>NZ_JAJIRT010000001.1 GCF_025717675.1 Paucibacter sp. DJ2R-2
CTCAGCCATCCCGCTTGTATCGCTGTCTGGCCTTCGCCAGCCACGGACTCCTTCCGGAGTCCGTGTGCGGGCTCAGCCATCCCGCTTGTATCGCTGTCTGGCCTTCGCCAGCCACGGACTCCTTCCGGAGTCCGTGTGCGGGCTCAGCGTTTGCCGTGGCGGAACTGGGGGGGGCGTTTGTTCAGGAATGCGTCCATGCCTTCGCGCTGATCGTCGGTGCCGAAAACCGCATGGAAGACGCGGCGCTCGGATGTGACGCCCTCCTTCAGGCCGCTCTCGAAACTGCGATTGACCAGCTCCTTGATCAGCTGAAGAGCCGGCGCGCTGAAGCCGTTGATGGTTTCCGCGGCAGCAAGCGTTTCCTCCATCAACTTGTCAGCCGGAACCACGCGCGAGACCAAGCCGCTGCGCTCGGCTTCGGCCGCGTCCATCATGCGGGCGGTCAAGAGTAGATCCATGGCCTTGGCCTTGCCGACAGCGCGCGGCAAGCGCTGGGTACCGCCGGCACCGGGCGTGACACCGAGCTTCACTTCTGGCTGGCCGAACTTGGCGGTGTCGGCGGCGATGATGAAATCGCACATCATGGCCAGCTCGCAACCGCCGCCCAATGCGAAGCCTGCCACGGCCGCGATCACCGGCTTCTTGACGCGCAGGATGTGCTCCCAATTGCGCGTGATCATGTCGGTACGCACGGCGCTCTGGAAGTCGTGCTGGGCCAAAGTCGGGATGTCGGCACCGGCGGCAAAAGCACGCTCGGAGCCCGTCAGCACGATGCAACCGATGCTGTCGTCAGCGTCGAAGGCCAGCAATGCCTCGCCGAGTTCATCGAACAAGGGGTCGCTCAGGGCGTTCAAGGCCTTGGGGCGGTTGAGGGTGATCAGGGCGGTCTTGCGCGGGCCCTCGCCGTGGACGGCGGTGATGATGCATTCGTAGCTCATGGCTGGGTCACTCCTTCAGGGAAGTTTGGGGGTTCGGGGCTTCGATCCTGGGCTTCACTATAGGCGGCACACCTGCAGGCGGTGCGGCCTGGGCTGGCGGCGCCTTGAGCATCAGGTCAATGAAGGTCTGCTCGTCCTGCCGGATGCGCAGGCGAACGGGGAGGTATTGCAGAGTCGGTGCAAGCCAGACCTCGGCCGTCAGGTCGCCACCGCCCGCCGTCACCGTCGGCTTCAGATGCCAGGTCTCCAAATCACCCATGGGCGTGGCCAGCGTTTCACGCCCCAGCACCTCGTAGCGCCAGCGGTACTGGCGGCGCGGCAAGGCCAGGGGCAGCTCCAGGATCAAACCTTCACGCAAAGTCTCGCGGCCGGTCAGGAACAGCCAGGTCAGCTGCACAAACTGGCTGGCCGCGTCCTGCATGCCCGGTGCGGACGCCTCGACCCGGCCATTGGCCAGGGTCAGCTGCTCGCCCTGGAACAGCACGCTGACACGCCGCCGGCTGCTGAACAACACGCGGGTGTCTTCGTCGTAACGTTGCGGCTCGATGCCCTGGGTCGTCAGGCGGCCGTCGCTGCTCATGCGGCGCGAAATCAGCGGTGCAAAGCTCGGACCCACCGAAACATCGAGGTGAACCTGGTAACGGCTGCCTTCACGGATCCACTCGACCTGGGCCTCGCCGGTGACGGCTCCGCGGTAATTGCCAGTCAGCTCGTAGCGCAGACGGGTCGAGGGCGGCCACTCGGGGCCGGGCGCAGCTGCCGTGTCTGAGTCCGGGACCGGGTCGGCAGAGGAGCTGGCCGCAGGCTGGCTCGGCATGACAGCTTCAGGCACGGTGGGCTCCGGCACGCGTTCCTGCACCGCTGGGGCTGGCGCGGGCGCACTGGCAGCAGGCTCGGCCGCCTCGGGCGCTTGCGGTGATTCGACAGCCGACGCCGAGCGGGCCGGACCGGGCGGACTGAGCGGCGGGGCCGCCGGCTCGCTACCACGCTGTCGTAGCGGCGCGGTCGGTGACGCAGGCGCCGGCCGGCTCTGCTGCAGCTCACGCACATAGCTGACGCTGAGCCGTGGCGGCATCTCGGCCAGCTCGCTCCAGCCCTGCCTCAGCTCGGACACCGCATCGCCGATGCAGGCATGCAAAACCAGCACCGGCAAGGCCAGGGCCAGCAGCAGCCAGGCACGGCGCCGCGCCTTGGCAGGCGCAGCTGGCGTGGTGGTGCCGAGGGGGCTCAGCCGGCCAACCATGCCCGGCGCAGGCTGAGTGCGCGCGCCGGCGCCTTGTCGGCCAGACAGAGTTGAACCGGCGTGCTGCTCGCCCCCACGGCCGCGCCGCCGGGGGCGGACGTCGCGGGCAAATCGGCCTGCAGCTCGACGATGCGCTGATCGCGCGCCACCAGCAGACGCAGCTGAAACTCGCCCGGTGCCAGGGTCAGCACCGCCTCATCGAGACGACGCAGGCGCCAACCATTGCAGGCCAGGACCTCATCGCCCGCGCACAAGCCGGCGGCCGACGCGGGCGAACCGGCAAGCACTTGCTTGATCAACAGGCTGCCGGCGCTGTCATTCAGGCGCAGGCCCAAGCGCTGCGCCAGCGACGCTTTGTCGGCGCGCAGCTGCACGCCCATGCGCTCGAACAAGGGCGGCAGCGGCAGGTCCTCGATCCCGTGGACCCACTCGCCCAGCTGCTGGGCCAAAGCCGGGCCACCGATCTCGGCCAGCAGGCCGAAGATATCAGCCTCGCTGATGCCGCCGCTGGCGCCCTCGCCCACAGCATGGCGCTGCCAAAGCCCACGCATCAGCTCGTCCAGGCTCGTCGCGGCCTCACCATCGGCATGGCGCAGGCGCAAGCTGAGGTCGAGCGCCAGCGCCAGCAAAGCGCCCTTGCCGTAGTAGCTGATGCTGCTGTTGGGTGAGTTCTCGTCCTGGCGGTAGTACTTGATCCAGGCGTCAAAGCTGGCCTGCGCCAGGCTTTGCACCTTGCGCCCGGGCGTCGCCAGCACACCGCTGAGCGTGCTCGAGAGCAGCTTCAGGTAGCGGGCCTCGTCGATCAGGCCGGCGCGAACCAGGATCAGCTCGTCGTAATAAGACGTGAAGCCTTCGAAAAACCACAGCAGCTCGGTGTAGTTTTCCTGGGCGTAATCCAGGCGAACATAGTTGGAGGGCTTCAGTCGCTTGACATTCCAGGTGTGGAAGTACTCGTGGCTGATCAAGCCCAGCAGGCGCACATAGCCATCGCTGCTTTCGCTCTGGCCCTGGCGCGGCAGATCGCGGCGCGGCGAGAGCAGGGCCGTGCTGGCTCGATGCTCCAGCCCGCCATAGCCCTCGTCCACGGTATTCAGAAAGAACACATAACGCTGGAAAGGAACGGGACTGCGCCGCTTGGCCGCTGCGCCATGCCAGAACTGGATTTGCGCCTCGCAGATGCGCTGTGTGTCGGCCAGCAAACGCTCGCCGTCAAAAGACGGCATGGCACCGCTGACCACCAGTTGGTGCTCGACACCGCCCGCCAGGAACTGGCCTTGCCAGAAATGGCCGAGCTCGAAGGGGTGGTCGAGAAGTTCGTCGTAATCGGCCGCCCGGTAGCTGCCGTCGGCCTGCTGCGGCATCGCCGTGGCCACCTGCCAGCCCTCGGGCAAACGTGCCAGCTCCAGCACATGAGGCTGGTCTTCGCGGCCATGAACACGCAGGCACAAGCTGCTGCCGTTGAAGAAGCCGCGTTGCGCGTCCAGGAAGGCGGCACGCACCGAGGGGTCAAACGCATAGACACGGTAGCGCAGCACCAGGGCACTGCGGCCGCTGCATGCGACGCGCCAGCTGGCCTTGTCCAACTGCTCCAACTCCAGCTGCCGGCTGCCCTGGCTGGCGCTCAAGCCACTCAGATGGCGGGCGAACTCGCGCAGCAGGTAACTGCCAGGAATCCAGGCCGGCAAGCTGATGTGCTGCTCGGCGGCAGGAGCGGCAATCGTCAGCGTCAGCTGGAAATGGTGATCGTGGGCCGAGTCGATCTCGACCCGGTAGCGAATATCGGCCACGCGCTCAGCTCCCCGCCGCAGCCAGGAAACAGCACAGGGCAGCGCCGGCGCTGAGCCGGAATCGCAGGGTCAGCCAGGCGGCCGCGCCGTAGAGCGGGTAGAGCCGGCGATCGACCAAGTAGCAAACAATCAGCATCACGCCCTGCAAGACCAGGCCGGCATAGGCCGGCATGACCACGGCCACCCAGGCGCCCAGCGAAGGCACGATGCCCCAGATGAAAGGCTGGGCTGTGGTCTCGGGCATGCGAAAGGCAAAGCCCCAGTAAATGCCGCCCAGAAATGAGATCACCAAGGCGGCATAGGCCGATGTGCCCAGGGTCACAAAGGCATGCGCCTCGAGATTGCGGTCACCGATCAACCAGATCAGCAGCGCGCCCAGGGCAAAAGGCAGCAAGCCAAGATGACCGAGCTTGAGCGCCATGGGATGGAGCGACAAGGGCGACGGCGGTGCGGCAGAAACGGCGGCGGACATGCGGTGATGCTCCGGTGCTGAACGGGACTGAGAAGGACAGAACAAGCCAACGGGCGCTCCGCCGGGGCCTTGTGCCCACGACCGTGCCCGCATCCATCAGGACTTGCTGGGCAGAGCTTGCAGGCGCTTTTCCAGCTGATCGGCACCCAGCGCACCCGGCACGCGGCTGCCATCTTCAAAGATGATGGCCGGTGTGCCGTTGATATGGTAGCGACGCATCATGGCGGCATTGCGTTCGACCGCGCTGTCATCGCAGGCGCCGGTCGGCTTGCTCGGTGCCTTGCCTTCCAGCATCCAGGCCTGCCAGCTGGCCGTGGCGTCCTTGGCGCACCAGATCGAGCGCGATTTCTCGGGAGAATCGCCGCCGAGAATCGGCACCAGGAAGGTGTAGACGGTGATGTCCTTGACTTCCTGCAGAGCGCGCTCGAAACGCTTGCAGTAGCCGCAATTGGGGTCGGCGAAGACCGCAATCTTGCGCTTGCCATTGCCGTTCTTCCAAACCACAGCGTCCTTCAGGGGCAGGCTGGCGAAGTCGATCTGGTTGATCTTGTTGACCCGCTCCTCGGTCAGGTTCTTGCGGGTGCGCAGGTCGATCAACTCGCCCTCGATCAGGTAGCTGCCGGTCGGATCGGTGTAGCGGATCTCATTGCCGATGCGCACTTCCCAAAGGCCGGCCATGGCGCTGGGGCGCACATCCTCGATCTTGGGCAAGCCGGCCAACTTCTCCGCCAGGCTCTTGCGGATGACGGCTTCATTGGCCTGAGCCAGCAGCGGCAGACTGAGGGCCAGACCGGCCAGGAACAAGGTCTTCGTGTTCAGCATGTGATTCAGACTCATAGGGAGGTTCGAGGTTTCAGGCGCCAAGCGCCCGTGCTGTCAACCAGCGCTTCAAGGGAGACACGGAATTCAAGGCATTCAAGCCACGGTTGCGCAGTTGACGCAGCGGCACGGCCTCGCTGGCGAAGACCCGCAGCAGGCCATCGGTCAACTCACCCATGGCCCAGGTGTCCAGCTGGCGTTCGCGCACATAGCGGCGCAGCAGCCGCTCGTCACCTAAAGGACGCCATGCTTCGCGCGCTGCCAGGACCCGGGTCAGTGCGGCCACATCAGCCAGGCCCAAGTTCAGACCCTGGCCGGCCAGGGGATGGACCAGGTGCGCCGCATCACCGAGCAGGACCCAGCCGGGGCCTTGCATGGGCTCGGCCCGCGCCAGGGCCAAGGGCCAGGCAGCGCGGCCACTGGCCAGGCTCAGGCGCCCGACGGAACCAGCGCAGACCTCGTTCAGGGCCGCTTCAAAAGCAAGAGCATCCAAGGCCAACATTTCGTCGGCCCGCACTTCAGGCAAGGACCACACCAGGCCATAGGAGGCCCCCGGCTCGGGCGCATCGATAGGCAGGAGGGCCAACACATCCGGTGACCGGAACCACTGCTGCGCTTGGCCCTGATGGGGCAGTGCGCTGCGCAGGCGCGCAGCAATGGCCCGCTGGCCGTAGCTCTTCACGTTGAAGCTCACACCGAGATCGGCACGTGCGGCCGAGGCACGACCTTCGCAGAGCGCCGTCAAGGCGGCCGGCACCGGTGCATCGACCACCTGCACATGGGGCGCGAAGCGCAAGGCGGTGGCCAGCTGTTGCTCCAGGGCCGCGGCGTCGACGATGAAGGCCAGCTCGGCGACTCCCTGGCTCCAAGCCGAAAATTCCAGGAGCGCGCCAGCGGCATCGCCGTGAATCTTCATGTCATAGACCGGGCTGATGGCCGCCGCTGGCAGCGAATCCCAGACCTTGAGCTTGCGCAACAAGGCCACCGACGCCGCGTTCAGCGCATAGCTGCGCAGGTCCTCACGCTGGCTTTCGCTGGCATCCACCGTACCCAGCAATGCCACGCGCAAGCCCTGGGCCCCGAGGGCCAGAGCCAGGCTGCGGCCGACACAGCCGCTGCCGCGCACCAGGACGTCATATGTTTGCATCGAGGCATTGTAGGCAGGCTCTGGGCCGCAGCGCGCCGGCCTCGGGCCGGCCCTGCGAGCCGTCGGGCCAAGGGCCGACGCCGTCATGGCCTAAAATCATGCCCAGCTTCGAGCCACCCGCCGCTGTCAGCCGACAGCCGGCTCCCAGACCGCCTTGTTCAGCGGCCGCTCTGCGGCCCTCCAACCCAGCTCCCCAGAAAGCCCTCCATGAGCCTCAAATGCGGCATCGTCGGCCTGCCCAATGTCGGCAAGTCCACCCTGTTCAATGCCTTGACCAAGGCCGGCATCGCCGCCGAGAACTACCCTTTCTGCACCATCGAGCCCAATGTCGGCGTGGTGGAACTGCCCGACCCGCGCTTGCAGGCTCTGGCCGAAATCGTCAAGCCGGAACGCGTGTTGCCGGCCGTGGTGGAGTTTGTGGACATCGCCGGCCTGGTCGCCGGCGCCTCCAAGGGCGAAGGCCTGGGCAACAAATTCCTCTCGCACATCCGCGAGACCGATGCCATCGTCAACGTGGTGCGCTGCTTTGAAGACGGCAATGTCGTTCACGTCAACGGCCGCGTGGACCCAATCTCTGACATCGAGGTGATCCAGACCGAACTCTGCCTGGCCGATATGGGCACGGTGGAAAAGAGCCTGCACCGCTACAACAAGGTGGCGCGTGCCGGTGACAAGGAGGCGATCGCCCTGGTCAAGGTGCTGGAGAAATGCGAAGCCGCGCTGAACGAAGCCAAGCCGGTGCGCACCATCGACTTCAGCAAGGAAGAGTTGGTGCTGCTCAAGCCCCTGTGCCTGATCACCGCCAAGCCGGCCATGTTCGTGGCCAATGTTTCGGAAGACGGCTTTGAGAACAACCCATTCCTGGATCGCCTGAAGGAATATGCCGCCGCCCAGAACGGCCCCGTGGTGGCCATCTGCGCCAAGACCGAGGCTGAACTGTCGGAAATGAGCGATGAAGACCGCGCCATGTTCTTGTCCGAGATGGGCCAGGACGAGCCGGGCCTGAACCGCCTGATCCGCGCGGGCTTCAGCCTGCTGGGCCTGCAGACCTACTTCACGGCTGGCGTCAAGGAAGTGCGCGCGTGGACCATCCATAAGGGCGACACCGGCCCGCAAGCCGCCGGCGTAATCCACACCGACTTCGAACGTGGCTACATCCGCGCCCAGACCATCGCCTATGAAGACTTCATCACCTACAAGGGTGAGCAAGGCGCCAAGGACGCCGGCAAGATGCGCGCCGAGGGCAAGGAATACGTGGTCAAAGACGGCGACGTGCTGAACTTCCTGTTCAACGTCTGATCGAACGGCAGCACACGCCGAACGCGGCCGATCTGGACCGCCCGCTCCGACAGGCCCCGCTATAGCGGGGCTTTTTTTCGTGCCTTCGCCGGCCGCTTTGGGCGACCATGGGGGAAATTACCCGGCCAGGCGGCGGCAGATCGATGGATGACGCGGCGCACAATGGCTGCAAAATGGCCTCACGAAGTTACCTTTGCCCGGCCCTCCCCGCCTCAACCGCAGACAAGCCCACCGATCCATGAGCTCTAACGAACTGGTTCCCGCCTCTGGCGCACAAGCCCTGCAGCCCACCGGCCAAACCCGGCATGACACCCAGCAATTCCTGACCTTCCGCATTGGCGGCGAGGAATACGGTATTGACATCCTGCGCGTGCAGGAAATCCGCTCCTATGAGCCACCCACGCGCGTCGCCCATTCGCCCAGCTTCATCAAGGGCGTGGTCAATCTGCGCGGCGTCATCGTGCCCATCGTCGACCTGCGCATGCGCCTGGGACAGACCGGCGAATACAACGCCTTCACCGTGGTGATCGTGCTCAATGTGGCGCAGCGCATCGTCGGCGTGGTGGTCGATTCAGTGTCGGATGTCTTGGAGCTGAAAGCCGAGGAGATCAAGCCCCGGCCCGAGGTGGCGGCCGCACTCGATGCCCGTTTCATCACAGGCCTGGGCAAGATCGGCGACCGCATGCTGATCCTGCTCGACATTGACACCATGGTCGTGAGCCCGGATTTCGGTCTGCTGGACTGAATTCCCCCCAAGCTTCTCGCATCAAGTTAGCGAGCACACTCGCTGAAAGCCTCGTGAATCGATAGTTTCTGGAATGGCCCCAGACGATTGGCACTCACTTCAAGGGAGTGCTAATATTGCCTCCAAGGAACCGAAGTGGTTCGGCTTGCGAAAGAAAGCGATGACTTTGTCTACACCCACTGCTTTGACGGTACGCGACCCTTGGGCGCTGGTGCCCTCTTTGGGCAATCTGGATGCATACATCTCCGCCGTCAACCGCCTGCCCCTGCTGACCCCGGAAGAGGAAAGCTCGGCTGCCCGCCGCCTGCGCGAAAGCGGAGACCTCGAGGCCGCAGGCCGCTTGGTGCTCTCGCACCTGCGCCTGGTGGTGTCGATCTCGCGCCAGTACATGGGCTATGGCCTGCCCCAGGGCGACCTGATCCAGGAAGGCAATGTCGGCCTGATGAAGGCCGTCAAGCGCTACGACCCTGACCAAGGCGTGCGTCTGGTCAGCTATGCCATGCACTGGATCAAGGCCGAGATTCACGAATACGTGCTGCGCAACTGGCGCATGGTCAAGGTCGCCACGACCAAGGCCCAGCGCAAGCTGTTCTTCAATCTGCGCTCGATGAAGCACAGCATGAAGGAAGACCAGGCCGACGACCAAACGCACCGCAACAGCCTCAGCGAAGCGCAGCTGGCCCATGTGGCCCGCGAGCTGAACGTCAAGCCGGAAGAAGTGCTGGAAATGGAAACCCGCATGTCCGGCGGCGATGTGGCGCTTGAGCCGCAAAGCGACGAGGACGGCGAGAGCTTTGCCCCCATCGCCTATCTGGCGGATGAAAGCCAGGAGCCGACCCGGGTGCTGGAAGCCCAGGCACGCGATGAGTTGGCTGGCGACGGCATCAGCCGTGCTCTGGAGGCGCTGGACGAGCGCAGCCGTCGCATCGTCGAGGAGCGCTGGCTCAAGGTCAATGACGACTCCTCGGGCGGCATGACCCTGCATGAGCTGGCGGCCGAATACGGCGTCAGCGCCGAACGGATTCGCCAGATTGAGGTGGCGGCCATGAAGAAGATGCGCAAGGCACTGACGCCGGCCTGATCGGGCATGGCACCTGCCAAAGCAAACGGCCCCTCGCGGGGCCGTTTTTCATGGTGAATCTGTCTGCGCGGATCAGCCCTTTTCAGCCAGCAGCATCTTGATGTCGTCGGTCAGAGCCTGTGCGCCCGAGCCATAGCGCGAGAACACCCGCACCCGTCCTTGGGTGTCAAAGATGAAGCTGGCGGCTGTGTGGTCCATGGTGTAAGTCTCGGCTGTCTTGCCTGGCACCTTGGCGAAGTAGACCTTGAACTCCTTGGCGGCAGCCTTGACCTGCTCCTCGCTGCCGCGCAAGGCCACGAAGCTGGGGTCGAAGCTGGCGAGATAAGCCTTCAACAAGGCGGCGGTGTCACGCTCGGGATCGACCGAGACGAAGATGCCCTGAACCCGATCGCCATCAGCGCCAAGTGAGCGTTTGACCTCAGCCAACTCGGCCATGGTGGTCGGGCAGACATCGGGGCATTGTGTGTAGCCGAAGAACACCACCAGCACCTTGCCCTTGAAGTCCGCCAGGCTGCGGTTGCGGCCATCCAGATCGGGCAGGTTCAGGCTGCGCGCATATTCGGCCCCAGTCAGGTCCACACCCTTGAACACCGGCTTGCTGCCGCCGCCCAAGCCCAGCTGATCGCAAGCCACCAGACTGCCCGCCAACAACGCGCCCGCAGACAGACGTAGCAAAGCGCGTTTGGAACACATCGGTTTCATCTCTCGGGTCCGTTCAAGGCAGCAGGTAGTGATCAAGCAAGAGCGCGGCGAACAACAGCGACAGATGCCAGATGGAAAAGCGGAAGGTGGCGCGCGCCAGTTCGTCGGAATACTCACGCCAGAGCTGCCAGGCGTAGGCGCAAAAACCCAGGCCCAGGGCCAGGGCGCTGATGAGATAGATCCAGCCGCTCATGCCGGTCAGGAAAGGCAAGAGCGTGGCCGCCAACAGGATCCAGGTGTAGAGAAAGATCTGCAGCCGCGTGTACTCACCGCCATGGGTGACAGGCAACATGGGCAGGCCGGACTTGCGGTAGTCCTCGACCCGGTAGAGCGCCAAGGCCCAGAAATGCGGTGGCGTCCAGAGGAAGATGATCAGGCACAGGATCAGGGCCTCGGGGCCCACTTCACCGCGCAGCGCGGCCCATCCCAGAACCGGCGGCATGGCGCCCGAAGCGCCACCAATGACGATGTTTTGCGGCGTCATCGGCTTGAGAATCACGGTATAGACCACCGCGTAGCCGACAAAGGTGGCAAAGGTCAGCCACATGGTCAGCGGATTGACCCAAAACCACAGAATGGCCGAGCCCAAGCCGCACAGCAGAGCAGAAAACGTCAAGGTCTGCACCCGACTCAATTGGCCCTTGGCCGTCGCACGCCAGGCGGTGCGCTTCATCTTGGCGTCGATCTGTTGCTCGATCAGGCAGTTGAAGGCGGCCGCTGCCCCGGCCACCAGCCAGATGCCGGCCGTGGCCGCAAGGATGCTGAGCCACTGGTCTGCGTTCGGCAGGCCGGGCACAGCCAGGGCCATGCCGATGACGGCACAGAACACGATCAGCTGAACCACCCGAGGCTTGGTCAGCTGGTAGAACTGTTGCCAACGCGAACTCGCGGGTCCGGGCACAGTGACGGAGGGAGTGGAAGACATAAGGGCTCAGGGTATCGAGATTCTTGAATCAAGGGCAGTTTGTTTGCTGGCGACCGCTGCAGAGCGCTCCGGCAGCCCTCGGCCCTGCTGCATCTGGGCCAGCAAAGAACCCAGCAGCAGCAAAAGCATGGCCGCGCCGCCGGTATGCGCCAGGGCGGCAACGATGGGCCAGTCCAGCACCACATTGGACATGCCGCTGATCAACTGCCAAGCCGCCACCAGCAGCAGCCGGCGCGGCCAGTGGCCGGCATCAGGGGAGGCGCGCAAACGCCAGACAAACAGCAGCAAAGCCGTGAAAACCACCAGGGCACCGAGGCGGTGGCTCATATGGATGGCGGTCAAAGCCTCGAACGGCAGCCAGCCACCGTCGGCACCGACACCCAGCTCGCGCCACAGGGTGAAGCCGTGGGTGAAATCCATGGCAGGCCACCATTGCCCGGCCTGGCAAGTCGGGAACTCGGAACAGGCGAGCACGGCGTAATTCGTGCTGACCCAGCCGCCCAGGCTGACCTGCATGACACTCAGCAGCAGCAAGCCCCAGCCCGCCCGGCGCAAGCCACGGCTCACGACCATGGGCTGCGGGCGGTAGCCCTGTGCCTGCCAGGCCAGCAAGACGAGCAGACCCAAGCCGCCCAGCAGGTGCAGGGTGACGATGGCCGGGAACAATTTCATGGTGACCGTCAGCTTGCCGAAGGCACCTTGCATGCAGACCCAGACCAAGGTCAGACTGGCCCAGCCCGGCGACACAGACACGCCCGCAGCCTGCCTGCGCTGCCGCCACCACTGACGCCAGCTCTGCACGCAGAGCACCAGAATCAGGAAGCCGACGCTGCTGGCCAGGTAGCGATGGATCATCTCGATCCAGGCCTTGCCATGGGTGACCGGGCCACTGGGCAAGGCGCTCTGGGCGGCATGGATCTCTTCGCGTGCACCCAGCGGACTGGCGCTGCCATAGCAGCCCGGCCAATCGGGGCAGCCCAGGCCCGAATCGGTCAGACGCGTGAAGGCCCCGAACAAGACCAAGTCAAAGGTCAGGAACAAGGTCAGCAGGGTCAGGGCACGCAGCCGTTCCTGCGGCGTGGCCGAACGCGAACGCAGATGCCACCAAAGCAGGGGTGCACAAGCCAGCAAGGCACCCAGGCCAGCCAGCTGCCACAAAGGGGAGAGATCAACCGATGCCGTCGTCATTGCGCGTCGCAGCCTCAGCGGCCCTCTTTGTCCCAACCCGCATTGGCCTTGAGCAGGCGATTCAAATCACCCTTGAGCTTGGACGGGTCGGGCTGAGGCGGCGCCCGCAGCATCCAGCGCCCCATCGGATCCACCAGGAAGACATGATCCTGCAAGGTCTGGCCCTCGGCCGGCTTGAGCCAGGCCTGCAACTCGGCGCGCGGCGCACGCAAGATGGTCACAGCCACACCCTGATTGAGCGCCTTCAGCAGCTCCGGTCGAGGGAGGGGCGAATCCTCAGGCAGCAGCCAGAGCTTGTCGACCTTGTCGCGCTCCTTGCCCAGCATCTCGCGCAACTGGCGCTGCAGGAAAAAACGGCGCTCGCAGGCTTCGTCGCAGCCGCCCTCCTGAACCAGGGTCAGCAGCCACTGGCCTTTCAGGCTGTCGGCGGCGACCGGCTTGCCCTGGAGATCCTGCAGATGCAGCGTGGCCGGCAAGTCGACCGTGGGCACGATCAGATCGGCATAGGCACGGCCACTCGGCTGCACCACATAGAAAGTGAAATAGGACGCCAGTACCGGCGCGGCACAGGCGGCCAGCACCATCAGCATGCGAAGCCGTCCGCCCCGCTTGTGCTGCGCCTCGGCCAGTCCCTGCGAGGTCGGCAGGCTGTGCACCGTCAAGGTCAAGCCTTCCGCCTCAGGAGCGAGCTTGGCTGCGGTGGGAGCGGATGCGGGGGCGGATTGTTTGGAACCAGACATAAAGACCCAGAAGCAGCGCGCAAAGCGCAAACCATTGAAAAGCGTAACCGTAGTGTTTCTGCAGACCGACATCTTGCGCGGGCCAGTCCCGCATCAAACCGTCAGCGGCCGGCCCGCTTGCGGCGGCATCGGGCAGTTGCAGCACGGTCAGGGGCAGCAATTCGCGGCCCAGGCTGCGCGCCAGCACTGCAGGGTCGAGATTCTGCCGGATCGACCCTTCGCTCGCCGCGCTGAACTCGTATGCACGCGAAGGCGCTGCGGTCAAACGCCCGAACAGCTCAATCTCGCCCTCAGGCGTTTGCACCAGCGGAAGCCGGCTGCGTTCGCGCGCGTCACGAGGGCCCCAGCCACGCTGGACCAGAATCAACTCGCTGCGGCCGCTGATCTGGAAAGGCGTCACGACAAAAAAGCCGACCCGCCCGTTCATCGGCCGGTTGTCCAGGAAGACGGTGTGCTCCGGCAGCCAATGTCCGCGCAGGCGCACGGTCCGGTGCAACTGCGCCTGCGCTTCCGGAGCCTTCATAGCCAAGTCCGCGCCCAGCAAGCTGGGCTGCTGGCCACGCGCCGCAACAGCCGCCTGCAAGGCCTTCTTCTCGGCCGCACGGTCCAGCTGCCACCAGCCCAGCCGGGCCGTCAGCGCCATGGCCAACAGAGTCAGCAGCGAGACAAGCAGACGCCGGTGGGCAGTGCTCAGGCGAGCCATCGCTTCCACCCTCCCGGCGCATAATCCCCGACCATGAAAACCATCGTCATCCTCGCCTTCATCGGCATCCTGGGCGCCCTGGCGGCGGCCGGCCTGTTCATGTTCAAGAACGGCAACCGCGAGCAGCGCGGACCGAATATGGCCCGAGCACTGGCACTGCGCGTGGGGCTTTCCGTGGCCCTGTTCCTCTTCATCCTGCTCAGCTATCTGATGGGCTGGATCGAGCCGACCGGTCTGCCGCTCCAGCGCTGACAGCGCCCCGCCCTGCCCTGCCCACAGTCTGAGCAGCACTGCTCAGAAAAAAAGCGCCGCGAATTGCGGCGCTTTTTTCTGGCCGGCTGGCAGGCCGATTACATCCAGTAGACGATGAAATACAGGCCCAACCAGACCACGTCCACGAAGTGCCAGTACCAGGCCGCGCCTTCGAAGCCGAAATGGCGGTCCTTGGTGAAGTGGCCCTTCTGCAGGCGCAGGGTGATGAAGAGCAACATCAACATGCCCACGAACACGTGGAAACCGTGGAAGCCGGTCAGCATGAAGAAGGTCGAGCCATAGACGCCGGAGCTGAGCTTGAGGTTCAGGTCACGGTAGGCGTGCATGTACTCGTAGCCTTGCACGCACAAGAAAACGATGCCCAGAATGACGGTCATCCACATGAAGGCGATGGTCTTGCCGCGATTGCCGGCGATCAGCGCATGGTGAGCGACGGTCAGTGTGACGCCCGAAGTCAGCAGCAGCGCGGTGTTGATGGTCGGCAGCGGCCAGGGGCCCATGGTCGAGAAGGGCTCCACCACACCGGCCGGCGATGCGGTCATGCCGGCGGCAACACTGGGCCACAGGGCCTTGAAATCGGGCCACAACAGTGCGTTCTCCAGGCTGCCCAGACTCGGCACGGCATGGACGCGAGCCCAGTACAGCGCACCGAAGAAGGCGGCGAAGAACATCACTTCCGAGAAGATGAACCAGCCCATGCTCCAGCGGAAGGACAGGTCGATGCGGTCGCTGTACAAGCCGCTTTCGCTTTCGCGGATGGCGTCGCCGAACCACTGCTTGAGCACCACGGCCCACCACAGCAAGCCGAAGATCAGCGAGTACTTGCCCCAGTCGTGATCGTTGATCCACTGGCCTGCGCCGAGGATCACGAAGAACAGGCCGATGGCCGCCATCACCGGATGGCGCGAGGGCCCTGGCACAAAGTAGTAAGGGGTCTTGCCCGTGGTAGTCGCTGCCGACATTTCTTTTCTCCTCGAACTAAATTCAGTCCTGCTGATGACGCTACAAAGCTTGCAAAACTCAAGCGCCGGCGACCCCGCTGCCGATGACCCATTGGACCAAGAGCACCAGCACCAGCACGAATAAAACGGCTCCGATCACCCCGGCAATGATCACATGCACGGGATTGAGCTGAGCCACATCTTTTTCATAATCGGCGCCGCGACGCACGCCGAAGAAGGACCAAGCGACCGCCCGCATCGTTTGCACAAACGACGCCGGGCGTGCGATGGCTTGCTTCAAATCTTCACCCGCCTGGCTCATGACCGGCCCTCTTTGCCCGGCACGCTGGACTGCAAGGCCTGCTGCTTACCTTTGCCCGCCACCTCGAAGAAGGTGTAGGACAGGGTGATGGTCTTGACGTCCTTGGGCAACTTGGGGTCGATCACAAAAGCCACCGGCCACTGCTTCTTTTCCCCTGGCTGCAGGGTGTACTCATTGAAGCAAAAGCACTCGAGCTTGTTGAAATGCGCTGTCGCCTGCTTGGGCGCATAACTCGGGATCGCCTGTGCAGACATGACGCGGTCCTGCACATTGCGGAACTCGTACATCACCGTGGTCAGTTCACCCGGGTGCACCACCGCATGAGTCACCGCGGGTTTGAACTCCCAGGGGCCACGCGCATTGGCATCGAACTCAATGGTGATCTTGCGGCTGTAGTCGATCTGGCCGTTCTTCACATCCTCGGCGCGCACCGCGTGCTGACGCTCACTGAGCGACAGCACATTGATGCCGAGGGCCGTGCAAATGGCGTTGTAGAGCGGCACCAGCGCATAGCCGAAGCCGAACATCATCGTCACCACCACCAGCAGCTTGCCGACCAGGTGCAGGTTGTCCCTGCGCAGGGCGGACGCCAAGGTCCAGGGCAGCTTGGGTTTGCTCATGAAAGGCTCAGAACCCCAGCAGGGCGATCTTGGTCACGAAGCCCAGTCCGAAGACCAGGGCAACCGTGAACAAGACCAGCGCCAGGCGCTTGTTGCTCTTGCGTTGCTCGGGTGTCTGACTCATGGCTTCAGGCAACGATCTTGGTGGCGCTGGCGTTCAGCTTGGGCGGCTCTTCGAAGGTGTGGAAGGGAGCCGGCGACGGCACTTCCCACTCCAGGCCTTCGGCAGCTTCCCAAGGACGCTGCGGAGCCTTTTCACCCTTGCCGCGCATCATCGGAATGACGACGAACAGGAAGAAATACACCTGCATCAGGCCGAAACCAAAGGCGCCGACCGAAGCGATGGCGTTGAAGTCGGTGAACTGCACCGGGTAGTCGGCGTAGCGACGCGGCATGCCGGCCAGACCCAAGAAGTGCATGGGGAAGAAAGTGATGTTGAAGGTGATCAGCGAGCCCCAGAAGTGGATCTTGCCGCGGGTTTCGCTGTACATCACGCCGGTCCACTTCGGGCCCCAGAAGTAAACACCAGCGAACAAAGCGTACAAGGAACCAGCCACCAGCACATAGTGGAAGTGAGCCACGACGTAGTAGGTGTCCTGCACCTGGATGTCGATCGGCGCCATGGCCAGGATCAGGCCCGTGAAGCCGCCCATGGTGAACACGAAGATGAAACCAACGGCCCACAACATGGGCACTTCAAAGGTCATCGAACCGCGCCACATCGTCGCCAGCCAGTTGAAGATCTTCACGCCCGTGGGCACAGCGATCAGCATGGTCGCGTACATGAAGAACAACTGGCCCGTCACCGGCATGCCGGTGGCGAACATATGGTGAGCCCAAACGATGAAGGACAGGATGGCAATCGAGGCGGTCGCATACACCATGGAGGCGTAGCCGAACAGCTTCTTGCGCGCGAAGGTCGGGACGATCTGGCTGACGATGCCGAAGGCCGGCAAGATCATGATGTAGACCTCGGGGTGGCCGAAGAACCAGAAGATGTGCTGGTACATCACCGGGTCGCCGCCGCCAGCGGGGTTGAAGAAGCTGGTACCGAAATGGCGGTCGGTCAGCGTCATGGTGATGGCGCCAGCCAGCACAGGCATGACGGCGATCAGCAGGTAGGCGGTGATCAGCCAAGTCCAGCAGAACATCGGCATCTTCATCAGCGTCATGCCAGGCGCGCGCATGTTCAAGATGGTGACGATGATGTTGATCGAACCCATGATGGACGAAGCGCCCAGGATGTGCATGGCGAAGATGCCAGCATCCATGGAGGGGCCCATCTGCAGGGTCAGAGGCGCATACAGCGTCCAGCCGGCTGCGGGTGCACCGCCGGGCATGAAGAAGGAAGCCACCAGCATGATGGCCGCAGGAATCATCAGCCAGAAGCTGAAGTTATTCATGCGCGCGAACGCCATGTCCGACGCACCAATCTGCAGCGGAATCATCCAGTTCGCGAAGCCCACAAAGGCCGGCATGATGGCGCCGAACACCATGATCAGGCCGTGCATGGTGGTGAACTGGTTGAACAGCTCCGGATTGAAGAACTGCAGACCCGGCTGGAACAACTCGGCGCGGATGCACAGCGCCAAGATGCCGCCGATCATCAGCATGGTGAACGAGAACAGCAGGTACAGGGTACCGATGTCCTTGTGATTGGTGGCGAAGACCCAACGACGCCAGCCCGTCGGGGCATGGTGATCGTGGTGGTCATGGTCATGAACGTCATGACCGTGGTGGTCAAGCACTGCACTCATCTTGTTTCCTTTATCAACGCTTGTCGACGTTCAGCCAATCACTTGCGCGCGGCCAGAACTTCAGCCGGTTGCACTGCCTGACCGGTCTTGTTGGACCAGCTGTTCTTGGTGTAGGTGATCACGGCAGCGATCTCGGTGTCGCTCAACTGCTTCCAAGCCGGCATGGTTCCGTTGTTCTGGCCATTCAGCAAAACCTTGACCTGAGCCAACTTGTCTTCCGACAGCACCACCGGCGAGCCGACCAAAGCCTTGATCGGGCCGGCGCCGGAACCGTCAGCCTTGTGGCAGGCCGCGCAGTTGGCGTTGTAGACCTTCTCGCCGCGCGCCACCAGGGCCGGCAATTCCCAAACCTTGCTCGGATCGTCAGCCTTGGCCGCCATTTCCTTCTTCTTGCCGTCCACCCACTTGGAGTAGTCCTCGGCCGACACCACCTTCACGTGGATGGGCATGTAGGCGTGTTCCTTGCCACACAACTCAGCGCACTGACCGTAGAAGTCACCGATCTTCTCTGCCTTGAACCAGGTGTCACGCACGAAACCGGGAATGGCATCTTGCTTGACGCCGAATGCCGGCACCATCCAGGCGTGGATCACGTCATTGGCGGTGGTGATGATGCGCACCTTCTTGTTGACGGGCACGACCAGCGGGTTGTCCACCTTGAGCAGGTAGTTGTCGCCTTCGGGCTTGCCTGCATCCGACATGGCGCGCTGCGCCGCATCCAGAGTGGCCAGGAAACCGATGCCCTCGCCTTCACCCTTCAGGTAGTCGTAACCCCATTTCCACTGGTAACCCGTGGCCTTGATGGTCAGGTCGGCATTGGTGGTGTCCTTCATGGCTACCACCACCTTGGTGGCCGGCAGAGCCATCAGGATGACGATGATGAAGGGCACGACGGTCCAGGCGATTTCAACTTTCACGCTCTCGTGGAAGTTGGCCGACACCGCACCCTTGGACTTGCGGTGCTTGAAGATGGAATAGAACATCACGCCGAACACAGCCACAAAAATGGCCAGGCAGATGATGAGCATGAAGTTATGCAGCCACATCTGGTCGGCCGCAATGCGGGTGACCGGAGGGTGCAGATTGAGCTGATTGACGGCGGGGCCACCCGGCAGATCTTGGACCGCCTGGGCCGCCAGGGCCGAATGGGCCGCCAGCGTCGCGCCGGCCGCCAGGGCCACCTGTGCCAAGCGGCGCGCGGCCTGATGCACTCGTGTGTTCATCATCATCATGGTCGTCACTCTTGTTTCAAATTCGTCTCATGAGAGCCCTGGCATGAACCCGCTTCACTGCCCGGCTTGCCCAACGATGCGACCACTACAGCGCTTGTTTTTGAGGCTTATCAAAGACGCTGGCAAGGCCTGACCCTAAAGTCACAGGGCATGCATTTTGGCTAAACGGCAATTTTAGCCTACGACTCCCCCCGCTCACTGTCTCTTTAGGCGCATCAAGCGCCGGATCGGCGCACCATCGCGCGCATCTGCTCCAAAGACAGGCTTGTTTCAGGGCTTACCCGCACCTTTGGCATTGCCTTGAAGGCATGGCCGTAGACAATTTCAAGGCTCAGATGCAGGCGGCCGTCAGGTCGGCGCAAGGTTTCCAAGGCCTCCAGCAGCTTGCGGTGCCAGGTCTTGCCTCGACAGCCCGCGAACCGATCCGGCGCGACATTGCCGCCAAGCAGGCGCAGATCCCTGAGTAAGTCCGCCGGCTGCGCCCAGGTCAGCTGAATGCGCTCCTGGTCCATGACTGGATCGGCAAAGCCGGCGGCGACCAGGAGATCACCGATATCGTGCATGTCCCACCAGTCCGGCCCCGGGCGACCCCAAGCCAGACGAGCGAACAAAGGCCGTAACTCGACCAGACTGTCGGGACCGAAGCAGGAAAACATCAGGAAGCCGTCGACCTGCAAAGCCGAATGCCAGGCCGCCAGCGTGGCCGGCGGATCCGGCATGGTGTGCAAGGCCAGATTGGCCCAGACCAACCCAAACTGACCGTGGCCGGCCAGTTCCTCTGGAGCCAGTACCTGCAAGGCGGGCGCACGGCCAAGCGCCGATTGCCACCATGAAGTCTTGTGCAGCGCGCGTGCGCGCAGCTGCAAGTCCAGCGTGGGCTCGACATCGGCATGTTCGGCCTGCGGATAAGCCAGACGCAAGGCCTCGCTGCCGCCACCGAGCAGACCCGACCATTGCAGAACTCGCGCCGGCTGCAGCTTGATGATGGCCAGCCGCTCGGCCATGCGCTTCGCCACCTCCAGGCTCAACCATGATGCCTGCCCATGCGCGGCCAAGCGCCGCGCATGCCGCTGCAGAGCGATGGGATCAAGTTGCTGGGGCCGCGGCAGCTGGGGCGCGGGGGACGCGTCGGTCCTAGGGGGAGACAAGGGTTCGGCCATGGGCCGGCAGTATATTGAGCGCCATGCTGACCCGGCGCCTCGCTCCCGTCAAACCCGCTTTTGTCGAGCGGGTGTTGATGCGCTGCCCGGGGCAATGCGCGGTCTGCCGGGCCTGGTCACGGCAGCAAGTCTGCAGCGAATGCTTACAGCGCTATGCCCGGCCGGTGCCACGTTGCTGGACCTGTGCGGCACGCTTGCCACCTGCCCTGGCCGGGCGCCGCGAGGCCAAATGTGGCAGTTGCTTGCGCGAAGCGCCACCCCTGGACCGCAGCATCGCCGCGCTCGACTACAGCTTCCCTTGGGACGGACTGCTCCAGCACTACAAGTTTCACCAGGCGATCGAACTGCGCGAAACTTTGCTGGATCGCCTGAACCAGGCCCTCAATATCGCCGAAGCGGAAGCACCGGACCTGCTGCTGCCCGTTCCATTGTCGCCACGCCGCCTGCGTGAGCGTGGCTATAACCAGAGCTTCGAACTGGCCCGGACCCTGGCTCGACGGCGCAAGCTGATCTGTGAACCCGAACTGCTGCTGCGCGTGCGCAGCACGGCACAGCAGGCCCAGCTACCTCTCAAGGAAAGGGGTCAGAATGTGAAGCAGGCCTTCGCCCTTGAGCCCGGGCGGATTGGCGAGCTGCGCGGCTGTCATGTCGTCGTGCTCGATGATGTCATGACCAGCGGCGCCACCCTGTTCGAAATCGCCCGGGTGCTGCGCCAAGCCGGCGCCCTCAATGTGCAGGCCTGGGTGGTCGCCCGCACGCCCGACACCGCGCTGGACTAAGCCCTGTCCTCCCCTCTTCTTTTTCGCTCGGCGCAAGCGCCGTACTCAGCCATGTTCCATATCGTTCTGGTCCAACCGGAAATCCCACCCAATACCGGCAACGTCATCCGTCTGGCCGCCAACACCGGCTGCAGCCTCCACCTGATCGAGCCCCTGGGCTTCTCCATGGAGGACCGCCTGCTGCAACGCGCCGGGCTCGACTATCACGAGTACACGGCCGTGCTGCGCCATCGCGACTGGGCCAGCTTCCTGGCCACTGCGCAACCAGCGCCGGAGCGCCTGTTCGCCTTCACCACCAAGGGCAGTCGCCCTTTGGCAGACATCCGCTGGCAAGCGGGTGACTTCCTGGTCTTCGGCTCGGAAACCGCGGGCCTGGCGCCCGAGCTGCGCGAACAGTTCCCCGAGCCACAACGGGTGCGACTGCCCATGCGCCCCGGGCAGCGCAGCCTCAACCTGAGCAATAGCGTGGCCGTGGCCGTGTTCGAGGCCTGGCGACAGAACGGCTACGAGGGCAGCGCTCCCTGAGGCTCAATCGCCGCGTACGCCTGCGGCCTTGATCACCTGAGCCCAGTGCTGGCGGTCGGAGCGCATCAGATTGAGCGCGCCTTCGGGCGCCGTACCCTGGGCACTGAAGTACAGGCCCAGAAGTTTGTTGCGGAAGGACTCGCTGCGACAGATGCGCAGCAACTCGGCCGACAGGCGCTCGACAACGGCATTCGGCGTGCGCGCCGGCGCCATCAAGGCCTGCCAGGAAATGGCCTCAAAGCCGGGGTAGCCCAGTTCGACCAAGGTCGGCAGCTCCGGCAATGACGCCACCCGCCCCAGGCTGCTGACGGCCAGCGCCTGCAGCTTGCCGGCACGCACCTGCGCCATGGCAAGACCTGGCACCATGAAGGCCGCCTGCAACTCGCCGCTGAGCAAGGCATTGAGCACCTGCGGAAAGCCAGCATAGGGCACATGGGTCATGGCCAAACCGCTGCGCGCCTTGAACGACTCCATGGCCAAGTGCGAGGCACTGCCATTGCCGACGCTGCCGTAATTCCAGGCGCCGCGCTGGGCTCGGGCCTGACGAACAAAATCAGCGCAATCGCGTGCGGCCACGCCGGCACCCAGCACCAGCATATTGGGTGAGCTGGCAACCAGGCCGATGGGCCGCAGATCGCGCAGCGGGTCGTACGGCAGCTTGGGGTTGAGCAGGGGCGCCGTGACCAGAGGCCCCTGGATGGTCAGCAGCAAGGTGTAGCCATCGGCTGCGGCCTGGGCGGCCAAGCCGGTACCGATATTGCCGCCGGCACCGGGTCGGTTGTCGATGAGCACGACTTGCCCAAGGGCCGCCGCCAGCGGCTCGGCCAGCCAGCGGGCCACCAGGTCGGGCGAGCTGCCGGCGGGAAAGGGCACGATGAGCTTGATCGGCCGGGCCGCTGGCCAGACCGGGTCAGCCGCCGAGGCGGCCTTTGAACCAAACAAGCTGGCTAAGGCCAGCAGCAAGCGTCGGCGCGAGTTGAGATTCAGGCTGGCGGCCATCGCTCAGTGCTCGGCCCTGGCCTCGCGGCCCATCAGCAGGTCCACCGCATCGACGGGACTCAGACGCCCTTCCAGAACCGCCACCACCGCCTCGGTGATGGGCATGTCCACACCCTTGGCGCGGGCGCGAGCCAGCACCGTTGGCGCGCTGTAAACACCCTCAGCCACATGCCCGAGATCACGCAGGATCTGCGCCAGCGGCAGGCCATCGGCCAACAGCAGGCCGACCCGGCGGTTGCGCGACAGATCGCCGGTGGCGGTGAGCACCAGATCACCCATGCCCGACAAGCCCATGAAGGTCTCGCCGCGCGCCCCCAGCGCCAAGCCCAGACGCAGCATTTCGGCCAGGCCACGGGTGATCAGGGCCGCGCGGGCATTGAGCCCGGGGGCATCGAGCAATTGGCCGCTCGCCTCGGCGCGCAAGCGCAGGCCATCAGCCGCACCGACGGCAATCGCCATCACGTTCTTGACCGCGCCGCCGACCTCGACGCCGACCGGATCGACCGAGGTGTAGACGCGCAGGCGCTCGCTGTGGAAGGCCGCGACAGCCGCCTGGGCCAGAGCCTCGTCCTCGCTGGCGGCCACCAGCGCGGTCGGCTGACCCGCCGCCACTTCCTGGGCAAAGCTGGGCCCGGACAGAATGCCGACGCGCAGGCGCGGCTGTACGGCGCGGGCAATCTCATGGCCGAGCAAACCGGTGCCGGCCTCAAACCCTTTGCACAGCCAGAGCACCTGAGCACCGTCGGGCAGCGAAGCCAGCATGGCGCGCAAGCCGGCCATGGGCGTGGCGACCACGACCAGCCCCGGCGCTTCGCCGTCGCAGGCGTGGGCCACGGCGCGCGCCAGATCGGCCTCCAATTGCAAGGCGTCCGGCAACCGAGTGTCCGGCAGATAGGCCCGGTTGCGGCGCTCGGCCTGCATGGCGGCCACGGCCGCCGCATCGCGCGCCCACAACACCACCTCATGACGGGCGGCGGCCTGCACCGCCAAAGCCGTGCCCCAGGCACCGGCACCAAGAATACTGATCTTCATGGCTGCAGCTTAATCCTCAAACATGCGTTCCACACCTACTGGTGGGTTCTGCTTGAACCATGCAAAACGCCCCCGACCGTCGAACAGCGGGGGCGTCGTGAATCAAAGGCAGTCGCCGCGGGCCACGGCCCCTGCGGGCGCACGGCCGAGCACCGGCCAGACGCTCAGTTCAGCGTCGGAGCCACGGCGGCATCGCCACCGGCGGCAGCGTCGCGCGCAGCCTGCTGAGCTTCGAACATGGCCTGGAAGTTGACTTCGGTCAGCAGCACCGGCGGGAAGCCAGCGCGGGTGCAGACGTCCGACACGACAGCGCGCAGATAGGGGTAAATCATCTGGGGGCAGACGATGCCCAGGATGCCTTCGGTCTGTTCCTGAGGCACATTGCGGATCTCGAAGATGCCGGCTTGCTTGGCCTCGATCAGGAACAAGGTCTTGTCGCCAACCTTGGTCGTGACGGTGGCAGTAACCGCCACCTCGAAGATGCCTTCAGCCACCGGCTCGGCAGCCAGGGCCAGGTTGATATCAACCTGGGGCTGGGTCTGCTCCAGCAGGATCTGCGGCGCGTGGGGCTGTTCCAGCGACAGATCCTTCAGGTACATGCGCTGAATCTGGAAGACGGGGGTGTTGTTCTCTTCGGCCATGATGGGTTTCCAAAAAAAGTAAAGGCCCGCCAGCGTCGGTGCTGCGGGCAGCGGCGCCGATTATGGCGCAGCGAATATTTCAGTCTGTGGGGGTCTGCCCGCTCTTGAAAAGCAGCGGTCGGGCGCCAAGCCCAATCCGCCCAGTGCGGTCCGCTCAGGCCGCTTGCAGCAAAACCTGCAAACCACCACGTTGGTCGAGCGCGATCAGATCATCGCAACCGCCGACATGGGTGCTGCCGATGAAGATCTGCGGCACGGTACGGCGACCGGTCAGGGCCACCATGGCGTCTCGCTCGGCCGGGTTCTGATCGATACGAATTTCCTCGATCTGCTCAACACCGCGCTGCTTGAGCAAAGCCTTGGCCCGCACGCAGTAGGGACAGACCAGGGTGGTGTACATCTTGACGTGGCTCATGGCCCATTCCTCGAAAAACTAGGGAAGCTGACTCGGCTCAGATACTTTGACCCGACTGCCGCACGCCAAACTCAGGCGGCCTTCTCGACCGGCAGATTCGCTTCACGCCAGGCGCTCAAGCCGCCGGCCAAAGGCTGTGCCTTTTCGTAGCCGAGCTTGCGCAACTGTGCCGCGGCACGGGCAGCGCGAGCACCGCTCTGGCAGACCACGACCAGGGGCAAGGTCTTGTTGCTGGGCAGGCTTTTGTGACCCTCCAGCGCCGCCAGAGGAACGTTGCGAGCACCGGCGACATGGCCGGCGGCGAATTCGGCCGGCTCGCAGACGTCGATCACCACCGCCTTCTCGCGGTTCAGCAAACGCACCGCCTCAGCCGTGTTGACGGCCGCACCTTGCGCGCCCTGAGCCACCGTGGGCCAGAGCAAAAGGCCGCCAGACGTCAGCGCGGCCAAGACCAAAATCCAGTTGTCGAGCAAGAAGTTCAAAGGGCTGCGTCCGTGAGGCGTCCGTGAAAAGAAGACCCTGATTATAGAAAGCCCGCCGGTGCTCAGCAGCGGCGGGCTTGAAGACCCTCGTGGGCCCGGGTTGGCGGCGAGTGCGCCGCCGGGCTCAATCAGCGCAGTTTGAAGGTCGCGACTGCGGCCTGCAGAGCCTGGGCTTGTTGCTCCAGGCTGCTGGCCGCCGCTGCGGCTTCTTCCACGAGCGCCGCATTTTGCTGCGTCATCTGGTCGAGCTGCACCACCGACTGGTTGACCAAGCCGATGCCTTGGCTTTGCTCACCCGAGGCGGCTGTGACCTCACCGATGATGTCCGACACCCGCTGCACGCTGGCCACGATCTCGGTCATGGTGGCACCGGCATCGCGCACCAAGCGGCTGCCCGACTCAACCCGGTCGACACTGGCGCCGATCAAGGACTTGATCTCCTTGGCCGCTTCGGCCGAGCGCTGCGCCAGGGAGCGCACTTCGCTGGCCACCACGGCAAAGCCACGGCCTTGCTCGCCGGCACGCGCCGCTTCCACGGCCGCATTCAGCGCCAGGATATTGGTCTGAAAGGCGATGCCATCGATGACGCCGATGATGTCGTTGATCTTCTTGGAGCTGGTGTTGATCTCTTCCATGGTGGAGACCACTTGGCTGACCACCTCACCACCCTTGCGTGCCACCGTGGCAGCGGAACCCGCCAGCTGGTTGGCCTGGGCGGCCGCATCGGCGCTCTGCCGCACGGTATCGGTCAGGGTCTGCATATTGCCCGAGGTCTGTTCCAGCGACGTCGCCTGCTTCTCGGTGCGCACCGAGAGGTCATGGTTGCCGACCGCGATTTCACGCGAGGCCACCGACATCGAGTCCGTGCCCATGCGCACATCGCTGACGATGGCGGCCAAGCCTTGCGACATGGCGCGCACGGCGTCCAGCAAGCTGCCCTCAGCACCAGGCGCCACCTGGATGTCTTGCGAGAGATCGCCATCGGCCATCTGACGCATCACATCGCGGGCGTACTCGGGCTCGCCGCCGAGCTGTCTCCAGACGCTGCCGATCACCAGGAAAGAACCGACACCAAGCGACACCACCACCACCAGACCGCTGACGAAGATGGCCAGCAAGCTGGCGGACACGCCGCCCTCGGCCTTGAGCAGCCCGCTGTCGAAGCCCTCGCTGGCTTCCACGCGCGCGGCCTTGACCTCAGTTTCCAGCGCCTTCAAGGCCGATTGCATCTTGGGAATCGCACCGGCTTGATCGCCTTGCTTGATACCCAGGAACAACTCCGCCGTGTCGACCGAGGCAGCAAAGTAGGCATCAAAGCCCTTCTTCAGCTTGGCACCCGTTTCGGCCTTGCCCTCAATCTTGGCAATCGCCGTCAGGAGCTTTTGGATGCTGGCCGCGCGTTCCTTGGCCTCGTCCAGACGCTTTTTCTCGCCTTCAGCCACGGCACTTTGAATGGTGGCGCCCAAGGCTTCCAGCTGGGCGGCCAGTTGCGTCGTCGCGTCAACATACGGGTAGTGCACACTGCCGACCGCATTGATGGCTGACGAGGTCCGGGCCGAGAAGGCCCAGACCACGGCGATGCCGATGGCGAAAATCAGTGCAGCAAACACAGGCAAGAGCCAGATTCTGGTCTTTACATTCATTCGAACCTCCAGTGCATGTGCGCCCAGCCCATCGGCGCACCAGGGTTGAGCGCGAAATCAGTCTACGCTCAAGACCACCTTGACGCTGCCGTCGACG
Source organism: Paucibacter sp. DJ2R-2 (assembly GCF_025717675.1). Classification (GTDB taxonomy): domain Bacteria; phylum Pseudomonadota; class Gammaproteobacteria; order Burkholderiales; family Burkholderiaceae_C; genus Paucibacter_A. Next base: position 26,708 of record NZ_JAJIRT010000001.1, read on the forward strand.
GCGGATTTCTCGATGTAGCCAATCGCATCCGGATTGGCGGCGACGAACTTCTTCACTTCGGCAGCCGAAGCCAGTTCCTTAGGCGGCGTGGCCTTGCCAGAGAACACCAGGCGCGACCAGGCAGCCTTGACCTGCGGGGCCTGCTTGCCCGTGACTTTGCTGTAGAACTGGTCGCGTGTGGCGGCACTTTCCGGCAGGTCCACGGCAGCAGCAGCAGCGCCACTGGGCAAGGTATTGGATTTGCCGAGGAAGATGTTGGAGACTTGGTCGGCCGTCATGCTGGCGGCCGCGTTCTTTGGGTTGACGATCACGGCCACCTGGGCCTGAGCCAAGGGCAAAGCGCACAAGAGCATGAGAGCTGCGCAAGCCTGGAATTGCTTGAGTTTTTTCATGGTCGGCTCCTTCAGAACACCGTGTCCACAGCGATGCTGTAAACACTGGTTTTGCCGACCATCGTGCCGTTGGTCGGCACCAGGAACAGGCCTTGAGTCTTGGGCGAGATGCGTTCGAATTGCGCCTTGAAGGCGATGTTTCGATACGCATCCCAACGCAAACCAAGCGCCCCGGTCTTCTGGCCGATGGCCTGACCGGCCAGCACCAGATTGACACCCGCTTTCAGACCGGCCAGCTGCGGCGTCGGCGCCGGGATGTTGTTGACCGCATTGGCGTCGGCAACCTTGAGCTCGGACACCGTCACATAAGGCGTGAACTTGCCGAAGCGATGGCCCACGGTCAGGTACCAGCCGTTGGTGTCTGACACATAGGAGTCGGTGCGGCGCTGGGTGTACTCAAAATTGGCCAGCCAATCGCCTTGGTCGTAGCTGGCACCGATACCGGTGAAGGTGGCCTTCTTGTCGGTGCCGTCCAGCTGATTGCCCAGGGCTGCGAAAGCCGGGCTCAAGCCAGCCAGTGCCGGGTTGCGCAGTGCGCCGACGATGCCCGCCAAGGTGCTGCTGTGGACTGTCAACTTGCTGTCGACGTGGCCGAAGCGCAAGGTCAGGCCACCGTCGAGTTCGACCGTGGCGTTGATGCCTATGACCTTGTCCAGTTCAACTTTGTTGTTGGTGACATAGTTCGAGGACTTGCCGCCGTACAACTGAGCAGTCACGGTGGCCGAGCCGAGGGTGGTCTGGTAGCTCAGATCGGCACCATCAAAGTGGCTGACCGGCACTTGGCCATAGACATCCTGCGGGGGGCGCAGCCAAGTGTTGGCGAAGCCAACATCTCGGAAGTCCGATACAGCGAAGAAGGGGCCGCCCATACGGCCGAGTCGCAAGGCCAGATTCGGCGAGACTTGAGCCTTGACGAAGGCCCATTCCAGGCCCGGTGTGAACTTGCCCTTGCCGTCCTGCTTGGTCAGCACCTGCACGGTGCCGGAGAACATAGCGTTGGCGCGAGCAGTGACCTGCAGGCCCAGTTTGCTGTCCACTTCCCCGGTGGCCGATTTGTCGGCACCGCGCGGTTGGCCGTACAGAGCGTACTTGCCCTTGTCATTGCTGGTCTGAACCAGCCCCAAGGTACCAAAACCTGAGAATGAAAATGCCGAGTCGCCGGAGGCTTGCGCCGTGGCAGAACCCGCCCAAGTGAACATGGCCAAGGCCATGGGTGTCAGGAACAAGCTCGTTCCAATTCTCATGAATGTCTCCTTTTTGAACTGCTAAAAAAGCGTGACCGCACAAATGTGCGCCCAACGCCCCGCTCTGTACAGACGTTGTCGGCCCCGACGCCACAGACTTGAGTGCGAAACGCAAGCAAGCGTGAAACACGGCTTGCGATAGCAGGCCCGTGAAATCCGCCCGGCCCAAATCGGGCGGCCCTATCAAGCAAGGTCCATGTACAAACTCGTGCTCATTCGCCGTGGCGAATCCACCTGGAATCTCAAAAACCACTTCACCGACTGGACCGATATTGACCTGACCCCCACCGGCGTAAAGCAGGCCAAACCAGCCAACCGATAGTCCAAGAATGCCGGCCTGGACTTTGATATGGCTTACACCTCGATGCGCAAGCGTGCGGTTTGGACGCTTTGGCATTGTTTGGATCAAATCGGTTGCATTGGGTTGCCTGTTGTCCACAGCTGGCGCCTGAACAAGCGCCATGGCGGCTCGCTGCAAGGCCTGAGTAAGGCGGACATCGGCAAGCAGTACGGCGACGAGCAATGGCTCGTCTGAAGCCGCAGCGCCGCCACGCCAAGATGAGCCCCGAGGACATTCCGCCGACCGAATGTCTGAAGGACACCGTCGCCCGCGTCCTGCCGCTATCCGCTCGGCGATACCGAAGCTGCTGCCAAGGTTGCGGCAGCCTTGGCCAGCCAGGGCAAGGCCTGAGCCCAGAAGGGTCGACAACCCTCAGCTGATCAAGCCGTAAAGCCGCTCCAGCGGCACGCGGCTGACCAAGGACTTGTCGGCCTCCACCGCCGCGATGGCGAACTCAGCTTGCGCGCAATCGCGCTTGGGCGTCTGGGTCACCGGAAAGCCTTTGCGGTCGGTCAAGGCGGCCACCAGCGGTGTCGACATGCTGGCACCGCGGCGGATCACCACCGCGCGCTCGCCGCTGGCCAAGCTGACCACCTCGCCCGGTGGATAGATGCCCACTTCCTTGATCAGCGCTGCCACCAGCGGGCTGCCCGGCATCAAAGCGTAAGCCTGGCGCTCCGCCTCCTTGGCGCCCAGCGCCGGGCGCGACTCGCGCCGGCTGATTTTGGCCATGAACACGTCCATCAGGCGCAGCAACTCGGCCAGCTCGCAGACCTCGCTCAGGCCACGGGGGTAGCCCTGGCCGTCGGCATGCTCGTGATGCTCGCGCACCGCCTGCAGCCATTCTTCGTCCGTGACCCCAGCCTCGCGCAGCTGCGCCTCGGCCGTGTCGGGGTGGGCGCGCAGCTGGGCGCGCTGTTCTTCGGTCATGCGGCCATGCACGGCAAAGCGGCCTTGCAGATCGACGATGCTGAGGTTCATGGTCAAGGCCGCCTGCACCGCCGTGAGTTGGCGCGCCTCGCTCCAGCCCAGGCGCTGCGCCAGCAACTGCACGCCAGCGGCCACAAACACGGCATGTGTCAGACCATAACTACGCAGCTGATGGGACTCCTGCCGCGTGGCCTGGAACAAAGCAAGGTCGGGGTCGCGCTGCACCAACTTGATCAGCTCATGGGCCAGCTCTTCGCCGGCCGCCAGAAAGCCGGCCTCGACGCTGACATGCTTCAGCAGTACGTCGAGCGACCAAGGCAGCTGATTCCAGCGCGCGAACACGGTCGGCGTGGCCACCGCAACCTTGCGTCCGGCCGCCAGGGCCTTGATTTCCTCGACATCGGCATACATGCCACGGCCCAGCAGCATCTCCAGCTGCGCCTCGCTGCGCAGCACCTGACCACAAGCGAGCAAGAGACTGCCCAGCTCATCGCGCACATTGAAGGGCAAGGGCTCACCGATGGCGAGCTGCTTGGCGACCAGCTTCAGCAACTGCATGATGCGGACTCCGACGCGGTCGAGCGGCCCTAGGTCGGCTCGGCCTCAAGCTCCCTGTACCGGCCTCGTGGGCGAGGCGGCTTTTGTCGCACCAGTCTACGCCGCTCATCGCGGAGCAGCTAGCGCACAAGCAAGGAGCGACGCCCCTCAGTGCAGGGGGTTCAGCGCATCAAGGCCGTGCAGGCCATACAGCCCGTACAGGCGTTCGCTCGGAACACGTGCGAGCAAGCTCTTGTCCGCCACCACGGCGGCCACCGCATGCTCAGGCCGCGCGGTGTCGCGGCAGATGGGCTCGCTGCAGGCCTTGCCCTGTGCATCGACCAGGCTCATGACCAGCGGGCATTGCAGGCTGGCGCCGCGCCTCACCACCACGGCCAGCTCGCCGCTGGCCAGGCGCAGCAGTTCGCCGGGCGGATACATACCGAACTCCTTGATCAGGGCCGCGACCATGACATCGCCAGGCGCCATCTCATAGGTCTGGCGCGCAGCCAGCTTGATGTCCATGGCCGGGCGCTGGGTGCGGGCGCTGATCTTGGCCATGAAGACGTCGACCAGGCGCAAAAGCCGCGCCAGTTCTTCCACCTCGCTCAGTCCGCGCGGATAGCCCCGCCCACCGGGCTGCTCATGGTGCTGGGCCACGGCGGCCAGCCATTCCTCGTCGGCCGTGCCGGCCGCGCGCAGGCGCTTGGTAGCGTCCTCGGGGTGCCGGCGGATCAGCTCGCGCTGACTCTCGGTCAGGCGACCGCCGGCCATGGCGTAGCGGCCCTGCAATTCGATGATGCTGGCGTTCATGGTCAACGCCGCCTTGACAGCGCAGCGCTGCCGCTCCTCGGGCCAGCCCAGGCGCTGTGCCACCATCAGGCAGAGCGTGGCCACGTGCAGGGAATGCGTGAGGCCGTAGAGACGCAGCTGCTGGTTTTCCTGGCGCACCGACTGGTAAAGCGCGACATCGCCGTCCTGCCGTGCCAGAGTGATCACCTCGGTGGTCACCTCGTCGCAGTTGCTCAAAAAATGCTCGGCATCCGGCAGGGTCTTGAGCATCACGTCGAGCGACCAGACCGCCTGCTGCCAACGCGAGGCCAGCGAAGGGGCTTCGGTAGGTATCTCTTGACCGGCCTGCAGGGCACGCAGTTCCTGCACATCGGCATACATGCCGCGCTCCAGCAAGGACAGCAACTGGCCCTGGCTGTGCAGCTTCTGGCCACAGGCCAGCAAGAGACCGCCCGAGGCATCGCGCACATTGAAGGGCAAGGGCACGGCCACCTGGACCTGCTCGGCCACCAACTTCAGCAATTGCATCGCGCTCAGCCACTCCTCATGAAGAAGAAAGACAGTCGGGCCCGATCCTGCGGGCCAGCAGGACTCAGCTTCAGCTCACAACCAGCGCCTCAACACACCGGCCAGCAAGGGCACGATGCTGACCGCATTGCTGCCATGCGGCACGCTGTTGCTGCTCCAGACATGGCGCACGCCCGCCGCCTGCAGGGCCGGCAAGGCATCGCCGTTGAACAAGGCATGGGTCACGGCCACATCGACCGAGGCCGCGCCCCGGGCCAGCAGGCCTTGGGCCGCGCCGATCAAGGTACGGCCGGTCGAGGCCATATCGTCCAGCAACACAACGGCCCGGCCGCTCACCTCCAGCTGCGGCAAAGCCAGCTCGACCTGATGGTCGCCGTGGCGCACCTTGCGGCCGATCGCATGGTCCAAGCCCCCGGCGGCGGCGGCCTCGCTGACCCATTGCGCCGACTCTTCATCGGGCCCGATCAGCAGCGCGCCCGGCACATGCGCGGCAATCCAGGCACCCAGCACCGGCGCCACCGAAAGCGCAAAGCCGGCACCGGCCGGCATCACCTCATCGAGGCTGGCAATGCGGTGCAGATGCGGGTCCAGGGTGATCACATGGTTGAACTGCTGGGCCAGCAAGCGGGCGATGTGGCGCTGGCTGACGGCTTCGCCGGGCGTGAACTCCATGTCCTGGCGCATATAGGCCAGATAGGGTGAGACCAGCACCAGGCGGTCGGCGCCCAGCTCGCGCGCGGTCGGCGCAGCGATCAAGAGTTCGACCAATTTTTCATTGGGCTGCTGCAGGCCGCGCAAGAGGAAGACCGTGGGCGGCAAAGGCTTGGGCAAGACCAGGCGCAGCTCGCCATCCGGGAAACGGTGACGGCTGATGAAGGCCAGAGGCAGGCCCAAGGACTCGGCCAGCTCCTGCGCCAGCGGGCCCTCGTCTTCGAAGGCCAGCAGCAGAGCCCGGGAATGCAGAAGATCGCTCATAGATGGCGAAACACTTTCATTCAGATGGAAAACAAAGAGCCGCTGGCAAATTCATGAGGCAGCTGGTCGAGCCGGCCGATCTGACAGCCCGACCCTTTTTCGGCCAGCTCACGGGCAAACTGCAGATCGGCCTCGAATTGGGCGTGGATGCGATAGAGCGGCTCGCCGGCTTTCACCGGCTCGCCCAGGCGTTTGAGCAGCAGCAGGCCGGCGCCCGCCACCTGCGGCGCACCGGCCAGGCGCGCGACCCGGGCAATGCGCAAATTGTCGATGGCGATGATGTGGCCCTCATGGGGCGCCAGCACCTCAAAGCTGAGCGCGCCAACCCCAGGAGCTGCCACGCGCCGACCTTGGGCATCGATGATGGCATTCATCTGCGCCAGGGCACGGCCACTGTCCAGGATGTCGCGGGCGATCGCGTCGCCCTCACCGCCGCGCACATCGGGGTCGAACTCGATCATGCGCCCGGCCAAGCGCAAGGCCTTCTGCCGCAGGTCCTGCGGCGCGGCCGGGTCGCATTGCAGCACCTGCATCACATCCAGCGCCTCCAGCACCGGGCCGATGCCGCGGCCGATCGGCTGGCGGCCATCGCTGAGCACCACATCGATCTGCAGGCGCAAATGGCCGGCCACGTATTCGAACAACTTCTTCAGCCGTTGCGCCTCGACCATGGAGCGCACCTTGGCGCTCGGGCCCACCGGGATGTCCAGCACCAGATGGGTGGAGCCGGCTGCAATCTTCTTGGAAAGAATGGAGGCCACCATCTGCCCCGGCGAGTCGATGGACAGGGGCCGCTCCACCGAAATCAGGATGTCATCGGCCGGCGAGAGATCGGCCGTGCCGCCCCAGGCCAGGCAGGCGCGGGTGGCGCGCACGATCTCAACCATGCGCTCGAAGCCGAGTTCCACATTCGCCAGCACCTCCATGGTGTCGGCCGTACCCGAGGGCGAGGTGATGGCGCGCGAGCTGGTCTTCGGACAGAGCATGCCGTGGGCGGCGACGATGGGCACGACCAACATCGAGGTGCGGTTGCCCGGGATGCCGCCGATGCAGTGCTTGTCCACCACCGGGCCGGCGCCGACCTGGCCCTTCCAGTCCAGACGTCGGCCGACGGCGATCATGGCCTCGGTCAGGTGCAAGACCTCTTCGCGGTCCAGCTCATACTGCTTGGTAGCCACGACAAAAGCGGCCAGCTCGATCTTGGAGTAACGCGCTTGTGCCACGTCACGGATGATGGCGGCCAGATCCTGGCGGCCCAGGCGTTCGCCATCGATCTTGCGGTGCAAGGCGGCGATGGAGCCGGGTGGCTCGGCATGGGCAATCGTTGCCGCATGGCCATCGGCCACGCCCAGGCGGGCAAAGGCTTCTTCGCTCAAGCCCAGATCACAGGCGCTGACGATGCGCTCGTCGTCCACCACATTGAGCACGGCCAGGATGCTGCGCGGGCCCTGACCGTTGTTGGTATGGATCTCGACCTTGGACAGGGCCTGAAAACCGGCGGCACGAACCACCGGACAGTCTCGGTGCAGATAGGCCACGTTCTCGCGCCAGGTGTCGATGCCGACACGGCGGATGGACAGCGAGCTCTTGGGCAGCGAGCTCTTGGGAACCGGGGTCGCGCTCATTCGGACACTGTAACGGACGCGACCGCCATGCCCGCCGGGCACTTGTTTCAATTCGCAGCCAGGGCCTCGGCGATCTGCTCGCGCACATGCTCGGCCAGGGCGCGGCGGTCGGCGTGCGCGCTCTCCAAGGCCGGCAGGATCTGGATCTCAATGCCCACGCCGCGTGCCTTGAGCACGGTCCAGAGGCTGGCGATCATGGTCGTGTCGCCGATGAATCGGGCCGAGCTGCTGAAGCGCTCGCCCGGCTCATACCAGCGCAGCGCCAAAGGCTGGATCACCGTCTCGGTGGCGATGGCGGCCTGCAAGAGGTTGCCGTGGAAAGGCAGCAGCTCGGGGCCGGCCCCGGTCGTGCCCTCGGGAAACACAGCCACGGTGTCGCCGGCCTTGAGCGCATCGGCCATCTGGTGCACCACACGCAGCGCGTCACGCTTGCTGGTGCGTTCGATGAACAAGGTGCCCACGCCCGCCGTCAGCGCGCCCACCACCGGCCAATGCTTGACATCGGCCTTGGAGACAAAGCGTGCCTCGGGCAGCACCGCATGGACCGCGGCGATGTCCAGCCAGGACACATGGTTGGCAACGATCAGCTTGGCACCCGGCCGGGCCTGGCCCTTGAACTCCAGGCGCACGCCCATCAGCGCCAGCATCTTGCCGGACCACCAACGGATGCGGTGGTGGCGCTGCCCCAAGCTCAGGCTCGGGAACAGCAGCTTGATCATCAAGAGCCCGTGCAGCACATGCAGGACAAAGCGCAGCAAGCGCCAAGCAGCGAGCAGATTTCGCATCTCAGCGGGCAGCCTCAGCTTCGAAGGCCATATGGCCGGCCACCACCGTGTAGCGCACCTGAGCCGGCAGCTCGAAGCCGCTGATCTCGTAGGCAAACGGCGTGTGCTTGCCCTGGCTGCTCAGGCGCTCAGGCGTGACCGCCCAGCTGGCTGCCGGGTCGAAGACGCAGACATCGGCGACGCCGCCCTCGACCAGACGGCCGGCGCTGGCGCCCAGCGAACCCAGGGCGCTGCCCAGCACGCGCACCGGCGCGGCCGTGACCACGCCCAGGCTTTGCGCCATCGACAGGCCACTGTCCTGACCCCAGCGCAGCGCCAGGCTCAAGAGCAGCTCCAAGCCGGTGGCGCCGGGCGTGGCTTCGGCGAAGGGCACGTTCTTCTCGTCAGGGGCGACCGGCATGTGGTCGGACACCAGCGCGTCCAGTGTGCCGTCGGCCAGACCAGCGCGCAGGGCGTCGCGGTCGCGGCCCTGGCGCAGCGGCGGGTTCAGGCGCATGGCCGGGTTGAAGTAGCCGATGTCCACATCGCTGAGGTGCAGGGAGTTGATGGACACATCGGCCGTGAGCTTGAGGCCTTCCTGCTTGGCCGCACGCACCAGGGCCACGCCGGCAGCGCTGGAGATGCGGCACAGGTGGACGCGCGCGCCGGTCGAGCGCATCAGCTCGAAGATGGTGTGCAGTGCGACGGTCTCGGCCGTCACCGGCTCGCCGGACAAGCCCAGGCGGGTCGCCACGGCGCCGCTGGCGGCCACGCCGCCGGACAGGTAGGCATCGAGCGGGCGCAGCCAGACGGTGTAGTCATAGGTGGCCGCATACAGCAGGGCGCGGGCCAGCACCAGGGTGTCGCGAACGGGGCGGTCGGCCTGCGAGAAGCCGATGCAACCGGCCTCGGTCAGCTCGGCCATCTCGGTCAGCGACTCACCGCTCAAATGAGTCGTCAGCGCGCCCAGGGGGAACAGCCGGCAGCGGCTCAGCTTGCGGGCGCGGAACTTGAGCATCTCGACCAAGCCGGGCTCGTCCAGCACCGGGTCGGTGTCGGGCGGGCAGACCAGGCTGGTCACGCCGCCGGCGGCGGCCGCGGCCAGCTCGCTCTCGAGCATGCCTTCGTGTTCATGGCCGGGCTCGCGCAGGCGCGCCGCCAGGTCCACCAGGCCCGGCGCCACCACCAGGCCGCCGGCCTCGATGACGCGCTCGGCCGAAAACTCACCGACATCGCCGAGGCCGACGATGCGGCCGTTGGCGATGGCCAGGTCGCCGATGCGGTCCAGGCCGCTGGCCGGGTCGATCAGTCGACCGCCTTTGATCAAGATCTTCATGCTTCGTTTCCAGCGAGGATGGACATGACCGCCATGCGCACGGCGATGCCGAAGGTCACCTGCGGCAGGATCACGCTTTGCGCGCCATCGGCCACGGTGGAGGCGATTTCCACGCCCCGATTGATCGGGCCCGGGTGCATGACGATGGCATCAGGCTTGGCCAGGGCCAGCTTCTCGGGCGTCAGGCCGAAGTTCTTGAAGAACTCGCCGGCGCTGGGCAGCATGGCGCCGCTCATGCGCTCGTTCTGCAGGCGCAGCATGATGATGACGTCAGCGTCGCGCACGCCCTCGGCCATGTCGTGGCAGACGCGCACGCCCATGTCCTTGAGGTCGCCCGGCACCAGGGTCTTGGGGCCGACCGCGCGGATCTCGGGCACGCCCAGGATGTTCAGCGCATGGATGTCGGAGCGGGCCACGCGCGAATGCACGATGTCGCCGACGATGGCCACGGTCAGGTTGCGGAAGTCCTTCTTGAAGTGCCGGATCGTGTACATGTCCAGCAAGCCTTGCGTCGGGTGCGCGTGGCGCCCGTCACCGGCGTTGACCACATGCACATGGGGCGCGCAATGCTGGGCGATCAGATAAGGCGCGCCCGATTCGCTGTGGCGCACCACGAACATATCGGCATGCATGGCCGAGAGATTGGCCACGGTATCGAGCAGGGTCTCGCCCTTGGCGGTGCTGGAGCGGGCGATGTCGAGGTTCAGCACATCGGCCGACAAGCGCTTGGCCGCGATCTCGAAGGTGGTGCGGGTGCGGGTGCTATTCTCGAAGAACAGATTGAACACCGACTTGCCGCGCAACAGGGGCACCTTCTTGACCTCGCGGTCGTTGACCGAGAGAAAGGTGCCGGCCGTGTCCAGGATCTGGTGGATGATGGCCTGGGGCAGGCCTTCGATGGACAAGAGGTGAACCAGCTCACCGTGCTTGTTCAGCTGGGGGTTGCGTTTGGAGAGCATGGCGTTCAGCCTTCCTTGACATCAAAACTGAATCGGCCGTCCTCGCTCTTGGCCAGGCGCAGGCGCTGTTCGGCCGGCAGGTGCACGCGCGCGGCCGAGAAGGCCGGCTCGATCGGCAGCTGGCGTCCGCCACGGTCCACCAACACCGCCAGGGTGACGCTGGCCGGACGGCCGAAATCGAAGAGCTCGTTGATCACGGCGCGCGTGGTGCGGCCGGTATAGAGCACATCGTCGATCAGGACGATGTGGCGGCCTTCCACCTCGAAGGGCAGCTTGGTGTGGTCGGCCTTGGCCGACATGCCTTTGGAGCCGAAGTCATCGCGGTGCAGGGAGCTGGAGATCACGCCAGCCTGGCCGGCCAGGCCCAGATCACGCTGCAGCCGCTCGGCCAGCCAGGCGCCGCCCGACCAGATGCCCACCAGCGCCGCCTCGGGCTGCCAGAGTTTTTGCACGCCGCGCAGCAGATCGGCATAGATCGCCTCGGCATCCAGTAGCAAAGTGCTCATGTGTTCTCTCTGAAAAACTGTTCAAGAATCAGGGCGGCCGCGGCCGAATCGACATCGCGCGCGCCCTGGCTCTCGGCTTCGACGCTGGTGTAGCGCTCGTCCACCTCGAAGACGGGCAGGCGCAGGCGGCTCTTGAGTTGGCGGCCAAATTTGCGCGCGCGGGCGGTGATCTCGTGTTCTGCACCGTCGGGGTGGAAGGGCACGCCGATGACCAGGGCCTGGGGCTGCCACTCGCGCACCAGCTTCTCGATCGCCTGCATGCGAGCCTCGCCTTCGACGGCGATGTGGCGCAGCGGCTCGGCCTGGCCGGTGAAGCGGCTGCCATAGGCCACGCCGACGCGGCGGCTGCCGTAGTCAAAGGCCAGGGCCGTCTGCACGGCGGCGACGGCCGGTGCGGGAATGGGGGTCGCTGGGGCCGGCGCGGTCATGCGTGGCCGGCCTCTTGGCTCAGCATGCGCGGGTCCACGCCCAGCAGGCCAAGCGCGCGCTCGTAGCGCTGCTCCACCGGGGTGTCGAAGATGATGTTGGGTTCGGCGTCCACGGTCAGCCAGCCGTTGCGACCGATTTCTTCTTCCAGCTGGCCGGCGGCCCAGCCGCTGTAGCCCAGGGTGACCAGCACGCGGCGCGGGCCGGCGCCGTTGGACAAGGCCTCCAGCACATCGCGGCTGGTGGTCATCTCCAGGCCACCGGGCACGGCCAGGGTGGCGTTGTAGTGCTTGCCCTCGGCGTCCAGCGGCTCGTGCAACACGAAACCGCGCTCGGTCTGTACCGGGCCACCGTAGTAGACGGTGGAGGCGGCCAGCGCCTCGCTGGGGGGGCTCAGCTCGACTTTCTCGAACAGATGCCCCAGGGTCAGGGAGATGGGCTTGTTGATGACCAGGCCCAGCGCCCCTTTTTCATTGTGTTCACAGAGGTAGATGACGCTGCCCGCGAAGGCCTCGTCGGCCATGCCCGGCATGGCGATCAGGAACTGGTTGGCGAGGACGATCCGATCTTGAGGCATGCAGGCATTTTATTCGCGGGCGACACTATCGGGATGACGCGCTCAATAATTGCCTCCGATCTATGCGCTGCCCCTGCCGGCAGCATGCCGCGCGCCCTGGTCTGGTTCCGCCGTGACCTGCGCCTGGACGACCAAGCCGCCCTGTACCGGGCATTGCGGGCCGCGGACCAGGTCTTCTGCGTCTTCGTGCTGGACCGCGACATCCTCGACGCCCTGCCCCGCAGCGACCGCCGGGTCGATTTCATCCTGCGCAGCCTGGTCGAGCTGGACGCCAACCTGCGCACGCTCTGCCCCGGCGGCGGCCTGATCGTGCGCCACGGCCGGGCGGCCGAGGAGATCCCGCGCCTGGCGGCCGAGCTGGAAGTGCAGGCCGTGTTCTGCAACCACGACGACGAGCCCGCCGCCCTGGCCCGCGATGCCCAGGTCGCCGAGGCCCTGGCCAGCTTCAGCTGCCAACTGCGCAGCTTCAAGGACCATGTGGTGTTCGAGCGCAGCGAGGTGCTGACCGGCGCCGGCAAGCCCTACGGCGTGTTCACGCCCTACAAAAACGCCTGGCTGCGCCAGATCAACGACTTCTATCTGAGCAGCTACCCGGTGGCCCGCCACGCGGCGGCCCTGGCACCCACGGCCCTGGCCCGCGGCGTGCCCAGCCTGGCCGAGATCGGTTTTGAGCCCACGGACCTGAGCGCGCATTTGGGCGCCGGCGCTTCGGGCGCCGAGGCCTTGTTCGCGGAGTTTCTGGACCGCATGGACCAGTACGAGGCCTCGCGCAACTTCCCCGCGGTCAAGGGCCCCAGCTACCTGAGTCTGCACCTGCGCTTCGGCACCATCTCCATCCGGCGCCTGGCCCGCGAGGCCTGGCAGCGCGCCCAGGGCGGCGACCGTGGCGCCGAGGTCTGGCTCTCCGAGCTGATCTGGCGCGATTTCTACCACCAGGTCATGCATCACCACCCGCATGCCATGGTGCGTGCCTTCAGGCCCGAATACGACGCCATCCGCTGGGACAGTGGCCCGGCGGCCGATCACCTGTTCAATGCTTGGTGCGAGGGCCGGACCGGCTACCCCCTGGTCGATGCCGCCATGCTGCAGCTGAACCAGAGCGGCTATATGCACAACCGCCTGCGCATGGTGACGGCCTGCTTCCTGATCAAGGACTTGGGGCTTGCCTGGCGGCGCGGCGAGGCCTACTTCGCCGAGAAGCTGCTGGACTTTGACCTCGCGGCCAACAACGGCGGTTGGCAATGGGCATCCTCCAGCGGCTGCGACGCCCAGCCCTACTTCCGCATCTTCAACCCGGTCACGCAGAGCGAGAAGTTCGACCCCGAAGGCAAGTTCATCAAGCGCTACCTGCCCCAGCTGGCCAAGCTGCCGCCCAAGCTGATCCACGCGCCCTGGCTGGCCAAGCCGCTGGAGCTGGAGGCCTGCCGCGTGGTGCTGGGCCGCGACTACCCGACGCCCATCGTGCGCCACGACGAGGCGCGCGCGGCCACGCTGGCGCGCTATGCGGTGGTCAAATCGCGAGCCCTTCCAGAGACCTGATCGAGGAAGAAAACTCAGGCGCCCGTCACAACCAAGACCCGGCGACTTCATTCAGGTCAGCGTAGCTACCAAGTTATATGAAGACCCGAATTCGTTAGGATCGTGGCCTGCTTTGCAAATCCAGTGCAAGGTCAAGAAGGGCCGACTATGACAACAAACCTGCTGCTGCATCTGGTGATGTGGTTCACAACCATTGTGGGCCTCGGCATAGGAGCTCGCCTGTACCTGCTTAACAAGAGCCTAAAAGCCGAACAGGACCGAATGGTCCGCGAGCTCGCTATTCAGCCCGGGATCAGCTGGTACCGGATCAACATCAGTCGGCCCGAACATTTCAAGAAGCGACTCAAGCTGAGCCCTTTTGAAGGCAAAGGAATCCTGATCCGCTCGCCTCAAGGCTTGAGGTTGAGCGCTAGCTTCCCAGAGGAGGGCAAGTTCCAGGCACAGTGCGAGTTAGCGCGCATGCGCGTTCGCTGGCTGGGCAACGTCGGCATGGCCAGCGGCAATCTGCATTGGATCGGGCTTGATCTGGACGGCCAGAAGCTCGCCGTCTGCGCAGATACCGGATTGAATGCAGTGAGTTCAAGAGAGGCCACAGCAGACCTGATGCTCAGCCTGGCGCCACAACACCAACTCCCCGAAAGCGCCCGTCAGGATTTTGCGCTGGAGAAGAACCTGGCCTCCTTGATGGTCGCGTGCGCCAGCTTGGCTTTGATCATGGTTGCCTTGTTCGATGGCGCCATGTTCAACCCCTATGAGCTTCAACTCGCAAGCACGCCCCTCTTGTACTGGATCCCGTTCGTCGCGGTGCTGGCCTCGGGTTTGTATCCCATCCTGAAGGCCGCCAAGGTTCCGGCGCGAGAGTCTGTGACGCTCACAGTCTTGGCCGGCGCTGCACTGTGTCTGTGCTTCATACCCATCTGCAAGCGCCTCGACCAAGGACTCTCTGGAACAGGTGCGCAGATGTACCCCTTTGTTGTGAAATCAGTTGGTCTGCTGGAAGCCCAAGTTCCAGGGCCGCCGACCATGCGCTTCGTCAAGATGCCCGAGTACTGGGCGCAAGTCCCAGTTGGCAGCCACTACTCCCTGAGATTCGTGAATGGCCCGCTGGGCATGTGGCAGTTGGACCCTCGCGAACTCTACAGCGCCTACGAGGCATTCGAAAACGAACAAGCCGCAGCGAAGAAGGCGCCGTGAGTCTTGACCGGTGCGCTGGAGGGCGAAGCTGGCGACAATGGGCCGCCCCCGAACTAGCGACTGAACCCACGATGAGCATCGAGATCCCCAAAGCCGCCCGCGAGCAAGCGATTCGCTCGATCGAGCGCTACTTCGAGCACAACATGGACGAGCCCATCGGCAATATCGCTGCCGGCGGCCTGCTGGGCTTTTTCCTCGAAGAAATCGGACCCGTGATCTACAACCAGGCGGTGGCCGATGTGCAAGAGCGCATGCAGCAACGCGTGGCCGAGCTGGACATCGAAGTCCATGAGGACGAGTTCCAGTACTGGCGCAAGTACGAGAGCAAGGCCGGCGCGCGGAGCAAGAAGGCATGAACGGCCCGAGCGCACCGGCTGACGAAGGCGCAGACTTCAGCCCCGCCCCGACCCGCCCATTCGATCTGGGTTTCAGCCACCGTGAACGCAAGGACGGCAGCCTGGAAGTGCTGCACGGCGGCCGCCAGGCGGCCCTGCTGCGCGGCAACCGCGCCCTCGCCCTGCTGCACATCCTGAACACCGGCAGCTTCGAGCAAGGCCAGCAGGCCATGGCCAAGATCACCGGCAACTACAAGCGCGGCAACGAGGGCCAGGCCCGCCGCCACCCGCGCAACCAGGGCTGAAGCGCCGCGCCTCAGTTCACACCAGCCAGAGCCTGGGCGGGCCCAGCCGGCGCTTCCCAGCGCTGCAACATGCGGCCATAACGCTGCCGCCAAGGCTGCAAGCCTTGCGCCACCCCGCCGGTCGCAGGCTCGATCAAGGTCTGGCGCAGAAAAGCCAGGGCCAGTTCGCGTGTGGCCACCTTGACCTGCGGGTTCAATGCCAGTCCGCCAGTGCCAGCTCGGTCAGTGAAGATGCTGTGCGAGCCGCCTTCGAACACAGCCAAAGCCTTGCTCGGACCACCCATGGCTTCGAAGACCTTGATGCGGTCTTCGGCGGCCGAGTAGTAACCGGGCACCTGGATCACGTCCTGGGTGGCCGTGATGTGCAGAGTCGGAATGCGGATGTCCTGCAGGATGGGGGCCAGGTCGTTCTCGCCATAGAAAGGTGGCGCCGAGATCAGGATGGCCGCCTTGATGCGCGGCTCCAGCAAAGGCAAGACCTGACCCTGGCGCTGCACCCGGGCTCCGGCCAGCAGCATGGTGGTGTTGGCGCCGTAGGAATGACCGGCGGCGGCGATGCGCTGCAGGTCGATGCCCGCGCCCTGCTCGCTGGCCAGCAGCTGGTCCAGGGCGAAGCGAACATCGGCGACGCGGTTCAAGGCCTCGCTCTCCTTGGCTGCATCTTGCAAGCGCCCGACCAGGCTGAAGATACTGCCGGTCCACAGGCCGCGATCGCTGCCCACATGCTGGACATGCAGGCTGGCCAGGCCTTGAGAGGCCAGATAGGCGCCGAGATAGCTGTAGCCGCGGCGTGAGCCTCCAAGACCGTGCGAGAACAGCAGCAGAGGCAGGCCGCCCGCTGCCGCGGGTTCGGCCGGCAGATACAGGCGCGCTGGCACCGCGCGCTGGCGGCTCGCGTCCTGCCAATCGAAATCCAGTGATCGGTAGCGGCTGGCGGGGACGGTCAGCTCGGCGAAGTCGGGGGCCGAGGCAGCCTGAGGGGCGCTCGACGAACCCGTCTCAACGGCGATCTCTCCGACGCCAAAGGACTCGGGCTTGCAGCCCGCAAGGGCCGAGAGCGCCAAGGCCGCGCCCAGCCCCAGGGCCAGCCGGCGGCGCTGTTCATCGGCGAAGATCGGAGAGGAAGACTGGGTGTCTGGCATGGTCGGCATGCTCCTGCAGTTGGCGTTCAATCGTGCGATTTCAAGTCGGATCGACCGGCACCGGTGCTGCTGCTGCGCTGGCTGAAGGCTTGCGCCGCAGCAAGCGCGCGAACAGCTGGATCAGGTCATCCACATAGCTGAACACCACCGGAATCACCAGCAAGCTCAGGAAGGTGGAGGTGATCAGGCCGCCGATCACGACGATGGCCATGGGCGCGCGGAAGCTCGGGTCCACGCCCATGCCGATGGCGATGGGCAACATGCCCGCGCCCATGGCGATGGTGGTCATGACGATGGGACGGGCGCGCTTGTGGCAGGCGTCGAGGATGGCCTCGAAGCGCGGCATGCCGTAGTCGCGCCGGGCGATCACCACATAGTCCACCAGCAGGATGGAGTTCTTGGTGGCGATGCCCATCAGCATGATCAGGCCGATCATGGACGGCATGGACAACGCCGTGTGCGTGACGTAGAGCGCCAGGAAAGCGCCCGGAATCGACAAGACGAGCGCAGCCAGAATCGTCACCGGCTGGACAAAGTCCTTGAACAGCAGCACCAACACCACATAGATGCAGAGCACGCCGGTCAGCATGGCCAGGCCGAAGCTGGCGAACAGTTCACCCATGGCCTCGGCGTCGCCGACCGAGGTTTGCAGCACGCCGGGCGGCAGGTTCTTCAGGCTGGGCAGGGCCAGGGCCTTCTGCTCGGCCTCGCCCAGGGGCACGCCGTTCAACTCGATTTCGAAGTTGATATTGCGCATGCGGTCGTAACGGTCGATCTGGGCGGGGCCGCTGGCGATCTCCAGCGTGGCCACATTGCCCAGAGGCACAGGCCCATGCTTGCCCGGCACCGGCAGGCGCGAGAGCAAGGCCAGGTCGCTGCGCGCCTCGGCCGGCAGCTTGACGACGATGGGCACCTGGCGCTGGGCCAGATTGAGCTTGGCCAGGGCCTGGTCGTAGTCACCGGCGGTGGCGACACGCAAGGTGTCGGCAATCGCCTCGGCGCTAACACCTTGGTCCGCCGCGCGGGCAAAGTCGGGCCGCACGATCAGCTCGGGTCGCACCAGGCTGGACGTCGAGTTGACGGCGCCGATGCCCGGGATGCTGCGCAGCTCGCGCTCGACCAGCTGGGCATGCTCGCCCAAGACCCGGCCGTCTTCGCCGGCCAGCACCAGCACATACTTCTCGGACGAGCCGCCGAAGCCGACCTTGACGCGTGCACCGGGCAGCACCTCGAGCGCCTCGCGCAGCTGGGCCTCGATGGCCTGCTTGCTGAGGCCGGGGCGGTCCTTGCGCGGCGTCATATTGAGGGTCAGGGTGGCCTTGCGCACCTCGGCCACGCCACTGCCGGCAAAGGGGTCGCTGCCAGCATTGCCGCCGCCGATGGCGGTGTAAATCAGCTTGACCTGCTTGTTGGCCGCGACGATCTGGCGCGCCTGCTCGGCCATGCGCGTGGTCTGGGCCAGGGTGCTGCCGGGCGGCAGGGTCACGGTGACCTGGGTCTGGCTCAGGTCATCGGGCGGCAGGAAGCCGGTGGGCAGCAGGGTCACCAGGAACAGCGAGGCGCCGGTGAACACGGCCGTGGCGCCCAAGGTGAGCAGGCGATGGCGCAAGCACCAAGCGGCCCAGCCGGTGTAGACGGCCAGCCAGCGCGGCTCCGCATGGAGCTTGGTGCTGGGCTTGAGGATGTAGGCCGCCATCATGGGGGTCAGCATGCGCGCCACCACCAGGGAGGCGAAGACAGCAATCGCCGCCGTCCAGCCGAATTGCACAAAGAACTTGCCGGCAATGCCACTCATGAAAGCGGTGGGCAGGAAAACGGCGATCAGGGTGAAGGTGGTGGCGATCACGGCCAGGCCGATTTCATCGGCCGCTTCCATGGCCGCCTGGTAGGGCGTCTTGCCCATGGCCAGGTGGCGCATGATGTTCTCGATCTCGACGATGGCATCGTCCACCAAGATCCCCACCACCAGGGACAGAGACAAGAGCGTCACCGTGTTGACCGTGAAGCCCAGCCAGTACATCACCGCAAAGGCCGGAATCACCGACAAGGGCAAAGCCGTGGCCGCCACCAGGGTGGCGCGCCAATCGCGCAAGAAGAACCAGACCACGACGATGGCCAGCAGCGCGCCCTCGTAGAGCAGCACCATGGAACCGTCGTAGTTCTCCTGCACCGGCTCCACGAAGTTGAAGGCTTCGGCGAACTGAATTTCGGGGTGGGCCGCACGCAGCTCCTCCACCGCCTTGACCACGCCGGCCGCCACTTCGACCTCACCGGCACCGCGGGTGCGCGTGATTTCAAAACCGACCACCGGCCGGCCATCGAGCTGGGCCGCCGAGCGGCGCTCGGCCACCGTGTCCTGCACCGTGGCCACTTGGTCCAGACGCACGCGCCGGCCGTCGCCCAGCGTGATGTCCATGGCCGCCAGCTCCTGGGCCGTCTGCACGGTGGCCAAGGTGCGCACCGACTGCTCGACACCGCCAATATCGCTGCGGCCGCCCGAGGCCTCTTGCTGCACTTGGCGGAGCTGGCGCGAAACCTCGCTGGCCGTGGCATTCAGGGCTAGCAGGCGGGCTGGGTCCAGCTCGACCCGCACCTCGCGGCTGACGCCGCCGACGCGCGACACTGCGCCGACGCCGCGCACCGCCAGCATGCGCTTGGCCACTTGGTTGTCGACGAACCAGGACAAAGCCTCGTCGTCCATGCGCTCGGCCGCCACGGTGTAGACCAGGATGGGCGATCCGGTCAGTTCCATCTTGGAAATCACCGGGTCGCGCAGATCGGCCGGCAAATCCGAGCGCACGCGCGAGACCGCGTCGCGCACATCGTCCACCGCCTGCTGGGTCGGCTTCTCGAGCCGGAACTCGGTGCTGACCATGACCACGCCGTCCTGGATCGTGGTGTAGATGTGTTTCACGCCTTGCAGCGTGGCCAGCTGGTTCTCCAGCTTGCGCGCCACCTGCGATTCCAGCTGCGCCGGCGAGGCACCGGGCAGGCTGGCCGTCACGGTAACGGTGGGCAGGTCGATGTCGGGGAAGTTCTGGATCTTCATCCAGCGGAAGCCCAGCAGACCGGCCAGGGTCAGCATGATGAAGAGCAGGATGGCCGGAATCGGGTTGCGTATGGACGCGGAAGAAACGTTCAACATGGTGCTTAGGGTCCTGATCCTGTTGATACGGGCTTAAGGCTTGGCGGCCGGCGCCGACGCAGCCACCACGCGCACGCTGTCGCCATCACTGAGGAAGCTGACCCCGCTCTGCACCACGGCCGCGCCAGACTCCAGGCCGCCAAGCAGCTCAAGCCGATCGCCGACGCGGCGGCCGGTGCTGACCTTGACCTGCTGCACCTTCTGGTCCTTGCCCACTCGGAACACATAGCTGTTGCCATCGCGCAGCTGCACGGCAGATTGCGGCAGGCTCAGCGCCTGACCGCGGCCCAGCTGGATCTCGCCGCGCGCAAAACTGCCGGCGCGCAGCAGGGCAGCACCGGGGCCGCTCAGATCCACATAGACCAGGCCCATGCGAGTTTGCGCATCGACCGTGGGCGCCACCACCCGCACCTTGCCCGGCACTTTGCTGCCGTCGCCAGCTGCCAACTGCACCGTTTGGCCGGCGCGCACACGCACCAGATCGGCTGCAGGCAGCTCGGCCCGCCATTCCAGGCGGCCCTGGCGGATCAGATGAAACAGCTCCTGGCCCGGCTGCGCCACGCCACCCACCGTGGCCAGGCGGGCCGAGATGATGCCCTCGTCGGGCGCGGTGATGCGGGTCTGCGCCAGGCGCAGCTCGTCGCTGGCCACCCGGGCCTGGGCGGAATCGAGCCGGGCCTTGGCCGTTTGTTCGGCGGTCAGGTACTGGGCCAGTTGTTGGGCACTCAAGGCACCGCTACCACCGGCCTGCAAGGCACGAGCGCGCTCGGCATCGCCCTGGGCGCTGTGCAGCAAGGCCTGGGCTTCGGCCGCAGCGGCGCGGCTCTGGGCCAGCTCGGCGCGCACGGTGGCATCCGAGAGCTGGGCCAACAACTGGCCGCGCTTGACCCGGTCGCCCACCTGCACCTTCACGTCAGCCAGGCGCAGACCGGCGATCTCGGCGCCGATGATGGCCTCTTGCCAGGCGGTGACGCTGCCGTGGGCGCTCAGCGTTTGCTCCCATTCGGCGCTGCTGGCCTGGGTCAGCTGCACGGTCAGGGCCGGACGGGACTTGGCCGGCGCGCTGGCCACAGCATCGGCCGCCGAGGCCGGCTGAGCTTGCATCAAGCCCAGGCTCAGGATCAGGGCCAGCAAGGGGGCGAGGGAATGGGTAGAAGTGCTGCGGTTCATGAACAGTGGACTCGCGGACAAATAGGGGATGTTGGTGTTCTTGGACTTCAGGCGCGTGGGCTTCATGCAGCGCGCCCTTCTTCTTTCGTCTTCGGGTCGAGCGGCGCGGCCTGCCCGTTCCAGCCTGCACCGGTGGCACGGCACAAGGCGACCCAGGCACTCAGGCCCTCGCGCTGCAGCTGCACCAGTGCCGAATCGGCACCCAAGCTCAGGCGCCGGGCATCCTCCAACTCGGCCGCACTGGCCAGGCCCGCGCGCCAGCGCCGTTCGGTCGCCTGCAAGCTCTGCCGGTAGCCGGCCGCAGCACGCTCGGCCAAGGCTTCGCGAGCGCGTGCAGCGTCAAGGCGCACCAGGCCCTCTTCCACCTCGCGCACCGCTTGCAACACGCTCTGGCGATGGCCGGCCAAGGCCTCCTCATAGCGGGCCAGAGCGCCTTGCGCCTGTGCCCGGCGTGCGCCGCCATCGAACAAAGGCACATTCAAGCTGGGCCCGAAGGACCAGCCGCGGCCTTCATCGCTGCTGCCGCCTATACGCAAGTTGGCCAGCGAGATGCTGCCGCTGAGCTGCAGCTGCGGGTAACGCGCCGCTTCAGCGGCACCACGCTCGGCCCAGGCGGCCATGATCTGCTGCTGACTGGCTGCCAAATCAGGGCGGCGGGCCAGGGCCTCGGCCGGCACTGAAGCCACGGCCAGGCCCAAGCTGGCGATGGCTGGCAACTGCGCAGCGCCGGGCTGGAGGGACTGGCGTAAAGCGCCCTCCTCCATGGCCGTCAGTGCCACCAAGCCCTTGATCGCCAGATCGCACTCGGCCCGCTGGGCCAGGGCCAGATTGGCGGCATTGGCCGCTGCGGCCTGCAAGAGCGCCTCGTTGGCCGCCGACTCAAAGCCGACGCGCAAGCGCTCGGCTGCGAAGCGCGCCAGCTGCTCGGTCGCCGCTGCATCGGCCTGGGCGATCTGCGCCAAACGTTCGCAGCTGCGCAGGTTCAGATAGGCCTGGGCCACCTCGGCGGCCAAACTCAGGCGTGCGGCCTGCGCATCGAGCTCGCTGGCGTTCAGCCGCGCCTGGGCGGCCGAGGCTTGCTGGCGCACGCGAGCAAAGAGATCGATCTCCCAACTGCTGTCCAGGCTCAGCGAGGACAAAGTCTGGCTCGGGCTGCCGCTGGGTTGGGCGGGCCGGCTGCGTTGCACCATGCCGTTGGCATTGAGCTGCGGCAGCTGCGCACTGCCGGCCTGCTGCGACAAGGCCCGGGCCTGCTGCACGCGGGCCAGCACCTGCTGCAAGCTGGGGTTGGCGCTTTCCGCCTGGGCTTGCAATTGCAGCAGCAGCGGGTCGTTGAGGCGCTGCCAGACGGGCTGCCCGGGCTCTGTCGCAGGAGCTTCAGCTTGAGGTGCATGCCAGCGCGTGGCCGCGGGCGCCAGTTGCTGCGGCAGCTCGGTCGGAGGCGCCATGCTGCCGCAGGCGCTCAAGACTGCCAAGGCGCTCGTTGAAAGAGCCAGGCGCAGGCCGGGCATGACGGGGCTGTTGTTGGCTCTCATCCTCACCTTCATGTTTTTCATGTTTTGGGTGCTTTCTGGGTTCTCTTTGGCTTCACTGCGACAGCGGTGGCGGTCTTGGCCGCCGACTGGCGCAGCGCCCGTTCATGTTCAATCAAGGCCTCGCCATAACCCACCAGGCGACCCAGCACACGCTCGTACGCGCCGGGCCCGCGCACCAAGCCCGGCACCAAGGCTTCCATATGGTCGGCCGACATCCAATAGTCATGGGCCAGCGCAACCAAGCCGAAGGCCAGCTGATGGAGCTCGGTGTCCACTTCCGCCACCCCGCAGCGCTGCGCCAACATCTGCACCAGTTCCAAATGGCGCGGTGCGATGTACTCGGCACAAATATCCTGGTAGACCGCCGAGGGCTCGATCATTTCGCGCCCACACAGCCGCAAGAGGCTGGCCAGGGCCTCCTCTTCCAACTGCAAGGGCTGCAAAAAGGCGCCGTAAAAGCTCTCCAGCCACGGGCGCAGCGGCACGTTGGCATCGGCCTCGGGCATGCGGCCGATCACATCGGCCACGGGCCGCATCATCACCTCGCGGTACAGGCCCAGCTTGTCCCCGAAGTAATAGGCGATCAGGCCGATATTCGCCCCGGCCGCCTGAGCAATCTCCCGCGTGCTGGCCTTGTCAAAACCCTTGAGCGCAAAGATGCGACTGGCCTCGGTCAAGAGCCGCTCACGGCGGCCCGGCGTCTCATCGCCCGGAATTGTTTTGTTTTGCTTCGACATGGCGCGCATGATAGTCAAATTAATCAATCGTTTGATTAAACATTTCCGAATAGCGCCTGTGCGGAAATGAAGGACTGGGCTCGAACGACGCACATTTGTGCGAATGAAGCGCATCGGGCGGCTATCGGCACTGAGCCGTCGTTCGCGGAGAAGTTTCAGCACGCAGAGTTCGCAGAGGACCGCAGAGGACGCTGAGAACACAATCCTCGCTCTTCTTCTCTCTCTGCGACCTCTGCGAACCTCCGCGCACTCTGCGTTCGTATTCAAATCTCAGCGAACGACGGTTCTGTGCCGATTCCAGCCGGCCGCCCGAAAACCTTCAGCACAAAAAAACAGGCCCTCGCTTTCGCGAGGGCCTGCCCGACTCAGATGGACCTTAGGTTTGGGGTAGCTGGAATCAGAAGCTGTACTTGACGCCTGCCGTCCAGGTGTTCAAGTGCTCGCCGTAGGTGCTGACGACTGGCGCCTTGTTGTAGCGGGTCAGCTCGGTACGCAGCGACCAGTTTTTGTCCAAGGCGTACTCGGCTCCCAAGCCCAGCTTGAAACCGACACGATGACTGTCCTGGGCCTGGATGCCGCTGAACTTGCGGTCCAGGTGGCTGGCACCGAGGCGGCCGTAGACCGAGAACTTGTCGTTGACCGGCAGGCGGCCAATGGCGTCAAGCGAATAAGCGGTGGTCTTGGCTTCGCTGCTACCGATGCCATGGGTACCCAGGCGCTGCACACTCAGTTCGGTGGCGAAATGCGGGTTGAATTGGTAGCCGCCGCTGATGCCGTAGACCGTGCCGCGCTTGTCGATGGCGACTGCCGGGCTGGTCGGGCTGCTCAGATTGTTGCGCGACTGACCCAGATCGCCGCTGAGGTAGAAGCCCGAGTTGCTGCCCGGTGCAGCCATGGCGGCGCCGGTCGCTGTTCCCAGTGCGAGGGCCAAGGCAGAGATGGAAGCCAGGGCGATCTTGGAGTTCTTGTTCTTGTTCATGGTGGGTTCCTTTCGTTCAAGGCGGCCACTGAGGGCGCGCCATCACAGGGTTTCAACACTCGCTGCGAGTGGCGTTTGCCTCTCTCGCTGCGATGATTTCATTGTGTCGAAGCACCCTCGTCGCGTCAGTGCAGGCACGGTGTGTGCTGTGTGACGGCGTGTGACGGGCGGAAAGGAAAGGCAGGCTGAACCGGCCGGAACCAAGAGGAACGAGCGCGCCGGAGCTGCGCCTGGACCGAAGCTAGAACAACTCCATGTCGCTGAGCTGAGTCACTTCCCGCATCTGACCGGCAGAGACCAGGTCGGCGTGGTTGTGCACCTGGTTGCGGCCATTGTCTTTGGCGTGATACACGGCCTTGTCAGCGCGCTCGAAGGCAGCCGCCGGCGAGTCGCCAACACGCACCTGGGTGAAACCGATGCTGACCGTGATGCGGCCCACCTGAGGAAAGGCGTATTGCTCGGTGTTGTGACGCAGTCGCTCGAAGGCATGAGCCGCATCCACGCCCTCGTCGCAGCGCATCAGCACGACGAACTCCTCGCCGCCGAAACGATAGAGCAGGTCGTGGAAGCGGAAGCTGCTGCGCATCAGGCGCGACAGCAGCAGCAGCACTTCGTCCCCGATCAAATGGCCGAAACCATCGTTGACGGCCTTGAAATGATCGATGTCGATGACACCCAGGAAATACTGCGGGTGGATGTTCTCGTGGCGACGGTCGTTCTCACCCGCCTGCGGATCGGCCGCCACCACCTGCGCCAGCGTCGACAGCTCGCTCAAAGCCTTGAGAAAGCTCTCCTCGAAGGTCTTGCGGTTGAGCAGACCAGTCAGGGTGTCGCGCTCGCTGTAGTCGAGCAGACCTTGGAAGTTGTGATAGATCCGCAGCACGCTGCTGACCATGCGCTGCGACTTGCTCTTGAGGCGGCTGGCCGAGTGGATCTCCAGCACACCGATGACATCGCGCTCGGTGGCAATGGGAAAGAGATTGATCCAGTCCAACGCTGACTTCGGCGCCGGGCCCGCCTCGGCCTCATCGGCAAGCGGCTGCTGCTGC
Source organism: Paucibacter sp. DJ2R-2 (assembly GCF_025717675.1). Classification (GTDB taxonomy): domain Bacteria; phylum Pseudomonadota; class Gammaproteobacteria; order Burkholderiales; family Burkholderiaceae_C; genus Paucibacter_A. Next base: position 51,769 of record NZ_JAJIRT010000001.1, read on the forward strand.
CATTGCAGCACCGTCCGACTGCGCATGCATTCCAGGCGCTGCGGAAAAGCGGCGGCCAGAGGCAGCCGATCGGGTTCCAGCCAGAGCGGGTCCGCGGTGGCCACGGCATCGTCGCCGCGCAAATGGGCGCGCGTCAGCCAACGCTCAGCCCCGGGCTCGCCGATATAGCGATAGATCGCCACCGAGCGCGGCTCCAGCAGATCACGCAGGGCCGACACCAGGGTCACGTCCATGACATCCCGGTCGCGGAAGCCGGTCAACTCGGCAAGATGATCAACGACTTCAGACATGGGTCAGGAAAGAACGCCTCGTTGAGCCAGGGCCGGCTCAGTGAACACAATGAAAAACGGCGGAGGCGGCTGCGGCGTGGCTCGAAGGCCACGGCACAGCCGCATTCAACTCACAAGGCTGCCGCTTCAGTGGCCTGAGCTTGTGCCGCAGTGTAGCGAGCGATCAGCTCCAGCAGATGGGCTTCGTCATAGGGCTTGCCGAGATAGTGGTTGGCACCCAGTTGCTCTGCATAGTCGCGGTGCTTCTGCGCGATGCGCGAGGTGATCATCACCACCGGCAGTTCGCGCAGACGGGCATCGGCTCGGATATTGCGCAGCAGGTCGAAACCGTCCATGCGCGGCATCTCGATGTCCGACAGCACCAGCACTGGAAGCTCGTCGCCGCCGAGTGCCTCCATCGCATCCAGCCCGTCCTTGGCCAGCTGCACCCGGTAGCCCTCGCGCTCCAGCAGACGCTGGGTGACGCGACGCACTGTCAGGGAGTCATCAACCACCAGCACCAACGGAGGCAGGTCTTCGCTCGATTCGGCCACCGGCTTCGGCGCACTGCCCTGCTCGGCCACACGCTGAGCGGCCTCACGGGCCTCCAGCAAGCGCTGCTGCGCCAGCGGACCGTACCAGGCTGCCAGAGCCACCGGGTTGTAGATCAGAGCCACATCGCCCGAGGCGAGCAAGCTGACGCCCGCCAAGCCAGGCACCCGGCTGAGCTGTGCACCGAGGTTCTTGACCACCACTTCCTGGTTGCCCATGACCTCGTCCACGTGCAGGGCCAGCGACTGCTGGGCACTGCGCATCAGCACGACCGGCAGGTACTTGCCCTGGCCATGGCCGCGCCCGGCCTGACCCAGCAGACCGCCGAGCCAGTAGAACGGCAGGCTCTGCCCACCATGCTGCAGATTGCCGGTGGCATAGGCTTCCTCCACCGCGGCGGCCGGCACCCGCTGCAGCGAGGCCATCAAACTGGCCGGCACCGCCACCACCTGGTCGCCGCTGCGCAGCAGCACGACCTGGGTCAGGGCCGTGGTCAAAGGCAGGCGCAGCGCGAAACTGGTGCCCTGCCCCGGCTTGGACTCGGTGGTGATGGAACCGCCCAAGGTGCTGACCTCGGCGCGCACCACATCCATGCCGACGCCACGCCCGCTCAGCTCGGTCACTTGCGTGGCCGTGGAGAAACCGGAGGTGAAGATCAGCTGCATCAGGGCCGCTTCCGACAGCGTTTCGCCGGGCTGAATCAGACCCAGCTGCTCACCGCGTTCGCGGATGCGTTTCAGATCCAGGCCGGCACCGTCATCGCTGAAGGTCAGCAGGACTTCATTGCTCTCCTGGCGCAGCTCCAGCCGGACCGTGCCCTGAACGGGCTTGCCCAGAGCCTGGCGCTGCTCGGGCGCTTCGATGCCATGGCTGATGCTGTTGCGCAGCAAATGCTCGAAGGGCCCGGCCATGCGTTCCAGGACGCTGCGGTCCAATTCGGTCTGGCCGCCGATGATCTCCAGCTGGGCTTGCCGGCCGGCATCGCGCGCCGCCTGGCGCACCACCCGGTGCATACGCTCGCCCAAGCTTTCGAACTCGATCAAACGGGTGCGCAGCAAATCGTCCTGCAGCTCACGCGTCAGGCGCGACTGAGCCGCCAACTCGTCTTCACCAAGCTGCACATTGCGCTGCAAGGCGCGCTGCACCGTGGCCACGTCACCGACCGACTCGGTCAGCATCTTGGTCAGTTCCTGGAAGCGGGTGTAGCGGTCGAACTCCAGCGGGTCGAAATCGCGCCCGGCCTTCTGATGCAGCTCCTGCTGCGTGCCCATCTGGGCCTCGGCCTGCAGTTCCAACTCGCGCAGCTGATTGCGCAGGCGCGCCAAGTTGTCGTCCAGATCGAGCAAGGATCCCTTCATCTGGGCCAGCTCGGACTCCAGACGCGCACGTCGGATGCTGACCTCACCGGCCTGGGCGGCCATGCGTTCGAGCAGGCTGCCGCGCACGCGCACCATGGCTTGCGGGCCGGTGCCGGGCAGTTCGATGGTGATGTCGTCGGGGCTGGCCTCACGCTCGCTGAAGCGCGACCAGTCGATCTGGCGCGGCGGCGCTGCCGCGGCCTGTTCCTCAAGCTGCTCGGCTGCCACATCGGCGCCGGGTTCGGCTGTAGCCAGGACCTCGAGCTCTGCTTCGACAGCGGCGGCATCGGCAACGGGCGCATCGCCGGACTCCAGCTCGGGCGCCAGCTCAGCCACCGGCAGCACCTCGGGCACCGGCACGGCCGCAGCGGGCACCAGCAGCGAGGCCAGCAAACGGTCCAGGCTGGCTTCCAGCGCATCGCCGCCATCCTGCAGGGCTTGCAGGCTTGCGCTGTCCGGCGGATCCATGGCAAGCGCCGCCTCGACGGCCGACTCCAACTCATGGGCCTGCTCGCCCAAACGCATGGCACCGGTCAGGCGAGCGCCGCCCTTGAAGGTGTGCAGGGCGCGCATGCAGGCATCGGGGGCGCTGCGATCTTGCGGCCGCAGCAACCAGTCGCGCAACGCGGCATGCAGCTGAGGCAGGAGCTCACGCGCTTCTTCCTCGAAGATCGGCAGCAGCACGGCGTCGATTTCGTCCGGCAGGCCGGGCTCGACTTCGTCTTGATCTGCCGTCGGTCGGTTCGGCGCAGGCTCAAGCGCTGCCGCCGTATAGGCCGGCAGATGAAGGTCCAGGGTGTCGTCCACCACCGTCGGCGTGGGACCGAGGTCGCCAGCGTCCAGAGTTTCCAGATCATCCAGGGCGTCGAAGCTGCCCAGCAGACTGCTGTCCACCTCGGGTTCGTAGGAGTGCAGACGCTCGACCAGCGAGGCGTCATGCGGGCGCAGGAAGCCGGCCGCGAACTGATGCAAGAGCTGGCGGATGTCTTCAGCCGCCCGCTCGAACAGCTGAGCATCGGCTTCGCTGAAGCGCTGGGCGCGCTGGGCGCGGCCCAAGGCATGCTCCAGGGCACGCGCCAGGGTCGACAAATCCTCATAGCCCACGGTGGCCGAATTGCCGGCCAGGGCGTGCGCCAGGGCCTCGCACTGCGCGGGCAGTGGCGGGTTCAGCTCCATCGCCCATTCCGCCAGGCCGGTGGCCAGGCGACGCGAGAGCTCATCGGCCTCGTTCAGGAAGATGTTGAACAGGGTGATGCCGATGCGCAAGGAACCGATGCGCTTGACGCCTTCGTCGCCCTCTTCAGCGCTGTCTTCGGCGCCTTCTTCGGCGCCTTCTTCGGCAGCTTCGCCCTCGCCGGCATCCACATCGCCACCCTGGCTGTCGCCAGAACTGACCAGGCTGAGATGAGGCACAGCCGGTGCTGCGACCGGCGGCTCAATCGCGCTCGCCAGGTCGGCAAGTGCTTCGGCCTCCGTCTCGGCGCCGTCCTCGGCTTCGGCCACCACTTCAGGTTCAGCCGGGGCAACAGATTCACCCACCAACTCGCCCAGATCGAGGTTCAACTCGAACTCGGGCAATTCAAAATCAGGCACGGCCTGGCTGACCGTCTCGGGCGCCGCTTCGGCAGCGTCCAAAGGCAGGTCCAGGGTCAGGGGCAGGTCGAGTGCATCCAGGGATGCAAACTCGCTGGCCGCAGCGTCCTCGGCCTCACTCGGCAATTCGCTGAGCACGGTCTCGGCGGCGGCAGGCAGCACATCGGTCGGCGCCTGGGCTTGGGCGGCTTCCAGCGCGCTGTCCGCGGCGGCTTCGCCCTCGCCCAGCAGATCCAGTTCCAGCAAGTCGGTCAGCACAGGCGGCTGCGCATCGGCCGCTGCACCGGTTTCCAGTTCGAGCATCAGCCCGGCATCGCCGAGCAGAGGCTCAGCCTCCACCAACTCCGGCCCAAGATCAGGCAGCAGCTCGGTGGCCAGTTCGGTCAAGAGCTCGGTATCCGGGCCTTCAGACAGCACCGTGGGCGCAGGCTCGATGGCCGTGGCCTGCCAGCTCGGCAACTCGACCAGCTCCTCCATGAACTCAGTCGGCGTCGGCTGGACCGCGGGCAACTCGTCCGACAGAGCCGGGAGTTCGAGGTCGAGTCCCAGATCCAAGTCGGCCAGATCCGGCGCCAACGGAACAACGGGCACTGCTGCCTCGTCGGTCAACAAGGGCGGTTCAGCCAGAGGCAACTCTGGCAGCGTCAGCTCGGGCAGCGCCAGCTCAGGCAGTTCCAAGACCTCTTCGGACAACTCCGGCAGCTCGACCGGCAGCTCCAGGTCTGCGCGCGGCTCAAGCAGTTCGGCCAGCTCCAGCGCCTCAGCTTGCGAGTCGATGGGTTCGGGCGCGGCTTCGGACTCAGGCTGCGCCTCCATGATGAGCTCGCCGCCCGGCTGTTCCGCCGAGGCATCGATCAAGGCAGGCACGGGCTCCGCTTCGGCTGCGGCTTCGACCGGCGCGGGCTCGAACAGCTCCTGAGCCGGCGCTTCAGCCAGAGGCTCGGCCGGCATTTCATCCGAAGCCAGCTGGCGACCCGGCCAGTCCAGCGCCAGCGCCTCGCCCTGCAGACGCAAGGCATCGGCACTGCGACGCAGCGGGTCGGGAATGAAGGCGCCACTCTGGCGGCCGGCGATCTGCTCGCACCACTGGCCGAGGTAGTCCAAGGCCTCGGCACTGAAGGCCAGCAATGGCGCATCGGCTTGCGGCGTGGCATCGGCCAGACGCGCATTGAAAAGCTGCTCGCAGGCCCAGGCACCCTCGCCATAGGCATCAAAGCCCACCATGCGAGAGCTGCCCTTGAGAGTGTGGAAGGCACGGCGCAAGACCGTCAGTTGCTCGCGATCGCTGCCATCTTCTTGCAAGGCGGCCAGGGCGGCGCGGGCATTACCCAGCACTTCGCCGGCTTCCTCGAGGAAGATCTCCTGCATCTCGGGGTCGTGCGCAAAGGCGGCCGGGGCCGGCTCGGCCGACTCGACCGAAGTCAGGGGCGCCTCGGCAGGCACAGTCGCGGGGGCAGGCGTTGCGAGCTCGGGCGCGCTGTCGAGCGCGAAGCTCAGCTCGGGCAGGCCCAGGTCGCCCAGGGCGACGGGCGCCTGGCTGACCAGGGTCTGCAAGGGCGCGGGTGCCGAGGGGCTGTCCAGGTCCAGGTGCATCAGGCCGTCCAGCGGCGCCGGGGCCGAAGCCACCATGGGCGGCAGCGGGCTGGCGTCGGCGCGGCGACCCATCACCGGGTTGAGGCGACCACTGGACTCCTCGAACACAAACATGCGCTTGGCCAGCTGCGGCTGCACACTCAGCATGTCGATCAGGAAACCCAGAGCGCCGAGGTTGTTGGCCAGGCGCTCGAACAGCTCGCGCGGACCGCCGCGCTCGGTGTCGACTTCGGTGTTGGCCAGCTCATCGACCTCGTCGCGCATGCGCAGGCAAGCCAAGGCCGCCTGGTCCAGGCCCAACACCGTCAGCACACCGCGCATGGCGGAGAGCTGGGCCGGCACCGGAATCAGCTTCTGACGTTGAGCCGGGTCACGGAAATACTCATCAGCCTGGCGCTCGATGTCCGACAGGCTGGCACGCAGCTCATGAACCACGCTGCCCAGGGTCTGGCGGTCGGAGACCCGGCGATACAGGTCCTCCATCCAAGCTTCCAGCGGCTGCGGTGCATCGCCATGGGCGACCGCATCGATGCGCTGGGCCAGGGCGCGCACGCGCTCGGCTTGCTCGGGCTGGTCGAAGGCCGCGTCATCGAGCGCCGCCTCCACATACAACATGCTGGTGGCCACTTCCATGGCCAGGGCCGGGCGCGGCGGCTGACCCGAGCGCAGGGTGGCAACCACCGCACGCTGCAGGGTTTGGCCCAGCACCTCGCCACTCGGGAACAAGCGCTGCAGCGATTCCGCCACGGCTGCGAATTGCTCGTCGAGGCCGGCCAGACGATGGCTGTCGCCCTCGGCGGCGCTGCCCCAGGACTCCTTGGCCACGCCGACGCGGCGGCGCGCCTGCGCCACCCAGGCCGGATCGATATGTCCCAGGGTCTGGTCTTCGTAATCGCCCCGGAATTCAGGGTTCAGGCCGAAAGCCCGGCGTACCGCGCTCAGGCGTGGTGCCATGCGTTCGTTCGCAGGGTCACGCGCCTGGGCGCAGAAGAACAACAGGTCTTGCGCCAGGCGCTCCTGCACCGCCGGGTCAACCTGACGACCCAGCTTCAGCTGGGACAGCAGGCGCGAGCCCAGGCGTTTGACGAAGGCATCGCCATCCAGCAAGCCCAAGGCCTGGGCTTGGAACTGCGCGGCAGCCAGTTGCCAGAGGGTCTTGCTGTGCGATTCGATCAGGCCCGCGGCCAGGCCGGCGCACAGGTCGCTCAAGCGGCCAGCAAAAGCCGGGCTGGGCGTGCGCATGTGCTTGAGCAGGGCCGCTTCAAACGGCGCGCGGCCGGTCTCCGGGGCCAGAGCCGGGCAGCCGGTTTCATCCGGCACATCGCGCCAGTGCCATTCGTACTGCCAGAGGTCGGCCGGGTGCACCCGCTCGGCGCCGATGAAGGTCTGCAGCTCGCGGTAGGCCGGGAACAGGCTCAGCGTCGATGCCTTGTTGCCGGCCAGCAGGCGGGCGATATAGCTGAGCAGGGCGAAATTGGCGCGCTCGATGGTCTCGACGCGGAAGGGGTCAACCAGATCGGTGCGCTCGGCCAGAAACTGCACCGCCTGTTCGGCGGCGCGCAGCACCGTGGCGCCGGCCGGCAAGCCGACCAGGGACAGCACGCCGGCCACCTGGTGCAACTGGGCTGCGGCGCCCAGCAAAGACTGGGAGCTGGAGCCGACTTCGGCACCCAAAACGCTGAACTTGCTGTCGCCATCGCGCAGCATGCGCCGCAGCGCCTTATGGACCGATTCAAGGGATCGGCGCAACTCCTCCTGCACCCACGCCAGGGGGCTGAGGTCGGGAGGAAACTCGGACTCGCGGAACTGATCCATGCCGGGCTCCGCCTCTTAGGCGACCTTGAACCGCGCCACCGACTGCTTCAAAGCCTCGGCCGAACGGGACAACTCGTGCACCATCTGTGCGGTCGAGCGCGTGCCTTCGCTGGTCTGTTCGGTCACGGCAAAAATGTGCTGGATGTTGGAGGCCACTTCATTGGCAGAGGCGGCTTCGCTGAGGGCCTGGGTCGAAATCTGGGCGATCAAGTCATCAAGGCGACGCGACACGCTGTCGATCTCTTCCAGCGCCTTGCCGGCCGCATCGGACAGTCGCGTACCCTGCACCACGCCGAGCGTCGAGCGCTCCATGGCGGCCACGGCATCATGGGTGTCGGTTTGAATGGTCTTGACCAGGGCGGCAATCCGGCGCGTCGCATCGCCCGAGCGTTCCGCCAGGCGCTGCACTTCTTCCGCCACCACCGAGAAGCCGCGACCGGCTTCACCGGCCGAGGCGGCCTGAATGGCCGCGTTCAGCGCCAGCACGTTGGTTTGTTCGGTAATGTCAGAGATCAGCTCGGTGATCTCACCAATTTCCTGCGAGGACTCGCCCAGGCGCTTGATGCGCTTGGAGGTTTCCTGGATGTGCTCGCGGATGGCATTCATACCGCTGATGTTGTTCTGCATGGCCTGCAGACCCGACTCGGCGGCCTGACGCGACTGGCGCGCCACTTCGGCCGTGGACTGAGCCTGGTTGGACACCTCATTGATGCGCTCGGCCATCTGCAGCACGGCCTCACCGGTGGAGCGGATCTCGTGCAGCTGTTCCTTGGACGCGGCCAGCAGGTCGGTCGAGGTCTGGTCGACCTGACCGGTGGTGTCGGTCACCCGGGCGGCCGTAGCCTGCACCTGGCCGACCAGGCTGCGCAGCTCTTCAACGGTGTAGTTCACCGAGTCGGCGATGGCGCCGGTGATGTCCTCGGTCACCGTGGCTTGTTGCGTCAAGTCACCTTCAGCGACCGACTGCAGTTCGTTCATCAAACGCAAAATCGCGGCCTGGTTGGCGTCGTTGACGCGCTTGGCTTCGCGCTCTTGCGCCTTGGCCTCGCCCTCCTGGGCCTCGGCCAACATGGCGCGCTGCTTCTGATCCGCCACATAGAGGCGCAGGAAACCGAGCGAACCGGCCACCAGGGCGCCCAGCGAGGCGATCATCAGCAGAGCCAACCACCAGCTCACGCCACCGGCCGACTCCAGCTCCAAGGCCAGGTCTTCCAGGCCCTTGCGCAGGGTTTCGCTGTCGCCCAAGATGCTCTTCTGGGCTTCGCGCGAAGCCACCAGGCCTTGCAGATTGCCCAGAATGGCGGAAGCTTGGGTGCGGGTCTGTTCATATTGCTTGAGCAAAGCGCCCAGGCGCTCGCGCAGCTGCGGGTCCTTGGCACTGGCCAAACGCAGCTCGGAGTTGCCGTTCAGCAGCGCTTCAGCAATCAGCTTGAAGGAGTTCAAGTCTTTGCCCAGCAGGAACACGGCCTCGGGGCTGACGCCGTCCTGGGTCAGGAACTCGTTGGCGCTCTTGCCGATACGCTGGGTCAACATCACCAACTGGCCGGCGGCGGAGATTTCAGCGGCCGAACCATTGCGCTGCAGCGACTCCGAGGCCACGGCCTCGGCGCTTTCCAGCAGATCGCTGGACTGGCGGTTGATGGCGCGCAGGGCCTGGCCGACTTCGGTCAGCACCTTTTCCTGCGCCTGCACCACCTTGGCATTCTTCTCAGCACGCTCCACCAGGGGCTGAACAATGTCCAGCACCGGTTGCACGTTGCCCGGGGCTGCGGCCAAGGGGCCGTCGCCGGTGCGCAAGTTGCCGACCACGCCGACCAGCACGCTGCCGCTCTCACGCAGCTCGGCAAACGCGCCTTGGTTACCCACCAGGGCGGTGGACACCGACTTGGCCATGCGCTGCGAGTGCATCAAGGCCTGACCGGCCGCGCGCACCTGGGCCGCACTGCGGCTGCCGCCCACCAGGCTCAAGCTGACCGTGATAGCCGTGCCGAGCAAGCCCACCGCGACCAGGGCGATCAGCACGGTCTGGCGGCGGTTCTCCGGCGGCTTGCTGTCCGACTGCTGCTCCGTCATTGGGCCGTCCAAGGCCGCGCTGGTGGTGGCAAAGGTGGCCGTGGTTTCACCAAACTCGGTGCCGCCTTGCTGCTCGGTGGGCAGGGCCTCGGAGATGATGGATGAGTTCGACAACTGGCCCGGGCCGGTGTGCGTCTGCGTGGAGACCAGCACCGCACCGGAGGGCACGGAATCCGCATGTGCGGCTTCCGCTTGGCCTTCGGTCTCGGTCTTGCCCAGGTTCTTGATCTTGTCCAGGAAGCTCATCTCACCCTCGTGAATTCGTTGAAAACCGGTCCTTCATGAACCAGTGTTGGCCGCGCCGCTAACTCTTGAGCCTAGCTGAATGCGCTCGGCTTGCTTATCAGATCAAACCACGACACGGAGAAACTGGTCGTGCTTGGCCAAGGCCTCGAGATCGAGCGTCTGCCAGCTTCGGCCGTCGGCGTCGAGCAGGCGGGGGCCGGCAAATCGAGGTCGCTGGCCGACTGTTTCGCTGTCGGCCGGATCGGGCTGCAGCTGCTCGTCACCGCGCAAGCCCAGCAGACGGTCCACCAACAAGGCGCAGTTGGTGTTGAGCTCGGCATTGAGCGACACCATGCGCACCTGGGCCAGGTCCTGGCGCGCCTCAAGGCGAGCCGCACCGGCCTCGCGCAAGCCCAGAAAAACCGCCAGATCGACGACCGTGAACAGGCCGCCGCGCAGATTGGCCACCCCGGCCAGCCAGGGCTGGGCATAGGGCAAGGCACGCATCGGCACCGGCGTGAAGATTTCCGCCGCCTGACGCAGGGACAGCAGCAGGCCTACCCCGGCGCATTCCACCGCCAGCCAGCTGGCGGCTTGGATCTCTTGGTCACGCGCCGCCTGCATGCGTTGCGCGAGGCGGGTCTGCAGTTCGCGCAGGGCCTGTTTGCTGGAGCTGCTACTCATGTCAGCGCTCGCATGTTCAGCCCAGGGCCTTGATCTTGGCGAGCAGGTCCTCGGCCTTGACCGGCTTGACCACGTAATCGCGCGCGCCCTGGCGCATGCCCCAGACGCGATCGGTTTCCTGGTTCTTGCTCGTGCACATGATCACCGGCACATGGGCAAAACGCTCATCGCGGGTGATGGTTCGGGTCAGCTGAAAGCCGTTCTGACCCGGCATCACCACGTCCATCAGGATCAGGTCCGGCGTCTCCTCGGCCAAGCGCTTGAGTGCCTCCTCGCCGTTTTCGGCGGTGCGCACCTGATAGCCACGCTTGACGAGCATCTCGCTCAGCACATGGAGCTCGGTCTTGGAATCATCGACCAACAGAATTTTTTGTATCGGCATTTGGCGTCCTCACGTCACCGCAGCGAGGCGATAAGCCCCGGCGACCGGACCGACCACAGGGTCGGCAAACAGAACCATCATCAACAACAACGTCAACAGCAACAACTTCCGGTGCCGCGGCCTGAGTTTCAGGCGCCGCGCCGGTGCGAAAGCACGGCTTTCAACAACTGATCTTTGGTGAATGGCTTGGTCAGATAGTCCTGCGAACCCACCATGCGGCCACGCGCCTTGTCAAACAAGCCATCTTTGGAGGACAGCATGATGACCGGCACGCCCGCGAACTGCGGGTTGCGCTTGATGATGGCGCAGGTCTGATAGCCGTCGAGACGCGGCATCAGGATGTCGCAGAACACCAAGTCGGGCTCGTAATCGCTGAGCTTGGCCAGGGCATCGAAACCATCCTCGGCCAACACCACCTCGTGGCCACCTTGTTTGAGGAAAATCTCGGCACTGCGCCGGATGGTGTTGCTGTCATCGATGACCAACACCTTGGCAGCGGCCGCCACGATGCCGCTTGCGCCTTCGGGAACTTGTACGTCCAAGCCTTATCTCCTCACAGCAGCACGCTCATGGCCGGACAGCCACGACTCACTGCAGACGGGTGGGACAGCGCTACAGTGCGCAGCGTCAGATGCGAACCATCTCGAAGTCTTCTTTGCGGGCGCCACACTCGGGGCAGGTCCAGTTCATGTCGACATTGGCCCACAGGGTACCCGGTGCAATACCGTGCTCGGGGTCACCTGCGGCTTCGTCGTAAATCCAGCCGCAGATCAGGCACATCCAGGTACTTGCTTCGCTCACGATGGGTATGGGTTTGCTATCTACAATGCGAAGATTGTAGCCACGCCGGCTTGCCCTACCGGGCCAGTGAATCGGCAAGGATGCAACAGCTGGATTCCCCCTGTCGCGCATGCTTTCAAAGCAGGGTACACCCGAGCGTCAGGAGCCTGTTTTGCAGTGCTTGAGCACCCGCCCTCGCCGCCTGCGGCCCGCCTTTTTTGCATTTGCTTGCAATTTCTATCCCCGAACCCGCGCCGCACATCATGAACAAGACCGAACTCCCCAGCAGTACCGATCCGACGGCCGCCCTCGACGAGCAGGAAGCCCAGGCCCCCGCCTGCGTGCTGAGCTTCAATGCCAGCGACGCCAGCGGCGCCGGTGGCCTGGCCGGTGACATCGCCACCATCGCGGCCATGGGTGCGCACTGCCTGCCGGTGGTCAGCGCCATCGTGCTGCGTGACACGGCCGAAGTCTTCGAACACCACACCCTGGACCCGGACACCATCGCGGAACAGGCCCGCTTGATCCTGGAAGATGTCCAGATCAGTGCCTGGAAGGTCGGCTTCCTGGGCAGCGCCGAGGGCGTCAGCGCGGTCGCGGAAGTGCTTTCGGACTACCCCGACGTGCCCCTGGTCGCCTACCTGCCCAATGTCGCCTGGCTCGACGAGGAGCAACAAGCAAGCTATCTGGACGCCTTCCGTGAGCTGGTGCTGCCGCAAACCCATGTGCTGGTCGGCAACCACAAGACCTTGAGTGATTTCCTGCTGCCCGACTGGGACGCCGACCGCCCAGCCTCGCCGCGCGAGCTGGCCGTGGCCGCCGGCCAGCATGGCACGGCCCATGTGCTGGTCACCGGCATTGCCCTGCCCAACCAGTTCGTCGACAACGTGCTGGCCACACCGGCCGGCCCGGTGACGGGCGAAAAGTTCGAGCGCTTCGAAGTCAACTTCGTCGGCGCCGGCGACACGCTCTCGGCCGGCTTGGCCGCCCTGCTCTCGGTCGGCGCCGAAATCCACTCCGCCGTGGGTGAGGCCCTGTCCTTCCTGGACCAGGCCCTGGACGGCGGCTTCCGCCCCGGCATGGGCAATGTCATTCCCGACCGCTTCTTCTGGGCCTTGCCGCCCAGCGAAGAGGAAGAGGCCGAAATGGCTGCCGAAGCGGCGGCCGCAGCGCAAGCGGGCGGCGTCACGGTGAAGCTGGATGAAGCGGCTCCGGGCCGCCCGCCGCGCCGCATGCATTGAGGCGGCGTGACCTGAGACCCCATTTGGCCCTGTTTGGCCCTTTTTAGGGGCCGCCATTTTTATCGGCCCACTGTCCGGGCCCGTCAATTCATCATGTCGAAGAACCAAGAACTGTTCGAACGCGCCCAGCGCGTCATCCCTGGCGGCGTCAATTCTCCGGTGCGCGCCTTCCGCGCGGTCGGCGGCACACCGCGCTTCATCACCCGCGGCGACGGCGCCTACATCGTTGACGCCGACGGCCAGCGCTATATCGACTACATCGGCTCCTGGGGTCCAATGATTCTGGGCCACGGCCACCCGGCCGTGCTGGAAGCCGTCACCAAAGCCGCGCGCGAAGGTTTCTCCTTCGGCGCGCCGACCGAGCGTGAGATCGAGCTGGCCGAAGAGATCCTGAAACTGGTGCCCAGCATGGAGCAGGTGCGCCTGGTGTCCTCGGGCACCGAGGCGACCATGAGCGCCATCCGCCTGGCGCGCGGCGCCACCGGCCGCAGCAAGTTCATCAAGTTCGAAGGCTGCTACCACGGCCACACCGATGCCCTGCTGGTCAAGGCCGGCTCGGGCCTGGCCACTTTTGGCCACCCGACCAGCGCCGGTGTGCCGGCCGAGGTGGCACAGCACACCTTGGTGCTGGAGTTCAACCACCTGGCCCAGCTGGAAGAAGCCTTTGCCCTGCATGGCAAGGAACTGGCCTGCGTGATCATCGAGCCGATCGCCGGCAATATGAATTTCGTGCGCACCCAGACGGCCTACATGAAGCGTCTGCGCGAGCTCTGCACCGAGCACGGCGCCCTGCTGGTGCTGGATGAGGTGATGACCGGCTTCCGCGTCGGTCTGCACAGCGCGCAAGGCCATTACGCCAGCCTGATCCCCGGCTTCAAGCCCGACATCAGCGTCTTTGGCAAGGTCATCGGCGGCGGCATGCCCCTGGCCGCCTTCGGCGCCAGCCGCGAGATCATGAAGCACCTGGCTCCGCTGGGCGGCGTCTACCAGGCCGGCACCCTGAGCGGCAACCCGGTGGCCACCGCCTGCGGCCTGGCCACGCTGCGCGAGATCCAAAAGCCCGGCTTCTTCGAAGACCTGTCGGCCAAGACACGTCGCCTGGTCAACGGCCTCGCAGCGGTCGCCAAGGACAACGGCGTGCCCTTCAGTGTCGATTGCCAAGGCGGCATGTTCGGCTTCTTCCTGATGGACCAGCTGCCGCAGGAGTACCAGACCGTGATGACCACTGACAAGGAGCGCTTCAACCGCTTCTTCCACGCCATGCTGGACGCCGGCGTCTACCTGGCCCCGGCGCTGTACGAAGCCGGCTTTGTCTCCGCCGCCCACAGCGAGGCCGACATCCAGGCGACGCTGGATGCCGCTCGCCACGCCCTGCGCTGATCTCAGCGACCCCAGTCATGCCGCACACCGGCCGCCGCTTCACCGCGGCCATCTTCGATATGGACGGTCTGCTGCTCGACTCCGAGCGGCCCATCCGTGACGCCTGGCTGCGCCAGAGTGCGGCTGTCGGCACGCCGCTCAGCGAGGCCGACTACCTGCTGACCGTGGGCATCAAGCGCCGCGACAGCCTGCGGGTGCTGGCCGACAAGCTGGGCTCGCATGCCCAAGCCGAGGCCATGTACGACGAGGTGGATCGCGAGGTCGAAGCGCAGTTCCAAGGCCAGGGCTTTGCCTTGCGCCCCGGTGCCCTGGCCTTGCTGCAGTCACTGCAAGCGCGCGGCGTACCTTGCGCAGTCGCCTCCTCCACCCGCCACACCGAGGTGCTGCGGCGCCTGGGCCTCGCGGGCCTGCTGAGCTTTTTCGGCCCCATCCACGGCGGTGACCAGGTCACGCGTGGCAAGCCGCACCCCGACCTGTTCGAGCTGGCCGCCCGCAGCCTGGGCCTGGCGCCCGAGCAGACCTTGGTGTTTGAAGACTCCAGCTATGGCGCGCAAGGCGCACTGGCAGCCGGGGCCGGGGTGGTGCTGGTGCCCGACCTCAAAGCCCCCGACCCGGCGATCGCGCCGCGCTGCCTCGTGCTGAATTCGCTCGAAGCCGCGCCGCGCCTGGCCGAACAGTGGTTCGCGGCCTGAGCCTGACCCATCCTGTTCCGTTCCGTTTCAGACGATTGACGACGACCATGCACATCCACATCCTCGGCATCTGCGGCACTTTCATGGGCGGCCTGGCCGCCCTGGCGCGCGAGGCGGGCCACCGCGTCACCGGCTGCGATGCCAATGTCTACCCGCCGATGAGCGATCAGCTGCAAGCCCTGGGCATTGAGCTGACCCAGGGCTTTGGCGCGGAACAGATGGCACTGCAACCCGATGTATTCGTGATCGGCAATGTGGTCACACGCGGCGAGAAGTTCCCGCTGATGGAGGCCATCCTCGACGCCGGCGCCGCCTACACCAGCGGCCCGCAATGGCTGGCCGAGCAGGTGCTGCAAGGCCGCCATGTGCTGGCCGTCGCCGGCACCCATGGCAAGACCAGCACCACCTCGATGCTGGCCTGGATCCTGGAACACGCCGGCCTGCAGCCGGGCTTTCTGGTCGGCGGTGTGCCGCAGAACTTTGGCGTGTCCGCCAAGCTCGGCACTGGTCCAGCCTTCGTCATTGAAGCCGATGAATACGACACCGCCTTCTTCGACAAGCGCAGCAAGTTCGTGCACTACCGCCCGCGCACGGCCGTGCTGAACAACCTCGAGTACGACCACGCCGACATCTTCCCCGACCTGGCTGCCATCGAGACGCAGTTCCACCACCTGGTGCGCACCGTGCCGGCCAGCGGCCGCATCGTACTCAACGCCCGCGAAGAGGCGCTGCAGCGCGTGCTCAGCCGCGGCTGCTGGAGCGAGGTACAGCGCTTCGGCGGGCGCAAGGAAGAAAGCGGCGCCCTGCGTGCACGCGGCGAACCGCAGGCGTTTGATGTGCTGCGCGGCAGCCTCAAGGTGGCGCGGGTCGAGTGGTCGCTGATCGGCGAGCACAACCAGCTCAACGCCCTGGCCGCCATCGCCGCCGCCGAGCACCTGGGCGTGACGCCCGAGCAGAGTGCCGCGGCCCTGGCCGAATTCAAGAATGTGCGCCGCCGCATGGAGCTGCGCGGCGAGGTCGCCGTTGCCGGGGGCAGCATCAAGGTCTACGACGATTTCGCTCACCACCCCACGGCCATCCGCACCACCGTGGACGGCCTGCGCCGCCGCATCGCGCCGGCCGAGCGCATCCTGGCCATCTTCGAGCCGCGCTCCAACACCATGAAGCTGGGCGCCATGAAGGCGCAGCTGCCCTGGGCACTGGAGGCTGCCGATCTGAGCTTCTGCCACCAGGATGGCCTGGGCTGGGACGCCGCCGAAGCTCTGGCACCGATGGGCGCCCAGGCCGTCGTGACGGCGAATATCGACGCATTGGTCACCGCCGTACTCAAAGCCGCCCGCCCGGGCGACCATTTGCTGTGCATGAGCAACGGCGGTTTCGGCGGCATCCACGACAAGCTGCTGGCGGCCCTGGCGCAGCGTTGAACTGAATATGCGGCTGCGCGCGGCCTGCAGCGCCGATGTGGACGCGATGTTCCACATCCGAGCGCGCACGCGGGACAACGCGATCTCGCCGCAACGACTGGCCGAACTGGGCATCACGCCCTCCACGCTGCGCGCGGCCTTCGATGTCGGCGCGGTCTGCGGCTGGCTGGCCGTCGATGGCGACGATCAGGCAATCGGCTTTTGCAATGTAGAGCCGGCCAGCGGCGAAGTGCTGGTGTTGGCCGTGCTGGCGGGCTGCGAAGGTCAAGGCCTTGGCCGCGACTTGCTGGCCGCCGCCGTGTCACATCTGCAATCAGTCGGCAGCCCGAGGCCCTGGCTGATGGCCGGCGTCGACCCGGCGCTGCGTTCGCATGGCTTCTACCGCGCCCAGGGCTGGCAACCCAGCGGTCGGCGCGATGGCCATGGTGACGAGGAGTTGTGCCTCGGCGCGGGCTGAATTCAATCGCGCTTGCGGAAGGCCCACCAGCCAGCCACGGCGGTGAACAGCAGCACCAGCACCGCCAGGATGGCGAAGCCATGCGGATCGTCGGACAGCGGCACGCCGCCCACGTTCATGCCGAACATGCCGGCCATGATGTTGATGGGCAGGGCCAGCACAGTCACCACGGTCAAGGTGAAGACACTGCGGTTGGTCTGTTCACCGACCTGAGCGGCCATTTCTTCTTGCAGCAGCTTGATGCGTTCCTGCAGCGCGGCCATATCGCGGATGACCAGAGAGAACTCCTCGGTGGCTTGGCGCAGCTCATCCAGGTCTTGCGGCACCACCCAGGGCGGCGGCAGGCGCAGCAGACGGAACAAGGCTCCCGGCTCGGGCGCCAGCAGGCGCTGCAGGCGCACCAGCACCCGACGCAACTGGCCCAGTTCGCTGCGTTTGGCCTGCAGGCGGCCTGCCAGCAAACTGTCTTCGATGCGGTCCACTTGCACGGTGGCATCGCGCACGATACGCACCAACACATCGCCCTGGTCGCGGAACAGGTGATTGAGCAGGGACACCGTGGAGTCGAAATGCGCACCCATCTTGACCGCCTCGCGCAAACGGTCGATGGAGCGCAGCGGATGGCTGCGCGCACTCACGGCCACCTGCGGGCTGACATTGACCCAGAGCGTGGCAATCTCGGATGGGTCGAAAGCAAACTCGTAGGCCACATCGTTGACCACGGCGATCAAGTGGTCGTCGGCATCCTCAATGCGAGTGGAGCGCGAGCCTTGACGCAGGGTTTCGAAGAATTCGGGTGGCAGGCTCAGATGCGACTGCATCCAAGCCTGGGCCGACGCGTCGGTGAGATTAAAATGCAGCCAGATGAACTCGAGGCTGCTCGCCCGCGCGGGGGCGTCTGCCAACCAGGCCAAGGCCTCGGCCAAGCTGAGCGGCCGGGCTGCCTGACCTGGCGCCAAGACGAACCCGCAAATCAGGGCACTGTCCTGATGCGCACCAAAACTGAAATTCATACCGCCTGCCCTCCCCTGGCTCCGCTGCGGGCGCGATTGTGCGTCATGGAGATGTCAGGGCTGCAGTGGCGGGTGTCGGCACTGACCCGTCGTTCGCGGAGAAGTTTCAGCACGCAGAGTTCGCAGAGGACCGCAGAGGACGCTGAGAACACAATCCTCGCTCTTCTTCTCTCTCTGCGACCTCTGCGAGCCTCCGCGCACTCTGCGTTCGTATTCAAATCTCAGCGAACGACGGTTCTGTGCCGATTGCCGCACCATGCACAACGATGGAATCTGCAAGCAACAAAAAGGCCAGCGGAGACGCTGGCCTTTGTTTCGATTGGATCGGATACCTAGCCGGAAGCAGCTGAGGGCTTTGTGGGGGCAGTGACCGAGCAGTGAGAAGCCACTGCCCCCGGCCCTTCCTCCGCCTCCGGATTTCTGTTCCTGATCGCTGGCCTTACTTCACGCCGTCGCTGACGGCCTTGAGCAGGGTCGAGTTGGCGTCGTCGCCGCTGAACTCCCAGAAGAAAGCGCCGCCGAGGTTCTTGCTCTTCAGGTAGTTCATCTTCTCGGTGATTTGCACCGGGGTGTCAAAGCTCCAGAAGGTGGTGCCGTTGAAGATCCACTGGGCGCGGGTCACCGGGTCGACGTAGCTGGGGTAGTTCAAGGTCTTGAGCACCTTGTAGTCCTCATTGCCCTTTTCATAGGTGGCAGGCGCCGGGATCGCGCCGCTCTGGTAGAGCCCGTTGTTGGTGTTGGGCACATTGGTCCAGCCGCGGCCGTAGAAGCCGATCCCCAGATTCAACTTCTTGGGCTGCACGCCGCGGTCCAGATAGGCCTGGATGGCATCCGCGGTGTTGTAGACCCGCGCATCACCGGTGGACGGATCCTTGGGCGAGCCGTACAGCGGCGCGTGGAAGTTGGTGGTGCTCTCCCAGCCGCCGTGGAAGTCGTAGGTCATCACATTGATGAAGTCCAGCGAGTTCTGGGCCACTTCCGGCTGGTATTCACGGATCTTGTCAATGCCGGCCGGCGCGGCCATGGTCAGCAGAAGGCCCGGGCGAACCGCATCGAGCTGCTTGCGGAATTCCGCCACCAGACCGTTGAAATTCTCCTTGTCCTCAGGCTTGCCGCAGGACAGGCCACAAGCCACCGGGTATTCCCAGTCGATGTCAATGCCATCGAACACGCCGGCTGCTGCGCCCGGGCCGCCCGCGTTTTCGGTCACCGGCAGGTCGCCCTTGATGTAGGCGTCGATGCAGGACTTGACGAAGGCCACACGGTTCTCGGGGCGAGCCGCGCTGGAGAAGCCACGCGAGTAGGTCCAGCCGCCCAGAGAGATCAGCACCTTGAGCTTGGGGTATTTGGCCTTGAGCTTCTTCATCTGGTTCCAGCTGCCGCGCAGCTTCTGGTCCCAGGTGTCGCCCACGCCGTCCACGCTCTGGTAGCCCTGGAAGGATTTGGTGTAGTCGGCAAACGCATCGCCGCCCACGCCCGTGCTTTCATTCACCGGCACGGTCAGGCCGACCTCGCACTTGTTGTTGCGCACATTGCCGAAGGCGTAGTTGATGTGCGTCAGGCGGGCACCAGCGCCCCCCTTGTCAATGTCCTTGACCAGATAGTTGCGGCCGTAGATGCCCCACTGGGCGAAGTAGCCCACCACGTTCTTGGCACCGGTGTTGGTGTCGGGCTTGGCCGTGCGCACCGAGATGGCCGGCGAAGCAGCCGAGGCACCGGCTTGATTGAGCGCCACCACGCTGAAGCTGTAGGCCGTGTCGGCGGCCAGGCCGGTCACGCTGGCGTTGGTGTTGGCGACTTGCGCGGCATGCGCGCTGCCCTGCAGCACGCGGTACTGAACGGTGCAGTTAGGCGCGGCAGCCACCGCCGACCACGTCAGATTGACGCTGTTGCTGGTTTGGCTCGGCGAAGCCAGGCCGGACGGCACCGCCGGCGGCGCGGCGCAAGCGCCGCTGGCCGTGCTGGTCAGCAGAGCGGCGCTTTGGGCCGAGGCATTGCCGGCCTTGTCACGGGCCCGCACGGTGTAGCTGTAGGCGGTGCCCGCGGCCAGGCCGGTGTCGGTGTGGGTGGCGGCCGTGGGTGAGGCCACCAGATTGCCCGCACGGTAGACGTCGTAGCCGGCCACGCCGCTGCCGGCGTCGGTCGAGGCGCTCCAGTTCAGCACGATGCTGCTGGTGGTCTGGCCGCTGGCCGTCAGGCCTGAGGGCACGGTGGGCGGCGTGGAATCGGCCGGGCCGCCGTCGCAATCACCGAGCGGCTTCCAGACATCCCATTGGCCGGCGTTGGTCGCCGGGGTCTGGTTCTGCGTCCACCACTTGGCCGAATAAGCCTTGTTGGTCTGTTGCACGATCTTGCCGCTGGTGTAGGCAGTCTGGGCGTTCCATTCGGCCACGCCGGTGCAGTTGTAGGCCATGGCCAGGGGGCTGGCCAGCCCGAAGGCCAGGGCCAGGGCGGCCGGGATCATCGTTTGTTGCAGTCTCATGTTGTCTTGCTCCGTCAATAGAGGTTGAGTGCGTTCACTTGCCTGCGGCCTTGGCGGCAGCGGCCTTGGCCAGGGCGGCGGCGCTCAGGTCCGCGCGCCGTGCCTCTTGCTTGAGGCTGTAGGACTTGCCACCGAAGCTGACCACCCAGTTGCTCGGCATGGGCATGGGCAGGTAGTAGTTCAGGGCGATGGTCACGCTCTGACCCGGGGCCAGGGTCTGCCAGGTCGGCAGCTTGAAGGCAGCGCGGTGCATGTCGTTCTTCAGGCCGCCGATGTTGTTGCCGGCCGGGTTGGCACCGCTCTGCACGATCTTCAGTCCGAAGCCGCTCTGGTCAGCCAGCGTCGCAGGAATGGCGGTCGGGACATCGAAGCTGAAGTCGGTGCCGCCCGGCAGGGTCTGCGTGCTGTTGTTGGTCAGGGTCAGCTTGGGGTTGATCGGGTAGTTGGCGTCACCCAGGGCGAAGCCGGCGATGCTGTAGCGGATGTCCAGGCTCTCGGTCGGCAGGGCCGTGGCGCTCAGGCGGTTGCCGTAAGGCGTGGCCGTCTTGAACTTGTTGTACAGCGCCTGGGTCAGGGTGCTGCCCATGAAGTACTCGGCCTTGGCGTTGTCGTAGGCGTAGTCACCCGCCAGTTCCCAGAACATCACACCGCCGATGCCGCGGTCAGCCACGTACTGCGCCTTCACGCCGATGCTCTGCTCGTCCTCCGTGGACAGGAAGACCCGTTTCTGGGCATTCCACAACCAGGGCGCGACCAGGGTGCCGTCGTAGTAACGGGTGTAGCTGCCGGTCAGCTGATCGGCCGGGTTGGTGGCCGGGTTCAGGCCGTAGGCGGCCAGATAGCTGCCGGGCTTGCCGGCGGCCAGGTTCATGGTGTGCCACAGGGGGTTGGAACCGGCCGGCACTTCCTTGCTGGAAACATCCAGGTCATGCCAGAGGTTGTCGATGCCGATGGCACCCGCACCGCACTTCTGCACCGTGCCGCCACCCGTTCCCGGCGGGCACTTGGTCTGGTCGGTCTGCGCGGCCGTGCCCCAGAGGCCGTTGGTGCCGCCCGTCACGTCCTTCCAGCCTCGGGTGTAGTAAGGCACACCGATGTTGATGCGGCCGGCCGGCAAGGCGCCGCGGAAGTAGTGATACGCCCAATCGGTGTTCAGGTAGCCGATGCGGCCGTACTGCGGCGCGGTGTAGTAGCTCCAGGCCTCCAGCTCCTTGTCCTTGCCGTCGTCATAGAGCGCAGCATTGGGGCCGACGAACTGGTTCCAGGCTCCGTGCAGGTCATAACTCATGATGTTGACGTAGTCCAGGTATTGGGTGACCTGATAGTTCTCCATGCCGCGCAGCAGGTAACCGGAGGCCGGGGCGGCCACGGTCAGCATGTAGTGGCGCTTGTCGGCCTGGCCGCCGGCGTCCAACTTGGCGCGCAAGGTTTGCATCAGCAGCACATAGTTCTTCACCAGGCTGGCGCGGCGCGCATTGGAGATGGCGAAGTCGTCCGGGTTGCCGGCGTCCTTCATGCTGGTGGCGTACTCGTAGTCGATGTCCACACCGTCAAAGCCGTACTGGCGCAGGAAGGCCAGGGCCGAGTCGGCAAAGGCATTGATGCCGGCCGTGTTGGCGCTGCCGTCGGCATTGGTGGTCATGGTGTAGAAGCCACCGCTGGCCACACGCTTGCCGCTGTCGTCGAAGTAGCCGCCGGTCTCGGCCCAGCCGCCCACGGACACCAGGGTCTTGACCTGCGGGAACTGCTTCTTGTACTTGCTCAGCAGGTTGAAGTGGCCCTTGTAGCTCAGCGTCGGGTCCATCTCAGCACCGGCCACTCCGGGCCAGGTGATGCCGGTGGCCGGGTTGTTCGGGTCGTTGACATTGCCGACCGAGAGCTTGTTGGCGCCGTCCACATGCGCGAAGGCGTAGTTGATATGGGTCAGCTGCGCCCAGGGGATGTTGCTGGCCAGGTAGGCGGGCTGGCCGTTCTTGCCGGTGCGCCAGCTGGTGAAGTAGCCGATGATGCGGCGCGGCTTGTCAGCGCCCATCTTTTCGCGGCCCTGCTCGTCGTAGACCTTGCAGTAGGCGGGCGAGGTACCTGGGCTGGTCAGCAAGCCTTCGGGACGGCAGCGTTCGTCGCCGGTGGCGGTGCCACTGACGGTGATGCGCACAGCCGGGCTGTCGGTGCTGGCGCCCTTGTCATCGGTGGCGCGCGCGACGACGTCGGCCACGCCAGCGCGTGCGGTCCAGGCCACGCTGAAGGGCGCCGTGCTGTCCTCAGCCACCAGGGCGCCGTTGATGTAGAAGGCCACCTTGGCCACCGTGCCGTCGCTGTCGGCAGCATTGGCGCTCAGGGTGACGCTGTCACCGGCACCGGGGGTGGCGCCGGCGGTCGGTGCGGTCAAGGCCACCGTGGGCGGCTTGTTGACCGGGCCAGCCGTCACGGTGACGGACTGGGTCTTGGTGTTGGTGGCGCCCTTGTTGTCGGTCACCGTCAGGCTGACGTTGTAGCTGCCGGCGGCCGAATAAGTGCGGCTGGCGGTGGCGCCGGTGGCGCTGCCACCATCGCCGAAGTTCCAGGCATAGCTGGCAATCGTGCCGTCCGGGTCGCTGGAGCCGCTGCCGTTGACACTCAGAGTCAGGCCACTGGCGCTGCTGGTGTAGGCGGCCACGGGCGGCTGGTTGGCCACGGTACCCACAGTCACCTGGCTGCTCTTGCTGCTGGTGGCGCCCTTGTCGTCGGTCACCGTCAAGGTGATGGTGTAGGTGCCCGCTGCGGCATAGCTGCGGCTGGCGGTGGCGCCGGTGGCCGTGCCACCATCACCAAAGGTCCAGGCATAGCTGACCACACGGCCATCGGCATCGGTCGAGCCGCTGCCGTTGACGCTGACGGACTGGCCGCTGACGCTGCTGGTGAAGGCAGCGACTGGCGGCTGGTTGACCACACCGTCGCAATCACCGAGCGGCTTCCAGACATCCCATTGGCCCGAGTTGGTGGCCGGGCTGTTGCCCTGGGTCCACCACTTGGCTTGGTAAGCCTTGTTGCTTTGCTTGGCGAGGCCGCCAGAGGTGTAGACGGCGCTGGCCGACCATTCGGTAAGGGCGGTGCAGTTGTACGCCAGCGCCGGTGTGGCGGCCATGGCGGCCATCAGCACGGTCAGGCTCGGTAGTGCGTGTTTCATGAATGGATCCTTGCTTGTCTCGGGGCTTGGTTCTCAGGGCGTCAAAGTGCGTCGCGCAATGCAGCCGCCCCACCCCTCGCTCGAACGAGGGCTGCAGGAACGGTCTTCAGGAGAGCGGCGGGCGCGGAGCGACGCGACTTGCCCGCCGGGGTTTTCAGTGCCGGCTCATGGCTTGATCACCACGTCAAAGTACTTCTCGACACAGCGCTGGTAGTCGCCGGCCTTGAGGGCAAAGTGGGCGGTCTGGTAGCCGACCAGCTTGCAGGCGAAGGCCTTGCCTTCGGGCAGGTCGGGGTAGTAGGCCCAGTCCTGGTCCCAGTAGATGTCCAGGGCGCCGGCACCACCGACCACAAACGGTTTCTGCGTGGCACAGCCCAACTCTTCATTGGCCGAGATGGGCACGCCGAGAGAGGCCGCATGCTGGCGGTAATAGGCGATGCGGTTGACCGACTGCGGCTTCTCGGTGATCTGGCCGCATTCGATACCGCCGTTGATCACATTGGTGGTGGCGCCGAAGCCAGGCTTGATGCCTTGCGCGGCATCGGTCGCGTTGGGCTTCCAGCTGCCGTCCACCACATGCAGCATGCTTGGCTTGGGCGAGGCCGGATAAACAAAGAAGAACACCGCCGAGGCCAGGTTCAGCCAGGTGTCGGCCACCTGCTCGGGGTTGTTCAGCAGCACCTTCACATCACCAAACATGGCGTCCGAGAATGGGCCGTAATTGAAGCTGTAGGACAGCTGCTTGGCGCCGCGGCCGAAGTACTGCTTGTAGCGGCCCTGCGCGTCTTTGCCGCAAGGCCAGACCTGACCCTGCCAGGTGCTGGGCAGGCATTCGTTGTTGTAAGGGCAGCCGTAGCTGCTCTCGCTGCAGCCCGACTCGCGCACGAAGTACAGGGCCTGGCGCCACTCAGGAATGGCGTTGTTGCGGTCATGCGCGCCGGTCTCCTGCGTGAAGTGGGCGAACATGGTGGCCAGGGTCTTGCGGCAGATGGCATCGGCATCGCGGCCATCGCTGTAGCTGCTGCACACGCCCGAGAACTTGGCCACGGCCTGCAGCAGGCCGGTGTAGGTGTAGCTGGCATTGCGCAGCGGGAACAGGAATTCCCACTGGCTGGCCGGCAGCAGGCGCTCCACCCGCTTGACGTTCTCGGGGTTGCCGGCCGCACCGGGCTTGACCGCGGTGACCACGGCGTTGTCCCGTGTCGCGACCGAAGCCTTGACCGAGGCGAACAGCGGCGTGCCGGTCAGCCGCGCTTCATTGGCCAGCACATCGGCCTGGCGCAAGATGTATTTGCCCGTGACCGGGTCCTTGACGACGGAAACCAGACTCACACTCAAGGCCTTGCTGCCGGTGGCACCCTTGTCATCGGTCACCGTCAAGGTGACCGGGTAGGTGCCGGTCTTGGCATAGGCATGGCTGATCTTGGCGCCTGTGCCGCTCGTGCCATCGCCGAAATCCCAGCGCCAGCTGGCCACCGTGCCGTCGGCATCGCTGGAGCTGCTGCCGTCGAAGCTGACGGTCAGGCGGTCCGCCGCCGAGCTGAAGTTGGCCAGCGGTGCCTTGTTGCCGCCCGTGCCTCCGCCGCCACCGCCATCGCAGGCGCCCAAGGGTTTCCAGACCGCCCAGCTGCCCGAATTGCTCGCCGGTGCCTGACCTTGCGTCCACCAGTTGGCCGAATAAGCCTGGCCGGCGTCCTGCACCTGCTTGCCCGCCGAGTAGGCCGTGGCCGAGGCCCAGACCGGCAAGGCGCTGCAGTTCACCGCCCAGGCGGGCGCCGCCACAGCCAGCAGCAAGGCCAAAGCCGCCCAGCGCTGGCCGCGCAGATGACGACCTGTAAGGCCTGACAGTAGGCCGAACGGCCGATTCGTGGAAACCTCGCGCGCTCCGGTGAGGCGCTCTTGGCCGCATGCCATGTGGGTTGCGATTTCAGGACTTCGGTTCATGAACAACTCCCATCTCTCACGCGCCAAAAGGCTGCAGCGCCGGTGTGATTCAAGCCCCAGAGCCCATGGCATCCGAGGCAACCGCTTCAAGACCAGAACATTGCTTTGGCCCATCAGTGGTATTTACTTTAGATACCAGTTTGTCGCAAAACATAGATGAAAACACCTAGTTGGCACGAAACATAGCGTAAACAGCAATACCAAACGCAGTCCAGTCCGCTTAGAGATGCGGAGTGGCGGAGCCTTGCCAACAGCCCCTGCCCAGCGTGCTTGTAGCGACAGGCCTGGAGCCCGAATTGGGCGCGATACGGTCAAGCTCGGGCGGGTTTTTGATACAAAAAGACAGGCAATCTCACCGTTAGCAAGACCTCCCGGTCCTGCATCTGCGCATCATGGGCGGCGCCAGTGCTCCGCTTCGACACCTGCCTCAAAGGCAGGCAACAGCCTCAGGCGCCCAGATCGATCACTTGATCGTCTTCGGCCGCCGCGCAATCGGCGGACAAGGGCAGCCAGCCGCGGCGCAAGACCACCTGCTGGCCACGCAAGCACAACTCAACACGCCGCGCCTCGGGCCAACGCTGGCGCACAAACTGCTCGATGGAATCCGGCATGCTGACCCGGTAACGCAGCTGCGCCAGGTCCTCGGCCGGGTGGTCATCGCTGTGCACCCAGGGAATCAAGGCGCCCGCCCACATCAGCGGCCGCCAGCCCAGCTCCACAGCCGTGGGCTGGTAGCCCTGGGCTTGCAGCCAGGCCTGGGCCTGGGCGCGCAGACCCGCTTGGTACACGCCCGCTTGGGCCTCGGCCGAGGGCTGCAAGCCGGCCCAGCCGGCGGCCAGCAGCTCGAGCAGCCACTGGTTGCAGTTCTGGTAACTCAGGCCGAAGGCGTAGGCGTTGGCGCTGTAGCGCGGTGCCAGCAGCTGCAAGGCGCGGCCGTCATCGGCCGCCAAAGCCTGCACCGGCGCCGCGGCCTCGGGCGGCAGCAAGAGCAGGGAGATGACGCTCAAATCCGGAGTCAGCGTGCCCAGCAGAAAGCCAGCCAGACCCTGGTCGAACAGGCGCGGTCGGTTCTCGTCGCAGGCGAAATAGAGCTGGCGCACCGACCAGGGCGTGTTGGGACTGGCCTTCAGGCTGATGCCGGCATGGGAATAGCGCAGGCCAAAACGCTGCAGATCCAGGCCAGCGCGGGCGACGATGGCCAGCTCCTGGCCCGAGGCTTCGAGCTGCTGCTTGACCACAGCGCTGAAGCGCAGCAAGCGGTCCTGCTGCGCCACGCTCATGGCCTCGGTGGTCTGCGAGCAATAGCGAAGGATGTCGGCGCGGCAAGGGGCTGCAGCCAGAGCGAGCGCCAGAGCCGAAGCCGAAGTCGCCAGCAAAGCCAGTGCACGCGGCCCGACCGACACCTTCACCCGCATCTCAAAGCGTCACAGCGCGCGAGGGCAACTCGCGATAGAAGGCGTCGTCCAGCACCAGGAAGAAGGCCTGCTGCGTGGCCTGACGCGAAAACTCCAGGCCATAGGACGTCGGCCGGGCGCTGACCCACTGGCCGTTCTCCAGGCCGGCGGCTGCCAGGGTCGTCTGCGGCAAGAACAGGAAGAACTGCTCGGCGCTCTGCCCATCGGCGGTCGCGTCCTTGGCCTGCAAGCTCAGGCGCATCTGGCCCGGGCGACCCGGGGCCTCGGCCACCTCGATGATCTTGTAGTCGCCGGCTGCCACCTTTTTGTCGCCGCTCGAGCTTTCGCTGGACTTCTGCACCGAGGTCGACAGGCTGCCGATCGAGGTGCCGACACTCTCGGAGGCCGAAGACGCCGACAGGCCTCCCGCCGAGGCGGGCGCCGTCAGGGCCACTGAGCCCAGCGCCAACAAAGCAGCCGCAGTGGCTCGGGCCGAAAGACGCAAGGAATGGTTGTGCATGAGGGGTCCGTCCGATTTAGAACAAGGATGCGTGATGTTAGCGGCTGGCTGAACCCTGCCCGGGCCTAGACTGCGCACTCTTCGCCCCACTTTCATCCAACACTCATGAAGCTGAAGAACAAGGTTTGCATCATCACCGGCGCCGCCCAAGGCATCGGCCTGGCCACCGCCCTGCGCTTTGCCCAAGAAGGCGCCATCGTCATCTGCGGCGACATCAAGCCCGAAGCCGTGAACGCCGCCGCCGACCAATGCCGCGCGCTCGGCGCCGAGGCCCTGGGCCTGGTGCTCAATGTCACCGACCGAGCCCAGGTGGACGCGGTGGTGGCCGAGGTGCTGGCCCGCTACAGCCGCATCGATGTGCTGGTCAACAACGCCGGCATCACCCGCGACGCGCGGCTGCAGAAGATGAGCCTGGAGCAGTTCGACCAAGTCATCGATGTCAATCTGCGCGGCGTCTTCCACTGCGCGCAAGCCGTGGCCGACACCATGGTGGCGCAGGGCGCCGGCGTGATCCTGAACGCCAGCTCGGTGGTCGGCATCTACGGCAATTTCGGCCAGACCAACTACGCGGCGGCCAAGTTCGGCGTGATCGGCTTCACCAAGACCTGGTCACGCGAGCTGGGGCCCAAGGGCGTGCGCGTCAATGCCGTGGCACCAGGCTTCATCGAAACGCCCATCCTGGCCACCATCCCCGAGAAGGTCATTACCGAGATGCAAGCCCATGTGCCGCTCAAGCGCCTGGGCAAGCCCGAGGAGATTGCCAGCGTGTACGCCTTCCTGGCCAGCGAGGACGCCAGCTACATCAATGGCGCGGTGATCGAGGTCTCTGGCGGTATGACGGTATGAGCGGCCGCGCCCTGGGCTCAGCGGCCGGTGCGCTCTTGGCGCTGGCCCTGAGCAGCCCATGGACTGCGGCGTGGGCCAATGAAGCCTCTGCCTTCAACTGCCATGCCAGCAGCGAGCAACTGCGCGCCTGGGCCGGCACCTGGGTGGAGCAAGGCTTTTTCACCAAGGCCGTGCAAAGCCGGCAGTGGTTCCACGAGGGCGCCCAGGACTCGACTGCGCCCTACACCGAGCTGAGCATCAGCGCCGATGGCCGCAAAGTCCGCTTAGGGTGGAACTGGCACGAGGGCGCCGGCGCGCGCGACGACCATCCCGAAGCCGACCCCAGCGGCATGGTGCCCCTGCCCTGCTTTGGCGACACCCGCGAGCCAGGCCAAGGGCCTGCAGCCGCGCGCCTGCTCGAGCTGCGCGATCCCCAGAGTGGTCGCCAGGCTTGGTATCAATACCTTGCCGGCCCGGGACAGAGCCCGCAGCGGGCCTACTTCAAGGCCATCTTCCAGGGCTGCTTTGCCAACGCGCAAGGCCAGCGCTGGTGCTTCGAGCCGAATGGCCAGCTGCGAATCGGGAATCAGGTGCTGCGCGCCGAGCTGATGCTGGACGGCATCGAACAGCCCAGCGGCGTCAGCGTGCTCAAGGTCCAGGGCCAATGCCTGTTCTGGCTCTTCAAACCCAATGCCGATGGCGGCTGGTCGGTGGAGCGGCGCGGCTGGGCCAGCGAGCCGGGCTACCGCGAGCCCAACTGGCTCAAGCCCTGGCACACTCTGCGGCCCGAAGCGCTCACGAAGCCAGCAGGCTGACACGGCTGACAAAGGCAAGAAGGCGACAAAGCGCTGCAGCTACTCGCACACCAGTGCGTTGACGAAATCTGCCGGGTGCTGAACACCGGTGCCCACCGATTTCGGCGAACTGAGCCGCGCTCGGCGAACGCCAGCCCCTGCGCATGGCGCTGAGCCTGGCACAGGAGAAAAAAGGCCGTGGTGGCCGACCCCAAGCTGCTGCTGGTGGCGATCTGCTGCCTGAGCCAGTGGACGACCGAGCAGATGCACCAGCATTAGCACCTCAGCGAGGCCGAGGTGACCCTGCACCTGGCCGAGCTGGACCGGCTGGACATCATCGAGCTCAAGCCCCTGAACCGCTACAAGCTGCGCGTGGCCAAGACCTTTCGCTGGCGCCCGCATGGGCCGGTGATGAACTTCTTCCGCGAGGAAGTGGCCGGAGATTTTTTCTCAGGCGGCTTCGACGGCGAGGCCGAGCTGCTCAGCCTGGTGCACGGCCGCCTGAGCCAGGCCAAGGCCCGCGAACTGGTCGAGCGCCTGCAACGCCTGGCCCACGATTTCGCTCGTCAGCACCTGCTGGACCAGAAACTGCCCGAGGCCGAGAAGCGCCAGTACACCTTGGTGATGGGCATGCGCTCCTGGTTGTTTGAGCACTTCAAGCATTTGCAGAGGGCAGGGCGGGGATAGGACGCCAACAAACCAAGGTTAAAGCGCGTTCCAGTTCCGCTGCGGCGGGTCGGCAGTGGCAGCGATTCGCGGAGCGAGCAGGTGACTCGGTTTGGCGGACGGCTGGCAAGCGTGTCGAACACGAAATGGAGCGAAGTCGCTCTCAGCCACTAGACGACACACCCCTTACGCCTGCGCGGCGCGAGGTGGTTCAACGCGGTTCAGTGAGTCCGCTCTTACCACCAACCTTCGCACCGCTGTCCCCATGCCCGGAAAGCGGTGTTTCAACGTTTTAGGGGAATAGCAAAATGCAGTTCGTCCGACAGTTAGCCATTCCTGTCATGCGCGAGGCGTGCATCTACAAGGTACTTGAGAAAATCAGAACCGTGCTGAGTGATGTCGTAGCTATCCCCATCAATTCGCACCAAGTTGATGTTCAGTAGGTAGCCAATCCACTGTTCAAAGGATCTGGTTGCATAGATTTCGGGAAATGCTAACTTTGCATCTGTGTATCTTGACACTGCTACTTGCTTTGGAAGACCTTGTTGAGTCCCAGATAGCTGCACTAGAAAGCTGACCTGACTACCAAAAATCACATGGGCGACCTTATAGAAGTCACTATCAACTCCAACTGAGGCCAGAGCGCGCATAAGAACAGCAATCCGCTCTGCATCGGTTTTGAAAGCGATCTCCCTTAACTTGCCGGAAATGAACTTCTCTCTTTCCAGTACAGCATTCGAAATCGGTTGCTTCATGAGATCGTCGAACGAGAGAGTGTCTCCTTTCGGTTTGGACTCAACCTGAGGTTGTTCGAACGAGATCCCCTCTTTGGTCGCTCGAGTGATTCGATCAATCTTCCGAACCAAAGGACCTCGGAATGCGCCGATCGCGACCAGCCCCAGAATAAGGCTGACGCCCGGCCAAACTAAAGCTTCGATCATGGTTCTCCGTTGATCTTGGATAACGTTGAAGGGAAAGGAAAACGCCTCAGCTGAGCCGCGAGCCGCGAGCCGCGACCGGAAAAGATAGACCGAGAATGACGTTGGGATGTGAAGAGAGTAGCCGTCGGGAGTCAGCTCAAAAGTAAGGCTAGGCGCTACTCTTTATTCTTTTCAATCCGTCTGCAATGCAGCTCATTTTGATGCTCCGGCGCTAAGTCTCTCGCATCAATGGCTTTGCAGGCTTGAATGACAGCGATGCAGTCCGGGCAGGTAATTTGACCTTGGCTTTCGACTATTCCTTTAGCGTCTGGATGGATCACCGTGCTGCAAAACGCAAACCCCTCATACCCGTAGCCGTGAGCGCGGATCCAGGTTGAGCCGTGAGCATTTGAGACGCGTTCAAGGAGAGTGTGAGCCATATGGCGCCCTATCAGTTAAGTGCGGATCGACATCGAATTCTGCCCAAATTCTGAGCAGTCGATTTCCTCGTGTGGCATGGACTTTCAAAGCTACAGAGCAGACAGGAGCGCCTGTGGCTCAAGACCGGTCCGCGTAAGCCAGCCGCAGCTCCCGCGCCCACCCCTCACCGCTTCGGCGCAAACCCCGCATCCCCGAACTGCCAGAGGAAGAAGCTCCACACATCGGCCGTTTCGTCCAGGCGCTGCGACACGCTCGAGCCCATGCCGTGGCCGCCTTCGAAGTCCACACGCAGCAGCGCGGGCTTGCTGGCGTAACGCTCGGGCTGGGCGGCTTGCAGGCGGGCGGCGAACTTGGCGGGGATCCAGGCTTCGACGCGGGGGTCGTTGGCGCCGGTGGTGACGATGACGGCCGGGTAGTTCACGCCGTCGCGCACGCGGTGCACGGGGCTGAGCGCATACATGCTCTTGAAATGCGCGGGGTTGGTCACCGTGCCGAACTCGGCGATATTGGGCGCGCCGTTGAGCGTGGTTTCCATGCGCAGCATGTCGGACAGGCTGACCGCGCTCTGCGCCGCGGCAAACAAGTCAGGCCGCTGGGTGATGGCGCCGCCGATGGTGATGCCGCCGGCGCTGCCGCCGGTGCCGGCCAGGGTGGCGGGTGAGGCGTACTTGTTGGCGATCAGGTATTCGGCGCAGGCGATGAAGTCCGAGACCGTGTTCTGCTTGGTCAGGATGTAGCCACCGCGGTGCCAGTCTTCGCCCAGCTCACCGCCGCCGCGCACATGGCAGATGGCCGAAACGCCGCCGCGCTCCAGCCAGGCCAGGCGGGTGGCGCCGAAGCGCGGCTCCTGGGTGATGCCATAAGCGCCGTAGCCGCTGAGGATGGTGGGGCGCTTGCCGTCGCGCGGCGGGCTCTTGGACGACAGAATCGACAGCGGCACCATCACGCCGTCATGGCTCTTGACCATGACGCGCTCGGCCTGGACGCCCGAGGTGTCCACGGCCACCGGCTTTTGCAGGTCCACGCGGCGCGCCGATGCGTCAGCGGCGCCGGGCTTCATCAAAACCAGGCTTTGCGGCGGCTGGGTCCAGCCCTCGTGCAGCACCAGCAGCTCGCCGCCGGGCAAGGGGCTGATCTCGCGCAGCGTGCCTTCAAAGGGCAGGGCCACGGTCGAGACGGCGAGCTTGCCCTTGCCGGGCTTTTTCTTCTCCACCCGCCAGAGCTTGCTCACGCCCGCATCCAGGGCCTTCACGTACACGGCATCGCCAGCCAGCTTGATGTCCTGCAGCACGCTCTCGCCCGCCGGCAGCAGGGGGCGGAAGAGCGTGGTGCGCAGGCGCAGGTCCAGCTGCAGCAGCTCGCGGCGCGAGGCTTTTTTCTGGCTCAGGGCATAGATCTGGTCGCCCGAGATCGTGGCCTCGGTGACCTTGTCTTCCGGGCGGATGATGCGGCGCCAGGCGGTGGCCGCGCCCTTCTTGAGCAGATCCTCGGCCGGCGCCACCCAGTAGGAGCGCTCGACCGCATCGCCATGCAGCACCTCGGCCAGGGCCCAGCGCGAGTCCTTACTCAGATAGACGTAGGGCAAGTCGGCCAGGGCGTGCTTCTCCTGGGCGTTCACCTCCCAGCCGAACAGGGGCGCGTCTTGCGCCGGATCGGCGCCGAGCTTGTGCAGGAAGACGGCGCTCTTGTTGTAGCGCTCTTCCGCCGGGTGGCGGTTGTAGGCGAAGCCGCTGCCGTCCTTGAACCAGGCCACGCCGAATTGGTTGAGGCCGGTGTGGGCGATGGCCTCGCTCAAGAACTTGCCGCTGGCCACATCGAACACGCGCAGCACGCTGTTCTCCGAGCCCCCGCTGGACAGGCCGATGGCCAGGCGCTTGCCGTCCGGCGAGGGCGTGTACCAGTCGATCGCATGCTTGCTAGGCTCGCCGGGGATGTTGTTGGGGTCCAGCAGCTCGCGCTCGGCGCCTTCCACGCCCGCACGCAGCCACAGCCGCGACTGGTTCTGGCCCGGCGCGCGCTTCATATAGAAGAGCTGGCCGGCCACGAGCTTGTAGCCGCCGGTGCTTTCGCCCGCATCGGCGAGCTGGCCCAGGCGCTCGCGCAAGGCGGCGCGGCCGGGCAGCTGGGCCAGGCTGGCCTTGGCGTAATCGGCCTGGGCGCGCAGCCAGGTCTGGAACTCGGCGGACTTCTGGTCCTCCATCCAGCGGTAGGGGTCGACCACGGCGGTGCCGTGATAGACATCGGTGACGGGTTTGAGCGGGGTGGCGGGGTAGGGTGAACTGGGGGCGGTCTGTGCGAACAGCGGAGCGGACAGCAGGCTAACGCTCAAGGCCAGTGCCAGGCGAGACGGGTTCAGTTTCATGTGCGGCATGCTCCAGTGGTGAATGACATCGGCGGCGCGGTGGCGCCCCGAGTAGAAAGACCTGCCAGCCGATGGGCCGGCGCTGCGAGGGGGTGGCGGCTTGAACCCTGAACTGCATCAAGACGGCGGCTCATCTTAATGATCGGCAAGGCGAAGCGCCCAAGCGGGCGAGGCAGTCGCTTTGATCAGCGACAATGCCGCCCATATGTTTGCCCTGTTCGATGACGCCGGAAAATTCCTCGCCGGCCGCGTGATGTCCGAAGCCGACAGTTCGATGCAAATCGAACTGGAGTCGGGTAAGCGCGTCAAAGTGAAGTCAGCCAATGTGCTGCTCAAGTTCGACAAGCCCGCCCCGGCGGAGTTGATCGCGGAAGGCCAGCGCCTGGCCCAGGAGATCGACCTGGACCTGGCCTGGGAGTTCGCACCCGACAGCGAGTTCGGCTTTGCCGATCTGGCGCGCGATTACTTCGACGCCAAAGCGGGCGTGACCCACCAGGCCGCCGCCCTGTTCCGCCTCTTCGAAGCGCCGCATTACTTCCGGCGCGCCGGCAAGGGCCAGTTCAAGAAGGCGGCCGAAGAGGTGGTCAAGGCCGCGCTGCTGGGCATCGAGCGCAAGCGCCAGCAGGCGCTGCAGATCGAAGCCTGGGCCGAGGAGCTGGCCGCCGGCCGCTGCCCGGACGCGATCCGCGATCAGATTTACAAGATCCTGTTCAAGCCCGACAAGAACGGCCCCGAGTACAAGGCCGTGGTCGAGGCCACGCGCCGCTCGCACAAGGCGCCGCTGGATCTGCTCAAGAGCGCCGGCGCCATCGCCAGCCCGTATCAGTTCCACTGGAAGCGTTTCCTGTTCGAAACCTTCCCCAAGGGCACAGGTTTCCCGACCCTGCAGGCGCCCGAGATCAAGGACGAGTTGCCGCTGTCGCCGGTGCAGGCCTTCTCGATCGACGACTCGGCCACCACCGAAATCGACGACGCGCTGTCGGTCCAGGGTCTGGGCACGGGCACCATCGTTTTTGGCGTGCACATTGCCGCGCCGGGCCTGGCCTTCCAGCCCGACTCGGCCGTGGACAAGGTGGCACGCGAGCGCCTGTCCACCGTCTACATGCCCGGCTGGAAGCTGACCATGCTGCCGGACGAGGTGGTGCAGGCCTACACCTTGATCGAAGGGCGCGACTGCCCGGCCGTTTCGCTCTACGTCACCATGGACGAGGCCACGCTGGCCGTGACCGGCAGCGAGACGAAGCTGGAGCGCGTGCCCATCAAAGCCAATCTGCGCCACGACAAGCTGGACGGCATCATCACCGCCGACACCTTGACCGGCGCCGCCCCGGCCGACTACGCCTTTGCGCCCGAGCTGGCTTTCACCTTCCGCCTGGCCAACCATCTGAAGGCACAGCGCGAGGTCGTGCGCGGCAAGCCTGAGAACTTCAACCGGCCGGACTACAACTTCCGCCTCGATTCGAACGGCGAGCGCGAGCCCAATGGCAGCGAGACCGTCAGCATCAGCACCCGCTTGCGCGGCTCGCCGCTGGACTTGATCGTGGCCGAGGCCATGATCCTGGCCAACTCGACCTGGGGCGGCTGGCTCAACGACATGGGCCTGCCCGGCATCTACCGCAGCCAAGCCAGCATGGCGCCCGGCGTCAAGGTGCGCATGGGCACGCGCGCCCTGCCCCACGCGGGCATGGGCGTGGCCCAGTACACCTGGGCGACCTCGCCGCTGCGCCGCTACGTCGACTTGGTCAACCAGTGGCAGATCATTGCCTGCGCCAAGAACGGCCGCACGGCCGCCCTGGTGGCACCGTTCAAGCCCAAGGACGCGCAGCTCTTCTCCATCATCTCGGGCTTCGACGCCGCCTACAGCGCCTACAACGGCTTCCAGAACGGCATCGAACGCTTCTGGACCTTGCGCTATCTGGTGCAGAACGAGATCACCGAGCTGACCGCCACCGTCATGAAGGACGGCCTGGTGCGCGCCGACGAGCTGCCTCTGGTCTTCAAGGCCCTGGGCTGCGAGCCGCTGCCGCGCGGCGCCCATGTTCGGGTGCGCATCACCGGCACCGATGAGATGACGCTGGATGTGCACGCCAGCTTGATCGAACGCCTGGAGGCCGAGGACGCTGGCGCCGCCGGCAGCGAGGACGCCGCCGAGAGCGAAGACGACGGCGAGGACGACGAGGTGCTGGAAGGCGGCGGGCCCCTGACCCTGGCGCTGGACATGAGCGCCGAAGGCGACGATGCCGCCGCCGCCGCGCCAACCGAGGCGGCTGCGAACTGACGATGCGGCGCGGCCCGTTCTCCACCCTGCAGATCGCGCTGCTCGTTTCGGCCGCTGTGCACGCCGGTCTGCTGGCTTTCCGCTGGGTGGACCCGGAGCGCTTCAATCGCCTGTTTGAGGAAACGCCGCTCGAGGTCGTGCTGGTCAACAGCCGCAGCACCGAGCCGCCGACCAAGGCGCAGGCCCTGGCCCAGGCGAATCTGGCCGGTGGCGGCCAGGCCGAGTCTGGCCGCGCCACCTCGCCCCTGCCTCCGTCCAAACTGCTGGAAGTGGGCGAGGCCAATGAGGTGCAGCATGCTCAGATCGCCGAGCTGCAGCAGCAGCAACAGCAACTGCTGAGCCGGGTGCGCCGCGAGCTGTCCATGCTGCCCCCGCCTGACCCAGAGCGCGACCGCGGCACGACCGAGGCGCGCGAGCAGGCCGAACGCCGCCGCCAACTGGTGCAGCTGCTGGCCGAGATCGAACGGCGGGTCAACGAAGAGAACGCCCGGCCGCGCAAACGCTATGTCAGCCCAGCCACGCGCGAAGTCGTCTACGCCCAGTATTACGACCTCTTGCGCCGCAAGGTCGAGGCCCGCGGCACGCGCGACTTCCCCACCTCCAAAGGCCGCAAGCTCTACGGCGAGCTGACCATGAACATCCATGTGGACCACCTCGGCCGCGTGATCGAGACCGACATCGTCGCCTCCTCGGGCAACAAGACACTGGACCGCCGCGCCGTGGCCATCGTGCGCGCGGCCAGCCCCTTCGGCAACTTCACCCAGGCCATGCGCAAGGGTGCGGAAGTGCTGGTGATCAGCTCGCGCTTCCGCTTCACCCGCGAAGACGGGCTGGAAACCACCTTGAGCCCGCAGCCATGAGCAGCCCTGAACCGGATCGTTATGCCGTCGCGGGCAACCCGGTCGCCCACAGCCGCTCGCCGGCCATCCACGCCCAGTTCGCCGCCCAAACCGGCGAAGCCCTGAGCTATGAGCGCCTGCTCTGCCCGCTGGACGACTTTGCCGCCACCGTTCAGGCCTTCGCCGCCAGCGGCGCCCGCGGTTGCAACATCACCGTGCCCTTCAAGTTCGAGGCTCACGCCCTGGCCGCGCGGCTCAGCGAACGCGCCCGTCTGGCCGGCGCGGTCAACACTTTGCGCTTCGACCGCGACGCGGACGGCCGGCCCGCCTGGTTGGGCGACAACACCGACGGCGCCGGTCTGGTGCGCGACATCGAGCACAACGCCGCGCGCAGCCTGGCCGGACAAACGGTCTTGCTGCTGGGCGCCGGCGGCGCCTCGGCCGGCGTGCTGGGCAGCCTGATCAGCGCCCGACCGGCCGCCATCACCGTGGCCAACCGCAGCGTGGACAAAGCCGCCGCCCTGGTCGCCCAGCATGCCGACTGGGCCGAACAGCATGGCGTGGCCCTGCAGGCCCGCAGCTTGCAAGACTGTGGCCAGGGCTTCCAGATCCTGATCAACGGCACCAGTGCCAGCCTGGCCGGCGCCGCCGTGCCGGTGGCGGACGGTGTGCTGGCACACGGCGCCTTGGCCCTGGACATGATGTACGGATCGGCGGCCGCGCCCTTTCTGGCCTGGGCGGCCGCCCAAGGCGCCGAGGGTCGCGACGGCCTGGGCATGCTGGTCGAGCAGGCGGCCGAAGCCTTTGCCCTGTGGCGCGGCAAGCGGCCGGACACCGGCCCGGTGCTGCAAGCGCTGCGCCAGGAACTGGCTTCAAAGCCATGAAGCCTTTGCGCTTCTTGACCCGGCTGGCCGCCCTGCTGCTGCTGGGCGCCCTGGCCTTGCAGCTTTACTTTGCCGGGCGCATCGCGCTGATGACTGTGCTGGCGCCGCAGTCCACCACATTCCAGCGCGCCGAGGCCTGGCGCATCCTCAGCGAGCAAGGCCGCCTGCCCTGGAGCCAGCAATGGGTGGATGGTGAGGCGCTCTCGCCTCAGCTGCGTCGCGCCGTAATCGCCAGCGAAGACGCCAGCTTTGCCGAGCACGGCGGCGTGGACTGGGACGCGCTTGAAAAAGCCTGGGAGCGTAACCAGCGTGCCCAGGCCAAGCTGGAAAAGAAGCTGGCCCAGGTCGGCCCGGCCGCCAAGACCGTGAAGCCGGCCAAGGTGGTCGGCGGCTCCACCATCACCCAGCAGCTGGCCAAAAACCTGTTTCTCAGCGGCGAGCGCAACTTCGTGCGCAAGGGCCAGGAGATCGTTATCACTTATATGTTGGAGGGGCTGTTGAGCAAGCAGCGCATCCTGGACATCTATCTGAACAATGTCGAATGGGGCGAAGGCCTGTTCGGCGCCCAAGCCGCTGCCCGCAACTATTTCCGGCTCGATGCCAGCCGGCTCAGTGCCAACCAGGCCGCCCGCTTGGCCGTGATGCTGCCGGCGCCCAAACGCTTCGAGAAGCGCCCGGCTTCACCTTATGTGCTGTCGCGCGCCGCGACCATCGAAGCACGCATGCCGGCGGTTGAGCTACCCTGAGCGGCGATGAACAGCGAATCCACCCTCAGCCAAGAAATCGCCGCCACGGCCGCCCGCCTGGTGGTGGAGGAAGGCATGGAATACGGCCCGGCCAAGCAGCGCGCGTTGAAGGTGCTGGGCCTGAGCCGCCATGGCCGTGCCGCCTTGCCCAGCAACGAAGAGTTGGAAGACGAGGTCCGCGAGTACCTGGCCATCTTCTGCGCCGACACCCAGCCAGCCGAGCTGCGCGCCTTGCGCGAGCTGGCCGCGCAGTGGATGGCGCGCCTGGCTGAGTTCCGCCCGCATCTCTGCGGCGCCGTCTGGCGCGGCACGGCCACGCGCCTGAACAACATCCACCTCCAGCTCTATTGCGACGACAGCAAGGCTGCCGAAATCGGCCTGATCAATCTGGGCGTGGACTACGAAGTCGGCGCCACCCACGATGCCCGCGGCCGCCAGATCGATGTGCTCTCGCTCGCCGCGCCCTGCCGGGCGCTGCAGGAGCAGGTCACGGTGCACCTGAGCATCCTGGACTTCGACGATTTGCGTGGCGCCCTCAAGCTGGACAGCCGGGGCCGCAGCGAGCGCGGCGACCTGGCAGCCCTGCAGCGCCTGCTGAACGAACCCACCGAACCTGAAAGCGACCGCCTCCCATGAGCAGCCAGACTCCTTCGCCCGAGCACGACACGCCGCCCGTCTCCAGCGGGCGCCGCTGGGCCTTGCGTGCTCTGGCCGGCGCCGCCGGTCTGGGCGGTCTCTACCTCGGCGTGCGCACAGCGCCTCAGGCGCCGGCCCCCGCTGCGGCCGTGCCAGCCGCTGCCCTGCCGCCGGCCGAGACCGAGCTCTGGGCCGCCAGTTTTGAGCGACCGGAGGGCGGTGATCTGCGCCTGGCCGACTACCGGGGCCAGCTTGTGCTCCTGAACTTCTGGGCCACCTGGTGCCCGCCCTGCGTCAAGGAACTGCCCGAGCTGGCCGAGTTCCAGCACGAGTTCAAGCCCAAGGGCTGGCAGGTGCTGGGCCTCGCCGTCGACGCACCCACGCCGGTGCGCGAGTTCCTCAAGAAGCTGCCCCTGGACTTCCCCCAGGGCATGGCCGGATTGACCGGCACCCAACTGGCCCGCACACTGGGCAACAACAACGGCGGCCTGCCCTTCAGCATCGCCTTGGGCCGCGACGGCCGCATCATCTGGCGCAAGACCGGCGCCACCAGCCTCAGCGAACTGCGCGAGCTGGCCGCAAAAACGGTCTGATTCGAAGTGCCGCCAAGGCTTCTCGCGGACGGCGGGCAGGACTCGGGCAAGCGTATTTGCGCAAAAGGGTCAAGCGATTTATTTCCGGCGAGCCGCCTTGATCG
Organism: Paucibacter sp. DJ2R-2; assembly: GCF_025717675.1. Classification (GTDB taxonomy): domain Bacteria; phylum Pseudomonadota; class Gammaproteobacteria; order Burkholderiales; family Burkholderiaceae_C; genus Paucibacter_A. The sequence continues at coordinate 90,894 of NZ_JAJIRT010000001.1, forward strand.
CCCCCTAAAACGCGTAAAGTCCGGCCTTCTTCGCTTCTAGTGTCCGGGCTCTAAATCTGAGTACGGTCCTCCAAGACCTTGCCGATGCAAATTCTCGTCATTCATGGCCCCAACCTCAACCTCCTCGGAACCCGGGAGCCAGGGGTGTATGGATCACAGACTTTGGCGCAAATTGACGCTGATTTGGCTGAGATGGCGACCAATGCCGGAGCTGAACTAAAATCCTTCCAGAGCAACCACGAAGGTGCACTGGTGGACCGGATTCAGGCCGCCGCGCAAGAAGGCTGCCGCTTCATCATCATCAACCCGGCTGCCTACACGCACACCAGCGTGGCCATCCGGGACGCTTTGGCCGCCGTGGCCCTGCCTTTCATCGAAGTCCATCTGTCCAACGTCCACAAGCGCGAAGCCTTCCGCCAGCACAGCTATTTTTCCGAGCTCGCGGTGGGCGTGATCTGCGGCCTGGGCGCCCAAGGTTACCGGCTGGCACTGAATTACGCACTGACGCAGTTGCAGACACAAGCGCAACAAAAGCAGTAGTCGAGGGTGGCGGCCCATCCGGCCGCCCTGTTTCACCAACAATAAATATCAATTCGCTGGAGAAATTCTATGGATCTGCGCAAGCTCAAGACCCTGATCGATTTGGTGTCCGAGTCGAACATCTCGGAACTCGAGATCACCGAAGCCGACGGCAAGGTCCGCATCGTCAAGTCGGATGGCTCGGTGGCCGTGCCCATGATGATGGCAGCACCCGCCGCCGCACCGGTCGCAGCCGCCGCACCCGTGGCTGCCGCAGCACCGGTGGTCGCAGCGCCTGTCGCAGCTCCGGCCGAAACCGGCCACATCGTCAAGTCGCCCATGGTCGGCACCTTCTACCGCGCCTCCGGCCCGAACGCCAAGCCCTTCGCTGAAGTCGGCCAGCAGATCAAGGAAGGCGAGGCGATCTGCATCATCGAAGCGATGAAGATCATGAACGAGATCGATGCGGACTTCAGCGGCACCATCACCAAGGTGCTGTGCGAAAACGGCCAGCCCGTCGAATTCGGTCAACCCTTGTTCGTCATCGAATAAGGACCTGCGATGTTCAAGAAGATTCTGATTGCCAACCGAGGCGAGATCGCCTTGCGGATTCAGCGCGCCTGCCGCGAGCTGGGCGTCAAGTCGGTGGTCGTCTACTCGGAAGCTGACCGCGACGCTAAATACGTGAAGCTGGCCGACGAGGCCGTCTGCATCGGCCCGGCCGCGTCCGCGCAAAGCTACCTCAGCATGCCGGCCATCATCGCCACGGCCGAGGTCACCGACGCCGAGGCCATCCACCCCGGCTACGGTTTCCTGAGTGAGAACGCCGACTTTGCCGAGCGTGTCGAGCGCAGCGGATTCACCTTCATCGGCCCGACGCCTGAATCCATCCGCATGATGGGCGACAAGGTCTCGGCCAAGCAGGCCATGATCCGCGCCGGCGTGCCCTGCGTGCCGGGCTCCGAAGGCGCCCTGCCCGAGGACCCGAAGGAGATCATCAAGATCGCCCGCTCGATCGGCTACCCGGTCATCATCAAGGCCGCTGGTGGCGGCGGTGGCCGCGGCATGCGTGTCGTGCACACCGAAGCTGCGCTGGTCAATGCCGTGCAGATGACGCGCACCGAAGCCGGTGCCGCCTTCGGCAACCCCCAGGTCTATATGGAGAAGTTCCTCGAGAACCCTCGCCATATCGAGATCCAGGTGCTGGCCGACGAGCACAAGAGCGCGGTCTGGCTGGGCGAGCGCGACTGTTCCATGCAGCGCCGCCATCAGAAGATCCTCGAAGAAGCACCGGCACCGGGCATCCCGCGCCGCATCATCGAAAAGATCGGTGACCGCTGCGCCGCCGCCTGCCGCAGGATGAACTACCGCGGTGCCGGTACCTTCGAGTTCCTGTACGAAAACGGCGAGTTCTATTTCATCGAAATGAACACCCGCGTGCAGGTGGAGCACCCGGTGACGGAACTGGTGACCGGCATCGACATCGTGCAGATGCAGATCAAGGTGGCGGCCGGCGAGAAGCTGCCCTTCACCCAGCGCAATATCACGATGCGCGGCCACGCCATCGAGTGCCGCATCAATGCCGAAGACCCGTTCAAGTTCACGCCCTCGCCGGGCCGCATCACCATGTGGCACGCACCGGGCGGCCCGGGTGTGCGCGTCGACTCGCATGTCTACACCAACTACGTCGTGCCGCCGCACTACGACTCGATGATCGGCAAGATCATCGTTCACGGCGACACCCGCGAGCAGGCCTTGGCCCGCATGCGCATCGCCCTGAGCGAGACCGTGGTCGAAGGCATCCTGACCAACATCCCGCTGCACCGCGAGCTGATGGTGGACGCCAAGTTCGTTGAAGGCGGCACCAACATCCATTACCTCGAAGGCTGGATGAGCCAACACAAGCGATGAGCGACACCACTGCACAAGACACGGCCGACGAGCCGAACCCGGCCACGCTGCACGAGCTGCTGCTGATCTGCGGCGAGGATGATGTCGAGACCGTCAGCGATGCGCTGATGGAGCTGGACGCGCTGGCGGTGTCGGTGGAAGACGCCGATGCCGACACCGACGCCGAGAAAGCACTGTTCGGCGAACCCGGCATGCCGGCGCCGCGCGGCGGCTGGCAGCGCTCGGTGGTCAAGGCCTTGTTCCCGGACGAGAACGAAGCCACCGAATGCGCCACCCTGATCCTGAGCCAGGATTGGGCGGCCGATGTCCATGTGCAGGCGATCCAGGCGGTGGCCGAGCAGGACTGGGTGCGCTTGACGCAGTCGCAATTCGCGCCGGTCGAGATCACGCCCGAGTTCTGGATCGTGCCGTCCTGGCATGAGGCTCCGGCCCAAGCCCAGCGCATCATGCGCCTGGATCCGGGCCTGGCCTTCGGCACCGGCACCCACCCGACCACGCGCATGTGCCTGCGCTGGATCGCCCGCCACGCCGAGCTCAGCCCGAGCTGGAGCCGCGTGCTCGACTACGGTTGCGGCTCCGGCATTCTGGCCATCGGCGCGGCTCTGCATGGCGCGCAGAACATCGACGCGGTCGACATCGACCCGGCGGCCATCACCGCCAGCCGGGACAATGCCAAGGCCAATCAGGTCACGCTGACCGCAGCTCTGCCAGACGCCGCGCAAGGCGAGTACCCGCTGGTCATGGCCAATATCCTGGCCACGCCGCTCAAGCTGCTGGCTCCGCTGCTGGCCGCCCATCTGGCCCCAGGTGCTCACCTGATTCTGGCCGGCATCCTGGCTCGCCAGGCCGAGGAACTGAAGGAAGCTTACGCCCCTTGGCTGAAGCTGGACGTCAGCGACGAGGAAGAGGGCTGGATCCTGATGACGGCACAGCGCCCTGCGGCTTGATTCGGGCATGGTGCGGAGCCCGAATTCGCGATCGAGTTCGGGCTTGCCTAGCCCTGAGCCTGGGCGGACTCATGGCATGATCACGCCATGAGTCTTGCCACCCGTTGCACCGCCTGCGGAACCATTTTCCGCGTCGTGGAAGACCAGCTCCGGGTCTCGGAAGGCTGGGTGCGTTGCGGCCGCTGCGCCGAAGTTTTCGACGCCCGCGAGCAGTTGTTCGACATCGACCTGGAAGCGCCGCCGCCCTGGCCACCCGTTCCCGCGCCGGCCGCCCTGGCCACCCCGGCCATGGACCTGGCCATGCGCGACGAGCGCCAGCTCGCGCCAGCGCCCGCCAAGGCCGTGGTCAAGGCCGCGCCCGAACCCGACTCGAACATCCGCCGGCCGCCGCCCGCTCCGAGCGAAGTCGACTTCGCCGCCGAACCCGAACACCCGCGCCATGAGCTGAGCGACCCAGGCAACCCGCGCATGGATTTCGGCGCGCACGACTCCATCGTCGCCGCCGCCATGGACTCGCGCCATGAGCCGCGCTGGATCGATGAGCCAGCGCCTGACGCCCCCCCGGCCGCCTCACCGCAGGATGCAGCACCGCCTTGGACCGAGCCTGAGATCGAACAGCAGATCGAGCAGGAAGTTCAGGAGGAGATGGCGCGTCTGCTCGCTGAGCAAGCGCAGGCCAAGCAGCGCGCCGAGATCGCGGCCGAGATCGAATCGGCGATGTTGGCGGAAAGCGAGCGCCAAGCCCAGCTGAACCGGGGCGCTGCAGCAGCCCATGAGCCGAAAGCATCGAATACCGTCGAGGAAGACGATCACGGCTTTCAGGCGACCACGTTGGGCGCCGGCGGCGAGTTGCTGGCCGAAGCCGAAGCAGCCGCGCAAGCGAATTCAGCGTCAGCTTCCGCAGCTGCAGTCGCCACTGGAACCCAAACGACCGGCTCAGCCGAGCTGCCCGAATTCCTCAGACCCACTCGCAGTCACGCGCTCTGGGGGCGACTCTGGGTGCGGCTGAGCCTGGGACTGCTCTGCGGCCTGGCCCTGGTGGCCCTGGGTGCGCAGGCGACTTGGCAGTTCCGTGATGCCTTGGTGGCCCGCTATCCGCAGCTGCGCCCCGACCTCCAAGCCTTCTGTGAGCTGGCTCGCTGCGAACTCAAGCCCTGGCAAAGACTGGAAAGTTTCAGCGTCGACAGCAGCGCGCTGAGCCAAGCCGGCTCAGGCCATCATTACAAGCTGGCCTTGAGCCTGCGCAACAAGAGCGAGTTCGAACTGGCCCTGCCCTGGGTCGAGCTGAGCCTGACCGACGCCAGCGGCCAATTGATCGCACGCCGGGCCCTGTCGCCCCAGGATTTCGGTCTGAGCAAGGACGCCTTGGCGGCCAGCAGTGAGCTGCCGGTGAACACCCTCCTGACCACCGGCGAGCGTGCCGTGAGCGGATACAGCGTGGAACTCTTCTACCCTTGAGCGGCCCGTTCGGCGCGGAACGGCCGCGGCCTGCAGCGCCACAACAAAAGCAAGAGGCGTAAAAAAACCCGGCCGAGGCCGGGTTCGAAGCGGGAAACCACAAGCCGGCGCAAGCCGACTGCGGTCACCCTGTTCCTCAGGGCTTGTTGCCTGTGGGGAAGGGCCATGCGGCTTGCGGGCTCAGCGCCGTCTTGGCTGCGGGAGCAGCAGCAGCGGGCTTGGCAGCAGCCTTCTTGGCAGCCGGCTTGGCGGCAGCGGCCTTCGGTGCAGCAGCCTTCGGAGCGGCGGCCTTGGGGGCAGCGGCAGCCTTCTTGACCGGCGGCTTGATCGGCGCAGCGGCCTTCTTCACCGGCGGCTTGATCGGCGCAGCAGCCTTCTTCACGGGCGGCTTGATCGGCGCAGCGGCCTTCTTGGCGGGTGCAGCGGCCTTCTTGGCAGGAGCTGCCGCCTTCTTGGCGGGTGCAGCGGCCTTCTTCGCCGGTGCAGCTGCCTTCTTGGCAGGAGCAGCAGCCTTCTTCGCCGGTGCAGCTGCCTTCTTGGCAGGAGCGGCAGCCTTCTTCGCCGGTGCAGCAGCCTTCTTGGCAGGAGCCGCGGCCTTCTTCGCCGGTGCAGCAGCCTTCTTGGCAGGAGCCGCGGCCTTCTTCGCCGGTGCAGCGGCCTTCTTGGCCGGAGCTGCAGCCTTCTTCGCCGGTGCGGCGGCCTTAGGCGCAGCAGCAGCCTTCTTTGCCGGTGCAGCAGCCTTCGGTGCAGCAGCAGCCTTCTTCGCCGGAGCGGCGGCCTTCTTGGCCGTAGCCTTCTTTGCAGTTGCCATTTCAGTTCTCCTTGATCAAGTGAAAAGAGCACTGCCTACAGTCAGCGAGGCCGCTGCAGCGCAGTTATTTACCGTCCAGATGTCACCCAGGAGGAGTGCTCCGGTACGGCAAATCGGGGTGCCGTTTGAGCGCACCGACCTCGGGCCGGTGACGCTGCAAATGGCGGTTACGAATGTCTCTGATCTCTCTCGATGAACTGCGATGGAGTGCGAAGGCCAGGGCCCGCGCGGCTTCAGTCCCAGCTCAGCGCACCACCGGTTTGATACTCGATGACACGAGTTTCGAAAAAGTTGCGTTCCTTCTTCAGGTCAATCATTTCGCTCATCCAGGGGAAGGGGTTCTCTTCATTCGGGAAGAGCTCCTCCAGACCGATCTGGGTGGCACGACGGTTGGCGATATAGCGCAGATAGCCCTTGAACATCGATGCGTTCAGGCCCAGCACGCCACGCGGCATGGTGTCTTCGGCGTAGGCGTACTCGAGCTCGACGGCCTTCATGAACAAGGCCTTGATCTCGGCCTTGAATTCGGCGGTCCAGAGCTGCGGGTTCTCAAGCTTGATCTGGTTGATCAGGTCGATGCCGAAGTTGCAGTGCATGGACTCGTCGCGCAGGATGTACTGGTACTGCTCGGCCGCACCGGTCATCTTGTTCTGCCGACCCATGGCCAAGATCTGGGTGAAGCCGACGTAGAAGAACAGACCTTCCATCAGGCAGGCGAACACGATCAGGCTCTTCAGCAGGGTCTGGTCGGTTTGCAGCGTGCCGGTGTGGAAGTTGGGGTCCATGATCGCGCCGATGAAGGGGATCAGGAACTCGTCCTTGTCGCGGATCGACTTGACTTCGTTGTAGGCGTTGAAGATCTCGGCCTCATCCAGACCCAGCGACTCGACGATGTACTGGTAGGCGTGGGTGTGGATGGCCTCTTCAAAGGCCTGGCGCAGCAGGAACTGGCGGCACTCAGGCGCCGTGATGTGGCGGTAGGTGCCCAGCACGATGTTGTTGGCGGCCAGCGAATCGGCGGTGACAAAGAAGCCGAGGTTGCGCTTGATGATGCGGCGCTCGTCTTCAGACAAGCCGTTCGGGCTCTTCCACAGCGCGATGTCGCGCGACATGTTCACTTCCTGCGGCATCCAGTGGTTGGCGCAGGTGGCCAGGTACTTCTCCCAGGCCCACTTGTACTTGAAGGGCACCAACTGGTTGACGTCGGTCTGGCCATTGATGATGCGTTTGTCGGCGGCCTTGACGCGGCGCTCGGCAGCCTGGGCCGGCGACGCAGCCAGCACGGCCGCGGCGGTGGCCGGTGAGGAGGGGGTTAGGCCAGTTGCCGGGGCGGCGCTGTTTGCAGCGCCGACGGAGGCATCAACACGCGCATTCGCAGCGGGGCTGGATGCGGCATTTGCAGTGGCTGAATCAGCAGGCTTCAGGTCTTCTTCCCAAACCAACATGGTGGACTTCCTATCGTGTCGAATTATCAGAGTGTTGTGTTCAAACACCAAGGACTTCTTGACATCAAGACGCCTTGCGCGTTGCTGGCCTGCATCGATTTCTGGAACAAATGCACACCGGGCGCTTCAACACATAACTTCAAATCTATGCATACAAATGGCCGGCGATATCGATGAACATTGACATCGCGGGCCACAGACAAAAAGAGGCGATTTGCGATCGCCTCTTTTTCATTCGCTTACTGGCAAGCTTCGCAATCGGGGTTGTCGATCGAGCAGAACTTCATGTCGGTGGCAGGAAGCTCGGGCTCGACGGCCACCGGAGCGGCAGCAACCGGTGCCGACACCATGCCGCCGGCGGCACCGGAGGACACCGCATTGAGCTGACCGGACTTGGTCACCGTGCTCTTCTCGGCGTGAGTCGCGCCCATGGTGCGGAGGTAGTAGGTGGTCTTCAAGCCGCGCAGCCAGGCCAGCTTGTAGGTCTCGTCGAGCTTCTTGCCCGAGGCGCCGGCCATATAGATGTTCAAGCTCTGCGCCTGGTCGATCCACTTCTGACGGCGCGCGGCGGCTTCCACCAACCACTGCGTTTCCACTTCGAAGGCGGTGGCGTAGAGGTTCTTCAGCTCTTCAGGCACGCGGTCGATGCGGCGCAGCGAACCGTCGAAGTGCTTCAGGTCCATGACCATCACGTCGTCCCACAGGCCCAGGGCCTTGAGGTCACGCACCAGTGCTTCGTTGATGACGGTGAACTCGCCCGACAGATTGGACTTGACCGAGAGGTTGCCGAAGCAAGGCTCGATCGACGCGTCCACGCCGATGATGTTGGAGATGGTCGCGGTCGGGGCGATGGCCACGCAGTTGCTGTTGCGCATGCCGTGGGTGGCGATGCGGGCACGCAGCGCGTCCCAGTCCATGCTGGTCGAGCGGTCGACTTCCACATAGCCGCCACGCGCTTCAGCCAGCAGCTCCAGCGAGTCGATCGGCAGGATGCCACGGTCCCACAGCGAGCCGCGGTAGGAGGAGTAGCGGCCGCGCTCTTCGGCCAGCTCGGTCGAAGCCTGGTAGGCGTAGTAGCAGATCGCTTCCATCGAACGGTCGGCGAACTCCACCGCTGCGTCGGAGGCGTACGGTGTGCGCAGCGCATAGAGCGCATCCTGGAAGCCCATCAGGCCCAGACCCACCGGACGGTGGCGCAGATTGGAGTCACGCGCCTTCTTGACCGCGTAGTAATTGATGTCGATGACGTTGTCGAGCATGCGCATGGCCGTCGAGATCGTCTTCTTCAGCTTGGCGTGATCCACGCCGCCGTCCTTCAAGTGCTGGACCAAGTTGACCGAACCCAAGTTGCAGACGGCGATTTCGCTGTCGTTGGTGTTCAGTGTGATCTCGGTGCAGAGGTTGCTCGAATGCACCACGCCGACATGCTGCTGGGGCGAGCGCACATTGCAGGCGTCCTTGAAGGTGATCCAGGGATGACCGGTCTCGAACAGCATGGACAACATGCGGCGCCACAGGTCCTTGGCCGGCAGACGCTTGAAGAGCTTGATCTCGCCACGGTCGGCCTTGGCCTCGTAGGCCACGTAGGCGGTCTCGAAGGCCTTGCCGAACAGATCGTGCAGGTCCGGGCAGGTCGAGGGGCTGAACAGGGTCCAGTCGCCACCATCCATGACACGGCGCATGAACAGATCGGGGATCCAGTTCGCGGTGTTCATGTCGTGGGTGCGGCGGCGGTCATCGCCGGTGTTCTTGCGCAGCTCCAGGAATTCTTCGATGTCCAGGTGCCAGCTTTCCAGGTAGGCGCAGACAGCGCCCTTGCGTTTGCCGCCTTGGTTCACGGCCACGGCCGTGTCATTGACCACCTTCAGGAAAGGCACAACGCCTTGCGACTTGCCGTTGGTGCCCTTGATGTGCGAGCCCAGGGCGCGCACCGGGGTCCAGTCATTGCCCAGGCCACCGGCGAACTTGGAGAGCAGCGCGTTCTCTTTCAGCGCCTCGTAGATGCCGTCCAGGTCGTCGGCCACCGTGGTCAGGTAGCAGCTCGACAGCTGCGAGCGGCGCGTGCCCGAGTTGAACAGGGTCGGGGTGCTGGACATGAAGTCGAAGCTCGACAGCACTTCGTAGAACTCGATGGCGCGGGCTTCGCGGTCGATCTCGTTCAGCGCCAGGCCCATGGCCACACGCATGAAGAAGGCCTGCGGCATTTCGATGCGCTTGTCTTCGATGTGCTGGAAATAGCGGTCATACAGGGTCTGCAGGCCCAGGTAGTCGAACTGCAGATCGCGCTCGGCCTTGAGCGCGGCGCCCAGGCGGGCCAGGTCGTACTGACCCAGGCGCTCGTCCAGCAACTCAGCGGCCACACCCTTCTTGATGTACTTGGGGAAGTACTCGGCGTAACGCTCTTGCATCTGTTCTTGGCTGATCTCGCCACCCACCACTTCGCGGCGGATCGTGTGCAGCAGCAGTCGTGCGGTGGCGCGGCTGTAGCCCGGGTCTTTTTCGATCAGGGTACGAGCAGCCAGGATGGAGGCCTTGTAGACCTCGTCGATCGGCACGCCGTCGTACAGATTGCGCTTGGTCTCGGCCAGGATGGGCTCGGGCTTCACGTCAGCGCCCAGATTGGCGCAGGCGGACACGATCAGGCTTTGCAGATGCGGCAGGTCCAGCGGCACGCGCTGGCCGTTGTCGATCACGGTCAAGGTGTTCTCGGCCGGCGGTGTGTCGACCACGCCCTGGCGCTGGCGCTCCTGGAAGCGGCGCTCGCGGTACAGCACATAGGCACGCGCCACTTCATGATGGCCGCCGCGCATCAGGCCCAGTTCCACCTGGTCCTGGATGTCTTCGATGTGGAAGGTGCCGCCGCTCGGACGCGAGCGCAACAGGGCACGCACCACCGCTTCGGTCAGGCCGTCCACCGTCTCACGCACGCTGGCCGAGGCCGCGCCGGTCGTGCCATGCACGGCCAGGAAGGCCTTCATCAGGGCCACGGCGATCTTGCTCGGCTCGAAGGCCACCACCGCGCCGTTGCGGCGCAGGATCTGGTAAGCCTGGAAGGCCGACTGGGCGGCCAGACTCAGTGTCGACGAGGCCAGGCGGCTGGCGCCTTCGGGGGCCGGGTTCACAGCGGGAGCGGCTTGTGTCTGCATGGATCTTCCTTGGGGTGTCACGTTTGATTCAAAAATACATGGCGATGCGGCGGCGTGCAGCGGGAGCCGTGAAGCTCCGTGCAGACACGCCGGACCGCATCGGGTCTGGCAATGGTTGTTGTTGGCTGAGGGCCGAGGCAGCTGCCCTGCAAAGCAAGGATGCCCGTCGGCCGAACGCTGCGAGGATGACGCCGAAGCCCGCGATCCATAGCGGGTGGCGCCTGCTCCTGCTTGGCTGCCGCAAGGCCTGAACCAGACCTTGAGCAGCCACCGAAGCCTCGACGGCGAACCGGGGTTTCTGCGCCCACCCGAGCTGCCCGAGGGCAACAAGCAGGCGATTCAGAGCACCGCAGCCAAGCGTGAAGGATACCATGACGGACACTATATCTGGGGGCGAGAAGCCCCTCAAGCACTACCAATAGCGTATCTATCCCGTTGACGGGCCGGTGCGAAGTGGCTATGCGATGGTGTCTTTGCCGACACGCAATCAAGGGCCGTACCCGCCCCCGCGAGGCCTCGTCGCGCGCCGACCCCGATGCCCAGGGGCCATGGGCGCGCAGACCCGCATGGCGCTTGGCTTGGCAGCCCGAATCGAGCGCCAAGCCGCGCCAATCCTGGCGGTGCCAGAGGCAGCATCAGCGATCAATTCGCGCGCAAAGGCGCTAGCTGGCGCTCAGCTCGGCGTAGCGCTTGGGTCCGCAGCCCTCAGCGCCACGCCAAGCAGGCTGCCACGCTTACGTTTTTTTACCTTGCCTGGCTGCGGCCGTCCGGCCTCAGACCCTGACTCTCCGAATCACTCGCCCGCCGTGATGCCCAGGCGCGCCATGCGATAGCGGATCTGGCGCAGGCTCAAGCCCAGGGAGGCGCCTGCCGCCGTGCGGTTGAAGCGGTGGCGGGCCAGCGCGCGCAAGAGGATGTCGCGCTCCACTTCGTCGAGGTAGAGGGCCAGGTCGGCGGGCAGTTCCGCAGTCGCCAAGTCTGAGGCGGACTCGGCCGCACCGAGTGCAGCCGGCGCAGCGCCCAAGGTCTCATCCAGAGCATCCAAGGCTGCCAGTTGGGAATCATCGAGCACCGCATCGGGCAAGCCCAGATCGCTGGCCGAGATCCACTCCCCACCCGACAGAGCCAGCGCCCGATGCAGGAGGTTCTCGAGTTCGCGCACATTGCCGGGAAAGGCATAGCGGGCGAGCAGGTCCAGTGCATCCGCAGTCAGGCGCGGCACCGGCGAGACACCGGCGTCGTGGGCAATGCGCGTCAACACCTGTTCGCCGATCTGCGCCACATCCTCGATGCGTTCGCGCAGCGGCGGCACGCGCAGCTGGATCACATTGAGGCGGTAGAACAAGTCCTGGCGGAAACGCCCGGCCGCCACCTCGGCACCCAAATCCTTGTGAGTGGCACTGAGGATGCGCACATTGACCGGCGCCTCCACCACGGCCCCCACAGGACGCACCGAGCGCTCCTGGATGGAGCGCAAAAGCTTGCTCTGCATGGCCAGGGGCAGATCACCGATTTCGTCAAGAAACAGGGTGCCGCCATCGGCCGCTTGGAAAAAGCCCTCGCGGTCTTCATGCGCGCCGGTAAAAGCGCCCTTGCGGTAACCGAAGAACTCGGCCTCCAGCAGCTGCTCGGGAATGGCGCCGCAGTTGACCGCCACAAAGCGCTGGCGCGCGCGTACGCCGCTGTCGTGGATGGCGCGGGCCACCAGCTCCTTGCCGGTGCCGGACTCGCCCTGCAAGAGCACCGGCGCCATGCTGCGGGAGACCTTGTCGATCAAGGCCCGCACCTCTTGCATGGCCGCTGACTGGCCGGCCAGTCGGTCCAGAGCCGAGCCGGCCGGGGCCGCGCGGCGCGGTGCGGCGGCAGCCTTGGTCGGCAACAGTGCGGGTGCAGCCGACGCGACGGCGGCCGGCGCCGATGGCAGCACGGGAGACGGCGCCGCTGCAGCTGGCGCAGCCTGGACCGCGCTCACCGCGGCCACACGCCCCAGAGCGGAAGCCACCACCAGGCGGAACTGGCGCAGGTCCACCGGCTTGGTCAGGTAGTCATAAGCCCCGGCCTTGAGCGCCTCGACGGCGTTCTCGGCCGAGCCATAGGCCGTGATCACCAGCGTCTTCTCGCCCCGCCCCTGCTGCTCCAACCAATGCAGCAGGTCCAGGCCGCTGCCATCGGGCAGGCGCATGTCGGTGATGACGGCGCTGTAGCTCTGGGCTTGCAGGCGCGCCAGTGCATCGGCCACGGTGCCGGCGGTCTCCAGCTCATAGCCTTCGCGCAAAAGCGTCAGCTCATAGAGCGTGCGCAAATCGGGTTCGTCATCGACCACCAGCAGCCGGTGCGTGGGGCCGATGGCGGCAGGTTGACTGCTGCTGCTCATGGGTGTCTCAGATCAGGTTGGCGGGGCTGCTGGCTGGCATCAAGCGCAGGCGCAGCACGAACTCGTTGCCGGGCAGCGCTTCGTCATGGCGGCGCTGGTAATCGATGCGGGCGCCGTAGCGCTCGCACAGCTCCCGGCAAATGTACAAGCCCAGGCCCGAACCCCGGCTGCGGGTCGAAAAGAAGGGTTCGAACAAGTGGCGCTCGACCTCGGGCGCGATCGGGCGACCGGCATTGAAGATGAGCAACCGTGCCCAGCCCGGGCCGGCCGCGGACGCTTCGCTGTCCAGATGCACCTGGACCGAGGCGGGCCCCGGGTCGGCATGGCGCAAGGCGTTGTCCAGCAGATTGACCAGCACGCGGCGCAGATGCTCGGGGTCGAAACTGACGATCAGCGGCTGCAAAGGCACGATGCAGCTGAGCGGATCCAGCGGCCCCGGTGCGAGCTGATTGGTCCGCGCCCAATCGAGACAGGTTTCGTTGACCAGGGTGCTGGCATCGACCGGCACCGGCGTGGGCACCGCGCCCGGCGCCACTTCGAGCACGTCCTCGACGATGCGCTTGAGGCGCTGCACATTGGACGCCACCATGCGCGTGAGCTGCTGGGCGCGCGGCTCGGCCAGGTCCTCGGCCAGCAAGGCATTGGCCTGGTCGATGGCGGCCAGCGGGTTGCGAATCTCATGCGCAATGCCGGCCGAGACCCGGCCCATGGCGGCCAGTTTTTCCTGCTGGCTGCGCGCCTGGACCTGGCGGTTGTCCTCGATCAGCAGCACGCACAAATCTTCCGTGGTGTTGGGCTCGCGGCGACGCGTGAAACGCATGCGCAGGCGCAGGCTGCGTTGCCAGCCACTGGCAAAGCTCAGGCTGATATCGCGCCCGAGCTCGGGCCAGTTGCCGGCCGTGAAGGCCTGCTCCACGGCGGCCTCGAGCGGCTGCCAGGCCGGCACGCCGCGCAGCTGGAACGGCGCCTTGCGCACCATGGCCGGCGCGCCTGGCACCCCCTGCGACGCCAGCGGCGCCGCATCGGCCAAGAGAATGCGGGCCGCCGGGTTGGCCGCCCGCACCCGGCCGCGCCGGTCCACCACCAGCACACCCTCTTGCATTTCGTCGATCACCAGGCGGTTCAGCTGCGCCTGCTGGCGCGCCAACTCCATGCTGCCGCGCGCTGCCCGTTCTTCGCGCGCCAAGCGGCTGGCCAACTCGCTGGCCAGCAGGCTGACGACAAAAAAGCCGCTGCCAACCAGGCCCGCCTGCGTCATGCGCAGGCCGACATCGGCGCCCTCCAGCACCGCCCAACCCGACACGGCCAGCATCAGCAAGGCCGCCACCGCGGCCGTGGCCAGAGCGAGCAGGCGCGGCGTCAAGACACCGGCCATCAGCACCGGCAGCACAAAGAGCGCCCCGTAATTGACGCCGGCCAAGCGATCGAAGGCATGCAGCAAGCCGAACAAGCCGAGGTCGAGGCCGATGCTGGCCCACCACTGCGGGCTGGACACGCGCGCGAGGCTGCGCGCCGTGGCCCCGCGCTGCAGGCGCGGCAAGAGCCAGAGCGCCAGCGCCTCGGCGGCATAGAGCAAGCACAGGCCCAAGGTCCAGCGCGGCGGCGGCGAGCCCAGGAAACCGGCGATCACCTGCGTGGCCACCAGGACCAGGCCCAGGGCCGCGCGAGCGGCGAGAAAGGCCCGGTACAGACGCCCGAAGGCATTGCCACCGGCCTGTGCCAGACGGCGCCCCTGCTGAAAAAAGAAATCCGGCGAATCACCGGCTGGCGCGCTCGCAGCCTCGGCCTGCAGTTCGTCGAAGCCTGACGCGCTGAAGCCGCTGGCGCTGCCCAGGCCACCGAAGCGCGACTCCGTGTCGGCATCGCCTTCGGCTGCAGCGGCCGTGGCCTCACTGCCCGGCCCGAACCAGGACTGGGCCGGCTCAGCCTTGTTCATCGCCCGCCGCCATGCTCCACCTCATAGCTGGCGCGATGCGCGGCGCTGCAGAACACCCCGCCCTGCCCCGGCAGCGCTTCATCACGCGGCAGATGCAGGCCGCAATGCGCACAGCTGAGCATGTCCTGGGGCGCTGAATCACGCGCTTTGCTGGCGGCAGGCGGCTGCGGCGGCCGCGCGCGCTTGAAACCCAGCACAAAGAACAACAAGGCCAGCAGGCCGATCAAGATCAGGTATTTCATGGCAGGCTCAGCAATCCATCACAGCGGCGGGCGCTGCAAAACAACTTCCAGCACAAAGCGCGAACCCGCATAGGACAGCAGCAAGAGCAGCGCGCCGAAGTAGAGCCAGCGGGTGGCGCGGCGGCCGCGCCAGCCAAAGATGCGGCGCCCAGTCAGCAAGCCGGTCAAAACCACCCAACCCAGCACGGCGAAAAGATTCTTGTGATCCCAGCGCCACTGCGGCGTGAACCACCAGCCCAGCAGCAAAGCGAGGGACAGCATGGTCACACCCGCGCCAACAAACTGAAAGGTGAGCCGCTCCAGGCGCAGCAGCGGCAGACCGGGGCTGGCTGACCGCGCACGGCCGACCGTGCCCGAACCGACCTGGCGCATCTGGCGCTCGGCCCGGTTCAAGAGGACCGCGTGCAGCACCGCCACACCGAATAAGCCATAAGAAGCCAGGCCCAGCACCCAATGCAAGGGCGCCCAAGGCGAGGCGGCTTGCGGCCGGCTCTCGCCCGGAAACACGAGTGCCAGCAGCACGGTCACCAGGGCCATCAGCGCCAGCACCCGGCGCGCACCCGGCAGCGGCAGCAGGCGGCTTTCCACCAAGTAGACCGCCAGCACCAGCCAGGCCGTCATCGACAGCGCCGGCGCAAAACCGAAGCGCGCGCCGGCCTGCGCCAGGCCCAGGCCCGAGATGTCCACCAACAAGGCCAAGAAATGGGCCGCGAAGGGCAACAAGAGGCCCAGATGCACGGGCCAGGCGGGCCGCTCTGCAGCCGGGCCACCTCCCTCAGCGGGGCGAGTTTCGCTGCGCCAGGCGGCCCAGGCATAGGCGGCCACGGCCAGTACGCTGAAGCCGGTCAGCAGGGCTTGGGCGGCCTCGGCAGAGACGAACGATAAAATCATCGCCACAGTGTACTTTTGCGCGCCGCCCCTCCGGTCCGGCGCCACCCCCGATGGCCTCCAATCTGACCGACCGCCTGAGCCAGCTCGTGAAAACGATGCGTGGCCAAGCCCGCATCACCGAAAGCAATGTTCAGGAGATGCTGCGCGAAGTGCGCATGGCCCTGCTGGAAGCCGACGTGGCCCTGCCCGTCGTGCGCGACTTCATTGCCCGGGTCAAGGAAAAAGCCCTGGGCGCCGAGGTGGTGGGCTCGCTCAACCCCGGCCAGGTGCTGGTGTCCATCGTCCACAAGGAACTCGCCGCCACCATGGGCGAGGGCATTTCCGACATCAATCTGGCCGCCCAGCCGCCCGCCGTCATCCTGATGGCCGGCCTGCAAGGCGCCGGCAAGACCACCACCACCGGCAAGCTGGCCAAGCACCTGATCGAGAAGCGCAAGAAGAAGGTGCTGACCGTCTCCGCCGACGTCTACCGCCCGGCCGCCATCGAGCAGCTCAAAACGGTCACCGGCCAGGCCGGCGCTGAATGGTTCGCCTCCAGCCCCGATCAAAAGCCGCACGACATCGCCCTGGCGGCTATTGACTACGCCAAGAAGCATTACTTCGATGTGCTGCTGGTCGACACCGCCGGCCGCCTGGCCATCGACGAAGCGCTGATGGCCGAGATCCGCGATCTGCACGCGGTGCTGAACCCGGTCGAAACCCTGTTCGTGGTCGATGCCATGCAGGGCCAGGACGCGATCAACACGGCCAAGGCCTTCAAGGAAGCCCTGCCCCTGACCGGCGTGATCTTGACCAAGCTGGACGGCGACTCGCGCGGCGGTGCCGCCCTGTCGGTGCGCCAGATCACCGGCGCACCGATCAAGTTCGCGGGTACGTCAGAGAAGCTCGACGGCCTGGAGGTCTTCGACGCCGAGCGTCATGCCGGCCGCGTGCTGGGCATGGGCGACATCGTCGCCCTGGTCGAGGAAGTGACCAAGGGCGTGGACGTGGCCGCCGCACAGAAGCTGGCCGACAAGCTCAAGACCGGCAGCGGCTTTGACCTCAACGACTTCCTGGCACAGATCTCGCAGATGAAGAAGATGGGCGGCCTCTCCGGCCTGATGGACAAGCTGCCCACCCAGATGACTGCCAAAGCCGGCCCGCAAGACATGGACCGCGCCGAGCGCGATATGAAGCGCATGGAAGGCATCCTCAACGCCATGACGGCCAAGGAACGCCGTCAGCCCAACTTGCTGATGGACGGCAAGAGCAAGGCCAGCCGCAAGCGCCGCATTGCCGCCGGCGCCGGCGTGCAGATCCAGGACGTCAACCGCCTGCTCAATCAGTTCGACCAGATGCAGGGCATGATGAAAAAGATGAGCGGCGGCGGCCTGATGAAGATGATGAAGAAGATGGGCGGCATGAAAGCCATGAAGGGCATGATGGGCGGCGGCGGCATGGGTGGCCTGGGCGGCTGAAGCCGCGCACTCGAGCGCTCCCCGCTCGCCCACAAAAAAGCCACCGCAATCCGGTGGCTTTTTTTCATAGCGCCCAGGCCGAGCCGTTCACCGATTCACGGCTCACCACTCACTCCAGCAAGGCCTGCGCAAACTCGCGCGCATTGAAGGTCTGCAAGTCTTCCAGCTTCTCGCCCACGCCGATGAAGTAGACCGGTATGGCCCGCTCGCGGGCGATGGCTGCCAGCACGCCACCCTTGGCCGTGCCGTCGAGCTTGGTGACGATCAAACCGGTCAGGCCCAGCGCGTCATCGAAGGACTTGACCTGGCTGAGCGCGTTCTGGCCGGTGTTGCCGTCCACCACCAACAACACCTCGTGCGGCGCGTCGGCCTGCGCCTTGGTGATCACGCGTTTGATCTTCTTCAGCTCTTCCATCAGATGCAGCTGCGTCGGCAGGCGGCCGGCCGTGTCGGCCAGCACCACATCGCAGCCGCGCGCGCGGCCGGCGCTGACCGCATCAAATGTGACCGAGGCCGGGTCACCGCCCTCCTGGCTGATGATCTGCACCTGGGTGCGGTCGGCCCAAACGGACAGCTGCTCGCGCGCCGCCGCGCGGAAGGTGTCGGCCGCGGCCAGCAGCACTTTCTGGTCGGCCTCGGCCAGATGGCGGGTCAGCTTGCCGATGCTGGTGGTCTTGCCGGCGCCGTTGACGCCCACCACCATCATCACCGTCGGGCTGTGCTGGCCCACGGCCAGGCTCTTCTCCAGGGGCTTGAGCAGTTCGGCCAAAGCTTCGACCAGCAGGCCACGCACCGCCTGAGGGTCGGTCGCCTTGGCTTCCTTGACGCGGCGCTTCAGGTCCGTCAACAAATACTCGGTCGCCTTGACGCCGGTGTCGGCCATCAGCAGCGCCTCTTCCAGCTCTTCGTACAGGGCATCGTCGATCTGGGTGCCAGTGAAGACCTGGGCGATGCTGGAACCGGTCTTGCGCAGGCCTTGGCGCAGCTTGTCGATCCAGCTGCGACGGGGCTCGGGTGCCGGGGCAGGCACCGGCGCGATCGGTGCCACAGGCATGGCGGGCGCGCTGACCGTCACAGGCTCGGCGCTCAGCACCGCGGCCTGCGCGGGCGCGGCCACAGGAGCCGGAGCCACCGGCACTGCGGCGACAACAGCCTCAGGCGGCGCCTGGGGCAGATCGACGCTGGCCACCGCGGGCGCCGGTACGGGCTCGGGCGCCGGGCTGCTGGAGAACTTTTTCTTGAAGAAGCTGAACATGGGCACTCTTGGCTGCGGCACTGCGGCAACTTCGTCATCGCGAAGCCGGGGCAGCGTCGGCGGGCAAGCGGGCCGGCGGTGCCGGCGCGTCGCTCAACCTTGTCATCGGGGTTCCGGATCGCAGCGCCGGGTTCAGCTCGACACCCACGCATGCGATCGCGCCCGAATCATAAACGGCGCCCCCTGGGCAGCCCGGCGACACCCAGAGCCGCCTCGGCGGTGGATACTCAAAGCCCGCTTCGCTTCAGGCCGTCGGCGACCCCGTCCGGCCCACGCAACGATGGACATTCTTGACGCCCAGGCCACGGCCGGCCTGCTGCCCTTCGACCGCCTGATTCCAGCCGTGGCCCAGGCCATGCGAGATTTGCGCGCCGGCACCATCCATGCGGCCACCCGCTCCGTCTTGCCCCTGCCCGAGGGCGGCAGCTATCTGGCCATGCCCTGCACCGATGCGCAGTACGCCATCACCAAGCTGGTCGCCGTCACCCCCGCCAACCGCGCCCTCGGCCAGCCCACCATCCAGGGTCGCCTGCTGGTCAGCAGCGCCAGCCACGGCGAACCACTGCTGGTGATGGACGGCTCGGTGGTCACGGCGCGCCGCACCGCAGCCGTCACCCTGCTCGGCATCGAAACCCTGCTGCAGCGCCCACCCGCGGTGTTGACCCTGGTCGGCACCGGCGAGCAGGCACGCAGCCACGCCTGGGCCATGAGCCAGCGCTGGCCCGGCGTGCAGCTGCGATGTGTGGGCCGCAACCGCGGCCAGGGCGAAGCCTTCGCCGCGCAGCTGAGCAAAGAAGGCCTGAGCGGCTTGCGCGGCATGGCTCTGGATCAAGCGCTGGAAGACTGCGAGGTCACCGTGGCCGCCACCACCAGCCTCAGCGCCGTGCTGCCCGCGCATGTGGCCGACCCCACCTTGATCGTCGGCATCGGCAGCTTCACGCCACAGATGGCCGAGCTGCCGGCCAGCGAAGTGCGCCGCCGCCAGGTCTGGGTCGACGACCTCGACGGCGCCCGCCATGAAGCCGGCGACCTGCTGCAAGCCGGCATCGACTGGACCCGCGTGCACAGCCTGGCCGAAGCGCTGCGTCATCCCGACCTGATTCGTGCGCCCCTGCTCTTCAAAACCGTCGGCCACGCGGCCTGGGACCTGGCAGCGGTGCGGGTCGCGCTGCAACCCAAGCCTTGACATGGGCGGACCTGCCGGAACCACGCGCGGCAACTCGCATCCACGGGCTCATCGCCCCGTCGAATTCAAATTTCCTGAGATTTTTTCAAAGAAGTCTTGCACGGCCGGAAAAACCGATGCTATAGTAGAGGGCTTGAGGCGCTTTAGCTCAGCCGGTTAGAGCGACGGAATCATAATCCGCAGGTCCGGGGTTCGAATCCCTGAAGCGCCACCAAATAAAGTCTATGTACATCAAGTACTTAGACGCAAAAGCCACCCTAGCGGTGGCTTTTTGCTTTCTGGCTTCGTCGCACGATGTAAGGGCGGATGTAAGACCATTTGGCGAATCCCGAGCCAGGGCTTCGGCAACCACGGTCAGGCCGCCAAGAACGAAGCAACACGCGCATTTTCGCCAACGCGCACTTTGCGCGTAGCTCGGTTGGATTGACGCTGCCGGCGCTCGACGCGCCGCTTTCCGGCGCGACCATCGATGGCTTTCCGCGCAATTCCCTATGCTCTGTATCGAGGTTGCGAAGCAGGCCCAGCGGCGCACTGAACGATGCGCCGCCCAACGAGGCATTGCAGCTGAACTTCCCGCGCGCAGAAGCACATCGCTGATTTTGCAATTGCCGGGACTCTTGCGGCCGGCATCTCGCTTTGATGCGATTCGCAAGAGTCCCCACAAAAAATGGAACCCGGCACATTACTGTTCAACACGGGCCCAATGCCCCGTGTCAAACAAATCAATGGCGCAAAAGACAAGACCGCTCATCACCCCGCTCGACCAAGAAGCCCGCTCCGCGCTGCCGACGGACGAGGCCGCGTACCACCTCAACAGGTCGCCGCAGACGCTACGCCTTTGGGCATGCAAGGACAACGGCCCACTCCGGCCATCCAGGATCAACGGCCGCTTGGTCTGGTCCGTCGACTTGATCCGCAGCCTGATCGCCGGAGTGACCTGCGCGTGAGTAGCGTTTTCCTCAAAGCCAAGACCATCAGCGGCACCGCAAGGCTGCTGTACGCGATCAAGCACAACCGCCGCCAGATCCCGGAGAAGGATGGCCGGCGACGTCGTATCGATCCGGACCTTGCGCATCTGAACGCGCACCTGACGGGCACGGCCGCTGCTAGCGAAGTAACGGCATACGCGCGGGCATGGCTTGAGGCCGCCGGCGTCGTTCCCCGAAAGAATGCAATCCTGTGCATCGAGTTCGTCATCAGCCTGCCCACTCGACACCACACCGAGCTGCGCCAGTTCTTCGCTGACGCTACCGCATGGCTTGGCCGTCGCTATGGAGGCGAGGGCAACATACTGAGCGCCGACATCCACTACGACGAGGCGAAGCGACACCTGCATGTCCTCGTCATGCCGCTCATCAATGGCAAGTTGAGCGGAAGTAAGGCCCTCGGTGGCCTGGCAGACCTGTTCCGCCTGCACCAGCAGTTCGGAGACGAGGTGGCCGCCAAGTACGGCCTAACCATGCTGGCAGGTCGCTTGTCCACCAAGGAGAAGGAATACCTCGCGGCTGCCGTCATCCGGCGGCTGCACGAACGGCACAGTCCACTTTTGCGCGACGAGACCTGGCCCTCGATCCGCGATGCGATCCACAGGGACCCTGTCCCCTTCGCGCACGACATCGACATGGGCGAAGTGGCTGGCCAGCCGCCGCCGAAGACCGCGCACTCCGGCGCTTCCGTACCCGCCGCAAAGAAGAATGGCGATGACAGAAGCCAAGATCAGCCGCGCCGCTATCGGCCTCCGGCCAGATCGCCCAAGAAGTCCTCGCTACAGCCGGCGCGCTCGGTTGCAGGCAAGGTTGCAAAAAGTTGCACCCGGCAAGGCATCCTGCAACCAGCTCCCTAGCGGCTATTCGCCCAGCAGCCTGCCGCAGACGACCATGTGATCAATAGCCATGACCATCGCGGCTCGGTACTTGTCGTTGGCGACCGAGTCGATGGCTGCGGCGATGCGCAGGGCCTCGCTGCTCAATCCTGACTCTTGCCCCATCTTCCCGGCGACGCGCGGAGCCGTGCGGGCCCGCGACGTGGACGCTCCCTTAGCGCTCTTTTGCGCAGTGCTGGCGGCCCCATTGAGTGCGGCGCGACGCAGCAGTTCCAGCCGCTCAACGATCAAGGTCCCCGCCATCTCGGACAGCGACCTCCTGTCGGCCGCCGCAGCGGCCTCCAACCACTCGAAATCCTCCTGTGAAATGCGGGTCGCAATGCGTGCGCGGCCCCCAGTCAAAGGAAGCGTCCCAGTGATCTCATTGACCACGGCATCGTCGAGCTTGGCCATGGCCGCCTTGATTTCGTTCAGTGAAGCCTCCTGACCAGCGCCGGCATCACGCTGGAGCAGCGTGCGAGCAATGTCTCCGACGGACCGCCTGCAAATGCGCACCAAGGCATGGACGATGGCTGCTTGCTGCGGCGGCATGTAGGCCGTAACGCGGCCCAGATTGATGTTGCTCATGTGCTCGGATGTTTCGACGTGATGTGTCGTGTGTGCAGATATGAGGTCATGCTACCAAAACGGTAGTACATCGAGGTGGTCTTATAGGAACGATCCTCGCCTTTGGGCGAGGTATTTGCATGTCGGTCATTGGGAGGCGGCTGAAGGCTGCGCGGCTACGCGCCGGGCTGTCTCAGGAAAGACTCGGCCTTGAAATCGGCCTCGAAGCGGAGTCAGCCAGCGCTCGGATGAATCGATACGAGACTGGCGCGAGGGTGCCCGCGCTCGAACTCATCGAGCGCGTGGCCTCCACACTCAATATGCCGGCGGCCTACTTTTACACCTCGGACGATTTGGTCGCAGAAATTCTCTGTGCGGTGCATGTGCTGCCAGTTATGGCACGGCAGGAAGTTTTGTCCGTCGCTTCAGGGCTGGCCGACATCGCCCGCCAGCAGTGACGTGCTTGGCTGGGAACAGCTGGCCAGAGCTTCGGTAAAGGCTCAGGGCGCTGTCCAAGTGCGTGGGTGCACGGCAAGGCTACTGTCAATGCCGGTTATTTCTTCCGAGACGCCAAGATCTCCTGCACCTGGCGATCCACTTCCTTGAAGTGCTGCCTCAGCGACTCGATCTCGGACGGACTCAGGCGGTTTGAAGCGAAAGAGCGGGCGGGCTTCGGACTCTGTGAAGTAGTCGAAGCCTCGGCCGGTCGCGGTGAGGTTGTGCTCTTTTGGATGGCCATGCTCGAATCAAAGTTCGCCCGGAATTTCCGGGCTCAGTTGAGTTTTAGTGCTGAACTACTTGCATGCTAGACCCGCAGCCGACAACACCCTGGCACCGCCTACATCGACGAGCCAGCCTGATTCGGGGGATCAAGAGTAAGAAACATATGCCAAGCCATCAGCCTATTCGGCCAAACGTGCGCTCGCCATCCTGAACATTGCAAGGTCCAGCGCGACTAGCGGCTTGAGGCGGCCCTCTTTCCCTTCAGCGGCAAGTATGTTTAGTCAATCTGCACTCCGAGGCATGAGGTCCGAGGCATGAGAAAAGGCAGGTGCGGGAGATCGAACAGCTCAATTGATTTCACATGACGGCGCATCAACTTCCGCGACTCGCAGAGACGCGCGTGCGCAGTTTGAAGCCAGTTTGCAGCGCAAGGCGACACAGCGCCCTGCGGTGTGATGGGTGCAGCCATGCAACCCAGGCTGGAGGCTCACCAAAGCGGGAACGATAGTGCTGCAACTGAGCCTGCCATCCCCAGCCGGTGGCCTGGGGAAAACGATGCGTGATGCTGCGGCCCGAGGGCAGCTCACACAGTTCAGAAAACTGACCTACCCACGGGTGCTCGCTAAGAATCTCAAGCACTTGGCCGCAGATTCCTGTCGCCGCTGGCCCGCCACCGGGCGCGACGAACTGCGAAGCTAGCCCGTCGGCGCAGGCCAGAAAGGCGCCCGGATCCTGGCCTAGATAGAAATCCAAAATCTGATCGCCCAGCGAATGAGCTGGCCCGGAATGAACAGTTTTGGCGTTCATGCGGCAATCAACGCAAGAGGACCAGTTTCGGCACTGCATCGGCACCGCTCCAGAGAATCGCGTTCTGCTCCAGGCGTTGGCCGAGCGCCTGGGCATCTTCCAGAGAAAGCCCGATGACGAGGTAGCTGGGTTCGCCAGGCCATTGGTTCGACGCATGCTGCCCGCAGCCCTCGACGAAATGAACGCCCCGCTCTTGCAGTTCCTGCGCAAGTGCGGCCTGGCGTTGCACATTCTCTTGCTCGCTCAGCGCCCGGCTATATGGGTTGAAGGCGGTGATGAAGGCACTGCCGCTGGCTCCATGCGAACGATGGATGGCTAGCAAAACGTCGTTGACCAAGTCGACCCTGAGTACGGTCGGTTGATCACCATAGACGTGAAAGTCGGTCTGCCGGTAGGCGAGGACCAGGTCCGGAGGGATGCACGTTGTCGACATCAGATCTTGTTCACAGCTCATGTGGCAAGCTCCCTGTTGATCAGGTCCCGCAAGTCGCGCAGCTGCGCGGCTGTAAACAGGCCCTGGAACTTCACCTGCTGTTCAGGACGCCGCGCCGTTGGCACATAGCTGATCAGTCGAAGGCTATGCCCGAATGGCGTCTTGGTGAGTTCCGCCCTCAGTTCAAAGGCAGATGTTGCTTGGATGATGGCCTGCATCTCATTTTCTCCACCCCCGCGTGCCGATATGAAGTCGGCAGCGAGGCGGGGAGCAGCTCGGCAGGCGACCTTTAGGCGTTGTTGACGCGGCGCCAAGTAGTGCTTAAAGCCCGCGACCGGCTGTTGCCGATGGGCCCAGTCTAGCGCTATGCGGTTTACTCGTCGAATACTCCCTGACGATTGCTCGCGCGCCCTGTAATCCACCTCGCATCGAATCGAAAGCACGGCGCCCAAAACAGGCCGTTGAGTCTGTCGGTGGAGGTTGGCATCACAGCTTTTGCTGCCAGTCGCGCAGATCAACTGGGACACCACTTTAGGCCAGATTCGGTCACATAGCCCCCCAGACTAAGCGGCAGCAATGTGAGCAAAGCCGAAGTTCAAACTTGAGGTCTGGATTCCGCAACGCAGCGGTTGCGGTCCTTCATGTCGGTGGGGCCTACGTCCGGTTTCTATCGCTTTGCGATCGCTGGGTACGCCAGATCTGATTGCGCCCAGGCGAACGCGCGCATTTACTTGCTAACATTGATTTGCGCCGGTAGGTGCATTGCGATGTCGACGGTAGATCTGGCGCGCATGAACAATAAATATCCACCAGGGAGCGGTGCCAATGCATATCGAAAGTGTCACCATCACCGGATTCCGGTGCTATGGCCCAGTCCCGACGGTCATTCATCTCAGCCCAGGCCTGACTGGGTTCGTCGGTGCCAATGCTTCCGGCAAGACTGCGGCACTCCAAGCCCTCATGCGCCTGTTCGGGGTAACCCGGGCACTCCGCACGGTCGTCCTCTCTGACTTCCATGTGCCACCCACCGAGACCGAGCGCCCCAAATCGCGGGCGCTGACCATCGATGTGCAGCTGAGTTTGCCGGAGCTGGCGGACGGTAGCGCTACCGCGACAACTGTGGCGCCCGTATTCCGTCATGTACGGGTGGAGCGGCCCGGTGGTAGTCCGCTGTGCCGGTTGCGGCTGCGCGCTCGCTGGGATGATGACGGTACGGCCGAAGGTACTGTCAGCCAAGAACTGAGCTGGATCGGGACTGCCGAGCCGATCGTCCGCGACGACCAGGCTTTCCCCGTGGCGCCCGCTGACCGTGGCTTGATCCAACTGTTCTACACACCGGCTAGCCGAGATGCAGCCACGCAGATCCGCGCCACGACAGGGGCTCTAGCCGCGCGTCTGCTCAGGGCGATCGAGTGGTCAGCAGGGACGCAGTCTGCGGTCAACGCTGCCACGGAACAGCTGATGACCGCGTTTGGCGGCGAGAAGGCCATCCAAGCGATCAGCCAGTCGCTGTCCCAGCGTTGGGACGCCCTGCACGAGGGCGACATCGACTGCGCGCCGGAGCTCAGCTTGACGAGCCGACGCTTCGAGGAAGTCATCGCACGCATCGGAGTAATGTTCAAGCGCGGCCCGGCAGGCCAGGACCGTGGGCTGGAGGCCTTGAGCGACGGGCAGCAGTCCCTCTTCTATTTTGCGCTGGCGGCGGCCGTGTTCGATGTGGAGCGGGCTGCGGTCTCAGGCCGGATCGAGGGGTTCAGATCCGAGGAACTCAGCGTGCCTGCCCTGACCCTCTTCGCCGTTGAGGAGCCGGAGAACCACGTGACTCCGTACTACCTCTCGCGGATCCTGAAGCAAATCCGCAGTCTCGTGGAGACCGGTGCCGGGCAGGCCTTCGTCAGCAGCCATGCGCCCTCGGTGCTCGGGCGCATCCCACCCGAGGATGTGCGCTATTGCCGACGCGATGCGGCCAGCGGAACATCGACCGTCCAGCCCATCCCGATGCCCGCCGGCAGCGTCGAGGCGATCAAGTTCGTCCGCAATGCCTTCCTGGCCTTCCCGGAGCTGTACTTCGCGCGTTTCGTTCTGCTGGTCGAAGGTGACTCCGAGCGCATCGTGCTGCCGAGGCTGGCCGAGGCCCTGGACCTCCTGGTCGATCCGTCCTTTGTGGCCATAGTGCCGCTCGGTGGTCGCCATGTGAACCACTTCTGGAGGCTGTTGAAGGGACTGGGCATTCCGTATGCCACTCTGCTCGACCTGGACCTGGGGCGCGACGGCGGTGGTTATGGCCGCGTCAAGAACGCGCTGCAGCAACTGCTTGCACTGGGAACCCCTCGGGAGCAGATCCTGGCCTTGTCTGACGACTCGATCCTGACCGACGAGAAACTGGCAACGATGGATACGTGGGCCAGCGCGAACCTCGAAAGCTGGCTCGACTCTCTGCAGCACTCGTCGTCGGTCTTCTTCTCTTGGCCCTTGGATCTCGATCTGGCCATGCTGCACGCCTTCCCGGCCGCATATGCAGCCACCATCGAAGGGGCGGGACCGCGCATGACCAACAAGGCCGCCGCCAGGGTGGTCCTGGGAACGTCGGGATCCGGCCTTGCCGGCTACACCGGCAACGCGCAGCCTTTCGGCGCTCACATGGCGGCCTATCGCTATCACTTCCTGACTCATAGCAAGCCCGCCACTCACCTGCGGGCCCTTACGCACATCGATTTGCCCGCGTTGCGTGTCGGCATGCCTCCGGTACTCAAGCGTGTGTTGCGGCACATCGCCGCCCAGGTGTCGCAGCTGTGAGCATGGCCTTGCCGCCGCGGCGCATCCCTTCGGCCGACTGGCTGCCGGTGGGCGTCGACAGCCTTGAGCCGAATGCGCTGACTGTGGTGCGGTCCAATGAGCACTGTTCGGTGCTTGCCGGACCGGGCGCGGGAAAAACGGAGTTGCTGGCGCAGCGGGCAGCCTTTCTCTTGCAGACGGGCGCCTCCCCCGCCCCGCAGCGCATCCTGGCGATCAGCTTCAAGCGCGACGCCGCGCGCAATCTGTCCCGCCGCGTGCGCCAGCGCTGCCACGCGGATCACGCGAGGCGCTTCGACTCCCTGACGTTCGACGCATTCGCCAAAAGCCTTGTCGATCGTTTCGGCCAAGCGCTGCCGGACGGCTGGCGGCCGACAGCAGACTACGGCATCCTGTTCCCGAAGAAGGCCTACTGGGTCGACTTCTTGCGACGTGCCGGGCTGGCGCAGGACAACCCGTTCGAAGCCGCTGCCGTTCAGACCATCCCGGCCACCGCGTTCGAGCGGCGCCATGTCCTGGACGAACCCCTGCCAGAAGCCGGCTGGCCCACCACCACGGCCGGCCGCTGGGCAGGTCAGCGCTTTTGGGATCAACAGTTGCGCAGCGCCGACCGCAGCTACCTGTCCTTCCCCATGCTCAGCCGGCTGGCCGAGCTCTTGATCCGCTTCAACACAGCGGTAGGCCATGCCCTGGCCCTGACCTATTCGCATGTGTTCATGGATGAATTCCAAGACACCACCCAGGCCCAGCTCGACCTGGTCCAGACCATCTTCCTCGGCACTCCGACGATCATGACGGCTGTGGGCGACAACAAGCAGCAGATCATGCGCTTCGCGCTCGCTATGGATGACCCATTCGCCGCCTTTGAGCGGTCCTTCGGCGCGAAACGCATCCCGCTGCTCAGCAACTACCGGTCATCACCCGAATTGGTCCGCATTCAGCACGTGCTGGCGCAGGCACTGGACGCGAATGCAGCGCGCCCCGAGTCCAAGGCCAAGGCAGCTATCTCAGACGCCTGCTGTTCCATCTGGGACTTCACCAGCACACGCGTGGAGGCCAGCACGCTCGCAGCCTACGTCGCAACGCAAATGCGAGAGCACGGCCTCCTGCCGACCGATTTCGTGCTGCTGGTCCGGCAGAAGGCCGAGGACTATGCCCAGGTGCTGACGCCCGCCTTTGCTGCAGCCGGCATCCCCGTCCGCAACGAAGCCGCTTATGTCGGCAGTCAGATGCTGCAGGAATTGCTGACGGAGCCGCTTTCGGAGTTGGTGCTCGTGATGCTGCGCCTGGCCTGCGCCGCACGCGGCGGATCGAGCTGGAGCGAGGCTCAGCATGCGTTGGCCGAGTTGCGCGGGATTGACCCCACCGATGATCGAGCCCGGCGCGCGCTGGCCCGCGATCTGGATGGCTTCGCAAGTGGTTTTGTCCGACAACATCCGCAGCCCCCAACCACCGAAGCGCAAGCCCGGTCCATGGTGCAGGTGGTGCTGACGTTCCTGGATCCCAATGCCCTGGTCGCCGCGCACGCGCCCTATGGCCAGGGAAACTGGTTCGCCGAGGTGGAGAGCAGCGTCGTGCTGCACCTGCTGGCTAGCGCCGCGCAAGCGCAGGACTGGCGAGCCGCACTGGACGCCTATGAGGGCGCCAACGCGCTCCCCCTCATGACCCTACACAAGAGCAAAGGCCTGGAGTACCACACCGTCATTTTCGTCGGGCTCGATGACGATGCCTGGTGGAGCTACACCCAGGACCCGGTCGACGCAACGGCCGGATTCTTTGTCGCATTCACCCGCGCCAAGCAGCGGGTGATCTTCACCTACTCGCCGGAGCGCGGCCAGCGAACGAAGGTCGCGCCGCTCTATGAATTGCTCGACAAGGCCGGCGTGCCGCGCATTGCAGTGGCGTAGCTCGAATTCAGGACCGGAGGCTTCACCATGATCCAGCCCAGCATCTCCACCTTCGGCGCCGCACCGTCGATGGTGGGCTACCTGTACCAGGTCCGGCTCGCCCTGCTGTGGGCAATCCGGCGCAGCCGTACCAGCGACTTCGTTGTCAGCCTGGAGACACTGGACGACGTGAGTTTCGAAGTCGGCGGAGAACCGCTGGCGGTGCTGCAGGCCAAACATTCGATGAAGGCGGCTGCGACCCTGACCGACCTGAGCGTTGAACTATGGAAGACGCTGCGCGTCTGGCTGGTGGGCCTGGCCAGCGGTGAAATTCCGCTTGGCACAGCGCGCTTCCTGATCACCACCGCTGCGGCCGCGCCCGGAAGCGCGTGTGCCGCCCTGGGTATCGACGGCCGCGACCGCGACGTGGCTGAGGCCGCTAAGCGACTCAAGCATGCAGCGACTAGTTCCACCAACAGCGAGCTCAAGCCGGCTTTCGAGGCCTACCTCGCACTGGATGAGGCTGAGCGCGAAGCCCTGCTGGCACAGGTCTACGTGATCCCGTCGCAGCCCGACGCCGTAGAGATCACAGTGCAGTTGCAGTCCGAGCTCTACCATGTCTCGCTGAACCATCAGGCGCTGTCGGTGCAGATGCTCGAAGGTTGGTGGTTCAAGCGGGTGCTGAATGAACTGGTGCACCCGGAGGGCGGGATCCCTCGCGCCGAGATCGACGCGCAGATCTCGGACATCCAGGAATCACTGAAACCCGACGCCCTGCCGATCGATGAAGACCTCGACGCGCTGATGGTCGCGCTGGAACAACTGCCTGAGTTCGCTGATCGCCCGTTCTACAAACAGGTCGAACTGGTCAGCGGTAGCCAGCTGCGCATCCGCAACGCGATCACCAGCTATCTGCAGGCCTTCCGGCAACGCTCTGCCTGGACCCGCCACGACCTGATGTTCGATGCCGATCTGGACAAGTACGACAAGCGCCTGCAGGCCGAATGGGAGCTGCAGTACGGCCAGGTCTGCGACGAGCTCGGCCCGGACGCTACCGATGCGGCAATGGCACAGGCGGGGCGCGCCCTCCTGAAGTGGGCAGAAGACGCCCCAATCTCCATCCGTTCGGGTGTTAATGTCCCTTGGGTGTGCCGCGGTTCGCTGCACATGCTCGCAGAGGACATGCGCGTGGGCTGGCATCCACAGTTTAAAAGCAGGCTGAAGGCCGTCCTTGACGCGGTCTCGCAGGGGAAGACGGCATGACGGCTTGGCAGGATCGCACCATCGAGCAGCGCAACCTGCTCAACCCGGCCTTCTGCGCTGTTGCGGTGTGGCATCTCGCGCGCGGCTACACCACCGAGGCAAAGGCGCTCAGCACAGGCCAAGCCGCGCTGCCGTTTGAGTTGGCATTCGTGGGCGCGAGCCTCGTCCTGCGTGGCCAGACGCGCGAGCAATTGCCCCGCACGATCACGAGTTCGCTGGCCACCTGGGTACACGATCACCCACTGGAGCGATCGGCC
The DNA here is from genome assembly GCF_025717675.1 of Paucibacter sp. DJ2R-2. GTDB lineage: Bacteria > Pseudomonadota > Gammaproteobacteria > Burkholderiales > Burkholderiaceae_C > Paucibacter_A. The sequence continues at coordinate 121,062 of NZ_JAJIRT010000001.1, forward strand.
GTCGCCAAGGGCGTGGTCGTGTTGCGGCAGACAGTCCGCGAGGCCTTGCTGTTCGGCGCGCAGCACCAGATGCTCGTGCTGGATGGCCGCTGGATTGACGCCGGCGAATTGCAAGCCAAGAAGATCAAAACCTACCTGGGCGCATCGAGCACTGAGGTGAGGGACTGCATGCGCCAGGCCGTGTTCGTCGGTCGTTGGCTGTGCAAAGCGGGTGCGCCCCCAACCGTGTTGGCGCTATTGGGAGTTCAAGCATGATTCAGATTCGCGCAGTGGTGATCTATAGCCACGACGGACGCCACCGCGTGGTGCCCTTCGAACCAGGCCGCGTCAACATCATTTCCGGAGACTCCCGCACGGGCAAGTCGGCCATCCTGGGCATCATCGACTACTGCTTCGGGGCCAAGGAGATTGACGTGCCCGAGGGCAAGGTCCGCCGCAATGTGAACTGGTTTGCATTGCTGCTGCAGACACCGCGTGGTCAGGCCTTTGTGGCGCGCCAGCTGCCGACAGGGGACGGCAAGTCCAACGAGGCGGTCTACATTCAAACCGACACGGAGGTCGACATTCCTCCTGCATCGGCGCTGCGTCAGACGACCAACCGAGAAGGATTGCGTTCGCTGCTGGCCTCCTGGACCGGGTTGTCGGACTACCTGCACGAACCGCCGGCTGGGCAGACCCGCGACGCGCTGGCTGCCACCATCAGCCATGCGCTCACCTTCTGCTTCCAATCGCAGAATGAGATCGCGCAGCGCAAACACCTGTTCCATGGCTCCAGTGATCGATTCGTAGCGCAAGCGATCAAGGACACCCTGCCCTACTTCCTGGGCGCGGTCACCGACGACTACGTCGCCAATCAGCAGGAGCTCAAGCGCGTTCGCGCCGAGATCCGTCAGATCGACCGCCGGCTTGCGGAAGCCGCCGCGATCCGAGGCGATGGCGTGGGCCGCGCGGACACGCTGCTGGCAGAGGCCAAATCTGTGGGCATGAGCGAGCTTCCTGACAGCGCCCCCTGGCAGGAAAAGCTCGACACCCTCCGCCAGATTCAGAACAGGCAGGTGCCCTCCGCGGCGGCAGAGGTTGACGGCGACGGCGAGTTCCGCAGGCTTTCCACGGTGCGCAGTGAACTCGTGCAGGAGCAGCGCACCTTGCAGTCCACGCTTGAGCGTGCCCGCAGCTTCGAAGGCAGTTCCAAGGGCTTTTCGGTGGAAGCGCGAGAACACACAGCGCGCCTGCAAGCGGTGAGCGTCTTCGAGCATGACCAGCCAGGACATGCCTGCCCGTTGTGTCTGCAAGGGCTGCCCGAAGCCTCGCAGGTTCCGTCCATCGGCGACCTGCGGGCCGCCCAGGACTACATCGGCGAACGCAGTGGCGCGATGGATTCGGCGACCCCACGCATCGAGACCGCCATCCAGGATGTCGAGACCAAGCTCGCGGATGTGCGGCGCCGCCTGGAAGACAACCGCGTCCTTCTGACGGCGGTCAAGCGGGGCAACCAGCGTCTGCAACTGGCCTCGGACATGGAGGCGCGACGCGCCATGGTGCTCGGCCGGATCAGCCTGTACATGGAAAACATACCGCAAATGCCGGACCTCAGTGAGCAGCAGGAGCGACTGAAAGAACTGCGGCTGCAGGAGGGGCTGCTCGACGAGGCGGTCAGCACCGACACCATCCAGGTAAAGATGGAGTCCTGCTTGTCCAACGTCAACCAGCATCTGTGGAACTACGCCAAGCAGATCGACCTGGAGTATTCCGATACACCCTTGCGCCTGGACCCTCGCAACCTGACCATCGTGGCGGACACGCCGGAGCGGCCGGTGTCGATGCGTGAGATCGGCAGTGGCGAGAACCATGTCGGCTATCACATCGTGGCGCACCTGGCCCTGCACACCTGGTTCGCGAGCCGCGGTCGGCCGGTGCCATCTTTCCTGCTACTGGATCAGCTATCGCAGGCGCACTTCTCTCCGGACACGGTGCCAGGCGGGGGTGTGACGCAGGAGAAGATCGACGCCGATCGCAAGGCAGTAAAGCGCCTTTTCGGCCTGATCTTTGACGTGGTCGCCAGCCTGCAGGGCAAGTTTCAGGTGATCATCACGGATCACCCGGACTTTAGCGATGACATCCGCTTCCAAGCCTCATTGAGCGAGCGCTGGCGTGACGGACTCAAGTTGGTGCCCGAAGATTGGCCACGTGCCACCTGAGCGCCTTCGTGCTGGCGTCCATGCCTCTGGGTGCGAATGACCGCCAACGGCAGGAGCAGTCATTGGGGCGCTGACGCAGGACGACCGCAGTCGGCCTGCTGCCGAGGTTCAACCAACTTCAGCTTCGTACGCATCTCTGCCATCCATTCTCGGCGCCCGAGTTACCAGAACCGCCGAAAGCGGTCGTCCGGCGCCAACTTACTCAACTCCACCTAAGCCAAAGTTCAGAAGTACTCCACGCCAACGGAAGTTCATCGAGTGCCGGAGTGCCGGTCTGTCTGGACTCAAGTTGCGAGGGGCCGGGCTTGCCACGGCTAAAAGTACTCTCATGAATGCCTCATGCACTAGTCGTCGCCACCAATTCCCCCTGGACCTAACCTTCCCATAACGCCATAAACCACTCACAATAACTGCGCACATCCATGCACTGAGTCCATTTTCTTTGCCGCCCTAGGTCGACTGTTACGAAGGGCGATACGTCGCCCAGACACTGAATGACAATGCAGGACTCCGCGAAGGAAAAAATGTCTCAAGCCAGCGAATCGAGCGCGGACACGATGTCATCGCCGGACGTGCAGCAGCCGCCGCTTTGTCCGTCGAAAAGGATATCGGACTGGCTCCTCAGTCTGTCGCCGTCCGACTACGAGATGACGGTCAGGAAGCTCTCGGCACATGGGGGCGTTGGCAGCAGATCCCGGCCAAGGACACCCCCCGGCTGAGAGAACCTGACCGGCAGGCTGAACTACGTGAGAAACGTAGTGAATCCAAGCATCAATTCCGCGCCGCAACAGGCCGAGGCGTCGACTCCCTTACAGAGTCCGAAGCCCACCGGCTTGCCTGGTTCAAACCGCCTGAGTCCGTCCGAGATCGAATCGCTGCGGCAGCACTTCAAGCAGATGCGGGAACATTTGGACGCGACGGAGCCGTAACTGACGAGGACGGCGGCTCGGCCTTCTCCATGCCGCAGGGCGCGACCTGAGACTCTCCCGAGGCCTCGCGCCCGGACAAGGTGCCACGTCCTGCAAGACAATAGGGTGGCCCTCAAGCGCGTTGCCGGGGCCATCAAGGACTCCGGTCAGGCGCCGCCAGAAGTACAGCGCTACTGATTCAACAGAACCAAGAAGCACTGAGGGAACTTTGATCCAATCATGTCGACTCAAAACAGCAATGCTGCACCCCGCCCGGCCGAAAATTCGACGCCTTCTCATTGTCCGAATCTCGCCAGTTCTTCCAACTCAACCCGCCTGAGCCCGGCCGAGATCGAAGAGCTGCGGCAGCACTTTAAGGAGGTGGGACGCCAGGTACAAGAGATCCTGGCGTCTCGGGAGAAGTCACCAACCCTGAGCGGCGACAACAAAGCGGCACCGTCGTTGCGGTGATCAACCGCCGCACATCCGGACGAATGCGCGACGCGCATGCCGAGGCTTGCACGCAAGGCGGTCGATTAGATCTCCTCGGGCTCCAGGTTCTAGAAACCGCACACGCATGACATCGAACAGATGCCATTCCACGGCATCTCCGATTTCGGCAGGGGACTCTCCTGGGAGTCCCCGATGCGTCCCCGGGGACATTGCAATTGCCCCCACCATCAAAGGTTCATGGCCAGCTCGCAAGCAGCCACAGCCCTCACTGCAGGCCTGCAGCAGCCTCTGGCCTGCGGCCTCAATGCTTGTCCTCTGCACTAGCACTTCTAGTGCAGCAGGCATCACTAAAACGCGACCGTGCTTGCTGGAGTGCTCTGCAGTCTGACGCTTCGGCAAAGCGGTGTTTCGCCGGGGATTCGCCGGGGATTCGCCGGGGATTCCAGGGGGATTCCAGGGGGATTCCCAGGTGAGTCCCCTGGGACAGGCGGAAAAGCTGTCGTAGCGCGCTCAAAGCTACATCAGGAAACAGCAGACAGTTTCGGACGGGCCTGGGAACTGCCTGCGGCCTCGAAGGCAACGCCTGCCTGATCCAGGATCCACGCCTCGATACGCTCATGGTGAACTCGCAGCAGATCCAAGGGGCGGCGCTTGTAATGCTTCTCGGCCGTCGCGCTGGGCTTGTGGCCCTGGATCTGTGCGACGACGCCAGACGGGATATCCAACCACTCGGTGAGGCTCGAAAAACTGCGACGCAAACCGTGCAGGGTCAGACCTTCGAGCCCTGCGCCGGCAGCAGCACAGCGATGCGCGCTGCTGGGATCGGTTAGGTGCCCGGTTGCACTGGCTTGCACGAGGGCGCCTGTGGGTGCAGTCGAGCCCTTTCGAGAGTGCTTCGCCTGCCGCCGTCGAATGCTCTCCGGGTCCAGGCTGAGCGCCCTTGTACTCGCGAAAACCCACTCATTTCGGCGAGGCAGACCGGCGAGAAGATGAGCAACGTAGGGAGTGAGTGGAATCAAGCGCTCGCCTTCCACCTTGTCCCGGATGGCCAAACTCTTCCACTGCGTATTCACGTCCTGCCACTTCAAAGTCAACACTTCGCCCGGACGCGCGCCTGTCATCAGCAACACGCGCAGGTAGGCGCTGATGACGGGGTTCTTAACTTGCTCCACAGCGCTGAACCAGGCCGGAAGTTGCTCCCGCAATAGGGCGTCATCTTTCGCTGCCGGTTTGCCGAGCACTTCACGCGCCTTCTTTGTCTTCGCCGGATTGGCATTGACCAGCAAGCGCGAGTACTCGGAATGCTCGGCGCACCAATTCAAGAAAACTTTCATGCAGCGCCAGCAAAGGCGTGCGTAGGTCGGTCGAACTGCCGCGTGTTCTCCGGCCCATGCCTCCAACACAGCCGGCGTCAGTTCCCGGATCTGGAACGACATCAATTGGAAGATTGGACCAGGCAGTGTCTTCGGCTTGCTGCCGTCGGGAGCGAGTTTGACGCCGCGCTTGCTGACCTCTCCGCCTGCTTTGCTCATCTTCACGTGATCGGCAAAGTTGCGCTCGCCCCAAAAAGGCTTGCGGTCTTCAAGGTAAACCGCCCAAGCCTCGCCGACGGTGACGCTGGCCAGCTTCTCCGCCTCCACCTGCGCTGCCTCAGCCACCTTTCGGGCTTGTGTCGCCGCGATTGCACTGCGCTTGAGGTCACGTGGGTCTTTACCCTCGTCAATCATCCGCTGCAGTTCCCGCGCTTTGGCTTGTGCTTCAGGGATGCTCCAGGCATCAAGGCCGCCGATGGTCAGGCGCAGGTCCTTGCCTTGGTAGGTGCTTTGGAACACATAGGCTGGCTTTCCAGCCGGCGTGGACCGAACTCCGAGGCCAAGCACATTGGAATCCCATAGAAACGCCTGCTTTTTGTCGCCAGGACACTTGAACCCGTTGACCCTGCCGACCGTGAAAGACACCTTCGCCATGCTGACCTCTTCTTTGTCTTACACCGCCACCGATGTAAGGGCGGATGTAAGACTATTCTTTAAAAACAGGCGAACTTCCTTCAACGCCTCAAGGCAAACTTTATCACTAAGTTGTTGATTTTTATATGTTTAATCAATTCCGTTCAACACAAGCAAACATGCAATACAACGGAATCATAATCCGCAGGTCAGGGGTTCGAATCCCTGAAGCGCCACCAAAACATGAAAAGCCCGCAACCTAAAGGTTGCGGGCTTTTTTCTTTTCTGGCGCTCTGTGCTTCTCTGCAAGCACAGTGAAGCAGCAGAGGAAGACGAGGTATCTGTCAGGCGCGAGCCTCAGGCTGAGCCTCAAACGCCGCAAGCACCCGCTTGCGAACATCACGCCCAGCACCCCGCGACCAGACTAGGCTCAGGAGCATCCGGCCGACCAGCTTCAGCGCGAGCGCGAAGACCAGCCACAGAAACAGCACGAAGCCAAAGAGTGCAATGCCGTTGGCGGCCACCTTGCCTTTGCTGAGGTCGGCACCGGCATCCACCCATTGCCGAGTTTCGCGGACCAACTCGCTGCCGCCCGAGGCGGCCTGCTCCGTCAACGTGCCCGTCAACTCGGCGACAGGGATCACGCCGTTGGCATGCGCCATCAAATGATCAAGGGCCCGGCTCGCTTCGGGATGGGTGTGCTGATGCAGAAGGACCAAAGCACAAATCACGGCCAAGGCCAAGGTCACCCAATTGGTCAGCAGGCGATACCAGAGCGGGCGGCGCAGCAGGCCGGCGGACAGGGCCCAGCGCTGCCAGTCCGAAATCAAGGCATGGGTCTCGCCGCTGGCAAAGTTCTGAGCCAGCAAGGGGGCGCTCTTTTTCTTGCCGCCCGCTTTCGTGCCGCTGGCAATCCGCACACGCTGACCGGCGCGCACGGCCATGTCGACATCGGACAGACGGAAGGCGGTCTCCTTGCCGTCGTCGCTCTTGACCCAGAACTCCAGCTGCTCCGAGGTCGAACTGATGATTTGGGTGCTCGCGATTTGACCCGAGCCCTGGTTGATGTAACCGCCACCGCCGGAGCCTCGCACATGGGTCTCGCTCCATTTCTGCTGCGAGACCACCTCGCCCTCGACGACGTCCAGCCACATCTGGCCCGCCGGCATGGCCACCTCTTTGCGCATCACATCCGCCCCTTTCACTCTCGCTCTGTTTGTTCGCTGGGTCACTTGTTCCTGGCTTGGTGTGCCCGCTCATTCATCGCAGCCGCCGCCAGGCAGAGCGCAGCTTGCCCGTCGCAGCGCCACAACGCCATCACCCGAAGGGGCGGATTCGCCCCCGGCGGTGATGGCGGCGCAGAGCCTAGCGTTGCAACAGCACTGGCTAGGCGCTGAGGTCTGCGGCGCTTGCGCTCTGTTGTGATCCTTGCGCTTGCTGCCCTTCGTGCAAATTGGCGCCGTGCGCCGAGGCCTGGCCCGCTGCCCTGCGCCCATGCACCCACCGATACAGCACCGGCAGCACCAACAAGGTCAGCGCCGTCGAGGACAGAATGCCGCCGATCACCACCGTGGCCAGCGGGCGCTGGACCTCGGCACCGGTGCCCACGGCCAGGGCCATGGGCACGAAGCCGAGCGAGGCGACCAGGGCCGTCATCAGCACTGGACGCAGGCGGGTCAACGCGCCTTCGCGCACAGCTTCGTCGAGGCCCAGGCCCTGCTCTTCGCGCAGGCTGCGGATGTAGGCAATCATCACCAGGCCGTTGAGCACCGCCACCCCGGACAGGGCGATGAAGCCCACGCCGGCCGAGATGGACAGCGGGATGTCGCGCAGCCAGAGCGCTGCGATGCCGCCGCTCAACGCAAAGGGCACGCCGGTGAAGACCAGCAGGCCGTCCTTGAGGTCGCGGAACATGGCGAACAGCAGCAGCAAGACCAGGCTCAGGGCCAGGGGCACGACGAGTTTGAGGCGCTGGCTGGCGGACTGCAGCTGCTCGAAGGTGCCGCCCCACTGGGTCCAATAGCCCGGCGGGATCTTGACCTCGGCCTGCAGCAGGGCTTGCGCCTCGGCCACAAAGGAGCCGATGTCGCGTCCGCGCACATTGGCCGTCACGACCACGCGGCGTTTGCCTTGCTCGCGGCTGAGCTGGTTGGGGCCTGGCGCCATGTCGAACTGCGCCACCTCGCCGAGGGTCACGTAAGCAGGCGAAGCATTTCCACCCGTGGACGTGGGCATGGACGGCAGACGCAGCGGCAAACGCTTGAGCGCCTCCACATCGCTGCGCAAGGTCTCGGGCAGGCGCACGAGGATGTCGAAGCGGCGGTCGCCCTCGAACAAGGTGCCCGCCTCCTGGCCACCGATGGCAATCGCCGCCGTCTCCTGCACCTCGGCCACGCTCAGGCCCAGGCGGGCCAGCTTGGCGCGGTCCAGCTGCAGGCTGAGCATGGGCAGGCCGGTGGTCTGCTCGACCTTGACGTCGGCCGCACCAGGGATGCGCTGCAGCACCGCCGCGATGGCCTCGGCGCTGCGCTCCATCACCGCCATCTCGTCGCCAAACACCTTGACCGCCACATCGCTGCGCACGCCCGAGATCAGCTCGTTGAAGCGCATCTGGATGGGCTGGGTGAACTCGTAGTTCTGGCCCGGCACCTGGGCCACGGCCGCCTGCAGCGCGGCCACCAGGTCGGCCGTGGGCCGCTTGGGGTCGGGCCACTGGGCGCGCGGTCTGAGCATGACAAAGGTGTCGGCCACATTGGGCGGCATGGGATCGGTGGCGATCTCGGCCGTGCCCAGCTTGGCGTAGACGCGCTGCACCTCGGGGAAGGTCTGGATCACCCGCTCCAGCTCCGCCTGCATGGCCACCGATTGGCTCAGGCTGGTGCCCGGAATGCGCAAGGCATGCAGGGCGATATCGCCCTCGTCCAGGCTGGGTACGAACTCGCTGCCCATGCGGCTGAGCATCAGGCCGCTCAGGCTCACCGACACTGCCGCCAGCGCCAGCACCAGGGGCTTGTTCAGCAAGGCCCAGTCCAGGGCCGGCGCATAGCCGCGGCGGGCCCAGCCCATCAGGCGGTTTTCCTTTTCGGCCACGTGATCGCCGATGAACAAGGCCACGGCCGCCGGCACAAAAGTCAGCGACAGGATCATGGCGCCCGCCAGGGCCGCCACCACGGTGAAGGCCATGGGGTGGAACATCTTGCCCTCGACCCCGCTGAGGGCAAAGATCGGCAGGTAGACCACCATGATGATGAGCTGGCCGTAGAGCAGCGGCCGGCGCGCCTCACGCGCGGCGGCGAACACCTCGGCAAAGCGCTCGCTGCGACTGAGCGGCCGGCCGGCCAGGGCCTGGGCATGGGCCAGGCGGCGCACGCAGTTCTCGACGATGACCACGGCGCCGTCGATGATGATGCCGAAGTCCAGCGCGCCCAAGCTCATCAGATTGGCGCTGACGCGATTGGCCACCATGCCGCTGAACGTGAACAGCATGGCCAGCGGAATCACCGCCGCCGTGATCAGGGCCGCGCGCAAATTACCGAGGAAGAGAAAGAGCACCGCCACCACCAGCAGCGCACCCTCGAAGAGATTGCTCTTGACGGTGGCAATCGCCTTGTCGATCAGCACCGTGCGGTCGTACACCGTCTGCACGATCACGCCCTCGGGCAGGCTGCGGGCGATCTCTTTGAGCTTGAGGTCCACCGCGAGCGCGACCACGCGGCTGTTCTCGCCCATCAGCATGAAGACCGTGCCCAGCACCACCTCGCGGCCGTTCTCGGTGGCCGCGCCACTGCGCAGCTCCTGGCCCAGGCCCACCTCGGCCACATCGCGCACACGCAGCGGCAGGCCCTGACGGGTCTGGATCACCGTGTTGGCAATGTCCTCGATCGAGCCCAGTTGACCCGGCGCGCGGATCAAATACTGCTCGCCGCGCCGCTCGATATAGCCGGCGCCGACATTGCTGTTGTTGCGCTCCAGCGCCTGCACCAGCTCGGCCATGCTCAAGCCATGGGCCACCAGCTGCTCGGGCCGGGGCGCCACCAGGTACTCCTTGGCATGGCCGCCGATGGTGTTGATCTCGGTCACGCCGGGCACGGTGCGCAGCTGCGGCTTGACGATCCAGTCCTGGATCTCGCGCAGATCGCTGAGCGTGTAGGCCTGGCCATCGGGCCGGCGCGCCTCGGGCTTGGCCTCCACCGTCCACATATAGATCTCACCGAGGCCGGTGGCGATGGGCCCCAGCGCCGGCGCCAGGCCGGCCGGCAGCTGGCTGCGCGCCTGCTGGATGCGCTCGTTCACCAGCTGGCGGGCGAAGTAGATGTCGGTGCCGTCCTTGAACACCACGGTCACCTGAGACAAGCCGTAGCGCGAGAGCGAACGCGTCTGCTCCAGATTCGGCAGGCCCGCCATGGCCGTCTCGATGGGAAAGCTGACGCGCTGCTCGGATTCCAGCGGCGAGTAGCCGGGCGCCTCGGTGTTGATCTGCACCTGGACATTGGTGATGTCCGGCACGGCGTCGATGGGCAGGCGTTGCAGGCTGTACACGCCCCACAAAGCCATGGCCAGCACGCCCAGCATCACCGCCCAGCGCTGGGCGATGGCGGTTCGTATGAGTTTTTCAAACATGATGGTTTGCGTCCTCTCGCTTTTTTTCTTCTTCAGTGCGCGTGGGCTGCGGCCGACTTGCCCAGATCGGCCTTGACGACAAAGCTGTTGGCGGAGGCATAGCGCTCCCCGGCGCTCAGGCCTTGCAGCACCTCGGTGTGGCTGCCGTCGCTGCGGCCCAGGCGCACAGCGCGGGCGACCATGTGCTGGCCCTCGCGCACATAAACCTCGTCACGGCCTTCGCGGTTTTGCAAGGCCTCGTTGCGCACCGCCACCGGCACCGTCACTTCACCGGCTGCGCCCGTTTGGCCTGTTTGCAGCGCCACCGTCACCGGCTGGCCCGGCCGCCACTGGCCGCGCGGGTTGGGTAGCAGCAAGCGGGCCATGGCGCTGCGGCTTTGCTCGGCCACCGTGCTGCCGATATGGCTCAGCGTCAGCGCCGGCTCGCTGGCCGGCGCGCCCTGGATGCGGCCGCGGGCGCCGATCTGCAGTTGGCCCAGGGTCTGCACCGGCAGGCTCAGCTCCACCCACAGCGTGCCCAGATCGGCCAGCTGGAAGATGGGCGCATCGTCCTTGAGCACCTCGCCGACGCTGATCTTTTTCTCGACCACCACGCCGGCCATGGGCGCGCGGACCTCGTAGCGGGTCAGGCCCGCGGTGCCGCTGGCCGCCGCGCCGGCGCCCAGGGCTTGCAGCTTCTGGCGCGCGTTCTCGGCGGTGATCTCGGCCTCCTGGAAGGCCTGGCGGGCTTGGAGGTAGTCCTGCTCGGCGCTGATCTTTTCCTCCCAGAGCTTCTTCTCGCGCTCGTAGACGCCGCGCGCGAGAGCCAGGCGCTTTTGCGCCGCCAGCAGCTCGCTGCGCTGGTCGGCCAGGGCCTGGCTGGAGATGACGGCCAGCACCTGGCCGGCCTGCACCCGGTCACCGGCGCTGACGCGCACCGCCTCGACCTGGCCGGCCAGGCGTGGCGTCACCAGCACGCTGCGGTCCTGGTTCAGCTTGACCTCGCCCAGCAGCTCCAGGCTGCGGGCCAGGTTGGCCGGCCCGGCGGCTTCCAGGCGGATGGCCTGGCGCTGCAGCTGCTCGTCGCTGAGCTCGACGAACTCTTCGCCGCTGTCGGCGGAGCTGGCCGCCGTAGCAGGGGCCGAGGCGGCCACCACGGGCGGGGCCACCACAGACGGCGCTTCTTCGTGGGCCGCCTCGCCTTCGCCGTGCGCATGGGCGTCAGCCCCGGCCACGGCCGGCCCGCCGCGCAGGATGGCCCAGCCACCGGCCAGGCCCAGGGCCAGCACCACGGCCACGGCCAGGGCCTGCTTCTTGGGGCGTGCTGCCGGGCTGGGATTCGTAGGTTCAGTGTGGGTATTGCTCTTCATCATCATGATGTGGTGTCTTGTTGGGTGGTGGGCTGCACGGCGAAAGGCGGCAGCCCCAAAAGGCGGGCGATCTCGGCGGCGGCGCGCCAGGCTTCGGCGCTCTGGCGCAGGGCTTGCTGGCGCAGCTGGAACAGGCTGCGCTGGGCATCGAGCACGTCGATGAAGGCGAACTTGCCCAGCTCATAACCGCGCAGCGCGGTGTCAAACGCCGTCTGCGCCAGCGGCAGCTGCTGCTCGCGCAGGCTCAGCTGCTGCAGGCGGGTCTGGCGCAGACGCTCCTGGGCTTGCGCCAGGTCCAGGCGTAGGCGAGCTTGTGCGGCGGCCAGTTGCTCGCGCGCCTGCTCCTCGCGCTTCAGCGCTTCGAGCAAATTGCCCTCATTGCGATCGCGCAGCGGCAGAGGCAAAGACAGGCCGATCACGGCCATGCTTCGCCCCGTTTCTGCCTCACGCTTGGCGCCCAGGCTGACGGTCACATCGGGCACGCGCTTGGCGCGCTCACCGGCCGTCAGGGCCTGGCGGCGGGCGATGTCCAGGCGGGCCAGGCGCAGGGCTGGCGCTTCATCGAGCGCCGTGCTGCTGGGCGCGACTTCGGCGCTGCCGGGCGGCATTTGCTCGGCCTGGCCCTCGGCGCGATCGAAGCGGGCCTCGGCGCCGCCCCAAAGTGCAGCCAGGCGCTGGCGGGCGAGGCTCAGTTCACTGCGCGCCTGGGCCAGGTCCGCACGCGCGGCGCCGGCGGCGACCTGGGCCTTGTGCAGCTCCAGCGGCGCCACCTTGCCGGCCTGCAGGCGCAGCTGCACCGCCTGCACGCTGCGCTCGGCCAGCTGCATGGCCGATTCGCCAAGGCGCTGCTGTTCCTGCGACGCCAACAGTTCGAAGAAGGCCGAGCTGACGGCGGCCTGCAGCTCGGCCTGCCGCGCCTGCAAACCCACGGCCGCCTGCTCGCGGGCATGGGCGGCCGCGGCCACCCGGGCGGCGCGCTTGCCGCCCAGCTCCAAGGCCTGGCTCCACTGCACGGTGCTGCTGCGGCTGGCACGGCGCGTGTCTTCGATCAGCAGGCTGAGCTCGGGGTTGGGGCCCACGCCGGCTTGCTGCTCGGCCGCTTCCTGGGCCTGCAGCTCCAGGCGCGCAGCGGCCAGATCGGGGTTGTGGCTCAGGGCCAGGTTCAGGGCTTGCGGCAGGCTCAAACTTTCCGCGGGAACAGGCTCAGGCGTTTGCGCCCGCAAGCCCGGGCTCAGCAGCGCCAGGGCGCAGAGCCACAGCGCACTGGCGCGCGTCATCCGCACCGGCACCGGTACAAAGGAAATGAGAAAAGGGGTTCGCATCGAACACTCCGGTTTGTGTGGAAAAACAGCACATTCGGGTGGTCGGCGCAGCGTCCGGCGGGCCTGAAAAAGAAACGATCAGGCCGAACTCATCTCACACGGCCTGGCCGCGTGAGGACGAGCAAAAGGGAGGAGTAGCTTGGACGACGCGCCGCTCAGGCGCGCAGCCAGTTGGGGCGGTCGCGCCCCTCGGGAATGTGCGAGCGCGCAGCTGCGCAGCGCGGCAGCGGGCGCCGCTCGGCGCCGTCGGCCTGGGCACCTAGACCGTCGTCGGGCGACACGGCCAGCGGCGAATGGTTGCAATGGCAGTGACCGAGGGCGCAGACATCCTGAGCCCGGAGCTCGAGCGCATCACCGTCATCGCCGAGCACTTGAGGCTCACGCGGCTCGGCATGGGCCTGGCCTTGCAGATGGACGGCCGCCTCCAGCGCGCTGGCCTGGAACTCCTTGATGCAGCACAGCGCTGCCGCAGCCCAGCTGGACTGGGCCAGCATCAACAGTGCCAGCAGGGTGAGGAGAAGACGACGCATGGAGAGGGCTTGAACAAAAGCGGGCGCAGTATAGCCAGCGCGGCAGACGATCATGCGGGTAAACGCTGAATTTCAGCGGCGCGGGCTGCGCAACATACGCAGGCCGTTGAACACCACCAGCAAGCTGGCGCCCATATCGGCGAACACTGCCATCCACATGGTCGCGCTACCAAACAAGGCAGCCAGCAAAAAGGCGGCCTTGATGCCCAGCGCCAAGGCGATGTTTTGCCAGAGCACGGCGCGGGCGCGGCGCGAGAGCCGGATGGTCTCGGGCAGGCGCGACAGGTCGTCGTTCATCACCACCACATCGGCCGCCTCCATGGCCGTGTGCGTGCCGGCGCCGCCCATGGCAAAGCCGATGTCGGCGCGCGCCAGTGCAGGCGCGTCGTTGATGCCATCGCCGACCATGGCCGTGGGGCCCAGGCGGGCCTGCAGCTCGGTGATGGCGGCCAGCTTGTCCTCGGGCAGCAGGTTGGCGCGCAGCTCGGTGATGCCCAGCTGGGCCGCGATCGCCTGGGCGGTGCGCGGGTTGTCACCCGAGAGCATGACCGGGGTCAGGCCCAGACCGATCAGATCGGCCACGGCCTGCCGGCTGGAGGGCTTGACCGTATCGGCCACGGCGCACAAGGCCAGCACGCCGCCGACATCGGCCAGCAGGCTGACGCTGCGCCCGGCCTGCTCATGCACTGCCATCTGCGCCTCCAGTTCCGACGAGCATTGGCCGCGCTCTTCGATCCAGCGGTGATTGGCCAGCACCAGCGCCTGACCCTCGACCTGGCCGGCCACGCCGCGTCCCGCTTCGGCGCGAAAGCCCTGGACCTCGGGCGCCACAGCGACCGACAAGCCCTGGGCGATGGCCTTGGACACCGGGTGGTCCGAACGCGAGGCCAAGGCCTGGGCCCAGGCCTGCACGCGGGCCAGTTCGGCGCCGGGGCGCAGCAACTCAAAATGCGTCAGCACCGGCCGGCCTTCGGTCAGGGTGCCGGTCTTGTCGAGCGCCACGACCTTGAGCTTGCGGGCCTCTTCCAGATAGACCCCGCCCTTGATCAGGATGCCGCGACGCGCCGCCGCGGCCAGGCCGCTGACCACCGTCACCGGCGTCGAGATCACCAGGGCGCAGGGGCAGGCGATCACCAGCAGAACCAGGGCTTTGTAGACCGATTGCATCCAGGTCCAGCCGACCAGCCAGGGCATCAGCACCGCCACCGCCAGCGCCAGCACAAAGACCGCCGGGGTGTAGATGGCCGCAAAGCGATCGACAAAGCGCTGCGTCGGCGCGCGGCTGGACTGAGCCTCTTCCACCGCGTGGATGATGCGGGCCAGGGTGCTGTCGGCCGCCAGGGCCGTGACTTCAAATTCGAGCGCCGCGGTCTGGTTGATGGTGCCGGCGTAAAGCGCATCGCCCGCCCGCTTGTCCACCGGCAGGCTCTCGCCCGTGACCGGGGCCTGGTCCACTGCACTCTGGCCACGCAGGACGCGGCCGTCCAGAGGCACCCGCTCGCCCGGCTTCAGGCGCACGGTCGCGCCCAGGCCCACCTCGCCGCTGGGCAGGCGGCGCCATTGGCCATCGGCCTGCAGCACTTCGGCGTCCTCGGGCGCCAGCGCCAGCAGGCTTTGGATGGCATGACGCGCACGGTCCACGGCGCGCGCTTCGATCAGCTCGGCCAGGGCGTACAGCGCCATCACCATGGCCGCCTCGGGCCATCGGCCGATGACAAAAGCGCCGGTGACGGCCACGGCCATCAAGGCATTGATGTTGAGGCGGCCGACGCGCAGCGCCGCCAGGCCTTTCTTGTAGGTCTCCAGCCCGGCCAGGGCGATGGCCGCCAGGGCGAGGGCCATGGCGGCGATCTGGAAGGGAAGCGTGTCCGGCGCGAAAAAGGCCAAGGCTTCGGCGCCCAAGGCCGCCAGCAAGGAGGCGATCAGACGCGAGAGGCCGGCGCCCAACCCCGCGGGCGCTGCAGCGGCACCGCCCTGCTCAGCGTCCTGCGGCCAAGGTTGCGGCTCGTAGCCCAAGCGGCGAATGGCGGCCAGGGCCTGGGCCTGCACGGCCTCCGGCGCTTTCAGGGCCAGCTGGCGTTGGGGCACATCGAAGCGCAGCGCTTCGATGCCGGCGAGCGGCTCCAGCGCCGCGCGGATCTCGGCCTGCTCGACCGCGCAGTCCATGCTGGCGATGCGGTAGCGGGTGTAGCCGGCCAGCGCTGCGGGCGCGGCCGGCGGCAGCACCGGCTCGGCCGTCTCGCAGGCATGGCCACAGCAGTCGCCGTGGGCGGCCGGCGCGGCCGGGGCATGTGCGTGTGCATGAGCATGACCGTGCTCATGGCCATGGCTGTGGGCATGCCCATGAGAAGCGGAGCGGGAAGCAGAAGGGGCGCGTGTGTCCATGGCTTGCATTTGAAACCCTGGAGTGAGTCCAGAGTCAAGCGCATCGCTGGTTTTTACTTTTCGATATTTCCATAGATATGGAATAATAAATTCCATGCCTGAAGAACACGTCATCCGCGCCCTCGCCGCCCTGGCCCAAAGCCACCGCCTGCGCATCTTTCGCCTGCTGGTGGTGGCCGGTCAGGACGGCCTGACGCCCGGTGCACTGGCCGAAGCCCTGGGCCTGCCGGCGGCCACCCTGTCGTTTCACCTCAAGGAACTCAGCAACGCCGGCCTGCTCAGCCAGGAGCGCCTGGGCCGAAACCTGGTCTACCGCGCCGACTTTGCGCAGATGAACGGCCTGCTGGCCTACCTCGGCGAAAACTGCTGCCAGGGCCAGGACTGTTTGCAGCCCAAGCCGCTGGACTGCGGATGCTGAGTGGGGAAGGTGAACGAGTGAACAGGTGAACGGGTGAACTCAAGCCGCCCCCTCACGACTCACGACTCACGACTCACGACTCACGACTCACGACTCACGACTCACGACTCACGATTCACGATTCACGATTCACGATTCACCCATTCACCCATTCACCTGTTCAACCAAGCCATGACCACCCACGTCCTCATCCTCTGCACCCACAACTCCGCGCGCAGCGTGCTCAGCGAAGGCATGCTCAATCACTGGGCCCAAAAGCTCGGCCGGGATGTGCGCGCCCACAGTGCCGGCAGCGCGCCCAGCGGAAGGCTCAACCGCTTCGCGCTGGAAGCATTGACGAATGCCAGCGTCGATGTCGCGGGCTACCGCAGCAAGAGCTGGGACGAGTTCACGGGCCCGGAGGCGCCGCCGCTGTCCATCGTCATCACCGTCTGCGACAGCGCCGCGGCCGAAACCTGCCCGGTGTTTTTCTCCGGCAGCGAGCAGCCGCCGGTACAGGTGCATTGGGGCTACCCCGACCCGTCGAACGCCGAGGGCGGCGACGAGGGCAAGCGCCGCGCTTTCGAGCTGACCCGCCAGGCCATCGCCTACCGCATGCTGCAGCTGCTGGCCCTGCCGCTGGAGCGCCTGCGCAGCGCCGAGCTGGCCGCGGCACTGCAAACCATTGCGCGCAGCTGAGTTGACGGAGTCTGCTTCACCATGCACCACCGCTTGTCGTCTCAAAAGCTGCTGGCCGAAACCCTGGGCACGGCCTTGCTGTTGGCCATCGTCATCGGCTCCGGCATCATGGCCGAGCGCCTGGCCGGCGGCAATATCGCCCTCGCCCTGCTGGCCAACACGGCCGCCACTGTGGGCGGGCTTTATGTGCTGATCGAGGTTTTCGGCCCCATCAGCGGCGCCCATTTCAACCCCGCAGTGTCCCTGGTGATGGCCTGGCGCCGCGAGCTGCCCTGGTCCAGCGTGGCGCCCTTCATCGCCGCCCAGTTGCTGGGTGCGCTGCTGGGCGCCTGGGCGGCCCACGCGATGTTCGAGCTGCCTTTGCTGCAAACAGCGGCCAAGCTGCGCGCCGGTCCGGCGCAATGGCTGGCCGAAGGTATTGCCACCGCCGGCTTGCTGCTGGTGATCCTGCGCGCGCCGGCAGGCCGTGCCTCGTCCCTGGTGGCGGCCTATATCGGCGCGGCCTACTGGTTCACTGCCTCCACCTCCTTTGCCAATCCTGCCGCGGTGTTCGGCCGCATGTTCAGCGACAGCTTTGCCGGCATCGCCCCGGCCAGCGCGCCCGGCTTTGTGCTGGCCGAGCTCCTGGGCGCTGGGCTGGGCCTGGCGCTGCATCACGCCCTTTCACCTCGACCCACACGTCATGACTGACTCTCTTCACATCAAGCCAGAGGACTTCCCGGCCCTGGACACGGCGCTGTTCCAGCGCCCCAGCCTCGAAGCCTTGCGCCCCGCCAAGGTCAGCTCGCATGCGCCGCGCTTTTTGATGCTCTACGGCTCCCTGCGTGAGCGCTCCTTCAGCCGCCTGCTGGCCGAAGAAGCCGGGCGCCTGCTGCAAGCCATGGGCGGCGAGGTGCGCTTCTTCAACCCCAGCGGCCTGCCCTTGCCGGACGACAGCACGGACAGCCACCCCAAGGTGCAAGAGCTGCGCGAGCTGGTGCTGTGGAGCGAGGGCATGGTCTGGAGCAGCCCCGAGCGCCACGGCGCCATGACCGGCGTGATGAAGGCGCAGATCGACTGGATTCCTTTGACCAGCGGCGCCGTGCGCCCGACCCAGGGCAAGACCCTGGCGGTGATGCAGGTCAGCGGCGGCTCGCAGAGCTTCAATGCCGTGAACCAGCTGCGCGTGCTGGGCCGCTGGATGCGCATGCTGACCATCCCCAACCAGAGCTCGGTGGCCAAGGCTTTCCTCGAGTTTGACGAGCAGGGGCGAATGAAGCCCTCGGCTTACTACGACCGGGTCGTTGACGTCATGGAGGAACTGTTCAAGTTCACCTTGCTGACGCGCGACATCGGGCCCTGTTTGGTGGACCGCTACAGCGAACGCAAGGAAAGCGCTGAGGCCTTGTCGCGACGGGTCAATCAGGCCGCCTTGTAATAAAGCGGCCGGCGCCCGGAAGTCGATCGGCGATTCAGAGGGCGGCGCTCGTGCCGCTGCGCTGCCGCCTCAGCCACCACCAAGCCGCAGCGCCGAGTGCCGCCAAGGCGGCTATACCGAGGGCCCACCAGCCGGTTTGCGTGCCGGCACTGGCACGCCGCTGCTCGCGCGCCAGCAGCGCATCGCCGAGCTCGCTCATTTCCGCCTGCAAGGCCTTCTGCTCCGCCTGCAGTGCCACAAACTGGGCCTCGGCCTGCTTGATACGGTCGGGCCGCGGGCCTTCGACGCCGACGGTGGTGCTCGGCATGGCGCCGAGCGGACCGCCGACATCCAGAGCCATCAAGAGACGGATGCCCGCGAGCGGGGCATACCAATCCGCCGGGCTGCCGCTGGCTGAAGGTGAAACTGCAGCGCTGCGCTCAGCCAGGCCAGGGTCCAGGCGCAAGGCCGGGCCCTTGTGGCGCAGCACCACCGTCGGCGCTGGCACAGACTGAGGCTTGGTCTTGGCGAAGGCTGGCGCCGCGGGCGAAGCGGAAAGTTTGGCCGGCGCCGAAGCCGCAGACACCGACGCAGACGCAGACACAGCAGAGGGCAAGGACGGCTCCAGCATCAGGCTGAACTGCTGGCGCGGGCAACCCAAACTCAAGACCACCACCGGCTCAGCCACCGGCGCATGGGTCTGCACACGCATCAGGATGGCACCGCCGGCCGCCTGCCAGTCGATGCTGCGCATGAACTCGGCCGGCTTCAGCATGCGCTCACCCACGCTCACATCCACCTTGAAACAAGGGTCGCTCAAGGTCTTGCTGATCTTGTCGCCGGGCGCCAGCCGCAGGGCAATCTGCACCTGCAAAGGCTGATGCAAGGCGGACTGCAGACGCGGCAGGCTGATCTCAAGCGCTTGACTCGACGCGGCGGCCATGAGGCCAGCTGCCAGCCAGACCCGAGGGAGGAGATCACGGAAAGTGACGTTATGCAGCATGCGCACCAAGGCGATTCATGAGGGTGCCGGTAGCCCGGCTTGAACTGCCTGGGACTCTAGCATGCAAGGCCTGCAACACAGGGTAGTTCCGATGCTGCGCACACCAGCCGATGGCAGGGCAGCCCCACTACAATCGCCCGCAGTTCCCACTCGGCCGCGACCATGCTCTCCAAACTCCTGCCTGTGACACGCACCAAGTTTCGCCCGACCGTTCTGGCCAGCCTGCTGGCCCTGTCTCTAGGCCTGCTGAGCACCGGCCAGGCGCGCGCCGACGATGTGAGTGATGTCCAGGCCCTGCTGGCCGCAGGCAAGGCCGCTGAAGGCCTCAAGAAGGTCGAGCAGTTGCTGGCCGCCAAACCCGAAGACCCGCGCCTGCGCCTGCAGCGCGGCATTGCCTTGTCTCTGTTGAACCGCAATGCCGAGGCCATCGGCGTGTTCCAAAAGCTGATTGACAGCCACCCCGAGTTGCCCGGCCCCTACAACAACTTGGCCGTGCTCTACGGCAACCAGGGTGAGTACGAAAAAGCGCGCCAGGCGCTAGAACTGGCCATCCGCACCAATCCGGCCTACGCGACCGCCTTCCAAAATCTGGGTGACGTCTACGCCCGGCTGGCCGGCCAAGCCTACAAAAAGGCCCTGGCCCTGGACAAAAGCGACGGCGTGCTGCCGCTGAAGCTGGCGGTGGTGCAGAACATCTTTGAGACCAGCGTGGACCCGCGCAAGCCGGCGACTCCGGCAGCCAGCCCAGCGCCCGCGCCCTCGCCCGCCGCAGCCCCTGCCGCCCCCGTGGCAACGGCGCCGGCGCCGGCGACCAAGCCCACGCCAGCTCCGACTCCAGCGACGGCGACACCGGCACCCGCCCCCGTCGTAGCCGCTGCGCCCACGCCCGCGCCTGCACCAACGCCCAAGCCTGCGGCGGCGCCGATGCCGGCCCCAGCTCCTGCAGCCCTTGCAGCAGCACCGAGCCCCGCCCCGGTCGCCAAGGCCGAGCCAAGCAAGGCCGAGAGCAGCGCGGCGGCCGACCGCCAGGCGGTCGAGAACACATTGCAAGCCTGGGCCAAAGCCTGGAGCTCGCGTGATATGAGCGGCTATTACGCGGCCTATGTGCCCGAATTCAAGGGCAAATTGCCCAACCGCAAGGCCTGGGAACAAGAGCGTCGCGAACGCATCACCAGCAAAAAGAACATCAAGGTCAAGCTCAGCGACATCAAGATCAAGCTCCAGGGCGACAAAGCCACGGTCAGCCTGCGCCAGGACTACAGCTCCGACGCACTCAGTGTGAAGAGCAGCAAGAGCTTCACCTTGAGCAAGGGCCGCAGCGGCCGTTGGCAAATCGCCGACGAAACCAACCGCTGAACCGAAGCCGCACTGAGCTCAGAGCACTCACCACCAGCGCAAGTCACCGCCTTTTTCTGTTGTCCACTGTTTCCATGCCGGCCCCCAACTCCGATCTTGACCGTTTGACCGAGCGCCTGTCGGTACGGCGCCGCCGCAAAGAGCGCCGGCGGCAGCTGCTGATCGCCGGTCTGGCGACCACGCTGCTGAGCGTCATCGGTACGGTGGGCTTTGTCTCCGCCCGCGCCAAATTCAGCGCCGCCGACTCGCTGGACGGCAAGGTCAGCTCCAGCGCCGGGCATGGCCAGATCGGCCCAGATCTGCTGACGGCCCAGCTCGACGGAGACACGCCGGAAAGCCAGCTGATTCAGGTCTACCAGCTGCTGGCAAAAGGCGAAGAAGGCAGGGCCTTTGCCTTGGTCGAGCACCTGGTGCGCCGGCAACCCGATTTCGCTCTGGCCCAAATGGTCTACGGCAGCTTGCTGCTGGCGCGCAGCGGCCAGGGAGAAGCGCTGGAGCGCCAATTGGCAGCCAGCGGCAAAAAGCTCGACCCAGCCACGCTGCTGCGCACCGAGGCGCGCCTGCGCCTGGCCGCCCTGGTCGAGCGCCCGCCGCAAGACGCCCTGCCCGAGCAGATGTTCGGCCTGTCACCCAGCGTGCGCCACGCCATCATGGTGGACACCAGCCGCGCGCGCCTCTATCTGTTCGAGAACAGCGCCAACGGCGTGCGCCTGCTGCGCGACAGCTACATCTCGATTGGCAAGCTGGGCACCGGCAAGCTGGTCGAAGGCGACCAACGCACGCCACTGGGCACCTACTACGTCGGCCCGCGCCGCGATGAGGCCGCTTCGCGCTACGGCGCCGCCGCACTGCCCTTGAATTACCCGAACGAGATCGACCGCTTGGCCGGCCGCGGCGGCACCAGCATCTGGCTGCACGGCGAGCGCAGCGGCAACTACGCGCGCAGCCCGCAGTCCACCGACGGCTGCATCGTGCTCAGCAATGACGAGATGCGCCTGCTGGCCGAAACCGTGACGCCGCGCGAAACGCCGGTGCTGGTGATGGACAAAATCCGCTGGGTCAAAAAGAGCAGCGTCAGCAGCCCGCCTGCGCTGGATGCCGGCTTTGAGTCGGCCTTCGAGCAGTGGCAGCAGGCACGCCTGCGCCAGGACGCAGCCGCTTTGCGCCAGCTCTACGAGCCGGGGCTGCAGCGCGGCTCGGACAGCAGCAGCGACAAGCTGGCCAGCAATCTGGCCCGCATGGCCAAGCAGGAGTTGCCGCTGCAATCACTGGAGCGCCTGAGCGTGCTGCCGGGTCAGCATGCCGAGCCGGTGCTCATCGTCACCTACCGCGAACTCAGCGCCCAGGATGATCGCGCCCGCCTCAAGCGCCAGTACTGGCGCGCGCAGAACGGGCAATGGAAGATTTTCTTCGACGGCATCGTCGGTTGAAGCGGGCAAGAGGCCCGGCCCCTGCGCTGAACTAAAATACGCAACTGCGCCCTCATTCTTGATGGCGCCGCACCCCGGGCTGCGCTGACGCAGCCCTCCGATTCACGCAGCCCCTGGACAAATACCATGCAACGCTGTGTTCTCCGTGCTCTGCTGCTCGCAGCGGGTGCCAGTCTGGCGCTGAGCGCTCCTTTTGTTGCGCAAGCGCAAACCCACCGCCAGTTCAGCCCGCAAACCTTGCGCGGTGAGTTCTTGCTGGTGCAAACACCCGATGTGCTGCTCAACGGCAAGCCGAGCAAGCTTTCGCCCGGCACCCGCGTGTATGGCGACACCAACCTGCTGCAGCAACCGGCCAGCCTGGCGGGCCAAAAGCGGACCGTGCACTACACCGTGGCACCTGATGGCCAGATCCTCGATGTCTGGCTGCTGAACCCCGTCGAGCTGGCCAACAAGACCTGGCCCCGCACGCCGCTGGAAGCCGCCAGCTGGACCTTCGAGCCCGGCACGCAGACCTGGCTCATGCGCTGAGCGCCCGCAGCGTCCTTGCATCCGGCTGGCCGCGCGCGCCAGCCCACCCTCTTTTTTCCTGAGTCCCGCCATGAGCAGCAACACCCCGTCCCCCAAGAAAGTCTTCATCAAAACCTTCGGCTGCCAGATGAACGAGTACGACTCGGGCAAGATGGCCGATGTGCTGGGCGCCGCCCAGGGCTACGAGAAGACCGACGACGTCGAGCAGGCCGACCTGATCCTCTTCAACACCTGCTCGGTGCGCGAGAAGGCCCAAGAGAAGGTGTTCAGCGACCTGGGCCGCGTCAAGCACCTGAAGGAAAAAGGCGTGCTGATCGGTGTGGGCGGCTGCGTGGCCTCGCAAGAGGGTGCGGCCATCATCGAGCGCGCACCCTATGTGGATGTGGTCTTCGGCCCGCAGACCCTGCACCGCCTGCCGCAGATGCTGGCCGCGCGCCGCGAAGAGCGCCGCCCGCAGGTGGACATCAGCTTCCCCGAGATCGAGAAGTTCGACCACCTGCCGCCGGCCAAGGTCGAGGGCGCCTCGGCTTTCGTGTCCATCATGGAAGGCTGCTCCAAGTACTGCAGCTATTGCGTCGTGCCCTACACCCGCGGCGAAGAAGTCTCGCGCCCCTTTGACGATGTGCTGACCGAGATCGCCGGCCTGGCCGACCAGGGCGTGGTGGAGTTCAATCTGCTGGGCCAGAACGTCAATGCCTACCGCGGCAAGATGGGTGACACGAGTGAATTTGCCGACCTGGCCCTGCTGCTCGAGTACGCGGCCGAGATCCCCGGCATCGAACGCCTGCGCTTCACCACCAGCCACCCGAACGAGTTCAGCCAGCGCCTGATCGAGGCCTACGGCAAGGTGCCGCAGCTGGTCAACCACCTGCACCTGCCGGTCCAGCATGGCAGCGACCGCATCCTGATGGCCATGAAGCGCGGCTACACCGCCCTGGAGTTCAAGAGCACGATCAAGAAGCTGCGTGCCATCCGCCCGGACATCCGCATCGCCAGCGATTTCATCGTCGGCTTCCCCGGCGAGACCGAAGAAGACCATGCCAAGCTGATGAAGCTGGTGCACGACATCGGCTTCGACGCGTCCTTCAGCTTCATCTTCAGCCCACGCCCGGGCACGCCCGCCGCGGCGCTGGAAGACACCACGCCCTATGAAGTCAAAGTCAAGCGCCTGCAGGAACTGCAAGCGGTGATCGAGGCCAACACCCTGGCCATCAGCGAAACCATGGTCGGCACAACCCAGCGCATCCTCGTCACCGGCAATGCCCGCAAGGACGCCAGCGAGCTGATGGGCCGCACCGAGTGCAACCGCATCGTCAATTTCAAGGGTCAGCCGCGCTTGATGAATCAGCTGGTCGATGTGCGCATCACCCAGGCCTTTGCACACTCGCTGCGCGCCGAGGTGCTGACCTCGGAGACTGTCAGCGTCCCGGCCTGAAGCTCAATATGCATTGCGGCAGGCTGATGCCCAAGAGCATCAGCCCGTAGCCCAACATCTTGCCGTCCCGGCCCAGCAGCACCAGGGCCAGGATCAGGCCCGCGCTGCCGCCCCAGCCGCCCCAGACCGTCAGCCGCCGCCAGGCCAAGGCCTTGAGCTCGCGCCGCCACAACAGCTTGGCGCCGGCCGCCATCAGCGCCGCCACCGCCCAGGCGGGCAGGAAGAAATTGCTCAGGTGCCAGAAGGCGTCCAGGGGATTCAAGGTGGCGGTGCTCGCAAGCTGGCGGTTCGTCGGGACGGGGTTTGCTTGATGTGCATCAAGCTTTTCCGGCGCATCCATGGCCATGCAACCACAGGCGCCTCGTCAGTCAATTTTATAATCCACCCATGACGGTCTTCGCCCTCGGTCTGAACCACAACTCCGCGCCCCTGGATCTGCGCGGGCGTTTTGCGTTCTCGCTCGAGCAACTGGCCCCCACGCTGCTGCAGTTCCGCGAGCAACTGAACCAGGGCCACAAGGCCAGCAACGGGCAGGCCGAAGCCACCATCCTCTCCACCTGCAACCGCACCGAGATCTATGTCGCGGGCTCGGGCGCGGGCGTGCAGCCAGCCGTCGACTGGCTGGCCCAGGTCGGCGGTGTCAGCCCGGCCGCGCTGATGGACCATGCCTATGTGCGCGAGGGCAGCGCCGCGGCGCGCCATGCCTTCCGCGTCGCCAGCGGCCTCGATTCCATGGTGCTGGGCGAGCCGCAAATCCTCGGCCAGATGAAGCAGGCCGTGCGCGAGGCCACCGATGCCGGCACGGTGGGCACCACCTTGCACCAGCTCTTCCAGCGCAGCTTCTCAGTAGCCAAGGAGGTGCGCAGCTCGACCGAGATCGGCGCCCACTCCATCAGCATGGCGGCTGCCTCGGTGCGCCTGGCCGGCCAGCTGTTTGAAGACCTGAGCAAAATCCGCGTGCTCTTCGTCGGCGCGGGCGAAATGATCGAGCTGGTGGCCACCCATTTCGCCGCAAAGACGCCGCTGCACATGGCCGTGGCCAACCGTACGCTGGAGCGCGGCGAGAAGCTGGCCAGCCGTCTGGGCGCCGAGGCCGTGCGCCTGGCCGACCTGCCGCAGCGCCTGCATGAATTCGACGCGGTGATCTCCTGCACCGCCAGCAGCCTGCCCCTGATCGGCCTGGGCGCCGTCGAGCGGGCGCTGAAAGCACGCCGCCACCGCCCCATGTTCATGGTTGACCTGGCCGTACCGCGCGATATCGAACCCGAAGTCGCGCAGCTGGACGATGTCTACCTCTACACCGTTGACGAGCTCGCCACTCTGGTGCAGTCGGCCGGTGAAAAACGTCAGGCCGCGGTCGAGCAGGCGGAGGCCATCATCGAAACCGGTGTGCAGAGCTTTGTGCACTGGCTGGGCCAGCGTCACACCGTGCCCCTGATCCAGGCCCTCAATGCCCAGGCCGAGGACTGGCGCGAGCATGAGATGAGCCGCGCGCGCAAGCTGCTGGCCAAGGGAGCCGATGTCGACGAAGTCATGGAAGCCCTGGCCCGCGGCCTGACGCAAAAAATGCTGCACGGCGCCCTGGCCGAGCTGCACAGCGTCGACGGCGAGCAGCGCCTGCAGCTGGCACAAACCGTCTCGCGCCTGTTCCTGCGCAACAGCCCGCGCAGCCCGGAAAAATCGGCGTCCGAGAATTAGCGACCGAGCAGGTTTCGCCCCTGCCCTGCGGGCTTATGCCCCAGATCCGCTCGTTCTCTGTCTTTGCCGATTGCCTCCCATGAAAGACTCCCTGCGCCAGCAGTTCGACCGCCTTGCCTTCCGCCTCAGCGAGCTCGATTCGCTGCTGGCCGACGGCTCCCTGGCCGCCGACATGAAGCGTTACCGCGCCCTGACCAAGGAGCAGGCCGAGGCCGCCGAACTGGTCGGCCAGTACCGCCAGTACCTGCAGCGCGAGGCCGACTTGAACGAGGCCCGCAGCCTGCTGCAAGACCCCGAGATGGCCGAGATGGCACGCGAGGAGATCGCCGCGGCCGAGGCCGACATCACGCGCCTGCATGAATCACTGCAGCTGGCCCTGCTGCCGCGCGACCCCGATGACGAGCGCCCGGCCTTTCTGGAAATCCGCGCCGGTGCCGGTGGCGACGAGTCGGCACTCTTTGCCGGCGATCTGGCGCGCATGTACCTGCGCTATGCCGAACGCCAAGGCTGGCGCAGCGAGATCCTCTCGGCCAGCGAGTCCGACCTGGGCGGCTACAAGGAGCTGGTGGTGCGCATCGAGGGTGAGCGGGTCTACGGCCGGCTCAAGTTCGAATCGGGCGGCCATCGCGTGCAGCGCGTGCCGGCGACCGAATCACAGGGGCGCATCCACACCAGCGCCTGCACCGTGGCCGTGATGCCCGAGCCCGACGAGGCCGAGGAGGTGACGCTGAACCCGGCCGAGCTGCGCATCGACACCTTCCGCGCCAGCGGCGCCGGCGGCCAGCACGTCAACAAAACCGACTCGGCCATCCGCATCACCCACCTGCCCACCGGCCTGGTGGCCGAATGCCAGGATGACCGCAGCCAGCACCGCAACAAGGCCAAGGCCATGGCCGTGCTGGCCGCCCGCCTGCGCGACAAGGACAAGAACGAACGCGCCGCCAAGGAAGCCGCCACCCGCAAGGGCCTGATCGGTAGCGGCGATCGCAGTGACCGCATCCGCACCTACAACTTCCCACAAGGCCGGCTGACCGACCACCGCATCAACCTGACGCTGTACAAGCTCGGCGCCATCATGGACGGCGACCTCGACGATGTGGCCGCCGGCCTGCAAGCGGCCCAGGCGGCCGAACAACTGGCGCTGCTGGAGGAAGGCCGGGCATGAGCCTGAACCCGCCCCTTGACGTCAAAGCCGCCCTGGCCCTGGCACGCCAGTTGGGCCTGGAGCGCGGTGACGCCCAGACCTTGCTGGCCGAGCGCCTGCAGCAAAGCCGCGCATGGCTGATCAGCCATGACGACGAGGCCCTGAGCCCGGCCCTCGCCGCCCAGCTGGCGAGCGAAATGCAGCAGATGGCCGAGGGTCTGCCCCTGGCCTATGTGCTGGGCGAAAAGGAGTTCCACGGCCTGCGCCTGCGCCTGAGCCGCGACACCTTGATCCCGCGCGCCGACACCGAGACCCTGGTCGACTGGGCGCTGGAGCTGCTGCCCGGCCTGGGCGTGGCGCCACGCGTGGTGGACCTGGGCACGGGCAGCGGCGCCATCGCCTTGGCGATCAAGGCTGACCATCCCGCAGCCGAGCTCAGCGCCGTGGACCTGAGCGCCGGGGCGCTCGAGGTGGCGCGCGGCAATGCCGAGCGCCTGGGCCTGGCGGTGGAGTTTTTGCAGGGCAGCTGGTGGAACCCGCTGCGCGGCCGCAGCTTCGAGCTGATCGTCAGCAACCCGCCCTATATCGCCGGCCAGGACCCGCATTTGCCGGCTCTGCGCCACGAGCCGCTGAGCGCCCTCACCCCGGGCGGCGACGGCCTGAGCGACCTGATGGCCTTGATCGAAGGCGCACCGGCCCACCTGAGCGCCAGCGGCTGGCTGCTGCTGGAGCATGGCTACGACCAGGCCGAGCCCGTCGCCCTGGCGCTGCAAGACCGTGGCTTTGTCGATGTGGGCCTGCGCCACGACTTGGGTGGCCAGCCGCGCGTCAGCGGCGCACGCTGGCCTGGCTGATTCACGCAACACAAATTAGCAATTACCGGCGAATTGCTGGCAATTTGACGCGTGTGTTTTCCTGGCCAGGCAGTAGCATGGGTTCAACCCACTGTTTCAGGAGACTGCCATGACAAACGCCCGAACGGCCCTGTTTGCACCCCTGAAGCTGGCCTTGAGCCTGCTGGCCCTGTGCTGCGGCAGCGCTCAGGCACTGGATGGACTCGGTCTACAAGCGGATCAGACTCGCTGGCAGGCACGCGTGCAGTTGAGCAGCCTGGAAGGCCAAGGCGCACGCTTGCTCAGCGCCAACCTCCTGGGCGACTACTACCTGACCGGTTCCGGCCTGGGCGGTATTGCCGGCGGCCTGCGCGCCACCGGCGGCATGATGATGGGCTCGGCCAGCCTGGCCCAAAGCAGCGCCGGCCTCGCCTTGACACGCGATTTCCGACAGCGCCTGGCGGTCGGCCAGCGCAGCGTCAGCCTGCTGCGGCCTGACACGCAGCTGCTGGGCGACGCGGCGCCCTCCCTGAGCTATCTCGGCATCGGCTACAGCGGCCAGTCTTTGCGCGGCGGTTGGGGCTTCAGCGCCGACCTGGGTCTGATCGGCCCGCTGTCGCTGGGTGGCCTGCGCCTGGGCCTGAGCCGCAACACCGGCGCCGAAGAGTTGCTGCGGGATTTGCGCCTCAAACCCGTGCTGCAACTCGGGCTGTCCTACAGCTATTGAGTGCCCCGGCGCCGCCTGGTCGATAATTGCTCCAAGATTTTCACTTTGGGGCATGAAGACAATGAACGACGTTCAACAGCGCATCGACGATCTGGTCAAGAACAACCGTGTGGTGCTGTTCATGAAGGGCACGGCGCAATTCCCCATGTGCGGTTTCTCCGGCCGCGCCATCCAGATCCTGAAGGCCAGCGGTGCCAGCGATCTGAAAACCTTCAATGTGCTGGAGGACGAAGGCGTGCGCCAAGGCATCAAGGAATATGCCAATTGGCCGACCATCCCTCAGCTCTACATCAAGGGCGAGTTCGTCGGTGGCTCGGACATCATGATGGAGATGTACGAAGCCGGTGAGCTGCAAGAGCTGCTCAGCGCCTGATTCCCGGCCGCAGCCCGAATGACACAAAGACTGGTCGTCGGCGTCACCGGCGCCACTGGTGCGGCCTATGCGCTGCGGCTGCTGCGGCGTGGCCGCGAACTGGGCCTGGAAACGCATCTGATCGTCACGCCCTCGGGCGTACTCAATGCCCACCATGAGCTGGGCCTGGATCGCAAGGCCCTGGAGGCTGAGGCCTCCTACGCCCACGCGCCCGGCGATGTCGGCGCCTGTGTGGCCAGCGGCAGTTTCGCCACGGCGGCCATGGTGATCGCGCCTTGCTCCATGAAGACCCTGGCCTCGGTGGCCCATGGCTTCGGTGACAACCTGCTGACCCGGGCCGCCGATGTGACGCTGAAGGAGCGCCGCCGCCTGATCCTGATGGTGCGCGAAACGCCCTTCAACCTGGCCCATCTGCGCAATATGGTGGCCGCCACGGAAATGGGCGCCATCGTCTTTCCACCGCTGCCGGCCTTCTATCACCACCCGCAGAGCATCGCGGAGCTGGTCAACGAGAGTGCCGAACGGGTGCTGGAACTGGCCGGCGTGAGTGGCGCTGAACCCAAGCGCTGGTCCGGCCTGAAGGCCTGAGGGTCTGAGATTCAGACCTCGCCCGGCATCAACCACTGCCGGCGCGAGGCAAACACCGCCCGGGGATACTCGGGCTTGCCGCGGCTGCCGTTGTAGCGCCCCAGGGCCAGGTACATATCGCCCTGTTCGCGGTCCAGGTAGTGGCGCAGGATGACGCAGCCGAAGCGCAAATTGGTCTGCATATGGAAAAGCCGTGAGGCTTGGCCGTCACCGATCAGCTTGGCCCAGAAGGGCATGACCTGCATATAGCCGCGCGCGCCGGCCGTGCTGATGGCGTACTTGCGGAAGCCGCTCTCGACTTGCACCAAACCCAGCACCAGACTGGGCTCCAGACCGGCACGCTTGGATTCGTACCAGATCGTCTCGAGAAACTCGATCCGGGTCAGTGCCTCGCTCTTGCGATTCTTGAGCTTCTCACTCATGGCCCCCAACCAGCGCAGATAGGCCAGGCGAGCGTCGATTTGATCGAAGCGCGGCTTGGGTGGTGCGCTATTGGCCACCGAAGCCGACAGCGCCGAGCGCACGGCGTCGGCCAGCGGCTCCTCGACCTGAGCACCGGCGCTGGCCGGCCGTGGCAAGCACAGCAGCGCCCCCGCAGACAGCAGCAGGCTGCGTCGGCCGGGCGTCCAGGGTGTGCCAAGTGAATTCATGGTTCGCAAAATCGATGCAATCAGGTGGGTGAGATCAGGTGGAGCCCAGCCAGGCCTCCAAAGGCAGACGTCGCCGCGGCCCCAGGCCGCGGGCCAGTGCCAGCCAGAGCGCCCAGTACAGAAGGCTCGCAGCCGCCAGGGTCACCGTACCCAGCGGCAGGGCCAAGCCTGCGCCGCTCAAGCAGGCCAGACTCAGCAAGGAACTGCCCACATACATGCTCAGGGTGTGGCGCCCGGCCGGCGCCAGGGCAGTCAGCCAACCTTGGCCATGCACGAGCAACCAAGGTACCAGGCCGATCAACAAAAGCAGCGCCGCAATGAGAGAGAGAAGGCCGTAAACAGCGTCCTGCTGACGATCTTGATCAATCAAGACCCAGCACCAACCGGCACCCCAGACGGCATTGAGCAAGAGCCCAGGCACGAGCCAGCGTCGCGCCCACGCAGCCCACAGCGGGCGCCATCGCGCATGTGTGAAGAGGCGCAAACGCCCGGCCATCAGGCCCGCCGTCATCAAACCCAGAAACAAGGGCAGGCCTTGCACAACAACGCCCAGCTGCATCAGCAGATAGTGGCTGCCATTGAGCAACCACCAGCCAGACCAGGAATTGGGCGCGGCCAGGGAGCGTGGTGGCTCGGGTAAGAACAAGCTGCTGTCCGATATAAACCAGAGCAGGGTCAGCACCATGATCAGCAACGAAAGACTGGCCCACACCCACAAGCGCCGCCGCAACTGACGCAAACGCAGTGCCGGTGCACGGAGCATCAGCAGGCCGCTCAGGGCATAGGCGGTCAAGATGTCACCAGAATAGACCAGCACACCATGCAAAAACCCGAGCAGCAAGAGACGGCGCATGCGGCGACCGCGGCGCTGAGCGGGGTCTGACGCAACAGAGGCAGCAAGAGGGCGAGGACCTCGCTGGGTACGGAATGAAACGGCCTGGCTGTAGCCAAACAGAAAGATCAAGAGACACAAGCCCTTGCCCGCCAGCAGCGCCGCGATGAGGGCGAGCACGGCCTGGGCCGTACCCGAATCCGCCGGCTGTGGCGCCACCAAAGGGCCGCCGTCCGGCAGTGCGGCATAACCGACCCAGTTGATGGCAACAACGGGCAGCAGCGCCAGTGCCCGCAGGCCATCAATCGGCGCCTGACGCTGCTGCACCGGCACGCCCGGTGGCGGCGCGGCTTGCAGCGCCGCGACGGTCACGCCGTCTTGGGCTTGAGCAGGTCCAGCACCTCGGCCAGGCTCAGCTTGCGAGCCTCGGCATCACGGCGGCCCTGGTACTCAACCAGGCCTTCCTTGAGACCGCGGTCCGAGATCACCACACGGTGCGGCACGCCGACCAGCTCCCAGTCGGCAAACATGGCGCCGGGGCGCTCGCCGCGGTCGTCCAGCAGCACGTCCACGCCCATGGCTTGCAACTCGTCGTGCAGCTTGTGGGCCGCGGCCTTGACCTCTTCGCTGCGATCCATGCCAATCGGGCACACGACAACGCTGAACGGTGCGATGGCTTCCGGCCAGATGATGCCGCGCTCGTCATGGTTTTGCTCGATGGCGGCACCCAGGATGCGGGTCACGCCGATGCCGTAGCAGCCCATCACCATCAGCTGAGGCTTGCCGTTTTCATCCAAGTAAGTGGCCTTCATATCGGCCGAATACTTGGTACCCAGCAAGAAGACATGGCCGACCTCGATGCCGCGCTGGATGGCCAGCACGCCCTGGCCGTCCGGCGACGGGTCACCGGCGACGACGTTGCGGATGTCGGCGATCAGATCCGGCTCGGGCAGATCACGGCCCCAGTTGGCACCGGTGAAGTGGAAATCGGCCTCGTTGGCGCCACAGACGAAATCGCTCATCAAAGCGACCGTGCGGTCGGCCACCACCTTGACCGGCTTGAGCAGCTGGATCGGGCCGAGGTAGCCCGGCTTGCTGCCGAAATGAGCTTCGATCTCGCTGACGGTGGCGAAGCGGAAACCGGCCTTCAGGCCTTCGACCTTGCCGACCTTGACTTCGTTCATGTCGTGATCGCCGCGCAGCAGCAGCAGCCAGACCACGCTCTTGACCACTTCGCCATGCTCGTTCAGCTCGTCTGCCGCCAGCACGATGGACTTGACCGTCTGCGTCAGCGGCAGGCCGAGCAATGCAGCCACGTCCTCGCAGGTGCTCTTGCCCGGTGTCGCGGTCTTGAGCAGCGCTTGCGTCGCATCCCCGCGGGCCGGCAGCAAGGCCACACCCTCGGCCAGCTCAATATTGGCGGCGTAGTCGCTGCTCGGGCAGTAGACGATGGCATCTTCGCCGGTGTCGGCGATGACCTGGAATTCATGCGAGAGTTCGCCGCCAATGGCACCGGTGTCGGCCGCCACGGCACGGAACTGCAGGCCGAAGCGCTCGAAGATGCGCTGGTAGGCCGAGTACATGTTCTGGTAGCTGAGCGTGGCGGTGGCCACATCACGGTCGAAGGAGTAAGCGTCCTTCATGGTGAACTCGCGGCCGCGCATGATGCCGAAGCGCGGGCGGCGCTCGTCGCGGAACTTGGTCTGAATGTGGAAGAAGTTCTTGGGCAGCTGCTTGTAGCTGCGCAGCTCCTGGCGGGCGATGTCGGTCATCACCTCTTCGGACGTCGGCTGGATGATGAAATCGCGGCCGTGGCGGTCTTTGACGCGCATCAGCTCCGGGCCCATCTTGTCGAAGCGGCCGGTTTCTTGCCAAAGCTCGGCCGGCTGCACCACCGGCATCAACAGCTCCACCGCACCGGCGCGCACCATTTCCTCACGGATGATGCCCTCGACCTTGCGGATCACGCGCAAGCCCATGGGCATGTAGTTGTAAATGCCGGCGCCCAGGCGCTTGATCATGCCGGCGCGCATCATCAGCTTGTGGCTGACAACTTCCGCATCGGCAGGTGCTTCCTTGAGGGTGGAGACGAAAAACTGGCTGGCTTTCATGGCGGCGGCGGGGCTCGACCACGGGGGCCGAACCGGATTCAAAAGTGGAAGGGAGTGCGCGCTGACCGCGCTGATCGATTCGCAGCTGGCTTGCGGGTTAGACAGTGATGCCAAGGCGGCATCCCAATGCAATAATCAAACCAACTATAGATTCGAGGTTGATTATGCTCGACCGTGAAGGGTTCCGCCCCAACGTCGGCATCATCCTGCTCAACCACAGGAATGAAGTGTTCTGGGGCAAGCGCATTCGCACCCATTCCTGGCAGTTCCCGCAAGGGGGCATCAATTATGGCGAAACGCCTGAGCAGGCGATGTTCCGTGAGCTCCACGAGGAAGTGGGGCTTGTGCCCGACCATGTGCGCATCATTGCGCGCACCCGCGACTGGCTGCGCTATGAGGTGCCCGACCACTTCATACGACGTGACGCACGTGGGCATTACCGGGGCCAGAAGCAGATCTGGTTCCTGCTGCAGCTACTCGGCCGCGATTCGGACATGAATCTGCGCGCCACCAACCACCCGGAGTTCGACGCCTGGCGCTGGAACGACTACTGGGTGCCCCTGGATGCGGTGATCGAATTCAAGCGCGGCGTCTATGAAAACGCACTGACCGAACTCGCTCGCTACCTGCCGCGCATCAACCACCACAACCGCTATCTGCGCTCGGGCATGCGCCCGCAGCATGGGCGTGCCGAGCTGCAGCAGGGCGAGCCGCAACAGCATGAGACGGGCCAGGACGCTGGCAAGACTGCGGCACAGGAATAGACGCAAGTGCCTGCATAGTTTGGCGCTGAAATGACGAAAGCCTGCTCGACCTTGCGGTCGCAGCAGGCTTTTCTATTTCAGTACCGCAGGAGGGTCAGCGCAGCACCAGATTGTCGCGGTGGATCAATTCGGGCTCGGCTGCGTAGCCCAGGACACGGCCAATCTCGGCCGAAGGCTTGCGGGCGATCAGGCGGGCTTCAGCACTGGAGTAATTGCTCAAGCCGCGCGCCAGTTCTCGACCCTCGGGGTCTCGCACCGCAATCACATCGCCGCGGTGGAACTCGCCCTGCACTTCCATCACACCGATCGGCAGCAAGCTCTTGCCCTCGCCCTGGAGCTTGAGCACAGCACCCGCATCGACCGAAACCGCGCCGCGCAGCTGCAGATGGTCCACCATCCATTGCTTGCGCGCCGCCAGCTTGGGCAGGCTGGCCAGCAAAGCCGTGCCAATGGCCTCACCAGCGGCCAGGCGCAGCAAGACATCGGGCTCGCGGCCCCAGGCAATCACGGTGTTGGCGCCACTGCCAGCCGCACGCTTGGCAGCCAGGATCTTGGTGATCATGCCGCCACGGCCCAGCGATGAACCAGCACCGCCGGCCATCTGCTCCAGCTCCGGTGTGCCCGCCACCGCCTCGGCAATGAACTGCGCGTTCGGATCGCGGCGCGGGTCGGCGGAGTACAAGCCTTTTTGATCGGTCAAGATGACCAGCGCATCGGCTTCGATCAGATTGGCCACCAGGGCGCCCAAAGTGTCGTTGTCGCCGAACTTGATCTCGTCGTTGACGACCGTGTCGTTCTCGTTGATGACCGGCAGCACACGGTGCTGCAGCAGGGTCAACAAAGTGGAACGGGCATTGAGGTAGCGCTCACGGTCGGCCAGATCAGCATGGGTCAGCAAGACCTGGGCGCTGCCCATGCCATGCTCGCGCAGCTTGCTCTCGTACATCTGGACCAAGCCCATCTGACCGACAGCCGCCGCCGCTTGCAACTCATGCAGTTCGGTGGGCCGGGTGGTCCAGCCCAGGCGCTTCATGCCCTCAGCAATGGCGCCGCTGGACACCATGACCACCTCGCGCCCTTCGGCCGCCAAGGCAGCCAGCTGCCGGCACCAATTGCCGATGGCCTCGGCGTCGACGCCACGGCCTTCATTGGTCACCAGACTGGAGCCGACCTTGACGACGATGCGGCGCGCGCCCGCAAGCGCGCGGCTCATGCTTTCGCGTCCGCTGCGTCTGCTTCGTCAGCCTCGCTGGCCGGCTTGCCATCCGGGAAGCGCGGGTCCACTTCCACATGCACCTTGTGTGCCGTGGCCACATGGTCGTAGATGGCGTGAATCAGGGGCTGGCAGCCTTCGCGGGTCAGGGCCGAGATCTCGAAGACCGGGCCCTTCCACTTGTAGCGCTTGACGAAATCCTTGACGCGCTTGGCGCGCTCGTCCTCGGGCACCATGTCCAGCTTGTTCAGCACCAACCAGCGCGGCTTGTCATGCAGCTCCTGGTCGTACTTCTTGAGCTCATTGACGATGGCTTTCGCCTCGGCCACCGGGTCCACGGCCGGATCAAACGGCGCCAGGTCGACCACATGCAGCAGCAAACGCGTGCGCTGGAGATGGCGCAGGAACTGATGGCCCAGGCCGGCACCTTCGGCCGCGCCCTCGATCAGACCCGGGATGTCGGCGACCACAAAACTCTTCTCCGGCGCGACACGCACCACGCCGAGATTGGGATGCAGAGTTGTGAAGGGATAGTCGGCGATCTTGGGGCGGGCATTGGACACAGCCGTGATCAGCGTCGACTTGCCCGCATTGGGCTGGCCGAGCAGGCCGACATCGGCCAGCACGCGCAGTTCCAACTTGACCTTCTTGGCCTCGCCGGGCCAGCCGGGCGTCTTCTGACGCGGGGCGCGGTTGGTGCTGGTCTTGAAATGCAGATTGCCGAAGCCGCCATCGCCGCCCTTGGCGAGCAAGATCTTCTCGCCGGGCTCGAGCAACTCGGCAATCACGGTGTCGGTTTCGAGATCGCGCACGATGGTGCCGACCGGCATGCGGAGGATCACATCGTCGGAGGCGGCGCCGTAGCAGTCGGAGCCACGGCCGGCTTCACCGTTGCGAGCCTCATGGCGGCGCGCATAGCGGTAATCGATCAGGGTGTTGAGATTGCTGTCAGCGACCGCGAACACGCTGCCGCCACGGCCGCCGTCGCCGCCGTCCGGGCCGCCGAAGGGAATGAATTTCTCACGGCGAAAACTCGCACAGCCGGCGCCACCATTGCCGGCCACGATATCGATGGTGGCTTCGTCTATGAACTTCATAAGCTTGTCGCTTGCTCCGTGCCTTTTGAGGCGATGGTAAGGCAATGCGGCTGAAAACCCGACATTGCAAATGCAGCCTCAAAAAGCAAAAGCCCCGGCAAGCCGGGGCTTTGTGCGTCGGGTGGCCGGCTGCTGCCCTCCACCCGCGCTGTGCTTCGATGTGTTCGTTAAGAAACGATCAGACCGGAGTCACGAACACCGTCTGGCGGCTCTTTTCACCCTTGATGGCGAACGACACTTGGCCGTCGACCAGTGCAAACAGCGTGTGGTCCTTGCCGATACCGACATTGGTGCCGGGATGGAACTTGGTACCGCGCTGACGCACGATGATGGAACCTGCAGAGATGGTCTGGCCGCCGTAGGCCTTCACACCGAGCATCTTGGGTTTGGAGTCGCGGCCGTTTCGTGTTGAACCGCCGCCCTTTTTCTGTGCCATGGATTAGCTCCTTGAACTGTTGGCGAAGAAGTTAGCGTTTGACCGCCGCTCAGCCGTTCACCGCGCTGATTTGCAGCTCGGTGTAGGTCTGGCGATGGCCTTGACTCTTCTTGTAATGCTTACGACGACGCAGCTTGAAGATGCGCACTTTGTCGTGCTTACCGTGAGCCACAACCGTGGCAGTGATGCTAGCGCCAGCAACCAAGGGAGTGCCAACCTTCAGTTCAGCGCCGTTGCCGACAGCCAAAACTTGGTCGATCACAATCTCTTGGCCAACATCCGCAGCAATCTGTTCTATCTTGATCTTTTCGCCAGCCGCAACTTTGTATTGCTTGCCGCCGGTTTTTATGACCGCGTACATATCAGCCCTTTCAATTAAACCACCTGCACTATCGGAGCAGCATCCGATCACCCGGAACCGCTCTTTCGGCTTTCGCCCGTACAGGCCTAACTCTGCAGCATGAACTGCGCAGAGCCCGCGAGTGTAGCACGGGGCAGCGAACCCCACAAGCCGGGCTTCACCGCTGTCCCCTCCCAGCCGCGCCGCGGCCGGAGGGCGCGCTGGCCGCGCGCCGCTTGAGGCGAGCAGTGCGACGCTGTTCCTATAATCACAGCTTCGCCAAATTGAGAGCCGAGAGTGCACGCTGCGCCTGCTTCGTCCCCCTCCCCCAAGCCCGTGCTGAGCGAGGCCCTTGCCACGCTGAACGCCGAGATGCTCGAAGTCGACGCCGTCATCGGCCGCCGGCTTGGCTCTGACGTCGCGCTGATCAACCAGATTGCGGGCTATATCGTTCACGCCGGTGGCAAGCGCATCCGCCCCAAGCTGGTGCTGCTGTTCGCCAACGCCCTGGGCTACGACAAGCCGGAGCGCTTTGAGCTGGCCGCCGTGATCGAGTTCATTCACACCGCCACGCTGCTGCATGACGATGTCGTCGATGAATCCTCGCTGCGCCGCGGCAAACAAACTGCCAATGCCCTGTTCGGCAACGCCGCCAGCGTGCTGGTGGGCGATTTCCTTTACTCGCGCGCCTTCCAGATGATGGTGTCGGTGAACCGCATGCGCGTGCTGGAAGTGCTGGCGGAGGCGACCAATGTGATTGCCGAGGGTGAAGTGCTGCAGCTGATGAACATGCACGACCCGGACATCACGGTCGACAGCTATCTGCGCGTGATCCGCTACAAGACCGCCAAGCTCTTTGAAGCCAGCGCCCGCCTTGGCGCCGTGCTGGCCGACGCCTCATCCGAAGTGGAAGAAGCCTGCGCCGGCTACGGCCGCGCCTTGGGCACCGCCTTCCAGCTGATCGACGATGTGCTCGATTACGAGGGCGACAGCCAGGCTCTGGGCAAGAACGTCGGCGATGACCTGCGTGAAGGCAAGACCACCCTGCCCCTGCTGATCGCCATGGAGCGCGGCAGCCCGGAGCAACGCACCCTGATCCGCCATGCCATCGAGCACGGCGAGCTGGAGCGCCTGAGCGAGATCGTGGAAATCGTCCGCACAACCGGTGCGTTAGAGGCCACGCGCGAAGCCGCCCGCGCCGAAGCGAAACTGGCCCGCGACTGCCTGAATTTGCTGCCCGCTAGCAAGTGGCAAGAATCTCTGCTAGAATTTGCGGCTCAGTCGGTTGAGCGGTCCTTTTAAACCCCGTTTAAAAAGCACCTGCGCAGAGCGGCAGAATGAACAAGTCAGAAAAACAAATCGGGGTGTAGCTTAGCCTGGTAGAGCGCTACGTTCGGGACGTAGAGGCCGGAGGTTCGAATCCTCTCACCCCGACCAGTTATTTTCTTGTTCAAACCCCTGCGATGAGGCAGATCGGTTCCGCGAAACCCGCAGCCCTCCAAGCCACACACATCCAACGCTGCATTCGCAGCGTTTTTTGTTTCTGGCTCCCCTTTTCTGCTTCTGCTGCAGCACAGCGGCCCTGGCGCAGCGATCACGCCCAGGCCGCTGGCGATCAGCGCAGGCTGCGCTGGGCGACGCCGAGATCGCGCCAGTCCTCGGGATGGCAGGTGAAGAGCAGCAGCTGGTGGCGCTGCGCGGCGTCGAAGATCACGCGCTTCATCTGCGCCAGGCGCTGCGCATCGCTGTGCACCAAGGCGTCGTCGAGGATGAGCAGCGTTGGCCGGCCGGCTTCCTGCAAGAGGTCGGCATAGGCAAAGCGGCTGATCAGGCCCAGCTGCTCGCGAGCGCCGAAGCTCAGTGCTTCGAAATCTCCGATCTCCACGCCGCGCTGGAGCAAGCTCGGCGTCAAGGCCTCATCCACATCGAGCCGGGAATCCGGGAACAGCAGCTGCACATAACGCTGCAAATGCTGCTGCAGCGGTGCTTGCAGGCGGGCCAGGCTGGCCTGTCGTTTGCCGTCAAGCTTGCGGCAGAGCAGATCGAGTGCAGCGGCGCGCAGCCGCAGCTCATGCCAGCGGCGCTGGGCACGCGCCAGATCCCCGGCGCTTTGCTCGCGCTGCTCGTCCAAGCCCTGCGCGCCGGCCTGCAGCAGACTCTGCTCGATCAGCTGGATCTGCACCGCAAGCTCCTGATGGGCCTGCTGCAGTTGCTGAACGCTGCGCTGCAGGCGCGCGATGTCTTGCTGGACGATGTCCGGCCGCGCGCGGTCCAGGCTGACTTGCAAAGCTTCAATGCGTGCGGTCAGGGCCGCCAACTCAGTCTCACCGGCCAACCACTGCTGCTGATGCTCGCGCTGCCGCTCCATCCGTCCTGGCTCAGCCAGCTGGGCCTGGGCCAGCTCCAATTCGCGCTGAGCTTGAAGCTGCTGGGCCTCGACCGCGCTGTGCGCCTGCTCCAGGCGACCAAGCTGCTGGCGGGCCGCATCTTCCAGACGCTGGGCCGCGTCGAGCGCAGATTCAGCCTCAGCCAAGCTGAGGGCCGTCGTCGCTTCACCGGCGGCCTGGTGCGCCAGCGCATCCTGCAAAACCAAGAGCCGAGCCTGCAGATCTGCCTGCTCCTGCTGCAGCCGTGCCAGGCCCTGAGGCGCGCTCAAGGCCAGAGCCTGCTCGGCCAGCTTGAGCTGGGCCAAGGCTTCCTGCTGAGCGGCATACCGACTCTCGGCCTCGGCCAGGTCATGCACACCCAAACGCTCCATCGCCGCGGCATGCCCTACCCGCGCCTCGCTCCAGCGAGCCTCCAGACCGTCCAGATCCTGGCCGCCCGGCGTGATGCGCAAGCGGCCCAGGCCCGGAAGCTCGAGCACCCCTGGCGCGGCCAGCAAGACCTGACCCTGGCCCTCCAGTGATTCCGCCTCGGTCTGCCCCTCCTGGCGCAAACGCAGCTGCTGGCCCGCATCCAGCTTGAACTCCAGCCTGGTGGCCAAGGCCTGGCGCTGCAAACTCAGCTCGCGCAGACGCTGATCCAGCTTGCGCAAGGTATCCAGGTCGGTCTTGGTGAGCGGCCGCTGCTGCGCCTGCGGCGCACGCAGCGCAGCCACGCGCTGCTGGGCGGCCTCGGCGTGTTGCAAGGCCTCGATCGAGCGGGCTTGCTGATGCTGCGCTGCTTCCAGCTGCTGCCGGGTCTGGCGCGCGATTTCGGCCTGCCGCGCATGTTGCAACTGGACCTGGGCCTGGCGCACCTGGGCGCTGCTGTGCTTGAACTGCTCGCGCGCCGGGGCCAGACTAGCCTGCGCTCGCAGCAGCTGTTCGCTGGCCTGAGCCAAGGCCTGCTCGCGCTGGGTGGCAGCCCGTTCCTGTTCGGCAAAAGCCTTCAGCTGCCGCTGCAGCAGTTGCTGCTGATTCTGAAGCTGGCTCAGGCGCTGGCGGGCCTCGCCCAGCTGCTGCTCGCTCTGCTGCAAAGCGGTCTGCGCCTGCTGGGCCTGCAGCAACTGCTGTTGCAGCTGCTCCCAGGGCCGCTCCTGCTCATCGCGCTGGTGCTGGCTGCGCAAGTGGGCCAGGCGGTCCACATCCTCGCGGTAACGGGCGATCTGCAGGTCCAGGTCCTGCAGCGATTGTTGCAAGGCCTGCACCCGCTGGGCGGCCTGCTCCAGCTCAGCGCGAGGCTTGCCGGTGGCCGTGAGCAGCTCGCCGCGCTGGGCGCGCAGCTCGCTGAGCAGCGCATCGCCGCCGCTGGCCGCGACCTGGGCGGCTGCGCCCTGCCCCAGGCGCTCGGCCTGGCTTTGCAAGGCGCCGTGCAGGTGTTCGCGGGCATGCTGGGCCGCCTCGCGCAGGTCCTGGCCCGTGCCCTGCTCCACCCAGAGCAGACCCGGTATGCCCCAATGCTCGGTCTTGCTGGCGCCGCGGCTGGCGAAGCCGTAACCAAAGAGCTGGGCCAGATGGTCCTCGGCCTCGGCGCCCTCCAGGCCCCGAGCATCGATGCGCAAGTCGCAGCGCGGCCGTTTGCCAAAACTCTTGGCCAGACGGTACTGGTGGCCGTCAAAAGCAAAGTCCAGCTCCACGCTGGGCGCGGCGCTGCTGTCGCCCCAGGGCAGCAGATCGCCCACGGCCGAAGAGCGGTGCCGCTCAAAAAACGCGGCACGGATGGCGCGCACCAAGCTGCTCTTGCCCGCCTCGTTCGGGCCGCAAAAGATGTTGAGGCCGGGCTGCAGGTTCGCCAGCTCGAATCCTTGCCGGAACTGCCGCAGCTGCTCGACGCGCAGGCGGCTCAGTTGCAGAGGCGCGCTCATGCCGACAACTCCGTGCGGCGCTGGGCCAGAGCAGCAGTCAGCAAGGCCAGGGCCTCGCGGGCGATCTCGGCCTCGCCAGGTTCCTCCGAGGTCGAAGCCGTGCCGGCAGTTCCCAGCTCGCGCAGCTCCGCAATGACCTCGGCCAGATAGCCATCGGCCTGCAGGGCGGCGATGTCCTCGTCGGTTGGCGCCAGGCTCAGGGCCGAGGCCTCCACGCTCAGGTGACGCAGGCGCCCGCGCAAGACGGCCAGTGCGGCGTTCAAGCGCTGATGCAGGTCCAGCGCCAGCTGTCCTTCGAGCTGCAAGCTCAACACGGTCTGGGCCGGCAAGGCCTCCAGGCGCTGCAGCAAGCCGTCCAGATCGCTGGCCACGCGCAGGCTGGCGGACAGCTCCAGCCAGTCGAACTGCGCCGTGCGCAGCGCCTGCACGCGCGGCTCTGCACCGGGCGCGTCGATCTCCACCAGCAAGGCTTGCCCCGAATCATTGGCCTTGAACCG
The DNA here is from genome assembly GCF_025717675.1 of Paucibacter sp. DJ2R-2. Classification (GTDB taxonomy): domain Bacteria; phylum Pseudomonadota; class Gammaproteobacteria; order Burkholderiales; family Burkholderiaceae_C; genus Paucibacter_A. The sequence continues at coordinate 162,608 of NZ_JAJIRT010000001.1, forward strand.
ATCGGGCTCGGGTGTGCCGCTGTACCAGCAGCGGGCCTCGATGCGCTTGCCGCCATGCCAGTCGCCCAGGGCCAGGTAGTCCAGGCGCGCACGCGCTGCGCGGTCCGGCGCGATCGGGTTGGTCGCGTCGACCATGGACTCGGCCAGGATGCCTTGCACGCTGCCATGCGCCAGGCCCAGGCGCAGCCAGCCCGCCGGTGTTTCGGCCGCGTCGAACCAGGCCGTGCTGTCCCCGTAAGTGTGGCGTTGGCTCAGCGGTGCCGGCAGGATGGCCGTGCGGCAGGCCTCCAGCAGCAAGGGCTCAGGCCGCAGGGCCAGATGCACATGGGCAGGCACCGCGCCCAGGCGCTGCGCGCGCGTCCACACGCTCTCGGCCAGAGCCGCATCGTGGTTGCCCGAGATCAGCACCCAAGGCCCGCTGAAGCCCGCCATGGCATTGAACATGCGGCGAATCGTGCGCTCCGACACCGTCTGCGCATCGAACACATCGCCAGCCACCAGCACCGCATCGACCTCATGCGTACAGGCCAATGCGGCCAGCCGCTCCACGGCCGCCAAGCGCGCCTCGGCCAGGGGCAAGGCATCCTCGGGATCGAAGCTGCTGAACAAGCGACCGATCTGCCAATCGGCGGTGTGCAGGAATCTGGGCATGGGCTGCAGGCGTGAAAAAATTTCAGTGAGGAAGACTCAAACAGCCAGCAAGTCCAACAGGCCACTGGCCCGCCGGGTGCGCTGGCGCAAGGCCTGGTGGAAGGTGTGGGCCTGGGGGCTGACCAGGGTGAAGAACTTTCGGGCGCGGGTGATGCCGGTGTAGACCAGCTCGCGGCTCAGATGGCTGCCGCCTTGCTCTGGCAGCACCAGCACCGTGTGCTCGAACTCCGAGCCCTGGGATTTGTGCACCGTCATTGCAAACGCCGTTTCCACATCGTTGAGCCGGCTCACGCCCACCGAGCGCAGCTGTGGGCCGTCGAGAAAGTAGGCACGCAGGGGGATCAGGCCCTGGGCATCGAGCAGCTTGTGCGGCTTGAGCGCGATGCCGATGTCGCCGTTGAACACACCGACGCTGGGGTCGTTGCGCGTGACCATAATGGGCCGGCCCTCGTACCACTCGCCGCGCCGGCTGAGCAGGCCCGCCTCGGCCAAGGCCCGCTCCACCGCCAGATTGATCCCCTCGGTGCCCCAGACGCCGGCCCGCACGGCGCAGAGCAGGCGAAAGCGCTCGAACTCGCCCAGCACCCGTCGCGCCCAGTCCTCAAAGGCCAGCAGGCCGGCTTCCGCCGGCGGGCGCTGGCGCAAGGCCCGCAAATACGAGGCATAGCCGCCCGGCGCACCGGGCCGCCCCTGCAGGGCCAGGCGCAAGACTTCAGCCGGCTCGGGCGCGGGCAGCTGCAGCAAGGCCTGATCTTCTGCTTGCGCCATCAAGCCTTGAGCCGCAGCCACATCGCCGCGGTTGACCGCCAAGGCCAGCTGGCCGATCGGCCCACCAAAACGCCGGCTTTCGCGCAGCATCACCGTGGCCTGGGCCAGGGCTTGAGGTTGCTCGGCCTGCAAGTAGTCGGCCGGCAAGACCTGACCCGTGGCCGCCTGCGCAAAAGCCGCGGTGGCCGCGCTGTAGCCGCCACGCTCGGCCTCGCGGCAGAGATCCCCCAGCACCGCGCCGGCCTCCACCGAGGCGAGCTGGTCCTTGTCGCCCAAGAGGATCAGGCGCGCGCCGGGCGGCAGGGCCTCCAGCAAGGCTGCCATCATCTCCAGATGGACCATGGACGCCTCGTCCACGATCAGCACATCCAGCTCCAGCGGATGGGCCGCATCGGCGCGGAAAGCGCGCGTGTCCGGCCGTGCGCCGAGCAAGGCATGCAGGGTGCGCGCGGGGCCGATGTGGGAGGCCAGCTCGCGCAGATCGAAGTCCGGCGCCAGCGCCTCGGCCAGGCCTTGCAGGGCCGATTCGATGGACTGCTTGAGCCGCGCTGCCGCCTTGCCCGTGGGCGCAGCCAGGGCCACGCGCAAGGTCTGGCGCTGCGGGTGGACGGCGAACAGCAGTGCGAGCAGGCGCGCGGCCGTGTAGGTCTTGCCCGTGCCCGGGCCGCCGGTGATGACGGCCAGGCGGCTGCGCAAGGCCACGGCACAGGCCAGCTGCTGCCAGTCCAGGCCCGCAGCCGGTGTGGGGAACAAGCGCCCCAGCCAGGCGCGCAGCGCCGCCGTGTCGAGCCGCTCGGTCGCCGATACGCGCGCCAACACCTGGCTGGCCACACGCTGCTCATACTGCCAGTAACGGCGCAGATAGAGGCGCTGGCCATGCAGCACCAGCGGGCTGTGGCTGTCGGGCGCGCCGGGCTGCCAGACCAGGGGGCTGGCCGCCAAACGCTGCGTCCACTCGCCCGGGGTTTTCGGGAGATCCAGCTCCGCCAGCCGCTGCGCCGGCTCGGCGCCCCAGCCCAGCAGATCGGGCGCATCCTCGCAGAGCTGCGCCAGGGGCAGGCAGGCATGGCCGCGCCCCTCCAGATGGCTGAGCAAGGCCACGGCCAGCAAGACGGCCGCATCGGCCTGCGGGTCCAGCTCGTGCATGAAGCCGGCCAGGGCGGCGTCCAGGCGACGCAGCCACTTGTGCTGCACCCAGGATTTCAATTCCTGCTGCAGCTCGGAAGGCGTCATCGGGTCTCTGTTCATGCCCCTTCCTCTTGTTCTTCTTGATGCTGGGTATCGATCAAGCCCTCCAGCCCCTCCAGCAGCGCCAGAGGTGGCCGAACCCACAGGCAGCCCGCCTCGGGCCCGTCCATGCCGCGCATGAAGAGGTAAAGCGCGCCGCCCAGGTGCTGGGCCGGGTCGTAATGCTCGCCCAGGCGCTGGCGCAGCAGGCGGTGCAGGGCCAGCAGATAGAGGGCGGCCTGCACGTCATAACGGTGTTCGGCCATGGCGGCCTCCAAGGCCTCGTGGTCGTAATCGGCATCACGCTCGCCCAGGGCGTTGGATTTGTAGTCCAGCACCCAGAAACGCCCGCCCTGCTCGAACACCAAGTCGGCAAAGCCCATCATCAAACCCTGCAGCGCCCGCTCGGGCAGGGCCGGGCGCGGCCGGCCGCCGAGCAGATGCTGGCGGCAGAGCGCGTCGATGGACTGCGAGCTCAGCCCGCTGCTGGGGAACCAGAATTCCATTTCCGGCAGCAGCGCGTCCAGGCGCGCGAGCGAGGCGCCCTCGCTCAGCGGCGGCAGCGGCGTTTGCAGCAGGCGATTCAACCAGCTCAAGACCTCGTCCGACCAGTTGCCCCAGCCCTGGCGCTCGCAGCGCGCCCGCAGCTGGGCTTGCAGGGCCGGAGACTCGGCCACGGCAAAGCCCTCGCCGGCCAGCCATTCAAGCTGATCGTGCAGGAAATTGCCGGCAAAGGCGCCGCGCGGAAAGCGGTGCCAGGCGGGCAGCACACTGACACTGCTCGCGGCTTGGCTCTCCAAGGGCGCCTGCGCCGCCAGGGCCGCAGCCTCGGGGTCGGCCAGGCGGTCTTCGTCGTCGCGCGCGGCGGCGTCGCTGATCAGGCGGCCGGCCTCCAGGGCCGGTGCCTTGGCGCTACTGAGCGCGCGCACCAGGGCCGAGAAGCTGCTGACCGTCCAACGGCGCTCGAACTGGGCCTCGTACACCTCGGCCTCGCGCAGCGGCGGCGCCGACTCGCGCGCTTGCAGCGCGCTGCAGGGCCAGTCCGGGCGGTAGATCAGGCGATTCAAATGAATGCCCGCCGGGTCGCCTGCGGCCAGATCCGCGGCCGAGGTCCAGAGCTCCTCCGGTGTCTGCGGCACACCGCCACCGAGCACATAGCCCAGGGCGCTGCGGTGCGCCTGGCAATCCTCGCTCTGACCCACCTTCAGGGCCGAGACGCCCAGCCACAGGGCATGGCGGGCGCGGGTCAGGGCCACGTAGAACAGGCGCAGGTCCTCGCGCTGGCGCTCCAGATCGGCGGCGGCGATCTGCTCGGCATCGGGCTCCAGATGCAGCTGCTGCTCCAGCTTGACATAGCGCGCGCGGCGCTTGTCCACGGCGCGGAAGCTGGCGGCAAAGGGCAGGAAGACCAGCGGGTACTCCAGGCCCTTGGATTTGTGCACCGTCACCACCTTGACCAGATCGGCATCGCTCTCGAGGCGCACGATCTGCTCCTCGCCGCCTGTGCTGCCGGGCTCGGCGATCTGGGCCGCCAGCCAGCGGATCAGGGCCTGCTCGCCGTCCAGCTGGCTGCTGGCCGCCTGCAAGAGCTCGGCCAGGTGCAGCACGTTCGTCAGGCGGCGCTCACCGCTGACCTGCAGCGTCAGGCCCGCAGCCAGCCAGCGGCTGGGCAGCTGCAGGCGGTGCAGGGTCTGGCGCAACATGCTCAAGACGCCCTGCTGCTGCCAGACACTGTGCAAGGCCTTGAGCTGCTCGCTGCGCAGATCAAAGGCTTCGTCGTCGCGGGCCAGTTCCGCCAGCTCGGCCAGGCTCAGGCCCAGGGTGGGGCTGGCCAGGGCGGCGCGCACCAGGCGGGCATCGAGCGGCGAGGCCACGGCACGCAGCCAGGCCAGCAGGTCGCGGGCCTCATCGCTGGCGAAGACCGAGTCCTTGTCCGACAGGTAGACCGAAGCCAGGCCACGCCGCCGCATGGCCTCACGCACGGCCGAGGCCTCGCGGGCATTGCGCACCAGCACGGCGATGTCGGCCGGGCGCAGGCGCTGGAAGCTGCCCTGGGTTTCGTTGCGGAAACCGGCCTGCTCATCGTTGAGCAAGCTCACAATCGTCTCGGCGCAGACCTCAGAAAAACGCTGCAAGCTGGCGCGGCCGTCCTGCAGATCCTGGTCCAGCCACAGCTGCAGTGCCGGCACGGCACCGCGGCTGCAGACGAAGACCTCGGCCCTGCCACGCGCCGCCACCGGCTGAAACGGCAAGGGGCTGGCCTGCCCCGCGCTGCCCAGCAAGAAGGCGCCGGCGTCAAAGGCCTCGGCCCGCTCGAAGACAGTGTTGACCGCCTGCACCAGCGCCTGCGTCGAGCGGTGGTTGGTGCCCAGCAGGAAATGCCGGCCCTCGGTCTGGCGGCGCACGTTCAGATAACTGTAAATATCGGCGCCACGGAAACCGTAGATCGATTGCTTGGGGTCACCGATCAGCAAGAGCGTGCTGTCGCGCGCGTTGTCGGCGATGCGGTAGAGCCGGTCGAAGATCCGGGTCTGCAGCGGCGAGGTGTCCTGGAACTCATCAATCAAGGCCACCGGGTACTGGGCCCGCATGCGCTCGCGCAGGCGGCGCGCATGTTCGCCATGCCGCGCTTCATCGAGCGCCTCGTCCAGGCGCTGCAGCATGTCGGCAAACCCGAAGCTACCGTCCTGGCGCTTGAGCTCGGCCAGGCGCTCGCGGATGTGCAGGGCCGCATGCAAGCGCAGCGGTGCGCTGGCCGAGGGCAAGGAGGCCAGGCCGGCGAGCAACTCTTCGAAGGCGGCGAACTCGGGCGGCCAGTCGGGCTCGGCAGCATCGGGCTTGAGCGCTTCTTTCATGCCGCGGAGCGGCAAGCGCTTGAGGGCCGAATCGCTGAGTTCCAGCGTCTCCTGCTCCGGGTCGAGCGCCCATTCGGCCAGGGTTTTCAGCCAGGCGGTGTAATGCCGCGTCGCCAGCTTGCGCTTGTCGAAGGCACATTGCTTGGGCGCCAGCTGCGCGTCGATCCAGCGCTGCATGGCCTCGGCGCGGTCGGCCCAGCCGTCCTTCAACAAGGCCAGCGCTTCCCTTCGACGGGCCTGCAGCTGCTCGATCAGGCCGCCCAGCGAGCCCGGCAGCGCCTGCTCAAAACCGGCGCCCTCACTCGCCTGGTCCAAATCCTGGGCCATCAAGGCCTGCGCATCGGCGCCGAGCGCTGCCACGCCGGGCCAGACCTCGAACACGGCATCCAGCTGTTCGCCGGCCAGCGGGTAGACCTGCTGGCGCCAGTAGTCCTGAGTGGCGCCGTCCAGCAGCAGGCGCTCGTTGGCCACCAGCTCTTCGTCGAAGAGGCAGCCGCTGTCGAAGGCATGCTCGCGCAGCATGCGCTGGCACCAGGCGTCGATGGTGTGCACGGCCGCTTCGTCCATGCCCTCGGCCGCGGCGGCCAGGCGCCAGGCGGCAGCGCGGCGGCCGGGGCCTTCGGGGTAGGCCTCGAGCAGCGCTTGCAGCAGCCCATCGGGGGCGGCCAACTCGCCGCGGAACACACGCGCCGCTTCCAGCAAGCGGGCGCGGATGCGGTCGGACAGCTCGCGCGTGGCTGCGCGGGTGAATGTCATCACCAGGATCTCGGCCGGCAGCAGCGGCCGCTCAAAAGCCGCCTCCTCGCCGCCATGGCCCAGCACCAGGCGCAGATAGAGGGCCGCAATCGTCCAGGTCTTGCCGGTGCCGGCGCTGGCCTCGATCAGGCGGCTGCCCCAGAGCGGGAAGCTCAGGGGGTCGAGGGGAATGCCCGGAGTGTTCACGGTCTCGCTCATGGCTGGGCCTCCAGGTTCGACACATCGCCCTGCACGGCTTCATGCAGCTGCATCACCACGCCTTGCTCGGCCCAAGCGCGCAGCGGGCCGAAGAGACGCTGGGCCAGATCGACAAAGCGGCCGTCGGCGCTGAGTGCGGCGTAGCTGGGGTAGACGCGGGTGAGGCTCATCTCCTCGCCCTCGCCCGGCATGGCCTGGCGCCCCGCCGAGGCAAAGCCGCCGCCCTCGAAGACCTCGACCGGCTTGCCTTTTTCGGTATCGAGAAAAGCCAGCGCGGTCTTGGGCGCCAGCGGCAGCGGTTCTTGCGTGCCTTGCTGCCACAGCGCGATCAGATCGGCCAGCAGGGGCTGCGCCTCCTCCCGGCTCAGCGGCTGCAGCTGCAGCCAGGCATCACGCCCGACCAGCACGCCGGGCACGGTGTCGAAACCGCAGCTGCTGGCCGCCAGCATGCGCACCCAGGGGGCGATCAGTCGCTCCATGCGCAGCGCCGGCGGCTTGCCTTTGGCTGCGGCCTTGCCGCACAGGCGGCTGGGCAGCAGCTGCAGCCAGACGCGCTCGGCAAACAGGCCTTCGCCGGCCTGCTGCAGCCCGTCGAGCCAATCGTCCAGCGGGCCCAGGCGCAGCGGGGCCTTGGGCGCGGCATCGGGGTAGTCGGCCTGCAGGCGCAGCCAGCGGTCCAGCATGGGCAGGAGTTCCTCGGCCAGGCGTTGCTCCTCACGCCGGCCCAGCTCGGCCATGGGCAGGCGGCCGGCGCGCTGCAGGCGGGCAGCCTGCAGGCGGATCAGCTCGGCCAGATCGCCCTGATTGAGCGGCGGCGCGGCGCTTTGCAGGCGCTGCTCCTGGGCATTGAGCACCTGATCCAGCAGACCGGCCAGCAGGCTGTGGTCTTGCAAGCCATCGAGCGCGAAGGCCTCGGCGTCCTCGCCGGCCTCGTCTTCCGCATCCTCGAAGTGCACATTGAGCCGGCGGCGAAAGAACTCGCGCACCGGGTTGCGCAGAAAGGCGACCAGGGTGGCGAGCTTGAGCGGCGCTTGTTCCTCCTCGGCCGCAGCATCCATGCCGACGGGCTCGCCGCTCACCGGCTCCGCTTGCAGATGCGCATCGCGCCACTCGCGGGCATGCGTGAAGCGGCGCGGATCGGCCGGCTGCTCGAAATAGCGGCGGCTGAAGGGCTGCAGCGGGTGCTCGGTGCTGAGCGCCTCGGGCAAGCCCTGACCCCAGCCGGCGGCCAGGTAGTCGCGCAGCTGCGAGACCAGCACCGAAGGCGGCTGCTCGCTGTTGTCGCGCGCGCTGCGGCCGCTCCAGCTGATGTAGAGCTGGCGCCGCGCCGAAAGAACGGCCTCCAGCAGCAGCTGGCGGTCGTCCAGCCGGCGTGAGCGGTCGCCCGGGCGCAGCTGGCCGGGCAGGCCCATCAAATCGAAATCGCTGCGGGTGCTGCGGCGCGGGTAGTCGCCATCGTTCATGCCCAGCAGGCAGACCACTTCAAAGGGCACGGCGCGCATGGGCATCAAGGTGCAGAAGGTGACGCCGCCGGCGCGGAAGCGCTTGCTCAGGCCCGGCTCGTCCACCCCGTCCAGCCAGGCTTCGCGGGCCACGGCCAGGTCCACCGGCTGATCCACAAAACCAGCCGCCTCGCAGGCCTCCAGCCAGGCAGAGAGGCCGGCGTTCAGCGCCGCCAGGCTCAGGCGTTCGCGCTCGTCGCTGGCTTCGAAGAAAGTCTCCAGCAAGGCGCGGCCGCGTGCCGCCCACTCGGCCGGCGTGGCCAGGCTGGCGCTCTGCGCCTGCCAGTCCAGCAAGGCGCCGAGCAGATCGGCGAGCGAACCGGCCAGATGCGCCTCCAGCCCGCCGATCTCACCGTAGGGCTCGATGCCCTGGAAGGCTTCGCCCTGGCCGCTGGCAAAGCCCAGCAGCATGCGGCGCAGGCCAAAGGCCCAGCTGTTCTGCTCGCCACAGGCCGCCAGGCCCAGGCTGGCGCGCTGCTCGGCGTTCAGGCCCCAGCGGATGCCGGCGCCGCTGATCCACTGCGCCAGGCGCGGCAGATCGGCCGGCTCCAGGCCGAAGCGCAGGGCCAGGCCCGGCACATCGAGCAGATCGCGCAGCTCGCTGGCGGTGCAGCGCGCTTGCGGCAGTCGCAGCAGCCACTCCAGCGCCACCATCAGCGGGTTGTTGCCGCGCTCGCTCAAGTCGGCAATGTCAAAAGGAATGTGGCGCGCATCGCTGCGCGCGTACTGGCCAAAGACCGAGCGGATGGCCGGCGCAAAACCCTCGACATCGGGCAGCATGACGACGATGTCGCGCGGCTGCAGCTTCGCCACCCCCGGCGATGGCGGCGCGGCCAGCAGGCTCAAGAGCTGGTCGTGCAGGATCTCGACCTCGCGCTGGGCGCCGTGGGCGATGTGGAAGACGATGGAGCGGTCTTGCAGCAAGGCCGGCTCGGGCGCGCTGCGGCCGTAGCCGGCATGCTCGGCCAGGGGCACCAGGTCGCGGATGCGGGCCTGCACCTGCTGCAGCAGGCTGCCGCCCTCGCCTTCGGCGGCACCCTCATCGAACAGGTCGATCTTGGCCGCAGGGAAGCGGGCCTGGGTCTGGGCCGCGTCGTCAAAGGCATCGAGCGCGCGCACGAAATCGCGGCCCTGGCGGCCCCAGGCGGCCAGCAAGGGGTGGGCATGGGCATGCATCTCCTCCAGCGGCAGCTCGGCCAGATCGCGGCCCTGGCGCAGGGGCTGGCGGCGGCGCTGCTGAAGCAGTTGCTGACGCAGCAGCTCGCGGCCGTCGATGATGTCGGCCCAGTGGTAGCGGCAGGGGTTGGGCAGGGCCAGGATGACCTGGCAATGGCGCGCCAGCGCGGCCAAGGCCTGCAGGGTCTGCTGCGGCACATGGGTCATGCCGAACAGCACCAGGCGGCGCGGCAGGCCGCGCGGCGGCTGGCGCTCATCCAGCAAGGCCTGCATGAAGCGCTGGTGCAGCACCGGCCGCGTGCCGGCCCGCTCGGCCGCCGAGAGCGGCTGCAGCAAGGCACGCCAGAGCCAGGCCTGCCAGCGTTGATCGGGCGCCAGCGGCGGGGCCTGGCGCAAGTCCAGCTGTTCGCCCGCCGGGGCCAGCTGGGCGGGCAGCACATCGTGGCCGAGGCCCCAAGCGTCCAGCCAGTCGCTGCGGTAGATCTGGTACTGGTCGTACAGATCAGCCAGGCGCTGGGCCAGCTGCAGGCGCCGGTCCAGGCCACCGCGCTGCAGAAAATCAGCCAGCGGCGCGTAAACCTCGGCCGCCTCTGGATCGCTTGCCGCTGATTCCAGCAGTTCGGGCAGCAAGCGCATCAGCCGCCAGGTCAGCGGCAGCTTGTCCAGCGGCGACTGCGGCGGCACCGTCTCGCGGCCCAGCAGCTGGCGGTAGCTGCGCCACATGAAGCGGGCGGGAAGCTCCACCCGAGTGGCGGCGCAAATGCCGCGCTGACTGGCCAGCTGCATCTTCAGCCACTCGGCCACGCCATTGCTCTGCACCAGCAGCACCTCCTCTTCCAGCGGGCGCAAGGGGCTGCGGCGCAGCCACTCGAACACCGCATCGCCCAGCAGCTCGGCACGGTTGCCGTGCAGGACCAGCAGGCCGGGGGTGATGTCGGTGGATGGGAGTGCGCTCATGGAAGGGATGGGGTCTTGTTCTGGCCGAAGGTCGGCGTTCCTCGCGCCGGGCCAAATTCAAGCACAGAACTGAAGCGTCCCTCGGAAATAGACAAGGGCGGCACGAGGCCGCCCTTGTATCCCACAGCGCCTCAGGCGCTGCAACATCGCTCGCCTCACGCGCTGCGATGTCGCTCGCTTCAGGCCTTGGCCGGCAGCGGCTTCTTGTTTTTCTCAGCCAGCATCTTGATCAAGCCATCGATGCCGTTGGCGCCGACTTCCTGCGCAAAGGGGTTGCGGTAGGTCTGCACCATGGAGGCACCGAGCACATTGAAGTCCCAGATCTTCCAGATGCCGGCTTCCGACTTCTCCAGGCTGTAATTCAGCTGCAACGGCTCGCCCTTACCGACGATCTGGGTCTTGATCTCGACGTGGCCGCCATCGGCCGCGCCCGGGCGCAACGGCAGCTGGCGGATGGTCTGGTCCTTGAACTGCGAGAGCGCGCCGGCATAGACGCGCAGGAGCAAGCCTTTGAACTCGGTCTTCAAGCGCTCACGCTGCTCGGGCGTGGCCTGATTCCAGTGTCGGCCCACAGCGCTTTTCGTGGTCTTGTCGAAATCGACATGGGGCATGATCTTCTCGTCGACCAGCTGGACGATGCGCTGCAGGTCGCCGGCCTGAATCGCCTTGTCTGCCTTGATGGCCTCCACGGTTTCCTGCGACAGCTGACGAATCAAGGTGTCGGGCGCGCTGGCATCAGCGGCCAAAGACAAGCCCGGGTTGATGGCCATCAGTGCCAGCAAGCCCGAGGCCAAGGCGGCGCGGCCGCGGCGGGCCAAGCTGGAGGTGGAGGGGGATGCGTCTTTCATGGCGAACCGTTTCCTTCTGGTGCGCCCGGGCAAAGGCCCCGGCGGTGTCGAAACGGCAGCGGCCCTGCCCTTTGCAGGCGCCAGCCGACTCGGCGGACGGCCGATTCTGAAAGCAAGGCGCCAAAAACAACAGCACAGCAAAGGCAGTGCCGCGCGGCGCGCTCCTGAGCAGCGCGAGGCGCCCCCTCAAGAAGCTGCCAGGGTCAGGTCATGCCTGACTTCGAAGCCGGACGGCAAGCCAGACAGTCCCATTGTGCTCTTACGAGCAAAGTCTGCGCTCCAGATCAGCCCGCTCTGGTGTGCGACAGCCGCGTCACAAAACGTCGTGACATGTCGCACACAGCGCGCCGGATGTCTTTGACACTGCAGTCCTGGGCAGCCAAGCCTCCCCTCTCTTTTTTGATCCTCGACCAGGAACATGCCATGACATCCAAACTTCATGCCCTCTGTGGCGCCGCACTGCTGGCACTGGCCCCACTGGCCCAGGCCGATCTCGTCAGCTGGAGTTTCCAAGGCCAGCTCATTGGCGTGGGAAGCACGTCAAGCCACCAGCTGGGCGACGGCTTTCAGGCGGTGGTGAACTTCGACACGGCAGCCAAGGAACTGACGCCCGTCAATCCCAACCGGCATTCGCTCGACATTTCAGCCCTGACGATCCGCTACCAGATCGGCACAGACAGCTGGCAGCAGCTGGACGCCAGCGCCGGGGGCTTGATCTATGTGCGCGACAACCAGCTCAACCCCCCGGACCCCACGGGGCCGCTGGTGGACGGCCTGACATTTCAGCTCGGTTCCGTCTCGCTGATCCTGCGCTGGAGTGACTTGAATGCCATTGACTACAGCCAGGGCCTCTTGCCCAGCACGCCGCCAGCGCTGAACCAGGTGGTGGCTCAGCAATTTCAGGACAACGGCCAAGGCCTGATTGGACGGATTGACACCGTCAGCGCGGTTCCCGAGCCCGAGTCTTATCTGATGTTGCTGGTGGGCCTGGGCTTGATCGGCGCCCTGACGAAGCGCCGCGCCCAGCAGCCGGGCTGAGAGCCTGGAGAGGCGCCGCGTTCAGCGATCCCGCACATGGGGATTGCTGCGCCGCTCGGCGCCAAAGCTGCTCTCCGGGCCGTGGCCGGGGATGAACACCGTCTCGTCGCCCATGGGCCAGAGCCGCTCGCGAATCGAGGCCAGCAGCGTGGCATGGTCGCCGCCAGGAAAATCAGTGCGGCCGATGCTGCCGGCGAACAGCACATCGCCTACGAAAGCACGCGCAATCGCCGGCGAATGAAACACCACATGCCCAGGCGTGTGGCCGGGGCAGTGACGCACATTCAAGGTCTGGCGGCCAATCTGCACGGTGTCGCCATCGGCCAGCCAGCGCGTCGGCGCGAAGGGCTCCGCGGCTGGGAAGCCGAACATCTGACTTTGCTGCGGCAGGCCATCGATCCAGAACTGATCGCCCGGGTGCGGGCCGATGATGGGCAGCTGCAGCTCTCGCGCCAGTTGCCCGGTGCCGCCGGCATGGTCGATATGGGCATGGGTCAACCAGATAGCCTTGAGCGTGAGGCCCTGCTGCTGCACCGCCGCAAGAATGCGCGGCAGGTCGCCGCCGGGGTCGATCACCGCCGCGTCCATCGTCTCATCACACCAGACCAGGGAACAGTTCTGCTGGAAAGCGGTCACGGGGATGGTTTGGTAGCGCAGGGTCATGGTGAAGGAGGCTGAGAACACAGTTTCGAATTTGCGGACGGATTATCGAAGTCTTGGGGCTCGGGTCGGCCCGCAGGAGGACAAAGAATCGAAGCCAGCTCTAGCACTCGGTGAATCCGGGATTTCGATGAGAGCACAGGGGTGGAAAAAGTCTGGCCCTCGATGTTCCCCAGTTTTCACAAGCTCAGATTTGAATTGCAGCATCAACGCCAAGAAGGCGGCAACAGGCTGAACAGAGTCACTCGCTATCTGCTCGTCATGGACTCAGGCGGAACGACCGCCCGATACACTGGCCCGGTGAATCCCAACGAATCCAATCCTCGCGTTTCGAGAGCCTTTCCAGAGGTCCGTCGTCTGCTGGAAGCTTGGAATGGCTTCCCAGTGCTGAGGGAAGTGATGCGTTTGCACGGCGACCTGGGCGTCCATGTAGCCGGAGGGGTGGTGCGAAACGTATTGATGGGTCGCGAGGCCGTGAGTAAGGACTGGGACTTGTTCCTGTCTGGTCCGTCCGTCGGTGCAGCCATCGAGTGTTTCAACCGTGGAGGCAAGCTGTCCACCACGCCGTATGGAGCGCCTCGCTGGGCGCCTTATGACGAAGCAGCCGGGTACGCCGATCTGATGCCGATTGCCGGATTCATACCTGGCCTGTGGCCGTGCGAGGACATCGTGGACGTGTTGAATCAGTTCGACTTCACCGCGAACGCCGTGGCGTTCGACCTTCGCACCGGCCAAGCATTCGACCCGCAGAACGGCGCCCGTGACGCGGCGCGTCGGGTCATGAGGATGATTCGCTTTGACTATCCGGACGGCCCATATGCGGCCGGCGCCAACTTGGACCGGAACGTCGTGCTTTGGTTTCGTATCGTGCACTATGCCAGCCGCCTAGGCTTGACGATCGAGCCGCTCACCCGGAACTGGCTCCTAGCGCGCGGCGATCAGCGCCATCATGCTGAAGCGTTTGAGCGTGAGTTCTTTACGCCCGATTTGCATGCCTGGAAGACTCTGTCATGACTGAGCAGGCCTTCGACACCGCACCGCCGGGCCTCACCGATGCCGCAGCGGCCATCGCGGGAGAACTGACGGGGTCCCGCGTTTTGAAGTCTGAGCGCGTGCTTGCAGGAATGATGACGTTCAAATGCCGCGTCATGACGGCGGGCGGCCATGACGTCATGGTGCGCTTCTACCCGCCGGGCCGAACCAGTCTTGTTCACCAAGAGCCCGACCTGCTCAGGCTTTGCTCTGATTTGGGTATGCCTGTCCCGCGGCCAATAGGTGATTCCAGGACCGGTCCGCCGGCGCCTCTTGCTTACGTCGCTTACCCTCGCATCGCCGGTGTCACGCTAGCACAGAGGCTCCCTCACCTTGACGAACGGCAGCGGCGACTTCTGGCCGAGGATTTGGCACGGCACCTCGCGGGACTGCAGCAGCTTGGATTCAGCGGCGCTGGCGAGCTGATTTCGGCAACTGAAGCGCTTGACGAAGAGTGGGGCGTATTCGTTGACCGTTGTATGCATCAAGGCTTGGACGCCGTCCGTGAGCACAGCCTACTATCGCCACAGCTGATCGGCGCGCTGGAGAGTGTGGTGCTGCCCGGAGCCCCCGAGCCTGCCGTCGTAACGGGACGTTTGGTCTGGGGCGACATCAACTTCGAGAACGTGCTCGTTGCTGACAATGCAACCGTCGCGGCACTCATCGACTTTGAGGGATGTCTGAGTGGCGACCCCCTGGCAACCTTGGGATACTGTCAAGCGGTCCATGGGCCGAGCCCCTTCTTCAGGCTTCTGCTGGACGCTTCACCGGGAGCCGAGCCCGGGCGGCAACGTGCCGGCATTGCCTGGTATGCCGTTCTCCGCGCTATGCGTTTGGCTCGGTATGCTCACCTTGCCTTGCCGACTGGCCGCCCGAGGGACCCGCTGATTCGGATCCTGCCCGGGCTGGAGGAGGCTGTGTCGATACTGCAGGCTGCGCGCCCCTAGCGTCCGAACGGGAGAAGATCCATATGACCACGCCATCGCCAGCCGCAGCAGATGCTTCGGCGCCAGTACCTGAGTCACCCCCTGCTCAGGCGGGCGGAGCCCCCCTACCGCCCCCGTTGAATCTTGCAACTACGTCGCAAAAGATTTGGCTGTGCGCCATTCTCACTTTGCTGTCCTTCGTGGTTCTGTGGTGTACCTATCGCGCTATCCGGCAGACCAACGAAGCGGCCTCGACAGAGCATGGGGTGAGCTGGACGATGCCATCTGGCGTGAGCTTACGTGCGGGGCCAGCAAACCTCCGCTACGACCCGGAGCAAAAGCTGCTTCTGCATCGCGGCCCCTTGGACGCAGCGGAGCAACTGCGCCTCCGCGACCTGCTGGAGATCGATGCACCGGCACACGCAGCCGCCATCCCGCCTGCTCCTGCGGCGCCGGCCGCGTCGGGCCGCACTGCCCGCGCGGGTGTGGCGCCAGCTTCGGGCACCGCCCACGCTGTGCAGGCCGGAGCAGCCTCTTCCGCGAGCGCACCTACGTCCGCAGCCATAAGTAGCGACGTGACCAAGTCCTACCATGCCGCCATCAACTCACTTGCGTACAAGGCGCAAGAGTCGCAGGCTGAGCAGATGCAACTGCTGATTTGGCTCGGCATGCTGGGCGGGATGTTGGGCGCGATGCTGCGTTCCTTTGTCGACTTCGTGGGCAATGCCTGCTACAAGCGCGAGCTCGACTTGGTGCAATGGTGGCCGTTGTATGCAACGCGCCCGGTGGTCGGCGCGATCTTGGGGCTGCTGCTTGTGGTGATGTTTAAAGCCAAGCTGATTTCCGGCGCCGACACACAGATCGTCAACGACTCGTACTGGTGGCTTGGCATGACGGCGTTGGGCGGGTTCAGCACCATTGACGTGACGGCCAGACTGCGCCAAGCCGCAAAAGCCCTCTTTGGCGGCAACAACTAAGGAGCTCGGCCCAGCCCTGGCGGGCGGCGGTCCACCAAGCTGACTCGCAGGGAGAACCGCCCGCCAAGCCCCGAGCAAGCAGGGCCTGGCGCACTCACTGCACCGTCATTTAGGTCAACTGCGCCTTGCGACGGCCCAGCTCAAAGGTCCATAGGTGGCTGACACTGAAATTGCGCGCATTGGCGATGGCCACCACACCGCCGTTCGCAGCCAGGGTCAAGCCTTCGATGCTGGGGTTGTCGCGGTCAGCTCCACGCAAGAACTGCTCAAGCAGCTGCGAAATGGCCCGCAGCCTGCAGCAGAAGGCGGCCTCGGTGGAGCAGCGCTCCGGCACGGTCACGCAAAGCGCCAAGACTGCTCGCCAAACCAATATCCTGGCCCTTTACGCCGCGGGGAAAGCCGAAAGAGCGGGCGAGGACGGGCGCCGCTGTGCCGCCGTGACCGCCGAGGTTCGCAATCTGGGCCAGGCTTCGCAGGCGCAGAACCGGGACATCGTGCACTTCAAGTCGGCCGCGGCCGAGTTGGACAAAAAGCACGCAGCGGAACGCCGCCCTGGTCGAGCCATCAGCCGCTGCGGCCGAGAGCCAGAGCCAGACTCAGACCTGGGCGAGGTTCAGCAGGCCATTGCCGAACTGATCCGGCGAATGACCACAGACCAAGAGCTGAGATTCTTGGTGGGAGAAATTGCCCAGGTACTTGCCCTGCTTCGCGATGGCCTGGCCGACCTGGCCCTTGATCTCGAAGGAGGTGCTGCTGAGGCTGAGCTCATGAGCCAGCAGATCCAGGGTCAGGGCGCTAGCGACGTTGGCGTCGGCCACCAGGCTGCGGTACAGGCCATCCAGCGCGCCGCCATTCTTGACCAGCGTGTCAATGCGCTCGGCAACTTCATCGCCCAGGCGCACACCGCGCAGGCGGTTGTTGCGCAAGCGCAAGCGGCCGTTGCCCGGTACCAGGCTGACCCGCCCGGGCTTCAGAGCCTCGCTCAGCCTCTTCAGCAAATCCCTCGGTAGCTGGGGCTGGCTGGCATGGCCGTACAGAGCCAGTTGGCCGTGGAAAAGGTTGTCGGCGAGCAGGGCGTCCGCGCGCGCATCGGCCAGGGTCAGGGCCGAACCGCCCTGGCTCAACAGCACGCCGACACGCCAGCGCTCCAGCGTGGCGAGCAACTGCCGAGCCGGCGCCTCGTCTTGCATGTCGATGCCGAACTGCTGCAGCGCCTCTCGCTCCTCAGGCCCCAGTTCCAGGGCGCCGGTGTCGGCCTTGCGCAGGTAGTTGCTGATCTGGGCGCCCAGGCTCTTACGCTGGGCGGCAGTGAACTGGGCAAAAGCCTCGGCCACACGCCCATCGAGCGGCTCAAACACCCGCCCTTCCTTGACCTCGAAGCTGGACTGCAGGGGTTTGAAGTCGGGCAGCAGCTCAAACACCTGCTTCAGATGCGCGGGCAGGTCCTCGCCCGTGTAGCCCTTGATGCGGCAGGCGCTGATCTCCAGCGCGCTGGCCCCGGCGATTTGCAGCAGGCTCAGCCCCTTGGGCGTGAAGCCGCTCAGGCCCAGGCGGCTCAAGCGCACCTGGGTGCAGCCTTCGATGCGCAGCGAAGCCCAGCTCTCGCTCCAGATTACTTCGAACTGATCCAACTCCACGGATTCGAAATCAAAGAGATTGAATTCCTGCTCCTGCACATGAATGCGGCTGGCCAGGCCGGCGCCATGCACATGCAGGCGCGTACCGCTGGGCGCTTGCACATCGAGGCCGTCTTTGAGGTGGTGCTCACCGGGCAGCAGGCAGAGCACGATGTCGCGCTGCTTCTCATTGATGAGCCGCACGATGGCCTCGTCGAGCGTGGCGAAATCACCGCCCTCGCCCACCGTCCTGCTGCAGCCGCCGCCATGGCCGCGCTTGCACAAGGCATCGAGCGCCTCCTGCACCGTGTGGATCTGGGCCGCCTTGGCCTCGGCGCAGTTGCTGGGGTCGTAGGCCACCTGGGCGGCAGTGAGCAGGCTGGCGTTGAAATGGATGCGATTGAACTTGCCCGCTGCCGGTGCGCCGGCCTCCAGCAGCTCGGCGCTGCAGGTCTGCGACAGCACCGTGGGCGAGAGCGACCAGCTCAGGCTGGCCAAACCGTCCGCCCCTGTATCCACCTCGGCCACCAGGCCTGCGCCGGGCAGCTGACCGTGGCTGGCGGTGAAACGCACCCGCGCCCCGGCCACCGGAAACTGGCCGTTGAACACCGCCACCTCCAGCGGCTGCGGCAAGGGCACGGGCGCCGGCGCGATCGGGTTGGGCGCGATCTGCTGGCCATCACCGCCCACGTAGACGAGGTTGCGCAGCTCGCTCAAGCTGGGGAAGAGCTGGCGGCAATCATGCAGGCGCGTCCATTGATTGCCCTGGTAGCGCAGCACGGCCAGACGCGCAAAGGCGCGCAGCACGCCCAGCGGCGCGAGGAAGCGGGGCTTGTCGGCGCTGTCCAGCGGCCACTCGATGTCGGCCGTGGCCGTGCGGGCCGGGATTTGCCAAAAGTCGCCGACGCGGTAGCGGCCGGGCGCGAACTTGAGCTCCACCCCGTCTTCCAGCTCGACCCAACCGGTGTTGGTGTTGGGCGCTGCGGGGTTGATCTGGCCCCAGCCTTCCCAACGCCGCACGCGCGGGTTGACGCTGAACAAGCCCTTGTCCAGCGGCCCGGTCTTGCTGCTGAGGTCGACCGTCACCACCGTGCCCGCGGTCTTGAGCACCTGCACCAAGGTGCCGGGTTGGCCGGTCTGCTCGTGCAGCTCGCTGTAGAACTCGATCCAGCTGCCGGCCTGGATGGACAGGCTGGCGTCGCGCCCCAGGCTGGCCACCTCGAACTCATTGGCCGTGGGCTCACCCAGCCAATGCGTCACGCGGGTGGCAATGCTGCCGTTGTCGCGCGACCATTTGAAACGCGGCTTGCCCGAGATGCTGCCGTCGTCGTGGATCTCGACGCGGTAGAGCTGGTTCTCCAGGCGCCGGTAGCCGGCCTCGGGGGTCAGCAGGCAGGGGTCTTTGGGCGGCACCGTGGGTTCGGCGCGCGCGGCCATGCGGCCATCGGGCGCCTGGCTGAAGCTGGCCCAGGGCTCGACGCTCAGGCAGCTCAGCGGCGTGCTGGCATCGCCGGCGCGCAAGAGCTTGATCTGCCAAACCAGCTGGTCGCGCGTGCTGGTATCGGGTAGGCCCAGGGCCACCTCGCGGATGTGCGGTGCCTCCAGAGGCGTGATGTGGCGCAGCCAGGCCTCGATATAGCCGATGTAGACGCCCTCGCTCGGCGCGGCCGCAGCACCGGTCGCGTTGTAGACACGGATCTGGCTCAGCGGCATGGCCTGGGCCGGCGGCAGAGCCAGCAAGCTCTGGCCAGCCGGCTGTGCGGGC
Source organism: Paucibacter sp. DJ2R-2 (assembly GCF_025717675.1). Taxonomy (GTDB): domain Bacteria; phylum Pseudomonadota; class Gammaproteobacteria; order Burkholderiales; family Burkholderiaceae_C; genus Paucibacter_A. The sequence goes on from NZ_JAJIRT010000001.1 coordinate 181,560, forward strand.
AACACCGGAGAAATGGCGCCCGCCAGGCCCGGCTGGGTGATCAGGGTCTGGCCGGTTGCGGCCTCGCAGAGCAGGCCCTGCACATAGCAGCGGCCGGCGCTGATGCTGATGTTCTCGCCCGCGCCGGTGAGCAAAAAGCCGGCGGCATCCAGCGGCACGGCCGCGCCTGCGCCGAGACTGTCCACGGTCTCGGTTTCGATGCGGCGGTTGAGGATGTCCTGCTGCTCATTCCACTCGGCATCCAGCTGCACCCGCCCCTGCTGCATGCGCACCGCGCGGTAGTGCTGGTCGGGCCGGTCGGTCGATCGGGTCAGGTCGGCTTTCATGGTGGTGTCCCGTGATGGTTCGCTTCAGATCAATTGACAAAAATCAGCCCGGCTTCGAGGCCGAAACGCAGGTATTCATCGAGGGCCTGGCGCAGATTGGCCTCGCGCTGCGGCTCTTGCAGCAGGTTCCAGACGCCCATCTCGCCGCCGTCCTCGGCACCGCGGCGGATCTCGGGCGCGCAGCTCAGGCGCAGCTGGGCATAGGCGGCATGGCCGTGGCACAGCGAGCTGAAGCTGGGCGTGATGCGCAGCAGCTCGCCCTTCTTTTGCGCCGGCGACAAGCCCTGCAGCGCCAGCTCGGGCTGGCAGCGGTAGCGCCGCGGTGTGAGGGCATCAATGGGCAGATAGCAAAAGCGCACACAGCCCTGCTGGCGCCGCTCGATCTCGACCGGGCCGTTGAACAGGCTGTTACCCGCCTCCAGCTGGCCGGCGCTGCAGGCGCCCAGCACGGTGCTGCGATCGATCTCGAGCGCGGTGTCGGGCAGGGCCAGGGCTTGCGGGTCGATTGGCGCCGGCTGCGCGGCCACATCGGCATCGATGATGGAGGCACTCAGACTCACGCCGCCGAGAGCCTTGGCCGCTTGAATCGGGCCGCAGACGCTGTGGCTCAGGCGGATCTGCAGCTCAGGCCCGTTGCCGCTGTGGCGGATGCCGCCGCGGCTGGGCCGCAGGCTGCAGTGGCGCACATCGAGCGCGCGCAGGGCGCCCTGCAGCTGCAGCGCGCCATCGATCCACAGGCCCGAGAAGCCAAAGCGCGTGCTGCTGTTGCCACGCAACGTCCAGCTGCCCAGCAGCACTGGGCGGCGCTGGTTCACCGCCTCGATCAGCAACTCGCTGTCGGGCAGGTTGAGGTTGGGGCTGAGCTGCTCAGTGGCATCGCTGTCGATGCGGATCAGGGTGCGCTGGCCGGCCTGCACCTGGGCCAGGGCAGCGGCCAGGCTCGGTTGATCCAGGGGCACACGGATCAGGCGCGCACCCTCAGCCGAGAACAGGCCTTGCGTGGCCTCGTCCTCGGCCCGGGCCGGGCGGCGGTCGTAGGGGCCACCGCCGATGTCGCCCGGGAATCCGTAGGCATAGGCCACCTCGACCCGGCCCACCGCCTGACCGGCTGGCAAGGCGATGCGCCCCAGCACCGGGTCAAAGCCCACGCAGCCGGCCGGCGGGCGGCGCCACTGCGGCGGCGCCAGGCCCGGCACCGTGCCCAGATGGCAGACGCGTAAGGCCGTCTCGGCCACCTCCACCCCATCGAGCCAGATGCGCAGTACCGGCCCACCGGACTCCTGCGAAAAATAACGCCGCTGCGGCTCACGGCCCTGGGGCAGGTCGGCCTGGATGGCGCTCAGCTCCTCGTGCAGGGCACGGCGCGACAGCGGCTCCGGCACATGGATGGGCTGGGCCAGATCGCTGATCTGCGCCTCGGTGCGCGGGCGGTTGAAGAGCCAGGATTCGCCGGCCGGCGCCGCTTCGCCGACATCGCGGCCCAGCGGGTCGAAGCTGAAAAAACCCGCCACGCTGCCCACCGCCGCCGCCGTGCCCCGCTGCACGGCATAGGCCTGCAGGCGCCAGATGTGCAGGCCGATGTGCGGGATGTTGTAGCGCCCGGCCGGCAGGGCCCGCACCTCGGCCGTGTGGGCGCTGGTGTCGAAGGCGCCGTCCACACGCTCCAGGGCCAGGGCCTGGCGCAGATCGGGCGTGCGAACACTGAAGGCCCGCACATGGTTGAGATGCTGGGTCCAGCCCAGCTGCTGGAAATACTCGACCGCATGGGCGCGCCATCCGGTGGTGTCCTGGGCCAGTTGCTCCAGCACCGGCAGCGTGCCCTTGCGCCGCCGTAGGGCCAGGGTGTTGGCCACATGGGCGCGCTGACCAAAAGCCTGAGTGCCCGTGACCGAATACAGTCCGCGCACACCGAGCAAGTCACCGATGTAGGAGATCAGCCAGTCCTCACAGGTCTCGATGAACCAGTTGTCGTAGAGCTGGGAGATGTCCTCATCGAGCAGCTGCCCCTGGCTGGCCAGCACCTCCAGCAAGGCACGCAGCGGGCCGCCCAGCTCGGCATCGCGGGTTTGATAAAAGGCCGGCAGCCGGCTGAACAGAAAGTCGACATCCAGGGTCTTGCTGGGGCTTGTCATGAGCTCAACTCCGTCAGGCGCACATCGGCCAGATCGATCAGCAGCAGCTGGGCCGGCAGGATCTGCGCGCCCTGCCAGCGGGCGCCGCGTGCGCGCAGCCGGCCATCGGGCCCGGCCACCGAGCTGCCGGGCTGGGCACGCAGACGGTCCAGGTCCACCCGCTCGACGCCGGGCACGCGCTGCATCACGCTCAGGACCTCGCTGCCGGCCAGCGACTGGCCATAGCCACGCTGCTGAAAGCCAAAGGCCTCGGCCAGGGCCTGGCGCAGGGCCGGGAACACCGTCTCGGCCGCATAGGCCGGCTGCAGACGTACCCCTGCGCTGAGGCCAAAACGCAGCAGCTCGCCGGTGGCCACGCGCAGCGCCTGGTGGGCCGGCCGCACCTGGTCGATGGCGGCCAGCAGATGGGCGTAGAGCGCTGAGCTGGGGGCAATGTCGGCGCCGTCCAGGCCGACCACGGTCAGGTGCACCAGACGCTGCTCGCCGTCCCAGAGCCAGACCGCCTGGGCCTTGCCAATGCCGGCGAAGGCCGCGGCGAAATCTTCGAAATCACGCAGGGAGACGATGCGGTCGAGGGCCAGCACGGTCAGCGGCGCATTGCGGCGCGCATCCTCCAGGCGCTCGGGGTCGGCGCCGCCCGCGGCCGCCACCGGGTTGCTGACCTCCTTCACACCCAGCGGCCGCTCCAGCAGCAGGCTGATCTGCCCGGCTGGCAGATTGCCCTCGTTGCCGATGCCCACCCGGTAGCGCGCCTGCACATTCATGCTGCCGCTGGGCAGGCGCCGGCCATGCTGGCCATCGCCGAAGATCACGCTGACCGTGCCGTCATCGGCGCGGCGCAGCAGGTAGCGGCTGTCCTGCGGGCCCATCTCGCTGATGCGGGCGGCCTCCTGCCAGCGCACGCCGTCCACGCGCAGCTCCAGCGTCGATTCGGTGCCCGAGGGTGTGGCGGCGGAGATGTAGGTCAGCGGCTTTTGCTGCAAGTTGAAGCGCTGGAAAGCGGCGTTGCCGCGGCCGCTGCCCAGCACCTCGGCCTGCACCTTCATCTGCCGGCTGTCGCCATGGCTGGCGGCCACCACATTGGCATTGATGCGCAGGGTCAAAGGCAGGTAGTCATGCACCAGATCGCTGGCCAGCAACAGGCGGCTGCGGCCCTCGATCAGGTCCTGGCGCTGCAACTGCACCACCTCACTGACCCGCTCCAGATGGCCGAGCAGGCGATCGCCATTGCTGAAGCTGAAGACGGCGCTGCGCTCGTCGCGCGACAGTTCGACCGCGGCCAGGTGCTCGCCTGCGCCAAGGCGACGGCGCAGCACGCGATTCTCGTCGCGCTCAGCCAGCACATGGCCGCTGAACGCCAGCCAGCGCCCGGGCTCCAGCTCGGGCTCGGCCCCGGCCAGGCTCAGCTCATGGCCGCTGATGAAGCCCGAGCGCGGCCGCTGCGCCCAGGCCAGCTCCACCGATTCGCCCCAGACGCTGGTCTTGCGAAGCACGGCATCGAATTTTTCCGGCAGATTATGGCCACTGAGTCGCAGGCGCGTGCTCTTGCCGGCCAGGCCAAACTTGGCGATGGCATCTTCGCGCGCATCCGTCACCTCGTAGACCTCGTCGTGATCGGGCTGTGAGAGCACCACCCAGCTTCCCTTGGTGAAGCGTGGATAGCTGGCGTCCAAATTGATATCGCCCGCCGTGCCAGAGACACCGGCAATCGTGAAGTCTGGCCATTGGCGCGTCGTTGTGATGTTGACGCTGGTGTCCAACTCGTTGTCCTTGCCCAAAAAGGCCGCCCGCAAGCTGCGCGGCATGGCCCGCCAATCGGCCGCCGCATGGCCGAACAAGGCCGCCTTGCTGCGCAAGGCATAACAGCGAGGCTGCACGCGCGCGGGGTGGACCGTGGGCGAGTGGTTGCCCAGCGGCCGGTCCAGGGTGACCACGGTGTAACCGCCCTGCGGATCGACACCGGGGCTTTCGGGCGCCACCAGCTGCACACGGGCGACGCGGCGGAAGTCCCAGTTCTCGTTGTCGGGCTGCAGGCGGCGCTCCTCACCGATGATGAGCAGGGCATCGCCCGGCGCCAGGCGCGTGGACTGGCCGGCCAGGTACAAGGTGGTGCCGCCCCAGTGCGGCGGCACGGCCTCCATGCTCAGCACCGGCATGGCGTTCCAGGCCGCGCGGGCCTGCAGCGGCGCCAGGGTCTCGAAGACCTGGGGCTTCTCGTCCTGGGCCGGAATGCTCTGGGTCTTGCTGCCGGCGTCGATACGCGCCTGCAGCGGCGCGCCGGGCGAGGTCTCTAGATTGAAGGCCAGATAGGTGGAGGCCGCCACGCCGGGGCGCAGCTCGTAGCCGATGGCACGGGCCAGCTCCAGCACCGAGCGGCGCTCGGTGGCGGTGCGCAGAAAACCTTCGTTGAGCAGGCGCTCCTGGTAGAAGCTCAGCACATCGAGCACGCCGGCCCAGGCGTCCAGCAGGGCCAGGGCCGGGTCGCTGCGCTCGCGCGTGCTCAGGGCTTGCAGGGCCGGCGCCTGGGACAGCAGGGCCAGCTGGCTTTCCATGAAACGCGCCTGGCTGCCGACCCGGGCCGAGAGGCTGCGCTGGCCCGGCGGGTTGATGGCATCCACCGGCGTCAGCACCGACACGCCGGCGCAGCAGCCGCATTGCGCATCTGCGCCTGCGGGATTGGAAGTCGACGATGGGGGGCTCACAAACCACCTCGCATGCTCAGCCGCAGCCGGCCGTTCTCAGGGAAATTGGGGTCGTTGTCCAGGCGCAGCACTTCCAGGCTGGCCGCGAGGATCACGCCCGCGGCCCGCTCGCCCTGGGCCGTGCGGCCCCAGCGCTGGAAGCGCAGCACCTCGACCGAAGCCACCCCCACCAGGGACTGCGCCGCCTCGACCAGGGCCGAGAGCGCCAGGCTGCCGCCGAAGCTGAAGTGATCGGGGTGGAAAAAGGCCGGCTGGCCCTGGGCATCCAGGCCATTGGACAGGCGCGCCAGCAGGCTTTGCTCCACCGCCGCAGCCATGAAGCCGGGCCGCACACAGACCGCCAGCTCAATGTCCAGCGGCACATAGGCCGGCTCCTGCAGTTCCATGTCGTAGCCGGCCAGGCGGTAGCGGTCGAGATGGGCCAGCATCTCGGCGCGGAAGGCGGCATCGAGAGGCAATCCGCCGCGCCGGTCAATGCTGACGAAGACGGTGTACCAGCTGCCGGTCCAGCGCAGGCGGGCGGCGGCGCGCTGCACCTGCGGGTGGCGCTCGGCCATGCGGGCGTAATCGTCTTCGGTGACGGCGCGCTCCTGGCTGCGGAAGGACTCGGGCGCGAACAGGCGCACGGTGTCGGCGCTCTCGGGATCGCAGCCGCCCTGGGCTGAGAGGGGATTGCGCACGCGCAGCACAAAGGGCCGGATCAGGGGCTCGTCGCAGACCAGGCGGACGATGCTGTCGGGCCCGACATTGCCGGCCGCGCCGCCGCCCTGGCGGTAACTGGCCAGCAGGCGCGCGCCGGGCTCGGGCCGGCGGCCGAACTGGTTGTCGCCGAAGCGCAGGCTGGCGCGACCATCGGCCTCGGTTTCCAGCACGAACTCCTGCGCAAAGCGGTCGCTGGCCAGCAGATCGCGGCGTGGCGTCCAGCGGCTGGCACCGAGCAGAATCTGGTCGCCGAACTGGGCCGGGTCGTCCAGCTCCAGGTGCATATCGGCGGGCACAGCCAGACGGGGATCCTGGCGCAGAGCGCGTGCGGCCGACCAAGCCTGGGCCTGGTCGTGGCTGTAGGGCTCGGCGAAGGCGATGCCGGGCTCCTGCAGCCGAGGCCGATAGGGGCGCGCCGAACGACCCGGGCGATCAACCGGGGCTTCGGGCGGCAGCAGGCTTTCAGCACGCCGGCTCAGGCCCTGATCGGCCAGCAGCACATTGCCGCGCATCACCGAGATGGCGCGCCGCACCAGGCTGCCGCCTTCCTCGAACTCGGCGCTGACGCACAAGGGAAACGGCAGGGCATCGTCCTCATGCCAGCGCAGCAGCAGCAGATCGGTGCCGGTCAGTTCGTCGCGGGCGGGCTCCACGGCCAGCAGGCGCAGGGCGTGGCGGTGGCTGCGTTCGCGGTCGGCCTCGCGGCCGGTGCTGGCACTTCGGATCTCCTCGGCGATCAGCACCTGACCCGGCAGCAAGGCCAGCACCGGGCTGTTGACCACGGCCGCGCTGGTGGCGCCGCGCGGCAGGCAGTACCGCAGCTCACCCCAATCGTGCAGGGCGATGCGGTTGTGGGCCGAATGCAGGCTCAGGGCATGCAGGGTTTCGAACACCAGGCTGCCGTCCTCGGGCAGCCGGGCCAGTTCCTCGCTGCGCAGCACCGGAGCATCCGGGTCGCCGCCACGGGTCAGCAGCATGCTGCGCGCGGGCAGGCTGCGGCCATCGGCCTGGGGCGAGACCTCCACGCAGACAAAAGCGCGGCTGTTGCAGCCCTCGTGTACGGCGTAGTCCAGCAAACGTGCATGGCGGCGCAGCGAGACACGCCGGCGCGCCGTGCCCAGATAGGCCTCAGTGGCCACCGCGTCCTGACGGTAGCTGAGCAAATCGCCGACATGGGCCAGCATCTCGACCAGGGTGCTGGAAAAATCGGCCGGGTGGGCGTCCTGCCCGCCGGGGATCAGCTGGCCCATGCGGTCCAGCATCAGGCGGCGGAAGCTGGCGTAGTCCTTGGCCAGGTAATCGAGCAAGGGTTCGGGAAGGCTTGCTGGCGGGCAATGGTGCTGGGTCTCGCAATCGAAATCCGAAGGGCATTGCGCCTTGAAACTGAAGCGAATACTGGCCAGCACGGGGTCGATGCCGGCGGGCGAGAACTCGGGCGCGGCCGGGTCGATCAGCTGCAGCTCGTACCAGGAGAAATCCCCGGCCTGGTCCACCGTCAGGGTCAGCACCTTGCCGCTGGCCTGGGCCGTCAGCACATGTACGCCTTGGATGCGAACGCCGCCGACGATGCGGCAATGCGCGGCGCTCAGACCGCTGACCGGGAACACGAAGAAGAGCTTGAGCGTGCGCTGGTCCTTGGTGACGACTTCCAGGTAATCGATGCCGTTGAGAGCCGGCGGCAGGGACTGCTCACGCAGCAGCTGCAGCCGGCGCGGGTTCTCGCTGCGGGCCTGTCGGCGTTGGCTGCTGCCCGTCATGGCATGGCCCTCGAGAAGTTGGCCAGCTGGCGCTCGCGGTCACGGCGCACGATGTACTGCACGCTGACCTTCAGGCGCTCATCGACATGCTCAATCTGCACGCCCTCGACCTCGATCAGCTCGCCCAGCCACTGCTGCAGCGAGCCTTGCACCGTGGACTGCAGGGCGGCGGCCAGGGCATCGCTGTTGGGCGCGAACACCAGCTGCAGCAGGCCGCAGCCAAAATCGGGCCGGTTGACGCGCTCGCCCGGCTGGGTGAAGAGCACCTGCTCGATCATCTGGCGGATACGGGCATCGGCCTCGCGCTCGGCGCTGCGGCCTCGGCTGTCGATGCGGTAGGGGAACTCGAGGGCCATCGCTGCCAATCCTCACTCAGAGTGCCGACGCGCGCAGCTGCGTCATGGCGATGATCAAGGGCGTGCCCGTGGGCGCGCAGACAGAGCTGCTGGACTGCAGCACCAGCGGCTGGCCGCCGGCCAGCACCCGCGTGCTGCCGGTGAGCCACTGGCCGGTGACGCAAGGGCCGTTTCCGGCAGTCGGTGGCGGCATGGAGCAGCCGGCCACCAGATAGGGCGCGGCGATGGTGACCACCGGTTGGCCCGAGACCAGCACGCGCGGAAAGGGCACGCTGGGATTGGCCTGGCCGCCGTGCGAGCACAGCACGGTGGCGCCGACATGAACGATGAAGCCTGGCATGGTAGGTGGGTTCCTGCTGCGCTCAGATCACCGTCAAGGCGCCGGCGTTGATATTGACGCTGGGGCCGTTGAGCATGATGGTGGCGCCCTGGCCGTTGCTGATGGTGATGCCGATCTCGTTGATCGAGATCAGGGCGCCCGCGGTGGTCTTGAGCAGGATGCCGCCGGCCGGGCCGGGCAGGTCGGAAATCATCAAGGCGTTCTGGTTGCCGGTCTGCAGCACGATGCTGGGCGAGACCGGCAGGCCGGCCAGGGCCAAGGCCGGCACATCGGCCGCACTGCCCCAGAAGCCTCCGACCCAGATCGGGTGGTCCGGGTCGCCCTGCTCGAACTCCACCCAGACGCCGGCGCCGATCTGCGGCAGGCAGAACAGCCCGGCCTGCTTGCCGGTGAAGGGCACGCAGGCCATGGCCCAGCTGGACAAGCCCAGGCCCATGACATCGGGCACCTGCACCTGCAAGCGGCCCATCTGCATGGGGTCGATGTTGTTGAGCACCACACCGCGGTACTTGCCGTAGTACTTGCCTTCGCTGCTCATGGGGGCACCATCGGGAGGGTTGAGATGAGTCCGTTGCGGCTCAAGGTGAAGTTCTGCTTGAACTCGCCAGGCTTGAAGTTGCTGGTGACCGACTTGACGTAGTACATGCCGTCGAAGGCCACGCCGGCGCCGCGCACGCCGACCAGCTCGCGCGCGCGCAGCACCGTGCCATAGCGCAGCACATCGACGGAGCCCGTGGCCTGCACCACATCGGCCGAGCCGGCCGCCGCCGCCATGCCCTTGGACAGCGCGGCCATGGGCGAGAGCTTGGCCGTGTCGCTCATCAGATTGATGGACTTGGGCAGGGACTGCAGCAGGCCCAGGGGCGGGTTGAGCAGGCTGACATCGGGAATCGGCAGCGGGATCGGGAACTTGGTCAGCGAGTTCTGGATGAAGACCACCGGCATGGCCTTCTTGGCATGGTCGATGCTGAAGCTCAGCGACTCGACATTGCTGTGCGCATCCATGCCCAGATTGAGCGCCGGCTGGGGCAGGCCGATCTTGATCTCCGGGCCCCAATAGGCGATGTTCATGCCGGGCGCCGGGCCGGGCACGATGTAGAAGACATGGCCGGCATCCTTGGCCAGTTTTTCAAGATAGGCCAGGTCGGTGCCCTGGTGGGTGGGGATCTTCTCCACCGGCACCGGCACATCGTTGAAGACCTGGGGGATGACCAGGGGCACCATGCCGAACATGGCGTACTTGGCCACGATCAGGGCCACGCGGGCCTCGGCCGGCATGGCGGGGTAAGGCAGGCCGTTGAACTGCTGCTGGTCCATGGCCACCGACAGGTCTTCACCGGTGATGGTCAGGGTGCTGACGCCGGGCTCGTTGGAGCCGCTGATCTCCTGCTTGGTGATCAGCCCGTCCATCAGCACGCGCGGCAGGCTGTTGATGGTCAGCACGATCAGCACCCGCAGCCAGGGCACCTGGCCACCGGCCAGCACCAGCAAGGTGTGCAGGGGGGAACGGCTTTCGATGGCAAAGCTGATCTGGAAGCCGCTTCGCGAACCGGCCGCCGAAGTCACCTGGAAGCTCTGCAAAGCCTCCATCACCGGCTGCGGCACGGGCACCGGCACCGCCGGCCCGACCAGCAGGGTGACATGCATGCCTTTAAGCACCGCCCGCCCCTCCCCAGCCACCCGAGCCGCCACCCATGCCCTCGGGCAGGGTCAGGCGGATGCGGCGGCCGATCTCTTCCAGATCGCGCGCATCGAGATCGCCGTTGGCATCGGGCAAACGCCAGAACTGCTCGGGGTCGCCCAGCACGGCGGCGGCCATGCGGTCGATGTGATCGCCCTCCACCACCCGGTACTCCTGAAAGCTGACAAAGCGCGCCGGGTCGGGCACAAAGCGGCGCCGCAGATAGACCACGGTGCGGCCGTCGGCCTCGGTCCACTCGGCGGTTTCGATACCGTGGTAGCGGCTGTTGGGCGGGTAGCGTTGGTCGGTGCTCATGGTGTGCTTCTCGGTGGGGGCGCTGGTCTCAGAACAAGGCGTTCAGGCCCAGGCTGGCCAGCGAGGCGCTGGAGGCCTTGCGGGCCAGGCGCTCGCGACCCTGGTGGTAGACCATGTAGAGGTGGCCGGCTTTGCTGCCAAAACCCAGGTCGTTGATGTTGAGCACCCGCATGCCCAGCGAGACGCGCGCACGGATGGGGTTGAGCTGGGCGTCGAAGGCCTCCTCGACGATGGAGAAATCGGTGATGCGCACCGGCACGACCCGCTCCTTGCTCCACACAAACAGCGGCAGCGGCGCCTCCACCGGCGCGATCTCCAGCGTGCCCACGCTGGCCAGGGCGTTGTTGCGAATCAGGGTGCCGCTGTCGGGGTAGACCATCACCTCCAGCGCGGCCAGCTGGGCATGCAGGCCCACCTCGACCACGGCGGCATGCTGGTCGGGCGCGGCCAGCTGGTCGGTAGCGTCGATGTCGGCGTCGAGCTTGAGGGTCTCGATCGGCGGGCCTTTGAGCCGCAGCGGCTGGCTCAGCGTCGTGCTGCTGCCGGCGCCCTGGGGCGTCAGCGAACGGGTCAGCAGATCGGGGTTGTACTGCAGGGCGATCACGCGCTGCACCGCACCGCTGGAGGGGTCGATCAAGATGATGCCGCCCTTGAGCAGCTTGGGCGAGCGGGTCAGGCCGGTCACTTTTCCTTCTCCTCGCTGCTGGCGGCGCCGAACAAATTGCCCAGCATCTTTTGCGTGTCAAGCTTGAACTCGGCGGGCTCGGGTTGGATGTCCGAGAGCTTGGGCATGCGAAAGCCCTCGACGCTGTCGTAATGCAGGGGCATGCGCACACCCAGGCTCAGGCCGGTGTCGAACTTGGTCTCCTTGAGCGTCCAGACCTTTTCGGTGCTGACCTTGAAGACCGAGACGCCGGCCTCGGCAAACACCTTGGCCTTGAGCGCAGCGCCGAGCTCGATGCTGCCGCCGATGTAGGCGCTGGCATCGACGCTGAAACGGTCCTTGGCGTAGGTGATCTCGCCGCCCAGCTCGGCCTTGCCTTTCAGACCCGCTCGCGCCTCCACGCTGAGCCCGCCACCGACCTTGCCGATGAAGGCATCGAGCACCACATTGGCGCCCACCGTGCCGGTGATGCCGCCACCGGCCGGGATGCTGGCTTTGGCCTTCATGCTGAAAGAGAAGTCCGGGTCGGGCTCGAAGGGGCTGAACTTGACCGTGGCCTTGATGCCGGTGAGCACGCCCGGACCGACGTAGTAGTAATAGCCAAGGCCGCCGTAGAGCTCGACCTTGAGGCCGATGGGGCCGATGGACGCGCCGGGAATGGGGATGCTGCCCGAGGCGCTGAACAGGCTTTTGGGCGTCTCGTCCTTGGGGAAGCGCGGGAACAGGGTGATGTCGGGGAAGCTCAGCTCGCCGTCAAAGGTGATCTTCTGCTTCTCGTCGATGATGATGGCGGCCGAGGCCACCATGTCCTTCTTGATCTCGTAGCTGAGCTTGCCGCTGCCGGTGAGGGTCTGGTTGGGGTGGAGCTTGACGTCGATGGAACCCTTGGCCCGGCCCTTGTCGATCTTGATATTGCCATCGCCGTAGACCTTTTCCTTGCCGCCCTGGTTTTCGTAGGTGGCATTGACGTTGCCGTCCAGCCCGGCGAAGGCGATCCCAGTGCTGCCGGTGGCGCGGAACAGATCGCCATCGACCGAGAGCTTGGCGTCGATGGGCTTCAGGTACTTGCTCTTGGTCTCGATGCGGCCGCGGCCCGAGTAGCTGAAGCGGTTGTTGGCGTACTTGACCTCGAGCGCGGCCGGGTTCTTGCCCGGCAGCTCCAGATCGACCCGGCCGTTGGCATCGAGCTTGCCGTTTTTCAGGCTGACATCGACCGCACCGCCGGTGACAAAAGGCAGCTTGAGCTTGCTGGCCTCGACCTTGGCGCCGCCGCTCCACTGCCCGGCTTGGTAAAGCAACTCGCCCTTGGCCTCGTCGACGCCAGGGATGTAGACGAAGAGATCGCCTTTGAGCACCAGACCCTGGTCGTTGGCACTGGCCGTCAGCCTCACATCGGCCACCTTCTTGGCCCCGCCAAACTCGAACCCCAGCGTGCCCACCGGCTTGAAGGCCGGCGCCAGTTCCATCATCACGCTGGCCTCGGTGACCTTCATGCCCGGGAACGGCGGCTTGATGGTCTTGGGATCAAGCGCCTTGCCCATGCGGAAGCCTTGGGGGTCCAGCACCACATCGAGCGTGGGCAGCAGGGGCAGCGAGGGCTTGATGGTGCCTGCGGCCGTCACGCCCGAAGCGTCCATGCTCAGGGTGGTGAAGGTGATGGGGCTGAGCTTGGCGAACTCGGCCTTGATGGGCGCTGGCAGCTTGCCTGAATGGGGTTTGACCACACCGTCCGGGCCGATGGCCAGGGTCACGACCGTGCTCTTGGTCCCCGCCTTGGCACCAATGGCAGCATCGTCCAAGGTGGCCTTGAGCTTGTCATGGCCCTTGCCCTTGGGGTCGCGCTCGTAGCTGATGAGGGTCATGCCCTTGACGCTGCTGGCGATGGCGGCATTGACGCCGGTCAGTGGGATGGACTTGCTCTTGTCCGCCGGCAGCTTGAGTGTGAAGGGCTTGCCCAGCACGCTCACTTCGACATCGACCGAGGGCTTGTCGGTGGCGGCCGTGACGGCCGGATCGACAAAGCGTTGCGAAAGCTGGCAGCAGATGCCGCAGGTCGGCGAGCCCTGCATCAGCACGCCGCCAAAGGTCAGCGACACCCGCTTGGGCCGCTTGCCCCCGAGCGCGTCCTTGGCATCGGCAAAAGCCTGTTCGGCCAGCTGGCGCAGTTGCTGCTGGATCAGGCCGCCGCTGGAGGCGTTGTCCACCTTGTCGATGACCTGCAAATTGCTGCCGGCGTTCGTGCCACCGACCTGCAGCTCCTGCATATGGTCAAGCTCGCAGGTCGGGCCGATGGGCGGCTTGGGGAATTGCTTTTCGCCGCCGACCTCGGCCCAGCGCGCATGGGCTTTCTTGTCAAGCTTGTGGCCCACGGTCTCCAGCCAGGAGCGCTGCAGTTTCTCCGTCGGATCGCGGGCCTCGTTCTTGCCGGCCTTGTTCTGGGTCGGCACCGGAGCGCCCGACCAGTCGAACGCCGCATGAAGTGCGCTGGAGTTCTTCTTGCAATAGTCCAGGGCCTTCTGGCCTTTTTGCGGCGGCAAGACCAGGGTGTCCACCTTGTAGGTCGCCTCGGTCTTGTCCACCGTGCCGGTGGCCTGCTCGGGCACCGCCGTCCCCGTCAGTGTGAACTTGCGGTTGTAGGTCGTGGTTTCGTAGCCGGCCTGAAAGCTGGGCGGCTTGGCCTTGCCCGCGTCCTCATCCTTGCCGTCCTCGGGCTTGGCGGAGGGTGTTCCATTGCCCTTGCGCGACAGGCGCGGCCCTGTGCGGCTCAGGTTCTGGCTCAGGCTCGCCCCCTCCACTGGCCCGCCGCGTACCACCCGGTCGGCCGTCTGGTCGGCTTCCATTTCCAGGCGGCGGTAGTCGGGCCCATGGTCGGCCAGATTGCTGATGCCGCTGCGCTGCAGGCCCTGCTGCTGCACCGTGTGGGCCAACTCATGGGCCAGCAGATGGCGGCCCGGCTCGCTGTGCGGCTGGTAGGCGCCGTCGCCGAAGACGATGTGCTGGCCGACGGTGTAGGCCTGGGCATCGACATCGCGGGCCGAAGCGGCCGCCGCGCTGTCGTCGTGCACACGCACGGCCGAGAAGTCGCTGCCGGGGCCGAAGCGCGATTCCATGAAGCCGCGTGTGTCGGCATCCAGCGGCCGGCCGGTGCGGGCCAGGGTGTCGTTGACCGAGCCGGGCCAGGCGGCCTCATCATGGCTGCTGACCGGTGCTGTCGATTTGGGCGTGCTGCTGTAGCGCTGCAGCAAGGCCTTGGCCGCGCAGCTTTCGCATTCACCGCCGGCGCCGGCGCCGCTGCCGCAGGCGCAGCGCCGTTGCAAGAGCGGGCGGACCGCCGTCTCTTTGCCGCGCCCGTTTTTGTCACCCCGCGCCGGGAGCGTGCCGCGCTCGCCTGCGGGGCTGGCTGCGAGCATGGCGCTGCTGCTACTGCTCATCGCGGCAGCCCCTGGATCAGGGCTCGCGCCAGTCGCTGGCCGGTGCGCTCAGGCGACTCAGCGGCCGAGCGGCGGAAGCGCGGAATGCGCAGCAGATCGGCCTGCAAGCTCTGTTGTGTGGCCAGCTGCGAGGCCTGCTGGGCCAGCAGGCGGCCCAGCTCCTGCTCGAAGGCACCGGCCAGGCGCGCGCCCTCACGCGCGGTGTAGCCCGGCAAGGCGAGGCTGCCGATGTGCAGCTGCACCCGAGGCGCCGGGGCAGCGCTGCTCCGCGGCACAGCCTGAACCGGGGTGGCCGCTGCGGCGGGCTTGTTCACAGCCAATCTCCCACATCGGCGGCGGGCAAGGGCCGCTCCAGCTTGGCGAACTCGGCCGCGGCGGCCTCGCGCAAATGGCGCATGGTGATGACCGAGTCCTCATCGGCCGCCAGAAACGCGGCATTGAGCGCCAGATTGCGGATGTGGCCGCCCGAGAGCGAGAGCCGCATCAGCTTGCCGATGTCGATGGCCCCGAGCGGCGCGGCGGCCGGGAAAGCGCGCTCCCAGATTGCTGCACGGGCCGCCTCGTCCGGGAAGGGGAACTGGACGATGAAGCGGATGCGGCGCTGGAACGCCGGGTCAATGGCCTGCTTGAGATTGGTGGTCAGGATGGCCAGTCCGCGGTAGCTCTCGACCCGCTGCAGCAGATAGCTGACCTCGATATTGGCGTAACGGTCGTGGCTGTCCTTGACCTCGCTGCGCTTGCCGAACAAAGCGTCGGCCTCGTCGAACAAGAGGATGGCGCCGCTGGCTTCGGCGGCGGCAAAGACGCGGGCGAGGTTCTTCTCGGTCTCGCCGATGTACTTGCTGACCAGGCTGGCCAGGTCGATGCGGTAGAGATCGAGCTGCAGCTCGCGCGCCAGCACCTCGGCGGCCAGGGTCTTGCCCGTGCCGCTGCCGCCGCTGAACAGGGCGCTCAGGCCCAGGCCGCGGCTGCTGCGCTCGGCAAAGCCCCAGCTCTGATAGACCCGGTGGCGCTGGCGCAGCTGCGCGGCCATGCTGCGCAGGCTGTGCAGGGCCGGCTCGGGCAGCACCAGATCGGCCCATTGCGCGCGCGCCTCGATGCGCTGGGCCAGGCCGTCCAAGCCTCCCGCTCCAGCGCCCTGCCCCGCGCGTGCCAAGGGCCGCAACAGCTCGCTCGCGGCCTCGCGTGCCGCCTCACGCGCTGCCTGCCACAGACGCCCGGCCCGCGCATGCTCGTCCTCGCCCGCGTGATCGTCCAGCGAAGCGCGCCACTGCCGCGCCAGCAGCTGCACCTGGGTCTGAGACAGCTGAAACTGTTCGGCCAGGGCCGGCAGCTGCTTCTGCACAGCGGGGCTCAAGTCTGCGCCCAGGCTGTCCTGCCACAGCGCCAGGCGGCGCGATGTGCTGAGCTCGCTGCTCGGCAACAGGCGCTGGGCCCGGCGCAAGGGCAGGCGTGCAGCCTCGCTGCGGGCGCAGAGCAAGACCAAGCTGGGCAGGCCGTCGAGCCAGGCGGCCAGCTGCTGGGCTGGAGCGCGGGCAGCATCGGCGCCCTCCTCCCAGGCATCCAGATCCACCCAGAGCAGGCCGCGGTGCAAGAGCGCCTCGCGCGCCCAGAGCCGGGTCACGGCCTCGCGCTCGGCGGGCGGCGGCAGCTCTTGCAGGCGGTAGAGGCTCAGGCCCATGCGCTGCGCCAAATTCTGGGCCAGCACCTCGGCATCACGGCCGCAGTAGCGGGCGATCGGGGTGTGCAGCAGCGAGGGAGCCTCCTCCCAGGCGGAGGCCAGCGCCGCCAGACCTGCGTCGTCCTGCGCTCCCAGATCGGCCACCGGCCGCAGGCCCTGCCGCTGCAGCCAAGGCACCAGTCGCGGGTCCGGGTAGCGGACGCCGGCCAGGGCATGCAGCACGGTCTCGTCCACCGCCCAACGCGCGTCGAGCGGCCCCAAGCCACCGACCAGCTCGATCAGCTGCCAGCGGCGCAGCGGGGCAACCGGGGTCAGTGCCTCCCAGCGCGATTCGGCCAGCAAAGCCAGGGCCAGGCGGCTGTTCATCCAGGGCTGGCCGGCCCCGCCCTCCGCTCCAAGCCCCTGGGCCTGCGCCAGCAGCGGGCCGATGCGGGCATCGAGCTGCGGCGCCACGGCCAGCAGCAAAGCATCGCGCTCAAACGGACTCAGGCCCAGGCTTTGTGCCAGCTGGCCCAGGGCCGGCGGCACCTGCTCGCCCGACAGCAAGGGCATGGGCTGGCCCGGCGCTTGCTGCAGATGTTGTTCGATGCGCGCCAGGGCCTGGCTCAGCACACGGGCATTGCGCGCCTGCTCGCGGTGGCTGCTGCTGCCGGTTTGCGAACTCATTGGAGCCCCGGCGGCATTCACAGCAACAACTCCGGGCCGGCGAAGCGGCCATCGGCCGCCACCGTCAGCGAGCTGACGCCGGCATCGACCTGAAGCCGCGCGAGATAGCGGCCAGGCAGCACATGCTGGAAAAGAATGCGGAGTAGGCCAATGCTGGTGGCCGGCGCGACGACTCCATTGCCCTCGGGCGCATCGAAGCTGTAGGCGCGGGCCGGCCGGTCGGCAGGTGGGTTTTTCTCGTTGAGCAGAAGGCGCACCCGCTGGCGCGCGCCGACCGGTGGCGTCACCGTGGCGCTGATGCGGCCCTTGGCATAGGCCTGCCCGTCAATCACGTCCTGGCCAGCGCCTGGTTCCAGCGCAAACGCCGCTTGCGGATGCAGCACCAGGGCGCCGAGATTGGACTCCACCACCCCATGCGGCTGCGGTGGCGAACCCATCAGATGGGCATGGCAGACCTGCACACTGCACAGGCCGACACGCAACTCCAGTGCGGGGCTGAGCTGCAGGCGAATCTCTTCGTCGCTGACCGAGAGCAGGCTGGCCGGCGGCAGCGACACACCGTTGAGCTTGAGCGTCAGCTGCGGCGACTTGAGCAGTGCGCCGCTGATGCGCACGATGCTGCTGGGCAGGATGGGCGAGCCCGCCGGCCCTTCGGCTTCCACCCGATCGATGCGGGGGCTGCGCAAGGTCAGCACATGAACCTGGCGGCTGCTCACCGGCAGCGGTGTGCGCACACTGCGCGGCGTCTGCGTCAACAGCACGCTGACCGAATAGGCCGCACTCGGCCGCGCCGGCAGCTGGATCGCCCCCCAGAGCCG
The DNA here is from genome assembly GCF_025717675.1 of Paucibacter sp. DJ2R-2. Lineage (GTDB taxonomy): Bacteria > Pseudomonadota > Gammaproteobacteria > Burkholderiales > Burkholderiaceae_C > Paucibacter_A. The sequence goes on from NZ_JAJIRT010000001.1 coordinate 199,131, forward strand.
CGAGACCTCGTCCATGCCCAAATTCATGGCCGTGATGCGCAGCTGCTCCAACTGATCGGCCAAGCCGGCGAACTCCAGCTGCTTGGGAAGATTGGGTTTGTTGGCTTCGGGCTTGAGCGCGCGGCGGATGGCCTCGCGCCCCAGGGCCGGCGTGTCGTGCAGGATCTGCATGGCCGCACCGAGCAGGATCTCGGCCTGGAAATCCTGCAGGCCATAGGCCACCAGCAGGTAGTGCAAATCCAGGGCCAGGGCCGGGTTGGCGCTGCGCTCGCCGCGCGCATCGCGGCTGGGCAGATCGAGATTGGCCCAGCCGGTGTTGCGGGTCTGGTTGTAGAGCACGATGTTCAGCGAAGGCAGGTCCGCCTGAGCCTGCGCCCGCTCGGGCGGCAAGCAGGTCACGGCCGGGCTGGCGCCCAGCACATCATCCAGCTTCAAGGCCACAAAGCCCTCGCTGACCAGCTGCTGCAAAACCGCCGAGGTGGCGGCCAGACCCAGGGCTGAAGTCATGTACGCCGCCGTTCTGCCAGGTAAGACTCCAGCGACTGCGGCGCGCGCGGCTGCGTCTGGTTCGGCTGTTGAATGGCCGCAGGCGCTGGTGCGCCCGCGGGCAGGACCTCAATGCGGCCGATATGGATCTCGATCTGCGGCGCCGGGGCTTGGGCGTGCAAGGCTTGCGCCGCAGCTGCGGGCTCGCGACGCTCGACGGGCGGCGGCAGCGCTGCGCCATGCGGGACGCTCATCGCATCCAGCGGCTGGAGATTCAAGGATTCCACAGACGGCCGGGCAAGCCCGCGCCGAGCCGACTGGTCTTCTTTCGCCGCAGGCTCAGACCGATCCAGCTCGGCCATATCCGGCAAGCGCGATGGCAACGCCGTTTGAGGCCAGCGAACAGGCGATTCGGCCTGTGGCGCGGCAAGCTCCAACGCGGCGTCGCGGCCATGCAATCCTTCGAGCGCGGGCCGACGGCCTGCCATGGGCTCGGCGGCCTCGGCCGGGCGAGTCTCCTGCGGCCAGGACAGCGCGGCCTCGGCGTTCAGGCGCTTCTGCGCCAGGGCTGCGAAGGCCGGCGCAGACGCAGCGCGCAGCGCCCTGTCCAGCTCGCCCGGCGCTTCAGCGTGGACGGCCGACGTCGATACGCCCAAGGATGCCTGCGTCACAGGGCCTAGCGGGCGGGGCGCAGCTTCGCCGCTCCCGCGCTGCGGGACCTGGCCGCGCCCCACGGTTCCCAGGCCATCGTCCGCGCCGGACTCAGCCAGTGCCGCTGGCTCTGCCCCCGAACGCACAGGCCCGGTCGCTCCCACATCCTCAAAACGCGAGGCTAGACGCGGCTGCAGGCTGGGCGCCTGCACGGCCTTGCGCGCCAGCGCGGCGAAGAAGTCCGGCGCCACGCCACTCATGCCAGCACCCGCTCAAGATAGCGCGCCCGGCGGCTGGGGCTGAGGGCCAGCACCTGGGCCTCGCTCCAGCCATAGGCCCGCGCCAGCAGATGCACCTGATCGAGGCAGCGCTCGGACCAACTCGCCAGGGCGCCGAGCAGATAGCTCGCAATGTCGAAGCCCTCGCTCCAGTCATGCTGGCAAGCGGGGCATTGCAGGGCCAACTCGGTGTGGGCCTGCGGGTCGGCAGCGCTCAGGGCTGCGCTCAGGGTCTGCAAGGCGCTGTCACTCAGGGCGACAAGCGCATCGTCGCCGGCGCGGGCCTCGGCTCGCGAATCCACCGCTTGCAGGCAGCGCGACATCAGCAGCGCGCGCGCCTGGCCCTCCTCCGCCAGCTGGGCCGCGGCCCACAGATCTCGACTGTCGGGCAGGCGGCAGCGCAAGGTCCGTCCGTCGAGTTCCAGCGTCAGCTCCTCGGCGCTGGTTTGCGGCTGAATCGGCATCATCAAATCGGGCACCTGCAAGGCCAGCTCCAGGCGCTCGCCGCAGCGCGGGCATTCGGCCAGCAGCTCCAGCTGCGGGCCAAACAAGGCCTGCTGCAGCTCCAGCAGCTGGCGGTCGCGTTGGCCCAGGGGCAGGCTCGCGGCCCAACCGGGCTCGGCCTGCCAGACCCCGTCCAGCAGCGCGCAGGCGCGCAGCGGCGGCGGCAGGCTGCGGCTGCTGTCGAGCAGGTCCAGCCAGTCGGCGGAGCTCAAGGTGCTCATGGTTCAAAGGCCGGTCGGGACGCCGTGCGTTCTCAGCTCGGCTCGGTGAAGCTGACCTCGCTGGGTTCGATCACCTCGTAGTCGCGCTCCCAGCCCTCGTTCTCCAGCTTGAGGCGGGCAATGGCCACGGCGTTGGCGTTCGCGTCCAGGTCCGGCAGGGCCTGGAACTCGCTGACCCAGGCGCGGAAGACCTTGTAGGCCAGCACCAGCTGGCCGGTCTCGTTGTAAAGCTCGATGATCAGGTCCTTGCGGAAGTCCTTGAGCGAGACCTCGGCGCCCAAGCCGGAGCCGTAGTTCCAGACCTTGTTGGCCCATTTCTCGAACTCGGTGTCGTGGGTGACACCGCGCTCCAGGGTGATGGCATCGAACTCGGTGCGGCCGGGCGATTTGCGGCTGCTGCTTTGGTCGCCGCCCTCGCGGTGCTTGACCACCTCGGTCGTTCGCTTGAGCGCGGAAACCTTGCTGACGCCGGCGACATAACGTCCATCCCACTTGACGCGGAACTTGAAGTTTTTGTAGGGATCGAAACGCTGGGCGTTGACGGTGAACTGGGCCATGACGCGACTCCTTGACTCAAACCTGGATCTGACCAGCCAGCTGCTGGATGCGGATGACGACGAACTCCGCCGGCTTCAGCGGCGCGAAGGCGACGAGGATGTTGACGACACCGCGGTTGATGTCGTCTTGGGTGGTGGTCTCACGGTCACACTTGACGAGGTAGGCTTCCTTGGCGCTCTTGCCCTGGAAAGCGCCGAGCCGGAACAGGCTGTTCATGAAGGCGCCTAGATTGAGCCGGATCTGCGCCCAGAGCGGCTCGTCATTGGGCTCGAACACCACCCACTGGGTGCCGCGGTAGAGGCTTTCTTCGAGGAACAGGGCCAGGCGGCGCACCGGCACGTATTTGTATTCCGAGCTCATCTGATCGGCCCCGCGCAGGGTGCGCGCGCCCCAAGACACGGCGCCATAGACCGGCAGCACACGCAGGCAGTTGACGCCCAGGGGGTTGAGCGCGCCGCACTCGCCATCGGTCAGGGTGTAGGCGGTCTTCTGCACACCGCTGAGCGTGGCCTCGGTGCCGGCCGGCGCCTTCCAGACGCCACGTTCGGCATCGGTTCGGGCAAACAAGCCAGCCACCGTGCCGCTGGGCGGGGTCAGGCGCAGCCTGCCATTGCGCAGCGGGTCGGCGATGTAGATCCAAGGGTAGTAAACCGCCGCATGGTCGGACTTGGGCAGGCCGGTGCCGTTGACCGCCTCGACCATCTGGGCCGGGTTCTGGGCTGTGGGCGGCGCATCGATCACGAAGAAGGCACGGCGCTCCTCGCAGTAGGCGGCCGCGTCGGCCAGCACGCCGGGCTCGGTCACGCCGGGCAGGCTGAGCAGGGTGAACAGGTCCACCTCTTCCAGCGCATAAATGCCCTGGCGCTGCGCGCGGTCGGCGATGAAGGTGGGGTAGACATCGGCCTCGGCATAGGGTGTCTCGGTGCCGCCGGCCAGGTAGAGATTGCCGGGCTGGGTGCTGGTGGCACCGGCCAGCAGATGCAGCTCGCTGGCGATGCTCTTGGCCGGGGCGGCGCTGACGGCGATGCTGCTGCCGGCACCGAGCGAACCGGTGGCCAGCACCAGGCTGCTGCCACTGACCTTGACCGTGAAATCGCGGTAGCTCGGCTGGCCGGGCTTGAGCGCTCGCACCGCCGCTTGGAGGCGCGCCGCCACATCGTCGAGCTTGGCAGCCAGATCAGCGCCTGCGGCGGCGGCGCTGCCGATGTCAACCACATCAGGGCCGTAGCCATCGAGGCTGATGCGCAGCGCGCTGTGCGTGGCATCCGGCAGGGTGTTGAGGTCATTGGCCGCAAACACAGCACTGCTCAGCGTGGCCGGGTCGGGCACGGGTGCCGGGCGGATGGCCGCCACCGCGTCCACCTCCAGGCCGCCCGAGGCGGCGCCCAGCTTGAGCACACCGCTGGCGTTGTTCTTCTGGCCGGCCAGCACCCGCAGCTGCGAGAACTCGCCGCCTTGACCCGAGCTCATCAAGATCTGCTGCGTGCCCGGCGGGCGGGCACAGGTGAACAGGTCGTAGGCCTGCTGGCTGTTGGACTGGGCGCGCACCTGGAGCTGGATGGCGGCGCACAAGCTGTCCAGCCTTTGCGTGGCCGTGCCGCCGCCGATGTCCGCCGGCAGAGCGATCAAGACCTTGACCGGCGGCAGGCCGTTGACTGCGACGCGGAACTCGTTGTGGTTGGCATCCAGCAGGGTGGCCACATCGACCAGCGGCAGGCTTCGCGAAGTGCCGGCCGGCAAGGCGGCCAGCGCGGCCTTGCTGACCAGGCGGCTGAGCTTGACCAGCTGCGAGCTGGCGTTGACCAGATCCAGCACGTAGCGCGCATCGGCGGAGTTCATCGAGACATTGGCATAGCTCTCGACCGCTCCGTCTTCCGCGCGAAACAGCGAGAGGTTGAAGCTGCTGCCCGGGTTGGCGCTCTGGTGATCGACGCGGACCTCGATGCCATTGCCCGAAGCGCCCGCGTCCAGCGCCGAGAGCTTGAGCACATCGGCGGCGGCGGCATTGCGCAGGCTGCGCTCGGCTGTGCTGGCGTCCTTGACCAGACGGATGGCATAGGCCTCGGTGCCGCCGTTCTGGAAGTACTGGCGCACGGCATAGCCCAGCTCGGAGTCGAGGGCCAGACCACCGAAACGGCGCTCGTAGTCCGAGAAGCTGAACAGGCGCACGGCCTTGCCGATCGGCCCCCGGGGCGCGGAGCCGGCAAAGGCAGCAATGGCTGTGGCCACGCCGCTGATGGTGCGCACCCCGCTGGGCAGCTCCTCGATGTAGACGCCGGGATAGTTCAGTTGCGCAGGCATGATGGAAAACTCCTTCTGGCGCCGTTTCGACAAAGCGCACGGCGCGACGCTCGGGACTCGATCCGCCCACCGCAGCTTCCGGCTGCGGCGGCACGCTGCCTGTTGCGGCCGGGCACGGCTACATCAGGCCCGCGCAGCCTATGGGGGGGCCCGAGCGAGCACCATCATTCATTTTGATGATGCGCGGGTGCCCGGACTGGCGGGTGAGGCCAGGCGTTTTCCTTGCCAATCGCGGCCAAGCCCCGCCAGCACTGGGCAAAGCGGCGCCGACCCCGGCGCTGAAAGCGCTGCCGGGAAGGGCATTGAAGTTCTAGGGGGAGGGGTGGCTTAGCGCGATGTCACGGCCACAGATGGCGGCTGCACATGGGAAGAAGCACGGCCGGGCCAGCGATCGCGCCAGCGCAAGCCAGGCCGCTCCACCGCGTAGTGCAGGGCCGCGCCGAACAGCAGGATCACGGCCACATAGGCCGCAAACTGCAGTGCCGCCAGCTCCGGCAGCCAGGGCAGCAGCCAGGTCTGCACCGCATGCAAAGCCAGCTTGTGGCTCAGGTAGAGGCTGTAGGAAATGGCAGCGATCCAGGCGACGCCGGGCAGGCGCCAGCGGCCGATCAGGCTGTGCGGCGATGCGCCGGCCAGCACCAGCAGGCCGGCCGCCGCCGCCAGCACGGGCCAGCCCAGGGTGTTGGCCAGCAAGCCGGTGCGCGCGCGGAACAGCCACCAGGCCAGGCCGAGCACCAGCAGGCCCAGCGCCAGCACGGCATTGGCATGGTGCTGCGCCCAGGCCCACCAGCGCGGGCGGTGAACCTGCGCCACGGCCAGCAGCACGCCCACCAGAAGCGCGTCCAGCCGCGACCAGGTCGGGTAGTAGAGCGCCTCGATGAACCAGGGCCGGTCGGGCTGCAGCGCGGTGTAGTGCTGCCAGATCGCGCCGCGCAAGGCCACGCCGCCCAGCACCAAGGCCGCGAACAGCGCCAGCAGTTGCCAACTCTTGACGCGCCCACTCAGGCCCAGGGCCAGCAGCGGAAACAGCAGATAGAAATGTTCCTCCACGCACAGCGACCAGGCATGCGAGAAAGCCGGATTGCGGGCGTAGTCGACCAGCAGATTGAAGCTGAAGCTGAGGAACTTCCAGGCCGACTCCAGATTTGGATGCTCGCGCAGCACCGGAAACGCCAGGTAAACGGCCAGCACGGTGAGATAGGCCGGCAGGATGCGCCAGGCGCGCCGGACATAGAAGCCGGCCAGGGAAAAGTGCGCGGGCGCCTCTTGCAGCTGGCGCAACAGGGGCGCGCCGATCAAGAAACCGCTGAGCACAAAGAAGACATCGACGCCGACCCAGCCGAAGCGGGCCAGGCCGTCCCAGTCTGGCCCGACGCCGCCGACCCACACGGAATGGAACAGCATGACCCAGGCGATGGCCAGGGCTCGCAAGAGGTCGAGGCCAGGCAGGCGGGGCGTGCTTGGTGGAGAAACAGCAGCAGCGGCAAGATTCATGGGCGGCGATTGTGCCGTGGGCCCCGCGCCGCTCTGCCGCGCTTCGGCCCATATCTGACCAGCGCATGTGCTCCCGCGCATCCCTTCCTTCCCCGCCTGGCCCTGCCCTCCTAAGCTGAAGGCTCACCAAGACACTCAAAGCCCACGGGCAAGGAAGCAAGAGCCATGAGCATCACCGCCATCAATGTACGCAACCAGTTTCGCGGCACCATCCAAGAGATCATCGAAGGCCCGGTGGTGTCCGAGGTCGACGTGATCACGCCCTCGGGCGCCCTGGTCACCTCGGTCATCACCACGCGCTCGGTCAAAGATCTGGGCTTGGTGGTCGGGCGCGAGGTGGTGGCCCTGGTCAAGTCGACCGAGGTCTCGATCGCCACGCTCTGAACGCCACACCACTTGCAATCCCGCCATGGCCACCACCTACCGCCCGCCGCGCCTGCTCATCATTCCCGGCCTGCATGACAGCGGCCCGGCCCATTGGCAAAGCTGGCTGCAAAGCCAGTTCCGCGATGCGCGTCGGGTGCAGCAGCGCGACTTCAGCCAGACAGAGTTGCAGCGCTGGGCCGATCGCATCGCCAGCACGGTGGACCACGCGGGACCGGGCGAATGGTTGGCCGTGGCGCACAGCTTCGGCACCCTGGCCCTGGCCCGCTACCTCGATGAACACGCGGACACACCGATTCGCCAGGCCTTGCTGGTGGCGCCGGCTGAGCCCGACAAGTTCGGTCTGGCCGAGCTGCTACCGCAGCAGCGCCTGCGCATACCCTGCACCTTGATCGCCAGCCAGAACGACCCCTGGATGACGCCGCACAGCGCCCAGCGCTGGGCGCGCCGCTGGGGCGCCAGCTACAGCAATCTGGGCCGGGTTGGCCACATCAACAGCGAATCCGGCTTCGGCCCCTTCCCCTTGGCCAAACGCTGGGTCGAGGTGGCCTTGGCGCGAGCGGCGCGTGAACAGCGCCCGCTGCATGCCAGCTTCCAGGAGTGGTCGTTCGCGATCTGAATCACGCGACCTCATCCATCCCTCAAGAATTCACAGCAAGAGAGCCCCCATGCGTTTGTACGCCCACGACAGCAGCCTGCTGTGCAGCCCATCGCTCTGGCATGCACCCGAAACCCTGGCCCAGATCGGCGCCCTGCTGGCGCCGCTGCAGCTCAGCGTTGGCCATCTGGTGCTCTACCCGGCCCGCTCGGGCCGCCCGGCAGGCCCGGTCTACGAGACCGAGCTGGCGGCCCTGCACCGGCGTTTCAAGCTAGACCAGGCCGAACGGCGCCACGCCAGCCGGCGCGAGCTGCCACAGACGCGCACACCGACTCTGGCCGCTTCAGGCAGCGAGTTTCTGCTGCTGATGGAGGGTCAGGTCACGCTGCTGCTGCAAGGCCGCGATCAGCGCTGGACCTTGCAGCTCGATGCCGGCGATTGGGCCTATGTGCCGGCCCGCCTCTTGCTTCGCCTGCAGGCACGGCCTAGCTTGAATGGCGCCGATCGGGTCGACCTGCTGCACTGGCGCGAGGCCGCTGCTCAGATGCCGTCGCTCGCGCCCGATCTGCGCCCCTCGCTGGGGGCGGGCCCCGCCAACTGGCTGCCGCTGCGCCGGCCGCAACCGGTGGCCTGGCCTGCAGCCCAGGTCAGATCAGCCGCCACGGCCCTCACGGCCTGAAGGCGGTAAGGCTCAGCTCGGCAAGCGGAAGGCCGCCACGGCACGGACCAGCTGTTGGGCCTGCTGGCTCAGGCTGTCGGCCGCAGCGGCGCTCTGCTCGACCAAGGCCGCGTTCTGCTGCGTGGCCTGGTCCATGTGCGCGACCGCCTGGCCGACCTCGCGCACGCCGGCGCTCTGCTCGCCCGAGGCGCGGCTGATCTCGGCCACCACGGCACTGACACGGCCGATGGCGCCGACGATTTCGTCCATGGTCTGGCCGGTCTGGTTCACCAGGCCCGTGCCCTGCTCGACCTGGTTGACACTGGCGTCGATCAGGTCCTTGATCTCGCGCGCCGCCGCGGCGCTGCGCTGCGCCAGGCCGCGCACCTCGCTCGCCACCACGGCAAAACCACGCCCCTGCTCGCCCGCGCGGGCCGCTTCCACCGCGGCATTGAGGGCCAGGATATTGGTCTGGAAAGCGATGTCATCGATGACGCCAATGATGTCGGCGATCTTGCGCGAGCTGCTGTTGATGCCGCCCATGGTGGCGATCACCCGGCCCATCATCTCACCGCCATTGCGGGCCACGCTGGAGGCCTGCTCGGCCAGGCCGCGCGCCTGCTCGGCGCTCTCGGCGTTGTTGCGCACATTGGCATCCAGCTCGGCCATGGTCGAGGTGGTGCGCTGCAAGGCATTGGCCTGCTGTTCGGTGCGGTCCGACAGGTCCTGGTTGCCATGGGCAATCTCGGTGCTGGCACTGGCCACCTCGTCGGCATTGCGCTTGACCTCGCGGACGATGCCGGCAAAGCTGGACTGCATCTCGGCCAAGGCCTGCAACAGCTGCTGGGTCTCCAGATTGCCTTCGAGCTGGATGCGGTTGCCAAGCTCACCGTGGGCCAGGCTTTGCGCCACGCTCAAAGCCTGGCTCATGGGCCGGCTGAGCTGGCGCGCCAGCCACAGCGAGGCCAGCGTCATCAGCACCGCGGCCGCCAGCAAGGCTGAGGCCATGGCATAACGTGTGGTCTGCACACCTTGGGCAGCCGCTTCGTTGAGGCGGGCATTGTCGTTCTCGATGGCGTCCGACAGCCGGGCCATCTCGCGCTCCAACTCCGTGAAGGCGGTCTGCAAGACCGGGCCGCTCTTGCGGGCCGCATCGGCGTCGCTGCGGGCGGCCTGGATCATGGTGCGGGCCGATTCGAGATAGCGCTGCACCAAGGGCCTCACAGCCTGCAGAGCCTGGCGAACCGGGACACTCAAACGGGCCGCTTCCAGGGTGGCCAGACTGTGCTCAAAGGTCTTGGCATGTTCCTGCAAGCCTTGCTCGGCTTCGGCAATGCGCTCGGGCGCCTGCTCCAAAGCGCCCAGCAGGGCCAGCTGGGCATCGCCACGGATGGCGTCGTGCATCATGTCGGCCTCCTGGCTGGCTTGCAGGGTGGCGCTTGCGTGCAAGGCCTCGTCGAGATGAGCACTCAGATGGTTGGCCGAGACCAGACCGATACCGCCGGTCAGCATGGCCAGCAAGGTGCCCGCCAGACCCAGCGCCATGACTTGATTGCGCAGTTTCATTGCCACACTCCCTGATACAGGGCTTGAATATCGGGCCAAGGGCCGGGCAGGGCAAGCGCCGCGAGCGGACTCAGGGGGCGGCGTCGCGGGCTTTGAGCCGCAGAAGCAACAGAAGCTGTGGCTGAAGCGCGCTTGACGGGGCCGCCCAGGCGCAGCACGCCATGGATATCGGCGAATAGACCCGGCGGCGGATGGTCCCAGCGGCGGCGTCCGGCCGTTGAAGTGCACCCCGGACGGGACCTGCGCACGTGCTAATCTGAAGCCTGAACTGCTGGCCCGAGGCCTCGCCCCCGCCCCACTTTCTGGGTCGCCTTCAGCTGGATCCTCTGAACCATGTCTCTGCCCCTTGTTTCGCCACCACTGCTTGCAAGCTCCCGTTCTGGCCGGGAGCACATGTGCGCAGAAAGGTCGCTCGCACGGGGCCGCTTGGCGGCCATGCACCCGAGCCCCGCGCCAATGATGGTAGGCCCGCGCTGATGGACAGCCGGAGTGACGCTGCCGGCAGCACGCGCACGCCAGCCGTCCTGGCCCGCTTGCTGGCGCTCGGCCCCTTTGCCGCCATCGGCCTGGTGCTGACCCTGCTCTGGGGCTTTGTCGTTTGGTTCACCTTGTTCTACCCGGCCCAGCTGGCGCAGGACCAGCGGGCCGAACTGAGCAGCAGCACCGAGGCCGCCGCCGCCCAGACCGAGGCCGTGTTCCGCGATGCCGAGCGCAGCTTGCGCTCGATCGACCTCTGGCTGCTGACGCGCGGCCAGCGCGAACCCCTGGCCGATGCCTCGCTGGCTCAACTGGCCGATATGTTGCGGGAGACCTCGCGCGGCATCATCGATGTACTGCTGGTCGACAGCGCAGGCCGGGCCTTCCGTCTGCCTGCCATCAGCGGCCAGGCGGTGGCCGAGCTGGCGGACCTGCCCGAGTTCGGCCAGCTGCGCGCCGGTTCCGGTACGGGCCGGCCCTTGCTCGGCCTGCCGCTGCAGCTGCGTCACAACGGCCCGCCCCAGCTGCCCTTGCTGATGCGCCTGAGCGCGCCGACGGACCAGCTGCAGATGGCGGTGGCCCTGATCGACCTGCCTCGACTGCAACGCCTGCACCAGTACTTTGCCCAAGGCCCGGCCGCCGCCGTGACCCTGCTGCGTCAGGACGGCGTGGCCCTGAGCCGCCTGCCCGAGCTGCCCGGCTTTGTCGGCCGCGATGTCTTTGCCGAGCACCCCGAGCGGCGCGCCGAATTCGCCGCGCGCGAGGGCTTCTTCAGCACCACCGGCAAGGTCTCGGACGGCGTGCCGCGCCACGGTGCTTTCCGCACCCTCGACGTCTTCGGCCTGCAGCTGCTGATCTCCCAGAGCGACAACGCCGCGCTGGCGCGCCACCGCGTCGAGCGCCTGGTGGTGCTCAGCTTCAGCGTGCTGGTCAGCCTGGTCGCCCTGGCCCTGACCTGGCAGCTGGCGCGCATGCAAAAGCGCCTGCGCCTCGATGAAGCGGCCCAGCGCGCGGCCAGCGACGCCTCGCCCCTGGGCCTGTTCCGCTGCGATGCCTCGGGCCGCATGGTCTATGGCAACCCGACCTACTTGAACCTGCAAGGCCTGCGCGAGGACCAGCTGGCCTGGGGCTGGCTGGACCTGATGCCGGCCGAGCGGCGCGAAAGCTTGCGCGCCAATTGGGTGGCGCTGATCCGCGCCGGCGAGCGGCTCAAGGTCTTCAGCCGCATCACCTTGCCCGACGGTAGCCGCCACCTGCTGGCGGTGCGGACTGCGCCGCTCTGGCTCGATGGCCGCATTCAAGGCCAGGTCGGCACGGTCGAGGACATCAGCGAGCAGGCCGAGCAGCAGCGTGCCGCGCGCACCTTGAGCGCCATCTTCGCGCTGACGCCCGACTATGTCTGCCAGCTCGACCAGAACCACCGCCTGCTCTATATGAACCCGGCCGCGCGTCGGCGCCTGGGCGTGCCCCTGGACAGCGACCTCAGCGACACCGCCTACAGCGACTTCTTCGCACCCGGTGGCGCCGAGCGCTACCGCGAGGAGATCCTGCCCGCCGTGCTGGCCCAGGGCCAGTGGCAGGGCCGAGGCACGGTGCTGGACGCGCAGCGCCAGCCCGTGCCCTGCGAGGCCACCGTGCTGCTGCATCGCAAGGCCAATGGCGCGACCGAGACCATCTCGGTGATCCTGCGCGACATCTCGGCGGACCTGCAAACGCAGCGCGAACGCCAGCGCACCGAGGCCATGATGCGGGCGATCGCCCAGACCTCGCAGGCCATGATCTCGGTCCTGGATCTGGAGGGCCGCTTCCTGTTCTTCAACCATGCCTTCGAGAAGCGCTACAACGTGCGCCGCGAGGCTTGGCTGGGCCGCCCGCTCGTCGAACTGCTGGGCGCCGAGGAGTATCAGGCGCGCGAGGCGGCCATCGCGCGCGCGCTCTCCGGTGTGGCCACGCAGCTGGAGCGCGTCTACGACCGCAGCAGCGCGCCCGTCGAAGGCCCGCGCGGCAGCGCCGATGCCCTGGCCCTGGTGCTCTCGCTCAGTTACGCGCCGCTGCGCAGCGAGAGCGAGGCCATCGAGGGCGTGATCTGCATTGCCGTGGACGTGACCGAGGCGCGGCGCGAGGAACAGCGCCTGCGCGATGCCTCGCAGACCTGCCCGCTGACGCAGCTGCTCAACCGCCGCGGCTTCAACAAGAAAGCACAGGACTTGTTCGACGCCGCTCAGTCACAAGCCTCAGCCGGGGGAGGCCATGCCGCCCTGCTCTATCTGGACCTGGACCGCTTCAAGCCCGTCAACGACCAGCATGGCCACCCGGTCGGAGACGCCTTGCTCAAGGCCGTGGCCGGACGCCTGCGCCATGTCCTGCGGCCGCAGGATCTGGTGGCCCGCCTCGGCGGGGACGAATTCGCGGTGCTGCTGCCCGGCTTGCAGCATCCCGGCGCAGCGCGCACGGTGGCGGAGAAAATCATCCAGGCCATCGGCACACCCTTCCGCATCGAGCAGCTGGAGCTGCACATCGGCATCAGCGTGGGCTATTGCGTGCGGCCCAACCACCAGCTCCATATGGAGCCCATGGTGGCCGAGGCCGACGCCAAGCTCTATGAAGCCAAGCGAGCCGGTCGCAGCTGCGCGCGCGGCAATCTGGACGAAACAGCCTGAGGCCAGGCGGTCCGGCGGCTCAGCTGCCAGGTCGGGTCTTGAGGCGCAGCCAGGCCGTCTGCAAGACACGGGCGTCGCTGCTGGCGCGGTGGCGCACCAATTGCAACTCGTCCCGCACCTGCTCGCGCACCACATGCCAGCAAGCCGCCTCGGCATCGCTGAGCAGGCAGCGCAAATCCTGCAGATGGAAGGCCGGCACCATGTCGACGCTGTCGAACAAGCGCGCCAGCCAGGGGTAGTCATGGGCCCAGGCGTCGCAGTAGACGGTCTGGCCGGCCAGTCGCTGATTGATTTGAGCAGCCACCCAGGCCGGCGGCTTGCCATGCTGACGCAGGATGTCGCGGCTGATGCCATGCACGCGTTCGGCGGCCAGGTCCCAGTGCTGCCAATCGGGCTCGGGCTGGATCAGGGAGCAGAACACCGCACCAGCAGACTCGACGAAACCGACCTCGATCGGATAGCTGCCGCGGCCAAAACCCGAGGCCTCGACATCGAGGATGGCGGGGGGGCGCAGGGCCAGGTCGCTGGGGCTGTTCAAGACCGCGGTCATGCGGAAGTGTAGGCCGCCTCAGGCCAAAGTCAGGCAGGGTTGTCGAGCAGCTGTTCACGCTCGAACAGCTCGACCGCCGCCCGCCCGACCTGCTGGGTGTCGTAGAAGGCATAGGCGCTGACGGCCGCCGCGCCCAGCACCGGCACCCAGCGCGACACGGTCTTTTGCAGCAGCTTCTCACCGAGCTTGGCGCCGATCTGGCCCGCCACGCGCTGCAACAAGGCAGTGGTCGCGGGCCGCACCAGCAGGCGCTCGCCAACGCGCACGGCCAGGTCGCGCACCGCCTGCGCCGCCGTGTGGCGGAACAGGCAATACAGCATCTGCGCCTGGCCCAGCTCGGCCGAGCGGCCGTAGAGCGCGGCAATGTCGGCCACCAACTGCGACTGGATGCGCCAGACCGCCAGCATCTCGGGCAGCACCGTCAGCCAGCCCAAGGGACCGGGCGGCAGGGCCAGCGAGCCGGCCGCGAGCGCTGCCTTGGCAGCCGCCTCGCCCGCGAGCTGACGTGCGCGCTCGGCCGGCCGCGCGCAAGGCAGGGCCTTGGACTCCGGCGGGCTCGCCACCAGCGTCAACAAGGTCTGGGACAAGCGCTCCGCCAGCGCTGGCGGCTGCGCCGGCAACTGCTGCAGCGGGTACTCGGCCGCGGCGTCCTCAGAGGGGGTTTTCATGCCATCGCCTCGGGGCCTTGTTCATGGGCAGGACTCCAATTCAACGAGCCTCCAGCTCGGGTTCTGGCTTGCAGCGTACCTCAGTTGGTCCGCCCATGCGCCCACGCGAGCGGTCGCTCAGGTCGGCGGGTCGAAGCGGTAGCCGACCCCGTAGACCGAGGCGATGCACTCGCAGCCCGGCTGCGCCGCGGCGATCTTGCGGCGCAGGTTCTTGACATGGCTGTCGATGGCACGGTCGCTGACATCGCGCAGCTCGCTGTGCACGGTGTCGAGCAGCTGGGCGCGGCTGAAGACCCGGCCGGGCCGGCTCAGCAGCAGGCGCAGCATGCGGAACTCCAGGGGCGTCAGCGCCAGCCATTGCCCACCCCAGGCGATGCGCTGGGCCGCCTCGTCGACCTGCCAGAGCACAGGCGCTGCCGAGGCAGCAGCGGGCCGGCGGCGCTCCTGCGCACGCAGCTGGGCGCGAACCCGGGCCACCAGCTCGCGCGGGCTGAAGGGCTTGCAGATGTAGTCATCGGCCCCGCCGTCCAGGCCTTGCAGCCGGTCCTGCTCGGAGACGCGGGCGGTCAGCATCAAGATGGGCATGGCGCTGAACTCGCGCACCGCGCGGCACAGGCTCAACCCGTCCAGGCCGGGCAACATCAGGTCCAGCACCAGGGCGTCCGGCGGGTCCCGGCGGATCGCAGCCAGGGCCTGTTCGCCATCGGCCAGGCTGTCGGCAGCAAAGCCATCGGCGCGCAGATAGTCGAGCAGCAGCTGGGCGATCTTGTGCTCGTCCTCGACCACCAGGACCCGCTGTGGCGGCAGCAAGGCCTTTACGTTCTGCTCCATCAAGGGTGCTCCTGCGGCGCGCGCCTGGGCAGGCTCAAGGTCACCTGCAAGCCGCCCAGCGAAGACGCACCTGCGCTGAGGCGGCCGCCATGGGCCTGGGCGATCGCGGCACAGATGGCCAGGCCCAGGCCGCT
The DNA here is from genome assembly GCF_025717675.1 of Paucibacter sp. DJ2R-2. GTDB lineage: Bacteria > Pseudomonadota > Gammaproteobacteria > Burkholderiales > Burkholderiaceae_C > Paucibacter_A. The sequence goes on from NZ_JAJIRT010000001.1 coordinate 214,150, forward strand.
GCCACCGAGATGCCGGCTGCGTGCCGCATCGGCCCGGTACAGAGGCTCGAACAAGCGCCCGACATCGGCTGCGGCCACGCCAGGCGCGCTGTCGTCGACGGTCAGCAAAAGCTGCTCACCCTGCAACGACAGGTCCAACACGATGCGCCCAGGGGCATCGGTGTAGCGCAAGCTGTTTTCCAGCAGATTGCCCAGCAGCTGCTCGATGCGCACCGGGTCCCAGAACACCGGCACCGGCCCCGAGGGCCAGGTCTTGCCGGGCTGCAAATCCAGGCCGGCCGCCGCCGCCCTGGGGGCATAGCGTTGCAGCAAGCGCTGCAGCAAAACCTGGGCATCGCTGTCGACCCGGCGGCAGGGCAAGGCGCCCAGGTCGGCCATGGCCAGCAGATGAAGGTCGTCGACCAAGCTGGCCAGCTGCAGCACCTCCTCGCGTAGCGATTGCAGCGCCGTCGTGGACAGGGGGCGAACGCCGTCAATCAGCGCTTCGATCTCGCCGCGCAGCACGCTCAGCGGCGTGCGCAGCTCATGCGAGATGTCGGCGATCCAGCGCCGCCGCGTGCCCTCCAAGGCTTGCAGTCCGGCCGCCATGCGGTTGATATTGCGCAGCACATCGCCGATCTCGTCGCTGCGCCCCGGGTCGGGCAGACGCACGGACAGCTCACCCTGGGCGATGCGTGCGGTGGCGTCCTGCACGGCCAGCAAGGCCTGCGACCAGCGGCGCGTCAGCCACCAGGCGCCAAGCAGGGCCAGCCCCAGCATCAGCACGGCCACGACCGCAATGCCCTGGTACTGCCGGCGCAGGAACAGGGCGTCCACGGAATCGGGCAGGGGCTTGGGCAAGCGCAGGCGCAACCAGGCCACGGGCACCCGCTCAGCGCCGGCGGCCGGGCCATAGACCGCTCGCTCCACCATCCTGTCGCCAGGGCCACGCTCGAGCGCCCATGGCGGGCGAGCGCCACGCCGCCCTTCGGCCTGGGGCCGGCCCAGCAGCAACTCCCCTTGCAAGCTGTACAAGCCGACCCGGCCGCCGAAGCCGTCCTCCGCCGGCGGTGGTGGTGGAGGCGGGCCTTCACGCTCGCGCAGCCGGCGCCAGGGCGGCGGCGGCGGCTCGCCCGCCAGGGCCGGGGGCAAGCCCGGCTGCATGGGCAGCGCCCGTCCGCCTGGGTTCAAGCCTTCGCGCCGCGCCAGTTCGTCGAGCAGGCCGCGCAGCGTGACCCGGCTGCGCAAGAAGCCGTCGAGGCCGGCACCGTCCTGCTGCAGCAAGTCGGACGTCAGCTCGGCCAGTCGTTCCAGGCGGTCAACCTCGCGCGCTTGCAGATAGTCATTGAAACCGCGGCTGAGGTTCCAGGCCATCACGCCGCCCATGCCCAGCACGGTCAGGCTGACCACGGCCAGCAGGAGCAGGGACAAGCTGTGAACCAGACGCAAGCGCATGAATTGCCAGACCTCGGAAGTGAACCCGCAGTGGACCCGACGATTGTGTGCCGAGTGTGGAGGCGCGCGCGGCCCCGGCCGGCGTGAACGATCTCACGCGCAGCGCCGCGGCCGGGCCGCCCTCGCCCGCCCAGGCCCGGCAAGGCCATGCGCTCTCCACATTGCCTCCACAGTCGGCCGCCAAGCTCTGTGCCATGCCCTTGGACGCCGGTCCAAGCCCTTGTCAACTCAAGCGTCCCTTGCGGACTCAGGCCAGGAGTCGATTCCCATGAAACCAGTTGTTCTTGCCAAGAAGAGTCACTCGCCCCTGCTGCGCTTCAGCGCGCTCGGCTCTGCCCTCGCCCTCTTGCTAGCCGGTGGCGGCGCCGGCATGGCCGTGCTGGGCAGCAGCAAAGCATCGGCCCAGGCGGCCGCGGTGCCGGGGCAGCGCCCCAAGCTGCCGCCGCCGCCCGCCGCCCCCTCGCGCCCCGCGCCGCCGCCCAGCCCCATGGGCGAGCCGCTGGCCGGCCTCGATGCCGCCAGCCTGGCCGCCTTCAATGAAGGTCGCAGCGAGTTCCTAGCTCAGGAAACACCGGCCGGCGGCCTGGGGCCGATCTTCAACGACCGCTCCTGTGCCGCCTGCCATTCGGCCGGTGGCGTGGGTGGCGGCAGCCGCCGCAGCGTCACCCGCTTCGGCCGTTTGCTGGACGGCCAGTTCGACGCCATGGCCGCCCAAGGCGGCAGCCTCTTGCAGGCGCGCGCCATCGATCCGGCCGCACTGGAGCATGTGCCCGCCGAGGCCAGCATCGTCGCCCAGCGCATCACCACGCCCTTGTTCGGCGCCGGCCTGATCGAAGCGATTACGGACGACACCATCGTCCAGGGCGCCTTGCGCAGCAAGCTCGACGGCGTGCGCGGCACGGTGGCCTGGATCATCGACCCGGCCAGCGGCACGCGGCGGGTCGGCCGCTTTGGCTGGAAAGCCCAGCATGCCAGCCTGCTGGGTTTCTCGGCCGACGCGTACCTGAATGAAATGGGCATCACCAACCGCCTGTTCCGCCAGGAAAACGCGCCCAACGGCAACACGGCCCTGCTGGCCCGCTTCGACCGCGTGGCCGATATCGAGGACCAGCCCGACCCCTTGAGCGGCCGCGCGGACATCGACCGGGCCGCGGACTTCATGCGCCTGCTGGCCGCACCGGCCGCCCTGCGGCCAAGCGCCCAGACCCTGGCCGGCGCCCGCCTGTTTGATCGCAGCGGCTGTACCGCCTGCCACACGCCCAGCCTGAACACCGGCGCCAGCCCCTGGCCCGCGCTGGCCTTCAAGAACGTGCCGCTGTACTCGGACCTGCTCCTGCACGATATGGGCAGCCTCGGCGATGGCATTGCACAAGATGCGGCTGGCCGGCGCGACATGCGGACCGCGCCACTCTGGGGCCTGCGCGTGCGCGAGCGTCTCTTGCACGACGGCCGTGCGGCCACGCCGCGCGAGGCGGTGCTGGCCCATGAGGGCGAGGCAGCACCAGCGCGCCAACGCTTCCAAGCCATGAACGCCGCCGAGCAGCAAGCCATGCTGGACTTCCTGCGCTCACTCTGAGCGCAGGACCGAGCACGCCGGGGGCCGCTCAGGCCCCGGCGCGCTTGAAGGCCAGGGCGGCGTCGGTGCTCAGATGGCGCAAGATGCCCTGCTCGCGCGTACCCCAGGCCTGGCCGGCGGCCAGCTCCAGGACCAGCACGGCCGGGTTGGCGTCGTCACCAACCATGGGCGCGAACACCCGGCAGCGGCCCGACTCGCCCAAGGGCAGCTGGCGCTCGGTCCAGTCGCGGCTGCACGCAGCCACCGGGCTGTCGGCGTCGCTGACCGCGATCTTGAAAGCCAGGCCCTCATGCTCGCCCTTGGATGACTCGCCCATCACCAGGGTCTGGCCGCTGGCATCGCGGCGGTAGACAGCCAACAACTCGGCGCCCAGCACCGAGCGCAGCTCGCGGCCAAGCACGGTGAAGATCAGGCCCGGGCTGCGCTGGCGGGAGATCTCGCGGCCCAGCACCACCAGCTGCTGCAGCTGCTCATGGGCCGCCTGCAGCTTGCTCAGGCGCTCTTCCTTGGCCTGGGCCTGCTGGCGCGCATGCTGGCGCTCGTTGCGCGCCACCTCGACTTGCTGGCGGGCGTGCTTGGACGCCGTGGACCAGCTGGCCTGGCGGGCGGCGGCGGCACGCCGGGCCATGGCATAGGCTTCCTGCGGCTGACCGGCGCGATCGAAAGCCTCGGCGGCGGCGTCGAGCAGCTCGGGTTTGGGCTGGTAGCCCTCCAGGGCCTGAGCCTGCTCCAGGGCCAGCTTCAGCCCCTCAAGCACCACGGCCGGTGCGGCACCGCTGCGCCGCTCGATCTCGGCCAGGATGGCGCGCAGCTCGACCAGATCGGCGCGCTGCTTCTGCGCCGTGATCACCGCCACGGCCTCCAGCGCCACCGTGCGCGCCTCGTCCAGACGGCCCAGATACATCAGGGCCCGGGCGCGTCCGAGCACAACGCCGGTGCGCATATCGGATGAATGGGCATGGCTTTCGCGCTCGCCGAGCAGCTCGAAATGCTTGAGTGCTTCCGCGTAATGGCCATGGTCCAGCTCGGCCTGGCCGAGATAGTCCAGCGCCATCATGGCGGTGCGGCTTTGCGGGTGCTGGACCAGGGTCTGCAGGCATTCGCGCAGCAGCTCGCGCGCCGACTCGGTCTGGCCGACACGGCGCAAGGCCTCGCCGGTCTGCGCCAGGCACAGGCCGATGGCGCCCGGCCAACGAACGCGTCGCGCCACCGCCAGGCCCTTTTTCAGCCAGACCAAGGCGGTCTCATAGTCGGAGATGCTGGTGAAGGAATAGCCCAGATTGGAAGCCGCCGAGATGGCCCGCCGCACCTGGCCGGACTCCAGGCTGGCCTCGTAGCTGCGTTCGAGAAAGCGCGCGGCCTCGACATAGTCGGAGGCCAGGCCATGTTCGAGCGCGCGGTAGTCGTCCAAGGCTGCCGAGCACATGCGGGACAGACCCTCGCCGCTCAGCGGCAGTTGCTCGGACCAGGCGGCCCGGGCCAGTTCGAAATCGCGAAACAGATCGGCGCGCGCGAGGTTGGCGCGGTAGTAGAGCTGGCGCTCGGCGTCCTGGGCCTGGTCGGCCCAGTCCATGGCGTTTTGCAAAGCATCGCGCTGGCGGTCGACGTCGCCGCGGTCGGCGTGGACGGCGGCCTGCAGGCCTTGCAGATCGGCCTGGGCGCTCGGGTTGGGAAAGGCGTCGAACTCCGCCTGGGCGCTGGCGATGTGTTGCTGGGCTTCGTCGAGGCGCAGCATCAGCGCCGCCACCTCGGCCTGCACCAGGTACAGGCGCCCGCGCATGGCGGCCAGGGCGGCCGGGTCCATGAAGGCGGTCTGCTCCTCGGCCTCGCCAAGCTCCTTCAGCAAGGCGCTGGCCAGGCTTTGCGCACGCGGGCTGTTGAGCTGGCGCAAGCCCCAGGCCACCTCCAGCCGCGAGTTCCAGTCCGAGCTATCGCTCAGCTGCTGGGCCGCTGCCTGCACCTCGCGTTCGAGGGGAAACAAGACCAGCTCATGTGCAAATGCCATCCAGGCCTCCACGGATTGCCGTGACTCAGATGGCAAACAGCCTAAACGCTTGTGGCTGGCAGTGAAACCCGGAAAAGCCGGGGGTTCGGGGAGGTGAATGGTGAGTGGTGAACAGGTGAACGGGTGAACAAGTGAACAAGTGAACAAGCGGCCACTTTCGATTCACGATTCACGATTCACCCATTCACCCATTCACCTGTTCACCCCCTCACCGACCTCACTCATGCCTCAAAGCCTCGATCGGATCCATGCGCGCGGCACGGCGGGCCGGGAAGTAGCCGAAGAGCACGCCGATGCCGGCCGAGAACAGCAGGGCCAGCAGGTTGATGGCGGGGTCGAACTGATAGGGCACGGCCATCAGGCGCGCGAGGCCGTAAGAAGCACCGGTGGCGATCAACACGCCGATCAAGCCGCCCAGAGCCGAGAGCACCACCGCCTCGATCAAAAACTGCAACAGCACCTCGCGCTCGAGCGCGCCGACGGCCAGGCGCAGGCCGATCTCGCGTGTGCGCTCGGTGACGCTGACCAGCATGATGTTCATGATGCCGATGCCGCCCACCAGCAGGCTGACCGCCGCTACCGCGCCGAGCAGGCGGGTCAGCACACCCATGGTGCTGGACAAGGTGTCGGCCAGCTGCTGGGTGTCAAAGATATTGAAGTTGTCGTCCTCGCTGTCGGCGAGCTGGCGGCGCTCGCGCATCAGCTGGCGCAGGCTGGCTTTCAGCGGCCCGCTGTCGCTCCCCTCCTCCATGGCCACCAGCAGATTGCTGACCTTGCGGCTGCCGGTGACGCGGCGCTGCAAGGTGTGCAGGGGCAGCAGCACCAGATCGTCCTGGTCGCCCATGCCGCCCTGGCCCTTGGCGACCAGGATGCCGACCACCTCGCAGCTGAACTGCCGGACCCGCAGCGCCTGGCCCAGGCCGGTCTGGCCGGGCGTGCCACCGAACAGCTCACGCCGCACCGTCTCGCCGATGATGCAAACGGCCGAGCCGGCCAGCTGTTCCTCCTCCTCGAAGCGCCGGCCGCTGGCCAGCAGCCAGTTGCCGGTGTCGAACCAGCTGTTGCTGCTGCCGGTGGCATTGCTGGCCCAGTTGCGGCCGTTCGCCACCAGGGTGACCGAGGCGCGGCTCTGCGGCGCCACCGCCGCCACGCCGCCGATCTGCGCTTCAATCGCCGCCGCATCGGCCTCGCTGAACTGGGGCACGCCGCCGCGCGGGCCGCTCCCCCCTCCTCCGCCGCCACCGCCACCCATCCGTTGACCCGGGCTCAGCATGAGCAGATTGCTGCCCAGGCTGGTGATCTGGGCCTCGATGGCCTGGGTGGCGCCATTGCCCAGGGTCACCATGGTGATGACGGCGCTGACGCCGATGACGATGCCCAGAATCGTCAAAAAAGAGCGCAGCAGATTGCGCCGCACCGAGCGCAGCGCCAGCAAGAGCACGCTGAGCAGCATCAGGCGGCCTCGGCTTCGGTCTTGGCCTGCGGCAGCACGGTGGGCGTGAGATTGGCTGCATCGTTGGCGATGCGGCCGTCGAGAAACTGCACCATTCGCCGCGCATAGGCCGCCATATCGGGCTCGTGCGTGACCATGAGCACGGTGATGCCCTGCTCGCGGTTCAGGGCCAGCAGCAAGGCCATGATCTCGTGGCTGCGCTGGCTGTCGAGGTTGCCCGTCGGCTCATCAGCCAGCAGCACGGCCGGCTCGGTGACGATGGCGCGCGCGATCGCCACGCGCTGCTGCTGGCCGCCCGAGAGCTCGGCCGGCGTGTGGCGCTCCCAGCCGCCCAGGCCCACCGACTGCAGCGCCCGCAGGGCCGCCGTGCGCCGCGCAGCGGCCGCGTCGCCGCGGTAGAGCAAGGGCAGCTCCACGTTCTCCAGCGCCGAGGTGCGCGCCAGCAGATTGAAGCCTTGGAAGACAAAGCCGAGATAGCGCCGCCGCAAACGCGCACGCTGGTCGCGGCTGAGCGCCTCGACATGAGCACCGCGGAACAGATACTGGCCGGCGCTGGGTGTGTCCAGGCAGCCGAGGATGTTCATGGCCGTGGACTTGCCGGAGCCGCTGGGGCCCATGATGGCGACGAACTCGCCAGCCTCGATGCGCAGATCGATGCCCTTGAGCGCCAGCAGTTCGCTGGCTCCGCTGCCGTAGCGCCGGCTGATGCCCTGCAGCTGGATCAGGGGGACTGCGGGCCGGGCGGGGTCGGCCGTCATGAGCCGGCCTGGCTGGATTTTTTCTGGTCAGTGATGACACGCATGCCGGCTCTGAGCTCGCCGCCGATGATCTCGGTCATGCGGCCATCGCTGATGCCGGGCAGCACCGCCACGGCCTGCGGCACGCCCCTGCCCTCCTTCCCTTGCTGCCCGGGTTCGGTGGCGCCGGGCAGCACCCAGACCTGGCGTGCCGTGGCCGTGCTGGCACCGGCCGCCGCCTGCCGGCGCGTGCCGCCGCGCGGCATGCTGGGCAGCAGTCGGCTGGCGACGCTCTTGCCGCTGGCCGCCGCATCACCGGCCGCGCTGGGCGTGAAACGCAGGGCCGCATTGGGCACCAGCAGTACATCGTGGCGCTGCGTGGCGGTGATGGTGGCGCTGGCCGTCATGCCCGGGCGCAGGCTGAGCTCGCGGTTGTCGACATCGAGGTAGCTCAGGTAGGTGACCACGTTGTCGGTGATGGTGGAGCCGAAGCCAAGCCGGGTGATGCGGGCCGGGAACTTGCGCGCCGGGTAGGCGCTGACGGTGAAGCTGGCGGCCTGCCCGAGCTGCACCGCGCCGACATCGGCTTCGTCCACATAGACCCAGAGGCGCAGCCGACTCAGGTCCTCGGCGATCACGAACAGGGTCACCGCCTGCAGCGAAGCCGCGACCGCATTGCCGGGCTCGACGCTGCGGCTCAGCACCATGCCATCGGCCGGCGAGCTGATGGAGGCCTTGGAAAGATTGATGCGGTCGGTGGCCAGCGCGGCACGGGCATCGTCGACCCCGGCGCGCGCGCTGGCGACATCGGCCCGCGCCCGGGCCAGGCCGGCGCGGGCGGCGTCCAGCTCTGTCTTGGCCGGCACCTTGCCGCCGGACAGACGCGCAACCTCCTCCAGCCGCGCCAGCGTGGCCGTGGCCTGGTCTTGCGTGGCCGCCACTTGGTCCAATCGGGCGGCCGCCGCCTGCAAGGCCGCTTGCGAGCGTTGAATCTGGCCGCGCAGCTTGGCCGTGTCCAGCTCGACCAGGACTTGGCCTTTCTTCACCCGGTCGTTCACATCCACCAGCACCCGCAGCACCGTGCCCGAGAGCTCGCTGCCGATATTGATGGCCCGGGTCGGCTGCAAGCTGCCATTGGCGCTGACCGTGAGACTCAGGTCACCGCGCGCCGCCAGCTGGGTCACATAGACCGGTGCCGCCTGAGCGGCCCGGCTGGCCAGCCACCACCACAAGCCGAGGGCCAGCAGCGCCAGCAGCAGGCCCGTGCCCCAGAACAACGGCCGTCGGTACCAGACGCGCGCGGCCGGCTCGGCCAGCAGCTCGCTCAGATCGGCAGCCTCTGCGGACCTGGGACTGGGCGGCGGCACGGCCACGGCTGTCGGGCTCGGGCTCTCACTCATGGCTGCTGGCCGGCCTGCGGCTCGCGCCAGCCGCCGCCCAGGGCCCGGATCAGGCGCAGCTGGTCGGCGCTGACATCGGCGCCCGCACTGGCCAGGCCGTCCTGGCTGGCAAGCTGGCTGCGCTGGGTTTCCAGCACGGCCTGGAAGTCCACCAGGCCGCTGCGGTAGCGCTGCTGGGCCAGGTTCGCCGCCAGCACGGCTGCCGCGCTGGCCTGCTGCAGGCTGGCCACGCGCTGTCGGTCGCCGTGCAAGGCCACCAACGCATCCTCCACCTCCTGCAACGCCAAGAGCACGGCCGCCCGGTACTGCTGCTGCGCCTGAAGTAAGCCGGCCTGCTGCAGGCTGACTTCCGCGCGCGCCGCGCCGCCGTCCAAGACAGGCAGGGCAATGCCGGCCAGCAAGCTGCCGAGCACGGCGCTGCTGCGGCCCAACCCGCTCAGGCCGGCGGCACTCAAGCCCAAAGATCCGCTGATGGAAAAACTCGGCCAGCGCTGCAGCGCCTCGGCCCGATCCAACTGAGCGAGAGCGGCGGCGATGCGGTACTCGGCGGCGCGAACATCGGCGCGCTGGCGCAGGGTCTCGGCCGGGATGCGAGCGTTCAGCGCGCCGGCCTGGGCCGCTGGGTTCAGTTGCGGCAGGGCCCCGGCTGGGGCCAAGGTCTGCAGCAGCTCGGCCGGCGGCCGGCCGCTGAGCACGGCCAGGGCATGGCTGGCGCGGGTGATGCTGGTGCGCAAACTCGGCAGCAGCGCGGCCGTCTGCGCCGCAGCCGTGCGCGCCTGCGCAGCCTCCTGGCTGCTGAGCAAGCCGGCCTGCTCGCGCCAATCGGTGATCTCCAACGTCTCCCGCTGGTTGGCGAGGTTGTCATCGGCGATGCGCAAGCGCGCCTGAGCCGCGCGCAGCAGCACATAGTTCAAGCCCACTTCGGTGCTCAGCTGCAGCTGCACAGCGCCCAAGCTGGCCGCACTGGCCAGGGCCGTGGCGTCGGCGGCTTGCACCGCGCTGCGTGTGGCACCAAAAACATCGGGCTGCCAGCGCCCGTCCAGGCCCAGCTGCAGGCGCTGACCAGTGCTCACGCCCCCGGCGCGGCCACGCTGCTCCGAAGCGGAAGCGTCCAGCTGGGGCCATAGTGCGGCGGCCGCCAGATCCCGCTGCGCCTGCGCTTGCAGCACGGCCGCACGGGCGCCATGGATGCTGGTGTTGGCGGCCAGGGCCTGCAAGATCAATTCGTTCAGCAGGGGGTCGGCAAACGGGAACCACCAGATCGAGCTGGCCGGGTCGGCAGGCCATGCGGGACCAGCACCTTCGTCATCGTTCAGCATCGCCGACCATTGGCTTGGCAACTCGAGCGGCGCTTGGCCGGGTGTCTCTAAGGCAGTCGGACCGGGCGTGGCGCACGCTTGCAGAAGCAGCACAGACAGCACGCACGAACCCAAGGCCGAGCTACGGGCTCGACACCAAGGACTTCGAATCATGTGGAGGGCGCTCATGGCGGCAAGGAATGCATGCTGCAGTCTCTGCAGCCACGCCGCCTTGGTCTGTTCTCCAGCGCACCATTCAGACTCGCTGCACGCCTGAACCGGCCCCTATCGCGGCCTCACTAGAGGTGTTCGGCCGCCCCACCGTTCGGCCATGAGCGCATCGCCCAGAGAGCGTTCAAACCGAGGGCCGTCGAACACTCAATCACCCATGGTCGCGTTCGGCTGCAAGGGCAAAGAACGCAGGCGCTGGCCGCTAAGCCGGAACCAGGCATTGAGCAGGGCCGGCGCAAAGGTCGGCACGCCCAGCTCACCGACGCCACCCAGCGGCGTGCTGCGACTGCTCGGCGGCGAGGGCATGATGATGACCTTGACCTGAGGCATTTCACGCAGGCGGATCATGCGGCTGTTGTTGAAATTCTTGACCTGTGCCGCGCCATTGCTGAAGGTCTGACGACCATAAAAGCTGGCATTCAGGGCATGGACGACACCGCCGATCAGCTGCGCCTCGATCGAACCGGGGTTGACCGCCACGCCGCAATCGATCGCCACCCAGACCCGGGTGACATGCGGCAGACCGCCGACATTGCTGACCTCCACCACCTGGGACACGATGCTGTTGAAGGCCGTGCCGATGGCTAACCCGAATGCCCGGCCGCTGGCCGCCCCAGCACTCCAGCCGGCAGCGTTGGCACCAGCCTCCAGCACCGCGATCCAGCGCGGGTCGGTGAGCTGGGCACGGCGGAACTGGTAGGGGTCTTGCTTGGCGGCCACCGCCAACTCATCGATCATGGACTCCACTGCGAAGGTGTTGATCGAGGCCCCGACCGAACGCCAGAAGCCCACCGGCACCGGGGCCGTGTGGCTGACCCATTCGGTCAGCCGGGCACTGAAGTTGTAGGGCAGGCCTTGCGAGGCTTCATAACCCTGAGAATCGCCGGTCGGGCCCAGGTTCGCACCGCGCTGCCCGAGGATGGAAGGCGAGACGTTGCGGTAGCTCCAGGCGGTCGGCAGATTGCGGCTGTCCAGGCCGGCGCGCACCCGGACCAAGGCCATGGGCCGGTATTGGTCATGCGTGAAGTCTTCTTCGCGTGGCCACATCAGCTTGACCGGCTTGTTCAGGGCCATGCCCACCTGCACCGCCTGGCTGATGAAGTCGAGTTCGGCCTTGCGGCCGAGACCGCCGCCCAGATAGGTCGTGTGTATCGTGACCTTGTCGGCCGGCAGGCCGGTCAAGCTCATCACCAAGGTCAGCGCCGACTTGGCCGATTGCGTCGGCGCCCAGACATCGCAACGCTGGCCGGCCACATGGTCGACCGTGCAGTTCAGCACTTCGAGGCAGGCGTGGGCCACGTAGGGCAAGCTGTAAGTCGCCTCCAGCAGCTTGCGCGAATTGCTCAGGGCTGTGCTCACATCGGCCGTGCTGCGTTCCACCGTGTAGAGCGTGCCGGGCGGATTGGCCGCCCCGGCCACATAGGGGGTGGCACTGCTCATCAGGGCTTGGGCGTCGGCCATGAACTGGGCACTGTTGAGCTGGGCGGCATGGGCCGGCAGCGTCCACTTGGGCGAGAGACGACGCGCCGACTGCCAGGCATCCCAGGTGGTCGGGCCGACCACGGCCAAGGCGTTGACGTTGCCCACGGCCTCGAGGCCACGGCCGGTGCCGGCCATCACCCGGGTGCTCACCAGGGCGAGCGCGCCGGACGGCAGCGCCGGTGTGGCCGAGAGCGTGCCGCCCAGGCTGGGGCAATGCTTGATGACGGCGTAGACCATGCCGGGCAAACGAACATCGAGGCCGTAGATGGCGCTGCCATCGACCTTGAAGGGAATGTCCTGGCGCGGCAGGCTTTTGCCGATACAGCGGAACTGGCTGTCCGGCACCAGGGCCGCAGCACTCGGCGGCGGCAACAAGGCCGCGGCCGCAGCAAGCTGGCCATAGCTCAAGCTCTGGCCGCTGGGCAGGTGAGTGACCAGCGCATTGCTGACACTGTAGTTGCCACGCACGGGGTCGCCGACGCGGGCCATGGCCGCGGCCACCAGCATCTCGCGCGCGCTGGCGCCCGCGTCGCGCAACTTCCAGAAATTGCCACGGGTCACACCGGAGCCCACGGTGTTGATGGCGCTGCCAACGGGCGCTGGCGTCGCCAGGCTCGGTGCGCCCTGAACCAGGCGGACGACGCTGGGGTCGACCATCAGGTCTTCGCACAGCACCTGGGCCAGGCCGGCGAACGAGCCCTGGCCCATGTCCGACGCGCCGATGCTCAGTTGAATGCTGTTGTCGCTGCCGATGCTCAGCCAGCCGGTCACCGCCGGGGCGCCCGCCGCTTGCGCGCGGCCGGCCGGAAGCACAAAGGCCAAGGTGAGGCTGGACGCCCCGGCCATGAATTGGCGCCGATCGAGGGATGCACTCATGATCAGCTCCTTAAAGGCCGGACACAGCGGTCTTGATGCGCTGATAGGTGCCGCAGACGCAGAGGTTGTTGACCTCGTTGGCGATCTCGCTGCCGTGGTGGCCCTTGGCCATCGCACCGGCGACCGACATCAGCATGCCGGACTGGCAGTAGCCGCATTGCGGCACCTGATGCAGGATCCAGGCCTTCTGTGCCGGATGGCTGCGATCGGCGGACAGGCCTTCGATCGTCGTGATGGCCTTGCCGGCGGCGGAGGACACGTCCATATCGCAGGACTTGGTCGGTTCGCCATTGACCCAGACGGTGCAAGCGCCGCAGATCTCGATGCCGCAGCCGTATTTCGTGCCAGTGAGGCCGATCACATCGCGCAGCACCCAGAGCAGGGGCATCGAGGAAGAACTGACCGTGACGGGGTAGTCGCGGCCATTGACCTTGAGTGTGTAGCTCGGCATCTTTACTGCTCCTGATGGCGCCAACGATGCGTGCAATGTAGGCCGCGAAAACGGCCTGTGTTGTACGAATTTGTAAGCACCGGGCAGCGAAAAGCGCCGGCTTGGCCCGGGCCTTGACTCAAGTCAAGACCAGGGCCAATCGGGTCTCAATTCAGCCGCATTGACCCACATAGCCACAGGCCGTGCAGAAGTCGCAACCGTCCTTGTGGATCATGGTTCGGTTGCCGCATTCCGGGCAGGGCTTGCCGGCTTGGGCCTGCAGCGCGACACCGGGCGCGGTGCGCGTCGCCTGAGGCGCTTGCAGCAAGCCCATCTCGACCAGGGGCAGGCCTTGCTCGTCGAGCACGCCCAGCATGGCGTAGCGGTGGATGATCAAGCGCGCCACATAGGCCACGGTCGAGGGCCAGATCTGCTGGCGCCGCTCACCCGAGAGGTTAGGCACCGGCGCCATGAAGTGGCCCAGCGGTTCGCCGACATTGAGCAGCTTGCGCAGCTTCATGCCGATCCAGGCCGGGTCCATCACACGCATGTCCAGGCTCAGCAGACGGGCCATGCCGTCCAGGGCCTTGGGGTAGTTGCCCGAGAAGCCCATGGCGCAGGGCCGGGTGACGAAGCCACCGTCCGGCGTGGGCAGGCTGACCTCTTTCAGGGTCAAAGTGAATTGCTCGTTGGTGGCCGGGTTGTCCACGTCCACCGCCCAGGCCAAAGTGCCCATGGTGCTGGTGCGCGGCTCCTCGCGGCTGAACATGGCATCGATCACCGGCGTGGCGCCGCCCTCGGCCAGGGCGCCGAGCTGCTCGCAACGCCAACGGATCACCGCAGCCGTGGCCGCCACGACGCCAGGGAAGAGGCGCTGCTCGCCGCCCGGTGGCATGGCCATTTCGAAGGAACGCTCCTCGGCCACCGTGGCCAGGGCATCGAGCTTGAGGCGCAGCCAGGCCGCATCGTTGCTGCGCAGGTCCATGGACAAGGTCTTGGCCACGGCCGACAAACCGCGCGGCTGCTCGGCACCGTTGACCCAGACCTCAAACGGCAAGTTCTTGCCGAACAGGCCGGCATCGGGCCCCTCGGCCGGCAGCTCGCCGACGAAGAGCGCAAAGTCGCCATGCGGGTGGCGGATCATATAGCTCCAGGCGGGATTGCCGTTAGGCAGCTCGGGCCGGCTGGGCCAGCGCAGCGAGGCCAGCACCGCATTGGGCAGGCGCGCGACCAGCATGCGCTGGTTGCTGCCGTCCGAGGCCACCGGCTTGAGCGGCTCGGGCGCGGTGACCGCGGCGGCCGGCGCCGGCTGGGTCGCTTCGACGCTGAGCACCGAGCCGAGCACGCTATTGGGCCGGTAGGTAGCCAGGCCTTTGAGGCCACTCTTCCAGGCCTGCGTGTACAGATCCTGGAAATCGGCATAGGGATAGTCGGCCGGCACATTGACGGTCTTGGAGATCGAGGTGTCCACGAATGGCGCGACCGCAGCCACCATGGACGCATGGTCGGACGCCGACAGCTCCAGCGCGGTCACAAAGGCCTTGGACAAGGGCGCGTCGGTGCCGAACATATGGCGGAAGAGGCGCCAGGCATGGTCCTCGACCGCGTACTCCTTGTAGCTGCCGTCGGCCATGCGCTTCTTGCGGGTGTAGCTCCAGCTGAAGGCGGGCTCGATACCGTTGGAGGCGTTGTCGGCAAAGGCCAGGCTGATGGTGCCGGTGGGCGCGATCGACAGCAGGTGCGAGTTGCGCAGGCCCTGGGCGCGAATCTTGTCCTTCAGGCCTTGCGGCAGGCGCGAGGCGAAGTTGCCGCCCGAGAGGTACAGGTCGGCGTTGAAAAGCGGGAAGGCGCCGCGCTCCAGCGCCAGATCGGCCGAGGCCTCGTAGGCCGCGTCGCGCATCAGGGCGCTGATCTCGCTGGCCATGGCGCGTGCGGCCTCGCTGTCGTAGCGCAGATTCAGCATCACCAAGGTGTCACCGAGGCCGGTGAAACCCAGGCCGACGCGGCGCTTGTTGCGCGCTTCTTGCTGCTGCGCGGGCAGCGGCCAGGGCGTCACGTCCAGCACGTTGTCCAGCATGCGGGTGGCCGTGCGGCAGACCTCGGCAAAGGCCTCGCCGTCGAAGCGGGCGTCCAGGCCGAAAGGCTGGTGCACGAAATGGGTCAGGTTGACCGAACCGAGGCAGCAGCAGCCGTAAGGCGGCAACGGCTGCTCGGCACAAGGGTTGGTGGCCGAAATCGACTCGCAGTAGTACAGATTGTTGTCGGCGTTGATGCGGTCCAGGAAGAGCACGCCGGGCTCGGCATGGTCATACGTGGAGCGCATCACCATGTCCCAGAGCTCGCGCGCCTGCAGCTTGCGGTAGACCCAGAGGCCGTCGCCGCGCTGGTAGGCGCCGGCCGCGCGCTGCTTAGCGCCAGGCTCGGCCTTGTGCACGAGCTCGATCTCGGCGTTCGCCTCCACGGCCTGCATGAACACATCGGTCACGCCAACCGAGATGTTGAAGTTCTTCAGATCGCCCTTGTCCTTGGCGCGGATGAATTCCTCGACATCGGGGTGGTCGCAGCGCAGCACGCCCATCTGCGCGCCGCGGCGCGCGCCGGCCGATTCCACCGTCTCGCAGCTGCGGTCGAACACCCGCATATAGCTGACCGGACCGGAGGCACTGCTCTGGGTCGAGCCGACCCAGGCGCCGCGCGGGCGGATGCGAGAAAAGTCGTAGCCGACACCGCCGCCGCGCCGCATGGTTTCGGCCGCCTCGGTCAGCGCGGTGTAGATGCCCGGGTGGCCGTCGTCGATCGAGGCGATGGAGTCGCCGACCGGCTGCACAAAGCAGTTGATCAAGGTGGCGCTGAGCTCCGTGCCGGCGGCGGAATTGATGCGACCGGCCGGCACGAAGCCGCGGCGCTGGGCATCGAGGAATTTGGCTTCCCACTCGGCCCGGGCCTCGGGCGCCTCGGCTTGCGCCAGGGCGCGCGCCACGCGCAGGCGCAGCTCGTCCAGGGTCTGCTCCTCGCCTTTCGCGTATTTCTCCAGCAGCACCTCGGCGCTGATCTCCTGGGCCGGCAGAGCGGCCGGCGCCGCCAGGGGCTGGCGCTGCGGGGCCAGGCTGTCTTCGAAATCGAACTGGGTGGCTTGGGGGGTGCTGGGCGAGCTCATACGGGGTACTCCGGGGGCGAGGCGCAAAATCAAAAATGAGCGTTTGAGAATTTTTTACTGCGCGACTGCCATGCGTCGTTGGACCGGTGCTCGGAATCCTTACGTACAGGAAGTACGTTCCGGTTCCTGCGCTCCGTCCGCCTCGCCTGACAGCCGCTCGCTACAAAAATCCTCAAACTCTGAACTGGGTATCGTGGCGGCTGGCCGGGCCATGAAAGCCCGGCTGCGCATGCTGCATTCATCTTAGCGAGCCCGTTTTGACCCGGATCAGCGGATCGGCCCGCCGCGAGCCGGTGCTGGTGATGGGAAAATAAATATGTCAGCGACCACTCGCTTTTGAGGCCCGAGAAAGCCGGGTTTGCAAGCTTTTGCAAGCCAGCAGTCCTGCTGAATTTGACCCAAAAAAGTTTTCACCAATTGACAAGAACCCAGGCTCGCGCCACATGAATCTCGACCTGTTTGATGACGCTCTGGAGCCGCCACCGGCCCGGCAAGACCTGGCCCCCGGCGCCGTGCTGCTGCGCGGCCGGGCCTTGGCTCAAGCGCCGCAGCTCTTGGCCGCGGCCGAAGCCGTGATGGCCGCCGCCGCTCTGCGCCACTGGCTCACCCCCGGCGGCCGGCGCATGGCGGTGGCGATGACGAATTGCGGCCCCCTGGGCTGGGTCTCGGACGCGCGCGGCTACCGCTACCAATCAAGGGACCCGCTGAGCTGCCTGCCCTGGCCGGCCCTGCCGCCGGTGATCGCCGAGCTGGCCGTGGCGGTGGCCAAGGAGGCCGGCTACCCCGGTTTTCGGCCCGACGCCTGCCTGGTCAACCGCTACCTGCCCGGCACGCCGCTGAGCCTGCACCAGGATCGCGACGAGCAGGACCTGCGCCAGCCCATCGTCTCCATCTCCCTGGGCCTGCCCGCCATGTTTCTGTTCGGCGGCCTGAGCCGCAGCGAGCGGCCGGCGCGCTGGCCGCTGCAGCATGGCGATGTGCTGGTCTGGGGCGGGCCCTCGCGCCTGGCCTTCCACGGCGTGCAGGCGCTGGCGCCGGGCCGCCACCCGCTGCTGGGCGAGCAGCGCATCAACCTGACCTTGCGCTGCGCGGGATGACGGAAGATGCAGGCCACCGCTGCAAAGGATCGCTCCCATGTCCACGCACCACGCCACCATCCGCTGGGCCCTGGGCCCCGATGAAGACTTCACGGGCCGGCGCTACAGCCGCGCTCACCGCTGGCAGTTCGACGGCGGCGCCGATGTGGCGGCCTCCAGCTCGCCCACCGTCGTGCGCCTGCCCTTCTCGGACCCCAGCGCAGTGGATCCCGAGGAGGCCTTCGTCGCCGCCCTGTCCAGCTGCCACATGCTCTGGTTCCTGGACCTGGCAGCCCGCGCAGGCTATGTGGTGAGTGGCTATGTCGACCCGGCCGAAGGCCTGATGGCCCCCAACGAAGCCGGGCAGGACGCCATCACCGAGGTGGCGCTGCGGCCCGAGGTGCAGTTTGGCGGCGCCAAGGCGCCCGACGAGGCGGCCGTGCAAGCCCTGCACCATGCCGCACACGAGCACTGCTTCATCGCCAACTCGGTGCGCAGCACCGTGCGCTGCGAAGGAAGCTGGAGCTACCTCGCAAGCTGAGCGGGTTTGGCCACACGGTAATGATGCTCGACACAGGCCTCGCCTCGAAAGACGGCGGCCTGGCTGTCAACTTGCGCAAAGCCCAGACGCTCCAGCAAGCGGATGGAGCCGAGGTTGCGCGCATCGGTGATGGCACGGACCTCGGCCGCTGGCGTGTGGGCCCAGAGCAGCGCGATCAAGGCGCCCACGCCCTCAGCCGCCAGACCCTGGCCCTGTCGGGCCAGTCGCAGACTGAAGCCGATTTCGGCCGATGCGGCGTCCTCGGCCAAGCAGATGCCGATGTCTCCGATCAGCTGATCGCTGACCGCATCGGCCATGCCCAGCTGGCACCAAACCCCGGGCTGCAAGAGCGGCGCCTCGGCCATCTGCTGCAAAAAAGCCAGGGCCTCGGTATCGCTCTGCGCCCGCCAGCCTTGATACAGACCGACCTGGGGATCCTGGCGGTAAGCCTGGAAATCGGCCAGATCATGGCTGCCCAGACGGCGCAGCCGGACGCAACCACCCGGCGCAGGCAAGACCCATGCTTCAGTCATCGAAGTCTCCCAACGGCGAGCGAGCTCAGGCCAGCCATTGGTCCATCTGGCAAGCGGCCGGGCTCCAGCTCAGCTTCGCACTCGCCCCCTGCACCAGGGACCATTGCGGGCCGACATGGCCGATGTCCAGATCCAGCAAGACGGGGCACTTCAAACCCGACAGCGCCGCCTGCAAGGCATGCTCGGAACTGAAGTCAGCCTCCAGATCGGCAGCGGCATTGCGCCCCAGCAGCAAGCCCGAGGCCTGCTCAAACCAGCCGGCCAGGCGCAGGCCCTGCAGGGCGCGAGCCAGCTCGAAAGGCTTCAGCTCCGCATTCTCGAAAAACAGCAGGCTGCCCGCTGCGTCTCCGGCTGCGCCGAAATCCGGCACGGCCCCGAAACTGGAGCCACTCAGACGTGAAACAGAATCAAGACAGCCGCCCAGCAAGCGCCCCTCCAGTTGCAGCGCCTGCACGCCGCCGTCCAAGCGCCGCAGCGCACTGACACCCGAACTGCACTGACTGAAATGGGCCCCAGGCCCGCAGCGCCAGGCCTCGAACACGCGTGCGCTGAAGGCGTCCAGCGCGGGATCACCGAGCTGCATCAGATTGGGGCCATGGATGGACGCCCAGCCGGAGCGCAGCAAGAGCGGCAGCTGCAGCGTCGACAGATCCGAGAAACCGCTGAGCCATTTGGGTTCGGCCTGCGCCAGGCGCTCGAAATCCAGCAGCGGCAAGAGCTCGATGGCGCGCTCGCCACCCCAGGGCGGCAGCACGGCGGCCACCTCGGGGTCAAGCAAAACCTCCATCAACTCCTGCGCCCGCTCGGCCGCGCCGGCGCTGGCGCCCCGTACCTGGCAGCGCAGACTGCGGCCCTCGCGCACACGCAGGCCCAGGCCACGCAAACGGTCCAGGGCCAGATCGAGGCGCGGGTGCATGGCCTCGCGCACACCCGATGAAGGCGCGACAACGGCCACCAGATCACCGGCCACCAAGGGGCGAGGAAATCGGACGGGCTTCATGGTCTAGGCATGGGTCAAGCCTGCACCGAACGCGCTGCCACCTTGGCCTTGACATCATCAGGCGACCAGAACAGCCAACTGTGCTCCTGCATATGGGCACGCAGCGCCTCGCTCTGGCCCTGGTTGACCTTGCCGGCAATCAGGCCCAGGCGCACCTGGGTCTGGGCATCGGCCATGCCTGCTGCGCTCAGGTCCTGCAGCAGGCGGGCCAGCACCACGCGGCGGTAGACCTCGCTGGTGAAAAGCTTGAAGCGGCCGGTCGGCACTTCGTGGACTTCCTGCATCTGCGCCAGCTTGACGCCGGGCGTGTCCTGGTAGGCCTTGACCTCCAGCGCCAGCAGCTCATTGCGGCCATGGTGGTAGGCCAGCATGTCGATCTCGGGCTTGGGCGCCGAGGTCTTGCCGATCTGGCGTTTTTCATCCTGGGTCAAGCTGACCTTGAAGCCGCGTCGCACCCAAAAACCTTCTTCTTCCAGCAGCAGGGCGACGATGTTCTCAAACTTGTCCACCCCGACCATCAGGCGCTGCTCACTCATAGTCTCTTCACTTCCTTGTGGGTTCTCGCCGGCCTGCCCATTCGCAGGCCGGGGGGAGGAAGTCTACGCTGAGGCCCACAATGCGGCGATGAACGACACCCTGCTTGAGCTGCAAGCCCTGGGCCTGGAGCTGCCCAGCCCCGCCTACATATTCGGCGCCATCGTCTTCGGCCTGATCGGTCTGGTGGCCTGGCGCCTGGGTCGCAAGCGCGGCAACCGGCGCCAGCTCTGGCTGGGCGTGGCGCTGATGCTCTACCCCTATCTGGTGCCGGGCACAGCTTGGCTTTACGCCATCGGCCTGGCGCTGTGCGCCGGGCTTTGGGTCCAGCGCTGATCAGCCCCTCGCCAGAAACAAAACCCCGAGATGTGAAAACACGAACGCAGAGCGAACAGCCGAGACACGCAGAGCTCGCAGAGAACAGCGCACAAGCCTTGCGCCACTCTGCGGGCTCCGCGGCTCTCAGCGAGCTCTGCGTCCTGCGTTTCTTCGCGAACGCCGGATGCCGCCTGAGGGGCCTGGGATGCTGATCAACGCAGGGCCTCTATCGGCTGCAAACCCAGGGCCAGGCGGATGTGGCGCGCCGCAGCCAAGACGGTGATGCCCAAGGTCAGCAAGGCCGCCACCAGCAAGGGCAAGGCCAGGCCCGGCAGCGGCGCCAGGCGGTCGACAAAGCCGTCGAGGTAGGCCATGCCCGCCAAGCCGGCCAGGGGCAAGCCCAAGATGCCCGCCAGCAGCAGCGGGCCACGGAACTCGCGCGCCACTTCGGCGGCAATGTCCGCGTGGCTGGCGCCATGCAGGCGGCGCAGGACCAGCTCGGTGCGGCGGCGGCGCAAGGTGTCGGCCACCAAGGCGTAGGCGCCCAGCATGGCCACGCCGACCGCCAGCAGCGCCACCACGCTGAGCACCTGGCGCATTTGCTCTTCCTGGCGGTAGACCAGGGCGGTCTGCTCCTCGGCGCTCCAGATCAGATGCCCCAGCGGCGGGCCATGCGTGCGCCAGACCTCCTCCAGGCCGGCGCGCAAGGCGCGGGCATCGGGACCAAACACGGTCAGGTCCCATTGCGGCGCATCGCTGAGCACAAAGCCCTGCGGCTGGGCCGCATCGCGCGCCGACTCCTGCTTGATGTCATTGACCACCGCCACCACCCGGCGCTGCTCCTGGCCCTCCTTGACTTGATCACCACCGCCGCGCAGCACGGCACCCACAGCCGCCTGCGGCGTGGCAAAGCCCAGCAGGCGCGCCGCCTTGGCATCAATCACCAGGCGGCCCTCGCCGCTGCCCTGCTCGGGCGCGCCGGCCAGCACCTTCATGCCGTAGGTGACGAAGTAGCTCGGCGAGACCGTGGTCATGCGTAGCATCTGCTTCGCGCCGCTGGGGCTGACGTGCAATTCACTCGGGCCCCAATGGTCCATGGCAGGGCGGGCCGTGCTGAAGGCGAAGTGCTGGATGGCGGGATGCTGGCGCAGACCATCGACAAAGGCATCGAGCTTGGGCACGAAATCGCGCTCGACCATGGCGCTGAGCACCAGGCGGTTGCGGGTCTCGAAGCCGCGGTCCAGCTGCAGCAGATGGCGGTGCTGCAAAGCCATCACCCCGCTCAAGGCCAGCAGCAGCAAAGCGCCGCCCAGCTGCAAGCTCAACAAACCCTGGCGCAGGCGCCGGCCCCAAGGTCCTTCACTGACCGTGCGGCCCTGCAAGGCCGGCGCCGGCACCTGGCGCAGGGCCAGGGTGGCCGGCAAGGCCAGGCTCAGCGGCAGCAGCACCAGCTGCAGCAGCAAGAGCCCCTGCCAGACCGGCGCGGGCAGCGCGTCCACCACCGGGCGCTGGGCGCTCAGGCCCAGCCAGTCGGCGGCGGCCGGGCCCAGCCACCAGGCCAGCAAGGCCGCGCCGGCTGCGGCCAAACCCAGGGTGATCAAGAGCTCGGTGCACCAGAGCTGCAGCAGCTGGCCACCGCTGGCGCCCAGGCTGCGGCGCAGCGCCGTCTCGCGCTGGCGCTGCAGCAGCTGGGCCGCTTGCAGATTCATGGTGTTGATGGCGGCCAGCAGCAGGAGCAGGCCGCTGGCGGCGCCCAGGGCGGTCAGCACGGTCCAGAGCAAGTTCTGACCCTCGAGCGGCAGCTGGGGCAGGGGCAGCGCGCGGAAGTCGGCCGCGGCCTGGTCCGCCCCGGCGGTTTTCCATTCGGCCGGCAGCTTGTCGTGCAGCGGATGGGCGCGGTAGGCGGCGGCCAGCAGGGGCGCGAGCTGCTCAGCATCCACACCGGGGCGCAGGCGCGCATAGATCCAGGCATTGGCCTTGTGGATGCCCTCCAGCGCCTCGGGGCTGTCGAGAAAGCCGCCGCGGAAATCCAAGCCCGCCAGCTCAAAGCTGGCCATGGCCTCATGCCCGGCGTCCAAGGTGCTGCGGCTGTCGAGCGCCGGGATCACCGCCGTCACCGTGTAGCTCTTGCCCCGGCATTCGACGATGCGACCCAGGGCCTGGGCCAGGGGCAGATCGCCCCAGAGCTTGCGCACCAGCTTGGGCGTGAGCGCGATGGCGTCCTTGCGGGCCAGGGTGGCGGCCAGGTCGCCATGCAGGGTCTTCAAGCCCATCAGCGGCACCAGATCGGGGTCGGCGACCAACACCCGCACCACCTCGACACGGCTCTGGCCATCGCCGCTCATCTGCAAGGTGAAGCCCTCGCTGCTGCTGCGGCTGATCTGCTCCAGCGGCAGGCCGCGGGTCTTGAGCCAGGGCACCAGGCCGACCGGCGCGGCCAGCTGCCAGTCGCTCTCCGCGCCGCCTTCGCCCTTGGCATGAGGGCGGAAGTCCAGCATCACCACCCGCTCGGGCGCCGGCACGCCGGGGTCGATGGCGCTGCGCGACAGGGCCAGCACGGCCACCAGCAAGCAGGCCGCCTGCGCCAGCATCAGCCCCCCGGCGGAAACCAGGGTGGCGGCGCGGCGCTGGCGCAGGCCTGCCCAGGCCTCGCGCCACAAAGTTAGCGGGCCGCTCATGCGCAGGCCTCCGCATGGGCGTCCACCAGCACGCGGCCATCGAGCAGGCGCACGGTGCGCGAGGCCAGGGCCGCATGCTCGGGGCTGTGGGTCACCATCACCAGGGTCGTGCCCTCTTCGTTCAGCTGACGCAGCAGGTGCATGACCTCCTGGCCATGGGCGCTGTCGAGGTTGCCGGTGGGCTCGTCGGCCAGCAGCAGGGCCGGCCGCGCGGCGATGGCGCGGGCAATCGCAACACGCTGCTGCTGGCCACCGCTGAGCTGGCTGGGCCGGTGGCCGGCGCGGTGGCTCAGGCCCAGACGCTCCAGCACCTCGGCCACGCGCTGGCGCTGCGCACGCTCGGGCTGCTCGCCATAGCGCAGGGCCAGCTGCACGTTGTCCTGCACGCTGAGCTCCTCCACCAGATTGAAGCTCTGGAAGACAAAGCCGATGCGGCCGCGGCGCAGGGCCGCCAGCTCGCGCGGGCTCTTGCGGGCCAGGTCTTCACCCTCCAGCAGGTAGCGGCCGCTGCTGGGCCGGTCCAAGAGGCCCAGCAGGCCCAGCAAGGTGGACTTGCCGCAGCCCGAGGGCCCCGTGATGGCCACGTACTCGCCGGCCTCGATGCGCAGGTCGATGGCATTGAGGGCGAGGGTTTCGACATCACCGGCGCGGTGACGTTTGCTCAGTTGGCTCAGTTCGATCATGAGGTGATGGCAGCGCCCGCGGCGGGCGGCGGCAAAAGAGTTGGGGCCTGCGGAAGACTTCAGCCCCGGCCCTGCCAGCATCGCCGCCCCACATACCGGCCGCCAAGCCCCCTGTCCGCTTCCGGACACCGGGCTGGCGCGCGCGTGCGAGCTGCTGCGAAGATGCAGGCTGTGAACGACATCGACATCGTGGCCGCACCGCCCGCCCACCAGATCCTGCTGCTCGACGACGACCCCGGCGTCGGCCTGGCCGCCCAGCTGCTGCTGCAGCGCCGTGTGGCGCCCATCCATTGCCTGCGCCGGCCGGCCGAGCTGATGGCCGCCCTGGACCGGCTGCGCCCCAGCCTGCTTCTGCTGGACCTGAACTTCGGCCCCGGCCGCAGCGACGGCGCGCAAGGCCTGCAGCTGCTGGCCGAGGTGCAGGCCCGGCCGCAGGCGCCCCTGGTGGTGGTGATGACGGCCTATGCCGACATCGATCTGGCCGTGCAGGCGCTCAAGCGCGGCGCCTTCGACTTTCTGACCAAGCCTTGGGACAACGTGCGCCTGATCGCCACCTGCCGCGAGGCCTTGCAGCGGGTGGATCAGCAAAGTGCAGCGAGCCGGCAAGACCTGACACCACCGGTCGAATCCAAACCCGAACTCACACCCGACAGCGACCGCTCCCTCGCCGCCCAGGAGCGCGCCGCCGTGCTGGCCGCCATGGCCGAGGCCGAGGGCAATCTCAGCGCCGCCGCCCGCATCCTGGGCCTGTCGCGTGCGGCCCTCTACCGGCGCCTGGACAAACATGGTCTTTGAGTCCTTGCGCCTGCTGGTGGCCGCCCTGCTCTGGGCTGCGGCCGGTGCCCTGGGCCAGGCCCTGCTGGCACGCGGGCCGCTGAGCGCGCGCGGCGCCCTGGGCCTGCTGCTGCTGGCCCTGGCGGGCGCGGCCTGCGCCTGGCCCTTGCTGCGCGCCGCGGTGCAGCTGCGCCGCCGCCCGCCCCTGCCCTTGCCGCCGGAGCCGCCCTTGGCTGTTGAGCAGCGCCAGCTGATCCTGCTGCAGACGCAGTTGGAGCACCTGCCGGTGGCCGCCTGGGTGCTGCGCGAAAGCGACTCGCGGCCCACGCTGCAGGCCCTGAGCAGCCGGGCGCGCCGCCTGGCCGCACCGGGCGGCGTGCGTGAGCCTGCGGCTTTGCATGCCCTGCTGCGCCATCCCAGCACGCGCAGCGGCCCGGTGCTGCTGGACACCGAGCGCGGCAGCGAGCGCTGGCAGCTGCAGCGCCAGCCGCTCTCGCTGGACGGCGAACAGCAGACCCTGCTGGCCCTGGTGCCGCTGGAGAACGAGCTGGAGGGTGAATCGCTGCAGGCCTGGCAGCAGCTGGTGCAGGTGCTGACGCACGAGATCATGAATTCGCTGACGCCCATCCAGAGCCTGAGCCAGACCGCCCAGCTGCTGCTGGACGAGCCGCCCCTGGTGGAAGCCGATCTGCGCAGCGCCCTGGCCGGCATCGAGCTGCGCGCGGCCGAGCTGGCCCGTTTTGTGCGCACCTACCGGCGCGTCAGCCAATGGCCGACGCCGGTGCTGGCTCCCGTGGCGCTCGATGCCCTGCTGCAGCGCTTGCAGCAGGCGGTGGCCCCGGCCTGGCGCCAGCGTGGCGGGGAGGCCAGCTTTGAGCCGGCCAGCGCGGGCCTGTATTTGCAAGCCGACGAAGGCCAGCTGGAGCAGGCCCTGCTGGCCCTGCTGCGCAATGCCGAGCAGGCCACCGAGGGCCTGAGCCAGCCGCGCCTCTGGGTGCAGGCGCGCCAGGGCCGCGGCGGCCGGCTGCAGCTCAGCGTGCGCGACAACGGCCCCGGCGTGCCGCCGGGCCTGGAGCACAAGATCTTCATGCCCTTCTTCAGCGCCCGCGAAGGCGGCCAGGGCATCGGCCTGACCGTGGTGCGCCAACTGGTGCACGGCATGGGCGGCCGCGTGCGCCATGTGCGGCCGCTGGAGGGCGGCGCGGCCTTTGTATTGAGCTTTTGAATGGCCGAGAATCCCAGCAGAGCGCCTGCGCGCTCAGTCGCCCAGATCGATCTCGGCCATCAAGTCCACGTCCTGCAGGCAAGCCGGCCGTTCGTAGTCGGCCAGCAGCCAGGCGCGCTCGCGTTGCAGCGCGGCTTCTTGCAAGAGCTCGCCCAGGACGCGTATGGAGCGCCCGTCCAGCGCAGCGAAGGGCGTGTCCAGGAGAGTCAGCCGGGCGCCACTGACGGCCGCAGCCAAGAGGCCCAGTTTGCGTCGGCTGCCGGCCGAGAGCATGTAAAGCGGCTTGTCCAAATGCGGCGCCAGCGCAAAGGCGTCAACCAGCGCGGGCTCCAGATCGGCGCGCCAGGTGGCATAGCGCTGACGCAAGCCAGTTAGCCAAGCCGAGGCCAGCTGTGCATCCAGAGCTGGGTCGGTCGGGTCCTCGAAAAAGACGTCAGCAAGAGCCAGGCTGCATTCGATCTGGCCCGAAGCCGGCGCCCCCAGCTGCCCCGCAATCAGCCGCAAGCAGCACGTCTTGCCCCGGCCATCACTCCCGCGCAACAGGCTCAGGCCAGTGCGCAGTTCGAAGCTCAGGCCATCGATCAGTGGCGGCTGCTTGGGGTCGGGATGGGAGAGGCGGAGGGCCTGGGCGCGAAAGACAAAGGTGGGGGCAGTGGCGGACATGACAGGGCGGATGAGCGGGCTCGGCAGCGAGGCATGAATTCTCAGAGATGAACAGAGGTATCGGGTGAGCCTCACATCAGCCGGCCCGACAATCTTTGCGGCCACCACTTCAAACCACAGTCCCATGGACCCCTTCATTGAACGCCAGCTGGACGCCAAAGAAGCTGACGGCAAGCGCTTCGAAATACGCATCCGCATCGATGCGCCCCGGCTTCAGCCCGATGGCGACTGGACCTGCCAGCTCAGCATCACGCACTTGTTCGAGCCTCCGCGCGGCCTGTTCGGCGTCGATTCTTGGCAAGCCATGCAGCACAGCCTGCAAATAGCCTTCAGCACGCTGGAGGACTTCGTCAGGCATGGGGGCCAGCTGTTCCACAAGGGCAGCCAGACTCTGGTGTCGCCCGCGGATTTGTTCGTGCCCATGGCACTGCGGGCGAGAATCTAGCGCGAAGGGAACGCGCGATCTTCAACACAAAGTGCCCATGACCGAGAACAAAACCCAAGCCACGGCCGCCGATGCCGCCGCCTACCTGAACTCGATTGCCGACGCCGCCCGCCGGACAGACTGCCTGGCGCTGGCCGACTTGATGCATCACGCGACCGGCCAGCCCGCTGTGATGTGGGGCAGCGCCATCGTCGGCTTCGGCCTGCACCGCTACCCGCTGGCAGGCGGCAAGACCGGAGAGATCTGCGCCGTGGGCTTTGCCTCCCGGGCGGCCGACATCGTGCTCTACGGCTTGAGCGCTAGCGACAAGACCGAGTCCCTCATGGCGTCCCTGGGCAAGCACAAGCTCGGCAAAGGCTGCATCTACCTGAAGCGACTGACTGATGTGGACTTGAGCGTGCTGGAACAATTGGTGGTGCAAGCGTTCACAAGCAAAAGCATCAAAGGCCAATGGCCGCAAGCGACGGATTGAAGCTGAGGAGCAGGTCGCAAAAAAGGCCGGCACCTTTCGGCGCCGGCCTGCTTCTTTCTAGGCAACAGAACGCCTCAGATCAGGAGCGCGACATCGAAGCCTTGAGGGCGCTGTTCAGCGTGTCCAGGCTTTCGGCCAGATGGGCGCGGGTCTCGACGGTCTGGCCGCCCTTGGCCACGGCGTTGCGCAAATCGGCTGCCAGGCTGTTGGCCTGCAAGCGGGCCAGGGCATAGGCATCGGCCATCTGGCCCGAGGCGCCGCCGCCCTTGGTCAGGATGGTCTGCAAGCGCTTGAGATGCTCGCGCTGCAGATTGCGGCGCATGCGGTCGATCTCACTGCCGCTCTTGAGCTCGCTCCAGATTGCGCCTTGCAGGGTGGCGTAGACCTCGTTGAGTGAGATCAGGCCCTTGCGCTGGGCTTCCGGCACATAGGCCGGCATGTCCATCAGGCGCAGTGCCGTGTTCTGGCTCAGCAGGCGGTCCAAAGCCACCAGTTGCACGCGCGCCACCGAGGCCGGCACATTCAACGGGCCGCCACGTTCCCACTCGTTGTAGTCGATGGTCAAGGTGGACAGGAACTCGGGCTTGAACTTGAAGCTGTCCACGCTGAACAAGCCACTGGCCAGGAACTGCAAGGCCTCGCGCTGCTTGGCGGGCTCGACCGGCTTGAAGCTGGCGCGGCCGGTGCTGCCGGGCAGGTCACGCAGGGCGTGCATGCCGCCGACATACTTGCCGACCAGCTCGGCCGAGCGGAACAGCTGGTTGAAGCCGCTCATCAGGGCGCGGCGCTGACGCAGCGGGTCGTCACCGACCTCGGGTTTGCGGTCCTGCACGCGGGTCCAGAGTTCCTTGGACAGCTTCAGGCGCTTCTTGTAATAGGCCAGCGGGTCATCACCGAGGTCGAAGCGGTTGGCCAGCGGATCCATGCCGTCGTAAGGGCCGAAGCCGCCGGCATCGGCGTCATCGGCATAAGCCAATGCAGGCTCGGTGCTGCGGCTGGCGATCTTGGCCAGCTCGGCCGCTTCGTTCTCCACGCTGATGGGCTTGTAGGCGTACTCGATGGCCCAGTAGTCGTAAGCACCGAGGGTGGTGTTGTTGAAGGTGGTCGCCGCCTCGCCCTTGAGCGCCAGGTTGTAGGCGTTGTAGTCCATCACCGAGCCGGAGATGCCGTTGGCATCGGTGTAGGCCTTGTCCTGCAGCTGCTTCTGGGTGATCGTGGTGGAGGCCTTGAAGTTGTGCTTCAGGCCCAGGGTGTGGCCCACCTCATGCATGATGGTGTCCTTGATGACCGCGGCCACAAAGGCTTCGGCCTCCGGGCTGTCGGGCGCCACATCGCCGCGCGCTTCCAGCACATCGAGCGCGAAATTCATCTCGGATGCCGCGTCGTGCGCATAGGTGCACAGGGCCTCGGCGGCGCCGTGGCGGTGCGCGCCCAGCGCCTGGGTCGCCTGCTGTGCCTGCTGCGCGCTGAAACCCACGTCTTCCACAATCATGCGGCGCGAACCACGTGAGAACACATCGCTCATGCCGATGTCAGCGTCGAGGATCTCACCGCTGCGCGGGTCGGCATGGCTGGGGCCGATGGCAAAGCCGACATCGGCGCCCACGAACCAGCGGATCGAGGCATGGCCGGCGTCCATATTGTCCCAATCGGCATCGTCAGGCTGCTGCTTGGCCAGCACGGCGTTTTTGAAACCGATCTTCTCGAAGGCCTTGTTCCACTCGACGATGCCGGCCTCCACGGCCGGGCGGTACTTGGCCGGGATGTTCTTGTCCATCCAGTAGACGATGGGCTTGACCGGCTCGCTCAAGGCCGCGTTCGGGTCCTGCTTTTCCAGGCGCCAGCGCTTGATGTAGTGCACGCGCGCATTGGCCTTCATGTCATTGCCGAGGTCGGTGAAGGACTCCATGAAATGACCGAGGCGCGGGTCGCTCAGACGCGGGCGCAGCGGCGCCTCGGGCAAGGCCGCGAAGCTATAGACAAAGCTGACGAACATGCTGCGCGCATCAGGCGTGGCCTGCGGCGGCGTCGGCATGGGCACCGGGCTCGGGGTCAGCGGCGGCGCCGGGATGCGCGGCGTGGCGAAGTGCATGCGCGCGGTCAGCGTGCTCAGTGTGGCGTCAGCGCGGCTGGCTTCGATATGCGAGTTGGCTCGGTCGGCCGCGAAAGGAAGGCGGTAGGCCGCCTCCAGGCGGGTCGACAGACCCGGGATGTCACTCAGGAACATGGCCGCATCGACCAGCACCGACTTGCGCTCCGGGTGCTCGGCGCTGGCCACCGGGCCAGAGGCCAGCAAACTGGGCGAGAAGGCCTGAGCCACGGCGGCCTTGCCACCGCCCTCGCCGCGGAAGGCGGTGTTCAGGGCGATCAGCTGGATCTGGTTGCCGATGCGGCGCCATTCGACCATCTGGTCCATGCCCATCTGGCTCGCGTAGAGACCACGCTCACCAACGGCATTGGCCACATTGGCGGTGAAGAGGAAGGGCTTGCCGATTATGTCCTTGGACAATTCCAGCCAAACCTTCTCGTCCTTGCGCCAAATCGGGAACAGACCGTCCTGCACCTTGGCGTCCTTGCTGACCTCGGCAAAAGGCTTGGGCGCCGTGGGATCGGCGGGCGGGCGAGCGGCACCGGGCACAGTCGCGGAAGCACCCGGTGCTGCAGCGGGCGCCGCGGCCGGGGCCGCAGGAGCGGCGGAAGGCGCAGGAGCGGGAGCGAGGGTTTGGCCTGTCGGCGCAGTGGTGCTGGCGCAAGCGCTCAAGAGGGCGACCGCCGCGGCAAGGCTGGACAGCTTCAGAGCGCCCAACGGTGAGGCCGGAATCATGGGCGAAAACGGGGGTGTGGAGCGGCTCGTGAACATTCAGACTTCCTTGGCACATTGCAGGTTCGAGATGGGGCCGCTGGCTCCGGGCACAGCTCGCGAAACAGGCGCGAAAACCGACCACGGCGGCACAAAGGCGGCAACTGTGTATTGTCATCTGCGGGCCGTCAATGGCCGCAGGCCCTCGGCAGCCCAGGGTAAGTACCAGGTTCGAGGCGACCTACACTCTTCGGCATGACCCTGAATGCACGCCAAGTTCAGCGCCGCAGCCACTTGCTCTATCTGCATGGCTTCCGCTCCTCGCCGCGCTCGGCCAAGGCCTTGCGCATGCAGGCCTGGGTGGCGGAGCATCGCCCCGATCTTCATTTCGCTTGCCCGCAGCTGCCACCCTCGCCACGTGCGGCTTTCGCACTGCTGCAAAGCCTGACGGAGGGTTGGCCGGCGGGCGAATCGGCGGTCATGGGCAGCTCGCTGGGCGGCTTCTACACGACGGCGCTGATTCAGAACCGGCCGCTTTGGCGAGCCGTCGTCATCAACCCCGCCGTGGACCCGGCCCGCGACCTGGCCGCTTACATCGGCGAGCAAAGCTGCTGGCAGGAACCGGCCGAACGATTCTTCTTTCAGGCCGAATTCGTCGACGAACTGCGCGCCCTGAGACCGGAACAGCTTTTGAAGCCGGAACGCTGCCTGGCCGTGGTGGCCAAAGGTGACGAACTGTTGGACTGGCGGGAGATGCAGGCTCGCTATGCCGACGGCCCGATCCGATTGCTGGAGGGCAGCGACCATGGCCTCAGCGATTTTGACGAGCACCTCGAGGACTTGGCGACATTTCTGCAGCTCTGACGCCACACTTACACTGACCAACGAGATCAAGCCCTTGATGGATACACGAAAATGTTGCGGCGAGTTTGCACACGGTTCGCCGTATTTGGAGACAATGCGGCGGCGCCTGATGCGGACACCCTCTGCCCAGGCGGCAGCAAGCTCAGCCCCCGAGCCGGACGAGAGAGTGTGAGGAAGTAGTACTTTGCAAGGCGACACCATCATCGGCGTGACGTTCGAGTCACCGCACAAGCTGCAATCGCTGCTGCCCGAATTGCTGCAGAGCGAAGCCGTGGGCAAAGGCCTGGAGATCAACCAACGCCTGTTCAAGATCCGCAATGCCGATTCCACCGGTCGTCGCAGCTCGGCCAGCGTGCTGATCCAGCGCCGCTATGCCTCTCGGGGGTACATCGCCAGCGACCTGCCTGAAGAAGCGGAGCCGCAACGAATCACCCTGATGGCCAGCGATGCCGAAGTCATCATCGGCACCATCACCATCGGCTTCGATTCCCCGGCCGGCCTCAATGTCGATGAAACCTTCGGACCTGAGACTGATGCCCTGCGTGCCGAGCGCCGCAATATCTGCGAATTCACCAAGCTGGCGGTGGACAACGTCTCCAAGTCCAAGCGCGTGCTGGCTTCGCTGTTTCACGTGGCCTACATCTACGCCCACAGGCTGATGGGCTTCGACAGCCTGCTGATCGAGGTCAACCCCCGCCATGTGCGCTTCTACGAAGCCATGCTGGGTTTCAAGGTCCTGACCGGCCAGCGGCAGAACCCGCGCGTCAATGCACCGGCTGTGCTGATGTGCCTGGACTTCAGCTATGTGCAGGAGCAGATCGCCAACCTCGGCGGGCAACCCGAAAAGTCGCTGGAAGTGCGCTCGCTTTACCCCTACTTCCTGTCAATTGCCGAAGAAGCCAATATCGTCGGCCGCCTCAGCCGCGCTCACCAGGACATCGAAAGCCTGCGCGCCGCCACCAGCAAAGACGACTATCCCGACCTTGAAGGCGACACGGTCACCGGCGAGTTCCTCTGATCTAAAGACGCCAAGCCACCGATACTGCACACGCCGCTGCAGACTGGCAGGTCACGGCACAAAGCAGCCTCCTTGTTCTCCCTCGTGAGGCCCTGCAGTCCGGGCCGCCGCCGGGCTCATGGTTCCGGGGTCGATGTGCCCCTCGACGGTGGAACACGCCACACTCGGAGGTGGCTCGGCTCGACAACGGGCAATTTGTGCGCGGCCGTGAGCGCAGCGAAGCGGCTCAGGCGTGCGCTTCGGCGCACGCTTCAAGCTCTGATTCGGCGCCACTGTTTGACCACAGTGAGCGCAGCGAACGGAGGGAGTTTGGTGCCGCTGAGCCGCGCAGTGAGCAGCGAGGGCAGTCGGCTCGCAGAGCCGACCCGGGCACCATGAGCACGGCGGCGGGCCGAGCCACCGCAGCGCGCAAGCCCGACCATCGAAGTTCGGCTTCGCACATGCAGCCGCCCGCCAGGTCAGCAGCAGCGGCTCATCCGCCCATCCGCCCCGCCGTAGCGTGCGGCCTGGCGTTCGCGGAAGAATTGCTCATAGGTCATGGCCGGCTGGTCCGGATGGGTGCGGGCCATGTGTTCGCGGTAGGTGTCGAAGTCGGGGAAGCCGACCATCAGGCGCAGGCCCTGGGCCAGGTAACGGCCGGCTTGGCCGACACGCTGGCGCAGTTCGCGCGCCTGTTCGATCACGTCTTCAGCGGCGGCCATGGATCAAGACGCCGCAGCCAGCGCCACGAAGGGCGTTTCCTGTGCCGTGGGCTTGGCCGAATTGCGAGCGGCCAGGATGGCACGCACGCTGTAGATCAGCACGCTGATCACGACGAACATGAAGAGCACGCACAGGGCGGCGTCCAGGCGGTCGTTGAAGACCACGCGGCTCATGGCTTCGGGCGTCTTGGCCGGGGCCAGCAGCTGGCCCTCAGCCAGGGCCTTGCTGTACTTGCTGGCGTGCGCCAGGAAGCCCACCTTGGCGTCGGACGAGAAGATCTTCAGCCAGCCGGCGGTCATGGTGCAGATCAGCAGCCAGAGGGCCGGCAGGGCCGTCACCCAGGCATAGCGCTGCTTCTTCATCTTGAACAGCACCACGGTGCCCAGCATCAGGGCCACGGCGGCCAGCATCTGGTTGGCGATGCCGAAGAGCGGCCACAAGGTGTTGATGCCGCCCAGCGGATCGACCACGCCCTGGTAGAGGAAGTAACCCCAAGCCGAGACGCACAGCGCGGTGGCGATCAGGTTGGCGGGCAGCGAATCGGTGCGCTTGAGCGCAGGCACAAAGCTGCCCAGCAGGTCTTGCAGCATGAAGCGGCCGGCGCGGGTTCCGGCGTCCACGGCGGTCAGGATGAAGAGCGCTTCAAACAGAATCGCAAAGTGGTACCAGAAGGCCATCATGGCCTTGCCGCCGATGGCTTGATGCAGGATCTGCGCCATGCCCACGGCCAGGGTCGGTGCACCGCCGGCGCGCGCCAGGATGGTGTTCTCGCCCACGTCCTTGGCGGTCTGGATCAGCATCTCGGGCGTGACGACAAAGCCCCAGGTCGAGAGCGTCGCGGCCACGGCCTCGGGCGTCTTGCCCACCAGGGCGGCCGGGCTGTTCATCGCGAAGTACACGCCCGGCTCGATGCAGGAGGCGGCCACCAGCGCCATCACCGCCACAAAGCTCTCGGCCAGCATGCCGCCGTAGCCGATGAAGCGCGCGTGGGTTTCGTTCTCCAGCATCTTGGGCGTGGTGCCCGAGGAGATCAGCGCATGGAAGCCTGAGACGGCACCGCAGGCGATGGTGATGAACAGGAAGGGGAAGAGATCACCCGACCAGACCGGGCCATTGCCGGCGGCGAACTGGGTGATGGCCGGCATCTGCAGCGTCGGTGCGACGAAGACGATGCCGATGGCCAGGGCCACGATGGTGCCGATCTTCAGGAAGGTGGACAGGTAGTCACGCGGGGCCAGCAGCAGCCACACGGGGATGGAGGCGGCGACGAAACCGTAGCCGATCAGCATCCAGGTCAGCGTCGTGCCCTCGAAGGTGAACATCGGGCCCCAGACCGGGCTCTCATGCACCCACTGGCCGCCGACGATGGACAGCATCAGCAGCACAAAGCCGATGATGGAAATCTCGCCGATGCGGCCCGGGCGCAGGTAGCGCAAGTACACGCCCATGAACAACGCCACCGGGATGGTGGCCGCCACGGTGAAGGTGCCCCAGGGCGAATGCGCCAGGGCCTTGACCACGATCAGTGCCAGCACGGCCAGGATGATGATCATGATCATGAAGGCGCCGAACAGCGCGATCAGACCGGGCACCAGGCCCATCTCCTGCTTGACCAGATCGCCCAGCGAGCGGCCGTCGCGGCGGGTGCTGATGAAGAGGACGATGAAGTCTTGCACCGCGCCCGCAAACACCACGCCGGCCAGCAACCACAGCAAGCCGGGCAGATAGCCCATCTGCGCGGCCAGCACCGGGCCGACCAGGGGGCCGGCGCCTGCAATGGCGGCGAAGTGGTGGCCGTAGAGCACGTACTTGTTGGTCGGCACATAGTCCAGACCATCGTTGTGCCGCCAGGCCGGCGTTTGGCGCCGCGGGTCCAGCTGCAGCACGCGGCTGGCGATGAAGAGGCTGTAGTAGCGGTAGGCGATCAGGTAGACGCAGATTGCGGCCACCACCACCCACAAAGCACTGACCGCTTCGCCGCGGCCCAGGGCCACGGTCGCCAGCGCAAAAGCGCCCAGCACCGCGACCAGAAGCCACCCAAGGTGGCGCCTGATGTTCGAGGACATGAGTTTTGTCTCCTGATCCGCGCGGTCTTGGTTGTGGGAACGAGAGAAGCAGGAAAGAAAAACGAGGGGGACCGCTGCGTGGCCGCAGTCTCGGCCAGCGGCCGGCCGCGCGCATCCGTCAGACCACGCGCGGCGGCGCGTGGGATCACCTAAGGGTCAACCCTGAATTGAAAGCCAAAGCAATCACCGGCCCCCAAAGCCCCTGTCGGCGCATGGCGCCAGCGAAAAAACACATACGCAGAGGCCGCAAAGTGACGCGGAGGACGCGGAGGACCCGGAGAAAGCCAGCAAGACTACGGCAATGCCCTCTGCGAGCTCTGCGTCCCTCGGCTGCTTGCTCCGCGTCCGTATTCCGGGTTTTGTTTCTCAGGAGACCCAGAGGAACACAGCTCAAGCCATCACAGCTGACCCGCATGTTCGACGGCGTATTTGATCAACTCCGCTTGGCCGTCGAGATTGAGCTTGCGCTTGATGTTCTGCCGGTGCGCCTCCACCGTGCGCACGCTCAGGTCCATGGCGGCGGCGATCTGCTTGCTCGACTCGCCGCGGCCCAGCGCGGCCAGCACCTCGCTTTCGCGCGGCGAGAGCAAGGGCCGCGGCGTCTGCGCGCGGAACAGGCGGCGCGAGACGGCCGGGCTCAAGAACGTGCCCCCGCCCGCCACGGCCTGAATGGCGGCCACGATCTCGCTGGCCGGCGCATCCTTGAGCACATAGCCCTGGGCACCGGCCTGCAGGGCGCGCTGCACATACTCGGGGTTGTCGTACATGCTGAGCATCAGCACGCTCAGGCCCGGCTGGCGCTGCAGCAAGTCGGCGGCCAGATCGATGCCGCTGACCTCCTTCATGCCCACATCCATCAGCACGATGTCCACCGCCGTGTGCGCCAGCAGGGCAAGGGCCTCGCGCGCGTCACCGGCTTCGCCCACCACCGCGAACTCCGGCACCGCGCCCAGGCGCAGGCGCAGGCCGTCGCGCACCAGCGGGTGGTCGTCCACCAAGGCCAGGCGGATTGGTGCGGATGCGAGAACTGAATTCATGCAGAGGCGGTGGAAGTGGAGTTCGAAGGCAGCGGCACCTCGGCCCGGACTTCAGTGCCCGCGCCAGGCTGCGAGCGGATCTGCAAGCGCCCGCCGATGGAGGCCAGGCGCTCGCGCATATTGCGCAGGCCGATGCCCTGGCGTGGATGTTCTTGCACGGCGGCCTCGTCAAAGCCGGCGCCATCATCGCTGATCTGCAGCCGCACCCGGCCGGGCTCGAAGCTCAAGCCCAGCTGCAAATGCGCAGCGGCCGCATGCTTGGCCGCATTGGTCAGCGCCTCTTGCGCCACGCGGAACAGCACGGTCTTGACCAGCTCGGGCAGCTCCACCGGCTCGCCCTGCAAGCTCACCTCCACCAGACCCGCGCCACCATCGTCCTCGAACTCGCGCCCCAGGGCTTGCAGCGCGGCCGGCAGGCCCAGGCTGTCGTCCAGCATGGCCGGGCGCAGGCGGTGCGAGATGCGCCGCACCTCATCCAGGCAGGTCTTGAGCCGCTCCAAGGCCGTGGCCAGCACGCGCGCCGGCAACGGCCGCCCGGCCTCCAGCGCATCGACGGCCGATTCCACCAGCAGCTTGGTCGCCACCAAGGTCTGGCTGGTGCCGTCGTGCAGCTCGCGCGCCAGGTGGGCGCGCTCGTCCTCTTGCGACTGCACGACCTGGTGGGCCAGCAGGCGCAATTTCGCATCGGCGATGCGGTGCTCGCTGACATTGAGCAAGAGCCCCGTGCTGCTGATCAAGGCCACGCCGAAGACGGCGATGCCGGCGATCCAGAGCAAGGTGGTAGCGATATTGCTGCTGGCCTGGGCGTCCAGCTGTTCCATGGTGGCATGCAGGTCGCCGAGGTAGAGGCCCGTGCCAATCATCCAGCCCCAACGATCGAGCGGCACCACATAGCCGAGCTTGGCCTCGACCTGGCCCTTGGACGGCCGGCGCCAGAGGTAATCGACAAAGCCACCGCCCTGGCGCGCCTGCGCGATCAGCTCCTGGATGGTCGGCCGGCCTTGCGGATCGCGCATGTCCCACAAATTGCGACCCACCAGCTCGGGCTGGCGCGAATGCATCAGCGAATTGCCGTCCAGGTCGTAGACGAAGAAGTAGCCGTCCGGCCCATAGTCCAGCGAGGCCAGCAGCTTCAGTGCCTGCGCCCGCTGGGCCAGCGGGTCCCCCGGCGCCTCGTACAAGGGCTTCACCGTGCTGACCGCCAGCGCCACATAAGACTTCAGCTCCGCCCGCCGCGCCTCCATATAGGCCCGCTCCACCAGCGCATGCTCACGCTGCACCAGCTCGCGCTCCTGATGCCGCACCGCCAGCGCGATCAGCAAAAGGCTGGCCACCAGAGGCAGGACGGCGAGAAGGATGAATTTGGTGCGGAGCTGCATGGCCATCCGGCATTGTCAGGCGCGAGACCTATGCACCGCCGCCAGCGCCCGCAAGCGCTGATGCCCCTCGTCCCGCTCGTCCGCTGGCACACTTTGCTTGGCGCTGAGGTAGCGGTTGCTGAACACCTCCAGATAAGCCTCCAGCGTCTGCGCCGCCTGCTCATCACCGGCCAGGGCCAGGCACAGTGCCGCCACCTCCGAGGTGCAGAAATGGTGGTCGTGGGAAGAGCGACGCAGGCGGTAACGCGACAACTGCTCAGGCTGCAGGCTCAGCACCGGCAGTTTCGCCAGATACGGGCTTTTGCGGAACATCTTGCGTGCCTCGGACCAGGTGCCGTCGAGCAGGATGAATAGCGGACGCTTGAGAACCAAGTCTGAAGCATCCTTGGGCAAGAAGACCGCCAACTCCGTCACCACCTCCCGACCCTCGGCGAATTCGCCCGGGAACACCACAAAGGGCTGCCATTGCGGATCAGCCAGTAGGGCGAGCAGACCGGGCTCCACCCACACCCGCGACCATGAAAAGGCCTGCGTACCGGGCAGCACATCGGCAATCAGCCAGCCCGTATTGCTGGGCTTGAGCGCCTCGAACTCCGCCATGATCAGGCACACGCCGGCTCGCCCCGGCAACGGAGCCAGCACGGGGCGCAAATGGCACATGCAATGGCTGGGAATCAGGCGGCAGCGCCCGCAGCGCTCGATGCGGGGCTCGCCCCGGTCCAGGCGCGGCCGGGTGTTGGCGGTATCGGCCAGCAGGCAGGCAGTGCGCAGGCGAGAGACAGCATGGTCGGCGTGATCGAAGGCGAAGGGCATGGTCGGGGAGTCTAGGGGCCAGCGCCGCTCGGCCGGCTGGGCCAGCCAGATTTCCTCCAGGAAGAAAAGAACGATGAGAAAAACACAGAGGCCCACGCAATCCATGCGCATCTGAAACACGCATATTTCACAAGCATCCGGGAGGCTCAATGCTAGACTCCCAGCGGACTTTCCAATGGAGCCGTCATGACCCGCTCTCTCGTTCGCCCCCCTGAGGCCAAGTCAAGTCGCCAACACGGACGAAGCCCATCTCCGCGCCGGTCCACCAACTTGACCTTGAGCGCAGATCTGGTCGCCGATGCGCAGAAGCTGGCGGTCAATCTGTCTCAGGCTGCCGAACTCGGCATTGCCGCGGCGGTAAAGCAGCGTCAACAAGAGCTTTGGCTCGCCGAGAACCGCGATGCGATGGAGAGTTCCAACGCTTACGTCGAAGCCCAAGGCCTGCCTCTGGCCAAGTACCGGAACTTCTGAGCATGGCCCGGTTTCAGGCCTATCAAAACCAGGACAGCCCAGGCTACTTGCTCGATGTGCAAGCGGACCTTCTCGATCACCTGAACACCCGCGTCGTGGTCCCGCTCCTGCCCTTGGAGACCCTGAGGGCTGCCCGGCAGCTCAACCCCATCTTCGAGATCGAAGGCGCGAACTACACCATGGCCACTCAGTTCATGGCGGCCGTCCCCTTGACGGCTTTGGGCCCAGCACGCGCCGACTTGAGTGCCGGCCAGGCCACCATCATCAGCGCCCTGGACTTTCTTTTCAGCGGCGTTTGACTGGCTTACACGCAAACCACACGCAACAAGCTAAACGCGGGCGCACATCGCGCATCTGCGGGTAATGCCGGGCGAGCGTGCCCCGGGGGCTGTTTCATACTGGCCCGAAAGACACATCGATCTGCGGCCGGCGCACACGGATCCATCCAGCTTGAGGGCAAGGCAAGACGGGTATGAACGCATCGCAAGCAGCGGCCACCCAAGGCACGGCGTCTCGCAAGACTCCACCCCCGCGCAGCTCAGCAGCGCGTTCCCTCGAACTGGCCTCACGCGAAGGCATCGAGCACTACATCGCCGACCTGAACGCCCGAGCGCCCATGGCGCATCGCGAGATCGCGTCCTGGGGTCGGGACCGAGCACCGCGTCTGCAGCTGGAGCTGGTGCAAGCAGCTCGAGCCAAGGCCGAGAGCGCGGCGCCGCAGCTGTTCCTGACCGAATCACGCAACAGCTTTGTGCTCAATGTGCGCTCGCAGACCCGCCAGACGGCCGACAGCGACCATCTGCTGGTCGGCCTGGTGCTGTCCGGCTCCGTGCGCATGCAAATGATGGCCGAGGGCGAATGCCTGGCGCGCGCGGGCGAAGGCCTGGTCTTCAACCCTGCCGAGGTGGCGCAGGCCCAGTTCGCCGCAGACTCGCATTTCGTGGAAATCGCCCTGCCGCGCGAACCGCTGCTGCGTCTGAGCTCGACGCTGTGG
This sequence comes from Paucibacter sp. DJ2R-2, assembly GCF_025717675.1. Taxonomy (GTDB): domain Bacteria; phylum Pseudomonadota; class Gammaproteobacteria; order Burkholderiales; family Burkholderiaceae_C; genus Paucibacter_A. The sequence continues at coordinate 253,315 of NZ_JAJIRT010000001.1, forward strand.
ACCGCAGCGGGCTCTGAGACGCCTCCCTCGCTGCTGCGCCCCAAGCTCGCACCGGCACTGGCGCAAAAGCTGCACTTCATGGCCCAGCAAGCCAGCGGCCTGCTGCAGCATGGCGATGAAGCCACGCCGCCGTTCCTGATCGAGCGCTGGGTGGAAATGATGGGCCTGAGCTTGCTGCACGAACAAGCGGTGGCCGCCCCGGGGCTCAAGGCCTGCCAGGGCCGGCCCGCGCCCATAATGCCGCGCAACCTGCGCCGTGCGCTGGACTACCTCGATGCCCATGCTCAGAGCGAGATCCTGTTGACGGACATTGCCGCAGCCGCTTGCGTCAGCGTCAGCAGCCTGCTGCGCCATTTCAACGAACACCTGGGCCTCACGCCCATGGCCTATTTGCGCCAGCTGCGCCTGGACCGCGCCCGCGCCGAGCTGCGCCAAGGCAAGGCCGGCCGCATCGGCGAGCTGGCGCAGCGCTGGGGTTTTCAGAGCGCCGGCAAGTTCAGCCAAGCCTATCTGCGCCGCTTTGGCGAGCGGCCGAGCGACAGCCGCTGACGCTGCGAAGTTCAGGCCCCTCACGGCGCTCCGAAGGGCCAATCCCTGGCCCGAAATCTCCAGGCTTGGCCCGCCATCGTCAATCTGCACCGCCCTGCGTCCAAACCCGCTGTCGCCGTCGAGGCGGCGCTGCTAAGGTGAAAACCGTTCGCAGCCCATAACGCCGCACGATGGCGGCATTGGGCGCTCTTTCTTTTCATTCACCTTCCACGAGCACGCAGCAGAAAGCACCCCGCCGCATGAAGCCCCAACACAGCCGCAACTTCACCCGCACTCTCCTGATCCAGGCCCTGGCCTTGGGCGCCGCAGCCACCTTCGCCACCGGCGCGCAGGCCGACGCGCCCAGCTACACCATCGTCGACCTCGGCGTCATCGGCAATGGCGAGTTCTCACAAGCCTTTGGCAACTCGCGCAACGGCAACTTTGTCGTCGGCCGTTCCTCCGACAGCCACGACCAGGCCTACCGCTGGAGCGCCCAGGGCGGCATGCAGGCGCTGGGCAATATCGACGGGCGCCAGTTCGCCACCGCCCACGGCGTCAACAACGCCGGCCTCACGGTCGGCGTGTCGGCCGCGACCTGGTTCGGCACCGCCCCCCTGCCCGTGATGTGGAACGCCAACGGCAGTGTCACTGCCCTGGCCCTGCCTGAGGGCTATGGCTCGGGCGCCGCCTTTGCCGTCAATGCCTCGGGCCTGATCGCTGGCACTGCCACGTCCGCTGAGGGTGACCGCGCCGTGCTCTTCAACGCCGCCACGGGCAGCGGCAGCGTGATCAGCGCCACCACGGCCAACGGCAGCTTCATGACCAATGCCTTTGGCGTCAACGACGCCGGCCTGGTGGTGGGCATCGGCACCGACCCCAGCGATCTCGCGCTCATCGTCGGCATGGTCTACAACAGCAACACCGGCGAGATGAGCAGCCTCGGCGCCCTGCCCGGCCACAATTCGGCCATCAACTTCGGCGTCAGCAACAACGGCTATGTGGTGGGCTCCAGCAGCATCTACAGCGGTGATGGCAGCCCCTTCATCTGGTCGGCCAGCCAGGGGATGAAAGCCATCCAACTGCCCCCCAACACCTCCAACGGCTCGGGCAGCGGCGTCAATGACAAAGGCTGGGTGGTCGGCAATGCCGGCGGCGAGTTCTCCATCCCGTTCCTCTACGCCGACGGCGCCACCTACACCATCCAAAGCCTGCTGCCCGCCGGCAGCGACTGGGACTTCAGCACCAACACCAGCGCCTCCGCCATGTCCATCGCCGACAACGGCAGCATCGTCGGTACGGCCGTTCATAACGGCCAGGTCCATGCCTACCAAATGACCCTGGTGTCCAGCGTGCCGGAGCCGGAGAGCTGGGTGCTGACCTTGGCGGGGCTGATGGTGGTGGGTGGGGTGGCGGCGAAGGGAAGGAAGGAGAAGGCGAAGAGCCTGGCGGCGGTTTGATCGCAGCCACTGAGCCTGGCAAGTTGTGGTCTTGAGCTTGCCAGGCTCAAATGCCCTCTTCTGGCACCTCTTGCATCCAGGCCGGTATGTCTCGGTGACCGTGAAGCACGCGCCAGACATCAATGTGGTCGGAACGCTCCACGTAAAACACGAGGTAGGGGTACTTGCTCAGCGGCCAGCTACGCAGCCCCGGCACATTGAGTTCATGGGCATATCGAGGTGAGCCTGTCGCCGGATGGCGGCCGATGTGGTCAAAGGCCTTTTGCAGCGCGTCGATGAAGCCTGAGGCCGCCGCCTGGGCTTGCTCACCCAGGTAATACGCCAGTGCATCGTCGATATCTTGAAGGGCCAGCTCGCGGGGCGAGACCGGCTTGAGCTTCACGATTTGCCACGCCGTGGTTTGTTGGAACCCTGGGTCCCCGCTTGAACCCGCTCACGCAGCGCGTCGAAAAAAGCCTCATCCACCGGCGCCGCAGGCTCCGACGCAGCACCCGCCAACAACAAGCCCCGCAGCATCAGGCGATCCTGATCCTTGCGGATCAGCTCGCGCACGTACTCACTGCTGGTGCCGTAGCCACGCTGGCCGACCTGCTCGTCCACAAAAGCCTTGAGCTGGTCGGGCAAAGAAATGTTCATGGTGCTCATGGGCGGAGCTTAGTGAATTCGGCTGAGTTTGGCAAATTTTGGCAAGAACTCACATTCAAACCGGCACACTCGATTCAACACCGTACCTGAATTTTGCTGCAAGACCTTCTGCAAGAGTCGCCAGGCAAAGGAAACAAGTCCGTACGAAAAATCAGTCAGTCCAGCGCGACCTATGGCGGCGCATCGCTTATGGAAACCCTAAAGCGATATGCATTTCAAGAATCCGGCGACGAGAAGGGCGCGAAGGAGCATCGCTGCGATTTCAAGCTAATTGATAAAACGCGCGGCACGGCGGCCGGCTACATCGCAAAGTACGTTGCGAAAAACATCGACTGCGAGCACGTCGGCGACGACCTCGAAGGCCGCCCAGCGACCGAAAGTGCCAAGCGTGTCGAAGCCTGGAGCAGTACATGGCGCATTCGGCAATTTCAACAGGTCGGAGGTCCGCCCGTGAGCGTATGGCGGGAGCTGCGACGCATCAAGCATCTTCCGGCCGACGCACCGTCACACCTTCAGCGCGCCCACCGCGCGGCCAACAAGCAGATTCAGAACGACGGCGACGAAACGGCAACCGTCGCATGGGATGCCTACTGCCGCGCCCAAGGCGGCGTCGACTGCGGTCGCAGCCCTGCCATCAAGCTCACGACGCGCGAGACTGAGACGCTAGGTCGCTACGGCGATGCGACACAGCCACGCGCCGCCGGAGTTGAAACCTGGGGGCACCATGACTTCGATGCAGACGGACTCGCGCAGCAACCAAGGCACTGGCAAATCGAGTCAGAGCGCCGCGTCTGGACGATTGAGCGCGCGGCCGTGCGCCGCCTGGACTGGAGGAGTTTTGATGCGGAGTCGGCGAAGCCGGCGCTGCCTCGGACTAGTGTCAATAACTGTACGAATCCTGCGTGTGAGGCCGCCCAGGCATGTGGTGCAGCCACATCATCTATACCGTGTGCGACACACGAGGGTGCCCAAAAGATCTTCACGGCGCTGGACGCCGAAATGAAACTGTTGAAAGCCAAGTTCCAGACCGCCCTGAGCAAGCGGCCGAAGGACGAATTCAAGCTCGGTTAAGGGAGAGAAAAGATGGCATGGTTGTTTCACGCCAGCGACCCCATGGGTGGCGCCGCAGGCGAAGCGTTCGCGAACACGCTGAAATCCCCGGGCATGCTGCCCGAACACGTTTTGGCGCGCGAAGCGATCCAGAACTCCGTCGACGCCGGCAGCGGCGCGAAGGTCGAAGTGCGCTTCCGCTCGAGCGTTGTGAAGGGGGTCAAGAAGGCAACCGCGCACGTGACGCGCGCAAAGCTCAAGCGTTGCGCGACCTGGGGTGGCGAGTCTTCACCGTTTGGGAATGCGAGCTGAAGGCGAAATCACTGACAGCATCGGTCACCAACCTGTCTGCCGCATTGGCCAGGGCGCTCCTCAAGCTCGCGAACTAACTCCGCCAGAGCGCCACCGAACCTACACGGGGTCCGATTCGGGGTCCGATCAGAACCGATTCCGCGCATCAATACGCACGTAAGCCATTGTCTTGAATGAAGAATTTTTGGTAGGCCGTGCAGGACTTGAACCTGCGACCAAAGGATTATGAGAACTTCAAATCTGGATTTCGCGAGATTTTCCGGGACGGATATATCCTTATTCATCAATAGGTTACGGCTAACAGCGTTCCAAGCTATCCCGTAGCATCCCCTCTAAAACTGGCACCAGACTGGCACCAGAAATTTGGGGGACAAAAATGAGCGGACTGGCACCAGCGCCTTTGGCGTTGACAAAACAGCTTCTGGCGCTGCCCGTCGGAGCCTTCATCACGATCGAGAAGCTGGAGCAAGGCGGCTCGTTGCAGGTGCGTAGATTGAGCACGGGCGCAGTCCAGTTTTACTGGCGCTACGCGAACGAAGGGCGCACGCACCGAGAACCGCTCGGGCCCTACGACCCCGTGTCGCCACCCAAGAAGCTGGAGCCGACTTCGCGTGGCTTGAGCATCGCTGCCGCCCGCGAACGGTGCCGGCAGCTATCGCTAAAGCACACGAGACTCCAAGGAGTCGGTGGCCTCAGGGAGGCCAAGGCCATTGAGCGCCGGCAGTATGTGGCCGACAAGGCGGCTGAAGCAACCCGGGCCACGCATTCGCTGGGCAAGCTGCTGGATGATTACGTTAGGCACCAGGCCACCCAGGGGCGAGTCAGCGCCCGCGAGGCCAAAAACCTCTTTGATCTGCATGTCGTGAAGGCATGGCCGACGTTGGCCCAGACGCCGGCAAGCGAAATCACTCAGGACCAGGTGATCGACATGCTGCGACGGCTGACTGAGCAGGGCAAGGGTCGCACTTCGAACAAGCTCCGAGCCTACCTACGGGCAGCCTTTCAGTGCGCTGTTGATGTACGCGTGACAGCGACGATTCCGGTCGCATTCAAGGCATATGCATTACAGGCCAACCCGGCAGCTCAGACGCGCCGCGATGGACGCTTCGACGGGGCGGACAAACGACCGCTGAGCGCAGAGGAGCTTCGTACTTATTGGAAGTTGATCGAAAAGCTGCCGGGGTTGCGCGGTCGCTGCCTGCGCATGCACTTGCTTACCGGCGGCCAACGTATCGAGCAGCTCGTGCGCCTGCGCTGGGCGGACGTACGCGCCGACTCGATCACCATCCATGACACCAAGGGCCGCCCTGGGCGAGGCCCGCGAGCACACACAGTGCCCATCATCAAGCCTGCCGTGCGCGACCTGCAGGGGTTCGAGCGCGTCGGCGACCATGTCTTCTCCACGACGAAGGGCGCCAAGCCAATCTCAGGCACGACCTTGTCGGGCTGGGCAGCACAGGCTGTCGGTGATGCAATTAAAGGTTTTCAGCTTAAGCGCGTTCGATCAGGCGTAGAGACGCTGTTGGCTGCGAACCGCATCAGCCGCGAAATTCGCGGGCACGTTCAATCGCATGGGCTTACCGGCATCCAAGCGCGGCACTACGATGGGCACGACTACATGCAGGAGAAACGTGAGGCGCTCGAGCTGCTGGCGGGTGAACTCACCGGCGGCGCAACGCGGTCCAAGGCCGCCAAGCCTCGTCGCGAAGCGGCTTCAGCGAGCCTGTGTACGACGCGCTAACCAGACACGCACCAATCGACAGTCTTACATTGCCATCGATGCCACCCAATAGCACCCTCGCCTTCAACTACGGCGCTTTTGTCGCCATCAGTTGCAGCCGTCGCCGCCACCGTAGTTGCCCAGACAGGTAGACGCACTGAGGGCGCTCCTCGCACGAGCAGCCAGCGTGGGGCGGCTGTGCTCGCCGAGGTACGGAGCGGCGGGTGCTACCGCAGTTCTTCGGGGGGAGCCGGGTCAGATTTCGGTGGAGGCGTTGCCCTGTGGCACAGTCGCAGAACCGTGTCACAGAGAGCACGAGGCTGGGAGGCCAAATGGGGAAAGCAGCTCGACTATTCAATGGCTCCGCTGAGCAGACGCTCTACGGACGAGTAACACCAACGCCGGAGCAGCGGCAGTTTCTGCAGGATCATTGGAATGCGTTGGCGGACCACCTAAAGACACGTTTGCCGGGCTGGGGCTATCCCATCACCACCTGGATTCAAGGTTCCTACAAGTACGGCACGCTTATCAAGCCCGTACACAAAGGCGAGGAGTACGACGTTGATGTCGGGGTCTACTTTTCGTGGGACCCAACGAAGGTCGATGTCAGCCCGACTGCGCAGCAATTGCGCGCTTGGGTACAGCACGAACTCGTTGAGTACAAGAAAGGTGTCGACGCGCTTGTGGAGGTGGCAAATCCACCGAAGGAGCGCTGTTCTCGCGCAATCTACAAACAGCAGTTCCACATAGACACGCCAACCTACCATCTCAATCCAGCAACTGATGCGAGGCGCCTGGCATGCCTATCAGGTGCATGGGAGCCCAGTGACCCCAAGCTTCTTTATAAGTGGTTCAGAGATGTAGTTGGGCCTGACAACCACGAACTGCTGCGACGGCTGATCCGATACCTCAAGGGCTGGGCAGCGGTTGCATTCGACGACGCCCCCAAAGCGCGTCCGAGTTCGATCTTGCTCACTGTGACTGTCGCTGAAGCGTTCAGCCAGATGTGGGGAGCCCGTTTCTTGGGTATTGCTGACGACGATGCCCTGATTGCGGTCGTGGCCATCATCTACGAGCGCTTGGCCAACGACAGCCGGGTCTTCAATCCCGTTGACAAGAAGGAGGACCTGAATCGAATTCCCGATGACTCACGAGAGGCCTTCCTGACGCGCCTGGCAGTCTTGAATGACGCGGCTCAAGCGGCAGACGCTGCCGAGGATGAGGCATCAGCAGCATTCGCCTGGGAAGGCGCATTCCTGTTCCTGATGCCGCTACCAGAGGCGGATGAGGTCGAAATCGTCGAACCGGCAACGAACCGAGCGCTCATGCAAGTGCCCGACATTGAGGTGCGGGTCTACGACCGTGAGGACGGCAACCTGCTGGCGACCTATCTGAACGAAGTGCCTAGCGTCGAGAGGGGGCGGTGGCTAGTATTTGAGCTCGCCAACAAGCATGTGCTGCCGGACTTCGCAGACATCTCCTGGACTGTTCGAAACGATGGCGAAGAGGCAGTCCACATTGGTGACCTCGGGCATTCTCGACGTGGAATCAACATGCATACCGCGAGCGAGTCCACGGCCTACCTTGGCAAACACCACATGGACTGCGTCATCAGGCTCAACGGGACCATCTTTGCAGTGCGCCGCCTGCCTGTTCACATCAAGCCAAATCAGCAAAAGCTCCTGGCCCAGGCGCAGCGTTCCTGGACCAAGCTTCGCACCCGAAAGAGCCGCCGCAGGTAGCAGAGTGCAACACAAAATTGAGAAGGCATCTTCTCCGAAAAGAACAGAGGGAGGTCGAATCGTGTGGAATGTTGAGCAGCCGTTTCAGGCATTGGCTTTGACCGGCGGTGGATACCGCGGCTTGTTCACTGCCCGGGCACTCCAGGAGATGGAGGATCACATTGGCGAGCCCATTGGCCGGCATTTCGACCTGACATACGGCACGAGCATCGGCGGCATCATCGCGCTCGCCGTTGCGTTTGAGGTGCCGATGAGCAAAGTGGTTCAGACCTTTGTGGATCATGGCGAGACGATCTTTCCGCCCAAGCCAACAGGCAAAATTGCTGCGTTAGCCAGCCTGGCGAAGCGGTACAAAGCCCCGCAGTACCGCGCCGATGCGCTTCGCGAAGTCATCACGAAGCTCATCGACAAGGACGCGACACTGAACGACGTGAAGCATGCTGTGGGCATACCGGCGGTCAATGTGACCGAGGGGCACCCCCAGGTGTTCAAGAGCAGGCACAAGAAGGAATGGACCCGCGATTGGAAGTTCAAAGCCGTTGATGTCGCCCTAGCTACTTCGGCCGCCCCGACCTTCTTCGAACTCGCCGAAGTCGGCGGTTGCCTGTATGCAGATGGAGGTCTTTTCGCCAATGCCCCGGACCTGCTCGCTCTTCATGAAGCAGAGCACTACTTCGGCGTGCCCTGCGAAGCAGTGCGTATGTTGAGTGTCGGCACAACCACCAAGAGCTACTCGGTCGCGTTCAGTGCTGGGCGCCAGTTCGGCATCAGTGAGTGGATGAGCGATGTGCGCCTTTTCAACGTCACTATCTCGTCGCAACAGCAGTTCGTTGAGCAGCTCATGATGCACAAGCTCGGCGCCCGCTACTTGCGGCTGGACCACCCACCCTCAAACGAACAGACGGCAGACCTCGGTTTGGACGTTGCAACCGAAGCCGCCCGCAAGACCCTGTTGGCCTTAGCGGCCAAAGCCACCTCGGACATCCTGGGTGAAAAGCTTGGCCCATACCTCAGCCACGTTCCGCAGATGCAGCTCGTTCGCGAGGGCTGACGCAGCACAGGTTCACGCTCCGCCGCCGTTCGCAGCATCGTCAAGCCACCGGCGCTAGCTGGTCGCGACCGCCGGTGGAGTGCATCAGCTCAACGTGCAGTGCGCGCCGCCCAACGATGACAGACAGCGCGGGCCGCTCATCGTTTCGCGCCAACGCGAGCTTGCGCCACTCGCGCAAGTCGATACCCGAAGGCGACGGAACATCTTCTGGATGCGTATGCCAGTCTCCGAGGTAGCGCGTAGTCCCCCCACTAGCTCTCCAAAGCCGATGAGCCACGGCACGGTGGCCGCGCGCCTCGCGTGAGAAAAACATGGGCCGCCGTTTGTCAAATCGGGAAGGCACTGTTGCATGGGTGATGAGCATGCCGTGGTCATGGACCGTGCCAAGCAGGATGCCGCCACTCTCTGGCCGGCGGCCAGTCTGCACATTCGCCTGAAACATCGCCATCACGGCGTCGGAAAAGTGCAGCAGCACTTCGCCGTTCTCGGAAGACCAGTCTGTCATGAATGGCATGCGAGACACCCTTCCTGACGAAGAGGCGTGCAGTCGGTAGTCTTCAGGGTTCGACTGCGATCAAGGACACGAGTCTGCAGCGTGTGTTCAAGTCGCCCTTCCAGCCATTCCTGCAGCATTTCCATCGTCAAACTTGCCGCTTGAATGGAGGCCGTAGCTGGGAATGGGACGAACAGGCCCTCGCAGCCGTGACCCTTAAGAACCGTCGGGGTCGGTTCGTCGAATACCTGGTACACAGCCTGCTGGGGCGGTTGCGAGATGCAGCGAGAGCATCCGTGCGCCGATGAGTGCTTCATCAGCGCACGAACGGCCAAACCTGGACCCTCAACCCACGTTGCCAGAACCGGGACCGCCTTGGCGTATTTCCACGTCAGCCAGTCTGTCAACGACTGGGAGCCGGTTGCGTCGATAAGCAGGTCAACCTGTCCAAGGTCCAGCCTCTTCACATCGGAAGGCATGAACTCGATGCTGGAGCCAGGCGACAGCCGCTCCAGTTCGCTGGCGAGCTGCACAGCCTTGTTCTTGAACAGATGCGGCATGCCAAGGCGATGGCGGCCAAGATTCTGAGGGCCAAGCCAGTCGCTATCGACCAATGCCAACCGCCCCCCAGATGTTCCGGCTCCCGCTTTGACAAGCAACTCTGCAAGGAAGCCGCCAATGGTGCCGCAGCCAACCAGCACCACTTTGAGCGCAGCAAGCGTCTTTGCCGCCCCAGGTAAGCTGCGTTCTGCCATGTGTCGGTCATCAATGCGAACGCAGCTCAGCTGCGTGAAAGCATGCCCATAGACCTCCTGCCGGAAGTTGCGAGGGTGACTTTTCCGTCGCACTGGGCGTTTGAATATGACACCAAATCCGTACATCAGAGCGGGCGAGTCAATGACGACCACCGCGTACTCGGCCCCAGTTCGATACTGGTGAATTAGTTTTTCCTCAAGTCGGCGGCGGCACGGAGGATCAAGCATTGCTTGCCACCGCAGCAAGGCGCCCACATCATTTGGTGGCCAAGCTTTCTGAAGCGGAAACGGCCGAGCCGTCGTTCTTACTCGAATGGTCGGGATTGCTTCCGGCTCGAGCGTGCCGCCCAGAGATTGAAGCTTCTTCTCCGTTCTCGCCTTGTTGTCCGTCACCACGAAATCAAGCACGGCGCCCTTTTTAACGACGTATGCGGGGTGAGCTCCCGGGGCATTACCCTGGATGTCAAGTAGGCAGGACACGGTGCCCCAGTAAGCAAAGAACTCGTCGACCAGGTCTCCAAGCAGTTCGCCAGCAAGCACCTGAGCAAGCACTTCACCAGCTCGCTGCAAACAAGCGAGCGTCTGGCCAATCGGGTCAAAAAGGTCCAGCGCGATGGACCCAGACGCGAGATAGCAGAGATAGCCACTTGCGGTCAGATGGGGGAGCAGCTTTGGCAGGTCCTTCGGCAACGAAGTGACCGTGACCAGAGGGATTTCGTCCAAGGCGCGTGGCACGAGAAACTCACATGCGTACCCAGCTCCACGCGCGTCGAGCTGGCCGGTGAACTTCAGCCACCCTTGGCCATGCCGTCCGACGTAAGTGAAGCCATTTCGCTTGAGCTGCTCGACATACGAGCTCAGCTCAACGCCGGTGATACTCATCCAGCGTGCGTGGAACCAACCAGCGGGGAAGGCCCCGCCTGGGCGGGCGTGGAAGCGATGACACCCGCTACTCCAGCCGCTGCACCGGTGGCCGTCGTCGTTGAAGCCGGTGCGGGGCTGACCTTAACTCGGTCAGGCCTGTTGGGGAAACGGTGCCCGAACTGCTGGCGCATCCAGATGACCCCCTGCTCGGCGTTGCCGGCGGCCAGCGTAGCCTCGAGGATTCCCGCCAACCCCTCATAGCTCTGAGCAGCCTCTTCGACACAGTCGCGGCCCTCTGCAGCGCCTGCCTTTCGCAAACGGTCAGTCAGCGATTCTGATTGATCCGTCGGGTGCTTGACACCTTTGCGCAGCGCGGCAGGAATTCCCTTGACGACGTTCAATAGAGCGGCGTCATCACGGCCTAGCTCCTGCTGGAATAGCGGTACGGCAACCGCCATCAAAAGCACCGAGGCGGGGCCGCCGGAAGCCCATTTGTTGTCGCGATACGCCTTCAGGTAGCGGACCACACGCCGCAGTTGAGGACCTTGCACTGTGACCTGGTCAACGAACCAATCATTCAGCGGACGCGGATCGGAGGGTTTCCAGTTCTCATCGCGGTGGGCCAAAAGAACTTGATCAAGCGGCAGCGCATCCCAGCGGTCGATGCGTTCGTTCTTCGTCACTGAATCCAATGTCATGGACTCCATCGCCATCGCCATCGACTTCTTCAGCTTCTCGAACTCATCGTCCGGAATCGCATAAAGCGGGACGTCTATATGGGCGAGAGTGCTGATGTGAATGCGAATGCAGGTGGGCTTCTCGCCTCCAAACTTCCAGCCCATCGCCTTGACGAGCGGCGCCAGCGCAGCCTCCGCAATCCTGAAGAACACTTCGGCTGCCACGCTCGGGCGCTTGGTCTGCTGGGTGACGAACGTCATCGGCAGATAGCAGCCGTCGTCGATGTCTGCCTCCTGCGGTGGCTGGCAGGGAGCATTGAGGGTCTTGTAGGCCCACGAGCCTTGGGTAAAAAACCGCGGCTGGGGTGCCTTGCCGAGCAGACCGAGCTCGGCGTACTTCAGCGGGATACCTTCACGAAGTGCGGCACGCACAAGGCCTTTGGCATTCTGGATTTCCGTCTTCTGCTTGGCGTCCAAGTCAAGATGGTCGAGCAGAGCAGTTTCGTTCGCGTCCGAGGTAAAGAAGAGCTGGCTCAGATTCAACATGGGGGATCACTCGTTTGTTTGGCCGATGGATAGCCGGCTCCGCGGTGTTCCTTTCACCTCGGTGATGGCTGACTTCAGACCCGCGAAGCGCCTCGAGCAACCCTTTGGTCATACTGCGCTGACCCCTCCCTGCCGTTCGCCCGCTCTGGCCTGATCGTGCGTTACATATGGGCGGGCGAACATGTCGCAACATAGAGTAAACCCGCACCCCAAAACTGTAAGCAAACCGAGGGCGTGGTCATGCCTTCTGTTTCGGGTACGCCGGTGCCCGTGCTGCAGCTGGGGTAGAGAACCTAGCGTCGTACAGACTCCGCACAGCTTTGAACGTGTCGATGCCATCGACATCGCGTTGAACAAAGACCAGTTCAATGGAACCGTGAGTGGGGGAGTCGGTCAGGTAGTGGCCCTTCAGCTTCGTGCCGCTTTCGATCAGCTTTAGCTCACCAGCGCCGGTTGTTTGCTTCCGCTCGGTACTCCGCATGATCTGAAAGCGGTACATGTATCGCAGGTGGACGGTGCTGTGCTTATCGTCAACATCCAGCGTCTCTGCCAAGGTGACGCTGTCCTGCCGCTCGGTATACGAAAGAAGCGAGTAGGTCAGGAAGGTTTGCTTGATGACGAATGCGATGGGGATGCGTTTTCCGACGCTCTCGTCATTTGACTCGTAGCTCGTGTCGAGATAACCGAACCAAACGCCATGGATGATTGGGCGGCCGGTCATCCAGGCCAGCCAGCCCCACGTCCAAGGGCGGCCGAACGCCCATAACGAAATCAAGCTGGTCCAGCTCATCCCGCTAACCAACCCAACTAGAAGTGCCGCGGTAGCGTCCGCTTTGAACACATAGTGGCGAATGAGACCGACCACGACCCCAATGACGATTGTGTTGGCGGATACGAACCAGAAGGCCTTCTTCACCTCCCCAGTGGACAAAGAGACGTTCGCCATCTTTCTAGTCTTTCTTGGCGGCATCAATGCCGCGGCTAAACAGGTGAATTTCGCCACTGTGCGACACGAGCCCGACGCACTCAATGCCGGGTAGCAGAGAGGCCAGCAGTGCAGCCATCAGTCGGGCCCCGGTGCCCTGGAAGCGCTGCGTTGCATCGTCTGGAATGGGGGGGGAGATGAACTGAGCCAGGTGGGTAAGCCGCCAGCTGTGGGCCTCCACGAAGTGGAATCCGTCGTGCAGTGGGCTGCTCATCACGGAGATGCGCGATAGTGCTTCTGCCAAGTCGACTTCGGCGAACTGGCCCGGGTCCGTCTTCATTGAGTTATCAGAGAGCTGTAAGTGCGGGAGTTGCGCCAAGCGCTCGTAGAAGACGACGCCGACGCCAGAAAAGTCTTCGCCTCGGAGATGTGCGATGGCTCGAAGAACTTGTTCTGCTCTACTTACCGAGCTGGCGTTGATTGCGGAGTCAGGGTTGCTTGCCATCGAAGGGGTTGGCGAAATGAGGGCGGCGCCCTCGCACACCATGATTGTCCAACGTCTGGTTGGCTGTCACGAGTTGGAACGCAGCACGACCGACTGTAGATGTCAGCCGTCAGCTGCAGCCCGGTTGATGCCGGGCGATGTGTCAGCCTTGGCGGCTCGTACGCCAAAGTGCAATGGTGCGCAGGGCCGTTGAAGACAAAAACAGCCTTGTCCAGGATGTCACTGCCAATCAGTCCCAAGTAAGGTGCGCCCGAAAACGGTGCTTGCCGGGCTGACACCACCAGCGACGGAATGTTCCATGCTGGCTGGCCGGCTTGGCCCATGATCGAAAGGGCAACTTCATACCTTTGACCAGGCTTGCGCCCGGTGATAGACGCAGCCCAGGCCGTACTGACGTACGGGTGTTCCACGGACGGATCAGTGACTCGTCAAGAACACGACAAAACGTAATGCTGGCCAAGCCTGCCGCCGCGTTCAACCACAGCGCAGAGGCGACACCCCACCCCGCCGAATAAAGCAAAATCCATACCCAAAATGTTAGTTTTCGCCAACTCGGGACGTCATATTCAATCTCGCACGCACCATTTGCGGGGATACGCATGCATGTGAAAAATTACAGGCAGCCGCAATATCTGCCATCCGCGCAACCTATCGCCGGCAACATCATCGTCCGACGAGGGCTTACTATCAGTTGTGCTCCCGGTGTGGGTCGTGAGTTCCGCCTCCAGGCCTGAGCGGCGGTAGCCCTGATCTAGGAGTACGTGGAGGGCTGTGTCTGCACTTCGGTGGCGGGAAGTCACCAGCGAGCGGGTCCGGATGCTGCACAGAACGGTGCTGCGGCAGCGCGGTATATCGTGGAACGCGCGAAATTTGAACCGATTGGTTCGCCCGGACTGCTAAGGCAGCTGACGCCTTGGTGTCGCGAGTTCAGAGTTGAGTGGCGGGAGTTCAGACTTAAACGGCGTTCAACAACAGTTTTCGACACCTTCGAAGGGGCTGTGGTCACGACGATGGCCGAGTTCGCTGCATGACGTCATTCCTAAACCGCATGCATGGCGGAGTCGCGTCACTTCTAACGGCATCCAAATGCTGGCGCTCCGCCTATCCTGCACTCAGCTGTTCGACTCTACATGGTCTTCAAATCTGCAGCCAGTCGCTGAAATTCGAGTCCAAGTCGTTGCATACGCCGAACTTTCAGGGCACGCGGAGAGTCAAATCGCTGGTCAACAGGCAGCCAGGTGACGCATGTGGACCAAAACCGGCCTGTAAGCGAACCGTATCCGGACCATATCCGACCCAAAAGCGATCCAAAACCGGCACGTATCCGACCCATATCCGGCGCCTATCCGGTACAGGTCCAGACCAGGGTGGAGCTTCGAACCGAACCCATTCGTGCCCAGTGCACGTTTGGTAGCCCAAGCGCGACATCAAGTCGGCCTGAACGGGCTCCGGCGGCCCGGCATCGGGCGTGGCGGGTGTCAGCGGTGCCGGTCTGGCCGAAGGCCTGTCCGGCACGGGGGCGCGTTCATGCATCGCATGAAGGCATTGAAGCCCCCATCCGCTGGCACGGGAGCGGGCCGCCTCTCCCCCTCTCTGCCCTGCTGCTGCACCAGCAGCATCCTTTCAGCGGGAGGCCAACTCCAAACGATCAGAGTGCTCTCTGACGTCCAAGCCATGCAGAGCCGCCACAGCTCGCGCAAAGCTCGTACTGTCGCCCGTCCTGAACAGGCCACTGACTCGCAGCGCCTTGAGCCTGTCGGCATCGACGATCACGATGGGCTTCGAGCTATAGCGGTTCATCTCGGCCACGGCCTCATTGAGGGTGACATCGTCAAACGAGGCCTCACCACGTGTCCAGGCCACAGCTCGGTCCAGACTTGACCGATCAACTCGCACCTTAGATATCCGTGAAGCAGCCATCGCGCCATCAACGCGCACACGCTCCCCAGCAGTCATCACGACCGGACCCGCACCAGCACCCGCCGCTTCGGCTACCAGACCTGCCGGAGGACGCAAGACAACCTGCCCCTCGATCAAGGTCACTTCGAGCGACGTGCTGATCCTGTGAGTGCTCGGCCGCAAGCGCACGAGAAACGCAGTTCCCGTCGCTTTGACCTCAGCTCCATTGGCAGTCACCAGAAAGGGGCGGCTCGCGTCCTTGGCCACTTCGAACAGCGCCTCCCCGGCCTCGACGAAAACGAGCCGCTGAGACGAACTCAGACTTGCCCGGACTTTCGTGGCGCTATTCAAAGACAGGCGACTGCCGTCCTGCAGCATCACCACCCGGTGCTCCCCCACTCCCGTGGCGTACACCTCTCCAGTTCGCCATGGCTGCAGCGCCAAGACCAGTACGGAGGCCAGCACCAGGAAAACCGCAGCCAAGGCCCATTGCATCGGCCTGGGGACTCTCAAGCGATGCCCTGAAACCCTTTTGGCGCTGCTCCAGCTGTTGGCGTAGGCACTGAGACTGAGATTCGCAACCTCCTGCCATGTCTCCGTACACCGTTCAAAAGCAAGCCGATGCGCGGGTGACTGGGCCTGCCAGGCCAAGCACTCGCGCGGCATAGCCTGCGTGCGGCTGGGTCCATGCAGACGTGCGATCCACACGGCAGCTTCGGCAGCGATGTCTGGCGACACCAATGGCGGAGGCCGATCCCCGGCCTCTGCAGCCAACTCATCTCGTCCACTATCCACGTGCCCGGCCCTGCCCGGCTCCGCCTCAAACTCAGCCACCACTACCAACCTTCCATCCAGCTTGTCAGCTGCAGGGTGGCCTTGGCGACATGCTTCTCCACCGTGCTGATGCTCAAGCCATGATTCTGGGCAATCTCATGGTAAGTCAAACCATCGACCCGATGGGACAGAAAAATATCCCGCGTCTTCTCTGTCAGGCGCCCTAACCCAAGGCTTAAGCGTGCCATGCGTTCACGCGCCAATACGATCGCCTCGGTGCCCGGAGCGGTGTCGAGCAGGACCACCTCATCCACCATCAGCTGCTCACCATGACTGACGCTACTACGATGGGCGTCAATAGACAGGTTCAGCGCGGTGCGCATCAAGAAGGCCTCGGGTGCGTCCACCACTTGCCCTTGCTCATAGCAGGCCAGACGGATCCAGGCCTCCTGCACGAGGTCATCGGCGTCGTCGCCTGTTCGGCCGCGGCGAATAAGTGCCGCGCGGACTCGCCTAAAGACAGTATGCAAGTTTGAAATCACAAGGGTTTGCCCCGTCTCTGCTGTACTGCCTTGGCGTCAGTACAGCTGAACCTGAAACCTACTGGGCGAATAGGGCAATTGAAAACTACGTGCCCGTCACGCCAATGCGTTTGGGTGACACAGCCTCGCCGCATGCGTCCACTCGAGACTTACCAGTGCAGTACGTCCAGTTTGGACATCACAAGTCACTTTCGGCTCCGATGAAAACGACTCCAGCAAGCCGAATGACTCACCCAATATTCCAACCATAGTTGGAGGACAAAATAATAGCAAATCAGCCCAATCGCTCCAACAATAGTTGGAGACCTAATTGGACTTGGCGATCACTTTCGGGAGGGTATTGCGCGATCTCCGCAAGCAGGCCGGACTGACCCAAGAGCAGCTTGGGTTCGAAGCGGAACTAGAGCGGAATTACATCAGCATGCTTGAGAGGGGCGAGCGACAACCAACCTTGACGACTTTGATGAAGCTATCCAAGCCCTTGCGGCGCCGGGCCTCTCAAATCGTGGCATTGGTTGAGTCTGCAGCGGCTAAATCGAACGGCGAATCGCCCAGCAAGCAGAAGGCCTGAGAGGTGGCACCTCATGTACTGTGTAGCGATCAGCTACGGCAATCCCAGAACTAGCGAGCTGAGCTGCATCAACTGAGTACATCCTCAATCAGAAACGCCTAGGTGAAGTAACGCTCAGTTGATAGTCGCCAGGGTTGGAGATCTCTTCCAAGCAGCCCCATCTTTCATGTTTCGCGCGGATTTTGATCCAGTCCTCGTCGATGCTGCTGCTCGTCTCAAGCCTAGCAGCAAAGCGTTGTTTTACAGCTTGACTTCGTCGCGGAGCTGGACAGCTGAAAAGTTCTAGCCGTGGAGTACGTGGGCAAGCACTTGCTGGGTACTGAAAACACGCGCGAGACGGCCCAGGTCGGAAAGCAGTGGCAGTCGAGCACCGCCGGCCGATGCCTCTTTCTTGGCGGTTTGGCTCGATGCCGACAACGTTGGGCGCAAGCTTGAGCAGCAGGTTGAAGACAAGATTCTGAGCCGCAAGGGCACGGAGTCGGAATGCCATCTTGGGACCGCGCGCAGACGCGACCTAGGAGAGCACAATCAAGAAGAAACAAGGAAACGTTTAGATGTTGACTCGCATTCACAGGCTGCGGAACTACTGAATCGCCCCGGGTTTCGAGGAGGCTCCAACTCTGGAGAATGGAGCCATGAAGAAGTCCCCGAAGTTTTCGCCCGAGGTGCGTGAGCGTGCCGTGCGCATGGTGCTGGAGCACCGAGCAGAACACCCGTCGCAGTGGGCGGCCATCGAATCCATCGCCGACAAGATCGGCTGCGTGCCGCAGACCTTGCACACTTGGGTGAAACAGCACGAGGTCGATGCCGGCCAGCGAGACGGTGTCTCGACTGCGGAGGCTCAGCGCATCAAGGAACTGGAACGAGAGGTGCGCGAGCTGCGCAAGGCCAACGAGATTCTGAAGCTGGCCAGCGCGTTTTTCGCCCAGGCGGAGCTCGACCGCCGCATCAAGTCTTGAAGGCGTTCATCGACCAGCACCGCCAGCAGCTTGGGGTCGAGCCGATCTGCCGCGTCCTGCAGATTGCCCCATCGGCGTACTGGCGCCACGTCGCGTGCCAGCGCAGCCCGGCCTTGCGCTCTTTGCGAGCTCAGCGCGATGTGCAACTGCTACCGCAGGTACAGCGCGTCTGGCAGGCCAACCATCAGGTCTATGGCGCCGAGAAGGTCTGGCGCCAGCTCAACCGCGAAGGCGTTGCGGTGGCGCGCTGCACCGTCGAGCGGCTGATGCGCCAACTCGGGCTGCAGGGTGTGCGCCGAGGCAAGGCCGTGCGCACCACCATTCCCGATCCCAAGGCGCCATGCCCGTTGGACCGCGTCAATCGGCAGTTCCGGGCCGAGCGGCCGAACCAGCTGTGGGTCTCGGACTTCACCTATGTCTCAACCTGGCAGGGCTGGGTGTATGTGGCGTTCGTCATCGACGTGTTCAGCCGGCGCATCGTGGGTTGGCGTCAGAGCAGTTCGATGCACACCGAGTTCGTACTCGACGCATTGGAGCAGGCGCTGTACGACCGCAAGCCGTCCGATGGCCTGGTGCATCACTCCGACCGCGGCTCGCAATACCTGTCGATCCGCTACAGCGAGCGGCTGGCCGAGGCCGGAATCGAGCCCTCAGTGGGCTCCAAGGGCGACAGCTACGACAACGCACTGGCCGAGACCATCAACGGGCTGTACAAGGCCGAGGTCATTCACCGGCGCGGGCCTTGGAAGACCAAGCAGGCGGTGGAACTGGCAACACTGGAATGGGTCGCTTGGTTCAACCATCACCGGCTGATGGGCCCACTGGGCCATGTGCCGCCTGCTGAGTTCGAAGCCAATTACCATCGTCACCGCGCTGGTCAGGCCGCGACCGCCTGACTTAAACCAACAGGCCTCCTCGGAACCCGGGGCGATTCAGCGTCCCAAGCAGCTCCTGCCCATGCCAATCACTGCCGCAGATTCTAGTAATCGGCTGTCTACTTGGCCACGGAGGTTACATCATCAAGCGCTGGAAACTGGTCATTTGGCTGCTATTCATTTGGTGAGCGACTATCCATGCTCAGCCTCCTCAAATGGGGGAACAGCTCTAGCGACCTCCTTCACGTGTCCCTCATGCACGATCACCACCCGCTGCGCGCCGGCAATCGTCTCTGGTCGGTGGGCGATGATCAATCGAGTAAGTGGCATGCGGCTCAAGGCAGCTGTCACTGCGCGTTCATTCTGCAAATCCAAATGACCAGTGGCTTCGTCCAGCGCCAGGACGCGCGGCATTTTGTACAAGGCTCGCGCTAGTAAAAGTCGTTGTTTCTGCCCACCCGATAGGCCTGAGCCCAAATCACCGACCAATGTCATGTAGCCCATCGGCATCCGGCAAATATCTCCATGCAGTTGCGCCAATTCGGCGCAAGCCTGGATGCGCGCTTGGTCCGGCTGCACATCAAAGAACGAGATGTTATCGCTGAGTGAACCTGTCAACAAAGCATCCTCTTGCATCACTGTACCGACCTGACGTCGAAAGTTCTGCAGGCCCAGATGGCGTACCGGAATGCCACCGAACAAAACCTCGCCTTCGCTAGGTTTAAGGAGACCCAGCGCAATCTTTAGTAACGTGGTTTTGCCAGCCCCCGAAGGCCCGGTGACGGCGACGCTTTCACCGGCTTCAATACGGAAGTTGGCATTTCGCAAAATCCAAGGCTCCCCCTCGCCGTAGCGAAAGCTGATCCCTCTGAGCTCGATACTTGGGGCCAAATGTTGCAAATCGTTGGTTGACACTTCGTCTTTCTCGGGCGTCTCCAAGACAATATCCGCCAAACGCTCCGCATGCAGGCCAAGCATCTTAAGTTCGACGGCATAGTTGATCAGGGCCGATACCCGGCCAGTGAACTGTGCCTTGTAACTTAGATAGGCGAACAGCATGCCCACCGTCATTGTCACCGCACCATTTTGCTGTCCAGTCATGATGAGTTTGGCACCTAGCCAAAGCACCAACAAATTCTCAAGCCCAAAGATGAAGGCATTCGCTGTCGAAAACCAAATGCTCATCTTGGCCGTGCGCACATCACGGTTTTGCACATCCACGATCAAGTTTTGCCAGCGGGCACGGCGCTCTTCCTCCCTGCCAAACAGCTTGAGCGGCGCGATGGCGCGCAGGGTTTCCAAGAAATGGGTGCTTTCTTTGGCAGCCACCACCAAGCGTTCTGCGGCGGCATCGCGGAAAGGCCGGTAGGCGGCCCAGCGCAAAAATCCATATGCCGCGACGGCCGCCACCGTAACTCCACAAAGCGTTGGCGCGTAGACAAGCATCATCACTAAAGCTGCGATAGCCATAAGACCATCAAGAACCGCTTCAATGGCTGCCGTAGTCAACGTGGCTTGAATGGCACCGACTGCTCCGAAGCGCGAAGTAATGTCCCCCAAGTGACGCTTCTCGAAAAAACCTACCGGCAAGCGGACTAAATGAGCAAACACATTGCCCATCCATTGCAGGGACAACGTTTGACCCAAGACCATCACCATCCAAGACCGGGCTAGGCCAATAGCAGTCTGAACCATCAGCAGCAAGCCGAAGCCAATCACCAGCACCGCCAGCAGGTCTCGGTCCCCAGAGGTCAGCACGTCGTCTACAACTAGTTGATTGAACAACGGCGCCACGATGGCAAACATTTCCAGCACCACGGCCACCGCAAAAATCTGCAAGAGTGAGCGCTTGAGCCCCGTCACCTTGCCAGTTAGAGCACGCAAAGACACTCGCGCTGCCGGAGCTTGGGACTTGAATTCTGCATTGGGGCTCAACTCCAAAGCCACGCCAGTAAAGTGGAGGGAAACCTCATTCATTGGCAGGCGACGTTCGCCTACAGCTGGATCCAGGATCACTGCGGCCCTGCCGCCTCTCACGACTTTCTTAAGGACGACGAAGTGGTTCAAGTTCCAGTGGAGGATGCACGGAGTTTGTAACTCACCAAGTTCATCTAGCTCCAGGCGTAAAGGGCGAGAAGAAAAGCCCAGGGCTGAAGCGTGTGAAATCAGTTGCTGCAGGGTCGCGCCCTTCAGGCTGACCGGAAACTTGCGGCGGAGGTCAGCCAGATCTTGGTGAAGGCCATGAGCACTACAAATCATGGCAAGGCTGGCAAGAGCGCATTCACTGGCTTCCGATTGGAATTGAGTTTTCATGAATTGAAGGCAATCAAACTTTGCAAGGATGGCCAGCACAAATCAACATGATGGCGAGGCAAATCTTGTTAATTAACAATTCCAAATTCATAATATTAGCCAAAACAAATACATGCCGATGAATCCCAATGAAGAACGCCATTGAAAGGACACCATTCACACGCTTTATTTGTATACTTCAGTCTTTGTATACCTCAAAACTCACACCAAAACTACCAGAAAAAGAAAACTCAATGATGAGCACCAACATGAAGGCAATCAAACTCACAATCCTTACGAGACAGAATTACGCCCCCAGCACTCATCGATATTGCGAAAAACAATCAAAAATCAATTATCTATTGAGGAAAATACTTTTTCAAATAATTTAGTCCGACAACGAAAATCTTCGGCAATCAGAATCAAAGCGCCTATTTTCTAGCACTCAGGCAAAAAGCAAACACCAATTTCACTCAGCGCCTACTCACAACAACTCCAGAGAGTTGCAATTCGCCAACAAAATCCGGTGCCTATTAGAGTTCCTACTGCCTTTGTTGCAAAAAAATAAGCGCACCCCCAAAAGAAAAATAAATCAGCAGTCGAAGTGAATGCTTTTATCAGAGAATCACCTTCCTTGCCGACTCAGATTATTTTCCCGGCCAAGATATTCGATCAAAGTTGTATTCTTGGACTGAAAACCGATGACAAGGCACCAGGGTGCAATGCTTGCAATTTTATTTAGCCTCACACGAGACCTCATTAATGAAGCATACCGGCGCTGCCACTAGTTCTCAATCGCGGCCAAGGCTCGCAATTAGGAGCACCAATAATTCCTCCCTCATACGTGTGAGGCGGCACACTCTCCACAAGTGCCGAATAATGCGCCTCGACGGGTGAAATTTCAAAAACAACGCCTAGATCTTTCAATACCTTCAGCGATGGGGCCCATGCCATTTTCTCCATTCCGGAGCAGCGATAAATTAAACCATCCTCACCCATAATATCGCGGGAGTAACTTTTAGGAGAAACCACTACAGCACCAAAGGCCAGCACATTACTTTCAAAGAATCTTTTTTTAAATCGTTCCTCTTCTGTTTTTGCTGTCATTGAAATAAACCTAATCGCCATAGGATCGATAAACTTCTCACCTTCCTCGAACGCGGATCTCAGAATGCTTCTTACATCACCATGGAAAATAAATCGAGTAGATGGGTCAACAAACGCCGGTCGACGGGGCAGCAAGAAGAGGTAATTTGCACAGGCCGACCCACACCATCCAGTTATGTGTACATTAATTCCTCTTGAGTCAAAAATGTCGACCAATTTTAGTGCCGCGACGGCATCTCCGCCTGGGCTACTAACGATCACACCCTTCACTCCGTCCCAACCAAGTTTCTCAGCCCCCCGAATCCAAGTTTCTGAAACAGTTCCTGATAATTCCAACAACTCAGCTTTCGTGTATTTTGAAACTTTCGCCTCATAGATCGTGCCGGCTCTCAGATTGCCAGTGGACGCTACCAGGACAATGAAAACCACAACCATGAGTTTAAACATTTCCATTGGGCCATTACCTGAAATTTATGCTCGCGCTGAGCGGATGGAATCCGCGGGAAAAATAGTCAAAATCATCAAGGCACCCCTCAATTACTTTCAGAGTGAATTCATTGAAAGGGGTGCAGATTTCTATTAGCCTTGAATCATGGCTGCATGCCGCTAGTCGTTTTTTCTGTCCTAATGGTGGTTACTTTTCCTCCTGTGCTAATAGTGACTGAAAGATTCCCCCACTTTCCTGCCGGCAACGTAAAACTTGCCGAGCCACTTGGTGCGGTTTCCACAGTCTCCCTGACAGTTTTTTCTTCGTATTTCTCCAGCCGCATCAATCGGTCCATCATCGCAGTTACAGTTCTGTAGAACTCATATCCGCCAGGAGTCCACTCTCCCCAGGAATTTTGCCCTGGCAATCTTGTGGCCGCTGCATCGCCGCCACTCACGACCATAGTTTCGTTGATCGATAGAATTTTCATTTAAACTTAAATCATTCGAGTACACCGAAAAGCGTCCGGCTCGCATCCACCACACCGGCTTTTCATCCCCCCGGACGGGACGAATGATTCGGCGATGTGATCTGATTCTTTGTTAGAGCAGAGACTGCCATTACAGGCTCCAGCACCCACTCCCAAATCGCTCGACGGTCTTGAATCACATCCGCATCCAAACTCATACCCGCTTTGAGTACATGCCTGCGTTCAAATGTGTTCATGTGCTGCTGCGCCAAGTTCACCGTGATGCGATACAGCGGCTCATTGCTCTGCGCCGCAGCCAACAAGGCCTGGGCTTGGCCAGCTGGTAAATCTTGAGGCGCGATAGGGGATTCACTGATCGCCACCACCTTGCCCTGAGCCATGCCGAATTTTTGAAACGGGTAGGCGGCATAGCGCAACCAGACGGTTTGGCCTTTTTGAACAAAACCGGTGGTGCGACTAGGGGCGTACAACTGCGCCTCCAATACAGCAGTTTCCTTTTCCAGTCCAACGCCAGCTGCAGCCGGTACCAAAGTGATCAAGGTTTGGCCCGCTTGAACGGTTTGGCCCAAATGAAGATTCAAGGCGCTCACTCGGCCCGCCTGTGCAGCCGTGAGGGTCAACCCGCCACGGGCCTCGTTTTCGGTGGCTTCCTGGCTGAGACTCGCAAGCCCACGGTCCACTTGTGCCAGCGTGGTGCGACCGCCGGTTTCGTTAATAAGCAGTTCTGCTTTGGTGGCTTGGATGTCACGCTGCAATGCAGCCAAGCTGCGCTCGGCATTGCGTTCGCGCAATTGCACGTCCATCAATTCTTCTTGCTTTTGCTGCAATTGCACTGTCGAGACAAAGCTGTCTTTTGCCAGTTCCACATACCGAGCCAAACTCTTGGAGGCCAAACCCGCCCGCAAGCGATTGGTTTCCAGTTCAGCCTGCGCTTGGCGCTCTTCGGCGCTCAAGCTACGCAGGCGATCTTGAAGAGCTTCTTTCCGCTGTCTCTGCTGTTGCTGGGCCAACAAACGCTCGGTTTCCAGACTTTGGCGGCGCTGCACCAGGGCTTGAGCATTAAGCAGCGCGGCATCACCCAAGCCCGTTGTTCGCTCACTCCTTAAACGCATCACTGGCTGGCCAGCAGCTACCCAATCACCTTCTTTCACCAGCAACTCTGTCAACACACCAGCTTGAGGTGCGTTTACGCTGAGCATCCCTGCCGTCGGCATCAACAAGCCGGGCAACTTCGCCTTACGGGTGATCTCGCCGTATTTAGCGAAAGCAACCAAGCTCAACGCCATTGCTAGTGAGACGCCGGTTACCCAAGCAAAGCTGAGCGGGCGCCCGATGCGTATGCTGCCCAGCCATTGCACTTGAGCGGCTTGCATTGCTTCGGCTCTGAACAGTGGTGTGTTATTGCTGTCGTTACTCACAAAAGACCCTCAAATTGCAGGTCTCTTTGGACTGCTGCCGCGGACTGTGCCATTTCGGCCCGATGCCCAATACATCCCTCGTTTGGGGGTGGCGGCACAGCGCTCAGAGCGCTCGTTATCAGTTGCGCGCGCGTAACAACTTCAAAATGCATCGTCAACTGGTAGAACTAGCAGGGCTAACTGTTCGGTCAAAATGATCAAGTGTCTTGCCTACGCGACACTTGATGTTTCCGTGCCAGCAATACGTTGGTTCAGCAAGGGACTGTCTTGTACCGGCGCAGCAAGGATCGCAAGTCGTAGTCGCTGCCATTGAGCCGGTTTATGGGCAGCAGACTTAGTTCCTGACAGTCTTGTGGGAAGTAAGGCGTGCAGCCCTAGAAGGCATGGCCCAAGGCTTACATCTGCAACGGCGCAATGCTGCCCTGGGCGGCCTGCCTCCCGAGCAGTTGCTGCTCAGGCAAACCACTGCCGCAGGTTCTGGCAATCGGCTGTCTACTTGACAAGAAAGCGTACGCCCCCGCGGCTCCATTCCAGCCTGACGATGTCCGTTTCGAACTGCGCCACGGCTACACGATGAACTGGCGCGACAAGCGCGGCTGTCGAGTGCGCGGCCTGGATTCACGAGCTGCTTCGATGATCCGCATCGAAGCCTTGTGGCCGGGCATGATTTCCCAGGCTATGCTGCTCCAGGCGAGCATCGACGTCAGAGCCATGGATCCGGCGCATATGGTGGGCTTGGCAGATGCGATCTTCGCTCGTATGCATCCGGGCATCCCGTCTTGAATTGACTCATCGAGGCTGCAAGGATCGTGTCCACCTAAAGCATGAACTGACCCACGGCATCAGTGCCAATGTAGTGCACCGATGGCGGCAACTGGTTCGCGAAGGCAAGGCGTCAGTGCCCGCGATCCCAAGTGGCTTCGTCCCGGTGTCGCTTGCGGCGCCCGCAGCGCGACCGCCTTCCATCGCTGACATCCAGGTTGAACTGCACCGCGGCGCCATCGCCATGACGATCAACTGGCCGACATCGGCGGCGGCCGAATTCGCAGCCTGGACCCGCGAGTTGCCGCGTTGATCCGCATCGACTCTATGTGGACGGCGGTCGAACCGCTGGACATGTACGCCGGCGCCCAGTATGCACTGGCCCGCGTGGTCAAGGTCTTCGGCGCTGCGCTTCCCCACACCGCCTATTTCTTCGCCAATCGTCGAGCCAAACACATGGAGGTCTTGGTGCACGGCGGCGTCGGCGTTTGGCTGGCTGGCTGCCCGACGGCTGCATCGCGGCAAGTTCACCTGGCCGCATAGCGTAGAAGGCACACTGAGCCTGAGTCGCGTGCAGCTCGATGCGCTCGTGCTGGGCCTGCCCTGGCAGATGATGGGCGAGGCTGGAGTCACCCGCGTGCTGTAGTGCAATTGCCGGAAGTGCCGATGCCTGCGGGCATCGAAACGGCAATATTCATTCTCGTGATCCACGAAACCAAACTCTACAACCCGACACCCGCGCAGTTGCGCGAGTTGACCGAGCGACTGCTCACCGAGGTGCGCCACAAGCAGGCCACCATCGACAAGCTCACGCACGAGAACGCGGTGCTCAAGCGGATGAAGTTCGCCGCCACCAGCGAAGTCTTCCAAGGCGATCAGCGCAGCCTGCTCGAAGACTCGGTCGATGAAGACCTGGAGGCGGTGCAAAGCGAGTTGCAGCAACTCGCCACCAAGCCCGCTGCTCCTGAGCGCCAGATACCCAAGCGCCAGGCCATGCCGGCCGAGCTGCCGCGCCGCGAGTTCCGCCACGAGCCCGACAACACCCAGTGCGCCTGCGGCTGCCAGATGAAGCGCATCGGCGAGGACGTGGCCGAGAAGCTGGACTACGAGCCCGGCGTGTTCACGGTCGAGCGCCACATCAGAGGCAAGTGGGCCTGTGCCAAGTGCGAACGCCTCGTGCAAGCGCCGGTCGAGGCTCACGTCATCGACAAGGGCATCCCGACCGCCAGCCTGCTCTCCCAGGTGCTGGTGGGCAAGTACGCCGATCACCAGCCGCTGCATCGCCAGGAAGGCATCTACGCCCGCTCCGGCGTCCAACTGCCACGTTCGACCCCGGTGCCGGCAAGACGCATCGCGCTTATCTATGGAGCTACTGCACCGGCCAGTTCAAGGACAGTCGCATCGTCGTCTACGACTTCGCCGAGAGCCGTGCCGGCAAGCACGCGATGGAGTTCCTGGGCGACTGGCGCGGTGCGCTGGTCTGCGATGACTACTCGGGCTACAAGGCGCTGCTGGCAAAAGGCTTGCTGGAAGTCGGCTGCATGGCGCATGCGAAGCGCAAGTTCTACGAACTCTGGGCCAACCATCGCAGCCAGATCACCGAGCAGGCGCTGAGCCACTTCGGCAAGCTGTACGAGGTCGAGCGCGAGGTGCAGGCATCTGCACCAGAGCAGCGACTGCAGGCCTGGCAGAGCCAGGTCAAGCCTGTCGCCGTTGCCTTGCACTTGTGGCTCAAGCTGCATCGGCAGAAGGTGCCCGATGGCTCCGCCACAGCCAAGGCCATCGACTACAGCCTCAAACGTTGGGTGGCGCTCACGCGCTACCTCGATGACGCCGTGCTGCCCATCGACAACAACTGGGCCGAGAACCGCATCCGGCCGGTCGCGCTGGGGCGCTCGAACTAGCTCTTCGCCGGGAGCCTGCGGGCGGGCAAGCGGGCGGCAGCCGTGATGAGCTTGATCTAGTCAGCCAAGCTCAACAGGCTGGAGCCGTGGGCTTACCTCAAGGACGTGCTGACCAGGCTGCCGACGCAGCCGGACAGCCGAATCGCGGAACTGCTGCCGCATCACTGGGCACAGCCTGCATAGCTTGAGGCCAGATTAGCCCGTCAAGATGACTTGGCTGGACGCATGCTGCTCAACAGCGCGCTCATGCGCATGCGCATGGGCCGGCGCCTCATGCTCCCGTTTGCGGCCATGCTACCTCGCGAAGGCCGAGCCCCGAATGAAGCTGGTGATGCGCTCCGCCAACTCGCGGTGGCCGGGCTAATCTGAGGCCGTGAACGCGGCCGCGATGTGGACCCATGCCAGCGGCGCGCTCGTGCGGCTGCGCTGGTAGGCGTCGCCTGATTTCATCGGTTCGGGGGAACTGCGCAGCCGTCCGTCCTCCCGTGCCTTACGCCACCATAGGTGCTAATAGCGGCGCCCCTCCCCTCTCGCGGCCTGGCGCGTAGCTTCCGCCTCGATCCCATAGCCACGCAGTCGATCCGCGAAGGTCTCGCGCAAGCGCTGCAGATTGGCCTTGGGCGGGTTCAGCCGCCTGCCACTCATGGACTCGGCACACACGCTCACATGCACGTGCGGGTTCTCCTGGTGCTCGGTCGGCGCCAACACCAACATTTACGCGCCATCTCAGCGTGGGCAAACGAGGAGCTCTCGCTCAAATTCATCGACTCCGGGCGCAGCCACAGAAAAAAATCTAGACCGGAAAAACCGTCGCTTCCTACGCAGTGCAATCGGTCCAAAACTGGCACCAGACTGGCACCAGCAAAAGCCACCCATAAAATGTTAGCGATCACTATCGCTAAAATCCCTGTAAAACTGGTAGGCCGTGCAGGACTTGAACCTGCGACCAAAGGATTATGAGTCCTCTGCTCTAACCAACTGAGCTAACGGCCCCCGGGGACTTGCGACCCTTGGAGAGGAAAAATCGCCGGCATTGCACCGGCGAAGCCCGCGATTGTATAGGTGGCGATGTAGGTGAAGACTGGGCGCCGTGAATCGTGAGTCGTGAATCAGCCGGGCTTGCTCTTGTTCACCCGTTCACCTGTTCACCCGTTCACCACGCCCTCAACACCGCCCTCGCCCACTCACTTCTGCGACAGCGCCTGACTCACCATCCTCGATGTGATGTCCACGATCTGGATCATGCGGTCGTAGGCCATGCGGGTGGGGCCGATGACGCCCAGGGTGCCGACGACCTGGCCGTTGACCTCGTAGGGCGAGGAGACGATGGACAGCTCTTCGAAGGGCACGACCTGGCTTTCGCCGCCGATGTAGATGCGCACGCCCTCGGCGCGGCTGGAGACATCGAGCAAGCGCATCAGTTGCGTCTTCTGCTCGAACATATCGAACAAGCGGCGCAGGCTGCCCATATCGTTGGAGAAGTCTTGCACGGTGAGCAGATTGCGCTCGCCGGAGATGATGACGCGCTCTTGCTCGTCGGCCATGGCCTCGGTGCCGGCCTGCACGGCGGCGCTCATCAAGCCGGAGATCTCGCCGCGCAGCTGGTCCACTTCGTTCTTGAGCCGCTCGCGCACGGCCTCCAGGCTCAGGCCGGCATAGCTGGCGTTGAGGCGGTTGCTGGCCTCGGCCAGCTCGGACTGACTGTGGTCTTGTGCGGTGAAGATGACGCGGTTCTGCACATCGCCATCGGGCGAGACCATGATGACGAGCACCCGGCGTTCGCCCAGGCGCAGGAATTCGATGTGGTGGAAAACGCTGGGCTTGCGCGGCGCGGTGATCACGCCGACGAAATTGGACAGGCTGGACAGCAGGTGCGCAGCGCTGGCGATCACGCGCTGCGGCTGGTCGGGCTGGATCTGGGTCTCGATCGGCCGGTCGTCGGGCACCACCAGGCCGGGCTGGGCGGTCAGCATGGTGTCAACGAAGAGGCGGTAGCCACGGGCCGTCGGGATGCGGCCGGCGCTGGTGTGGGGGCTGGCGATCAGGCCCAGCTCTTCCAGGTCGGCCATCACATTGCGTATGGTCGCCGGGCTCAGCTCCAGACCGGAGGCTTTGGACAGCGTGCGGGAACCGACAGGTTGGCCGTCCGCGATATAGCGTTCAACCAGGGTTTTCAGAAGGGATTTGGATCGCTCGTCGAGCATGGCGCCATTGTAGGGACTGGCGCCGGCCTTCAGCGGACTGACATAGTGCTGTGGTGTAATTCTTCGCTATGGCCAAACGTTTCCAACATGTGGCAATCGTCGGCAAACACCAGGCCCGCGGCATTCGCCCGATTCTGGAGGAGATTGCCGATTTTCTGATGCGGCAAGGCCTCGATGTTTCCCTCGAAAGCGAGACCGCACTCAACACCGGCATGACGGCGTTTGAGTCCCTGACAACCGAGGAGCTGGGCACGCGCTGCGACCTGGCCATCGTCGTCGGCGGCGACGGCACCATGCTGGGCTTCGCCCGCGAGATGGCCCGCCACGGCACGCCCCTGGTCGGCATCAACCAGGGCCGCCTGGGCTTCATCACCGACATCTCGCTGGAAAAATTCCAGGAAGCGCTGGCGCCGATTCTGGACGGCGACTTCGAAACCGAGAAGCGCTCCATGCTGGAAGGCGCCGTCTGGCGCGACGGCGAAAGCATCTTTGAAGGCTTGGCCCTGAACGATGTGGTGGTCAGCCGCGGCGCCACCGCCAGCATGGTGGAGCTGCGCGTGGATGTGGGCGACGAGTTCGTGGCCAATATGCGGGCCGACGGCATCATCGTTGCCTCGCCCACCGGCTCCACCGCCTATGCGCTTTCGGCCGGCGGGCCCATCATGCACCCCAGCATCGGCGGCTGGCTGCTGGTGCCGATTGCTTCGCACACCTTGTCCAACCGACCCATCGTGCTGCCGGACACCGGCGAGGTGCGCATGGAGATCGTGGCCGGGCGCGACGCCAGCGTCAATTTCGATATGCAAAGCCTGGCCAGCCTGCTGCACGGCGACCGCATCACCGTGCGCCGCTCGGCCCACCAGGTTTGCTTCCTGCACCCCAAGGGCTGGAGCTATTACGCCACCCTGCGCCGCAAGCTGCGTTGGTACGAAGGGGTGAGCTGAACCATGTTGCGACGCCTG
This sequence comes from Paucibacter sp. DJ2R-2, assembly GCF_025717675.1. Classification (GTDB taxonomy): domain Bacteria; phylum Pseudomonadota; class Gammaproteobacteria; order Burkholderiales; family Burkholderiaceae_C; genus Paucibacter_A. The sequence goes on from NZ_JAJIRT010000001.1 coordinate 283,774, forward strand.
AGTCTGCGTGACTTCGTCATCGTGCCTGAGCTGGAGCTCGATTTCGGCGCCGGCTTCTCGGTGCTGACCGGCGAGACCGGTGCCGGCAAATCCATCTTGATCGACGCGCTGCAGCTGGCCTTGGGCCAGCGCGGTGACGCCGGTGTGGTGCGCGAAGGCGCGGCGCGCGCCGAGATCTCGGCCGAGTTCGACTGCCCCGACCATTTGACCGGCTGGCTGGACGAGGCCGGCTTTGAATCCGAAAGCGCCAGCCTGCTGCTGCGCCGTGTGATCGACAGCCAGGGCAAGAGCCGGGCCTGGATCAACGGCAGCGCCGCCACCATCAGCCAGCTGCGTGAGCTGGCCGACAGCCTGCTGGACATCCACGGCCAGCATGCCTGGCAAGGTCTGACCCGCCCGGCCTCGGTGCGCGCCCTGCTGGACAGTTATGCCGACCTGGACACCCGCCCTCTGGCCGCGGCCTTCGCCGACTGGAAGCACGCCAGCGAGGCGCTGGACGCCGCGCAGACGCGCCAGAGCGAGCTGCTCAGCGAGCGCGAGCGCCTGGCCTGGCAGATCGGCGAAATCGCCCGACTGGCGCCCGGCGCCGACGAGTGGGAGGAGCTCAATGCCGAGCACCAGCGGCTTTCGCATGCGCAGTCCCTGCTTGATGCCGTGCGCGCCGCGCTGGAGCTGCTCAGCGAGGCCGAGGGCAGCACGGCCGAGTCGCTGACCGGCGAGGCGCTGGACCGGCTCGAGAACGTGCTCGATTACGACGCCCGTCTGGGCTCGGCCGTGGAAGCCCTGCGCGGCGCGCAGGCGCAGATCCAGGACGCCGGCCACAGCTTGAGCACCTATCTGCACGGCGCCGACAGCGAACCGGGCCGCATGGACGAGCTGGACGAGCGCGTCTCCGCCTGGCTGAACCTGGCCCGCCGCTACCGCCGCCCGCCGCAGGAGCTTCCGGCCCTGCATGCGCAGTGGCGCCAGGAGCTGGCCGCGCTGGACGCCGCCACCGATCTGGCCGCCCTGCAAACCAGCCTGGCCACGGCCCGCAAGGCGTTTGATGCCGAGGCGCGCCGGGTCAGTGCCGCGCGCGCGCAGGCCGCCCCGGCCCTGGCCGGCGCCGTCACCGCCGCCATGCAGCTGCTGGGCATGAACGGCGGCCAGTTCGACATCGCCCTGCTGCCGCAAGAGCAGCCGCAGAGCTATGGCCTGGAGTCGGCCGAATTCCTGGTCGCCGGCCACGCCGGCAGCGCGCCGCGGCCGCTGGCCAAGGTGGCCTCGGGCGGCGAACTCTCGCGCATCGCCCTGGCGATTGCCGTCACCACCTGCCAGAAGACCGGCACGGGCGTGAACGCGGGCGTGGGCACCTTGATCTTTGACGAAATCGACGCCGGCGTCGGCGGCGCCGTGGCCGAAACCGTGGGCCGGCTGATGAAGCAGCTGGGCCGCAGCAGCCAGGTGCTGGCCGTCACCCACCTGCCCCAGGTGGCCGCCTGTGCGGACCACCATCTGCTGGTGGCCAAGGCCTTGCGCGGCGGCCAGACCTGCAGCGATGTGCAGCCGGTGCTGGGCGAAGCGCGCGTGGCCGAGATTGCCCGCATGCTGGGTGGCGAGCGCTTGTCATCCACCGCCCAGGCCCATGCCCAGGAAATGCTGGATCTGTCGGCCCTGGACGCTTCTGCATCCACCCCTCCTTCCCCTCCATCTTCTTCACTCACCTCCCCCGGCGGCAAGGCCAAGAAAGCACGATCATGACGACGACGACATCCCCTTACGATGCCGCCCAAGCCGAAGCCAGCACCGTGATCCTGGTGACCGGCATGTCCGGCGGCGGCAAGTCGCTGGCCATGCATGCGCTGGAGGATGCCGAGTTTTTCTGCGTGGACAACCTGCCGGCCGAGCTGCTGCTGGACTTCCTCAAGCTGGAAGCGCAGCGCGGCGAACGCCGCGTGGCGATTGCGGTCGATGTGCGCAGCGCCGGCTCCCTGCCCTTGCTGTTGCCGCTGTTCAAGCAGCTGCGCGCCTCGGGCGTGGCCATCCGTTCGATCTTCCTGGACGCCAACACCGAAACCCTGATGCGGCGCTTCTCCGAGACGCGCCGACCGCACCCGCTGCGCATCGACGAGACCAGCCAGTTCGGTGAACTGGACGGCGGCGAAGCGCACTCGCGCAGCGGCCACGGCAGCTCGGACAGCGGCCACCGCGCCCTGCTGGAAGCCATCGAGCTGGAACGCGAGATGCTCGCCGCCCTGCGCGTGGAATCCACCGTGCTGGACACCAGCCAGTTGCGCCCGGCCCAGCTGCGCGCCTGGGTGCGCGATCTGGTGCTGGCGCCCAGCAACAAACTGACCCTGGTGTTCGAATCCTTTGCGTTCAAGCATGGCGTGCCCAGCGATGCCGACTTTGTGTTCGACGTGCGCGTGCTGCCCAACCCCTATTACGACCGCGAGCTGCGGCCGCTGACGGGGCGTGACAAGCCGGTGGCCGATTTCCTCCAGGCCCAGCCCGAGGTGCAAGTGATGTTCAAACAGATCGGCGAGTTCCTGAACCGCTGGCTGCCCAACTTTGCCGCCGACCAACGCAGTTATCTGACCGTGGCCATCGGCTGCACCGGCGGCCAGCACCGCTCGGTCTATCTGGTTGAAACCTTGGCCCGCTTGTTCGGCAAGCATGGGCCGGTTCTCAAGCGCCACCGCGAGCTGGACGCGCGCTGAAGCCTAGCCCAGCAGCTTCTTCAGCGGCGCCGGCAGGCCGTAGCTGGCCAGCGCCTCACGCGCCACCCACTGCCCCTGCTGGCCGGCACGCTGCGCCGCCTCGGGGCTGAGAACGGCACGACGCGGGTGCAGCACCCAGTCCAGATGGGTCAGCGCATGTTCGATGCGAGGTAGCACATCGGGCGTGGCGCCCAGGGTTTGCGCATGGGACTGCAGCTGCGCCTCGTCTTCGAACAAGGGCAGGCTCCAGAGCCCTGCCCAGACGCCGGTGTCCGGCCGCTGCTGCAGCAAGACCTGACCCTCATGCTCCAGCCACAGCCACCAGTTCTCGCGCCGGCTGCGCTTGAGCTTGCGGGTTTTGATCGGGAACTGGGTCGGCTCGCCCGTCTTGCGCCCGGCACACAAGCTCTCGGCCGGGCAGATCAGGCATTGCGGCGAGCGCGGCGTGCAGACCGTGGCACCCAGGTCCATCAGCCCCTGCGTGTAGGACTCGATGTCCCGGGCCGGCAGCAGGGCCTGGGCATGCTGCCAGAGCAGTTTTTCCTGCGCGCTGCTGGCCAGGTCGCCGGGGAAGGCGAGCAGGCGGCCGAGCACGCGTTTGACATTGCCGTCGAGGATGGCGATGCGCTCACCGAAGCAGAAGGCCGCCACCGCCGCGGCAGTGGAACGGCCGATGCCGGGCAACTCCTGCAACTCGGCCGCCGTGGGCGGGAAACGCCCGTCGGGCCGCGCCGCCACGGCACGCGCGCAGGCATGCAGATTTCGCGCGCGGCTGTAGTAGCCGAGGCCGGCCCAAAGCGCAAGCACCTCGTCCAACGAAGCAGCGCCCAGATCAGCCACGGTCGGGAAGCGCTCAAGAAAGCGCTGGTAATAGCCCAGCACCGTCGTCACCTGCGTCTGCTGCAACATGATCTCGGACAGCCAGACGCGGTAGGGGTCGCGGGTCTTCTGCCAGGGCAGCTCATGCCGGCCATGACGCTTTTGCCAGGCCACCAGGCGCTCGCCAAACTCCAGCGGCAGCGCGGCGCTGCCGCTGTCCTTGACCATCATCGCTTTTGACATTGGGGGCAGAAAAATGTGGAACGGGCGCCCTGGACGATGCGGCGAATCGGCGTGCCGCAGACGAGGCAGGGCTGGCCTTCACGGCCATAGACCTGGGCCTGCATCTGGAAGCTGCCGGCCACACCGTGCGCGTCCTTGAAATCGCGCAAGGTCGTGCCACCGGCCTCCAGCGCCTGCGCCAGCACACCGCGCACGGCGGCGGCCAGGCGGGCGGCACGCGGGCGGCTGAGCTTGTGCGCGGGCAGGCGCGGGTCGATGCCAGCCAGAAACAGGGCCTCGCAAGCGTAGATATTGCCGGCGCCGACAACGATGTCGCCGGCCAGCAAGGCCTGCTTGACCGCCACACGCCGGCCGCTCAGGCCGGCATGCAGATGCGGGCCATCAAAACGGGCGTCGAAAGGTTCCAGGCCCAGGCCGGCCAGCAGCTTGGCGGCGGGGTCGGCCGTCAAGCCCGGTGACCAGACCACGGCGCCAAAGCGGCGCGGGTCGTTCAGGCGCAAAAGGCCGCGGTCGGTTTGCAAATCAAAGTGGTCGTGCGTGCCGGCCGGCGCCGACGCATCGGCGGTGAAGCCCAGGCTGCCTGACATGCCCAGATGCAGCAGCAAACCTCCCGGGGCGAGCTGCGAACTCAGCGGCAACCACAAATATTTACCTCGCCGCGTGGTCGCGCCGACACGGGCACCGACCAGGCGCTGCGGCTCCTGGCCCAGAGGCCAGCGCAGCGGCTTGCCCAGGCGCACCGACTGCACCGTGGCTCCCTCAATGGCATCGGCAAAGCTGCGGCGGGTGACTTCGACTTCGGGGAGCTCGGGCATGGCGGCGATCATATCGGTGCAGAATGCCCTCAGCCCGAGCAAGCCAAGCCCGGGTCTTGTGATCACGCAGGAGCTTGTTGCATGCCCGATTCCTTACGCCGCCACCGCCCGAGCTCCAAGCTCAGGGCCCCAGTCCTTGCCCTCCTGGCGGCCGGCCTTTTCGGTGCGGGGGCCATGACGGCCAGCGCCGCCACCTCGCCCGAAGCATCCAATAGCGCAAGCGAGGCCAAGCCCAGCAACTCCGAACTCGACGCGCCTTTGTTCTACCAACTCCTGGTCGGTGAACTGGAGCTGAGCACCGGTCAGGCCGGCGTTGCTTACCAGGTGCTGCTCGACGCAGCACGCCGCACCAAGGACGAGGAGCTGTTCAAGCGCGTCGTCAACATTGCCCTGCAAGCGCGAGCGGGCGACCAGGCCCTGTCGGCCGCACGCGCCTGGCGCGAAAGCCTGCCGGCCTCGCTGCCGGCTCAGCAGATGACCATCCAACTGCTGGCCTTGCTGAACCGCCCGGCCGAAGCCGTGGAGCCGCTGCGTGCCCTGCTGGTCTTGAACCCACCCGACCAGCGCGGCGCCGTGCTGGCCGGCCTGCCTCGTCTGTTCCAGCGTGCCGCCGAACCTCAGCGGGTGCTGGCCAGCTTCGAGCCTCTGCTGCAAAGCGCCAGCCAGCAGCCAGAAACCCGGCTGGCGGCCCAGGTCGTGCTGGCCAGGCTGGCCATGGCGGCCGGCGACAAGGCGCGCGCGCTGAGCATCAGCCAAAACCTGGCGCGGCAATTCCCTGAGGGCGACGACAGCCTGCAACTGGCCCTGGAGCTCATGCCCGACCAGCCGGAAGCGGAGCGATTGATCGAAGCCCGCCTGAAAATCACCCCGGATGACCACAAGCTGCGCCTGGCCTATGGCCGCGCGCTGGCACGGGCCCAGCGGCCCTCGGACGCTGCCCGCGAGTTCCGGGCCGTGACCCTGAAGAGCCCCGATCAGCTGACGGCCTGGTTCGCTCTGGGCACCTTGGAGCTGGAATTGCGCCAGCCCGAGGCGGCCGAATCGGCCCTGCTCGAATACCTGCGCCGCCTCGAGGCCAGCAGCGCCGAGGCCCAGGAAGAGCAGGCCGAGACCCACATGGAAGCGCGCCAGCAATCCTGGCTGATGCTGGCCCAGGCAGCCGAACAGCGCGGTGATCTGAAGGCGGCCGAGGCCTGGTTGATCAAGGTGGACAGTCCGCAGCGGCGCTTCGAAGCCCAGTACCGCCGCGCTTCGCTGATGGCTCGCCAGGGCCGCCTGCCGGAAGCTCGAAGACTCCTGCAGGACTTGCCCGAGGACAGCCCCGAGGCCACCCGCGCCAAGCTGATGGCCGAGTCGCAGCTGCTGCGCGACCGCCGCGAATGGCAGCTGGCCTACGAGGTGCTGGCCCGCGCCACGGCCCGCCTGCCCAATGAAACGGACCTGATCTACGAGCAATCGATGATGGCCGAGAAGCTGGGTCGCCTGGACGAGATGGAGACCCTGCTCAAGCGCGTGATCGCGCTCAAGGCCGACCACCACCATGCCTACAACGCGCTCGGCTATTCGCTGGCCGATCGCAATATCCGCCTGGAAGAAGCGCGCGGCCTGATCGCCAAGGCCCTGAGCCTGGTGCCCTCCGAGCCCTTCATCATGGACAGCATGGGCTGGGTCGAGTTCCGCCTGGGCAATAAGGAAGAGGCCCAGCGCCTGCTGCGCCTGGCCTTCGAGGCCCGCCCCGACGCCGAGATTGCCGCCCACCTGGGCGAGGTGCTCTGGGCCAGCGACAAGCAGGACGAAGCCCGCCGCGTCTGGGCCGAGGGCATGCGTCGTGACCCCAAGAACGAAGCATTGCTGGACACGCTCAAACGCCTGAAGGTCAAGCTGTGAGCCTGCGCCGCCTGGCGCCGGCATTGGCCGTCGCCGCATTGTTCCTGGGCGGCTGCGCCAGCTTGGCGCCGCAACAGGCGCCCGCCAGCTCCGTGTCGAGCGCAGCCAATGCAGCGCGCATAACTGGACGACTCAGCGTACAGACGACCGGCATCAACGGCCGGCCGAGCGGCGGCAATGTCAGCTTCGATCTCAGTGGCGGCCCCGCCGCCGGCCTGCTGGAGCTGAGCACGCCCCTTGGCAGCCTGGTGGCCCGCGCTCGCTGGGACAGCAAGGAGGTGAGCCTGCAGACGCCCGAAGGCGAGCGCCGCTTCGACAACCTCGACGCCCTGACCCGCGAGATGCTGGGCGAGACCGTGCCGCTGGCTGCCCTGTTCGACTGGCTGCGCGGCCAGCCCTGGCCGCAGGCCGCCCACGAAGCCCTGCCGGCCCCGCAGAGCGGCTTCGAGCAACTGGGCTGGCGTCTCGACTTGGCGCGCCGCGCCGAAGGTTTGATCGTCGCCAGCCGCAATGCCAGCCCGACCGTGATCCTGCGCGCGCGCCTGGACGCCAACTGAGGCGCCCAGCCATTTCTCGCCCCTTTCTGACCTTTGCCCGCCATGCAAGCGCTCTACGACGTTCCCGCTCCCGCCAAGCTCAATCTGTTCCTGCATGTGGTGGGCAAGCGGCCGGACGGCTATCACCTGCTGCAGTCCATCTTTGCCTTGATCGATTGGGCCGACACCCTGCACTTCGAACGGCGCGGAGATGGCCTCTTGCAGCGCCATGACCAGGGCGACGCCCTGCCCGCCGACGACCTGTGCCTGCGCGCCGCCCGCGCGCTGCAACAGCAAAGCGGCTGCACGCTGGGCGCAGACATCCATATCGAAAAGCGCTTGCCGGCCGGCGCGGGCATGGGCGGCGGATCGTCTGACGCCGCCTCGACCCTGCTTGCTCTGAACCGGCTCTGGGGCCTGAATTGGCCGCTGTCGCGCCTGCTGCCCCTGGGCCTGAGCCTGGGCGCCGATGTGCCGTTTTTCCTCGGCGGCAGCCATGCTTTTGTCGAAGGCATCGGTGAAATCCTGCATCCGATCGAGCTGCCGGAGATGAGCTTTGCCGTGGTGAAACCGGCCGCAAGCATCCCCACGCAGAAAATATTTTCGAGCCCCCTCTTGGCAAGATCAAATTCCGTGGCTATAGTAGCGGGCTTTCCTGCACACAACAGCAGCGACGACAAAACCAAAAAATTGGCGCTGTCTGAAGATGCTGGCGCCCTGACAAGCGCAGTGAGCTTGGACTCCGAGGGAGTTAAGAAACTCTTGAATGGCTTTGGTCGCAATGACCTGCAAAAGCCGGCCGAGGACTTCTGCCCCGAGGTGGTACAGGCACTCGAACTGCTGGAATCGCGATTCGGCAACAGCCGGATGACGGGTTCAGGCAGTGCGGTATTTGCAAGAGTCGACGCTTCAGAGCGCACTCCAGAAAATACCCATGAGTACGGGAAAGACGGGATTGACTACCGTAAAAAAAATCAGCTGATTTCGGGTTTGCCCACTCACTGGTCTGGTAGAATTTGCCGCAGTCTGAATCGCCACCCTTTGCAGGGTTGGGCTGAAAAAGACTGACACAAGTTATGGGGTGCTGCAGCTCTGCAGTGTCCTGTGTAGGGGAGTCGCCAAGTTGGTTAAGGCATCGGATTTTGATTCCGACATGCGAAGGTTCGAATCCTTCTTCCCCTGCCAAATTTCTTTCTCGTAGATACCCACCCGGACACGCTGGCTGGCCACGGGTCCTTGACCCAAAGGATGGCCCGTGCTGCTCAATACCGTCCTCTTCACCGGTAACGCCAATCCGGTGCTCTCCCAAGAAATCGCCACGCATCTGGGCCTCGAGCTCGGCAAGGCTGTGGTCGGTCGCTTCTCCGATGGTGAAGTCACGGTCGAGATCCAGCAAAACGTTCGCGCTCGCGACGTCTTCGTCATCCAGCCCACTTGCGCGCCGACGAACGAGAACCTGATGGAACTGCTGATCATGGTCGATGCCCTGAAGCGCGCCAGCGCTCGCCGCATCACCGCCGTGATCCCGTACTACGGTTACGCCCGCCAAGACCGCCGCCCCCGTTCGACCCGCGTGCCGATCTCGGCCAAGGTCGTGGCCAATCTGCTGGAAACCGTCGGTGTCGAACGCGTCCTGACCATGGACTTGCACGCCGACCAGATCCAAGGCTTCTTCGACATCCCGGTCGACAACATCTACGCCTCGCCCGTGCTGCTGTCGGACCTGAAGGCCCGCAACTACAGCAATCTGGTCGTGGTCAGCCCCGACGTCGGCGGCGTGGTGCGCGCACGCGCCCTGGCCAAGCAGCTGGGTTGCGATCTGGCCATCATCGACAAGCGCCGTCCGGCCGCCAATGTCTCGGAAGTGATGCACGTCATCGGTGAGATCGACGGCCGCAACTGCGTGATCATGGATGACATGATCGACACGGCAGGCACCCTGGTGAAGGCCGCTGAAGTGCTGAAGGACCGTGGCGCCAAGAGCGTGTTCGCCTACTGCACCCACCCCATTCTGTCGGGCCCCGCCATCGAGCGCATCTCCAAGTCGCACCTGGACGAAGTCGTCATCAGCAACACCATTCCGCTGAACGACGCCGCCAAGGCCTGCGGCAAGATTCGCCAGCTGTCGGTTGCCTTCCTGTTCGCCGAAACCATCCGCCGCATTTCGGACGGTGAGTCGGTCACCTCGCTGTTTAGCGAGCAGAACAACAATTTCTAAGCAGATTTTCGGGCGACGCAGCTCTTAGCTGCGGCGCCCGAATCACATGCAGTCGCAGTACGGACTGCATTTCACTGAGCAGCCTGGTCGCGGGCGCTCAACACCATGAACACCGCTTGCGGTGTTCAGCCCTTTTGGAGTCACTATGAAATTCACCGCTTTTGAGCGCAATCTGCAGGGGACCGGAGCGAGCCGCCGCCTGCGCATTGCCGGCCGCGTTCCTGGTATCGTTTTCGGCGCTGGCGCTCCTGCCAACATCGAACTGGACCACAACGCCCTGTTCCACGCCCTGAAGAAGGAAGCCTTCCACAGCACCATCCTCGAGATGGAACTGAACGGCGCCGTCACGCAAGTTCTGCTGCGCGACTTCCAACTGCACCCCTACAAGCCGCAAGTCCTGCACTGCGACTTCCAGCGCGTGGACAGCAGCACCAAGATCACCAAGAAGATCCCGCTGCACTTCATCGGTGAAGACACTTCGCCTGCTGTGAAGACCGACCACTGCACGGTCAACCACATCATCACCGAGCTGCAGATCACCTGCCTGGCTCAGCAACTGCCCGCTTTCATTGAAGTGGACCTGAGCGGCCTGACCAAGGGTCACTCGGTGCACGTCAATGACCTGAAGATCCCCGCAGGTATCAAGGTCGTGACGCACGGCAAGCCGAACCCCGTGGTCGCCACGCCGGTGGAGCCCGTGGTTGAAGTCGTGGTGGCCGCAGCTGCCGCTCCGGCCGACGACGGCAAGAAGAAGAAGAAGAAGTAATTCTTCTTTTCTTCCCGCACTGCCCTGCCGATTTACCCTGCTCACGCGAGGCATCGGCATCAAGAAGAAGGCCCTGCTCTGCGGGGCCTTTTTTGTTTCATCTCAAGGCTTGAGGCCGGAGCCGCCACAGCTCCAAGACCGACAGCCACAAGGCCATAATCTTCCGCATGAGCATCCGACTCTTTGTTGGCCTGGGCAACCCGGGCGCCGAGTACGAAGACACGCGCCATAACGCCGGTTTCTGGTGGACCGATGCGCTGGCGCGCAAGCTGGGCACCACCCTGCAGCCCGAACGCAATTACTACGGCCTGTGCGCACGCGTGAACAACGCGCCCGGCAGCGACGGCCCGGTCTGGCTGCTGCAGCCCATGACCTATATGAACCTCTCGGGCAAGTCGGTGGCGGCGCTGGCCCGCTTCTTCAAGATCGAGCCCGAGCAGATCCTGGCGATTCACGACGAGCTCGATCTGCTGCCCGGCGAGATGAAGTTCAAGCAAGGCGGTGGCAACGGCGGCCACAACGGCTTGAAGGACATGCAGGCCCAGCTGGGCTCGGCCAACTTCTGGCGCCTGCGCCTGGGCATCGGTCACCCGGGCCACAAGGGCGAGGTGGCCGGCTATGTGCTGCGCAAGCCTCCGCTGTCGGAGCGCGAACTGCTGCAGGACTGCATTGCCAAATCCATGGACGCCGTCGAGCTGATGCTGAGCGGGCAGATGGACAAGGCACTGGCCAAGATCCACGCCAAGCCGCCACGGCCCAAGCCACCCAAGCCGGTCAACAAGCCAGATGCTGATGCCGCGCCCAGCATCGCTCCCGCTCCAACGGATCTGAAAGTGAGCTGATCATGCACAGCACCCCGCAGCCCCGCCCCTTCGGTCACCTCACCGCAGCGGCCCTGGCTGCGGTCCTGGCGCTGCCGCTCAGCAGCGCAGTCATGGCGCAGAGCCAGACACGCAGCACAACGATCTACCGCTGCGGCCCGGATGGGCGAGACCTGCGCGATGCCCCTTGCCCCGAGGCGGGCGACAAGGCGCCTCAATCCCTCAGCTTCGACCAGCCCAGTGCAGCCGACCGCCGCGCTGCCCAAGAACTCGCACAGCAGGACGCAAGGCGGGCCCGCGAGCTCGAAGTGCAGCGCCAGCAGCAAGAGGCCGAAGCCCGGCGCCGCGCGGCTCCTGCCATCGCCATCCATGGCCGAGGCCAGCCTCCCGCAGCAGCCGCCGCCCCCAGCAAGCAGGCGCAGGTCCCGACGCCGCCCAAAACACCCAAAGACCCCAAGCCGCCGAAGACACCCAAGGCGCCGAAGGTGAGCCAGCCAGGCAAAGCCGCCAAGCCCGCCTCTGCAGCAAGCTAGAATCCCGCCGTTGGTGCTCGTGCAGGCATTCATGTCTGTGCAGTTAAACGGGAATCAGAAAGGCCGCGCTCCCACGGAGCCATGCCCAACCTGAGCTGTCCCCGCAACGGTAAGTGAACGAAGTTCGGTCGCGCCTTCCGGCGTGCGCTTGAACCTCAGCCTCTGTCAACAATCCACTGATGCCTGCCGGCATTGGGAAGGACACAGCAGGCCATGTTCACCAGCCCGGATACCGGCCAACAACGTGGTGCGCCGCGTGCCCTTGCCCGAACCGGGCTGGCGCCGCAGCACATCGTTCAACAGGCGCTCAGCGGGTGAGCTGGTGCCTGGCAGTCTTGCTTGTTTCTCGTTCACATGACCTCTTCTGTCCGGCCCCAGGCCCGCACTCAGGCGCGCGCGTCCCTGCCCGCTTCCATCCCCTCCTCCACGGTCCGCGCGCGTACGCTGCCCTTTGCCCTAGCCCTGATCGCAGTGGCCGTCCAGGGCGATGCCCTAGCGCAGGGCCCTGGCCCGAACAAACTCGATTCGGTGGTGGTCACGGCCACCCGTTCACCGATTCGCCTGAGCGAAGTCCTGGCCGACCTGACCGTGCTGAACCGCGCCGACATCGAACGCCAGGCCTTCGGCGGCCTGGCCGATCTGCTGCGCAACAGCGGCTGCGTGGAGATGGTACGCAATGGCGGCCCCGGCACCAGCACCTCGCTCTATCTGCGCGGCGCTGAAACCCGCCACACCGTGGTGCTGGTGGACGGCGTGCGCGTCGATTCCCAGGCCAGCGGCGGCACGGCCTGGCAAGGCATCCCGCTGTCCCAGATTGAACGCGTGGAAGTGCTGAAAGGCCCGGCCAGCGCCATCTACGGCTCGGACGCCGTCGGCGGCGTGGTGCAGATCTTCACCCGCAAGGGCGGCCCGCGCCTGCAGGCCGAGCTGGGCGTCGGTCTGGGCAATCTCGGCACCCGCAAGCTCGACGCCGGCCTCACCGGAAGCTCGGGTCTGCTGGACTTCGCCCTAAGCGCAGCGACCGAGCGTAGCGACGGCTTCAACAGCACCATCGACTCACCCAGCAGCTTCAGCTATATCGCCGACCGCGACGGCTGGAAGAACCACAACCTCAAGGCCCGAGTCGGCCTGCAGCTGAATCCGGCGCACCGTCTGGAAGCGCTGGCGCTCAGCAGTCACGCTGATGCTCAGTACGATGGTTCCAAGAACACGCCCAACAACGACGACCACAGCATCCAGGACACCCGCGTTGCCCAACTGAGCTGGAGCGCACAGTGGGTGCCGGCCCTGCAAACCCAGCTGAGCCTGGGCCAGTCGAACGAGCAGTACGAGACCAAACCCTCGATCTACCAGACCGAGACTCGGCTGCGCAATATCAGCCTCAACGGCAGCTACGAGATCAGCAAGGGTCAGCAGCTCAACTTCATCGTCGAGCGCCGCGAAGACCGTCTGGAGAATCCGAACCTGCTGACCGCAGACAAGGTCGACAAGCGCCACCAGAATGCTTTGGCCCTGGGCTGGCTGTGGAGCCAGGACGCGCTGAGCCTGCAGCTGCATGGCCGCCATGACGACGACAGCCAGTTCGGTGGCGTCAACACCGGCACGGTCGCGGCCGGCTATGTGATCGCCCCGGGCCTGCGTCTGGTCAGCTCCATCGGCACCGCGTTCCGCGCGCCGACCTTGTTCCAGCGCGGCAGCATCTACGGCCCCGATCTGAGCAAGCCCGGCGTCAAGCCGCTCGATGCCGAACATGGTCGTAACTTCGAATTCGGACTGAAGTACGGCAATGAGCGCAGCGAGTTTTCGGTCACCGCCTACCGCAACCGCATCCGCGACCTGATCATCTACGGCGCGGCCGGCAGCTGCATCAACAAGGGCGGCTGCTACCAGAACGTGGCCTCGGCCCGTTTGCAAGGCCTGAGCCTGCAGGGCAGCACCGAGATCGCCGGCATTCGCCTCTCCAGCACCATGGACCTGCAAGCCCCCAAGGACATGAGCACCAGCAAGCTGCTGGCCCGCCGTGCGCGCATGTATGGCACATTGCGTGCCGACACCACGGTGGCGAACTGGAAGTTGGGCGCGGCCGTGCAGAGCTCGGGTCAGCGCTATGACAACGCCGCCAACACCAAGCCGCTGGCGGGCTATGCCTTGCTCAACCTCGACGCCCAGTACAGCCTGACGCGCGAACTGCGCCTGCAGCTGAATCTGGACAATGCCTTCAACCGCAGCTACCACACAGCAGGCGGCTACGCCCAGGCACCGCGCACGGTCTTCGTCGGCCTGCGCTACAGCCCGGCTGCGCTGTAAGGTCCACTCCGCCGGACGCAGGCCCATGACAGCGCAGCACCAGCTCATCGTCGGTGGCCAACGCAGCGGCAAGAGCCGCCACGCTGAAGAGCTGGCCCTGCGCTGGCAGGCGGCCTCGCCCGCCCATGAGGTCTGCGTGCTGGCCACGGCCTTGGCCTGGGACGAGGAGATGCGCCAGCGCATCGCCCGCCACCAGGCGGATCGCCCGACCGGCTTTACCACGGTCGAGGTGCCAATGTCGCTGAGCCGGGCCCTGCGCGCCCAGAGCGCGCCGGGCCGGCTGCTGCTGGTGGACTGCCTGACCCTGTGGCTGACCAACTGGCTGATGCCCATGGACGGCCGGCCCGACCGCGCCGGCTGGGCCGCAGAACAGGCCGCGCTGCTCGACTGCCTGCCCGGTCTGGCTTCGCCGGTGATCTTCGTCTCCAACGAGGTCGGCTGGGGCATCTCGCCCTTGGGGCCCGAGGTGCGCGACTTCGTCGACGAACTGGGCCGACTCAACCAGGCCGTGGCACGCCGCTGTCAAGACCTGACCCTGATGGTCGCCGGCCAGGCCTGGACGCGGCCGATCGAACAAGGAAGAAGTGGAGGAGAACCCGCATGAAGATCACGCACCCGCGCCTGCTGCCCGCTTTGCTAATGCTGCTTCTGCTATCGCTGATATCAGCCAGTGCCCAAGCCGCGCCGATCAAGCTCAGCGACGACGCCGGCAACACCATGCAGCTCAGCGAACCGCCGCGCCGCATCATCAGCCTGCTGCCCTCCTTGACCGAGACCGTCTGCGCTCTGGGTGCCTGCGATCGCCTGGTCGGCGTGGACCGCTATTCCAACCACCCGGCCTCGGTGAACGCCCTTCCCAAGCTGGGCGGCCTCGATGACACACAGATCGAGACCATCGTCGCACTCAAACCCGATGTGGTCATCCTGTCCGCATCCTCCCGGGTGCAGGACCGTCTGGCCAGCCTGGGCATCAAGCTGTTGGTGCTGGAGACACGCAGCCACGAGGATGTGCGCCGCGTGCTGGGCAAGATCGGCGAGCTGCTGGGCGTGGCGGAGCCGCAGAAGGTCTGGCAGCAGATCGACGCGGCCGTCCATCAGGCGGCGGCCAGCGTGCCGGCCTCGGTCAAAGGCCAGACCATTTATTACGAAATCGACAGTGCGCCCTACGCCGCCGGCGAGTCGTCCTTCATCGGCGAAACGCTGACGCGCTTGGGCGTGAAGAACATCGTCGGTAAGGAACTGGGGCCCTTCCCCAAGCTCAACCCCGAATTCATTGTGCGGGCCGATCCGCAGATCATCATGGTGTCGCAGCGCAGCGGCGCCAGCCTGCCAGGCCGTCCGGGCTGGGCCGGTATCCGGGCCCTGCGCAACAAGCAGCTCTGCATCTTCCCCAAGGAGGAGGCCGAGGTGATCAGCCGCCCCGGCCCGCGCATGGGCGAGGCCGCCGGATGGATGGCACGCTGCCTGCGCAGCCTGGCGCCCGCAGCGAAGCCATGATGCTGATCCCAAGCCACCACAAGCCGCTGGTCCTGCTCTTGGCCCTGGCCCTGCTCAGCAGCCTGCTGGTGATGCTGGGTGTGGCGGTGGGCAGCACCGGTTTCAGCTGGAGTTGGCTGGACAGCAGCGAACCGGTGCAAGAGCAGATCCTCTGGCAGATCCGCCTGCCGCGCTCGGTCGGTGCCTGGGTGGCCGGCGGCCTGCTGGGCTTGGCCGGCGCGGTGGCACAAGGCCTGTTCCGCAATGCCTTGGCCGACCCCTATTTGCTCGGCGCCTCCTCCGGCGCCGGCCTCGGTGTGGCCTTGCTGCTGGTGTTGGCCGGCACCTCGCCTGCGGCCGCCTCGCTGTGGCTGCGCATGGGCCTGACCGGCGCGGCTTTTCTGGGCGCGGTGGGCGCCGTGCTGCTGACTTTGATCCTGGCCCGTGGCGTCGAACAGACCATGCGCTTGCTGCTGGCCGGCGTAATCGTCGGCGTGGTCCTGGGCTCGGCGACCACGCTGATGATTCTGATGGCGCCCGACATCATGCGACCCATGCAGGCCTTCGTCATGGGCTCGACTGGCTTTCTGGGCTGGAACAGCGTGCTCATCATGGCGCCGCTGCTGGCCGTCTGCCTGCTGACGGCCTTGGGTAGCAGCCGTGCGCTCGATGCCATGACGCTCGGTGAATCGACCGCCGCATCGCTGGGCGTGCGCTTGCCCACCATCCGCCTGATCCTGATTGCCGTGCTGGCCCTGGCCACCGGCGCGGCCGTGGCGCAAGCCGGGCTGATCGCCTTTGTCGGTCTGGTCGCGCCCCACCTGGTGCGCAGCCGCCTGCACTGCACCCACAGCTGGCTGCTCCTGCTCTCGGCCCTGACCGGCGGCGCCCTGCTGCTGGCGGCCGACATCCTGGCGCGCTGGCTGGTGGCGCCGCAAGAGCTTCCGGTCGGCGTGGTCACCACCGTACTGGGCGGCGCCTACCTGCTCTGGCTGATGCATCGCAAACCCCTGCTGGAGAACCGGGCATGAAGTCAATAACGCCACATTCACCGGCACTCCAGACGCAAGTCCAAAGCCTGCAGCTGCAAGGGCAGACGATTCTTCATGAACTGGGTCTGGCGCTGCAGCCGGGCCAATGGACCGCCATCGTCGGGCCCAACGGCGCCGGCAAATCGACCTTGCTGCGCGCCATCGCCGGCCTGCTGCCGATGCAGGGCCAGTTGCAGCTGCTGGGCCGCGACTGGGCGGACTGGCCGGCCCGCGACCGCGCCCGCGCCCTGGCCTGGCTGGGTCAGAACGAGAGCAGCTCGGATGTGCTGACGGCCTACGAGGTGGTGATGCTGGGCCGCCTGCCGCACCAGGCCTGGCTGGCGCCGCCCAGCAGTGCCGACCATGCGGCCGTGCTGCAAGCCATGCAGCAGACCCAGAGCTGGGACTGGCGCGAACGCCCGCTGGGTCGCCTCTCGGGCGGCGAGCGCCAGCGCGTGTTGCTGGCTCGCGCGCTGGCGGTTCAGGCTCAGGTGTTGCTGATGGACGAACCGCTGGCCCATCTCGACCCGCCGCACCAGGCCGACTGGCTGGAGCTGGTGCGCGGCCTGGCTGCCTCGGGCGTGGCCGTGGTCAGCGTCCTGCACGAGCTGAACATGGCCTTGCAAGCAGACAGCCTGGTCGTCATGCAGGCCGGCCGCATCCGCTGCCAGGGCTCGCCCGAGCGGGCCGACACCCGTGCGGCTCTGCAACAAGTCTTCGATGAACGACTGCATCTGGTCGAAGTGCAAGGCCAGTGGCTGGCCTTGCCGGCCGCGCCCTCGGCACGCCGGGCCACGACTGCCGCATCGGTCTCACCCGCCAGCAATGTGCTGCCGCTGAAACGCAGCGCGGAATGAGCACAAGAAACCGTTCGCCCATGCCAGCACAAGAACGCCTCTGCCCCGCCGTGCTGATCAGCGCGCCCTCCTCGGGCTCGGGCAAGACCAGCGTCACCGCGGCCATCGCCCGCTGGCACCGCAGCCAGGGTCAGCGCGTGCGCGTGTTCAAGACCGGGCCGGACTACCTTGACCCCATGGTGCTGGAGCGCGCGAGCGGCCATCCGGTCTACCAGCTGGACCTGTTCATGGGCGGCCTGGCCCATTGCCGCGCCTTGCTGGCCCAGGCGGCGGCTGAGGCCGACCTGATCCTGGTCGAGGGTGTGATGGGCTTGTTCGACGGCGACCCGAGCAGCGCCGATCTGGCCGCCGCCTTCGGCCTGCCGGTGCTGGCCGTGATCGATGCCTCGGCCATGGCCCAGACCTTTGCCGCCCTGGCCACCGGCTTGCAGCGCTACCGCAGCGACATCAAGCTTTGCGGCGTGGTGGCCAACCGCGTGGGCAGCCCCGGCCATGGCCAGATGGTGGCGCAAGGCCTGCCGGACGATCTGCCCCTGGCCGCCGCCCTGTTGCGCAAGCCAGAGCTGAGTCTGCCCGAGCGCCACCTGGGCCTGGTCCAGGCCATGGAGCTGCCCGAGCTGGACAGCCAACTGGACGCTTGGGGCCAGGCCTGGGGCGATGCCCTGCGCCACGAGTTCGAATGGCCGCGGGTGCGCTTCGATCTGCAAGAACCCCTCTGGCCCGCGAGCGAGGTGTCGCCGCAAGCCCTGGCTGGCCGGCGCATCGCTGTCGCGCAAGACGCCTGCTTCTCCTTCATCTACCCGGCCAATCTGGACTGTCTGCGTGCACTTGGCGCCGACGTGATCACCTTCTCGCCGCTACAGGGTCAGGTCTTGCCCGACTGCGATGCACTCTGGCTGCCCGGTGGCTACCCCGAGCTGCACGCGCCCGCCCTGGCCGCCCACCCGAGCTTCTTCGCCTCGCTGCGCCAGCACTTGGCGAAGGCCAAGCCCCTGCTGGCCGAATGTGGCGGCATGCTCTGTCTGCTCGACAGCCTGGCCGATGCCGAGGGCCAGGTGCATCCCATGGCCGGCCTGATGCCCGGGCAGGCGCGCATGCAAAAGCGACTGGCCGCGCTCGGCCTGCAAGCCCTGGATTGGCCCGAGGGCCCGCTGCGCGGCCACAGTTTTCATCACTCGACGATGGACACCGCGCTGGCTCCAACAGCCATGGCCAGCAACCCCAATGCCAAGACCGGCAGCCGCACGGCCGAAGCCCTGTACGCACAAGGTTCGCTGCGCGCCAGCTATGTGCACCATTACTTCCCCTCCAATCCGGCGGCCGTGGCTGCCTTCTTCTCATCGGCCACCGGCCCACGCTGAGCATGGACATCATTGCGCCCCCTGTTGACCGCGAACGCGTCATCCCCACGGCCGAGCGCCGCGGCCTGATCCTCGTCCACACCGGCGACGGCAAGGGCAAGAGCACGGCCGCCTTCGGCCTGGCCCTGCGCGCCCACGGCCGCGGCAAGGCGGTCAAGATCTACCAGTTCATGAAAGTGCCCAGCGCCCGCTTTGGCGAGCACCGCCTGTTCGAGCAGCTCGGTGTGCCCATCGAAGGCCTGGGCGATGGCTTCAGCTGGAAGAGCCGCGACCTGGAGCACAGCGCCCAGCTGGCCCGCGATGGCTGGGCGCGCGCCGCCGCAGCAATAGCCGCGGGCGAGCATTTCCTGGTCGTGCTGGACGAGATCATGTACCCGCTGCGCTACGGCTGGCTGCCGCTGGAGCCGGTGCTGCAAGCCCTGCGCGAACGGCCGGCCCATGTCCATGTGGTGCTGACCGGACGTAACGCGCCGGACGAGCTGATCGAGCTGGCCGACACCGTGACCGAGATGACGCTGGTCAAGCACCACTTCAAGGCGGGAGTGCCGGCGCAAAGAGGCATCGAGGACTGAGGCAGGACCGAGGGCCAGCCCTGCGGCTGGACCGACGCCTGCCGAAGAGCGCCCCGCTTGCAAGCGGAGCGTCCAACAAGAAGGACAAAATGACCACCAACATGGCCTGGCTGCTGCCGCTGGCGTTTGCCTTCGCCCTGGCGATCGATCGCCTCTGCGGCGAACCGCCGCTGTGGGCGCATCCGGTGGTGGCCATGGGCAAGTACCTGGGCCTGTTCACGGAAGTGCTGGCACGGCAGCCGGCGGGCCTGGCTTTTGTCGGCGGCGCCTTGGCCTGGTGCTTGGGCGGGGCGGCCTGCATCGCCCTCGCTGCCGGGCTGGAGACGCTGCTGATCACGCAGCTGCAAGCCTGGCAGAGCGGCACGCGCCTGCTGCTGGCCGCCGCCCTGCTGGGCCTCTTGCTCAAGCCCTTGCTGGCCTGGCGCATGCTGCGCGAAGAGGTGGCGGCCGTCGAGGCGGCCCTGGCCGAGTCGCTGCCGGCCGGGCGGGCGCGGCTGGCGCGATTGGTCAGCCGCGACACCACCCAGCTGAGCGAGGCCGAGGTGCGCGAGGCCGCGCTGGAAACCCTGGCCGAGAACCTCAATGACTCGGTGGTGGCGCCCCTGTTCTGGGCCATGATCGCCGGCCTGCCCGGCGCGGCGCTCTACCGCTTTGCCAACACGGCCGATGCCATGTGGGGCTACCGCGACCGGCGCGAATGGTCGGGCAAATGGGCGGCACGCGCCGACGATGCCCTGTCCTGGATTCCCGCACGCCTGACGGCCCTCGGTATGCTGCTCGGCCGGCCCAAGCTGTGGCTGGCACTCCTCAGTCAGGCACGCCGCACGCCCTCGCCCAACAGCGGTTGGCCCATGGCGGCCCTGGCCCTGCGCCTGGGCCTGAGCCTGGGCAAGCCCGGGGTCTACCGCCTCAACCCTGCAGGGCGCGCGCCGCAGCGTGGCGATCTGGCGCCGGCCCTGGGCCTGGCGCGCTGGAGCCTCCTGCTCAACGCAGGCCTGCTGGCACTTGGCGCGGCCTGGCTGCGTGGCGGCTTGTCATGAGCGCCGCGCTCCCTTTCATCCCCGAGCATGGCGGCGCCGACAGCGGCCCGACGCCGCGCCATGATTTCTCCAGCAATGCCAGCCCCCTGGGCCCGCCGCCGACGCTCTGGCAGGCGGTGCTGGATGCCGACCGCAGCCGCTACCCCGATCCGCAGTACTGCGCCCTGCGCCAGCGCCTGGCTGCGGCGCACGGCCTGGAAGACGGCGAACGCGTGCTGCCGGCCTCGGGCGGGGCCGAGGCGATCCGGCGCCTGAGCCTGGCGGCCCTGCGCGCCGGCCTGCGCCATGTCTGGCTGCCCAGCCCCGGCTTTGCCGACTACGAGGCCGCAGCCCTGGCCCTGGGTCTGCAGGTGCACCGTTATGCAGCGAGCCAGGATTTGGTCCAGGGCCTGGGCCGGCAAGAAGACGGCTTGCCCTGCGCTGCGCCGGCCCTGGTCTGGGTCTGCGACCCCTGCAACCCGACGGGCGCAAGCTTCAGCCTCGACGAGTGGATGGTGCTGGACCTGGCCTTGCAAGACAGCGCCTCCATCCTGGCCGTGGACCAGGCTTACGAGCCCTTGCGCCTGGACGGCGCCTGCGCCCTGCCCGCCGACCTGGCCGAGCGAGCCTGGCGCCTGGTCTGCCCCAACAAGGCCCTGGGCCTGACCGGCGTGCGCGCCGCCTACCTGATCGCTCCGGCGGCCTGCCCGCTTCATGAGCTCGCCCTGCAGCTGGCGCCCAGCTGGGTGCTGGCCAGCGAGGGCTGCGCCCTGCTGCAGGCTTGGTGCAAGCCGGAAACTGAGCGCTATCTGAGCCAGGTCAGAGCCCAGCTGCGCGAATGGCGGCAGGATCAGCGCGCGCTGCTGGCCGAGCTGGGCTGGCAACAGGATGAGACCAACAGCTGCAGCAATTTCTGGCTGACCCGGCCCACGCAGGACAGCGACAGCCTGCTGCGCGCGCTGCGCCAGCGCGGCATCAAGCTGCGCGATGCCCGCAGCTTCGGCCTGCCGGGCTGGCTGCGCGTCTCGACCCAGCCGCCCAGCGCTCAGGCCGCCCTGCACCAAGCGATCAAGGACCTCCCGCAATGACGCCCCAAAAAGAACAACAACAAAAAGCCGCCAAGGCGGTGATGGTGCTGGGCACCACCAGCGGCGCAGGCAAGAGCTGGCTGGCCACGGCCCTATGCCGCTACTACGCCCGCCAGGGGCTGAAGGTCGCACCCTACAAAGCCCAGAACATGAGCAACAACGCCCGGGTGGTACCCGGCCTGAACGGCCGCCTGGGCGAGATCGGCAGCGCCCAGTACTTCCAGGCCCTGGCCGCGCGGCGCACGCCCGAGGTGCGCATGAACCCGGTGCTGCTCAAGCCCGAGGCGGACACGAAATCCCAGGTCATCGTGCTCGGCGAGGTGGACCCGGTGCTGACCGAATGGCCCTGGCGCGAACGCAGCGAGCAGCTCTGGCTGCGCGCCCGGCCGCCCCTGCACGAGCTGATGGCCGAGAACGATGTGGTGGTGATCGAGGGCGCGGGCTCGCCGGCCGAGATCAATCTGCACAGCAGCGACTACGTGAACATGCGCACCGCACTGGAGGTGAACGCCGCCTGCCTGCTGGTGACCGACATCGACCGCGGCGGCGCCTTTGCCCACCTCTACGGCACCCACCAACTGCTGCCCGCGCATGAAAGCGCGCTGATCCGAGGCTTTGTGCTGAACCGTTTCCGTGGCGATGCCCGCCTGCTGGCCCCGGGGCCGGAGCAGTTGCAGGCGCTGACCGGCGTGCCCACGATGGCCGTGCTGCCCATGTGGCGCGGCCACGGCCTGCCGGAAGAGGATGGAATCTATGACGACCGCCCCACCGGCAGCGGCCAGGCACGCCTTCGCATCGCCGTCATCGCCTACCCGCGCCTGTCCAATCTCGACGAATTCCAGCCCCTGCGCAGCCTGCCCGGCGTGGGCCTGAACTGGGCGCGCAGCCCGGCCGAGCTGGAGGGCGCCGACTGGATCATCCTGCCCGGCTCCAAGGCGGTGGCGGCCGATCTGGCCTGGTTGCGCGCCCAGGGCCTGGACCTGCCCATCGCCCAGCATGCCGCCGCCAGCAAGCCGGTGCTGGGCATCTGCGGCGGCCTGCAGATGCTGGGCGAAAGCCTGCTCGACCCGCATGGCCTGGACGGCAATGCGCCGGGCCTGGGCCTGCTGCCCTTGGTCACGCAGTTCGAACGCGACAAGCTCTTGCGGCCCTGCGATCTGCGCTTTGCCGAGCTCGAAGGGCCATGGGCCCCACTGAGCGGCGTGGCCGCCGGCGGCTACGAGATCCACCACGGCCGCACCGTCCAGCACCCCAGCCTAGCGCCGGCCCAGGTGGCCTTGCGCAACGAGGCGGGCGAGGCCATTGGCTGGCGCGAAGGTTCGGTGCTGGGCCTCTACGCCCACGGTCTGTTCGAGCAGGACACGGTCTTGCGCGCCCTCTTCGGCCAGAGCCTGCCCGGACTGGATGCAGTCTTCGACGGCCTGGCCGACTACATCGAACAGCATTTCGAGCCCGGCGCCTTGATGGGCCTGCTCCAAGACAGGTCTGCGCCATGAGCCACCCCGAACGCATCGCCTGTCTGTCCACCGAGGCCGTGGACACGCTCTACCGCCTCGGTGCGCAAGCGCGCATCGCCGGCATTTCCGGCTACACCGTCTACCCGCCCGAGGCGCGCCAAGAGAAGCCCAAGATCAGCGGCTTCACCACCATGAAGCTGGAGAAGATCCAGGCCGTTCAGCCGGATCTGGTGATCGGCTTTTCGGATCTGCAAAAACCGCTGCTGGCGGAATGCGAGGCCGCCGGCCTGACCACGCTCAGTTTCGACCACCGCGATCTGGCCGGCATCCACGCCATGGTGCGCGCCCTCGGCGCCCTGGTCGGCCACGAGCCCCAAGCCGAGCAGCTCTGCGCCAGTCTGGAAGCCACGCAGGATGAGATTGCTGCCATTGGCCGCCAGCTGCCGCGCCGGCCGCGCGTCTGCTCCGAGGAATGGGACGAGCCGCTGATCATGGGCATAGGCTGGGTCAGCGAGATCATCGAACTGGCCGGCGGCGAGGATGTGTTCGCCGACCGCGCCCGCGCCAGCCTGGCGCGCGACCGCATCGTCAGCCCCGAGGAGGTGCTGGCCCGTCGGCCCGAGCTGATTCTGGGCAGCTGGTGCGGCAAGCGCTTCGTGCCCGACAAGGTGCTGGCCCGGCCTGGCTTCGCCGCCCTGGGCGCACGCCTGATCGAAATCAAATCGGCCGACATCCTGGCCCCCGGCCCCACGGCCATTGAACGCGGCGCCCGCCAGGTGCAAGCCGCCCTGCAATCCCTGTTTCAAGACCCCACAGAAAATCCATGACCATGGCCGAGCACCTGATCCCCGACATCGCCTCCCTGCAAGACCTGACCCTCGCCACCGCTCTGCAGGCCCGCATCGACGGCAAGACCAAGCCCTTGGGTGCCCTGGGCCAGTTGGAAACCCTGATGCTGCGCCTGGGCCTGATCCTGGGCAGCGAGACGCCGCAGCTCAAAAGCCCGCAGATGATGGTGTTCGCCGGCGACCACGGCCTGGCGCGACGCGGCGTGTCGGCCTACCCCAGCGATGTGACCTGGCAGATGGTCGAGAACTTCCTGGCTGGTGGTGCCGCCATCAGCGTGCTGGCGCGCCAGCACGGCCTGGCCCTGAGCGTGGTCGACGCCGGCGTGGCCCACGACTTTGCGCCGCGCGAAGGCCTGATCATCGCCAAGATCGCCCACGGCACACGGGACGCCTCGGCCGAAGCGGCCATGAGCATCGACCAATGCGCCACCGCCATCGCCGCCGGCAAGAACCTCTTGCGCAGCAAGCCGGGCAATGCCCTGCTGCTGGGCGAGATGGGCATTGGCAACACTTCGAGTGCCGCCCTGCTGCTGGCCCGGCTGCAAGGCCTGCCGGTGGCCGACTGCACCGGCCGGGGGACAGGTCTTGACGACGCCGCCCTGGCGCGCAAGGTGGCGGTGCTGCAAGAGGTGCTGGACCTGCATGCCGAGGCCCAAGCGCCACTCCAGGCCCTGGCGGCCTTCGGGGGCTTCGAGATCGCCATGATGGTGGGTGCGGTGCTGCAGGCGGCGCTGGAGCGCCGGGTCATCGTCGTCGACGGCTTTATCGCCAGCAGCGCGGTGCTGGTGGCCGCACGCCTGCAGCCGGCCGTGCTGGAGCGTTGCATTTTTGCCCACCGCTCCAATGAAAACGGCCATCGCCTGATGCTGGAAGCTCTGCAGGCCGAACCCCTGCTCGACCTGGGCCTGCGCCTGGGCGAGGGCTCGGGCGCGGCCCTGGCCTGGCCGCTGCTGGAGTCCGCCTGCAAGATTCTGGCGGACATGGCAAGCTTTGCCTCGGCCGGAGTCAGCGAACAGCGCTGATATCCCTAGCCAAAGTCCTGTTTACTTGAGGGCCGCAGTGGCCATAATCAGGCCAGCCACGCTGCACCAGGACACGCGCCATGACGGATTTGGTTTTTGCTGACGAGAGCCCCGAGCTGGATACCGACGGCAACGCCCCCAAGCCGCTGGAGCCCTGGGTGGTGATGATCGTCGACGACGATGTGGCGGTGCACCAAGTCACCCAGCTGGTCATGGCCGATTTCGAGTTCAGCGGCCGCCGCCTGCAATTCCTGGATGCCTACAGCGGCGCCGAGGCGCGCGAACTGCTGCAGACGCGGCGCGACATCGCTCTGATCCTGCTCGATGTGGTGATGGAGTCCGAACACGCCGGCCTGGACCTGGCCCGCTACATCCGCGAAGAGTTGGACAACCACCATGTGCGCATCGTGCTGCGCACCGGCCAGCCCGGCCAGGCGCCCGAAGAGCATGTCATCAAGAGCTATGACATCAACGACTACAAGGAAAAGACCGAGCTAACCAAGCGCAAGCTGATCACGGTCTTCTACGCGGCGCTGCGCAGCTACCGCGACATCATGATCATCGAGCAATCGCGCCTGGCCCTGCGCCGCTCGATCGACGCCATCACTCGCATCTACGACTCACACAATCTGCGACGCTTTGCCTCGGCCGTGCTGGAGCAAGCCGCCCATTTGCTCGGTTATGAAGCACAGGGTTTGTGCGCCAGCCGGGTGGCGGCCTACGCGGCCTCGCACATCGAAGGCCGGCTCAAGGTCCTGGCCGCCACCACCGAATACTCGCGCCTGCTGGTGGACGAGGAAATCGGCAATCTGCCGGCCGAGGTGAAGTTGGCCCTGGACCGGGCGCTGGACGACCAGATCAGCTCCTTTGACGCCCACCATTTTGTCGGTTACTACCGCAGCAGCAGTGGCAACGAGACCCTGCTCTACATGACCTTCTCCGAGCCGGTGGATGCGCAGTCGCGCGAGCTGCTGGAGATCTTCTGCGCCAATGTCGCCATCACCTACGAAGCCTTGTTGCTGCGCGAGGAGATCCAGGACACCCAGCGCTCCACCGTCTACATCATCGGCGAGGCGGTCGAACGCCGCAGCAAGGAAACCGGCGC
The DNA here is from genome assembly GCF_025717675.1 of Paucibacter sp. DJ2R-2. GTDB lineage: Bacteria > Pseudomonadota > Gammaproteobacteria > Burkholderiales > Burkholderiaceae_C > Paucibacter_A. The sequence goes on from NZ_JAJIRT010000001.1 coordinate 309,254, forward strand.
CCATGTGCGCCGCGTCGGCGAGCTGGCCGCCTTGCTGGCCGATCTCTCGGGCATGCGCAGCAGCGAAATCGAGTTCATGCGCCAGGCCGCGCCCTTGCACGATGTGGGCAAGATCGGCATCCCCGACCGCGTGCTCAACAAGCCCGGCAAGCTGGACGCCGAAGAGTGGGAGGTCATGAAGACCCACTCCCGCATCGGCTTCGAGCTGCTGAGCAAATCGGACAAGCGCATCCTGCAGCTGGGCGCCATCATTGCCCACGAGCACCATGAGCGCTGGGACGGCCAGGGTTACCCGCGCGGCCTGCTTGGCGAGCAGATCCACATCGCCGGCCGCATCGTCGCCCTGGCCGATGTGCTGGACGCCCTGGTCAGCCGCCGCTGCTACAAGGAAAGCTGGAACTTCGAGGAGGCGCTGGCCTATGTACAGGAGCAGGCCGGCCAGCAGTTCGACCCCGATCTGGTGGCCAAGCTGATGGCCAACCTTCCGGCCGTCAAGGACATCTACGTCCGCTATCCGGATTCCTGAGGCCGCCATGAGCAGCCTGACTCCCTCCGACGTGAATGCCTCGGTTCCCACCGGCCCGGGCGAAACTCAGCAGCAAGAGCTGCTACGCCTGCAGCAAGAGCTGAAACTGGCCACTGAGCGCCTGCTGGAGCAGGAGCAGCTGGCTGCACTCGGCAACCTCGTCGCCGGCGTAGCGCATGAGATCAACACGCCGATCGGCATCGCCGTCACCGCCGCTTCGGGCATGGAAGAGTTCGCCCGCAGCCTGACGCGCAAACTCAGCGGTGACAAGGTCAGCCGCAGCGAGCTGCAGGCCCTGGCCAGCCAGCTTGAAGACGGTGCGCGCCTGGTCAACAACAACTTGGCCCGCGCGGCCGACCTGATCAGCAATTTCAAGACCCTGGCGGTGGACCAGGCCAGTGCCGCTGAAATGCATGTGGACTTGAGCCCCTATCTGAGCGGCATCGTCAAGGCGCACAACCCAGTGCTGCGCGCTGCCCAGACCCGCGCCGAGCTGGACACACCCGAGCATCTGCACGCCACCCTCGTGCCGGGCCAGTTCTCGCAAATCGTCTCCAACCTGATCACCAATGCGCTGACCCATGCGTTTCAGGATCAGCCCGAGGACCGGCCGCGCCTGATCCGCGTCCGCCTGCACGGTCAAGGCGAGCGCCTGCATCTGCACTTCAGCGACAACGGACGCGGCGTGCCGCCCGAGGTGCGGGCGCGCATGTTCGAGCCCTACTTCACCACCCGCCGCGGCAGCGGTGGATCGGGCCTGGGCCTCTACATCGTGCACAAGCTGTGCGAGCAGATGGGCGGCCAGATCGTGGTGGACGAGGCGCACTCACCTGGCCTGGGCTTCCGCGTGGACCTGCCCTTGCGCGATTGAATTGCGCCTTTCAGCCGCCCCTGTTTTCTCGCTCTCCTTCTCCTGTCTCCGCCTTCTCGCATGCCTGTTCTGCTCCACGAGCTTCGCCTGTTCTTCATCGCCCTGCAGTTTTTCACCCGCTGTCCTGTACCCGCCTGGGTCGGTTTTGAGCCGGCCTGGCTGCAGGCCTGCGGACGCTACTTTCCGGCGGTGGGCCTGCTGGTCGGCGCTTGGTCGGCGACGGTACTGGGTGCGGCCCTGTGGCTGTGGCCGCCCATGGTGGCGGTGGGCTTGAGCATGGCGGCCAGCATCTGGCTGACCGGCGGCTTCCACGAGGACGGCTGGGCCGACAGCTGCGACGGCCTGGGCGGCGCGGTCAGCCGCGAGAAGGCCCTCACCATCATGAAGGACTCGCGCATCGGCAGCTATGGCGCCCTGGGCCTGATCCTGATGCTGGGGCTCAAGGCCGCCAGCTTGCTGGCCCTGGTCGAGCACAGCCCCTTGCTGGGCCTGCTCGCCCTGATCTGGGCCCACAGCGCTTCCCGCCTGGCGCCGGTCTGGCTGATGCATGCCCTGCCCTATGCCGGCGATGCCGAACACGCGAAGGCCAAGCCTCTGGCCACCGAGGCGAGCCTCGGCACGGTGTTCGCGGGACTGCTCTGGCCGCTGGCCATGGCCGGCGGCATGCTGGCCCTGATGCCCGGCCTGCTGCCGGCGCTCGGCGCCGCCAGCCTGGCCGGCCTGGGCCTGACCTGGTGGATGCGGTCCATGCTGAAACGCCGCCTCGGCGGCTACACCGGGGACAACCTCGGCGCCACGCAGCAGCTGGTGGAGCTGGGTCTGCTGCTGTGTCTGCTGGCCGTGGTCCATGCCGGCTGAAGCCCAAGTCGCAGCCCATGCCTGGGTCTGGCGCCACCCCAAACCCGAGGGCGCGGCCGGCCGCTGCATCGGCGCGGGCACGGATCTGCCGGTGCACCGGCGCCGCGCCAAGCGCCTGGCCCGGCGCATCCAGCGCTTCGCGCGCCGCCACCGCCTGCCCCATGTGGCGCACAGCTCAGGCCTGCGGCGCTGCGCCGATGTCGGCCGCTGGCTGCGTCGCTGGGGTTGGCGGCATCGCATCGATCCGGCCCTGGCCGAGATGGATTTCGGCCGCTGGGATGGCCGGCCCTGGAGCGAGTTGAGCGCCGCCGATTTCGAACCCTGGATGCAGGACTTTGCCGGCCATGCGCCGGGCGGCGGCGAAACCCTGATGCAGTTGATGGCGCGCGCTGCTGCCTGGCCGGTGCCGGCGGGCGGGCTGCTGATCAGCCATGGCGGCTGGATCTTGGCGCGCCGGTGGGTGGAGCGAGAAGGGCCGCTCAGCACCCCAAACGCCGCCGCGTGGCCGGCGCCCCCGCGCTATGGCGAATGCTGGGCGCTGCGGGGCGGCCCGGTCTGAATCAAGCCGCCGGCGTGGTCGAAACCGCGGTCAAGCGCAGGTACTTGGCCATCAAGGTTTCCTTGTCCTCGACATGGGCCGGATTGACCGGGATGCATGCGACCGGGCAGAGCTGCACGCACTGCGGCTCGTCGAAATGGCCCACGCACTCGGTGCACTTGTCGTGCGCGATCTGGTAGTACTCCTCGCCCATGGAGATGGCGTTGTTGGGGCACTCGGGCTCGCAGACATCGCAGTTGATGCATTCGTCGGTGATCATCAGCGCCATGGAATCAGCCCTCCTTCCGCGCCAAGCGCTCTTGCAAACGCGCCAGCACCAGCGGCGACACAAACTTGCTGACGTCGCCGCCCAGCTGCGCAATCTCGCGCACAAAGGTGCCGGTGACGAATTGGTAGGCGTCCGAGGTGGACAGGAACACCGTCTCGACGCCGGGCATCAGGTGGCGGTTCATGCCGGCCATCTGGAACTCGTATTCAAAATCACTGTTGGAGCGCACACCGCGCACCACCGCCTGGCCGCCCTGAGCCAGCACAAACTCGCTGAGCAGGCCGCTGAAGGCGATCACCTCGACTTGCGGCAGCGGCCCAGCCAGCTCACGCGCCATGGCCAGGCGTTCGTCCAGGCTGAACAGGGTGCGCTTGTGGTGAGCGGCCGCCACAGCCAGCACGACCCGGTCGAACATGCGGCAGGCGCGCTGCAGCAGATCCTCATGGCCGAGGGTCAGGGGGTCGAAAGTGCCGGGATAAACGGCGGTCAGCGAAGGTCGGCTCATGGAATCGGTCCGGCGGAGGGGCTGGACCATGGCGTTGGCGGGTAAGGCCGGAATTATCCCTTGCGCCGAAAGACCTGGAAATGCACGGCCCCGGCCTTGCCCGAGCGCCAGACCTCCAGGCCCAGCTCTTCCGGCGCCACGATGGGTTCACCGGACTCCAGATAGACCAGGCCGTCGGGCACCAACAGCGGCAGGGCCGCGCGCAGGGCCGGCAGGAACAAGTCCTGTTGAAACGGCGGGTCCAAGAGCACCAGCTCGAAGTGAGCCGGCGCGCAACGCGCCATCCAGGCCAGGGCGTCGGTGCTCTCCACTCGCAGCGTGTCGGCCTTGAGGCGAACTTTGCTGGCATTCAGGCTGCGTGCAAGTTCGGCGTCACGCTCCAGAAGCAGCACCTCGGTCGCACCGCGCGAGGCTGCCTCGAAACCCAGGGCGCCGCTGCCGGCAAAGGCGTCGAGCACACGCCAGCCGTCGAGGTCCTGGCCCAGCCAGTTGAACAGGGTTTCACGCACCCGGTCGGGCGTTGGCCGCAGACCCGGCCGGTCGGCCACTGGCAGCTTGGAGCGTTTCCACTGGCCGCCGATGATGCGCACCTCGCGGGCCGCCATGCGCGGCGCGCCCTGCTTCTCAGGCGCGGCACCGGCAGCCTTGGCCGCGACGCTGGAACGAGGACGGCCGCCGCTCATTGCCGCACCGCAATGCCGCGCGCAGCCAGCATGGCCTTGGCCTCGCCGACCGTGTGCTGGCCGTAGTGAAAGATGCTGGCGGCCAGCACCGCATCGGCACCGCCGATCGTGATGCCATCGGCCAGGTCCTCCAGCGAACCGACGCCGCCCGAGGCGATCACCGGCACCGAGACCGCGTCGCTGACCGCGCGTGTCAGCGCCAGGTCGAAGCCGCTCTTGGTGCCGTCGCGGTCCATGCTGGTCAGCAGGATCTCGCCGGCACCGAGCTCGGCCATCTGCTTGGCCCACTGCACCGCGTCGAGGCCCACGTTCTTGCGCCCGCCATGGGTGTAAACATCCCAGCCTGGGCCGCGCACGTCGCCATCAGCCCGGCGTTTGGCATCGATGGCCACGACGATGCACTGCGCACCATATTTGTCAGACGCTTCGCGAATCAGCTCGGGCCGCGCCACGGCGGCGGAATTGAAGCTGACCTTGTCGGCGCCGGCATTGAGCAGGCGCCGCACATCGGCCACCTCGCGCACGCCACCGCCCACCGTCAGCGGAATGAAGACCTGCGAGGCCACGGCCTCGATGATGTGCAGGATCAGGTCGCGACCATCGCTGGTCGCGGTGATGTCGAGAAAGGTCAGCTCATCGGCGCCCTGCTCGTTGTAGCGCGCCGCGATCTCCACCGGATCGCCCGCGTCACGCAGCTCGGTGAAGTTGATGCCCTTGACGACCCGCCCGGCGGTCACGTCCAGGCAGGGAATGATGCGTTTGGCCAGCATGACGAGCTTTCGCGAGAGAGAGAAAAGAAGTGAGGCGCAGACGGTGGTCTGATCAACTTGGAATTGGCAAGAATCGGCACGGAGCAGCCGTTGAAGGTTGAGCTTGTGCCAAGGGGCATCGAGCGAATGCTTCCGCTCATGTCCTCCGGCCTGTGCTGCGCACAGGCCTCCCCCTTTACTTCGCTTCAGCACTCACCCGACACCCCTTGTCAGTGCGACCGCTCGGCGTTTTCGTCGAAGTAGCAAGGCCTTGCTGGATCGGGACGGCTGGGTGCTCTGCGAAGTGAAGTAAAGGAGGAGACCCCAGCCGTAGGCTGGGGTCGGGGGACATGAACGGAGCAGAGCGCCCAGTCGGCCCGATCAACAACCGACCCAAGGGCTGCTTCGTACCGTCAGCCGACGCAGACTCGTGCTTCAGCCCAAAGACAACTCGTCCGCGCGCGCTTGGCCTGCGGTGAAATCCAGATCGCCGGTGTAGATGGAGCGGCCGCAGATCACGCCTTCCACGCCTTCGCTTTCAACGGCACAGAGCGCTTCGATGTCCGCAATATTGGACAGGCCGCCCGAGGCGATGACCGGAATGCTCAGTGCCTGCGCCAGCTTCACCGTCGCTTCGATATTGATGCCGGTCAGCATGCCGTCGCGGCCGATGTCGGTGTAGATCACGCCTTCCAGACCATAACCTTCGAACTTGCGGGCCAGGTCGATCACTTCGTGACCGGTCAGCTTGCTCCAGCCATCGGTCGCCACCTTGCCGTCCTTGGCATCAAGGCCCACGATGATGTGGCCGCCAAACGCGGTGGCTGCGTCCTGCAAGAAACCGGGGTTTTTGACAGCGGCCGTGCCGATGATGATGTAGCTCAGGCCCGCATCGAGGTAGCGCTCGATGGTGTCCAGATCGCGGATGCCGCCGCCCAGCTGCACGGGAATCTCGCCGTTCACTTCGCGCAGGATGGCCTTGATCGCGGTCTCGTTGACCGGTTTGCCCGCGAAGGCACCGTTCAAGTCGACCAAATGCAGGCGCCGCGCACCGGCGTCGATCCAGCGCCGCGCCATGGCTGCCGGGTCTTCGCCGAAGGTGGTGGACTCGTTCATATCGCCTTGCTTGAGGCGCACACAACGACCGTCTTTCAGGTCAATAGCAGGAATCAGCAACATGGCCGAGGTCAGTGGTGAGGAAGTAGATGGGGTTGGAGGGAAGGACAGAAACGGGGATCAGAGCAGCCGGAAAAAGTGCCTGAGCGGACCGCGCATGCATACATGCAGTTCGATGATGGCTGGGTCAGAAATGAGAAGAGGGCTCAGGGATTCCAGTGGAGGAAATTGCGATACAGGGCGAGGCCCAGCGCAGCACTTTTTTCAGGGTGGAATTGGGTGGCAAAAATATTATCCCGGGCGACGGCGCAGGTAAAGCGCAGGCCGTAATCGGTCTCGCCGGCACTGTGGTGCGCATCTAACGGCGCAGCATAGAAGCTGTGCACGAAGTAAAACCAGCTCTCATCAGGGATGCCAGCCCAAAGCGCATGCGGCTGCGCCTGACGGACGCGGTTCCAGCCCATCTGCGGCACCTTGTAGCGGCTGCCATCGGGCTGCAACTGGCCATCCAGCTGGAAGCGACGAACGCGGCCGGGGATCAGGCCCAGGCCCGGCGTGTCCTGCTCTTCGCTGTGGTCCAGCAGCATCTGCATGCCCACGCAGACGCCCATCAGCGGCTTGCTGGCGGCGGCTTCGAGCACCGCTTGCTGGAGGCCGGAGTCCTTGAGCTCGCGCATGCAATCGCGCATGGCGCCCTGCCCCGGCAGCACCACGCGCTCGGCGGCACGCACCGCCTCTGGCTCCGAGGTGATCACCACCTCCAGCCCGGAGTCCTGCGCCACATGGAGCACGGCCTGCGAAACCGAACGCAGATTGCCCATGCCGTAGTCGACAACAGCAACAGTCCGCTTCATGTCAAAGACTGCCCTTGGTCGACGGAATCACGCCCAGCGAGCGTGGGTCCAGGGTCAGGGCCATGCGCAGCGCGCGGCCGAAGGCCTTGAAGATGGTTTCACACTGATGGTGGGCGTTATGTCCCTTGAGATTGTCCACATGCAGGGACACCAGGGCATGGTTGACGAAGCCCTGGAAGAACTCGAAGGCGAGCTGGGTGTCGAAAGCGCCAATCGAGCCGGCGGTAAATTTCACATCCATGGCCAGACCGGGGCGGCCGGAGAAATCGACCACCACGCGCGACAGCGCTTCGTCCAGCGGCACATAGCTGTGGCCGTAGCGGGTTAGGCCCTTCTTGTCGCCGACCGCCTGGGCCACCGCCAGGCCCAGGGTGATGCCCACGTCTTCCACCGTGTGGTGGCCGTCGATGTGCAAGTCCCCCTTGGCTTCGATCTCCAGATCGATCAGGCCATGGCGGGCGATCTGGTCGAGCATGTGATCGAAGAAGCCGATGCCGGTGTTCAGGCGGGCCTCGCCCGTGCCGTCGAGATTGACGCGCACGCGGATCTGCGTTTCCTTGGTGTTGCGGCTGACTTCGGCGACGCGCGCCGCGGGCGCGGGGCTCAGGACCAGATCGGTACTCATGATGCTCAGAGACTTTCTTTCAAGGCAGCCAGCATGGCTGTGTTTTCCTCGGCCGTGCCGATGGTGATGCGCAAGCAATTCGCCAGCAAAGCGTGGGCGCTGGACGCGTTCTTGATCAGCACGCCGCGTGCCTTCATGGCCGCAAACGTAGCCGCGGCGTCCGCCACCCGCGCCAGCAGCATATTGCCCTGGCTGGGGAAGACCTGCACGCCAGACAGGCTTTGCAGCGCCGCCAGGACCCGCTCACGCTGGGCCCGCAGTTCGGCCGCCTGCGCGGCATACACCTCGGCATGCTCGAGCGCAAAAAGCCCGGCTTCGGCATTGAGCACGCCGATATTGAAGGGCGGGCGCAGCTTTTCGATCTGCGCGACCAGCTCGCTGCGACCCATCAGATAGCCGATGCGCACGCCGGCCAGGCCGAACTTGCTCATGGTGCGCATGACCAGCACATTCGGGTGGCGGCGCAGCCAGCCCATGGAGTCGGCGGCGGCAAAGGGCTGGTAGGCCTCGTCCATCACCACCAGGCCGGGCGCGGCGGCGATGATCTGCTCGATCACGGCTGCGTCCCAGAGATTGCCGGTCGGGTTGTTCGGGTAGGCCAGGTAGATCAGCGCCGGCTGATGCTGGGCAATCGCCGCCAGCATGGCCGGGCCGTCCAGCTCAAAGTCTTCCGCGCGCAGCGGCACGCCGACGAAACCCAGGCCCTGGTAACGGGCCGAATGCTCGTACATCACAAAGCTGGGCAGCGGCGTCATCACGCAAGTGCCAGGCTGGCTGACGGCCATGCTCAGCAAGGTGATGAGCTCGTCCGAACCATTGCCGAGCACGATGTCGCAGCCCTCGGGCATGCCGGCATGGGCGGCAAGAGCCAGGGCCAGCTCGCGGGTGCGCTCGGCCGGATAACGGTTGATCGCCACGGCACCGAGGCGGCGGCCCAGAGCCTCCTGTAGCTCGGCCGGCAGGCGAAACGGGTTCTCCATCACGTCCAGCTTGATCAGGCCGGCGCTGCTCTGGACCGGGTAGGCGCTCATGGCGCGCACATCGGGACGGATGGCGGCCAGGGCTTGCTGCAAAAGATCGTCGGGGGCGATGCTGGGGCGGTTCATGGTCGTCGTCATTGCAGCGCTTCGGGCGCCATCAGCAAGGGGTTGAGGATCTGCACGCTGTCCAGCTGCAACTCATGCTTGAGCTCCAGGCTGAGCAGGCGGCTGCAGCCCTGGGCTTTGGCGGCGGCCACGATCAATGCGTCGGCATACGGCAGTCCGAAGCGGCTTTCGATCGACCAGGCGCTTTCCACCGTCGCGTGATCGATGGCCCAGGGTTGCCAGCGCTGGTAGCGCCGCACCTCGGCCCGCGCATCGCCGTTGGGCATGGGCGGCTGAATGCGGGTGGTGACCAGGCGGTAGAAATCGTTGAGCACTTGGGTGGACAGCCGGCCGCGGCGCTGCTGCCAGAGCAGGCGCAGCACGGCCATAGCCTGCTCGCGCGCCTCGGGCTGGGCGCCGTCTTCGCTGAGGATGAGCACCGAGGTGTCGACAAACACCGGCTCGCGGGTGGCCAGCACGGCACTCATGCTGCGTCGCCCCGCTGCGGATAGGCCGCGCCGTCCGAGGCCCAGCTGCGCTCGCGGTGCAGCCAGTCCTGCATGGCGCGCTCGTAGGCGTCGTCGTGGCGCATCTTCTCGGCCAGCATCTCGCCGACCAGACGCGAGACGCTGGTGTTGCGCCGCGCAGCCTCGAGCCGAGCCCATTCGGCGACGCTGTCTTCCATGGAGATGGTCACGTTCTTCACGGGACGCAGAGTAACACGAAGTTCGTGCAACACGAAGTTCGTGTTCATTTCAAACCACGGAGACCAGGGGTGTTGAGACTCCTTCACCCCCCTCCCCGTTGCGGCCAGCTCGCCTCAGGGTCGCATCCACAGCTCCTTGCGCTGCAGCGGCGTTTCAGGCGGCAGCAAGGGGTTGTGCAGCTCCAGCACGCGGCGCCGGCTCAGCACATGGCGGGCCAGGATGGCGCCGTGGTACTGCATGAAGATGCGCTCAAAACTGCCCTTGGCCAGCAGGCGATTCAGGCCCCGCTCGACCAAGTCGGCCAGGCGCTGGTTGCCGCGGCCAACGAAAAAATACATGGCCGTCGGGTAATGCAGGCAGAGATGGGGGTCGATGGCCAGGCTGTCGGCATGGCTCTCCAGCTCCCAGTCGATCTCCAGCAGGGCACGCGGAAAGGCCTGGCCGCGCTCCAGGCGCAGCATGCTGAACATGGCGTCAAAGGAGGAGCCGGTCACCACCTGCAAGCCATTGGCCCGCAGGATGGCCGTGTCCGGCCAGTCATGGCCCTGAACCAGGCTGAAGCGGCGCAGATCGGCCAGGCTGCGAACGTCACGCAGCAAGTGCTGCTCCTGCCCGCGCTTGACCAGCATCAGGCGCCAACCGTACAGGCCTTTGTAGATTGGAAATCGGATCGGCAGCAGATGCTGCTCGCGCTCGATGCTGGTCATGCTCCAGGCGATGTCCAGCCCGTCCTGGCCGTTCTGCAAGTCCAGCAAGGCCCGGCTTTGCACCATGACCTGGCGCGTGGGCCGCAACTCGCAGTCGACCCCACAGGCTTCCAGCGCCAGCTTGAGCAGCTGCAACGGGTACCAGCTGCTCGGGTCGATCTCACGCATGGGCCGCGGGTAACGCACCCGCAGTGGCGCCGTCGCAGCCAAGCTAAAGGCCGGCGCCAAGCTGGCCGCAGGCAAGGCACTGATCAGCAGTCGACGGCGGGGCAGGCAGTTCAAGACAGGTGGCGCAGAGCGATGGCAGGAGCGGAACCCTGACTCTGCCACAGCCCGGGCCGCCACCGGCAACTCGCTAACCCCGGTTCTGCGCGCAGTGCGGCTGGAATCAGGAGCGCAGGCGCAGCTCCGCCGCCCGCGCATGCCCTTGCAAGCCTTCGCCATAGGCCAGCTCGGCCGCGATCGGGCCCAGCTTTTGCGCACCGGCTTCGCTGACCTCGATCAGGCTGCTGCGCTTCTGGAAGTCGTAGACGCCCAACGGCGAGGAGAAGCGCGCCGTGCCCGAGGTGGGCAGCACATGGTTGGGGCCGGCGCAGTAGTCGCCCAAGGATTCGCTGGTGTAGGCGCCCAGGAAGATGGCACCGGCGTGACGCAGCAGCGGTTCCCAGCGGTGCGGGTCGCGACTGGACACTTCCAGATGCTCGGGCGCGATGCGGTTGCTGATCTCACAGGCCTCTTCCATCGAGCGCGTCTGGATCAGCGCACCGCGGCCTTCCAGCGAGGCGCGGATGATGGCCTGGCGCGGCATGGTGGGCAGCAGGCGCTCGATCGCCTCGGCCACCTGAGCAATGTAGGCGGCATCGGGGCAGAGCAGAATGCTTTGCGCCAGCTCGTCATGCTCGGCCTGGCTGAACAAATCCATGGCCACCCAGTCCGGCGGCGTTGAGCCATCGGCCAACACCAGGATCTCGCTGGGGCCGGCAATCATGTCGATGCCGACCTGGCCGAAGACATGCTTCTTGGCGCTGGCCACGTAGGCATTGCCGGGGCCGGTGATCTTGTCCACGCGCGGCACGGTGGCCGTGCCATAGGCCAGGGCCGCCACGGCCTGGGCGCCGCCCAGGGTGAAGGCGCGGTGCACGCCGGCCACATAGGCCGCAGCCAGCACCAGGGGGTTCTTCTCGCCGCCGGGCGTGGGCACGACCATGATGATCTCGGGCACGCCGGCCACCTGGGCGGGGATGGCGTTCATCAGCACGCTGCTCGGGTAGGCCGCCTTGCCGCCGGGCACATAGATGCCCACGCGATCCAGCGGCGTGACCTTCTGGCCCAGCAGGCTGCCGTCTTCGTCACGGTAGCTCCAGCTCTCGCCGCAGGCAGCCTTCTGGCGCTCGTGGTAGCTGCGCACACGGGCGGAGGCAGCTTCCAGAGCGCTGCGCTGGGCCGGGCTGATGGCCTCGAAGGCGGCCTTCAGCTCCTCGCGGCTCAGCTCCAGCTCGGCCACGGAGGCGGCCTGCAGGCGGTCGAAACGGGCGGTGTACTCAAGCACGGCGGCATCGCCGCGCGCGCGCACATCGGCCAGGATCTCGGCCACCCGGCCCTCGATGGCGGCGTCGGCCTCGGCCGACCAGTGCAGCACCCGCTGGAACTCGGCTTCGAAATCGGCGCTGGCGGTGTTCAGTTGACGAAGTTGCAGGGACATGGCGTTCTCACTTCGGGATGGCGGAAGCAAAGGCGTCGATCATGCGACGCAGTGGCTCGCGCTTGAGCTTGAGCGCGGCCTGGTTGACCACCAGGCGAGAGGAGATGTCCATGATCTGCTCCACCTCAACCAGGCGGTTGGCCTTGAGCGTGTTGCCGGTGGAGACCAGGTCGACGATGGCATCGGCCAGGCCGGTCAGCGGCGCCAGTTCCATGGAGCCGTAGAGCTTGATCAGGTCCACGTGCACGCCCTTGTCGGCGAAATGCTGGCGGGCGATTTCGGTGTACTTGGTGGCCACGCGGATGCGCGAGCCCTGCTTGACGGCGCGGGCGTAATCGAAGTCATCGCGCACCGCCACGCTCATGCGGCAGCGGGCGATGTTCAGGTCCAGCGGCTGGTACATGCCGGCGGAGTTGCCTCCCAGTGCATGGTTGTGCTCGATCAGCACATCGCGGCCGGCCACGCCGAGATCGGCACCGCCGTACTGCACGTAGGTGGGCACATCGCTCGCGCGCACCAGCACCACCTGCACTTCTGGGCTGTTGGTGGCCAGGATCAGCTTGCGCGATTTCTCCGGGTCCTCCAGCACGGTGATGCCAGCGGCCTGCAGCAGCGGCAGGGTTTCTTCGAAGATGCGGCCTTTGGAGAGTGCCAGGGTGATCATCATGGGCGTCGGTCCTTGGTGGGTCTGAATCTGGGGATTCAGCGGACGGCCGTGAGATTCACCTGGGTGGGGCGTCTCACCGCCACCCGCATCTCAATCCAGAAGATTTGTTGCGGATGCCGGTTCAGGCGTGATGGTGCTGCGATGCCGCCGCAGTGGCGGCATGCTCGGCCGGGGTGTGGGTCTTCATGGACAGCGCGTGGATCTGCTCGCGCATGCGCTCACCCAGGGCCGCGTACACACGCTGGTGACGGCGGATGCGGCTCAGTCCCTCGAACTCCGAGGACACGATGGTGGCGAAGAAATGCCGCCCGTCGCCTTCGACGTGCAGGTGCTCGCAGGGCAGGCCTGCGGCGATGTATTGCTGGACTTCAGCGGGTGTTGGGTCGGCCATAAGCCCTCGATTCTAGTTTCAAGCGCGCCATGCAAGGTTGCAGGGCGGTTTCAGGAGCGGATCTTGTAGCCGCGCCGCAGCAGTTCCAGCGCCACCGCAGCCACCAGACAGAAGCTGCCGCCCACCACCGCCAGGCTCAGCCAAGGCGAGGCATCGCTGACGCCGAAGAAGCCGTGGCGGAAGCCATCGATCATGTAAAAGAACGGGTTCAGATGGCTGACGCCCTGCCAGAAAGCCGGCAGCGAATTGACCGAATAGAACACGCCCGAGAGAAAGGTCATGGGCATGATGATGAAGTTCTGGAAGCCAGCCAGCTGATCGAACTTCTCGGCCCAGAGGCCGGCGATCAGGCCCAGCGTGCCCATCATGGCCGCGCCGAGCAAGGCGAACAGCACGATCCACAAGGGGTTGGCCACCCCAGGCGGCGCGAACCAGAAGGTCACCAGCAGCACACCGGAGCCCACCGCCATGCCTCGCACCATGGAGGCGCCCACATAGGCCACGAACCAGGCCCAGTGCGAGAGCGGCGTCACCAGCAGGAACACCAAGTTGCCGGTCACCTTGCTCTGGATCAGGCTGGAAGAAGAGTTGGCAAAAGCGTTCTGCAAGACGCTCATCATCACCAAGCCAGGGATCAGGAAGCTGGTGTAACCCACGGTGCCGTAGACCTTGACGTGATCTTCCAGCACATGGCCGAAGACCAGCAGGTAGAGCACGGCCGTCAGCACCGGCGCAGCCACGGTCTGAAAGCTGACCTTCCAAAAGCGCAGCACCTCTTTGTAGAACAGCGTGCCGGCGCCCTTCAATTGAATACCGCCGCTGCCACTCATGCCACGCTCCCTTCTTGTTGCATGATTTCCAGGAACACGTCTTCGAGATCGGCGCGGCCGATCTCCAAGTCTTCGATCGGGCATTGCGCCGCGCGCAGCGTGGCCAGCACGGTTTCGACTTCGGCCGCGTCATGGGCCTTGATCTGCACGATGCGGCCGGTGATGCGGGCCTGCTCTTGCAACGAGGCCGGCAGGGCGGCATCGGTCTTGAAGCGCAGCATGGTCGAGGCGCGACCCTTGAGCAGGTCCGAGGTGCGGTCCAGCGCCACGATGCGGCCCAGCTTGAGCATGGCCAGGCGGCCACACAAGGCTTCGGCCTCTTCCAGGTAATGGGTGGTCAGCAGCACCGTGTGGCCTTCGCGGTTGAGGCGGGCAATGAACTGCCACAGGGTCTGGCGCAGCTCCACGTCAACGCCAGCGGTGGGCTCATCGAGCACGATCACCGGCGGCCGGTGCACCAGGGCTTGGGCCACCAGCACGCGCCGCTTCATGCCGCCCGAGAGCTGGCGCATGTTCGCGTGGGCCTTGTCGGCCAGGCCGAGGTTTTCCAGCAGCTCGTCGATCCAGGCCTCGTTGTTGCGCACACCGAAATAGCCGCTCTGGATCTTGAGCGCCTCGCGTACGCTGAAGAAGGGGTCGAACACCAACTCCTGAGGCACGATGCCCAGGGCCTGGCGCGCCGCGGCGTAATCCGTCACCACGTCATGCCCCATGACTTTGACGCTGCCGCCGCTGGCCTGGGCCAGGCCAGCGAGGATGCTGATCAGGCTGGTCTTGCCGGCGCCATTGGGGCCCAGCAGGCCGAAGAACTCGCCCTGGGCAATGTCAAAGGACACTCCGTCCAGAGCCCTGACCTGACCCCCACGGTAGGTCTTGGAGACGTTCTGAAATGAAATGGCGGGCACTGAGGGCCCGCCATTAGAGGAAGCTGAGAAAGCTGAGGAAGCGGATGGCTGCATGGCCATCATTGTAGGAAGCAAGACCTGAATCCGCTGGCCCAGGGTTTTCAGCAGGCAGTTGCACTCATTTGTAGTCAAACTCTAGAGCGCCCCCGCTGCTTGATGCCAGAATCAGCCAAAGCAGGAGACAACCTTTACATGGCCACAAAAAAGCCGCCACGCCGGACCGCCGAGCGCATTCTCGAAGTCACGCTGGACCTGTTCAACCGCTTTGGTGAGCCCAATGTCTCGACCACGCTGATTTCCGCCGAACTGGGCATCAGCCCCGGCAACCTCTACTACCACTACCCGGCCAAGGACGAGCTGATCAATGCGCTCTTCAACCGCTATGAGCGGGAGCTGAGCGACTTGCTGGTGGCGGCCGAGAACGTGCGCAATGTCGAGGACGCCTGGCTGTTCTTCCACATGCTCTACGAGCTGATCTGGAAGCACCGTTTTCTGTACCGCGACCTGAACGATCTGCTGTCCAAGAACCGCCGCCTGGAGATGCACTTCCAGAACGTGCTGACGCAGAAGAACCAGGCCATGCGTGCGGTGCTGGCCGGCTTGCAAAAAGGCGGCGCGCTGGAGATGGCGCTGCGCGAGGCCGGGCCGACCGCCAACTCCATGGTCGTGCTGCTCAGCTACTGGCTCAGTTTCGAATACGTGCGCGACCCGCGCCACGCCCTGGAGCCCGAGCAGGCCGGCGCCGCCCTGATGCGCGGCGCTTTCCATGTGCTGAGCCTGCTGCTGCCTTACTTGGAGCCGGCCTCCAAGGATCACCTCTTCGCCCTTGCCAACCAGTACCAAACCTGAAGGACGCCGCACCATGGCCAAGTGGACCGTTTTCCCCCATGACAACAGCGCTTTCCAGTACAGCGCCGCCAGCCTGAAGAAGCACTGGGCACGCCTGCATGCCGGCGACGCCGAACCCTGGCCCAAGGACGCGGCCGTGGTCGAAGCCTGGATTCACTTCCACGCCGGCGACTTCCAGAAGGCCTACGAGGCCGGCCTGGCCGCCGGTGGCGCTGGCATCACGGTGGCCAACAAGGCCCAGGCCATCTACGCCAATTACCTGGAAAAGAAAGAGAAGACCAAGCTCGAGATGTTCCTGGAAGTGGCCGAGCGTGCCGACGCCCAGCAACAGGAAGAGCCCAAGAACCCCGCCGCCTACTACTGGCAGGCCTATGCCATCGGCCGCTACGGCCAGGGCATCAGCGTGGCCAAGGCCCTGGCCCAAGGCCTGGGCAGCAAGGTCAAGAACGCACTCGAGAAAACCATCGAGCTGGCCCCCAAACATGCCGACGCCCACATCGCCCTGGGCGCCTTCCACGCCGAAGTGATCGACAAGGTCGGCAAGCTGCTGGGCAAGACCCAGGGCGCAGACACCGCCACCGGCCTGAAGATGTTTGAGGCCGCTATCAAGCTCAACCCGAGCAGCGCCATCGCCATGATCGAGCGCGCCAACGGACTGGTGATGCTGGAGGGTGACAAGCGCATGAAGGAGGCCGAAAGCCTCTACGCCGATGCTGCGGCCTGCGAGCCCATGGACGCCATGGAGTTGCTCGATGTCGAGATGGCCCGCGAGGAACTGGAAGACTGAGTCAGTGACATGAATGCGGCCGTGAAGCGATTGAAAAGCGTGGAAAACCGCACGCTTTCAATTGGATGGTGAGTCGCCTCCCCCCGCACTCGCGGATGGATTTTCGCGGCCAGGCTGGCTAAGCTGTGACACCTGAGGCGGACACCTTCGAGCCAGCAGCTTGACCGGGCCCGCGGACTTCACCTCACCCCGACACGAAAAGGTTGACCCACCATGAAGCGCACCCTGATTGCCCTGATCCTCGCCCCCCTGGCCGCAGCCTCCTGGGCCCAGTCGCCCGAAGCCACTGCCCTGCGCGTGGAATGCGCGTCCAAGTACCAGTCCAGCATCGAGCCGGCACAAGCCGCCGCCGAGTACCAATTCGTCTACCGCAAGGGCGAGTACCGCGGCGAGAAGCAAGCCGGCAAGACCATTGGCTGCACCGAGAAGCAGTACAACGCCTACTTGGCCAGCGTGGACCCGACCCGCGTCATGAACGCCTACCCGACCGCCGCCGGCCGTCCTGCCAGCATCAAGCCCAACATCAAGCCCAACCTGGCTGACCAAGTCGAGAAGAAGTGATCGTCGCGCCCTGAGGGCGCTTGCGGATCAGAAGGCGCGCAGTTCCCACCGGGATTTGCGCGCTTTTTTCTTGGCGGACGGAAGTCAGCACATGGCATGGAGCGGCCGCTCGCGTGCGGCTGAATACGGACGCAGAGAGCGCAGAGAGCGCAGAGGACCGCAGAGGTCGCAGAGGTCGCAGAGGTCGCAGAGAAAAAGGCAGCACTTTGGGTCTCAGCGCCCTCTGCGGTCCTCCGCGGGCTCTGCGTGCTGAAACTTCGTTGCGAACGACCGCTAGGTGCCAAATCCGGCCCGCCACGCTGACTTACAACTCAGCGCCCTCTTCGCCCCAAGGCAGCATCAAAGCAAGGGTCAGCAGCTTGTCGAACTCGGGGGCGAATTGCTCGATGATGCCCTCGGGGTCCGGGCACAAAGTGCTGTCGGTGATCAGGCCGAATTGCACTCGCCCGGCATAGGTCAGGATGCTGACACCGACGCCAATATCGCCCGACTGCGGCACCCAGAACATCACCCGCTCCACCGTCGAGCCGCAGAAATGCAAGGCCTCAGCCGGGCCGGGCACATTGGTCATGACCGCCGTCGCCTTCTTGGCAAAGATATTCAGCATCGCGTGCTGCACCGGCTTGATCAACAAGCCTGCCACCGACAGCAGACCAAAGGCCAGCACCGGCTGGAAGCTGCCCTTCAAGTCCTGCATGCGCGAGCGCACGGCGTAGAGGCGCTCGACCGGGTTTTCGATGCCGATGGGCAACACCAGCGGAACCAGGCCGAATCGGTTGCCCAGCTGGTAGGCCTTTTCCATCGGCCGCAGATTGACCGGCACCATGGCGCGGATCTCCTTGCCGGCCACGTCCTCGCCCTTGGCCTGCAAGTAACGCCCCATCGCACCGGCCACGCAGCTGAGCAACACATCGTTGATCGAGCAGTTCAGGGCCTTGCCCACGGCCTTGACGGCATCGAGCGGCAGGCCCTCGTCCCAGGCCACGCGCTTTTGCGTGCCGGGCTTGCCCTTGAGGCGGGTCGGCGAATCGTCCGCCATCAGCGCAAAGGCCGCCACATCGCTGACCGCCTGGTAGCCCATGCGCGCCATGTCCATGGAGCTGTCAAGCGGGTGGTGCGGCTGCATCAAGGTGTCCACCGACTTGGCCATGCCGGCGCCGGCCACGCGGATGGCCTTGATGGTCATGGCGCTGATGGGCTTGAGCAAGGCATCGGTCAACCAGTCCTGGTCGTCACGCGGCTGCTGCAGGCGCTTCGGCGGCGCCTTGCCACCGTCGGTGATGGACAGCATCACGGCGATCAAGGCAATGCCGTCGCCGATGCAGTGGTGGATGCGTGCGACCAGGGCGCTCGTGCCATCGCCCATGTCCTCGATCAGCTGGAACTGCCAGAGCGGATGCGCCGGGTTCAGCGGCTCGGCGGCCAACTCACCGACCCGGCCCTTGAGACAGTCTTGCCGGCTCTGGCCGCGCAGAGGCAGTAACTCCTCGGCCTGCACATGGCGGGCGATGTCGAAATCGTCGTCCTCCACCCACTGCGCACCCATGGCGTCTTCCACCACCTTCTGGCGAAAGCGCCCGTACTGCAGCAGCCGCGCCTCGACGCGCTCGCGCAAGGCCGCCAGGCTGATGCCAGGCCGGATGATCCAGACCCCGACGATCATCATCAGGTTGGACTCCGTGTCCATGCGCAGCCAGGCGGTGTCGACCTTGGACATGCGTTCCGTCGCGTGGGCCAATGCAGTCTCCTTGAGGATTTAGAGTGTCTCGCCCAGACAATGCTGGGTAACATCGTCGGCGTCCATCCCGATTGTTACCAGTTCAGTCGGCACCCACAGCCATCTAGGAGACACCATGAGCCTGAAAGATCAATTCGAAGCCGCTGTTGCAGCCTCCAAGCAACTGCCCGAGCGCCCGGACAATATGACCTTGCTGAAGCTGTACGCCCTGTACAAGCAAGGCAGCAGCGGTGATGTCGACTGCAGCCGCCCCGGCTTCACCGACATGGTCGGCCGCGCCAAGTGGGACGCCTGGAACGAGCTCAAGGGTCAGACCCTAGATGAGGCCATGCAAAGCTACATCGACCTGATCGAATCGCTGCAGTGATTTGCGCCCTCGCGGGGCCTAGCCCCGCGAACCGAGCAGCCGGCTTCAAGCCGGCTTTTTCTTGCCCGCTGGTTTCTTGTCGATGGCGCCGGCGGCCAGCAGGCCGTCGAGCTCCTTCTGGATCTCGCCTTCGATGGTGGACTTGAAGGCGCCCAGCAGCAGGCCCAGCTTGGCGTGCAGCTCGAAGTGGTCGGCGGTGACGATCAACTCGCCCTTGACGCCGGAGCGGGTGAACTCGACGGTGTCGCTGGTCTTGCCTTCTAGCACCGTGCATTCCATGTCGAATTTTTCTTCGACCTGCTCGGCCCAGGCCCAGGCGATCTCGCGGGCACGCTTGAGCCCGAGGGCATGGTCACGGTGGATGCGGATGTCAGCCATGGTGTGTTCTCTTTCTCACTCTCCAGTGTTCTTGATGTCTTGCAGGCGCATTCTGCGCTGCGCCGGCGGCAGCTCCGCCAGGGATTTCACGGCTGCATAGAAACGCGGCCAGTCGCCGCCCTCGCGGTCCAGCAAAGCCTCGAACTGCGGCGCCAATTCGGTGTAGGCCGAGAGCAGGGCGAAGCTGGCATTGTTGGCGCGCGTGAACCAGCCGTCATAGCCGCTGTCACCACCCCAGGACTCAGCCTTCAGCCGCGCGTAGTCCACACGCAGCTCGGCCATCAGCTGCGCCTTGGCCGCGCGCTTGGCCTCATCGGTGAGCGGCTGCGCATAAAGCGCCCCCAGCCGCGCGCGGTAGCCGCCAGTCAAGGTGCGGAACTGCTCGCGCCGCGCCTGGCGCTTCAGATAGTTCTGGCCTTCGGCGCTGCCGCCCTGGGCCTGCAGCCAGGCCAGGGCACCACGCCGCTCGACAGCGGTGGCGAAGGATTCATTGAACTGCGTGTCGTCGGCCGCATAGGCCACCTGGTGCGAGAGCTCATGGAAGATCAGCCCGGCCAGCTCCGCTTCCGGGTAGGCCATGAAGGTGTTGAGCAGCGGGTCGCCACCCAAGAACCGGCTCCAGCCCAGGGTGGAGTAAGCCGGCACGCCGTAGACCATGACCTCCAGGCCTTGCGCGCGCAGCTCGGCGGCATAGGCCTCGGCCTCGGCCTGATTGAAATAACCCCGATAACCGACGCAACCCATGATGGGAAAGCACCAGGTCTTGAGCGTCAGGCTCAGCTCGGGCGTGGCCACCACATTCCAGACCGCGGCCGAGCGGCCCAGGTCAGCATAGCGGCGGTAGCTGTTGTTGTCGGGCAGGTGCAGCTGTTGCACGGCGAAGTCGCGCATGTGCTGACTCTGCTGCAGGCGCTCGCGCAAGGCGGGCTTGAGCGCCGGGTCAGCCAGCCAGTCCTCCACCGGCTTGGCCGCTGCAACCAGGCGCAGATGGCCGCCGACCGATTGGCCCAGATAGCCGATCTGCGCGCAGCCGCCCAGCGAAAGCGCCAAGCCGGTGCCCAGCGCACCAAACGTCCACCAGCGCCAGCGCTTCAGCATCTCAGGCAGCGACCACATCGACCAGGCAGTCGTAAAAACTCGGTGCCCGGCCCAGATCGGTGAGCCGCTGGTGCGTCACCTCGTTGACATTGCTGCCACCGGCGCCGAGCTTGCGCCACCACACGCCCAGGCCGTTGACCACCCCGGGCCGCGCGCGCGCGCTGATGCGAGCACGGCACAGATAGCTGCCACGGTCATTGAAAACCCGGACCATGGCGCCGTCCTGCAGGCCGCGGGCCGCAGCGTCTTCAGCATGCAGCTCGACCAGGGGCTCGCCCTCGATGTCACGCAAGCTCTTGACGTTGACGAAGCTGGAGTTGAGGAAGTTGCGCGCTGGCGGCGAGATCATGGCCAGCGGATAGCGCGCCGCCAGCTCGGGGCTGGAGCGGCGGCTTTCGTAATTGGCCACGAAGTCCGCGCCGGCCGCTTGCGCCCGGCCGTTCGGCGTGGGGAAGCGCCCTTCAGCAAACGGTGCCTCCTTGAGCGGCAGGCTTTGCCAGCCCTGGGCGCGCAAGGCTTCGAAATCGATCTCAGCCGTGAAGGCCTGGCGGGCAAGCTGCTCGTCGCTCTCGCGGAAGCACTCATCTTCGAAGCCCATGGCCGCGGCCAGCTCGCGGAAGATCTGGGTGTTGGGCTTGGCCTCGCCGACAGGCGCAATCGCCGGCTCGTTGATCAGCACATCGGTGTGGCCGTAGCTGGTGTGCACATCCAGATGTTCCAGCTGCGTGGTGGCCGGCAGCACATAGTCGGCCAGGTCGGCCGTGTCGGTCATGAAATGCTCCAGCACCACGGTGAACAAGTCCTCGCGCTGGAAGCCCTTCACCACCTTGGGCGACTCAGGCGCCACCGCCACCGGGTTGCTGTTGTAGACGATCAGCGCCTCCACCTTGGGGCCGAACTCGGGCGAAGCCTCGCGCAGCAGATCGTCGCCGATGGTGCTCATATTGATCAGCCGCGGCTGGCGGCCAGCCAGCAACTCGGGCCGCTCCAGCGCGGCCATGTTCTTGAAGGGCGCGAACCAGCCCGAGCTGGACAGCAGCAGGCCGCCGGCGCGCGAACGCCAAGCGCCGGTCAGGCAAGGCAGCAAGGCCACCAGGCGCACCGCATTGCCGCCGCCGCGCACCCGCTGCATGCCGTAGTTGAGGCGGATGGCCGCCGGCTTCGTTTGCGCGTAATCGCGCGCCAGGCCGCGCACCTCCTCGGGCGTGATGCCGCAGACCTCGGCCACCGCTTCGGGCGGCCAGTTCAGCGCGCGCGCCTTCAGCTCCTCCCAGCCATCGACATGGCGGGCGATGTAGTCGTGGTCCAGCCAGTCATGGGCGATCAGCTCATGCATCAGGCCCAAGGCCAGGGCGCCGTCGGTGCCGGGCAGCAGGGCGATGTGCTGATGGCATTTGTCTGCCGTCTCGGTCTTGCGCGGGTCGATGCAGATCAGCTTGGCGCCCTCGCGCTTGGCCTTGTTCGCGTAGGTCCAGAAATGCAGATTGGAGGCGATCGAGTTGCTGCCCCAGATCAGGATCAGGCGGCTCTCGGCGAAGTAAGGCAGGTGCATGCCGACCCGGTGGCCGTAGGTCGCATTCAGCGCCGCCGCACCGGCCGAGGCGCAGATGGTGCGCTCCAGCTGCGAGGCGCCCAGCTTGTTGAAAAAGCGCGCCGACATGCCCTCGCCCTGCAGCAAACCCATGGTGCCGGCATAGCTGTAGGGCAGGACGGCCTGCGGGTCACGCGCAGCGATGGTCTTCAGCCGCGCCGAGATATCGGCCAGGGCCTGGGCCCAGCTGACCGGCTCAAAACGCGGCGCCTCATCCTTGCGGCTGACCCGCTTGAGCGGGCGCAGCAGCCGCTCCTCGTGATAGGTGCGCTCGGCATAGCGCGAGACCTTGGTGCACAGCGCCCCGTGGGTGCTCGGATGATCCGCCGCGCCCTGGATCTTGATCACCCGGCCCTGGTCGACCGTGATGCGCAAGGCGCAGGTGTCGGGGCAGTCGTGCGGGCAGGCGCCCTTGACGATGTGGGGGGAAGAAGCTGAGGAGGGCGAAGGGCTGAGGTCGTGCATAGCGAGACTATTGCACAGCTGCCCGAAGAGCCGGGCACGCTGCGCACAAAGCCCCGGGGCTCGGCCACATGCCCCCGGGGGTCAAGCTCAGTCCATGACCCGGCACATGCCCGTGTCGCAGCGCACGCGCAGCGGCGCGCAAGACATCTCGAAGCTTTCCACATGGCCTTCACGCGCGACCAGGCGTGCGCTCGGACGCACACCGCCGGCGCCACGGCAGCCACGTTCCATGGCCACCCGTTCGGCCTCGAATTCATAGCGGCTCGGTGCGAGTTTGCTGGCGGGTGCCAGAGGCTGGGCTGCGACCGGCACCGCTTTCTGAACTACGGGCGCAGACACGGGAGCCGCCGCTTGGGCTGGCGCTGGAGACGCCGCCGGCATCGTCACCGGGGCAGGTGCTGGCGCAGGTGCAGCAACAGGCACCGCCGCAGCCGATTTCTCGCTCGGCGTAGCAGCTGCAGCTGGAGCTGGCGCGGGAGTCGTTGCAGGAGCTGCAACAGCCCCCGCCCCCCCCCGCATCAACGGGCTATCCACCAGGCTGCTTTCATTGACACCGGCCCGGCCCGTGGCGGCATCCACGGCGTGCAGGCGCGAGCCGGCGCTGAGCAGGCCCATCTTGACCTCTTGCCAGACGAAGCTGGGCTGGCCGATCTGGGTGCTGATGCGCAGCTGGTGGGTGTTCTCGCCCTTGGAGACGATTTCGTGGTCACCCGGCGGCACATCGGCGATGACAAAGGTCTTGCCCTTGGTGGTGCCGGCCACCTGGCCGTCCACGCTGAGGTCCAGGCCGACC
Organism: Paucibacter sp. DJ2R-2; assembly: GCF_025717675.1. Classification (GTDB taxonomy): domain Bacteria; phylum Pseudomonadota; class Gammaproteobacteria; order Burkholderiales; family Burkholderiaceae_C; genus Paucibacter_A. The sequence continues at coordinate 332,489 of NZ_JAJIRT010000001.1, forward strand.
AGGGTGCCCAGGAATTCGTTGCGGTAGATGTAAATGCGCGAGAGGCCAGCCGGCGCTTCGAAGCGCTTGGCGGAGGCGTCTTCGCCGGCGGGCGCTTGCTTGACGCTGGCGCAACCACCCAAGCCGAGCAGGACAGCGCCCGCGGCCAGGCTCAGCCAAGACTTGAAGGAGGAGTAGGTGGAGGACGACGACGTCGACGATGCCGGGCGAGATGTCATGAGCGTCAGCAGCCAAACGCTGCCCTGTTGCAGTGAAGGCTCTGAGCATAGAAGCCCAAGGGCGCGGCAAACGAAAGAAAAGCCCGCTTTGTCCGCAAGACCCGCTTGGATGGGCGGCATGCATGCCGCTCCGCCCCGCGATGGATGCCCCGGTTTAGACTGGCGCCCTGCAGTCTTTCTGCCCCCTTCACCCACCCACCGGGCCGACCTGGCCACGCCGCCATGAAGTTCATCGACTCCATCCTGGCCGATGCGCCGCTGATCCAGCGCCTGCGCCGCGACATCCATGCCCACCCCGAGCTCTGCTTCCAGGAGCAGCGCACTTCGGACCTGATCGCCCAAACCCTGAGCGAATGGGGCATTCCGGTGCACCGCGGCCTGGGCACGACCGGGGTGGTGGGCATCGTCAAGAACGGCACGAGCGAGCGTGCCGTGGGCCTGCGTGCCGACATCGACGCCCTGCCGATGACGGAGCACAACACCTTTGCGCACGCCAGCACCCAGCCCGGCAAGATGCACGCCTGCGGCCACGACGGCCACACCGCCATGCTGCTGGCTGCCGCCAAGCATCTGGCCACCAACCGCAATTTCGACGGCACCGTCTACCTGGTCTTCCAGCCGGCGGAAGAAGGCGGCGGCGGTGCGCGCGAGATGATCAAGGACGGGCTCTTCAAGCTCTTCCCCATGGAGGCCATGTTCGGCGCGCACAACTGGCCGGGCATGCCGGCCGGCGCCTTTGCGCTCAAGACCGGGCCGGTGTTCGCCTCCAGCAATGAGTTCAAGATCACCCTGCGCGGCAAGGGCGCGCATGCGGCCATGCCGCATCTGGGCGTGGACCCGGTGCCGGCGGCCTGCCAGATGGTGCAGGCCTTCCAGACCATCATCAGCCGCAACAAGCGCCCGGCCGAGGCTGGCGTGATCTCGGTGACCATGATCCATGCGGGCGAGGCCACCAACGTCATCCCCGACTCCTGCGTGATCGAGGGCACTGTGCGCACCTTCACCCTGGAGCTGCTGGACCTAATAGAGCGGCGCATGGAGGAGATGGCGCAAGGCATCGCCAGCGCTTTCGAGGTCAGCTGCGAATTCAAGTTCCGCCGCAACTACCCGCCCACCATCAACCACCCCGCCGAGACCGAATTCGTGCGCCAGACGCTGAGCGCCATGGTCGGGCCTGAGAGCGTGCAGGAGTTCGAGCCCACCATGGGCGCGGAGGACTTCAGCTTCTTTTTGCAGGAAAAGCCGGGCTGCTATTTCCTGATCGGCAATGGCGACGGCAGCCACCGCGTCGGCGGCCATGGCATGGGCCCCTGCACCCTGCACAACCCCAGTTACGACTTCAACGACGATTTGATCCCCCTGGGCGGCTCCATGTGGGTGCAGCTGGCCGAGGCCTGGCTGAAGCAGCCGCGGACCTGAAGGACGGACTGGAGGACGCCGCCATGGCCCAGCACGCCGAAGCCTTTTTCGCGCAGAGCTATGCCGAGGCGCGCACCAAGTTCCTGGCTGCGGCCGAGGCCGCCGGCCTCGATGTCGAAAGCCGCGCCCACCCGCTGCTGGGCCGCGAGGGCGAAGCCTTGGCCCTCGATGTGCTGCGCCAAGGCCCGGCGCGCGGCCGGGCCGAGCGATTGCTCATCCTCAGCAGCGCTTGCCATGGCGTGGAGGGCTTTGCCGGCTCGGGCATTCAATGCGGGCTGCTGGCGGACCCACAATGGTTGGCCGCTGTGCGCGCCAGTGGTGTCTGTGTGCTCTATCTGCACGGCCTGAACCCGCATGGCTTTTCCTGGTGGCGCCGGGTGACGCAGGAAGGCGTGGACCTGAACCGCAACTTCGTCGATTTCCACCAACGCCCCCTGCCCGCCAACCCGGGCTACGAGGAGCTGGCCAGCGCCCTGCTGCCCCGCCAGTGGCCGCCCAGCGCCGAGAACGAGGCGCGCTTGAGCGACTACATCGCCCGCCACGGCCGGGCCGCCTGGCAGCAGGCCGTCAGCGGCGGCCAGTACACGCAGGAGCTGGGCCTGTTCTACGGCGGCCACGCGCCGACCTGGAGCCACATCACCCTGCGCCATGTGCTGGAAGAGCACCTGGCCGGTGTGCGTGAGCTGGCCTGGATCGACCTGCACACGGGCCTGGGGCCTTGCGGCCATGGCGAGCGCATCTACACGGGGCAGGACACGGGCGAAAGCCTGGCCCGCGCACGCCAGTGGTGGGGCGCGGGCGTGACCTCGCTGAGCGAAGGCAACTCCAGCTCGGCGCCGCTGGTGGGCCTGATGTGGTCCATCGTCGAGCCGGTGTTCGCCCAGGTGGCGCCGGGCGCGCGCTACACCGGCATGGCACTGGAGTTCGGCACCGTGCCGCTGGACGAGATGATCCTGGCCCTGCGCGCCGACCATTGGCTGGAGGCCCACCCCGAGGCGCCGCCCGAGCAGGTGCTGGCCATCAAGCGCCAGATCCGCGACGCCTTTTACATCGACACCCCGGCCTGGAAAGCGCAGCTGCTGGCGCAGGCCAGCGAGGCGGCGCACCAGACCCTGGCGGGGCTGAACTCCGGCTCGCCTTTTTCTTCTTCTCCGACTTGAGTTTTTCTCCCCATGAGCGACCACGCCACCCCAAGCCCCGCATCGGATCCCACACTGAGCGACGCCGAGATCGACGCCGTCCGCCAGGAGACCCAGCACTGGCTGGAGAAGGCCGTCATCGGCCTCAACCTCTGCCCCTTTGCCAAGAGCGTGCATGTCAACAATCGGCTGCGTTATGTGGTCAGCCAGGCCGCAACGCCGGAAGACTTGCTGAAGGAGCTGGCCCGCGAGCTGCTGGCCCTGAACCGGGCCGACCCGGACGAAATCGAAACGACGGTGCTGATCCACCCGCGCGTGCTGACGGACTTCCTGGACTTCAACGATTTCCTAGGCGCCGCCGACGCCCTGGTCGAAGATCTGGAGCTGGACGGCCTCCTGCAAGTCGCCAGCTTCCACCCCGACTACCAGTTCGCCGGCACCGATATCGACGACATCAGCAACTACAGCAACCGCTCGCCCTACCCCACCCTGCACCTGCTGCGCGAGAGCAGCATTGAGCGCGCGACCGAGACCATGGCCGACACCGACGCCATCTACGAGGCGAATATGGCCACGCTGGAGAAGCTGGGCCTGGAGGGCTGGAAAGCACTGGGCTTGAAGGCTCGGAGCTGAAGCACCCAAGAGCAAAAAGCTGATCCACTCGCGAGCCCCTGCCGGGCTCGCCAAGGCCGACCGTGCGCCACTCAGGGCGTGGGCGCCGGCTCGGTGGCTGGGGCCAGCGTGCCCAGCCAGGCTGAGAAGGCCGGGTCAAGATCCTGCCCCCAGCTCCTCACCAAAGCCTGGTAACGCGGATAGTCCCCGGCGCGGGTGAAGCTCAGCATGTGATCCAGTCGCGGCCGCTCTTGTTCCAGCATGAAGCGTGCGGCCAGATAGCCCCAGCTGTAGACGCGCTCGTCGCCGCTGTTGCTGAGGTAGCCGGTGTCGAACAACTGACTCAGGCTGAAGGTCTTGCTCGCAGCCAGGCTCAGGGCGCGGGGGTGACGCTGGCCATGGGCGATGTACTCGGCCACGCCCTCCGTCCACCAGATCAGGTAGGGCGTCAGCGGCGCCGGCTTCGGGCAGTTCTCGGGGGCGTCGTGGGAGTCATGCAGATTGGCGCAGAAATCACCGTAGAGATTGAAGCGCCCGTCCAGGTAGTGGACATACTCATGCCCCAGATTGCGCACGCTGCCATCATTGCGCTGGTTGGCGACGAACTCCGCCTGATTGCCAGGCTGATCGGGCAGACCTTCCAGATACATGCCGCCGTTGTTGGTGGGCATATTGAAATGCTGACCGGCATAACGCACAAAGTCATAGCCCGAGGCATAGATATTGGCTCGCAGGGAACGATTCTGGTCGTTCTTGATCGGCCGCCCTTCGGTGCCGAAGACGCGATGAAAGCGCGCCTCGATCTCGCTCAACTCCCGGCAAATTGCGCTTTCTTGCTGTGGGCTCAAAGCCTGGGAGCGCAGCTCCAAGCTGTCGTTGCAGCGGTGCTTGCGAACCAACACCTGGTCCACCGACGCCTGCGGCGGCGGCGGTGAAGGCTCGGCGCTGAAAGCTTGCAGGGCGGGCAGCAGCCCGCTGGCCAGCACGCCCATGCAGTTCAAACGGGCGATTCGGCGCGAGCTGTCGCGCAGCAGTTCCTTGATTCTTGGCATATCCGGCCTTCTTGGGAGGGGCTCGATTCAGGGTGAATTTTTATAAATATATCTGAAATATTTCTCATGATGGCACACAGGGCCAGCGGCCGGTGCCGATGCGCCTGCCGCTGGCCGGCAAAGAGCTTCTCCATCGAAACCGCAGGCTGAGCCCGCTCACACCCGGACACGCTGAGAAAACCGCAGCCCCTGTCGTGAATCGCCTGAGGTGCTGAGGCCACGCGCGGGTGGCCCAAGGTGGACTGCAAAAAACGAGGCCGGCCCGGCCATGTCCGGATTTGACCGAAAGCGGGCCCGATCAGGCGCGACGCAGGCCCGCCACGGCGGCACAGTGGAGGCACTGAAACGCACACCTTCAACCCGGAGCACCCGCCCATGAAAACCGCCCTGCTGCTGATCGACGTCCAAGAATCCTTCCGCCAACGCCCCTACTGGAGCACGGCCGAGCTGCCCGCTTTCCTCGCCGCCACCCGGCGCCTGATCGAAGGCGCTCAAGCCCAAGCCATGCCCATCGTGCGCGTCTTCCACAGCGACGGCCCCGAGACGGCCGACAACGCCTTCGCCTTGGCCTCGGGCCTGGTGCGGCCGCTGGAGGAACTGCCGGCTCTGCAGCCGGCGCTGGAGGTGATCAAGCACCGCCACAGCGCGCTGGCCGGCACGGGTCTGGCCATCTGGCTGCATCAAAACGGCATCCAGCGCCTGATCGTCAGCGGCATCCGCACCGAGCAATGCTGCGAGACCACCACCCGCCACGCCAGCGATGAAGGCTGGCAGGTCGACTACGTGACCGAGGCCACGCTGACCTTCGCCATGCAACACGCCAGCGGCGCCACGCTGAGCCCGGCCGAGATCAAGCTGCGCACCGAGACCGTGCTGCAGGACCGATTCGCCGAGATCTGCACGGTGGACCAGGCCCTGGCGCGTGCAGCTGCTGCTGCCGTCTCGGCCTGAGACCCAGATCCAGGCGCTAAGCTCGCACCATGTCCACAGCACTTGATGTCCTGATGTGGGTGCAGCCCGGCACCTTGCTGCTCGATCTGGCCGGGCCGGCCGAGGCCATTCGCCTGGCCAACCAGGCCCTGCGCCGGCGCCAGCAGCCCGAGGCTTTTCGCCTGCGCTTCATCGGCATGGAAGCCGAGTGCGCCAGCTCGGTCGGCCTGCAGCTCAGCGGCCTGGAGCCGCCGCCTGAAGCGCTCGCGCCGGGCAGCTGGCTGATCCTCAGCGGCTGCCGCAGCAAGGCACCCGACGAGCCCGCGCCGAGCAGCGAACAACTGGCGCAGGAGCTGGCCGGCGAGCGCTGGCTGGCCCGGCAGGGTCAGGTCTTGCTGAGCGAGGGCGGGCGCCTGGTCTGCATCTGCTCGGGCACCTTGCTGGCGGCACGCACCGGCCTGCTCGGGCGCGGCGTGCGCTGCACCAGCCACCACGAGATGCTGGACGAGTTGCGCCAGCTGGCACCTGAGGCCCAGGTCGTGGACAACCGCGTCTTCGTGCTCGACGGCCCCGAGGAGCAGATCGCCAGCAGCGCCGGCATCACCGCCGGCATCGACCTCAGCCTGCACCTGATCGCCCAGCACTGCGGCGAAGCCCTGGCCGCGAGCGTCGCCCAGACCATGGTGGTCTACCTGCGCCGCAGCAGCAAAGACCCCGAACTCTCACCCCTGCTGGCCCACCGCCACCATCTGCACGCAGCCCTGCACCGGGTGCAAGACGCCATCTGCGCCGAGCCCGCGCGCGACTGGAGCATGGACGCCATGGCCGCGCGCGCCCACGTGACGCCGCGCCACCTGAGCCGCTTGTTCGCCGAGCATGCCGGCATCAGCCCTCTGAACTATCTGCAAACCATACGGCTCGAGCGGGCCGAGCAAGCCCTGGCCCGCGGCGCCAGCCCCAGCGATGCAGCCCTGGCGGCGGGCTTCAGCTCAGACCAGCAGCTGCGCCGCACGCGGCTGGCGCGCGCCGCGGCGAGTGCCAGGCCGCAGCACTGAGCCAGCTTGGCTCGCCCTACATTTCCTTGAACAGCTGCAGATAGCTGCGGCTCACCGGTAGGCGTTCGCTGCGCCCCTTCAGCTCGATATCAGCGGTCTCGTTGTCACCGCGGGTGACGCGGCGGATCGAGCGCAGATTGACTACCACCGAGCGGTGCACCTGGGCGAATTGCTGCGGGTCGAGCTGTGGGAGCAGGTCCTTGAGCGGCATGCGGATCAAGGCCTCGGCCACCTGCCCTTCGTCGCGGTAGGCGACCAAGGTGTATTTGCTGTCGCTCTTCAGGTAGTCGATGTCGTCGACCGGAATCATGCGCAGCGAGGGGCCGACGCTGGCGCGCACCCAACGCAAGGTCTCGGGTTTGTCGAGTTTGAGACGCTCGGCCAGCTGCGCCAGCAAGGCCTCCGAATGCACCGCAGGCTGGGCCTGCTGCAGGCGCGCCTTCAGACGCTCCACCGTTTCGCTCAGGCGGGCCGCGGTGACCGGCTTGACCAGATAGTCGAGCACACCATGCTGAAAGGCTTCCAAGGCATATTGATCAAAAGCGGTCACGAAGACCAGATGCGCGCTTTTGCCGATCTGGCGGGCCACTTCCACACCGCTCAAGCCCGGCATGTGCACATCCAGAAAGCAGATCGTGGGGCGATGCTGCTCGAACATCTCGATCGCCTGTCGGCCGTTGCGGGCCTGCGCGACGATTTGCAGCTCCGGCCAGACAGCGGCCAGGCGCGCCTCCAAGATTTCACGCAAGAGCGGTTCGTCGTCGGCGATCAGGGCGGTCGGGGCAGTCAAGTTCATGGCTTGGGCTCGCTGAATTCAATGGTCACTTCCACCCCATGCGGCGCCACTTCGCGCAGCTCCAGACTGGCACTGCCACCATAGGCCCAGAGCAGGCGTTCGCGCAGCGCCGCCAAGCCGGTGCCCAGGCCGCCGCCGGTGGCTTGCAAACCCACACCGGTATCAAGCACGCGCAGGCGACAACGGCCGCCTTGCAGCAGCTCGGCATGCACGTCGATGCGCCCCCCCTCTTCGCTGGGGTCGATGCCATGCTGCACGGCGTTCTCCACCAGGGTCAACAAGGTCATTGGCGGGCAGCGCAGCAGATGCACACCGGCGCCGATGTGCAGCGCAAAGGCCAGCCGGTCCGGCATGCGCATCTGCATCAGCTCCAGATAGGCCCGCACCAGCTCCAGCTCCTGGCCCAGAGTGTTGGCCGAGCCGTCCAGGCGAGGCACGGCGGCGCGTAAATAGTCCGTGAGGCTTTGCAGCAATTGCGGGGCGCGCGGCGAACCGGCTTCCACCAGGGCCTGCACATTGGCCAGGGTATTGAACAAAAAATGCGGCTGGGCCTGGGCCGTCAGCAAGCGCATGCGCGCGTCGAGCGCCTGGCGGGCCAGTTCGCTGCGTTCCAACTCGAAGTCGTTGGCTTGTTTTTCCACTTTTGCCTCCCGTTGGCGCAAGAGGGCGGTCAGCGCGGTCCAAGGTGCCACCAGCATGCCGGAGAGGCTCATCAGCATGAAGCCAAAGAGGCGCTTCTCCTCCTTCCAGAAATCCGGTGCGCCCGCGTCGGTGCCGAGTTTGTAAAAGAGAAACACCGTGACCGGCACCACCAAGCCGACTGCCACCACCTGCAGCGCCCAGCGCGCCAGCCACTCCGGCAATCGGCGTGGCCATTGCTCAGTCAGACCGAAAGCCAGCAGCACAACCAAGCCGGTGCCGAACACCCGCATCGGCAAACGAAAGCTGAAGCTCGCGTAGGTGAGGTTGAGCAAAAGAGTCAGTAGGGTGCAGATGATGATGACGGTGCGCACGCGCCGCCAGCCGAAAAGCGCCCGCCAATTGAAGGCCGGCGACAGCGGCGCTGCTTCGAAGGGAGTGGTGGGTGACATCACGGCAGAATACTCGAGTGAATGGCTGGAAACTTGAGCGGCAATGGCGCGCGGACGTCAGTGCCAGCGATCAGCGCCAGCGTTGAGCGGGCTTGCGGAAGTAGTGGTGCGCGATGTAACGCCAGGGCAGCACCAGCGGCGTCAGCACCAGGCCCATCAGGCAGGCGAAGGCCGATTCCTGCACATTCGGCGTCATCGCCCCACCCAGCCACAGCGGGTACGCAATGAGCAGCAGCCAGATGCTCTTCCAGATCAGTTCGAAAATCAGCAGCGGCAACATCTGCAAGGGGTAGCGCAAGCCCCAGACACAGAGGATGGCCAGGCCGATCAGCATCGCGCCCAACTCACCCCTGCGCTGCGCCCACAGATCGCTGTGCTGCAAGAGGCTCGGCCCCCAGCTGCTGGCCAGACCGACCGTGATCAGCAAGTAGAAGGCGCGCAACAGATTCAGGCGCCAGAGGGGGACGTCTTGATCGCTCATTTGTATTTCCTTCAGCTTCAGCCGAGCTTGGCCAAGCTCTTGCGAGCGTCCTCGACATTGGCCGGGTTGGCCCGCTTGTTGGCAATGAAACGCTCGTACGCTGCCTTGGCCTGCGCCTTGTCGCCCTTGGCCAGATAGGCATCACCGAGGCGGTGATCGACGGGCAGTTCGTCAGCGCCGCCCAGCGTCCTGGCCCGCTCCAGGTAGCGAATCGCCTCGTCGGTTTGGCCCTGCGCGGCGTAGACCCGGCTCAGGCCATAGCTGCCATTGGCTTTGTTCGGCTGGTCGCGGTGCAGGCCTTCATACAGGCTCTTGGCCTTGGCCAAATCCTTGTTGTCCTTCATATAGACCCGCGCCAGTTGCTGGGTGGCCTCGCGCACCTCGTCCAGCATGGCGCCATCCTTGCTCGGCTTGACGCCCAGCAACTCGCTCTCCATCTCGGCCCATTTCTTGTCCTCGGCGGCAATATGGACACGGATGATGCGCGCCGTTTCGGGCTGGCTGCTGCGTACGGCGCCCTCCAGCTCCTTGGCCTTGGACACGCTGCCGCCCATCATGCCGGGCACGGTCAGATAGAGCTTGGCCAGCTGCACCCGGGCCGTGAAGCTGCTCGGCTCCAACTCCAGCGCGCGGACCCAGGTCTCTTTCAAGGTCCCCACGCTGCGCATGGCCTTGGCCATGCCCATGCTGATCATCTGCAAGCCGAGGTTCTGAGCCGAAGCCAGGTGGCACACCGCCATATTCGGGTGCTGCTCGACGCACAGCTTGGCCTGCTTGGCGCCGGACTCGAGGCGCTTGCCGTCGCCGGCATCGCTGAAGCTCATGGCCAAGGACAGGGCTGCGCTGGCCTCGGGATCGGCGGCATTGGCCTTCAAGCGGGTCTGCGCCACTTGTTCCAGTTCGACAAACTTGCCGGCATCTTGCAGAGACTCCAGCTGCGCATCCTTGAAGACGGCGGCTTGGGCGCTGCCAATAGAGGCGGCCAGCGCCAGCGTGAGCATGGCTTTGTGAATCGAAGAGCTGTGGCGAGCTGGAGAAAACTGAGTGTTCATGGTCGACTGACTATTGAGTGAGTGGCTTGAAGCAGCGGGCTTGGAACAAGCCGGCGCTGCGGAATTCGAGAAGGCAATGCCATTGTGTTGAGTGACCCGCCCGCCCGAACAGTCGCTCAGACGAGCCACGCGACCCGGGCTTTCAGACACGATGCGGCGGGATGAATCGCGCAACGGGCCGATCAAGGGCGGAACAACAGCGGCTGGCGCCTTTGGTCGCGGCCGGGCGTCGCTCGTCCCTGCAAGGGCGCCGCCGATCCGGCATGGCTTGGCCGCAGCCCTGGGCGACAGGCACAGTCGATCCCCTTGTTCCAAAGAAAGCCTTGTCATGAAGAAAGTTCTGCGTGTTCTGCTGCAAGGCTTCTTGGGCCTGACCGCCCTGCTGGCTGTGCTGGCCGGCCTATTCGCCTACTTCCTCTACACGCCCGAGCCCGCATTGCCGCAGCTGTCCGGCAACTTGAGCAAGGGCACGATTGAAGTGGCCGGCGTGAAACACAGCTACCGGACCTATGTGCCCAAGGACCTGCCCAAAGGCGCGCCGCTGGTCTTGGTGATGCATGGTTCGGGCGAAGGCCCACAACGCATTCGCATCGGCACCGGCTACGCGTTTGAGCGCCTGGCCGACCAGCATGGCTTCGCCGTCGTCTATCCCAAGGCCTACGCGTCCGACTGGAACGACTGCAGCCGCATCGGCGACAAGGAACTGAACGGCGTTCGCGGCGACGATGTGGGCTTCCTGTCCGCCCTGGTCGACAAACTGGTCAGCGAGCTGGCGCTCGACCCAGCGCGCGTGTTTGCGGCCGGCGTTTCCAATGGCGGCTCGATGGCGATGCGCTTGGCACTGGAGCAGCCGGGCCGCTACAAGGCAGTGGCCGCCGTGGTCGCCAATGTGCCGGCAGCCGAGAACTTCCAATGCAAGCCGGAGGCGCAAAAAGCCACCTCGGTGATGATCATGAACGGCACGGAGGACCCGCTGGTGCCCTTTGCCGGCGGTGAGATCAATCTGCTGGGCCTGTTCTACAAGGGCGGCCCGATTGTTTCCTCACGCGCTTCGGCGCAGTATTTTGCGAACTGGGCTCAGTTGGCCGGCGAGCCCCTGACGAGTGAGAAAACCGTCGCCGAGGGTGTGCGCGTCGAGCAAAACCGCTGGAGCCAGGATGGCAAGGCCGAGATCGAACTGGTGAGCATTCATGGCGGCGGACATGGTTTGCCACAGCCCTACTCCCAACGCCCGCGGCTCTTGGGCCCCTCCCCGATGGAGCCGAACGGCGCGGCCATGATCTGGGCCTTCTTCGAGCGCCAGCCGAAGTGAACAAAACAAGACCAGCAAACCCTATTCACTGAATTTCGGAGTTATTGACAATGGCCACCCTCTACATCAGCCCCGAGAGTTCCCCTCTCGTTCATGCCGCCGCCGCCGCGGTTTTGTATCTGCACATCGGCGCCGGCAGCGTCGGCATCCTGTCTGGCGCGGCCGCCTTTGTGTTCCGCAAGGGCACGCCGCTGCACCGCCTGATCGGCAAGATCTTTGTGATCTCGATGCTGATCATGTCCGGCATCGGCGCCGTCGTCGCACCGTTTCTGCCGACGCCCGAACGCGCCTCGGTGATTGCCGGCATCCTGACCTTCTATTTGGTCTTGAGCTCGTGGATGACGGTCCAACACAGGCCCGGGCAGATCGGGCGTTTCGACCATGGCTTGCTGCCCATCTCCTTGAGCGTGGTGGCCGCCAGTGCTTATTTGTTCTGGCTGGCCTCACAGAACCCGCGCGGCATGCTGGACGGCCAGCCTGGCGCCGCCTTTGTGATGTTCCTCATCATCGGCAGCCTGGCCGCCGTGGGTGACTTGCGCATGATCTTGCAGCGCGGTGTCAGCGGCGCCACCCGCCTGGCCCGCCATCTTTGGCGCATGACCGTGGCCTTGTTCATCGCCGCCAACTCGCTCTTTTTGGGCCAGCCGCAGGTGTTCCCAAAAGCGGTGCAAAAGTCCGGCTTGCTGATGGTGCCGGCCTTGCTGATCCTGGGCCTGCTGCTGTTCTGGCTGGGCCACACCGCCTGGGGTGCGCACAAGCGCCAACGCGCTCGCCGGCTGCAGTCCGCCTGAGCCCAAGTACGGCCAGCCTGGGTATGGGCAAGCAATACCAGCTGGCCTGATCAGCCCCGCTACCGAGCCGGCGCTGGCGGCAAGAACAGCTGCTCGAACTCCGGCGCCGGCAGCGCCTTGGCGAACAAATAGCCTTGCGCAAAGTCGCAGTTGATTTCGCGTAGCAGCTCTCTTTGCACCTCGGTCTCGACGCCCTCGGCGATGACCTGGATGCCAAGCTTGTGCGCCATCACCACGATCGCCTCGCACAGTGACAGATCAGGGGAATCGGGTGCCAGGTTGCGGGTGAAGGACTGGTCGATCTTCAGGTAGTCGACATCGAGTTTCTTCAGATAGGACAACGATGAGTAGCCGGTGCCGAAGTCGTCAATCGCCACCTGAACCCCTTGGTCTCGGTAGTTCAGGAGCCGGGCAGTGACACGCATATCGGTGTCCATCAACACGCCCTCGGTGATCTCAACGACGATGCTGCTGCCACTCAAACCGACCTGCTCCAAGAGGCTGAGCCAATCTTCCTGATGATGCCGGTCTGCCAGGAACTGCACGGGTGACTTGTTGACGCTGATCTGGAACTCGATCCCCAGCCGCTGTTTCCAATCGACGATCTGCTCGATGGCCTGTCGGATCACCCAGGCCCCGATCGGGTTGATCAAGCCCGTCTCTTCGGCGATGGGAATGAACTGATTCGGCGGAATCTGCCCCCGCGTCGGATGCAGCCAGCGCAGCAAGGCCTCGGCCTTGTGCACTTCACCGCTGGCCAGATCGATGATGGGCTGGTAGCGCAGCTCCAATTGACCGGCGCTCAAGGCATGACGCAAATCGCTGGCCAAGACCATATGCAACAGGGCGTCGTCCTGCATGGTGCGGGTAAAGAAACGGAAGCAGTGGCGCCCCTGCCCCTTGGCCGCATACATGGCCTGGTCGGCATTCTTGGTCAGCTCGATCACCGTTGTCGCGTCGTCGGGATAGATGGCGATGCCGATGCTGGCCGACACATGCAGCTCCGCACCGCGCAGCAGGTAAGGCATCGAGACCCGCTCGATGATCTTTTGCGCCAGCGCACCAATCACGGCCAGGTCATGCAGCTCCGGCAGCAAGACGGTGAACTCGTCGCCGCCGAGCCGGGCCACGGTGTCGCAGTCGCGCACCGAATCCTTGATGCGCGAAGCGGCCTCTACCAGCAACTCATCGCCAACATCATGACCCAAGGTGTCATTGACCTCCTTGAAGTGATCCAGGTCGATGAACAACACCGCAACGCGTTCTTCGTCCCGCTGTGCCTTTTTGATCAATTGATCGAGCCGGTCATGGAACAGCTGCCGGTTGGGCAGATGGGTCAGGCCGTCGTAATTGGCCTGCAGCCAGATCTTTTCTTCGACCGCCTTCAAGGTGGTGATGTCGGTATGGGTGCCGACCATGCGCAGCGGCAGCCCCTCGGCGCTGCGGCTGACGACACTGCCGCGCGCATAGATCCACTTGTAGTCACCGTTCTTGCAGCGCAGGCGGTACTCGGCCGCATAGACCTCAACGCGGCGCTGCAAATAGTCGTCCAGCGCCTGTTGCAGCCGGGCTTTGTCTTCCGGATGGATCAAGCTCAGCCAGCTCTGCTGGGTCGAGGGGAACTCGCTCTCGGAATAGCCCAGCATGTCCAGATAGCGCGGCGAGTACTGCGCCGCATCAGTTTCCAAATTGAGATCCCAGACGCCGTCGCCAGCGCTCTCGAAGGCGCATCGCCAGACGAATTCGGCCTCCTTGCGGGCGCTGATGTCATAGAAATTCACCACCACCTTGTCGATGCGCCCCTGCGCATCCAGATCGGCAAAAGCCGAGACCGAGACCCAGGTCAAGGACTGCTTGCCCGGTTTCTTGATGGCGAACTCCATGTCCCGCAGCGCTTCGCCGGTTTGGAGCACCACGCTGACCGGGTATTGCTCGGGGCGCAAGATCACGCCGGCCGAGTCCAGAAAGCACCAGGTCGGATCCACCGCCATGCGACCCTGCATCTGCTCATCGCACAGCCCCAAAATTTCGGCGGCGCGGCTGTTGTTGAAAAGGATGCGGGTGTCGGCCGCGTGGACCACGATGCCGGCATCCAGCTTGCGCAGCAAATTGAGATGCTGCGCCTCGGCGTCCATCAAAGCCTGGTGCTCGGCCAGCAAGGCCCCCTCTTTCGCCTGCATCGAGGCAATGAAGCCGTTTTGCTGCCGCATTGCCAGATGCATCTGACGCACCAGCTTGAACAGTGAAAATGCCAGGGCCGCCACCAGAGCGCCCAAGATGGCAGCCTGGGCACGCCAATGCCCCAACTCTTCGTCACGTGCCAGCCCGACGTTGACCACGTAGCCATACTTCTGGCTGCGCCGGTAAGAGTAGCTGCGACTCAAGGTATCCACACCAGAACCGTCGCTGATATAGCTGCCCTCTTGGGCGTTGACTTGCAATGCCTGCTTGAAGGGATCGGCCAATGTTTGCGACCCAAAAGGAATCGGGTTTTCCAGACCGAAGGTATGGCGCGCCATCAGACCCAGGTCCCGATCACGCAAGGCGATCGAGCCGCCGGGCGCCATCTTGATCTGCGCCAGCATCTGCTCCAGGTCTGGCAAGGGGATGGATGCATAGACCGTGCCGCCAAAGCCGCCATCGGCACGCTTGATGCGGCGCGCAAAGGTCCACAGCATGCGCTTGTCAATGCGCCCGATGACCGGCTTGGCGACATAAAGGCCCAGGCTGGGGTCATCACGCAAGTGAAGGAAAAACTCGCGGTCAGCCATCCAGGCCTTGGTGGAGGGATCATCCAGGCCATAGACCACCTGGCCCAGCTCATCGGTGGCGCGCAGAAAAGCCACATGGGGCACGCGCTGCTGCTGACGACTCAGCAGCGCGTCAATGACCTCCTTGTCAGGCTTTCCGCGGGCCTGCTGATGCTCGATCTCGTCGGCAGCAGCCTGCAGAGCCACGTCCAGGGTGTTGATCAGCCCGTCAAACGTGCCCTCCAGCGCGCGCGCCAAATGCTGCGTGCCGCTGTTCAAGCGGGACTCCATCTCCTGACGCAGATGCCAGATGGCAAACAGCGCGGCCAGCAAGGCGATCAGCACAATCGAGCTGGCGCCGGCATAGAGCCGAAAAGCCGGCAGCTTTCCCTGCTGAGGCTGCGTTTCACTTGCGCTTGGGCTTGCTTGCATGTCCATGAAGTCCAGACGGTCAGGGGAGCCTGATGATGCTTTTTCAGCATAGCCGCTATGGCCCGGCCTCGGTGCCAGTCTTGCCCTATTTTCAGGGTCCATATGCCGGTCATCGGAGCTATCCCGGCTGCGGGTACAGTCGATAAGCCCTGTACACCGCGCGAGGTGGCGCGGCGGGCCCTTCGACCTGGTCGACTGTCTGCTGGCGCAAGGCGGGCCCCTGTTTGCTCCAGCAAGGAAATGCCGATGCAAGATCTGCCAGATCGGACCGATACCGCGCAATGCATCACACCCTGCCGCAACTGCGGTGCGGAACTCGGCGCACCCGACTGGGACTATTGCCCGCGCTGCGGCCAGGAGACCAAGCTCGAGCTGCCATCGGTGGGGGAGTTTTTGGCCCATACCGGCGGGCGGCTGTTGGCGCTGGACGGTCGCCTGGGGCGAACGCTGTGGCATCTGGCCGTCAAACCGGGGGAGCTGGCCCAGGCCTATCTGGCCGGAAGGCGGCGCTACTTTGTACGCCCAGCGCGGCTGTTTTTTGTGCTCTCGCTGCTGCTGTTTGCGGTCTTGCGCCTGACCGCCGACAACCCGTCGGAGGACAGTGCGGCGGGCAGCACGGAGCAGCAACAGCGAGCGCCCGCTGCCGCTTCGGCCGCCTCTGCCCTTGCCCCTGCTGCCGCCCAACCTGCGGCCTCCAAGGCCCGCCCGCCGGCATCAGGCCCGACGATCAGCGATAACTGGCTGGAGATTCTCGAAGACGCCCCAAAACCGATTGCCGATCCCTTGCGCAAGCGGGTGCTGCATTACAAGGGACTGAGCCGCCCCGAACGCCTACAGCAGATCAAGAGCGGCTCGCTGCGCTTGGGCCCCTATGTGCTGTTCGCCCTGCTGCCGGTCTACGCAGCGCTGATGCAGTTGGCTTACCTGGGGCGCAGCAAGCGCTACCCGCAACGCCCCCGCCGTTATGGCGAGCATTTGGTGCAAGGCGCTTATCTGCATTGCAGCATCTTGCTGGCTTGGATCCTGGCCCTGCTGTTCCCCTGGGGCTGGCCACGGCTGGGGCTGAGCCTGTGGTTGCTGGTCTACCTGGGCCGGGCCCAGTACAAGGTCTATGGCGGGTCGGTCTGGGGCACCCTGCTGCGCATCCTGTTGGTGGCCTTCCCCTATATGTTCTGCGCCTTCATGATTTCGCAGGTTCTGCTGCCCATGGTGGCCGCCTTGCTGTGAGTCAGGCGGCTTGCAGACCGCTGCCGCGAGCGGCAGCTTCCTTGGCCGAAAAGCCTCTGACCAGCAACGTCAGGCTCAACACCAGCAGCATCAAGGCGAGCGGCGCCAGCACGGCAAGGTTCATGGGCTGCATGAACAGCGCCGAGCAAATACCCACCATCTGAATGGGAGCGGCCACCAGTCCGAGTGCGGAGATGATGCGCGGCACCAAGTTGGAGCGGAACATGGCCAGGAACAACACAAAAACCGAAGCGCCGCCGATCAGCTTGTCGATGTAGTGGATGCCGTGGCGGGCGGCCGCAACCATGCCGCGCATCAACTCGAACAGCGCCGGGTCAAGCCCCGGATTCTTCGCGTATTGCAAGCTCAAGGCGCGCATGGCCAGAAAGTTCGCCTGCTCCACCGCACTGGTCGCGACGACGACGGCGCTCAACAAGACATAGGCAAGCGCCAGTGAAGGGCTGGTCTGGCGCAGGATGGGCCAAGCCAGGATGGCGACGGCCATCATCATCAGGCTGGTCACGACGCCCAGCACCGCGCTGGCGCCAAACAGCGCGGGCATTTGCGCGCCGTTCTGGAGCCAGCCCGGCTCAGCGAAGATCGGAGTGCTCAGGCCGAAGTTGTTCCACATGCCCAGCAGCAGCGCGAGCAGCAAGAGCCCGCCGATCAGGCGGCCGGTTTGTTTTTCGGTGTTCATCAAAGAGCCCTTTCATTTGGTCGATGTCTGCATCATCTGGCAGGCAGTCGGCTCCAATGCCGCCCAACTGACGAGCCACGCGGGCGTCCGATGAAGCACGCCGGCGAGCGATCGCGACGGCGTAGCAGCGAGTCCCCCAGGGCTCCACCCGATTTGTCGACCGCAGGCGGGCACGACGCAGCCGAGCGCCCAGGCCGGTGCAGAGCAAGATCACCAAGGCGCCGTCCGCGCTGGCCGAGAACAAGCAGGGCTGCGCAGTCTTTGCCTTGCCCATACGGCCTGTCACGCCTGTTTCACACCCCCCTGTCACGCTGCCGTCTTTCTACACATCGCCCGCGACAGCGCAGCGAGCCCGCCCCATGCCACCTGGCTTTCACCGGCTGATCGCGGCCCAGTTCGCCTCGGCCCTGGCCGACAACGCCTTGCTCATCGTCACCATCGCCTTGCTGGTCGAACAGGGCTTTCCGGGTTGGTGGGCGCCGCTCTTGAAGTTTGGCTTCACGCTGTCCTATGTGCTGCTGGCACCTTTCGTCGGGCCGCTGGCGGATGCCGTGCCCAAGGCGCGGCTGATGGCTTGGATGAACGGCGTGAAGATGGTCGGCGTGCTGGGCTTGCTGGCTGGCGTGCACCCGATGGCGGCCTTCACCTTGATCGGCTTTGGCGCGGCCGCCTACGCGCCGGCCAAGTACGGCCTGGTGACCGAACTGGTGCCGGCGCAGGGCCTGGTGCAGGCCAATGGCTGGGTGGAGGTGTCGGTGGTGGGCGCGGCCCTGCTGGGCACAGTGCTCGGTGGGCTCTTGGTCAGCCCCTGGTTGCTGGGCTCGGGTCTGTATGCCGCTGCACGTGAGAGTTTGGAATTTTTGGGCTTGGCGCACGCCAGCGGCCTGAGCCTGTCCATCCTGGCGCTCATGCTGGTCTACGGCAGCGCCAGCTGGCTGAACCTGGGCGTGCCGGACAGCGGCGCACGCTACCCGGCCTGCACACTGAAACTGATGCCTCTGCTGCGCGATTTCAGCGAAGCGAATATGAAGCTCTGGCGCGACGCCGAGGGCGGGCTGTCGCTGGCGGTGACCACCATCTTCTGGGGCTTTGGCGCCACGCTGCAGTTCGCCGTGCTGCGCTGGGCGGCCGATGCCCTGCAGCTGCCGCTGAACCAGGCGGCTTACTTGCAAGCGGCCGTGGCCGTGGGCGTGGTGGGCGGGGCGGCGGCGGCCGGGCGCTGGGTGCCGCTGCGCGCGGCCCGCAAGATGCTGGGCTTTGGCGTACTGCTGGGCCTGTTGGTGCCGGCCGTGGCGCTGGCACCGGGCCTGCCCTGGGCCCTGCCCTTGCTGGTGCTGGTCGGTGTGGTCGGTGGCTTGTTGGTGGTGCCCTTGAACGCGCTGCTGCAGCACCGCGGCTTTTGCCTGTTGACGGCCGGCCGCTCGATCGCCGTGCAAGGCTTCAACGAGAACGCCAGCGTGCTGGGCATGCTGGCTCTGTACGCCGTTCTGCTGCGGCTGGACCTGCCCATCATCACGGTGATGAGCGGCTTCGGCCTCAGCATCGCGGCCACCATGGCCCTGCTCTGGCGGCGCGACGCTAGTCGGCATCGGGCCGCGCAGGCGAAAGAACAGAACGCGCAGAACCTGCCGGACAGCGCCCTGCTCTGAGCAGGCCGCGCCGGTCAAAGCCCGATCAAACCGCCGGACGCTTGGTCTTGCCGACCAGGCCCGGGCTCAGGCTCACCGGCTGGGCCGCACGCAGCATCACGGTGTCGAGCACGCCTTCGAAGCGGGCAACGATGGTGGACCAGTCCAGCTCGGACGCGGTCAGGGCCGCGGCAGCGCCCATTTGGCGGCGCAGCGCGGGCTGGCCGGCCAGATGCGTGGCGGCGCGCACAAAGGCGGCCGTATCGTCCATGGGCGCGAGCACGCCGTTCTCGCCATTGCGGATCAGCTGGGCGGCGGCCGCGTAGTCGAACGCCAGCACCGGCAGACCGCTGGCCATGGCCTCGGTGGTGACGTTGCCGAAGGTTTCGGTGAGGCTGGGGAAGAGGAAGAGGTCGCCGGAGGCGTAATGCGCGGCCAGGTCTTCGCCCTTGCGCTGACCGGCGAAGATGGCCTGCGGCCAGCGCGCCTGCAACTCCGCCTGCTGCGGGCCGCTGCCCACCACCACCAGGCGAGCCCGCGGTTGCACCTGCAGCACGGCTTCAAACGCCGCCGTCAAGGTGGCCAGATTCTTCTCGGGTGCGAGGCGGCCGACATAGACCACGACCAGATCGTCCTCGGCCACACCCCACTCGGCGCGCAGTGCGGCGCTGCGCCGGCCGGGCGAGAACTGTTGAATGTCGACACCGCGCGACACCACCGTCAGCTGCTTGAAGCCACCGGCCTCGAGGTCGCGCTTGAGCGCCTCGGTGGGCACCATGGTGCACTGGGTGCGGTTATGGAATTTGCGCAGGTAGGCCATGATGGGCTTGTAGAGCCAACCAATGCCGTAGTGCCGGCTGTAGGCATGGAAATTGGTGCGGAAGTCGGAGCTGACCGGCAGCTTCAGGTGCACGGCCGCCTGCAAGGCCGACCAGCCCAAAGCGCCCTCGGTGGCGATGTGCACCACATCGGGCCGGTGCACCGACCAGAGCTGCACCAGCGCTTTCTTGGACGGCACGCCCATGCGCAGATTGGGGTAGCGCGGAATCGGCAGGCCGCGCATCAGCACCTCGTGGAAACGCACCGTGCGCTCGGCTGCGTCGCTGGCGTCCTGGCGTGGGCGGATCAGTTGCACATCGTGGTTGCGGCGATGCAAGCCCTCGACGATGCGCGCCAAGGTCATCGCCACCCCATTGACCTCGGGCGGGTAGGTCTCGGTGACCACCGCTATCCGCAGGGACCGCTGGGCAGCGGGGTAGTTGTCGACAACGATGCTGTCCGCGCTGGGTGTGGGTTCCATGGCCGCATCTTGCCTAGGCCACATAACAGTTCAATGACAAGCCAGGCGTTCAGCCGCAAGGTCTGTGCTGACGAGCCGCAGCGCTCGGCCACGATGGTCACGCAGTTTTCATGCAGCGGCGTCACCATCGCGTCACGCAGGCCGAACCGGGCTGCGCTCGCTCCATTGTTTTGCCTTTTCTCTCGCCGGTTCCTTTCTTTCACCCTCACACAACCGAGGTGACGCGTGCGCCACAACATCTTCAAGAACCTCGCAGCCGAGCTGCGCGTGCAGCGCTGGGACGACCACCGCTACTACCACCACAGCCGCATCAACCAGAGCCTGCATCTGCTCAGCGCGATCTGCTTCGTCATTTCCTACGGCCTGCTCTTCGTTGACCCCGCCATGGCCGCCCTGCTGGCCTGGACCGTCTCTATGACCAGCCGCCAGGCCGGCCACTTCTTCTTCGAGCCGCGCGGCTACGACGAGGTCAACCAGGCCACTGACGAGCACAAGGAAGCGATCAAGATCGGCTACAACATCCGCCGCAAGATCGTGCTGCTGGCCGTCTGGGTGGCGCTGCCGGCCTTGCTCTGGCTGCAGCCCTCGGTGTTCGGCCTGATCGAGCCCGCCACCGACTTCCGCGGCTTCCTGCATGACGTCGGCATCTCCTGGCTGTCGCTGGGCGTGGCCGGCCTGCTATTCCGCGTGCTGCAGCTCTGGCAGCAGCAAAGCCTGATGACCGGCCTGACCTGGGCCACCAAGATCATCACCGACCCCTTCCACGACATCTGGCTGTACCACAAGGCGCCGCTCTACCTGCTGCGCGGCGAGCTGATCGACCCGATGGACCACGTCAAGCACGGCGGCTGAAACGCCGAGCGAGAAGAAGCAGGGCGCCGCGAGGCGCCCTGTTTTTCAAGCCCCGCTCCGAATCAGAAACGCTGCTGCAGCATCTCGCGCAAGACCGAGCGGCGGATGGACTTGTTGGTCAGCCCCTCGTCCTCCCACCACCAGCCATCGGCCTGCATGCATTTGCAGGCTTTGACGAAGCGCTGCAGCACTGCCTCGAAATCGGCATCGCTGTAGTTGAGGCTGAAGATCAGCCTTCCTGTGCCCACCCAACTCAGAGCCAGCCCTTGTTCACGCAGATAGAACTGCAGCATCCAGTTGTAGCGCGAGGGTTGGGTGTAGAACACCGTCCAGACGGATTGCATCTGGGCGATCTGCACCGGCACATCGGCGACC
Source organism: Paucibacter sp. DJ2R-2 (assembly GCF_025717675.1). GTDB lineage: Bacteria > Pseudomonadota > Gammaproteobacteria > Burkholderiales > Burkholderiaceae_C > Paucibacter_A. Next base: position 353,698 of record NZ_JAJIRT010000001.1, read on the forward strand.
TGCAGCGCTTCATTGAAGTGCTGCGCGCGCTGTTCCCAGCGCTCGTCGGCCTGCGCGTAGATGGCCTTCACCGCCGGCGACTCCAAGCGGTCGAGGAAGGCACTCATGGCGCCCATCACGTAGGGGTGGGCATTGAAGGTGCCGCGGGCAAAGCAGATGTCGGCCGGCCGCTGCTCGCGGAAGCGCTTCATCAGATCGCGCCGGCCGCAGACCACGCCCACCGGCAGACCGCCGCCCAGGGTCTTGCCATAGGTGACCATGTCGGCGCGCACGCCGAAATACTCCTGCGCGCCGCCCGGTGCCAGGCGGAAGCCCAGGAACACCTCGTCGAAGATCAGCACGATGCCGCGCTCGGTACAGACCTCGCGCAGAGCTTTGAGCCAAGTGGTGTAGGCCTCGCGGTCGAAACCAGCGCGGCGGCCGCTGTCCAGCAGGGAGGAATCACCCGGCGCGCCCTTGTTCGGGTGCAGGGCCTGCAGCGGATTGACCAACACGCAGGCGATGTCGCGACGCGTGCGCAGCACTTGCAGGCTGCGCGGGTCCAGGTCTTCCAGGGTGTAGGTCTCGCGCGGCGGCAGCGGGTTGCCGGGACCGGGCTGCACATCCTCCCACCAGCCGTGGTAAGCGCCACAGAAGCGCACCAGATGCTTGCGGCCGGTGTGATAACGGGCCAGCCGCACGGCTTGCATCACCGCCTCGGTGCCCGACATATGGAAGGACACCTCGTCGAGCTTGGAAATGGCCTTGAGCCGCTCGACGTTGTCGGCCACGCAGGGGTGGTAGGCGCCCAGCACCGGCCCGAGCTTGTGGGTCAGGGCGATGCCCTCGTCCACGCAGTCGCGGTAGAAGTCGTAGCCGAAGACATTGACGCCGTAGGAGCCGGTCAAGTCGTAGAAGCGATTGCCGTCCAGGTCCTCCACCATCACGCCGCCCGAGGCCTGCAGAAAGCTGCCGCTCTTCAGGTGCTCGCGCAGATAGGGGCTGTACTGGAAAGGCACGCGGTAGCTGCCGGTGAACTGCAGGTCGGAGATGCCTTCACGGGCCCGCGCCGTCATGGCAATGCTTTTCTCAAAACGAAACGAGTACACCGCGCACAGGCGCTGAAAGCCGGCGCGGCGCTGCGCGGCCACGGCCGACGGCGCCTCATCGGAGGCAAAGAAGCGCACCTCGTCGTAGGCGTAGCCGGGAATCCAGCCGGCCAGGCGCTTGGCCATGCGCGAGTGCCCGGCCAGCGAACGGTGCTTGGCCCGCGACAGCTCCAGTCGCCGCTTGGCCTTGGGCAAGGTCCAGGCCAGCGCGGCCAGGGCCAGCGCCGAGAGAGCAAAAGTTTCATTCATTCCACATGCCTACCTGGTTGTCGCCGCCTGCGTGGCAGCGCTCTTTGTTGCGCAGACCTCTTATCTAACAGCCCGAATTGACAAGCTCATGAAAACCTCCGCCTGGCGCCAAACCCTGCAGCGCAGCCTGCAGCAGGAAGACCTCAACTTCCTGCTCACCAACCGCATCCCGCGCATCGCCCTGACCCGCTTCATGGGCTGGTTCAGCCAGCTGCGCCATCCGCTGCTGGCGCGCGCCTCGATCGCCGTCTGGCGCCTGTTCACCGACCTGGATCTGAGCGACGCCAAGCAGCAGCGCTTTGCCAGCCTGCACGACTGCTTCACCCGCGAGCTGCGCGAGGGCGCACGCACGGTCGACCCGCGGCCCGAAGTGCTCAGCAGCCCCTGCGACGCCATCGTCGGCGCCTGCGGCCGGGTCGAGGCCGGCCAGGTCTTCCAGGCCAAAGGGTTTCCGTATGCACTGCACGATCTCTTCGGCCCGACGCAGGACACGAGCGCCTTCGAAGGCGGGCTCTTCATCACCCTGCGCCTGACCTCGGCCATGTACCACCGCTTCCATGCGCCGGCCGACTGCCGCGTCGAGCATGTCACCCACATCGCCGGCGACACCTGGAACGTCAACCCGATTGCACTCAAGCGGGTCGAGCGCCTGTTCTGCCGCAACGAGCGCGCCGTGCTGCGCTGCCGCCTGGACGACGCCCAGGCCACGCCGATCGCCCTGGTGCCCGTGGCCGCCATCCTGGTGGCCAGCCTGCGCCTGCACTTCCTCGACCTGCTGCTGCACGTGGGCTACCGCGGCGCCAACGAACTGCCCTGCCGGGCCGAGTTCCGAAAAGGTCAGGAAATGGGCTGGTTCCAGCATGGCTCGACCATCCTGGTCTTCGTGCCACCGGGCTTTGCGCTCTGCGAGGGCATTGCCACCGGAGAGCGCCTGCGCATGGGACAGGCACTGCTGCGTCGCCAGCCTTGAACCACTTCGAACGGTGCGCGCTGTACGCACACCGATGCAAGAGCCCGGCCTGATCCGCCGCTGCATTCACACCCGGTGCGCCCAGCGCACGGCCGAACCCTCGGGACCATGACTTGAGGCATATGCCCTTGAGCATGGGCCGCGCGGCTTCGCCACACTTCCGCCGAGCCATGCGCCTGCACGCAAGGGTCGAAAGTCATGGAAGAAATGGCACCCATTTGAGCTGCGAACGCCAGCCGCACAAAGCAGACCCAGCTACACGATGGATGCCGCTGAAACCGCTAGTTTGTGGCGAGTCACCGACAAGGAGTGACCCTCTCGAGCGCCAGGAACTGCACTCCTAGACTCACTCGCATCGCCTCCCCAACCCGGCCTTCCAGCTACAGCGGTTTGCAGGGTCCGAGCGCGTTATGGTCTACCCACCTCGCAGGAGATTCCCCTATGTTGAAACACCCGAAGTTCAGCGCCATCGGCGCTGCCGCACTGCTGGCCATGACGGCCTCGGCACAAGCACAGACCGCCGCCCCGCAGCAAATGGAACGCGTCGAAGTGACCGGCAGCCGCATCCTGTCGGCCGGCGCCCTGGCGCCCGCCCCGGTGCAAGTGATGACGGCCGCTGACATCGCCTCCTCCGGCGCGGCCAATCTGCAAGAGCTGCTGCTCAAGAGCCCCGTGTTCGGCGGCGGCGCCGGCAGCAACAGCCTGAGCCGAAACACCTCCAACTTCCTGACCTCGAGTTCGGGCGTGTCCACCCTGGACCTGCGCAATCTCGGCGTCGACCGCACCCTGGTGCTCGTCAATGGCCGCCGTTATGTCTCGGGCGTTCCCGGCTCTTCCGCCGTCGACCTGAACACCATCCCGACCGACTTCATCGAGCGCGTGGAAATGCTGACTGGTGGCGCTTCGTCCACCTATGGCTCCGACGCCGTGGCCGGCGTGGTCAACATCATCCTGAAGCGCAATATCAACGGCCTGAAGCTGGACATGCAGCTCGGCCGCAGCGAAAAGGGCGATGACGAGAAGAAGAAGTTCAGCGCTTCCTTTGGCACCAGCAGTGCCGACGGCCGCGCCAACCTGATGACCCACTTCGCGTTCACACGCCAGGGTCAGACCATGGCGCGCGACCACGGCGTGGAATACGACCAGACTTCGCTGGCCGTGCTGAACCCCAAGACCACGAATCCGGCTGACATCTTCAATGTCCGCAAGCCGACCTTCTCGGCCTTCGCGCCCGCCGGCCATTTCTATGGCACCGACGCCGCCGGCAAGGACATCGACTTCACCTACGACGCCGCCGGCAAGCAAATCCCCTGGTCGCAAAACGGCCCGGCCGGCGACGGCGTCGGCGCCACTGGTTTCAACCGCCAGGCCTACCGCGCCATTTCGGTGCCCACCGACCGCATGCTGCTGGCCACCAAGGGTGACTACGCGCTGAGCGACAAGCACCAGATCTTCTTCGAGGGCACCTATGCCGCGACCAAGACCAAGTCCGAGATCGAACCGTTCGCACTGTCGTCCAGCGACATCTACCCGAGCACCGAGGTCGTGCCGAGCGAGTTCCTGATCAACGGCAAGACGGTGCGCAACCCCCTGGTGCCCGCAAATCTGGTCGGCGACTACTTCTTCCAGCGCCGCATGGCCGACCTGGGCAGCCGCATCCAGCAGGCCGACCGCGACACCTTCCGCTTCGTGCTGGGCATGAAGGGTGAAGTGAACCCGACCTGGTCCTACGAAACCTACATGGGCTACGGCGCCACCAAGGAAGGCCAGCGCGGCAATGGCCAGGTCAATGTGCTGAACATGCGCAACGCCCTGGAAGCCATTCCCGACGGCAAGGGCGGCGTGATGTGCCGCGACGAACTGGCCCGCGCCCAAGGCTGCGTGCCCGTCAACATCTTCGGTGCCGGCACGATCTCGGCGGCCGGCGTGAAGTACATTGCCGCGCCGCAGTCGCTGAACACCAAGGTGACACAGAAGATGGCCGGCTTCACCGTCTCGGGTGAGCCGTTCGAAATGCCTGCTGGTCCGGTCGGCATCGCCGTCGGCGGCGAATGGCGCGCCGAGTTCTCGGAAGACGTGCATGACGCCCTGACGGCAACCGGCCTGAACGGCGGCAATGCCCTGCCCGACACCAAGGGTTCCTTCAACGTCAAGGAACTGTTCGTCGAGACTCGCCTGCCCCTGCTCAAGGGCCTGCCCCTGATCAAGACCCTGGACGGCATCGCCGCCGTGCGTGCCAGCGATTACTCCACCGCCGGCAAGACCAACAGCTGGAACACCGGCCTGGACTGGGCCGCCAACTCGACCGTTCGCGTGCGCCTGACCAAGGCCGTGTCCACCCGCGCGCCCAATGTCGGCAATCTGTTCCAAGCTCCGTCGCAAACCTTCCCCTCGGGCCTGAAGGACCCCTGCAACGGCGTCAAGAGCACCGACACCGGCGCCCTGGCCACCAACTGCAAGGCCGCGCCGGGCGTGGCAGCGAATATGGCCGCCAATGGCGGTGTGTTCACGCTGACTCAACCCGATCGCGACAGCATCAGCGGCTACGACAGCGGCAACCCGGACCTGAAGCCGGAAAAGGGCAACTCGACCACCTTCGGTGTGGTGATCACGCCCAAGGGCATCCCGGTGCTGGACAAGTTCGCCTTCACGGCCGACTACTTCGACATCAGCATCGACAAGGCCATCAACACGCCCGGACGCCAGTACGCGCTGGACCAGTGCTACAGCGGCACCGACACCGCCTTCTGCAAGTTCATCACGCGCCGCCCCAACGGCACACCCGGCAACAGCGCCGGTTCGATTGACTTGATCAATGAAGTGCCGGTGAACAGCGGTGGCCAGATCGCCAAGGGCCTGGACTTCACGGCCAGCTACTCGGACAAGATCGGCGCCGGCCGCCTCAATGGTCGCCTGAGCTACACCCACCTGCTGAAGGCCGAGTACAAGGCCACGGACACGGCCATGCCTGACCCGACCGCCGGTGAACTGGGCTCGCCGCGCAACCGCTGGAGCCTGAACCTGGGCTACGAGCAAGGTCCCTGGGCGCTCACGACCACGGCCACCTTCATCGGCCAGTCCTACCTGAACGACAGCTTCCGCAAGGGCTATCCACAGTTCACCAAGGCTGACTTCAAGGTGGCGTCCAAGACCTATCTGGACATGCAAGGCACCTACGCAGTCGGCAAGGCTCAGTTCTATCTGGGCATTGACAATGTGCTGGGCACCAAGCCGGCACCGATCGTCAGCGGTCTGCCGGGCAACACCACCGGCACCGCCACCGACGCCGGCACCTACGACGCGATCGGCCGCCGCTACTACCTGGGCGTGCGCTACAGCATGTAAGGCATGAAGGGGTGGCCGCCAGGCCACCCTTGGCGTACCCGCCTCGCTGGACGTTAGAAAGCCGGTCACCCCTGCTCGGGGTGGCCGGCTTTTTTCATGGGCGCTGGTGCGATCAGCCGGGTGTCAGGCTCAGTTGCCAGTGGAACAGATAGTCCTGGCTGCAAGGCTGACCGGCGCACAGCGCCGGCTTGAAACGCGTGCGACTCAGGATGCCGGCCACATAGGCATCGAACTGCCGGTCGACGGATTCCATGATGGCGACCGAAGTCACCCGCCCTTGTGCGCTGATCTGGGCGTGCAGGCGCAGCTGTCCCTGGACTTGCAGAATCTTCTGCGCCTCGATCATTTCGCTGACCACGGCCTTCAGGCCCTGGGCCGGAAAAGGCGGCTCGTCGTTCGGCCCCATCTGCTCGTACGGGGCTTTGAGGTCCGCCTGCTGCTGGGGTGACATCTGCTCGTAGCGCAGATTCAAGGGCACGCGGGTCGAGGTGGCGATTTCACGGCGAAACTTTGAGCCGGTGCGAGCCTCGCTGTCCTTGATGCTGAACTGGGGCGCAGCCTCCTGAGCCTGTGCTGCCGGCAGCAGAAGAGCCAGGCACAAGACGCCCAGCGGGCGCAGATCTCTTGAACTCATCATCACCTTCTTGAGAGATTGGAACGCGCCATGCTAACGGCCTAAGCCAGCGCCATGAATCCCCATTGAGGGCGATGGTCGTCACGCTGTGGCTTGTGACTCCAGCTTCTCCATACATTGCCAAAACCACTGCTGCGCCTGCCCATGCTTAATTTCCAGATCGGCCAGATCTCGCACAAAAGCCAGCGCTTCGATGCGGACGCAGACCTCGGGCGGCAGATCGCGCGCCAGATAGCGCAGGCCAAAACCGCGCCGCTGCGGGCAATGCAGCAGGCGCAGCGCCTCGACCAAGGGCTGCAAGGTCATGCGCTGGTAGAACTGCAAGGCCTCGACGGCCCGGCCGCGCAAGCGCTCCTTGGTCGGGATGTGCTGGAACATGGCAAAAGCGGCGCGCAGGGCCGGCAGGCGCGCGCGCGCCTGGGCGCAGTCCAGCACCGGATCGAGATGCCGCTCTGCCAGCAAGCCGGCGCGGTCCAACCAAGTCTGCCCATGGCCGTGCAACTCCACCTCGCGGAACAGCAGCGGGTCGCTGCGCTTGAGCAGGACCAAATCGACCACCAGAAACTCCGAGCAGCCCTGCAGCCGGTAGAAACGCTGCTGATAGCCCTGGGTGGCTGGCACCTCGTAGGCCAAATCCATGGGTGAGAGCTGCGCCAGCCCGGCCTCGATCGCCGCGAACACGGCCGCGACGGCCTCATCGTCAACCACCAGCACCGCATCGATGTCGGACCACTGATCGCGGTAGCTGAAAGCCGCGCTGCCGCCTTCCCAGGCGGCCTGCACCGCAGGCAAGGTTTCAACGATCTGCCGCAGGGCGGCAAGCAAGACGGGGCGGGTGATGACGGTGTTCATGGAGCCAGCCTAGCCGCAAGCGCTCGCCTTGGGGCGCCGGGCAGTGCTGATCCGCACGCCCAGCGCACGGGCTTGGGGCCACGGCGGCTTTGCTGCGCCCCGCCCTCTTGAAAGCCGGGAAGCCGCCCCTATAATCCTTTCTGCTAGCACTCAACCCAATCGAGTGCTAACGACCCCAGAAGCCCGGCCCGCCGGGCTTTGTCGGTCACGGTTTTTCCCCATGAGGGGGTGGACGGCTCGGCCGATCACCCCTGAACAAGTCCCGAAAATCTCAAGGAGATGTGATGAAACTGCGTCCTCTGCACGATCGCGTGATCGTTAAGCGCCTCGAACAAGAAACCAAGACCGCTTCGGGCATCGTCATCCCTGACGCCGCTGCTGAAAAGCCGGATCAAGGCGAAGTGCTGGCCGTCGGCGCCGGCAAGCGCAATGACCGTGGCGACCTGATCGCCCTGAACGTCAAGGTCGGTGACCGCGTTCTGTTCGGCAAGTACTCGGGCCAGACCGTCAAGGTTGATGGCGACGAACTGCTGGTGATGCGCGAAGAGGATTTGTTTGCTGTTGTCGAGAAGTAATTCTTCTTCTCTCGACCCGCAACAAGTTCTAGACCTTTTCTAAGAATTCGGAGAAATACACATGGCAGCAAAAGACGTGATCTTTGGCGGCGAAGCTCGTGCTCGCATGGTTGAAGGCGTGAACATCCTGGCCAATGCGGTCAAGGTGACCCTGGGCCCCAAGGGCCGCAACGTGGTGCTCGAGCGCTCTTACGGCGCCCCCACCGTGACCAAGGACGGTGTGTCCGTGGCCAAGGAAATCGAGCTGAAGGACAAGCTGCAGAACATGGGCGCGCAGATGGTCAAGGAAGTTGCTTCCAAGACCAGCGACAACGCCGGTGACGGCACCACCACCGCCACCGTGCTGGCCCAAGCCATCGTGCGCGAAGGCATGAAGTACGTGGCCGCCGGCATGAACCCGATGGACCTGAAGCGCGGCATCGACAAGGCGGTCACCGCCCTGGTCGCCGAGCTGAAGAAGGCCTCGAAGGCCACCACCACCTCCAAGGAAATCGCACAAGTCGGCACGATCTCGGCCAACAGCGATGTGGAAGTGGGCCGCATCATCGCCGAAGCGATGGACAAGGTCGGCAAGGAAGGCGTGATCACCGTCGAAGACGGCAAGAGCCTGGACAGCGAACTCGACGTCGTCGAAGGCATGCAGTTCGACCGCGGCTACCTGTCGCCTTACTTCATCAACAACCCCGAGAAGCAAGCCGCGCTGCTGGACAACCCCTTCGTCCTGCTGTTCGACAAGAAGATCTCGAACATCCGCGACCTGCTGCCCACGCTGGAGCAAGTGGCCAAGGCCGGCCGTCCGCTGCTGATCATTGCTGAAGAAGTCGAAGGCGAAGCGCTGGCGACCCTGGTGGTCAACACCATCCGCGGCATCCTGAAGGTCGTGGCCGTCAAGGCTCCTGGCTTCGGCGACCGCCGCAAGGCCATGCTGGAAGACATCGCCATCCTGACCGGCGGCAAGGTCATCGCCGAAGAAGTCGGCCTGACCCTGGAGAAGGTCACCCTGGCCGATCTGGGCCAAGCCAAGCGCGTCGAAGTGGGCAAGGAAAACACCACCATCATCGACGGCGCCGGTGCTGCTGCCGACATCGAAGCTCGCGTCAAGCAAGTGCGCATCCAGATCGAAGAAGCGTCCAGCGACTACGACCGTGAAAAGCTGCAAGAGCGCGTGGCCAAGCTGGCCGGCGGTGTTGCCGTGATCAAGGTCGGCGCTGCCACCGAAGTCGAGATGAAGGAAAAGAAGGCCCGCGTGGAAGACGCCCTGCACGCCACACGCGCTGCAGTGGAAGAAGGCATCGTGGCCGGTGGTGGCGTGGCCCTGCTGCGCGCCAAGCAAGCGGCTGGCGCCATCAAGGGCGACAACGCTGACCAAGACGCCGGCATCAAGCTGGTGCTCAAGGCCATCGAAGCTCCCCTGCGCGAAATCGTCTACAACGCCGGTGGCGAAGCCTCCGTGGTCGTGGCCGCTGTCCTGGCTGGTTCGGGCAACTACGGCTTCAATGCCGCCAACGACACCTATGGCGACATGATCGAAATGGGCATCCTGGACCCGACCAAGGTGACCCGCACTGCACTGCAGAACGCCGCTTCGGTGTCCTCGCTGATGCTGACGACCGAGTGCATGGTCGCCGAATCGCCGAAGGAAGAAGCAGCCGGCGGCGGCATGCCTGGTGGCATGGGCGGCATGGGCGGCATGGGCGATATGGGCATGTAATGCCCAGCCCGGCAGGCCCGCGGGTCTGCCAGCCAAGCAAGCCAAGAAGGGCGCCGCAAGGCGCCCTTTTTTCGTGCTCGGCGGCACGCTCCGCTGTGAGTTTCTGCGCGCCGGCAGCCGCTCAAGTGGCTCGCTTGCAGCGGCAGCACCACATGCCGGCGCGTGCAGCCTTCGTCACGCTGATAATCAGCGGCAAACCGGCTCCGCTGCTCGCATGTCCAACGCACCCACCCTGCAATCCCTGCTCACCGAAGCCATGACCCAGGCGCCGGGTCTGAGCCGCCATGTCCTGAACGCCATCCAGGACGAACTGGACAGCCGGCCCAAGCACTTCCATCTGCTTGACGGCTGGCGCCGCATGCGCGCGCGCTTCGCCAACGATTTCGAGACCGCCCTGCTGCCCTTGCTGCAAGCCTCGGCGCGCGGCGAAGACCCGCTGCAGCGCAAACTCGACGACATCAATTCCCTGAGCCTGGTCGACGACCGCCAGGCCCTGCAAGACGTGGCCGTGGCCCATGTGATCCATGCGGTAGAAGAACATGCGCGCGCCGAGCTGCACCAGCTCGGCAATGTCTTCGCCGCCCTGCGCGGCACCGCGCGCGCACTCAAGAACGAGAACCCGGTGCGGCCGGCCCTGTTCGCCCAGGCCTTGCTGGTGGCCCTGTCCAGCGTCGAGATGGAGCCGCAGGCGCGCTACGAACTGATGCAGGCCGCCTCCCAGCCCATGGCAAGCGGCTTGTTGCGGCTCTACAGCGCCCTGTGCGCCCAGCTGCGCGCGGCCGATCTGAACCAGATGGTGGCCAGCCACGCAGCGCGCGTCGACCCGGACGCCGAGCTGCGCCTGGCCCTGGCGCGCCGCAGCACCCAGCCGGCCACGCTCGACGGCCTGGCCCGACGCGTCCACGAACACAATACCCGGCCGGCACCACTGGGCCAAGCGGGGGCCGGCGCCACTGCACCGGCCGCGCCGGTGTTCCGGGCCGGCCATGGGCCTGATCTGCTGAGTCGCCTCTACGACCAGATCCTGGCCGACCCGCGCCTCTTGCCGCCACTCAAGGCCTTGCTGGCGCGACTGCAGGTGGCCGTGGTCCGCCTGGCGCGCAGCGATGCCAACCTCTTGCACAAGCAGGACCACCCAACCTGGGGCCTGCTCAACCGCGTCGCCGCCCATGGCATGGCCTTCGAGCGCGCCGACGACGAGCGCCTGCAGAGCTTTCTGCGCTTCATCGAGGCCGAAGTGCAGAGCCTGATCGACGTGGCCGTGCCAAGCGCGGCGCTGTTCCAGCAGGCCCTGACACGGGTCGAGGCGCACCTGAGCAGCCAGGCCCAGCAACGCAGCGAGCGCAGCGCCCAGGCCCTGGGTGCGCTCGAACGAGAGTCCATGCGCGAGCCCTGGCGCAAACTGCTGCACGAGCAACTGGCAGCGCAAACCATCGAGGCGCCACTGGGGCCCAAGCTGCGCCGCTTCATGAACACCGCCTGGGTGGAGGTGATCGTGCAGGCCATGGTGCTGCATGGTCGCGAATCGCCCCAGGCCATGATGCGCATCGAATGGGTAGACCAGCTGATGGAAAGCCTGCACGACACCCCCGATGAGCGCTCACGCCAGCGCCTGCGCCAGCGACTGCCGGGCCTGATCGAAGGCCTGCGCAGCGGCTGCGATGCCATCGCGCTGCCGGAAGCCCAGCGCGAATCGGTGCTGCAGGAGCTGATGCTGCAGCATGGCCGCCTGCTGCGCGGCATGAGCGCCCTGCCCGATGCGGCCAAGCCAATCGAAGCCAGCCCGCGCGGACCGAATTCCCAGGAGCTCAGCCCCGAGGAGTTGCTGCAGCGCCTGCTGATCGAACGCGAATCACAGATGTCCACGCAATGGGCCCACACCCGGGTCAACCGCGGCCACCTGCCCACCGTGCCGGTGCAGCTCTACGACCAGGGCGACACGCCCGAGGCCCGCTCGGCCGTCGGCGCCTGGCTGGACGGCTTGCACATCGGCGGCTGGTACCACCTGTTCATCCAGAGCAACTGGCTGACCGCGCAGGTGGCCTGGATCAGCGAGAGTGGCCAGTTCTTCCTCTTTGTCGGCCAGGACCCCGACCAGCGCCATTCCCTGACGCGCGCGGCCCTGGAGCGACTGCTGACCCACGGCCTGATCACGGCCCTCGATGAAAACAGCCTGGTGCAGCGCGCGGTCGACACCTTGATGCAAGACCTCGACGATGCGGTCTGAGGGCGGCGCACGCTGGGGCTTGGGGTTCGCCGGCTTGCTGCTGGCCAGCCTGGCACTCGCCCAAGCGCCGGGCACCAGCACGGTGGCCGCTCCGACCAGCGAGCCCGCGGCACCCGCAGCTCAGCCCGCAGCTCAGCCCGCCGCTCAGCCAGGCCCACAGCTGCGGCCACAGATCGGCCTGGTGCTGTCGGGTGGCGGCGCGCGCGGCTTGGCCCATGTCGGCGTACTCAAGGTGCTGGAGCGAGAGCACATCCCCGCCGACATGATTGCAGGCACCTCCATGGGCGCCATCATTGGCGGCCTCTTTGCCAGCGGCATGAGCGCGCGAGATCTGGAGCGCGAACTCTTGGCCGTCAACTGGGGCACGGTCTTCAACAGCCGGGTCGACCGGCAGCAACTCTCGCAGCGCCGCAAGGAAGAGGACTTCGAGTTTTCGCCGGCCGTGGAGGTGGGCATGCGCGAGGGCGAATTCCGCCTGCCGCAGGGCACGCTGTCCAGCCGCGGCCTGGAAATTCTCTTGCGCCGCTTCACCCTGCCGGTGCGCAATGTGCAGAACTTCGACGATCTGCCCACGCCCTTCCGCGCCGTGGCCACCGATCTGGAGACCGGGGCGCAGCGCATCATGCGCGAGGGCGACTTGGCCCTGGCCTTGCGCTCCAGCATGAGCGTGCCGGGCGTGTTCGCACCGACCGAATGGCAGGACCGCATCCTGGGCGACGGCGGCCTGGTCAACAACCTGCCGGTCGATGTGGCGCGCAGCCTGGGCGCCGAGCGCCTGATCGCGGTCAATGTCGGCACGCCGCTGTCGGGACGCTCGGCACTGAGCTCTCTGGTCGGCGTGACCGGGCAGATGATCAACATCCTGACCGAGCAGAATGTGCAGCGCAGCCTGGCCAGCTTGCGCGCAGACGATCTGCTGATCACGCCCAAGCTGGGGCCGCTTGGCGCCGGCGACTTTGACAAGACCCGCGAATTGATCGCCGCCGGCGAAGCGGCGGCCGAGGCCTTGCTGCCGCGCCTGCGCGGGCTGGCCCTGGGCCCTGCGGCCTATGCCGAATGGCAGCTGGAGCGCGTGCGCCGCAATCAGCCCAAAGCCATGCTGGCCGCGGTGAAGTTCGAGGGCAGCAGCATCACCAACCCCGAGCGCTTCAAGGCACAGCTGGAATCGGCACCGGGCCAGATCTTCGACACCGAGCGGGCCGAACGCGATGCGCGCCTGCTGGCCTCCTCGGGAGATTACGAGCGGGTGGACTACCACGTCGAACAGCGCTCTGGCGGCGACGCCCTGGTCTTCACCATGGACGACAAGCACTGGGGGCCCAACTACTTCCGGATCGGCCTGGACCTGAGCACCGATTTCGACGGCGAGAGCGCCTTCAATCTGCGCATCTCCCACAACCGCCACTGGCTGACAAAGCTGGGCACGGAATGGCGCAACCAGCTGACCATCGGCCAAACCCCGCGCTTCTACAGCGAGATCTACCAACCGCTGAGCTTCCAGCTGGGACGCTCGAACGACTGGTTTGTCTCCGCCTGGGGTGAGCTCGACCGCCGCAACTTCACCCTCTACCAGGACACCAGCGATGTGGCCGTGGCCCGCCTGCAGCGCCAGGCCGCCACCTTTGGCGCCGACCTGGGTCAGCCCTGGGGCCGCTTGGGCGAGTTGCGCCTGGGACTGCAGCACCAGAACTGGCGGGTCACGCCCAAGCTGGCGCCGACCGTGATCAGCGACAACCGCCTGGACAAGGTCTGGAGCGAAACCGGCCTGCGCCTCAAGGCCGTGGTCGACCAGCTGGACTTCGCCAATTTCCCGCAGCGCGGCTACCGGGTGCTTTTCGAAGCGATTGCCGGCCAACAAAGCGGCGGCAGCGTGCGCCACGCGGCCTTCCACCGCGCCGAGTTGCAAGGCACTTGGGTGCGCAGCTGGGGCACCGACACCCTCAATCTGCACGCTCGCACCTTCCTGGCGCGCCAGCCCGAAGACTCGGCGCAAGGCCCCTACTCGCTGGGCGGCTTCCAGCAGCTCTCGGGCTACCAGCCGGGGCAGCTGATCGGCGACACCCTGGTGTTCGGCCGCGCCACCTACTACCGACGCTTGCGCGAGACGCCGCTGCTGACGCGCGGCTTCTTCTATGGCGGCTCGCTGGAAATCGGCAATGCCTGGGGGCAAAACGACAAGGTCTCGTCCAAGGATTTGCGCACGGCGGCCAGCGTCTTCATTGGCGCCGACACTGGCATCGGCCCGCTCTACCTGGCCCTGGGCCGGGCGCCGCAGGGCAGCTCGGCCATCTACCTCTTCATCGGCCGGCCCTGAGCGCGATCAGTCCTTCGCTGTGTCGGCGTCATCCAGCTGCGCCGCCGGATCAGGCAGATCGGCCGGATTGAAGCTGGCCTGCACCAGGGTCACGCTGTGGGCCCATTCGTACAGGATGTGGGCCACATCGGCCACGCCCTGCTTCTTCAGCGCCGAGAACAGGGTCACGCGCACATCCGACTCTTCGGTGACGATGTCGCCGAGGAAATCCTGGGTGGCGAAGAAGGCCGCATCAGCCTCCTTGCGATTGAGCTTGTCGGCCTTGGTCAGCAGCACCAGCAGCTTGATCTCGCCATTGCGCACGCGCGGCGTAACGAACTCCAGCAACTGCTTGTCCAGATCGGTCAGGCCCAGGCGCGAGTCGACCATGAGCACCACACCCGAGAGGCTGCGGCGCACTTCCAGATAGTCGGCCATGACCTTCTGCCAACGCAGCTTGGCGGCCTTGGCCACGGCGGCATAGCCGTAGCCAGGCAGGTCGGCGAACAAGGCGTTCGGTGCGTCCTTGGGGCCCAGGTGGAACAGGTTGATGTGCTGGGTGCGGCCCGGGGTCTTGGACGCAAAAGCCAGGCGCTTTTGCTGGGCCAGGGTGTTGATGGCGGTGGACTTGCCGGCGTTCGAGCGGCCCACGAAGGCGATCTCGGGCAGCTCGTTCGGCGGCAGATGGACCAGCTGGCTGGCAGTGGTCAGAAAACGCGCGGTGTGGGTCCAGCCCAACACCACCTTGTCGGTGGGGGTGGCCGCGGCAACCGGATTTGGCGCGTTTTCTTGCGGCTCAGAAGTGGTGTTGGTCATGAAGTGTTCAGGCTTGGTGGATTGCCATTGTAAAATCTATGGGTTGCGCTTACCGAATCAATATATTCATGATGAAGACTGCTGCTGTCCTGACCTCGAGCCTCGTGCTTGCATTCGCCACGTTCTCGGCGGCACAAGCCAACGAAACCAAAGCCGCCGCCAAGCCTGACTTGGTCAAGGGCGCTGCCATTTCGGCCCAGGTCTGCGCCGCCTGCCACACGGCAGATGGTTCGCGCGGCAGCCCGGCCAACCCCATCCTGCAAGGCCAACACCCCGAGTACCTGGCCAAGCAGCTGACCGAATTCAAGGCCGGCATTCGCAAGAACGCCGTCATGCAAGGCATGGCCGCCGTGGTGTCGGACGAAGACATCAAGCATGTCGCCGCCTTCTACGCCTCCAAGCAAGCCAAGCCCGGCTTCGCCAAGGACAAGACCCTGGTTGAGCTCGGCGAAAAGATCTACCGCGGTGGCATCGCCGATCGCTCGATCCCGGCCTGCGCTGCCTGCCACAGCCCGAACGGCGCCGGCATGCCAGCCCAGTACCCGCGTCTGGCCGGCCAGCATTCCGACTACACGGAAGCCCAGCTGATCGCCTTCCGCTCGGGCGCCCGCGCCAACAACGCCCAGATGACCGGTGTCGCAGCCAAGCTCAATGACCGCGAAATCAAGGCTGTGTCCGACTACATCGCCGGCCTGCGCTGAGCCCGGGCGCGCCTTCGGCCGCTGCACCTGATCACGAACAAGGCCGGTGAAGTTCACCGGCCTTTTTTCATGGGCCCTCCCTTGATGTCTCGGGGCCACCGACAATCCTGCTTCCATGAGCGACACCCTTCCCTCCAGCGAGTACGCGCTTGACACCGTGCCGTCCGGCCTGGCGCCGACGGCTGCGCCCGAGCCTGCGGCGTCGCCCGAACCCAGCGAGGCCGCGCCGCCGCCAGCGCCCGCAGCCATCGTCGCGCACTCGCCAGGCCGGGAGCTGCTCGACCTGCTGGCCTCGATGCGCTTTGCCATCGCCCTGCTGACCATCATCTGCATCGCCTCGGTGATCGGCACCGTGGTCAAGCAGCGCGAGCCGCTCAACAACTACGTCAACCAGTTCGGCCCCTTCTGGGCCGAGGTGTTCGGCAAGTTCGACCTCTACACCGTCTACGGCGCCTGGTGGTTCCTGCTGATCCTGGCCTTTCTGGTCACCTCGACCAGCCTGTGCATCACACGCAACGCGCCCAAGATCCTGCAAGATCTGCGCAATTTCAAGGAATCGGTGCGCGAGCAATCGCTGCAGGCCCACCACCACAAGGCCATCCTGCAGCTGAGTCGGGCGCCCGAGGCGGCCCTGGCCGACCTGAAGAACCGCCTGAGCGCTGGCGGCTGGAAGACCAAGGTGCAGGTCCGCGACCGCGGTGTGATGTTGGCGGCACGGCGTGGCGCCAGCAACAAGCTCGGCTATCTGGCGGCGCACTCGGCCATCGTGTTGGTCTGCCTGGGCGGCCTGCTCGATGGCGACCTGCTGGTGCGCGGCCTGATGTGGGCCCAGGGCAAGACGATTTACGAAGGCGGCGGCCTGATCAGCGAGGTCAAGCCCGAACACCGACTGCCGCCCAACAACCCGAGCTTCCGCGGCAATTTGATGGTGCCGGAAGGCGCCACAGCCGGCACGGCCGTCCTGTCCATGCCCAGCGGCGTGGTGCTGCAGGACCTGCCCTTCGACGTCGAGCTGAAGAAGTTCATCGTCGAGTACTACGAAACCGGCATGCCCAAGCTGTTCGCCAGCGACATCGTCATCCGTGACCGTGAGACCGGGCTGACGACCGAAAAGCGCGTCAAGGTCAATGAACCGGCCCAGCACCGCGGCATCGCCATCTACCAGAGCAGCTTCGAAGACGGCGGCTCCAGCCTCAAGCTGCAGGCCCTGCCCATGGCCCGCAAGGCGGGCGCGGCCAAGCCCTTCGCCATTGATGGCGTGGTCGGCGGCAGCACGCAGCTGGCCAGCGGCGATTCCAAGGACGGCGAAAGCCTGCGCCTGGAGTTCAACGGCCTGCGCGTGATCAATGTCGAGAACATGAGTTCCGGCGGCAAGGGCGGCAGCGGCAAGGAAGGCAGCACCGATGTGCGCGCCGTCGACCTGGTCAACCGCCTGCAGAACCATATGGGCAGCGGCGCACGAGGTGGCGCTGACAAGGAGCTGCGCAATGTCGGCCCCTCCTTCAGCTACCGCCTGCGCGACGCCGCTGGTCAGGCCCGCGAATACAACAACTACATGCTGCCGGTCGATCTGGACGGGCAGAAGGTCTACCTGGCCGGCGTGCGCGAGACCCCGACCGAAGCCTTCCGCTACCTGCGCATCCCGGCCGATGCGGATCTCAGCCTGGACAGCTGGATGCGCTTGCGCCAGAGCCTGCTCGACCCGGAGCAGCGCGAGCGCGCCGCACGCCGCTACGCGCAGGCGGCCACGCCCAATGACAAACCGCAGATGACGCCGCAATTGCAGGCCACGGCACGCCGTGCGCTCAATCTGTTTGCCGGTGCCGAGCCTGCCAAGGCCGACACCAGCGGCGGTTGGGGCGGCCTGCCGGCGCTGAGCCAGTTCATCGAGAGCGAAGTGCCAGAGGGCGAGCGCCAGCGCGTCTCCGAGGTACTGCTGCGCATCCTCAATGGCAGCCTGTTCGAGCTCTACAAACTGAGCCGCGAGCAGGCCGGCCTGAGCGCCGCGACGGCGGATGCCAGCACCCAGGCCTTCATGACCCAGGCCGTGTTGTCGCTGTCGGACAGCATGTTCTACCCGGCGCCGGTGCTGCTGCAACTGAACGATTTCAAGCAGGTGCAGGCCAGCGTATTCCAAGTGACCCGCGCGCCCGGCCAGAAACTGGTCTACTTGGGTGCGGTGCTCCTGATCATCGGCGTGTTCGCCATGCTCTACATCCGCGAGCGCCGCCTGTGGCTGTGGCTGGAACCCAGCCCGGGCCAACCGGAAACCACACGGGTGCGCATGGCCATGGCCAGCACGCGCGAGTCGCCGGACCTGGCCACCGAGTTCGAACAATTGCAAGGCTATCTCTTGAAGGAAGGCGTATGAACAGCGCAAGCAGCAGCACCGTCAGCGCAGGCCGCCCAGCGGTCCGCGGCCAGGACCTGGGCTACTTCTCCGGACGCAACGCCATCGACTGGGGCTTCGCCGCCCTGATCCTGGCCGGCGGCCTGTTCGCCTTCTCGCGCTACGGCGCCTCCATGGACGGCTATGAGAAAGGCATCCTGATCTGTGCCTTGCCGGCCCTGATCGCTCTGGGCTGGTTCTGGGCGCCGCTGCGCTGGCTGTGTGCCGGCGTGGGCGCAGCCAGCCTGCTGGCCATCGGCCTCTACGTCCAAACGCCCGACGCCTTCGGCGCCGACCTGGCCGCGGCCGACAAGGTCTTTTGGCTGAAGTACGCCCTGTCCAGCCAAAGCGCGATCCTGTGGATGAGCGTGCTCTTCTACATGGCCACGCTGTTCTACTGGGGTGGCTTCTTCACCCAGCGCGGCCAGACCAGCGCTGCTGAAGCCATCGGCTCGCGCCTGACCTGGGCCGCCGTCTTCATGGCCTTGGTGGGCACCATGGTGCGCTGGTTCGAAAGCCACCAGATCGCCCCTGACATCGGCCACATTCCGGTCAGCAATCTCTACGAAGTCTTCGTGCTGTTCGCCTGGATGACAGCCCTGTTCTACCTGTACTACGAAGCGAAGTTCAAGACCCGCGCCCTGGGCGCTTATGTGCTGCTGGTGATCAGCGCGGCGGTGACTTTCCTGCTCTGGTACACGGTGGCGCGCGAGGCGCATGAGATTCAGCCCCTGGTGCCGGCCCTGCAGAGCTGGTGGATGAAGATCCACGTGCCTGCCAATTTCGTCGGCTACGGCACCTTCGCCCTCGCGGCCATGGTGGCCCTGGCTTATTTGCTCAAGACCGCCAGCCTGCGCGCGCTGAGCCTGGGACTGATCGCCATGCCGGCGGCGCTGATCGCCATGATTCTGGCCGCCCGCTTCGGTGCCGACCTGCCGGCTGAGACCATCGCCGGCCTGGACGGTTGGGCGCGCAAGATGGCCGGCCTGCTGGTCTTCTTCGTGCTGGCCGTGGCCCTGCGCAGCCGCCTGACGGCCCGCCTGCCCGAGCTGAGCACCCTGGACGACCTGATGTACAAGGCCATCGCCCTGGGCTTTGCCTTCTTCACCATCGCCACCATCCTCGGCGCCTTCTGGGCCGCCGAAGCCTGGGGGGGCTATTGGAGCTGGGACCCGAAGGAGACTTGGGCGCTGATCGTCTGGCTCAATTACGCGGCCTGGCTGCATATGCGCCTGATGAAGGGTTTGCGCGGCGCCGTCTCCGCCTGGTGGGCGCTGGCCGGCCTGGTGGTCACCACCTTCGCCTTCCTGGGCGTGAACATGTTCCTGTCCGGCCTGCACTCCTACGGCACGCTCTGAACACCGGCCACAGCATGCCGTCCTCCGCCCCGCTGCTGCCGAAACCGCTGTTGCGGGTCGCGACGGGCCTGCTGGCGGCGCTGTTGCTTCTGGGCGCGGCACCGGCTTGGTCACTGGACTTGCGCATCGCCACGGGGGAGCTGCCGCCCTACGCCACGCAAAGCCGGGCCGATCAGGGCATCGCACTGAACATCGTGCGCCGGGCCTTTGCCCTGGCGGGGCATCAGGTGGAGTTCCATTTCCTGCCCTGGCCACGGGCACAGCAGGAAACCCGGCTCGGTCATTTCGATGCCTCCGCCTACTGGGGTGCATCGGCCGAGCGCCGCCGCGACTTCCTGCTCAGTGACAACGTCCTGACCGAGCAATGGTTGCTGGTACACCCTCGCAGTCTCAAGCTCGAATGGCAGACCCTGGACGATCTGCGCGCCTACAAAATCGGCTTTGTCCGCGATTACACCTACACGCCCGAGTTCTGGGCTGGGATCAAGAACGGCGAACTCAAGGGTGACGCCACACCGACCGATCTTGCCGGTCTGCGCAAGCTGCTGCTGGGCCGCATCGATATCCTGCCCATGGAGCGCAATGTGGCCTGTGACCTGCTGGCCCGCCATTTCAAACCGGCCGAAGCAGCCCGGCTCACCGCCCATCCGCGTCTGCTGACGGACAGCTTCACCACCCACCTGATCCTGCCGCCACAAGTGGCCCGCAGCGCCGAACTGCTGCGTGACTTCAACCTCGGCCTGAAGAAACTCAAGGACAGTGGGGAACATGCTCGCTTGTTAAAGTCCTTGAGCTGCCCGGCTGGCTGGGCCGAAGCGGAAGGCGCGGCACACTGAGCGTGCAGGGACAGGGCTTTTTCCACCAGATCGGGCAAAAACCCGGCAAGGCCCGTAAGCTTTCGGCCAGCCGCCACGACTGAGGGCGTCTCCTCTTGTTTTTGCAAAGGCCCGCCATGCCACGCTCTGCCCACATCCGCTCGACCGATCCCCGGATCCTGCCTTCGGACATCACCCCGCAAGCGGTCTATCAAGAGCGCCGTCAATGGCTGCAGCTGATGGCCACCGGCGCTGCCGGGGCTGGCCTTGCCGCCTGGGCCGGCCGCGAGGCCCTAGCCCAAACCGCCGGGCCGGGCAAGCTGGCCAAGCTGCCCGGCGCCCGGAGTGCCGTGGCCGGAGCCATGAGCATGGACAAGTTGAGCCGCTACGCCGACGCCACGGGCTACAACAATTTCTACGAATTCGGCACCGAGAAATCGGACCCGGCGCAGTACGCCGGCAGCCTGCGGCCGCGGCCCTGGACCGTGACGGTGGAAGGCGAAGTCGGCAAGCCCGGCAGCTTCGACCTGGACCAGTTGCTCAAGCTCAGCCCCATGGAAGAGCGCGTCTACCGCCTGCGCTGTGTGGAGGGCTGGAGCATGGTGATCCCCTGGGTCGGCTACTCCTTGGCCGAGCTGATCAAAAAGGTCGAACCCAACTCGCGCGCCAAGTACGTCGAGTTCATCAGCCTGGCGGACCGGTCTCAAATGCCGGGCCTGCGCAACGGAGTGCTGGACTGGCCCTATACCGAGGGCCTGCGCATCGACGAAGCCATGCATCCGTTGAGTCTGCTTGCCTTCGGCATGTATGGCGAAGTGCTGCCCAATCAGAACGGCGCACCGCTGCGCCTGGTCCTGCCCTGGAAGTACGGCTTCAAGTCGGCCAAGTCCATCGTCAAGATCCGCTTCGTGGAGAAGCAGCCGGTGTCCAGCTGGACCGAATCCGCGCCACGTGAGTACGGTTTCTATTCCAACGTCAATCCGCAGGTCGACCACCCGCGCTGGAGTCAGGGCAGCGAGCGTCGCATCGGCGAAGACGGCCTGTTCACCAAAAAACGGCCGACGCTGATGTTCAACGGCTACGCCGATCAGGTCGCCTCGCTGTACGCGGGCATGGATCTGAAAAAGTTCTATTGACCGGCGCCCCGATGGCTCGCCGCTCTCTTTGGCTGCATGCCGCCGCCAAGCCCCTGCTGTTCCTGATCTGCCTGCTGCCCCTGGCCTATCTGGTCTGGGGCGCCATCAGCGAGAACCTGGGCGCCAACCCGGCCGAGACCCTGATCCGCAGCCTCGGCGACTGGAGCTTGCGCGGTCTGTGCCTGACGCTAGCCGTGACGCCTCTGCGTGTCATCAGCGGCCAGGCGGCGCTGGCGCGCTTTCGCCGCATGCTGGGCCTGTTCAGCTTCTTTTATGCCAGCCTGCACCTGCTCGCTTATGCCTGGCTGGACATGGGCTTGGAGCCCGGCGACATCGCCGCTGACATCCTCAAGCGCCCCTTCATCCTGATGGGCTTCACGGCCTGGCTGATGCTGCTGCCTCTGGCCGCGACGTCCTTCAACCGCGTCATCAAGGCACTGGGAGCGGCCCGCTGGCAGCGTCTGCATCGCCTGGTCTATCTGCTGAGCCTGGTTGCCCTGGCCCACTTCATTTGGATGCGGGCCGGCAAGAACAATTTTGCCGAGCCCGCCGTCTATGGAGCGGTGCTGGCCCTGCTGCTGGGCTGGCGCTTGTGGCAGCGCCAGCGTCGACGAAGCTCAGGGCTTGCTTGAGGGCACGGAGGGCAAGGACCCCGGGCCGATGTGCCGGTCCAGGAACTTGAGCATTTGCTCGTACAGGTCAACCCGGTTTTCGGTCTTGCCATAACCGTGGCCTTCACCGGGCTTGATCATCAGCACCTCGGGCGGACGGCCGGCCTTCTTGAGCGCATCGACCATCAGATTCGTCTGCTCGATGGGCGTGCGCCAATCGTCACTGCCGGCATAGATAAAGAGCGGCGCCTTGATGCGCTCGGCATGGCGGGCGGGAGAGACCTCCTGAGCGCGCGCCCAGCCGGCTTCGGTCTCACCAATCAATTCGCGCCAAAAGGCCACACCGGCCTTGTTGCGGGGAATATCGCCTTGCGTGGAGGTCAGCAGGCGCTCGACATCGCTGACCACCAGGCCGGCCACCCCGCACTTGAACAAATCGGGCGTCTTGATCAGCGCCCAGAGGCTGGCATAGCCGCCGTAGCTGGCACCGCTGATGCACATACGCGCCGGGTCGGCAAAGCCCTGCTGCACCGCCCAGGCCGCCGCGTCCTCGTGATCCTCGGACATCTTGCGCCCCAGCTGGCCCAGGCCGGCCAGACTGATGCGGGCGCCCAGCTCGGGCGTGATGCGGAAATTCGGCAGCACCACGGCATAGCCCCGCGAAGCCAGCAGCTGCGCCTCGGTGACACCAAAGCTGCTCAGGGCGCCCCAGCGATCGGCACGCGAATGGGGGCCGCCATGGATGTGCAGCACCGTGGGCAGGCGCTGTCCTGCTTGATGACTGGCAGGCAGGAAGTAATAAGACGGAATCTCAAGCCCGTCGCGCGTCTTGAGCAAGAAAGGCCGCATCTGCACCAGCTGCGTTTCCTCCACCTCTTCGCGCGAGCGCATCAGCTCCTCCAGCGTCTTGCGCTCTTCGTCGTAGAGGTAGAAGGTGGGCACCGAGCGGTCGCTGAATACCTGAACCAAGGTGCGCGGGCTTTCGCTGCGCTGCAGGATGACCGACTTGCCAGGGAAGCTCGCCTCCATGCTCTGCTGCAAGCGGGCCAGGCTCTCGTCAAAATAGGCGGTTTGCTGGCGCTCGTCATCAAAGCGCAAGCCTAGCAAACGAGCTCCACGCCGGTCACGGATGAGGCCGCTGCTGATCAGGTCATAGCGCGGATGGCTGGCCAGCTCGGGGCCGAACTCGCGGCTGGCCACATGGAACAGATGCAAGCCCCGGGTGTTCTTGCCGCGCTGCGCGGCCACGATCAAATCCTGATTGTCCTCGGCAAAGGCCAGCGGGCTCCAATGCCCTTTTTGCCGCCCTTCAAAGCGGGCCAGCTCGCGCCACTCGCCCTCCATGCTGTCACGCAGCAGCACCCGCTCCACCTGCGCGGACGGCCCGGCATCGGGCGTGTCCGAAACCACGGCCACGCGCGGCACACCCTGGTGATCGAGCAGCCATTGCCGGACCCGGCCCGGATACTTGAAGGTCAGCAGATCACGCGCGCCCGTTTCGAGGTTGATGCGGTAGACGTCCTGGGCATCGAGTTGGCGCAGATTGGCGCTGACGAGGATCTCCTTGTCCTTGCCCGGAACCTGGGCCAAAAAGTCCATGGAGCGGATCACGAAATTGTTGCCGTTGATCTGCTCGCGAACGGTGGGGTTGAGCTTGCGAAAACCCGTGCCGTCGCGCTTGATGGCAAACAAACCGCCGCCATCGCCAGACTCCGAACCGGTCGGCGTGTCCAGGCGCCCCAGGCTGAACACCAAGCGCTCCGAGCCGACCCAGCGGTACTCCACCACGTCGAAGTCTGTCAGACCGGTCAGAACCGTGGGCGTGCGGGTCTGCAGATCCAGCAGCACGAGATTGCGCTTGCCCTTGAGTGGCACCAGCACCGCCAGCATCCGGCCATCGGGCGACAGCCTCGGCTGGACATAGCGAGGCAGCCCAACCAGGGCGGCGATGGAGGCGGGCTCCACCGGCCCCACCTTGGCAGCGGGCTCAGCGGCGGCCAGGGCTGGCGGCGCTCCCGCCAAAGCCAGCGCCATCGCAGCGATCAGCCCGCTGAAGCGGGCCCGAAATTCAGTTCTTGCTTTCATGAGTTCTCTTTCTCCCTGCGGGGTACACCCCGCCTCCAGTGACCCACATCGACCGGCTCCAAATGGAGCGCAGTGTCCTGCCAGGCGAGATCGGCCCTATTGAGTGAGGCCGTTCATCACTTCATCATTTCCATGTCCATCAGCAGGGCCGGGCACACGGCCGAAACCAGGCAAGCTGCCGCCTGGGGACGATACAAAAAGGGCCATATTGTGATGGCCTGCGCCGGACTTCTGGGTAGCGCTCGGCCTGAAAACGATCCAGCTGGGATAATCCGAGGCCTCCTGCATCTGCCCTGAGCCTTGCCCGCCATGCCCCAAGCCCCTTCCCTGCCACAGCCACTGCCACCGCAGCTCGATGTCGCCATCCTCGGCGGCGGCCCTGCCGGTTGCAGCGCGGCCTCCTGGCTGCAACAGCTGGGCCTGCGCGTGGCCCTGCTGGAGCGGGCGCCCCAGCTCTGCGCCAGTTTGCAGAGCCTGAAGTTCGGCCAGGATTGGGTGCTGGGCGCCCCCGGTCAGGCCCTGTCCACCCTGGGCCAGCAGTACGCTGGCCAGATCGAGAGCCTGAGCGAGGTGCACACCGTGCTGGGCCAGAGCTGCGCCCATCTGGACTGGCTGGCCGGCGAAGGCTGGCGCCTGCGCCTGGACGACGGCCAGGTGCTGCAAGCACGCGCCCTGTTGTTGGCCACCGGCCTGAAGCCGCTGCGCCCGGAAGCCTTCTTCCCGACGCCTTTGCCCCACCCGCGCGTGCTGGACGCACTGAGCCTGACCGCCTGCCGCGAGCAACTGGCGCCAGCGCGCATCCTGCTGCTGGGCGGCGGCGACAACGCGGCCGAGAACGCTCTCTATTTGCAGGCACGCGGCCACCAGGTCACACTTTGGTCGCGCAGCGACTGGCGCGCCCAACAGCGCCTGGTGGACCGCATCCAGGGCCTGGCTGCCGCCATCCACACCCGCCTGCCCAGCCCGATGCCGAGTCGCCTGCAGCCCGACGAGGCGGGTGTCACTGTGCATTCGCAAGCCTTTGGCGAGGAGCGCTTTGAGCATGTGGCCGTGCTCTTGGGCTTCGAGGCCGAACCCAGCGCCTGGCTGCAGGTGGGTGACGCGCTGCAGCGCGCCGGAATCACGGCGCCGTCTCACCCATTCCGAGACGAGCCGCGCTTCGCGCCCCTGGGCCTGTTCGTGGCCGGCGATGCCAGCGGCCGCCAGCACCCTTGCGTGCAAACCGCGCTGGGCGACGGTGTCGTGGCAGCCAAGGCCGTCGAGGCCTTTTTGCGCCCGCTGCACGAGGGCCAGCCCAGCCTGGCGATGCGCCGCAACAATCGCCAGATCATCCACATCACCGGCCTGCGCTTCGGCGCCAACCTGGGCGTGCTGGACTTCGAGCGCGAAGGCCCGCAACCCATCCAGGTCGATGCCGAAGTCAATCTCGGTGCCCAGCAGATCGTCTCGCGCGACGCCGACATCGGCCATGTGCTGGACTACCGCCGGGTGCGCACCATCATCATCGACGAATGCACGGCCGAACACACCGACCTGCTCGAAGCCTTGCTGGGCAAGCTCTGCACCCGCTTGATGAAGCTGCCCGGCGTGGCCGGCGTGCGCATCAAGGTCACCAAACTCGAAATCTTCCCCGACTGCCAGGTCGCCATCAGTGCCGAATGCGGCCAATGGTGATGGTGATGGACCACCCCGACGC
Source organism: Paucibacter sp. DJ2R-2 (assembly GCF_025717675.1). Taxonomy (GTDB): domain Bacteria; phylum Pseudomonadota; class Gammaproteobacteria; order Burkholderiales; family Burkholderiaceae_C; genus Paucibacter_A. Next base: position 379,249 of record NZ_JAJIRT010000001.1, read on the forward strand.
GCTTCGCGCACCCCTCAAGGGGCAGCGCCCGATGGCCCGGCAAAGCCAGCTCCATGGGCGCCACTCGATCAATCGCAGCCCCTGGCGGGGCGCTCAAAAGCACAGCCTGCCGCAGTGACAAGGACAGACACCATCATGCTGAACACCCAAGACGCCCCCACCCTGAACCTCGACCTGCCCAGCCAACTGGAAGCCGCCGCGCCGGCCAGCGATGACAGCGCCGCCAAGGACAAAAAGACCTCGGTCGAGCTGAACAAGTTGTCCAAGCGCCTGCACCGCCAGGTGGGCCAAGCCATCGTCGACTACAACATGATCGAGGAGGGCGACAAGGTCATGGTCTGCCTCTCGGGCGGCAAGGACAGCTATTCGCTGCTGGACATCCTGCTGAACATGCAGAAACGCGCGCCGATCAAGTTCGACATCGTCGCCGTCAACCTCGACCAGAAGCAGCCGGGCTTCCCCGAGCATGTGCTGCCCGAATACCTGAAGTCACGCGGCATTCCCTTCCACATCGAGGAGCAGGACACCTACTCCATCGTCAAGCGCCTGGTGCCCGAGGGCAAAACCACCTGCAGCCTGTGCTCGCGACTGCGCCGCGGCAACCTCTACCGCGTGGCGGAGGAGCTGGGCGCCACCAAGATCGCCCTGGGCCACCACCGCGACGACATCATCGTCACCCTGCTGCTGAATATGTTCTTCGGCGCGCGCATGAAGGGCATGCCGCCAAAACTGGTCAGCGATACCGGCAAGCATGTCGTGATTCGCCCGCTGGCCTATGTGGCCGAACCCGATCTGGTGCGCTGGGCGGCACACCGCGAATTCCCCATCATTCCCTGCAATCTGTGCGGCAGCCAGGAGAACCTGCAGCGAGTGCAGGTCAAGGCCATGATCAACGACTGGGAGAAGAAGTTCCCTGGTCGCATCGAGAACATGTTCAGCGCCATGGGCAATATCGTGCCCTCGCACATGATGGACCGGGACCTCTTCCCCTTCCAGACCCTCAAGGCCGACGGCCGGCCCGACGCCAACGGCGACATCGCCTTCGATGAGGACGAGGCTTGCAGCACGCCGCAAACCAACGCCGGCCCGTCCGTGATCAGCATCCACCGTCAAGAACAGTAAAGCTTCGTCCACACAAGAGACACAAAGCGCGCGCGGAATCGGTTCACAATCAAAGCCATCAGAACAATACGTTAGGAGCACGCCATGCACATTCCTCGTCGTTCCCTTTTGGCCGCCTTGGGCGCCGTCGCCGCACTGGGCCTGAGTGCCTGCAGCGGCCCTTACAGCATCAGCAGCGAAGTTTCCAGCTTCGGCAGTTGGCCCGAGAGCCGCAAGCCCGGCAGCTTTGCGTTTGAGCGCCTACCCTCGCAGGCCCAAGCGGGCGCCATCGCCGACAACCAGGCTCGCATCGAAGCCAGCGCTCGCGCGGCCCTGCTGAAAGCCGGCTTCACCGAAGCTACAGACGCGAAGAGCGCCGACGTGCTGGTGTCCCTGGGCATGCGCGTGGACGCCCAGGACCGCGCGCCCTGGGACGATCCGCTGTGGTGGCGCTGGCAAGGCAGCTACTCGCACTGGCGCTACGGCGGCCTGGGCCGCATCGGCATGTACCACCCCTCGGACATGCTGGACCGCCGCTACGACCGCTCGGTGGCCGTGCTGCTGCGCGACCGCCAGAGCGCCGAGCCGCTTTACGAAGCCCGCGCCAGCAACGAAGGCATGACCCAAGGCCCCAGCGAGCTGGCCGGCGCCCTGTTCGAAGCCGCGCTGAGCGATTTCCCGAAGGTGCGCCCCGAGCCTCACCGCGTGGTGGTGCAAGCCATCCGCTGAACCAACCCACTGAGCCTGGCCACTCATGGCAAGCCCCCAGCGGGCTGTCATGCGGGCCGGCTGATAATCAGCGCTTCACTGAAACCTCACGGGGCGGTCACCGCCCCGCTTGCATTCACATGGCGCTGAACATTGTCATCATGGCCGCGGGCAAGGGCACCCGCATGAAATCGGCCTTGCCCAAGGTCTTGCACAAGCTGGCCGGCCGCTCGCTCTTGCGCCATGTGCTCGACATGACGCAGGGCCTGCAAGCCCAGCGTAATGTCGTCATCACCGGCCATGGCGCGGACGCGGTGGAAGCCGCCGTCGCCGGCCCCGGCGTGCAGTTCGTGCGCCAGATGCCTCAGCTGGGCACCGGTCATGCCATCCAGCAAGCCGTGCCGGCCCTGCCCGAGGACGAGGGCACGACCCTGATCCTGAACGGCGATGTGCCCCTGATCAAGCAAGCCACCGCCCAAGCCTTGGTCCAAGCCTGTGATGGCAAGGCCCTGGTGCTGCTGACCATCCACCTGAGCGACCCGACCGGCTACGGCCGCATCGTGCGCCAGGACGGCCAAGCGGACGGCAACGTGCTGGCCATCGTCGAACACAAAGATGCCAGCGCTGAGCAGCGCACCATCCGCGAGGGCTACACCGGCATGATGGCCGCCCCCACCGGCGCGCTGAAACGCTGGGTCGGCCAACTCAAGAACGAAAACGCCCAGGGCGAGTACTACCTGACCGACATCGTCGCCATGGCCGTGGCCGAAGGCGTGCCGGTGCTGGGCATTGCCGCACCGAACGAGACCGAGGTGCTGGGCGTCAACAGCCCGGTGCAGTTGGCTGACTTGGAGCGTCGTTTCCAGTTGGAACAAGCCGAAACCCTGCTGGAAGCCGGTGTGCGCCTGGCCGACCCGCGCCGCTTTGATGTGCGCGGCTCCTTGAGCTGCGGCCAGGACGTGGAAATCGACGTCAACTGCGTGTTCGAAGGCACCGTGATCCTCGGCGACAACGTCCGCATCGGCGCCAACTGCGTGATCCGCAATGCCAGCATCGGCGCCGGCACCCGCATCCATGAGTTCACCCACATCGACGGCGAGAAGGCCGGCGGCGCCCAGGTCGGCGCTGGCGCCCTGATCGGCCCCTTCGCCCGCCTGCGCCCCGGTGCGGACCTGGGGGACGAGGTCCACATCGGCAACTTCGTCGAGGTCAAGAACTCCACCCTGGCCAAGGGCGCCAAGGCCAACCACCTGGCCTATCTGGGCGACGCCACCGTGGGCGAGCGCGTCAACTACGGCGCCGGCTCCATCACCGCCAACTACGACGGCGCCAACAAGCACCGCACCGTGATCGGCGCCGATGTCCATGTGGGCAGCAACTGCGTGCTGATCGCGCCGGTCGAAATCGGGGCCGGCGCCACCATCGGCGGCGGCTCCACCATCACCAAGCCGGTGGCGGCGGGCGAGCTGAGTGTGGCGCGCGGCAAACAGGTGGCCATCGCCGGCTGGAGCCGGCCGCTCAAGAAACGCTGAGATCGGCCGAGCGGGCGTGATAATCGCACGCAGGTATGGCTCCGCCTGGTGTTGCACCCCCGTCTGCGGGGGCGCGCCAGTCGGGCCCAGCGCCTAGGATTTCGCAACGGGTTCCTTCAGCAGTCTCAAAGGGCACATCATGGCGCGCAATCTCACAGCATCCAGGCGAAGTCTGGCCGACTCCACACCGGCCAAGTCCGCAAGCACCCGAGGTGAAGAGGCTCTCGTGATCGACAGTTCCTGGCAGACGCTGGACGAGATCCAGGCCCGCGAAGAGCAGCAAGCACGCGCCGAGGCCCTGGAAACCCAAGCCCTCTACCAAGCAAAATGCGATGACGCGGCCAGCGCCTGCTGGTACCTTTGCCGCAGCCTGGGCCTGGCGCGCCAGATGGAGGCCGACGGCGAACCCACACTGGAGCTGCTGTTCCAACTGCTGGGCGCTTTGTCCGATCTGCCAGCCGAGGTGAGCACGGCCCCCGTCCCGGAAGCCGTGGGCGCCGACACCCTCGGTGTGTTTGAACTCTGCCAACAACTGGCCGCCGCCCGCGAGTTGAGCCAGGAAGCCTGGGTCGACGCCGAGCTGGCCGCGCCGCGCCAGGCCCTGACACACTGAAGCGCAACCAGTCTCCCCGCAAGGGCGCCGCACCTCCGTGCCGCGCCCTTTTTTGTTCTTGAGTTTGCCCGCCACTTCGGAGTCCTGCCCATGAGAGTTCTCAAGTTCCTCGCCATGGCCGTGATCGGCCTGCTCGCGCTGCTGCTGATCGGCGGCCTGCTGCTGTCCCCGAAGTTCCATGTCAGCCGCAGCGTGCAGATCGCGGCCAGCCCCGACAAGGTCTATGCCTTGGTGGCCAGCCCGCGCCAATGGAAGCTGTGGAGCGTCTGGAACCAGCGCGACCCGGCCATGCAGATCGACTACAGCGGCCCGGAGTCGGGCGCGGGCGCCGTCTGGGCCTGGCGGAGCAAGACCGAGGGCGACGGCAAGATGAGCTTCACCGCAGCCGAGCCGGGCCGGAGCGTCGCCTATGAGCTCTACTTCCCCGACTTCGGCACCACCTCGAGCGGCGAGCTGCGCTTGTCCGCCAAGGACGGGGGCACCGAACTGAGCTGGCTCATGGATGGCGATATGGGCAGCAACCCCTTGTTCCGCTGGCTGGCCTTGTTTGCCGACGGCATGGTCGGCAAAGACTTCGAGGCCGGCCTGGCCCGCCTCAAGCAGGTGAGCGAGCAGCAACAGCCCTGAATCAGGCCGGCCGCCAGCCGGTCGCAGAGCGCGGCTGCCTCAATTTGCAGCAAGACAAGACAAAGCCCCTGCAATCAAGCACTTGGCGCGTCTATGGGCGCCTTGCCCACGTGCTTATCCACAGCAGGCGGGGATAGAGCCGACACCTCAGCCAGGCATCCGGCCGCGCTCCACCCCAGCGATCAGACGGCTGACACGCGAGACCGACAGGCCGAGTTCGGCCGCCAAGGCGGTCATGGACCAGCCGCCCTCGGTGTGGGCGCTGTACAGCGCCTGTTCGCGGCTGGGGTTGGCCGCCAAACACTCTTCCCACGCGGTGCGAGCAGGGCCCACGGTGGCCGTACCGGGGCCCGGGCGAGCGCGGGCGGCCTGACCCGGCACCCCGACAGCTTTGCTTGCAGCAGCAAGGGCCGCAGCCGCCGCTCTGGCGGCCGCCTTCATGCGTTTGACGAAAGCGGCATCGCCGAGAAAGATCTGTTGCCGCAAGCGCCCGGCCCAGAGGTCCAGATCCGGCTCACTGGCCACCAAGTCGGCATAACGGTCCGCTGCACGCCGCCGATCCAGAGCGCCGCGCAGGCTGCGGCCCAGCACAAAGGCGTGCAGGCCGTCGGCATCGAGCCAGGGCGGAGCCGGCTCCAAACCGACATGCGCGCGGTAGCTCGACCAAGACCAGGCCGCCAGGTCCCGTACCAAGCCCAGGCGCAAAGGGCTCAGCTCGACGTAGCGGCAGGCGTCGAGCAGATGGGCTTCTCGGTCCACCAGCACAGCTTTGAAGCGGCCATGAAACAGCGGCCCTTCGCTGCCATGGCGGCGGTTGTGGTACTGGGTGTAGACCCCGTTCAAATGGCGCATCAGGCGCGAGAGATTGGCCTGACGGGTGAACAGCAGCAGTTGGAAATGATCGGGCTGCAGGCAGTAGGCCAGCACCTGGGCATCGAAACGCTGCATGGTTTGAGCGACCAGCGCCAGCAGCGCGCGCCGATCGGCGTCATCAACACAGGCCGCAACACCTGGGTCGCAGCGCGAGCTGAGCAGGTAGACAGCGCCGGGAATTTCGATGCGAGGAGGACGGGCCATGCATCAACTTAGATGCGCGGCGCGCAAAAGGCAAGAAAAGGCAAGGCTTGACCCCTGTAGCGGGGACAGGTCATGCCCAGCCGGGGTCAGGTCTTGCCGTGCAGGCCTTCCAGCACCTTGAGCACGGCCTCGTCGCCCATATTGCGGGCGTCGGCCAGCTCGCCACCGTTGGTGGCCTTGAGCACGCTGCCGTCATTGGCCAGCACGGCCACAGCCGGGATGCCCTTCTTGAGGGAGACGCCGATCTGCGCTGCCAAATCGACATTGCGGTCGAAGCGGCCGACGTTGACCTTGAGCACCACCAGGCGCTTGCCGACATGCTCGGACAGGCTGCCGGCGCTCATCTTGCGGTCCAGGGCCAGGCAATCGCCACACCAGTTGGCGCCAAACACCAGCAACACGTTCTTGCGCTGGGCTTGGGCGGTGGCCAGGGCCTGGTTGAGTTCGGCGCGGGCGTCGGCCAGCTCGTTGTAGACCAGCTTGGCCACCGTGGCCGCCGGTGCCGGGGCGGTGGTCTGAGCCAGCGCCGGCGCTGCGAAGCACATGCTGCTGAGGGCCAGGCTGCTGAGGAGTGCGGTCTTCTTGATCATGGTGAGCGACGGTCTGGGTGGACGATTCGCGAGTTTGCCATGCCGAATGCGGTACAAAGCGGCACTTCACCACTCTGCTCCTGCCGAAGCTCCATGGCCGCTTCCAGCCTTCTGGCTCTGATCGACGACATCGCCACCATCCTCGACGATGTGGCCCTGCTGGCCAAGGTTGCGGCCAAGAAGACCACCGGGGTGCTCGGCGATGACCTGGCACTGAACGCGCAGCAGGTGGCGGGTGTCTCGGCCGAACGCGAGCTGCCCGTGGTCTGGGCTGTGGCCAAGGGATCCTTCCTGAACAAGGCCATCCTGGTGCCAGCGGCTCTGGCCATCAGCGCCTGGGCCCCCTGGGCGGTGACGCCGCTGCTGATGCTGGGCGGCGCCTACCTCTGCTTCGAAGGCTTCGAGAAGCTGGCGCACAAATTTCTGCACAGCGCGGCCGAGGTCGAGGCCGAGCACCAAGCCCTCAGCCAAGCCGCGCTGAACCCAGAGCAGGACTTGGTGGCCTTCGAGCGCGACAAGATCAAAGGCGCGATCCGGACCGACTTCATCCTCTCGGCCGAGATCATCGCCATCACCCTGGGCACGGTGGCCGGCGCCAGCTTCAGCACCCAGCTGATGGTGCTCAGCGGCATCGCCCTGGTGATGACGGTCGGGGTCTATGGTCTGGTGGCCGGCATCGTCAAGATCGACGACGCGGGTCTCTACCTGAGCCGCCGCCCGGGCGCTCTCAAACAAGGCCTGGGTCGCCTGCTGCTCTCGGCGGCCCCCTGGTTGATGAAGGCACTGGCCTTGGCCGGCACGGTGGCCATGTTCCTGGTCGGCGGCGGCATCCTCAGCCACGGCCTGCCCGCCCTGCACCACTTCAGCGAAAGCCTGGCCACGGCCATGGGCTCGCTGTCCTGGCTGGGACCGGTCTTGTTCGACGGCGCGGTCGGCCTGGTGGCGGGCGCCCTTTGCCTGGCTGCGCACAGCGCCTTCGTCAAACTCAAGGCTCGCCTGGGCGACCAGACGCTGGCATAGTCGTTCATTCACTCCCGCTGTGCCGCAGGCGTGCGGCCACGCGGGGCCAGGTCTTGCCTGCCCGCACCCAGAGTAGGATTCGCCCCATGAAGACGTACACCATCGAAATCCAGAAGTTCAAGGCTGCCTCCAACAACATCCACGGCCAGATGCTGCTCAAGGTCGACGCCCTGGTCAGCCCCAAGGCCGCTGTCGAGGGCATCGAGCCCAGCACCATCCTGGCGCTGACCGAGGCCAATGCCCGCGTGCTGATGGCCTTGCTCAAGACCCAGCTGCAAGAGTTCGACGGCAAAAAGGCACGCAGCCGCTTCTGATTTCGCGGCCCGCGCCCGGGCCTGCAGGCCCTTGGTGCGCGCAACAGCGACAATGGCGCCATGGAATATCCCCAATACAAGCCCCAGTCCGACCATCTGCCCCTCAACGACGAGGAGCTGTCCACCCTGGACGACATGCTGATCAAGCTGCCGGTCGAGGCTGCGATGAACATCGAGGCGCTCGATGGCTATCTGGTCGGGCTGCTGCTGAGCCCGCAACGCCTGGCCGATCTACCAGGCGCCGATTGGCTGCCCACGGTCTGGGGCGGCGATGGCGATGACCTGGAAGCGGACAGCAAGTCCGAGAACTACCCCTTCGTCAGCGGCAAGCAGCGCAAGCGCGTGACCTTGCTGGTGCTGCGCCACCTGCAGTCCATCGAATGGCAACTCAATGCCAAGCCTGAGCTCTGGGAGCCGATCTTCAGCGTCGCTGAAGACGACAAGGGCGATCTGGTCGATGCCGAGGAATGGGCGATCGGCTTCCTGACCGCTGTGGACCTGGCTCCCGAAGCCTGGGCACCACTGTTCGACGACGCTGTCACTGGCCCCTTGCTGGCCCCAATCGCCCTTCTGGGCGGTGACGAAGCCACACTCAGCGACGCGCAACGTGCTCAACTGGCCGACTTGAAGCAGAAGGATGAGTTGAGCCGCGCCGTGCTTGACCACGTGCTGAAGCTCTGGGAACTCCGCAAGGCCAAGCAAGGCTGAGGACGGACCCAGGGCAGGCATGGCAAACGAGCCCAGCGCGGCCCACCGGCAGCGCCACGCGCAGCGCATGAATGCGCTGCTCGACCACATCGACGCGCATCTGGACCAAGCGCTGGAGCTCAGTGGCCTGGCCGAGCGCGTGCACTTCTCGCCCTTTCATTTCCACCGCGTGTTCGCGGCCTGGATGGGCGAAACCTTGGGCGACTATCTGCGCCACCGCCGCCTCGATGTGTCCGCCCTGATGCTGGCACAGCCCGAGCCGCGCTCGGTGCTCGAAGTCGCCCTGACCGTGGGCTTTGGCTCCAGCGAAGCCTTTGCGCGCGCCTTCAAGCTGCGCTTTGGCCAGACACCCAGCGCCTGGCGCCTGGACAGCCCGCAGCGCTGGGCGCGCGAACTGGCCTGCTCGCGCGAACAACAAGCCCTGCGCCACCGCCCGCCACCCGCCTTGCTGAGCAATCTGGATCAGACAGAGCGCAATCTCGATCAGGCCGACGCGGCCTGTGCTGAAGAAGATACAGGCTCTTGTTTCACTTCAGAGAGCCATATGCACATCAGCCTCCAACAACTGCCCCCGACCCGGGTGGCCTACCTCCGCCACATCGGGCCCTACGGCCAGAGCGTCCACGAGTTCTGGATGAACACCGTGCTGCCCTGGCGGCAAGCCCAGGGCCTGGAACAACGTGCCTGCTACGGCATGGGCCGCGACGACCCCAGCTTCACGGCGCCCGAGCAATGCCGCTACGACGCCTGCGTCGAGGTCGATGCCGACTTCATCGCCCGCAGCCCGGCCAACATCCAGGACCTGCCCGGCGGTCGCTACGCCGTGGCGACATTCCGCGGCACCTTGCCGGACTTTGCCCATGCCTGGACCGAGTTGCTGCGCGGCTGGCTGCCCTCCAGCGGCCTGCAGATCGATGGCCGCCCGGTCTTCGAGCATTACCCGCCCGACTCCGGCTATGACCCGCATACAGGCATTTTCAGCTGCGAGCTTTGCCTGCCGGTGAAGGCGGCCTGAGCTGGCCCGCCGCTTAGACGCGCTTTCGGCACAGAACCGTCGATCGCTGAGATTTGAATACGAACGCAGAGTGCGCGGAGGCTCGCAGAGGTCGCAGAGAGAGAAGAAGAGCGAGGATTGTGTTCTCAGCGTCCTCTGCGGTCCTCTGCGAACTCTGCGTGCTGAAACTTCTCCGCGAACGACGGCTCCGTGCCGGTACCTGCCGCTCATTCTGAATGTTCGGGACTCCGCTCAAAAACGAAGGGCTTGCCAACTGGCAAGCCCTTTGAGTCTTCTACAGCGGCCATCACGACAGCCGCCAGGCAATCACGCGATCAGGGCGCGGTGCGGCCCAGATGCTGCAGCCAGAAGGCTTCGTACTTGCGGTGCCAGCCGACGGTTTTGACGGCGCCGCCCATGCCGTGCTCGCCCTCGGGATCGAGGAAAAGGTCGACCAGGCCTTCTTTGCCCGTCTCGAGCAGGGCGCGATAGACGTTGACCGTGTCCTGGTAGAGCACGTTGGGGTCCATCATGCCGTGTACCAGCAGCAAGGGTTTGCGCAGGCCCTTGGCCATAGGCAGCAGCGAATACTTGCGCAGCACGGGCTTGCTGCGATCGACCTTGCCGATGGTGCGGCCGCTGTACCAGCTGTTGTAGTTCTCCCATTCGGTCGGGCCAGCACCGGCGATGCCGGCGGCAAACAGATCGGGCTTGCTGAACATCGTGTACTGGGTCTGGAAGCCACCGAAGCTCCAGCCGTTCAGGCCCACGCGCGCGGGGTCGATGCCGAAATCCTTGCTCATCAGCGCGTGCAGGTCTTCCAAATCCTCGGTCTGCGGCAGGCCGGGGTTCTCCCAGTTGGCGTCCGAGAAGCGGCGGCCGTAGTTGCTGTGGCCGCGCGAATCGATGGTCACCATCACATAGCCATGCTTGGCCGCCATATACATGGCGAAGACGTAGGCGCTGGGCTGGAAGCTGTCGCTCTCGACCGAGTGGCGGTCGTTCAGCGGGCCGCCGTAGATGTAGACCACCGCCGGGCGCTTGTCGGAAGCCTTCCAACCCTGCGGCTTGAAGACATAGGCCGGGATGCTGTCGCCATGGCGGTTCTTGAAGCTGAAGCGCTCGGGGCGCAGCACATCGACCTGGCTCCAGGCCTTGTCATGGCTGTCGGTCAGGGTCTTGAGCGTGGGCTTGGCGCTGGCCTCGATCAGCTTGAACTCGGGGCGCGACACCCAGTTGCCGGCATTGGCCGCCAGCCACTGGCCGTCGTGCGAGACCACGGCATTGCGGTGGTACTCGCCCGGCATGCCCAGGGCCTGCATGCTGCCATCGGCCATGCTGACGCGGAACAGGTTCATGCTGGCCAGATCGTCCTTGTTGGCCGCCACGAACATGCTCTTGCTGTCGGGCGTGAAGCCCAGCACCTGATGGGCCTCGAACTCACCCTTGAGCAGGGGGCGCAGGCTGCGTGAGGCCAGATCCCAGGCATAGGGCTGACGGAAGCCGGCTTCGTCCAGCACCAGCACCAGCTGCTTTCCGTCGGGCGTGAAGCGCGGGCGCACCACATTCACCACCTCATGGCCAACGTCGCCGCGGCGCTCCAGCACCATCTCGGGCTTGGCGCTCTCGTCAGCGCTGCCCACGTAGACACGCAGCAGTTCTTTCTCGCGCTCCCAGGTGCTGAAGGCATAGCGGCTGCCGTCACGCGCCCAGGCGATGGGGCTGATCTCGAACCAGACATCGCCACCGGCATGGGTGAACACGGGCGCCGATTGCTTGGCCGGCGCTTCACCGGCGGCGGGCACCTTGCGGATATAGAGCGCCAGGGGCTTGATGACCAGCTTGTCGTCGGAGACTTCGCGGTCCACCTTCTTGGCTTTGGCGAAGCGCTCGTTGTAGCCCATGATCTCGACCTGGCGGCCGGTGGGCTCGGGCACAGGCTTGCCGTCATCGCCGGCTGGCTTGCTGGGCGCGCGGCCGATCAAGGCCATCCAGCGGCTGTCTTCACTGAGCGTGGTCGATTCGATGGCGTACTTCTTGTCCGCGTCATCGGGGTGGATCAGCTCGCGGTTGAGCACCTGCACGCCGCCCTGGTTGAAGCGGGCACGCAGCACGCGCTTGTCGTCCATGAAAACGTAAGCGGCATCATCGGCGGTGTAGGCCACCACGCGCAGATTGCGCTGCAGGTCCAGCAGGGGCTGCAGCTTGCTGTCACCGGCCACCCAGCGGAACAGAGCGCCGCGGTACTGCAGGATCAGCTCATCGGCCTTGTTGGCCCAGACGATTTGCGTCGCGCCGGGGTAGAGGTCGCTGGGCTTGAGCTTGTCGCGCAGCTGCTTTTTCTTCAGCTCGTCGCGCCATTCCCAGAGTTCCTTGTCCTTTTCAACCTTGGCTTCGGGCTTGGTCTCGGCCTTGGCGGTGGCACTGGGCGCCGAGGCAGCCGAAGCCGCGGCTTCTGCCGCGGCAGGCACGGGCTTGCCGCTGCGCTTGGCTTCCAGTGCGGCCGCGGCCTTCTTCTCGGCTTCGGCCTCGGCCTTGTCGGCGGCCTTCTGGGCCTCGTCCTTGGCCTTCTTGGCGGCGAATTCCTTCTTCACCAGCTCCAGCTGGGCGGCTTCCCATTGGCCCAGGTCTACGTTTTCGCCGCGCAGGTAGGCGGCTTGGGCTTCCTCGCGGGCTTGGCGCTCGGCGGTCTCGCTGCGCTTTTGCTGTAGCTTTTTGTCAAAGCGCTGCAAATCCTCGGGCGCGTCGAAGGCGGCCATGATGGCAGGCGAAGTCAGGCGCAGGCTCTTGCCGGTCTTGCTGTCATGCACATAGAGGTCGGTGCCCGGCTCGCCAAACGGGTTCCACAAATAGGCCAGATAGCGGCCGCTGCGGCTGAACTTGGGCTCGCGCGCGTTCTCGCCCCGGTAGGGCTCGGCGCGGAACACCTGCTCCAGACTCAGGGGCGAAGCGGTGGCAGTTGCCGCGCTGGGCGCGGCCGTCGCCGTGAAGGAAAAGCTCGCTGCGCTGAGCAGGGCCGCCAGCAGGCAGCTCGTGCCTGCCAGCTTTGAAGGTTGATTCTTGAACAATCCAGTCTCCGCACACGCCCCGGTTCAGGGCAGCGCGCATTCTAGAAAGACTTGCAATTCGCATGTTCGCGCTGCGGCTCTTGCGCGAAACTCCAGGAATCATGATCGCCAACGTCTTTGCCGCCCTCGGCCTCCTGACCTGCCTCTTGCTGGCCCTGCGCATGGCCCTGCCCGCCTCGCGCCAGCGCCAGGTGGACGCCGCCCTGCGCCGAGCCTGGGCGCGCCTGCGCGAACTGGCTTTCCAGCTGCGCCACTGGCGCCGCCACCGCCAGCACAGCAAGCAAGCCGCGGCGGAAGCGGCCGAGCTGATCCGCCGCGCCAAGGCGCGCGACGAAGTAGACCGGGACGGCAATGTCTACCGGCCCAAGCAGTTCGATCCCAAGAAGCGGCGCGATCTGCACTGAGCCCAGCACGCGCGTGGTAGCGCAGTCCGCTTTGAATGCCCGCTCTGCAGCTCATGCTGCATTTTTTGCACTCAATCGCAAACCATTCGTCCGAAACGAGCCGTCCGGTCACAGTCCGCGCAGACTTGATCTCCACTCGGATCGTCGAATCTTGGGCAGGCCCGTGCAAAACGCATGGCCGGGCTGCGCCGACTGTTTCAACCCATCAGAAAGACAAGCAAGAAGATGAATGCAAGCAAGATCCCTGTGCTGGCCTTGTGCAGCGGCCTGCTGTTCAGCCTGAGTGCCCAGTCCAACCCGGCATTGCCGCCCGAGTTGGCCGACTGGGACGCCTTCATGGCCCAACAGCTCGCGCTGTGGAAGGTACCGGGCGCCTCGATCGCCATCGTCAAGGACGGCCAGGTCATCCTCTCGCGCGGCTACGGCCTGCGCGACGTGGCCCAACAGCTGCCCATGACCGAAAACACCGTGCAGCCGATCGCCAGCACGACCAAGAGCTTCACCGTGGCCGCCCTGGCCACCCTGGTGCGCGACGGCAAGCTCAAGTGGGACGAGCCGGTGCGTGAGTACCTGCCGGACTTCCGCCTGCACAGCGACTACGCCACCCAGACCGTCACCCTGCGCGATATGGTCAGCCACCGCACCGGCTTGCCGCGCCACGACGCGGTCTGGTTCAACAGCAAGCTGAGTCGTGAAGAACTGATCAAGCGCGTGCGCCATTTCGAACTGAGTGCGGAGCCGCGCGCCCGCTTCCAATACAACAACCTGATGTACATGACCGCGGGCTATGTCGGTGGCAAGGTCGCGGGCAGCAGCTGGGAAGGTCTGGTGCGCGAACAGGTGCTGAGCCCGCTCGGCATGAAGTCCACCAACTTCAGCATTGCCGATTTGCTCAAGGCGCCCGACCACGGCACCGGCTATGCGCTAGACAACGAGCAAGCTGCGCAGCCCAAGCCCTATGTGCCCATCGATGCCATGGGCCCGACCGGCTCGCTGAACTCCAATGCCAAGGACATGAGCCAGTACCTGCTGATGCTGACGGCCGATGGCAAGTTCAAGGACAAGACCCTCATCCAATCCAGCGATCTGCGCGCCATGACCACCGGCCAGATGGCCTTGCCAGACCCGCGCCAGTGGCCGGAGGTCAGCAGCCCGCAGTACGGCATGGGCTGGTTCGTCGGCAACTACCGCGGCGTGACCCTGGTGAACCACGGCGGCAATATGCCCGGCGCCGCCACCGCCCTGGGCTTTGTGCCTGGCCGCAATATCGGCGTCTACACCACGGTCAATATCGGCAACAGCGCCTTGCGCGACGTCATCCTGTACGCCGCCATGGACCGCTTGCTGGGCCTGCCGCCGGTGGACTGGAGCGGGCGCCTGCACGGCAACTATCTGAAGGGCCTGGCGGCCGAGAAGGCTGCCGAAGCCCAGAAGCTCAACACCGGCAAGCCTGGCACCCAACCGGCTTTCGCGCTGAGCGAGTACGCCGGCGAGTACGAGCATCCCGGCTACGGCATCATCACCGTGGGCGGCGGCTCGGCGGGCCTGGAGCTGCAGTACAACGGTTTGAAAGCCGCACTGCCGCACTGGCACTATGAAGTCTTCCAGACGCCGCGCGACAAGCTGAGCGAGCTCAGCGAAACCCGGGTGCAGTTCGTCTCCAACTTCGAAGGCGATGTGGACGGACTGCGCATCGAGTTCGAGCCCTCGGTCAAGCCGGCCCTGTTCAAGCGCCTGCCCGACAAGCGCTTCAAGGACCCGGCATTCCTGGCCAAGCTGGTCGGTGTCTACGCCATTGGCACAAACGAAATGCACATCGTGCTGCGCCCGGACGGCGTGCTGACCGCAGGCGGCCGCACCGGTGCGCCCAATGAGCTAGTCGGACTGCGCGGCACACGTTTCGAAGTCAAGAGCCGCAACGGCAACACCGTCGAGTTCCTGGCCGACGCCAGCGGCCGCTATACCCAGCTGGCGCTGCGTCAGAACGGCAGTACCCTGGTGGCCGAGCGCCGCAACTGAGCGTCCGCCGAAAGCAAGCGCATCAACAAAAAGAACGGGCTCTGGGTTTCGATCCAGAGCCCGTTTGCTATGCGGGCCTTGCTCCCGATAGATCCCTTGTCCCCGGGGTCAGGGTCGGCTTACCTCTGGCTGCGGCGACGCGCCAGGCCGCCCAGGGCCAGCAGGCCGCCGGCCATCAAGGCCCAGCTGCTCGGCTCGGGCACCGGGGCGGTGTAGTTGCCCAGCTCGCTCTCGCTGATGGTGTAGGCGTGCAGCACGCCCGGCAGCAGGCGGTAGGAGCCGTCTTGCGGCACGCTGCTCGCCGCGCCCGTGCAGCCAATCACCGTGCCCAGCGGGCATTGGATCGAGCTCGCATAAGGATTGGCATCCGCAAAACGGAAATAGACGTCGAACTGCTCGCCGCCGGCGTTCTGAGTCACGCTGTAGTCGTTGTCCGTACCGGCCAGGATCAGGTAATTGCCATTGGCCAGCTTGGGGCCGATGGCCAGGCCTTCCCATTTCTCGGGCGACTTGCCGCCCAGCTCGGCCAAGGTGTTGGCGTCCAGGTCGAGGATTTGGCCGGACTTGCTGACCTTGGTGTAGCTGCCGGTGCTGAGGTTCAGCCCAGAGACATCGGTGGCGCCGCTCAGATCGATGCGGTAGACCTCCTTGTCGGCCGTGGCGAACTCGGCGCCGACACCGACGCCGCGGTTGTTGCGCTCCAGCACATAGAACTCGTGGTCGTTGATGGCCACCAGGGCCGAGATGCCCTGACCCTGGCCGCTGCGCTTCATCTGGTAGGCGTACTGGGCCACGGCATCGCCGGTGCTGATGTCGAACTTGACGATGCGGTTGACCGAACCGTTGCCGCCGCCTTCGTCCAGCATGGCGCTTTGCAGCATGGCGTAGGCGTACTTGCCGTCGGGGCTGATGGCCAGGCCTTCGAAACCGCGGTTGGTGCGCTTGCCGGCGGTGTTGCCGGTGTCGTCGGCATAGTTGGCCACGCCGGTGGCGGCATTGCGCGGCACGAGGTTGGCCGGCGTGTTGAAGGTGCGGATCAGCTCGCCGCTGCGGCTGAACTCGCGCACCGAGGGGCCGTATTCATCCGAGATCAGGAAGGTGCCGGTGCGCGGGTTGATGACCACGCCTTCCGGGTCAAAAGCCAGGCCCAGCTGGTTCTTGGGGTTGGGCGCCAAGCCGTTCAGGCCTTGGCCGGCGCTCTGGAACACCACGGTCTCGGCAATCTTGAAGTTGCTGATCGCGCCGGTGTTGAAGTCCACATCGAGCGTGAAGCGCTGGACGCGGGTGTTGTAGTTCAGCGTGCCGCCGCCGGGGCCGCGGTCCGACAAGCCCCACCACTCATTGCGGTTGCTGTCGTAGTAGATGTCGGAGAAATAGCCAAGGCGGCCATTGTTGACGCTGCTGCCGCCGGACAGGTCCAGGGCGGCGCCATCGAGCGCCAGGCCGTTGACGAAGGAAGGTGCAGCTTGCGCGGCCAAGCTGGCGGAAGCCAGCAAGACGGCGGCCGAAACGGCACGCAGGGAAGAGTTCATCATGATGTGCGGAGCCCCGGAAAGTGAATAAATCACGAGTCAACCCGGCAGGCTAGTCGGGGGCTGTGACGATGGCGTGACAAATCACCCGACGCACGCGGCCCCGACCGGGTGCAGCGAAGAACCGATCCCCCCATGCGCTGCGCTGCGCTCGCTTGATCACCTGACAGGGTTTGCCCGGCACGCACCGAAATGAACGGACCGCGTTGGAGGCTGCTGAGCCAGTCGACCCCGGAACAGCTTCATCACGCAGTCGGCCACCTCTCAATACTGCATTCACTTCCGACGCGGGCGCTCGGGAAGACAAGTTTGAAAACCCAGCGATTCACTCTCTCATTACTTGGTATTGCATCCGGCAGAGAGCGGACACAACACGGCCTCAAGGCGGCCCTAGAAAGGCCGACACGTCGCCCTTGCGAAAGGCCTGCTCCATTTCGGCCGCCAAGGCCAAGGTTTCCCGCTTCATGTCCTCTGTGAATCGGGAGGGAACAGCCGAATAATCATTGTCGCAACGACCATATTTCCAGCAAGCCATTTTGAGACGTACATCCATACTAGCCATGCCTGGTTCAGATGTGGCGCGAAGTCTGGCGATTTCGAAGGCCTGCGCGAAAACCTCTTCATTACCTTTCCACCGCTTGCCTTGCCAAGCCGAACTTTGCTTCAACAGGCTTGCTCTATCAAGCTGCCCTTGCGCCGCCAACTCTTCAATCGCTGCACGCACTTGTGCGCCCGTCCGAATCATCGATGTGTCTAACACATTCAGGGCAGCATCGTACCTCTGCGCGAAATCATCATCAGCCAGTGGGTCTAGCAAGCCGGAAACTACGCCACCCTGAAGCTTTCCACAATAAAGCCGAAGGTGCTCTTTCGCCTGAAGTCGCTGAGCTGATCCTTCTTGGTTCAAGACTCGATTCGATGGATCGGCCCCCGTCGATAGCAGCGTATTAAACTCGACGCATGGAAGAATCAATTTGATGGCCGCAGCAAAGCTGCCATTTTGACGAGCCTGCCTCAACCTAACGACTGCAGGATACGGATCAACGCCAGCGTAAGCCGAAAACCAAGCTGTATTGCGCTTCGAATCGATTTCAGGCGGCTCAGCTGGCACCGCCAGCACAGCGGAAGATGACGCTCGCAACTCTTGCGTTGCAAATACAGATGGGGTTGCAGCACTATCCAAACTCAATGGCGACTGCTCCAAATCAATACTTGCCCAATAGGCAGCAATTGCTGCGAGAGCCACACAGGCACAAAGACTCGCAACCCCAAGCCTGCCCATTTTCACTTGCACGGCGAATTTTGGGGGTCAGGAACCCCGTCAAGAAAGCGCGACATGTCGCTGATAACATCTTCTGCGGATGCTGGCGCTGGATTAATTCCAGATATTACAAATCTGACTGTTTGCAAATTTGGATACCGAACATCCACCCGCATACCTCTGCGCAAATGTTCTGTATTCCCTGAATACGCTTGACCAGTGAAACTTCTAGCTGCAAAATAGTCTTGCTTCTTATCCTGGTCGGGCGACCGAATTCCACTGCCATCAAAAACCTTTACGCATTTATCCAAGATGGGGAAAATCAAACTTCCCGTTGCTTCCAAAAAACCGACGGCCACATCGGTAACCGCGCCACTCGAACCACCACCAGAACCTTTCCCAACTAGCTCCGGCAATGTGTAATCGTATATTCTGCATTCAAAGCCATAACATACCGCCGTAGGCCACTTGGTATTGCTCTGCCCGTAGATCGTTACTCGCTCCAAAGAGTTGTTACTACTTCCAGCGTAAGTATCGATATACCGGCCCCAGCCGCCGCCGCTACCTCCTCCGCCGCCTTCAAACTCATCTCGCGGATCGCCTTCCCATGGCTGCCCCTGACTTGAGCACGGTGGGTTGCTCCCGCGGGCACGCTTGGCGCCCTGATAGACACCCGCCTGGCCTTGGCTTGTCCCTATCCATGACTTGGTGTGGGGCAGGTTGGGAAACGGTGAAGCGGCTTCGTTTGCAGGCGCCTTCTCAGGCGCAGAGCCAGCCAAGCATCCGGCCGAAAACAACAGAGTTACGGCAAAGAACGTGGAACGTGGAACGTGGACATTTTTCTCTCCCTGTGGTTACAGTGAAAAAATAGTAACCAGTTATTTAACCGGCATACCATAGGGTATCCACTGAACTCCAGAGAAAGCTTCCAACGGCGTACTCTGGCCCGCGCGCGCCAGAAGGGCTTCAGCTTCTCTGTGACGAGCCGAACCTAGAACACGCGCTTCAACTGCAGCTGGCCATCAAACCATTCAGCGCACGCTCCGAGCCACTCCGATAGAGAGAGCCCAGAAGTGTTTTTCGCCCTTGCTGCGCCCGCACTGCAGGTTCAGCTGCTCCACTTGCTGGTCCGGCGCCTGCTGCGGCAGAAGGCGCTCCCAAATGAGGATGCGGTTCATATAGCCATCGGTATCGCCTTCGATGAACTCATCGCTGCGTGTCGGCGCGCCGAACAGCGCTTTCAGCCGCTTCTCGATCTCAGCACAGCGTGGATAGCCAGCGGCCCGCAGCACTCGGCCATCGGCGGACACCAGCGCCCGACGCTCGAAGCTCAGCAACAAGCGCCCGCGCCCGCTGCCGTCCGGTGTGGCGATCTCGATCTGATGGATATGGTCCTGCGCCCGCTCGGGGGCGATGTCGAGGGTGTTGCCGCTGGAGTAGTCCTGCGGGTAGCGCTGCCGGAGCTGGGCCCGTGTGGTTTCCAGGCTCAGGCCAGCGAAGACGAAGGGCTGCGCAGACGATATCGACTGCGCCAGCGCCCGGGGCGCCGGCAAGGCCAAGGTCGCGATCAGGAGCAGAAGCGCAGCGGCATTCGCTCGACCCCTCGAGCCTTGCCGCAGCGCAAGCATCAGATCGGGCTCCGGCTCAAGACCGGCCGCAAGGCCTCGCCCGTGTGCGAACCCTTGGCCACCACCTGCTCCGGCGTGCCGGCCACCACCACCTCGCCGCCGGCTGTGCCTCCGTCGGGGCCCAGGTCGATGACCCAGTCGGCTTCGGCGATCACGTCCAGATCGTGCTCGATGACCACCACCGAGTGGCCGCCGGCCACAAGCCGGTGCAGCACGCGGATCAGGCGCTCGACATCGGCCATGTGCAGACCCACGGTCGGCTCGTCCAGCACATAGAGCGTGTGCGGCGCCTTCTGGCCGCGGCGGCCGACCTCGTCGCGCACCTTGACCAGCTCGGACACCAGCTTGATGCGCTGAGCCTCACCGCCCGACAGGGTCGGTGAAGGCTGGCCCAGGGTCAGATAACCCAGGCCCACATCCTGCAAGAGCTTGAGCGGGTGGCCGATGGCCGGCATGGCGGCGAAGAACTCCACCGCCTCGTCCACCTCCATGGCCAGCACATCGCCAATGCTCTTGCCGCGCCAGCTGACGCCCAAGGTCTCCGGGTTGAAGCGCTGGCCATGGCATTGGTCGCACAGCACCTTCACATCGGGCAGGAAGCTCATCTCGATGGTGCGCATGCCCTGGCCTTCGCAGCCGGGGCAGCGGCCCTCGCCGGTGTTGAAGCTGAAGCGGTTCGGCGCATAGCCACGCGCCTTGCTCTCCAACGTCTCGGCAAAGAGCTTGCGGATGGCGTCCCAGAAACCGATGTAGGTGGCCGGGCAGCTGCGCGGGGTTTTGCCGATCGGGGTTTGGTCCACTTCCAGCACGCGGTCCACCTTCTCGTGGCCCTCGATGCCGCCGCAACCGATCCAGTGGGCCGGCGCCTTTCGCAGGGGCACGGCCACGGCCATATTGGCCAGCAGCACATCCCGCGCCAGCGTGGACTTGCCCGAACCCGACACACCGGTCACCGCCACCAGGCGGTGCAGGGGCACATCGATGTTCACTTTCTGCAGATTGTGCAAGGTGGCATCGAGCACGCGCAGGCGCGGGGCGTCATCCAGCATCTCGCGCCGCGCTTGCAGCGGGTGGATCAAGGGATGCGCCAGGAAGCGGCCGGTGACCGAATCGGTCTGCAAGGCCAGATCGGCCGCCGACCCTTGAGCCACCACATGGCCGCCGCGTTTGCCGGCACCGGGGCCGATGTCGATGATGTGGTCGGCGCGGCGAATCGTGTCTTCGTCATGCTCCACCACCACCAAGGTGTTGCCCAGATCGCTGAGCCGGCCCAGGGCCTTGAGCAGGATCTGGTTGTCGCGCGGATGCAGGCCGATGGTGGGCTCGTCCAGCACATAGCAAACGCCTTGCAGGTTCGAGCCCAACTGCGCCGCCAGGCGGATGCGCTGCGCCTCGCCGCCCGAGAGCGTGGGCGCGGCGCGGTCCAGGGTCAGATAGCCCAGGCCCACCTCTTCCAGGAACTCAAGGCGGCCCTGGATTTCGCTGACCACATCGCGGGCGATCTCGGCGTCGCGGCCGAGTAACTCCAGGCTGTCGACCCAGGCGCGGGCCTGCTTGACGCTCCAGGACGCGACCGTGCTGATGGCCTGCGACTCAAAGGTCACGGCGCGAGCCGAAGGATTCAGGCGCGAGCCATGGCAATCGCCACAGGGCTGGTCGGCCAAGCCTTCAATGTCCACCTCCTGGCCGGCAAAGCTCTGCTCGCGGCCGCCCTTGTCGTCTTGAACAGAATCATCCAGCGCCTTGCGCTGTTCGCGCGTCAATGCAAGACCTGTCCCCACGCAGCTGTTGCACCAGCCATGCTTGCTGTTGTAGCTGAACATGCGGGGATCGAGCTCGCCATAACTCGTGCCGCAGGTCGGGCAGGCGCGCTTGGTGCTGAAGACCTTGACCGTGCCCAGACCCACGGTCGAGCGGCCGGAAGCGATAGCTTCGTGCAGCCCATCCAGCGGGGTCAGCAGGTGCAGCACGCCCTTGCCGAAATCCAGGGCCTTGGCCAGCAGCTCGCGCAGCTCGGCCTCCTTGTCCACGCTGATGACCAGGTCGCCGACCGGCAGCTCCAGCGTGTGCTCCTTGAAACGATCCAGGCGCGGCCAGGGCGCGGTGGGCGTGAACTCGCCGTCCACGCGCAGATGGGTGTAGCCGCGCGTTTTGGCCCATTTGGCCAGGTCGGTGTAGAGGCCCTTGCGGTTGACCACCAGGGGCGCCAGCAGACCGACATGCTGGCCCTTGTGATCGCGCAGCAGCTGGGCGGCGATGGACTCGACGCTCTGCGGCCGCACCGGCGTGCCGTCGTGCACGCAGTGCTGCACGCCCAGCTTCACATAGAGCAGGCGCAGGAAATGCCAGACCTCGGTGGTGGTGGCCACGGTGCTCTTGCGGCCGCCGCGGCTCAGGCGCTGCTCAATGGCCACCGTGGGCGGAATGCCCCAGACCGCATCGACCTCGGGCCGGCCGGCCGGCTGCACGATGGAGCGGGCGTAGGCATTGAGCGATTCGAGATAACGGCGCTGGCCCTCGTTGAACAGGATGTCAAACGCCAGGGTCGACTTGCCCGAACCCGAGACGCCGGTGATCACATTGAACTTGCCGCGCGGGATGTTGACGTTGACCGACTTGAGGTTGTGTTCCTTGGCGTTGACGATCTGGATGTTGTTGTCCAGGTTCGCCGACTGGCGGCGCGCGCGGATCAGGCTTTGCAGTGGCCGGCCTTCTTCCACCTTCATGGCGGGGCGGTCCATCTGCGCCGAGTACTCGCGCAGGGCCAGAGCGGTGTGCGAGGTCGGGTGCTCCTTGACCTCCTCGGGCGTCCCGACGCAGACCAGCTCGCCGCCGCCCTCGCCACCCTCGGGTCCAAGGTCGATCAGCCAGTCGGCCGCACGGATCACATCGAGGTTGTGCTCGATCAGGATCAGCGAATGGCCGATGGCCAGCAGCTTGCGCAGCGCGCGCATCAGCTTGGCGATGTCGTCGAAGTGCAGGCCGGTGGTGGGCTCGTCGAACATGAAGAGCGTGCCCTTCTTGGCCACAGCCTGGCGTGGCTTGCTCGCCGCCTCGGCCAGGAAGCCGGCCAGCTTGAGCCGCTGCGCTTCGCCGCCGGAGAGCGTGGGCACAGGCTGACCCAGCTTCACATACTCCAGGCCCACATCGATGATGGGCTGCAGCTTGGCCAGCACCTCGCGGTCGTCCTTGAACAGGCGCACCGCTTCGCTGACCGTCAACTCCAGCACGTCGGCCACGCTCATCTCGCGCTCGGCGCGTTGCAGCTTCACATCGAGCATCTCGGCGCGGTAGCGGCGGCCGTCGCAGTCCGGGCAGCGCAGGTACACGTCGGACAGGAACTGCATCTCCACATGTTCAAAACCCGAGCCTCCGCAGGTCGGGCAGCGGCCGTCGCCGGCGTTGAAGCTGAACATGCCGGCCGTGTAGCTTCGCTCGGCCGCGAGCGATGTGGCGGCAAACAGCTTGCGCAGCTCGTCAAAGGCGCCGACATACGAGGCCGGGTTGGAGCGCGCGGTCTTGCCGATCGGCGATTGATCCACAAAGACGGCATCGGACAGCCAGTCGGCGCCGAGCAGGCGATCATGCTGGCCCGGCGTCTCGGTGGCCTGGCCGAAGTGGCGGGCCAGGGCCGGGTACAGCACGTCCTGCATCAGCGTGCTCTTGCCCGAGCCCGACACGCCGGTCACCACCACCATGCGCTGCAGCGGGAACTCGACGCTCACGTTACGAAGATTGTGCTCACGCACACCCTCCAGAATCAGCTTGGGCGTGCTGGCCTCGACCGGACGCTTCAGGCCCATGCCGACGAATTTGCGCGAGCCGAGGTAGGCGCCGGTCAAGGTGTCGGCCGCGCGGATGGACTCAGGCGTGCCGTCGAACACGATCTGCCCGCCCTTCTCGCCCGGGCCGGGGCCCATATCGATGAGCCGGTCGGCCGCCAGCATCACGGCCGGGTCATGCTCCACCACCACCAGGGTGTTGCCGGCATCGCGCAGGCGGTGCATGGCCTGGACGATGCGATTCATATCGCGCGGATGCAGGCCGATGCTGGGCTCGTCCAGCACAAACAGCGTGTTCACCAGCGAAGTGCCCAGGGCCGTGGTCAGGTTGATGCGCTGCACCTCGCCGCCGCTGAGCGTGCGGCTCTGGCGGTCCAGGGTCAGGTAACCAATGCCGACATCGCAGAGGTATTTGAGCCGGTTGCGGATCTCCTCCAGCAGCAGCTTCAGCGCATCGTCGAGCAGGCTGCTGGGCAGCTGCAGCTGGTCCAGAAAGCTGCGCAGGCGGTGAATGGGCAGCTGCATCAAATCATGCAGGGCCAGGCCCGGCAGGGCTTCCAGCTGGGCGCGATTCCAGTCCACGCCCTTGGGCATCAGGCGCTGAGCCGGGGGCAGCAGCGAATCGGCCAGCTCCTTGGAGCCGACGCGCCAGAGCAGGGCCTCGGTCTTGAGCCGCGCGCCATCGCAGGTGCCGCAGGTGGTGTAGCTGCGGTACTTGGACAGCAGCACCCGGATGTGCATCTTGTAGGCCTTGCTCTCCAGGTACTCGAAGAAGCGCATAACCCCGTACCACTGCTTGTTCCAGTTGCCGGTCCAGTTCGGCGAGCCGTGGATCACCCAGTCGCGCTGCGCCTGCGAAAGCTGGCTCCAGGGCGTATCGCGCGGAATGCCGGCGTCGCCGGCGTACTTGAGCAGGTCGTCCTGGCTGTCCTTCCAGGCCGGTGTGGAGAGCGTCTTGATCGCGCCGTTGCGCAGCGTCTTCTTCTCATCCGGGATCACCAGACCCAGGTCCACGCCGATGACGCGGCCGAAGCCGCGGCAGGTCTCGCACGCGCCCATGGCGGAGTTGAAGGAGAACAGCGGCGGCTGTGGCTCCTGGTAGCGCAGATCGCTGTCGGGGCAATGCAGGCCGGTGGAGTAACGCCACAGGACGGCGTCACCGTCCTGGCCGTTCGCCGGGCCGCTCCCAAGAACGGCCGCGTCCCCTTGGGGGACCGCCTGCGTACCCGCAGGCGAGGGGCCAGGAGTTGCGGGCAAAACGTAAACATTCAATCGGCCACTGCCGCGCTTCAGACAGAGCTCGATCGCCTCCATGGCCCGCTGCTTGTCGGCGCCCTGCAGACGGAAGCGATCCGCCACCACATCCAGCAGCTTGCGCGGGCCGGTCGGCGTGGCCACTTCACGCTCGGCTTGCACGCGCGTGAAGCCGCTGGCCGACAGCCACTGGGTCACTTCCTCGCTGCTGGTTGTGGCCGGCAGCTCGACCGGGAAGGTCAGCACGATGCGTGGGTCTTGCTCCTTGGTGCGTTCCAGCAGTTCCAGATAAATGGTCTGCGCCGTGTCGTGACGCACCGCCTGGGCGGTCTTCTTGTCGAAGAGCTGGGCCGAGCGGGCGAACAAGAGCTTAAGGTGGTCGTTCAGCTCGGTCATGGTGCCGACCGTGGAGCGGCTGGTGCGCACCGGGTTGGTCTGGTCGATGGCAATCGCCGGCGGCACGCCCTCGACCTTGTCCACCGCCGGGCGGTCCATGCGATCCAGGAACTGGCGGGCATAGGCCGAGAAGGTTTCGACATAGCGTCGCTGGCCTTCGGCATACAGGGTGTCGAACACCAGACTGGACTTGCCCGAGCCGCTGGGGCCGGTGACCACGGTCAGCTCGCCCGTGTGCAGATCCAGGTCGATGTTCTTGAGATTGTGTTGACGGGCGCCGCGGATGCGGATGGTGCCTTCGGACATGGAGAGTGCCTGCTGCTGCGCTGGGAGCAGGCATTCTAGGGAGCGCGCCTACCCAATGGTGTCAGCAGGTCTCTCGCCCGAGGCCGTTGTGAATTTGCCTGCGCAGGTCAAGCCCCCCGAATGCGCACCCGGGGAAACCCCAGGTCGACGCGACACCCTCGCGCGTTGCGTTGGCCTTGCGCACAAGCAACAATGTCGCCCAGCGCACAAGAAACCGTTTGGAGTCGGAAATTTCCCGGGGATTGGCGAGCGCAGGCGCACAAGGAATCGATTGCGCGAGGGAGGGCTCTGAGTGATCGGCAAAGGTCACCGTCGGCCCAGCAGTGCTGATGTTTGCAGAGTGTTGAGGGCGGGAAATGAACACACAGGGTTTCGAGCGCGCCATCCGGGCCAACTGGTTGCGCCTGGTCGCGCAGGAACCGGGCCCACCGCCTGCGCCGGGCCTGGCCGCGGGGCCGGCCGGCTCTGAGCCGGCCGAACTGAACCGGCGCCCCCTGGTCCTGCTGGTCGAGGACAACCACATCAATCAGGTCGTCGCCCTGGAATTCTTGGCCCTGATGGGCGTTGAATCCCTGCTGGCCAGCAATGGCCAGGAAGCCCTGAGCGCCTGCCATCAGGCCACGCCGGACCTGGTGCTGATGGACATCCAGATGCCTGGCATGGACGGCCTGGAGTGCACGCGCCGCCTGCGCCTGCTGCAGTCGAGCGGCAGCTTGCCGCACTTCCCCATCCTGGCGCTGACCGCCCATGCCTTGGAAAGCGATATCGCCGCCAGCCTGGCCGCAGGCATGGACGAGCATCTGACCAAGCCTCTGGATTTCAGCGCTTTGCGCATGCGCCTGGGTCGCTGGCTGGTGCTGCCGAGCCTGAGCAGCTGAAAAACTGCTGCGCCGCAGCGTCGATGGTAATTTTCACTTGGGCTGAATTCAGCCCGTGCAGAGGGGCGCGGACGGCAGACTGGCGCTGATCGACAATCCCGGCATGAGTGCTTCTGCCAATCTCTTCTGCGCCTTGCGCGCCGCCTTCCCCTCCGACCTGGACGCCTGTGCCATCGAATGCGCCGATGGCGAAGGCCTGCGCTACAGCTGGCGCGATCTAGATCGTGGCACCGCCATGTTGGCGAACCTGCTTCAAAGCCTGGACCTGCCTGAGGGCAGCCGCATCGCCGCCCACTGCGAGAAAAGCGTGGAAGCGCTGATGCTCTACCTGGCCGTGCTGCGCGCCGGCTTCGTCTACCTGCCGCTGAACCCGGCCTACCAGGCCGCCGAGCTGGACTACTTCATCAAGGACGCCGAGCCCGCCGTGCTGGTCTGCGCCGGCAAAAACTTCGGCTGGGCCAGCAAGCTGGCCTTCATGGCCGGCGTGCAAAACGTCTTCACCCTCAACGAAGACCGCAGCGGCAGCTTGCTGGACCGCGCGGCCGCCATGTCCGACCAGCACCAGCCCGCCGCGCGCCGCGGCGAAGACCTGGCGGCCATCCTCTACACCAGCGGCACCACCGGGCGCAGCAAGGGCGCCATGCTCAGCCACGGCAATCTGCTCAGCAATGCGCTGACCCTGAAAGACCTCTGGGACTGGCAGCCCGACGATGTGCTGATCCACGCCCTGCCCATCTTCCATGTCCATGGCCTCTTCGTCGCCTCGCATGGCGCGCTGCTCAATGGCAGCACCATGCTTTGGTTCAGCAAGTTCGAGCCACGCGCCGTGCTGCGCCGCCTGCCCGAGGCAACGGTCTTCATGGGCGTGCCCACGCTCTATGTGCGCCTGCTGGCTGAGCCTGGCCTGAACCTGGAGGCTTGCCGCAGCATGCGGCTTTTCATCAGCGGCTCGGCGCCACTGCTGATCGAGACCTTCCGCGATTGGCAGGCCCGCAGCGGCCACACCATCCTGGAACGCTACGGCATGAGCGAGACCCTGATGCTCACGTCCAACCCCTGCCGCGCAGCAGACGGCGCGCGCATCGGCGGCACGGTCGGGCCGGCCCTGCCCGGCGTGAGCCTGCGTATGCGCACGGCCGAGGGCGGTGACTGCGCCACCGGCGAAATCGGCCAGATCGAGGTGCGCGGCCCCAATGTCTTCGGCGGCTACTGGCGCATGCCCGAGAAGACACGCGAGGAGTTCACGGCCGACGGCTGGTTCAAGACTGGCGATGTCGGATGCGTGGACGAAAACGGTTATGTGAAGATCGTCGGTCGCAGCAAAGATCTGGTCATCAGTGGCGGCTTCAATGTCTACCCGGCCGAGATCGAAGGCTTTCTCAACGAGCTGCCCGGCGTGGCCGAGTCGGCCGTGATCGGCGTGCCCCACCCCGACTTCGGCGAAGCCGTGGTGGCGGTGCTGATCGCCAAAGCCGGAACAAGCCTGGAGCCTGCGGCCCTCACGGCCACACTCAAGGCCCGCATCGCTGGCTTCAAGGTCCCCAAGCAGATCCTGCTGGCGCCCGAGCTGCCGCGCAATGCCATGGGCAAGGTGCAAAAGAATCTGCTGCGCCAGCAGCATGCCGGGCTGTTCGCATGAACGCCTCCACCGCGTCGGCACAAGCGCCCCAGCTCGACGACTCTTGCCCGCGCTGCGGCGGCGGCTTCCGCTGCGGAGCGCAGGACGCGCACTGCGATTGCTTCGAGCTGCGCTTGAGCCCGGCCCTGCGCGAGCGCTTGGCGGCGCAGTACAGCAGCTGTCTGTGCCTGGCCTGCCTGCGGGAGCTCAGCGCAGCCGAGGCGGCGCCACCATCACCCTGAGGCCTGGCCGACACGTTTGCGGCATCAAGAGCGCGTTGGCGGTGGTGGCGCGGGCGAGGCTGGCTGAGGCGAAGATGGCGGCGGCGAGCCTTCGGCAGTGAAGTCGGCTTGCTGCTGCGCCAGATTGCGGCCTTTGGGCGGCAAAGGCTTGAGGGCGCGCCGGACTTCCGAGGCGCGGCCCGGCGCGAATTCGGTTGGGGTCGAAGTCTTCATGGCAGTGCTCCAGAGCTGAGGTGAGCGCGGCCTGAGATCTGCCGCAAGCACGCCCAGTCTTGGCGGCGGCGGCGCGGGCGTCGGTGCGTTGCCGAACGCCGCTCACGTGCGGCCCGGCGGCACCCAGAGCCAGCAAAGAGAGCTGGCGGGCGACAATAGCCGCTTCGGCGCAAGCCCTTCACGATCGCGAGCACAAGACAAGCATGGCCATCAACTGGTTCCCCGGGCACATGAATTCCACCCGCAATGCGATCAACGATCGCATGAAGGCGGGGCTCGATGTCGTGATCGAGTTGCTGGATGCACGCCTGCCCGGCTCCAGCGCCAACCCTCTGCTGGCCCAGCTGACCGCCGGCAAGCCCACGCTCAAGCTGCTCAACAAGCAAGACCTGGCCGACCCGGCGCGCACCGCGCTCTGGCTGGCCCACTACAACAGCCTGCCCGACACCCGCGCCATTGGCCTGGACGCCGGCAACAAGGCGCCTGCCCAGGCCTTGATCAAGGCTTGCCGCGAACTGGCCCCCCTGCGCGGCGGCATGGTCAAGCCGGTGCGGGTGCTGATCTGCGGCATTCCCAATGTCGGCAAGTCCACCCTGATCAACACCCTCGTCTCCAAGCGCAGCGCCAAGACCGGCGACGAGCCCGGCATCACCAAGATCGAGCAGAAGATCGTGCTGGCCGAGGACTTCTACCTCTTCGACACGCCCGGCATGCTCTGGCCCAAGATCGCCATCGAAGAGAGTGGCTACAACCTGGCCGCCAGTGGCGCCATCGGCCGCAATGCTTTTGACGAAGCCGAGGTGGCACTGGAGCTGCTCGACTATCTGCGTCGCCACCCGGCCTATCTGGACATGCTGAAGGCGCGCTACAAGCTCGGTGAGGTAGCGGGCCTGAACGACGAAGAGCTGCTGACCGAGATCGGCCGCAAGCGCGGCGCCATGCTGAGCGGCGGCCGGGTCAATCTGCAGAAGGCGGCCGAGGTGCTGATGTACGAATTCCGGCAGAAGGTGCTGGGCGCCATCTCACTGGAAACACCGGAAGAGTTTCTCGCCTGGTCGGCCGTGGCGGCCGAGCGCGAGGCTGCACGCCAGGCCAAGGCAGCCGAACGCAAGAAACGGGTCAAGGGCCCGGCCACACGGGCCGAACGCGACGCGGCACTGGCAGCCGCGGCACAGGGCGAGGATGCGGGCAGCGACATCCTGTCGGAGCCCGAACTGGAGCTGGATTCAGAAGCCCGCGCAGACGAGGGCGAGGACGCCACAGGCAAGACCGACCCGGCCTGAACCGGCGCGGGCTGCGGCCTCAGCTCAGTTGACGGACAACACCACCTTGACGCTGGCGTCCACGGCCGATTTCTCGATGTAGCCGATGGCGTCGACATTGCTCGCCACGAACTTGCGGATTTCGACTGAACTGGTCATGGCGCGTGGCGGTGTGCCCTTGCCAGAGAAGGTCAGGCGCGACCAGGCGGCCTTGACCTGGGAGCTCGATTTGCCGGCCACCTTGGCATAGAACTCCTCGTACAGCGGCCCGGCCTCCTGCTGATCCACCGGTGCGGCGGTCGCGCCCGAAGGCATGACGCTGGACTTGCCCAGGAACAGCGCGCTGACCTGCTCGGCGCTCATATTGGCGACCGGGTTCTTGGGGTTGACGATGATGACCATCTCGGCCCAGGCGCTCGCCAGGCTGAAGCTCAAAAGCAGGCCGGCGATGGTGCGTGTGGCGGTGCGTGTCAGGACGGTGTTTGTCATGGTTGTTCTCCGGCGAAGTGAATCGGGGCAGGCTCAGAACACGGTGTCGAGCGAGAGTGTGAGCAGCTTGGAGTTGCCGACGAAATCGAGCGCTGGGCCCGACTTGTCCTTGAAGCGGTCCCACTGCAGCTTGAGCGCCGTGGCACGGCCCAATTCGTAACGCAGCGACAGGCTCAGGGTGTCATCGCGCTGCACGGTGTCAGGCGCCCAGCGGTTGGTTTCGCGGTAGCGACCCACGGTCAACATGGGCGTGAACTTGCCAATGCGGTAGCCCACAGCCAGAGCTACACCGTTTGCTTTGTAGGCGAAATCGGAGCGGTCAAAAATGCTGTACTCCGAGCGCAGCAGCCAGTCCTGCCAGTCGATATTGGCGGCCACACCATAGATCAACTGGGACTGAGCGCGGGTCACCTGCTCGCGCGTGCCGCTGCTGTGGTCCCACTGGTCGACCTTGTTCTTGATCAGGTTGAAGCGCAGGGTCAGCCAGTCATTGGCCAGCTCCAGGTCGGCGCCGATGATGCCCTTCCAGGTGATGTCCTGGCGGCTGTCGTAGTAGATCTTGGCGGCGTCGTTGTCCTTGGTCGCCTCGCGGCCGGCGAACGCGCTGCCGCGCAGCGACCAATCACCCATCTGCGTGTTGTAAGCGGCTGTGAAGCCATTGAAATTGATCGCCTCCCAGCCATAGACATCTTGCGGCGGGCGGATCCAGTTGTAGGCATAGCCGACATCCTGGAAGTCCGAGTAATAGAACAGGGGCAGGCGCTTGCGCCCGGCCTGCAAGGTCCAGCTGCTATTGGGTGAGTAGCTCAGATAGGCCCATTCCAGGCCGGCCTTCAGGCCATCAACATCGCGCACGACCACCTGGCCGGTGGCCGACCATTGCGGGGCAATCTTCCAGGTGCTTTGCAAGCCAAGCTTGGACTCGGGCGCGGCGCTCCAGGACTTGCTGTAAAGGGCGCCATGGCCGTAATCGGCGATCGCGCAAGGGCAGTCAAAGCGCCCCATCAGCTGGGTTTGCCGCGAGCCGCTTTGCACGGCGCCCACAGCCAGGGTGCCGAAGCCCTTGAAATCAAATTCCTGGGCTTGAGCGGGCTGCGACAGACCGAGCACCAGCGCCAGCAAGCCGAGGCCGAACAGGCCCGGCATGGCCATCTTCCAGTACGCCGAAGGAGCTGGCTCCGGCTCGCTGGCAGCTCGTGCGGGAGACGAAGTGTGGGTAGACGTCAAAGCCATGACTGCCCTTTCAAGACGGTCTGAGCGCGCGAACATCACACACTCGCCCTCCACTCCCGCCGTCAAGCCTGGCTCACAGCCTAGGCTGCGGCTCGGGTCGATGTCTGCGCATCGCCGTGGATCAACGGTTCGCGGCCAGTATTGCAAACCATTGCAAACAGAAGCTTACAGACGGCATCGGCGCCACAAACAGCAGCCATGAATCGCCAACTCATGCACACAAGTGCGCGGAAACAGCGATGGTGTGCCCGCCTCAGTAGCGTTCCACCGAGGCAACGACGCGTTGCGGTGGCTCGTAGTCGCTGGGCCAGAAGTCGCAGACTTCGGTGATCAAGCCCCCCTGCAACTCGAAAAAGGAAATGCCGGTTTCGCGGCCACGCTCGGTCAGGAAGTCGATCACCGTGACGGCGCGCTGCGCATCGACGATGCAGCGCGTGACCTCGGCCCGCCAGGCCTCGGGCCAGGTGCGGAAGAACTCGACGAAGTGCTGGCGGCCGCGAATTCGCTCGCGCGTTTGCGGCACCAGATAGACCATATCCGGGCTCAGCAAGGCTTCGAAGGCGGGCCAGTCGCCGGCATTGGCGGTGGCCCAGAAACGGCGGATCAGTTCTTCTTTCGCGGCGCTCATGGCGGCCTCCTGCTTACATGGTTGGCGCGCGCATGATACTGGATGAAATCACAGCCTCCGCTCCAGCCAGATCAGCCGCAAGAGCAGCCCCATACCCAGCATCAGCACCGCAGCCGTCAGCCACAGCGCGCCATGGAAGGAGCCGCTGGCCTGCACCCAAACACCGCTGAGCGCCGGCGCGCCGACCTGGGCCAGGCCATAACCCAGGGTCAAGCGGGCCATGGCCTTGCCCGGGTTGGCGGGCGAGCGCCGGCCGACCAGGGCCAGGGTCAGGCTGACGATGCCGATGAAGGTGGCGCCGTAGAGCAGCGCGCCGCCCAGGGCCGCGGCCAAGCCACCATGCAAGGCCGGCAGCAGCACACCGATGACCTGCAGGCCGAAGGCCAGCAGCAAGGCCTTGAGCTCGCCGAAGCGCCGCGCCACGCGGTCCCAGGCGAACACCGCCGGCACCGCCGCCAGGCCCACCAGCAGCCAGGCCCAGGGCCCCTGCCCGCTCAGCAAGGGCTGGCGCTCGACGATGGCCACGGTGAACGTGGCGTTGATGACAAAGCCCCAGCCAGCGCAAAAGTACATCAGGCCCATCATCCAAAGCCAGGCCCGCGAAGGCAGCACGGCCGGCACGACGCTGGCCGCAGCGGCCGGTGCCACCGACGGCCGCCAAGCCCAGGCCGGCAGCAGAAAGAGCAGGCCGGCAAAGGCAAAGCCCTGCCACTGCAAGGCCCAGCTGAGGTTCAGGCGGCTCATGCCCATGACGCCCAGGGCCGAGACCACGATACCCAGGCCCAGGCCCATGAAATGCAGGCCCAGCTCCGGCCGCCGCCCCTGGCGCATCAGCCAGCCCAGCACCAGGCCCGAACCCAGCAGCATGCCGGCCGCACCGCACAAGCCGCCCAGATAGCGCGACAGGGCCCAGAGCCAGATATTGGGCGCCATGCCCATGGCCAGGGTGATCAGCAGGCTCAGGCACAGGCCGGCGCTGTAGAGCCGGTGGCGCAGACGTGCGTCCTCCAGGCGCGCCGCCAACAAGGCCCCACTCATATAGCCGAGGTAGTTGATGGCCGCCAGCCAACCGGCCGCCGCATCGCTGAGTCCGGCTTGGGCCTGCATCAGAGGCAGCAAGGGCGTGTAGGCGAAACGCGCCAGGCCGACCGTCAGCACCAGACCGCAAATGCCGCCGGCGATCACCTGGACGGGGTGGAGCTCGCGGGGCGCGGCGGGGGTGGGGCGGTTCGGCATGGGGCCAAGCGTAATCGAGGACAAGCCCCCAGCACCGGTCGCCTCTTGTTTATTGCCGCGGCAGGCCCATGTGCACTGGACACCCACCGTGCCCGCCATGACCTCTGCCCTGCTGCCCCACCTGCCCCTGCTCCTCACGCTTGCTGCGGCCCTGGGCCTGATGCTGTGGCTGATCGCCGCACCCTGGCAGCAGCGGCGCCGCCGGGCCGCCTTGCGCGCCCAGGTGTTTCCGCAGGCCTGGCGCCGCATCCTGCGCCGGCGCCTGCCCTTGCTTCAGCGCCTGCCGGCCGATCTGCAGCTGCGCCTCAAGCAGGAGATGCAGGTGTTCCTGGCCGAGAAACCCATCATCGGTTGCGCCGGCCTCGAGGTGACGGACGAGATGCGCGTGACCATCGCCGCCCAGGCCTGCCTGCCCCTGCTGGGCGCGCGCCGCGGCTATTACCCGCAGCTCAAGCAGGTGCTGCTCTACCCGGGCGCCTTCATGGTCGACCGCCTGCACCAGGCGCCCGGCCTGGCCGAAGTGCAGATGGAGCAGCGCCGCGCCCTGGCCGGCGAGAGCTGGGTGCAGGGTCAGGTCTTGCTCTCCTGGCAGGATGTGCTGGCCGGCGCCATGGACCCGGACGACGGCCGCAATGTCGTCATCCATGAATTCGCCCACCAGCTCGATCAGGCCAAGGGCTATGCCAATGGCGCGCCGGCACTGCCCAGCAAGGCTGCGTATCGGCGCTGGTCCACCGTCATGCAAAACGAGTTTGATGCCCTGCGCCAGCGCCTGGCCTGGGGCGAAGCTGGCCTGATCGACGCCTACGGCGCCACCGACCCGGCGGAGTTCTTTGCTGTCACCAGCGAGCTGTTTTTCGAGCGGCCCGGTGAACTGGCCAGCGCCCACCCCGAGCTGTACGGCCAGCTGAGCAGCTATTACAAGCTCAATCCCTTGAGCTGGCACTGAGCTGTATTGAAACGATCAGAAGCCCAGTGAGGCCAGCAGGTCGTCCACATCGTCCTGCTGCAGCGCCTTGTCCGGCGTCTGCACGCCTTCCAGCACCTGGCCGGCCGGGGCTTCGCCCTCGCTCTTGGGCGGGTCGAAATCGGCCAGCAAATGCTCGAGCGGCTTCTCGGTGCGCTCCAGCATGCCGATCACCTTGTTGATGACCTGGCCGGACAAGTCCTGGAAGCCCTGGGCCATCATGATTTCGGTGTGCAGGGACTTTTCCCGGTCGGCAAAGCCGGCGGCGGTGGCGGCGTAGGCGGCGCAGAGCTTGAGCATGGCGCGGGCGCGCTCGACGCTCATATCGGGAGAGGCGGCCATGCGGGCCAGGGATTCGGACAGATCGTGGCCCTGGCGGCGCACCTGCTCGGCGTCCTCCTGAGCGGCATCGACCAGACCCAGCACCGTAGTGGCGGCCTGCTCGGTCATCTGGCGCACGTAAGCCAGACGCTCGCAAGCATCGGGCAGCTCCTGCACCACTTTCTGCAGCACCACGGCCGGGTGTTCCGTGCCGTGATATCCCGTCTGTTGATGCGTGGAGGTCTCGGCCCCCGATCCAACAACTGCCATGCAGCGACTCCCTAGACCCTTGAAAACCACCCTGGGGCGGCGTGCGCACATCACCTTATCGGCAGCGCGGTCGGAAATAGTAGCGTTTGAGGCACGCCTCGGCCAGATTTCCACCCTCAAGCCACGGGCGCAGGCGCAAAGATGCCGAAAAAAGTGGAGTTGCTCGCGGCTCCATCGGCCTCAACCCCACAGATCCAAGGGCGGCTCCCGGGTCACGGCGCGCAGGATGTCGCTGCGCGAGATGAAGCCCAGCAGTTCGCCGGCGTCATTCATGACCGGCAGGCCGGGCAGGCGCAGGTCCAGCAAGGCTTGCGCCACTTCGCGCAGCGGCGTGTCGGGCCGGGCCGCAGGCACCGGCGTCCACATCACGTCGCCGACCGGCCGCTCGAACCAACCCGCCCAGGCCGCGCCATCCTGCAAGGCGCTGGGGATGGGCAGCAGGTCGGCGCGCAGCAAGAGCCCGACCAGGCGCTGTTGGCGGTTCAGCACCGGCGCCTGGCCAATGCGCGCCCGCGCCAGGATGTCGAGGCCCTGGGCCACCGTGGCCGACACCGGCACCGTGATCAGCTGCCGGCTCATCAATTGCGCGGTCAGGCTCAGGGCCTGGCGCGTCGAAGCGCCGGCGCCGAGCTGTGCCTGGGTTTGCGAATAAGCCGCCAGCGCCGCCTGCTGGCGCGGCTCGGGCGTGGCCAGCAGGCCGCCAGGCTCGCCCGGCACCGGACCACCCAGCAGCACGCCCGCTTCGGCAGCGGCGCCGGCGTCGCGCCGCACTGGCTCGACCGCGCGCAAGCGCGCCACCGCCTGCACCGGCCCCAGCTCGCGCAAGCCTTCGAGCGAGCCGCTGAAAATGCGGCCATTGAGGCCGTAGACGGTCAGCATGGCCGGGCGTCCATCAGTTCGGCGCCAGCAAGGGCGGCGCCACTTCGCAGCGGTTGCGGCCGCTCTGCTTGGCGCGGTACATGGCCGAGTCGGCCGCCGCCACGAGGCCGTCGACCGTCACTGCACCGGTGATGACCCCGCCGGCCACGCCGATGCTGATGGTCACCGAAATGCGGTGGGCGCCCCATTGCGTGGGCGTGGCCTCGACCGCCTGCCGCAGCGCCTCGGCCAGAGTGGCGGCACCCTCGAGGCTGGTGTCGGGCAGCATGAGCAAGAACTCTTCGCCACCGAAGCGGCCGATCTGGTCCTGAGCGCGCAGGCGGCTCAGCAAGGTGTGGGCGACGCCGCGCAGCACCGCGTCACCGGCTTGGTGGCCATAGCCGTCGTTGACGCGCTTGAAGTGGTCAATGTCCAGCATCAGCACGCTCAAGTACTGACCCTGGCGCTGCGCCCGCGAGACGGCCATGTGCAGCTGATCGCTGATGGCGCGGCGGTTGGACAAACCGGTCAGCATGTCCTTCATGGCCAACTCGAAATTGCGCAACTCAGCGCGCTCCATGGTCATGTAGACAAAGCCGAGCGAGATGCTGATGACCGCACACAAGGCCACCACAAAAACCATGGTCAGCCAAAGCCGGCCGGCATCATCGTCGTTGCTGGCCATCCAGCCCATGGCGGCCGCCAGTGAGCGCAGCAGCAGAGAAGCCAGAAGGGCAAAGAAAGCCGTCAGCAGGATGTAGCGGCCGCGACCGTGGCGCGGCATGCGCCGGTCGAGCAGCGATCGCAAGATAAAAACGATCTGCAAGGAAAAGGTCAGCGAGCCGGCGACCACACGGGCCGCGTACTGGTCCATCAGCAGCAGGTAGAGCAGCACGATGGCCAGCACCGGCGCGAACAACTGCAGCTGCACCAGCAGCGGCGGCCCCGCCTGGGTATCGAGCCCATCAAAACGGCGCAAGGCCAGCAGCATCAGGGACAGGGCCACGCTGTAGGCCACATTGCCGCCGATCACCAGGCTGGCCAACGGCTGCGGGCCCAGCATGGCAAACAAGACATGGCTGCCGGCATAGGCCAACAAGGCCAAGCCCCAGGCCCAGAGCGCATCACGCGCCGGCTTGCCCCAGGCCATGAAGCAGATCCAGCCCGCCATCAGCAGGGCCACCAGCGTCACCACGGCAAACAGGGTCGGGACATCCAAACGCATGCCGGATTCTAGGCATGGGCCCGAGCGCCGCCGGGCCTGAATTTGCCGGCGCGCCGCCGCTGTGCAGAATCAGTCGGCCAGCAAGCGGCGCAGCTCGGCCAGCAGCGCCTCGGGTTGGCGCCCGGCTTGCGCGGCCAGTTCGATCTGGCGGCTCAGCAGCTCGCGGTAGAAGTGGCCGTGCGCGGCGCCCAGGCCATCCAGGGCCTGCAGGTGCGCACGCAGCACGCCGGCATCGCCACGCGCCACCGGGCCCGACAAGGCGCCAGCCAGGCCGCGCGCCTCGGCCGCATCCAGCGTGCCGCGCGCCAGCGGCAGCAGCGCCGGCAAGGCGGCTTCCGCCGGCAGGCCGATGGCCGCCCAGACCTGCTGCGCCTCGGCCAGCACGGCCAGCAGGCTGCTGGCGGCCAGATTGGCGGCCGCGTGGTAGGCCGCCCGCGTACCCGGGCGCAAATGCATGGGCGTCATCCCCAGGGCCGCGGCCAGCCCGTGCAGACGTTCGCTCAGGCCCGCGTCCATCGCCTCGATGCACACCGTGCTGCCGGCCAGCAGGCGCGCTGCACGGGCAGGGTCGGAAAAAATCTGCAGCGGGTGAAAGCCGCCGACGGCCGCGCCCGCTCGCTCGGCCGGCGCCAAAGCCGACAGTTCGGTGGCCCCGCTGCAATGGGCCACCGCTTGGCCGACACGCCAGGGCAGCGCTGAGGCCAGTGTCGCGATGGCGTCGTCGCTGACCGTCAGCAGCACCAGATCGGCCGCGGACACGGCCGCCTCGGGCGACAGCGCCTGGCAGCCCGGCAGCTGCAGGGTCAGGTCTTGCGCGGCGCTGTGCTGGCGGCTGGCCACGGCCACCACGCGCTGCCCGGCCGCAGCCCAGGCCGGCGCCAGGGTGCGCGCCAGGCGGCCGGCGCCGATGAAAGCGATGCGCTCAAACATGGGCGTGGCCGGCGGGGCGCTCACCGTGGCAAGCCTCAGGGCTTGACGAACTTGAGCGTCATGCGGTCGCTCTCGCCGATGGCCTCGAAACGGGCGCGATCCTTGTCCTTGAGGCCGAAGGTCGGCGGCAGGGACCAAACGCCGCCTTCATGGTCGGCCGTGTCCTTGGGGTTGGCGTTGACTTCGGAGCTGGCGGCCAGCTTGAAGCCAGCGTTCTCGGCCAGCTTGATCACATAGGCCTGGTGCACATAGCCGCTCGAAGCCTTGGCGTCCTGCTCCTGGGCGACCGGGCGGCGGTGCTCGACCACGCCGAACACGCCGCCGGGCTTGAGCGCGGCGAAGGCGCTGTTGAACACGGCCTGAGCCTTGCCCTCGCCGGCCGAGATCCAGTTGTGCACATTGCGGAAGGTCAGCACCAGGTCGGCCGAGGCCGGCTTGGCGTAGTCGAACTTGCCGGCGCCGGGCGCGAACACGCTGACCTGCACCTTGTCATAGACGGCCGGCAGCGCTTCCAGCTTGGCCTTCATGCGGGCGGCGCTGCGCTGGAAGTAAGCCTGCTCGGAGGCCGGGTCATCGCCGGCCAGGATCAGCTGGCCCTTGTCGCGCAGATAGGGCGCCAGGATTTCCGTGTACCAGCCGCCGCCGGGCGAGAGCTCGACCACGGTCTGGCCCGGCTTGATGCCGAAGAAGCTCAGGGTCTCGTAAGGGTGGCGGGCGCCGTCTCGGACCACATTGGCCGGTGTGCGATGGGGGCTGGCGATGGCGGCCTTCAAAGCCTCATCGGCCTGGGCCGGCAGGGCACTCATCAGGGCCGCACAGGCGGCCAGCGCCAGGGTCAGTTTCTTGGTCATCGTCGTCATGGCAATTTTCCCGTTGAGGCAGTGAATGTGCTTGCAATTCGGTCGTGGCCCGATTGGGCCGGCGACAGTATGGCTTGCCCGCCGCACCCGTGCTGGAAGCCATGGCCCAGGCCGCACCGCTGAAGCACTCGGTTACAGTGTTGCGCCATTCGCACGACTCCGAGACTCTCAATCATGTCCACGCCTCCCGCCTGTCCCCAGTGCACCCTCGAAAACACCTACACCGACGGTGGGCAGTTCATTTGCCCCGACTGCGGCTACGAGTGGGCGGCCGAAAACGCTGCCACTGAGGAACAGGGCGAAGGTACCAAGGTGGTGCGCGACGCCAACGGCCAACCCCTGGCCGATGGCGACAGCGTCATCCTGATCAAGGACCTCAAGGTCAAAGGCTCCTCCATCACCCTGAAAAAAGGCAGCAAGGCCAAGGGCATTCGCTTGGTCGACGGCGACCACGATGTCGATTGCAAGATTGATGGGGTGAGCCTGATGCTGAAGTCCGAGTTTCTCAAAAAGGCTTAAGCGCTTGCTCTTACCCCAGCATCCAGCAGCAGTTCCAAGCAGTACTTAGAAAGCCTTAGCAGTCCCCCGCCAGCCTCCGCACCCACCACGCCACGAAGCGGCCGTAGCTAAAAAACAGTCCGCTCGTGCAGACCCACCAGAAGAAGATCATGACGAAGACGATGACGACGAACTCCCAGAAGCCCCGCATCACCGCCTCGCTCTTGGCTTCATGCGGGCTCGCTTGCCTGCTGCTGATGGGGGGCTCATTGGCTCCTGCCGCTGCACAAACGCCGGGCCAAACGCTCCATCCCTGGCTGGCCTCGGCGCCGCGCCTGGCGCAGCAGACCCACTTCACCAATTTGCAAGATGGCGCCAAGATCGAGACGCCGTTTCTCGTGACCTTCGGCCTCACCGGCATGGGCATTGCACCCATCACCAAGGCGCAGGGCAAGACCGGCCACCACCACCTCCTGATCAACCGCGACCTGCCGCTGGACTTCAACCAGCCCCTGCCCTTCAACGAGCAGTACGTCCACTTCGGCAAAGGCCAGATGGAAACCGTGCTGAAGCTGCAGCCGGGCGACTACACCTTGCGCCTGGTCCTGGCCGACCACCGCCATGTGCCCAATTTCGTGTACAGCAAACCGCTGAAAATCACGGTTACCAAATTCAATGAGAACGTCAAGCCCGAAACCCTGAGCCAGCCCGGCATCAGCCTGCGCGTGGTGGGCAGCGGCGACAACAAGAACGAAGCGCGCGAGGGCAGCCCCGTGCAAGTGCTGTTCCACGCGTCCAAGCTGAACGTCTCGCACCAGGCTTTGCAAGAACCCAGCACCGGCCACTTCCGCCTGAGCATTGCGCCCGAGAGCGGCGGAGCCAAGGCCGAGGTCCTGAACTTCACCGGCGGCGAAACCGAAGCCTGGCTCAAGCCACCCAAGGGCAAGTACCAACTCAAGCTCGATTTCGTGGACAACGTGCAGGCCGGCAAGGTGCTTTTCAGTGCGGGGGCGCAGGGGCTGCAGGTGGTGGGGCGGTGAGGTATTCAGTTCGAGGCTGCGTTTATGCCAGCCTTCAACTGCCCCCGATTGCTACGTGTTGCGTCACTGATGATCATGTTCTGGTCCGCAATTTGGCGTCGTTTGAAGTTAAGAGCCACCCGGGCCTTGACACTTAGGACACACCGTTGCAATTCGCTTCGCTTGGACAAGCCGACCTGGTTTGCCGCAGACTTGGCATGTTACGGAAGCTAGCGACTTTGTCGCCTCAACAAGATGCCCAATGCGTAACTCTAAGGCGCCGAAGCCAACTTCGTTTGTGCTGCCGAAACCAAAACAGAACCGAAGACCGCCGGCTTTCTCCTTGATCTGATCGATGTGGAAGGCCTTTGCTGCATCGTCATTCAATTGATTGTCAATTTGACCGCACAAGTCATGTATCAAATTCCACCAACCAGTTGGAACCTCTGACGGGGCTTCAGCTACTGAACGGTGGAACAGACGGGGATAGGCTGCCATCAAGCGCTGCATTAAAGACGGTATCCGCTAGGGATTGCGAAAACGCCATTTCGCCGCATGCGTGGGGCGGTCATTCGCATCGAGGACGGGCTGGCCGGCCACGACGAGTTCGACACTTGAATCTTTGCGAAGTGCCCGCCCGACAGCCGCATTGGACGAACACCCAACGGGTGGCGAATTGCAGATGTATGTGCCATGAGCAAACTCGATTAGTTGGACTGTCGACCAGACGCTCGCGCCAACGTCGGTCTTGAACTTAGGCAACGCATCGATGCACCGAGAAACAAATGTAGAAAGCATGACTCAAACCCGAAGCTGAAGTTGAGCTTTGGACATCGCAATTAACTGCTTCAGCTCTGAGTCATTGAGGCCAGCAAGAATCCGAGTTAGCAGAGATTCGCTAACGGACTGGGCCAGCATGGTCGGTTTGCGCCGGTAACGTGATCCGGCAGAGAAAACTTCGTCGCCCCGCAGTTTGACCCCTTCCTTTTCTAGCTCAAACCCTGTTTGTTCCATGATCTGACGCACGGCCATGCCGATAAGGGATCGCGCGCTCCGGCCGTCGGTCCCTTGCAAGTGGGCTTGCACCATGGCGCCAACACCAGCCACCGCTGGTCGTCCCTCATCTGTAGCTTGGTGCAGGGCGGCGATGAAGTTCGGAGTACTGGCCAATTCGATCAAAGACTGCCCATTTGCAATCGTGGCAGCCAGTCTCTGGACGCGTGGTGAAAAAACAAGCTTCAACACGGATGACCTCCTATTCCTATTGATGCGAACAATTCCATGGATTTTCCTATGAACAAATGTCAAATGTCAACTAGATTCGCCCAAGACTTCAGCAGATGGGCAAGAGCCAATTGCCCGGCACTCGGTCAGCCCAACGGCGAGGTCGTTTCATACCTCACCTCCGACGACACCAAACTGCCGCGCACTCTTGCTAAGCCAGGTGGCTTGAAGATCTGGTTTTACTAGAAGTAGGCGTCATACGCTTTGATATCTGATGCGACTACAGACGTTCATCGCATCATCGGCCTCACCGATGTCGCTGAAGCATTCGATGATCTCGCGGCTGGCGCGCATCATGAGATCGAACTGATCCACCGCGCCTTCTCTGTGAAGTACCAGCGAAACATTGGCAAGCACATAGATCTTGAGGCCAAGCGTCTCACGGTCCGCCAGCGCCGCGCTGAGGCCTTTCAGTAGATCCACAGAATCTTGCGCCCCGCCTCACCGTTTTCTACTGCAGAGCATAGTCATTCCGCTCACTCAGTTCTGACGAAACGTACTCAACAAACTCGAACTGCAGCCCCTCCCGAGCCAGCACGTAAGCGCTCGTCCGAAAGGGGTGAGCGCCGCCCCAATGGTCAGGGGTGTAGCCGGCAGCGGCAAGTCTTTGCAGCGTCTCGTTCAAAGACGGCACGACGATGCCGATGTGCTTGGTGCCGAGGGATGAGCTGCGCCATTCGGGGTGCTTGTCAGCTTCACCTTCGCCGCCGCTCTGTAGCGCGATGTAGGAGTGCTCGGTCCCGACGTGCAGCCAGCGGATCGTCCGATTGCCAAACCAGTCCAGAGTGCCTTCGCCGCGCACGCGCCAGCCAGGCAAGGCGCAGAGCAGCATGTCCTTGACCTCATCGAGATCGCGAACGGTCACGTTGGCGTGCTCTACATAGGCGTGATCCATAGAAATGCGTCCTTTCATTCTGTGATGGCCTTCTGGGCCGAGGTCACGGATGATGAAAGCTCAAGTGCACTTCACGTCAAGCAGCAATTGACCCCGCCAGGAACAAGAGGGATCACCGGTTTTCCAGGTAGTCCGTTCCGACGCGTTCAATGGCAGTGAGCAGCTTCTGCACCGCCCGCGTGTCTACAGCTGCCACCGAGTCCGAATGCTCGCCGCAGAACTCGGCCAACATGCTGGCATGCTCTTCTGCCCTGCCGCCTGTGGCGGCGATTCGCAGCGCCGCTCGATAGGTCTGCCGCTGTTTTTCTGACAAGGCGGCACCGATCTTGTCGCAGCCCAGTGCCTTGATGGCCGTGATATCTCCGAGGTTGGCATCTCTGGTCAATGCACCCAGCTGCCAGGGAATTGCGCTTGGGTCCTGCCGCTGGACCACGGCCACCTCGTGGTAATGCGTGGATGCCGCGCCCAAGGTGCCGCCGACCGCGGCAGTCTCCAACAGCTTCAAATACTGACTCTGCTGAACAGCGGTGAGGGTCTGGCAGTGACGCTGAACATTTTCATCATCCTTCAGGGATGCGATGAGTTCGCGGTTGTCCCGACCTGGGCCTGTTTGGCTGCTCGCATGCTTCCGAGATCTGGCAATCCTTCTATCGATAGATTTGCACGCATCGAGGATCTTGGCGGCTTCAAATGATTTCTGCGGGTCCTGCGAATCGATGGCGGCATCAATGAACTGGCTGTAGCCGTAGCGCATCGCCCGCTTGAGCAGACCGTCAGCCTTTGTCGCTTCATGGCTCGATGGCGAAGCGCTAGCCGGCAAAGCGTTTGGCGCTGCGTTTTTACGCGACTCGATCCTAGGGGCCGAAGCAAAATCGGATGGGCCAATCGCCGCGGCGCTTGGCGGCTTGACTGCCGGCTCTTCGCTGGCTTTTTGGCCGTGAGTTCCAAGCCCAATCACGGCGGCACTCAGTGCAAGGGCAAGGGAAGCGGCAATCCATTTGATAAAGCCTTTGTTCATCAGGTGCACTCACAGAAACATGCGGGGGGACAGTTTGAATGGATCAGCAAGCAGCGCTACAGGCGAAACCTGAACGAGCCAATCCACGATCCAGTCTTCAGCTTCGAGCTTCGCCCAATTTTGTGACCCCGGGCCACAGGCGGCAGCCGCTGGCCCGCACTCATTGA
This sequence comes from Paucibacter sp. DJ2R-2, assembly GCF_025717675.1. GTDB lineage: Bacteria > Pseudomonadota > Gammaproteobacteria > Burkholderiales > Burkholderiaceae_C > Paucibacter_A. Next base: position 422,294 of record NZ_JAJIRT010000001.1, read on the forward strand.
CCCCACTTGCAAGCCTGCCTTAGACGGGGCGCTCGAACTGCTCGACGGCGGCCGGAGTCGCTCTCCGTGGCGCAAGCACTGCCCCATAGCGCGCCCATTTCCCCTACTTCACCGGGATTTCAGCGCTTTTCAGACTGATTCAGACCCCAAGGGCCAGCTTTCAGCGTGTTTTCAGGCCTTGCCGCGCCGTCATCGGCAGCATGCAGGGCTTCACCAACCCTGGCCCATTTCATGAACACCTTCACATCCACCTTCGACCCGCAACGTCAGCAACGCATCATGATGGTGCTGCGCATCACCCTCGCCTGCCTGGTCGTGATACATGGCTGGACCCGGCTGCTCGGCGGTTCGGTGCCCAGCTTCGGCCGCTATCTGGACGCGCACGGCGTGCCCTTCGGCGCCTTCTTCGGCTACTTCGTCACTTACGCCGAGGCCTTCGCCACCGTGCCCCTGGCCTTGGGGCGATTCGTCTTTCCGCTCTGCCTGATGTTCTCGGCCATCTATCTGGTGGGCATTCCGGTCCACCACTTGCAGTACGGTTGGTTCTCGTCTGGCCACGAGGACGGCTGCGAATATCCGACGCTGATGGTGATCTGCTTTGCGCTGATGGCCTGGCAGCATGCACCGCGTTCACTCAGATTCAGCTGGCCCCGATTTGCACGGGCATGAGCGGGCCTATGAGCGGGCCCATGAGCGGGCCCGCCCCGCTCATAGAATTGCGCCGCGCCGGGACCTTCCCAGCGCCTGCGCGCACCGCCGCGCGACGCCCTTTGAATGCGGGCGCCACGTGGTGAGGCTTTGTGCGCCCTTAGGGCATCGATGGACTGTCTTCCCGAACACGCTTTGCAGATTGGCGACTGGCTGCTGGACCCGTCGACCGGTCAACTCAGCCGTACTGACGATGAAGGCCTGCGCCTCGACGCCCGGCCCCTGCGTCTGCTGGTCTATCTGGCCGGCCGCGCCGGCGAGACGATCGGCATGGACGAATTGCTGGAGCAGGTCTGGCCCGGCGTCGTGGTCACGCAGGATTCGGTCTACCAAGCCATCACCGCGCTGCGCCGCGCGCTGGGCGATGACAGCAAGCAGCCACGCTATATCGCCACCGTGCCGCGCCTGGGTTACCGACTGATTGCTGCGGTTCAGACGCTGCCTGCCGCCGCCGAGCCCGGCCTCAGCGGCGGCGCAGCCCTCGGCCCTGCTACGGCCACAAGCTCATCGGCTTCAACACCCATGGCTGCCGCTGAGGCGGTGCCAAGCGCCGCAGCTCCAAACAAGCGACGCGCGAGTATTGGCCTGATCCTGTCAGCCGCCCTGCTGGCCCTGGTGGCCGGGCTGACACTGTTCCAGCTGCAGCCTTGGCGCGCCGACGACACGGCCGCGGCGGCGCAGGCCAGCGCGCCCCGCACCGTCGCCGTGCTGCCCTTTCTGGACCTCAGCGACAAGATGGACCAGGAGCCTTTTGCCGATGGCATGAGCGAGCAGCTGATCGCCCTCTTGGGCAAGAACAGCGAGCTGCGCATCGCCGCGCGCTCCAGTGTGTTTGCCTTCAAGGGCAAGGACATCGCCCCCGCCGCCGTCGGCCAGCAGCTCGGCGTCAGCCATGTGATCGAGGGCAGCGTGCGCCGGTCGGGTCAGACGATGCGCATCAGCGCCCAGCTGGTGCGCACCAGCGATGGCTTCGTGCTCTGGACCGAGTCCTATGACCGGCCGTTGAGCGATGCGCTGAAGACCCAGGCCGAAGTTGGCGCCGCGATTGGCGCTGCCGTCAGCACCAAACTGGCGCCCTCCGGCATACGCTGAAGCACCCTCAGCCCACGGGCAAGGCCGTCTCGTACTTCACCTCCCGCAGCACCACATTGCTGCGCACGCTGGCCACGCCGGGCACCTTGAAGATCTGGCTTTGCAGAAAGGCGTCATACGCCTTCATATCGGGCACGACCACCTTGATCACGTAATCGGCCTCACCGGTGATGCCGTGGCACTCGATGATTTCGCGGCTGGCCAGGACCAGGCGCTCGAATTGCTCGACCGCGCCCTCGCTGTGCCGCACCAGCGAGACATTGGCCAGCACGCAGATATTGAGGCCCAGTTTTTCGCGGTCCACCAGGGCTACATGGCGGCGGATCACGCCGCTGTCTTCCAGCTCCTTGATGCGGCGCCAGACCGGGGTGGCCGAGAGGCCCACCTGGTCGGCCAGGGCCTGGGTGCTCTGGCGGCAATCGGCCTGCAGGGCTTCGAGAATCTGGCGCGTGGCCCGATCGAAACGATCCATCTCCATTTGAGACTCCTTTGAGAGGAATTCTCTCATTCACTGGCTTGACAGCGGCAAACAGAGCAACAAACACTTGGCTCTCTGACGAAAAATCCCCGGCAGCCATCGTTCGTCTCGCGAGGAAAGCCCATGTCCAGTTCAGAAACCCAAACACTCAGCCCTGCGGCTCCCCAGGAGCCCGCGCTGCGGGACTACAAGCTTTCGGACAACCTCGCAGCGAGCAGCGGCGCAGTCTTCCTGACCGGCACCCAAGCCCTGGTGCGCCTGCTGCTGGCGCAAAAAGCGCAAGACGAAAGCAAGGGCCTGAACACCGCCGGCTTTGTCTCCGGCTACCGCGGCAGCCCGCTGGGCATGGTGGATCAGCAGCTCTGGAAGGCCAAGAAGTTCCTCGACGCCGCCAAGGTCAACTTCCTGCCCGCCATCAACGAAGACCTGGCCGCCACCGCCTGCCTCGGCGTGCAGCGCGTGGCCCTGGACCCGAAGCGCACGGCCGATGGCGTGTTCGCCATGTGGTACGGCAAGGGCCCGGGCGTGGACCGCTCGGGCGATGCGCTCAAGCATGGCAATGTCTATGGCACCTCGAAGTTAGGCGGCGTGCTGGTCGTCTGCGGCGATGACCATGGCTGTGTCTCGTCGAGCACCCCGCACCAGAGCGATCTGGCCCTGCAGGCCTGGCACATGCCCATCGTCCACCCGGGCAATGTGGCGGAGTATCTGGAGTTCGGCCTCTACGGCTGGGCGCTGAGCCGTTTTTCGTCCACCTGGGTCGGCTTCAAGGCGATCTCGGAGGTGGTGGAGTCGGGCATGACGGTGGACCTGGACAGCGTGCCGCTGGACTTTGAGCTGCCGGTGGACCACAAGCCGCCGGTAGACCTGCACATCCGCGCGGTGGACCTGCCCTCGCTGGAGCTGGAAACGCGCCTTGAGCACAAGCTGAACGCCGTCAAGGCCTTCGCCAAACTCAACAGCATCGACAAGCACATCGTCGTGAGCCCGCGCGCCACTCTGGGCATCGTCACCGTGGGCAAGGCTCATTACGACTTCATGGAAGTGCTGCGCCGCCTGGACCTGGACCCCAATGCCCTGGCCGCCGCCGGCGTGCGGGTCTACAAGGTCGGCCTGGTCTTCCCGCTGGAGAGCTCGCGCATGAGCGAGTTCGCCCAGGGCTTGACCGATATGCTGGTGATCGAGGAGAAAGCCCCGGTCGTCGAGCGCCAGATCAAGGAACTGCTCTACCACCTGCCCGATGCGCAGCGCCCGCGCGTGGTGGGCAAGACCGATGAGCATGGCCAGGCCGTGCTGAGCGCTCTCGGCGAGCTGCGCCCCTCGCGCATCATGAACACGGTGGCCGATTGGCTGGCCCGCCTCAACCCCGCGCTGGACCGCCGCCATCTGGTGGTGGACTTCCTCACCCCCTGCCTGCTGTCGAACGCGGCCGATGGCGTGCGCCGCCAGCCCTACTTCTGCTCGGGCTGCCCACACAACACCTCGACCAAGCTGCCCGAAGGCTCGCGGGCCCTGGCCGGCATCGGCTGCCACTTCATGGCCAGCTGGATGGAGCGTGGCACCTCAGGGCTCATCCAGATGGGCGCCGAGGGCGTGGACTGGGCCGCGCACAGCCGCTTCACGACCGAGAAGCATGTGTTCCAGAACCTCGGCGACGGCACCTACTACCACTCGGGCTACTTGGCCATCCGCCAGGCCATCGCCGCCAAGACCAACATCACCTACAAAATCCTCTACAACGACGCCGTCGCCATGACCGGCGGCCAGCCGGTGGACGGCCAGACCAGCGTGCCCCAGATCGCGCGCCAGGTGGAGGCCGAGGGCGTGAAGCGCCTGGTGGTGGTGAGCGACGAGCCGCAGAAGTACCAAGGCCACGAGAACCTGTTCCCGCCGGGCACCAGCTTCCACGACCGCAGCGAGCTGGACGCGGTGCAGCGCGAGCTGCGTGAGATCGAAGGCGTGACGGTGCTGATCTACGACCAGACCTGTGCCGCCGAAAAGCGCCGCCGTCGCAAGAAGAAAGAGTTCTACGACCCGCCGAAGCGCATCTTCATCAACGAGCAGGTGTGCGAGGGCTGCGGCGACTGCGGCCAGGCCAGCAACTGCCTCTCGGTCGTGCCGGTGGAAACCGATTTCGGCCGCAAGCGCGTGATCGAGCAAAGCAGCTGCAACAAGGATTTTTCCTGCGTCAACGGCTTCTGCCCGAGCTTCGTCTCGGTGCACGGCGCGCAGCTCAAGAAACGCGCCGGCGCCGGCTACACGCCCGCCGATCTGGCGCGCGAGCTGGCCGCGATTGGCTCGCCCAAACCCTGGAACTGGACGGGTCCCTTCGACCTGCTGGTCACCGGCGTGGGCGGCACCGGCGTGGTGACGGTCGGCGCCCTGATCAGCATGGCCGCGCATCTGGAGCGCAAGCAGGCCTCGGTGCTGGACTTCATGGGCTTTGCACAGAAAGGCGGCTCGGTGCTGAGCTTCGTGCGCGTGGCGCCGACGCAAGACCTGCTCAACCAGGTGCGCATCGACACGCAACAGGCCGATGTGCTGCTGGCCTGCGACATGGTGGTGGGCGCCAGCCCGGATGCGCTGGGCACGGTCAAGCCGGGCCGCACCGTCATCCTGGCCAACACGCATGAGCTGCCCACGGCGGCTTTTGTGCGCAACCCCGATGCCAGCCTGCAAGCCGACTCGCTGCTGGCCAAGATGCAGCATGCCGTCGGTGGCGACGCCGGTTTGATGAGCACCATCGATGCGCAAGCGATTGCCCAGGAGCTGATGGGCGACACCATGCCCAGCAACATCATCATGCTGGGCGCCTGCTGGCAGCGCGGCCTGGTGCCGCTCTCCGAAGCCTCGCTGATGCGAGCCATGGAGCTGAACGGCGTGGCCGTGGTAGGCAACAAGACCGCCTTCGCCCTGGGCCGCCTGGCCATCGCCGCGCCCGAGGCCCTGCGCCGCCTGGCCGGCCGCAATGCGCAGTCGGTCGTGCAGGTGCTGAACTTCGACAAGCTCGACGGCCCGGACGGCCTGCTGGCCCGCCGCAGCGCCCACCTGACGGCCTACCAGAACAGCGCCTACGCCCAGCGCTACCTGGCCCTGGTGCAGCGCGTGCGCAGCGCCGAAGGCCAGCTGGGCGAGGCCGGCAAGACCGAGCGCCTCACCAAGGCCGTGGCCCGCTACTACGCGAAGCTGCTGGCCATCAAAGACGAGTACGAAGTGGCGCGCCTCTACACCGACGGCCAGTTCGAGCGCGCGATGAAGGAGCAGTTCGAGAACTGGGAGCGCCTGAGCTTCCATCTGGCCCCGCCGCTGATCTCCAAGCCCGGTGCCGATGGCCGGGCCAAGAAGATCGAGATGGGCAGCTGGACCTTCCAGGCCTTCAAGCTGCTGGCCAAGTTCAAGGGTTTGCGCGGCGGCGCGCTCGATGTCTTCGGCAAGACCGAAGAGCGCCGCATGGAGCGCCAGCTGATCCAGGACTACGAAGCCCTGGTGGACGAGCTATTGGCCGGCCTGACAGCCGACAAGCTGGAAGTCGCCCTGCAGCTGGCTCGCCTGCCCGAACAGATCCGCGGCTACGGCCATGTCAAGCATGCAAACGTGGTGACGGCCCGGGCCAAGCAGAAGGCGCTGCTGGACCGTTTCCATGGCCGCGTGCAAGAGGCCGCGGTGGCCATGCCGGTGCCGGCCGCGCGGGTCAAGGGCGTGGCGGAGCTGTAAGCAAGACTTCACAGGCACCCGGGACAAGTCCGCTTGAGGCGGGCTGCATTTGGGCTTAGGGTGGGCGCAGATGTTGCCGAACCAGACTCGCTCCACCACCCTCACCCCTTGCCCGCCCTACCGGCAAAGGCTGCTGCTGGCAGCTGCGCTGGTGGCTGCGGCCTGGGGAACAGCAGCGCTCGCACAAGGCAGCGCAGCGCCGGCGAACAGCCAGGTCGGCAGCCAGCCAGCCGTGCGGGTCTGCGTGGGCGACTTCCCGCCCTACAACAGCCCGCGCCTGCCGCGCATGGGCCCCATCTTCGATCTGGCGCAGCAAGCGTTCCAGCGCGTGGGCTACACCATGCAAGCCGAATTCATGCCCTGGGCCCGCATCCTCAAGGAAGGCGAAGAAGGGCGCTGCCTGATTCTGGGCATTTGGCGCAATGCCACGCGTGACCAGCTTTTCGACTACAGCTCGCCCCTGGTCGAGCAGGAGCTGGGCTTCTTCGTCAAGCGCGGCAGCCAACAAATGACTCATAACGCCGAATCCTTGCGGCGCCTGCGCATCGGCGTTGAACGCGGCAGCTATCTGCCCGAGCTCTTGCGCGACCCTGGCCTGCAACTCGACCTGGCCAGCGCCCTGAACAGCAATTTGCGCAAACTGGCCAAGGACCGGATCGACCTGGCCTTCGGTGCCAAGGATGCCGGGCTCTATATGCTCGCCAAGGAACCTGAGCTGCGGGCGCGTATCGACTGGCTGGCACCGGGCTTGGAAAGCAAGCCCACCTATCTGGCCTTCAGCCGCCGCGACCCGCAGGCCGAGGCCTTGCGCAGCGCCTTCGAACAAGGGCTGGCGGCCATGAAGGCAGACGGCAGCTACCGGCGCCTGCTCAAGGCCGCAGGGCTCAGCCCTCTGCCCTGAACGAACTTAGATCAGACCCTTGAACGGGCCGCTGGCGAGCCAGCGCTCGATCTGCGCCTGGCGGTCATTGCCCCAGAAGGCTTCGCCGTCGACGATGAAGTAAGGTGCGCCGAACACGCCGGCGGCGATCGCGGCGCTGTTGACGGCCTTGAGCCGATCTTTCCAGACCGGGTCGCTCCAGGCGCGCTCGGCCGCGTCGGCATCGAGGCCGCTCTGTGCCGCCAAAGCCTTGAGCTGCGCGGCATCATCAAGAGCCACGCCGCGCGTGAAATAGGCACGCAGGCCGGCGCGCGCCCAGGCCACAGCGGCCGCCGGGCCCTGTGTTTCATGCAGCCACCAGAACACACGGGCGGCATTCTGCGTGGCGATGGGGAAGCGCTCGGGCTGCTGGTAGGGCAAGCCGGCAAAGGCGGCCGAGCGGGCGAAATCACGAAACGCGTAATCGCGCTTGAGCGGGTGCTCGACCTGGGGTTTGAGTTCGGCGGCCTGAAAGGTCACGCCCAGCAAGATGGCATGCCATTGCACGCGCCGGCCGTGCCGTGCGGCCACGGCCTCCACCCACTCGGACGCGATGTAGCTGTAGGGCGAGGAAAAATCGAAATAGAAATGCAGCGGGCCTTTTTGCATGGCCTGCGCGGAACGTTCGGGCAAGGTGGATTCAAGCATGAAGCAACCATAGACCATCTGCTGCGGCCTTGGCAGCCTGGCTTACCTGGATGCGGCGAGCGCGGTGCGGGCTGCGCCCACACGGCGTCAGCGCTGGGTATTGGCGCGCGCCAGGTAGAACGCGCCCCAGTAAAAGGGGTGTGATTGCCCGCCCGACTGGGCCAGGAACGCGCGCTGCGCCGACTGCAGGGCGCGGGCGCTGTCGCCGTGGCGCCGTAAGGCGGCGTAGAAGTTGCGCATCCAGCGCCGCGTGGCCGCGTCGTCCACGCTCCAGAGGCTGGACAAGACCTCGCTGGCCCCAGCCTGCAGCAGGCTGGCATTGAGCCCGGCCACCTCGGCGCCCGAACCATCATCGCCACCGCCCAGGCCCGTCGAACAGGCTGACAGCGTCACCAACTGGGTGTGAGTGAAAGGCATGCGGGCCAACTCGGCCAGGTGCAGGCGCTGCCCGTCACCGAGGCGCAGCCAGGACCGGGACATCACGCCCGGCCGCAGGGTGAAGTGGGTGCCCAGATGCAGCAGGCCACCGGCACGCGCTTGGGCTGCCAACTGCAACTCGTCTTGCAAAGTGCGCTGGGTGAAGCTCGCATCGAGCCAGCCCTGGCCGCGCCACAGGCCCGGGCCACTCAGGCAGGCACTGCTGCCGAGGCCCTCGATCGGGCCGGCCACCAGCTCGCAGATCTCCTGCACTACTGCAGGCAAAGCCGGCAGGCCGGCCACCGCCTGGCTGCTGCCGAAAGCGCGCAGGCGCAGCGCAGACAGCCCTGCCTGGCCCGCACCCACTTCACCGCCACCGCCCTCGGGCAGGCGCTGCACCAGGCGCACGCTCTGGCCCAGATAGCCCTCCGGCCCGCGCAGCAGCCCCAGGGGCAAGTAGCGCAGGGCGCCATCGAGATACACCTCCACTTGCCCGGCCTTGGCGCGGCGAGCGGCACGCAACAGAGGCTCGCCGAGACGGCGGAACCAGTGGCGCAGCTCCGCATCAACCGGCTCGCGGGCCTCGATCTTGCGCAGCAGCTCGGCCAGCTCCTGGCCGAGCTGGCGCGCCGGCCAGGCCAGCTCCAGCTGCGACTGCCCGCCGGCGTGGATCATCAGCAAGCTCAGGCGCTCCTGGCCGGAAATGCTCCAGACCTCCAGCACGCCCCGCGACGGGCGCTGCTTGGCCGTGGCCTGGAGACGCTGGGCCGCGCTGCTTGGCTTGGGTGCCGTGGCGAGCAAGGCCTGCTGCAACCATTGTTGCCACTGCTGCAATTTGAGCGCCTCGTTCTCGCGCTGGGCCCGCCAGTGCAGCTGAGCCTGGGCCAAACGACGCGGGCTCAGCACTTCGCCAGCGCTGCCCAAGGACGGCATCCGCTCCGCGCCGACGCGCTCCGGGCCGGCCGCGCTCGGGCTCTGCTGCAGCAGCGCTTCAGGTGCACGCAGGCGCGCAGAGCGGCGCACGCGCAGTTGGCCATCGCTGAATTCATCGAGCTCCACGGCCGACCAGTCGCGCAGCACGTCTTGCGCCTCGGCGATGCGGCCTGAGCGCGCCAGCCAAGCGGCCTGGTCGCGGTAGACCGAGGACAGTTCCTGGACAAAGCCGCGTTCCTGGCCCGGGCGCTTGCCGCGCAGGTCCTGGCGCATCAGCTCGATCTGGTCCAGGCTCTGGCGGCCGAGCTGCAAGGCCAGGTCTTCGCGGCCGCGCTGGGCCCAGTGGCGAGCCAAGCCATGCAGGTTGTCCCACAGCGGCAGGGGCGCGGCATGACTCTCGGCCGCGGCCAGGCCACGCAGGTGGTGATCAAGCCCGGCGGCCCAGGCCGAGCGGCTGTCCTTCCATTGCGCCAGCACCTTGTGCGCACGCGCTCGGTCGGCCGGTGGCAGCCCGGCATAGTCGGGGTGCTGGTCCAGGAACTGCTGCAGCTCCTCGCAAGCCGGCAGCGGCGCTTGAGTCGCGCCCGGCTGCGCCACGGCCGCCCGGCAGCGTCCTCCATAGGCCTCCAGCAGCAAGGACGGCGTGTCGCCGACGATCTGTCGCAAGGCCTGCATGGCCGCGTCGTAATCGCGGTAGGCCAGGCCGGGCTGGCCCAGCTGCATCTGCACCGCTGCATGGCTGAGCAACAAACGCGAGCGCCAATAGCCCAGATCGCTGCGCCCCTCGCTGAGGGACAGCAGAGGCGCCAGCAGCTCGCGCGCACGCCGAGCTTGGCCCAGCTTTTGCCAGAGCACCGATTGCAGATGGCGTGCGCGGATCAGTCGCGCCAGGCCCACCGTGCCAGCGCTGTCCGGGCCGAGCATGGCGTCAATGGCTTCGCTGACGGCCAAGGCTTCGCCCAACTGGCCCTGGGTCATGCGCAGGTTCAGCAAGCTCACACGGTAGGGCAGCAGGCGCGGGCTGTTGGCACCGAAGGTGGTTTCGGCCAAAGCCACGGCGCGCAATGCCAGCGCCAGCGCTTCATCGACACGAGCGTAGTGCAGGTAATTGGAGGCCAGGTTGTGGAACACACCCAACTGCGCCGAGGGGTTGGCGTCGGGGTGGCGCTCGATGATGCGCAGCGCGTCCTCCAGGGCCTGCTGCGAACGGTCCATCAGTTCCATCTGCCCGTAAATCGCCGCCAGCGAAGCCAGCGCATCCAGCATATCGGGCGACTCGCCTCGGCCCATTTGACGCAGCAGCTCCGCCTCCTGCTCGGCATAGCCCACGGCCACAGCCAGCCGATCCTGGGCATGGCTGACCACGGTGCGCAGGTTCAAGACCTCACCCATCAGGGCACTGACCGCCAGGCCCTGGCCTTGCAGCAAGGCCGCGGCCTCGCTCAAGCTCGCCTCGCTGCGTTCCACCCAGCCCGGCGCCTGGCGGCGCCAGCTGGCGGTGATCTCCAGCACGCGCAGCTGGGCCCACATGACATCGCGGTCGGCCCCGCCCGTCGGCAGCGCCAGCGCCAAAGGCAAGGCCTCCGCCACCAGGGGCACGGCCTCGTCGCGCGCCGCGCGGTCCAGGGCGGCGCGCGCGGCCAGCATCAAGAACCAGACCCTCGCTTCTGCAAAAACGGCAAGGCCCGCTGCGGGTTCCAGCGCAGCCAGACTCCGACCCAGCGGGTCGCTGAACGGCCGCTCCAACAACTGCCAGGCCATGCGCGCCTGCTGCAGGGCGACGGCCAAGGCTGCAGGCTCGGACGGCGGCCGAGCGCAAATCCGGGCCAAGGCCTGCTCGGGTTCGCGCAAGAGCTGTTCGAGCAGCGGCAGGCTGGCCTCAACCGCTGCAGGCGCAGCGTCGCACAGCAGGGCCAAGGCCTGGCGCGCGTCCGCTCCACCGAGGCGTTCGTGGATCGGATCGCTCCAAGCAGGCAGCGCGGTCAAGCCGGCCGCCAGCAGCCAGCCTCCTGAGAGCAGCCGCAGCCTCATGGCTGGGTCGGCGCCGGGCCAGCGCTCAGTTCCAGCATCAACACGCCATCGGCCGGCCAGGGGATGCCTCGGCGCTTCAGAATCGCCTGCACCGCAGGCTGGCGCTCGGCGGGCAGTCCGCTCAACTCCACATCCAGGCCCAAACGGCCCAGGCGTTCATAACGCCGCAGCTCCAGGCCCTGGGCCTGCAGATCGGTCGCCAGGGACTCGCGCCAAGCCTGTGGGTCGGGGACGCGCAGCTGCAACACACCGTCGCTGCCCCGCCTTGCTCCACCCGTCTCGCCACCCGCCACCCCACCGCTGGCCGCAGCCGGCGCCCCATCTTCAGCTGACCAGGGGCTCTGGGTGGGCAAGCCCAGCCACACCAGCAAGCTCAGGGCCAGAGCCCCGGAGAACGCACCGCCCCAACGCCAGGCAGGTGCTTGCCAGACGCTGCGCAGGGCTTCGCGCCAGGCTTGGCAGAGTCGGCAGCCCGAAGCTCGGAACAGTCCTTCGTGTTCAGCCTGCGCGAGCAGCACTTCCAGCTCACGCGGCGACAGAGCCGGCTGTTCGGCGACGGTGGCAGACAGCGCACGCTGCAGACACTGCCCTTCGGAATGAGCCGACTTTCCCAAGCCCGACTCTGCTGCCTGGCCGCGCAGACCGCGCAGCCAGGCAGCCAGTTCAGCCTCTTGCGCGGGGTTCAAGGGTTCACGGTCAGACATCAGCCTTCTCCCCCGGCCACCTGGGCATACCAGGGAGCCAGATAGTGCCGCGCCTTGCGACGGCATTGGTACAGGTACTGTCGCGTGGCCTGCGGCGTGCGGTTGAGCAAACGGGCCACGTCCTCGATGCAGAGCTCGTCCTCGGCGATCCAGCGGATCACCGCGGCCGCCTCGGGGTCGGCCTCGCGAAAGCGCGCCTCACACTCGCGGTAGCGCTCCAGAGCCAGGCGCGAAGCGGTCAATGCCTCGGGCCCGGGCAGCTCATCCGGCATTGCAGCGTCAGGCTCCTCGTCCAAAGCTGGCAAGGAGGCGCTGCTGGGCAGGCGAGCCGCGCTGGCACGCAACTCGTCGATGGCCACCGAGCGGGCGACACGCTTGAGCCAGGGAAATAGCTCGGAATCTCCACGGTAGCTGGCGCAGGACTTCCAGATCCGCAGCAGCGCGTTCTGCAAGGCGTCGCGGGCCATTTCCGGATCACGCAAACAGAGGCTGCACTCGCGCAGCAAGGCGCGGCCATAGTCCAGGTAAAGCTGGCGAAACGCAAGTCGCATGGGGTCTCCTCCTTGCGCACAGGCCCGCTTGAACACCTCTCGCTCCATGCTGTCGATCGCTTCCGTGCATGTTGTAACAAAGTAAGTCTAACGAGCGATTGCGACAGATTTCCAGTGCAGACCCTGCTTCCCGGGCCTGGAAGCCACAGCCACCCCCCAGAGACGGGGGCGCGGCGAAAACGTCAGGGCTTGACCCTGCGTCTTGATGGAACTCAATGACCCGGGAAAACCCCAGGCATTCAGCCCCTGACGAATTCAGGTGCCATCCGTCACTCCATCCATGCCGCCAGGGAGCGGCCTCAGACCTGGCTTTGGAGGAACCCCGTGAACATCCACCCGCTTGCTTCTGCGTTGCCTTCCCGACACGTCCATTCGCGCCGCGGCGGCTGGTGGCTGATGCAGGCTGCCGCCCTGCTGGCCCTGGCCGGTTGCGCCAGCAACCCGATCCAGCAGATCAAGGACAGCCTCCCTGATTTGCCCTTCGGCGGCAGCGCGCGGGTGAGCAGCCAAATGCCCGGCATCGCGCCGCCCCCGCTGGGCCCGGGCGGCAAGGCGCTGGTCAGCGAGGCCTTCATCGAGCAGTTTTTCCAGAAGCGCGTGGTCAGCGGCGAGGAGCTGCTGTTCGAGCTGATCACCATTCGCCAGACCGCGGGCAAGCTCAAGAGCGGCGCGGGCTTGATGGAGCTGTTGGGCACACAGGAGGCAGCGGCACGACCAGGTAGCGCCAACAACATGCAGGCCGTGGCGGCAGGACTCCAGGGCGCCGCCATCAGCGCCGCGCTCAGCACGCTGGAGAGCCAGCTCGACAAGATGATCAAGAGCAGCGGTTCCGCCCAGGAACTGGATGAGTACCTGGGCGCATTGCTGGAGGCCAAGCAGGCTCTGGCCGAAGAGAAGATCGAGCTGCCCTCGAGCTCGGGTCTCGATGCCAAGCAAAAGCGCCGCCTGGTGACCATGGCGGCCATGCTGGTGGCCATGCGCCTGAGCAACAAACAGCTCGATCAGGCGCGCAAGGACTTTGCCGGCATCGAGGACGACTACCTCAAGCTGATCGAGCGCCGCGAGCAGGCCGCCAGCCTGCTCTACGAGCTGCTGCAGCAAGGCCCGGCCGCGGCCAAGGCCAGCCAGGCGGCGGGCTTCAGCCGTGCGGATCAGGACTTCCTGGCCCAGCGCCGTGGCAACCTGAGCCTCAAGGAGTTCTCCAATGACATGGGCGTGCAAAACCTGGCCCTGCGGCTGCTGCGCCAGCGGGATCCGGCGCTCTACGCCGACTACCGCAGCGGTGTGGACCGCAGCAGCAAGCGAACCCAAGCCTATGTGCGTTCCATGGTGGGCGGCGCCGCCTTCAGCAGCTTGGTCTCGGGCTTCGGACGGCAGCTGCTGCGCCTCTACAAGGACAAGAAGAACGAGGAAATGCTGGCCGCCCTGCCTCTGGTGCTGGCCTACGGCAACGAGGTCAAGCGGGGCCTGGGCCTGAGTTGGGACGTCACCGCCCAGGGCATCTTCCCCGACCTGGGCAAAGCCGCGCGGCCGGCCCGCTTCCGCCTCAGCCAGGGCGAGCAGACCCTGGAGTTGGGCAGTGCCGCCGAGGTGATGGCCGAACTGGACAAGGGCGAGGCAGGCGGCCTGCTGCGCGAAGCCCTGTTCCGCGACCATGCGCTAGGCCTGATCTACCGCGTCTACCTGTGTGACCGCGCCGAGGCCGGCCGCATGCTGGACCGCACCATGCCGGCTGAGCGCCGCGACCCGGTGGCGCGCGCCTACTTCAATCAGCCCGAACTGCAGGGCTTCAGCTTCGCCGCCAGCTTTTCCGGCCGGCCCGACAACGCACGCGAGCTGGAGCTGGGCGACAGGCTGCTGCGCCGCGACCACCGGCGGCTGACGGACGATGGCGGCAACGCGCTGTCGCAGATCCAGCGCAGCGTGAGCGAGCGCAGCCGCGAGCTGAGCAACGACCAGCTGCTGCGCCTGATCTTTGCCAACCGCGAGGGCTCGGCCATGCGGGCCAGCCTGGACCTGGGCCGCAGCAGCTTGCGCGCCGTGCCGTCCATGCAGGCCGTTTATGCCTACGAAGCCCAGGTCGACGGCTGCCTCAGCCTGGTCAGCCCGGTGGCCGGCGATGACGCCCCCAGCACGCCGCCGCCTGCGCCCAAGCCGCGCGACAAGGTCGAGCAGGGCCGCCAGGACAACAAGGCGGGCGGCAAGACCCAGCTCGGCGCCAAGCCCGCGTCCGGCGCTCCTGCCAAGGCCAGCCGTACCGGCAGCTGAGACCCCAGCTTTCCCCCACCTCATCGACTCAAAGACGGAGCTACTGACCATGCCTCGCATCTGTTCGCCCTCCCAAGCCGCCTCCGCCGCCCTGGCCTGCGTGTTGCTGACCCTGGCCGGCTGCAAAAGCAACCCGCCCAGCCCGCATGAGAAAGACAAGGTCGAGCTCAGCAAGGGCGCCATCCGCATGCCCTCGGGCGTCTATCTGGGCGGCCTGCAAACCATCGATCAGGCCGCGCGCACCAAGCTTTATGTGAGCATGGAAAGCATCGGCGACCCGGCCAACCCCAAGCTGTTGTTCCCCCCAGCCATGGCCCAAGCCGTGGGCTTGAGCAACCGGCAGATGAACCGCAATCTGATGGACACCATCCTGGCCTCGCGTCGCTTCGATGTGCTGGAGATGGGCAACAGCGTCACCGCCGAAGCCTCCAGCTTCCAGGTTGTGGCCATGGTCAAGGATGCCTGGCAAAGCCTGGAGCCCATGGAAGGCGGCCGGCGCGTGGCCGTGACTCGGGTGCTGCTGTCCCTGCAGATCAAGGACCTCTACACCGGCGAGCTGCTGCAGGACCGCGCCATCTCGGTGGAAGGCCAGAGCGGCCAGAGCAGCGGCGACCGCACCGTGCTGGGCCTGCAGGACAACCCCAACCAGCCCCAGGTGCAGCAGGCCCTGGCCAATGACTACAAGAAGGCGATGCACCGCGCCTTCAAGGAGGCCTCGCTGCGTATCCAAGAGGTCTTCAGGCCGCTGGGCAAGGTGGTCTCAGTGGACGGCGACACCATGGGCCTCTTTGGCGGCATCCGCCAGGGCTTCCAGGGCAAAGACGAACTGGTCGTGTTCCGCGTGCGCACCATGCGCCTGCCCAATGGCAAGGAAGAAATCACCAGCACCATCCCCGTGGCCGCGGTGCGCTGTGACGGCGTGGGCAGCAACACCAGCCAGTGCGACATCATCCGCAAGCACCCGCAGCACCAGGTGGCACCGGGCGATTACGCCGTGCTCAGCGAATACTCCAAGGACACCTCGGCGAGGGTGGAATGAACGCGCCCCGCTCCAACACCCCGGGCTCGGCGCTGACGCGACGCCACCTGATTCAGCGCGGCGCGGCCCTGGGCCTGAGTCAAACGCCCGGTCTGGCGCTGCTGGCAACAGGCCCGGCGGCGTGGCAGGCGGCACAGGCCCTACCGGCTCCGGCGAGCGCAGTGCAGCTCCCGCTGACCGTGCTCTACCGGCGTGAGCATGCCGGCGCCTCGGCCCGGCTCGACCCGGTGGTGCAGACCGCCACCTTGGCCCTGGAAGACGAGTTTCAGCAGCAAGGCCTGCGCGTGATGCAGCCCAGTGCCCAGGTCTACCAGCTGATGGACGGTGGGCCGGGTGTGATCGTCACCTTCGCTGCGGACGCTGGCTACTCCATGGTGTTCAGCGCCTACCGCAATCTGCGCCCGGTGCCTGGACAAGAGGCCGCCATTGCCGAGGTGCGGCTGCAGGCACGGGTGTTTGTTGGCCGACAGATCCTGGTGTCCGATGAAGGGCGGGGTCAGATGTTCACCCGGCAGGAGGATGGGCAGCAGGAGTTCGGCGAGCGCCGCGCCCTGGAGCTGGCCGCGCGTCAGGCCGCCCGCGAGCTGGCCCGGCGCGCCGGCCAGAGACTGCTTCAACTCGGCCCGGCCAGCGTCAAGCCCGACGGGCATGCCGAACTGGTGGCGAGCAGCCAGACCATCAGCACGCCGGAGACCCAGCTGCCCCCGGCCCCTCCTCCGCCGTCGCCGCCGCCCCTGACGCAGGCTCCAGCCCTCACACCCGTGCCAGCCCCCAATGTCGTGCCAGGGGCCGCCCCGACACCGGTGCCCGCACCGGCACCGGCGCAGGCCGCCCCCAGCCTCAGCCTGCCTCCGCCGCACAAGCGCTGGGCGCTGGTGGTGGGCATGTCCGACTACTCCAGCGTACGGCAGCGAGAAGGCATGGAGATCAGCGATCTGCACGGCGTCAGCAAGGACACCGACAACTTCGCTCAGGCCATGCTGGACATGGGCATGCCGCGTAAGAACATGACCGTCTTGCGCAACGCCGAGGCCACCAGCGAGGCGCTGCGGCGTCAGCTCAAGCACCTGGCGCGCCAGGTCGCACCCGACGATATGGTGGTGTTTGCGCTCTCCGCGCATGGCGGGCCCAAGGACAGCTCGATCTCGGGCTACGGCGCGCCCATCCTGGCCGACTTCAGCCGGCGCGGCGACAACGCCTCGGCGCTGGATTTCTGGGAGCTGCAAGGCCTGTGCAAGGCCCTGCCCTGCCAGCAGGTGCTGTGGGTGATCGACACCTGCTTCTCGGGCAATGCGGCTCGCGACCTGGTGACCGTCGAGATTTCGGCCCAGGGTGTGCAAGCCACCCAAGGCATAGGCGGGCCGGACGCCCACCGCGTCGCTCAAGGCTTCGGCCCGGCCGAGGGCAAGGCCTTTGCCGTGGTGACCGCGGCCAGCAGCGAAGAGGTCTCCTGGGACAACCCGGTCCATGGCGGCATCTTCACGGTGCAGTTGCTGACGGCGCTGCGTGCGGCACAGGGCCGCAAGTCCATCGAGCAACTGGTGGTCAAGGAGGTCAGGCCCAAGGTCATCGAGCAATCGCGCGACATCTGCCGCCGCCGCAATGACTGCACGATGCCGCAGCAGACCCCGGTGTTTGCCTACGCAGGTCTGGGCAATCAGATCAAGCTTTGAACCCACTCAACTCAGCACGCCAGGAGGGTCGCGATGAGGTCTCTTGTTCCATGTCTTGCCAGCGGCCGATGCTTGATGCTGCTGGCCCTGGCCCTGGCCGCAGGCTCGGCCTTCGCACAGGCCCAAGCTAAGACAAGCGGGCCGTTCCTGATCAGCGATGCCGAGTGGCGGGAGGAGCGCGCCACACCGGCGCCGCCGAGCCCGAGGTTCAGCCCCTCGCCCGGCGCGCCACGGCTGGAGTTGCTGCAGCCACGGCCTGGCCCCGATGTGCTGCCCAGCCCGATCGACATCCAGCTGCGCTGGAATGCCGAGGGCGAGGCCCGCATCGAGCCACAGAGCCTGCGCATCCGTTACGGCTGGATGGGCCTGGACATCACCCAGCGCGTGCTGGCCCAGGCGGAGGTGACTGCAGAAGGCTTGCGCATCCGCAAAGCCGCCCTGCCCAGCGGCGAGCACAAGCTCAGCGTCGAGATTGCTGACTCTATGCAGCGCGTGGGGCGACGGCAGTTCGAGGTGAAGGTGCAAGCAGCGCCGTAAAAAGCAAAAGGGCCGCACATGGCGGCCCCGACCTTCCCAGTGGCTACGCTCAGGGCGTGGTCAGCAAGACGCGGTCATTGCTGCTGTCGCTGTCGCCGAGGGCCCGCACGGCTGCCTCGAACACCAATACGTCGCGGACGCCCGGCGCGAAGCTGTAGGGCAGGCGAAACACCAGGCTGCCGTCTTTGGGCAAGGTGGCGAGCTTCATACCCACGGGGATCAGCTCCGTCGGGCACACGGCGCCGCCCGCAGCGGTGCAAGTCATCTTGCCCAGGGTAGGGGCGCTTGGGGTCCCCGAAGGCGCCAGTGAATTGGCCAACAGCACATCCTTGGCCGCATCGGGGCCCTTGTTGGTGATCGTCACCACATACTCAAAACTGCCGCCAGCCGGCACTGCGCTGCTGGGGCCGGTGGCCTGCACCGCCACATCCGCGGTGTAGGCCTTGAAGCCCACGCTCATCTTGCTGCTGGACAACTGGGTGCCCGTGCCGGTGGTGGCCGAGGCTTCCAGATTGACCGTGCCGCTGGTGCCGAGCTTGACGGTGCCAGTGACATCAAAAGTGAGTGTGGCGCCGGGTTGCAAATTGCTGACCGTCATGCGGGAGCCGGTGGCGGGGCAGGCGGTGCCGGCGTTGTCGGACTGGCAGTTGACGACCTTCATGCCCTCGAGCAGCGCGTCGGCGACGATGTTGACATCGGTGGTGGTGGCGGCGCCCTTGCCGACATTGCGCAGCTTGATGGTGGCCATGGTCTGGGTGTAGCCCGAGGGCACTTCGGCGCCAGGCAGGCTCATGCTCACCATCAGCTCCGGTGCATTGGCCGGCGGCGGCGGCGGGGGCGGCGTGACATCACCGCCGCCACCACCGCCACCACCGCAGGCAGTGAGCGCCACCAAGGAGGACAAGGCCAAAGCCGCCCAGACCGGACGGAGACGAGGAGCGGAAGCGAGACGGGTGGGCTGCGAAGACATGGTGTTTCCTGATTTTTGCGCTGCGGGCTGGGTGGTTCTCAGAGCAGGTCATCGACCTGTTGAACGCCACTCAGATTTGGAAACGCAAGTGTAGAAACCCTAGGCCTCGCTGTCTGTGTACGATTTGTACAGAGGCCAGACGACGCTCGCCTCAAGCCTCCGGCAGCGTGACTTCCGTCACCTGCGCCAGGCGCGCCGGCAGCACGGCCAGCGCGGCCGGGTCCCAGGCGCCCATCAGGCAGATCTGCAGCCAATTGCGCTGCTGCAGATAGCCGCTCTGCCAGGCCAGCTTGAAGCCGGCACGCTCCAGTTGGGCGCCGGCTCGGGCCGCCGACAGATGCGGAGCCAGGGCCAGGGTCAAGATGCCGGGCATGGCTTGATCCGGCGCCACCAGGGCGCGCCAAGGCAAGGGGGCAGGCTGCGCGGCGCTGCAGCCCAGGGCGCGTCGCAACTGCGCATCGGCACTGCGCACCGCCCGCCAGCGCGCGGGCCAGTCGATGGCCAGGGCGGCCTCGAGCGCAGCGAGCAGATTGGAACTCTGGGTGTAGGGCACACCATCGGCCGGCGCAAAGGACGCCAGGTCGATGGCGCGCGGCAGCTGCCCCTCGGGCTGCAATGCGCCCTCATGCAGCACGATGGCCAGACCAGGAAAGGCGCCCAGGGCCTTGCCGCTGACGGCGCTGGCCAGCCATACGCCGCGCAGGTCCAGCGCTTGCTGGCCCAGCGCGCTGACCGCATCGACACACAGACGCACGCCGTGCCGGCGGCAGGCGGCGCGCAAGAGGCCCAGGTCATTGCGCATGCCGGTGGAGGTCTCGCTGAGCACGACCCAGAGCCAGGCCGGGCGCTGGGTTTGCAAGGCCTGCTCCAGCGCCTCGGCCGAGAGCGGCCGGCCCCAGTCCAGACGCAGGGCTTGGTGCGGCAGGCGCCAGCGCCGCGCATGGTCGAGCAGGCGTTCGCCAAACTCGCCATTGCTGATCACCAGGCCCGTGCCGTCCACCAAGGAAAGCTGCCCCGCAATCGCATCATTGGCCAAGGTGCCCGTACCCGGAAAGATCAGCGCATCCTGGCTGCCGCTGAGCGCGCACAAGCGCTCGCGCACCCGGGCCAGGCGCAGCAGATGCTGGGGGCCGCGGTGCGAATGCGCCGGCTCGGCCAGGGCCTGCACCACGGCCTCGGACAAGGCCACCGGCCCGGGCAGAAAAGTGGCATGACGCCCGTCCGACAGGAACTCCAGATGCGCGCAATGCGCGGCGTAGTCGGGCAAGCGCATCAACATGGGCTGGTAGGGCGCCTCGGCGCTGCCCACCTGTAGGCCGAAGGGCTGAAAGCCCAGGTGGCGATACAGCCGGGTCTGGCGCAGCGTGCCCGAGATCAGGGCCAAATCACAGCCCTGGGCCCGGAAGTGCCGGGCCAGCACGCCCGAGAGCCGCGCGAACACGCCCGCTTTCTGAACATTGCGAAAGGCCGGCGCCACCGCGAGCAAGCG
Source organism: Paucibacter sp. DJ2R-2 (assembly GCF_025717675.1). Taxonomy (GTDB): domain Bacteria; phylum Pseudomonadota; class Gammaproteobacteria; order Burkholderiales; family Burkholderiaceae_C; genus Paucibacter_A. Next base: position 442,465 of record NZ_JAJIRT010000001.1, read on the forward strand.
CACCTCCATGGCGCGCTGGTGCGGCGGCAGGTGGCGGTCGAGATCGGGCAGTTTGCCGTCGAGGGAAAAAGGCCGCGCGCTGCGGCCGGCGATCATGCCGACCAGCTCCCCCTCATGCAGGGCAATGGCATAGGTGTTCTCGTCGTGGAAGCGGTCGATCAAGCGCCGCTCCGCGTTGGGCGCGTGCTGCGGAATTTCTTCGACGAAGGTGCGGTAGTTGAGGCGGTGGATGGCCTCGAATTCCCAAGCCTGGTCGGCAATCTTGAAGCAGAGGCTGGCCTTCGGCTGCTCGTGCAGGGCTTCAGATTCGGCGTCCAGCAGGGTCGCGGTGCTGTTCATCATCGGTGATGCTCCTTTCGCATCCTCCGGCCTTGCAGGCGCCGACCGGAAGACGAGAACAAGAACTCTGCACAGGAGGACAGCAAAGCGGTCGGGCGGCCCGGAGCAAGGCGGGGCATGCCATGCTAATCAGCAAAGCCCGTGGAGCGCAAGCCGGGCGCAAAGCATCGCTTCACGCGCCCGGCAGCATCGGCCATCAGGCCAGGGCGCGGCCGATCAGGATCTTCTGCACTTCCGAGGTGCCTTCGTAGATCTGGCACACGCGCACATCACGGTAGATGCGCTCGACCGGGAAGTCGCTGACATAACCGTATCCGCCATGGACCTGGATGGCGGCGGAGCAGACCTTCTCCGCCATCTCGCTGGCGAAGAGCTTGGCCATGGCCGCTTCCTTCAAGCAGGGCTGGCCGGCGTCCTTGAGGCTGGCGGCATGCCAGATCAGCTGGCGCGCGGCCTCGATCTGGGTGGCCATATCGGCCAGCTTGAACTGGATGGCCTGGTGCTGAAAGATCGGCTGGCCGAAGCTCTCGCGATCCTTGCTGTACTTCAACGCCGCCTCGAAGGCCGCGCGCGCCATGCCTACGCTCTGGCTGGCGATGCCGATGCGGCCGCCTTCCAGGCCTGAGAGCGCGATCTTCAGGCCCTGGCCTTCTTCGCCCAGGCGGTTGGCCGCCGGCACGCGGCAGTTCTCGAAATTGATCTGCGCCGTGTCGCTGGCGTGCTGGCCCATCTTGTCTTCGATGCGCGCCACCAGGTAGCCCGGCGTGTTGGTGGGCACCAGGAAGGCGCTGATGCCCTTCTTGCCCGCGGCCTTGTCGGTCACGGCCATGACGATGGCAACATCGCCGTTCTTGCCGCTGGTGATGAACTGCTTGACGCCGTTGAGCACGTACTCATCGCCATCGCGCACGGCCGTGGTGCGCAGGCCGCCGGCCTCCGAGCCCACATGCGGCTCGGTCAGGCAGAAGGCGCCCAGCATGTCGCCGCGCGCCAGCGGCTTGAGGAAGCGCTGCTTTTGGTCCTCGTTGCCGAAGGCCATGAGGATGGAGCAGACCGGGCAGTTGTTGACGCTGACCACGGTCGAGGTCGCGCCGTCCCCGGCGCCGATCTCTTCCAGGATGATGGCCAGGGCCAGGTAGTCCAGGCCGGCGCCGTCGTACTCGGTGGGCACGGCCACGCCGTAGCAGCCCAGCTCGGCCAGGCCCTTCAGCTCCGCGGCGGGAAAGTGGTGACTCTTGTCCCACTCGGCCGCCTTGGGCGCGATCTGGTCTTGCACGTAGGAGCGGATCGCGTCCTGGATGGCGCGGTGGTCGTCGGAAAGCAGCATGGGAAGGTGTCTCGTGATTTGGAATGCATCGCGCCGGCGAGCGCAGCCTGTCTACAAGCCACGCGCGAGGCGCCAAAGCGCAACGATACCTTGTCCGGCGAAGCCTGCTTTCGTCAAGGCGATGGCAGCGGCCAGCTGCGGCTGGCTCCGCCTGGGTTCGCGGCCACAGGCTTGGCCCAGGGCAGAACACGCAGGCTCAGTCCATCCTCGCTCAGCGTGATGCGCTCGCGCTGGCTGGGCGTCAGGTCCTGGCGAGCCAGCCAGGCGCCACGTTCGGCCACGGGGACTTGTTGCGTGGCAAGAGCCAAGGCCAGCTGAGCCACGCGGTGGTCCAGCAAGAGGTCAGCCTGCTTGGCCGGGTAGTCGTCAAACGCCGGGTGGGCTACGCTGAGCAAGATGGTTCCGATCGTGTTGCGAAAGGGCAGGCTCCACAAGGAAAAGTCGGGGGCTGGCTGCGCCTGCATGCGGCTCAGCAAAGCCTCGGGCCCGTCCTTGGCAGCCTCGTGCTGCTGCAACCACCAGGCATCGTTGGCCTGCAGGGTGCGCTGCGGCATGAAGCCAAAGTGGCAAAGCCAGCGGTCGATCAAGCCGGCCTGCTCCCGGATCTGGCCGCCTTCGTTGCGACCGCAGAGCTGGGCCATCTCCTGCATGGCTTGGCCGCCGAATAAGGACTCGGCCGCCATCCAGGCGCTGGCGTCGCGGGCACGCTCGGGCAAGGCCCCCAGCTGTGCACCCAAGTGCGGCGCCAACGCGGGCTCCAGCGCCAGCAGGCCGGCCAGCAGCCGCAAGCGCTGCCGCTCATGGTTCCAGGCCAGAACACTGGAGATCAGGCTCTGGCTGCCCTGCAGCAAGGCCTGAGACAAGGCTTGGGCCCGGCCCAGCGCCTGCAGCAGCGCCTCAGCCTGACCCTGGGACTTCGCCCAGGCGGCTTGCATCTGGAAGCCGCGGGCACAGACGCGAGCGCCCTGCAAATGCGACGCCACCGGCAGGCCCAGATACTTGTCGCTGGCGCGGCGCAGCTCCGCACGCGGCTGCGGCAGCAGTTCATCGAACGCCAGGCGGCCTGCCGACAGCCCATCGGCCAGGGCCGCGCAGCGTTCCAGCAGCAAGGTCTGCTCGCGCAAGCGCAGGCGCAGGCCCTCCCTGTCTTGCAGCCACAAGCCCAGGCAATCGTTCAGATCCCAGCTGCAGCTCCAGGCGGCATCGCGCGGCTGGGGCAAGAGATGGGAGTCGGTCACCGTGGCCTGCTCCGGCATCGGCGTGCCCCACAGGGCCTGGCCCACGCGCGAGGGCTGGGCCTGGGGCCCCGCGAACAAGCCGGTCAGGTCAAAAAACACATTGACCTCAGGCGCCAAGGCAACAGGCCGCGGCTGCAGCGCGGCCGGGCGCGGCTGTGTCTCGGCGTCCACCCACCGGTTGTTGCCGGCCAGCCAGGCCAGGACCAGCAGGATCAGGCCCAGGCACAGCCCAGCCACACCCCAGGCCAGGCGCCGCAGCACCGTCCGGGTCTTCGTCGTCATTGCCATGCGCCCCACCCTCACCAACTCAATCGCTCCCCGTCGTAATTGATGAAACTGCCGTTATCGGCCGCGCTCAAGCCGGCCATCACCGTGCGCATACCGGCCACGCTGGTTTGCACATCGATGTCGCCATCGGCGCCGCCCATATCGGTGCGCACCCAGCCGGGGTGGAAGCTGATGCAGCAGGCCTTGTCTTGCAAGACCAAAGACGCATCCTTGAGTACCGAGTTCACTGCCGCCTTGGAGGCGCGGTACAGCCAACCATGGCTGCCATTGCGCAGGCTGATCGAGCCCAGGCGCGAAGAGATGATGGCCAAGCGCGCACCCGGCGCCAGCGCATCCTGCAGCTGCGGCAGCACCCGCATGGGGCCCAGCACATTGGTCTGCATGACGGTGTTGAACTCCGCCTCGGTCGGCGTTTGCAAGCCTGTGGTGCGGCTGCCGAAAACCCCCGCCACCAGAGCGATCTGGTCGAAGGCATAGCCGTCGATCTGCCAGGCCAGGCCCGAGGCGCTGGCGGTGTTCATGACATCCAGCTTCAGCGCCACCGCGCCCAGATCGCGCAGGCGCTGCAGCCCTGACTCATCGCGCGCCGTGGCCACCACCCGGTCGCCCGCCGCGCGCGCCTGGCGCACCCATTCCAAACCAATGCCGCGCGAGGCACCGACGATCAAGACTGAGGCCATGTTCAAGACTTCCAAGGGAGATGGGAGCGGCGATTCTGCCCCAGCCTCCGCTACCGGCCGGCGCTCACAACCTCCGGGTCAAGTCTTCGGCCAAGCCATCAAAGCAGCTGCGGATCAGCGGGTTGCTGACGATCTCGCGGTGTGTGACCAGCCAAAGCGGCAGCTGCGGCAGCGGCAGGGCCGGCAAGATGCGCTGCAGCCCCGTGCCCGGTCCGACCAGATAGCTGGCCGCAAAGCCGATGCCCACCCCGGCTTTCAGGGCCTGCAGCAGGGCCGCCTTGTCATCGGTGCGCAGCACGAAATGGGCGCGGTTCAGCTCGGGCGCCACTTGCTCGAACCAGCGTCGCATCTCGGGCAGCTTGTCCGGGCCGACCAGGCGGTGCCGCTGCACCAGCAGCTCGGCCAGGTCCTTTGGCTCACCATGCCGGGCCAGGTAGGCCGGGCTGGCGCAGGCCTGGATCTGGAACTCACCGAGGCGGCGGCAGACCAGGTCCAGCGGCCGCGGCGGCTCCGCCACCCAAAGGCCGATGTCGGCCTCGCGCGCCAGCAGGTCGGGCGGCGCATCGCCGCAGATCAGCTCGATCTGCAGGCCCGGCCGCGCCGCCAGCAAGCCCGGCAAGACCTCGGGCACCAAGAGGCCAGCCAGCAGCTGGGTGGTGTGCAGGCGCACCGTGCCGCTGAGCTGCTCGCGCCGCGCGCTCAGGCGCAGGCTCAGGCGGCTGGCCGCCTCTTCCATTTGCAAGGCGTGCTCCAGGATCTGCTCGGCCGCAGCGGTGGGGTGCAGGCCGCGCCGGCTGCGCTCGAACAAGCGCGTGCCCAGCTGCGCCTCCAGCTCGATCAGCTGCCGGCTCAGCGTCGGCTGCTGCAGCTGCTGGCTGCGCGCCGCAGCGGCCACGCTGCCGGCCCGATAGATCGCCAGAAAGCCACGCAGCAAGGCCCAGTCGAACTGCTGGGCGTCCAGCCGCACCGCCGGAGCCGGCTCGCTCGAATCCATACGTTTTTGCATCGCCAGCTATGCATCCATGTGAATTGCGCATCGTAGCTTCAGGCCCTAGCCTCCCCCGACCAAGCCTGACCCTTCAAGCCCCACGATTCACGATTCACGATTCACGATTCACGATTCACGATTCACCCCTCGCCCCATGTCCCTGCCCCGCCATCCCCTGCTCCGCCTGCTGCTCGCCCTCGCCCTGATCGGCGCCCCTTTTGCCCTCGGCGCCAAGCTGATTCAACTCGCCCTGCCTGCCGACCCCGACTGGCGCGTCGTCGGCAATCTCCTGCGCGGCAGCTGGATGCTCTGCGTCTACCTCGGCTATGTGCGCTGGGCCGAGCGGCGCCCGGCGCTGGAGCTGGGCCTGCGCGGCGCCGGCCGCGAGTTCGCCGCCGGCGCCGGCCTGGCCACGCTGCTGATCGCCGCATTTGTCGGCGTGCTGGCAGCAAGCGGCCACTACCGTCTGCTGGGCATCGATGCCGCCCAAGGCTGGGTGGCGCTGAGCTCGGTGCTGCCGGCCATGCTGGTGGTGGCCATCGCCGAAGAGCTGCTGCTGCGCGGCCTGCTGTTCCGCCTGCTGGAGCAAGCCTGGGGTTCCTGGGCGGCGCTGGCCGTCTCTTCCTTGATCTTCGGCCTGCTGCACCAGTTCAACCCCCATGCCAGCCTCTACACCTCGCTGGCCCTGGCCTTGCAACTGGGCCTGATGTTCGCCGCCGCCTATATGCTGACGCGCCGGATCTGGCTCTGCACCGGCCTGCATTTCGGCTGGAACTTTGCCCAGGCCGGCCTGTTCGGCCTGCCCATGTCGGGCTTTGAGCCCAAGGCCTGGTTCCAGGCCGAGGTCGACGGCCCGAGCTGGCTCAGCGGCGGCGCCTTCGGGGCCGAGGGCGCTGTGCCGAGCCTGCTGCTCTGTCTGGGGCTCAGTATCTGGCTGCTGCGCCGGGTCTGGCTCAAAGGCGAATTGCGGCCCCGGCCGGTCTGACAGCAATTGCCGCTTGAGTGAAGGATTAGGCATGCTGGACGGCGCCAGCCCTGTCACCCATCAACGGCATGCATGTGGTGGATGATCCTGAACCCCGCTTGGCGCCGCCTCTCCACCCGCTCACGCGCCAGCTGCGAGCTGGACCCCGGCCAGGGCTCAAGCATCAACCACCAGCTCACCGCTTTTGTCGAGCGCCAAGGCGCCGCCTGGGGTGCCCGCATGGACATCAAGCGTCCGCCGCGCCGCCCTGGCCGCGCTGGAAGCCAGCGAAGCGATCCAGGCCGCAGGCGGCGGCCGCCTGCTGGTGATACGCGGCAGCTTCGATGAATTCAAATCGACCTGGAGCTGCGGCACGAGGGCGAGCCGCTGCGGGTGGGAGCATCGGGTGCAGGGTCGGGCGATGGTTCAGCGGGCGCAGCAGAGGCAGAAGCGCCGTTGGATCTGGATGCTCTGATGAACAGCGATGAGGACCTTGAACGCCAGCTCGACGCCGCCATGGCCCGCGTCTCCGGCGTCCTGATCCGGCACCTGGCCGACAAACTCAGCAGCGCTAGCCTGGGCGCGGGGCAGGCGGTGTTGAGGTTGCATTTTGATCATTGAGGGCGCATCGGCAGCTTGGAGGCAAGGCTGTGTTCGGCCCGGGGGTATTGCAGGCCTATGGCCTGACCCCGCACCTTTCCGGTCGCCGCAGCGCGCTTCAAATTGCAGCCAGGCACCTTGCGGGAACATTGTGAGCGCCGGAGCTTTGTTGCCGAGCATAATTGGCGTCATGTCTGCCCCATTGCGAACAGACCCCAATTGCCCACAAGCCTCGCTCGCCAGAAGGGTGGTTACGATTTCGTCCAACACGACTTACCTGCCGCCGGCCAAATTTGGCTGTTCGATTACCGCCGTGCGGCGGCAGATAGACGCTAACTGTTAGACGGCTCAGGAGGCTACATGACCAACAACGTTGCGCTGAACATCGAATACTGGGCATGCCAAGAGGGAGACAACGCCCTTCTCGAACCGGTTGGAATGCCAGAGTTCATTGAGGACCTGGAGCAGAACTATGTTGCGCGAGTTCATGGGCGTCCAGCTGATCTCGGCGGAGGACTCTACGAATTTGCAGTTCAAGTCATCGCGTCAATCTCGATCAACGATGTAGTAAAGCTCATATCCGACGGGGTAGCCTTTGACCTCCTCAAACTAGGTGCCAAGTCATTCATCTTTCGACCATTGCTTGAGGCATTTCGCAAACTGAAGAGCGGTGCGAAGGACACAGCGGTCGACATTCACGAAATTCGGTTCATCTTCAAGGATGCCGAGATCATCGTTTCAAGGATCCCAGGCACTTCGGTGTACGAATGCCTGGAAGGCATATTCAAGACCCTTGTAGTGAACTATTCAACCCTCAAGGCGAATGGCAACGAGCCACCGTATGAGATTCACGTCCCAGTTTTTGAAGACCCTTCAGGCGAGGTTTGTAGATTCCGGCAGCTCTTAGACGTGGACGAGACCATCCAGGATGCCGATCAAGCCAGCTACTTCAAGCTCTGGGGAGTTCGCTACGACTTCGATAGAGCGGTTCGCGTCTATGACCTACCAAGAAGGATCCTCATTGACTCAACGTACCTGACTGTCGACGAGTACTGGAAAGCTTGGGATGAGACTCGCAAGGCAAGCAGGAACCTGGGGCCAGGTCTGTAGTCAACGCAATAGCCTGCAGAGTCCTGAGGGCATGAGGGCAGGCATGAGGGACAAGGGTCAGCATGATGGTCTGGCCTTAAGTCTGCTCATCAAGCCGCGGCTTCCAGCACCGCACGGGTTTCGGCGTAGGCCGAGAAGACATGCTCCACCCGCAGCGAGGCCAGCGTGATGTCTTGCGGCGTGCAGAAAGAGGAGGACATGCTGAAGAAAGCCCGCCCGCCGTGGACGGTGGCGAAGCGAGGAGCATGAGGGGCAGGCCCTAAATGCGAGGTCATCAGAGCCGAGCGGTTACTCCGATTTAGACTGCCGGCAGGGAGAGACCGCGCAGATTGGCCGTCAGATTAGAAGCCAGCGATCGGTCACGAATTGCAATTGAAGACAAACCACGTCCTGATTGACTATGAGAACGTTCAGCCAGAGGTCGCCGAGGCCTTGGCGAGCGAGATCTTCAAAGTCTGGGTGTTTGTGGGCGCACAGCAGGCCAAAGTCAAGATTGATCTTCTTGAACTCTTTGAGCGAAAAGGCAGCGCAGCCAAGATCATTCGCATCAGGGCGACAGGACGAGATGCACTTGATTTCCACATCTCGTACTACTTGGGCAAGTTGAGTCAGGAGTTTCCTGACGACTTCTTCCATGTCATCACCAATGACACAGGCCTAGACCCCTTGCTCGCGCATCTGACTGAAAAGGGTGTGCGCGCAGCGCGATGGAAGAGTGTTTCGGACGTGCCGATAGTGAAAGTGCCAGCAGAGGCTGGCGAAGACGAAAAGCTGTCGAGAATTCTGGAGTTCCTCGTGAGGCGAGGCTCTCAACGCCCAGCGTCATGGAAGACATTGATCGGCTCCACGTCTGCGATCTTTCAACCCAAGTTGGGAGAGCTTGAAACGGAGCGCTTGCTGAAAATTCTCGAGGCTAACGGTGTTTATGAGCGTGATGGCACGAAGCTGAGGTACGGCTTACCTGACTAAAGCGGACCAAGAGAGTCAGCCCATAGATTTGAGCTTCAGTCAGCCACTCAGCTGCCATGAGGAGTTGAGAGTCGAGGCCCAACCCAGCGCTTCGAGGCCTTAACTCACTCCCGCCCCATCTCCTGAAAAAGGCTCCTCACCATAGTGGTGATGATGTCCACCGCCGGGCCGTTGGCGCCGAGGAGCGCAGGAGGGCCAGGCCCTAAAACTACTCATCAAGCCGCAGCTTCCAGTACCGCACGGGTCTTGGCGTCGGCCGGGAAGACATGCTCCACCCGCAGCGAGGCCAGCGTGATGTCTTGCGGCGTGCCGAAGGTGGAGAACATGCTGAAAAAAGCCAGCTCGCCGTGGACGGTGGCGAAGCGGGTGGTCAAGACAGGGGCCAGTTGGCGAGTCCAGGGCGCCAGCGTTTGGCCGCCCAGGCGCGCTTGAAACTGCGCCGCCAACTGTTCCACACGGGGTAGCAACTCGGGCACGACCGAGGCGTCGTCGCGCAGATGGGCCAGCAGGGCGGGGGCCACTTCGTCCAGATTGCTGATGTGGCGGCTCATGCCCTCGGGGTGTAGCAGCAGGTCCAGCATATTGAGGTTCTGGCCCGGTGGCTGCTCGGCCAGCCAGGGCATCAGCGTCAGCGCCATCCAGCGGGCGCCTTGGTTCATTTGCAAGATGTTCCAGCCGGCGTCCATCACCATGGCGGGCAGCGGGTCATGGGCCGCCAGCATCAGCGTCAGGGCCTCGCGCACCGGCGCCAGCACCGCCGCGCCCAACTCATGGCCGCTGTAGGCGGCGGCAAAGCCGGCTTGTTGCAAGGCGGTGTTGCGCAGGGCCAGTGGCGCTTGCAGCTCCTGCAACCAGGCCAGCAGCAGCTCACGGCTGGCCTGGGCCCGCCCGCTCTCGACAAAGCTCACATGGCGCTGGCTCACCCCCAGGCGCAAGGCCAGGTCCAGTTGACTGATGCGGCGCGCCTTGCGTGCGCTTTGCAGGGTTTCGCGAAGTGAGGGGCTGGCGGCGAGCATGAGCGGATTCCACCACAGCCCGGCCGCCTCTTCTCTTCTCTTCTCTTCTCTTATCAATGACCTGCGAGGTAATTGCGGCGCCAGGGAAGCTCTGCGTAAATCGGGGCGAGACCATGGAGTGCGGATCGGGATGGGCTGCAAGGCGCAGTTTGAAGCCAATAGCCGTAGCTATTGGCGAGAAGTGCAAGGCCGTAGACCGCCCGAGGCCGCGCTAGCAGGGGCCGGGCTGATTTATGCAGAGCTTCCCTATTGCGCGGCTCGGACACTGGCCTTGTTCTTACTCATTCAACTTCTGACAGCAAGCAAGGAAGGAAACAAACCATGAACAAGCCCGTGTTGATCGTCGTGCTGCTGCTCTTCAGCGCCTTGAGCGTCTACGCCGTGCAGCATGCCGGCGGGGTCCTGGAGTTGGTGCAAGTGCTGCTGCGCATCCCCGAGGGTTGGCAGGTGATGGCCGATCTGATCATCGTCATGGTCTTGCTCTTGGTCTTCATGCGCCGCGACGCACAAGCCCAGGGGCGGCCGTTCTGGCCCTGGGCGATCTTCTCGCTGGTGGTGGGCTCCTTCGGGCCTTTGCTCTACTTCATCACCGCGCGCCGCAAGCCCGAGAGTGGGGCATGAGGGTCAGCCCGCGCTCTGACCCTGCGCCTGCGGCTCATCGACACTGAACTCACCGCCAGACCTTCCACCAAGGTTTTGGCGTGCTTGGCCGAGGCCCTTGAACCGGTGTCGCCTCAGGGCGCAGCCACCTCCAATGCGCTGCTGAACCGATACCTGCATCGAGTGCAGCAGCATTGCCCGCTCTTGCCTCGTGCTCGAGTTCCTCCGGTGCCTTGTGGTACAGGTCCTCAAGGCTGTAGGGCAGGAAGCCGTTTTCAAAGTTGGCGAACTGTTTGAGAAGGAGGCGCCGGTCCTTGTGCGCCTCATCGAAGCAATGCGCCCAGTCCCGCGCTTGCGCAGTGAGATCGTTCATCGCCAGCACTTCAAGCGGATCGATGGTCAGGTAAGCAAAAGGCAGCTGAGCAAGACCCGTCAGGGCCGCTTGCCAATAGGCATGGGCGATCAGCGCATCGCCAGCGACCTCCTCAAGCAGCGGAAGGCTCGCCTGCAAGCGCGCTTGCGCGGCGCTCACTGTGCTCACCGGAATCGACAGCTGCAGTTCCAGATACTCGCTGGGCCCGGTTCTGAACCGAGCATTCACGGGGCGCAGGTCTTCGCAGCCAAAACAGAGCAGCCAAGGCAGGGGCACCCTGTTTGCCGCCTCGGCGATCTCCAGGTACGACACCCCATCCACCGCCCGAGCTCGCTCCAGTTCTCTGGGGTCGCTGGTGCACTGCGGCGAGTTGATGAGTAGGGATCGATTGGACATGTTCAAACTCAAGATCAAGGGCTGAGCAGCTCGCCCAATTGCGCCGGTGTCGTCGGCGCAGATTCGGGGTCCATAGAGCTGCCGCTAACCTCGGAGTTACCCGGCTCTAGGGAAGCTCAGCATAAATCAGCCCCGCCCCATCTCCTGCAACAGACTCCTCACCTTGGTGGTGATGATGTCCACCGCCGGGCCGTTGGCGCCGTGGGGCAGGATGACATCGGCGTTGCGCTTGGTCGGCTCGATGAACTGCTTGTGCATGGGGCGCACGGTGTCCATGCACTGGTTCACTACCGACTCGGTGCTGCGGCCTCGCTCCGAAACATCGTGAAATTTGAGGCCTGAGCCCGCGCATGGGTGTGACCCCGCACATGGGACCCCGCGCTTTGTGTGACCCCGCCTTGTGACCAGCGCTTCTGACCCCGCGCGGGGTCAGTGGAAGCCGCAGTTTCTTGTCTTCATGTCTGTGTGGAGCCGTGGCCAACGTGCCGCTACGCCAGCATGTCCGTCACGCCAAAGTCGCGACATTGCTGAGTATCATGTCCCGATGATGCCGCTCCGCTCAGTTCTGCTGCTGATGTGTCTGATCGCTTGGGCGCAGCACAGCAGCGCGAAGGAGCAGGTGCTGCGCGCCTGTGGGCACCCGGCCGCGCCACCCATGAGCTGGGATCAGGACGGCCAGCTGACCGGCGTTTGTGTGGCCGCAGCGCGGCGGGCCTTCGCTGCGGTGGGGCTGGCGGTCCAGGTGGAGCCACCCATGCCTTGGGCGCGTTGCCTGCGGATGGTCGAAACCGGTGAGGTTGACGTCAATCTGTGCGGATTCGTGAACGACAAGCGGCTTGAGCACGCGGTGATGATGGAGCCTCCGGTCGGCCACAACGATGCGGTGCTCATCGTGCGCCGCGACAGCAGCTTGGTCTACAGATCCTGGGCCGACCTGAACGGGCTGCGCATCGGCATGGGGCGCGGGGTCAGTTTTGGGGAAGAGTTCGACGCCTATCTGGTTCGGCATACTCAGTTCGATCTTGCGCTCAGCGAAGCACACAATCTGCAGAAGCTCTTGCTGGGAAGGCTGGACGCCGTGGTCACCGCGCGGCACGCGGGCCTGCAACAGATTCGCGCCACAGGCTGCGAAGCTCAACTTCGCCTGCTGCCCGGCAAGGTGGTTGGCGGCCCGCTGTTCATGCAGATGTCCAAGCGCTCCCAGCACCTGGGTGTGTTGCCACAAGTGACGGCCTTCATGAAACAGCCGGCCCAGATCGAGTGGGTGCAAGGCCAGCAGGCTCGCTTTGAAGCGATGTATGCCTCAATGAATCCGCCGGCGCAGTCCAATCTTTGCAGCCGCTGAGACCCTGGCAGCAAGCAGCGCCCGGCTGAAACAGGCGGGAACTGCGTGGGCTTTCTCATTGCACTTAGTCAGTCCGGCTTCCGCAAAGGCATGAACAAAAAGCATGAGGGTCAGGCCGGGCCTCGCGCTTTGTGACCCCGCGCCTGCGCTAAACAAGCGTCAGGGCTGATCAGTCAGCGTCTCGATGGTGGTCACAAGATCACGGATCTTGAACGGCTTGATGAGTATCCGGTGCAGCCCCAAGACCTTGATGCGATGGGCCAGATCAGCACTGCATTGCGCGGTGGTGATCGCGACCGGCGTGTTCTTGGCGCTTTTGTAATCGCCCCTGCGCAGATTGCCGATCAGCTCCAGCGCCTCCTCCTCGTCGTCGAGGGCAGCAATCAAGCCGACAAAGGCCTGGTGCGCCAAGAAATGACGGGCACTTCGGGCATTGTTGACCAGCCTCAGATGGGGCAAGCCCAGTTGCCGCGCGGTGGACACAATGATGTTGCCCACCATGCCGCTGTGCTCGATGAGCAAGATCTCAGCGCTATTCACGCTGCCGCTTGCTCTTTCCGTGTCCATCATGGCTGAGCCGTTTTGAGCAGCAACTGCTCAACGACCAGGTCTCTGAGCGTTCCCAGTATCGCCAGCGCGACCCGGTCCATCTCTCTTGGCTTGAAATCAAAAAGGCAAAGCGTGCCGACGTTTTGCCCGCCGGGGAGTTTCAGGCATGCCCCAGCGTAGAAACGTACATGAGGCTCGAGCGCGACGTGAGGGTTGTCAGCAAAGCGCGCGTCCAAGGTGGCATCTGGAATGATGAAAGGCTCATCGCTCATGATGGCGTGGCCACAAAAGGAAATGTCGCGGGGCGCTTCACAAACATCCAAGCCGCAATGGGACTTGAACCAAGTACGCTCTGAATCGACCAAGGACACCACGGCAATAGGCACATCGAACTCGTCGGCGGCAAACGCGGCGATGCGATCAAAGCGCTCCTCGGGCGGCGTATCGAGAATCAGCAACTGGCGCAATGCGCTCAGCCTGTCGTCTTCGTTCGCGGGAGTCGGGGCAGTGATCATGGCACCTCGTGTCGAGCAAGCGGATTCGCATGGAGCTCAAGGTATTGTCTGCTCGACTGTAGATCATGCTCGAACGCATGACCGTGCGATTGAGGCAGAGGAAAGTGCAGTTAAAGATCCTGGGTCCTGAGGGTCAGGCCTTCAATTTGAAGCCCCTCCGACGGCATCCACTCACCCCCGCCCTATCTCCTGCAACAAGCTCCTCACCTTGGTGGTGATGATGTCCACCGCCGGGCCGTTGGCGCCGTGGGGCAGGATGACGTCGGCATTGCGCTTGGTCGGCTCGATGAACTGCTTGTGCATGGGGCGCACGGTGTCCATGTACTGGTTCACCACCGACTCGGTGCTGCGGCCCCGCTCCGAGATATCGCGCTGCAGGCGGCGGATGAAGCGCACGTCCGAGGCCGTGTCCACGTAAATCTTCAGCGACATCATGTTGCGCAGCTTCGTGTCGTACAGGGCGAACAGGCCCTCGACCACGATCACCGGCGCAGGCGCCACGGTGATGGTGTCGCTGGAGCGGTTGTCGGCCGCGAAGTCATACACCGGCATGGCGATGGCCTCGCCCTTGCGCAGCGCCGCCAGGTGCTGGGTCATCAGCGGCCAATCGAAGGCATCCGGGTGGTCGTAGTTCTGCTTGCGCCGGTCTTCCGCCGGCATATGGGATTGGTCGCGGTAGTAATCGTCCTGCATCACCACCGCCACGTTTTCGGACCCGATGGCGGCCACCACCTGGCGCGTCACCGTCGATTTGCCGCTGCCGCTGCCGCCTGCGACACCGATGACGAAAGGTTTGTGGGTGGTTTTGGGCATGAGAGGGTAGGGCAAAAGGGAACGTGGATGGGGACGGGGCCTGCGGATCGGCACGCGGGCAGATAGGCAGGCAGATGGGCGGGCGGACAAGCAGGGTGATTTTATGAGTGTCCGAGGGCCTGGCTTTCGGGCTGCGAGGCCTGCGCGATGGCAGGCTCTGGCCCGGCCCATCGCGGCTGTATGTCGTTGGTCCCAATGCCCCACCCTCTGGTCTCTTCTGCGCCAGCGTTCCAAGCGCTGGGCTTTAACCTGCCGGCTTGCTTGTTTGAACTCACGTACGCCCTCGGGAGAATCGATCTATGTTGTTGTCGTTGCTGTTCCGTTCCATGGCTGCCTCCGCGCTGGTCGGCCTGCTGGGCCTGACCCAGCCAGCGCTGGCCCAAACCAACGCTGACCCCGTGCTGCTCGCCGCCCTGCAAGCATCCAAAACACCGGCACTGGCCTTGCTGGAGATGCGAGACGGCAAGGTCAGCCGCGAGGCGGTCGTGGGCCTGCGCCGCAATGACCAGACCGAGTCGGCCAAGCTGGATGATTTGTGGGCCACCGGCTCGGACGCCAAGCCCATGACCGTCGCCCTGGTGGCCCGGCTGGTGGACCGCGGCCTGCTGGCTTGGGACGCCCCCCTGTCCAAGCTGTGGCCGGCGCTGGCCCAATCGGTGCGGCCCGAGTACGGGCAGATCACCCTGGCGCAGCTGCTGTCTCACCGGGCGGGTCTGCCTCGCGACTGTAGCGACGCCGACTACTTCGCGGCCTTTCATGCCGACACCCGCCCCCTGCCCCAACAGCGCCTGGACTATCTGCGCAAGGCGCTGAACGAGGCGCCGGTCGCAGCCGCCGGGGCCGGGCAACACTACAGCAACACCGGTTTCGTGCTGGCCGGCGCGATCGCCGAGACCGTCACCGGCGTGGCCTACGAGACCTTGATGCGCCAAGAAGTCTTCGAGCCCTTGGGCATGAGCAGCGCCAGCTTCGCAGCGACACGCCAAGGTCAGAACATGGGGCATCGCAATGGCCGACCGGTGGCCGAAAAATTCAGCACCGCCGAAGACGGCAACCCCTTGATGTACAGCCCCGCCGGCGCCGAACTGCACATGACGCTGCGTGACTGGGCAAAGTTCTGCCTGGATCAATTGGCCGGCGCCAAAGACCAAGGCAAGCTGCTCAGCAAAGCGGCCTATCGCAAGATGCAGACCAACACAGACGGCCCCAGAAGCGCGCTCGGCTGGCTCGCGCCGCCCAGCATCATGGGCAGAAAAGGCCCAGTCTTGCAGCACAGCGGCTCCGACGGCAACTGGATGGCCTATGTGGTCTTGTTCCCCGAACAAGGCACCGGCGTGCTGGTGGCCGCCAACGCCGGCGAGGACATGGGCGCTGATGCAGCCGCCAAGGCCGTCTTGAAGGCGGTGCTGCCAGGCTTGAGCCCGGCAAACTGAAGAAGAGGCCAGTGAGCTGGCGCGCAGGGCATGGCGGTGCGTCAAGCCTCATGCCCTGCGCCTTGGAGCTGGAGAAGGTGGGGGCCAAGGGCTCTGGCAGTTTGAAGGCTTGATCTTTGCGGCCTGGTCCTCGCCGTTATCTCCTTTATTGCCCGCGCTTACGCTCGCAGTCTCAGCGCTTCTTTGCCGACGAGTCCGGACCGGGCTCCTGCTCACACTTCGCCTCAAACATGCTCGCGCACATGGCCAGCACATCGACCTGCTGCAGCGCCCCGAACTCTTGCTTCATCTTGAGCGAGAACTCCCGGTACTCCGGTCTCTTGCGGGCCAGCGCTTCGGTGCGCGGGTCACCCTGCCACTCACAGGCATACGGCGGGCGCCGCAGCGCCTCGTAACGGCCGGGCTTGGCCGAATCGGCCTGGCTGCAGACCTCGATGCTCACATCCATGAAGGCCAGGGCTTCCGCTGTGGACAGGCCTTCCGCCCGCAGCGGCGTGCTCAAGAGCAGCGCAGACAGAGTCAGGGCGACAGTTCTTGCGGACATATGTGATTCTTCTTTCATCGATGTAGCGTAGCGCCTGGAGGCGGGGTGAGGCACCAAGCACCGCTGAAGCCTAACTCATATGCCACATGGCACTGCGGGTCCGCGCGAAACAACACGCAGGCCACACGTTTACACGTCTCTTGCTGCACCTGGAGGGCACAAACCCCTCATCGTGGGTGCGGCTGCGATCAACACCCCAGCGGTCGCCGTCGAAGCAAAAACTGCAGCCCTAGAGCAGCTCACCCATCGCCTGCCCCATCACAGCCAGCAGCAACTCGGCGTGTTCGCGCTGCAGGGTCATGGGCGGGCGGAGTTTGATGACGTTGTCGAAGGGGCCGTCAGTGCCGGCCAGCACGCCGAGTTCGCGCATGCGGTTGGCGATGGCGCCGGCTGTGGCGGTGGCGTGGGCCTTGCTCTTTCGGTCGCTCACCATGTCAATGCCGAGAAAGAGGCCGCGCCCGCGTACATCGCCGATTTGCGCGTGGCGCTGCATCAGCTGGCGCAAGCCGTTCATCAAGAATTCGCCCTGCGCCTGGGCATTGGCCAAGAGCTGCTGGCCTTCGAGCGCGTCCAGCACGGCCAGGCCGGCGGCGCAGGAGACGGGGTTGCCGCCGAAGGTGTTGAAGTACTCCATGCCGTTGGCGAAGCGCTCCGCGATCTCGCGCCGAGTCACGAGCACGCCCAGGGGATGGCCGTTGCCTGCGGGCTTGCCCATCACCACCATGTCAGGCCGCACGCCATGCTCTTCGAACGCCCACCAGTGGCTGCCCACCCGGCCAAAGCCCACCTGCACCTCATCGGCAATGCAAAGGCCGCCTGCCTGGCGCACCGCGGCATAGACCTGGCGCAAATAGCCGGGCGGCAGGAACACCTGGCCGGCCACGCTGGGGATGGTTTCGGCGATGAAGGCGGCAGGGGCATGACCTGACCCCGCCAGCATCTCAATACGGGCCGCCGCCTCGGCGCCATAACGCGCGCCGATCTGCTCCGACCTCATGTCTTGCGGCCAATCTGCTGGCAGGCGGTAGCTCTCAGGCAAGGGCAATTCATGCGTGTGCGGCGGCCGGCCCGCCCCGCCCTTGCGCTTGTACTTGTAGGGGCTGATGGCAATCAGATTGGGCGTGTTGCCGTGGTAGGCCCAGTCCAGCACCAGCATGTCTTGCCGGCCGGTGTGATGCCGGGCCATGCGCAGGGCCAGCTCATTGGCTTCGCTGCCGGAGTTGAGGAAGAAAAAGGTGTCCAGCTCGGGCGGCAGGGTGCGCGCCAGGCGCTCGGCGTAGTTGACGATGTGGTCGTGCAGATAGCGCGTGTTGGTGTTCAACCGCGCCACCTGGCCTTGAATGGCTTGCACCACGCCGGGGTGGCAATGGCCCACGTGGCAGACGTTGTTGTAGCAATCCAGGTAGGCGCGGCCGCCTGCGTCGATCAGCCACACATCCTGGCCGCGCACGATCTTCAAAGGCACTTTGTAGGACAAAGACAGATTGGGCGCCAGCAGCGCGCGCCGCGCGGCCAGCAGCTCGGGTTTGCTGCGGCCCGATGATGCGAAGGCTTCGGCGGGCACACCCGCAAACGCATCCGGCCGGGGGAACAGGTCAGCCCAGACGGCCTGGAACTCGGGCTCGCCCACGCCAGGGATGGCGGTCACATCGGCATAGGGCGGCAAGGCCAGTTGCAAATGCACATGCGGTGTCCAGCCGCCGTTCTCGCTGACCCCGCCCATCTGCGCCAGCTGCGCGCCGGCCGGCAGGCTTTGCCCCACGCTGAGCTTGCGCACCGAATCGTGCGACAGATGCCCCCAGAGCGAGGCGAAGCGCAAACCCGGCTCGGGTTCATGCGCCAACAAGACCACACCGCCATAACCTTGGGCTTCAGGGCAGATCGCCAGGCCCACCACCCGAGCGGCCAGCGGCGTGTGCAGGGCCGTGCCGGCGGGGGCGAACAGATCCAGGCCCAGGTGCTGGCTGCGGCGTTGACCGGCGATCAAAGCCGACTCGAAAAAGTCAGCCGCATACACCGCCCGCTGTTCACCCCAAGGCCCCAGCCCCAGCGTGAAACCGTGCGCGGCCTGCGCCTGCGCATAAGAGGCCAACATGGCGTCCACATCGCCGTCGATATTGGCTTTGCACAAGGGGTCTTCAGCATCCTTCAAGGGCAAGACGCGCTTCTCTTGGCGGGCCGGGTGGGGCTGCAGCACCGCGGCCAACTGATGGGCATGGCCGTCCAGCCAATGCCGCACTGCGCTGGCGCCGGGCCAGGCTTCCAGTCCGCAGGCCTTGCGCAAAATGCCGGTCGCGATGAAGGGGTCCATGCGGTCTAGTTGCTCCAGCATGGCCCAGGCCTGGCGCTCGCTGATCAAGAGGTAGGGGTTGGCGAGCGCCTGCTCCTTGCGCGCCGACGAGAAGGACACGCTGATGGCCAAGCGCGAGGCGATCAGCGCGGGCAGCAGTTCGAACTCGATGTCTTGCAAGGGCAGTACGGCGTGGTAGCCCGCCACGATCTCGGCGGCGGCCTGGATCGCACTGGGCTTGTCGAACATGGCATAGGCGCAGGCCACGGCCAGCTCGGCCACCAGGGGCGAATAGGCCGCGTCGCCAAAGTCGATCAGGCCAGTCACGCGCCCGCCGGATGCACTTTCAACAATCACGTTCCAGTCGTTGGCGTCGTTATGGATCACCCCGCAGCGCAACTGCTTGAGCCGGGGGGCCACCACCCGGTCGTAGCGGTCCAGCACCCGGCTGAGCAGGGCGTGGCGGCCCGCATCGCTGACGTGATGGAGGCGCGTTCGCGCCTGCGGTGTGCGGCGGATTTCCCAGTCAAAGCTGTGGAAGGCGCCGGCGTGGCCGAAACTCATCAGCGCCTTGTCCACCTGGCCCAGCACGCGACCCAGATCGCGCAGCGTGGCGGCATCCACCTTGGCCTCGGCCAAAGGCACGCCGGGGATGTAGGCCACCAGGCGCACGGCGTGGCTTTGGCCCTCGGGGCCTTGCACATGGGCCAGGTCACTGCCATCAAGACTTGGCACCAGGCGTGGCACCGGCAAGCTGGCATCGCATTCCAGCAGATGGCGCAGCATGGCGGTTTGGAAGTCAATCGACTGCGGCGACTCAGCCACATTGATGATCTTGAAGATGTACTGCGCGCCGTCTGCCGCCGTGGCGCGGAAGTTCTGATCGCGCTCGCTGGGCAGGGGATGCAGGCTGGCGTCCACGCCGTAAATCGAGCGCAAACTCTGCTGGGCCTGATCGAGAGAAAAACTCGGGCTGGGGTGCTGGGTCACGGTGGGAATCAAGGCGCGATCCTGAGGGTCAAAACGGTCAGTCGGAAGCTGAAGTATGCGATGCCCAAGGCGACGGCACTTGCTCGAAGCGCCAGGGGATTGCATAGACAGCGGTCGGCATCGGCGGGCCAGGGGCCGAGGCGGTGTAGGCGAACAGCAGCGGCCTCAGCGAAGGCCGGCGGACGATCTGGGCTTGCGTTGAAACTGCTGAGAGCAAAGAAAAAGGCCAGCGGCCTTGAAGACCGCTGGCTGCATCACAGGTTCCTCACGCGGTCACACAGCGGCGCCGCGCTTGGCCTGAAGCTCAGTACCGAGTGCTCAAGCTGAGCCCGCTGAAGGCGGTCTTGCCGCTCACGGTCAGGTAGACATAGCCCGGGGTGTAGACCGGCACCACCACCGTCTCGGCATTGCCGCTGTTGGTGGAGCGGTAGTTGTGCGAGCTTGGTGAGGCCCAACCCTGGGTGTTGACGTAGAGATCGGCGTTGCCGCTGCCGCCGCTGGTCTGAATGCTCAGCTGCACATTGGGCTTGTCCACGTAGATGTAGTAGTAACGCAGATCACCCGCGGCACCCGCCAGACCCGTGCGCACACAACCATTGCTCATCTGGTCGCTGCGGCCGGGGCAGAGGTTCGGCGTGCTGGTGGACACCGTGAAGCTTTGGCTCTTGGGCGGGTTGCTGCTGGCTCCGGCGTTGTCCTTGACCGTCAAGGTGACGGTGTAGGTGCCGGCTGCTGCAAAAGTCTTGCTCGGATTCTTGGCCGTGGAGCTGCTGCCATCGCCAAAGGTCCAGACCCAGCTGGCCACCGTGCCGTCGGCATCGGTGGAGCTGTCGGTGCAGTTCAGGGTCAGGCCCGAGGCGGTGCAGCTGAAGTTGGCCACCGGCGGCTTGTTGGCCACGGCCGACACGGTGACTTGCTGGGTCTTGGGCGGGTTGCTGCTGGCGCCGCTGTTGTCCTTGACCGTGAGCGTGACCGTGTAGGTGCCGGCCTGGGCGAAGGTCTTGCTCGGGTTCTTGACGGTGGAGCTGCTGCCATCACCAAAGTTCCAGGCCCAGCTGGCGACGCTGCCGTCGGGGTCGGTCGAGGTGTCGGTGAAGTTCGCCGTCAGGCCCGAGGTGCTGAAGCTGAAGCCGGCAGTGGGTGCGACATTGGCGGGCGGCGTGCTATTGGCGCAGTTCACACCATTGGTGTTGACGGTGCCGAGCCAGCTGCGGAACTCGCTGTCGTAACGGCTGCCGATGGTGCTCTTGAGGAAGCTGCGTGCGCCCGTCCAGTCGCCCTTGCGGTAGAAACCCAGCAGGGTGCTCACGTCGGCGCGGTGGCGCTCCATCATGAAGCTCACGGCCAGATAGCCCCAGCGGTAGACGCGGTCCTGGTTGCCGTAGTCGGTGTCGAAGAGCTGGTTCAGCGTGTAGGTGTAGCTGCCGGCCATGCTCAAGGCGTCGTCGTAGCGTTGGTTCAGGTAGCAATAGGCCACATGCTCGGCGAGGCCCTCGCTCCACCAGACTGTCGGCGTGCTCATATTGGCGCTGAAGTCGCCGTACATGTCGAAGCGGCCGTCGAGGTAGTGGGTGTACTCGTGGTTCAGATTCCAGACCTGGAAGTTGGGCCGCATCCAATCAGCCTCATAGGCCACGAAGCGTGCCTGGTTGCCGGCCGCGGCCGGATTGCCTTCGAGGTACATGCCGCCGTTGTTGGTGTCCATGCCGAACAGGGCGCCACCGTAGTCTTCGTAATCGGCGGGGCTGTCAAACACCACCAACTCCAGACTGCTGTTGAAGTCATTGGCCACGGGCTGGCGATTGGTCTGCAGCTTGGCGTGGAAGTAGCTTTCCTGGTTCACCACCGAGGTGCAGGTGCTGTTCTGCTCGGCCGCCGTCATGGACTGGGCGCGCAAGGTCAGGCTGGGGCTGCAGGTCTGGCGCAGCGGCAGGATGGCCGCTTCGGTGCGGGCCTTCCAGTTGCAGTTGCTGTAGTAGCTGCAATTGCCGGCGTCGTAGTAGTCCGTCATGTCGGCCAGGCCGACCCAGATGCCGCCCGAGGGCGTGTTCAGGCTGCTGCGCGTGGCCAGCCCTTGCACCAACGGCCGCACCGTGGGCTTGAGGCTGGCGTACTGCAAGAAACGCGACAGCTCGCGTGAAGCATTCTTGGTCAAGAAGGCGTTGTCGGTGCCCAGCAGGTTCCAGTTGCGGCTGGCGAAATCGCTGAGCGCGTAGACGGTGGAGCTGTCGCTCTGCACGGCCTGCTGGAAGTCGGCCTCCTGGTGACCGCGGAACAGCACCGTGAAGGCGTTGTTGGCGGCGTTGCGCATATTCCAGGACGCGTTCCAGGCGGTGGTGTAGTCGTTCAGCAGACGGCGCACCACCCAAAGATAGCGGGCGTTTTGCACCGAAGAGTCGATCAGGATGACCGCCTCGGAGAGCGTCTCGCCATTGGCATTGCTGTTCTGGAAGATGGTGGCGTTGTTGAACAGGGTGTCCAGCGCTCCTTGCAGCGAGGTCTTCAAGCCGGCGCCGTAGCTGCCCACATCGGCCGAGTTGTAGTACTGGACGTAGTAGCCGGCGCGCAGATACAGCACCAGATTGGCCGCGCCCTGGCTGTTGTTGCCCGCGTAGCTCGATGCATAGCTGCGCAAGCCATCGGCCACGCTGCGCATCTGAGCCTCGCTGAAGGCACTGCGGGCATTGCTGCCGGTGAAACCGAAGGTTTCGTTGACGCAGTCCATGGTGCTGGTGCGGATCGCATCGACCAAGGCCCAGCCGGTGTTGCGGGTGAAGATGCTGGTGTCACAGGCCGCCAGCGTGGCCGATCCCTCTTTGGCGCTGTTCTTGCGCTGCACATCGCTGTGGTGATGGTCGCGCAGGTGGTCCAGCGAGCTGGGTGTGGGTGCGCGGTCTTTGGCACTGAGCGGCTTGCGAGCGGGCGAGCGGTCGGCATCGCGGCTGGGCTGAGGGGCGAGGTGTGGGGCTGTTTGTGAGGCGGATTGAGGGGCGGCATGGGCCGGGTTCGCCAGGCTCAGGCTGCACGCCAGGGCCAGGCTGAAGCCGGCCAGGGTTGGGGATCTCATTGCTTGTCTCCGTTTTATTTGGGGTTTGCCCAAGTACCGAGAAGCCGCGCCGCAGTCTTGCCGCAGCAGGCTTCTCACTTGGGCCCACAGCTCTGCGGCGCCGGCACCGCAAGGCCTACCAACGGTTCAAAGCACCGCGCATGTGCACCCGCTGGAATAGATATATTGGCGATATGTGTGCGATATGCATATCTGGTTAACCCCAGATGTCAACGGAGGAGGCGCTGTGGTATTTACCGCTGAGCTTGTGCGTCAGCGCGCGTCAGCCCCAGTTCTTGAGCTTCCCGCGGCACCCAGCGCCCCGCCATCCACCCCACACGGACGCGGCCGCTCAGAACGCAAAAAAGCCAGCGGTCTCACGACCACTGGCTTTTTGATTGCCGCCGATTTTCTGAGTTATCTCAGATCAGCTGGGCGGGATGACTCATCGGCCTGCGTGGAGCTTCACAGAAGTTCCACACCCATGGCGGTGGCCTCACCACCACCAATGCACAAGGCCGCCACGCCACGCTTCAGACCGCGGTGCTTGAGCGCGCCAATCAGGGTGACCAGGATGCGGGCGCCGGAAGCGCCGATGGGGTGGCCCAGGGCGACCGCGCCGCCGTTGACGTTGACGATCTCGTGCGGCAGCTTGAACTCGGCCATGGCCGCCATGGTGACGGCGGCAAAGGCTTCGTTGACTTCCCAGAGGTCGACGCTCTTGGCATCCCAGCCGTTCTTGTCCAGCAACTTCTGGATCGCGCCGACCGGGGCGGTGGTGAACCACTCGGGGGCGTTGGCATGCACGGCCGTGCCGACGATGCGGGCGATGGGCGCCAGGCCCAGCTTGGCGGCGGTGCTTTCACGCATCAGCACCAGGGCAGCGGCGCCGTCAGAGATGGAGGACGAGGTAGCGGCAGTGATGGTGCCGTCCTTCACAAACGCAGGCTTGAGGCCGGCGATCTTGTCCAGCTTGGCCTTGAAGGGCTGTTCGTCACGGCTGAACACCGTGTCCACGCCGCGGTTGCTGACGGTGACAGGGGCCATTTCCCAAGCGAAGCTGCCGTCTTCATTGGCACGCTTGGCGCGCTCGGTGGAGGCCACGGCGAAGGCGTCTTGCGCTTCGCGGGTGAAGCCGTACTTGGCTACGCAGGTTTCGGCGAACACGCCCATGGCCTTGCCACGCTGGTAAGCGTCTTCCAGGCCGTCCAGGGCCATGTGGTCGTACATCTGGGCGGCGCCGTACTTCACGCCCTTGCGCGCGAACATCAGGTGCGGGGCGTTGGTCATGGATTCCATGCCGCCGGCGATCAGGATGTCAGCACTTTCGGCCTTCAGCGTGTCATGGGCAAACATGGTGGCGCGCATGCCGGCGCCGCACATCTTGCTCAGCGTGACGGCACCGACCGACTGCGGCAAGCCTGCCTTGAGCACGGCCTGGCGGGCGGGGGCTTGGCCTTGGCCGGCCATCAGGCAGTTGCCAATGAAGGCTTCCTGGATGGCATCACCCGGCACGCCAGCGCGCTCGACGGCAGCCTTGATGGCCACGGCCGCCAGTTCCCAGGCTTGCAGGCCGGCGAAATCACCGAGCAGGCCGCCGATGGGGGTGCGGGCGGCGGAAACGATAACGATGGATTCAGTGGACATGAGAATCTCCAGTTAGGGGTGAAGGGGCGAAAGTCAAAAGGGATCCCTCAGCGAAGACGCGAAGAAAGCGCCGCTGCGGGTCGTAGGGAAAAACGTCGTGCACATGGCCGTCCAGCGTGCGCTGCTGGTGGCGCTGCCAGAACTCGGGGTCGAGCAGATCGGCGTGGTGGCGCATGAAGACCTCGCGCACGCCGGGGTGGCCCAGCAGGAAGGGGCCGAAGGTTTCGGGGAAGACATCGCGCGGGCCGACGGCGTACCAGATCTCGCCGGACATTTCCTCTTCCTCGTTGCGCGGCGCGGGCACGCGGCGGAACTTGCAATCCGTCATGTACTCGATCTCGTCGTAGTCGTAGAACACCACCTTGCCATGGCGAGTGACGCCAAAGTTCTTCCACAGCATGTCGCCGGGGAAGATGTTGGCAGCCAGCAGGTCTTTGATGGCATTGCCGTACTCGATCACCGCATGCTCCAGCTGCGCGGGCGTGGCCTCTTGCAGATAGATATTGAGCGGCACCATGCGACGCTCGATATAGACATGACGCAGCACCAGGTGCTCACCGCCTTGCTTGTCACCTTCTTCTTCCAAAAGGCTGGGGCAGAAATGGCGCAGCTCGGCCAGCAGTTCCTCGTCAAAGCGATGGCGTGGCAATGCGACGTTAGAGAACTCCAGCGTATCGGCCATGCGGCCGACACGGTCGTGCTGCTTGACCAGCAGGTACTTGCTCTGGATCAGCTCACGCGTGGTGTTTTCCTTCTGCGGCGGGTAGAAGTCCTTGATCAGCTTGAAGACAAAGGGGTAGCTGGGCAGATCAAACACCAGCATGACCATGCCCTTGATGCCGGGGGCGATGCGGAACTTGTCGCTGGAATGGCGCAGATGGGCGAGCAGGTCGCGGTAGAACAGGTTCTTGCCATGCTTTTGCAGGCCGATGGCGCTGTAAAGCTCGGCGCGCGGCTTGCGCGGCATCAGAGAACGCAGGAACTGCACGCAGGCGCTGGGCACGGCCATGTCGACCATGAAATAGGCGCGGGCGAAGCTGAACAGCATCAGGAGATCGTCTTCGCCGAACAGGGCGGCGTCGATGTGCAGCAGGCCTGATCGCTCGGCATGAAGAATGGGCAGGGCAAACGGCGTCTCCGTGAAGCCGTTGATGATCTTGCCAACCAGGTAGGCGCCCTTGTTGCGGTAGAACAGGCTGGACAGCACCTGGATCTGAAAGTTCGCGCGCCAGCGGAAATCACCGAGCTGACGCTGCACCGCTTGCAGCACCAGTTCCACATCGCGGCCCAGGTCTTCGAACTCGACATCGAGCTGGAAATTGGTCAGCACCCGGCACCAGGTGTCGCGCAGGTTCTGCGGCGTCGGGTAGTAGGCGCGGTAGGTGGCGCGGGCGGCGGGCTCCTCGTTCTCGATGTACTCGGTGGACACGGCCGGGCGCACGAAGAGAAAGGAATTGTGGAAGTAGCCGCGGTGCAGGATGCGGGTGCAGACCGAGTTGAAAAAGGTCTCGGCCAGCTCGGGCTGGAGGTGGTCGATCAGCAGGCCGATGAAGTGCAGCTTGACCTGCTGCCAGACATCCATGGCCAGCTGGCCGACCTGGAAGCGCGCTTCCAGCAGGGCCACGGTTTCGTCCACCCGCTGCTCGTAGAACTCGATGCGCAGGGCCTGCGCGCGCTGCTGGCCTTGCCAGTCGGCGCGCTCGAAGCGCTGCTTGGCGGCGGCGCTGGTGGCGCTGAAGAGCTGGTAGTGGCGGTCAAAGCCGCCGAGCAGGGTCTGCGCGATCTCGAAGGCACGGGCGTCGGTCAGCTTCTGCGGAAACATGGACGGGCGCGCCGGGCTGGGACGAAAGAATCAAACAGAAACAGGGGCGATGCTGCAAGCCGCCGCGGCGACTCAGGCCGCCGGCTGGAGGCGCGCGGCCTCGTAGCGATGCTTGACGGCGGCCAGCGCGCGCTGGAAGGCGGGCGCCACCTGATCGGCCGAGGCGGCCGTGATTCGCAGATCTTCCAGCAAGCCGTTGTGCAGGCCGTAGACCCAGCCGTGCACGACGATCTCCTGGCCACGCGCCCAGGCGTCTTGCACCACCGTGGTCTGGCAGGCATTGCGGGCCTGCTCCAGCACATTGAGCTCGCACAAGGCGTTGACGCGCTGCCGGGCGTCGATGCTGTCCAGCCATTCGCTGTGGTGGTTGCGCACGTCCTGCACATGGCGCAGCCAGTTGTCGACCAGGCCGGTGCGCGCATCCAGCAGCGCCGCTTTCACGCCGCCGCAGTTGGAATGGCCGACCACGATGATGTGCTTGACCTTGAGCGCATCAACGGCGAACTGCATGACCGACAGGCAGTTCAGGTCCGAGTGCACGACGACGTTGGCGACATTGCGGTGCACGAACAGCTCGCCCGGCAGCAGGTTGACCAGCTCATTGGCCGGGACACGGCTGTCAGCGCAACCGATCCACAGGTACTGCGGCGTCTGCTGCTTCAGCAGACGCGAAAAGAAACCCGGTTCACGCAGCTCGGTATCCGCCGCCCATTGCTTGTTGCTGTCCAGCAGTTCTTGAAGTTCGGTGCTCATGGCGTGATTGTCAGGGGATCGAATGACGTCGGGCTTGCAGGTGAGCGATAGCTCGCCCAAACCACCCGGTCAATCAGCTGCCCAGCTTTGAGGGCGCTCTGCGGCCAACGGGCTTCAAGTGCATAGCCGGCGCTGCGGGCCACGGCTTGCGAGCCCTCGTTCCAGGCAAAGATGGGGGCATAGATGCGGCTGATTTCAGCGCGGTCCGCCCAGGCCCAGGCGGTGACCAAGCGCAAAGCCTCGGCCGTGATGCCTCGCCGCCAAAAGGGCTGGCCAATCCAATAACCCACCTCGGCATTGCAACGCAGCCAACCGCTTTCGGGCCGCAAGCCAATGCAGCCGATGACGGCGCCCTCATGCTCGATGCCCCAGACCCAAGCGCCCTGCCGCCAGCCGCCGGAGCACCAGGCCTCGGCGTCGGCCAGGGTGTAGGGATGGGGGAACCCGTCCAGCAGATTGCGCCACACAGCTTGGTTGTCGGCCTGCTCGCGCAGGGCCGGCGCATCGTCCGGATTCAGCTCGCGCAAGCGAATGCGCTCCCCTTGCAAACAGGGCATGGACAGAGCCTGGCCAGCTTGCTGCGACATGCTCATGCGGTCGCGCCCCAGGCCTTCAGCTGCGCGACCGAAACCGCAATCCCGCCGCACACCTCCACCAGCGGCCGCTTAAAGCGCG
The DNA here is from genome assembly GCF_025717675.1 of Paucibacter sp. DJ2R-2. Lineage (GTDB taxonomy): Bacteria > Pseudomonadota > Gammaproteobacteria > Burkholderiales > Burkholderiaceae_C > Paucibacter_A. The sequence continues at coordinate 469,775 of NZ_JAJIRT010000001.1, forward strand.
CAAACACCTCGGGGTGAACGCTCAGGGCCGCCAGAGCGGCACCGCAAGCGGGCTCGACCATCACACGCATGGCGTCGGCAAAGCGGGCGCAGGCGGCGGTGGCCTGGGCATCGCTGACGGTCAGGCTGACAGTCGGGTGAATACGGGCCAGGCGCAAGGCCTCGTCGGCCACGCGGCGAGCGCCCAGCGAGGTGGCGATGGAGGTGATGGCCGGCAGGGTGACAGCATGGCCCGCCTGCAGGCTTTGGCTGAAGCTGTCGGCACCGAGGGTTTCGACCGCGATCACCGGCACCTGGTGCAGGCCACGGCGTTGCAAGCCCTGAACGATGCCGCTGTACAAACCGCCACCGCCGACGGCGGTGACCACGGCGTCGAAGTCCAGGCCTTGGTCCAGCACCTCGTCGATCAGGCTGGCATGGCCTTCAAACAGCAGGGGGTGGTCAAAGGGGTGAACGTAGGCCGCGCCGCGCTCTTCAGCCAGGGCGGAGGCGAAGCGGTGCGCCTCGTCCCAGACCGCGCCGTGACGCAGCACCTGGGCGCCACGCGCGGCAATCAGCTCGGCCACGGCGGCGCTGCTGCTTTCCGGCAGCACGATGGTGACGGGCAGGCCCAGCGCACGCGCCGCGTAGGCCGCCGCAAAACCGGCGTTGCCGCCCGAGGCGCAGACGATCTCACGCGCGCCGTTCTGTGCAGCCTGCTGCACCAGTCGCCCCACGCCGCGCAGCTTGAAGCTGCCGCTGGGTTGCAGCGCGTCCATCTTCAGCCAGACCTCGGCCTGAGGGAACAAGCCCGGCGCTGCGCGTAGCAACGGGGTGTTGTGATGCAGCGCGGCCAGGCTCATTACATCGTCTCTGCGAACAGTTCACGACCAATCAACATGCGGCGAATTTCGCTGGTGCCCGCGCCGATTTCATACAGCTTGGCATCGCGCCAGAGGCGGCCCAGCGGGTACTCGTTGATGTAGCCGTTGCCACCGAAGATCTGCACGCCTTCGCCGGCCATCCAGGTGGCTTTCTCGGCGGTCCACAGAATCACAGAGGCGCAGTCCTTGCGGACCTGGCGCACATGTTCGGCGCCCAGCAGGTCGAGGTTCTTGGCCACGGTGTAGGCAAACGAGCGGCCGGCTTGCAGCACGGTGTACATGTCCGCGACCTTGCCCTGGATCAGCTGGAATTCGCCGATGCTTTGGCCGAACTGCTTGCGGTCGTGGATGTAGGGGATCACGTTGTCCATCACGCTTTGCATGATGCCCAGCGGGCCGCCGGTCAGCACGGCACGCTCGTAGTCCAGGCCCGACATCAGCACCTTGGCGCCACCGTTGACGGCGCCCAGCACGTTCTCGGCCGGCACTTCCACGTTTTGGAACACCAGCTCGCCGGTGTGGCTGCCGCGCATGCCCAGCTTGTCGAGCTTTTGCGCGATGCTGAAACCCGGCATGCCCTTCTCGATCAGGAAGGCGGTGACGCCGCGTGCGCCCAGCTCGGGCTCGCTCTTGGCGTAGACCACCAGGGTGTCGGCATCGGGGCCGTTGGTGATCCACATCTTGTTGCCGTTGAGCAGGTAGTAGCCGCCCTTGTCCTCGGCTTTCAACTTCATGCTCAGCACGTCGGAGCCGGCACCGGGCTCACTCATGGCCAGCGCGCCGACATGCTCGCCGCTGATCAGCTTGGGCAGGTACTTGGCCTTTTGCGCGGCGTTGCCGTTGCGCTTGATCTGGTTGACGCAAAGATTGCTGTGCGCGCCGTAGGAGAGGCCCACGGAAGCCGAGGCGCGGCTGATTTCTTCCATCGCGATCATGTGGGCCAGATAGCCCATGTTCGCGCCGCCGTACTCCTCGCCGACGGTGATGCCCAGCACGCCCAGGTCACCCATCTTGCGCCACAAGTCCATGGGGAACTGGTCGCTGTGATCGATCTCGGCCGCACGCGGGGCGATCTCGGCCTGCGCAAAGTCGCGCACGGCGTCGCGCAGCGCGTCGATGTCTTCACCAAGTTGGAAATTCAGGCCGGGCAAATTCATGGGTGTCTCCAGGATCTCTAAATTGGGGTCAGAGTCATTTTTGCTTTGCCCGGTCGGCACCTGAGGGCGCCTGACCGGGCGGCAGCCGGCCATGGTAAGCCGGGCCCCGAACCGGCACCAGAGCCGGCTCGGACTTCGTTTGATTGACGTTTACGTAAACGTTAACCGCCTGCGGATTCTAGTCGCCAGCAGGCCGCGCCGGAGCATGGGTGGGCAGCAGTTTTTGCACCAGGGGGTGGCTGACCTTTTTGTCGGCGGCGATGGCAAAAAACTGCTCCTCCACCCCCTCGCAGGGGCCGACGCGGCGCAGCTCGTAGCGGGCCGTCAGCTTCTCGTGCATCAGCTCGGCGGCCGGGAACACGCCCAGGCCGCCAGCGCCAAAAGTGGCCAGCAAGGCACTGTCTTCGAATTCACCGGCGATGCGCGGGCGCAGGCCCTGGCGCTCAAACCACTGGTCGATGCGCGGCCGCACCGCCGAATGGTGAATCGGCAGCAACACCGGCACCTGCGCCAGCGAGGCCGGGAAATTGGCCGCCGCCTGCTCAAACCAGACCTCGGGCGCGTACCAGGCCAAGGGCGAAGCGCCGAGCGAATGGCTGTAGACCTTGAGGCTGGGGTTGGGCGGCGCGGGCCGGTCGGCCAGCACGACATCGAGCCGGTGCAGGGCCAAGTCGCTCAGCAAGCCGTCGAATTGATCCTCATGACAGTAGAGCCGCAAATTGGGCTCATGGGTCACGGGCATCAAGAGGCGGCGCACGGCCAGCTTGGGCAAGCCATCGGAGATGCCCACCGCCAGCCGGACCACCGGCGCGCTGGCGGCATCGCGCACCACGTCTTCCAGTTGCTCACCGAGCTGGAAGATGGCGTCGGCCTGACGCAGCGCCGCATGACCCGCCTCGGTCAGGGCGACGCCGCGGCCCGCAGGCTTGAGCAAGGCGTGGCCGAGGCTGCGCTCCAGCTCGCGCACCTGGCTGCTGACCGTCTGAATCGCCATGCCCAAGCGTTCGGCCGCGCGCGACATGCCGCCTTCCTTGGCCACCACCCAGAAGTAGTAGAGGTGTTTGTAGCTGAAACCGAGGCTCATGAACGCGCTCCGACAGGCATGCGGTTACTTCCGTTTTTTAGGAATGACTTTGAAGTATTGTCTGCTTTTTAAGAAAACAGGATGCACCTAAGCTCCGCACACCCTGAACCCAACCCGGAGGTCTGTCATGCAAGTGCATTTTGAATCCCGCGATCCCGAAGGCGCCAGACTGCGCGACTTGGTCGTCGAGCGCCTGCGATTTGCCTTGCGCCGGGTTGATCTGCACCCCGCCAGCGCGCACATCAGCTTGAGCGACGCCAACGGCCCGCGCGGCGGCGTCGACAAGCGCTGCACCCTGTCCTTGAACGCACAGGGCGCCGGACATCTGGTGATCCACGCCAGCGCCAGCTCCTGGCGCGCCAGTTTCGAATTGGCCCTGGCCCGGCTGGCTCGCAGCCTGGTACGAGCCTGGCAGCGCCAGCGCAGCCATCCACGCCAGAACAACAAGCGCTTGCTGTCCGTGAGCTCCGCGGAATGAATGAATGAATGAATGAATGAATGAATGAATGAATGAATGAACGAAGGCCACGGCCGGCATGCCCTCCCCGCTGCCGGCCGATGAGCAAGCAGCCCCAACTCCAACGCAAAGCCCACTGATCATGACCCAAGCCGCTTTGGCCCTGTCCTTCCTCGCAGCCGCCGTTCTTTACGCCGCCGCGCACGAGTACTTCGCCGAGAACCGGCGCGACGCCCGCCTGCTGGCCGGCGTCGGCGGCAGCGGCGTGGTGGCGAGCCTCGGCTTGCTGCTTGCCTGAACCCCAGCAACATCCCCATTCGCCCGGCCCTCAAGCCCACCCAAGGAGCCCTCACCATGCGCAGCTACCCCCGCAACAGCCCCGAAGCAGCCGCCCGCATCTTGTCGCTGGCGGCCTTGTCCGATGGCCACCTGTCGCGCATCGAGATCGAGACCATCGCTGGCACCGGCGCTTGCGAGCAACTCGGGCTGAGCCGGGACCGGATGCAAGAGGTGCTGCACGGCTTTTGCGAGGATCTCCTGGAGGCAGAACGCATGAGCTGGGCGGAGGTATGCCAGCTCGACCCTAAGACCCTGGGGCAGCTGATGGCGGAAGTCGATGACCCCGCGCTTCGCCACAAACTGCTTCGCCTGTGCGTGGCCGTGGTCGAGGCTGATCACATGATCACCGACGGAGAGGCGCTGGTGCTGCTGGCCGCGGCAGAACACTGGGGCTTGCACGAACACCGCTTGCCTGCGGAACTAGAGCAAACGCACTGATTCGATGGATATGTCCGAGGCGAACACGCACGCACGCGGCCTGCGCTTGGCATGGCGCCTGCGCCGGGCCTCTTGCCGGCTGCCTGAACAAGGCCTGACCCTGAGCGAACTGGCGGATCTGCATGGGCCTGCGGCGCCAGGCAGTCTGCTCATCCTGCTCGCAGCGCCCTGCCTGCTGCCCATTCCCGGAGTCGGCACCGTGCTCGGCATGAGCCTGCTGACGCTGGCAGCCGGGCTGTGGCGCGGCAAAACCCATCACGGCCTGCCGGAGCGCGTGGCTCATCTGAACCTGTCCGCCGATTGGGCAAGGCGGGTGTTGCGGGTCCTGGCGCAATGCCACGGCGCCACCGAAGGCTGGGTCAAGGCGCGAATGGGACCTGGGGCTGCAAAGCCGGGGCGGCGCTGGCTGCCTGCGATCGTGGCCTTGATGGCGCTGCTGATCGTCTTGCCCATTCCCTTTGGCAATTTCTTGCCTGCACTGAGCTTGATGCTGGCCGGCCTCGCACTGACGGCCCGCGACGGCTTGGCGCTCACGGCCTCTTATGTTCTGGCCGCACTATCCACCGCCTTCGGCGTCGGCGTGAGCGTGCTGGGGCTGTTCTGGGGCAGCGAGCTGCTGCTCTGGCTGGGTGGCTGGCTCCAGGTCTGAGTGCTTGAACTGCTCTTGCCCGCAGCGGGCTTTACGATAGGCGCCACAACCCTTGTTTTGAAAGTGGCGCCTTGATGCAGAGCTTCCTCGACCCCGCCATCCTGTTTTTCGTCTTTGGCTTGTTCGCCGGCGCGATCAAGTCCAATCTCGAAATTCCGCCGCAGATCTCGCGCTTTCTGTCGCTCTATCTGCTGATGGCCCTGGGGATCAAAGGTGGTTTTGCACTGGCCAAGTCGGGCCTGACGGCCGAGGTCAGCGTCAGCCTGGGACTGGCCCTGCTGCTGGCCGTGCTGGTGCCGGCCATGGGCTATTTGCTGCTGCGCCGCTGGCTCTCGGGCTTTGATGCCGCAGCGATTGCGGCGACCTACGGCTCAGTCAGCGCGGTCACCTTCATCACCGCCGTCCAGCACCTGGACAGCCATGGCGTCGCCTTCGGCGGACATATGGCGGCGGCCATGGCGCTGATGGAGTCGCCGGCCATCATCATGGCGGTGCTGCTGGCCAATCTGGTGCGACGCAAGCAACAAGGCAGCAGCGCCAGCACGGCCTCGCCAGGGCCGCTGTCCAAGGTGCTGCACGAGGCCCTGACCGACGGCGCCCAGCTGCTGCTGATCGGCGCCATGCTGGTGGGCCTGATGACCGGTGAGGCCGGTGAGGCGGCGATGAAACCTTTTGCCGGCGACCTGTTCAAGGGCATGCTGGCCTTCTTCCTCTTGGACATGGGCTTGCTGGCCGCGCGCCATATGGGCGGCCTGCGCCAGCAGCCGCCGCTGCTGATCGTCTACGCCCTGGGCGCGCCCCTGGTGCATGCCGGCATCGCCCTGGGCCTGAGCGTCCTGTGCGGCTTGAGCGCCGGCAACGCCGGCCTGCTGATGGTGCTGGCGGCCAGCGCCTCCTACATCGCCGTCCCGGCGGTGCTGCGCCATGCCATCCCCGAGGCCAACCCGGGCCTCTACTTCGGCATGTCGCTGGGTCTGACCTTCCCCTTCAATATTCTCCTGGGCATACCGCTCTATGTGAGCGTGGCACAGCGAGTGCTGGGCTGAGCGCGGTCAGAGGAATCGCTCCAGCAACTTGCGCGATTGCCGGTCCAGGGCGAAACGATCCTGAATCAGAAACTGCAGGCCGTGGCTGCTGGCAATCAGCAGACGGCCTTCGCCGAGACGGCGGATTTCTTCTTCGGTGCGCAGGATGAAGCTGGCTTCGCCGCGGTCGGTCTCCACCGTCCACTGGCTGGGCGTGGAGAAGGTGGACACGCTCTTCAAACGCGTCACGCGCGGCATGAAGTCGCGGCTGGCCAATTCGGTTTCGAGCAGTTCGCGCTCGGCCGGCGGCAGAGCCGAGAGGCGCTCGACCCAGGCCAGCTCGTGGCCATCTGAGCCGACCAGGGACAGGCCCTCATCGGGTGCCGAGATCGGGTGCGCACGCACCGGCACCACGCCCTCGTGCACCGCGCCCTCGGCATCGGTCAGGATCAGGCGGCCGAAGCTGTCGCGCTCAATCTTCTGAAAATTCTGGGGGCTGCTCATGGCTCAGGCTCCTGCGGTATGGGCGGACAGATTGGGTGGGATCACCGACATCTCGTCGCCCCCCTCCACGCGGCGCGCCTGCGCCTCGTACAGCCGCCAGTAGGCGCCCTTCTTCTCCATCAACTCGTCGTGAGGGCCGACCTCGACCACCTGGCCGCGATCCATCACCACCAGGCGGTCGGCCTTGCGCAGCGTCGACAGACGGTGGGCGATGGCAATCGTGGTGCGGCCTTGCACCAGGTTGTCCAGGGCCTTCTGGATTTCCTTCTCGGTCTCGGTGTCCACCGAGGAGGTGGCTTCGTCCAGGATCAGGATGCGCGGGTCGATCAGCAGGGCGCGGGCGATCGAGATGCGCTGACGTTCGCCGCCACTCAAGCCCTGACCCCGCTCGCCAACCAGGGAGTCATAGCCTTGAGGCAAACGCAAGATGAACTCATGGGCATGGGCTGCACGGGCGGCAGCGACGATCTCTTCGCGGCTCGCGTCGGGCTTGCCATAGGCGATGTTCTCGGCAATGGTGCCGAAGAACAGGAAGGGCTCTTGCAGCACCAGGCCGATGTGGCGGCGGAAATCGGACACGGCAATGCGGCGCAGGTCGACGCCGTCGACGCGGATGCCGCCCTCGGTCACGTCGTAGAAGCGGCAGATCAGGTTGACCAGGGTGCTCTTGCCCGAGCCTGAGTGGCCGACCAGGCCGATCATCTCGCCCGGCTTGATCTCCAGACTCAGACCACGGATGACGGCACGGTTGCCGTAGCGGAAGCCGATGTCCTGGATCTGGATGGCACCGGTCACGCGCTGCAGGGGCACCGGGTTGACCGGGTCCGGCACATTCGATTGGTGGTCGAGGATGTCGAAGATGCGCTTGGCGCCAGCGGCAGCCTTCTGAGTCACCGAGACGATGCGGCTCATGGAATCCATGCGGCCGTAGAAGCGGCCGATGTAGGCCAGGAAGGAGGTCAGCACACCGACGGTGATGCTGCCACCGGCCACCAGATAGATGCCGAAGGCCCAGACCACCAACAAGCCCATTTCGGTCAGCAGGGACACCGTGGGGCCGAACAGGCTCCAGGTCTTGTTGAGCCGGTCATTGACCTTGAGGTTGTTCTGGTTGGCGTCCTTGAAGCGGGCGGCTTCGCGCTTTTCCTGGGCAAAGGCCTTGACGACGCGGATGCCGGGAATGGTGTCGGCCAGCACGCTGGTGACCTCGCCCCAGACACGGTCGATCTTCTCGAAACCGGTGCGCAGGCGGTCACGCACCAGGTGGATCATCCAGGCGATGAAGGGCAAGGGCAGCAAGGTCGCCACGGCCAGCCAAGGGCTGATGGACACCATCATCACCGTGATCATCACCAGCATCAGCACATCGGTGATGAAGTCCAGCGCGTGCAGGGACAGGAAGACGCTGATGCGGTCGGTTTCCGAGCCGATGCGGCTCATCAGGTCGCCGGTGCGCTTGTTACCGAAGTATTCCAGCGACAGGTTCAGCAGATGCTCGAAGGTGGCGGTGCGCAGGTCGGCAGCGATGCGCTCGGAAGCCAGAGCCAGGATGTAAGTCTTGGCCCAGCCCAGAAGCCAGGACACCAGGCCGGCGCCGAACAGGCCGCTCAGATAGAAAGCCACCAGCCAGGGGTCAATCTTGTGGCCTTGCTGGAAGGGGATCAGCACCTCGTCCATCAAGGGGCGGTAGAGGTAGGGCCCAACCAGGGTGGCGGCGGTGGAGCCCAGCATCAGCAAAAAGCCGGCCAGCAGCTGGCCCTGGTAGGGCTTGGCGAAGCGGCTCAGGCGCAAGAGCACCCAGGTGCTGGGCGGCGTGTGCAGCTCGCGGGCGCAGGTGGGGCATTCCTCGCTTTCGGGCGGCAAGGGCGCCTGGCAGCTGGGACAGAACTCCAGCTCTTCGACCTCGGTCTTGGGCGGTTCGTCGCGTTTCTCAAACGCCTCTTGCCAGCGCTGCGCCTGCAGATTGATCTGCAGTGTGAAGCGCCACTGGGCCAGCCGGCCGCTGGCGTCCACCAGATCGAGGCTGCCGACGCCGGCATGGTCGTGGATTTGCACGGCCAGCTCGGGGCGCAGCTGCCACTCCGACCAGCGCTGTTCCGCAGGGTCAAAGGCCAGCAAACGCTCCGAAGTCAGGACCAGGAGGCCGCGTGCGAAGTGCATGCGGGCATCCAGGTCAACCTCCAGCTGGGCTTTGACGTTCTCTCCAGGTCGCAGCCGCGCAAGCATGGCCGCCCACTCCGGGTGCTGCAGCGCGGGCTGAGAAGAGGATTCGGGGTGAGCGTGATCGTGCATTGTTGTTGGAGCCCGGGGCTGTGCCCGGGGAAAGATACGGAAGAAGCCCCGGGCCAAAGCTGGATTCTCGCTCACACAGGCCGCCAGGCTGTGGCCCGGCCCGGGCGTTGCAGCCAGGAAACGCGCCACCGACCCTTGCCGCTGACAGCCCTGCGCTGAGCGCACAATTGCGGCCTGCCGCACACTGCAGCACTGCTGCCCCGACCCAAGCACTCGGCCCTGACCCGGCCCGCCATCCATGAGCAAGACCCGCAAAGACGACATCCAGCTGCTGCGCATCAACTACCTGCGCGGCCCGAATATGTGGACCTACCGCCCGGTGCTGGAAGTCTGGCTCGATCTCGGCGAGCTGGAAGCCTTCCCCAGCAATTTGCTGGAAGGCTTCACCCCGCGTCTGACGGCCGCCCTGCCGGCCCTGGTCGAACACCACTGCGGCGTGGGCGAGCGTGGCGGCTTTCTGCAGCGCCTGGAAGAAGGCACCTGGTGCGGCCACATCCTGGAGCACATCGTCATCGAGCTGCTCAATCTGGCCGGCATGCCCACCGGCTTCGGCCAGACCCGCTCGACCAGCCAGGCCGGCGTCTACCGCATGGTGTTCCGCGCCCGGGACGAAAAAGTCGCCCGCAGCGCCCTGGCTGAGGGCCACGCGCTCTTGATGGCCACGATCAACGACGAGCCCTTTGACGTCAACGCCGCCGTGGCCCGGGTGCGTGACGAGCTCGATGACTCCTACCTCGGCCCCTCGACCGCCGCCATCGTCGCCGCCGCCACCGACCGCCGCATCCCGCACATCCGCCTGAATGAAGGCAATCTGGTGCAGCTGGGCCATGGCGCCCGCCAGCGCCGCATCTGGACGGCCGAGACCGACATGACCAGCGCGATCGCCGAAGGCATCGCCAGTGACAAGGACCTGACCAAGAACCTGCTCAAGGCCGTGGGCGTGCCCGTGCCCGAAGGCCAGGCCGTCAAGACCCCGGCCGAGGCCTGGGAAGTGGCCCAGGACCTGGGCCTGCCCGTGGTTGTGAAGCCCAGCGACGGCAACCATGGCCGCGGCGTGACCCTGGACCTGCAGACCCAAGCCGATGTGGAAGCCGCCTTCAAGGTGGCCGACGAAGAAGGCTCCGAGGTGCTGGTCGAGCGCTACATCCGCGGCAACGAGCACCGCATCCTGGTGGTCGGCGGCCGGGTGGTGGCCGCCGCGCGCGGCGAAGCCGCCTGGATCAGCGGCGACGGCCAGCAGACCGTGCGCCAGCTGGTCGACAGCCAGATCAACACCGACCCGCGCCGCGGCCTGACCGAAGACTTCCCGCTCAACCGCATCACCCTGGGCGAAGACCCGGTGGTGATCCTGGACCTGCAGCGGCAAGGCCTGACCCCCGAGGCCGTGCCGGCCGCCGGCCGGCAGGTGCTGATCCAGCGCAATGGCAATGTCGCCATCGACTGCACGGCCGAGGTCCACCCCGACGTCGCCCATGCCGTGGCCCTGGCCGCTCGCGTGGTCGGCCTGGACATCGCCGGCGTCGACCTGGTCAGCGAAGACATCTCCAAGCCCATGGCCGAGACCGGCGGCGCCATCGTCGAGGTCAATGCCGGCCCGGGCCTGCTGATGCACCTGAAGCCGGCCGCGGGCAGCCCGCAGCCGGTCGGTCAGGCCATCATCGACCACCTGTTCGCCGAGGACGAGACCGGCCGCATCCCCGTGATCGGCGTGGCCGGCTCGCGCGGCAGCCACACCATCAGCCGTCTGGTCGCCTGGCTCTTGCACTTGAATGGCCGCCATGTCGGCCTGGCCTGTCGTGACGGCTTGTTCCTGGGCACGCGCCGCGTCGAGCGCAAGAACAGCGCCCGCTGGGACGCCGCCCACCGCCTGCTGATGAACCGCGGCGTCGATGCCGTGGTGATCGAGAACAGCGCCGCCAGCGTGCTGCGCGACGGCCTGGCCTATGACCGCTGCCAGGTCGGTGTGGTCACCGATATGGGCGGCATCGAAGGCCTGGCCGAGTTCGATGTGCACAGCGAAGACCAGCTCTACAAGGTCTTGCGCACGCAGATCGATGTGGTCCTGTCCGAAGGTGCGGCCGTGCTCAACGCCGATGTGGCGCGCCTGCTGGACATGGTCGAGCTGAGCGACGGCGACGTCGTGCTCTACGGCCTGGACGGCAGCGCCGAAGCCCTGAGCAACCACCGCGAGCAGGGCGGCCGTGCCGTCTTCCTGCAAGGCGGTGCGGCAGTGCTGGCTCAGGGGCACTCGGAGACCGTGGGCGCCAATGTCGACGCCCTGCTGCGCCGCTTTGCCGCCAGCCCGGCCGGCGCTGGCGCCGAGGTCGACGCCGCCACCGTGCTGGCTGCTGTGGCCACGGCCTGGGCCGTGGGCATTCCGCCCGAGCTGATCTCGGCCGGACTGGATACCTTCGTACTTGAACTGCAGGCCTGAGCGAGCACCGCACGCTCGGCTCGACGCACCCCACACTCTCCAAAGCCCTGGAACCAGCACCATGGAAGTTTCCCGTACACGCGCATTGCGCGGCCCCAATATGTGGAGCCGCCACACGGCCATCGAAGCGGTCGTGCATTGCACACCGGCCGAGCAGTCGATCGCCGACATGCCTGAATTCGAGGCCCGGCTGCGCGCCCTCTTCCCCAGCATTGGCGCCCTGCGCCCCGCCAGCGCCCAACGCACGCCCATCAGCCTGGCCCATGTGCTGGAGCAGGCCACCCTGGCCCTGCAAGCCCAAGCCGGCTGCCCGGTGACCTTCAGCCACACCCACATCACCTCCGAGCCCGGCAGCTACCAGGTGGTCATCGAGTACAGCGAAGAAGACGTCGGCCGCATGGCCTTCGAGGCTGCGTGCAAGCTGGTGGAAGCGGCGCGTGATGGCGGCAGCTTCGATGCCGATGCCGTGCTCAAGGCCTTGCAGGATCTGGACGAAGACGTGCGCCTGGGCCCCTCGACCGGTTCCATCGTCAACGCGGCCGTGGCGCGCGGTGTGCCCTACCGCCGCCTGACCCAGGGCAGCCTGGTGCAGTTCGGCTGGGGCGCCAAGCAGCGCCGCATCTGGGCCGCTGAAGTGGACGCGACCAGCGCCGTCAGCGAATCGATCGCCCAGGACAAAGACCTCTGCAAGCGCCTGCTGCTCTCGGCCGGGGTGCCGGTGCCGACCGGCCGCCCGGTCAGCTCCATCGATGACGCCTGGGATGCCGCGCTGGAAATCGGCCTGCCCGTCGTCGTCAAGCCGCAGGACGGCAACCAGGGCAAGGGCGTGACCGTCAATGTGGTCACACGCGAGCACATGGAAATCGCCTACAAGGCCGCTGATGAAATCGGCCAGGTCATGGTCGAGAAATTCCTGCCCGGCAGCGATTACCGCCTGCTGGTGGTCGGCGACAAACTGGTCGCCGCCGCCCGCCGCGACCCACCGCATGTCATCGGCGACGGTCAGCTGACCGTCAAGCAACTGGTCGACAAGGTCAATGCCGACCCCAAGCGCGGCGATGGCCACGCCACCTCGCTGACCAAGATCCGCTTCGACGACATCGCCGTGGCGCGTCTGACCCAGCAAGACCTGACCCCGGATTCGGTGCCGGAAAAAGGCCAGCGCGTGATCCTGCGCAACAACGCCAATCTGTCCACCGGCGGCACCGCCACCGACGTGACCGATGACGTGCATCCGGACGTGGCAGCGCGCGCCATCGCCGCCGCTCAAGTCGTGGGCCTTCATGTCTGCGGCGTCGACGTGGTGGCCGAAAGCGTGCTGCGCCCGCTGGAAGAGATCAATGGCGGCATCGTCGAAGTGAACGCCGCGCCAGGCTTGCGCATGCACCTCTCGCCGTCCTACGGCAAGGGCCGCAATGTCGGCGAGGCCATCATTGCCCATCTCTACGGCCATGGACACAAGAGCGAGGACGGACGCATCCCCGTGGTCGCCGTGACCGGCACCAATGGCAAGACCACCACCTCGCGCCTGATCACCCATCTGTTCGCCACCTGCGGCCTCAAGGTCGGCATGACCAACACCGACGGTGTCTACGTCGATGGCCGCCAGATCGACAGCGGCGATTGCTCGGGCCCCAAGAGCGCCCGCAATGTGCTGATGCACCCCGATGTGGAAGCAGCCGTGTTCGAAACTGCGCGGGGCGGCATCTTGCGCGAAGGCCTGGGCTTTGACCGCTGCCAGGTGGCCGTCGTCACCAACCTCGGCGCCGGCGACCACCTGGGCATGAACTTCCTCAACACCGTGGAAGAGCTGGCCCTGGTCAAACGCGTGATCGTGCAGAACGTGGCGCCCAACGGTTATGCCGTGCTGAATGCGGCCGACCCCATCGTCGCGAACATGGCCGGCACCTGCCCGGGCCAGATCATCTTCTTCGCTGCCGACCGCCACCATCCGCTGATGGCCACCCACCGCGCCCAGGGCAAGCGCTGCGTCTATGTGGACGGCGACCAGCTGGTGGCCGCCCAAGGCAGCTGGCGCGAGCACATCCCGCTGCGCGACATCCCCATCACGCGCAGCGGCGCGATCGGATTCCAGGTCGAGAACGCCATGGCCTCGGTGGCCGCCGCCTGGGGCGTGGGCCTGGACTGGGACACCATCCGCCGCGGCGTCGCCAGCTTCGCCAATGACGCCGACAACGCGCCCGGCCGCTTCAACGTCATGGATTACCGCGGCGCCACCGTGATTGCCGATTACGGCCACAACGCCGACGCCATGCGCGCCCTGGTGGCCGCCGTCGAGGCCTTGCCGGCCAAGCAGCGCTCGGTGGTGATCAGCGGCGCCGGCGACCGCCGCGACGAAGACATCCGCGAGCAGACCGTCATCCTGGGCGGCGCTTTCGACGACGTCTTCCTGTTCCAAGACGCCTGCCAGCGCGGCCGCGAGGACGGCGAGGTCCTGGCCCTGCTGCGCCAGGGCCTGGAAGGCGCCAGCCGCACCCGCCACATCGAAGAGATCCGCGGCGAATTCATCGCCATCGATGCAGCGCTGGCGCGCCTGCAGCCGGGTGACCTCTGCCTGGTGCTGGTCGACCAGGTGGAAGAAGCCCTGGCCCATTTGGCTCAGCGCATCCAGGCCGGCTGATCGGCATTTCGGTCCAGCCCCGAAGCCGGCGCCACACGCGCCGGCTTTTTTCTGCGCTCAGCAGCTGCACAACGCGTATGCTGCGCGCATGCGCACTTTGACTCCCTGCACATGACGGCTTACCCCAGCGGACTGGCATGAAGCCAAACTTGCGCCAACTGGTCCTGGTGCTGGGCGACCAGCTCAACAGCGATGCCTCGGCTTTCGATGGCTTTGACTCAGATCAAGACGCCGTCTGGATGGCCGAGGTGCGCGAGGAGTCGACCCATGTCTGGTCCACCAAGCCGCGCACGGTGATGTTTCTGGCGGCCATGCGCCACTTCGCCCTGGCCTTGCGCCGCCTGGGCCGGCCGCTGCACTATCGCTGGCTGGATGACCCCGACAACCAGGGCAGCCTGGCCGGCGAACTGCGCGCCGCCATCGCCCGGCTGCAGCCGCAGCGCCTGATCCTGACCGCCCCCGGCGACTGGCGGGTGCTGCAAGCCCTGCGCGCCGTGGCGGCCGAGGCCGGCCTGCCGCTGGAGCTGCGTGATGACCGGCATTTCTTCAGCACCGTGCGCGAGTTCGCCGCCCACGCGCAAGGCCGCAGCAGCCTGCGCCTGGAATACTTCTACCGCGAGCTGCGGCAAAAACACAGCGTGCTGATGGAAGACGATGGCCGCCGCCCGCTGGGCGGGCAGTGGAACTTCGATGCCGAGAACCGCGAGGCCTTCGGTGCCGCCGGCCCCGGCTTTCTGCCGGGCCGCAGCCAGTTCGCCCCCGATGCCCTGACCCGTGAGGTCATCGCCCTGATCCAGCGCCAGCTGCCCGATCACCCGGGTCGGCTGGACAGCTTTGCCTGGCCGGTCACGCGCGAACAGGCCTTGCAAGCACTGGACGAATTCCTCAGCGAACGCCTGCCCCTGTTCGGCCGCTACCAGGATGCGATGTGGCCCGATGAGCCCTGGCTCTATCACTCCCATCTGGCCGCGGCCCTCAATCTGAAGCTGTTGAACCCGCGCGAGGTGGTGGCCGCGGCCGAGGCCGAATACCGCGCCGGGCGCGCGCCCCTGGCCTGCGTGGAAGGCTTCATCCGGCAGATCCTGGGCTGGCGCGAATATGTGCGCGGCATCTATTGGACGCAGATGCCTGGCTATCTGGAGCAGAACAGCCTGCAAGCGGAGCAAGACCTGCCGTCCTGGTACTGGAACGGTGAGACCGAAATGGTCTGCCTCAGCGCGGCCCTGCGCCAGACCCTGGACCATGGCTATGCGCACCACATCCAGCGCCTGATGGTGACGGGGCTGTTCTCCCTGCTCTACGGCGTGGCCCCCAAACAGATCCATGCCTGGTATCTGGCCGTGTATGTCGACGCCGTGGAATGGGTGGAACTGCCCAACACCCTGGGCATGAGCCAGTTCATCGATGGCGGCCTGCTGGCCAGCAAACCCTATATCGCCAGCGGCAAGTACATCCAGCGCATGAGCAGCGGCAGCTACTGCAAGCGCTGTCGCTACGACCCGGGCGAGCGCACGGGGGTCAGGGCTTGCCCCTTCAGCACCTTGTACTGGGATTTCCTGATTCGCCACGAAACCCTGTTGGCCGGCAATCCACGCATGGTGATGCAAGTGCGCAATGCCAAGCAGCTGGACGAGGCCGAACGGGCCGCCATCCAGCGGCAGGCGCAGGACTTGCGCCTGAACCAAGCGGCGCCTTTGTAGGTCAGAAGAAACAGCAACAGCCCGACCACGGGGAGCCCAGGCAAGCGCTCATTGCCGGAGGGCCTTGAGATGGAGTACTGTCGGGCAACGCCGTAAGCGGCTCGCTGGAATCACGCAATGAAAAAGATTCTGATCGTTGATGACAACCCCGACATCCGAGCCCTGCTGCACGCCACGCTGGACCTGGCGCAGAGCTTCGAGATCCATGAGGCCATCGACGGCGTGACGGCGGTTGAGATCGCCCGCAGCCTGAAGCCCGATCTGGTTCTGATGGACATCATGATGCCGGGCGAATTCGACGGACTGGAAGCCTGCCGGCGCATCAAACAACAGGCCGGCGACGGCGCGGTGGCGCCCAAGGTGCTGCTGGTCAGCGCCAAGCCGCGTGACCAGGTGCGTCAGCAACTGGAAGACGTGGGCGCCGATTTGTTCATGGCCAAGCCCTTTGGCCCGATTCAGCTGGTCGAATGCATCCAGACCTTGTTTGCGCAAAAGACCTGAGCCTCTGCACGAACGCGCCTCACCACTTGCAGCCGTTCTTGCGCGCGGCGTCCAGGGCCAGAGGGATCGCCGCCAGCAAGCCCAGCTGCTCGCCATAGGCCTTGCGGCAGTCCTTTTTGCCGGCCGCCTCCATGCTTTCTTCCAGCTTGGATTTGCGCTCGGGCGGCGGCGGCACCAGATTCAGCAGACCCGAGCTGCCGCGCGATGGCAGCGCCCCGCCCCGCATATCACGGGGCAGATTGAGGTTGAGGCGCGGCGCATCCGGCGGCGTGGACGCTGGCGTGGCCACATCATGACCCAGCTGCGCCCCCGCATCGGGCGCCCCCTGACCGGGGCGGCTTGAGGATGAAGGTACGGCCGTGGGCTGGCTGTTGGGGCTGGCATTGCTGCCATTCGATGGGGCGGGCGGGGCCTTGACCGGATTGTTCTGGCTGGCGCTCGGCTTGGCCTGGGTCTGCGCCCCGGCGTCCGGGCTTCGGGCCGGCGCGCTGTCGGCGGCTTGAGGGCTGCTCTGTACCGCGGGGGCCGCCGCCGCTGGCGCCTCAGTCTTGGTTTCGCTGATCGCCGTGCTGGGCACGCTGCCGATGCTGGGGCTGCTCAGCGGTGCCACCGGCAGTTGCGGCAGCGCGGCGGCCGCCTCCACTGGCGCGCGTTGCTGCGGCAAGGGCGACAAAGCCTCGGATTTGGGCAGCGGCGTCAGCGCCGGCCGGCTGGGCACGGCCAACTGGCGCTCGCGGATCGGCGCTGTCACCGGCTCGAAAGCCGGCAAGGGCTGGACCGCCTGAGCCTGGGCCGGCAGGGCTTTGGGGGCGCTCAGGTCCTGCGCCGTGGCGCGATTCAGGCTGCTGGCGACCGGCAGGCTGCGTGTCTGCACCGGTGGGACATAGGCCACGGGCGCTTGAGCGGGCAGGCTGGCGATCGCTGCGGCTGCCGCGCTGTTCAGCGGGATGGCCTCGGCACGCGCCCGGCTCACAGGCGCTGCGGCGTCCTGCAATCGGGCCAAAGCGCGGGGCGTCATCGGCTCGGGCAAGGGAATGGGCTCAGGCGTGGGCAGAGCCATCGGCTCCGGCAGCGGCTCTGACTGAGGCACGGGGGTGGTCTTGGGGGTCGCGGTACTGGCCTCCGTCGGGCGGGCCTGATCTTGCCCGCTTTGCTCCACCGGCTGCGCGGCCGGCGTGGGGTTCCAATCACCCAGACGCGCTGCGCCCGGGCCGGCCTCGCGCGGCTGTTCGGGCCGCACAGTGCCGCCATGCCGGGCCTGGCGGGCCTGGCCCACCGGGCCGGTCTGCTGCGGGCCAGTGGCGCCGGGCTCGCCGGAACCGGTTTCGAGACGCGGCCCGCGCAGGGTGACGTTGATGCGCCCCCACACCCCTTCACCCTCGCGGGCCGTGCCGCCCTGGGTGTTGCCGAAGACCAGCACCAACAGCACGTGCAGCAACAAGGCCAGGGTCAGGCATTGCTGCATGCGCGTGGGCGGCAACTGCCGCAGCGGCCAGGCGGAGCCGGGCGTTCGGACGGGTGCGGCAGAGGCAAGTGCGGGGAGTCGGAACATGAAAGGCAGCAGCGCGGGGCAGGCTGAAATGTAGCAAGCCCCAGGGGCCGCTCACCTGGGGCCTGCCCGCACTGCGCGCAGTGCGCATTCGCTTGGCGCCCCTCCCGCGCCGTGAAGTCTGTCACGCGCCCGGGAAAACCAGCCCCGCAGCCACGGGCTGGTCAAGCGGACTCGGGCGGACTAAGCTGGCGGCACCACATGAGACTGCCGATGCGCATGTCGAGCGCCAAGCAGTTTCAGCCCGCCGCGTTTCGGGCGCAGCCCCATTTTCCAAGGAACATCATGAAATCCACCCTCATCGCCCTGAGCCTGATCGCCCTGTCCTCACTGGCCCAAGCCGCGAGCGGCAGCACGGAAGAAAGCGGCGAAGGCAAGGCCTTGCGCGGCGAATGCGCCCAGAAGTACAGCGCCGGCTACGCCCAGCAGGACGCGGCCCGCACGGCCGACAGCAACGAGTACGTCTTCGTTTATCACAAGGGTCAGTACAAGGGCGAGCATGTGGCCGGCCAGAGCCTGGACTGCACCGAGCGCCAGTACGCGGCCTACCTGAACACGGTCGACCCGACCCGTGTGATGGCCGCCTACCCCACCGCCGCTGGCCGCCCCAGCATCAAGGGCCCGCGCCTGCCGCGCACGCCCTCGGTCGGCAAGTAAGCCAGCAGACTCTTCCAATCAAAGACAGGCCGCCTCTGCGGCCGGGCTGGGCTCGCCATAGCGCAGCCGTGCCAGGCTGGCCGGCACGCCAGGCTGCGCCGGGAGCCGCAGCACAAAGAGGTGCTGGTAGCTGCTTTCGCACAGATCCGGCAGACGTTGCCCGCCCAGGGCCGCGATGATGGCCGGCACGGTATTGCTGTGGCCGACGATCAGCAGCGCGCCACCGTCCTGGTGCAGCACGGCCTCACGAATCTCGCGCAGATGGGCCTCGGCCTCGCCGCGCCGGGCAGCCAGAACCCGCGGTGGCAGTTGCAGCTGCTGCGCCAGCGGCGCCGCCGTTTCCTGGCTGCGCCGGAATTGGGTGGTGATGATCTGCTTCAGGCCCGCATCGGCCAAGGCCTGGGCCAATGCCTGGGCACGCGCTGCGCCGGCGCTCGTCAAGCCGGGGTCGCCGGCCGGTTCGGCCGCCCGCTCGGCATGGCGCACCAGGAAGACCAGATCCGCCGCGGCTCGGGCCGGCAGGGGCAGCAAGGCCAGGCCAGCAGCGGCCCACAGGATGGCGAATTTCATGGGCAAAGCTCTCGCGGGCATCGAACAGCCCGCAGTATCGCCGCCTCAGAGCCAGTAGCCGCGCCGGTCATAGGCGTCGTGCAGGCGCTGCTCGTCGCTGCGCAGCAGCTCTGACGCCGGCTCGTAGGCCGGACTCTGCTTGACCTGGGCGCGCGTCAGCGAGGTCAGCACCTCGCGGTCGGCCCAGTCGATGCTGTCGATCCAGCGCGTCGAGAGCAGCACCTTCTTGCCACCGGGCCACCAGTTGCGCGTGTCCACCACCAGATAGCGTATGGCCCAGGACTCGGCGTCGAAGATGAAATCCTGGACATGGCCGATGCTGTCGTCGCTGGCCTGGATGTCGTAACCCGTCACTTCCGCGCTGCTGCGCAGATGCTGGTCTTCAGTGGGCGTGTGGCGGGCACGCAGCGCGGCGTCTTGCTCGCTCTCCACGCCCTGGGGCAAGGCCGGCGGCCAGAGCGGCAAGGCCTCCATGCCCCACAGCGCCGAACCGCCCCAATAGGCCGGCAAGGCGTAATAGCCGATGTAGTCGCGCTCATGCTGGCGCGACACCGGCAGGTGGGTGTCCACGGGCGGGCTCAGTTCCACCTGGCGCCGGCTCAGGCAGACATCGAGCAGCTTGCCGCTGCCCAGGGGCTGCACCACGGCATGGGGTGAGATCAGCACCTCGCGGCCGGACAACCAGCTGCCGGTGTTGACCACCAGGTAGCGGATGGTCCAGGCCTCGTCATCGAAATAGGCTTGTTTGACCTCGCCGATGGCACCGTCGCGGGCCATCACCGTGGCGCCGAGCAGCTGTTTGAGACTGTTGAACATGGCCGAGGCCCTCCGCTGAAGCTTGAAGTCACACCGCCTGCCGCGCAATCGGCTGGGGTGCGTGTCACTTCAGTCTAGGCAGGCCGGGCTTCTGCAACCGTGCGCTGGCGAACAGCGCGGCCGCTGCTTGCTTTGCGGCCTACTTTGCCGGCTGGGCCGGGGCGGCGCCGGTGGAGCGGGCGACGAAGACGGCCAAGGCATCGATATCAGCGGCACTGAGCTTGTCGGCAAAGCTGGGCATGGCGCCCAAGCCGGCCCGCAAGACCTTGCGCACCCGATCGGCATCGGGCTTGAGCTCGTCCAGCACCGGCCCGACCTGCCCTTCCGAACCGGCCGCCGCCAAGGTGTGGCAGACGGCGCAGGCCGGCTGGGTCTGCGTGAACAGCAGCTTGCCTCGGGCCAGCTGCTGGGCCTCATCGGCGGCCAGCGTCAGCGGCGCGGCGGCCAATCCGGCCACCATCAACAACCAGCGGCGCAACTCAGGCCACCGTGATCGTGACCGCATGGTCGCGCCAGCTGTTGTTGTTGTAGCCGCTGAGGTTCTCCTCGCGCTGCTCGGGCTGGACCAGGCCCTGGTCATCGGTGGCACGGCTGGCCAGGGTGTAGTTGCCGGAGGGCAGGCGCACCGAGAGCACGAACTGGCGCCAGGCAAAGCGACCCAGATCGGGGCCGACCAGGCGAGCGGGGTACCAGTTCTTACCACCGTCCAGCGACACCTCGACACCCTTGATCGCCTGCGTGCCGCCAAAGGCGACGCCGTGGATTTGCACCAGGCCTTCCTTGAGCGGGCCAGCCTCGGGCAGCGGGCCGTTGATCCAGGACTTGACGCCCATCTCCAGCACCGAGGCCTGGTCAGGCGCGGCCTTGGCGCCGACCGGCGTCATGCGGTAGCCGTGCGACATGATGCGAGCCTTGGATTCGACCGTCGTGAAGGCCAGGCGCTTGATGTACTTGATGTTGTTGACGCCCTGGTAGCCGGGCACGATGAGGCGCAAGGGGCCGCCATGGGCCAGGCTCAGCGGCTCGCCGTTCATTTCCCAGGCCAGCAGCGCGTCACCCAGGGCCTTGATGGGCACCGAGCGCTCGACCATGACCGTCAAGGGGTCCACGCCCTCAGGCAACTTCTCACCGCCCGTGCCGGTGATGTGCAGCATGCCGTCTTCCAGGCCGCCCAGGGCCTGCACGACATTGCGCAGCGGCACGCCGCTCCACAGCACGCAGCCGGCGGCGCCGACGGTCCACGGGGTGCCGCTGGGCTTGCTGGGGAAAAAGCCGCGGCCATTGCCCGAGCATTGCAGCACCGTCGCCACCGTCTCCAGACCCAGGGTCTTGAGCTCGGCCAGGCGCAGGCTGCGCGGCTGCTTGACGCCCTCGACGGACAGGGTCCAGGCGTCGCGGTCGGCCAGGATGGCGGCGTCGGGCGCTGGCAGGTTGTTGCGGACATAGAGCTGCGAGCCCGGCGTCAACACGCTGGTGCCGAAGGCGGCACGGCGGGTTTCCAGGGTGCTGCTGCTGTGCACGATCAGGTCGGCCGGATTCTTCCAGGCAGCGTAGGCGGGCAAGGCCTTGGGGGCTGCAGCGGGAGCAGCAGGCGCTGCATTGGCGGCCGGTGCCGCAGCGGTCTGGGCCGAGGCCGAACCGGCCCAGCTGCCCAGGCCCACAGCGCCGAGGGCGGAGGCCGTGCCAGTCAGCCACTGGCGTCGTGCGATGGGGTTAGGCTTGGCTTGTTTCATCGTTCGGTTCTCCCGAGTTTTGTGGGGGTGCAGGCACTCGCTGCAGGGCTGAGGCGCATTCTGCATGCGCCGGCCGGGCCAGCCACTCAGGACATTGCCTAGGGCCCGGCAGGCGCATTCTGCCGCCTTCTCTATGACGACATGATTTCCGGGCACACTTGCGCCTGCGGGCAACGTACCCGCGGCCAGGTTGTTGCCTTCGGGAGGGGCGATGACCGCCCTTCTGCCCACCCCGAGGCATAGATCCCGGGCCGGCGGCACCTGAAAGAGATTGCCCGATGCTGACCTTGACCCAACTTCCGAAACTCCTCCGCCACAGCCTCTGGCTGATCGCCTGCGCCAGCGCCACAGCCCAGGCCGGCCTGAGCGCGGTGGTGGCCGTGGAACCCACGGCCAAAAAGGCCTCCTACAACATCTACTTCAGCGCCCTGGACTCAGCCCTGAGCCGGGCCGCAGCCCAGCCGGTGGCGGCCAGCGCCAGCGAAGACCTGGCCGACGTCATGCGCGCCACCCGCAGCTCGGGTTTCGACATCTTCATCGGCCCGGCCCAGGTCGCCGCCTCGGCCTTGCACCGCGGCTACGAGCTGGTCGGCGCGAGCCAGGCGTCCGAACCCTATCTGCTGGTCGTGCGCAAAGACTTTGCCGACATCCCCGCACTCAAGACCCGGCGCATCTACCTGCCGCAGCAGGATTCCATTTACACCTATATGGCCCGCGGCCTGCTCAACCAGGGCGGGCTGTCCATGCAGGACATGAAGGTCCAGCACGAACGCTTTCCGCAAGCCGGCCTGACCGCCCTGCTGCTCGGTGCGGCCGATGCCACGGTGGTGACCGCCGGCGACTGGGCGGAATGGTCGGCGCTGAACCCCACCGTCGGACGCGTGCTGGCCAAGACCGACCCAGTGCCGGCCGGTCTGTCGGTGGTGATCAAGAAAGACCTGCCGGCCGATGTGCGCGCGCGCCTGAGCGCCTGGTTTGCGGCGCCGCCGGCCGGCGTCGGCTTGCCGCCGACCAAGTTCAAGCCCGAAGCCGGCGAGTACAAGCGTGTCTCCGAGCTTGGCCTGTTCACGCCCACGGCCCTGCCCGGCGTGACCCGCGTCAGCGCACGCGATGCGCAAAAGCTGCAGGCCCAGGGGGCCTTGCTGATCGACACGCGCACCGAGAAGGAGTTCGCGACGCGCCACATCCCTGGCGCCGTCTGGGCCCCCTATGTGGAGAAGAGCCTCAAGGACATCGCCTTCAACGCCGCGCAGGACGATTTCAGCGCCCTGGGCAAGATCGACAAACTGGACACCAACCGCGCCGTCATCTTTGCCTGCAATGGCGCGGAGTGCTGGAAGTCCTACAAGGCCGCGCGCGTGGCCCAGCAAAAGGGCTTCAAGAAGGTGCATTGGCTGCGCGGTGGTCTGCCCGAGTGGGAAGCTGAAGGCCTGCCGGTGCAGAACGCGGCGCCCTGACTACGGGCCAGCGCAGCACTTCAATCGAGACCGTAGCGGCGCCGAATCTCGCGTAACACGCCGCGCGCCTCCAAGCGCCCCAAGGCCTGGTCGAGCAGCTGCGCCTCCGCCTCGTTGACGCTTTTTCCGCTCAGCATGAAGGCCACCGGGGCGCGCACCATGCCAAAGGGCATGAGCTGCAGCACCATGTCCTGCTGCCGGGCCAAGTCCAGCAGCGAAGCCACATCCCCCAGGATCAGAAGCGCACGCTGACGCTGCAGCATGGCCACGCCCTTGCCATGGGTCTCGAACGGTTCCAGCAGCCCGGCCTCACGCAGCGGCGCGCGCCAGGGCTCGAAATCCGGCCCCAGCCGCCCGGCATTGAGCACCAGCAAAGGCGTGCGCGTGCGCAGCACATCCTCGAAGCTGCTCAGGCGCGCCGCCGGTGCGGGCAGCTCGCGGCCTTGCAGGCTGCGCAGGGCCAGCACGCCCAAGACCTCGTCGCGGTAGGTCCGGGTGTAGCGCACGCCAGGCGCGGGCGGGTGCCTGGGGGTGGCGGCCAGGATCAAGTCGATCTCACCCTCCTGCAGCTGCAGAATGCGCCGCCGCCGCGGCAAAGGGTCCACCCATTGCAGGCGGCAACCGGTCTCATTCATCAGCGCTTGCAGGATTTCAAAATCCATGCCGCTGTGCGTCCCGCCCTCCTGATAAACGAGGTAGGGCGGCCAGCTTGCGCGAGTGATGCGCAAGGCGTGACGGCAGCCCGCGCCCCACGCTGCGCTCATGCTGAACAAGAGCAGCAGAAGGAGGAGCGCGACATGAATCCGCGCCGATCGAGGGCGAGCGAGGCAGTTCATGATCGGAGAGCGTGGCGGCAAGAGCACATGGCGTGGCACGAGCGATGCACTGACCATAGCGCAAAGCCGACCTGCCGGGGCCGGGCGCAGACCCCTACTTGAGATAACGCTGATGCAGGCGGGCGACGCTGCCATCAGCCACCAGCTGCTGGTAGGCCCAGAGCCAGCGCTCGACCTCGGCCTCGGCCATGCGCAGGGAGACGCCCATGTACAGATCGGCTTCGCCCAGGCTTGCCAGGGTCAGGAACTCGCTGCGCAAATAGCCATTCAGTTCGATGGCCGCATTGAGCATGGGCGCGCCAGCATAGATGGCCGTCAGCATGCCGCCGCGCAACATGCGCAGGAGGTCGCGGTAGTCTTTGGCTTCGATGATGTGGCTGAAGCGCTCGGCCTGTAGGTTGCGAATGATGGGCGAGCCGCGCAGCACACCGATGCGAGCGGTACGCAATGCAGCCAGGCCCCGCACGCGCTCGTCGGCGCGGCCGACAAAGCTGTAGCTGACATGCATGAGCAAGATCAGCCAGCGGAACTTGTGCTCGCGGTCGGGTGTGCGCGCCAGGGGAAAGACGCCGCCGGCCTCGCCAAGCTCCACCATGCGTACGGCCCGCGCCCACGGAAAGAAGACCACGGAATCACGGCGGCCCAGACGCTCCGCCATCAGCCGGGCCAGGTCATAGGCATAGCCCTCGGGGCCTTGCTGGCCCTGCCAGGCAAACGGCGGCAGGTCACCGGCCACCCAGCTCAAAGCCGGAGCTTCTATCGCAGTTGGAGCGCCGGCAGCGGACGCCTCGTTCGGACTCTGCCCAGCCTGCGCCGGGGGCGACGGAAGCAAGGGCAGCGCTGCGAGCGCACAGACCTGGCGACGAGAGCAGACCGTGTCCATCGATGGCCGCGAACGCTCCATGAGGCGCTCGCCCTGTCTTTTTCACCCTAGCAGCCTGTGCCAGCTGCTTTGGCGGGAGGTTCCCTGTTCGGGCGACTTTAGCACCGGTCCGCGCGCACAGCGCCCTGAAAACACGGAAGGCTCAGCCCAAAGCCAACCCCGCCACGCCCAGCGCGATGGCCGCAGCCCCCAGCAAGCGCAACCATCGGTCACCTTCGCCCAGCAGGCTGCCGCCGGCCAGGGCGGCAAACAGCATGGACACTTCGCGGGCCGGCGCCACATGGCTGAGCGGCGCCAGCTGCATGGCGTAGAGCACCATGATGTAGCTGCTCGGCCCGAGCACGGCGATGGCCAGAGCAGGCTTCCACTGCGCACGCCAGACGGCCTTGAAACGCGCCGGGTCGCGCAAGGCAAACGGGCCCATGACCGGGATGCGCAGCACATTGCCCACGTAATCAACCAGGATGGGCGAGATCAGCAGCACCTTGACCGCATAGCCATCGATCACCGTGTAAGTGGCGATGAAGACGCCGGTCAGCGCACCCCAGAACAGACCTCGATGCAGACGCTGGCGCACAAAGGCGCGCGACTCGCTCAAGTCCCCGGACTCGCCCCGCCCCAGCAGCTGGCGCAGCAAGCCCGGCCCGCCTGCGATCAGGAACACACCCGCGACCACGGCCAGGGCGCCGGCCGCGCCCAACCAGCTCAGACTCTCTCCAAGCACGAAGACCGCGGCCACCGAACTCAACAAAGGCCCACTGCCGCGCGCCAGCGGGTAGACCACGGTCAGCTCAGACACCGCATAGCCATGCAGCAGACAGCGGAAGTACAGCACATGGACGGCCGCACTGACGGCCAGCACCGTCCACTCCACCCAACCCCAGGCGGCCACGCCCTGCACGCCCGTCCAGGCCACCACCGGCGCCCAAACCAGGCCGACCAGGATGGAGCTCATCAACACGAACTCATTGCCACTGCCGCCGCTGCGCTTGGCAATCAGGTTCCAGCTGGCGTGGCAAAGGGCGGCGGCAAGAACCAGGGCGAGGGCAAGAGGGCTCATTCGGAAAGCAAGACAGACAGCGCAGAAATGCGAGCTGAGGGCATGCGCACCTCAAGTCGAAACCCACGATTGTGCGTTCGATAGCGAACAGACCCGCCCGGCCTTCCGATCTACAAAGCAGCGTGACGGTGCCCCTGCCGCGCCGCCGCCAACTCAAGGCCTGACATGACCCACTCGCAATCCCCCAACACCCGTCGCCCCTTCTTGCGTCTCAGCAGCCTGTTGCTGACGGCCAGCCTCAGCGTGCTGGCCGGGCTGTCGCCCATGTCCGCCATGGCGGCCAGCGCCGAAGACCTGAACAAGGACGCCCAGCAAGCCCTGGCCGCCCTGTACAAAAGCAACCCTGTGGCCGAGACCATTTCCAAGAAGGCGCGCGCCGTGCTGGTCTTCCCCAAGATCGTCAAGGCCGGCCTGGTCTTTGGCGGCAGCTACGGCGAAGGCGTGCTGATGAAGAACGGCGCCGTCAGCGAGTACTACAACTCGGTGTCCGCCTCCTGGGGTTGGCAAGCCGGCGCCGAGTCGTATGCCTATGTCGTGTTCCTGATGAGCGACAAGGCGGTGCGCTATCTGGCCAAGTCCAATGGCTGGGAATTTGGGGTCGGGCCCAGCTTGGTGCTGGTCAACGAAGGCGTTGCCAAGAACCTGAGCACCTCCACCTTGAAGGACGATGCCTACGCCTTCATCACCGACCAGCAAGGCCTGATGGCCAGCCTCAGCATCGAAGGCACCAAGATCAGCCGCATCAAGCGCTGAATTCGCTGGGACTAGCTGCGGCGGCTCACGGCACTGAGCGGAAGTTCGATGGCCTGGTTTGCCGCGCTGCGGCGGCTCGGCCCGCCGCTGGGCGATTTGTGAAGGGCTGAGCAGCGCAGCGGCTCGGGGCGCGCGCGTACCCTCGCGCTTCAAGCTCTGACTTGGCGCGTCTGTCTGAACGGAACGAACGCGGTGAGTGAACGAGGTCATTGGCTTAAGCGCCAGCCCCGAGGCTCGAGCAGCGCAAGGCAGCCGGCCCGCGTGGGCCGCCCCCGGAACCATGAGCCCGGCGGTGGCCCGGACTGCAGGGCCTCACGAGGGAAACATGAAGGCTGCTTCGAGCCGCACGCCGCCCCTTGGTCGCTAGCGCTTGCGCGCTTGCTCACGCTTCATGAACAGATAGAGGCTTTCCACCTTGGCACGTGCCCACGGTGTCTTGCGCAGGAACTTGAGGCTGGAGGCGACGCTGGGGTCTTGCTGGAAGCAGCGGATGGCGATTTGTTCGCCCAGTTCGCGCCAGCCGAAGTAATGCGCCAGCTCGGTCACCATGGCTTCTAGGGTGATGCCGTGCAGGGGGTCTTTGGGTTTCTTGGCGGGCGGGGCTGGCGGCGTGGCGCTGTCGTGGTGTTCGCTCATTGGTGATCGAACTGCGAGGCGTTCTTGCCTTTGAACTGGGCGTAAAAGGCCTTGATCTTGACCATATCGGCCTCGATGTCGCCGCTCGGCACAAAGGTTGGCCCGAGGCCGCTGAGCTTGCGCTCGTAGTCCATATAGGCCATCACGATGGGCATTTTCGCGGTGTGGGCGATCCAGTAGAAACCGGTTTTCCAATAGCGGGTCTTGCTGCGCGTGCCCTCGGGCGGAACGATCAGCTGCACCGGTCCATCCGCGGCCACCAGTGCGGCGGCTGAAGCGGCCACCAGATTGCTGGACTGCTCTCGGTTCACGCTGATGCCGCCCAGCCAGCGCATCACCGGGCCGAAGGGCCAGCGGAAGATCTGCTGCTTGCCCATCCAGTAGACATTCAGGCGCAGCGAGAACGCCACCATCAGCGTGTAGGGCAGATCCCAGTTGCTGGTGTGGGGGGCGGCGATCAGCACGCATTTGGGATGTTCGGCCGGCAAGCTGCCTGAAACCGTCCAGCCGCGCCACCTCAGGAACGCGAGCGAGAAGCGGCGCAACAAGGTGTTGACGACGGGGGTGGTGAAGATGGTTCTATGCATGTCGGTGGGGCGCAGCGAACCCGGGATTATCCGGCCCGGTGGCCGGGCCGCTTGCGG
Source organism: Paucibacter sp. DJ2R-2 (assembly GCF_025717675.1). Lineage (GTDB taxonomy): Bacteria > Pseudomonadota > Gammaproteobacteria > Burkholderiales > Burkholderiaceae_C > Paucibacter_A. The sequence continues at coordinate 497,452 of NZ_JAJIRT010000001.1, forward strand.
CGCCGCTGCCAGTTTTTGCAGCAAACCAGCAAAGTTTTCGTGAAATCAATCACTTGCAGCGTGCATGCGCAGGCTGTGCACGGACTTGTCCACAGCGGCTGTGGAGCGAGTGTGCGCCGTGGCTGCTGTGGCATTTGCGATGAGATGGCCGGTCTTGTGCCGCTTGCTCCGAGCTTGTCGGCCGTCCAAAGCCGGGGACACTGAGCTCCCAGTCTTGGAGGTTTTCGAGTGCAAGAAGGGGTGGTTCTGAGCAATCTGGCACGTGCCTGGTCGGGTCTGACCGGGCAGAGCTGTGCCTTTGCCCCCAGCTCTGATCCGCCGGCTCCCCGAGCCGACGATGCCTGCTTCATGCTGCCCATCACCGACTGCGTCACCGGCTTCAGCAGTCACCCGCGCGCCATCGTGCTGCTGCTCCTGGGCGCCGCTGAGAGTCAGGCCTTGGCGGCCGCCATGTTCGGCCTGCCTCCTGAGCAGCTCAGCGCCGCCGACTTGCAGGACGCCGGAGCCGAGTTGTGCAACATCCTCAGCGCCAGCCTGATGGAATGCCTGGACGATTCCAGCCTGGCCAATCTGGGCCTGCCCCAACCCCTGGAACTCAGCCGCTGGCCGGATCTCAGCCACCGCGGTGAACGCCGCGCCCTTTTCGAATTGAGCGACCAGCCCCGGCGTCTGGTCGTCATGCTGACCGACATCCATCTGGATGACAGCTTCTGCCGCGAGTAACAAGACCATGCAAACAGCCAACCTAGCCCCACTGCGTGTCCTGATCGTCGACGACAGCCGAGCCATCCAGGCCATCATCCAGCGTGTGCTGCAGGCGGCATCCCTGGGACCATTGCAATTTGAGCTGGCCATGGACGGCGAGCAGGCCTTGCGCCTGGTCACCAGCTTCGAGCCCGATCTGGTGATCTCGGACTGGCATATGCCCAAGGTCGGTGGCTTGGAGATGCTGCAGACCCTGCGTCAGATTGGCCGCCACGAGATCAAGGTCGGCTTCGTCACCACCGAGACGGCCGAGCGTCATCTGTCCCAGGCGCGCAGCAACGGCGCCATCTTCGTCATCAACAAGCCTTTTAAGGACGAAGACCTGTTGCGCGAGGTGCAGGCGGCCTTGGCTTCCTGCCGCGAGGCCTTGAAAGGCCCGGCGCCGGCGCTCGAATCGGCCGAGGCTTTGAATCGGCTGATCAAGTCACAGATGCGCGAGATTCCATTCCGTTTGATTCCCGCGCCCGGCCAGGGTCTCGATGACTTGAAGCTGCCCCATGACCTGGCCATGTATGTGGCCGATGGTCAGAAGACCCCACATGCCCTGGGCATCCTCGACGTCAATGCCTGCTGCATCCTGGGCGGCGGTGGCGCGCAGTTGCAGCCGCCGCCGGTGCGGGCCGCTTTGCAGTCGGGTGTGCCAACGCCCGAAATGATGAAGCAGGCCGATCTGTTCCTGCGCTCTGCCGCTGGGATCCTGATGCGTGAACCGGGCACGGGGCCGGTCTCGCTGAAAGTGGTCAATCTGGTCGCCAAGCCCTTTGACAAGCTGCGCAGCCTGATGGAGCGCGACGCCGGGCGCAGCGATTACCGTCTGTCCGTGCCGGGCTATGGCGAGGGTCGCATGGCCTTTGTCCGTCTCTGAGCCGGCTCTTGATGCCGCAGTGGAGCTGAGTCGATGAAACGCGAGCCGCCATGGAACTGACCGTCGAAGGCATTGCCGGCGTCAGCCTGTTCCTCGCCAATGTGGTGGTGATCATTGTCGTCATCGCCACCTACTGGCGGATGACGCGCTACGAGGAAAGCAACCACATCCATATCGTCAATGCCTTGCGCGAGACCCGTGACGCCGGGCGCGAGATGAAGATCGCTGCCCATGAGTTGATGCGCGTGGCCGAAGGTCGCGGCGGCAGTGGTGGTGGCGCTTTCGGCGGCGGCCTGCCGCCCGATATGCAAGCTTTGAACGAGCTGCCCCAGCTGGTGCGCAGTCTGATCAACAACTACGGCATGGACAGCTCGGCCGAACGCGAGCAACGCGAGGCCGAGCGCGAGCCCTGGCCAGCGCAGGCGCATGAGATGGATCAGGAAAAGATGGAGCGCCTCAAGCGCAGCCATCGCAATGAGGTCGATCGCTTGCTGGCGCAGCGCCAGCGCGTGCAGATGGAGCTGGGGCGTACCCGCGAGCGTCTGGAAGAGAGCTTGCGCAACCAGAGCCATGGCCGAGCCCGGCCTGGCGCCGCCAGTGGCGACGCCGGTGAGCTGGCGGCGGCCAAACAACGCCTTGAACAGCTGCGCGGTCAAGTGACTCAGGCCCAGGACCGCGCCACCAGCTTCGAGATCCGGGCAGAGCGCGCCGAGCGCACCGCCGCGCGCCTGCAGCGCGAGCTGGAGGATCTGGCCCTGCGCGGGCCGACCGATGCAGCGCCTGCCGCCGCCGAAGCGCCGCCCAGTGCCAGCGCCATCAAGGCTCTGGAGCGCGAAGCTCAAGCCCAACGCGAGCAGCTCGCCGCCGCCGAGCGCACCATCCAAAAGCTGCGGCATGACCTGGAAGTGCTCTCGGCCGACCCGCCGGGGCACGACGAAGCGCCCGACGAGGCGGTGGTCGAGACCCGCGCCAAATTGGAAAAAGAGATTGCCAAGCTCAATGGCCGCATTGAGGAGCTCGAGGACTCGCTCAAGCGCAATCTGGTCGAGAAAAGTTTCATCGAGCAGCACTACCTGGACGTCACCGCCAAGGAGCGCAACCCGGGCCAGGACTTGGTGGAGGCCATGTCGGAGGCCACGGCCACTACGGAAGCAGGCGCTGCTGTGCCGGCAACGCCGCTCGAGTCAGACCCAGTCGCAGCACCGGACAGCGCAGCGCGTGCCTGACCTGGGTCAGCCCGTACGGCATTTCAGTCCTCGCGTCGCACCGGGGCTAGAAGCAGGTCGCTGCGCGCCTCGGCCACGCAAGGCAAGATCCAGCCGGCGGCCTTCTCCTCGCGGCTGAGCCCTGGCCACTCGATGCGGTAGGCGATCTCGCCTTCGAGCAGCTGACGCACGCAGGCGCGGCAGGTGCCATTGCGGCAGCTGCTCAGCATGAAGGCGCCCGCCTGCAGCGCGGCTTGCAGCACGGTTTGCTCGGGCCGAGCGGTGAAGGTTTCGCATGGATCCTCGGCTTGGATCAGGCGTATCTGAAAGCAGCGGCTCATGGAGCCATGATGCTGCAAATCAGGGCAGACGCTATGCTCTCGCCCCTGCCGACTTCACAAGAGCCCGCCTCATGGAACGCGCCCGCGCCTTTTTCGACCAGCTGAATCTGGACTACAACCGGGTCCACAAGACCAAGGAAGACCTGTTCTGGGCCACGTACATGGCCACCAGCGAGGACCAGGCCGGCTTTGAGCGGGCCGAAGGCGTGTACAAGGATTTCATCTCCGACCCGGCCCGCCTGGCCGACACGCGCGAGCACATCGCCCGCGTGCAGGCCGCGCCGGATAGGCCCGAGCGTGAGGCTCTGCTGCATGGCCTGCGCGGCTGGCTGGCCGTGTTCGAGGCCAATATCATCGATAACGAAGCCGGCCGCGCCTTGATGGCCGGGATCATCGAGGCCGAGAGCCGGATCTTTGCCGCCAAGCGCGAGCTGCAGCCGCGGCACATCAACGAGGCCGGCGAGAGCGAGGTGGCTTCGCTGTCCATGCTGGCCACCAATCTGGCCACCAACCCCGACGAAGCCCGCCGGCGCAGCTCGCTCGAGGCCTACTACGCGATTGAGCGCTGGGTGCTGGCGAACGGTTTTCTGGACCTGGTGCGTCTGCGCAATCGCTTCGCCCGGGCCTTGGGTTTTGACAACTACTTCGAGCTCAAGCTGCGCAAGAACGAGCGCATGACGCCGCAGCAGCTGAAGGACATCCTCGACGATTTCGTGCAGCGCACTGATGTGGCCAACGCCCGCGCCCTGGCGAACCTGAGCTCGCGCCATGGCGAGCAGGCCCTGCAGCCCTGGAATCTGCGTTTCTACTCGGCTGGAGATGTGGTGCGCCGCATGGATGCCTATATGCCTTTCGGCCCCGCACTGCGCCGCTGGGTGCAGAGCTTTCGCCGCCTGGGCATCCAGTACCGCGGTGCCACCTTGCAGCTGGACTTGCTGGAGCGTGCCGGCAAGTACCAGAACGGCTTCTGCCACGGCCCGATTCCCAGCCATGTCGATGCGCAGGGACGCTGGGTGCCAGGCCAGATCAACTTCACCGCCGAGGCCAAGCCCGACCAGGTCGGCAGTGGCCTGCGTGCCATCAACACCCTGTTCCACGAGGGGGGGCATGCGGCGCATTTCGCCAATGTGGTGCAGAACTCGCCTTGCTTTTCGCAGGAGTTCGCGCCGACCTCGATGGCCTACGCCGAGACCCAATCGATGTTCTGCGACAGCCTGCTCGGCGATGCCGACTGGCTCAAGCGTTATGCCCGCAACGCCGCGGGCGAGGCCATCCCTGACGAGCTGATCCATGCCCGCATCGCCAGCAGCCAGCCCATGCGCGCCTTTGACGAGCGCTCGATCGCCGTCGTGCCCTATTTCGAGGCGGCGCTGTATGCCATGCCAGACGACGCACTGACAGCCGAGAACGTGCTGGCCCTGGCGCGCGCGACCGAGCTGCGTGTGCTGGGTGTGCACAGCCCGCGGCCCATGCTGGCGATTCCGCATTTGCTGAACCAGGAGTCGGCCGCCTCTTACCAGGGTTATCTGCTGGCCCATATGGCGGTTTATCAGACGCGCGCTTTCTTCCTTCGCGAGCATGGCTATTTGAGCGACAACCCGGCCATCGGCCCGGCCTTGTCGGCGCATTACTGGGAGCCCGGCAACAGCATCGACCACGACGCCACTTTGCGCAGCCTGACCGGCGAGGGTTTCTCGGCCCGCTACCTAGCCGAGGCCTGCAACCAGTCGGTCGAGGATTGCTGGGCCGAGGCCCAGGCCAGCATGGCCGCCGCCGCTCAGCGCCAGTATCCGAGTGAGTTCCCGGCGGCACTGGCGGCCGAGATCCGCATCGTCCACGGCGACCAGTTGCTGGCCGACAACCGCGAGGGGGACGAAGCCATGTGCAGCCAGTTCGAGGCTTGGATCGCCGCGAACTACAGCATCAGCCCCGCGGCGCTCGCCCAGCCGAGCTGAACTTCGTGATGCCGACTTTGAAGTACCTGGCCGGCTATCCGGCCGATTTGCTGGCCCAGGTGCAGCAGCTGATCGACGCCGGCCGCCTGGGCGATACCCTGGCGCGCCGCTACCCGCTGGGCCATGAGGTGCGCAGCGACACCGCGCTGTTCGACTACACCATGGCGCTGAAGAACCGCTACCTGCGCAATGCGCCGCCCTTGTCCAAGGTCTGTTTCGATGCCAAGCTCAAGGTGCTGCAGCATGCCCTGGGCACCCACACCCGCGCCTCGCGCGTGCAGGGCGCCAAACTGACCAGCAAGCGCGAGATCCGCGTGGCCAGCCTGTTCAAGGAGGCGCCGGCGGACTTCCTCAAGATGATCGTGGTGCACGAGCTGGCTCATATTAAGGAGCTGGACCACAACAAAGCCTTCTACCAGCTCTGCCAGCATATGGAGCCGGCTTACGGCCAACTGGAGTTCGATCTCCGCCTGTATCTGACGCATCAAGACCTGCTGGCAGCGGAGGCTTGCCATGATTGAGCTGATGGAACTGCCCTGCATTGAGGGCCGAGCGCCGGGCCGCCCCAAGCCGGCCGGTGGCATCCGCAGGATGCCGGTCCCCTCGGGGGACCGGCCAGCGTACCCTCAGGACGAGGGGCTCACATGATCTTGTTGGCGCCGATGGAAGGCTTGCTCGATCACATGCTGAGAGATGTGCTGACCCGCGTCGGCGGCATCGACCGCTGCGTGTCCGAGTTCATCCGCATCACCGACATGCTGATGCCCAACCGCGTCTTCACCCGCATCGTGCCCGAGTTGCTGAACGGCGGGCGCACGGCGGCGGGCGTGCCGGTGCGGGCGCAGCTGCTGGGCAGCGACCCGGTCTGCATGGCCGAGAACGCGGCCAAGCTGGCGGCCCTGGGTCCGGCCGGCATCGACCTCAATTTCGGCTGCCCGGCCAAGTGCGTGAACCGCCACCGCGGCGGCGCGGTGCTGCTGGACGAGCCGGAGCTGATCTTTGATATCGTCTCGGCCGTGCGCCGCGCCATGCCGGCCGACATGCCACTCTCGGCCAAGATGCGTCTTGGCTATATGGACAGCCACCGCACGCTCGATTGCGCCCTGGCCATGCAGGACGGCGGCGCCGAGGAGCTGGTCATCCACGCCCGCACCAAGGCCGATGGCTACAAGCCGCCGGCCTACTGGGACCGCATCGCGGCGGTGCGCGAGGCGCTGCAGGCGCGGGTGGTGGCCAATGGTGAGATCTGGACGCCTGCCGACGCCGAGAACTGCCGCGCGCAAAGCGGCTGCAGCGATTTGATGGTGGGCCGCGGCATGGTCGCCAACCCGGGCTTGGCCCTGGCCTTGCAGTCCCCGGATGGGCCGCCGCTGAGCTGGGCCGCGCTGCTGCCGCTGATGCGCGGCTTCTTTGATCTGGTGCGCAGCAACGTCGCCCATCGCCACCAGGCCGGCCGCCTGAAACAATGGCTGCATTACCTGCGCCGGCATTACCCCGAGGCGGAAGAGGCCTATCTGCGCCTGCGCACGGTCAATTCGCCCGAGGATCTGGACCTGCAGATGTTCGGCCCGGACGATCGCGGGCCGCGGCCACTCCGTCCGCGTCTGATCGATGAAGAAGTAGAAAGTTGCACTGCATGAAGTCCAGCAAATCCCTGTCCGGCCTGGGCGCCTTGTCCGGCCTGGTCTATTCCACCGACAGCGGCCGCACCTGCCCTGAATGCCGCCAGGCCAAGGCCGATTGCCGCTGCGGCCGGCCCCAGCTGCCCAAGGGCGACGGCATCGTGCGCGTCTCGCGCGAGACCAAGGGCCGGGCCGGCAAGGGCGTCACCCTGGTCAAGGGCGTGCCGCTGGACGAAGCCGGCCTGATCGCCCTGGGCAAGGAGCTCAAGGCTGCCTGCGGCTCGGGCGGCACGGTCAAGGACGGGGTGATCGAAGTGCAGGGCGACCACCGCGAGCGCGTGATTGAATTGCTCAAGAAAAAAGGCACGTGGACGGTCAAGCAAGCGGGCGGCTGAGGTCGCCGCTGCCCGGCTCTTGGTCGGCGGACTGGTGTTTTCCCGAGGGGCGTGAGCCGCAGCAGGGATAATCCGTCGATGAACGCCCCCACGCCTGACTCCAAACTCTCCTTCGCTCAGCTGCCGCTGAGTGCCGCCATGCAGGCCAATTTGGCCCAGCTGGGCTACACGCAGATGACGCCCATCCAGGCTGCCAGCCTGCCGCTGGCGCTGGAGGGTCAGGACTTGATCGCTCAAGCCCAGACCGGCAGCGGCAAGACCGCCGCCTTCGCCCTGGCTCTGCTGCACCGGCTCGATGCCAGCCGCTTCGACGTCCAAGCCCTGGTGCTGTGCCCGACACGCGAGCTGGCCGATCAGGTCACGCAAGAGATTCGCCGCTTGGCCCGCGCCGCCGACAACATCAAGATCCTGACCCTGTGCGGTGGCTCACCGATGCGGCCGCAGATGGACTCGCTGGGTTTTGGGTGCCACATCGCTGTCGGCACGCCGGGCCGGGTGATGGACCATCTCGAGCGCGGCAGCCTGCAGCTGGGCGCGCTCAGCACCCTGGTGCTGGATGAGGCCGACCGCATGCTGGACATGGGTTTCTTCGACGACATCGTCACCGTCGCCCGCCAATGCCCGAAGAAGCGCCAGACCCTGCTGTTCTCGGCCACCTACCCGGAAGGCATCGCCAAGCTGAGCAGCCAGTTCATGCGCGAGCCCAAGGAAGTGAAGCTCAACAGCAGCACGAGCACCAGCCAGGCGCCGGCGCAGATCGAGCAGATCGCTTTTGAGGTCAGCGAAGGCGAGCGCCTGCATGCCGTCTCGCAGCTGCTGCGCCATTTCCGTCCGGCCAGCACCATCGCTTTTTGCAACACCAAGCAGCAATGCCGCGATCTGGTCGATGTGCTGAACGGTCAGGGCTTTGTGGCCATGGCCTTGCACGGCGATTTGGAGCAGCGCGAGCGCGACCAGGTGCTGATCCAGTTCGCCAACCGCAGCTGCTCGGTCTTGGTGGCCACCGATGTGGCCGCGCGCGGCCTGGATATTGCGCAGCTGGAATGCGTGATCAATGTCGAGGTCACGCCCGACACCGAGGTCCATGTGCACCGCATCGGCCGCACCGGCCGCGCCGGCGCGCAAGGCCTGGCCCTGAGCCTGGCCAGCCTGGACGAGATGGGCCGCATTGGCCGCATCGAGCAGCTGCTGGGGCGTGAGTTCGTCTGGCAGAAGCTCGACAGCCTCAAAGACGCCGACGGCGCGCCGCTGCAGCCCGCCATGGACACCTTGCAGATCCTCGGCGGCCGCAAGGAAAAGATCCGCCCGGGCGACATCCTTGGTGCCCTGACCGGCGAAGCGGGCTTCAAGTTCGAACAAGTCGGCAAGATCAACATCACCGAGTTCCACAGCTATGTGGCGGTGGAGCGCAGCATCGCCCGCGAAGCCGCGCGCCGCCTGAGCGAGGGCAAGCTCAAAGGCCGCAAGGTCAAGGTGCGCCGCATGGCGGACCTGAGCAGCCTGGACTGAGGCCCCTGCACAGGGCAAACGCCGATCATCTTCAAACAAGGCCTGCGTTACAGTCGCGCGCTGCCGGGTGAGGACTTCTTGCCCCGGCCTGTCCGATACAGCCGAAGAGCCTCGGGCCGAGTGAGTTAATCAGGGGAGTGGTATGTCTCGTTCTAATTTTGGCGCAGTTGTGCGCGCGGCAGCTTTGCGTCTGGGCTGCGTAGCATTGTTGGGTGCTGGTCTCGGTCTTTCGACCGGCACGTCTCAGGCGGCCGAGCACAATCTTGCGCCCGGTTTTTCCAGCCTTCCGACTGCTGCGCGGGTGGTGGTCATGCCGGTGGATGTGGAGTTGTTTTCCCTGTCAGCGGGCGGTGTGGCAGAGCCTAAAGCCGACTGGACCAGTGCGGCCCATGGTCATATGAAGGCAGCACTGCTCGCGACCTCGAACCGCCTCGGCTTTAAACACACCGAACTCGAAGACACTGCGGCCGATGAGTATGCCGAGCCCATCGCCTTGCATGCGGCGGTCGCGCGCTCGATCGCCTTGCACCACGGCGCAAATGCCGGTCCGTGGGCGCTGCCCACCAAGGCGGGGCGTCTGGATTGGAGCTTTGGCGACGCCATGCAGGGTCTCAAGCAGAAGACCGGTGCTGACTACGGTTTGTTCGTCTGGGTTCGTGACAGCTATGCCAGCGCGGAGCGCAAGGTCGCGATGGTTGCGATGGCGTTGCTAGGCGTGGGCTTGAATGCGGGACAGCAAGTCGGCTACGCCTCCTTGGTGGATCTTCATGACGGCCGTGTCGTGTGGTTCAACCGCCTGGCTCGGGCCAGTGGTGATTTGCGCGAGGCTGACGCGGCGGCAGAGTCCATCGCTGTCTTGCTGGACAGCTTCCCGCGTACCCGATGAGGCGTCGCAAGGTCTTGCTGGCGGCCTGCGCGCAAGCGGTCGCCGCGGGCGGCGCCATGGCCTCCAGTTCGGCGTCGGATTGGGTGGCTCCCTCTCGCTTTGGGCGACCCGATGCCAGCAGCGACGAGGGGGGGCTCTGGGCGCTGATGGACCGGGAAGAGACCAAGCTCCGACGCAGTCCGTTTTTGCTCCGCGATGCGCCCTTGCGCGACTACCTTCAGGGCATTGCCGACAAACTGGCCGGCGAACACGCTGCCGATGTGCGGGTGTATCCGGTGCGGACGCCGCATTTCAATGCCAGCATGGCGCCCAACGGCATGATGCAGGTCTGGAGCGGGTTGCTCCTGCGAGTCGACAACGAGGCGCAGCTGGCCGCCGTGTTGGGCCACGAGATCGCGCACTATCTGCAGCGGCACTCGATTGAGCGCTTGCGCGATGTCAAGGCACGTTCGGCCTTCGGCTTGTTCTTCGGCATGCTCGGTGTGGCTGGCCTTGTGGGGCAGTTGGCCAATACGGCCGGGGCATTCGGCTTTTCCCGGGACCATGAGCGGGAGGCTGATGCGATTGGCCTGACGTTGATGCGTCGGGCGGGTTATGACACCCGCGAGGCTGCCAAGGTGTGGGACAACCTGCGCTCCGAAGTACAGGCCTCTTATGGTGGTGATCCTGGCAAGTCCAGCCCGATGTTCGCCACGCATCCGGCCTCTGAAGAGCGCAGTGCCAGCTTGAGTGCGATGGCTGCAGGCGACAGCGGCGGCTTTGTTGGCAGCGCTGAGTTCAACCAGCGGCTGGCCGGCTTGCAGCGCGGCATGCTTGAGGATGAATTGCGCCGAGGCCAGTTCGGCCCGACCCTGGTCTTGCTGGAGCGACTGATCGCTCGCGATCCGCTGCGCAGCGAACTCTTGTATTTCCGGGGCGAGGCTCGGCGTTTGCGTGCCGGCGCTGATGACGCCGAACTGGCCCTGCGTGATTTTGAGCGTGCAATGGAGATGGGGCACGAACCGCCCGAAGTCCATCGTTCACTCGGCTATATGTACAAACAAAGGGAGGAGATCGACTCGGCGCGCGCTGCGTTTGCGCGTTATCTCGAGCGGGCTCCGCAAGCGGCCGATGCGGCAATGATCAGGAGTTTTTTGTGATGGTGTTTCGAGCAAGGGAGTACGGGATGTCGAAAATAGCTGAAGCGCCGACTCGCGGTCTTAGGGGCGGCCGACATGCTGCTGCAGTTGTGGTGGCGGTGGCAGGCCTGTTGGCCGGATGTGGCGCCATCCTCAAGGTGGCTGAAGGCGATGTGCTGATCAAGGACAGGCTGGCTCTGAAAGTCGAGCAACCTTGGAATCAATTTGAGCGAGGCATGGCCGACAACACGCCGACCTGGACCAACGAGGGCGTGACGGTGGATGCGCTCAAGTTCTATGTGGGCATTCGAGATGGTCAGGAAATCGCTCCACTGCCAGCCCAGGCCAAGGGTGTCCAGCCCCTGGTGTTTCGCGCCACGATGCAGCCCGCGCAGATGGTCGGCCTGTTCGAGTCCATGCTCACGAGGGACGGCTCTTCGTTCAAGCTCGATCGCCTTGAGCCGGCCGAGTTTCTGGGTGAGAAGGGTTTTCGTTTCGAGTACAGCCTGAACCGCAAGGTCGATGACGTTCCCATGCAAGGGATGGCCATTGGAGTGGTTCGACGCGGTGAATTGTTCTTGTTGCACTACAGCGCGCCGCGCCTGGTGTTTTTCCCGCGCTACAAGGCGCGCGTCGAGGCGATTGCTCGCAGCGCCCAAGTGCGCAGCTGAGGCGGGCGGCAGGCGCACGCAGTTGGGTGCCACTGGTGCTTGCACTGTGGTCGTCGGCACCTGGCACCACTAGCATGGTGCATGGAAACTCGATCGCTTCTTCGGCCCTCGCGGCTGCTTATGGTCTCGGCCGTGACGCTGGCTTCGGCGGCCTGGGCCGTCCCGGCGCGTACCGCACCCGTCAGGCCACCGACTGGCCCGGCCATTTCCCTAGAGCGCATCCACAGCGAGCCGCCTCTGGCCGGCCGTCTGCCGCGCGCGCCTGAGCTGTCGCCGGCTGGAGGTTGGGTCACTTACCTGCGCGCATCGGAGCAGGACAGCGAGGTCAACGAACTCTGGGGTCAGACCTTGCCTGACGGCCAGCCTCAGCGGCTGGTGTCGGTGAGCGATTTGATCGGTGCGCAAAGCGTGCGCCTGACCGAGGCGGAGAAAATGGCGCTGGAGCGCCGTCGCGTGCAGGGCCGGGGCATCACCGGCTACCAGTGGTGCGGCAAGGACGACCGCCGCTTGATCTTGCCGCTCTCGGGCGATCTGTATCTGGTCGAGCTGACGGCGGCAGGCCCGCGCAGCCAGCGCCTGACTTTTGACGATAAAGAGCCCGAGCGCGACCCGGTCTGCGATGCTGCCGGACAGCAGATCGCCTATGTCAAAGGCGGTGATCTCTGGGTGCAAAGCCTGGATGCCGGCGCCGCCACCCCGGCAGCCCGGCGCCTGAGCCAGAGCGGCAGCGAGACGCGCAGCACCGGCCTGGCCGAATTCATCGCGGCGGAGGAGTTTGGCCGTCAGCGTGGTTTCTGGTGGTCGCCCGATGGCCAGCGCATCTTGGCGCTGGAGGTCGACGAGTCCCAGGTGCCGCTCAAGACCCGCTCGCAGATTTTTGCCGACCGCATGGCCATGACCTCGCAGCGCTATCCCGGCGCAGGCGAGCGCAATGCCACGGTGCGTGCCTTGGTTTTGGATGTCTCGGCCCAGGCACCTGCCCAGGTGTTGAGCTTGCCGCCGGAGGCCGAGTACATCCCGCGCGCTGGCTGGTTTGCCGATGGCACGCCCTGGCTGCAGTGGTTCACGCGTGACCAGAAGCAGCTGAGCCTGGTGGAGTTCAGCGGCCCGCAAGCGCAGGCGCGCACCGTGCTGGTCGAGCGCGACCCGGCCTGGGTCGAGGTGCAAGAGGATTTGCGCGAACTGCCGACGCAGCTGCGTTCTGGCAAGCCGGCCTTGCTCTGGACCAGCGAGTCCAGCGGCCGCGCACAGTTCTGGCTGGTGGACCGCGTCAGCGGCGAACGCCAGCAACTGAGCCATCAGGCCGAGCCAGTGGCCCGCCTGATCTGCCAGCGTGAGCAGGGTCTGGTGTTTTCCGGCGCCACCGAGCGAGGCCGCGGGCGCGAGATCTTCGAGCTGAACTGGCAAGGCCAGGCGCGCATCTTGCAGCCTGGAGAAGCCCGCCGCTGGCGTGATGCGCGGGCCGACCAGGGCTGCCGCCATCTGCTGCTGACGGAGTCCCGCTGGGGGCAGGTGCCGCGCACCCAAGTGCTGGCGCTGGATAGCCAGCAGCCGGGTCTTTCGCTCAAGGGCGATGCGCCCGATCCTCTGCTGGCCGCCATCACGCCGCAGGTGCAGGTCCTGGACATCGTTGCCGCCGACGGCAAGACCGCGCTCAACGCCTTCTATCTGCCGCCGCTCAAGGCGGGAGCCAAGCTGGGCCGGCGCCACCCGGTCATCGTCAAGGCCTACGGGGGCCCGGGCGCGGCCACGGTGGGCTGGCGCTGGAGCGGTGACACTGCTTTGCTCGCCTTTTTGCAGCGCCAGGGTTTTGGCGTGCTGCTGCTGGACACGCGAGGCATGAACCACCGCGACCGAGCATTCACTCGCGCTCACGCGGAGGGCTTCGGCAAGGCTGAACTGGCCGATCTGTTTGCGGCCGTGCGCCAGCTGAGCCAACTCGTGCCCTCGGTGGACCCGGCCCGCATCGGCTTCACCGGCTGGTCTTATGGCGGCTACCTTGCCGCACGAGCCATGCTGGACGCGGACACGCCGTTTGCCGCCGCCATCGCCGGCGCGCCGCCGACCGACTGGATGTTGTACGACACCGCCTACACCGAGCGTTACCTGGGCCTGCCTGAGAGCGGGCGCGCCAAACCCTACGCCGAGGCCAATCTGATCAGCCGCGCCAGCCTCCTGCAAAAGCCCTTGATGCTGGTGCACGGAACGGCCGACGACAACGTCTTGTTCGAAAACAGCCTGCGCCTGATCGATGCCCTGCAAAACGAAGGCAAGCTGTTCGAGACCGTGATCTATCCCGGTCGGGCCCATGGCATCAGCGGCAAGAAATCACGTTTGCACCTGGATCGCACGCAGACAGACTTCTTCATCCGGCATTTGAAGCCCTGAGCTCCAGGCCCGTGTCGGCATGTCTCGCGGAGCTTGGGTAAAAAAGTGTGATGGATTCGTGTCAGCGCACTTCCTAGTCCACCGCGAGACTTGCACCGACGTTGAAACGAGACGTTTGCACATGTTGAACCCCTCAAGCGGGGCCTAGTCTTGTAGCAAGGACTCAAGGAACATGAACACGTCGTTGGAGAACACCTCATGGACACATTTTTGATGGACCACAGGGAAGCAAACAAAGCCGCCATGTTGCAGCCGAACACCGAAACGATTCGCCCCCCCGCCGGGCCGGGCGCCTATGAGCTGCGCTTTCAGTCGCTGTTCCACACCGGCAAGGCCTTGTCCTTTCCCTGCAATGCGCGCGGCGATGTGCAACTCGATTCGCTGAGCGCCAAGGCCCTGGAGAACTACCTGTTCGCCCGCGCCGTGGTCGGCCATGAGTACGCAACGCCGGTGATCCAGCCGCGCGAGTAGTCGGGCTTCAGCAGCCCAGTGGGCTGTGCTTTGCTCCTTCGATCAAGAACTTCTTGAATAGAAAAAGGGCCGCATCACTTCGGGTGATGCGGCCCTTTTGTCTTGATTTGCTGTGCCATACCCAGGCTCAGTTGAGCCGTTGGCTGGCGTCTGTCGGCACTGAGCAGCCTTTCGATTGGGCGGAGATTGGGCCGCCTGGTTGAACTGACAAGGGGTGTCGGGTGAGTGGTGAAGCGAGGTTAAGGAGGAGGTCCGCGCGCAGCGCGGGCCGGGGGACTGAGCCCGGACTCAAACAGTCCTGAGGACTGTTTGAGCCTGGCGAAGGGCTGGGCCGCTGGCCCAGACATGAGCGGAAGCATTCGCCCGGCGACCCTTGGCAACAGCCCAAGCTGGGCGACTGCTATGTGCCGAGAACTAACATCCACGCCAAATCAGGGACTCACGCCGGCCTCCGGCAAGCTGTACTCAAAACGGTAGCTGTGCGCGCCGCCCGGGGCGATGTCGATGACCATGCGGCCGATCAAGCCGGTCAAGGCATCGGTGCCGGAGTCGGGCACCACGGTGATGCTTTGCGAAGGCGCGCCGCGGTTCATGGTGGAGCTGTGCTGCAGCACAAAGCTGCCAGCGCGGCCGTCCAGCGTGCCCTGCACGCGCTCCATGGCCACATAGCCGGCCGAGCCGCTGACGGCGCTGCGGAAGGCGAGCATCTCGCCAGTGCTGGTGGCTTCCAGTGCGCCGTGGAAGCGCTTGTCCAAGGACATTCGGCCCAGGCCGCTGCTGGCGGCTACCGCGCTCATATCCTGAGGCGCGAGCTTCACTTCAAAAGGGCCGCTGACTTGATGGCTGAAATGACTGCGGTCGCTCATGGCACGCTCCGTTTGAATTGCGGGTTTGGCTGACTGGGTTTGCGAGAGCACCGGGCTGCTGCCCGTAGCCAGCGCGGCGGCCCAGAGGATAGAGGTGAAGAGATGCAGAGGCTTCATGGCAAGATGAACTTTCTTCTAAGCTGATTCGGTGCGGATCCGTCCCGCCGCCATTGAACCCGCCATGCCCCAAGACCGGATTGGAAAAACACGACAGACTGGGCTGCACCCCCTAAGCACCTCGCCGCGCGGCGTGCTGCACCGCGTGCCGGTCGGCGAGTTCGAACACCAACGCCTGGCGCCGCCCGAGGGCCTGGCCGACTGGATTGAGCATATCTGGCGCGTGCGCTGGAATCTCGAAGGGCTACCGCCGCAGTTGCAAGAGACCCTGCCCCACCCCAATATTCATCTGGTGCTGGAGCCCGGCATGGCGGCCCTTTGGGGCGTGCACAGCAGGCGATGGTCGCGCGAGCTGAGCGGGCGTTCGCTGGCCCTGGGCATCAAGTTTCGGCCCGGCGCTTTTCGCCCCTGGCTGGGCGGGCCGGTGTCGGCCTTGAGCGACCGCTCGCTAGCGCTGCAGGAGCTGTTCGGGCCCGAAGTACAAGCCTTGGACGCGGCGCTGGAGATCGACGCGCTGGCCGCAGCGGCCACGCCCGTCCTGGACTTTCTGCGCGCCCGCCTGCCCGCGCCCGACCCGCAAGCCCTGCTCGCCGGCCGCATCGTCGACAGCGCGGCCGCCGACCTGAGCCTGCACAGCGCAGAAGCGCTGGCCGCGCGTTGGAGTCTGAGCCTGCGCTCGCTGCAGCGCCTGTTTGCGGAGTACGTCGGCGTCGGGCCGAAGTGGGTGATTCAGCGCTACCGCATGCACGAGGCCGTGGCCCGCGTACAGGCCGGCGAGGCGGTCTCCTGGGCGGCATTGGCCCATGACCTGGGCTTCTTCGATCAGGCGCATTTCAGCGCCGCCTTTCGGCGCCTGATCGGGCAGACACCCGGCAGCTACTCCAAGGCCATCGCCTAGGTCGGTGCCGGCGCAGATGCCACTCAGCCCGCATTCGCTGCGCTGCCGGCGGAGGCATGTCGAACCTTGTTCGCCCTAACCGTGCTTGCCCGGCCCGCGAGCAGCCATGGCCGCACGCACCGCGTGGCGCAAGCCGTCCAGGCCTTGCGAGACATCGATCAGCAAATCATCGAGCAGCAAGGCCGGCGTGCTTTGCAACTGCAGGGCGTGGCCGGCGACGCGGTGCTCTTGCACGCGCTGGGTGTAGATGCGGTCAGCCATCTCGCCCCGGAAGCGCAGCATGTCCAGGCCGAGGGCCTTGGCATGTTGCTCCAGGTCCGCCATGCTCAGACGCGGCGGCGGGCTGTAGAGCGAGCGATGCATCAGCCAGAAATGGCCTTGCGCGGCGGCCGCTTCGGCGGCCTCGGCCGCCAGTTCCGCCTGCGGATGCAGTTCCACCCAGGGGTAGTGGCGGTAGACAAAACGCAGGCCGGGGCCGATGTCGTCGAGCAGCAATTGCAGGCCCGGCTGCAGGCGCTGGCAAGCCGGGCATTGGTAGTCACCGTACTGCAGCAGGGTGACGGGTGAATGGGCGTCGCCCTGGCTGTGCTCCAGCGCCGGCATGCCGCTGCGCGGCGCGGCCAGCACTCGAGCGGCGCTCATGCCAGGCCTCGCAAGGTTTGTTGAGGCTCAGACGAAGACGAAGAAGCGCCGCCGTCCGGCGACCAGCGGATGGCCGCGCTGAGCAGATAGCGCTGGAAGTCATTCAGCGGCATGGCGGCCGCGCCGTGGCTGGCGCCGTCCACCCAGCTCAGGGTGGCATCCTGCGCGCCCTGCTCCACTTCGCACAGCCCCGGGCGTATCAGCATGCTGGCGCCGTCGCCCTCGCGGTACTCGACCCGGCCTTCGATCACAGCAGTCCTGCTCATGGTGACACCTCGCGAATCTTCAGATCAGCTCTTCGACAATCCAGGCCCGGTAATGCACGGCCAGATCGGCACCGCCCTCCCGGGCGATGGCCGCCACCACCGCCGCCTGTTCGACGCCGTCGACCTTGATCAAGAGCCAGCGGTAGCCTTGCTCAGCCAGGCTCAGGTAGCGGCGCAGCAAGGTGATCTCGTAGCCGAAGCCGGCCAACGGGCCGGCTCGCTCGATCAGCGCGGCCAACTCGGCCACGGTCTCTTGCGGCGTGAAATGCAAAAGCCCATCGGCCGGCCAGCCGGCATGGTGGAAGGTGAGCACCAAGGCCTCCGCGTCCTCCTGCGTCGGCAGTCCCAGCATCACATGGCCGACCGGGTTGAACACCCCGAAAGAGCTGGGCAGCGAGGCCTGGGACATGGTGTCGCTCCACTCGGCGCGCGGCGCACTGCGCGGCCCGGCGGGGCGAGCCTGGAAGGGTTGGCCCATCGATTCAACAACGCTCATGTCTGCCCCTTGAGCGGGGCGGAACGCCGCCCCTTTGAAGGGCATCATGCGAGCCGACGCGGCGCCCGGCTGTTCGCCAGCGCACGCAGCGCGGCTGCTTTAGCCTCAGTGCAGGTCGAGGCTCATTTCGACGTCGCGCAAGCGCCAGCCCTGCTGCCACAAGGCCTGCACAGCCTGACGCTGCGCGGCTTGCAGCAAGGCGGCCGGGCGCTGCCCGGGTCGCGCCCAGACCGGCTCGCTCAGCCATTGCAAGCCAGCCGCCGAGGCGCCCTCGCGGCGCCACAGGGCTAGGCGCCAGGCCTGCTGCAGGCCATGGCCCAGGCTTTCATCGGCCAGCACACCACACCAGTCCGAACTCTGGAGGCCCAGAGCAGCGCGCAGGATCTGCGCCGGCGCGGCCGAGCGCGGCAAGGTGGCCAGCAGCTGACCTTGCGGGCTCAGCAAATGCTGGTGCGCGGCCACCGGCCGGGTCGGAAAGGAAAGCGGGGAAGCCTGGGCAGGCTGAGCGCCAGACGCCAGATCTGCGGGCCGGCCGACGCGCGCGGCGCTGCTGGGGCGGGGGCTGCGGCGGGTCAGCCAGCGGTCAAAAGAAGCGAGACCTTGCATGATGAAATGAAAACTCCGAGAGCCCTGAAACCGGCGTTTGCCGGCCCAGGGCATCTCGGAGCCGCAACGCTTTAGCCGTATTTGATAGCCCGCCCGCAAGTAGTTGGTAAATCGGCGGTGACCCGGTTTGCACCCGGTCGGCCTGTATTCTAGCCGCAGCTTGCAACAGCCACGGCGGCAGAAATGCGCGCTTTTCCGGTTTGCGCTTTCAGCCGCCTCCCGGCCTCGCTCAGGCAGAACCAGAGAGCCACCCCAGCACCGCCCCCCATAATCCGGCATGCCCACGCCAGCCCCTCCCAGCCCACCCACTCACGAGAGCCCGGGCGTCGGGCTGGCCATGGTGGCGCTCGGCGCCTCGGCCGGCGGCCTGATCGCCCTGCAAGACTTTCTGGCGCGGGTGCCGGCGAACACCGGCCTGGTCTATCTGGTGGTCCAGCATCTCGACCCCGACCACGAGCCCATGCTGGCCCAGTTGCTGCAGCGTGTCACCGCCCTGCCGGTCCAGGACGCCAGCGACGGCATCCGCCCGCATGCCAATGCCGTCTATGTGATCCCGCCCAATACCGAGCTGACCGTGGCCGGCGGCCTGCTTCGCCTGGCGCCGCCGGCTCAGCCCCGCGGCCAGCGCCTGCCCATCGATCTGCTGCTGCTGTCGATGGCCGAAGATCTCGGTGCGCGCGCTTGCGGCGTGCTGCTGTCGGGCATGGGCAGCGACGGCAGCCTGGGCCTGCAGGCCCTGCGCGCCAGCGGCGGGCTGACTCTGGCGCAGACGCCTGAAAACGCACAGTTCGATTCCATGCCGCGCAGCGCCATCGCCAGCGGCTGCGTCGACATCGTCGCACCCGCCCATGAACTGCCGGAACGCTTGCTGCAAGCGCTGGCCCAGCGCGGGCCAACGAAGGGTCAGGCCACGGCGCCCGACAGTCGGGTGAACGCGCCGGAAGGCGAGGCGCTGCTCGATGAGGACGCCGCCTTGCCGGTCATCGTCGGCCTGCTGCGTGCGCATTGCAAACACGACCTCTCGGACTACAAGCCCAGCACCCTGGGCCGGCGCATCCAGCGCCGCATGGGCGTGCACGGCCTGGCCACGGCATCGGCTTATGCCGAGTTCTTGCGTCAGAACCCGCAGGAGTTGGACCTGCTGTTCAAGGAGATGCTGATCGGCGTGACCCAGTTCTTCCGCGACCCCGACACCTGGTTGGAGCTGGCGCAGAAGGTCTTGCCGACCTTGCTCGAGCGCAGCGAACCGGGCAGCCGCCTGCGCGCCTGGGTGGTCGGCTGTTCGACCGGCGAGGAGGCCTACAGCCTGGCCATCCTGTTCCAGGAAGCGCTGGCACAGCAGCCCGAACACCAAGGCCTCAGCCTGCAGATCTTCGCCAGCGACCTCAGCGGCGACGCCATCGCCCTGGCCCGGCGCGGCTTCTACCCGGCAAAGATAGCCGGCGATATGGACCCCGCGCTGTTGGCACGTTACTTCAGCCCTCAGGCGGACGGCTACCTGATCAACAAGCAGATCCGCGAGATGGTGCTGTTCGCCCAGCACGATGTGATCCAGGACCCACCCTTCACCAAGCTGGACCTGCTCTCCTGTCGCAACCTGATGATTTATTTCAACGCCGGCCTGCAGCGCCGGCTGCTGCCGCTGTTCAGCTACAGCCTGCGCCCCGGCGGCGCGCTGCTGCTGGGCGCGGCCGAGACCGTCGGCAGCGCCCAGGCCTTGTTCACGCCGCTGAGCTTGAAGTCCAGGATCTTTTGGCGCAGCGGCCTGGCCGTGGGCGCCAGCACGGTGGACTTCCCCATCAACCCGCGCCCCCAGCCCAAGCGCCCTCCCGAGGAGTCCCCCGTGTCCCAAACGGCCGTCCCGTCCACCCAGTTGCAGGCCCATGCCGAGCAAGCCTTGCTGCAGGAGTTTTCGCCCGCCGCGGTGCTGGTCAATGCGCAGGGCGATGTGGTCTTCATCAACGGCCGGGTCGGCCGCTTCCTGGAGCCCGCGGCCGGCAAGGCCAACTGGAACATCCATGTCATGGCCCACCCGGCCATCCGCAGCCAACTGGCCGCGGCCCTGCGTCAGCTGCTGCAAGACAGGCATGGCTGCATCGAACTGCCCGGCTTGGAACTAGACCCGCCTTCGCCGACCCGCCTGGACCTGACCCTCAAGTACATGCGTGAACCAAGTTCGCTGGCCGGCATGGTGATGGTCGTGTTCCGCGAACGGGCCGCGCCAACGCGCAGCCGGCGCAAGCCCGGCAGTGCCGCCGATGCCGGCGCCATCGCCGACCTGGAACGCTGCCGCGAGGAGATCCAAGCCCTGCGCCAGGAAATGGGCGCGGCGGCCGAGGAGCTACAGGCGGCCAACGAGGAATTGCAGTCCACCAACGAGGAGCTGCAATCGGCCAACGAAGAGCTGACCACCTCCAAGGAAGAGTCTCAGTCCATGAACGAGGAGCTGCAGACCCTGAACGGCGAACTGCAGACCAAGCTCGACGACCTGGCGCTGGCGCAGAGCGATATGCAGAACCTGCTCAACAGCACCGACATCGCCACCCTTTTCCTGGACAGCCAGCTCCATGTGCGGCGCTACACCGAGCAGATCACCCGCATCGTGCATCTGCGCCCCAGCGATGTCGGCCGGCCCTTGACCGATCTGGCCAGCACCCTGATCTACCCCGAGCTGCTTGCAGACGCGCAGGAAACCCTGCGCAGCCTGAGCTTCAGTGAAAAAGAGATCCACACCACCGACGGCCTGTGCTTCCAGGTGCGCATCAAGCCCTACCGCACGCTCTCCAATGTGATCCAGGGCGTGGTCATCACCCTGATCGACATCACCGCCGCCAAGGCGCTGGAAGCACGCCTGCGCAAGGCCTGAGCGGCCAGGCGACGCCAAACACTGCCGTCGCCCCCACGTTTTTCTCTCTCTCACTCCCGGACCCACCATGACCCCAGCCGCCACCGCCCTCGACCCCAACGGCGAGCTGCGTCTGCGCGCCCAGGCCCAGCTGCAGGCCGACCGGGGTTCGCCGCCGGCGCGCAGTGCCACCGAGGCCCTGGCCGTGCTCTACCGCTTGGCGGCCTCGCCGGCCACCGCAGGCGAGGCCCTGGCCCTGCTCCATGAGCTGCAGGTGCACCAGGTGGAGCTGGAACTGCAGCAGGAAGAATTGCAGCGCACGCGGATTGAGCTCGAGCAGGCCCTGCAGCGCCAGACTGAGCGAATGGAACGCGCACCGCTGGGCTGCCTCAGCCTCGATGCCGCCGGCCGGATCACCGAGCTCAACAGCGCAGCCGCGCATCTGCTCGGCGCGGCCGTTGCCACCTTGTGGGGCCGCACGCTGGGCAGTCTGCTGACAACATCCGGAGCGCAAGCTCTGCAGGCCTTGCTGCTGCAGGTCGGCGCCGCAGGCCCCGCTTCCGCCGAGGTCTGTGTCCTGGAGCTCTTGCCGAGCCCAGGCCAAGCGAGCCAGTTCTTGCATGCCAGTGCCTCCGCGGATCAGCGGCCCGGCCATTGGCTGTTGGCCCTGCTGGCCCCGCCAGAGACAGCGCTTCAGTCGCCGCGGCGGTAGAGCAAGACCTTGAGCGAGCGGTCCTCGTCCACATCGGCAAAGGCCGGTGGATTGGCCAGGCGCTGCACCAGGCTCAGCTCAGGCGCCAGCTCGGCCATCTGATCCTGCAAGAAGGCGACGCCAAGCTTGGGCGTGTTCAGGCACAGCAGGGCATGGCCGCCGGGCAGCAGCAGCTCGGGCAGGCGCCGCATCAGGCGCGCATAGTCCTTGCTCGCGACAAAGCTGCCCTTCTGGTAGCTCGGCGGGTCGAGGATGATCAGGCCATAGGGCCCGCTGCGGCCAATCTTGCCCCAGGAATTGAAGATGTCGTGGGCCAGAAAACTGGCGCCGGACTTGAGCCCGTTGAGCGCATGGTTCTGCCGCCCAGTCGCCAGGGCGCCGGCACTCATGTCGACATTGACCACCTGGCCGGCGCCGGCCTGCAAGGCCACCACCGAGAAGGCGCAGCTGTAGGCAAACAGATTGAGCACGCGAAGCCGCTCGGGCTGGGCCAGGCCGGCCACATGCTCACGCACCCAGCGCCGGCCCTCGGCCATGTCCAGGAACAGGCCATGGTTCTGGCCCTTGAGCACATGGACACGGTAGCGCGCGCCTTG
This sequence comes from Paucibacter sp. DJ2R-2, assembly GCF_025717675.1. Classification (GTDB taxonomy): domain Bacteria; phylum Pseudomonadota; class Gammaproteobacteria; order Burkholderiales; family Burkholderiaceae_C; genus Paucibacter_A. Next base: position 519,687 of record NZ_JAJIRT010000001.1, read on the forward strand.
CTCGCTCACTTCATGCGGCTCAGGCACAGCGCCGGCCATCAGCCGCGTCTCCAGCTGCCCTTCATGCCGGCATTGGTAGACCCAGTTGAGGGCTTGGCCGGGCGCCAGAGCCGCCACGCGTTCGGCCAGGGCCGCGTGCACGGCGGCCAGCTCGGCCTCGCTGGCCGGGGCAAAGCTGGTCAGCACAAAGACCGGCGGGAACAGGTCGAGCGACCATTGCTCGCAGCCGGGGTGGAGGCCGCCACGGCCATGGAAGAGGCGCTGAGCCTCGCTGGACAGAGAAGCCATCTGCGCGATGGCGTGAAGGAGCGCTTGCATGGGCGGCATTCTCGCCGCCCAAGGCCGGTTCGGCCCTCAGTCTTGGGGGCGCAGGCCTGGGCCTTCGGGCAGCGGGTAGGCATCGGCCACATAAGCCGGGCCCTTCATGACCCGGACGATGAAGCAGCCCAGGGCCAGGGCGATCCACAAGCTCCAGTGCAACATGATGAAGCCGAGCAAGCCATACATCCACAGGCTCAGCGCCCGTTCAGCCCCAGCGCCGGCCTCCATCTGCGAGGCCATCCACAGGCAAGCACAGGCCAGCAAGGGCAGAGCCGTGCCCCAGAGCAACAGACCGGACAGGCGCCGCCAGATGCGTTGCTCAAGGCCAGGGGCAGCGCGCTGGAAACCGGGGAGCTTCTGAAACAAGGGCATGGAGTTCTCCTGATGCATCGCCCAGACCTTCTCAGCCGGGTTTGGGCGCGGCGCGGCGGCAGCGCTCGGAGCAGAACTTGACCTCGTCCCAGTTCTTGGCCCAGCTGCGCCGCCAGCTCATGGGTCGGCCGCAGGCCACACAAGGCTTGCTGGCCAGCGCGGCCTTGTTGCCGCGAAAACCGCTTGGGTGCGCGCTCATGGCGGGGGACAGGTCTTGCCATTCATGCCCGGCACGATACGCCACTGCAGGGCGCGGCGAATGCGCACCGGCTACCGCCAACGTGGCCGGCGCGGTCTTTCGGACAGCGCCGCCCGCCCGTGCACCGGGAATAGTGCCTCGATCCACTGTGCCATATCGCACAGACCGAAAGCCCCCCCGGCGGCTACCGTCCGTTTCAGTCTCACCACGAACCGCCACGTCATGAGCCGGCCACACCAGGAGTCTCACCATGACATACGCAAGCAAGAACGACGCCTTCACTGAACATGCCGCTTGGCATTGCCCCCGCTGCCACGGCGTCGTGCACCGCATCAGCCGCCGCAGCCTGGATCGCTTGCTGAGCCTGTTCAGCCCCGTCTGGCGCTACCGCTGCCGGGACCGCCGTTGCGAGTGGGAAGGGCGCGTGCGGGTCAGCCGCATGGGCGAACGGCAGCGCCATTGCGATGTGCTGGCGCCGTTCCCGCAACGCAATGTCGAACTGCCCGAGCTGCGCAAGACCTGGCGCTGATACCGACCGCCGACTTTGTCGGCCGATCCGATGGCTCAGCGGGGCCCTGCCGCGCGCATCGGCCTCGAATTCGGGCAACCGCGCGCGCGGCGACGCTGGTTTCTGGTGCGTGAGCCGCTGATCCGCGGGGGAACTGGAGGCCGGTACACCCCCAACTGCTACCGTCCGTCACGGCGTACACGCATCCTGTCGCACGTCATGCCTGTGCTTGGGCGCTCGCAGCAACAATCGCGGCTTGATCGACTTCAGGCCTGACCCATGTTGCCACTGCCCTTGCGCCATGCGCTGAATGCCAGCGCTCTTGCCGGCGCTATTGCCGCCCCCTTGTTGACCCCCCTGGCCGCGTTCGCGCAAACCCTGCCCGACGCAGCCGCGGTCAGTCGATTCACGCAGGAACTGCTGGACCGCGAGAACATCACCCCCCAGGGGCCCGGCCTGGCCGTGCTGGTGGCCCGAGGCGATCAGCTGCTGGTGCAAACCGCGCGCGGCGCGGCCAGCCTGGAGCTGGGTGTGCCTCTAGGCCCGGAGCAGCGCTTCCGCCTGGGTTCGGTGACCAAGCAGTTCGCCGCGGCCTTGTTGCTCAAGCTGGTGGACGAGGGCCGGGCCAGCCTGAATGATCCGCTGTCCAAATACCTGCCCCAGTACCCCAATGGCCAGGCCATCACCCTGACCATGCTGCTGAACCACACCGGGGGCATGAAGAGCTACACCGGCATCGCCGGCTATATGGGCAATCCGGTCCGGCGCGACCTGAGCACGGCCGAACTGGTCAAGGAGTTCCAGGACCAGCCGGTCGACTTCGCGCCGGGCAGCGCCTGGGCTTACAACAACTCGGGCTATGTGCTGGTCGGGGCGGTCATCGAGGCCATCACCGGCAAGCCTTGGTGGGAGGGCTTGAACGCCCTGAAAACGCCGGTGTTCTACCCCGCGCCCGAGCGCCTGGTCCCCGGCCACGTGGCCGGCTACACCCGCGGCGAAGGCGGCAAGTTTGCGCCGGCTGGTTTGATCAGCATGAGCCAGCCGCACGCGGCCGGCGCCCTGGTCGGCGATCTGCAATCACTGTGGCGCTGGAACCAGCTGCTGCACGAGGGTGCGTTCCTGAAGCCCGCCAGCTACCAGCGCATGACCACGCCCGAAGGCGCAGCCGTGGCCTCCAAGTACGGCTACGGCGTTTTCGTTGACAGCCTGCGCGGCGAACGCCTGATCCAGCACGGCGGCGCCATCCACGGCTTCAACTCGATGCTGCAATACCTGCCGGCCCAGCGCATCACCGTGGCCCTGCTGCGCAATGCCGACGGCGGCATGAACCTCGATGCCATCGCTCGCCAACTGGCCGCCTTTGCCGCCGGCAAGCCCTTCCCCAAACCCGCGACCGTCACGCTGGCCCCGGCCCAGCTCAAGGCCTTCGAAGGCGTCTACGGCCTGGGCAAGGACAGCCGCAGGCTGCGTGTCGTGGACGGCGCGCTGACCAGCCAGCGCAATGGCGGCGCCGTGCAGCCGCTCGCAGCCGTTGGCCCGGCCCGTTTCGTCGCCACGTCCGGCCCGGCACAGATTGCCTTCGAGCGCGACGCCGAGCAAAAGGTCAGCGGCCTGCGCTTCTTCGCGGAAGGCGACGGTGAAGGCGAGCTGTGGACACGCAGCGGCGATCTGCCGCAGCGGGCCGATCTGGCGCTCAGCGAGGCCCAGAAGCAAGCGCTGCTGGGCGAATACCTGAGCCCGCAGTTTCGGATCAAGATCTATCTGGGCGAGCAGGGCCAGCTGATGGGCCAGGCGCCGGGTCAGCCGGCCCTGGTGCTGAAGGCCGCCGGCCCGCGCGAGCTCTACACCACCACGGTTGACGCCACCCTGCTGTTCGAGCCCGCCGACGGTCAGGCCGCCAGCGCCACCTTGGTGCAAGGCCCGGCGCGCATCAAGATGCAGCGCCAGTGAAGCCAGCGCGGCAAGCGGCACGGTAGTCAGTGGGCGACATGCCTTGCCAGCGCCGGAAGGCGCGGCGGAAATTGGCGAGGTCGGTGTAGCCCAGGGCGAACGCCACCTCCTGCACGCTCAGCTGGCCGCGCTGCAGATGCTCGGTCGCCAGCCGGTGGCGCAGCTCGTCGCTGATCTCCCGGAAGCTGCGGCCTTCGTCCAGCAGGCGGCGGTGCAGGGTGCGAGGCCCCAGGTGCAGCTGGCGCGCCACCCGGCTCAGCGAGGGCGGCGTGCCACTCGCCTCCAGCAGCAGGCGCTGCACACGCGCCGTGGTGCTTTGCTGTGGCGCGAGGCGGCGCAGCTCGGCCTCGCACAAGTGCTCGGCCTGCGCAAACGCGGCCGCATCGGCGGCGCTCAGCGGCACATCGGCCTGCGCCAGCGGCAGGGCCAGGCCGCTCCAGGCGCAGTTCCAGCTCAGCTCGCAGCGCAGCAGCTGCTGGGCAAAATCAGCGTAAGCCGGCGCCGGCAGTGCAAAGGCAGCGCGGCTGATCGCGGCGCGTCCCGGAGCCCCCGCCTCCAGCGCATGTTTGAGCGCCAGGATCACCGCCTCCAGCACCGGCCGGCGGATGCGGCCCAGAGCCACAGGCTCCAGGATCAGCAAGCGCAACTCCTGACCATGCAGCTCCACAGCCAAGGACACCAGCGAAGTGCGCAAGCCGATGTAGCGCACCAGCAGCTCGATCACCTGGCGCAGCGTCGCCCCGCTCATGGCCGCAAAGCCCAGCACGCCCAGGGTGTTGACGCGCAGCCGCTCGCCGACCAGCAAGCCCAGGGCCGGCTCGCGCGTGAGCGCCAGGGCTCCGTCGATCAAGCGGGCCAGGGCGTCCATGGGCAGCTCGGGCAAGGCTCCCTCCAGCTGCTCGGGTCGCAAGCCGCCTTGCGCCAACCAGGCCGCCACATCACCGCCGACCGCCGCCACATGGTCGGCGACCTGGCGGATGTAGAGCGACTGCAGCTGGATGTTCGGCGAGGGCGGCGTCATGCGGCGAACTCTAGCCCGGATCGCCCCATGTCAAGAAATGACCTCCGAATGTCATAGCGCGACCTGTGCAGATGGCGCCGGAGTTTCTAGCATCGAGGCACAAGCCGCAGACCCTGCGCGCAGACTGCACCCGCCATGTCCTCAAGAGAAGCTCACAGCGCCCTGATCAATGCGCAGCGCATCCACGTCGCGGGCGACGAGACCTTGCTGCAAGCCGCCCTGCGCGAGGGGCTGGACTTCCCCAACAGCTGCCGGGTCGGCGGCTGCGCCAGCTGCAAATGCCGGCTGCTTGAAGGCCAGGTCGAGCAGCGCCGCGACACCAGCTATCTGCTCAGCGACGCGGAGCTGGACGCCGGCATGATCCTGGCGTGCCAGAGCCGGCCGCTCAGCGATGTGCGCATCGCCGTGGACCTGCCGCAAGCGGCAGCAGCACGGCCACTCCGGGTCAGCGGCACCATCATCGGCCAGCAGCGCCTGACGGCCGACATCACCCGGCTGCGCGTGCAGCTGGACAGCCCGCTGCCCTACCAGGCCGGGCAATACGCCGCGCTCACCCTGAGCAGCCTGCCCGGCCTGCGCCGCAACTACTCCTTCGCCGCGCCCTGCAGCCCGGACGCTCACGTCGAGTTCTTCGTGCGCCAGCTGCCAGGCGGCGCCTTCTCAAGCCGGGTCCACGGGCAGGACCTGCGCGGCGAAACGCTTCAGCTCGAAGGACCGCTGGGCGACTTCACCCTGCGCGCCTCGGACGCCGCGCCCTTGCTGATGGTGGCCGCCGGCAGCGGCCTGGCGCCCGTGCTGGCCATCCTGAAGGACGCTCTCGCCCAAGGCCTGCGCCGGCCCGCCACCCTGCTCTTCGGCGCCCGCAGCGCCAGCGACTTGTACGCACAGGACGAGATCGAGGCCCTGGCCAGGCAATGGCCAGCCGAGTTCCGCTTCGTGCCCGTACTCTCCGGAGCGGCCCCTGACAGCGCCTGGCAGGGCGCGCGCGGCCATGTCACCGACTTGCTGGCCGAGCAACTCAGTGCGGGCGCCCACGCTTCCGCTTACCTCTGCGGCCCTCCGGCCATGGTCGATGCAGCGCAGAGCCGCTTGCTCGAGCTGGGCTTGCCTGCCACTCACATCCATGCCGACCGCTTCCTCAGCGGGCATGAATCGCCGGCGCCTAGCGGCAAACCCGCGCCGCAGCCGCGCCGGCCCGCACATCTGCTGGACTACCTGAAGTTCGCCCTTTTCCATGGCGTCGGCCTGGGCTCAGCGGCCGCGCTGGCGGCGGGCGGCGCCTGGATCAGCGCCGGCCTGCTGGCCGTGCTGCTGCTCTACACGGTGGGCGACGCCCTGTGCGGCGATGACATCCGCACGCCCGAGTACCGCCACCCCGGCCTGCTGACCTTGCAACTCTGGCTGGCCTTGCCACTCTTGATGCTGATCGTGTTCATCGCCGTCTGGGGCGTGTCCAACGGTGACCCCCTGGACTTTGGCGCCTGGGCCAGCGCCTGGAGCGGGCACGACCTGCTGGCCGCGCGCGCGGCCACCGCCTGGGGCCACCATGTCTCGGCCTTTGTCCTCACCGGCTTGCTGATCGGCCTGGTGGGCACCATCACGGCCCATGAGCTGACTCACCGCAGCTGGGACCCGGTCTCGATGCTGATAGGCCGATGGTTGCTGGCCTTCAGCTTCGACACCGTGTTTTCCATCGAGCATGTCTACGGCCACCACCGTTATGTCGCCACGCTCGAAGATCCGGCGACGGCGCCGCGCGGGCGCAACGTCTACCGCCACATCCTGAGCTCCACGATCAAAGGCAATGTCAGCGCCTGGAAGATCGAGCGGCGCAGCTTGCGCCGCCGCGGCCGGCCGGTGTTCAGCCTACATAACGCCGTGATTCGCGGGCATCTGATGAGCCTGGGCCTGGTGCTTCTGGCCGGGGGCTTGGGTGGCGCGGCCGCGGCGGGCTTCTTCGTGCTGTGCGCGCTCTGGGGCAAGGCGCTGCTGGAGATCGTCAACTATATGGAGCACTACGGCATCGTGCGCGACCCCGCCACGCCGGTGCAGCCGCACCACTCCTGGAATACCAACAAGCGCATCAGCTCCTGGTCGATGTTCAATCTGAGCCGCCACTCGCACCACCATGCCCAGGGCGAAGTGCCTTTCCACGCCCTGCAGCCCTACCCCGAGGCGCCCACCATGATCAGCGGCTACCTCAGCACCATCGTCGTGGCCCTGATCCCGCCGCTCTGGCATCACTTGATGGCGCCGAAGCTGCAGCATTGGGACCGCCACTACGCCACGGCGGCGGAGCGTGAGCTGGCACGCCAGGCGGAGGCCAAGGCCAGGCTGGGCCCGCTGGCCTCAGCCTGATGAACGCGCGCCGTTCGCCTGCTCGTACAACTCCAGCGGCAGGCCGTCGGGGTCGGCGAAGAAGACGAAGCGGCGCTCGGTGTAAGGGTCCAGCCGGATCGCCTCGACGGCGATGCCCTGCGCCTGCAGCGCGGCCCGGCAAGCCTCGACGTCCTCCACCTCGAAAGCCAGATGGCGCAGGCCCTGCGCTTCCGGGTAGGACGGGCGCGGCGGCGCGCCCGGCATGGAGAACAGCTCGATCTGGCCACCGTCGGGCAAGGCCAGATCGAGCTTGTAGGATTGGCGCTCCGGCCGGAAGTTCTCGGCCAGCACCCGCAGGCCGAGGCACTCGGTGTAGAAGCGCTTGGAGACCGGGTAGTCCGAGCAGATGATGGCCGCATGGTGGATACGCTTCAACACGGCAAACACCCCATCCTCACCCATTCACCATTCACCATTCACCATTCACCATTCACCTGTTCACCCATTCACTCACTTCGCCCCATACATCGACGCGTACTTCACGCCGAAATACAGGATGAAGCCGTAGCAGGCCGCGGGCAGCAGGAAGGAGGTCTGCACGCCCATGGCATCGGCCATGGCGCCCTGCGCAAACGGCACCAGGGCACCGCCGACGATGGCCATGCACAGAATGCCCGAGCCCTGGCCGGTGTGCTTGCCCAGGCCATTCAGCGCCATGCTGAAGATGGTGGGGAACATGATGGAGTTGCACAGGCCCACGGCCAGGATGGCCCACATGGCCACACTGCCCTTGCCGAACACGGCCGCCAGCACCAGGGCGATGGCCGCCAGCGAGTTGAAAGCCAGGGTCTTGCCCGGGCTGACCGTGCGCATCACCGCAAAGCCGATGAAGCGGCCGATCATGGCGCCGCCCCAGTAGACGCTGACGTAATGCGCAGCGTCGCCATGGGAGAGGCCGGCGATGTGCGACTCACCGAGGAAGTTGACCAGGAAGCTGCCGATGCTGACCTCGGCGCCCACATACAGAAAGATGCCGATGGCACCCAGCACCAGATGGCGGTGTGACCAGGCAGAAGCACCCTGGCCTTCAGCACTCGTGCTGACCGATTCGCTATCCGTGATTTGCGGCAGCTTGGCGGCCCAGAACAGCACGGCCAGCAAGGCCAGTGCCGCGGCCAGGCCCAGGTAGGGGCCGCGCACCGTGGCGGCATCAGCGGCCACACCCACGGCCGACAGGATCAGCAGGCCGCCGACCGCCGGGCCGATGGTGGTGCCCAGGGAGTTGAAGGCCTGAGTCAGGGTCAGGCGGCTGGAGGCCGTGCGGGCCGGGCCGAGCACGGTGACGTACGGGTTGGCCGCCACCTGCAGCACGGTGATGCCCGAGGCCAGCACGAAGAAGGCAAACAGGAACACGCCGTAACCGCTGGACGCCGCCGGGTAGAACAGCGCGCAGCCGCAGGCCGCGATCAAGAGGCCGGCCACGGCCCCTTTTTGATAGCCGATGCGGCGGATCAGCGCACCCGCCGGCAGCGAGACGATGAAGTAGGCGCCGAAGAAGCAGAACTGCACCAGCATGGCCTGCACATAGCTCAAGGTGTAGATGGCCTTGAGGTGGGGAATGAGCACGTCGTTGAGCGAGGTGATCAGGCCCCACATGAAGAACAGCAGGGTGACGATGACCAGGGCGCTGGTGTTGCTGTTGCCCTGCTCCACGCCGCTGCCTCCCTGGATGTCCGCCGCCCGGGGCGCGGTGTTGTGTGACATGTTTGCCATTGAATTTGTCTCCTGTTGTGGGTCTTGTCTTGCTTGGCTTGGCTTGTCTTGTCTTGCTTGTCTTATCCGGTGCCGGCTCCTGGCAGCAGGCTCAAGGCCTGAGGCCCGGCGGCGCCTTGGGCAGATCGCGGGCACGCGTGCCCCAACCTTGTGGGTCGGGCTGCGGGCTCAGCTTGAAGCTCAGGGTAGCACCCGACTGCATGGCTTCCCATGAGAGCCATACCGGATGGTGTTCGCGGCCCGCCCAGTTGACGGACTCCACAAAGCGTCGCTCGCCCGGCTTCGCCTCCGGTGCTTCGATGCGCAAGGTGCGTCCAGTGCCGAGGTCAATCTCGGCGCGGGCGAAGCGCGGCGCATGCAGCAAGAAGCGGCCGCTGCCCGGCATGTCGGGGTAGAGCCCCAGGGCGCTGAACAGATACCAGGCCGACATGGTGCCGAGATCGTCATTGCCGGTCACGCCGTTGGGCGCGTTGCCAAACAGGGTCTCGGCGGCGCGCAACACGGTGGCGGTTTTCCAGGGCTGGCCGATCAGGGTGTAAACCCAGGGCGCATGCAGATCGGGCTCGTTGTTGGGGTTGTAGCGGAACTGGCTGTAATAGCTGTAGGGCCCCACCACCCAGGACTTGCGCACCGCGGCCGCCGGGTCGGCGAGCAGGGCCTCGTAGTCGAAGAAATGATCCAAGCGCTGCGCGGCCTGGGGCTGGCCGCCCATGGCCGCGACCAGGCCGGGGATGTCCTGCGGCACCAACCATTGGTACTGCCAGGCCGTGCCCTCGTGGAAGCCGCGCTCGGAGCGTGGGTCGTAGCCGCCATTGAGCTCGGTGAACCAGCTGCCGTCCGGCCGGCGTGGGCGCGGGAAGCCGCGCTGACTGGTGGCCGCGTCAAGCACGCTTTCGTCCCAGATGCGGCGCCAGTTCAGGGCGCGCTGGGCCAACACCTTGGCGTCTTGCTTGTGGCCCAGGGCCTGAGCCATCTCGGCCAGGGCGCCATCGGCCAGGGCGTATTCCAGCGTCGACGAGGCGCCGTGGTGCGGGTCCACATCCATGCCCTTGGAGACAAAGCCGCGGTCGTACTGGACGAAGCCCTGCTTCAGATAGCTGGGGTTGCCCGCCCGGCCCTGGGCGCGGATGCGGTGCGGCGGCACACCAAAGGCGTTCTCGCGCAGGGCAGCATAGGCCTCGCGTTCGCGACCCTTGAGCGCACCGAGGCGCCACAGGTCCACCAGGAAAGGAGTCACCGGGTCGCCGGTCATGATGTTGGTCTCGAAGTTGGCATAGCCCCAGCGCGGCAGCCAGCCGCCTTGCTCGCGGATCTTCAGCACCGAGTAGGCGATGTCGCGCGCACGCTCCGGCCGCAACAGGGCCAGGAGCTGGTTCTGCGTGCGGTAGGTGTCCCAGAGCGAGAAGAACTCGTAGTAGGTCCAGTCCTTGCCTTGATGGTTGGCGCTGTGGATCGCATCGTCATAGCCACGGTAGCGCCCGTCGGCATCGCTGCCGGTCAAGGGCTGCAGCAGCGAGTGGTAGAGCGCGGTGTAGAACACGGTGCGCTCGTCCACGCTGCCGCCTTCGATGCGCACGCTGTTCAGCTCGCGCTGCCAGTTGGCCTCGGCCTTGGCGCGCATGGCGTCGAAGCTCAGCGGCTCGCCGCCCGGAGCCAGGCCTTCGGCGCGCAGATTGATGCGGGCGCCTTCGGCATCGACATGGGAGATGGCGCTGACCGCCGTCACCGCCGCCTTGCCGCCTTGCAGATCAAAGCTCAGCCAGGCGCCATGTGGGCGCGCTTCGCCTTGGTGGCTGGGGCCTTTGGCGCCCGGCCAGGCGCCGGCGCCGTCCCAGATGCCATGGGCCACAAAGGGCCGGTCGAAGACCATGCGGAACCAAGTGGTGTACTGAGCGCCGCCGCAAAAGCTCTTGGTGGTGATCTTGCCTTCGATGCTGCGCTGGTCGTCCCCCACACGCAGCTCGCTGCCGACCACCGAGTGCTTCTCGTTGGCCTGGCCGAGGTTGACCAGCACATGGCCGGTGGGCGCGCCGGCGGCAAAGCTGTAGCGCTCGGCCGCCGCGCGGGTCAGGGCGGTGGCTTCGGCGGTGATGCCGCCGTAGCTGGTCAGCTGCACCTTGTAGTAACCGGCCTGGCCCACTTCGCCCGCATGCGTGTACTCGGCCGCATAGCGCTTGTGGTCAAAACTGCCGACCTTGGCCGTGTCGAATTCACCACCCGGGGCGATGCGCCCCGTGACCGGCAACACCGAGAGCTGGCCGCCCTGCTCCCAGCAGCCCGCGCCAGACAGGTAGGAATGGCCGAAGCCGCGGATGCGGGTGTCGTTGTAGCGCCAGCCGGCGTAATGCTCGCCGGTCGGGCTGACTTGGATCATGCCGAAGGGCGCCGACGCACCGGGGAAGGTGTTGCCGTCGTCCTGGGTGCCGATGAAGGTGTTGACGGGCATGCTGCCCACGCTGAGCGGGGCTGCTTCGGCCTGCAGCGGCACGGCGGCCGGCAGCAGGCAGAAGCCGGCCAGCAAGCCCAGTAGGCTGCGCATGCGCAAAGGCCAGGCGTTGCGGCGGACGGCGGCTGGGTACGTCCACTTCATGTCCCCCGGCCGCTCCGCGGCCTCCTCCTTAACTTCCGTGGCCGCACCCACCCACCGTCCGCCGCCGTCCAACGACTCCCTTTGCGAAGAGGGAACCCTCGACGATCTGCTCAAGCAGGCTGGCGGGGTGACCCTGCGACGTAAGTCAAGGAGGAGCCCGCGCAGCGGGCGGGGGATCGAGCTGGGGCACAGGGAGTCCAGTGGACTCCCTGTGCCAAGCGAGAGCCAAAGCCCTTGGGCTTTGGCATGGAGTCGCAGGGGTGCGCCGTCAGCCTGCGTCTCACGAGCAAGCTCCGGATCGCCTTGCCAGGATGTGTGCTTCATCACGGTCATCTCCTGGAGGGACTTCAACGCACCGGCGCCGACAGGCGCATCGGGTGGGCTTCGGTGTTGAAGGTCACGGCGTCAAAGTCCAGCGCCGATTTCGGCGAGAACAGCAGGTAGAAGTACTTGAAGGTCTCGGCGAAGAGGAAGCTTTCCATCGAGTCTTCATGCACCTTGCTGCGCACATCCTTGAGCGCCGCATAGCCCGCTTCCGTGCGGCAGTGGCGCACGAAGTCCTCGAAGAACTCGCGGCCCATGGCGCGGTAACGGGTGTCGCCGGTGAGCTGGTGCAAGTAGTAGGCCGACTCGACGATCTCGGGGCGCAGCGCGTACTCGGGCGACAGCACCTTCATGGTCTTGTAGTCCATGGACTCGGGTTCGATGCCGTGCAGACGCCACATGCGCAGGTTCGATTCCTGCAGCTTGCGCGCACGCTTGAGGTCGCCGCCCACGGCCAGCAGGGCCGGCATGAAGGCGTCCAGCGCGCCGTACTGCGTCTTGGTGCGGCGGCCGGTCTTCATGTCGGCGTGGCCGTACCAGAAGCCGGTCTTGGTTTCGTCGCCCAGCACCTTGTTGACGCCGGCAATGCTGTGGTCCCACATGGCCTTGCACTCGTTGTCACCAAACAAGCGCCAGCATTTGTACAGGTACTCGTAGTAGGAATCGATGCCGCCGCCGATGTGGGCGTCCGTACGCTCCCAGCGGCCGGTCTCGACGTTGATGGCCGAGCCGACCACACCGTCCGGTGAAGCACGGCGGTAGGTTTCCACCAGGGCGCGCTTGGCCTTCTCGAAGTAAATCGGCTGGCCGGTCAGCTTGCTCAGCATGCCGAACTCGATGATCAGGGTGCCGGTTTCGGCCGGGTTGCTGATCGTGCCGCTGACCAGACCCGTGCGCAGATTGACATGGGTGTAGGGCAGGCCGGTGGGCGAATCGAACACCGGCAGCAGGCGTTTGCCCAGATCTTCCGCCTTGGCCAGCAGTCGGGCATCGCCGCTGAGCTGGTAGGCCGAGACCAGGCCGCCGAGCAGGCGGATGGTGATCTCGAAGTTCTGCACCGAGAGGTCCTGGTCAAAGTTCAGCTGGCTGGCGATCAGCTCGCGCGCCTCGTCGGACTCTTCCTTCAGCCCCATCACCAACAAGGTGCTCAGAGCGTCGACCGGGGTCATCAGCAGCGAGCTCTTGTACCAGTTGTGGCCGCTCTTGCTCAGGGGCTTGAGGGCGTCCTGGCCCCAGGCGTACTGCTTGTAGCCGCGCCAGGCGTGGCGGGTTTCTTCCTTGACGCGCTGGGCCAGCTGGGCTGATTCGGCCTCGCTGACCGGCTTGAGCGCGGGCAGGGGCGCGGCTTGGGCCATGGTGGCCACAGCGGCCAGGCACAGGCCGCTGAGCGCGCGGCGCGCTGGAGACCAAGCGGCAGAACGGGAAACAGAAGACAAGAAACGCTGACTCATGAGGAAACCTTTTCTTGAAGCTGATCGAACAGCCGGCCCATGGCCAGCGGTGTCGGTGGGGTGGCGCCCGCCTGCAGGCAGGCGGCGGAGCCGGCGGCCAAGGCCGCGTGCAGATGGGCTTGCAAAGGGCGATCGGGGTGGCGGCTGAGGCTGTGGAGCAGACCGGCGGCGCTGGCATCGCCCGCGCCCACCGTGTCCACCACGGCCACGGCCGGGGCCATGGCGTCCACGCGCTCTTCGCCACGGTAGAGGCTGGCACCATGGCCGCCGCGGGTCAGCAGGCACAGCGCGTTCGGGTTCAGCGCGCGCAGGCGCTGCAGCGCCGCGTCCAGTTCCAGGCCGGGGCATAGATCGGGGAAAAGACCGCGCAGATCGTCGTCCGAGACCTTGATCAGGTCGGCGACGGCGGCCATGCGATGGAGCGTCGGTGTGTAGCGTTCGTCCATCACCTTGCGGAAGTTCGGGTCGTAGCTGATGGCCACGCCCTGCTCTTTCAAATGCTCGGCCAAGGCGACCAGGCGGCCGGCCAGGGGCTCGCGCGCCAGGCTGATGCCGCCGAAATGCGCCCAGCGCAGCTGGCGTGACCAGCCCTCGGGCAGGGCCGCGGGGTCGAAGTAGAGGTCGGCGCTGTCGTCGCCAATGAAGAAGTAGCGCGGCGGCTCGCCCTGCTCCACCATGGCCAGCAGCGGCGAGCGCGGCGAGCGCTGCAGCAGGCGCATGTCCAGGCCCACGGCCTCGCTGGCGGACCAGAGATCATCGCCAAAGCGGTCGGCGCTGATGGCGCCGGCAAAAGCCGTGCGCTCACCCAGCGCCGCCAGCGCACGCGCCACATTCCAGGTGGAGCCGCCCGCCCGGGCCTGCCAATGGCCCTCGCCCTGGTGGATCATGTCGGTCAGCGCCTCGCCGGCGCAGAGCATCAGCGGCGCGTCATGCATGGCCAGAGCCCTCAGCCGATGCAGCGTCCAGTACCGCCACGATGTCGTAGCAGGCGCCCATGGTGTGATAGTCCACCTTGCCGGCCGGGCTCTTTTCGTCGCTGTACTTGCGGTTCTGCGCGTCGAGGATGCGCCACCAGGCGCCATGCTCGTGGTCGACAAAATGCGTCCAGCTGTAAGCCCAGAGGCGCTCGTACCAGTCCCAGTAGAAGGGGTGCTTGGTGCGCTGGGCCAGCATGGCGGCGGCGGCCGCGCTTTCGGCCTGGACCCAGAAGTACTTGTCTGCGTCGCAGATTTCCAGCTCGGGCGAGATGGAATAGCACAGGCCGCCATGCTCGGCATGCCAGCCCTTCTCCACCGCCACCTTGAACAGGCGCTCGGCCGTGGGCAGAGCCCAGCTGAGGTCGCGCTCCAAGGCACCGCCCAGCGACTCCAGCTGCAGCAACAGCTTGGCCCATTCGGTGAAATGGCCGGGCTGGTAGCCCCAGGGCCGGAACAGATTGGCCGGGTCGTTGATGTTGAACTGCCAGTCGGGCTGCCAGTTCGCGTCGTAGTGCTCCCAGATCAAGCCGCCGCAGCGCTCGGCCTGGCGCTGGGTGATGTTGAAAGCCACGGTGTAGGCGCGCTCCAAGTAACGCGTTTCGCCCGTGGCACGGTAGGCGGCCAGCAGCGCCTCGCAGGCGTGCATGTTCGCGTTCTGGCCGCGGTAGCTGGAGCGCTCGCTCCAGTCGCGGCTGGCTTCGTCGGCGTAGAGGCCGGCCTCGGGCTCCCAGAAACTGCGCTCCATCAGCTCGAAGGTCTCGGCCACCCAGGGCCGCGCTTCTTCCAGCCCGGCCATCAGCGCATGCGAGTAGGCCAGCAGCACAAAGGCCTGGCCGTAGGCATGCTGGGTGCCATCCACCACTTCACGGCCGCCAGGGTGGCAACGCAACAGCCAGCTGTAACCGCCAAACTCGCTGTCGCGGTGCGCCTCGCGCAAGAAGCTCAGCGCATGGCGCAGGCCGTCCAGATACTCTGGCTGGCCGAAGTGGCGGTAGGCCATGGCGTAGGTGAAGACGAAGCGCGTGCTGCTGACCAGATGGCGCTGCTCGGCGTCGTAGACGCTGCCGTCGTCCTTGAAGAAGTGGTACATGCCACCGCTCCAGTCGATGCAGCGCGGGTGGTAGAAGCTCATGCTGTGCTGCGCATGGGCGAGCAGCACCGCCCGAGAGCGAAAGTCGGGGAGATTGGACATGGTGAGGAAAATTAGAGTTAGGCGCTTTGAGCGAATGGGGCCCGTGTCGATTGCCTTGAATGACTCATCCGTCGGTCAATCGTCACTGCTGCTCTCCCGCACGATCATCTGGACCGGCAGAACCAGTTCGGCAGGGGGTTCATCGGGTTTGAGGCGCAGCAAAAGCTCCACGCCCGAGGCACCCAGCGCCTCTTTGTCCACGTGCACCGTGCTCAGCGGCGGCACGGCCACGGCCGCGCTGCTGATGTCGTCGAAGCCGACGACCATGATGTCGTAGGGAACCTTCAAGCCCTCGTTCAGACAGGCCTTCATCGCCACCAGGGCGGTGCTGTCGTTGTAGCAAAACACGGCATCGGGCGGCTTGGGCAGCTTGAGCAGGCTGCGCATGGCCTCGACCACGCCCTCGTCGCCCTCGCCCATGGTCGGCACGATGACCTCAAGGTCGGGGTCAGCGTGCACCTTGGCATCGAACAGCGCGCGGCGAAAACCGCGGTTGCGCTGCTGAATGCTGTAGTGGGCCAGGGAGCCCGAGAGCATGGCGATGCGCCGCTTGCCGCTGCGCAGCAGATGCCGGGTGGCCAGGTAGCCGCCCAGGGCGTTGTCCGGGTTGATGGAACTGAAGCCGCGGCGGTGCATGTCCACCAGCACCATGGGCTTGCCCGTCAGCATCAGCGCACTCAACACCTCGGGCTCAAAAAAGCCCGCGCACAAAATCGCATCGGGCGCATGCACCCGCACCTGCTCCAGCACCGGCTCCGCCGGGCCCACGACGATGAAGGACAGCGCAATCCCCTCGCGCCGGCAGGCCGCCTCGGCGCCATGCAGCACCGGCGAGAAGAAGGGGCTGGACGCCAGCGTGTTGTGCTGGCTGTGAAGCAAGAAGGCGATGCGCCGGATGCGGCCTTTTTTCAGCTGCGAATGGTCATAACCGAGCCGAGCCGCAGCCTCGCGCACCTTGTTGCGCGTCACCTCGGTCATGCCGGCCTGGTTCTTCAGCGCCCGCGACACGGTGCCGATCGACAAGCCCGTGGCCTCCGCGATGTCGCGGATGGTGACCGACTGGCCGCCGCCGTTGCCATTGCCGCTTCCGCTCATGCCGGCACTCCGGGTTGGCAGGGCGGCGTGCAGCCTAGCGCTGCGCGAAGGCGCAACAAGCCCAGCAGCGGCGATTTCGAATGCAGCATCAGCAACACGGTGTCTCCGGTGTTCTCGATCTTAGGTTTAATAAACGCATCATCGTGCGCTTCCAAGGCTCAGGCGAAGGCACTTCACCCGGCTTTGTTCATGGGTGATGTTTATATCCAGCGCTTTTTTGAGCGTCAACCAAAGTGACGGAAGACAGGTGTTTTTAGCGCGGTTTACTAAACAAGCGCGAAGAGGAGGGTGCGGCAGGCCATGCGCATGCACGAGCACCTTCATTCGCTCGCCGCGACACCGGGTACATTCCGGTAGGCGGTCAACGTACCGGAGAAGCTCGGATGCGCATGAAGTTGCAATGGCCCCCGGGGAAAACATGCTTGAGGCGGCTTGCACCCCGCCTCATCGCGCTTGTGCTCTCTTGCCTGGCCCCAGGGCTCGCGGCGGCGGCAGCCGATGAGGTGTTGCGAATCTGTGTGGTCGATGTGCCGCTGCCCCCGTTTTTCAGCGGTGACGAGAACAAGCCTGGTTTGACGGAGAGGCTGCTTCGTGACGCCGCACGAGGCGCCAGCCTCCAGATTGAATTCGAGCGCTTACCCCAGCCAAGATGCCGGGCCTTGTTGTTAAAGGGCACGATCGACGGCATGTTTGCTGCCCCGATCTCGGTGCACACCGAATCTTTCGCCTTTCCCCGACTCGCCGACCGGCAGATTGATCGATCGCGCCGAGTGATGACCATTGAGTACGTCCTGGTACGTCGGGCCGGAACTCACTTCGACTGGGACGGCAGAGAGTTCTCGCCAGAGGCTCAACCCTTGATCGGTGTGAGGCGCGGTGTGTCCTTGCTGATGGAGCGACTCACCGCGGTCGGCGCCAGAGTCGATGATGGAGCAGCCTCCTACGAGCAGGCGCTGAACAAGCTCGTAGCCGGACGCACCCATCTAGCGGTCGTACCCCGACATTCGCTGCAGGCCTACCAGGCCAACTTGAAACCGACGGAGCAGGAGTTGCCTAAGTTGGAAGCGCTCCGAACTTCGCTGCTCACTCAGGACTTCTACATTGCGATACGGCCAGACCTGGACCCCATCAGGCGTTCGACGGCTGAGTCTTTTTGGCAAGAAATCGGGCGACTGCGTGATCTTGACGCCTATCGCCTGAAATAGCTGATGAGTCCATGGGGCCCGCCCCCCGACCCGGGCCCTGGACGTCGATTCGCCGGGCCTCCAGGCAGAATCCCGAGGATCGGGGCGAGCTTGGCGTCTGGCCTACCGGGAAGCCCACCTTTAATGAATGAATAAATGAACGAGTTAAGAACGGAGCCGCATCCATGGCACTGACGAAAAAGGGCGAGTTCTGGTACGGCACGACCTCGGGCGACACCCAAGCCGAGCTGCGCAGCTACAGCGTGGCGAATCGCCACGAGGCCACTCGCTTTGCCGCATCCAAATGCAGCAGTTGCGGCTGCCGGACCTTCGCGCTGCAGAGCGATGAAGAAGCCGGCGTGGCCATCCGCACCTGCACCGACTGCGGCCAGGAGCACCTGATGGGCGACAGCGCGAACCACCTGGAAGGATCCGCACCCGAGACGCACGAGTGCGTGTGCGAGAACGAAGTTTTCGAGCTGATGTCCGGCGTCTCCGTGGTCGAGGGCAGCCACAAGCTGCGCTGGTACTACATCGGCTGCCACTGCGTGGAATGCAATCTGGTCGGGGTCTTCGCCGACTGGCCGTGCGAAGCGGGCGATGCGGCGGCCTTTCTCGCCAAGGTGTGAAGGCCGGCCGAAGCCCACTCCGGGTTCAGGCTCGCAAGCTCGGGGTCACTGCAGGCTTAGAGTCAGGGCTCAAGCTTCAAGCCCTGGCTTGAGCACGACCTGACCCTCTCGCGCCGGCGCGCCAGCACGTCCGCTCGCCGCCCTGGCTGCTGCAATGCCGAGATGCCTTGCAGGCCGACAGCCTGTACACCGTGTGCGAGCATGGCCTGTGCAAGCTGATGCTGGAGTTGGGCCTGCATCCCGTCCATCTGGCACGCGTTTTCCGCAGCCACTTCCGCTGCTCACCGGGCAACTTCGCGCGCCAGTACCGGCTGCAGCGCGCAGCCAGGCTGCTGGCACACGGCCGCCTCAGCCTCAGCGATATGGCGCGGGACTGCGGTTTCTTCGAGCAGCCCCATCTGAGCCGCAGCTTCCGCGCGCGTTTCGGTATGACGCCTCGTGAGTACAGAGTTCGGGCGGGATGAAGCTCGGTGAGAGTCAGGTCTTGCCTTCAGACTTAAGGCCTGACCCCGAGCCCTGCTTAAGGCCTAACCCCGAGCCCTGCTCAGCCGGTAGACCCTCAGCCGGATCAGCGAGGCCTTCTCGTTCGCCTGCTGTCCTGAAGCTTGTGGATGGCAGCTTCCTGGGCCGTCGATAACGTCGCGGTCCCTGTCACCCCAAACATTGGAGAACGAAATGGCGAAAGTCCTCTATATCGATGATATTCACCTGGCAACTACGCGCAGTCGTCCGCCTCGACTTCTCGTGACAGTACAAGGTCGAGTCACGAGCACTGGCTGGTCAGGCGGGCGTCTTGAGCCTTGGGTGTACATCGTGCCGCCTGGCGATGGCCTGCAAGACCTCGATTTCGTCGCAACACCTCCATCGGGACCGGCCGGTCAAGCATTGATGCCGATTACCGGCGGGACCAGCTTTTGGTTGCCCGAATGGTGCAAGGGCGTGCGCGTGCATGCCAGCGCCAACTGCATGGAGAGCTTGGTTCCAGGACGTGAGCCTCTCCATCTTCTTGGCGCAACTGAAGAAGGAGATCCCGGCGATAGCTGGCCTTGGCA
The DNA here is from genome assembly GCF_025717675.1 of Paucibacter sp. DJ2R-2. Classification (GTDB taxonomy): domain Bacteria; phylum Pseudomonadota; class Gammaproteobacteria; order Burkholderiales; family Burkholderiaceae_C; genus Paucibacter_A. The sequence continues at coordinate 538,644 of NZ_JAJIRT010000001.1, forward strand.
AGATCCCGACTCTTGGCCTTGGCTTATCGCACCGGAACACGCAGAAACGTTGCAGCGCTTAGCCTCTACAGGATCTGCGGCAACTGCTGAGTGCAAGGTATCAGACCTGATCGGCCGGCCGGCACGGATCATTCGAGATGGTGATCCGACCGACATGATGTATTTGCCTGAGAGGGTGACGGTGGTGCTCGCACGAGACAAGAGCGTGATCGTTGATGTTCGGTTCGGATAGCCAGACGGACGGCACAGCGCTCCTTGGGGCACGTTGCGGTAACGAACGCCGACGCAACAGTGGCGCGCTGCTTCATCAAATCTGCTGACCTCTGTCCCGATAGTTTCATCAAGCAGCGACTGCCCGCACCTAGACTGCCCTCAAACACAGAGGTAGCTCTCGTTCATCCCATCTTCAAACGCCCACACGGCGGGTGACGAGACAGCGAACGGACAAGGCCAAGTTCTCGCTCTTGCAAGCGCCCCTCTGCTTCAAGGGACAAATCATGAAGCGTGTATTGAGTTTGGCCGCACCCGCGCTGGGAGCGCTCATCGCTGGGTGCAGCAGCTTGCCGTTCGGCCAAGTCGCGAAGTACGACGCCACGCCCCACGCGGCGGTTGGCACGATCACGTTGTCCGATGCCAAGGTCTACAGCCGCGAGACCCTGATCAATGAACGGACCAAGGAAGTTGCCCGCCTTCAAAAGCTGATCGACGGCGTGGACCAGCAGGAATTCAAGCCAGACATTGTGCGAGAGACCGAGCTGATTACAGCTTTCGCCGCGTCGCTCGGGCTGCGCAGCGACCCAGCAGCCGGGCTGACGGCGCGCAGGGCAAAAGAGACGGCCGACGTGCAGCAGGAGATCTCGACGCTGCAACTGCAACTGCAGCTCGAGCAGCTGCGCAAGGACGCGGAGTTGCTGCGGTCCAAGCTGCCTGAGCAGACCGAGCCGCTGAATAAGGAACTAGGGAAGCTGGCTGCCGACAAGCCCGCTGCTGCCGCAAGCGGTGTCACGGCACCGTCGGTTGACTACCTCTTGGGCAAGATTGACGCGACGCTGCTCAGCCTGAGGGAACGCTTCAACGCCGAAACCAAGCCCATCGCCCAAACGGCGGCTTCCTCCAATCCCTTCGACACGTTCCGCGACCGCCAGGCCTACCTTGACATGGTCCGCAGCGCGCGCAATGCCAGCGCATTGGATGAGTTGCATGACCTGGGCAACGCCGCGCTGATGCGCATCAACCTGCAGGCGGCAGTGATCCCCGACCCAAACTATCCGAAGTCGCTTGGTGCAGTTGAGGTGGTGGTATCCGAGGAAACTTTCAACAACGATGCGAAATCCGCCTTCCTGCGCGAGTGGATGGACCACATCAACAAGGATGGTCCAGCTCGGACAGCACAGCTTTTCAACGACTCGTCAGACGCAAAACGCCTGAACCGCGCCGGCAAGGTGGTGTTCTTGGCGGTCGGAGGCTATGAGTACGCATTGCCGCGCAGTGCGCCTGCTGGCCAACCGGACGCGCTGCTTGCCAACCTGCAAGCGGCGAGTTGGTCCACCAATCCAGATCAGCGTGCCTCCCGCGGCCTAATGTCTGCTCACCAGGTCGCTGGCGGGTCCAAGGCGCCGATCTTTGCGGCCCTCTGCGATACGACCAAGGGCAGCAGCCTGCCAGCCAGGGAGCAGGCGCAGCAACTCGAACTCCAGGACGACGCCTACCAGGCTGAAGTTCGGGTGCGAACGTTCGAGATCGCGACCTGGCTTGACCAGAGTCAAACCTCGCGTGGTCAGGGTCCCTTTGCGCTCGACGCAGCCAAAGGGCACGCCGACGCGACGGACTTCCTCAAGAGTCTTAACGCCATTCTCACGGGCATTCCGGAGTGCGCCGGCTACAGCAGCCGATTGACGAAGCTCACCAGCGCTTTCGCGTGGGGGCAGTTGTTCGAGCAGCTCGACAAGGCATCCACCAAAGGCAAGGCCCGTGTGTACGAAGTGGGGCCACGCGAACAGGTACAGCAGATGTCCACCGTGGCTCGTTCAGCCAGCAGTCTGATGCTCGCGGCCACGGTGGCGGCGAACTCTCCATCTTCGGGGACTGCCGCTGAGGCGGCTCTGGCCTACTCACGCCAGGCCATGGGCCGAGCAACGACCCTGGAGCGAATCCCGTCAGTGGTCGGCTACTCGGTGGGTGGCCAGCAGACCTTTGGCTGGGTGTTTGGTCCGCGGGCATGGCTCGATCCGAAAGGCAGAATCGATGTCGAGCAGGCGCTGAAACCGTACGACTTGTCTGTCGACCTTTCAGTTCCGACCTGGTGGCCGACCCTCAAGTTGAAAGTCACCTCCGTATGGGGACCTTCGCCGCAAGACTTGGCATATGGCAGTCTGGCTTCGTCCGGTCGCGGAACGCGGCAGTTAGAGATCCCGATGGTGCGCCGAGCGCCGGACTACGACTGGTTCACGTACTCGATCATAGGCGTACCGAGCCGGGCTCCCAAGATCGATTCCATCGTCGGCGGCGGTCCGATCAATGCCTGCAGTCCAACCACGCTGCTGATAGGTGGTCGCAACCTCTGGCGCACAGACAAGGTGATTGTGCTGGGGCAACTGCTCGACGCTAACGCCGTCACGATCGCACCGGACATGGACGGCATCATCGTCAACGTCCCGGCGGTTCATCCGATTGCCGCACCGGGAGCGCTGGATGCCTTCCTCCATATCGTCACCCCGTTTGGGCGCGATAGGGTGGCCGTTGACTACCAGAAGGATCCGTCTGGCGAAGGCTGCAAGCCCAAGAAAGCTGAGGCTGCGGCAGATCCGACCAAGCCTGCCATTGCGGGTGTGCTGCCTAAGCCGTTGTACTTCATCGTTCCTTCCGACTTCACGATCACGGCCACCGGCACAGCGCTGGACAAGATCACGCAGGTCACTTTGCACAATCAGCGCGGGGATCTTGTGGAGCCGCGAACTGCCACAAGCCTGCAGGTCTCGTTCACGACTGCACGTACCGGCGGCATTCCCCCGGGTAAGAACATCGAGCTCATGTTCTACACCAAAGACAAGGACGGCAAGGTCGTGAAGGTGGGGGACCCGATTTCGGTCCGGATCACAAAGAAGTGAGGAGGCTCCCGTGAACAACATTGATTCCGGCGTGGTGCGCCGTCGAGACTCTGGCGTGTGGGAGATCGTGGACGGGGCTGAAACAGTGCTGGCCCGATACAGCCACGCGGCGTTTCCGGACATCGTCGCGGGTTCTGATGTCTATTTCGTGCGCAATCCGGCAGACGGGAGGGCAGCCATCAACGTCCAACCGGTGATGCTGGTCGACGAAAGCGTGGAGGCGGCCGCACCGACCAACGGCTACAACAGCTCGGCTGAGGCCAGGCTACGCAGCTTCATCATGGATCGATTGCTGGCTGCGACAAGGCTGGCCGGCGACCCAAGGAAAGCCATCCTCCGTGAGTTAGCTGAGACCATGGACGAGATCAAGTCGGCTGCCGAGAAATCGCGCTCGAAGAAGGTCACCCTCGTACTGCTGACGTCCCTGAGTATTCCCTGATCGCCTGAGAAGCTTCCTCTCGGAGCGACGGCGGCATTACTGGTAACGCGGTGCGCCAGCCAGATCGTTTTGTACTGGCCTGCTTTGTTCGCCGCCGCTGGCGGTCATCAAACACATGGAAGGATTTAATGTGGACATCAAATGGGATTCTGCTGATTACGGAATTGAAAGCACCTACCGCAGCCTCAGATATTTCGCAGCTATTTCCCTGATTCTTATGCCCGCTCTTATTCCACTCGTCAGTGGCGTGCCACTCCAACAATCTCTGAGCGCCTACTACTTCGCCTTGCCCGACGGTGGCACTCCGAGAACGCTGTTCGTGATGTTCCTGTCCTTTCTCGGGTGCATACTGCTTGCCTATCGCGGCCTTACGCAACTGGACAATTACATCCACAACCTCGCAGGCGTGTTTTCTCTTGCTGTTGCCCTCTTTCCTATGGCTTGCCTCCAAAAACATTGCATTCCTGGCTTAGGACCAACTTGGATTCATGGACTCTCTGCAGGACTGATGTTTGCCGGCGCCCTCGCTTCGGTTGCATATGCGGGCGGCAAACCATTACGAGACAAGCTCAACGAGGTAGGTGATCAGAAGTTGATCGACAGACTGCTGCAAATTCGACTATTGTCTGGCGGTTTTATGTTGGTCGGCATCACAGCATTCGTCTATGGCGCGATCGAAAAACTCGATACCCCCTATGTCTATTGGGTCGAATATTTGGGATTTGCTTGGTTTGGAATCTATTGGCTTCGTCTAATGATTTTGATTGACGACTTGAACACGAAAGACGATTCGGCTCCAGAAGGTGCTTCGCGGACCTTGCGACTTCACGCGGCGAAAGGCGGGAAGGCGCGCCTGCCGTAGCGCCGGTGTCGCTCACTGCAGCGGCTGGCCTTTTGCCGGCCGGTAGAACGGCCGTAAGCGGTCAGCCAAATCATGTTGACTTCGTGCGCCGAAGTCGCAGTCCTGAAGGAGTACTCAATTCGTCTAAGTAATGTACAGCGGCCGGAATCGCCAATCCGACGGCACCCGGAACACCAGACGCGAGACCAGGCCTTGAATTTCAAGGTCTGACGCTGCAACGGGATGACGCCGCGCGAGTACCGAGCTTGGGCCAACTGAGGATTGACGAGGGTCAGGTCATGCTTTCAGATTCAAGGCCTGACCTCAACTCCCTGACCCCAACTCCCCGTTCGCTCAGGCATTACCCGCGAGCGCCTTGCATTTGGCGAGATTCTTGAAAAGGCTTGCCGGATATGAGTCGGCAAAGTCTGATTTCACCAAATCGATGACTCTCTCGATCGTAGCCTGAACAGCTGCTTGAACTTCGCCCTCACTTCTCGAAAAGGGTTTCGAGCTTGCGTACTCGAGCCTTCTGAGGGCGGCCCATTGAATGAACCGATTACCATGTACGCAAATCAAGTTCTCACGCCCAGAGTACGTCGAGGTTGTGGCAGCAAGTGCCTGATCAACGATTCGCATTGCCTGAACCGCCTGCCACACCATCGGTCCTGTGACGCCAGAGTTGAAGAGTTGCTTATAAGGAGCTTTAGATAGGTCCTCCCAAAGCTTGCCAATCTCGCGCTTCGCTTGAACCGCAAGAGTCACGTCGATGCTTGAACAGGCCAACGCGACAGTTGCCTCAGCTAGGTCAAATCGCTTTGCTGCGGTGCCCGTGCTTGCCCCAGATTTGTAGGCGTACTCGACACCTTCGATGTGCAACTCTTGGCGAATTCGCTCCTGCTGTGGATCCAAGGCAACAAAGTCGCGCTTCTCGATCGCATTCTGCGTGTTCGTGAATCGAGTAACTTCGGATGCGAACGGATCCGCGCTTTTCGCACTCGAAATGATTCTGACTGGCACCATCGCTTTGGCCACAGCCTCAGCATTCTGAGTCGCAGCCGCAAAGATGGAGCCCACGGTCTGTGCTCCGTTCACAACGCAAAAACCCGTGCACTCAAAGATTGCAGACTCAGAGGAATTTCCCCCAATGGGTTTTTTGGCCACGTCAGACGCGACAGCAGTAATTCCGTTATTGAAGTACCAAAAGTCTTCAGGTCTTTGCACCAATGTGTCAACAATATCTTGATTGACGGCGCTGGTCCCAAGAAACTGCCTCAGGTTCTTCTCGAACAGGCGCGGTCCGTTCGCTTTCATCCAGCCAGCGACGTCAGCAGCGCATACCTGTCCATACACCGCAAAGTGCGGCTCTCTCACCTGACCCCAGCCATACAGTTGCACTTCAGCAGAAACGGGGGCTCCGGCTAGCCCCGCCGCAACTGCCTTGTGCAGTTCGCTCTGCTTCAGAACTCGTAAGAACATTAGTTCGGAGGTGTCGTTTTGGGTTTCTACGTACGTGCTTAGCGCCGCCTCGACCTCTTCACTGAGCTCTTCCTGTCCTGTATGAGCAAGCACGAGCATGAACTTTGCGTTCGCGTCGAACAAAGCTCGCTCAATGTCGGCCCTCTTCGTCTGCACTCGCTCATTGAGGCCGTCTAGATTGTTGTCAAGCACCTTCTTTACACCCTCAATGAACTTGAGCACTTCGCCAAGTTCCATTGAGCCATGGCCGTCCTCATGCCATTTGGTCTGTACAAGGTAAAGCGTTAGCTCAGCAGCATTGAAATAAATGAGGTCGATGCCACCATCCTTCGAGCCATCAGTAATCGCCGATCCGAGTTCTGCGATTGGAGTCTCGGTCATATGGGAAGCAGCTAGTGCCCCCAAGCCTCGGGTCAAAAATGCCTTTTTTACTTGGCTGGTGTCTGAGTGATGCGCGTAGTCACTCATGTCGATGCGCCCCTTCAAGGTCGTCGACAGATACCCCTCGATTTGCGTAACGTGCAGCTTTGACATGGTGCCCCCTCGTCTTTAACTCGGAAGTATTGCAGATCAAGTCGCCGTGACCCGGCTATTGATCACACAGCATCCAAGCGCCAGCCTTACGGCCAGGCGAGGACCAGAGGATCAGGCCCAAAGAACTCGAGGCGAAACTTGGCCATTCAACAACCAGAGGAGCCCGAAACACCGACCAAGTGCAGCCTCACTCCCACACCAACACCCCCGACACATTCCATGAACTGAAACTCGTCCCCTCGCGCGGCCCTTGCGGAATCCGCACCGTCATGCGGTGCCGCCCGGCTTTCAAGTTACCGAGGTCGATGTAGATCGGGTTGGTTGCCGTTCCGGGGCACCAGTTGGAGCGGCTGATGTCGGAGGAGGACAGGCCGTCGTTGAAGTTGCCGGAGGCGGGGTTGAAGAGGCGGAAGGCGCCGCAGTCCTGGCGCCAGGGGACGAAGGAGAACACCTCTTTGCCGTTGAGAAGGATGGTGTTTTTCTTGGGCACGAATTCGTCGCCGTTGGTCCAGCCGCCGTGGCCGGTGCTGATGTAGCGCAGGCGGGCGTTTTTGAGCGGGCGGTCGAGGGTGAAATCCACCTCCAGGCCCTTGGGCTTGTCGAACATGGTGGCGTAGTCCTGCTCGGCCATCTCCATCACATTGGTGGTGTTGAACAGCGGGATCAGGCGCGGAGCTGAAGAAGAAGAAGCCGAAGAAGCCGCTGCACCCGTGCTCGGGCTCACCGGCTTGGAGAACATGGCGGTGGCGGCGTCGCTGGGGTGGATGGTGAGGTTGAGATCCAGCTTGTGGCCGCCCTTGTCGTAGTTGCCGATGAACACGCCCAGGGCCAGTTGCTGGCCCGAGAGGCGCTGGGCCAGATCGGTGATGTCCATGCGGTAGGGCGCGGCCTCGTGCCAGGTCTTGCCCTTGAGCTGCAGGTGGTTGTAGTGCTTGACGCCAAAGGGCGTGAAGAAACGCATCAGCTCGATCAGGGGCGCATAGTCCTCGGTGGCGACCACGCCGCGGTAGGTCCGGTCATTGCCGTTCTGATAGGCCGGCAAGGCGGCCACGCCGCGCTGCAGGCCGTCCAGGAAGGTGCGCGTGGCCTTCTTTCCCTTCTCTGGATCCTTCGTGCCCAGCGGGATCACAAAGACCGAGCCGGTGCGGTCATACGCATCGCCGTTCGAGCGGGCGAGAAGATCCACAAACACCTGGCTGCCCGGCGCGATCTCGGGCAGCTGCACGGTCTTGAGCACCACTGTACCGTTTGCGTAACGGGTCACGCCCTCGCGTGGCTCGCGGTCCTCGCCCGAGAAGTTGACGATCTGGTCCTGGAACACCGGAATGGTGGTGAAGCGGCTGCGCCAGACGCGATCTTTGTAGCTGAGGCCGTCGAGCAGCGGCGCGGCCTCAACCTTCCCACCCTGCGCCATCTCGGCCAGATCCAGGCCCTGGAAGGGCTCGATCTGCGTGGCGCTGATGACGAAGTTGCCGTTGCGCACCAGCTCCAGCACCAGGCCCAGCTGGTGGCCCAGCACGGTGGGCGCGCCGGCCGCGGGCAGCTCGGTCGTGTACCAGAGCTCGATGGTGTTGGAGTTCACCACCGTCTTGGCCTTTTTGCAGCGGTAGCCGAGGATGGTGCGCGTCTCCTCGCTGAACTCGTAGCTTTGCTTGGGCAGCGATTCGCGGTCCAGGGTGGCGATGCCCTCCCCTGGGCTCAGGCGCGCCAGCTGCAGCAGCTCTTGCGCGGCGGGCTTGATGAACTGCTGCTCGAAGGGAAAGCCGGCCTTGCCGGCCAGGATGGCCTCGGAGCTGATCAAGGCCTCGCCCTTGGCGGCGAACACCCAGATCGGGTCCTGGCCTTCGACCGGCTTGCCGTTGTAGCTGCGCTGGTAGCGCAGCTTCCAACCCTCGGTGGGCGCGGCCAGCACCAGGCTGGGCGCCAGGGCTGCCAGTGCGGCCAGCAGAACGCCGGCCAGGCGGGCTTTGTTGAAGATCAGGCGTGTCGTGCGCATCGTTGTCCTCATTCTTCTCGTCTTGTTGCTCTTGGCAATCTGCCCGCTCGCCTCAGTGCGCCAGCCGGATCTGGTGCAAGCCCTCGTCCGCCCCAGCGGGCAACTCCAGCAGCAGCCGGCCCGCCTCAGCATCCAGCGTCTGAGCCGGCAATGGCAGTCCGTCGAACGCCCAGGTACGCGTAGGCACTGCGCCCCCCAAGCCCAGAATCTCCAGCCGCGCCAGCCGCTGAAATCCGGCGTTCGGGGGCAGCTCCAGCGTCAGCCCCTGGCCATCCTGGCGGACGCCGATGCGGCGCGACGCACCCTGGCGATAGCCATAGCCCTCACCGGCATCTTGAAACACCTCGCTGTGGCCAGGGCCGCCCCAGGCCACGGTCAGAGTCAGCGGCGCCGCGCGCATCTCGCCGGTATGCTGCAGCGGCGCCTGCGTGGGCACGGCGGCGCCCACGCGGACGAACAGGGGCAGGCGGTCCAGCGGCGCGGCCACGGTGGCCTCGCTGCCGCCCTCAAAGCGGCGGCCGGTCCACCAGTCCAGCCAGGCTTCGCCGGCGGGGAAGTAGACGCTGCGCTGGCGCTCGCCCTCGCGCAGCACCGGCGCCACCAGCAGGTCGCGGCCGAGCAGGAACTGGTCGTCCACCAGGCTGGCGCGCACATCGCGCGGGAAGTTGAACCACAGCGGCCGCAGCGGCGGCAAGCCGCTGCGCTCGTTCTCCTCAAACAAGCTGTAGAGGTAGGGCAGCAGGCGGTAGCGCAGCTCGATGGTGGCGCGGTTGATGCGCTCGAACTCGGGGCCGAAAGCCCAGGGCTCGCGCGGCGCCGAGACATCGTTGGAATGCGTACGGAAGAAGGGCGTGAGCACGGCCGCCTGCAGCCAGCGGCTGTGCAGCTCGGCGCTGGGGCTGCCCATGAAGCCGCCGACATCGGCGCCTACAAAAGGCACGCCCGAGATGGACAGATTGCTCAGCATGGGGATGGTGAGCGCCAGATGCGTCCAGGTGGGCGAGTTGTCGCCCGTCCAGACCGCCGCATAGCGCTGCACACCGGCCGCGCCCGCGCGCGTCAGCACCATGGGCCGCTGCTCGGGGCGCAGGCGGCGCAGGCCCTCGAAGCTGGCGCGGGCCATCTGCAGGCCGAACACATTGTGATAACGCGCATGATCACCGGGCCGGCCGTCGCCGGCATGGCGAGCGTCCAGCGGCAGAGTCTTTTGCGGGCCGAGCGAGATCTCGGGTTGCTTGAAGCCATCGGGCGCGAACACGCCCGGCTCGTTCATATCGTTCCAGAAGCCATCGACGCCCAGGTCCAGCGGCGCGGCGTAGAGCTGGCCGAACCAATCGCGTGCGGCAGGCGAGGTGAAATCCGGGAAGGCGCAGATGCCGGGCCAGACCTTGGCGTGCAGCTCTTGGCCATCGGCGCCGCGCATGAACACGCCGGCCTCGCGGCCGCTGCGGTAGATGGCAAAGCCTTCGTCGCGCTTGATGCCGGGGTCGACGATGGTGACGGCGCGGAAGCCCTGCGCATGCAGCTGGCCCAGCATCTCGCGCGGCTGCGGGAAGGTGCCGGGGTTCCAGGTGAAGACGCGGAAGCCGTCCATGTGGTCGATGTCGAGGTAGAGCACATCGGCCGGGATCTGGCGCTGGCGGAACTCGCGCGCCACGCTCAGAACTTCATCCTGCGTTTTGTAGGACCAACGCGACTGCTGGTAGCCCAGGGCCCAAAGCGGCGGCAGCGGGCCGCGGCCGGTGAGCGCGGTGTAGTCCTGCAGCACCCGGGCCGGGCTGCGATCCGGGCCGCCGGTGAAGACGAAGTAATCCAGCTCGCCACGCGCCGAGCCGAAGCGCCAGCGCTGCGGCTCGGTCTTGCCCATGTCGAACCAGCTGCGGCTGCTGTTGTTGAGGAAGACGCCGTGGCTCAAGCCCTGGTGCAGGGCGATGAAGAAAGGGATGGCCTGGTAAGACGGGTCGTGGCCGGGCGCGTAATCGGGCACGTCGGCGTTCCACATCACCAGATGCTGCTGGTGGCGCGAGAGCGGCAGGGCTTTTTCGCCAAAGCCGTAGTAGAGCTCGTAGTCGTCGCGCCGCTTGCTGGCCTCCACACTGCCCTCTTGGGCATCAAACATCGTCGGTCGTGCCGGATCATCGGCGCTGATCAGGCGGCCGGCGCTGTCGAACACGCTCAGCTGCAGCTCAGGGGAGCGACGGATCTGCACCCGCGTGCCGCTGGCCGAGCGCAGCTCCAGCAATTGCGGGCCGATGCGGCGCAGCTCCGCCTTGGCTTGCGACGGCGACGCGCTCAGCGCATAGCTGGCCGTGTCGGGCTCGAAAGGCGCGCCGCTGGGGCTGATGCGCACGCGCAGCACCTCGGGCGTGACGAAGCTGATGCGGGCCCGGGCGCCACGCGCCAAGCGCAGGTCCACGCCGTCCTCGCGCGGGCTGATCTGCGTGACCGGGCCGAGGCTTCGTTGCGTCGCCTCGGCAGGCAGCGGTGCGAGCACGGCGAACAGCAATGCCGTTGTGCACAGGGGATTCCACAAGCTCATCACAGCGCCGCACTCCCGAGCACACGCAGGCGCAGGGCGCGCTGCAAGTCTTCCACATTAGCTTTGCTGTTGAGTTTGAGGCGCAGCGACTCGCCCGGCAGCAGAGTCAAAGCGTTGTCAGCCACATCCACGTCCAAGCCCTCGAACTCAATCCAGACGCCACGCGCGAGACTGCGCGCTTGCACATGCAGCTGCAGCTCTCCGCCCACGCGCTCGACCTGGGCCTGCAGGGCTGAGGCTTGTGGCCAGGCCAGGTCTTTGGCGGGCTTGAAATACACCACGCTGCGCGAAGGCGGTTCGCCCTCGACCTGCAGCTCAAACACGGCCACGGCGGAGGCCGGGTCGGCATCGCCGAGCAAATCGGCATCGGCATAACGAGTGAGCAGCTGGGACGAGAGCGGCGCCAGGGTCAGCGCCTGGCGCTCCTCGAGCAGGGTGCGGCCTTGCAGCGTCATCACGCGCAGGCTCAGCTTGCCGCGCCTGGGTTCCGTGCGGTCGTTGATGACATGCAGCCGCGTCTGGCCAGAGGCCTCACGGAGCGCTGCCACAGTCACCGGCGCGAAGAAGCGCCGAGCCTGGAAATGCAGCGCCTTCCAGCGGCCGACATGGTCGATGCTGGACCAGGACGCGCCGGGCCAGACATCGTTGAGCTGCCAGTACAGCGAGCCCATGGTGAAGGGCCGGCTGGCGCGATGGTGCAGGGCGGCGAGCTGGATGCCCTCGGCCTGCATCAGCTGGCTGCGGTAGATGAAGTCGCCAAAATCGCGCGGCTCGCCGAACTCCTCGCGGATGTATTTCACCAGCCGCTCATTGCCCTGGCCGGCCATGAATTTCTGGTGCGCGGTGATCAGCGGCGCGCTGATGCCCTGCGCACTGCGCGGCGCGAACGCATCCACCGTGGCCTGCACCGGCCAGGCCTGCAGGCCGTACTCGGACATGAAGCGCGGTGTGATCTCCAGGTACTTGCTGACCGGGTGGGCCGGGTTGCCCCAGACCTCCCAGTAGTGCATATCGCCGCTGGCGGGCGTGTTGGCCACCTCGGCCAGGTCGTCACCGGGCGAGCTGGACCAGTAGGCGATGCCACCGCCCTCCTCGGCCACCACCTGGCGCAGATCGCGGCCGAAGAGCTGCACATAGCCCTGCCAGACGCGCTCGGCCAGGGCCGGGTCGGCGGCCTTCATGTCACGGCCATGGCCCCAGTATTTCCAGGCGATCTCCTGCTCGTTGTTGCCGCACCAAAGCACCAGGCTGGGGTGGTGGCGCAGGCGCTGCACCTGCTCGCGCGCCTCGACCGCCACATTGGCGCGGAAGGCCGGGTCGTAGGCCGGCTGCATGCCGCCGCCAAACATGAAGTCCTGCCAGATCATCAGGCCCAGCTCATCGGCCAGGTCGAAGAAGGCCTCGCTCTCGTAGTAGCCGCCGCCCCAGCTGCGGATCATATTCATGTTGGCATCACGCGCGGACTGCATCACCCGGCGCAGCTGCACAGCACTGACGCGCGACTGGAACATATCGAAAGGAATGGAATTGGCACCCTTGGCGAAGACAGGGATGCCGTTGACCTCGAAGTGGAAGCCGCGGCCTTGCACGTCGGGCTCGCGCTTCAAGGCCACGCTGCGCAGGCCGGTGCGCTGGCTCAGCGCATCGATGCGCCGGCCCGCTTGCAAAACCTCCAACTCGTAGCGGTACAAGGCCTGCTCGCCATAGCCGTTAGGGAACCAGCGCCGCGGTTGCTCGACCTGCAGGGGCAGTTCGATTTTCTGCAGGCCGGCCTCTGTGGCCTGGCCCCGCCGCTCGGCGGCCAGCTGGCGGCGGCCATCGGGGGCGGTCTGCCAAAGACGCAGCTGATAGCCCCCCGCACGCGCCAGCTCCAGCGTGGCGATGGCGCGCAAGCGGGCCCGCTCGGCCGTGACTTCATCCTGCAGCAGCTGCAGCGATTCGATGCGCAGGCCGCTCCAGCTCTGCAGGGTCACCGGCTGACTGATGCCGGCGGTGACGTAGCGCGGGCCCCAGTCCCAGCCGTAGTGGTAGCCAGGCTTGCGGACGAAGTTGCCCGTCATGGCATCGGGCGGCTCGTCGCCATAAGGCGAGGGGTAGTTGCCGGCCAGCTTGACCGGCATGGCCTGCACCTGAGGGAGGAGTTTGGCGATGGGCGAATGGAAGACGATGCGCAGCTCATTGCCAGACGCGCGCAGCAAGCCCTGCTGCACCGGCACGCGCCAGCGGCGGAAGGCGTTGTCGGCACGGAGCAAGGTGCGGCCGTTGAGCTGCACCTCGGCGTACGTGTCCAGGCCTTCGAAGACCAGCTCCTGGCGTGCCTGCGCCAGCTGAGCGCGTGGCACATCAAAGCGCGTGCGGTACTCCCAGTCGGCCAGTCCTATCCATTGCAGCGCAGCCTCGGGCGCGCCGACATATGGATCGGGGATCAGCTGGGCGGCCAGCAGGTCGGTGTGCACCGTGCCGGGCACCTGGGCCGGGCGCCAGGCCGTGGCTGCGGCATGGGCGGCAGCCTGGTTGCTGGCGGGGCTGAGGCGGAACTGCCAGGCTTGGGTGAGGGGCAGCAGGTCGGCGGCTGAGGCGGGCATGGCGAGCAAGAGAGGCATGAGCAAGGCAGCCATGAGCAAGGCCGGGCGACGAAGCAAGGTCCGAAACTTCATGCGGCCCTCCAGTAACGCTCAATCCACTGCTGGTGGGTGGGCATGACGGCCACGGCGTCGCTCAGGATGTGGCGCGTGCCTTCCACGAAAGCGTGCAGGCGGTCTTCGGGCATGTCGTCGACGATGGGGTGGTAGCTGCGCGGAAGGATGCGCTGGCCCAGCATCACTTGCACCCAGCTGGGCAGGGCGAAGAAATCCTCGCCGTGGCGGAAATAGCGGCCGTCGGCGCGGAACAGGTCCATGGCCTCGCGCAGGCTGTCAGGCACGGACATGGTGCGGCAGTCGTTCCAGAAATCGGAATCGTCGCGCTCGGTCGCGTGGTAGTGCAGGATCAAGAAGTCGCGCACGCGCTCGTACTCGAACGCGGTCTCGCGGTTGAAGCGCTCGGCCAGCTGCGGGTTGAACTCACGACCCGGGAACAGGCTGAGCAAGCGGCTGAGGCCCGATTGCACGAGGTAGATGCTGGTGGATTCCAGCGGCTCCAGGAATCCGCTGGCCAGGCCCAGGGCGATCACGTTCTTGTTCCAGACCTGCTTGCGCATGCCGGTGGTGAAGCGCAGCAGGCGCGGGTCGGCCAGGGGCTTGCCGTCGAGATTCGCCATCAGGGTGGCGGCGGCCTGGTCCTCGCTGAGGTGCTGGCTGGAGAAGACATAGCCGTTGCCGATGCGGTGCTGCAGCGGGATGCGCCATTGCCAGCCGGCGGCCTGGGCGGTTGCGCGGGTGTATGGGGTGATCGGATTGGCGCCTTCGCAAGGCACGGCCAGGGCGCGATCGCAAGGCAGCCAGTGTGACCAGTCGGTGTAGCCGGTCTTCAGGGTCTCTTCGATCAGCAGGCCGCGAAAGCCCGAGCAGTCGATGAAGAGATCACCCTCGACGCGCTCGCCGCTTTCCAGCTGCACGGCCTCGATGAAGCCGTCGTCAGTGCGCTGCAGGGCGCGCACGATCTTGCCTTCGATGCGCTGCACGCCGCGGCGTTCGGAGATCTCGCGCAGAAAGCGCGCGTAGAGGCTGGCGTCGAAATGGTAGGCATACGCGATATCGGCCAGCGGCGAATCCGGCGCCGCCGAAGGGTCGCCGGGGATGAACTTGCCCTGCGGTGCCATCAAGGTCTGCAGCGAGTAGTCGCCAATCGGCCCGGCCCGGCCGGCCAGGAATTGCTTGAGCCAGAACTGGTGAAAGGGCAGCGGCCCGCGCGAGCGGCCGATGACGCCGAAGCCGTGGGTGTAGCGGTCGCCGATGCGGGCCCAGTCGCGGAACTCGATGCCGAGCTTGACGGTGCCCTGGGTGCGGCGCACGAACTCCGTCTCGTCGATGCCCAGCATCTGGCCGTTGAACATGCGGATGTGCGGCACGCTGGCCTCACCGACGCCGACGATGCCGATCTCCTCGGACTCGATCAAGCGCACCGAGGCCTGCCGGCCCAGGTAGGTGGCCAGGGTGACTGCGGCCATCCAGCCGGCGCTGCCGCCCCCGACCACCACCACGCGGCGGATGCGCGCGTCCTGGGCTGGATTGCTGATGCTGAGGCCCTTGTCGAGACTGCTGCTTTCACTCATGCTTGAAAACCCTCCTGCCGGGTCAGGGGCGCGGCACACGCACACACAAACACACAAAGAAAAAGGTCGGCCCTGGGTTGCAGCCCATGCCGACCGGTGGCCCCCTCACGAGGTCAGCGCGAGGGGTCGAGGAACATCGTGCAATTGGCCGGTGCGTCAGTACTTGTAGGTTAGGCCCACATAGGCAATGCGCCCGGCGTAGCTGTTGCCATAGAAGCGATCCTGCGTGTCATTGCCCAGGTGCGAGCGTGCTTCCTGCTTGGTCAGGTTGAGCACCGAGGCCGTGAGGCTCAGCGCCTTGCTGACGTTGTAGGCGGCATTCAGGTCGATCTGGCTGTAGGGGTCGGAGTAGACATTCAAGCCGTTCATCAGACCGCCCACCACCACACCGCGGCGGTTGTAAGAGGCGCGCAGCAAGTACTGGTCGTTGCCGTAGAACACGGTCAGATTGCCCTGGTTCTTGGCGCTGCCGACCAGAGGCGACTTGCCGATCACCTTGCCGTCGGCCAAGGTGATCTCGGCCTGGTTGGTCTTGTTGTAGGTGTAGTTGAACTGGAAACCCAGGCCGAAGTCCAGGGTGTGCTGGCCGTACAGCTCGATGCCTTGCGAGACGGCGTCGCGGCCGCCGGCGCTGGTGGCGTAGTTCTGCACGGTGACGCTGGTGCCGCCCACGTCCATCACCATATCGCGCACCACGGGCACCGAGAAGTTGCTGACGTTCTTGCGGAACAAGCCCGCGCCCAGCACCGAGCCGCGGTGGAAGTACCACTCCAGGCCCAGGTCGTACTGCGTGGCCTTGTAGGGCTCCAGGCTCTTGTTGCTGCCCTGGCCGAACCAGCCCACCTTGTCGGCGCCACCGATCAGGCGACGGTCGTTGACGTATTCCTGGCTGTAAGACTTGAGGCCACCGGGCGAGGCGATGTCGCCGTAGCTCGGGCGGGCAATCACCTTGGATGCAGCGGCGCGCAGCAGCAGGTTCTTGCTCAGGTCATAGGCCAGGTTGAGGCTGGGCAGCACATCGGTGTAGCTGCGGTCCAGCGAGCTGACCACGAAGGACGAGACATGGCCGGTGGCCGGGTTGCTGTTGCTGTCCGGCAGCTTGGTGAAGCCGCTGACGCAGCCCGAGCCGGCCGGGGCGCCGGTGGCCGGCAGGCCGCCCGGCAAGCAGGGCGCGGGGTTGCCGTCCGGGCCGTCGAAGAAGTAGTCGTTGTAGTAATCGACCTGGTCCGTCGAATCGGCATGCTGCTTGGTGCGCACCAGGCGCAGGCCCACATTGCCGCGCAGGCGGTCGGCGCGGATGTTTGCCTGCAGGTAGGCGGCCGTGATTTTCTCGCCCACGTTGTAGACGAAGTTGTTCTCCTGGCGGGTCTGCATTGCACCGTAGGTCTTGTTCAGGTGCGCGATATAGGCCGGGTAGTCGATGGCCGGGAAGGCGCTGGCGCTGAGGCCGCCGGCCAGATTGCCGAGCGAGTCACCGTAGAGGAAGGACGGCAGGAACTTGGACGCCGTGGCGTCGCAGCCGTTCTGGAAGCGCTTGTCGTAGTTGGCGGGGTCCGCACCCTGGCAGACCCAGTAGTTGTTGCCGGTGCTGCGGCGGGTGCCGCCATCGCGGGTCTTGAGGCCGAACTGCAGGGAGTCGAGCCACTCGCTGTCTTGCTGCCAGGTGAAATCGGCCTGGGCGTATTTCTGCTCGGTGCCGTTCTTGGTCCAGGACGAGGAGGTGGAGCCGAGGTCGATCTCGCCAATGCCCTTCTGCAGATTGGCCATCAGCTCGGGCGCAAAAGTCATGGTCGGCGTGCCGACCAAGCTCCAGGCACTGGCGGTGTTGCCCATGGTCCAGCTGCCGTTGGCGTTCTGCATGCGCGGCTTGATGGGCATGGAGAACTGCATGTCCGGGCCGCCCTTGGCCCAGGTACGGCCGAGCTTGAAGCTGGCTTCGATGCTGTCGCCCTTCCACTCGGCGGTGAGGTCGGCGGTCTGCGACAAGGCCTTCTCGCGGTTGTAGCTGCCGGTGATCTGCGGCGTGGGCACGGTGCAATCGTCCGGGCCCCAGCCACCAGGCTTCTGGCCGCCGGCAGCTGCGGCGCCTTCGCTGCAGTAATAGGTCTTTCCGGGGTGGGCGCTGTACTGGGCGCCAGTGACGATGGTGCCGCTGGGATCGAAGGTCAGGCGGTCCAGCAGGCGGCCGGTGGGCCAGTTGCCGTCACCGTCGTAACGGGCCAGGTTCCACTCGGGCACCTTGAGGATATTGGTCTGCGAGTTCTGCGACAGATTGAAGCGGAAGTAGTTGCCGGTCAGGGTCAGCCGGTCGATGGGCTTGGCTTGCAGGGTCAGCTGCCCGCCTTGGCGCTCACGCTCTTCGCTCTTCACGTTGAGGTTGACCGAGGTCGGCATCATGAAGTTCTTGTAGTACTTGCCGCTCTGGTCGTAGAAGCCGGACTGGCCCCACCAGTAGCTGCTCATGCCCGAGGGCTTGCCATTGACATCGGTGGCGGGGTTGGTCTTGTAGTTGTCGCCGTACCACTGCCAGTTTTCGGTGCTGGCGCCCATGGTTCGGGTGGTGCGCTTTTGCTGCGTCACACCCACCAGCACGCCGAAGCGCTTGGCCTCGTCATGCCAGGCGTACTGGCCGGAGAACTGGCCATCGATCTTGTTCGTGGTGTCGGCCGAGGTGCCCTCGGCAGTGAAGAAGCCGCTGTTGGACTTCATGTCCAGCGGGCGGCGTGTGTGCAGGATCACCGTGCCGCCGACGCCGCCTTCATCGAGGCGCGCTTCCGGCGACTTGAACAGCTCGGCGCTGGACAGCATGTTCGCCGGCATCAGCATGTAGTTGAAGGAACGGGTCGGGTCGCCGTTGGACTCGGCCGTGGCGATGTAGTTGCCGTTCAGCTGGGTCAGGGTCAGCTCGGACGAGAGCCCGCGCACGCTGACGTTCTTGCCCTCGCCGCCGCTGCGGTCCACCACCACGCCGGGCACGCGCTGCAGCGCGTCGGCCACGTTCTTGTCGGGGAACTTGCCCACGTCTTCGGCATTGACCACTTCGACGATGGCATTGGCATTGCGCTTCTGGTCGAGGCTCTTCTCGATCGAGCTGCGATAGCCGGTGACGACCACCGTGTCCATCTGCGCCGGTTCGGCCTTCTTGTCGGCGGGCTTGTCGGCCACAGCGGCCTGCGCGTGGGCGCTGCCGCCCAAGGCCAACAAAGCGATGCCGACCGCCGTGGCAATCGGCGTCTTGGCGGTGAAGGCCCAGCGACGCTGTCGTGATTCGTGCGTGTTCTTCGATGTCATGGTCTGTCTCCTGATCTTGCCCAAGGGCGGGCTTTGTTTTGCGGAAGCCGGGCCTCGATCGCCTGTGTTCCAGACGGCATGCCCCGCTACCCATTTCGAATTGGCTCGGACGCCCTGGCGTTCCTTGACTTGAACGCGTCGGACCCGCCACCGTGAAGCTCGATGCAAGGCTCAGCGCCAAAACCCGATCCGGGTTCGCAGGTTGATGTCGGGTCCTTGTCTCAGGCCGCGTCGTGCGCAGTTTCGGGAGAACCCTGAGGATTTACTAAACGACTAAAAGACCACCTGCTTTTCGCTGGGTACTGCATTCCACCCAGGTAAATTTATACAAAGGAAGCCAGCACGGCTCAACAAACTTTCAATGTTTGGATTCAGTTTAGTTTTGTTTAGTAAACGAAACGAGGCGGGCTTGCGACAGTGGCCGAAAACGCCGTGCCGGGCCTGGACTGCGCGGCACGCCCGGTCCTAGACTCCGCGCCGAAGCGACCCCGCCCACACCAGGAGTTCCCGCCGCATGAGCCCGACCGAAGCCCCTTGCCACACTGCCCATGCCGCCAGTCATGCCGCCGCGGGCGAGCTCCTGGTGGCCGACATCGGCGGCTCGCAGCTGCGCCTGGCGCGCTACCTGGGGGGCAGCCGCTGCGAGCTGATCAGCACCCTGCCGACGCCGACGCAAGACTGGGCGGATTTCTGTGCCACGCTGCGCACGGCCGTGAAAGGCGTGGCCGGGCGGACCCGGGGCTTGTCGATCTCGATCGCCGGCGTGGTAGTGCCCGACACCGGCCAGGTGGTGGCCGCCAACATTCCTTGCATCCGAGGGCGCCCTTTGGCCCAGGAATTGGCCAGCCTGCTGGGCATGCCGGTGCAATCCAGCAACGATGCCGATTGCGCCGCCCTGGCCGAGGCGCGGGTGGGCGTGGGCCAGGGCCATGAGGTCGTGTTCGGCGCCGTGCTCGGCACCGGCGTGGGCGGCGGCCTGGTCGTGCGCGGGCAGCTGGTGCAAGGGGCTGGCGGCCTGTGCGGCGAATGGGGCCATGGCCCCAGCATCAACGAAGCCACCTTGCTGAACGGCGCGGGCCAGCGCGTGCACCTGCCACGCTTTCGCTGCGGCTGCGGCCTGAGCGGCTGCGCCGACACGGTGGGCGGCGCCCGCGGCCTGGAGCGCCTGCACCTGGCCCTGAACGGCGGCGCGGCGCACAGCAGCCATCAGATCCTGACCGACTGGCAGGCCGGCGAGCGCGCTGCCAGCGCCACCGTGGCGGCTTATGTCGAGCTGCTGTCCGGCCCCTTGGCCCTGGTTGTCAACGTCACCGGTGCCAGCGTGGTGCCGGTCTGCGGCGGCCTGAGCCGCTCGGCAGAGCTCATCAGCGCACTCGATGCCGCCGTGCGCCGGCAGATCTTGCGCCGCAGCCGCAATGACAGCAAGGACTGCGATCAAGCCTTGCTGCGGCCCAGTGTCTTGAACGACCAAGCCGGTCTGATCGGTGCCGCCTTCGCCTTTGAGCACGGTGCTGCCGAGGTGCGCGCATGAGCGTCTTGCTGGAAGTCTGTGTCGACGACATCGCCGGCCTCGACGCCGCACAGAAAGGCGGGGCCGACCGCATCGAGCTGTGCAGCAGCCTGGGCTGCGGCGGGCTCACGCCCTCGGCCGGCTTGATGGCCGAAGCGGCGACGCGCAGCCTGCCCGTGATCGCCCTGATCCGCCCGCGCAGCGGCGGCTTTGTCTACAGCGAGGCCGAGGCGCGCATCATGTTGCAAGACATCGCCCTGGCGGCGGAGCTGGGTCTGGCCGGCGTGGCCATCGGTGCGCTCACGCCCGAACGCCAACTCGACCGGCCGCTGCTGGAACGCCTGATCCGCGTGGCCAATGGACGCCTGCAGCTGACCCTGCACCGCGCCTTTGACCTGGTACGTGACCCGGGTGCCGCGCTGGAGGTGGCCATCGCCCTGGGCTTCCAACGCGTGCTCACATCGGGCGGCGCGCCGAGCGCCTTGGCAGGCAGCGCTCAGTTGGCCGCCCTGGTTCGCCAGAGCCAGGGGCGCATCCGCATCCTCGCCGGCAGCGGCATCCGCCCCGACAAGGTGGCCGCCTTGCTGGCCGCGACGGGGGTGCGTGAGGTGCATGCCTCTTGCCGCCTGCCCGCGAGCGAAGCGCCAGCTGCTGAGTTGCTGGAGTTTGGGTTCAGCGAAGCCTTGTCGCGGCAGACCTCAGCCGAAGAAGTCAGAGCGATGCAGCAGCAGATCTCAAGTCAAGAAGATCGCATCTGACGCAGGGCCGTCAAACCCAGCGGAGACAGGGCTCACGCTGCAATTCACTGAGGTCAATCGGCGCGCGCAGGCAATGCCCCCTGAATGGCCGCAATCAAAAGGCTGATATCTGCACTCGGATTGGCTGCGACATTGCGGAACCACCGCACACCCGCGATGGAGGTGGTGGACGTGGAACCCACCGGCAGTTGCTGCAGCACCTGCTCAAACAGGCTTTCGTCTTTCAGACGCCAAAGCACGACGCCGGTTTGGGGTTCCGCATAGAGCTCAAGGCGCTCATCGGCCGCGACAAAATCTCTCAAGCTGCGAGCGAGGTCCATGCAGTGCTCAATGCGCTGAGCAATTCCTTCGCGTCCCCAGGCAAGCAGCGTTGCCAGAAGGGCTGTGGCCACGGCGCCATGGGAACCCAGAACGCCGACATTGGGCGTGGCAAGGTAGGCACCACCGAAGCTCACTGCCGCATGGGCTTTCGCCGTGTCTTTGAACAAAACCAGCGCGGACTCTTTGGGTTGAAACAGCCACTTGTGCGCGGACACGGCCACGGAATCTGCCGCCTCGATGCCGGCCAGTGAGTCGGCGTATTTGCTCAGTCGCAATGGGCCTGCCCAGGCCGCATCGACATGGGTCCATGCGGCCCTGCCGGCCAGATGAAGAGGGTCAATAGCACCGGTACTGGTCGCTCCGGCTGTGAGCACCAAGGCAGACTGACTCAAGTCGGCCGGCAAGCGCGCCGCGTCCATCGAGCCCTTGGCGTCTATGGGCACGCTCTGGTACTTCAGACCCAAGAGATGCGCCGCTTTTGCAATGGAGAGATGCGCGCCCGCCGATGCGATCACCTCCGTGATGCCGGCACATTCGCGCGCGGCCCACAAGGCGGTCAAATTGGCCACGCTTGAACCCGGCGTCATGTGCCCGCCGTTCATGCCAAAGAATGGCGCCAGCCATGCCACGACCTGCTCTTCGATGCGGCGAGCCACAGGTGCTGTGGCTGGGTGAAGCAGGTTCTGATTGAGCGACGCGTTCCACAGCGTCATGGCCCAAGTGATCCAGGGCGTTGGCGGGTCCATGTGGGCAAATGACGTGGCTTCGCCCAAACGCGCGGCGCCGCCAAGGATGCTCGGGGCAAGCAAATGCAGCGCAGCCCTTGAGCCCATCCCGACCTGCGGCAGTTCTGAATCCAGGGATAGCGCCGTCGCGCCGCTGAAGTCACGACTCATCAACTCGACGGCCTGATGCAAACCGTCCGAGTCGAGTTGAAATTCTTTGTCCATGCTGCTTACCTCAAGTGCCACCGATAACTGAGATTCAGTTGCCCGCCCATTCGCGCCGGCTTGCACGGCTTCTAGGGAAGCTCTGCATAAATCGGGGCGAGACGATGTCGTGCGGATCGGGATGGGCTGCAAGGCGCAGTTTGAAGCCAATAGCCGTAGCTATTGGCGAAAATCGCAACGCCGCAGACCGCCCGAGGCCGCGCTAGCAGCGGCCGGGCTGATTTATGCAGAGCTTCCCTAGGACTTGCGCCGAAACCGCCTGCTCCACGTCCCAGTGTTCGGCGATCAAGCCCCTATCGACCCGGAAGATACCAGTCGAACACGGGTCGACAAGGCATGCAGGGCGATGGCATGGAGCATCTCGCTGACCGTGGTGCAGGCATCGGTGAGCACCGTCACGCGCTCGTAGGCATCGGCTTGGCGAGACAGGGCCGTGTGGGTCACGCAGTTCTGCGTCATCATGCCGCAGAGCACCAGTTCGGTGACGCCCAGCGCCTGCAGTGTCGAGTGCAGCGTGGTGCGCTCAAAGCTGTCGGCGAAGTGCTTGACCACCACGGGTGCCTCCGGCGCGGCCGCCAAGATGCGCGGATGAATCTTCACGCCTTCGGTGCCGGCGTTGAAGAACGGGGCGATGCCCTGGCTGGCGTCGGCCACGTGCTGCACATGGATCACCGGCAGGCCTCTTGCTTGCGCATCGCGAATCGCCTGCTCGACAGCGGCCAAAGTGGCCTCGGTGTTGGCAAGCGGGAATGCGCCGCCAGGAAAGTAGTCGTTCTGCAGATCGATCAGCAGCAAGGCTGGTTTGGACATGGGAGTTCTCCGGGGCAATGAGTGAAGTCTTCATTCTTGCGAGAACAGGTGCAGCTGGCCATCGACCCGAAAGTCAATGATCGGTAAAATCGGGCCAACTTGCTTCTACTTCCCATTCATCGATGCCCATGAGCTCACCCGCCGCTGGACCAGCGCTGCGTCGCCGCGTGGCGGTGGTGGCGTTCGAAGGGATCAGCCCGTTTCATCTTTCGGTGCCCTGCGTGGTGTTCGGCGAGGGCCTGGCGCCGGACAGTCCCTTTGACCTCGTCGTGTGCAGCGTGGACCCGGCACCTGTGCGAACCAGCGCGGGCTTTGCCTTGACCGCTTTGCCATCGCTGCGCGCCCTGCAGAAAGCCGATGTGGTGATCGTGCCGAGTTGGCGTGACGTCAACGAGCGCCCGCCGGAGGCGCTGCTGCGCGCCCTGCGTGCCGCTCATGCGCGTGGCGCCCTCATCGTGGGGCTTTGCTTGGGCAGCCATGTGCTGGCCGAGGCGGGTCTGCTGGCAGGTGGGCGGGCCACCACCCACTGGGAGTACGCCCCGCTGTTTGCCCAACGTTTCACCGACGTCAAGGTGGAAGCAGACGTGCTCTACGTCCAGGAGGGACGCGTGCTCACCTCGGCCGGCACTGCGGCCGGCCTCGATGCCTGCCTGCATCTGGTGCGGCAGCAATTGGGCGGCGAGCGGGCCAATCAGTTGGCGCGGCGACTCGTGATCCCACCGCACCGCGAAGGGGGGCAGTCGCAATACATCCAACAGCCCTTGCCCAAAGCCCGCACCGGGACTCGGCTGGGCCGACTGATGGACGAGGTGCGCGCCCGGCTCCATGAATCGCACAGCCTGGACTCCTTGGCTCATGAGGCCGGCCTCAGCCGCCGCACCCTCACCCGGCAGTTCAAGGCCTTGACCGGCACCTCGGTGCAGGTCTGGCTGCTGGCAGAGCGCGTGCAGCTGGCTCAGCGCCTGCTGGAGCGCGGACCGCTGAGCATCGAGCGCGTGGCCGAACAGGCCGGCTTTGGCTCCGCGGAGTCATTCCGCCTTCAGTTCAGGCAGTCGGTGGGCGTGTCGCCCAGTCAGTGGCGAAAGACCTTCGCAGCGGTCTGAAGGCCATCGAGAGCAAGGCGCCCCTCAGGCTCGCATCCATTTGCGTGACTCGGCGCCCCACCGCTCTCCTCGTGCTCTCCCCGCGCTCACTGGCAGGCGGCGTCGCTATGGCGGCCCAAATCGGGCCCATCATCGGCGTTAGCGAACCCGCCACGCCGCTAGCGACTCAGACCTCTGAGACCACCTCGAACCCGCCAAAGATCATCCGCTTGCCGTCGAAGGGAGGCTCGCCAGCGGACTGCATGCGCGGATCGGCCATCACCTTGCTCCAGGCTTCGTTGCGCAACTCGCGCGAGGGCCAGGTGATCCAGGAGAAGACCACCGTTTCGTCGGGCCGGCACTGAACGGCCATGGGCAGCGAGGTCAACTTGCCTTCCGGCACATCGTCTCCCCAGCAGTCGACGACACGGCTTGCTCCGTATTCTTTGAAGATCTGGCCCATGGCCTGCGAATGCGCCACAAACTCCGCGCGCCGGGAGTTGGGAACGGAAGCGACGAAGCCATCGACGTATGCCATGTGAGTTCTCCGGTGAATCCGCAGGGCCGATGGCCCCGCTGTCGGTCGGCCTGGCGCTTCACATCGCCAAGTGCGGATGGCAAGCCTAACTGAAAGCCACCCCAAGTCCAACGCCAAGCCCGTGCGGCAACGCGATCGTCATTCAGCGGCCGCAGGCTCGTCGCTCTCGCTGTGCCGCTCTGGCTCTGTGGCCTGGAGGATTTCGCTCAGAACGGAGGTGGCGTAAGTCCCGGCAGGCAAAGAGAAGGTGAGCACCAGTTGATCGGATTGCGGCCACTCCCATGTCATGTCCCCCGGGCACGCCACCAGGGCGCGGCGGTCCTGATCCAGACCGGCGTGTTCCATGCCGTCGCACAAGAGGGCGTGACGTTCAGCCACGCCGTTTTCCAAGGCCTGCGCTTGATCGCTGGTGCTCACGCGGCCCCGGCCCCAGAGCGGCCCGGTCGGCCGGCCGGCCTCGTCCATCACATCACCGGGCAGGGTCTGGCCCCAGAGCCCTTGCTGAATGCGCAGCGCCAGCACCTCATTGAAAACAAAAGAGCGCACCGCCGACAAGTAGATGCCCTTCTTCTTTGGGTTGCGCACGCGAATCTCGCGCGCCAGCATGGCCCGGCCCTGCTCGACGTTGCCGCCGTCATGGCCGAAACGCTGAGCGCCGAAGTAATTGGGAACGCCCTGTGAAGCGATCGCCTGCAGATTGACCTCGATCGCGTCACGATCACCCGCGAGCTCACGCAGCACGATGCGAAACCGGTTGCCTTGCAAATCGCCGGGGCGCAGCTTCTTCACGTGGCGGCTTTGGCTCAGCACCTTGAACTCAGGGTGCTGAAGCTGAGTCAGGTCGGGCGTTTCGCCCTTGGGCAGATAGATGCTGAACCACTGTCGGGTGACGGCGTAGCGGTCCTTGAGGCCGGCATAGCCCACATCCCATTCCTGCACGCCGGCGGCCGCGGCCAGCTGCTGGGCGACGAAGACGGTGTTGGCCCCATTCTTCTCGACGTCCAGCCAGATGTGTTCGCCCGCACCGGAGGGCAGCTGCAGCGGCAGTTCGGTCACGATGAAATCCTCGTTGAGGAGCTTCAGCGTGGCGCTGACGCCGCTGGCCGGATAAGCCTTGGGCCACTGCGGCAGGGTCGTGTAGGGGGATTGAAGAGCGTCGGTCATGAGCAGTTTGACGGCACCAACTGGCGATAGAGGCAGGCTGTCCATCCGACCAGGGGCTGTCGAGGTCGTGATTGTCCTCTCTGGCTGGGCACATGCCTGGGCGTAACGACACCTTGGCTTCGGCCGAGGCCGCAGACCTGGAGTCGGGCTCAATGATGGGGCGAGTGGTGGCAGTGCCGTTCGGCGTGAACTGGCTTGCGAATCACAGAACCTGCAGCACCTCGAACTGCTGGCGAACCGCAGCAATCTGTATGGACACCTCATCCCCCTCGCATTTGCCGAGCACGGCCCTGGCCAAAGGGGCATCACTGCTGATGACCTGAACGAACTGATCGCCGCTGAGCAACTTCATGCTGCCGCCATCGGGGCCGAGAAAGAGCTGTTGCTGCTGGTCGTCAGCGTTGACCAGGCAAACCAGGGCGCCAAGCTGAATACCTTTGCTGGCGTCGTAGGGGAGCGGGCGGAATTGGCGCCAATGAACCATGGCCTGGCGGATGGCTTCGGCGCGACGGGCCTGGCCGGTGGCCAGATAGGCGGCTTCGAGGCCCAAAGTGTCGTATTTGTTCTCGGCGATGTTCTCTTCGTGAGTCGCCGTTTCGTGGGCTGCTCGGGCTGCCTGTTCGGCTTGCAGCAGGTCTTCGGCGAGCCGTTCCAGCACCTGCTGCTGCAACAAGAATTTATCCATGATGAAAGGGAGACGGCTCGAGCAAGCGGAGGGGCAGGTCTTGATTATGAAGGGCACCACCCCTGAGGCGAGGACCAAGGCGTTCTGTCACCTCGACGTTCGACCGGCTTGGGATGCGGGTCTGTGCCGATCAGTTTCTTCCATCAAGTCGGAGAACGCACCCAAAGCTGCTGCACGGCCGCCAATGGCGGCTTCAATGCCGGGCATGCCGAAAGGAGACATGTTCAAAGCCCGGTTTTGAGCTGACGCCTGTCACTGCAGCCCCTGTGTTCTCAGCGAATGCTTGAACTGTCCTTGAATGGGCCCACGTTTAGAATCGCCGTCAAATTCAGGGCACCGTTGCGCGAGGAGAAATAGTGGACCGATTGCATCTGATCAACGTGTTCGTTTCGGTGGTCGATGCGAATGGATTCGCCGGCGCTGCGCGCAAGCTCAACATCTCCCCGCCCGCCGTGACCCGCGCCATCAGTGAGCTGGAAGCTCATCTGGGCGTGCGCCTGCTGACCCGGACAACCCGCGTGGTGCGTGTGACCGAGGCGGGGGCGCGTTATGTGGAGGACTGCCGTCGCATCCTGGCTGAGTTGGCCGAGGCAGATGAATCGGTGAGCGGCTTGCACGCCTCGCCACGCGGCCGCCTCACGCTGACCGCACCGGCGCTGTTTGGCGCGCTGTTCGTCACCCCGATCGTGACCGAGTATTTGCAGCGTTACCCAGAGGTGACGGCTTCTTGCTGGTTCCTCGACCGGGTGGTGAATATGGTCGACGAGGGCGTGGACATCGGGGTTCGCATCGGGGAACTGCCCGACTCTTCTTTGCAAGCGATCCGGGTGGGACGGGTGCGCCGCGTGATCTGCGCAGCGCCCAGCTATCTGAAGCGCCATGGTGCCCCGCAAACCCCGGACGATTTGACAGCACACACGATCGTGTCAGCCAGCGGCGTCACCCCCACGCCGGAATGGCGTTTGGTGGAAAACGGCGCGCCCAAGCTCGTCAAGCTGCAGCCGCGCATGACCACCACCACGAACGACTCGGCGGTTGCCGCAGCCGTCGCGGGATTCGGGCTGACCCGTCTGATGTCGTATCAGGTGGCCGAGCACGTGCGCGAAGGTCGGCTCCAAGTCGTGCTGAGCGAGTTTGAAACGGCCCCTCTGCCCGTGCATCTGGTGCACCGCGAGGGCCGCCATGCCTCACAAAAGGCGCGCGCTTTCCTGGATCTGGCGATCGAGCGTCTGCGCGCCAGCAAGGCGCTGGACTGAAGACGGCCTCGCGAGTGAGGCGGCGCACGCCGCTGAGGGTTCAGGCCAGAGGCTCGGCTCCGAGATCCTGGTCGGCGCCTGCTGAAGAGGCCGCCTCGCGCAAGCGCTTCAACTCCTCGCGCGCTTGCAGCAGCTCGGCGCGCAGCGGCGCCACCGCCGCATTCACCTCGGCCTCGGTGAAGCGGGGCGTGATGTGCTTGGGGCAGTTCCAGTCGTAGGCTTCGACCGTGATCAGCATGGCGCGCTCCACACGCGCCTCGTACTGCGGCAGGGCCAGCCGAGCCAGCAGGGCCGGGTCTTCATCGGCCGTCACCAGCCTCACGCGCCCCAAGATCTTCAGCCTGCGTTGATGGGCGTAGTCCATCAGGATGATGGAGACGCGGTCATTGCCCTGCAGATTGCCGACGCTGATGTATTGCACATTGCCGCGGAAGTCGGCATAGCCCAGGGTCTTGGCATCCAGCACCTGGAGAAAGCCAGCAGGCCCACCGCGGAACTGCACATAGGGCCAGCCGGTTTCGCCCACCGTGGCTTGATAGAAGCCATCGCGGGCATGAATGAATTCGGCCTCGCGTGCGGTGAACGCATCACGGCGCTCGTCCGTGTGATCCAGGGCTTCGTAGGCGGAGCGGCTGCCCATGCGGGTTTGCATGGCCCTCACCGTGGGTGTGAACGCAAGGTCGGAATAGGCTCGGCTCATGATGATTCCTTTGTGCTTTCAGAGGCTTTGCTCGGGCGGCGTCCGCGGCTGCTACGCCAACAGTCGCGGGCGACTCGGCAGTGTTTGACGGTGGCTTGTTTTGGAAGCGATGCCGGGCCGTGGCGACCCGTGAGCCATCAGGCCCGGCACCGGGTTCTCAATCGGCAAGCGCGTGTTCCAAGCCCTCATGCCAGTGCGCGGTCGACGAAGCGGCCCAAGTCACCCGAAGAGGCCGCACCCAGGCGGCTGGCGAGGACTTCGCCATTGCGCACCAAGAGCAAGGTCGGCACGCTGCGAATGCCCACCTCCCGCGCCAGATCGGGGCAGGCGTCGATGTCGATCTTGAGCACACGCAATGAATCAGCGCGCGACTGGGCGAAAGACTCCAGCACGGGCGCAAGTCCCTGGCACGGCCCGCACCAGGCTGCCGCGAAATCCACCAAGGTGGGGCGATCGTCTTCCAGGGCCAGGACTTCGCGGGCGTGGCTGTCGCTGCGGGCTTCGAGGACTGATTTCATGAGCACTGCATCTGTGTCGTTGGAATGCCTGCATTACACGCGGCCGGCGCCGCAGCTTCAAGCGGGCCTAGCGAATCGGACTATTGCGCGCTGTGTACGGAATCCGCATTGCCGGCTTCCGTGGATCCAATTGTTCCGCCATGCGTAGCAGTGACTTCACGGCCATGAGGGTTCACTTGCGGGCAAGAACTGCGCACAGTGGAGGCCTTGCCGAGCGGCTGGCGCTTGGCTGACACCCTCGCCCTCCGAAGGAATGCTGCATGCGTGAGCACCACGTTGACGTCGCCATCATCGGCAGCGGTACGGCCGGCATGTCCGCCTACCGCGCTGCCTTGGCACATACCCCCCGGGTGCTCACCATCGAAGGCGGCCCCTACGGCACCACCTGCGCCCGTGTGGGCTGTATGCCCAGCAAGCTGCTGATCGCGGCCGCCGAGGCGGCCCACGCCGTGGCCGAGGCCGGGCGCTTTGGCGTGCATATCGACACGCAGGTTCGCATCGATGGCGCCGCCGTGATGGCCCGGGTACGCAGCGAGCGCGATCGCTTTGTGGGCTTCGTCACCGAGGCGGTGCAAGACTGGGCGCCGGAACACCGCCTGCAAGGCTGGGCGCGCTTCACGGCGCCCCAGACGCTGGAAGTGAAAGGCCATGACGGCGAGCTGCATCGGGTGCATGCGGCGCGCATCGTCATCGCCACCGGCTCCGAGCCGAATATCGAGTCGGCCTGGTCGGCAGCGCTGGGTGACCGGCTGATCCGCAACGATGAACTGTTCGATTGGCAGACCCTGCCCAAAGCGGTGCTGGTGCTGGGCACCGGCGTGATCGCGCTGGAGCTGGCCCAGGCCTTGCACCGCTTGGGTGTTCGGGTGCGGGTGCTCGGCCGCAGCCAGCGCGTGGGCCCACTCACCGACCCGGCGCTGCAGGCCTTGGCAGGCGAGCTGTTCAGCAGCGAACTGGCGCTGTCGCTGAACCAAGCCACGCCCCATCTGCGGCGCGAGGGCGACGAAGTCCTGCTGGAACTGGACGGGCGTGTGGAGCGCTTTGACTTCGCCCTGGCTGCCGCCGGGCGCCGTCCGCGGCTGGCGGGCCTGGGGCTGGAGCACAGCGGCCTGCCCCTTCAAGCCGATGGGCGCTCGCCCTTCGATCCCCACACCGGGCAGGTCGACAACAGCCCAGTCTTCATCGCTGGCGATGCCAATGGCGAGCGGGAGCTGCTGCATGAGGCCGCCGACGAAGGCCGTATTGCGGGCGACAACGCCGGCCGCTGGCCCGATGTGCGCGTGCGGCCACGCCGTGCGCCCTTGGCCATCGTGTTCAGCGATCCGCAAATGGCCATCGCCGGGCGCAGCCACGCCGAATTGCAGGCAGCAGGCACGCCGTTTCTCGCCGGCCAGGTGTCCTTTGCCGACCAGGGCCGCAGCCGTGTGATGGGCGTCAACCGCGGCGCGCTGCATGTCTACGCCGAAGTGGGCAGCGGGCGCTTGCTGGGCGCAGAGATGCTGGGGCCACGCGCCGAGCATCTCGCCCATCTGCTCGCCTGGTCGGTGCAGCGCGGTGACACCGTGCAGCAGATGCTGGACAGCCCCTTCTACCACCCTGTCATCGAAGAAGGCCTGCGCACCGCGCTGCGCTTGTTGCAGCGCGACTTGCGCATGGGCCCACCGCCCGTGGAACGCTGCCTGGACTGTGGACCGGGCGCTTGAGTGCCACCCATTGATCACCTCCAAAACACCGTCAACCATGATCGACGTCTACTACGCCCCCACGCCCAATGGCGTGAAGATCCCCATCGCACTCGAAGAGTTGGGCGCTCCCTATCGCCTCGTGCCCGTCAATCTGGGCCGTGAAGAGCAAAAGCAACCGGAGTTCCTGGCGCTCAATCCCAACGGGCGCATCCCGGTCATCGTCGACCCCGATGGGCCCGGCGGCGAGCCGGTGTCGGTGTTCGAATCCGGCGCCATCCTGCTCTACCTGGCCGACAAGTTTGGCGGCTTGATGCCTTCCGATCCAAGGGATCGCATTCGTGCGCTGGAGTACTTGTTTTTCCAGGTCGGCGGCGTCGGCCCCATGTTCGGGCAAGCAGGATGGTTCATGCGCCAGCCCGAGCGCATCACCGTGGGCATCGAGCGTTATCAGGCGGAATCGCGCCGCCTGACTGCCGTGCTGGAGACACGGCTGCAAGAAGCCCACTGGCTGGCCGGCGAGAGCTTTTCGGTTGCCGACATTGCCCACTTCGGCTGGCTGCGCGTGGCCGACTATGCCGGCGTCCGGCTCGAACCCTACCCCGCGGTGCAGGACTGGCTCCAGCGCATCGCAAGTCGGCCCGCTGTTCAGCGAGCTGTCCATCCTGTCCAAGCCGCCTGAGGATGATCATGAAGCTGTTCCACTTTCCCCTGTCCGGCAATGCACACAAGGTGCGCCTCATGCTTTCCCTGTTGGAGCTGCCCCATGAGTCGGAAGTACCCACCGGCGGCGCGCACAAGCAGCCCGAGTTCCTCGCCTTGAACCCCTTCGGCCAAGTGCCGGTGCTGGTGGACGGCGAGGTGGTGGTGCGTGACAGCCAGGCCATCCTGGTTTATCTCGCGGCTCGCTACGGCGGCCCGGCCTGGTGGCCGGCGGACCCGGCCCGCTTGGCTGCCATTCAGGCCTGGCTGTCCACGGCCGCCAATGAGGTGGCGCATGGGCCGGCCCTGCTGCGCATGCACCGCAAGTTCGGCCGTCCCATCGATCTGGAGGCCACCACGCAGCGCAGCCAGGCCTTGCTCAAGCTGCTGGATGCGCAGTTGTGCGATCAGCCCTGGCTGCTGCCGGGCGATCAGCCCAGCATCGCCGACCTGGCCGTCTACCCCTACATCGCGCTCGCACCCGAGGGCGGCCTGGATCTCTCACCTCACCGCCATCTGGTGGCTTGGCTGTCTCGCATACAGGCCCTGCCCGGCCATGTGGACATGCCGGGCCTGTGGCGCCCCAGCCCCAAAGAATGAACAACACCCTTAGCCCCGATCTCACCCGGCGGGACTTGCTTGTGGCTGGCGCCGCAAGCACCGCCGCCGGATTTCTCCACCCCAGCTTTGCGAGCACCATGAGCACAACATCCCCCGACGCCCCGCGCCCCCCTCTGCCTCCGTTCAGCCGTGAGACGGCGATTCAAAAGGTCCGCGCGGCCGAAGACGCATGGAACACGCGCGATGCCAAGCGCGTGACCCAGGCCTACACGGCCAACAGCCGCTGGCGCAACCGGGCCGAAATCTTCCAGGGTCGTGAGGCCATCCTGGCCTTTTTGGAACGCAAATGGGCCAAGGAGCAGGAATACCGCCTGATCAAGGAACTGTGGGCCGTCAGCGAGAACCGCATCGCCGTGCGTTTCGCCTACGAATGGCGCGACGACTCGGGCCAGTGGTACCGCGCCTACGGCAACGAGAACTGGGAATTCGATGCCTTGGGCTATATGGCGGTGCGCCATGCCAGCATCAATGACCTGCCCATCAAGCCCGAAGAGCGCAAGTTCCACTGGCCCCAAGGCCGCCGCCCGGATGATCACCCCTCGCTGAGTGATCTGGGCCTGTGAACCTCCGGGCCTGACTTCAGACGAGCTCTCGCCACAGGGCGTCCCAGCAGGGGCGCCCTTTTTCTTTGGCGGCCGCAACTCGATTGCACGCAAGACTGCGTGCGGCTGGCCCTAGCCGCCACGAACGCCTGTGTTCGCCTCTGCCGGCCAGGCCGCCATGGCCACGTCCACCATGCGCAGCAGGCTGTTGGTGCAGGCGCCGTCGCGCGCCTGAATCGCCAGGCCTTGGATCACCAGCGCAAAGTAACCGGCCAGGGCCGCACAGTCTGTGCCGGCGGCCAACTCACCCTCGGTGCGAGCGCGTTTGAGCCTTTGCTCGATGGCCTGCCTGGCCTGCAGGCGCATGGCTTCGGTCTGTGCGTGCTGGGCTGCGTGGGCGGGCGCCCCCTGCAGGCCGGCGGCCGACACCATGCAGCCGGCGACGTGGCTGGGGTCGGTGTACTGGCGGCAGGCCGCCCGCAAGGCCTGCTCCATGCAAGCACGCGCCGGCAAATCGGACAGCAGAGCGTCGCCGAGAAAAGCGCCATGGCGCTGCGCGTAGAGATCCAGGCATTCGCGATAGAGCGATTCTTTGTTGCCAAAAGCCGCATACAGGCTGGGCGGCGCGATGCCCATCGCACTCGCCAGCGTGGCCGTGGACACGCCCTCGTAGCCATGCCGCCAGAACAGATCCAGCGCCAAGTCCAGGGCTGCGGCGCGATCAAAGCCGCGCGGGCGCCCTGGCAGGCGGCTGCCCTCTGAGTCCTTGGTAGAGGGGGTCGCTGATCTCGGCTTAGGCATGGGTGAATTGTATTGATCCCTACACAAATCACAGCACGGAGATTGCAGGCGCGAGAAATTCAGTCTTTCTCCACGCGTAACACCGCGACCGGCTTTCGAACGCTACTATTTCTGTATCGATCACTACACAACCAGGAAATCATGAATCAGCAATTCCAAATTCGCATCAAGGACGCCAAAGCGCAGCTGCAGGCGCATACCGGCGCAGCCCATCACGAGCCCGCTGCCGGCCAGTTGCTTCTGCAGGTGAGCGCGGCGAGCCTGAACTACCGCGACCTGCTCACCTTGCGGGGCGCTGCCAGCGGGGCGGCACGCGATGGCCTTGTTCCTTTGTCTGATGCCGTCGGGACGGTGGTGGCCGTTGGCGACGGTGTGCAGGGATGGCAGGTGGGCGATCGCGCCAGCCCCAACTTCTTCCCGGCCTGGGTGGATGGCCGCTTCGACCCTGCCCATCTGCAAGAGGCCCTGGGCGGCGGCAACACCGACGGGGTCCTGAGCCAGCAGCTGCTGGTGTCGGCTCAGTCGCTGGTGGCACCCGCTGCGCACCTCAGTGATGAAGAAGCCGCCACCCTGCCCTGTGCCGGCTTGACCGCCTGGCATGCCTTGTTTGAGCGCGGCCACGTCCAGGCCGGCGAGACGGTGCTGGTGCAAGGAACCGGCGGTGTGGCGCTGTTCGGGCTGCAACTGGCCGCTGCTGTGGGTGCACGGGTGATCGTCACGTCCTCTTCGCATGCCAAGCTGGAACGTGCCCGTCAACTGGGCGCCTGGGCCACCATCCATTACGGCGAAACGCCGGACTGGGACCAGCAGGTTCTGAGCTTGACCGAGGG
This sequence comes from Paucibacter sp. DJ2R-2, assembly GCF_025717675.1. Classification (GTDB taxonomy): domain Bacteria; phylum Pseudomonadota; class Gammaproteobacteria; order Burkholderiales; family Burkholderiaceae_C; genus Paucibacter_A. Next base: position 572,553 of record NZ_JAJIRT010000001.1, read on the forward strand.
GCTGGGCGCGGACCACATCCTGGAGCTGGGCGGGCCGGACACCTATGACCGCTCCATCCGTGCCGTGGCCCCTGGTGGACGCATCGCACAGATCGGCGTGCTGAGTGGCTTCAATGCTCGCCCCGACATCCAGCCCCTGCAATTCAAGAATGCCCGCATCGACGGCATCTGCGTGGGCTCGGTGGCCCAGCTCCGGCGCCTGAACCAATTCATGGCGCTGCACAACATCCGCCCTGTGATTGACCGCGTGTTTGACTTCGAAGACAGCCCTGCGGCCTACACGCACCTGGCATCCGGGCAGCATTTCGGCAAGCTGGTGATCCGCCTCTGATGGGCTGTCTGCCCCTGCGATCGGGTCAAAGATCCAGGGTCAGGCTTTCGCTGCTGGCCCAGCCCACGCAGGTGCACAAACCCTCTGCGCGCTGCGCGGGGCTCAGGCATACGTCACGGTGCAGCGGGCGGCCCTCCAGCACGCGGCTGTGGCATTGCCCGCACTCACCGCGCTTGCAGTCGTAGGCCACGAAGGCGTCGGCGGCAATCAGGGCATCGAGGATGCTGGTGCCGGGCTGAACCTCGACCGCGATGCCGCTTTGAGCGAGATGCACGCGAATCGGGCGGTCGCCTGGCTGCGATCGGGCGCCAAAGCTCTCGAAGTGCAAGGCGGCGCCCGGCCAGCCCAACTCTGCCGCGCGTTCACGCAGCGCGTTCAGCAGAGGCACCGGCCCGCAGGCGTGCAGGCTGGCGCCGGCGCTGAAAGTGCCCAGCAGCGCCTCCAGCGTCGGTGGGCTCGCACCAATATGCAGATGAAGTTGCGCGTGGGGCAGGGCCCGCAGCTCGTCGAGCAGCACCAAGCGGTCTTCGCTGCGCGCCAAATAGTGCAACTCAAAAGACCGACCCGCAGCATTCAGCGCATGGGCCATGGCATGCATCGGCGTGATGCCGATGCCGCCGGCCACCAGCAGGGTTCGGCCCTGCTCGGCTTGCAGCGGAAAGCTGTCGAAGGGGCCGTCCACATCGAGGGTCTGTCCTGCCGCCAGTTGTTCATGAATCCAGCGCGAACCGCCGCGTGAGGCCGGGTCGAGCAGCACCGCAATGCGGTACTCCTCGGCGGCGCCCTCCGTGCCGATGAGGGAGTAATGACGCTCCAGCCACTGGCCGTCGGAAACCGGCAGTTGCAGCCGCAGATGTGCTCCAGCGGACCAGGATGGCAAGACCTGACCCTGCGGATGACGCAGGCGAATTTCCAGCACGTCCGCGCCGTGACGCTGCAATTGGTGGACGATCAGTTTCATGCGGTGACCTTGGGGTTGAAGGGCGAGGCGTCCAGGAATTCCCAGCTCAGAGCCATGGCTTGCTCGCGCAGCAGCCACTCCTCGATCTCGAACTCCCAGAAACGACCGGTGCCCCCGGTGAGGCCCTGCGGGTCTGCCTGGTCCCAGAGCAGCTGGGCGCGGCCCGTCAGGTGCAGGAGGCGGCCGGTGGCGAAATCGGGCACCACGAGACCACAAGCCGGATCCAGATTGAGATTGCCCAGGGTGTTGAACAGGCTGTTGCCGGCATAGTCGGGCACGCGCAAGCGTCGCGCAGTGAGGAGCTCGATGAAGCCGACCGGCCCGCCACGGTGCGAGGCGTCGAGCGAACCGCCCGGTGCGCCGCTGGCGATGAACAAGGTATCGGCCGCACCGAGCAAGGCAGCGCTGGCCTCATCGAGGTCCTGGCCGCGCCGCACGCTGCTGGGCTCGACGCGCTGGGCGTCTCCGGCGGGTGCATGCGGATGGCGACGCTGGATGTATTTGGGGCAGTTGGGGTAGGCCTCGTCGATCGCGATACGGAGCTGCTGATCGTCGAGCTGCTCGACTCGGCCGTTGACGCGATAGCGGCGCCGGGTCGAGAGCTCGATGAACAAGAGGCCGGCCCGTGAGCCGAGGTCCAGCTCCTGCCAGAAGGGGTCGTCGGCCTGGCGCGGAGCGAGGCTCGTCGAGAGTTCGATGCTGCGGCCCTCGGGGCTGCGCAGAAAGCCGGGCGGCCCGAACAGCAAGGAGGCCCAGAGCTGGCCGCCCTCGTTGCGGGTCGCCGTGGCGACCATGACTTGCTTCTCGATGAAGGGGCGGGCGCCGGCGATCACCGTGTCGGTGATCACGCTGGCATTGCGCACCGCGATCGCGGCTTCTCCGGCGCGCGCCTGCACGGCCCGCTCGCCGTCATGGAATGCATGGGCCATGGTCGTCTCCCAACTGTTGGCTTAGAACGTGAAGACGGTGAAACCGTCTGCCACCAGCTTGCCCAGGCTGGGCAGGCCGGAGGTGCCGGGCACGCTGTTGTCGGTGATCAAGTCAAAGCCGCTCTTCACCGCATCCTCACGCGAGCCGAACACGTCGGCGCAACCGCAGGACACGCCAGCGATCTCGGTTTCCACCGCCTTGAACAGGGCGTGCACGGGGTGGTCGGCCTGGCTGATCACACCGGGCCAGCGGGTGCCTGCGCCTTGGAAGTAGATGGACACGTCCGTGCCGCGCTGCTTGAAGTCATAGGCGGCGGCCAGGCCGTTGAACATGCGACCGAGCGCGTCTTCGCCGCCGTTTTTTGGGTCGGACAAGATGATGATGGCTGCTTTCATGGGGGTTCCTTGGTGGGTTTGATTCAGAGTGATTCAGGTCCTGCGGTGTGCTGCAGGCCTGGGACTGAACTCTAGGGATCGAGCCTCACTTCAGAAATCACTTGCAAGGCAATGGGCTGTTACGGCGCGCGGAAGAATGGCCACGCCGCCGCAGGCCAGCTGGGGCCGCTTCAGCCGCACCGCCACGGCAAGGTGAGAGCTCACAGCGATGGCCACGAATGTGAGGCTGTGCCCCAAGGCGAAGCCCGTTCATCTCAAGCCCCGCGCGAGGCGGCGCTCTGAACGCGCGTTCGGCAAATCGAGACGAATGGGACATGGAACGAGACGCGCAGTCAGCTCAGCAAGCGCTTCGATTCCTAAAGTTCAGTCCATGCAGTCGGGCCAGGACATGTGAACGCAAGAAGCCCTGTCCCAGCTGCTGTGACACCCGAAGTAACGGCGAATTTCATCGTTGCACGCCGAGCAACTTCAGCACTTCAGCTTGCACTCAGGGGTTGGCCTGAGCCAAGTCATTCAGAACCACCAACCGATTCGCCCCAGAAAGGCACATCATGTCCAAGAGCTATTTCCGTGTTTCCCTGATCGCCGTGGCTGCCGCTGCCGCACTGACTGCAGGCCTCGCCCCGTCCGCGGCCTTTGCCTATGACGAAAACTCTGCCGCGGTCGTGAACATCGACAGCAAGGGTATCGGCCTGCGCGGTCATGACCCGGTGGCCTATCACACCGTGAACGCGCCCACCGCGGGCAAGGCTGAGTTCTCGGCCAAGCACAACGGCGTCACCTATCTGTTCGCCAGCGCGGCCAATCGCGATGCTTTCAATGCCAATCCGGGCAAGTACGAGCCGGCTTACGGTGGCTTCTGCGCCATGGGCGTGGCCCTGGAAAAGAAGCTGGATGGCGACCCGGCGGCCTGGAGGCTGGTGGACGGCAAGCTGCACTTGAACGTCAACAAGGACGTTCAAAAGAAGTGGCTGGAAGACGTGCCGGGCAACAACAAGAAGGCCGATGCGAACTGGCCCTCGATCAAGGCCAAGACCCCCAAGTCCCTGGCTTGAATCTGAAGCGGGGGCGCGCTGACTTGAGATCAGTGCGTCCCTCCATCCCTCTCCCTCAATCGACTCCCACACATCATGAGCACACGACGACACGTGATCACGGTCCTGGCTTTGGCGGCGGCTGTGCAGGGCGCCGCCCTGGCGGCTGAGAGCAAGCCGAGCGGCGGCAAGGTGGCCATGGAGAAGTGCTACGGCATCTCACTGGCCGGGCAGAACGACTGCGCCGCCGGCCCTGGCACCAGCTGCGCCGGGACCTCCAAGGTGAACTACCAAGGCAATGCCTGGAAGAAGGTCCCCGTGGGCAGCTGCGTCACCACCAAGACACCCCAGGGCCAGGGATCGCTCACGCCGATCACGCCGATCAAGGCCTGAGTCTGGTGGCTCTTGACGACTCAGTTTCGCAGCAAGAAAGAGTTCTACCGTGCAGACGACTCTCGGGCTGAGCTTCAAGCCTCAGCACTTTCAGCAGGCGATGCAGGCGCAAGCCGAAGGCCTGTGGTTCGAGGTTCATCCCGAGAACTACATGGCCGATGGCGGGCCGCGCCCGCGCATGCTGGCGGCACTGGCCGAACACCATCCGGTGGCTCTGCACGGTGTTTCGCTTTCTTTGGCGGGGCCGGAGCCTTTGGATCTGCAGCATCTGCGTCGTCTGCGACAGCTGATCGACCGGGTGAAACCGGTCCGCTTGTCCGAGCATCTGGCGTGGTCGCGCTTGGGAGCTCGCTATGTGCCTGATTTGCTGCCGGCGCCGCGCACCCGCGCTTTGCTGGAACGGGTCATCGCCCACATCGACCAAGTGCAGCAGGTGACGGGCATGCGCTTGGCACTCGAGAACCCCAGCCATTACTTGAGCCTGGAGGGCCATGAGTTCAGCGAGCCTCATTTCCTGAACGAAGTGGTGCGACGCACGGCCTGTTCCTTGTTGGTGGACGTGAACAACCTCCACGTGAGCGCCGTCAACATCCATCAACGCGCCAGCGATTGGCTGGCGGAAATTGATATTGAGGCCATCAGCGAGATCCATCTCGCAGGGCACAGTGAGGACCCCGAACTCGGCCCCCACTTGCTGATCGATTCCCACGATCGCCCGGTCTCCGAGGAGGTGCTGGCTCTGTATGCCGCTTTGTGCCAACGCATCGGTCCGCGCCCCACGCTGATTGAGTGGGACGGAGCCGTGCCTGATTTCTCCGTGCTCTGGCAAGAGCGAGCGCGGGTGCAGGCAGCCACGCCAGCCTGGAGCTTTGCCCATGACTAGCCCTTCGAGCTTTTACACACAGTTCTTGACCAGCATCGACGGCTGGCATTTGCTGGCCGGAACCGACGTCGAAGTCGGGCTGACCCCAGCGCCAGCGGCCACCGCGGTGTATGCCAACACCGGTTTGCGCGCGGCCATTGAATCCTTGGAGGCCAACTTCCTCAGCGTCGCCAATTGGCTGGGAGGACCCTGGTTCTGGCCGGCGGCGACTGCATTCGCGCGCGCCCACCCGCCTCAAGAAGGCCGCCTGTTTCTGTACGGCGATGGCTTCCCCGAGTTCTTGGCCTCGCTGGAACACGCGCAACTCGCCCGTTACACCAGCGACCTGGCCTCGGTCGACTGGATGTGCATGCGCGCCCATGCGGCAGGCGATCACCTCCCGCTGACCGCGACGCGTTTGGCCACACTTCCACCCGAAGTCTTGCCTGGCTTGCGACTGCAGGTGGCACCGGCGACTCATTGGAAGGTCTCGCCGGCATACGCACTGGTCGAACTCTGGCGCAGCGCGCGCGCTGGGCACACCGAGATCGAAATCAAGCCACAAGAGGCCACCGGCGTGCTGGTGACCCGGCCCGAAGACAGCGTCTGGGTGCACGAGGTTCCGCTGGCCAGCTTGCACCTGCTGGACGCGCTTGCGGCGGGCCAGTGTCTTGGCGATGCCGCCGCTCACGCCAGCAGCCAGGAAGCGCCAGGCCGCCCATTCGACCTGCAAGCCGCGCTGAGCGCATTGCTCGAAAACGGCGCTCTGCTGATGCCGCCAAGCTGAGGGATTCCTCCATCAGCCCCGGCAACTGCCATGACCCCAAGCATCAACCTAGAAGGAACACATCATGAACGCTCTCCCTCCCGCGCTGCTGCATGCGCACCAAACTCTGGTTCACTGGGCCGGACGCATCTTCCCCGAAAGCCTCGTCTTGCTGGCAGCGCGGCTGGCCATCGCGGGCATCTTCTGGCGCTCAGGGCGGACCAAGGTCGAGGGGTGGTTCACCCTCAGCGACTCGGCCGTGGCCTTGTTCACAGAGGAGTACCAGCTCCCTTGGGTGGACCCGGCTTTGGCTGCTTCACTGGCAGCCTTGGCCGAGCATGCGCTGCCGATTCTTCTGCTCCTGGGATTGGGCGCGCGCTATGCGGCCATCGGCCTGCTCATCATGACCTTGGTGATCCAGTTCTTGGTCTACCCGGACGCCTGGCCCACACATCTCAGTTGGATGAGCCTGCTGGCCTTGATCGTGGCCCAGGGTGCCGGAGCCCTGTCAGTCGACGCGGTGCTGTCGAAGCGATTATTCCGCTCCGCGCAATGAGCTTTTGCGATGGGTGCGGCTTGGCATCGAGGGGCCTGTCAGCCGATGATGGCGCATCTCCGCAGTGCAAGTTCAGGCTCATATGTCAGACGAAATCGATACCTTGTTGACGCGCTTCGAGCTGAGGTCGCGTGTGTTTTTCTCAGGGCAACTTTGCGGCGTCGCAAACTTCGATGACGGCCAAGGTGTGGGCCATTTGCATGTGATGCGGAAAGGGCAGCTGGAGGTGTTGTTGTCGGACGGCTCGGTCCAAGCTGTGAGCGCACCGGCGGCCCTGTTCTTTCCACGCGCCACCCCGCATCGTCTGCGCGCGCCCGAGGTCGACGGCGCTGATTTGATCTGCGCATCGGTGGTCTGTGGTGCGGCCTTTGGCCAGCACTTGATGGCGGAGCTGCCTGCCATGTTGGTCGTGCCCCTGGAGGAACAAGCCGGCTTGCAAATGAGCCTGCAGCTCCTGTTTGACGAAGCATTTTCCAAACGGCAAGGGCGAGCGGCCGCCGTCGACCGCTTGAGCGAACTGGTGCTCATCCATCTGCTGAGGGAGGTGCTGACGCAAGGCTATTTGAAGGTCGGCGTGCTGGGTGGCTTGGCCGACCCCCGCCTGGCCCGGGCTTTGCACGCGATTCACACCGACGCAGCAAGACCCTGGACCCTGGAACAGCTCGCCATCGTGGCCGGCATGTCGCGCGCGCGCTTCGCGGCGCAATTCACTCAGGTCGTCGGGCAAGCCCCGGGCGAGTACCTGTCGAGCTGGCGCATTAGCCTGGCACAAAGCCTCCTCAGCAAAGGGCGCCAAGTCAAACATGTGGCGGACGAAGTTGGCTACGGCAGTGCCTCAGCGCTGACCCGTGCTTTCGTCCTCAAGACCGGCATGGCACCGACCGATTGGTTGGCAAGCAGGCGTGCAGGTGCGCACGCTGCGCTCCATAACTAGGGAGGTCCTTTTCGCAGGTACCCCTTCAATCATCAGCCCAAATGAAGAAGAGGCCTTTCGGCCCCTTCCTCACTAAAACCCGATTGACTCTATTCGGCAGCGACAGACTTCACTTCTTCGAGTCATAAAGGGTGACTCCAACAAATATAGTCCGTCGAGATCGACGCTCGTAAGTCGTTGATCTATCTACATTGGCGTCTAACTGGAAAGTCCGTCGGAAATCCTGAAATCAAGGGCCCTAGATACGTCGATCCAAACTAAGTCCGTCGAAGCGACATTTTCGACCGATTTGACCCGGATCCGGCTTGGAAAAAACTACCCCCTAGGGTCCTTGGAGCCACTATGAAAGTCAGCTCCGCTGCGGTTGCAGCCATTCGTGTTTGCCGCTTGTAGGGCAGCTTCGTGCCCGAAGCGGACGTCCGCACAGGTCTACCGATTTTCCAGAAAGCTGCCACTCAACGTTTGACATGCGTGGATTGACCCGGTTTGCCGGGGAGAAAGGCGCCTCGATGGAAGAGTTAGGCTTTACTGCGATTGAGAGTGTGGATTTCGCCATTGCTTGACGCCCCAGGATTCAGCTAGCGAGTCTCGACAGACATGCGCAAGGGCGAGGGAGTTTTGCTGCAATTGCTGGCCGACGCTTCCGGCCTCCAGAGAACGGCCGAACTGAACCATTGCGGCTTCGACTCTCTTGTCTTCTACCGTCCGATAGGACTTCACGTCAGCAAGGATGGTGAAAAACTGATCGCGCACCGCGTTCGAATCCAACGCCGCCTGGCCGGCGATGCGGTCCCGCAGCCACGTGTCGAATCGCCAGTTCTTGCCTAGAGGCCAAGGCACGACGAACAGTGAGACCGTCCTCGTTTCGACCTCTTTGGGATCAACGCCCGGGAGGGCCGTCGGAACAGCAATCCTCGCCTTGGTTCGAAAATCGAAGCCGAAATCGTTCCAGTTCGGGTCCGTCGGCCAGATGGTGACGCTGTTGGGGGCCTGCGAACCCGTGGGGTACGCCTGAACGAAGGTGACGTTGTATTCAGCGGGCATAGGTGGCAAGGATTTGAGGAGCTATCTCAAGCCAAAATTGTTGGCTTGTCGGGGCTTACTCGCAGCAGGCCGGATGCAGAACTTGGCATCAGGCTCCTGAGCTACGGCATGGCCATTGCTTTAGGTGGCTCGGCCAGAGAGCCGAACCAGCAGATGGCTAGGCCCGGATCGACTGCTCGCCATCGCGTGAGGCTCTGAGGTGATCTAGCACTCGCTCCATCTCCTTGGGATGCGCCCGCAGACTGGGCAACAGAATATGGCTAATGGTCGAGGCGAAGCCCACAATCTCACGGCCGATTTCTCCCACCGCCAATGACGAGGTCACCCGGACTTCCAGCATTCGCGAGAGCGCGTTGAGATCCTTGTCTCCAGAGTAGAGCCGCACGTTTTCGCGGGTCCCATGATCCTTCCTCATGCCTCGTATGTATGCCGCCTCCATCACCAGGCGAATGTCTGCGACGGCGTTGTAGGCGCCGGCGTCAGTCGGATTGACCGCTGGCTTCAGGACGCCTCTGGCTGGCCCGCTGCCGTACAGGCACGCGACCGCGCAGGTGACCAGAGGATGCGAAAGATTGACGGCATGCTCGGAGGCCAGCGCGTCAATCTGCCTCAGCACGGCGCGCGCATCTTCCTTGGTACGTTGATGCACAACCAACGCCTGGAGATCCATGGTCAGCCGCAGAAGCTCGCCTGCCTTCTCACGCATATGTGGCGCAAGCGCAGTCACCATCGAAGCACCGAATTCCTGCAGGTACACGGTGTCCGTCGTCGCCAAGCGATAGAACATCCCGACCGCTTGAGTATCGGCCATCATCTGGTCATGGAACTCAGGTCCTGATTGAGACCTTTGAACGCTTCCCTCAAGGATCGAAAGCAACGGGCTGACTGTGTTTCCCTTGCGGTCTACAGCCCGAGCGATAGCCGCCCCTGCGGTCGGCACGCCTTTGAGCGACTTCTTGATGTCTTCGACGATGTTTTTGTCAAGTAGATAAAGCGCCACGGTTTCTCCTCTGCTGTTGCCACTTCTCAGCGGCTTGTTCCAATGCGATAGCACTCACCGAGCGGATGCACGCTAGACCGCATCGAGTGCTTGCCGCGGCCCACGGTTCAGTTCCCGCTTTTCTGGCCGACAGCTAACGACACAGTATGTTTGTCCTCGTATTTTGTGGGCCTCAGGTTTTTCGCCCGAATGTGATTAATTTCTGTCCTTCCACCGACGGCGCGCTGGGAGATCATCGTGTCGGGTTACGGTATGCCTGTGCCAACTTCTGCTATGGGCACTTTGCAGCCGCTCACCTGTCGAATCCCAGCGGCTGCAACCAGCCTGAAGCTGTCCTTGCGCAGCCAACGGCAGCATTGCTGCGGGCGCGGTCTCTCACTTCCACGAACTCGACGCCAGAAAGCTGCCGGTCAACGCTGAAGTGGAATGTGGGCCCGCGGCCTACGCGTGGCGATAGAGGCCGGAGCGATTCAAGCGCAAGCCGCCAGTTCCAACAAAGAAGTCCAAAAGATCTTCATGTCAGGGGAGCTTTGTCATTGCATAGGCCACGACCCCAACACTGAGGATGATTGCTGGCAACATCAGTAAGAAGAGCCCAAGCAGCACCGGGCCAGCCCCAAAGGGCTTGAGTCGATCCAACACCTGAGCTTTCCCCTCTTTGCTGTCCAACAGTGCCTTGATGATTGCCGCCATGTTGTTCCCCGTGCAGCTGCGAACCATAACGGAGCAGCCATGAACAACATTGTGGGACGAAGGCCAACAAACACTACTGCGGCACAATTGCGCCAGGCCCTCATCCGTCGCATTTCCATGTATCGCAAGGCTTCCAAGTCGTTGATTTGTTTGGATGCTTCCGTCGAAGGCCCCGCAATCCGTCCGCAGCAGTCGGGTTGTCCAGCGTGTCGCCTGGCCCATCTAAGTTCTTGATTTGATTTGAGTTATTTCAGCCATTCTGCGGCCGAATTTCGCTCAAAAGAGCACTCCAGCTCTTAAACCGGGCCGAGCAGATAGAGGATCTGCTTCTTTTCTTCCAGCCCCTGCACGGCGTGGCAGAAGTAGCCCACCACCTACTCGATGGCCTCTTGAATCGCCCCGAGTGCCGCTGAGGCCAGTTGGTTTAAGGCAGACAGTCGCTGCCTGACCAGCGCGTTGATGATGGCAACTGGCTTTGAGTTTCATTTACGGGGCATGTCCCTGCGGCCCCTTCAGCAGATGATGGTTGAACCAAGCTATTCATTCCAACATCGCCAGCTCCACGAATTGCCTGGTCTCCCTTTGCCCTCACCGGCGAATCGCCTCGGCCTAACAGCGCCCTTTGACCGTTTCGGGCAGGGCTTTGTCATAGCTGCCGCCCCTGGAGCAAACCGGGCGCTCGATGCCAACTTCTCCCAAACGCTCACTGCTGCGAATCGCAGGCATTGCATCACTCTGTCGGCGTGGCGCGCCGGGTCGTCGTTTTCAGTCGGCTTATGGCCCCATCTGTGCGCAGATTCACGAACAACACAAAAAGGTGAAGCCAGGAAATACAAGTCACCTTAGGGGAGCAAGCTCGGGGCACTTCCGTCCATGCATATTCACATCTCCATGAATAGAAGAATGACCGGAACAGTAGCAAAAACCAGAAATGAAAAAAACCTCAAGGGAAAGGCAACCCGTTCAACTCGATGCAGAAAGCCATCGTTCGCCTCACGAGAGGCCATGAGGTGCCCGAGGTACCAAAGAGAAAAATTCAGCGCGAGCACTTGAATAGCCAAGAAGACGCCACCCGCACCCATGAGCCACGTTTTCCACAAGGCAAGATTCTTCGTGGAAGCTGTAAACGTTGAAAAGAGTTGCCCAAAAAGCAACCCGAAAGACAAACCGCCAATGGCATAAGTATTTATAAGAACATGATATGCACTGCGCGCGACAAATCTAGATCTAGGAAACAGCAAGGCAAAGCCTACCAGCACAAGCCCAAGAGTCCCTACAACGTTCCAGAGATGAGGTCCGATCCCCTCTGAAATTGCGGATTCAAGGTAAGTCGCCGGTAGGTAGTTCCGGAATCGAGCCACAAGCCACACGATCAGGAATGACGGCGCGGCCCACCAAAAAACAATCAGCGCGCCTTCCTTTGCGACCCGAGGAGACCACAGGGCCGCACTATCAAATGGCTGGACTTGCGTACGGAGGTATTGCCTCAGTCTGCTCATAGCTTGAATGTCCATTCAACTAAGCCCATCAAACGCCCCACCGCATCGAATGTATGCGGAATGGCAAACGCAATGCTGGCATTAACAACCAGAATTTCGGGGCCTTGCGACCGAGAACGACAATTGGCCAGTCGGCTGCGATCTACTTCTTTCCGAAGATATACCCAACTAAAGTGCCAAACAAGACTCCCAGAGAAATATCAAATTTCCCAAGACAGCTCAGCGCCAACGACGCAGTGACCACAATTAAAATGATCAACGCCTGCAGCCATTTGAATCGCCCCGGGGCGATTCAAGCTGATCAATGTGACTCAGTCCGCGAAGTCGAGAGCCGGACGCTCGTGCGTGCCAGCTGACGTCGCAGAGCATCCTCGTACTCCGCAGCTACGCCGAGAAGTTGCTCAATCGTTCTGATCGTCGTTTGGATTACAGAAAGATCACCAAGATCATGAATGCATCGTGCCGTCGAGAGGCGTTCGAGTAGGCACTCAATGACAGGCTGCGCTGCCTCCACGGTTTTAACTATTTGCACGTGTGATTGCTTCATGATGCTCTCCAGTGAACAGATGGGCGATTGATTCTGGGCCTATTCGGTGGCGACTGAATGTGGCGTCTCGAAAGAAGCGGGGGGGCGTGTAAGGGGGGCATGCCCTGACCTGAAGGCCTTATCCCCAGGCCCCAGGAGTCAGGCGCTCGAACTGACTGAGCAATCAAAGTTGCTGGCGCCGACGACAAATTGATCCGAGGCGTCGACTTTCGATTGCCCCTACCAACCGACGTCGTTTGCCGAGGAGCAGCGTCAAGCGACGTCGCTCGCGGGGTCAGTCGGCGCTCGGCAGAACTTCGGCAAATGGGTTTATCCGCGAGTGGCGCACACAGTTCTGGAGCGCCTAGACTACCCGCGCGCCAAGCACGGACACAATTCTAGGTTTCGTCACGGTCGAACATTGAAGAAGTGCTTCCGCCAAAGTCTGCACCCCATGGGGGAACAAAAACGGTGGGGAGCTTGCCTTCGATTGGACTGAGGTCGACAGGAAGCCAATCAATCAAAGTTGGCGGTGGCCCATAGAACGGCATCTCTCGCCAGTTTCGGCTCCAGCATTCAAGCCGGTTGGTCCACCCCGATGGTTCTGAGAAGAAGCCTGCCATGGCCTTCGCCTCATCGAACAGCTCTTTTCCGTTGGTGAGAACAGACCTTGAATCGACAAGACGTGCTGGGCCTACCTTGGTCAGGAATGCACTGACCTGCTGAAAGGCCTTCGCGACGGTTTCAGCCTCCTGAATCTTCATCGCTTTCGTTGGACTGCCCAGAGCAGCCGACGCAGGAACAAAGCCGCCGTTCTCTGGTGTATATGCTTGTACTAGACGCGCCTCGTCCAGCATTTCAACGACGGGAAGATGAGCAACTAGTTGGACAGGCGTCGGCAAGGCTTGCGGTCGTGGCTTGCCTTCGTTCATATAGATGGGGTCGATGTCGACAATCACGACCGCCTGCTCCTTGCGCGTCAGGACGTCCTCCGAACGGTTGTAGTAGATGCCACGCGACCACCCTGAGTATGGTGTTGCCGCCAGTAGGTGCCCAGGCGCTTCGCGGGCAGTGGACCAACTGCTCTTCGCGATGACACAACTCCCTCCACCTTTCAAGCCAGTCTTAGCATCAGTCAGGACTGCAGCGCAGAACACCGTGGTTAGGCCGGCAGCCAGCAAGGCAGATTGACCATAAATCCAGTAGTCCGCAGAGCGAGTTGTGCAGGCGGGCACAACCAAGATGGTTCTACGGTCTGGCCGCCCATCAAGCTGAAGCGCCGCCGTCAAATTTTCTATGTCCTTGAACACAGGGTCGTACTTCACGTCTCCGGGGTCGTATCCGAACCGCTGGCGAAGGGCTCGATACTCGCTACGAATCGTCCCGTGGTTCACCGGATGCGTAGAAGCAAACAGCTCAGAGCAAATCAGCTCTGCCATCCTCTCCACTGGACGAATTTGTTGCGCAAGAGCGGTCACTCCCCTGACATCCAATTGCTGCGCCTTCACGGCCGCACGCGCCTCCTCAGTGGCTGATACAAGGCCCTCCAAGCTTGCGAGTGGTGCCCAGTCTTCTCCGGACGGATTGATGAACTCACCCATCGCCATGGAATGAAACTTCTTCCGTCGACTGAAGACGCCGACAGCTCCAGGTACGTCGTTCTGAATTGGCTGGAGCAGCGTTATGTACGCTGACTTCTCCATCGAGTTGCCGCCTGTCGCGAACACCTTCTGCTTGTCCAGCGTCCCAAAGATGTTCTCAAAGCTCTTTGTGAAATGCAGGTCTCTCGGTGACCCATGAAGGCGATATGTGCCAGCGACGACAGACAGCTTGGCGTTCGGCAGGTTTGTTAGGCGCTCGCGCAGCCACTCGACGGTGTCAGGCCGAACGCTGTATTCAGGAAGAACCAGGACGTCTACGCTGAATTCGTGGCATGCCCGAATGGCTTCGTCAATTAGGCGCCGCCTTCTATGCTCATTCCAGCTAGGCACCAATTCAGCGCGGTCCCATTGGTTCTCCAACGCCTCTTTGGACAAGCTCGCCCTTGCGCGCTGTGCGCTTGATGTTGTTGGTGGCGTCGGCGTAACTCCTGCTCGCTCGCCTGCCATTTCCGCCAGAGCAGCTCCGCAGGTCGAATCGATGTCTACCTCGTTGCAGAACGCACGGTCGATGTTGTCTGGAAATCCCGCATCGACGATTGGGTGGTAGTAAGAATCGTCGATTCGGAACTGGAAAACAGCGAACCGTACGTGGCCAGCACTCTTCGCGGTTCGTCGAGTTCGCCATTCCCGTTCCTGCACCTCACGCAAGCGCTTGAAGAACTTCTCATGGAACATGCCCGGGGCGGAAGGAAGGCCACTTTCTAGGGTGGCATCCTTGCTGCCATCTGTGCCTGTAGGTTGCAAAGGCTTGTCGGGCGCAATTTCATCCTTGGTCGAGGCAACACTGCTCGCGTCTTGGGCCTCCCTAGTGGTGCCCTTCGCGATGCCCTCCTTTGGGGGAATTGGGGCGCGAACCGGATTCTCTGTCTCAGAAGCCGTTTTCGACGGAAGCCCATCGCCATCAAATAGAGACCGCTTACCTTGCGTCCCAGCCGTTCTCGCGAACGTCTCACCTAGAACAGAAACGCCAATCAACTTACCGTCACGATTGTTCGTTTGCGTCCACACGCGCTGGCTGGTTTCGACTTCGTCAATCTCTACGTGTCTATCGCGCCCGACTTGCTCAATGAGGCCGCGAGCGTGGGGCCACTGGCGCCCGCTTTCGTCGGTGAACGATTTGGACTGTGGTTGCAGGCCCCAGATGTGCGACTTGCAGGTTCGGACTCGATAGCCAAGAGCAGACTGAATCCCTACGAAGAGGGCTAAGCCGGTTTTGAATGAGTCCTCATCGAGGACTGCGTCGATGTGGGAATTCGCTCCGAAGGGCCACTTCTCATGCGCAAGCTCGTCATCAGGACATGCGCTCCCGAGTTGTCTGGCCAGTGATGTCATCGCCGGCCTCAGCTTTTCAGCGTGTTCCTCCGGCAGCACAGCCTTACTAGAGTCCGTGCCGTACAGGTTCAACTGCGTCGTTAGCAAAGCAAGCCAGCCGAGTGGCGTAACCTTCGCGACGATACCGAGCCGCCCCTTTGGCGCCAGCGCGTCACGGAAGAGCGCTCCGATGTTAATGCCCGCACTGTCAATCGCCAGCACGGCATCCTCGAGCTCCCACTCAGGCGGAACATTCACGTCAGTGGAAGTCGTCGCATCGCCTGCTAGATTCATTTCGAAAACAAGCGCGCGCGCCCACGCTGACACAGCGGCCACACGAACCGAGCGCCGTAGTGCGGTCCAAGCAGACTGCGCCTGGTCTGGAATTCCCCGCACCAGACCTGACTCCAATTTGCCAAGCCGGCGGTCAATGAGTCGCCACGCGGTCACGACCCTCCGTTCCGGGCCATTGGGGCCTTCGACAACCTCGCATTCTGGCAAGGCGCCGAGTTGCTTCGCGGTGAGGCGTGAGAAAACTGCTGGAGCGATTTCGGCCAGCATAGATGTCAGCACGCCTGGCCGGGCAACGTCGCTATGTCCGTCAGCCTGCAGTCGCATGGCAGCCGTCTCAGTCTCAACCGCCAATAGAAACTGGACCTCATCCACTGCATCACGGCTCGTTGGAAAGCTCCGTAGCAGTTGAACAGCGCGATAAGTAGCCCCCGTGAGATGCCCACATGTCGGATGCGGAAGCCCTGGTGTTGATGGATGTCCTTCACCACGCAAGCGCCCAAGGAGCCGCGAAAGGACATACTGCGCGGTATTGATGTCGACGGCTTTGCCATCCTGCTCAAGAGCTTGGAAACGCTCCAGGTCGTCGACCATGCCAAGGGCATCTGTTACGGCATAGCCGATGCGCCAGAGCCGGGCGTCAGCGAGTGGGACTTCGTGAGCGCGCAGCCGGCCCTTGCCGTCTCTTGCAAATGCGAAGTTCGCGAGATACGACCGAGGAACGACCGGACCAAAGAGACTGAATGCCGCCTCTCCAGAGTCGAAATCTTCTACCCAATGCGATGCACTGATGAATGGCCACGCTGGCACAAACTCCATCGGTTCCTTGGCCCCGATGTCCTCCATGTCATGTTCCAACTCATGATTCACGCGCGCCAGTGCATCAAAGCAGTCGGCCGCCCATTGGAGTTCTAGGCATCCAAAATCAGCCACCTTGCTCGGTTGCGTCTTTCGAATCTTGTTGGCGCTACCGGCCCAAGCAGTTTTCCGAGCAGCCAAACGCGCAATGTCGATAGGAAGGTCTACATCACTCCAAACTGGCTGAACCGACACCGTGCCGTCCGGGGTCGCCATGCGATAGGCAACTGACGCCGGCAGAGAGCCTCCGGGGAATATCTGCGTCAAGGTCCTGAGCTGCGTGCCCTCATGGTTTGCGTTCTTGAGCACAAGATGGCCCACACGGATACCAGGCAGGGCTGGCACTGGCTCGCCAATTTCTCCGAGTAGGTGCTTCCGACGGGGCAAGCAGTGGATAAGTCCATCAACATGACAAACGGCCAGTAGCGCAGCAAGCGCATCGAGCCGCAATCCAAGCATAACTAGTTCGTGCTCGGCAAGGTCAGGCTTCCAAAGATTAAGAAGGCCGAAGAACTCCGAGGCGCCAGCACCTGGCCGCAACAAGACAGGTTCAGTCAGCTTGCCCCGAATGCTGCTGAGTGGGTCATCGGCCGCGCCCCAATCGCGTCCCAGCAGAACAATTGCTTCGTGGAGCCAGAGAAATAGCGGACGCAATGGAGACGTATAGTCCAAACGGTTTCCAACGTTGGCCTTGATTTCCAAGTCCGAACTTGTGCCGTCTGCATCGGTCAGCCACGCTCGCGCCAGTGACGAATTGAGTTCGTCCGAAGCAAGGCCAAGTAGTGGGCCTAGCTCGTCCGACAGCGTGCCACTGGTCGGGCAAATTCGCAGCTGCCTGGCAATCCACCGAACACATACGCTTCGTTGAACAAACATTCGTCGAAGCTTGAGGACACCCTTCCCTGCTCCACGTGGGGGTGTAGCCTTAGGGGCGGCTAACTCTGTAAAGAATCCGTCGAGCACAACTAGGTTGGAAAGCGCAGCGATGGCTGCTTTCCGCTGGGACTCAGCCAAGAACGACAGATTTCGGTCGTAGGAATTTGCACTTCGCAGGAGTTGCTCAAGACCATCCAAAGCATAGAGGCTGGGGTCAAGCCAAGGGCACACTTCCACCTTCATTCGCGGTGCCAGGCGTTCTGTAACTTCGCTCCATATGGACCAGTACGCGCGCCACGCATCCTCAGAGGTTTGATGTCCCTCCTTCGCGACGGCATACCAAGTCCACCGTGCAGCTTTAGATAGCTCGGCAGGTCGCAAGTCGTGCGCGTTAAGCGCAGTGAACACTTGACGCTGAATGGATTCGGTATCTGCCTCGTACAGGCGACGGTCGCTGAGAAGCACGAGTGCGCTTGCTCTTTGGATTGGGTCTTGCCAGGTCTCGAATCCAGCCTCGCCGTCGCCCAGTTCCAGCAGACCAATTTCGCGAGCAGGCCCAGAACCTATAAGCGCCTTACCCTCCGTAAGAAGTTCACTGAACTCCTCTGGGGTCATACGCGGAGCCAAGTCTCCCTTGGGAATCGCTTCCAAGCGCAGCCGGGTGCACGCATCTTCAACGGCTGCGCGCAGTTCTTCCAAAACTTGCGGGGAATCCGCAACTAGAAATATGTCGTCGACGTAGCGAGCATAGCCAGCGTGAGGCAGTGCATTTTCGGAATTGAATCTCTTCAGTAGCTTCCGCAATTCCGCGTCCAAAGGGAAGAGTGCCACCGTCGCAAGCCAAGCGGACAGCACCGGCCCTTGCGGAATCCCCATCGACGACTCGCACTTGGCGATTCGCCCGGTCTCGGGGTGGTAGTACTGGTACCCAAAACTCTGCTCGCAGAACCAGTCAACCAACGAGTCCGAAAGATTCTGACGACCATTGCTGAAAGAGGGTGCGAACTCTTCGCGTCGCTCGGCCAAGTCAAGTCGCTCAAATGCCGCCTTGAATGGCTCCCTAAGCGCGTCTCTAACCGTCGACCTATACAGGCGGTCGTAGTACCGCTTGAGGTCTAGCCGCAATGCATAAACTTCGTCGAAGCCGTTCGCAGTAGCGCGCAAACTTCCGATGAATTCTCGCCAGCACTCGATGTATGGACGGAACATGCCTTGATTGGCGGCTTTAGACCGCCCTTCAAGCACATCCATATCGATTTGGTAGGCGAAGCTCAGCGTCTGTTCATCCGTCCCCGGCGTCCCACTCTCTGCCGTGGTGACCGTCGCCCTTCGTCCGCGATAGAAGCGGACGGCGGGAATGCTGCGGCTGAAGCAGGCCTCTTCCGACAGGACATCGAATCTCTCTGTCAAGGTTTCAGACAGCATGTACTGCTGAAGCACCAAGTCCTCTGGACAAGGCATCGTCTTGAGCCGTGGTTCTTGCTTGTCAAAATCGCGAGCCACAAACACAGCGTCAAACGGCTCCAGCGGTTCAAAGGTGGCCTCTTGCAGGCGCTCCCGCAACCCGACATTGAACGCGGTCGCCCCAGACTCAAGCCTCCGCCAAGCGGCCTCGTCAGTCGGAACTTCACCTCGGTCCGCACCAGACTTAGCCAACACACGCGCGTTGTTAAGCCGTGATGCCTCGTCGGCAATGAACTCTGCGCTGTAACCCTCGTCTTGTAGAGCCCGGCCGGCACTAGTGCTCGAACTACTGCGCAATGCTTCAATGTCAGAAAACCAAGCGCGCTTATACCCCGCGTTCGAACGCAAACCGAGATTCAGAAGAAAACTGGCCTCTGCAGCATTTCGTGTGAGGCCCATCGCGGCCCTGTACCTCACACCGAGCGACATGGCCCTCCACACGTCATCGTCAAGCACCGCGTCCAGGCTATAAAGGCTCTCCAGCTTGGATGCGACTACTGGCAACGCGGTCGGATGAATCGAGTCTTGGATGAACGCTTCGGTCCACCCTCCATCCAGCGCCGAGATGAGCGAGTCCGGGTCTTTCTCGTCATCAGTCGAAACACCAAGCTCTGTTAGCTTGGTCTTGCTCGGCCAAACAAAATCTGCATCAAATCCAGCCTCGGCGAGAGCTAGCGCAAGTTTTGCACTGCCGCGCACGCCTGCCTTGTCTCGGTCCAGGAAGATATGAACAAGCAGGTCTCCGGCCGGTGCGGCGGAGTCGGCAATGCGGCGCAACTGCTCAATTTGCTCCTTGGAAGCTTGTGCGCCAAGGATGGAGACCGCCGGATGACCTAGCGACTCTAGTCGCAGCGCGTCGACCAGGCCTTCGCAAACGAAAATCTCTTTGTGCTCGCCCGCCTTTGACCGACCTTTCAGCAGCTCGAGAGCGGCGTTCCCCCGGTACAAGACCTTGCTCTTCGCAAACCCTGGGCTGTAGAGGTATTTGGGCGAATCTTTCTGTACCTCCTTGACGGCGCGACCAGCGAAGCCGACCACATCTCCTTCCAGCGTGTGGATTGGAAAAACAACCCGGGCATCGAAAAAGAAGTCTCGAAAGCGGGGCTCCGCTCCGGCGAAGAGTTGGTTTGAGTCCGTCGTGCGCTTAACGCGACGGAGCAGTCCAATTTGCTCCAGCATCGCTTCTTCGATACGCCCCTGCCCGGGGTCGATAGAGGCGCGCACCACCTCCCCTGTTAAGGTGTTGGAGCGCGCATACGACAGGCTAGCCTTCTTTGCGATGTCCTCAGGCAGGTTCCGCGAAGCCAACCAACCGCTGAGTTCAAAATCGGCACTTGCCCTGTGATAGACATTGGCTGCGTACTTGAATGCTGCTTGCGACGTCCCGTCCCATACTGGTCGGTCGCCAACCTTTCGCTGGTTGCTGCCAGGACCGGTACGAGTCTTCCGCTGCGGAATACTGAAAGTGCTTCTGAGCCATTCAGCAGCCTCTGCGAACGATGCGTGCCGCACATGCCGCACCATGTCGAAAATGTCGCCGTCCGCGCCGCATACGAAGCAATGGTGGTGGGGGGGACGGGTGTCCCAGTTCTCATACAGAACCATTGACGGGTCGTGGTCGTCGTGGAATGGGCATAGGCAGCGCAAATTTGCCCCGCGACGGACAACCGCTATGCCCAACGCCTCTGCAACCCGCGACGGTGCTACCGCGCGCAACAATTCATCGACCGAGCTGCGGTCCACCTCTCGTGCCATCAGGAACTCTCCACTGTGTTCTTGTCGTCGGCCGAGCACCACTCAGGGCGGCGGACGCCGGAACCAACGGTCGGGCGCACGCAGGTAAGTGCTATTGAACGGCTTTTATGTAAGCAAGAGTACCAGCGTTGCAGGACGGTCGACAATTACAGCCGGCACCCGGTGGGCCCGACCGAACTAGATGCGCTGCAAGAGCAATTGCTTCAACTACAGCTTTCTGAATTGACCATTTGCCTTGCTCGCCCACCCTCTGGCGCGGAAACCCCGCACACGACTAATGGTCTATCCCGCCTTCGGGTGCTGCGGCAACGCATGACCGATGTGCCTCTCACATAGCTTCCAGTAACGGCTAAAGAGCGCTTCGGCGACTTCAACTTGTGCTGAAAACTCAGCGATGGTCATATAGACCGATTTGTCCGGTTGGTCAGGCGTCATGTCGAAATCCAATGGCACGAAGGCCAGTATGGGCTCGTCAAGGTTGCACCGCCCATCGTCGGTCTGGCCGCACTTTGCCGTTACTGCCCAACGGCCATGCGCGAAGTCATTACGAGAGGCCGATCAGCCCAGCAACCTCATGTTCACGCGCGTCGATCTCGAAGCGCGAGTTTCGATAGCCGCACTTCGCAACATCCATCAAATACTGCGGCAGAAAATCCGCAATCGAGCCAGCCTGCTCGTACTGGTGGACATGCCGAAGCTCGTGGGCGATCAAGCGTCCGTCCACACTTCCCTTGCGGATGAAGATCCCGTAGCCCAAGGCCAGGCCAACGCTGTCTTCTCCAACGAAGTCGCCCAACCGGACGGCCTGAAGTAGAACCGGATCATCTGGCAAGGGGATGGCGTCAACCTCAAGGATGCGGACACGCTCGATCCGAACGACTCCAACCTTTAGGGCAACACTAGCGCCGGCCTCGTTCAGCGGTGAGCCGAACCGTGCGATTTCCAGCGCCATCTGCTCAGCCCATGCAACGGCAGCCGGCATGATGGCCGGCAGAACTTTGGTAAGTGGTTCATTGATCACAAAGCTGCTCCAATATTCATCCGCACCGATTCCATCGAAGCAGAAAACCTGAATCGCCAAAGCATCGCAAAGACACATTGACGCTCGGAAAGAAACAAGGTTGCCCGACCAACGCGTCGGGGCCCGATTCAGCTCCGCACCGCACACCGAGACTCATACGGCACGCATCGGTAACGTCGTCTTGCACTTCGGATATGAAGTGCATCCCCAAAAGGGTGAGCCTCCGTTGCGCGGCACCCGATCAACCATCTTGACGCCGCAGTTCACGCAGGTGGGGCACCAATACTCCCCCTCCAACGCAACATCAAGCAGCTCGGATTGCTGCTCTGGCGTGCGCGAAGCTATGAGCTGGAGCAGCTTTTCTGCGCTGAGCAGATTCACTCCGTTCTCAGCAGCAAAGGCCGCAGCATCTGCGGTGAACGCGGAGGTGGTCGCGAACTGGCCGCGCTTCACGTTGTGAGCCGCCATCACGCCCCGCAGTTCTCGAATCTTATCGACACCCACCTTCCTGCCTTGCCAGTGCTTGCACTGCACCAAGCTAACGGGAATGCCCGGCTGATGGCGCGAGTACAACCAGATGTCGACACCACCATCAGCGCCGTGCGACTGTGATTGCGTTTCAAAGCCTGCCTGCTTGAACAGGGCCTCGACCAGCGCCTCAAAGCGGCGCCACTCGATCACATCAAGAACCGTCTTGCTCCACGCATCAGGGCGAACCGGCACCGCAAAGGAGGCGGCGACGAGATCAGCCTGCGCCGTCACAGGCACAGATGCCCGAGCCGCACTAAATGCGGAACTCGAATCGCTGGAACGCATGCCCTGCTGCAGGCCGACTCCTTTCGCGCTCTCGCCCTTTTCGGGCCTTCCTGGCTGAGATGCCTTTTTGGCTATCACCAGGAGAGCGCCACCTCCAATCAGCAAGACCAGGCCCAAGGGTCTGAGCATGCCAAATGCAGCCTCGAGCGGCGACTTGCTCAAGAAGAATGGCAGCAATGCGAGCAACACCCCCACCCCGAGGATCTTGAGCGCTACATCTTCCAGCTTGCGCGCTGCCCGGGTCTTTTCGTTTGATCTTCTTGCCACCAATCGCCTCCCTTTTGCGCGAAATCATAGTCCGTCGAACTTCGAAGTTTTGAACACTATGGGGAGGTCGCAATCGGCCTCACGCACAGACGCCTCATCGGCACGCGACGCGACCACTCAGCCCTCCTGGCAAAACCTCGCTTCCCAAGTTGAATGCATTTATGCATACTTGGCCGATGCCAGAACACCAGCAAAACACCATGATTGCGAGCGCCTCGGAGCGCGCGCGAAGAGTTGGACTACATCAATCCTCAATTGCAAAAGCTCTTGGCGCCAGCCAATCACAAGTCAGCCGAGTGTTTTCCGGAAAAACTTCAGCGCAATCAAAGCTGGCAAAAGACATATGCATATATGTACTTGGCTCAACTTCAAAGTCGCAAGCAGATGCAGTTCGCGCAAATGAAGAGCTGATCGGAGCGCTGGCAGAAGTCTGGAACGGGACTCCGGCCCATGCTCGCGCACTTGCCGTCGTCATCCGCTCTCTCGCCCTGCTCTCTCCACCACTTTCAACGGACGAGGCCACATCGTGAATGCACCCTTCTTACCCGCGCCGTTTGAAGATGAGCTCCTGGATGGATACCTCGGCCGGTGCTGTGCGGCGCATTGCTGTACCAACGCCAAATCCCTGATTGCTGGGTTGGGCGCTCACCTACAGTTGCCCGGCCCGTGCTCAACGCAGGCAGCGATCGCCGCTGGACTGACCATCACACCTCAACAGGTGCTATTTCGGCTCACGACGTTGCCTGCACAACGCGCCTTCGCCCCCAGCCACAAAAGGGACGGACGGCCGCGAACGGAAGCGCTCTACCTAATGGGAGTTCAGATGCGCTCCAAGGTCGAAGCCATGACTTGTGCAGCGTGCCTCAACGAAGACAGGAAGCATGGCCGAACCAGCTACTGGCGACGGATTCACCATCTCCCGGACGTGGACTGGTGTCCGATCCACCGCGAAGCCCTGCTCAAGTTTGATCCGAAGGCATTCCGTCATCGTCCAACTGACGCGCTCGCACAAGGCCCGGGGGTGCGCCTCGCCTTACCGACCGCGTTTGATGCTGCGAGTATCTTGGGTCGGTACGCCGGGCTCTTGGCCCACTGGCTGCAACGTGACTTTGTCGGAAGCAGCGCCGCACTCACCCATGTGATTCGCGATGGATGCACATCACACGAGCTTCGGTGGACGGAAACCGGCAGACGCCCTCTCGTGAGTGACCTTATTGCGAGGCAGGTGCCGACGGAGTGGCTTGCGCTTCACTGGCCAGATCTTCTGACCAAGACTCCGGGTGAGTACTTCGCAAGATTGGATGGTCCAAGCAAGGACAAACACGTCAGCTATCCCGGCGCAGCATGCGCGCTCGTGTTGGCCACTTTGTTCGATTCCGTCTCTGAGATTCAGGCACGGTTGGAAGAGGCCGAGTCGCGATTTGTTTCAAGCCCGGACACTGTGCGCGACGGCGCACTGAATGCGGCGTACCTGGACTTCATAAACGGCGCCAAGATCGACACTGCATGCAGAACCCAGCAAGTCTCGGCAGAACAGTTGGAGCAACGCATCCGCGACGAAGCCAAGCGCTGGAGCCGTGCTACCGATGGCGCGCCCAGAGCGACTCCACATCGTCGAAGGAGTCCGCTCCCAGCAAGCGCCTCAGTACACAGACCGTCAGTGGCCAAGAGCTCGGGGCTTGAGCCACTTTCCTTAGCCCTGGCGCAATGATTGCCCAGTCTGAGATTCGCATATTGAAGCCCGGCTTCGTGAGCTGCGCCGAAGCGAGAGCGGTCTCCAAGTTATGCGCATAGCGCTCGTCGGCACGGTGACGCCGGTGCGTTGAGCCGTTTCCAAGTTGAACGGAAGGTAGGTGCGAGGACTGAGCATGGAGCCATTCGCGATCGTTGCGATACAGCCAGGCAAATGCCGCAGGGGCAACCCTCCGTGCTGAGGCCCGGCCGATCGCCGCTTCGGCCGATACAACCCTCAACCACGCCTCTCGTGCACGCACTCTGGCTGCCTCATGGCGAACCTCGTGCCAAAGCTCTTGGAGTCCCGGCACGATCCTGAGGATTCTGGTCACGGTCACCTCGCTCATTCCGATCCGTAGAGCCACATCCCGCTTGTTCACCCCTTCCACGAGCATGTCTATCGCAGCGCTCCAGCGCTCGTCATCAAGCTTCTTCGGGCGCCTGGCGGTTTGTAGTCCGGCTCTGGCCGCCCAAACGGCAACAGTGCCTGGCTCCACGCCAAGTCGGTTTGCGATTGCAGTCATAGATTCGCCGCCAGACAAGAGTGCGGTCACTGCCGCGACTGCGCGCCCATCTTTGCCGCCATCGGCTTGTCCAGAATCAACTTGTGCTCGAGCTGTAATTGCAGGCGCTGCTTGCGGCAGGGGCGCGTCGTAGGCGTCGATGAACTCATCCAGGCTGTCAAAGAACAGACAGAGCCACGCGATGTAACGAAGCGGATGAGTCAATCCTCGGCCGGACAAAATCCGCGTCAACTGTGCCGTGGACACCGCCACGTCGAGCTGCATGGCGAAAGGCGGCAGCATGTTCAATGCAGCCACATGCTGTCCCATGTGCGCCTGCAGGTCGGCCCACGAAACCCGTCCAGCTCGGCTCAGCACACCGCACCGGCTCAGCCCGGATCTGAAGCCCTGTGCAAGGCGTTGGGCGTTGGCAAGCCTAGATGCCGGCAATCGGCATAGCGCAGCGCCGAATGCGGCCATACGCAATCCAAGTTCACAACTTCGAAGTGAGCTCGGACCCGTTGCCCAAGGCACAAGCGCTGCACCCATTGGCAGCGCCCACTGAAATCGGGCACGCTGGTCCAGCTTGATCGGAGAGACTAGCAACGGCGTGCTGTGCTCTTCGCAGTACCAGGATGACGGCAGCTGATGCGTGCGCCGCCAGTGCGCGACGCCGAACTGCTGTCGATCTAACTTCATGCAGCATGGACAGGCTTTCAGGGGATGCGCCGCGCCAAGCCCGCTGGTGAGCATGCCAAGTTGATACTTCAGGTGCGCCACGCTCCCATCGATCAACTGCGCCTGAGCCTGCTCGACAAGTGCCAGAGAACGAAACGGCGCATAAAAGGCAAGCAGCGTTCTGTCTGTGCAGATGTCACTCGCAGCCCCCAGGCTGCCTTCAGCACGGCGGACCAACGCTCCGATGCCGTCCGGCAGATCGTGGGCCACCCCTCGACGACGCGCTCCGAACAGTTGCATGCATGTGGCCGCCGCGAGGCCATTCACAGCCAAATGGTGATACCGACTGCACCAGCTGAACAAGGTCTCATCAGGCAGCCAGGGAATCCGCTCCCCCAATGAAGCTCGATTCGCACTCACCCCTGCTCCTCAGTTGCCCCGCCCGGGTCTTTGTGAACACTGCGATCCTTGGCTCTGGCCGGCGACAGAAGATCAGCACCCGCCATCAGTGCTTCTGCGCTGATGGGTCCGCTGCGCGGCAGCCTGGTAACCGTCGCTGCCTTGCGTCCGGTACTCGCAGCTTGCCCGGCAGCACAGCGCAACGCCGCGAGTACGCCTTTCTCCTCAAGCGTCAGCGCACTCTCTACGACATGTTTCGCTGCAGCTGCAGGGACAGTTAGAGTTGTAGCGGCACGAGGACCAGAAATAGGTTTGCCCTCGACTGCGCCACCGGGAGAAAGAGACGCGTCCGTGAAGGGACAAACCAGACCCCGATGTCGCGCCCTCTCGCGCGCACTGAAATTGATCGACTGCAGTGCCTCGACATCAGCGCGTTGGCTTGTGAACGCAGTTGATTGAAATGCTCGTCTGACTTCTGCCATCGACACCGGCCGCGTGACGGAGGAAGGCCAGGCTTGCCTGCAAGACTCCAGAAGCAGGATACTCAGCAGCCGATACAAGCCACCAGTCAGTCGATAGAGCTCGGGACCATCCCGATCCGGCACCAACTCAAAATGACCTGGCGCGACGCGCACATACTCGGCGATGACATCCCGCCAATTGGATTCGCCCAAGGAAGGAACATCGAGAAGGAGGCAGTTGGCAAACAATCGATCCTTGTCTTCTTGCGGCCGCTTCAGTAGTTTGTGCCCGAGCGAGTAGTTGAAACAGTAAACAAGATACGGGCCCAAATCATTCAGCTCTGTCAATAAGTTGGCAATCAAGGTCGTCGCCCCCTCACTGCGAGTCATCGACTGCAACTCGTCTACTGGCACCAACAGCGTCCCCTGCGCAAACAACCATTCTCGAAGGTGCTGCACGAGCCCTGAGGGGCTGATGTTGGTTCTGCCACCCACGAAAACTGGGTTGGCCAGACGACATAGAACCGCCTGGCTTGAACGTTCCGCAGTCAAGATGAGCGGAACGACAGGCCTTGAGCAAGCGGGCACGCTTGGCGTCAGACAGAAGCCCTCGGGTGGTTGAAGAGCACGATCCAAGGCGAGAATCAGCGAAGATTTGCCGACGCCTGCCAGCCCGGTCAGCCCCCAAATTTCCGGCTCGACGGTCAGCAACGGACTTCTCGCGTATATGGCATCTTCATAGGTCTTCACACATGAGAAGCGGTGCGAAGCATTTCCCCGGGCGCGGTCGACCAACTTCCGCAAGACGCCCAGGTGCTGATTGCACGGCAAATAGATCTGCTTCCATGCTGACCTGAGCTCATCACAAGCTATGGTTGGCGACTTGCCGACAAGACTGAGTCCCTGCTCAGCCCTCAGGGTGACTTTTGCCCGCAAGCTCTCGTCCGAATCGAGACCTTCAAACCAGACATCCCACGGGCGCAGGACCTTGACGCCGGCGCTCATGGTTTTCCTCCTTGGGCGCGCAGGATGGGCATGATCTGTCTCGACTCTTCCCGCGAAGCGGCGTTGCCTCGCTTGGCACGACCAGGCCTCGTCTCGAAGGTTTCGTACACGCCCCCAGATTGGGCCTCGAATCGCTCTGCCACGTCTGCTTTGGCGGCTTCACGATGCACCGTCAGGCTGGCCCGTTCGCGGCGGCGCAACTCCATTAATTGCGCCATCTCCTCGATACAGAGAAACAACTCGCCTTCATCCGTTTGAATTCCATAGGCCGCATCGACCACGACGATGCCGCGCGGCGTATCGAGGAAGATGTGCCTCAAGCACATTGGGAATGCATAGCCTTGAATTGCACGCGCTCCGGCGAGGACCCCGCTGGAATGCAGAGCCTTAGACCAAAAGCGAAAGCCCAGGAAGTACACCGCGCCGTCTTCCACGGTCACATCAATTTTCTTGAGGTACCCGCGGATCGCCTGCTCCTGGGGAATTCGATAGGCCATCGTTCGGCCGAGGCTTGTCAGATAGTTCCAGAGCCCAATCGGCGTCGGGAACACCCCCGCACTCAGCGCGCTCGGCCCAAGCCTCGAAATGACGTCGGTTGTCTTGTTGGATTCGATGGCGCGCCAGATTTCGCGAGTCGCCAATTGCACCAACGTCTGGCTCGTCACTTTGAATTGCGGAGCCCCTTCCGACTTGACGCTCTTGGGGTTGCGCGTTTCCACATTGGCTTTGGATTGCCCAGAATAGGATGGTGCAATCTCTTTGATGGTCGCCAACAAATCGGCATCGACCGCATCTCCCCCACTCGTCGCGCCGGGCCCTCGATCAGTGAGGTCATGCATAGGAAGGCCCACCGTCGGCCATTCATCCTCTCGAATGACGATACCGAATAGCTTGCAGAACCACACTTTGTCCACAGCCATGCAGAACTTGGCCATACGGTAAGCCTCGGCCTTCTCGCCCTTCACGGAAAAGCCGATACCCACGATCGCCCCGGTACCCACGCAGATGATTCGCACCACATGCAAGCGAGGCAGGTAGCTCCCCTCGATGTAGCCCTTGGCAACGTCCTCGACAACATAGGCATCCGATTGCAGTGCCTCCATGGCATAAGCCACAGAAGCAATAAAGCTACCTCGCGGCTCAGCGAACTCCGACTTGACACGCGAGGCACCGTACTTCATCAGGCGCCGCGTTTCTAGATCAAAGGCCAGGCAGACCCGGTAGCTGAATTGCCCAAATGTCGGAAAGCGCGCACCTTCCGGGTGACTGAAAGCCATGCGTCCATCCGGCTCCGTATGAGGCCTGCAACCGAAAACCTTCAGCATCGAATTCCGGTAGACCGAGCGCATCGAAGCGCCAGGTGTCGCGAAGTCCCGGAAGCCCTTCTCACATTTGAGCCTGACATCGTCACCACAGGAGCTGTGCCCATTCCGGGCACCGTATTTGGAAGGTCTGCCGAACTTGCGCTCATGGGCCTTCCGTTCCCACTTGCCGATTTGCGTCACGCGGTAGTGCAAGGCCAATCTTTCTTGGCCGAACGCGATGTACGAAAAGAACGCCAGTCGATACCTCGACTCGTTCTGCACCGGAGTACAGGCTCTCGCCAACTTGTTCAAATATGCAGCGGGATCTGTGGCCTCGAAAACCTCCTTCACTCGCTCCAACGCAGGCCAAAGATGAGCCAACATCGCGTCTACGCGCCCATCGTGTGGGTGAGTCATATCGGTGCGACAGCGATCGTGCTCGATCAACTCGGCCATGGTGACGTCATCCAGCCAATGAGGAAGAGCACGCTGACATGGACTGGGACGGATCAGCTCGCTTTTGATGGCCTCTTCGAAGCGATCTCGTTGAAGGAAGACCACAACGGCTTTGAGACCGCCGGAGTTCACGGGTTTGGACTTCTCCGCTTTGGCCGTCGAAGAGGCGTTGAACGTCACCAACAAGACTCGATTGCGAGCCGCATCGCTGTACATCAAGTGATACGTCACGCCCGAGACCAAGCCTTCAAAGCCATGAGGGGCATGGAGTTGCGCATTGAGATGCATGTTCACACCTCCCTCTTGAACAGATGGGCAAAACGCTCAAACACGCTGTTCTTTTCAGGGCGCAAAGGCTGATCAACCAAAACCAGCGCGTCCATCAGATCGACCCTAACTCGACGCTCCCACAGCAAGCAAAAGAAAGCTTGTCGGACATCCTGGTAGTCACAGCCGTGGCGATGGGTCACACCCAGCAAGGCGACCTGCGGTGGTTCGCGTCCAACGGTGCCTCGGACGCGATCTTCTAGTTCCCGCAGGATGTCGCGATCAAGCTGACGCTGCGGGCGCTGGTGCAGGAACAGGAGGCGGAGGTTGTGATCGAGTGTCGGAGGGACGGTGTCGCTCACAAATCGAACGGTACGAATGCCTGCATCCAAATAGAGTTGCTCTTCGATTGCATGCCGGGCACGGGCAGCGCTGGCGTCGGCATTTGAATTCCGAACTCGGCGACGTAGATTGATCGTCCGGTTGAAGTCCTCCTCTGCCAGCTTGACGGACCAATTGACAACATAGGGCCCACGCCCATCGAAGAGAAACAACAGCAAGTCGCCGAACATGGGCGTGGGCACCAGCCGAGTCTCTTGGGACTGCTCGTCGTAATGACGGATCCAGCCGTGCGTCTTCAAAACATCCAGGCGCTCAGCAACAGCAATCGTGCCTTGCAGTGACGGCAAGTCCAATCCGACAGCGCGGGCGTGCCCAGACAGCGGATGCTGCTGTGGCTTCACTGGCAGCATCCGTTGCTCATGCATCTCAAACAAGTCGGGATGGAACAAGGCCAGCCTGGCTGCTGTTTGCTCCGTCGCAGACAACGCGTGAACGTAGCGCTGCAACTTCTGTGACCACATCTGCGCCGCTCGCGAAACGCTAGGGGCCTCCTCACGCGTGGCAAAAATGCCAGGCTGGTAGTCGGGGCTCCATGCCGGAGGATCTTGTCGGCGATGGATCTGTTGCAAACGGGCGAACGTCATCCGCCTCTGGGCCATAAGGTGTCCTTTCGCGCGATCGCGTCGCGCATGCTCGTGAATGAACGAGGGACACCCTTGACCCGCACCATTTAGGCGGGTACATTTTTTCCACTCCTGGAAATTTGAGGGTTTCCCTCGATACGTCTCAGAAAGCCGCAAGCGTTCCACCGCCTGCGGCTTTCGCGTTTGTGGGCTCAGGTTTTCATTTGGGCCTCCTTGGGCGTCAGTGGCGGCACGGCCGCTGGCACGTGCTCAACAGACGAAGCGACGGCCAGCAGCACGCCGGGCTCAATCTTCTTCAGGCCCAGCGCCAGAGCAATCTGATGGCTCTGCCCGCGTCTGGCCCGGCTGCGGCCATTCAGCACGTTGTAGACCATGTTCACGTCGAAGCCGTGCTCACGCGCCCAGTCCTTCACGGTGATGCCGTTGGCATAGAACTGATGACGCACGACCTCGACGTCGACCGGATCGGGTTGAGCTGGCTGCATGAATTTGACCAAATTTGCTTGTTTCGAAACGGGCCGGATAGGCCTCGCGCCGAGGGATGCTAAATCGAGGTCTTGCGGAGGACAATCTGCAACGTTGGCGCGGAGCAATCTGACGGCATTGATCGCAAGTGATTGATACGACTAATCTTTCTCTCTCCCATGCCTGTTTCTCATTAACTAACGGCAGGCAGCGTCGCCGCGAACTGGTGGACATTTTTTCGACGATTGCTTGGTCGTGGGATGTCGCAATGCGAGCCGATGTCGAACCTCTTGTCGACCTCGTCAAATGGCATGCGGGTGATTCCATGGAGCCGGCGAGGCTCAAGTACGCACACAGGCAGTGGTCGGAGCGCTTTCAGGGCCGAAGGTCACCCAGCCCAAAGCTCATCGCAGAAATGGAAGCTCGGAGCCCGGGGAGCGCGGCGACCTGGTCGTTGGCGCTATGGCCGGCCCTACGCGCTGACATGCCATTGGGGGAGTACATCGACGCCGTGGTTCAGCGGCTGCCCGAGAGAAAGTACCGAGCCTTTACCAAGTTGCTGCTTCGCAGCCTAAGGTTCCCCGGCCGTGTCGTTCATCCATATCTCCAGCCGGTGATTGATATGACGCTGTCAGCGTCCCTGGATGATCTTGCTTGCTTGCTCGTACTGCTGCGGCTGACCATCGAACGTGGCAAGGGACGTGAAACACCGATGGCCGAGAACCTGTTCGTTGTGATGCTGGTCCAGGCGCCTTGGCTGGCTGACCACGGTCTGTTGGCCCCCATCGCCGAGTACGTCGACAAGCACTTCTTCAAACGGGTCAACATCGCTTGGCTCAGTCATATCAATTCACAGGATTACCTGTATGCCGCGCACCAAGTCGCCGAGACCTTGGCCGTCACACACCCGGAGACACCCGGCTACGCTGCGTACGAAACGTGGAAGCCAGCCGTCTTAGCGTCCGGATACGCTTGGGAGCTCGTCGATGCAAGACGGCGCATTGCCGAGAACAAGGCAAAGAGAAGACGGTGCGTCAACAACACCACAAAAGGTTGAGACCCGAAGACTGAAACCAGCCAAAGGACAGGCAACTCACAACGCTATTCAATAGCTACAGTCCACGCCCCATCCTCGGTGCAGCAATCATGCTGGGTGGTGCAAATGGCGCAATGAAAGTCGCGCCACTTGCCAGCAGGATCGACGCTCCAAATGAATTAGCCTGAGTCGCAATGTCGCTATTACCCGGAAGGCCCAAGCCGCTGAAGTTGAGCGGCGCAATCCTGTTTGATTCTTTTGCCACTGCCAAGCTAAACGAAAGGCCATACCGCGACACCTTTGAGCAGATGCCCGGTGGCGCGGCCTACGTAAAGAGGCTTGAAAGACTCCAGCGCAGAAACCTGCAATCCCTCGACACAAAGGTGGAAGGGGACATGATGGAGTTCTTCCGGCGCGCTGGCATGGAGGCCGAGTTACTGGCGCGGCTCGAAGACCTGTTCGAACGCGTGCGTAAGGATCCAAGTCAGCTGGAGCAACTTGGACATTGGACGATGCAACTTCAGATGACTCACGACCTCATTCGTGCCCCGGCACTCATTGAGGCCAGGCACAACGCCGCCATTGAAGCCTCGTCTAAGCATCTTGATCGCTGTCTATATGACGGTGATTTTCCAGGTGCCGCATCCACTTGGGCAGCGCAGCCGGAGCTCAAGTGTTTCGTCACTCCTTTGGGATTGAAGTGGCTCAATCGATGCGAGTCACTGGAAGAAGCTTTGCTGACCCGGATGGTTGGGCTGTTCGATGCTCAGATTTGCATGCTCGCGAAAGTGGACGCAGAGCTACTGGCCAACGCAGATCCCCGCTTTCTTCGCCTGAATGACATGTTGGGCCCCGGCGGAGTGGTTCACTCGGGGGCGATCTATCTGCGCTGGGTGATGTCATGTGTTAAGGCTCAGACCTTGGCGGAGCTCTTGGAGCTCGCCAACAAAGGGACCAAAGCCGGTATGGACCCGTTGGACATCACCACCCTCAAGCGCTGGAGTTGCGGCCAGTCTTTCCCGTCGGAGGCCAAAGTCATCCAACTATCCAGCGCGCTCAGGCAGGCCCTCGCCGCGAAAGAGACTTGCCCTACTGGCCATGAAGAAGATCACTACACCGTCTTCTGGTTGGCGCGTCGTTTAGACCGCCAGGCAAGAATGATGAAGTGGCTCGCTCGGCCGAAGGAGCTCTTCATCCTGGAGGGAACGCGCTATGGCTTTCTTGACCTCTTTGAAGCAACCAGCGTGGATGACTGGTTGCGTTCGCGGGCGAAGCACTGGTCGGGACTCTTGGCCCAGGCCTGAGAGTCGACGCCCAGCTGACCTAAAGATCAATCAGCTCTTGTTTTTCGGGGGGGCATTGTCACGGTATGGCCCTGAAGGTTTGCCGGGAACTTTGCTGGGCCAGTTGGGTGGTCGCTGGGCGGGGGGCAGTGCAGGATGTTGCTTACCGTTCAACCGTGCAGAGTTGGGCGTATATCTCGTGATCAATTGCATGATGGGAGCTTCAGTGTGTTTTGTCGCTGGACCATTCCAACGACCGGCCGAAGCATCCCTCTCCCGATCGACTTTGTAGGTAGCAAAGTTTGGACACGTCCTGAGTGTCCGGCCCTCAGTTTCCCTCAAGTTCGCCAGCCCGCCTTCGCGCTCCCACATAATTGAAATCAAATCTCAAGTCACAAATGAGGGCAGGGAGTGCCACGTGGACAAAAAGTCGCTCAGCGAAAGAGACATTTGCACCAAGTTCATCGCACCCGCCGTCGTCGCGGCAGGCTGGGACATCCAGCGTCAGGTGCGAGAAGAAGTTAGCTTCACCAAGGGCCGCGTGATCGTCCGGGGAAAGCTGCACACTCGCGGTAAGTCGCGGCGCGCTGACTTCATCCTGTACCACCAGCCCAATCTGCCTCTGGCGGTGATTGAGGCCAAGGTCAACACCCACGCCGTGGGCGACGGCATGCAGCAGGCCTTGGACTACGCCGAAGCGCTGGACGTGCCCTTTGTGTTCTCCAGCAACGGTGACAGCTTCCTGTTCCACGACCGCACCGGCAATGCAGACCTCACCGAGACTGAGCTGACGCTGGATCAGTTCCCCAGCCCGGCCGAGCTCTGGCAGCGCTACTGCGCCTGGAAGGGTTTTAACGCCGAAGCCAGCCAAAAGGTCGAAGCCCCGTACTTCGACGACGGCACCGGCCGCATGCCCCGCTACTATCAGATGAACGCCATCAACCGCACGGTGGAGGCGGTGGCGCGTGGCCAGAACCGCGTGCTGCTGGTGATGGCCACCGGCACCGGCAAGACCTACACAGCGTTTCAGATCATCTGGCGCCTGTGGAAGAGCCGCCAGAAGAAGCGCATCCTGTTCCTGGCCGACCGCAACATCCTGGTCGACCAGACCAAGAACAACGACTTCAAGCCCTTCGGCGCGGCGATGACCAAGATCGCCAAGCGGCAGATCGACACGTCCTACGAGATTTACCTTTCGCTGTACCAGGCAGTGACCGGCGCCGAGGAAGAGAAGAACATCTACAAGCAGTTCTCGCCGGACTTCTTCGATTTGGTCGTCATTGACGAATGCCACCGGGGCAGCGCCGCCGAGGACTCGGCTTGGCGCGAAATACTTGCCTACTTCTCCAGCGCCACGCACATCGGCCTGACCGCCACGCCCAAGGAGACCAAGGAGGTTTCCAGCATCCACTACTTCGGCGAGCCGGTCTACAGCTACAGCCTCAAGCAGGGCATTGCGGACGGCTTCCTTGCTCCCTACAAAGTCGTGCGCATCGACTTCGACAAAGACCTGCAAGGCTGGCGCCCACCGGCGGGCATGCTGGACAAGAGCGGTCAGCCCATCGAAGACCGTATCTACAACCTCAAGGACATGGACCGGCAACTGGTGCTGGAGGCCCGCACCCAACTGGTGGCCGAGAAGATCACCGCCTTTCTCAAAGCCACAGACCCCTTTCAGAAGACCATCGTCTTCTGCGATGACATCGACCACGCCGAGCGCATGCGCCAGGCCCTGGTGAACCTGAACCCGCAGCGCATCCAGGAGAACCGCAAGTACGTCATGCGCATTACCGGGGACGAGCAAGAAGGCAAGGCCGAGCTCGACAACTTCATCAACCCCGAAGAGCGCTACCCCGTCATCGCCACCACCAGCAAGCTAATGACCACGGGCGTGGACGCGCAAACCTGCAAGCTCGTGGTGCTGGACCAGCACATCAAGTCCATGACCGAGTTCAAGCAAATCATCGGCCGTGGCACCCGCATCAACGAGGACTACGGCAAGTTCTGGTTCACCATCATGGACTTCAAAAAGGCCACCGAGCTATTTGCCGACCCGGCCTTTGATGGCGACCCAGTGCAGGTCTACGAACCCAAGGGCGACGAACCGCCGGTTCCGCCCGACGATGTGCCGGAGCAGCCCGAAGGCGGCGGACCTGTCGGCGGCGATGGCGACGACGCACCGCCCGATGAAGGCGACGACCTGGGCGGCGGTGGCGGCGGCGGCGGCGGCGGTCGCATCAAGTATGTGGTGGGCAATGTCTCGGTCTTCGTGGTGGCTGAGCGCGTGCAGTACTACGGCGCGGACGGCAAGCTCATCACCGAATCCCTCCGCGAGTACACCCGAAACTGCGTCACCAAGCAGTTCGGCTCGCTGGACGCCTTCCTGCGCCGCTGGTCTGACGCTGAGCAGAAGAAGGTCATCATCGAAGAGTTGGCCAACCAGGGCGTGCTCTGGGAAGCCTTGGCCGAAGAGGTCGAAGCTAAGCAGGGCGGAAAGCCGCTCGACCCCTTCGACCTAATCTGCCACGTCGCGTTCGATCAGCCACCGCTATCCCGCAAGGAGCGCGCCGACAACGTTAAGAAGCGCAATTACTTTGCCAAGTACCAAGGCCCGGCGCGGCAGGTGCTGGAAGCCTTGCTGGAGAAGTACGCCGACACCGGCCTGGAACCCATTGAGGACATCAAGATTCTTCAGCTGGACCCGTTCAGCCGCATCGGTGCGCCCATCGAATTGGTCAAGGCCTTCGGCGGCAAGGCTGGTTATGCGAAGGCGGTTGTCGAACTTGAAACCCAGCTCTACGCATGACCAAGTCCATCGACAACTATCAGCTTCGCGCAGCCCTGCTCCAACGAGGCTTTGAGGACATTACCAGCGCCGACCGCTCAACCAAATCTTGGAAGCTTCAGCATCCAAAGATGGGGAACTGGGTCTCTATCAAATTAGCTGAAGACACTCTGCGGCCTATGCGCACAGCTCCGCTGGTTATTCATCCTGAGGATGCGCGCCGGGTTGCCTCTGCAGTGCCAATTGGCGCAGGTGTCGTCTTTGAAGACGCCCCCTACAGAAGTGGCAGTACCAAGTACGCTGGCGGCATGCCTGGGCGGGCGCTTTCGCTGGCGAATGAGGCAGCTGTTGATGCTTTTGTATCGGCTGCCTTGACTGAGCCCGGCGAATCCCATGCCGTAGACCCCCTCGTATGGGCAGCCGCAACCGCTGACGTTGACGCTGGCCTGCAAGGGCGCGCCGTTACTGCAACTACCAGGACAGCGCTGATTGAAGCCCGCGTCGGCCAGGGTAGGTATCGAGAAGACTTATTGAAGATTTGGCACCGCCGATGTGCGGTTACTGGGTGTGGCATCGAAAAAGCTCTGGTCGCATCTCATGCTGTACCTTGGCGTGAGAACAAAGACCCAGAGACGTGCCTGGACCCCTACAACGGGTTGCTTTTGGCCGCTTCCATTGACAAGCTGTTCGACCAGGGCCTGATCAGCTTTGATGAGTCTGGCCGCATGCTACGGTGCACCGCTCTTCGCGGTGTAGATTTGCTTGCTCTCGGCATCACCGCAGACGCAAGGCTCCGAGCCATATCGCCCAAACACCAGCCCTATCTCGCCGCACACCGCAACAAACACGGCTTCATCGCCTGAAGCCAGGCTAGTGCATCTCCCCGAAAAAACAAGAACAACGCATCCCTGCCCATGTCCATCAGCAGTTCCATCAAATCCATCCAAGACATCATGCGCAAGGACGTCGGCGTCGACGGTGACGCCCAGCGCATCGGCCAACTCGTCTGGCTGCTTTTCCTGAAAATCTTTGACGACCGTGAGCAGGAATGGGAACTGCTGGATGACCACTACCGTTCGCCGCTGCCTGAGCAATACCGCTGGCGCAACTGGGCAGCCAACCCCGAAGGCATCACCGGCGAAGAGCTGAAGAGCTTCATCGACAACGAACTCTTCCCCGCGCTGCAAAAGCTGGAGAGCTACAGCACCACGCCGGCCGCCTTCGTGGTGCGCGGTGTGTTCGAGGATGCCTACAACTACATGAAGTCCGGCCAGCTCATCCGGCAGGTCATCAACAAGATCCAGGAAGGCGTCGACTTCAACAAGGCCCAGGAGCGCCACGCCTTCGGCGATATGTACGAGCAGCTGTTGCGTGACCTGCAAAGCGCAGGCAATGCCGGCGAGTTCTACACACCGCGCCCGGTGACCGAGTTCATGGTCCGTATGGTCGACCCCAAGCTCGATGAAAAAGTCATGGACCCCGCCTGCGGCACCGGCGGCTTCCTCACCTGCACCATCGAGCACAAGCGCAAGCACTACGTCAAAACGCCCGAGGACGAGCGCACGCTGCAGGCCAGCATCCACGGCGTGGAGAAAAAGCCGCTGCCGCATTTGCTGGCCACCACCAACATGATCCTGCACGGCATCGAGGTGCCCAACCAGATCCGCCACGACAACACGCTGGC
This sequence comes from Paucibacter sp. DJ2R-2, assembly GCF_025717675.1. Taxonomy (GTDB): domain Bacteria; phylum Pseudomonadota; class Gammaproteobacteria; order Burkholderiales; family Burkholderiaceae_C; genus Paucibacter_A. Next base: position 609,843 of record NZ_JAJIRT010000001.1, read on the forward strand.
CAAGCCTTTGATTGGCTGGGGGCCCAAGGACCGCGTCGACTGCATCGTCGCCAACCCGCCCTTTGGCGGCATGGAGGAAGACGGCATCGAGACCAACTTCCCTCAGGCCTTCCGTACCCGTGAAACGGCGGACCTGTTTCTCGTGCTCATCATGCATTTGCTCAAGGACGGCGGTCGCGCGGCCGTGGTGCTGCCCGATGGCTTTCTGTTCGGCGAGGGCATCAAGAGCCGCATCAAGGAAAAGTTATTGAACGACTGCAATCTGCACACCGTCGTTCGCTTGCCCAATGGCGTGTTCAACCCCTACACCGGCATCAAGACCAATCTGCTGTTCTTCACCAAGGGCACACCGACCAAGGACATCTGGTTCTACGAGCACCAATACCCGGCCGGGGTGAAGAACTATTCCAAGACGCGGCCCATGCGCATCGAGGAGTTCAAGGTTGAGGAGGCCTGGTGGGGCAGCGAGGCCGATGGCTTTTCGGCCCGCGTCGAGAACGAGTTCGCCTGGAAGGTCAGCGCCGAGGACATCAAGGCGCGCAACTACAACCTCGACTGCAAGAACCCGCATGAGGGTGAGCAGGTGAGCCATGACCCGGCGCAACTGCTGGCTGAGTACGCGCGGATGCAGGAGGGCATACATGGGCTGCGGGAGCAACTGAAGGCGGCGCTGGCCGAGGCGCTGGAGCGGGGCGAATGACCACGCTGCTTACCGACAATCTGGCACTGCTGGCGGGATCACCGAACGGAGTTGATAGGCTAAGAGTGGTGATCCGCGACCTAGCGGTAACCGGTCGTCTCGTGCCGCATGAAGATGACGTCGGCAAGTGGCAATGGTCCACACTTGGGAGCGAGATATCGGGCATGGATGCGGGTTGGAGTCCAGCCTGCCTTGATACACCAGCGCCTACTTATGAAGTGTGGGGCGTGCTGCGCACCACAGCGGTTCAGCCCTTGCGCTACGTGCAGGAAGAGAACAAGGAACTTCCTGCCCACTTGACCCCGCGTCCAGAGGCCGAAGTCAAGGCCGGTGATGTTCTCTTCACACGAGCCGGCCCAATGAACCGCGTCGGCATATCTTGCTTGGTCGATTCGACGCGCCCAAGGCTCATGCTGTCGGACAAGATCATCCGGTTTCGACCAAATCCTCAGCGATTGGACGGCAGGTTTACGGCTCTTTGCCTAAATGCTGGCGCTACGGCTCGTTACCTTGAGGCCGCAAAGTCCGGAATGGCAGCCAGCCAGGTGAACATCTCTCAGGCAAAGCTCAAAGCTGCGCCCGTGCCGGTTCCGCCACTGGCCGAGCAACACCGCATCGTCGCCAAGGTTGATGAACTGATGGATCTGTGCGACCGGCTGGAGGCTGAGCAGGCCGACGCCGAGGCCGCCCACGCGCAGTTGGTGGCGGCCCTGCTCACCAGCCTCACCCAAGCCCGCGACGCCGCCGACTTCCGCGCCAGTTGGCAACAACTGTCCGAGCATTTCCATACGCTCTTCACCACCGAGGCCAGCATTGACGCGCTGAAGCAGACGGTGTTGCAGTTGGGGGTTATGGGCAGGCTTGTTCCGCAAGACTTGAATGATGAGCCTGCAACGCAGTTGCTTGCACGACTCCACAGTAGCAAGAGGGCTCGTAGTGCGAAAGGCGAGGAGGCGACACATTCCGACATGGGTTTAGCCTCATCGCTTCCATCAGGATGGTGTTGGGCTAGTTTCGGCGAAATTTGTCAAATCAAGAGCGAGCTAGTTCGCCCGGAGGACTTCCTGGACAGCATTCAAGTTGCGCCTGATTGCATAGAGAAAGGAACGGGGCGGCTTTTGGAGCGCCGCACAGTTCGACAGACCGGAATTCGCGGACCAAACAACCGTTTTGTAGCAGGCCAACTCTTGTACTCCAAGATTCGCCCCTCCTTGTCAAAGGCCGTTTTGGTCGACTTCGACGGGCTCTGTAGTGCAGACATGTACCCAATCAACTCGCACATTGATCCAAGATTCCAGCTATCAATGATGCTGAGCGAAATGTTCCTTGCCCAAGTGCGTCTTGCCGAGAACCGAGTCAAGATGCCCAAGTTGAACCAGGAAAGCCTCACTTCCTTCGTTGTTCCATTGCCGCCCCTTAAAGAGCAGAGCCGAATCGTGGCCAAAGTCGAAGAGCTATTGATCGTTTGCGACCAGTTGACGCTTCGTCTGGTCCAAGCCCGCCAGCATCACGAACATCTGGCCTCCGTGCTGGTCGCGCAAGCCGTGGCCTGATCCCCCCTCCAACATGGCAACACCTCACAACGACAAACTGGCCGTCCTCATCGACGCCGACAACGCGCAGGCCAGCATCATCAATGAACTGATGGCCGAGGTGTCCCGCTACGGCACCGCCACCGTCAAGCGCGCCTACGGTGACTGGACCACGCCCAACCTGCGCGGCTGGAAGGATGTGTTGCACAAACTGGCCATCCAGCCAATGCAGCAATTCAGCTACACCTCAGGCAAGAACGCGACCGACTCGTCCTTGATCATCGACGCGATGGACTTGCTGCACGCGGGCACCGTGAGTGGCTTTTGCCTGGTCTCGTCAGACAGCGATTTCACCCGCCTGGCCACGCGAATTCGAGAGGCGGGGCTGGTGGTTTACGGCTTTGGTGAGCAGAAGACTCCGCAGCCTTTCGTGGCTGCATGTGACAAGTTCATTTACACGGAGATCTTGCGGGCGCAGGGCGTCGGTGCGGCGCCCCAACCCATCGTGAGCGCCGAGCCTGGGCAATCGCTGGAAGCCATGCTGAGGCAGGCAGTGACCGCTACCGCCCGCGACAACGGCTGGTCACCCCTGTCGACTGTGGGCTCGCTGATCATGAAGAACCACTCGGCTTTTGATCCACGTAACTACGGCTGCCAGAAGCTGGGGGAACTGGTGCGCAAGCAGCCGTATCTGGAAGTGAAGGAAGTGCCCGTGCAGGATGGTTCCAGCAACGTGCATTTGTTTGTTCGACTGCGAGCCTGAGTCATGCCCATCCAACACGCCATCTGGCAAGTCGGCCAGCCCGCCACGCAGCTGAAGCAAAGCAAGCTCAGCAGCGAAGCCCTGCTGGAAGAGATGATTGTGCAGGACCCACGCATCTTGTCGCCGGCCTGGATGCTGATTGGCCAGCAGGAGACGACCTCGCACGGCGGGCGCATCGACCTGCTGGCCATCGCGCCCGATGGATCGCTGGTGCTGGTGGAGCTGAAGCGCGACCGCACGCCACGCGAAATCGTAGCCCAGGCGCTGGACTATGCATCCTGGGTGGCCGAGCTGGGCGCCGACCGCATCTCGCAGATCTATGCCCGCTTCAAGCCCGGCCACAGCCTGGAGCAGGACTTCCAGCAGCGCTTCGGCACGGCGCTGGACGAAGACAGCCTGAACCACGCGCACCAAATCATCATCGTCGCCGCCGAGTTGGACCCATCCACCGAGCGCATCGTGCAATACCTGAACGACCGCGACATTGCGATCAACGTGCTGTTCTTCCAGGTCTTCGAGCACAGCGGCCAGCAATTGCTCAGCCGCGCTTGGCTGATCGACCCCAGCGAAACGCAGGCCAATGCGGCTGTGACCATCGCCACCGGCAAAGGGGCCAAGGAGCCCTGGAACGGCGAGTTCTATGTGTCCTTCGGCGACCAGACCAGCCGCAGCTGGGACGACGCCGTGCGATACGGCTTCATCAGCGGGGGCGGCGGCTCCTGGTACAGCAAGACGCTGAAGCTGCTCTCATCCGGCGACCGGGTGTGGGTGAACATTCCTGGACGCGGCTATGTGGGCGTTGGCGAAGTGCTGGAGGCGGTGCAGCCAGCCAGCGATTTCCACGTGCACACCGACAACGGCGAACGGCTGGCCATGGATGTGCTGAAGCATGGCGAGCTGTACAAAGCTGACGCCGCCGACCCGGAGCTGAGCGAGTACTTCGTGCGCGTGAAATGGCTACACACCATCCCCGCGGCGCTGGCCTTCAATGAGCTGGGCTTGTTTGGTAACCAGAACACGGTGTGCCAACCGACCACGCCGAAGTGGCGGCATACGGTGGAGCGCTTGAGAGCAGTCTTCAAAATCGGCGAGGCAGAGGCGAGCAGCCGAGACTGAACTCAGGGTGATGCAGCTCAACAGCCCCCCCCCCCAAAAAAGAGGGCCCACCCTGGGGGGGATGGTTGCTGAGCAAGCGACGACGGATGCTAGCGCCATCGTTGTAGGAGAGCCCCATGCACACCGCCCACCAACCCGCCGGCCACACATTCACCGCCACCTTGCTCAAGATCGTGCGGCAAACCGAATTGCTGCTGGAGCGGCGCGTTGAGGCGACCGAGCGCGCGGACGCGCTTCACAGCCTTGAGGTGACAGAGTCCACCTGGGGGGAGTGGGAGCAGGCGATGTTGGAGTGGAAGCCGGCGCAAATTCGCTGAGTCAGCCTACTACTGTCGGCGCAAACTGATGCCGCACCTTCATACGGCGGGAGTGCACCCGAGCTGACGCCAAAGCTTCTCTCGGGAGGTCAGCCACCGATCACCTTGGCTGGCATTGACCCCACAATGCGAAAAACCTCCGACGAACTTTATTGTTATCCGACGGACTTTATTTATTGGCGTCAAGGGTCAGGTCTTGCCTCACTCGACAGTCACACTCTTTGCGAGGTTACGTGGCTTGTCCACATCCGTCCCACGCGCGCACGCCGTGTGATACGCCAGCAGTTGCAGCGGGATCACGTGCAGGATGGGGCTCAGGGCGCCGTAGTGCTCGGGCATGCGGATCACATGCAGGCCGGCTTCGCTTTCAATCTGCGTATCGCCGTCGGCAAACACATAGAGCTGGCCGCCACGCGCGCGCACTTCCTGCATATTGCTCTTGAGCTTTTCCAGCAGCGTGTCGTTGGGCGCCACGGTGACGACGGGCATCTCGGCGGTGACCAGGGCCAGGGGGCCGTGCTTGAGTTCACCGGCCGGGTAGGCCTCGGCGTGGATGTAGCTGATTTCCTTGAGCTTCAAGGCGCCTTCCAGGGCGATCGGGTAGTGCAGGCCGCGGCCGAGGAAGAGAGCGTTTTCCTTGCGGGCGAACTCTTCGCTCCAGGCAATGACCTGGGGCTCCAGCGCCAGCACGGCTTGCACCGCAACGGGCAGGTGGCGCAGCGCCTTCACATGCTCGGCTTCTTGCACTTCGCTGAGGTGGCCACGGGTCTGGGCCAGGGCCAGGGTCAGCAGGAAGAGGCCAACCAGCTGGGTGGTGAAGGCTTTCGTCGAGGCCACGCCGATTTCCGCGCCGGCGCGGGTGATGTAGGCCAGCTCGCATTCGCGCACCATGGCGCTGGTGGAGACATTGCAGATGGTCAGCGTGTGCTTCATGCCCTGGGCACGTGCATGCTTGAGCGCGGCCAGGGTGTCGGCGGTTTCGCCGCTCTGGCTGATGGTGACGACCAGGGTGCGCGGGTTGGGCACGCTGTCGCGGTAGCGGTACTCGCTGGCGATTTCAACGCTGGTCGGGATCTTGGCGATGGACTCCAGCCAGTACTTGGCGGTGGAGCCTGAGTAGTAGCTGGTGCCGCAGGCCAGGATCAGCACCGAATCGACGTCCTTGAAGATGCCGTAGGCGCCGTCACCGAAGAGCTCGGGGCTGATGCTGGTGATGGACTCGAGCGTGTTGGCGATCGCGGTGGGCTGCTCGAAGATTTCCTTCTGCATGTAGTGGCGATAGGGGCCCAGTTCGGCCGCGCCGCTGTGGGCGTGGACGGTGCGGACTTCGCGATGCTGCGCTTCATAACGACCGGTTTCCGCGTTGCGCTGGCTGATCCAGAAACGACCCGGTTGCAGGTCGACCACATCGCCTTCTTCCAGGTAGACGATCTGGTCGGTCACGCCGGCCAGGGCCATGGCGTCGGAAGCGACGAAGTGCTCGCCATCGGCGGCCTCCATGCCCACACCCAGCACCAGGGGCGAGCCCTCGCGGGCGGCCACCACGCGCTGCGGCTCGTCGCGGCAGAACACGGCCACGGCATAGGCGCCCTTGAGGCGCGGCAGGGCTTGCTGCACGGCTTCCAACAGGTCGCCCTGGTAGAGGTGATCGATCAGGTGGGCGATGACTTCGGTGTCGGTCTGGCTGGTGAAGACATAGCCGCGGCCCTTGAGTTCGGCGCGCAGTTCGTCGTGGTTCTCGATGATGCCGTTGTGCACCAGGGCAATGCGGCCGACGCTGTCGACGCCGGCGCTGGGGCCGTGCGAGAAATGCGGGTGGGCGTTGTGCACGGCCGGGGCACCATGGGTGGCCCAGCGGGTGTGGGCGATGCCGGTGCCGGAGGCGATGCCGTCTTCGGCGGCCAGGCCAGTCAACTCGGCCACGCGCGAGGTGCTGCGGGCGCGCTTGAGGCCGCCGTCCTGATGCACGGCGACGCCGCAGGAGTCATAGCCGCGGTACTCAAGGCGCTTGAGGCCCTCAATCAGGATGGGGACGATATTGCGCTGGCTGACGGCTCCGACGATTCCACACATGGCTTGGCTCCAGAAGATATGAGGCGCCTTGCTTGCTCGTTCAAGGCTGGAGCGCATCGTAGGCACTGCCATGAAATCAATGCTTTCGATTTGTATTGATTTTTGAAATAATCAATCAAGCCATGGTTTGCGTGATGGCATATTTCACGAGAGGGTCGGAAATGAACGATTCAAATCAAAGCATGGGCTTGGATGCCACGGACCTGCGCATCCTTGAACTGCTGCAGCAGGACGCCTCCGGGTCCAACCAGGATCTGGCGCAACAGGCCCATGTGTCGCCGGCGACCTGCCTGCGCCGGGTCAAGCGCCTGGTGGACAGCGGCGTCATCGAGCGCCGCGTCGCCCTGCTTTCGCCCGAGAAGCTGGGCGCCGGCCTGAGCGCCATCGTTGAAATCACCCTGGACCGCCAGGGCGCCGAACACCTGCAGGCCTTCGAAGCCCGGGTGCTGGGCGAGGCGGCGGTGCAGCAGTGCTACCAGGTCACGCCGGGGCCGGATTTCGTGTTGATCCTGCAAGTGCCCGATATGCCGGCCTACCAGGCCCTGGTCCTGCGCCTGTTCACGCAGGACGCCAATGTGCGCAATGTCAAAGCCTTCTTCAGCGTGCGGCGTGGCAAGTTCGAGCCACGCATCGCCTTGCCCAAGCTCTGAACCCAATCGCTGGGCATGCGTCGGGGCAAGAAAAAGGCGACCCCAAGGTCGCCTTTGCTGTTCCACGCGCGTGCTGCCGGCGATCAGGCCTTGCGGCGGCGCACGCTGGCTCCAACGGCCAGCAGGCCCAGAGCCATCAGGGCATAGGTCTGCGGCTCGGGCACAGCAGTGATGGCGCCAATCCAATCGGCATGCGAGAACACCGCCGTGGAAGCAGCTAGGTCGCCGAAGCTGGAGTTGGTGCCCACCAGGGCGTCGCAGTCTTCCACGCCGAGCGCGGCATTGCAGTTGCCCCAACCCCAGGAATGCACACCGGCCAGCAGCCAACGGTTGTTGTCGGCGTCCCAGATGAAGTCGCCGCCGCCGGAGTCGCCGCCGGCAATCTGGGCTTCCAGACCGGCGCCCAAGCCGGTACCGCTGGTCCAGCCTGTGCCCCAGGCCGTGCCCAGGCGCGCGATGGCATTCTTGGCCGAGCTGCCGTTGTCGAAGTCGCTGATGTACTCAACACCATAAGCACCCTGGTCGGCCACGTCGATGGTGTTGTAGCCGTAGTGCGCCTTGCCCCAATCAAAGCCACCGCTGTTGCCAGTGGCGCCGGTGCCGGTCAGGCCGTAGCCGGCCAGCAGGTAGTCCTTCTTCAGGTCATTGCCGGCGCTCAGGGCAAAACCGTTGATGTTGGTCACAGCCTGATCGAGCTTGATGATGGCGATATCCGAGCCCGTGCCCAGCGAGGCTTGCTCACCCTGCCAGCCACTGTGCACCCAAGCCTGGGCGGCATTGCGCTGCACCGCGCCTTGCTTGAAATCGATGGTCATGGCGCTGAAGTTGTCGGCGCAGTGAGCCGCCGTCAACACGTACTGGCCGCCGGCCAACAAGGATCCCGAGCAAATCCAGCTGCCCTGGGCATTGGAATACAGCAGGCGGGCCACGCCATCGAGCGCGCCGTTGTCGGCACCAGGCTGCAAGACCCAGGATGCCGGGTTGCCGGTAGAAACCACCAAGGCTTGCTTGCCGGTGAAGTAGTCACTGGCACTGGTCTGCGCCATCGCCACGGTGCTGGCCGCCAGGGCTGCCGCGGTGGCGATCAGGCCGCGTTGCAGGCGAATGGATGTGCGGGTCATGGGGAAGGTTCCTCGAAAACTGTGTCTTTGTGGTCGTGCACGGAAGGGCGCTGCAAAGGCTTGAGCCCTTTGTTGCCCGGACCCGCAGCCCGCCTCCGATTCGGCTGCGCGCGGCCTGGTGACCGTGGCTTGAATATGCCATGCGCCAAGGGCGCCGAGTCCCCCGGGGTCACGGGCCCGGACAAACCCCGATTGCTCGCACCCAGCCCACGCGGCGCCCATGAAAAAAGCGACCCGAAGGTCGCTTCTTACTCTGGCGAAAAGCTCGCTCTGGCTCAGGCCTTGCGGCGGCGAGCAGCGGCGCCCACGGCCAGCAGACCCAGAGCCATCAGGGCATAGGTTTGCGGCTCAGGAACGGCGGTGACTGTGGCGATCCACTGACCGTGCGAGAACACAGCCGTGGAGCCCGACAGGTCGCCGTAGCTGGAGCTGTTGTTCATGGCGTTGTCGCAGCCGCTCAGACCCAAGAAGTCGCAAGCGCCTTGGCCGTTGGTGGCATTGCCTTGCCAGCCCCAGGAATGCACGCCGGACAGCACCCATTCGGAGCCGTTCCAGACGAAGTCGCCGCCGCCGGAGTCGCCGCCGGCGATCAGGCCTTCGACACCACCCTGGCCCAGATCACTGCTGAACTGGTTGCCGGTTGCGTCGGCAATGCGCTGCAGGGTGTTGTTGGCTGCGATGCCGCGGTCGAAGTCGACCATATAGGTCACGCCGTAGGCGTAGTAGTCAGGGTTGTAACCCCAGCCAGCACCCAGGGTGTCGCCCACGGCCTTGTTGAAGGTCTTGCTGTCGACGTCGAAGGTGTTGTACGCGTAGTGGCCATAGGCGCCGTCATTCCAGTTGGTGCCGGAGTTGACGTTGGCGTTCTGGGTCGTGCCGTAGCCAGCCATGATGTGGGTCTTGCCGACATCGTTGGTGGTGCTCAGCTTGTAGCCCTGGATGGTGGTGACCGCCGTATCCAGCTTCAGGATGGCGATGTCCGAGCCGTTGTCGGCCGAATTGTTGAAACCTTGCCAAGCCGGGTGCAGGATGGCGTCGCCCACGGCGACGTTGCGGGTCACGGTGGCAGTGCCGTTGAACCAGCCGAACTGGACCTTCATCGAGGTGAAGTCATCGGCGCAATGTGCTGCGGTCAGCACGTACTGGCCACCGGCCAGCAACGAGCCGGAGCAGCCATAGCTGCCGCCACCGCTGGTGGTGAAGCTCAGGCGGGCCACACCGTCCAGCAAGCCGGCCACGCCAGCAATGCTCTGGCCGGGAGCGAAACGCCAGTTCGCGGGCGAGCTGGTGTTGCCGGTCAGCGGGTCCAGATTGCCCAGGCTGCTGCTGCTGGGCAGGCTCAGGTTCGCGGTCTGCTGGTTACCCAGTGCCTGTGCGCCGCCGGCCATGGCCAACAAGGCGGCCGCCGCGATCCAGTGAAGATTTGCTTTCTTTGCCACGCTGAGTCCCTCTCGGTGCTGTGCTTATTAGATCTACCCACCCCGCTCTGTGCTCGTCGGCTTCTGGCCGCGGCGGGTGGATTGTTACGGGCTTGTTTCAAACATACCCAGGCGTGAATATGGCACGAGAACGGAGGCCTTGACCCCCTTCACCAGGGGAAGGAATTTCCACTAAGGGAATTCCCCAGGACCCCAGAAATCACCCTGCGGCGCGCACAAAACAGTGGCCGCACCGCACTCAACTTTTCAGGATCAGCAGGCCCTTGAGGTACTCGCCCTCAGGGAAGCAGATGGTCTGCGGATGATCGGGGGTGGCGCCGACGCGATCGAGGATGAAGCCATCCGCCCCAGCATCCAGGCCAGCGCCCGCCACGATCTTGTGGAAAAGATCGGGGCTGATGCCGCCCGAGCAGGAGAAGGTGAAGAGCACACCGCCCGGCTTGAGCAGGCGCAGGCCCAGGCGGTTGATGTCCTTGTAAGCGCGGGCTGCGCGTTCGGCGTGCGCGGCCGTGGGCGCGAACTTGGGCGGGTCCAGCACGATGGCATCGAACTGCCGACCTTCTTTCAGGAAGTTACGCAAGGTGGCGTTGACATCAGCGTCCAGCGCCCGGTGCAGCTCGGGCGCGAAGCCGTTCAGCGCCACATGGGCCGTGGCGCGGGCGAGGGCTGGCGCCGAGGAATCGACACTGAGCACCTCCTGCGCGCCGCCCGCCAGCGCCGCCACCGAAAAGCCGCCGGTGTAGCTGAAGCAGTTCAGCACCGACTGGCAACCGTACTGGCGCACCGTATCGGCGAACTTTTTGCGGTTGTCGCGCTGATCGAGGTAGTAACCGGTCTTGTGACCCTCGGCCACATCCAGGGTCAGCCGCCACTGGTGTTCGCTGATCGTCACTTCTGTGGCGCCCTCGCCACGGAGCCAGCCCGTCGTCTGGGGCAAGCCCTCGAGTTCGCGCACCTGAGCGTCCGAGCGCTCGTAGAGCCGGCTCAGGCCCGTGGCCGCCAGCAGGTGGTCGGCGATGACCGGCTTCCAGCGTTCGGCACCGCTGGACAGGAACTGGGCCACCAGGGTGTCGGCATAGCGGTCAACGATCAGGCCAGGCAGGCCATCGGCCTCGCCGTGGATCAAGCGCAGCGCGTCCGAGGCAATCGGCAAGCGGGCGCGCACGCCCAGAGCACGGTCGATGCGCTGGCGGAAGAAGGCCGCATCGATGCGCTGGCCTTCCTCGAAGCTCCAAGCGCGCAGGCGGATCTGCGACTGCGGGCTGAAGGCCGCCCAGCACAGAAAAGCGCCTTCGGCCGACTCGACCCGCACGGTCTCGCCGGCATCGGCATTGCCGCGCGCGACCGAGCTTTCAAACACCCAGGGGTGGCGGCGCTCCAGCGAGCGCTCCTTGCCGGCGCGGATGACGATTTTCTTCATCGGATGATCTGCTTTCTTGTGGATTCAGGTGTCAGCGCACCAAGCTACCGAAGGCATAGCCGACCGAGACATTGAGCACCGGGCTGGACTGCTGAGCGCCGCGCAGCGTGCGCCACTGGCCCAGGCCCAGACGCAGGCGCAGGCGTTCTTCCTCACCGAGGTTGAGCTGGGTCCAGGCCTCGCCTTGCAGCACCGCGCCGCTGCGCACGGCCACACCGCCGCCGCCGGCCGCACCGGCCAGCAACTCGGCGCCGACCCGCCAGCGCGGCTGGCTGGCCAGAGGCTGCGTTTGCAGACCCAGACCGACCAGGCCATAGGAGTAAGCACCGGCCGAGCCCCAGGCGGCGCTGCCGGCCTGGGCCGTACCGTAGACCGAGCGCGAGAGCTCGCGCGTCATCATCAGGCCGAGATGGGTGACCGCTTCCTGCCGGCCATCCTTGAAGCGAACCTTGGGCAGGTGCTGGATGCTGGTGAACAGCTGCTGGGTGCGCACCGTGCCGGGCACGTCATCAATGCCAAAGGCGCCGAAGCGCGGCCCCCGGTCCAGTGGCATGCTCAGGCCCAGGCGGACAAAGCCGGCCTTGAAATTGCCGGCCGTGGCGCGCGCCAGCCCGGCGTCCAGACGCAGGCTGGGGCCCCAGGGCGTTTGCCAGCGCAGGGTCGGCCCGGCACGCAAGAGCCAGCCGCTGCCGGTGTCAACATTGCCGCCGCCGCCCAGGCCCAGGGCCAGCTGGCCGCCGACGCGCAAGGAGGGGTGGCCGAGCGCCCAGTCCTGGCCGGCATTGGCCAGCACTTCCATGTATCCATCGGCGCCACCCTGGGCTGCGCCCGAGGCTTCCACGCCCCACCAGCTGCCCTCAGCGATGTAGTGGCGCAGGTCGGCCCCGGCCTTGCCCATGCGCGCGGTGCTGACATCACCACTGCGGTTGCGCGTGCTCTTGCGCGGCTTGTAGAAACCGGCCTGCACGGCGATCTCGTCAAAGCCGAGGCCAGTGCGCTGCGAAGCCAGGCCCGGGCGGCCGGCATCGATGGGCGAAAAGCCGGCAAAGCTGCCGGAGCGGCCGAGCACAAAGCCGACACTGTTGCCGCGCACATTGCCACTCGGGAAGCGCACATGGTTGAGTGACACGCCGGCATACCAGGGACCCATCTCGGTGCGGATGGACAGTTCAGGGCGCAGCATCAGGCCACCACCGAAACGCACCTGGCTGGAGCTGAGGCCTCCGCCGGCGCCGGCATAGAGGCCGGCCGCCAGATGGGTGTTCTGGCCCAAGCGCCAGCGTCGCTGCGCCGTCAGGCCCACCGTGAACACACCACCGTAATTGCCCTTGGCGGCGCCATAGACGCTGGGGCCGAAGCCCCACTCATCATCGATGGCCATCAGGTAGCTGCCACCCAGCAAGGCGATGCGTTCGCCAGTGGGCAGGCGCAAAGGCGTCCAGTTGCTTTCGATCGCGGCCGGGCGGGATTCGGCGATGCGCGCCATGGGCGAAGCAGCGCCACCGGCGGGCGTCTGGGCGGCGGCATTCAGGGCCAGCAAAAGGCCGGCAGCGGCCAAGGAGGAAGACGTGGGTTTGAACATGGGCGAGGAGGCTATTGGTCTTCGGACGTTTGTTTCTTGGCGCGCGGGTGGGCGCGGTCATAGACCTGGGCCAGGTGCTGAAAGTCCAGCTGGGTGTAGACCTGGGTGGTCGTGATATGGGCATGGCCCAGCAGCTCCTGCACCGCGCGCAGGTCACCGCTGGACTGAAGGAGATGGCTGGCAAAAGAGTGGCGCAGCATATGCGGGTGCACATGCGTGGGCATGCCGGCGGCCAGCGCACGGATCTTGAGCCGGGCGCGGATCTGCGTCGCCGCCAGGCGGGCGCCACGCGGGCCGACGAACAGGGCAGCCTCGTCGCCACGCGCCAGCTGCGGCCGCAGCAGCAGCCAGGCCTGCAGGGCCAGCAAGGCCGCGCGACCGACCGGCACCGAGCGGCGCTTGGCGCCCTTGCCCAGCACATGGGCTTCGCCCGCGGCCAGATCGATCCAACCGCGAGCGGTCGGGCCCGCCTGGGCGTCCAGTCCCTCCAGCTCGCTGACACGCAGGCCACAGCCGTAGAGCAGCTCAACGATGCAGCGGTCACGCGCTTCCAGGCGCGGGTCCTGGCCGGCGCCGGCATCTTCAAAGGAGGCCAAGCGCACTGCGTCGTCCACCGCCAAAGCCTTGGGCAGGGGCTTGGCCGCCTTGGGCGCCCGCAAGCCCTCGAAGGGGTTGAGGGCGATGCGCCCTTCCCGCCCGAGCCAGCGGTACAGGCCGCGCCAGACCGAGAGCTGCAAGGCGATGCTGCGCGGCCCCAGGCCGCGTTGGCCCTCGCTGCCCCCGTGCAGGCGCGCCGCCCAGCGCCGCGCCTGCGGGCTGCTCAGCTGCAGGAGTTCGACACCGGACTCAGCGGCCAGAAGCTGCAGACGCAGCAAGGCGGCACCGTAGATCTCCAGGGTGCGCGCTGCCAGGCGGCGCTGTACACGCACATGGTCGAGATAGGTCTGCAGCAGCGGCGCCAGGGCGGGCGCCGCCTCCACCTCATCCACCGCCTCAGTCAGCGGCTGCCGCGGCTTGCTCATCGCTGGCGGCTGGGGCGGGCAGGCAGCGCGCCAGAGCGGCGCTGGCAATGTCGCCGACGCGGGCCAGGAACTCGGTGCCCATCTCGGCCGTGTAACGCGTCGGGTCGGGCGAGCCCAGAACCAGCAGGCCGAAGCTGCGTGCCGGCGTGCCGTGGGTCAGGGGAATCAAGGCCAGCGAGGTGGCGCCACCCTCGCTGCCGTCGGCGGCGCGCAGCCAGCCGGCCGCCTCGAAGCCCGAGTTCACACCGCAATAGGGCTGACTCAGGCTGGCGGCGAAACTCTTGACATCACCGCTCACCGCACGCGCGCACTCATGCTCGGCCAGGGCCCCGGCCACGCCCCACAGGCGCAGACCGGCCTGAGGAATCATGAACTGGTGGCGCAGCTCCTTGAGCAGCACCGCCGGCAGCTCGGCGACCGCGGTGGTCAACATCAAGGCTTGGGTCCAGCGATGCAGGCGGTCGGCAATGGCCACATTGTCCTGGCCGTTGCGGATCATCTCCATGATCTTGAACTCCAGGCCCTTGATCTTCTCGCGCAGCATTTCGGCCTGGCGCTCTTGCAGAGAGACCGCGCGGGCACCATGCGGGTGGCTCAGCTGCACCGTGGCCAGCAGCTCGGCGTGGCGCTCAAAAAAGCCGGGCGTGCGCGCCAGAAACTCAGCAATGTCCTGCTCGGTGATGGTGGGGGCTTGGCTCACAGCGAGATCTCTCCTTCAAACACGGTTTGCGCCGGCCCGGTCAGGAACACCGGCGCGTCCAAACCGGCGGCCGCACCTGCGGCGCTGCCTCCGGCCCATTCAATCTTCAGCAGACCGCCATGGGTCTGCACCTCGACGGCCGCATCGAGCAAGCCCAGGCGTATGCCCGCCACCACGGCCGCGCAGGCGCCGGTGCCGCAGGCCAGCGTTTCGCCGGCATCGCGCTCGAACACGCGCAGCCGCACGCTGGAGCGGGACAGCACTTGCAGAAAACCGACGTTGACCTTGCGCGCAAAGCGCGCGTGGGTCTCGATGCGCGGCCCCAGCTGCTCGACGGGCGCGGCCTCGCTGTCCGGCACCAGCAGCACCGCATGCGGATTGCCCATGGACAGCACGGCCAGCTCAACCCCAAGCTCGGCCAGCGGCCAGAGTTCGAAGCCCGCCTGCAAGCGCGGGCTCAGGCCCTCGGCATCGAAGGGCAGCTGGGCCAGATCGAAGACGGGGGCGCCCATGTCGACGCTGACCCGACCGTCCTCGCGCAGGTGCAGCTCCAGCTGCTTGTTGAGCGTCTCGACGCGGATGCTGCGCTTGGCCGACAGGCCTTTCTCATTCACATAACGTACAAAACAGCGCGCACCATTGCCGCAATGCTCGACCTCGGCGCCGCTGCTGCCATTGAAGATGCGGTAACGGAAGTCCACACCGGGCGTGTTGCTGGACTCGATCACCAGGATCTGGTCGCAGCCGACGCCGAAGCGCCGGTCGCCCAGGCGCTGCAATTGCGCGGGGCTGAGGGTCAGGGCTTGCCGGGTCGCGTCGATGACACAGAAGTCATTGCCGGCGCCCTGCATCTTGGTGAAGCGCAGATTCATCGCGGCATTATCAGGGCTGCTCTGTTGCGTTTGCGCGCGGCAGGCCTTGATCAATCGCCACCTGCGCCCGACACTGCAGGCCATGACGCCCGCAGCAGTCGGCACTTCCGCATCGTCCTGGTCGGCCTTCGCCGAAGCCCAGCCCGCTTTGCTTGCCGTCACACTGGCGGCCGACTCGCCCGATGAGCCCCGCGACCAGGCCTGGGCCGCCCTGCTGGAGAGCCTGCAGAACGCCCTGCCTGCCGACAGCGAGGGGATCGAATTCACCCGCCAGACCCGCCGCCTGCTGCTCAGCTTTGCGCGCAGCGATCAGGCCGTCAGCGCGGCCCTGCACATCCAGCGCTTCGAGGCCCAGCGGCCCAGCCGTTACCGCATCGGCGCCGATCTGCGCCAGGCCGAACAAGGCGTGGCGGCCGCCACCGCCTTGGCCGAGCTGGCGGTGCCCGGTGAGGTCTTGCTCTCTGAGGCCTTGCGCGACCAGATCGTCGCCGGCCTGGACGCCGAGCTGGAATACGCCGGCGAGCCCGAGTTCCCCGAATTGCAGCGCTCGTTGCGCCTGTTCCGGCTCTTGCCCAAGCCTGAAGCCGAACAGGGCTGGGGAGACTTTCTGGCCAACAAGCCGACCCTGGTGCTGCTGCCTCTGCGCGTGGCCGAGGGCCAGCGCTGCGACCCGGTCTATGCCGAGCTGGTCGGCTATGGCCTGAGCCGCGGTCTGGCGCAGAACAAAGCCTGGCACCTGATCTCCAGCCTCAGCGCCGCCGCCTTCCGCCATCGCCAACCAGCCGCGGCCGAGCTGCAGCAACGCCTGAAGGCCAGCCATGTGCTCTCGGGCGAGGTGCATCAGGAAGGCCGGCTGCTGCACGCGCAGATCCGCATGGTGGACACGGCCAGCGGCCAGGAACTCTGGGCCCGGACCGTCAGCTTGCCGGTGCATTTGGCGCGCTCGCCCGAGAACCCTTTTGGCCGCGAGGTGGTCAGCGGCGTCTCGCAAGCGATCTTTGGCGAGGTCGCGCGCGCCGGTCTGCTGCCCGCCCTCGACGACCTGGACAGCTACACCTTGCTGTTCAAGGCCATGACCCTGGTGCACCGCAGCTGTTCGGCCGAGTTCCTGCAAGCCCGCGAGCTGCTGGACCATCTCGTGCAACGCCACCCCAAGGCCGGCGAGGCCCAGGCCTGGCTGGCCAAATGGCATGTCATGAATGTCGCGCGCGGACAGAGCCGAGACATCGAGGCCGACACCCGTCTGGCCCAGCAAGCGGCGCAGCAGGCCCTGCATTGCGAAGGCGACCGCGCCCTGGGTCTGGCGATCGATGGCCTGGTGCATGCTTATCTGCTGGGCGAGCTGGATCAGGCCGAGGCCCAGCTCAAGGCCGCCATCGCCGAGAACGCCAACGAGGCCTTGGCCTGGCTCTACCTCTCGGCCGTCCATGTCTACCGTGACCAGGGCCAGGCGGCGGCCGACGCGGCCGGCATGGCCATGCTCTTGTCGCCGCTGGACCCGATGCGCTACTACTTCGATTCCTTCGCCGCCCACGCCCTGCTGGCGGCCGGGCGGCTCAACGAATCCATCGTGCTGGCCAGTCGCTCGCTGAGCGCCAATCGGCGCCACCTGCCGACTCTGCGCACCCTGGCCATCGCCCGCGCGCTCAACGGCCAGCTGGCCCAGGCCAGCGAAGCGGTGCAGGCTCTGCGCGGCCTGGACCCGAACTACTCCCTGCACAGCTTCAACACCCGCTACCCCGGCCGCGGCACCGCATTCGCGGCGTGCTGTGCGCTGGCGCTGCAAACCGCGGGCCTGCCGGAGCTGTGAGCGCAAGGCAGCGATCTTCCTGAACCCGGGCGGCGCGGGCCGGCCCCTTAACGCGAAGGCGGAGCTTTCATGGCGAACTCTGGTTTTTCCTATGCCGGTGTGCAGTCCTATGCCGGGGCGGCCTCGTATGCGGGTGCGGCGTCCTATGCCGGGGCTGCCTCCTACACAGGCGGCTTCAGCAAGGAGGGTTATGACGGCCAGCCCTACAACCCTTTGCTGGTGCAGGGTCTGGGCGCCAGCCGCGAGGAGCTGCTGGCCGGCCTGAGCCCGGCCGAGCGCAGCGCCTTGCAAGACCTGCAGCAACGCCTGGGCCCGATGCCGGCCTTCGACCCGGCCGATCATCTGATGCGCGCCAACGGCATTGAGGTGCGTGCCGCATTGCTTCACTTCGAACTGCTAACCCAGCTGCGCTTCGGCTCCAAGCCCATAACTGGCCACAGCGGTGAGCACTGGGCCGAGCTGCAAGCGGCCAGCGGGCCCAAGGGTGCGATGAAGCCCCTGCTGCGCGTCAGCCGGCCCAGCCAGGAGTTCCTGCTGGCCCATCTACAAAGGGTGCAGGCCCTGGCGCCGCTGCGCGACAGCCGCACGGCCGAAGTCCTGACCCAGGTAGCGCCGCCGATCGCCTACTTCGCCAGCGTGCTGAACCTGCAGTCCGGGCGCCATGCCAAGACCACCGAGCTGCTCAAGGTGGCGCTGCAGTTCAGCTATGCCGTCTGCATGCGCTTCAAGCAGGCGCTGGCCGTGCCGCGACCAAGCGCCTTCACGGCCCAGATCCAACCCATGATCGAGGTGCCCATGCACCCCAGCTTTCCGGCCGGCCATGCGCTCGAGGCCCATGTCAGCGCCACCCTGCTCGGCGCCCTGGCCGAGGCACCCGGCCGGCCCGATGACAACGCCGTACAGAAGCAGCTGCTGCGACGCCTGGCCACGCGCATCTCGGAGAACCGCATCGTCGCCGGCGTGCATTTCCCGGTCGACTGCGAAGTCGGCCGCCTGATGGGCGACGCTTTGGCCGCCTACCTGCTGGCCGCCTGCGAGCCGGAACGCCGCTGGCGTGGCGCCAGCTACGACGGCCTCAAGCTGGACCTGGCCGGCGCCGGCACGCGCGACTTCAGCGCCAAGGGCCAGGCCTTTGAGGACGAGCACGGGCGCGGCGCGCCGGGCTGGCTGCCCGGCCCGGACCTGCCCCTGCTGCAAAAGCTCTGGAGTCTGGCCCGCGCGGAATGGGTCTGAGGCCATGCCCTCCGCCGCCCCGCCCACCCCACCCACGCCGCAGCCACGCGACCCCTATCTCAGCTGGGCACAGGACACCGGCTTCAGCGGTCATGCCGCGTTTGCGAAACCTGCGGCCAGCAGCCGGTCCGGCGCACCGCAACTGCCCCTGCTCATCAAGCTGCCACTCGAGAGCTCGCCGCAGGCGCTGAGCTGCCGCGCCGGCATTCAGCTGCCGCCGGCCTATCTGGACCCGGCCCTGAACAGCCGCTTCTGCTGCGCTTGGGTGGAGCGCGCCGCCTTGAATGGATTGAACGCGGCCGTGGCGGAGGCTGCCCTGTCCCTGCCCTTGCCCGGGCAGTGCCTTGCGGCGGCTGAGCACCGCCTGCCCGAGCGCGAGGACATGGCCGATGCGCCGCTGGTGATCGGCGTGATCGACAAGCACTGCGCCCTGCTGCACCGAGCCTACCGGCGCGCCTGGCAGGGCGAGGGCGCGGCGCAGTCGCGCCTGGTCGGCCTCTGGGAGCAAGGCCGGCGCAGCGAAGGCCAGGCGGGCAGCCCCTGGCACTGCCCCGCCGATTTCGGCTATGGCCGCGCCCTGGGGCGGGCCGCAATCGCCGCCCTGCTACCGGGCCTGGACAGCGCCGAGGACGAAGCTGCGGCCTACCGGCGCCTGGGCTATCCGCTCGACGCGCAAGGCCAGCTGCAACCGATGCTGCACGGCCACCAGGTGCTGGACATCGCCGGGGGTCTGGCGCGCGAACAGGCCTTGCCGGCCAGCGCGGTGCCCATGCGGTCCGGCGACCGGGCCGACCCGGTCGAGCAAGCCGAGTTGCTGTTCGTGGACGTGCCAGAACCTGGCCCGGAGGACAGCAGCGGCGCCGCCGCCGACGCCTACATCCTGGACGGCATCCACTACATCCTGCGCCGGGCCGGCCCGCGCGCTCGGGTGCTGATCAACATCAGCATCGGTGCCCTGGCTGGCCCGCATGACGGCCACTCGCTGCTGGAAGAGGCCATGGATGAGCTGCTGCTCAGCCACCCGCAGCTGGCCATCACCGTGGCGGCGGGCAATGCCGCACAAGAGCCATGGCATGCACGTGGCCAGTTAGACCCTCAGATGCAAAAGGCCGGCTTGCACTGGCACACCATTCCCGGCGATGCCACCGACAGCTTCATGGAGCTGTGGTTCTTCGCCGAGGACCCACAATCCTTCAGCAGCCTGCGCTTGCGCCTGCAAAGCCCGAGCGGGCAGGTGTTGGAGGCGGGGCTGGGCGAAGATCGCCTGCTGCCCGGCACGCCGGAACGACCGTTGGCCGGTCTGTACTTTCAGCTCGCCGGCGCAGGCCGCGCCCAGGCCTTGCTGGCGCTCGCGCCCTGCAGCGGCGAGCGAGCCGGCGAATGCGCCGGGGTCTGGCAGTTGGAGATCAGTCGCAGCAGCGATGACAGCAAACGGCCCTTGCGCCTGGCGGCCTGGCTGCAGCGCGACACGCCAGGGCGCTCGAGCCGGCCTCTGCTGCAATCCTTCATCACCGGCTGCAGCGGCGGCCTGAGCCTGGATGGCGGCAGCGCGCTGAGCAGTCTGGCCAGCGGCCGCTACACCGTGGTGGTCGGCGCCGCACGCGCGCTAGATGGCTCACGCAGTGCCTATTCGCCGAGCGCCGGCATCAGCGCCTATGGTGCCGCCGACGAGAGCGCGGCCATCTATGGCCTGCTCTGCGCCGGCGCCTTGAGCGGCAGCTGGGCCCGGCTCAGCGGCACCAGTGCGGCAACGCCGGTGGTGGCGCGCGCGCTAGCGCCGCTGCTGCTGGCCAGCCCCATCCCGGCCATGAGCAGTCAGGCGCGCAGCATGGAAGGCGGCGGGGGCAGCAACCACAGCCAGGTCGGCCGCCCTGCCGAGCCGGGCCTGTGGCGACTTGCCGCCGGCCTGCTCGGCGCCAGCTTTGCGGGCGACACAGAGGAAAACAAGGCGCACCGGGTGGTGCTGCCTGCAAGCAGTGGTTCGGCAGAACCGGCACGCCTGGCCAATGAACTGGCCCGAGCGCGCCAACAGGCCTCGCTCAGTACAAGGACGGCGCACCCTCGGGGCGGGTCTTGAAGCGCTTGTGCACCCAGAGGTACTGGGCGGGGTTCTCGCGGATGCGCGCTTCCAGCCAGGCGTTGAGCACGCGCGCGTCGGCCTCCAGATCGCCACTCGGGTAGCCTGCGGGCGGTGCAAAGGCCTCGATCAGATAGCCCTGACCGCCCGGCTTCATGGTCACGACCAGGGGCTGCACCGTCATGCCCATGCTGCGCGCGATCTTGGCAGGCGCCAGCAGGGTGCAAGCGGGCACACCGAAGAAGGGAATGAAGGCCGAGTCCTTGGCGCCGAAGTCCATGTCCGGCGCGTTCAGAAAGGCATAGCCCTCGCGGATCAGGCGCAGCACCGGGCGGATGCCGTCATGGCGGTCAACAAACGCGGTCTTGCCGAAACGCGCGCGGCCGGCCAGCAGCTGCGCATCGAAGACCGGGTTGCTCTGGCGCGAATACACATCCACGCCGGGGCAGCTCTGATTCAGCATCAGGGCCGGCGCCGACCATTCCAGGCCGGCGAAATGTGGCAGCAACCACATCACCGGCGTTTCGCCGCGCTGGGCCAACTGGATATCACCCTTGATTTCCATCAGACGCTGCAGGCGCTCGGCCGGCGCAAACCAGAGCAGGCCGCGCTCCAGCACGCTTCGGCCCATCCAGGCGAAATGCTCACGCGCCAGCGCCTGGCGCTGGGCGGCATCGAGCTCGGGAAAGCAGAGTTCGAGATTGCGCAAGGCGATGCGCCGGCGCGAACGCGCCAACACCCACAGCAAGCTCCCCAGGCCACGACCCAGGGCCGCGAGCAGCGACAACGGCAGGAAATGAAGAAGCCAGAGCAGGCCGATCAGGAACTTGGCACCCCAGGTGGACAGCATTCAACGCTCCGCTTCGGCGGCAGGCGCAGTTGCGGCGGCCGGAGCGGCCGCAATGTCCAGGCCACGCGGCTGCTTGTAACGGTGGTAGCCCCAGAGGTATTGGCTGGGCGCCAGGCAGATCAGCTGTTCCATGGATTGATTGATGAGCAGGGCGGCCGATTCTGGCGTGATTTCGCGCCCGATCTCGGGGCCGGGTCGCACATGCACCACATATCCGCGGCCCTTCTCTAGACGCTCACCCCAAATCAGGAGCGCGCGCGCGCCGGTCTGCTGCAGCAAACGGCTGGCCAAGGTCATGGTGTAGGCCTGCCGGCCGAAGAACGGCGCCCAGACACCCAGGCCATCGGGCGGCACCTGGTCGGGCAGCAGGCCGATGGTGTGGCCCTGGCGCAGGGCGCGAATCATTTGCCGCACCCCGGCCAGATTGGCAGGCGCCGTATCCAGCCCCGGTCGACCACGCGAGCCATCGACCACCTCACGCAGCCAGGCCTGGCGGGCCGGCCGAAACAGCACGGTGATGGGCGCCTTCGCACTTTCCGCAAAGCGCTCGGCATAGGCCTGGGCGCAGATCTCAAAGCAAGCCAGATGCGGCGTCATCAGCACCAGACCGCGCCGCTCCTGCAGGGCTAGCGCGATCAGTTCGGCGCCGTCCCAGCTGACCCGCTCGCCCAGCGGCGTGCCCGGCGGACGCAGCCACAGCCAGGGCAACTCGGCAATCATGCGCCCGGCCGCAGCCACGCCGCCGCGTACCGCCGGCCAAGCCAGACCGGCCTGAGCCACATTGGCCCGATAGCGGCGCCGGTAGGTGCTTGAGGCCAGGAAAGTCAGCCAACCGGCCAGCGACCCGAAAGCATGGAGCAGCCGCAGGGGGCATTTGGAGAGCAGGCGAAGTAGCACAAACATATTTCTATAATCAGCGCATCGCCGAGTTACTGAACAACTTGCGGGGCGATGCGGGCCTTGTTCGAGAGATTGAGGGGTCCGCCGGGCAGCGATGCTCAACAAATGCTGCTAAAGCGTTCGCCGCGTCTCCAAACCAGACAGTCCGGCAACGCCGTCGAACTATCAACTGGAGTGTAAAAGTGGCGAACGATTTTCTCTTTACTTCTGAATCCGTCTCCGAGGGTCACCCGGACAAGGTGGCCGACCAGATCTCGGATGCGATTCTCGACGCAATCTTTACCCAAGACCCCTTGTCCCGTGTCGCGGCCGAAACGCTGACCAACACCGGCCTCGTGGTGCTGGCAGGCGAGATCACCACCAACGCGCACGTGGACTACATCCAGGTGGCGCGCGACACCATCAAGCGCATCGGCTACGACAACACCGAGTACGGCATCGACTACAAGGGCTGCGCGGTGCTGGTGGCCTATGACAAGCAGAGCAATGACATCGCCCAAGGCGTGGACCGCGCCAGCGACGACCACCTGAACATCGGCGCCGGCGACCAGGGCCTGATGTTCGGCTACGCCTGTGACGAGACGCCGGAGCTGATGCCTGCACCGATCTACTACGCCCACCGTTTGGTTGAGCGCCAGGCGCAGATGCGCAAGGACGGCCGTCTGCCCTTCCTGCGCCCGGACGCCAAGAGCCAGGTGACCATGCGCTATGTGGACGGCAAGCCGCACAGCATCGACACCGTGGTGCTGTCCAGCCAGCACGCGCCCGAGATGAGCGACGGCGCCAAGATGAAGCCCGAGTTCATCGAGGCGGTGATCGAGGAAATCATCAAGCCGGTGCTGCCCAAGGAATGGCTGAAGGACACGAAATACCTGATCAACCCGACCGGCCGTTTCGTCATTGGCGGCCCGCAAGGTGATTGCGGCCTGACCGGCCGCAAGATCATCGTCGACACCTATGGCGGCGCCTGCCCGCACGGCGGCGGCGCCTTCTCGGGCAAGGACCCGAGCAAGGTCGACCGCTCGGCCGCTTACGCAGCCCGTTACGTGGCCAAGAACATCGTCGCCGCCGGCCTGGCCCGCCAGTGCCAGATCCAGGTGGCCTACGCCATCGGCGTGGCCCGCCCGATGAACGTGACCGTCTACACCGAAGGCACTGGCGTGATCAGCGACGAGAAGCTGGCCGCCCTGGTCAACGAGCATTTCGATCTGCGCCCCAAGGGCATCATCCAGATGCTGGACCTGCTGCGCCCGATCTATACCAAGACCGCCGCCTACGGCCACTTTGGCCGCGAAGAGCCGGAGTTCACATGGGAGCGGACTGACAAGGCTGCAGCGCTGCGTGCTGCAGCTGGGCTGTAAGGCCCACCTCGCGCCAGCGAGGCATCGGTCCGCGGGCGATGCTCATGCTGCGAAGCAGCGTGAGCAGAGACCAAAGAACTGACGAGCCAAGACCCCGGCTGCGGCGAGGACTGCAGCATTTCTTGTCCCAAACAAAAAGGCCGCTCCGGCATCCCGGAGCGGCCTTTTTTCATGGGCGCAGGTTTCAGCTCAATCCGCAGAACTTCTTGAACGGCGCCAGCACCGCGTCGCCGCGGAAGGGCTTGACGATCCAGCCCGTGACTCCGACTTCCTTGCCGCGCGCGCGCATGGCCGGGTTGTCTTCGGTGGTCAGCATGATGATGCGCACGTCTTTGTTGCCCAGCTCCTTGCGGATCTTGTCGGCCATGGTGAGCCCGTCCATATTGGGCATATTGACGTCGCTGACGATCAGCTTGATGCCGGGGTCGCTGCGCAGCTGCAGCAGACCGTCACGGCCATCGGAGGCCACGGCCACTTGAAAGCCGTTTTGATTCAAATAGCCCGCCACGATCTCACGCATGGTGGCGGAGTCGTCAACCACCAGAACATTCGCCATATTTTTCTCTCCTCACGCTGCCGCAGTTGCGGGCTCATTCAAGGGGTCATTCGCTCAGAACAGATCCAGCTCACCGGTGGGGCTGACCGTCGGGGCCGCCGCATCAAACTCGGCAAACTCATCGGGTGACCAGTGCAGATTGAAGATGAAGCGCTGCACGATCATCAAGGGCGGCAGGCCCGGCCGGAAGGGGTCAGACAGCTGGTAGCGTATGCACAGCTGCGGGTCTTGCGAGCCGAAGCTGATGTATTTGTGCTCGTGGTTGATGACGATGGGCACCTGCGTCTGCTGATTGGCAAAGGCCTGGGGCGGGATGTAGCGGTTCTTGAACGCGCCCCAGATCAGATTGGTGGTCTCGCCGAGCATATTGTTGAGCTCGCGGAAGTTCAGGTCGCCGCCGATGCCGGCATAGCTGAAGCCCTGGATCAGGCCCTGGCGCAGGGCGCTTTCCTCGGTCTGCAGCATCATGTAGCCGCGACACCAGGTGCTCTCAATGGCGATCAGGGTCGACACCTCGCCATGGATGATGCGGTCATGCACCACATAGGGCGACTCCGACACCACCAAGGCATTCGGGAACATGGCGCCCAGGGCCGAACGGGTCAGGTCAACGATGCCATGCACCAGGCTGGTCGGGTAACGCAGACTGAAGATGGTGTACTCCACCGCCGCCTTGAGATGGGCCAGGTCGCCGGTGTTCCAGCGGTGGCGCACCACCACCTCTTCCTCGGGCGCCAGCTGGCGCTCGGTGGTGCGGCGCAGAAAGATGGGCAGCTCGGGCCGAAGCTTGTGGATGGCGCGCGCCAGATGCAAGCCGTCGGGGCCGTCACAAGGCAGGTCCTCGGCCAGCAGCACGCCACCCAGGTCCTTGTTCTGCGCCAGCGTCGCCAAGGCATCGGCGGCCGAGCGCGGCAGCGCCATCAGGCCGACCTCGCGGCAGAACTCGTTCAAGACCTGGAATTGCGCCGCATCATGCTCGAGCAGCAGCACCTTGGCTTCAAGTTGGGTGGTTTCGGTCATGTACATGCCCAGGCGGAGACGCCTGCCCTTTTCAACACAAGAGGAGCTCGCAGACCGGCCAGGCACAAAGAGGAGGAGGCCCTGACGCGCCCCTCCTCAACAGGCCGGAGATCCCGACAGGACGCCTCACGCACAGCGGCAGGCGCCCATCGGCTCTGTGTTCTCTTTATCGGCCACCACGCGCGGTTCTGAAGCAAAAAACAGCGCGACAAGCGCTTGGTGTACTCAAGCCGGGCCCTTGAACGCCGATAGCGCATGGACGAGTGGAGCGACCGCGCGAAGCACCCGCGCCCGGCCGGCTGACCACCGCACCGTCAAACCGCGGACCCGCCTATGGCCATCACCTCGCCCAACCCACTCACCGTGCTGATCGTTGACGATCAAAGCGCCACCCGCGTCGCCGTCAGCGCCGAGCTGGACCGGGTCGGCCACCGCGTCATCGAAGCCGACAGCGGGGAATGGGCCCTGGAACTGTTCATCCGCTACCGGCCTGATATGGTCCTGCTGGATGTGGAAATGCCGGTCCACGACGGCTACTGGACCGCTCGAGCCATGCGCGCGGCCGAGCCAGGGGGCTGGACACCGATCCTCTTTCTGTCTCAACGTGACCAGGATCAGGACGTCTGGCAAGGCATCGACGCCGGCGGCGACGACTACCTGATCAAGCCCCTGTCACCGATGATCTTGCATGCCAAGCTGCGCGCCATGCAGCGCCTGATAGGCATGCGGCAACGGCTGCTGGAGATGTCCGAGGAATTGCGCCTGGCCAACGCGCAATTGCAGGAACTGAGCAGCATTGACAGCCTGACTGGCTTGATGAACCGCCGCGCCCTCGACGCCCGGCTGCATGAAGAAATCGGGCGAGCCCGACGGGAGGGCACGCCGCTGACGCTTGTTCTCTGCGATGTGGACTTCTTCAAACGCTACAACGACAGCCTGGGTCATGTGGAGGGTGACGGTTGCCTGCGCCAGGTGGCACGGCTGCTCAGCGAGGCCTGTCGCCGCCCGAGCGACTGCGTGGCCCGCTACGGCGGCGAAGAGTTCGCCCTGGTCCTGCCCAACACGCCACGTTCGGGCGCCATGACCTATGCACGGACCCTGACCCATCTCGTGACCCATGCCCATATCGCGCACCCGGATTCGCCCGTCGCCAGCCACGTCAGCTTGTCCGGCGGCATCACGACCTGCGTTCCCGACGCGTCGACCACGGCCGAGGGTCTGTTGATTCGCGCCGATGACGCGCTGTACACGGCCAAGGCACATGGCCGCAACCGCTTCTTCAGCTACGAAATGCTGCTCGACACGGTGGAGCAGAGGGAGTTGCTGCGCGCCACACCCAAGCTCTGAAACAGCTGGACAAAACCACAGCCCCTTGCCTATGCTCGGCGCCCAGGAGGGCCGCTCATGGGCGCCAACAGCAAGACCATCACCATCGAAGACCTGCAGCGCCATGCCGTGGCCCGCAGCCTGTTCAAGCCGACCAGCCTGCCGCAGGCCATCCAGCGTCTGGGCTTTGTGCAGGCGGATCCGATCCGCGCCCCGGCCCGCGCGCAAGACCTGACCCTGCGGCACCGCGTCAAGGACTACCGCGCCGGCGACCTGGAGCGGCGCTACGCCCGCCTGGCCGTGGAAGAAGACTGCCTGGTCAACTACGGCTTCCTGCCGCGCGAGCACCTCAAGCTCATGCACCCGCGCAGCGCCAAGCGCAGCTGGGACGCCAAGACTCGCGCCCAAGCGGCCGAGATCCAGGCGTTCGTCCAAGCCCATGGCCCCTGCCACCCGCGCGAGATCCAGGCCGAGTTTCAGCTCGGCGCCACCCGCAATGCCTGGGGCGGCAGCAGCAATGCCACCACCCATCTGCTCGACGCCATGCATTACCGCGGCTTGCTGCGCGTGCAGCAACGCGAGCAAGGGCAGCGGGTCTACAGCGCCGTGGTGCACGAGGCCGACCCGCGCTCGCCGCATGAGAAAGCACAGGCCCTGCTGGAACTGGTGCTGGCCAAGTACGCGCCACTGCCCTCGCGCAGCCTGGGCCAGCTCTGCAGCCTGCTGGGCTACGGCGCGCCACATCTGCGCAGTGAGCTGCGCCAGACCCTGGCCATGGCGCGCAAGACCTGGCCCCAGGCCGAGGTCGAGGGGCAAACTTGGTACTGGCCCGAGGGCGAGAGCCCCAACTCCACGCGCTGGAAGCTGGACGAGGCCGCGCGCCTGCTGGCCCCCTTCGACCCCATCGTCTGGGACCGCATGCGCTTCGAGCGCTTCTGGGGCTGGGCCTATCGCTTTGAGGCCTACACACCGGCGCCCAAGCGCAAACTCGGCTACTACGCCCTGCCCCTGCTCTGGCGCGGCGAGGTGATCGGCTGGGGCAATGTCAGCGCGACAGAGGGCCGGCTGCAGGCGCAGCTGGGCTATGTGCAAGGCCGCCCTCCCTCCGACCCGGCCTTTGCAAAAGCATTGGAGCAGGAGCTGAGCAAGCTGGCCTGCTTTCTCGGCCTGGAGCAGCCAGGCTGAAGAAACCCTGGCCCGGCGAATAGCCAGGGATTCCCCGCTTGTTCCGCACGCGACTTGCAGTGGTGCGGCTAGAATTCACGTGTTCCGAGGAGCGTTGCAACCTGGATCCGGCTCGCTGGATCTGGGCCAGGCTCGGAAAAGTTTGCACAGTGGCCCCCTCACCTCTCGGCCCTGTCCATATGGCAACCGCGCTCACCCGCTGACGTTTTCGCGTGGGTGATCGGTTTGCAAGGTCCGGAACTCCGGGCCTGTCCTTCTGGACACCCTTTCCCCCCGGCGATGACGACAGCGGCTTCATATTTCGCATGAAGGAGCTGTCCGATGACTACCGCCATCACCACCACCCCGCTGGCCGCCGACCAATACCTGATCAAGGACCTGAGCCTGGCCGCCTGGGGCCGCAAGGAAATGAACATCGCCGAGAGCGAGATGCCCGCGCTGATGGCCATCCGCCGCGAGTACGCCGCCACGCAACCGCTCAAGGGTGCTCGCATCACCGGCTCGCTGCACATGACCATCCAGACCGCCGTGCTGGTCGAGACCCTGCAAGCCCTGGGTGCACAAGTGCGCTGGGCCTCCTGCAATATCTTCTCGACCCAGGACCAGGCCGCCGCCGCCCTGGTTGCCAAGGGCACACCGGTGTTCGCCTACAAGGGCGAGACCCTGGAAGACTACTGGGACTACACCCACCGCATCTTCGAATTCGCCGGCAAGGGCGAGGCGGGTGAAGGCCCGAACATGATTCTCGATGACGGCGGCGATGCC
The DNA here is from genome assembly GCF_025717675.1 of Paucibacter sp. DJ2R-2. Taxonomy (GTDB): domain Bacteria; phylum Pseudomonadota; class Gammaproteobacteria; order Burkholderiales; family Burkholderiaceae_C; genus Paucibacter_A. The sequence goes on from NZ_JAJIRT010000001.1 coordinate 638,233, forward strand.
ACCCTGCTGATGCATCTGGGCCAGAAGGCCGAGAAGGACCTGAGCGTGCTGGCAAACCCGGGCAGCGAGGAAGAACGCATCCTGTTCGCCGCCATCAAGGCCAAGGTCGCCCAGGACGGCAGCTGGTACACCCGCAAGAGCGCCGAGATCATCGGCGTGACCGAGGAAACCACCACCGGCGTGTTGCGCCTGAACGAGATGGCGGCCAAGGGCAGCCTGCTGTTCCGCGCCATCAACGTCAATGACTCGGTGACCAAGAGCAAGTTCGACAACCTCTACGGCTGCCGCGAATCCCTGGTCGACGCGATCAAGCGCGCCACCGATGTGATGGTCGCCGGCAAGGTCGCCGTGGTGGCCGGCTACGGCGATGTGGGCAAGGGCTCGGCCCAGGCCTTGCGCGCCCTGTCGGCCCAAGTCTGGGTGACCGAGATCGACCCGATCTGCGCCCTGCAGGCCGCCATGGAAGGCTACCGCGTCGTCACCATGGAGTACGCCGCCGACAAGGCTGACATTTTTGTCAGCGCCACCGGCAACAAGAACGTGATCCGTCGCGAGCATATGGAGGCCATGAAGGACCAGGCCATCGTCTGCAATATCGGCCACTTCGACAACGAGATCGATGTCGCCTCGCTGGAGTCCTGCGAGTGGGACGAGATCAAGCCGCAGGTTGACCATGTGATCTTCCCCTCGGGTCGTCGCATCATCCTGCTGGCCAAGGGCCGTCTGGTGAACCTGGGCTGCGGCACGGGCCACCCGAGCTATGTGATGTCGTCCAGCTTCGCCAACCAGACCATCGCCCAGATCGAATTGTTCGCCCACAAGGACGCGTACGACATCGGCAAGGTCTATGTGCTGCCCAAGCACTTGGACGAGAAGGTCGCTCGCCTGCAGCTGACCACGCTGAATGCGCAGCTGAGCGAGTTGACGGCCGAACAAGCTGCCTACATCGGGGTGCCCAAGACTGGCCCCTTCAAGCCCAACACCTACCGCTATTGATCGGCAGGCTACTGCGCGGCCGCCAGACGTCGTTGCGGGTCCCTCCGCAGATCCTCACGTAGCCCAGCTACGTTCCGGTCTGCGGATCCGCCCGCGCCTAGCCTGACGGCCGCTCGCTACGCCTCGACACACCTGACCCTTCTCCTATGCGCGCTGATCAACTGTTAGTTTCCAAAGGCCTGGCGCCGACTCGCTCGGCGGCGCAACGGCTGATTTCGGCCGGTGCGGCGCAATGGCGGGCGCCCAAGGACTGGCAGGCGATCCGCAAGGCGGGCGAGGAGTTGTCGGAACATTGCGAGCTGCGCGTCAGCGATGACGCGGAGCTGCGCTTTGTCTCGCGCGGCGGGCTCAAGCTGGAGGGCGCGCTGCAGCAAAGCGGCCTGGATGTGAGCGGCCTGACGGTGCTGGACATGGGCCAGAGCACCGGCGGCTTCACCGACTGCCTGCTGAAAGCGGGCGCGGCCAAGGTCGTGGGCGTGGACGTGGGCCACAGCCAGCTGCATGAACAGCTGCGCCAGCACCCCCAGGTGGTGGGGCTGGAGCATTTGCATGTGCGCGAGCTGGCAGGCTCAGCCCTGGCGCAGCACGCGCCGCCCGAAGGCTTTGCCCTGATCGTCGGCGACCTCAGCTTCATCTCCATGCTGGGCGCCTTGCCGCATCTGGCGGCCTGGCTGGCCCCTCAGGGTCAGGTCTTGCTGCTGGTGAAGCCGCAGTTTGAACTGGGCAAGAAGGCACTGGCCCGCGGCGGCCTCGTCAAGGACGCCAAGCAATACCCGCTGCTGGAAACCCAGGCCCGCCAGGCCGCCCGAGATCAGGGCTGGCAGGTGCGGGGCTATTTTGAGAGTGCCATCACCGGCGGTGACGGCAACAAGGAATTTTTCCTCTGGGCGCAAGCGCCCGAGGCTGTGAAAGAAACGCCATGAGTACAGCAACACCCCGCGTGCCGGTCAGCTTCGAGTTCTTCCCGCCGAACACCCCGGTGGGCACCGAGAAGCTCAAGACCGTGGTGCAAGACCTGAGCGTGCTGAATCCGCATTACTTCAGCGTCACTTACGGCGCCGGTGGCTCCACGCGCGAGAAAACGCTGAGCACAGTGATGGACATCGCGGCGGCCGGCTATGAAGCGGCCCCGCATCTTTCCTGCGTGGGCTCCACGCGCGAGAACATCGCCGAGATCCTGGCCACCTACCGCGCGCAGAACATTCGCCGCGTGGTGGCCCTGCGCGGTGATCTGCCCAGCGGCACGGCCACCGCTGGTGAATTCCGTTATGCCTCGGAGCTGGTGGCCTTCATTCGCGAGACCCAGGGCCCGGACTGGCAGATCGAGGTGGCAGCCTACCCCGAATACCACCCGCAGCAGCGCTATGCCGCCAAGGACTTGGAGCACTTTGCTGCCAAGATGCGCGCGGGTGCCAACTCCGCCATCACGCAGTTCTTCTTCAACCCGGACGCCTACTTCCACTTCGTCGACGAGGTGCGCAAGCTCGGTGTGGACGCGCCCATCGTGCCGGGCATCATGCCTTTCCACAATTACGCCCGCATCGCCCAGTTCGCGGCCCGCGACGGCATCGAGATCCCGCGCTGGGTGGCGCTGAAGATGGAAGGCTATATGGACGATGTGGCCAGCATCCGCGAGTTCGGCCTCGAGGTGATGACACGCGTCTGCGAGCGCCTGATCGCCGGCGGCGCGCCCAGCATCCACTTCTATACCCTCAATCAATCGGCCTTGACGCTGGCGTTGTGCAAACGCCTCGGCCTTGGCTGAGTTGTTTGCGGTAAATCAAGTGGCACCGGCCCTCCTCGCGAGGGCCTTTTTGCATTTGCGCCAGATCAAGGGTTAACCCCTCACGCCGCGATTCAATGGCTTCCATCGGGAACAGATTTGATTGATCCCATACATAGGAAGCCAAAAAATGATCACCAAGACTTTTGCTCGCACCGCCGCTGCCGCCCTGGCCATCGCCACCCTGGCTGGCGCCTCCTTCAACGCTGCAGCCCAAGAAAGCCCCTGGCTGGTGCGCGTGCGCGCCGTGAACCTGGATTCGGCCAACAAGGACAGCACCGGCCTGGGCCTGAGCGTGAACAACAAGGTCATCCCCGAAGTGGATTTCAGCTACTTCGTGACCCCGAACTTCGCGCTGGAACTGATCCTGACCGTGCCGCAAAAGCACACCCTGAAGTCCAAGGGCACGGCCATCGGTTCGCTCAAGCACCTGCCCCCGACCCTGTCGGCCCAGTACCACTTCAACCCGACCGGCGGCTTCCGCCCCTATGTCGGAGCCGGCCTGAACTACACCAACTTCTCGGCCGTGAAGTTTGATTCCGCCGTGGACGCTGCCCTGCACCCCAGCATCAAGCGCAACAGCTATGGCCTGTCCTTCCAGGTCGGCGCTGACATCGAGCTGAGCAAGAACCTGTACCTGAACGTGGACGTCAAGAAGGTTAAGCTCGGCACCACCGTCTACTCCAGCGGCACCAAGGTCGGCACTTTCAAGGTCGACCCGACACTGGTCGGCGTGGGCCTGGGCTTCCGCTTCTAAGTCGGAGCAAGCCAAACCCAGACAGTTTCCCGCTGTCATCACCCGTGCCACCTTCAACGGTGGCCGCGCCAGAAGTCGAGGCGCCATGCCGCTGCAGCTTGAAGAAAGCGCAGCGGCATTTTTTCGTCGGCTGAAAACGGCACAGAGCCGTCGTTCGCTGAGATCTGAATATGAACGCAGAGTGCGCGGAGGACCGCAGAGGTCGCGGAGAAGAGAGCAGGTTTTTTAGTCTCCGCGTCCTCTGCGGTCCTCCGCGAGCTCTGCGTGCTGAAGTTTCTTCGCGAACGACCTCTCCGTGCCGACACCCGCCGGAACAGCCTCAGCTCAAGTTAGCAAACGCATCCCGCGTCAGATTCTCGGCGGCCCCTTCCGCCCGGCAGACCACATCGTCTTCGATGCGGATGCCGCCGAAACGGCTCAGGCGCTCAACCTTGGCCCAGTCCACGGACACTGCCGAGGCGCTGGCGCGCAGCTGGCGCAGCAAGGTCGGGATGAAGTAGAGGCCGGGCTCGATGGTCACCACCATGCCGGCCGCCAGGGGGCGGGTCAGGCGCAGATAGGGGTGGCCTTCGGGCTTGGGCGAAACTGCACCGGTTTCATCGGCCATGAATCCGCCCGCATCGTGCACCTGCAGGCCCAGCAAATGGCCAATGCCATGCGGGAAGAAGATGCTGGTCACGCGCTCGGCCAGCTGCGCTTCCACGCTCATGCTCACCAGACCCTGGTCTTGCAGGATGGCGGCGATGCGGCGATGGGTGCTCAGATGGATGTCGCGGTAGTCCACCCCGGCGCGCACCTCGTCCACCAGCGCCAGCTGGGCTGATTCCATGGCAGCCAGCAGGGCATCGAACTCGGCGCTGTCGGCGCCACCGACTGACCAGGTACGGGTGATGTCCGAGGCATAACCGTTCACTTGCGCGCCAGCGTCGATCAGGAAGCTGCGGCTCTGTGCCGGGCGCTGCGTATCCTGGTACTGGTAATGCAGCACGGCGCAATGTTCGTTGAGTGCCACGATATTGCCGTAGGGCAAATCGCGGTCGGTGTGACCGGCGGCGATCAGGTAGGCACGGTGGATCTCGGCTTCCGAGGCGCCGGCCAGGAAGGCATCGCGCGCGGCCAGATGGGCCGGCGCGGCGCGGCGCGAGGCGGCGCGCATCTGCTCCAGCTCATACGACGTTTTGTAGGCGCGCTGGTAGTGCAGCAGGTGAATCAGGTCCTGCGGGTTGTTGGGCACCACGCCGTCGAGCGCGGCATCGGCCTCGCCGATGATGGCCAAGCGGCCCGGCACCTGCAGATGAGCGGCCGCGTCCTCGGCGCGGCTGATGACGATCAGCTCCACATGCTGCACCCACTCGCCGGTCGGCGCACTGGGCGGCACATGCCAGTAGTCATCGGGCTGGTAGTAGACAAGGCGCGGCTTGTGGCCCGGGCGCAGCAGCAGCCAGCTGTTGGGATGCTGGGTCAGCGGCAGCCAATGCTTGAAATGCGGGTTGGGCTGGAACAGATAGGGCCGGTCGTCGAGAAAGGCGTACTTCTCGATGCCGGACGCGATCAGCAGTGCGTCAAAGCCCGTGCGCGCCAGAGCGCTTTCCAGCTGCGCTTGCAACTGGGCCAGGTGTTGGGCGTAGGACGAAGAAGACGAGGAGGCGGTGGTGGTGGTGCTCATGGGGCCGCATTGTCAGCCATGTCCGCACTGCCCCAGCAGCCAGGCCCTGAATGCCACCATGGCCGGGCTGGGCGGCCGGGTGAGCAGCCGGGTCAGCCAGTAGGCACCGACATCCACCTCCAGCGCAAAGGGCTGGACCAAACGCCCTTGCAGCAGCTCGCGGCGGAACATGCAAGGCGGCGCCAGGGCCACGCCTTCACCGAGCAAGGCGGCCTGCACCATCAGGGCCGAGGCATCGAAAACCGGGCCGCGCGCCACCAGCCGGGCCACACCGGCCGCGCGCAACCAGGTTTGCCAGTCCTCGCCGCGGTAGGAGCGCAGCAGAGCGTGGCGCGCCAGATCCTCAGGCTGGCGCAGCTGCGCAGCCACGGCCGGCGAACACAGCGGCGTCATCGGCGCCGGCAGCAGCACGTCAGCCTCCACGCTGCGCCAGGCGCCATCGCCAAAGCGAATGGCCAGGTCCAAGCCCTCGCCGGCCAGATCGACCTTGTTGTTGTTCGTCAGCAGGCGCAACTCGATGCGCGGATGGCAGGCGCGGAAATCGGCCAGTCGTTCGAGCAAAAAGCCCATGGCAAAAGTGCCGACCACACCCACCGTCAGCAGCTCGGCCGGACCGCCCTGTCGAAGCGCGTCCAAGCTGCGTTCGATACGGCCGAAGGCGTCCTGCACCACCGGCGCCAGCTGCGCGCCCTCATCCGTCAGCACCAGCCCACGGGCATTGCGGCGAAACAGGGCTCGGCCCAAATGGGCCTCCAAGGCCTTGACCTGATGGCTGACGGCCGCCTGGGTGACGCACAAGTCCTCGGCCGCGCGGGTGAAGTTCAGATGGCGCGCCGCGGCTTCGAAAGCGCGCAAGGTGTTCAGCGAAAGCCCGCTCAACGGCATGGCAGATCCATTAGAAAAAGTATCAACAAACCCCAAAAACCATCCATTGTGCCCAGGAGCCAAATGAACAGAATCACGACCTCCGATCCATTGCCAATATTTTTCATATGAACAACCCTCTGATCAGCCGCCGCCAAACCCTGCTCGCCGGCACCGGTTTCGCATTCCTGCATGCCAGCCTGAGCCACGCGGCCAGCCCGCAGGCCTCGGTCGCTCGGAGCGCGTCCTTCCCGGCCCTGGCCGCGCTGGAGCGCCGCGCCGGCGGCCGGCTCGGCGTCTGCGCCCTGGATCTGCGCAGTGGCGAACGCATCGGCCACCGCCAGCATGAGCGCTTCGGCCTGTGCTCCAGCTTCAAGCTGCCGCTTGCCGCCATGGTGCTGCGCGAGGCCGACGCAGGCCGCCTGCAGTTGGATCAATGGCTGGCTTTCGGCAAGGCCGATCTGGTCCACCATGCACCGGTCGCCCGCCAACACCTCGCCGCCGGCGGCATGAGCGTGGTGGCCCTCGCCGAAGCCACACAGACGACCAGCGACAACGTCGCCGCCAACCTGCTGCTGAAGCGCTTGGGCGGCCCCGCTGGCTTGACCGCCATGCTGCGCCAGGTGGGCGATACCGAAACCCGCATCGATCGGTTCGAGCCGGCGATGAACGTCGTGCGGCCCGGCGAACTCAGGGACACCACCACCCCGCAAGCCATCGCCCGCCTGTGCGCGGACCTGCTCAGCGGCGAGGTCTTGAAGCCAGAGTCGCGCCAACGACTGCTGTCCTGGGCCCAGGCCACCGAGACCGGCCTGGAGCGCTTGCGCGCCGGCTTCCCAACCGGCTGGCTGGCTGGCGACAAGACCGGCACGTTCACCTCGCCAGACATGGCCAGCAAGATCAACGACGTCGCCATCACCTGGCCGGCGGACAGCACGCCGCAGCGCGGTTTGGTGGTCAGCGCCTACTACGAAGCGCCCAAGCCCTGGGGCGGCCCGCTCCGGGACCGCGACCTCGCCGTGCTGGCCGAGGCCGGTCGCATCGCCGCCGCCTGGTGGCAATCACAGCCGCCGCTCGCGGCCGCGCAGGCCCGCTGACCTTCAGCCGCGCTGATCCCAGACCACGCCCTCTTCGGTCAGGATCGCATCCAGCGGCACATCATGCGGCTCGGCCTTGAGCATGGGCAGAAAGCCATGGGCGTAGCCGACCCCAGCCGTGGCCGGACGCGGCTGCAACTCGGCCAAGGTGCGGTCCATGAAGCCGCCGCCATAGCCGAGGCGCAGGCCGAAAGGCCCGTAGCCCACGCAGGGCACGATCAGCAACTGCGGCTCGAAAGTGGCGGTGTCCTTGGGCTTGGGGATGCCGTAGGCGTCTTCTTCCATCGGGCAGCCGGGGTACCAGACATGAAAGCGCAGCGTGCCATGCTCCTTGTCCACCACGGGCAAACCGATGCGGCGATCGGGCTGAGCCTCGCTCCAGCGGTAGAGCGCCGGCAGCGGGTCGAACTCGCCCTTGATAGGCCAGTAGGCGCCGATGGTCAGCTCAGGCCGCCGCACCAGCCAGACCCGCAGCACGCTTTGCAGCTGCTCGGCCAGCTCCAGGCGATGGGGCAGGTTCAGGCGATCCTGGATCAGCTTGTGGCGCAAGGCGGCACGGTCATTCATGTCCACTGACAACTCCCTGGGAACTGGCTGGCAAGCAATTCGGAATGCCTCGCGATTGTGTGCGGACTTGGTGACGGGCCCGGGCAGAAACTGCCCCTATATTTGACCCATGTCCAAGGATTCCAAGGAATTGCTCGCCCACAGCCTGGAGCTGCTCGCCCCGCTGGGGCCGCTGCGCAGCCGCCGCATGTTCGGCGGCTGGGGCATTTATGTCGAGGACATCTTCATCGCTCTGATCGCCTTCGATCAGCTCTACCTGAAGGCCGATGCCGAGAGCCGCCCCCAGTTCGAAGCCGCCGGTTGTGCCCCCTTCCAGTACGAACGCGAGGGTCAGGTCATGAGCCTGGGCTACTTCGTCGCGCCCGAGGAGGCCATGGAGTCGCCCGCGCTGATGGTGCCCTGGGCGCGCCTGGCCTTCGGGGCCGCCTTGCGGGCGCGGGCCAGCAAGGCCAAAAAACCTGCGGCAAAAAAGAAGGAGGCAGGCGGGAAGAAGGCAGCGCCGCGCTGAAGCGGCGCTTCAGAGTTCAGGCGGCAGCAAGGCCACCCATCGCATTCCGCCCCTGCGCCGCGCGCCGTTCACCCAGCCGCGCCTGCAAGGCCGGGCAGGCCGAGGGCGGTACCAGCAGCTGAAACGCCGCCTGGGGCCAGGCCTCGATCACCACCTGGCTGCCGGAGGCCAGGGCCAGCGATTGCCCGGCCTGCAACCAAACATCTTCGGCCGGCGCTTCGGGGCGGCCGGCCTGGGTCAGCCAGAGGCGGCCGCTGCTCACGCGCAGCTCGCGCGCGCCCGGGCCGACCTTGAAACTCAGGGCCTCACCCTCGGCCAGGCTCCACAATGCTTGCGATTCACTCATGACTCTTACTCCCGATGTTTGCTCCCAGGGGTAGCGCAGACATTGCATGCACCTCTAGAAGCCATGGGTGAATCCTAGGGTTCACCCGGGGCGACGTCCAATGAGACTGCGGGCAGCGATTGATACCATTCGCGCATGAATGGCAACAACACCAGCGACTCGCAACCGGCCCGCTTGCCCCTGTCCAGCCGGCAGCGGCCGCTGTCCATCGGTCCCCTACGCGCCTTCGAGGCGGTGGCGCGGCTGCTCAGCTTTCGCGCCGCGGCCGAAGAATTGCACCTGACCCAATCGGCCATCAGCCGCCAGATCCGATCGCTGGAAGAGGAAATCGGCTGCACCCTGTTCCTGCGCGGCACCCGCTTCGTCGAACTCAGCGCCGACGGCGCCGTGCTGCGCCACCAGGTCCTGCCCCTGCTCGAGCGCCTGGACCAGACGGTGCGCCAGATCCGCCAGTCGCGCGGCCGGCGCGTGGTCAATGTGACCACCTTCGCCTCCTTCGCCTCGCTCTGGCTGATCCCGCGCTTGGAGGCCTTCCAGCGCGAGCATCCGGACATCGACATCCGCGTCTCGGCCAATGATGTGGTGATCGACCTCGACGACAGCGAGTTCGACGTGGCCCTGCGCTACATCTCGAAAGAACAGACCCCGGCCGGCGCTGAGCGCTTGTTCGGCGAGACCCTGACCCCGGCCATCGGCCGCTGGGCCGCCGAGCGCGCCGCAGCCGGCGAAGCGCCGCCCCTGCGCCGGCCGGCCGATCTGGCCGCCTACAGCCTGGCCGAGGAGGATGACTCGCGCGCCAGCACCGAATACCTGGGCTGGCGCCGCTGGCTGCGCAGCCATGGCGTGGGCGAGCTGCAGCCGCGCCGCTGGATGTACCTCAACTTCACCTACCAACAGGTGCAAGCCGCGCTGGCCGGTCAGGCCGTAGCCCTGGCCCGCGTGGCCCTGGTCAGCGAGCAGCTGCAGCGCGGCGATCTGGTCGAACCCTTCGGCCCGGCCGGCCGCATGAGCAGCCCCATCTCCTACTGGCAGCTGCAGTCCCGCCACAGCCGCGAGCGCACCGAAGTGCGACAGTTCTGCGACTGGATCACTGAGCAGGCGGCGCAGACGCGGGCGGACATTGGCGAGGCGGAACCGGCGCCCGAGGACTGAGGCCCGCTACAGCCGGGTCCACGACGCCGTGCGGGCATTGAAGAAGCCCGACTGCGTGTAGGCCTTGCGCACAACGCCCTGCTGCAGCAGGCGCTGCAGGCCGCCATCGAGCGCGCTGCGCAGGCCAAAACTTTCAGGGTGTTCACGCGCCAGCAGATAGTGGCGCGTGCCGCGCAGGGCAATCTTGAGACCAGGAATGGGCAGCAGGCGCACATTGCCCACGGTCAGGGACAGGTCGGGCGTGGCCTGAAAAGGCGCCAGCAAGAGGTCGGCCCGGCCGGCTGCGACCATGCGCGGCATCAGCTCCCAGTTGGTGACATGCTGGCGCCGACTGATGCCCAGCTGCTCCAGCGTCGCCCAGTCAACCACCCAGTTGCGATTGGACAGCACGCTCAAGGCCCGCACATCGGCCAGCGTGCGCGCGCTCATGGCGCGGCGGTTGCTCTCCACCGTGTAGAGCCCCGCCTCGAACTCGCCCATCTGGATCATGGGCCGGCTCAGCAACACGCCCTGGCCGGTGCCGACGCCCGGGCCGGCGATGTCCTGTTCCCAGTACGTGGTGGCACTGCAGATCAGGCGGCCCGAGCTGATCTCGCGCAGCAGGCGCTCACCCGAGGGCATGTCCACAAACTCCAGCGGGTGTAGCCAGCCACCGAGCGCCAGCGCCTGGTGCAACAGCACCACCTCCACCACATCACGGCGCGAATGCGGCCCCGAAAAGTCGCTGATGCTGAGGGGGTCGCGGCCATTCAAGAAGCGCGCGTAATCGGCCATCACGTCAGCGGGCACCGCGGCCTGGATGACGCGCTGCTCGGGCCCAGCAGCAAAGGCCGCCGGCAGCCAGGCACAGGACAAGGCGGACAGCGCCCGGCCCAGACAGTTCCGGCGGCTCAAGGTGTCCATCAGGCCTTGCGCTTCTGGATCGGGTTCACGGCGACATCAGCTCCCGTTCGGTGAGCACCAGAGTCAAGGCCTGGTCATGCGCCTCGACGGCAAACGCAGCCTCGCCCAAACTCCAGGCCAGGCCGATGCTGGTGACGCCCGGGTGCGCGGCCAGCCAGCGATCGTAATAGCCGCCGCCGTAGCCGAGGCGGTAGCCCTCGCGGGTGAAACCCACGCAAGGCACCAGCATCACATCGGGGACGAGCACCGCGCCCTTGCTGCTGGGAATGCCGCATTCATCCAGCAAGGTGGGCGCCGGGCCGTCGAGTGGGCCGTCCCAGCGCCGGTAGTCCATGCGGCGCGGCGATTTGTAGGCGTAGGGCAAGGCGAACTGCAGGGGCTCGGCCGGGCCCTCGTCCTCCAAGTCATCGTCGTCGTCTTCGTCCGCCTCGGGCTCCAACATGGCGGCCAGGTTCAGCAGATGCGGGGCCGGGTTGAACTCGCCATCCAGCGGCCAGTAGATGCCCAGGCACTGTGGCGCCAGCTGGCGCAGCAGCTCGTGCAAACGCTGGCCCAGGGCGGCGCTGGCCGCATGCGCGGCCGGTGTGGCCAGCCAAGCGCTGCGCTGGGCCAACAATTGCGCGCGCAGGGCTGGCCGCTCGTGAGACAGTGTGGTGTGGCTGGGTGTTGAAGACGGAGCCGGTGTGGGGTTGCTCATGTACGGGGCTCCTGAGGCAAGCGATGCATGCAGGCCAGCCTGAATCCTTGAGATGGAAAAAAGACAGAAGAAAGCAGTGGGACCATGTTCTTGGCAGTATATGAAGCAGAAGTCGGCCCGCAGACAGGGGAAGCCCCCGATCGCAGGGCGAGCCGCGCACGCCCCTTGACCCTGGCGCTGGCCTTTGCGCTGGCCGCTTGGCTGGCGGCGACCGGCACGCCGGCCCAGGCGCAAACCTCGGCCACGGCGGGCGCCAGCGCCAACCCCGAACTGATCCTGGAAGCGCAGGACGCGCTTCGCCAGAAAAACCGCGCACGGCTGTCAGCCCTGAACGTGGCCGCGCAGGAACTCAAACACCCGCTGGCACCCTGGGTCGACTACTGGCAGCTGGGTCTGCGCCTGGCCGAGGCCTCGCAAAGCGAGCTGGACGCCTTCTACGCCCGCTGGCCGGGCAGCTATGTCGAAGACCGGCTGCGCAATGACTGGCTGCTGGAGCTGGGCCGTCGCCGCGACTGGAAGAATTTTGCGAACGACCACACCCGCTACCAGATGCGCGACGACCGCGAGGTCGTCTGCTACGCCCTGCTGGCCGAGCATTTCAACGGCCGGCCCGTGGCGCGCGAATCGGCCCGCGCCGCCTGGCTGGCCCAGCGAGACGCCGGAGAAGGCTGCGGCCTGCTGGCCAGCACCTGGCTGGACAACAAGCAGTTCAGCCAGGCCGACATCTGGCTCAAGCTGCGCCTCTCGCTGGAATCGCTCAAGCTGCCGGCCGCGCGCCAAGCCGCCAAGCTGCTGGGCAAGCCCACCGAACTGGCGCTCAAGGAAATCCTCGACAACCCGACCCGCTATATGGCGCGCAAAGCGCAAGGCGGCGCTCGCACCCACACCGAGCTGGCCACCCTGGGCTTGATGCGCCTGGCCGCCGCCGACCCGAGCGCCGCGGCCGAGGCCATGGCCAAGCGCTGGGAGCGCGAGCTGCCGCAGGAACTGCAGGCCTGGGCCTGGGCCCAGATCGGCCGGCAGGCGGCCTTCAAGCTGCAGCCCGAAGCCAGTGACTATTTCGAACGCGCACTCAAGGCCCAGGGCCGCAACAGCCCCGAGTGGAGCGAGGACACCCGCGCCTGGGTCGTTCGCGCCGCCCTGCGCAGCGGCCGCTGGGCCCAGGCGCTGCAAGGCCTGAACCTGCTGACCGGTGCAGACGACGGCCAACGAGAGGGCCGCGAAGCCCGGGAGGCGCGCCAGGCCCGCGAGCTGCGCGAGGCGCGGGACCTGCCGCCCTGGCCCTACTGGCGCGCACGCGCCCTGCTGGCCACCGCCGCCCCAGGCGCCGCCGGTGAAACCCAGCGAGAAGAAGCCCGCAAGCTGCTGCGCACCATGGCAGAGGGCCCGCAGGCCGGCCTGAATTACTACGGCCGCCTGGCCGCCGAAGAACTGGGGCTCACGCCCAATCTGCCCGCCGCACCCAGCCCCTTGAGCCCGGCCGAGCGCGCCCAAGCGCAGGCTCACGCGGGATTGAGTCGCGCCCTGCTGCTGATCAACGCCGGCCTGCGCAGCGAGGGCAACCGCGAGTGGAACTACTCCTTGCGCGGCCTGAACGACCGCGAGCTGCGCGCCGCCGCCCAGCTGGCCTGCGAGAGAGAGCTCTGGGACCGCTGCATCAACAGCAGCGACCGCAGCCGCCAGGAATTCGACCTGGCGCAGCGCTTTCCCACGCCCTTCCGCAATGCCTTGCTCGGCCAGGCCCGCGAGGCCGGCCTGGACCCCGCCTTCGTCTATGGCCTGATCCGTCAGGAGTCGCGCTTCATCGCCGACGCCCGCTCCTCGGTTGGCGCCACAGGCCTGATGCAGGTGATGCCGGCCACAGCGCGCTGGACGGCCAAGAAGGCTGGCCTCAGCTACAGCCCCGAGCTGATGAAGACGCAAGACTTCAATCTGCGCATCGGCACCCACTACCTGAAGCTGGTGCTCGACGACTTCGGCGGCTCCTACGCCATGGCTGCGGCCGCATACAACGCCGGCCCCGGCCGCCCGCGCCGCTGGCGCGATGGCCCTGTGCTGGAGGCGGCCATCTGGGCCGAAAACGTGCCCTTCATCGAAACCCGCGACTATGTGAAGAAGGTGCTGACCAACAGCGCCGTCTATGCCCAGCTGCTGGGCCTGGGCCCCGAGGCCAGCAGCCTCAAGTCCCGCCTGGGCCGCAGCATCGGCCCGCGCAGCGCAGGCACCGACATCGTCCCCGAGGAGCAGCCCCAGCCATGATGCCCACCCGCCCATCCAGCGAACCGTCCGTCCTGATCCTGGGCGGCAGCGGTTTCATCGGCCGCTCCCTGTGCGAACAGCTGGTGCAAGCCCACGGCGGACGCGCCCGCATCACCGTGCCGACGCGACGCCTGGGCCATGCACCGGGCTTGCAAGCCATCCAGAGCCTGCCCGGCCTGACGGTGTTGCAGGCCGATGTGCACCGGCCCGAAACCCTGCAAGCGCTGGTGGCCGGCCATGAGGTGGTGGTCAATCTGATCGCCATCCTGCAGGGCAATGAGGCCCAGTTCCAGCGCAACCATGTGCAGCTGCCGCGCCAGATTGCGGCCGCTTGCCGGGCGACGGGCGTGCGCCGCCTGATCAACATCAGCGCCCTGGGCGTGGGCGCCACGGTGGACGGGCAGACCGAGGGCCCTTCGCGTTATCTGCGCTCCAAGGCCGGTGGCGAGGCGGTGCTGCAGACCTCACCCGATCTGGACCTCAGCATCTTGCGCCCCTCGGTGGTGTTCGGCGCCGGCGATCGCTTCGTCAATCTGTTTGCCAAGCTGCAGGCCTTGTTCCCGCTGATGCCGCTGGCCGGCGCCGAGGCGCGCTTTCAGCCGGTCTGGGTCGAGGATGTGGCGGCGGCCATCCGGCGCTGCATCGCCGACCCGGCGACCATCGGCCAGACCTACGAGATCGCCGGCCCCGAGGTGCTGAGTCTGGCCGAGATCGTGCGCCGGGCCGGCCGCTGGAGCGGCCACTCGCGCCCCATCCTGCCCCTGCCCGCTCCGCTGGCCTGGGCGCAGGCGCTGATGATGGAGCTGCTGCCCGGTGAACCGCTGATGTCGCGCGACAACCTGGGCTCCATGCGTGTGCCCAATGTGGCCGGCGCCGCGGGCCCGGCCCTGCCGGGTCTGGCCGAGCTGGGCATCACGCCCAGCGCCATGGCGGCCGTGGCGCCCGACTATCTGCGCCCCGAGCAACAGGGCTGCGGGCGCCTGGATGCCTGGCGCATGAAGGCGGGGCGCTGACGAGGGCGCGGCATTGATGCGCACGGCGCATCAAGCCCATGCATGAATATCAGCGGCCTGGCTTTCAGTTTCAGCGGCGACGCTGGCTAAGCTGAGCGTTCTTTCGCAAGCCCCATCCGACACTCAGAAAGTGCCCACCCCATGAAGCTCTACATCGGCAACAAGAACTACTCCTCCTGGTCCATGAGGCCCTGGGTGCTGCTCAAGGCCTTCGGCATCCCCTTCGAGGAGGTGAAGCTGCGCTTTGACTTCAGCCCCGGCTCGGCCTTTTACCAGACCCTGGCGGCACTGACCCCGGTGGGTAAGGTGCCGCTGCTGGTCGAGGACGACGGCTTTGTGGTCTGGGACACGCTGGCCATCACCGAGACCCTGGCCGAACAGCACCCCGAGCACGCCATCTGGCCGCGCGATGCGCGCCAGCGCGCCCGCGCCCGCAGCGTCTGCGCCGAAATGCACGCCGGCTTCAGCGCCCTGCGTGGCTTCTGCCCGATGAACATCGATGCGGAACTGCGGGCCGTGGGCGCCCGCCTGCTGGCCACCGAGCCCAAGCTCAAGGCGGACCTGGCTCGCATCGATGCGCTCTGGAGCGAGGCCCTGGCCGCCAGCGGCGGGCCCTTCCTCTTCGGCGCCTTCAGTGCGGCCGATGCCTACTTCGCGCCGGTGGTGATGCGCGTTACCCGCTACGGCCTGCCACTGTCCGCTGCGGCAAACGCCTATGTTCAGGCCATCGAGGCGCACCCGGCGGTGCAGGCCTTCGTGGCCGACGCCGTGGCAGAGCGCGACTTCATCGCCGAAGACGAACCCTACCGGACCCAAGCCTGAGTGTGCCCATGACGACGATGAAGTCCTACCTGGTCGGCGGTGCAGTGCGCGACGCCCTGCTCGGCTGGCCGGTCAAGGACCGCGACTGGGTGGTGGTCGGCGCCGACCCGGCCGCCATGCGCGCGGCCGGCTACCAGGCCGTGGGCCGCGACTTCCCGGTCTTTCTGCACCCCGAGACGCATGAGGAATACGCCCTCGCCCGCACCGAGCGCAAGACCGCGCCGGGCTACCACGGCTTTGCCTTCCACGCCTCGCCCGATGTGACCTTGGAGCAAGACCTGGCCCGGCGCGACCTCACCATCAATGCCATGGCGCAAGACGCCAGCGGCCAGATCATCGACCCCTACGGCGGCCAGCGCGATCTGGCCGCACGGGTGCTGCGCCATGTCTCGCCCGCCTTTGCCGAAGACCCGGTGCGCATCCTGCGCCTGGCCCGCTTCGCCGCCCGTTTTGAGGGCTTCACCGTGGCGCCAGAAACCCTGGCCCTGATGCGCGCGATGGTGGCGGCCGGCGAGGTCGACGCCCTGGTGGCCGAGCGCGTCTGGCAGGAGTTCGCCAAAGGCCTGATGGAGGCGCAGCCGGCCCGCATGATCGAAGTGCTGCGCGACTGCGGCGCCCTGGCCCGGCTGGCGCCCGAGTTGGAGGCCCTGTTCGGCGTGCCGCAGCCACCCGCCCACCACCCGGAAGTGGACACCGGCATCCATGTGCTGATGGTGCTGCAGCAATGCGCGCGCCAGCAGGCGCCGCTGACCGTGCGCTACGCCAGCCTCTGCCACGACCTGGGCAAGGGCCTGACCCCCGCCGATGTGCTGCCCCGCCACATCGGTCACGAGAGCCGCAGTCTGCCCCTGGTGCGGCGCCTGAGCGAACGCTGGCGCGTGCCCAGCGATTGCCGCGAGCTGGCCGAACTGGTCGCACGCGAACACACCCATGTGCACCAGAGCGAAAGCTTCAGCCCCGAAGCCCGGCTGCGCCTGATGGAGCGCTGCGACGCCTGGCGCCGCCCCGAGCGTTTCGAGCAAATGCTCTGGGCCTGCGAATGCGACGCCCGCGGCCGTCTGGGCCTGGAAGACCGGCCCTACCCGCAGCGCGAGCGGCTGCTGCAAGACCTGCGCGCCGTGCAGGCGGTGGACCTGGCCGCCGTCAGCGCACAGGCGCTGGCCGAGGGGCGCAAGGGGCCGGAGATCGGGCGGGCGGTGCAGAGGGCGAGGCTGGCGGCCTTGGGCGAATAACTCACCAATCCTGCGGGTTTGTTGGACGCATTGAACTTGAGGGATGTACAGCCTGGCCGCGCGCTGGGTAACCGCACTGGCCAAGCGGCTGAATGAGCGCGCGGTGCGCCTGGTTGAAGCACGGGAAGCCATGCGCCCTGAACTTCAAACCTAAGACAAGGCTGTTGCCACGCTGCCCAAGGCCGGCGCCGCCGGCTCTTTCTGGCTGCCTTGATGTCTATCAATGCCTTGCTGGCGGCACGCTGCGAAGCTGGGCGCATGGGAGCAGAACAAGTGCCTTCGGCCGAGCCGCCGGTCTTCTTTGCCCGTGGCCTCAGCAAGACCTACGGCACCGGTGATACCGCCGTGCATGCGCTGCGCAGCGTCGATCTGGACGTGGCGCGCGGCGAGTTCATCGTGCTGCTCGGCGCCTCGGGCAGCGGCAAGTCGACGCTGCTGAACATCCTGGGCGGGCTGGATGTGCCGAGCACCGGCGAGTTGCGCTTTGCCGAGCATCAGCTCAGCGGCGCCAGCGAGGCCGAGCTGACGCGCTACCGGCGCGAACATGTGGGCTTCGTCTTTCAGTTCTACAACCTGATCCCCAGCCTGACCGTGCGCGAAAACGTGGCGCTGGTCACCGACATCTGCAGCCAGCCGATGCCGGTGGACGAGGCCATTGGCCTGGTTGGTTTGTTGCCACGGGCGGATCACTTCCCGGCCCAGCTCTCAGGCGGCGAGCAGCAGCGCGTGGCGATTGCACGGGCCATCGTCAAGAAGCCCGATCTGCTGCTGTGCGACGAGCCCACCGGCGCGCTGGACTACCAAACCGGCAAGTGGGTGCTGGAGGTGATCGCGCGCATCAACAAGGAGCTCGGCACCACCGCCGTGGTGATCACGCACAACGCGGCGATTGCGGCGATGGCGGACCGCGTGATCTACCTCAGCGACGGCGCGATCCAGCGCATTGAGCGCAACGCGCACAAGCGCTCGCCTTCCGAGCTGAGCTGGTAACTGTTCTCATGAGGGCACTCGACCGCAAACTGCTGCGCGACCTGCGCTTGATGTGGAGCCAGGCGCTGACCATTGCGCTGGTGGTGGCCTGCGGCATGGGAGGCTTTCTGACCACGCTGTCGGCGGTGGATTCCTTGGCGTTGGCGCGCGATGCCTTCTACGCCGAGGGCCGTTTCGCCGATGTGTTTGCCAGCGTCAAGCGCGCGCCGCTGGCCCTGGAGCCACGGCTGCGCGAGCTGCCCGGCGTGCTGGACGTGCAGACCCGGATCGAGCATCTGGTGCGGCTGGAGTTGCCCGGTGTCGATGACCCGGTGCTGGGCCAGCTGATCGGCTTGGAGCCGCGCAGTGCGCCGCGCATGAACCGTGTCTTCATCCAGCGCGGCCGCGATCTGGGCGAGCAGCCGACCGGCACCCGGGCCATCGAGGTGCTGTTGTCCGCCGGCTTTGCCGAAGCCCGTGGCCTGGAACCGGGCACACGCCTCACCGCGCTGATCAACGGCCGCCAACGCGAGCTGGTGGTGGTGGGCTGGGTGCTCTCACCCGAATACATCTTCGCCGGCCTGGGCGGCCTGCCGGACATGCGCGGCTTCGGCGTGGTCTGGCTGGACCGCGAGCAGCTGGCCGGCGCCTACGATATGCGCGGAGCCTTCAACCGCGTGTCAATCAAGCTGGCGCCGGGCGCCTCCGAGGCGGCGGTGATCGCCGAGCTGAGCCAGGTGCTCCAGCCCTATGGCGGGCGCGAGGCCTATGGCCGCGCGGACCAGACCTCACACGCGATGCTGGACGCCGAGATCAAAGAGCAGCAAGTGCTGGGCACGCTGCTGCCGGTGATCTTCCTGGGCGTGGCGGCCTTTTTGCTGAACGTGGTGGTGTCGCGCCTGGTGGCCACGCAGCGCGAGCAGGTGGCGGCGCTGAAAGCCCTGGGCTACCCCAATCGCAACATCGCCGTGCACTACCTGAAGCTGGTGCTGGTGATTGTCAGCTTAGGACTGCTATTAGGCATCGCGCTGGGCAAGACGCTGGGCGTCATGATGACGGGCCTGTAAGCCGAGTTCTTCCGCTTCCGCAGCTATGGGCATGTGCTGGAGCCTTCGCTGGTGCTGATCAGCGGCGCGGTGAGCGTGGCCATGGCGGTGGCGGGCACGCTCAATGCCATCGGTGCCACGGTGCGCCTGGCGCCGGCCGAGGCGATGCGCCCGGCCGCACCGGGACGCTACAAGGCCGCGCTGCTAGAGCGCCTGCCCGGCGTGCGCGGCAGCGTGCCGCTGCGCATGATCCTGCGCCAGATGGAGCGCCGGCCTTGGCGCAGCCTGCTGTCGATCACCGGCGTCGCGGTGGCGGTGGCCATCGTCGTGCTGGGCAACTTCTTCCGCGACGCCATCGACCACATCGTCGATGCACAGTTCAACGTGACGATGCGCTCGGATGTGACCGTCTGGATGGCCGAAGCCGGCAGCGACAGCGCGCGCCACGAGCTGGCGCGCCTGCCCGGCGTACTCAGCACCGAGTCGGGCCGCGATGTGGCGGTGCGATTCATCCACGGCCCGCGCAGCGAGCGCGGCAGCCTGCAGGGCATGGCCGAGCGGCCCGAGGCGCGCCGCATCGTCGATATGGACGGCCGCGCCGCCTTGCCCAGCAGCACCGGCCTGGTGATGACCGACCGGCTGGCCGAAAAGCTGGGCCTGCGCGTCGGTGACCTGGTGCAGGTCGAGCTGCTGGAAGGCCAGGTGCGCACGCTGCAGCTGCCGCTCGAGGCCACGGTGAGCGAAATGATGGGCCTGAACGCCTACATCGAACGCCGTGCGCTGAATCGACTGCTGGGCGAAGGCGACGTGGCTTCGCAATTCGCGCTGATCGCCGAGCGCGGCCACGAGGGCGAGCTGCTGCGGGCGCTGAAGGCCCTGCCGCGCGTGGTGGGCAGCTTCAGCAAGAGCCTCTTGGTGCGCAATTTGCAGGACATCAGCGCGCGCAATGTGCGCATCATGAGCACCATCCTGACGCTGTTCGCCAGCGTCATCGCGGTGGGCGTGGTCTACAACAATGCGCGCATCGCGCTGGCCGAGCGCAGCTGGGAGCTGGCTTCGCTGCGCGTGCTGGGCTTCACGCGTGCCGAGGTCTCGGGCCTGTTGCTGGGCGAGATGGCCATCGTGATCGGCATTGCGCTGCCGCTGGGCATGCTGATGGGCTGGGGCCTGACGCATGGTCTGGTGGGTGCATTGAAATCCGACCAGTTCATGTTCCCGGTGGTGATCCAGCCGCGCACCTATGCCTGGGCCAGCCTGGCCGTGTTGGGCGCCGGCCTGGCCAGCGCGCTGGTGGTGCGGCGGCGTATCGACCAGCTCGATCTGGTGGCCGCCTTGAAGACGAGGGAGTAGCAGACGATGCAGACGAAAACGAAGTGGATGCTGGCCGGCACGGCAGCCGTGCTGGTGGCCCTGCTGGGCTGGGCCTTCGCGCCGCGCCCGACGCTGGTGGAGCTGGCCGAGGCGAAGCCGGGCTTGTTCGAGGCCGGCATCGAAGAGGACGGCAAGACCCGCGTGCTGGACCGCTACCAGGTCTCGGCCCCGCTGGCCGGCCGCTGGCTGCGGCCCACGCTGAAAGAAGGCGACACGGTGCAGGCTGGCGCCTTGCTGGGCCAGTTGCAGCCCAGCATGGCGCCGCTGCTGGATGCGCGCAGCCTGGCCGAACTCAGCGCGCGTGCCGATGGCGCGGCCGCCGCCCAGCCGCGTGCCGCCGCCCGCCTGGGCGCGGCCCAGGTGGCGCTGGCCCAGGCCGAGCATGGACTGCGCCGAGCCGAATCACTGGCGGCACAAGGCTTTATCTCCAAAGCCAATCTAGACGATGCGCAACTGGCGCTGCAAGCGGCCCAGCAAGAGCGCGCCAGCGCCCAAGCCGAGGCGCAAATCACCCGCTACGAGCTGGCCCAGGCGCGGGCGGCGCTCGGCGCCCACAAGCCGGGTTCGAGCCAGGGCTCGGCCCGCAGCTTCGAGCTGCGCGCGCCGGTTGGGGCTCAGGTCTTGCGCGTGCAGCAGCCCAGCGAGGCCATGGTGGCGATGGGCACGCCGCTGATCGAGCTGGGCGACACCGCGCGGCTGGAGGTGGTGGCCGAGCTGCTGAGCAGCGATGCGCTGCAACTCAAAGCCGGGCAGCCGGTGCGCATCGAGCGCTGGGGCGGGCCGGGCACGCTGGCCGGCCAGGTCAGCCGGGTCGAGCCGGGCGCCTTCACCAAAGTTTCGGCCTTGGGCGTGGAGGAGCAGCGCGTCAAGGTGCAGATTGCGCTGAGCAGCCCCTTGGCACAACGCCAGGGCCTGGGCGACGGCTACCGCGTCGCCGTCAAAGTCATGACGCGCAGCCAAGACGGGGCGCTGCTCGTGCCCGTCAGCGCCGTGTTCCCCATGCCCGGCGCCGAGCCGGGCCGGCATGCGGTGTTCAAGGTCGAAGGGGGCCGCGCCCACCTCAGCGAGGTGCAACTGGAAGCGCGCAACAAGCAAGTCGCCTGGGTCAGCAAGGGCCTCTCGGCCGGCGCTTCGGTGGTCGTGTATCCGCCGCAGGGCTTGCTGGATGGGTCAAGAATCAAGGCTCGTTGAAACAAGAGCCCAAGAGCAAAGCAGGCAGACTAACGACGTTAAGGCCTCTTGCTGCCCAGCACCTCGGGTGTGGTCACGCCCATGGACACATACAAGCTGGTCAGGCCTTCCATGCCGATGTCGGCCGGGCGCACCCAGTCTTGGGGCAGGTAGAACAGGCCGCCGCCCACCGGCACCGGCGCGGTGGGCACCAGCACCGCGAGGAAGGCAACGCCGCCAATGTCCACCGGCTCCGGGCTGGACAACAAGCCCAGCACCAGCGCGCCGCCCTCGGGCTTGACGCCCCCGAAGTGGCACCACACCGGCGCCATCGCTCGCACGCCAGCTTCATCGCGCTTGGACATCATCTCGATCATGCGTTTGAGCAAGTCGTAGACCGTGCCGATCACCGGAATGCGCGCAATCAAGCCCTCCAGCTGCGCCTTCAATCGGCGCTGCAACTGTGTCTCCACCAGCAAGCCCAGCAGATAAACCAAGGTCAACACCACGCCCAGGCCGATCAGGTATGCGGCAAAAGGCGATTCGGTCAGCCGCAGCCCCAAGCGCCCCAGCGTGTTGCCCAAAACACTCTTTGGGCCCAAATAATCCATCACCACAGACATCACCCAGCCCAGCAGCACCAGCGTGGCCACCAAGGGCAGCACAGTCAGGAAACCGGTGACAAAGGTCCGCAGGACGTGACGGCGAGCTTGAGCGGCGAAGGGTTGAGGGCTGGTCATGGCAGGCAGATGAATAGCAAAACTGCGGGCATCATGCCAGCAGCAGTGAAGTGCGTGAGGGCTGCCGGTGGAGCGTCGGGGCCGACAACATCAAGCCCCCCTCCTTACAGCATATGGGACCGGTCCCCCCGCACAAAACCCAGCGCCTCAAACGCCGAGCCTGCTGCCGCAAAGCCGATCACCTTGAACAGCTCGCCCATCTCATGCTCGGCCACCAGCTTATGGGCCATGCTGCGCTCGGCCACGCTGGCGCTTTCGAGCAGGGCAGCCAGACCGCAGTTCAAGAGGAAATGGGCCTGGCTGGTGTAGCCCAGCACCTCGAAGCCGGCGTCCTGGCCGGCCAGGGCGATGCCGGTGAAGTTGATGTGGGCGGTGATGTCTTTCTCGCCCACCAGAACCAGAGGATCGGGGTCGCTGCGGTGCAGGTGGTGGCACATCAGGGTGCCGCCATGGCGCTGCGGGTGGTAGTACTCGCGCTCGGGAAAACCGTAGTCGATCAGAAAGGCCGCGCCACGCCGCAGGCGCTGGGCCAGGGTGCGGACAAAAGCCTCGGCCTGGGCGTGGGTCTCGGTGACCATGCCGGGCGGGAAGGCGCCCACCGGAGGCTCGCTCAGCGGCAACTGCAGGCCCGGCTGCGCGCGGTCCGCATAGGCAAAGCCGCCCTCGGGCGTACAGACCACGCCGCGCTCGGCCCAGGCCTGGCCGTCGAAGGCCAAGAGCTGCACCGGCATGGCATCCAGCACCTCGTTGCCGACGACGATGCCGTCGAACTGTTCGGGCAGCTGGTCCAGCCACTCGACCTGGTCGCCCCAGGCGGCCAGGCGCTGAGCCTGGCGAGCGCGAAGGGTGCCGGAAAGGTCGACGATGCGATAACGGCGAATCTGCGTGCCCAGAGCGCCCAGCAGTTGCTCGGCCAGGGCGCCGGTACCGGCACCGAATTCCCAGACCTCGTCGCAGCTGCAAGCCTGCAGGGCCTGGCCCACCTGGGCCGCCAGCGCTCGGCCGAACAGCGGGCTCAGCTCGGGCGCGGTGACAAAGTCGGAGCCGCTCTGCGGCATCAGACCGAATTTCTGGCTGGGGCCGCTGTAATAGCCCAGGCCCGGGGCATACAGGGCCAGGGCCATGAACCGGTCGAAGGGCAGCCAGCCGCCCGCTGCGTGGATCTCGGCAGCAAGGCGCTCGCTCAGCGGGCTTGCTTGGGAAGAATCATCGGTCATGGGAATGCGCTGCTGCGCTGCTGCAGCCATTGCTCAAAATCGGCGGCGGACATGGGCGGGCCGATCAGCTCACCCTGAAGCTCATCGCAGCCCCAGTCGGCCAACAGGCGGCGCTGTGCCGGCGTGCGCACGCCCTCGGCGCTGACATGCAGGCCCAGGCCGCGCGCCATCTGGATGATGGCCCGGGTGATGGCCGCGGCACCGCCGTCTTCGGGCAGCTTGGCAACAAAGCTCTGGTCGATCTTGAGCTTGTCCAGGGGCAGCTGGGTCAGGTGAGCGAGCGAGGTGTAGCCGGTACCGAAGTCGTCGACCGACACGCCCAGGCCTAGGGCCCGCAGCGCCGTCAAGGTGGCCGGCGCACTGGCGATCTCATCCATCAGCATGCGCTCGG
Organism: Paucibacter sp. DJ2R-2; assembly: GCF_025717675.1. Taxonomy (GTDB): domain Bacteria; phylum Pseudomonadota; class Gammaproteobacteria; order Burkholderiales; family Burkholderiaceae_C; genus Paucibacter_A. The sequence continues at coordinate 661,799 of NZ_JAJIRT010000001.1, forward strand.
TCAACTCCAGCTCCAGACATTCGCCGGCAATGCCCACCTCGTCCAGCACCCGCGCCACCGCGGCACCAAAGCCCTCAAGGCGGAACTGCATGCGCGAGAGGTTGACGGCAATCGGCACCGCTGCCACGCCGCGCTCGCGCCAGTCGCGCGCCTGCAGGGCCGCCGCGCGCAGCACCCATTCGCCGAGCTTGAGCATCAGGCGGTGGCGTTCGGCCACGTCGATGAAGGCATCGGGGCCAAGCAAGCCGCGCGTGGGGTGGCGCCAGCGCAGCAAGGCCTCGGCACCAATCAGCGCCCCGCCCTGCTCGCCGCCCAAGGCGGCCACCTGGGGCTGGAAGAAGAGCTCGAACTCGCCGCGCTCCAGGCCTTGCGCGAGCTCGCTCTCCAGCACCAGGTCGGAGTAGGCATGGCGAGCCAGTTCGGCATCGAAGAACTGGTAGTTGGCACGCCCGTCGGCCTTGGCCTGGTACATGGCCATATCGGCATGCTGGATCAGCTCCTCGGGCCGGCCACCATGCTCGGGGAACATGGCCACGCCGATCGAGGGCGTGACGCACAAGCGGCAGCCATCGGCCAGCACCGGCACCTCGACCACGGCCAGCAGCGCCATCAGCACCACCATCACATCCTCGCGGCTGGCGATGTCGCGCAGCAGGATGACGAACTCGTCGCCGCCGAAGCGGGCCACCAGATCGGTGGAGCGCAGGCAGTCGGTGATGCGCTCGGCCACGGTGGTCAGCACCTTGTCGCCTTCGAGATGGCCGAGCGAATCGTTGACGCGCTTGAAGTTGTCCAGGTCGATGAAAAGCAGGGCCAGGCGCCGCTCGCGGCTCTCGGCCAGTTGCAGGGCCGGGCCCAGCTGTTCCATGAAGGCCGCGCGGTTGAGCAAGCCGGTCAGGGCATCGTGGTGGGCCAGATGCTGGATGCGGGCCTGGGCGGCCAGGCGGTCGCGGATGTCACGCACGATGGTCATGCGCAGCTGTTCGCCTTGCGACTCCAGCGTGCGCACGATCAGCTCGACCGGGATGCGCGAGCCGTCGCGGTGCAGCAGGGCCGACTCATAGCTGAGCTCGCGCCGCTCGGCCATCACGTGGGCGGCTTGCTCGCGCAAATCATCGACGACGAAATCCAGCGCCGCACGCCCCACCATCTCGTCCAGGCCATAGCCCAGCAGGCGGCACAGCGGCGGGTTGGCGTCGCTGATCTGGCCCTGGCGGTGAAACAGAATGCCCTCGACCGAAGCCTGCATGAACTTCTGCAGCCGCGCCTCGGACTCGCGCGCGGCAATCTCGGCCACGCGGTGCCGGGTGATGTCATTGATCATCACGAAGCAGGCCTGGGCGGCAGCGCCATCGACCAGATGCGGGATCAGGCTGACCTCGACCCAGCGCCCATCCTCGCTACGCGCCGGGTCGCTGCCAGGCAGATAACGCTCATAACTGACGGTCACCCGCTCGCGCAGCAGGCGATCCACCTGAGGCTGGATCAGCAGCCGGGCGTCGGCCCCGATCACCTCGCTGAAGCTGCGGCCAAGAATGCTCTGCTCGTCCAGACCGAAGGCCTGGGCGTACTGGCGGTTGGCGAAATGGCAGCGGAAGGTCTGGGCGTCGTAGAAAGCCAGCAGGGCCGGCACGTTGTCGGCCAGCAAGCGCATCTGGCTGGCTTGCAAGGCCAGGGCCTGGGACTGGGCTTGTGCCGCCTGCTCCTGGCGGCGCTGGGCCGAGACATCGTGCCAGAGGCAAGCGAAGGCCTGGCGGGCGCTCAGCCAGCGGGCCCGGCAGGTCAGGTCGGGCAATCTGCCATGGCCGGGCAAGAGCAGTTCGAAATCCTGCGCACGACCCAGGAGCTGGCTCAGTTGCTCTCGCTCGGCCGCAGCAAAGGCCTGCAGCCAAGTCGCCTCCAAGGCAAAGGCTGGATGGAGGGCATGCCAGGCGGCATTGGCCTGCAAAAGCTGGGCCTGGGGCCCGATCAGGCTGGCAGCACAGGGCAGCTCGTCCCAGCCCAGCTCGGCAGGCTGAGGCGGCAGGGTCGCGTCGTTCATGAGCCGGCCTTGATCGACTCCAGCGCCAGACAGAGGTCGGCCCAGGCGCCGGCCTTGTCGGCCGGGCTGCGCAGCAGGTAGTCCAGGCCATAGCTGACCACCACCGGAATGCCCTGGTGGCGATGGACGCGGCCACGCAGACGACCCAGAGGCTCATCGCTGCCCAGCAAGGCCTGGGCCGAGGCCCGACCCAGGGCGACGATCACACGCGGCTGCAACAAGGCCACCTGGCGCGCCAGGATGGGGCGGCATTGCTGCAATTCCTCCGGCCCCGGTGCGCGGCCGGCCGCCGGCCGGCATTTCAGCGGCAGGCTGATATAGGCCTGACGGGCTCGCTCGACCGGCGCCGCCGCGGCGCGGCCCAAGGCCGGCGCCGGGTCCAGCTTGAGAGCTCGCAGCATATTGGCCAGCAAGGCCGCAGCCTCGCCACCAAAAGCTTGGGCGGGGTCTTCGCCTTCGCCCGACGGGTCGGCCACGATCAGCCAATCGGCCGCCTCCTCGCCGGCGCCGAACACATGGCCGCGCCGGCCCTGGCACAGGCGGCAAGCCTGGCACTCGGCGGCTTCGTAGCGCAACTCGGTCCAGTCGAAGCCGGCCAGGGCTTGCTCGCGGGCGCCGGCAGGCAGAGCCGGGCGCGGTGCGGCGGCGGGCACGGGCGCTGATGGCGGCTTGGGCACAAGAGGCGCGGCTGCGCTGGCAGCGGACCGCATGGCGGGGGCGGGTTGGGGTTGGACGGGCCTTGGCACCACGGCTTCAGCCACGGCCACATCGGCCTCGACCAGCTCTTGCGACTCAAGCTCAGCAGCCCGGGCACGCGGCCAGACCCGCAGGCCTATGGCCGCGAGCATGGCGGTCTGGCGTGCATCCCAGCTCATGGCTGCTGCGCCTCCAGCACATCGAGGCTCATCAACACGGCATCCTCGCGCGCGCCCTGCAAGACCGGGTAATAGGCCGGGCGCAAGCCCACCTCACGAAAGCCGTATTGCAGGTAGACCTCGCGGGCGCGCTGGTTGCTGACGCGCACTTCCAGCCAGAGCTGCGGGCATTTGCGCTCACGGCAGAGCTGGGCCAGCGCCGCCAACATGCGGCGCGCCAGGCCGCGGCCCTGACAGACCGGGTCGACCGCGATATTGAGCAGATGGACCTCGCCAAAGCCCTGCATAGCCAAGCAATAGCCGAGTACGGCACCGTCGGCCGCCTGCAGCACGAGGGCGCTGTAGCCAGCAGCCAAGGAATCAATGAAGTTACCCTCGGTCCAGGGCAGTTCGTAGGCCAGACGCTCGATGGCCAGCACGGCCGGCACATCGCTGCTGCGCATGGCGCGCAGCTGGGCCTCGGGCACGAGTTCGCGCTGGTCCTGCGGGCAGGCGCTCATGCGGCGCTCCCGGCCGCGGCTTTGGCGGCCATGCGTTCGGCCGTGGTTTGGGCCACCTTGTCGCGCACATAGACCGGCATGGCTTCGGCGGCATCAAGCAGCTCGCCGCGTGCAAAGGCTTGGGCCGCCAGCGACGCCAAGGCCTGCGCGCGCGACTGGCAGCGCGGCCATTGGCGCACGCCTTCCAAGGCCGGCGCCAGGGCTTCAGCAAAGACCTGCAAAGCCGAGCCGGCCACGGCCTCGGGCCGCTCCCAATGCGCCAGCAGGCTGGCCGGGGCATACAGCGCCGGCGCCTGCCGAACCCGCCATTGCTGGCCATCCCAGCGCAAGGCGGCGGCATAGATTTCATTCATGCGGGCGTCCATGGCCACCCAGATCTCGCCAAGCAAAGGCTGCCCCTCGGCCTCGGCCTGCTGGCGCGCATCCTCGGCCACCAGTTCCAGGCTGCACAGAGACAGCACCGGCTTGCCCAGCGCAAAGGCCAGGCCTTGGACCACGGCACAGGCCGCGCGCAAGCCGGTGAAAGCACCCGGGCCGCGGCCAAAGCCGATGGCGTCAACATCAGCCAAACGCAGGCCCGCCGAAGCCAGCAAGGCCTGGGCTTCCGGCACCAGGCGAGCCGAGGCCTGCGGGCCTCCTTCGGCCTCGAAAACCCAGCGGCCCGCCGGGCTGCTGAGGGCCAGGGCCATGGTTTCGGTGGAACTGTCTAAGGCCAACAACACGGTCATGGCGGAAGTGTAGCTGCGGGGTTCGGGAGCAAAGCCAGCCAGAGGCGCGCGCAAAAACAAACGCCGGGGCGCTTGCGCGGCCCGGCGAGTGCGACAACGCAGCTTCGGCTGCCGATCAGAAGGGGTTGTTGCGCGCCCGGGTCAGCGCCAGGGAGCCCAACCGTTGCTGGCCGGCCGGGCCGAGCTGGGTGTCGCTGGCCCACAGCCAGGTGTCGGCCGAGGCGTCGGTGACCAGAGTCTTGGGCGTGCACTCGGTGATGGCCACGGTGCTCTGGCAGGACGCAGCCACCACATTGGCAAAACCGAAACCGCCAGGGTATTTGACGATGGTCTGGATGCCGCCGCTGCGGTCATCGTTGGTCATGACCAGGCCGATCAAACGGCCGTCGTTGACCAGATTGAGCGTCATTTCCAGGTTCAGCTCGCTGGTCAGCTCCGACAGGAACTTGGCGCGGTCCAGGGTGCCTGGCTTGGCCGCTGCTTCTTTGATGGCAAAGGGCGTCAAGCCCATATCAGGCACCTGGACCACGACGATGCGGCCGTTGGCCAGGCCGATGCGGTTCACCTGCTGCGCCAGCAGCTTGCCGCGCGCACGCGCTTCGGCCAGCAGGCTGTCGCGGCTCTGCGCTGGGTACTGGGCATAGAGCTCCAGCACGTCATTGCTGCCCACCATCAAGGTGACCAGATCCTTGGGACCAAAACCGCCATTGGTGAACTGGGCGTCGATGCGGGCGCGCACGTCGGCGACCTTTGCGCCGGGGGCCGCATACATCAGGGCCGTCGGGTTGGCGATATTGGTCGGGTTGCATTCCTTGAAGACCATGCCGAAGTTGGCGGCAACGATCTGCACCCAGTTCGGGTTGCTCGCGCAGGCCAGCAGGCCGGTGGTGGCATCGAGCGCGTTGACGCTGTACTTCTTGCCGGCGGCGGTGATGACGCTGGTCTCATCGCCCAAAGCCATGATGCGGGTTGGGGCGAAAGGCTCGATCTGCTGGGTACCGCCCCCGCAGCCCGACAGCACAGCCACGGCGGCCAGGGCCAGCGTCGCCATCCAGGCGCGACCTTGGCGAACGTCGCGACCTGCGCCCGTTTTGCAACTCTTCATGAACACTCCAAGCAAAGAAACTCTCAAGGGTCGTGCTGGCCTTCTGCCAAACACCGACCACAAACCTCAAGGTCCGACAAAGGCAGCGGCGGCACGGCTCAGGCGATCCCTGACCCCGTCCCAGGCGCTGCCCGCAGGCGGCAACTCAATCCAGATTTCGCTCGCACCGGCGGCATCCAACTCCCGCAGCACCGCAAACAACTCATGCGCAGCCGCCCGGGCCTGCTCCGGCATGCGTCGGGCCAGCAAGCCGGCCGGCACCTCGACCGACCGCGAATATACCGCCAGCCCCCCGACGGGGCGCTCTTGGACCGTGCTTTCGGCCAGGGCCAGACGCAGGGCTTCGGCGGCGTACAGGCGCACGACCGCCCGGGGCGCGTAATGCGCGACCAGGGTGCCCGAGGCGCGCGGCGCTTGCGCGTCCGGTGCCCGCAAAGGCTCACCGGCCGCGGCTTCGATCTCGTCCGGAGTCAGCACGCCGGGGCGCAGCAGCACCGGATGGGCGCGGCTGCAGTCGACAATGCTCGATTCGATGCCGACCTCGCAGTCGCCGCCGTCCAGCACCCACAGGCCGGGCTCGAATTCATCGACCACATGGCGGGCCTGGGTCGGGCTGACCCGGCCGAAACGGTTGGCGCTGGGGGCGGCCACACCGGCCACGCCCAGGGCGCGGGCGGCGATCAGCAGCTCGCGCGCCACCGGGTGGGCCGGGCAACGCAGGCCGATGGTGTCCTGCCCGCCGGCTGCGGCCGCGCCCACGCCGGGCTTGCGCGGCACGATCACGGTCAAGGGACCGGGCCAGAAGGCCGCCATCAAGCGCCGCGCCACCGCGGGCAGTTCGGCCGCAAACAATTCAGCATCGGCCGCATCGGCGACGTGGACGATCAGGGGATGGTCAGCCGGCCGGCCCTTGGCCGCAAAGATCTTGGCCACGGCCGCGTCGTCGTCGGCACGCGCACCGAGGCCGTACACCGTCTCGGTCGGCAGCGCCAGCAACTCGCCCGCAGCCAAGCGGGCGGCTGCGGCGGCGATGGCATCGGGCTGGCGGGCGTCGAGCAACATGGCGGTGTCGCTCACCAGTCCTGGGGCAAGCCCAGCAGGCCCGCGGCTTCGCGCGCCAGGCGCTCCGCCTCGGCCGCGGTGGCGGCCGTGATGTTGAGGTGGCCCATCTTGCGGCCAGGGCGTGCGCTGGTCTTGCCGTACAGATGAAGATGGGTGCCAGGCAAGGCCAACACGGCATCCCAAGCCGGCGTGCGTTCGGCGCCCGAAGCGTCAAACCACAAGTCGCCCAGCAAATTGAGCATCACGGTCGGCGAATGCAGGCGCGGCGTGCGCAGCGGCAGGCGGGCCATGGCACGGACCTGGAGATCGAACTGCGAGACATCGCAGGCGTTCATCGTGTAGTGGCCCGAGTTGTGCGGGCGCGGCGCCATCTCGTTGACGACCAGGGAGCCGTCTTGCAGCACAAAAAACTCAACGCAGAGCACGCCGACATAGCCCATCTCGGTGGCAATGCGGGCGGCCGAGGCCAGGGCCTGCTGCTGCAAGGCCTCGCTGACCGAGGGCGCCGGCACTTGCGTGATGGCCAGGATGCCGTCGCGGTGCAGGTTCTGCTGCACCGGGAACTGCACCACCGTGCCATCGGCGCCGCGGGCGCTCAGCACCGAAAGCTCGAGCGCCAGCGGCAGCATCTGCTCCAGCACGCAGGGCATCTGTTTGAGCTCGTCCCAGCCGGCTTGCAGCTCGGCGCGGTTGCGCACGCGGATCTGGCCCTTGCCGTCGTAACCCATGCGGCTGGTCTTGAGGATGCCGGGCAGCAGGCTGTCAGCCACCGCGGCCAGATCAGCCGCGCTCTCGATCACCGCATAAGGCGCGCAGGCGACGCCGCTGGCACCGAAATGCGCTTTCTCGGCGGCGCGGTCCTGGCAATAAGCCACGGATGCACCAGCCGGCGCGACGAAGCGCCGCGCGGCCAGTTGCTCCAGGGCCTGGGCTGGCACGTTCTCAAATTCGGTGGTGATGGCATCGGCCACTTCGGCCAAGCGCGTCAGACCGGCCTCGTCGAGATAGCCGGCACGGATGTGCTCATGGGCCACCTGACCGGCCGGGCTGTCGGCGTCCGGGTCCAAGACCACGGTGCGATAACCGAGGCTTTGCGCGGCATGAACAAACATGCGGCCCAGCTGGCCGCCGCCCATCACGCCCAGCGTGGCTTCTCCGGGCAACAAAGGTTTCAGAGCGGCCGCCGACATCAGACCAGGTCCTTGCTCATGGCCCGTGCGACTTCGGTCTGACGGGCGCGGAAGGCGTCCAGCTGGGCGCGCAGGGCCGGGTTGTGGTTGGCGAGCATGGCCACGGCGAACAGAGCGGCATTGCCGGCACCGGCCGTGCCGATGGCGAAGGTGGCGACCGGGATGCCCTTGGGCATCTGGACGATGGAATGCAGGGAATCGACGCCTTGCAGATGGCGGCTGGCCACGGGCACGCCGAGCACCGGCAGGGGCGTCTTGGCGGCCAGCATGCCCGGCAAATGAGCAGCGCCGCCGGCACCGGCAATGATGGCTTGCAGGCCGCGGCCCGCCGCGCTCTCGGCATAGGCGAACATATCGTCCGGCATGCGGTGCGCCGACACGACCTTGGCCTCGAAGGCAATGCCGAACTCGGCGAGAATGTCAGCAGCGTGCTTCATGGTGTCCCAGTCGCTGCTGGAACCCATCACCACGCCAACCAGGGGTGCTGCGCTCGTTGACGGTTGATGATGCTGCACGACTCGCTCCATGGCTTGGGAAACCTTGAATTGTAGGCGGCCGGCGCCATCTGGCAGCTGGCTCCTGGCTTTGCAGGCCCGCCCCACCCCGCGCAATTGCAGCGCATCATCGACACCGACACTCGACCATGATCGACATCAACCTACAGAATTTTGAAGCCGAACTGATCCAGGGTTCGATGCAACAGCCGGTCCTGCTGGACATCTGGGCGCCCTGGTGCGGCCCCTGCAAGACCCTGGGCCCGGTGCTGGAAAAGCTCGAAGTGGCCTATGCCGGCCGCTTCAAACTGGCCAAGCTGAACAGCGACGAGGTGCCCGAGATCGCCAGCCAGCTGAGCCAGATGTTCGGCGTGCGCAGCATTCCCTTTTGCGTGATGTTCGCCGGCGGCCAGCCGGTGGACGGCTTCGTCGGCGCGGTTCCCGAGGCCCAAATCCGCGAATTCCTGGACAAGCATGTGCCCAGCGGCGAGATGCTGGAAGCCCAGGAAGAAGTGGCCGAGGCCGAGGAATTGATGGCCGAGGGCGATCTGGAATCGGCCCTGGTCAAGCTGCAGGCGGCGGTCGAGACCGACCCGGCCAATGAGCAGGCGCGCTTCGACTATGTGCGTGCATTGCTGGAACTCGGCTTGCTGGCCGATGCGCAAGCGGCATTTGCCCCGGTGGCGGCCCGCGCGGCGGACACCATCACCCCGCATGCCCGCTTCGCCGCCCTGGGCCTATGGCTGCAAGCCTGCGAGCGCAGCGCTGCCGGCCTCGACGTGACCGCCCTGCAAGCGGCCATCGCCAGCAACAAGCGTGACTTTGAATCCCGCTACGCCCTGGCCCAGGGCATGCTGGCAAACCAGAGCTTCACCGAAGCCATGGACGAGTTGCTCGAAATCATCATGCGCGACAAGAGCTGGAATGGCGAGCTGGCGCGCAAGACTTATGTGGCCATCCTGGAACTGCTGAGCAAGCCGGCCCCCAAGCCTGCGGCCCATGAAACCAAGAGCACCCTGGAACTGGCCGGCCGCGCCGTCGTGCCGCCCAGCGACCCGCTGCTGGACCAATACCGCCGCAAGCTCAGCATGGCCTTGTTCTGAGGCCGGCGGCGCGGCCGCCAGCCCCTTAGCCCATCAGCGGGGCTGAATCGCCGTGGCCCGCAGCTGCCCGGCCCAAGCGGCCTGCTGAACCGCGAACTCTTGCCATTCCGCTTGCGCCAGGGCGGCGTGCTGAGCGGCTGCCTCGGTCTGACCCAGTGCGGCATAGACCTGCGCGAGGCGGCTGTGCGTGGCGGCGCGGTCATCGACATCGCAATGCGCATCGAGTTCGAATTCGGACTCGCGCGCCTGCAGCAAACCATGGTCCGCCTGGCCCAGATTGACCCGGCACCAGGCCAGATCTGCCAGCAGGCTGCTGCCCAAACGCGCCAGGCCGCTGGCCATGGCTTGCGGGAGATGGGCCTCGTACAGCGCCAGCGCCTGAGCGAAATCGCCCTCGACCACCAGGATCTGGGCACGCAGCAGCGGCGTCAGGTCAGGCATCACCGAGCCGCCCATGGCCGCGTCGTAATGCTTGATGGAATCGGCCCCGAGTAGCAGCCCCTGCCCGCCCGAGACGGCGGCCAAGGCCGCGACCAGACTGGCGCGGCGCGCCTGCGCCGTGCGCATTTCCGCCATGTTGTACATCAGGGCCGAGACGGACGCGTCATCGCCATCGATCAAGGCATGGCGGCGTGCCTGCGAGAACCAGGCTTGCGCCGGCTCATTGAGATCGGCGTACTGATGGGCCAGGCCCATGACGGTGCACAGGCGGTAACGCGCGCCATGGTCATCGGGAGCGGCCAGGCGGTCGCAGAGTTCGGCCTGGCGCAGCATCTCCTCGGAGGCATGGCGCACATAGGCCAGCTGGGCCAACCAGGCCGCACACAGAGCCTCCAGCGCCGGCAGGCTGGCGGCCCGGGCGATCTGCTGAGCGCGCGCGATCTTCTCGTGGGCCGAGCTGCTGAAGTCGGTGTAGTAACTCATCAGCCCCTCGGCGAAATGCAGCCAGGCGCCGAGTTCGGGATGAGGGTGCTGGAAGGCCAGCTGATGCAGGCCGGTCAGCTCGCTGCGGGCCTGTTCCAAGCGGCCATGGCGGGCCAGCAGCAAGGCCCGACGCGCGCGGGCGCAGGCCGACTGGGTTTGGTGGGTCGCGGCAGCGATCTCCGCCTCGACCCGGCTCAACAAGCGGTTCTTGATGGCCTCGGGCGCGGCCCGAGGCGCACGCTTGGCGGCAGGCCGGCTGCTGCCCTTGCTGCTGCTCATGACTGGGTCAGGCGCTGCAGCGCCTCGCGGTATTTGGCCGTGGTGTGCTCGATCACGGCAGCGGGCAGACTGGGCGCCGGCGCGGTCTTGCCCCAGGGCTTGCCGTCGACCTCCGCCGCCTCCAACCAGTCGCGCAAGAACTGCTTGTCGTAGCTGGGCGGGTTGATGCCTTCGGCATAGCTCTCCACCGGCCAGTAGCGCGAGGAGTCGGGCGTCAGCACCTCGTCCATCAGGGTCAGGGTGCCGTCGGCATCGAGGCCGAACTCGAATTTCGTATCGGCAATGATGATGCCCTTGGTCAGCGCGTAATCGGCAGCACGCTGGTAGAGCTGGATGGAGATGTCGCGCACCCGGGTCGCGAGGTCCAGGCCGATGATGTCGACCATCTTGTCAAAGCTGATGTTCTCGTCGTGGTCGCCCATCTCGGCCTTGGTGGCCGGGGTGAAGATGGGCGCGGGCAGCTTGGAAGCGTTCTTCAGGCCGGCCGGCAGTTGCACGCCGCAGACCTGGCCATTCGTCTTGTACTCGGCCCAGCCACTGCCGGCCAGATAGCCGCGCACCACGGCCTCGACCGGCAGGGGCTTGAGGCGCTTGACCAGCATGGAACGGCCGCGCACCTGGGCTTGCTCCTCGGCCGTCACCACCGACAGCGGATCATCGCCGGTCAGGTGGTTGGGCACGATGCCATCGAGCTTCTCGAACCAGAACAGGGCCATCTGGGTCAGCAACTCGCCCTTGCCCGGGATGGGCTCGCCCATGATGACGTCGTAGGCCGAGATGCGGTCGCTGGCGATCATCAGGATGCGGTCCTCGCCCACCGCATAGTTTTCGCGCACCTTGCCGCGCGCGATCAGGGGCAAGGAGGTGAGGGTCGAGTTCAGCAAGGCAGCGGTCATGGTGGGCATCCGGAAAATGTTGCCCAGGATTTTAGGCGGCATTCAAAAACACAAAGGCCCGCCGGGCGCGAACCCGGCGGGCCAAAGACCGAAAAGGCGTCCTGGGTCTTGCTTACTGAACGATCTGGTTCAGCTCGCCGCGGGCATAGGCCGCAGCAATGTCCACCAGCGTGCGCGGCTGGATCTTGCCGGCCTGGCCTTCGCAACCGAACTCCAGATAACGCTGCTTGCACACCGCCTTGGCGGCTTCACGGGCCGGCTTGAGCCACTCGCGGGCATCGAACTTGTCAGGGTTCTCGAACAGGAACTTGCGCACCGCGCCGGTCATGGCCAGGCGGATGTCGGTGTCGATATTGATCTTGCGAACGCCATGCTTGATGGCCTCTTGGATCTCTTCGATCGGCACGCCGAAGGTTTCCTTCATCTGGCCGCCGTACTGGTTGATGATGGCCAGCAGCTCTTGCGGCACGCTCGAGGAGCCGTGCATCACCAGGTGGGTGTTGGGAATGCGGGCGTGGATCTCCTTGACGCGGCTGATGGCCAGGATGTCACCAGTGGGCTTGCGGCTGAACTTGTAGGCGCCGTGGCTGGTGCCGATGGCGATGGCCAACGCATCCAGCTGGGTGGCCTTGACAAAGGTGGCGGCTTCTTCCGGGTCGGTCAGCATCTGGCTGTGGTCCAGCTTGCCGACGGCGCCGATGCCGTCTTCCTCGCCGGCATCACCGGTTTCCAGATTGCCCAGGCAGCCCAGCTCGCCCTCGACCGTGACGCCGACCTTGTGCGCCATCTCGACGACGCGGCGGGTCACGTCCATGTTGTACTCAAAGGACGAAGGCGTCTTGCCATCTTCCATCAAGGAGCCGTCCATCATCACCGAGCCGAAGCCCAGATCGATGGCGCCCTGGCAGATCTTGGGGCTGGTGCCGTGGTCCTGGTGCATCACCAAGGGAACGTGGGGGTACATCTCAGCCGCAGCCTGGATCAGGTGCTTGATGAAGGGCTCGCCGGCGTACTTGCGGGCGCCGGCGCTGGCCTGCAGGATCACCGGCGCGCCGACCTCGTCGGCGGCAGACATCACGGCCTGGACTTGCTCGAGGTTGTTGACGTTGAAAGCCGGGATGCCATAGCCGTGTTCGGCGGCATGGTCCAGCAGTTGGCGCATAGAAACGAGAGCCATGGAAGTTCTCCGGGAGTTTGAAATCCGATTGACGCAGCCTACCGACCCATCATCCGTCGATTGATGACGAAGCGGGCCATGTAACCGCGTTGTAACTGGCGCGGATTCTAGCGGCGCGCCATGAAACGACAGCCCGGGCAGGCTCGCTTGTGTCAATGTTGACAAGCATTTAGGCTCACTGTGCCCCATTTTTCACGCCTTCACGGGGGGCAACCCGGGTCAGACTACCCAGCATGGAGCCCCACGCATGACACGACTTGCCATTGACCAGCTGACCCTCTGGATCACCGCCGCCGCGCGCGAACACTCGCACGACCTGGCTCAGCATCTGGAGGAACGCACCGGCGCCAGCCACCGCTCGGCCCTGAGTGCGCTGCGCCGCTTGGTCGATGCCCATTGGCTGGTGCGCTCGGGCAGCAGCCGCCGCCCTGTCTACGGCCCGGGACTGCTGCGCCAGGTGGCGCGCTCCTACACCTTGCATGGCCTGCAGGAAGACATCCCCTGGCAGCGCGACTTCGCGCCCCACTTCGAGCTGCCGACTCATGTGGCTCGCATGGTTCAGCACGGCTTCACCGAGCTGGTCAACAACGCGGCCGACCACAGCGGCGGCAGCAGCGTCACCGTCTCGCTGCGTCAGACACCCAGCCATGTGCAACTGCTGGTGTCCGACGATGGCTGCGGCGTGTTCGACAAGATCTGCTCGGCCTTCGACATCGCCGATGCACAACACGCCATGCTGGAGCTGAGCAAGGGACGGCTGACCAGCCAGCCCGAGATGCACACCGGCCGCGGCTTGTTCTTCAGCTCGCAGCTGGCCGATGTCTTCGACATCCATGCCAATGGCACCGCCTTCCAGCGCCGCGCCTGGGAGAGCACCGGCTGGCAGCCGGGCCGCCCCATGCCGCGCCAGGGCAGCTCCATTTACATGGCCATTGCCCTGGACACCAAGCGCACCCTGGACCAGGTGATGGAGACTTGGAGCCTGGCTGGCGACGGCATCGAATTCGACCGCACCACCATCAATCTGCGCCTGCTGGCCGGCCCCGGCCAGGCCCTGGATTCACGCGCCCAGGCGCGCCGCGTGGCCGCCCGACTGCCGCAATTCAAGCGCGCCGAGGTCAGCTTCGAAGGCGTGGTGGACGTCGGTCACGGCTTCACCGATGAGCTGTTCCGCGTCTTTGCACGAGCTCACACCGAGGTGGAGCTGGTGCCGACACACATGACGCCGCGCATTGCAGCTTTGATCAAAAGCGCCCAAAGCAGCTAGCGCGCGCCTTCTCGCGCCCCAGCTTTAGATTCGCTCGCGACATTTGAAGGGCTGGACACAGGCCCGGCGGTGACCGCCGCCATTCGGGCCCGGTAGATCTGGAGCTCTTCAGCGGGCAGCATGGATTCGTACTGTTCGCGCAAGCGTGATTTTTCGGCCTCCATGCCTGTCACGCGGTCAATGGCCTGAATCACCTGCCTGCCCCAGGCGGTTTGGCTGCAAGCGACATAGGTGGGAATCAGGGCCGGCGCCTCAGCCAAAGCCACGAACTGAAAATCAGCGGGGCTGGTTTGGGTCTTGCGCAACTGCTCCACTTCGATGGCATAGCCCAGGGTCACATCGAAGCGCTTGCGGCTCAAGGTGTGCAGCAATCCGGACAAGAGCCCGTACTCACCAAAATCCAGAACCTGGTCCGGATGGGCTGCCCGTGCTTGCTTCAAGATGTCGTCCAGCGCCTGCCCATATCGACGTTTGGGCAAGGTGCCCACCTTCACTTCGCCGGAGCGAAGCAGTTCGGCCAGAGACACATCACCGCCCGGTCGCTTCTTCCAACCACCCGGCGGCGCATAGGCACGACGGGCGATCAAGACCGGCGGCAACTGCACAAAATAAGGCTCCGAGGCAAACCGGGTGTATGCCTCACGCTCCGGCACCTTCAACAAGGACAGTGTGCACACGGGCTGCCCGGCTTGCATCGCCTGAAAGATCCGCTCCGTGCTGCTGATTTCCAACTGATGCTGGTATTCAGGCAAGCGCTTGCTCAGCGCGCTGAGGTACTGATCTCGCAAACCTGTGCCTTGCTTGGGGCCGTCAATCACGTGGTACGGCACAAAGTCCAGCAAGAGCCAGCGGATGGGCGGGGATGCTGCCGCCAAGCCAGTTGGGCTGCCCGAACTGGACCCCGGCGCAGTGGATATCGGCTGCGCGACCGTCTGCGCATGCCCGGCTGACACCATTGCCAAATAGCCAGCCAACAAGGCAAACCACAAAGACCCAAGGCCTGCAACCATTCGAATACTCCAGTGGCCAACAGCAGACCTGCGCGAAGGCAGCGTCAGGGCCGACTATAGCGAGCACTTGCTGGCCTGACGCTCGCGGGAACTGCGCTTTTTATCGCGCCGCCGCCAGAGCCGAAACACGAGCTGCGCGCAGTTCAGAGATCGCTATTGATCAGGGACTGCATCGCCATCGCTTCCTGGCGCATGGCCAAGTTCAGGCGCGGCAGTACCGAGGCCCATGCATGCTCACGTGATACCGCAAAGTGAACCGGATCGACCAACATCGGCGTGGGCAGAACGGCCAAGGCAGCAGAGTACCCTGACTGCTCACGCAGCCGCCGCTCGACCAACCAGGGTCGAGCGCTTCGGTGCGGCGTCAGCATGACATCGCAGCGGCCCGCCATGAGCATGCGCACGCGAGCGCTCAGGGCGCCATCGACGGGCTCGATCTGGAACACACGGCCTCTGGCCGCTTCAAAGTCCGGGCCGAAACTGGCGCCCCGACTGACGCAAAGTACGCGCCCTTTCAAGTCGTCCAAGCTGCGGTAGTCCAAGCCTTGATCGCGCCGCACCACCATCCAGACATGGTTGTTGAAGATCGGCTCGCTGAAAGCCAGAATCTTCTCCCGCGCTCTCGTGCGCGACACCCCAAAAACAAGCACCTCCCCTCGCTCGGCCATCAGCAAAGCCCGAGCCCATGGCAGCACCTGGACTTGCCACTCGATCCGCGCAGCCGCACCGATCACGTCCAGCGCGCGCCTCACGAAGGGCCGGCTGCTGGCTTCGGCAACGGCGATGGGCACATTCAAGGGCTCCAGCTTGTTCGCAGCATTGGCGCAAGCAAACAGCGGCACAGCGCCAGACACCAGGGGCAGCAAGTGCCAAAGCAACGCTCGCCGAGGCGGCGAGTGAACAGTGATCGGATTCAGCAAAGCAGGCATGAAGGGTGCTGAAGGGTGGCGGCATCAGCATAGCGTCATGCATCCACACCTTACAGACCCATGCGAGCACTCGGCCCGCACTTCAAGCAAGGCTCAGCCGCCGACGCGGCACACCTTCAGCATATTCGTGCCACCGGGATAGCCCATGGGCTCACCGCAAGTGATGGCATAGGTGTCGCCCGGCATCAGCACACCCTTGTCGACGAGGATTTTCTCGGCCGCAGCCAGCGCGGTGTCGCGGTCCTCAAACTTGGGCATCAGCAGCGGCCGCACATTGCGGTACAGCGTCATCTTGCGCTGGCTGATTTCCTGGGTGGTCAGGGCGTAGATCGGCACCTGGATGCGGTGGCGGCTCATCCACAGCGCGGTGGAGCCCGATTCGGTCAGTGCCAGGATGGCCTTGCAGCCCAGGTGGTGGGCGGTGAACAGCGCGCCCATGGCGATGGACTGATCGATGCGGCCGAACTGGCGACCGGCAAAGTCGGTGTCCAAGGTGACGAACTCGGCGCGCTCGGCCTCCAGGGCGATGGCGGCCATCTGCTCGATGGTCTCGACCGGGAACTTGCCGGCGGCCGTCTCGGCGCTCAGCATCACCGCATCGGTGCCGTCCAGCACGGCATTGGCCACGTCCGACACCTCGGCGCGCGTGGGCACCGGATTGACGATCATGGACTCCATCATCTGCGTGGCGGTGATGGCCACCTTGTCCAGGGCCAAGGCCATTTTGATCATGCGCTTTTGCAGCGCAGGCACCGCCGCATTGCCCACTTCCACGGCCAGGTCGCCGCGCGCCACCATGATGCCGTCGCTGGCCTTGAGGATGGCCTCGAGGTGCGGGATGGCCTCCGAGCGCTCGATCTTGGCGATCATGCTGGGCTTGTGGCTGTAGGCCTCGCCGGCCATATTGGCCAGCTGGCGCGCCATTTCCATGTCGGTGGCGTTCTTGGGGAAGCTGATCGCCAGGTACTCGCAGCGGAAGCTCATCGCGGTCTTGATGTCCTCCATGTCCTTGGCGGTCAGGGCCGGCGCGGTCAGGCCACCACCCTGCTTGTTGATGCCCTTGTTGTTGGACAGCTCACCACCCAGCTTGACGATGGTGTGCACGGCCGCACCGCGCACTGCTTCCACGGTCAGCACCAGTAGGCCGTCGTTGAGCAAGAGGGTGTCGCCAGGCTTCACATCGCGCGGCAGTTCCTTGTAATCGAGGCCCACGGCTTCTTCATTGCCGAGTTCGGTGCGGTCGGCGTCGAGGATGAAACGTTCGCCGTTGACCAACTCGATCTTGCCGTTCTCGAATTTGCCGACGCGGATCTTGGGGCCCTGCATATCGGCCATGATGGCCACTTCCTTGCCGGCGGCCTTGGCGGCCTCGCGCACCAGGCGGGCGCGGTCGATGTGATCCTGCGCCTTGCCATGCGAGAAATTGAGCCGCACCACATCGACGCCGGCTCGGATCATGCGCTCCAGCACCTCCGGTGAGGAGGACGCAGGGCCCAGGGTGGCAACGATCTTGGTGGCTCGGGACATGGCAGATCTCGCTGAAATAAAGTTACAAGCGGCTGATTATGCGGCGCATTTGTGGCCGCTCAAACGTCGAACAAGGGTTTCAGCGAGTTACACGCACCGAGCCGCATTCAGCCCTTGGCCGACAGTGCGTCGGCCCCCTCGTTCAGCTCTTCGCCGCCAGCACGTCGGCCACCGCCAGCGCCGTCATATTGACGATGCGGCGCACCGTGGCCGAGGGCGTCAGGATGTGCACCGGTGCGGCCGAACCCAAGAGGATGGGGCCCACCGTCACGCCCTGGCCGGCGGTGATCTTGAGCACATTGAACAAGATATTGGCCGCATCCAGCGAGGGCAGTACCAGCAGATTGGCCGCGCCCTTGAGCGTGCTGTCGGGCAAGAAGGTGTTGCGCACCGATTCCGACAGGGCCGCGTCGCCATGCATCTCGCCATCGCACTCGACATCGGGCGCATGCTGGGTGAAGAGCTCACGCGCACGGCGCATCTTCACGGCCGAGGGCCGCTTGCTGGAGCCGAACATCGAGTGCGACACAAAGGCCAGCTTGGGCGGCAGGCCGAAGCGACGCACCTCCTCGGCAGCCATGGCCGCGATCTCGGCGAGCTGCTCGGCATCGGGCTGGTCGTTGACGAAGGTGTCGGTCAGGAACAGGGTGTGCTCGTCCAGCATCAGCGCATTCATGGTGGCGAAATTGCGCGCGCCGGGTTTCAGGCCGATCAGATCGGAGACATGCTCGAGGTGGTTGTCGAAGCGACCGACCATGCCGCAGATCATGGCGTCGGCATCGCCGAGCTTGATGGCCAGGGCGCCGATGGTGGTGGCGGAGCGGCGCACGGCGGCCTTGGCCATGTCGGGCGTCACGCCCTGGCGGCCCATGACCTGGTGATACGCCTCCCAGTACTGGCGGAAGCGTGCGTCGTTGTTGGGGTCGATGACGGCCACATCCTCACCCAGCTTGAGGCGCAGGCCGGCCCGCTCGATGCGGGTGGCGATGACCTCGGGCCGGCCGATCAGGGTCGGCTTGACGATGCCTTCGTCCAGCGCCACCTGCACCGCGCGCAGCACGCGTTCATCCTCGCCCTCCGCGTAGATCACGCGCGCCGGGTTGGCCTTGGCGGCCGTGAACACCGGGCGCATGAACATGCCGGTCTGGTAGACGTAACGCTCCAGCGACTGGCGGTAGGCCGCCATGTCAGCAATCGGGCGCTCGGCCACACCGGAGTCGGCCGCAGCCTGAGCCACGGCCGGCGCGATGCGCAGGATCAGGCGCGCATCGAAGGGCTTGGGGATCAGATAGTCTGGGCCGAAGTGCAGCTCTTCTCCTGCGTACGCCGCGGCGACTTCATCGCTGGTCTCGGCCTTGGCCAGGGCGGCAATTTCGCGCACGCAGGCCAGCTTCATTTCTTCCGTGATCTTGCTGGCGCCGCAGTCCAGGGCACCGCGGAAGATGTAAGGGAAGCAGAGGACGTTGTTGACCTGGTTCGGGTAGTCCGAGCGGCCGGTGGCAATGATGCAATCCGGGCGCACGGCCTTGGCCAGCTCAGGCCGGATCTCGGGTTCGGGGTTGGCCAGGGCCAGGATGATGGGGCTGGCGGCCATGGTCTTGACCATCTCGGCCGTCAGCACGCCAGCGGCGGAGCAACCCAGGAAAACATCGGCGCCATGGACCACATCGGCCAGCGTGCGTGAGGCCGTGGTCTGGCAGTAGCGCTGCTTGGATTCATCCAGCTTGCCGGCCTTGGCATCCTCACGCTCGGCGTGGATCACGCCCTTGGAGTCGCAGACAAAAATGTTCTCGCGCTTGACGCCCAAGCCCACCATCACATCCAGGCAAGCAATCGCCGCCGCGCCCGCGCCGGACACGGCCAGCTTGACCGCGGCGATGTCCTTGCCCACCAGTTCCAGGCCGTTCAGCAAGGCAGCGCTGGAGATGATGGCCGTGCCGTGCTGGTCATCGTGGAAGACGGGAATGTTCATGCGCTCCTTGAGCTTCTTCTCGATGTAGAAGCACTCAGGCGCCTTGATGTCCTCCAGGTTCACGCCGCCCAGGGTGGGCTCCATGGCGGCAATGATATCGACCAGCTTGTCGGGGTCGCGCTCGGCCAGTTCGATGTCGAACACATCGATGCCGGCGAACTTCTTGAACAGGCAACCCTTGCCCTCCATCACCGGCTTGGCGGCCAGCGGGCCGATGTCGCCGAGGCCCAGCACGGCTGTGCCATTGGTGATCACACCGACCAGGTTGGCGCGCGATGTGTACTCGGCAGCCAACGAGGGATCGGCCTCGATGTCCAAACAGGGATAGGCCACACCGGGTGAATAGGCCAGCGACAGGTCGCGCTGGTTGGACAAGGCCTTGGTCGGGGTGACGGCGATCTTGCCGCGAGAGGGGCTGCGGTGGTATTCCAATGCAGCTTCACGCAGGGCCGCCTCGGCCGGCGACAGCAAAGCCTTGTCATTGCTCATTCGGTGCTCCAGGAAAAATTGAGTTCCGGGAGGTTACATCGGCAATTGCTGCTCGCCGATGCCGGGAGCTTTAACTGTTATGCAAAGATCGCAAGTCGCTGATGCGCTGCGCGAGGATTCACCCGAGGCTTTGGCTCCTCAGTCCCCTGGGCCTTGCTCAACCCCAGACAGCACCACACGATCGCGTCCCTCCCGCTTGGCCCGGTACATGGCCTGGTCAGCCGCACGCATGGCCGCCTCGACCCCGGCTTCGCCATCGCTGTGACCGGGAGCCTGTGCCACACCAAAGCTGGCGCTAACCTTCAAGCCACTCGGCCAACTCTGCTCGGCCAGCAATTTGCGGAGGCGCTCGGCCACCTCAAAGGCTTCTTCGGCGGTAGTGAGGGGCATCAGCAGCACGAACTCTTCGCCACCCCAGCGGGCCAACAAATCCTCTCGTTGGATATGGGTCTTCAGGCACTGCGCAAACTGCTTGAGTACCTCGTCGCCGGCATCGTGACCCAAGCTGTCGTTGATCGACTTGAAATGGTCGATGTCGGTGAAGATCACCGACAGTGGAAACATCAACTCCTCTTGTGCCCGCATCAGCAAACGCAGGTCATGCTGAAGACCCAAGCGATTGGACACGCCTGTCAAAGCGTCATGGTGCGCCTTGGCCTCGTATTCGCCCGAGATCGCTTGGAGCCGGGCATTGGCCAGCTTCAATTCACGCTTGCCACGCAAGGCCTGATCCAGTTTGCGACGCGAGCGTCGCCAGTCCCAAAAAAGGAAGGCCCCCATGCTGAACACCCAGACCGAGATGATGGCCAAACGAAACTGGGCCGGAGCAATCCACACGCCAACGAACTCGGCCGCATCCAGCTCAATCCGGTGCAAACCCGGCTGCACCGTGCCAGGGGTGGTCAGAGTCAGGTAAATCGTGCGATCCAACTGCGGCCCGAGCAAGCGAACCGGCAAGGGGTGGTTTTGCACCCACCACGAGGCCACCATGAACTGTTCAAGTCGAAACTCGACCGGCAGTGCCTGCGCCGCCGGGTCATAAACCACTTCATGCGGCTTGAGATCCGCCTCCTTGCCCGAGCCCGCATAGGCAGGATCGTAGTGGCGCAGAAACACCCGAACGTGCTGCTGAGGTTCCGGACCGCTGGCGCGAATCCACAAGCGCACGCTGTCGAATTGGGTCAGATCCAGGCCCTGCTCCAGTTCCGCCAACTGAATCTGCAGCGCGCAGAACGGCCATTCGTAGCCGGGCTGAATATCGCAATGCAAGATCCAACCCGATCCACTGCGTTCAACCCGCCCCTCACTATTGCCCCCCTCCCCGCGATCATTGACGGCTGCCACCCAGTCGTCCCGCTGCGACATATTGTCAATGCGCAGGGTTCGCTGCATCCAGTTCGCGTTGGCATACAGCGCCAGCAAGGTGGACAAGAGCAAGAGCGACAAGAGTCGACGCAGGATCATGAGGCTCTTGACGCGAACGTCTGCGAAGGAGTTAGGAGAAGAGGGTGGCGGGGCTGCCTTCCAATTCTGGGCTGAACTCAGCCGCCTTGAGCGTCCTGAGCGCGACGACTCAGAATCTCAAACGCCGGCAAGGTCTTGCCTTCCAGGATTTCCAGGAAAGCGCCGCCGCCGGTGGAGATGTAGCCCACATCCTTCTCGATGCCGTACTTGGCAATCGCGGCCAGGGTGTCGCCACCGCCGGCGATGCTGAAGGCCGGCGAGGCGGCGATCGCGCGGGCGATGGTCTCGGTGCCATGGGCAAAGGAGTCGAACTCGAACACGCCGACCGGGCCGTTCCAGACGATGGTGCCGGCGGCCTTGAGCTGCTCGGCCAGCATGGCGGCGGTCTTGGGGCCGATGTCCAGGATCAGGTCGTCTTCAGCCACATCGGCCGCATCCTTGACCGTGGCTTCGGCGTCGGCGGCAAAACGCTTGGCCACCACCACGTCCACAGGAATCGGCACGGCCGCGCCGCGCGCCTTCATGGCGTCGATCACGGCCTGCGCTTCGGCGACCAGATCGGGCTCAGCCAGCGACTTGCCGATCTTCAAGCCAGCGGCCAGCATGAAGGTGTTGGCGATGCCGCCGCCGACGATCAGGCCGTCGACCTTCTCGGACAGGGCCTTGAGGATGGTCAGCTTGGTCGAGACCTTGGAGCCGGCGACGATGGCCACCAGCGGACGCTTGGGCGCGCTCAGCGCCTGGCTGATGGCGTCGATCTCGGCGGCCAGCAGCGGGCCGGCACAGGCGATCTTGGCGAATTGGGCGAGGCCGTAAGTCGTGCCCTCGGCGCGGTGGGCGGTACCGAACGCGTCGTTGACGTAGATGTCGCACAGGGCGGCCATCTTCTTGGCCAGCTCTTCGTTGTTCTTCTTTTCGCCCTTGTTGACGCGGCAGTTCTCCAGCAGCACCAGTTGGCCCGGGGCGACATCCACGCCGTCCACCCAGTTGGCCACGACCGGGACTTCACGACCCAGCAGCTCGCCCATGCGCTTGGCCACCGGGGCCAGGGAGTCTTCAGGCTTGAATTCGCCCTCGGTCGGGCGGCCCAGGTGCGAGGTCACCATCACGGCGGCGCCGGCCTTCAAGGCCTGCTCGATGCAGGGGATGGAGGCGCGAATGCGGGTGTCTTCGGTGATGTGGCCGGCATCGTCCTGCGGCACATTCAGGTCGGCGCGAATGAAGACGCGTTGGCCGGCAACTTTGCCAGCGGCGATCAGGTCATTGAAGCGAATCACGTTCATGGGGTGAGCTCAGGGCTAGTTTGGAATTCGGGGCACGGCCGGGCATTCAGGCCTGGCCGTGCAATGGCCGCTAGCTTACCAAGCCCGCCGCCGGGCCCGCCGTCACAAACAGAAACCAAGCGGTTTCACCAACCGAGGCCGATGCGCAGGACCAGCATCACGGCCGTGCCGCAGACGATGGTGCCGAGGATGCCGCGCTTCCAGAAGAAATAGGCGGTGCCGGCCGCGGTGGCGTAGAGCCGGGCGTCTTGCCAGGTGCTGATCAGCTCACCCTGTGTCATGACGATCTCGGGCACGATCACCGCCGCCAGCGCGGCCAGGGGCGCGTAGCGCAGGCCGCTCTTGGCCCAGTCGGGCATGGGCAGCTCATTCTTGGGGATCATGAAGAAGCCTCGGGTCAGCACCGTGATCAAGCCCATGCCAACGATGGCCAGGGCGGTTTGCCAGTCGTTCATCATCACTCGCGCACCTCTCGCGCAGGCTCACTTTGCGCCGGCCACCAATGCTCCATCAGCAGGCCAGCCGTCACCGCCACGGCGATGGCCACCATGATGTTCAGGCGCAGCGGCAAGGCATAGGCCGCCACCGCGGCACAGCCTGCCAAGGCGGCCGAGACCCAGGTCTTGCGGTCCTTGAGCAAGGTGTAGGACAGGCCCAGCAGCGCCAGCACGCCGGCGAAACCCAGGCCCCACTGCGTGGGCACATGGTTGGCCAGCAAGATGCCGGCGATGGACGGGATCTGCCAAGCCGTCCAGTTCATGCAGACGCCGCCCCAGAAGTAAGGCGCTTGGTCGGGATGTGGCTTGGCCTCGGGAAAGCGCTTGAGGAAGGCCACGTAATTGAGGTCGGCCGCGAAGTAGGCAATGTGCAGGCGTCGCAGCAAGGGCAAGTGGCCGAAGTACATGCGCCACTGCACGCTGAAAATGATGAAGCGCAGGTTGACGCAAAAGGCCGTGGCCCAGAGCACCCACATCGGTGCACCGCTGGCGATCAGGGGCAAGGCGGCCAGCTGCGAGCTGCCGGCGAACACCACCAGGCTCATCAAGAGCGCCAGCCAGACGGACAGGCCGCTCTTGATCATGGCCACGCCGGTCACAAGGCCCCAGGCCGAAATGCCCAGGGTGATGCCGGCCATCTCGCGCGCACCGCGCTGGAATTCAGGGTGGCGGTACTGCGCCCTCAGAGATTGAAGCATGCGCCATTGTCGCGGCACGCCCGCTTCTGCGCTGTCGCGCCGACATCAAAGCCGGGCCGGGCGGGCGAACTCAGCACAGGCTCAGGGATTGTTGAGGCGGCGCACCCGGCCACTGCCGGCCACCGAAGTGCTGACCTCGGGCGAGCCCAGATAGGCGATATCGCCCGAGCCGGCGATCGAGATCTTGAGTGTCTTGCTGGCGTTCACCTCGGCATCGCCGCTGCCCGCAATCGAAGCCTTGACGTCATCGGCCAGCAGGCCGCGGGCACGCACATCGCCCGAGCCGGCAATCGACAAGCTCAGGTTGCTGGCGCGACCATGGGCCGTGACGGTGCCGCTGCCAGCCACCTTGAGGCCCAGGCGATCGCTGCTCAGATCCACGAACAGCACATCACCGGAGCCGGCGATGCTGGCGTCCACATCCGGAGACTTCATCGCCTCGACGCGCACATCGCCCGATCCACCGACCGCAATGCTGCGCAGCTGGGCCATGTCCAGCACGATCTCGGGTCGCACCGAGCCCTGGACCTCATAGCCACGCTTGGGGGCAATTTCCAAGGTACGGCCTTTCTTGCCGTCGACGACGCGCGTCTCGATATAGCTCTGCAGATTGCGATCGGTCTTCACCTCGACCCGGCTCTGTGCACCTTGTCGCACCAGCACCTTGAAACCTCCGCTGAGGCTGATGCTGTCGAAGCTGCCGAGATCGCGTGTCTCGCTGCTGACATCACCCGTGCCCTTGATGCGCTCGGAATTGCCCCAGCTCCAAGCATGGCTGCTGGTGGCGGCGAACAGGCTGAGGGCGCTCAAGGCGGAGAGGGCGAACAGGCGACGTTGCAGCATTGGGGGCTCCAGGTAAGTGAGGGGCGATCAAGATCCGTTTGGGATGACGGCATCTTCAGTGAATCACCCTCCAGCCCCCAGCTCGGTTCGACCAAATGCAAGGTCGGCGGCGCCAAGTGTAAAAAAGCCGTCACGGGCGGGTGACGGCAGCTTGACGGTCGTGAGGCAGCGGGCCTGACTCAATGGGCTTTGGCCTTGCCCTTGGCTTCCTTGCCGCCCTCTTTCTCTGCGCTGGCCTTGGCCTCGGCGGCTGCGGCCGCCTTTTCTTCCAGCGCGAGGGCCTCGGGACTGCCAGGCTTGGGCGGCCGCGGCACGACCGGGGCCACGCCTTCGAGCTTGTTCTCGCGCATGTACTCGTCCATCTCCTTCCAGCCATTGAAAACCGAGGCCTTGTGGGCCTTGGGGTTCAAGGTGTAGCAGTCTTCGATGGCGCGCATGGCGTGGCGGCAGGCGCTGCCGATGGCCTTGCCCTCGGCCTCCTTGGCGGCCATGACCTTGGCCGGGTCCTCGATGCCCAGCTGCTCGCAGCCAGCCAAGCCAAGCAGGCCGGCCAGCAGAGGCAAGGTCAGGAGGGCGCGATGAGGCGCAGTTGAAGAAGGCTTCATGTCATCAGTATCGGCCAGCCACGGGTCAGCTTGAGCACGGCGTTTGCATGCCTGCTTCAGCGCTGCGCCATGGCCATCAGCCGCGCCACCCGCTCCTCGGTGGCCGGATGCGTGCTGAACAGACCCGCCAAACCGCCGCCGGAGAGCGGATTCATGATCATCATCTGCGCCGTCTCTGGGTGGCGCTCGGCCGCCTCCATCGGCAGCCCTTGCGCAAAGCGATGGATCTTGTTCAGCGCCGAGGCCAGGGCCTGAGGGTCGCCGGAAATCTCGGCACCGCCGCGGTCGGCTTCGAACTCGCGGGCTCGGCTGATGGCCATCTGGATCAGGCCGGCCGCAATCGGCGCCAAGAAGGCGACCAGGATGCCGACCAAGGGATTGCTCTGCCGGCCCTCACTGTCGCGGCCGCCGAAGAACAGGGCGAAATTGGCCAGCATGGAGATCGCACCGGCCATGGTGGCGCTGATGGTGCTGATCAGAATGTCGCGGTGCTTCACATGGGCCAGCTCATGGGCCATCACGCCGCGCAGTTCGCGCTCGGACAGCACCCGCAAGATGCCCGTGGTCGCCGCCACGGCCGCATGCTCGGGGTTGCGGCCGGTGGCAAAGGCGTTGGGCGCGTCCTCGTCAATCAGGTAGACGCGCGGCATCGGCAGCTGGGCGCGCTGGGCCAACTCACGCACCATGCCGTAAAACTGCGGCGCCGAGGTCTCGTCCACCTCGCGCGCCTTGTACATCTTCAGCACCATCTGGTCGGAGAACCAGTAGCTGAAGAAATTCATGCCCAGCGCCACCAGCAGCGCCAGCATCATGCCGGCTTGGCCGCCGATCAGGCGCCCCAGGGCCATGAACAAGGCGGTGATGGCGGCCATCAGGATGGCGGTCTTCATCAGATTGAACATGCGATGGGCTCCTTGCAAAAGGACGGTGGAGTCCAGCAGATCGGGCCGAAAGACCCGGTTTCAAGCAAGTCTCAGGCCGCGCCGGACTCGAAACGAGCGCCCACAACCACCGGCCGGGCCTTCAAAAAGGCTGCGGCCGGCAAGCGTTTGCCCCCGGCGCGCTGCAGCTCGGTCAGGCGCACAGCGCCCTGGCCGCAGGCGACGACGATGCCAGACTCATCCACCCGCAAGACCTGCCCCTCAAGGGCAAGACCCTCCCCGCGCTCGCAGACTTCGGCGCGCCAGATCTTGAGCAGCTCGCCGTCCAGCTGTGACGCCCCGCCCGGAAACGGATCGAAGGCGCGCAGGCGGCGCGCGATCTGGGCGGCACCTTGCCGCCAATCGATCTGCGCCTCGGCCTTCTCGATCTTGTGGGCGTAGCAAACGCCCTCGGCCGGCTGGGGCGTGGCCGTCAAACCACCGCAAGCCCCCAGCTCCAGGGCCTCGACCACCATGCGGCCGCCCAGGGCCGCCAGCTTGTCGTGCAAGCTGGCCGTGCTGTCGTCCGCGGCAATGGGCAGGCGCTCGATCAGCAACATGTCACCCGTGTCCAAACCGGCATCCATCTGCATGATGGTGATGCCGGTTTCAGCGTCACCGGCCTCGATGGCGCGGTGGATGGGCGCCGCACCACGCCAGCGCGGCAGCACCGAACCGTGGATGTTGAGGCAGCCGCGCAGGCCCGTGCTGCGGCCGGCACCGGGCAGGTCCAGCACCCACTGCGGCAAGATCAGGCCGTAAGCGGCGACCACCATCACATCGGCACGGGCGTCCAGCAAGGCCTGGCGCGCGGCCTCGGCGTCTTCCGGGAACTTGCCATCCAGGCGCAGGCTGCGCGGCTGGGCGACTGTGATGCCATGCTGCAAGGCCAGCTGCTTGACCGCCGAAGCTTGCAGCTTCATGCCACGGCCGGCGGGCCGGTCCGGCTGGGTCAGCACCAGAGGAACCTCGAAGCCTGCCGCCAACAAGGCGGCCAGCGCAGTGGCCGCGAACTCAGGCGTGCCGGCGAACACGACGCGCGGGCCGTTCGAACGCGGGGCTGACACGGCAGTGCCGGCCATCAGCGGCGGCGCCCTTCTTCTTCGCGGGTCTTCTTGACCATCTTGGTCTTGATGCGCTCGCGCTTGAGCGGGCTCAGGTATTCAACGAAGACCTTGCCCATCAGGTGATCGAGCTCATGCTGAACGCAAACGGCCAGCAGGCCCTCGGCCTTGAACTCGTAGCTCTGGCCTTCGCGGTTGAGCGCGCGCACCGTGACGCGCGAATGACGCGGTACCTTGTCATAGATTTGCGGCACCGACAGGCAGCCTTCTTCGCCTTCGGTGAATTCGGCGCTGGTTTCGATGATCTCGGGGTTGATCAGGACCAGGGGCTGATCGCGCTCCTCGGAGGTGTCGATCACGACCACGCGCTCGTGGACATCGATCTGGCTGGCCGCCAAACCCACGCCCTCCGCGGCATACATGGTTTCCAGCATGTCATCGACGAGCTGGCGGATGCGCTCGTCCACAGCGGCGACCGGCTTGGCCACCGTGTGCAAACGAGGATCGGGATAACGCAGAATGTTCAGTTTCGCCATGAGCTTGCGTGTGTGGACTCAGCACAACGCCTGTTTGTAAGTGCTTGCAAGAGGGCGAAAGCGCCCTCTTTGTTCATTGCGACGCCCTGTTTTTGGGGGCAGAATCGTCGCGGCCTGGGGGGATTTTCGCTGAATTGGCGCCGCTGGTCTGAGGACGCGGCAAAGCACCCCGTGCAATGGTTTGAAAAAAAGACCCCGAAGTCTGTCCAACCCACCCGCAGCCGGTCTGCGGTAGAGAGTGCTCGATGCCTGTTTGTGAATCGCTGATGTCCGCCCGGCCCACCCAGAACACCCCCCTGAATCTGCTGCTGGCCGCCAGCCTGGCCGCCTTCAGCTTCGGCGCCGTCGCCCAAACCAGCAGCCTGCCCATCAGCGGCCAGCAGCGCGCCACCGCCGACCGGGTCGCCCAAGCCGGCGTGCCCCTCAGTGAATTGGCGGCCGATGCGCCGGACTCCCACACCGTCAAGGCCGGAGACACGCTCTGGAACATTTCCAAGCTGTTCCTCAAGAGCCCGTGGCGCTGGCCCGAGCTTTGGGGCATGAACCGCGATCAGATCAGCAACCCGCATCTGATCTACCCCGGCCAGGTGCTGGTGCTGGTCAAAATCGACGGCCGCGCCCGCTTGCAAGTGGCGCAGGCCCTAGGCAGCAGCGGCACGTTCAGCGGCGACACCGTCAAGCTGTCGCCGCGCGTGCGGAGTTCGGGCGTCGACGACGGCTCCATCAGTGCCATCGCACTCAATTTGATCGAACCCTTTCTGAACGATGCCGTGGTGTTCGACAGCGATGAGCTGGCAAAAGCACCGCGCATCGTCGCCACACCCGAGAGCCGCGTGCTCCTGACCCGCGGCGACTTGGCCTATGCCCGAGGCGACCTCAGCCAGGCCAGCGACTACCGGGTCTTCCGCAGCACCCGCCCACTGCGCGACCCGAGCACCGGTGAGATCCTCGGTTACGAAGCACCCTATCTGGGCACGGCCGAGCTGACTCGCCCGGAGCACAGCAGCCCCCTGCCCGACGGCAAGAGTGAGGTGGTGCCGGCAACGCTGACCATTAAGTCCGTGCGCCAGGAGATTGGCGTCGGTGACCGGCTTTCGCCGGTGCCGCAACGCAGCTTCTCGCGCTATGTGCCGCATGCACCGGCCCAGCCCATCGGCGGCCAGATCGTGTCCATTTACGGCGAGGGCCTCAATGCCGGCCAGAACCAGATCGTGGCCCTGAACCGCGGCAGCCGAGACGGCCTCGAACGCGGCCATGTGCTGGCCCTGTGGCAGCAAGGACGGCGCGTGGTCGACCGCACCGACGGCCTGCGCGAAACCATCAAGCTGCCCGACGAACGCCATGGCGTGCTGTTTGTGTTCCAGGTCTACGCCCGCGTGTCCTACGCCCTGATCATCTCGGTCAAGGACCCGGTTCGAGCCGGCGACCGCTTCAGCCAACCCTGAGGCCCGCCACGCGGCCAGCAGCGATGTGGGACCGCGCTGAACTGACCGCCTGGCTGCGTTTGCTGGAAAGCCCCGGCATCGGCCTGGAGGCCGCGCGCCAGCTGCTGAGTCAGCTGGGTTCACCCCAGGCGGTGTTCGAATTGCCCGGCAGCGCTTGGACCGATGCGCTCAGCCCTCGGCAGCGCGAGGCCTTGAGCCAGCCGCCCGAGTACCTGGCGTCGGTGCTGGAGCACACCTGGAACTGGCTGCAGGCCGACGCCTCGCACCAGATTCTGCTGCTCGGCGATGCCGACTACCCGGCGCAGCTGCTGGCCACGGGCGACCCGCCCTTATTGCTCTACCTGAAGGGCCGGCGCGAGCTGCTGCGCGAGCCCTGTCTGGCCATGGTGGGCAGCCGCAACCCGACCGCGCAGGGCCGCGACAACGCCCGCGCCTTCGCCCGCGAGCTCAGTCAATCCGGTCTGTGCATCTGCTCGGGTCTGGCCCTGGGCGTGGACGGAGCAGCGCACCAAGGTGCGCTCGCAGCCGGAGGCGCCACCATCGCGGTCATGGGCACCGGTTTCGACCAGATCTACCCCAAGCGGCACCGGGCCCTGGCCGAGGAAATCGGCCAGCAAGGCCTGCTGATCAGCGAGTACGCCTGGGGCATGCCGGCCCTGCCGACCAATTTTCCGCGCCGCAACCGCATCATTGCTGGGCTGAGCTTAGGGACCCTGGTGGTGGAAGCGGCCTTGGCCTCGGGCTCGCTGATCACGGCACGGCTGGCCAGCGAAGCGGGTCGCGAGGTGTTCGCGATTCCCGGCTCCATCCATTCACCGCTGAGCCGCGGCTGCCACGCCTTGATCCGCCAGGGCGCCAAGCTGGTGGAGACGGCAGCCGATGTGCTGGAGGAACTACCGCCGGGCATACTGGACCACCGGGAGGCTGCCTACCACGGCGACGTCAGCGCAGCCCTGTGCAGCCCGGCCCAGCAGCAGGTGCTGGACCTGATGGGCTTCGATCCCATCGGACTCGATGCCTTGCAGCAACGCGGCGGATGGACGGTGGCCGACTTGCAGGCCCAGCTGCTGGAGCTGGAGTTGGCGGGTCAGGTCGCGCGCCTGGCCGGGCAGCGATTTCAGCGCCGGGTCGGCGCTTGAAGGCAGGCTGCGGCTCGCGCGCCACAGGGGCTGAATGGGGCATTCCCGAGCATTTCCAGGCTCTTTGCGGCCATTTCTCGCCATTTTTCTGCGAAGTGCCTGGGTTATAGTCAGCCCATGTTTGACGTCCTGGTCTACCTCTACGAAACCTATTGGCGGCCGGACGCCTGCCCGGATCACGCCCAGCTGACGCGCAAGTTGTCGGCCGTGGGTTTCGAAACGGACGAGATCCAAGAGGCCTTGTCCTGGCTGGATGGCTTGGCCAGCGCGGCCACGTCCTTCCAGGGCCAGCAGAGCGAGAACAGCCTGCGTGTCTACTCGACCGCGGAACTTGACCATCTGGGCGAGCCCTCCGTCGGCTTCATCAGCTTCCTCGCCTCGGCCGGCGTGCTGCGCCCGCCCATGCGCGAGATGGTGATCGACCGCGCCATGGCCATTTCCGGCGGCCCCATGGATCTCGAAGACCTGAAGATCATCGTGCTGATGGTGTTCTGGAGCCTCGGCGAAGAGCCCGATGCGCTGATCCTGGACGAGCTTTTCGTGGCACCGGAAGACCGCCTGATCCACTGAGCGAATCCGTTCGCTCCATGACGACAAAGGGCTGCCTAGGCAGCCCTTTTGCATGGATACAGCGCAGTCTCAATTCAGCAGGCGAGAGGGGTCGACATCGAGCTTGGCCAGCGCATTGCGGGTGGCGCGCACGGTCAAGGCCTCGTCCTGAGCGGGGCGCAAGAGACCAGCTTGCAAGAAGGCGGCCATGCGGTTGAGAGGGAACAGCACGCCGCGGCCCGTGGGCGTGACGAACAAGGCCATCTGCCGGCGCATACCGCGCCAAGCCAGCTGCACGGCTTCGTTGCGGCCGCGGTAGTCCAGCATGAACCAACCGCCGACCTGGAGTTCGCGCGCCCAGGCCAGCATGGCCGGCGTCGGTGCCGAACCGCCTTCGGCCACCACCTCCATGCCGTCGGACTCATGCCCGGACAGATCACGCACCAACAGCTCGTTGATGTCCGCTTCCTCGCCGCCCTCAGGCAGCATGGTTTCCAGCGTTTCCAGCTGGTCCATCAGCTCGTCGAGGCGCTCGCGCGGGATGGCAGCGGTCTTGGCGGTGAAGGCCGCAGCCAAGGCATTGTTCAGGCCACGCACATGCTCGTCCTGCTTATCGACCGACAGCCCTGCCTGGCCCATGCCGTCGCGCAGGGTCTTGAGCAAGGGCGGCAGGCGACGAATCACCTCGGCACGCTCCTCGCGGGAGACCTTGGCACTGGCCGACCAGATCAGGTCGGCAGCGGCACGCTTCATCTGCTTAGTGTTGTCCGATTGGGCCCCAGTACGCACCGCAGTGACGGCGAGCACATCGGCCCAGATGTGGAACAGGAACTCGCGCACGCCGTCCTGCACCGGCACCTCGTTGAGCATCTTGCGCAACTCGATGGTGTACTGGATCGCCAGAGTCTCGCGTTGCTCGACCTGCTGGGCCAGCGAAACGCCATGTCGGGTGGTCTGGTTCTCGTTCTTGAAATAGTTGTCGAGGAACTTCTCGAACTCGGTCAGCACGGTCTGGAAGACACGGCGGCCGGTGTCCGGATAGGCCTCGACCACTTGCACCACACGCTTGATTTCGCGCTCCAGCGGGTCGCCGGCGGCGCCGCTGGTGCCGGTGTTGCCACTGAAACCCATGACGCAGGCGCCCATGCGGTCGATCAGCTGGCGGGCTGGATGGTCGGTGGTGGCAAAGAAATCAGGCTCGCTGACGGCGACGCGCAGCACCGGCATCTGCAGGCGGGCAAACCAGACCCGCACCGAGGCCGGGATGTGCTCCTCCATCAGGATGCTCTGGAACATCATGGCCACCAGCTCAATGGTGGCGCGCTCGGCCGGCGTGTCGGCGGCCTGTTTGAGCACCGACTTGAAGGCCTGGTTGCGGGTCTTGATCTCTTCCAGCAGCTTGGGGGCGGCCGAAGGCTGGCTCTCGGCGTGCACGGATTCGCGCTGCAGCGACTCCTGGGCATGCTTGATGGCCGCACTGAGACGGGGCGCGGCCGGGCGGGTGGCGGGGTGCGCCGGCTGAGCGGAAGCGAATGCCATGGGCTCGACCTGGGTCGGCGCCGAGCTGGGATCCATGCGAGCGGCCGCCTCACTGGCCACGGCAGCGGCACGCGTCGCCACGGTTTCGGCCATGGCCGTGGCGCCAAAGGCCGGCACCTGCCGGCCGACAATCTTCTGCAGCAGCTGCAGCACTTCTTCGGCCTGGCTGCTGGCCGGACTGCGCACGGCCGTGGCGGCACTGGCGTCGGGGAAGCCTGAAGCAGCCCGGATCTGCGGCGAACGCGCGGCGGCACCGAACTGGGTCGCGCCATAAGGCATGCCTGCACCGGGCACATAGGCCGAGGCGGAGGCCAGCGGCGTGCTGTCGCTGCTGCGGCGAATAAAGGGCCGCAGATCCACCTCGGGCAGCACCGACTGAGAAATCAGCCAGCGGTTGGTCTCGTGATAGCACTCGACCAGCAGCAGGGAGAACTCCTCATGCAGCGTGGTCCGCAGCATCTGCCAGTCCGAACCGGCCAGCCCGCTGCGTGTCCAAGCGTCCAGCACTAGCTTGGCCACAACATTGGCGCGAAGGAGGTCCTGCGCCGGCATGTCATCCTGCTTTTCCAGCACCTGCATGCGGGTGCGCAGGTCGGTGAACTCCCAGGTCGCCTTGTCCATCATGGCCAAGGCCAGGCGCGAGGCGGTGATCTCGCGCTCGATGGTGTCGTCGTCGACCAGGGACATGGTCACCTGCTCCGTCGGGCCTGAAGCCGCGGCTGCGGTAGACGCATCCACGATGCCGTAGACCGCCGCATGGCGCAGGCCGCTGATCACGCCAGACAGCCAGGCCGGGCCGTGCCGATTCCAGGATTGCACGCCATCACGGCGCGCCACCATCACCGCATACTCGGTCGTCTGCAAGAGCAGCTGGGCGGCAGCCTCATTGAGCACCTTGCCGAGTGCCGAGATGCCGCGCACCAGGGACTCGATATAGATGCGCCGCGCCTGGGAGGCCAAGGCCTGATTGCGGGCGGCTGCGCTCATGGGAATTCGTAGATCATGCTAAGTGGTTTTCGGCCACTCTACACCACGGCTCCAGAGTTTGGATCGTCAGGATCTTCCTTGTTGATGGGCGTCTTCACCAGATCTTCGCGCTTGACACCCAACCACATGGCGATCGCCGCGGCCACGAAAACCGAGGAGTAGATGCCGAACAAAATGCCAATGGTCAGCGCCACGGCAAAGTAGTGCAGGGTCGGGCCGCCAAAGATCAGCATGGACAACACCATCAACTGGGTGCTGCCGTGCGTGATGATGGTGCGGCTCATGGTGCTGGTGATCGCGTGGTCAATCACCTGATGGGTGTTCAACTTGCGGAACTTGCGGAAGGCTTCGCGCACCCGGTCAAAAATCACCACCGACTCATTCACCGAGTAGCCCAGCACCGCCAGGATCGCGGCCAACACCGCCAGAGAGAACTCCCACTGGAAGTAGGCAAAGAAACCAAGAATGATGACCACGTCGTGAAGGTTGGCGATGATGCCGGCCACGGCAAACTTCCATTCGAAGCGGAAGGCCAAGTAGATCATGATGCCGACCACGGTCACAATCAGAGCCAGGGCCGCGTCATGGGCCAACTCTTCGCCCACCGCTGGGCCCACCACCTCACTGCGAGAGAGCTTGACCGGCTCGGCGCCGGCCTCGGTCAGGCAGACCTGTTTGCTGATGGCCTCGCCTTTGTCGCTGACGACTTGACGCTGGCTGATACGGCCAGATTCGGCCGAGCACAGCTCGGAGAAAACGCGGTCCACCTGCTCGGTCTGCTTGATGTCGCCGCGCAAAGGCAGGCGCAGCATGACGTCATGCGAACTGCCGAAGTTCTGCACCACGATTTCGCCAAAGCCCATCTTTTCGACCACATGGCGGGTCTTCTCGAGTTCCGCCGTCTTGGCGTACTCGATCTCGATGACGGTGCCACCGGTGAATTCCACCGAGAAGTTCAGGCTGCGCGTGACCAGGAAGAAAACGGCTGCGGCAAAAGTCAGGAAGGAGATGACGTTGAAGATCAACGCATGCTTCATCAGCGGGAGATCCCGCTGGATTCGGAACAGTTCCATGATTCGAGGCTTTCTTGATTAGGCCTTGGCCGCGGGCTGCTGCTCAGCCTCGGGACTCGCTGCGGGTTTCCAGATCTGCCCAATCGACAGCGACTTCAGCTTCTTCTGGCGGCCGTACCAAAGATTGACCAGAGCGCGCGAGAAGACGACCGAGGAGAACATCGACGTCAGGATGCCCAGGCAGTGAACAATGGCGAAGCCCTTGACCGGACCGGAACCGAAGGCCAGCAAGGCGATGCCGGCGATCAAGGTGGTTACGTTCGAGTCCAGGATGGTCGCGAACGCGCGCTCGTAACCGATGCTGATGGCCGCCTGTGGCGCCACACCGGCGCGCAGTTCTTCCCGGATCCGCTCGTTGATCAGCACATTGGAGTCAATCGCCATGCCCAACACCAGCGCAATCGCGGCGATACCCGGCAAGGACAGCGTGGCCTGCAGCATGGACAGCAGGGCCAGCAACATCAGCAGATTGAAGCCGAGCGCCAGGGACGAGAACACACCGAACAGCATGTAGTAGACGCACATGAACACGGCCACGGCCACAAAGCCCCAGGTCACGCTCAAGATGCCCTTGGCGATGTTCTCTGCGCCCAGGCTGGGACCGACCGTCTTCTCTTCGATGATTTCCATCGGTGCGGCCAGGGAACCGGCGCGCAACAGCAATGCAGTGTCGTTGGCTTCCTGTGTGCTCATGGAGCCCGAGATCTGGAAGCGATTGCCCAGCTCGCCACGGATCACCGGCGCGGTCACGACCTCGCCCTTGCCCTTTTCGAACAAGATGATGGCCATGCGCTTACCGATGTTTTCGCGCGAGATGTCCTTCATGATGCGGGCGCCCTTGGCGTCCACGGTCAAGCTGACGGCAGGCTGTTGCTTGTCGTCGAAGGTCGTCTGAGCGTCGTTCAGGCTTTCACCGGTCAGCACCACCTGGCGCTTGACGATGATGGGGCCGAAACCGCGGTCGATGAACCGCTCGGTGCCGAAAGGAACAGGGCCACTACCGGCCAGTGCGGCCTGCGCCTCGGCGCTGTCGTCCACCATGCGCAGTTCCAGCGTGGCGGTGCGGCCGATGATGTCCTTGGCCTTGGCCGTGTCCTGCACGCCCGGCAGTTGCACGACCACGCGGTCAGCGCCCTGCTTCTGGATCACGGGCTCGGCCACACCGAGCTCATTGACCCGGTTGTGCAGCGTGGTGATGTTCTGCTGAAGCGCTGCATCCTGCACAGCCACCTGGGCCTTGGGCTTCAGCGTGCCGACCAAGCGCAGGTCCAGGCCTTCGGTCAGCGGCAGCCACTGGACATCAGGCAGTTGTTCGTTGAGCACGGCCAGGGCCTGCTTGCGCACCGCTTCCTCTCGGAAGGTGATGCCCACAGCATTGCCATCGCGGCTGATGCCGGCATGGCGGATGTTCTTCTCGCGCAGCATGGTGCGCACATCGCCGGTCAAGCTTTCGGCCTTCTTGGTCAGAGCCGACTTCATATCGACCTGCATCAGGAAGTGGACGCCGCCGCGCAAGTCCAGGCCCAAGTACATGGGGTTGGCGTGCAGTGCGGTCAACCAACGCGGCGAACGCGACAGCAGATTCAGTGCCACGATGTATCCCGGGTCATTCGGGTCGGCGTTCAAGGCCTTGCTGATGACATCCTTGGCCTTGACCTGGGTGTCCAGGT
This sequence comes from Paucibacter sp. DJ2R-2, assembly GCF_025717675.1. GTDB lineage: Bacteria > Pseudomonadota > Gammaproteobacteria > Burkholderiales > Burkholderiaceae_C > Paucibacter_A. The sequence continues at coordinate 697,679 of NZ_JAJIRT010000001.1, forward strand.
CGGCAAATCGCGCCCGGACCGAGCCGCCTTCAAATTGAACGAAATCGGCCTTGATCTGGGCATCGCTGAGCGCCTTTTCCACGCGCGTGGCCACTGCGGAGTCGACCTTGACGGTGACCTTGCCACTGGAGACCTGCACGGCAGGCGCTTCACCGTACAGATTCGGCAGCGTGTAGATGAAGCCGATCAGCAACGCGACGACCAGGATCGCGTACTTCCACAGCGGATAACGGTTCATGAAGGAATCCTCTCAGGCCCGAGCCCCCCAGCCGCCCATGCGCAGGCATGGCGGGGCGGCGGCGGTGCCAGGTGAGCCGGCACGCCAATGGCGCACTGGCTGGGTAGTCCTTGCCGCGCCTTGCGGCGGACAGGACCCGGTTTCTATTTACTTGATCGTGCCCTTGGGCAGCACTTGAACGACGGCGCCGCGCTGCACCTGCAGTTCCACGCCGTTGGCCACTTCCAGGCTCAGGTAGCTCTCGCCGACCTTGCTGATCTTGCCCAACAGGCCGCCCGATGTAACGACCTCGTCGCCCTTGGCGATGGCATCGATCATGGCCTTGTGTTCCTTCTGGCGCTTCATCTGCGGACGAATCATCACGAAGTAAAGCACCACAAACATCAGCACCAGAGGCAGCATGCTCAGCAGGCTGGACTCCGTACCAGTGGCAGCAGCAGGCGCGGCCTGGGCGAAAGCATTGGAAATGAACACGAAAATTCCCTTTTGATTTGAATGCGGACACCGGGCCATGCCCTTGCCACGCAGGGCCGGTGCCCGAATGAACGGCGGATTGTATGCGCCGCCTGCGGCCTGCCATGCTGGGGTCCTCCTGCATAGCGGCTGCGCGGCAAGCTTGCTGCACCGAGGCCCATCTGGGGTCGCCAGGGCTTGACAGCAAGTCGTGTCGTTAATATATTTACAGAATACCAACCCAAGCAGACCCCGCCATGACTTCATCCCTCGCCTCCCATCTGCCTCGCTGGACCGGCGTCTTCCCCGCCGTCACCACCAAGTTCAAGCCCAACGAGGATCTGGACATCGCCGAAATGGAGCGCCATTTCGAGTTCCAGATCCAGAACGGCGTGCACGGCCTGGTCACCGGTGGCTCGCTGGGCGAGGCCAGCACGCTGACACTGGAGGAAAAGCTGGAAGTGGCCGCCACCGCCCTGCGCGTCTCGGCCGGCCGCGTGCCGGTGCTGGCCAATGTGTCGGAAACCAGCACGCGCAATGCCATCCGCTATGTCGAAGCCGCCGCCAAGCTGGGCGTGCAGGGCCTGATGCTGATGCCCGCCGTGCTCTACCCGGCTGACACGCGCGAAGCCATGGCCAATGTGCGCACCATCGCCGAGGCCGCCCAGCTGCCCATCATGATTTACAACAACCCGGTGTCCTATCGGGTCGACCTCAAGCCCGAGGACATGGCCGAGCTGGCCGATTGCGAATGGCTGGTGGCCATCAAGGAATCGACTGACAACATCCGCCGCATCACCGACCTGCGCAACACCCTGGGCACGCGCTACCAGCTCTTCATCGGCGTCGATGACCTCAGCTTCGAGGCCCTGGCCTTGGGCTGCGAGGGTCTGCTGGCCGGCCTGTGCGACGCCTTTCCAGCCGAGACCGTGGCCATCTACAAACTCATGCAGGCCAAGCGCTACGACGAAGCACTGAAGATCTACCAGTGGTTCATGCCCCTGCTGCATCTCGATGTCAGCGCCAAGCTGGTGCAGAACATCAAGCTGGCGGAAGCCATGGCCGGGGTCGGCAATGAAATCGTGCGTCGCCCTCGCCTGCCTTTGGTCGGCGCAGAGCGCGAACGCGTGACAGCCATCATCCAGAAAGGCTTGGACACCCGCCCGGATCTGAGCGGCCTGTTCTGAACGTCGCTGACGCGGCCCGCCGGCCTGCGATGATGTGCGTATGAAACACAGCCCACAGGACGCCACTCCAACTTCAGCCGCAGCGGGCCTGGCCGACCCGGACAAACGTCGCTATGCCGACCAGGCTTACGACGCGCTGGAGTCCATGATTGCCACACTGGAGTTGCGCCCGGGCGCACCCATCGTCGAGGCGGAGCTGATCGAACGCACCGGCTTGGGCCGCACGCCCACGCGCGAGGCCCTGATGCGCCTGGTGGCCAGCGGCCTGATCGTGCAGCAGCCGCGCCGCGGCCTGCTGGTCAGCGACATTCGCTTGGCCGAGCACCTGGATCTGATCGAGGCGCGCCGGGCGCTGGAACGCTTGATTTCCGCCACCGCGGCGCGGCGTGCCACGCCTCAGCAACGCCAGGACCTGCTGCATTGCGCCCAGCAGATGATCGAAGCCAGCCAAGTGGGCGATCTGGCGGCTTATATGGCGGCCGACCAGGCTCTGGACCATGTGGCTCACGCGGCTTGCCGCAACCCGTTCGCTGTGGCCGCCGTCGTACCCATGATCATTCAGTGCAGGCGCTTCTGGTATGCCTATCAACACCAGGGCGATATGAGCGAAGGCTCGCGTTGCCATCTGATGCTGGCGCAAGCCATCGCGGCCGGCGAGTCCGAGCGCGCCAGCGCTGCGGCCGATGGCTTGATGGACTATCTACGCAGCTTCGCCAGCGTCGTCATCGCCTGACATTTTTTTCAGCCACCCTCACGCCATGCGCATCATCGATTCCCACACCGGCGGCGAGCCGACCCGCATCCTGATTGACGGCGGCCCGGACCTGGGCAGCGGCAGCATGGCAGAGCGACTGACGCGGCTGCGCGAGCAGCACGACGCCTGGCGCAGCGCCATCGTCAACGAGCCGCGCGGCTCGGATGTGCTGGTTGGCGCACTGCTGTGCGCGCCACAAGACCCAAGCTGCAGCGCCGGCGTGATCTTCTTCAACAATGTCGGCTACCTCGGCATGTGTGGTCACGGCACCATCGGCCTGGTCGCCACCCTGGCTTATCTCGGGCGCATCGAGCCCGGCGAGCACCGCATCGAAACGCCGGTCGGCACAGTCAGCGCCACGCTCCACGAAGACGGCAGTGTCACCGTCGCCAATGTGCCGGCCTACCGCTGGGCACGCCAACTGCCCGTCGAGGTGCCCGGCCATGGCTTCGTTCATGGCGATGTGGCTTGGGGCGGCAACTGGTTCTTTCTCTGCGAAGACCATGGTTTGGACTTGCGCCTGAGCGAAGTCGAAGCCCTGACCGATCTGTCCTGGCGCATCCGCCAGGCCCTGCAGGCGCAGGGCATCCGTGGCGAGCATGGCCAGGAAATCGACCACATCGAGCTGATCGGTCCGGCCCGGAACCCCGTCCACCATGGCCGCAACTTCGTACTCTGCCCGGGCAAGGCTTATGACCGCTCACCCTGCGGCACCGGCACCAGCGCCAAGATCGCCTGCCTGGCGGCCGAGGGCAAGCTGGCGCCCGGCGCGCACTGGGTGCAGGAAAGCGTGATCGGCAGCCACTTCACGGCCAGCTATCAGCCCGCAGACCACGGCCGTGTGCTGCCCAGCATTCATGGCCAGGCCTTCGTCACCCTCGATGCGAATCTGGTCTTCCAGCCCGGCGACCCCTTTGCCTGGGGCATCAGGGGCGAAAGCGGCGGCTGATGGCCGCCCAGTCCCTACCCACCCGACGTCATGCCGATGTGATCATCATCGGCGGCGGCATCATCGGCGCGGCCTGCGCGCGCGAGTACGCGCGCCAAGGCTTGAGCGTGGCCGTGGTCGAAGCTGGGCCCATCGGTGGCGGAGCGACCGCCGCGTCCATGGGCCATCTGCTGACCGTCGACGCTCTGGATCCGGCGGACCAGATTGAATCGGACCTGAGTCGTCGCAGCCTGCAGCTCTGGCAAGACTGGCTGCTGGAGCAAGAGGCGCACCGCGAGCTGGCCGAATACAGCCGCTGCGGGACGCTCTGGCTGGCCGCCGACGCCGAAGAGTTGGACCTGGCCGAACGCAAGCGAGACTGGTTCCACAAACAGGGCCTGGCCGCTGAGCTACTGAGCCCCGAAGAATTGGCACAAGCTGAGCCCATGTTGCGCCGTGACCTGCTCGGTGCTCTGCATGTGCCGGACGACGGCCGCGTCTACCCCCCGCGTGTGGCCGCTCGCTGGCTGCAGGAGGCGCAGGCCAAGGTCTTCCGCGCTCGGGCCGTAGGTTTCGAGGGTGCTTCCGTACGCCTGGACGACGGTCGCGAGCTCTGGGGTGCCATGACGGTGATCTGCACCGGCCTGGCCGCGCAAGAGCAGCTGCCTACCGGCTGGCTGCTGCCAAAGAAGGGGCATCTGGCCATCACCCAGCGCCACCCCGGCCGGGTGCAGCACCAACTGGTCGAGCTGGGCTACCTGAAACGCGCCCATCTGGTGGATCAGGACACCGTGTCCTTCAATTTGCAGCCGCGGCCAGGCGGGCAGCTGTTGATCGGCTCCTCACGCCAGATTGGCCGTGACGACCGAGAACTGGATCCCCTCTTGCTGCAGCAGATGCTGCGCCAGGCCCTGCACTACCTGCCCGGCCTGGCCGAACTCAGCCTGCTGCGCTGCTGGACCGGCGTGCGCCCGGCCAGCCGCGACGGCCAACCCTTGATCGGCGCCCACCCAGGCCTGCACCGCGGCTGGCTGGCCACCGGGCACGAAGGCCTGGGCATCACCACCGCCCTGGCCACGGCCGAGCTGCTGGTGCAGCTGAGCCTGGGGCAGGCCACGACATTGAAACCCGACCCGTTCAGACCCGAGCGTTTCCAAGAAAGCCCCGCCCATGCCTGATGCGCCCGCCGCCGATATCCAGGTCTATATCAACGGCCAAGCCCAACGCGTGCCCGCCCACTGCCATGTCGCCGCCGCGCTGAAGCGTGCGGGCCTGGCGCACAGCCGCCGCGCCGAGAACGGGCAGCCGCGGGCCGCGTTCTGCGGTATGGGCCAATGCCAGGAATGCCGCGTCCGTATCGATGGCCTGGATCATTGCCTGGGCTGCATGACACCGGTGGCCGAGGGCATGCGCATCGAGACCCAGGCATGAAAACGGTCGTGCAAGCAAGCTCGGCCCGGCGGGAGGCCGATGTCATCATCGTCGGCGCCGGCCCTGCGGGCATCGCGGCACTGCTCCCCCTGCTAGACGCGGGCCGCCGGGTCATCTGGATCGATCAATCGATGCGCGCCGGCGGCCAGATCTGGCGAGCCGGATTGCCAATGGACTGGCAGCGCCAGCTCGACAGCGCCTTGCGCCACCCGCTGTTGCAGACCTGCTTCGGATGTACGGTGATCGCCGCAGAGCCCCGAGAGCAAGCTCCGGGGGCTCTGCACGGCCTGCGCCTACAGACGCCTGCAGCGACGGGATCGCAGGCCTTGCACGTCGCGGCGCCACAACTGCTGCTGGCCCTCGGTGGCCGTGAGCGTCACCTGCCTTTCCCCGGCTGGACCCTGCCCGGCGTGACGGGCGCCGGCGGCCTGCAAGCGCTGGTCAAGCAGGGCTGGCCCATTGCCGGCCAGCGCGTAGTCCTGGCGGGCAGCGGTCCTTTGCTGCTGGCGGCGGCCGACACGGTGCGACAGGCCGGCGCTCAGGTCCTGCTGATCGCCGAACAGGCCTCGCGTGGGCAGCTGATCCGCTTTGCGGCCGGCCTGAAAGCCAGCAAGGCCACGCAAGCAGTGAGCCTGGCCTGGCGCTTGCGTGGTATTCCATACCGAGCTGGCACCTGGGTGCAGGCGGCCATGGGGCAGGACCGTTTGCAATCGGTGCAAATTACTCAGGGCCAGGCTCGCTGGGAACTGCCATGCGATGCCCTGGGCATTGGCTTTGGCTTGCTGCCCAACACCGAATTGGCGCAGCTGCTGGGCTGCCAGCTGCGACCGGACGGCGCGATTGCCGTCGACGAAGGCATGGGCAGTTCGGTCCCCGGGATCTATGCCGCCGGCGAGTGCACCGGCATTGGCGGCGTGGACAAATCCCTGGCGGAGGGCGCGCTTGCGGCTCAGTCGCTGCTGTCATCTCAAACGCTGGCGACGGCAACAGCGCGTCGACATGCGTTGCGCTTCGCCCGGCATTTGGAGACGCACTTTGCTTTGCGACCGGAATTGCTGCAATTGCCCGATGCCCAGACCTTGGTGTGCCGCTGTGAAGACATCCGTCTTGGCGCCCTCAAGGCCCACAGCGACTGGCGCGATGCCAAGTTGCAGACCCGCTGCGGCATGGGCGCCTGCCAAGGCCGCATCTGCGGCCCGATCACAGAATCCCTGCTGGGCTGGCCTGCGCAACAGACTCGCGGACTCCGAGCGCCCTTACAGCCAGGGAGGCTGGGCGCCTTCGCAGAAGACTGATCGCCCAGTTCGCCGGCCAGTGCATCGACCATGAAAAAAGCGACCCGAAGGTCGCTTTTTGCTTGTGATCGGGGTCGATCAGAAGTTGTGGCGGATACCAGCGGCCAGCGAGCTGAAATCGCCAGCGCTCTTCGCTGCTGTCGAATCGATGGCCGTGTAGAAACCGTACAGCTTGGTGCGCTTGCTCAGGTTGTAGTTGTAACCCAGGGTGTACTGCTTGGCACCATTGGAGCCGATCGAACCGCCAGCCTTGGAACCACCGACATTCAGGTGGAATTCCGAAGCGCCCATGACGTACATGGCCGAAACGCGAGCGATAGTACGCGAGTCGTTCTTGCCAGTACCCATGTCTTCACGCTGGACATAGGCGCCCAGGATGACCGAACCCAATTCATACAGACCGCGCACGGCATACTGCTTGGCGCTGCCGACCTTGCTGTAGCCAGCACCCAGGTGCAGAGGGCCTTGGTCGTAGTAACCCGAGGCGTCGAAGCTGCGTTTTTCAGGTGCGCCTTCGCCGGCACCAACGGAGAATTCGCCGGAGAATCCACCCACGGTGGGGGTGAAATAGCCGACCTTGTTCTTTTGCTTGAAGGTCGCAAACGAATACAGCTCGTCCGAGGAAGAACCGGTGTCGTGGTTGTGGTTGCTGATGTAGTCAGCAGTGGCGAAGTAGGAGCCCGGGGTCCAACGACCCAGACGCACGGCACCGAAAGCGCCGCTCAGCTGCACGGAGGACTCACGGCCCCAGAAGTCGCCGGAAGCCTTGCCGTCGTCGGAATTCAGGCCGTGCTCCAGGGCGAAGCTGACCTTCAAGCCGCCACCCAGATCTTCTTGGCCCTTGAAGCCAAGACGCGAGGCGTTGTTTGCCACGACGACCTTGCGATCACCGGCGCCAACCTTCTGGCTCTCAACGGTGGTGTTGATACGGCCCCACAGGGTGACCGAGCTTTGGGCGAAAACAGCGGGAGCGGCCAGTGCTGCAATAGCAGCCACGAGTGCGATCTTTTTCATCGTATGCCTTATGTGAGTTGAATTTGTGCCGGGCTTAGCCACCCGGTCTTCTACGCAATGTGACGGGAGTATAGAAGTCGACCGCGCAAGGAATCAGTCAGCGACGCGAAATTGCAACACTTCTCTGTTAAACCCTTTTCTGTGCGCTTCAGCACTTGCGCCGACCGTCAGGCGAACTCGTCTTGCGCGGCCCCATCCAAGTGAGCGCCATCATTCCAGCCCACCAGGATGAAGCCCGCATCCGAATAGAGCAGACGGTTGATGGCTGCATTACCCAGGGTCCAGGTGCGGGCCGCTTGCAAGGGCAGGCGGGTGGCGGCCCGATAGAGGCAGTCGAGCACGCCGCCATGCGTCACCAGGACCACGGTCTGCCCTGCATGCCGGGCCAGCAGCCGCTCTGTAGCCGCCACGCTGCGGGCATAAAAGTCGGCCAACGTTTCGCCGCCGGCAGCGCCGAATTCGGGATCGCGGCGGCGCCAGCGTTCGCTCTGCTCGGGCCACCGCTCGGCAATTTCTGACCAAGTCTGCCCTTCGAAGATGCCGAACTGGCGCTCACGCAGACCCGGATCCAGTTGCAAGGCTTGCCCGGCCCCTTCCGCCAGCGCCATGGCGGTCTGACGGGCTCGCCCCAGATCACTGCTGTAAACCGCATCAATACGCTCACCCGCCAAGGCGGCAGCCAACCGTCGGGCCTGCGCCTCGCCAACGGCGTTCAGGGGCACATCGAGCTGACCCTGGATGCGCTTGTCGCGATTCCAGGCGGTTTCACCATGGCGTATGGCCAGAACGCGGGTGCTGCTGTCGAGCGGCATGGACTCAGCCACCCCAGACCACATCAGCCTCGGCCCGCTGGGCATGACCGATCAGCTCCAGCAAAGGCCAGACGCGTTGACGCAGACTGATGCCTTCGCGCCGCGGCGGCGACTCGCCAGCCGCAGCGGCTTCGTCTTGCAGTCGGGCAAAAGCGGCTTCGTCCTCGGCCACGGCCCGCTCCAGCGCGGCACTGGCTTCAGGTAGCTGCGCGCCTCGCAGCAAGCCTGGGTCGGCCGTTTCGCGACCCAACAGGCGAAGGATCTGTTCGCCCTGGGGCTGAAGCATGATGACGTCAGCACCAGCCTTGGATTTGAATCGATAAATCATGGCGGACATCCTCCACGAGATCGCTGTTGAACACGCCTCATTGTGGGCCTAAGCCCAGCGCGCATCTGGCGATTCAGATCAGCAAGCCACCCATCAAACGCATACCCACACCCGGTGGATTGGGGCCGCCGCGCCGCCAGACTCGCTCCTCGAACTCCTGCGGCCCCAGAGCGGGTGCGTAAAGATAGCCCTGGAACTCATCGCAGCCGGCGCGCAGTAGAAAGTCGCGCTGGGCCTCGGTCTCCACCCCTTCGGCAATGACGTGCAGGCGCAAGGCCTGGCCCATCTGGATGATGGCATTGACGATGCCGGCGTCGCTGGCATCGGCGGGCAGGCCGGTGACAAAACTGCGGTCGATTTTGAGCCTCTGGATCGGGAAGCGCTTGAGATAGCCCAAGCTTGAATAGCCGGTACCAAAGTCGTCGATGGACATGCCGACGCCGAGCGCAGCCAGTGACTGGAGCCGGCGCAGCGCTTCCTCGGCATCGCGCAGCAGGATGGATTCGGTCAGTTCGAGTTCCAACAAGCCCGGCGGCAGGCCCGAGGCACGCAAAGCATGGGCCACCGTGTCGGCAAATTGGCTTTGCTGAAACTGCAGGGCCGAGACGTTCACAGCCACCGGCATGCGCCAACCCTGGCGCAACCAACGCGCGGCCTGCTCCACGGCCTGATGCAAGACCCACTCGCCAATGGCGACGATGAAGCCGCTTTCTTCGGCCACAGGAATGAACTCCGACGGCGAAATCTCGCCGCGCAAGGGATCACGCCAGCGGATCAGCGCCTCCGCGCCAATCACCTGGCCATTGGCCAGATTGATCTGTGGCTGGTAGTGCAGACGGAACTGTCCTTCCTGCAAGGCTTGCCGCATGGCATGGTCCAAGCGCATGCGCGACAACAGGTCGACGTCCTTGCGCGGCTGGTGGAAGTGGAAAGCCGCGCGACCGCTCTCCTTGACCCAATGCATGGCCTGCTCGGCACTGCCCAGCAACTCGTCGGCGCTGCTGCCGTCGCCCGGAAACAGGGCGATGCCGGTGCTGCAAGTGACGGTGAAGCTCAGGGTGTCGAAGCAAAAAGGCCGCGCCATGGCTTCTTGCACGCGCCGGGCCGCATTCTCGGCACCGCGGGCATCGGCCTGATGAATCAGCAGCGCAAACTCATCGGCGCCCAGTCGGGCCACCAGATCCACTTCGCGCAAGCAAGCCTTCAAGCGCTCCGCCACCTCGCGCAGCACCCGGTCGCCATACGAGTGGCCAAGGGTGTCATTGATCTGTTTGAAGCGGTCCAGGTCAACGTTGAGCAGCGCAAACGGCGCACTTTCGCGTTTGGCCATGGCCTGGGCGTGATCGATGCGTTCGGCCAGGGCGCGCCGGTTGGGCAGGCCGGTCAACATATCGGAATGCGCGAGCTCCTCGATGCGCTGGCTGGCGGCCAGCTTTTCACTGAGGTCGCGGTAGGAATAGACACGCCCGATCGGCCGACCGCGGCTGAACTGCGGCAGCGACACCCGCTCCAGCACACGGCCATCGAGCAGGCTGATGACATCGCTGCTCTGCAGCAGAGCAGCGTCCTGGATGGCTGCTTGGCGCGCCATATAAGCCGCCCCGTCGACCACGCTGCGCCGCATCCAGGTTTGCACGGCCTCGTCATTGCGCTCGCGCAAGAGGTCCGGCGGGATGCCCCAGAGCGAGGCAAAACGACGATTGAAGGAGCGAATGCGCCCGGCCAGATCGACCACGAGAATGCCATCGGCCGTCGACTCCAGCGTGGCCTGCAACTCGGCCACCAAGGCCTCGCGCTCTTCCTCGGCCTGGCGCTGCGGCGTCTGATCCCGCACCGAGACCAGCCAGAAGCCACCGCCCGGCGCTGCCCCATCACGGATGAAACTGATGCGCCGAGTCACCCAGAGCATCTGGCCATCGGCATGGCGCAGCAAGGTATCCGAGAGCAGCTGAGCGCTGCTGTCCTGCGCTGCCTCTTGCCAGAACAGCAGGTCCTCGGGTGTGCAGGCCAGGGACTCCACGCTCTGCCCGACCCACTGCCCGGCACTCGATCCGAGCAAGGCCACGGCGCCCGCATTCACCGCAAGGATGCGGCGGCTGCCCCCATCGACCAGCCACGCGGCCTCCAGCATGCCCTCGAGAAGGGCGGCTTGAGCGAGCGGGGCGGCGGTCGGAAAGGGGGGAAGCTGCAGGCTGACCAGGGTCACGCAGCCAGCTCCGAACTGCCGAGCCCTTGGACGGGCTCGAAGAAATAGGCCACGCGGGTGCGCGGGCTCAGGTATTCCAGCGAAGCGCGCGGCAGGTGCTGCGGCTTCAGGCTGCGCCGTATGCCCAGATCGGCATGCTGCTCCAGGTTCAGGACCAAGGCCTCTTCCCGCGGCACGCGCGGGTCGTGAACCATGACCTTGGGCTTGAGCGGCCTCGACGAATTGACCGCCACCACCAAGGCGAAGCGGTCATCGGTCAACTGCACCGTCGAGCCCGGCGGATAGACGCCCATCATGCGGATGAAAGCATTCAGCATGGTGGCGTCAAAACGATTGCGCCCTTGCGCAAACATCAAGGACAAGCCTTCATGCGGCGTCATCGCCTTAGAAGCCAACAAGGGGTTGCACAGGCCGTCGAAACGGTTGACCAAGGAGACGATGCGGGCACCTGCGCTCATACGATCGACGTTGATGCGCTGCGGAAAGCCACTGCCGTCGGCGTTCTCATGGTGCTGGGCGATCACCAGCAGTGGGCCGGTCGAAAGCCCCATGCTCTGCGCCAGAGCCACACCTTTGGCCACGTGGTCCTGATAGCCTTGCAGCTCGGCTGCGGTGAAGCTGTCGTCACGGTGGCGCAGACGAGCCAGCACCTCGGTCTTGCCGATATCGTGCAGCAGCGCTCCCACGCCCAGGTCCATCATCTCCTCGCGCCCCAAGCCAAAGGCACGGCCCAGCAACAAGGAGATGATCGAGACATTGAGCGCATGTGCAGTGCCGCGGTCGCCGGCACCTTCGTTGAGCAGGCGGATATTGAGATCGCCCTCCACCAGCATCTTGTCCAGCAAGGCGGCGGTCAGGGCGGTGGCCTGGTCCCGGGAATTACGTGGCTGCGTTGCCAGTTGCTCCATCACGCCGCGAAAGGCTCCGGCCGCCTCGGCATACTGGCGCTCACACAGGCTCAGCGCGGCACGCTGTGCCTCCAGAGACTTGCGATGAGCCTCACGGGCCAACTCTTCGGCCGACAACTCCGCGGGCAGCGTCGCCGCAACCGACTCGGCGGGCAGGGGGACAGCCTCCGCCTGCAACTCGCTCTTGCTCGGGCTCCAGCGCACCTGCGTCAGCCCAAGCCGACGCAGGATCAGCAATTGGTCCTCAGAACTCAGCTTGAAACTGCTGAGCGGAAAGGGATGCGACATCCAGCCCAAATCCAGGTGGATGAACATCCCCACCTTGAGCTGGCCCACATCGATCAAAGGATCGGCAGTTGTGTCCTTCATATTCTTCCTACGCCTTTTTTTTGCGGCGCCCTCTGGCTGAGCTTCGGCCACGCTGCGGCCAAACTTGAGCCCTTCTGCGAGTATTGCCGATGGAAGCTGACCGCCCGCCGAATCGCGTGCAAATTGTCACGCTGTCAAGCGCTTGAACAGGACCCTGCATGCCGGGATTGTTCATCAAATGAACCAATGTTCTAATTAAGAACCAAATCCCAATCGACCCACACACTGCCTGACTGATATCGGCGCTCCGCGGCTCAGCTGCAGCTGGGCGAGATGCAAGGGTAGTTTTACCTTTTCGCTGGAGCCAGAGCCATGAACCACGCCTACATCTGCGACGCAATCCGCACACCTTTCGGCCGCTACGGTGGCGCACTCGCCTCGCTGCGCGCCGACGATCTGGGCGCGATTCCGCTGCGCGCCTTGATGTCGCGACACCCCAAGCTGGACTGGGAGGCCATTGACGATGTGTTCTATGGCTGCGCAAACCAAGCCGGCGAGGACAACCGCAATGTCGCGCGCATGTCGGCCCTGCTGGCCGGCTTGCCGGTCGGCGTTGCTGGCATGACGCTGAACCGCCTCTGCGGTTCGGGCCTCGACGCGGTCGGCTCGGCGGCGCGCGCCATCCGAGCCGGTGAAGCCGAGCTGATGTTGGCCGGTGGAGTTGAGAGCATGAGTCGGGCGCCTTTTGTCATGCCCAAGGCCGAAAGCGCCTTTGCCCGCAGCAATGCCATTTATGACACCACCATCGGTTGGCGTTTCATCAACCCATTGATGAAGGCGCAGTACGGCGTGGACTCCATGCCGGAAACAGCAGAAAACGTGGCCAGCGACTTCGGCATCTCACGCGCCGACCAAGACCGTATGGCCCTGGCCAGCCAAGAGAAAGCCGTGGCAGCGCAGCGAGCCGGCTTTTTCGCCAACGAGATCGTCGCTGTGAGCCTGGCGCAGAAAAAGGGCGAGCCCATCATCGTGGACCAGGACGAGCATCCGCGCGCCACCAGCCTCGAGGCCCTGGCGCGACTCAAGCCCATCGTCCGGCCCGATGGCACGATCACGGCCGGCAACGCCTCGGGCGTCAATGATGGTGCCTGCGCTCTGCTGCTGGCCAGCGAAGGCGCCGCCGCGCGCCATGGCCTGACCCCGCGGGCCCGCGTGCTGGGCATGGCCACCGCCGGCGTGCCGCCTCGCATCATGGGCATAGGCCCGGCGCCGGCCACGCTCAAAGTACTGGCTCAGACCGGCCTGAGCTTCGCGCAGATGGACGTGATCGAACTCAATGAAGCATTCGCGGCCCAGGGCCTGGCCGTGCTGCGCCAGCTGGGGCTGGCCGATGATGACGCTCGCGTCAACCCAAACGGTGGGGCCATTGCACTGGGTCACCCGCTCGGCGCCAGCGGCGCACGCCTGCTGACCACAGCGGTCAACCAACTGGAGCGCAGTGGCGGTCGCTACGCTTTGTGCACCATGTGCATCGGGGTGGGTCAGGGCATCGCGGTGGTGATCGAGCGGGTCTAAGCCCGGCGGCACAAAGCCAAGAAAGGGAAAGATTTTCGATTGAAAATCGCGTCAATCGAAATTTTTCCCGCTCAAACAAAAGCCAACACCCCAAGCAATTGCACCCAAGAACGCCAGATTGGAACTTTCGGGGCAGCCTCACAAGACCTCCGCATGTCTTTTGGCATGGACTGATGTGCATGGGATACTGAATTCAATTCACCGAGCGGACATCACGCGAGGAACTTGCTCTGAGGGGGGCAAGACCGGGGCCAAACACCCGAAGTGATGTGCGCTGAGGCCATAGATTTCAGCTTTCGTCTTTCTCTTCTTTCACTCTCGCCGGACTTCCAAGCGCCGATTTCGCCGCACTCATCGACTTGTTTTTGTCCGTCAGCGCAAATGCGAAGCATTCGCTGATAGAAAATGCGCGCTGCAGCAGGCCATGGCTGCACCGCGTGTGTGTCTGCCCTGATCGGGCGGCCTTGCAAGACGGTGAGCGCGCCAGCTCGACGCCAGTGCCTGAACCGGGACGCGGTGCCCGGCGGCAGTGAAATTTTTGATTGTTCTTGAATCCTGAAACGCGCTCTGAGCCTTGAGGGCGCCCAACACACATCATCATGTCTGCTGCCCGCGCATTTGAAGACCTGTCCGCCCTGGCGCTCACAACGCCTGCCGAACCCGCCCTCGACAAGGGTGGCCTGAACTCCAGCTCCCAGAAGCCAGAAGCTGCCGCAGCGAACGAAGGTCCGCTCAAGCGCGATCTCGTGGCCGGCTTGGAAAAAGGCCTGGCCGTGATCGAAGCCTTCGATCAGGAGCGCCCCCGCCTGACCATCAGCGAAGTCGCCGGCCGCACCGGTCTGACCCGAGCCGCTGCACGCCGTTACCTGCTGACCCTGACCCATCTGGGCTTTGTCACCCAGGACCGCAAGATGTTCGCCCTTTCGCCCAAGGTGCTGCGCCTGGGGCAAAGCTATATGCACTCGGCCCGGCTGCCTCGCATCGTCGAGCCTGAGCTGCACAAGCTGGCCTATGCGCTCAAGGAAGCCAGCTCGGCCGGCGTGCTGGATGGCGGCGACGTCATCTGCATCGCCGCCACGAGCGCAGGCCGCGTGGTCTCCCCCACGCTGCAGCCGGGCGCCCGCGTGCCGGCCTACTGTGCCGCCAACGGTCGCGTCATGCTGGCCGCCCTGCCGCAGGCCGAAGTGGACGACTGGATCGCCCGCCAGCAGCTGACCCCGCTGACGCCGCACACCATCACCCACCCGGAACGCCTGCGCATCGAGATCGCCCGCGCCCGCGCCCTTGGTTACGCCTGCATCGACCAGGAGCTGGAGCTGGGCCTGCGCACCGTGGCCGTGCCGCTGCGCAACTACCGCGGCGACGTGGTGGCGGCCATGAACATCAGCGTCCACGCCTCACGCATGAGCATGGACCAGATGGTCGAGCATTGCTTGCCGCCGCTGCTGCAGGCGCAAGCCCATCTGCGCATGCTGCTCTGAAGCTCGCACTGCGCCCATGAAAAAAGCCACCCCGCCGAACCGGCGCGGTGGCTTTGTTTTTTGCCGCTGAGGCGGCCGCTGATCAGGCCCAGCGGCGCTGCTGCAGCAAGGGGCTGACGCGGTAGCGCTCGCTGCGGTAGGCGGCAAACAAAGCATCCAACAGCTCGACCACGCGCGCCGCGCCCAGCAGCGCCAGCCACTCGAAAGGCCCGGCCGGGTAGTTGACACCCAGCTTCATCGCCAGATCGGCGCCTTGCTCGTCGCAGACGCCCTGCCAGACGGCATCGCTGCCCTCGTTGACCAGCATGGCCACGGTGCGTGCCACAGCCAGGCCCGGCACATCGCGCAACTCCAGTAGCTCCCAGCCCAGCGCATGCCAGAGCTGACGCACCGCCTCGCGTGCCGCCGCCGAACAACGCGGGCCAAAAGCGACGGCCAGGCCGTCGATACGATCGGGCGCCACCGGCCAGTCCATCACGGCCAGCTCGCCATAGCGGCGCTCATGCGCGAGCTGAGCGGCCGTGCGGCCATCGCTGAGGTGCAGATGCATCTCGCCCAAGACCAGACCCGCCCAGTCGGCCGATTCGCCGCGGCTGAAGCTCAGGCCCCGATGACTGAACCAAGCCGCCAACGCCTCGACCAGCGGACCACGCCCCACCAGGCTGAGCGGCGGCAGAGCAGAACTGGCCGGCTCAAGCGGTAAGGGCGGCGCCGGCGGGCCGGCGTAGAAGCCCTTGCCGACCTTGCGGCCCAGGCGGCCGCCGTCGACCAAGGCCTTTTGCACCAGCGAAGGCTGGTAACGCTTGTCGCCGAAATTGGCCTCGAACACCGACTGGGTGACCAAATAATTGGTGTCGTGCCCGATCAGATCCATCAGCTCGCAAGGCCCCATGCGGAAGCCTGCACTGCGCAAGGCGCGGTCGATCAACTCGGGCGTTCCAGCCTGCTCTTGCAACAAGGCCAGGGTCTCGGCGTAGTAAGGCCGGGCGATGCGATTGACAATGAAGCCCGGCGTGCTCTTGGCGTGCACCGGCGTCTTGCCCCAGCTGCGCGCCAGCTGAGCGATCACCCCGGCCACGCCGGCATCCGTCTCAGCGCCCCAGACCACCTCGACCAGCTTCATCAAGGGCACCGGGTTGAAGAAGTGCATGCCGACCAGGCGCTGCGGATGCTTCATGCCATTGGCCAGCGCCGTGACGCTGATGGACGAGGTGTTGGTGGCAATGATGGCGCCCTCGCCGAGCAAGCCGTCCAGCTCCTGCAGCAAGGCCTGCTTGGGCTCCAGCTTCTCGACGATGACCTCGATCACCAGAGTGGCCTGCGCCAGCTCGCTGGCGAGGCGGGCTGGCTGGATGCGAGCCATGATCTCGGCCCGCTCGGCCGCTTCCATGCGGCCCTTGTTGACCAGGCCGTCCAAGCCCTTGCCGATTTGGGCCAAGGCCGCAGCAGCTGCGCCTTCACGGACATCGAGCAAACGCACCGGATGGCCGGCCTGGGCCGCCACCTGGGCAATGCCTGCGCCCATCACACCCGCGCCAACCACGCCGACCAGGGCATCGGCAGCCGGCAGCCGGGCGATCTGCCAAGCGCTGGAATTCAGCGAATCCGTCATCACACGCCCTCCTTGGCGGAATCATCGAGCGCCGGCACCCAGGCCGCCGGTCGTTTGGCGAGAAAGGCCGAAAACCCTTCGCGCGCCTCGTCGCCCAGGCGCACACGAGCGATGGTCTGCGCGGTCAGCTCGCGCACCTCGGCCGTCACCGGGCCCACCTCCAGCTGGGCAAACAGCTGCTTGATCTCGCCTTGCGCACCGGGCCCGTTTTGCAGCAACTCGTGGATCCAGCGCGCCAGCGCCGCGTCGAGCTGATAAGCATCGACCACCTCGTGCACGAGACCCAGACTCAAGGCCTCGGCGGCACCGATGCGACTGGCCGTCAGGGCCAGTCGCTTGGCCTGGCGCGGGCCGACGGCATTGATCACATAGGGGCCGATGACGGCCGGCAGGATGCCGAAGCGGGCCTCGCTGACCGCGAATTTGGCCTCGCTGCTGGCCACGGCGATGTCACAGGCCGCAGCCAGGCCGACACCACCGCCCAGGGCCAGACCCTGGATGCGTGCGAGCACCGGTTTGGGGCAATGGGCGATGCGCTGCAACATATCGGCAAACTTGCGGGCATCGGCCAGATTCCAGTCCTGGCTGGCCTCGGACGCTCGCTTCATCCACTGAATGTCGGCGCCGGCGCTGAAGGCCTTGCCGGCACCGGCCAGCACGATCATGCGCACATGAGGGTCGGCCACCAGACGCTCAAAGGCCTGGGCCAATTCGGCAATCATCAGCTCGTTGAAGGCGTTGAACACCTCGGGGCGGTTCATGGTCAGACGCGCAACGCCGCGCGCATCGACCTCGATATGCAATGTCTCCACGGAAGAATGCTCCTTGTTGTGCGACAAGTATCGCAGCGCAGTGGCACCGGGCTGGAGGCTTGGCGGCACAATCGCCGCATGTTCGCGCCCTTCATCCAGCCCCGGCAATTGCAGGGCGAAGCGTTGCAGATCGAAGCCATCGCGCGGGAGCAGCCTGAGGCCGACTCTGAGCACACCCAAGCGCTGTTTCAGCGCTGCCTGGCATGAGCCTGCCACGCCGCTCCTTGCTGAGCCTGCTGGGCGGCGCCCTGCTCAGCCCACTCAGCCAAGCGCAGGACGAGACGGTTCTGGTGGTGCGCCACGCATTGAGCCAAGGGCAGAACGCCAAGGTCTTGAGCTACGAGCAAACGGTTCTGCAGCTGCTGCTGGACAAAACCGTGGCCAGCCACGGACCCTACCGCCTGGAGGCGAGCGAGGTGGTGTCGCAGAACCGCGCGTTTTTGCAGATCCAGAGTGGCGAGATCGACTTGATCAGCGCCATGAGCTCGTCGACCCGCGAACGGCAAAGCTTGCCGGTGCGCGTCTGCCTCTACCGCGGGCTGATGGGCGTGCGCCTACCGATTGCCTTGCGCAGCCGCATGGCCGAGCTGGACGCGGTGAGCAGCAACGCCCAGGCGCAGGCCTTGCGCATGGGTCAGGTGGCCGATTGGCCGGACACCCAGATCCTGGCCGCGGCCGGCTGGCGCCTGGAGCGACTGCCCAAGCTCGCCACTTTCCCGGAGATGCTGCGCCGCCAGCGCGTGGACCTGTTCGCCCTGGGCGCCACCGAGGTCTACCCAATCATTGACGCCCTGCCTGATTTGGGGGTGCTGGAACGCTGGCTGATTGCCTACCCGGCCGCCTTCTATTTCTTCGTCAGTCCGCAGAAACCGATCTTGGCCGAGCGGCTTCGCAAAGGCTGGGAGCTGGTACTGGCCGATGGCAGCTTTCTGGCCCTGTTCGAACGCACGGTGGGCGCGCAACTCACGCGGGCCCGCCTGGCCGAGCGGCTTTGGTTGCGCGTGCCCAACCCCGATCTGCCGCCCGAAACCCCGCTGCAGGACAGCCGCCTCTGGCACCCTCTGGTGCGCAGCCGCCTGCATCAAGCGGACGGGCACTGATCCGAGCCCCGTCTTCATCCCTGACCTTTCCCTTGCCCACGAAGGAAGCCCGCATGATTCTTGAAGTCGCCGACATCCGCATACAGCCCGGCCAGCAGGCCGATTTCGAAGCTGCCATTCAGCACGGCATCGCCAGCGTCATCAGCCAGGCCCGAGGCTTCATCAGTGCCCAGGTCCAACACGGCATCGAGTCGCCCGAACGCTATCTGCTGCAGATCCAATGGGCCACGTTGGAAGACCACACCGTGCATTTCCGAGGCAGCCCGCTGTTCCCCGCCTGGCGTGCCATCGTCGGGCCCTTCTTCGCGGAGCCGCCCAAGGTCGAGCACTTCGGCGCCATCTGAGGCTCCCCAGCCACAGCGGGGAATATTCACGGCGGCTCGCAGCAGATGCCATGAATCAAAAAAGCCGCTGACCCCGAACAGGGGCAGCGGCTTTTTCTTTCTTTCATCGCTCGCCACGAGCGCCAGTCGGCGCTCATCGCTCAGACGGCAAGAATTACTTCTTGGCCTTCTTGGCAGCCGGCTTGGCAGCGGGCTTGGCGGCAGCAGCCTTGGCCGGAGCCGCAGCGGTCTTGGCAGCCTTGCGAGCCGCAGCCTTGGGGTCCACGGCGGCCTTGAAGCCAGCGCCCGGAGTGAACTTGGGCAGCTTGGCAGCGGCGATCTTGATCTTGTCGCCGGTGCTGGGGTTCACGCCGGTGCGGGCTGCGCGGGCGTGTTGCTTGAAGGAACCGAAGCCGGGGATAGACACAGCGCCACCCTTCTTGACGGTGGTGACCACAGCGTCCAGCAGGGTTTCCAGGATGCGGCCGGCTTCGGCCTTGGTCAGTTCGTGCTTGCTGGCCAGGTGTTCGATCAGTTCGGTTTTGTTCATTCCAGAATCTCGTCTCAGGTAGTTGCCCGACCATCTCGGGCGGGCCTATTTTCTACGAATCCGCGACAAGCCCGATGATTGCTTGCAAAAAGCTGGCTCTGCAGGTTCAATCAATGCAGTCATCGCAGTCCGGCGCCGCTCCGCTCTGGCAGTCGCGCCGTCCACTTTGAGCGTTTGAAGGCGGCCATGGCGCGACGCTCTCAACCGCTTGTTAGTCCCCGCAGCCTTGTTTCGATGCCGCAAGAGAACGCGACGCCCCGACAACCACTCTTGAGTGGACATGCGCCAGAGCCGGCCAGCAGCGCCCTGCTGCAAGCCTTGCCGCAGCAGCTGTGGCTGCTCGATGCCAGCCTGCAGCCCAGCCTCGCATCGCCCTCTCTGCTGGACTTCCTGGGCTTGAGCCTGCATGAGCTGCAAACCCTGGGTTGGCGCCAAATCATCCATCCCCTCGACCGCCTCGAATTCGACCTGCGCTGGCAACAAGCACTGCTTTGCGGCCGCTTCGAGATGGACTACCGCCTGCGCGACGCCGAAGGCCGCTACCGCTGGCAACTGGCCCTGGCCCAGGCCCTGCCCTCGCAAGCCGGCCAACCATTGCGCCTGCTCGGCACCCACACCGACATCAGCGCCCGCAAGGAAGCCGAGGCGCGCCTGCGCGAGGCCGACGAACTCTGGAAGCTGGCCTTGGAAAGCGTCGGAGACGGCGTCTGGGATTGGTACATCCAGGAGGACGTCGAGATCTATTCGGCCCGCATCCTGCAGATGTACGGCTTCTCGGAAACCGAGATCAAGCCCAGCCCGAGCGAGCTCGACGCGCGCACCCACCCCGAAGACCGGGCGCAGATGGAGCTGGACCGTGCCGCTCATTTTGCGGGTCAGGTGCCCATCTACAGCAACGAGCACCGCGTGCTGTGCAAGGACGGCAGCTGGAAGTGGATCCACAGCCGTGGCATGGTGATCAGCCGCGACGCCCAGGGCCGGCCGCTGCGCATGGTGGGCACGCACACCGACATCACCCAGCGCAAGCAAGCCGAAGCGCTGATCTGGCACCAGGCGCATTTCGACGCCCTGACTGGCCTGCCCAACCGACGCACCCTGCGCGATCGCCTGGAGCTGCTGCTGATGGCGGCGGAGCGCGGAGGTGGGCGCCTCGCCCTGCTCTTCATCGACCTGGATCACTTCAAGGAAGTCAACGACACCCTGGGCCACGATATGGGCGACGCCCTGCTGCTGCAGGCCGCCGAGCGGATACGTGCATGCGTGCGCCCGCAAGAGACCGTGGCCCGCATGGGTGGCGACGAGTTCACGGTCGTGCTCTCAGACTTGACGGACAGCGCCGAGGCCGAAGCCGTGGCGCAAAAAATCATTCTGGCCATGGCGGCCGCCTTCCATCTGCATGAAGAACGGGTGTTCGTCTCGGCCAGTGTCGGCATCAGTGTGTTCCCCGACGATGGCCGACAGATCGAAGAACTGTTCAAGCATGCCGATCAAGCGCTCTATGTGGCCAAGGGCGCCGGGCGCAACCGGCTGGGGCATTTCACGCCCGACCTGCAACAGGCAGCGCTGCTGCGCATGCGCCTGAGCAATGACTTGCGCGAAGCCCTGCCGCAGGGGCAGCTGAGCCTGGAGTACCAAGCCATCGTGGCCATGGACAGCCGCGTCATCTGCAAAGCCGAGGCTTTGCTGCGCTGGACCCACCCGAGCCGTGGCAGGATCGGGCCGGACCTGTTCATCCCTCTGGCCGAAAGCAGTGGTCTGATCATCGAGATCGGCGAATGGGTGTTCCAGCAAGCCGCACGCCAGGTCCTGGATTGGCGCCAGCGCCTGCATCCCGGCCTGCAAATCAGCATCAACAAAAGCCCGGTGCAGTTCCGCCAACAGCAAGGCCAAGCCGACCACGACCAGTGGGTGGCCACCGCGCAAGAGCTGGGCCTGGCGGACGGCGCACTGGCGATCGAGATCACCGAGGGACTGCTGCTCGAGGGCGACAGCGAGGTCAACCGCCAGCTGGAAACCTTGCGCCAGGGTGGCTTCCTGGTCTCGCTGGACGACTTCGGCACCGGTTTCTCGTCGCTGTCCTACCTGCATCAGTACGCGATCGACCTGCTCAAGATCGACCAGCGCTTCGTACGCAATCTGCGCCCTGGTACCAAGGATCTGGCCTTGTGCAAGGCCATCATCACCATGGCGCATGAGCTGGGCCTGCAGGTGGTGGCTGAAGGCGTGGAAACCCAGGAGCAGTACGAGCTGCTGCGCAGCGCCGGCTGCGACTACGGCCAGGGCTATCTGTTCGCCCGCCCACTGCCGGTCGAAGCGTTCGAGCTGCTGCTGCGCCAGGGCAAGGCCTGAGCTTCCACAAAAAGGCGTCGCGCAATGACAAAAGGCCAGCACTTTCGTGCTGGCCTTTTTCAATTTGGTGCCCAGGAGAGGACTCGAACCTCCACGGAGTTACCCGCTAGTACCTGAAACTAGTGCGTCTACCAATTCCGCCACCTGGGCTTTTCTCCACTGCCGTAACAGCGAAGACCGCTAGTATAGCCTTAATTTTCTGGCTTGCAAGGACTAATTGAAAAACTTGGGGCTCAGGCGCTCTGGACCAGCGCCAGCAAGGCGGCATGAACGCGCTGTACATCGCGGGCCTCGCTGCGCCAGTTGCTGAACGCCGCACGCACGGCCCAGCGGCCGAGGAAGTAGGTCGGCGTCAGAAACGCCTCTCCGCTGTCGCGCAGTCGCTCCAGAAAGCGCTGCACGCTGGCGGCGTCCGTGCAGCCTGCCACGGCAAAGCAGACGATGTTGAGCCGGACCGGCGCCAGCAGCTCGAAGGCGGGGCCGCCGTCGGGCCCGGGGGTCAGGTCTTGCTGCAGCAGTTCGGCCAGCAGACGGGCGCAGTCGATATTGCGCCGCACGATCTCGGCCTGGCCGGCGCGGCCATAGGCCTGCACAGCAAACCAGGCTGGCAAGGCGCGCCAGCGGCGCGAGTTCTCGGGCGTCAGATGGACGAAATCGGGGCGCTCGCCGATCTCACCCAGATAGGCCGCCGAGTTCTGGAACACACGCAGCTGCAGGGCACGATGGCGGCTGAACTGCAAGGCGCTGTCATAGGGCACGTTCAGCCATTTGTGGCAGTCGATGCACACCGAGTCGGCGCCGTCCAAACCCTGGACCTGAGCGGCCACCCGCTCATCGAGGGCCGCAAAGGCCCCGAAAGCGGCATCAACATGGAGCCAGAAGGGGTAGCGTGCGCGCAAGGCCAGCAGGGCCGGCAGCTCGTCGAAATCACCGCTGTTGACCGTGCCGGCATTGGCCACCACGATCACCGGCGCGCCGGCCTGCGCTTGCAAGGCCAGCTCCAGCGCCTGCGGGTCTATCGCATCACGACCCGGCAAGGTCGCCACCGGATGGACCGCATTCCGCCCCATACCGAGCATGGACAAGGCCTTGTGGATGCTGGAATGCGCAGCGCCGGACAAGACCGTCACGGGGCCCAGTGCGGCCGCGCCGGCCTCGCTGACGCGCACACCGCGCTGCTCACCCAGCCATTCGCGCGCCAGGGCCAGGCCGACAAAATTGGACATGGTCGCGCCCGAGACGAAGGCGCCCTCATGCGCTTCGCTGAGGCCAAACCAGGAACCCAGCTCGCGCACGGTCTGGCGCTCCAGCTCCGGTGCTTCGGAATCCCAGCCGGCGGTCGGATTCTGATCCAGAGCCGAGGTCAGCCAGTCGCCCATCAGGCTGGCCGGGGTGGCGCCACCGGTGACAAAGCCCAGATAGCGTGGCCCGGCGCTGGCGCTCAGGCGCGGCAGCCAACGTTGCTCGAACAGGCGCAAGGCCGCCTCGGCGCCACCTCCGGCTGCGCGCTGCAGCTCAGCCTGCGGAGTCTGCGGCTGCACAGCCACCGGCTGCGAGTCCAAGCCCTGCAGGCTCTGCAGCGCCGTCGCGCGCGTCTGCGCCAGCAGCTCGGGCAGCGTCTCCAAATCGTGTTTCAACAGCTCATGCATGGCAAGCTCCAGGTGATGCAAGCCGCCATGCTAGAGTCGATTGGACTGATTCAAGCAATCCAATTCAAACGCCGTGGACTGGCCCCTTCAACCTTCTCTTCTTGCAGCCTTGCGCGCGGCCCTGCAGCAATCGCCACGCTACGCCGCCCTGGCAACCACGCTGCAAGGCCTGATCCTGCAAGGCGAGTTGCTGCCCGGCGACCGCCTGCCCGCCGAGCGACGCCTGGCCGACCAGCTGGGTCTGAGCCGCAGCACGGTGGTGGCCGCCTATGCACGCTTGGCCGAGGGCGGCTGGGTCAGCACACGACAGGGTCAGGGCAGCAGCGTCTGCGCCGGCCCGCCCGGCCATGTCGCCAGCCGCAAGCGGCGCGTGGCGCTGGGCAGCCCGGCTTTGCGCCGACTCAGCGGCAGCGAGCACGAGACCTGGATTGATTTCGCCCTGGCCACCGCCGTGCCCGATCTGGCCTGGCTGCAGCCCAGCGCCGCCGCCGCCAGCCTGGTGCTGCGCGAGAGCGCCTACCAGCCTGAAGGCATGCTGGCCCTGCGCGAGCGCATCGCCGCGCGCTACAGCCGGCAGGGTCTGGCCACGACACCCGATCAGATCCTGGTTTGCGCGGGCGCGCAGCAAGCCATCAGCCTGGTCGCCCAGCAATACCTGGCGCCGGGCGACTCGGTGCTGATGGAGACACCCAACTACTTCGGCGCCATCGATGTGCTGCGCAGCTGCGGCGTGCATCTGGACGGCATCGCCGTGCAAGCCCAGGCCCGGCATGCGCCGGCCTTCATAGCCGCCCTGGCACAAAGCCGCCACAAGCTCGCCTATGTCTGCCCGGCCCTGCACAACCCCACGGGCCTGAGCTGGAGCCAGGCGGCCGTCGAGCGCCTGGCGCGCACGGCCGCCCAGAGCAGCTGCCTGCTGCTGGTGGACGACTCCCTGGCCGAGCTGCACTTCGAGGCCTGCCCTCGGCCGCTGCCGGCCGCAGCGGGCGCACCGATCGTTCACATCGGCAGCCTGTCCAAGACGCTCTGGGCCGGCTTGCGCATCGGCTGGCTGCGGGCACCTGCGCCCATCATCGAGACCTTGCGGCGCGCCAAGGCCAATGCCGACATCGCCTGCAGCTCGCTCAGCGCCGCCCTGGCCTGCGATTTGCTCGACCGCTACGACAGCTTGCTCACGCTCCGGCGCAGCCAGTTGCAGGAGCAAGCCCGCCATCTGCACGCCTTGCTGCAAGAGCATCTGCCCGGCTGGCATGTGCGCCAGCCCGAAGGCGGCCTGTTTCTATGGGCCGGCCTGCCCGCGCAAGGCCGCGATGCCTCCGCCTGGGTCGAGACGGCCGCGGCCCTGCGCGTGCGCCTGAGCCCAGGGCCCGCCTTGTCCGTGGGCGCCGGACATGAGCGTCATCTGCGCCTGGCCTTCACCCAGGCGCCTGCCCTGGCTCGCGAGGGTGTGCTGCGTCTGGCGGCAAGCCTGGCGTGTTGATGGCAGCAGTGCCCCAATGGGTCAGGCCGAGCAGGGCCTGCGGGTCGAACAGGCGCTGCAAGCGGCCCGACCAATCGAGCAGGTTCGTCTCGCTGAGCTGCCAGTAGCTGTCCTGCAGCTGCGGGCCAATGCCATGCTCGGCACTGAAGCTGCCCTCGAATTGCTGCACCAGAGCGTAGACCCCGGCGCGCAAGCGCGCCTCATCCAGGGCCGGCGCACTCTGGGGCCAGACCAGGTTGAAATGCAGGCCGCCATCGCCCAGATGCCCGAAGTCAGCCAGCTCGGCGGCCGCGAAGTGCTCGGCCAACCAGGCGCGGCCGGCCTCACGGAAGGCCATGAAGTGGCGCCGCGGCAGCGACACGTCGAAGCCCAACACCTTGCCACGCGCGCGCAAGCCTTCGCTGATATGGTGACGCAAGGCCCAACAGGCGGCGTCGGCCCCGAGCACAGCGTCGCTGACCCGCTCGCCGAACTCGCCTTCCAGCCAAGTTTGCAGCAAGGCCTGCAGATCGAGCTGCTCGGCGCGCAGATCCGAGCTCAGCTCGACCAGCAGCGTGTACTCGGGCAGATCACCGCCGAACCAGCGCATGCGCTCCGTCCCCAGGTCGCCGCCACAGCTGAGCGCCGCCTCCATGGCCGGGCGCGACATGCCTTCACAGGCACTGACCAGACTGCCCATCGCCGCCATCAGGCTTTGGTACAGCGGCAGCACGGCTTCCAGGCTGCTCGGCGACACCAGGGCCACCGCCTGCTGACGTGGGCGGCTGGCGAGCTTGAAGACCGCTTCGCTGATCACGCCCAGGCTGCCCGAGGAGCCGATGAAGAGCTGCTGCAGCGGCAAGGCGGCATTGTCTTTTTGCAGGCCACGCCCCAGGCGCAAGACCTGACCCTCGGCCAGCACCACGGTCAGACCCAGGGTGTTGGCGCGCACATCGCCGTAACGCAGCATGCGCGTGCCGCCCGTGTTGTGCGCCAGCATGCCGCCGACGCTGGGGTCGGCGCTCAGGTCGATGGCCAGCATCAAATCATGCGCGGCCAGGCGCTCGTTGATCTCGCTGAGCCGGAAACCCGCCGAGACACGCAGCGTGCGGTCCAGCAGGTCCAGCTCGAACACCTCGCGCAGGCGCTCGGTGGACAGCAAAAGATCGCGTTCAGCGTCCACCGGCGTGGCCGCGCGCACCAGGCCGGTGTGGGCGCCTTGCGGCAGCACACGCAGGCCATGGCGGGCAGCCAGGGGCAGCAGCTGGGCCAGCTCGGCCGTGCTGGCAGGTCGCGCCAAAGCAGCGGCCTGGCCCGGTGCATAACGCGCCGGTTCCAGATAGCGCGGCTCGATGGCGCTACCGGCGCTCACATGGGCGGCGCCGCAAATGCGCGCCGCGGCCAGGAGGAAATCCGCCGACATCGGACTCAGCAAGCCGAGACCGCGCCTTGCGCCGTCATCTTGAAGATGCCGGTGGCATTGCCGGCGTCGAAGGCCAGGTCGAGTTCGCTGCCCACCCGCGCCCGCTCGATGAACTCGTAGAAGGAGCCCGGCACGGTCAAAGCGATCAACTTTCCTTCGCTCAAGAACTGACGCTGCACCTGAGCGGCATGAAAGGCGGTCTGCTTGACCCGGCCCGAGCGCGAGACTTCGATCTTGGCCTTGACCGGCCGTCCCAGGGCACGCTGCGCCTCGGCCAGTGCCTCAAGGTCGGTGACGCGGTCGGTGGCATGGTTGAAAGCCGTGCCTTCGGTGGCGATCCAGGCCATCTCGGCCGACTCCTGCAGCAGCAGCTGGTAGTCGCTCAAGCTGACCGGGCCATGCTGGCGGTCGAAGCAGGCGATCAAGCGCGGCAAGAGCGCCAAGGCAGCAGCCCAGGGCAAGGTCTGGTCGCGCGCCAGCTGCTCCAGCCAGGCCATGTCTTGCGGGCCCAGCGGATCGCGGGAACTGGCCAGCACGCGCGTCACCGCCGCCTGGAATTCGGCCGAGAAACGCTCGGGATGCAGCTCGGAGACAAAAAACTGGGCAATGTCTTCGGGCATGTCTTCGTGGCACCAGGCGCGGCCGCTCATCTTGAGCGCCGGCAGCGGGTAGTTGTCGGCCAGGGCAAAGCCCAGCGGGCGCAGCACCCGGGTGATGGCAGCTTCACCGGGTGGCAGCGCACCACTGGGCCAGGCCACCGTGCGCAGTGCGCCATGGTCGAAGCACAGGCGCTGGCCGCGGCCCTGCTGCTCGGCCACATAGTCGGCTGCGGCCGGCACACGCAGCGTGACGTCTCGGAACAGCGCCATATTGAGCGCCTGTGCCAGCTCAGCCCGCGAGACAAGCTCGCCCACGGGCCGCAGCAAGGCCGGGGCGACCTGCAACTGTGCAAAGGTTTCGGTGGCTGCGGCGGCGCCCAGGGCGCTGTCGAGCAGACGGTACAAGCCGGATTCCAGCATCATGAGGATCGATCTCCAGGCAGGGCAAAACAAAGCCCGGGCATGCCGGGCTTTGCGCCATCAATGAAACAGGGGGGGTCAGATGTCGAACTTCACGCCTTGTGCCAGCGGCAGCGAGCGCGAGTAATTGACCGTGTTGGTCGTGCGGCGCATATAGGCCTTCCAGGCGTCGGAGCCGGACTCACGGCCACCGCCGGTTTCCTTCTCGCCACCGAAAGCGCCGCCGATTTCGGCGCCCGAGGTGCCGATATTGACGTTGGCAATGCCGCAGTCCGAACCGCTGGCCGACATGAAGGCCTCGGCCTCGCGCACATCGTTGCTGAAGATGGCCGAAGACAAGCCTTGCGGCACCTCGTTCTGCAGGGCGATCGCTTCGTCCAGGGTCTTGTACTTCAGCGTGTACAGGATGGGCGCGAAGGTCTCGTGCTTGACGATGTCGGTCTGCGCCGGCATGCGCACCAGGGCCGGCGTGGCGTACCAGGCGTTCGGGTACTGGTTGGCCAGGGCGCGCTCGCCGCCGGAGACCTCGCCGCCTTGCTCGCGCGCGGCAGCCAGAGCCTTCTGCATGGACTCGAAGCTGGCGCCGTCGATCAGCGGGCCGATCAGGGTGCCGGCCTCGACCGGGCTGCCGATCTTGAGCTGGGCGCGGGCGCGGTCCAGGCGAGCGACCAGCTCATCATGGATGCTCTCGTGAATGATGACGCGGCGGGTGGTGGTGCAGCGCTGGCCGGCCGTGCCGTAGGCACCGAACAAGATGCCGCGCACGGCCAGCTCCAGGTCGGCACTGGGCGTGACGATGATGGCATTGTTGCCGCCCAGCTCGAGCAGGCAACGGCCGAAGCGGGCCGCCACACGCGGGCCGACCGCGCGACCCATGCGGGTGGAGCCGGTGGCCGAGACCAAGGCGACCTGGGGGTGGTCCACCATGGCCTCGCCGACGGCGGCCCCGCCGTTCAGTAGCTGGGACAGGTGCGCGGGCGCCGTGCCGCCGGCCGCGTTGTAGCGGGCCAGCGCGCGCTCGAACAAGGCCTGGGTGGCGATGGCTGTCAGCGGGGTCTTCTCCGACGGTTTCCAGATGCAGCTGTCGCCGCAGACCAGGGCCAGGGCCGAGTTCCAGGCCCAGACGGCGACGGGGAAGTTGAAGGCCGAGATGATGCCGACCACGCCCAGGGGCAGGTACTGCTCCATCATGCGGTGGCCGGGGCGCTCGCTGGCGATGGTCAGGCCATGCAGCTGACGGCTCAGGCCGACGGCGAAGTCGCAGATGTCGATCATCTCCTGCACCTCGCCCTCGCCTTCGCTGCTGACCTTGCCGGCCTCCAGCGAGACCAGGCGAGCCAGGTCCATCTTGTGCGCGCGCAGCTCTTCGCCGAACAGGCGCACCAGCTCGCCGCGCTTTGGGGCAGGCACATTGCGCCAGTCCAGGAAAGCGGCATGGGCGCGCGCCACGGCGGCGCGCATGTCTTCAGCGCTGGCCTCGTGGACGGCGCCGAGCGCGGCGCCGTCGATGGGCGAGCGCACGTTCAGCGTGCCGCCGGTGAAAGCCGAGGAAGGAACGCCGAGGGCGCTCAGGAGTTCAGTGATGTGCGTAGTCATTGCGAGATTCTCCGCTCAACCGATGCTTTCCACTTGGCGCGACTGCTGGTAGGCCTTGCCGAACTCATTGGCCAGGAACTCGGGCAGCGAGACTTCCTCTTGCGACACGAAGCCCGACTGCGGCAGCTTGCCCTGACGGAACAAGTCGACGGCGGCGCACATGCCGGCCGCGGTGGTGATCTGGATGGCCGACAGCGGGCGGGCGCCGTCGCGCTCGGCGAAGATCTTGCGGGCGAACACTTCCTGCACCAGGCGGCCGTTCTTCATGCCCGAGACGGTCACGAAGACCAGGACCACGTCCTGCATGGTGGCCGGCATGCTCTTGCGCATGATGTCCTTGAGCAGTTCCTGGTCGCTCTTCAGGGCCAGGTCGCCGAGCAGGAATTGCATCAGGTCGCGGTGGCCGGGGTAGCGCACGGTCTTGTAGTCGAGGTTCTTGACCTTGCCGGCCAGAGTTTCGCACAAGGTGCCCAGGCCGCCCGAGGTGTTGAAGGCCTCGTACTCGGTGCCGTCCAGCGAGAAATGCTCCAGGCCTTCCAGCGGCAAGGCGTCGATCTTCTCGCCGTCGTGGATGCATTCGCAGGGGTGGCAGTACTCGTTGATCAGGCCGTCGACCGACCAGGTCAGGTTGTACTTCAGGGCATTGGTCGGGAAGGCCGGCAGCGCGCCGACGCGCATTTTGACGTCGTTGAGGCTGTCAAAGCTCTTGGCCAGATGGGCGGCGACGATGCCGATGAAGCCCGGGGCCAGGCCGCATTGCGGCATGAAGGCGGTCTTGGCGCCTTCGGCGATGCGCATGATCTCCTTGGTGGCGGCCACATCTTCGGTCAGGTCGAAATAGTGGCAGCCAGCTTCCAGAGCCATATGGGCTGCGGGGATCGCCAGTTGGTAGGGCAAGGCATTGACGATGGCGGCATAGCCTTTGACCAGGCCGGCCGCGCCGGCGCCGATTTCGGCGATCACCTGGGTGCGGATGCCCTCGGCGGCCAGCACTTGCAAGGCGGCGGCGTTCTTGTCGAAAACGGTGACTTCGTAATGGCCCGAGCCATGCAGCAAGCGAGCAATGGTTTCACCGATATGGCCTGCGCCCAGCAATGCGATCTTCATTTGATTTGCCTCAAGAGGATTGGATGAGCCGCAGTCTAGGCAGAGACGCTGACGAAAAAAAGCCGGAGTTCGTCGAACTTTGAAGAGAAAATGACGAATCGTCGATGAATTTCGCCACAATGAATCAAACAAGGGTTTCCCATGAGCAGCTCCGAGAACGACCCTGACGCCGCAAGCGCCGCAGTCAAACCTCGTGCGCCGGCCCAGGCCAAGGACCAGACCGACCGCGAGCTGATCGCCCTGCTGCAGGCCAATGCCCGCGAGAGCACGGCCAATCTGGCGCGGAAATTGGGCGTGGCGCGCACCACCGTGGTGGCGCGGCTGGCTCGGCTGGAGGCAGAGGGCGTGCTGGTCGGCTACACCGCCAAGCTCGGTTCGGACGCGGCCGATCGCGGCGTGCAGGCCTTTGTCGGCATCACCGTGCAGCCCAAGGCCGGGCGCGAGGTGGTCAAGCGCCTGTCGGGCCTGCCCGAGCTGCGCCAACTGGCCTCGGTCAGCGGCGAGTTCGACTACATGGCCTTGCTGCGCGCCGACTCGACCATGCGCCTGGACGCCCTGCTCGACGAGATCGGCGAGATCGACGGCGTCATCAAGACCACCAGCTCGGTGGTGTTGGCCTTGCGCGTGGACCGCAGCGCTTGAATGCACAGGCACAGGGGCCGACGCTGCGCACAAGCGCACGGCCCAGCGGCTCGTCTCTAGCCAAGTGCTAGGCAGACAGGCTACGCTGCACATCTGTGAGCAATGGGGGGTCTGTGTCAAAACACCAGCTTGGGCCGGCACCGCGGTTCAATATCGCCCTGGCCAGCGGCGCCCCGGGAGGGGCGCTGAAAGCGTTGATCATTGACGAGGGCGAGCTGTCGCGCTCGGTGATCAGCACCATGCTGCGCGATATGGGCGTGCAGCAGGTGCACACCGCACGCCGCCCCGAGCAAGCGCGCCGCCAGATCAAAGAGGCCGGTCATGCCTACGACATCATCATCACCGAGTTCCATTTCCGCCGCCTGAGCAACCACGACATGAGCGGGCAGGACCTGCTCGATGAGCTGCGCCAGGCGCGCGGCCTGCCCATGCAGACCATCTTCATCATGGTGACCGATGAGGCTCGCTACCAGCATGTCGCCGACGCCGTGGAAGGCGCGCTCGACGACTACCTGCTCAAGCCCTTCACCGCCCGCCAGTTCGAGGAGCGGCTGCAGATCATCCTGGACCGCAAGCATGCGCTGCGCGAGGTCTTCGCCGCCATCGAGGCCAGCGACTACGCCGGCGCGGCCGAGCTCTGCGAGGCCATGTTCCGCAACAACGTCCAGTACAAGGTCTATGCCGCACGGATCGGCTCCGAGCTCTACCTGCGGCTGGGCCAGCTCGATGCGGCGCGGCGCATGTTCGAAGCCTTGCTGGAATACAAGGCCGTACCCTGGGCACGCCTGGGTCTGGCCAAGATCGACCTCGGCAATGCAGACACCGCCACCGCCTGCCGCAGCCTGGAGACCCTGCTGGCCGACAACCCGAGCTATGTCGATGCCTACGACGTCTACGGTCGAGCCCTGTTGGAGGAGATGAATTTCACCGGTGCCGCTGAAATGCTGGCCAAGGCTGTGCAGATCACCCCCGGCAATGTCGCGCGCTTGCAAAAGCTCGGCTCCCTGCAGCTGTTCCTGGGCTTCAGTGAGTCGGCGGCCAAGCACCTGATGGCGGCGCTCAATATCGGCTCGCAGTCGCGCTCGCTCGACTACCAGGGCCTGGTCGCCCTGGGCCTCGCCTGCCTGGACGAGGAGGACCGGGACGGCTGCGAACGTGCCGCGCGCTTTTTGCAGGACGCGCAGCAGCGCTTTCCGGACAGCTTCCGCGTCCGCACCCTGGCACAGACTCTGGAGGTGGTGCTGGCCTTGTCAGAACGACGCGCCGATGCTGCCCAGAACGGGCTGCGCCAGCTGGCGGCCGAGCTCGACCACCCCGAACTGAGTTTCGAGATGGGCTGCAATCTGATCATGCTGCTGGTGCGCAGTGCCGGCCGCCAGGCCATGCCCGAGGCGCGCGCCTGGACCGAGCGGACCACGCAGCGCTTCGCCGTGTCACGGCCACGCACCCGCATGCTGGAAATGGCGGCCGCGGCCATGCCGCCCATCGAGGCGATCGTGCGCAATGCTGCGGCCGGCATCAACGAGGCGGCGCGCGAGGCCATGTCCCACTTGGTCAGCAAGCAGCACGAACGCACCTTGCAGGCCTTGCTGGAGCTGGCCCAGCGCAGCCTCAATGCCCGCATCATCAATCTGGCCCACGCAAGCCTGAAGCATCACGGCCAGCACCTGCCCGAAGCCACCGCACAGCGCCTTGGCATGGTGATCGATGACTTGCACGCACGCTACACGGACGGCGGACGGCGCTTCGTCGAACGCGAGCAGCAAAGCTGAGCAAGGCCTGAACGGCGCGGCCGAGCGGCTCAGTCGGCTGGCGGCGCCCAGCGCTCCAAGGCCTGCAACAAGGCCTGCAGGCTGATGGGCTTGCTCAGATGGGCATCGCAGCCCGCCGCCAGGCATTGCGCCACATCTTGGGCGAAGGCATTGGCGGTCAGGGCGATGATGGGCAGGCGCTTGCGGCCCGCGGCCGCTTCTTGCTCGCGCCAGCGCCGGGTCGCCGTCATGCCGTCGAGTCGCGGCATCTGCACATCCATCAACACCAGGTCATAGCGCCCCTGCAGCAAGCAAACCAAGGCCTGCTCGCCATCGCCGGCCACTTCAATGACATGGCCCAACGGCTCGAGCATGGCCTCGATCACCAGAACATTGACCTCGTTGTCTTCGCACAGCAAGAGGCGCAGCGGCCTCACTGGCCCGGCGGGCGCCTGCGCCGGGGCCGGAGAAGCAGCAGGCGGTGCCTCATGCGGCGGCAGCGGTAGATTCAGCTCGAAGCAACTGCCCTTCCCTGCTTCACTGTGCAAGCGCAGCTCGCCGCCCATCAGCTGAACCAGGCTGCGCGAAATGGCCAAGCCCAGCCCCGTGCCGCCGAACTCGCGCGCGGTGCTCGCATCGGCCTGGCTGTAGGGCTGAAAGATGCGCTCTTGCAGATGAGCGGGAATGCCGATGCCCGTGTCCTGAACGCTGATCCGGACCCAGCCGGCCGCATCGCGCCCGGCCGTCACGCGGACGCCGCCGACCCGCGTGAACTTGATCGCGTTGCTGAGCAGGTTGGCCAGCACCTGGGCCAGGCGCTGGGCATCGCCCCAGACCCAGGCCTGCACTTCCACTGCACAGCTGAGCTCCAGGCTCAGGCCGCGCTCCTGGGCGCGGCCACGCTGCAACTCAATCTGCTGACGCAGAAGCTCACCCAGATCGAAGGCATGAGGCGACAGACTCAGCTTGCCGGCTTCGATCTTGGCGTTGTCCAGCAAGTCATTGATCAGGGCGAACAGCTGCTGGCCGGCCCCCTGAAAGACTTGCACATAGCGGCGCTGCTCAGCACTCAACTCGGTGCGCGCCAAAATCTCCGCCATGCCCAGCACCGCATTCATGGGCGTACGGATCTCGTGGCTGACGTGAGCCAGAAAGCGGGTCTTGGCCTGGTTGGCCGCCTCGGCCACTTCGCGTGCGTGGCGCAGCTCACGGTGGTGCAGGCTTTGCCAGCGCTGCTCGGCCAGGCCGGCCAACATCAAGGCCAAGGTCAGCGTGGCCAGGGGGCCAAGCAAGGAAGGCAGCAAGAGCTGACTTTGCACCAGCCAGACCGCCAGGCCCAACAGCAAGACCAGACTCAGCGCCGAGCTTCCCAGCAGCACGGCCCGGCGCTGCTGCGGTTGAAACGCGCGCGATCGGGCATGCAGCACACCCGGCACCGCGGCAAGTGCCAGCAAGACCGCCGCCCAGATCCAGCCGGCTGGCGCCAGCAGATGGCCGCGCGCAAGCAAGGCCGTGGTCGTGGCAAGAAAGGCCGAGCCGGACAAACGACCTTGTGGCGTGCTCACCGAATCGGCAAAGAAGGCGCTGCTGCCGACGAACACGGTGCGGCCGCGCAAGCTCTCGCGCAAGGCCGGGTCATCACGCTGGCCCAGCGCCGCGCGCATCAGCCGGCCCCAGCTCAGATCGGGAAGCCCCTCCAGCCGGCTGGGCAGCTTGAGCTGCACGCGCCCTTGGGCATCGAGCGGCCAAGCCTTGATCGTCTGCAGCCGCTCGGGCTGCTCTTGCAGCAGCACCGCCAGTGGCAGCGCAGGCAAGACCTGACCCTGGTAGCGGTGCCAGAGCGGCTGCCGGCGCAGCAGGCCGTCGCTGTCCAAGGGCGAGGACACCAGGCCGACCCGGCCCAGCGCCACCGGCGCCTCGCGCAGCAGGGGCGTGGCCGGCAACATCAAGGCATTCCAGCTCAGACTGGACTGGCCCGGTGGCGCGTCGGACCAGGCGAGTCGCTTGAGCAGATCCTGCTCTTCGGCCGGCAAGGCCGAAGGAGCCGCCTCCAGCTGCAGGCCGGCCGCCGCCAAGACCGAGGGCGGCCCCTTGTGCAGCGCTCGTGCCAGCTCAGCATCGCCCTCGCGCTCGCCCGCGAGCACCAGATCGATCACCACCCGGCGCGCACCGGCCTGCTGCAGATAGTCCAGCAGCAGGGCGTAGACCGAGCGCGAATAGGGCCAATCACCCAGCTCGGCCTGCATCTCGCGCAGGGCGTCGTCGTCGATGTCCAGCAGCGCCAGCTCGTCCACGCGCAAGGGCTGTGCGGTCCAACGCAGCAGACCGTCTTCGAGCGCCAGGTCCAGGGGCCGCAAGGGGCCGCTGCCCTGCGCTAGCACGATCACGCACAGGGCCAGAGGCAAGGCCAGGCAAGACGGCCCCCAGCGCCGTAAGTGGCGCCAACTGCGCCATCCCCACCCGCGATCCGCGGCCATCAAAGCCCCAGCAGGAGCAAAGGCAGCAGCCAGAGCCAGCGCGGGTACGGCACCTCGATCTCCTGCACCTGTCCATAGGGGCCGGCTTGCCCCAGCTCATCCAGCCCGCGCACGCGCAGGAAGTAGCGGCCAGGCCCGGGGCGCGGCAGGCTCAGGCTGGGGCTGTCGCTGCTGAAATTCTGCAGCTCCTGGCTGAAGGATGCATCGCGCGCCCATTGCAGCTCATAACGCGCCACGCCCGCGGATGCACGCCAGCGCAGGTTCAGCTGCTCGTCGGCCACTTCGGCCTCGGCCGGTTTCGGGCTGGGCGGCAGCGGTCGCAGCTCGAAGGCCTGGCCATCGCCGAAGGGACCGCGCGCCTCGCTCTGCATCGAAGCCAGACGCCAGTGGTAGCGGCCATGAGGCAGGCGGGCGCTGTGGCTGACATCGGCGATGTCGGCCTGGTCCAGCTGCAGCTCGCGGAAGACGACATCGCGTGCGACCTGAAGTCGGTAGGCCTGGGCGGCGCTGTTGCGGGTCCAGCGGAACTCGACCTGCTCGCCATAGAGGCGAGCATCGGCCGCTGGCGCCTGGCTGAACGGCGGCTCGGGCCGGGCCTGAATCTGCAGCAAGCGATCGCTGGCCAGCCCCTCCAGGCCGAGCGTGTCGATGGCGCGCAGGCGCAAGCTGTAGCGTCCATCGGGCGGCAGCGCCTCCCAGCTCAGCTCGGGCTCGCTGCCGCGGTGGTCGAGCAGCAGGCGGCTGAAATCGCCTTCGGCAAAGAGCTGGGCACGGTAGCCATGCGCGCCCGGATGCGCGGCCCAGCGCAGGCGCAGCGGCAAGCGGTCGACCACGGCCAATTCGGCCGGCAAGGCCGGCGCAGCCAGCAAGGGCGCCGACTGGGGGCGGCCTCGGCCGTCGGCCACCATGCCCATGCCGGCCGGCACCGCCAAGAAAGCGTGGCCGCTGCTGTCCGCCGCCACCCGACCTTCCAGCACCGCCATGTGCGCCTTCTCGGCCTGCACTTGCACGCGGAACTCGGTGCCACGCACGCCCAGATTCACATGCGGCGTGCGGATCTCGTAATGCGGTACGCGTCCGCCCTTGGGCGCGACCTGGCTGTCCGCCCCACCTTCGTGCAAACGCAGCTGCACCGCGGGGATGGCGCTGCGGCCGTAGACCAGCAGCTGCTCGAGGCTGAGGTCGCTGAGCGGCGGGATCAGCAGCCGCGAACCATCGACAAAGCGCAGAGTGACGGAGGACTGGGCCGCGCTGCGCAAGCGGTCGCCGCTGCGCAACTCCTGACCGACGGTCAGGCGCTGCTCAGCCTGGCCGCTGCGGAGCAACATGACCTCACCCTGCACAAACACGGTCTGGGCCACGCTGGCCTCACGATTCAGCCAGGCCAGAGGCATGCGCAGCACCCCGCCCGGCGGCAGGCGCAAGGGGTCGGCCACCCGGTTGAGACGCTGCAGCTCGCGCCAATGACGGCCCGGCAGCAGATAGCGCTCGGTCAAACCGATCAAGGTATCGCCCGCCTGGATGCTGTAGTGCCAGTCGCTGTCGGCCGCGGCAGGGCTGGAGGCCAAGGCCGGCCGGCTTTGTGCCCATGCCGGAGCCGGCATCAGCGCCCACAGTCCAAGTGCCAGTACAGCGGCAGCGGCTGCGCCTCCGTGGCCACCCGAGTTCCTGATGGTGTGTCGCATGCGCCTTCTCCCTGGCCTTGGCGGCCATCAGCGTCCTTATTGCCGGCATGGTAGCCAAAAAGGGCTGTGGGCTGGACGGGAATGGCCCGGGGGCGCAGCACCGATTTACGGCTGACAGCGTGCCAGGCTGGGACGGCTGAGAGCGCTCAGCCCAAAACGCAAAAAGCCCGTCGCAAGCGGCGGGCTTCGAGAGCGGCAATTCAATGGTGCCCATGACGCGGATCGAACGCGTGACCTCTCCCTTACCAAGGGAGTGCTCTACCACTGAGCCACATGGGCAGTTGGAGGGCTTCCAGCTGCTTCCGGCCCCGCAGAAGGAACCGGAAAAACAAAAGCCCACCGAGGCGATGGGCTTGTGTCTGATATTTTGGTGGCCTGGGGCGGAATCGAACCACCGACACGCGGATTTTCAATCCGCTGCTCTACCAACTGAGCTACCAGGCCGTCGTCTTGAATGACGTTCTTGCTTTTTTCGCTGCCTTGCTTTGCTTCTAGAAGCGCTGCAAATCAGCGAAGACCACGACTATAGCACTAAATTCCGGCTCCGCGCTTATTTCTGCTGAGGTCGACACCCAATTGTTTCAACTTTCTGTACAGATGGGTGCGCTCCAGGCCGGTTTTCTCAGCCACGCGGGTCATGGAACCGTTCTCCTTGGCCAGATGGAACTCGAAATAGCTCTTCTCGAAGGCATCACGGGCTTCGCGCAAGGGGCGGTCCAGCTCGAAGCTCTGCTCCGAAGCCAGGCCGGCCGACGGCAGGCTGCTCTGCGGCAGGGTGCTGAGGCTGGGCGCCACGTATTGCGGCGTCAGTTCGCTGCGGGCATAGCTGCTGGGCAGACCGACGGCCGGCGCCGGGCGCGGCGCTGCCTTGACCAGGGACTGCTCCACCGCGCGCAGCAGCTTTTGCAGGGTGATGGGCTTTTCCAGGAAGGCGATGGCGCCGAACTTGGTCGCTTCAACCGCGGTGTCGATGGTGCCGTGGCCGCTCATCATGATGACGGGCATGGTCAGCAAGCCTGCACCGCCCCACTCCTTCAGCAAGGTGATGCCGTCGACATCGGGCATCCAGATGTCCAGCAGCACCAGGTCGGGGCGCATGCGCTCTCGCACCGCGCGCGCCTGCGCTGCGTTTTCTGCCAACTCGATCGTGTGGCCCTCGTCACTGAGGATTTCAGAGAGCAGAGCACGTATGCCCAGCTCGTCGTCGACTACAAGAATGGTTGCCATGGAGTCCTAGTTCAATGGGGCTTTTCAGCAGAGCCCGCATCGGCTGCTGCAGTCGCGAGTTTTGAAAATGATAACGAAACTTGCGCACCGGTCACCGCTTGCGCCTCGTCGCCCTGGGCGTGCAGGTTGCTGAGGCGTATGCGTGCGGCGTGTTCATCGGCAATTTTCTTGACCACCGCCAGACCCAGGCCGGTGCCCTTGGTCTTGGTGGTCACATAAGGTTCAAAGGCGCGTTTGAGCACTTTCTCGGCAAAGCCCGGGCCGTTGTCAGTGATCTGCAGCCGCACGGAGCGGGGCGCGCCGGCCTCGGTGAAGGCCTGCTGGGTGCGCACCAGCACCTGCCCGCCCGCCTGCTCCTGCACGGCGTCGAGCGCATTCTGTACCAAGTTGTGAATGACCTGCCGCAATTGCGAGGCGTCGCCGAGGATGCGGCTGGCGTCAGGCGCCAGTTCGGCGTGCAGGCGACCTTGTTCCTGGGCCTCGGCATACAGGGTCAGCACCTCGGCGACCAGGGCATTGAGATCCAGCGCCTTGAGCTGGGCCGAGGGCAACCGGGCGTAGTCGCGGAACTCATTGACCAGCTGCTTCATGGACTGCACTTGGTTGACGATGGTGGCCACCGAACGCACCAGCATGGCCTGGTCGGCGCCTTCCAGCTTGGCTTCGAGCTTGTGCTGCAGGCGCTCGGCCGAGAGCTGGATGGGGGTCAAGGGGTTCTTGATCTCATGGGCCAGGCGCCGCGCCACCTCGCTCCAGGCGGCCGAGCGCTGGGCCGAGACGACTTCGGAGATGTCATCGAACACCATCAGCCGCGCGCCCTGGGGCAGCGGCGCGCCGCGCACCAGCAGGGTCTGCACATCCTGGCTGCTGTCGAGCTGCAGCTCAAAGGCGTCCTGCCAATGGTCGCGTTCGCCGCTCTCGGGGTTGTACTGCTCGAAACGCTGCCAGACGGCCTCGGCAAACGCCTCCAGATGCGGCACCTCGCCCAGCTGCCGGCCCTGGTAGACCGACAGCGGCAGGCGCAGGATGCGGGTAGCGCCGGGGTTGACGGTGTCGATGTGGCGCTGGGCGTCGAACACGATCACGCCGGCGGTCAGGTTGTCCAGAATCGTCTGCAAATGGGTGCGCGCGCTTTCCAGCTGGGCCACACTGCGCTCGACCATGACCCGCGCCTCGGACAGCTGCTCGGTCATGTCGGCGAAGGAACGGGTCAGGCCGCCGAGCTCGTCGCGCGTGCTCAGCATGGGCTTACGGCTGAGGTCACCCTGGGCCACCTGGCGCACGCCGTCGGCCAGCAGCAAAAGGGGCCGCGCCAGCTGGTTGCCGAAGGTGACGGCCAAGAGCAAGGCGGCAAACACCGCCAGCACCAGCACCAGGGTCAGGGTGCCCAGATACATGCGGCGCAGGCCGTCGCGCTCCAAGGCGCGCTGCTGGTATTCGCTGCTGGCGTTTTGCACCGCCAAGGCATTGGCCAGCACCGTGGCCGGCAGGCGCTGCACCACCATCAAGAAACGCTCGCCCGAATTGCCCAAGCCCAGGCGCATCTCGCTATTGGGCAGCTGGGCAATGGCTCGGATGCGGGCTTGGCCTTGCAGGGCCTGAGCCTCGTCCTCCAGGCCCTCCAGATGGCTGACAACACGGGCATTGCGCGCCTGGCGCAGCAGGGACTCTGCCGGCCGGTCGGTCATCAAGGAATTGGTGTCGCCACCGACCGACAGCAGGATCTGGCCATTGCCGGCCACCACCGCGACCACACGAGCACCCATCTGCTCGCGCAGACGTTCCAGCACCAGGGGCTGCGGCAGGCTGCCGGCTTCGCCGAGACGCTCGGCAGCATCCAGGGTGCGGTTGGACAGGTCATTGACCAGACCGTCCAGGGTGCCGCGGCCCAGATTCAAGCCGGCCTCCAAGGCCGAGGCCAGACGCACATCGAACCAGCTGTCGATACTGCGGTTGACGAACTGGTAGGACACGCCGTAAATCAAGATGCCAGGCACCATGCCCACCAAGGCAAAAATGCCGGCCAGTTTCATCAGCAGGCGGCTGCCGAACTTGCCGCTGCGCACGCGCAGGAACAAGCGCAGGGCCGCGCCGACGATGACCAGCAGCAGCAGCCCGGCGACCAAGGCATTGAGCCAAAACAGCCACTCGTAGTGGCGATCGAAGAAGCCGCGCTGGCTGGTGGCGCTGATCGACAGCAAAAAGGCCAGAACGCCACAAATGCCGGTGATGATCACCAGGGCGATGATCCAGGCCCAACGCGCCCGTTTGCTCATGGGGTGGGCGCGGATGCTGCGGCCGTTCGCAGGCTGAAGTCGGGGTTCAGCCCCAGATTGCGCTCCACCCCCAAATTCCAGCCCTGGCCAATGCTGAGGCCGATCTGCATGGGCTTGGGCAACTGTGAGGTGTCGAGCCGGTAACTAAATTCCAGGTAATGGCTGCCGTCCTCGTCGAGCTCGCGCGCTTCGGCGATGCGCCAGCCCGAGACGCCGCGCAAGGAGGCCAAGGCCTCGGGCAGGTTGTTGAAGCTCTGCGTCAGCCCGCCGGAGCTGACCCGGTACTGCCGCGTCAGCGCATACCAGTACAGGCGCCAGCTTCGCGACGCCTTGCTGGCCCGCGCATCGCGCCAGTACCAGCGCTTGCGCTGCACCGACACCTCAGCCACAAAGTACAGCGAGACCCCTTTCATCAAGGCGTCCTCGGCGGCGCGCGGCAGCTCGAAGCGGGTGCTGAAACTCAGCTCCAGGCCCTCATCGCTGCGTATCGTGCTCATGGCACTGAGCTCCACGCCATCGGCTCGAACCGGCATGGCCGAGGCCGCCAGCAGACAAGCCAGAGCCCAGGTCAGCCAAAGCCGCCAGAAACTGGCCGGGCGGCTGGCGCGGCGATGAAGGATGACAGGCGAACTCAAGGGCAATGCAAACGGAGTAAAGACGAGAAATTGGGGTCAGAGCGATTTTTGCCAGGCTGCCGCAGCCCTCGCAAGCTCAGGCCCGCTTGTGCAACAAGGCATAGAAAAAGCCATCGAACACCGCCTCGGCCGAAGCTCGCGGCTGGGTCGACACGGCCATGTCCTCCGGCGCCTCATTGTGTGCGAGCGGCAGCAGATGCCCCGTGAAGCCGCTCACCTCCAAGCGACTCGCGTCGGCTTGACGTTGCAAAAATGCATCGATCTGCGCTTCACCCTCGGCTTTGAACATGGAGCAGGTGGCGTAAACCAGACGACCGCCCGGCCTCAGCGTCGGCCACAGGGCGGCCAGCAGCTCCGCCTGGATGGCGGCCAGTTGGGCGATGTCGCCGGGCCGGCGCAACCAGCGCACATCGGGGTGGCGGCGCACGATGCCGGAGGCGCTGCAGGGCGCATCAAGCAGGATGGCATCGAACATACGGCCATCCCACCAGGACGCGGTCGTGCGGGCGTCGGCCGCCTTCAACTCGGCACGCTGGCCCAAACGGGCCAGGTTGTCCTGCACGCGCAGCAGGCGCTTGGGGTCGCTGTCCAGGGCCAGCAGATCGAAGTCACCCAGTTCCAAGAGATGGGCGGTCTTGCCGCCCGGCGCGGAGCAGGCATCGAGCACGCGCGCGCCGGCCTGCAAGGCCGGCAGCACGCCTTGGGCCTGGACCAGCAAAGGCGCGGCGATCTGGGCGGCGGCGTCCTGAACCGAGACCGCGCCCTGGGCGAAACCGGGCAAGGCCGTGACCGGCACGGCGCGCTCCAGCAGCAGCGCCTGCGGTACCAACGGCCCCAGGGCGTGAGCGGCAATGCCGGCCTCCTGCAAGCGCTGCAGATAGTCGGCCGCTGAACCCTGCCGGGCATTGACGCGCAAGGTCATGGGCGGATGCTGGTTGTTGGCGAGCAGCAGCGCGGGCCAGACCTCGGGCCAGTCCGCACGCAAGCGCTCGCTCCACCAGAGCGGGTGGTTGTAGACCGCCACCGGCCCATTGGATCCCTGGCCAGCCTGAGCCTGCAAGGCCGGCCGTTCCCGCAAGAAGCGGCGCAACACGGCGTTGACGAAGCCCGCGCTGGCGGGCAGGCGCTTGCGCACAGCGCTGACGGCCTGGTCCACCACCGTGTGGTCGGCATAGGGCGCAGGCGGCTGGTCCGGGCCGCCGGCCCAGAGCAGGGCCAGCGCACTCAAAAGCAGACCCTCGACCTTGGGCGGCGGGCTCTTGGGCGCGAGGATGGCGCGCACCGCCTCGGCACTGCCCAGGCGACGCAGCACATGGAAGCTCAGGGACTGGGTGGCCGGGCGCAGCTCGGCGGGGCATTTCGCCAGAACATCGGTCAAGGAGCGGCCGCCGCGCACGGCCTGCACGGCATCGGCCACTTGCATCAACAGTTGCTGAAGCGGCGGCGCCAGGGCAGGACCGGCGGGGTTCGACGGCGCGGGCTTGGGCATGGGGGGGGCAGAGGGAAGGCTCACCCTTTCAGTGTAGGTGAGCCCTCCGTACGCCGAGCAGGCAAGACCTGGCCCTGCACAGTCTTTGCAATCCGTACACAATCGCCCGATTGCACCGAACAGCGAGATCCCCCCATGACCGGCGTCCTGCCTGCAAACCCCTCTCCCCGCGACGAGCGCGAGCTGGCCGAGCTGCCCGCTTCGGAGCGCGTGCGCTACCGACTGGTCGGCGCAGGCTGCCGCCACCACGCCAATGACAATATCGCCGACTTCATCAAGGACGGTGAGCTCGACGAGATCCAGGCCGAAGTGCAGGCCAAGCTGCAAGAGGTGCTGCGCGCCCTGGTGATCGACACCGACAGCGACCACAACACCCAGGACACCGCCAAACGCGTGGCCAAGATGTTTGTGCGCGAGGTCTTCAAGGGCCGCTATGTGCCCATGCCGCCGGTCACCGAGTTCCCCAACTTCACCCGGCTCAACGAGCTGATGATTGTGGGCCCCATCACCGTGCGCAGCGCCTGCTCGCACCACCTCTGCCCCATCATGGGCCGGGTCTGGATCGGCCTGCTGCCCAACGAGCACTCCAACCTGATCGGCCTGTCCAAGTACACCCGCATCTGCGACTGGATCATGAGCCGCCCGCAAATCCAGGAAGAGGCCGTCACCATGCTGGCCAACGAATTGCAGGAAC
The DNA here is from genome assembly GCF_025717675.1 of Paucibacter sp. DJ2R-2. Taxonomy (GTDB): domain Bacteria; phylum Pseudomonadota; class Gammaproteobacteria; order Burkholderiales; family Burkholderiaceae_C; genus Paucibacter_A. The sequence goes on from NZ_JAJIRT010000001.1 coordinate 740,473, forward strand.
GCGTGCAACCCGACGGCCTGGCCATCGTCATGGAGGCCGACCACTTCTGCATGCATTGGCGCGGCGTCAAGGACACGGAAACCAAGATGACCAACAGCGTCATGCGCGGCGCTTTCCTCAAGGACCCGAATCTGCGCCGCGAGTTTCTCTCGCTGCTGAGCAAGAAGTAAGTCCAAGAACAGACCTCAGCCCCAACGGAGCCCACCCCATGCTAGTTCGCCTTCTCTACGCCAGCCGCGCCCACATTCCCATGGGCGAGGCTGAGCTCAGCACCATCCTGAAGCAGTCGCGCGAGCACAACCCGGCCGAGGGCATCACTGGCCTGCTCTGCTACAGCGATGGCATCTTCATGCAAGTGCTGGAGGGTGGCCGTGACGCGATCAACGCACGCTACAAGCGCATCGTCGGCGACACCCGCCACCACGATGTGATCCTGCTCAGCTATGAAGAAGTGGGCGAACGCGTGTTCGCTGGCTGGTCCATGGGCCAGGTCAATTTGCAGCGCCTCAACCCGGGCCTGGTACTCAAGTACTCCGAAACCGCCAAGCTCGACCCCTACAGCATGAGCGGCAACTCGCTCATGGCCCTGTTCCACGAACTGGTCAGCTCGGGCGCCATCGTCTGCAGCTGAGGCTGCATTTGGCACGGAGCCCTCGTTCGCTGAGATTTGAATACGAGCGCAGAGTGCGCGGAGGACCGCAGAGGTCGCGGAGAAGAAAGCAGGATTTCTAGTCTCAGCGTCCTCTGCGGTCCTCTGTGAGCTCTGCGTGCTGAAATCTCCTTGCAAACGGCAGTTCAGTGCCGTTTTCGGTCAGCACCTTCCCATTCGCCCTCAGAGTGAGCGCGCCTCCCGAAAACCGTAGAAGCTGGCCAGCACTCGGGTCGGGAACTGGATGATGGCTTCGTTGTAGGCGCCCACAGCTTGGTTGAAAACCTGGCGGGTGAAGGAGCGTTGCCGCTCGATCATCTTGAGCTCATCCACCTGGGCAAACAGCTCCGGGTGCTCACGTAAATCGGCATGGTGTTCGAGCATGGACATCAGCCGCGTCAGCGCCGCCGCATGCACCGCGCTGGCCACGCCCAAGCTGGCCACAGGATCACCGGCATAAGGCCGAGCACGCACGGCCTGCAGCGCCACCTGCACCTCCTGCTGCGCGGCATCCAGGGCATCAAAGGTCGCCTGCTCGCTGGGCAGCAAGGGTCGCAGCACGGCCAGCAGGTTGGCGCACACCGCGGCGCGCGCGCTCAGATGGGTATCCAGTTGGGCGAAAGCCGCGGCAATCGCGTTGCGCAAACTCATGACGCGGTTGTAGGCGCCGATGGCCCAGAACAACAGCACAGCCGCCAGACCCCAACCGGCCCAGCCCCAGTCCCAACCGCCTTCGCTCGGGCCCATGTTCAGGCCTCCACGCGGCCAGCCTGGAACTCCTCGAAGCCGCGCGCACGCAGCTCGCAGGCCGGGCAGCTGCCGCAGCCATAGCCCCAGGCGTGGCGCTGGCTGCGCTCACCCAGATAGCAGGTGTGGGTGTGCTCGATAACCAAGTCATTCAGGGCCCTGCCGCCGAGCTGCTCGGTCAAGGCCCAGGTCTGGGCCTTGGTGATGAACATCAGCGGGGTTTCCAGCGTCATCGGCGCATCCAGACCCAGGCTCAGCGCCACCTGCAAAGCCTTCAGCGTGTTGTCTCGGCAGTCGGGGTAGCCCGAGTAATCGGTCTCGCACATGCCGCCCACCAACACCGAGGCGCCGCGTCGGTAAGCCAGCGTAGCGGCGAAAGTCAGAAACAGCAGATTGCGGCCCGGCACAAAGGTGTTGGGCAGGCCATTGGCCTGCATCTCGATGGCGCGGTGCTCGGTCAGCGCCGTGCTGGAGATCTGGCCCAGCAGGCTCAAGTCCAGCACATGGTCCTCACCCAGCTTGGCCGCCCAGTATGGGAAGGCGGCGGCCAGTTCACGGCGCACGGTCTGGCGGCATTCCAGCTCGACGCGGTGGCGCTGGCCATAGTCGAAGCCCAGGGTTTCGACCTCGGCATAGCGTTCCAAGGCCCAAGCCAGGCAGGCGGTGGAATCCTGGCCGCCCGAGAACAGGACCAGGGCTTTGCGTTGGGTATTGGCTTGGGGAGAGGTGTTCATGCGTTCCAACTCTGACAGGGCCGCGCAGTCGCGGCAGACGATGCCCGCCAGTGTGCCAGGGTCGCCCGACCTGGGTTCGACGCCGCGGACTGCGCCAAGGCGCTAAGCTCGCATTTGCACGCACTCGAGGATTGCCGATCATGAAACACAAGCTCCCGAACTTCTGCCTCTGTCTTCTGCTGCCGGGCTTGGCCGTGGCGCAGCTGCCGAACGCCCCGATCAGCCAGGTGCTGGTCTACCCCGGCGGCGCCACGGTACAGCGCACGGCCACTGTGGCCACCGGTGCGCGCGAACTCGTGGTCCGCTGCCTGCCGGCTCGCTTCGAGGCCGACTCGCTGCAGGTGCAGGCCGATGCTGGCATCCAGATTGGCGAGATCAGCATTCAGACCTTGGATCGTGTCCGTGCCCCGGAGTGCAATAGCAGCCCGCTGGACCAACGCATCCGCGAGCTGGAGGATCAGCGCGCCGCACTGCAGGCCGAGAACGAAGCGCAAGACCTGGCCCTCGGCTTCCTCAAGAACTATGGCGGCAACGAGAGTGCCGGCAAGCCGACTGCGCCCATCGCCTCGACCGTGGACGCGCTTCGCCGCAGCGGCCAGGACGCGCTGCAACGCAAGCACCAGCTTTCCCGCCGCCTGCAAGACATCGACGAGAAGCTCACACCGCTGCAAGCCGAACGTGACCGCCTGATCCAAGCCAACCCGCAGCTGCGCAGCGTGCGCATCAACCTGGCCGCGACTCGCACTGGCGAGCTGCGCCTGAGCTACCGCCTGAATCAAGCAGGCTGGAGCCCCATCTACCGCGCCCACCTCGACACGCAGACCCAGCAGCTGCGCTTAGAGCGCCTGGCGCAAGTGGCCCAGACCAGTGGCGAGGACTGGAACGGCGTGGCACTGCGTCTGAGCACCAGCACGCCTCGCGGTCAGAGCGGTCTGCCTTCGCCCTACCCCTGGACCCTGGACATCCTGCCACCCATCTCCGCACGCGAAGTTCAGGTCACGGGGTCGCGCATGGCCGCGCCGGCAATGGCCGCAGCGGCGCCCGCGCCAGCCTTTAAGTCGGACGCCGGTGCCTTTGAGGCGATCGCCCTGCCCAACTTCGACATCAGCGCTCAGCAAGGCGAGTACAGCGCCGAGTTCGAAGTGCCCGGCCGCGTCAGCGTCAACAGCGACGGTCAGCGCGTCAGCTTCGCGCTCGGCAGCGAAAAGATGGCCGCCCAGGTCTTCGCCCGCGTGCAGCCACAGCAGGACCGCCAGGCCTATCTGCTGGCCGAGCTGAGCCGCCCCAGCGGCAGCTGGCCGGTCGGCGCGCTGCAACTCTTCCGCGACGGGGCCTTCATCGGCAACAGCCAGCTGCAACTGGGCAGCGAGGAGAAACTCGAGCTCTTCTTCGGCCGCGACGAGTTACTGCGCGTGGCAGTGGAGCCGCCGCTGAAGGACGGCGCCGAACGCGGTTTCATCGGCAGTCGCAACGAGCAAAACATCCGCCGCGCTTATGTGATCGAGAACCTGCATCGCCAGCCCGTCCTGCTGCAGCTGATCGAGCCCTCGCCGGTGGCCCAGCATGAGGACATCAAGGTGCAGACCCAGTTCAGCCCACAGCCCAGCCAGCTGCGTTGGAAACAACTGCCCGGCGTGATCGCCTGGCAACTGCCGCTCGCAGCCGGCCAGAGCCAGCGCTTCACGGCCGAATACCTGATCAGCGCACCCAAGGATGCGCGCGTCAGCGGCTTGCGTTGACGCGACTCAGAACCAGCCCCCCAGATCCGGCCGGATCTCGGGCGCATGGGCGGCGCCACGCCGCAGGGCCATATGCAGCGCCGCACGGGCCTGCCGAATGGCGGCGGTTTCTCCGGCTGGAGCTTCAAGCTGCGCCTGCATGAGCGCCTGCAGCGCATCGAATGGATGTCCCGCCGGCATCTCGGGTGGCCGGGCCTGCTGGGCGGCGGCCAGCGCCGCAGCGGCGTCGGGCGCACCCATCATCACCAGGGTCAGGGCCAGATCCAGCCGGGCCTGCCAGAGCGGCGGCACCTGGCGATCCGGGCTGGTTTCCAGCAAGGCCACACGGCGCTCCAGCAGGCGGCGGCTTCCTGCCAGATCGCCACGGGCGCGCAGCAGCGCGCCCTCGACCTGCGCGACGCGACTCTCCAACCACAGATCGCGCTCCAGATGCAGGTCGGCATCGCCGCGCAGGCGGCTGATGGCGTCGGCCGCCAGAACCAAGTCACCCAGCACCAGGCTGCTGCGCGCCAGGGCCAGCCAGGCTTCGGCCCGGCTCACGCCCATCTGCGCCCGGGTCGACTCAATCTCTTCCAGCAACTCAAAAGCCTCGCTGCGCAAGCTCGCCGCCGGCGCCGCGCCCGCCTGTGCGCGAGCCAGCAAGAGCGAGGCCTTGGCGGCCGTCCGGGCATTGAAGGGCGCGCCATTGCCCAGGGTGTTGAAAGCCTGGCGGGCCGCCAGGGCCTGGGCATACTCGGCGCGGTCGCTGTGATAACGGGCAATCTCCGGGTACATGAAAGCACGCATGGAGTTGCCGCGGCCATGCAGACGGTCCATCTCCTCGCCCAGCGCTTGGGCACGCGCCTGGGCACCCTCGTACTTCCCTGCGCGGATATCCATGGTCAGGATGTTGCGACGGATGGCCAAGGCATGACGTAAGTTTTCCTTGGGCGGGTTCTGCAGCGCCGGCTCGGTCAGGCGCAGCTGCTCCCTGGCCTCGCCGATGCGCCCCTCGCCGGCCAGGCGCACCGCCTCGACCATGTGATGGAAGGTTCGGTAGAAATGACCCTCGGGGTAGAGCAGGCGCACCAGCTCGCCTGCTTGATCCAAGGCCGCTTTCGCCTCGGCCAGGCGACCGGTTTTCATATAGCCATTGGCCAGCGCATAGTGGATCTCGCGCATGCGGTCGGACTTGGGGCCATGCAGGCGCGCCACGCGCTCGCGCAGCGGCTCCAGCTCGGCGACCACGAGGTCGTGCGGCCCGGTGGGCACGTAAATCTGCGCCAGCTTGATGTGCGCGTCCACCGTGCGCTCATCATCCTCACCGTAGAGCTGGGCGGTCAGAGCCACCCATTCGCGGGCCAGGGGCGCGGCCAGATCGTAGCGATCCAGCGAGGCGTAAGTCTGGGCCAGCACCGAGAGCAGACGCGCCTTGGTCGTGGGCTCGTCCTGGAACTTGCCGGCCAGCTCGCTGCGACTCTTTTCCAGCAAGGCCATCACCGTGGGTGCCTGGCCGCCGTGAACATCGGGGCTGGCACTGGCCAGCAACTCGGTCAGGTAAAGCGTCACCTGGTCGGATTCCCGGGCCGCCGCTTGCGCCCGGCGCCATTGGTCCAGGCTCACGCCCAGACCCAACAGCACCGCAAGAGCCAGGCCGCCAGACAAGGACGCCGCCAGGGCGTTGCGGCGCAGCCAAAGCCGAATCCGGTGGCGCCAATCCTCGCGGCGTGCGCTGACCGGCCGGTGGCGCAGCCAGCGCGACAGGTCCTCGATCAAGGCACCGACAGCCGGGTAGCGATCCTCGGGCAGCTTGCGCAAGGCCTTGGCGACGATGGCCTCCAAGTCGCCCCGGGCACGCTCGGCATCGAGCGGCCGGGCGCCGACCGGTGCATCCGCATCCGGGGCCTGGGCCAGCAAGGCCCCCAGGCGCGGCGCGTCCTGGTGCAGCAGCGCATATTCAATCGCCGTGCGGCTGCTGCCGGCGCTGTAGAAGGGCAAGCGCCCTGAGATCATCTCGAACAGCAGCACGCCGAGCGAAAACACATCGGCCGCCACGCCGACCGGCGCACCACTGAGCTGCTCGGGCGAGGCATAGGACAAGGTCAGGCCACGGCCGCTGACGCGGGTCAGATGGCCCGGGTCTTCTTCATCGAGCAAGCCAGCGATGCCGAAATCCAGCACCTTGACTTCACCCTCCTTGCTGACCATCACATTCGAGGGCTTGAGGTCGCGATGCACCACCAGCTGGGCATGGGCATGCTCGACCGCCTGCGCCACCCGAATCAGTAGCGCCACCCGCGAAGCCAGCGTGGGGCACTCGGCCCGCACATGCTCGCCCAGATTGTGGCCAGCCACATACTCCAGCACCAGATAGGGCACACCGTCCGCGATGCCGGCATCGAGCAGACGCGCAATGCCGGGGTGCTTGAGCCGGGCCAGCACCGCCCGCTCGCGCGCAAAGCGCTGCGACAACGGCGCCTGCTGCAGATCGCTGCGCAGCAGCTTGACCACGACCTCCTGCTCATACAAGCCATCGGCACGGCAGGCCAACCAGACCTGGCCCATGCCGCCCTCGCCGATCTTGCGCAGCAGCTGCCAGGCCCCCATGCGCTGGCCGCTGAGCGAGGGCGCTTCCATGATTTCATCCAGCGCTGGCACCGCGCTGACGGGCAGAGCCATGGAGGCGGCGGGGAACTGGGTCTCCGCCTGCTGCATCAAGCACTGCGCCAGCTCTGCGGCCAGGCCCTCATCGCGCGCCGACAAGGCGGCCAGCCAGGGGCCACGCGCGGCTTCAGGCAGGCCTTGAGCCTGGCGCAGCAGCTCGTTCAGCTCGGTCTGGCGGGCGCTTTCGCCCATGTTCAGCGGCGGACTTCGCCCTGCCCCAGCACCACCCATTTGAGCGAGCTCAGGCCTTCCAGGCCGACCGGGCCGCGGGCATGGAGCTTGTCGGTGGAGATGCCGATCTCGGCGCCCAGACCGTACTCGAAGCCGTCGGCAAAGCGTGTGCTGGCATTGACCATGACGCTGGCCGAATCGACTTCGCGCAGAAAGCGCATGGCATGGGCGTGATTGCTGGTCAGGATGGCGTCGGTGTGATGCGAGCCGTATCGGTTGATGTGTTCGATGGCCTCATCGAGGCTGTCCACCACCTTGATGCTGAGGATGGGCGCCAGATACTCCTCGCTCCAATCGGCCTCGGTCGCCGGCTTGATCACGGCGCCAGGGATGGGGCCCAGCAAGGCCAGGCTGCGCGAGCAGCCACGCATCTCCACGCCCTTCTCGGCCAGCAAGGCGCCGATATGGGGCAGGAAGTCCGCGGCGCTCTCGGCATGGACCAGCAGGGATTCGGTGGCATTGCAGGGGCTGTACTTCTGGGTCTTGGCGTTCATGACCACGGTCAGGGCCAGGTCGAAGTCCACCTCGGCATCGACATAGCAATGGCAGTTGCCATCGAGGTGTTTGATGACGGGCACCTTGGACTCGGCGCTGATGCGTTCGATCAAGCCCTTGCCTCCGCGCGGGATGATCACGTCGACATGCTCTGGCGCCGTGATCAACAGGCCCACCGCAGCGCGGTCGGTGCTGGCGATCAGCTGCACACCCTCGGCCGGCAGGCCGGCTTCGCGCAGCGCTGCCGCCACCAGCTCGACCAGGGCCAGATTGGAATGAATCGCCTCGGAACCGCCGCGCAGGATGCAGGCATTGCCGCTCTTGATGGCCAGGGAGGCGGCCTCGATAGTGACGTTGGGCCGGCTCTCGTAAATCATGCCGAACACACCCAGGGGCACGCGCATCTGGCCGACGCTGATGCCGCTGGGGCGGCGTTTGAGGCCGCTGATCTCGCCGACCGGGTCGGGCATGGCGGCAATCTGCTCGCAGCCCTGGGCCACGGTTTCGACCACATCGGGGCTCAGCTTCAGGCGGTCCAGCATGGGGCCATCGAGGCCGGCCGCGGCGGCTGCCTTCAAATCACGGGCGTTGGCGGCGGCCAAGGCCGGCCCAGCATGGCGCAGGCGCCGGGCCAGGCTCAGCAAGGCCTGGTTTTTGGCGGCAGTGGAGGCCGCAGCCATCAGGCGCGAAGCCTGACGGGCAGCCTGGCCCACGGTGTTCATATAGGCGGGCAGATCCTTGGCGGCCAAGGCGGCCAGAGGGGAAACGGTGGGTGTCGAGCTCATCCGCTCATTCTCCGCGATGTGTTCGCAAGCCCCACGAAGGCGGCCTTCGACAGCCCCCCATGCCATTGCTCACGGGTTGAGAAATCGCCAGACGCACAAGGGTTGCACCCGATTGCCTAGGGCTTGAGATCGCCGCTCGTTTGACGCCACCGTTCATCCCGCTGACCTGCAGATGGTCGCTCCGATCTGGAAGTTCATCGCGGCGCGCTGTCGCTTCAGCGGCGGAATTTCTACAGTGACCCCATCGACTTTCCACCCCGTGCCGGAGTCGGCACACAGCGCAGCAAAAGGCCCACACCATGAAGCACTTCAACACCGCACGCACCCTCACCGCCGCCAGCCTGCTGGCACTCGCCGCCTTCGGCGCGCAGGCCGCCGTGCCGAGCAACGAAGAGAATGGCCCGGTCCGCCAGGTCTGCCCTCAGATCGACAGCAAGATGCAGCAAGCCCTGGACCGCGGCGTTCAGAAGCTCAACAACGGCACCCTGGCCCGCGTCGAATTCACCGTCAAGGGCGACAAGATCAGCCAGGTGCGCCAGCAGAATGTCCCGACCGAGATGCGCCGCCAGGTGTACCAAGCCATGCGCGAACTCAAATGCCAGAGCAATGGCGAACAAGCGCTGGCCTTCAATCTCAATTTGCTGCCGAACTGAGCCACGGCAAATCCAAGACGCTGAGCTAATGAATTAGCCTGGCGCCTTGATCAAAACACTAGAACTGGACATGGGCGGTCGAACCGCCATCGACATACCAGTTGGCGCCGGCCACAAAGCTGGCCGCCGGGCTGGAGACAAAGCAGGCCACCCGGGCGATTTCGTCCGGGCGGGCCAGCCGCTGCAGCGGGTTGCGTTGCAGCACCCGCGCATAGAGCTCGGGCTCCTGCTCCTGGACACGACCCCAGAGGCCACCTGCCACCCAGGTGTCTCCCGGCGAGACCGTGTTGACACGCACCTCCGGCAGAACGCGTGCCGATAGCGATTTCATGTAGTGCGCCAGGGCCGCCTTGGCGGCGCCATACGCCGCGGAGTTCGGTGCCGCCAGCGACCCGGCCTTGGACCCGATATAGGTGAGGGCGCCATGCTTGGAACGACGCAGCAGCGGCAGGGCGGCTTCGGCACAGCGCACGGTCGCACGCAGATCCACGTCCAGCGCTTGCGACCAGTCGCTCGACAGGGCGCTGACATTGAGCACCAGGATGTCCAGCGTGCCCAATTCTTCCAGCCAGGCCTCAAAGGCCCCGGGCTGGCAGACATCGAGTGCTCGGGCCTGCAGCGTGCCGGGCAGACCGGCCGATTGCAGCTCGGCCAGACAGGCCTGCAAACGCTCCGGCTGGCGGGCACAGAAGGCCACCTCGCAGCCCTCGGCCGCGAGGGCACGCACGATGGCGGCGCCAATACCTGCCGATCCACCGGTCACCACGGCCCTCAAGCCTTTCAGTCCCAGATCCATGCGCACTCCCCAGCTTCAAATGCCGCGGCATGCGGCCTGCTGGCGCCATTCTGTGCCAGGTCGCAAGCCCGCCGGTACGCGCAGCGCACCAAGCCGCTTGCGCGGTTCGCAGCACTCAACTACATTTGTAGTACGACACCTGTAGTAGAGACCAAGTCCATGTCCGAAGACAAAAACGAACTGAGCCTGAGCGAGCTGCAGCTGAGCCTGATGCGCGTGCTCTGGCAGCGCGGCCAGGCCAGCACGGCCGAGGTGGCCGAAGCCTTGCGCGCCGAAGGCCGGCCCCTGGCCCACACCACCGTGGCCACCTTGCTGCAGCGCCTGGAAAAACGCGGCCTGCTGGCCTGCGATCGCGATGCCCGCGCTTTGGTCTACCGCCCCTGCGTGTCCGAACCCGAGGTGCAGAAGTCCATGGTCAGCGGCCTGCTGTCCAGCCTGTTCGCTGGCAAGGCCAGCGCCCTGCTCAGCCATCTGCTGAAAGCCGGCGACATCGCCGACGAGGACATGGCACAAATGCGCCGCCTACTGGCCAAGGGCAGCCCGGCCAAGAACAGCAAGGATGGCGGCCATGACTGAGCTCCTCAGCTTCAACGGCCCCCTGCTGCTGAGTATCCTCAGCAGCGGCCTGCTCAACTACCTGCTGCACAGCAGCCTGCTGCTGTCCGGTGCCTGGCTGATCGAGCGCAGCGCCCACCTGCGGCCGCGCCTGGCCGCGCATCGCGAAACGCTGTGGCGCCTGGCTTTTTTCGGCCCGGTGCTGACGGCCGGCCTGGCCACGCTGCTGAGTTGGAGTCCGGCGCCGACTCCGCCGGAGGCCGCGCCGTCTGCGCTTGCGAGCACACAGATCGAAGACCGAGCCCTCCTTGCTCCGCGCGAGGTGCCGTCTGCCACACCGGTACGTGAACTCGCGCCCACCGCAAACCCGGTGATTCACGTGCAGAAGCCGCCGCAAGCACCACGCCAGCGACTGCAACTGGCCCCCGAAGCCAGCGCCGCCGTGGCTGCCCTGGCGGCGGCCTGGGCGCTGTTGGCCGGGCTGGGCCTGCTGGCCACCGGCCTGGCCTGGTGGCGGCTGCGTGTGCAGGCTCGCCGTCTGCCGCGCCTGGACGATGCCGATCTGCACGGCTGCCTGCAGACGCTGGCCCGGTCCGCTGGCCTGCCGACCCCGCCTCTGCGGCTCAGCCGCGCTGAGTGGTCCAGCCCACTGATCGCACCGGGCGGCGCCATCTGCCTGCCCGCCTGGGCCCTGCAGCTGCCTCATGCCCAACGCGAGGCCGTGCTGGCCCATGAACTGGCGCATTTGCGTCGGCGCGACCCTGCCTGGCGCCTGGCCGCCCAGTTGCTGAACCAGCTGGCCTGGCTGCAGCCCCTGAACCGCCTGGCCCTGAGCCGGCTCGATGCCCTGGCCGAACAAGCCTGCGACGCCTGGGCCACCGCCCGACCCAGCGATGCCGCCCGGGAGCAGGCGCGCCGCGCCCTGGCGGAAAGCCTGTATCGCTGTGCCCAAGAGCTGCAGCAGGCAGCGCGCCCGGCGCGGCGCCTGCAGCTGCTGAGCCGGATGGCGGCCACCGGCCGCTCGCCCCTGCTGGCCCGCATCGAAGCATTGATGAAACCTGCCCCCACCCCGCAAGGAGACCCAATCATGAGCCCCAACCCTGAGCCCTCCACCGCCCTGCCCCCACCCGAACTCTGGCGCAAGCGCCTGCTGGTCGGCGGCCTGACGCTGTGCGTCCTGGCCCTGCCCTTGCTGGGTGTGGGCCACAGCCAGCCCCTGGACTTGAGCCGCCTGCAGCACCTGGGCGAGCAATTCGAACTGCATCTGGGCGTGGGCTCGGCGTCCAGCATCCGCATCCGCAACAGCAGCGCCTCGCAGAGTCTGGACATCCGCCTCAGCGGCCAGATGCGCTTCAACGCCGACCAGACCGAGCTCGAAAGCCTCAGCAAGGGCCGACTGGTGATCGACGAGCAGCGCAGCGGCTGGCACCGGCGCGCGATCTACGAACCCGGCGAGAACGGCGGGGCACCGCGCCTGAGCTACAGCCTGGACGGCAAGGAGCAGGCGCCGGACGCCGAAGGCCAGGCCTGGCTACGCGAACGCATGGCCCTGGCCGGCGAGAGCCTGGAAGGCAGCGACAAGCGCGTCCAGAACCTGCTGGCGCAAGGCGGGGTGGCACGCGTGCTGGCCGACATCCAGGCGCCGAACATCGAAGATCATCGCCGCCGCAGCCGCGTCCAGGCCCTGCTCAAGCAAGGCCCGCAGAGCGAGAGCACCTTGCAAGCCCTGATCCGTGTCAATGAAGGCATGGACTCGGATTTCGAACGTCGCCAGCTGCTGCAAAGCCTGATCGAGAAGCAGACCTTGAGCCCGGCCCTGCAAGCCCAGTTGCTGCAAAGCCTGCACAACTTGAGCTCGGACTTCGAGCGCCGCCAGGTGCTAGAGACCCTGTCCGCCACGCTCAGCGCGGAGCCTGCCACGCTGCAGGCCTGGCTGCAGGCGGTGGACGGCATGGACTCGGACTTTGAAAAGCGCAGCGCCATCGTCGACATCGTCGAGCGGCAGTCGCCCGCGAGCGGCCTGCCCACCTTGGCTGCAGCCCTGCAGGCCAGCCTCGGCCTGAGTTCCGACTTCGAGCACCGCAGCGCCCTGGAGGCCGTGGCCCAGAAGCTGCCGCGTCAGACTGCGCTGGACGCGCCGGCCGAGGCGGCGCTCAAAGCCTACAGCGAATCGGCCCGCCGCATCGGCAGCGACTTCGAACGCCGCATGGCCTTGAGCGCCCTGCTGGAAGCCGGCGTGCACCAGAAGGCCGCGCTGCTGGGCGTACTCGATGCGACACGCAGCATCGACTCCGATTTCGACCGGGCTGAATTGCTCAGCGCCTTGGCCGCGCACCTGCCGGCCGATGCCGAGCTGGTGGCCAGTTATCGCCAGGCAGCCCGAGGCCTGAGCGAGCATGAGCGCGGCAAGGTCGAGGCCGCACTCGACCCGGTGATGGACCGCCTGGCCAAGGCCGTGCCCGCCCCCGCCGCCCCGGCCGCACTGGCCACGCCCGCCAAAGCCGCCCCAGCTGCCGCCAGCACGCACCTCAAGCCGCCCAGCCCGCCGCGCCCACCGGCCGCCCCCTCGCTGCCCTGAAGCAGGCGCCTCAAACTTGGATGCGCTGCAACAGCGCCAGCCACAGCGGCGCCGTCAGCACAAAGACCAGGGTCGAGACCACCACGGCCGCGGTGGTCTCACCCTCCTGGCAGCGGTAACGCTGGGCAAAGATCAGGGCGTTGGAGCCGGTCGGCAGGGCCGCCATCATGACGATGACCCCCAGCGGCATGCCCGTCAGGCCCAGGCCCCAATGCGCGAACACCAGCACCAGAGCCGGCAGCAGGAGCAGCTTGGCGGCCACCAGGCCGAGCACCGCGCGCCAAGTCCGTGGCCAGCCCAGATAGGCCAGGGACATGCCGATCAGGGTCAGGCACAGCGGCACCACGGCCGTGCCCAACATCTGCAGCACTTCGTCCAGCACCGCAGGCAGGCGCAGACCGAGGGCATTCCAGCCCAGGCCGGCCAGCACCGGCAGCACCACCGGATGGATAACCGTGTTGCGCACCGTGTTGAGCAGCAGCGCGCCCAGACCCGTGGGCGATTGTTGGCTGCGTGCGCGCGCCAGATCCAGTTCCACCAGCAGGGTCAGCACGGTCAAGATGCTCAGCGCATGCAGGCTGACCACCGTGATGTGAATGGCCAGGCCGGCCTCGCCGAAGACACCGGCCGCCAGCGGCACGCCGACCTGCAAGGTGTTGCCGAAGGTGGCGGTGATGGCCTGCACGCTGGGCACGGCCGGGCCCTTCACGGCCGCACCGCGCCAGCGCTGGAAAGCATAGATCGCCACCAGCAAACCCAGCACCGGCAGGAAAAACGCCGCCAGGGTCAGCCAGGGCAGGCTGGCAAAGTCCACCCGCGCCGTGGTGCGGAACAGCAGGGCCGGCACGAAGATGTAGAAGGCGACATTCGACAGCACCCGGGCCGGGTCACCGCCGCTGCCGCCAGCGTCGGCATCGCCGAGCCAGCGCATGCGGCCGACAAACCAGCCAATGGCCACCGCGATCAAAATCGCCGCCAGCTTGTTGAAAACGATCCAGCTCATGGTGGCCGAGTATGCCGCCGCTGGCCGCGGCCCCGCCCGGGCCCTTCAATCCGCGAACTCTGTCAGTGTGTGGTCGGCAAGACCAGCTCGAACTCGAAGACGCTGCCGCGGCCCAGCTCGCTGTGCACGCGGATCTCGCCCCCCATCTCGCGCACCAGCTGCTGACTGATGGACAGACCCAGGCCCGTGCCACCGAGGCAACGCGCGTCTTCCGCGACCTGCTCGAAGGGCTGGAACAGGCGGTCCAGCATGCGCGCGGCGATGCCGATGCCGGTGTCGTGAACGGCAAAGCCGATGCGGACGCTGTGGTCCAGCTCCGAACGCAGGCGCACCTGCAGGCCGAAGCTGCCGGTGTCGGTGAACTTGACGGCGTTGGAGAGTAGATTCATCAGCACCTGGCGCAGGCGCTGGCCATCGACGAGCACGCGCGCGGGCAGCTGAGCGGCCACATCGACATCGAAGATCAGGCCTTTTTGCTCGGCACGCAGGCGCACGCTGTCTCCCACCATGTCCAGCAATGCGCGCAGATCCACCGAACTCGGTTGCAGGCGGACCTTGCCGGCCTCGATGCTGGCCATGTCCAGCACATCGGTGATCAGGCTCAGCAAATGCTCGCCGGCATCGCGGATCTGCCCCACCTTGGCCAGTTGCGCGGTGCTCAGGCTGTTGTCCATCTGCAGCAACTGGCCAAAGCCGAGGATGGCGTTCAGGGGCGTGCGGAACTCATGACTCATGGTGGCCAGAAAGCGGCTCTTGCTCTGGCTGGCGCTTTCGGCGCGCAGCTTGGCCTCGCTGAGCTCACGGGTGCGCTCGGTCACCACGTCTTCTAGATGATCGCGGTAATGGGTGAGTTCCTGTTCGGCGATGCGGCGCTGGGTGATGTCGCTGACCATGCCTTCGATGCGCAGACCCTGGCTGCCACCACCGGGCACCACATGGATGCTCAGCTCTACCCACAGCTGGCGGCCCTCATTGGTGGCAACCAGCATGGGCACCTGCTGCAGCAGACGGTGGCGCTGCAGAGCCATGGCGATGCGCTTGAACTCCTGCGCCTCGATTTGCACCAGGCTGCGCAAGCGCCGGCCGACACTCAAAGCCTTGGCCGGCGTACTGAAACCCAGCATCTGAGCCAGGGCGCGGTTGAGGCTGAGCAAGCGGCCGCGCGCATCGGCCTGGAAAATGCCTTCGGTGGCGTTTTCGAACAAGCTGCGGAAACGTTCTTCGCTCAGCTGCAAACCCTCGGACGAGGCCTGCAGGCGCGCACTCATGAGGTTGAACTGCTCGGTCAGCAAGCCGATCTCGTCGCTCCGCTCGACCTCGGTGCTGGCGCCAAGCTGACCCTCGGCCACCTGGCGAGCCATCTGACCCAGCCTTTGCACCGGGCGTTTGACCAGGCGGTAAACCAGCACAAAGCTGGCCGCCAGGACCGCCGCCAACATGGCCGCCAGCAGACTGGCGACAAAGCGACGCATCTGCGCCACCTGGGCATGTACACGCTCGCGGCTGAGCACCAAGGTGGCCTGGGCGACCACAGTGGGCGCCACATCGGGCGCGGCTTGATAGCTGACGTCGAACTGCCGCCGCAAGGGGTCAAGCGCCGCCTCGCTGCGCTGCCGACGCATGGGCTCGGAGTTGACGCCGACCGGGCGCAGCTCGATGGCATGAACTTCGGGGTCGGCCATCACCGCATCGAGCAGATGCTTGATGGCGATGTTGTCGAGGTTCCAGATCGGCCCGGCAAAACCCAGGGCGACCAGGCTGGCCATGCGTTCCTGGCGTTGTGCCAGGGCTTGGTTGAGTTCCTGCTCCTCGCGCGCGGTCCAGTACCAACCCAGACCCAGGGCCAGCAGCCCTGCAGCCAGCGCAATGCCCAAGACCAGCCGAGACTGGATGCCGAAGCTCACTCGCACAGGGGCCATGCATTCACTCCTGACCAAGGCCGGACCAAGGCACCAAACTGCACGCTCGCAAGCGCCAGGCTGAGCCTAACTCAACTGCTCTGCGCATCAGCATAGCGCCTTTGCCCTGGCGCGCAGGAGAGGGGCGGCCCCAGGGGCCGCACGCACAACTTGCAGGACCCTGCCTGATCAGGCGCTCTTCTTGGCCGCAGCCTTTTTGGCCGGAGCCTTCTTGGCAGCCACTTTCTTGGCCGCGACCTTCTTGGCGGGCGCGGCGGCCTCGCTGGCGGCCGGCTTGGCCGCAGCCCGGGCCGGCGCACCCGGCTTGGCGGCGCGCGGCTCGAATTCGAACATCACCTTGCCGGCCTTGGCATCAAAAGCCAGGAAGGCCTTGAACTTGCGCCGGGTCTTGTTGGAGACGAAGTTCTCGAGCAGCGCTGTCTTGCCCTCGCTGAGCAGCTTTTGCATCTGGCTGATCTCGATGGGCTGCTGCAGGATGATCTTGCCGCTCTTGAAATCGCAGGTGATGGCGGCGCCGACGGCATGCTCGCAGACGTAGTTGCTGCCATGCTCGAAGACCCGACCCTGGCACTTGGGGCAGGCGCCCAGCGAGGTCTGGGCGCTGAAGTCCACCGCCTCGCCATCGCCCTCGCCGTTCTTGCCGTCGTCGCCGAAGTCGAACTCGAGCTTCCAGTTCTGGATCTCTTCGTCGAAGACCAGGGCCAGCTCGGCCGTGAAGGGCCAGCCAGCCTTGGAGCGGAAGCCCTCCAGCGGGCCGATCTTCTTGTCGGCCAGGAACTGTTCCACCTCGTGCAACTCAAAGCTGCGGCCGCCGGGAATCTTGCCGATGGAGAAGCCGCAGCCCTCCGAGGCGCCATCCTTGCCGGTGCAGGTGAAGCGGCGGTAGTTCTCCTTGACCACGCCGCTGCACTTGGGGCAGGGCGTCTTCAGGGTGGCGTAGTCACCAGGGATGGTGTCGCGGTCGTATTCCTTGGCCTTTTGCACCACGCGCTCGGTCATGGCGGCGATCTTGGCCATGAACTCGTCGCGGTTCAGGCGACCCTTTTCCATCTCGGAGAGCTGGAACTCCCAGTCACCGGTCAGCTCGGGCTTGGTCAGGTCCTTGATGTCCAGGCCGCGCAGCAAGGTCATCAGCTGGAAAGCCTTGGCCGTGGGGATCAGCTCGCGGCCGTCGCGCAGCATGTATTTTTCGGTGAGCAGACCTTCGATGGTGGCGGCGCGGGTCGCTGGCGTGCCCAGGCCCTTTTCGGTCATGGCCGCGCGCAGCTCTTCGTCGTCGATCAGCTTACCGGCGCCTTCCATGGCCGAGAGCAGGGTCGCTTCGGTGTAGCGGGCCGGCGGCTTGGTGGCCAGGCTTTTCACATCGACCGACTCGGTCCGCACCACCTCGCCCGGGGCCACGGCCACCAGATTGGCATCGTCTTCCTGCGCTTCCTTGCCGTAGACGGCCAGCCAGCCCGGCTTGACCAGCACCTTGCCATTGGTCTGGAAGTTCAGCTCCTTGCCCGCCGCCTTGACGGTGCTGATGCGGGTGGTGACCAGGAACTCGGCCGGCGGGAAGAACACGGCCAGGAAGCGCTTGACCACCAAGTCATAGAGCTTGGCTTCGATGTCGGACAAGCTCTTGGGCGCTTGCAGGGTCGGGATGATGGCGAAGTGATCCGAGACCTTGCTGTTGTCGAAGACTTTCTTGGTCGGCTTGATATAGCCCTCGTTGAGCGCCTTGCGGGCGTGGCCGGCCAGCTCGCGCAGCGGGCCGGGCAGGTCCTCGCTGGCGATCATCTCGGCGGTCTGCTTGGCCACGGCCAGATAGTCCTCGGGCAGGAAGCGCGAGTCGGTCCGGGGGTAGGTCAGCACCTTGTGCTTTTCGTACAGGGCCTGGGCCAGGGACAGCGTGGTCTTGGCCGAAAAACCGAAGCGCGAGTTGGCCTCACGCTGCAAGGTGGTCAGGTCGTAAAGGCCGCCACAGCTGCTGGTGGTGGGCTTGCTCTCCTCGCGCACGTTGGCCGGCTGGCCCTGTGCGGCGGCGGCGATGGCGTCGGCATCGGCGCGGTTCCAGATGCGGTCGGCGCGCGCTTCGGCGTCCTCGCCCTTCTTCCAGCTCGGGTCGAACCACTTGCCTTCGTACTGGCCGGCCTGAGCATCGAAAGTGCCGCGCACTTCCCAGTAGTCACGCGCCACATGCTTGCGGATCTTTTCTTCGCGCTCGACGACGATAGACAAGGTCGGCGTCTGCACCCGGCCCACGGTGGTCAGGAAGAAGCCACCATCGCGAGAGTTGAAGGCGGTCATGGCACGCGTGCCATTGATGCCCACCAGCCAGTCGGCCTCGGAGCGGCAGCGCGCGGCATCGGCCAGCGGCATCATCTGTGCATCGCTCTTGAGCTTGTCGAAACCATCGCGGATGGCTTGCGGCGTCATCGACTGCAGCCACAGGCGCTCGACCGGCTTGGTGATGGCGGTCTTGGCCGTGCCGGCGTATTGCACGATCAGACGGAAGATCAGCTCACCCTCGCGGCCCGCGTCACAGGCGTTGATCAGGTGCGTCACATCCTTGCGGCGGATCAGCTTGACCAGGGCATTGAGGCGGCCCTTGACCTTGTCGATGGGGTTGAGGTCGAAATGCGGCGGGATCACGGGCAGATTGGCGAAGCTCCACTTGCCGCGCTTGACGTCGAATTCCTCCGGTGCCTTGATCTCTACCAAGTGGCCGACCGCCGAGCTGACCACGAAGTCCTCGCTCTCGAAGTATTCATCGTGCTTGTCGAACTTCCCCGCCTTGGGGGTCAAGGCGCGGACGATGTCCTGCGCCACGGACGGCTTCTCGGCAATGATCAGTGTCTTGCTCATGATGGTGATGAAGTTCTCTACTCGTGTATTTCAACGCCGGCCGAAGCATCTGGCTCCGGCCTGCCTACAATCCGGCCTCGCGCACGCCCATGCACGTACATGCACGCGCGCACACCCATGAATTCAATGTAACCACAACTTCCGATGACGCAAGCCGCCCGCAAAAAGACTGCTCCGGCCCCGGCCGTACTTGCCAAGCCCAGCGGCAAGGGTCGGCGCATCCAGGTCAGGAATTCGGGCGTCCATGGGCGCGGAGTCTATGCGCTGGCGCCGATCGCGGCCGGCGAAACCATCATCGAGTACACCGGCGAGCTCATCAGTTGGGACGAGGCCATGGAGCGCCACCCTCATGATCCCAAGCAGCCCAACCACACGTTTTACTTCCACATCGAGGACGGCCGCGTCATCGACGCCCTCTACGGCGGCAACAGCTCGCGCTGGATCAACCACTCCTGCGAGCCCAATTGCGAGACCGACGAAAGCAATGGCCGGGTTTTCATCAAGGCCCTGCAAGACCTGTCCCCCGGTGAAGAGTTGTTTTACGACTACGGTTTGACCATCGACGAGCGCTACACGCCGAAGCTGAAGAAAGAGTTCGCCTGCTACTGCGGCAGCCCCTTCTGCCGTGGCACCATGCTGGCGCCTAAACGCTGAGTTATGTCCCGCCGCCCATGAACCCCACTGACAGCCCGCACCAAGACTGGCAAGCCGAAGCCCTCTGGCAAGCCCTGACCCCCTTGCTGCCCGGCATCAGCATCGAAGTGCTGGCCCGCACGGCCTCGACAAACAGTGCATTGCTGGAGCGGGTGCGCCAGCAAACCCAACAAGGCAGCGAAGCGCGCTACGGCCGGCGCGCCCACGACATGCTGCCCTGCTTGCTGGTGGCCGAGCACCAGACCCATGGCCGCGGCCGCCAGGGCCGGGCCTGGCTGTCCAGCCCCGGCGCCTCGCTGACCTTCTCTCTGGGCCTGCCCATGGAGCTGAGCGACTGGTCGGGGCTGTCCCTGGCCATCGGTTGCGCCATCGCCGACGCGCTCGAGCCCGCCGCGGCCTTGGGCGGGCAAGCACTTCCGCGCCTGCAGCTGAAGTGGCCCAATGACCTCTGGCTCGATGGCCGCAAGCTCGGCGGCATCCTGATTGAAACCGTGCCGGCCGGCGCACAGCGCATGGCCATCATCGGCGTGGGCCTGAACATCCATCGCCTGGCCGCGGCCGAAGACAGCCACGGCAGCACGGCCTTCAACACCGGCTTTGCGGCGCTGGAAGAGCTGGACCCCAGCCTCGATGCGCCGGCCGTGCTGGCGCGCATCGCGCCGGCCATGGCGCGCTGTCTGGTCGATTTTCCGCAAGGCGGCTTTGCCGGCTGGCTGGCAGCCTACGCGCGGCGCGACCTGACCCTGGGCCAGGCCGTCAGCGCCGGCAGCCTCGAAGGGACTTCGCGCGGCGTGAGCGCCGACGGCTGCCTGCTGCTGGAGACCACACAAGGCCTGCAAAGCGTCAGCGCCGGCGAAGTCAGCCTGCGCCTGTCCGGCCCATCCTCCCCTTCACCCCTGACGACCTGAAGCCACACGCCTGCCCACACCATGCTGCGCGCCCTGCTTGCCCTCCTGCTGATCCTGAACGCCCTGTTCTTCTCCTGGACGCGCGGCTGGCTGGACGGCGTGGTCGGCGTCAAGGCCACGGGCGATCGCGAGCCGCAGCGCCTGGCGGCGCAACAGACGCCCGAACGCATCGAGTTGCTCAGCGCGCAGGCGGCCAAGTCCTTGCAGCAGCGCGCCTGCGTCGAACTGGGGCCGCTGGACGGCGATGCGGCCCTGCTGGCCGCACAGAACGTGTTGGCCGGCGCCGGCGTGCCGGTCAGCGAATGGCAGGCCCTGCACAATGAACAAGCCGGCATCTGGGCGGTGACCACGACGCGCTTTGCCAGCAAAGACCTGCAGACCCGCAAGGAAGAAGTGCTGAAGAAGGCGAAGATCAGCTACGAACCACTGAGCGGCGTACCGGCCGAGATGCCGGCCCTGCTGCTGAGCCGTCATGCCAGCGAGAAGGCCGCCGCCCTGCAGATGGAGCGCCTGTCGCAGCGCACCATCAAAGCCTTGCAGGTCCTTCAGTTGCAGGCACCGCTAAAGCGCCACAGCCTGGTCTTTGCCCAGGCTGACGGCGCGCGCCTGGCCCAGCTGCGCAGCCTGAAGAGCCCCGCCCTGGCGGCCGGCTTCAAGAACTGCAATGCGGCCGCCCTGGCTGCGGTCACCGCCGCTTCGGCGGCATCGGCCACCACGGTCGCTCCTGCGGCCAGCGGCGGACGCTGAGCTGAGCCAGGCCCTGCGGCCAAGCCCAATTCTCCGCTGACCTCGTCAGCGAGGGCGCTGCGGGCCCCCTCGCAGGGCCCAGGCGGCCAGTGCCAGCAGACCCAACCACCAGGCACTGAAGGCGCCACCGCCGCCGCCCGAATTGCTGCTCGGGGTCGGCGTGACGACGACCGGCGCGGCGGCCACGGCAAAGCTCTGGCTGACCGGTGCGGCCGCGGCGAAGCTGCTGTTGCCGGCCTGGCTGGCCGTCAGCGTGCAGGTGCCCACCGCCAAGAGCGACACGCTGTTGCCACTGACGCTGCAGACCGCCGTGCTGCCGGAGCTGTAGCTGACGGGCAAGCCGGAACTGGCCGTGGCTGCCAAAGCCGGCGCGGCGGTGCCCAAGACCTGGTTGGCGATGGCGGGGAAGCTGAGGGTCTGCGGTGCCAGAGCCACATTGAAGCTGCGCGCCACCTCGGCGGCGGCCTGGTAGCTGCTATTGCCAGCCTGCTTGGCAAGCACCGTGCACACGCCTGAACTGAGCAAACTCAAGGCC
This sequence comes from Paucibacter sp. DJ2R-2, assembly GCF_025717675.1. Lineage (GTDB taxonomy): Bacteria > Pseudomonadota > Gammaproteobacteria > Burkholderiales > Burkholderiaceae_C > Paucibacter_A. Next base: position 761,694 of record NZ_JAJIRT010000001.1, read on the forward strand.
GTGCCGCTGACCGAGCAGACGGTGGGCGTGCTGCTCTCGAAGCTGACCGCCAAACCCGAGCTGGCCGTGGCACTGAGGGCCGGCGCCGCCGTGCCCATCTGCTGGTCGGCCAGCGCCGGGAAGCTCAGGGTCTGGGCTGCAGGCCCAACCGTGAAGCTGCGGCTGAGCGAGGGCGCGGCCGCAAACACCGCATTGCCGGGCTGGCTGGCCTGCACGGTACAGCTGCCGCCGGCCAGCAAGCTCAAGCTGCTGCCACTGACCGAGCACACCGCCGGCGTGCTGCTGCTGAAACTGACCGTCAGGCCGGAGCTGGCCGTCGCCAGCAGCGAGACAGAGGGCTGACCGAACACCAGGCCGGTCGGTGCCGTGAAGCTGATCGTCTGCGCCGCGCTGCCGACCGCCGTGACACTGATGCTGCGCGTCAGGCTGTGGACCGTGCCGAGATCATCGATCAGCTGCACGCTCACGCTGAAGCTGCCGGCGCCGCTGGGGGTCAAGGTCACCGTCTGCGTGCTGGCGCCCGAGCTGAAGCCGCTGACGATGCCGCCGCCGGCGCTCAAGCTCCAGGCGGCGCTGGCGATGCTGCGACCGCTGCCCAGCGTGCTGCCGCTGACGCTCAGGCTTAGGGCTTGGCCGGCCAGCGGTGCGGCCGGATTGCTGCTGATCTGCAGCGCTGCACCGTTGGCGGCGCGCGCCGCGGCCAAGGCCGCGCCGGCGTCCAGCATGCCGGCACCGCAAGTGCTGGTCGTGCAATAACACTCATCCTGGGCGGTGGCGGTAGGTGCCGTGCACTGCGGTATTCCGGCCGTGCCGCCGCTGCTGACAAAGGGCCGGGCCGTGCTGCGCAAGGCGCTCAGCACCTCGGCCGGCGTCATGCTCGGCCGCACCGACAGCATCAGGGCCACCGTGCCGGCCACCACCGGGGTCGAGAAGCTCGTGCCCACCGAGGCACCGTTGTTGGTGTAGGACGCATCACCGACCACCGGCGTGGTGATGCCGCTGTTGGTGGTGCTGAACATAGGGTAAAGGCAGGCACCGCTGAGATTGACGCAGTTGCCACCCGGCGCAGCAATGCTGACCTCGGGGCCGATGCTGGAGAAGCCCACCTTGCTGCCGACATGGCGCAGGCCGGTGACCGTGATCACGCCGGGGCAGTTGCCGGGCAGACCGACGGCCAGGCCCTCGCTGTTGCCGGCCGCGACCACGATGCTGGCGCCGCGCGCCGTGACTTGGGTGATGGCGTCGCGATAGAGCCCGCCCGTGCCCGTGCTGCCGCAGCTGCCGCTGCCGCCCAGGCTCATGTTCAAGACCTTGGCGACATTGGGATTGGCGGGCAGGCCAGGCACCGAGATGCCGGCCGACCATTTCATGGCGGCGATGATGTCGGAGTCATAGCCCCCGCATTTGCCCAGCACCCGCACCGGCAGGATCTTCACGCCCCAGGCCACGCCGGCCATGCCCACATTGTTGTTGGCCGTGGCGGCGATCAGGCCGGCCACGCGCGTGCCATGCCAGGAGCTGTTGCCGATGTCCGTGGCGTCACAGGCGCTGCCCAGGGTGCCGCCGTTGATGTCGGCCTGGCTGACCCAGTCGCCCGGGTCGGAGGCGTCGGCATCGGCGCCGTCGCCGTCATTGGCCGTCGCTGTGGCCTGGCTGGACGAGGAGCTCAGGCCCACCATGTCGTAGCCGCCGACGATTTGCCCGGCCAGCTCGGGGTGGTCTTTGCGAATGCCGGTGTCGAGTACGGCGACGATGATGCTGCTGTGGCCGGTGTTGATGTCCCAGGCGGCCGGCGCATTGATGCTGGACACCACCTCGCCAGGCACCGAGCTCGGCGTTTTCAGATACCACTGGCCGACGCTGGGGCCGCTGGGCAGGGCGGTGCTGTAGAACGGGTCGTTGGGCACGCGGGTGTGGCGGCGGCGCTGATCCACCACCGCCAGCTCGACTTCCGAATCCAGCGCCAGTTGCTGGGCCAACGCCGCCGAACTGATGCCGCTGGCAACAATGACATGGGTGCGCTCATCGAGGCTGCGCAGGGCGCGCAAACCCTGGCGGGTGCGCGAATTGAGGCCGCTGCGCAGGCCCAGACCGGTGGCCCGGGTCTGCGCCACATCCTGGGCCGCTGCGCGGCTCATGGAGACCGACAGGGCCTTGGCGCGCACGCTGGCGGCGGCCGGCTTGAAGCGCACGATCACGCGCGCCTGGGCTTCATTGCTGGTGGCCGTCAAGGTCGCCGCCAGGCTTTGTGCCGGCGCGCTGGGCGCCCAGATGCCGGCCATCAAAATCAGGCTCAGGCCGAGCGTTGAGAGTTTCATCAAGGGCTAGCTCCAAGGCCGGTGAAGTCAAATGAAGAAGGCGGGCAGCCGCCAGTTTAGGGCGGGCGGCGCGGGGCAATCGTAAAGAATAGATCCCTGCAGCCCCGCTTGTCGACACATGGGAAAGCGGCAGTTCACGCGCCGATTAGACGCAAAAAAAGGGCCTTGCTGTTGGCAAGGCCCTTTCCGCTGAGCAATAGGGGCCGCAGTGAAGCTGCAGCCCTTCGCGCTCGCTTGATTACTTGGCGATCACGCGCACCATCTCGAGCACCTTGTTCGAGTAGCCCCACTCGTTGTCGTACCAGGCAACCAGTTTGACGAAGGTGCTGTCCAGGGCGATGCCGGCGTCGGCGTCGAAGATGGAGGTGCGGGCATCACCGCGGAAGTCGGTCGCCACGACCTTCTCTTCGGTGTAACCCAGCACGCCCTTCAATGCGCCTTCCGACTGAGCCTTGAATTCGGCGCAGATGTCCTTGTAGGACGCTTCGCTATTCAGCTCCACAGTCAGGTCCACCACCGACACGTCGGAGGTCGGCACGCGGAAGCTCATGCCGGTCAGCTTCTTGTTCAGCTCGGGGATCACCACGCCCACGGCCTTGGCAGCGCCCGTGCTCGAAGGAATGATGTTTTCCAAGATGCCGCGACCGCCGCGCCAGTCTTTGTTGGACGGGCCGTCGACGGTCTTCTGCGTCGCGGTGGCCGCGTGCACAGTGGTCATCAGGCCGCGCTTGATGCCCCACTTGTCGTTCAGCACCTTGGCCAGGGGAGCCAGGCAGTTGGTAGTGCAAGAAGCGTTGGAGATGATGGCTTGGCCAGCGTAGGTGTTGTGGTTCACACCGAACACGAACATTGGGGTGTCGTCCTTGGACGGTGCCGAGAACACCACCTTCTTGGCGCCAGCGGCCAGATGCTTCTCGCCCGAGGCCTTGTCCAGGAACAGGCCCGTGGCTTCAACAACGATGTCGGCGCCGACTTCGTTCCACTTCAGGTTGGCGGGGTCACGCTCTTGGGTCAGGCGGATGGCACGGCCGTTGACAACCAGGGTGTTGCCGTCCACCGAGACTTCACCGTCGAACTTGCCGTGCACGCTGTCGTACTTGAGCATGTAGGCGAGGTAATCGGGCTCGAGCAAGTCGTTGATGCCGACCACTTCGATTTCCTTGAAGTTGGCGATGGCAGCGCGGAACACCATGCGGCCGATGCGGCCGAAGCCGTTGATACCGATCTTGATCGTCATGAGAAATAACTCCTGGTCAGGTGGGAGAGGATAGAAACAAAACGGGAACGGGATTGCGGCAGCCGCCGGAGATCAAACTCCCTGAAGGCGCTTGCCTAGCCAGCACTCAGGGTATGCAAATGCGCCCAACATCGCCAGATTCATGTGCCAAGCCTCAACCCGCCGCAGCCGCCGGCTTCAGATTCAAGTTGCCGCAAGGCACTTGAATCTGCACCGTCTGACCGAACAGCTCATTGGCCTGCTTGTCGTTGGCAAAAGCAATCTGCCGTTCCGACAGCCACTTCAAGAAGCTGATGCGGTTCGGGTCTTTCTTGTCGGAGCGGACCTCATTGGGCAGGCTCGGTCCATAAATCGTGTAATCAACTTTGAACGGGCAGCTCATGGTTGCGAAATCGAATTCAGCCTGCAATTGCCGGACGCCGGCCGTCAGGCCGAGGAACTCAGCCAGACCAAAGACATCGCGCTTCAAGGCATAGCGTCGCTCGCCCGCAGGACTGAAACTGAACTGCTGATGCATGGATTGCGGCGGCTCGGCGCCGCTGCGGCAGGGCATGCGGTACTTGGCCAGGCGCTCGCGCACCAAGGATTCGAAACTCTTTGAGGCTGTGGAATGGATCAGCGTCACCTCGGGGGGCTGCTGACCATCACCGGAGAAACTGGCCACGGCCACGACATGCTCGACATCGCGATCACCGATGCCAGGCCGGGGAGATTCGATGGGCTCGCGCGGCATGACGATGCAGAACTCCTGCTTGCGATCAGCCTCCACCGGCAGTGGTTCACGGTCGGTGTTCTTGAAGCTGAATTCCTGCACAGCCTTGATCGGTCCTTCGCTTGCCGAGAGGCAGGGCAAGCGATAGCCCTCGAGATAGCGGAAGGTCCGTTCCTGCATCTCTGGCGCGGCCGTGCTCACCAAAACCTCAACGCGCGGAGGCGCATCGGGTTTGCTGAAATGCAACTGCACCCGCATAAAACCTTCAGCGCGGTCGGTCTCCAGCTGGCGCGGATAGACCGGCAGCTTCTCCTGGCGTACCAGGCACTTCAGCGACTGCGCTGCGGACAGCGGTGTCACGTCTTTGGACTGTGCATGCGCAGCGATCCCAGGCCCGCCAAGCAGGCCCAAGATCACCACCATGCGCCCAAACCCCAAATTCTTCGATGGGTGGTTCAAGCGCTCCTCCTGTGTTGTGGTGGTGAAGAAAGGCCGTGAGATTAACCGAATCTCAGCGCTTCTTGCCCTTGAGCTTGGCCACACCCAGCGCCACCTTGACCGTGTCGGCCACGTTCTCGGCGGTGAAGCCGAAGTGCTTGAACAGCACCGGGGCCGGGGCCGATTCGCCATAGGTATCGATGCCGACGACGGCGGCGCAGCCGTACTTCCACCAACCGTCGGTCACGCCCATTTCCACGGCGATGCGCGGCAGGCCGTCCGGCAGCACGGACTTCTTGTAGGCCAGGTCTTGGCGGTCGAAGACATTGGTCGAGGGCATGGAGACCACGCGCACGCCGATGCCGTCCAGGGCCAGGATTTCCTGGGCGCGCATGGCCAGCTGCACTTCCGAGCCGGTGGCGATGATGACGGCACGAGCCTTCTTGCTCTTGATGCCGACAGTGGCCGGCTCTGCCAGCACATAGCCGCCCTTGGCGATGTCATCGACCGCGGTCTTGGGCGCGTAGGGCAGGTTCTGGCGCGACAGTGCCAGCACGCTGGGGCGCTGGGCGTTGCCGATGGCCATGGTCCAGGCAACCACGGTTTCGGTGGTGTCGGCCGGGCGCCAGACGTCCAGGCCCGGGATCAGGCGCAGCGAGGCGACATGCTCGATCGACTGGTGGGTCGGGCCGTCTTCCCCCAGGCCGATGGAGTCGTGGGTGAAGACATGGATGACGCGCTGCTTCATCAGCGCGGCCATGCGGATGGCGTTGCGGCTGTAGTCGCTGAAGGTCAGGAAGGTGCCACCGTAGGGGATGTAGCCGCCGTGCAGGGCCACGCCGTTCATGATGGCGGCCATGCCGAACTCGCGCACGCCGTAGTTGATGTGGCGGCCGCCATTGCTGCTGCCATCGGCCTCGACGCGGAAGGCCGGGGTCGACTTGGTGTTGGTCAGGTTGGAGCCGGTCAGGTCGGCCGAGCCGCCCAGCAGCTCAGGCAAGGCGGCGGTGAAGGCTTCCAGCGCCAGCTGGCTGGCCTTGCGGCTGGCCACGGTCTCGGCCTTGCCGTGCGCCGCGACGACGGCGTCGACGGCGGTCTGGGCGAAGTTGGCGGGCAGCACGCCGGCCATGCGGCGCTGGAACTCAGCGGCCAGCTCAGGATGGGCGGTGGCGTAGGCGTCGAAACGCTCGTCCCAGCTGCTTTCCAGTGCGGCGCCTGCGGCTTTGGCATCCCAGTCGGCGTACACCTCTTGCGGGATCACGAAGGGCTCATGCGCCCAACCCAGCTGCTCGCGGGTCAGCTTGATTTCGTCGTTACCGAGCGGCTCGCCGTGGGCCTTGGCGGTGTTGGCGCGGTTCGGCGAGCCCTTGCCGATGTGAGTCTTGGCGATCACCAGGGTCGGCTTGACGCTGCTCTTCTTGGCTTCGGCGATGGCGGCGTCGACGGCGTCGACATCATGGCCATCCACCGGGCCGACCACGTTCCAGCCATAGGCTTCGAAACGCTGGGCGGTGTTGTCGGCGAACCAGGGGGCGACCTGGCCGTCGATCGAGATGCCGTTGTCGTCGTAGATGGCGATCAGCTTGTTCAGCTTCCAGGCGCCGGCCAGCGAGGCGGCTTCGTGGCTGATGCCTTCCATCAGGCAGCCGTCACCCAGGAACACATAGGTGTGGTGGTCGACGATCTGGTGCTCGTCGATATTGAATTCCTTGGCCAGCATCTTCTCGGCCAGGGCCAGACCGACGGCATTGGTGATACCTTGGCCCAGCGGGCCGGTGGTCGTTTCCACGCCCGGGGTGATGCCCACTTCCGGATGGCCCGGGGTCTTGCTGTGCAGCTGGCGGAAGGCCTTGAGCTCTTCGATCGGCAGCGCGTAGCCCGACAGATGCAGCAGGGCGTAGATCAGCATCGAACCGTGGCCGTTGGACAGCACGAAGCGGTCGCGGTTGGCCCATTGCGGGTTGGTCGGGTTGTGACGCAGATGGCGGCTCCACAGGGCCACGGCGATGTCAGCCATGCCCATGGGGGCGCCCGGGTGGCCCGAGTTGGCTTGCTGCACGGCGTCCATGGCCAGTGCGCGAATGGCGTTGGCCATCAAGGTGGGGTTGCGAGCAGCGGTAGTTGCCATGTGCGTGCGGAAGTGAAGTTGCGGGGTAATCCCGGATTTTACTTGGACGCTGCGCTTCGGCCGCCACGGACTGGCTTGCGGCCCCGACAAAGACCTGAGCCGGGCTTGATCCAACGCAAATCCAAGGCCCCGGAATCTGCCAGCCTAGCGCCTGCGCGGCCCCTCGCCCAGCCGCAGCAGGAGCCCCCATGAAGCCGAACAGCCCGCTGACCCTTCAGGTGATTCGCGAGGAGCACCGTGCCCTGGCCGCCATGCTGCGCTCGGTGCCTTTGCTGCTGGCCGAGCTGCGCCGGCGCCAGGCCCGGCCAGACTTTGCCGCCTTGCGCGCCATGCTTTTCTACCTGGACGAGTTCCCCGAGCGCCTTCACCACCCCAAGGAGAGCGAGCTGCTCTTCCCCAAGCTACGCGCCAGGGCGCCCGAGATCCGCAGCGTGCTGGACCGGCTGGACGAAGACCACCAGCGCGGCGAGCGCGCCATCCGCGATCTGGAGCATGCCTTGCTTGGCTTCGAGCTCATGGGCGAGAGCCGGCGCGCCGCCTTCGAGCAGATGGCCGAACGCTATGTCCATGGCTATCTGCAACACATGCAAATCGAAGAGGTGCAGGTCCTACCGCTGGCGCAGCAGATGTTTGCACCGGACGACTGGGCCGAGCTCGACGAGGCCTTTGCGCGCAACCGCGACCCGCTGGCCGGCCATGCCGTCGACGAGCCCTACCGGGCGCTGTTCCAGACCGTGCTGAATGCCCTGCCGGCGCCGCTCGGCCTGGGCCCGGCCTTGTAAGCCTGCCGTAGTGCGCGCATTGCGCACAATTGGGCGATAAACAACGGCCTGTTCCGCCGCAAGCCACCGGGTTCAAAGGCCGATAAACGCAGCAGGCATCTCAAAGCGATGGTGCTGTTGATCCATTGGAAGGACCCAAGATGCGAAAGAATGACGCACGTTCATCACTCACCCACATCAGCCGCATCGCCTTGGCGATCGGCGCGCTGTGCACCAGCGGCCTGAGCCAGGCGGTGGACTTCAGCTACTCCGGCTTCGGCAATATCACGGCCGGCAAGGTCATCAGTGCCGGCGGCATTGACATCGGCTACCCGGACGGCACGCAGTGGAACTGCCCCTGCTTGATCGCCGATTTCTCACACGGCTCGGTCTACGAGCAGAAATGGTCGCTGGCGCCCGAGTCGCGAGTCGGCATTCAAGGCAACTGGACCTTCACGCCCGATCTGTCCTTCACCGCCCAGGGCGTCGCACGCCATGCGGCACAGAAGGCCAAGGCCGACCTGGAGTGGGCCTATCTGTCCTACAACCTGACGCCGCAGCTGACCGTGCAGCTGGGCCGCAAGCGCCTGCCGCTGTTCTTCTACTCCGACTACCAGGACGTCAGCTATGCCTACAGCTGGGTGCGTGTGCCTCCTGATGTCTATGGCTGGGCGGTCGTCAACTACAACGGCGCCAACCTGACCTACCGCGGCGATGTCGCAGGCTGGGCGGTCAAGTCCACCGTCTACGCCGGCAGCGAGCACACCAAGAAGAACCCGATCGCCAAGCTGGAAACCGCCTCGCCCTCGGACATCAACTGGGACAGCATGTGGGGTGTGGACCTGGAGATCAACCGCGACTGGTTCACCGCCCGCCTGGCTCTGAACAAGTCCAAGCAGCAGCAATTCCGTGATGGCGTGCAGACCTCGCCCAACCCGGCGAACGGCACACATTCACCGCAGACCTTTGCGGCCCTGTCCTTCGTCATCGACAAGGACAACTGGCTGCTGCGCAGCGAGTTGTCCTACATCGACCGCTCGCCGGCCCGCGGCAGCTACCGCGGCCGCATGTTCGGCGCTGGCTACCGCATCGACAAGTTCACACCCATGATCACGGTCAGCCAGCTGAAGGCCTACAACTCGGCCTTCACCACCTTGGCCGAGAAAGACGCCATGACCAGCCTGAGCTTGCGCTACGACTTGACCGACACCAGTTCGATCAAGGCGCAGTACGACCGCAGCCGCTGGGACCTGCTGGACGGCACCGATGTCCGGCGCAAGCTGGTGACCGTGTCCTATGACTTTGTCTTCTGATCGGGGGCAAGCCATGATGAACACACAACAAGCAACTCAGCGCTTCGCTCGCACTCTGTTGGCCGGACTTGCAGCCCTGGCCTTGGCCGGCGCCGCACAAGCAGACATCGCCGTCATCGTCCACCCGAGCAATGCCACGGCACTCGATGACGAGCAGATCAGCAAGATCTTCCTGGGTCAGACCAAGACTTTCTCCGGCGGCGGCGAAGCCGTGCCGGTGGACCAGAAGGAAGGCGCCACACGCGAGGACTTCGGCAACAAGGTGTTGAAGAAGAATCCGTCCCAGCTCAAGGCCTTGTGGGCGCGCCAGATCTTCACCGGCGGTGCCAAGCCGCCGCGCGAGATGGGCGGTGACGACGAGGTGCTCAAGTTCGTCGCCAGCACGCCCGGCGCCATCGGCTATGTCGATGCCGGCAAGGCCAACTCCAGCGTCAAGGTCGTCAAACGCTGACTCCGCGCGCAGCCGGCCCTTGTGCCGGTTGCGCGGCCGGCGCCCTCCATGGGCGCCTCGCCTGAATTACGCATATTTCACGTTTTTATCATTTTAAAACGTGCAGACGCCCGACTTCAGGCGCAAGCTCTCACCACGTACTGCCCCAAACCCCAGCCCGGCGCCTGCCGAGGGGCCGCGGGGCTGAGAGGGGCAGCCATGAATGACGAGGTCGCAAGCCCGCCCACCATCCTGCTGGTGGACGACGAGCCGTCCATCCTGAGCGCCCTGCGGCGTTTGTTGCGTCCGCAGGGCTACAAAATCCTGATGGCCGAAGGCGGCGCCGCCGGCCTGGCCTTGATGGCCCTGGAGCCCGTGGACCTGGTGGTCTCCGACATGCGCATGCCCGAGATGGACGGCGTGCAGTTTCTGGAGCAGGTGCGTGAAGGCTGGCCGGGGACGGTTCGCATCCTGCTGACCGGCTACGCGGACATCAGCTCCACCATCGCGGCCATCAACCGCGGCGCCATCCACCGCTACATCTCCAAGCCCTGGGACGACAACGACATCCTGCTGGCCATCGGTGACGGCCTGCAAAGGCACAAGCTGGAACAAGAAAACCAGCGTCTGGCCCAGCTGACCCAGGTCCAGAACGAGCAGCTGCAAGACATGAATATGCAGCTGCAGGACAGCAATGCCCAGTTGCACAGCGTCAATGATCAGCTCCAAGACGCCAACGGCCAGCTGGCCTCGGTGAACCAGGAGCTGCAAGACAGCAATGGCCAGCTCGGCAAAGCCAACGAGCAGTTGGCCGGCGTCAATGAAGAGCTCGAGAAGCGCGTGCAGGAGCGCACGCAAGAGCTCCAGCAGGCGCACGACGAGCTCAGCCGCTCCCATGCCGAGATGGCCCTGGCCCACGAGAAGCTGCAACAAGCCCATCTGCAGCTGGAAGAAAACTTCGCCCTTTCCATCAGCGTGTTTGCCGGCTTGCTGGAGCTGCGAGACGGCAGCGTCAGCGGCCACGGCCGACGCGTCGCCACCCTGGCCGGCCGCATCGCCGAAGCCATGAACTTGGGCCCGGCCGAAGTGCTGGACATCCACAACGCCGGCCTGCTGCACGAAGTGGGCAAGATCGGCCTGCCCGATGAACTGCTGCGCAAGACCGTGTCGCTGATGAGCGGCAGCGAGTTTGAGCTCTACAAACGCCACCCGCTGCAGGCCCAGGCGGCCTTGATGCCCTTGGCCCGCCTGCACCAAAGTGCCTTGCTGATCCGCTCACAGCATGAACGCATCGACGGCAAGGGCTATCCCGACGGCCTGACCGGCATCGAAGTGCCGCTAGGCTCTCAGATCATCAACATCGCCAGCACCTTCGAATCCTTGATCGCCGGCCGCCTGGCCGAGAAGGTCTTCTCCACCGATGACGCCTGCAAGGCCATTCATGAAAACGGCGAGCAGCATTACGACCCGGAAGTGCTGGCCGCCTTCGATGCGGTGCAAGCCGCGCTGGCCCTGGAGAGCGCGGCCGACCAGGAACTGAGCGCATCCGAGCTGCGCGGCGGCATGGTGCTGGCCCGCGACCTGCTCAGCCCACATGGCAGCTTGCTGCTGCCGGCCGGCCATGTCTTCAGCAGCGCCTTGATCAAGCAGGTGCAGCTGATGGACCAGCGCGAGCGCCTGAGCCTGAGCTTCTTCATCAAGAAGCCGCAGGATCCGCGCCAGGCGGCCAAGAAAGCGCAACATGCTTGAATTCGACACCCCACCGCGTGCGCCGGGCGGCCTGGCCCTGGCCTTGCAAGCCGCCATGGGTGGCGCCACCGAGCTGCCGCCGCCGCCCAACATCCTGGACCCCAGCTGCAGCGCAGCCTTGCAGGCGGTGAGCGCGCCCTTGCTGGTGCACGACGGCGTCCACATCGTCTATGCCAACGCTGCCCTGCAACGCCTGCTCGGCTACAGCCTGGCCGAACTCTGCCTGGTGCCGCACTACGCCTGGGCCAGCGAAGCCAGCATGGAACCGGTCCGGGCCTATGGCGCACGCTGCCTGGAGCTGCAGGAAGACCTGCCGGCGCTCGAATGCGAGGCGCTGACGGCCAATGGTTCGGTGCGTCATCTCGAAATCAGCGCCAGCCGCATAGCCGGCCCGCATGGCCCCTTGGCCCTGATCACCTGCACCGACCTCAGCGATATGCGCCATGTGCAGAACAGCCTGTTCGAAGTCGGCCGGGTCATGCACCAGATCCTGGACAACAACCCGGTGGCAACCTTTGTGCTCGACGCGACGCACCAGGTCACCCACTGGAATGCCGCCTGCGTGCAGCTGACCGGCATCGAGGCCGCAACCATGGTCGGCAGCCAGACACCATGGCGCGCCTTTGTGCAGGAGCCGCGCGCGCTGCTGGTCGACCTGATCGTTGACGGTCGCATCGCCGACGAAGGCCCACGCCTGTACGGCGACACCATCCGTCCTTCGCCCCTGATTCCCGGCGCCTTCGAAATGGAGGACTTCTTCCCGCAGTTCGGCGAACACGGCCGCTGGATCTTCTGCACCGCGGCGCCGCTCTACGACACCCAAGGCAAGATCGTCGGCGCCATCGAAACCATGATGGACGTGAGCCGCCGCCATGCCGCCGAGGACGAACTCAAACGCCACCGGCAGGAGCTGGAAACCCTGGTGGCCGCCCGCAGCGCCGAGCTGCTGCGCAGTCACAAGGAGCTCGATGCCTTTCTGGAGAACGCCTCGGTCGGTATTCTCTGCACCAGCAAACGCCAGATCCTGCGCAGCAACCGCAAGTTCGCGCAGATGTTCGAGATGGAAGGCATGAGCAATGCCGAGATGGCCCAGGCGCATTTCCTGGGCAATGCCGAGGCCTATCGCGAGCTGCGCGCCATCGCCGTGCCGACCCTGAGCGCCGGCCAGTCGCTGACCCACGAGATGGAACTGCGCACCCACAGCGGCCAGCCCCTGTGGATCCAGATGATCGCCTACGCTGGCAGCCCCGAGGACCCGGAGACCGGCGTCTGGTGGCTGCTGCAGGATCGCAGCGAGGTCATGCGCGCACAGCGCGAGCTGGTCAACAACTACCGCCAGATCCAGCAAGCCAATGCCCGGTTGGAAGACGCGCAGAACCAGCTGCTGCAGTCGGAAAAGATGGCCTCGATCGGCCAGTTGGCGGCCGGCGTCGCCCACGAGATCAACAACCCGGTCGGCTTTGTCGCCTCCAATCTGGGCACCTTGCGCCGCTATGTGGAGTCCTTGCTGCAGCTCAACGGCCTGTTCGAATGCGTGGACCTGCAAGCCCTGCCGGCCGACTTGCGCGAGCAGATCGCACGCTTGCGCCAGGACGCCGACTTCGAGTTCATTCACGAAGACCTGCCTCAGCTCTTGCGCGAAAGCGACGAAGGCCTGGTGCGGGTCAAGAAGATCGTGCAGGACCTCAAGGATTTCTCGCGCGTCGACCACGCCGACTGGCAGGAGGCCGACCTCAACCAAGGCCTGGAGTCCACCCTCAATGTGGTATGGCACGAGATCAAATACAAGGTCGAGGTCGAGCGCAACTATGGCCCGCTGCCGCCGGTACGCTGCCTGGCAGCCCAACTCAACCAGGTCTTCCTGAACCTGATCGTCAATGCCGCCCACGCCATGCCCGAGCGCGGCCGCCTCAAGCTCAGCAGCACGACCACCGAGGGCTGGGTCTGCGTCAGCGTGAGCGACAACGGCAGCGGCATGAGCCCCGAGGTGCTGCGCCGCATCTTCGACCCCTTCTACACCACCAAGCCGGTGGGCCAGGGCACGGGCCTGGGCCTGTCGCTGTCCTTCTCCATCGTCAAGAAGCATGGCGGGCGCATCGAAGTGGAATCCGAGCTGGGCGTGGGCAGCTGCTTCAAGGTGTGGATACCGGTGCAGGGGCCGAGTGAGGAGGGTGGGGGGCGCTGAGGTGAGCGGGGCAAGATGAATCAATGCCCGAGCTGGCCGCTGCGCGGCCAGGTCCGACACACAAGGAACCCGCTCGATCAGTGGGTGCCCGAGCTGCCTGCTGCGCGGCCAGGTCCGGCACACCAGGAACCCGCTTGATCAGTTGATGCCCGAGCTGTCCGCTTCGCGGCCAGATCCGGCACACAAGGAACCCGCTTAGTCAGTTGGTGCCCGAGCTGTCCGCTTCGCGGCCAGATCCGGCACACAAGGGCATAAGATTCCCTCATGCGAGCCATCATCCTCGCGGCCGGGCGCGGTGAGCGCATGCGGCCGCTGACCGACACCACCCCCAAACCGCTGCTCCTGGTCCAGGGCAAACCGCTGATCGTCTGGCATATCGAAGCCTTGGCGGCAGGCGGCGTGCGGGACATCGTCATCAACACGGCCTGGCTCAGCGAGCAGTTCCCGGCCACCTTGGGCGACGGCAGCCGCTATGGCGTGCGCCTGCATTTCAGCGATGAATCGCGCGAGCCGGGCGGCGCGCTCGAGACGGCCGGGGGCATCCGCAAGGCCCTGCCCTTGCTGCGCGACGGTGGAGCGGAGAGCTTCTGGGTCGCCTCGGCCGATGTCTTCGTGCCGGGCTTTCGATTCGACGCCGAGGCAGCGGCACGCTTCGCGGCCGACCCGCAACTCGATGGTCGCCTCTGGATGGTGGCCAACAGCCCCCACCACCCGAGCGGTGACTTCGCCATCGACGCGCAAGGTCTGGCCCTGAGCGAGCGCCACGGCGCCGCGCCGGAGCAGCCGCGCCTGACCTGGTCCTGCCTGGGGCTGTTCAAGGCGCGCCTGTTTGACGCCCTGCCCCTGGGCCAGGCCGTTCGCCTGCGCCATTGCCTGGAAGACGCCATCGGCCGCCGTGCCCTGGCGGCCGAGGCCTACCATGGCGCCTGGACCGATGTCGGCACGCCCGAACGCCTGGCCCGGCTGAACCAGGCTCCCTGAACACCCCCTGAGCGCGGCCCCTTGATTCGCGGTGGATGCGGACTTGCCCGCATCACGCAAGCTCGGGCCTCGGTCAGAATCAGCGTGCAACTTCCGCTGAGACGCCCGTGTCCACCATGCCAACAACCGGTTCGCCGGGCCGCAACACCGCCTTGATGTTTCTGAGGTTCAGCGCCGCCGCCCTGCTGCTGGCCTTGCTCTTGCTGTTGGTGCAGGCGCCACCAACTTGGTCGGCACTGGCCGTGCTCGCCGCTCTGCTGGGCCTGCTGCCCTCACTGCGCCGCCCCCAGCACAGCGACCGCGAGCGGCAGCTGCTGGAAGCGATCGAGGCCATGCCAGCCGGCTTCGACCTCTGGGACGCCGATGACCGTCTGCTGATGTGCAACCGGCGCGTGCGCGAGGACTACCCCCAGGTGGCCGAGCATCTGGTCGAAGGCGGGCGCTTCGAAGATGTGGTGCGCCAATCCCTGCGGGCCGGCTATGTCACCGAGGCACGCGGGCGTGAAGAGGCCTGGCTGGCCGAGCGACTGGCCGGCCGCGGCCAGCAGTCGGGCCCGCGCCTGCAGCAGTTCGGCGAACGCTGGCTGCACCTCTACGAGCAGCGCACCGCCTCAGGTCTGCTGGTCTGCATACGCCTCGATGTGACCGAGCTGGTCAAGACCCAGCAGGCCCTGGCTGAGGCCCAAGCCGCCGCGCACAGCGAACGCCAGCTGCTCGAACGGGCCATTGACGCCATGCCGGCCGGCATTGAGATCTACGACGAGCAAGACCGCCTGCTCTTGGCCAACCGCCGCGTGATCGGCTGGATGCCGCACCTCGATTACGAAGCCATGCGCGGCCAGAGCTTTGCTCACATGCTGGCGCTGAGCCGCGCGGCCGGCGCCCTGCCCCTGGAAGCCCTGGGCGACGAAGACGCTTGGATCGCCGCGCGCCTGGCCGGGCGCGGCCGCAGCGAGCAGGCCCAGCTGCAGCAGCTGGCCAGCGGCATCTGGCTGCGCGTCACCGAGACACGGACGCCCGAGGGCTATCTGGTCGCCGTGCGCCAGGACGTCAGCGACTTGCTGCTCAAGGAACGCGAACTGCAGGCCAGCCAGGCCCAGTTGCAAGCCATCATCATGACGGCCGGCGTGGCCATCGTCACCATCGACGCCCAGGGTCATATGCTCAGCTGCAACCCGGCCGTGGAGCGCCTGTTCGGCTATCGCGCCGAGGAGATGCTGGGCCAGAACATCTCCCTGTTGATGGACGAGCCCGACCGCGGCTCCCACGACCATTACCTGCGCCGGCGCGAAGGCGCAGAGGGTGCGCGGGAGCTGACCCTGGTGGGCCGGACACGCGAGTTCAATGCCCTGCACAAGAGCGGCCGGGCGCTGACCGTGCAGGTCTCGGTGTCCGAGGTCAAGGGCCCGCAGGGCAAGCTCTATGTCGGCGTGATCACCGACCTGACCGAGCGCAAGCAATTCGAGATCGATCTACAGCATGCCAACGAGCAGCTGCTGCGCCTGTCCACCACCGACGCGCTGACCGAGCTGGCCAACCGCCGCCTGCTGATGCAAAAGCTTGAGGAAGAATGGCGGCGCGGGCTGCGCCTGGGCACGCCGCTGAGCCTGCTGCTGATCGACGTCGACCACTTCAAGCTCTACAACGACCACTACGGCCACCAGGCCGGCGATGCCTGCCTGATCCGCGTGGCCGAGGCCTTGCGCACCAGCGCTGGCCGACCCACCGATGTGGTGGCGCGTTATGGCGGCGAGGAGTTCGTGCTGCTGCTGGCGCAGACCGATGCGGCCGGCGCCCTGGCCGTGGCCGAGCGCTGCCGCCAGGAGATTGCTCGGGCCGCGATTGAGCACGAGGTCTCGCCGCTGGGCCCCGAGCTGACCATCAGCATCGGCGTGATCAGCGCCGTGCCCCTGCGCGGTGGCTCAGCCTCACAGTGGTTGGCACAAGCCGATCTGGCGCTCTACCAAGCCAAGGCACAGGGCCGCAACCGCGCCGTGGCTGCGCCCATGTTCAGCCCGGTCTGAGCGCCGAGCTGACGCGCAGCACGCCCTCGTCCTGCAGCCAGTCGGCGGCCGCGCGCTCGCGCAGCTGCTGGGCCGTACCGCTGCTGGCCTGCAGCACGCCCATCCAGCCATCGCGGCCACCGCGCTTGACGGCATAGAGCATGGCATCGGCCACGTCGACGGTGCGGTTCCAGTCCAGCGCCCGCGGATGCTGCTGCGAGATCGGGAAGCAGGCGAAGCCGATAGAGCAGGTCTTGTGCAGGACCAGACCGTCCGCATCGAGCACAAACGGTTGCTCGGCCACCAGGGCGCGCATGCGCTCGGCCAGCTCCGGCGCATGGCTGCGTGGGCTGCCGCGGGCGACGATCAGGAACTCCTCGCCGCCCCAGCGCACCAGGTAATCGGTGTCGCGGAAAACCTGGCGCAGGCGGTCGCGCATCTGCTTGAGCATGCGGTCGCCGGCGGCGTGGCCGAAGCGGTCGTTGATGTCCTTGAAGTGGTCGATGTCGATCAGGAAAAAGATCAGGTCGGCATCCTCGGGCAAGGGGCCACCCTGGCGGCTCTGGGCTTCATGGCGGCGCAAGGTCAGGGCGACATCGGCCTCGATGTGCTGGGCCAGAAAGCGCCGGTTGCGCAGGCCGGTCAGCGGGTCGGACAAGCTCAGGTCCTCCAGCGCCAGCGACTTCTCCTCCAGCGCTCGCGACTTTTCCTGCAGCGCGGCCGACAAGTCCTCGAGCTCGGCCGTGCGCTCGCGCACGCGCTGCTCCAGCCCCAGCTGGCGGCGCTCCAGATAGCCGGTGCGCCAACGCACCAGGCCATAGAGCAGGCCGGCGCCGCCCAGCGCCAGCGCCAGGCGCAACCACCAGGTCTGCCACCAGGCGGGATGGACTTGGATCGGAATGGCCAGCTCATGCGGGCTCCACACCCCGCTGCGATTGCTGGCCCGCACCCGCAGCAGGTAATGGCCAGGGCTGAGGTTGCTGTAACTGGCCAGGCGCTGGGTGGCGCTGGTGTAGATCCAGCTGCCGTCATAACCTTCCAACTGGTAGGCATAGCGAACGCGCCCCGGGTCGCTGTAGTCCAGGGCCGCGAACTCCAGGCCAAAGCTGCGCTGCTGCGGCAGCAGCTGCAGGCCCTGCGGCGCCAGCATGCCGGCATTGACTCGCTCGCCATTGATGCGCAGCTCGCTGGCCACCACCGGCGGCTGATAGGCCCAGGCCTCAAACCGCTCCGGGTCCACCACCATCAGGCCACGGGCAGCTCCAAACAGAAAACGGCCGTCCTGCAAACGCGCATAGGAACGGAACCAGCTTGTGCCGGCATCAGCACCGTCGGCCGGGGTCAGCTCGTAGAGATGGTCGCGGTTGGGGTCATAGACATAGTTTTGGCTCCAGACACGGCCCCGTTCGTCATCGAGCAGATTGGCACCGAAGGCTCGGCCGGCAATGCCCTTGCGCTCGCTGATGGCGTCAAAGCTGGCCTGGTGGCCGTCCCAGCTGGTCATCTGATGCAGGCCGGTGGCGGTGTCCACCCAAAGGCGCTGACGGCGGTCGATCAAGAGGCCGGTGACGATGCCATTGCGCAGGCCCTGGCCGGCCACCGTGGGCACGATCTGGAACTCGCGCGCGCCGGCCGGGCGCAGGAACAGGCCGGCCTCGCCGCCCACCCAGAGCGCGCCGTCCTCGGCCTCGACGATGGCATTGAGTTCGCCCCTGAGCGCCGCTCCGCCGGCCAGGTGATGGCGCAGCGCCGGCCCCTGGCCGCCCAGCAGCTGGTACAGACCGTCCTGGGTGCCGACCCAGAGGTCGCCGTTGCGGGCCAGCACCGTGCGACGCAAGCGCCCATGGGCCACATCCAGGCTCTGCAAAAGGCGCCCCTGCGCGTCGACACGCAGCAGCTGCGAGTCCACGCCCACCCAGACCGTGCCGTCCCGAGCCCGTGCCAGAGTGGAGACCCGAACAGGCTCATCCGCCCGGCGCTTGAGCGCGCTGCGCAGATCGATCTGGCGGTGCAAGCGCAGCTGGGCATCGAGCACCCCCAAACCCTGAGCCGTGGTGCCGACCCAGACCTCGCCCCCGTCCAGCTCCAGCAAGGCGCGGGCGCTCGGGTCTTCGAAGACAGCATCGCCATGCTCGTCGAGCTTGCGCACGCCGATGCTGAGCTGGTCGGCATCGTGGCGCTGCAGGCCGCCACCAAAGCCACCGACCCACATCCAACCGCCCCGGTCGAGCAGCAGGCAGCGCACCTCGTTGCCACCGAGGCTGCTGGGGTTGCGAGGGTTGTGGCGCAGGATTTGCTGCAGGCGACCATCAGCGGCGCGCAGCTCCACACCACCGGCTCGGCCCACCCAAATCAGGCCCGGGCTTGCCTGGGTCAGGGCATAGACCGCGCCGCGCGGGCCGTTCTGCTCCAGCACGCTGACGCGTCGGCTGCCGGGGTCCACCAGGGCCAGATCGCCTTGCTGCGTGCCGACCCAGATCTGCCCGTCCTCGGCCTGGGCCAGTCGCAGCACGATGGGCTGGGCCGGTCTGGCACTGCCCGCGCGGGCCCGTGTTGGCAGAGGCACGGGCTCGAACTGCTCGCTGCCGGCCGCCTTGCGCGCCAGGCCACCGAGACCACCGACCCAGAGCGTGCCCTCGCGGTCCAGCAGCAGGGCTTGCACGCTGTTGTCGGGCAGACTGCCGGCCCGCCCGGGCTCGTGGCGGTAATGAACAAAGCTTTGGCGCGCCGGGTCGAAACGGCTCAGGCCATGGAGCGCCGTGCCCAGCCAGAGCTGCCCGTCGGGCGCCTCGGCCAGGGCCAGCACGGTGCCCTCGGGCACGCTGCGGTCGGGCTGCGCCGGCTGGTGGCTGTAAAGCTGGGTGCGTTCGCTGGCAGGGTCGTGAACCGCCAAGCCGCCGGAATCGCTGCCTATCCACAAGCGCCCATCGCGCCCCACCAGCAGCACCCGCACAAAGCCGAGGCTGCGGCGTCCGCCCTCGGCGGCGGTGTCCAGGTGCAGCTGGCGAAAGCTGTAGCCGTCGAAACGCAAGAGTCCGGCGGCCGAGCCCACCCACAAAAAGCCCTGACGGTCCTGCGCCAGGGCCGACAGCACATTGTTGGGAATGACGCCGTTCTGGCCGACGGCTTCGAAGCGCAGCGCCAGCTCGGCAGGCGCACGGCTGGCGGCGGCCGGCGCGGCATGCGCCAAGCCGGCCAGCAACCAGGCCAGGCCGAGCAGAAAGCAAAAGGGGCTGAAAAGGCGTGGGCGGCTTTGCATCAGGCCCGATGGTAGGCCAAGGCCGCGGGTGGCCGGGCGCGGAACAGCGCGACCCGGCCGGCGCTGATCAACGCGCCAGGGGCTGGGTGATGGCGTCGATGCGCGCCAGCACCTCGGGCGTGAGCTTGGGCGTCAGCGCCAGGGCGCCCAGGTTGTCCTGAAGCTGCAGCAACTTGCTGGCGCCGAGGATGACGGTGCTGACCTGCGGGTTGCGGTTCGCCCAGGCGATGGCCAGCTGGGCCACATTGCCGCCCAGGTCGGCCGCCACCTTCTCCAGCTCGGCCACCGCCGCGTTCTTGGCCGCGTCCTGCAGCTGCTCGCGCATCCAGGCCATGTTTTCCAGGGCACCGCGGCTGCCTTCGGGGATGCCGGCCTTGTACTTGCCGGTCAGCAGGCCCGAGGCCAGCGGGCTCCAGGTGGTCAGGCCCAGACCGATGTCCTCGTACAAGCGGGCATATTCCTGCTCGACGCGCTGGCGGTGGAAGAGGTTGTATTGCGGCTGCTCCATCACCGGCTTGTGCAGATGGTGGCGCTCGGCGATCTCCCAGGCGGCGCGGATGTCGGCGGCCGACCATTCGCTGGTGCCCCAATACAAGGCCTTGCCCTGGGTGATCATGTCGCTCATGGCCCGAACGGTTTCCTCGATCGGCGTGTGCGGGTCGGGGCGATGGCAGTAGATCAGGTCGATGAAATCCAGCTGCAGGCGCTGCAGGGAGCCGTCGATGGCCTGCATCAGGTACTTGCGGTTCAGCGTGTCCTTGCGGTTGATGGTGTTGTTGCCCTCGCCTCCCAGGCCCCAGTAAAACTTGGTCGAGACCACGTACTGCAGGCGCGGCCAGTTCAAGGCCTTGAAGGCTTGGCCCATCACCACCTCGCTCTGGCCCAGGGCATACACCTCAGCGTTGTCGAAGAAGTTGATGCCGGCATCAAAGGCGGCCGCCAGCATCTCGGTGGCAGCCTTGGTGTCCACCTGCTTGTGGTACGTGACCCAGGAACCCAGAGACAGCTCGGAAACTTGCAGGCCGCTGCGGCCCAATCGACGGTATTGCATGGTGGTGTTCGCCTGTTTGTGTTCAATGCGGCCAAAAGTGCAGGGTAACCGAGAGCGCCACAGGCTTGCGCTTCGCTCGGCGATGCCCCCACAAGGCCGGGCCTGCCGACCAGGCGCCCGCCTGTGAGGCCCGGCCAGAGCCGCCCGCGAGTCGCCTAGGCGACAGCTCGTGTCGCACAGATGTCACCGTGCATACGCACACTGCGCCGCTTGCCCCATCTACCCTGGCCTTGAAGCCGGCGCACTTCCATGAGCTCTCCCAGCAAACTGCACAACTTCTTCCACTCCGCGGCGACCCCGGCGGACGACACGGCCGATGCCGGCCGGCGCAGCTTTGTGCGCGGCTCGGTCGCACTGGCGGCTGGCGCAGCCGGCCTGGGTGCGCTGGGCCTGAGCGGCTGCGGTGGCAGCGATATGGTCGTGATTCCGGTCAGCTTCAGCCACGGCGTGGCCAGCGGCGACCCGCAGGCCGAGCGCGTGATCCTGTGGACCCGTGTTCGCGCCAAGGACAGCGCCGATCTGCGTGACCTGGCCGTGCGCTGGGAAGTGGCCAGCGACGCCGACTTCAAGACCATCGTCGCCTCGGGCGATGCCCAGGCCGCTGCGGCCCGCGACTACACGGTCAAGGTTGACGCCACCGGCCTGCAAGCCGGCCAGAAGTATTTCTACCGTTTCAGCTGCGAGAGCCAGTACTCGCCGGTCGGTCGCACCAAGACCCTGCCCACCGGAACCACGGTCAGCCAGGTCAAGCTGGCGGTGTTCTCCTGCGCCAACTACCCGGCTGGCTACTTCAATGTCTATGCCGAGGCCGCCAAGCGCGAAGACATCGATGTGGCCGTCCATCTGGGCGACTACATCTACGAATACGGCCGCGGCGGCTACGCCAGCGAGAAGGCCGCGGCCCTGGGCCGTGAAGTCGAACCCGCAGGCGAAATCGTCGCCTTGAACGACTACCGTCGCCGCTACGCGCAATACCGCGCCGACGCCGACCTGCAGCGCCTGCACGCCAATGTGCCCATGATCGCCATCTGGGACGACCATGAGGTCTGCAACGACTCTTGGACCGATGGCGCCGAAAACCACCAGCCCGCCACCGAGGGCGACTACGCCAAGCGCAAGGCCGCGGCCATCCAGGCCTATCACGAGTGGATGCCGATCCGCAGCCAGCAAAGCGCCGAGCTGATCTACCGCAGCTTCGCCTTCGGCAATCTGCTGTCCCTGCACATGCTGGACACGCGCTTGATCGGCCGCGAAGAACCGCTGGATTACGCCAAGTACACCAGCGCCAGCGGCTTCAATGCCAGCGCCTTCGGCGCAGATCTGGCCAAGCCCAACCGCCAGCTGCTGGGCGCCACCCAGACCGGCTGGCTGCAGCAGCAGCTGAGCACCTCCAGCGCCACCTGGCAGGTGCTGGGCCAGCAGGTGCTGATGGGCCGCATGAACATTCCCGCGCCCATCCTGTTTGAAGCCAACAACCCCGGCAGCGGCGTCAGCGTCTCGGCCTACGGCGCCATCGTCGCCAAGGCTCAAAGCAACCCAGCAAGCCTGAGTGCGCAGGAGCGCGCCATCCTGGCCCAGCCCAGCATCCCCTACAACCTCGATGCCTGGGACGGCTATGCCGCCGCGCGCGAGACCGTGCTCGCCACCGCGCGCCAGCTCAACAAGAACCTGGTCGTGCTGGCCGGTGACACCCACAACGCCTGGGCCAGCGATTTGCAGGACATGGCCGGCAATCAGGTCGGTGTCGAGTTCGCCACCAGCTCGGTCACCTCGCCCGGCTTCGAGGTCTATCTGCCCAAGGAGAACCCGGCACAGCTGGCCGGCGCCCTGACCCAGCTGATCGGCCCGCTGGAATATGCCGACACCTCGCGCCGCGGCTTCATGGTCCTGACCGTCACGGCTCAAGAGTGCCGCTCGGACTGGGTCTATGTCAGCACCATCACCAGCCGCGAGTACACGGCCAGCGTGGGCAAGTCGCTCAAGGTCTTGCCAGGCCAAGGCCAGCGCAAGTTGACGGCGGTCTGAGCACGGCGGCCCACTCGCAGCAGCACCCGGCTTGCTGTGAACCCACAAAGCCACGCCGTGATTCACGGCGCATGGCGGGTTTCGGCACAGAACCGTCGTTCGCTGAGATTTGAATACGAACGCAGAGTGCGCGGAGGTTCGCAGAGATCGCAGAGAGAGAAGAAGAGCGAGGATTGTGTTCTCAGCGTCCTCTGCGGTCCTCTGCGAACTCTGCGTGCTGAAGCTTCTCCACGAACGACGGCTCAGTGCCGCTTGCTGCCGAATGCCAAGCATGGCTCGCTATAGTCCCAGCTTGACCGCTTTCGCCAGGCTCTGACGCCATGCCTTCCACCTCTCCCGACTCCGCCCCCACAGCGAGCCAAGCACCACTGCGCCTGGCCATCATCGGCGCCGGCCCGGCCGGCCTGAGCCTGGCCTTGCTGGCGGCCCAGCGCCTGCCTCATGCGCAGATCACGCTGTTTGATGCGCGGCCGCTGGACAAAGATGTGTCGGGCGACCCGCGCACCCTGGCACTGGCCCTGGGCAGCGTGCAGCTGCTGCAGCGCCTGCAGGCCTGGGATGCCGACGCGGCACAGGCAATTCTGGAAGTCAGCGTCAGCCAGGCGCCGCCCACACTGAACCACCCCTTGTTCGGCGCCAGCCAAGAGCCCGAGGTGCGGCTGAGCGCAGCCGAGCAAGGCGTCAGCCAGCTCGGCGCCGTGCTCAGCTACGGCCAGTTGGTGGCGCCGATGCAAGCACGCTGGCAGGCCCGCGTGCAGGCCGAACCTGCCCGCCTGTTCAGCCGCTTCGGCACGCCTGTGCAAGGCCTCAAGCCGCTGGCGCCCGGCGTCGAGGTCGATGCCGGCGTGGCAGAGAGTTTCGACCTGGCCGTGGTGGCCGAAGGCGGCGTGTTCGCCGAGCAGGCGCGCAAGGCCGTCTCGCACGACTACGCACAGAACGCCTGGGTCGGCAGCGTCACGCTGGCCGAAGACAGCCCGCAGGGCTTGGCCTTCGAGCGCTTCACACGCAACGGACCGCTGGCCCTGCTGCCCCTGCGTGCGCGCGAGGGCCAGCGCCGCGCAGCCTTGGTCTGGTGCATGCCCCAGGCCGACGATGACATCGCCTCACTCAGCGACGCCCAGCGCCTGGCGGTGATCCAGAGCCTGCTGCCGGCGCGCGTCGGCACGCTGCAGGGCATCAGCCCGCTCAAATGCTTTGCCCTGGGGCTCAATGCCGAGCGCAGCCTGGTCGAGGGTCAGGTCGTGCGCATCGGCAATGCCGCCCAGACCCTGCACCCGGTGGCCGGTCAGGGCCTGAACCTGGGCCTGCGCGATGCCTATGCCTTGGTTGAGGCCCTGGTCCAGGGCCAGGTGCGATCGAGCCACCCCGATGTAGCCGCGCTCTGGGTCAGCCAGGCCTTGCGCCGGGTCGAGTGGCAGCGCGCACCCGACCGCTGGAGCATGATCGCCGCCACCGATTTCCTGGCCCGAACCTTTGCCTGGCGCTGGCCCGGCCTGCCGGCCGCGCGCGGCTTGGCTCTGGCGGCGCTGCAGATGGCGCCGCCGCTGAAGCGGGCCGTGGCGCGGCAGATGATGTTTGGGCGGCGCTGAGCGCAGCACTTGAACCGGAACCACCCGATGAGCCACACCATCACCCATGCCCGTCGCCCGCTATGGATGGGCATGGTGTTCGGCGCCCTGCTCTCAGGCACAGCCAGCGTCGGTGCGGCCGAGGCGGCCCCAACGGCCAATGCCGCGCCTGTCGTGCAAGCTGCGCCCCTGGTCGCGGCCCAGGCCCATCGTCAGTTTTTCGAGCAGCTGCGCAGCCTCTGCGGCCAGGCCTTCGAAGGGCGCGTGGTGCAGGACCAGCCCAAGAGCGGCAGCGGCTTTGAAGGCCGTTTGCTGATGCATGTGCGGCGCTGCAGTGAGCGCGAGATCCAGATCCCCTTCCATGTCGGCGACAACCATTCACGCACCTGGATCATCAGCCAGACCGGCTCAGGCCTGAGCCTCAAGCACGACCACCGCAAGGCCGACGGTCGCAGCGATGCCTCGACCATGTACGGCGGCCACACCCGCGACGCAGGCTGGCCGCAGCTGCAGTCCTTCCCGGCTGACCCCTACAGCCAAGAGCTGTTCTTGCGCCAGGGCATGGCCGCCTCGGTCGGCAACACCTGGCAGTTACTGATCAACACCGATCTCAAGAGCTTCAGCTACCGCCTGCTGCGCGAGAGCCGCGAGTTCCGGGTCGACTTCGACCTCGGCAAGCCGGTGACAGCCCCTACCGCGCCCTGGGGCTACAGCGACTGATTTGTGTCATTGGCATCCCGTCCTGTAAGAGCTTGCAGGCGGGTTAACGCGCAAATGCCATGGAAACCCTCAGCCGGGAGGCAAAGGGGCCTGCCGATACTTTGCGGCAGGCGCACAAGCTGTTGGAGTGTGCGCATCGGCGGCCCCGCCCAAAAGGCGTGGCCACTCCCTTTGTTTGCTCCTCAGCTTGTGAGAACACAGACCATGCAGAAGACCACCCGCCCCCACGTTTTCGCCCTCAAGGCCTCGGCCGCCCTGGCGCTGGCCCTGAGCCTGCTGCCTGCCGGCGCCGTCACGGTGAACAGCACCTACATCCAGAACTCGGCCAACGAGATTCGCGGCCAGCTGGGCGGCTACGCCCGACCCACGGTGTACGTGAACCAACGCGCCTGCGGCGAGCCCTCGCCCAACGCCATGGCCTGCGGCCCCTACACCATCAGCGTCGGCACCTCCTTCCTGCAAGGCCAGGAAAACAGCTACGGCAACTACGTGGCCAAGTTCATCCTGGCCCATGAGTGGGGCCACTCGATCCAGTTCACCCGCGGCATCTACAAGCGGGCGCCCTACCAGGAGTTGCAAGCCGATTGCGTCGGCGGCACCTTTGCCAAGTACGCACAGACCACGCTGCGCTATCCCAGCTTCATCGAGTCGGCCGTGCGCTCGGCCCGCGCTGCCGCGGACTATGCAGAGCACGGCACGCCCTCGCAGCGCGACTACTACTCGCGCTACGGCTATGCCAACGGCCTGGGCGCCTGCTTGAACAATATCTGATGAAAACGGCCATGACCGCCACACGCTGGGGCATGGCCGTCGCCCTGCTGGCCACCGGACTGTTCGCCTGGTGGCAGTGGGACGAGGCCGCCACCGAACAGCAACGCCTGACTGCCGAGCAGGCGAAAGAGGCCGCCGCGGCGCTGGCTGCTTCGCAGGCGGGCGATCCGGCCTACGGCTTGCGCGATCTGTTCGGCGCCGTCGACCGGCCGCTGCCGCGCGGCCCGGCGGCCAGCGGCGCGCCAGCCAGCAGCAGCAATCCCTGGCAGCTGGCACAGGCCTCCACGGCCATGGCCGAGGCCGGCGGCAGCGCGCCCCCCGACCTGAGCCCCGAGGACAAAGCCGTGAACGAACAGCTGCGCCGCCTCGGCTACCAGATCGACGAGCGCTACTACCGCATGCCGCTGGGCCAGCTGCGCCAAGCTGCCGCCGCCAAGGATGTGCAGGCCCTGACCCATCTGGCCGAGCGCTATCTGTTTGCCCTCGACGGCAAGCCGCAAGAGGCCGAGCATGAGCCCGGATTCCCCTACCGCGAGGCGGCACGCACAGCCCTGACCGAGGCCTTCCTGCGCGGCAATCTGCATGCGGCGGCCATGATCTCCGAGACCTTCCTGCTGGAGAAGCGGCCGCTCGACGCGGCCACCTGGAACCTGATCGCACGCCGCTCGGGCGACCAGCTCAGCGCCGACTGGTTCCTCAAGACCCAGGACTATCTGCAACTCGGCGATGCCGGCCGCCAGCAAGCGGCCGAGAAGGCCGAGGCGCTCTGGGCGCAGCTAGAAAGCCGCAAGAAGAACGGCGCTTGAGCCGTCCTTACCAAGAACCCGTATTCGGCATGGATGCCCAAGGCTCGGCCGGCGCCAGCGCCGCGCCGTCCTGCAGCAGCTCCACCGAGATGCCGTCGGGCGAGCGCACAAAAGCCATGCGGCCGTCGCGCGGCGGGCGCAGCACGGTCACGCCGTGGTCGGCCAGGCGCTGGCAGGCGGCGTAGATGTCGGACACGGCAAAGGCCAGGTGGCCGAAATTGCGGCCGCCGCTGTAGACCTCGCCCTGGCCGTTCGCGTCGGGCCAGTTGTAGGTCAGCTCGACCTGAGGCTGGTACTTGCCCACTTCATCGCCAGGCGCGGCCAGGTACAGCAGGGTGAAACGGCCGGCTTCGTGCTCGCTGCGGCGCATCTCGACCAGGCCCAGCGCATCGCGGTAGAACTTCAGCGAAGCGTCGAGGTCGGTGACGCGGACCATGGTGTGCAGGTATTTCATCGTTCTTGCCTTCTCTTGGGGGCGGCGGGCCGGGTTCAGCACGCCATCGCCGGCAGCATATCGGCATCACCGAATCCTCGCCCGAGCACGGGAAAACTACGCAACAATGGCCCTGCTCCGTGCACCACTGCCGAGGCTTTGAGGCCCTTCTGCTCATGCGCTCCAACCCCGACGCTTCGTTTGCCCCTTCCGCAGCGCTTGAGCTTGAGGCCGCCAAGCCGGGTGCGCCCTTGGCAAGCGAGTCGAGCAGTTCGGCCCAGGAGGTCCGCCAGTTGCAGGCGGCCGTGGCCGATGCGGAAACGGTGCTGCACAAGATCAGCCGCTCGACACTGCTTGGCACCTGTGCTTTGGTGATGTTGGCCAGCCTGGCGCTGCTGCTACTGGGCCTGCCCCAATACCTGAGCGGCCAGGCCCCCCTCGCGCACAGCGCCTTTCCTCTGGCGACGACCGTGGTGTTCGCCGTTTTGCTGATACGCCTGCGCCTGCGGGTGAAGGGCAGCCAATATGACGCCTTTCTGGTGGTCGGCTTGATCAATCTGGCGCTGGGCATGGCCTCCCTGGGCAACGGGCTTCTGCCCTTGCTGCTGGCCGGCACAGCGATCTTGCTGACCTTTGTGGTTCTGCCGCTTGTGCACGCCCGAATCTGGTCGCTTGCGCCCATGCTGCTGGTCCTCGCCACCTTCTGGCGAGGTCAGGTGGACTTCGCCGTCATGCTGCGCCTGCTGATCACCTGTGTCGCGGTGGCGCTGACCATGGACTACCTGATGCGCAGCTTTGCCCTGGTTCAGCGCACCTTCACCCAGGCCTCCAGCTCGCTGCAGCGCTTGACTCAAGTGCTTGAGCAAGACAATGCGCGCCTGCAAGAACGCACCCGCCAGGCACAGGAGGCCAGCCAAGCCAAGTCCAGCTTTGTGGCCAATATGAGCCACGAAATACGCACACCCATGAACGCCATCCTGGGCATGCTGGCCCTGCTTCGGCGCACCGAGCTGAGTGCCAAGCAGGCCGACTATGCGGCCAAGAGCGAAGGCGCAGCGCGTGCCTTGCTCGGCCTGCTCAACGATGTGCTGGACTTCTCCAAGGTCGAGGCCGGCAAGATGAGCCTGGAGCCACGGCCTTTCTGCTTCGAGCCGCTGCTGCGCGAACTGGGCGTCATCCTGAGCGCCAACCGGGGCAGCAAGCCCCTGCGCCTGCTCTACGACATCGCCCCCGATCTGCCGGCCTGCTTGCTCGGCGATGCCATGCGCCTGCAGCAGGTCTTGATCAACCTGGGCGGCAATGCCATCAAGTTCACCGCGCAGGGAGATGTGCGACTGAGCATCCGCGTGCTGGAGCGCAGCGTCGACGCGGTGCAGCTGGACATTCGGATGAGTGACACCGGCATCGGCATTGCCCCCGAAAACCAGAATCGCATCTTCGAGGGCTTCACGCAGGCCGAAAACTCAACCACGCGCATCTTCGGCGGCTCCGGCCTGGGCTTGGCCATCAGCCAGCGCCTGCTGACGCTGATGGACGCGCCCCTGCAGATCGACAGCCAGGTCGGCCAGGGCAGCTGCTTCTTCTTCCAACTGCGCCTGCCCCTGGCCGAGCCCCCGGCCGCAGGACTTGAACCCGCCGTCAGCGAAGCGCCAGGCTTGCCGCAAGGCCTGGGCCTGATCATCGTCAGCCCGCATGCCGGCACGCGCGAGGTGCTGGCTGCTTACGCTGCGGCGCTGGGCCTGCAAGCCCGGCTGGCAAGCAAGGCAGAACAAACCTTGCAACAGCTGCGCCAAGAGCCGCAAACCCCGTCTGAGCC
Source organism: Paucibacter sp. DJ2R-2 (assembly GCF_025717675.1). Taxonomy (GTDB): domain Bacteria; phylum Pseudomonadota; class Gammaproteobacteria; order Burkholderiales; family Burkholderiaceae_C; genus Paucibacter_A. The sequence continues at coordinate 790,398 of NZ_JAJIRT010000001.1, forward strand.
CTGCCTGCTCCTGCTTGACTGGCAGGTGCCCGAGGCGCAGCAAGTCGAGCAAGACCTGAGCCTCTGCCGGACCATGCGCGCACTGAATCCAGGCAGCCAGCTGGCTGTGCTGGCCTTGCTGGGGCAAGCCGATGCCTTGCCGGCGCCCCCTGATGAGCTGACTGACACACTGCTGGCACCCTTCACCTGCCAACAGCTGCTTGAGACCATTCAGGCCCTGTCTACCGCAGCACCCGAGACCCAAGCCCGCGGCGCACACCCGGCGGACCCGGCCGAAGCATCCACGGCAGCCGTGAACAGACCGCTGCATGGCCTGCGCATCTTGCTGGCCGAAGACAATGTCTTGAACCAACAGGTGGCTGTGGAACTTTTGAGTGACGCGGGCGCCGCGGTGCGCGTGGCCCACAACGGCCTGGAGGCGGTGCAGCTGCTGCGCGCCGAGCCCGATGGCTTTGACCTGCTGCTCAGCGATGTACAGATGCCGGTGATGGACGGCTATGCCGCCACCCGCGTCATCCGCGGTGAGCTGGGCCTGAGTCGGCTGCCGATTGTGGCCATGACGGCCGGCACCTTGCTCCGCGACCGCGAAGCCTGCCTGGCCGCCGGCATGGACGAGCATGTGGGCAAGCCCTTTGACGTCGAGCACTTGCTGCCTTTGCTCTTGCGCTTGTGCGCCAAGGCCGGCGAAGAAGAAGCCCCGAGCGAAGCTTCACTGCCCGAGCGTGTGTTTCCGACCCTGAGCCTGCCCGAAGCGCTGTGCACACGCGCCTTGGCCCAGGGCATCCTGGCGCAGGCCAGCATCGACCGCTTTCTGGGCCGCGCGCCGCTGTATGCCAAGACCGTGAATGCCTTCACCGCCAAGGCCGCGCGCTTTCCCGAGCAACTGGACGGCTTCTTGGCCGCCGGGCAGCTGGAGGACGCCACCCAAGCGCTGCACGCCATGAAGGGCATGGCGGCCATGGTCGGCGCCGAGCGACTGGCCGGCCAGGCCGGGGAAGGCGAGGCGCTGCTGCGCGAAGGGCGCACGCCGAGCGAGGCCTGGCGCCAGGAATTCCGGCGCGAGCTGCAAGACAACAGCACCCATCTGCTTGCATTGGCCGCCGAGATCAGCCGCCTCGGCGAGCAAGCCCATCAAGTGGCTTGATGGCCTGATCGGTCGGGCGACAGAGGCTGCCGCGCCGCTCGGCCCTGAGGGGGCTCAATCCCGAACAGCGCGCGCAGGCCGAGCAGACCTCGCAGCAGCAGATAGGCCGCCGCACAGCAGGCAAAGCTCAAGCCAATCAGCAGCAAGCCCTCGGGCAGCGGCGCGAGCTGCAAGGGCGCCAGCGCCTGGGTCAGCAGCACGATCACCGTCTGGTGCAGGATGTAGAGGCAGAACACGGCGGCGCCAAGGCGCCGGCGCCAGGCCGAATCGGCATTGAGGTGCAGGTAGGCAAAGCCGCAGGCCGCCGCCGTGGCCCACCACTGCATCAGGCCCCAGACGCCACGCATCAGCACCCGCAGGGTCTCGGGCGGTGTGGCGCCGTCGTAGGCGTCGAAGTACACCAGCAACAAGGCCCAGGCCGCCACCGCGCCGACCAGGGCCGGCCAGCGCAGCGCACTCAGGCGCGCCCAGAAGACCGAGCCGGAGTGAGAGGCCAGCATGCCCAGCAGGAAGAGGCTCAGGTATTGGGCGTGGTTGTACCAATCCCAGGTCAGGTTGTGGGTGGACGGAAACAAGCCCGCCAGCTGCCGCGCCAGCATCAGCGGCACGGCCAAGCCCAGCAACAAGCCCCAGGGGCCCAGAGCAGCCAGGCCTTGGCCGCACTGCGCCAAGACGGAGGGAGCCTGGCGCAGCAGCAGCCAGCCGATCAGGCCGTAGACCCAGAGGTAGGGCAGGAACCAGAGGTGGTTCCAGGTGGGCAGGTCCAGGCATTGCCAGCGGCCCTCTTCCATGCGGCAAAAGCCCTCGTAGCCCTGCAAATACTGCTGCATGAACTCGAAGTAACTGCCCGAGTAGGCCAGCTTCTGCACCACCTCAAAATAGCTCTGCGGCGGCACGATGACGAGCATGCCAAACACCAAGGGCAAGAGCAGACGCGCACTGCGACGGCGCAGCAAGCGGGCCGGCGTGTGGCCCTGCGCCTGCGCGCGCCCCCAGGCCTGGGCCAGGGCCGCACCGCCGATGAAGAACAGCAGGCCCAGGCGCCAGGGCGAGCTCATCAGCATCAGCGGCTCCAGCGCCGTGCTGGCGGTCGGGCTTTTGACATGCCAGCCCCAGCTCACGTAGTACATGCCCACGTGGTAGGGCACGAGCAGGCCGAAGGCGAGGATGCGCAGCCAGTCGAGGAAAAAGAGGCGGGGGTTATGTGAAGTTTGTTTCATGCCGCCAGCATCGCCGCCCGCCCCACCCCGGCCAAGCAATCTGGGGCGAACCGAGTCAGGCCCGTGGCGAAGTGGAAAGCCCCGTCACCATTCACCATTCACCATTCACCATTCACCATTCACCATTCACCTGTTCACCTGTTCACGCCTTCACCCATTCACTTCTCCCCCACCCACCCACCTTTGCCACAATCCCCCCGTCAACCCGGAGACTTTCACCCATGAAACTGCGTCGCCTCGCCATCGCCCTGTGCTGCAGCCTGAGCTTCACCGCTGCGGCCGTAGCCCAGATCAAGATCGGCCAGACCGCGGGCTTCAGCGGCCCAGTGGCGGCCGGGGTCAAGGAGACCACCGAGGGCGCCAAGCTCTACCTGAACGCCATCAACGCCGCCGGCGGCATCAATGGCCAGGCGATCGAGCTGATCTCGCTGGACGACAAGTTCGAACCCACGCTGGCCGCCGAGAACGCCAAGAAGCTGATCGATCAAGGCGTGCTGGCCCTGTTCCTGAATCGCGGCACGCCACACAGCCAGGCCATCCTGCCCCTGCTGGCCGAGCACAAGCTGGCCCTGGTCGCGCCCTCGACCGGCGCCATGCTGCTGCACAAACCGGTCAACCCCTACGTCTTCAATGTGCGCGCCACCTACCAGCGTGAGGCCGAGCGCTCAATCCAGCATCTGGTCGGCATGGGCATCAGCCGCATCGCCCTGGTCCAGGTGGACGACAGCTTCGGCACCGATGCGGCCACAGGCGCGCTCAAGGGCTTGCAGACCGCCAAGTTGCAGCCCTTGGCGCATTTGAAGTTCCCGCGCGAAAAGCCGGACATGACGGCCTTGATGGCCCAGCTGGTCAAAGCCGATGCCCAGGCCCTGCTCTTCATCGGCGCCGGTGCGGCTGTGGCCGACGGCGTCAAGGCCTTGCGCGCCGCGGGCTCCGGGGCGCAAGTCGTAACCCTGTCCAACAATGCCTCTTCGGGCTTCGTCAAGCAGTTGGACACACACGGCCGCGGCATCATCGTCAGCCAGGTGTTCCCGTCCGAGCGCTCGCTGAACACGCCCATGATCCGCGAGGCTCAGGAGCTGGCCAAGGCGGCCGGACTGAAGGAACTCACGCCCTCCAATGTCGAGGGCTTCGCCGCCGCCAAGGTGCTGGTGGCCGGCCTGCGCAGGGCCGGCAAAGACCTCAATCGCGCCGGCCTGCTGCGCGCGCTCGACAGCCTCGGCAAGATCGATCTCGGCGGCCTAGAACTGCGCTTCAGCAGCAGCGATCACACGGGCATGGACTATGCCGATCTGGCCATCATCGGCCCCGACGGCAAATTCTGGCGCTAAGCGCTTGAGAGTTTTCTACTGCGCGACTGCCATGCGTCGTTGGTCCGGTGCTCGGAATCCTCACGTACAGGAAGTACGTTCCGGTTCCTCTGCTCCGTCCGCCTAGCCTGGCAGCCGCTCGCTACGAAAACTCTCAAGCACCCAACATCGCCAAACGAGACCGGCGCTCCACCAAGAGCCGCCCTTCACCGCCGCGCCAACCACACCCCGGCCACCGCCACCCCCATGCCGGCTAGCGCCAAGCCATGGAGGGTTTCGCCAAACAAGGCCCAGGCGAACACGGCCGTGGTGGGCGGCACCAGGTAGAAGAGGCTGGCCACATGGACGGCGCTGCCCTGGCGGATCAGCACATTGAGCAGGCTGACCGCGCCCAGCGAGAGCACCAGCACCAACCAGCCCAGGGCAAAGAAGAACTGCCCGCTCCAGTGCACCTGCAGGCTCTCGCCGCCGGCCCAAGCCGCCAGCAAGGTCAAGAACAAGCAAGGCAGGAACTGGATCAGTGAGCCGGTGCGCAGGTCAAAGGCCGGGCAGAAACGTTTTTGATAGAGCGTGCCCGCCGTGATGCCCAGCAGGGCCACAAACGCCGGCAAGAGCATGGCCAGCAAGGCGGCGCCGCCGAGACCCGCCGCCACCTTGTGCGCCAGCACCAGGCTCACGCCAATCAGGCCCAAGAGCAAACCCAGCCACTGCGCCGGCCGCACCCGCTCGCCGAGAAACAGGCCGGCACCCAGCGCCGTCAAGAGCGGCTGCAGGCCCACCAGCAAAGCCGTGATCCCCGCCGGCAAGCCATGGCCTATGGCCATGAACACGCCGCCCAGGTAGACGCCATGGACCAGCAGGCCCGATACCGCGATATGCCCCCAAGCCCGGCTGCCACGCGCCGGCCAGGGCGCCCGCGTCCACAGCACGATGGCGCCCATCAGCAGCAGCACCAAGGCATAGCGCAGACTCAGAAACGTCAGCGGCTGCGCATCAGGCAGGCCGTACTTGGCGCCAATGAAACCGGTGCTCCAAAGGGCGACGAAGAGCCAGGGGTAAAGCTGGGGAAAGAAGCGAGTGGCAACAGGCATGAGGCAGTATCGCTGTCATAGGCGGAGCCGACGCGAAGCGGGCGGGCGGGCATCAAGACGCAGATCACCTCACCGCGTCCCGCATCCATGTTCTTCACACATCAACCCGCTGCTCATACCGGGACGCTGGCTTGTGCAGTTATGGGCGGCAAGCGGCGCAACATGGCGGAGGCTGGCGACCCACAGGAGGCTCTTTTGGCTGGCAGCTGACAGCAAGTAATAAGGTCCGTCGGACTTGAACAAGGTCGGTCGAGCATGGTTGGCGACGCGCCCCTTGCCTTGGGGTCGTTGTCGGCATCATTGGGTGGCAGTTCGTTCGCGCTCGCCGAAATCGCAGCGGAGCCGCCGGTCTCGATCCATTGCAGGCCCATTCGTCGCGGGCGGCAACAAAGTGCCCACAGCCGAAGTTCGCCGGCCAGCAGCAATGTGCACTTTTTGAACGGCGGCCGCGGATTGCTCAGCAGCTTTCAATCTGAGTGCGCCAGACCTGCCTCTTGCTGCCATGCCTTGGACAACAGTTCAGTTTGGGTAATTTGCACACTCGGGTTTCGCACTGAATTTTGCAAACGACCCGATATGAACATCACCGCAAAAGTCGGCCCTCACTAGAATGCCGAGCACTACAAGACAAGGGCCTCAGGGATGGGTTCACCGATATCTCCATCAGGGGCCGAACAAGTGCGAGCGCGTGCGAGGTCCGTGCTAGCCACCTTGGCACGCGGGCTTTCCCGCTTCAAAGGGCCCATTGTTGCCATTGCCGGTGTGGGTGCCGTGCTCAGTGGTTTCATGGGCTGGTAGTGGCAATAATGCGTTATATAAACCTACCAGCCACCATCACATGACCTCACCTATCCAGGGCGACACTGCGCCATCAAATGCGCCAGCGGATGGCGCAGACCAGGCGCCAGCAGAAGCGCCGACGCTACTGGCGCCGTCGACTGGAGTGCGTCCCGCACAAGGTGAAGCGTCAGGCCCAAGCCCAACAGTGCGCGTCGAGGGCCTCGCGGAAACGCTTCATGATGTACGACACGAACTCCACCTCCTCTCGCACGCGACCAAATACAACTGGATCAACGCGCGCCTCATCCTGCTGCGTAACGCGCTGATTGCCCTCAGTGTGCTGGCAGTTGTCGTAGTGACAGCCGTCGCGTGTGTCCGAGAAGCGTACCGCCAAACTCTCACCATTGCGGCCTTTGATGTTCCGGAAAATTTAGCTGAGCGCGGCATCACCGGACAGGTGGTTGCCAAAGCCTTGTTCGATGAACTCCTCAAGCGCCGTGAATTGGTGACCACGTTGGAATCCGGTGAGCTCAAAGGGGCATGGGCGGAGCACCGCGCTGATGTTGCGATACCAGAAGCCAAGTTCACACTGCAATCGGTTTTCAGATACCTGCGTTACATGACAGGTAATGAAATTGCGATTGACGGCGAGATCATTCTTGATGGAGACGATGCGACCCTGAAGGTGCGCGTCGCGGGCAAGTCACCGACGATAGTCAAAGGCAAGCTCGCGGCGTGGGAGTCGCTGGTCGGTGAGTTAGCCGTCGGCGTGCTCGATGTCACGCAACCTGCGGTGCTGGCGGCTTACCTGGGCCTGCAGGCGAAGACGCCCGATGATCTGACAGCCCTCTCAAAACACCTGCGAAAAATGGAGGAGGCGAACCCCAAGCCGAGCGGTGCCGTGATGTCGGTTGCCTATGACGCCTACGGCAATGCACTCTATCGCGCGGGCAAGTTCGAAGATGCGCTGTTGGCTTTTGCTGAGGCCATGGCGCTGGACAGCAGCAACGGCGTGGCCGTGGTCAACTCGGCGGGCGCGCAGTATCGATTGCGCAATTTCGTCGAATCCGCAATGCTCGACAAACGCGCGCAGACAATGAAGCTGCCGGTTGAAGTGAAGATTCGTGCCCTGGGGCGCAGGGTGTCTGCCGCAACCAACACCGGTGACTGTGATGGTTCGGCCAAGGCCTTGCGAGAGGCCAAGGCTTCGCCGCTGTACGACGCCCGGCGTTTTGTGACGGTTGAGGCTATCCACCTTGCACAGTGCGAATTTGAAGAGGCGCGCGCCGTGGCACTTGTGTCCAGGTATTACACCTTGCATCCGGCGGACGTGAGTTACGCCAACACGCTCCTCATACTGCAATCGATGTTGCGCCCGGAGGGCCGCTACCGCGAAGAAGGCTTCAAAGTCGCCCGCGATGCCATTGCTGCGGGCGTGGACGATTCCTACATTTACGTTAACTTCTCAAACAAATTGGCCGAGACTGGCCGCTTCGACGAGGCGTTTGAAGTTCGCAAGCGTCTGGAGAATTTGATTCTTGATCCCGTCATCCTGGAAGTGAATCGCGACTACTTCGCGGCTAAGAAGCACTACCACCTGGGTGAATACGTCCAAGCGGATGCGATTTTCAAACGCGTGTACGCCAACGACAAGCCAAGTGAGGTTTTGGAATTTTCGGAACTGGCGCTCGTCAAACTGGGCCTGGGCCAGTACGACGCATCGGTTGCGCTTTATCAGGATGGCCTCAAACTCATACCCAAGAATTGCCAGCTCTGGCAGGAGCTGGGCAAAGCCCACGCCGCGCGCGGACGGCCCGAAGACATCGCGACCGCTTTGACTACCTTCGACAAAGGCATTGCCGCCGTGCCCAAATGCGGCCTTACATATAACGCCGCCGCGCGCTTGCTGATCCAGCAAGGCCGCCCGGCAGAGGCGCGGCAAAAGCTGGAGGCGTTGATCAAGATTTCGCCGAAGTCGGATGGGGCAGTGATTGCGAAAGAGATTCTGGCGGGGATTAGCACTAAGTCCTGATGAATGGGAAGCTATTCAACCGTATGGGAGAGCGTCATGCCGGTTTGAACGACCGGTATGAATCAGCCTAATCGCAAACTGCTCCTGCCGCTCAGGGCCTATTGCTCTAGCAGGACGAACTTCAGCTTTGGGCACTTTGCTGCCATCTAGTCTGTACTGAAGGGCCTTGCCTTGTGGCCGGGACCAGGTCCTGCCGCGGCCACGGGACGCTGCCTTCAGTCGCAACCGCACCCGACGGACCTTACTTGTTGCCGAGGGTTCACGGTGGTCGATTCGGTGGTTTCCGACGGACTTTGCTCCGCATCGGACACCCAACAAAATCAAGCTCTTGGAAGCGCCGACTCCGACCGACCTCATGACTTGAAGTCACAGCCATGGCCTTTGGCTGGCCGGCAGGCGACGCCGATACTGCCGCCCATGCGCCTCTCCCTGCTTTCTTCCATGCCCAGCCTGCCCTCCAAGCCCTTCGTACCTGCCGCCCTGAGCCTGCTGCTGCTGTTCGGCAGCGGCAGCAATCAGGCCGCCGCCGCAGAGCCGATGCAGCCTGCCGCCGCCGCGATCGAGCCCTTCATCGCCCGCTACGGCCAGGTCCATCGCGAGCTGGGCCTGGGCGGAGAGATGGAGCTGTTCTTCCTCAAAAGCATCAGCAAGATCGACAAGGAGACGGATCTGCCCGCGCAGCGCCAGCAACTGCTGGCCTTGAACCAGGCGCAGCACGCCCTGGACCGGCCCGCCGCCACCGCCTGCCAGCGCCTGCAGTTGGAGCAGATCGACTTTGAGTTGGACCTGCATTTGCACAAGCTCCAGGTGCTGGAGCGTTTCCGGGCGCTGGGCAGCGGCGCACAGCTGTCGGAGCAAGGACTGGCGCAGAGTGCGCTGGGCAAGGACTGGTACCGCTGGTTGCGCAAGGCCTGGTTGACGCAAGAGCGCAGCGCCTCGGACCTGATGGCCATGGGTCACGCCGAGCTGGCGCGGGCACAGGGCCGCTACCGCGCGCTGCAGGCGCGCATGGGCTATGCCGGGCGAGATGCGGATTTCGCTGCCTACCTGGCCGGCCCGGACTTCCGCTACCCCGAGGGCGCCACGCCGCAGGCCGATTACGAGGCACGCCAGGCCATCGTCGAGCGCCATATGGCCCGGCTCTTCCCCGCCACCGGCATCACCGGCCCGGCGATCAAGGCCTCCACCTTGGGCGCGGCGCTGCCGGTCGATGGCTACTACGAGCCCGACGAAGCGACCTTCTATTTCAACAAGGCACGCGAAGGCTATGGCCGCCGCAATGTCGACTGGCTGCTGCTGCACGAGAGCACGCCGGGCCACCACTACCAAAGCCGTTATGCCCAAGCGGGGCGCGGTTGCCCGCTGGGCCTGCCCCATGGCTTTTACTCCGCGTACGCCGAAGGCTGGGGCGCTTACGTCGAAGAGTACGGCGCCGAGCTGGGCCTGTTCCAGCAGGACGGCGACGCGCTGGGCGCGGTGGAGTGGGATCTGGTGCGCTCCATCCGCGTGGTGCTCGATGTCGGCCTGAACGAGCTGGGCTGGAGCGAGGCCGAGGCGCAGGCCTATTGGCGCGAACAGCTGCCCATGCTGCCCGCCCTGGCTGAGCGCGAGATCCGGCGCGTGCGCCAGTGGCCAGCCCAGGCCATCACCTACAAGCAGGGCGCGGTGCTGCTGCGCGAGCTGCGCAGCGAAATGCAAGCGCGCGAGGGCGCACGCTTTGACATCCGCGAGTTCCACGACCGCGTGCTCAAGCATGGGCCGCTGCCCCTGTCGCTGCTGCGCGAGCGGGTGCTGGCCACACCCGAGCCCCGAGCCCAGAACCAAGCCGCGGCGCAAAATAGCGCCCCATGAATGACAAGCGACTGCAACAGGATCTGCAACGCCTCTACGGCAGCCACGTCACGGCCCTGAACGCGCCGCCCCGCGCGGCCGTGCTGGAGTTGGCGCGACCGGCCGATTGGAGCGCGCTGGGCGCCGTCTGGCGCGGCGTGCAAAGCGATCTGGGCTTGCCGGCTCCGGCGATTGCGGTCAACGGCCACGACGGCTTCCAGCTCTGGTTTGCACTGGCCGAAGTCGGCATGGCCACGCAGGCCGCCGAGCTCTTGCCTGCGCTGTGCCGCGCCTATCTGCCCGAGCTGCGCCCGACGCGGCTGAGCATGTGGTCGGCCGCCATGGCCACGGCTGCCCCCGCGCTACCGCCTCAGCGGCAAGAACAACAAGTCGCTGGCGAACAGTGGTCGGCCTTTGTGGCCCCCGATCTGGCACCGGTCTTCAGCGACGAGCCCTGGCTGGACACCGAGCCCGGTCCCGAGGCGCAGGCCGAAGTGCTGGGCCGCCTCGCTTGCATCAGCCCTGCCCAACTGGCGGCGGCTTTGGAGCAGTTGGGCGCCAGGACCGGCAGCACGTCGCCCCCACAAGCGCCAAGCGCCCAGCCGGCCAGGCCTATGGCTCCCGTGGGGCTCGTGACAAACGGCGCCGATGAAACCGACCCGCGCCGTTTTCTCCTGCGCGTGATGAATGACGAAGCCGTGGCGATGGCGCTGCGCATCGAAGCGGCCAAAGCGCTGCTGTCAGCGCCCGCGAAGCCCTAGGCTGCTGGTTCGTCTGCGCGCAGCACGGAGCGGTCGTTCGCGAAGATGTTTCAGCACGCAGAGCTCGCTGAGGACCGCAGAGGACGCTGAGAAAGAACCTTGCGCCTCTCTTTGCGAGCTCTGCGGTCCTCCGCGTACTCTGCGTTCGAACTGAAACCTCCGCGAGCGACGGCCCTGTGCCGTCTGCCGCCCACTCATCCCAAAAGAAAAGGGCGCCGTCAAATGACGGGCGCCCTTGTCTCATCGCAGGGTCCGGCCGAAGCCGGATCCTTTTTGTCTTACTTACTTCTTGACGTTCACAGCGTCTTTGAGTGCCTTGCCCGGGGTGAACTTGGGCACGGTGGCAGCGGCGATTTCCAGCGCTTCACCAGTGGCGGGGTTCTTGCCGGTGCGGGCAGCGCGCTCGCTGACCTTGAAGTTGCCAAAGCCGAGGATGGCCACGGCATCGCCGGCCACCAGGGCTTCGGTGATCGAGCCGAGCGCAGCGTCCAGGGCCGAAGCGGCTTGGGCGCGGGTCAGGCTTGCCTTGGTGGCGATGCTTTCGATCAATTCACTTTTGTTCATCAGATATCCAGTGGGTACGGAAAAGAAAATCCCATTGCGGGGAGCGCGATTATCGTTGTGTCCGAGGCTGCGGCCGCCACAAGCCCCGAAAACAGGCGCTTGAGGCCTCGCAAACGCTCTCTTTGCTTGCAATTGCTGACACTTTTCCCGCCTCAAGCGAGCTGCGCGCGGTGGCTGCGCGAGACCCGCAGGCGCACGCCCGAGCGCATCAACAGCTCGGCTTCGCCGCGCGGCAAGGCCGTCAGGCCCAGCACATGAGCCGGGTTGATGGCATGGCTGCGATGCACGCGCAGGAAGCGACCTTGCACGTTGGCATGGGCCAGAAAGTCAGCCAGGGTGCAACGGTCGAGATGGGCAGCCGGCGGGGCGTGCAACTCGATGTAGTTGTCGGCCGCGGCCACCCATTCGACTTCGGCCAGCGGCAGCTTGAACAAGCCCGCGCCGCCCCGCTGCGGCACCAGCCAATGGCCGGGCACCGGTTGAATCTGCTGCAAGGCACTGAGCCAGGCCTGACGCGGAACTTCAGCGGACACCGGCGCCAAGGCCCGGCGTCGCTGCAGCAGGCGCTGCACGCTCTCGGCCAAGCGCTCAGGCGTGAAGGGCTTGAGTAGATAGTCCACCGCATGCAGGTCAAAGGCACGCACGGCATGCTGATCAAAGGCAGTGCAGAAGACGCAGAGCGTGCCCTCGGGCAGATCAAGCGCCAGCTCCAGGCCGCTGCGGCCGGGCATCTGGATGTCGAGAAACACGGCATCGGGGCGCTGGGCCTGCACCACGCTAAGGGCCGCCTCGGCATCGCCCGCCTCCTCGGCCAACAAGCTGATGCCGGGCTGGGCGGTCAGCAGGCGGCGCAGCTTGGCGCGCGCCGGCGGTTCGTCGTCGACGATCAAGACACGCAGCGGCGCCGGCCCGCCTGGCGCTTCAACGCTCACGCCCGCTGCTCCGGCAACTCGATGTCCAACACCGTGCCGCCGGCGCCATCGGCGGCCAAGTTCACGCGCGCGGCCTCGCCGTAGAGCACACGCAGGCGTTCGCGGGTGTTGGCCAGACCGACCGAGCCCTCGCGTTCGAAGGCCGCTGGCGCCCGGCCGCTGTTGTGCACGCGCAAGCACAAGCGGCCCGCGCGCAGCTCGGCGCTGAGCCGCAGCCGCACCGGGCCGGTGCTGTGCGCCACATCATGGGTGATGGCGTTTTCGACCGGAGCGATCAGCAAAAGGCTGGGCAAGAGGCAGGCCCGCGCCGCCTCGCTGGCCTCGATCTCCACCTGCAGGCGTTCGCCAAAGCGCGCCTGCATGATGGCCAGATAAGGCTGGATCAAGTCCAACTCCTGGGCCAGGCTGTGGCGGCCGTTTTCCTGGGCGGTCAGGGCCTGGCGCAGCAGGGCCGCCAGATCGCAGACGATGCGGTCGGCACGCGCCACGTCCTCATACATCACCGAGGAAATCAGGTTCAGGGTGTTGAACAGAAAGTGTGGCTGGATCTGCTCGGCCAGGCGCGTCAGCCGGGCCTCGGCCAGCTCGGTCTGCAGGCGCAGCAGGTCTTGCTCGCGCTGGCGGCTGGCCTCGTGCAGCTGCAGGCCATGGCAGAGGCCGACGATGAAGCCATAGCTGACGACATCCTTGCCGGCCTCGTAGATCACGATATCGCCCGGGCTGCCGGGCTCATAGGCCACGCCCGTCAGCGCGTACACGGCAAAGCGCAGGCCGAACATGCCGCCCACATGCAGGGCGGTGTAGCCGAGTGCGCCGCCCAGATGCAGCGCCAGCGCCGGCGGCCACCCGGGCAATCGCAGGCTGCGCGCATGCAGACGATAGATCAGCGGCGCCAGCAAGGCCGTGCACAGGGTCGAGCTCAGCTCCCAGAGAAATGGCTCCCAGGGGTGCTGCCCGCCATGGGCCCGGTACTGCTGCAGCTCGGACAGGCTGTGCAGCAGGCCCACGGCCAACATCACGGCGGCAAAGCCCAGGCTGAAACGGCGCTGGGCGGCGGCGGGCGAGAAGGAAAAAGAAGGAGAGGGAGAGGAGCTCAAGGGCATGGCGACACCTTAGCGCAGCCGGCCTCCGCCCAGCACCTTCCCTGCGCCATTTCGCCCCAGCGCAGACTCAGCTCAGCCCAAAGCCGGCGCGACGCCCTCACCTTGCACGCCGAGCACGCCCTCGGCGACCAGGGCCTCGATGGCCGCGTCCTCATAGCCCAAGCCGCGCAAAAGCTCGCGGCTGTGCTGGCCCAGCCGCGGCGGGTCGCGGCGCAGGCCCAGGCGCTCACCGTCCAGGCTCAGGGGCAGCAAGGGCACGCGGGTGGCGCGGCCATCGGGCAGGGTCATGGGCGCCAGGCCGCCGGTGGCGAGCAGATGCGGGTCGTCCATCAGCTGCTCGGGCCGGGTGATGGGCGCAAAGGGCAGGCCGGCCGCCTCGAACACGGCCGCGATCTCGGCCGCGGCGCGCGGCTGCAGACGGCGGCGCAGCTCGGGGATCAACCAGGCACGCTCCAGCACGCGCAGATTGTTCGTCAGCAGGCGCGGGTCGGCCTGCAGATCGGCAAAGTCAAAAGCCTGGCAAAAAGTGGCCCACTGCGTGTCGCCAACCACAGCCAGAAAGATCTGCTCGCCATCGGCCACGGCGAACACGTCGTAAATGCCCCAGGGCGAGATGCGTTCGGGCATGGGCGCGGCCGGCTTGCCGGTGACGGCAAACTGCATCATGTGCTGGGCGACCAGGAAGATGTTGTTCTCGAACAGGCTGGCCTGCACCTGCTGGCCACGCCCGGTCTGCTGACGCTGCTGCAGGGCCGCCAGCACGCCGATGGCGCCGAACATGCCGCCCATGATGTCGTTGACGCTGCTGCCGGCGCGCAGCGGGTCGCCCGGGCGGCCGGTCATATAGGCCAGGCCACCCATCATCTGCACCACCTCGTCGAGCGCCGTGCGGTGCTCGTAAGGGCCGGGCAGAAAGCCTTTGTGCGAGACATAGATCAGGCGCGGGTTGAGGCGGCTCAGGGCCTCATAGCCCAGGCCCAGGCGTTCCATGGTGCCGCTGCGGAAGTTCTCGCTGAAGGCATCGGCGCCGGCCACCAGCTTGAGTACGATTTCCAGGCCGCGCGGGTCCTTGACGTCGAGGCTGAGGCTGAGCTTGTTGCGGTTGAACAGGGGGTAGAAGCCGGCGCCCGAGCCGAGCAGCTGGCGCGTGCTGTCGCCATCCAGGGGTTCGATCTTGATCACCTCGGCGCCCAGATCGGCCAGCACCATGCCGCAGGTCGGGCCCATGACCATATGGGTGAACTCGATCACGCGCAGGCCGGCCAGCGGCAGGCCCGGGGCATCGGACACAGAGGACGTATTGATCATCATCGGCAGGCCCGGCAGAGGCGGCTGAGCAAGGGAGGCAAGAAGGAAGCAGTGGCGCGCATTGTCGCAAGCGGCCCCCTCTTCATCGCCCAGTCTGGCTTCGCGTCGCGGCAGCTGTCGATTCGTCGAATCAGGGCCAGACGCCACGGCCGCGGCCGGCACCATGGCGGCACCTCGGTTTCTTCATCTCCCACCGCCATCTAGGAGCCCCGCCATGACCCCGCAACAAGACCTCAGCGCCGGACGCCGCAGCCTGGAAGTTCAGCGCGAAGAATTCAGCCGCCGCCGCGGCCTGGCCATGCCCCTGGCCGGCACCCTGGCCTGGGCGGTGATCGGCCTGGTCGGCTGGCTGGGCACGCCCTTCCAGGCGGTGATGACGCTTTACTTCGCCACCGGCTCAATCTTCTACCTGGGCATGGGCTTGTCGCGCCTGACCGGCGAGAACTTCTTCGCCAAGGGCCGGCCCAAGAACGAGTTCGACCGCCTCTTCATGTCCGGCATGCTGATGAGCTTGCTGGTCTTCACCATCGCCCTGCCCTGGGCGGCGCAGAACCATGAATCGCTGCCGCTGACACTCGGCGTACTGGCCGGCCTGATGTGGCTGCCCTACAGCTGGATCATCCAGCACTGGATCGGCGCCTTCCATGCCATCGCCCGCAGCCTCCTCTGCGTCGCCGCCTGGTACGCCTTCCCGGCCCAACGCTTTGTGCTGATCCCGGCGCTGATCGTGGCGGTCTATGTGATCACCATCGTGGTGCAGGAACGCCGCTGGCGGCAAGGCCAGAACGCGGCGGCCCCGTCGGACATGGGCCAGGCCTTGGCGGCCTGAGCGGCCGGAGCGGCGCCTCCCCCCGCGCAGGAATCCGGCGCCGGCGCTGTGCGAGACTGCCTCGTTCTCGGCTCGGCTTCTCCGGGCCTTCCTCGGGCCTTCTCCGGGCCTTCCTCGAGTTTCCTCATGACCAAGAAAATTTGCATCGTCGGCGCCGGCGCCATCGGCGGCTGGTTCGCCGGCCATGTCGGCCATCAGCTGGGCGCCGACGTCGAACTCAGCGCTCTGGCCCGCGGCACCACCCTGGCCGCCCTGCGCCAATATGGCCTGCGCATGGACCTGATCGGCGGCGAGCGCATCACCGTGCCCATTCACGCCAGCGACAAGCCCGAGGAACTGGGCCAGCCCGACCTGATCGTGCTGGCCGTCAAAGGCCCGGCTCTGGCCAGCGTGGCGCCGGCGGTGAAAGCCTTGCTGGGCCCACAGACGCGTGTGCTGGTGGCCATGAACGGCGTGCCCTGGTGGTTCTTCCAGGGCTTGACCGGCGAGGCTGAGGGATTGCAGCTGGAATCGGTGGACCCGGGCGGTGTGGTGGCCGGCCTGATTCCGGCGGAGCGGGTGATCGGCTGCGTGGTGCACGCCAGCTGCACGACGCCCGAGCCGGGCCTGGTCCGGCATGTGATGGGCATGGGGCTCATCCTCGGCGACCCGGCCGGCGGTCAGCCGGCGCACATCAACGAGCTGGCCGCGCTGCTGGGCCGCGCGGGCTTCAACGCCACCGTGTCCGAGTGCATCCAGCGCGACATCTGGTTCAAGCTCTGGGGCAATATGACCATGAACCCGATCTCGGCCCTGACCGGCGCCACCTGCGACCGCATCCTCGACGACGAACTGGTGCGCGGCTTCGTCACGAACGTGATGCTGGAGGCCGCGGCCATCGGCGCGCGCATCGGTTGTGCCGTCGAACAGACGCCCGAGCAGCGCCACGCCGTCACACGCAAGCTCGGCGCCTTCAAGACCTCGATGCTGCAGGACGCAGAAGCCGGCCGGCCGCTGGAGCTGGACGCCCTGGTCGGCGCCGTCAGCGAGATCGGCCGCCACCTGACGCTGCCCACGCCCTTCACCGACGGCATGCTGGGCCTGACGCGCTTGATGGCGCAGACGCGCGGCTTGCTTTGAGCGTGCCTGTCAGCGCGCCGCCGGGCGACCGTAGCGCGCGCTGAAACTGGCCGTGGCCAGCGTATTGGCGCGGATCATGTAGCCCGCCAAGGCGGCCGTGGCATCGGCCGGCAGATCCAGCTTCGCGACCTTGAGCGCATGCACGGTGAAGATGTAGCGGTGCGGGCGATCGCCCGGTGGCGGGCACATGCCGCCCCATCCGGCCACGCCGTAATCGATGCGCACCTGGCGCGCACCCGCCGGCAAGAGCGCGTCGCCCACAGCGCCGGCACCGGCCGGCAGGGATTGCGTATCGGTGGGCAGATTGACCACCGACCAATGCCACCAGCCCGAGCCGGTGGGCGCGTCGGGGTCGTAGACGGTGATGGCATAACTCTGAGTGCCGGCGGGCGCGCCCTGCCAGCTCAGGGCCGGAGACTGGTTCTCGCCCGAGCAGCCAAAGCCCTGGAACTCGAAGCGCGGGGCGATGTGGCTGTTGGCCGGGATATCGGGGCTGCGCAGCTGGAAGCTGCCGGCCTGGCTCAGGCCGGTGATGGCCAAGAGCGCAGCGGCGATCAGGAGGCGAAAGCGGGGCTGGGAATGCATGAGTGAAGGCCTTTCTTCTGAGAGAAGGAATGGTGAAAAGGGCAAGGCCTCATGGTCGCGCGCGCCCGAGCGGCGCGTCAGCCCGCCGGCGTCAATCACTGTGCGCGGCACTTCAATCGCGGCTCGCTCGCCGCCAGCCCGCTCACGTCGGCCGCAGATGCGAGGGCGCGAATCCGTAGCGCTTACGGAATGCGGCGCTGAAACGGCTGTGGGACTGATAGCCGCAGCGCGCCGCGATCTCCGAGACGGGCAGCTCATTGCCCTGCAGCAAGGCCATGGCCAGCTCCATGCGCAGCTCGCGCAGGCAGGCACTGACCGAGCTGCCTTCCTCGGCCAGGCGCCGCTGCAAGGTGCTGGCGCTGACGTGGAAGGCGCTGGCCAACTCGGCCAAGGTCCAATCGGCCTGAGGGCGCTGGCCGACCAGGCGCTGCACGCGCTCACTCCAGCTCAGCTCACTTGCGAGCGCAAAGACCAGACCTCGCTCGGCCAGCAAGAGCAAAACCTCCAGGGCCCGGTGTTCGCGCAGCGCCTCCGAGGCCTGCTCGTCCTGCAGCGCCGCCACCGCCTGCCGAAAGCTGGCAGCCAGGGCCTCGTCTGCCCGCGTGCCGGCACAGCCCGCCAGCGCGGCCTGACCGCCAAACTGCGGGAAGCGCTGGTGGAAACGCTCGACCAGCTGCGGTGTGAACAAGAGCATGTGCGCCTGGTAGGCCGCACCGGGCGGGGCTTGGTTGACCATGTCCCACTGGGTGCCGCGTGCGATGCAGAACAGCTCGCCGGCACGGAACGGCGTCTCGCTCTGCGGCCCGACCAGACGCTTGTGGCCCGCGAGCAGCCAGCCCACCATATCGTCGCGCACGGTCACGGTTCGCACGCGGTGCGACACCGGGGTGTGGATCAATTGCAGGCTGGCGTTTGGCATGAGTTGCATGGTCTTGGGATCTGAGCGGATAACAAGAAGGTAGCCGCGCCGATGAGGGCGCCGGGGCAGCGAAACGAAAGCCTCCACCGCGCGCTGCTGTCGATTGTCGACGGAGCTTGTCGCAGAGCGCCCCGGCGGCACTGCGAACGCTCAAGTTAGCCGGCGCCGCAGCCGATCACAGGGGTCTGACAGTGCGCCGAGCGCTGGGCATTCCCGTCCTCAGGCGCTAGAGTGTTCGCAGGGAGCGAGCAAAACACACACCCAAAAATCCGCAGTTAGAACTGCGAAGGAGACACACCCCATGCTTGCTCTCGTGCAATCAATGCGCCTGAAGGCCCGCGTCCTGACGGGCTTTGCCCTGGTGATGAGCTTGTTGCTGGCCGGCTCGGCCCTAGGCATCTGGCGCATCCAGCAACTCAATGACCGGATTGAGCGCCTCGTCAATGTCGATATGGAAGCCCTGGATCTGGCGCGCAGCTGGGCCGGTTTGACCGAATCGAACATCCAACGCCGCATCATCACCATCTGGTCTGACGATGCGGACTTCGTCAAGGCCTTCACCGCCAAATCCAAGGAAGTCAGCGCCCGGGTCGACAAGATCCAGGACGCCCTGGGTGATTTGCCCAAGTCCGCGGAGAGCGAGCGCATCAAGGACAAGATCGACCAGGCCCGCAAGCGCTACCAGGAGCTGCGCGACGACATCGGCAAGCAAAAGGCCGCCGGCAGCGATGTGCGCGCCCGCGTGGTGGCGGAGCTGATCCCGGCGATGGAGGCGTACTTGGAGCCCATCCACGGCTACGCCGAGCAAAGCCGCAAGGAGCTGCAGCAGGCGCGCGATGTGGCCGAGGAACAGGCGCGCTCAGCCTTCCGCCTGATCAGCGGCTTGCTGATTGGCGCAGCCGCCTGCGGCATCTGGATCGCCCTGTCCATCACCCGCAGCATCACCACGCCGCTGGACCAGGCCCGAGAGATGGCCGCCCGCATCGCCGAAGGCGATCTGAGCCAGGCGGTCGTGGTGCAAGGCCGCGATGAGCTGGCCGAGTTGGCCGAGTCGCTGGACCAGATGCGCGCCCAGCTCGGCGCCACGATTGCCGATGTGCGCCATGTGGCCGAGCAGGTGGAAATGGCCTCCAGCGAGATCGCCAGCGGCAATATGGACCTGTCCAACCGCACCGAACAGGCCGCCAGCAGCCTGGAGCAGACCGGCGCGGCCATGATGCAGCTGCGCGAAGGCGTGCAGGCCAATGCCTTGGCCGCCCGTCAAGCCGACGAGCTGGCCAAATCGGCTGCGGCCGTGGCCGACCGTGGCGGCGCCATGGTGCAGCAGGTGGTGGACACGATGACGGACATCCAGCAGTCCTCGGCCCGCATTGCCGACATCACCAGTGTCATCGACAGCATCGCCTTCCAGACCAACATCCTGGCTCTGAATGCGGCCGTCGAAGCGGCCCGTGCCGGCGAGCAGGGGCGCGGCTTCGCCGTGGTGGCCAGCGAGGTGCGGGCCCTGGCTCAGCGCTGTGCTCAGGCGGCGCGTGAGATCAAGAGCCTGATCGGCGCCTCGGCCGAGAAGGTCGAGGCCGGTGGCAAGCTGGTCAGCGCCACCGGCGCCACCATTGCCGACGCGGTGCAGAGCGTGCAGCGCGTCACCCACATCGTGGCCGAGATCTCCAGCGCCACCAGCGCACAAGCCAACACCCTGGGCGAGATCGGCCAGGCGGTCGGCCAGCTGGACCAGATGACGCAGCAAAACGCTTCCCTGGTCGAGGAATCGGCGGCTGCCGCCGAAGGCCTGAAGCAGCAGGCGCAGAGCCTGGTCAGCCATATGGCCAAGTTCCGCCTCGCGACCACACGGCGACGGGACTGATCCCCATGGTCGCAGGACGTCGGGCCACTGCGCAGCGACCCAGGCCGACCAGGCCCCGCGGCATGAGCCTGGGCCTGGCTTGGCTGGCCGCCCTCCTGATGCTGGGCGGCCAAGCCGACTCGGCACATGCGGGCTCGGGCACAGCCCACACCCTCACCCTTCGCACGGCCGCCGAGCAAGGCGGCGCCCCGAAGTGGCTGCAGCATGGCCCGCGCACGCAGAGCGGCTTTTGCGCCGATGTGATCGCGGCGCTGAATCGCCTGGACCTGGGCCTGCGCATCGAGCTGCTTGCGGAGGCCTTGCCGCAGAAGCGGCTCATGCAACAGGTCAAATCGGGCGAGCTGGATCTGCTGTGCGCCCTCACCCGCACCGAGGAACGCAAACAGGACTTCGTCTTTGTGCAGCCCGAGCTCTACAACATGCCCTATGTGCTGCTGGCGCGTGCCGAGGACCCGGTCGAGGTTGGCAGCTGGGATGCGCTGAGAGCCTTGGGCGAGCAAGGCCTGGTGCTGCTCAACCACGACAGTTCGCGCCTGCCCCTGCTGCAGGCCATGGGCGGCCTGCATCTGCATGCGCGTGGCCTGAACACCGAGGCCAATCTACGCATGCTGCTGGCCGGCCGCGGCCGCTTTTTCTATTTCCCGCTCAGCAATGCCTGGTACACGATGCAAAGCATGGGCGTGCAGGACCGCATTCGCGTGCTGCTGCCGCCCCTGCAGGTCGAGCCCTACCACCTGCTGGCCCGCCGCAATCTTCCCCCAGCAGTACAAGAACAGCTGAGCCAGGGCTTGCAACAGCTGCGCCAGCAAGGCCAGCTGGGGCGCTTGACGATGAAATGGTTTGGCGCCGAGCTCCCGGCCGAACTGCGTCAGGCTTTGCCTCAGCCCTGAGGCCCAGAGCGCTTTTTGATTCAGAGCTCGCCGGTCTGCAGCCGCCAGAGCGCCGCATAGGCACCGCCCTGCGCCAGCAGCTGCTCATGCGTGCCGCTCTCGACAATGCGGCCGTGTTCCAGCAAATGGATGCAATGAGCTTGCCTCACGGTGGACAGACGGTGAGCGATGACCAGGGTGGTGCGGCCCTGGCTGACCACGTTCAGCGAGCGCTGGATGGCCGCCTCGGTCTCGTTGTCGACCGCGCTGGTCGCTTCGTCCAGGATCAGCAGCGGCGGGTTCTTGAGGATGGCACGGGCCAGGGCCAGGCGCTGGCGTTGGCCGCCGCTGAGCTTCTGGCCACGTTCGCCCACGCGGGTGGCAAAGCCCAGGGGCAGGCGCTCGATGAATTCCAGGCTTTCGGACAGGCGCGCGGCCTCATGGATCTGCGCGTCGCTGGCCTCCGCCATGCCGTAGGCGATGTTCTCGGCAATCGTGCCGTCGGTCAGGAAACTGTCTTGCGCGACGTAGCCGATGCAGCGGCGCAGGTCTTGCAAGTTCAGCTCTGAAATCGGCCGGCCATCAAACAGGATGCGGCCTTGCTGCGGTTCGTAGAAGCGCAAGAGCAGCTTGACCAGGGTGGACTTGCCCGAGCCGGTGCTGCCGACAAAGGCCACGGTCTGGCCGGCCGGCACCTCCAGGTTCAAGCCCTGCAGCGTGGGCTGCTCGGCGTAGGCGAAACCCACGCCTTCGAAGCGCAGGGCGGCGCGCGCCTGCGCCACCGGGAAATGCTCGCCCTCGTAGGCGATGCGGATGGGCGTGTCCAGCAGGCCCAGGGCGCGCTGGGTGGCGGCCATGGAGCGCTGGTACATATCGGCCACCTCGGCCAGGCGGGTCATGGGCCAGAGCAGGCGCTGGGTCAGAAAGACCAACACCGAGTAGGCGCCGACGGCCAGGTCGCCGTGAATCGTCAGCCAGCCGCCGTAGACCAGGGTGGCGGTAAAGCCGGCCAGGATGCCCATGCGGATCACCGGGGTGATGGCCGAGCTCAGGCGGATGGCGCGGGCGTTCGACTCCAGATAGCCCCGGCTGGCCTGGGCGATGTGATCGGCCTCCAGGTTCTCGGTGGCAAAGGCCTTGATGGTGGCCAGACCCAGCAGATTGTTGTTGAGCCGGGCCGAGACATCACCGGCCGCCTCGCGCACCTCGGCATAGCGCGGCGCCAGGCGCTTCTGAAACCAGAAGGTGCCGAACAGAATGGCCGGCACCGGCAGCAGGGCCACCACGGCCAGACCCGGTTGCAGGGCAAAGAAGACCGCGCTGACCATCAGCGAGGAACAGACCACCTGGATGATCTGGTTGGCGCCACCGTTGAGGAAGCGCTCGAGCTGGTTGATGTCGTCGTTGAGGATGGACATCAGCGAACCGGTACGCTGATTCTCGAAGTAAGCCAGCTCCAGCTTCTGCACATGGCCGTAGGTATCCAGGCGCAGCTCATGCTGGATGTTCTGGGCCAGGCCGCGCCACTTCAGCTCGAGCAGGAACTCGAACCAGGACTCGCCCATCCAAACCACCATATTCAGCGCACCGAGGAAGAGCAGCTGCTGCCAGGTGTCGGTGATGCCAACGCCGACCAGGATGTTCTTGGCCAGAAAGCTCTGCTCCCCACGCACCACCACATCGACCGCGGCGCCGATCAGCACCTCGGGCAGGATGTCGAAGAATTTGTTGAGGATGGAGTAGAGCGTGGCCGCGCGGATCTCGCGGCGGTGGCCCTGGGCGTAGGCCAGCAGGCGTTTCAGTGGATGCATGGGCCGCACTCTAACAAGCCTCGCGCGGGCATGAGCCGTTCGGTCCATGGGCACTCACGCCCGCGTCATTGCCCGCTTGCATGCTGCCGGCTTTCCCCATCAATGTCCGGAGTTCCCCCATGAAGATCTCGACTCTGAGCCTGGCTGCCTTGCTGAGCCTCGGCACCACCCTGCCCGCACAGGCCTGGAATACCTTGAGCGGCGAAGCCCCCATCGTCATCGGCCACCGCGGCGCTTCGGGCTACCGCCCCGAGCACACGCTGGAGTCCTACAGCCTAGCCATCGCCCAGGGCGCCAACTTCATCGAGCCCGATCTGGTCATGACCAAGGACGGCGAGCTGCTGGCCCGCCACGAGCCCCTGCTCGGCCGTGTCGACCTGAACGCCGATGGCTCGATCAAGCTGGTCAACGGCAATCCCGTGCTGAATCGCACCGACACCAGCACCAATGTCTGGGAACTGTCCAAGTACTCGGACCGTCTCAAGGTCAAGACCGTGGACGGCGTCAAGATGGCCGGCTGGTTCGCCGAGGACTTCACGGCCGCCGAGATCCGCAGCGACATCCGCGCCCAGGAGCGCCTGCGCGACCTGCGCCTGGGCAACAACAGCTACAACAACCAGTTCGTGATCCCGACGCTGCAAGAGGTCATCAACCTGGCCAAGGCGAAGTCCATCGAGACCGGCCGCACCATCGGCATCTATCCCGAGACCAAGCACCCGAGCTACTTCAAGAACTTCACCGATGCCAACGGCCTGAAGCGCATGGAAGACAAGCTGGTCGAGACCCTGCACGCCAATTACGGCAATGACCGCAATGCGCCGGTGTTCATCCAGTCCTTCGAAGTGCACAACCTCGAGTACGTGAACGGCAAGACCGACATTCGCATCGTCCAGCTGCTCAATGGCAGCGGCAATCCCTTTGACGACAGCCGCAGCTATGCCGAGCTGGCCTCAGCCGCCGGCCTCGATTTCATCAAGGGCTATGCTGACGGCGTCGGCTCCAACACCAATCTGATGATCCCTCTGGTCGGCGGCAAGCTCGGAACGCCGACTCAGTTGATCTCGAACGCTCATCAGCGTGGCCTCGTGGTGCATGGCTGGACTTTCCGTGCCGAGAACGTCTTCCTGCCCAATGAATTCGACAGCAGCGCCGACCCGGCCGCTTTCGGCGATATGGCCGGGCAGGTCCAGGCCTTTGTGAATCTGGGCCTGGACGGCGTCTTCTCCGACCAGCCCGATCTGGCCGTCGCCGCCATCGCCGCCATCCCCGAGCCGCAAACCTATGCACTGATGCTGACCGGCCTGGCTGGCCTGGGCGCCTGGGTGCGCCGTCGCAAGCAGCAGTCCGCTTGAACAGGCTGTCTTCCAAGCCGTGAACACAAGGGGCCGTGAGGCCCCTTTTTCATGGGCGTGTTCCGCGCCATGTCCAGGCGGCTTTCGGCACAGAGCTGTCGCTCAGATTGGGCTGTTGCCAAGGGTCGCCGGGCGAGTGCTTCCGCTCATGTCCCCCGGCCCGCGCTGCGCGCGGACCTCCTCCTTGACTTCGCTTCAGCACTCACCCGACACCCCTTGGCAGATCCACCGTTGGCGTTTTCGTCGAAGGGGCAAGGTCGTGCTGGATCGGGCCGGCTGGGTGCTCTGCGAAGTGAAGTAAAGGAGGAGGCGCCCGACGCAGTCGGGCGACGGGGGACATGAACGGAGCAGAGTACCCAGTCGGTTCGATCACCACCAAACCCAAAGGCTGCTATGTGCCGAAGTCAGCCTCTCACCCCAAAGGTCGCACGCCAATCCAGGCCGCATGGGCCCAGAACGCGAAGCCGGCCCAGGCTGCGGTACCGATCAGCACGGTCAGTGCCGTGCCTGCAGCTGAGCTGGCCAGGGCCGCCGGCGGATGGGCCCGGTCGCGCTGGCGTGCGGCGCGGAAGCACAGCACGGCCCAGATCAGGAAGCCGCCGAACAAGAGCAGTTCGGCCACGGTGTTGTTGGCCAGCAAATGGGCCAGGGCCCAGAGCTTGACGCTCAGGATCATGGGGTGGCGCAGCCGTGCCTTGAGCGCATTGCGCGGCACATAGGCAGCCGCCAGCAGGATGAAGGCCAACAAGGTCAGCAAGGCGGCCAGGTGATTCATGCCCTTGGGCACGGCCCACAGCAGCTGCGGCGCCAGACGCGCCTGGCCAAAGCCCCAGACGATCAGGCCGAAACCGAGCAGGGACAGCACGGTGTAGATCAGCTTCCAGCGCGCCTCGCCCAGGCGAGCACGCTGCGCGCTGCGCCAGTCCTCGGCCAGGATGCGCACCGAATGCACACCCAGAAAAATCAACAGGCCCAGAATCAATTCAAGCATCAAAGAAACTCCTCGTCGTTAGGGAAGCTCTGCATAAATCGGGGCGAGACCATGCAGTGCGGATCGGGATGGGTTGCAAGGCGCAGTTTGAAGCCAATAGCCGTAGCTATTGGCGAGAAGTGCAAGGCCGCAGACCGCCCGAGGCCGCGCTAGCAGGGGCCGGACTGATTTATGCAGATCTTCCTTAGGCTTGACGCTGGCATGCGATGGGCCGCGTCCTTGGCCCGCTTTGTACGCGATAGACCCAAACCGCCACGGCTTATCGGGCTTTGCGGTTAAAGTATTCTTTAAATATATTTATTGACTGACTTGCAACGGAGTTCAACGATGACACGAGGCGTGGGCGGCAGCACCGCATCCGAAGCCCTGGCCCAACTGGCCCGGCAATTCCAAGGCCTGGAGCCGGTGACACCGATCGGCCTGGACGAGTACCGCCAACGCGTGGGCGCCGCGCAGGCCCTGCTTCGCCAGCAAGGCCTGGCCGCTCTGTACGCCCATGCCGGCACGAATATGCGTTACTTCAGCGGCACGGTCTGGCATCCGAGCGAACGCCTGGTCGGCCTGATCATCCCGGCCGAAGGCGAACCGCAGTACATCGCCCCGGCGTTTGAGGAAGGCACGTTGCGCGAGTACATGGTGCTGCCCGGCCCCTTGCATGTCTGGCAGGAGCACGAGAGCCCCTACGCCCTGTGCCGCCGCGTGCTGGCCGGCTTGGGCCTGGGCGCCAGCGCCAGCCGCCTGGCCATCAGCGAGGACACGCCGCTGTTTGTGGTCGACGGTCTGCAGCGCGAGGGCCTGGCCTGGGTCAATGCCAAAGCGGTGACGGCAGCACTGCGCATGCGCAAATCGAGCGCCGAGCTGGCCTTGATGCAGCGCGCGCACGACCTGACCCTGGCCGTGCATCAGGCCGCCGCCAGCATGTTGCACGAAGGCATCAGCACGACCGAGGTCGAGGCTTTCATCGCCGCGGGCCATCGTGCCGTCGGTGCGCGCGGCTCTTACTTCTGTATCGTGCTCTTCGGCGCCGCCACAGCCTTTCCCCATGGGGTCAAGGAGGCGCAGCGCCTGCGCGAGGGCGATATGGTCTTGATCGATACCGGTTGCCTGGTCGAGGGCTATATGTCCGACATCACGCGCAGCTATGTCTTCGGCACGCCGAATGCGCGCCAACGCGAGATCTGGAATCTGGAGCAAGCGGCGCAGGCCGCGGCCTTTGCGGCCGCGCAGATCGGCACGCCCTGCTGCGAGGTGGACCGCGCCGCACGCCGCGTGATCGCAGCCGCCGGCCTGGGGCCGCGCTATGAACTGCCCGGCCTGCCCCACCGCACCGGCCACGGCTGCGGCCTGGACATCCACGAGTGGCCCTATCTGGTCGACAACGACGACACCCCCTTGGCGGCCGGCATGTGCTTCAGCAATGAACCCATGATCTGCGTGCCCGGCGAATTCGGCGTGCGCCACGAAGACCATGTCTACATGACCGAGGCCGGCCCGCGCTGGTTCAGCCAGCCCGCTCACTCGATCGACGACCCCTTCGGCATCGGCTGAGCTCGGAGCGCAGGATCAATTCAAATCCGACCACAGAGCACCCAAGGCTCCTATCGGCGCCCGGCGCAAATGATGAAACACGTGCGCAGAGGCCGCAAAGAGACGCGGAGCACGCAGAAAGAGCTGAGGCTTCAGCAGTGACCTCTGCGCGCTCTGCGCCCCTCGGCTGTTGGCTCTGCGTCCGTACTGTGGCTTCTGTTTCTTGAGAGACACAGAGGCAATACGGAGCAGCAACAAAGGCGATCACAGAACGCAGCGGCGCTTGCGGCAATTTGTCAGCTCAAACGCTCACTCCGGCCATTTCAATTCGAGCAACTCACGCAGCAAGGTATTCAAATTGCTGCGTATCGCGGCCTCGCTGGCCATGCGCATGCGCTCATTGGGGTCCAGCATGGCGGAGCTGAATTCGGTGGTGTGCAGGGTGCGCAGCTTGCGCTCATAGACCGTGCGGCCGCCGCGCGATTCGACCACGGTGTAGCTCAGCGTCACCGCCACCTTGGCATCGAGCACGGCCACCATCGGTTGATCGAGCTGCACCAGGTTGACGCGCAGTTCATAGCGCGCCTCGGGCGGGCGCGGCGCATACAGACCGGTGTCGCGCAGCGATTCCTCCAGCGCTTCCTGCAAGGAGTTGTTGCTGATCTTGGCGCCCCAGAAACGCCCGGTCGGCTGGCCGCCGGTCACCGGCATCAGCTGCATCTGCGCGCGCAGGCCGTTCGGCACCCAGCTGCGCAGCTGCAGACTCTCCGCCTGGCCCAGGCGCATGGCCGGCGCGTCGGCCGGCGTGCCGCAGGCCGCCAGCAAGGCAGCCAGGCCGCAAGCCAGAACGCAGCGTCGCGTCAGATGCAGGGACGGAATCGAAAGCATGGCGGTGGAGACGACAAAAGGTCAGAGCCGGCGGTGCTGCAGCGCCGGCAGCTGCGCGCGCACGGCCGCCAGGCGGCTCGTGTCGACATCGGCCAGCACCAGGCCCTCGCCTTCCGGCAGGCAGCCCAGCACCTCGCCCCAGGGGTCGACGATCATCGAGTGGCCCCAGGTCCTGCGGCCATTCTCATGCCGGCCACCCTGGGCCGGTGCCACGATATAGGCCTGGTTTTCGACCGCACGGGCACGCAAGAGCAGCTCCCAATGGGCTTGACCGGTGGTGTAGGTGAAGGCCGCCGGCACGCAAAACAGATCACAAGCTGCCCGCCCAGGCTGAAAGCTCATGGCGCGATAGAGCTCCGGGAAGCGCAGGTCGTAGCAGACGCTCAACCCCACGTGCAAATCGCCCGCTTGCACGGTCACCGGCTCGCTGCCTGCCTCCAGCACCCGTCCTTCGTCATAGGCCTCGCGGCCGTTGTCGTAGCGGAACAAATGAATCTTGTCGTAACGCGCGGCGCGTCGGCCATCGGGCGCGTAGACACAGCAGGCGTTGCGCACCCGGGCCGGGTCGGCGGTGCGCAGCGGCAAGGTGCCGCCGACCAGCCACAGGCCCAGCTCGGCCGCGGCCTCGCTGAGCGCCCGCTGGATCGGTGCCTGCACATCGCCGTCACTCTCGGCCAAGGCCAGCTTGTCGCCGTCCTGCCGGCCCATCAGGCAAAAATACTCGGGCAAGGCCGCCAGCTGCGCGCCTTGTGCCGCCGCCTCGGCCAGCCAGTGGCGGGCCCGGGCCAGGTTGGCGCCCACATCGGGCCCCGACACCATCTGAATCGCAGCAATCTTCATGGCTTCACCTTCGTTCTACGTGTGTTCGGCGGCAGGCTGCTGGCGGCACAGAGCCGTCGTTCGCTGAGGCTTCAATTCGAACGCAGAGTGCGCGAAGGACCGCAGAGGTCGCAGAGAGAGGAACAAGATTTTGGTCTCTGCGTCCTCTGCGGTCCTCAGCGAGCTCTGCGTGCTGAAACTTCTTCGCAAACAAGCGCTCTGAGCCGATCACAGAAGCTCACGGCTGGCGCGCTCCGCCGCTGGCCGGGACGGCGGCTTCATCGGGCTTGTGCTCGACCTTCTCCACCTTGGGCTCCACCCAGGTGCCGGTGATGTGGAACTCGCGCGTGCTGGCTGCGGCCAAGGGCCGGCTCAGCAGCAGCTGGGCGAGGAAGGTGCCCAGGCCGATGGCCGGGTTGATCGCTGCATAAGCCAAGGAGGCGCCGCCGGCGTTCAGGTCGGGCACCACCAGCACACGCAGGTTCTGGGTTTCCGCGGCCAGGTCGGCCCGGCCTTCAAGCAGCACCGAAGCCTGCACGCCCTGGGTGCGCAGATTGCTGCTGCTGGCCACGCCCTGCTCGATCTTGACGTCGCCCTGGATGCCATCGAAGGTGAATCCTTCGGCAAAGACATCACGGAAGTCAAACAGGAAACGCCGCGGCAAGGACTGCAAGCTGAGCACGCCGAGCAGGCGGCCAACCCCCGGCTCCACCGTCAGGAACTGGCCCGACTGCAAGGCCACATGGAGCTGGCCACTCATGCTGGCGTAATCGGGCGACAGGGGCGAGCCGGCCCAGCCGATCTGGCCGGTCAACTCACCGC
Organism: Paucibacter sp. DJ2R-2; assembly: GCF_025717675.1. GTDB lineage: Bacteria > Pseudomonadota > Gammaproteobacteria > Burkholderiales > Burkholderiaceae_C > Paucibacter_A. Next base: position 818,868 of record NZ_JAJIRT010000001.1, read on the forward strand.
GGCCGCCACGCAAGACCCGACCCTGGCCCATGCGCTCGAGCAAGCTGCCGGCGTCCAGCAGCTCCAGCTTCCAGTCCAGCTCGGTGCGGCGCTGCGGTCGCCCGGCTTCGTTGTTGACCCAGCGGCCGCTGCCATTGAGCACGGCGTCGGCCGACTTGAGCTGCAGCTTGTTGAGATGCCAGTCGCGCTGCGGCCCACTGGCCCGCGCCTGCACCTCAAGCCGGCCCAGCTGCTTGCCGCGCAGCTCAAAGTCGTCCACCACGATGTCGAGATCAGGCACGCTGGCGTTGGCCGGACCGGGCTCCACCACGGAGCTCTTGCCCGCCAGCAACTGGCTGACCGAGTCGGCCTCTTGGCGCGGCAAGGAAAGGCGGCTCAGGCGCGCATGGACCAGGCCACCGGCGCCTCCGCGCAACTCAATCTGACCGCTCATCTGCTCGGCATCGAGATTGAAACGCCAGTGCTGGGCATCGGCACCGGGCACGCGGCTGGCACCCAGCAGCAAGCGATTCAAGGTGCGACCGGACAGCTGCAGCGCGGTGGCGCGCATGGCGATCTGATTGGGCAGATAGGGCGAATCCAATGCCACCGCATCGCCGGCCGCCGCAGTGGCGGCGCCGGCTTGGCGATCCAGAGCCTGGCGCCAGGCATCGAGGTTGAGGCTGTCAAAGTTGGCGCTCAGCTGCACACCGCTGGCCGGCAAGGGCGGCAGGTTGTCCTGCACAGCCAGGGCGCCGCGCAGCACGCGGGCCGGCTCCACCGTCAGGTCGCGCTGGTAATGGGCCAAGACGGTATTGCCCAGCTCCAGACGCAGCTCATCGCGGGCAGACTGGGTGGCTGCGCCGGCCAGGGGCGCCAGCACGGTCTGCACGCGCAGGGCCAGCATGCTGTCGGCGTCCTTGCGCAGCGGCGCCGGTAGGTTGAGCGCCAGTCCTTGCAGATTGCTGCTCAGATTGAACTCGGGCTGACCATGGCTGATGCCCAGCTGCAGGCGATAGGCCGCCTGGCCGCTGGCCGCCTGCAAAACCGGCGCCAGCGCATTGAACTCGGGCAGGCGACGCAGCGCCTCGGCCGTGGCCACCCCTTGCGCGCTGAAGCGCAGGCTGCCGTCACTCTGAGTGCCGCCCTCGATGGCCGCGTCACCGCCAGCCACGCGGGCCTGGGCGCCGACCACCTTGACACCGACCTGGTCGAATTCGACCCGCCCGCGGGCGTTGCCCAGCAGCGGAATGGACGGCCGGATGCGCAGCTCATTGCCCCCGAGCTGCACGACACCGCGCACCTTGCTGTGGGCCAGGTCGTGCAGAGGCAGGCTCAGGCTCAGCTTGAGCGCGGCCGGGCCGGTGGCCGTGGTCTGGGCCAACATGCCGCCGGTCCAGCCATGGACCGGTGAACTGCGCACATAACGCAGCAGCTCCTGTGCCGGGCCGCTGCCGCTGCCCTCGATCTCGAGCACCTGCTTGTGCAACAGATCCTTGATGCCACCGCTGATGCCGCTGAGCTCGTAGCCCAGCACACGGGCCTGGCCGCGACGGATGGCCATGCCGCCGCGCTCGAACACCAGCTCGGCGCTGACATGCTCGAGCGCCGGCCAGCTCAGCGCCTGGCCGGGTTCGGCCGGGGGCACATAGGCGAGGTCAATGTCGCGCGCCTGGGTGCTGATGCGGAACTGGCCGCTGCGCTCGTTCTCGAAGGGGAACTCATGCAGCGGGCCGCGAACCTTGAAGTTGATGGCCCTGGCCTCGCCGCCGCGGATGGCGTCGCGTACATAGTGCAGCGCATGGTCGCCGACGGCCAGGGGCAGGTAGGCGACCACACGGCGAGCGTCCACACGATCGATCTTGCCGCTCAGGTCCAGCCAGCCCGGGGACTGCGCCTCGCTGCCGGCGCGCCAGGTGGCGGCGAACTCGCCGCGCAGGTCGGCATTGGCCAGGGCCAGGTCCTTGACCTGCAGTTCGAAGCGGCGGCCCGGCTTGGCGGCCGGGTCGATCAGCCAGCTGAGCTGCGCGCTCAGCTGTTTGAAGGGTGGCAGCGGGGCTTGGAAGATGCCGGGGAAGTCCAGGCGCCCGCCTTCCGCCAGCTTGAGCGTCGCCCTGCCGCCCCGCTCATGGGCTTCCAGCTTCAGGCTGAGGCCGTCGAAACCGGGCCGGCCCGGGTGAACCACAGAAGGGGCAGTGGGCAGGGCCTGCCCGGGCTGCGAGGCCGCAGCCGCGGGCGCGGGGCTGTCCGGCGCGGGCCGGGCGGCCATGCGCAGGCCGTCCAGCTGCGCCTTGATCTGGTAGCTGCGCGGCGCCTCCAGCGGACCGTCCCAGCGCGCCGACAGATCGCTGAGCACGCCCTGAGGTGCCAGGTCGGCCAGGCGGGCGCGTGCCGCCTCACCGACCGGCAGGCGCTGCAGCAGCTGGGCCAGCAAAGCCATGTCCAGGCGCTGCACCTGCAACTCGCCGCCCACGGGCGCTGCCAGCGCGGCACTGGCGGCCGCGGTGCTGCTGGCTGCGGCCAGCTGCGGCTTGGCCAGACGCAGGCGCAAACCCCAATCGGAACGCGGCCAGACCGTGCCGTCGCCGCTGACAAAGCCGAGCTGGCGCGCCTGCAGCGAGAGCAGCTGCGCTTCATCGAGCAGCTGCAAACGGCCCTCGATGCGGGTCAGATCGAGCAGTTCGGCCGCGGGTTCCAGGCGCAGCTTGACCGAGCGCAGGGCCAGGTCCACGGTCACGCCCTGGGACTCGCCCTTTTTGTAATCGAGCCAGGCGCGCAAGGCACCGTCGCCCTCGCTGAGCTCAAAGGGCAGGTCGACATGGCGGCGCAGTTGGTGCAGGTCCGCGCGCGGCAGGTCGGCATAAAGCTGGCCGGTCCAGCTGCGCAGCTCGGACGGGCGCTTGAGCAGCTGCTGGCGGAACTGGCCCTGCAAGCTGAAGCGCCGGCCCCAATCGGCAGGCGGCGTCGCGTCGAGGCGGAAGTTGTGCTCGCGCAAGCCATTGCGCAGCACCAGGTTCAGGTCGGCCAGCTCCAGCGGCGGCGCGGCGCGGCGCTCGTCCACCCAGCGGATGCGGCCCTTGAGGATGACGAACTCGTGCTGGCTGAGCAGCCAGTCGGCCCAGGCCTCGGCCATATCGGCGGTCTGCACCTGGGGGGCGGCGTCCATGCTGAGGCCGGCGACAAAGATGCGGCCCTGGCGGTCGCGGCGAATCTCCAGCTGCGGCGCGTCGATCAGCAATTGCTCGAAACGCAGCTGCAGGGCCAGCACCGAACGCGCCGACAAAGCCGCCGCCACCTTGGGCAGACGCAAGGCCTCGCGGCCTTGCGGGTCGAGCAGGCGCACATCGCGCAACTCCAGGGCCGGCACCCAGCCGCCCGAGGTGACGGTGATGCTGCCAATGCGCAGCGGCACTCCCAGGGCGGCCGAGGCGCGCTGCTCCAGCTGCGGGCGCCAGTCGTCAATATGAGGCAGCACCAGCCAATGGAGGGCCAGCCAGGCCAGCAGCACCAGACCCCAGGCCAGCAGGAGCAGGCCCGCCGACCAACGCGCGGCCCGCAGCAGCCAGCGCGCCGGGCGACGCCACCCGAAGTGGCCAGTAGGACGGACTCGGCTGAGCTCGGGCATGAACGGTTATCGGGTCCGGCTCACCGGCGCAGGGCTTGGAAAAGACGAAGAAAACGACGACACAGGGCCGGCGAGACAGGGCTGGCAAGGCCGGAAAGGCCGGCAAACGGGCAAGTTTTGACGCTTGCATTGCCAGGGCTTTTCTCGGACTTTTCTCGGGCATTGAAGTTTCTGCATACTTCAGCCCTTCTCGCCCGCAAAGCAGCCCTGCCGAGCCCCGCCGAATCTAGCACAGCCATCTGTCCCATCCGCCCATGACCGAGCCTCAATCCGACCGCGTGGCCACTGCCGCTGCTCCGGCCAGCCCTGGCGCTCTTGCCGAGCACAGCCGCTTTGTCCAGCGCGTGCGGCGACGCTATGAGCGGGAACTGCCCCTGCTGCCGGCCGGACTTCCCTCGCGCGCGGCCATGCAGGCCCTGGTCGAGGCGCTGCAGGCCCAGGGCCGCAGCCTGCCCAGCGCCCTGCGCGTGGCGCGACACCTGGTGCTGGAACGCCTGGCCGTGCTGGACATCGAAGCCGGCGCGGCCATGCACGAGATCACCGAGGCCATGACCCACCTGGCCGAGGTCAGCCTCTGCCTGGCCCTCACGGCCGCGCGTGCCGAACAAGACCTGGTGGCCGGCGCTCCGCGCAACGAGGCGGGTGAGGTGATCGACTTTTGGGTGCTGGGCATGGGCAAGCTGGGCGCCCGCGAGCTCAATGTCTCCTCGGACATCGACCTGATTTACGTCTACGAAGACGAAGGCCAGACCGACGGCCCGCGCCCGGTCTCGGCCCACGAGTACTTTGCCGGCGTGGCCAAGAAGCTCTACGCCCTGATCGGCGAGGTGACAGACGACGGCCAGGTCTTCCGCGTCGACCTGGCCCTGCGACCCAATGGCAACTCGGGCCCGGCCGCCGTCAGCATGGCCATGCTGGAGGAGTATTTCCTGGTGCAAGGGCGCGAGTGGGAACGCTTCGCCTGGCTCAAGAGCCGCGTCGTGGCGCCGCTGGAATCGGTGCAAAACGGCCGCGCCCTGGCCCTGCGTTCGCTGGTGACGCCTTTTGTTTACCGCCGCTACCTGGATTACGGCGTGTTCGAAGGCCTGCGGCAACTGCACCGCAAAATCCGCGACGAGGCCCAGCGCCGCGCCGTCGGCCGGCCCGAGCGGGCCAACGATGTGAAGCTTTCGCGCGGCGGCATTCGCGAGATCGAGTTCATCGTCCAGCTCTTGCAGGTGGTGCGTGGCGGGCATTTCCCCGAGATCCGCACCCGCTCCACGGTCAAGGCCCTGAGCCGCCTGGCCAGCCTGGGCCTGATGAAGCCGGACACGGCCGAGAAGCTCAGCGAGTGCTACGAGTTCCTGCGCCGCGTCGAGCACCGCATCCAGTTCCTGGACGACCAGCAGACCCACTGCCTGCCCTCGGCCGACGCGGACCTGCTCTGGATCGCCAACAGCTTGGGCATGGTCTGCCGGCCTGAGGGTTGCGAGCTGCTCGAACGCCTGTGCGAAGTTCGCGAGACCGTCGCCAATGAGTTCGATGCCTTGCTGCACGACAGCCAGGCCCCCGGCCCGGCTGGCGGCCCCAAGGGCTGCCGCAGCTGCAATGGCCCGGCCTTGCCGGTCGATGCCGAGGAGTTCCTGGCCAAGCTGCAGCCCGAACTGGCCGTGGCCGTGCGCCGCTGGGCCAGCCAGGCGCGGGTGCAAAACCTGCGCGAGGACTCGCGCCTGCGCCTGGCCAAGCTGGTCGGCCGCGCCGCCATGGCGGTGCGCGACGAAGGCTGCAGCCTCGACGCCGCCCTGCGCTTTGTCGACTGGATGGAGCCGCTGCTGCGGCGCGAAAGCTATTTGGCCCTGCTGGTCGAGCGCCCTTCGGTGCAGACCCGGCTGCTGCGCCTGCTGGGCCTGGCGCGCTGGCCCATGCGCTATCTGATGCAACACCCGGGCGTGATCGACGAGCTGGCCGACAACCGCCTACTCAGCGAACGCTTCGACGGCCCCAGCTTCCTCAGCGATCTACAGGCCCGCCACGAAGCCTGGGAGCGCAGCGGCGAGGCCCATGAAGAAGCCCTGCTGGACACCTTGCGCCGCGCCCACCATGCCGAGGTCTTCCGCACCCTGGTGCGTGACATTGAAGGCCAGATCACGGTTGAGCAGGCCGCCGACGAGCTCTCGGCCCTGGCCGACGCGGTGCTGCAATGCACGATTGACTGGACCTGGGCCCGCCTCAAGCAGGCACACCGGCCGCAGCCGCGTTTCGCCGTCATCGCCTACGGCAAGCTGGGCGGCAAGGAGCTGGGCTATGGCGGCGACCTGGACGTGGTCTTCCTCTTCGACGACGAAGACGAGGCCGACAAAGACCTGGTGCCCGAGGTCTACGGCGCCTTTGTGCGCAAGCTCATCACCTGGCTGACCGTGCGCACGGCGGCCGGCGAGCTCTTCGACATCGACACCGCCCTGCGGCCCAATGGCAACTCCGGCATGTTGGTCACCTCCCTGGCCTCGTTCGAGAAGTACCAGACCGGCCGCGGCAGCAACACCGCCTGGACCTGGGAACACCAGGCCATCACCCGCGCCCGCTTCTGCGCCGGCGATGCCAGCCTGGCGGCCCGCTTCGAGGCGGTGCGCAGCCATGTGCTGACCGCGCCGCGCGACCATGCCGCACTGCGTGAGGAAGTGAAGGCCATGCGCGAGAAGGTGCGCGCGGCCAAGCCGGTGCGCGCCGGTTGGTTCGATCTCAAGCACAGCGCCGGCGGCATGATGGATGCGGAGTTCGCGCTGCAGTATCTGGTGCTGGCCCATTCGGGTGCTCACCCCGAGCTGATCCCCAACCTCGGCGTCATCGCCCTGCTGCAGCGGGCCGAGGCCGCCGGCCTGCTGCCGGCCGGTGTGGGCCGCGCTGCCGCCGACGCCTACCGCGAGCTGCGCCGCGCCCAGCACCGCGCCCGCCTCGACGAGCAAGCCACCACGTTTGACGAGGCCCACCTGGACGAGCTGGGCTTACGCGCCCAGCGCGATGCCATGCTGGCGCTTTGGCGCGCCGTGTTCGAGGCCGCTTGAACTCGGCGTTCGCAGCGGCCCGCCTCTGGTGGGGCCTGTGCGCCTTGCTGGCGGCCGGCGCCCTGCTGGCCGGCGCTGTTCCCAGCGCCAGGCTCGACTGGCAGCCCGGCTTGGCCGCGAGCGAACCTTGGCGCGCCTGGAGCGCGGCCTGGGTGCACTGGAGTCATCTGCATTTGGCCGCCAATCTGGCTGGCTGCGCCGTGCTCGGCGCCCTGGGCCTGAGCGCCCGCCTCGGCACGCCCTGGGCCCTGGCCTGGTTCGCCGCTTGGCCAATGACGCAATGGGGGCTGCTGCTGCAGCAAGAAGAGCTGCTGCACTTTGGCGGTCTCTCTGGCGTGCTGCATGCCGGCGTGGCCGTGGCTGTGCTCGCCCTGCTGCAGCGCCCCGGCCGCGAGCGCCGCATCGGCCTGGCCATCGCCGCCGGCCTGATCACCAAGCTCTGGCTCGAACAAGCCTGGACTGGCCCGGCCCTGCGCCAGATGCCGGGCTGGGACATCGCCGTGGCACCGTTTTCACATTTCAGTGGGGCCGTGGCGGGCGTTGCCTGCGGGCTGGTGGCAGGGTGGTGGAGGAGCAAGTGGATGGCGGATCGTGAATCGTGAATCGCGGGCGGCGGCGCCCACTCACCACTCACCACTCACCACTCACCACTCACCACTCACCACTCACCACTCACCACTCACCACTCACCATTCACCATTCACCATTCACCATTCACGATTCACACTTCTCGCCCCATGCCCAGCCGCCACACCCACCTCGACCGCCGCGCCATCATCCTGCTGCTGATCTGCTGCGTCATGTGGGGCCTGAACCAGGTGGCGGTGAAGGCGGCGATGAGTGAGATGGGGCCGCTCTGGCAGGCCGGGCTGCGCTCCTTGGTGGCGACGGTGCTGGTGGCGCTGTGGGCGAAGTGGCGCGGCATTGCCCTGTTCCAGCGTGACGGCAGCTTGCGCGGCGGCTTGCTGGCCGGCGCCTTGTTCGGGCTGGAGTTCGCCTGCATCTTCATCGGCCTGCAGTACACCAGCGCCTCGCGCATGGTGGTGTTCATCTATCTGAGCCCCTTTGTCGTAGCCCTGGGCATGCCCTTCATCTCGGCCAGCGAGCGCCTGGCGCCGCGCCAGATCGCCGGCCTGGTGCTGGCCTTCGCGGCGGTGGCCTGGGCCTTCTCGGAAGGGTTCCACAGCCATGAGGAGAGCCGCCCCCTGCAATGGCTGGGCGACAGCCTGGGCGTGCTGGCGGCCCTGCTCTGGGGCGGCACCACCCTGGCCATCCGCGGCAGCCGCCTGTCCAGCGCCAGCGCCGAGAAGACCCTGCTCTACCAGTTGGGCATCTCCGGCCTGGGTCTGAGCCTGGCCGCGCTCTGGGTCGGCGAGCCGCTGCCGGCCGAATGGACGCTGCGCCTGAGCGGCCTGTTCTTCTTCCAGGCGGTGATCGTCAGCTTTGCCAGCTACCTGCTCTGGTTCTGGATGATCCGCCACTACCCGGCCACCCGCTTGGCCAGCTTCACCCTGGCCACGCCGCTGTTCGGCCTGCTGGCCGGCGCCTGGCTGCTGGGCGAAACCATCAGCCCGCGCCTGGGCCTGGCCTTGCTGGCCCTGGCGGCGGGCGTGGCCTTGGTCAATCGAAGAGCGCCGCCAGCTGAGGCCAGCCAGAACTGATTCTGGCCTTCTGGCGCACGCCAATTGAGGCATCGTCCGCGGCCGAATGTCGGCGCCGTCGGGCAAGGTCGATCTGTCTCAAGCCCTTCAACGGCGAATGGAGGACCCGGTGGGCGCGTCGCACCCGAGCAACAGGAAGGCGATCGAGCGCAAGGCCCCGAAAGCCAGAGCGCCCATAGTTCTCGGTCCGGCGCTCAAGTTCAGTGCACGGCCTGCCGATAGACCTTTTTTGCAATCCATTGCAATACCATTTCACGCCAGTGCTTTTGAGCCCTGCGTTTCCTGAGCGCCCGCAAGCTTCGCCACCACCACCCCTCATCCAGCCACGCTCATGCGCCCACAAACTTCATCGCAGACTGACTCGGTCCCCAGCACCCCCGCCTGGGCCCGCCCCGGCGTGAATTGGTTCCGCAAGATGATGTTCCCGGCCAAGGCCGCGGTGATCTTGCTGCTGCTGGTACTGCCCTTGTTGCTGACCCTGGCCGCGCTGATCTCTGACCGGCAGTCCGCCAGGGAGAGCACCGCGGCCGAGCGCACGGGCCTGGCTGCGATCCAGGCCATTCTGCCGGCCATGGAGGCGACCCAGCTGCTGCGCCGTGGCTTGGTCGACCGCGCCAATGGGGTGGAACGCAGCGATCTGCCGGCTCTGCAAGACAAATTCAAGCAGGCCATCGAGCTGCTGCACAAGGAAACCAAACCGCGGCTGGACGGCTTCGCTGACCATGGCGATGAACATTGGAAGCCCTTGATGGCCGTCGTGGACAGCGTCACGCGCCAGAGCAGCCAAGGCTTGAGCGCCGCCGAGGTGCGCAAGCCCTATGTCGAGATCAGCGGCCATCTGGGCGACCTGGTCAAGCATGTGGTGGACGCCAGCGGCCTGGCACTGGACCCCGAAGGCGACAGCTACTACATGATGATGGCGGCCACCATCCACCTGCCCCAGCTGATGGAAAACCTGGGGCTGACCCGCGGCGCCCTGGCTTCGTATGTACAGGACCCGAAGTCGCAGCGCCTGGCCACGGCCGCCGCCAGCCTGGCCGTCGACAAGGCGGAGCTCGCCAATCTGAGCGAGGGCCTCGCCCACGCCATGGAGTTCAACCCCGCCCTGGCCAAGCTCAAGCTGGAAGAAAAGATGGCCGGAGCGCAGGCCTTCGTCACGCGCTACGAGGCCATGCTGCAGCAGGACGAGGTCAGCGATCGCAAGCCCGGCGACATCGTCCAGGAAGCCACCGCGGTTCTGGTTGAACTGAGTGCCATGCAGAAGACCATTGCCAAACAATTGGACCAGCTGCTGGAAGCACGCCAGCAACGCTTGTTCCATGCCATCGTCTATGGTGCCAGCAGTGCCCTGGCCCTGCTGCTGGCCGGGCTCTACTTCTTCTACTGCTTCTACCGCGTCATGAACTCGGGCATCCGCACCCTGATTCTGCGCATGCGCGCCATGGCCGGCGGCGATCTGACCGACACCCTCACCCCCAAGGGCAGCGACGAAACCGCCATGCTGATGGGCGCGCTGGCAGAGATGCAGCAATCACTGCGGGCCACGGTCCGCGAGGTGCGCGAAGCGGCCGATGTGATCAAGCTCTCGGCCGATGAGGTGGCCACTGGCAGCATGGACCTGTCGCAGCGCACCGAGCAGGCCGCCGCCAATCTGGAGGAAACCGCCTCGGCCATGGAGGAGATCAGCTCCACCGTCAGCAACACCACCGACGGCGCCGCACAAGCCGCCGGCGTCGCCGCGCAGAACGTCAAGCTGGCCGACCAAGGCGGGCAGGTGATCGAGCAGGTGGTCACCACCATGTCCGAGATCCAGGACTCCAGCCGCCGCATCGGCGAAATCATCGGCGTGATCGACAGCATCGCTTTCCAGACCAATATCCTGGCCCTCAATGCCGCGGTCGAAGCCGCCCGGGCCGGTGAGCAAGGCCGCGGCTTTGCTGTGGTGGCCAGCGAGGTGCGGGCCCTGGCCCAGCGCAGCGCCGAGGCCGCGCGCGAGATCAAACAACTGATCGTGGCCAGCGGTGAACGGGTCGAGGTGGGCAACCGCATCGTCAGCGAGGCCGGCACCACCATGCGCGCCATCGTCGAGAGCACCAGCAAGGTCGGCAGCCTGCTGCAAGGCATCTCCAGCGGCGCGCGCGAGCAGGCCCAGGGCATCGACCAGGTCGGCAAGGCCATCCACGAACTCGACCAGATGACGCAGCAAAACGCCGCCCTGGTCGAAGAAACTGCCGCCGCCTCCAGCGGCATGCGCCAGCAGGCCGATCAGCTGGCCCGCGCGGTCAATACCTTCAAGCTGCCCTGATCGACCTAGGGCGCCGTAGCGGATGCCGGCGCCGAGGTGCTTGCGGACGGCGGTGGTGTCAAGCGCGCCGCATGCATCAGCCGGATCACCTGCACCAAATCCCGCGCCGAGAAGCGGCTGCCCGCCTCGGTGTCAACCCGGTGCACCATCACCAGGCGCTGCAGCGGATAGACCCCCAGCATGTGCACATCCACGCCGGTGTGGAAAAACGCCGGCGGGTCCTCGGGCCGGGCCGGCAGCAGCACATCCCAGAGCCAGCCATAGGCCAGACCCCACTGCGGCTGCACCAGGGACACGGGCTGGGTGCTTTGCCGAATCCAATCGCGAGGCAGCAGCTGCCGGCCACGCCAGGCGCCGCCCTGCAGATAGAGCTGGCCGTACAAGGCCAGATCGTGGGCACTCAGGCGGAAGTGCTGGGCGGGGTAGCGCGAACGCGAGGGCTCGTGCTGCGTGAAGCCGTCCAGCTTTGCCAACCAAGCCAGCCCGGGCTCAGCGTCGCCTTCGGTCCATTGGCCGATGCGCCCCTGCCAATCCAGCATGCCCAGCGGCTTGGCAATGTCGCGATCGAAGGCCTCGAACACCGACCCGCAGGCGCGCTCCAGCACCGCCGCCGCGACATTGAAATCCCAGTTGTTGTAGTGCCAGTGCGTGCCCGGCGCATGGCTGCCGCGCGGCGGCTTGGCCGCCTGCATGCCCTCGCTCTCGGCTGCGGCCGGGTGGTAGATGCCTGAGCGCGACTGCAGCAGCTGCAGCACGGTAGCGCGGCGCTCCTCGGCCGAGAGCGCGGGCGGGACATCGTCAACACCCAGCTCGGCCAGCGTGGCATCGAGCCGCAAGCGCCCACGCGCCACACATTGCCCGACCAGAGAATTCAAGACGGCCTTGCGCATGGAATGCAGCAACAAGGGCTTGCGCACATCGCCCCACTCGAAGAACACCCGTCCCTGGTGCAGCAAGAGCATGGACTGCGAGCCCGCCTGCGCCAGAAAGGCCGCCAGCGCCTGCAGGCGCTGGGCGTCATAGCCAGCGTCCGCGGGGCTGATGCGCTCGAATCGATCGGGCGCGGTGGCCGCGGAAACAGGGCCCAAACCCAGGCCCAGGCCCAGGCCCAGGCCCAGGCCCAGGCCCAAGCTCAGGCACAGGCCCAAGACCACGCGGACCGGGCTTGGCCTCATCAAGGCACGGGGTAGACGTAGCTGGCGCCAACACCCAGGGGGAAGCCCAGGGCCCAGAAGCCCAACAGGAAGGCCGTCCAGCCGACCAGCAGGGCCAGCGAATAGGGCAGCATCAAGGCCATCAGCGTGCCGATGCCGGCGCCCTTCACATACTTCTGGCAGAACACCACGATCAAGGGGAAGTAAGGCATCAGGGGCGTGATGATGTTGGTGGAGCTGTCACCGACGCGGTAAGCCGCCTGGGTCAGGTCGGGAGAGATGCCCAACTGCATCAGCATCGGCACCATGATGGCGCCGATCAGCGCCCACTTGGCCGAGGCGGAGCCGATCAGCAGATTGACCACGCTGGTCAGCAACACCATGCCGATCAAGGTGATGCCCGTGGGGAAGGCCATGTCCTTGAGCCAGCTGGCGCCCTTGATGGCCAACAAGGCACCCAGGTTCGACTGACCAAAGGCGTAGATGAACTGCGCGCAGAAAAAGGCCATGACGATGTAATAGCCCATGCCGCTCATGGCCTTGCTCATGCCCTTGACGATGTCGGCATGGCTCTGAATGCTGCCCGAGGCATAGCCGTAGACCACGCCCGGGAGCAGGAAGAACACAAAGATCAGCGCGACGATGGACTTCATCAGCGGGGCCGCGGCCGCCGCCAGCTCGCCCGCCGGGCTGCGCCAGGCCGAATCGGCCGGCAGCACCGCCGCCACGAACAGACCCACGGCCACCAGGGTGGCCAAGCCGGCCATCAGCAGGCCGCGTTTTTCCTTGGCGCTCAGGGGCTCGATCTTGGGCAGCTCGGCCGGGTCACCGTCCACCGCCGTGCTCTTGCGCAGGCGCGGTTCGATCAGCAGATCGGTCACCGCCCAGCCCAGTAGCACGATCATCAGGGCCGAGGCGGAGGTGAAGTAGAAGTTGTTGAGCGGGTTGATGACGATGGCCGCCGCGGCCGGGTCGGCCGACAAACGGGCCGCCACCTGGGTCAGGCCGGCGAGCAAGGGGTCCAGGCTGGACGGGATGAAGAAGGTGGCCGAGAAACCGCCCGACACTCCGGCAAAAGCCGCCGAAATACCGGCCAAGGGATGGCGCCCTGCGGCATAGAACATCACCGCGCCGAGCGGGATGACCAACACATAACCCGCATCCACCGCGACATGGCTGAGGATGCCCACCGCGATCAGCACCGGCGTCAGCAAGGCGCGTGCAGTGACGGCCAGAATGGCCCGCAAGCCGGCGTTGATGAAGCCGGTGTGCTCCGCCACACCCAGGCCCAGCATGGCCACCAGCACCACACCCAGCGGTGCGAAGCCGGTGAAGTTGGTGACCAGGCCCGAAGCAAACGCGGCCAGGGCCGCACCCGAGAGCAGGTTCTTGATGGCGATGGGCTGCTGGCTGCGCGGGTCGATGTCTGTGAACTGCATGTCCGACATCCACCAGGACAGCAGCCAGACCAGCACCATCAGCAAGGCAAACAGAATGGCCGGATCGGGCAGCTTGTTGCCCAGACGCTCCACGGCGTTGAGGCAGCGTGCGGCCCAGGGCAAGGCGGCCTGGTCCTTGTGCTTGTCGTTGCTGCTGCTGTTGTTGTTGCGAGCGGTGTTCATGGGATCAGGGTTCGCTTTCGTGTCGAGGTTCTTTTTCTCAGGCCAGCGCATCCGCCCACAGCGGCGCGAGTTTTTTCCAGCCGCGGGCATTGGGGTGGATCTCATTTTTCCAGTCGCCGCTGCTGCCGGTGCTGCCTTCCGCAGCGGGCTGCAGTTGGCCCGAGGTGGGCACGGCCTGTACGCCGGCATGCGCCTGGGCCCAGCCCTGGACCACCGCCTGGATTTCTTTGAACAGACCGCGGGTGAGCGTAGGCCAAAGCACGGGGTGGATCTGGTTCTTCACATAGGCCCGGTAGAGCCAAGGCCCGATCGCGCCGTCCAGTGCCGGCGCATTGCGCGCCGTGGGCGTGTCGTAGCCATTCAGAAACATGGGCGTGTCGGCATTGAGCGGGCTGTCGCGCAAGGCCTGGACCATGGCGCTGAAATTGACGTCCAGGTAATGCCGCAGCAGGCTCAAGGCCTCGGGCCGAACGCAGGCATAGCCATCGCTCGGCAAGGGCTGGCCGGCCATCTCGCGCAGCAAGCCCTCGCCCGGCTTGGGGTCGCGTGCCGCGTCGATGAAATCATTGCCTCCGGCGCTGAAAAGCACGCCGTCAAAACGCTGCTGGCGCAACCACCAGACGTAGTCGCCTTGCATGGTCTGCTCGATGCGCTGCAGGGTCTGGCCCGAGGTGGAGATGTTGATGATCAGGCAGCTCTGGCCGCGCCGATTGAACTCTTGCACCAGGTAATAGGGCAGCGAGCCCTGGGCCAGGGCGCTGGCGTCCATCCAGGAATCGCCCTCTGCCAAGTAGGTGCGCTCGAAGGGGCCTTTGCGATCGACTCGCTCGGGGTGGGCGAGGTATTGCGCGCCGCTGATGAGAACTGAGCTCATGAACACTCCTCCTCCTCGTCGGGCCGCACAGGCCCTGCTTGTTCGGAGCGCACAGCCTCCGGCAAGCGCCATGGCGGCGCCAGACGGGCTTTCCCCAGGTCGGGGCGGAGGCTGACTCAGCCGCCGCTGAGCGCCAGCACCACGGCCACAAAGTCGTCCGCCGCAAGCCCTTGCTGCAGATCGCGCACGCCCTGGCCGTTGACGAAGATCCGCATATTGGCGCGCAGCTGCCCCTGCTCATCGACCACCCGGAAACGCAGGCCCGGGTAGCGCCGGTCGAGGTCGGTGAACAAGGCGTCCAGCGTCTCGCCCTCGGCCTCGACCTGCAGCTCGCGCGTGTAAGAGCGCAGCGCGGCCGGCACCATGACCTTCATGCCAGCTCGGCCACTTCGACCGCGTAGATCTCCGGCAGATGGCGGGCGATGTTCTGCCACTTCGCGCCCTCTTCGCGGCCGATCCAGAGCTCGCCGCTGGTGGTGCCAAGGTAGAGCGCCGGTTTGGCCTGCGCATCCACCGTCATGGCCTGACGCTTGATCGTCCACCAGGCCTGGCTCTCGGGCAGGCCCTGGTCCAGGCGCTGCCAGGTCTTGCCGGCATTGCGGGTGATGTAGGCCGCAGGCTGGCCGCCCGGCGCGGTGCGCGGCCAGACGTCTTGCCCGTCCATGGGGAAGACCCAGGCCGTGTCCGGGTCGCGCGGGTGCACCACCATGGGAAAGCCGATGTCGCCCACGCGCTTGGGCATCTTGCGGCCGATGCGCTGCCAGACATCGTCCTTGGCCCGGCCCGTGCGGTCCAGGCGGTAGATGCCGCAGTGGTTCTGCTGGTAAAGCCGATCCGGTTGCGTGGGGCAGATGCGCAGGCAATGCGGGTCATGGAAGGTGATGGTGTTGGGGTCAAAACCGCCGACCACCTCCATGCCCTGGACCAGGGTGCTCCAGCTGGCGCCCCCGTCACGCGATTCATGCACGCCGCCGCCCGACATGCCGAAGTAGAGATGCTGGGGGTCGCGCGGGTCGACGATCACCGAATGCAGCTTGGGGCCGTCCGGCGTGCCGTCCTGGGCCGAGCCCATCCATTCGCGGAACTGCGTACTGTCGTTGACCGAGGCCAGCGGCGCCCAGCGCTCACCGCCGTCGTCGGAACGGAACAGGCCTTGCGGCGAGGTGCCCACATACCAAGTGCCCGGCTCGCTGGCATGGCCCGGCGTCAGCCAGAAGCTGTGGTCGACCGAGCGACCCGGTAGTCCACTCGCCGCTGTTGGAGCGGCAAAGGCGGGCGGCTGCGCAGCCTCCTTCCAGCTGCGGCCCAGGTTGGTGGAGCGAAAGATCGTCGGGCCGAGGTGGCCGGTCTTGGCGGCCGCCAGCAAGCTGCGGCCATCTCGTGGGTCCAGCATCAGGTGACTGATGGTGTGGCCCAGGAAGTGTGGTCCGTCGACCGTCCAGGTCTTGCGCTTGGCATCGCTGTGAAAGAACCAGGCGCCTTTCCGGGTGGAGACCATGAGGAGCAAGCGGGTGGCCGGAGGCGCGGCGGATCGGGCGCGGGCCGACCCTGGTTTCTTGGCGGTGGCTGCGGCAGACGTTCGGCTCATGGCGGGGCTCCTCGAAGTGGGGGATCAAAAGGCATGACTCCAGCACGACGATCGAGGACGACCCGTTTCGACAGTGCGCACCAGGAAATTTTCACCGCCAGCAGCTCCCGGCTGCGCCCAAGGAAACCCCGAGCCAAGATCTCAGTGCTGCCCCCAGCAGCGGGCAGCCGAAAGTCAGCAAGTTGAAGTAGAGCCGCAGTACGCGCCGTGACCGGTTTGAGCCCCACCGCTGCCGCTAGGGGCTTCCCCGAGGTGAAAATGTCTTTTCCAGACAGTAGAGTTGTGAAACTTGATATTCACTCACTCAACTCGCGAGCCGAAGGGCTGGCGCTGAAAGGGCTCATCGCCATGCTGAACGGACACCCCGTCTTTTCTTTCAATGCGGGAGGCACTCTGCGGGCACTGATCGCATGCATTGCCGTTCTCACCGGCGCCGCAGCCCAAGCTCAGGCCAGCCTCGCGCAGCATTGGGATTTCGATGACGTGCAGGGCACGGCTCTGCCGGCCACTCTCAATTCCGCGCCCAGCGGACTCCTGGGCCAGTGGGGCAGCGCGGTGTTCGGCACTGAGACCAGCGGCACAGGTGCGCTGCGCATCGGCTACATGGGCACGGCCGTGGCTTACAGCTCAGCGGCCGTCAACATCCCGTCGGCAGACGTCTATGCCCTGACGCTGTCGATGCGCGCGTGGGACATCAAGAACGGCGGCACAGCCTATGCCGCCAGCACGAGGCCGATCTTCAACTTCGGCTTTCGCACCGGCGCCGGCACCGCCACGTCCGGCGCCTCGCTGGTTGCGGACCTGCAGTTCAGCGCTACGGCAGCCGGCATCGCCCTCGTGGTGCGCGACTCGCTCAGCAACTTCGCGGTGGGCACCCTTCCGGCCAAGCTCAGCGGCCCACTCAACATCACGCTCAAGATCGACAAGCGGGTGCTGCCCAACATCTACACGGTGAGCTACAACATCGCGGGCGCCGCCCCGATCGTCACCAGCTTCACCGCGGCAGCCAATTCAGCGAGCAACACGCGCACGGTCTCGCATGCCGTGCTGGCCGTCAGCGGCAACTTCCCCGGCAGCACCAACACGGCATCAGCAGGCCCCAACGTAGCGCCCGAGATCGACAGCCTCTCAGTCAGCTACAACGAGCTCCCAGTCGCGGACGTGCCCGCCGCAAACGGCCGGCCCAGCCGCAAATCCAATCTGTTGACTTTCCTCGACGGCAACCCGCTGCAAGCTGACAAGCCCACGGTGGGGGGCCCGGCCCTGCTGCTGATGGGAGGTGGCGCAGAGGTCAACAGTGCCTTCGCCGCCAAGGCCTTTCCCATCATCAATGGCGGCGACATCGTCGTGCTGCGCATCAGCGGCAGCAATGGCTACCAGCCGTACTTCTACAACACCATCGTCAATGAGATGCCTGCCGCCTTGCAGGCCTCGCTCAAGCCCAACTCGGTCGAGACCTTGTTCGTCGACACGCGAGAGAAGGCCAACAGTGCCTATGTCGTCAACTCGGTGGCGCGGGCCAATATGATCTGGATCGCCGGGGGCGACCAATCGGCCTACATCGAAAACTGGCGCGACACCGGCTTGGCCGCCGCGGTCAAGCAGGCGTATTCACGGGGTGCCGTGGTGGGCGGCACCTCGGCGGGCATGGTGGTCTCATCCGAGTGGATGTACGACCCGGGCGCGCTGCTGGCCGTGACCAGCGCGGAAGCCGTGGCCAACCCGTACCGTCCCAGCATGATCCTGTCAACGAGCAAGCTCTTCGATCTGCCGCTGGGCTTCAACATTCTGGCCGAGCCGCATTTCCAGAACCGTGATCGCATGGGCCGCACGATGGCATTCATGGCACGGCTGCGCAAGGACGCGCGTACTTCGACCATCTACGGTGTGGCCCTCGATGAACGCACCTCGCTGTTCATCGACCGCAACAACATCGGCACCTTCCAGCGCGCACCTATCGTCGACGGTAAGGCGGCCGGTGACGGCTACATCCTGCGCGAGGACCGCCGCAAGACCACGCTGACACAGGTGAGCGCAGGCCTGCCGCTGATCTACCGCAATGTGCAGCGCGTCAAGCTCGCACCGGGCCAGACCTTCGACTTCGCCCGCGGCTTGTCGGCCCAGCCTGCGCTGAACCTGAGCGTTGAGGGCGCCGTGCCCGCCAACCCCTATTGAATCGACGTGCACAAACCATGAAGAACACTCTCCTCGCATTCCTTGCCACGACCCTCTGCGCTGCGGCCACGGCCGCTCCGGTCATCGCCGACTGGCGTTTTGCCGAGGTCGCAGGCAGCACCCTCAACCAGACCGTCAACGAGGGCAGCGGCCTCAACGGGCCTGGCAGTACCTGGGGCCTGGCCCTGACCGGTTCGGCCACCAACGGCGCCGGTCAACTCAGCATCGGCAACGACGGCAAGGGCGGCAGTGGCACGCGCTCGGCCTATGCCGACTTCGGCCCCAACTTCGACAGCATCAGCACCGGCACGCTGAGCCTGTACGCCAGCATCGCCAATTGGAGCTCCGCTAGTCCCGGCAGCCGGTTCAGCCTGGGCTTCATCGAGGGCAATGACTTCAACACCGCGGCGTTCAGCCTGTCGGCAACAGCAGGGGGCTTCAACTTGGGCGGCGGCGTCGACGCCTTCGGCGACGGCAGCGTGCTGGCCAGCACGGCCAACCTGGCCGCCGTCAGCGCACTGACGCTGAGGCTGGACCTGGACCTCGACGCGCTGATGTACTCGGTAGCCTATGACCTGGGCAGTGGCTTCACCAGCCTGGGCAGCGCCTCGGTCGACTCGCTGACACAGGGCGTCAATTCCCTGTGGCTGGGCGTGGAAGGAGACTTCTCCTCGGCCCCTCTGCTGCTGGACCGCATCTGGGTGACGCCGGGCAAGACCGTCGCCGCCGTGCCTGAGCCCGGCAGTGCATGGCTGGTGCTGAGCACACTGCTGCTGCTGGCCGTCATGCGTCGACGGGCGAGCTGAGGTCATGCATTGCAGGACTTGGACGCTGGCGGCCGCACTGCTGGGCACGGCCACCGGGGCCGCCGCCGAGCGCGTGGCCAACATCATCATCGGCGGCGGCATGCAGAACTGCACCAGCAGCAACGCACCGCACCCCGGCAGCGTGCTCAGCCTCAACTGCGCCCTGCCCTGGTTGGAGATCCTTGCGAAGGATCCGGCGCTGGCCGAACTGAAGCCGGAGCAGGTGCGGTTCGAACCGCTCACCAACAGCGCCGCACCGAGCTACCGCATCGACGCGAACGCACTGGGCAAGCTTGCAGCGCTACCCGAAAGCATCCTGCCAAGTGCAAGAAAGCAGGCTGTGCTCGCAGCGCTGAAGGAGCGCCAGGAGTCGCTGGCAGCAGGCGAGTTGCAAGCCCTGTTGCCGGGCTTGAACCCTAGCGAATGGGCGGCGGTGCTGCACAGCTGCCTGGAACCACAGCCGCGCCCGCCGCGCCGGATACAGGCGCGCAGCGTCGCATACGTGAGCAATGCGGCGACCGCGGACATCTATCGCAGCCTGGTGTCGGCCGCACGAGAGGTGGCGGGAGGGCGGCAACCGCTGATAGGTTTCGTCACGGCGGCGAGTGCCAACCCCTTTGCCGAACACGACATCAATTTCTACGCCCTGCGCTCAGCAGGAGCTGAAGTGGTGTGGTTGCCGCTGAGCGGCGCGCTGCGGCGAGCCCTGAATCAAGGCCAGTGCGAACAGTTGCCGTTGCTGTTCGACGGCTATGCCAACACCGGATCGGCCCTGCGCTCGCAGTTCCATCTGCATCTGGACTACCCGGACCTGGCCGCCCAGCAGCGCCGCGCCTGCGAGGACCCCGAGGCTGGCCTCAACGCCGTGCTGCGACGGCTGGACGGCATCTTTCTTGCGGGCGGCGATCAGGCTCGCTTGCTGGAGAGCCTCGTCAACCTCGATGCGAACGGCCGCCACACCAGCGCGAGCGAGCAGCTGCGAATCCTGCGTCAGCGTCACGCCGCAGGCAGCCTGGTCGTGGCAGGCAGCAGCGCCGGCAATGCGGCTCAGGCAGGCGGGCATGTGCGCGGCCAGCCGGTGGCCATGATCTCCGGTGGCGAGTCCTGGCAGGCCTTGGCCAAAGGCTTTGTGCGGGGCCGCGGGCCGACCATCGAGGGCGCTGGCAGTACGGGCGTGACGTATCCGGAGGGCGGCCTCGGCCTGTTCAGCCTGGGCGCGCTGGACTCCCACTTCTCGCAGCGCGGGCGCGAGGGCCGATTGCTGCGTTTCGTCGCCGACAGCGGTTTGGACTACGGCTTCGGTGTCGACGAGAACACGGCGCTGCTCGTGGAGCGGCCCAATGCCAAGGGGGCGACGGCCATGCGCGTCATCGGCGCGGGCGGCGTGTTTGTCGTGGACCTGCGCGCTGCGCGGACGATGAGCACGTCAGACGGCTTCGGCCTAGAGGGCGCCACCATCCACTACCTGCGGGCCGAGGACAGAGCAGCCATCGATGCAGCAGGACAGCTGAGCGTGCAGCTCGACCCGACCCGGCCCTTGCTGCCGCGGCTGCCTGACACCCCGGCCGCTCAAATGCTTGATTTGCAGCACCCCGGGGCCATGAACTTCTTCAAACTAATGCAGGCGATGGGCCGAAGCGGCGCCGCTCTGGCATCGGGGCAGACGGCCCAGGCCCCGAAATTCGACTTCCGCATCGCGCGAACGCCCACCAGCGAATTCCGCGCCGCAGGCGACCAGGCGGTCAGCTATGCTCATGTCCGGGTGAGCATAGCCCCCTGCCGTGACGGCTGTCTCACTGCACAATCCGCAACCGTGCAGAACAAGAAAGTACCGTAAGCATGGCAAGGTCCCAGTCCAATCGCTCAGGGAGCGCACCGGTTGCAGCGCATCCCTTCGACCGCATCCGCGAGTGCGCCAAAGATGCTCCGCCTGCACTGGCGCTGGTGGCGCAGTGGATGCTCAGGCACACGGCGCAGGCCGCCACGCTGACCATCAGCGAGATCGCGACCGCCAGCGGGAGCTCGCCGGCCAGTGTGAATCGCCTCGCACGCACCGCCGGCTATCCCGGCTTCGCCGAGCTGAAGGCGGACCTGGCCCTCGTCATGCGCGAGACCATTGACCCAGTGCAAAAGCTACGCGATGAGCAGCAGCGCGGCCGGGTGGACCCCTTCGCGCAGTATGTCGCGATGGGTCGCGCCAATGCCGAGCAGCTGCTCCGCGACAACACCCCCCAGGACATCGCCACCGCCGCCAAGCTGCTGTGCACCAAGGGGCGCATCTACGTGCTGGGCTTCGGTCTGACCGCCCATGTCTGCGGCTGGCTGGCTGATGCGCTGACACCCTACAGCCAAGCCGTGACCGCATTGAGCACCAGTGGCGGCACCGAGCAGAGCGCCAGCCGCATGAGCAACATCGGCAAGGGTGATGTGCTGGTGGCGATCAGCGTGCCGCGTTACTCGCGCGACACCGCCAACCTGGCTCGTTATGCCCGCGAGCGCGGCGCCCAGGTTCTGGCCATCATCGATTCGCACGCAGCACCGCTGGCCAACGAGGCCGACTTGCGCTTGCTGGCGTCGGCGGCGCATCCGATGCTGCCATCCAGCTATGTGGCAGTGCAGCTGCTCTGCGAAGCTCTGGTGGGTGAGGTGATGCGGCGCAACCCGGCGGCGGTCAGCCTGGCCGCCGAACTGACCGAGTCCATCGCATCGCAGCTGCGCGCTTAGAGTGCACGCCCCTCGACCGGCCTTGCCACGCTGAACGCGGGCAAGCCCAATAGGTCCCCCCCGGGGGGGCAGCGATACGAGCGGCATTGAGCAGCCCGCACATCGCCAAGCGGGCCGGCTTGGGGCGGCCCGGCGCTCGACCCGTGTGAACCGCCCTACCGCCTCCTCAGCGCGGCGTCAGGTGGATGCCGGCGAGCATGCAGCGAACCGACCCGCCAGCCAGCTCGATGGTGGGCACCGACAACGGCAGCAGCCGCGTCGTGCGCTCGATGACCTGCCGCTGCTCGGCCGACAAGGCCGCCGCGGCACGGCTCGACAAGGCCAGCACCGGGCCGTCGCGGCCCATCAACTCCAGTGCGTTGCCGGCGAAGTCATTGATCTGAGCCTCGCTCAGCGCGATGACATCGCGGCCCGAATCGCGCAGCCGCGCGGCGATCTCGTCGCGCCGCTGCGGGTCCGGGATCATCTCCAGCGCCACCAGCGCGAAGGCGCCGGCAATGCACATGATGACGTTGGTGTGGTAAACCGCCTGCCCGGCCGAGTCGGTCGCCGTGAAGGCCATGGGCTCGAAGTTGAAGTGCGTGCAAAAGCGCTCCAGTGCCACCGCGTCGGCGCGGTTGGAGCGGGCGGTGTAGGCCACGCGCTCCACATGGTCCAGCACCATGGCGCCGGTGCCTTCCAGAAACAGGCCGTCAGCCTCCAGCCCCGAGTAGTCGATCACGTCCTGAACGCGGTAGCGCGCCTTCAGCATCTCGATCACATCGGCCCGGCGCTCGCGGCGGCGGTTGGACGAGTACATCGGATAAACCGCCACATGCCCGCCGGCATGTGTGGAAAACCAGTTGTTGGGGAAGACCGCGTCGGGTGTGTCGCGCTCGCCGTGGTCTTCGAAGAGATGCACGGTGACACCCACCGCCTGCAGGCTGGCGGCGACAGCCGTGACTTCGTCGCGCGCCTGGGCCGCCAGCAGCTCGGCGTCGGCCTGCGCGGCCTGCGACTGGAAGCTGTTGTCGGCTGCGGTCTGCGGGTTGGGGTGGAAATGGTGCGGGCGCACCATCACCACCGCCGCCGGAGCTTGAAGAGAGCGGGTCACGGCAGGGCTCACTTCAGCGTGTAGGTCGCGCTGACATAGCCAAAACGGCCGGTCGCATCGACGCTTTGGTCAAAACCTCGGAAATAGCCGCTCTGGTTGGAGGTTGGCGGTGCCTTGTTGAACAAATTGGTCACTCCGGCCGTCAGACGCAGGTTCTTGAGACCCGTGTAGCTGCCCTGCAAGTTGTACGTGCTGTGTGAGGCCACGTTCTTGGATGTTGAACCCGCTGTGCCGTGGGCCACGCTGGCGACAAAGCCGTCGGCAGCCGCCGGCATGCTGGCGAAGGCGTCGCGGTAGTGCGACTGAAACTGGTTGACCGCGACGACGTTCCACGCGCCAAGGGACCAGTCGATGGAGATCTGGTGCTTCCAGCGCGGCGTCGGGTAGAGATTGGCGTACTTGCCCAGCACATCGCTCACCTCGCCACCCTTGACGAGCTGCTCCTCGCTCTTGAGCAGCAGCGTGCCGCTGATCGACGAGCGCAAGCGGCCGTACGCGCCCAAGTTACCACGGTGCGTCAGCGCCAGATCCAGCCCGCTGATGCGGCGCACGCCCTGGTTATCCACCGGCAGCAGAATTTCGCTGATCTGCCCGGGCAGGCCGGGGTAGGCTGGGTCGGCGGGGTCACGGGTCACATAGCGACTGATGTAGGCGAAGTTGGAGCCGATCAGGCTCTCGCTCAGCTGCGAGATGACATCGTCCTTCTGGATGCGCCAGTAGTCGACCGTGGCAAGCACGCCCATGCCGGGCTCGAAGGCGGCACCCAGCGAAGCCTGCTTGGAAGTCTCGGGCTTGAGGAAGGGGTTGCCGCCCGAGCGGATCGGGATGGGGCCAGGCTTGCAGCCGGGACCGACGCCGTTGACGCAGCGCAGCGGATCACTGTAGAAATTGGAGCTGGAACTCAGCCCGCCCGACGCGCTCACGTCGGCCAGTGACGGCGCACGGAAGCCCGTGCCGACGGAAGATCGCAGCAGAAACGCCTTGACCGGCTGCCAGCGCAGGCTGAACTTGGGGTTGGTGCTGTTGCCAATGTCACCGCTGTCATAGCGGTCATGGCGCACCGCAAGGTCGGCGTCCAGACCCTTGGCGATGGGCATGTGCACTTCGGCGAACACCGCCTTGACCTTGCGCTCAGCGCGCGTGTCGGGCGAAGACGTGATGTTGTTGAGCAAGCCCGACTTGGCTTCGTCCGACTGGATGTCGGTCAGCTTCTCGCGCCGCAGCTCGAAGCCCGCAGCCAGCGCCAGCGCACCCGCCGGCAGTTGGTAGACCTCCTTGGACGCATGCCCGGAGATGCTGTCCGACACGGCCCGCCCGGTGCGGCCGGCGACATGATTGGCCTGAGTGGCACGCAGCTGTTCCATCACCTCCGGCGTGTTGTCGCCCCAGAGGTTGACGACGCCCGACGTGATCAACGGGCCCAGCTTGTTGCCGTAGACGAAGCCGTTGTTGTACTGCTCGGTTGCCTTGGAGACCGAATGGTTGAACGCGGCGCTGTAGTCCCAACCAGCGATCTCGCCTTCGGCACCGAAGACATAGCGGCTTTGCGTCGTCTCCTGCACGCGCTCACGCTGGCCCAGCGGCAGCAGCCGTACCGAGACGAAGATGTCCTTGGTGTTGGGCGTGGGCAAGACCTGGCCGGTGAGGCTGGTGTAGGTCTTGGGGAAGAAGGGGCCGTTCTTCGGGTAGGTCAGCGAGATGCGCGGGCCCGTGGCGGTCAGGCGGTAGCTGGTGAAGGTGGCCGGCGAAATGCGGTATTCGGCCTCGTTGGTGGAGTGAGCCGCTTCCGCGAACAGGAAGTTGTTCGCGTTCAGTGCCACGACACCACGTGCGAAGCCATTGACCTTGCTTGCCTCCGGCACCAAGTCGGCCGTGGCCTGATAGTCGAAATTGCAGAAGCCACCGCTGAACACGCTGGTCGGTGGCGAGCACTTGCCGCCATTGGTGTCCACGCTGCCGATCAGCGACGAGGCTGCGGATGTGGTGAACAGGTTGGCGGGAAAGTTGGTCGTGGAGGTGCCAACACTGCCCACATCGGGGCGCAGCGCCGTCTTGGCCCATTCACGTTGTGAGGCGCGCAACTGAGCGCTCTTCTGCGCCTGCAAAGCACCGAAGACGTTGTAGCCGTCCCTGACCAGATCGCCGTAGCCTGCCGAGGCGCTGAGCTGCTTGCGCTTGCCGCCGCCTTCGTCATAGCCGCCGAGCCGACCGGAGATCTGGGCGCCCTGGTAGTCCTTGCGGGTGATGAAGTTGATGACGCCGCCCACGGCATCGGCGCCGTAGGTCGCCGATGCGCCGTCCTTGAGCACCTCCACGCGCTCCAGCGCGGCCAAGGGGATGCTGCTGAGATCCACACCCTGGCCGCCGAAGGCGTAGTTCGCCATGCGCCGGCCGTTGAGCAGTACCAGCGTGGAGCTGACACCCAAACCGCGCAGGTTGGCGCCGGAGAAGCCGCTGTTCTTCTGCGTGTCGGTGTTCTGCGCCTTCTCCTCGATGGCACCGACGTTGGCGGCGAGTTGCCCGAGCAACTGCTCGGCCGTGGTCACGCCGCTCTTTTCAATTGCTTCGCGATTGATCACCTGCACCGGCAGCGCGGTTTCGGCATCCAGGCGCTTGATCGAAGTGCCGGTGATCTCGACACGCATCAACTTGGTTCCGTCCTCTTGCGCGAGGGCTTGCTGGCCCAAACCGAGGCAGGTGGCGGCGCCCAGGGCGAGCCTCAGGGCGCGTGCCAGGCAAGTGAGAGCGGGCTGGTGTAGGTGCAGGTGTTGGGGCATGGGGCTTCCTTTAAAGAAGAGAGGGTTCGTGGCCGCAGGTGCATGCGGCAGCACGGGGCAATTGACCAAGCTTCGCGGGACTCGGCGAGGCAGCCCCGGGTCTGTGCTTGATAACAGTATTTCACTTAAGCGCAAATGTGGAAATGTATTTCTAACTAGGGAAAACGAGGATCGGCACTGAAGAATCCAGACTGAAATGCCAGCTTTTCATAGAAGAAAACGCGCCAGACAACAGCCCTCACGACGCAGCGGGGCTGAACTTCCCCGATGGACAGCAAGCCTTCCAGTGTGAAAGAATGAGTTTCATAAATAGTTTTATGTGGAATTGAAATTCCAACACATGACCTCGGAGCCCACCTTGCAGATGAGTGAGACCCTTTCCCACGAAGCGACTGCGACAGCACGTGGCCGCCCCGTGCTGGCCATCCACGGCGGCGCCGGTACCTTGCTGCGCAGCGCCATGAGCCCGGAGGCTGCTGCGCAATACACGAATGCGCTGGAGGGCATCCTGCGGGCGGGCCAGCTGCAGCTTCAGCGCGGAGACAGCGCCCTGGATGTGGTGGTGCAGGCCGTGCGGGCGCTGGAGGAATGCGAGCTGTTCAACGCTGGCCGGGGCGCGGTCTACACCGCCGCCGGCACACACGAGTTGGACGCCTGCGTGATGGCCGGCGACGGCCTGAGAGCCGGTGCTGTCGCGGGCCTGCGCACCACTCGCAATCCGGTGCTGGCCGCCCGTGCTGTGCTGGAACACAGCGAGCATGTGATGTTCGTGGGCCCGGCGGCCGATCTGTTCGCGGCCCGGCAGGGACTGGAGCAGGTGCCCCACGGCTGGTTCGGCACGCCGCAGCGGCTCCAGCAATTGCGGCTGGCGCAGGCCTTGGCCGCCGGGGTGGTGCTCGATCATGACGGGCAGGCCGCCGTGATCAACACCGATAACGCGCCACTGGACGAGGGCCAGAAGTTCGGCACCGTGGGCGCCGTCGCGCTAGACGACGCCGGACACCTGGCCGCCGCCACTTCCACGGGCGGCATGACCAACAAGCAGGCAGGCCGGGTGGGCGACACGCCTCTGATCGGTGCGGGTTGCTATGCCAATGACGCCACGGTGGCGATTTCGTGCACCGGCACGGGCGAGCCGTTCATGCGCGCGCTGGCGGCGCACGATGTCTCTACCCTGATGGCCTATGCCGGCCTGCCGCTGGCCGAGGCCGCAGAGCGAGTCGTCATGCAGACGCTGCCGGCCCTGGGCGGACAGGGCGGGCTGATCGCCATCGCTGCCAGCGGCGAGGTCTGCATGCCCTTCAACACCGAGGGCATGTACCGCGGTTTCGCCCGCGTGGGCGAGGCGCCGGTGGTGGCCATCTACAAGGAAGCCCAGCCATGAAGCCGCCCGTCCTACAGGTCGAGGGCTTGTGCGTCAGTTTTCAGACCGAGGCCGGCCGCTCGCAGGTGGTGCGCGATCTGAGCTTTCAGGTCGGTGCGGGCGAGACCCTCGCCATCGTCGGTGAGTCAGGCTCGGGCAAGTCGGTCACCTCGCTGGCCTTGATGCGCTTGATCGAGCAGGGTGGCGGACGCATCGACGCGGGCGCCATCCACTTCCAGCCACGCCAGGGCGACGCACTCGACCTCGCTCGGGCCGACGCGGCCCGCATGCGTGCCATCCGTGGTGCCGACATCGCGATGATTTTTCAGGAGCCGATGACCTCGCTGAACCCAGTGTTCACCGTCGGCGAGCAGATTGCCGAGGCCTTGCGCATCCATCAGCGGCTGAGCCACACCGCCGCGCTGGCCGAGGCCCTGCGCATGCTGGAGATGGTGCGCATCCCGGCCGCGCGGCAGGTTCTCACGCGCCACCCGCACCAGCTCTCGGGCGGCATGCGCCAGCGCGTCATGATCGCGATGGCGCTGGCCTGCAAGCCCAGCCTCCTGATCGCCGACGAACCCACCACGGCACTGGACGTCACCGTGCAGGCGCAAATCCTGCAACTCATCCGTACCCTCCAGCAGGAGCTGGACATGGGTGTGATGCTGATCACCCACGACATGGGTGTGGTGGCCGAGAGCGCGGATCGCGTTGTCGTCATGTTGCGCGGCGACAAGGTCGAGGAAGGCGAAACGCGCGCCTTGTTCGCCCGGCCGCAGCACAACTACACGCGGGCCCTGCTCGCTGCCGTGCCGACGCTCGGCGCCATGGCTGGCAGCGAAGCGCCGGCCAGCATCGCGCTGATGGACGCGGCCGGCGACATGGCCCCTGTGCAGGTGCAGTCGCGCCCGCCGGGCGAGCTGCTGCTGAAGGTCGAGGGTCTGACCACGCGCTTTGACGTGCGTACGGGCTTTTTCAACCGGGTCAGCAAGCGCGTGCACGCGGTCGAACAGGTCAGCTTCGAGCTGCGTGCCGGCGAGACCTTGGCCCTCGTGGGCGAGTCGGGCTGCGGCAAGTCCACCACCGGGCGCAGTCTGATGCGGCTGGTGGACGCCCAGGCTGGGCAGATCCTGTTCAATGGCCAGGACCTCGCCAAGCTGTCACGCCGGGCGATGCAGCCGCTACGGCGCGACATTCAGATGATCTTCCAGGACCCCTTCGCGTCGCTGGACCCGCGTCTGACCGTGGGCTTCTCGATTGCCGAGCCGCTGTACATCCACAAGCTCGCCACGGCCGAGCAGGCCCAAGCACGGGTGCAGTGGCTGCTGCAGCGTGTAGGTCTGCCGGCCGAAGCCGCCGACCGCTACCCACATGAGTTCTCCGGCGGCCAGCGCCAGCGCCTCGCCATCGCGCGGGCACTGGCGCTGAACCCAAAGTTGATCGTCGCGGACGAGGCCGTCTCGGCGCTTGATGTTTCGATACGGGCGCAGATCGTCAATCTGATGCTGGACCTACAGGCCGAACTGGGGCTGTCCTACCTGTTCATTTCGCACGACATGGCCGTGGTGGAGCGGGTGGCCCACCGGGTGGCGGTGATGTACCTGGGACAGATCGTCGAGATCGGCCCGCGCCGCGCAGTGTTCGAGAACCCGCAGCATCCCTACACACGCCGACTGATGGCCGCCGTACCTGTGGCTGACCCAAGCCGGCGTCGCACCCGGGGCGAGCTGGCCGCAGGCGACTTGCCCAGCCCCCTGCGCGACCTCAACGATCCACCCGTCGTCGCCCCCTTGGTGGTCGTCGGCTACCAGCACTTCGTCGCCCGCCACGCCGTCGGGCTGACGGCCTGAACATTCACGGAGCTCCCTGATGAACTTTGCATTCGCCCGCCGCACGCTAGTGGTACTGGCACTCACCGGTGCCGTCGCATCCGCACTTGCGCAAGGCAAGACCGCCGTTTTTGCCATCGAGAACACCCTGGCGTCGCTGGACCCCTACGACACCAACATCACCCTCGACCTTTCGGTCTGCAAGTCCTTCTACCAGGGGCTCTACACCTTCGACAAGGACCTCAAGGTCGTGCCCGAACTCGCGCTCAGCCACGAGGTGTCCAAGGCGGGTCTGGTCTACACCTTCAAGCTCAGGCGTGGCGTCAAGTTCCACGACGGCAGCGACTTCAACGCGGCCGCCGTCAAGGTCGTGTTCGACCGAGTCACCAACCCAGAGAACAAACTCAAGCGTTTCAACCTCTTCAGCAACATCGAGAGCACAACCGTGGTGGACGAGAGCACGGTGCGCGTCACACTGAAACGCCCGTTCTCGGCCTTCATCAACCAGCTGGCACACCCGTCGGCCGTGATGATCTCGCCGGCAGCGCTGACCAAGCACGGCAAGCAGATCGGCCTGAACCCGGTGGGCACCGGTCCGTTCAAGTTCGTCGAGTGGAAGCAGCCCGACTACGTGCGTGTGGCCAAGAACACCAGCTACTGGAAGCCAGGTCTGCCCAAGATCGACGCCATCGTCTGGCGCCCGGTCACCGACAGCAACACCCGCACTGCCATGCTGCAGGCCGGCGAGGCCCACTTCACCGCGCCCGTGCCCTTCGAGCAAGCCGAGAACCTGGCGAAGAATCCCAAGCTCGACATGATCAGCGGGCCGGGCATCTTTGCTCAGTACCTGTCGATGAATACGCGGGTCAAACCCTTCGACGATGTGCGCGTGCGCCACGCCATCAACTACGCGATCAACAAGCCCGCGCTGGCCAAGGTCGTCTACTCGGGCTTTGCTACCGCGGCTGAAGGCCCGGTGCCGATCGGCGTAGACTTCGCAGCCCAGGTGGGTCGCTACGATCACAACCCGGCCAAAGCGCGCGAACTGCTCAAGGCGGCGGGCTACCCGGGCGGCTTCACGACCGAGCTCTGGGCCAGCAACAACAGCACCGCGCAGAAGGCCACGCAATTCCTGCAGCAGCAGCTGGCCCAGGTGGGCATCAAGGTGCGCATCACGTTGCTGGAGACCGGCCAACGTGTGCAGCAACTGGAAAACGTGCAGAACCCAGCCGAGGCGGGTGTGCGGCTGTACTTCGCGGGCTGGTCATCGTCCACAGGCGAGGCCGATTGGGGGCTGCGGCCGCTGTTCGCCACCGAGGCGCAGCCGCCTCGGCTGCAGAACTTCGCTTACTACAGCAACCCGGCGCTCGATGACCTGCTCCAACAGGCCTTGAACACCTCGGAACGCGAAGCCAAGGCCAGCGCCTACCGCAGCGCGCAGGAACTGGTGCACAAGGACGCACCCTGGGCTTTCCTCGTAACGCGCAAAGTGGCCTACGCCAAAGCCAAGGGCTTGAGTGGCATCTTCCAGATGCCTGACAACTCTTTCCACTTCGAAAACGTCGAGCTGCAACCGTGACCGCCTACATCCTCAAGCGACTGCTGGGCGTGCTGCCCACCTTGCTGATCGTCGCGGTCTTGGTGTTCTTCTTCGTGCATCTGCTGCCGGGCGACCCGGCGCGGCTGGCGGCCGGCGCTGAGGCTGACGAGCAGACCGTCGAGCTGGTGCGCCGGGACCTGGGGCTGGACCAGCCCATGCACAAGCAGTTCATGCGCTTCATTGGCGGCGTGCTGCAGGGAGATTTCGGCCACTCCATCCGCACCAAGCGGCCCGTCATCGACGAACTGGCCGACCGCTTTCCTTACACCTTCTGGCTCACCCTCGCAGCGATGGGCTGGTCGGTTGTAATCGGCTTGGGCATAGGCATCGTGGCGGCCGTCAATCGCAATCGCTGGCCCGACCGCCTGGGCATGGCGCTGGCGGTCTCGGGCATCTCCTTCCCCTCGTTTGCGCTGGGCCTGCTGCTGATCACGGTTTTCGCCGTCGGCCTGGGCTGGCTGCCCACGGTAGGTGCAGAGAGCTGGCGGCACTACATCCTGCCCTCGCTGACCCTGGGCGCAGGCGTGGCCGCGGTGATGGCACGCTTCACCCGCGCGTCCTTCGTCGAGGTGCTGCACGAGGACTACATCCGCACCGCCCGCGCCAAAGGCGTGCCCGAGCGACAGGTGGTGCTCAAGCACGCACTGCGCAATGCGCTGATCCCGGTGGTGACCATGATGGGCTTGCAGTTCGGTTTCCTGCTGGGCGGCTCCATCGTGGTCGAGAAAGTCTTCAACTGGCCTGGCCTCGGCCGCCTGCTGGTGGATGCGGTCGAGATGCGCGACTACCCGGTCATCCAGGCCGAGGTGCTGCTGTTCTCAATGCAGTTCATTCTGATCAACCTGGTGGTCGACGTGCTCTACGGCGTCATCAACCCGACGATTCGCTACAAGTGACTACTCTTCAAGTTCGCACCCCCGCCAGCGAGTTCTGGCGCAAGTTCAAGCGCCAGCCAGTGGCCGTCGCAGCGCTCATCTTCGTGCTGCTGCTCGGGCTGATGGCACTCACTGCGCCCTGGCTCGTTCCTTACGACGCCGAAGACTACTTCGACTACGACCGCATCAACGCCACCCCTTCCGCCGAGCATTGGCTGGGCGTGGATGCCCTGGGCCGCGACATCTTCAGCCGTATCCTGATGGGCGCTCGGGTCTCGCTGGTGGCGGGCCTGGTCTCGGTGCTGGTGGGCTCGGTGCTCGGCACCACGCTGGGCCTGCTGGCGGGCTATTACGAGGGCTGGTGGGAGCGCTTGATCATGCGCAGCTGCGATGTGCTGCTGGCCTTCCCGGGCATCCTGCTGGCCATCGGCATCGTCGCCATCCTAGGCGGCGGCATGGGCAATGTGATCCTCGCCGTGGCCATCTACTCGATACCGACCTTCGCGCGGCTGGTGCGCGGCAATACCTTGGCGCTCAAGCACCTCACTTACGTCGAGGCGGCGCGCAGCATCGGCGCATCGGACTGGACCATCATCACCCGCCACATCCTGCCCGGCACCGTGTCGACCGTGGTCGTCTTCATCACGATGCGCATCGGCGTGTCCATCATCACGGCGGCCAGCCTGTCCTTCCTGGGCATGGGCGCCCAGCCGCCCACGCCCGAGTGGGGTGCCATGCTCAACGAAGCACGCTCCGACATGGTCAACGCGCCACACATCGCGCTGATGCCCAGCATCGCCATTTTCCTGACCGTGCTGGCTTTCAACCTCCTGGGCGATGGCCTGCGCGACGCGCTGGACCCCAAGCTGGACAGTTCACGCTGAGAGCTCCTAGCAAGTCGGCAAGCACGAAATCCGGGAGGAGCTTGCCGCCAATTGAATCGAAGCTGGGCTCCAAGGTGTCGCCATCGTAGGAGGCTCAGCAGGGGAAACTCAAGCGCACGGAACCCATTCGGCACCCAAACCAGTTTTCGAGACTGGCGCACGTGCCGTGGCTACGCGGTAGCGAGCCCGTAAACGAAGGTATCTGCGCCGCATGAAGAAAAGTGTTTTGGCTCAAGGACTTGCAGCCACGCCTGAGCACTGACGTAGCCGCAGCCGCAGCCGCAGCCGAGTTTCAAGTGCAGCGCATGCAGTTCTGAACTCAGCGCCAACTGACAGGCGTCACGGCTCCGCTTCATCCCCCCGTTTTTGCAGTCTGTCGCGCCCGGCTTGGGGCGCCCCGGTGGCCTTGTTATGGTGTGCTACATCAGCAACACACCGGCTTCGGCCTTCACCGATATGCAAACCTGGAACGACTCAGCTCCCATCTACCAGCAGTTGGCCGATCGCCTGGCCGTGCAATTGCTGGATGGTTCACCGCCCGAAGGCGAGGCTCTGCCTTCGGTGCGCCACTTGGCCAGCCAGTATGTGATCAACCCCCTGACGGTCACCCGCGCCCTGCAGGCCCTGGTCGACACTGACTTGATCGAGAGCCGCCGCGGCCTGGGCATGTTTGTGCGCAGCGGCGCCCGCGAACGCCTGCTGCAGGCCAAGCGCGAACAGTTCCTGCACACCGAATGGCCGCAGCTGCGGGACAAGCTGCGCCGCTTGGGCTTGAGCGCCCAAGATTTGAACTGGGAGGCGAAATGAACATGAACGCCACAATCGCCAGCCCGACCCCTTCTTCGACCACTTTCACCTCCACGCCGACCATGAGCCACCTCATCGAAGCCCGCGACTTCAGCCTTCGCTATGGCCGCAAGACCGCCGTCGACAACATCAGCTTCAGCATTCCCAAGGGCCGCGTGGTCGGCTTGCTGGGCCACAACGGCGCCGGCAAGACCTCGCTGATGAAGGCCATGGTGGGCCTGATCGGCGGCACGGGCGAGCTGAAGGTGTTGGGCCTGGACCCGCGCAATCAGCGCGGCGAACTGCTGGAGTCGCTGTCCTACATCCCCGATGTGGCGGTGCTGCCGCGCTGGGCACGCGTGCATGAGCTGATCACGCTGATGAGCGGGCTGCAGCCCCGGTTCTCGGCCGAGCGCGCTCGCACCCTGCTCAAGCGCACCAGCGTGGGCACGCAGGACAAGGTCAAGAGTCTGTCCAAGGGCATGGTCACCCAGCTGCACCTGGCGCTGATCGCCGCCATCGACACGAAGCTGATGATCCTGGACGAGCCTACGCTCGGCCTGGACGTGATGTCACGCAAGAGCTTCTACGAGATGCTGATCGACGAGTGGTGCGACGGCGAGCGCAGCGTGATCATCTCGACCCACCAGGTCGAGGAGATCGAGACCCTGCTCAGCGACGTGATGATGCTGGACGAGGGCAAGCTGGTGCTCAACATCAGCCTGGAGGCCATGGACTCGCGTTTCGTCGCCCTGTCGCACGACGCCTCGGCCGCGGACGCGGTGGCCTCGGCCCACCCGCTGCTGCGCTACCGCCAGCAAGGCCGACCGGCCGCGCTCTTCGACGGCGAGCCGCCCGAGCATCTGCAGGCCCTGGGCCAACGCTTCCGACCCAGCCTGGTCGATCTGTTCATGGCCCTGACGCGCAAGCCCGAGCTGCGTGCCCGTCAAGACTGAAAGCAAGCCCAAGGAAATCACCATCATGTCTACACATTTCCAAACTCGCTTCAAGACCCTGCTGCAACGCGAATGGATGCAGCACCACATGGGCTGGCTGATCGCCATGCTGATCCTGCCTGTGATCGCCTTGGTCGCTCTGCCTTTTGGCGGCGTGCAGCTGGGCGAGGCCCGAGATCTGCCGGCCACCGAGTTGGCCGGCGCCGTGATCGCACTGACCATGCTGGCGGTCTGGGGCATCACTCTGCTGATGACCGGCTTCTCGCTGCCCGGCCTGGCCCGACGTGACCACCAGGACCGCTCGATCGAGTTCTGGCTGTCCCTGCCGGCCAGCCACAGCGAGAGCCTCGTCGCCACCTTGTTCATGCACACCTTGTTCGTGCTCGGCCTGGCCCTGTGCGTGGGCATGTTGTCGGGCTTGGTGATGGCCTTGGCCATCACGCTCAAGCTGGGCGGCTTCGGCATCTGGCTGCAGGTGTCCTGGTTCCAGCTGGTGCTGCCGGCCCTGGCCGTGCTGGCCCGCCTGGCCCTGGGCACGGTGCTGTTCACGCTCTGGATGGCGCCGATCTTCATGATCTTCATGGTGGCCGCGGCCTGGCTCAAGCGCTGGGGCGTGCCTGCCGTCATCACGGCCGTGGTGGCCACCGGCATCACTCTGAAAGAGGTGTACGGCAACCCCATCGTCTGGAAGCTCCTGGGCGAACAAGTGACGGGCGCCGGTTCGGCCTTCTTTGATTCCATGCACCTGATCGGCGACAAGAACCCCTCGGTGCAGATCGAACTGAAGGGCGTCGGCGATGTGCTGGGCTGGGCTTCTCGCGATGCCGCAGAAGCTTTGGCGCAGACCGCCTCGCCTCACTTCATCGGCGGCCTGGTGGTGGCAGCGATCTGCTTCGCCCTGCTGATCCTGCATCGCCGCAACTCTCACTGAGCCGGCTGCCGAAAGCTCGGCGCCCCAAGACAAAGCCCGCCAATTGGCGGGCTTTTTTATGGCGGCCGTTCAGGCCAAGGCGGGGTCTCAGGTCGCAGCCTGGGCGCCGCCAAGACCACCCGCAGCGGCGGCAGCCGCAGAGGCGGCGGACGCCACAGCACCAGCCATCTCCTTGCGGTAGCGATTCAGTTCCTGCACGCTGGCGAAGCTGCGCTCCATCAGCAAGCTCATGTTGTGAAGGATGCGCTCGACCACTTTGTTTTCCCAGACCGAATCAAACTGGATCTGCTTGTCCAGCCAATGCTCCAGCCACTCGGGGTCGGGCAGGCGACTCTGGATGGTATCGCGCGGGAACAGCTGCACGTTCACATGAAGATTGGTGGGATGCAGGGCTTGGGCGGTGCGGCGCGCACTGGCCATCAGGACGCCGACCTTGGCAAAGGCGGCGCGTGCCTCATCGCCAAACTTGACCATGGCACGCTTCATATAGCGCAGATAGGCGCCGCCATGGCGAGCCTCGTCGCGGGCCAGGGTTTCGTAGATGGCACGGATGACCGGCTCGGTGTGCCACTCGGCGGCGCGGCGGTACCAGTGGTTGAGCCGGATCTCGCCGCAAAAATGCAGCATCAAGGTTTCCAGCGGCGGGGCCGGGTCGAAGTCGAAGCGCACCTCATGCAGCTCCGCTTCGGTGGGGACCATGTCCGGGCGGAAACGGCGCAGGTATTCCATCAGCACCAGGGAATGCTTCTGCTCCTCGAAGAACCAGACGCTCATGAAGGCCGAGAAGTCGCTGTCGTCCTTGTTGTCGCGCAGGAACATCTCGGTGGCCGGCAGCGCCGCCCACTCGGTGATGGCGTTCATCTTGATGGTGCGGGCTTGGTCATCGCTGAGCAGGCCGGGGTCGAAGGCATCCCAGGGGATGTCCTTGTCCATATTCCAGCGCACCGCTTCCAGCTGCTTGAAAAGTTCCGGGTAAAGCATCATCGATCCTCGTTTGCTCTGGCGAGCTTATGCACTGAGTATGACAAGCCATAGACCGTTTGGCAGGCATGGCCCGCAGCGGCCCCTGGTCTTCACGCGCTTGTCGCAGGGCTTCAGGTGTTTTCTGGCTTCGGCAGCTGATGCGTCCGGCGCCAATCGGCCACCGCTGGGGCCAGTTGTTCCAGCTCGGTCAGATGCTGCAGACCCGCCAGAGGAGCGCGCTTTTGCAAGGCCGCCGCGCGGCCGCCCGCCCAGAGCGCAAGGCCCTCGGGCAACTCGGCGCGGAGCTCACGCAGCTGGCGCTGCACCTGACCGGCACTGAGCAGGCCGCTGAAGCTCAAGGCCAGCACATCGCTGCCATGGGCTCTGGCCGCCTTGACCAGCTCGCTGGCGGGCGTCTGCACGCCCAGGGACAGGCATTGGCAACCCTCCAAGACCAGCAAGGCCTCGACCATGAGCAGGCCCAGGCCGTGCGGCTCGCCCGGCAAGGTGCTGAGCAGGACCCGCGGCCGCTCGCCCAGGGCCAGCGGCGGAATCGCCTGAATGGCCTGGCGCAGCACCTGCTGCAAGGACTCGCTGTAGCAATGCTCCTCGAACACCTCGAGCTCGCCGCGCATCCAGGCCTCGCCGATCATGACGGTCAGCGGCGCCGCGACTTCACGCACAAAGGCGCCCAGACCCAGGCGCAGCAGGCCCTGAGCCAGCTGGCGGCGCATGTCCTGGACCTCATGGCGGCGCAACAAGCGCAAGAACTCCTGCAGGTCGATGCCATGGGCGGCGGCAGCGCTGGCCTCGGCCGGCCCGCCGCGCGACTGGCCCAGCAGGTCCTGCAGGCTCGACTCACTGGCGGCCACGATCCGCCCGGGTCGGTGGCCCGCATCAAGCAAACGCTTGAGCAGACGCAGACGCTGCACCTGCTCGGGCGGGTAGACCCGTTCGCCCTGCGCGTCGCGCGAGGGCTGAGGAAACCCGTAGCGACGCTCCCAGATGCGCAAGGTATCTTTGCTGATGCCGGTGTCGCGCTCCACCGCGGCAATGCCGGGCCAAGCCGAAGGGGCCGGCGTCAAAGCAGCCGCGACCTCGTCGGGCACAGCGCCGGCATGCAAGTCGGCACTCGGCGGCGCCTCAACCATAGTGGGGCTCCAGGCTCATGCAATCACCGCAAACTTTGTATTGGACAAACATAGGACAAAAATCTCTAGATGGCCTAATATAGTGAAAGAACAAAGTTTTGACTAGGACAAACTATGGACACTCGCTCCTGCAATCGCCCACAGCACCGCCCCGGCCTGCTCGGTGCCTGTGCCTTGGTCGGCACCCTCTCCGCCGCTCTGCTGGGTGCGCCAGCCCAAGCAGCGCCAGCCCCAGCCAGCCCGACCGCATCTGCCGCCGCAGCTTGTCCTGAGCTGCTGCAGCGCGAATTCCCGCGGCTGCAAGACGAGAAGCCCCAGGCCCTGTGTCAATACAGCGGCAAGGTCCTGCTGGTGGTGAACACGGCCAGCTTCTGCGGCTTCACCTCGCAGTACAAGGCGCTGGAGACCCTGTCCAACCGTTACGCGGCACGCGGCCTCGTGGTGCTGGGCTTCCCCTCGAACGACTTCGGCGGCCAGGAACCCGGCAGCAACAAGGAAATCGCCGAGTTCTGCGAGAACACCTTCAATGTGAAGTTCCCGATGTTTTCGAAATCGGTGGTCAAGGCCGGCCAGAGCGGACTGAACCCGCTCTACGCCGATCTGGGCAAGCGCACCGGACAGACGCCGAAGTGGAATTTCCACAAATATCTGATCGCGCGGGACGGTAGCGAGATCAAAAGCTTCGGCTCCATGAGCGACCCGCTGGGCAATTCCTTCACCCAGGAGCTGGAACGCCTGCTCGCCAAACCCTGACGTTCAACTGACTATTTGCCTTTTTTGTCGCAGCGCCATGTCCCACTCTGTTGCCTACAACCCGCAAACTGTCCCTTTTTCAGGCGACAGCAATACGGGGCTTTTTACCCAAACTACAGAGCTCCTGAGTCGTTTGCCCCAGGGTGGGCGCTACGTTTGTAAAGCTTTGCAAACGGCGGTCTTGGCTTCCTCGCCGGCAAATACTTCGGTACGATGCAACCGATTCCAGTCGCAAGATCTCCCCTGTGTAGGGGCTGAAATCTCGGAGCCGTTTTCCTCCTCCTCCCTCCCTCCCTCGTTGGCTTCGAGGCATCTTGCGACTTCTTTTATTCCTGGGGCTTCCGGCACGGCCGGAAGCCCTCTTCTTTTGCGCCAAGCTACGGGCTCGGCCGACGGTCACGCCGCTGACTTGCTGCCATGGTTGCGCCAACTCGGCGCACCGCAATTCCCCGAAGCCCTACCCCCGAACGCGCGCCGCGTGGCCGTGGTCGGCTCCGGCATCGCTGGCCTCTCGGCCGCCTGGGCGCTGAGCTCGCAGGCCCGGGTTACGCTGTTCGAGGCCAATGACTACTTCGGCGGCCACACCCACACCGTCGATGTCGAACTGCAAGGCCAGCGCCACGGCGTCGACACCGGCTTCCTGGTCTTCAACGAGCGCACCTATCCGCTGCTGATCCAGCTCTTCGAGCAGCTGGGTGTGGATGTGGCCGCCAGCGATATGTCCTTCTCGGTGCAGGCGCCGGGCAGCGATCTCGAGTGGAGCGGCAGCAATCTCAACACCGTGTTTGCCCAGCGCCGCAATCTGCTGCGGCCGGACTTCTGGCGCATGCTCAGCGACCTGACCCGCTTCAACCGCCTGTGCACCGAGCTGGCCCGCAGCGGCCAGGAGCGCGCCCTGGCCCAGCCCATCGGCGACTTCCTCGACGAGCAGCGCTTCAGCGCCGCCTTCCGCGACTGGTACCTGCTGCCCATGGTCGCCTGCATCTGGTCCTGCCCCACCGCGCAGATGCTGAGCTTCCCCATCAGCACCTTGATCCGCTTCTGCCACAACCACGGCCTGCTGCAGGTGACGAACCGGCCGCAGTGGTTCACCGTGCGCGGCGGCGCCCGCCACTACGTCGACAAGCTGCTGCCCCGCATTGCCGACACGCGCCTGAACTGCCCCGTGCAAGCCGTCAGCCGCCAGGCCGACGGCAGCGTGCTGGTGCATTCCAAGGCCGGCAGCGAGCGCTTTGACGCGGTGGTGATGGCCAGCCACAGCGACCAATCGCTGCGCCTGCTGGATCAGCCCAGTGCGCTGGAACGCCAGGTGCTGGGTGCCATCGCCTACCACCGCAACCGCGCCGTGCTGCACACCGACGCCGGCCTGCTGCCGCAACGCCAGCGCGCCTGGGCGGCCTGGAACTACGAACACGGCGGCAGCCGCCCCGGCTCCGAGCAAAGCACCGTTTGCCTGCACTACCTGCTCAACCGCCTGCAGCCCCTGCCCTGGCAACAGCCGGTCGTCGTGTCGCTCAACCCGGTGCGCGAGCCCAAGGCCAGCCAGGTGCTCGGTGAATTCGACTATGCACATCCGGTGTTCGACCGCGCCGCCGTGGCCGCGCAAGGCCGCGTGGCGCAGATGCAGGGCGACGGCCAGGTCTGGTTCTGCGGCGCCTGGACGCGCTACGGCTTCCACGAAGACGGCCTGCTCTCCGGCCTGGGCGTGGCGCGGGCACTGACGCAGCGCTGGGCGGAGCAGAAGGCATGAGCGCAGGGGCTGCTGGCACCCAGGCTTGGCCGCAGCAGGCCCTGATCGGCCGTGGCGTCGTGCGCCACAGCCGCTTGCGCCCCAGCCGCCATGCTTTCGCCTACCGCAGCTATTTCCTGATGCTGCCGATGCGCCAGCTGCGCGCCGCGCCCTGCCCGGCCCTGCACCGCAATGGCTTTGGCTGGCTCAGCTTCCACGACGCCGATCACGGCGAAGGCGGCTCCGACGCGCTCGCCTGGCTGGACGAGCTGCTGGCGCGCGAGGGCGTGAGCGATGCCGACGGCGAGGTCTGGCTGCACTGCATCCCGCGCGTGCTGGGCTACGCCTTCAAGCCGGTGAGCTTCTGGTACTGCCAGCGCCACGACGGCAGCCTGGCCGCCATCGTCGTCGAGGTGAACAACACCTTTGGCGAGCGCCACTGCTATTTGCTGCAAGGCGAGGGCCTGGCCTACGGACGCGAGCTGCAGGCGCGCAAGGTTTTCCATGTCTCGCCGTTTTGCCGTGTCGCCGGCGGCTATCGCTTTCGCTTCATGCACAGCAGCCAAGGCGGCGCGCGCACCGTGGCCCGCATCGACCATGAAGATGAAACCGGGCCCTTGCTGCAGACCAGTGTCAGCGGCCAGCTGCAGCCGCTCAGCGAGGCCAGCGCCCGGGCCGCCTTCTTTGCCATGCCGGCACTGAGCCTGATGCTGGTCTGGCGCATCCACTGGCAAGCCCTGCGCCTGGCGCTCAAACGCGTGCCCTTCTTCGGCAAACCCGCCGCCCCTGAAACTCTGGTGACCCGCTGAAGGTTGCCTTGCTCACGATGAACTCAACCACGCTCCCGCAAAGAATCACCCTGCCCAGCGACGCGCCAGCCGCCGCGCGCACCGTGTTCCGCCTGCTCGGACATCTGCGCCAGGGCAGCCTCGATGTGCAATTGCCCGACGGCAGCAGCGCTCACTTCGGCGGCAGTGAAGGGCCGCGCGCGGCCCTGCGCATCCGCGACTGGGCCGTCTGCAGCGCCGCCCTGCGCTCTGGCGACATCGGCTTTGCCGAGAGCTTTGTGGCCGGCCACTGGAGCACGCCCGACCTGCGCGCCTTGCTCGAACTCTTCGTTCGCAACCGCGAAGCACTCGACGAAGTGATCTTCGGCTCTTGGTGGGGCGCCCTGCTGCACCGGGTGAAGCATCTGCTCAACCGCAACAGCCGCGCCGGCAGCCGCAAGAACATCCACGCGCACTACGACCTGGGCAATGCCTTCTACCGGCTCTGGCTGGACGAGAGCATGAATTACAGCAGCGCCTGGTTCGGCGGCGAAAGGCAGGGCAGCCTGGCCGAAGCGCAAGCCGCCAAGATGAGGCGCGCGCTGGAGGAATGCCAGGTCGGCGCCGGCAGCCGCGTGCTGGAAATCGGCTGCGGCTGGGGCGCCGTGGCCGAGACCGCCGTGCGCGACTTCGGCGCCCATTTGACCGGTGTGACCCTGTCCAGCGAACAGCTGGCCTGGGCGCAGGAACGCCTGGCCCGCGCTGGGCTCGCCGACGGTGCAGACCTGAGATTCCAGGACTACCGCGACATCACCGACCCGGCCTTCGACGCCGTGGTGTCCATCGAGATGTTCGAGGCCGTGGGTCGTGAATACTGGGACGGCTACTTCCAAACCGTGGCCGCCAAGCTCAAGCCCGGCGGCCGCGCCTGCATCCAGACCATCACCATCCGTGACGATCTGTTCGAGCGTTATGCCCGCTCGAGCGATTTCATTCAGCAGTACATCTTCCCCGGTGGCATGCTGCCCAGCCCGACTCAGTTCCGCGCCCACGCGGCCAAAGCCGGTCTGCGCGTGGTCAATGAACTGGCCTTCGGGCAGGACTACGCCCGCACCCTGCACCAGTGGCGCGAAGCCTTTTTGCGCCAGGAGGGCCCGGTCCGCGAGCTGGGTTTCGACACCCGCTTCATGCGGCTCTGGGAGTTCTACCTGGCCTACTGCGAAGCGGCCTTCGCCGCCGACAACACCGATGTGATGCAGTTCACCCTGCAGCGCGAGGGCTGAGACCATGCAGCGCCGCCACCTGCTTCTTGCGATGCCCGGGCTGCTGGTCCTGCCGGCCCAGGCCCAGCGCAAACGTCCGGCCGAAGTGCCGGAGGCGCTGCGCCTGCAAGCCGAGGCGCAGATGCGTTTCTTCGGCCTGCGCATCTACGACATCCGGCTTTGGGTGTCGGAGCACGTGAACGCGGACAACTGGGCGCGCCAGACCCTGGCGCTGGAACTGGAGTACGCCCGCAGCCTGAGTGGGCGCGAGATCGCCAAACGCTCGCTGGTGGAGATGCGGCGCCAAGCCGAGATCAGCGAGGACAAGGCCCAGCGCTGGCTGGGCGAGATGGAAGCTGCCTTCCCCGACGTCAAAGCCGGCGACCGCATCAGCGGCCTGTTCGAGCCGGTGCGCGGCGTGCAGTTCTTCATCAACAGCCAGCCGCGCCGGCAAATCGCCGACAGCGAATTCGCGCGCCTGTTCAGCGGCATCTGGCTGGCACCACAAAGCTCAGAGCCCGGCATGCGCGAGCAACTCCTGAAACGCCCGGCCGACAGCAACCAGGCGCGTGGCGAACACCGTGGCCCACGCAGCGAAGGCTGAAACCCTGAGCGCCGGCCTGGGCCGCGGCCGCGCGGCCGGCCTGCGCTACGGCGGCCTGGGTTTCCCGCTCGCCTTTGTCGCCCTGCCGCTCTACGTCAGCCTGCCGGCCCACTATGCCCAAAACTACGGCATGCCGCTGGCTTGGCTGGGCGCCCTGCTGCTGGC
Organism: Paucibacter sp. DJ2R-2; assembly: GCF_025717675.1. Lineage (GTDB taxonomy): Bacteria > Pseudomonadota > Gammaproteobacteria > Burkholderiales > Burkholderiaceae_C > Paucibacter_A. The sequence goes on from NZ_JAJIRT010000001.1 coordinate 860,910, forward strand.
AGCACGCCTGCTCGATGCCTTGGTCGACCCCTGGATCGGCCGCCTCTGTGACCGCTGGCTGAACGAGCACCCGCGCCGCGTGCTGCCACTGATGGCCGGGGCCGCAGCGGCCCTGGGCGGCGGTTTCTACGCCCTGTTCTTCCCGCCGCTGCGCGAGCCGCAGGGCTTGCTGCTGTGGTGCGGCGCTTTTCTGCTGGTCTGCTACGCGGGCTACAGCCTGCTCAGCGTCATGCACCAGACCTGGGGCGCGCGCCTGGGCGGCAGCCCGGCCCAGCAAACCCGGGTGGTGGCCTGGCGTGAAGGCCTGGCTCTCGCCGGCGTGATCGCCGCCAGCCTGCTGCCCGCCTGGATCGGCCTGGCCGGCACCGCAGGCGTGCTGGCGCTCTGCCTCGCCCTGAGCCTGCTCTTGCTGCGCATCGCACCCAGGGCCAGCCCAGGCGGCCGAGCGAGCCAGGCCCGCCCTGTGCAGGTCTGGGCCTACCGTGGCTTTCGCCGCCTGCTGGCGGTGTTCCTGCTCAATGGGGTCGCGGCAGCGATTCCGGCCACGCTGCTGCTGTTCTTTGTGCGTGACCGGCTGCAAACGCCGCAAGCCGAAGGCCTGTACTTGGCCTGCTACTTTCTGGCCGCAGCCTTGTCTCTGCCGCTCTGGCTGCGCCTGGTGGCGCGCTGGGGCCAGGCGCGCAGCTGGGGTCTGGGCATGGTGTTGGCCGTGGCGGCGTTCGCCTGGGCGGCGGCGCTGGGCGCAGGCGATCAGGCCGGCTTTGTGGCGGTCTGCCTGGCCAGCGGGGCCGCCCTGGGCGCGGACCTGGCCATTCCCGGCGCCATGCTGGCCGGAGTGATCCAGCGTGCCGGTTTGCATGCACGCGCTGAGGGCAGCTTTTTCGGTTGGTGGAACGCCGCCAACAAGCTCAATCTGGCCTTGGCCGCTGGCCTGGCTCTGCCACTGCTGCAAGTACTGGGCTACACGCCCGGCGCCCGCGACGCCCAGGCACTCAACGCCTTGACTCTGTCTTACTGCCTGCTGCCCTGCCTACTCAAGCTGGCCGCTGCGGCACTGCTTTACCGCAACTGGATACGCCCGCAAGGGGAGGACATGCCATGAACACGACCCAAACCCGTCGCCGACTGCTGCTGGCCGGCGCCGCCACTGGCGCGCTGAGCTTGCTCGCTGGCTGCGCCTCGGCGCCCCAACCCGAGGACTATGCGAAAGAGACGCCAACCCTGGACCTGCGCCGTTACTTCAACGGCCCCCTGATCGCTCACGGCATCTTCACCGACCGCGCCGGCAAGGTGCAACGCCGCTTCATCGTCAAGCTGGTGGGCCGCTGGGAAGGCGACACCGGCGTGCTGGAGGAAGACTTCGAGTACAGCGACGGCAAGCGCGAGCGCCGGGTCTGGACCCTGAAGGACCTGGGCCAGGGTCGCTACACCGGCACTGCAGCCGATGTGCTGGGGCAGGCCCAAGGCCAGGCCGCCGGCAATGCGCTGCGCTGGGCTTACACGCTCAAGCTACCGGTCGACGGCACGGTCTACGAGGTGCAGTTCGACGACTGGATGTACCTGGTGGACGAGCGCACCTTGCTCAACAAGGCGAAGATGAGCAAGTTCGGCTTCGCCCTGGGCGAGGTGACCTTGTCCTTCCAGAAACTCTGAGCACCGGCCTGCGATGTCACTGAACCCCAAGATCCAGGACTGGCACGGCCTCACGGTCTGGCTGGTCGGCGCGTCCAGCGGCATCGGCCGGGCGGTGGCGGCCTCACTCCACTCCGCCGGAGCGCGCGTGATCGTCTCGGCCCGGCAGGCCGATCTGCTCAATGACTTCGCCGCGCAACATCCGGGCGCACAGCCCCTGCCGCTCGACGTGATGGATGCGCAAGCGCTGCAGCAAGCGGTGCGCCAGATCGTGCGCAACCACGGCCGCATCGACCTCTGCCTCTATTGCGCCGGCTACTACCAGCCCATGCGCGCCCAGCAGTTCTCGCTGGATGAAGCGATGCGCCACCTGGACATCAATTACGTCGGCGCGCTCAAGCTGCTGCAAGCGCTGCTGCCACAGATGCTGCTGCAGGCCCACCAAGGGCAGCCCGGCCATATCAGCCTGGTGTCCAGCGTGGCGGGTTATCGCGGCCTGCCCAAGTCCCTGGCCTACGGCCCCTCCAAGGCGGCGCTGAGCCATCTGGCCGAGGCGCTGTATCTGGACCTGTCGCCGGAGAAGATCGGTGTCTCGGTCATCAACCCAGGTTTTGTCGCCACACCGCTGACGGCTCAAAACGATTTCGCCATGCCGGCCCTGATCACGGCCGATCAGGCCGCGCAGGAAATCCTCAAAGGCTGGGCCCGCGGCGAGTTCGAGATTCATTTCCCCAAGCGCTTCACCCTCTGGCTGAAGCTCTTGCGTCATCTGGGCCACGGCCTTTACTTTCGCGCCGTTCGACGCGCGACCGGACTATGAGCATCAGGCATTCCGACCCGCGCGTGCAGGCGGTGATCGACTTCTTCGAGCAGCTGCAGCCGGCCGATGTGGCCGGCCTCGGTCGGCTTTACACCGAGCAGGCCTTCTTCAAAGACCCCTTCAACGAGGTCCGCAGCCTGGCCGGCGTGCAACAGGTGTTCGCCCATATGTTCGAAACCCTGGAGCAGCCGCGCTTTCTGGTCTTGGACGCTCTGGCTCAGGGCGATCAGTGCTTTCTGAGCTGGGACTTTGTCTTCCAGAGGCAGGCTCAGAAGGAACCCATGCGCATCCATGGCAGCAGCCATCTGCGCTTCGCCGTCGACGGCCGTGTCGCCTACCACCGCGATTACTGGGACACAGCGGAGGAACTGTATGAAAAGCTGCCCTTGCTGGGCGCCCTGATGCGCTGGATCAAGCGGCGCCTGCGCGCCAACTGATCGGTACCAGCGCCAGGATCAACGCAACCAGCCCTTGCGGCGGAAGTAGATGAAGGGCGCCGCCACCGACGCCAGCATCAGGCCAAGGGCGAAGGGATAGCCGAACTGCCAGTCGAGCTCGGGCATGAACTTGAAGTTCATGCCGTAGACGCTGGCGATCAGGGTCGGAGGCAGCAAGGCCACGCTGGCCACCGAGAAGATCTTGATGATCTTGTTCTGGTTGATGTTGATGAAACCGACCGTGGCGTCCATCAGGAAGTTGACCTTGTCGAACAAAAAGGCGGTGTGCGAATCGAGCGAATCGATGTCACGCAGAATCTGACGCGATTCCTCAAACTGCTCGGCGCTGAGCATGCGGCTGCGCATCATGAAGCTGAGCGCGCGCCGCGTATCCATGACGTTACGGCGGATGCGGCCGTTCAAGTCTTCCTCGCGGGCGATCGCGGCCAGCACTTCGCCGGCTTCGGTGTCGTTGACGTCCTTTTTCAAGACGCGTGCACTGACCTTCTCGAGGTTGTCGTAGATACCCTCCAGCACATCGGCGGAGTACTCGGCATCGGCGTCGTAGAGCTTGAGCAGCACATCCTTGGCATCCTCGATCAAGGCCGGGATGCGTCGCGCGCGCAGGCGCAGCAGGCGGAAGACGGGCAGGTCCTCGTTGTGGATCGAGAACAGCACATTGTTGTAGAGGATGAAGGCCACCCGCACATTGCGCGGCGCCTCATCGTCATCGATCAAGAAGTCGGAGCGAATATGCAACTCGCCGTTGTCTTCCTCGTAGAAACGGGCTGACTCTTCCAGATCTTCGTCAACGATGTCTTCCGGAATCACCAAGCCGAAGCGGTCACGAATCCAGCCCTTTTCGACCGCGGTGGGATCTTCCAGATCCACCCACACCGGCCGCGACAGGGCCAGATCTTCGGCGGATTCAATTTCTTCCTGAAACAGGCCGCCCTTGAGGCGCCCGTTGTCCAGCGTGAACACATTCAGCATGCAAAAAACCTCCAGCGCTCGTGCGCCGTCTCTTGTTCTTTTTCAGACAGGACGGGCACAGGGGCCGTCCGGGTGTGGGCGTTTGGGGACCCGTCTCACTCCGGACAAGCGGCGCGAACCGGCACAAAGGCAGCGGCATCGGCGCAGTTGGCGAGGGAGTGGACGGTCACCGAGGGTGGTCGCTGTCCAAGAAATGCTCCGTAGCTGGTATTCCAGGATTATCACCTCGGCGCGCCCTGCTTTTTGCCCAATCCTTCACGCTCTTTGCCAAGCCTCAAAGTCAAACGGACTATGACCCTTGTTCTGGCCGTCAAGCACTTGTCACAACTGCACTTCGGGTGCAAACTGAATTCGCCGATCCACTCAAGAAGAGCCCAAGACAGCACCCAGCGATCCGTTTTTTTCGTTCTTTTCCTGATCCCAGTACTCTCGACTTTCTTTTCGTGAAAGGCCGTTTTATGAATCTGACAATCAGTGGCCACCATTTGGAAGTAACGCCGTCTCTGCGTGAGTATGTGCTCACAAAGCTAGACCGAGTGACCCGCCATTTCGATCAAGTCGTTGACATCAATGTCTTGCTCACCGTGGAAAAGCAGAAGGAAAAGGAACGCCGGCAAAAGGCCGAGGTCACCGTGCATGTCAAGGGACGCGATATCTTCGTTGAGCAATCCAGTGAGGATCTCTACGCCGCCATTGATCAGCTGATGGACAAATTGGATCGCCAGGTGGTGCGCCACAAGGACCGTCTGCAAGACCACCACCACGCCTCGGCCAAGCGCCTGGACATGCCAGCTCCCTGAATTTCGGCTTCTGGCCACGATCAAACGCAAGGCGACCTTCGGGTCGCCTTTTTTCTTGCCCAAGATCCACTCCGCGCTTCGCACACTCTTCGGTCTGCATTCGTTGCTGCATCGCAGCAATGCGCGTATTTGTGCACTGCCACTAGACCCTGGGCCCCCCAGAAGGGGGTGAGCTTTCTATAATTCCCCAATTCGACACCGACAAGCGTCCCGCCCAAGGCCCACCCAGCCGTATGCGACGCTTAGACACCATGAACCGTCTCGCCGCCATCCTTCCCGCCGACAACGTGCTGGTGAATGTGGATGCCTCCAGCAAGAAACGCGTTTTCGAGCAGGCTGGCCTGCTGTTTGAGAACCATCACGCAATCTCCCGCGCGATGGTGGCGGACAATCTTTTTGCGCGTGAGCGCCTCGGTTCTACAGGCCTCGGCCACGGCGTGGCCATTCCGCATGGCCGCATCAAAGGACTGAAGAACCCGCTGGCCGCCGTGCTGCGCGTGCAGCAGCCGATCGGTTTCGATGCGCCGGACGACGAACCGGTCAGCCTGCTGATCTTCCTGCTGGTGCCCGAGGCCGCCACGCAGCGCCATCTGGAGATACTCTCCGAGATTGCTGAAATGCTGTCGGATCGCGACTTGCGCGAGCAACTCAAAACCGATCCCGATGCCGCCGTCCTGCACCGTCTGATCGCGGCCTGGGAGCCGCTGAAGTCGGTCGCCTGAGTTTCCGGAATCACCCTCCTTTTTCTCAACGCGCCGCCTTCCGATCAGTGAAACCCACCTCCATCAGCGCCGACCGGCTTTTCGAAGAACACCGTGAACGCCTGCGCTGGGAGTGGATTGCCGGCCATGCCCATCCGGAGCGCCGCTTCGACGAAGCCGCCGTTCGCGACGCCCAGTCCTCCGCCGACCTGGTCGGTTACCTGAATTACATCCATCCCTACCGGGTGCAAATGGTCGGGCGCCGCGAGGTGGCCTACCTGAGTCAGGCCTCGGGCGAGGTGCTGGACCGTCGCATCTCGCGCATCGTCACGCTGGAGCCGCCGGTCATCATCGTCGCCGACGACCAGCCGCCGCCCGACCGCCTGGTGGCCATGTGCGACCGCGCCGAGATTCCGCTTTTTGTGACCAAGGACTCGGCCGGCCATGTGATCGACGTGGTGCGCGCCTACCTGGCCCAGCTGTTTGCCAACCGCACCACCCGCCACGGCGTCTTCATGGACATCCTGGGCCTGGGCGTGCTGCTGACCGGCGAATCGGGCCTGGGCAAGAGCGAGCTGGGCCTGGAGCTGATTTCCCGCGGCCATGGCCTGGTGGCAGACGACGCGGTCGACCTGTTCCGCATCTCGCAAACCGCCATTGAAGGCCGTTGCCCAGAGCTGCTGCTGAATCTGCTGGAGGTGCGCGGCATCGGTCTGCTCGACATCAAGGCCATCTTTGGCGAGACGGCCGTGCGCCGCAAGATGCGCCTCAAGCTGATCGTGCATCTGGTGCGCAAGGAAACCATGGAGCGCGACTTCGAGCGCCTGCCCTACGAGCCGCTGTACGAAGACGTGCTCGGCATGCCGGTGCGCAAGGCCATCATCGCCGTGGATGCCGGCCGCAACCTGGCCGTGCTGGTCGAGGCGGCCGTGCGCAACACCGTCCTGCAGCTGCGCGGTATTGACACCTACCGGGAGTTTGTCGAGCGCCACCAGCGGGCGATCGAACAAGGGCAGCACAGCGACGACTGAGGGCCGCTGTGGGGCTGATCGCCCAGGTGGTCAGCTGCCGCGGTGCGGACAGTCGGTCTTCACACAAGCCGCGTACAAAGCCAGGGAATGGTCCTGCAGCTTGAAGCCCCGCTCGCGGGCAATGGCGTGCTGCCGTTCCTCGATCGCGGGGTCGAAGAACTCTTCCACTCGGCCGCAGGTCAGGCAGACCAGATGGTCGTGGTGATGGCCTTCGTTGAGTTCGAACACCGACTTGCCGGATTCGAAATGGTTGCGCGACAAGAGCCCGGCTTGCTCGAACTGGGTGAGGACCCGATACACCGTGGCCAAACCAATGTCGGCGTCTTCCACCAGCAAGGCTTTGTAGACGTCTTCAGCCGTCATGTGGCGCTGCGCCGTCTTCTGGAAAATCTCCAGAATCTTGATGCGCGGCAGGGTGGCTTTCAGGCCACTGTTCTTGATCTCGTCGGTGCGGTTCATGACACTGCTGGGGCCGGCGCGGCCCACCATGGGCCTGCCGCTAGAATGGGCCGATCATAGCCAGCTCCGGGCCCAGACCAGCCCAAGCCCCCACAGAATCACGCCATGCGCAGCCCCAAAACACTTGCAATCCCAGCCCGATCCGGTCTTTTGGCGCTGATCGTTGGCGCTGCCAGCGCCCTGAGTGCCTGCTCCAGCATGCCGTCCTTGGACATGCTCAATGCCTCGAATGGCGCGACGGTGCTGGAACGCATCACGCCCTACAAGCTCGAGGTCGTCCAAGGCAATGTGCTGACCAAGGAGCTGGTGGCGCGCGTCAAGCCCGGCATGCCGCGCGCCCAGGTGCGCGATCTGCTCGGCTCGCCCTTGCTGACCGACCCCTTCCATGCCGAGCGCTGGGACTATGTCTTCACCATCAAGCGTCAAGGCACGATTTACCAGCAACGCAAGGTCGTGGCGCTGTTCGACGGCGAAACCTTGAAGTCGCTGGAAGTACCGGCGGATCTGCCGAGCGAAAACGAATTCGTGGCCGCCATCAGCTCCAAGGCTGAGCGCCGCGAGCCGCCCAAGCTGGAACTCAGCGAAGCCGAGCGCAAGGCCTTGCCGGTGCCGGTCAAGCCGGCCGCCGCTGCCGCTGAAGCCATCGGGCCGGTGCGCGCCTACCCGCCGCTGGAGAACAAGTCTTGACCGGCCGGGCCGCTCCTCTGCGCATCGCCATCGCCGGCAGTTCCGGCCGCATGGGCCGCATGCTGATTGAAGCCGTGATGCAAGCGCCCGATTGCCAGCTCAGCGCCGCCCTCGACCGCCCGGGCAGCCCCGCGCTGGGCCAGGACGCCAGCGCGTTCCTGGGCCAGCCTAGTGGCGTTCTGATCAGCGATGACGTGCGCAGCGCGCTGCAGAGCAGCGATGTGCTGATCGATTTCACCCGCCCCGAGGGCACCCTGGCCCACCTGGCCATTTGCGCAGAGCTCGGCGTCAAACTGGTGATCGGCACCACCGGCTTCGATGCCCAGCAGAAAGCCCAAATCGGCGCCCTGGCCGGCCGCGTCGGCGTGATGATGGCGCCCAATATGAGTGTCGGCGTCAATGTGGTGCTGGGCTTGCTGGACCGCGCCGCGCGCGCGCTGAACGAAGGCTTTGACATCGAGATCGTCGAAGCCCACCACCGCCACAAGGTCGATGCCCCGAGCGGCACCGCCCTGGCCATGGGCGAGGCCGTGGCCCACGCCCTGGGCCGCGACCTCAAGGCCTGCGCCGTCTACGGCCGCGAAGGCGTCACCGGCGAGCGTGACCCCTCGACCATCGGCTTCGCCACCGTGCGCGGCGGCGACATCATCGGTGACCACACCGTGCTGTTCGCCGGCATCGGCGAGCGCATCGAGATCAGCCACAAGGCCAGCAGCCGCGCCACGTTTGCTCAGGGCAGCCTGCGCGCCGCGCGCTTCCTGGCCAGCCAGGGCCCGGGCCTCTACGACATGAATGATGTCCTGGGGCTCAAGGGATCATGAGCAATTTCGAAGGCTTCTGGGCTCAGGGCGATGCGGTCACGCGAGGCGTCGCCTTGCTCATGCTGCTGATGTCGGTCAGCGCCTGGGTGCTGATCCTCTGGAAAAGCTGGACGCTGCGCGGCGCACGCCGCAGCATCGCCCGTGCCGTGCCGGCCTTCTGGGACGCGGCCGACCTGGCATCGGGCCGTGCCGCCCTGCAGAACTTTGATGCCGAAGGCCTGCTCCTGCCCCTGCTGGACGCAGCCACCAGCGACACCCGCAGCGGCACCCTGGACGCCGCCGGCCATGCCCATTCGCGCTTGACCCGCCGCCTGCGCGACGCCTTGCACGGCGTGCTGCAGCGCCTGCAATTCGGCCAGGTGCTGCTCGCCTCGATCGGCAGCACCGCGCCCTTTGTCGGCCTGTTCGGCACCGTCTGGGGCATCTACCACGCCCTGGTCAGCATCTCGGCCAGCGGCAATCTGAGCATGGACCGGGTCTCCGGCCCCGTGGGCGAGGCCTTGATCATGACCGCCGCCGGTCTGGCCGTGGCGATTCCGGCCGTGCTGGCTTACAACGTCTTCGGCAAGCAGGTCGGCGCTTGCGAAGCCGAGCTGGAAGGCTTTGCGCACGACCTGCGCGAGATGTTCAGTGATGCGCCTCAAGCGTCGTGAGCGCCCGCCGGCCCCACCCTGCCGGAGCCTGAAATGAGCTTCGGCCGCCTGGAACGCCGCGACAGCCCCAAGCCCATGGGCGACATCAACATGACGCCGCTGATCGACGTCATGCTGGTGCTGCTGGTGATCTTCATGATCGCGGCACCGCTGATGAGCAACTCCCTGCGCCTGGACCTGCCCAAAAGCGAGGCCGCCACGCCGGGCGACACGCCGCAGTTCATTGCCCTGGCCGTGGCGCCCGACGGCGCGCTCTACCTGGGCGAAGAAAAGCTCGACGCCACCACCTTGCAACAACGCCTCAAGACTTTGGGCGCCAGCCGGCCCGAGCTGGAGGTGCAGCTGCGCGCCGATCAGGCCGCGCCCTACGGCGCGGTGGCCCAGCTGATCGGCTGGTGCCAGGCCGCCGGCCTGCACCGCATGGCCTTCGTCACCGACGCCGACGCCGCCACAGCGCCCACGCTCACGCCTACGCCCCTACCGAAGCAGCCCTGAGCGGCAGCCCGGCCCACGACTTTTACAATCGGCGCACTTCGCACCGAGCCCACCATGAACGAAAAGTACACCCCCTCCGAGGTCGAACAGGCCGCACGCTCCCACTGGCAAGCCCGTGACGCTTACCGCGTGGTCGAGGACCAGAGCAAGCCCAAGTTCTACGCCTGCTCCATGCTGCCCTACCCCAGCGGCAAGCTGCACATGGGCCATGTGCGCAACTACACGATCAACGACATGCTCACGCGCCAGCTGCGCATGAAGGGCTACAACGTGCTCATGCCCATGGGCTGGGACGCCTTCGGCCTGCCGGCCGAAAACGCCGCGATGAAGAACAAGGTGCCGCCTGCGCAGTGGACCTACGACAACATCGCGTACATGAAAAAGCAGATGCAGGCCATGGGCCTTGCGATCGACTGGTCGCGCGAGATCGCCACCTGCACGCCCGAGTACTACAAATGGAACCAGTGGCTGTTCCTGAAGATGCTGGAAGCCGGCATCGCCGAGCGCCGCACCCAGGTTGTGAACTGGGACCCGGTCGACCAGACCGTGCTGGCCAATGAGCAGGTGGTCGACGGCAAGGGCTGGCGCTCGGGCGCCGTGGTCGAGAAGCGCGAAATCCCCGGCTACTACCTGAACATCGTCAAGTACGCTGACGAGCTGCTCTCGGCCGTGGCCAACCCCGAAGACAAGAGCTATCTGAGCGGCTGGCCCGAGCGCGTGCGCCTGATGCAGGAGAACTGGATCGGCAAGAGCGAGGGCGTGCGCTTCGCCTTCCCGCACCAGATCGCCGGCGCCGACGGTCAGCTGATCCAGGACGGCAAGCTCTACGTCTTCACCACCCGTGCCGACACCCTCATGGGCGTGACCTTCTGCGCCGTGGCGCCGGAGCACCCGCTGGCCACGCACGCGGCCGCGTCGAACCCCGAACTGGCCGCCTTCATCGAAGAATGCAAGCGCGGCGGCACGACCGAGGCCGAACTGGCCACGCAGGAGAAGAAGGGCAAGCCCACCGGCTTGTTCGTCAGCCACCCGCTGACCGGCGCGCAGGTCGAGGTCTGGGTCGGCAACTATGTGCTGATCAGCTATGGCGACGGCGCCGTGATGGGCGTGCCGGCGCATGACGAGCGCGATTTCGAATTCGCCAACAAATACGGCCTGGCCATCAAGCAAGTCGTGGCGGTCGAGGGCGAGAGCTTCAACGACAAGGTCTGGGCCGACTGGTACGGCGACAAGCAAAAAGGCGTCTGCATCGCTTCGGGCGAACTGGATGGTCTGGGCCACAAGGCTGCTGTGACCAAGGTCGCCGAGCTGATGGCCGCCCGCGGCCTGGGCGAAAAGAAAACCACCTGGCGCCTGCGTGACTGGGGCATCAGCCGCCAGCGCTACTGGGGCACGCCGATTCCCATCATCCACTGCGATGACTGCGGCGCCGTGCCCGTGCCAACACAAGACCTGCCCGTGGTGCTGCCGGAAGAGTGCATCCCCGATGGCAGCGGCAACCCGCTCAAAAAGCACGCCGGTTTCCTGAACGTGGCCTGCCCGACATGCGGCAAGCCGGCCCAGCGTGAAACCGACACCATGGACACCTTCGTGGATTCGTCCTGGTATTTCATGCGTTATTGCGACGCCAAGAACAGCGAGGCCATGGTCGGCGAAGGCAGCCAGTACTGGATGCCCATGGACCAGTACATCGGTGGCATCGAGCACGCGATTCTGCACCTGCTCTACGCGCGCTTCTGGACCAAGGTGATGCGCGACCTGAAGCTGATCAGCTTCGACGAGCCCTTCAAGAACCTGCTGACCCAGGGCATGGTGCTCAAGGGTGCGTTCTCGCACAAGCCTGCGGACGCCGGCAAGAACTACTACTGGGAGCACGAGGTCAAGGTCCAGACCAACGAGCATGGCCAGGTCATCGGCGGCACGCTAAAGGCCGACGGCACGCCGCTCGAGTACGAGATGACGACCATGTCCAAGTCCAAGAACAATGGCGTGGACCCGCAAGAGCTGATCAACCAGTACGGTGCCGACACGGCCCGCCTGTTCGTGATGTTCGCTTCGCCGCCGGAGCAGACCCTGGAGTGGAACGACGCCGGCGTTGAAGGCGCGCACCGCTTCCTCAAGCGCGTCTGGGGCTTTGGCGCCAAGAACGAAGCTGCCATTCAGAACGGCGGCCGCGACTACGCGGCCCTGAACGGTGAAGGCAAGTCCCTGCGCCGCGATTTGCATCTGGTGCTCAAGCAGATCAGCTACGACTACGAGCGCATGCAGTACAACACCGTGGTGTCGGGCGCCATGAAGATGTTGAATGCACTGGAAGGCTTCAAGGCCCAAGGCCAGGACGCGGCCGTGCGTGAAGGCTTCTCGGTGCTGCTGCGCGTGCTCTACCCCGCCTGCCCGCACCTGACCCACGCCCTCTGGCAAGACCTGGGCTATGCCGCCGAGCTGGGTGACCTGCTCGACGCGCCCTGGCCGAGTGTGGACGAGGCCGCCCTGGTGCAGGACGAGATCGAGCTGATGCTGCAAGTCAACGGCAAGCTGCGCGGCGCCATCAAGGTGCCCGCCGCGGCCGACAAGGCGGCCATCGAGGCCCTGGCCCTGGCCAGCGAAGACTTCGCCAAGTTCAGCGAAGGCAAGGCGCCCAAGAAGGTCATCATCGTGCCGGGCCGCCTGGTCAATCTGGTCGTCTGACGATGAGCACCCTGCTGCAGCGCCGCCACCTGCTTCTGCTCGCCGCCGCCCCGCTGGCGGGCTGCGGCTTCGAGCTGCGCCGCGAGCCGGAGTTTCTGTTCCGCAGCCTGGCGCTGAGCGGCTTCAAGCCGGGCTCGCCGCTGGCGGTCGATCTGAAACGCCAGCTCTCGCGCACCGCGCTGCTGCTGGTGGAGGACGCCAACCGCGCCGAGCTCGTGCTGGAGGCGTTGCGCGATGTGCGCGAGCGCTCGGTGGTGGTGTCCACCAGCGCCGGCCAAGTGCGGGAGTGGCAGTTGCGCGTCAACTTCGACTACCTGCTGCGCACGCCCTCGGGTGAGCTGCTGCTGCCACGCACCGAGCTGCGCATGACGCGCGAAATGAACTACACCGAGAGCACGGCCCTGGCCAAAGAGCAGGAAGAAGCCCAGCTCTACCGGGCCATGCAGTCCGACGCGGTGGCGCAGATCATGCGCCGCCTCTCGGCCGTGCGCCTGCCTGCCTGACACCGTCTCTTTAGACATGCAGCTGCGCTCCGACGCCCTCAAGCCCCAGCTCGCGAAAGCGCTGCGGCCCATCTACACCGTCTACGGTGACGAGCCCCTGCTCGCCCAGGAGGCGGCCGACGCCATCCGCGCCGCGGCGCGGGCCCAAGGCTATGGCGAGCGCAAGGTCTTCACCGTCGCGGGCGCCTATTTCGACTGGGGCCCAGTGCTCGGTGCGGCGCAGGCCATGAGCCTGTTTGCCGAGCGCCAGCTGATTGAGATTCGCATCCCCAACGGCAAGCCGGGCAAGGACGGCTCCGAGGCGCTGCAGCGTTACTGCGCCCAGCTGCCCGAGGATGTGGTGACCCTGGTCACCCTGCCCAAGCTGGACAAGACGCAGATGAACAGCGCCTGGTTCCAGGCCCTGGACGGTGCCGGCGTCTGCGTGCGCGTGGACCCGATCGAGCGCCGCGCCCTGCCGCAATGGATCGCCCAGCGTCTGGTCCAGCAAGGCCAGCGCGTCGAAGACGGCGAGGCCGGTCAGCGCACCCTGGCCTTTTTTTCCGACCGGGTCGAGGGCAATCTGCTCGCCGCCCACCAGGAATTGCAGAAACTCGCCCTGCTGCATCCGCCGGGTCTGCTCAGTTTCGAGCAGATCGAGGCAGCCGTGCTCAATGTCGCACGCTACGACGTGTTCAAGCTCAGCGAAGCCGTGCTGGGCGGCCAGGTCGCCCGCGTGCTGCGCATGCTGGAAGGCCTGGAGGCCGAGGGCGAGGCTGCCGTGCTGGTGCACTGGAGCCTGGCCGAGGACATCCGCGCACTCAAGCGCGTGCGCGACGCCGTCGATGCCGGCAAGCCCCTGCCCATGGCCATGCGTGAAGCACGCGTCTGGGGGCCCAAGGAGCGCTTGTTCGAGCGCATCGTGCCGGGCCTGCACAGCAGCGATCTGAGCCGCCTGGTGGCCGCCGCGCAAATTTGCGACGGCCTGGTCAAAGGCCTGCGCCACCCCGACTGGCCGCTGGAGCCCTGGGCCGGCCTGCGCCGCCTGGCCCTGATGCTGGTGGAGACCACGGCCACACGCACGCCGCGCCTGGCCTTGCGGGGCTGAGCGGCCTACGAAGTTTCAGAACTGCGCCTGCAGCGACAGGTAGCTGCTACGCTGCGCCGTCTTGTTGGCGATCTGGCCCAGGTCCAGGTAAGCCAGCGTCAAGCTCAGGCCCGGATAGGGCCACCAGGCCAGGAAGACATCGAGGGCGCGCGTTTCAGGCGCCGCGCTGAGCAGGCTGGGCTTGGCCCGCCACTCCACACCCAGGGCCAGCGCATCATGCGGCAGCACGGCCAAGGAGACCTCGGGCTGCAGGCGCAGGCGGTCGCCACGATCGCCGCCAAAACCGAGCAGGCCCATCTGGTTGGCCCGCGTGCCGCGCAGGGTCAGATTGCCCAGGAGGTTGTAGCCGCCGGCGCCGCCCAGCCAGAGCTTGGTGGCCGAGACATAGGGCTCGGTATCGCTGCCGCGTCGGGCGCCCAGCAGCTCGGGCACGGCCAGGCCGCGGTTGCGCTTGTGCTGCAGGCCCAGCGCGATCTGGGGCCAGGGGCGGTCGGCGTCGTAGACGGCGTCGCCGAACACCCGCCATTTGAGGCCGAACACCTCCAGCCTCAGGCTCTGCCCCGGCACCGTGTCCGAGAGGCCAAAGCGCCAACGCGCGGCCGACAGCTCCACCGTGTCGTACAGACCCAGGGCCGCTCCCGCCGCCTCCAGCACATAGCCGCCGCGGGTCTGCACCCGGGTGGCGAAGGCGGAGGCGCCGATCTCGTCGCGGCTGCCGCCACCGGCGATCAAGGCCCAGGGGCTGAGGCCACCACCGGCCGCGCCTTCGACCTGGCTGACGCCGGACGTGGCCGGCAGGCGACTGCCCGCGCAGACCGGGTGGGCCGCCGCGGTGCCGACCAAAAACAGCGCCAGATGCGCGATCCAAATGGAGGGTGATTTTTTCTTCATGAGCAGGCCTGCAATGTTTCAAGTCGGGCCGGGCGGGAGCCGATACAGTCTTTGAGCCGCGAGATCGCAGGCTCGGCCCTGCGCCGACGCAGTGAGTTCTGCTTGTAGACCCAATCGAGAAACCCGGACGCATGAAAACAAGGCTGTTGCGTGGAGTTTTTCTCCTCGCCCTGAGTGCCGCGGGGCTCACAGCCTGTGCGCCCATGGCCCCCAGCAGCAGCTTGTTCGAGCGCCTGGGCGGCACGGCCGGCATCGCCACCGTGGTGGACCGCACCCTGGAGCGCAGCGCCAGCGACCCGCGCACTCGGCGCAGCTTTGCCGGCATCAAGCTGGCCACCATCAAGACCAGCCTGGCCCAGCAGCTCTGCGCGCTCAGCGGCGGAGGCTGCGTCTACGAAGGCGAAACCATGGCCCGCTCGCACCAGGACGCGCGCATCCAAGCCTCAGAATTCGATGTGCTGGTGCAAATCCTGCGTGAAGAGCTGGACCGTGCCGGCGTTTCGGCCGGCGCCAAGAACGAATTGCTGCGCCTGCTGGCGCCGATGAAGCGTGACATCGTCAGCCACGCCGCTCCGACCGCCGCGCCCGGCAACACCCAGGACCGCCCCCGATGAACCCACGCTTCAGTCCGGCCGCTCGGCCCCTCTCCCTCATTCTTTCGGCCCTGAGCGCCCTGTTGTGCGCCACAGCGGCCCAGGCTGCGAGCTGGACCCTCCGGGTGCAGAACGCAGCCGGCCAGCCCCTGGCCGATGCGGTGATCGCCGTCGAAGTGAAAGGGCAGACGGGTCAGGCGCCCGCAGGCACCCTGGCCCAGATGGAGCAACGCTCGCGACAGTTCTCACCCCCGATCCTGATCGTGCAGACCGGAACAGCCGTCAACTTCCCGAACTTCGACACGGTGCGTCACCATGTCTACTCCTTCTCCGCGACCAAGAAGTTCGACCTCAAGCTCTACACCGGCACCCCGACCGCGCCGGTGCTGTTCGACAAAGCCGGCGTGGCCGCCTTGGGCTGCAATATCCACGACGATATGAGCGCCCACATCATCGTGGTCGACACGCCGCATTTCGCCAAGTCCGACGCCCAAGGCCTGCTGCGCCTGGAGCTGCCGGCCGGCGAGCATGTGCTCAAGGCCTGGCACCCCAGGCTGGGCAGTCCGCTGCTGAGCAGCTTCGCCCTGCGCCTGGTGGCCGGCAGCGAGCCGGCGCCGGTGCAGTTGCCGCTGCGCTGAACCCTCATCATGAAACGACCCGCCTTTCTCAATCTGCGTCGGCTCGAGGGCCGCATCGTTGCGCTCTTTCTGGCCTTGCTGGTGCTGGTGCAGCTGACCAGCTGGCTGATCACCTACGCCAATATCCGCCGCAGCACCGAGGTGGCGGTGGAGGCCGAGTTGAAGACCGGCCAGCGCATGCTCGCGCACCTGCTCGCCCAGGGCGCTCTGCAGCAAGTGGCCGTGCTGCGCCAGCTGGAGAACAACCACGGCATTCGCAGCGTGCTGGCCGAGGCTTCCGGCATGGCGCCGACCGAATTTGCCGAGACTTTGTTCAGCGCCCTCGACTCCAAGAACAAGCACCTGGTCGACGCCAGCGTGATCGCCTACGTGGCGGCCGATTTCCACCTCGTCACCGCCACCCGGCCCCAGGCAGAGGCCTTTGCCGCCCTGCTGCCGGCGCTGATTCAGGCCAAGGAGGACGAAGACGCCGGCAATATCGCTAGCGGCCGCGCCAGCCTGGTTTTGGTCGGTGGGCGGGCCTATCAACTGGTCTTCGTGCCGGTGAAGGCGGCCGGCCTGGGCGGTTGGCTGCTGATGGCCGTGGACCTGCAGGCCGAGCCGCTGCACGAACTGCAGACCCTGTCCGGCCTGAGCAGCACCTTCCTGCTACGCCAGGGCCAACAAGCCTGGACACCGCTGGGCAGCGTGCTGGACCAGAACACCGCTGCCGCCGTGGCTGGCCAGGTGCAGGTCGGCACGCCGGCCTTTACCCTGCAGCTGGGCGAGGAAGAAATGCGCGGGCTCTATGTACCGCTGCTGCACTCGGGCGAGCAGCAACTGTCGGTGCTGTTGCTGCGCTCCTTCGATCAAGCCTTTGAGTCCTACCGCACCCTGCGCCAGACCCAAGGCTCGCTGACCGTGCTGGGCATCCTGGTCTTTGCCCTGGGCAGCGTGCTGACGGCGCGCCGCATCAGCCGGCCCATCAAGACCCTGGCCGACTCGGCCGAGCGCCTGGGCGCCGGTGACTACGACA
Source organism: Paucibacter sp. DJ2R-2 (assembly GCF_025717675.1). GTDB lineage: Bacteria > Pseudomonadota > Gammaproteobacteria > Burkholderiales > Burkholderiaceae_C > Paucibacter_A. The sequence continues at coordinate 877,854 of NZ_JAJIRT010000001.1, forward strand.
CGCCGGTGGCGCAAGACGGCAACGCCGACGAAGTAGGCGATCTGGCACGTGCCTTCGAAGCCATGCGCCAAGGCATCCAGGAGCGCGACGCCAGTCTCAATGAACTCGCCTTCAAGGATCAGCTGACCGGCCTGCCCAACCGCGCCGGCTTTGTGCAGCAGCTGGAGCGCTGGCTCAGCGGCCATGCCGAGCAGCCCTGTGCGGTGCTGACCCTGGGCCTGGACCGTTTCAAGCATGTCAACGACGTGCAAGGCCATGACTTCGGCGACCTGCTGCTGCACAAGGTGGCCCTGCGCCTGCAGGAGCTGCTGCCCTCGACCGAGGACATCCTGGCCCGCTTGAGTGGCGACGAGTTTGCCGTGCTGCTCAGTGACGCCGACGAGACTTCGGCCCTGGCCCTGGCCGACGCCATCCACCGCGATTTCGAGCGCCCCCTGCGCCTCAAGGACCAGACTGTGGACCTGAGCGCCGGCATCGGCATGGCGCTCTCGCCCGCCCATGGTCAAGACGCCAAGCTGCTGCTGAGCCGCGCCTCCCTGGCCATGTTCGAGGCCAAGAAGCGGCAAAGCGGCAGCGTGCTCTACAGCGCCAGCCTGGACGCCGGCAGCCAGGAATCGCTGTCCCTGCTGAGTGAGCTGCGCCACGCCGTGGAGGCCGGCGAGCTGCGCCTCTTCCTGCAGCCCAAGGTCGACCTGCAAAGCGGCCGCATCATCAGCGCCGAAGCCCTGGTGCGCTGGCAGCACCCGCAGCGCGGCCTGGTGCCGCCCATGCTCTTCATCCCCTTCGCCGAGCAGACCGGCTTCATCCGCACGCTGACGCGCTGGGTCATCGAGGCCTCTGCCGCCGCCTGGGCGCAAGCGCATGCACAAGGCCTGGCCTTGCGCATCAGCGTCAACCTGTCGACCCGCGACCTGCTCGACCAGGACCTGCCCGCCAAGATCCAGACCTTGCTCGACGCCCATGGCGCGCGCAGCGACGCCCTGTGCCTGGAGATCACCGAGAGCGCCATCATGGACGACCCGCAGCGCGCTCTGCACACCCTGGAGCAGTTGCACGCCCGCGGCTTCAAGCTGTCCATCGATGACTTCGGCACCGGCTACTCCTCGCTGGCCTACCTGAAGCGCCTGCCGGTGCATGAGCTGAAGATCGACAAGAGCTTCGTCATGGCCATGGAGACCGATCTGGGTGACGCCAAGATCGTGCGCTCAACCGTCGAGCTGGCCCACAACCTGGGCCTCAGCGTGGTGGCCGAAGGCGTCGAGACGGCCAAGGCCTGGCGACTGCTGAGCGCACTCGGCTGCGATGAAGGTCAGGGTTACTTCATTGCCAAGCCCATGCCGCATGAGCAGTTCATCGCCTGGCTGCAGGCCTGGCGGGCGCCCGACTTGAGCGACAGCGACGCCGACACCATGCTGGACCAGCTCGGCTGAAGGGCAGTGCCGATCAAGGCGCCCGGCGCGGCAGCTCCATCAGGAAACGACTGCCTTGGCCGGGCGTGCTGCTGACGCTGATGCGGCCGCCCAGCAGGGTGCTGACGATGTTGTGGGCAATGCTCAAGCCCAGGCCGCTGCCGCCCCGGCCGAACTTGGTGGTGAAGAAGGGCTCGAAGATGCGCGCGCAGACCTCGGCCACCATGCCCGTGCCATTGTCCTGAACCCAAAGCTGGACGCGCTCCCCATCCAAAGCCTGGCCGCCGATCTCGATCTGGCCGCCCTCGCGGCCCTCGAAGGCATGGGCCATGGCGTTGTTGAGGAGGATGATCAGCACCTGCCCGAGCGGGCCGGGGAAGCTGTCGATGCTCAACTCGGGCGTCAGTGTCAGGCGGGCCTCCAGACCGGCCTGACGCAGCTGCAGGGCCAGGGTCTGCAGGCATTGTTCGCCCAGCTCGCGCAGGCTGAACTCGCGCCGCTGCTCCGAGCTGCGGTCCACCGCCACCTGCTTGAAGCTGCTGACCAGCGAAGCCGCCGTCTGCATGCTGCGGTTGATGACCTCCAGGCCGTCACGCGTGCGGTCGGCGTACTGCACCCAGTCCGAACGCTTGAGCGCACGCTGCTCCACCTGCTGTGAAAACTCCTCGGTGGCGCCGAGCAAGGTGCTGGCGATCAAGAGGCTGTTGCCGATCGGCGTGTTCAGCTCGTGGGCCACACCGGCCACCATGGCACCCAGCGCGGCCAACTTCTCCTGGGCCATCAGCTGGCGCTGCAACTCGCTGACGCGCAGATAAGCGCCGGCGTTGTCCAAGGCGATGGCGATGTAAGAGCACAGGGTGCGGAAGATCACCTGCTGGCGCTCGCCATAGGCCTCGGCGCGCGGCGACTGGATGGTCATCACGCCGATCGCCCGCTCGCCCACGACCAAGGGCGCGAACAAGAGGCTCTTCAGCTCACTGGTGCCGGGCACCTGCTCGCCCAGGCCCTCGGCGGATGGCTCGCTCAACAGGTACTCACGCCGCTCCTTCAGGCAACGCACGGTCAGGGAACGCTCCGAGCTCATGGCGATCGGCGGGTCGATGAAGGGCTGAGCGTCCTCCATGCCGAAAGCACAGTAAAGCTGAGTGCCCCCGTCATCGAGCAGATAGACCGACATGCAGGGCGCATCCAGCAAGGCATGGATGTGCCGTTCCATGACATGGAAGACGCGGTCGGCTTCCAGCTCGTTGGTGATCTCCTGGCCGATCAGACCCAGATGCTGCAGCACCTCGTGCGAATCACGCAGCAACTGGAAGCGAGCCGCCTCGGACTCGGCCAGGCGGCGCAGATGCTCGCTCTCGGCGCGCGCCCGCTCGATCTGGTGGTGCACCTGCAAGGCGCTGGAACGGCGCGAGGTCTCTTCGCTGAAGCTGCGCTGGCGCAGCTCATTGGCGCGCTGCGCCCAGTGGTAGGCCTGCTCGAAACTGCCCTGGGTCGCGGCCGCCTTCGCGGCGGCATCGAGCAGGCGCACCTGGGGCGTGTAAGCCTCCAGCCCATCGGCGCGCTGCAGGGCTCGCTCGTACCAGGCCAAAGCCGTGCAGGCCGCAGGCGGTCGTTGCAGAAGCTGGTCTTCGGCCTGATGAATCTCGGCCAGGGCCCAGAGCAGGTCGACCTCCTTGTCCGGTTCATGCTGCTGCTCCGCCATGGCCAAGCCCTGCTCGGCCTGCTGACGCGCCAGCGGCAGCTCGCCTTGCAGGAGGGCGGCGCGGGCCAGGCCAATATTGGCATCCGTCAGCAGGTCGCCCGAACCCGAGCTTTCAGCCAGCGGCCGCAGTTGGGCAAACGCAGCCAGTGCGGCGGCACCCTGTTTGGAATCCAGCTCGGTACGCCCCAGATAGGACAAGGCCAGGGCACGGGTGCGCGACTCGGGCGGCAAGGCCTGCAGCTGCAAGCATTCCTGCAGCAGCTCGCGCGCATCGCCAAGCTGACCCAGGCGCCGCAATGCCTCACCGGTGTGGGCCAGGCAGAGCGCGATCAAATTGGGCCAGCGCGAGGCCCGCGCCAGATCCAGACCGCGACGCAGCCACTCCATGGCCGTCTGGAAGTCACTCATCTTGGTGTAGGTGTGCCCAAGATTGGTGGCCAGGGTGATGGCGCGGCGGATCTGGCCGGTACGCAGGGCCAGCTCAAAGGCTTTGGAGTGGGCCTGGATGGAGGCCAGGTAGTGCCCGCTCATGGCCGCCAACAGGCCGCGGAAATCCTCCAGCGCGGCGCCTTCCATGCTGGGCATGTCGGCACTGTTGCGCGGCAGGCGCTCCCCCCAGTCGCGCTCGGCCTGCACGGGGTCGCCAAAGACATCGGCGCGGGCCAGATTGGCCTCCAGCAAGGCCAGGCGGTGCGGGTCACGCACCTGGCGCGCGCAAGCGATGGCGCGCTTGAGCTCATCCTTGAGCCCGGCAGCATCGCCACGGTCGGCCGCCAGGTAATGGCGCAGCCAATGCAGATCGGCCAGGCCGCTGCCATCGGCCAGGCCGGCAAAGACCTGGCCGGCTTGATTCATGTGCAGCTGTGCCTCGTCCATCTCGGCGAACAGCAAATGGGCCTCGGCGCGCAGCAGACTGAGCCGGCCGCGCACCGCCATGCGCTGCGGCTCGCGCCAGTCACTGGCGCTGATCAGACCTTCGACATCCTGGGCCAACTCGAGCGCGCGCAAGGTGTCGCGCTGGCGCAGAGCCCAGGCCAAGAGCAAGCGCTCGGGCAGGGTTTCGAGGACCGCGCCCTGCGCCAAGCTCTGCTCCAGGGCAGACACACTGGCATCGGTGGCGAAGAACTCCATGATGGCCCGCGCCTCGCCTCAGTAGCCCTGGCCGCGATCGACGCGGTGCATCAGTGGCTGACCGGCCCGCAGCGCCGCCAGATTGGCCCGCACCTGGGGCACGGCCGTGCGCGGGTCGGTCTGCGCCGCGCAATGCGGCAGCACCGTCACGCGCGGATGGCGCCAGAACCCATGCTCGGGCGGCAGCGGTTCCTGCTGGAACACATCGAGCACCGCATGGCGCAGCTGGCCGCGGTCCAGGGCCGCCAGCAGTGCCGCCTCGTCGACATGGGCGCCGCGCGCCAGATTCACCAGGCAGGCCCCGGGCCGCATCTGCGCCAGGCGGGGCGCGTCGAAAAATCCGCGTGTTTGCGGCGTCAGCGGCAGGAGGTTGATGACGATATCGGCCGCGGCCAGGGCCGGCGCCAGCTCGGCCGCCCCTTGCCAGCGCTGCACGCCGGCCAGCTCGCTCGGCCGCCGGCTCCAGCCATGCACGGCGAAGCCCAGGCCGGCCAGGGTCTGGGCCGTGCGCCCGCCCAACTCGCCCAGGCCCAAGACCAGCACCGCGCATTCGGCCGCACGGCGCTGCGGCGGTGCCTGCCAGAGCGCCTCGCGCTGATGCGCCTGCAGCTCGAAAAACTGCCGGTGCAGAGACAGCACCGCCCACAGCGCCGTGTGCACCATGGCCTCGTTCATGGCCGGGTCCACCATGCGCGCCACGGGCACATCGGCCGGCAGGGTGGGGTCTTGCAGCAGGCGATCGACGCCGGCCCAGAGCGACTGGATCAGGCGCAGATTCGGCAGCCCGCTCAAGGCGCCCGGCTCGGGGTTGGCCACCACGGCCACCTCGACCGCGGCCGCCTCCGCCGCATCGCGCGGCGGCTGCAGCAGCCACTGCTCCTCGGGCATGGCCTCGTGCAAGAGCCGCGCCCAGCGCTCGCCCTCGGCGGCCGACCAGCGCCCGCTCAGCAGCACGGTCATTGATCCTTGTCCTCCAGCGCCTCGCACAAGGCCATCAGGCCGGCGCGCAAGGTGGCAATGCGCACGGCATGACGGTCACCTGCGAAATGCTCGCGCCAGACGCGGGTGACGCTGCGGCCATGAACCAAGGCCAGCCAGACCGTGCCGACCGGCTTGTCGGTGCTGCCGCCGGTGGGGCCGGCGATGCCGGTCACGGCCAGGGCCCAGTCGATCGGCGCATGGGCCAGCAGGCCATGCGCCATGTGCAGGGCCACCTCGCCGCTGACCGAGCCATGCAGGCCGATCAAGGCCGCCGGCACGCCGAGCAGCTCGGTCTTCGATTCATTGCTGTAGCTGACCACGCCGCGCTCGAACCACTGGCTGGAGCCCGACAGGCTGGTGCAGGCGGCGGCGATCAAGCCGCCGGTGCAGGACTCGGCCGTGCCCAGGCGCTCACGGCGCTGGATCAGGGCGACGGCAATGCGGTCGATCAGCTCTTGCTCTTCGGGAAACAGCATGGGGGACCTCCGACAGGTTCAAGCCAGACTCAGGCCGAACTCAGGCCATGAGCGCGCGCCACAGCGCAATCACCACAAGCGTACATCCGGCGGCGACGAAATCATCAAACAAGATGCCGAAACCCTGGGCCCAGCTGACAGCTTTGCCACGCTCGCCCTTGAAGAGCTGGTCGGCCCAGCGCACCGGCCCCGGCTTGGCTGCGTCGAAGTAGCGGAACAGCGCAAAAGCCACGGCCTGGCCCCAGAAGCCGGCCGGCGTCACCAGCCAGAGGATGAGCCAGAAGGCCAGCACCTCGTCCCAGACGATGGCGCCGGGGTCAGGTGTTGCCAGGTGGCGCGCGGTCATCGTGCAGGCCCACCAGCCGACCAGGGTGCCGCCGGCCAGCAGCCAGGCCCAGCTGCGGTCCGTCATCCAGGGGTTGAGGGCCAGAAAAGACACCCAGGCCCAGAGCGTGCCGACCGTGCCAGGCGCCTTGGGCGAGAGGCCGCTGCCGAAACCCAGGGCGATCCAATGCGCCGGATGAGGGAACATGAAGCGGGCCGTGGCGCGGCGCGGCACCAAGGGCGCCGTGGTGGGGGGTGAGGCGTCGCTCATGGAGATTTGAAATGGTCAAAACTGTTGAACTGCAGGGCCAGCGCCTGACCGGCGCCGTCATACAGACGCAGGCCCGACTCGGCCTCGATGCTGCCGATGCGCTGCACCGGTGTGCCGCTGGCCGCCGCGGCAGCCGCGACCGCCGCGCGCCCGGCCGCATCGCCCGGCGCGCTGAAGACCAGCTCGTAGTCGTCGCCCCCGGCCAGGCCGCATTCGCGCTGCAGGGTCAGGTCTTGCGCTGCCAGCACCGCGCTGCGCGGCAGGGCATCGACATCGAGCCGTGCGCCGACACCCGAGGCCTTGAGGACGTGGCCCAGGTCACCGAGCAAGCCGTCCGAAACATCGATGGCACTGTGCGCCAAGCCGCGCAAGGCCAGGCCCAGCTGAACACGAGGCTGCGGGCATTCCATGGCCCGGCGCACTTGCTCGAAATCCTGGCCGCTGGCCAGGCGCGCTGTGCCGCGAAAGACCTCGAGCGCCAGGCGCGCATCGCCCAGGGTCTGGCCCGTGACATAGATGTCGTCGCCGACCCGCGCGCCACTGCGCAGCAAGGCCTGACCCCGTGGCACTTCGCCCATCACCGTGATGCAAATATTCAGAGGCCCGGCGGTCGTGTCACCGCCGACCAGGGCGATGCCATGGGCTTGCGCCAGCGCGAACAAGCCCTGGGCGAAACCGCTCAGAAAGGTTTCGTCCACGCGCGGCAGGCTCAGCGCCAGCGTGAAGGCGCGCGGCGTGGCGCCGCAAGCGGCCAGATCGCTGAGGTTGACCGCCAAGGCCTTGTGCCCCAGGCGTTCCGGCGCCACCGTGGAGAGGAAATGCCGGCCCTCGACCAGCATGTCGGAGGACACCAACCACTGCATGCCCGGCGTCGGGTTGATGACGGCGCAGTCATCGCCAATGCCCACGGGTACGGCTTCGGCCGCGGGGTGGCTTTGGCTCTTGAAATAGCGCTGGATCAGATCGAATTCGCCCATGGGGGGAGATTGTGTCAGTGCGCCAGACCGCCGGCACTGCAGGCGCGCGATTCCTAGCGCGCAGCGTGCCCGAGACTCAAGCCCATGGCCGCTCGGACGATAAGATCTTCAGGAGTCGGGTTGATGGGCGTCCCGCCCCAAGCTGTCCCTTTCGTTGGACTCCCTTTGATGCGCGCAATCGAGACCGAAACGCGTGGAAGCCCAGACGCGATGGCTGTGACCGAGGCCGGCGCTGGCCCCGCCGCCCACCTGCCGCTGCAACTACTGCTGCGCTTTGCCGATGCCGCCTTCGAACAGCGCTTCATCCAGCACTACGTCGCCTTCTACTTTCGTTATGCCCAGATGAGCCTGCTGCTGGGGGCGCTGCTGATCACGGGCGACTACCTGGTCGACCGCTTCGCCCACATCCACGGGCCGGCCAATCTGCTGCGCCTGACGCTGGCCGTGCCGGTGCTGCTGCTGGGCCTGGGTTTTTCGCTGCTGCCCAAGGCGCGCCAGCATTGGCAGCCGGTGATGGCCAGCTTCATCGTCACGGTGGCCCTGTGCCTGATGCTGATTCTGCTGCGCATCGATCAGGAGGGCGGTGCCGGGCTGAAGAGCTGGGTCGGCGTGCTGAACTTCACCTTTCTGGAGTTCTACTGCTTTGTGATCCTGGGCGTGCAGTTCCGCCATGCCCTGGCTTCGGGCGCGCTGATCATGGCGGCCTTTCTCTACGCGCTGGGGTGGCATGCAGGCCTGCTCGCCCAGGAGGCCGGCTACTGGTCCTATCACGTGCTCACGGTCTTCATCCTCGCGGCCGGCATCGGCTGGTGGCGCGAGTACCTGCTGCGCAAGGAGTTCATGGCGCGCTCCGCCCTGGACGACTCGCTGCGCGCAGCCGAACAGCGGGCCCTGCGTCTGGCCCACTATGACGAGGTCACGGGCTTGCCCAACCGCCGGCTGTTCGCCGAGCTGGCCGCGCCGGCGCTGGAACGCGCGCGGCACAGCGCCGGCGGCTGCGCCGTGCTGCATGTCGAGATCGACCGCTTCGGCGGCGTCCATGAGCTCTACGGCCATGGCCAGGGCGAGCTGGTGTTAGCCACCATCGCCCGGCGCTTGCGCGCCTGCCTGCGCGGCGGCAGCGACCTGGCGGCTGTCCCGGTGATGGACCAGGAACCCAGCCTGTTGGCGCGGCTGGGCGACCAGGCTTTCGCCATCCTGATCCCTGAACTCACGGGTCAGGAGCGCGCCTCGGCGGTCGCGCAGAGATTGCTCGCGGCGGTCGCCAAGCCGGTGGCGGTCGACGGCCAGCCGCTGCGCTTGTCGGCCAGCATCGGCATCGCGATGTTTCCCGGCGACGCCACGGACCTGCTCCATCTGAGCCGCTGCTCGGAACAGACTGCACGTGTCGCCGCGGAGGCCGGCGGCGCCCGGCACAAGTTCTTCGACGAGGCGCTCAACGCCCGCGCCAGGAAGCGCGTGCTGCTGGAAGCTGAGTTGCGAGAAGCCCTGCAGGCCGGGCAACTGCGTCTGCACTACCAGCCCAAGGTGGACGCGCGCAGCGCCGGCCTGGTCGGCGCCGAGGCCTTGCTGCGCTGGCAACACCCGGAGCGCGGCCTGCTGCCGCCCGGCGATTTCATCGCCCTGGCCGAAGAAAGCGGCCTGATCACGCCGCTGACCGACTGGGTGCTACACACGGCCTGCCAGAGCCTGCGTCGCTGGTCGGACCAGGGGCTGCCGGCCTTGCCGCTGTCGGTGAACCTGCCGGCTTCGAGCCTGGCCGATGCCGGCCTGCCTGAGCAACTCGAGGGCTTGGTGCGGCAGTACCAGCTCCATCCTGCCAGCCTGATGCTCGAACTGACCGAGACCATGGTCTTGCGCGATGTAGCCACCGCGGTCGGCGTGCTGGACCGTCTGCGCGCCCTGGGCTTTGGCCTGTCGCTGGACGACTTCGGGACCGGCTACTCCTCGCTGAGCCACCTCAAGCGCCTGCCCATGAGCGAACTGAAGATCGACCGCGCCTTCATCACCGACGTGGCCCGTGGCGGCCGCGACGCGGCCCTGGCCGCGGCCATCATCACCTTAGGAAACGAGCTCGGCCTGCAAGTGGTGGCCGAGGGGGTGGAGACCGCGGAACAGTCGCAGTTCCTGATCGGCCGAGGCTGCCCGCTGCAGCAAGGCTATCTCTTCTCCAGGCCCGTGCCAGGGGCGGATTTCGAACGCATGCTGCAGTCGGGAACGACCCGACGCTAGCGCCATCAGGGACACTCCTCCAGCGCCACCCCAGTTCACCCGTTCACCCGTTCACCCGTTCACCGTTCACCTATTCACCCCCACCACCACCCACCCATGCGCCGCCTCCTGCTCCCCCTGCTGCTCGCCAGCGCCTTCACCGCCAGCGCCCGCGACAACCCCCTGCTCCAGCCCTCGACCCTGCCCTTGGGCTACCCGCATTTCGACCAAATCCAGGATAGCGACTTCGCCCCCGCCCTGGAGGCCGGCATGGCCCTGCATTGGCGCGAGGTCGATGCCATCTTGCGCAACCCGGCCGCGCCGAGCTTTGCCAACACGGTGGAAGCGCTGGAGCGGGCCGGACGCCTGCTGAGCCGCACGCAGAACTTGCTCGGCAGCCTCAGCGGCACCGACAACAACCCGGCGCGCCAGGCTTTGCAACAGCGCTTTGCGACGGAGATGGCAGCGCACCGCGACCGCATCGCGCTGGACCCACGCCTGTTCGCGCGCCTGGACGCGCTGCTGGCGGCCAAGCCCAAGCTGGCCCCGGACCAGCAACGCCTGCTGGAACGCATGCACCGCAATCTGCGCCGCGCCGGCGCCGAGCTGCCGGCCGACAAGCAGCAGCGCCTGCGTGCCATCAACAGCGAGCTCGCGCAGATGGGCGCCGAGTTCAACCGCAAGGTGCTGGCGGGCGTGAACGAGGCCGCGCTGTTCGTCAGCGAACGCGTCGAGCTCAAGGGCCTGCCTGAGAGCGAGATCGATGCGCTGAAGCAGCCAAGTGACGGGCGCTACAAGATCGCGTTGCTGAACACCACCGGCCAGCCCCTGCTTGAGCGCTTGCAACACCGCCCCTTGCGTGAGCGGCTCTACAAAGCCTCGATCGCGCGTGGCAGCCTCGGCGACGCCAACGACACCACCGCCTTGGTCAGCCGCTTTGCCGGCCTGCGCGCCGAGCGCGCGGCCTTGCTGGGCTTTGCCACCTATGCCGACTTCGAGTTGCAGGAGCAGACCGCCCGTGAGGTCAAGACGGTCAATGCGCTGCTGCGCCAGCTCGCCCCGGCTGCGCTGGCCTCGGCGCGCAAGGAGCAGGCGGCACTGCAAAGCCTGGCCGACCGCGAGCAGGACGCCGCCGGTCAGCCACGCTTCGCCTTGCAGGCCTGGGACTGGGCCTTCTACAGCGAGCGCCTGCGCGCGGTCCAGCACGGCTACGACGGCGAACAGCTGCGCCCCTACCTGGAGCTGCAGAACGTGCTCGAGCGCGGCGTCTTCCACGCCGCCCACGAGCTCTTCGGACTGAGCTTCAAGCGCCGCCACGACCTGCCGGTCTACCACCCCGATGTGCAGGTCTGGGAGGTCTTGGCGCCGAACGGCAAGACGCAAGCCCTGCTGCTGCTCGACCTCTATGCCCGCCCCAGCAAGCGCGGTGGCGCCTGGGCTAACGCTTATGTGCGACAGAGCCAGCTGTTCGGCGAGAAACCGGTGGTCGGCAACCATCTGAACATCGCCAAGCCGGCGGCCGGCCAGCCGACGCTGCTGAGCTGGGACGAGGCCAACACCTTGTTCCATGAGTTTGGCCACAATCTGCACAGCATGCTCAGCGACATCCGCTACCCCGGCCTGGGCGGCACCCCGCGCGACTATGTCGAGTTCCCTTCGCAGGTCAACGAGATGTGGTTGACCTGGCCCTCGGTGTTCAAGAACTACGCCCGCCATCACCAGACCGGCGCGCCCATGCCCGAGGCCTTGCTCAACAAGGTGCTCGGTGCCAAGACCTTCAACCAGGGCTTTGCGACCACCGAATACCTGGGCGCCACCCTGCTCGACCAGCGCTGGCACCAGCTCAGTGCCGCCGAGGTGCCCGCGCCTGAGCAGGTGATGGCCTTCGAGGCCCGCGTGCTGCAGCAAGAAGGCTTTGGCCCCGAGCAGACCCTGGTCGCGCCGCGCTACCGCACGCCTTACTTCAGCCATATGGTCGGCGGCTACTCGGCCGGCTACTACAGCTATTTGTGGAGCGAGCTGCTCGACGCCACCACAGCCGAGTGGATCGAAAACCAGGGCGGCCTGAACCGCAAGACCGGTGAGCGGCTCAAGCGCCATGTCTTTGCCATTGGCGGCAGCAAGGACATCATGGCCGAGTTCGAGCAGATGGTCGGCTCCAAGCCCAAGCTCGAGCCCTATCTGAAACGACGAGGGCTGACGCTGAACCGCTGAATCGGCACAGGCCGGCCTGGGCACGGCGAGAAGCTGAACCCAGGCCCTATTTCGCCGAGTCTCCTGCCCGCAGCACCAGGCGCGTGTCCGCGAGGTCCCAAACGCTCAAATCCCTCGGTACCGATTTGGGCGCCAGATCCCGGGCCTCGACCGCGCCGACATAGCCATCGCGCCCTCGGTCCTTGGCGGCATACAGGGCCGAGTCGGCCAAGGCCAGCGTGGCCGGCCAGTCCCAGGCGCGCGGGCGTCGGGGGTCGAGCGGGAAAGCGGCAAAGCCGATCGACACGGTGACGGCCACGCTCTGACCAAAGCCGATGTCAAAAGGCAGATCGCGCACGGCGGCGCAGGCACGGGCGGCCAGTTCGGCGGCGTCTTCGCGCTGGGTTGCGCGCACCAGCACCAGCACCTCTTCGCCGCCCCAGCGCACCAGCGAATCGGTGGCGCGGAAGACATGGCGCAGGCGCTCGGCCAGGGTCACCAGCACGGCATCACCGGCGGCATGACCGTGGACATCATTGACTCGCTTGAAATGGTCGAGATCCAGCAGCATCAGGACCAGATCGCTGTCCGGGCCGGGCAGCACATGGCCGGCATCGGCACCGGCCTCGAAACGACGCAGGCACAGAGGCAGGTCGTCCTGCAGACGCAGTTCCAGATAGCGCCGGTTGCGCAGCCCTGTCAGCGCATCGGTGAGGCTGGCTTCGCGCAGCTCGGCCGTTCGTTCGTTGACCAGGGCTTGCAACTCGGCCTCGCGGCGGCGCAGCACGCGGGTGCGCCAGCGCACAAAACCCCAGAGCGCCAGCAGCAGCAAGGCCGCGCCGGCCAGCCGCGCCCAGACGGTCTGCCACCAGACAGGCAGCAGCTCGACCGGCAGCTCCAGCTGGGCCGGGCCCCAAAGCGTCGGGTGAGCGCTGACGCGCACCTGCAGGGCATAAGGCCCCGGCTGCAGCGGACCGAAGCTGGGGCTGCGCGCGCCGGGGTCGACGCTGGTCCAGTCGCTGTCCAGGCCGAGCAGTCGGTACTGGTAACGCAGGCGGCTGGGGTCGGCATAGTCCAAGCCGGCAAACTCGACGCTGAAGGTGCGCGTGCCGGCCGGCAGGCGCAGGCGCATGGGCAGGTCGGGGCGCTCGGCCTGCGCCGCAGACTCAGGACGGTAGGGCTGGCCGTTGACGCGCAGGGCACTGATGACCAGGGGCAGCGCGCCTGCGCTGGGCTCGAACAGCTCGGGCTGCACCCGCAGAAGGCCGCGGCTGCCGCCAAACAACAGCGCGCCACCCGGCAGCTCGGCGCTGGCGAAGAACCAGAAGCTGCCGAAGGCCGCGCCCTCGGCCAAGCCGAAGCCGTCGAGGCGGTCGGTCTTGGGGTCGTAGACGTAGAGCTGGCTCCAGATGCGGCCGCGGCCGTCCTCGTGCAGATTGCCGCCGAACACGCCTTCGGTGCCATGGCGCTCGCCGATGCGGTCGTAGCGGGCCCGCCCCTCGGCATCCCAGCCGCGCAGGCGATGCAGGCCGGCGACCGGCGTGTCCAGCCAGAGCGTGCCGTCACGCGCCAGCAGCAGGCCCATCACCACCGGGCTGCCCAGGGTCTCACCCGGCGCCTGAGGCACGGCTTCCAGACGACCCGGCTCCTGCTGGCCACCCGGGCTCTCACGGAACAGGCCTTGTTGGCCGCCGGCCCAGAGCCGGCCTGAGCCTGGGGCGCCAGACGGCACCTCGATCAGCGCATGGATGGCGCCGTGCAAGGGCGCACCGTCGGCGCGCAGCACCCGTTGCAGGGCGGGCGCCGCCGGGCCGGCGAGGCGGTACAAGCCCTCCTGCATGCCGAGCCAGACCTCACCGTTGGCGCGCAGCAGCAAGCGCTGCGCGCGCCCGCCGTCCAGCGCCCAGTCGCGCAGGAGGCGGCCCTGGGCCGAGCGGTGCTCCAGACGGCCGGCAGCGGCCATCCACAGACTGCCATCGGGCGCCTCAGCCAGCGACTCGACCACGCTGTTGCGCTCCCGCGGCCACAGGCCCAGCGTGGCCAGGTCCTGCCCGGGCCGGCCGTCCAGACGGACCAGCCGGCCGCTCTGCGTGGGGGCCAGCACTTCGCCGCTGCGCAAGCGCAGCAAGGCGCGCACATCGGCATCGGCCAAGGGGGCGGCCGGATCGGGGTCGGGGCCACGCACGGCCAGCGCGGGATGCTGCTGGTGGCGCTGCAAGCCCAGACCATAGCCGCTAACCCACATGGCGCCGCTGGCGTCACGCAGAAGGCCGCTGATGTCGTTGCCGGCCAGGCCGCTGAGGCGGCGTGGGTCGTGGCGCAGCCGCGCTTCGATCTCACCATTGAGCGGGTTGACCCAGAGCAGGCCTACCTTGCTGCCCACCCAGAGGCGCCCGTCGCTGGCCAAGGCCAGGGCTTGCAGCGGGGTGTGCAGCTCCTGCACCCAGCGCACCCGGCCCTGCTCGACCACGCCCAGCCGGCCGTCCTGCGTGCCCAGCCAGATGCGGCCGGCCCGGTCTTCCGCCAGCGCCATCACCGGCGAGCCCGATTCAATGCCTGGCAGGGCCAGGGATTCCCAGACCCCGTTGGCCCGCCGGCGCGACAGGCCACGCCAATGGCCGGCCCAGACCGTGCCGTCGCGGGAGATCTGCAAGGCCAGCACACGCGCCTCTGGCGCGCCCTGCCAGCGCAAGTCCTGCGCCTCGAAGCGGCGGGTCGCCGGCGTGTAGCGCCACAGACCTTGGCCCAGGGTGCCGACCCAGACCTCGCCTTGCGCGTCTTCCGCCAGCGCCCGGATCGGTGCATGGGGGCCGGCAGCGCCGCGGGCGCTGCCCAGCGATTCGATGCGATCCTGTGCGGGGTCAAAGGCCATCAGGCCCAGAAATTCGGTGCCGATCCACATGCGGCCGTCGCGGCCGGGGCTCAAGGCGCGGACCCAACCCAGATTGCGCTGGGCACTGGTCGGGCCCGCCTGTTCAATGGGGCGAAGCCGGTAACCGTCGTAGCGGGTCAGGCCCTTGCTGGTGGCCACCCAGATGAAGCCGGCGCGGTCTTGCGCGATGGCCGGCACCGTGCTCTGCGGCACCGTCACGCTGCGGAACTGCACCTCCATGGCGCTGCCACCCGGGCCGGCATGGGCAGGGCGCCAAAGAAGGGGAAGCAGCGCCAGCAGAAGCAGCAGACAGCGCAGGCCTGGCAGGCTGTCGAAGGGAGAGCGCATGGATGAAATTGTAAGCAGCGGCGCCAGCCCAGCCCGGCCGGAACGGCCACCGCCGCCTCACTGATAGCCCACACCCATGACATAGTTGCGCAAGAGCTGCTCTTCCTGATCGCCGGCGGCCAGCAAAGCGCGCAGGCCATCGCGCAGAGTCAACACACCGAGCGGCTTGCGACCGGCGCCGATCAAGAAGGCATGGATCAGGCCGCGCTCATGCATGCGGTTCAAGACCTCACGCAGCAGGTCATCGGGGGCGCAGGAGGTGAACTCGCGCTGCATGACATCGGCAGCGCGGGTGGCGAAGAAGTCGGCGTGCCCCAGGCCCAGCTGCCGGATCAACAGGGTCTCGGTGATGATGCCCTGGGCCACGCCGACGGCGTCGCAAACCACCACGGCGCTAATCTGGGCACTCGACAGCAGAGCCGCCACTTCGACCAGCAAGGCATCACCGCTCACGATGCGCAAGCGCGACGTGGCCACATCGGACATGCTGCCCAGGCGCAGCTGCTCGGCGCTGGCGGGCTGCTCGGCGGCGGCGACCAAGGGGGTTTCGACGGCGGGGCTCATGTCGGCGCCTGCGTCAGCGTGGCCTGCAGGCTGATCTCGACCACGCTGGCCAGGGCCTTGGACAAGGGACACTCGCGCTTGGCGGTCTCGGCCAGGGCCTGGAAGCGGGCGTCGTCGAGGCCGGGCACCTCGGCGTGCAGCTGCAGGGCGATGCGGTCGATCACAAAGCCCTCGCCGGCGGCGCTCAGGCGCACGCTCGCCCGGGTGTCGACCGTGCGGGTGGCAAAACCGGCCTTCTCGCAGGCAAAGGAAAAGGCCATGGTGAAACAGGCGGCATGGGCCGCGCCCAGCAGCTCCTCGGGGTTGGAGCCGCGCCGCTCGTCACCGAAACGGCTGGCGAAGCCATAGGGGTGGTCCTGCAAAGCGCCGGACTCGGTGCTGATCTGGCCCAGGCCCTGCTTGCCGGCGCCGTTCCATAGAACACTGGCGGTCTTTTCGCTCATGGTGAATCCTTTCGTGGGTGCTGCAGGCAGCGAAGCTTCGATGGCCGCACGGGCTCGCGCGGAGGCGAGACTGGTGCGGAGGGGTTATTTCGGGCGCGGCGGCTGGACCGGCGGGCCGCTCGGCTGCAGCCGCCCAGCGCGCAGGTCCTGAACGGCCTGCAGCAGGGCACGGGCGACATTGCGCACCTCTTCCTGCACTGCGCTGTCCGCGTCCAGCGCCTCATGGCTGTCGCAGTAGGGCTGGTAGTAGCCGATATAGCGGTCGAGCTTGGCCGCCGCGCCGGCGTCAAGCAGGCCCATCCATTCGAGCCAATCGCAGAGGCCACGCCGGTGCACCTCGACGCCAGCCACATCGCCATGGACGACCACGCCAAACACCCGGCCGGCCAGATGCTTGGGATAGTCCCAGCCCTGGGCTTCGAGTTGCTTGGCCTCGACCAGATGCTTGCCATGGGTGGAACTGGGGTCGGGGTTGCCGCCATCGGCGGCGACCAGGCGGTCCATCATCAGCTTGAGCGGGCTGGGCGACTGGTACCAATAGGTCGGCGCCAGAATGATGACCCCATGCGCAGCGACCCAGCGCTCGTAGATCTCGGCCATCCAGTCGTCGGCCTGAGCCAGCGCGTGGTTGGGGTAGCAGCTGCAGGGCCAATGGCACAGCGGCATGGCGCTGGACACGCAGCCCTTGCAAGGGTGGATGGTGCGGCCGTATTCGGAGGTCACCCGACTCAGATCCAGCAAGTCGACCTGCAGGCCGGCGGCCTCCAGCACCTCGCGGGCCAGGCCGCTCAGGCGCCAGGTCTTGGAAATCTCGCCAGGGCAGGTCCCGTCATTGCGCGCGCTGCCGCAGACCAAGAGCACGCGTGAGGGCGTGGCGGCTTCAGCCCAGTGCTGCTGCGCCGCCAGCAGGCGCTCGCGGGTCTCCAACCACTGCACCGAGATCTCGTAGGCCGGGTCAGCAAAGCCGGGGCCACCGGGCCGGGTCAGCGGCGCTTTGCGGCCCTGCTCCAGGGCTTCCCAGGCGATGGCCTCCAGGCGATCGATGGCGGCCTGCTCGCTGCGGTAGGCCGGGTCATAGAAGCGCAGCTGAAAGCGCTGCTGGAACTCGGCTCGCGTCAAGGGTGCGGCGGCCTGTCCGGTGCGGGGAATGCTCATCACATGCGTCCTGGCCAGCAAAAGAGATGCCGCATCGTCCAGCGCCGCCGCCCGCGCGTCTGTTCGCTGTCAAACAATCGGGGCTTGGCGAGGTCTTGGCCACGAACCGCCCCGAGGCAACGACACTAGCGTTCTTTCCCCGCCATTCGCCGCCCCCTTGAAGCCACACGCCTCGCCCCGCTCCGCCACCCAAGTCAGCCAACTCGCCAACGGCCTGCGCACCGTCGCCATCCCCATGCCCTGGCGCGAGACGATCAGCCTGAGCGTCTTCATCCGCACCGGCAGCCTCCATGAAAGCGCGCGATTGAATGGCATCAGCCATGTGGTCGAACACATGGCCTTCAAGGGCACGGCCAGCCGCGACTGCCAGCGCATCAATCTCGACGCCGAGGCCCTGGGCGCCGAACTCAATGCCCACACCGACAAGGACCACACGGCCTTTCACATCGAAGGCCTGCCGAGTGACCTGCCGGCCTTCATCGAGCTGCTGGCCGACATCGTGCTGAACAGCAGCTTCCCGGCCGAGGAGCTGGAGCGCGAGCGCGGCGTCATCGTGCAGGAATTCAGCGAGTTCGAGGACGACCCGACCAGCGCCGCCTTCCAGTTGCTCGACCGCGCCTGCTACGGCGCCGCCCACGCGGCCGGCCGGCCCATCATCGGTACACGCGCCAACATCCTGCGCTTCAGCCGCGAGGACCTGCTGGCCTATGTGCGGTCGCAGTACAGCGCCAGCAATGTGGTGGTGGCGGTGGCCGGACCGATTGACGGCGCCGCCTTCGAGCGAGCGGTGGCCGCGGCCTTTGGCGCCATGCCAGCCGGCAGCCCCCACACCCTGAGCGCACCGAGCTGGCAGGGCGGGCTGAAGACGCGGCGCATGGCCGGCAGCGGCCAATGCCAGATCCTGCTCGGCTTCCCGGCGCCCAGCCTGGGCGATGTGCACAGCAATCAGCACCTGCCCCATGTGCTGGCCGCGGCCCTGCTGGGCGAGGGCATGAGCTCGCCCTTGTTGGATGAGATCCGCGAGCGCCGCGGCCTGGCCTACCACGTGGCATGTTCGGCCGACATCCTGCCGCTCTATGGCCAGTTCGTGATCGAGGGCGCCACCGCACCGGCCCAAGCCGAGGAGTTCTTGCAGGCGGTGCATGAGCTGCTGCACCACCAAGCCCAGGGCCCCTTGGACCCGGTGGCCTTGGCGCGCGCCCGCAAGCAGCTGCAGATGCGCGGCCTGCGTGCGCTGGAACAGCCGGCGCGGCGCATGGAAAGCGCGGCCCAGGAGCTGTTCAGCTTCGGCCGCCTGCGCGATGCGCATGAGGCGATGGCGCAGCTGCAGGCGGTCACGGCCGCGCAGGTTCAGGCGGTGTTTGAAACCCTGTTGCAGCCCGGGCAGCGGCCTGCGGTGGCGCTCGCTGGCAGCGTGCCGCAGCGGGTGCGGGCTCGGGCGGCCGACTTGTTCGCCTGAGTCAAAGACTCAGCCGGCCTCGCTCTTGCGCAGCAGATTGCTGAGTTCGACCGCCGACTTGACGCTCATCTTCTCGAACACCCGCGCGCGGTGCACCTCGACCGTGCGCACGCTGATGTGCAGCTGGTCGGCGATCAGCTTGTTGGGCAGGGCCTGGATGACCAGCTGCATGACCTCGCGCTCGCGCTCGGTGAGCTCGGCCACACGCTGGGCCATCTGGCCGCGCTGCTGTCGCGCCTCGATCGCCTGGCCGCTCAGGGCCAGGGCTTGTTCGATGCGGTCGACCAGGCCGTTGTCAGAGAACGGCTTCTCCACAAAGTCGAATGCCCCGCGCTTGACGGCGGCCACGGCGGTGGGCACATCACCATGGCCGGTCAGAAAGATCACCGGCAGCAGCGGCGGCTGCACCACGCCCTGATCCAGGCCACCACAGAGGCCGCGCTGCAGCAAGCGCTCGAACAAGGCCAGGCCGCTCATGCCGGGCATGCGCACATCGAGCAGCAGGCAGGACGGCGCGTCGGGCCAGTCGCGCGCCTGCCCGGGCCGCGCGTCCAGCATGGCTTCGAAGGCCTCGGCGCTGGCAAAGCCCTCGGACAGCAGTCGGCGCGAGCGCAGCAGCCAGCCCAGGGCGTCGCGCACCACGTCTTCGTCATCGACCAGGTAGACCACCGGCAGTTTGCGGCTGTTGTTCATCTCAGGACTCCGGACCGGCACTGGCGGCCGGCAAGGTGAAGCGGAACTCGGTGCCGCCAGGGGCGGCTTCGCGTTTGAAATAGTCCATGGCACCGCCGTGTTGCTCCACCACGGTGCGGCACAGGCTCAGGCCCAGGCCCATGCCCTCGGCCCGCGTGGTGAAGAAGGGGGTGTAAAGCTGACGGCCGACCTCAGGCGGAATGCCGGGGCCACAGAGATGCTGACCCAGCGGCTGTCGACCACGGCGGCGCGCAGGGTCAGCAGGCGCTGCGGCGCGGCTGTGTGCTCCTCCATGGCCTGGATGGCATTGCGCGTCAGGTTCAGCAGCACCTGCTCCACCATGGTGCGGTCACAGCGCACGCGCGGGCTGGGCTCGGGCAACTCCAGGGCGATGCGGGTGCCGCTTTTGCGCGCCTGCAAACGCACCAGCGGCAGCACGGCCTCGAACAGCTGGTCCACAGCGATCGTTTCGCGCGATTGCTCGCGCCGGCGCACAAAGCCATGCACGCTCTTGATCACGCGCCCGGCCCGCTCGGCCTGCTCGGCGATGCGCAGCGCGGCTTGGCGCACCAGGTCAGGTGTCTGCGGGTCGTCCGGCTCATTGGCGAGCAGATTGACCGAGGCGGTGGCATAGCTGGCGATGGCCGCCAGCGGCTGGTTCAGCTCATGGCTGAGCAGGGACGCCATTTCACCCATGGTGGCCAGGCGGGCCGTGGCCTGCAGACGCTCCTGCTGCTGGCGCGAGAGCTCTTCCATGCGACGCTGGTCGGAGACATCCAGCACGGCGCTCATCCAGCCGGTCTGTTGGCCCTGCGCATCGAGCAGGGGCGCTTCGAAGATCAGCACCGGAAAGCGCTCGCCATTGCGGCGCATGAAAACGGTCTCAAAACCCTGGCGCGGGTCCTGACCGCCGGGTCGGTTGTCGGCGGCCCAGCGAGCGCTGCGGTCGGCGTGCCTGCGCCGGTATTCTTCGACGAACTCGGGTGGCCAGTACGGCGGCGTGTCGTGGGGTCGGTCGGGCCGGGCCCCGTGGCCCAGCAGCTCCTCGGCCTTGAAGCCGACCATGGCGCAGAAGGCCGGGTTCACGTAGCTGATGCTGCCGGCCATGGTGCGAGCGCGCAGTCCGGTGATCAAGGAGTTCTCCATGGCATGGCGGAAGGCCAGCGATTCGGCCAGGGCCGACTCGGCGAGCGCCCGGCGCCGCCCATCGCGCGCCAGCAGGATCACCAGGGCGAACAAGCTCAGCGACAGGCCCAGCACCAGGGCGGTGGCCAGGTTGGGAATCAGCTGGGGCCGGCCGGCCGTGGCGTCGACCTTGAGTTGCAAGGTCAGCCCCGGCAGGTCAACCAGGCGCTCGGCGAGGTAAACACCGGCGCCACGCGACACGCCGGTGCGCGCCAGCCGGGTGCCGTCGCCCTCCACAAAGCTGAGCTCGTGGCCACGCACGAGGTCCTGCGTAACGGCTTCCTCCAAGAGATGGCGCAGGCTCAGCGTGGCGACCAGATACGAGTCCACCGCCTTGGCGTTCAGCAGCGGCAGGCACAGGTCCACCACTTCCAGGCCCTCGCCGCCGGGCAAGGGGATGAAGTAGCTGCGCGAATAGAGCTGGGTGCCTTGGCGCTGCGCGGCAGAACAGGCCAGCTCCGTCTCCACTTGCATCTGGCCACGCGGCAGCTGCTTGAACAGGGGCGACACATAAGGCGACTCGGCCACGTCCAGCACCTGCAGATGGGCATTACGGAATTCGATGCGCATCACGGCACGCAAGCGGCGCAGCAGCTCGGCCTCATCACCCATGCGGCGCGGTCGAGTCCGGTCCTGCCAGAGCAAGCCCTGCAGTGCTTGCAGGTCCTGCCCCGCCAATTGCCTGACGCGTGCCGCCACCTCGGTGGCCACCTGGTCCACATGCTCTTGCGCACGTGCGTCCTCATAGCTGAGCGTCAACGCGACCAACAGCGACTGCGCCACCACCAGCAGGCCCAACAAGGCGCCCCATAGCAAGGCGCGCCGCCAATTCCATGGGCGGGCAGCTTCGGCACGCGGGGTCGGGAACGGGGCGAAATTCAAATGCAACAGTCCTTCTGGCCTGAGAGGAGTATCGGGCTGAGGGTGGGGCCGGAAGATGCGCAGTTTCGCGTATCGCAGGGGCAAGTTTTCACGCCACACTCGATGCAGATCCCGCTCCTACAATCGCCGTCCCTTTGGCCGCAGCATGTGGCCAGCCCCGGCGGACTCCTCGCGAATTCCAAAGAGAGACAGCACCATGCCCAATTCCGAACAGAAAACTGCGCAGCTGCGCCAAGCGGCGCTGGAATATCACGAGTTCCCGACGCCGGGCAAGATTGCCATCGCCGCGACCAAGCAGTTGGTCAACCAACGCGATCTGGCCCTGGCCTACTCGCCCGGTGTGGCCTTTGCCTGCGAAGAAATCGTCGCCGACCCGGCCAATGCCTTCCGCTACACCTCGCGCGGCAACTTGGTCGCCGTGGTCACCAACGGCACCGCCGTGCTGGGCCTGGGCAATATCGGCCCGCTGGCCTCCAAGCCGGTGATGGAAGGCAAGGGCGTGCTATTCAAGAAGTTCGCCGGCATCGACGTCTTCGACCTGGAAATCCAGGAGAACGACCTCGACAAGCTGGTCGACGTGATCGCCGCATTGGAGCCCACCTTCGGCGGCATCAACCTGGAAGACATCAAGGCGCCCGATTGCTTCTACGTCGAACGCAAGCTGCGCGAACGCATGAAGATCCCCGTCTTCCACGACGACCAGCACGGCACGGCCATCGTGGTGGGCGCCGCCTTCCTGAACGGTCTCAAGGTGCTGGGCAAGGACATCAAGCAGGTCAAGCTGGTGACTTCGGGCGCCGGCGCGGCGGCCCTGGCCTGTCTGGGCTTGCTGGTCAAGCTGGGCCTGCCCAAGGAAAACATCTGGGTGACCGACCTGGCCGGCCTGGTCTATGAAGGCCGCACCGAGCTGATGGACCCGGACAAGGCCGGTTTTGCGCAGAAGACCGAGGCCCGCAGCCTCAGCGAAGCCATCGAAGGCGCGGACATCTTCCTGGGCCTGTCGGCCGGCGGTGTGCTCAAGCCGGCCATGGTCGCCAAGATGGCGGCACGGCCGATGATCTTCGCGCTCGCCAACCCGACGCCGGAAATCCTGCCCGAGGAGGTCAAGGCGGTGCGCGACGACGCCATCATGGCCACTGGCCGCACCGACTACCCGAACCAGGTCAACAACGTCCTGTGCTTCCCCTACATCTTCCGCGGCGCCCTGGACTGCGGCGCCGTCACCATCAATGACGAGATGGAAATCGCCGCGGTGCGCGCGATTGCCGAACTGGCCCAGGCCGAGCAGAGTGAGGTGGTGGCCGCGGCCTATGCCGGCGCCAACCTCAGCTTTGGCCCCGAGTACCTGATCCCCAAGCCCTTTGACCCGCGCCTGATGATGAAGATCGCGCCGGCCGTGGCGCTGGCGGCGCAAGAGTCAGGTGTGGCCTCGCGCCCCATCGCCGACATGGACGCCTACCGCGAGAAGCTGCAGAGCTTTGTCTACGCCTCGGGCACCACCATGAAGCCCATCTTCAATGTGGCCAAGCGGGCGGCGAACAAACGCGTGGCCTATGCCGAGGGCGAAGAAGAGCGCATTCTGCGCGCCGTGCAAGTGGTGGTGGACGAGGGCCTAGCCCGACCGACCCTGATCGGCCGCCCAGCCGTGATTGCCGAACGTTGCGAGCGCTTCGGCCTGCGCCTGCAGGAGGGCCGCGACTACGACGTCGTCAACGTCGAAAACGACCACCGCTACCGGGACTTCTGGCAGACCTACCACCAGATGACCGAGCGCAAGGGCGTGACGGTGCAGGTGGCCAAGATCGAAATGCGCCGCCGCCTGACCCTGATCGGCGCCATGCTGCTGCACAAAGGCGAGGTCGATGGCATGCTCTGCGGCACTTGGGGCACCACCGCCAACCACCTGCACTACATCGATCAGGTGATCGGCAAACACGAAGGCGGCTGCCCGCGCACCCCGCAGGACGTGCCCGTCTATGCCTGCATGAACGGCCTGATGCTGCCCGGCCGCCAGGTGTTTTTGGTCGACACCCACGTCAACTACGACCCCTCGGCTGAGCAACTGGCCGAGATCACCGTGATGGCCGCCGAGGAAATGGTGCGATTCGGCATCCAGCCCAAGGTGGCCCTGCTCTCGCATTCCAACTTCGGCACCAGTGACCACCCCAGCGCGCTGAAGATGCGCCAGACCCTGGCCCTGCTGCGCGAGCAAGCGCCCTGGCTGGAGGTGGATGGCGAAATGCACGGTGATGCGGCGCTGGATCCAGCCAGCCGCGCGGTGACCATGCCGCGCTGCACGCTCAGCGGCGAAGCCAATCTGCTGGTGTTGCCCAATATCGACGCCGCCAACATCAGCTACAACCTGCTCAAGACGGCGGCCGGCGGCGGCATCGCCATCGGCCCGGTCTTGCTGGGCGCGGCCAAACCGGTCCATGTGCTGACACCCTCGGCCACCGTGCGGCGCATCGTCAACATGACGGCGCTGACCGTGGCGGACGCCAACGCTGCACGCTGAAACCGGCCTGCCAGCGGCTGGCTCACACACGGAAGTTCGCCTTGGCCGAAGGCCAAGGCGGGCCGCTGGAGCGCGGAAATCGGCTCGGTATGCGCCCGCAAGAGCGACTATTTACAAAAGTTTGTAGGAACTCACCCGTAGATTTCAGGACGATGAAACAGCGTAATTGCGTGGAATTTTGAGACTGTGTGCGCACACTCACAAATCAATACCACGCACTGATCCGAGGGGTGGCCGCTTGAGGTTTTCGAGCGGTTTCGGTACCATCATGCTTTCAGGAACAGGGTAAACCCGTGTCTTTGCTCTCTTGGCCGCCTCGGTGGCCCACTTGGCGCAAGTCAGGCTTTGCAGCGATTTTGCTCGCTGCTGCGTCGATCGGCGCGCAAGTGCAGGCCAAAGAATCGGTAACCTCGCCGAATCCGTCACTGGATTCTGTGGCCTTGACGGCCTTGCCGCGCGAAGCCCAAACCACGCATCGTCTGATCCTCGCCGGGGGCCCTTTCCCCTACCGAAAAGACGGCACCGTGTTTGGCAATCGTGAGCGCATCTTGCCGCGCCAGGCCCGAGGCTACTACCACGAGTACACCGTCCGCACGCCCGGAGCCCGCAATCGCGGCGCCAGGCGTTTGGTCTGTGGCGGTTTGCCCCCGACTCGCCCTGATGTTTGCTACTACACCGACGACCACTACAGCAGTTTCAAGCGCGTCCAGCCTTGAAGCCCTGCAGCGAGTCGGCGGCGATAAAAAGTTCTGTGACTATATAGGAGGATCGCGACCATGCTTTTGCAGACCGTCCGTCCCAATATCGTGCAGGCCATAAGGGCCTACCGCGTAGAGGACTTGATGCACGCCGCACAGGATGCTGGCCAGCATTTTCTGTACGCCAATCTGAGCGAGGCACAGTCCAAGCAGGATGTGCTGGAAGCCATCGCCCAGGCCTTCCTGTTCCCCGCCCACTTCGGCAAGAACCTGGACGCCCTGCATGACTGCATGACCGATCTGGTTCACAAGTCTGGCGCTCAGCCCGGCTTTGTCGTGGTACTGGAACAGCTGCCCGACAACAGCAAGTTTGACCGCGAAGCGCGCGAGCAACTGCTCGATGTCTTCCGAGAAGCCGCTGACTACTGGGGCGACCGAAAAGTCCAGTTCAGGTGCTTCTATTCTTTTCAGTAGCCCGCTCCCAAGAAAACGGGTCATGGGAGCGGGCTGCTGAAGAGACCACCAGCGTTGCAGCGAAGCCAGCAGCAAAGAATTCCAAGGCGGCAGCCAATGCCAACTTCGGAACGAATATGCCGATGATGAGCAGCGCCTTCGATACCGCCATGTGGCTGAGCGCCGCCTGAGCCGGTAACGAAAACCAGCCAGCAAGATCAAAAAAGGGGCCGTGAGGCCCCTTTTGCATGTCCGCTTGAAGGACACCACGCCATGCGGTGCCTCAGGCGGCCTGTGTGCTCAGCTGCTGGGCCAGAGCCACATACTCGGCCACGGGCACTTCCTCAGCCCGGCGCTGCAGGTCGAACTGACCGGAGAAACCGCGCGCCGTTAGCCAGACACCCAGGCTGTGACGCAACAGCTTGCGCCGCTGCGAGAAAGCAGCCGCGACCATCTCGCTGAACAAGACCTTGTCCAGCTGCGGCGGCTGCGCATAGGGTTGCATGCGCACGATCGCCGACATCACGCGCGGCGGCGGGTCGAAAGCCTCGGGCGGCACATCGAACACCGATTCGATCGCATAGCGCCACTGCAGCATCACGGTCAGGCGGCCATAGTCCTTGCAGCAGGGAGAAGCCGCCATGCGGTCCACGACCTCTTTCTGCAACATGAAGTGCTGGTCGACCACATGGTCCACCGCGCCCAGCAGATGAAAGAGGATGGGCGTGGAGATGTTGTAGGGCAGATTCCCGACGACACGCAGCTTCTGGCCCTTGGCCGCAGCCAGAGCGGCAAAGTCGACCTTGAGCACATCGGACTCGATCACCTCGAGGCCGGGACGCTGGCGCAGGCGTGCGGCCAGATCACGGTCCAGCTCGATCACGCTGAAGGCCGGGATGCGGTTGAGCAAGGGCAGTGTCATGGCGCCCAAACCGGGGCCGATCTCGACCAAGGCTTCGCCGGATTGAGGGGCTATCGCATCACAAATGGACTCGATGATGTGGACATCGGTCAGGAAATGTTGACCGAAGCGCTTGCGGGCGATGTGTTGAGCCATTGTGTTCGCGACTCAGTCCAGCCACTCGCGGACTTCAACGTAGGCGCGTGCCCGCAATTCCTTGATCCACTCCTGGTAAGCCTCTTCGTACTTGCTCTCACGCAAAGCCGCCTTGGCCTGCTCGCGCAACTGCTTGGGCTCGATCTCGACCGTGCGGCGCTCCTGAACCTGGATCAGATGCAGGCCGAAACGGGACTGCACCGGCTCGGACAAGCCACCCAGCGGCAAGGCATTCATGGCCTGCTCAAACTCGGGCACCAGCACGCCGGGCGCCATCCAACCGAGATCACCGCCTTCGGCGGCGCTGCCGTCTTCCGAGTTGTCCTTCGCGACCTGTTCAAAGGTGGCCCGGCCCGACTCGATGGCGCGCTTGAACTCCGCCAAGCGGCGCGCGGCCACCTCGGGGGTCAGCTGGGCCGAGGGGCGCAGCAGCACATGGCGCACACGGGTCTGGACAATCGAGCTCAGCGACTCAGCGCCCTGGCGCTCCACGACCTTGAGCAGATGGAAGCCGGCGCCACTGCGCAGCAGACTGTCGGCCACCTGGCCCGTCTTCAAACCCTTGACCTGCTGCACGAAGACATCGGGCAGGCGGTCGGCCGGACGCAGGCCGATCTCACCACCGAGCTGCTTGTTGCCGTCCTCAGACACTTCCTTGGCCACCTTGGCGAAATCCTCGCCGGCCTTGATGCGGGCAGCGGCAGCTTCGGCGCGCGCCAGGCGCTCGGCCACGATGGCCTCCGAGGCGCCTTCTGGCACCGACACCAAAATCTGGGCCAGATTGAGCTGGCCCGAATTGGTCAGTTGCTCACGGCGCTTGTCCAAATAGTTGTCGATGTCGCCATCGGTGATGCGGATGCGCGCTGGCACCTCGCGCTCGCGGGCGCGCTCGGTCATCATCTGGTCGCGCAGGCCTTCGCGGAAGGTGCGGAAGTCGAGGCCGTCGGTCTTCAGCCGCTCCAGCAGCTGGGGCATGGTCAGCTTGTTCTGCGCCGCCACATTGGCCACCACCCGGTCCAGTTCGGCCTCGTCGACCTTGGCGCCGGTTTCACGGGCGAAGGTGACCAGCACACGGTCTTCGATCATGGCCTCAAGCGCCTGCTTGTGCAGCGCCTCCAGGTCGGGCATACGGTCCCCTCGCTGGCGCGCCTCTTCGCGCAGACGTGCCTTGCGCTGGATGACCTCGCTGGCCGCCACCACATCCTGGTTCACCACCACGGCAATGTAGTCACCGGGCTTGAGGTCCGCAGCACGCGTCTGCGCCACGGCAAAACCGCTCGTCGACAGCAGGGCCAGCGCAAGAGAGAGGGTACGAATCGACATATCAGTCATAAGGGGCTTCAAGGCTTGCTGAGCGCTCGGAGCTCAGCTGTCGGTAACCAGGGATATTGTCCCTCAAGACCTTGAGCGCATTGGAGCCCAGCTGGGACAAACCCACCAACTCCATTTGCAGCATCAAGCGCGTGTTCGTTTCGGCGCGTCCGGTGGACAAACGCTCGGCGCCGACCCGCAAAACCCAACAGCCGGCGTCATATTCAAAGCCCAGCACCGAGTCGGTCAGGCGCCGGTCGCGCAGGCTGTACTGCACCCGGCCGGCGCTGTACCAGGCACCGGAACAGCCACCGCCGCCTCGCGCGCTCTTGCCGAACAGCGGCCATTGCCAGGCCAGCTCCACCTGCTCGCTCTGCTGGCGCGCCAGGCGGTAGGCCACGCTGACGGTCTGGAAAGTGCCCGGCGAGTAGCGGGCGCGCAGCACGGCGCGCTCGGAGCGGCCGCTGTCGGAGTTGAACTGCAGAGCGCCGTCCAGCCACCAACGGGTGTCTAGATGCGCGGCGCCCAGCAGGAGCAGGTCAGAGAAACGCTGCTTGACCGGCACGTTGTCTGCAGTGATGCGCTGATCGCGGAACTGGAATCGCTGCACCAGACCCAAGCGCAGCACTTCGTCGCCATCATTGGCGTTGACCCAGCGGCTGGTGGCGCCGGCGGTCAGCTGGTGGGCATCCGACACGCGGTCGATGCCCGAAAACTGGTTGGCCGTGTAGATCGAGTCGAAATTGAAATCCTTGGCCGCCGAATCGAAGCGTGGCAGGTTCTCCTGCGCGCGATAGGGCGTGTTGACGTAGAGCAAGCGGGGCTCCAGGGTCTGGGTCAGGGCGCGGCCGAACAAGCGGGTGTCGCGCTCGAAGATCCAGCCATGGTCGAGGCTGAAGGTCGGCACCGTCCGCCCTTTGGAGCGCAGGCCGTCCGTGCCGGCCTGGTCGAGCACGTAATGGGCGACATTGACCTCGAAGCGCGGAATCAACCACCAGGCCGCCCCGCCCAAGGGGGCGCTCAGATGGGCCAGCATATGGGTGCGCTGCCCACCGGCCCGGACCTGACTGGCCGGCGCCGAGTCGGGCAGATTGAAACGGTTGTACTCCAGCTCGATCGCCCCCTCCAGGCGGGCCTTGCGGCCCCAGGGCCGGAAGCCGTCCAAGACCGAATCGTCGGCCGAGGTATTCAAGCGCAGGCCGATCTGCGGAGAGCGCTGATAAGGCGAGTCAAATCGGGCCAGCGCATCCTGGCCCTGCAGGGTCTGCCAGCGCTGCAGGCGCGCATAGGCGTGGCCCTCGCCCCAGGCCCATTCGCGCCGGCGATTCAGCTGCAGATCGGCCATCAAGAGGCGTTGCGCCTGGCTCTTGACCCGCTCGGGCAGGTCCTTCCAGTAGTCGTCGTCCGACACCCGCTCGGCGCGCACGTGGTAGCGCCAGTCCATGCCCAGTTCGCCGTCCTGCAGAACATTCAGGGCCCAACGCGTGCGCCGTGCGACACGATCCGAGGGCAGCAAGGCCAGATTCAGCTCGCCGGCATGCTGGGGCTCCAGATAGCGAAACTCGCTGTCCAGGCCAGGGCCGCGGCGCGTCATCAGGAAGGGCGTCAGCGTGGCATCGCGCTGGGGCGCCAGATTCCAGTAATAAGGCAGGCCGAACTCGACGCCGCTGCGTTTGTCCAGCCGGATATTGGGCGGCAACCAGCCCGACTTGCGCTGCCCCGCGAGGGGAAAGCTCAGATTGGGCGCCGGCAGGATGGGAACGCCATAGAAACGCAGAACCGCGCCCTTGGCCACGCCCTCATTGGCGTCGAAATCCATGCTCAGGCTTTGCGCGCTGATCTCCCAGGCGGGCTGCGGCTGGTTCTCGTCGACCGGACAACTGCTGTAGGTGCCGCCCTCGGCCAGCATGCGCTTGGCGTCGATGAAGCGCAGACGCGTGGCCTTGCCGCTGCCGCCGGTTTGCGAAAAGAAATAGCTGGGATTGAGGAACTCGCCTTCGAATCGGTTGACATAGAGGCTCAGCTCCGGGCCGCGGAAGACACTGCCGGCTCGGCTGATCTCGACCCCGCCGGTGGCGCGGGCCAAGTCATCGACCTGCTGGTAGCTCAGGCGCTGGGCGCGCAACAGCAGTTCGCCATAGCGCAATTCGGCATCACCTTCCGCCAGCGACTCCTGGTCGATGCGCGTCACTACGCTGCGAGCGCTCAGCACCAGGGCCGGCTTGTTCGACTCCTCGGCGCTCAGCTCGCTGCCCGTGACTCGCTTGCTCAGCACCATGGTCGGTCGCAAGCGCGTGCCCACAAGCGCAGCCGGCGCCGCGGCCGAGGCTGCCGCGGCGGACGGCGCAACTGCTGGCGTTCCGGTCGACAGAGTCTGCGCATGAGCCGACGTAGCAACACAGAGCCACACACAGCAGGGCCAGCAGCGGACAAGCGCCAGGAGGGAAGGTGTCAGGGTCAAGGGGCGCGGCACAGCGTCGGCAGGCGTCGTTAGGTGAGGCAGGATTGAGTGCTGCGGCCGGCGCGGCGCGGCGGCTTGCAAGCTCGGCACCGAGCCAGGGCTCGCGGTTTGTAAAATCCATTATCCATGAGGCTGCGCCAAGCGCGGGCGCGACTCTCGCCCGCTCCGCGCGGCCACGAGCCGGCAAACCCTGTCCTAGAGCCCCGGCCCGCTCCGATCCCCCACACCCAAGAAGCGCTTGACGCTGCACTCCATGACCTCCATCGCCTGGCCGAATCCGCAGCGTCAACACGCCTTTCAGACCTGGCTGCAAAGCCTGCAGCCGAGCTTCGGCCTGCTCGCCGAAACCCTGCGCGAAGCCAATGCCGATGCCAGTTCGCGCCGCTATCTGCGCGTTGCCGATGGCAACGGCCGCAGCTATATCGTCATGGACGCACCGCCCGAATCGAACGATGTGCGCCCCTTCCTGAAAGTGGGTGCTTTGATGGCCGGCTGCGGCCTGCATGTGCCGCAAGTGTTCGCGGCCGATGCCGAGCAGGGCTTCCTGCTCCTGGCCGACCTGGGAAATGAGCCGTACCTCCAGGCGCTGCTGGCAGCACAGCAAAATGACCCCAAAAAAGCGGAGCCGCTGATGCGTGCGGCCCTGCAAGCCCTGCTTCAGTGGCAGAGCCAGATCGATGCCAGCCAGTTGCCGATCTATGACGAGGCCTTTGTGCGCCGAGAGCTGCAGATCTTCGTCGACTGGTGCGTGCAGCGCGAGTTCGGCAAGAGCTGGGACGAGACCCAGCAAAAGTGGTGGGAGCACAGCTGCCAGGTGCTGGTGCGCAATATGGTCGAGCAGCCACAAGTCGCCATGCACCGAGATTTCATGGTGCGCAATCTCATGGTCTGCCCCGAGGGCCCGGTCGGCATCCTGGACTTCCAGGACGCGGTGCGCGGTCCCATCGCCTACGACCTGGCTTCGCTGCTGCGCGACGCCTTCATTTCCTGGGACGAAGAGCAGGAGCTGGACTGGGCGGTTCGCTATTGGGAGCAAGCGCGCAAGGCCGGCCTGCCGGTGGATGAGGATTTCGGCGAGTTCTGGCGCCAGGTCGAGTGGAGTGGTCTGCAGCGCCACCTGAAGATCCTGGGCTTGTTCTGCCGCCTCAAGCACCGCGACGGCAAGCCGCGCTATGCCGAGGACCTGCCGCGCCTGTTCGCTTATGCCATCAAGGTCAGCACCCGCTATGTGCAGCTGTCACCGCTGACCCATCTGTTGCAGGACCTGCAGGGGGGGATGGTGGATACGGGGTTTACGTTGCGGTGAATCGTGAATCGTGAGTCGTGAGTCGTGAGTCGTGAGTCGTGAGTCGTGATGGTGTCAACACCGCCAGCTCACGATTCACCAATCACCCATCACGATTCACTCTCCACTCACGGATGCGCCGCCATCACCTGCGCCACCGCGGCCGTCAGGCGCTTGCCATAGGGCACATGCAGGAATTCGTTCGGGCCATGGGCATTGCTCTTGGGGCCGAGCACGCCGCAGACCACCATCTGGGCAGCCGGAAAGCCTTTCTGCAACATGCTCATCAGGGGAATGGTGCCGCCCTGGCCGATGTAGCCGACCGGCGCGCCGAAGTGGCTTTCGCTGGCCTCGTTGAGGGCGCGGCTGAGCCAAGGCGTGAGGTCAGGCGTGTTCCAGCCGGTGGCGCCATAAGCGCCGGCGCGGCCATCGGGCACGAAGGTGACCTTGGCGTTGTAAGGCGCGTTGTCTTCCAGCAGCGCCTTGAGGCGTAGCGCCGCCTCATTGCCGTCGATCAGCGGCGGCAGGCGCAAAGAGAGCTTGAAGGCGGTGTAGGGACGCAGCACATTGCCGGCGCTCTTCATTTCGGGGAAGCCGTCGACACCGGTCACCGACAGGGTCGGGCGCCAGGTGCGGTTGAGCAGCACCTCGACCGGCTCGGCCGTCATTGGCAGCACTGGGCCGCCATCGGCACCGCAAGCCCAGGGCATGCGCTTGTAAACCTCGTCCTTGAGGATGGCGGCCGTGGCCTGGGCCTGTTCGACGCGGTCGGTCGGGATGTCGCAGTGGAAGCTCTCGGGCAGCAGACGGCCGGTCTTGGAGTCTTCCAGGCGGTCCAGCACCTGACGCAGGATGCGGAACGATGAGGGCACCACGCCCGAGGCATCGCCCGAGTGGATGCCCTCGCTGAGCACCTCGACCTTGAGCACGCCGCTGACCATGCCGCGCAGCGAGGTGGTCAGCCAGAGCTGGTTGTAGTCGCCGGCGCCGGAGTCCAGGCAGACGACCAGGGAGACATTGCCCAGGCGTTCCTTGAGCACGTCGAGGTAAGCCGGCAGGTCGTAGGAGCCCGACTCTTCGCAGGTCTCGATGATGCCGACGCAGCGCGGGCGCGGGATGCCCTGCTTGTCCAGCGCCATGATGGCGGTCAGCGAGGCATAGACGGCATAGCCATCGTCGGCGCCGCCGCGGCCGTAGAGCTTGCCATCCTCGTACTTGGGCGTCCAGGGGCCGAGGTCGTTGCGCCAGCCATTGAACTCGGGCTGCTTGTCCAGGTGGCCATAAAGGACGATGGTGTCCTGGCAGTCCGTCTTGGTGGCGGGCACCTCGAAGAAGATCACCGGTGTGCGGCCTTCCAGGCGGATCACCTCCAGCTTGAGGCCGGCCACTTTCTTGCTCTCCACCCAGCTGGCGGCATCACGCAGCACCTTTTCGATGTAACCGTTGGCGGCCCAGTCGGCGTCGAACATCGGGCTCTTGGCCGGGATGGCGATGTACTGGGTCAGCGCCGGGACGATCTCTTCATCCCAGACGCGCGAGGCGAACTCGCCCAGGGCGCTGGCCTGATCGGGCTGCAGGGGCAAGGAGGGGTCGCGAGCGTTCATGGTGGTTTCCTGCTGCTTGTGGCGGAGAAGCTTGCAAGTTTAGGCCAAGGCCTGCCCGGGCTGCTGCCACTTGGCGCGCCCTGCGCCCCAAAAAAGAAATGCGCCCGAAGGCGCATTGACTGGGCGAGCGAACCAAACTCAGGCGGGCTGACGACGGCGCCAAGCCACCAGTCCGGCCAGACCAGCGGCCAGCATCAGATAGGTCGAGGGCTCCGGCACGGCAGCGACGGTGTCCAGGGTGCGGCCGTTGAGCTGCACGGTGATGTCACCCAGGTTCGAATTCAGGAACAGGGCATCCGCAAACGACAAGGCACTGCTGCCGACGCTGTTGACGGAGAAGTTGATCCGGGCCAGCACACCGCTGCCGTTGGCGCCGGCGACATTGCCGATCAAGGTGTTGTTGAGGAAGCTGATCTGACCCGCGGCGTTGTCGATCACGCCGGCGTCGGCAAAGGTATTGCCCGCCGTACCCAAGAAGGCGCCTTCGCTGACGCCGGTGACTTGCAGGATGGCCGGATTGAAGTTCAGGCTGAACTGGTAGGCGTAAAGATCGCTGATGCCCGAAATCAGGACATCCAGGCTCAGGTTCGTGCCGACCACAGCCGGGTCCGGCTGCGCCACCAGGGTCACCGCAGGGTCAGCCCAGGCTTGCGACGCCAGAGCGCCCAAGAGCAGCGCGGCGGCAATGTTTTTCTTCTTCAACATCATGACGATTTCTCCTCTGCCCTGAAGGCAATACATCCAAGCACGTGGTCTTGCGGCACCTGGCTCAGCAAACCCCGCATGGACCTGAATCTGGCTCACAGATCGTGACGTATTTCGTGATCAGCAGTCTTTCATCAGCCACGATGCGGCGATACGGGGGGATTCCCCAGCTCTTGGCCACCCTCCCCCTGTTTCAAGGCTCAGGGTTGAAGCGCAGCCGGGCTTGCAAGTCCGCCACGGCCGCGTCCAGGACCGCCAGCGCCTCCGGGCCGCAACCCCCTCGACGGAACACCTGCTTGACCTCGCCGTCGCGCTCGACCTGCCAATTGACCCAGGCGCCATCGCGCATCTCGGGGTCGTCATAGCTCTCGGCCATGGCAAAGAAGCCTTGCGCCTGCAGCAAGGCGGCCAGGGCCTCGAAGTCCGGCAGTGCCAATCTGGCACGCGAACGCTGATCCTGCGTGCCATGCCGGGCCTTGCCGCTCAGAGTCAGGAAGGCTGTGCCATTGCGGTGCAGGCTCAGGCGGCTGCTGTTCGCACAACCAAAACAATCGCGCTCCACGGTGACCACCTGAATGAGGGGGGTCGACCCGGCCGACCGGGGCTCGCCTGCCTGCGCCGAGCCACCCGCACTGAAGCCGCAAGACAGGGCCAACAGCCAAGCACGCCAGGGCTTACCCGGCTTGTCTATGGCGGTACTCATGAGGATTGACCCTCTATACAGGGTAAAGATTTGTCATCTATCTTCGTGCACTTGTTCACAGGCAGTCGCATGTCTGGTCCTCGGAAATCCAGCGTTACTGATTTTCAAGGCCGCCCGCTGTGACGCAGCGCCTCAAAGAACCCCAGCCAGTTTGCCCCGGAAAAGGACACTTCATGAAACAGCATTCGTCTGCCCAAGGCCGCGCCACTTCCAAAACCGCAGTGCGCGACCTGCAGCGCCACGCCAGCAGCCTGCTTGTGCTGAGCATGGCCCTGGCTGGCACCATTGCCTTGCCGGCCGCCCACGCCGCGACCCTCAACGCCACGGCCGCCGCTCAGCCGACCGGAGCTTTCTGGCAAGACACCAAGGCCACCAAGGCCAGTGTCTCCGCCAAGGGTGCCATCGCCGCCGTTCAGCCGCGCAAGTACCGAGCCACCACCCTGGACCGCCTGGGCCTGAGCGCCTTTGCCGCCAACGCTCCCCTGGAGCGTACGGCCGCTGCCCAACTGAGCCCGTTGACCATCTCCCTGCCCCATCCCGATGGCGGCTACCAGCGTTTCGCCATGGTCGAGTCGCCGGTGATGGAGCAGGCCCTGGCCGACAAGCACCCCGAAATCAAGACCTATGCCGGCAAGGGCATCGACGACCCCAATGCCAGCGTGCGCATGGACATCACGCCGCAGGGCTTCCACGCCTCGGTGCGCTCACCCAAGGGTGCTTGGTACATCGACCCCTACTTCCACCTCGATGACAGCCTCTACGCCAGCTACCACGGCCGTGACCTGCCCAACCAGCATGGCACGCTGCGCGAACCGCTGCTGAATGAAGCCCACATCGACCTGACACGCGGCTTCTACCACGCCGCCGATGCTGTGGAAGTGCGCGGCTTCGGCTTCGTGCCGGGCGCCACCGTGACCATCACCGTACGCAACCCCGAAACCGACAGCAGCGCCCGCCAGACCGTGACCACGGTGGCCGACCAGGACGGCACCGTGAGCACCTCGGTGCAAGCCGATCCTTCGCGCAACCTCGGCGCCTACGAAGTCAGCGCCAGCGACGGAAACACCACCGCCACCGCCGCCTACCACGTGGTGGATGATTCGCAAAGCCCCACGGCCGCCTCGGGCACCCAGCTGCGCACCTACCGCCTGGCCTTGCTGTCCGACCCCGGTTATGCCAACTTCCACGGCGCGGCCAATGTGACGGCGGCCAAGGTCACGCTGATCAACCGCGTCACGCAAGTTTACGAAGACGAGACAGCGATCCGTCTGGTGCTGGTCGCCAACAACGATGCGCTGAACCTGAACACCGCAGCGCAGTTCTCCGGAGCCAACGGCCCCTGCGGCGGCACGGCCTGCTTCCCTACTGCCAGCGTCAGCTGCAGCTCGGCCACCTTGACTCGCACCCGGCAGGTCATCGGTCTGCTCGTGGGCGCCAGCAACTTTGACATCGGCCACATCGGCGTCGGCGCCGGTGGTGGTGGCATCGCCAGCCTCGGCGTGGTCGGCGGCAGCGCCAAGGCCCAGGGTTGCACGGGTCTGCCCACGCCCGTGGGCGACCTGTTCGCCGTGGACTATGTGGCTCACGAAATGGGCCACCAGTTCGCCGGCAATCACACCTTCAACGGCGTGAGCGGCAGCTGCACCGGCGGCAACCGCAACCCAGGCACCTCGGTGGAGCCGGGCTCCGGTTCGTCCATCATGGCCTATGCCGGCATCTGCAGCACCGACGATCTGCAGCCGCACAGCGACGCTTACTGGTCGCAGCGCAGCTTCGATGAAATCATGGCCTACACAACAGGCGCAGAAACCTTGATCAACGAAGTGCAGATGGGCGTGCTCAAGGGCTTCAACACCAACGGCCAGCAGTTCCAGCTGAGCTACGCCGGCAGTGACTCGGCACCGATCGTGCGTGGCACCAACTTCACCACGGCCGGCATCAAGGCCGCGCTGGAAGCTCTGCCCAGCTGGACCGCGGGCGGCACCGTCACCGTCAGCGCCCTGACCGACACCGCCTTCACCCTGACCTTCAGCGGCACCCTTGCCGGCACCAACCTTGACAAGGTGCAACTGGTCAATGCGTCCGCCGGTGTCGAGGGTTATATCGGCGAAATCGCCGCTGGCGGCTCGACCACCCGCCGCGGCAGCACCTTCAGCGCCACCGGCAACACCGCACCGACCGTGACCGCCCCCACCGGCTACACCATCCCGGTACGCACGCCCTTCGCCCTGACCGGCAGCGCCATCGATGCCGAAGGCGACACCCTGACCTATATGTGGGAGCAAAACGACCGCGGCGCCGCCACCGGCACCGGCCTGCTGACCAATGGCAAGACCAACGGTCCGCTGTTCCGACAATTCGGCCTGCGCGCCGTGGTCAGCGAAGCCGACACGGTCAAGTACAACTCGCCCGGCGAGAACATCGTGTCGAACAACCCGACCCGCGTGCTCCCGGACCTGGCGCAGATCCTGGCCAACAACACCAATGCCGAGACCGGCGCTTGCCCGACGGTGTCCGGCACCGCCACGGCCGAACAGATCGACTGCTACTCGGAGTACCTGCCGACCGCAGCCTACGTCGGCTTTGCAGGCACCAACGCCAGCCCGGCCTCGTTGAACTTCCGCCTGACGGCACGTGATGGCCGCGGCGGTGTCAACAGCGCCAACACGCAGCTGGTGCTGGCCCCGAACGCCGGCCCCTTCCTGGTGACCTGGCCCAACAGCGCCCTGGTGCTGAACAGCGGCACGGCCTACACCGTGACCTGGAATGTCGCCAACACCAATACGGCACCGGTCAACACCAGCCAGGTGAAGCTCAGCCTGTCCACCGATGGCGGCAACACCTTCCCCCACGTCCTGGCCGCCAGCGTACCCAACAACGGCAGCGCCTCTGTGACCCTGCCGGTGCTGGCCGCCGACAAGGCCCGCATCAAGGTGGAAGCGGTCGACAACATCTTCTTTGACGTCTCGAATGCCGACTTCAGCATCAAGCTCTACGGCGACGTCAACGGCGATGGCAGCATCAGCTGCGCCGATCTGTCCATCGTGCGCGCCTCCCTGGGCAAGCGCGCCGGCCAGCCGGGCTTTGACCCACGCGCCGATGTCAACGGCGACGGCGTGGTCGATATCCGCGACATGGCCGCCGTGTCCAAGAACGTGCCGGCCGCGAACACCTGCAACAAGTAAGACGATCCGCGCAAGGCGCCACGAACGCAAGCTCGTGGCGCCAAGGGCCTGTTCACACTGCGGATGCCTGTGCGAGAGGGGCAGAAAGGGCCCCAAGCTAGGCGGACGACGAAGCCCAGGCTCGCCGCCTGGGCGAGGAGTTCAACGACGAATGGGGCCCTTTCTGCCCCTATCCCGAAGGGTTGCCACACAAATCACCGTGCACGTTGTTGCAAAGCCTCGCCGGGGCGTGACCCCGGCTTCGTTTTGCGCCTAGTGCACGGTGATTTGTGAGGCAGCGCAGCTGGTATCCGCAGTGTGAGCAGGCCCTATCAAAAAGCCCCGCCTGGCAACAGGACGGGGCTTTTTCTATGGGCGCGCAGCAAGCGGGCTAAAACCGGGACGCCAGCCAGCTTTGCAGCGCGGCAAACACTTGCTCGCGCTCGGGCTCATTGAAGATCTCATGGAAGAGCGGGCCGAAGCACTGCGCGCGCAGCACGGCCGGCGGCGCCTCGGCTGCAAACTCGGCGCTGCCGGCGGGCGCGACACAGCGGTCGCTGCCGGCCCACATGAGCAAGGTCGGCACCACCCAGTCGGCGGCATGCTGACGCACCATTTCACCGGCATCGACAATCATGCGCGCCAGGGTCGGCGTCAGGCGATCGTGCACCATGGGGTCATCGATATAGGCTTGCACGACGGAGCGCTGACGCGAGATCCAGGCCGTCTTCAAGCCATTGCCGACCGCCAGATGCGGCGCCAAGGCCACGCCCAAGCCCAGTTGCAGGCGCTGCCAGGCCGACAGGCCCGGGTCCAGCGCCGGCGAGGACAGAACCAGGGCATCGACGGGCCGGAACCAGGCCGGCAGCTGGCCGCCGCTGATGGCCGCCAGGCCGCCTGCCACAAAGCGTGCGGCCACCAGGCCACCCATGCTGTGCCCGAGCAGCACCAAGGGACCACGGCCCAGCTGAGGGTCGGCGCGCAACTCATCAATGACCAGGGCCAGGTCTTGCAGCAAGCGCTCGGCATCGGGCACATCACCGCGTGGCCCGCCCGAGGCGCCGTGGCCGCGCTGGTCAAAGCCGGCAACATGCCAGCCCCAGCTGTTCAGCTTGCCGGCCAGGGCCTCGTAGCGACCGACATGCTCGCCCAGACCGTGCACCAACAAGACGGTGCCACGTGCCGGCTCCAGCCCCAGCTTGCTCCATTGCCGCCAGTGCAGCGGGATACCATCTTCTGTTCTCAGGGTTCGCATGCGAGCCAGTGTAGGCAGGCCCGCTGCACGGCCAACCCAGGGCTTGCCCGGGGCGGTAAAACTACCCGGGCCTCGGTCTTTCGGCACGACGAGCGAGCCGCCCGCGGCCTGTTGCCGATGAACAATGGACGGCAGGCAGATCGCACCCGATTCCTCGGCCATGAAGCCCCCCTACACTGCAAACTTTTGTTACCACTTGAGCCGAGTTCCACGATGAGAAATCTGCTTTCCTTGCTCATCTGTCTGATGCTGGCGGCCTGCGCCGGGCCCAAGTACACGGTCGATGACGGCCGCGCCGTCAACGAAACCCTGCTCGGCCACATCCGCAGCTATGGCATGGGCGAGCAGGCGATCCGCCCCGCAATTGCACGCAGCGCGGACCTCAAGGACCCCGAATGTGACAAACAGTGGGAGCTGCCCTTTGCCCTGGCCACCAGCAGCGGCTGGTCCGAGACCGACCGGGTCGCCTGGGTGCGCGCCCTGCAGGTGGATGAGCGTCTGACCGTGGTGGCCACGGCACCGGGCTCGCCGCTGCAACTCGGCGACAAGGTGGCCGTGCTGGCAGGGCTGAAAACCGAAGACACCGAGCAAATGCTCAACGGCCTGGCCGAAATCCGCGACCGCGGCCGCCCTTTTTCTATCGTGCTGTCAACCGGCAAGCAGCATGTCATCACGCCCTTCGAGGTCTGCCGTGGCTACACCCGCCTGGCCCCGCCGAGCACGCCCGAGGTGCAGGACTACCACTGGCTGCTCAGCATGCATTCCCTGGAGGTACCCAAGGTCGGGCTCAGCGATGACGAGGCACTCTGGGTGGTGCTTTGGACCCAGGGCCTGTCGGAAGAAGGCGGCGCCCGCATGAAGACCTTCCACTACGGCAGCAAGATCGTCGGCACGCTCTACAACCTCGTCACCCTGGCCACCGGCCTCAAGGGTGCGGCGCTGGCGGCGGAAGCGGCCGTCACGGCTGCCAAAAGCGCGGCTCAGAGCGTGGTGACCGAAGTGCTCAAGCAGCAGCTGATCGAGCAAGGCAAGAGCCTGGCCATCCAGCGCATCCGCGAGGGCATCACCGACGCGGCCGAAAAGCTGACCCGCCAGCAAGTGGTCAACGCCCTGCAGGCGGCAGCCGCCAACCGCGGCTCACTGTCCGGCGTGGCCCGAGTCGGGGCCACGGTCTTCGACCGCGCCGACAGCTGGGCGTTCGAACGCGTGGCCAAGCTCGGTGGCAACCCGCTGGCCGGCTTTCGATTGCATCAAAAATTGATCGAACGCAGCTTCACTGGCAACGCTTTCGCCTTTGATGCCGAACGACTGGATGCGCTGAGCAAATTGGCCGAAACCAAGGGGCTGGGCTACGAGGTGCAAGCCATCTTGAACGGTTTCAAACCGGAAGAGCTGCTGTTCGAAATCGGCGCCATGCCCCTGGCCTCGGCGCCGGCGGCCTTTTCCTTCTCTGGCCCCGAGGACCCAGGCCAGGGTCGCTTCGCACGCGGCCTGATTGATGCCATGCTGGACATGCCCATGGCCTCTGGCCCGGCCAAAAAATAACGATGAAAACGAAGGTCTTCTCGATGCGCTTGTCGATCGTTTGCCTGGCTCTGACCCTGTCGCTCGGCCTCGCCCCGCGTGCCGCGTGTGCACAAAGCACCTCAGCCCCACCCACCGGTGCACCTGTGCCCGCAGCGGCCCCTGCGGCTTCGGCCGCGGCCAGCCTGCCGGCGGACGCCGCCTCTGCCCCAGACGGAGCTGCATCCGCGCCGGCCGCCCCTCCGCCGCCCCCGCCACCAAGCTGTTCTTCGCTGACCGCCAAGGCCATGAGCAGCGACCTGCGCGCCGCCACCGCTCAAGCCCAGAACAAGCCCCTGGAAGAGCTGGCCCGAGCCTATGAGGAGGCTGTCTCCCTCTGGACCCAGGCCACGGGCGGCTGCACCGGCCGCGCTCAGGAACGCGCCCAGCGCGCTCTCGGTGACAACGAGCGCCAGCGGGCCGCCGTGGCCGAGCGCATGGCGGCTGGCTCGCAGTGCGAGCTTTCGCACCGCGATGCGGCCTCTCTGCAGGAACTGGCTGCCAAGGCTTTTGGCGAGCGCCGCTTTGGCGATGCGGCCTCGCTCTACAGCAAGGCCGAAACCATGTGGGATCTGGCCGCCGAGCATTGCACCGGCAGCCAACAACAGATCGCCTTGCGGCGCCGCGAGCAGACCGAGATCGACGCCCACAACGCCGAGTTCTGCGCCCCTATCTTCGAAAAGGCGCGCGAGTTCGCGCAGAAGTTTCGCACCGCCGCACCGGGCCTCAATCCGACCGAGCGCCAGGCTCAGTCCATGATTGCCGAGACCGCCTGGCGGCGCGCCGCCACACTGTGCAAGGACGCCGCCCTCGAGAACGCCAACAGCTTCATTCAGACCCTGGCACGCGAGCGCGGCACCCCCTGGACCGCCGTGCCTTTGCCGGAAAGCTTTCAGGCGGTTATGCCCAAGCCGCCGGCGCCACGGCCCACCGCGGCCGCCAGCGCGCCCGGCGCGACGGCCAAAACGGCAGGCGCAACAACGGGAGCGGCGGGAGCAAGCGTGGCAGCAGCAGCAGCAACAACGGCTGCTGCGGCAGGTGCGACGGCCGGCGCGAAAGCCACCGGCGATACCGCGGCGAGTGGTCTGGGCGCGCTCGTCAGCGGCGCCATCGGTGCAGTGAAGAGCGCCACGCAGACCACCGGCAACGAAGCCGCGGCGGCACGCAACAACAGCCAATCGCGAACGACGGCCGAGGAAGCACCCAAGGAGCCGCCCAAGGAGATGGACATTCGCGCCGGCGACACCCGCTACAAAGGCCAGTTCGTGCGCGAGGAGGGTCAGGTCGTGAGCGGCACCGGGCGGGTCGAATGGTCGAACGGCGATGTCTACATCGGCAGCCTGGTGCGCAGCGTGCGCCAGGGCAAGGGCGAATTCATCTGGGCCAATGGCCAGCGCTATGAAGGCGACTGGGTTGAGAACAAAGCAACTGGCCAGGGCAAGCTCAGCTTTGCCAATGGCAACCAGTACGAAGGCTCGCTGATCGACGGAAGCCCCGAAGGCAGCGGACAGCTCAGCTTCGCCAGCGGCGACGTCTACAAGGGCCAGGTCAGCCAGGGCATGCCCCACGGCAAGGGCTTGTACCGCTGGGCCAATGGTCAACAGTACGAGGGCGACTATGTCCGCTCGGCACCACAAGGCCGAGGCATCCTGCGCTATGCCAACGGCAACCGCTTTGAGGGCAGCATCCAAGCGGGGCAACCCCATGGACAAGGCCGTATGGAGATGGCCTCGGGCGACCGCTACGAAGGCGACTTCCAACTTGGCAAGCC
This sequence comes from Paucibacter sp. DJ2R-2, assembly GCF_025717675.1. GTDB lineage: Bacteria > Pseudomonadota > Gammaproteobacteria > Burkholderiales > Burkholderiaceae_C > Paucibacter_A. The sequence goes on from NZ_JAJIRT010000001.1 coordinate 919,678, forward strand.
ACATGGCCAGGGCAGCTATTTCTGGAAGAGCGGCGAGCGTTATGTCGGTGCTTGGGCGGGAGGCCTCAAGCACGGCGAAGGTGTGTTTCACTGGCCCAACGGCGACCGCTGGGAAGGTTTGTTCAAGGCCGACGAGCGCACTGAGGAAGGTGTGATACACCGAAAGGATTGAGTAGGTGAATGCACGGATGAGTCATCGGGGTTTGGGTGGAGCTAGCTTGTATGAACGGACACATGGCTGTTGAACTGAGCCCGCCGGACATCGGCATTTACCGGGAGGGTGGCAGCGGCGTGGACTATGTTCATGTGCTGGACTCCGGCCGCCCCGGGCCCACCGTCATGGTGCAAGCCCTGACCCATGGCAATGAGCTCTGCGGCGCCATTGCCCTCGACTGGCTGTTCCAGCAAGGCATGGGGCGATCACTGCAGCCGCTGCAAGGGCGCTTGATCCTGAGCTTTGCAAATGTCGAGGCCTACACGCGCTTCGACCCGGCCGACCCGAATGCCTCGCGCTGTGTCGATGAAGACTTGAACCGGGTCTGGAGCGACGCGCAGCTGTTTGGCTCGCGTGACTCGCTGGAGCTGCGTCGCGCTCGCGCCCTGCGCCCCTTCGTCGACAGCGCTGATTTCCTCTTTGACATCCACTCGATGCAAGACGCCTGTCGGCCCTTGATGGTCTGCGGCCTGCTGGACAAGGGCGCCGCCTTTGCGCGAGAGCTGGGCATGCCCGGTGACTTGCTGATCGACACCGGCCACCCCTCGGGCCTGCGCATGCGCGACCGCGGTGGCTTTGGCGACCCAGCCAGCCCAAAGAACGCCTTGCTGATCGAATGCGGTCAGCACTGGGAGCAGCGCTCGGCCGAGGTGGCCATCGATGGCTTGGTGCGATTCCTACGCCTGACCGGCATGGTCAGCGCCGACTGGGCCGAAGCCCGCCTGCGCTTGCCCCTGCCGGAGCGTCAACGCACCATCCGGGTCGACGAAGCCATCACCGCCTTGAGCAGCGACTTCCACTTCACCCTGCCGGCGCCCGTACGCGGCCTCGATGTCATCCCCGAAGCGGGCACTGTGTTCGCAGCCGATGGCGACTCCGTCTTCAAGACACGTTATGCCAACACGGTGCTGGTCATGCCCAGCCTCAAGCATGGGCTGCCGGGGAACACGATGGTGAGGCTGGGGCGGTTTGAGGACTGAGGGCTGGCTCTGGGCTGTCGTTCAGGCCGCCTTCACACAAAAAGCATTGAGCTTGTTGCCATCCAGATCGCGGAAGTAGGCCGCATAGAAGCCGCCGCCTCGCGGGCCCGGCGCGCCCTCGTCCTGGGCGCCCAGAGCCAAGGCCTTGGCATGCAGGGCCTGGACTTTCTCTTCGCTGTCCAGGGCCAGGGCGACCATGGTGCCGTTGCCGGCCGTGGCGGGCTGCTCGTCGTAAGGCTTCATGACGGCAAAGCCGGGCTTGTCCATGCCGGTGCCCCAGGCATAGCCGCGGCCGAAGTCCATCATCCGTTTGATACCGAGGACGGCGAACAGCTCGTCATAGAAAGCTGCCGCGCGCGGCAGATCGTTGGTGCCCAGGGTGGTGTAGCCGATCATGGGTTTCGCTCCTCGGGTTGGGGTGTTCGGAGTATCGGCCAGGCCCTTGATACCAGTGCGAGTTCAGGTCGCTGGCTCTGGAAATTTGTGCGATGCTGGCCCCCACACCGCCCCATCGCCCACCGCAGTACCATGGACGAGCCCCATGCCAACAGTCTGTACAGCGAACAGCTGAAACGGGGTTTGGGCCGCCTGAATTTCTTGCCGCCGCTGGAGCTGGAATACCGACGCTACTGTGCCCAGGGCATACGTTGGCGCTTCATCAGTACCGCCTTGCTGGCCCTGCTGATTTGGGCCGTTTTCTGGTGGACGGATGGCTGGCGCCTGCAGGCGCTCACCGAACCGGCGCAGTTCCAGCCCCTGATCGACCAGCTGCAGCAGCTGCGCCTCGGCGTGATGCTGGTGCTGCTGCTGGCCCTGGCCGTGTTGGCCCTGGTTCGCGACACCGAGCGGGCACTGTGGGCCGTGTTCCTGATGGCGCTGGCCACGGCCGACGGCGCCACGCTGGCCTTGATGTGCTATCAGCGCATGGGCCTGCCGACCGAGAGCAGCGTGCTGGTGCTGGCCATGGTGACCCATTTCATGCCCATCGGCGCGCGCTTCCGATGGCATCTGGCCCTGGCGATCAGCTTTTTGGCCTCGGTGTTGATCATCGCCTTCCTGACGCCCGAACAGGCCCTGCGCGACGCGCTGCTGCGCATCTGTCTGGTGTTGCTGCTGACCTTGCTGACCTGTGCTTTTGGCGCCTATTGGCGCGAGTACCTGCGGCGCGAGCAGTTCCTGCACCGCGGCCTGGCCCAATGGCTGGCCCTGCATGACGAGCTCACCGGCCTGAGCAACCGCCGCCTGTTCAAGCAGCATCTGCAAATCGCCATGGCTCAGGCCAGCCGCGACGGCCGCGCCCTGGCCCTGCTGCTGATCGACGTCGACCATTTCAAGCGCTACAACGACCGCTACGGCCACGACGCCGGCGACCACGCCCTGCAGCGCGTGGCCGCCGTGCTGGCGCGCCTGGCCCAACGCCCCATGGACCTGGCCGCGCGCATGGGCGGCGAAGAAATGGCACTGCTGCTCTACGACATCCGGCCCGAGCATCTGGGCGAACACGCGAACGCGGTGGTCGCCGCCATGGCCGCGGAAGGCTTGCCGCATGAGGACTCCCCGACAGCGCCGGTGCTGACCCTCAGCCTGGGCGCCGCGCTGATGCGGCCGGGCGAGGGCCCGGAGCGCTTGTACCAACGTGCTGATGCCCTTCTGTACCAGGCCAAGAACGCGGGGCGGAACTGTGCATGCTTGGAGGGCGGCCCACGGGGCGGATGAGCCCAGCCGGAAAGGCCTGGCCTGCGGTCGAACCGTCGCCGCTTCTGTCGATCCGTCGCCCAGGCCCGGCAGCGCCGCTCCGCCTTGGCGAGACTGCATCCATCAACTCCCCCCACTGATGGAGCCACCCATGCCAAGCACCCTGAACCGAGTCACCCTGGCCTTGAGTCTGAGCCTCGCCGCTTCGCTCGCGGCCGCCTACCAACTTGCAGCCGCGCCGGCAGCCGCGGTTCTGGAAGGCGAAGCCCAGACCCTGTCACTCAGCGGCGCCAAGCCGGGCGAGCGAATCACCCTGCGCCTGAACCGTCGCGCCGATCTGCCTGGCATGGGCCCCTCGCTGCTGCGCGCCGAAGCCATCTTCCAGGCCGATGCGCAAGGCCGCATTGACACCAGCCGCCAAGCGCCGCTTTCGGGCAGCTACGGCGGCATCGATGCCAGCGGCCTGTTCTGGTCGGCGCTGCCGGTGCGCGGCGGACCAGCGCCCGCCGCCGCGACCGATGCCGATGGCACTCGCTTGCAATTGGAAGCCTGGGGCCAAGACGCAGCCGGTGCGCCCAAGTCCCTGGCCGAACAAACGCTGCACTGGCTGCCGGCCCAGGCGCGGATCGAAAGCCGCACCGCCGAGCCCCTGCCCGGCGCACAGCTCCTGCTGCCGCGGGTACATGCGGCCAAGCTACCGGTGGTGATCGTCTTGGGCGGATCGGAAGGCGGATCCCTCATGTCCCGCCGCCTGGCCGAGGCCCTGGCGGCGCGCGGCTTCGCCGCCCTGGCCCTGCCCTACTACTCACCGCCGCGCTGGGGCGCTCAAGGCCCGATGGCGCCGGAACTGCCCGCTTTGCCGGCCAGCTTTGCACGGATCGAACTGGGCCAGCTGGAAACGGCACGCGACTGGCTGCGTCAACAGCCCGAGGTGGACGCCAGCCGCATCGCGCTCTGGGGCGCCTCCAAGGGCGCGGAATTCGTGCTGGCCGGCGCCAGCCGCATCGCCGGCTTCAAGGGCGTGGTCGCGGTGGTGCCCAGCGATGTGATCTGGGAAGGCTTCGACATGATGCAAGGCGCCATGGCCCAGCCCTCTTTCAGCTGGCATGGCGAAGCCCTGGCTTTCGTGCCCTACAAGGGCTACCAGGAAGAGGTGGCCGGCTTCATGAGCGGCCAGCCCGTGCGCCTGCGCCGCCCGCACGACGCCGGCCGCGCAGCGCAGCCAGAACGTGCCAGCGCGGCACGCATCGAGGTCGAGAAGATCGCCGCGCCGCTGCTGCTGATTGCTGGCAGTGACGACCAAGTCTGGGATTCCGGCGGCATGGCCCGTGCCATCGCGTCCCGCCGTGCTGCCGCTGAACTGCCCACCGAGTTGCTGGTCTTCGAAGGCGCCGGCCACGGCATCATTGGCCTGGGCACCCTGCCCACCACACTGAACAATGCCGGCCCGATGAAGATGGGCGGCCAAGCCGCCGCCGATGCCAAGGCCCAGCAGCAAGGCTGGGTGCGCACTTTGATTTTTTTGCGTGAGGTATTGAGGTGAGGGTGGGTGAATCGTGAATCGTGAATCGTGAATCGTGAATTTTGAGTCGTGAATCGTGACGGCCGCCCTTGCTCGCGACATTTACCTGTTCACCCAACCATTCACGACTCACCAATCACGATTCACCCTCCCCTCACCCCCGATCGAACTTGAACACCGCCATGCTCGCCAGCAGATTCGGAAAAGTCCGCACGGTCTGGCCGTTCTGGATGCCAAAGCTGTCCAGCACGCGCAGGCGGTTCTTGCGCGCCAGTACCTCAAAGTCAGCGTAGGTGCCGACGCGGATATTGGGCGTGTCGTACCACTCATAAGGCAGCACGCGCGTCACCGGCATGCGGCCCATCAGCACCTGGGCGCGGTTGGCCCAGTGGGCGAAGTTGGGGAAGCTGACGATGCCCATGCGGCCGACACGCGCGGTCTCGCGCAGCATGGCCTCGGTATTGCGCAGATGCTGCAGCGTTTCCAGTTGCAGCACCACGTCAAAGCTCTGGTCCTCGAAGATGGACAAGCCTTCTTCCAGATTGAGCTGAATGACGTTGACGCCACGCTGGGCGCAGGCCAGCAGATTGGCGTCGTCGAGCTCGACGCCGTAGCCGCTGCAGCCTTTGTGGCGGATCAGGTGATCGAGCAAGGCGCCGGTGCCGCAACCGAGGTCGAGCACGCGCGAGCCTTCGGGCACCAGGGCGGCAATCTGTTGCAGGACCGAGCTCATTGCAGTTCTCCGGCGATGCGTTGGAAGTAGGCGCGCAGCACGCCGTGGTAGCGCGGGTCTTCGAGCAGAAAGGCGTCGTGGCCGTGGGGCGCGTCGATCTCGGCATACGAGACATCGCGCTTGTTGTCGAGCAAGGCCTTGACGATCTCGCGCGAGCGCGCCGGCGAGAAGCGCCAGTCGGTGCTGAAGCTGGCCAGCAGGTATTTGCAGCGGGCGCTGGCGAAAGCGCGGCTGAGGTTGCCGCCATGCTCCCGCGCCGGGTCGAAGTAATCGAGCGCGCGCGTGATCAGCAAGTAGGTGTTGGCGTCGAAGTAGTCGCTGAACTTATCGCCCTGGTGGCGCAGATAGCTTTCGATCTGGAACTCGATGTCCTGGGTGCTGTAGCCCAGTTCGGCGGCGCGCAGCTCGCGGCCGAACTTCTGCTCCATCGCATCGTCGGACAGATAGGTGATGTGGCCGATCATGCGCGCCACACGCAGGCCGCGCTTGGGCACCACGCCGTGCTCGTAGAAATGGCCGCCATGGAAATCGGGGTCGGTGATGATGGCGCGGCGTGCCACTTCGTTGAAGGCAATGTTCTGTGCCGACAGGGCCGGTGCCGTGGCGATCGCGATGCAGTGGCGCATGCGCTCGGGGTAGCGCAGCGACCAGTCCAGGGCCTGCATGCCGCCCAGCGATCCGCCCAGCACCGCGGCCAGCTGCTGCACGCCCAGCGCATCGAGCACGCGCGCCTGGGCATCGACCCAGTCCTGCACCGTCACCACCGGGAAGTCGGCACCGTAGACCTTGCCCGTGGCCGGGTTGATGTGCATGGGACCGGTGGAGCCGAAGCAGGAACCGAGGTTGTTGATGCCGACGACGAAGAACTTGTCGGTGTCCAGCGGCTTGCCGGGGCCGATCAGGTTGTCCCACCAGCCTTCGCTCTTGTCTTGGCCTTCGTAGGTGCCGGCCACGTGGTGGCTGGCGTTCAGGGCGTGGCAGACCAGCACGGCGTTGTTGCGCTCGGCATTGAGCGTGCCGTAGGTCTCGTAGACCATTTCGTAGTCACGCAGCTCGGCGCCGCTGCGCAAGCGCAAGGGCTGGGCGAACGCCATGCGCTGGGGGGTGACATGGCCTAGCTGTCCTGCATGGGGCATGGAGAGACTCCTGAAAAAACAAAACCGGCGCCGCTGTAAGGAAAGCGGACGCCGGCTGCGCGGAGTCCCTCTTTAGCGGCATTTTTTGAGCGCCCGCAATTCGGAACAAATCGGCGCTGAGCTGCAATTATAGGGAAGCGCCGAGCGGCGCCCCCTTCACATCGCCATCTTCAGGGCGCCGTGCACAAGCAATGAACAAAGGTGCTGAAGGGCCGGCCGCCCTCGGCGCGTTCGCTGACAAAGGCCAGATCGCGCTGCAAGTCCAGCGCCGCCTTGGGCAGCAAGGCCGCGCCCTCGCCCAGGCCCAGCTCGGCACGCACGGCGGCGGCGATCGATGGCGCGACGATCTGGTCCAGGCTGGACAGCAGGCGTTCGACACGACCCATCTCGCGCTCGACATAGATCAGCTTGGGCGCGCCCTCGAGCTTGGCCAGGCGCGCGGCCGCGCGCACGGCGTCGTCGAAGCTGCCCAGGCGGTCGATCAGGCCGCGCTGCTTGGCTTGCGCACCGGTCCAGACGCGGCCCTGCGCCACAGCGTCGATCTCGGCCACGCTCTTCTTGCGCGCGGCCGCCGTCTTGGCCGTGAACTCGGCGTAAATGTGGTTGATGCCTTGCTGCACCGTCGCCGCCATGCGTGGGTCCAGGGGCCGGCGCGGGTCGAAGCCGCCGGCCGTCCAGTTCGTGGTGTAACCGCCGGTGTGGATGGACAGCTTGTCCAGCAGCTTGTCGCCGGTGGGCAGCATGCCGAAGACGCCGATGGAGCCGGTGATGGTGGCCGGGTCGGCAATCACCTGGTCCGAGGACATGGACACCCAGTAGCCGCCCGAGGCCGCCACATCGCCCATGGAGATGACCACGGGCTTGCCGGCCTTCTGCGTCAGCTCCAGCTCGCGGCGGATGATCTCGGACGCGAAGGCGCTGCCGCCGGGCGAATTGACGCGCAGCACCACGGCCTTGACCTTGTCGTCCTCGCGCGCCTGGCGGATCAGGCGTGCGGTCGAGTCACCACCGATGCGGCCGGCCGAGGCGTCGCCATCGACGATCTCGCCCTCGGCCACGACCACGCCCACCGAGTCACCCTGCGGGCTCTTGGGCTTGATATAGGCCTGGTAGTCGGACATGGACACCTGACGGAAGCTCTTGCCCTTCTCGTCCTTGGCGCCGCGCTCCATCAGCAGCTCGCGCATCTCGTCGCGGGTCTTGAGGCCATCGACCAGCTTGGCCTGCAAAGCCAGCTGCGCCGTGTCGCCCTTGAGCGCGGTGAGGGTCTCGGGCAGGGTATCAATGCCTTTGGCGAGGCTGCCCTTGGGCAGCTTGCGCGCCGTTTCGACCGCGCCGGTGTAACGCTCCCAAAGGTCGCCGTAGAGGTACGCCTCCGCCTCCAGCGCTTCCTTGGACGGGCCGTTGGCGAAGTAAGGTTCGGCGGCGTTCTTGAAGGCGCCCACACGCAGCACATTGGCGCTGACGCCCAAACGGTCGAGCGCGTCCTTGTAATAGGTCCGGTAACGACCGAAGCCTTCGATCATCACCATGCCCATGGGGTGCAGATAGACCTCGTTGGCATGCGCGGCCAGGTAGTAGCCACGCTGGTTGTAGCCGTCGCCATAGGCCAGCACCGGCTTGCCCTTGGCCTTGAAGCGATCGAGAGCCGCCGCCACTTCGCCAAGTCCGGCCAGGCCGGCGCCCGAGAACTCATCCAGCTGCAGCAGCACGCTGCCGATCTGCGGGTCGAGCGCGGCCGCTTCCAGGGTGGCCAGCACATCGCGCAAACGGGTCTGTTGCTGGTGCTTGCCCTGCAGCTGGGCCATGGCCTGGTCGCGCGCCGAGCCCGAGAACTGCTCGACCAAGGGGCCTTGCAGGTTCAGCACCAGCGTGGTCTTGTCCTTCAGCGGCGCTGGGCCACGCGAAAACAAGCCCACCAGGAGCAGCACGACCAGCAAGAGCAAGAACAGGTTGAGCAAGGCGCGCCGGCTGGCATCGAGCAGCCACCAGAATTTGCCCACCACCCACCACAGGCCCGAAAACACTTGCTTGACTGCCATGCCGGCTCTCTCTTTCGAAGGACGCGCAGTGCCCTCACTGCCATGCAGTTGATTGTGCAGCAGGCCCTTAGCCCGCGCCGGAAGCCACGGCAGGCGCAGTTCAGCTCAGCTCTTCTGCCTCGCGCCAGACGGGCAGCTTCACCATCACCGCCTCGAACAGCGGCGTGGCCAGCAAGCGCTGCAGCCAGGCCTGAACAGCAGGCAAGGGCGCCGCCGCAAAAGCCAGCGGGTCCACCGCCGCAAACTGGCGCACAAAAGGCAGCAGCGCCATATCGGCCAGGCCACAACGCGGCCCGCAGAGAAAAGCCTGCGCTTGCAAGGCCTGCTCCATGGGACGCAGCTGCAGGGCCAGGGCGGCCTCGAACATGGCCGCCGGCTGGTCGGGCGGATCCTGGCGCTGCGGGTATTTGTAGCGGTCCAGCAGGCGCTTGAATGGCCCATCGTTGCGCTCGACCCAGGCCAGCTGCTGCTCACTGGGCGCTGCGCTCAGCCAGGCGTCCGGGTCGGCCTGCCCCAATGCCCAACGCATGATGTCCAGGCTTTGCTCCAACACCTGGCCGTCCGGCAGGACCAGTACCGGTACCGTGCCCTTGGGCGAGGCCTGCAGCATGGCAGCGGGCTTGGCGCGCAGCTCGATCTCGCGCGCCTGCACAGCAACCCCGGCCTGATGCAGGGCCAGGCGAGCCCGGATGGCGTAAGGGCAGCGCCGGAAGGTGTAGAGCACAGGCAGGGGCACGGGCAATGTCTGGGGCTGGGTCATGGTGGCGGCCGATTGTGCGGCAAGTGCATCAATCGACTGCGCGAGGCCGCCAGATGGGTTTCAACACCCCGGATCGCGGGATTGCTGCCCCGGGAGGGCACTGCACAATGCAGCGCTTGCCCCCTGCCCATGCCCATGTCCTCCGTCTTCCTGCTGCGCCGCGCTGCCAAAACCCTCGAGACTTCGCGCGCTTCCCTGTTGGCAGATGGCCGCTGGGAGCTTGCCGGTAGCAGCGAACGGGCGACCGATTGCATGGCCGCGCTGCGCAACAGCGATGCACAGTACCTGGCCTGTGACCTGCGTCTGGCCGACGGCCATGTGCGCCGCCTGCTGCAGCAACTGCGCCGCTTGCCGCAAGCCCCCAAGGTGCTGCTGCTCAGTTCCTGTGCCCACGACACCATGCTCTTCGACACCCTGGCCGATGGCGCGCATGGCTATATGGTCGAGTGCGAGCGCGGCAGCAGCCTGCCTCAGGCCTTGAGCCAGCTGCAAGCCGGCCAAGCCCTGATGTCCCCCGAACTGGCCCGCCAGACCCTGCACAGCATGGGGCTGAGCCGCATCAGCCTGGAGCGCGCCCAGGCCCTGTCTGCCGCGCAAGACCTGAGCCCCGCAATCGGCTCTGCCTGCGAGCCTGAGCAGGCCTTCAACGAACTGACCCGGGCCGAACAACATCTGCTGAGCCTGATCGCCCTGGGCCGCCTGCCCGGCGAAGTCGCGCAGCTCTGGCGCCTCGCCAGTGAAGACGTGGGCCGCCGCATCAGCGCCATCTACGGCAAGCTGCACCGCTGGCAATCGGCTCGCAACCTGGATCTGGCATTGGCCTGATGAGAGGCGGCTGACGGCACAAAGCTGTCGCTCAGATTGGGCGGCGATCGGGCCGACTGGGCACTCTGCTCCGTTCATGTCCCCCGGCGCCAGCCTTCGGCTGGCGCCTCCTCCTTTACTTCACTTCGCAGAGCACCCAGCCGTCCCGATCCAGCAAGGCGTGACCGCTTCGACGAAGGCGCCGACCGTTTGAACTGACAAGGGGTGTCGGGTGAGTGCTGAAGCGAAGTTAAGGAGGAGGTCCGCGCGCAGCGCGGGCCGGGGGACATGAGCGGAAGCACTCGCCCGGCGCCCCTTGGCACCAGCCCTAGAGTCAAGGTCTGCTATGTGCCAGAAGCGTCCTTCAACCTTCAAAGCCCAAACGAAAAAGGCCTTGCATCTGCAAGGCCTGTTTTGCTGCGACCTAACGATCAGGCTGCAGGTGGTGCGGTGTCGACGAAGCTGGCGCGGGTGCTCAGTTTCTCAAAGTGGCGGGCCAGATTGGCATGTTCGTTGCGCCAGTCCAGTTGAGGAAAGCGGAAGTCGAGGTAGCCGAGGGCGCAACCGACCGCGATATCGGCCAACGAGAAATGCGTGCCCGAGCACCAGGCGCGCTCGCCCAGGCCCTGGTTCATGGCGACCAAGGCAGCCCCAACCTTGTCCATCTGGCGCTGCACCCAGGCCGCGCTGCGTTGCTCGGGCGTGCGGCCGGCCCAGTGCTCTTCCAGGCGCGCAGCCACGCAGGCATCGAGCACACCGTCGGCCAAGGCTTCCCAGGTGCGCACCTCGGTACGCTCACGGCCGCGCTCGGGGATCAGGCGACCGACCGGCGACAGGGTGTCGACGTACTCGACGATCACCCGCGAGTCGAACACCGCGCCGGTGATGGAGTCCTGGCCTTCCATCACCAGGCAGGGCACCTTGCCCAAAGGATTCATCTTCAGGATGGCATCACTGGCCCAGACGTCTTCCAGCACGAACTGGTAGTCGAGCTTTTTCTCGGCCATCACGATGCGCACTTTGCGAACGTAAGGACTGCTGAGTGAACCGATCAATTTCATAGCGTTTACATCCCTCTCGGATTCATTCTAGCCATGGGACTGTTGCTCCCCAGCCTGTACAAACGCCCCGGACTCGGGCAGGCAAGGCTTTCATGCGCGCGACACAGAAAGAAAGAAGCACAGCATCGCCGCCACCGGCTCGCGAGCAGCGCAAGAAGTAGCGGTAAAAATGCCGCCACTCACAAAAAGCTGGAGGGATTGCCATGACACAGCCGGACGCCGCACAGACGAGCCAGCAAGCCCTGCAGAGCAGCTTCAGCAGCGAAGCGGGCGGCGTGGCCGCCGTCTTCTCCGGCAAGGCGGCCGACTACCAGGCTGCCCGGCCCGACTACCCCCTGGCCCTGCTGCAGCACTTGCGCCAAGGCCTGCCAGCCGCGGCCCATGTGGTGGACCTGGGCGCGGGCACCGGCCTGCTGAGTGCCGGCCTGCTGCAGCAAGGCCTGCGCGTGACGGCCGTGGAACCCAGCGCCGCGATGCGCAGCGCGGCCGAGCAGGCACTGGGCCAAGAACCCGGTTTTGCCAGCAGCGCTGGCAGCGCCGAGGCCACCGGCCTCGCCCAGGGTTGTGCTGATCTGATCACCGCGGCCCAGTCCTTCCACTGGTTTGACATCGAGGCTGCACGGCGCGAATGCCTGCGCCTGCTCAAGCCCGGCGCTCAGGTGGCCCTGATCTGGAACGACCGCGTGCGCGAAGACCCGCTGCAACGAGAACTCGACGCGCTCTTCGATGCCTTCGGCGGCGCACGCCGTGCCGCCCAGAAACATCATATGGGCCAGGGCGACGAGGCCGAACGCGCCGGCCTGCCCCAGTTCTTCGGCGGCGCCGTACCGGCCAGCCTGCATTGGCCTCACACGCATTGGCTGGACGAGGCGGGCCTGGCCAGCCTGGCCTTCTCGCGTTCCTACATTCCGGCCCGCGCCAGCGACGAGGGTCAGATCTTGCTCGGGCAACTGAAGCAGTTGTTCGCCCGCTTTGCGAACGGCCCGAAGCTGGCGATGCGCTACCGCACACTGGCCGTGATCGGTCGGCCGGCCGAATGAGGCGACAAGGGACGAGGCTTGGTCCCAGCGCCCCGGTCCCTCGCCCCATGACCTTCGTGCCAGCGCCCGCCCCGGGGCCAGAATCGCCCACCCTCAACCTCACCCCGGCTGCCGCGCCCCTGCCCCACATGAACACCGCCACCGCACCCCTGAGCCGCACCACCGTCACCCTGCACTGGCTGATGGCGCTGGCCATGATCGGCCTCACATCCGTCGGCCTCTATATGGCCGAGTTCGAAGTCTGGGCCCTCTACCCCATCCACAAATCGGTCGGCATTCTGGTGCTGCTGCTGGCCGTGCTGCGCGCGGCATGGCGGCTCAAGGAAGGCTGGCCGACCCCCACCGGCCAGGCCTCGGCCCTGCAGCAGACCCTCGCCAAGGCGGTGCACTGGCTGCTGCTGCTCAGCACCCTGGCCATGCCCATCAGCGGCATGATCTTTTCAGGGGCCAGCGGACATGGCTTCGGCATCTTCGGCCTGACCTTGATGGAGCACCGGCTCGACCCGAACAAGCCCGGCGAGGTGCTGCCCCTGAACGCCGGACTGAGCGAGCTGGCCCACAGCCTGCACAGCATCATCGGCTATGTGCTGATCGCCGCCGTACTGCTCCATGTGGCCGGGGCACTCAAGCACCACGTGCTCGACCGCGACGCCAGCCTGCGCCGCATGCTGGGCCGGTCCACGCCCTGAGCCCCGGCATCCTCCCTGCCGGACGCCTTGGAGCCAAGCAGAATAGAGGCTTCATGCTCCCGTCCTGCCCGAGGCCCACTTGCTGTCCCACGCCGCCACCTCTTCTCGCCCTGCCGCGCACTCTGCCTGGCGCCAACACAGCGCACTCGTGCTGCTGAGCCTGATCGCCAGCACCGCCCTCGCCAAATCGCCTGAAGCGCCGCTGCAGCTGCCCGTCAATGCCCGCCATGCCCTGGTGTTGGAGAACGGCAGCGGCAAGGTGCTGATGGCCAAGGATGCCGACACCCAGGTGCCGATCGCCTCGCTGACCAAGCTGATGACGGCCATGGTGGTGCTCGATACCAAGGCCGACCTGAAGGCGCGCATCCGCATCCAGCGGGAGGACGTAGACACCCTCAAGCACAGCCCCTCGCGCGTGCCCGTGGGCGCCCAGATGACGCGCGGCGCGGCCCTGCACCTGGCCCTGATGTCCTCGGACAACCGCGCTGCCGCCGCCCTGGCCCGCACACTGCCGGGTGGCCTGCCGGCCTTCGATCAGGCGGTGCACGCCAAGATTCGCGCGCTCGGCCTGACGCGCACCGAGATCGCCGAACCCACCGGCTTGTCCTCACGCAACCGCTCCACCGCAGCCGAGATGGCCAAGATCATCGCCGCCGCCGCGCGCTACCCGCAGATCAGCAAGATCAGCAGCGACGCCAAGGAGAAGGTGCTGATCAGCGGCCGGCCGGTCGAGTTCCGCAACACCAACCGCCTGGTCGGCCGCAAGGGCTGGGACATCCGCCTGTCCAAGACCGGCTACACCGAGGAAGCCGGCCGCTGCCTGGCCCTGCGTCTGAAAGACAAGACCGGCCAGGACCTGACCGTGGTGCTGCTCGACAGCGACGGCTCGGCCGAACGCCTGGCCGACGCGGCCAAGATCCGCAAATCCCTGGAACGCCACCGCAAGCACAGCTGAACTGACTCACCGGAAGCGAGATTGCCGCATGAACCCGACACCGTCCTCGAACCCCATCACTTCCACGCCGCGCGTGCTGCTGCGCCCGGTCAACGAGGACGACCTGCCGCGCATTGCCGCACAGGCCGCCGACCTGAGCGAACGCAATGAGTTCGAAGGTTCGATGATGCGCGGCCCGCAGTTCTTCAAGAAGCGCTTTGCCGAAGATGGCTTCTCCAGCAACGAGGCCGAGCGTCTGGTCGTCTGCGAGGCTGACAGCGGTGAGCCGATCGGCTCCGCCTCACATTTCCTGGCCCACCGTTACTCCAGCGCCCGCGAGCTGGGCTGGAAGATCGACGACCCAGCCCGCCGCGGCCAGGGCTGGGGCACGGCCGCTGCGCGCGCCCTGATCGACCATGTGTTTCATAACTTCGAAGTCCACCGTGTCTGCGCGGCCCTGGCGCCGGGCAATCTGGCCTCGCGCCGGGTGGCCGAGAAAGCCGGCCTGCAGTTCGAGGGCCGGCTGCGCGGCGTGATCTTCATCAACGGCCTCTACCTCGACAGCGAGGTCTTCGGCCTGCTGCGGCCGGAGTGGCAGGCCCGCCGCGCGGCCACTCTCGGCCGCGACTGAGCGCGCTGACAGCCCCGCGCCAAGGTCAGGGCTGAGCCGGCTGCGGCCGGTGAGCCGCGTCCGGCTGGGCAATCCAGGCTCGCAGCGCATCGGCCCGGCCATGCTTGGGCGAGAGCGCAACAAAGGCCGCATAGGCTTTCAGCGCGCCGGACTCGTCGCCGGCCAGCAGGCGCGCGTCGCCGAGATTGAGCCAGGCCAGCGCACGGCTGCCGTCCATCTCCAGCGCCTTCTCGTACCAGCGCGCGGCCTCTTGCGGGCGCGAGCGCTTGTAGAAAATGAAACCCAGATTGTTGGCCGCCAGGGCGAAACGCGGCTGCAGGCGCAGCGCTTCGGCGAAGGCGGCTTCGGCCTCCTCGTAGCGGCGCTCCTTGTAGAGCTGCAGGCCCCGGTCATTGGCACGCTGGGCGGCGATGCGGGCACCGGGGTCGACGCGGGCACTCGGCGGCGCCAGCGCCACGTCCCGGCCGTCCAGGCCCTTGACCAGCACGGAGGCCACGGCCGGGCCGCTGGCCGAGCTGGCCTGAGGCTGGGCCACACCAGCCTCGTCAATGCGCTTGGCCAGGCGGCTGGCCGCGGCGTCCAACTGCGCACTGTCGCTGCTCAGGCTTTGCTCATTGGCGGCCAGCTCGAACACGAACTCGCCGCCCTCGGAGCCGGGCAGGCTGCCGAAAGCCGGCGTCTGCCGCGCGATCGACGCCACCGCCGGCGCCACATAGGCGGCCAGCTCGGTGCCGGTGATCAGGCCGTCTCCATTCAGATCAGCCTTGCCGGTCAAGGCTTGCAGCAGGGTCCAGGTGAAGACCGAATGGCCGCCCGGGCCGTCATCGGCCACCTGCTGGTCGGCACCGCCGGCCGTCATCATTTGCCGGCCCATGCGGCGGGCGTTGTCGCGTATGAAGTTGGCGCTGCCGCCGGCCGCGCCAGCGCGGGTCAGACCCAGGCCGGAGTAGCAGGCATCGATGATGAACAGCGCATGCTTGGCGGCCAGGGCCTCGCCGACCTCCTGCAGCTGCGGCATGGCGATGGCATCGGTCTGCAGATCATCGAGACCGGCATCGACCGGGATCACATAGCCGATCTCCCGCCCGCTGGGCAGGCGGCGCGTGCTGCCATGGCCGGCGAAAAAGACGAAGACCCGGTCGTCACGGCGCACCCGCCGGCCTTCGCCCTGGCGGGCATTGACCAGGCCGTTCAGCGCCCGCAGGATGTTGGCGCGCGTGGCCTCGCCGTCCAGCAGCAGGCTGATGTTCTCGGCGGGAAAGCCGAAGTTCTTCTGCAGCGTGTCGCGCATCACCCGGGCGTCGCGGCCGGCATGGGCCAGGCGTGGCCAGCGCTGGTACTGGTCGATGCCGATGATCAGCGCATGGCTGTCGCGGTAAAGATTGGTGCCACTGAGCGGCGCCTCGGCAGCACCATCGGCGGACGCCGTGGCCGGCCGGGCTTCGGGGCTGAGGATGCGGCCGTCCTCGCTCCAGCGGGCGAACTGGTAGCCCTCGGCGTGCAGCTGATCCAGGATCAGCGGCAGGGCTTGCACCGTGCGGGCATGGATGTCATGGAAGAGCACGATGCCGCGCTGGCGCCGTTCCAGCTCGCCCAGCACGCGGGCGGCAATGGACTTGGGGATGGGGTCAGACCAATCCAGCGAATCGACAGTCCACATCATCGAGCGAAGCTTGAGCGCCTCAATGGTGCTCAGCGCCGCCTCGTTGCGGGCGCCGTAGGGAAAGCGGAACAAGGGCGCGCCGCTGCGACCGGCGCCGTCCAGCAAAGCCTCGGTATCGGCCGCCTCGCTGCGCACCTTGCCCGGCTCAAACTTGGACATCAGGCCATGGCTGTAACTGTGGTTGGCCAGCACATGGCCGGCCGCCAGCACCCGCCGCGCGACCTGGCTGCCGGCCCCAGGCAAGACCTGACCCTTGGCGTCGACACGGCCCAGGTTCTGCCCCAGCTGGAAAAACACCGCCCGCGCCTCGTAGCGCTTCAGGATGGCCAGGATCTCGTCGGTGTAGCGGCCATGCGGGCCGTCGTCGAAGGTCAGCAGCACCGTCTTGGCGGGCAGTCCCAGGCCGAAGAGCTCGCGGCCGTCTTCTTTTGTGTCCTTGCCGGGCTTGCTGGCCTTGCCACGCAGTCCGCTGGCCGCGGGATCGGCGGGCTCGGCCGCAGCTTCTGGTGGCGCCCCAGCCGGCGGCAGGGCCAGCGCCTCGGCCGAGGGGCCGCCCTGATGCGCCTTCATGATCTGCTCACGGCTGTAGAGCCGGCCCAGCTTGGCCAGGTAGTCGCGCCACTTCTCGCGCTTCAGCTCGATGCCGCGCTTGGCGAAGCGGCCGAAGCTGTCCTTCAGCTCTTGCTCATAGGCTTGCTCGACCTCGGCCAACACGAGTAGATCCTCCTGCGCGCGCTTGGCCAGCTTCAGGCCGGCCAAGCTTTGCGAGGCGGCGTGATGGGGCTGCAGCTGGGCCAGGAATTCGCGGAAAGCCAGACGGTCGGCGTCGAACCAATCGGGCTCGCTCTCGATACGGTCCAGCAGCTCGCCCACGGCTGCGACCAGGGCCGGTTCATGGCTCGCGGTGGTTCGGGCCACCAGGGCCTGGTTGCGCTGCTGCAGCTCGTGGAACATCATCTGGCCGACCGCTGCCACCGCCCGGCGCTGCTCGGCCGGCAGCGCCGCCTCGCCGTCCATCAGCACGATGATCTGCCGGTGCAGGGCCAGCAGCGCTTCGGCGTCCTGCTGCAGGGCCGTTGCGGACACCGCAGTGCTCGTCGAGTGGGTCGAGTCGGGGGCAACTGGGGTGCCGGCACCCTCCGTGGCCGGGCGGCAGGCCGCCAACAGCAGGCTCAGCAGCAGGCACAGCGCCATGCCCAGGCCGGCCTCACTCCGTCGCAATGTCCTCAGCTGCACAACTCATCCCCTGCTCGGCACCCCTGATCGGGAGCCGCATTGTGGCGGACCTGACGCCCCCTTCGGAGGATCGGTGCCCGCCGCTCTTGCCGATCAGGGCAGACCCTCTCCCCCTGAGGTAGGAGTGCGTTGCCAGGCTCGTCGAGGCTGGGGCACACTGCGCGCCCGTGGCGGCTGCCGATCGCTGCCGCTGCATAACAACGACGAATGCCTCCGTTCGAGAGGCGCCAAGGGAGAGGACCCCCAACATGCAAGAACTGCCCGACGCTGGCTGCTACGCCGCGCCTGCGCGCACGCAACAGACACTCGCGATCCGTTTCACCGGCTCCGGCAGCGAGTACTTTCGCATCTGGATCGTCAATCTGCTGCTGACCCTGCTGACGCTCAGCCTCTACCTGCCCTTCGCCAAGGTGCGTCGCCTGCGCTACTTCTACGCCAACACCCGCGTCGGCGACCAAGCCCTCAGCTTTCACGGCCGGCCCTGGCCGATGTTTCGCGGCTACTTGCTGCTGCTGACGCTGGCGGGCGCCTACGGCCTGGCCGGTCATTTTTCGCCCTTGGCCGGTCTGATTGCCTACCTCTTGCTGTGCGCGATCTGGCCGGCACTCTGGCGCGCGGGCATGCAGTTCCGCATGGGCAACACCCGCTGGCGCGGTCTGCGCCTGCGTTTCGATGGCGACCTGATCGGCGCCTATCTAGCGGTCGCGCCCATCTATCTGCCAGGCATTCTGGTGATGGTCGGCGCCTTCATCTCTGGCCCGGACCATGCAAGCGAGGACCTGGGGGTCGGCGGCACCGTGCTGTTTGCCGGCATGGGCCTGATGGTGCTGCTGGCGCCCTATTTCATGGCCAGCATCAAGCGCTATCAGCATGGCGGCTATGGCTATGCCGACCAGCGCGCCACGCTGGACGTCGGCGTCGGCCGTTTCTACATGCTGGTGCTCAAGGGTCTGCTGGTGTCCTTGCTGCCCATGATCGTGGCGGGTGCGCTGGCCGCCGGGGTGGTCGCCTTGGTTCAGCCGAGCAAACAACTGATGCCTGTGGCCATTGGCTTCGGCGTGCTGCTGGGCTACCTGCTGTACTTCATGATGATCGGCCCCTACTTCGCAGCTCGCCTGCAGAACCTGGTCTGGAATGGCACGCGCAGCGAACGCTTGCAGTTCACCAGCCAGCTGAAGTTCCGCAGCCTGCTGATTTTGACGGTTTGCAACTGGCTGTTGACCGCCTTGACGCTCAGCCTTTACCGCCCCTTCGCCGCCATCAAAACGGCGCGCCTGCGCTTGGAGGCCGTGCATCTGGTGGTCGGCGGCGATGTCGAGGCCTGGCAGGCCCAATTGAGCGCCGAGGCGAACGACGCCAGCGGCGACGCGGCCGGCGACTTCTTTGGTTTGGACATGGGCTTGTGAACACTGGACTGCAGACCCCGACCTGGTTGGGCGAGCCTCGCCTGAGAGCGCGGCTCTTCGATGGCCGCAGCGCCCGCGCGCAAGCGGTCTGGGCCTGGCTGGATCGGACCCAGCTGCACATTCAGGCCTGCGATATGGAGGGCGAGCCGCCCTCCACGCAGACCAGGATGCTGCGCCAGCACGCGCTGCGAGAGGTGGTCTGGCCCGAACGCCTGCGCCATGGTGAGCGCCAGGCCTTGTTGCCCGACGGCGCCGTGCTCTGCGAAGACCTGACACCCTGCGCTCGTCAACAATGGGATGCGTGGGCGCAGGCCTCGGGTCTGCACGACAGCCTGACCGTCCGCTTCATGCGCAGCTGGCGTCTGGTCGGCCTGAGCGCACTCCTGAGCGCCGGTCTGCTCGGCGTGGCCTGGCATTGGGGCATTCCGTGGACGGCCGAGCGCGGCGCGGCGCTGATCCCAGCGGCGGCCGAGCAGCAGATCGCAGAGCAAGCTCTGGACTATATGGACAGGCAGTGGCTCAAGCCCAGCACGCTGAGCGCGGCACGGCAGGAGGAAATCACCCGGCGCGTGGCCGCGGCCGTGCGCCGCGACGAAATCCTGCGCGCCGGGCTGGAGCCGCAGGCCGCGCCGCTGCCGGCCTACCGCCTGCACTTCCGTGCCGGCCCCAAGGCCCTGGGGCCCAATGCCTTTGCCCTGCCCGGCGGCGACATCGTGCTGACCGATGCCCTGGTCGAGCTGGCCGAGGGCGAACCCGACATCATCACCGGTGTGCTGGCCCATGAGCTCGGCCATGTACGCCATCGCCACGGCATGCGTCTGGCCTTGCAGGCCGGCATGGTGGCCGGTGTGAGCGGGCTGCTGGTCGGTGATTTCTCGGCCCTGCTGGCCGGCCTGCCGGCCTGGCTGGCGCAGGCCGACTACTCGCGCGAATTCGAGCGCGAGGCCGATCTGCACGCGCGCCAAATGCTGCAGGCAGCCGGCATCTCGCCGCGCGTAATGGTGCGTTTCTTCGAACGCCTCACGGCCTATCAACAACAACGCGGCCAGGACAAGTCACCCATGCCCATGGCCTTTGCCAGCCACCCGGCGCATGCCGAGCGCATTGCCTTTTTCAACGCGGCGCCTTGAGCGACCGACGCCGCGCTGAAAGGTCGCTCAGGGCCGCACAAACACCACCGCCGTGCGCGCCGGCAGACTCAGCACACCGCTGGCCGCATCAAAGCTGGCCTGCCGGGCGCGGGCATCGGCGGCGCCGGCCGCGCGGTGCACCGGGTGCAGCTGCAAGGCATGGCCGAGCAGACCCGGCACCGTCAGCTGTTTGGCCTGCTTGTCCACATTGATGGCATAGACCAGCTCCTGGAAGCCGGCGCCGGCATAGCCCTGGCCGTCAATCTGGGCGATCAGCACCGTGGCTTCCTGGGCGGAGCCGGTGTTGTGGAACTTGAGCCGGGCCTTGATGTCCTCGGCCGTGCGCAGGCGCAAGAGGCTGCTGCTCTTGCGAATGGCAAGCAGGTCGCGGAAGACATCGCGGGTCCAGGCGATGTCCGCCGCGGCAGGCTTGATCAGCGGGTCGGCCAGCAGCGGGCGCAGGAGCGACCAGTTGTCGCCGTTGTCGCGCTGCGGCGGCAGGCCGACGCCGAAGTTGTTGTCGGCATAGCTCCAGTCCAGGCGGTTGAACCAGTCGCCTGAGTCATAGCTGTTGCGATCCATGGACTTGCTGCGCAAGGTGTCCACGCCAGCATGGAAGTAGGCCACGCCCTGGCTGAAGGCATTGATGGCCATGCCCAGCGCCTGCACGCGGGCGCGGTCCTCGCGGCTGGTGCCAGCAGGCAGCTTGAAGACGTTGTTGTCGAACAGGCTGGTGTTGTCGTGGTTCTCCACGTAATTGACCACCTCGCCGGGCTCCAGCACATAGCCGGCGGGCAGGCCACCAACATTGATCTGCTCCAGGCGCAGGTTCGCATCCCAGCTGGTCTGCAGCTCGTAGCTGCGGATGGAGCCGGCCAGCGAGGCCTTGATCTGGTCGCCATGCCACATCAGGTCGCCCCGGGTCTTGCCGCCGCCGAAGGCATTGGCGTCATAGAACAGGCCATTGATGAAGCCCTGGTTGGCGAACTGGTTGTTGCCGTTGTCGAAGGAGCTGCCGCCGCGCACGGCGTCGCGGATGAAGGGGTTGAAGCTGCCGATGCCGGTGCCGTTCAGTCCCAACATATCGGCCTGCACAAAGCGCGCGCCATTGGCCACTTCGCCAAAGTTCCAGCCCTCGCCGAGGATCTGCACCGGGCGGCCGCTGGCGCGTTCGACGGCGGCCTTGAGGTCTACCATCACCGAGCGCGGGTGGTGGCCCATGATGTCGAAGCGCAGCGAGCTGATGTGATAGTCGCGCACCCAGACGATGGCCGAGTCGATCATCAGCTTGGCCATCATGCGGTTCTCGGCCGCGGTGTTCTCGCAGCAGGTGGAGCGCTCGATGCCGCCCGTGGCGTTCAGGCGGTGGTAGTAGCCGGGCACCACCTTGTCCAGCACCGAGGCGCTGTTCAGGCCGGAGGCGCTGGTGTGGTTGTAGACCATGTCCATGCCCACGCGCAGGCCGGCGGCGTTGAGCGCCTGCACCATGCGGCGGAATTCGATGACGCGCGCGGCCGGGTCGGCCACGCTGCTTGCGTAGCTGCCTTCCGGCGCAGTGAAGTGGTAAGGGTCATAACCCCAGTTGAAGCAGTCGCTGCCGGCTGTGGCGCTGACCAGGGCTTGCTGGGCCTCGCCGTCGGCGCTGCCGCTGGGATTGGGCGTCACGCAGCCTTTCTCGGGCACGCTGGCGATGTCGAAGACCGGCAACAGATGCACATCCGTGAGCCCGCTCTGGGCCAGGGTGCGCAGATGCTTCATGCCGTTCGAGTTGTTCTCGGCAAAAGCCAGGTACTTGCCACGCTTGTCGGCCGGCACGGTCGGGTCGTTGACCGAGAAGTCACGCACATGCAGCTCGTAGATGCTCATGTCCGGCGTGGCCTGCACGGTGGCAGGCGGCTGGCTGCCGTCCCAGCCGGCCGGCTTGAAGGCGGCGCTTTGCAGATCGGCCACCACGCTTTGCTGGCTGCCCAGGGTCAGGGCCAGGGAATAGGGATCGGTGACCAGGCTGCGCACCAGGCCGACGCCGCGCACAAACACCGTCACGGCATAGCGGTAGCTGCGGCCGTTCAGCTCACCGGCCAGGCTGCTGCTCCAGGCGCCGGTGGCCGGGTCACGCTGCAGGTTCACGGTCTGGCTGCGGCTGAGGAAGGGGTTGCTGCTCGGTGCGGTCACGATCACTTGCACGGCCTGGGCCGTGGGCGCCCAGAGCTTGAACTGGGTGCGGCCGTTCTTGACCGTGGCGCCGTAATCGTTCACCTCGGCGGCGGCGCTGTAGAGATCATCGAGCGCCCCGGCGATCTGCGCGGTGCTGGCGTTCTGCACCTGGCCGGCCGCGTTTTCCTGCACCAGCACCAGCTGCTGGGTGTGCAGCTGCGGCAGGCGTGGCAGGTCGGCCTCGCGCACCTGGAACACGCCGCCTGCGGCCACGTACTTGAAACGCAAGGCCTCGGCCGCCGGCACATTGCCGCTGAAGGCATCGAGGGTGATGGCGCCATCGGCGCCGCTGACAGGCGCGTCCTTGGCCACCACGATCTGTCCGGTGGCCGAGTGGTAGAGCTTGACCACCGTGCCAGCCGGTGCCGCAGCCGCGAACACGCGCGGCCATTGCAGCAGGCGCTGGTTGAGCCAGACGGCGCGGGCGTCGCTGCTGGAGACCGAGCGCAGATCGGGCGGCGCGGTGTAAACGGTGGCGTCCTGTTGCACCAACCAGATCTCACCGACCTGGTTCTGGATCTTCAAGCCGGCGTAGTCGACGCGGATGTTGTTGTCGCGACCGTCCTTGTCGTTCTGGTTCGGCGCCATGCCGTGGATGATGAACTCCAGGGCCTTGCGGCCGGCATCGTCACGCGGATTGAGCACGGGGATGTCGAAGACGATCTCGCCCGCGCCGGCTGCATGGCCGGGCATGGCGTTGAAAGCCACGGGCGCACCCCATTGTTCGATCGGCAGGCCGGCCGGCAGCGCGGCCACATTCAGGCCGCTGCCGTTCCACAGATGCAGGCCCCAGTTGCTGTAGCCACCGTCGAAGCGCTGGTAGTGCACGCGCACGGTGTGCAGATTGGGCACGGGCAGGCCCAAGGGGTTGCTGGTGTAGGTGACGTTGTCGCCCTCGACCCGCCAGATCTCATTGGCGCCGGGCTTGAGCTCATAGCTTTGGTCGGCGCCGCCCCAGTCCTTCCGGTCGCCCTTGTGCAGCAGGTAGCCGACGGTGCCGCTGTCGGCAGCCAGGGGCACGTCATAGATGGCGCCGAAATCGTCGCTGCCGCTGGCGTTCCAGCCGCCGTTCCAGGCCGGGCTTTGCGCCGCGCCCCAGCTGTGCAGCTGCCAGCCGCTGGTGTCGCCATCGGCGCGACGGTAGTGCACGCGCAGCGAGCTGCCCGCGGCCGTGGCCACGCGGGCGGCGGCGGCCTTGGCACGGGGGGTGTCGGGCACCGGGACGGCGGGCACGGGCACCAGCACCGTGGTGTTGGCGTCGATCACGCGCGGCCCGGCCACGCTGGCATCCGCCGCTGCCGCCGTGGCCTGGCTCATGGACGCCGCCCCGGGCTGCTCCGTCTGGCCGCCGCCGCAGGCGCTCAGGACCAGCAAGGCCAAGCCCGCCAATGCCCTGCGTACCTGACCACTCCAGCCCCGTGCGGGCGCCGTCTCGATGTGCGTGTTCATGTGCATCCTTGCTTGGTTTCTTCCAGCTGAAGCAGCGCCCGGGCACCCGTCCGCATGCCGCGGTGGGTTCAGGCGAGGCGATGCTAGTGGAGTAAAACTACATTCGATAGCTGGTGGTTTCCCGGTAATTTTTCACGATCATTTGCGGATTTGTAGTCAAAGTACCAATCGAAGTGGATTGAAATCCAAGGCGATAGCGCTCCGATTCGAGCGCCCACCGGTGCTTTTCATCGCCCTGTCATCAGCGGCTAAAATCTGCGGGTTTTTCCCGAGCCGAGGGCCGCTGCGAGAGCAGGGCCAGCCTGGCGGCCCGGGCAATCGCACCTCCCCCTCATCAGCCCTGGCGGCCCGCAGCCGCCCACTGCCATGACCACCCAGTCCACCGCCTCGCTTTCCTCGATCAGCGCCCTCTCGCCCCTGGATGGCCGCTACGCCGCACGCGTGGCGCCGCTGCGCCCGCTGCTGTCCGAGTTCGGCCTGATGCACCGCCGCGTGCAGGTCGAGGTGGAATGGTTCATCGCACTGTCTGACGCTGGCTTCAGCGAGTTCAAGCCCCTGAGCGAAGCCGCGCGCGGCCTGCTGCGCAGCCTGGTGGCACGCTTCTCGGAAGCCGATGCCCAGGCGATCAAGGACATCGAAAAGACCACCAACCATGACGTCAAGGCCGTCGAGTACTGGCTCAAGGCCCGCTTCGACGCCAGCACCGAGCTGAAGGCAGCCGGCGAGTTCGTGCACTTCGCCTGCACCAGCGAAGACATCAACAACACCAGCCACGGCCTGATGCTCAAGGCCGCACGCCAGGACGTGTTGCTGCCCACCATCGACCGCATCATTGCCAAGCTCGGCGCCATGGCCCACGCCACCGCGGCCACGCCCATGCTGAGCCGCACCCACGGCCAGACCGCCAGCCCGACCACCGTGGGCAAGGAAATCGCCAACGTCGTGGCCCGCCTGCGCACGGCACGCACCCGCATCGCCGAGGTCAAGCTGCTGGCCAAGATGAACGGTGCCGTCGGCAACTACAACGCCCACCTGAGCGCCTGGCCCGAGTTCGACTGGGAAGGCTTCAGCCAGCGCGTCATCGAAGGCCAGCTGGGCCTGACCTTCAACCCCTACACCATCCAGATCGAGCCGCATGACTACATGGCCGAGCTGTTCGACGCGACCACGCGCCTGAACACCATCCTGATCGACTGGTCACGCGATGTCTGGGGTTATGTCTCGCTGGGCTATTTCAAGCAGCGCACGGTGGCCGGCGAGATCGGTTCTTCGACCATGCCGCACAAGGTCAACCCGATCGACTTCGAAAACGCCGAGGGCAATTTCGGCCTGGCCAATGCCTTGCTGACGCATCTGAGCCAGAAGCTACCGATCAGCCGCTGGCAACGTGACCTGACCGACTCCACCGTGCTGCGCAATATGGGCGTGGCCATCGGCTACGCCGTGCTGGGTTATGAGTCCCTGCTCAAGGGCTTGGACAAGCTGGAGATCAACGAAGCCTCGCTGGCGCAAGACCTGGACAGCGCCTGGGAAGTGCTGGCCGAGCCCATCCAGACCGTGATGCGTCGCTACGCCTTGCCCAACCCCTACGAGCGCCTGAAGGAGCTGACCCGCGGCAAGGCCATCACGGCCGAGTCGATCCGCGAGTTCATCAACGGCCTGGAGCTGCCCGAAGCCGAGAAGACCCGCTTGCTGGCCATGACGCCAGGCAGCTACACCGGCAAGGCCGAGGAACTGGCGCGCCGCATCTGAGGCTGAATCACCCGTTCAGTGCAGAGCCCGACACCCGGGCTTTCACCGATCACCAGCGCCCTACGGGGCGCTTTTTTCTTGGTGTCTTTCCGGGGGGCGATCGCCCTGCTTGCTGCCATGATGCAGCCTCTGCTCCAGCGCCACCCTGGGAGGTATCGCCATGTTTCAGCTGCGCCAATGCCTGAGCCTGACCGCCCTGCTGCTGTGCAGCACCGGGCTTTGGGCCCAGAGCTTCAGCAACCTCGACTTTGAGGCCGCGAACCCGGGCGTCGGACCAGGTCCGGTCCCCGGCCTGCTGAGCTGGGCTGCCGCAGCACCGGGCTGGAGCCACGGCGGAATCGGCGGAAGCGGCGGTAATGGCGACATCGACTTCGTCTACCAGGACCTGCCCCATGTCGGGATCAGCCCCTGGTACGCCTTGCTCGATCGCGAGGCGGGCTCGAGCGTGCTGCAGGGGCGCTACAGCCTGTCTTTTGCCAGCGGCCATGCCTCGAGCCTGGACCCGGGCTCCGCCTGGGTGCCTGCCTACCTGAGCCAGACCGCCCTGATTCCGCTGGATACGCGCTCTGTGCAATGGCTGGGCACGGGTCCGCTGCAGCTGTTGGTGAACGGGCAAGCCCTCACGGGCGTAGCCGCATCGCCGAACGCTTGGGCCGCCGACCTCTCGGCCTATGCCGGACAGATCGCAGAGCTTCGCTTCCAGAACATGGCCCTGAGTCCGCAAATGCCGGTGACCCTGGACGGCATCGCCTTCTCGACGGCGGCCGTGGTGCCCGAACCCGCTTCGGTGTGGCTGCTGCTGGGCGGATTGGCCGGGCTGATGGGCATCCAGCGACGCCGCCGTGCTGGGCTTTGAGTCAGAGTCTGGGCAGGCTGGCGCAAGGCCTGGACAGCGCCTGAAGGAACTGGCATGGCGGATCCGAATGCAGATCTTCCGCTGACCTCAAAATTCAGCGGATGGGTCGAGAAGGAGGTCGGCGCTCCTGCGTGAGGCCCTGCAGTCTGGGCCGCCGCAGCGAGAATGCGCGACACGATCTGTCGGCATGAACGATCCAAGGTTCCGGCAGCCCAAAACAAGACCGCTCCCGAGGAGCCTGCATGGAAGTACTTGTTCAACCCTATGACGCCGAATGGCCACGCCAATTCGAAGCGGAAGCCCAAGGCCTGCGCCAGACCTTGGGCAGCCAGGTGCTGGCCTTGCACCACATCGGCAGCACCGCCATCGTCGGCATCCATGCCAAGCCGGTCATCGACATGCTGCTGGTGGTGGCCGAGCTGAGCGAACTCGACGGCCCCGCCTGCGCACAAATCCATGCGCTGGGTTACGAGGTCATGGGCGAGTTCGGCATCGCCGGCCGGCGCTATTTCCGCAAGACCCGAGCGGACGGCCGGCGCAGCCATCAGCTGCACAGCTTCGCGCTCGGCAGCCCGCACATCGATCGCCATCTCGCGTTTCGGGACTATATGAACGCACATGGCGACGCGGCCCAGGCCTACAGCGCCTTGAAGCAGCGCCTGGCGGCCGCCCACCCGGACGATATGGCGGCCTATATGGACGGCAAGGACGGTTTCATCCAGGAGCAGCAGCGCCTGGCATTGAGCTGGCGCCAGCGCCAGCTCGCACCTGAAGCCTGAGACACTGCGCGCACCGGGCGCTCGCCCCTTTGTTGCACTACCTTCCATGCCGTTTTCTCAAAACCTCCAACTTCGCTACGAACACGACAGCGACGGCTGCGGCGAGCTGTTTGCCGAAGCCCAGTGCGGTGCGTTTTCGGGGGCCGGGTCGGCCTGGTTCAAGCAGGCCGAATTGCTGGCCTTTGGCGAGAGCCTCTACCGCAGCTTCCCCATTCCCGCCGGGACCGAAATCCGCCTCGAGGGCGGCGAGTGGAAGCACGACGGAGATCACTATCGCCTGGCCGATGTCTGGCTGGGCCTGCGGGTCTACCCGCTCGGCCTGACCGGCACGGTCGCCATTCGCGTCGAGCTGGCCGATATCGACAGCCGAGAGCAAGCCCGCGAAGACAGTCAAAGCCGGGCGCGCTTTGAGATCTGCACGGGCTATGAGGAGATTCGCCGCTTCGGGGGCGAACTCTTGCAGATGATGCGCACATCGACTGGCACAGCCGCCCTCTACCGCGACGCGCCATGAGCCACAGCGCAGCGCTTGGCCACCCGGGCTGCTGCCACCACGCTGGCAGTAGCCACGGGCTAACATTCAAGACACACAGACTCACCTGAAGCGCGCCATGGCTGCAAAATCGATTGAACGCTGGCTCGAAGACATCCGCCTGCTCAACGAAGAGGGCCACAGCCTGGCCGTGGCGCTGCGCGCCTTGCTGCAGCGCCAGTTCCAGCCCCTGGAGGAAGAGATCAAGTACGGCGGCCTGTTGTTCGCAAGCGGCCCGCAGTTCTGCGGCGTGTTTGTCTACCGCCAGCATGTCTCGCTGGAGTTCGGCCATGGCGCGGCCATCGCCGATGCGCTCGGGCTGCTTGAAGGCAGCGGCAAGCTGCGCCGCCATCTGAAGCTGCGCAGCTTGGACGACATCACGAGCAAGCAGGTGGCGCACTACCTGACTCTGGGCTTGGCGGCAGCTCAGAGCGTCGAGGGTCCGCCATGAGGGGGCCACGGCCGCGGCGCGTCCGCTTGCTGTGGCTCGCCCTCTTGCCCTGGCTGCTGGCACTGGGTGCCTGTGCCAGCTCGGACCTGGACGCCCGCCTGGCCTATTGGCAGCAGGAGACCGCCCGCGGCCTGCCTCTGGGCAGCAGCCTGAGCGAGGCGCAGGCCTTCTTCAGCGCCCGCGGCGCGACCTTGCTGTGCTGCGTTCGCATGCCGCCCCAGGCCGAGCGGCACTATGTGCTGGAGAGGCGCCTGGGCCAGGGATTCATGAGGGAATACGACGTGGCGGTGCTGGTCGAGTTCTCGCCTGCTGGGCGTGTCGCCTCGCTCAGCGTGCAGCGCTGGGGTGTCGGCTGGTAGGCTGGCAGACCAACGCCATCGCTGGAACCACTGCACAGGATTTGCATCTTGAAGACCCTGCACACCGAACGCCTGAACATCCGCCCCTTGCGCCTCGCCGACGCGGGCTTCATGTTGCGCTTGCTGAACGAGCCCAGCTGGCTGCGCTTCATCGGCGACCGCGGCGTGCACACGCTGGAAGACGCCGAGCGCTATCTGCAGCAAGGTGCGCTGGAAAACTACGCGCGCCTGGGCTTTGGTTTTTGTGCGCTTGATTTGCGCTCCAGCGGCGTGACCGTAGGCATGTGCGGCCTGACCCAGCGCGACTATCTGGACAGCCCCGACATCGGCTTTGCCTTCCTGCCCGAACATGCCGGCCAGGGCCTGGCCTTCGAGGCCGCCAGCGCGGTGATGCAGGACGCACGCGAGGCCTTGGGCCTGCGCCGCATCCTGGCGACCACACGCCTGGACAACCAGGCATCGCAGAAGCTGCTGCTCAAACTCGGCCTGCAGTTCGAACGCATCATTCGCAGCCCCGACGGCAGCCGCGATCTGCAGCTCTACGCCTGGCAGGCGAGCGGCTCCTGATGGCGCAGCCCGCCCTCATCAGCCTGCGCCCGGCCGAGCTGGCTCGCGACCGCGCGGCCTTGCTGCAGCTGAACACCGAGTACATGAGCTGGGTGATGGAGCACTTGCAGCTGCATCTGGGCGTGTCCACCGAGCAAGCCCTGGGCATGCCCTTGGCGGACTATGTGGCGAAACATCTCGATGAGATCTGCCAGCCCCCAGGCGGCCGCTTCTACCTGGCCTACCTGGGCGGCGAGCTGGCCGGCATGGGCGGCTTGCGCGCCTTGACGCCTGGGCTGGGCGACCTCAAACGCATCTACCTGCGCCCGGCCAGCCGCGGCCAGGGCCTGGGCGAAGCCTTGGTGAAGCAGTTGATCGGCGATGCCCGCAACCTGGGCCTGCAGCAGCTCTACCTCGATTCCGCGCCTTTCATGGCGGCGGCGCATCGCCTGTACCGGGCCCAAGGATTTCGCGACGCTGGGCCTTACCCCGGCGCCGAAGTGCCCGAGCATCTGCACCCCGGCTGGTGCTTCATGACGCTGGATTTGAGCGGACCGCAAGAAGCGGGCTGACGGCGCCGCCGTTCGCGGGAAGACTGGCAACTCCACATCGGCGCAGCCCGCGCCAGGAGCCACACGCCATGCACCGCACGATCGAACCCGCCATCCACTACTGGGGCACGCCCGTCGTCCTGATCAGCAGCCTGAACGAAGACGGCAGCGCCAACTTGGCACCCATGTCCTCGGCCTGGTGGCTGGGCTGGAGCTGCATGCTGGGCCTGGATGGCAGCTCGCAGACCCTGCTCAATCTGAAACGCCAGGGCGAGTGCGTGCTGAACCTGGCCAGCGAGGCCAATGCCGAGGCCGTCAACCGCCTGGCCTTGTGCACCGGCACGCCCCAGCTGCCCCTGCACAAGCAATGGCTGGGCTACCGCCATGTGGCGGACAAGTTCGGCGAGGCCGGCCTGAGCGCCCAGCCCTCGGAGCAGGTGGCGCCGCCGCGGGTGCGCGAATGCCAGGTGCAGCTGGAAGCCCAGGTGGTGGACATCCGCCCCTTCGGCACGCAGGACCCCCGCCTGCCCATTGCCAGCTGCATGGTCGAGCTGCGCCTGCTGAGCGCCCATGTGGACGAGGCCATCCTGCAGGGCGCGCAATCGGAGCGCATCGATGCCGAGGCCTGGCAGCCGCTGATGATGAAGTTCCGCCAGCTGCACAGCGGCGGGGGCCAGGTCTTGCCTTCCCGCCTGGCGCAGGGGCCGGAGGAACGCTATGCGCCCTGGAAGCGACGCGTCTGATCGATCATCGATTCGCGCGAGTCTTGAATCGCATGGGGTTCAAGCCGCCTTCCGGCATCGGCGCAGCCCGGCCACAGCCAACAAACCAAGGCTCAGCATTGCGTAGGTCGAAGGCTCAGGCACTGCTGCTGCGATGCTGACCACAAAACCCACCGACGCAGGCGATCCACTGAGATTGCCAAAACCTACGAAGGTTTTGCCGTCAGACGACATCGCCAGCGGCGTACTGAAGTTGAAGGTGTTTCCAACATCAATTCCGAAACTGGCTAGATACGCATCAAAGCTCTGCATTCCCGCTTCTGCGGTCCAGATGAAGCCCAACCCTTGGTAGGGAAGTCCGGCCTGCGGCCGCTCATAGCCAAGAACAATGGTGCCGTCTTCGCTGACCGCCGAGGCTGATCCGTTGTAGCCCAAATTCAGAGTACCGAGGTTGACCGTGCCGGTCGCAGCACTCCAACGCCAAGCTTGCTTCGCATTGCCAGTGCTGCCGATTCCGACTACCCAAGCTCCGTCGGAAGACATGTCCGTCGCCTCACTCAAGGCGCCGCCCGAAGACGAAGTGATTTCGCTACGAATATAGTTGCCATCACCCGCTTCATCGCGCCACAGCATGGGCCGGCGACCATTGCCCCAGCCCACCACGGTCTTGCCATCATCACTGACCGCAGCAGCACGGGTCGAGTTGTTGCCGGAGGACAAGCCAGAATCGCCGAGATTGATCAGGCTATTGGTGCCTTCGCTCCAGACTGTTGCGCGACCTCGACCGGAGGCTGTTCCAGGAGCCCATGCAGCACCAGCGACATGCTGGCCGTTGTTACTGATAGCCCACCCAGCGGACACCTCCACTGGGCTTGTGCCATTGCTGCCGCCGATACCGCCCAACAAAGTCCATTGGCCCGTATCCATTGAGCGGAAGGCCATCTCGTAGCTGTTGTTTGCAGCATTGAATGCCGTACCGCTGACGCGACTGCCGTCAGCTGAAATTCTGGCGCTGCCGCCGATGCCACTGCCAGCAACTCGCCCACCTATGGGCTCTAAGCCTGCGCCGGAAGTCCACATGAAGTACTGCGAGTTGCTTGCATTGGCACCGACGACGATTCGTCCGTCGGCACTGACATCCGAAGGGATAGCCCCCCCAGGCAATTGAGTGAACGAAGCGGCTTGGACCAAGCCACCAGCCAGCAGCATGGCGGAAAAAAACAACGTGCACTTTTGAGGCATGAACATGTTCGATCTCCAGTCGGGTTCTTAGCTCAGAGGGCGGCCAAGCTGTGTCGACGCTTGCTGACGCGTCGCATCAGCACAGGCAGCGCCACCGCGAAGAGCAACCAAGCAGCCGGCTCAGGAACAGGCGTTGTGTGCAGAATGAAGCTAGAGCTGGTGCCGGTCACCTTGTCGAAATAGAGGCCGCTGATGGCCGAGCCGTCGGCGGCCATCGAAGTCAGACTCCAGACATGCTTGTCCGGGCCTAAACCCAGCCCCAAGTCGACCAGGTAGTTGTCAAAAGACTTGGTGACGCCGCTGTTGTGGTCATAGATCCAGGTATCGGCTGTGAGGATGCTGGCATTCGTGCCGGCGAAGAAGAGCGAGAAGCTGCCGATCACCAGACCGTTGTCGGAGACTCCGGTAACCACCGCCTTGTTGTTCCGAAACAGATCTACCGCTGCTGGATTGCTGTAGTCGGGCACCGCATCAAAGGGGATCAAAGTGCCCGAATTGCTGGCGACATCCCAGAACGTGGCTTGGCTGTACGTCATGGTGTAGCCTGCGCCAGGTGGGGCGTAGTTGGTGGCCAGGCCGTTCATGGACCCTCCGGCGCCGTATTTGCCGTTGGCGCTCAGGGCCGCCACTTGAATGTTGACGGCGGTGCCGCTGGCATTGTTGATGGTGGGTGTGCTGACAACATAGCCGTTGCTCGCAGCGCTCCAACGCCACAAGCGATCTTGACCCGCTGAGCCGACTCTCAAACTACCCGCAACAACGCTCCCCTCGTCGCTCACGGCAAAGGCCCTCGCGACACCGGAAGTGCCAGTTGGGGTCAGGTCAATCACGCCGCCGTTTTTGAACACCACAGCATGTGCCACAGAACTCGGCGTACCGGCGGCGGAATAGAAGGCTTGTCCGACAACGGTGCTGGCGTCAGCGGACATTGCATAGGCCATGCTCTGCTGCTTCAAGCTCGAACCGGATACGGCTGAGTTCGAATAGACCCCCAGGCTGCCCAGCGTTGTCCAGGTTTGTGTGGCGATGTTGAAGGTGGCCGCCTGGCTGAAGCCATTGGCCGCCGTGGCGTTGCCGCTCAATGTGCCGCCATTGGCGCTGATGCCGCCAACGCCACCAAAATTCTGCGCCGCAGAGTTCCCGCCAACGCTCAACAGGGCACCGCTGGCGGAGTCGTAGTACAGATGGCCGGTGGAATCGCCTGACACTGCTGCCCCCCCATTGGAGGCAAGGCCAGACCAGCTGTAATTGGCCGGCGGGGCGAACACCTTCAACTCATAGCCGGCATGCGCCGCCATGGCAGCGCTGATCAGTGCGGCGTGGACAAAAGCTTTGGGCAGAGCGCGGGGCATGGCTTGGACCTTTCAGAAGATAGGTCCAAATTCTGGGAGCCCGCACAGATGGCGTCACTCGGGTCTAACTCGCTTCGCCCCCCCCCGCCCACCCCCCCGCCAAAGCGGCTCAGAGTCGGACACCCCCCTCAGTCACGGGGACGACAGCATTCAGGCTCCTGTGAGGAGCCCCAGGGTATGGGCCCGCATCACCGCCTCTCGACGCGATTTCACCGAGAGCTTCTTGTACAGGCCCTTCAAATGCCATTTGATGGTCTCATCGCTGACGCCAAGTGCCTGCGCGATGTCCCGATTGGAGTAGTGGCGCGCCAGGAGCTGCAAGACCGCCCGTTCCTTAGGCGTTGGCAAGGTCGAGTCGATATCGCTGCGGTCATGCGTGAACTCAATCGGAGGCAAGGCAAGCCCGGCTTCGCTCGCCACATCTTTGCCGGTGGCATAACCCAATAGTTGCAGCACCGCACGAGGATTCTTGAGGCTCAAGACCTTGTCCTGCGCGCCAGCCAGCCCGGCCATTCGCAGATATGCATAGGCCTGGGCCATGTGATCGGCCTCGGCCCATGCATCCGCCAGAAAGGCCAGCAAGGCCGAAGGAGGCTGCCAGCCCGGAATGCTCATGCCGCGGTCAAGCGCCGTCTGTGCAAAATGAACCGTGGCTGTTGGCGCAGTCATACCCGCCGGAGCGGGCAGTTTGCGATGCCGATGCACCTCCGCCAAAGCCTCGCTCACATCGATAGCAACCGCCGCATAGCCATAGCGCTTGATCAGGACTTGCGCCTCATCGATAGCAGCCATAGCCTCGTCAATGCGCCCGAGCCCGGCCAAAGTGCGGGCCTGGCGTGCGAGGAGCTTGGCCAGATTGACGGTCGACTTGGCCTCGCGATGCAAGCGGATGGCTTCTGCCATCACATCCAGCCCCTCCTGCGATCGATCCAGACCTGCCAGGGTCAAAGCCATCTCGCTGCAAGCAAAGGCTGTGACTCCGCCCGGCGGAGCCAAGCGCAGAAGCGTCATGGCATCACTCAGCACAGCGCGGCTCTCTTCGTATCGGCCCAGGTGGCGAAGTACCCGCCCGATTTGAATCTGACTGGTCCCCACCAAGACCGGCCATCGAGTCCGACGAGCCATTTCGGTAGAAGCTTCAAAGCAAGTGGCAGCCTGACTCAGGTCGCCCAGTTCCAGCCAGGCATTGCCTTCATTCATCGCCAGAATGCAAGCCAGCCGCAGCATGCCCATTTCGTGGGCCAGCCGGCCTGCACGCGCAAACAGGTCAGCCGCTCCAGCCGGCTCGCGCAAGCTCAGCGGCAAGGCCTGAGCAAACAGCGCCAGCGCCTGGCAGGCTGCGTCCTCCGGCAATGCCACAGAAGCAGGAGCAAGCCCCTCCCTTGTGGGCATGGCATCCAGGGTGCTGACGCTGGCTTCACAGCGTAGCAATCCTGCCGCGATACCGCTGCGCTGGGGGTCACTCGCATCGGCAAAGCAATTTATTCCTTGCTGCAGCGCATGCAGTTCACGGTCTCGCTGTCCGCCAGCCTTGGCAAGGCTGGCCTCGATCAGAAACGCATCGCCCTCAGAGATCGGGTCATATTGAACGCTGAAATGTGCACGCGCCCGGGCCAGCAGAGCTTCGGCCTCGTCAAGGCGAGAAAACAAGGCCGAGATCTCGCTTGCGGCCAAAGACAGGCGCACGATAAGGGAGCGAGTTTGCTCGGGCTCTAAGGGATGAGACGCCAAGCGACGCTCAGCTTCTGCGATCAAGGCCATGGCCCGCAGGCTGTCGCGTTGCCGCAGGTGCCAGACCAACTCCACCATGGCCTGCACGCGAGCCCCCCGCGTAGCAGACTCCAAAGTCTGCTCAAGAAGTGCCAGTTCTTCCTCGGCGATCGCGAACTTCATGCCGCGATCTTAGGGGCTCGGTGGGGCTGAGCCGTTCGGAGCACCCCTCATGGCGCGCCCAGACCTGGCGTCAAGTGCCGCCGGGCCTGATTGAAGGCACGCATGGCTGGGCCATACATGCGTTCTCCCGCTGGGCTGATCCACCGAGAGTCCGGAAGCCCTAGCCCGGCAATACTTGCCAAATGCGCAAGGATGCGATCAATGCGCAGAATCGCCTCGCGGCCCCAGGGGGTACGCGGACAGACAGCCACCACAACGTCCGGGGCTTCACTGCCTTGGATGGGGAGAATCATCAAGTCCTCGTACTTGTGCCCTTCCAGCTTCTGGCGATGCAAGACCAGGAAGTCGTAGTCGATGGTGTAGTCAGCACGGTCCAGCCGCAGCATCTCAAAGAAATTGCCGCCCATACTGGCGCCGCCCAGCATCGCCACATTGGCGCCGGCCGGGCGCTGACTCAAAACAGAGTCCAGTGCAGCCCCGTAACTGCGCTTGCGGACGAACACACCGCGCACACCCGGCAGAGCCAGCAGCTCGGGCAAACGCACTCGCCCGGCCTCATCGAGAGGCAACTGGTCGCGCACGCGCTTGTGGGCGATCAACTGGACCGGGCGTACCAAGCGGACATCGCTGAGCCAATAGCGCTGCTCGCGCTCGGGCGTCCTCAAACCCCCTACAAAGCAGATCGGCTCACCGGCGTCGAGCATGGCATAGATGCGCGCGGCACTGGCCACCAGATAGCGATGCTCCATGCCAGGCATCTCGCGCACGACGGCCTTCAGCGTTTCGTCGATGATGCCGAACCCGGGCTTGCCATCGATGGGAACCGAGACGGGCGCAAAATCCTGCATGGCCCAAGTCATCGTCGCCTGAGCAGAGCAAAGGCTGGCTGAGAAGGAGAGCATCAAGGTCAGCAAACAAGATCGAAAGACGTGTTGCATCCCTTAATGCTAACCAATGTTGTTCGTTCGCGAGCACTCCCTAACGGCACCGTTGCCAGCCCACTGTCGACGCCTACAAAACGGTGCCTTACATGATTCAAATGCCTTTGCATACGCACACACCCATAGAAACGCTGCCGTCGACCCAGCCCACTGCCTCGCCCCGAGTCCTGGCCTTGTGCGGCAGCCTGCGCCAACACTCGCGGTGCAAGGCCTTGCTGGAGGCGAGCCGGCTGCGCGCCGGGCCGGATCTGCGCTTCAGCCACTTTGAGGGTCTGGGCGCGCTGCCGCTGTTCAACCCCGACCTGCTCGAGGCCCAGGCGCCGCCAGCCGTTCAAGCCTTCTGGAGCGCGGTGGACGCGGCCGATGTACTCCTGATCGCCAGCCCAGAATATGCGCACGGCGTCACGTCCGTCATCAAGAACGCGCTCGATTGGCTGGTCGGCCACATCCCCTTCACCGACAAACCGGTGGCGGTGTTCAACCCCTCGTGCCGCGCCAGCCATGCCGATGCGGCTCTGAAGGAAACCCTCCGCACCATGTCGGCTCGCTTGATCGAGGGCGCCTGCCAGCAGCTGGATGCCACGCGCAGCCGCTTGAGCGCCCAGGACATGGCGGCCAGCCCCGACTTTGCGCCCACGCTCGATGCCGCCCTGCAGGCCATGCGCAGCTTCGCGACCCAACACATCCACACCGACACGCAAGCCTCATGCTGATCCCCACCCTGCACACCGAGCGCCTGAGCCTGGAACCGCTGAGCGCCGATTGCGCCGCGCTGTACGAACGCTTTTACAGCGATGCCCAGGCCTCGGCCTTCTACAACGGCCCGCTGAGCCCGGCCGCCGCCTGGGCGCGCCTGGCGTCCGATCTGGGCAGCTGGCATCTGCAAGGCTTCGGGGTCTGGGCCATCCGGTTGCGGCAGCCCGACGGCCCGGGCGAATGGATCGGAGTCTGCGGCTACTGGCAAGGTCACGGCTGGCCGCGCGAGCTAACCTGGTGGCTGCTGCCCGAGTTTCGCGGCTGCGGTCTGGCGCAGGAGGCCTCGGTGGCGGCCATCGCCCATGCCTACGAGCAGTTTGGCTGGGAGCAGGTGCAGACCTACACCAAGGATGACAACCACGCAGCGCGCCAGCTGGTGCAGCGGCTCGGGGCTCAGGTCTTGCGTCGCGAGGCCTTTCCCGACGGGGTGGAGCGCAATCTCTATCTGCTGCCCCGGCCCGTGCCTGCCGATCCCTGTGCGCCCGCAAACCTGCAGCTGCTGCTCAGCGAACAGGCCGACGAAGCGCTGCGCCAGGCCATCGTCCAGCCACTGGTGGCCTACAACCAGAGTCACGCCGCGCCCAGCCAAAGCCGGCCGCTGGTGATCAGCGTTCGCGATCCGCGCAGCGGCGCCGTGCTGGGCGGACTCTGGGGCTACACCTCCTATGGCTGGCTGTTCACCCAGCTGCTGGTGGTGCCGGAAGCGGCGCGCGGCCAGGGCCTGGGCCGGCGCCTGCTGCAGATGGCCGAGGCCGAGGCGCAAGCGCGCGGCTGCCACGGCGCCTGGCTGGACACCTTCGAGTTCCAGGCCCGGGGCTTCTACGAGAAGCAGGGCTACCGCTGCTTCGGCGAGCTGCCGGACTACCCGCAGGGCGGCTCGCGCTTCTTCATGCAAAAGGCATTGCCGCCCGCCCTCTGAAGCGCGGCAAGCCTTCTCCTTTTCCTTTTACTTCTTCGCCAGCAACGTCTCCAGCTGGTCGATCGCCCGATTCATGCGGCGCAGCAGCGCGCGGTAAGGCTCGGGCGTGGCCAGGTCCAGGCCGGCGGCGCGGGTCAGGGCGTAGGCATCGGCCGAACTGCCCGACTTCAGCAAGGTGAAGTAACGCTCACGCAGCGCGGTGTCGCCCTGGCCAATGCCCTCGGCGAAGAAGGCCGCGGCGCTGACGCAGGTGGCGTACTGGTAGACGTAGAAGTCGCGGTAGAAGTGCGGGATGTAAGCCCACTCGATGCCATAGAGCGGGTCGATCTTGACCACGTTCTGCGCGTCGCCGTGGTAGCGCTTGAGCAGATCCAGGTAGATCTGGCTCAAGCTTTCGCCGGTGACGGCCTCGCCTTTTTCCACCGCCTCATGCGAGGCCAGCTCGAACTCCGCAAACATGGCCTGGCGGAAGAAGGTGCTGCGGATGTTCTCCAGCTGCTGGCTCAGGGCGAAGATCTTTTCCTCGCGCGTCTTGGCGTTGGCGATCATGTAGTCGGCCAGCAGCAGCTCATTGGCAGTGGACGGGATCTCGGCGATGAAGGTTGAGTAGTCGGCCGTCTCGAAGGGCTGATTGGCGTTCGAGTAGACCGAGTGCATTGCATGGCCCCACTCATGGGCCAGGGTGGACATGCCCAGGTAGTCGCCGTTGTAGCTCATCAGCAGGAAGGGGTGGACGTCATAGGCCGCGCCGTTCATGTAGGCGCCCGAAACCTTGCCGCGCTGCGGCACCGAGTGCATCCAGTTCTGCTTGAAGGCCGCGGCCAGCTTGCCCGTGTACTCGGCGCCCAGCGGCTGCAGGGCAGCCAGGGTCAAACGTTCGGCTTCGGCCTGGCTATATTCGCCCGAGGGCTTGGCAAGGGGCACATACATGTCCTGGTAGCCAGCCTTCTTCAGGCCCAGCACCTGGCTGCGCAGCTTCAGATAGCGGTGCAGCGTTGGCAGGCCGGCATTGGCCTCTTGCACCAGGCTGCGGTACACGGCCTCGGGGATGTTGTCGCTGCCCTGGGCCATGGCCACGCTGCTGGGGTATTTGCGCGCCCGGGCCATGAAGACGGTGCCACGCAGATTGGCCGCATAGACCGCGCCGAGCGTGCGCTCATACGCTTTGTAGACCGGCCAGAAGGCCTTGAACACCTGCTCGCGCACTTTCGGGTCGGCGTCCGAGCGGTAGGCGGTGTACTGCTCCTGGTCCAGCACCACCTCCTTGCCGCGGATCTTGATCTTGGGCCAGGGCAGATCGGCATTGGTCAAGAGGCCGTAGATGGCGCCGGGCTGCTGCAGGGGATCGGCGGCGCCGGCCAGCAAGGCCTCTTCCTTGGGGCTGAGCGTGTGCTCGGCCAGGCGCAGCATGGTGCGCAAGCCCTGGCCATGCTTGGCCAGGCCGGCTTCCGCGGCCAGGAAGCCCTCGACCTTGGGCGCCCCCAGGGCGCCGACCTCGGCGCTGACGAAGGACGCGGCCTCGCCGAACTGGTTGCCCACGGCATCGGCCAGCTGGCGGCGCGCCTGGGCCTCGCTGTTCTGGGTGTTCTCGTCGGCCTTCTGGAAGGCATAGGACTGCAGGCGATTCAGGCGCAAGCGCAGGGCCGAGATCTGGTCCAGGCCCGCGCGCAGGCTTTGCGCGCTCTGGCCCAGCGTGCCCTGCAAGGCCTTGACCTTGGGCAACTCGGCCAGCAAGGCCAGGCGCTCGGCGTCCCAGGCGGCGTCGCTGGCGTAGAGCTGGCTCAGGTCCCAGACCTGGGTGCCGGCCGGGCTGGCCTGTGCCTGCTTGGCAGCAGGCCTGGCGGCGGCCTGGGCCGGCTCGGTGGATTGCAGCAGCAACAAGGCAGCGGCGAAAGCAAGAGCGGTACGTTGCATGGCGATGAGTTCCCAGAAAGGCGGAGCTGAGGAATTTGCGGAGGCCCGCATTGTGCGCGGGCGTGAGCCGCTCAGCCGCTGGTCACGGACGGGTATTCCCTGGGCTGCGGCAGACCGCCGCCGTGGCTGGCTCAGGGTGCGCCCAGGCCCGGCGTCGGCACGCGACGCGTCAGGTTGAAAGCGCGCATGGCCGGGCCGTAGAGGCGATCGACTTCCGGCGTGGTCCAGCGCGGGTCGGGCAAGCCAAGGCCGGCCGTGCGGGCCAAGCCAGCGAGCACATGGTCAATGCGCTGGATCGCCGCCAGACCCCAAGGCGTGCGCGGGCAGGCCGCCACCACCCTCACCGGCAGGTCATTGCCCTGAATGGGCAGGATCACCAAGTCCTCGTGCTTGTGGCCGTCCAGGCGCTGGCGATGCAGCAGCATGAAGTCGTAATCCAAGGTGTAGTCCGCGCGGTCCAGACGCAGCATGTCGTAGAAATTGCTGCCCATGCTGCCGCTGCCCAGCATCGAGACCGTAGCGCCCGCCGGGCGCTGGGCCAGCTGCGCATCGAGAGCCACGCCATAGCTGCGCTTGCTGACGAGCACGCCACGCAGGCCCGGCCGGGCCAAGAGCTCGGGCAGACGCACACGGCCGGCGCCATCGAGCGGCAGCTGCTTGAGCACGCGCCGATGGGCGATCAGCTGCAGCGGTGGCGCCAACTTCACATCACTGAGCCAGTAAAGCTGCTCCCGCTCAGGGGTACGCAGGCCACCGACAAAGCAGATCGGCTCACCTGCGTCGAGCAGGGCATAGATGCGGGCGGCGCTGGCCACCACATAGCGGTGCTCCATGCCCGGCATTTCACGCACGATGTCCTTGAGCAAGGCGTCGTTGATGCCATCGCCCGGTTTGCCGTCCACAGGCATGTAGATGGGCGCGAAATCCTGCAAGGCCCAGCTCATGACCGGCTGGGCGCGGACCACGCCTGGGGCCAAGGCCAACAAGGCGAGCAAGGCAAGCCAGAGCCAACTTCGGTGTACACGCATGATGGACCCATGCTAACCCGTCCAATTCGGGCGCCCAAGCGCGACCGGGCTCAGGAACAGTTCCCTGCGGCGGGCAGCGCACGGGCTTTCCCGCAAAGACAAGCCGCCAGAAGCGCCCCATCGGCCCGACATAATCTCCACCCAACACAGCGCGCCGGCACCGGGCCGACGCAGGCACACGCCAGGGAGGCGCAAGTCCATTCATGCGGCAGCAGACCACACAAGGTTTTCACATTTCATTTGTTCCCACGGCACTCCAGCGGGCCATCACCCGCTTGGGCACATATGCCCTGGCACTGCTGACCATCGCCAGCGGCGCACTGGCCCAGCCTGCGGTGCCGGCCAAAGCCAACGGCGGGGTAGCCTACAGCGCCAGCCCAGCGGCCGGCAGCAAAAGCAAGAAGCCAACGGCCACAGCGACCAGCAAAGACAGCAGCGACGGCTTCAGCCTCAGCCCCGTGCCGTCCTGGGTGCAGCCTTTGCAAGCCGAGGCGCCGGCAGGTCTGCCCAGCGCCCCGCTGCAGGTCCTGCTGATCGACCGCCAGACTCGCATCGAGCCCGCCGGCACCTGGCGATACCAACATGTGCTGCGCCAGATCAACGAGGCCTCGGGCCTGCAGAAGGGCGCGCAAATCGAGTTGGACTTTGACCCCAGCTTCCAGAAGCTGCAATTCCATCGCCTCGAGGTCTGGCGTGATGGCAAGCGCCTGGACCGACTGGACCGCAAGCGCATCAAGTTGCTGCACCGCGAGCCGCAGTTGGAGCGCCAGATCATCGACGGCCGTATGACCGCCTCCATCGTGCTGGAAGACTTGCGCGTGGGCGACCGCGTCGAGTGGGCCGCCTCCCTGGTCGGCGACAACCCGGTGTTCGGCGGCAAGTTCGTCGATCAGGAATGGACCAGCTCCAGCAGCGGCCCGGTCGGCTTGGTGCAGCTGCGCCTGCTGAGCCCGGCCGAACGCAACATCCAGCACCGCGTGGCCGAGCCCAGCGTCGAAGTCAGCAGCCGCGTCGACGGCGCCTGGCGCGAAACCCTGTTCAAGCGCCGGCTGGTGCCGCAGTTCCATTACGAGGAAACCTTGCCGATCGGCGTCATGGTCAAAGACCAGGTGCAGTTCAGCGAGTTCGCCAATTGGGCCGAGGTGGCCAGCTGGGCCGAGCAGCTGTTTGCCAAGGCCATGCTGCCAGCCGAAGCACTGGATGCCCGCGCCCGCGAGATCGAAGCCCAGGCCCAAACGACCGAAGAGCGCCTGCGCCTGGCCCTGGACTTTGTGCAAAAAGAAATCCGCTATTTCGGCACCGAGATCGGCGCCAACTCGCATCAGCCCGCCCCCACCGAGCAGGTACTGCGCCAGCGCTTCGGCGACTGCAAGGACAAGGCCGCCCTGCTGGTGACCCTGCTCAAGAAGCTGGGCATCGAGGCCACGCCCGCCCTGGTGGCCGCCAGCCTGCGCAGCGATGCCGCCCAGCGCCTGCCTAGCCCCCTGGCCTTTGACCACGCCATTGCTGCCGTGCAGCTGGGCGAGCAAACGCTCTGGCTCGACGCCACCCGCAGCCAGCAACGCGGCGCCCCGGCCGAGCGCCAATCGGTGGGCCTGGGCGTGGGCCTGGTGGCCAAGGCTGGCAGCAGTGAGTTGAGCCGCCTGCCGGCCGCCCGCGAAGCCCTACGCCTAGAAACCGTTGACACCTTCAGCTTCCCCCGCCTGGACCAGCCCGGCACGCTGCGCAGCGTCAGCACCTACCACGGCGATATGGCCGAGTGGATCCGCGAGGCCCGCGCCGCCCTGCCGGCCACGGACTTCCGCAACCTGCTGGCGGCCGAGACGCTACGCTTCTACCCCGGCCTGGCCGTGGACGGAGAGCCCGAGCTCAGCGAGCTCGATGGCCGCAATGCCTTGCGCGTGGAGCTCAAGTACCGCAGCGGCGAGTTCTGGACTTTCCCCGAAAAGCGCTGGCTGGCTGGCCCCATCGCCTTGCCCAGCCTGGTCGCCCAGCTGCGCCTCCCTGACCAGACCCCACGAACCCAGCCCATGCGCCTGGCGATGAACGGCCGCTACCTGCACACCGTGCGCTACGAGTTTGCCGAGCCGCTCTACAGCCAGCCCAGCGACAGCCGATTCGAGGAACGTAACGAGCATTTTGAGCTGCGCCTGCGCTACCGCGGCGAGCCCAAGATGCAGCAGATCGAGGGCGAGCTGCGCCTGCAGGCCGAACAGGTGGCTGCCGGCAAGTGGAGCGCCTACCGCGACCAGCTCAACAAAGTGGCGCCGCGCCTGGCCAACACCATCACCGTGCCGGTGCTCGGCGCCGACGACCTGGCCGGCCTGCGCCGTGACATGACGGCCCTGACCGACCGCATGCGCAATGGCTCGCTCAAGGTGCTGACAGAAACCCAAGGCAGCGCCCATGCCCGCCTGCTGATGATGGACCGCATCCTCGCCGCCGACCGCCTGCCGCCCAAGCTACGCGCCGCCGCCCTGGTGGAGCGCGCCATTCAGCTCGACCACCTGGGCCAGTCCGACCGGGCCCAGACCGCGCTCTACGACGCCGCCCAGCTGCACGAGGAGTCGCCCGAGGTGCACGCGGCCCTGGCCGTCAACGCCCTGATGCAGCGCAAGGACGAGCAAGCCGTCAGCCACGCCGAGCGCGCTCTGGCTCTTGCGCCCAACGACACCGGCGTGCGCTACACCCGGGTTTACGCTCGCTACTTCGGCGGCCAGCTGCAGGAAGCACAGAAGGAGCTGCAGGAGATCCTGCAATCGGGCAGCGAGGTTGAGCGCGGCTACGGCAGCATCTGGCTCTATCTGAGCAGCCGCAAGCTGGGCCAGGACGGCCTGGCCGCCATCCGCGAGCTGCGCCCCAGCGGCGACAAGCCAGCCTGGCCCTACCCGGTGCTGCAGATGCTGCAGGGCAGCCTGGACCTGGACGGCGCCCTGGCCCTGGCCCGCGAAGGTAAGCCCGAAGCGCAAGCCGACCGCGGCCGCGACTGCGAGCTGTACTTCTACGCCGCACAAAAAGCCCTGCTCGACCAGGACCTGCCCAAGGCCCGGAACTACTTGAAGAAGAGCCTGGCCACCGGCGTGGTCGAATTCAACGAGTACAGCATGGCCCAGCGTGAGCTTGATCGCATCGGCGTGCGCTGACTCTCACCGGCCGGAGCCCACGATGACGCCCTTGTTCAAGAAACTCAACCTGGGCCAGCAGCGCCAGCTCACCGTGCTGAACGCCCCGGCCAGCTTCGAACCCGAGCTGAGCGCGCTGCTGACGCAAGACCCGGGTTTGAAGCTGCAGCGCCAGGCCCATGGCCCGGTTCGCTTTGCCCTTTCCTTTGCCATCACCGAGGCCGAGCTGGATGCGGCCTGCCGCGCCCTGCTGCCTCTGGCTGAGGGCGACGCGCTGATCTGGATCGCCTACCCCAAGCAAAGCTCGAAACGCCTGCGCGGCGAGTTCCACCGCGACAGCGACTGGGCCCTGCTGCGTGCCGCCGGCTTCGACACCGTGCGCCAGGTCGCCATCGACGAAGACTGGTCCGCGCTGCGCTTTCGCCGCCAGCAATACATCGGCTGAGCCGGAGGAACTGAAAGCGATGTTCTCCCACATTACCGTCGGCGTCAGCGACTTCGACCGAGCCCTGGCCTTCTACCGCCCGCTGATGGCGGCCTTGGGCCAAACCGAACGCTTTTGCGACCCCGCGCGCCCCTGGGCCGGTTGGCAATCCAGCCCCGGCCCGCGGCCCCTGTTCGTGATCACCCGGCCCTTCGACGGCCAGCCGGCCCAAGCCGGCAACGGCGCCATGACGGCCTTCCTGGCTGCCGACCGGGCCACGGTTCGCCGCGCCTACGCAATCGCCCTGGCCCAAGGCGGGCAATGTGAGGGCGCACCCGGCCTGCGCCCGAACTATCACCCGCACTACTACGGCGCCTACTTCCGCGACCCGGATGGGAACAAGCTGTGTGTGGCTTGCCATGAGGAGGAGGCGCAGGACTGAAGCGCGCAAGCTCGCCCAGCACCGTGGCCGTCGCGAGCCCTAGAGCTGTGCCTCACCCCGCCCACATCCACCGGTCCCGCCCCGCCGCCTTGGCTTGGTACAGGGCTTCGTCGGCGCGGTGGCAGAGCTCGGCGATGGTGTCGCCGGAGCGGGCCAGGGTCAGGCCGGCCGAAGCGGTATAGCGCATGGCCGCTTGCTCGGGCGCCAGAGGCGCGGCCTGGCGCGTGCGTTCGAGCAGGCGTTCGATCACGGCCTGGGCCTGCTCGGCGCTGACGTCAACCAAGAGCAGCGCGAACTCCTCGCCGCCCATGCGGCCACAGGCGTCAACGCGGCGGCTGCAGGCTTGCAGCTGGCGGGCGAAATCGCAGATGACGGCGTCGCCGGCCGCATGGCCGAGGCTGTCGTTGATGCGCTTGAAATGGTCCAGGTCCAACAGCGCCACGGCCATCTGGCCGGCGCCAATCTGCACACGGCTGAGCTGCTCTTGCATCTGCTGCAGCACATGGGCGCGGTTGCTGATGCCGGTCATGGCGTCGGTCTGGGCGGCACGCAGGGCACGGTCGCGCTCTTGGCGCAGGGTGCGGCCGTCGATCTTGAGCGCCGTGATGTCGCTGGCGCTGCAAAACATCCAGCCATCCGGCTGTGTGGTTTCGGTCATCCAGATCCAGCGGCCATCGATCAAATCGGCCTCGAAGGCGCGAAAGGGCTGCTTGCCGCGCCGTGAGGCGGCACCGGCCAGCCAGGCCTCGG
Organism: Paucibacter sp. DJ2R-2; assembly: GCF_025717675.1. Lineage (GTDB taxonomy): Bacteria > Pseudomonadota > Gammaproteobacteria > Burkholderiales > Burkholderiaceae_C > Paucibacter_A. The sequence continues at coordinate 964,348 of NZ_JAJIRT010000001.1, forward strand.
CATCGGCCGCGCTCATCACATTGCCACGGCCGCTGGCGAGGTTGCGCCGCATCATGTCCAGCCAGCGAGTCTGGCCATCGGGCCGCACATCAAAGGTCTGGCAAAACGCTTCGTTGGCGAAACGCAGCACGTCCTGGTCGTCAAACAGGGCCAGCAGTTGCGGGCTGGCTTGGTGCAGGGCCAGGAGCTGTCGCGCCAGCAAGGTCTGCTCGGCATCGGCCTGGCTGAAAGGGGCGGCGTCCATGCTTAGGGTGGGCTATGTGGCACAGCAACTGCAGAGCGCACATCTTCGCCGCAAATGGGCGGCCTTGTGGCGACATTGGGAAGCAGCCGTCGCGTTCCAGCACAGAGAATGTGAGCCTTGCTCGCGACGGGACGCTGCCCCATGACCGAAGAACTCGCCCCGCTGATCCTGCGCCTCGAAACGCAGCGCACCCAGGCCCTGGTCGCCAAGGACCTGGCCACGGCCGAGCGCTTGCATGCACCGGACTACCAGCTCATCACGCCCGGAGGCGGAAGCTACGACAAGGCCGGCTATCTGCAAGCTGTGGCCAGCGGCGAGCTCAACTATCTGGGCTGGCAGATCGAGTCGCCGCAGCTGCGGCTGGCGCCCACCATGGCCTTGATCCGCTACCGTGCCGCCCTGGAATTTGCCAGCGGCACGGTGCGCTGCTGGCACACCGATGCCTATGAATTGCGCGACGGCCAATGGCAGGCTGTTTGGTCGCAGGCCACCGCCATCAAGTAGCGGCCGACGCTTCTTCTCGTTGTTCTTCCGCTTCCACCTGATCGGCCAAGCTGTGCGCGCAAGCGGCTAGACGCAGCAGTGCCGAGTGCGGCAGCACGGTCTGCAAATGCTGGCAGACCCGCAGGGCATAGCGGGGCCGGGTCAACACGGCCAGGCGCTCCAGCACCTGGTCCAGTGCCTCCATCAATTCCTCTTCTGTGCCGCTGGTGTGCACCAGGGCGGCAAGCGCCTGAGCCTCGGGGCCGCGGATCATCTGCAGGACATCGACGATGTACATCTTGGCGGCGGCCGAGGAGCGCCGCTCGGCCTGGGCGCTGACCTGAGCCGGTGCGACGGCGGCCGCCGTTGGAGGCGTCGGGTTGGGCGACGGTCTGGGCGGCGGACTGAGGGCCGGAGCGGCAGGCCGGGTCAGAGTCAGGAAGCCCAGGCCAGCCAGGCGCTCCATGGCGGCTGCGCCACCCACACCCACCATGCCAGCCAGCTCCTGCAAGGCCCGCTCGCCATTGGCCAGCACCAGGATCTGGCGGTCACGGGCATTCAGGGCGGGGTCACGCAAGCGCAAGGCCTCGCGCCCGGCCTCGGTCTTGGCGGGGTATTTCATGGCGGCAGCTCCGCAGGAGAGGAATCAGCGCGGCTCAGCCGCTGGAGTCACTTTGTAGCGCCACCCAATGACGCCCATGTGAAGCCCCTCACCCACCCTCGATTCACGATTCACGATTCACCTGTTCACCCGTTCACCCCCAACACCGCCAACATATCCTGCCCTTCCGCATCCAAGCCCTCTTCGACAAAGCCATGGCGGGCATAGAGCCGGCGCGAGCCTTCGTTGTCCAGGTGGTAGCAGATCTCCACTTCACGCACCACCGGGTCGGCGGCGATCTCGCGGATGGCGGCCTGCAAAGCCAGGCTGCCCAGGCCGCGGCCCTGATGCGGCAGCGCAATCATGAAGCGCCAAATGGACACGCGCTGCGCCGACTGCGGCACCCACATCATGAAACCGACCAGCTCCGTATCGGCATGGATGGCACGCACCTGGTAGCCCGGGTTGTAGGCCGCCTCCAGCAAGGACCAGGTGTTGCTGGCCAGCATGTCTTTTTGCGGATCGCTCAGGGGCAGTTCGCAGATGGCCTCGTAGTTGTCGCTTGTGACAGGCTGCAGGGTGACTTGGGGTGTTGGGGTGTGCATCAATTTCAGAAGTAGTTGTCAGGGATGCCCTGCACGCCTGTGCCGCGCCGGGCCATGCGCAGCAAGGGCTTGCTGAGGCAGGCATCGGCCAAGCATGCCAAGGCCGACAGGGAGAAGATCAAAGTCACGGTCAAGCCGACAGCCCATGGCACCCAGTTCAGGGGCAGCAGGGCCAGCAAAGCCATCAAGCACCAAAGATTACGCAAGTAACCCAGCGTGCGCCGCAAGGTGGGTGTCCTGCGCCGCCACCATGAGCGCAAGCTCCCAGGCTTGGCAGTTTGCGATCCCAAAGCACGACGACACGCTTGAACGACACAGAAACTGGCCGCCATCACGAGAGCGGCACTGGCGGCAAGCAAGAGGGTCCAGCTGTGCAACTCGGAGGTCCATTGAACAAGACAACTGAACACGCCAGGTTCGGCCTGCTGCCAGGCCTTTTGACCCCACGGCAGCAAGGCATCCGTCACCCACATCCGCCAGCCATCACGGCTGAAGCCGAACAGCAGCGCCAGCAGGGCAAGGCCCAGAATCGACCGACGCCAGCCTGTGCCTCCGACGGCCAGCAGGCGCAGAAAGCGATGCTGGCCGGCATGCAGCAAGCGTTCGCGGCGGCGCATGGCAGCCGCGTCGCGAAATGGCGGCTCATACGGCGCCGCGGCACCGTAGCGCCAACCCATGTGTTCCGACAGGGGTGAGCCAGGCTCGCGCAGAGGCGCCAAGTTCTCTTCGGCCTGCAAATAGCCCTGGCGGATCAGCGCCTCGGCTTCAAGGTCGCTGAAGGCGTCGAGATCGGTGCGCAGGCGCGCCAGCAGGCGGCGCTCGCGCCAGTCGGCCTGAGTCAAGGTCCGGGCCGGCTCCGGCAGACGCTCGCACGGCGCCTGCTCCTCCAGCATCTGCCGCCCGCGCAAGAGGGGCACTCCGGAATCGATGCGGAAGTTGATCAGGACCTTGAGCGCTCGCAGACTCAGAAACTCTTTCGCGGATGCCCCCAAGGGCTCACCCGCGAGCCGCTCCGTCAGACGTGCTCTCTCGCGCAACTCATGGCGAAACAGATTCAGGGGCAGTTCGGACAGGATGGCGGTCAAACGCGTCGTCAAGCCCAAACGGCCCACCGAGGCCTTCAGCTGCTCGGTCTCGAAAATACCGCCAGGGTCACTGGCGATGATGAGATTGCACTGCTCGTCCAGCAGCGCCATCGTGCCCATATTGTCGAAAACACCGCCGTCGGTCAGGCCCAGGGTGCGCACGCGCCGGTCATCATAGAAGTCAGCCAACAAGTAGGGCGGAAAAACCGGTGGGAAGGCCGCCGAGGCCGTGACGGCCTGGGCCAGCGGCATGGCGTCCCACTCGACGCTGGCTCGGGGCGAAATCATCCAGGCGGCGCGCAGCTTGTAGACCTCCAGGATCAGCCGACACAACTGCGCCAAGGCCGGTGCCTGCAGGGGACGCTGGCTGAACTCCGGGCCAGGCGCCACCAAGGCAAAGCGCACAAGCGCACCCACACCCCGTTTCTCGTCAAGCCCCACCAGCGCTTCCCACAATCGCTCAAGATGCTGCTCGCGTGACAAGCCATCATCAACTGGCGGCTTGTGCTTCGGCCCCTCGATCAAGAACCAGGCCGCCGTCTTGAGCAGGCGAAGACGCCCCGCCTCGGCATCTGTGAGGGCTTGCACCAAGGCCTGGGCTTGAACACAGGCATCGTGCCCAAGCCCTTGCAGACACCAGCACAAAGCGGGTAGCAGACGCTTGAGCGGGGCGACCTCGCCCTGCCCCCAAAAGGCCAGCACCGCATCGGCCCAGGCCCGGTCGCCCCGCGCCAAGGTCGAAGGCGTCAATTCCGTGTCGTCCGGGTACAGCAGACGCTTGCGCGGCAAGAGCTCAGTCTCGATCTCTCCGTAACGCAAATGTCCGAAATACCACTCACCCAGTTCCGCATGTGAAAACCAGAAGCGCGCGCCGGAATTGAGCGAGGTGGCATTGATGATCCAGCGGGTCAGGGCCGAGCCCGGGGCCAGCCACGGAGACGGCGCCCACAAGGCCTGATGGTTGTAGTTTTCCGACCCACCTGCATCACTTGACGCTGGCGCACGCAAACGCAAGGCTCGAAGGGAAATGCCCCCATCCCAAGGTCTTGGAGCTTTTCCAGCGGCACGCATGAGTGCAGCTCGCAGCAGATGCCAACGGCTCCGAAACCGCGAGTGCGCCTGCATCCACAGGCGCCGCCACGCTTGGTGCACATCCGGCAACACCGGATCCTGGTAGCCCGTGGCTCGAACCCGCTTCACCGCCTCGGCCAAGAGTTCGCGCTCATAGACTTTGGCCATGGCGGTCGCCAGGGATGAGGGCCCGAAGAGTACCGACGCCAGCTTGAGCGGGTTCATCAACAAACGGTTGCGCAGATTGCGCTGCGCCGCGCGGCGCATGTCCTGCTCCACGCGCAGCACCACTTCCTTGTACTGCTCGTGGTTCAAGCCGGCCTGTCGAGGCGACAGCTGAGCCAGCATCGGCTGCTCCAGCTCCGCCTTCAGATGCATCAAGTACAGCGCCCCCACCACCGAGCCCCCGGAGACGGTAGACAGCACCTCGACATAACGTAGCAGGTCCAGCTCTGCCAAGCGGCGCAGCACGCCGACATGGAACAGCGAGGCACGAAAGCCTCCGCCGGCCAGGGCCAGGCCGAGCTTGTGGCGCGGTGGGCTGTGCGAAGACAGATCAGTCATGGCTGGATGGCTCTCATGCAAAGACTCCTCGGGCCGCGACTGTAAGGCCTGCAGCGCGACACGGCAGCCTTCGAAAACTCACTGAGGGAAATCACGGTTAGCCCCGGCTGGGCCTGTGCCCCGGCGCCGCTGCCTGCCACACTGTGGCAGGTCGCCCTCGTGCAGACACCAAGCGGGCCCGCAGGCCTGCGCTATATTGCGCCGCACCCCGCCGCCACTTTTCTCTCGGATTCGCCCTCCCCGCCCCTGCCCATGGATGCCGCCTGGATCGCACTGGCCCTGTCGCTCAAAGTGGCGGGCTGGGCCACGGCCGTGAATCTGCTGCTGGGCACGGCGGCCGGCTACGGCCTGGCGCGCTGGCGGCGCTTTCCCGGGCGCGAGCTGCTGGACGCGCTGCTGACTCTGCCCATGGTGCTGCCGCCCACCGTGCTGGGCTACTACCTGCTGGTGCTGCTGGGCCGGCGCGGGCCCATCGGCCACTGGCTGGACACGAATCTGGGCATCCAGCTGGTCTTCACCTGGCAGGGCGCGGTGATCGCTGCGGCCCTGGTGTCCTTCCCGCTGGTGATGAAGTCGGCGCGGGCCGGCTTCGAAGGCGTGGACGCGCAGCTGGAGCAAGCCGGCCGGGTGCTGGGCCTGGGGCCCTGGGCCCTGTTCTTTCGCGTCAGCCTGCCGCTGGCCCGGCGCAGCCTGATGGCCGGCCTGCTGCTGGCGTTTGCGCGGGCGCTGGGCGAGTTTGGCGCCACGCTGATGTTGGCCGGCAGCATTCCGGGCCAAACCCAAACCCTGTCGATCGCCATCTACGAGGCGGTGCAAGCCGGCCAGGACGAGAGCGCCAACTTCCTGGTGGCCCTGAGCTCCATCGTTTGCGTGGCGGTGCTGCTGGCGGCCGGTCGCCTGATGCCGGCACGGAGCCCGACATGACGCGGGAGCCTTTCTTCGAAGTGCAGATCGAGCAGCAGCTGCACAGCCGCCGCGGCGGCACTGCCTTCCGGCTGGAGCTGGCTTTTGAGAGCCAGCAGGCGCGCACCGTGCTCTGCGGCCCCTCGGGCGCCGGCAAGAGCCTGACCCTGCAAGCGATTGCCGGCCTGAACCGGCCCGACCGGGGCCGCATCCGCTGCCGGGGTCAGGTCTTGTTCGACAGCGTGCGCGGCATCGACCTGCCCGCAGCGCAGCGCGGTTTCGGCTATCTGTTCCAGGACTACGCCCTGTTCCCGCAGCTCGATGTGCGGCAGAACATCGCCTTCGGCCTGAGCAAGGGTTGGCTCAACCCATCACGGCGCGCACGCGACCCGCGCGTCGAGCACTGGCTGCAGGTGTTCGAGCTGGAGCACGTGGCCGGCCAACGGCCCGAGCAGCTTTCGGGCGGCCAGCGCCAACGCACGGCCCTGGCGCGCGCCCTGGTTGGCGAGCCGCAGGCCCTGCTGCTGGACGAGCCGTTTTCGGCCCTGGACCCGGCCTTGCGCGGCCGCCTGCGTGAGGAGCTGGATGCCCTGCTGCAGCGCCTGCAGATCCCCATGCTGATGATCACCCACGACCCCGAAGACCTAGCCTTCTTTGGTGGCCTGGCCCTGCAGCTGCAGGGCGGCCGCCTGGTGGGCCGCCCGGTGGACCAAGAGGCGCAGCCATGAACCTGTTCGTCTCGCTCAAATACCTGGTCGCGCTGGACGACCACAAGCATTTCGGCCGCGCCGCCCTGGCCTGCCATGTCACCCAACCGGCGCTGTCCAATGCCTTGAGGGCGCTGGAGGAAAGCTATGGCACGGCCATCGTCAAACGCGGCCGCAGCTTCGCCGGCTTCACCGAAGAAGGCGAGCGCGTACTGGCCAGCGCGCGCCGCACGCTGCGCGAGCAAGAGCTGCTGCAACAGGAGCTGGACAGCCGCAGCGGCGCGCCCAGCGGCCACCTGCTGATCGGCTCCGTGCCCACGGCCATGCCCATCGCTGCCCGCTTCGTGGCGCGGCTGCAGGCGCGCCACCCGGGCATCCGGCCGACGCTGCGTTCGATGAGCTCGGTCGAGCTGGAGGCGGGCCTGGAAAACCTGGCCCTGGACCTGGCCCTGGGCTACACCGAGCGCATGGAACAAAGCCGCGCCCAGCTGCGCGTGCTGCCCCAGTACACCGAGCACTACTTTCTGCTGCAACAGGCCCCGGCAGAGCCAAGCACTGCTGGCCTGCAGATCGGCGCTGAGATGCGCTGGCAGGATGCCGCCGCCCAGCCGCTGTGCCTGCTCAGCGCCGAGATGCACAACCGCCGCATCGTCGACCGCGCTTTTGCCGAAGCCGGCGTGACGAAGGTGCAAGCGGCGATCGAATCCAACTCCACCGGCGCCTTGGTTGCTTGCGTGGTCGCCGGCCAGGTCAGCAGCGTTCTGCCCGGCGCCCTGCTCGGCGAACTCCAAGCCTACGGCCCCGCCCGCTGCGGCCTGCAAGCGAGGCCCCTGGTGGCGCCCCAGGTGGCCGTGCCCATCGCCCTGATGCTGCACCAGGGCAGCCGCCCCTCACGCACGCTGGAAGCGGCCTTGGCGCTGGCCGAGGACCCGGCCTGGTTGGCGGAGGCGGCACAACACAGCGGCTTGTTGCAGGGGCGGTGAAGCCTTCAGTTTGGGGCGGTCGGCCGGAGCATCTCGCGGTGCAAGCCCCAATGTTCGACTGCGGCGACGAGCACGGTCGATTCGCCCTCGTCGACATGGGCGTCGGCCTCTGCAAGTGCAACGCAAATGCGCAACAAGGTCAGCCGCAACGCGGGGTCCTGGATCTCGCCCATCAGGTCGGCCAGCGTTCGTTCGTCCACCGGGCAGGCGCCGGCCCATTGCAACTGGCCGCTTGAAAGCAAGTCTTCGCAGAAGGTGTCCATCAGTGCGTGCAACTCATGCCGCTCCAGGCCCAGTTGCTCATGCACGGCCAGACGGTCCAGCCACTCGATTTCGGCGGCGCCAATGTCGCCGTCGGCCACCACCGTCAGGGCGACGATTCGAGCGGCGGCTTGTGGGCTGTTCGCGGGATAAATGCGCATGATGGTTCTCCCTTGGGTGCTGTCGGTCGCGGGTCAGTCGAAGATATTGCTCAGCCAGGATTTATTCCGGCCGCCCTGCGGGCTTCGGCCATGCTCGTAGTCGGAATCCTGGAACTGGGGCTGTGATCGGGCCGCACTGCCGCCGGACGGCGACGACGCTGCTGCCGTGGCCGCGGTCGAGCGCTCGATCAGCTTGTCGAGTTCGCCTCGGTCCAGCCAGACCCCGCGGCATTGCGGGCAGTAGTCGATCTCGACGCCCTGGCGATCGCTCATCACGAGTGCGGTGTCAGTACAGCTGGGGCATTTCATGGTGTGCTCCTGGTGAAGGTTATTCGTCTGAGCCGCCGAAGCCGAACAGGCTCAACAGGCTCGTGAACAGGTTGAAGATCGAGACGTACAGCCCGACGGTGGCCAGCACATAGTTGCTTTCGCCGCCGGTGACGATGCGACTGGTCTCGAACAGGATCAAGCCCGCCGACAGCAATGCCACCATCGCGGCGACGGCCAGGCCCAGCGCCGGAATCTGCAGGAACACCGCAGCCAAGCCGGCAATCAACGCGATGACCATGCCGGCGAACAGGAAGCCGCCCATGAAGCTGAAGTCGCGCCGGGTCGACAAGACCCAGGCCGACAAGGCCAGGAAGGTGGCGCCCGTAGCCGCCAGAGCCAGGGTCACGACTTGTGCTCCGCCGGGCAGCGCCAGCGATTGGGTCAACACCGGCCCGAGCGAATAGCCCATGAAGCCCGTCAGCGCAAACACCGCCGGCAGGGCCCAGCCGCTGTTTTTGAACTTGTAGACGGCAAAGAGCAAGCCGAAGTAGCCGCCCAGGGTGAGCAGGAGGCCCGGCGCCGGCAACTGGAACGCCACGCTGGCAGCGGCGACGGCCGCGCTGAACAGCAAGGTCATCGACAGCAAGGCATAGGTGTTGCGCAGCACACGGCTCGCAGCGGCGACATCCGTGGGTGTCGCGCTGCCTGCGGCGATTGGCGCCATATGCCTAGCCTGCTGGGCCTGCGAGGCTTGCGCGGGAACGGTCGAGGGGATGGGTAGTTTGGTGTTCATGGTTGTGAGTCCTGAGGTCGTTCGAGTTCAGCGTTCGTACTTGAAGAGCACTTACATCGCAAATCTCCACCGCTTGAAGGACAGACCGAATATGGGGCGCCAGGGGGTTCTGAAAAAGCAGGCTTTCAAGGACGCGAACATCGGATAAACCTGAACACAGACGAGCGCTTCGGTCGCACACTCCGGGGTTCGGCGGCTCGCTCCAGCGCGCTTGACAGCTCGCGAGCCTTCTGACCCGTCAACCTTTGAGAAGCACCCGATGCCCAACGCTCGAACCGCCAATGCCGTCCGTCTGGAGTTCGCTCCTGAATCCCTGGTTCAATCCAATCTGTCCGGCGCGGCCTTCACCGGCGACTGGCTCTGGGTGGCGGGCGACGAAGCCTGCGGCCTGGACCGCCTTCGCCGGCTCGACCCCGTGGGGCGCGAAGCCTTGCGCTTCGGCGAGGTGCGCGACTTCCCGCTCGCCGAACTGTTGGACCTGCCCGGCGCGCCCGAGGAAGAGGCCGACCTGGAAGGCATGGCTGTAGCTGACGGCTACCTCTGGGTGGTCGGCTCGCACGGCCTGAAGCGAAAGAACGCCAAAGCGGAGCGGGACCATGCCGACAACGCCAAGCGACTGGCAAAACTGGCGCTTGACGGCAATCGTCGCCTGCTGGCCTGCCTGCCTATCGAGTTCGACGCCAAGGGCGAGCCCTGCCTGGTGCGGCAGGCCCAGGACGGACGTCGGGCGCTGCGACTGAAGGGCGATGCGCAAAGCAACCTGCTCACGCGTGCGCTCGCCGATGACCCTCACTTCGGCCCGTATATGGCCATCCCGGGCAAGGACAACGGCTTCGACATCGAAGGCCTGGCGGTGGACGGCCGCCGGCTGCTGCTCGGCCTGCGCGGCCCGGTGCTGCGGGGCTGGTCGGCGCTGCTGGAGATCGCGGTCGAGACCCGCGGTGAGCAACTGCGCCTGGCGCCCCTGGACGAGAGCGGCACCCTGATCCGCAAACACTTCCTGCAACTCGACGGCCTGGGTGTGCGGGACCTGCACTTCTCAGGCGACGACCTCTACATCCTGGCCGGCCCGACCATGGTGCTGAACGGCGACATTCGCGTCTTCAAATGGCCTGGCGCCCGGCCCTTGCTGGCTGCCAACCGAGAGCCGGTGCGCTTCGAGTCGGCATTGACCGAGTCGGTGCCGCTGCCACACGCACGCGGAACCAACCGCGCCGAGGCCATCTGCCAACTGCCGGCTGAACTGTCCGGCAGCAGCAAGGCAAGCTGGCTCGTCCTGTACGACGCACCCGGCGCCGATCGCAAGGAAGGCGATCACACCGTCTTCGGTGACCTGCTGCGCCAGGTTTGAGATCGACCGCCCCGGTCTTACTCAGCATGTCCCTCTGACGATCTGGATCGAGCAGCCACAGAAGCTGCGGTCAGATCGTCGCTTGAATTCAATGTCAGCTCTATTTAAAAGTTAACAACAATGGAAAAGCTACTCTCAGGGGTTGGTTCGATGCTCTACGGCATGCGATTCACCATGCTGTTCTTCTATGTGGGTCTGGTGGCGATCATCTTCGGCATCCTGGGCAAATTCCTGCTGGAGACCTACAAGCTGATGAGCACCTTGCTCTTTGGCGACCTTGAGAAGATCGACCTGATCATCAAGGTGCTTGAGCTGGTGGACATGACGATGGTGGCGCAGCTGGTGTGGGTGGTGGCGCTTGCTGGTGTGTCGCTGTTCGTGACCACGGGGCACTTCGACAAAAAGGACATGAAGAAGCCCGACTGGCTGGACCACGTCAACACCTACAACCTCAAGTTGAAGCTGGCCTTCGCCATCATCTCGATCTCAGGCGTGCATGCCTTGAAGACCTATCTGAGTGGCGACTTGAGCTTGGAGAATGTCCAGGTCATCACGATGGTGGCCGTCATCCACTTCACCTTTGTGCTCTCTGCCATCGGCATTTCCTTTGCAGAACGTTTGACGCGGGAGAAGACCTGAACGCTTCAAAGGCCATGGCCGTGCTCCCCGAGATCGACCTCGCGTCGCCGCTGCAGTTCGTCATCAATGCGGCAGCGGGCAGCAGCGATGCGCGGGCGAAGCGCGACGTCGTCGAGGCCGCGCTGCTGGCAGGCGGACGGCGAGGTGACTTGCTGTTCTGCAGCCCTGCCGAGTTGAGCTGCGTGTCGCACGAGGCGGCGGCGAGGGCGATCGCCACCCGCACAGCCGTGGTCGCCATCGGTGGCGACGGCACACTCAACACCGTGGCGCAGGCCGCACACGCCGCAGGCTGCGCCATGGGCGTGGTGCCACAGGGCACGTTCAACTACTTTGCCCGCACGCACGGCATAGCCGAGAACCCGGCCGATGCCGTCCGCCAGCTGCTGTGTTCGGTGCCAACGCCGGTTCAAGTGGCCGGCATCAACGAACGGGTGTTTCTTGTCAACACCAGCCTCGGGCTCTATCCCGACCTTCTGCAAGACCGGGAAGCCTTCAAGGCCCGCTTCGGTCGCAGCCGCTGGGTCGCTTTCTTGGCAGCCTGTGCGACTTTGCTGCGTGCGCAGCGCCGTTTGCGACTGCACATCGAGATGGGTGGCCAGGCGCGCGAGGTGCAAACCCTGACGCTCTTCGTGGGCAACAACCGCCTGCAGCTGCAGCAGTTCGGCGCGGAGCCCGATGACACCCTGGCGGGCACACCAGGCGAGGGCAGCATGGCCGCGCTCGTGCTGCGGCCTATCGGGACACTGTCGATGCTCGGCCTGATGTTGCATGGCGCCATGGGCAGGCTGGGTGAAGCCGCAGGCGTGGAGCGCTTCGAGTTCGAGCACTTGGTGGTACGGCCGACGCTGCCGCAAGGCCGCCGCGGGGTGAAGGTGGCCTTCGATGGCGAGGTGACGATGATGCGCGCGCCGCTCGACATCAGGGTGCTCACCAAGCCCCTCTATCTGCTGAAGCCAGCGCGCGACGCGGCCCTCATCATCGACGCACGGGCCTGTGCCGAAGGGGCTGCGCCTTGAGCGTTCTGCTGCAGATTTCCGACACGCACTTTGGCACCGAGCAGGGCGCAGTCGTAGATGCCCTGGGCACGCTGGCCCAGCGGCAGCGTCCTGATGTTCTTGTGCTGTCGGGGGACATCACGCAGCGCGCTCGTCCGGCCCAGTTCCGCGCGGCACGTGCGTTCGTGGACCGCCTGGGGGCGCCGGTGCTGGCCGTACCAGGCAACCACGACATCCCGCTCTTCGATCTGTGGGCGCGGCTGCGCAAACCCTATGGACGGTACAGCGCCGCCTTCGGCACCGATCTCGAGCCGGTGCATCGCTCTGCGGAACTCTTGGTCGTGGGCGTCAACACCACGCGACCCTGGCGACACAAAGACGGTGAGCTGTCTGCGCTGCAGATCGACCGTGTGGCCCGACTTCTGAAACAGGCCGACCCTGGCCAGCTGCGCGTGGTCGTGGTGCATCAGCCTATCGCCGTCACGCGCGCCGAGGATGAGCCCAACAGACTGCGCGGGCATGCGGCCGCTCTGCAGCATTGGGCTGAAGCCGGCGCCGACCTCGTCATGGGCGGGCACATCCACCTCCCCTACGTCATGCCACTGCCAGGCCTGGTGCGTCCGCTGTGGGTTGTGCAGGCGGGCACCGCCGTGTCGTCCCGGGTGCGTGATGGCTCACCCAACTCGGTGAACCTTCTGCGCTGGGGTGCGGATGCGGCGCCGGGATGCTGCCGGATCGAGCAGTGGGACTACGAGGCCGACGACCAGGCCTTCCGGCTCACCAAGATCAGCGAGGTCCGGCCAGACCGGTCATGAGTGCGGCCTTGCGCCCGTCGCATCATGTTTCGGCGAGTTCGTATTTTCCTGAGTTGGAATCTCAAAAATATCGGTTCTTCAGAACTTTGATTGGATGCATATTCCAGCCTTTGATCACTTCCGAGCCCATCACCATGAAGCCTTCTCTGCGTTTTTCGTCCCTCATGCTTGCCCGGATCAGGCAGAGCCTTCACTTGCTGAAGGAGGAACTCAGGCAGTGGGCGCCTCAGCCGGCGCCGGTGCTCGTGCCCATCCCGATCCAGGCCGCGCGTCGTACACGTCAGTTTGACCGGCGGCATCCCGCCCGAGGCGACTGAGCCCAGAACACAGAACACAGCTTGTCAGCCCAAGCTTGGGTTCTTCAAGGGAGAGCCATCGTGCGTAGCTACCCCCGCAACAGCCCGGAAGCTGCCGCGCGCATCGTCGCCTTGGTGCTCATCTCCGACGGTCAGGTGTGCAGTTCCGAGTTCGAGATCCTCAAGCAGTTGGGCGCGGAGCGCGAACTCGGGCTGGATCCGCAGCTGCTGCCTCACATCGTTTACACCTTGCGTGAAGAGCTGCGGGCGGGTGGCTACGAGACAGACTCGCTCATCGGTCAGGTCGATAGCAGCGAGATGACGTCATTGATGGCCGAGATCTCCGATCCGGTGCTGCAAAGGACAGTGTTGCGTCTATCCCTGGCGGCGGCGCGAGCCGATGGCCACCTGGCCGATGGCGAAGCCAAGGTCGTGGAGGCCGCACGGCACCATTGGAAGCTGATCGATGGAGAGGAGCCGCTCTCCAAGAAGGCGGCCCGTGGCAACGCTCGCTGATGGGGGGCGAGCTGTACGCGCTCAAGGGTGCGTTCAAGGGCGAGCCGCAGCCAGCACCAGCATCACCAGGGGGTGGTGCTGACCGCGACCTGCGCGGATGGCGTGGATCACCTCCATCACACCATCGCTGCTGCCCAGCTGAAGGTCTACACGCCATGTCCAGCTTTTCGGCGATGCCGAGGCAGCCCACCCTCCTGGGTGAGGACCCAGAAGTCATTGAGAAGACGGCCGTTCAGCTTCTGGATTTCAGTGCTGAAAAACCGAAGTTGAATTGCGCATCAGCTTGGTTTATTCGAAACGTGTAGATCCCCACACTCCGACTCACCCGAACGCTACAGCGAGCCCGATCATGTTCTACGCCCTCAGCGGCCTCCTCCTTGTGCCCCGGCCCGCGCTGTGGTGCCGCTATGGCGGTGGCAGATCCGAGGCCAAGGCGAGCCTGTCGCTTGCCGCCGTTGCCGCAATCCCTTGAGGTGAATCATGGACTTCCTGCATCCCTTCCTCACAGCCGACTTCATGGGCACGCCCACCTGGGTCTGGCTTACCTTCGCCGGCATCGTCATCGCGCTGCTGGCCTTTGATCTGGGCGTTCTGCACAAGGACGACAAGGAGATCGGCGTTCGCGAGAGTCTGCTGCTGTCGGCCGGCTACATCAGCGTGGCGCTGCTGTTCGGTGCCTGGGTCTGGTGGTATCTGGGCGCACAAAGCGGCATGGACTACTACACCGGCTTCATGATCGAGAAGTCGCTGTCGATGGACAACGTCTTCGTCATCGCTCTGATCTTCAGCTTCTTCGCCATCCCGCGGCAGTACCAGCACAGGGTGCTGTTCTGGGGCATTCTGGGCGTGATCTTGCTGCGCGCACTCATGATCGGCCTGGGGGCAACACTGGTGAGCCAGTTCAGCTGGGTGCTCTACCTGTTCGGTGCCTTCCTGATCTTCACCGGCATCAAGATGTGGATCATTGCCGACCACATGCCCGACATCGCCAAGAACCCACTGCTGAAGTTCCTCAAGCGCCATGTGCGCGTGACTGAGGGCTTGCGCGGCAATGCCTTCTGGGTGCGCGAGACCGACACCCGGACGGGCAAGCTGGAACGCTTCGCGACACCGCTGTTCCTGGCGCTTTTGCTGGTGGAGTTCGTCGATCTGATCTTCGCGGTTGATTCGGTGCCGGCCATCTTCGCGATCACCACCGACCCCTTCATCGTCTACACCAGCAATATCTTCGCGATCCTGGGCCTGCGCGCGCTCTACTTCGCGCTGGCAGCAATGATCCACCGCTTCAAGTACCTGAAGTACGCGCTGGCCCTGGTGCTGGTGTTCATCGGCAGCAAGATTTTCCTGGTAGGCATCATCGGCAAGATCCCGGCGGTGATCTCGCTCAGCGTGACCTTCGGCCTGATTGCCGGGGGGGTCCTGGTGTCGCTGTGGAAGACGCGCGGGCAGCCCGCGGTCGCCGAGTCCACATGACGCTGCCGAACGTGCAGCAGCCTCGCGACGCAGCCGCTGCCATCCATGAGGAACGGGGTCGATGCAGGCGATGGCGCAAGCCCACGGCACTGAGGCGCACGACCTTGCAACTGCTGGCCATGCCCCTGCCTGCCACAAGGGGTGGCCAAGCTCGAATTGCTGCGCCACTGGGCCCTGCCGGTGCGGGTCGGCTTGGCTTCTGCCTACACTCTGGCCGGGCGCCACGCCCGGGCCCGACCGAGCCATCTCGCCAAGTCCGGCCCAGGGTGGGCGACGGCGCTCGCGCTTGGGCTGATGGCCGTCA
Organism: Paucibacter sp. DJ2R-2; assembly: GCF_025717675.1. Lineage (GTDB taxonomy): Bacteria > Pseudomonadota > Gammaproteobacteria > Burkholderiales > Burkholderiaceae_C > Paucibacter_A. Next base: position 979,468 of record NZ_JAJIRT010000001.1, read on the forward strand.
TCGTCGCGATGCCGATTCCCTCGGCAAGCTGTTTGCGGCCGGGGCGCTGATGTTCATCGAGCGGGGGCCGGTGTTTCGCGATGGGCTTGGCAGTGGCGGCCACGAAGGGCCTGCTGCCGCTGGCATGGGTCTGGGGTGGCGAGTGGCTTCTGGACTGGGTTTGAACTTGAATGGAACTGATCGATGATTTACGCGACTCTCAAGACTTTGCACGTGCTGTCCATCATCGTTTGGATCGGTGGCATGGTGTTTGCACACTTCTTCCTACGACCGGCGGTCGCTCAACTGGAAGCACCGCTGCGGCTGCGGCTGATGCACGATGTGCTCGGGCGCTTCTTCCAAGCGGTGCTTGTGGCCTCGCTGCTGACTCTGGCCAGCGGCGTGTGGATGCTGGGTCGTGTGGCCAAGCAAGTGGTGCAGTCGGGGGGCAACTTCGAGATGCCGCTGGCCTGGACCGTCATGGCGGTGCTGGGCGTCGTCATGGTGGCGATCTTCATGCACATCCGTTTCGCGCTTTACAAGAGGTTCAGCCGGGCTGTAGCAGTGTCTGAGTGGGCCGCGGCTGGCGCGGCCCTGGCGCAAATTCGCACCTGGGTGTCGGTCAACCTCGGCCTGGGTGTCCTGGTGGTGCTCGTGACGCTGATGCGCTGGTCGACGTGAGTCCGGAGCCGGCAGATCATTGGCCACATACTGGCGCATAACTGTTGCGGACAAGTACGAGAGTAGGTTTTTGATTCGAATCGAGGATTTGAATGGGTGGTCCACATTTGACTCGGCACCGTTGGAGCAGCAGTTGCTGCTCCAGAGCCGGGGTGGCCTGGGCAAGGAAAGCTGCATGGTGCAGGGCTGCAGCCAACTCGTCGTCCTGAGTTCTGCGTTCTGCCTTGCGCACACCTATGAACGAGGTGTCCGAAAATGAGCTTTAACCTATCAGTCAAGCGCGGACCGCCTGCGGCGTCCGATTACTCTGGACGTTTTTCGGTGCCACACACACCACCCGCTCAAGCATGCCTTTAAGCACATACCTCGGCGCTCAGCCATCTCTTGCAGCAGGCGTATACGTCCATAGCTCAGCCCAAGTGATAGGTGACGTGAAAGTCGGTCGCGACAGCTCTATTTGGTGTAACACCGTGCTGCGGGGGGACGTCAATCACATCGTCATTGGAGATTGCAGCAACATCCAAGACTTCGCCATGGGACATGTGTCCCACAAAAGCACGGCGAAGCCGGCCGGCTCGCCACTCCTCATCGGAAACTACGTCACCGTCGGGCACTCGGCGATCCTTCATGGATGCACGATCGGCGACGAGTGCCTCATTGGGATGGGCTCGATCATCATGGACGACGTCGTCATCCAAGCCCAAGTCATGGTGGGTGCAGGCAGCCTTGTGACGCCGGGAAAGGTGCTTGAAAGTGGCTACCTGTGTGCAGGCCGGCCGGCAGTACGAGTGCGGGCACTCACCGTGGAAGAGATGGGGTATCTCAAATACTCGGCCGAGCACTATGTACGCGTCAAAGACAAGTACGCGGCCGAAACAAGCGGCGGATAGAACAGCCCTCTGGAGTACTGCTGTAATAGTAGGTTAGTCAACACCAGATCAACCCGTGGGAATCATGGCCGGCTTCATTGTTGCAACGCCCGCCAGGGCATCACGGTACGCCAAGCGGATCTACGAACCCGATGTGGGACAGGAAATCACGGGCCTGCTCAGACCATTTGAGCACAAGGGAATCACCGATCTTGAGATCGGATTGCTGCGGGCAAATCCTGACCTCTTGCATGACAAGACGGCAGCCGGTGAGCTCCAAATGCATCAAGACCCGAGGGCGTGATGACAAGAATCCGCCAGCACGTGGCAATCAAGTCCGTCGTTTCTTGCCCGAGCGGCTCGACCGCAGCTGCCCGAATGAATGCATGCGCCACGCCATCGATTCACCGCGTTGCAGGCAGCTGAACAGCCAGCGCATCTGAGCGGTAGAGCCGGTGTTCGATAACGCAGTCCACAGGCGGCACAATCGCGCTCAGGCGCCGGAAAGGCGGCTCACAGGTCCCGATCCTCAGATGAATCCAAAAATTCGCCTTCGCCGACATTCACGCGCCCAGAGTGGTGCGGGAGGTTGGGGATTTCGGGTTATTGGACAACCTCGTTAGACAGCACATGAACCGAATCGCCCAAGCGGCTCGATCTGTCGCCAAGTTCAAGTTCAGGATTCTTCGGCGAGCCACCATAAGGAACATTCCTAGCTCACGCTTTGAGCCTATCCTATCAACACTCATCGCAGAAGGATGGCGCGCCAAGTCAACATATTCCGGCTTCGACGAAGGCGTCGACTACAGCCGCCTCTCTTTGCGCCGCGGCTTCACGTTCCTGAAGTGCGAGTGGGACAACTGGACCGAGTGGAGCATTGAAGGTTCCAGGCTGGTCATCGAGAGTTTGGCCGCACGGAATGGACTCCATGTGTGCTATCAATGGCGCTGGAGTGACCATAACGAGTAGTCAAATGAGGCTGTCTCGCTGTTTAACCCTGCGCTTGATCCGGCCCGCAACGGCTCGCGGCGCAATTTGAGCGTTATGCACCATCGATGCGCAACTATCCAATCTACTTTCTTGCCTGCATTCAGGCCATCTCTCCGGCTGGCCTCAGAGCCGATGAGTTGCCGTGTCCACGGAAGACGACGAGGATCGTTGAGCTTCAGGACTCGATCAAGCAGCCGTGCCTGGCTGTGATTGGCGATCGCGCAACGGTCGTCCTTGATCTGAACCTGGTTCAAGGGTACGCCGCCAACACCATTCACAGCCATCCGAACGAATCGCATCTGTCGAATTTGTTCGCCAATCGCGCCAAGCAGCTACTCTCTATCGCTGAAGCACCCAGCGACGGCAATTGCGCCACAGTGAGTCAACGAAGTCTCTCGGATGCCCTGCATTTCCTTGGATTCCTACTTGAACGCGGCGCTGCCGTGGTGATTCCTAGCGGCTCAGACCAGCAGGTCCAGTCCATATTGGTGCGAGACAACATTGGATCCTGCGGAAAACACTTCGGCGGAGTCTCAACCCGGTTCTTTGGAATGCCCAACGGGCATTGGTTTCTCACTTTCCCCACCGCAATTTCATAGGCTTACGTCATGCTTTAGCAGTTCTTAGGGGAGAAGGCGTCAAGCCGGACTACAAGACCTTCCCTCCGTTTCAAGCTCCTATAGCAAGACTTGACCCTTCGGGGTCTTTTCTCATTTTTCGACCTGTGTACAGAATAGCGGCAACGCAAGAAGGAGCCGCCTGAGCATCTACAAAGGGCATCGCAGGTCGCGGCTCGCTTCTCCGCTCGGCCCGTGCAAACCCTGATTCCCCAAACTGATCGCCCCATTTCCGGAATGAATTGGACAAGTCGCTCCGTCTGAGCGACCCTCCCTCCGCCAGCTTTTTCCCGCCTGAACAGCCCCTACCCATGAACGAACTCTCCGTGTCCGAACTGCTGGCCGAGCACCCGGCCCGAGACGGCGCCCTGCTGCCCCTGCTGCATGCCGTGCAGGAAGCCCTGGGCCATGTGCCGCCGGCCGCCGTGCCCCTGATTGCCGAGCACCTTAGCCTGTCCCGGGCCGAGGTCCATGGGGTGATCAGTTATTACCATTTCTTCCGCAGCACAGCGCCGGGCAAGCAGGTGCTGCAAGTCTGCCGTGCTGAAGCTTGCCAGGCGCGCGGCGCCGAAGCGCTGCTGGCCCATGCCGAGGCGCGCCTGGGCTGCGCCTCGCACCACACGCGCGCCGATGGCGCGGTGATGCTGGAGCCGGTCTACTGCCTGGGTCTGTGCGCCTCGGCCCCGGCCCTGCAGATCAACGAGCGCCTGCACGCCCGCATGACGCCAGCCAAGCTCGACGCCCTGCTGGCCAAGGAGGGTCTGTGATGACAAGCGCTATCGTGACGAGAGTGTTTGTGCCGCGCGATTCCGCCGCGCTGGCGGTGGGAGCAGACGAGGTGGCCGAGGCCTTGCGCCATGAATGCCAGTGCCGTGGCCTGACCGTCGAGCTGGTGCGCAATGGCTCGCGCGGCCTGTTCTGGCTGGAGACTCTGGTCGAGGTGCAGACGCCGCAAGGCCGCATCGCCTACGGCCCGGTCGAGGCCGCCGATGTGCCGGGCCTGCTCGATGCCGGCCTGCTGCAGGGCGGCGAGCACCCGCTGCGCCAAGGCGTGACCGAGCAGATCCCCTTCCTGGCCCTGCAAGAGCGATTGACCTTCCGCCGAGTCGGCATCATCGACCCGCTCTCGCTGGCCGACTACGAAGCCCACGAGGGCTGGGCCGGCCTGCGCCGCGCGCTCAGCCTGGACGGCAGCGCCATCATCCAGGAGATGCTGCACTCGGGCCTGCGCGGCCGCGGCGGCGCGGCCTTCCCGGCCGGCATCAAGTGGAAGACGGTGCGTGAAGCCAAGGCCGACCAAAAGTACATCGTTTGCAACGCCGACGAAGGCGACTCGGGCACCTACTCCGACCGCATGACCATGGAGGGCGATCCCTTCATGCTGATCGAAGGCATGACCATCGCCGCGCTGGCGGTGGGCGCCACCGACGGCTACATCTACATCCGCTCCGAGTACCCGCATGCGATCGCCACGATGAACGAGGCGATTGCCCGCGCCACGGCCGCCGGCTTCCTCGGCGACAGCGTCTGCGGCAGCGGCCACGCCTTCCATCTGGAGGTGCGCAAGGCGGCGGGCAGCTATGTGTGCGGCGAAGAGACCGCCATGCTGGAGAGCATCGAAGGCAAGCGCGGCGTGGTGCGCGCCAAGCCGCCGCTGCCTGCGCTCTCAGGCCTGTTCGGCCAACCGACGGTCATCAACAACGTTATCACCTTTGCCAGCGCGCCCATCATCATGGCGCGCGGCGCTCAGGCCTACCGCGACTTTGGCGTGGGCCGCTCGCACGGCACCCTGCCCTTCCAGCTGGCCGGCAATATCAAGCATGGTGGCCTGGTCGAGAAAGCCTTCGGCCTGACGCTGCGCGAGCTGCTCTACGGCTTTGGCGGCGGCACGGCCAGCGGCCGGCCGATCAAGGCGGTGCAGGTCGGCGGCCCGCTGGGCGCCTACGTGCCCGAGTCGCAATGGGATGTGCCGCTGGACTACGAGGCCTACGCGGCCATGGGCGCCGTGGTCGGCCACGGCGGCATCGTCGTGCATGACGACACGGCCGACCTGTCCCAGCTGGCCCGCTACGCCATGGAGTTCTGCGCCATCGAGTCCTGCGGCAAGTGCACGCCCTGCCGCATCGGCTCAACCCGCGGCGTGGAAGTGATCGACCGCATCCGCAGCAACCAGAACCGCGCCGAGCAGGTGATCCTGCTGCGCGACCTCTGCGACACCATGACCCACGGTTCGCTCTGTGCCATGGGCGGCATGACGCCGTTCCCGGTGCTCTCGGCGCTGAACCACTACCCGCAGGACTTCGGTCTTGCCGCGCCCGACCAGGCCGCGGCCTGAGCCCAGGAGCAAATCACCATGTTGGATCATCTCAAGCAAGACATCGATCACGGCACCCCGCGCCGGGAATCGACCGAAGAAGTGACGCTGGAAATCGACGGCTTCCCGGTCACCGTGCCCAAGGGCACCTCGCTGATGCGCGCCGCCGTAGACGCCGGCATCAAGGTGCCCAAGCTCTGCGCCACCGACAGCCTGGAGCCCTTCGGTTCCTGCCGGCTCTGCCTGGTGGAGGTGGAGGGCCGCAAGGGCTTCCCGGCCAGCTGCACCACGCCGGCCGAGGCCGGCATGAAGGTCAAGACCCAGACGCCTAAGCTGCAGGATCTGCGCAAGGGCGTGATGGAGCTCTACATCTCCGACCACCCGCTGGACTGCCTGACCTGCTCGGCCAATGGCAATTGCGAGCTGCAGGACATGGCCGGCGTGACGGGGCTGCGCAATGTGCGCTACGGCGTGGGGGCCGCGGCCGGCGCCCACCATTGCGACTCGAAGAAGGACGAGTCCAACCCCTACTTCACCTACGACCCGAGCAAGTGCATCGTCTGCAACCGCTGCGTGCGCGCCTGCGAAGAGACGCAAGGCACCTTTGCGCTGACGATCTCGGGCCGCGGTTTTGAGTCGCGCGTGTCGCCGGGCCAGGACCAGCCCTTCATGGAATCGGAATGCGTGAGCTGCGGCGCCTGCGTCGAAGCCTGCCCCACGGCCACGCTGCAGGAAAAGTCCGTCATCTGGCTGGGCCAGCCCGAGCACAGCGTCATCACCACCTGCGCCTACTGCGGCGTGGGCTGCGGCTTCAAGGCCGAGATGAAGGGCACGCAAGTCGTGCGCATGGTGCCCTGGAAGGACGGCAAGGCCAACGAAGGCCACAGCTGCGTCAAGGGCCGCTTCGCCTGGGGCTATGCCACCCACCAGGACCGCATCACCAAGCCCATGATCCGCGCCAGCATCCAGGACCCCTGGCAAGAGGTCAGCTGGGAGGTGGCGCTGAACCACGCGGCCAGCGAGTTCCGCCGCATCCAGGCCAAGCATGGCAAGGATTCGATCGGAGGCATCACCTCCTCGCGCTGCACCAACGAGGAAACCTACCTGGTGCAGAAGCTGATCCGCGCGGCTTTCGGCAACAACAACGTCGACACCTGCGCTCGCGTCTGCCACTCGCCCACCGGCTACGGCCTGGGCCAAACCCTGGGCACCTCGGCCGGCACGCAGACCTTCAAGTCGGTGGAGAAGGCCGATGTGATCATGGTCATCGGTGCCAACCCCAGCGAGGCGCACCCGGTGTTCGCCTCGCGCATGAAGCGCCGTTTGCGCGAGGGTGCCAAGCTCATCGTCGTGGACCCGCGCCGCATCGACCTGGTCAAGTCGCCCCACATCCAGGCGGCCCACCATCTGCAGCTCAAGCCCGGCACCAATGTGGCGGTGATCACCGCCCTGGCCCATGTCATCGTCACCGAAGGGTTGGTGAATGAAGCCTATGTGGCCGAGCGCTGCGACCCCAAGAGCTTCAATCAGTGGCGTGAGTTCGTGGCCCGGCCCGAGAACTCGCCCGAGGCGCTGGAGGCCGCCAGCGGCGTGCCGGCGGCCGAGCTGCGCGGCGCGGCACGCTTGTACGCCACGGGTGGCAATGCAGCCATCTACTACGGCCTGGGCGTGACCGAGCACAGCCAGGGTTCGACCATGGTGATGGGCATTGCCAACCTGGCCATGGCCACCGGCAATGTCGGCCGCGAAGGCGTGGGCGTGAACCCCTTGCGCGGCCAGAACAATGTGCAGGGCAGCTGCGATATGGGCAGCTTCCCGCATGAGCTGCCGGGCTACCGCCATGTGTCGGACAGCACCGTGCGCGCGCAGTTCGAAGCGGCCTGGGGCGTGAGCATCAACCCCGAGCCGGGCCTGCGCATCCCGAATATGTTCGACGCGGCACTCTCGGGTAGCTTCAAGGGCCTGTACTGCGAGGGCGAGGACATCGTGCAGTCCGACCCCAATACAAAGCACGTGGCCGCGGCCATGATGGCCATGGAATGCGTGGTGGTGCAGGACATCTTCCTGAACGAAACCGCCAAGTACGCCCATGTCTTCCTGCCCGGATCAAGCTTCCTGGAAAAGGACGGCACCTTCACCAATGCCGAACGCCGCATCAGCCGCGTGCGCAAGGTCATGCCGCCGCTGGCCGGCTATGCCGATTGGGAGGTGACGCAGAAGCTGGCCCAGGCCCTGGGCTACCCGATGGATTACAAGAATCCCGAGGAGATCATGGCCGAGATCGCCGCGCTGACCCCGACCTTCGCCGGTGTCAGCTACGAGAAGATCGAACGCCTGGGCAGCGTGCAATGGCCTTGCAACGAGCACACCGAAGAGGCCGGCACGCCCATCATGCACGTGGACAAGTTCGTGCGCGGCAAGGGCCGTTTCATCATCACCCAGTACGTGCCCACCGATGAGAAAGTGACGCGCAAGTTCCCGCTGCTGCTGACCACCGGCCGCATCCTGAGCCAGTACAACGTGGGCGCGCAAACCCGGCGCACGCCCAACAACCAGTGGCACAGCGAGGACCGGCTGGAGATCCACCCGCATGACGCCGAAGAACGCGGCATCAAGGACGACGACTGGGTGGGTATCGTCAGCCGCGCCGGCGACACCGTGCTGCGCGCCACCGTCACCGAGCGGGTGCAGCCGGGCGTGGTCTACACCACCTTCCACTTCCCGGAGTCCGGCGCCAACGTCATCACCACCGACAACTCCGACTGGGCCACCAACTGCCCCGAGTACAAGGTGACCGCCGTGCAGGTGATGCCGGTGCAGCAGCCGTCCGACTGGCAGCGCGAGTACAGCCGCTTCAACCTGGCCCAGCAAGACGCGCTGCAACAGGCCCGCCAGCCCGAGGGCGCCCATGGCAAGTGAGCGCAGCGGCAAACCGGCAGCCCCGGCCCCGGCCCTAAGCGCCGGGGCGGGCGCGGCACGGCCCACATTCTGCGAGGGCGCACGCGTGCTGCCCGTGCAGGGCGTGCGCGCGGGCGCGGCCTTTGCGGTGGACGACTGGGTGGCCGAAGAAGTGCCGGTGGCCCTGGAGTACAACGGCATCTCGCATGCAGTGATGCTGGCCACGCCGCTGGACCTGGAAGAGTTCGCGCTCGGCTTTTCGCTCAGCGAAGGCATCCTCAGTGCACCGCATGAGCTGTTCAGCGTCGAGGAAGAAAGCAGCGAGCAAGGCATCACCTTGCACCTGCGCATCGCCGGCGAGGCCTTCGCCCGACTGAAAGACCGCCGCCGCTCCATGACCGGCCGCACCGGCTGCGGGCTCTGCGGCACCGAGAGCCTGGCCCAGGTGGCGCGTCATCTGCCGGAACTGGCCACGCCAGGCCAGGGCCGGCTGTTCAGCCGCGCGGCGATTGCCCGGGCCATGGGTCAGTTCGTCGAGCACCAGACCTTGCAGCAGGCCACCGGTGCCGTGCATGCGGCCGCCTGGTGCTCGGCCGAGGGCGAGGTGAAATGGCTGCGCGAAGACGTCGGCCGCCATAACGCGCTGGACAAGCTGATCGGCGCCCTGGCGCGGCATGAGGTGAAAGCCGGTGAAGGCTTCATCGCCGTCACCAGCCGCGCCAGCTTCGAAATGGTGCAGAAGACCTCCAGCGCCGGCGTGCCCCTGCTCGCGGCCGTGTCCGCCCCCACCTCCTTCGCCGTGGCCACCGCCGCGCGCGCCAATATGACCCTGGTCGGCTTCGCCCGCCGCCAGGACCTGGTCGTCTACTGCCACCCCGAGCGGCTCGACCTCCACGACTCCGAACCTCAGCTTCTGCACCCTCCCCATGGACATTGAAAAACTCGTCCGCATGGCCAACCAGATCGGCACCTTCTTCCAAGCCATGCCCGACCACGCCGAAGCCCTGGACGGCATCGCCACCCACATTCAAAAGTTCTGGGAGCCGCGCATGCGGCGGGAACTGTTGGCGGCAATGGAGGGCACGGGCGCAGCCAGCGAGCTCCTGCCTATCGTCAGAGAGGCGATTGAGTTGCGCCGGGCCAGCTTGGCCTGATCGAGAAGCGCGGTCAACCGGCTTTCATCTGCAACGTTCATGAATCACCTGCTCCATGTTCTTGAGCCGGCAGTTCGAAGCAACGATTGAAAGAAAGCCAAAGCACCATGACCACGCTGACCCTCACCTTCAATGGCGCACCGCTTCAGGCTCGCCAGGCCTTGGGTGAACTGCTCTTGCGTTTCAAGAGCGCCTACTTCGTCGAGCGCAGCAACACCGAGTTTCTGGTCACCGCCGATGAAGCCACAGCCTCGGAACTGGCCCGGCAGAAGCAATGGTCGAGCGAGGTTTCCCACAGCGAAGCAGGCACGAGCCCGAGCATGGGCACAGTGGCTCGCAAGCGCACGCACTAAGTGAGTGAGTGAGGGGGCGCCGGCAGCGGCTAAGCTGAGCGCCTGGACACCTGACCTGCCGCCATGCCCCAAGCACCCCTCTCCGGTCTCACCATCCCCAGCTTCGAGTCCGAGCGCCTGCGGCTTCGGCCTTTTGCCGAGGCGGATTTCGAAGGCATGGCCCGCTTCTTCGCCGACCCGGTGTCGGCCACCTACGGCGGGCCCTGCGGGCGCGATGAGGCCTGGCGCAAGTTCGCGGCTTACTTCGGCCACTGGGCCTTGCGCGGCTACGGGCCTTGGGCGCTGGAGCGCAAAGCCGACGGTTTGTTTCTGGGCCTGTCAGGACTCTGGTTCCCGGAAGGCTGGCTGGAGCCCGAGATCACCTGGGCCTTGCTCCCCGAAGCCCAGGGCCAGGGCTATGCCACCGAGGCCGCCCGCGCCGCACTGCGTGCGGCATACAGCGACTTTGGCTGGCGCAGCGCGGTCAGCGTGATCGCATCGGGCAACCAAACCTCGGTCCAGGTCGCTGAGCGCCTCGGCGCCACGCTGGAGCGCATCATCCCCTTCCGTGGCGGCGAAGGGCTGGTGTACCGGCATCTGGGGCCTGAGGCGCTTGAGGCCTCGCACCCGCACTGAAGGCCAGCGCCGTCACATTCAGTCAAAGTCGCTGCACACAAGGGCCACGGACAAATCCGGCTCAGTTTTTGACAATGCGTCTCCCCTTCCCAGAAGCCCGCTTCTTTCTGTCTATTTCAAGGACGAAGCACGCAGAGACAACGCATGAAGATCCTGAGCGCCAACCACAAACACCTCGACTTTTCTTGGGTGAAGCTAAGCGCTTCCGCTCGCAGCACACTGACGCTGATCGCAGCGGTGGTGGCTTTGTCGAGCGTGTCGACACTCTTCGCCCTCTTGCTCTTCACCAAGGCTGCCGCCGCCTCGGAACCGGGCGCCGCCAACACAGCCCTGGCTGCAGAAGAGTCGCTCTGAACGCGAACTCAGGCCTCGGTGCGAGGCTTGGGCAGTGCCAATGACATGTGCACCTTGCCCTTGAGGCCAGCGTCGGTGCGAATCGCCTCCGCCTGAATGCCCCAGGTGACGAAGCCCACCGAGCGATACAACCGAAGTGCGGGTTCATTGCCTTCGGTCAGAGTCAGGTTCAAAGACAGGATGTTCGGTCGCGAAGACGCGGCCGCCAATGCCGCCTTCATGAGCGCCAGGCCTACGCCCTGGCCACGTTGCGAGGCTTGGACATACATGCCCAGCACCAGCGCTGCATGGCGGGTCTTGGGTTTGGCCGAGTACTCCAGTGCCACCGTGCCGACCATTTGCCCCTCTCGCCACGCGCCGAAACTCGTGGCCAGACCATGGGCGCTGCCAATCCGCTTGACCCACCAGGAGTCGGGTTCCGCGCTGCGCTCCGCCGCGGTCGTGGTGAAAGCATCCGGCGCTTGCTCGTAGGCTTCGAGCATGAGGCTGCGGTAGGCGGCAGCGTCAGCGGCGCTGAGGATGCGGATCGGAGACATGCCGGGCTCGATGAAATGCATGGCTGAGACGGGGAACCCACGGAGCCCCCCAGCGCACTTGGGATCTGTGCAGAGGCCTAGGAAATCCGGATCCGAAACTCGGACTCGATCTCTTGATCGCCCTCAGCGGGCAGACACTCGTAGCGGCGAATCGCAGTCGCAATGGCGCGCCGAAAGCTCTCCGGGCCATTGCCATCGACCGTGATCTGCTCGATGACACCATCCGACCGTAGCAGGAAGCGCGCTGTGAGCAAAAAGTCGCCGTTAGGCAATTTACCAGGAGCAAGCTGCGGCGGCGGCCTGACCGGGCAGCGTGCAGGATCAAGCTTGAGCGGCGCGGCGACTGCGCCGAAGCAAAGCATGGACGCCGCGGCAAGGGCGAGAAATCGGAAATTCATCCCAGGGCTCCCTGAAGTTAGGATTTTTTCTCTCGAAGCTCGGCAGTATCGCCCTTGTCTTTCAGCTTCCCGCTCATGGCTTTCACTTCCTATCTGGGCCCCGAGGTGGCAAGTGGCGCAGTCTCGCGCGTTCGTCTGCGTTCCGCATGCAGCTCGCACCGAGCTCGCCGCATGGCAAGATCCCATCGCCCTGGCGTACAGCCCCAGCAAGGATCCCCATGAAGCTCTCCGCACTACTTTTCGCCCTCAGCAGCTTGGCCGGCGCAGCTGGCGCCGCCCCTGCAAGCACACCGCGTTTCATCTTGCTCGGTGAAGTGCACGACAACGCCGAGCAACACCGCTTGCGCGCGGCCTGGATGGCCGAATTGCTGAAGGACGGGCGGCGCAGCACCGTGGTGTTCGAGCAGATCCCGGCAAAGAACACGGCTGCCTTGGCAGCGCTGCCGGCCGAGGCGCGCATGGACGCCGAGGCCCTGGTGGAACTCGCCCAACTGGACAAGAAGAACTGGCGCTGGCCGCTGCACAAGCCCCTGTTCGAAGCCAGCCTGCAGGCCGGCGCCGCCGTGGCCGGCGGCAACCTCAGCCGCGAAGAACTGCGCCCGCTGATGAAGGACGTGTCGGCCGAGACCTGGCCGGCCGATCTGCGCCGTCTGCTGGAGCAGACCCCTTGGGGCGAGGCCCAACAGAGCGCCATGATCCGCGCCATCGACGAAGGCCATTGCGGCGCCTTGCCTGCGGCCATGCAAGCACCCATGGCCTTGGCCCAGCGTGCGCGCGATGCCGCCATGGCCCGCGCCATGCTGGCGGCCCGCGAGGGCGGAGCTGTGCGCGTGATCCTGATCGCCGGCAATGGCCATGTCGACCGCGACCTGGGCGTGCCCCGCTATCTGGAAGCGGCCGGTGTGCCGGCCAGCGAGATCCAGGCCATCGGCTATCTGGAACAAGGCCAGGAAGGTCCAGGGCGCTTTGACAGCCGCGTGCTCACCGCCCCGGCCGAGCGCGAAGACCCTTGCAAGTCGCTGCGGCGCTGAGGCGCTGAAGTCGGGCGCCGTCACAGACGGTCAAACTCGGCGTACGCGAGTGCCACAGACATTCAGGGCGAGGTTTTTGACAATGCTGTTCATCGACACAACAGCTTCAACGGAGACCTCAACATGCACGCACTGGCCACCACCCTCAGCCCCTTCCAGCGCAAATTCAGCAGCCGCATCGCCCGCCCCCAAGCCCGGCCCCTGCAGAGCCTGCCCGTGTTGGCGGAACAGGCCATCGCCGACCGCAGCAAGGCCCAGAACATCGCCGCCAGCGCCCTGGCACTGGCTTTGAGCGCGGTCTTGTTTGCCGGCCTGCCGGCCGAAGTGCGGGCGCAAACCCTGGCCCCACAGGCCAGCAGCGGCAATGGCAGCAGCATGATGGTGCGCGTGATCTCGTCCACCCCGAATCTGGAGCGCATCACCGAAACGCGCCAGCAATGCAGCTATGAGACCCAGCAGGTGGTGCAGCCGCCCGTGGCCAGCCAAGCCGGCATGAGCGGCACCGGCGGCGCCTTGCTCGGCGCCCTGGCCGGCGGCCTGCTGGCCAGCCAGGTCGGCAAGGGCAATGGCAAGCATGTGGCGATCGCCGCCGGCAGCGCCACCGGCGCCCTGATCGGCAAGAACATGGCCGAACAGTCAGGCTCGACGGCGAGCTACCCCAGCTACAGCCAGCAGCAGGTGCAGGTCTGCCGCCCGGTCAGCGTGCAGCGCGAGCAGGTGCGCGACTACACGGTGCGTTATGAGCACCAGGGTCAGGAGTATCAGGTGCTGTTGCCCCAACAGCCGGGTCAATGGTTGAAGCTGAACATCAGCCACACCGTCCAACCCGTCTGAGGCTGACGCCCGGGGCTCACCAGCCCGGCGGCAGCTTCTTCAGCAGCACCATGCGCCGGCCCTGGCGCTCGATATAGCCACCCTTGACCAGTTGCTGCAGGATGCGGCTGATCATTTCGCGCGAGGCACCAACGCGTTCGGCCAGGTCTTGCTGGGTCAGCTTGTGCGGAACCACCAGGCGGCCGCTGGCATCGGGCTCGGCCATTTCCTGCAGCAGCTTGGCCAGGCGCGAATAGACATCATCCAGAGCCAGGCTCTTGACGCTGTCGGTCGCGCGGCGCAACAGGCCGATCAGGTGGCGGATCAGGTGCAGGGCGAAATCCGGGTGCTGCGCCAGAAACGCGCGCATCTCGGCGCCGCGCACCAGCACGCAGTGGACCGGCTCCAGGCTCTGCACCGAGGCTGAGCGGGGCGATCCGTCGAGACTCAGCTCGCCGAAATACTCGCCCGGGCCCAGGGTGTTGTAGACCACCTCACGGCCCTTGGCGTCGGTGCCGAACACCTTCACCCGACCCGAGAGCAGGATGTAGAAAGCGTCGGTGGTGTCGCCTTCGCGCAGCAAGGTGCTCAAGGCCGGAAAGGCGCGTACATCGCCGCGCCGGGCAATCTCGCGCAGCATTTCATCCTGCAACACGTCGGTGTATGGGCTCAACATCATGGTTGGGTCAGTTGTGGATTCCGGGCTGGGTTCGGTTGGCCGTTCAGGCATTTGCGCAAACGGACCGGCGCTATTCTCTGTCAGGCCAGCGCATCAACAGGCGAGCGCCGGCCAATTCGGGCGCTTTCTGCATCAAGGCCTGGCCGCCATGGGCTTCGGCAACCCGCCGCACGATCGCCAGACCGAGGCCGAAGCCGCGGCTGCCGCGCTCCTTGGGGCCGTCCAAGCGCTTGAAGGGCGTGAACACAGCCTCGCGCTGCGACTCGGGCACGCCCTCGCCGTCATCGTCCACGGCCAGGCAAATCTGACCGCGCTCGTCCAACCAGGCCGACAAACGGATCCGCTCGCGCGCATGGCGGGCCGCATTGCGCAACCCGTTGCGCAAGGCATAGGGCAGAAGGCGAGCATCGAAACGCAAGGGCTGCAGCCCGAGGCGGATGTCGGTGCTGAGTTGCTTGCCGTCCAACAGAGGTGCCAGGCTGGCCGCTTCCTGCGCCAGCAAACTGCCCAGGTCGCCGGGAGCGCAGGCCACTTCGAGCGCCCCCATGTCCAGGCGGGCCAACATCAGGCTGGCGTCGATCAAGGCATCGAGTTCGTCGATGTCGCGCTCGCAGGCCTGCACCGCCAGCTCGCGGCGGCCGGCATCGTCTTCGTCGACCAGGGCGTCAATGGCGAAACGCAGCCGAGCCAGCGGCGTGCGCAACTCATGCGAGACCGCGCCGGTCAGCTCGCGCTGGGTGGCCAGGGCCATGGCCAGACGCTCCAGCGTGGCGCGGGCGCCGGCGGCCAAGGGGGCAAACAAGCGGCTCTCGGGCTCGCGGATGGTGATGTCGAAACGACCGGCTGTCATGCCCTCGGCCGCCTGCTGCAGGGCTCGCATATCGCGCCAGACCGGGCGCAACAGCCAGGCCGCCAGCCCAAACACCGCCAGACCCAGCAGCAGCGATGCCGCGAGCTGCAGCCAGAGCTCGCGCGGCACCTGCAGATGACCGGCCGGGTGGCCGTCGGCATTCAGCGGCCCGAGCAGCAAGACCTGACCCTCGGCTTCGTTCAGCCCGGGCAGGGAGGCATAGATGCGCCGGTTGAAGCCTTGCACCACCAGCTCACCACGGCTCAAGGTCACCAGGTCTTCAGGCCGCAGCCCAGCCGCAGGCACCAGGGTGACCGGGTAGGCGAACAACTGGTCCAGCACCTGTACACGGATGGCGCGCTGTTCGGGATCCAGCGGTGCCAGCTCGTGCTGCAGCATGTCCACCGTGCCACGCATGAAGCGGCGCACATAGTCATCGGTCACGCCGTCCACGGCCAGCATCAGCAGGCCCTGGACCAGCAGCACCAAGGCCAGCACCGACACGCCGAGGCCCAGGGCGACCCGGGTCATGGGGGAACGGATGCTCAGGGCGGGCATGGTGGGGCGGCGTGCGGGGTCAGCCGGTCCGTTGATTGATCCATCGATCCATCAATCACGCGCGAACAGATAACCCTGGCCACGCACGGTCTTGATGCGCTCGGCGGCCTGGGCGTCGTCGCCAATCTTCTTGCGCAGGCGCGAGACGCGGGCGTCGATGGCGCGGTCCAGGCCGTCGAATTCCAGGCCGCGCAAGCCTTGCATGATGTCGTCGCGGCTGACCACCTGGCCGGCTCGCTCGGCCAGAAAGAGCAGCAGCTCGTACTCGGCCGTGGTCAGCTCGACCCGCTCGCCACCGCGCAACACATCGCGTGCCGCGGGGCGGATCAGCAGCTCGCCGAAGCGCAGATCGGCGTCTTCGTCCGCCTCGCCGGCCGCGGCCACTTCTCGGCGCAGCAAGGCCTTGAGGCGGGCCAGCAGCACGCGTGGCGCCACCGGTTTGGTGATGTAGTCGTCGGCGCCGCCCTCCAGGCCCAGGACCTGGTCGATGTCGTCGTCGCGCGCGGTCAGCATCACGATGCGGCCATGGAACACCGGCCGCACATCGCGCAGCACGTCGAAACCGTCCTTGCCGGGCAGGTGGCCGTCCAGCAGCACCACATCGAAAGACTGTTCGCGCATCAGGCGCTCGCCCTCGGGGCCAGTGGCGGCGAGGCTGACCTCGTAGCCAGCCTTGCGCAATGCCTCGGCCACCAGTTCGGCCAGGCGTTCATCGTCTTCCACGAGCAGGATGGAGGAGGCCATAGTTCAGAGGGTCATGTCTTGACAGCCCGCAGTGTAGCCAGCCCCCTGCGGCGCAACCCCGCTTTCAAAGCTTGAGATTTTTTGTAGCGAGCGGCTGTCAGGCTAGGCTGAGCCCGGACAGAAGCAGTCCTGAGGCCTGCTTCTGCCTGGCGAAGGCCGAGGCCTCTGGCCGAGGCGGACGGAGCGCAGGAACCGGAACGTACTTCCTGTACGTGAGGATTCCGACAACGAAGTTGCGGCGCGACTCATATTCGCAGAGCGAATGTGATGTTGGAGCCAACACCGGACCAACGACGCATGACAGTCGCGCAGTAGAAAATTCACAAGCCCTCAAGCTTGATCTTGCCAGGCCATGGCGGCGATCTTCCAGCGCCGCCCAGGCTTGACCAACTGCACGGTCTTCTCGCCCGCGCCCTCGAAGGGCTCGCCGTCGAGGATGCCGCTCTTGCGGTAGCGCAGCCAGACTTGCGCGACCCGGCCGCTGATCTGCACCTGCTGCTCGGTCACCCATTCGGAAAACTCCTGCAGGCGGCCGCCTTCGGCGAGCATGCGAGCGCGCGGCTCGACGAAGTCGCGCACGCTCATGCGTTCCACGCCGGCCGGCTCGCCGGGCGCGTTGGCGCGGCTGATCACGGCCTCGGGCAGTAAAAAGAAAGGCAGGGCCGCCAGCGGCGCCAGGCGGCCGACCCGGTTGTCGAAGACGGCGAAGAAGCGCGCCAGCAGGTCGCGCACCTGGCCCTCATCGCTCAGCCGCCCGGCCTCGCCCGCGCCGTAGAGATGGCTGGGCTCGGGGCTTTCGCCCAGAGGCCCAGTGGACAGCAGGTGCATGCCGATGTCCTTCAACACCGCGCCCGAATCCTCGTTGAAGGTGGCCGTGGTGCCGAACAGCAGGGGCTCGCCCAGCACCTCATGGGCATAAGCGCGGCAAGCACGGGCCGCCTCGCGGGCATATCCGGCGCCCTCGTAGCGCGGCAGCAGGGCGTAGCCGATGTCGGGCGCCTGCAGGTGCTCGCGCTGCAAGAGGCCGCACATGCCGACCACCACACCGTCACTGAGCCGCTCCATCGCCCAGAGGCCCAGGCCCTGCGGCCAGTACCAGTTGTAGAGCTTGGCCGCCATCCAGTCATGGGCGGCGGCCAGATCGCTGACGCCGGGATCGCTGATATTGCGCTTCCAGCCGGCCTCGTTGATCTGCTCCAGCACATAGGGCGCATCGGCGGGCTCGAACCAGCGCAAGCTCAGTCTCTCGGTCTTCAACACCTGCATGATGGCGCTCCCGGATTGAAAAATTGGACAATATGCCACCCAGCCCTGCCACCACCTCAAGGTCATAGCCCCCATGAACTTCATCCAGCAACTGCACGCCGCACAAACCCTGAACGACTCGCTGCTGTGTGTGGGCCTGGACCCGGAACCGAACAAGTTCCCAGGCGCCTGGAAGGGCGATGCCTCGCGCATCTATGACTTCTGCTCGGCCATCGTCGACGCGACCAAGGACCTGGTGATCGCCTTCAAGCCGCAGATCGCCTACTTCGCCGCCCACCGCGCCGAGGACCAACTGGAGCAGCTGATGGCCCACATCAAGCGCGTGGCGCCGGGCGTGCCCGTCATCCTGGACGCCAAGCGCGGCGACATCGGTTCCACCGCCGAGCAGTACGCCCGCGAGGCCTTCGAGCGCTACCAAGCCGATGCCGTCACGCTCTCGCCCTTCATGGGTTTTGACTCCATCGAGCCCTATCTGCGCTACCCGGACAAGGGCGCCATCCTGCTCTGCCGCACCTCCAACCCCGGTGGCAGCGACTGGCAAAACCAGCGCCTGGCCGATGTGGCAGGCCAGCCACGCCTGTACGAGCATCTGGCCCGTTTGGCTCAGACCGACTGGAACCAGAACGGTCAGCTGGGCCTGGTGGTGGGCGCCACCTACCCGGCCGAGATCGCCCGGGTGCGCGAGTTGGCGCCGACCCTGCCCCTCTTGATCCCCGGCGTGGGCGCCCAGGGCGGCGACGCCGAGGCCACGGTCAAGGCCGGCTGGCGCGCCGGCGCCGGCGGCCGCGAGGGCCAGGGCGGCCCCATCATCGTCAGCAGCTCGCGCGCCGTGCTCTACGCCAGCGCCGGCGAAGACTTTGCCGCTGCCGCTCGGCGGGTCGCTGTTGCGACACGCGAGACCTTGAACCGCGCCCGCTGAAGCACCGCCTGCCACTTCCTGCACGCTTTGCGCCCGGCCGTGCGTCGGCGACGAAATAGCGTGGTTTTACCCGTGCAGTCCCGATGTTCAGACGCCCCGGAGTCGGGGAGACTGCGTTGTTCGTCGGGGGCAGGCCCCGGCGTGAGCGGCAGCATTCATGATTGCCGCCAAGCCAGGGCGCAGATGTGAGCAGCAGCGGTACCGATTCCCTCGATGATTTGAGCAGCCTGGTCGGCCAGGACCTGAGCCCGGCCGAACAACAGGCCGCCATAGAGCGCAAGGTGCGCTGGCATGCCGTGCGCCTGTTCCTGATGACTTGCGGCGTGATCATGCTCTTCGGAGCCCTGGTGCTGCTGCTGAGCCGCCCGGGCAACGAGCCACTGGACGGCCTGCTGCCGCCGGCCGCCTGCGCCTTGCTCGGCGGCCTGAGCTTTCTGTGCCTGTGGAAGCTGCCGCGCCAGCATGGCGGGGCCGTGGTGGCCAGCTTGCTGGCCCTGGTGATCGGCGTCGCCACCCTGATCGCAGTCTCGCGCGGGGTCGGCCTCTACTCGATCGCCTTGGCCGTGGGCGGGCTGATCGCCGCGTTCGCGACCGGCATGCTGGGCCTGCGCATTGGCCTGGCCCTGGCCGGCCTGGGCCTGGCCGCCATCCTGGGCTTGGGCTGGGCCGAATATCAGGGCTGGGCGACCAGCGTCACGGCCCTGCAGCCCCTGGGCACCCGCATCGCCATCCACACCCTGCTGCTGTGCGCCGGCGTGTTGGTCGGCGTGGCCACGGAGCGCATGGTCAAGCGCTCGACCAAGGCCGCCAGCGACCGCAGCGCCCGTTTCCGCGGCCTGCTGAGCATGGCGGCCGACTGGTACTGGGAGATGAACCGCGACTACCGCTTCACCCATCTGGCCGAGGACAAAGCCGGCAGCTCGGGCCTGGACCTGCAGGCCCGCCTGGGCAAGACGCCCTGGGAGGTGGAGCAGATCGGACTGAACGACGAGGACATGGACGCACACCGCGCCGACCTCGAATCGCACCGCCCCTTCAACGGCCTGGTGGCGCGCCGCCGCGCCCTGGACGGCAGCGTGCGCTATGTCTCCATCAGCGGCGAGCCGCGTTTCGACACGGCCGGCAATTTCCGCGGTTACTGGGGCGTGGGCCGCGATGTCACCAGCGAGGTACAGGCCGAACAGGCCATCCACGCCACCGAAACCCGCTACCGCGAGCTGTTCCGCCGCTCGCCCAGCCCCCTGGTGCTGCACCGTTGGGGCCGGGTGCTGGACGCCAACCCGGCCGCCATGGCCATGTTCGGCTACACCCAGCGCTCGAGCATGATCGGCCAGGACCTGTTCTCCCACTACGAGCCCGGCGACGACGAGCGCGCCCGCCAGCGCGCCGCCAAGATCGAGGCCATGCCGGTCGGCGGCATGCTGCCCATGGCCGAGTTCCGCTTGCGCACCCTGTCGCGCCGCCACCGCCTGGTGCAGGCGACCAGCGTGCGTGTGGACGCCGCCAGCGGCCCGGCCACCCTGTCTTTCTTCATCGACCAGACCGAGCAGTCGCGTGCCCAGGACGCCCTGCGCCGCAGCGAGGGCCTGCTCTCGCATCTGGTGGCCACCAGCCCCGATGTCATCACCCTGACCGAGATCGCTTCCGGCCGCTACGCCATGGTCAACAAGACCTTCGAGCGCCTCAGCGGCTACAGCAGCGAAGAGGTGCTGGGGCGCAGCTCGGAGGAGCTGGGCATCTGGAAGAACCGCGCCGAACGCGAGCACATGCTGGATCTGATCCGCACCCAAGGCCGGGTGTCCGAACTGCCGGTGACCTTTGTCTGCAAGAACGGCGAGGCCATTTCCATGCTGATGTCGGCGGCGCCGTTTGCGCTCGATGGCCAGCAATACCTGGTCATCAACGCGCGCGATGTGACCGAGACCGAGCGCACGCGCCTGGTGCACCAGGCGATTCTCGAGAACGCCTCGATCGGCATCACGCTGACGCGCGAGCAGCATTTCGTGCAGGCCAACCGCCTGGTCGAGACCATGTTCGGCTGGCCCCCGGGCGGCCTGGTCGGTCAGCATGGCAGCGTGGTCTGGCCCAATGCCGAGGACTACGCGGCCGTCGGCCGTGAACTGGGCCCGCGCCTGGCCCTGGGCGAGCAGGTCGAGACCGAGCGGCCCATGCGCCGGCGTGATGGCACAACCTTCCTCTGCCGCCTGCTGGCGCGCGCCGTGGACCTGAACCACCCGAGCCGCGGCGGCACCATCTGGATCATGGAAGACGTGACCGAGCGCCGCCGCGTCGAAGCCGCCCTGGCCCAGGCCAAGGACGAAGCGCAGGCCGCCAACCGGGCCAAGAGTGCCTTCCTGGCCAACACCAGCCACGAGATTCGCACGCCGCTGAACGGCCTGCTGGGCCTGGCCCGCATGCTGCAGCAACCCGACCTGCCCGAGGCCACGCGGCGCGAGTACCTGGACCAAATGCTGGACAGCGCCGAGAGCCTCTCGGGCCTGATCTCCGACATCCTCGACCTGTCCAAGATCGAGGCCGGCCGCCTGACCCTGGAGGCCGCGCCCTTCGCCCTGCGCGACATGCTGGCCACCATGCGCATGGCCTACCTGACCCTGGCCCATGCCCATGGCCTGGCCTTCAAGATCGATGTGGCGCCCGAGATCCCGGCCTGGGTGGTCGGCGACCAGGTGCGCATCCGCCAGATCCTCAGCAACTATCTATCAAATGCATTGAAGTTCACCGAGTCGGGCTCGGTGGCCGTGCACGTGATGGCGCTGGCCGGCGAGCGCGTGCGCATCGAGGTCAGCGACACCGGCCCCGGCATTGCGCCCGAGCTCCATGAGCGCCTGTTCGAGGCCTTCACGCAAGCCGACGAATCAACCACCCGCCGCTACGGTGGAACCGGCCTGGGCCTGTCGATCTGCCGCGAGCTGGCCACCCTGATGGGCGGCGAAGTCGGTGTGCAGAGCGCACCGGGCCAGGGCTCCACCTTCTGGGCCGAGCTGCCCCTTCCGGCCGCGGCCACGCCCATCAGCAGCCAGCCGCGCGAAGCGCGCGACAACCAGGACCTGCAAGGCCTGCGCGTGCTGATGGTGGAGGACCATCCGGTGAACATGATGATTGCCGTGGCCCAGCTGCAGCAATGGGGGCTGGAGGTCTCGCAGGCCAACGACGGCAGCCAGGCGGTCGAAGCCATCTTTGCTGCCGCCAGCATGGGCCGGCCTTTCGACGCGGTGCTGATGGATGTGCAGATGCCGGTGATGAGCGGCCACGAGGCCACCCGCCAGGTGCGCCAGCGCTTCGATGCCGAAGAGCTGCCCATCGTCGCCCTGACCGCCGCCGCGCTCGTCTCCGAGCGCGACGAGGCCCTGGCGGCCGGCATGAACGAGTTCCTGACCAAGCCCATCGACGCGCCCAAGCTGCGCGCCACCCTGGTCCGCCTGATCGGCCACAAAGACAACGACCAGACGCGTTCCTGAGCGCCGCTTGGGCCTAGCCCGGATGTTTCACGAGGTCGGCCGTGGCCGGTCCACAGCACCGATGAGCACGATGATCTCTCGCTTCGACCTTCGATCCATTTTGGACACTGGGCCTACGCGGGCTTGCGCGGCCCAGACCTTGCCCCTGACGCCTCAAGCCATGCAGGCCGCACCAAGCCCGAGGCTTGGCACTTCGTCAGTCATGGACAGGCCACTTGGCCTGTCCATGTCCGGACTCAGCCTCGCCGATGCCACTGGGCATCGGCTGCGGCCGTCTCGGCGCCACCGGCTTCGGCCTCGACGCACGCAATTCCCGCGTCCCTCGTGAAATAGCTAGAACAGAACACAACACCGCCCGTCTAAAGCGCGGAAATGCGCCTCCGAAACGGCCGCTTCGATGCAGCGGGCTCAGGCCACAAGAAGGAAGATGGCTCAGCGATGGGTGCCAGGCCGGTGCACAGCGATTGGGAGCTGCGGATATTCAATGCCGTGTGCGGTTCCCTGCTGGCACCGAAAGGCTTAGGATGAAACGAGCCGAAGGGGCAGGTCTGCAAGGCTCGCCCTGAAGCGGAGCTCTCGGCCAAGCGCCGGGGCCTCTGGCCTGGCCCTCCGTCGTTCACCCTCAATCAGGAGCAACCGATGACATTCTTCAGCGCACTCAAAAAAGTTCTGCACTTGATGCTGGCCAGCCTGGCCAGCCTCGCCTTGGCGGGCGCTGCGCATGCGGTCGAGAACGGCACGGCAGCGGAGGCTGAAGCCATGGTCAAAAAGGCGATCAGCTACATCAAAGCCCAGGGGCCAGAGAAGGCCTACGAAGAGTTCACCAATGGCAAGTCCTTCAAGGACCGGGACCTGTACATCATCGTCTACGACCTGAACGGCAAGAACCTGGCCCAAGGTGCCAACCCCAAGCTGGTGGGCAAGGACCTGATCGGCCTCAAGGACCCGGATGGCAAGCCGCTGATCCAGATGTTTGTGGACCTGGCCAAGACCAAAGGCAAGGGCTGGGTCGAAGGCTATAAATTCCTCAACCCGGTGTCCCAGAAGATCGAGGGCAAGGCCATGTATCTGGAACGCGTCGGTGACACCCTGGTCGGCTGCGGCATCTACAAGAACTGAAGCCGGCCCAGCCTGCGCACTGTTGCAACGCCCATCTGCCACCCTTGAAGGCTGGCAGGTTTTTGAACGGCCCTCCGGAGCATGCGGATGAACTTACGCGATATGAAAATCGGCCCGCGCCTGGGCCTCGGCTTTGGCGCCATTCTGCTGGCCGCCATCGTGCTGCTGCTGGGGGCGCTGCTGAGCAATCGCTCCAGCAGAGCCACACTGCTGGAAACCCTGCAGCGCTCGGTCGCCCGCGAAGAGCTGGCATTCGAGATGCGCAACTCCCTGCTCAGCAGTGCTGTTGCGGTGCGCAATATGGGTCTGCAGACCGAAGTCAGTGGGGTACAGAAGGACGAGGCGGAAGCGAAAAAGCAACGTGCCGCCTACCTCGCCGCCAAGAGCAAGTTGGAGTCGGCCGAGCTTGTGGCCGAAGAGAAAGCCATCTTCGCCCGCCTGGCCGACATCGATCAGCAGATGGATGTGCAGTTCAAGGAAGCCGTTGATCTGGCGGCACAGTTCAACACCGAACAGGCGGCCAAGGTCATCACCAGCAAAATCGATCCCTTGCTCAACAAAGCGGTGGTCGAGCTGCTGGCCTTCATCGACCTGCAAAAGCAGCGTGGCAGCGAGGCGACCGCCCAAGCCAATGAGCGCAACGCAACCACCGTCGGTGTGATCAGCGTGGCCGGTGTGCTGGTCCTGGCCATGTCGGCCCTGATGGCCTGGCGCCTGACGGTCAGCATCACCCAACCGCTGCAAATAGCCCTGGGCGCCACCGCCCGCGTGGCCAACGGCGACCTGGTCAGCGAGATCGAGATCAGCGGCAAGGACGAGGCCGCGCAGTTGCTCGGTGGCCTGCGAGACATGCGCAACGGCCTGGCCCGTATGGTCAGCGAGGTCCGCAGCGGCGCCGAGAACATCTCCACCGGCGCCAGCGAAATCGCCAGCGGCAACTCCGATCTGTCTCAGCGCACCGAAAGCCAGGCCAGCAACCTAGAACAGACGGCCGCCTCGGTCGAGCAGCTCAGTGCCACGGTGAGAAATAACGCTGAAACTGCCCGCCAAGCCAATGCGATGGCCAGCTCAGCCAGCACGGCCGCGGTCAAGGGCGGCGAGGTGGTCGGTCAAGTCGTGGCAACGATGCAAGACATCAGCACCTCGTCGAAGAAGATCTCCGACATCATTGGTGTCATCGATGGCATCGCCTTCCAGACCAATATCCTGGCGCTCAATGCCGCGGTCGAAGCGGCACGGGCCGGCGAACAAGGGCGCGGCTTTGCTGTGGTCGCCAGCGAAGTGCGCAGCTTGGCCGGGCGCTCGGCCGAGGCCGCGCGTGAGATCAAGACCCTGATCGGCGCCAGCGTCGAACGCGTCGAAGTCGGCAGCCGACTGGTGGGCGCGGCCGGCGAATCGATGGGCGATATCGTCGACCAGGTCAAGCAAGTCGCCAGCCTCATCAACGAGATCAGCAGCTCCGCTCAGGAACAGACCAGCGGCATTGGCCAGATCAACCAGGCGATCACTCAGCTGGATCAGGTGACCCAACAGAACGCCGCCCTGGTCGAGGAAGCAGCGGCCGCCGCCGAAAGCCTGAACGGCCAAGCGGCGCGCATGGTGGAAGTGGTCAGCGTCTTCAAGCTTCGCTGAGTCGGAAGGGGCGGGGTCGGCAGGGGCGGGCTTTCAAGCCCAGCGACAATCCATGCCATGAGTACCCCCCAACGCTCCCAAGCCCTCGCCCTGCTGCCCGACAAAGGCCTGCCCGAGCTGCTGTTTCTGTTGCTGCACGGTGCCGGCGCCGACGCCGCGCAGATGCGGCCGCTGGCGCAGGCCCTGCGCGCCCAGTACCCGCAGGCGGCCGTGGTGTCCATCAACGGCCCCGAGGCCTTCGACCAGCCCTCCGGCAGCGCTCAATCTAGCAAGGGCCAGCAGTGGTACTCGCTGCAAGGCGCCAGCGATGACGACCACCCCGAGCGTGTGGCTGCCGCCCTGCCCGGCTTCGTCGCCACCGTGCGCGCCTGGGCTGAGCAGTTCGACATGGCCTGGGAACGCGTGGCCCTGGCCGGCTTTTCACAAGGCGCGGTAATGGCTCTGGAAGCAGTGCAAGCCGAGCCACAGCTGGCCGGCCGCGTGCTGGCCTTCTCGGGCGCCTATGCCCGCCCGCCCGCCCACGCGCCAGATCAGGTCAGCCTGCACATCCTGCACGGCCAACGCGACCCCGTGCTGCCCTACCAGGACCAGGTGACGGCCGCGCGCCGCCTGGTGCAGCTGGGCGCCGATGTCACCGCCGATGTGCTGCCTGACCTCGGCCACGAGTTGCACGCCGAGCTGATCGACCGCGCCATGGAACAGCTGCGCACCTTCGTGCCGGCACGGGTGTGGAAGGCGGCGATGGAGGCGGCCAAGGAACAAAAGCTGGACTAGCCAAAGCCAAGCACCACCGCGCGGCCATGCCGTTATGGCACACTCGAGGCCACAGCGCCTGCCGGGGCGCTGCTGGATCCGCAGGCAGGGCTGAGCCCACCCGGCAGGACGCGCGTGCTCAAAGACACGCCGCGTCCACAGCGCCACCAGCCATCCCCTGCCTTTGTGCGGCCTGAACACGCGGATCTCGGGCACTCATTCGCATGGAGGTGTCCCTTGATGACCCGTCACAACGGGGCTGCGCCGCAGCCCGTTCAACTTTCTCTTCCCGAAGCCGCCGATCTGCAGCAGCTGAAGCGCCGCGCGCGCGAACTGCTGCGCGCCTGGCGGGCCGGCGAGGCCGAAAGCCTGGCGCGCGCCGCGCCTCACCACCGGGCGGACCCGGCTACTCCGCCGCGCCTGAGCATGGCGCAGTTGGTGATCGCACGTGAAATGGGCTTCCCCAGCTGGCCAGCCCTGCAGCGTGCCGTCCATGCGCAGCTGGAGGCGCGCCAGCTCGACCAGACTGCCCTGCT
The DNA here is from genome assembly GCF_025717675.1 of Paucibacter sp. DJ2R-2. GTDB lineage: Bacteria > Pseudomonadota > Gammaproteobacteria > Burkholderiales > Burkholderiaceae_C > Paucibacter_A. Next base: position 1,005,605 of record NZ_JAJIRT010000001.1, read on the forward strand.
CACACGCGCCCTGACCCTGGCCATCGGCCGCGGCTGGGACAGCCCGCAAGCGGAACGCGCACTGGCGCTCATGCAGCAGAAGCGGCCGATGAGCAGCGCCTGCCCGCCCGGTCTGCGCGCCGCGAGGGCCCTGGTTCAGGGCGATCTGGACGCAGTGGTCGCCCTGCCCGATGCCATGCAGCTGCTGCCGCCCTTCGCCGCGCCGGCCTTGGCGTACGTGTGCTTCTCCAGCCTGCATCGTCTCGGCGAACCTTGGGCCTCGGGCCTGCTGCGCTGTGCTCAGACCTTGCTCGCCCGCTGCCCCAGCGGCGCCTTGAGCGCCATGCACATGCCGGACCTGGAAGCCGGTGCTGCCGAGCCGACGCCGATTCGCCTGCCCCTGCTCTACGGCGCCATCAGCTGCGCGCGCAGCCCCGCGCTGGCCGCCGCCTTGCTGGCCGCGGGGGCGGAGCCCAACGATGGCGAGTCGCTGTACCACGCCTGCGAGGACCCCGACCGCGGCCGTGCGGCCGTGCAGATCCGCCAGTTGTGCGCCCACGGTGCGCGTTGGCAGGGCACGAATGCCTTGCTGCGCATGCTCGACTTCGAGGACCCGAGCGGCCTGGCCTTGGCACTGAGCCTGGGCGCTGATGTGAACGAGGCGGGGCCGCAGGGCGGCGCTGCCTTGCACCATGCGTTGCGCCGGGGTCGCTCCTTGGAATGCCTGCGCCTGTTGACATCTCAGGGGGCCGATCTCGCGGCCCGCGACGCCGAGGGCCGCACGCCTGCCACCCTGGCGGCCCTTCTGGGCGAGACCGAGGCACTCGCGCTGCTGGCGGCGCGAGGCGCGCAGCCAGAACTGCCCACGACAGGCGAGCGCTTCCTCGCCGCCTGCGCGGCCGCAGATGCGCGCACGGCTCGTGCCTTGCTCGATGACCAGCCCGAGCTGCTGCAAAGCTTGAGCGCGCAAGAGCTGCGCCTGCTGCCCGACCAGGCGCAACGCCGCGCCCGAGCCTCGGTGGCGCTGATGCTGTCGCTGGGCTGGCCGGTCGCAGTGCCCGGGGATTGGGATGCCAGCGCCCTGAACCAGGCCGCCTTCAACGGCGACGCGGCCCTGGTGCAGTTGCTGCTGGACCAAGGCGCGAGCTGGGAAGAAGTCAACGGCTTCGGTGGCGATGTGATGGGCAGTTGGCAGCATGCCGCCACGCATCTGCCGCAGCCTGGTGGCGACTACCTGGCCTCGCTGCAAGCCCTCTTGGCCGCCGGCGCGCCTCGGCCGAGCCCGGAGGAGCGCGAGGACTTGCCTGATGCGCTGCAGGTCTGGCTGGACGAAACCGACCCCGACGAGGCCTAGCCCGAAAGTTCAGCCTTCAGCCGCGCCGCCCCAGCCGCTCCATGGCCACCTCGGAGCGGCTGAAGCCGATCTGTTCGTAAAAGCCCGCGACGCCCTCGCGGCCGGCGCGCAGCACCCAGGTCATTTCCGGGCGATCGCCCATGGCTTGCTGAACCAGAGCGCGACCCACACCCCGCCCGCGCTGCGCTTCATCGACCACCAGCATGGAGATATAGCCATTGAAGATGCCGTCCGTGAGTGCGCGCAAAAAGCCGATCACGCGATCACCGTCTTCGCCGCGCTCCACCGCCACCAAGGCCAGCTGCGACTGGTTCAGCAAGCGAGCGAACAGCGCGGGGTCGGCCACGCGAGAGGCCCAGCCATTGGCGGACAAGAGGGCACGGGCGGCCTCGTGCTCGGCGGGCAGGATGGGACGGATGTGCAGGGTCGTACTCAAGTCAGCAGCCTTTGCCGCTGCAGGCGATTCGAGTCCTCGATACGGGCCAGCACCGCCTTGAACCGGGGCAATTCACGCAGGCTTTGCAGTGCCGGGTCTTGGGCCAACCACCAGCCCCGTCGCCAGCCCAGGCGCACCGCATCTTCCAGGGCAGCCAGCGCCGCATCAGGCTGGCTGCGCAGGGCAGCGATGCGGGCGCGGTGGTAGCCGGCGGCATGCCAGACGTTGCCTTGCTTGACATAACGATCGATGTAGGCGGCAGCCTGCGCGATGAAAGGCTCGGCCTTCTCGCCTTGGCCCGCGGCGCTGTAGATGGTGGCCACATCGAGCAGGATGTGCTGACCCTGGAAGCTCAACCAGTTGTTGTAGAGCGGCACGGGGTCGGCTTGCACCAGACCGATGACAGACTCCAGTGCCTTCAGGGCCAGGTCTTTCTGACCCAGCAGCAGGCGCAACAGGGCGGCATCGATGACAGCATCGCGCTCGCTGGCCGCTTCTGCGCTCGTGAGCCGCAGCGCTTGCTCCAGCGCCGCGCGATCACCAGCCTGCACAAACCGATAAGCGGCGGTCACTCGCGCTGAGGCCGGCGTGGCGCTCAAGGCTTGAGATTGGGCGAAGGCCTTGTGTGCGTCATCCGCCAGGCCGAGATCCAGATACAACCAGGCCAACTGCTGCCAGAGCGGCTCACGCTTGGCATCCAGCAGCAAAGCCTTGCGATAGCCGAGCACCGCATCGGCGAGTCGGCCACGCGCGAAACCGAGAATGCCCAAGCCCCAGTGCCCGTTGGCATGCTGTGGCGCCATGGCGATGGCGCGCCGATAGGCCTGCTCCGCAGCCTCATACTGCCCGGCATGGATGGCAGCCAGGCCGGCGCGATGCTGAATCTGCACCGCCAAAGGGCTCAGCTGCGCGGCCTTGCTGAAAAAGGGCTGGGCGCGGGCCGGCCAGCCGTCGTCACTCTCATTGCTGCCTGACCAGTTCAGCAGACTGGCGTCACTCGGTGCCTTTTCCAGGGCCTGACTCAACCAGCGCCGAGCTTCCTCGTGTTGGCTCAGATTGGCCTTGAGATGACCTTGCAGGCCCAGGGCCAGAGCTTGCTCGGGGTCCAGCTGCAAGGCGCGGTCGATCAAGGGCTGGGCGCGCGCATCCATGGTGCGAAAACCCAGGCCGCTACCGTAATGGAACTCGGCGATCCAAGTGGCAGCCTGGCCCACATAGGCCAAGGCGAAGCCGGGGTCAGCGTCGATGGCACGCTGGAAATAGGCGCGGGCCTTCAAGACGCCCTCGATCTGCGCGCTACGCTGGTGGTGCAAACCCAGCAGATACAGCTCATAGGCATCGGCCAGTGGCATGGGTGCCGCACTGACCGGCAGCGGAGCTACGCCCAGAGCCTGCAAGGCGGCATTGGCGGCGCTGAAGGCCAGACTGCCCAAGGCGGCGGCCTGGGATTCCAACACATGGTGCCAAAGCAGCTCGCTGTCAGCCGCCCGGTGCAGGCTGAGCTTGAGCTGCAGGCCCTGCTGCCAGCGCCGCAGCTCACCCCAGAGCACATGGGTCACGGCCAGTTGCTTGGCCTGCGGCGCCAGAGCCTGGGCGCTGCGGAACTGGAAGGAGGTGGAGCGCGCCGTCACCCGGATCTGCTGATGGCGAGACAGTGCGCCGATCACGCTTTCGGCCAGGCCGTCGGCCAGGGGCTGCTCCAGGTCCTTGGGCGAGACATCATCAAAAGGAAGGACGGCCAGGGTGATGTCACCGGCCGGCATGCGCGCAGCACGCTGCCAAGCCCACCATCCGCCTGCGCCGAGCAAGGCCGCCGCAGCGGCCGAGCCGCCGAGCAAAAGACGCCGGCTTGGGACGGATGGCGAGGTAGGGGCGGGGGAGGCAGGAGGGGTGGGCAGCACCAGCGGCGCCACAGCTTGATCGGTCGCGCGTCGCTTTGGTTCAGGCTCAGGCTGCAAGGGCGCTGATGTCGCCCCCGCAGCCGGGGCAGGAGTGGCAACAGCCACCACTTCGCTGACAGAGGCCACCAAGCGGTAACCCTTGCGCGGCACGGTGACGATATACCTCGGCTGACTCGCCTCATCGCCGAGCACGCTGCGCAGCTGTGAGATCGACTGGTACACCGAACTAGGGGTTACCACCAGGTCAGCCCAGACCTCGTCGAGCAGCTGATCCAGCGTCACTAGCTGCTGCGGCCGGCGCGCCAGCGCCATCAGCAAGCGCATCTTGCGCGGCTCCAGCTTGAGCACCTGCTCGCCCCGGCGCAGCTCGTCCAAGACCGGATCGGCCTGCCATTCGCCGATCTGCAGGGTCCGCTCAGCCAAGGAATCGACCTCTGCGCCCGGCGTTAAAGACTCGGCCCCGCTCATGAGAAGTTCCCGTAAACCATTGATTTCATTGAAAAATAAAACCTTGAGAGAAGCGCAAGAGTTCCATCAGGACTTATCGGGTGTGGCCGCCGACCATGGCGCCAAATTGACATCACACCAGGGAGCCCCGATGCGCAGCCAGCCGTCTCAGCCAGAGTTTCAAAGCCACACGCACGACCAGGGCGCCGCGCCGAGCGATTGTGCTGGAGGGCAGCACGAGGCTTGGGGCCCTCGCCCCCCTAACTTGAAGGTAGGCGGAGTCAGTCATTCTCGACCTTGCGTCCTCACTGGAGATCTCTCAAGACGGAGGCAAGCCGCTGCCACGACCCCAGCAAGGCAAGCCCAGGGCGCGAAGGCTGCGAAACCCAGGCTGACCCAAATCGCCCTTGCCTTGCTGCCCTTGCTGTACGTCGGCCACGCTCACACCGCCACCGTCACCTGGGTCGGCGGCTCCGAAGGGAGGTGGAATCTCCCATCCAACTGGAGCGGGAATGCCCTGCCCACGTCATTTGACGACGTGCGCCTTGGGTCGAGCAGCGTCATCATCGAAGGGCCGCAGGCAGCAGCCAGTCTGATCGGTACCGGCAGAGTGCGTATCAACCAATCCAGCGCCAGCTTGACGCTCGCCGGCCCGGCAGAGCTCGGCAGCTTGGAACTGGAACTGGGCAGTTTCAACAGCCAAGGCAGCACACGGATCAGCGGGCGCTTGCTGTGGGAGGAAGGCGTTTTGTCAGGCGCTGGCAGCACGCTCGTGCTGGGGCCATCCCAATTGGGGAGCGGCCTATTTGAGCGGCGCAGCCTCACTGGCGGACACACGCTGACCCTGGCGGGCAACACCGTTCAAGGCGGCAACCATGGCCAGGACATCAGCGGCGGCAGCCGCATCGTCAACCAAGCCACCTGGACAGATCAGGCGTCAGGCAACATCGATTTCGGATCCTTGCAGTCCAGCACAGGCCCGAGCAATCACTTCGACAACCAGGGCAGCTTCATCAAGTCAGCCGGTTTCACGACCACATTCATTGACGGTGTTGCGTTCAACAACAGCGGCCGAGTGGACGTGAACGCCGGCACCCTGCGCATCCTCGGCGGTGGCAGCAGCACCGGCAGCCTCAATGTGGCCGAAGGCGCCACCTTGGCCTTTGGCAACGGCAGCACCTTCGCCCTGGGCCCAGCCGTCACCAATGCCGGCGCCATGACGATCGAGGCCAATGTCCGCGCTGCGCAAGGGCTGCAACTGGCCGGCAACGTCGCCGTGAACTCGGGCGAGCTGAGCCTCGGTGCGGCCAGCAGTTTCGTCAATGTGAGCCTGAATCGCCTCGGCGCCATCACCTCGTCTGCGCCCCTGCTCGTGACTGGCAACTTGGACTTGACGGGCGGCTTCCTGAGCGGGTCTGGCACGACACGTTCGACCGGAGAGTTGCGGATTTCGGGCAGCGACAGCAAATTCCTCAACCTGTCCAACCTGGTCGCGGCCGGCAGCACCCGGCAGACGGGGACGGGGCGTGTGGCGATCGGTAGTCGCATTGAGAACTTGGGGACTTGGTCGGAGCAGGCGACGGGCAACAACCTGATCGACGGCATCGGCGGCAGCAGCAGCTTTGAAAACTCAGGCATCTTCAACAAAGACTCCGCCTTCATCACCACCCTGGGTGGCAATGGCCTGGTGTTCAACAACACCGGCACGGTGAATGTGAATGCCGGCACCTTGCGCATTGCCGGAGATGGCAGCAGCAGCGGCAGCTTCCATGTGGCTCAGGGCGCCAGCCTGGTCTTTGGCCCCGGGGCACCCGTGCTCAGCCAGATGTCCAACTACAGCCTGGGGCCGGCTCTGAGCAATGCCGGCACCGTGAAGATCGAATATGACGGCGTGGTGACCGCGGCCCAGGGCCTGCAACTCAGCGGCAGGACCGAGGTGGAGGGGCGCCTTCGCCTGGATGGCATCAGCAGTTTTGTCGACCTGAGCTTGGGCAGCTTTGGCAGCATCAACCAATCGGCCGCACAGCTCGTCACGGGCACCTTGAACTGGTCGGGCGGCGGCCTGAACGGCCCTGGCAGCACCCGCTCCACCGGCGTGCTCCAACTGGGCGCCAACTTCAAGCAGATGACTGGCGGCCATCTGCTGATCGCAGCCGGCACAACCCAGCAGACGGAGCGCGGCGCGATCCGCATGTTTGACACCTCGCGCATCCTGAACCTGGGCACATGGACGGACCAGGCCATTGCCGACACCTTCATCTCCGGCGGTCGCTTCGACAACGAAGGCGTCTTCAACAAAACCACGAACACCCACACCGTGCTGGGTGGCAACGACGGGGTGTTCAACAACAGCGGCAGCGTCAACGTCAACGCCGGCACCCTGCGCATCTTCGGCGGCGGCAGCAGCACCGGCAGCATCCAGGTGGCTGAAGGCGCCACCTTGGCCTTTGGCAACAGCCCCGCCTTCGCCCTGGGCCCAGCCTTCACCAATGCCGGCGCCGTGACGATCGACGGCAATGTCGGCGCTGCGCAAGGGCTGCAGCTGGCCGGAAACGTCGCCGTGAACTCGGGCGAGCTGAGCCTCGGTGCGGCCAGCAGCTTCGTCAATTTGAGCCTGAATGGCTTGGGCGCTGTCAGCTCGTCTGCGCCCCTGCTCGTGACCGGCCACTTGGATTTGACCGGCGGCTTTTTGAACGGCTCCGGCACGACACGTTCGACCGGAGAGTTGCGGATTTCGGGCAGCGACAGCAAATTCCTCAACCTGTCCAATCTGGTCGTGGCCGGCAGCACCCGGCAGACGGGCACGGGGCGTGTGGCGATCGGGGGCGCTGTTCAGAACTTGGGGACTTGGTCGGAGCAGGCGACGGGCAACAACCTGATCGACGGCATCGGCGGCAGCAGCAGCTTTGAAAACTCAGGCATCTTCAACAAAGACTCCGCCTTCATCACCACCCTGGGTGGCAATGGCCTGGTGTTCAACAACACCGGCACGGTGAATGTGAATGCCGGCACCTTGCGCATTGCCGGAGATGGCAGCAGCAGCGGCAGCTTCCATGTGGCTCAGGGCGCCAGCCTGGTCTTTGGCCCCGGGGCACCCGTGCTCAGCCAGATGTCCAACTACAGCCTGGGGCCGGCTCTGAGCAATGCCGGCACCGTGAAGATCGAATATGACGGCGTGGTGACCGCGGCCCAGGGCCTGCAACTCAGCGGCAGGACCGAGGTGGAGGGGCGCCTTCGCCTGGATGGCATCAGCAGTTTTGTCGACCTGAGCTTGGGCAGCTTTGGCAGCATCAACCAATCGGCCGCACAGCTCGTCACGGGCACCTTGAACTGGTCGGGCGGCGGCCTGAACGGCCCTGGCAGCACCCGCTCCACCGGCGTGCTCCAACTGGGCGCCAACTTCAAGCAGATGACTGGCGGCCATCTGCTGATCGCAGCCGGCACAACCCAGCAGACGGAGCGCGGCGCGATCCGCATGTTTGACACCTCGCGCATCCTGAACCTGGGCACATGGACGGACCAGGCCATTGCCGACACCTTCATCTCCGGCGGTCGCTTCGACAACGAAGGCGTCTTCAACAAAACCACGAACACCCGCACCGTGCTGGGTGGCAACGACGGGGTGTTCAACAACAGCGGCACCATCCATATTCAAGCCGGCAAGCTGCACCTGTTCAACGGTTTCAACAACCAGGGCCTGATCCAGATCGCCAGCGGCGCCACGCTGCACGGCGAGCACGCCAGCTTTGCCAATGCCGGCACCCTGGCCGGCTCGGGCACCGTGCGCGCTTTGGACACCCTCTCCAACACCGGCATCCTGGCCCCCGGCGGGGTCGGCCAAATCGGCCAGTTGCAGGTGGCGGGCAACTTGGCGACCCGCGGCAGCTTGCAGGTCGAGCTGGGCCGCAGCAGCGCCGACGTTCTGGCGATCAGTGGCAATGCGGACTTGGGCGGCACGCTGAATTTCTCCGTGCTCAGTGGCCAGCGCCTCGCGCGGGGCAGCAGCTTCACCGTCGTGAGCTGGGGCCAGCGCAGCGCCGGTAGCGAGTTCGCCAGCCTGGACTTCTCCCAGGCTTCGGGCTACCGCTTTGCCACGGCCTACGGCGCGACCGGCCTGGACGTGACCGTCACGGCCGTGCCCTTCAACTGGACCGGCCCGGCCAGCGGCGGCTTCTGGGACGTGACACAAAACTGGAACGACGGCATCGATGGCCGGCCCCAGGCAGGCGACACGGTACTGCTGGGCAGCGCCAACACCGTGATCCGCTCCGTCCAGCCCATGCAGGCCGCCACGGTCACGGGCACGGGTCTGCTGACCATCAATTCAGGCGGCACTCTCGATCTGAGCGACAGCGCCAGCCTGGGCCGCCTGAACCTCAGCGGCAGCTTGAACAACGCCGGTCGCGTGGTCGTCGTTGGGGGCAGCACCCTGAGCGGCGCCATCCTCAGCGGTGCCGGCACCACGCGCTATGAAGGCGCGCTCAACATCTCGGGCAACCGGTCGCTCCTGGGCAGCGGACACACCCTCGAACTGGCGGGCACTACCACCGTGCAGGGGAACACCATCACTGGCCTGTCCGTTGGCTCCGGTGGGCGCATCGTCAACCAAGGATCATGGGTGGAGGCCGCCAGCGGCAACACCAGTTGGAGCGGCAACGGCGGCGCCAGCGTCTTTGACAACCAGGGCAGCTTCACCAAGACCAGCAACACCACCACGACCATCGGCAGCTTTGGCCTGACCTTCAACAACAGCGGTAGCGTCAACGTCGATGCCGGCACCTTGAGCCTGGTCGGCGGCGGCGCCAGCACCGGGCAGATTGACATCGCCAGCGGCGCCACGCTGGACTTCGCCGGCAGCGCCACTTACAACCTGAACCGCGCTGTGAACAACGCCGGCACCTTCCAGGTCCGTGGCGGCATCGTCAACGCGCAGGACGGCCTGGCGCTGGGCGGCAGCACCGTCATCAGCGGCGGCCAGCTCAATCTGAGCGGCAGCAGCCAGTTCGACAGCTTCAACTTCGCCGGCGGCACGCTCAACAACAATGGCACGCTGGTGGTGAGCGGCCCCACGATCTGGGGCGGCAGCACGCTCACTGGCAGTGGCAACACCCGACTGGAAGGCCCGCTGAGCCTGGAAAGCTCCCGTATCACAGTCTCCGCCGGCACCCTGGTGCTGGCCGGCACCACCAGCCAAACCGGCACCGGGGGCATCAACACCAACGGCGCCGGCGCTCGCATCATCAATGAAGGCAGCTGGATTGAGCAGGCGAATGGCGCGCTGAGCATGGGCGGGGCTGGGGCCACCCACTTCGACAACCCCGGCAGCTTCAGCAAAACCAGCGCCTTCACCACCACCATCGGCAGCTCCGGGCTGGCCTTCAACAACACCGGCACGGTCAAGGTCGATGCCGGCACGCTGGCCCTGGTGGGCGGCGGCAACAGCCCCGGCCAGTTCAAGGTGGCCGCTGGCAGTACGCTGCAGTTCGGTGGCGGCACGATGGCGCTGGGCAAGGCGGTCAGCAATGCCGGCACCGTGCGGGTCAGCAACGGCATCGTCAACGCGGCCGATGGTCTGGTGTTGGGGGGCAGCACGGTCATCAGCGGTGGCACGCTGAATCTGGGCGGCAGCAGCCAGTTCGAACGCTTCGATTTCGTCGGCGGCGGCAGTCTCAACAACAGCGGCAGCCTCGTCGTCACCGGGCCGACCACCTGGGGCGGAAGCGTGTTCAGCGGCACAGGCAGCACAAGGCTGCAAGGGCCCCTGAGCCTGGTTGGTGCGTCCAGCAACACGATCACCAGCGGCACCCTGGTGCTGGCCGGCACCACCACCCAAACCGGCACCGGCAATGTCAACACTTCCGGCGGGCGCCTTGTCAACGAAGGCGTCTGGCTGGAGCAGGCGACGGGCAACACCAGCCTCGGTGGCGGCGGCGCTGCCAGCTTCGAGAACACCGGGCGCTTCAGCAAGACCAGCGCTTTCACCACGGCCATCGGCAGCTTTGGCACCGCGTTCAAGAACACCGGCACAGTGGACGTGCAGGCCGGCAAGCTGCAAGTGTTTTCGGGCTTCAACAACCAAGGCCTGTTGACGATCGCTGCGGGCGCGGAGCTGCACGGCACCAGCAGCGCCTTCACCAACGCCGGTACCCTGGCCGGCGCTGGCACGGTGCGCGCGGCCGACCGCCTCAGCAACACCGGCACCCTGGCCCCCGGTGGTGTCGGCCAAGTGGGCCAGCTGCAAGTCCTGGGCAATCTGACCACCAGCGGCAGCTTGCAGGTCGAGCTGGGCCGCAGCAGCGCCGACGTTCTGGCGATCAGTGGCAATGCGGACTTGGGCGGCACCTTGAATTTCTCCGTGCTCAGCGGCCAGCGCCTCGCGCGGGGCAGCAGCTTCACCGTCGTGAGCTGGGGCCAGCGCAGCGCCGGCAGCGAGTTCGCCAGCCTGGACTTCTCCCAGGCTTCGGGCTACCGCTTTGCCACGGCCTACGGCGCGACCGGCCTGGACGTGACCGTCACGGCCGTGCCCTTCAACTGGACCGGCCCGGCCAGCGGCGGCTTCTGGGACGTGACACAAAACTGGAACGACGGCATCGATGGCAGGCCGCAAGCGGGCGACACGGTGCTGCTGGGCGGTGCCGACACGCGCCTGCGCACGACCCAGGCGGTGGGCGAGATCACCGGCACCGGCACGCTGAGCCTGGACGGCGGCAGCCACCTGATCCTGAGCGGCAGCAGCAGTGGCCGTGTTGGCGGCCTGGCGCTGCTGCAGGGCGAACTGAGCAACCAAGGCCGCTTGGTGGCCAGCGGCGACAGCAGCTGGGTCGGCACCCTCTTGCGCGGCAGCGGCGGCGTCACCCGCGTGGAAGGCAACCTGGCCATCGCGGGCCCCAACTTTGATGGCACGCCGACCCTGCTCGACAAGCACACGCTGGAGATGGCAGGCACCACCACCTTCACCGGCCGGCGCGGCCTCTCCATCGGCCAGGGCTCAAGCCTGGTGAACGAGGGCACTTGGTTGGACAAGGCCAGCGCCAACGTCAACTTCGGTAACTTCAACGGCGGTGCGAACGGTGTCTTCCTCAACCAGGGCACCTACATCAAGGCCTCGGCCTTCACCACCGAGATCGGCAACGGCCTGAATCTGCATAACACCGGCACGGTCAAGGTCGAAAGTGGCCTGCTGCGGATCAGCGGCGCCGACAGCAGATCCACCGGGCATCTCGACATCGCTGCGGGCGCTGAGCTCAGCCTGGTGAGCAATGACGCCACGCTGGGCGGCAGCGTGTTGAACGAAGGCACGCTGAGCCTGGACGGCGGCGTGCTCGCCATCGCAAGCGACCTGCTCGTGCAGGGCAGCGGCCTGACGCGAGTGAAAAGCATCGTCAACAACGACAACGCCTTGCGCATCGCCGGCAGCGTCGACTGGCATGAGTCGACCTTGCGCGGCAGCGGCAGCACCCGCATGGACGGCACTGTCATGCTGGTCGGCGACCGCAGCCGTGGCGTGCTCGGCGGGCAGACCGTGGAGCTGGCGGGCACCACCCGGCAGGTCGGAACGGGCGGCTTCAGCATTGGCCAAGGCGCGCGAGTGCGCAATCTGGGCACCTGGTTGGACGAGGCCCCGGGCAATGTGAGCATCGGCAACTTCAACGGCGGCGCGGCCGGCAGCTTCGACAACGTCGGCACCTTCACCAAGAACTCGGCCTTCGTCACCAACATCGGCAATGGCCTGGTGCTGAACAACACCGGCGCGATCAACATCAACGCCGGCACCTTGCGCATCAGCGGCGACGCCAGCCTCACGGCCGGGCAAATCCAGATCGCCAGTGGCGCCATGCTCGACCTGGCCAGCGGCAGCATCGCACTCAAGGGCACGGTTCAGAACGCGGGCAGCTTGGCCCTGAATGGCGCCACGGTGTTGGTCGCGGACAGTGCCACCGTGCAAGGCGGCCTGACAACGCTCAACAGCAGCACGGTCCACAACACCGGCCGACTCGTGCTGAGCGGCAACACCGACTGGCTCATCGCCAACCTGGCCGGCAGTGGCAGCACGCGGATGGAGGGCGCCGTCACGCTGTCGGGCAGCAACGGCCGCGGCTTGACCGGCGGCCATACGCTGGAGTTGGCCGGCAGCACCACGCAGACGGGCACCGGCAGCCTCAACACCGGGGGCGGAGCGCGCGTGCTCAACCTCGGCAGCTGGATCGAGGCGGCGAACGGCAACGTCAGCTTGGGCAACTTCGCCGGCGGTGCGCTCAGTCGTTTCGACAACGTCGGCAGCTTCACCAAGACCTCGGCCTTCATCACCGACATCGGCAACGGCCTGGTGTTGAACAACACCGGCAACATCAAGGTCAACGCCGGCACGCTGCGCATCAGCCAGACCTTCAACAACCAAGGCCAGCTGAACGTGGCGGCCGGCGCGGAAGTTGCCAGCGCCGTCGTGGACTTTGCCAACGCCGGCACCCTGGCCGGCGACGGCACGGTGCGCATGGTCAACGCGTTCTCCAGCCTGAGCAACACCGGCATCTTGGCGGCTGGCGGCCTGAACGACGCGGGCACGCTGAGCCTCGTGGGCGGCCTGACGCAGGAAACCAGCGGCATCTTTCTGGTCGACCTGGGCAGCACGGCGGCCGGCGGCTTTGATGTGCTGACCGTCAGCGGCGCGGCCTCGCTGACCGGCACTCTCGCCGTCAATCTGCTGGACGGCGCGCACTTCAATGTGGGCGACAGCTTCACCGTGATGACCTGGAACCAGCGCCTGAACAACAGCCAATTCGCCAGCCTGGACCTGACGCAGGCCGGCGGCTACGACTTCGCGACCGAGTACGGCGCCAACAGCCTGACGCTGCGGGTGACAACGGCCGTGCCCGAGCCGGGCAGCTGGGCGCTGATGGCGCTGGGCCTGCTGGGGCTGGGTGCATGGCAGCGCCGTCGTCGCGCCGCGCCTTGAACGAGCCCGCGCGCTGCCCGCCTTCGCGACACCAACCCGCACCCCCATGACCTTGACTTCACTGCGCAACATGCCACACCCACTGATGCACCGAAACCTGATCCGCCTTGCCTTCGCCGCCTTGACGCTCGGAGGCTACAGCCTTCAGGCTGCGCCCGTTATCTACACCGTGCAGGGACACTTCACCGGCACCAGCACAGACGACCCGGCACTGATCGCCGCCCTCTCGCCGCTGCTCGGTGCGGGCCAGGCGATCAGTCTCACGGTGAGTATCGAAACCACAACCGCAGCCTCGGGCCGAGATGGGCTTGGCGCCACCATCTACCCGGCCGTCACGGCCACCAGTGCGCGCTTTGCCGGCTTCGACGATGCCATCAGCGAGTTGGGCTGCGCCCGCCCCTCCGACCTCATCTGCAGCCTCCACGTGCGCGATGGTGCGGGCGGCTTTTTGGACCCAGATCAGGTGTCGCTCTTCCCGGCCTTCCTGACCAGCCGGGCTTTGGAGAGGGCCAGCGGCTTCGGGCGAGGCTTCAGCCTGCAGCTGATGATGTTCTTCAACGATTTTTCGGGCAACGCGTTCACCAGCGATACGCCGAGCCTTGACCTCAGCACGCTCAGCCCGAGCGGCTGGAGGGGCGAGTTCGGGGTGTTCTCGATCAAGCCCGAGGGCGGCTTTGATCGCGCGAGCTTCAGATTCAACGTCGACAGCATCCGGCAAGGCATGCCGGACAACGGGCATCAGCTGCCTGAACCCGGCCCGTTGGCCTTGCTGGCCATCGCGGCCGCAGGCGCAGCCCTGGCCTCGCGCCGGCGCACACCGGCGCGCCGACCCAACTGACGCGCGCGGCATTGCACGGAGCCCGCCATGTCCAAAGCCCTCGACGATTTGTTGACCCAGCTGCCGCAATGGCTGGGCAAGTTCACGCAATGCCTGACCCACCCCAGCCAGGTGCTGAACGAACACCTGACCATGGCCACCGCGCCCCAGGGGGAAGGCAAGCCCGAGGCCAAGCCGGTGCCAGACGGGGTGAGCTTTCTCATCCTGTCCTTCGCAGTGGCGGCGGGCGTGAGCATCGCGTTTCCGGTGCCCAGCATGGCGCCGCTGGCGGCAGGCCAGGCCGAGGGCGCATTGACGCAAAGCGCGGCGGTGCTGCGCAATCTGTTCGTCTTCCTGGGCGCCGCCGCCCTGCTACATGGCGGCAGCAAGCTGTTGGGCAACCGGCAGGCCTTTGCCGGCTTCTTCGGCGCGGTGGCGCGCTTCGGCGGCGCCACGCTGGTGCTGCTGGCCCTGGCCGGCGCCTTGACCAATGTCGGCATGGCCGACCCGGTGGTGGCACGCAACTGGCAGCAACTGCGCCAGGTGGCCGAGCCGATGGGCCCGGGGGCCAAAGCCTTGCTGTGCATGGTCGACCCCAAGACCGGCCAACTGCCAGCAGGGATGCCCGCCAACAGCATCCCGCTGCCCAAGCCCGAGGAATTGGCCCAAGCCCAGGCCCTGTTCCTCGACACCATGACCCGGCCGATGTTCCTGATCGCCGCCGGCCTGGAAACCGCCGGCCTGTTCGCCTTGAGCCTGTGGCTGGGCTGGGTGTGGTGGCGCTATCTGCGCGTCAGCGGCCTCAGCCAGGCCCGTGCCCTGGCCGCCAGCGCCGTCGGCAGCGCCGGGCTGGGCGGCGGCTACCTGCTGCTAACGCTGATCGACAGCGGTCAGATGAGCTCACAGCTGATGCAGACCTGCACATGAACACCCCCCCGACTCGAACACCCCTTTTGGAGACTCCATGAAAGCGTTCACCCTCAAACACACCGCCCTTGCCTTGGCGCTCGCGCTGGCCAGCGCCCAGGGTGCTTGGGCCGGCACCAGCACAGTGGCGCTCACCGGCAGCGCCGCGCCTGGTACGGGCAACGGGGTGAGCTTCGCCAGCCTCAGCACGCCGCAGCTCAACGCCGCCGGCCAGGTGGCGTTCTTGGCCACGCTCAGCGGGGCTGGCGTCAGCGGCAGCAACGATGGCGGCATTTGGCGCGACGGGACCCTGCTCGTGCGTAAGGGCAGCGCAGCCCCCGGCGCGGGCAGCGGGGTGAGCTTGTCCACCTTGAGTTCGATGCAGCTCAACGCAGCCGGCCAGGTCACGTACTCGGCTCTTCTCAGCGGCACGAACATCACGCCGGATAAGAACGACAGCAGCCTCTGGCTCGGCAGCAAGCTGATCGCCCAGACCGGCAGAGCGGCTCCCGGCACAGGCAGCGGCGTGAGCTTCGCTTTCCTGGGCGGCGGGATGCTTAACTCGGCGGGTCAAGTGGCCTACCGGGCTCAGCTCAGCGGCACTGGCGTCAACACGAGCAATGATTTCGGCATATGGCGTGACAACAGCATGATCGTGCGCGAAGGCAGCGCAGCACCAGGCACAGGCAGCGGTGTGAACTTCGCCGTCGCGATCCTTTCAGATTTCAACGCGGCGGGTCAGGTGGCCTACCAGGCTAACCTCACTGGCAGCTCGCTGAACGATTCCAGCATCTGGCGAGACAGTGACTTGATCGCCCGCGAAGGCAACGCGGCCCCCGGCACCGTCGCCGGCGTGAGCTTTGGCAACCTAACGTCGACTCGGCTTAACGCGGCCGGCCAAGTGGCCTTCCGGGCTGGACTCACCGGCACAGGTGTGAACTCCTTCAACAATGACAGCATCTGGCGTGGCAGCAGCTTGATCGCTCGAACAGGAGACGCCGCCCCCGGCACGGGCACCGGAGTGAGCTTCGCGGAATTTGCCGGCATCAGCGACCCACTGAAATTGAATGCAGCGGGCCAAGTGGCATTCATGGCGACTCTGAGAGGCGATGGCGTTTCCGAGAGCAACGAGCGCGGCATTTGGCGCGACGACAAGCTGATCGCCCGCACAGGCGACGCTGCACCAGGCACCGCCACCTTCAAGTCCTTGTCGGCGCACCAGCTCAATGCCGGTGGCCAGGTGGCCTTCAGAGCCACCCTTGACGGGGTAGGCAGCACCGGCCATTACCTGGGAGACGGCCAGGAGATCATTCAGGTCGCTCGCACGGGCGACGCGCTCGCGGGCTCCACCATCAGCTCACTGGCACCCTTCGGCGTGAGCTTCAACGACAAAGCCCAACTCGCTTACCAGGCCACCCTGGCCGACGGGCGCAGCGGCGTGTTCTTGTTCACCCCCACGCTGCACTGGCGCAGCAGCACCGGCGGCAGCTGGGACGACGCCGCCAAATGGACACTGGGCCTGAACCCGGGCGATGTGTATGACGTGGCCCTTGATGCAGCCAACAGCCTGCGCATCACCGGCCCCACCGGCGCGGTGATGCTGAAGTCCCTGCAAGTCGGCACCGGCGCCGGCCTGGTGACGCTGCAGATGGCCGGCGGCTCCTTCGACGCGGCGGACCCCGTGGTGATCGGCCCGCGCGGCGTCCTGACCGGCACAGGCAGCTTCTCGCGCCTGGTGATCAACCAGGGCACGGTGCAGGCCGAGCGTCTGGTGATGAGCGAGAGCCTGAGCAACGCCGGCCTGCTGCGCGGCGTGGCCGGTGGCCCGCGCCAAGGCGCAGGCCTGGAGGCCGACCTGCTCAACCAAGCCAGCGGCCGCGTGCTGGTGCAGCCCGGCGAAACCCTGCAGCTGCGCGGCGCCAGCCACCGCAATCTGGGCGTGTTCGAGATCAACCAGGGCCGGCTGGAAATGGCGGGCAGCCTGCTCAACGGCAGCGGCGGCCTGATCGACCTGAACGGCGCCACCGCCCTGGCCAGCGGCGCCTGGAGCAATGCCGCCGGCGCGCGCATCCTTCTGGGCAACGCCCGGCTGACGGTCAGCGGCGGGCTCAGCAATTCAGGCCAGCTGCTGGTCACTTCGGGCGATAGCGATGTGTTCGGCGACCTGAGCAACGAGAAGGGCGGGCAGATCATCTTGTCGGGCCAGGGCAGCACCACCTTCTACGACGCCGTGGAGCTGCAGGCGAACAGCGAGCTGCGCACTTCGGCCGGCGCCACCGCCGTGTTCTTCGGCGCCGTGGCGCAGCGCAGCGGCGCCTTGCTCAGCGGCACAGGGCACAAATACTTCGAAGGCGGCTTCAGCGTCGGCAACTCACCCGGCCTGGGCGAGGACGGCGGCGATGTCAGCTTTGGCGCCGCCAACGTCTATCTCGCCGAGATCGGTGGCACCGAGCTGGGAAGCAGTTATGACCACTACCGCGTGGCCGGCACGCTGACCCTGGGCGGCACGCTCAAGCTCGCCTCCTTCGCCGGCTTCAGCGGCCAGGCGGGGCAGAGCTTCGACCTGTTCGACTGGGGCAGCTTGCAGGGCCAGTTCAGCAATATCGACAGCAGCGGCCTGCTGCTGGCCGAAGGCACGCAGCTCGATTTGTCGCGCCTCTACCTCGACGGCGTGATCGGCGTGACGGCCGTGCCCGAGCCCTCGCAATGGGCTTTGATGCTGCTGGGCGGCGTGAGCTTGCTGTCCTGGCGCCGGCGCCCGTTGCGCTGAGCCAAGCCGCCGCCAGCCAAGCGGCCGACTTGGCGGTGAACGATGTCAGTCGAGCACGACTTCCGTGCGCACCGTGCCCGCCCGATCGGCGCTGGCGGTAAGCGCCAGCCGCGTGCCCTTGGGCGCGCGCACCACCCACTCGCCGATGGCGCGGTCGGCGGTCAGCTCGCGGCTGGCCAGGAAGGCGAGCTGCGAGCTCTTGGGCGCATGGCCTTCCAGCTGCGGGCCTTCCATGCGCTCCTTGCCACTGACCAGGCTGACCGTGGCATCGCCGGGCGGCAGGTGGATCTCGAACATCACGCCGCGCACCACTTTGCGCTCCAAGGCGCGTTGGGTCACATAAGCCGGCAGATAGCCGCTGTTGGCTACTGCCAGGCGGATGCGCCAGCTGTCGGGGCCGAGCGCGCGCACTTCGGTGCGCAGCAGCTCCAGCTTGGGCAGGCTGAGCGCGATCTGGTTCATCCAGGCCGGGAAGCGCGCGGCCTCGCGCTCGCGCAGGGCGGGCGGCGGGTTGCGCCAGTAGTTCATCTTGTCCCAGCCGCCGATCTCGACCTGGCCCAGCTGCGGGTGCAGAAAGGGCTTCCAGTCCACATGGGCCAGGCCACCGCATTGCTCGTCGCTCCATTTGAGCAGTTTGAGGTCGTCCTCCACGGGGTGGTCGCGGTACCAGTCGATCCACTTGTAGCCCTCAATGCCGGCTTCCTTGTTGGGCGACCAGAGCTCAACCACCCAGAACAAGGCGCCCAGGTGTTCGTAGACCCAGTCCTGCGTGCCGGTGATGACATCCTTGGGGTGGTACTTGAAGTCGTGCCAGATGCTGACGGCGGGGTAGCCGCTGAGCTTTTCGCCCAGAGCCGAGAAGCGTTTGTAGCTCCACAGGTCCTCGGGGATCATGTCCTCGTCGCTCTGCGAACCCATGGGCCGCAGGATCACGCCGCTGTGGGTGTGGAAGCTGATGGCCGCGCCGATGTTCGGGTGGCTGCTGATGAACTCCACCATGGCCCGCACCTCGGGTTCGCTGGTCGGGAAGGGGCCGGCGCCCAGCTGCTTGTACTCCTGCCGCCATTCGCTGGGGAAGTTGCGGTTCAGGTCCAGGCCTTCGCGGTCCTTGTTGACGGTGACGGTCAGGCCGTCGTGGTTCTTGATGAAACCCTCGGGGATCAGGCGGTAGTAGTCGCCGCCGAACTCGCCGGGCTCGCGCGCCACCATCAGGCGCGGCTCGGTCGGGTGTTTTTTGTAGGTGCCATGCGGGTCGGGCACGCGCATGCTGAGGATGCGGCCGTCGCCGTCCACGTCTTCGGGCGTCAGGCCGTCGACCGGGTGCTCGTCATAGGGATAGGGCCGGGTGCTGGAGCGGATGTGGCGGGGCCGGTCGGCCAGGGCCAGCTCGGCGCCGTCGGGATTCAGGCGCGGCACCATATAGATGACCCGGCTGTCGAGCAGGTAGGTGATCTGCGGGTCAACCGCAAAACCGCTGAGCAGCTGGTGCAGGTAGTACAGGCAGGTGGTCGAGGCGGTCAGCTCGGCGGCGTGGATGTTGCCGTCCAGCCAGAAGGCGGGCTTGTCGATGTCGGCGCCGCTGGCGGTGTTGGTCAGCACCAGCACCCAGATGTCGCGGCCTTCATGGCTGCGGCCGATGGAGCGCACCGAGACCAGATTGGGCCGCGCTTCGGCGTAGGCGAACAGCAGCTCGGTGAGGGCGTCGTAGCGGTAGAACTGGTCGAATCGGGGGGTGGGCAAGGCGGCCATGGCTGATCGTGGGTGTGCGGGTGCGGCTCATTGTGCCGAAAGCGCGCGACCCATGCCCCCAGGGCTGACCCTGCCACAGCATTCCGCTTCGCCCGGTGCCTCACTGCCCCTTGAACAAACCCTGAAACTGGCGCGACACCGGCAGCTTTTCCTCGCGGCCCTTGAGCGTGATGTGCATGGAGTTTTCATCCACGCGCACGGCGCTGGCGATGTGGCGGCTGTTGACCAGCACGCTGCGGTGCACCTGCCAGAACAGTTCCGTGTCCAAGGTGGTCAGCAGTTCCTTGAGCGGGGTGCGGATCAAGGCCTCGCCGCCGTCGAAGACGACCCGGGTGTAGCGGTTGTCGCTCTCGAAATAGACCACGTCCTCGGGCGCGATCAGCTTGATCTCGCGGCCCAGCGAGGCCTGGATGGGCTTGGGCTTGGGTGCCGCTACGGCCGGCAGCAGCTGCCGGAGCAAGGCGTTCAGGTCAGGGCCGCTGCCACCCTCTTTCTGCAGCCGGGTCTTGAGCCGCTCAATCGCCTGGCCCAGGCGGGTGTCGTCCACCGGCTTCATCACATAGTCGACCGCGCCGGCATCAAAAGCCGACAGCGCATGGTCGCCAAAGGCGGTGACGAAGACCACCTGCGGCGGGCTGGCGGTGGCGGCCATGCGGCGGGCCACTTCGATGCCGGTCAGGCCCGGCATGCGGATGTCCAGAAAGCAGACTTGCGGCTCATGGGCCAGGAAATCATCCCAGGCATCGACGCCATGCTCGCTGGCGGCGACGATCTGCAGCTCGGGCCAGAGCCGCTGCAGGGCGGCGCGCAGCTGCTCGCGCGGGCCTTCTTCGTCGTCAGCGATCAGGGCGGTGATGGGCTTGAGGGTGTTCATGGGCATTCCTTGCTCGGCAATGTATCTTTGAGATTCTCAGGACTTGGCGGCCTGCACCCAGACCTGGGCGCGGCAGCCGCCCTCCAGACGGTGGCTCAGACTCAAACTGGCCGCAGGTCCGAAGGCCTGGAACAGGCGCAAGCGGGTGTTCTGCAAGCCCAGGCTGGCCTCAGCGTCGCGCAGCATGGCGAAGGGTTCCAGGGGCGGCAGCTGCAGCAGGGCCTCGCTCGGGCCGGAGCCATCATCGAGCACCTCGACGCAGAGGCTGCCATCGTCTTGCATGCGCGCCAGGAGCTGCACCTCGCCACCGCTGAGCTGGGGCTGCACGCCATGCTCCACGGCATTCTCCACCAGGGTCAGCAGCACGCCGGGCGGCAGCTGGGCGGCGGCCGCATCAGGCGCGATGTCGAGCACAAAGCGCAGACGCCCCCCCAGGCGGGCCTGCATCACCTCCAGGTAGCGGCGCACGGCCTCAGCCTCTTCGCCAACCGCCAGCAGGGGCCGATCAAACAAGGGCAAGGTGGCGCGCAAGTAGGACGTTAGCGATTGCAGCAAAGGCGCGGCGCGATCGTCCTTGACGGCCACCCAATGCTGCAGCGAAGCCAGGGAATTGAACAGAAAGTGCGGCTGGATCTGGGCGCTGCTGAGACGCTGGGCCAGCTCCAACTTTTGCTCGCGCAGGGCTTCGTCGTGCAGCCAGTCGGCCATGAACTCGTTGCGCCACATGGCCACGGCCCAGGTGGCCATCGAGTAGAAAAAACCGATGGCGCAGCCGCGGATCAGCAGCTCATGGTTCCAGGGGTCTTGCATCCACTGCTGAGGCTTGGAGGCCATCATGAAGCCGAACACCGCGCCAAGCGGGAAGGCGCTGAAGCCATAAGCCCGGTACAGGCGCTTCTGAGTCGGGTGACGCCAGAGATCGGCGCCAATCCACAACGTCAGCAAGCCCACCAGCAGCGCCGAGGCGAACACCAGGCGCGCGGTGGCCTGAGGCAGCTCCAGCGACGCGATCCAGGCGAGGGCCAACACATTGACCACGGCCGCCACTTTGATGGTGGGCGAGATACCGGGCAGACGGTCCAGGCGCTGCCATTGCTCGGGCGTGAAGCTGTGACGCGGGCCCATCAGAAAGACCAGGCGCCAATCCACTTCGCGGAAGAAGCCGCGCAGCTTCGCAAACGAGTTTTTCATGATGGCGCACCCGTTTCCAAGGACCAGGGCAGCAGCAACTCCGCCACGCAGCCGCCCTGCTCGCCGTTGTGCAAGCTCAGCCGGGCAGCCTCGCCGTAGGTCTGCGCCAAGCGCAGGCGGGAATTGCTCAGGCCAACTCCGCGGCCGGCGCCGGCGGGTGGCAGCGGCTCGGAGAGGCCCGGGCCGTCATCGATGACTTGCAGGCGCAAGACCTGGCCCTCTCCGGCCTCGGCATCGCCCTCGCGCCGCGCTTCGATGCGCAGCAGTGCCGCGCCCAGCTTGGGCACCACGCCATGCTCGATGGCGTTCTCGACCAGGGTCAGCAGCAGGGCTGGCGGCAGCTGGAAAGCGCGCAGCGCCTCGGGCACCTCGATCTCCACCTGCAGGCGTGCACCCAGCCGCGCCTGCATCACCGCCAGGTACTGGCGCACCGCCTCCAGCTCCTCGCCCAGGCTGAGCTGGCGGCGATTGAACAGCGGCAGGGTGGCGCGCAAATAAGCAGTTAGCGCATCCAGCAAAGGTGCGGCGCGGGCATCGCCCTGGTGCACCCAGTGCTGCAGCGAAGCCAGCGAGTTGAAAAGAAAGTGGGGCTGAATCTGGGCTTGCGCCAGCTGGGCCTGGGCGGCCAGCGCCAGCTCGCGCTCGGCCAGTTCGCGTTGGCGGGCGCTGATCTGGTGGCGGCGGTACATGGACAGAAAGCTGATGCCACCCAGCACCATCAAGCCCAGACCGAGAAACATCAGGCGCAGCCATTCGCTTTCGCCGCCCTCGGTGCCATGCTTGATCAGCAGCGCGAACAGCACCATGGCGATGGCGCAGCCCAGGGAGCTGCGGACGATGCGCTCGGAGCTGGGCCGCGCCCAGACCCAGCGCGCCAACCAGGCAAAGCCCGCGGCCGATGAGCCCAGCATCAGCAGCAACAGGCCGCGCGCGGACGCGCTCTGCACCGGCCAGATCGACATCAAGGTCAGCAAGGTTGAGGTGAAACCCAGAGGCCACCACAGGGCCAGTCCACCCAGGGGCTGCAGGCCCAGCCGACGCATGCTGGCCTCGTCGGGCAGGCGATCGCTGGCGCTGTCGCAAGGCATCAGGCGGCGCCGCGTGGCGCGCCAGAGCGAGGCCACGGCGGCCAGTCTCATGCCGACGCTCCCGCGGCAGGCCAAGGAATCTGCACCTGGGCCAAGGCGCCCGGCGCACGCGGCAGCAGGCGCAGGCTGGCTTGGTCGCCGTGCAGCTGGCGCAGGCGGTCGCGCGAGTTGCTCAGGCCAAGGCGTTCGACCGGCTCGGCACTGCTCAGGCCCATGCCGTCGTCTTCCACCTCCAGCACCACCTGCTGATCCTGGCGCCAGGCGCGCACGACCACGCGGCCGCCGCGCAGGGCTGGCTCGATGCCATGCCCGATGGCGTTCTCCGCCAGGGTCAGCAACAGGCCCGGCGGTACGGTCACGGCCTCCAGGCCCGGTTCGATTTCCAGCTCCCATCGCAGGCGCTCGCCCAGGCGGGCCTGCATCACCTCCAGATAGCTGCGCACGATTTGCAGCTCCTCGGCCAGGTTCAGGCTCTCGCGCTCGAACATGGGCAGGGTGGCGCGCAGGTACTGGGTGAAGGCGCGCAAGGTGCCACCGGCGCGCGGGTCTTGGGTGTCCACCCAGTGCTGGACCGAAGCCAAGGTGTTGAACAGGAAATGCGGCTGCATCTGCGCCGTGGCCAGGCGGCGGGCCAGCTTGAGGGCATGAGCTTGCTCGTCGAGCTCACGCAGGCGGGCCTCGATCTGCTGCACGCGGATGACAGTCAGGAACAGAAAGGAGGTGTAGACGACGAGAAAGACCGACAGCCCGAACACGGCGAAGAACTTCACGACGCGGCCATACTGGGCGGCCTGCTCGGCAAGTAGGGGCCGGCCAAGCAACGCCACCACCAGGGCCACGGAAAAGGCCATGCCGTAGCTGATCAGGTTCAGCCTGCGCCGGCTCGGGTGGCGCCAGAGGATGCGCGCCAGGCCCAGCACGCCCAGGGTCAAGGCCATGGCCGCGATGCAGATCAGCAAGACCCAATGGCGCGACATCTCCCGGTAATTGATGGCCAGCAGCACCAGCACATTGCTGAGCACGTAGTAGTCGATCGAAACCGGCCAAGGCTGTTGGCCGGCGCGCGCCAGCTCGTCTTCGCTGAAGACGCGGCGCGGGCCGGGCCAGACCCACTGGGTCCAGTCCAGCACCAGGTGGGTGGGATGATCCTTGGAAGACGGCAGGTGCGGCATGGCCGGCAGTCTAGGTCAGCGCGAAGGGCGCGGCCGGGCGCAGGCGGCGAATGGCAGCATGCTGCGGCGAATGGCGGGCCACGCCTCGCGCCAGCTCAGCCGAACAGCTCGCCACCCACAAAGACCTTGAGCTCCCCGGGCTGGAAGGCCACCCAGGGCTCGTCGCGCGTCAGCGGCTGGGTGGCCACCATGGCCACGCGGTCCTGCGCGGTGGTGTCTGGCGCGAAATCGACGCTGAGGTCTTCGTCCTGCAGGTGCACGCGGCCGAAGGGGTGGCGGCGCAGCAGGTAGTGCAGATGGGTGGAGCCATGGGCCCAGAGCGCCTGGCCATTGGACAGCAGCATATTGAAGGTGCCGTAGGCATTCAGCTGGGGCATCAGCTCGGCCAGGGTCAGGCTCAGCTCGGCGATGCTGGGCACGGTGCAATGCGCTTTGGCCAGCTCCTGCATCAGCCAGCAAAAGGCCAGCTCGCTGTCGGTCTGGCCCACCGGCCGGAAGGCGGCATGCAAGCGCGGCTGGAAATCCTTGAGGTTGCCATTGTGGGCAAACACCCAGTAACGACCCCAGAGCTCGCGCACAAAAGGATGGGTGTTCTCCAGCGAGACCTGACCCTGGGTGGCCTTGCGGATGTGGGCAATGACGTTGTCGCTGCGGATCGGGTAGCGCTGCACCAGCTCGGCCAGGGGCGAGACCCGGGCGCTGTGGTGGTCGACGAAATGCCGCAGGCCGCGGCCCTCGAAGAAGGCGATGCCGAAGCCGTCCTTGTGCTCATCGGCGCGATTGGCCAGACCGGTGAAGCTGAACATCACATCGGTGGGCGTGTTGGCATTCATGCCGAGGAGTTGACACATGGGGCGGGGGTGAATCGTGAATCGTGAATCGTGAGTCGTGAGTGGTGAGGTGCTCGAAGAATTGGCGTATTGCGATTCACCATTCACGATTCACCATTCACCAAACTCACTCCAAAAACAGCCGCCTGAAGCCCTTCAGGCTGATCAGATTGCCCGGATTGCTGGTTTCATTCAAGACCCCGCTCATGCGCTGCACCAAGCGCGGGCTGCGCCGAGCGCGCCAGATCAGCAGGTCGACCAACCAGGGGTGGGCGTTGACACGGTTGGCGCGCTCGTACAAGTCGAACTTGGGCTTGAGCGCGCGCAGGCTTTCCTCGTAGGCGGCGCGCACCTGGGCGTCCTGCCAGCTGCGGCTGCGGCCCAGCAGCAAGGCATCGGCCGCCAACATGCCGGTTTCCATGGCCTTGCCTATGCCTTCGCCGGTGAAGGAGTAGGTGCTCCCGGCGGCTTCGCCGGTGACCAGCAGGCCCGGGCGGCTCCAGCGCGCGCCGTTCAAGGTGCAGCGCAGCGGCGCACCTTTGAGCTCGCCGACCAGCTGGCCTTCTCGCATCAGCTCGGCCGCGGGTGGGTAGTTGGCGACGAAGGCATCAAAGATGGCGCGCAGATTGAGCTCCTTCTTCTCGCCTTTGCCTCCGACCGCTTTATGGCTGTCGGTCACACCGACGCCGATATTGAAGCAACCATCGGGGGCCGGAAAGATCCAGCCGTAGCCCGGACGCACCGATTCATGCCAGACCACGTCCATGGCCTTGATGCGACCCACCATCGAGGGCGCACGCACATAACCTCGCAGGGCCACGCCACTGGGCGTGTGGCGCTCGCACAGGCCCGCGGCCGTCAGCGCCTTGGGCACGGCACCGGTGGCCAGAATCACCCAATCGGCGTGAACCTCGTGCTGCTGATCACCGATCTTGAGCCGCGCACCGCAGACCCGGCCTTGCGCATCCTCCAGCGGCGCTTCAAAACGAGCGGGGGCCAGGAAACGCGCACCGGCATCCTGCGCCGCCTGGCACAGCATCTCGTCCAGTTCCCGGCGCGGCAGCACCGCCAGCGTGCCCGGCACCTCGATGCGCCCGCCCCGCGGGCCGACGCAGGCCACATGCTGGACCGACTGCGCGCGCGCCATCACCTGCTCCAACACGCCCAGGCGGGCCAGGGCGGCATGGCTGTCCGGGATCAGGCCATCACCGCAGATCTTGTCCCTGCCCTGAGGCTGCTGGTCGACCAGCAGCACATCCAGCCCGGCTTGAGCCAACACGCGTGCACATGCGCTGCCGGCCGGGCCGGCGCCGATGATGAGGACGGAGCAGTTGGTCGGCAAGCATTTCTCACTGGCAAGAAGTTGATCGGTGGTACCGGAACTGTCTTGGCAATCTGCGTGGGGATGGGTCATCGCAATGTCTTCAAAGAAGGACCGGCATTCTATGCAGGGCAGCAAGAAGGAACAGTCTGCCCACCACCATGAAAAAGGCCCGCCACCTTTCGATCGCGGGCCTTGCTTTCGATCCTGAACAGAGCCCTGGAGGGCCCTGCCTACACTCTGAATCGAATCAGAACTTCTTGTTGTAAACGGCGCTGAACTGCACACGGCGCGGAGCCGTCGTGCTGATTGTGCGGCCATAGTCAGGGCTGACCACGGACTTGTCGGCGCCGTTGTAAACCTCGATCACGTTCTGTGTGACCTGTTGGTTGGTCACATTGAACACGTCCACAGAAAGCTCCAGACCCTTCATCACTTCAGGCTTGTGCGTCACGCGGAGGTCCAAGCGCTGGGTCCAAGGCAGGCGACCCACAGTACCACGGGGAGACGGTTGGCCCGCGCAATAGTGGTGCGCAGAGCCGTACCCGACCGGATTGGTCTCAGCGGCGCCATACAAGCCCAAGCAATTGACGGGGCGACCCGACTGAATCGAGGCGGAGCCGCCGATGTCCCACTGCGAGTTCAATTGCACATAGCCATTGGCGCGGAGCATGTGACGACGGTCACCGGGCAAGAAGCCATTGGCGTATTCCATCAACTCATAGTGGTCCCATGCCTGCGTCGCGGCAATGTCGGTCTGCGCCACGTCAGACAAAGTTTGTCCTTCCGTGTTGCCCTTATTCTTGGCCCAGGTGTAGGTCACCTTGCCATACCAGCCATTGCGGAACGGGTGCTCCAAGGTGAAGTCCAAGGCGGTGTAGGTTCGCTTGGCCTTTTCCAGATTGAAATCAGCGCCAGTCAAGGTAACTTCGGTATAAGTCTTGCCTGCATTCGGCCCTGCATTCTTGAAATCGATCAAGAACTTATTGGTCAGACCTGGGTTGAAGCTGGCACAGCCGAAACCATCCCACTCAGAGGTGTCAACCTTGTTGTCCGCAGCCCATTTGTCAAATGGAGCGGCGTCGCAGGTGTCATCGATCGTGCTCTTCAAAACGCGATGTGTGAACTTCACGCCTGCACGGTAGTCCTGGAACAGCGCCTTTTCAAAGCCCAATGTCAGCTCATCCTGGAATGAGGGCTTCATGTCAATGGCAGCCACAACTTTGGCATCTTTAGCCTGACCATACTCATTGTTGGCCGAGTAGGGCTTGGCGATGTTGACGCGGCCGGTCGGCTGTCCATTCGCATCGACGCCGGTGTAGATGAACATTTCACGCGTGAATGTGGAGCGGCTTGCGCCGCGCACAGCAATCGCGGTAGGAATCTGAATCGAATACCGGCCGGCGCTACCATAAACCTTGGTGGTGGAATCACCTTGGGGATCCCAGACAGCCGCAAAACGCGGGTTGTACTGGTTCTTCATTTCAAGGAAAACTTCCTTGTCACCATTCATGTTCTGGTAGGTTTCACGGCGCAGACCTGCTGTCAAAGCAAGGCCCTTGAACGGCTGGTACTTGTCTTCGATGTACTGTGCCGTTTGATCCGAATAGGCGCTGGTCGTGGTGGTGAAAATGGTTTCACGACCGTAAAAACCTTGAGCTGCCAAAGGACCGTTCGCTGGATTGGCCAACCAGATCTTGTCACTCGAGCCACCCAAAGGCCTGAAATTGGGATTGGCCGCATTGGCTGCGCTGGTCTTCAGGTAGGTGATAGTCGAACCAGCAGCCAAGATAGAACCAGCATTGGCCGACGCCAACTTGTTGTTGTCCAAGCCCGCGCGAATCGTGTGCTTACCAAGGCGGTACTCAAGATCGAGTCGGAAACTGGTGACAGTATCCTTGGATCCCGGAGCCAGCAGATTGGCGCCGGTAATCGGGTTCTTGACGGGAATAGCGATACCGGGAGGCGTTGCAGTAGCCGTGCTGGGGCTGAAATTCACGCCCTTGATGGCCGGGTCATAGCCCAGGAAATCATTCAAATGCTCAGTCTTGCTCTTGCCGTAGAGCGCGGTGACCGTCAAGTCTTCAGTCAATTCACCCGAGTAGCGCAGAATTCCGACATCGGCACCAACTGCCGTCTGATTGGGCACATTAGTATAAAACTCCGCCGAGTTTTTCACCGAACCAACATTGCCGGTTGCATAGTCGTAACTGTAGTACGAACGTTCGATTTCCGGCTTATCGCGAATCAAAGTCAAATCGACTCGATGTTGATCAGTGATATTGAAATCGAGCTTACCCAAGGCACGCAGCGTCGAGCTACGGTCTTTGCGCCAACCAGCCGAAGCCATCGTCGACGCAGCTTGGCCGGTGATTTGGTTGACTTGGTCCGATTTCACTTCACGCTTTTCAACAGCAGTGAAGAGGAAAAGCTTGTCTTTGATGATTGGACCACCCACGTAAGCGCCGTAGGTGTACTCAGTGCGGTCTGTATCCGAGCGACGCAGGCGCAGAGTATTGTCGGTGGTCGGATTTTTACCGGTATTTGCGTAGTAGAGATCAACCGGCTTGTTACGGAAACTGTTCGGAGTAATCAGATACTGAGCACCCGCTTCCCATTCGTTTGTGCCCGATTTTGTAATGACGTTCAAAACGCCGCCCACCGAGCGCCCATATTCAGCACCAAAACCGCCGTTCAGAACCTGAGCTTCAGCAATTGCGCCGAAAGGCAGTTCTGCCGAACCCAACTGGTTCAACGGGTTTGTGACAGGGAAGCCGTTGATGTAATAAGCATTTTCCGAGGGACCACCACCGGCAATGCTGATACCACCCGAGTAACGGGAGTCGGCTTCAGTAGTGCCAGGAGCCAACAAAATGATCGCATTCAGGTTGCGCGCCACCGGCAAGGCAGCCAGTTGCTGCGCACTGAAGGTCGAACCCACATCAGCCGAGGATGTGTCGATCACCTTGCGGGAACCGGTCACCGTCACGGTCTCCATGCGGGTACCAAACTCAAGAGCGGTACCTTGACCAATACGAACTTCCACACTGGAAAGAACGCTCACCACCTTACCGTCTTGCAAGAGACTTGCCTTGTAGACGCCAGGAGGCAAATTGCCGGCCACGATACGACCATCGGCGCCTGGAGCAATCGTGCGCTTGAAGCCGGTGGCTGTGTTCTCCAGCAGCACAGACGCGCCTTGGGTCTGGGCCAGAACTCCATAGACCTGGCCGGTCGCGTTGGACTGGGCCTGAACCAGGCCCGTGCCCAAGGCCATGCTGGCGGCGATGGCAATGAGGCTGAGGCGCCCCACTGAACGGATTTGAGATTTCGACATGGTGATCCCTCTTTCAATCAATGGCTCGGAACGATTAAGGCACTCGACTTTTGATCCAGTGCTGAAAGTCACGCTCTAAAGGGCGTAGGGGCGAATTTTGAGCGTATCGAGAGTGCGCTCGCATTCGTGACTACCCCCGCTGCGCTGGAGCAACAAGAAAGGGTAAGCACCAAGCAAACTGACAATTAGTTTCAAAAATTTCCGTCGTTGGGCAGTCTGTTCAAAGACGAATCCACATTCACTACACTGCCCGCCCATGAAACCCCAGGATCCGGCTCGCTTGCTGCATCAGTCCGTCCAGGCCCATCAACAAGGGCGCCTGGATATCGCCGAGGCCGGCTATCGCCAGGTCTTGCAGCAGTTGGCGAACCAGCCCGATGCTTGGCGCCTGCTGGGCCAGTTGCAGCTGGCACAAGCCCGCTGGGCCGAGGCAGCCACCAGCTTGAGCCAGTCCATCCGGGCACGCCCGCAACAGGCCGAGGCCTGGCATGCGCTCGGCGAAGCCCAAGAGGAGCTGCAGCAACTGGCCGAAGCCGAGGCCAGCTACCGACGAGCCGGCGAGTTACGCCCAGGCTGGCCCGAAGCCCATTACAACCAAGCCCGATTGCTGCGCATGCTCGAGCAAACCGAGCCGGCACGCCTGGCCCTGAAGCGAAGCCTCGACCTGAACCCCAGCGCCGTGGCAGCCTGGCAGCTGCGCGCCCTGCTGGAGCAGGACGCGGGGGAACTGTTGACGGCACTGAAGAGCCTGGATCAGGCCTTGCACCTGGCGCCCGAGCGGGCCGCTTTGCACCACAACCGCGCCGTGCTGCTGCAGCGCTTGCATCGCCATGCCGAGGCCTTGGCGGCTCACGAACGAGCGCTCGGCCTCGGCCTGCAGGTCGCCGACGCGCATTACAACCATGGCAACACCTTGCAGAGCCTGGGCCGCAACGCCGCGGCAGCCGCCGCCTATCGGCAGGCGCTGAAGCTGGACGGCCAGCATGGCCTGGCGCTCTATGACCTGGCGCGCTTGCGCTACAGCCAGGGTGAGCCGGACTTTCTGGACGAGCTCGATGCGGCCGAAACCGCGGCGCCGCAGTCAGCGCTGGCGCCAGGGCTGAAAGCTCAGCTCCTGCTCAAGGCCGAACGCCCGAGTGAAGCCGCCGATGCCTACGCACGGGCCTGCCGCTTGGCGCCGCAGAGCTGCGCCTACTTTGACGGCCTCGGTCAGGCGCTCAGCCGCCTGGGCCGGCATGAAGAAGCCCTGCAGGCGCAACAGCATGCCCTGCAACTGAACCCGAGCGATGCCAACACGCGCAGCAATCTGGCGCGCAGCTTGCTGGCGGCAGGCCGCGCTGCGGAGGCTGCAGCCACGGCAGAACAAGCGCTGAGGCATAGGCCCGATGACCAATTGGCGGTCGCCCTGCTCGGCCTGGCCTGGCGCCTCCTGGGCGACCCACGCGAGGCCTGGCTCAATGACTATGGAAGCCTGGTCCAGGTTTTTGATCTGCCGGCGCCGCCGGGCTGGGCCGGGATGACGGAATTCAACCAAGCCCTCGCCACCGAACTGAACGCCTTGCACACCGACCGCGAAGCGCCGGTCGACCAAACTTTGCGCCATGGCACGCAGACGCACGACAACTTGCTCGACCAGGCCTGGCCACGGGTGGCCGAACTCAAGCCCGTGCTGAGCGCAGCCATCCAGCGCTACATCGCCGGCCTGCCCAAGGACAGTTCCCACCCGTTCTTGCAAGAGCGCCGCGCCGGCTGGCGCTTCACCGATTCCTGGTCCTCACGCCTGCGCAGCAGCGGCTTTCACACCAACCATGTGCATGGCCATGGCTGGATCAGCGCCTGCTACTACGTTGCCCTGCCCGAGGCGACCGTGGATGCCGAGGCACAAGCGGGCTGGATCAAATTCGGCCAGCCCGATCTGGACCTGGGCCTGGCCCCACAACGGCTGGAGCAGCCCCGAGTGGGCCGGTTGGTGCTCTTCCCCTCGTGTTTCTGGCATGGCACCACGCCCTTTGTCGACGAGCAGCCGCGGCTGACTATCGCCTTCGACATCAAGCCCGACTGAAGGCAATGACCGCACGCAGCCACCTTGTCAACTGCAAGGTCTTGCGGTTTTTGTCTCAAAACGACAACGTTTGACAGTGCGCTAACCCCCTGACTGCAGGGGCGTTTCATAGGGGAACGGCACCGCCCAGGGGGTGTGCATCGTCATCCCCCCCCACTATTAGGGACAACCCCAGAAAGCGCCGGGGGTGCCCATCGTCACACTGCGCCTGCGGAATCTTCGCCCCCAGTCAGGCGGCTGCAAGCATCCGATGTTTATCCGCCTCACCGAGCTTTCAATCAAAACGCCCTCACGAAGGAGTTTTCATGTTCAAACGTAGTGCTATCAGCGCCGCCGCGCTGGTGACGATTGGCGCCATCACCGCCGCCCCCGCCTTTGCCCAAGAAGTCGTCCAGGAAAAGCTGGAACGCGTGGAAGTCACGGGTTCGCGCCTGAAGACCATCGGCAACACGTCCAGCAGCCCCATCACCTCGGTGGGCAAGGAAGACATCAACACCACCCAGCCGGTGGCCGTTGAAGAACTGGTGCGCGGCCTGCCTTCGTCCTACCCGGCCATCGGCCCGGCCATGAACAACGGCTCCACCGGCATTGCCTCGATCGACCTGCGTGGTCTGGGTTCGAACCGCACCCTGGTGCTGTTCAACGGCAAGCGCTTCGTGCCCGCCAATCTGGGCGGTGTGGTTGACACCAACAACGTGCCGGTCTCGCTGCTGGAGCGCGTCGACCTGGTGACCGGCGGCGCCTCCGCCGTGTACGGTGCTGACGCCGTGTCCGGCGTGGTCAACTTCGTGACCAAGCGCAACTTCACTGGCATTGAAGCCACCACCCTGTACAGCATTTCCGAACAAGGTGATGCCGGTCGTCGCAAGAACGACATCACCATGGGTGCCAACCTGGCCGATGGCCGCGGCAATGTGGCCCTGCACATCGGCACCACCAAGACCGACCCCCTGCGCCTGGCCGACCGCGACTACTCGCAAATCGTGATCAGCTCGGCCACCGGCAACCCCGGCGGCTTCTCGGGCACGGCTGCACCGGCTCAGTTCTCCGGCATGCCGGCACCGATCGCCGGCGGCCGCGTCATCGACGCGACCACCGGTCTGCTGCGCGCAGTCGGCGGCACCGAAGATGCTTACAACACCAACCCGCCGAACTACTTCGAAACCCCGCTGACCCGCACGCAAGCGACGGCGCTGGGCCACTTCCGCATCAATGACAACGCGGAAGCCTATGCCGAGCTGTTCCACACGCGCAGCAATGTGACGCTGAACCTGGCGCCCTCGGGCACCTTCGGCGCCGCCTTCAATGTGCCTATCGGCAACCCCTTCATCACCGACAAGGTGCGCACCCAGCTGTGCGCGGCCTACGCCATCGCCGCAGCCGACTGCGTGGCCGGCGGCACGAAGGAAGTGCGCATGAATATCGCCCGCCGCTTCGTCGAAGCCGGCCCGCGTATTTACAGCTACGACAACACCACAACCCAGTACACCGTCGGCCTGCGTGGCGACATCCCGATGCTGGACAGCTGGAGCTACGACACCTACTACCAGTCGGGCCGTTCGGACCAGACCCAGCGTACCGGCAATGGCTTCTCGGCCACCAAGACCCAGCAAGCCCTGCGCGCCACCAACGCCAACGGCTGCACGGTCACCACCGGCGGCTGCGTGCCCTTGAACGTGTTCGGCGCCGCCGGCAGCATCACGCCGGCCATGCTGGCCTTCATCTCGACGCCGACCTTCCAAACCACCCGTGTGGAGCAGCAGGTCACCTCGCTGGCCGCCAACGGTGAAGTGGCTTTCGCCAAGAG
Organism: Paucibacter sp. DJ2R-2; assembly: GCF_025717675.1. Classification (GTDB taxonomy): domain Bacteria; phylum Pseudomonadota; class Gammaproteobacteria; order Burkholderiales; family Burkholderiaceae_C; genus Paucibacter_A. The sequence goes on from NZ_JAJIRT010000001.1 coordinate 1,038,599, forward strand.
CCCTTGGGCGCGCGCACCGCTGGGCCTGGCGCTCGGTATGGAAAAGCGCACTGTGTTCGGCGCCAATGCCTCTGACGCCGTGGTGCAGACCCAGGGCGAACTGCTGGGCAGCGGCGCTCCGACCCCGGACCGCAGCGGCAAGCTGAACTTCACCGAAACCTATATGGAAGCGAACCTGCCCCTGCTGCAGAACCTGCCGCTGGTGCAATCGCTGAACCTGGGTGCCGGCTACCGCGAAACCAAGCTGTCCACCTCGACCGGCGAAAGCCAGAGCTATGGCAGCTGGAAGGGTGGCCTGGACTGGACCCCGATGAAGGGCCTGCGTTTCCGTGGCGAGCGCCAGCGCGCCACACGCGCACCCAACATCAATGAGCTCTACGCTCCGGTGACCACGGGCCTGGCCACGCTGGCCAAGGATCCCTGCCAAGGCAAGGAAATCAACGCAGCCGACGCAGGCAAGGCCGGCACCCTGACCAATGTGTGCCAGCTGACCGGCGTGCCAGTGGCCCAGATCGGCAATGTGGCCGCACCGTCGTCCAGCCAGATCAACAACACCGGCGGCGGCAACCCCAGCCTGGGCCCGGAAAAGGCCAACACCACCACCCTGGGCGTGGTCTGGGAGCCGGCGTTCATCGACAACCTGTCCCTGAACCTGGACTACTGGCGCATCAAGATCAGCGAAGGCGTTTCCAGCGCCACCGCCGGTCAAGTGATCAATGGCTGCTACGACATCAAGCTGAACCCCGGTCTGACCAACAACGTCTTCTGCCAGGCCATCCAGCGCGACCCGCTGAACGGCGGTCTGAATGGCACGGGCAGCAAGGGCGTGGTCACACAGTCCTCCAATCTGGGTGCTTATGACTTCTCTGGCGTGGACATCGGCGGCTCTTACCGCCTGAACCTGAAGAGCCTGGGTGCACCCAAGATGGGCCGCATCGACTTCACGCTGCAGCTGAGCCTGCTGAACAAGGCCGACTTCAAGTCCCTGCCTTCGGTGGCGACCCTGGAGCAAGCCGGCTACTACGGCACGGACGTGGGTACGCCTTACGCCAAGACCCGTTTCAGCCAGCGCGCCACCTGGACCTTCGGCGACTACTCGCTGGGCTACAACTGGCGCTATATCGGCGAGTCGGAGATCCAGCAGGACAAGGTCGCGGCCAACAAGGCTGAGTACACCAAGCTCAAGGCTGTCAGCTACATCGACCTGAATGGCTCATGGCAAGCGATGAAGAACGTCAAGCTTTCGCTGACGGTCAACAATCTCTTCGACAAGCAGCCCCCGTTCACCGCCACCGGTGTGGGCCCTGGTGCCTCCAACTATGGCAACACCTTCCCGGGTGTGTACGACGTGATCGGTCGTCGCTTCACCTTCAGCGCGCAAGCTACTTTCTGATCCGGCGGGTCCGCCCCAGCGGGGCGGCGAACCATGCAAAAGGCGGGCCCTCGGGCCCGCCTTTTTTGTGGGTGCAACAGTTCTGCAGGGGACTCAGACTTGGCCGGCCTTGACGCGCAAACGCCAGGCATGCAACAGCGGCTCGGTGTAGCCGCTCGGTTGCTCCAAGCCCTTGAACACCAGATCCAGGGCCGCACGGTAGGCGGCCGAACTCTCGAAGTGGCCGGCCATGGGCTGGTAGGCCGGGTCGCCCGCGTTCTGGCCGTCCACCACCGCCGCCATGCGCTGGAAGGTTTCGTGCACCTGGGCGGCATGGGTCACGCCGTGATGCAGCCAGTTGGCAATGTGCTGGCTGGAGATGCGCAAGGTGGCGCGGTCTTCCATCAGGCCGATGTTGTGGATGTCGGGCACCTTGGAGCAGCCCACGCCCTGGTCAACCCAGCGCACCACATAACCCAGAATGCCCTGGGCGTTGTTGTCCAGCTCCTGCTGCACCTCGGCAGCGCTCCAGTTCGCCTGCGCGACCACCGGGATCTGCAAGAGTCGGTCGAGGATGGCGCCGCGTTCGGCGTCGGCATCGATGGCCTCCAACTCCTTCTGCACTGCCTGCACATTCACCTGGTGGTAATGCAGGGCATGCAGGGTGGCGGCCGTCGGCGAAGGCACCCAGGCGGTGTTGGCGCCGGCCTTGGGGTGGGCGATCTTCTGTTCAAGCATGGCGGCCATCAGGTCCGGCATGGCCCACATGCCCTTGCCGATCTGGGCCCGGCCGCGCAAGCCGCAGCTCAGGCCGGTCAACACATTGCTGCGCTCATAGGCCTGGATCCAGGCGCTGGTCTTCATATCACCCTTGCGGAACATGGGGCCGGCTTGCATGGCGGTGTGCATCTCGTCGCCGGTGCGGTCGAGGAAGCCGGTGTTGATGAAAGCCACGCGGCTGCCGGCCGCAGCAATGCAGGCCTTGAGGTTGACGCTGGTGCGGCGCTCCTCGTCCATGATGCCCAGCTTGACCGTGCTGTCCGGCAAGCCCAGCATCTGCTCGACGCGGGCGAACAGCTCAGCCGCAAAAGCGACCTCGGCGGGGCCGTGCATCTTGGGCTTGACGATGTAGATGGAGCCGGCGCGCGAATTGCGGATGGCCCGGCCGGCCTCGCTCTGCAGATCATGCAGGGCGATGGTGGTCGTGATGACGGCATCCATGATGCCTTCGGGGATCTCCTGGCCCTCGCCATACAGAATGGCCGGGTTGCTCATCAAGTGGCCGACATTGCGCACGAACATCAACGAACGGCCATGCAGGCTCAAGCTGCCACCGTCTGGCGCCGTGTAGACCCGGTCCGGGTTGAGGCGGCGGGTGATGGTCTTGCCGTTCTTGCTCAGCTCCTCGCTCAGCGTGCCTTGCAAGATGCCCAGCCAGTTGCCATAGGCCAGCACCTTGTCTTCTGCGTCGACCACGGCCACCGAATCTTCCAGGTCGAGGATGGTGGACAGGGCCGCTTCCAGCACCAGATCGCTGATGCCGGCCGCGTCGCTGGCGCCGATGGCGGTTCTGCGGTCGATCTGGAGGTCCAGATGCAGGCCGTTGTGACGCAGCAGCACCGAACGCGGCGCCGCTGCATCGCCCTGATAGCCAACGAACTGCGCGGGGTCGACCAGGCCGGTGCTGGAACCGTCGATCAAGCCGACGAGCAGGCGGCCACCGTCCACTTGGTAGCTCTTGGCCTGGGTGTGCGAAGCACCGGCCAAGGGCGCGGCCTGGTCCAGCACCTGGCGTGCATAGGCAATCACCTGGGCGCCGCGCACCGGGTTGTAGGCGCCGGCACGCTCGGCGCCGCCGCTTTCGGAAATCGCATCGGAGCCGTAGAGGGCGTCATACAGCGAGCCCCAGCGCGCATTGGCGGCATTGAGGGCATAACGTGCATTGAGGATGGGCACGACCAGCTGAGGGCCGGCCTGCAGCGCCAGCTCCGCATCGACATGAGCGGTACTCACCTGCACTGCACCGGGCGGCGGGACCAGGTAGCCGATCTGTTCCAGGAACGCCCGGTAGGCCGGCATGTCCTGGATCGGCCCCGGATGGGCGCGGTGCCAGTCATCAAGCGCCACTTGCAGGCGCTCACGTTCGGCCAGCAAGGCCAGGTTTTTGGGTGCCAGATCCCGGACGATGGCGTCAAAGCCGGCCCAGAAGCGTTCGCTGCTGATGCCGGTACCGGGCAGCACCCGGTCTTCGACAAAACGGAACAGCTCGGTGGCGACCTGGAGGCCGTGGATGGAGTTGCGAGAGCTGGCTTTCATGAGAAACCCTTCCGGATGCAAGTTGGGGAGATGGGGGAATTTCGATACGGTACGCAGGCAAGGGGCCATACCTGCAGCAATTGCTTGCCAATTTAGAGCAAAACCAAGACCTGATTCCCTACCTCGCTCAGATGGAATACCTGCAGAATTTGCACGAATAGACTGGCTCCGTTTGTTTTTAACGGCACCAAATAGCAGAATCGAGTCCATGGACCGCCTCAAGCAAATTGAATCCTTCGTTTCCGTGGCCAGCAAAGGCAGCTTGACCGCGGCGGCGCAGCTGGAAGGTGTGGCGCCGGCGGTGATGGGGCGGCGCATCGACGCGCTCGAGGCCAGGCTGGGCGTGAAACTGCTGCTGCGCACCACCCGGCGTATCAGCTTGACCCATGAAGGCAGTGCCTTTTTGGAAGACTGCCAGCGTCTGCTGACCGAGTTCAACAGCGCGGAAGCCAGCGTCAGCGCCGGCGGCGTCAAGGCCAGCGGCCATTTGCGCATCACCGCGCCGGCCGGCTTCGGCCGCCGCCACGTGGCGCCCTTGCTGCCCGAGTTCCTGGCCGGCCACCCCGACGTCAGCGTTTCACTCAATCTGAGCGACCGGGTGGTGGACATCGGCGCCGAAGGCTTCGACTGCGCGGTGCGCGTCGGCGACCTGCCCGATTCCAGCCTGATCAGCGTGCGCCTGGCCGACAACCGCCGCCTGTGCGTGGCCACGCCGGCCTACCTCAAGCGCGCCGGCATTCCCCAGCACCCTTCCGAACTCGCCCGGCATGCCTGCCTGACCCTGAGCTCGGACGCCAGCCAGACGCGCGGCTGGGCCTTTGTCATCGACGGCGCCGTCCAGCATCTGCGCCCCAATGGCCGGCTCGACTGCAGCGACGGCCAGGTCTTGCACGACTGGTGCCTGGCCGGCCTGGGCTTGGCCTGGCGCAGCACCTGGGAGGTCGAGGGCGATATCGCGGCCGGGCGCCTGCTCAGCGTGCTCGACACTTTTGCCGCGCCGCCCAACGGCATTTACGCCCTGTTCCCACAGGCCAAGCACCTGCCCTTGCGTGTGCGCCTGTGGGTGGACTTCCTGAAGCTGCGCTATGCCGACCCAGGCTTCTGGCGCGCGGCCGGCCCAGGGGCGGCGGGCTGAAACCTCATCCGGCTGGCTGCGCGGCCGCCAGCCAGCTGGCATCGGGGCGCCAGTCAGCCATCCAGACCGGCAAGGCAGCGGCCGGCATGGGCCTGGCAATGCCATAGCCCTGGGCCAGATGACAGCCGAGCTGAACCAGCACGGCGCCATGCGCCACGGTCTCCACACCCTCGGCGATCACCTCGCAACCGAAAGCGCGGGCCATGCCAATCACACCCTGCAGGATCGAGATGTCGACCGGGTTGTCCAACATATCGCGCACAAAACTCTGGTCGATCTTGAGCTGGGCCACCGGCAGGCGCTTGAGGTAGGTCAGCGAGGAATAGCCGGTACCAAAGTCGTCGAGGGCGAAACGCACGCCCAGGGCCTTGCATTCGGCGATCAGGCGGGTGACGTGGGTGATGTCTTCGATGGCGCTGGTTTCCAGCACCTCCAGCTCCAGCAGGCCTGGCGCTACCTCGGCGTGGCGAGTCAACAAGCGCTGCAGCCGCTCGACAAAATCGGCCTGCTGCAACTGCCGGGCACCGATATTGACGCTGACCGGCAAGGCCAGCCCCTCGCTTTGCCAGGCGGCGACCTGCCGCAAAGCCTGGTCGATCACCCATTCACCGAGCTCGATCGCCAGCGCATGGTCCTCGATCACTGGCAGGAACACCGCCGGTGGCAGCAGGCCGCGCTCTGGGTGCTGCCAGCGGATCAAGGCTTCGGCGCCCACCACATGGCCGGCCACCATGTCCACCTTGGGCTGGAAGTACAGAACGAATTCGCCGGCCGCGAGCGCCTGCGCGATGCGCTGCACGCTTTCGTGGTGGCCGCGCACGCTGCGGTCATGCTGGGCATCGAAGAGATGCATGCGGTTCTTGCCGGCCAGCTTGGCCTGGTACATGGCCTGGTCGGCTTGGCGCAGCAGTTGGTCGGCGTCCATCTCTTCATCCTGAGGGAAGAAGGTCACGCCCAGGCTGGCTGATACCTGCAAGGTCTGCCCGGCAACGCTCAGCGGCAGCGCACTGGCCTCCAGTAACTGCTGCAGCAAGGGCTGGGCCTCGGCCACCGTGGCCAAATCGCCCAGCACGGCCACGAACTCATCACCCCCGAGGCGCGCCAAGGTGTCGCCTTCGCGCAGGGTCAGTTTCATGGCTTCGGCCACGGCGATCAGCATCTGGTCGCCGACCTCGTGCCCATGGCTGTCATTCACCGCCTTGAAACCATCGAGATCGAGAAACACCACCGCCAGCAAACGCCCCTGAAGCTGAGCCTGCGCCATGGCTTGCTGCAGACGCTCGGCCAGCAAGAGGCGGTTGGGCAGCTGGGTCAAGGGGTCATAGTGGGTCAGGCGCTGCAGCTTGACTTCCTGCTCCTGCAGATGGGTGATGTCGGAGAACAGACCCACATAGTTCTGGATGGCGCCGCCCGAGCCTCGCACCGCGCTGATGGTCTGCGTCACCGCATACATACTGCCCGACTTGTGGCGGTTCCACATCTCCAACTGCACGGAGCCATCGCGCTGCAGCTGCGACCACATATGGGCAAAGAAGTCCGGGCCATGGCGCCCGCTGCTCAGGAGGCGAGGATTGCGGCCCAGCACCTCGGCGGCTTCGTAGCCGGAGATGCGGGTGAAGGCCTGGTTGACGGCCACGATCTCGCCCTGGGCCGAGGTGACCAAGATGCCTTCGCCGGCATGGTCGAACATGCTGGCGGCCAGCACGCGGTCGGCTTCGGCCCGCTTGCGCTGGTCAATGTCCATCAAAGCCAGGCGCAGCTGCGGCTGGCCGCGAGCGTCGAGCATGGCCACGGCCTGCAGCTGAACCCAGCGCATGGAGCCATGCTCCAGGCGCAGACGCAGCTCACAGGCAGGCTCGGCCTCGGACCGCCCCAATTGGAGTCGGTAGCGGTGATAGGTGTCCTGGTCGCCGTCGCAGATGAACTGCTCCAGCTTCTGCCCGCACAAGCTGGCACTGCTGCGCCCAAGCAAGTGGCCCAGACCCATATTGGCTTCAAAGATCGAGCCATGCTCGTCCGTGCTGCACAAACCCATGGGCGCCAGGTCATAGAGATCGAAGTAACGGGCCCGCGCCTCGCTCAAGTCCTGCTGGGTGCGGAGCAACTCCTCGTTCTGCAGCTCCAGCTCGATCTGGTGAACCTGCAACTCATGCAAGACGGCCTCGGCGCCTTGCAGCTGCAGGGCTCGGGCAGGTGAGTCAAGCACTGGAAGCGCCCCTGCCGCAGCATGCACAGCGGCCTCGGCACGTTGCCGCAAGGCCATTGAACCCGGTTCCGTGCCCGACGCGGGCACAAGCCTTGCCGCTTGTCCGTTCATGAAGCAGACCCTGCCGGGCGATCACTGCGATGTCGCAGCATAGAGCCTAAGGCCGCTTTCAGAGCGGACGCGGCAAAAAACTGACGCCCCAGGCGGCCGAAAGCTGGCGGCCCAGCCCGCGGCCCGGCCGCCACTGAGTCGTCTTACTTGCCGGCCGCGTCCGCCACGCACTTCTTGGTGAAGCTGTTCTTGGCCGCACCGGCCAGCTTCTTCTCGGCCGCCTTGGCGGCACAGGCCGCTTGTGCATCGCTGGGCGCTGCCGCTTCAGCCGCGCCACTGTCGGCATTGCACTTCTTCAGGAAACTGTTCTTGGCGGCACCGGCCAGCTTTTTCTCAGCGGCAGCGGCATCACAGGACGCATTGCCCGCGGCAGACGCTGCAGCTGCCGGCATGTCGGCATTGCACTTCTTCAGGAAGCTGGTTTTGGCCGCGCCGGCCAACTTCTTCTCGCTGGCCTGGGCATCGCAGGAGGGCATCGTCATCGCCGCTTGGGCCAGGCCAGCAAAGGTCATCAGGCCCAGGGCCAGGAGGTGAATCAGCTTCGTCTTCATGTGAGGGAATCCTTCAAGGGCTAAGGGGAAATGGCGAGCGCCGCCGCCGCGCTTGATTCCAGCACGACCATGCGACAGGCTCAAGACGGGTTTACATGATGCGGCGCGGATGCGCCATGGACTCATGCGCGGCATGGAGGCGCCGCACCAGCACCTGGATGAAGGCGCGGTCGAAGCGATGCTGGCATTCCGGGCTCAACAAACCCAGGGACTCCGGCGTGAAGGAGATGGTGATGCAGACCTCGCTGACCCGCACATCGGCGCTGTGGCGCCGAAGATCGGGGTTAGGCGCCAGATAGGCCATCTCGCCGACCGAGGTGCCCTGGCCGAGGCTGGCGACCTTGTTGCCGTCGCGGTACACATCGACCGCACCCTGGGCCAGGATGTGGAAGGTGTTGCCCTCCTGGCCGCGCTTGTAGAGCGCATGGTCGAGCGGAAAGCGCCGCCAGCGCGCGCGGTGCACCACTTCCCAGAGTTCCACATCGCCGAAATCGGCGAAGAACTCGAGTTCGCGCAGCATATTGAAGCGCTCGGAATCCTTGACCTCGTAGAGCCGCGCCAGCGGCACCAGCTGCTTGGACACCAGCTCGGACAAGGCCTTGCCGAAGGCTTCCCAGTCGGCATAACGCTCCTGGGGGTGCTTGGCCAGGGCCTTCAGGATGACAGCCTCCAGCTCCGGCGTCACGCCGCCACGCAAGCCCTGCAAGGGCGGCGGCGCCTGGTGGTAAATCTGGTGCATCAACGCCATCTGGCTGGGCGCATCAAAGGGCGCACGGCCGGCCACCAGGTGGTAGAGCACGGCACCGAGGGCGTAGATGTCGGCACGGCAATCGACATCGCCGCCCTCGATCTGCTCGGGCGGCATATAGGCCAGGGAGCCGACCCGGTGCACCTGGGTCGAGTCGGAGCGCAAATTCAGGGCGCTGCCGAAATCGCTGACCTTCACATCGGTGACCTGGCCTTGGGCATCGAGCACGGCCAGCAGATTGGCCGGTTTGACATCGCGGTGGATCAGCCCCTGGCGGAACACATAGGACAGCGCCATGGCGCATTTGAAGCCCAGCTCGACGATTTGATCCAGGGGCAGCAGGCGGTCGCTGCGGCAGAAATGCTTGAGCGTGACGCCAGGCACGTACTCCATGACCAGATAGGGCGAGTCTTCCTCAGGCACGGCGTCAAGGATCTGCACCACATTCGGGTGCTGCAGCCGCCCGGCCAGCGCCGCCTCAGCGGCATAGAAGCGCAGGCCGAAGTCGCTGCCATGGCCAGCGCGGCTGACCGCGGCCCAGGCGCGCATGCGTTTGATGGCCACCTCGTTGCGATGGAACTCGTCCACCGCGAGAAAGACATCGCTGGTGGCACCCTCGCCGAGCCGACGCAGCACCTTGTACTTGCCGATATGGGCAGGCAGATCGGCAGCGCTCTCGAAGGCGAGGTCTGAATCCAAAGACATGCCGAACATCATAAGTTGCCCCAGCCCGCCCCAATTGCAAGCAAATGCACGCACCCAAGCCCCAAGCCCGACGATTCACGATTCACGATTCACGATTCACGATTCACGATTCACCCGTTCACCCGTTCACCCGTTCACCCGTTCACCCGTTCACCTGTTCACCCCCACACCCCTTGCCCCGCCCCCGCCCGTAGAATTCCCCCCATGATCCAAGCCAAGCAAGAATTGCTCGCCGCCCTGGCCGAAGCCATTCAAGAACTCAGCCCCGGCACCGACCTGGTTGCCGCCTTCGAATCCCCCAAGCAAGCCGCCCATGGCGATTTCGCTTGCACGGCCGCCATGCAGCTGGCGCGACCGCTGAAAAAGAACCCGCGCGAGCTCGCCCAGGCCTTGATCGAGGCCTTGCAGCGCCGCCCGGCCTTCGCTCGCTGGGTCACCGGCCTGGAAATTGCCGGCCCCGGCTTCATCAACATCCGCCTGAGTGCCGCGGCCAAGCAGGCCGTGGTCAGCGAAGTGCTGTCGGCCACCGCAGCCTTCGGCCAGCAGCCGGCCACGGCACAACATGTGATGGTCGAGTTCGTCTCGGCCAACCCGACCGGCCCGCTCCATGTCGGCCATGCCCGCCAGGCCGCGCTCGGCGACGCCTTGTGCAGCCTGTTCAAGACCCAGGGCGCGCAAGTCACGCGCGAGTTCTATTACAACGACGCCGGCGTGCAGATCGCCACCCTCGCGAACTCGACCCAATGCCGCCTGAAAGGGCTCAAGCCCGGTGACGCCGGCTGGCCGGAAAGCGCCTACAACGGCGACTACATCCAGGACATCGCCGACGCCTTCCTGGCCAAGCAGACCGTGGTGGCCGATGACCGCCAGTTCACGGCCTCGGGCGATATCGAAGACCTGGACAGCATCCGCCAGTTCGCCGTCGCCTACCTGCGCCACGAACAAGACCTGGACCTGCAGGCCTTCGGCCTGAAGTTCGACAGCTACTTCCTGGAATCCAGCCTCTACAGCAGCGGCCGGGTCGAGGACACCGTGGCCAAGCTGATCGCCAAGGGCAAGACCTTCGAAGAGGGCGGCGCGCTCTGGCTGCGCACGACCGACTACGGCGACGACAAAGACCGCGTGATGCGCAAGAGCGAAGGGGGCTACACCTACTTCGTGCCCGATGTGGCCTATCACATCGACAAGTTCCAGCGCGGCTACAGCAAGTGCATCAATGTCCAGGGCAGCGACCACCACGGCACCATTGCCCGCGTGCGCGGTGGCCTGCAGGCGGCCGATGTCGGCATCCCGCAGGGCTTCCCCGATTACATCCTGCACAAGATGGTCACCGTGATGAAGGGCGGCGAGGAGGTCAAGATCTCCAAGCGCGCCGGCTCCTACGTGACCCTGCGTGACCTGATCGACTGGACCAGCCGCGACGCCGTGCGCTTCTTCCTGATTGGCCGCAAGGCCGACACGGAATTCATCTTCGACGTCGACCTGGCCCTGAAGCAAAACGACGAGAACCCGGTGTTCTACGTCCAGTATGCGCACGCCCGCATTTGCTCGGTGATCCGCAACTGGGTGGCCCGCGGCGGTGACGAGACGGCCCTGGCCAGCGCCGACCTGAGCCTGCTGAGCGCCCCGACCGAAGCCGCCCTGATGCTCAAGCTGGCCGAGTACCCGGCCATGCTGTCTGGCGCCGCAGCCGGCCTGGCCCCGCATGACGTGGCCTTCTACCTGCGCGACTTGGCGGCCAGCTATCACAGCTACTATGCGGCTGAGCGCGTGTTGGACCAGGCGCCCGAGCTGAGTGCGGCGCGGGTGGCCTTGCTGGCCGCCACGCGCCAGGTGTTGCGCAATGCCCTGGCCGTTCTGGGCGTCAGCGCACCCGAGGTGATGTCCCGCGAAGCAATTCCTGAAGCGACGGAGAAGGCATGAGCACGGCTCAATCTGGCAGCAGCAACAAAAACAAAAGCAAACAACAACGGGGTGGCTTTGTCCTCGGCTTGATCGTCGGCTTGCTGCTGGGTCTGGCCGTGGCGCTGGGCGTGGCGCTCTACATCGCCAAGGTGCCCATCCCCTTCATCGACAAGGTGCCGCAGCGCACGGCCGAGCAGGACGCGGCCGAAGCCCAGCGCAACAAGAACTGGGACCCCAACGCTCCCCTGGCCGGCAAGGCCGGCGTGAAGGCCAGCGGTGTGGTCAGCGGCGCGCCGGCACCGGCCGCACCTGCGCAGGTCGCCGCACCGGCAAGCACGGCGCCGGCGGTGGCCCCTCCAGCGCCAAGCGCCTCGGCAGCCGCTCCCAAGGCTGCGGACAAGGCCCCCGAGAAAGCCGCTGACAAAGCGGCCGACAAGAAGGCCGAAGCCAAGGCTGCCGCCGCCAGTGCTGCTGCGGCCGCCGCCGACCCCAATCTCTACTTCGTGCAGGCCGGCGCCTATGTGAAGAACGAGGACGCCGAGCAGCAGCGCGCTCGTCTGGCCTTGCTGGGCTTCAGCGCCAAGGTCATGGAGAAAGAACAATCGGGCCGCACGGTCTTCCGTGTGCGCATCGGCCCCATCGACAGCCGCGATGAAGCCGAAGGCCTGCAGCGCAAGATCGAAGCGGCCGGCATCGAAGCCAATCTGGTCGGCGTTAAACGCTGAGTTTTCGCCCCAATACTCGGGGCTGCGGCCCCTTTTTGTCCACCGAGATGAACGAGAAGAAGATGATGAAACGTCGCGAGTTTTCTGCCCTGTTGTCGACTCCTCTGGCTTTGGGCGGCCTGAGCCTGGCCCCGCAGCTGGCCTTGGCACAAACCGACCCCTTTGCCGGCAAGTTCCAGACCCTGGCCCAGGCCCTGCCCGTGGCCGTGCCGGGCAAGATCGAGGTGGTGGAGTTCTTCTGGTACGGCTGCCCGCATTGCTTTGCTTTCGAGCCGGTGCTGGCGCCCTGGATCAAGCAGCTGCCGGCCGATGTCGCCTTTCGCCGCGTCCATGTCGGCTTCAACGCCATGATCAAGCTGCACCAGCGCCTGTTCTACGCCCTGGAAGCCCTGGGCAAGGCCGCCGAGCTGCAGGACAAGATTTTCAATGCCTTCCACGTTGAGCGCCTCGAGCTCAACGACGAGAAAAGCCTCACCGAGCTGGTGGTGCGCATGGGCGTGGACGGTGCCAAGTTCAAGGATGCTTTCAACGCTTTCGGCGTGGTCACCAAGGCCGGCCAGGGAGCCAAGCTGTCCGAGGCTTACCGCATCGACGGCGTGCCGGCGCTGGGCATTGGCGGCCGCTACCTGACCTCGCCTTCGATCGCCGGCGTCCGTGGCGAAGCCGAAGTGGCCAACGGGCGCCGAGCCCTGGCCGTGGCCGATCACTTGATCCAGCTGGCCCGCGCCGCCAAGGCCTGAGGGCTGGACGCCCGGACGCCCGATCTCAACACCTGCCCCCTGCGAAGCGATGAAACCGATCTCCCGCCGTGACTTCTCCGTTTGCCTGGCCGCCACCGGCCTGCCGGCCCTGAGCCAGGCTCAAGGCGCTGCGCCGGTCGAAGGCAAGCAGTACCTGCGCCTGGCACAGCCCTTGCCGGCCACGCCGGGCAAGATCGAGGTGTATGAGTTCTTCCTCTACACCTGCCCGCACTGCTTCGCCTTCGACCCGCTGGTGTCAGCCTGGGCCAAACAGTTGCCGGCCGATGTCAGCTTCCGTCGGGTCCATGTCGGCGTGGGCGCCATGCACAAGTTGCACCAGCGCTTGATGTTTGCCCTGGAGACCCTGGGCCGAATCGGGGACTTTCACGAGTCCGTGTTCAAGGCCATCCATGTCCAACATCTGGACCTCAGCGACGAAAAAGCCATCACCAAGTTTGCCGTCAGCCTGGGCCTGGACGAGGCCAAGTTCACGGCTGCCTTCAATTCCTTCAGCGCCCAGGGCCGCCCGGCCCAATCAGCAAAGCTGGCGGCGTCCTACCGCGCCGACACCGTGCCGGCGATCGGTATTGGCGGCCGCTTCCTGACCAGCCCCAGCATGGCCGCCCCAGGGCAGAACCCGCAAGTGGGCGGGCAAGCGGCCCTGGCTTTGACGAACCAGCTGATCCAGCAACTGCGCAGCGGCAAGGCCTGAGGGCCGTTCCTCGCGCGCAGCGACTCTACGAGCCCGGCATAGCGGGGCGCGTACTAGAATGGTCTGCAAGATTTGTGCCGCCACCCGTCGGCGTCCACGCCCTTGCCTGACCGAACCCCTGTGCCCATGAAGCTGTCCTCGCGTTCCACCGCCCTGCCCGGCCTGCTGGCGACCCTGGTCCTGGGCCTGGCCGCCGGCGCAGCCCAGGCCGAGAAGGCCGACCGCGGCAAGCCGCTCAATATTTCCTCCAAGAACGGCGGCAGCGTCGAGATCGCCAAGCAGCGCACCGAGTTCAACGGTGATGTGGTGCTGAGCAAGGGCAGCTTGGTGCTGCGCGCCGAGAAGCTCGATGTGCGCGAGACCGGCGACGGCTACCACCAGGTCTATGCCAATGGCCAGACCGGCAAGCAGGTCAGCTTCCGCCAGGCGCGCGACATCCCGGGCGAGGCCATCGAAGGCCTGGCCGACCAGCTCGAATACGACACCCGCAGCGACACCGTGCGCTTCATCGGCAACGCCGTGGTGCGGCGCCTGCAAGGCACGACCGTGGCCGACGAGGTGACCGGCGCGGTCATCCTGTTCGACAACCGCAGCGAGGTGTTCACCTTGGAAGGCGGCCAGAGTTCGCCCCACCCGAGCGGCCGTGTGCGCGTGGTGATGATGCCGCGCGGCGCGGCCTCGGAGCCCGCCGCCACGCCGGCCTCGGGCATCCAGCTCAAGCCGAGCACCAGCCTCAGCCCGCGCAAGACGCCATGAGCGCCGGCCCCCACAACGCGCCGGTGTCGGCGCTGGAATCCGGCGTGCGCAGCCGCCTCGAGGCGGAAGGACTGGCCAAAAGCTATGGCGTGCGGCGCGTGGTCAAGAACGTGCACCTGGGCGTCAACAGCGGCGAGGTGGTCGGCCTGCTCGGCCCCAACGGCGCCGGCAAGACCACCAGCTTCTACATGATCGTTGGCCTGGTGCGCGCCGATGCCGGCGAGATCCGCATCGACGGCCAGTCGGTCGAGCACCTGCCCATCCACCAGCGCGCCCGCCTGGGGCTGAGCTATCTGCCGCAGGAAGCCTCGATCTTCCGCAAGCTGACAGTGGAACAAAACATCCGTGCGGTGCTGGAACTGCAGCGCGACGAGCAGGGCCGCGCGCTGAAAGAGCCGCGCATCAAGGAACTGCTGGAAGCCCTTCTGCACGACCTGAGCATCGAGAAGCTGCGCGACAGCCCGGCACCGGCGCTCTCGGGCGGTGAACGCCGCCGCGTCGAGATTGCCCGCGCCCTGGCCACCCAGCCGCGCTTCATCCTGTTGGACGAACCCTTTGCCGGCGTGGACCCGATCGCGGTGCTGGAGATCCAGCGCATCATCGGTTTCCTGAAGGCGCGCCAGATCGGCGTGCTGATCACCGACCACAATGTGCGCGAGACCCTGGGCATCTGCGACCGCGCCTACATCATCAGCGAGGGTTCGGTGCTGGCCGAGGGCACGCCGGACGAGATCGTCGCCAACGCCGATGTGCGCAAGGTCTATCTCGGCGAACATTTCCGCATGTGATGTGATGGCGAGCCTCCTGACAGCGCCGGGCCTGCGGCCATGAAGCAATCGCTCCAGGTTCGCCTGAGTCAGCATCTGGCGCTGACGCCGCAGCTGCAGCAGTCGATCCGTCTGCTGCAACTGTCCACCCTGGAACTGAACCAGGAAGTCGAGCAGATGCTGGCGCAGAACCCGCTGCTCGAAACCGAGGACGACTTCTCCGTCGCCACGCCCGAGCTGCCCGAGCTGCGCCCGGCCAGTGCCGCCGAAGACAGCGGCGCGGAACGCGAGCTGGGCGGCGGCGCCGACGCCGAGGCCACGCCCGAGCTCAAGGCCGAGGACTTCGGCAACAGCGAACGCGAGGACTGGGAGAACGGCACCGAAGGTGACGATTTCGACGGCATCCGCGAGCTGCCCAGCAACAGCGGCAGCGGCTCGGGCAGCAACGACGAAGACGGCGAGCGCAGCGAGCAGGAGTCGGCCGAGATCTCCCTGCAAGAACATCTGCAGCAGCAGATGGCAGGCATGAGCTTGAGCGAATCGGACCAGCTGGCCCTGCGCCTGCTGATCGATTCCCTGAACGAGGACGGCCTGCTGGAAGACAGCCTGGCGTCGATTGCCGAGGCCTTGATCCCCGACGCCGGCGAGGACAGCGCGGCCGAACGCGAGGACCTGCTCGACCACCTGCGCATCGCCCTGAAGTGGCTGCACCATATGGACCCGGCCGGCGTCGGCGCCCGCGATCTGCCCGAGTGCCTGGAGCTGCAGCTGCGCCAGCTGCCACGCAGCGCGCCGCAGGTGATCGCCATCATGATCTGCAAAAAGCATCTGGACCTGCTGGCCAAGCGCGACAGCCGCCGCCTGATGCTGCTGACCGGCGCCGACGAGCCCTTGCTGCGCGAGGCCCAGGCCCTGATCGTGGCGCTTGAGCCCAAGCCGGGCCGGCGCTTTGCCCGCGGCCAGGCGCCGGCGGTGATTCCCGATGTGATCGTGCGCAAGGTCGGGCGCGAGCTGCGCGTCATCATCAACCCCGAGGTCGCGCCCAAGCTGCGCATCAACGAGCTCTATGCCAATGCCCTGCGTCAGACGCGCGGCGGCATCAGCAACAGCGCCCTGGGCGGCGCGCTGCAGGAGGCGCGCTGGTTCATCAAGAACATCCAGCAGCGCTTCGACACCATCCTGCGCGTCTCCACCGCCATCGTCGAGCGCCAGAAAGGTTTCTTCAGCCACGGCGCCGTGGCGATGAAGCCGCTGGTGCTGCGCGAGATCGCCGACGAGCTGGGCCTGCATGAGTCGACCATCTCGCGCGTGACCACGGCCAAGTACATGGCCACGCCCTTTGGCACCTACGAGCTCAAGTACTTCTTCGGCTCGGGCCTGTCCACCGAGGCCGGCGGCGAAGCATCCAGCACGGCCGTGCGCGAGCTGATCAAGCAATTCATCGCCGCCGAGAACCCGGCCAAGCCCCTGTCCGACAGCGCCCTGGCCAATATGTTGGAAGAACAAGGCATCCAGGTCGCCCGCCGCACCGTCGCCAAGTACCGCGAAGGCATGCATATTGGGACAACGACGATGCGGCGGGCGGGCTGAGGGTGGAAGTGAACTGGTGAACTGGTGAACTGGTGAACTGGTGAACAGGTGAACGAGTGAACAACACCCCCACGATTCACGATTCACGATTCACCTGTTCACCTGTTCACCTGTTCACCCCACCCCAGCCCCAAACGTGCACACGCACGCGAATTTCGAGTGATTCCCAGGCCACGGCATGCCATCATGCCGCCGACTTGGCTTGTTACTTGAAAGGACTGCCGTGAACGCTACTTCTGCCTCCCGACGCCGCTGGCACAGCGTCTCCTCCTCCGCCCTGATGATGACGGCCGGTCTGGCGCTGAGCGTTGCCGCGCAAGCGCAGGCCGTCAGCTCGAGCAGCACCCCCGCTTACAGCCGCATCGTCGCCTTCGGCGACAGCCTCTCGGACAAGGGCAATTTCTATCAAGCCACGGGCGGCACCGTGCCGCAGCCCGGCAACTACTACCAGGGCCGCTTCTCCAACGGGCCGGTCGCCATCGAGCATCTGGCCCAAGGCCTGGGCGTGACCCTGCAGGACTACGCCTGGGGCGGCGCCCAGACCGGCTTGCTCAACGGCGCCGCCGTGGCCGCCGGCGCACCGGCCGCCCTGCAGAACACCGGCATGCTGTCCCAGGTCGGGGCCTTCCAGGCCGGCTTGGGTGGTGGCGCAGCCGACAGCCAGGCCCTGTACTTCCTCTGGGGTGGCGCCAATGACTTCCAGTACCAGGGCTACTCTCAGGCGACCGCACAGACGGCCATCCAGAACCTCAGCAACGCCGTTCAGACGCTGTACGGCCTGGGCGCGCGCCACTTCCTGATGCCAGGCCTGCCCGACCTGGGCCAGACCCCGGGCGGCCTCAGTTCCGGCGCCGCCGGTCAACTGCACCTGCTTTCGCTCGGCTTCAACCAGGGTTTGAACGGTGCACTTGGCCAGTTGCGCGCGCTGCCCGGCATCGACATCCGCTATTTCGACACCCTGGGCGCGCAGCAAAACCTGATCGACAACGCCGCCCAGTACGGTCTCAGCAATGTCACCGAGGCTTGCTTCACCGGCTATGTCGGCCAGCCCAATGGCAGCACCTGCAGCAACCCTGACGGTTATATGTTCTGGGACCGCGTCCATCCAACCGCAGTCACCCACAGCGTGCTCGGCCAAGGCATGCTGGCCGCCGTTCCGGAGCCGGAAACCTGGCTGCTGATGGGCCTGGGCCTGCTGGCCGTGCTGGGCTTGAGCCGCCGTCGCCGCGCCTGAGTCCGGCCGAGGCGGCCATTCCTGGGACAATCGGGGGATGGCCGCCAAAGAATCCCCCAAAGACCTGCACCACCTCTTCGTCTCCTGCCCCTCGGGCGTGGAGCGCCTGCTCGACGAAGAGGTGCGGGCCATCCTGCCCAAGACGCATATCGAGGTGCTGCGCGGCGGCATCGCGCTGAAGAGCGATCTTGAAGGCGTGATGAAGCTCAACCTCGAGTGCCGGCTGGCCCAGCGCGTGCTGATCGAGTTGATCTCGGGCGGCTACCGCCACGAAGACGACATCTACGCCCTGGCTCGCCGCATCGATTGGTGCGACTGGATCACACCGGCCGAGACCATCCGCGTCGACACCGTGGCCCAGCGCTCGCCCCTACGCAGCCTCAACTTCGCCACCTTGCGTGTGAAGGACGCGATCTGCGATGTGCTGCGCGATGCCACCGGCGAGCGGCCCAGCGTCGACACCCGCTTCCCCGACCTGCCGGTGATGCTGCACCTCAGCGAAACCGATGCCACCCTCTACATCGATACCTCGGGCGAACCGCTCTTCAAGCGCGGCTGGCGCGAGGACAAGGGCGATGCGCCGCTGAAGGAAACCCTGGCCGCCGCCATGCTGGCCGCCGCAGGCTGGAAGGGCACGCCAGAGACCGGCGGCGCCCTGCACGACCCCTGCTGCGGCTCGGGCACCATCGCCGTTGAAGCCGCACAGATCGCCTGCGGCATGGCCGCCGGCATGCAGCGCCGCTTCGCCTTCGAGCGCCAACTGCCCTTCGTGACCCTGCGTGGCCGCTGGCAGGCCATCAAGCAGGCCGCCAAGGACCGCGAGCATGCGCCCGCCGTGCCCATCTTCTGCAGCGATGTGGCCTTCCGCATGGTCGACTTCGCACGCCGCAATGCCGAGCGCGCCGGCGTGGCCCAGTACATCCAGTTCAACGGCGGTGATGCGCTCGAACGCCCGGCACCCGAGCTGCCCGAGGGCATGCCAGGCACCATCTTGATGAACCCGCCCTACGGCGAGCGCATCGAGGTGCGCGGCAAGGCCGGCAATGTGCAGATGAGCCGCGATGCCGGCGGCTCCGAAGCGCGCGATGCCGGCGACGACTTCTTCCCCCGCCTGGCTGCGCACTGGAAGCGCGCCTACACCCAGAACGCCGCCGGCTGGACTGCCTGGCTGCTCTGCCCTGACATGAAGCTGCCCAGCAAGATGCGCCTGAAGGAATCGCGCAAGTTCCCGATGTGGAACGGCCCGATCGAGTGCCGCTTGTTCCGCTTCGACATGGTCAAGGGCTCGGCGCGCAAACCGCGCGGTGGCGAAGAGCAGGACTCGGCGCAAGTCGACTGATCGCGGCCTTGCGGAAGCTAGGCTCGCGGCCTCGCCACCCCGCCCTTCAACTTCCATGCTCCATCTCAGGACCGGCCTTTTGCAAGTCGCCAGCGCCTTGAGCCGCTTCGGGGGCCTGCGTCAAGGCGTTGTCGCCCTGCTGCTGGGCAGCGCCCTCATGGACGCACAGGCCTGCAGCTGCAACATCAGCAACAATGACGAACAAGCGTTCCTCCATGCCAGCCTGGTGTTACGTGCCCGCCTGCTCAGCAGCCGCGAACTCAGCACAGCCGAGCAGCAGACCAGCGCCGGCTGGGCCCGCGACCGCACGCTGCGAGGCCGCTACCTGATGGTCGAATCCTTCAAGGGGCCGGCCACAGAACGCGTCATCGAGGTGGATTCGCCGGCTGGCGGCAGCGCGGCCTGCGGTTTCGACGACGCGCCCGGCAGCGAAAGGCTGATGGTCGCCCTGGGACAGTCCGGCAGCGGCTATTGGAGCGATCTGTGCGTCATGCGGCCGAGCCCGGAATTGCTGCAGGCGCACCGGGCCCAACGCAACGATTTCCAAGCGCGCATCCAGGCCCAGCCTGACGATAGAGCCCTGCATCTGGCCTATGGCAAGTTCCTGCTGCAAGCGCAGTCCTTGGAGCCGGCGCGACAGGTGTTCGAGAACTTGCTGCAGCGCTGGCCAGCCGAGCTCGAAGCCCGGCTGGGCCTGGCGCAAGCCCGATTGGCCCTGGGCCAGCAGGGCCAAGCTCTGGCGGACTTCGAGGCCGTGCTGGCCGAGCAGGCCGACAGCGCCGCGGCCCGGCGTGGCCGCCGTGAAGCCCTGATGCGCCTGGGCCGCCATGCCGAGCTGGCCCGAGAGGCGGGGCTGGATCTCCAGGGCTACCGGGCCGAACCGGGCGAAGCCGGCAGTTTCTCCGGCAAGGACCTGCGTGGAGCCCGCTTCCAATCGGCGCGCTTGCGCGGTTTCAATTTCAGCGCTGCCGATCTGCGCGACAGCGATTTTCGCGGCGCCGAACTCGACAACTGCAGCTTTGTCGGCGCCAAGCTCGAGGGCGCCCGCTTCGATGCTGCGGCGGCTCCGAGCGAGCGCTTCCCGCCAGCGGGCAGCGTGACCACGATGTCAGGCGTCGACTTCAGCCACAGCGAGCTGCGAAAGCTGAATCTGTCAGGCCTGCGCCTGAACCAAGCTCGTTTCACGCAGGCAAAGCTTCAAGCGGTGAATCTGCACCAAGCTCAGCTCAGTAACAGCAACTGGCAAGACAGTCAGGTCGACGCGGTCGACCTGAGCGGCGCGCAGCTCGATGGCGCTGATCTGCGCGGCGCCCGCTTCAGCCACAGCGATTTGCGCGGCGCCACCTTCGCCGGTTTCAGCAGCGACTTCTTCGCCATGGCCGATTTGCGGGGCACCGACCTGTCGACGGCGCGGCTGGACGAGATCCGCTGGCTGCCGACCCTGATCGATTGCAAGACCCGCTTCCCCGCCGGGCTCGATCTGCAAGCCCTGCCATTGCTGCCAATGTGGCAGGGCTGCGAGGGCACGGCGCCGCTGACCGGCCTCAGCGATGGCTTCCCCTATGCGCCCCGGCAGCGCCACAGCTATCCGGCCTATGCCAGCCGTCCCGGCATCAATTTCCGCCACTTCGCCGGCCGAGGCATGCCGATGCAGGGCCGCAAGCTGGCCGGCTACAACGTCTCGGACAGCGACTTCAGCGACAGCGATTTCTCGCACGCCGACCTGCGCGATCTGGCAATCGACCACAGCAACTTCGAGGGCAGCGACTTCCGCCAGGCGAATCTGCAACAGGCGCGCTTCTGGAAGGTCAGCTTGCGCGGCAGCGACTGGCGCGGAGCCGATCTGCGCGGCGCACTCTTGCTGGACCTGGACTTGCGCGCAAGCCGGCTCGAAGGCGCGCGCTTCGAGGGCGCTTGCTACAACGCCAACACCCTGTGGCCGGACGGTTTCCAGATTCGCCGCAGCGGGCTGAAACGCTGCGAGACCGAGCCATGAGGGGCGGGCGATTCCTGGGCCGTTTGCTCCTGCTCGGGCTCGCCGGTTTGGCGCCGCTGATCGCGACGGCCTGCGAGTGCCCAGTGCCGCCGCTGGACCCGAAGGAAGAGCTGGCGTCGGCCGACCTGATCTTCGAAGGGCGGCCGATCAGCAGCCGTGTGCAGTTCAATGGCATGGGCTCCGAACGCGTGCGCACCCGCTGGCTCGTGCTGCGCGTGATCCAGGGCCCGGCCTTGCGCTCGGTGGAGATCGACTCGCCGACCGGAGGCAGCGCCAGCTGCGGCATCGAGCTGCGCCTCGGACAGACCCAGCAGCTCACCGCCCGAGGTTCGCTGCAAAAAGGCTTCTTCACCGACCTGTGCACCCAGAGCCTGGGAAGCCGAGCTTTGAGCTCATCGCCCTGAGCTCAGCGTCGCACGGAGCGGCCGATCAGGCCGGCTGAAGCCGCGGCTGGCGGGCCAGCCAGATCAAGGCCAGGGCGGTCAGCGCCAAAGGCACCAGGGAGGCCCAGTTCATCCAGGACCAGCCCCCCGTCATCACCAGGGCGCCGCTGGAAAACGAGGTCAGGGTCATGACGCTGTAAATGCAGAAGTCCATGGCCCCTTGGGCCTGGGTCTTTTCCTCGGGTCGGTAGGCCTCGGTGAACAGGGTCGTGCCACCGATGAAGAGGAAGTTCCAGCCCACGCCCAGGGTCAGCAGCGCGCCCAGGAAATGCATCAGATCCAGGCCGGACAGTGCAAACAAGATGCAGGCCAGGTTGAGCAGCACACCGACCGCCATCACCGGCAGCGCTCCGAAGCGCTTGATCAGGGCGCCGGTGAAGAAACTGGGCACGAACATGCCCAGCACATGCCATTCCAGCACCAGGGCGGTCTTGTCGAAAGGCAGCCCGCATTGCGCCATGGCGATGGGTGTGGCGGCCATCAACAGGTTCATCACCCCATAACCGAGCGCACAAGCGGCCACGGCCACCACGAACACGGGTTGGCGTGCCAGCTCGCGCAGGCTGCGCCCCTGCGGCGCGCCCGGCGCGGGCACTGGCAATGCGGGGAAGCGGATCAGACTCAGCACCGCCAGGGCCAGCAGACCCACGGCCACCAGAACCAGATAGGCACCGGCAAAAGGCTGGTCCAGCAGCTGCTTGCTGGCATTGGCCAGATTGGGGCCCGTCACCGCGCCCAGGATGCCACCGGCCAGCACCCAGGAGATGGCTTTCTCCTTGTGCGAGGGCGGCACCAGTTCCGTGGCAGCGAATCGGTACAGCGAGGCCGTGGCGTTGTAATAGCCGGCCACCACCGTCGCCACCAGCACCCAGGCAAAGGCCTGATGCGCCACGGCCCAGGCAGCCAGCGCGCAACTCAGAATGCCAACCACCTGACCGGCCTGAAAAGCGCGCTTGCGGCCCCAGGCGCGTTGATTGCGGGCCACCAGGGGCGCGAACAGGGCACCGCCCGCCACATAGGCACAGACCGGCAAGGTGGCCATCCAGGCTTGCGGCGCCAGGGCCAGCCCGACCAGGCCGTTGATGGCGATGAAGGTGACGTTGTTGGTCAGGAACAAGCCCTGGCACAAGGTCAGCAAGAGCAACTGGAGATTCATGACGCGCCCAGGAAATGAGCTCGCCAGCATAGGCTCTGGCGGCCCTGGCGCGCGGCGAGCCGGAACGCGATTCGCACCTGGGCTCTGCCAGGGCTCAGCCGATTTGCAAGGCCAGCCAGCCCAGCACCGCCAGCGGCGCCGTGTCGGCGCGCAGGATGCGCGGGCCCAATTGCACGGCCGCAAAACCCTGGGCACGGGCGGCATCTTCCTCGGCCGGGCTGAGGCCGCCTTCCGGGCCGCTGAGCACCAGGGTGTGGCTGGCCTCGGCTTGCGCTGCCGCCAGGGCTTGCAGGGGCTGGGCGGCCGTGGGGCTGAGCAGCCAACGGCGCTGCGTGGCCGGCTGTGGGCCTAGGCTGGCCAACCATGAAGCCAGGGACTGCACCGCGCCGATCTCAGGAATGCGGGTGCGGCCGCATTGCTCGGCGGCGGCGATGACCACACCGCGCCAATGCGCCTGCTTTTTCTCGGCGCGCTCGCCGCTCAGGCGCAGCACCGAGCGCTCGCTCATCAAGGGCTGGACGCCACCTGCACCCAGCTCAGTGGCCTTCTCGACGACGCCGTCCATGCGGTCATTGGCCGGCATGGCCAGGGCCAGGGTGATGTGCTGGCGCAGTTCGCGCTGCACCAGTTGGCGGGCCTGCAGATGCACACGCACCTCGCTGCGGCCCATGGCCAGCACTTCCGCCTGCCACTCGGCACCGCTGCCGTCGAACAGGGTCAGCGGGCTGCCCGGTTGCAGACGCAGCACCTGCACATGGCGGGCCGCGCTGGGCGGCAGGCTGAGCTCGCTGGGCTCACTGGACGAAGGGCCCAGAGGCTGGTCGACATAGAAACGCGGCGGCATGGCAGGAAAAAAGACGAAAGAGAAGCCGCCAGTGTGCCAGCCTTCCGGTCTGCTCTTTCAGTCCAGCCGCCCGGCCGCCGCCAGCGCGAACACACGCGCACAGCGCATCCACACCAGGGCCAGTACCAACAACTGGCCCAAGGCCAAGGCCAGCAATTGGCTGCCCGCGCCCACAGGAGCCAGTTGCGCACGCAAGAGCCCGATCAGCACCGCCGCCAGCAGGCCCAGGGCTGTGATCAGCAGATAGCCCAGCAAGCGGCGCGGCTGGCGCCACAGATCGCGCGTGGCCAGGCGCCAGGCCTTGAGCACCGAGCGGCGCTGCGGCTCCAGAGCCAGACGGGCCCGTGCGGCATCCAGGCTGGCATGAACGAGCAGGAACAGCAGGCCGGTGAACAGCAGCACCGCACGGCTCCAACGGTCGGCCTCGGACTCCAGTTGCATCAGCGCAGTCTTTTCGCCCAGCCAGTGCATCAAGCCGCCACCCATGGCCGCCACGGCACCGAGCAGGCACAGCGCCCAGAGCCAGAGCCGGCTCATGCGGCCGTACTCGCGCAGCCCGCCTTGCAGCAAGGCTTGGAAGCCCAGCGGCAGGGGTGCGCGCACCACAGCGATCAGGCTGCCGCTGAGCCAGGGCAGCAGCAAGGCCAGCAGCAGCACACTGCTGAACAGGGCCGAAGCGCCAAAACCGTTCTGGCCCAGGCCCATCAACGCTTCGGCCAAGACCGGCAACTCGAAGCGCTCCACCAGCACTCGCGCGGCCAGCGATTGATCCAGCTGGGCCGCCAGGGCGCGCCAGAGTGGCAGCAGGGCGAGCAGCCAGGGCAAGGCCAAGGCCAGCAGCCAGAGCAACAACAAACGCCACTGCGAGGCCAGGCGGGCGCCGCTGCGCAGCTGGCCGCGCAGATCGGAAACGGGGGGCAAAAGGGCCGGCATATTCATAGCGTGGCCACCAGGGCGAGAAGGGTTTGCAAAAGGCTGCCGGCATCGCTGGCGATGCGGCGGGCGGCCCGGCCATCGCTCTTGAGCGTGCGGCTGTTGTCGAGCTGATTCAGGTCCAGGTAGTGCTGGCGCTCGGGGTCCAACTCGGCGGACACGGCCTTGGCCGGCTTGACCCAGCTGAAGCGGGCCCAGGACTGTTGGTCGTCCCAGCGCACCGTCTCCACGCTGCCATCGGCAAAGCGCACGCGCAGGGTCTGCGGCACGGCCACACCGCGCCGGCGCAGCACCACGGTCGTGCGGTAGGGGAAGGGGCCGGGCTCGGCCAAAGTCTCGCCCGTCTGCGGGTCCTTCTTTTTCGCGGCCTGGGCAGACGCTGGATGGTCCTTCTTCCACTGCGCGCGCAGCATGTCGACCTGCTTTGCGCGGGCGTCTTTGTCCAGCTCGCTGCGCCGGCCATCAGGCCCGAGCTGCAAGCCGAGCAGAGGCAGCTCCTCCACGCTCTTGAAGCTCTCGACCCGGTCATCGACCGAGCGGCTGGCGTAGATGTGCTGCTCGAACAGGCGCTGCACCAGGGCCGGCTCGCCGCTGACCTCGGCCAGCACCTCGCGCAGGTCGGCCGTGCTCGGGTGACGGAACTTCCAGCGCTGGTAATAGGTCTTGAAAGCCAGCTCGAGCTTCTCGCTGCCGATCTGCGCCTCCAGGTCGCGCAGGACGGTGGCGGTGCGCGAGTAGACGCTGCCGTAGCTGCCGCTGGAATGGCGGTGCCAGCTGTTCTGGCCCAGGCCATCCGGCGGATCCTTGAGGCCGGCGCCCAGGCGTTCGGCCTCAAACACATCGACGGTCGTACCCACGCCCAGACGCTTGAGCGCGGCCGTGGCGACCGGCGCGCGCTGGCCGCGGGCGTGGATCATGCGCTGATCCCAGAACTCGTTCAGGCCCTCGTCGAGAAAGGGCTCCTCGAATTCATTGGAAGCCAGGATGCCGTAGAAATAGCCATGGCCGAACTCATGGATGGTGACGAACTCCTGGCCGAAATGGGACAAGGTGCCGGGGGTCTGGTCGGCATAGCTGTCGGCGGTGAAAAAGGTCGGGTACTCCATGCCGCCCGCCTCCTTGGCATTGAAGGGCGGCACCACGGCCGTGACCGTGCGATAGGGGTAAGGGCCCAAGGTCTTGGAGAACCAGGCCAGCGCGTCCAGCGTGGCCTTGAGCACCACCGGCGCGTTGTGGGCGTACTCGGGCGGGTACAGCACCTGAACCTGAACCTTGGGGCTGCCTTCGCCCTCGTAGATCGCCTTCAGCGGCGGGGCAAAGCGCTTGTCGGCCGTCCAGGCGAAGTCATGCACATCGCCTTGCACGTAGTGGTGGACAACACGCCCACCCTGCTTCTTCGGCTCGCCCTGCAGCTCGCCGGTGGCGCCCACCGTGTAGCCCTCGGGCACATCGATGCGAACGTCATAACTTCCAAAGTCGGCGTAAAACTCGCTGTGCAGATGGAACTCATGCGCGTTCCAGCGCGGTACCAAAGCGCCCCGCTCGCCGGGCAGTTCCAGCACGGCGATCTTGGGGAACCACTGGCCCACCAGATGGAAGCTGCCGAAGTAGCCGGTGCGGGCCAGCACGCGCGGCAATTGGTCGAAGAAATCAATGTCCAGCGTGGTGCTGCCACCGGGCGCTACCGCCTGCGGCAGGTCCAGGCGCACCACGGTGCGGTCGGTGGCCGGTCCGCCATCGGGCTGCACAAAATGCCAGGGCACGGCCACACCAGCCTGCTGCACCTTCTTCAGCTCGATGAAGCCCCAGTCGCCCTTCTTGACCGGCACTTCGCTGCGGAAGGAGAACCCGAGCCGGCGCTGCTCACTCATGAAGGTGCTGCCCTCGCCCTCGAATGCGTTCAAGTACAGATGCAGATAGACGGAGCGCACGGGCACGGCGCTGCGGTTGCGCCAGCTCAGGCGCTGTTTGCCCTCGATGGTGTGGGCCTCGGGGTCGAGCTTGGCCTCGATCTGGTAGTCCACCACGCGGTCGGACAGGGTGGTCTCACGGCCGCTGCGCGCACCGCCCCAGGCCTGCGGGCTGCTGGGCTGGCGCACGGCAGACGCGTCGGGCGCCGCCAGGGCGATGCCGTCCAGCGAAGGGGGTAGGCGTTCGACTGCCGCAGCCGTAGAGGCTGCAGCGGACGCAGAAGCTGCCGATGGCAAGGCTGTACGCCCGGGCTGCTCACCCGGATGACAGGCAGACAGTCCCAAGGCCATGAGCAAAAGCACAGGCAGAGCCAGAGAGAGGCCCAGACGACGCGAGGAGCAGCATGGAAGCATCTCAGGCTCTCGGGAGTGGCGAACGCGCGATGGTAGGCCTCGCTACCGCCGCTGCCATCCCGTGAATTCACCGAGCCCCGGGCGCAGAGCGCCCATCTCTCGCCTCAGGCCGACAAGCCGAGCGCTCGGCCCACCTCGCCAGCAGCCTCCTCACCTTGCGACTGGCGCACTTCCTCGACAAAGCGCAAGGCCAGTTGCTGCATGGCCGCCAGATCGCCACAGCGCTCGACATCCAGCACCCAGCGATAGCCTTTGATCAAGCCCAGACGCTGGCGAGCCGCGCTGGTGAGGAAGGCGTAGAGCGCTTGCTGGTCCAGACTGGGCAAGGCGGGCAGCGCAACTGGTCGCACGGGTGCTGCGACCGACAGACCCGCAGGAGCGATCAATCCTTGCTGAATCAGCAAGGCCAGATCTTCGGCCGTGGCGCCCTGAACCAAATCCAACCACTGCCCTGCGCTTTTGCTGCCATCGATGAGCAAGAGCAGATTGCGCACGCTGCGCGACAGAGGCTGGGCGCGAGCCTTGATCTCTGCGCGGCCTTGCTCGGTTTTGACATAGGCCTGTTCAAGCATCACGAGTCCCCCCAGACAGGCCTGACTCTAGGGGACTTGCACGCCACCCGGGCAGAAACCACAGTGACAACAAGCTCAGTTCTTGTCGCGTAGTTCACGCCGAAGGATCTTGCCGACCGGAGTCTTGGGCAGTTCGTTGCGGAACTCGATGATCTTGGGACGCTTGTAGCCGGTCAGATTGGCTTCGCAGTAAGCCCGGACATCGGCTTCGCTGACTTCCTTGCTGGCGCCTGGCTTGCGCACGATGGCCACCTTGACCGCCTCGCCCGCTTTCGCATCGGCGATGCCGACCGCCGCGCATTCGAGCACGCCGTCCATCATGGTGATCACGTCTTCCACCTCGTTGGGGTAGACGTTGAAGCCGCTGACCAGAATCATGTCCTTCTTGCGGTCGACGACGCGGAAATAACCTTGTTCGTCCACGGTGCCGATATCACCGGTGCGGAAGAAGCCGTCGGCGGTCATGACCTGGGCCGTTTCATCGGGGCGCTGCCAGTAGCCGGCCATGACTTGCGGGCCACGGATGGCGATCTCGCCGGTGGCCCCGGGCGCGGCTAACTGCCCGGCGTCGTCCAGCAGGCACAACTCGGTGCTGGGCAGGGGCAGGCCGATGGAGCCGGTGTAGCGGGTGAGGTTGGTCGGGTTGCAGCTGGCCACCGGCGAGGTTTCGCTCAAGCC
This sequence comes from Paucibacter sp. DJ2R-2, assembly GCF_025717675.1. Lineage (GTDB taxonomy): Bacteria > Pseudomonadota > Gammaproteobacteria > Burkholderiales > Burkholderiaceae_C > Paucibacter_A. The sequence goes on from NZ_JAJIRT010000001.1 coordinate 1,066,457, forward strand.
ATAACCTTCACAGATGGAGCAGCCGGTCTTTTCCAGCCAGAGCTTGGCCGTGGCCTGCTGCACCGCCATGCCGCCGCCCACCGAGATGACCAGATGGCTCCAGTCCACGGTGTTGAAGTCCTTGTGGTTGGCCATGGCCATGAACAAGGTGTTGACGGCCGGGAAGCAGTGGAAGCGGTGCTTGGCCAGCTCCTTGAACATGCCGGGCAGGTCACGCGGATTGGGGATCAGCACATTGCAGCCGCCCATATGCATGGCCAGCATCATGTTCGTGGTGAACCCGAAGATGTGATAGAGCGGCAGGGCGGCAACGCCGACCACTTGCTCGCCGGCCGGCACCTTGCTGAGCGCCGGCATGTACCAGGCCTCGGCTTGCATCACATTGGCGACCAGATTGCGCTGCAAGAGCACGGCACCCTTGGACACGCCCGTGGTGCCGCCCGTGTACTGCAGGACCGCGATGTCGTTGGGGCCGACCTTGGGCACCTTGTAGCTCAGGCTGCGTCCGCGCGCGACCGCGTCGCTGAAGGCCACGGCGCCGGGCAGCTCGAAGGCCGGCACCATCTTCTTCACGCGGCGCACCACGTAATTGACGATCAGGCTCTTGGGGAAGCCCAGCATCTCGCCCATGGACGCAAGAATCACATGCTGGGTCGGCACCTGCTTGATCACATGCTGCAGTGTGGCGGCGAAATTCTCCAGAATGACGATGGCCTTGGCGCCGGCGTCCTTGAGTTGATGCTCGAGCTCGCGCGGCGTGTAAAGCGGGTTGACGTTCACCACCACATAGCCGGCCCGCAGAATGGCGGCCACCGCCACCGGGTACTGCAGCACATTGGGCATCATGACGGCGACGCGGTCGCCCTTTTCCAGGCCCAGGCTCTGCAGATAAGCGGCCAGGGCGCGCGAAACCTCATCGATCTGGGCGAACTTGAGCGTGCGCCCCATCATGGTGTAGGCCGGCAGCTCTGGGTACTTGCGGAAGGCCGAATCCATCAGGTCCACCAGGGACGGGTACTGCTCGGCATGGATCTCGGCAGGAACTCCCTCAGGGTAGCTCTTGAGCCAGGTCTTCTCCATTGTTTATGTCTCCATTCGATGCCCGGATTCTGACCGATGGAGCAGCGCCGACTCATCAGGGGATTCGATACAAGACTCTAAGGTGGGTGCCGAGCGATGAGCTTTCCCGTGCGCCCATCCTGCGTTCCTAGGCAAGAGCAGGTGCATCCCGGTACTGGCTCGAACTCGAAGATCGTCTGCAAGGAAAGGAATCCCCATGCGCCTGCTCACCTTCTCGGCCACTCTGCTGGCCTGCACCGCCATCTGCCAGCCGGCCCGGGCGGAACTGATCCCGCGCGGCGGCGGGCTCATTTACGACAACAGTCTCAACATCACCTGGCTGGCCAATGCCCTGCCAGGCCTGGGCAGCTGGCAGGACGGCGCCGACGGCCAAGCCTGGGGTGATATGAGCTGGGAGCTGGCGCTTGATTTCGCCGCTGGCTACACCCTGAGCGACGACGTTCGCGGCACGCTCTGGAGCGACTGGCGCCTGCCCAAAGCGCAGCTGGGCTGCTCGGGCTACCGCTGCAGCCAGGGCGAGCTGGGCCATCTCTTCTATGAAGACTTCCGCGCCACGCCGGGCTGGAGCTGGACCTCCCCCTTTGCGCCCGGCATACGCCTGGACCAGGTAGCCCTGTTCAGCAATCTGCAAAACGCGCCCTACTGGACCCAGGACGCCGTCACGCCCGACCCGGTCCACAACCTGGCCTGGGCCTTCATGTCAGACGGGCGGCAGTACGCCAATACACGGATCAGCCCCAGCTATGTGCTGCTGGTCCGTGACGGCGATGTGGCCGCAGTTCCGGAACCCCAGCCGGCCCTGCTGCTGCTGGCCGGCTTGGCATTGCTGGCCGCGCTCAAGAACCGGCGGCGCACGCAGGCCTGAGCCCCGGGCGAGGGCCAGCCCGCCTGCTCACTCGATCGCCTTGACCATGTCCTCCACCACCTTCTTGGCGTCACCGAACACCATCATGGTCTTGTCCATATAGAAGAGCTCGTTGTCCAGGCCGGCGTAACCGGCCGCCATCGAGCGCTTGTTGACGATGATGGTCTTGGCCTTGTAGGCCTCGAGGATGGGCATGCCGTAAATCGGGCTGCCCTTGGTCAGCGCGGCCGGGTTCACCACATCGTTGGCGCCCAGCACGATGGCGACATCGACCTGGCCGAACTCGCCGTTGATGTCCTCCATCTCGAAGACTTGGTCGTAAGGCACTTCGGCCTCGGCCAGCAGCACATTCATATGGCCGGGCATGCGGCCGGCCACCGGGTGGATGGCGTACTTGACCGTGATGCCCTTGTGCGTGAGCTTCTCGGCCAGCTCCTTGACCGCATGCTGGGCGCGCGCCACCGCCAGACCATAGCCGGGCACGATCACCACCGTCTCGGCATTGCCAAGAATGAAGGCAGCATCATCGGCGCTGCCGCTCTTGACCGAGCGCTGCACGGCGGCCCCGGCCGCTGCACTGGAGGTGTCACCACCAAAACCACCCAGGATCACGTTGAAGAAGCTGCGGTTCATGGCCTTGCACATGATGTAGCTCAGGATCGCCCCCGAGCTGCCCACCAGCGAACCGGCAATGATCAGCATGCTGTTGTTCAGGCTGAAGCCGATGCCGGCCGCCGCCCAGCCCGAGTAGCTGTTCAGCATGGACACCACCACCGGCATGTCGGCGCCGCCGATCGGGATGATCAGCAGCACGCCCAGCGCAAAGCCCAGGGCCAGGATCAGGCCGAAGTCCAGCCAGCTCTGCGAATGCCAGAAGCCGAAGCAGAAGAACAGCGCCGCCAGGCCCAGGGCCAGGTTGAGCTTGTGCTGACCGGGGAAGGACACCGGCGCGCCCTGGAAGAGGCGGAACTTGTACTTGCCTGAGAGCTTGCCGAAAGCGATCACCGAACCACTGAAGGTGATGGCGCCGATGAAGGCGCCTAGCGCCAGCTCGATGCGGTTGCCGCCCGGGATCGGATCGCCCTTGGCCGTGATGGCAAAGGCCCAGGGCTCCAGCACGGCGGTCGCGGCGATAAAGACCGCGGCCAGGCCGATCATGCTGTGCATGAAGGCGACCAGCTCGGGCATCTTGGTCATCTCGACCTTCTGCGCCATGTAAGCGCCGATGCCGCCGCCTACCACCAGGCCGGCCAGCACATAGGCCAGCCCCAGGCTCTGACCACCGGCCAGCTTGAGGATCAGGGCCACCGTGGTCAGGGCGGCAATGGCCATGCCGACCATGCCGAATAGGTTGCCGCGGATCGAGCTGGTCGGGTGCGACAAGCCCTTGAGCGCCTGGATGAAGCAGACGCTGGCGATCAGATAAAGCAGTGTGACGAGGTTCAGACTCATGACCGGCCCTCCGCGGCCTTGGTGTTCTTGTCGGCGGGCTTGGGTGCCTTCTTCTTGAACATCTCCAGCATCCGGCGCGTGACCAGGAAGCCGCCGAAGACATTGACCGCCGCCAGGGCCACGGCCAGGGTGCCCATGAGCTTGCCGAGATCGGTTTCGGTCAAGGCCGCCGCCAGCATGGCACCGACGATGACGATGGCCGAGATGGCATTGGTGACCGCCATCAGCGGCGTGTGCAAGGCCGGCGTGACCGTCCAAACGACGTGGTAGCCGACATAGATGGCCAGCACGAAGATGATCAGATTGGTGAGGGTGGGACTGACGAGTTCCATGGCAATCTCGGGTTAGCTGCGCTTGACCTCGCCGCCCTGGCTGACCAGGCAGGCGGCGACGATGTCGTCATCGAGGGGCACGCTGAGCGTGCCGTCCTTGGCGAGGACGAGCTTGAGGAAGTCCAGCACATTGCGGGCATAGAGGGCCGAGGCATCGGCCGCCACCAGGGCGGGCAGATTGGTCTCTCCGACCAGGGTGACGCCATGCTTGACGACCGTGCGTCCGGCCTCGGTCAGCGGGCAGTTACCGCCGATGCCATCGGCGCCGCGGCCGGCGGCCAGGTCGACGATGACCGAACCCGGCTTCATGCTGCGCACCATGTCCTCGCTGATCAGCTGCGGCGCGGCGCGGCCCGGGATCAGGGCGGTGCTGATCACCACATCGGCCTGCGCCACGCGTTTGGCCACCTCGGCGCGCTGACGGTCCAGCCAGCTCGGCGGCATGGGCCGGGCATAACCGCCCACGCCCTCGGCAGCTTCACGCTCCTCTTGGGTTTCGTAAGGCACATCGATGAACTTGGCGCCGAGCGACTCGACCTGCTCCTTGACCGCCGGCCGCACATCCGAGGCCTCGATCACTGCACCCAGGCGCTTGGCCGTGGCAATCGCCTGCAAGCCGGCCACGCCGACGCCCAGGATGACGACGCGCGCCGCCTTGACCGTGCCAGCCGCCGTCATCAGCATGGGAAAGAAGCGCTGATAGCGCTCGGCCGCCATCATCACCGCCTTGTAGCCGGCAATATTGGCCTGGCTGGAAAGCACATCCATGCTCTGGGCGCGCGAGGTGCGCGGCGCGGCTTCCAGGGCAAAACTGGTCAGGCCGACCGCGGCCAGGGCCTGCAGGCCGGCGCGGTCGAAGGGGTCCAGCATGCCTACGAGCGTGGCGCCCGACTTCATCAGGCCCAGCTCCTCGGCCTCGGGCCGGCGCACCTTGAGCACCAGGTCGGCACCCAGGGCAGCGGCTTGCTCGACGATGTCAGCGCCGGCCGCAAGGTAGGCCTCGTCGGTGATGCTGGCGGCGAGGCCGGCCTCACGCTCGACCTGCACGCTATGGCCTTGCGCTTTCAGCTTCTTGACCGTCTCCGGGGTGGCTGCCACCCGCGTCTCTCCGGCCGCGCGCTCGCGCGGAACACCTATCTGCATGAGTCCCTCCTCGGGTCAATCAATGGATCAGTTCATTCGCCTTGCGGGAAGCTTACACAATCAAGGTGACACTCCACCCCCGTAGACACCCCTGTAAGCGCGGAGCAAACGACAGATGACAAATCACGAACGCTGGAAGCCTTCGGTCACGGTAGCGGCCGTGGTCGAACGAGACGGCCGCTATCTGCTGGTCGAGGAGGAAACGCCAGAGGGTCTGATGCTGAACAACCCGGCCGGCCACCTTGACCCAGGCGAGACGCCGCTGCAGGCGGTGGTGCGCGAGGCGCTGGAAGAAACGGCGCGCGCATTCACGCCCGAGTTCTTCCTCGGCTGCTATCTGGCGCGCTTCCAGCGGCTGGCCCGCCAAGAGGATGTCACCTACCTGCGTCTGGCTTTTGGCGGTACGGTCGGAGAAGAAATCGCGGGCCGAATGCTGGACCAGGGCATCGTACGCACGCTCTGGCTCAGCCTGGACGAGTTGCGCGCCACTGCTGCGCGCCACCGAAGCCCGCTGGTGCTGCGCTGCTGCGAGGACCATGCGGCCGGCCGGCGCCTGCCTCTGGACGCGGTTCAAGCCGATGCCACGCTGTTCGCGCCTCAAGTCAAGGACTGAGGACCCTACACTGTGCGCCGAACTCCAGGGATCCAAGCGGTTATGACGAAACGAATTCCGCAGCACAGGGCAGGCCAGCTGCTGGCCCGCGGCCTGCTGAGCTTGTGCCTCAGCCTGGGCGCCGCCATGGCTCTCGCGCAGAGTCCTGGCTTTGAAGCCGCGCCCCAGCCCCTGGTCATTGGCGACAGCTTGCTGCTGCGCTCCAGCGTGCTCAAGGAAACGCGCCGCATCAATGTCTACCTGCCCGAAGGGTACGCCCAGGCGTCGCAGCAGGCCGCCCAGCGCTGGCCGGTGCTCTACATGCCGGACGGCGGCTTGGCCGAGGACTTCCTACACATCGCCGGCCTGCTGCAGGTGTCAGTGGCCAATGGCACGATGCGGCCGTTCATCCTGGTCGGCATCGAGAACACCGAGCGCCGCCGCGACCTGACCGGCCCCAGCGTGGACCCGCGCGACCTCAAGATTGCTCCGCGCGTGGGCGGCTCGGCGGCCTTCCGGCAGTTCATCCGCGAAGAGCTGAAGCCGGCCATCCAGGCTCGCTACCGGACCACGACCGAGAGCGCGGTGATCGGCGAATCGCTGGCCGGGCTGTTCGTGGTCGAAACCTGGGTGCTGGAACCGACGCTGTTCGAGCGCTACATCGCCATCGACCCCAGCCTGTGGTGGAACCATGAAGGTCTGAAGACTCAGGCTGCCGAAACCTTGAAGGCCGGCAAGAGCGGCACGCCAGGTCAGACGCCGCCGGCCTTTCTGTTCATGGCGGCCAGCCGCGAGCCCTCGATCCAACCCACGGTGACCCGCTTTGCCGAGCTTTTGCGCAGTCTGCCGGCCGAGCGCACGGGCCCCTGGCAACAGCTGGACATGCCGCAGGAAACCCACGCTTCGATCTACCACCCGGCGGCTCTGCTGGCTTTGCGCCAGATGTTCAAACCGACCCCGCCTTGAGGTCGACTTACCAGGCCTTCGCCGCGCTCAGAGTGGGCTGAAGGTCTGCACCACGGCCAGGTCGCCGACCCAGACCGCCAGTTGCAGCTGCAGGCCGACATACATGGCGTCCAGCATGGCGAATTTGCGCTTGACTTCGGTGCGCTTGCGCGAAGGCACCTCCTCCAGCACCGGCTGCGGCGCTTCGTCGCAGCGCAGCTCGAAATTGCCGCAGTCGCTGGGCCGCGCGCCAATCTCGGACCAAAGCGCGTCGTAGTTGGAGCTGATCTTGCGGCGGCGCCAGGGGTTGAGGGCCACACGTTCGCGGTTGCTGATCAGGATCAGGCGCTCGCAACCGAGCGAAGCGCCGATCTGACGCACCGCCTGCACCAGCACCACGCCGGGCCGGCAGCCATAGAAGTCCTTGGTGGCTCGCCGCACCAGCTCGCGCGAACCTTCGCTGCGCCCACCCTGCAGACGGCCGATGGCCACACAGGGCCTGCCCTGGCGGCGCATGAAGACGAAGGAGGCGCTGAACACCATCTCGCCATCGAGCATGAGGCGCAGGCAGAGATCCCCTTCGCGGTGACCTTCGTGGACGGCCGAGAGCTCAACCTGGAAGGTGGCGCCCGATTTGCCCTGCAGCTGGCAGAGCACCAGGTTCTCGCGCGCCGCCCGCGCCAGCACCGGCTCCAATCCCTGCTCAAGCAGGAAACCGTAGTGGTCCATCAGCAGCTCCACCCGGCGAGCGCAACCGAGGCGGCGCGAGAAGTAGGGGCGGTAGATCTTGCTCAGCAACTTGGGGTGCTCGCGCACCGCCCCCATCAGCACCGGATGGGCACTGACAAAGTTCATCCAGCGCCGGGTCTGGGTCGGGTGCAGCAGGGCGCCCAGGTAGATCTTGAAGCGATCTTTGGCGCTGATGCGTTCGCAGTGAGGGGTGATTCGAAAGGGATTCAGATTCATGGCCGGCGCTCGCGGGGCGCAAAACGCCGCCGATTCAAGGAAAAACAGGGGACCAACAGGACAGCGCCGATTGTAAAGATCTGTTAATGACGACTTGCCCCGCATTTGCGGGTGTCAAGCACCGCCCCAAGGCGGTGCGAAAGCTGCCACCCGGGCGGGTAGCGCGCCCCTTGCGGGACAATCACGGCCATGAACTCCAAGCAACGCATCGTCGTCGGCCTGTCCGGCGGCGTCGATTCCGCCGTCACCGCCTACCTGTTGAAGAAGGCCGGCCACGAAGTCGTGGGCATCTTCATGAAGAACTGGGAGGACGATGACGACAGCGAGTACTGCTCGTCCAATATCGACTTCGTCGACGCGGCCGCCGTGGCCGATGTGATCGGCATCGAGATCGAGCATGTCAACTTCGCCGCCGACTACAAAGACCGCGTCTTCGCCGCCTTTCTGCGCGAATACCAGGCCGGCCGCACGCCCAACCCCGATGTGCTGTGCAATGCCGAGATCAAGTTCAAGGCCTTCCTCGACCACGCCATGCGCCTGGGCGCCGAGAAGATCGCCACCGGCCATTACGCTCGCGTGCGGCAGCGCGAGGGCCGGACGGAACTGCTCAAGGGCGTAGACAACAGCAAGGACCAGAGCTATTTCCTGCACCGCCTGAACCAGGCCCAGCTGGCCAAGACCCTGTTCCCGGTCGGCGAGCTGCACAAGACCGAGGTGCGCCGCATCGCCGAAGAGATCGGCCTGCCGAACGCCAAGAAGAAGGATTCGACCGGCATCTGCTTCATCGGCGAGCGGCCCTTCCGTGAATTCCTGAACCGCTACCTGGCGCACCAGCCCGGCCCGATCAAAGACGAGCGCGGCCGCAAACTGGGCGAGCATGTCGGCCTGTCCTTCTACACACTGGGCCAACGCCAGGGCCTGGGCATCGGCGGCGTCAAGGAAAAGGGCGCACCGCGCGGCGGCGGCGAACACGAGCCCTGGTTTGTCGCCCGCAAGGACATGGAAAAGAACACTCTGTATGTGGTGCAGGGCCACGAGCACCCCTGGCTGCTGAGCCAGGCCCTGGTCGCCGATGACCTGTCCTGGACCGACACCCAGCGCGCCTTTGGCGGCTTTGGCGCCAAGACGCGCTACCGCCAGGCCGATGCCGCCTGCGCCTTCCACCCCGACACGCCGGCGCTCGGCCGCTGCCGCGTGGACTTTGCACAGCCGCAATGGGCCGTCACGCCGGGCCAGAGTCTGGTGCTCTACGACGGCGAGGTCTGCCTGGGGGGCGGCGTGATCGCCGAAGCCATCGCACAGCGCTGATCCCCCCGAGATCGGGGCTGTCTGCATGACCAAACACACATGCCAGAAGCGACCCCGCTGTGGCACCCTGCCGCACAGGCGCCTCGCTGAACAAAGTCTCCCTTGCTGAATCTGCTGAATTCCCCACCGCTGCGCCTGCTCGACCGACAGCTGGACCGCGTGCTGGCCCGTGTGGCGCAGCCCAATGTGGTGTTGCGCGTGGCCGCCCTGTCGATCTGCCTGCTGGAGCTGGCGGCCGCCATCGCCGGCCTGCTGGGCTACCGCACCGACGCGTATGACGGCGCGGTGCCCGCCCTCTACCTGCGCTGGGGCGGCAACAGCAACGACCCCATCCTGCTGATCACCTGTTTCAGCCTGGTGCTGCTGTTCGCCTGGGGCTATTGGCGTCTCGCCCGCGAGGGCCGCGCCGACCAGCCGCCGCCGCGCGCCCTGCTGCGCCTGGTGATGATCGACCTGCTGGCCATCGCCGTCACGCCGGGCCTGCCTTTTCTTGTCACGGCCCTGGCTGCCGTGCTGCTGCGCGCGCGCACGGCTTTTCTTTTCGCCCTGACCCAAATCGCCATCAACCTGGCCATGAACTGGCTGCTGCCCCTGGCCGAGGTGGTGACACCGGGCAGCAGCGGCGTGCCCAACTGGCTGGACAATATGGGCCTGCTGATGGCCATGGTGGCCTTGCATGGCATGGCCTTCGGCCTGGGCCGCATGGCCGCCGCCGAATCCGAGAAGCGCCGCTGGTTGCAAGCCATGCTGGCCGAACGCCTGAGCGCCGAGCAGCTGCAAGCCGAGCAACTGCGCTACAACGAGCGCACCCTGATGGCGCGCGAACTGCACGATGTGGTCGGCCACCATTTGACTGCCTTGAACCTGCAGCTGCAGCTGAGCAGTGCCCTGCTGCAGCGCGCCGATGGCGAAGGCGCCGCCTTGGCCGTCGACAAGGCGCGGCAGAGCGCGGCCAACTTGCTGGCCGATGTGCGCCAGGCCGTCAGCCAGCAGCGCAGCTCGCAGCGCATCGACCTCAGCACCGCCTTGCAAGCCCTGGTCGACGGCATTGCCAGCACCCAGATCGAGCTGAGCATCGCCCCCAGCGCCCGCGACCTCAGCCCGCGGGTGGCCCATGCCCTGCTGCGCTGTGTGCAGGAGGCGGTGACCAACAGCGTTCGCCATGCCCGCGCCTCGCGGGTGAGCATCGAAGTGGCCATCGAGGATCACGATATGAGCCTGGGCATGGACTGCTTGCCACAAGGCGAAGTCCGCGTCAGCATTGACGACAACGGCCTGGGTGCCAGCCACCTGAAACCAGGCAATGGCCTGCAAGGCATGGCCGAACGCATGAGCGAGCTGGGCGGACGCATGGATGTGCGGCGCAGCCAGCCCGGATTCCGAATTGAACTGCGGTGCCCAAGGACAGCATGAACACCAACAGCAACAACCTCCCCCACCTCAAGCCCGCCGGCGCCGCAGACGCCTCGGCCAAAGGCAGCATCCGCCTGCTGCTGGTGGAAGACCAGCAGCTGGTGCGCGATGGCCTCAAGGGCCTGCTGGCCCTGCACGAGGACATCCAGATCGTCGGCGAGGCCAGCGACGGCGCCGACGCGCTGGAGCAGATCACCCGCCTGGGCGGCGAGCCGCCGGACCTGATCCTCTCCGACATGCGCATGCCTCGCCTGGACGGCCTGGGCCTGATCCGCGCCCTGGCAGCCCGCGCGCTGAGCATCCCGGTGGTGCTGCTGACCACATTTGACGATGCCGCCGTGTTCGACGAGGCCGTGCGTGCCGGCGCCCGCGGCTTCCTGCTCAAGGCCATCAGCACCGACACCCTGGTGCAGGCCTTGCGCGATGTAGCCGAGGGCGGCACCGCCCTGCGCCCCTCGCTGACCACGCGTATGGAGCGCCCGGCCAGCACGGCCGAACGCGCCTTCCTGGCCACCGAACAGCCCGACCCACTGTCACCCAAGGAGCTGCAGGTGCTGCGCCTGGTGGCCAGCGGCCGCAGCAACACCGAGATCGCCGCCCTGTTGGGTAACAGCGAGGGCGTGATCAAGAACCACTGCTCGGCCATCTTCTCCAAGATGGGTGTGCGTGATCGCACCCAGGCGGTGTTGCGCGCGATTGACTTGGGTTGGATCTGAACCACCGACCAGTCCCCGCTTTGGCTTGAGCGTTTTCGTCGCGAGCGGCTGTCAGGCTAGGCGGACGGAGCACAGGAACCGGAACGTACTTCCTGTACGTGAGGATTCCGAGCACCGGACCAACGACGCATGGCGGCCGCGCAGTAGAAAACGCTCAAGCCTTCAGGGCTCGACCGGGCGGCCCAGGTGCAGCACCCAATAACGGTCATAACGCCCCGGGCCGACGACACAGGCCAGGCCCACGTCGACAAACTCAGCCTGCATCAGGTTCTCGCAATGCTGGGCGCTCAGGGTCCAGGTGGCGAGCACCTCGTCCAGGCTTTCCTGACCCGCTGCCAGGTTCTCGCCGGCGCGCCTCATGACGTAGCCACTCAGGCGAAAGCGCTCGCGCAAGCTGCTGCCCTTGAGGCCGACATGGCTGAGCTGGTCGCCTTGCGCCAATTCAGCAGCAAAAGCCTGGGCTGAGGCCTCCAGGCGGCCTTCCCAGCGCAAGGGCGGTGCGGCGGGCAAGAGCTTGCGACCGCAAGCCTGTGCCTGGGTCCGAAAGGCGTTCAGGCGCAGCAGTTCGGCATGGATCTCCGCCGGGCTGGGGCAGGACTTGGCCGCGCCGGCCTCGGCCACCTGGGCGCCGGCCAGCCCGAGCGCACCGAGGCCACCGAGCTGCAACAGCAGGACGGCACGGCAGAGCTGACGGGACAGTCGGCGATCTGAAAGCGAAGTCGAATACATGAGCGAACGCATCCTACCCAATGGCGGACCGCCGCCGGGCGACTAAGCTACGCGAAAGCCACTGGAGCGCCCATGCCCGCATCTGCTTCTTGCCCAACCTGGGCCGCCCTGCTCGGCCTGGGTCTGCCCCTGGTTCTGCTGGCCGGGGCCTGCAGCAGCGCTCCAACCAAGGCGCCAGGGCTCGCTGCGGCGCCGCTCAGCCAGCGTTTGCTGCAGGAGCTGGAGGTGGAGATCGGTGAGGCGCGCTGCAACAGCGATGCCCAGTGCCACAGCCTCGCGGTCGGCGCCAAGCCCTGTGGCGGCCCCGAGGGCTACCGCGCCTGGTCCAGCCAGGGCAGTGATGGCGCCAAGCTCAAGGCGATCGCCGAGCGCCAGGCCGCCGCTCGCCGGGCCGAGAACGAGGCCAGCGGCCTGATGTCCAACTGCGCCGTCGAGCCCGACCCCGGTGCCAGTTGTCAGACCGGGCGCTGCAGCCTGCGCCCGCGCACGTCCAGCCCAGTCAAGTCCGCGGTCTGAGCGAGACACCGGCACACGCAATCAAGGCGTGCCGGACGTTTGGCTGTCAGACATGGGGGCGCTGGCCGAGGGAGAGGATGCGGTGGCACCTTCCGGTCGTCCCTGGAACACCCAGTCGCTGGCCTTGGCCAGGGGCTGACCATCGGGCCGGCTTTGGCGCAGCAAAGGCCGTTCGGAACGGCTGTGCACCGCACTGAAAGCCTTGGGCTGGCTGGGCTCGGGCACCAGCACCCAATCGGCCTGGCCGGTGAAGGGGTCGACGTAGGCGCGACGCAGGTGGTGGCGGGCCTTGCCGGCACGCTCATCGACCAGCAGATCCTTCAGGCTGCGCGGGTACTGCGGCTGGGCACCGCCCACCGCCTTGGCATAGCTCTGGATGGCCCGGGCCAGCTCTTCGCCGCGAAACTCCAGCTCGCGCTCCCGCTCGCGCTGCGCGGCCGTGCTCCAGCTCTGCCCCAGCGCCGCCAAGGCCGCCGCCGTCAGCGCGACGAAGAACAGCAGGCCGAGGTAGGTGAAGCCGCTGGCGGCAGATGGGGCGCGGGGCATGGGGGCGAGAGTGAGTGATTTGGTGAACAGGTGAACGAGTGAACAGGTGAGGAGTTCAGCGAAGGCTTCGGCGGACGGAAACAAGCAAACATTCACCCGTTCACTTATTCACCTGTTCACCTCCCCGCCCTCACCAATCCGCAAACAGCCGCCCGTCACTGGCGCGGCCGGCGGCACCGCTGCGGACATCGTAGACCTGGCCATTGGCCTGCATATCGCCGGGCGGCGGCAAACTGACCCAGGCATCGCGGCTGCCATTGAGCGGGTCTTCCGGGATCTCGCGGATGTAGCGCGCCGTGGCCAGCTCTTCCAGGGAATCGGGATAACGACCTTTGTCAGCGGCGAACTGGTCGATGGCATCGCGCATGACATTCAGCGAGCTGCGCAGCGCGGTCTCGCGCGACTTCTGCAAGCTGTTGAAGTAGCGCGGCGCCGCGATCGAGGCCAGCAGGGCGACGATGGCCATGACCACGATCAGCTCGATCAAGGTGAAGCCTCGGCGGGCGCGCTGGCGTGAGGAAGACGGGTTTTTCATATCGGCGCCTCACCAGTCGCGCAAGCGCGTGCCGTCGAGCGCACGGCGCTCGGAGCGGGAATAGACATCGAACACATCCTTGCCCGAACGCGGCTCGTCGGGCGGGCTGTCGGCCGCGCGCAAGCCCCAGGTGTCGGCGGCCGGCAGGGCCGGGTCGGCAAAGGGGTCGCGCGGCAGGCGGCGCAAGAAATAGAGCTTGCGGCCATCGGGCGTTTTGATGTCCACCACACCCGCGGCCAGCAGCTGCAAATTGGGCGGGTAGCCGCTGTCCTCGGGGCTGGTCTGGATCTGCCCGGCCTCGACCGCCTTTTTGTAGGCATCGAGCGCACCGCGCAACTGCCGCAGGCCGCTGCGCAACTCATGCTCGCGGGCCCGCTGCACCGACATCTCGAGCAGCGGCCGTGCCGACGTGGCCAGCAAGGCCAATATGGCCAGCACTACCAGCATCTCGATCAGCGTGAAGCCGCCTCGCTTTTTCATCGCCATGCGCTCGAACTTGCAGCTGCCGCGCGCTCAGCGCGCCGCCTCCACGCTGACCAGGCCCGAACCCTCCAGGCGTACGCCGGCGCTCTCGCCATTGGGGCCGGTGGCCTGGATGCTGCCCAGGTCGATGCTGGTGGACTTGCCGATGGCGGCCGGCAAGGCCCGCAACACCAGCACCTTCTCGCCGCGCGCCGGCAGGTCCACAGCGATGCGGCCATTGCCGGTGCTGCCCTGCAGGGCCTGCAAGAGGCTGGCGTCGAACTCGACTTCGCCGCGGACATTGAAACCCGATTCATTGCGCAGAGTCACCGACACCGTGCCGCCCGGCGTGACCTGCGGCGTCACCTCCAGGCGCACGGTGGCTTCGCTGGGCGCAGGCGCGGCCGCCGGGGCTGCCGGTGCGGTATCTCGCGGCGCCGCCAGGGCGGGCTGGGCAAAGCTGCCACCTGCACCACTGCTGCTGGGGCCGACACCGACCTTGGCGTTCGGCTTGAGCAGGCCGCTGAATGCGCCCGGCGAGGCATCGGTGCCGCTGGCGGTGCGCGTCAGGCTGGCCTCGGGCAGGGCCAGGTTGCGAACGATGCGCGGCGTGATCAGCAAGACCACCTCAGTCTTGGCTCGGGTGTCGCTGCGCACGCCGAACAAGCTGCCCAGCACCGGAATTCCGGACAGGCCCGGAATGCCGCTGGCGGTACGCCGGTCCTCGTCATTGATCAGACCGGCCAGCACCTGGGTCTCGCCATCGTTCAGGCGCAGGGTGGTCGAGGTGGTGCGCTGGCCGATCTCGTAGGCCGTGGTGCCACCCGGGCCGGTGACTTGGCGGATCAGATTGCTGACTTCCAGGCCGACCTTGATCACCACGTCGTTGTCCAACTGAATGGTCGGTTCGACATCAAGCTTGAGGCCAATGTCCAGATAGGAGACCGAAGCCGCCACCGAGGTCTGGCCGGAGAAGTTGGTGGTGGTGGTGAAGACCGGCAGCTTCTGTCCGATGTGGACCTTGGCCTTCTCGCGGTTGCGCACGCGGATCTTGGGGTTGGCCAACAGATTGACATTGCCGCTGCTGCCGCGCAGGGTGGCGACGACGCCGGGGTTGGCGACAAAGCCGCGGAACTCATCGCGTTGACCCAGGGGCACCTGGCCGGTGGCCAGGCCGCCGTTGACGCCGGGCAAACCGAAACTGAGTTGGTCTGGCCATTTGAGGCCCAGATCGTCGACCCGGTCGGTCGCCAGCTCCATCACTTCGACATCGAGCATGACCTCGGGCTCGGGCAGGTCGACCGAAGCGATCAGGCGTTCGACCAGGCGCAGCACCTCGGGGGTGTCGCGCACCACCATCAGGTTCAGGCGCTCGTCGACATGGATATCCCGCACCTTGGCAATGGTGCGCACCATGGCCTGCACCTGCTTGACGTCGGCGTTAGCCAGATAGAGCGTGCGGGTGATCAGCTCCTGATGCTCACGCTGCTTGGCGCTGGTGTTGGGGAAGATCAGCACCGAGCTGTCATTGAGCAGCTTGCGGTCCAGCTGCTGGGTGCTCAGCACCACACGCATGGCCTCATCCAGCGTGACATTGCGCAGGAAGATGGTGATGCGGGTATCGGAGCGCACGTCCTTGTCGAACACGAAATTGATGTTCGAGCTACGCGCCAAGGCCTCGAAAACCTGGCGTAGCGGAGCGTCACGGAACTCCAGCGTCACCGGCTTCTGGAAGGCAGGGCCCAACTCATTGCTGCCCTGCTGTTCCAGCGGCCGCGCCTGCGCCACCTGACTCAGCAGCTGGCGAGCACCCGGATGCTGGGGCGACTCGGCCAGGATCTCGCGCGCCAAAGCCTCCACCCGTTCCAGGCGGCCTTCGCGCAGCAGGCTGCGTGCCGTCAGCAGCGTGGCTTCCTGCTTCTGGCCGCGCTGCAGCTCGGTCTCGAAATAGGCCAGACGCGGATGCTTGGGGTCGACCTCGCGCAGGCTTTGCATGGCGGCCTGGGCCTCGGCCCAGCGGCTGCTGGCACGCGCGCCTTCGATCTGCATCAGCAGGCGGTTGCTGAGTTGGGTACGAAGACGGATCTGGGCGGCACGCAAGGCATGGTCCTGCGGCTCCTTCTGCGCCGCGGCGTCCAGCACGGCATAGGCCTGCGTCAGCTGATTGGCACGGCTCAAGTCATCGGCCTGGCGCAGCGCCGGATGGGAGCAGCCCGCCAGCAAGAGCAGCACGGCCAGGGTCATGACCGCGGGCTGGGGCGCGGCGCAGCGCATGAACAGGGAGGGGGCTTGCAGCTTCATGGGGTTGCGGCTCGGAAGTTGACGCTCTGGGTGAGCTTGGCGGGCAACCAGGTCAGGTCGAGCCCGCGTTCATGGATCTGGTCGACTCGCCACTGGCCGTCGATCACCTCGCCGGGCTTGACGGCCAAGGTCTTGCTGGCACTGGACAAGAGCGCGACGCTGCCGCTGCCCTCGACCAAACGGCCGATCAGTTGGTAGGGAAATGGCGGCGCCACCGGCGCTGCGGGTGGCGCCGGTGGAGACGGTGGCGGTGCGGGCGGCGGTGGCGGTGGCGCGGGCGGCGCCCAGGCGGCGAACTGCCCCGCGCTGGCCGGCGCCCAAGCGCCACGTTCCGCGGGTGCCCAGTCGGTCGGCGCGGCGCTAGCGGCGGCGGCAATAGGTGCAAGGCGAGCGGCACTGCCGGTCGGCACGCCTGGCGCCGGGCTGCGCCGTGTGGCGGCCACCGGCTGGGCCAGATCGGCATCCTCGCCCTCGCTCCGGGCCACCCACAGGCTCGCGGCCACGCTCACGGCCAGGCCCGCGGCCAAAACGATCTGACGCGGACCCACGGTGTTTGCTTTGGGCTCGCTCATCGCATTTCGCTCCCGCCGGCCGGCTCGGCACGACCATGCAAGGACCATTGCAGCTCCGCCTCCAGCTCGGCGGTCTGCGGCGAAGCGCGACGCAGCTTGAGGCCATCGAGGCTCAAGCCGGGGTCGTGGCGCAGGGCGGCCTCGATGTACTGGCGCAACTGCTCATAGCCGCCACTCAGCGGCATGGTCACGCGCAAACGCTCCAGGCCGGTGGCAGCGTCGACGCTCAAGCGGTGCTCGCTGCGGCTGCTCTGCAGGCCCAGGCGCAAACCCATTTCCAGCAGGTCGGCCAAGCGCTGCTGGCGGGCGCTGGCGGGCGGCAGGGCCTGCCACCACTGGGCCGCCGTGGCGGGCGCGGTCTCGCTGCTGGCGGGTCCGACGGCGCGCTGCAATCGCAGCTGGGCCCGCAGGCGGTCCGCCTGGGCGGCGTTCGCCGCAGCTTCGCGCTCCCAGCCCTGCCCCAGCCAGGCCAATGCGGCGGCCAGCAGCAGGCCCAGCAAGGCGAGCACGCCGGGCAGGCCCAGGCTGCGCAGGAATCGTTGAACAGCAAGCGCCTTCATGGCCGGGCCTCCGCCATCGTTCCGCCCGTCGGGCGCAACAGCTCGGGCTGAAGCTTGGCGTTCAGCTCGAAGCGCTGGCCACTCAAGCCCTGCTCGGCGTTCTGCAGCCGGCTCAAGAGGACGCTTCGGAAGCCGCCTTGTGCGGCCAGCCGGTCGACCAGCTGCAAGGGCGCCAGCTTGTCGGCGGCCAGGCCCTCCAGGCGCAGTTCCTGCCTGGCGCTGTTCAAGTCCAAGGCCAACCAGGCCAGCGGCGCCGGCTGCTTGGCCGCACCGGCCTGCTCGACCTGCACCAGCAGCGACTCCCAGGGCTGGCGCAGCAAGGCCTGCACTTCGGCGGCTGCCCGCAATCGCTCGGCCTCGAGCTTGCGGGCGCTGTCCTTTCCGCCGGCCTGAGCGGCCAGCGCGGGCAAGGCGGCCGGTGCACGCGCGGGCGCCGGCTTGGCGCGCAAGCGCGCCTGCAAGTCCGCCAGCTGCTGCTGGCCCTGCGCGCGCTCCTGCTGGGCTTCCCAGGCGGTCCAGCCGGCCGTGGCCAGCACCAGCAGGCTGGTGGCCGCCAGAGGCCAGGCCAAGGGCGAACGCAAGCGAGGCGCGCCCAAGAAGTCGGGCCGAGGTAGACCAGACATGGGCTTGGCCGATACGGGCTCCAGCGCTGCGAGATCGGGCTCGGGCGCATCGAGGCGGCCGTGCACATGGATGGCAGGGCCCAGCTTCACGGGCGCAGGCGCCGCCAGCAAACCATAGCCGGCCACGCGCAACCGTGCCGCGGCCAGACCCGGCTGCAGCGCCAGCTGTTCCTGCAGCAGCTCGGCCAGGGTTTCCACACTGGCCTCCTGCAGGCGCAGCTGACGCAAGCCGCTGAGGCGCCCGGCCGTGAGGCTGAGCCAGGTCACGACCGCGCCCTCCAGCCAGACCAGGGCGGCCTGCTCGGCAGCCGCCCACTCGGGCTCCTCGCCAGCCAGGCGCTGCAGGGCGGCGGCCCAGGCCGGCTGCACCTGCAGCAGGCGCACCTCATGCTCAGCGGCCACTTCGCGCCAGCCTTGGGCGGCCGGGCCATGCAAGGCCAGGGCGCCACATTGCTCGACCCGACCGGGTTCAGCCGCAAGGCGCCAGCCGGCCAGCGACCAGGTTTTGGCCGCGGCCCCGAAGTACTGACCGAACTGCTGGCGCGCGTAGGCCAAGAGCTGGGCCTCGTCGGCCAGAGGCAAGCCCGGCTGGCAGACCAGCTCGTGCAACAAGCGGCTGGACAGCAGCAAGCGCGCGGCGCTGCCGTTCTGCTTGCGACACCAGTCAGCCCAGGCTTCGGGCTTGCCGCCGGGGCGTGCGAGCAAGCCTTCGGGGGCCAGGAACAGGGTCTGGGGTCGCGCCAGGCGGGCGCGCAAACGCCGCCGCATGCGGCTCAGAAAGGGGGGCGGCGCGCTATTCATCCAGGGTCACTCGTTCCAGCTCGTCAAAGGTGGTCTCGCCGCGGCAGACCGCCTGCAGGGCGACGGCCCGAAGCGGCTTCATGCCGCGGGCGCGCGCGGCTTCCTTGATCTGCGACATGGGCGCGCGCGCAGCGATCAGGTCGCGCAGGCTGTCGTCGAGCTTGAGCAGCTCGGCCACGGCACGGCGGCCACGGTAGCCGGTGCCGCGGCAATGGCCACAGCCCTCGCCCTTCATGAAGCTGTGCTCGCCCGCCTGCAGACCATAACGCGCCAGCGTGGCGGCATCGGGCTCGAAGGGGCGCGCGCAATGCTTGCAGGTCAGGCGCACCAGGCGCTGGGCCAGCACGGCGTTCAGGGCCGAGACCACGTTGTAAAGGTCCAGGCCCATGTGCATGAAGCGGCCGATCACGTCAAAAGCGTTGTTGGCATGCACGGTCGAAAACACCAGGTGGCCGGTCAGCGCCGCCTGGACCGCGATCTGCGCGGTTTCGGCGTCACGGATCTCGCCGACCATGACCCGATCCGGGTCGTGGCGCAGGATGGAGCGCAGGCCGCGCGAGAAGGTCAAGCCTTTTTTCTCGTTGACCGGGATCTGCACCACGCCGGGCAGCTGGTACTCGACCGGGTCTTCGATGGTGATGATCTTGTCGTCGCCGGTGTGGATTTCGGCCAGGGTGGCGTAAAGCGTGGTGGTCTTGCCGCTGCCGGTCGGGCCGGTGACCAGCAGCATGCCGTGCGGCTGGCGTGCCTGGTGGCGGATGGCGGCGCGCTCCTCGGCATCGAAGCCGAGCGAATTGAGCGTCAGGTTGCCGCCGGTCTGCTCGATTCGGGCGCGGTCCAGCACGCGCACCACGGCGTCTTCGCCGAACACGCTGGGCATGATGGACAGACGGAAGTCCACCTCCCGGCCCTGCACCTTGAGCTTGAAACGGCCGTCCTGCGGCAGGCGGCGCTCGCCGATGTCCAGCTCGGACATGACCTTGAGACGCGAAACCAGCTGTTCGGCCGTGGCGGCGCCGTCCACCGTGCGCACCATGGACATGACGCCGTCGACACGAAAGCGGATCGCCGCGCCGCGCGCCGTGCATTCGATGTGCACATCGCTGGCACCGTCCTGCAGCGCGTCATACAGCGTGGCGTTGAGCAGGCGCACCACGGGGCTGGCCTGTTCGGACATCAGCAGAGCGCTGAGCTCCTCGGTGCCACCGCCGGCCTCGCCGTCGATGACCGACTCCTCGACATCGCTGAGAGCCCGGAAATCGGCCTCGCCGGCACCCAGCCAATGGCTGATGGCGGCGGGCTCGCATTGCAACCAGCGCACCGGCGCTTGCAAACGCGCCTCGACGCTTTGCAGCAGCAACTCATCAGGCGCGCGCTCGCCCAGCAACATCTTGCGGCCACCGGCGCCCACGGCCAGCACGGCACGCCAGCGCTGCGCCTGGGCTTGCGGCCAATGCTCGAAATCGAGCGCCCAGGGGCCGTGCTCGGCAGGCAATACCGCGGCCAGGGAGAAAGAAGAGGCCTCAACGGTCATTGAACTTGTTCCACCAGTTGGAAGATGGGCATGTACATCAGCACGATGATGCCGCCGATGAGCACACCCATCACCAGCATCAGGGCCGGGTTGATGGCCCGGGTCAGCAGCTCGGTCAGGCGCACGGCTTCCTCGTCATGAAAGGCAGCGGCACGCTCCAGCATGGCGGCGACTTCGCCGCTGCGCTCGCCCACGCGCACCATGCGGCGCGCCACGGGCGTGGCCAGGTCCTGGGATTCCAGCGCTTCCGACAGGCGCTCGCCGCGCTCAATCTGCTCGGCGGCAGCGGCCACGGCGGGCCGCCAGGGCAAGGCCACCACATCCTCGACGATGCGCAAGCTGGCCAACACCGGCACGCCTGAGGCCAGCAGCATAGACAGGCTGCGGTACAGCCGCGCCAGGGCCAGCACGCGCAGGCGTGGGCCCAGGCCCGGCAGGGTCCAGAGCGAGGCCTGCACCCGCTGGCGCAAGCCCGGGTGGCGCCACAGGCTCACCGCGCCCAAAGCCAGCGCGCCGAGACCCCCGAGCACCCACATCGGATGCGCACCGGCGGTCTGGCCGAAACGCATCAGCACCATGGAGGCCCAAGGCAGGTCATTGCCCAGGCCGTCGAGGATGCCGGCAAAGCGCGGCAGCACGAAGAGCAGCAGGAACAAGATCACCGCGCTGCCGACGGCCAGCAGCATGACCGGGTAGACGCAGGCGGCGATCAGGCGCGAGCGCAGGTTGTCGACCCAGGCCAGGTATTTGGCATGCTGGGCCAAGGCGGTGCTGAGCTGACCGGTGCGCTCGTTGGCGGCGACGATGGCGCAGATCAATTCATCAAATGCCTGAGGCTGCTGGCGCAAGGCCACCGACAGCGGCTGCCCCTGCTCGACCTGGCTGACCACGGCATCGAGTGCCTGGCGCACCGAGGCCTGGGCTTCTTTCTCGCGCAAGGTGTTCAGCGCTTCCAGCAGGGCGATGCCGGCATCGAGCAGCACGGCCAGCTCCTGGCTGAACAACTGCAGCGGAAAGGCGCGCGTCGAGCGCCGCCCGGCACGGATGCCGGTGCCGGTTTCGCCCAACTCCTGTACATCCAGCACATGCTGCGGCGCCACGCCCAAGGCGCCGGCCACCGCATGGGCGTCCAGCGCATCGACACGCACCGTCCTCACCCCCTCGGGGTGAAAGACGCGGACCTGGTAGCTGGGCATGGGGAGGAGGAATCAGAGGCTGGCAGTCCAAGGGCGACGGGCACAGGCCACGGCGCCGCTGGGATTCACCAGCTGGTGAGGTCGGCGTCTTCGCCTTCGCCGCCGGGGCGGCCGTCGCGACCGAAGGAAAACAGGTCGTACTCGCCATGCTCACCGGGCGAGCGGTACTGGTAATCGCTGCGCCAGGGGTCCTGGGGCAGGGCCTTGCTCAGATAAGGGCCGGCCCAGCGCGGCTCATCGGCAGGCTTGGTCACCAGCACGGCCAGGCCTTGCTCGGTACTCGGGTAACGGCCGACATCGAGCCGGTATTGATCCAGGGCTTTTTGCAGACCGTCAATCTGGGCACGCGCCGCCTTGACCTCGGATTTGCCGATCTGGCCGAAGAACTTCGGCCCCACATAGCCGGCCAGCAAACCGATGATGACCATCACCACCAGCAGCTCCAGCAAAGTGAAGCCACGTCCGGAACGGCGGGCTTGGCGCTTGGATTGGATGCACAACATCTTGTCAAAAACCCTCAAAAACTTCGACCCAGCGGCCCCGTCCGGCGGACCGGTTGCTACCCGCTCACTCAGCGCACCGCTGCGCTGAGACCTGAACTGTGACAGCCGCGGCCCGACCCAGCCATTGGGACTTGACCGCCCATGCTCCATTGGGGCCAGCCCGGACGCGCAGCATCGCTCCGCACTGTAACGGCTCCTTGTGAAGCTTAAAGGTCGGTCGCGGCGCGGGGCGGGGTCACGGCGCCTCGCCGATTTATCGCGCAAATCACATTAATTTTGGCGAAAACATGCGCACCACCCTGCTTATGCACAAGCCGCATAGTTGCATGTGCACTCGGCTTTGAGACCAGGCCGGCGCCGTACCGACTTCGCGTTACCGTTCGCCCCGTCCAAAAAGTTACGGAGCATTACCGAATGTCCAACCTGTCTTTCGTGGCGCCGACGCGCAACAGCCCCTGGGGCACCTACCTCTCGCAGATCGACGCCGTGGAGCCCTATCTGGGTCATCTGGCCCGCTGGGTGGAGACCCTGCGCCGGCCCAAGCGCGCCTTGATCGTGGACGTGCCGATCGAGCTCGACAACGGCACCATCGCCCACTACGAGGGCTACCGCGTCCAGCACAGCTTGACCCGCGGCCCGGGCAAGGGCGGCGTGCGCTACCACCCCGATGTGACGCTGGAAGAAGTGATGGCCCTGTCGGCCTGGATGACGATCAAGAACGCGGCCGTCAACCTGCCCTACGGCGGCGCCAAGGGCGGCATCCGCCTCGACCCCAAGGTTTTGTCCAAGAAAGAGCTGGAGCGAGTTACGCGCCGTTACACCAGCGAAATCGGCATCATCATCGGCCCGCAGCAGGACATTCCAGCCCCGGACGTGAACACCAACGGCCAGATCATGGCCTGGATGATGGACACCTACTCGATGAATGTCGGCGCCACCGCCACCGGCGTGGTCACCGGCAAGCCCATCGCCCTGGGCGGTTCGCTGGGCCGCGTGCAGGCCACCGGCCGCGGTGTCTTCGTGATCGGCCGTGAAGCCATGCGCCGCCTCAATATCGATATGGAAGGCGCCCGCGTTGCCGTGCAAGGCTTCGGCAATGTCGGCTCCATCGCCGCCAAGCTGTTCGCCGCCAGCGGCGCGCGCATCGTCGCCGTGCAAGACCACACCGGCACCATCCTGAACGAGCGTGGCTTCGACATGCAGAACCTGCTCGACCACGTCGCCCAAACCGGCGGCGTGGCCGGCTTCTCGGGCGGCGACCGCATCGCGAATGAAGACTTCTGGAAGGTCAAGAGCGATGTGCTGATCCCGGCCGCGCTGGAAGGCCAGATCAACAAGGAGCGCGCGGAAGGCCTGCAGACCCGCTTGGTGCTGGAAGGCGCCAACGGCCCGACCACTCCGGACGGCGATGCCGTGCTGGCCGACCGCGGCATCGTCGTGGTGCCGGACGTGATCGCCAACTCGGGCGGCGTGACCGTGTCCTACTTCGAATGGGTGCAGGACTTCTCCAGCTTCTTCTGGACCGAGGATGAGATCAATGTCCGCCTGGACAAGATCATCACCGGCGCCTTCAAGCACATCTGGGATGTCTCCGAGCAGCACCGCGTCTCGCTGCGCACCGCCGCCTTCGTGGTGGCCTGCACGCGAGTTCTGGAAGCTCGCGAAGAGCGCGGCCTGTATCCGTAAAGTCGGGCGAGGGAGGGCCTCTACCGCCCTCCCGGCACTCATGGGAAGCGCTGGCCACAGGCAAAACCAAGGGCTCTCACGAGCCCTTTTTTCATGACCGTGGTGGATCCAGGCTCACGCGCTGCGTCGGCCGCGCCCAGCTGGCCGGCAGGTCGCGCAGCACGGCGCTGGCATCCAACGAGCGGATGGGCACGTTCAGATCCGCCGGGATGCGCTGGCGCGCCTGCAGGGCCAGATAGCGCAGGGCGCTGACCCGCAAGAAGGACGCGAAATTGCCCACCGCGCCGCGGGCCTGGACCAGCTCGTCGTAGAGTTTTTCGATCAGCTGGGTGACGTTCATGCCGTCACGCGCACCGATTTCCTCCAGCACCTCCCAATGCAGGTTTTCCAGCCGGATGCTGGTGACCACGCCATGCAGGCGGACCGAGCGGGTGCGTGACTCATACGACTGCGGATCGGCGCTGATGAAGACCTGGCACATGGTGGCGTCTCCTTTTTGAGCCATGACTCTATCTCGGGCCGAGCGCCGGGCCGCCCCAAGCCGGCCCGCCGTGGCGATGTGCTCGCGGGGACCGCCCCGCGAGCATCGCCGCCCCCTCGGGGGGCCGTCCAAGGTTGACCTTGGACGAGGGGCTCACAGGGTAATGCGTGTGCCCAGCACCACCAGGAACTGCGCAATCCAGGCCGGATGTGCCGGCCAGGCCGGAGCGGTGACCAGCTTGCCGTCGGTGACCGCCTGATCCACGGGGATGTTGGCATAGCTGGCGCCGGCCAATTCGACCTCGGCCGCGCAGGCCGGGTAGGCCGACACCTGCTTGCCCCGAATCACACCGGCCGCGGCCAGCAGCTGGGCGCCGTGGCAGATGGCGGCGATCGGCTTGTCGGCGCGGGCGAAGGCCTGCACCAAGGGCACCACGCCGGCCACGGTGCGCAGGTACTCGGGCGCACGGCCGCCGGGGATGACCAGGCCGTCGTAGTCCTCGGCCCGCGCCTCGGCAAAGCTGGCATTGAGCGTGAAGCGGTGGCCGGGCTTCTCGGAATAGGTCTGTGCGCCCTCGAAATCGTGGATGGCGGTCAGCACGAAATCGCCGGCCTTCTTGCCGGGGCAGACCGCGTCCACCCGGTGGCCCACGGCCTGCAGGGCCTGGAAGGGCACCATGATTTCGTAGTCTTCCACATAGTCACCGGCCAGCAGCAGCAGCTTCTTGGCATTGCTCATGTTTGTCTCCTCGAGTGGGTGTGGCGCTCGCGGCCGCGGCACCTGCTTCATTGTGGAAAGGCGCGACCCCGGGCGGGTAACAGCCGGGTATGACGCCGCTACACTGCCCGGCTATGAGTACAGTCCCGCCCTTTGACCCCGCCCTGGCCCTGCAAAGAGGCCGGCAAGCCCTGCAGATCGAAGCCGCCGGCATCCAGGCCATGGTGCCGCGCCTGGGTGAATCGTTTGTGGGGGCGGTGCAGGTGGTGCTGGCCTGCCGGGGCCGTGTCGCGGTGATGGGCATGGGCAAGAGTGGCCATGTCGGCCGCAAGATTGCCGCCACCCTGGCCTCCACCGGCACGCCGGCCCTGTTCGTGCACCCGGCCGAGGCCAGCCATGGCGACCTCGGCATGGTCACGCCGGCGGACGTGGTGCTGGCCCTGTCCAACTCGGGCGAGAGCGATGAGCTCAATGCCGTGCTGCCCGTGCTCAAGCGCCTGGGCGTCACCATCATCGCCATGACGGGCCGCGCTGAATCCAGCCTGGCCCGCCACGCCACCATCGTGCTCGACAGCTTTGTTGCCGAAGAGGCCTGCCCGCTGAACCTGGCACCTACGGCCAGCACCACGGCCCAAATTGCCCTCGGCGATGCCCTGGCCGTGGCCCTGCTCGATGCGCGCGGTTTCAAGCCGGAAGACTTCGCCCGCTCCCACCCGGGCGGCGCGCTGGGCCGCAAGCTGCTGACCCATGTGCGCGATCTGATGCGCAGCGGCGCGGACCTGCCGCGCGTGGCGCCGGACACCCCCTTCACTGACATGATGCGAGAAATGTCGGCCAAGGCCCTGGGCGTGGCCATCGTCGTCGATGCAGACGACCGGGTGCAAGGCATCTTCACCGACGGCGATCTGCGCCGCCTGGTGGAAAAAGGTCAGGACTTGCGCAGCCTCACGGCCGCGGCCGTCGCCTCCAAGAAACCGCGCACCGTCAGCGCCGAAGCCTTGGCCGTGGACGCGGCCGATTTGATGGAAGAAGCGCGCATCACCGTGGTGCTGGTGGTGGCGGCCGACGGCGGCTTGCTGGGCGCCATCACCATCAACGACCTGATGCGGGCCAAGGTGATCTGATGGGGGAGCTTCTGCAAGCCGCGCTGCGTTTTCCGCCCGAGCTGCTGCTCAAGGCCCAGGGCGGTGCACTCGGGCTCAAGGCCGCCATCTTCGACGTCGACGGCGTGCTGACCGACGGGCGCATCTACATCGGTGAACAAGGCGAGAGCTTCAAGGCCTTCTCCACCCTGGACGGCCATGGCCTCAAGTTGCTCAGCCAGGGCGGCATCACGCCCATCATCATCACAGGGCGCGATTCCCCGGCCGTGCGCCGCCGCGTCGCCGACCTGGGACTTCAGCATGCCGTCTACGGCGCCAAGGACAAGTACGCCGTGGCCCAACCCCTGCTGAACCAACTGGGCCTGCAGTGGAGTGAAGTGGCCGCCATGGGCGACGACTGGCCGGACCTGCCCCTGCTGACCCGCGCCGGCTTTGCCTGTGCCCCGGCGCAAGCGCACGCGGAGGTCAAGGCCGTGGCTCACTACATCACCACGGCCGCTGGCGGCCATGGTGCCGCGCGCGAATGCTGCGACCTGATGCTGCAAGCCAATGGCCGCTACCAGCAACTGCTGAACGGCCACCTCGACACCCTGGACGGGGGCCATCCCTGATGGCCACGCTGGCGCCGGCGCCGACTGGCCGGGCCCGCCCGACACAAAGCTGGCTGTGGCGGCTGCAACAGTTGGTCTCCAACTACCTGCCGCTGCTGCTGATGGCCATGCTGGCCAGCGGCACCTGGTGGCTGGTCAAGCACACGCCCGTGCCCGAGGAGGCCACCCAGGCCCCACCGCCGCGCCACGAGCCCGATTACCAGATGCGCAATTTCGAGCTGCAACGCATGGACGGCGACGGCCGCCTGCGCGCCCGCATCGAGGGCGCGGCGCTGCGCCACTACCCCGACACCGACACCCTGGAGATCGACAACATCCGTCTGCGCAGCTACTCGGCCGATGGCAGCTGGGTGCTGGCCAGTGCGCGCCGCGCCGTGGCCAACGCCGATGCCAGCGAGATCCAGCTCTACGGCGATGTGGAAGTGAAACGTTACGAAGCCCAGCCAGCCGACACGCCGCAAGCGGCGGCCAAACTGGACATCCGCGGCGAGTTTCTACAAGCCTTCGTCAACCGCGAGCAGCTGCGCAGCCACCTGCCGGTGCAGCTGCGCCATGGCGGCACCACGGTGCAGGCCGCGAGCTTCGAATACGACCACCTGAACGGCCGTCTGAGCTTCCAGGGCCGCACCACGGCCAGCCTGGCAGCCAAGGGCGGCAGTCTAGCCAAGGCCAAGCCATGAGCCGTCTCGTCTACATCACCGGCGCCTCCAGCGGCATCGGCCAGGCCCTGGCCCTGCAGTACGCGCGCGCCGGCTGGCGCCTCGCCCTGGTGGCACGCCGCACCACCGAATTGCAGAACTGGGCGCAAGCGCAAGGCCTGAGACCGGAGAACTGCGCCATCTACGGCGCCGATGTCTGTGACATCGAAGCCATCACCGGCGCCGGTCGGGCCTGCATCGCCGCTCAAGGCCTGCCCGATGTGGTGATCGCCAACGCGGGCATCAGCATCGGCATCGACAGCGCCATATACGAGGACCTGGCCGTGATGCAAAGCGTTTACGCCACCAACAACCTCGGCCTGGCGGCGACCTTCCAGCCCTTCATTGAGGCGATGCGCCAGCGCGGCAGCGGTGCGCTGGTGGGCATTGCCAGTGTGGCCGGCATTCGCGGCCTACCCGGCCATGCCGCCTACTGTTCCAGCAAGGCCGCGGTCATCAGCTACTGTGAAAGCCTGCGCGGTGAATGCCGGCCCTTCGGCGTCAAGGTGGTGACCATCGCCCCCGGCTATATCGACACCCCGCTGACGCGTGAGAACCGCTACAGCATGCCTTTTCTGATGCAACCCGAGGCCTTCGCTGCGCGCGCTTTCGCCGCCATCGAGGCCGGCGCGGCCTTCCGCGTCATCCCCTGGCAGATGGGCTGGGTGGCGCGCTTGTTGCGCCTGCTGCCTAACAGCCTGTTCGACCGGCTGTTGGCAGGCCGGCCAAGAAAGCACCGCCAAGGCAGCTGAAAGTCAACTCCCCGCGACGAGGGGGGAGTTGCGCGCCTGGGACAGGGTGGTAGATCTGACAGGTCAGGCGGGCTTGCCAGGCTCATAAACTGCGCCGGGGTCTTGGCGCGCCCCATGCTGGAGCACGGATCGACAGCGATGCGGGCCCACCAAGCCGCTGTGACCTTGAAACCTGGCCACCGATGAGATCATTTTTCCTGAGCCTGGCTTTGTGCGCGGGCTGCTGCTCTGCCTGGGCCGCCAATCCCCAAGCCCTGCGCCTGAGCCACGATGCCGACACCCTGCGTGTCGATGGCAAGCTCGACGAGGCCGCCTGGTTGCGCGCGCCGCTGTTTGACCAGTTTGTCCAGTACCAACCCGAAGACAAGAAACCGGCCGCCTGGCGCACCACGGTGCAAATTCTGGTCACCCACGATGCCCTGATTTTCGGCATCAGGGCCTATGACCCGGCACCCGAGCAGATCCGCGCGCCCTTGAAGCGGCGTGACACGGTCGCCCGGGACCAGGACTTTGTCTCGGTCGTGCTGGACCCCGTTGGCCACCGGCGTTCGGCCCAGTTCGCCCGCGTCAGCGCCGCCGGCGTGGTCGGCGACGGCATGTTCACGGCCGAGAGTGACGGCGAAGACTTCGCGCCCGACTTCGAGGTCGAGGCTGCCGCCCAGCGCTTGAGCGATGGCTACAGCGTCGAACTGCGCTGGCCCCTGGCATCTCTGCGCTACCCCTACAGCGAAGGCCTGCCCTGGCGCTTGATGGTGGCGCGCAACATCCCGCGCCAGGAGGCCAACACCCTCAATGTCAGCGCACCCTTGACCAAGGAAGCGCTGAGCTTCATTGCCGAGTTGCAGCCGATCGAGGGCTTGGGCGATATGGTCGAACAGGTGCGCGAGCGCAGCTTCCTCAGCGTGCGGCCGGAGCTCACGCTGCGCCGGCGTGAAGACTCGGAACCCGGTCATCCGAGCACAAGCAAGCGCGAGTCCAACTTTGGCGCGGAGCTCAAGTGGCGGCCGCGCGCCGACTGGGTGATCGACGCCGTGCTCAACCCGGACTTCTCACAGGTGGAGCTGGACGCGCCGCAACTCTCAGGCAACACCCGATTTGCCTTGAGCCTGCCGGAGAAGCGGCCCTTCTTTCTGGAAAGCACCGACGTCGTGGGCCAGACCAAGGCCGACGATCAAGGGCAGAACCGCAGCCTGGCGGCCTTTTATTCACGCGCCATCACCGACCCGGACTGGGGTGTGCGCAGCACTTGGCGCGGCGCCTCGGCCGATGCCACGGCCCTGAGCCTGCACGACGCCGGAGGGGGTCAGGTCTTGCGCCCCCATGCCTACGGCACCGACAGTTTTGCCCAGCCGCGCGATTCGCAAGCCAGCTTTGCGCGTGGCCGCATGCAGGTGTCCGGCCTCAATCTGGGCCTGCTGGCTTCGGATCGCAACTACGGCCAGGGCCAGTACAACCGCGTCGCCGGTTCCGACTTTTCCTGGTCGGCCAGTGATGTCGATCGGGTGCGCGGCCATCTGCTGCTGTCCAGCACCCGGACCCGCCTGGACCCGGACGCAGCGGGCCTGAGTCCTGAGGCCGAGCAGGGTCACCATCTCTGGCTGGGCTGGCGCCGCCGCACCGAGCAATGGAACACCGAGTTCAATGTGGAAGACGTGGGGCCACGCTTTGCCAACGACAACGGCTTTGTCAGTCAGGCCGGCTACCGGCGTGGCAGCCTGCACCTGATCCGCCGGCTCAGCCAGGACAGCCTGGCCCCGCTCGGTGAATGGTCGCGCTTCCCGACTTATGAGCTGGAACTGGACTTCAAACTGGCGCAAGCCAGCACGGTCAAGGACGAACTCCACGGCGTGCCAGGCGGCGAGCTGATCGAGCGGCGCGTGCAGCCGGGCTTCTGGATCGCCACCGCGCGCAACACCGGCATCTGGGGTCATCTGGGCCTAGACCAGCTGCGCGCCAAGACCGGCGGCCGCCTGCATGAGCCGCGAACCCTGACCCTCGGTTTTGAGTCCAACCCCCACCCCATCCTGGCCTTCGTCAGCGCTGAACTGGAATGGGGTCGTCGCCTCGACGTGGAGGCCGATCGCCTGGGCCGCGGTGCCAACTTCTGGATGCTGGCCAAGCTGCGCGTGCCCATGCCGGCCGGCCTGGGGCTGGAAGTCGAGCAGCAATGGAGCGAGGGATTTGTGAACGGGGCCAACAGGGGCCGCAGCTTCACGGACAAATACCGCCAGACTCTGGCCGTCCTGCACTGGAGCGCACGCGACTCACTGCGCCTGATCGCGCAATCGACGCATTTCCAGCGTCAGGGCGAAGTCGGCCTGGAGGCCAGCGCCTTCAGCGGCCGCCACACCTCGCTGATGTACCAGCATCGGGTCGGCCTGGCGCGTGTCTTCAGCCTCGGCATGACCCGCTTTGACGACAGCCCAGGCCGCAAGCGCAGCACCGAGATCTTCGCCAAGGCTCAGGTGGCCTGGCAGCCCTGACCACGGACCGCGAAGCAGGCGCCCCGCGGCGCTTGCCTCGGGGTCCGAAAGTCTCGCCACACGGAAACAAAAAAAGCAGCCGAAGCTGCTTTTTTTGTTGCATCCAGTTCAGGCCGCTCGCAAGAGCCGCCTGATCAGGGATTTCAGTAACCGCCGGAACGGCCACCGCCGCCGTAGCCGCCGCCACCGCCGCCGGAACGGCCACCGCCGCCGCCGCCGAAGCCGCCGCCACCGGAACGGCCACCGCCGCCGCCACCGTAGCCGCCACCACCGCCGCCGCCGCCGTAACCGCCGCCGCCGCCGAAGCCGCCGCCGCCCGAACGGCCACCGCCGCCGAAGCCGCCGCCACCCGAACGGCCACCGCCGCCGAAGCCGCCCGGACGCTCTTCACGAGGACGAGCCTCGTTCACCACGATGGCGCGGCCATCGAGGTCTTGACCGTTCATGCCGTTGATGGCCGTTTGCGCTTCGGCATCCGAACCCATTTCCACAAAGCCGAAGCCCTTGGAACGACCTGTGTCACGATCCATCATGACCTTTGCGGAGGTCACCGAACCAAATTGCGAGAACGCTTCGTGCAAAGACTCATCACGCACGCTATAGGCAAGATTGCCGACGTAAAGCTTGTTTCCCATGGGGAAGCCCTTTCAATACCAAGAAACCATGTGGACTTTCAACCCATCGTGAACCATTCAAGC
Source organism: Paucibacter sp. DJ2R-2 (assembly GCF_025717675.1). Lineage (GTDB taxonomy): Bacteria > Pseudomonadota > Gammaproteobacteria > Burkholderiales > Burkholderiaceae_C > Paucibacter_A. Next base: position 1,097,376 of record NZ_JAJIRT010000001.1, read on the forward strand.
GAAGGTGCGGCGTCCATACACAGGTAAACGATTATGGGCGATGGGTCCAGCCGCAAGCACTTGAGCGGGGGGAAGTGTTGTTTTTCGGCCGATAGAAAAAACCCTCGGGTTTTACCGTGCGATTTGCGGATTCCAGCCGCCGAATCAGGCCCTGGGGCAGCGCCGAATGCGCTGGCTATGATGACCGCCATGTCCCAAACACTCTCCTTGCACGCACTCAACCGCGTGCTGGCCAGCATCGACGCGCCGCGCAACGGCCGCGCCCTCTACGCCCTGCTCTCGGCCTTCTGCCTGGCAGGCCTGATGCTGGCCTCGGCCGAGTCGGCACTGGCCAAGGCGAACACGGTGATCGGCGTGATCTGGGCGGTCGGCGGCTTGCTGACTGCCTTCGTCGGCGTCAACACCACAGGCTTGCTGCTCATGGATCAGGCACGCGGCCGCGAAGTGCGCGAGGTGGCCGATGCCTTTCACGACGCCTTGCGCAGCGCGCCTCGGGTGCTGCTGACCCTGTTGCTGGTGCTGAGCACCCTGGGCCTCGCTGCGGCCGCTCTGATTGCCTTGCTCTACAGCGCTCGCTTGCCGGCCGTCGGCCCGGCCTTGTTTGCCCTGCTGGTACCGATCAGCGTGACGGGGCTGGGCGTGATGGCCTTCAGCGGACTGGTCCTGATCGGCCCCTTGACCGGCCCCTCCATCTGGTCCGGCAAGACGTCTCTGCAGACCGCCCGCATGCTGGCCCGCCAGCTGCGCCACGGCCCCTTGGAGGCCGGTGCCTTGATGATGGCCGTGTTCCTGATGACCGCACTGGTCAGCGCGGCGGTCAGCTTCGTGGTGATCAGCGGTGGGCGGGCGTTGGCGGTCCTGATGGTCTGGCTGATCGGCATCGATGTGCCGGCCCAGCAGCTGATTGCCGGTCTGTTCGGCTACGGCCTGCGCTCCCTGGGCGCCAACGGTGCGCCGGTGGCCACCACCCCGCTGGCGATCGCGGCGCAAACCGGCGGCGGCGTGGTCTTCGCGGTCGCCCTGGTACTGCCGACCCTGGTCTACCTGCGCGGCTGCTGCGCCGTCTATCTGGCCCTGCAGGACACGCCCGGCGACGACGCGGCCCTGTGATGCAAAGCGCCGAACCTCGCATTGCCAGCCTGGTCCCCAGCATCACCGAGCTGCTGCTGGCCCTGGGTCTGGGTCCCTGGATGGTGGCGCGTACCGGCTTCTGCATTCATCCCGCAGCGGATGTGGCCGCCATTCCCAAGGTCGGCGGCACCAAGGATGTCAATCTGGACAAACTGCGCCGCTTGGCGCCCAGCCATGTGATCGTCAACCCCGACGAAAACCGTCGCGAAACCGCCGAGGCTCTGAAAGCCTTTGTGCCCGAACTGATCGTGGCCCACCCGCAAGGGCCCGAGGACAACCTGGTTCTGCTGGACCAGATGCTGCAGCACTTCGGTCATCTGCCCGGCGTGCAAGCAAGGGCTGAGCCCCTGCGCAGCGACTTGCAGGCCAGCCTTGAGCGCTGCCGCCAACAAGCCTGGCCCGGCGAACGCGTGCTCTACCTGATCTGGCGCGAACCCTGGATGACGGTGGCGCGCGACACCTACATCGCCCGCATGCTGGCCGAAGTCGGCTGGCAGACCTGGCCCGAGCAACTGGGCGGGGACACCGGCGCCGCCCGCTACCCGCAGCTGCGCGGCGATGAGCCCTGGCTGCAGCAAATCGACCGGGTGCTGCTGAGCTCGGAGCCCTACAGCTTTGACGCCAACCACCTGCCGCTGGCGCAAGCCCTGTGCCCACAAGCGCGGGTACAGCTGGTCGATGGGGAACTGCTGAGCTGGTACGGCCCACGCGCCGGCCAGGGTCTGGACCTGCTGCGCCGCCTGGCCGGTGAGCGCGCGCAGGGTGTCCAGGTGAGCCGGCCTGCAAAGACCGGGTAATTCGGGAGCTCGGCACACCCTGGGCTGGCGTCGGCCGCCCCACAATCGCCGCCATGGACATCTACAAGCCTCTCGTCGCCCTGTTGGCCATCGTCAACCCGATCGGCGTGATCCCCTTCTTCATCCACTTCACCAGTGGCTTCAACCGCGAGCAGCGCCAGCACACCATCCGTGTGAGCAGCTTCAGTGCCTTTTTAGTCATCAGCATCAGCGCGCTGCTCGGTCTCAAGGTGATCGAGTTCTTCGGCATCTCGCTGGCCTCCTTCCAGGTCGGCGGCGGCACCTTGCTGCTGATCAGTTCCCTCCAGATGCTGAACGCCCAGCCCGCCGAGTCGCGCAAGGAAGACCTCAGCGAGGGCTCCAGCAAGCTCAGCGCCGGCGCCAGCATCGCCGTCGTGCCCCTGACCATCCCCCTGCTGACCGGCCCGGCCACCATCTCCACCATGGTGATCTATGCAGAAAAGACCCGCCACTGGTGGGAGCTGGCCGTGCTGGTCGGCTACGGTGTGGTGGTCGGCCTGGTGACCTTTGCCGTGTTCTCCACCGCCGGCCGCATCGCCCGAGTGCTGGGCCAGACCGGCATCAACATCATGACCCGACTCATGGGTCTGATCCTGGCCGCGCTGGCGGTGGAGCTGCTGGCCGACGGCCTGATCAAGCTCTTCCCGGTGCTGGCCTCGCATCTGGCGCGCTGAAGCCTGCAGCGCGCCCACCATGTTCGACTACATCATCATTGGTGCCGGCACGGCCGGCTGCCTGCTGGCCAAGCGGCTCTCGGCCGACCCGAGCAAGCGCGTGCTGCTGCTGGAAGCCGGCGGCAAGGACGACTACCACTGGATCCACATCCCGGTCGGCTATCTGCACTGCATCGGCAACCCGCGCACCGACTGGCTCTACCAAACCGAGGCAGAGGCCGGCCTCAAAGGCCGCGCCCTGCGCTACCCTCGCGGCAAGGTGCTGGGCGGCTGCTCCAGCATCAACGGCATGATCTATATGCGTGGACAGGCGCGCGACTACGAGGCCTGGGCGGCAGCCACCGGCGACCCGGACTGGCGCTGGCAAGCCTGCCTGCCCGATTTCATCAAGCACGAAGACCACTGGCGCTTGGATGGCAAGGCCACCAGCGCCAGCACTGCCTTCAAGGCCGCACACGGTCATGGTGGCGAATGGCGGGTCGAACGCCAGCGCCTGCGCTGGGACATCCTCGATGCCTTTGCGGCGGCCGCTGTACAGACGGGCATCCCGGCCAGCGAAGACTTCAACGCCGGCAGCAATGAAGGCGTCGGCTATTTCGAAGTCAACCAGCGCAGCGGCCTGCGCTGGAACACGGCCAAGGCTTTTTTACGGCCGACCTGCTACGCCAGGCCCAACTTCGAGCTCTGGACCCTGGCCAGTGTGCAGCGCCTGAGCCTGGATCGCGAAGACGGTGCCCTGCGCTGCACCGGCGCCGAAGTGCGCACGCCGCGCGGCCTGGAAGCTGTCACGCTGAACCCCGGCGGCGAGCTGATCCTGGCGGCCGGCGCCATCGGCTCACCCCAGCTGCTGCAGCTCTCAGGCCTGGGGCCGGCAGCCCTGCTGCAAGGCTTTGGCATCGCCGTGCAGCACGACCTCCCGGGGGTCGGCGCCAATCTGCAAGACCATTTGCAGATCCGTAGCATTTACAAGGTCGAGGGCACGCGCACCCTCAACACCTTGACGCAAAGCTGGTGGGGCAAGGCCAAGATCGGCCTGGAATACGCGTTCAAGCGCAGCGGGCCGATGAGCATGGCGCCTTCGCAGCTGGGCGCGTTTGCGCGCAGCGGCCTAGACCCGGACGGGCCGGATCTGGAATACCACGTGCAGCCGCTGTCGCTGGACGCTTTCGGCCAGCCCTTGCACCCCTTCAATGCCTTCACCGCCAGCGTCTGCCAGCTGAGCCCGACAAGCCGCGGCAAGGTGCAGATCCGCTCGCCCGATGCAAGCAAGGCGCCGCGCATCCAGCCCAACTATTTGTCAACCGAGCACGACCGCCAAGTGGCGGCGGCCGCCCTGCGCCTGACGCGCCAGATCGTGGCCCAACCGGCGTTGGCTGGCTATCGGCCCGAGGAAATCAAACCCGGCCCGCAACTGCAGAGCGAGGACGAACTGGCGCGCGCCGCGGGCGAGATCGGCACCACCATCTTCCACCCGGTGGGCACCTGCAAAATGGGCCGCGCCGAGGACCCGCTGGCCGTGGTCGACAGTCATCTGCGCGTGCGCGGCGTGGCCGGCTTGCGTGTGGTCGATGCCAGCGTCATGCCCAGCATCACCCACGGCAACACCGCCTCACCGACGCTGATGCTGGCCGAGAAGGCCGCGGCCTGGATCCTGGCCGGGGCCTGAAGCCGCGACTTCAGCTCTTGGCGCTGAAGCGCTGCTCCAGATAGGCCAGCAAGGTGCGGATGGTCTGCGCCTCGCCGCCGACCGGGCGGCCGGCACGGGCCACATCGTTCCAGGCGAACAGGTCGATGTGCAGCCAGTCCTGGTGCTCGGGCACAAAGTACTCGAGGAAGAGCGCCGCGTTGATGGCGCCGCCCAGGGCATTGCGGCCGGTGTTGACGATGTCGCCGATGCTGCTGGCGATGCCCTCTTTGTAGGGCGCCCACAGCGGCATGTGCCACATCGGGTCTTCCAGCTTCAGGCCCAGGTCGACCAGGTCACGCGCGGTGTCGAAATGCTTGCTGAACAGGGCTGGCAGCTGGGCGCCCAGGGCCACGCGAGCGGCGCCGGTCAGGGTGGCCAGGTCGATGATCAGCTCGGGCTTGTGCTCGGAGGCATAGGCCAGCGCATCGCTGAGCACCACGCGGCCTTCGGCATCGGTGTTGCCGATCTCGATGTGCAGGCCCTGGCGGGTCTTGATCACATCGCCGGGGCGGTAGGCATTGCCCGAGATCGAGTTCTCGACCGCCGGGATCAGCAGCTGCAGGCGCACCGGCAGCTTGAAGGCCATGACGAGAGCGGCCAGGCCCAGGGCATTGGCGGCGCCGCCCATGTCCTTCTTCATCTGGCGCATGCCATCGGCGCCCTTGATGTCCAGGCCGCCTGTGTCGAAGCAGACGCCCTTGCCGACGATGCTCAGCAATGGCGCTTTGGGGTTGCCCCAGTTCAGCTCGATCAGGCGCGGCGCGCGCGTGCTGGCGCGGCCAACGGCATGAATAGCCGGGAAGTTCTGCTTCAGCAGCGCGTCACCGACGATCTGCTTGAACTTGGCGCCGTGCTGCTTGGCGATCAGCTGGGCGGCTTGCGCCAGCTCTTCCGGGCCCATGTGCTCGGCCGGGGTGTTGACCAGATCACGGGTGGCCGCGATGGCGGTGGCCAGGGCAATGCCGCGCTGGGCGCTGGCGTCATTGGCCAGGTAGAGCGCGGCCGGCGCACGACGGCGCGGCTTGTAGAGGTCAAACTGGTACGCTCCCAGCTCCCAGGACAGGGCAGCCTGTTCGGGCAGCAGCTGCAGGCCTTGCTCGGACAGCACATAGTCACCCTCGGGCAGGGCTTGCGGCAGGGCCGACAGCGCAAAGGGATGGGCGGCATGCTCGACGCCTGCGAACACCTGACCCAGCTTGCCATCGGCGCCCGGCACCAGGGCGTAGCTGTCGGCGGCGCCCTTGAAGCCCAGGGTGGCCAGCCAGTGGCGCGTCGGCGCCGGCAACTCGGTCACCAGGGCCTGGAAGGCGGCGCGATCGACCACGGTAATGGCAACGGCGCCGCTGGGCGCCTTGGCTTTCAGGTGAACAGTCATGATGCGAAGTGAGCCTTGTGGGCGGCTGATCAAAAGCGGCGATTGTCCGCTTTTGGCGCAGGCCAGGCTGCCGCAGGCTTCAGCAGCTGCTTTGCAAGCGCATCAGCAAGGCCTGGGCGGCCGGTTGGGCAGCCGGCGTCGGCAACTCGGCGGCAGTGGCGAGCAGGCGTTGAGCCGTGCTGAGATGGGGTGTGACCGGGCCGACAAAGCGCAGCTGTGCGCCCAGGCCGATCAGCAGAGTGGGGAAGGTTTCCACATCCAGGTCACCGACCAGTTCCTCGTCGTCCTCGATGTCCACCCAGATGAAACGGTGCTGCGGAAACTGTTCGCGCAAGCTGGCCACCACCTCGTGATAGCCGTCGCAGGTGCGGCACCAGGCCGCACACAGGCAGGCCACCAGCAAAGACTCAGGCGCTGGAGCAAGGGGCGAAATGGAGGAGGTGGGCGACATGGGATCGAAGCTTAGCGACAAAGCCGCCGCCGCCCTGAAGCCAGGCGCGAGACGTTGCTAACTGGCGACGAGACGCACCGCAAAAATATCTGCCTGCGGCTGTCAACCGAGGGTTTTCCGCCAGCGTTGTGCCTGCAAGCGACAGCCAAGGCAGATCTCCTGCAAGCCGTCGCTACCGTCGTAGCAGCAGCCGCAAGGCCTCTGAATCGCCATGAAAACTCAGCAGCACCCCGAACAACAACCGCGCCGCATGCCCTGCCCCGACTGGGCATCGCTGGACAACAAGGGCCGCAAGCACGAGGCTTTTGAATCCGGCAACTTCGCCTGCGATCGCCGCAGCCTGGCTCGCGCACTCCGTTTTGACCGCAAACGCTGAAGAACTGACGCAGGTTTTGCAAACCCTTGCAAAACCTGCCTTCATCTGTTCAGTCAGCCCAGCGGCGCCAACAAGAGCGCCAAATCCTCGGCGCTGAACTTGGCTGCATCGGCCCCGTCTTCGCCCAGCACGCCCTGCGCCAGGGCCAGTTTTCGGGCCTGCAGCTCCAGCATCCGCTCCTCGATGCTGCCGCCCACCACCAGTTTGTAGACGAACACCGGCTTGTCCTGGCCGATGCGGTGCGCCCGCGCGCTGGCCTGAGCCTCCACCGCCGGGTTCCACCAGGGGTCGACATGGATCACCGTGTCGGCCGCCGTCAGGTTCAAACCCACCCCGCCCGCCTTGAGGCTGACCAGCAGCAGCGGTATTTCCTCGGCCTGGAAGCGCCGCACGATCTCGCCGCGTTGGCCGATGGGCGTGTCGCCGCTGAGCGTCAGGCTGGGCAGCTCCAGCTGCCGTAGCAGTGCTTCGATCAAGCCCAGCATCTCGGTGAACTGGGAGAACACCAGCACCCGCCGCCCCTCGGCCAGCAGCTCGGGCAGCATCTGCTCCAGCAGCTCCAGCTTGGCACGGCCCATGTCCGGCGCCAAATCCACGCCCTTGACCAGGGCCGGGTCGCAGCAGACCTGGCGCAGCTTGAGCAGGGCATCCAGCACTGAAATCTGTGCGCCGGCAAAGCCGCGCCGGGCCAGCACGCGCCGCACCTGGGTGTCGGCCGCCACGCGCACGCTCTCGTAGAGATCACGCTGGGCGCCGTAGAGCTGCACCCGCCGCGTCACCTCGGTCAGGGGCGGCAGCTCGGCCGCCACCTGGTCCTTGCGGCGGCGCAGGATGAAAGGCCGCACGCGTTGGGCCAGCAACTGGGCGCGCAAGGTTTCGCCGTTTTCCTCGATGGGTTTGCGCCACAAGCGGGCGAAGCTCCGTGCATCGCCCAGGAAGCCGGGCATCAGGAAATCGAACTGCGCCCAGAGCTCGCCCAGATGGTTCTCCAGCGGCGTGCCGGTCAAGCAGAGCCGGTGGCGCGCGTTCAGGTGGCGCACCGCTTGCGCCGCTCGGCTGGCCGCGTTCTTGACCGTCTGCGCCTCATCCAGGATCAAGAGATGCCAGGGCTGGGCGGCCAAGGCCGCGATATCGCGCCACAGCAGCGGGTAGGTGGACAGCACCAGATCGAAATCGCCCAGGCGGGCAAAGTCGCGCGCGCGCTCCGGCCCTTGCAGCAGCAGCACGCGCAGGCCCGGCGCCACCCGGCGCGCCTCGGCCAGCCAGTTGAACAACAGGGAGCTGGGCAGCACGGCCAAGGCCGGCCGATCGAGGCGGCCTGCTTCTTTTTCGAGCAGCAGATGGGCCAGCGCCTGGGCGGTCTTGCCCAGGCCCATGTCATCGGCCAGGATGCCGGCCAGACCCTGCTCACGCAGGTACTGCAGCCAGGCCAGGCCACTGCGCTGGTACGGTCGCAGCGTCAGCGCCAGGCCCTGCGGCGGCGCCACCGGCTGGGGGCTGCCGGCCTGCTGCAGGCGCTGGGCCAGGCGGCGCAGATCAGCGTCGCCCTGGAACTGCCAGCCGCTGCGCGTGTCCAGCGCCAGCAGGCGGCCGGCGTCCCAGTCGCTGAGCGGGATCGGCCCTTCGGCCCGCTTGGGGTCGCTGAGCAGGTCCACCATGGCGCCGATGATGGGTTTGAGGATAGAGCCTGGCGCTTCGATACGGCGGCCGCCCGGCGCGTGCAGCAGGATCAAGGCCGCGTCATCGATACAAGCAATGGCCTCGGCATCGAACCAGCGCGCATCGCGGCGCAGCAGGTCGGCAATCATGGGCGCCAGGTCCAGGGTTTCGCCATCCACCTCGACACCGAGGCTGAGCAGCCAGGAGCCCTGGCGGCCCGGCAGGCCCAGCTTCTCGATCTTGAGCTGCCAGGCTTCGGCCGGCGCCGGCCGGTGGGCAAAGCCGGGGCGAACGTCGACCTTCCAGCCCGCGGCCTGGAGCTCCGGCACCCGCTCCAGCCAGAAGGCGGCGAAAAACTCTTCCTGGCTGAGCGTCCACAAAGCCTCGAGGCCCTGCGAGGCGCTGGGGTGGCGCCACTGCAGCTGCTCGGGCGCGAGCGGGATCAGGCCGCAGGCCCAGAGCTGATCGCGCGCCTCGGCCTCACTCAACAGATCGCGAGCCAGGCGGCGCGGGCCGCTGGGGGTGGCCACCAGCTGCTGGGCTGGCGGTCGGCTGTTCAAGAGTGAGCGAGGTGCCTCGGTCTGCCAGCGGCTGCCATCGTCAAAGCGGTAGACCCAGTGCAACTGGGCGACGCTGACATGGTCACCACGCGGCCCGAGCCGGCCGCCGGGAGCCAGGCCCAGCAGGCCATCACCACGGCCCAGAGTCATCAAGCGCAGCTCGGGCTGGAAATGGGCCGCTTCGCTACGCGTGTCCGGTTCGATAGGCGCCGGGGGCGGCTCGGCTAGGGATGCTGGACTCGGTTCCTCCTCACGCAGCAGCAAGTCCATAAGCCGTGCCGCATCGGCCTCGGGCAGCGGCGGCAGGCGCTTGAGCTCATCGCGGCTGGCCTTGCGGCGCAAAGCCTGCACCCATTGCTGCAGCAGCGCTTCGCGCTGGGGCGCGTCGGCCTCGATCTGCAGCTTGAGCAACACGGCAGCGGCGTGCTCGCAAAAGCGCTGCGTGCGACAGCTGCACAGGGCGCTGTAGCGCGGCTGGCCGGACGCGTCGGCCACACCTTGCAGGTCGAGCTCGAAAACCTGCTCGCGCGCGCCCCTCAGCCGTGCGCTCGCGCCCTGCTCATCAGCGCGGAGCTCCAGGATCTGGCCCTGCAGCTGGCGGGCACGCTGGAGACGGCCACGCTCGAACAAACGGGTCAGGGTGTCGGCCGTAGGTGGCCAAATGCGCGTGGCGGAAGTCTCCAACATGGCGCGCATTGTCAGGCTGAGGCGGGGCCAAGCTGCCTGACGAACGTTCAGGCCCCGGCTTTGCTGGCAGACTGCGCGCCATGATGTCTCCGCTCCCTGGCCACCAAGGCAAGCGCCGCCCGCGCCGCCTTTGGCCGCTTCTCCTGCTCAGCCCTGTGCTGCTCTTGCTGATCGCCGCCGCCCTGGCGCTGCAAAGCCAGGCCCTGGTCACACCCGATGGCGGCGGATTGAGCCCCGCGCAGATCCAGAGCACCAAAGACTTTCTGCGCCGCAACGACCCGCGTCGCCAGGAAGCTGGCCCGCAACGCCTGCTGCGCATCGACGAGGGCCAGCTCAATCTGATGCTGATGCAGCTGGCCCAGCGCTACGGCCGAGGCCGCGGTGCGGCACAGATCCAGCTGCAAGCCGGCAGCGCCCGCTTGCAGGCCAGCTTCCCCCTGCCCCTGCTCGGCGCCTGGCTCAATCTCGAAGCCCAGCTGGGCCAGACCGCTGCCCTGCCGCGGGTTGAACGGCTGCGCCTGGGCCATCTGCCTCTGCCGGCATGGCTGGCCAACCCGGCACTGCGTCAGCTGATCACCAAGCTGGCCTTGCCGCCCCAGGCCCAGGTGGCCGGTGAGCTGGTCGAGACCCTGACCTTTCTGCCTCAGGAATTGCAGCTCGGATACCACTGGCAGGCCGACAGCCTGGACCATGTGCTGGGCGCCCTCTGGACACCGGCCGAGCGAGAGCGAGCCCAGGCCTACAGTCGGCGCTTGGCCGAGCTCAGCGCAAGCCTGGCCCCGGGCAGCTCGGTTTCGCTGGCCCTGCTGATGCCACCGATCTTCGAGCTGGTTCGCGCGCGCAGCGAAAGCGCTGAAGCCGACCCGGTGGCCGAGAACCGCAGCGCCTTGCTGACCCTGGCGCTGTTTGCCACCGGCCAGCACTGGAGCAAGCTGCTGCCCAGCGCACGCAGCTGGCCACAGCCACAGCCACGCATGGTCACCTTGGCCGGCCGCGAAGACTTTCCACAGCATTTTTTGGTCTCGGCCGTGCTGGCCCTGGAGGGCAGCGGGCCCTTGGCGGACGCCATCGGCGTGTACAAGGAAGTGGCCGACTCACGGGGCGGCAGCGGCTTCAGCTTCAACGACATCGCAGCCGATCGGGCCGGCACGCGCTTCGGCCTGCTGGCCAAGGACGCGCCACGCAGCCTGCAAACCCTGATCCGCGCCGGCCTTCACGAGCAGGACTTCATGCCCGGCGTGGCCGACCTGCCAGAGTTCCTGAGCGCCGAGGCCTTCCAGCAGCGCTACGGCGGCATCGATGCACCGGCCTACCGCCGCATGATGGCCGAGATCGAGGCTCGCATCGACGCCCTGCCCCTGCTGCAACAGGCGGCCAGTCCCAGGCTGTGAAGGGCATGCCGGCGAGCAGAGCGCCGGCACCAGAAAAGCGTGATGGATTCAACGCTTGCGCCTGCTGCGCAGGCCAAGCTCCCCCGGACTGCGGGTGCGGCGCCCCTGGGCCTGCGAGAGCGGGACGAACAGAATCGTTTCCTCAGCAGCAGTACGGAGTCGATAGATCGCCATGGGCAGCGAAATCAGAACCGCGAGGCGCATCTGGTCCTTTGTGTCCGGCGCCTTGCTCTATCTCAGCGCCCTGGGCCTGGCACACACGGTGGCCAGCCAATTCTGGCCCATGAGCTTGCAAAACCTGCTGGGTGGAAGCGGCAGCTGGACCGCCCAGCTGGGGCAGGCGCTGCTGATCGCCCTGGTTCTCTACGGTTTCGCCTGGGTTTGGGCCTTGTTCACCGTTCGTCCGCAGCGCGGCCACAGCCGGCACCCGACCACGGCCTGGTGCCTGGGCGGCATGGGCCTGGCCTGGCTGTTGGCCTTGCTGGCCGGCGTGCTGGAAGTCAGCGGCGTAGCCGGAGGCTACCAGCCCTCGCTGATCAGCCTGCTGCTCTCGTCCACCGTGCCGCCGCTCTGGGGCTCGCTCAACGGCGTGGCGGTGCTGCTGGCCATCGTCTCGGCCGGACGCTGGTCGGCCCGGCAGCGCCAACAGCGCAAGGCGCGGCAGTCCCAGCTGAACTCGCAACTGAACTCCCAAATGGACTCGGACCTGGAGTCCACTTTGGAATCGCGCTTGGAGCACGGGCTGGCACCGGCACGCCAAGGCCAGGCGGCCTGAAGGCGCTCGGCGCAGAAACCAGCGGGCCCAAGCCTGTGTTCTGATCTCGGCTGACATGCCGACCGAGCCTTCCGATTCATGTGTTTCTTCACCCGCCGAGCGGGTGCTGTGCAGGCGCTGCGAACTGCCGGCCAGCGCCTGCCTGTGCCGCTGGACCCAGGCGATCGACAACCCGGTGGAGATGCTGCTGCTGCAACACCCGCAAGAGCAACATCAATCCAAGGGCTCGGCGCGCCTGCTGCGCCTGAGCCTGGCGCATTGCCGGCTGTGGGTGGGCGAGCAATTCGAGGCGGGCGCTTTGCAAGCCGCGCTCGCGGCAGACGGGCGGCGTACTCTGCTGCTCTACCCGCCGACACCGGGCCAAACCAGCCCGGTGTTTGAGGTCATCGCAGACGATGCCAGGCCGCTGCGCTTGGTCGTGATCGACGCCACCTGGCGCAAAAGCCGCAAGATGCTGCTGCTCAACCCGGCCCTGCAAGCCCTGCCCCGACTGGTCCTGCAACAGCCACCACCCTCGCGCTATGCCGCCCACCGCAAAGCCGAGCGGGCCGAGCAACGCTCGACCCTGGAGGCGGCCGTGCTGGCCTTGCAAAGCCTGGAGGCACAGCCCGAGCGTTACGAGCCTCTGCTGCAGGCCTTCAGCGCCTGGCTGGGTGAGCGGCAGGCACGCGTGCCGACTCGTCCCGACCGTCAATGCGCCTGAGTTAAGGCGCGAGCGATTCGGTGCCGCGCCACCGTGGTCTTAGGCACCTTGATGCTGAACCAGCTGCGCACATCCTGCTCCAGACCGATGCCGTGCATGTAGTTGTAGATGGCTTTCTTGAGCGCCTGACCCAAGACATCGTGGTCCACGCCCGTGGGGTCGACAAAACCGACATCGTTTTTGGCAAAAGGGCTGGGCGGCAAAGGCAGCAGGCTGACGCCGAAGTCTTCGGGCTTCTGGCCCACGGGCGAATGCACGGTGCAGGCAAAGCGGTGGAAAAAACCGCTTTGAATGCAGCCGTTTTCGAACAGCTGGCGCACGTACTCGAGCGCGTCGACCGTGTCCTGCACGGTCTGGGTCGGGAAGCCGTACATCAGGTAGGCATGGACCAGGATGCCGGCGTCGGTGAAGGCCTTGGTCACGCGCGCGACCTGGTCCACCGACACACCCTTCTTCATCAGGTTCAGCAAGCGGTCGGAGGCAACCTCGAGCCCACCCGAGATGGCGATGCAGCCGCTGTCGGCCAGCTGCTGACAGAGCTCGGGGTTGAAGGATTTCTCGAAACGGATATTGCCCCACCAGGAAATGCCCAGTTGGCGCGCCTGCAACTCAGCGGCGAGCGCTTTCAAGGCCTTGGGCGGCGCGGCTTCGTCGACGAAATGGAAGCCCGTCTGGCCGGTCTCGGCGACGATGGCCTCGATGCGGTCCACCAGGGTCGCGGCCGACGCGCCCTCATAGCGCGAGATGTAGTCGAGGCTGACATCGCAGAAGCTGCACTTCTTCCAGTAGCAGCCATGGGCCACGGTCAACTTGTTCCAGCGCCCATCCGACCAGAGCCGGTTCATGGGGTTGAGCATGTCCAGCAGGGACAGGTAGCGATCCAGGGGCAGGCCGTCCCAGGTCGGCGTGCCCACCTCGGCAAACGCGATGTCGGGCTCGACGAAATTGATATAGCGCACCCGATCGTCCTCGCGCACAAAGGTGCGCACCAGGCGCTGACGCGAGCGCTGGCCTTGCAGATGCTCCAGCAGCGCCAGCAAGGGGCGCTCACCGGCGTCCAAGGTCAAGTAGTCGAAGTAGTCGAACACACGCGGCTCGCTGAGCTCGCGCAGCTCGGTGTTGACGAAGCCGCCACCCAAGGCCAGCACCACGCCAGGGTGTTCGGCCTTGATCGCCTGGGCGATGCGGAAGGCCGCGTAGACCGCGCCCGGGAAAGGCACCGAGATCAGCACCAGTTGCGGCTGGTGCTTGGCCACTGAAGCCAGCGCCAATTCGCGCAGGCTCTCGTCGACCAGGTTCAAGGGCGCAGCCAGGGCCTCGGCCAGAGGCTCGAAGGTCGGCTGGCTGGTGGCCAGGGACTCGGCATAGCGGACGAACTCGAAGCGAGGGTCCACAGCATCGCGCAAGACATCGGCCAGGTCGTTCAGATAGAGCGTGGCCAGGTGGCGGGCCCGGTCCTGCAGGCCCAGGGCACCAAAAGCCCAGGCCAGCGGGTCGCCGCCGTCTTCGTCCACATAGGCATCGAGCGAATCGAAACGCGGCCCTTCGGGCAAGAAGGCGCGGCTGTTGATCCGGTGGGCCAGGGTCGGATCGCGCCCTTGCAGAAAGGCGATGGTCGGCGTGATGGTCGAGAGATAACGGTCAAAGTAGACGTCAAAACCCTGAACCATGGGCGTGCGCTGTTCGGGCGCCAGGGCCTGGATGCGTTCGCGCAAGGCCAGCAGGCCTGCGCGCGAGAACAGCTGCAGCATCAGGGCCAGAGCCAAGTCCTCCTGCACCGCATCGATCTGGCGAGAGCGAAGAAAGCCGGTCAGATAGGCCGTGGACGGATACGGCGTGTTCAGCTGGGTCATCGGCGGGATGACCGACAACACGCGAAAAGCGCTGGACAGAGTGGGCGTCGAAGGCGTCAGGGTCATGGGGGCGGGGCCGGCAGGGTGTGCCATTTTGCCAGCCGCCCTCATTTCATGTTCGCGACAAGCCCCAAGCCGTCAGGGGCTGATGGCCAGCGTGCACTGCTGACTGCTTTGCGTCGGGCAAGGGCCGCGCCAACGCAGGGCGGTGGCGGTTGCCGGAGGTAGGGGCGCGCTCAGGTTCTGGATTTCGGCCTTGGTCGGCTTGAAACTGGCCAGGGTGATCCAGTTGCCCGCCGCACCAATTTGGTAGTCGAGGGTGTAGGTCGCTGCAGGACGCAAGGCCCGGCTGCTGATCAGATACTGGCCGCCTTCGAGCTTGAAGCTCGGCAGGTCGGCAAACGGCCGGGCCAGAGGCTCGCCCACAAACAGACCTTGCCCCGGCGACTGCAGCGACTTCCAATAGGCTTCGATCAGGCTCGCGCCTCGGTAGTACTGATCGATCAGCACCGAGGCCTTGGGGAACTTCTGGTTGAAATTGCAGGGCTCTTCAACAGTGCCGTAGCTGCCGGTCAAGCCGGCATCAAGCCAATTGAGCACTGTTGTCTGACCCCGGGCATCGGGCAGCTGGGCCGCATACGAGGTCAGCGAGTCGCCCACCGCTCCCGGCAGGTAGCTGTTACTGGCCAAACCCGGTGTGATCGGTAGCCCGGTGAAATAGAAAAGCAGCCCGGTTTGGTTCTCCACCGTGTCCTTGGATCCGCCGGCTGAGTTGTCCTGGTAGATGAGCTTGAGCCGTCCGGCCCAGGAATCCGGCAGGGCCCGAAAGTCGACCGCGCGGGTGTTGCGGAAGATATCGCTCGTGTTCAACAGATACCCATCACCCTGCGGCTGACTGGCATCGGCCTTGACCCCTCGATCGATCAAGACCTTGGCCGCGTCAAGACTGCGAGCGCCGAGCATCATGGCCGGCCGGATCTGGTGGTCTGTCCAAGGGCGCCGGGACTCAGAGTCGTACAGCGGCGAAGCCTGGGTGTTGACGCAAGCCGCGTTGGGCACGCAGTACTTCGCGTCATAACCAAAAGCCAGGGCGCTGGTGATACCCATGGCACAACTGCCGACCACGCGCGAGGGAGCAGTCCAGGTCAACAACTGAGCCTGGATGCCGGCCGGCAACTTGGCGTCGATCTCAGCTTTTACGGCGGCGAAGTCGGTCGCGGAGATGGCATCGCCCTTGGTCGGCAATTTGACCCGGATCAGGTTTGTCGCCGGCACATTGCGCGCACTCAGGTAATAGGCGGCAATGGCCTCGCCGAGCACATCACCCTCGGCCACAAGAACGGCCAAATCGGCTGCGGCCAAACCAGCGCGAGGCAAGTTCAGCCCGTAAGTGCTGTTGGCATTCGGGACGGGCGTGGGCGGCGGGCTGTCCGTACTGCCGCCCCCGCCTCCGCCACAGCCGGTGAGGCTTAAAGTCAATGACACGACGAAGGCAGCCATCAAGGCCGGGCGGGCTGCAAACAAACCCCATGAACGGCCTGCACAGCTCAAAAGCAAGCGGGGCATCTTCATGACAAACGCAAAAATCTCCATGGCCTGAATGGTTCCACAAGCAGGGCTTGCCAGCGGTCAAGAATTGCAAGTGACTTACCCTGAGCGGCTGTCCAGTCTTCCCCTGCTCCGGCTGTGCATAAATGAGACATATGGTGGTGAGCTGGACCTGTCGGTACCCCCGGTTTGACAAGGGTACAGCCCCAGGTCGGGGCGTCGACTTCTTCTCGATTTGTCAGTTTACTGGGGCGTAACAACAAGTGTGCACACGCCAACTTCCCTAACTTGGTGCGATGCGCCCGTAAAAACCCCAAGTGCGTGCACAGCCCGCACTGCCTACATTTGCCTCACTCGATGCACAAGCTGTGCGAACGGCAGGTGCTAGGCGGGGCTGAGGAGACAAACTCAAGTTGTAGTGCAAGAACGACGCATAAAGTGACACAGTCACAATGGACGGGCACCTGAACTGGCTTCAGGTGCCCGTTTTACTTGCGCATCTGCTTTACTGGCCGCGCCTCCCTCTACCCCACCTGCTCGCTCCGCGCTGCCCATGGATTTGCTGACTGTCGCCCTCGCCTCCCTGCTGGCCGGATTCATCGATGCCGTGGTGGGCGGCGGCGGCTTGGTGCTGGTGCCGGCGCTGTTCAGCGTCTACCCTCAGACGGCGCCCGCAACCTTGTTCGGTACCAACAAGGGAGCCTCGATCTGGGGCACGGCCTGGGCCACATTCCAATACGCCAAGAAGGTGCAGCTGAACTGGAACGCCTTGTTGCCGGCCGCCGGCCTGGCCATGTTGGGTGGCTTCGGCGGCGCCTGGGCCGTCACCCAGGTTGACCCCGGCTTTCTGCGCCGCGCCCTGCCCCTGGTTCTGCTGGCCGTGCTGGCCTACACCTTGATGCGCAAAGACCTGGGCCGCCACCATGCGCCGCGCTACCAGGGCCGGCGCGAAACCCTGGTGGCGGGTTCCATTGCCTTGCTGATCGGCCTGTACGACGGCTTCTTCGGCCCGGGCACAGGCAGCTTCTTCGTCTTCTTGTTCGTGCGCTTGCTGGGCTACGACTTCTTGCACGCCTCGGCCACGGCCAAGCTGATGAACACCGCCACCAATGCCGCGGCCCTGCTCCTGTTCGGCAGCACTGGCCACATCTGGTGGCAGGTCGCCGCGGTGATGGCCGTGGCGAATGTTGTCGGCAGCTTGTTCGGCACCCGCATGGCCCTGGCGCGCGGGGCCGGCTTTGTGCGCAGCATGTTCATCGCCGTGGTCTCAGCGCTGATCCTCAAAACCGCCTGGGACGCCTTCTTCCGCTGAGCTTTTTGTAACCAGGCCCGGCGCCAGTCCCGCTACCATTGCGGCAACCAGGGGAAGGAAAGTACACCATGCCAGTTGATCCAGATTTGCGCACGCTAGACATCGAAATTCCGACCCAGCCCGAGGTGCTGGTCAAACTGTCACTGCTGATGGCGGCCGAAGACATCGACCTGCCGGCCATGTCCGCCCTCATTGAGACCGATATGGCGCTCGCCGCGGCCGTTTTGAAGGCCGTCAATTCATCGCTTTACGGCCTGCGTGGCCGGGTGCAGACGGTGCATCAGGCGCTGACCTATCTGGGCATGCGCGAGGTTTCGGCCATCACCTTTGAAATGGGTCTGCGGGCCGCCTTTCCCCCCGCCGCCGAACTCGAGCCGGTCTGGAAGCGGGCCTCCGAGCGCGGCGTGATGATGGGGCGCATCGGCCAGATGCTGGGCGTGGACCCTTGGGCGGCGCATTCGGCGGGTTTGTTCGAGGAGTGCGGCAAGGCCGTGCTCTACCGGCACGCGTCCGCACACTACCCGGCCATGCTGCGCGCTGCCGGTTCAGACGCCGAATTGGTGCAGCTGGAGCACACGGCATTTGGCGTCAGCCACGACGCACTGGGCGCGGCCTTGTGCGAAAGCTGGGGCCTGGCGCCGGCCGCCGTGGCCAGCGTGCGTCACCATGTGGAAGTGCAGAGCACCTTGAAAATGCCCGAAGCCCTGCAACGCCGGGGCGTCAGCGCCATTTCCACCGTCGCCTCGGTCCTGCTGAGCGAGCCCGAGCGCCTGGAAGAAGTCGCGCACGAGATCGCTCCCCAAGCCTCACTCGACGAAGCCCTGGTGCTGAGGGCCGCCCGTCGGGTGGTCGAACAACTGCAGCAGGCCAGCGAACACGAGCGCTGAGGCGCTTCTTTGCGCTCAGGCGCGCTCGGCCAGACTGCTCGATGAAGCCAAGCTGATACGGTCACGCCCCGCATGCTTGGCGATGTAGAGCGCCTCGTCGGCCGCCTGCATCAAAGACTGCGGGCTCAAATAGGGATGGGCCGGCGAATAGGCTGCAAGGCCAATGCTGACCGTCAGTCCTGGCCCCTCATCTGCGCTACCGCCGTGAGGTAAACGCAAGGCACGCAATTCCTCGCTCAACTGCTCCATCAGCTCCTGGGTGACGTCCAGGCCGAAACCGGGCAGCAAAGCTACAAACTCCTCGCCGCCCAGCCGGGCCACGAAGTCGGTGTCGCGTTTGAATCGCTCGCTGAGCAACTGGGCGAAACGCTGCAGCGCCTGGTCGCCGACTGCGGCGCCATGCAGCTCGTTGTAGCGCTTGAAGTGATCAAGATCGAGTACGGCCAAAGCGAGCTGGCCGCGTTGCCGCTGCGCACGCTTGAACTCACGCCGCAAGGCCTCATCAAATTCTCTGCGATTGGCCAAGCCGGTCAGCGCATCGCTGCGGCTGAGGCTGCCCAGCTCCCGGTTTTTCTGCTCCAGGCTCAGCGCCGCAGCCTGCAACTGCGCGGCCTGGCTCTGCACCTGTTGTTGCAACTGCAGCACCTGCTGCTGTTCATCTTGCCAACGCAGCCACACGCCATGGTGCGCGCGCATCAGAGAGCGGGCGACCCGCGACAGCTCCGAGCTCTGTACGCCCGGCGCGGAGGCCAACAAGTCCAGTGGGCTCTGACTGCTGTCTAACTGATCGGCCCGGTCCGCCAGGCGGCGCAGGGGCCGCAGCATCATGCGGTCCAGCACGACGATCACACTCAGGCTGAGAAGAAGCACCAGAACCAGATCGCGCAGCACGATGGCGGGCCAGGCATCGCGCCAGAATGCGTGTTGCATGGCCTGCTCTTGGGCCAACACTTGAAGTAGGGCGCCGCCCGACGCCGGCGGACCCAGTTCGAAATCGATTTGGCGAACATCGGCCTGCGCGCGCGCGGCCGGGTCGCCACTGGCAAGGGCCACGCCTGATCCGGTCTTCAGCTCGATCGCCAGGATGCCGGGCCGGGACTGCAACTTTTTGAGCAACTGCCGGGTACTGTCGCTGCCCGACGGGTCCACACTGAGGCTGCCGGCCAGCGCCTCGCCATAGGTCTGCGGCAAGGCCTGCAGCTCGGCCTCGAAGGCCTCGCTTCGCAGCTGCGACTGATGCTGCAGAAGGACGGCATCGGTGCCGGCGACCAGCAAGGCGGAGATCAACACGATCATCCACGAGCTACGCTGCCGCAGCGATGAGGTAGGCGGCTCCAGCGAGGGTTCGGCTGCGGAGGGGCTTGAGAAACTCACAGCGGCCTTTCGATGAGAGTTGGACACCAAAGTACGCCTGCGCAACCGCCTGTTCAAAGACCCCCTCGTCTCGCCATCTTTATGCTCAATGGTGCGGCCGGCTGCAGGCAAGGCTCACACAGGCGCGGCCACGCTCGCCCTGCTGCTTGCTGCGGCAATTGTGCCCGGCAGCAAGCAAGCAAGGGCGCCTGCGAGAGCAGGGTAAACCCAGTTCTGGTGTATTCACTGAGGCCGCAAACGCGGCCTGGTTCCGAGCGAAGCTCAGCCCTGCACGAACTGCATCTGCGTGCCGGCCAACTCGATCACATCGCCGCTCTTCAAGGCCACAGATTCGCCGGTCAGAGGCACGCCGTTGACTGTGGGCCGTGCAGCCCCTTCCACATGGGCGAACACATAGCCGCTGGGGCGCTTGGTGATGGAGGCCACCTGCACGCCGGGTTTGCCAACCGTGGTGACGACCTTGGTCAGACTGACTTCCCGCCCTGCAGCAGCGCCAGTCAGAACCCGGATAGTCGCTGGGGCCGCCGCGGCCGCCGAAGGCAAAGAGCCGAAAGAGGAAGGCAGGCCGAAACCGCTGGGGGCACCAGAGCCCGGCTTGAGAATCATGGTCTTCTCGTAGTCGCCGCTGTCCTCCAGCAGGAACTTGATCTTGTACTTGCCGATCTCGACGATGTCGTTATTGGCCAGCAGCTGCTTCTTGATCGCCTTGCCGTTGATATACGTGCCGTTGGTGGAGTTGAGGTCTTCAATGAAGACATCCGCGCCGACCATCTGCAGCACGGCGTGCTCGCCGCTGACCGCCAGATTGTCGATCACGATATCGTTGTAGGGCCGGCGCCCGAGCGTGGTCTTGTCTTTCGTGATCTGCACGTCCTTGATCACCACGCCGTCGAGCGACACCACCAGCTTGCCCATGCTTTGACCTCGATCCTGTTGTCTTATTGCTTGTGTTGGCGGCAACTCTCAGTGCGCCGCAAGAGTTTGGACTGCTCTCAACGATGCCTGAGCCAGCAGCCGGTCACGACAGGCCTCACGGCCGAAAACCAGCCCATCAGCGTTTGCCAAACGGCCACCAGGCCCGACCTTCCGACCGCACACGGCCTTCGGCGCGAACCAGCACCAGCGCGATATTATCCCGGCCGCCCATGTCATTGGCCCCATCTATCAGGGCTTGAGCCGCTTCCGACAGCGAAGGGTGGTTTATCAACAACTGGCGCAAGGCGTCATCGTCCAGCATGTCGGACAGCCCGTCCGAGCAGAACAGGTAGAGATCACCGGGCTGAAGCTCGTGCTGATGCAGCTCCAGCATCACCGCGTCCTCCACGCCAACCGCCCGGGTCACCAGATTCTTGTTGCTGGAGAATACGGCCTCTTCAGGTGTCAGCAAGCCAGCATCCAACTGCTCCTGCAGCAAGGAATGGTCACGACTGATCTGCGTCAGTTGGCCGCCGCGCAGCCGGTAGGCGCGAGAGTCGCCGACATGGCCCAGCAACAAACCCTCGGGCCGGAACACCCCAAGCACCAAGGTCGTGCCCATGCCGGCATAACGCGGGTTGGTATTGGCGGCGTTGAAGATGGCGCGGTTGGCGTTGTCCACGCAGATGTCCATGGCCCGCCGGACGTCGCTGGCGCTGGCGCTGGCGCCGGACTCCTTCAACCAGCGACCCAGTTCGGCGCGAATGAAGCCGGTCAGCATCTGACTCGCCACTTCACCGGCGTTATAGCCGCCCATGCCATCGGCCAGCACGGCCAAGCCCACGGACTCATCCAGTGCGACCGAGTCCTCGTTGTTGTCGCGTGCGCGGCCGACATCGGTGGCGCTGAAGAACTCCAGGGTCATGGCTTTGTGTCTGGTTGCGATGCGGGGGGATTTTGCACTGCTTCCGCCGTATTCAAGCGGACTGTTTGTGCAAAAGGGTCCGCGTGCTCCGGCGGCGCCGCGGGCGCAGGGGCCGGGCTCGTGTCGGCCGGCGCCAGGACAGGGCCACGCGCGGGGCCGGCCGGCCATTGTGCAATCACCGCCTCCAGATCCTGGGCCATCTGCGCGCCGCTGGCGTAGCGCAGCTCGGGCCGCTTCTCGAGCGCCAAAGCCAGCACCAGGGCCAGGGACTCGGGCAGTTCGGGGCGATGGTGCCGCACATCGGCCGGAGGCTCATTGGCAATCTGGTACATCAGTTTGGCCATGGAGTCGGACTGGTGCGGCAGATGGCCGGTCAGCAACTGATAGACCATGGCACCCAGCGAGTAGAGATCGCTGCGACCGTCGACCTTGAGGCCAGCCAATTGTTCGGGCGACATGAAGGACGGCGTACCCAGGACCAGACCGGTCCGGGTGCGGCTGCCATCGGCAATGCGGGCGATGCCGAAATCCATGAGCTTCAGAATTCCGCGTTCCCGATCCAGCATGACATTGGCCGGCTTGATGTCGCGATGGACCACGCCCTGGCCATGGGCATAGTCCAGCGCGCGTGCGAGACGCCGCGCAATCTGCAACACCTCAGGCACCGGCAGAAGCTGAGCCGTCCGGGTGTGATGGCTCAGGTCACGGCCTTGGACGTACTCCATGGCAATCCAAGCGTCGGGGCCGGCCTCGCCAGCATCCAGCACCTGCAGGATGTCGGGGTGCTGCAAGTGGCCTGCCGCACGTGCTTCACGCATGAAGCGCTGCTGCACGTCGACTAGGTCTTCCGCCGCGAACTCACGCTGCAGAGCCAGACGCTTGATGGCAACCATTCGTCCCGTGGCACGCTCGCGCGCCAGATGCACCACCGCCATCGCGCCGCGGCCCAACTCGCCCTGCAACTCATAAGCCTGCAAGCCCGGGCCAGCCGGCATCGAAGACTGATACGCCTCAGGCACGGTCGAGGGCTCCCCCTCCACCGACTCGGGCTTGCCCAGCCATCGCTTCCAGAAACCCGCCATGCCTCGCCCGCCTCTCCAAGAATGCGCCGCAGCGCGCCTAGCCCGTCAGTCGCTGCGGACGCGGCGGCCCGCGATCCACTTGCCGCTCAACAGCACCAACAGAGCACCGGCCACGCCTGCACCGTAATGCAGCGCCGGCAGTACGGCCACACTGCCCGGCTTGCCGCCTTCGACCGTCGGTACCCAGCTGGCCAGGGCCGGGTCACCAACCATCATGGTGCCGGCAATCCAGCCCAGCAGCATGGCGCCCACAGTGATCACCACCGGGAACCGGTCCATCAGCTTGATCACCAGCTGGCTGCCCCAAACGATGATGGGAATCGAGACCAGCAGGCCGAAGATGACCAGCGGCATTTGATGGTCGCCGCCACTGCTCTGGGCCGCGCCAGCGATGGCGATGACATTGTCCAGACTCATCACGAAGTCAGCCACGATCACAGTCTTGACCGCCGCCCACAGCTTGTCGCTTGCCTGAATATTGCCGTGCTCGTCTTCATCTTCGGGCACCAGCAGCTTGATGCCAATCCAGAGCAGCAGAGCCGCGCCGACAATTTTCAGGAAGGGGACCTGCAACAGCGTCAGTGCGAAGAAGATCAACACGACCCGCAGCACGATGGCGCCGGCCGTGCCCCAGATGATGCCCTTGGTGCGCTGAGCGTCCGGCAGCTTGCGGCAAGCCAAGGCGATCACCACCGCGTTATCGCCACCCAGCAGGATGTCGATCATGATGATCTGGCCGACAGCCAACCAAAATTCGGGACTCGTCAAAGTGTCCATTGAGATATCTAAAGTTGCTGCCCGCAGGATGGAAATGCCGGGTCAGGCACTTGCCGCCCCACTATAGCGAAGGCATGGTTCAAAGCATGCACCCATGAAAAAAGGGGCTGATGCCCCTTTTCACATGTCGATGCACGGCGTGCGTGCAGTCTGCCGCCAGCCGATCCGGACTTCGATGCGTGAAATTACGCATTCGCCCAGCGGCCGGCACGGCACTCAGCTCAGATCAGAGCAGGGCCTTCAGCAGCTTGGCCATCTCGGACGGATTGCGCGTGATGGTGAAGCCGCACTCTTCCATGATGGCCAGCTTGGCGTCGGCCGTGTCGGCACCGCCCGCGATCAGTGCACCGGCATGGCCCATGCGCTTGCCCGGAGGGGCGGTCACGCCAGCGATGAAACCAACCACCGGCTTCTTCATGTTCAGCTTGCACCAGCGAGCGGCTTCGGCTTCATCGGGGCCGCCGATCTCGCCGATCATGATCACGGCGTCGGTGTCCGGATCGTCGTTGAAGGCTTGCATCACATCGATGTGCTTCAGACCGTTGATCGGGTCACCACCGATACCGACGGCGCTGGACTGACCCAGGCCGATTTCGGTCAGCTGAGCCACGGCTTCGTACGTCAGCGTGCCCGAGCGCGAGACCACGCCAATGCGACCCTTGCGGTGGATGTGACCGGGCATGATGCCGATCTTGAT
Source organism: Paucibacter sp. DJ2R-2 (assembly GCF_025717675.1). Taxonomy (GTDB): domain Bacteria; phylum Pseudomonadota; class Gammaproteobacteria; order Burkholderiales; family Burkholderiaceae_C; genus Paucibacter_A. Next base: position 1,121,033 of record NZ_JAJIRT010000001.1, read on the forward strand.
TTCTTCAGGCGTGATCAGGCCGGGGCAGTTGGGGCCCAGCAGCAAGGTCTTCTTGCCGCCAGCAGCTTCCTTGGCCTTCATCTTGTTGCGGATTTCCAGCATGTCACGGACGGGGATGCCTTCCGTGATGCAGATGGCCAGGTCCAGGTCGGCCTCCACAGCTTCCCAGATGGCGGCCGCAGCACCGGCGGGCGGCACATAGATCACCGACACGGTCGCGCCGGTTTGCGAAGCAGCTTCCTTGACGGTGGCGTAGATTGGGATGTCCGAGAACTTCTCGCCGGCCTTCTTGGGGTTCACGCCCGCCACGAAGGCGTTCTTGCCATTGGCATAGGCTTGGCAGCCCAGGGTGTGGAACTGGCCGGTCTTGCCGGTGATGCCCTGGGTGATGACCTTGGTGTCTTTGTTGATGTAAATCGACATGATTTTTTTCCTTGCGTGGGCTTAGGCAGACTCAGGCAACAGCGGCGACGATCTTGGTCGCGGCTTCGGCCATGGTGTCGGCGGCGATGATGGGCAGGCCGGATTCGGCCAGCATCTTCTTGCCCAGCTCTTCGTTGGTGCCCTTCATGCGCACGACCAAGGGCACGGACAGGTTCACGGCCTTGCAGGCTGTGATCACGCCTTCGGCGATGGTGTCGCACTTCATGATGCCGCCGAAGATGTTGACCAGGATGCCCTTCACTTCAGGGTTCTTCAACATGATCTTGAAGGCTTCGGTGACCTTCTCGGCGGTGGCACCACCGCCCACGTCCAGGAAGTTGGCCGGCTCGCCGCCGAACAGCTTGATGGTGTCCATGGTCGACATGGCCAGACCGGCGCCGTTCACCAGGCAGCCGATATTGCCGTCCAGGCTGATGTAAGCCAGATCGAACTTGGAGGCTTCCACTTCAGCCGGATCTTCTTCGTCCAGATCGCGGTAAGCGACGATTTCCGGGTGACGGAACAGGGCGTTGGAGTCGAAGTTGAACTTGGCGTCCAGGGCGATCAGATTGCCCTTGGAGTCGCAGTTCAGCGGGTTGATTTCCACCAACGACGCGTCGGTGTCCATGTAGCACTTGTAGAGCTTGGCGAAGATGTCGACGGCTTGGTCGACCGACGCTCCGGTGAGACCGATGGCAGCGGCGATCTTCTTGCTTTGCTCGGCGGTCAGGCCCACCAGCGGGTCGATCATCTCGGTGATGATCTTCTCGGGTGTCGAGTGGGCGACCTCTTCGATGTCCATACCGCCTTCGCTGGAGGCGATGAAAGCGACCTTCTGGGTGCCGCGGTCGGTGACCAGGGACACATAGAGTTCGTTCTTGATGTCAGCGCCGTCTTCAATGTAGAGGCGACGAACCTTCTGGCCCACCGGGCCAGTCTGGTGCGTGACCAGCTGCATACCCAGGATCTGCTCGGCGAGTGCCTTCACATCTTCCAGCGAACGGCCGAGCTTGACGCCGCCGCCCTTGCCACGGCCACCGGCGTGGATCTGGGCCTTGACCACCCAAACCGGGCCGCCCAGCTTCTGTGCTGCTTCGACGGCTTCTTGCACCGTGAATGCGGGGATGCCGCGCGGCACCGGCACGCCGAACTGGCGCAGGATTTCCTTGCCCTGGTACTCGTGAATCTTCATAGGGGTCTCGCTTGTGAGGAAAGTCAGGAAGAGGAGGCGGGCATCGCGACGACGGCGGCGGGCCTTGCGGCCGCGTCGGCGCTGCGATACCAGCGAGGGTAATGGTTTCGGACCACATCGCCATCGCGACGCAGCGCATGGCAGCGATCCAGCTGAAACGGAGGTTGACCGTCGGCACTGCCTTCGCGCACGTCGAGAACCAGGCCGGCAAAGGCCTGGATCACGGCCGTGGGGAGAATCTGGCACAGCTCGGTCAGGTGGGTACAGCCCTTGACGCCAGCCAGGCGCTCCTTGACGCCGAGCCGAAAGCCTTTCATCAGATTCAGGCCGACCAGGCGAGCGTAGGCATCACCATGCTGATCACACACACCGGCATAGGGCGACCAGTTGGTGGTCGAACGGGCCGCATGAATTTGCAAGTCGGCATCCACGGTCAAGACTAACTGCATGGCGTGAATCGGATCGCCAGCCAAGCGCAAACCGCTGGCCAAGGGCAGATCGCGCGTCTTGACGTCCGTCAAACCCGCCTCGACCTCATAGAGGCCGTCATCGCGTGCATAGATCTGCACATCGATGGCGCGGCGGTGCAGCAAACGGCGCTCGGAGGTGGGAAATGGGAGGGGCATGGGTGGCAAAACGGCTTCGCAAACCCGCAGCGGACGGCATCAAACCACACCCCGCCGGGCATTTGCGCAGGGCGAGAATGTAGCATGTCGCACTGCACAAAGGCTTTCACGAAGCTGTCGGCGCCACAGCCGGAGGCGTGGCGAAAGGTCAGCAAAGCCCACAAGTTTGAGCTGGGTCAAGAGACTTGGCACCCACCATCTCGATACGAGTGATTCAGTCGTCCGCCTCGACCGGGCCGCGCAAAACACGCCGGACCGACTCGCCGCCAAAGCCGCGGCCGATCAGAAATCGGGCGTGCTTGGCCCGCGTGGCGGCATCCTCGGGCCATTGCCCACCGAACTTGCGCAGCCAGACGGCTCGCGCGCGCTCAATCTCACTGTCCTTGAGCGAGGCCAGCTGGTCGCCGCTGAGCTGCAAACCATGCTGGGCGAGCTCCAGCTTGATGCGTTGGCTGCCGAAACGGGCCGCACGGGCATGAACGCGGGCGTCGACAAAACGCTGTTCGCTCAGATACCCGCGCTCCTGCAGGAACAGCAGCAGGGCATCGACTTCAGCTCCGACGTCGGCTTCGCCGCCATCCTCGTCGATGTCTTCGTCGGGGCTTTCGGCCTGACCCTGCGCATCGACCCCTGTTTCTGAGCAGGGCTCGGGCACGAACCAAGCAGCCAGGCCTGCAGCAGGCTCAGCTGCGGCGGCTGCCTGGCGCTGCTGAACCGCGCGCAACTCGCGCGCAATGCGCAGCAGCTTGCGCCGCAGCTCCGCCCGGCTGTGCTCCCGCTGGGCCAGCAGCGCAATCGCGCGAGCCTTGAGGGAAAGGGGCTTGCCGGCTTTCATGCAAAGGAAGGGAGTGCCGTGAAAGTACAGGCGACCAACAGGGAATGACAGGCGGCATAGAGCCCGTGATGCAAGAGCCCAAGCGGCGCATGGCACCGGGCTCTTGCCGCGCCCTCTTACTCAGCCGCGCCGCCGGCCTTGTTCATCGGCGCGACGCCGAGCGACTCGCGGATGCGGTTCTCGATCTCACGGCTGACATCGGGGTTCTCGCGCAGAAATTCGCGCGCGTTGTCCTTGCCTTGGCCGATCTTTTCGCCCTGGTAGGCATACCAGGAGCCGGACTTCTCGACCACCTTGGCGACCACACCCATATCGATGATCTCGCCCTCGCGGCTGATGCCTTCACCGTAGAGGATGTCGAACTCGGCCGTCTTGAACGGTGGCGAGACCTTGTTCTTGACGACCTTGACCTTGGTTTCGCTGCCGATGACGTCATCGCCCTTCTTGATCGAGCCGATGCGGCGGATGTCCAGGCGCACCGAGGCGTAGAACTTGAGCGCATTGCCGCCGGTCGTGGTTTCGGGGCTGCCGAACATCACGCCGATCTTCATACGGATCTGGTTGATGAAGATGACCATGCAGTTGGTCTTCTTGATGGTGGCGGTCAGCTTGCGCAGGGCCTGGCTCATCAGGCGGGCTTGCAGGCCGGGCAGGGAGTCGCCCATTTCGCCTTCCAGCTCTGCCTTGGGCGTCAACGCGGCAACCGAGTCGATCACGATCAGGTCCACGGAGCCGGAGCGCACCAGGGCATCAACGATCTCTAGGGCCTGCTCACCGGTGTCCGGCTGGCTGATCAGCAGCTCTTGCAAATTGACACCCAGCTTTTGAGCGTACTGGATGTCCAGGGCATGCTCGGCGTCGATGAAGGCGCAGGTGCCGGCCAGCTTTTGCATTTCGGCGATGACCTGCAGGGTCAGCGTGGTCTTGCCCGAAGACTCCGGGCCATAGATCTCGACCACGCGGCCGCGCGGCAGGCCGCCAACGCCCAGAGCGATGTCCAGACCCAGCGAACCGGTGGAAACCACCTGGATGTCCTCGATCACCTCGCCTTCGCCCAGGCGCATGATGGAGCCCTTGCCAAACTGTTTCTCGATCTGGCTGAGAGCGGCTTGCAGAGCCTTGGCTTTTTCGGTGTTGAGCGCTTTGACGGGGGCATCCATGATTTGTTCTCCTGAAAAGGTCTGGGCGGATTATGGCGCAATCTGTATGTTTGTACAGTAGTTTGTCAGACCCCTGCTGACAAGATCGGGAGGGCCGGCGCTGTCCCTAGAATGAATGACCACGGCCCACGACCAAGAGTGACGGAGAGACACGCATGCGCATCCTGATAGCCGAAGATGACCAAGTCCTGGCCGATGCCTTGTTGCGCTCCCTGCGCGCTTCCGGCTATGCGGTGGATCAGGTCGGCAGCGGCACCGAGGCCGATGCGGCCCTTGCTTCGCACGAATTCGACCTGGTGATCCTGGACCTGGGCCTGCCGCGGCTGCATGGCCTGGAGGTCTTGCGCAAGCTGCGCGCACGCGGCTCGTCCATGCCGGTGCTGATTCTGACGGCGGCGGACAGCGTCGAGCAGCGCGTCAAAGGCCTGGACCTGGGCGCCGACGACTACATGGCCAAGCCCTTCTCGCTGCAAGAGCTGGAAGCCCGTGTGCGCGCCTTGACCCGCGCGGCCTGGGCACCGCGTCCAGCGTCATCAAGCATGGGCCTTTGAGCTTCGATGCGACTGGGCGGGTGGCCTATATCAACGAGCAGATGATTGAGCTGTCTGCGCGCGAGTTGAGCTTGCTGGAAGTCCTGCTGCAACGCGCCGGCCGACTCGTCAGCAAGGACCAGCTGGTCGAACGCCTCTGCGAGTGGGGCGAAGAAGTCAGCAACAACGCGATTGAGGTTTACATCCACCGCCTGCGCAAGAAGATCGAGCAAGGCCCAATCCGCATCGCCACGGTGCGCGGCCTGGGCTACTGCCTGGAGAAGATCCAGCCCGGCGCCTGATGCCCCTCGCTCACGACTGGAGCCCCGGCCATGGCGGCTGAAACCGGCCAACGCTCGCTGTTCGGCGAGATCCTGGACTGGATGCTCGCGCCGCTGCTGCTGATCTGGCCGATCAGCGTGGCCCTGACCTGGCTGGTGGCGCAAGGCATTGCCAGCCGCCCTTACGATCGCGAGCTCGGCGAGATGGCCCGCACCCTGGGCCTGCAAGTGGCCTCGGCAGCACCGCTGGCCGAGGGTCGAAGTGCGCGCTCGCGCTATGCCCTGGCGCCCGAAGCGGCCGCCCTGCTGCGCGCCGACGAGACCGACACGGTCTATTACCAGGTGCTGGGCCTGCGCGGAGAATTGCTCAACGGCGACGCCAAGCTGCCCGTGCCGCCCGAGGACGATGTCATCGTGCCCTGGGAGCTGCATTTCCGCGATGAAGACATGGGCAGCGAGCGCGTGCGCGTGGCCTACCTTTGGGTCGCGCCCGAAGGCATGGCCGGGAGCACCCAGACTATGCTGGTGCAGGTGGCCGAAACCCTGGGCAAGCGCTCGCGCCTGACCAACGAAATCATCAAAGGCGTGATCCTGCCGCAGTTCGTGATCCTGCCTCTGGCGGTGCTGCTGGTCTGGCTGGCCTTGGCGCGCGGCATCGCGCCGCTCAACGAGCTGCAGCGGCGCATCCGCTCGCGAGAGAGCTCGGACCTCAGCCCCATCGACGAACGCCGCATCCCGGACGAAGTCGCTCCCCTGGTGCGTGCCATCAATGACTTGCTCGCACGCCTGGACCAGTCCATCAGCAGCCAGAAGCATTTCCTGGCCGACGCTGCCCACCAACTCAAGACTCCACTGGCCGGTCTGCGCACCCAGGCCGAATTCGCCCAGCGCGAGATCGACGAAGGGCGCAGCGAGCCAGCCGAACTCAAACGCTCCTTGCAGCAGATTGCCTTGTCCAGCCAGCGCGCCGCGCACATGGTCAACCAGCTGCTAGCCATGGCCCGCGCCGAGGACCAGGAACATGCGGCGCAGCGCAGCGAAGTCAACCTGGCCGAGTTGGCCACAGAAACCGTGCGCGACTTCGTGCCGCGCGCCTTAGACAAGCGCATCGACCTGGGCTACGAAGGCCCGGAGCCCGATGCATGCAGCCTGAGCCTGCTCGGCCATGGACTGCTGATCCGGGAGCTGATCCGCAACCTGGTCGACAACGCCCTGCTCTACACGCCGCCCGGTGGCACGGTCACCGTGCGCATCGTCGAGGACCCTTTCGGCCAAGTCTGTGTGCTGCAAGTCGAGGACTCAGGACCGGGCATTCCGGAAAGCGAACGGGACAAGGTCTTCCAGCCCTTCTACCGGGCGCTGGGAACCAATGTGGATGGGTCCGGCCTGGGCCTGGCCATCGTGCGCGAGATCGCGCAACAGCATGAGGCGGAACTGACGCTGGACGACACGCGGCCGCGCCGCCCCGGGCAACAGCCCGAGGCCGATGGCCAGGGACCAGGCGCCCGCTTCACGGTGCGCTTCCACTCCCGACCCATGAGCCCAGTTCAGGACTGATTGAAGCGCCGCGATTTCGCAATCGACATCAGCAAGCCAAGGCCGAAGCCCAGGGTCACCATGGCGGTGCCGCCATAGCTGATGAAGGGCAGGGGCACGCCGACCACGGGCAGGATGCCGCTGACCATGCCCATATTGACGAAGACATAGGTGAAGAAGCTCAGCGTGATGGCGCCCGCCATCAAGCGTGAAAACAGGGTGGGCGCGTCCGATGCAATCATCAAGCCGCGCATGATCAGCGCGGTGAAGCCAGCCAGCAAGCCGAGCGCGCCGAACAGACCGAACTCCTCGCCATAGGCGGCAAAGATGAAGTCGGTGGTGCGTTCGGGGATGAACTCCAGATGGGTCTGCGTGCCCTTCATGAAGCCCTTGCCGGTCAGGCCACCGGAGCCGATGGCGATCTCGCCCTGGATGATGTGGAAGCCTTTGCCGAGCGGGTCCTTGGTCGGGTCCAGCAAGGTGCAGACACGGTTCTTTTGATATTCACGCAGCACCGGCCAGGTCACATCGGGCTGGCAGATCGCCTCCTCGCTCATCACCAAGGCGGTGACGGCCGCCCCAGCCAGCACAAAGGCTGGAATGATCAGCCGCCAGGACAGGCCAGCAAAGAAGATCACATACATGCCGGTGCTCAGCACCAGGATGGACGTGCCCAGGTCCGGCTGCTTGGCCACCAGTCCCACCGGGATCGCCAGCAGCACGAAAGCGGCCACAAAGTCCGGCAGGCGCAGCTGCCCCTCACGCTTCTGGAACCACCAGGCCAGCATCAATGGCACGGCAATCTTGAGGATCTCCGAGGGCTGGATCTGAGTCACACCGACGTTGAGCCAGCGTGTCGCCCCTTTTTTGGTGATGCCAAACATGGCCGTAGCCAGCAGCAGCGTCACCCCCACCACATAGAGCGGCATGGCCAAGGCCATCATGCGCTGAGGCGGCACTTGGGCGACCAGGAAAATGATGATGATGGCCAGCAAGGTGTTGCGGCCATGATCGACAAATCGTGTGCCGTGGTCGTAACCGGCCGAATACATGCACACCATGCCCAGACCCATCAGCCAGGCGATGGCCAGCAGAAGAGGCAGGTCGAAGCCGCTGAACCAGGGCCGCAGACGCTGCCACCAGTTCGGGCCATTGAAGGCATTGGCGCTCATGGGCGGGCTCCTGAAGCGGCTGGCTTGGGCGCAGGGGGCTTGGCAGCGCTGGCTGGCAGGGGCGCGGCTGGCGCAGAACTGGCGGCCGAAGCCGGCGAGGCCGCCGGCAGGCTGCCCGAAGCGGCGACTGCCCCCGCCACCGGCGCCTGACCCGGCAAGGGCACCTGCTCGATGCGACGTGGCTGGCCCACGGGCGCGGTGGTCTTGCCCAGCTGGGTCAAGGCGATGTCTTCCTCGCTGGGGTACTGACCCATCAACATGAAATCAAAGACCCGGCGCGCGATCGGCGCGGCCGAAGTGGAGCCAAAACCGGCGTTCTCGACGATCACGGCCAGGGCGATGGTGGGCTCCTCCAGCGGCGCAAAGGCGATGTAGAGCGAATGGTCGCGCTTGCGCTCATCGGCCTTGATGTCCTTGTAACGCTCGCCGGCGCGCAAGCCAATGGCCTGCGCCGTACCGGTCTTGCCGCCACTTCGATAGCCGGCGCCGTTGAAGGCAGCGCGCGAAGTGCCTTCGATGGTCACCCCGTGCATGGCATTGCGGATCACATCGACCTGCTCGGGCTTGAGGGCCAGGGGCGGCAGGGCGTCGCTGGCGATGCGGCGCTGCTCATGGCGCACCACATCTTCGATTTCGCGCACCAGGCGCGGCTTGAAGCGCTGGCCGCCGGTCGACAGGGTGGATACGGCGGTGGCGATCTGCAACATGGTGAAGTTGTTGTAGCCCTGGCCAATGCCCAGCGAGATGGTCTCACCGGCAAACCACTTCTGGTTCGCCGGGTTGCGGGCAAAGTAGCGGCGCTTCCAGGCCTGCGAGGGCAGCACACCCGTGACCTCGCCCTGCACATCGATCTCGGTCTTGCGGCCGAAGCCGAAGGGTTCGAGTTCGTCGTGAATCAAGTCCACGCCCATCTCGTTGGCCAGGCTGTAGAAGTAGACATTGGACGAGCTGACGATGGCCAGGCGCATGTCCTTGGGCCCGGGCCGGTCGGTCTCCGGGCTGCCGAAGGTGCGGCCACCAAAGCTGTAGGTCAGGTTGTCCATGACGATGGTGCCGGGCGCACGTTTGCCGCTGTTGAGCGCGGCCATGGCCATGAAGGGCTTGAAGGTCGAGCCGGGCGGGTAAGTGCCGCGTAGCGCGCGGTTCAGCAGCGGTTTATCCAGGTCTTCGTTGAGATCGCGCCAACTGTCGGCGTCAATGCCATCAACGAAAAGATTGGGGTCAAAGGTGGGCTTGGAGACAAAGGCCAGCACCTCGCCATTGCGCGGGTCGATGGCCACCAGGGCACCGCGCCGGTCCTTGTAGAGCTCTTCCACCAGGGCCTGCAGGCGAATGTCGATGGACAGCATCAGCGTGTTGCCCGGGGTCGGCGGTCGGTGGGCCAGGCGGCGCACAGCGCGGCCGCCGGCGCTGGTCTCCACCTGCTCGAAACCGGTGATGCCATGCAGCTCGCGCTCGTAGCTCTGCTCCAGGCCCAGCTTGCCGATGTACTCGGTGCCACGGTAGTTGGCGATGTCCTCGTCCTCCCAATCGTCCATGGCTTTCTTCTCGGCCTGGTTGATGCGGCCGATATAGCCGATCAAGTGGGCACCGACCTCGCCCAGGGGGTAGCTGCGGAACAGCCGCGCCTTGATCTCGACGCCGGGGAAGCGGAAGCGCTGGGCGGTGAAGCGAGCCACCTCGGCCTCGCTCAGCTTGGTGCGGATCGGCAGGGACTCGAAATTCTTGTTCTCGCTCATCAGCCGCTTGAAGCGGCGGCGATCGCGCGGCTGCACCTCGATCACCTGGGCCAGGGCGTCGATGGTGGTCTCCAGATCGGGCACCTTGGAGGGCGTGATTTCCAAGGTGTAAGCCGAGTAATTGCTGGCCAGGACGATGCCATTGCGGTCCTTGATCAGGCCACGGTTGGGGACGATGGGCACGACCGTGATGCGGTTGGACTCGGCCCGGTCCGACAGGCTTTCATGCTGGATCACCTGCAAAAAGACCAGCCGCGCCAACAGCAGGCCGAAGCAGAACAGCACAAACGCCGCCGCGGCCAGCAAGCGCAGGCGGAAGCGGCCCAGCTCCTGCTTGACGTTCTTGAGCACCGTCATGGCAAGCCCACCCAGTCAGACTGCAGGCCGTGCTTCACAGCGGCCGGTGCGCATCGCGGTCTGGCGCACGGCGCTGCGGCGCCAGCAGCATCACACTGGCCAGCGGCCACAGCAGGGTTTCAAACAGCGGCGCCAGCAAGAGCGTCCATCCCGGCCACATGCCACCGACAGACAGGCGCACCAGCAGAGACACGGCATGGGCGAGCACGAACAAGGGCAGCACCTGCAAGGCCTGAGCGCCAAGGCTGAAGCCGGTCAGACGGCGGTGCAGGGTGATGGCGCCGAAGCTCAGCAGGCTGTAGGCCAGGGCATGCTGGCCCAGCAAGGCCCCGTGGTGAATATCGATCAACAAGCCCAGCACAAAGGCCCAGACCACACCGACCCGGCGCGGTTGGTGCACGCCCCAGAACACCAGCACCACCGACAAGAAGTCGGGCATGGCCGGGAAACGGCCGATCGGCACCATATCGGCCAACAAGGCCAGGAACAGGCTGAGTGCGATGAAGGCCGGATTGACCGGCAGCAGCAGCTGGCCGGCGCCGCGCGGCATGATCATGGTTGGCCTCCGCTGTTCTTGGCGTCTGCCTTGGCCTCGGCCTTGGCTTCCGCCGCCGCGGCCTTGCGCTGGGCCTTGAGGCTGGCGGCCGAAGCGGCCTCTGCGGCCAGCACGGCCGCCGCTTCTGCCTTGGCCTTGGCGTGCTGCTCTTGAGGCTGCAGCACCAGCACATGGCGCACGCTGTCGAGCTGGGCGACCGGCTGCAGGCGCACACTGGCAAAGCTGGTATCGCCGCGACGTTCCACCGACGTCACCTTGGCCACCGGCAGGCCCGAAGGGTAGACCCCGTCCAGGCCCGAGGTGGACATCAAGTCGCCCGGCTTGATGTCGGCATTGGCGGCCAAAAAGCGCAGCTCCATGCCATTGCCATCGCTGCTGCCAAACGCCGCATTGCGCGCCTGCGTGCGGGTGTTGAGCACGGGAATGGCGGCGTCTTTGTCACTCAGCAGGGTGACCTCGGCCGACAAGGTGTAGACCCGGGTCACTTGACCCAACACGCCGGCATCGTTGATGACCGGCGAACCGGCTTGTACGCCGTGGCGGCTGCCGCGGTCGATGACCACGCGGCGCGAATAGGGGTCGGCCGCTTCGTACAGCACCTCGGCCGACAGCGAGGCCACCTCCAATGCCGGGCGCAATTCGAGCAGCGACCGCAGGCGCTGGTTCTCGGCCTGCAACTGGGCCGCGCGGGCCAGACGTTCGGCCTGCTCCACCAATTGCTGACGCGCCAGCGCCTCCGCCGCCATGGCCCGCTCGGTGCCGCGCCGATAGTCGCCGAAGCTCTCCCAGGCATCGACCGGGCTCAGCAGCAGGCGCTGGAAAGGATGCAAGACCAAAGCCAGAGCAGCTCGGGCCGGCTCGACCACATGAAAGCGCGCATCGGCCACCATCAGGAACAACGCCAGCGCCGCGCACAGCACCAGCCGCGCCTGGGCGGACGCGCCCTGGCGAAAGAAAGGTGGCGGGTTGCGATCTGGGGGGCCGAGGGGCATGGCGCTATCGACTCAACTCGCTGTCGTTGCGTGCTATCTGGAAGGAACAAAAACCGCACGTAGGCCGTCGCGAGCGGGTGTCAAGCTAGGCGGCCGGAGCGCAGGAACCGGAACGTACTCCCTGTACGTGAGGATTCCGAGCACCGCCCAACGACGCCTGGCGCCCGCGCAGCAGGCCCCCGCCATCACTCGGAGGTGAAGATGGAGCCGAGGCGCTCCATGCGCTCCAAAGCCATCCCGCAACCCCGCACCACGCAAGTCAGCGGATCCTCGGCCACCAGCACCGGCAACCCAGTTTCCTCGGCCAGCAAACGGTCCAGATCGCGCAGCAGCGCGCCGCCGCCGGTCAGCATCATGCCGCGCTCGGCGATGTCGGCGCCCAGCTCGGGCGGGGTCTGTTCCAGCGCGTTCTTCACGGCGGAGACGATCTGATTCAGCGGGTCCGTCAGGGCTTCCAAGATCTCGTTGGACGAAATCGTGAAGCTGCGCGGCACGCCTTCGGCCAGATTGCGGCCCTTGACTTCCATTTCCTTGACCTCGGAGCCCGGGAAGGCGCTGCCGATGTTCTTCTTGATTGCCTCGGCCGTAGGCTCGCCGATCAACATGCCGTAGTTGCGGCGGATGTAGTTGATGATGGCTTCGTCGAACTTGTCGCCGCCGACGCGCACGCTGCCCTTGTAGACCATGCCGCCCAGGGAGATCACGCCCACTTCGGTGGTGCCGCCGCCGATGTCCACAACCATGGAGCCGGATGCTTCGCTGACCGGCAGGCCGGCGCCGATGGCGGCCGCCATCGGTTCTTCAATCAGGTAGACCTCGGAGGCACCGGCGCCCAGGGCCGATTCACGGATGGCGCGGCGCTCGACCTGGGTAGAACCGCAGGGCACGCAGATGATGATGCGCGGGCTGGGGCGCAGCATCTTGGAGTCGTGCACCATCTTGATGAACTGCTTGAGCATCTGCTCGGTGACGGTGAAGTCGGCGATCACGCCGTCCTTCATCGGGCGGATCGCCTCGATATTGCCCGGCACCTTGCCCAGCATGGCCTTGGCCTCGCGGCCCACGGCCTGGATCGTCTTCTTGCCGTGCGGGCCACCTTCGTGGCGGATCGAAACGACCGAGGGTTCGTCCAAAACAATACCCTTGCCGCGCACATAAATCAGCGTATTGGCGGTGCCCAAGTCGATGGCGAGGTCGGAGGAGAAATAACGGCGCAGGGAAGCGAACATGATGTGTCTGGAGCGCAAACCACCTACATCTGAGCCTATGGGCTGGAGATCGTGGGCAGCTCGCGGGTTGGTCGGGAGGTCTGAATGGGGTCGGGCTGTTCGGTGTTCGCCATATGCAACGAGGCTGCGTGAGCCCTTGCGGCAACGCAGCCCCGTGACATTGGAGATAAGCGGAGATAATACCCGATCACCCCCTAGTTACCGGCTGGGACGGGCCGTTTGTTGCGCTCTTTACAGCTCGCCACGGCCTTTGTTTCCGCCATCTCCGGACCCGGTTTCCCCATGGCCTTGACACCACAAGACGTAAGCCGCATCGCCCATCTGGCGCGCCTGGAGCTGCAGGAGGCCGAAAGCGCCGCCCTGCTGCCCCAGCTGAATGACTTCTTCTCCATCGTCGAGCAGATGAGCGCGGTGGACACCGCCGGCGTCGAGCCGCTGTACACCCCACTGTCCGCCATCCAGGAAGTGCATCTGCGCCTGCGCGAGGACGCCGTCACCGAAAGCAACCAGCGCGAACTCAACCAGCGCAGCGCCCCGGCCGTGGAAGACGGCCTGTTCCTGGTTCCCAAGGTCATCGAATGAGCATCTCGAACAACACCCCCCTGCACGATCTGGGCGTGGCCGAGCTGGGCCAGGGCCTGCGCGACAAGCAGTTCTCCAGCGTCGAGCTGACCCAGCACCTGCTGCAACGCGTCCAGTCCAGCGACAGCCAGCTGGGCGCCTTCCTCCATGTGGACGCCGACCACGCCCAGGCCCGCGCTCGTGCGGCTGACGCCCGCCTGGCCGCTGGCGAAGGCGCTCAAGCTGGCGGCGCCCTGATCGGCGTGCCCCTGGCGCACAAGGACATCTTCGTCACCGCCGACATGCCGACCACGGCCGGCTCCAAGATCCTGGCCGGCTACCGCAGCCCCTTCGACGCCACCGTGGTGGCGCGCCTGAACGCGGCCGGCACGGTTTCGCTGGGCAAGCTCAACTGCGACGAGTTCGCCATGGGCTCGGCCAACGAGAACTCGGCCTACCAGCCGGTGGCCAACCCCTGGGACGCCAGCCGCGTGCCGGGCGGCTCCTCGGGCGGCTCGGCCGCTGCGGTGGCCGCGCGCCTGCTGCCGGCCTCCACCGGCACCGACACCGGCGGCTCGATCCGCCAGCCGGCCAGCTTCACCGGCATCACCGGCATCAAGCCGACCTACGGCATCTGCAGCCGCTACGGCATGATCGCTTTTGCCTCCAGCCTGGACCAGGCCGGCCCCATGGCCCGCTCGGCCGAAGACTGTGCGCTGCTGCTCTCGGCCATGAGTGGCTTTGACGAGCGCGACGCCACCAGCGTGCAGCAAGCCCCGCAAGACTTCCACGCCCAGATGCTGATCGCTCGCGAGGGCGCCACGGCAGCCCAGCCGCTCAAGGGCCTGCGCATCGGTCTGCCGCGCGAGTTCTTCCCGGCCGCCCTGTCGGCGGACGTCAACAGCGCCGTGCGCGCCGGCCTGGCCGAGCTGGAAAAGCTCGGCGCCACTCTGGTGGACGTGAGCCTGCCGCGCACCGAGCTGGCGATTCCGGTGTACTACATCATTGCCCCGGCCGAGGCCAGCTCGAACCTGAGCCGCTTTGACGGCGTCAAGTTCGGCCATCGAGCAGCCAAGTACGACGATCTGCTCGATATGTACAAGAAAACCCGTGCCGAAGGCTTCGGGGCCGAGGTCAAGCGCCGCATCATGATTGGCAGCTACGTGCTGTCTCACGGTTACTACGACGCCTACTACCTGCAGGCACAAAAGCTGCGCCGCATGATTGCCGACGATTTCCAGCAGGCCTTCCAGCTGTGCGACCTGATCGCCGGCCCGGTGGCGCCCACCGTGGCCTGGAAGCATGGCGAGGGCAAGGACGACCCGGTCAAGGCCTATCTGGCCGACATCTTCACCTTGCCCGGCTCCTTGGCCGGCCTGCCCGGCATGAGCGTGCCCGTGGGCCTGGGCGAAGGCGGCATGCCGGTTGGCTTGCAGCTGCTGGGCAACTACTTCAAGGAAGGCCAGCTGCTGCACACCGCACACGCGCTGCAGCAAGCCACCGACTGGCACCGCGCCGCTCCCGCAGGAATCTAAGCACATGGCATCTAGCAGCAAATTGATCCGTGGCTACGAGGTCGTGATCGGCCTGGAAAACCACGTCCAACTGTCCACCGTTTCCAAGATCTTCAGCGGCTCCTCCACCGCCTTCGGCGCCGAGCCCAACACGCAGGCTTCGGCCGTGGACCTGGCCCTGCCGGGCACCCTGCCGGTGCTGAACCGCGGCGCCGTCGAGCGGGCCATCCGCTTCGGCCTGGCCGTGGGTGCCAAGGTGGCGCCGCTGTCCATCTTTGCGCGCAAGAACTACTTCTACCCCGACCTGCCCAAGGGCTACCAGATCAGCCAGTTCGAGATCCCGGTGGTGCAAGGCGGCCGGGTCGAGTTCTTCGTCGGTGACGAGAAAAAGGTCGTCAACCTGACCCGCGCCCACCTCGAGGAAGACGCGGGAAAAAGCCTGCACGAGGACTATCACGGCCAGAGCGGCATCGACCTGAACCGCGCCGGCACGCCGCTGCTGGAGATCGTCTCCGAGCCCGAAATGCGCTCCGGCGCCGAGGCCTGCGAGTACGCCAAGACCCTGCATGCGCTGGTGATGTGGCTGGGCATCTGCGACGGCAATATGCAGGAAGGATCCTTCCGCTGCGACGTCAACGTCTCGGTGCGCAAGCCCGGTGAGCCCTTCGGCACCCGCCGCGAGATCAAGAACCTGAACAGCTTCCGCAATCTGATCCAGGCGGTGGACTACGAGGTCAACTGGCAGATCGACGAGATCGAGGACGGCCGCAAGATCCAACAGGCGACCGTGCTGTTCAACCCGGACACCGGCGAGACGCGCAGCATGCGCAGCAAGGAAGACTCGGCCGACTACCGCTACTTCCCGGACCCCGACCTGCCACCGCTGGTGATCGGCGCCGACTGGATCGAACGCGTCAAGGGCGAGATGCCCGAGCTGCCGCGAGTGATGGCGGCCCGCTTCGAGCAGGCCGATGGTCTGACTGCCTACGACGCCGCCCTCATGACCCAGAGCCTGGCCACGGCACGCTTCTACGAAGCCGCCAAGGCCGTTTGTGGCGCGCCCAAGCTGGTGGCGAACTGGCTGCAAGGCGAAGTCTCACGCCGCCTCAACAGCGAAGAGCGCAGCATCGAAGCCAGCCCGGTCAGCCCCGAGCTGCTGGGCCAGCTGATCCAGCGTATCCAGGACGGGACGATCTCGAACAATGCGGCCAAGCAGGTGTTCGAGGCGCTGTGGTCGGGCGAGGGTTCCGAAGTCGACGCGGTGATCGAAGCCAAGGGCCTGAAGCAGGTCAGCGACACCGGCGCCATCGAAACCATCCTCGACGAGGTGCTGGCGGCCAATCCGAAATCGGTGGAGGAGTTCCGCGCCGGCAAGGACAAGGCCTTCAACGCCCTGGTCGGCCAGGCCATGAAGGCCACCAAGGGCAAGGCCAACCCGGCCCTGGTGAACGAGCTGCTGAAGAAGAAACTGGCCGGCTGAGCGCCTGCGTTCAAGCTCACACACCAGATCAAGCGGCGCCTCAGCGCCGCTTTTTTCTTGGGCTCAACAGTCGCGAGTTTGCCCCGCGCAATGGCAAGACCGCGGCGCTCAGCGTGAGCTGGAAGCTGCCGACTCCGCGCTGCTGCTCATCGCGCCCAGGCTGCCGGGCGCGGAGCCGGTCCAGAGGCGTTTGAGGCGGGCCAGCTCTTCGTCGTAGCGGGCATTGATACGCACCATTTCAGCGCGCGAGTTGCCGATCAACTGCTGCTGGGCCAGGGCCGCCGCGTCATTGCGGTCGAGCTGCTGCTTGAGCTTGGGCGGCAAGGGCTTGCCCTTGTAGAACTCGGTCTCGTCGAGCAGGGGCTTGCGCTCTTCGGCCAGTTCCTTGATGCGGCGCTCCGAGATCTCGATGCCCTTCTTGACGTCGTCCAATGCCAGCGTGCGCGCTTGCTGATGAACCTGGGCGTTCGGGAATCGCAGCATCAGGTTGCGGTCACGACGCACGGCGTCGTTCCGGGCGGCCTGCTCAGCGGCCAAGCGACGCTCCTTGGCTTCCTGCGCGGCACGCTCCTCAGGCGAAAGGTAGGGCGGCAAGACGGCGCGTTGCGAACCGTCGGCATTCAAGATGCGCTGCTCACGCGCGGTGCATTCGGCGATCGGCCGGTCCGAGGTCAGGCGGCGGCCGTCCGGCAAGGCACAGCTGTAGATGCCACTCGTTCCCGTGTTCGGTGCTTGCGCCACGGCCTGTGCCGTGGCGGCGCAAGCCAGCGCCAGCACGGTGGCCGTGCCCACGGTCCAGTTCATGCGAATGAAGCAGCGGGCCATAGCAGAGGCAGGAGCAGCAATCATCAGACTCCGTAACGGTCCCGATAAGCCTGGACAGCGCCGGCGTGGGCCGTGACTTCGCTGTCGCTGGTGGTGCGCAAGTATTCCAGCAAGTCGGCCAGACCGGCAATCGCTATCACCGGCAGTTGCAATTCTTCACTGACGTACTGCACTGCGGACTTGGGACTTTCGACGCCGTTCTCGACCGCCTTCTCCTGGCGGTCCAGGGCGATGGTGACGCCGCAAGGCGTGGCGCCGGCCGCGGCAATCATGGCAATGGACTCGCGCACCGAAGTGCCGGCGGAGATGACATCGTCAATGATCAAGACCCGACCCCGCACCGGCGCGCCGACTAGGCTGCCGCCTTCGCCGTGATCCTTGGCTTCCTTGCGGTTGTAGGCGTAGGGCTTGTTGTGACCCAGACGCGCCAATTCCACCGACAAGGCGGCGGCCAGCGTAATGCCCTTGTAGGCGGGGCCGAAGATCATGTCGAACTGCAGGCCCGAGGCGATCAGACGCTGGGCATAGAACTGCACCAAACGGCCAAGCTTGGCGCCGTCATCGAACAAGCCGGCATTGAAAAAGTAGGGGCTCAGCCGCCCAGCTTTCGTTTTGAACTCCCCGAAACGCAAGACACCGGCCTGCACGGCGAAGGCGACGAATTCCTGGGCAAGCAGGTCGGGAGCAGCGGGCGTGGAAGTCGTGGACGAGGCGTTCATGGCGGGTTCATGCGAGAAGTTGCAACACATTGTAGGGGCGCAAAAAAGCCCGTCCCCCCAAAGAGGGACGGGCTTCAGGCCGTGAGAAATACCGGCTCGGGCCGCCGGAAACAGGGCTTAGAACAGGGCCTTGAACTGCAGACCGTAGGTGCGCGGATCGTTGATGAAACCGGTCAGGTTGTTGAAGGCGATCGCGCCGTTGACCACCACCTTGTTGGTGATGTTGCGGCCAAAACCGGCGACTTCGTACTTGCCGTTGTCCCAGGTGTAACCGACGCGAATGCCGCCTTCCAGCAGCGACTTGCCGGTGAACTCCACCGAGGGCAGCAAGAAGAAGTTGATCTTCGAGCGATAGGCCCAGTCGGTGTAGACAAACACTTCGCTGCCATCAGCCAGCGGGATGCCGTAGCGTGCGGTCACGTTGGCTATCCACTTCGGTGCGTTGGGCAGGGGGTTGTTGTACAGGCTGTAGCGGCCCTGGCCATCGGGGGTGCCGATGGGGATGGCACCGCTGCCGGGGCGCACGTCGAACAGGCTCGAGTCCTTGATCTTGGTGTCGTTGTAGCTGGCACCCAGAGTCAGCATCAGGTTCTCGGTGGGCAGCAGATCCAGGTTGATCTCGAAGCCCTGGCCGGTGGCTTTGCTGGCATTGAGCAAAGTGTTGGTGTTGCTGGTCGAGCCCACGGCGGTCAGCTGCTGGTCCTTGACCTTGTAGGAGAAGACATTGGCCGACAAGCGGGCGCGACGCTCCCAGAAGTCGCTCTTGATGCCCAACTCGTAGGAGGTGACGTTCTCCGGGCGGGCCTTGCTCTGCGCACCGAAACCATCGGCCGGGTAGATCGAGGCGGCACGGAAGCCGGTCGCGACCCGCGCATAGAGGTTGGTCTCGCGGCTCAGGCTGTAGGTGCCGGACAGGTCCCAGTTGACCTTGTTGTTGTCGGTCTCGGCGCTGGTGCCCGCGGTGTCGATGACCTTGCCCGTGGTGGCCAGGGTCTTCTTGTCGTTGGTGTAGCGCAGGCCGGCACGCAACTTCAGCTCGGGCGAGACTTCATAGTTGATCGAACCGAACAGGGCCCAGGCCTTGTTGGTCTGGCGGGTGCTGATCAGCGGCGGCACGGCAGCCGTGTAGTCGTACGACTCCATGGTGTAGCGCTCGTCGAAGAAGTAAGCGCCACCCTGCCAGCGCAGCGGGCCGGCCGCGTTCGACTCCAGGCGCAGTTCCTGGCTCAGCTGGCGGTGGTCACGCAAAGCGTCCGAAGTTTCGACCGGGAAGAACACCTCGCCTTCCTTGTCATAAGGCGGCAGCTTGAAGTTGCTGGGGATGACTCGCAAGATGTAGCCGCCGTCCACGTCGGCGCGGCTGAAGGGCTGCACCGTCTCGATGGCCGTGATCGAGTGCAGGGTCATGCCGTCCAGCGCCCACTTGAGCTTGGCGCTGCCGCCGGTGGCGTGCAGGCGCTGCTCATTCTTGCCGTCGATGTACATCTTGGCCGGGTCGAAGCCCGCCACCAGTTCGTTCGTGCCCGGCTTGATGATGCTGGAGCGGAACATGCGCGGCGAGCCGTCCAGTTCGCGGTTGTGCACATTGAACAGGGCGCTGAAGGCCTTGCTCGGCTCGTAGAGCGCCTGAATGCGCACGGCGCGGTCGTCATAGCCTTCGGTGGCCGGCGTCTGCGCGTTGGGCACCTGGTTCTTGACCCAATCGTCGCGGTGCTGAACCTGAGCCGAGATACGCGCCGCCCATTCGCCGCTCAAGGGCAGATTGAAGGCGCCTTCGAGGTTGCTGGTGCCATACGTGCCGTAGGAGAAGCTGGCATAGCCCTCCTGCTTCTTGCCTGGCTTGACCGAATCGAACTTGACCACGCCGGCCGGCGTGTTGCGGCCGAACAGCGTGCCTTGCGGGCCGGCGATCACTTCCACGTTCTTGACGTCGAAGACCGGGAAGCCCTTGAGGATGGGGTTCTCCTGCACCACGTCGTCATAGATCAGCGAGACGGGTTGCGAGGCATTGAGGCGGAAATCGGTGTTGCCGTAGCCGCGGATGTAAAAGCGCGGGAAGGCGCGGCCGAAGGACGATTCGATGTTCAGGCTGGGCACGCGGCCGGACAGGAAGCGCACGTCCTGGCCGCTGGAGTTCAGCACATCGAGCTTTTCGCCGCTGATGGCGGAGACGGCATTGGGCACGTCCTTGATGTTCTCGGTGCGGCGCTCGGCGGTGATAACCACCGTCTCCAGCTTGCTCTTGTCAGCCTTGGCGGCCGAAGCTTCGTCCGAGGTCTGCGCCAGCGCGGAACTCAGCGGCCAGGCGGCCAGCACCAGGCTGAGCGCCAAGGTCAGGGGGCGGGGCGAAGTCAAGGAGGCGAGGGAATGATCCGGGTACTGCGCTTTCATGCGGGGAACTCCATGGATGAACTGATGAGGGCTGCCAAAGCCTGGAAAGGCCGGGCGGCCCGGGCGGCCGCACCGTTCTGGCGCGGCCATTTCGATAAACGTTGCAATCTAGCAAGCGGCGTGCCCGAAACCGGCCTCAGGCCCCGAAGAAGCGCGATCTGTCGCCAAAATCCAGCAGACCAATCGAGATACCAATTTCTCGCAGCCCGACGGCCTGCTGACAAAAGGCGGGCAGGCCATTTGCGATACTGCCGCGCGCGCCTCCGCGCCATTCCCTCCGCACCCAGCCAGCGAGACTCTGTCCCATGCGTTTCATCACCGCCAATCTGAACGGCATCCGCTCCGCCGCCACCAAAGGCTTCTTCGACTGGCTGCCGGCACAAGGCGCCGATGCCCTGGGAGTGCAGGAGGTGAAGGCCCAGGACGAACATGTGGCCGGCGTGTTCTGCAGCTCGGGCGAACTCCAGGGCCATTTCCACTACGCTGAGAAAAAAGGTTACTCAGGCGTCGGCCTCTACACCCGCGAGGAGCCGAGCGAGGTCTTGATCGGTTTCGGCATTCCGGAGTTCGACGCCGAAGGCCGCTACATCGAAAAGCGTTTCGACAAGCCCGGCCGCAAGCTCAGCCTGATCAGCTGCTACTTCCCCAGCGGCAGCAGCGGCCCCGAGCGGCAAGAAGCCAAGTACCGCTTCCTCGACGCCATGCGCCCCCATCTGGCCGCACTGAAGGCCGAGCGCGAATTCATCTTGGTCGCCGATGTCAACATCGCGCACAAGGAGGCCGACCTGAAAAACTGGAAGGGCAACCTGAAGAATTCCGGCTTCCTGCCCGAGGAACGCGCCTGGCTGGACCAGCTCTTCGGCAGCGGCAAGGGCCAGGGCGGCCTGGTCGACGTCTACCGCCAGCTCCACCCCGACACCACCGACGAGTGCTACACATGGTGGAGCAACCGCGGCCAGGCCTACGCCAAGAACGTGGGCTGGCGCCTGGACTACCACTTCGCGACACCCAAGCTGGCGGCCTTGGCCAAGCGCGCCTCCATCTACAAAGACCAGAAGTTCAGCGACCATGCGCCGCTGACGGTGGATTACGACTTCAGCCTTTGAAGTGCAGCGATTGCCTCGACTCTACAAGCCGCTCCATCACCATCACGCTGAGTGACGCCCTTGCTTTCTCTCTACTCCCGCCGCATGCTGCGACTCTGCAGCGCAGCTCTTGCGGCTCTGCTCCTGCCACGCGCCCATGCTGACGATGCTGCGCGTGTTCGCCCTGCCGTCGAAGCCGCGATTGCCCCACTGATGAGCCAATATGCCGTGCCCGGCATGGCGCTTGGGGTGTCGCTGAACGGCCGTGCATATCTCTTCAATTTCGGAGTGGCCTCCAAAGCGTCGGGCCAGGCCGTGACCGACGCCACCCTGTTCGAAATCGGCTCCATCAGCAAGGTCCTGACTGCGACGCTGGGCGCCTATGCCGAAGCGAGCGGGAAGCTCTCGCTGGCCGATCACCCCGGAAAGTACATTCCAGAGCTGCGCGGCAAGACCATCGACCGAGCGACCCTGCTGCATTTCGGCACCTACACGGCGGGTGGTCTGCCCTTGCAGTTTCCTGAAACAGTTCATGGCCAAAAAGCCATGTTTTCCTACTACGCAGGCTGGAAGCCTGCGGCGCCGCCGGCCAGCATTCGCGAGTACTCCAACCCCAGCCTGGGTCTGTTCGGGCTGGCGGCCAGCAATGCCTTGGGAATGAGCTTTGCCAGCGCGATGGAGACGACGCTGTTCCCGGCATTTGGCATGACGAGCACCTACATCCAGGTGCCTGATCGGGCAGCGCTGAACTACGCCTGGGGATATCGAGGTGAGCAGGCGGTTCGTGTCAATCCAGGCCCCATGGATGAGCAAACCTATGGGGTAAAGACCACGGCCGCAGATTTGCTGCGCTTTGTCCAGGCCAATTTGGACCCTTCCACCCTCAGTGGCCCGATGAAGCGCGCCGTGCTGGCCACCCAGATCGGACGGTTCCGGGCCGGCCCCATGGTGCAAGGCTTGGGCTGGGAGCAATACGGCTATCCCATCAGCCGTGAGTGGCTCTTGGGCGGCAACGCTGAAGAAGTCATCTTCGACCCTCTGCCAGTGCAAAAAGTCTTGGCGGGCCAGGACCCGGGGCCGCGCTTGTTCAACAAGACCGGATCGACCGGGGGTTTTGGCGCCTATGCGCTGTTTGTCCCCAAGGAACAGTTCGGCCTGGTGATCCTGGCGAACAAGAACTATCCGATCCCAGCGCGTGTCCAGGCCGCCTATGCCATCTTGACGGCACTGGTCGGGGATCGTCCCTGATCGAGAGCTTCGCAGACATGGCGAGCGTAGATCGCCAACCGGCCCATCAACACATCACCGCGCCCAAGCTCGTGGCCCCGCCTCGGCAAGCCTGCACGTGGCGAGGTGGGCGGAGTGGCGGAGTGGCCAGGCCCGTATGCTGCCGCCATGAGTCTTGATATCCCACTTCTCCTCGATCGCTTCGACACCGCCATCGCCACACTGCGCGAAACGTACGATCCCTCTGGCCCGGGCTTTTGTATCGGCCTTGCCATCGAAGGCCGGACCGTCCGCACCTCGCATCATGGCTTGGCGCATCTGGAATGGCCGCAGCCGCTCGCGGGTGACACCCGCTTCTACCTCGCATCGGAGTCCAAGTTTTGGGTCGGGGCGCTGGTGATGCAGGCGCTTGCAGCAGGCCGGATCGCACTAGACGCCGATATGCGTGCGCTCTTGCCCGCGCTCGCAAGCTACGAGCATCCTGTGCTCCTGGGCCACTTGCTGCGCCACACCAGCGGTGTCGATGACTATCTGTACCTGTGGCAGATGCAACTCGGGCGAAACGAAAGTGATCTCGTCACTCAGGCGCAAGCGCTGGAGTTGATCCGCAAGACCGAAGACGGAGATTTCGAGCCCGGCAGCCGCTTTGATTACAGCAACAGCAACTACGTGCTCTTGGCCGACTGGTTGGAACGCGATGCCGGCTTGCCGCTGGACGAGATCGCACGGCAGCGCCTCTTTGCGCCTTGGCAACTGCACGACACCGGTTTCGAGAACGACCCGCATCGCGTGTTGCCACGCCGTGCTCGCAGCTACCAAGCCCTTGCGGCCGGTGGCTGGCGCGAATTGCCGGTGAACCTGGGCAGTTGGGGCGATGGCGGCATGTGGTCAACGCTGGACGAGCTGCTGCGCGCCGAAGCCTGTTTGCTGGACGATTGGCGTCGCCAAGGCAGCCATTCGCTGCTCGCTCGGTGCGCCGCTGACGACCCGCGTTTCGCTTCAGCCGGCCAGCCCTATCGCTTCGGCACCGAGATCATGCGCAAAGATCAGCGGCAGATCTTGTTTCACGGCGGCAGCTTCGCCGCCTTCTCTTCGCTGGCGCTGCGTTGCCTCGAAGACGGTTGCGCACTGGTCGTGCTGGCCAATGCCGAGGGATTCGATGCATCCGCCCAAACATGGGCGAACCACCTGTGGCCGGGGGCCGAACTGGATTTGGCACCGTGAGGGATCTTGGGGCGCCGGCAGAGTGCCAGGACTTCTGACGCGCGTGAACGCTTCGGCAGGCCTGCTCCTGCCAGTTGGCGCTGAGCACGGCAGCACGGGCAGTGCTCCAAGTCACGGTGCACCGAGGCAGCGTGCAGAGGCGCCAAGGCGCCTTGCCGTAGACTGGGCCTCAAGATGCCCGCCCACCCTGCATCCCCACGCCTCATGTCGCACGCCTGGCGGGCGGCCGGCCTGTTCTTGCTTTCTTTGGCTGTTCTGCTGCTGCGGCCGAACTGGATTGGCTCCGCACAGGCGGCCGCCCCGCCGGCGCGCTGGGCCGAGCTGGCCGACGCGACCTTTCACAACCGTGCGCAAGACGCCGGCCTGCCCAACTCGCTGACCACGGCCATCGCCGAAGATGGCGACGGCTTTCTATGGGTTGGCACGCAAAGCGGTCTGGCGCGCTGGGACGGCCATCGCTTTCGCCACTACAAGCCGCAGCAAGGCGACCCGCGCAGCCTGCCCGACCACTGGGTCACCCGCCTGCACCGAGACCGCCAAGGGCGACTCTGGATTGGCACCAGCGCCGGTGGACTGGCGCGTTATGAGCGCCAGAGCGACGACTTCAAGCGCTTTGCACCCGGGCCCGGCGGCCTGCGCAGCGCGGCCATCTACGCCCTGGCCGAGGACGGCCGGGGCGGCCTGCTGATCGGCGGCGCGGCCGGACTGGACCGGCTGGATCTGGCGAACGACACCATCCAGGCTCAAGCCGCGGTGTTTGCCCGCCCGGGCGAAAGCCAAGCGCCGGCCGAGCAAATCCAAGCCCTGTTGCTGGACCGCAGCGGCGGCCTGTGGGTCGGCGGCACGCTCGGCCTGCGCCTGCGTCCGGCCGGCGCCACGGCCTTCCAAAGCGTGGACCTGCCGGCCGGCAAGGCACAGGCTGTGCAGGTCTGGAGCTTGTACCAGGACGAGCAAGCTCAGGTCTGGGTGGGCAGTCGCGCCCACGGCGCCTTCCGCGTGCCGGCCAGTGGCCAGGGCGCCGAGCGCATCGGCGGCGAGGCCCAGGGATTCGCAGCGCTGCGGCAAAGCTGGGTCCATGCCATCGGTGGCGGCGCGCCGGGCGAAGTCTGGCTCGGCTGCTACGGCCAGGGCCTGGTGGCCGTGGACAGCACCAGCGGCCGGCTCAGCCGCATCCGCCACGACCCCGGCCTCAGCAACAGCCTGGCCGGCGACATCATCTTCGCCATCTACCGCGACGACCGCGGCAACAGCTGGGTGGGCAGCCAGCGCGGCCTGAGCCGCAGCACGACCCGGCCCGGCGTGCAGACCCTGTTCGGCGGCAGCCACCGCCCGGTCCTGCGCGGCGGCGATGTGTTCGCTCTGCTGGCCACGCGCGACGGCCGCATCTGGCTGGGCCTGCAAGGCGAGGGGGTCGACATCATCGACCCGGCGCATGCCCGAACGCAGGCGCTGCGCGCCGACCCGGACCGGCCCGAGGAGGCCCTGCCCAGCGACCATATCTTCGGCCTGGCGCAGGGCGAGGATGGCAACGTCTACCTGGCCACCGGGCGCGGCCTTTACCAGGCCAGCGAAGACGGCCGCCAGCTGCGCCGCCTGCAGCTGCCCGGCCGCGCACCCAGCCTCAGCAGCTACCGCTTGCTGGCCCAGCCCGGCCGGCTCTGGCTGGGCGGGCGCGATGATGGCCTCTGGCTGCTGCCCCTGCCGGTCAAGCCGGGCCAGGCCGCCGAGCAGATTCCACCGGCGGCGCTGAGCGACGGCCGCATCACCGTGCTGCGCCAGGGCCGCGACGGCGAGGTCTGGGTCGGCACGCGCAATGGGCTCAACCGCATCAGCGCCGACCGCAAGATCACCCGCATCAGCGCCGACCCGGCCGACCCGCAGGCCCTGGGCGCGGGCCTGATCGCCAGCCTGCTGCTGGACCGACAGCAGCGCCTCTGGGTGGCCACCCTGGGCGGCGGTCTGCATCTCTTGACCCATTGGGACGGCGAGCGCCCGCGCTTTCGCCGCCTCGGCACGGCGCAAGGGCTGCCCAGCGCCAACGTCGACGGCTTGCTGGAGGACGCAGGCGGCCAGATCTGGGCCAGCACCGCCGATGGCATCGCCAGGATCGACCCCGAGCGCCTGAGCGTGCAGACCCTGCGCGCAGCCGAGGGCGTGTTCATCCGTGGCTACTGGATCGACGCCGCTGCCGTGGCGGCCGACGGCAGCCTGCTGTTCGGCGGCGAGGGCGGCCTGACCGTGCTGCAGCCCGAGCGCATCCAAAGTTCGGTCAACAAGCAGGAGCTGGTCCTGACCGAGGGCTGGGTCGGCGACCGAGCGGTGCCGCTGGGCCGCTTCAACGGTGCGGCCTCGGCCAGCACCGAGCCCCTGCGCCTGGCGCCCAACACGCGCGGCCTCAGCATCGAGTTCTCGGCCCTGGACTTTGTCGCGCCCGAGCGCCGCCGCTACCGATACCAACTCGACGGCTTTGACAAAGACTGGATCGAGACCGACGCCAGCCGCCGCCTGGCCGCCTACACCCATCTGCCGCCCGGCAGCTACCGCCTGCGCCTGGCCAGCAGCGACGGCCAGGGCGACTGGACCGAAAGCAGCCTGAGCGTGCCGATCGAGATCCAGGCCGCCTGGTACCAGACCCGCGGCTTCCAGCTCCTGCTTGGCCTGCTGCTGCTGGGCGGTGTGCTGGCCCTGGTGCAAATGCGCACGGCCTGGTTGAAGCGGCGCCAGCGCCGGCTGGAGGGCCAGGTGGCCGAGCGCACTGCCCAGCTGGAGCAAAGCACGGAAGAGCTGCGCCTGGCCAATGAGCGCCTGTTCCTGCTCGCCACCAGCGACGCCCTGACCGGCTGCAGCAACCGCCGCTATTTCATGGAGCAAGCCCAACGCCAGCTGGCCGCCGCCCGCCGCAGCGGCCAGGCCCTGTGTCTGCTGATGCTGGACCTCGACCACTTCAAGCGCGTCAACGACCAGCATGGCCACCCGGCCGGCGACGAGGTGCTGCGCCAGACCGCCGAACTGGCCCGTGCCCAGGTGCGCAGCGCCGACCTGCTGGGCCGCCTGGGCGGCGAGGAGTTCGCGCTGCTGCTGCCCGACACCGACCGCGCCGGCGCCCGCCTGCTGGGCGAGCGCCTGTTGCAGGCGATCCGCGAGCGCGAGTTCGCCTACGAACAGCACCGGCTGCATGTCAGCGCCAGCCTCGGCCTGGCCCAGCTGCGGCCGGGCGAGTCCCTGGATTCGCTCTACGCCCGCGCCGACCTGGCGCTCTATGCGGCCAAGGCGGCGGGGCGCGACCGGATCAGCGATGACATGGATGACGTCGAACCTGACGGTCATGCAGAACCTTGAACGCCAGCCCAAAGGCCAGAGTCTGCGTAAGGCCGCAGCGCCGCGTGAGGGCTAGCGCTGAGCGCGGCGCTTCTTCTCGCGCAAAGCAAACCACAAAAAGCCCCAGTTCACCAAGCCGAGAATGAAGGTGATGACCGTGATCATCGTCATCGCCACGCCACCGCCGCTCGCCCCCATGAGACCCGGGATCAAGCCGACAAAGCCCATCAGCAAACTCGGCGCAATCAAGGCCACCACCGCCGCAAACAGCCAGTCCGCCCGGTTCCATTTCCAGAACAGATAGCAGGCATAGAGCATGCCCAGGATGCCCAGGCGCAAGATGCCGCCGGCGCCGACCAGCAGGCCGAACACCGGGGCCATATCGCCATGAATCGAGGCCTGCGCCGAAGCGGGAATTCCTGCGGCCAGCAGGCCTAGAACGCGGATTGAACGGGGCAATGACTGGATCAGCATGGGCAGAAAAGGCGCCAGTTCTGGCGACGGTTTGAAGAAAGAGAGAACGAAAGAGAAACGAGGGCGGGTTTCAGCCCCACCCTCAGGCGCTCGCCAAGGCCTTCTGCAAGGCCGCCTGGTTCAGCCACTGGCGCAGGCGCAGCTGTATGGCCTCCTGCTCCGCGGCCAGGCGGGCATTGCGGGCCTGCAGCCAGTCGGCGCGAGCGATCACGCCGACCTCGTAACGCAGCGCCGCCAGCTTTTCGGTCTGCTGGGCCTCGCCCAAGCGAGCGGCATTGGCCAGGGCCTGCTGGCGCAGCTCGCGGCGCTCGGCCGCCAGTTGCTCCACCTCGACCAGGGCCTTGTGCACCGTGTCGCGCAGGCTCAGGGCCGCGCTTTCCACATCGTTGACCGACTGACCGCGCTGCAGGTCCAGGCGGCGCCAGTCGACCAGGGGCACGATCAGGCTGGAGGACAAAGTGGCCAAGGGCCGCTCCAGCCAGTCGCGCCACTGAGCACCGCCCGTGCCGACACCCAGACTCAGGCTCAGGCTGGGATAACGCGCCGCCTCAGTGGCACGCCACTGCGCCAGAGCGCTGTCCACCTGAGCGCGGTCGCGCTGCACATCGGGCCGGCGCTCCAGGGCCTCGGCCGGCGCTCCCGGTTGCCAGTCACCGGGCTGGCCCTGCGGCAAACTCGGGCTTGCGGGCAAGGCCGGGGCGCTGTCGTCCAAGAGCAAGCCCAGGCTCAGTCCTTGTTGCACGCGCTCGCGCTGCAGCTGAGCCAGACGCGAGCGCAAGCCCTGCAGGCTGCTGGCCGCCTTGTCCACCTCGATGGGCAGCAGCTTGCCTTCGCGCACGCGCAGCCGGGTCAGGGCCAGCACCGCCTCGGCGCCTTGCAGCTGCTCCGCGATCAAGGGCTCTTCCAGCGCCAGCGCGGCCAGGCTCCAATAACTCTCGGCCACACGGCTGCGGATCAGCAGCCGGGCCGCGGCCCAATCGGCGCGCTGGCCGGCGACCTGGGCGGCCTGGGCGGCTTCGCCATGAGCCAGGCGCTGCCAGAGATCGACCTCGTAGCTGACGCTGGCATTGACCGAATAGCTGCGCGACAGCGGCCCCTGCTCCAGCGCGCGGCTGCCGGAAGCGCCGCCGCTCAAGCTGGGCTTGAGGCCACGCTCCAGCTCGCTCTGGCCAAGCTGCAGCTGGGCCCGCTCCCAGCGCTTGAGCGCCAGCGCGATGTCGCGGTTGGCACGCAGCGCCTGCTCTTGCAGGGCAGCCAGCTGGGCATCGGTTTGCATGGCGCCTTCGGCAGACACGGCAACGCTCAGCTGCTGCCACTGTGCCGGCAGACTCGGAGTCACGGCCATATTTGCCGGCACGCCAGCGACCCGGCCACTGGCACATCCGGCCAGCAACAGGCTCAGAGCGGCCGCGGCAGCGGCGAGCGCCGAGACGCCCTGGATGCGCTCATTTTTGGAGTTTGTTTTCTTGTTCATGGCTCTCACCTTCATTCGCGGGCCAGGGCATCGACCGGGCTCAGGGCAGCAGCGCGCCGTGCCGGCAAGGTGCCGAAGACCAGACCGACAAAGCTGGACACAGCAAACGCCACCCCCAGGGCCGCCCAGCTGACCTCGACCTTGAGCGACTGTTGCGCGGCATTGATGCCCTGCGCACCGAGCCAACTCAGGAACACCCCGACCAGGCCGCCCAGGCAGCACAACACCACCGCCTCGACCAAAAACTGCAGGCGCACATCGCCTTGGCGAGCACCGACCGCCATGCGGATGCCGATCTCGCGCGTCCGCTCGCTGACCGAGACCAGCATGATGTTCATGACGCCCACGCCGCCGACCAACAGCGAGATCGCTCCCACGCCGGCGAACAGCAAGGCCATGGCGCCGGTGATCTGCTGGAACTTTCGGAACTCCTCGTCGGCATTCCAGGAGTCGAAGTCCTCAATGCCGTGCAAGGCCTTGAGTCGGTAGGTCAGCTGCTTGCGCACCTCTTCGGGTGGCACCGTGAAATCGAGCAGCACATTGAACTGGTCAGAGTCCGCGCGCACATCGAGCTTGCGCCCGAAGGTGGTGTGCGGCATCAGGACCTGGCCCAGCCAAGACCCAAAGTTGACCGCGCCCCCGGTGTCGGGTGCGACCACGCCAACGATGGTCAAGGGCAGGGCCACGCCGATCGGCACGGCGGCGGCTCCGGCGCCAGCGCCCGCGCCATCGGCCGGCATGCCTTGCGGCGCCACCAGCAGGGTACGACCGAGCGGCGATTCACCCGGCTTGAACAGCGATTTGCGCGCCTTCTCATCGATCACCGCCACCTGCGTAGAACCGGCGTAGTCCATGGCATTGAGGTAGCGGCCCTCGACCAGCTTGAGCTTGCGAGCGGCCAGGGTTTGCTTCTCCGCGCCGAGCACGCTGACCATGGCGTCGCGCGAACCATGGCGCGCAGTCAGCTGAGTCTCGCGGTCCACCGTCACGGCCTTGACGCCGGGCAGGGCACGAATCGCTTCGATCTCGCTGGGCCGGAAGGCCTGGGCGTGCGTGCCGGGCGGCAGATTGGGGTTGCCACGGAACACCGGGATGCGGCCGGACAAGAAGCTGCCCACGTCTTTCTCGATGCTGCCGCGCGCCGCGCTGGTCAGGGCCAGGATGGACACGACCGCGGCAATGCCGATGCTGATGCCCAGCATGGACAGCGCCGTGCGCAGGCGATTGCCTTTGAGCGACTGCACAGCCGACTGCAAGGCCTCACGCCACTGCATCTGCTGCCGGCCCCACCAGCTGCCGCGCGCCAGCGCGGCGGTCTCCCCGGCCAGGGGGCCGGGCAGGCGGTGGTCGGCTGGCGTACCGCTGTCCTTCAGGACCTTGCCGTCTTTGAGCTCGATGATGCGGCGCGCGTGGCCGGCCACATGGGCGTCGTGGGTGACTAGGATGATGGTGTGGCCGCGCTCGTTGAGTTCGCGCAGCAGGGCCAGCATTTCGGTGCCGCTTTGCGAATCGAGCGCCCCGGTCGGCTCGTCGGCCAGGATGATCTGGCCGCCGTTCATCAGCGAGCGAGCGATGGACACACGCTGCTGCTGGCCGCCCGACAACTCATTGGGCTTGTGGTGCATGCGCTCGCCCAGGCCCAGGCGGGTCAGCAAGGCCTCGGCGCGCTCGCGCCGTGCGCTGCCGCTGGCGCCGGCATACACGGCCGGCAGGGCGGCGTTGCCACGCGCGTCCATATGCGGCAACAGGTGGTAGCGCTGAAAGATGAAACCAAAGCGCTCGCGGCGCAGGCCGGCCAGCTCGTCGGGGCCCAGCTGGCTGGCGTCCTGGCCGTCGATCAGGAACTGGCCGACGGTCGGGTTGTCCAGGCAGCCCAGCACATTCATCAGCGTGCTCTTGCCCGAGCCCGACTGGCCGATCACGGCGACAAACTCGCCGGCCTGGATTTTCAGGCTCACATCATCGAGCGCCGGCACATCGATGGCGCCCAGGCGGTAGTGGCGGCCGACGCCGCGCAGTTCGATCAGGGGATGCATGGCGGTGCCGGCTTACTTCGATGCAGCCGACGCAGCCTGCTCGGCCGCCGACGGCGGCGCCAGCAAGACCTTCTCGCCGGCCTTCAGGCCATCGAGCACCTGCACGCGGGCGCCGTCCTGCAAGCCGGTGCGCACCTTGCGCGGGTGCTGCTTGTTCTGGGCGTCCAGCACCTGCACGGCAAAGCGGCCGTCCTCGCCCCGCTCGCCGAGCGCGACCATGGGCAGAGTCAGGGTCTTCTTGGCCGAACCGGTCTCGACATTGACCTGCACCGTCATCTCGGGCAGCAGCTTGCGCGCCTTGTTGTCCACTTCGAACAGCACGTTGTAGAAGACCGCATTGCCGGCCCGCTCGGGCACCGGCTGGATCACTCGGACCTTGCCTTCATAACGCTGAGCCTCGCCGGCCAGGGTCACGAAGCGGGCGTTCTGACCCATCTTGATCTGAGCGATGTCGGCCTCAGGAACCCGGGCACGCACGGTGATCTCGTCGAGATTGGCCAGAGTCACCATGACCGGGGTGATCTGTGCGGCGATCACGGTCTGGCCTTCCTGCACCGGCAGGTTGACCACGGTGCCGTCCATGGGCGCGGTGATCGAGGCATAGCCCAGGGACAGCTTGCGCTTGTCCAGCTCGGCCTGCAGACGTTTCAGATTGGCGCTCTGGCCGCGCAGGTCGGCTTCCAGCTTGGCCAGCTCCGTGTCCGCACGCTCGGCCTCGGTGGCCGCGGTGGCATCGCCGGCGAGCAAACGGCGCTGGCGCTCGACCTCGCGGCGGGCTGTCTTCAGGTCGGCCTGGCGCACTTCGATCAAGGCCACTTGCTGGGCTGCGGCCGCCTCGGCCTGGGCCACTTCGCTGCGTGCCAACTCGGGATCCAGACTGACCAGCAGTTCGCCCTTCTTGACCTGCTGGCCCAGCTGCACATGGAGCTGGCGCACCTGGCCGCTGACCTGGGCACCGACATCGACCTTGAGCCGCGGTTGCAGCACACCCGCTGCCTGTACCGTCTGTGTGATGTCGGCCAGATTCACCTCCCCGGTTGGCGGCGGGGGCGGTGGCGGCGTCGGGCTCAGATAGCGATAGGCGCCATACGCAGCGCCGATCACGAGCAGCACGGCCAGGCGCACGCGCCAGGATTTCAACCAGCGCCCACGGGCACCTTGAGTCTTGTTTTTCTGCACAGCGTCTCCCCGCGTCGGCGTATGTCTTGAGCGGGGGCCAATGTAGCAGCGGCCTCCGGAGAGGCCAGCGGCGCTGCGACAGACTGCCGAAAGGCGCGACTGAGGCGCACCAGGAGAGGACCGGTCCAGCCAGCCAGCCTCAGACCGGCTGGTTCAGCTCATTCGCTGAAGGCGCGCAGGTCCAGCATCGTGCGGCCGTCGTCGGCCAGCAGGCGCATGCGTGCCGGCAGCTCATCGACATCGGCCAGCGCAAAACCACTGCTGGAGGCCGGTACCGCGTTGCCGCAGCCGCTGGCTGTCAGGCTCAGGGCCAGGCCACCGGCACCACCTTGGCTGTCCAGACGCCCGCTGAGCTTGCAGCTGCTGGCCGGGCCGGCGCTGATGCTGCCGTCGGCCGCCACAGTGAACTGCGCCCAGACGCCCGGGCCGAGCTGGGTGACATAGCGACCGACCAGCTGGCCGACCGTCAGCGCGGACGGAGCCGCTTGTTTGTGGCTCGCTTGCAGACTGATGCTGACATCGACTGTGGCGGCGGGCACCGCCACCCACTCAGCACTGCTGGACGCGCGGCGGTAGATGCGCTCGGCTTGCTCGGCCGCATTGTTCAAGACCAGCACGCGGCTGCCGTCGCTGCCGGAAAAATAGCGGCCCGGCACCGGCGCATCGGCCGTGCCCGCGTTGACGACATAGCTGCCCGGCGCCAGATCCGGCACGCTGACGGACGGGCCGGCATCGCCGCCGCCGTTGCAGGCGACCAAGGCCAGCGAGGCCATCAGAGGCAGGAGACGGGCGCGAAACAAAGGAGAGGCTCTCATGGTGACCGCCCTCACTGGCTCAGCAGATCACGCAGGCGCAGGCGCAGCCATTGCTGGCCGGCGCTGCGGTGGTCGTAAGCGACTTGCATGGCCGTGACCGCGATGTCTTTCTTGTAGACGATGGACTCGTCCTCGGCCTGCGCCTCGGTGGCCGGGGCGCTGTTCATCTCCAGCGTGATGCCGGGCAGGTGCACCTGGCCCAGGCCGTAGCCGGCCGCCACCGGATCGGCGCCCAGGTCCTTGACGAACTTGACCTTGTAGGCGTTGTAGCTGCCGATGCGGGCGAACTTCCATTTGGCACCGTCCAGCACCTGCGGGAAGTTGACGTTCAGCGCCAGGCCGGCCGGCAAGAGCGGGCCGGTGCCGGCCTTGGCCTGCAGGGCGGCGATCAGGTCCACGCTGAGCTTGGCAACGGTGGCCGACTTCGGTGCGGCCAGATTGACGTTGTCGGTGGTGTCGGCGTCGGCGCTCAGGGCGATCGAGGGGATGCCGCGCGAGGCCGAGTTCTGGGCATTGCCGATGGTGCCCGAGCTGTTGACGATGTGGCCGACGTTCTGGCCTTCGTTGGGGCCGGAGAGCACCAGATCCGGGGCCTTGCCCCAGCGGGCTTGCGCCTGCACATCGAGGCCGTAGAGCAGGGCCATGATGGGCGTGCCGTTGACGTAGTGGTAGTCCCCGTTGGTAAAGCCGGCCTTGCTCATGGGGCCGGCGCCCGGCGCGCCCACGGCGGCGGCGCCGTTCAGGCAGGCGGCCGTCAGCGGCGTCAGCGGGCTCAGAAACTTGACCGCGCCGCCCATGCCGCTCTGGCCGGTGCAAGGCACCGAGACGATCACATCATGGCCCTTGGCTTTGAGCGCCTCGTACAGCGCTTTGACATTGCTGGTCAGGCCGTCGTCATTGCTCAGGACGATGTTGAGGGCCAGTGCTGGCTGGGCCAAGGCAGCCAGTGCCAGCAGGGGAAGCAGACGTACGCGCATGAATGAAGACTCTCCGAGACCGTTGGGGGCGCAAGCGCACTCGGCCTCTCGGGATGCCTCGAAGGCATCGGCGCAGACCGGGCGGGTGCCAGGGCTGGCCAGTGTCGGCAGTCTTGATGGCAGGGGCATGGCGGCGCTGTGACAGCGCCGTGGCAGGCCCCGCGCGCAACAGCCGCCGCTCAGGCGCGCCGGCGCTGCAGGCCCAGGCCCAGCAGGGCGAGCAGGGCCAGAGCGGCGCTGCCGGGCTCGGGCACGCCTTGCACCGGGCCGCCCGGGCTGCCCTCGAAGACCACCTCGCCGAGCGCCAACCAGCGCTGTTCGGGGCCGTTGTGCAGGCTCAGCTCGACATAGCGGCCGGCCGCCTGACTGCCGTTCAGCAGCTCGAACACACCGTCGCTGTTGTCGGCGCCGGGCAGGCGCTCGGCCGCGCTCAGGGTGCGCAGCTGGCTGCTGCCGAAATGCAGGCCGTCGCTCGAGAAGCGCAGGCTCATGGCGCCGGGCATATAGACGGCCGCCTGGGCGTAGTACTTGAAATAACTGGTGATGCGGCTCAGGCGGTAGCTCTCGCCCAGGTCGAACAGGATCACGGGCGACTGACCGTCCCACATCACATAGGGCGCCCAAGCGCCATAGCCGGCCACCACCGAGGCGCTGGTCACGCCGTCGGTGAGGTCGCCGGTGCCGCCCGACAACCAGCCATCGGGCCCGTGGTTGCCGTTGTAGAGGTTGTCGTAATAGGCCCCATGCAGGGGCGCGCCGTCCATCATGCTGTAAGAGCTGACGACGATGCCGGCCGCAGCCGTCTGGGCCAGGGTGAGGGCACTGAGACCGGTGAACAGGCTGCGCAACATGGGTGAACCTCGGCGTTGACCTTGAATCAAACAAGAAGGCCCCGTGCCTTCCGAAGCCTGGACTGTCGGCCCATGTCGGCCTCCTGTCATCCTCCAGCCCGGGGGAGTGCGGCTGAGCTGTTTCGAGCGCTTTTCCTGCGTCGCGCGGGCGCGCCCGCAAGCCCTCGCTTCAAGCCGATTTCAAGGGCAGCGGCGCGCCGCTCTTGACGCAGCGGATGGCGAAATTGCTGGTGATGTCCTGCACCATGGCCAAGGCCTGCAGGCGCCGCACGATTTGCTCGTAAGCACTCAGCTCGCCGACCACCACCTCGAGCAGGTAGTCATGCGCACCGCTGACCACATGGCAGGCCACCACCTCGGCCATGGCCTCCATGGCGGCCTCGAACTGCTGCACCGCGTCCTCGCGGTGGTGCATCAAGCGCACATTGACGAAGACCGTGGTGGCCAGCTGCACCGCCTTGCGGTCCAGCACCGCGCGGTAGCCCGAGATGAATCCCTCGTCCTCCAAGCGCTTGAGTCGGCGCGCACAGGGGCTGGCCGACAAGGCCACCCGCTCGGCCAGCTCGGCAATGCTGAGGCGGCCGTCGCGCTGCAGCAGCTCGAGCAACTGGAGGTCGATTCTGTCCATGGCTTGTTTCCATCAAAGTTTCAGTGATTATTGGCGAAAGCCCGCTCAAGCAGACCAGTTATCACGCCAGATTGCCGGGTTTCACCCAGGGAAGCGCTTGAAAATTCCTCTCGTTGTAGCCCTTGCCTTGCCTGCCCCATGCACCCCAATTCCCGCCCTTCCCTGGCCGCCGCCGGCCTGCCCTCGCAATCTTTTGGCGGGCGCCGCCCGCAGCAGGCCTGGCAGCAAGGCGAGGCCCTGGGCTGGGCCGCGCTGGCCTTGACCCTGGCGATCTGGGCCGCTTTCTTCATCTCCTTGCGTGCCGGCGCGCGTGTCGCCCTGCCGCCGGTGGAGCTGGCCCTGCTGCGCTTCGGCCCGGCCGGCCTGCTGTTCGCGCCCTTGCTCTGGAAGCGCCGCGCCCGCTTTGCCGCCGTACCGGCGCGCTTGTGGCTGCTGATCGTCGCCGGCGCCGGCCTGCCCTACTTCCTGATCGCAGGCTGGGGCATGCGCCATGCGCCGGTGGCCGACGGCGCCACCCTGATCCCCGGCACCCTGCCCCTGTTCACCGCCTTGCTGGCCGCCGCCCTGCACGGCCGCGCGGCATTGGCGCGCTGGCCGGCCCTGCTGTGCATCGCCAGCGGCGTGGCGACGATGCTGGCGCTCAAGGCCGGCCAGGCCGATCTGGCCCAGGGCTATGCCTTCTTCCTGCTGGGCAGCCTGATGTGGTCGGCCTACACCCTGGCCCTGCGCGAGGCGAAGCTGGCGCCGCTGGAGGCTGCGGCCCTGATCTCCACCGTCTCCCTGGGCCTGCTCCTGCCCCTGCTGGCCTGGCAGGCCGGCACGCAAGGCCTGGCGCTGCCCAGCTTGAGCGGCTCGCAACTCTTGCTGCAACTGGCCATCCAGAGCGTGGGCGTGGGCCTGATTTCGACCCTGAGCTACAGCTATGCCGTCGCCCGCCTGGGCGCGCAGCGCAGCGCCACCGCGGGCGCCCTGACCCCGGTGCTGGCCACGCTGCTGGCCATCCCGCTGTTCGGCGAGCAGCCTGATGGCGCCACCTTGATCGGCATGGGCCTGATCGCCGGCGGCGTGCTCTGGAGCCAGAGGGCCCGCTAAAGCCTCCCCGGGTTTCCCCGCAGGCCAAATCGGGGAATGCCTTTCGTCATGGTTTTGATTCCTTGCCAGAATGCCGCAGCCTCGCGCCGACCGCGCCGAGCCCTGAGTTCTGGAAAGAAACGATGAACGCCATGACGAACAAGATCCGGCCTGCCCACAAGGCTCTGGTGATGGCCTGCCTGGCCCTGCTGAGCAGCGGCGCCAGCTTCGCGCAAACGAGCACACCGAGCTACCCCGCGACCGCCAAGGTCGAGCAGACCGACAACTACCACGGCACGGCCGTGGCCGACCCCTACCGCTGGCTGGAGGACGACAACAGCCCGCAGACCAAGGACTGGGTCAAAGCCCAGAACCAGGTCACCGACGCCTACCTCGCGGCCATGCCGCAGCGCCTGGCGGTGCGCAAGCTCTACACCGAGCTCTACAACTTCGAGAAATTCGGCGTGCCCTTCAAAGAAGGCGGCCGCTACTTCTGGACGCGCAACAACGGCCTGCAACAGCAATCGGTGCTCTATACCGCCAAGTCGCTCAAGGACCAGCCCAGCATCGCCCTGGACCCGAACACCCTGAGCCAGGATGGCACCGTGTCGATCAGCGGTTATGCACCTTCGCCCAATGGCAAGCTGCTGGCCTACGGCAGCTCCAAAGCCGGCTCTGACTGGCAGACCTGGAAGGTGCGTGACCTCAGCACCGGCCGCGACCTGCCCGATGCCATCGAATGGGTGAAGTTCTCCAGCGCCACCTGGACGCCCGACGGCAAGGGCTTCTTCTACTCGCGCTACGACGCACCGGCCGAGGGCGCAGCCCTGACCGGCGCCAACTATTTCCAGAAACACTTCTACCACCGCCTGGGCACGCCGCAGTCGGCCGATGTGCTGGTGGCCGCCAACCCGCAGGAAAAGGAATGGGGCTTCGGCAGCAGCGTCTCCGATGACGGCAAGCTGCTGATCATCAATGTCTGGAAGGGCGGCTCCAAGAACGGCCTGATGGTGCTGCCCTTGGTCAAAGGTGGCTTTGCCGGCGGCGAGCCCAAGGCCATCAGCCTGGCTTTCGATGCGCAATACCAGGCCGTGGGCCTGAACGGCAACAGCCTGATCGTCAAGACCGACAAGGACGCGCCGCGCGGCCGCCTGATCACCGTCGACCTCAAGGCTTCGGGCAAGGAAGCCTGGAAGACCCTGGTGGCCGAGGGCCCCGACGCCATGACCGGCGCCTCCGCCGTGGGCGGCCGCCTGCTGCTGAGCTATCTGCGCGACGCCTCCACCCTGGTGCGCCGCCACGGCCTGGACGGCAAGCTGCAGGGCGAGGTGCAGCTGCCCGGCGTTGGCACTGCCAGCGGCTTCGGCGGCCGCGTGCAGGACCGCGAGACCTTCTTCAGCTACACCAGCCTGACGACGCCCAGCGCCGTCTACCGCTATGACGTGGCTGCCAACAAGGTCAGCCTGTTCAAGCGCCCGCAGACTGCCTTCGATGCCGATCAGTTCGAGACCCACCGCGAATTCGTCACCAGCAAGGACGGCACCCGCTTCCCCATCTTCCTGGCCCACAAAAAGGGCCTGAAGCTGGACGGCACGAACCCGACCCTGCTCTACGGCTACGGCGGCTTCAACGCCTCGATGACGCCCAGCTATGGCATCACCTCGGCGGCCTGGATGAAGATGGGCGGCGTCTATGTGCTGGCCTCGATCCGCGGCGGTGGCGAGTACGGCTCGGCCTGGCACGAAGCCGGCACCAAGCTGAAGAAGCAGAACGTGTTCGACGACTTCATCGCCGCCGGCGAATGGCTGGTGGCGCAGAAGTACACGCAGCCGGCCAAGCTGGCCATCAACGGCGGCTCCAACGGCGGCCTGCTGGTCGGCGCGGTGCTCAACCAGCGGCCCGAGCTGTTCGGCGCGGCCGTGCCCCAGGTCGGCGTGATGGACATGCTGCGCTTCCACAAGTTCACCATCGGCTGGGCCTGGGTGCCGGACTACGGTTCGTCCGAGAACGCCGAGGAGTTCAAGGCCCTGGCCGCCTACTCGCCGCTGCACACCATCAAGTCGGGCGTGAAATACCCGGCCATCATGGTCACCACCGGCGACCACGACGACCGCGTCGTGCCGGCGCACAGCTTCAAGTACACGGCAGCCCTGCAGGCCGCCGACACCGGCCCGGCGCCCAAGCTGATCCGCATCGAGACGCAGGCCGGCCACGGCGCCGGCAAGCCGACCTCCAAGATCATCGAGGAACGTGCCGACATGCTGGCCTTCTTCGCCAACACCTTCCAGATGAGCGCGCCCTGAGCGATCAGTGCGAGCTTTGACCTAACTCCTGATTTCAACGAGGTGCATATGCGCAAGCATTCCCTGATTGCCCTGTTCGCAGGGCTGGCCCTGTCGTTGGCGGCGCAAGCCGCCGACCGCTGGCAGGTGCCCGTCGCCAGCAAGAAGCTGGCCAATGGCCTGACCGTCTTGGTCTCGCCCGACCACAGCTCACCCACGGTCGGCGTCAGCGTCGTCTACCATGTGGGCATGCGGCTGGAGCCCAAGAACCGCACCGGCTTTGCTCACCTGTTCGAGCACCTGATGTTCCAGGGCACGCCGACCGCGCCCAAGGGCGTGTTCGACAAGGTGATCACCGGCGGCGGCGGCAACAACAACGGCTCCACCCGCCCCGACTTCACCAACTACATCGAAACCGCCCCGGTCTCGGCCCTGGAGTCCATCCTCTGGCTGGAAGCCGACCGCATGAAGACCCTGGACTTCAACCCGGCCACGCTGAAGAACCAGCAGGACGTGGTCAAGGAAGAGATCCGCGTCAATGTGCAGAACCAGCCTTACGGCGGTTTCATGTGGATCGACATCGGCGGCCTGGCCTTCCAGAAATGGGAGAACAACCACGACGGCTACGGCAGCTTCAAGGACCTGGAGAACGCCAGCCTCGACGATGTGCGCGCCTTCCACCGCGATTACTACGGCCCCAACAATGCCGTGCTGTCCATCGCCGGCGACATCACGCCGGCCAAGGCCTTCGCTCTGGCAGAAAAGTACTTCGCCGCCATCCCCAAGCGCCCAACGCCCGCGCCCAGTGACTTCAGCGAAGGCCTGAACACCGCCGAGCGCCGCCTGGTGCAGAGCGACAAGCTGGCCCAGGTGCCGGCGATTGCCGCCGCCTGGAAGATGCCCGATCGCGGCAGCAAGGACCAGCCGGCCATGGCCGTGCTGGGCGAGCTGCTGGCGGGCGGCGACGCTTCGCGCTTCTACCAGGGCCTGGTCAAGGGCCGCGAACTGGCGCTCAACCTCGACTCGCTCTACGGCCTGACCAGCATCTGGGAATACGACGGCCCGACCATCTTCACCGTGTTCGCCCTCTACAAGCCGGACAGCAGCGCCGACGCCTTGCTGAGCGCTATGGACGAGGAAATCGCCAAGGTGGTCAAGGACGGTGTCGATGAAGCGACGCTCAAGCGCGTCAAGACGCGCTTGCTGGCCGACTGGTACAACGGCCTGGAGAGCTTCCTCAGCCGCGCCGACACCCTGGCCAAGCTGCAGACCCTGTGGGGCGATGCTCAGGTGGTCAACAAGATCCCGGGCTGGATCGAGGGCGTCAAGTCCGCCGACGTGCAGCGCGCCGCCAAGACCTATCTGACCGTGGCCAACCGCTCGGTCATTGACCGCAAGCCAGCCGCCATGTTGGCCGCCCCGGCCGCCGCCCAAGGCGCTGCCAGCGCCGCCAAGCCCTGAACGCGAGACGGAGCCCTTCATCATCATGAAACAACTCAAGCTCACTCCCCTGATGCTCGCCGCTCTGCTGGCCTTGCCTCTGGCCGCCGGCGCCGCCGAGGCCATCAAGCTGCCGGCCGAACTGCCCAAGTACGGCCAGGACAAGCCCATCCCCGTACCCCAGATCAGCAAGAAGACCCTGGCCAACGGCCTGGAAGTCTGGGTGCTGCCGCGCCAGGGCCTGCCGCGCGTGGACTTCGTGCTGGCCCTGCGCGGCGCCGGCTACGGCGCCGACGCCGCGGCCACGCCGGGCCGCGCCAAACTGCTGGCCGGCCTGCTCAATGAAGGCACGGCCAAGCGCGACTCGCGCGCCATCGCCGAGGCCGCCCAAGGCATGGGCGGCGGCGTCGGCGCCGCCGCCTCCAACGACGGCATCACCCTCAATGCCTATGCCTTGAAATCGCATGCCAGCGAGATGCTGCGCTTGCTGGGTGAGGTGGCCCGCCAGCCCTCCTTCCCCGACGGTGAAGTGGCCCTGGCCAAGGCCAATGCCCTGCAGGCCCTGAAGGTGGCCAGCGCCCAACCCGGCTTCCGCGCCGAGAAGGCGCTGAGCCAGGCCATCTACGGCGATCACCCCTACGGCCGCAGCCAGGAAAGCGCCGAGAGCATCGAATCGACCACAGCCGCGGCCCTGCGTGCCGAGCATGCGCAGCGCTTCCGCCCGGACCGTGCCCTGCTGGTCATCACCGGCCAGATCACGGCGGCCGAGGCGCTGAAGCAGGCGCAGGCGGTGTTCGGCGACTGGCAAGCCCAGGGCCCGGCCCCGCTCGAGATCGCCGCCTCGCCGGTCAGCGCCGCGCCGCAACGCCTGCTGCTGGAGCGCCCGGGCAGCGTGCAGTCGACGCTGCGCCTGGGCCGCCCCGGCATGGCCGCCAGCGGCGCCGAGCAGGTGCCGCTGCGCCTAACCAGCACCATCCTGGGCAGTGGTTTCTCCAGCCGCGTGAACCAGAACCTGCGTGAAGAAAAGGGCTACACCTATGGCGCCAGCGCCGGCGGCCGCTCCTACCGCGTGGGCGGGGCCATCACCGGCGGCGCCGATGTGCGCAACGAGGTGACCGGTGCATCGCTGCAGGAGTTCATCAAGGAGTACCGCCGCATCGGCAGCGAGCTGGTGCCGGCGGACGAGCTGGACATGAGCAAGCGCTATGTGGCCGGCAGCTATCTGCTGACCACACAGCTGCAAGGCGCCGTGGCCCAGACCCTGGCCAACAACTGGCTGGTCGGCCTGCCGGCCGAGTACCTGGGCCAGTATGTGCCGCTGATCCAGAAGGTCACGGCCGAGCAGGTGCGCGAGATCGGCAAGAAGTACTTCTCGCCCGAGACGCAAAGCCTGATCGTGGTCGGCGACCCGAGCGCGGTGACCGAGCAGCTGAAGGAATTCGGCGAGTTCAAAGTGAGCCGCTGATCGCCACGGCAGGTTTTCAAAAATCCATCTCTGGGCAGGGCCGCAAGGCGCCTGCCCATTTTTTTTGTTTCTTCTCCCCCTGGGGCCGGGGCACTTTGTGCCGATTTCGGTCGGCCCGCTGCCGTTTGGCATCAAGACGATGGAGGGCGGTTTTTCTATTCTGAGCGGATCCCCAAAGAGCCCACGAGGAGACGCATGAACACGAAAAAACCCAGCCCCAAGCTCAGCACCATCGCGCTGGCCACGGCAACGGCCTGCATGGCCTTGAGCAGCAGCCCTGCTGTCTACGCCCAAAGCAAGGACCCTGCAAGCGAAACGCAAACCCTGAACCGCGTGACGGTCACCGGGTCCAACATCAAGCGCACGGATCTGGAAACTTCGCAGCCCCTGCTGGTCTTGAACAAGGACGAGATCAAGGCCTCCGGCGCGCTGACGGTGGGCGATGTGCTGGCCAATCTGAGCAGCAACGACCGCAGCGCCATCAGCGACCTGGGCGGCGCCAACTCCTGGGCCAGCGGTGCCTCGGGCGTGTCCTTGCGCAATCTGGGCACTGGCGGCACCTTGACGCTCTTGAACGGACGCCGCTTGTCGAGCTATGGCTTTGCCGATGGCTTGCAGCTGAACTTCACCAATATCGACGCCATTCCCGCCAACATCATCGAACGCGTCGAAGTGCTGAAGGACGGTGCCTCGGCCATCTACGGCTCGGACGCCATCGGTGGCGTCATCAACGTCATCACCGTCAAGGACTTCACTGGCGTCGGTCTGCAGCTGAGCGCGCAGCGCAATTTGAAGAAGAGCTTTCTGGACG
This sequence comes from Paucibacter sp. DJ2R-2, assembly GCF_025717675.1. Classification (GTDB taxonomy): domain Bacteria; phylum Pseudomonadota; class Gammaproteobacteria; order Burkholderiales; family Burkholderiaceae_C; genus Paucibacter_A. The sequence continues at coordinate 1,163,508 of NZ_JAJIRT010000001.1, forward strand.
CCGACCAGCAAGCCTCGGTCACGGTGGGCCATGGCAATCTGGCGACCGACGGCTTCAATGCCTACGCGCACTTGGAGGTCTACAAGCGCGGCAGCTACAAGGACAGCGCGGTGCGCGACTTGCTGCCCGAGTGGTACTTGGAGCAGAACCCGGCACGTGGTCAGCGTTCGGCCGGCTCCTTCCCCGGAAACTACACCGGCAGCTACCCGGCAGACTACAAAGACCCGGCCCTGGCCGGCACGCGCATCAACACACCGGCCCCAGGCTGCGCGCCCGAGAACCTGATCGGCGGCGTCTGCCAGTACGACTACTGGAAGGACAGCGATGCCCGCCCGGCCACCAAACGGGTGACCTTGCTGGCCGGCGCGCGTTTCACGATCAACAAAGACCTGAGCGCTTTTGCTGAGTTTCAGGGCGCCGACATCCAGGCCGACTACTACACCAACATTCCACGCAGCAACCCCGGCAGCGTCTCGACCTGGTACGACAGCCTGAAGGGCGAACTGCAAAGCTTCACCGACCCTCGGCTGCCGGCCAATCACCCGAACAACCCCTATGGCTTCCCCATCGGTTTGAACTACCGTTTTGTGGACCACCCGGACATGTTCAAAAACATCGGTGCCTCGCGCGACTTCCGCCTGCTGGCCGGTGTTGAGGGCTCGGCCTGGGGCTGGGACTTTGATGGCGCGGTGGGCATGATGCGTTCACACGCGACCCAGCGTCAGCACCTCTACAAAGACCGCTTCGGCTATGAAGAAGCCATCACCAGCGGTGCCTACAAATTCGGCCAGACCAACCCGCGCGAACTGCTGGAAAAGATGTTCCCCGAGATGGGCTCTTCGGGCACCTACACCCAGCAGTTCGCCGATGCCAAGGGCTCGCGCGAGATCGGCCGCCTCATCGGCGGCCCCATCATGCTGGCGCTCGGCGGCGAGCTGCGCCACGAAACCTTCGAGCACCGCAGCATGGACAACATCTTGCAGGCGCGCATCGTCGGCTTCTCCGGCGTGGACATCTCCGGCAAGCGCGATGTGGGTGCGCTGTTTGGCGAAGTGAACCTGCCCTTCACCAAGCAAATCGAAGCCACGCTGGCCCTGCGCGGCGACAAGGTCTTCGATGGCTTCGGCGCGGTCACGCCCAAGATGCAGCTGGCCTGGCGGCCGATGCGCGAGCTGATGCTGCGCGGCACGGTCACCCAGGGCTTCCGCGCCCCCAGCCTGCCGGAGACCGGCAATGGCGGCGCCTCCTGGTTCAACAACGGCTATGTGGACCCGAAGCGCTGCGACACCGCCAAGTCCATGCAGGCCGTGCTCAAGACCGGCAATGCCAGCGACAAGCTAGACGCCACCGAGGTCTACAACTCGGGCTGCTCGGTCAGCTTCCCGTCCGCCATCACGCCGAACTCGAACTTGAAGCCCGAGTCGTCCAACAACTTCTCATTCGGCATCGTGACCCAGCCGATGGACAACGTCAGTTTCACGCTGGACTACTACAGCATCAAGCGCCGCGACGAGATCGGCACGCGTGACGTCAACGAGGTGCTGGCCAATGAAGACGCCAACCCCAGCTTGCTGCCGCGTGATGCCGTCTCGGCACGCGACAAAGACCTGGCCAAGCGGGTCAAGGAGCTGTCGGGCAAGGACATAGCCTTTGCTGTCGGCTCGGTGCGTTCGCTGGGCCTGCAGTACCAGAACATGAACAAAACCAAGGTCTCGGGCCTGGATCTGGACCTGCGCAGCCGCTGGAAGCTGGGCGCTTGGGGCCAGCTGGACGCCGGCATCGAAGCCAACTATCAGATCGAAGCGCGTTACTGGGACACCACCGCGCAGGACTACACCGAGAACCGCGTCGGCTACCGCGGCACGCCGCGCCTGCATGCGATCTACAAGATCAACTGGGGCATGGCCGATTGGAAGCTGGGCGCGCGTCTCAACCAGTACTCCGGCACCCGCTTGAGTGCTGCGGACTGGGACAGCAACAACAGCATCGAAGGCTGCGCCGATCGCGATGTGGCCGAAGCCGACTGCCGCATCAAGCCCTGGCTGAGCACCGATCTGTGGCTGCAGTACAGCGGCTTCAAGAACTTCATCCTGTCTGCCAATCTGCTGAACGCTTTTGACCAAAAGCCTCTGGTGGAGCTGCGCCCGGGCTCCTCGCTGCCGCTGGGCGGCCGGGTCCTGAAGCTGAATCTGGAGGCGCGCTTCTGATGCGCGGCGCCAAGCCAGTGCTGCGCGCGCTTGCCGCGGCCATGTTGCTGCTGCAGTCAGGCCTGGGCTTGGCGCAGCCCAGCGCCGAGGACCCTTACCTTTGGTTGGAAGAGGTGCAGGGCGAGCGCGCGCTGCGCTGGGTGCAGGGCCAGAACGAGGCCAGCCTTGCTGCGCTGCAGAGCGGCCCTCAGTCTGCTGCATGGGTCCAGAGCTTTGCCGAGGTCTTGGCCTCGCCCAAGCGCCTGACCCATGCGCAGCAGATGGGCGGCTATCTCTACAACTTCTGGCGCGATGCGGAGCACCCGCGCGGCCTGTGGCGGCGCACGAGCTTGGCCTCCTACCGCAGCAGCACACCGCACTGGGAGACGGTGCTGGATGTGGACCAGTTGAGTCGGGAGGAGGGTGCACCCTGGGTCTGGGGTGGGGCAACTTGCCTCGTACCCCAGACCCAGCGCTGCTTGCTGACCCTGAGCCGTGGCGGCGGCGACGCCCATGTGCTGCGTGAGTTCGACCTCGGCACGCGCCGCTTTGTGGCGGCGGCGGCGGCGGGCGGCTTCAGCCTGCCCGAGGCCAAGGGCAATGCCGCCTGGGTGGACCGCGACACACTCAGCGTGGCCACCGACTTCGGCCCCGGCAGCATGACGGAGTCGGGCTACCCGCGCCAGGTCAAGCTCTGGAAGCGCGGCCAACCCCTGGCGCAGGCGCGGCTGGTGTTCGAGGCGGTGCCGCAGGACGTCAGCGTTTGGACCTGGGCCGAGCAGATCGGCAAAGAACGGGTGCATGTGATCGAGCGCCGCACCAGCTTCTTTGCCGGCGAGCAGCATGTTCTGCAGAAAGATGGCCGCCTGCTGGCCCTGAGCAAGCCGGCCGATGCCAGCATGAGCCCCTTCGCCGACCAATGGCTGATCGAGTTGCGCTCGGATTGGACGCTAGGCGGCAAGACCCATGCGGCCGGTTCGCTCTTGGCGATCTCGCGCGCCGACTGGGCGGCCGGCAAGCGCCAGTTCCACACCTTGTTCAGCCCCACGCCGCGCAGCTCGCTGCAAAGCCATGTGGCGACGCGCAGCGCGGTGCTGGGCGTGCGCATGGATGAAGCGCGCCAGCAATTGGTGCAGTGGCGCTATCAAAAAGGCCAGTGGCAAGAGACGCTGTTGCCGGCTGGCGACTTGGGCAGCCTGAGCGTCAGCGCCCTGGCCGGCCAGGACTCCGACCATTACCTGCTGACCCGCAGCGACTTCCTGACCCCGGCGCGGCTGGAGCTGGGCGAGGTGGGCCGGGCCGAGCGCCAGCTCTTGCAGGCCATGCCGGAGTTTTTTGATGCCAGCAGGCATGAGGTGCAGCAGCTGCAGGCGCGCTCCAAGGACGGCACGGCCGTGCCTTACTTCATCGTCAAGCCGCGCGGCGACTTGCCAAAAGACGGCGCGCCCACGCTGCTCTACGGTTACGGCGGCTTCGAGATCTCGATGAAGCCCAGCTACAGCGGCATCCTGGGGCGCGGCTGGTTGTCGCAGGGCGGGGTGTATGTGCTGGCCAATCTGCGCGGCGGCGGTGAGTTCGGCCCGCGCTGGCATCAGTCGGCGCAGCGCGAGCATCGCCAGCGCAGCTTTGATGATTTCATCGCAGTGGCCGAAGACCTGATCCAGCGTGGCATCACCCGCCCGGCGCGTCTGGGCATCATGGGTGGCAGCCTGGGCGGCTTGCTGACCTCGGTGGCGATGGTGCAGCGGCCCGAGCTGTTTGGCGCGGTGGTCAGCCAGGTGCCGCTGACCGATATGCGGCGCTATCACCGCATGCTGGCCGGGGCATCTTGGATCGAGGAGTACGGCAACCCCGACATCCCCGAGCAATGGGACTACATCTCGCGCTACTCACCGTACCAGAACGCCCGCGCGGGCCAGCCCTACCCCAAGGTGCTCTACACCAGTTCCACCCTGGACGACCGGGTGCACCCGGGCCACGCCCGCAAGATGGTGGCGCGGCTGCAGGAGCTGGGCCAGCCGGCGCTGTACTGGGAGAACCGCGAAGGCGGCCATGCCGGGGCTTCCACGCCAGCGCAGCAGGCGCAACTCTGGGCGCTCAGCTATGGCTTTTTGCGTGAGCAGTTGATGGGCCCCAAGCCCGCCATGACATCACCGTAAATGCAAGGTGATGGCTTCTGGCATCAGGCCGCGACGCGCCAGGGCTCGCCGCTGGGCTGATGCCCTTGCTGCAGTCGCCGGTATTGCGAGGGCGTCAGGCTGGTGGTGGCCTTGAACTGGCGGGTGAAGGCGCTTTGATCGCTGTAGCCGCATTGCATGGCAATGGCCGCCACGCTCAAGTCGGGTGACTCGACCAAGAGGCGGCGCGCCGCGTCCAGGCGTGCTTGCAGCAGCATCTCGCGTGGGCTGAGGTGGAAGATGCGTTGGAACAGGTGCTCGACCCGGTCCAGCGTCAATCCGACCGCGCGTGCCCAGTCGCCCAGATGCAGGGGCTGGTCGTAGTGGCTGCGAATCTGCTGGGCCAGCTCGGCGATCTGGCCGTAGACCGGGTGGCTCTGGTCGGGCCGACCCAGGTCGCGCGAAATGCCGGCCACGCCGAGCACCGCGCCGGGCCGCTCGCCTTGGGGCTCGTCGCGCAGCGGCAGCTTGTGGGTCAGGCACCAGCCGGCGCCGCCGTCGGCATAGAGGTGCAGTTCCAGATGGCGCTGCATGGCCGCGCCACTGCTGATGACGCTGCGGTCTTGCACCCAGAAGGCCTCGCCCATGGCGCCGGGAAAAATCTCTTTGGAGGTGCGCCCCAGCAAGGCTTGCTTGGAGCGCTGCGCGCTGCGCCGCACCAGGGTCTGATTGACGCGCAAGTAGCGGCCGTCGCGGTCTTTGACGAAGAACACCACGTCGGGCAGCGGGTCGAACAAAGCCTCGACCACGCTCAGCTCGCACAGGCGCAGGGCATCGGTTTGCATGGCGACTTCACCTTTGGGGCTGGGGACAGGACGGCACCTCATCAGCGGCAGTGACTGATGAGCTGGGGTCCGTTGCAGAGGCTGGGGTCGCCGACTCTGCAATTCCGACACGACCTCATGAGGCGGCTCAGACTGGCACCCAAATGAAGTATATGTTTAATATATCAACACAGAATTCGGGTATTCCAGAGTTCTGGGCGGGCTCAGGCCGAGCGGCTGAAAGCGTAGGGCGAGGTCAGCAGCTGCAAAGAAACAGGCAAAGCAGCGATACCGGCATGGCCGCAAGCTCATGCCCTTTGTGTTCGCGGCCTGGCGATGAGGCTCAGCGGCTTGAAACCGCCGGGGATGATGCCCCTGCAGCCAGCGGCTCCGGGCTCGCCTGCGCGGCGCGCGCTGCCGCCGCCTTGTGCATGGCCTCGGCGCGCTGCCGGGCTTCGACCTCGACACCCGGGCGGAACTGATCAGCCTGGGCCTGGCGGCTGAGCGCCCAATCGGACGCCGAGTAGCGGACCCGGCCCTGGCGGCATTGACGGGCGCGGGCGATCTCCCCTTTGAAGAATCGCTGCTCGGCGGGACCCAGGCTGCTGGCTGTGGCCCGGCTTTCCATGGCGGCGATTTCGACCTCCTCCGGGCAGACATTGCCGGCCAAGCGAGTGCCTGGGCTCGCCGCGTCCGCGGCGCTGCGCTCGGCGGCCACCACATTGGGCTGCAGGGCGCGGGCCGGCAAGGTGTCGCCCTGGGCCGGGCAAGGCTGGTCGGAGTAGCGGACCTTGCTGCCCTGCTGGCATTTCCAGATCTCGCCGGCCTGCGCCGCGGTCAGCACCAAACTCAAGCCCAGCCAGACCAGGCGGCGTGGCATCGATCGTGCACGGTGTTTCATGGCTTCAAGGCCTCATGACAGGCGCACGCTTCGCCATGGGCTGCCGCAACCAGCTCCTGCAGCACGCCACAAGCCTGGCTGCCGGCTGTATGCGGATGCAGATGGTGGCGCCCGTCGCAGCGCGCCTTCAGCGCCAGCAGTTGCTGCTCCAGCGCCTGCATGGAAGCCAGGCGGGCGCGCACGCGAGCGAGTTGCGCATCGACCAGATGGTCGACCCGTGCCAGCTGCGCGCCATCCTGGGTGTCCAAGCTGGCCAGCAGCTGAGCCACATCGGCCAGGGACATGTCCAGCGCCCTGCAATGGCGGATAAAGGCCAGGCGCTCCAGATGCGCGTGGGCGTAATCGCGATAGCCGTTGTCGCTGCGCGCCGGGCCGGGCAGCAGGCCGCTTTTCTCGTAGAAGCGGATGGTTTCGATGTCCACGCCGGTGGCTTTGCTGAGTTCGCCGATGCGCATAGGTGCTGAGGGGCCAGGCTGAAAACATCCAGCATAAGGCAAATGTCTGGAGTTACTACAGACAATCCATGCCGAATGGCACCCCCCGGTTCGCCGCCCCCTGGTGGGAACCCGCAGAAAGCGCCAGCGCAGCCGCGGCGACAATACGCGCCGCAGCCGCCGTGAGCACCCTCTCGGCGGCTTGTCCTTTGTAGCGCCGCTCAAGAGGGATCGGGGCCGGCCAAGGATTTCTCATCCATCAGACCAAGAACGGAGAGTCGTTTGAACACAAAAATTCAAACCGCGGGGCCCAACACCATCCTCGGCCACCCCAACAGCCTGTTTGTCTTGTTCTTCACAGAAATGTGGGAACGCTTCTCCTATTACGGCATGCGCGCCCTGCTGGTGCTGTTTCTGATCTCGGAAACCACCAAGGGAGGCTGGGGCTGGAGCCGTGCTGAAGCCACCTCGCTGTATGGCTGGTACACCATGCTGGTGTACTTCACCCCCATCCTGGGCGGCTACCTGGCCGACCGTTACCTGGGCACACGCCGAGCCGTGGTGCTGGGCGGCTTCATCATCGCCGCCGGCCATGTCTCGCTGTTCTTTGAAACCATTCCGTCCTTCTACCTGGGCCTGGGCCTGGTGATTGCGGGCACGGGCCTGTTCAAACCGAACATCTCGGCCATCGTCGGCCAGCTCTACAACAAGGACAACGAAGGCAGCCGTGACGGCGGCTACACCTTGTTCTATATGGGCGTGAACGCCGGTGCCTTCTTCGGCATTTCGCTGTGCGGCTACATCGGTGAGAAGGTGTCCTGGAACCTGGGCTTCGGTCTGGCCGGTGTCTTCATGATCCTGGGCGCCCTGCAGTTCTTCTTCAGCCAGAAGGTGTTCGGCGACATCGGCACCGCGCCGAGCAAGGAAAAGACTGCCGCCGCCCAAGCCGTCGACGACACGCCCGCCCATGTGGTGGCCGATCGCCTGAAGGCTGTCTTTGTGTTCGCCTTCTTCACCATCTTCTTCTGGTTTGCTTTCGAGCAAGCTGGCGGCTCCATGACCATCTTCGCGGCCGACTACACCGACCGCACCCTGGTCGGCACCAGCGGCCTGATCTTCAAGATCGTCAACACGCTGATGACGGTGATCCCGGCGGCCGTCCTGACCTGGCTGTTGTTGCAGTTGCATCTGGCCACCGGCAAGAGCCAATGGTTGGGCAATCTGCTGCTGGTCCTGGCCTTCGCCATGATCTGGGGCTTGGTGATCTGGATGCTGGGCCGCGAGTTCGCCATGGACCAAAGCGAAGTGCCGGCCACCTGGTTCGGCGTGCTGAACTCTTTCTTCATCGTGATCCTGGCACCTGCGTTCTCCAAGCTGTGGGAGAAGCACTGGAACCCGAGCGGCCCGGTCAAGTTCGGCGTCGGCCTGGTGTTGCTGGGCCTGGGCTTTGCCGCTCTGGCCTATGGCGCTTCGGGCATCCCCTCGGGCGCCAAGACCGCGCAGATCAGCATGCTCTTCCTGTGCTTGGCCTATCTGCTGCACACCATGGGTGAGCTGTGCGTGTCGCCGGTGGGCCTGTCCTACATCTCCAAGCTGGCCCCCGCGCGCCTGCTGGGCCTGATGTTCGGCGTCTGGTTCCTGAACTCGGCCATCGCCAACTTCATCGCCGGCAAGACCGGTGCCTACATCGACTACATCTCCTCGACCTACTCGATGTCCACCTTCTTCCTGATCTTCACCGTGATCCCGGCCGCCGCCGGCCTGGTGCTGATGGCGCTGGCGCCCTGGATGAAGAAGAAGATGCACGGCGTGCACTGAGCCCCTGCGGCTGTATTGCCCCCTGCCCAAGGCCCTGCTCTGCAGGGCCTTTTTTCATGGCCCGTGACAGCCGGTCGTGAATCTTTCACAAATGCACCGACCACGATTCACAGCCCGCCCTCCTGCAATCTGCCTACCCTCTGTCCTCAGCGTGTCGGCGCCCCAGCCATGGGCACGCAGCCCACCAGGAGAACGGCATGTGGACCAGCAACACGCCCCCCGCCTTGGCCTCAAACGCGCCGCTCGAAGCCGCGCCGCGCAGCCAAGCCACCGAACGCCGCCAGGCCGAGTCTTTGAGCAGCCATTGGCTGAGCCTCGTACTTGAAGAGCTGGACTACGGTGTGGTGCTGCTGAACGCCGCCGGCCGGGTGCTCCATTGCAACCTCGCCGCCAAGCGCAGCCTGGACGACGCCCACCCCTTGCAGATCTGCGGCAACCAGCTGCGCTGCCGCGAGTTCAAGGACAGCGGCCCGCTCAGCGACGCCCTTGCCGCCGCCGAACAGGAAGGCCGGCGCTGCCTGTTGCGCCTGGGCTCGGAGGAGCAAAGCAGCAATGTCGTGGTGGTGCCGCTGAACCGCAACGTCAGCCAGGCGGCCGTGCTGCTGGTGCTGGAGCGGCGCCAGCTCTGCGGTGAGCTGGCCACCCAGTGGTTCGCCCTGCGCTATGGCCTCACGCCAACCGAGACCGAGGTGCTCAAGGCCCTGAGCGCCGGCGCGCGCCCGGGCTCGGTGGCCGAACAGCAAGGCGTGGCCATCTCGACGGTGCGCACGCAGATCCAGAGCATCCGCGCCAAGTCGGGCGCCGACAGCATCAGCGAACTGCTGCGCCAGCTGGCCGTGCTGCCGCCGCTGATTTCGGCGCTGCGCATGGACATCAATTGAGGGCGTCAGACAGCGCCAGGAAAAATCTCAGTGGCGCAATCCCCTAGCGGGGGGTCATGCGCAAAGGCCAGCGGCTCTCGTAACATCCGGCCCTGCTGGCGGCACCTTTGCCGCTCGACGAGCCCGCATGGACAGCATCGAAGCGCCCACCACCGAATCCTCGACCGCCGACCTTCCCCCGAGCCTGCGCCTCTTGGCCGCACGCGGCACGGCGCGCAGCTACCGGCGCGGCACCGTGCTGATCGAGGAAGGCTCGCAAGGCGACAGCCTCTACCTCATCCTCAGCGGCAGCCTGCGCGCCTATGGTTGCGATGCACGCGGCCGTGAAGTGACCTACGGCGTCTACGGCCCCGGCGAGTATGTCGGCGAGATGAGCCTGGACGGCGGCCAGCGCTCGGCCAGCGTCATCACCGAGCAGGCCTCACGCTGCGTCTTGCTGACCCGCGCCAGCCTGCACGCCCATATTGCCGAGCACCCGGAGTTCGCTTTCGAGCTGCTGACCAAGGTGATTCGTCGCGCCCGCGCGGCCACGCTGTCAACCAAGCAGCTGGCGCTCAACGATGTCTACGGCCGGCTCAAGGCCTTGCTGGAGCAGACCACCGCCAGCTCGGACGAGATCCTGCTGACCCACCAGGCCATGGCGCAGCGCCTGGGCTGCTCGCGCGAGATGGTGTCCAAGCTGGTCAAGGACCTGGAGCTGGGCGGTTATCTCGAGCGCATCGCCAACGGCCGCTACCGACAACTCAAGTCGCTGCCGGCCCGCTGGTAAACCGGACTGCGGCGCCGCTTCAGGACGCCGGACGCGCCTGCAGCGGCGGCGCCACATCGAAGCGCTGCGCAGGTTTGGCGGCCCGGGCGTAGAGGCCATCCACCTTGGGCAGATTGGACTGGATGTCGCGAATGCGTGTAGGCCCGGCCGGGTGGGTGGACAGCCACTGCGGCGGCGCGCCCTTGGACACCTGGCCCATTTTTTCCCACAGGCTGACGCCGGCGCTGGGCTTGTAGCCGGCCCGTGCGGCCAGCTCCATGCCGACCAGATCGGCCTCGCTTTCGTCTTCGCGGCTGAAGGTCAGGGTCAGCAGCTGGCTGCCCATATTGAGCAAGGTGTCACCGACATTGCCCAGGCCCAGCAGGCTGGACAGCACATTGGCGCCCAACCGGGTGGCGGCCGTCTTGGCCATGCGCTCGCGCGCATGCTCACGCAGGGCGTGCGCCACCTCATGGCCCATGATGGAGGCGACCTCGTCATCGTCGAGCTTGAGCTTTTCCAGAATGCCGTAATAGAAGGCGATCTTGCCGCCCGGCATACAGAAGGCATTGAGCTGCGGGCTGACGAGCACATTGACCTCCCAACGCCACTGCTTGGCGCGCGCGTTCCAGGGTTCGGACTGCGGAATGATGCGCTTGGCGATCTCGCGCAGGCGGATCAGCTGAGGGTGGTTGTTGGGCAGCAGGGCGCGCTGGTTGGCGGCCTCGCGCATCATCTGCTGGTATTGCTGGGCGCCGGCCTGTTCAACCTGCTCGGCCGGCACCAGCTTGCTGATCTTGCTCGGGCCGCCGACCTCCACGCCCTCGCGCGCCCAGGCCGGCGTCAGCGCGGGCGACAGCGCCGCCGCACCGAGCAAGCCGGTAAACAAACGGCGCGAACCCTGGCTGGGCCGGCAGCGGCCGGCCGCGCACTCGGGGCACCGGCCGAAACCATAGCGGGGTGCGCTGGGCAGATGGGGGTCAGCGGCGGGGTCGAAACCGGGGTCGTGGGCGTGAGACATGGTGATCAAGTAGGTGCAGCAGTCGGATTTGCAAGCGGCGCAGACGGCTATTCTGAGGCCGGGCGAAGACGAATGACCCCGCAAGCGCTGCCAAGCGGCCGCTTGGCAGACAATGCGCCATGCCCGTGACGCCCATCCCTCCCCAGGCCCCCAGCGGCCCCGGCTTTGACAGCCCGCAGTTCCGCTCCGCCCTGGGCATGTTCGCCACCGGCGTGACCATCGTCACCGCCCGCGCGCCCGACGGCAGCCTGGTCGGCCTGACCGCCAATTCCTTCAATTCCGTCTCGCTCAGCCCGCCCCTGGTGCTATGGAGTCTGGGCCAGAAGGCCGGCTCCATGCCGGTGTTCAGCCGCGGCTCGCACTACGCCATCAACATCCTGGCGGCCGAGCAAAAAGACCTGGCCCAGCGTTTTGCCACCCGAGACATCGACCGTTTCGCCGGCGTGGCCTGGCGCGAAGGTGCCGGTGGCGCGCCGGTGCTGGACGGTGTGGCCGCGGTGTTTGAGTGCGCCAACCGCAGCCAGTACGAGGAAGGTGACCATGTCATCTTCGTCGGCGAGGTGGAAAGCTGCAGCTGGCGCGAAGGCGCCCAGCCCCTGATCTTCCACGGCGGCCGCTACTACACCGAACTGCCGCTCTGAAGCGGCTTTGCTGAGCCGCCTGGCAGGCGCCGCAAGAGCGCGCTGCTGTCGGCCACGGCCTGCAGGCGTTCGCGCAGATAGTCCGCCAACCTCGGCTGCTGGCTGAACACGACATTGAAACGCAAATGACGCGGCGCCTGGCCGGTGCTGGAGAAGGTGGGGCCGCCGACCAGCAGGATCTTGTTGCGGTAGGCGTCCTGCAGCAGCAGGGTCATGTCCACGCCCTCGGGCACCTGGCCCCAAAGAAAGAGGCCACCCTCGCCGGGGTGGTCCATGGCGATGCCGGCCTCGCCAAGCTGGCGCGCGCTCAGCGTGCGGGCCTGGAGCAGGCGGCCCTGCAAACGCTCCAGATGCTTGCGCAGGCGGCCGGCCAGCAGGATCTCCAGCATCACCCATTCATTGAGCGCCGCTCCGGTCAGCACCGCATAGATCTTCTCGCGCAGCAAAGCCTTCAGCAGGACCGGGTCGGCCGCCACATAACCGGTTCGTAGAGCGGGGCTCAGGGCCTTGCAGAAGCTGGAGTAGTAGATGACGCCGTCCAGGCCCGAGAGGGCGGCCAGGCGGGTGGCATGGCCGGGGTGGAAATGGCCTTGCACATCGTCCTCAGCGATCAACACACCATGCTCGCGCGCCAGCACCAGCACCTGGTGCAGATTGGCGGCGCTGCTGCTCCAGCCGGTCGGGTTGTGCAACACCGTCTGGATGAAGAGCAGGCGCGGCCGGTGCAGGCGGCAGGCGGCTTCCAGCTCGACCAGGTCCAGGCCGTCGGGCCGGCGGGCGATGGGCACGACCCGCAAGCCCTCCTGGCGCAGACGCTCGAACATCAGAAAGTAGCCGGGGTCCTCGACCAGCACCGTGTCGCCCGGGCGCAAAAAAGCGCGGCAAATCAGGTCGATGGCGTGGGTGCCGCCGTAGGTGGTGAGGATGCGGCCGGCATCCACAGCCAGGCCCTGGCCGCGCATCAAGAGCGAGATCTGTTCGCGCAGCTCCGGCAGGCCTTGCGGCGGGCAGCGCGAGGCCAGGCCGGCCGTGCTGCGGGCCAAGGCGCGTTGCACCACCGAGGCCGGCATGGCATCGGCCAGCCAGCTCGGCGGCAGGGCGCCGCTGCTGGCCAGCAGCACGCCGCTGCGCTGGTCATTGGCTTGCTGGGCCAGCCAAACGCCTTCCTGCTCATCTCCGGCTTCCAGCGCCGCCGCATCGGGCAGCTGGCTCATGCCGGCGCGCGGCTCGCTGACGTAGTAACCGGACGTACCGCGCGCATCGATCAGGCCCGAGGCCACCAGACGGTCGTAGGCAGCGACCACGGTGTTGGGGCTGACGGCCAGGCTGCTGGCCAGCTGGCGGATCGACAAGAGCCGAGCGCCCGGCGGCAGCTGGCGCGCGGCGATCAACTCGCGCAGGCGCAGCTCGATCTGGTCACCCAGGGCGATGGGGGAGTTCCGATCCAGAGGAATCAACATCACCTGAGCTTAGCGCAGCAGGCTCAAGGCCAGCACGACCAAAGAGCCCGCCATGAAGAGGTTGAACACGCGGCGCTTGACCGGGTCCTGCAAGAGCTGACGGATCGCCAGGCCGAACAAGGCCCACATCGTCGAGCTGGGCAGGCCGACCAGCACGCCCACCACCGCCACCAGGCTGGCGCCGACCCATGTGTCCACGCCGCTGGGCATGAAAACCGTGGCCAGGGTGATGGCCTTGACCCAGCTCTTCGGATTGATGGCCTGGAACAGTGCCGCCTGGGCAAAGCTCAAGGGCCGCGCATCCTGCTGCGCCGCGCCGATGCGCAGGCCGCTGAGCTGCCAGGCCAGATAGACCAGGTAGAGCGTGCCCAGCACGCGCAGCACCTGGTGCAGCACCGGGTAGGCCAGGAAGAGGCTGCCCAGGCCCAGACAGGTCAGCCAGGTCTGCACCCCGACGCCGGCATTGCTGCCCAGCATCTGCGGCAAGGTGCGGCGGTAGCCGGCATTGGCCGCCGCGGTGGCCAGCATCAGATTGTTGGGCCCGGGCGTGCTGGACATGAGGAAGCAGTAGCTGGCCAGGGGCAGCAGCTCGGTGGGGGACAACAGCATGGCGGGGCTTCGCTTTCTTACGTTTCGGGCCAGGCTCAAAGGCCTGGCGCCAGCGTAGGGGGCGAGCCGTGCGCGACCAAGACACAGCTGCGCCCGCCGCGGCATGCTCTGTATCAGTGCTCCGACGGGTACAGGTACTCCTCGGCCTGCCCTGCGTCCCAGCCCTCAGCGAGCTTCCGCAGCGTCCTGTGGGGCTGAGGATCTGGCTGCGAGCTGCTGATCCAGCACGTCGATCTCCCGTTGGTAGCGCCGCGCCGCACGCTGGTTCAACGCCACGATGGCGACGAACAGCAAAAGGGCGGCGGCATGCGTCAGCGTGAACATCGTCTCCATGCCGCGGCCGGCCAGCTCGGTTTCGCGGCCCCAAAGGAACAGCCAGAAGCCGGGCAGCAGCGGGCCGATGTACCAGAGCCAGACCGAGCGCACCGCATCGCGCTGGCGCAGCAGCTCAGCACGGTGAAAGGCGGCCCAGTCCTGGCCCAGGGCCTCGGGCGGCAGCGCGCGGCAGGAGGCGCGGCGCCGCAGCTGCTGCAGCACGACCAGGGTGCCCAGCACCACCAGCAAGGCGCCCAGCTTGGTCAGCCAAAAAGGGAAGAGCCAAATGTAGAAGGCATAGACGGGGATCACGAACAGGCCTCCGGCCAGGTACTCGACACGGTTGCGCCGTGCCACGCGGCTCTGCAAGGCGCTGGAACGGCTTCGCAGCTCATCGGCGCTCAGATCCAGCGGCGACAGCGCCTGGGCGTGCCAGAGCTGCTGCCAGGGCTCGCCCGAGGCGGGCGAGGGGTCAGGGTTGTGGGAATGGTTCATGGAGCAGTCCTCCCGGCCTGGTGCTTGGCGGCAAACAGGGCCTTGATGCGATGGATCTTGGTGGCGACATGGCGGGCGTTGAGGCCGGTGACCTCGCCGATGGCGGCGGCGTCCAGGCCTTCGAGGTAGAGCAGCATCACCTCGCGGTCGGGCATGCGCAGGCGGTGGATCCAGGCCAGGATGCGGTCCAGGTCCAGGCGGCGCTCGGTGCTGTGCACGGCGGCGCCCTGGTCGCTGAGCATCTGGGATTCGGCCTCCTGCAGCTGTTCCAGATCCAGGCACAGGCCCTGGCGCTCGAAGCGACGCAGACTGGCCTGCACATGGCTGGCGCCAACGTTGTGCGCCACGCGGTAGACCCAGGTGCGCAGGCTGCAGCCGCCCTGGAAGGCCGCCAGGCTTTGCCAGAGGGCCAGCTGCAGTTCCTGGTTCAGCTCCTGGCGTTTGGCCTCGTCGCGCTCGTAGCCCACCATGAAGCGGGCCAGTTCGGCGCCGTGCAGGGCCAGGGCCTGGCGGTAGCGCTCGGCCTGCAGCTCGGCGCTGGCGAGTGGCGGCGGAGACTCGGGATTGTTGTTCTTCATGCAAGGGTCCAGGCTCGGGCGTTGAACACGGGGCGCGCAAGCGCCATCGAATCAGGCAGTCCCCAGCCCGCGCGATTTCTTACACCGAGTGGTGCGGGGCTTGAAATGACCCCGCCCAGCCTCACGTCCCTGAGCATCATGCTGATCACCTGCCCCCACTGCCTGAGCAAGAACCGTGTGCCCGACGAGCGCGCGGCCCAAGACCCGGTCTGCGGCCGCTGCGGCCAAGCCCTGCTCAGCGGCGAGGTGCTGGCGCTGACCGAGGCCAACTTCGACCGCGTCGTCAGCGGCAGCGAGCTGCCGGTGCTGGTCGACTTCTGGGCGCCTTGGTGCGGGCCTTGCCGGCAGATGGCGCCGCAGTTCGCCGAAGCAGCCCGCCAGCTCAAAGGCCGCGCCTTGTTTGTGAAAGTCAACAGCGACGAGGCGCCGCAGCTCTCGCAGCGTTACGCGATCCGCAGCATTCCGACCCTGATCCAGCTGCAGGGCGGGCGTGAAGTGCAGCGCATCAGCGGGGCGCTGTCGGCCGCGCAGATCCTGGGCTGGATCCAGCGCGGCTGAAGCGACTGAGGCCTCGCCGCATCAAGCCCAGCGTCCCACCGGCATGGCCGTTGGCGCCTGCAAGACCAGGCGCTGCCAGCGCCAGGCCACCAGGCCGACAAAGAGCAAGGCCATGAGCAGGAACTGAGCCAGGATGGGCAGGCCCAGCCACTGCAGGCCTTGCAAGCTCCCGACCAAGACCAGTGCCAGCAAGAGGGGCAGCAAACTGCCATTGCTATTGGGCATGCTCTGGCGCGACCAGTCGCGCAGCAACACAAAGGCGCCGAGGATCAGATAGGCCAGACACAGGTGCACGCCCAGCCAGTTCAAGGCGCGCGGCCCCGGCAGGAGCTGCAGGCCCAGGCACAGCAGCGTGGCCACACCGACGCCGCAAAGCAGCTGGTTCAGCAGACGCCGACCCAGCAGCTGGTTCAGCTGCCGGCCGCGCGGCGCACCGGGCAGCAGCATCAGCAGTGCCTGCTCACGCCGGCTGCGGTAGAGATTGGCAGGCACCGTCAGCAAAACGCCCAGGCAGATGCTGGCCAGGCCGAAGGACAGGCCCATGGAGCCATGCTTGAGAAATTCCCCCCAGAATTCGCCGCGGTTCCAGCCGAGCGCCAGGAACACCAGAAACAGCAAGGGCAGCACCACCGAGACCGAACTGAGCTGGCAGCTCCAATGCGCCTGGCCCAGAGTCACCAGATCCAGACGGGCCATCACGCTGGCCGGCGTCGGCTGGGCCTGGCGCAGCACATGGCGCATCCAGCGCGGCTGCATCCAGCGGAACAGATGGGCCAGGCGCTCGGCCGGGCCGCTCAGCTCGACGAAGGACGAGTGGCCTTGTGACTGCGCCTCGAACAGGCGGCGCAGCTTTTGGCGCGCCTGGTAGTAGGCCAGGTGCTCACTGCCGCCGGTCTGGATCAAACGCGTCAGCCCCCAGGGCAGCAGCAAGAACAACACCAGGCTCAAGCTCCAGGGCTGGCTGTTCTGCCAGCTGAGCAAGGCACTCCAAACAAACAGCACGGGCATGAACTGGCTCCACCAGGGGATCGAGAAAAGGACCAGGCTGACCACAAACCAAGCGCGGTACCAGCGCGCCAGCAAGGCCATGCCGAAGAGCAGCAGGGCCACGCCATGCAGCCAGGCCAGGCCGCCACCGAACTGGCTCGCCAGCACCGCAGCGGCCAGCACCGTGGTCAGGCCATAACTGAGCAGCGCCACGTGCCGCAAGCGCGCCACATGGCCGGGCACGAGGCGGGCGGCATGGGGATGGTTCTGGGCCAGCAGGCCGGCAAAGCTGGTGATCCAGGGCAACACGAAGGCTGAGGACAGCAAAACGGCGGCCAGCTTGGCGGCGCTGGCCGCATCGGCAAACCAGGCCGTCAGGACCAGGGCGACGCTGTAGCCGAGCAGGCAGAAGCCCCAGCCGAGATAGAAGCCCCAGGGCGAGGCATTGCGCTGCATCTGCCAGGGGGCGGCCAGCAAAGGCCGATAGAGCGACCAGAGCGAGGCCATGATCAGGTCAACTCCACGAACAGGTCTTCGAGATTGAGCTCGGCCACGCTGAGCTCGCCATGGAGCAGCGGCACCTGGCCGGGAGCAAAGCGCAGCACGCAGCGCTCACGCCCGGCGGCCTCGGGCTGGCGGCGCAGCAGCTCGGCGCCGCTACCGGCCAGCAAGGCCTGGATCGCCGCGCTGGGGCCGCTGACCAGGCGCACCTCTTCGATCAAGCTGTCCAGCGGCGCCTGCACGGCGATGCGGCCGTTCTGCAGAAAGGCCAGGTTGAAGGCGACCCGCTCCAGATCGGACAGGATGTGGGTGGAGAACACCACGGTCGTGCCGCGGTCCAGCACCTGGTCCACCAGCTCGCGCAGAAAGTCGCGCCGACCGACCGGGTCGAGGCTGGCGACCGGCTCGTCCAGCACCAGCAGATCGGGTTCATGCGCCAGCGCGCGGATGATGGACAGACGCTGCTGCTGGCCGCCCGAAAGGCGCGAGATCATCTGATCGCGTGGGATGTCCCAGCGTGACAGCAGACCCTCGACCTTGGCCTCGTTCCAGCGCGGGTAGAAACTCTTGAAGTAAGCCAGCAACTGGCGCGCCGTGAAGCCCTCGAACAGATCGCTGTGCTGCGGCACATAGCCGATGCGGGCGCGGGCGGCGTCGTCCAGCGCCGTGGCCGCCTGGCCAAACAGCTGCACCTGGCCGGCCTGTGGCTCGCGCAGGCCCAGCAAGGCTTCCAGCAAGGTGGTTTTGCCCGCGCCGTTGCGGCCCAGCAGACCGACCACCTGGCCCGGCAGCAGCTGCCAGCTCAGCGCTTGCAGCACCGGTTTGCTGCCGTAGCTCAGAGACACAGTGTCGAGTCGGGCCGTGGCGCCGGGCAGGTCTGCGGCCAGGCTGGTGGCGCCGGGCAGGGCCTGGGAAGAAAGGACTGCGCTCATTGGGACTCTCCCTCTTTCAGAATGGTTTCGAACAAATGCAAGGCGGCGCTGGCGGGCAGCTCCAGCTGACGCGCCTGATCGGCCGCCTGGCCCAGCACGGGGCGCAGGAGCTCGATGCGCTCGGCCCGCGGCTGCGCCCGCTGGTGCTGGGCCGCCACCCGCATGGCCAGGCCGCGGCGGCGCTCCAGCAAGCCCTCGGCCTCGAGCAGGCTGTAGGCCTTGGAGACCGTCATCGGATGGACGGCCAGCTGCAAGGCCACCTCGCGCACCGAGGGAATCTCCTGGCCGGCCACGAGCTGCCCGCTGGCCACGCAGCGACGCAGCTGCTCGACCATCTGGCGATAGATGGGCTCGGTCGATCCGGTGTTGATGCGGAACGCGAACGGGCCGTGATTCTGGGACTGCGACAAGTGACCTCCGCTGCTGGTGCTGCTGCTGCAAGCACGCCGGCAGGCCTTGCCTGTCAACGTGTACTAGTATCGTAGTACACATAGACGGAGGGGTGCAAGCGGATTTTTGCGGACGGCACGCGGCCCGGCAGCCCTCTGGCTGTGCATCGAGCTGCTGGGTTGCCGGGCCGTTGAGCCGGTGGCTCGCCATGGAAGTCGGCGACCCGAACCCTTCCGGCCCGGCTGCTTTGACTCGTCGCTTGTGCAATCAAGATTGCACAAAAGTGGCGCTATGTGTAATCTTGCTGAATGCCTAAGGCCGCCAACTCCGTCAATAGCCTGCCCAGCTCGGTCCAAGTTTCCTTGGAAGTGCTGGGCAATCACCTGCGCTTGGGACGCAAACGCCGCAAAGAGTCTCTGCGGTCGTGGGCCTTGCGCATGGACGTGTCGGTGCCGACCTTGTCAGCGATGGAGAAGGGCGACCCTCGCGTCAGCATGGGGGTATACGCCACGGCGCTTTGGCTCATGGGGCGAGATGACGAATTGCGGGAGCTGGCTGCCCCAGAAAACGATGCGCAGGCCTTGGCGCAAGAGATGCTGGTGATTCAGAACGCGGGAAAGCGTCGCCATGGATGAGGTTTACGTACCGCAGGACGCCATGAGCCTTTGGTGGCTGGGTCAGGGGCGCCAGTCTCCACAACTGATTGGCCAGATCTTCCTGGCCGAAGGCAATCGCAAGGTCGGCTTGGAGTATTCGCCGATGTGGCTTCAGCAGGGTTTCGCATTGAGCGAGGACTTGCCCTTGGGCCGCGGGGTCTCCTTGCCCAAGGAACGCGACATGGCGGCCGGGGCGGTCGACGACGCCCGCCCGGACCGCTGGGGCGAGCGTGTGATTCGCAAGCTGTACCGGCCATCAAGGCTGTCGGTGTTGGAGTACCTCTACTTCGCCGGAGACGACCGCTTCGGCGCCTTGGGTGTTTCAAAGGCCGCCGATGCTTACCAACCGAGCGGGGGCGGGGCTATGGCCAAGTTGGCCAACCTTGGCGAGATGGAGCAAGCCATTGCGGCTGTCCTGGCTGATGAAAAGCTCGATGAACGGCTGGTGCGGCTGATCAAGCCAGGCCCATCCTTTGGCGGTGCGCGCCCGAAGTCCTTGATCGAGATGGACGGGTGTCAGTGGGTGGTGAAATTCTCCGAGGGTGAAGACTTCGATACCGAGCTGGTCGAGCACGCCACCATGTGCCTGGCTGCGGAGTGTGGTTTGAATGTGGCTGAAACCCGTGCCTTGCAATTGGCGCGAGGCCATGCTGTCGCCATCAAGCGCTTCGACCGAGAGGGCGAACAACGGTCCCACGTGATTTCTGCGAATTCCGTGCTGCGCGCCAATGGGATGCCCATGGGCTATCCCGAGTTGGCGCAAAGTCTGCGACGGATCGGCCGGCCTCAGGCCATCCGGGGGCAGCAAAAGGAGTTGTTCGAGCGGATGGTGTTCAACATCCTGATGGACAACACGGACGACCATGAGAAGAACCATGCATTCGTTCGCTCAAGCGATGGGTTCTACGACCTGTCCCCCGCCTATGACGTCGTGCCGTCCGTCCAGGGCCTGGGCCAGCAACAGCTCAGGGTGGGCAAGGCCGAGGCCGAGTCTTCGATGGAAAACGCCTTGACGGAGGTTCAGGCTTTTGGATTGAGCAAAGACGCTGCGCTCGCGTCCATCAAGAAGATCGCCGCCGCGGTCGACGGTTGGAAGGCGTTCTTTCAAGCTCTTGGTGTTGCCGACAGGGATCTCCAGCGGCTGGCGCAATACATCGATGGCCCGACGCTGAAGACGCAGCGGAGAGAGTTTCTGAAACGCCCGCAAAGCTAAATTTCGAGGTGATGGCGCCCCGATTCAAAATGACTGGATTTCGACAGTCGCACGGAATTGAGGTCAGCTCAGAAAAGTGGGGTCAGAGTGCATTTTCAATGGCACTCTGACCCCACTTTTCACACAGAAACTGGGGTCAGAGTGCATTTTCAACAGCAGAAAAGTGGGGTCAGAGTGCATTTTCAATGGCACTCTGACCCCACTTTTCAGCCCCACGCAATGTCCCGCACCGACTGGGCTGTGAAACGCCCTTCAGCGCCAATGCTCCAGATACGCCGCTTGCGGCCCATAACTGGCCAGCTTGACGCGCAGCGCCGGGGTCTGCGGCGCAGGCTGAAAGCCCCAGCGGCCCCAGAACTCAGCCGAGTTCTGCACCGCAATCAAGCAGGCCCGGTCCAGGCCGCTGGCAGCCAGCCCATCCAGAAAGCGCTGCACCAGGGCTTGCGCCAGGCCACAGCCGCGCGCCTGCGGGTCGACCGACAGATCATGCAGGTAGAGGCAGTCGGCTTGCACAGGCAGCACGCAATCGGCCGCATCCAAGGCCGGCGGTGACTCGGCGCGCCAAGGCAGGGCGAAGAGGTAGGCGGCGAGCGTGAGGCCGGGCTCAGCCGTGGCTGCCGCCACCCAGCAGTGCGAGGGCGCCGCCTGCAGCTTGGCCGCCAGGGAGGCCTCGGACTCCGGCAGCAGCTCGGTGAAACAGGCTGCCTGGATGCGCAGCACCTCGGGCAAGTCGGCGGGCTGCATGGGGCGGATCAGGTACTTGGGGGAGGACAACATCGAACAGGGCAAGTCATCGAAAGCGCCGCCGAGAATGAGCAGGCGCCGGGCAAGGGCCCGCATTGTCGATGACGGCGAAGACCGCAAAGCTGGCCAGCGGCTGCGCCACCCTCCCCTAGATCAATCAATCCGGCACCTGCACCCGCTCGCGAATGTGCTTGAGCTGCACCACCAGGGTGAAGCTGATCAGCACCAGCAGGCTCCAGGAGCTCCACTTGCTCATGTGCACACGAGCCCAGGCGCCCAGCTGGTGCGGGTAGGACCACAGCCCGAAGAAGGTGCCCAGGTTCTCGGCCAGCCAGATGAAGAAGGCCACCAGCACCAGGCCCAGCCACAGCGGCATGCTCAACTCGCGCTGTTGCGGCCGAAACAGGATCTGGCTGCGGGCATACAGCCCCATGGCGCCCGCGGCCAGGTACCAGCGCACATCGCCCCAGACATGCTGGGTGAAGAAGTTCAGGTAGATCGCCAGGGCCATCAAGCCGGCCATCCAATACGGCGGGTGGTGGATGACACGCAGCTGCAGCAGGCGCCAGGCCTGGATGATGTAGCTGCCCACCGCCGCGTACATGAAGCCGGCGAACAGCGGCACGCCGAACAGCTTGGTGTAGGCGAAGTCGGGGTAGGACCAGGACTGCACCGCGGCCGAAGTCTTGAACACCTCAAGGGCAAAGCCGAGCAGGTGAAACAGGCCGATGGCCTTGAGCTCATCGCGTGACTCGCGCCCGCTGAGCACCATGCCGGCCTGGATCAGCAAGGCAATCAGCAAAAGCAAGTCATAGCGCGGCAGGCCCCACCAGCCGGCGCGCGGCACGCAGAACACCGCCGCGAAAAACAGGCCCGCGAACAGACAGGCCTGCGCCTCCTTGCTGACAAAGCCCCAGAACTCCCAGGCCCACAGGCCCCAGGGTCGGCCTGGCGCCGCACGGGATGAGCCACCCGCCGCCGAGTGAGCCGGGCGATTCAAGGCTGGCGCCCTTGTGCATCTACCAACACCGCCTCGAACCCGGCGCGCACCCGCGCGTTGTCCAAGGCCAGCAGATGCTCGCCCACGGTCAGCTCGGCATAGCTCCAGCCGGGCACCTCGCTGGGCCGGGCGTTGCCGAAGAGCCAAATTCCCTCGGCCTGGGCCAGCGCGTCGCGCGCGTCGTTGATGGCTTCGGCCGGTGCGTCGAAATGGAGGTGCAGCATATTGGTGTGCGGGCGTGCCGGGTTCAGGCGCAGGCCACGGACGCCAGCCAAACCGGCCTGCCCTTCCGCCAACAGCAGGGTGCGCTGATAGCAGGCATCCTGCACGGCCAGGCGCTGCTCAAAGCGCATCCAGGCCGAGGCTGCCGGCGCCGTCTGCTGGACCAGATTGCCGCCCATGCGGCGCAGCCAAAGCCGAGCCTGGGCGATGAAATCGGCATCGCCGGCCAGCATGGCGCCCGACAGCCCGCCAATGTCCTTGTAGAAAGACACGTAAACGGACGTGAAACCGGCCACGATCTCCGCGTAGCTGCGCTGCTCGTAAAAGCTGCGGCATTGCCAGAGCCGGGCACCGTCCAGATGCAAAGGCAGGCCACGCTCGGCCGCCAGGGCCTGCAACTGGGTCAGCTCGTCCCAGCTGGGCAGCTGGCCGCCGATCTCGCGCATGGGCAGCTCAACCAGCAAGCAGGCCAGAGGCTGGGCCACGGCCTGCAAGTCCGCCGCGACGATGGGCCGCAGGCGCGAGCCCACCGGCACACCATGCAGGCCCCAGAGGCTTTCGAAAGCTTGTTCCTCATGCAAGAGCAAGTGCGAGTTGGGCGACAGGCCGAAGCGATTCAGGCGCGCCTCCTCGGTGTGCAAGCGCACGGCGATCAGTTGCGCCATCACGCCGCTGGGCATGAAGCAGGCGGCCGGCTTGCCGAGCAGGGCCGCCACCTCTTGTTCAAACTCGGCCAGCAAGCCGCCCTGGCCATAGCTGTCGCCCTGCACCTCGCGGGCGCGGCACCAGTCGGCCAGGGCGGCAAATTCCTCGGCGGCATTCAGGCTTGGATAGCCCGGCACCACGGTCGTGCAGCGGCGGCGCAGTTCGGCTCTTTGCAAGGCATTCAGGCTCATGGGGGATGCTTCTTTCATGCGGGTTTGAGCCCGCAGCTTAGCCGCCTTGGCGTCTCTAGAATCAGCGCCCATCATGCAATGCCACCCACTCGAACTCCTGGCTCCGGCCCGTGATGCCGACATCGGCATCGAAGCGATCAACCATGGCGCCGACGCCGTCTACATCGGCGGCCCCGGTTTCGGCGCGCGCGACAAGGCACCCAACAGCGTGGCCGACATCGAGCGACTGTGTCGCCATGCCCACCGCTTCGGCGCGCGCATCTTCGTGACCATGAACACCATCCTGCGCGATGACGAGTTGGAGGGCGCGCGCCGCCAGGCCTGGCAGCTGTATGAAGCCGGCGTGGATGCGCTGATCGTGCAAGACATAGGCCTGCTGCAGCTGGACCTGCCGCCGCTGCAGCTGCACGCCAGCACCCAGACCGACATCCGCACGCCCGAGAAGGCTCGCTTTCTGCAAGACGTGGGCTTCTCGCAAATGGTGCTGGCGCGCGAGCTGGACCTGGGCCAGATCCGCGCCATCCGTGCCCAGGTGCAAGAGGCCACGCTGGAGTTCTTCATCCACGGCGCGCTCTGCGTGGCCTACAGCGGCCAATGCTTCATCAGCCATGCCCACAGCGGCCGCAGCGCCAACCGCGGCAATTGCTCGCAAGAATGCCGCCTGCCCTATACCGTGACCGATGCGCAAGGCCGCGTGATCGCGCACGACAAGCATGTGCTCAGCCTCAAGGACAACGACCAGAGCGCCAACTTGGAGCTGCTGGCCGATGCCGGCATCCGCAGCTTCAAGATCGAAGGCCGCTACAAGGACATGGCCACGGTCAAGAACGTCACCGCGCACTACCGCCTGCTGCTGGACGGGCTGATGGAGCGCCGCAGCGACTACCGCCGCAGCAGCAGCGGGCGCTGCCGCTTCACCTTCACGCCGCAGCCCGAGCAGGGCTTCAACCGCGGCGGCACCGATTACTTCGTCAACGGCCGCAAGATTGACATCGGCGCCTTCGACAGCCCCAAACACGCCGGCCTGCCGGTGGGCCATGTGGTCGCCGTGGCCGAGCAGCATTTCGATGTGGATACGGGTGACGCCACCATTGCCCTCAACAACGGCGACGCCCTCACCTGGTGGGACCGCCAGGGCGAACTGCAAGGCGTGCCCATCAACACGGTGGAGCCCCTGGGCGGCACCCGCTGGCGCGTGACGCCCAATCTGCACGGCAATCAGGAAGCCCAAAGCGTGACCGAGCTCAAAGACCTGCGCCGCGATCTGGCCCTGAGCCGCAACCGCGACATGGCCTGGGAGCGCCTGCTCGCCAAACCCTCTGCCGAACGCCGCATCGCCGTGGACCTGAGCCTGGCCCAGACCTGGGTGGACGGCCAGCCCGGCTTCGAGCTCAGCCTCAAAGACGAAGACGGCCACCGCGGCGTGGCCCGCGTCCAGCATGCCCACGAGCCCGCGCGCGATGCCAAGCAGGCCGACGCCACGCTCAAGGATCAGCTGAGCAAGCTGGGCACCACCATCTTCGAAACCCGGCGCGTGCGCCTGGCCTGGCGCGAGAGCTGTTTTCTCCCCGCCTCTTTGGTCAATCAGCTGCGCCGCGAAGCCGTCAGCGCACTCGAAGAAGCCCGCGCCCAGGCCTTCGAGCGCCTGCCCCGCGCCACGCCGGTGGAGCCGCCCGTGCCCTACCCCGAAGACACGCTCAGCTACCTGGCCAATGTCTACAACAGCCAGGCCGCCGCCTTCTACGCCAAGCATGGCGTCAGGCTCGTTGGCGCGGCTTACGAGAGCCACGAGGAGCTGGGCGAAGTCAGCCTCATGATCACCAAGCACTGCGTGCGCTGGAGCCTGAGCCTCTGCCCCAAGCAGGCCAAGGGCGTGACCGGCGTGCAAGGCACGGTGCGCGCCGAGCCCCTGGTGCTGCAGCATGGCGACGACCGCCTGACCCTGCGCTTCGACTGCAAGCCCTGCGAGATGCATGTGGTCGGCGCCATGCGCAAGAACGTGCTCAAGCAGCTGAAGGCCGAGCCGGTGACTTTCTATCGAACGAGGCCAGCGGCGAGGGTGTGAAGAACGAAAGAGCGGCGATGGGCAGGCTCCGAAGCAGGCATGATCCGCGCCCGAGGCAATCAGCGCTTTCGCACCCATGCTCAAACTTCTGAAAACCCTGATCGGCACCACGAAAGACAAAGCTGCAGTGCGAGCTGACTCCGATGCGGAGACAGATGCGCAGGCGCCGCCGCCAGCTGTGATCCACGCACCGGGCGCTGAACCTTTCGATCTGTCGGCAGCGCTGATCGATGCTGGCGGCTTCCCGCTCACGGATTGGGACGCGGTGAATCGCTGGATTGCCAACGTGCCAACCGAGGCCGCCAAGGCGCAGGCCTGGGCCGCTTGCGAACAGGCTTGGCTGCAGCACCTCTGCCGCGCCCTGGGGCCGGCCTACCGCTTGCGATCACAAGGCTCGGCCCTGCTGATCTCCACCCTGCCCGAGCATGTGGCGGCAGCGACGCTGAGCTTCGTGAGCAAGACCGTGCAGCGGATCGTCCATCTGCTGCAGGGGCTGGCTGCAGCGCCAGAGTGGGGTCATGACATCCTGATCGTCTTCGATGATGACGACAGCTACTACCGTTATGTCGCGCACTACTACCCCGAGGCCGGAGAGTTTGCGGCCAGCAGCGGCATGTACATCGACGGAGGCTGCGGCCACTTTGTGACGGTGAAAGCCGACCTTCGCTCGGTGGAGCCGGTCATCGCGCATGAGCTGACCCATGCCTGCCTGAGCCACTTGCCCATCCCTGCGTGGCTGAACGAAGGCCTGGCCGTCAACACGGAACTGCGGCTGTGCCCTCCACCACAAGCCCCAAGCAACCCTTGGGATTTGCACGCCCGTCATCTGAAGTTTTGGGGGGCTGCGGAGATTCAAGAGTTCTGGTCCGGCAAATCCTTTCTCCGGAACGACGATGGGAACGAGCTGTCCTACGACCTGGCCAAAGTGCTGGTGTCTCAGTTCGCCGCCGATTGGCAAACGTTCCGCCAGTTTGCGCTCGCTGCCAACTTAGCGGATGGGGCTGCGGCAGCGGCTCAGCTTCACCTGGGCATCGATTTAGGAGCGGCGGTCTGCGCGATTCTGGAGCGGGAGCCGGACGCATCGTGGGCACCGAGACCGGAGGCATGGGGGGAGGCACCCGAGCGAGGTTCGTTTTGAAGGCCTCGGCAATGGGGAGGACGCTTTGAGGCTAGCGCTGTTCGTTCCCCTGGTGAGCGAAATCTGAGGGTTAGGCCGAAATCCCATGAAGTTGGAGGACTGACCCCGCGGGCACATGAGGCGCCGCCAAGGATTCGAACTCTTCTTGGTGAACCGTCCCTAAGACGGGAAGAATCCCCGAGCTACGGGTACTGCCTGGTGGCAGCATCGACGAGAATTTTCAGTTCAGAACCAAAGGGAGATTAAGAGTGAAGGTCAAGAATCTTATCGTCGCGTCGGTACTTGGAGCGCTCCATAGCGGGTTCGCATCTGCGGGTCCATTGACGGGTGATTTCGTTGACGTTGCTATGCTCAGAACCATCGATACAGGCTACGGGCTCGGTCGCATTACGGGCTACGGCCTTGATTCGCCTTTCCAAGTCGTTGAAGGCGACGCGGACAAGAAGCAATACTCGTCCTCCTTCACCATAGACGTTGACGGCGCTGGCTTCGAGATCTTGTTTATTTCGACTGCAGGCTGGCAAGATGGCATCGTCTTGCGTCTATCTGATCTGGACTTCGCGCCAGGATCTAGCTTCAGTTCGTTCAGCCTTCTCGCAGATTCAAATCTGCTTGGGTATACGCTGTCATTTGGCAAGGACTTTGTCGACATCGGTCTCGGAGGAACTAGCTATGGTCCCTCCACATACTTCCGTGGTACGTTCATCGTCCCGGAACCTTCAACCACCGCAATTCTTGGCATTGCCCTGGCTGCACTAACCTTGACTCGGACGAGGCGCGGATTGGCCACAAAGAGAGCTGAGGCCTAGCCCATCTACGAAGACTATCCATCGTTTCAAGCTCCATGAGCAAGACCTGACCCTTCGGGGTCATTTTTCATTTGTAGAGCTGTGTTCTGAACGACGGCAACGCAAGGAGGACCAGACCGCGCATCATGGGTTCAGGCCTCAAATCCGTAGATAACTCGCTTAGGCTTGGCGATTCGCTCTAAAACGAAAGTTGGCCAAGACCATGCTCCTCAAGCTGATCATGTTGCTTTTCGGCCTGGCTGCCATTGCCTTGGGCGTAAGGAGCATCCTCAAGCAAGAAGCTAAGCTCAGGGGCTCGGAAGACGGGGACGACCATCGCGTCGTTGAAGGACTACCGGCGGTACTTGTTGGCGCGCTAGAGGTCGCCATTGGCATCTACATTGTTGTTTACCAGCGGTACCCATCGCTGTTCTGAGCGCTGGCCAGTTGCCTTCTGCTCTTCCCCACGTTCAATCAATCCACCCCACCCTCCACCGGCAGCCTCTCCGCCCGCCAGCGCAACATCCCCCCCGCCAAATTGGCCACACGCTTGCAGCCCGATTTCTGCAGCAGCACCGTGGCCTGGGCCGAGCGGGTGCCGGAGCGGCAGACGGCGACGACGGGGCGCGTGGGGTCGATTTCGGCTGCCATACGGGCGCTCAATTCGGACAGGGGCAGCAGGCGGGCGCCCGGGATGTGGCCCAGGGCGTCGGTGAACTCGGGGGCTTCGCGCACATCGATCAGCTGCAGTTCGCCACTGCGGGCTTCGGCCAGGCGCTCGGCCAGGCTGGCGGCCTGGATTTCCCAGATGCCGCTGAAACTGAAGGTCAGTGGCGCCCAGCTGCTGTCCTGGCCTTCGGCGCCATGCGCGCCGGGCTGGCCGCAGCACAGATTGGCAGGCACGGCGATGTCCATCTGCTTGGGGTGGGGCAGGCCCAGGTGGTTCATATAGCCGGCGAAATCGCCCTCGTTGGCGTCGCCGCCCAGGCGCGGGTTGTAGCGGAGCTCCTCGGCCACGCTGGTGACCGTGAGGCCGCGGTAGTCATGGCCAGGGTAGAGCAGGCAGGTCTGGGGCAGGCTCAAGATCTGCTCGCGCACCGAGCGGAACAGCTGGCCGGGGCTGCCTTGCTGGAAATCCGTGCGGCCGCAGCCGCGGATCAAAAGGCTGTCGCCGGTGAAGGCCATGCTCAAGTCATCCAGCACATAGCTCAGGCAACCGTTGGTGTGACCGGGCGTGGCGCGGACTTCCAGGTAGCGGCGGCCAAAAGCAACCCGGTCACCATGGCGCAGCGGCCGGTCCACCGGACTGGCGCCGGCATGCTCGGACAACAGGATCTGGCTGCCGCAGCTCTGCTTCATCAACCAGGCGCCGGTGACATGGTCGGCATGGACATGCGTATCCAGCGTGGCCAGCAGGCGCAGGCCCAGCTCGCGCAGCAGGGCGCTGTCGCGGCGGTGGTGCTCGAACACCGGGTCGATCAAGACCGCCTCGCCGGCCTCGGCATCGCCGAGCAGGTAGGTGTAGGTGGACGAGACAGGGTCAAAAAGCTGACGGAAGACAAGCATGGGAACACCCCCGGGTGTGGGTTGGTGGAAAACGCAATTCACAGGAAAACAGCGAGAAATCGGCCGATCGCTCAGACAGCTCTCGCAAGAAAGCGGTCATGAAACCACATGCCGGCAAGCATGGAGGCGACAAAGATCAAGGCGGATTCACTGCCGGCGCTGAGCGCGCCCAGGGCGACTAGGGCCGGCCCCGGGCAAAAGCCCGCGATACCCCAGCCCACGCCGAACAGCAAGCCGCCCAGCAGCAGCCGCCCATCGACATGGCCGGGCGGCGGCAGCTCCATGGCCTCGCCGGTCCAAGCGCGCTCTCGCCGCGCGGCGCGGGCAAAGGCGATCAGGCCCACGGCCACGGCGCCGCCCATGACCAGGGCCAGGCTGGGGTCCCAGGCGCCGAAGAGGTCGAGAAAGCCTTTGACCTTGGCCGGGTCGCTCATGCCGCCGACGATCAGGCCCAGGCCGAAGAGCAAACCGCTGGCCAAAGCCAGGAGGTGGCGAATCAATGCAGACATACGCGTCGCTCCGAGAACAGCCGATCCATCATTCAATCAGTCAATCACGCCAAGCCATGGCGCATCAGCCACACGGTGGCGAAACCCGCGGCCATGAAGACCAGGACATTGGCCAGCGAGCGCAGCGACAGCCGGCTCAGCCCGCAGACTCCATGCCCGCTGGTGCAGCCATTGCCCATGCGCACGCCCACACCCACCAGCAGGCCGGCCAGCACCAGGCCCAGCGGGCCCACATCGACCGTCAGGCCCGGCCAAGGCGCAAACAAGCGCCAGGCCCAGGGCGCCAGCAGCAGGCCGGCCAGAAACATCAGGCGCGAGCGCTCGGCCGCGCCGCTGAAGCCCGCCCAGCCGCGCTGCCGCAGCGCCCGCCAGGGGCTGGCCAGAATGCCGGCAATGCCAGCGATGCGGCCATTGCCCAGCAGGAACAAAGCCGCGGCCAGGCCGATCAGCAGGCCGCCGAGCAAGGCATGTAAAGGAGTGAAGGAGGGCCAGTCGATATGCATGAGTGCTTGCAGTACGAGGAGCAGGCGCCGAAACGAGGCGCCCGCCGAAAGCGCCATCTTAGCCAGGGCACTGCAGCGACTCATGTGATGATTCGGCCCCATGTCGTCCGCCCACTCCACTCCACAAGCCGCCGCGCTGGCGGCGCCAATCGGCCCGCTCTGCGTGATCGCCCTGCTGCTGGCCAACGCTGTGCCGCCCTTGGTCGCCTTCAGCCTGACGCCGTCCGCCACCTTGTTCAACCAGCTGGCCGCACTCGGTGCCTGGGGCCTGGTGTTGCTGGCCCTGCGCAGCGAACTCGGGGCCGGCGCGCTGCAGCGCCAGCATGGGCCGGCTGTCTGGGCCCTGCTGCTGCTGCTGGCGGCGCCCTGGCAGGCTTGGGCCTGGGCCGGCCTGCCGCTGTCCCTGGCCCTTGCGAACAGCGGCATGATCGCCGCGGCCCTGGCCCTGCTCTGGGTCGGCCAGGGCTTGCGGGGGGGCCAGCGCGCGGCCTGGTTCGAGGCCTTGTGCTGGGGCCTGTTGATGGCCGGCCTGCTGAGCCTGCTGGTCAGCGTGGTGCAGGTGTTCGCGCCCAGCCTGGCCGATGGCACGCTGATCGCCCGTTCGGGCGTGCCCGGCCGTGCCGTCGGCAATATGCGCCAGCCCAACCACCTCGCCAGCCTCTTGATGTGGGCCAGCGTGGCGGCCGTGTTCCTCGGCAACCAGCGGCGCTTCGCCTTTGCTGGCGGCCGCCTGGCCTTGCCCCTGCTGCTCTTCGGTTTCGTCTTTGCAGTGGTGCTGACGGCGTCTCGCACCGGCATGATCGGCGTGCTGATCCTGGCGCTCTGGGGCATCCTGGACCGCAAGCTGGAGCGAGATGCCCGCCTCAGCCTGCTGGCCACGCCGCTGATGCTGGTGCTGAGCTGGTGGCTGATGTCGATCTGGGCCAGCCACGGCGCCCATGCCTTCGGCGCCGAGTCTCGCCTCAGCGAGGGCGCGGGCTCGCCCTCGCGCATCGCCATCCTGCTCAACGCCTGGGAGCTGCTCAAGCTCAACCCCTTGAGCGGCGTGGGCTGGGGTGAATTCAACCTGGCCTGGAGCATGAGCGAGTTCCCCAAGCGCCCGGTGGCCTTTTTCGACCACACCCACAACATCGCCATGCAACTGGCCGTCGAGCTGGGCCTGCCGCTGGCCGGCCTGATCCTGGGGCTGCTGGGCTGGTCGCTATGGCAGGCTCTGCGTCTGAGCCGCGCGGCCAGTGGCGAAGACGGCGTGGCGCGCCGCTGCGCCTTCATGCTGGTGCTGATGATCGGCCTGCACAGCCTGCTCGAGTACCCGCTCTGGTACGCCTACTTCCTGCTGCCCACCGCCTTCATGCTCGGACTGGCCCTGGGCCGCGCATCGGCGCAAACAACAACACCAGACGGTGCCGGTCCAGGCAAGTCCCTGCCAGCGGTCGGCTTGGTCGGCGCTTTGCTGCTGGGCGGCAGCCTGCTGGCGGGCTGGGACTATCTGCGTGTGGTTGCCATCTACCTGCCGGGCGCCGATGCGCGGCCGCTGAACACCCGCATCGAAGAGGGCCGGCGCTCGATCTTCTTTGCCACCCAGGCCGACTACGCCGCCGCCACCAGCGGCCCGCCGGGCGCAGCGGCCCTGGCCGCCACGCGCAGCACCGCGCACAACCTGATCGATGTGCGCCTGATGATGGCCTGGGCCAAGTCCCTGCACGCGGTCGGTGACGACGAGCGCGCACGCCATGTGGTGCAGCGCCTGCGCGAGTTCCACTACCCGGTCTCCGAGGAGTGGCTGGCCGAATGCCAGCAGGCCGGGCTCAGCGAAGCCGAACAGCCCTTCCAATGCCAGGCGCCGAGCCGGGTGGTGGATTGGCGGGAGATGCGCTGAGGCGCGCGCGGCCTACCTACAGCTCAGTCAGGGCAGCTGAAGGCCCGGCCGGAACCCCAAGCTTCGGTCTGGCGCGGCGCCTGGTAGGGCACTCGCCACTTGGGATCGGTGTACCAGCTCGGCCAGGCGAAGGGGTTGTACCAGTTGAAGGCCGTGGTGCGGACCAGTGAGGCTGAGGTCTTCGGGCACGCGGCCCGGAAGCGTCGCTCGATGAGCTCGAAGTCGACGCCTTTGTAGAGGATTTCGCTGTCCGCCCATTGGCCAGCACTGCTCTCAAAAGTCACATCCACACGACCCAGCAGCTTGTTGAACAACAAGCCCAGCAGCAGAAGCCCTGCGAGGATCGCCCAATGAGCGGCGGTGATGCGAGGCCTGCGGGCCGGCGTCTGCGATGAAGCCAGTTCCTGCTTCATGCCGGCCTCAAACCGCAGCCACCCAATCCCCACTCTTCCCCCCATGCTTCTCCAGCACCCGGATCTGCCCCATGACCATGCCGCGGTCGGCGGCTTTGCACATGTCGTAGATGGTCAGCAGGCCGATCTGGACGGCGGTCAGGGCCTCCATTTCGACGCCGGTGCGGCCCAGGGTTTCGACCTGGGCGCTGCAGTGCACGGCGTTCTCGGCGGCGTCGATTTCAAACTCGACAGCCACGCGGGTCAGGGGCAGGGGGTGGCACAAGGGGATCAGGTCGGCGGTGCGCTTGGCGGCCTGGATGGCGGCGATGCGGGCAATGCCGAGCACATCACCTTTCTTGGCCGTGCCGCCTGTGATCAGGGCCAGGGTGGCGGCCTGCATGACGATGCGGCCGCTGGCGCGGGCGATACGGTGGGTCACGTCCTTGGCCGCGACATCGACCATATGGGCTTGGCCTTGGGCGTCGAAATGGGTCAGTGGAGAGCTCATGGCAGCGGATTCGGTAGAGGCGAGGGAAAGACCAGATGGGCGCAGGCCGCAGCACCGGCAACAATGCGGCAATGTGGCGCGGCGATAAAGCGGCATCATAGTGAGCCGCTTCCTGTATCGCGGCCCTCGGAGACTTCTGTTGTTGAACATGCGCATCCGCACCGACTCTCGCTCGCCCCGTGGCTCCGGCCTGCGGCGCAGCCTGCTCGCCATCGCCGCCAGCTGCCTGCTGTGCAGCAGCCCTGCCGGCCAGGCCCAGGTGGCGCTGCCTTCGCTGGGCGATTCGGTGTCGCAAGACCTCGATGTCGGCAGCGAGCGCCATCTGGGTGACCAGGTGATGCGGCAGATCCGGCCGGACCCCGATTTCCTCGACGACCCGCTGCTGCAGGAATACCTGCTCGGCATCTGGGACCCCTTGGTCGTCTCGGCCAAGCTGCTCGGCAATATCAGCGACGAGACCATCGACCGTTTCGCCTGGGAAATCTTTCTGGTGCGCGACCGCTCGGTCAATGCTTTCGCCCTGCCCGGCGGCTTTGTCGGCGTGCACCTGGGGCTGATCGCCATGACCAGCTCGCGCGATGAGCTGGCCTCGGTGCTGGCCCATGAGCTCTCGCATGTGACCCAGCGCCACATTGCCCGCCGCATTGCCGGCGACTCGCGCAACAGCATGCTGGCCATGGCGGCCATGCTGGCCGGCCTGATCGCGGCCTCGCGCAGCGGCAGCATCGACGCGGCCAATGCCGCCATCGTCGGCCCGCAGGCCCTGGCCGCTCAGGCCTCGCTCAACTTTTCGCGCGATATGGAACGCGAGGCAGACCGCGTCGGCTTCCAGGTGCTCAGCTCTGCCGGATACACACCCTCGGGCATGTTCAGCATGTTCGAGAAGATGGAGCAGGCCCACCACCTGATGGATTCGGGCAGCTACCCCTATCTGCGCACCCACCCTCTGACCAGCGAACGCATCGGCGATGCGCGCACCCGGCTGGGGGCGGGCGATTTTCAACGCCCGATCAACCTGGCCGAGCATGCGCTGATGGCCGCACGTTCGCGCGTGCTGATGGACCCGCGCGCCGAGGTCTGGGCGCAGCTGCAGAACCTCGACGCCGGTGCGCGCGAGCAGCGCGGCCCGACCGTGGGCCGGGGCTTCGAGCAGCTCAGTGCGCGCTACACCAGCTGCTTGGCCTCGATCAAGATGCGCGATTTCCCGCGCGCCGCGCGCGCCCTGGAGAGCGCCGAACAGCAGTTGCAGCAGCTGGGCAATGACCCGAAAGCGCTGCGCCTGCTGCACTATCTGCGGGCCGAGCTGGCCCAAGCCCAGGCGCGCACTGGCGAAGGCTTCGCGGCGCTGGACAGCCTGCCCCGGGAAAAGAGCCGGCCGCTGCTGATGGAACGCAGCCGCCTGGCCCTGGTGGACCCGCGCGGGCCCGATTCAGCCCGCGAAGTGGCCGATGCGCTGCAAACCTGGGTCAGCCTCAATCCCAAGGATGTGCTGGCCTGGAGCCAGCTGGGCCTCTTGTGGGAAAAGCTGGAGCAGCCCCTGCGCGCCGTGCGCGCTCAGGGCGAAGCACGCTATGCCATGGGCGACCTGGGCGGCGCCATCGACCGCATGCGCTCGGGTTTGCGCCAGTCGCGAGGCCGCGACGCCGACCCGGTGGAGGCCTCCGTCATCGATGCGCGCCTGCGCACCATGTTGTACGAACGGCGGCAGATACTCAGCGATATGTACCCGCGCGGCATTCCGCCCGGCGCCGAGTTGCCCTGAAAGGTTCTTAATCTTGGGGCGGGAAGATGCGCTCCATCAGAACATCAATACCCATGCCGCAAAGGCTGTAGATCAAGGAGCCGACCAGGGCGGCAAAGAAGCTCTCAACCGCCAGCCCTTCCAGCAGATGCGCGGCCGCCCAGAACATCAGGGCATTGATGACGAACAGGAACAGCCCCAGGCTGATCACCGTGACCGGCAAGGTCAGCAGCACCAGAATCGGCCGCAACAAGGTGTTGAGCAAGCCCAACACCAAAGCCGCGATCAGGGCGGAGCTGAAGCTCTTGACCACAACACCTGGGTAGAGATGCGCGACCAGCAAGAGGGCAGCAGCGAGCAGGAGCCAGCGAATCAGGGTTTTGAACATGGTCTGGGTGCGAGGGTGAGGCCGGGGCAGGCAAGCTGCGATGGCCGCGAGATTAAACCCATTGCCACGCAAGAATCATGACTTTGTACAGTCATTGACCACATGACGGGGTCAGACCTTGCCCAACCCTGGCACAATGCCACCATCCGCAAGGGGAGTAGCTACACGGCACCGCGCCGTGGCGACGGTCCGTCAGTACGGTGCTTCTGCCAAGAACACCCGGGCCCCGCAGCTGGAAGGTGAGACCGCCCTGGTCCAACATACACCTCCCGTCCCGCAAGACCTTTCGGTGCAACACGCGCTGTTCCCGCCTTGGTTTGGCTCTATTCTTGGGCCCCACCGAAGCGGTGAGCAGTTGAGTTCAACATTTCTTGCGGGAGTCTCTTCTTCATGAGCACGATTGCGCCCCTGTGGCTATGGTTTTTCTTTGGCGGCTCCGTCCTGGTCGCCCTCTTTGTCGACTTCGTGGTGCTGCGCAAGCAGGGCGCGCATGAGGTGTCGGTCAAGGAGGCCATCAACTGGTCTCTGGTCTGGGTGGCCTTGAGCATGGCCTTCAACGGTCTGTTCTGGTGGGCCGTCAAAGACACCTCCGGTGATGTCGCCCTGGCCAATACCAAGGCGCTGGAGTTCCTGACCGGCTATCTGATCGAGAAGTCGCTGGCGGTGGACAACATCTTTGTCTTCCTGATGATCTTCACCTACTTCTCGGTGCCCCCGGCGTATCAGAAGCGGGTGCTGATGTACGGCATCATCGGCGCCATCGTGCTGCGCACGGTCATGATTCTGGTGGGTGGCTGGCTGATTGCCGAGTTCCACTGGGTGCTCTATCTGTTCGGCGCCTTCTTGCTGATCACCGGCATCAAGATGTGGTGGGCCGCCGGCCAGGAGCCGGATCTGGAAGCCAACCCGGCACTGAAGCTGCTGCGCCGCACCATGCCGGTCAGCGACCGCTTTGACGGCGAGCGCTTCTTCACCGTGCAGAACGGCAAGCGCATGGCCACGCCCCTGCTGCTGGTGATCGCCCTGGTCGGTATGACGGATGTGATCTTCGCGGTCGACTCGATCCCGGCCATCTTCGCCATCACCAACGACCCCTTCATCGTCCTGACCTCCAACATCTTCGCCATCCTGGGCCTGCGCGCCATGTACTTCCTGCTGGCGGCCATGGCCACGAAATTCCACCTGCTGAGCTACGGCCTGGCTGTGGTGCTGGCCTTCATCGGCACCAAGATGATGCTGATCGATGTGATCAAGATCCCGGTGCTGCTGTCGCTCGGCGTGGTGGTGGCCATCCTGGCCGTGACCATGGTCTGGAGCCTGCGCACCGCGCCACGCATCAGCCCCAAGGCCGAGTAATCCCCGGCCCGAGCGCCCGCGCCACCCCTGCGGTGGCCGGCCTCAGAAAAACCCCGGCCGCCGCCCGCGCCCGGGGTTTTTTCATGTCCACCCAATCCATTCAATCAATGAAATCAAATAAGAATTGTTCTCATTAGTGTTAAGATCTTCATCAGTTTGATTGATCTGCCGCAGCCTCGCGCGGCCTCCACCTTGTGACCTCCGCACTCCTCAGCCCCATCTCCCTCGGCGTCCCGGCGTCGGCCGGTCAGGCCGGCTTTGTGGCGAGTCACAAGTCGAGCAACTCAGCCAGCAAGCCCACAAAGCCGGCCGGCCCACCCATGCTGCAGTCCATGGGTTTGCCCGTCGACCCGCAAGCCGCACGCCGCAAGCGTGGCTTTCTGCTGGCGGTGCTGGGCCTGCATCTGCTGTTCGGCGCCGGGCTGATAGTGCGCCGGGTGTTGCCCGCGCCGGAAAAGCCGGCGCCGATTCAGGTCAGCCTGATCGCCACCCCCGCCAAGCCCACGGCCCCGGCACCGCTGCCCACGCCGCCGGCCCCCCATCTGCCCAAGCTGGCGCCCATGCCGGCGCCGGTGATTCCGCCCCTGGTGACGCCGCCCGTCACCGCCCCGGCGCCCATGGCAGCCCAGATCATCAGCAACGAACCGCCGGCCGCCCGCGCCCAGGCGCAAACGGCCGCTGCCGCGCCGAACCCGGCACCGGTGCTGGCTGTGGTCACCCCGCCGGCGCCACCCGCCGTGCACCAGATTCCACCCAACGCCGTGCGCTACCTGGCCGAGCCGCGGCTGAACATGCCCCTGCTGTCGCGCCGCGCGGGTGAGCAAGGCCTGGTGCAGCTGCGCATCCTGGTCGATGCCCAAGGCCGGCTCAAGGACGCCTCCGTCAAAAAGAGTTCCGGCTTCGAGCGCCTGGACAAGGCGGCACTGGAAGACATCAAGAGCGCACGCTTCTCGCCCTATCTGCTGCAAGGCCAGCCCGTCGAGTGGGAAACCATCGCCCAGCTGTCCTACGAGTTGGAGCGTTAGCCCGCAACAGCCCCGCTCGACCAGCCCGCAGCTTGCGGCGCCCCCCCTGTTTTTTTCTGAAGCCAGCCAGCTCGCGCCTGCGAGCCAGCCCGCCACACCTTACGGATTCGCAGCTCGCCCGAAGCCACCAAAGCTCGGGGCTGGGCTGCGCCATGTTCCACATTGATTGATTGAATGATTCAGGAGTACCTCCCATGACCCGCCTCAAGTCCCGTCAAGCGCTGCTGCCCCTGGGTGCCCTGGCCGCCGGTTTCGGCCTGGCCAGCGCCAGCCTGGCCCAGACCGCCACGCCGCCGGCCGAACCGGCCAAGGCCGAGAACGCCCTGCCCATCGTGCGCACCAAGGCCAGCGCCGAACCCACGGGCATGGACGCCTACCAAGCCACCGACAGCCGCATCGGCAAGGGCAAGCAAGAACTGCGCGACATTCCGCAATCGGTCACCGTGGTGACCGAGAAGCTGATGAATGACCGCAATCTGGACAATCTGAAAGACGTGCTCAAGAACACCGCCGGCATCACCTTCATGGCCGCCGAAGGTGGCGAAGAAGACATCCGCCTGCGTGGCTTCTCGCTGCAAGCCACCGGCGATGTCTTCATCGACGGCATGCGCGACCCGGCCTTCTACGAGCGCGACACCTTCTTCCAGGACCGCGTGGAGTTGTTGCGCGGCTCGGCATCGCTGCTGTTCGGCCGCGGTTCGACCGGCGGTGCGGTCAACCAGGTCAGCAAGGAAGCCCGCCTGATCGACGTCAACGAAATCAGCGCCAGCGTCGGCAGCAACAGCCTGGTCCGCACCGTGGGCGATTTCAATGTGCGGCTCGGTGACTCGTCGGCCGCACGTGTCGGCGTGATGTTCAACGCCGCCGAGAACGACGGCGCCGGCGCCAAGATCGACAAGCAAGGCATTGCCGGCAACTACCGCACGGGCATCGGCGAGCGCGACGAGTTCTCCTTCAGCGCCTACTACCTGAACAACGAAAACGGCATGAACTACGGCATGCCCTGGATCCGCCCGACCGCCACCTCGCCGACGGCAGACATCACCTTGCTGCCCATCGACCCCGCCTCCTACTACGGCATGGCCAGCGATGTGAACAAGGGCAGCGCCGGCTGGGCTGTGCTCAAGCACATCCACCGCTTCGACCAGAACACCGAGTTGGTGACCACCGTGCGCAAGGCCGACTACAGCCGCGACCAACGCTCGGGCACCGTGCGCTTCGCCGCCGCCAACCTGCAGCCGGGCGGCAAGCCCGTCACGCTGGAGACCTTCGGCCCGAACACCGTGGTCGGCCGTGGCACCCACCTGAAGACCCAGGACATGCAGACCCTGAGCGTGCAGAGCGATCTGGACGGCAAGTTCAAATGGCTGGGCCTAGAGCACAAGGTGCAAGCGGGTGTGGACGCTTCCGAAGAGAAGAAGCAGGTCTACGCCGCCCGCAGCGCCGCGCAAGGCGGCGTCAACCTGAGCAAGCCCACCACCACCATCGGCCGCCCCAACGACGGCGCCTGGATCGACGAGTCGCAACGCGCGATGCGCAAGGCCAACGAGTACACCTCGCGTGCCTACGGTGTGTACGCCCAGGATCTGCTGGCACTGACCCCGCAATGGAAGCTGCTGGCCGGCCTGCGCTACGACAAGGTGCGCGGCGACTACGACACCTTCAGCATCCCCGGTCAGGCGGCCGGCCCGGAGACCATGGCCAGCTACCGCATGAACATCAGCCAGTGGAGCAAGCGTGCGGCCGTGCTGTTCCAGCCGACCGAGACCATGTCCTTCCACTTCGGCGGTGCCACCTCCTTCAATACCTCGGGTGACACCTATTCGCTGAGCCCGGCGAACGTCAACATCCCGCCCGAGAAGGCCGTCAATATCGAGTTGGGCGCCAAGATCGAAACCAACGAGGGCAAGCTCAGCCATCGCTTCGCCCTGTTCCGGAGCACCAAGACCCATGAGCGCAACACCGACCCGCTGACCGACCTGGTCACGCTCTCGGGCAAGCGCCATGCCTCGGGCTTTGAGTACGACGTGATGGGCCGCATCAACGCCGACTGGGAGATCTTCGCGTCCTACACCTACATCCCGAACGCCAATATCGACGTCGGCGTGGCCGGCTCCGAAGGCCAGGGCACCCGCCCCTCGCTGACGCCGCGCCACTCGGGCACGGTGTTTACGACCTACAAGATCACGCCGCAGATCCGTGTCGGCGGTGGCGTGACGGCGCGCAGCGGCTACCAACCCAACCGCAACCCGGGCTTCTACGTGCCGAAGTTCGCCACGCTGAGCCTGCTGGCCGAGTACGAGTTGCTCAAGGACAAGCTGACGCTGCGCGCCAACCTCAACAATGTCACCGACAAGCTCTACGCCGAAACGGTTTACACCGGACACTATGTGCCGGGCAAGGGCCGCACCTTTGCCTTGACCGGCAGCTACAAGTTCTGACCCATGGTCCGCTTGTGATTTGAGAGGCCCGGGTTCGCTCGGGCTTTTTTTCATCTTTACCCTGATCACCATGCTGTTGAAAATCGCCGAGCTCCTGAGCCCCGCGGACTTGGAGCAAGCCCGCAGTCTCTTGGACCAAGCCGACTGGCAAGACGGCCGCAACACCGCCGGTGCACAAGCCGCGCAGGTCAAGAACAACCAGCAGCTCCTGCTAGGCAGCGAATCGGCGCGCGCGCTGCAGGCCTTGCTGCTGAAAGCGCTGGAGGGCCACGCGACCTTCTTCTCCGCCGCCCTGCCCAAGCGCCTGCTGCCGCCCATGTTCAACCGCTATGCCGGCGAGGCCAACACCTACGGCAATCACATCGACCAGGCGATCCGCTATGTGCCCGGCACGGGCCAGCGGGTGCGCACCGACATCTCCTGCACCGTCTTCCTCAGCGGACCCGAGGAGTACGAGGGCGGCGAGCTGGTGATCGCCGACACCTACGGCGAGCAGCGCGTCAAGCTGGCCGCCGGCGACGCCGTGCTTTACCCCGGCACCAGCGTGCACCGGGTCGAGCCGGTCACGCGCGGCGCGCGCCTGGCCAGCTTCTTCTGGATCGAGAGCATGGTGCGCAGCGACGAACAGCGCCGCCTTTTGTTCGAGATGGACCAGGCCTTGATGCAGCTGCGCAGCGAGCACGGCGATGGTGACGCCGCCGTCCAGCTGACCGGCACGTACCACAACCTCTTGCGCATGTGGGCCGACACATGAGCACCACCCAGCCCGAACTCTCGCCGCTGCAGGACATTCCCGCCGGCATCGCCAACCTCGCAGATTTCGAGGCCCATGGCCAGGCCGCCGTCGCGCCCGAGCACTGGGCTTACCTGAACGGCGGCGCTGGCGACGAAATCACGCTGCGCGGCAACCGCAGCGCCTGGGATGCCATCCAGCTGCAGCCGCGCGTGCTGCGCGATCTGGCCGGTGGCCACACCCGCAGTGAGTTGCTGGGCCGGACCCTGGCCCACCCCATCCTGCTGGCCCCCATCGCCTACCAGCGCCTGGCCCATGCCGATGGCGAGCTGGCCAGCGCCTACGCCGCCGCTGCTCAACAAGCCGGCATGGTGCTGAGCGCGCAGTCCAGCATGCCGATGGAGGCGATTGCCCAGGCCTTTCACGACGAGCCCAGCAGCGGCCCGCTGTGGTTCCAGCTCTACTGGCGCGACGACCGCGACTTCATGTTGCAGCTGCTGCGCCGTGTCGAGGCGGCGGGCTTTCAAGCCTTGGTGCTGACCGTCGATGCGCCCGTGCATGGTGCGCGTGACCGCGAGCGCCGCGCCGGCTTCCAGCTGCCGGCCGAGATCCGAGCGGTCAACCTCGGCGGCATCAAGAAGCCCCTGAACTTGCAGCCGGGCCAGAGCGAGCTGTTCGACGGCCTGATGCCGCGCGCCGCCACCTGGGCCGAGATCGACTGGTTGCGCGCGCACAGCCATCTGCCCCTGCTGCTCAAGGGCGCCAACCACCCCGAAGACGCGCGCGAGGCGGTGGCGCGCGGTGTGGCCGGCCTGATTGTCTCCAACCACGGCGGCCGCACGCTGGACACGCTGCCGCCCACCGCCGCGCTGCTGCCGCGTGTGCGCGCTGCGGTCGGGCCCGAGCTACCCTTGCTGGTCGACGGTGGCATCCGCCGCGGCAGCGATGTGCTGAAAGCCCTGGCCCTGGGGGCGGATGCAGTGCTGCTGGGCCGGCCCTACATCCATGCTCTGGCCACCGCCGGCGCGCTCGGCGTGGCGCGCGCGCTGCGTCTGCTGCGCGACGAATTCGAAATCGCCATGGCCTTGTGCGGCTGCA
This sequence comes from Paucibacter sp. DJ2R-2, assembly GCF_025717675.1. GTDB lineage: Bacteria > Pseudomonadota > Gammaproteobacteria > Burkholderiales > Burkholderiaceae_C > Paucibacter_A. The sequence goes on from NZ_JAJIRT010000001.1 coordinate 1,204,768, forward strand.
AGACCCTCGCAGACATCGGCCCTGCGCAGCTCTGGCGCGCCGAGCCCGACGCCGGGTTTACACGCACTGGCGGGCCCTGAATGACGCAAGCCCGCGACACCAAGGGTAAACAAGCGTCATTTCCGCGTGAGATACGAGTGCCAGCCCCTGGCAAAGCCTTCTCAATGCCATAGGTGCGCAGTACCATCATCCCTGCTCGGTGCTAGAGAGAATTGAAGGCTTATGCGGCCTTCACCCGGACCCGGCACATCAACAACTTTTGATGGAGAGAATTGAAATGGCAACTGCGAAGAAGGCCGCACCCGCGAAGAAGGCGGCTCCGGCAACCAAGGCCGCTCCGGCAAAGAAAGTAGCCGCGGCGCCTGCCGCCAAGAAGGCTGCTGCGCCGGCCAAGAAGGCAGCTCCTGCAAAGAAGACTGCACCGGCGGCCAAGAAGGCACCTGCGGCCAAGAAGGCTGCAGCTCCTGCCAAGAAGCGCACGCCCAATGCGGCGTTCATGAAGGCCCTGACCCCCAGCGCCGCTCTGGCCGCCATCGTCGGCGCAGCACCGCTGCCGCGCACCGATGTGACCAAGAAGGTCTGGGAATACATCAAGGCCAACAAGCTGCAGGACGAAGTGCAAAAGCGCATCATCGTTGCCGATGCCAAGCTGAAGGAAATCTTCGGCAAGGCCAAGGCCGATATGTTTGAGATGACCAAGCTGATCAACAGCCACCTGAAGTGATGCGGCTTCGGTGGCGGCCGGCATGCCCGGCCACCGCCGCTGCACTGCAGAAAATGACAAAGCCCGGCATGCCGGGCTTTTTTTCGTCCCTCCGCCGTAGGCCGCGTTTCAGCGCGCCATGCGCGCCGCCGTGGCCTGCAAGGCCTCGCTCAGACGCAGCACATCGATGGGCTTGACCCAGTAATCGCTGAAACCAGCGGCACGCGCGGCCTCGACCTGGCTGGCATGGTCATCGGCCGACAAGGCCACACAGGGCAGGAGCGCCAGGCGCGGGTCGGCGCGCAAGGCCTCGATCAGGCTCAAGCCGCTCATATCGGGCAGGTTCATGTCGATCAACAGCAGGTCGGGCAAGCCGCCCGCGGCCGATTCGGCCAGCAGGGTCAGGGCTTGCTCGCCGTCCTCGGCACAGTGCAGCTGCCAGCCGGGCAGGCGCCGGAACACCTCTTCCATCAAGACGATATTGATGCGGTCGTCTTCGACGTAGAGCACCTGGAGGGCGGGGGCTGGAGACATGGGAAAGGCTGGGATGGCAAGAAACTGCGTTGCTGCCGCGAACGATAGCAGCGAAACCGGCCGCGACCCGCCAGCGCCCTATGGCTGGGTGAAAAAACCGGCGCCACAGCTGCCCTGCGTGGAGCGCACCCCACAAGTTGCGCCTATCCGTGAAATCCGCATCAGCGCGACCCACCAGTCGAGGGGGGCGGCGCCGGTTCGAGCGACCTAGGGTAACTACACTCTTGACAGTGCCACAGGTTTTCAATTCGAGCGGAACTATTTCACGCTTGAAACCCGTCCACCACGCTCCACGGACCATTCCAAATGCCCTTGCTCGCCACGCTCGCTCTCGCTGCATCCGGCGCCACGCTGCCCCACTGTTCGTGGGATCGGCCCGGCGTGAACCCCTTCATGGGCGATGTGGTCGCGGCGGTGGACCGCTACCAAGACATCCCGGCGGCGGTGCGTGCCACGCTCAAGGCGCGCATGCAAAAGCGTGATTACGACGAAATCGTCACCATCCAGCGCGACGAGATCAAGGGCAGCAAGGCCATGTATGGCAGCACGATCAGCGAGATGCATTTCGGCGCCAACAATGTCTGCAAGACGGTCAGCCGCGCCAAATGGACGCAGAAATACGAAGAACGCGGGCTGGTCTATTGCGAAGAAGGCCAGTGCATTCTGGTGCCCACGGTCTGCCGCAACGTCAGCCGCATCCAGCGCCTGACGCCGCGCGCCTCGGCACCGGCAGCGGCGGTCAACGTCGCTTCGGCAGCCCAGGAAATTGACGACCCGCAAAGCCAGCTCGAGATGGACCCGCCTTCGGCCGGTGCGCTCGGCGGCGGTGGGCCCGACAGCGGCCGCAACAGCTTCTCCCAGCTGGCCAGCGGCGCCAACAGCGGCCTCGACGGCGGCAGCGGCGCCACCCCGGGCAGCGTGATGCCGAGCAACCCACCCACCTTCAGCGGCAACAATCCCGGCCCCTCGCCGAGCGGCTTCAGCGTGCCCTCGCTGCCGCCCAGCGTGGTGATCAACAACCCGCCGGCCATTCCCGAGCCCAGCAGCTGGGCCATGTTTGGCGCTGGACTGCTGGCCCTGGTGTTCGTCGCCGCGCGCCGCCGCCGCCACTGATCACCAAGGCCAAAGCCATGAAAGCCGGTCCAGCGATGGACCGGCTTTTTTACTTCGGCTCAGCCGCGCTTGGGCAGCAAGTGCTTCAGATAGCGCCCCGTATGGCTGCCCTCGTGAGCAGCCAGCTCTTCGGGCGTGCCGGCCAGCAGCAGCTGCCCACCGCCTGAGCCGCCCTCGGGGCCCATGTCCACCAACCAGTCGGCCGTCTTGATGACGTCGAGGTTGTGCTCGATGACGACGATGGTGTTGCCCGCGTCGCGCAACTGGTGCAGGACCTTGAGCAAGAGCGCGATGTCGGCAAAGTGCAGGCCGGTGGTCGGCTCGTCGAGGATGTAGAGCGTGCGGCCGGTGTCGCGCTTGGACAGCTCCAGCGCCAGCTTGACCCGCTGCGCTTCGCCGCCCGACAGCGTGGTCGCACTCTGGCCCAGCTTGACATAGCCCAGGCCCACATCGAGCAGGGTCTGCAGCTTGCGCGCCAGCGAAGGCACGGCGCTGAAGAAGGGGTGGGCGTCCTCCACCGTCATGCCCAGCACTTCGGTGATGTTCTTGCCCTTGTAGAGCACATCCAGGGTTTCGCGGTTGTAACGCTTGCCGTGGCAGGTGTCGCAAGGCACGTAAACGTCGGGCAGAAAGTGCATCTCGACCTTGAGCACGCCGTCGCCCTGGCAAGCCTCGCAGCGGCCGCCGGCCACATTGAAGCTGAAGCGGCCCGGGCCGTAACCGCGTTCCTTGGCGGTGTTCATCTCAGCGAAGAGCTCGCGGATGGGCGTGAACAAACCGGTGTAGGTGGCCGGGTTGGAGCGCGGCGTGCGGCCGATCGGGCTCTGGTCGACGTTGATGACCTTGTCGAAAGCATCGAGGCCCTCGATCTCGTCATGCGGCGCCGGGTCGGCATGGCTTTGGTACAGCTTCTTGGCCACGGCCGTATAGAGCGTGTCATTGACCAAGGTGCTCTTGCCCGAGCCGGAGACACCGGTCACGCAGGTCAGCAGTCCGACCGGAATCTCCACCGTCACGCCCTTGAGGTTGTTGCCCCGCGCATTGACGATCTTGAGACTCTTATGAACGGCCGTGGCCGGCACACGGTGGCGCTCGCGCGGCACCTCGATGCAGGCGGCGCCCGAGAGATAGCGCCCGGTCAGCGAGGCCGGGTCGGCCGCCACCTGGTCGGGCGTGCCCTGGGACATGATGCGGCCGCCATGCACGCCGGCGCCGGGGCCCAGGTCCAGCACATAGTCGGCAGCGCGGATGGCGTCTTCGTCATGCTCGACCACGATCACCGTGTTGCCCAGGTCGCGCAGGCGGCGCAGGGTGGCGATCAGGCGGTCGTTGTCGCGCTGGTGCAGGCCGATGCTGGGCTCGTCCAGCACATACATCACGCCGGTCAGGCCGGAACCGATCTGGCTGGCCAGGCGGATGCGCTGGGCCTCGCCGCCCGAAAGCGTGTCGGCGCTGCGGTCCAGGCTCAGGTAATTGAGGCCCACATCGTTGAGGAAGCGCAGGCGCGAGCTGATCTCGCGGATCACCTTGTCGCCGATCTCGGCCTTGGCGCCCTTGAGCTTCAGGCCTTCGAAATAGTCCAGGCAGTCGCGCAGCGTGGAATGCTCCACCTCGTAAATGGGGCGGCCCTTGGCGCCGGGCGCGGCGTCATGCGGCTGCAAGACCACATGGCGCGCCTCACGGCGCAGGCGCGAACCCTCGCAATGCGGGCAGGAGCGCGGCGCCATATAGCGGGCCAGGTCCTCGCGCACCGCGCTGGAATCGGTTTCCTTGAAGCGGCGCTGCAGATTGGGCAGGATGCCTTCGAACGGATGCGAGCGTTTGACCGAGCGCTTCTTGGTGCCGCCGGCCGCCGCGGCGCTTTCCGCCTGGTAGACAAACTGGATCTCGTCCGCGCCCGAGCCATGGAGCAGCACCTGGCGGGCTGTCTCGGGCAGCTCTTCAAAAGGCAGGTCGATGTCGAACTTGTAATGCGCGGCCACCGCCTCCAGCATGGAGAAGGTGTAGGCATTGCGCCGGTCCCAGCCCTTGACGGCGCCGCTGGCCAGGCTCAGCGTCGGGAAGGCGACCACGCGCTCGGGGTCGAACACCGTCATCTGTCCCAGGCCTTCGCAAGACGGGCAGGCACCCACCGGCGAGTTGAAGGAGAACAGGCGCGGCTCCAGCTCGGGCAGCGAGTAGCTGCAGATCGGGCAGGCGAACTTGCTGGAGAAGATCTGCTCAACGCCGCTGTCCATATTGACGACCAGGGCGCGACCCTCGGCCAAGCGCAGGGCCGCCTCGAAGCTCTCGGCCAGGCGCTGGCGCAGCTGGTCGGCGTTGTCGGCGCGGATCTTGATGCGGTCGATGACCACATCGATGTCGTGCTTCTCGGCCTTCTTGAGCGCCGGGAAGTCGGGCGCGTCGATGGTCGCGCCATCGACCCGGAAGCGGATATAGCCCTGGGCCTGCATGGCCTCGAAGAGGTCCAGGAACTCTCCCTTGCGGTCGCGCACCACCGGCGCCAGCAGCATCAGCTTGCTGTCTTCCGGCATGGCCAGCACGGCGTCCACCATCTGGCCGATGCTTTGCGCTTCCAGCGGCAAGTCATGGTCGGGGCAAAACGGCGTGCCGGCACGGGCGTAGAGCAGGCGCAGGTAATCGTGGATCTCGGTCACCGTGCCCACGGTCGAGCGCGGGTTGTGGCTGGTCGCCTTCTGTTCGATGGAAATCGCCGGCGACAGACCTTCGATGACATCGACATCGGGCTTGTCCATCAGCTGCAGGAACTGCCGGGCATAGGCCGACAGGCTTTCCACATAGCGGCGCTGGCCTTCCGCATACAAGGTGTCAAAAGCCAGGCTGGACTTGCCCGAGCCGCTCAAGCCGGTGATGACCACCAGCTTGTTGCGCGGCAGGTCGACATCGATGTTCTTCAGATTGTGGGTGCGGGCGCCGCGCACGCGGATCAGCGGCCCGTCCAGCACGCCGCCGGCCTCGGCCGGGGCTTCGGCAGCCAGGCGTTGCGTCTCGGCGGGGTCGTGTGCGTGGGTCATGGTGGGCGGCAGCTGTACGGGAAAACCCACCATCATAGGTCGGGCGGGTCAAAACAGCCCCTTTGCGCTCTGGGCGGGCGACTCCAGGCCGGAAATAGCCCGATTGCGTTCGTCTTTCACGCCTAGGGTTAACCCCTTGTCGGCGCCGGCGGCGATTCAATCGCTCGCGCCCGCAGTTCGTCGCACTGCCATGGCCGATGGCCCCCGGGTTTTCGATACTGAGTCCAACGAAGCAGCAATGGGCCGCTTCGCAAACCGCAAGGAAGCCACATCATGAAGACCACCACCACCCTGATTCGCATCGCTGGCGCCGCCCTGGCCACCAGCCTGCTGTTCGCCGCCACGGCCGCCTCCGCTGCCGACAGCGCCGTCAAGACCGAACTGCCGCGCGTCGTCGTAACCGGTAAGTCCGCCGGCCCCGCCCCGGTCGTGCAGCAACTGCCGCGCGTCGTCGTCTCGGGTCTGAGCATCAACACCCAGATGCAACAGCTGATGCTGGCCGCCGCCAAGAGCGATGGCAAGGCCGCAGGCCGCAACAGCTGAGACGGTAGCTCGTGATGCAGAAGCGATGCCCCGCCAGAGGCAGCTGCCCCACCGCCCGCTCTGAAACCAGCCGAGCCGAGCCATAGACGCATGGAACGCCGCCGTCCCCCCTGAATGGACGTCCGCGAACCGTGTTTCTCTGCCTCGGCTTGGCGTTTTGCCGAGCCACATCTCCGACAATGCCGCCAACAATCGTTGGAGGTGATGGAGTGAGCGAAGAATCCCGCAAGCGCAGATCATGGCTTGACGGCTTCATGGCCTATGCCCTGCCCACAGGGCTGGCCGAAGCCCAGGTGCGCGACAACATCGTCGTGCTCGACCAGCTGCTCTACGCCCTGTGGAATCTGGGCGAAAACCTGGTGTTCGCCTGGACCCCACAGCCACAAGGCCTGAGCCTGCTGGTCGCACCTCACCCCCTGCTGACCGAATTCACGCAGGCCGCCGGCACGGCCGCCGCCGAGGTGCAGCGCCGGGCCCAGCTGCTGGACGAGTTGCTGGCCCACCAGAACCACCTGAGTGCCGAGCAGTTCGCGCAGACCGCGACCGAGCTGGGCATCACGCCTCAGCACATCAGCCTGCCTTTCGCTCCTGACGCGGGCCTGGGCCTGGATTTGGTGGCGGCCATCATTGCCCGTTACGGCATTCGCCTGGTGGAAGACCGGGCGGTGATCCTGTTCGACGCGGTCGGCTTCTCCCTACTCAGCCCGCTGCAGCAGGTGGTGCAGCTGAACAGTCTGTCCTGCTCGGTCAATGCGGCCTATGCCAAGCTGCTGGACCGCGAGATCAACATCAACTTCGCCCGCACCACCACCGGCGACGGCTTCTACATCTGGAACCGCATGCGCGGCATCGAGGCCAATGTCGAGCTCTACCAGCTGCTGCAGTTCATCCTGGCTGACAACGCCCTGGCCCGCGAGCGCGCCAGCCGACCCGACTCGGTGCCACTGCTGCGCGCAGCCTTCCATGTCGGCTCGCACTATGAGTTCTACCAATCCGAGGGCCTGAACCCGACTTCCTTCAGCTATTTGGTCGGCCAAGTCACGATCGAGCTGGCGCGCATGATCGACCGCGCCCTGCCGGGCCAGATCCTGCTGGGCAAGTTCAACACCTTGATGCGCGACGAGCACAGCGGCGAGGAGCAGCGCATCGCCAGCATCGACTTCGTCGAGCGCACCCGCCGCCCGCTCAAGGCCTTGAATGGCCTGAGCCTGGCCGGCGCCGAGATCGACGAAATCGCCTGCTACCTGACCGGCCGCCGCAACGCCCAGGGCGAGTTCGGCATCAGCGAGTTCGAGATCCTCGACAAGCATGGCCGGGCCCACCGCGTCTACAACGCCAAGATCAACATCCACCGGCGCGCCGGGGAGCCGATTTACCTGGGCCTGCGCGAGGAAGACCTGCCCGCATTCCCTGCACCTGTTACGGTTTGTTAACTACGGATCATCCTCAAGCGGTAGGATGGCCTGAACCCGCGACGTCGAAGAGCGCCCAGGCCATGACCGACACCCTCGATCGCGCGCCCGCGCCACCAGCACTGGGCCTGCGACGCCATCTCACCATCCTGTTTTCGGACCTGTCGGAATCCACCCGGCTGTCCGATGCCATGGAGGCAGAGCATTACGCCGCCATGCTGGCCGAGGTGCGCGGCCTGTACCAGAACCTGATCGCCAAACATGGCGGCACGGTGGTGCGCATCCAGGGTGACGGCGTGCTGGCCATCTTCGGCCACCCGCAAGCGCGCGAAGACGACGGCCGGCGTGCGACCGAGGCTGCCCTGGAACTGCACAAGGCGGTTCGCCTGATGCAACCCCAGTCGGCCGCGGCCGCCTGGCCTGGCGCGCAGGGACTGAGCCTGCACACCGGCATCCACGCCGGCATGGTGCTGATCGAGGAAGGCGACGCCATGCGCGGCCGCTTCGAACTGCTCGGCAACACACCCAATGTCGCCGCTCGACTGGCCGACGAGGCCTGCGCGGACGAGATCCTGGTCAGCGCCGAAACCCTGGGCCCGCTGCGCCCCTTTTTCCAGACCAGCGAGCGCCGCTTGGTGCCGCTCAAAGGCCGCGCCACGCCGCTGGCGGTCTACAGCATCCTGGGCCAGGTCAGCATCGGCCGGCGCTTCGAGGCCAGCAAGCGCCGCGGCCTGGCGCCTTTTGTCGGCCGCGCCACCGAGCTCGCCTTGATGGAGCAGCGCCTCGATCAAGCCTGCGCCGGCCAGCCGCAATGGCTGAGCCTGCGCGCCAGCGCCGGCGTGGGCAAGACCCGGCTGACCGAGGAGTTCCTGCGCCGCGCCGCCGATCGCGACTGCCGCGTGCTGCGCGGTTACTGCGAGAGCTACCTCAGCGCCGAGCCCTTGCAGCCCTATCTGCAAATGCTGCGCACCCTGCAGCGCCAAGGCTCCGCCGAGGCCGACGCTGTGCTGCGAGGCCCGGCCAAAGAACGGCAGGAGGCCGTCCTGCAGCTGCTGCTCCAGCTGGCCAGCCAGGGGCCGCTGCTCTTGCTGATCGACGATCTGCAATGGGCCGATGACGCCAGCCTGGCCCTGCTGCACCGCCTGCGCGCCGAGGCTGAGCGTCGGGCCCTGCCATTGATGCTGCTGAGCGCCACGCGGCCCGCGGCGGTGACGGAAACCCCGGCCCTGCTGCTGCCCATCCACCACGGCCACGAGGCCGCCGAGGCCCTGCACCACCACGAACTGCTGCCGCTCAGCGAGGAGGAAGCAGGTCTGGCCATCGCCCAGCTGCTGCCCGGCACCGACCCCTTCATCAGTGCCGAGGTGCAGCGCCATGCCGGCGGCAACCCTCTGTTCATCGAAGAGCTCTGCCACGCCCTGGCCCACCAGCGCGGCCATGCCGGCCTGCGTGCCGCCGAGGAACAAGCGCCGTCGACCCTGAATCCGGCCAGTGGCGGCCATGCCTGGCTGGCCGCGCTGATCGAATCGCGGGTGGCACGCCTGCCACCGGCCCAGGCCCAGCTGCTGCGTGTGGCGGCGGTGATCGGCTCGGTCATTCCAACCTGGCTGTTCGAGCGCATCAGCGGCTGCTGCGAGAAAGACCCGGTGGTGCTGGAGCTGGCCGAGCTGGACTTCATCTTCCCGGCCGAACAACCAGGCCTGCTGCGCTTCAAGCACGGCATCACCCGCGACGTCATCTACGACAGCACCGGCCTGCACGAGCGCCAGGCTCTGCACCGCCACATCACCGCCGAGCTGCGCGCCCAGCTGGTCCTGGGCGGCCAGGAGCCCGCGCACGAGCTGCTGGCCTACCACGGCGGCGCTGCCGGCCAGTGGCAAGAGGCCGCCCACCATGCCGAGCAAGCGGGCGACCAGGCCCTGGCCAGCTCGGCCCTGGACCGGGCCAAAAAGCAATACCGCGCCGCACTGGCCGCCCTGGAGCACCTGCCACCCAGCGAGGAGGTGCACCAACGCTGGATCGCCATCGCCCAGCGCTTCGGCATGGCCTGCGTGTTCGACGCTTCAAGAGCCGACCTGCGCGTGCTGCAGCACGCCACCGGCCTGGCCGCCCTCAGCGGCGACCCCGCGGCCATGGCGCGCGCCCAGTACTGGCTCGGTTATGTACGCTACGCCCTGGGCGAGGCCCGGGCCGGTCTGCAGCTCTGCATTCGCAGCGTCGATGTGGCGCTGACCGCCCGCGACCAAGGCTTGCTGGCCCAAATGCCCGGCACCTTGGGACAGATCCGCGCCGCCACGGCCGAGTACGGGCCGGCCCTTCAATTGCTCGATCAAGCCATTGCTCAGCTGCGCCCGCGCCCAAACGGCCACGTCTCGCGCCGCCCGCCCATAGGCCTGGCCTACTCCCTGGCCTGCCGCGCCTATGTGCTGGGCGACCAGGGCCATTTCCGCGCCGCCGAAGTGGCCTTCGACGAAGCGCTGAGTCTGATGCAAGGCAGCAACCATGCCGTCGAGGCTTCCATCCAGGGCTGGCGCGCCGCCGTGCTGCTCTGGCAAGGGCGCTGGGCCGAGGCCCAAGTCTGCGCCGCCGAGACCCACCGCATCGGCGCCCAGGTGCGCAGCCTCTTCACCTTTGCCATGGGCCACGCAGCCGGAGCCTACGGCGCCTGGATGGGCGGCGGCTGCCCCCTGGCGCGCCAGGCCCTGGAAGAAGCCGTGGCCTGGCTGACCCCGCGCGGCGGCGGCCTGTTCAGCTCACTCAATCACGGCTGGTTGGCCGAAATTCTGGTGCAGCAAGGCGAGTCGAACCTGGCTCGACAACACATGGCCCTGGCCCTACGCCGTGGCCGGCAAAGCGACTGGATCGGCGTGGCCATGGCCTACCGCGCCGCCGCACGCCTGGCGCAAAGCCAGGGGCAGCCCGAGCGGGTGACGCATTACCTGGCCGCCGCCCAAGCCGTGACGAAACGCCGTGGCTCCATGCACGAACGCGCCGTGACCGAACTCTGCGCCGCCGAGCTGGCCTTGCAGCGCGGGGAATCTGGGCGGGCCCGAGGCCTGCTGGACGAGGCGGAGGCCGCCTTCTTCACCATGGGCATGGATTGGCATTTGGCGAAGGCGCGGGCGTTGCGGCAGCAGCTTTGAAGGGCTGGACGCTGAGGGAGTGAGCTCAGAGTTTGCTGCACCCCATCCGCGCGATCTCACCCCAGCTGCACCGCCAACACCGTCGGCGAAGGCGTCGCCCGCAGCACACCGGCTTCCAGCAGGCCGGCCGAGACGCCCAGCATCACGCCCACGGCCATGGCGTAGCCGGGGCAGGCATGCAGGGGGGCGGGGTCGACGGCGTCATAACGGTCGCCGCCGAACATGATGGTGTGGTCACCGGGGTTCTGGGCCGCGCAAGAGACGATGCCGACGATGATCTTGTCACCCTCTTGCACCTCGACACCGCGCAGACGGTGCGTCACGCGGGCGCGGCGCCAGACGGCGGCGGGTACCGGCTGACGCATCATGGTGGCGAGCAGGGTGGGCCGCAGATGGGCCACGGCACGCGCGTACACCTGATCGGCGGCAGCGAGCGCGCCGCCCAGCCAATCCTGCTGCAGATCCCACAGTTTCTTGGTGACCACCCAGGCGGCAAGGCTGGAGACCTGGTTGCCATGCACGGTGGGCGGGAAGCCGAGCATGATGCCGGCCAGGGTACGCGGGATGATGTCGGGGTCGAGCTTGGCGGCTTCGCTCAGCGAGTCCTTGATGGCCTGGCTGATGGCCGGCAAGGCGGGGTTGGTCTCCAGCCACTCGCGCACGGCGCGCTGCAAGCCCTGGCCCTTGGCGCTGGCCACCTGCTCGACCACAGGGCCGGGTTGCGGGCCGAAGACGTAGCGCGATACGGCGAAGAAGTCGCGCGGGCAGCGCGGCGCACTGTGGGCGGCGCCGGGCACATAGCCGGTGCCCAGCATCTGCTGATCGTTGGGCAGGCCGAACCAGACGGTGCAGAGCTTGTCCAGCACCACTTCGGAAAGCTTCTCAATGTCCAGCAAGGCTTCGCGCTGGCCCAGCTTCTGGTTGCCTTCTTTCAGGGCCGCTAGGTAGGCGCGCGCCACGCGGTAGCTGGCGGCAAAGGCCTCGGGCTCGCTGATGCTTTCGATGGCCGTGTTGATGGCCGGCGCCTGCTCGCGGTGGCCGCTGTCCTCGTCCATGCCGAGGTAGCCCAGACCGATGGAGCGCTGCATGCGCTCGCCGTAGCCGCGCACCGAGTAGCGTTGCTGCGTGTCGCGGAAGACTTCGAGCACGGCCGCGGCCTCCCCGACCAGCACGCCGTAGGCCGTGCGCAGCACGCCACCGGGTTGGGCGCGCACATAGGCCCAGGCAGCATCGCGGCTGCTGGAATCTTCCAACCATTGCTGCCAGGCGGCGGCGTTGTCCAGGGCTGGTGCGCGCTGCGGCGCCAGGCCGGCGGCCGGCAGGGGCTGCTCCACCAGGGCCGGCAGATGACGCAGAGCGGGCAGGGAAGGCACGAAGAAGTAAGCGCCCCATTGCAGCTCGACAAAAGGTTGTTCGCCCAGGTCCAGGTGCACGCTGCGCGGGCCGGCTTCGGTCTGCTCCTCAAAACGGTAGACGCGCGGCTTGCCCTGGGTGGCCACGGCCAGGAAGGGGTCGGCCTGCTCGGCCAGGCCGCCGCTGGCATTGCCACCGGCGATCCAGCGCTGCAGGGTTTCGAACTGCTCGGCCAGATGGGCGTTGTAGGCCATGAAGATCAGGCCGCGGTCCTGGTCTTTCTCATCTGGCTCACTGGCCGGTTGAGCCAGGCTGCCGGTGGTGGCCGGGCCGTAGGACATGCCCCGGCGCAGCACGCGCGGCACCACGCCCTCGCGCGGGTTGACGCGGCGGATGTGCGCGTGGAAGGGGCAGGCGCTGCCCGCTGAATCCTGCTGGTAGGTGAAGGCATTGCTGGGGCCGCTGCCGGGCGCCGCCAGCGGCTCACCATCCAGGCTGCGGCCCATCATCTTGGCCAGCACGCGCTGCGGGTCCAGGCCGTGGATCTGGGCCTGCTCCTGCACGCGACGCTGCAGGCGCCCGACATGCTGGCGCAGCTTGCGCACGACCAGGAAGCTGCCCAGATCAAGCAGGGCATCGGCCTTCTCGGGCACGGCGTGGCGGTCGCGCGAGGTTGGGAAGCCCAACACCACCTCGCCGCGCGGCACCGCGTCCGACCAGGGCTTGCCCGGGGCCGTGGGCGGGTTGGCCAGCGGGCCGCCGGCGCGCTGCGGGTCCACCTGGGGTTGGCTGATGCCGTCGATGAAGCCGAAGTTCTCGCGCGTGGCGCCGCTGATCGGGTCGATATTGCGGCGCATGTCCTGCACGGCCAGCACCTGCAGGCCGCTGTCGCGCTCCAGGCTGGCGATTTCGGCATCCACCGTGGCTGCATCCACACCGGCACCGAAGCGCAGCTGCACCACCAGGTGCACGGCATTGAGGTCCACACGCGCCGCCAGGCTGGCGCACTCGGCCGCGCCGCGCGGCCAGTTGCGCTCGGGCAGCTTCCAGTAACGCGGGTGGTTGTGGCGCAGATCGCCGAGCACGCCGGCGCGCGCCTCCATGCCCTCCTGGAACGCTTGCGGGAAGCGCGCCAGGCGCGAGGCCGGCAGGCCCAGGGCGCGCAGGCCGGCCAGACTCAGGGCGACATTGCGGTAGAAGCCGCCGACCGGGGCTTCACCGAGCAGGGTCTGGGCCTCGCTGCTGGGTTTGAACTGCTGGCTGAGCCAGGCCACCGCCTGGCTGCGATTGGTCACGCGCAGCAGCACCAGGGCGCCACCGACCAGATCGGGGTAGGCGCTGAGCATGCCGCCCTGGATGTCGGCATCACGGTAGGCCAGGGCGCGCGGCTTGACCTCGGGCTGGGGCGGCACGGTCTCGAACCAGGCCAGCATCTTGTAATGCGTGGCGCGCAAGGCATAGCCGGCGGCCAGCAGGGGGTTGGCCTGGGCCTGCTCAGGCGTGGGCGGCAGCAGGGGGAAGCGCTTGAGGGTGTCCAGGCCGCGCAGCTCGAACAGCACATCGCGGCTGGCGCGCAGCAGGCAATACCCATCCGGCGCGCTGGGCAGAAAGTAGCGCTCCAGCGAGTACAGCGCCGCCAGCGCCGGCAGGCCGCGCACCGCCATGTCGAAGGCCGCACGCGGGTCGCTGGGCAGGGGCTTGCTCTCGCCCGGCAGGGGGCGGCGCAGCCGGGTCACAGCCAGATCACCGCCCTCGGGATGCAGGCGGCTTTGGCGCTCCAGCTCGGCCAGGTAGTCGTGGTCGCCGCAGCTGCGGCCCGATTCCAGGTAGAGGAAATCGGCCGAGAACTCGTTGGCGCGCACCCACTCGATATAGCGCTCAAACGAAGTTTCGCGCGAGAGACGGTAGCCCTCGCAGTGGCAGAGCATCAGGTCCAGCATGCTGCCCAGGTCATCCCAGATGACGCGCATATAGGGTTCCCAGCCGCCGTCGAAACAGACATTGAGCAGGAATTTGTGCGGCGTGCCTTCGGCGTCGATGCCCGGGCGCGGCTCGACGATGGCCCAGCGAAAGGAATGGACGATGCGGAAGCGGCTGACCACATCGGTGAACAGCTCGGGCGTCTCGCTCGACTCGCGCGCCGACTGGCGCAGGGCGTTCAGTGTCTTGAGCACGCGGCGCAGGCGCTCGAGGTGGGTGATGGTCTCGAAGGCGTTGACGAAACCGGGCTTGATCGGCGTGAGCAGGCACAGATCGGTGATGCCCTGCAACTGGGTGTCCTGGCGACTGGTTGGCATGCGCACTCCCTGAAAAATCTGCGAGGTTGGTGGCTGCGCACGACAGGCCGATGACAAGCCCCGGGCGCGCCGCAGACCATAGGGTCTGGCCGCGCTTCTGTCCTCGGGATTTCTAAGGAGAGGCGCCTCCTTTCGTCGCAGCGACTGGCGATTCGCGCGCCCAAAGCCGCAGCTCATCGCCTGACGCTGGCGAGCCCGGGCCGCAATGCCGACACTTCAATCATCGAAACAGAGGAGCCCCCTCACACCCAAGGAGTTATGCATCATGGACACCCGCAACACCAGCCTTCTGACCACCTTGTTGACCGCCCTGGGCGCCGTCGCCGCTTCCGCCGTGCTGGCCCTGAGCCAGGCCGAACCGGCCGCGCTGCAGCAGCATCATCAACAACAGGATCAGCAGTCGCTGCGTGTCAGCGACAACAGCAGCAGCGAGCTCATCCTGAGCACACTGCCGGTTTCCAAGAGCTGAACTCAGCGGAAAAGCTGCGGGTGCTGACGCGCGTACCAGCCCTCGGCCTGCTCATGCGGCAGGTTGAGGAAATCGCGGTAGCCCGGCACCCAGCGATAGCCCAGGCCAACCAGAAACAGGCCCAGGCCAAAGACGGCGTAAATCCAGTCGACGCCGATCTGCAGCAGGGCCACGCCGGCAAGACCTGGCCCCAGAACGCCGGAAACCTGCATCACCATCATGTTCACCGCCGTCATGCGTGAGCGGTAGGCCTGCGGGATGGCCAGCATGCGGTGGGTGTGCCCGACCATCTGCACAGTGGCAATGCAGGCGCCGAACACGGCAAAGCCGAACACGATCAGCAGCGGCTGATGGGTCAGGCCGATACCGAGCATGCTGATGCCTTCGATCAAGATGGCCCAGAGGCTGGCATTGAAGCGCCCGATGCGCTGCGCCACCCAGACCGAGCCACCCAACGAGCCCAGCAACATGCCGGCCGACAGCCCCGCTTCACAAGCGCCCAACCAGGCACCGGACAAGCCCAGGGACTGGACTTTCAAAGGCACCAGCATGCCGATGCCCGGGCTGAAGAAAATCATCACCAGGAAAGAGACGAAGGTCCAGCCGCGCTCCAGCGGCATCTTCCATTTAGCCGCCAGGCCGGCACGCAGGTCCTGAAGCCAATGGCGCTCGCTGGCACCTGGCGCAGGCGTGGCTGCCTTGATGCGCAAGGCCAGGGCCGCCGCCAGCGCCAGCAAGACCGCATGCAGCCAGAGCGCCGCTGCCGTGCCGGCCAGAGCCAGCACCGCGCCACCCAGAGCCGGCCCCATCAAGCGGCCGATGGCCTGCGCGCTTTTCTGCAAGCCCAGGCCTTCGGTCAGCTGGCTGGCAGGCAGCAGTTCGGCGACGATGCTGAAGGAGGCCGGCATGATGGCCGCCATGGCCACCACCGCGCACAGCTCCAGCGCCATGATCCAGCCCAGGTGATAGATGCCGGCCTGGGCCAACCCAGCCAGCACCAGGCCTTCGAGCGCCATCAAGGCCAGGCCGCCCGAGATCAGAAGTTTCTTGTCCACCCGGTCGCCCAAGGGCGAGAGCAGGGGCAAGGCAATGAAGGAGGCCCCGGCCATGCTGGCGGCGAAGATGGCCAGATGAGCGGCGCCGCCCTCGCTGGCCACCCACCAGGGCACGGCGACATGGCCGACCATCAGCGACAGCAGCATCAGGGAATCACTGATCAGCAAGAGGCGGAAGGGCCCGCTGAAGGCGCCCAGGCGGCGGGCGGTCGCTTGTAACATCGCGCCAGTTTGACATGGGGGGCCGGCCGCGCGGCGCGAGCAGCGCACGGCCGTGACCCCCCAGCATTTCCAACAGGGAGCCGCCAGGCCATGAACACCTTCAAGATCCGCCGCCGCCTCGTTTGCAGCGCCGTTTGGTCCAGCCTCGCCTTGCTGAGCGCCTGCGGTGGCGGGGGGGGTGGCAGCGACAGCCCGGTGACGCCGCCTCCGCCCGCGGCCGAGGTGCCGGCGCTGAGCAGCCAGTGCCAGAGCAATTCAGTGGCGCGCCTGGTGCAACCGGCCGCGCTGCAGGCGGGCCGCAACCAGGAACTCAGCCTGCTCGCCTGCGCCGGCCACCGCCTGAGCCAGTTGCGCTGGGAACAGAAGGAGGGCACGGCCTTGAACGCCCTGTCGGCGCGCTCCCAGTCCATCACTCTGGAGCCGGCCGCGGCCGGCAGCCATCGCTTCGAGCTCAGCTACCAAGATGAACTGGGCCGCAGCTTCAGCGCCAGCCTGCCGCTGACGGTCGCGGCCGACACCAACCCTGCGGCCCTGCGTGCGGTCCTGCGCGGTGAACCCAGCGTGCATGCGGGCGGCAAGTTCTCGCTGCGCGCCTGGCTGCCGGGCCTGAGCGAGGCGGACCTGACCAAGGCCACATGGCGCTGGGAACAGCTGGAAGGGCCAAGCCTGGATCTGGGCGGCGCCAGCGGTGCTCGCCTGCTGGCCACGGCGCCGGCCAGCAGCAGCGACAGCCTGCTGCGCCTGCGCGCCAGTGCTGACCTTGGCGACGGCCGCAGCGCCAGCGGCGAGTTCAGCCTGCTGGTGCAAGCCCTGCCGCCCCTGCCCGCCAACCCGCTGTTCGCCAGCAACGAGACGCCCAGCCGTGTCTACCCCTACAAGGCCAGCAGCACCCGGACCGCCGCCTTGAGCGAATGCATCTACCACCCTGGCCTGAGCTCCAGCAACCCCAACAACCTCTGCACCCTGGGCAAGCTGCCCTTGCTGGGCAGCGCCAGCAGCAGCAACGGCACGCCGACGGTGGACGAGATCATGGACCGTGTGCTGGTGTCCAACGACTGGATGGGCGCGAACTTCGAGCGCTTTCTGCGCGAACAGGACACGCACGGCGACTTCCGCCGCATGCTGGCCTCGGTCACGGCGGTGGTGATCGGCGGCCGGGTGCGGCCGGCTTTCTACTGGAGCGCCACCGGCGCCATCTACCTGGACGCCGCCAACCTCTGGCTGACGCCCGAGCAGCGCGACACGGTCAGCGAAACCCCAGACCCGCGCAGCGACAACGGCAGCGCACTCAACTACGCCAGCCCTTGGCGTTATGTGAAGGACAACCGCCACGCCATCACCAGCCTGGCCGTGGCCAAGCGCGCCTCGCGCAACCTGGAGGATGTGCAGAACGCGCTGGGCTCCCTGCTGTACCACGAGCTCAGCCACGCGGCCGACTTCCTGCCGCCGCGCGTGCACGCCAGCTTGCTGGGCAGCAGCAGCCGGGTCTATGAGGCCGTGCCGGCCCAGACCGCCTCGGAGCAGCTGAACCAGCGCTACCCCTTCTTCTCGCTGGAGATGCGCGGTCTGGCGCGGGTGCTGTCCTATGGCGACACGCCCACGGCCGCCCAGATCGCCTACCAGCCCGAGGACGTGGTGCGCTTCTTCAGCCAAGACCGCGTCAACGACGACTACAGCTATTCCGTCCCCAGCGGCGCCAACTTCTCGCGCGAGGACACGGCCATGCTGGTCGAGGAGGCCCTGATGCAGCTTCGTCTGGGCGTGTGGCGCGATTACGCCGTCACCAACAAGCTGAGCTCCGGCGGCAACAGCGCCGATCTGCTGGTCAGCTGGGGCCAGCGCGGCCGCATCGGCGAGGCGGCCATCCGACCGCGGCTCGATCTGGTGCTGAAAGAACTCATGCCTTGGCTGCCCGCCAACTTCAGCGCCGGCCTGGCCGCACCGCAGGCGCTGCGCGCTGGCGCCAGCTGGGGTGCCAACCTTGACCAGGCTGCCTTGCAAGCGGGCAAGATCAAGCCGCTGAGCGCGCAGCAGCGCTACAACGAGCAGGAGCAAACCACCCGCGCCCTGCTGCGTGGCAGCCGCTGATCCTCAGGATTAGAAGGTGTAGCCCAGGCCTAGCAGCACGGTGGGCGCGCCCTTGCGCTCAACCAGGGGGCTCTTGGCGGCATCGCCGAGCACGCGGTGGTAGCCGGCATGAGCCATCAGACTCAGGGAATCGCTGAGCTTGTAGCGCCCGGTCAGACCCAGGTCGGCACCGTAGAGGCCGGCCTTGGGATGGAACTCCTTGAAAGAGGTGGCCGCGGCCTGAGCCGCAGTGACGCCGTAGTAAGACTGCAGATAGCGCTTGTCGGCAAAGCCCAGCGAGGCCTCGGCGCCCAGCTCCAGCGGGCCACTGGCCAGCAGAGGCAGGCTGCTGCCGATGCTGGCCAGGGTGCCACCATGGCCCTGCTTGCCCAACGCTGTCTTCAGCTCGAAGTTCAGAGGCAGGCCCAGGCCGCTCCAGCTGCCGGCCACGCCGACTTCGGCGCTGCCCTTGAGCTTGCCCATGCCGCGCAGGCGATCGCTGCCGCTCTGACCCAGAAAGCCCTTGACCTTGTGGTCCTCGCGGCCGGCATCTCCGCTCAGAGTCAGTGCGAATTGAAAGTCTGGCCGCTCGACCGCCCAGTAGCGCAGGCCGCCCATGGTCGAGGCTTCGAAGGCGCCCTTGCGGTAGCGAAGATCGGGCAGCAAGACGGCATGGCTGCGGCTCTCCTTGGCACCGACATAGGTCGGGCTGTAGACGGCGCCGACGCCGATCAAGCCATGCAGGCCCTCGCTGGGTGAGGGCTCCGCGGCCTGAGCGCCGAAGCCGGCTGCGGCCAGCATGGCGAAGACCCAGGCGGCCTTGGCTTGGAGACGGTGGGTGCGTGCAGGATTCATGGCGAGCGGGAGCTTGGGTGAGGTTGAACATGTGCCTGTCGGCCTGGCGGGTTAGGGCGGGCCGTGTGGCTGGCCGCACTGTGCGCATTCGCAGCGAAGGGCGCCAGGGAACTCCGCGAAGCGCCGCCGCACGCACCGCGACGGCGCGGGCTTCAGGCTGGCGCTTCAAAACACCCATGACCAGCGGCACAGGCCTGAGGCAGGCGCCGCAGTGACAAAGTCACCCAAGGTGCCGTTCAGTCGAAATTTGTTGCACTACACAATAAATAGCGATAAATTGCCAACAAACGATAGTTGGTATTCATTAAACATGCGCATCAGCAAAACCCAGCAAGACAAAACCCGGCGCCTGCTCTTGCGCGTGGCCGTGGACCTGATGAGTCGCCAGGGCTTTGAAGGCACGACCATGAAAGAGATCGCCCGGGCCGCTGAGCTCGGCGACGCGACCATCTACAAGTACTTCCCCAGCAAAGAAAAGCTGGTGCTGGCCTATTTCGAGCAGCAGGCGGGCGACGCGATCGCCCTGATGCAGAAGACCCGCGGCCAGCAGGATTTCGGCCTGCAGGAACGCCTGCAGCTGCTGATGGACAGCCTGCTGGAGCTGCTGCTGGCCGACCGCGAGTTCGTGGCCATCGCCCACCGCCTGATCCAAGGCGCACCCATGCTGCTGCTCAGCCAGACCTTGCCGGGCAAGGAGCTGTTGCGCCAGGCTTTCATCGCCATGCTGGAGCAGGCCGAGGCGGCCGGCGAGATCGCGCCCTGTGCCTTCAAACCCAGCCTGGGCGGCCTGCTGGCCGATGCCGTCTACGGCCTCGTGGCCTACTGGCTGCGCGACGATTCAGAAGAGTTCGGCAACACCAGCCAGCTGATCGACCTGAGCCTGGGCGTGCTGGTCCTGGCCCTGCAGAGCGGCGTGATCAACAAGCTGCTCGATCTGGGCGGCTTCATGCTGCGCAGCCAGCTGGCGCGCCTGCTGCAGCCGCAGGGTGGCGGCCTGCTGGAACTGCTGGCCCTGGCCAAACGCGGCCTGAGCGCGGGAACCGGGCGATGAGAAGCATGCTCGGCGATCTCAATGTCTGGCTGCTGCTGGCCGCCAGCCTCAGCGGTGTCGCGGCCCTGCTCCATGTGCTGATCGTGTTCGGCGGCGCGCCCTGGTACCGCTTCTTCGGTGCCGGCGAACACATGGCGCGCCTGAGCGAAGCGGGGCATTGGTGGCCGCCGCTCTTGACCAGCGGCATCGCCATGGTGCTGGGCCTGTGGGCGCTCTACGCGCTCGCGGCCAGTGGCGCGCTGAGCCTGCAGCTGCCCTGGCCCAAGCTGGCACTGTGCCTGATCACGGCCATCTACTGCCTGCGCGGCCTCGCCATCCTTCCTCTGCAGGCCCTCGCGCCGGAGCGCGTGACGCCGTTTCTGCTCTGGAGTTCTGTGGTCTGCCTCGGCTACGGCATCGTCCATCTGATCGGCCTGAAGCAGGTCTGGGAGCAGCTGCGATGAGGCCGCGCGTGCAGGCCACGGCGCTGCCGGCCGCAAGCCGGATCGCCCGCACAATGGCAGGCGCCGACTTTGCCGACAGCTACTGCCTGGCCGACCCCCACCCCGAGCTCAGCGCCATGCAAAGCTACTTGGCCCTGGTGGCGCACACGCCGGGCTGGATGCACGGCTTGATGGCGCTGCGCAACCGCGCGGTCCGCCTGGTGGGCCTGAAGGACCTGGGCAGCCTGAGCCCGCACGAGCCGAGCAAGCCGGCCGAGGCCTACCGGGTGGGCGACCGAGTCGGCATCTTCCGACTGAACGAATTGCACCCCAAGGAGCTGATCCTTGGCGACGACGACCGCCACCTGCGCGTGCAGGTCTCGCTTTACAAAGCCGAGGCCCGGCTCTGGCTCAGCACCGTCGTCCATGAGAAGCAGGCGCTGGGGCGGCTGTACATGAGCGTGGTGGGGCCGGTGCACCGGCTGATCGTGCCGCGCCTGCTGGCTCAGGCGCCGCGCCGCGCATGAACAGCAAAGCACCGCGCACCGGCCGGCTGGCGCGCACGGCGATTGCCGGCACGGCGGTCGCGCGCGCCGGCATGGCGCAGCTGAGCCACCGACTGCAGTCCCGGGGGCAAGACCTGGCCCCCGGCAGTGAATCTGCCCAACTGGCTCAGCACGCACATGAGGCCCAGCTGGGGCGCATCCTGTTCGGCGCCCTGAATCAGCTCAAAGGCACGGCGCTGAAAGCCGCCCAGCTGCTGAGCATGGAGCTGGACCTGCTGCCCGAGGGCTTGCGCCTGGAGCTGGCCAAGGCGCAGTACCAGGTCACGCCATTGAACCGGGCCCTGGTGATCAAGCTCTTGCGCCAGGAGTTCGGCGCCGGGCCCGAGACCTTGTTCGCCAGCTTTGAAACGCAGGCTTTCGCGGCCGCCAGCCTGGGTCAGGTGCATGGGGCGACGCTGGCCGACGGCCGCGAGCTGGCCGTCAAGCTGCAGTACCCGGGCATGGCCGCATCCATCCACAGCGATATGCGGCTCTTGCGCCTGCTGCTGAGCACGCTAGGGCCGAGCCAGGCCTTGCCGCGAGCGGCGGTGCTGGACAGCTTGCTGAACGACATCGAAGCCACGCTCGCCGAGGAGCTGGACTATCTGCACGAGGCTGAGCAGCTGCACTGGTTTGGTGAGCAACTGGCGGCCCAGCCGGCGCTGCGCCTGCCTCAGCCGGTGGCGGCGCTGAGCAGCCGACGCGTGCTGACCATGGAGCGTTTGCCGGGCCTGCATCTGAAGGAGTGGCTGGCCACCGGGCCCAGCCAGGCCGAGCGTGACCGCTACGGGCAGCTGCTGTTCGACCTGTTCCTGCGCAGCGTCTTCGAGCTGCAGCGCCTGCAGGCCGACCCGCATCCCGGCAACAGCCTCTTCATGCCGAACGGGCAGCTGGGCCTGCTGGACTTTGGCTGCACCCGCCGCCTGAGCCCTGCCTTCTGCCAGCACTTGCGTGCGGCCTGGTGCGGCCTGCTGCGCCGGCCCTGCGACACGGCGGCTCTGCATCAGGCCTATTTGGGCCTGGGCCTGCTCCAGCCCGAGCTCAGCCACGCGGCCTTTTGCCAGGAGCTGCTGCCGGCGCTGCAAGGGATTCTCGACTGGCAGCTGCGGCCCTTCACACAAGAGCTGTTCGACTTCGGCCTTCACCCGCCGCCGCCACGAACCAGTGCCGAGTACCAACGCACCGCCGTGGGCCATCTGCACACCATGGCCGCGGAGCTGCCCTATTTCGACCGTGCCTATCTGGGCCTGCTGCAAATGCTGCGCGATCTCGGCGCGCGCGTGCGCACGCAGAACGCCTGGATTCAGGCCTGAGCAGTCCCCCTGCTTCTTGAAAGGAAACCCCCATGAACCCCGCGTCTTCTGCTTCTGCTTCTACTTCTGCACTTACCGCAGCCACCACGCGCGCCTGGGTCGGCCATTGGCTGATGGCCGTGGCCGTGCTGCACACCTTGTTCGCGCTGGTCTTTCTGCACAAGCCACTGCTCGGCATCGTGCAGCGAGGCGTCTTCAACACGGTAGGGCAGGATCCAATGACGGCCGCTGCCGTCTGGTTCCTGCTCTTCGCCGCGCCATTGGCTTTGCAGGCGCTGGCCATCACGTCCTTGGAGCGCAGCGGCCAGAACGCCGCGCTGCGCCAGCAAGCTTGGGGCCTGCTTGCCTTGTGTGCCTTGGGCGTGACGCTGATGCCCGACTCGGGCTTCTGGCTGGCGATTCCGGCCGGCATTGCCTTGCTGCGAAAGGGCCGCTGAGATGCGCAGCTCACTTGTCTTTGTGCATTTGCTGTTTGTTGGCATATGGCTGGGCTGTGTGCTGACCGAAGCACTGTTCGAACGCGCATTGTTGGGCCAGGGGCCGGCGCAGGAATTGCTTCTGGCCGGCCTGCACAAAAAGGTCGACTTGTGGGTGGAGATTCCCGCGTTCACGCTGGTGCTGCTCAGCGGCGCTGCACTCATGGCCTCCGCGTGGGCGCGCGCGCCGGGCTGGGCGCTGGCCATCAAGATCTGCTTGGGCCTACTGGCGATGGGCGCCAACGCCTATTGCGTGCGCTTGGTCTGGCGGCGTGCGGCATATGCGCAGGCCGGGCAATGGGCGGCGTTTCGGGCCATTGACAAGCAACAGCACCGTTGGGGTGCGCTCGTGTTGTTCAGCATGTTGCTCGCCTTGCTGCTGGGCGGCAGCCTGCGCGCCTGAGCTCGGTCGACATCCCCATGACGTCCAAACCAAGATCGTCAATCTTCGCGCGGCTTCGGCTGCAATCCCGCTGGCAGCAACTTCAGGCTGCGCTGTTTGCACAAGCCATGGCCCGTGAGCTCAGGCAAGCCGGCTTGAGCAAGCGAGTGCAAGAACTGCCCTTTGGCCGCATCGTCTATTTGGACAACGGCAAGACCCAGGCTAAAGACACTTTGCTTTTGCTGCACGGCGCCGGAGCGGACAAGAGCAGCTGGCTGCCTTGGGTCAAGGCATTCGGCCATGCCAGGCGTATCTTGGTCGTCGATCTGCCCGGCCATGGCGAAAGCACGCAAGACTTGACCCTTGGCTTCGAGCTGCCAGCCCAAGCGGAGCGCTTGATGCAGTTCATTTCCGCCTTGGGGCTAGGCCGGGTGTGCCTGATCGGCAATTCGATGGGTGCCGCGATTGCGCTGCGCCTGGCGTACTCGCACCCCGAAAGCGTCGCCGCCCTGGTGCTGATCGGCGCGCTCGGAGCGCCGAGTCGGCCGAGCTGGTTGCTGGAGCAAATGGCCAAGGACGGCAGCAATCCGATGTTGGACATCCAGAGCGTGGCCGACTACCGCCGCATGATGGCGGTGGGCATGGTCAAACCCCTCTATATCCCTGGCTTCATGCTGCGCTTGTTGACCGAAGAAAAGATCCGCCGTGCGGCAGTCGACCGCAAGGTCTTGGCCGACATCGAAGTCAGTTTCGATCAGCGCACGCTGCTGGCCCACATCAGCGCCCCGACGCTGATCATTTGGGGCCGCGAGGACCGCGTCGTCCATGTCGACGACGCCGAGCTCTTGCATCGCTCCATCAAAGGCAGCCGCAAAGTCGTGCTCGACGGTGTTGGCCATGTGCCCATGGTCGAGCGTCCCGCCCAAGTCGCCAAGCTTTGCCTTGAATTTCTGCAAGAGAAGATGGCCTTGACGAGGCCGCCGCACAGCAGCTCCGAAACCGTGCCGGAAGTACAAGCAAAGACACGCTGCTAAACACCCAATTGGCGCCCCACGCAATTGGGGTCAGAGTCATTTTCTCAAGGGCTCGCTGGCCCCCCTCCCCATGCTCACTTCAAGCTCCACGCCACCATCATGCTGACTCGTCTGCTCCTGATCCTCGCCGCCTGCATCGTCTTCAGCGGCGCCAGCCGGGCCCAGCCCTTTGACTATGAAGTCAGGCCGGTCCAATACAAAAACCTAGCCGCCCGTCTGTATCTGCCCAAGACCAGCGGCAAGGTGCCCGTGGTGATCGGCTTCGGCGGCTCAGATCCCAGCTGGGGCTTTGCCGATGCCAATGGCGCGATGATGGCCGCGCGCGGCATTGCCGTGATCGGGCTCGTGTATTTCAAAACCGAGCCGGGCTTGCCGCCCAGCCTGGACCAGATTCCCATGGAGTACTTCATCTCGGCGCTGGACTATGCGGAGACCGTGCCCGAGCTCGACGCGCGCCGCATGGGCGTGGTCAGCGGTTCGCGGGGCTCGGAGGCGGGCTTCCTGCTCGCCATCCTGGACGCGCGCATCAAGTCGGTGGCCATCACCACGCCCAGCAAGGTGGCCTGGGCCGGCATGACCTCGCCGCGCTCGGCCTGGACTTACCAAGGCCGGGACATTCCCGCCCTGAACCTGCCCGAAATGCCGGGCAGCACGCAAATTCAGCGCTTTGAAGCCGCCTTGGCGGAGACGGAGAAAGTCAAAGCCGCCACCTTTGCCTTCGAGAAAATCCGCGGGCCGATTCTGCTGATTTCGGCCGAGAACGATCAAATCTGGCCCGGCACGGCCATGAGCCGAGATATTCTTGATTATCTAAAGACCCATGGTTTTGCCTATTCGGCCGTGCACAAATCCTATCCGACTGGACATGCCTTCAGCCAGGCCACGGCACCAGAAATCAAAAACATGATCGTGGAGCATTTTGTGGCGACCTTGAAAAATCAACCTTGAACACACCATGTTGACTCATTGGCGCGCCCATTCCGAGCGAGGATTCCCAAGGTTTCAGGCCTGGATGTTGGCACCGGCTCTCGTGGCCCTGGCCGGCTGCGGCAGCCCAGCCGTCGGTCCCTGCCAATCAGCCCCGGGTATCGAGGCCATCTGCGGTTTCAAAAATCCGGAAGATATGCGGCTGCTGCCCGATTCCAAAACCCTGCTCATCAGCCAGGTCGGCGCCTTGGGCCGCACAAGTTCGGGATCGTTGGTGTTTTTCGACACCCAGTCGCAACAAATCTCCGCGGCTTTTCCTCCTTCCAATCCGCTGGCTGACGCGAATTTCATGAGCGGCTCGCTGCCAAAAGACAGCAGCTGGGGAGCCAGCAACTGCCCCGGCCCGCCAGGCGCCGAGTTTTCGCCGCTGGGCATCTCGATCCAGCAGCGCCGGGACGGGCGTTGGCAGGTCGCGGCCGTCAACCACGGCCTGCGCATGAGTGTCGAAATGTTTGAATGGCTTCAAGTTGGCGCACACTACCGTCTTGAGTGGCGTGGCTGCGTGCCAACTCCGGCCGAAGTCTCCATGAACAGTGTGGCCCTGCTGCGCCATGGCGGCTTTGTGGCCAGCCATATGTTTGATCGGACGGCGCCCAATGTCCTGGGCTTCAGCACCGGGCTGTGGAAATCGCAGCTGGGCTTTGATACCGGCTACGCCTTCGAATGGCAGCCCGGCCAGGACGGTGAATTTCGAGTGCTGAGCGGCAGCCCCGGGCCATTTCTGAACGGCATCGAATTGAGTGCCGATGAACGTGAGGTATTTGTCAGCGTCACCTCTGGAAATCAGATTCGCAAACTCGACCGTGCCAGCGGAAAGCTATTGGCCACGCTGGCCTTGGAGCGACCGGACAATCTGTCCTGGGACGCGCAGGGATATATGCTGGCCGCTTCGCTGACCGGCTCGCGCTTGCAGAATCTCATTTGCATTCAAAATACCGGCGAGAGTTGCGGTCTGGCATTTGAAATTGTGCGCATCGACCCGGCCGATATGAGTTCGGAGTTGGTTTTCAAACATGAAGGCGCTCCGATGGGCGCGGCCACCGTGGCGCAGCAGGTCGGTGATTTTCTGTATCTGGGCTCATTCACCGGGGACCGGATTCTGAAAATCCCTTATGCAAGAAAGAAGAAAACGCAGAGCGCGGATTTGAAACAGCGCTGAGGCAGGATTCCCACATCGGGCCAGACCCAACTCATCGAGTGCATGAGCTTATCTGGCAGCTGGCCGGCGCTGCGGTAAGCACCAGACTCTCAGGCCGCCGCCAATATGGCCCCGTACAGCATCAAAAACACCGCCACGATCAGGCAGGCGCTGTAACTCAGACCCACAAACAGGCTGCGCAGCGTGCGCGAGATCAGCGTGCCGCCATACACCCGGTGCTCGGCGCGGGCGCCCAGCCAGGCCAGGGGCAGCAGCACCAGCAGAGAGCCACCGCCGCTGGGCATCAGCAAGGCCAGGGGCACGAACAGGAAGACGCTGCAGTGCACATGGGTGGCATAGACCAGATGGGCGATATAGCCTTGCGGCCGGCCAGCCATGGGCACGCGGTAGTGGCGATGCGCCAGCTGCAGCAGGCCGGCGTACAGCGGCAGCAGGGCGACCAGGGCGTAGGAGCCATAACGCAACAGGCCATCGCTCAAGATGCGAGCGCGCTGGGCCTGGGGCAAGGCCCGGAAATGCTGCAGGCGTTCGAGCGCCGGGCCGCGGAAGCGGCCATCGAGGCTTTGCTGCAGCCGGGGTTCGACCTGCTCGACCAGGCTCAGCGTCCAGTCCGTTTCAGCGCTCCCTGCGGCCTGAGCCTGCGGTGCTGCCGGAGCCGCCGGCGCGCTGAGGAACAAGGGCTCGGCGCCGAACTTCAGCGCAGCGAACATCAGCACCGACAGCGCGAAGAACAGACGGGCCGGTCGCACATAGTGCTTGCGCCGGCCGTTCAGGTATTCGACCGTCAGCTGGCCCGGACGAAAGACCAGCAGGAACAAGGTGCGCCACAGCCGGCCATCCACGGCCAGCAGCCGGCCGGTGGCCTCGCCGACGACCTCGCGCAGGGTGGGCAGCTCGACCCGCGTTTCCTGGCCGCACTGGGCGCAAAAAAGCCCGCTGACCTCGGCGCCGCAATTGCGGCAATGGGTTAGCGGGCTCATGTCGGCGCTGGAGGCTTCGCGGGAGGCCGCCCCAGTGCCGGTGTCGGCAGATGGGGCGGTACCCGCGTTTTCATCCTCAGGCGGCAGCCACCGTGGCCACAGGCTCGCCCTGGTAGCCGCGCGGCACCGCACCGAGCAGCTTGCGGGTGTATTCCTGCTTGGGGGAGGCCAGCAGCGCCTGCGTCTCGCTCTGCTCGACCACATCGCCGTTCTGCATCACCAGCACCTCGTCGGAGATGAACTTCACCACGGCCAGGTCGTGGCTGATGAAGACATAGCTGAGGCCGAACTCGTCCTGCAGGTCCTTGAGCAGATTGAGCACCTGGGCCTGCACCGACACGTCCAGCGCCGACACGGCTTCGTCCAGCACCAGCACCTCGGGGTTGAGGGTCAGGCAGCGGGCAATGGCGATGCGCTGACGCTGGCCGCCCGAGAACTCGTGCGGGTACTTGTTCAGCACGGTGTCGTCCAGGCCCACCTTCTTGAGCAGGGCGCTGGCGCGGGCCAGGCGGTCCTCATGGTCCTTGCCGATCTTGTGAATCTCCATCGGCTCGACCAAGGTCTGGCCGATGGTGAAGCGCGGGTTCAGTGAGGCATACGGGTTCTGGAACACGACCTGGATGCGACGGCGCATCTTCTGCCAGTCATTGCCACTCATCTTGAGCAGGTCCTTGCCTTCGAACAGCACCTCGCCGCCGCTGGGCTCATGCAGGCGCAGCAGGGTCAGGCCCATGGTGGTCTTGCCCGAACCGGACTCGCCCACCACGCCCAGGGTGTAGCCCTTGCGCAGCTTGAAGCTGACGTTCTTGACCGCCTTGAACTCTTTCTTGCTGAACAGGCCGGCCTTGAAGAAGAAACTCTTCTGCAGGCCGCGCGCTTCCAGGATGACCGGTGCGTTCGGATCCTTGGCCTTGCCAAGGGCTTGCACGCGGGCCTCGCCCTTCTGCGCGGCGATGTGGTCGTCGATGACCATCAGGCGCGCCGGGTTCTCGGTCAAGGACGGGCGGCAAGCCAGCAAGGCCTTGGTGTAGCTGTCCTTGGGGGCGCTGAAGATCTCGGCCACGGGCGCCTTCTCGCGGATCTCGCCATGGCGCATCACCACCACCTGGTCGGAGATCTCACCCACCACGCCCAGATCGTGCGAGATGAACAAGAGGCTCATCTTGTGCGTCTCTTTGAGCTTGGCCATCAGCTCCATGACCTGGCGCTGGATGGTCACATCGAGCGCCGTGGTTGGTTCGTCGGCAATCAGCAGCTTGGGGCTGCAGGCCAGGGCCACGGCGATCATCACGCGCTGCTGTTGGCCACCGGACATCTCGTGCGGGTAGGCCTTGAGCCGGCGCTTGGGCTCGGGGATGCCCACTTCGTTGAGCAGCTCTTCGGCACGCACCAGGGCCTGCTTCTTGCTCATGCCCATGTGCTTGATCAGGGGCTCCATGATCTGGTCGGCCACGGTGAAGACCGGGTTCAGCGAGGTCATGGGGTCCTGGAACACGCAGGCGATATCACGGCCGCGGATGGCTTGTAGCTCGGGCAGCGAAGTCTGCAGCAGGTCACGGCCCTGGAACAGGATCTTGCCCTGGCGCTCGGCATTGCTCGGCAGCAGGTTGAGGATGGACATGGCCGTCACCGACTTGCCCGAGCCCGACTCACCCACCAGGGCGACGGTCGAGTTCTCGGGAATGTCGAAGCTGATGCCCTTGACGGCCAGCGCGCGTTGCATCTGGCCGTTCACCTTGCCCATGCGGAAGGCGACCTTGAGGTCTTGAATGCTCAGCAACATAAATGCTTTCATGGTGGATCGGTGTTCACTTCGTTCACACCGACCGACAAATACCTAACAGCTACAGTCACTTGGGGTCGGAGCTTGCCGAGTACGGCAAGGTCCAACCCACAATTACTCCAGCCCTCGCAATTTCGGATCCAGCGCATCGCGCAAGGCGTCGGTGAACAGCGCAAACGCCGTCACGAACACCGCCATCAAGGCGGTCACGGAAACCAGCTGCCACCAGTAGCCGAGGATCAGCTCGCTCTGCGATTCGCTCAGCATGGTGCCCCAGGAGACCTGGTCCACGCCCACACCCAGGCCCAGATAGGACAGGATGACCTCGCTCTTGATGAAGCTCACCACATGCAGGCTCAGCTGCACCAGGGCCACATGCGAGACATTGGGCAGGATGTGCTTGAACATGCGCGAGTAGCGCGAGGCGCCAATGGCCTCGGCCGAGCGCACATATTCGCGCACCGAGTGCTTCATGAACTCGGCACGGATCAGGCGGTAGATGCCGGGCCAACCGGCCAGACCCAGAATCATCACCACCGAGAGCACGCCCTTGCCGAAGATCACCGCGAAGGCAAAGATCAAGAGGATGCTGGGGATGGCGGTGAAGACGTTGTAGAGCCACTCGAGGAAGTCGCCGATCTTGCCGCCGAAGAAGCCCGAGATCGCGCCCAGCACCGTGCCGATGATGGTGGCCACCACGGCCGCCAGCACGCCCACCAGGATGGACACTTCCGCGCCCTTGATCACTTTGGCCAGCACATCGCGGCCCAGGCGGTCGCCGCCCAGGGGCAGGGTCTCGGCCTTGACCACATCCTCGGTCTTGAACTTGCTGGCGCGCTCTTCCCATTCTTTGTACTTGGGCGCCAGCGGGTCGATGTCGCTGAGGTCGACATTGGGGCCTTTAGGCTGGGCGATCACGCCCGTGGCTTCGGCCGGGGCCGGGCCCATGAAGGTCGGCGGCGCATTGGGCACGCCCACTTCCTTCTGCCAATTCTTGGCCAGCAGACCGCTGGCCGAGGCGATCACCATCAGCAGGAAGAACGCGACGATGGCCATGGACACCATGCCCACCTTGTCGGCCTTCATGCGGCGCCAGGAAGCGGCCCACACGCCTTCAGATTTCTGCGCCTTGGGGTTGCCGGCGGAGGGGGTCGGAGAAGACATGACTGCACTCATTTCGCATCTCCGAAGCGGAATGAAACTGGAGAATTCTTGATTTTCATTTCAGCACCACGCGCGGGTCGACCAGCTTGTAGAGCACGTCGGTGATCAGGTTCACCACCATGGTCAGGAAGGCGATGTAGATGGCGAAAGCCTGGATGACGGGATAGTCGCTGCGGTTCACCGCCAGCAGGATCTCGCGGCCCAGGCCCGGGATGGAGAAGAACACCTCGAGCAGGAAGCTGCCGACGAACACGCCGGGCAAGGCCACCGAGATGTTGGTCATGATGGGGATCATGGCGTTGCGCAGCACATGCTTGAGCAAGATGGTGCGCTCGGTCATGCCCTTGGCGCGCGCGGTGCGCACGTAGTCATGGCCGATCTCGTCGAGGAAGAAGGTGCGGTAGAGGCGCGTGTAGGGCGCAATCGCCACCGCCACGGCCACCATGATGGGCAGGGGCGCGTAGGTGGTGAGGTTGGTCCAGACGCTGTCAGTCCAGCCCTGCACAGGGAACCAGCCCAGGCGGAAGGCGAACACATACTGGCCCACGATCACGTAAACCAGCAGCGAGATCGACACCGCCACCGTGCTCAGGATCATGACCGTGCGGTCGGTCAGGCTGCCGCGCACGGCGGCCACGGCCAGGGCGAAGGGGATCGCCAGCGAGACTTCCAGGATCAGGATGGGCAGCATCACCGTCAGCGTGGCCGGCAGGCGGCTGCTGAAGAGGTTGGCCACCGATTCATTGGTCGCCCAGCTCTTGCCCCAGTCAAAGGTGACGATCTGCTTGATGAAGATCCAGAGTTGCTCCCAGACCGGCTTGTTCAGGCCCAACTGTTCGCGGATCGCATTGATCTGCTCGGGGCTGGCATTGAGGCCGCCCATGATTTCGGCGGGATCGCCACCGAAGTACTTGAAGAGGAAAAACACCAGCAGCACGACGCCGAGCAGAGTCGGAATCATTTGCCACAGGCGTCTGAGCAGGTATGCCGCCATTGCTGTCGGGCTCCAGTTAACGCGTCGTCGGTTCGACAAATAGAAACCCCGGACGCGGGTGGCGGACGGGGTTTGCGGGAAAAGTTGCGCGAGTCTAAGCGAAGCCAGCACGGGTTTTCAGGGCGTTTGCCCTGAGCGCCCCATGGCCAGGGGGCAATACCTGGACAGGCTTGCCTGCACATGATTGAAAATTGCAGGACCTGATGCACGATCTGCATGACCCCAGGCTGCCCCAAGCTAGCGGCCAGGCCCTAGACTGCGCGGTTTTGCGCTCTGGGCTGCCAATCTGGCAAGCGCCAGTGCCAGGCCGCACTCTTGGGCCCTGTGCCCCCGCGAACTTCCTTCTTCACCGAGCATGACCATGAGCAATCCGCAAGGACCGACCCCCACGCACCATGCCCGCAGCGGCGCCGTCCGGCGCGCCCTGGCTTGGCTGACCCTGGCGGCCGCCTGCGCTCCGGCCTGGTCGGCCGGCGACACCAAGGCCACGGCCGAAACCGCCAAGTCCGCGCCCAAGGTTCTTCGCTATGCCTTCCGCGTGGCCGAAACCGGCTTCGACCCAGCGCAGATCTCGGACACCTATTCCAAGACCGTGGCCGCCGGCATCTTCGACGCGCCGCTGAAGTTCGAGTACCTGGCCTCACCGGCCAAGCTGGTGCCCAACACCTTGGTGGCCATGCCCGAGATCGCGGCCGACTTCAAGACTCTGACCTTCGAAGTGAAGCCCGGCATCTACTTCAACGATGACCCGGCCTTCAAGGGGAACAAGCGCGAGCTGACCGCGGCCGACTACATCTATTCCATCAAGCGCCACTACGACCCGCAGTGGAAGAGCCCCAACCTCTACCTGCTCGAGAACGTCAAGATCCTGGGCCTCTCGGAGCTGCGCAAGGAGCTGATGGCGGCCAAGAAGCCATTTGACTATGACCGCCCGGTCGAAGGCCTGCAGCAGCTCAGCCGCTACAAATTCCAGATCAAGCTGGGCGTGAGCGACCCGCGCTTCATCAACCAATTCGCCGATTCCGGCTTCCTGGGCGCCGTGGCGCGCGAGGTGGTCGACGCCTACCACGACAAGATCATGGAACACCCGGTCGGCACCGGCGCATGGCGCCTGGCCGAGTGGCGCCGCAGCTCGCGCATCGTGCTCGAGAAGAACCCGAACTACCGCGAGGAGTTCTACAAAGAGCAGCCCCCGGCCGACAAGCCCGAGCTGGCCGCCCAGGTCAAGGCCTTGCAGGGCCGCCGCTTGCCCATGATCGACCGGGTGGAGATCGCCATCATCGAAGAGACCCAGCCGCGCTGGCTGTCCTTCCTCGGCAACGAGGCCGAAGTCCTGCCCGAGCTGCCCTTTGAGTTTGCCGGCATCGCCATCCCCAACAACAAGCTGGCGCCCAGTCTGGCCAAGAAGGGCGTGCAGATGACGCGCTTCGTCTACCCCGAGATCGCCTTCTCCTACTTCAATATGGAAGACGCGACCGTGGGCGGCTACACGCCGGAGAAGATCGCGCTGCGCCGCGCCATCTCCCTGGCCATGGACGTGAACAAGCAGATCCGCCTGGCCCGCCGCGGCCAGGGCATTCCCGCGCAAGGCCCGTCCATTCCCGGCGTGTTCGGCTATGACCCGAGCTTCAAATCGGAGATGAGCGAATTCAACCTGGCCAAGGCCAAGGGCTTGCTCGACCTGTACGGTTATGTCGACAAGAACGGTGACGGCTGGCGCGACATGCCCGACGGCTCGCCCCTGCGCATCGAGTACGCCACCCAGCCCACCACCGACAGCCGCCAGCTGGTCGAGCTCTGGCACAAGGGCATGGACGCACTGCAGGTCAAGATGGTTTTCAAGACAGCCAAATGGCCCGAGAACCTGAAGTCGGCCAATGCCGGCAAGCTGCAGATGTGGGGCGTCAGCTGGGTCGCCTCGACCCCGGACAACGACACCTTCCTGGCCCTGGGCGATGGCCGTGCCAAGGGCAAGGCCAACAAGGCACGCTTCGACCTGCCGGCCTTCAACGAGCTGTACCAAAAGCAAAAAGCCCTGCCCGACGGCCCCGAGCGCCAGGCCGTGATGCGTGAAGCCCAGCGCCTGATGATTGCCTACATGCCCTACAAGATGGACATCCACCGCATCTTCACCGACCTGGCCCAGCCCTGGGTGATCGGCTACGAGCGCAATGTCTTCGTCCGCACCTTCTGGAACTATGTGGACATCGACCAGGAGCGCTTCCAGCGCGAGTCCAAGTAAAGCCCGCGCAGCAAGGCCGGCTTGGGGTTCGACTGCATGGTCGGGCCCGGACATTCGCACTAGACTCGGGCCCTGTCCTGGACCTGGGCGCCTCAGGGTGCGTCCACCGGTTCCAGCCCCATCGAACGCGCCGCAGCCACAAGCTTGCCGGCGCGTTTGTTTGCCGAGGATGCCTTAGATCGTGCTGCGACATCGGGTGCTCTGTTTCTTGCTAGCCGGGCTGACGGCCGCCCCCTGCCTGGCCCAAGGCGCCGCCACGGAACCGCCGGCCAAGGTGCTGCGCTACGCCTTTCGCGTTGCCGAAACCGGCTTTGATCCGGCTCAGATCTCGGACCTGTACTCTCGCATCATCGCGGCCGGCATCTTTGAAGCGCCGCTGCAGTACGAATACCTGGCAAGGCCGCTGCGCCTGCGCACTGCCACCGCCGCCGAGATGCCCGAGATTTCGGCCGACTTCAAGACCCTGACCTTCCGCCTCCGGCCCGGCACCTACTTCAACGACGACCCGGCTTTCGACGGCCTGAAGCCAGGGGAAAAGCGCGAGCTGACGGCGGCCGATTACATCTATTCCATCAAGCGCCATTTCGACCCGCGCTGGAAAAGCCCCAACCTCTACCTGCTGGAAAACGCCCGCCTGCCCGGCTTGAACGAGCTGCGCCGCGAGGCCTTGGAACAGAGAAAACCCTTCGACTATGAGCGCCCGGTGGCCGGGCTGCGCCAGCTCGACCGCTACACCTTCCAGGTGCGCACCGAGGCGGCCGACCCGCGCTTTGTGCACCAGTTCGCCGACCCCTCGGTGATGGGCGTTGTGGCCCGCGAGGTGGTGGAGCGCTACGGCGACAAGATCATGGAGCACCCGGTGGGCACCGGCGCCTGGGCGCTCACCGAATGGCGGCGCAGCTCCCGCATGGTGCTGGAGAAGAACCCCAATTTCCGCGAGCTGCGCTATGACGAGCAGCCGCCGGCCGACAGCGAGGCACGCCTGAAAGCCCAGGCCGCACGCCTGCAAGGCCGGCGCCTGCCCATGATCGACCGGGTGGAAATCGCCATCATCGAAGAGAACCAGCCACGCTGGCTGTCCTTTCTGCGCGGCGAGTTCGACCTGGTGGACGAGGTGCCGGCCGAGTACGCACCGATCGCCTTCCCCAACAACAAGCTGGCGCCCAATCTGGCCAAGCGAGGCATGCAGATGGTGCGTTACCCGCGCGCCGATGTGGCCATCTCCTACTTCAATATGGAGGACCCGGTGGTGGGCGGCTACACGCCGGACAAGGTCGCCTTGCGCCGTGCGATCTCGCTCGCCATCGACATCGACAAGGAAATTCGCCTGCCCCGGCGCGGCCAAGCCATGGCCGCGCAAGGCCCGATCAGCCCGGGCGTGTTCGGCTACGAGCCGGCGCTCAAGACCACCATGAGCGAGCACGATCTGGCCCGCGCCCGCGCCCTGCTCGACCTGTACGGCTATGTCGACCGCGACGGCGACGGCTGGCGCGATCAAGCGGACGGCAGCGACCTGACGATCGAGTACACCACCGAGCAGGACGGCGAGAAGCGCGCCCTGGCCGAGCTCTGGCAAAAGGCCATGGATGCGATCCAGATCCGCATCAAGTTCCGCATCGCCAAATGGCCCGAGAACCTCAAGGCCTCGACCGCCGGCAAACTGATGATGTGGGGTGTGGGCTGGAGCGCCGCTGCGCCCGACGGCGACACGTTTCTGTCCCTGGGCTACGGGCCCAACAAAAGCCAGTCCAACAAGGCCCGCTTCGACCTGCCGGCCTACAACGCGCTCTACGAGCAGCAAAAGGCCTTGGCCAACGGGCCCGAACGCCTGGCGCTGATGACGGAGGCGCAAAAGCTGATCGTGGCCTATATGCCGATCAAAATGCATGTGCACCGCGTCTACACCGATCTGGCCCAGCCCTGGGTCAGCGGTTACCACCGCAATGTGTTTGTGCGAGATTTCTGGAAGTACATCGACATCGACGCCGAGGCCGCGCAGGCGAGCCCCAAGGCCGATGGAAAAAAATAGTCCGCCCCAGTGGCAGGAGGAGATGAGATCGTGAGGACCCCCTGGAACGCCGGCGCCACGCTGCTGGCCGGCCTGCTCTTGTGTGCCAGCGCCGCTGTCGAAGCCGCAAATGCGGCGCCGGCCGCCGAAGCCAAAGGCCCCGCCCATGTCTTGCGCATGGCCTTCCCCATCGCCGAGACCAGCCTGGACCCGGCGCGCATCAATGACGAGTATTCGATCGAGATCGTCTCCAACATCTTCGAGTCGCCCCTGGCCTATGACTATCTGGCCCGGCCGGTCAAGCTCAAGCCGCTGACGGCCTCGGCCTTGCCGGAGGTGAGCCCCGATTTCAAGCAGTTCACGGTGCGCATCAAGCCGGGCATCTTCTTTGCGGCCGACCCGGCCTTCAAAGGCCTGAAACCGGGAGAAAAGCGCGAATTGGTCGCGGCCGACTATGCCTATGCGCTGAAGCGCCACTTCGACCCGCAGCTGCGCAGCCCCCATTACGCCAATCTGGAGAACGAGAAGATCCTCGGCCTGGAAGCGCTGCGCCAGCGCGGCCTCAAGAACGGCAAACCTTTCGACTACGACGCTCCGGTCGAGGGCCTGCAGACACCCGACCGCTACACCCTGGTCATCAAGCTGGGCCGTGCCAGCCCGCGCTTCGCCCACCAGCTGACGCAACCGCTGGCCCTGGCGGTGGCACGCGAGGTGGTCGAAGCTTATGGCGACGCGGTCAGCGAACACCCGGTCGGCACCGGACCTTTTGTGCTCAAGGACTGGCGCCGGGCCTCGCGCCTGGTGCTGGAGCGCAACCCGAGCTTCCGCGAGACCTATTTCGACGAGGAGGCGGCGGCCGACGATGCGGCAGCGCAGGCGGTAGCACGGCAGCTCAAGGGCCGACGCCTGCCCCTGGTAGACCGCGTGGAGGTGTCCATCGTCACCGAGAACCAGCCGCGCTGGCTGGCCTTCCTTGGCAATGAGTTCGATTTCGTCATCGTGCCCAATGAATACGCCAATATCGCCGCGCCGCGGGGGCAGCTGGCGCCCAATCTGGCCAAGCGCGGCATGGCCTTGCACCGCAATCTGCTGTCCGATGTGATCTTCAGTTATTTCAATATGGAAGATCCGGTGGTGGGTGGCTACACACCGGACAAAGTGGCCCTGCGCCGCGCCATCGGCCTGGCCTATGACAACGCCGAGGAAGCACGCCAACTGCGCCGGCGCCTGGCGGTTCCGGCCCAAGGCATCGTCACGCCCAACACCTTCGGCTACCAAGCGGATTTCAAGACCGAGATGAGCGAATACAGCCCGGCCAAGGCGCGCGCCCTGCTGGACATGTATGGCTATGTGGACCGCGACGGCGATGGCTGGCGCGACCTTCCCGATGGCAGCCCGCTGCGTCTGCAGTACCACACGCAACCGGACAGCAACTCGCGCGCCTTCAACGAACTCTGGCGCAAGCACATGGCCGCGCTGCAAGTGCGCATCGAATTCAAGTCCGCCAACTGGCCGGACAATATGAAGGCGGCCCGCGCTGGCCGGCTGATGATGTGGATGCTGAGTTGGACCTCCGGCATTCCGGATGCGGATTCCATGTTGAGCACCGGCTTCAGCACGGCCAAGGGTGAAGACAATCTGAGCCGCTTTTCCTTGCCCGAGTATGACCGCTTGGTTCAGCGCATTCAGATGCTGGCCGATGGCCCCGAACGCCTGGCCCTGATCCAGGAAGCCGAGCGCCTGCTGACCGCTTACATGCCCATGAAAGCCCATGTGCACCGCATTCGCCTGCGCGTGGCGCAACCCTGGCTGCAGGGCTATCTGCCCCACCCCTTCATGACCGGCTACTGGCGATTCGTCGACAGCCAGCCGCCCGAGCGCAAGCCTTGAGAGGGGCGCGCCACATGCGGGCCATGGCTCCACTCTTCAGCGCAGCGCGCATGCGCCGGCACGGCCTGAGTGCATGCCTGAGCTCAGGCCTGAGCGCCGCCCTGCTGCTCCTGGCCGGGTTCGGCGTCGGCTCCGCAGCCCAGGCCGCGGACAAGGCACTGCCCGCGCCCAAGGTCTTGCGCTACGCCTTTCGCATCGCCGAGACCGGCTTCGACCCGGCCAAGGTGCAGGACATCTATTCACGCACCATCACCCCGCACATCTTCGAGTCCCTGCTGACCTACGACTATCTGGCGCGGCCGGCCCGGATCAAGCCTTTGACCGCGGTGGCCCTGCCCGAGGTCAGCGCTGATTTCAAGACCTGGACCCTGCGCATCCAACCGGGCATCTATTTTGCCGACGACCCGGCCTTCAAGGGCCAAAGGCGCGAGCTGACCGCGGCCGACTATGTCTACAGCTTCAAGCGCTTCGCCGACCCCGCCACCAACAGCCCGGCCTGGGACTCGCTGGAAGAGAACCACCTGCTCGGGCTCAACGAATACCGCGCCGAGCTGGCCCGCAGCAAGCAGGCCTTTGACTACGAACGCCGGATCGAAGGCCTGCAGGCCCTGGACCGCTACACCTTGCAGATCAAGCTGGGCCGGAGCCGTCCGCGCTTCGACCAGCTGCTGGCCGACGCCAGCCTGTTCGGCGCCGTGGCGCGCGAGGTGGTCGAGGCCTACCCGCAACGTTCCATGGAGCACCCGGTGGGCACGGGGCCCTTCCGCCTGGCCAGCTGGCGGCGCAGTTCCCTGATCGTGCTGGAACGCAACCCCGACTACCGAGAACGCTTCTACGACGCCCAACCGCGCGTCGATGACGCCGAGGGTCAGGCCTTGCTGACCCGGTTCAAGGGTCGCCGGATTCCCATGCTGGACCGGGTGGAGATCTCCATCATCGAAGAGAACCAGCCGCGTTGGCTGTCCTTCCTGAACGGCCAGTTCGACCTGATCGACCGGGTGCCGGAAGACTTCATCAACCAGGCCATGCCCGGCGGCCGGCTGGCACCGGGCTTGGCCAAGCGCGGCATCCAGGGCTACCGCGTGCTGACCTCGGACGTGTTGTTCACCGTCTTCAACACCGAGGACCCGGTGATCGGCGGCAACCAGCCCGAACGCGTGGCCCTGCGCCGCGCCATGGCCTTGGGCACGGACAGCGAACGCGAGATCCGCATCGTGCGGCGCGGCCAGGCCATCGTCGCGCAGTCCATCCTGATGCCGCACACCACCGGCTATGACCCGCAGTTCAAGAGCGAGGGCGGCGACTATGACCCGGCGCGCGCCCGTGCGCTGCTGGACCTCTATGGCTACATCGACCGCGACGGCGACGGTTTCCGCGAGCAGCCCGATGGCAGCCCCCTGCGCCTGGAGAGCCTGAGCACGCCGGAGAGCTTCCAGCGCCAGATCGACCAGATCTGGCAGAAGGCCATGGCCCAGATCGGCCTGCGCATCGAATTCAAGACCGCCAAGTGGCCGGAGAACCTCAAGGCCATGCGGGCCGGCAAGTTCCAGATCTGGTCCTTGGCCAGCTCGGCCGCTGCGCCCGATGGGCAGGACGCCCTGGGCCTGTTCTACAGCCCACGTATCGGCGGCAGCAATTACGCACGTTTCAAGCTGCCGCTGATGGACCAGCTGTATGAGCAGGCCAATGGCTTGCCCGATGGCCCCGAGCGGGCGGCCGTGTTTGCCGAGGCCAAGCGCGTGGCTGCGGCGTACGCACCCTACCGCGCGCGCGGCCACCGCTTGCTGACCGACCTGGCCCAGCCCTGGCTGATCGGCTACCGCCGCCCACCCTTCTGGCTGAACTGGTGGGAGTATGTGGACATTGACACCGAGAAAGCACCGCACTGATGAGGCTGAACACCCTTGCCATGAGATGGGCCCTGAAGCGGGTCGGCGCCGGCGCCTGCCTGGCCTTGAGCCTCGCAGCAGTCGCGAACCCTGTACCGCAAGCGACTCCAGCGGCCCACCCCGCCAAGGTCTTGCGTTACGCCTTCCTGGTGGCCGAGACCGGCTTTGACCCGGCTCAGATCAGCGACACCTACTCGCTGACAGTGACGCCCCATATCTTTGAGGCGCTCTACACCTACGACTTTCTGGCCCGCCCGGTCAAGGTCAAGCCCCTGACCGCGGCCGCCATGCCCGAGGTTTCGGCCGATTTCCGCACCTGGACGATCAAGATCCAGCCCGGCATCTATTTCACCGATCACCCTGCCTTCAAAGGCCAGAAGCGCGAGTTGGTGGCCGCCGATTACGTCTACAGCTTCAAGCGCTTCGCTGACCCGGCGCTGAAGAGCCCCATGTGGAACACGGTGGATGAATGGGGCGTCAGCGGCCTGGCCGCCTTGCGCCAGAGGGCGCTGAGCAGCAAGCAGCCCTTTGAAAGCAAAAAGCCCATCGAAGGCCTGCAGGCGCTCGACCGCTACACCTTGCAGATCAAGCTAGACCAGGCACGCCCGCGCCTGCTCGAGCAATTGGCGCGCAGCGACTTGTTTGGCGCGGTCGCCTGGGAAGTGGCCGAGCAGTACGGCCGCGACACCATGGAGCACCCCATCGGCACAGGCCCCTATCTGCTCAAGGAATGGCGGCGCAGCTCGCGCATGGTGCTGGAGAAGAACCCCGGCTACCGCGAACGTTTCTACGATGCCGAACCCAATGCCGACGATGCCGAGGGCCAGGCCTTGGCTGCCCGCTTCAAGGGCCGGCGCATCCCCATGATCGACCGGGTGGAGATTGCCATCATCGAGGAGAGCCAGCCGCGTTGGCTCTCCTTCCTGAACCGCGAGCATGATTTTCTTGAGCGCCTGCCTGCGGACTTTGTGAACGTCGCCATTCCCCATGGCAAGCTTGCCCCGAACCTGGCCAAGCAAGGCATGAAGCTGAGCCGGGTGCTGGCGGCGGACAGCGCCTTCACCTTCTTTAATATGGAAGACCCCACGGTGGGTGGCTACAGCGCCGAGAAGGTGGCACTGCGGCGTGCTATTTCCCTGTCCATCGATGTCGAAGGCGAGATTCGGCGCGTACGACGCGGCCAAGCCATCGTGGCCCAGTCCATGGTGCTGCCCCACACCAGCGGCTACTCCGAGACTTTCAAGAGCAGCAACGGCGACTACAGCACCGCGCACGCCAATGCCCTGCTGGATCTGTATGGCTATGTCGACCGCGACGGCGATGGTTGGCGCGACATGCCGGACGGCAGCCCGCTGGAGATTGAGGTGGCCAACCAGCCCGACGCCCTCTCGCGCCAGTACGACGAGCTGTGGCAACGCAACCTCAAGGCCGTTCACATCAAGGTGCGCTTCATGCACGGCAAATGGCCAGAACAGCTGAAGATGGCCCGGGCGGGCAAGCTCATGCTCTGGTACCTGGGCACGG
The DNA here is from genome assembly GCF_025717675.1 of Paucibacter sp. DJ2R-2. GTDB lineage: Bacteria > Pseudomonadota > Gammaproteobacteria > Burkholderiales > Burkholderiaceae_C > Paucibacter_A. The sequence continues at coordinate 1,245,412 of NZ_JAJIRT010000001.1, forward strand.
TGGCCGCCGCGCCCGACGGCCTGCCGGCGCTGCAGCGCCTGTATGGGCCGCAGACGGGCAACCAGAATCTGGCGCGCTTCAAGAACAGCGAGTTCGACGCCCTCTATGACCGCCTGCAGCTGATGCCTGATGGCCCCGAGCGCGATGCCCTGTTCCTGCAGGCCAAGCGCATTCAGGCGGCCTATATGCCCATGAAGACCCATGTCCATCGCCTGGTCTCCGACATCTCCCAGCCCTGGTTGATCGGCTACCGCCGGCCCCTGTTCCGCTACGACTTTTGGCAGTACCTGGACATCGACACCGCGCTCCTACCCACGAAGCGCTGAGCCCTCAGAAAAGACAGAACGACGATGCAAAGACGTGAGCTGATGGCCGCCGCCGGCCTGCTGGTGGCCAGCCCCTGGTCCCAGGCCCTGCCCGAACGTGCTGCCTCGGTAAAGCGCAAGGTGCTGCGCACCGCCTTCAATTCCGCCGAAGTCGGCTTCGACCCGGCCCAGGTGTCCGACCGCACCTCGGTGGCGGTCAACGCCCATATCTTTGAATCCCCACTGACCTACGACCTGCTGGCGAGGCCGGTGCAGCTGCGGGCGCAGACCGCCGCCAGCCTCCCTGAGGTGTCCGCTGATTTCAAGCGTTTTGTCTTCACCATCCAGCCCGGCATCTTTTTTGCCGATGACCCCGTCTTCAAGGGCCGGCCGCGCGAGCTGGTGGCACAGGACTACGTCTACACGGTCAAACGCTTCTACGACCCGCTGCTCAAGACCGAGCATCTCTACCAGTTCGAGAACGCCAAGATCCTGGGCCTGAGCGAGCTGCGCGAACAGGCCATCCAGCGCAAAACGCCCTTCGACTACGACCGCGAGGTGCCGGGCTTGCGGGCGCTGGACCGCTACCGCTTCGAGGTGCGCCTGGCCGAGCCCGACCCGCGCTTCGTCCACCTGTTCGCCAATGCCGGCTACACCGGCGCCATGGCGCGCGAGGTGGTGGAGGCCTATGCGGCCGATCTGCTGGCCCACCCGGTCGGCACCGGGCCCTTCCGGCTGAAGAGTTGGCGGCGCAGCTCGCAGATCGTGCTGGAGCGCAACCCGGGCTTTCGCGAGCAGGTCTACGAGCCCGGCGAGGTGCCGCCCGATGCCCAGAGCCAGGCCATTGCCCGGCTGCTGAAAGGGCGGCGCCTGCCCATGCTGGACGAGATACAGATCAGCATCATCGTCGAGACGCAACCGCGCTGGCTGGCCTTCAATGGCGGCGAGCTCGACCTGCTGGAGATGCCCACCGAGGTGGCTCCGCTGGCCCTGCCGGGCGGACAGCTGGCACCGAATCTGCGCAAGCGTGGCGTGCAGGTTTTCCGGAGCTATGGTGCCGACATCGGTTTCAGCTTTTTCAATATGGAGGACCCGGTGGTCGGCGGCCTGTCTGCCGAGCGCGTGGCTCTGCGCCGCGCCATCACGCTGGGCTATGACAACGAAGCGGAGATCCGCATCGTCTACAAAGGCCAGGCGGTGCCGGCCCAGTCCATGCTGCCGCCCCTGGTCTACGGCCACGACCCGGCCTTGCTCAGCGAAGTGGGCCGCCACGACATGGCGCGCGCCCGCGCCTTGCTCGACCTCTACGGCTACGACAAGCGCGATGCCGAGGGCTACCGCCTGCAACCCGACGGCAGCCGCTTGACCCTGCGTCGCGCCGGCACGGCCGGCAGCTCACGCCAACGCCTGATCGACGAGCTCTGGAAAAAGCAGATGGACGCGCTGGGCCTGCGCATCGAGTTCGAGTCGGCCACCTTTGGCGAACTGATCAAGAAAGCCCTGGCCAGCCAGCTGATGATTTGGGGCTATGTCTGGGACCTCGGCGCGCCCGATGCAGACTTCCTGCTGGGCATGGGCTACGGCCCCAACGCCGGCCAGAGCAATGACGCCCGCTTCCAGCTACCCGCCTATGACAAGCTCTATGCCCAGCAGCGCCTGCTGGCCGATGGGCCCGAACGCTACGCCATGATGCAGCAGCTGAACCGCCTGCTGCTGAGCTATATGCCTTACCAGCCGCACCTCCACCTGATGCGGGTCGACTTGTGCCAGGCCGGGGTCAAGGGCTTCATCCGTCAGCCGTTCACGAGGGATGCGTGGCGGTTCATGGACATCGCCTGAGTCGTACTCAAGGGAAGCTCACCGGAAGTCGCGGAAGCTCAGTGGCACCGCAGGGGCTTGGCAGCGAAAGCGCTGATCTTCACTTTGCTCTGCGCTCAGGGCTCCCGTTTCTCTGCACACAGCAAGAAAACGTTCGCTTTCAGGCTTGGCAAACTCCGCAATGCGCGCGGCGATGAATCGGGCGCGATCCAAGTCACCCGCGGCGCGAAGCGCATCAGCCCAAGCGACCAAAAGTGCAACATCAATCGCACCATGCGCCGCATACTCGGCAACCCGCACACCCATTGAATCATTCTTCATGTCAAGCGCAGTTGCACGATACCCGACCCAGGAGAATAGCAAGGAGTTGCGCGCGGACTTCAACTGCTCCAGCCATTCCGGAGATCCTCTGTTTTTAGCAAGGGTTTGCAAATCCGCAGTGACTTTGTATTGCAGAGCACCGAATAGTGCTGCGACCACCAAAATACAGCCAGCAAGATAATTCAGAGAACGTACCGGTTGTACTGTGGTTTCTTGCGAGCCAGGTGATTTCAAAACCATGGCAGCCAGAATCGCAACCGGCATTAGAAAATACATTCTCCACAAAGGGTATTCAAAAAGGCTGTGCCAGCCGATCACCAAGAGCATCAGAAACGCTGCCTGCTTGCTGATCGCGGCGGCACCGTGCGATGCCCTGATATTCAGCCGTGCTTTCCAGAGAATTGCACCAAACCCGGCAGTAAAAAATAGGGCAAATGGCACTCCCATTTCCAGCGCCAAATGCAAAATCAGATTGTGGGCATTGTCAAAGTAGTGACTTTGGAGCCCAGTTTTCGGAGTTAGGGTCCACACGAAATTAAATTCGCCCCAACCTACGCCCCACAACCAGTTTTCTTTCACGAGCAAGAGAACATCTCGCCAAAGCTGTGTACGCCCACTGCTAGACCCTAACAATACCTTTTGGGTCAACAGCAATTCTTCTGCCTTGAGATGCGTCCAGATCGAGAATGCAGCCCAAACGGCCAGCAACAGCAGCGAGCTGATCCACAAGCACTTCCGCACGCCGATGTGCAAACTGCGATCCAAGATCGCCCAAACGCCCAGAACCAAACAGGCAAGCAACCCCATTCGTGAGGCGGTCAGAACCAGGGCCGTCAGCAGAACAAGGAGTGCGGGTAACACCAGGCGCAGACTGAGTCTGCCTTTCGCGTGAAGTGCGCTCAGCGAGACCGCCGCCCACAGTTCAAGCAGAGCGGACAGGTTGGGTTGCCTCAGGTTTCCGCTTCCGTATCCGATCTGAAAGCCCTGTGCCACCCACATGTCATCGGCCAACTCTGGCGCGAATACCTGGATCAGAATCACCAAGGCGTTGATCAGACCCGCGCACACAAAAGCCCCAAAAAAGGCATCGGCCCACGCATCCAATGTCTCTGCACGGGCAGCGGCCCGCCAATGCACCAGCGCGAAGCCGAGAATTGCGAACCCGCCAAGCAAACCTTGATCCAAACTCCCGCTCAGCCGATTGGACTGAACAAATGCGAAGCTCCCCAGCAAAACAGCACCGCCCACAAGGCACTGGCTTGCAGTCGCCAATTTCCCTTGCTTGACTGATTCTTTTTCAAGAGCAAGAAAAACAAAGCCCCAAGCCAGAACTACCATCAGCTGCTGAGCAACGCCAATCAGTGGCAGGACTTCCAGGGCGAGAATGACTGGAAAGCAGACAGCGAAAAACAGAGCAATTGGTAACGCTGACATACAGTTTCCTTAACGCCCAAGAAAAAAGGGTCGCAAAAGCGACCCTTTCAACCATCGATTCTTTTTTTACTTCACATAACCGGCGGTCGCGCATGGGCCAGAGTAGGCCCACACAACACCATTGCCGCTCACGCTCGGTGTCAAGGTACATGTTTCCGTGGTCAGAACGCCCTTGTATGCATTCGGAGTTGCCACGATAGCTGCTGTAGTTCCCGTGACAGCAACTTCCTTCAGAGCACCGCTAGTCATACCGCTCGCGAGAGAGATACCCAGTTTGGTCGCAGTGTCACAATCAGCCAAACTCGACGTCGTGTTGTAGCAAATGCCGATTGCCGTTTTTGCAGGTGCCATGCCGGCGATGACTTCGGAGTATGCCGCTTTCTTGATATAGCTCTGATAGGCCGGAATGGCCACAGCCGCCAAGATACCAATGATCGCCACAACGATCATCAGTTCGATCAAAGTGAAACCTTGTTGAACGCGCTTCATGGTGAGTACTCCTGCAAAAAAGTGAACGGGGGGAGGGACACACCCCCTGAATGCAGGGGTCGTGCCAGGGCTGGCCGAGCCTTATCGCGTGAGAAAGCGCACGAATGGCGGCGCCCGTCGGGCTTCGCATGACAATTTTTGTCAGCCACGCCCTCGAACCTGCCGACATAAAGCGCCATGTGACAAATTTTGTCAGCACATCCCATGGTCGCCCCAGGCCAAGGCCCGAAATGCAAAACGGCAGCCAGGGCGGCTGCCGTCGGTCCATCCGGGGCTGGCAGCCTTGAAGCTACCTTTCCCATGCTCTGAATTCAAGCCGGTGATGCGGCACCCAGCTCCATCACCATGCCGGCGGCCAAGGCGCTGATCCGGTGGCTGCTGGCCAGGGCGGCGACCTCGGCCATCACGGCCTGACCCTCGCCTGGCTTGATATGGGTGATCTGCACCTGCACCGAGCCACTCAGCTGAGCCAGTTCGGCCCCCAGGCGGGCGGGGCTCAGATGCCGGCTCAGGTCGGCCAGCTCCTGTTCCTCGTTGCTGAAGGCGGTTTCGATCACCAAGTGGCTGACCTGCAGCTGAGCCAACCGGGCCCAGAGCGCCGGGTTGGGGCCGGTGTCTCCGGTGAAGACCCAATGGCCCTCGGCGCCGGCCACGGCGAAGCCGCAGGCCGGCACGGTGTGGGCGGCGCTGAGCACCTCGATGCGCCGACCGCCCAGGTCCAGCACCTCACCCACCTCGAAGGCGTGCAAGGCCAGCACCGGCTGGGCCGCGCTGGGCAGGCGGGTGAAATCAGGCCAGATCACTCCGTTGAAGATGTGCCGGCGCAGCGCCTCCAGGGTGGCTGGCAAGCCATGGACCTGAATCGGCGGCCGGCCCGCCTCGGCGCGCATGCGCAGCACCGAATCGGCCAACAGCGGGATCGACAGCACATGATCAAGATGGGAATGACTGACCAGGATGTGGTCGATGCGCGCCAAGTCCTCCAGCGGCAGATCGGCCACGCCCGTGCCGGCGTCGATCAGCACATCGTCGTCGAGCAGGAAGGCGGTGGTCTTGTAGCCGGCCGCAATGGCGCCGGAACAGCCGAGGACGCGAATTTTCATGAGAGGCATCAGATGGAGCGGTATGGCTGTCGCGGCGCCGCTCTGAACCGGGCCGTGTGACAAGGCCCTCCAATGTACTGAGCCCCAGCGCCGAAACAAGGGAGCATTACCGGCTTTGTCGGCACAAAGGCGCAGACAGGGGCTGCGAATCAGACCGGCGTGATTTGCAGCACATCGGCCTCGCCGCCAGCGCGCTTGGCATACTCCCGCCTCCAAGAGAGAGAAAAAGAAAAGTGTGCGCCCATGGCCAAGAAACCCGCTCCACCCACCCCGATGCAATTCACCACCCTGTCGGGCAAGACGGGGCTCAGCCGTGAACAGCTGCTGGAGCTCGTGGCGCAGGCCAAGACGAAGCAAGCCCTTGCGCCGGAGGACGGTGGGCCCGGTGCGAAGGCCGCGGGCGGCGAGCCGAACATCAGCCGGGCCGACGAGCAGACCGTGCTGGACGCCCTGCTGCTGAGCGGCGGCGGGCGCGGCGCGGCCGGCTTGCTGCAATGGCTGCAGGCGGTAGACGCCAGCCGCCAACCTTCCGGCCGGCCCTTCGGTGCCAGCCACGTCAACGAGGCTCTTCAGTCGCTGCGCCGCCAAGGCCTGGTGGAGCTGGTGCCCGGCCTGGGCCATGCCGCCGACCTGAACACCCACCGGGAACGCCTGGAAACCCTGCTGCTGGATAAGGACGCACGCAAGAGCTACTGGAAGCGCCTGGCCTGGGTCTACGGCGGTGGCTATGGCGAGGTGACGCGCAAGATCAACTGGATCAGCTTTCGCAACGAGGCCGAGAAGCTGCAGATGCTGCGCCTTTTCATCCATTCAGGCCTCACCCAGTCCGATTTCCACACCCATATGGACGCGGAACTGGCCGAGCTGCGCGACCCCGTGCTTTTGCTCAGCGCCATCACCGAGCCCTGGTCGCCCGCCTTGCTGGAGGCCATGGCCCCCGACCTGCGCAGCGAGCTGCTGAGCTTGTGCATCGACCTGCTTCATGTCGGCGACAGCCGGGCCCAGCGCATCAAGCAATGGTTGCAGCAAGGCTTCGCGACAGCGCCGGCGCAAATCACCCCGGCCTTGCGCGCGCGCCTGGCCGAAGCGCGCCTGCTGGCGCTTGATTTCAGCGGCATGCGCCAGCTGCTGAGCGGCCTCGCCGGCCCCAGCCTGCCGCAGTACGAGGCGGCGGCGCTGGCCGCGCAAGGCCAGTGGCAGGCCGCCATCGCCCAGTTCGACACGGCCATCAAGGACATCCGCAAAATCTCCGGCGCGCGCCGTGCGCCGCTGAGCACGGACCTGACCCGCATCTATGTGCTTTGCCACCTGGCTCAGGACGATGCGCTGGCCTGGGCCGCCGCGCGCAAGTTCTGCATCGGCGAGTCGGGCTCCCGCAAGCCCTCGCCGCAAGAGCTCTGGGGCCGCTGGGCCCATGTCATCGGCAGCCGCCTAGGCGAAGACAGCCTGGACCCCGAAGCCCTGGCCCATCTGCCCGGCCTGGAGTCGCGCGAGCACAGCCTGGGCCATGCGGCCGACCGCCTGCTGCTGGCCGCCTGGCTGAACAAGCCCGCGCCGGGCTGGAACGGCTCGGCCGTGCAAGGCCTGCTGGAGCGCCTGCAGGCCAGCGGCCAGACCTGGCTGGCCGCCGCCGTGGCCCAGTCCGCCGAGCGTCTGGAGCTGGGCGCGTTCAAGGTCGATCTGGGCGGCATGAGCGCGCCGGCCAGTTTCTTGAGCGCACCGCGCGAGCCCTGGCGCGATGCCCTGGCCGCCATCGCCACCTTGGGCGATGAGAAGAAGAGCAGTGCCAGCAGTGAGGGGCCCGAGCTGGCCTGGGCCCTGAGCCTGGACAAGGAAGGCCGGGTGCAGGATGTCGAGCCCTTCGAGCGCAGCCTCAGCGCGCGGGGCGTGCTCAAGCTGAAAGAGGTCAGCCTGGGCAAGCTGAAGAAGAACGGCGCCGCCCATGCGCGCGACAACGCCGTGCTGCGCCATATCGAGCGCAGCCTTTACGGCGGGGCCAACAGCTGGCAGCTCGATGTCGCGCAAGCCGCCATCGCCCTGATCGGCCACCCGGCCCTGATGTTCGCCGACGCACCGGGCCAGTGGGTCGAGCTGGTCGAGGCCCAGCCCGAGCTGGAAGTGCGCCGGCGGCCGAGCGCGGACGGCGGCGGCGAGCAGTTCGAGTTCCACATCCACCCGCCCCTGATCGCCAGCGAGCCGCCACGCCTGTTTGGCTGGCTGGGCAACAGCCACGACACCGAGAGCGCCAAGCGCGACGCCTTGCGCGTGCTGCGCGACGGCCCTCAGAACGCCCGCCTGATCCGCATCAGCAATGCCCAGCGCCGCGTTGCCGAGCTGGTGTCCCAGGGTTGGTCGGTGCCGGTCACGGCGAATGCCGAGTTAGGCGCCGCACTGCAGGTGCTGAGCGCCCATTTCCAGCTGCACAGCGATGCCGCCGCCGGCCAGCTGGTGGCCGGCGACAGCCGCCTGCACGCCCGCCTGCTGCCCTTGGGCGAGGGCCTGCAACTGCAGCTCGTGGCCCAGCCTTTTGGTAACTTCGGGCCGGCCGTCACGCCGGGCCAGGGCCGGGCGCGTTTGATGTGCATGCATGAAGGCGTGAGCCTGGCCACGGAGCGCGATCTGCTGGCCGAGCGCACGGCCCGGGCCGCCGTGCTTGAGGCCCTGCCTTTCCTGGACCCCGAACTGGCGCCTGAGTCACCCTGGCAGCTGATCGACGCCGAGGAGGCGCTGCGCGCGGTCGAGGTGCTGCCGGGTCTGCCCGGCATCGCCGCACTCGACTGGCCCAAGGGCAAGCCGCTGCGCGTGACTCCGCTGGCCAGCACGTCCATGACGGTGGGAGTCAGCAGCGGTCGCGACTGGCTGGGCCTGAGCGGCGAGGCGCAGCTGGATGAATCACGTGTACTCGGCCTGCAGGAGCTGATGAAGCTGGCGCGCGAGTCGCGCAGCCGCTTTGTGCGCCTGGGCGAGGGCGAGTACCTGGCCCTGAGCGAACAGCTGCGCCAGCAGCTGCGCGACCTCGATGCCCTGGCCCAGGCCAAGAAAGACCAGCTGCAGCTGCCGCAGGCGGCTGCCTCCTGGCTGGAAGAAACGCTCGATGGCATGAGCGTCGCCGGCGATTCACCCTGGCAGGCACGCATGGACGCCCTCGGCCACGCCGCACGCAGCGAACCGGCCCTGCCCAAGGGCTTGCGCGCCGAGCTGCGCGGCTACCAGCTGCAGGGCTTCCAGTGGATGAGCCGCCTGGCCGCGGCCGGCCTGGGCGCCTGCCTGGCCGATGACATGGGCCTGGGCAAGACGGTGCAGACCCTGGCCCTGCTGCTGCAGCGCGCCGAGCTGGGCCCGGCCCTGGTGCTGGCGCCGACTTCCGTCTGCGGCAACTGGCTGGCCGAGACGGCGCAGTTCGCGCCGGGGCTGCGCTGCAGCATCTACGGTGAAGACGCCGACCGCGCCGGCCTGATCGCCGCCGCCGGCCCCGGTGACGTGGTGGTGATCAGTTATGCCCTGGCCCAGATCGACGCCGAAAGCCTGGCCGAGAAAGCCTGGGCCACCCTGGTGATGGACGAGGCGCAGGCGCTCAAGAACGCGGCCACCAAGCGGGCGAAATCGGTGGCCGAGTTCCAGGCCGGCTTCCGCCTGGCGCTTTCGGGCACACCGGTGGAGAACCGCCTGGCCGACCTCTGGTCCATCATGAACCTGATCAACCCCGGCTTGCTGGGCAGCGCCAGCCAGTTCAACGAGCGCTTTGCCGGGCCGATCGAGAAGCAGCAGGACAACGCCGCCCGCCAGCGCCTGCGCCGCCTGGTCTCGCCCTTCCTCTTGCGGCGGACCAAGCAGCAGGTCTTGCAAGACCTGCCGCCGCGCACCGAGATCGTCCATCTGGTGCAGCCCAGCAGCGAGGAGAAAGCATTCCTGGAGGCGCTGCGCCGCAATGCCCAGGACGCCGTGTCCAGCGCCGCCAAGGCCGGCCAGCCGGCACCGATGCAGGTGCTGGCCGAGCTGATGCGCTTGCGCCGCGCCGCCTGCGACCCGCGCCTGGTTGCGCCTGAGCTGGGTCTGGTGGGCGCCAAGTTGGGCGAGTTCGAACGCATCGTGCGCGAGCTGGTCGAGGGCTCGCACAAAGCTCTGGTGTTCAGCCAGTTCACCGACTACCTTGCCCTGCTGGCCGAGCGTCTGCAGGCCATGGGCGTGCCCTTCCAGTACTTGGACGGCAGCACGCCGGCGGCCGAGCGGACCAAGCGCGTGGCCGCCTTCCAGCGCGGTGAGGGCGAGGTCTTCCTGATCAGCCTCAAGGCCGGCGGCTTCGGCCTCAACCTGACCATGGCCGACTATGTGCTGATCGTCGACCCCTGGTGGAACCCGGCCGCCGAGGACCAGGCCACCGGCCGCGCCCACCGCATGGGCCAGCAGCGCCCGGTGACCGTCTACCGCCTGGTGACCGCTGGCTCGGTCGAGGAGCGCATCATCGACCTGCACCGCGACAAGCGCGGCCTGGCCGATGGGATTCTGGAAGGGCAAGAAGAGGCGACGGTGCTCGACGCGCAGGCGCTGGCGGCGCTGCTGCGCGGCTGAACGAGGCCTCGCCGGCCCGCTTCAATCGCTGCGCAGCAGCTTTTCCTCGGCCAGGGCCAGGGCCTCGGGCACGCCCGAGAGCACCAGGGTGTCGCCGCCCTCCAGCAGCATCTGCTCATCGGCCGCCACCACGGCGCCGTTGGCGCGCCGCACCGAAACCACCGACACGCCGGTGGCATGCAGGGCGAGCAAGCCCAGGGCGGTGTGCATGTAAGGGCTGGCCACGGGCAGGGTGACAGAGCGCAGGCGCGCATGCTGGCGCTCCTCGCCGGTGTCATCGTCGGCGCCGTGGAAGTAGCCGCGCAACAAGCCATAACGCGCATCGCGCGCGTCACGGGTCAGGCGGATCACGCGGCGCATGGGCACGCCGACCAGGGCCAGGGCATGGCTGGCCAGCATCAGCGAGCCTTCGATGGCCTCGGGCACCACCTCGGTGGCGCCGGCGGCGCGCAAGCGCTCCAGGTCGCTGTCGTCGATGGTGCGCACCACCACCGGAACCTGCGGCGCGTGGGAGTGCACCAGATGCAGAATCTTGAGCGCCGAGGCCGTGTCCGGGTAACTGACCACCACGGCGCTGGCGCGCGCCAGGCCGGCCGCCATCAGGCTTTGCAGGCGGGCGGCGTCACCGAAGACCACACTCTGGCCGGCCGCGGCCGCCTGGCGCACGCGGTCGGGGTCCAGATCCAGGGCCATATAGGGGATGTTCTCGCCGTCCAGCAGGCGGGCCAGGTTCTGGCCGCTGCGGCCGTAGCCGCAGATGATCACATGGGCTTGCGCCTTGATCGACTTCTTGGCGATGGTGGTCAGCTGCAGGGACTGCATCATCCAGTCGCTGCTGGACAGCTTCATGACGATGCGGTTGCTGTACATGATCAAGAAGGGCGTGGCCAGCATCGACAGCACCATGCTGGCCAGCACCGCGCTGACCCATTGCGGCGCAATCAGCTGATGCTGGGCGCCGAGGGTCAGCAGCACAAAGCCGAACTCGCCGGCCTGCGCCAGGTAGAGGCCGGTGCGCAAGGCCACGCCGGCCGGCGCCTGGAACAGGCGCGCCAAGCCGGCGATCAGCACGAATTTGGCCAGCACCGGCAAGACGCTCAGCGCAATCACCAGCGGCCATTGCTGGGCCAGGGTGCTCCAGTCCAGCTTCATGCCAATGGTGATGAAGAACAGGCCCAGCAGCACATCATGGAAGGGCCGGATATCGGTCTCCACCTGGTGCTTGTATTCGGTCTCGGCGATCAACATGCCGGCAACAAATGCACCCAGGGCCAGGGACAGGCCGGCATGCTCGGTCAACCAGGCCAGGCCCAGGGTCACCAGCAGCAGATTGAGCATGAAGAGCTCGTCGCTCTTTCGCCGTGCCACCAGGGTCAGCCACCAACGCATCACCTTCTGGCCGCCGACCAGCAGAATGGTCAGCAAGACGCCGGCCTTGAGCGTGGCCCAGGCCAAGGATTGGGCCATGGCCGGGCCGTCGCTGTTCAGGGCCGGAATCAGCACCAGAAGGGGCACCACAGCCAGATCCTGGAACAGCAACACGCCCACAACGCGGCGGCCATGCTCGCTTTCCAGCTCCAAGCGCTCGCTCATCATCTTGACGACGATGGCGGTGCTGCTCATGGCCATGGCCGCACCGAGCACCAGGGAGCCTTGCCAGTTCAGATCCCAGGGCAGGCCCAGCATCTCCAGCCCGGACTTGATCAGGAAATGCCCGGCGATGGTCGAAACGATGGTGATCAGCACCTGCAGCAGGCCCAGGCCAAAGACCAGATTGCGCATGCTGCGCAGCTTGGGCAGGTTGAACTCCAGGCCGATCACGAACATCAAAAAGACCACGCCGAACTCGGCCAGGTAGCGAATGCCCCCCGTGTCGCCGGCCAGCGCCAGCGCATTGGGGCCGATCAGCACACCCACGGCCAGATAGCCCAGCATGGGCGGCAAGCGCAGGAAGCGGCAGGCCACCACCCCGGCCACCGCGGCAAACAGGTAAATCAGGGCCAAGTCGAGCGAGGTGATCATGGGCCGATGTTAGCGGGCGTGGGCCGCCGCCGATCTGTGGAAACAAGCAGCTATGCTCGTCGCTCACCATGGCAACCGCAGCACGACTCCGCTTCGCGTCCCTGAGCTTGCCCCTGCTCGTTGGGCTGAGCCTGTGCGCGCCGGCCCAGGCCGACCCGGGCTATTACCTGGTGCGCCCCTACGCTGCGGCCGGCAAGACCTCGCTGGACCTGCGCTACTGGACCGTGCAGGCACCCGGTGAGCCAGCCGTGCTCTGGCCCGAGCTGGGCCTGCGCCACGGTTTCAACGAACGCTGGACCAGCGAACTCCTGCTCAGCTGGATCGGCCCGAGCTGGCAGGCACAGAAGCTCAGCTCGCTCAACTGGATGAATCAGTGGCTGCTCACCGGGGCCGACAGCAACTTCGACCTGGCCCTGCACAGCCAGCTGATCCACAACCGCGGTCGTCACAGCGGCACGGCGCTGGAGATCGGCCCGAGCTGGCAAGGCGACTGGGGCTTGCACCGGCTCAACTTCAATCTGCTGCTCGAGCACGACTGGACACGCCGTGACGGCAGCCAGCTCAAGCTGCAATGGCAATGGTCCCGTCCCGTGCAACCGGGCCTGCGCCTGGGCCTGCAAGGCTTTGGCGAACTGGGGCGCTGGAACCATTGGCTGCCCGCCGACCAGCAATCGCACCGCGCCGGGCCGGTGCTGCACTGGGTGCCCGAGGGACAGCGCAGCCTGAGCCTCAACCTCGCCTACCTTTGGGGCCGCACCTACGGCCAACGCGGCGATATGTTCAGCGCCCAGCTGCTGCTGGATTTCTAAAGCCCCGGCTCAAAAAGCCATCAGGCGCAGCGCGCTCTCGAAGCGGCGCTGCTGGCCGCTGATGGGGTCCTGAAAGCTCAGGCTCTGCGCCAGCAGCTGCAAGGGCTGCCGGTAGTCGGGCGCATCGGCCGGCTCGGGCGGCAGCAGCTGCGGGTAGATGCGGTCGCCCAGCAAGGGCAGGCCGAGCGCGTTCATGTGTGCCCGCAGCTGGTGTTTCTGGCCGGTGCTCGGGCTCAAGCGATAGCGCGCCAAGGGCAGGCTCGGGTGGCGCTGCAACAGCTCGATCTGGGTCTCGGCATTGGGCTCGCCCGGCACTTCTTGCATCTGCATGAAGGCCTCGCTGCGCTCCATCAAGCGGCTGCGCCGGGTCAGCGGCAGGCTCAGGCCCAGGGGCTCCGGCAAGCCGGCCACGGCCTCGTAGACCTTGGCCACGGCGCGCTCGCGAAACAAGGCCTGGTAAGCACCGCGCGTGGCCGGCTGCAGGTTGAAGACGACCAGACCAGCGGTTTCGCGGTCGATGCGGTGGATGGGGCTCAGCTCTGCCAGGCCGGTGGCCAGGCGCAGACGGGTCAGCAGGGTCTCGCGGACATAGCGGCCGCTGGGCAGCACAGGCAGGAAATGCGGCTTGTCGGCCACCAGCAGCAGCTCGTCCTGAAACAAGATGCGGGCCTCGAAAGGCACACGCGGCTCCTGCGCCAGACTGCGCCAGTAATAGACCCGGCTGCCGGCGCGGTAAGGCGCATGCAGGGGCAAGACCTGACCCCGCTCATCGAGCACCTCGCCCTGCTGCAAGCGCTGCTGCCAGACCTCGGGCGCCACGCCGGGCATGCGCTCGACCAGGTAGTCGAGCAGGCCGGGCCAGTCTCCCGGCGGGCAGGCCAGCACGCTGGCGGCCACGCCATCGCGCAAAGGCAGAGCGAGTTTGGGCGGCCGACTCATGGTGCCAGGCGTGCGGCGGCAGGCTCAGTCGATCTGCGGGCCGCCGCGCGCGCGCTCGTCCAGATAGCGCTTGAGGCGCTGTCGCTCCGAGTCATCCTGCGAGGCGCCGCGCCAGGCCTGGATCCAGGCCTCGCGCTGTGGGTCGGCCGCCAGCTTGCGCGCGGCCTGGTCGATGGCCTCGATCTGCTTGCGCCCTTCCGGCGTGCGGCTGCAGGCATAGGTGGCCAGGGGGGTGCTGACGCCTTCCAGCAAGGGCAGCTTGAGCAGCTCGCCCGGCGCCACGGCAACGCTCTTCAGGTACTCGTCCACGGCACTGGCGTAATCCAGGGTGTAGTCCATGCGCTGAGCCAACAGCATGGCCAGCAGATGGGACTGACGGCCGGTCACCACCGTCTTGGGCGCCCGCGGCCCGGCGCCCTGCAAGGCGGCATCGGCCTTGGGGCCATATGAGCGGTCACGTGGCAGCAGGCCGACCAGCTCGCTCTGCAGCAGCTCTCCCAGCGCCACCTGGCGGCCGAACTTCTCGAAGCGCGGGGCCAGCTCGCGCCGCGTCACCACGACCAGCTGGCGCGAGATCAGGGGCGGATGCACATGGGTGAAGTAGAGCCAGCTCTGCCGCTCCGGCGTGTTGACATGCAAGGGCGAGCACAGGGTTTGGCCCTGGCGCACCAGGGCCTCGAAACGCGGAAAGCCGGCATCGAGAAACTCATGGCGGTATTGGGGCAAATGCTGGATCAGCAAGCGCAGATAGCCATCGATCTCGCCATTGCCCAGATCGGAGGCGCGTTGGGGCGGCCGGCCGGCCGGATAGGTGAGGTGGGGCGGCACATCGCGCACCATCCAGCGGATCACGCCAGGCTCGGGGCCCTGGTCGGCCGCGGGCGAGGAGGCCTGGGCGAGCACGGCCATGGGCAGCAGGCCCAACAGCGCCACCCCACTCAACCATCCCCAAGCACGCCAGCCGGCCCTGAGCCGCACGCCTGGCCTCACTCGCTATCGACCCACTCAATGCGAGCGCCCAGGGTGCAGATGTTCTCGACGAACTGCGGGTGGGCACGGCGGATTGGTGTGGCGTTGCGGATCACCGACTTGCCCGGGATGCTGGCCGCCACCATCAGCAGGGCGATGGCCACACGAATGATGTAAGGGCTCTCGACTTCGGCCGCGTGCAAGGGCTTGCCGCCGAAGGTGACCATGCGGTGCGGGTCGGACAGGAAGGCGTGGGCGCCGAACTTGCTCAGCTCCGAAGTCCAGCCCATGGCGCCGTCGTAGATCTTGTTCCAGAACATCACGCTGCCCTCGGCCTTGACGCCCAGGGCCACGAAGATGGGCAGCAGGTCGACCGGCAGGTAGGGCCAGGGCGCCGCCTCGACCTTCTGCAGGATGTTGCGGGTGAACGGTTCCTTGACCTTGAGCGGCCCATTCGTGACCGAACGCGACCAGCCGTTCTCATGAATGATCTGCACGCCGAACTTGGCAAAGGTACGGTCGATCAGCGGGAACTGCTCGGGCGTGGAGTTCTTCACCTCGACCCGGCCGCCGGTGATGGCGCCCAGGGCCAGGAAGGTGACGATCTCGTGGAAGTCTTCGGCGAAGGTGAATTCACCGCCGCCTAAGCGCTCGACGCCGTGGATGGTCAGGCGCGAGGTGCCCAGGCCTTCGATCTGCGCGCCCAAAAGCTTCAGAAAGGCGCAGAACTCCTGCACATGGGGCTCGGAGGCGGCGTTCATCAGCGTCGAACGGCCGCTGGCCAGGGCGGCGCAGAGCACGAAGTTCTCGGTCGTGGTGACCGAGGCGTAGTCGGTCCAGTGGTCATTGGCCTGCAGGCGCGCGGGCACGGCCAGCACCAGGCCGTCGGGCTGGCGCTCGACGCTGGCGCCGAAGCGTTGGAAGACCTCGACATGGGGGTCGATCTCGCGCACGCCCAGGGTGCAGCCGGTCACATCGTCCTCGATGCGGGCCGAGCAGAAGCGCGCCAGCAGGCCGGGCACCAGCATGATGGAGCTGCGCATCTCTTCGGGCAGGCGGTCGCGGGCGGCGTCGAAGTGGGTGTCGCGGTGGTGCAGGTTCAGCACCCGGCTCTTGGCATCCATCTCGACCGAGCTGCCCAGGCTGCGGAAGACATCGAGGATCTTCTTCACATCCGTGATGTCGGGCACCCCGTGCAGGCGCACCGGCTCGCGCGTCAGCAGGGTCGCGCAGAGGATGGGCAGGACGGCATTCTTGTTGGCCGAGGGGACGATGCGGCCGGCAAGAGGCGTGCCGCCGTGGACGATGAGATTGGACATGGACGAAGAAAGGATCGCAGGGGCACCGAAGCGGCGTGCCCGATTATCGTTGGCCTTGCAAAAGACCCCGGTCGGGCTCAGCGCACCGGGATCAAGGGCTGGGCGCCCGGGCTCATCAACACGGTGTTGCCGGCCTTGCCGGCGATGGCAATCGCGGTGTCGCGGTGGATCTCGGCCAGCTTGATCTCTTTCAGGGCCGGAGTCAGCGATTCGCTGACGATGCGGTTGGCGCGCGCCTCGCCCTCGGCCTGCACGATCAGGCGTTCGGCTTCGGCCTTGGCCAGCTCGATCTCCTTGCGCTTCTTCTCGATCGCCTGGTCGGTTTCGGCGCGCTGGCGGATCGCCGACTCGATGGCCGGGTCGGTCAGCAGATTGCGCACATTGACGGCGGTGACGACAAAGGCGCCCTTGTCATTGGCGTCCAGCTCCTGCTGCAGGCCGGCCCGCACTAGCTCGGCCAGCTCAGTGCGCTTGGTGTGCATGGTGGTGGCGTCCAACTGGGCGATCGCCTTGTAGACCGCCTCGCGGGCCTCGCGCGAGACCCGGCTGAAGGCAATCACCAGGTCCTTGGTGCCGCCCTTGACGATGTCGCCATGCTGGACCACATCGCCCTGGTACTTCACATACAGGCCCGGCACGGCGCCGGGCGTGGTCTTGAAGTAGATGTCCAGGTCCACGTCCTTCATGGTCAGGTTGTCGCGGCTCTTGGGCGTCATGTCATTGAGCGAGAAGCTGACTTCCTTGGTCGTGAACTCGTCCACCGACTTGAACAGCGTGAAGTAGACGCCGGGCGGCAGTGACTCGGCACCGACCTTGCCTAGGGTGCGCTCGACGCCGACATTGCCGGTATCGATCTGGCTGCAGGCGCTCAGCAGGGCGCACAGGCCCAGCAGGGCCAGGGTGGCGGGGCTTCGTTTCATATCGGGGCCTTCAGAGCAGGTGGATGGGCGGGAAGAAATAGGCCAGCAGCAAGAGCCCCAGCAAGAGCGCAAGCAGCAAGGCCAGGCGCCAGGCATGGCGCCCCAGCAGGCGGCCCAGCTCGGCGCGGCGCCGCTCGCCCAGCAGCTGCCAGGCCAGGTAGAGCAGCAGACTCAGCAGCAGGACGGCAAGAAACTGGCGCATGGCAGTAAGGGCTCCGCTTCAGCTGCTGGGATCAAGGCGACGGGCCCGCGCCAAGCGCCAAGCTTCCTTGGGGTCGTCGCCATAGACCTGCTCGGCCGTGGTGGCGGTTTCCTGCAGCCGGGTGTCCAGGGCCATGCGTTTATCGAAGACAAAGCACTCGCCCTGCCAGTCGGCCGCCGCATCGGGCATCTGCTCGAAATAGCTGACGATGCCGCCGTCGAGCTGGTAGACATCGAGGCCCTGGCTCTGCATCCAGGCACTGGTCTTCTCGCAGCGGATGCCGCCGGTGCAATACATGGCGATGCGCTTGCCCTCGGCCTTCCAGGCCTCGGCATGGGCGGCCACATAGGCCGGGAAATCGCGGAAATGCGCGACCTCGGGATCGACCGCATTCTTGAAACGGCCCAGCCGGTATTCAAAGCTGTTGCGGTTGTCCAGCACCAGCACATCGGGCTCGCTGATCAGCTCACGCCAGCGCTGCGGCGAGACATGGGTGTCGGGCAGATCGGGGGCCGGCAGGCCGCTGACACCGGGCACGCCGAAGGCGACGATCTCCGGCTTGCAATGGACCTTGATCAGGGTGAAGGGCCGGGTCGCGCAAGCGCTGTGCTTGAACACCAGGCCTTGGAAGGCGCCGCCAAAGGCGGGGTCTTCGTGCAGCGCACGCTCGAAGGCGGCCAGCGCCGTGGCCGGCGCGGCGATGGCGCCGCTGATGCCTTCGCCGGCCACCAGGATGTTGCCGCCGATGCCGGTCTCAGGTGTGCTCAGCTCGCGCAGCCGGGCTGCCACCGCCTCGGGTTCGGCCAGGGCGACGAAACGGTAGAAGGAGGAATGGACATGGGGCTCGCTCATCACGCTCATGAACGCTCGCCCTCAGACCAGCAAGGCCGGGTCGGCCGCAGGCGCCACGATGGGCGCATCGGGCAGCAGGGCCAGGCCACCGGCCAGGGTCCAGGCCTGGCCATGGCCCAGGCGGGCCAGGGCTTGCGCGGCCTGGCGGCTGCGGTTGCCGCTGCGGCAGAAGAACAGCAGCGGCTGTTGCTCGGCCAGCCAGCCCGGAATGGCATTGAGAAAGCGCGACAGCGGCATGGCTTGCAAGGCCACGCCGGCCAGCTCGGGCGTCTGGCTCAGGAACTGCTCATAGGGCTCGCGCACATCGATCAGCAAGGCGTCGGGGTGGGCGTCGACAAAGCGCTGCAGCTGCTCACCCGAAAGCTGCAAAAGGGGCGCGGCCACGGCCTCGCCACGCTCCAGCGCCACGGTGCTGGCCAGCAGCTGGGCCAGGTCGTTCGGCGGTGCGATCAAGGCCTGCGGACCGATCTGCTCGGCCAGCGCCAGCGCCTGCTGCGGGTCGACGAAAGCCAGGCAGCAGGCTTGCGCCGGCCCGCCTTCGCTGAGCAGCAAGGCCTGGCCGCCACCGTCCAAAAGCACGCGGCGCAAACGCCTGGCGCCCAGGTCCAATTCGGTCTGCGTCAGCGGCCAGCCGAGCGCATCGATCTCGGCCGCGGCGTCGAGCAGGTCGGGCAGCTCGGCCGCCAGCAAGGCGCGTGCCTCGCCATGGGCGGCCGCGCCGCTGCTGCTGAGCACGGCGGCAATGGGATAGTTTTGACAGCGCAAGACCTGGGCTAGGCGGCTGAGTTGCTCGGGCAGGGGGTCGATCAGCACACAGCGCTGCGCGGCCGCATCGGCCAGCACATAGCAGCAGGCGCCTTCCAGCATGAAGCGGCTCAAGCCCTCGCCGACGGTGGGCAGGTTGTCAGTCGGGCTCATGCAATTGCGGCGCAGCGATTCACCGCAGGCCTGGATGCGGGCACAGGCTTCGGCGATGAAAGCCTCGTCCACGGCCGGGCCGATGGACAGGCGCACGGCGCCGGCTGCTTGCCAGTCGGGCAAGCCCATGGCCTGCAGCACAAAGCTCGGTGCGGCCTTGGCCGCGCTGCAGGCCGAGCCGCCGCTGACGCGCACATCGGCGGCGTCGAACAGGTCCTGCAGCAGGCGCGAGCTCAGACCCGGCACCGAGAAATTGAGGGTGGTGGGCAGGCTCTGTGCCAGCGGCGCGTTGTAGACCAGGCCTGGGAAGGCCTGCTCGAGCGCGGCGGCCAAGCGGGCGCGGAAGCCGCTCATCTCGGCATGGCTGCGGAAGGTCTTGCCCTCCGGGTCTTCCAGCGCCTCCAGCACCGCGCCCAGGGCGGCGATGCCGGACATGTTCTCGGTGCCCGAACGCAGCGCCCCTTCCTGGCCGCCGCCAGCCATCAGCGGGGTGAAGGGCGCACCATTGCGCACATAGAGCAGGCCGATGCCCTTGGGCGCGTAGAGCTTGTGGCCGGAGAAGGGCGCGTAATCGATGCGGCTCTGGCTCAGGCGCAGCGGGATCTTGCCCAGGGCCTGCACGCCGTCCACCATCCAGAAGGCGGCACTGCCGCTGGCCTCGAGCGCCGCCTCGATGCCGGCCAGGTCGCTGACCACGCCGGTCTCGTTGTTGGCGGCCATGGTGCAGACCAGGCCGGCCTGGGGCGCTTCACGGCGCAGGAAATCCAGGTCGTGCTGGCCCTGGAGATTGACCGGGATCGCCCGGATCGCCAGGTTCAGGCCCAGCACCGCATTCCAATGCTTGAGCGCCTCGGGCACGGCCTTGTGCTCGGTGGCGCCGTAGAGCAGCTGGCTGCCGATGGCCTCGCCGGCCTCACGGCGCTCGCGCAGCGCATGCAGGGCCGAGAGCACGGCCGTCTGTATGCCTTCGGTGGCGCCGCTGACGAAGAGCAGCTGGCCGCGGCCCGTGTCCAGCAGGCGCTGGGCGCGGGCGCGCACGCCGTCGATCAAGGCGCGCGCCTTGAGACCGGTGCTGTGCACGCTGCTGGGGTTGCCGTAGTCCTCCACCATGGCCTGGATGGCCGCCGCCTTGGCCTGCGGCAGCACGGGCGTGGTGGCATTGGCGTCGAGATAGATTTCCATGGCGATCAGTGGGTATGGGAGACAAAGCAGCCCAGGCAGACCTGCATGAGCAGGCACAAATCAGGGCAAGGTGGGGAAAAAAGGCAGAGCCGCCATGGTACCCGGCCGCCCGCGCCGCACCTATACTGCGGCCCCGGGTCGGCAGCACACCCAGGCCTTGCCGCGCGGCGCTGCCGCGAGCTAAACCTGCCATTGGCACCAGAAGTACAGACCCAGGTCCGTGATCATCCTCACCCCTGCGTGCGCTCGTCTGGAGGTCGGCAAGCACCAGCACTGTTCAGCTTGGAGCCGAACAGACCATGCGCGCGCGCTGTGGAGACTTTCACGCCATGACCCGTCTTGCCATTCCTTTCCATGCCGAGGACCTCTCGGCCCTGGCCAAATCCCTGCGCCAACAGCTGGACAGCCATCTGGCCAGCACAGCACAGGCGCCCTCGCACCTGAGCCTGCTCAATATGCTGGCGCGCGCCGCCGGCCATCGCAATTTGCAGGCCTTGCGTGCGCAGGCCAGCTTGAAGCCGGCAGCCAGCTCGGTGCAGCCCATGCCATCGGCGCCGATCGCACCGGCACGCGGCCCACGCCATCCGGGCCTGAGCGAGTTGGCCGACCGTGCCCTGCGCCAGTTTGACGAGCAAGGGCGCCTGGCCCGCTGGCCCAGCCGGCACCAAGTCCAGCGCCTGGCCATCTGGGGTTTGTGGCTGCATTTCGACAGCCGCCGCATCTACACCGAGGGCGAGGTCAACGCCTTGCTCCAGGCCCAGCACTGCTTCGGTGACCACTGCACCCTGCGCCGCGAACTGGTGGAGATGAAGCTGCTGAGCCGCGAAGACGGCGGGCGCCGCTACCAGCGCCAGAACCCGCAGCCCAGCGAAGAGCTGCTGCCCTTGCTGCAGGAACTGCGCCGCCGCCACCGGCTCCATGCGGGCCGGCGCAGCCCGCCCGCAGAGGCGGCGGACGCTCAGGCAATCGCCGGGTAGTCGCCCGTGCCCTCGGGCCAGGCGGTCAGCAGATCGAAGCCGCTGTCGGTGACCAGCACCATATGCTCCCACTGCGCCGACAGCGAGCGGTCTTGCGTGACCACGGTCCAGCCGTCCGAGAGCTCTTTCACGCCGCGCTTGCCGGCGTTGATCATGGGCTCGATGGTGAAGATCATGCCGGCCTGCAGCGTCAAGCCCTCGCCGGGCTTGCCGAAGTGGTTGACGTGAGGCTGGTCGTGATAGATGTCGCCGATGCCATGGCCGCCGTATTCGCGCACCACGCTGTAGCCGGCCTGGTGGGCCACGCTCTGGATGGCGTGGCCGACATCGCCCAGGGTGGCACCGGGCCGCACCTTGCGGATGCCGGCACGCAAGGCTTCATAGGTCACCTGCACCAGGCGGCGTGCGGCCGGCTTGGGGTGGCCGACAAAGTACATGCGGCTGGTGTCACCGAACCAGCCGTCCTTGATCAGGGCCACGTCGAGATTGACGATGTCGCCCTCTTTGAGGATCTTGGTCGGCGAAGGGATGCCGTGGCAGACCACCTCGTTGACCGAGCTGCACAGGGTCTTGGGGTAGCCGTGATAGCCGATATTGGCCGGGGTGACGCGCAACTCATCGACGATGTACTCGCGGCAGATGCGGTCCAGTTCGTCGGTGCTGACGCCGGGCTGCACATGGGGCGTGATCATCTGCAGCACCTGGGCGGCCAGGCGGCCCGACTCGCGCGCCTTGGCAATCTCTTCCGCCGTGCGGATCTTGACGCGGCCGTTCATTGCATGCCCTTGCTGTGATGGCCGGTCGCTCGTGCCGGGCGGGGCGCGGCCGCCGGTGCGGCCTCCAACTGGCCGGCGGCGGCGCTGGCCAGGTCCAGGCCACCGGCCTGCTCGGCGCGGATCAGCAGGCGGCAGATCTCGCGGTGGTCGAGGTCCGGGTAGAGCTCGGACAGCAGGCCGATGCGCATCCAATGCTCGGCCTGGGCGTTGATGGAGCGCGACAAGGCCTGGCTGGCAATGCGCAGGCTCTCATGCATCGGATCTGAAATTTTGACGATTCCCATGTCGGCAGTTTATGCGAAACGTATACGTTTTGTATAGACAGGCACACCCAGCTCCCGCCCGCTTCGCAGCAGACCTGCTCGCTACAATCGGCCGCCTTTCTTTCTCACCGGAATCCTTGATGGCCCTGTCCGAACGCCACGCCGTGCTGCTGCAACACCTGCTGCCCAAGCAGGCACTGACACGCTTTGCCGGCTGGGTCGCTGGCGCACGCATGGGCGGGCTTACCACGGCCATCATCCGGCGCTTCGTGGCCCGCTACCACGTCAATATGGCCGAGGCAGCCAACCCCGACATCGCCGCCTACCCGAGCTTCAACGAGTTCTTCACCCGAGCGCTCAAGCCCGGCGCCCGCCCCCTGGCCGACGCCCCCCTGATCTGCCCGGTGGACGGCGCGATCAGCCAGTTCGGCCGTATCCAGGGCGAGCAGATCTTCCAGGCCAAGGGCCACGACTTCAGCTGCACCGCCCTGGTCGGCGGCGACGCCAGCCTGGCTGCGCAGTTCCGTGACGGCCACTTCGCCAACATCTACCTCAGCCCCAAGGACTACCACCGCATCCACATGCCCTGCGATGGCCGCCTGACGCGCATGATCCATGTGCCCGGCGATCTGTTCTCGGTCAACCCGGTCACAGCCCGCGGCGTGCCGGGCCTGTTCGCCCGCAACGAGCGCGTGGTCTGCGTCTTCGAGAGCGAACAAGGTCCGTGGGTGATGGTGCTGGTTGGCGCCACCATCGTCGGCAGCATGGCCACCATCTGGCACGGCGTGGTCAACCCGCCGCGCCCGGGCTCCGTGCGCGAATGGAGTTACGCACCCGGCCAGGTCAGCCTCAAGAAGGGCGATGAACTGGGTCGCTTCCTGCTCGGCTCCACCGTGGTGATGCTCTTCCCCGCCAGCCAGGGCCTGCAGTTCAACCCGGCCTGGCAGGGCGAGAGCCTGGAGCAGCGTGGCAGCGCGGTGCGCCTGGGTGAGGTGATGGCGCACTGATCAGCTCCAGGCCCCCTCATATCGGGGGGAGTTGGCGCGCAACAGGCAGGGATAGCCCGTAGCGACGCCGCGCTAGGCGCTGCTGAGAATCCTGCCCATCGCCAATTCACCCCTGGCGCGGGCAGCGCCCAAGTCCACCAGCAGCAGTCCGCCGGTCCGGTCGCTGGTCTGCGCCTGCCGACCATGAACACACTGCCTTTGCTTCGCTCCTCCGGAGCCCTGACGCGCCTGCGTCGCGCTCTGCCCCTGATCACCTTGCTGGCCCTCGGTGCCGGCCTGCTCTGCAGCGGCCAGGCTCAGGCGCAGAGCTATCAAGTTCAGTCCCTCAGCCAGAACGGCGCCTTCACTTACGCGCTGAACGCACGTGGCCAGGTCAGCGGCAGCCTGTTGGACAACAACGGCACTTACCAGGCCTTCCTCAGCGGCCCCGATGGCCAAAGCCTGGTGGCCATGACCCAACTGCCCGGTGACGCCACCGGCAACGCGATCAACTTCTCAGGCCAAATCGCCGGGGAAGTGATCACCGCCAGCAATCCGACCCGGGTTGAAGCCTTCGTCACCGGCGCCCAGGGTCAGAACGCCATCCTGCTCGGCGGCATCGGCGGCAATGTGACGACGGCCCGCGGCATCAATGACAGCGGCACCGTGATCGGCATGGGCCGCGACGGCAGCGGCAGCACCAAATTCCATGCCTTGCGCTGGCAAGCCAACAGCACCGAAGCAGAGCGCCTACTCACCCTGGGCGGCAACACCAGCAGTGCCCAAGCCATCAACGGCAGCGGACTGATCGTCGGCAACTCGGGCCTCAGCGATGGCAGCCTCCATGCCGTGATCTGGGGCCTGAACGGCGCCGCCATCACCGATCTGGGCACCTTGGGTGGCTTGAACAGCTCGGCCCTGGCCATCAATCAGAGCGCCCAGGTGGCGGGCACATCGCGCGTGGCGGATGGCAGCCTGCATGCCTTCATCACCGGTGCTGGCGCCCAGAGCATGAGCGACCTCGGCACCCTGGGCTGGGTGCACAGCCAGGCCGGCTTCATCAACAACGCCGGTGTCGTGGCCGGCACTCTGCTCAACGGCACCGACGGCGATTCCTACTTCGAGGGCCACGCCTTCATCACCGGTGCCAACGGCCAGGGCATGGTGGATCTGAACAGCTTGGTCAACGTGGGCGAAGGCCTGTACCTGAACGATGTCTGGGGCTTGAACGACGCCGGCCAACTCTTGGTCAGCGACCAGAACGGCTTGGCCTACCTGCTCACTCCCGTGCCCGAAGCCACGACATCGGCCATGCTGCTGGCGGGTCTGCTGGTGCTGGCCCTGCTGGCGCGTCAGCGTCGCCGCTCAGCGGCATCGCTCAAACCGGCCTTGGATTGAGCGACGAGGGCAAGGAGAGCGGCGGCGCCTGGATCAGTTCGATCAAGGCCCGCAGAGCTGGGCTGGTCTGGCGCCGGCCCGGGTAGTAGAGCGCGAAGCCGGTGCCTGGCGGGCACCAATCGGCCAGCAGCTCGACGAGCTGGCCGCTCTGCAGCAAGGGCGCGGCCGCCAGCTGGTAAACGTAGGCCACACCCGCGCCGTCCAATGCGGCTTGCAGGGCCACCGCCTGGTCATCCACCGTCAAAGGACCCGGCACGTCGAGATAGGTCGTCAGGCCCGCTCGCGCGCACGCTAGGCCTGCGCAGCGACAGCCGACCGCGTGTTCAAGAAAGCTCCAGCGGAACAAGCCGCCACTGGCGAAGCGCTGGCGCACGCAGGGCAGGGCCAGCAAGTCCTGCGGCTGCTGCGGCGCCGGGTGGCGCTGCAGGAACTCAGGTGACGCCACCGCGACAAAACGCTGCGCGCCACCGAGCGGCACGGCCACCATATCGGCCGGCAGGCGTTCGGCGAAGCGCACGCCGGCATCGAAGCCCTGCTCGACGATGTCGACCAGGCCGTCCTGCGTGCACAGCTCCACCTGCACCTGGGGGTGAGCGGCGACATAACGCGCCAACAAGGGGGTCATCAAGAGTCGAGCCGCACTGCGCGGCACACTCAGGCGCAGGCTGCCCGAGACCCGCCCGCCCAGCTCGACCACGCCGGCCAAAGCCCGCTCCAGACTTAGCATGGCTGGCACGGCCCCGGCCAGGAGTCGCTCACCCGCGGCTGTCAGCGCCACGCTGCGAGTGCTGCGGTTCAACAAGGCCACGCCCAGCTGCGCCTCCAGCCGGCGCATGGCCTGGCTGACGGCCGAGGGCGAGAGGCCCAGCTGCTGGGCCGCGCGGCGGTAGCTGCGCGCTTCGGCCACGGCGGCAAAGACACGCAGGGTTTGGAGTTCGGTTTCGCGAGGGAAGCTCTTCATCAATCGGGGCGAGGCCATGTGGTGCGGATCGGGATGGGCTGCAAGGCGCAGTTTGAAGCCAATAGCCCTAGCTATTGGCGAGAAGTGCAACACCGCAGGCCGCCCGAGACCGCGCTCTCAGGGGCCGGGCCGATGGATGAAGAGCTTCCCCAAACACCCGCCGATTGTGAAGCAGGGCTGCACAGCCCGTGCGGCCGGCGGCGGCTTGTGAAGGCCAGGGCCGGCCGTCACCATGCAGACCTCGATCCACCGCCCACTGTGAGCACCACCGCATGAACAAGCCTTCCACACCTCCCCTGCACCGCCGCCTGGCCGGCCGCGACATTCCCGCCATCGGCCTCGGCCTGATGGGCATGAGCGAGTTCTACGGCGCCGTCGATGACGCCGAGTCGCTGGCCACCTTGCATGCCGCCCGCGAGCTCGGCGTACGCCATCTCGACACCGCCGACACCTACGGTTCCGGCCACAACGAGCGCCTGCTCGGCCGCTTCCTGGCCGAGCTGAGCCCGGCGCAGCGGGCAGACATGCTGGTGGCCAGCAAGTTCGGCATCAAGCGCCCGCCGGGCACCTACGAGCGCCACATCGACAACTCATCTGCCTATGCCCGCGCCGCTTGCGAAGCCTCGCTTCAGCGCCTGGGTCTGGAGCGCATCGAGCTGTTCTATGTGCACCGCCGCGACCCGGCCGTGCCGATCGAGGAGTTGATGCTGACCCTGGCCGACCTGAAGGCCGAGGGCAAGATCGGCGCCGTGGGTCTGTCCGAAGTCAGCGAAGACACGCTGCGCCGCGCTCATGCGGTGCTGCCGGTGGCGGCACTGCAGAACGAATACTCGCTCTGGGAGCGCAGCGCCGAGCAGGCCATGCTGGCCGTCACCGCCGAGCTGGGCGTGGCCTTTGTCGCCTACAGCCCGCTGGGCCGTGCCTTGCTCAGCGCCCAGCTGCCGGCCACACAAGACCTGGCCCCCGATGATTTCCGCCGCGCCCTCCCGCGTTTCAACGGCGAGGCCGGGGAGCACAACCGCCAGCTGGCCGAAGGCCTGGCCGGTCTGGCGGCAGACTGGGGCCACAGCGCCGCCCAGCTGGCCTTGGCCTGGGTGCTGCACCAGCAGCCGCACACCCTGGTCATCCCGGGCACGCGGCGCCAGACGCATCTGCGCAGCAACTGGACGGCCGGGCAGATCCGCCTCGACGCCGCCCAGCTGGACAGCCTCAACCGCGTGTTCGCACCGGGCAGCGTGGCCGGCGAGCGCTACACCGAGAAGGGCTGGGTCGGCATCGAGTCGGCGCGCGGCTGACCGGCGCGCCTTCCTTCTTCTTTCTTTCAAGCCAGGCTGCGCCCCAACAGCTCGCCGGCCGCCGCCGCGGCCAGCGGCCGGCTCAGGTGATAACCCTGCAACTGCGTGCACCCAAGATCGCGTGCCGCCAGGGCCTGGGCCTCGTTCTCGACCCCTTCGGCCACCACCTCCAGGCTCAGGGAGCGCCCCAGCGCGCAGGTGGCCTTGACGATGGCGCTGGCCTGGGGCTCGGGCAGCGGCTCGATCATGCTGCGGTCCAGCTTCATGCAGCTGATGGGCAGCTGGCGCAACATGGTGAGCGAACTCTGGCCGGTGCCGAAGTCGTCCATGCTGCAGAGCACGCCGGCCTGGCGCAGCTGCTGCAACTGAGGCAAGACCCGGCCCAGGTGGCCGATGGCAGCGGACTCGGTGATTTCGATCTCCAGACTCTGGTGCGGCAGCTGCAACGCATCGAGCCGGTCCAGCAGGCGTTGGGCAAAGCTCGCGTCGTCGAACTGCAGCGGCGAGACATTGACGGCCACCGGGACCAGCAAGCCCCAGCGATCCAGCCAGTCGCGCAGCTGCTGGCTGGCAATCTCGACGATCAGCTGGCCGAGCGCGCTGATCTGGCCGGTGCGCTCGGCCGCCGGCACGAAATCGGCCGGGCTGACCCGGCCCAGACCCGGTCGCTCCCAGCGCACCAAGGCCTCGAAGCCGCAGAGCTTGCGGCTGTCGGCACGGAACTTGGGTTGGTATTCGAGGATGAACTCGCGCTCGACGATGGCCCGGCCCAGGGACTGCTCGGCTTCCAGGCGGGCGCGCGAGCGCACATTCATGCGCGGCTCGAAGTACTCGCAGGCACTGCCGGCGCGCTGCTTGGCCCGGTGCATGGCCGAGTCGGCCGCACGCAAGAGGCTGTCGACGTCCGCGCCATCCTGGGGGAAGCGAGCGACCCCCAGGGACAGATGGACGAACAAGGCTTCGCCATCGACCTCAAAAGGCTGCTCCAGCAGCTGCAGGATCTGCGCCACCACCGGCTCCACCTCGCTGCGCTCGGCCATGCCCTCCAGCAGCACCAGAAACTGGTCTTCGCCCAAACGCGTCAGCATGGCTTGCACCGGCAGGTGGCGGCACAAGCGGCGCGCCACGGCGTGCAGCAAGGCGTCACCGACGGCATGGCCCAGGCTTTCATTGACCAGCTGGAAGCGGTCGACATCGGCCGAGATCAGCGCAAAGGGCGCGCCGCCGGTGAGGGTCAGCTCGCGCAGGCGGGCGACCGCGAAGTTGCGGTTGGGCAGATCGGTCAACTCGTCGTGCAAAGCCTGGCGGCGCAGCGCGTCGACGGCCCGCTGGCGCGAGCTGTCATCGATCATCACCAGCAGCTCGGCCGGCGCGCCGTCCCATTCCAGATGGCTGGACAGGCCGCGTACATAGAGGGCACGGCCTTCGCGCGTCAGCCGTGTGGCCTCCCATTCGATGCGCGCATCAGGGTCGGCCAGCACCAGGGCATGGCGCTCGCTCGCCGAGCGCTGCTGGTCCATGGGCACCAGGGTCGAGAGCAGATCAAACGATTGATCCTGGGACACGGTCTGGTCGCCGGGCGGGAAGCCGAACATCTCGCGCGCCGCCGGGTTGGCATAAGCGGCACGGTGCTGCTGCAGCACCACCAGGCCTTGCAGGGAATGCTGGGTCAGCTGTTCAAAGCGGTTGCTCTGGCGCCGGGTGTCGGCATGGGCGCGCGCCACCGACAGCAGGATCAAGCCCAGGGACAAGGTCGTCTGCACGAACAGGCCCAGGGTGTGGGTGATGGGCGAACGGCCCAAGGGGTCGAGCAAGGGGCTGCTGGCATGGACCAGGCCAACGGCCACGAAGCAGGCCGCCACAAAGCGTTCGCCGGCATGGCCGCCTCGCCCCATCCACCAGGCGCAAGCCCAGGAGCCGGCCACAAGATAGACCGTGGCCGCGATCACGGCCAGGCTGTGGTCCAGGCGAGCGAGCACGACGATGCTGGCCATCATCAGCAAGAAGGCCGGCAACCACAGGGCTTGGCGAAAGGGCAGCTGGCGGTAGCTGCGCGCGCCGGCGATCAAGAGCATCAGCGAGCCCATCAGGCTGGCCGAGGCCGCCAGGGCCTGCAAGTCGTGCTGCCAGCTGGGCTCCTGTTCGGGCGCCAGCGCAATGCCCAGGGTCAGGCCCAGGGACAGCAGAATCCAGCTGTAGCCCCATTGCCGAACCTGGGGGAAGCGCGGGTCCTGGCGCCAGAGCAGCAGCAGGGCGATGCCCAGCATCGCGTTCAACCCGGCACCCATCAACATCAGCGCAGTCATGGCAGGCAGACATGGCCTCTGGACCCGGCAGAGGCAGCGGTGGCGACACGAACCCCCATGCTAGCGGCTGCGGCGCCGCTTGCAGTGACAATAAGCGCTCACAAAGAATGGCGCGAAGCCCTTTTTCTTCCTTCGCTCACCGATATTCCCGCACACACCATGAACCAGCGCGTCCTGACCGGCATCACCACCACCGGCACCCTGCACCTCGGCAACTATGTCGGCGCCATCCGCCCGGCCATCGCCGCCAGCCGCGAGGCGGGCGTGGAGAGCTTCTTCTTCATGGCGGACTATCACGCCCTGATCAAGTGCGACGAGCCCGAGCGCATCAACCGCTCGCGCCTGGAGATTGCCGCCGTCTGGCTGGCCGCCGGCCTGGACACCTCACGCGTGACCTTCTACCGCCAGAGCGACATCCCCGAGATCCCCGAGCTGACCTGGCTGCTGACCTGCATCACCTCCAAGGGTCAGATGAACCGCGCCCATGCCTACAAGGGCGCGGTGGACGCCAACTTGGCCGCCGGCGAAGACCCGGACGCCGGCATCACCATGGGCCTCTACAGCTACCCCATCCTGATGGCGGCCGACATCCTGATCTTCAACGCCCACCGCGTGCCGGTCGGCAAGGACCAGGTGCAGCACATCGAGATGGCGCGCGATGTGGCGCAGCGCTTCAACCACCAGTTTGCGAAACGGCGCCCCCACGCCGACGCGCAGCGCCGGCTGCCCCCCGAGGGGGCGGCTGATCAGGCTTGGGGCGGCCCGGCGCCTGATCAGGACGAGGAATTCTTCGTCCTGCCCGAGGCCAATGTCGAGGAAGACGTGGCCCTCTTGCCCGGCCTGGACGGCCGCAAGATGAGCAAGAGCTATGACAACAGCATCCCGCTGTTCGAAGGCGGCAGCAAAGGCCTGAAGGAGGCGATCGCCCGCATCGTCACCGACAGCCGCCTGCCCGGCGAGGCCAAGGAACCCGAGGGTCAGGCCCTGGTGACGATTTACGACGCCTTCGCCACGCCGCAGCAGCGCGCCGATTTCCGGGCCGCCCTGCGCGCTGGCCTGGCCTGGGGCGAAGCCAAGCAGCAGCTGTTCGAGCTGATCGAGGCCGAGATCGCACCCATGCGCGCGCGCTACGACGCCCTGATGGCCCACCCCGAGCGCATCGAAGAGATCCTGCAACAAGGTGCCGAAAAGGCCCGCGCCATCGCCGGCCCGCTGCTGGCCCGGGCCCGCGAGGCCGTGGGCCTGCGCCGCTTCACCGCCGTGGCTGCACCTGCGGTCGACACCGCCAAGGCCACCAAGGCCGCCCTGCCAGTGTTCAAGCAATACCGCGAGGCCGATGGCCAGTTCTACTTCAAGCTGGTCAGCGCCGAGGGTCAAGTCTTGCTGCAAAGCGCCGCCTTCGCCGGCGGCCGCGACGCCGGCCAGTGGGTGAGCCGCCTCAAGCGCGAAGGCGCGGCCGCGCTGGCAGAGGCGCCGGTGCAGCGGGGCGAGGGGGTCGATGAGGCCAGCCTCGCTGCCGCGCTGCAGGCCCTGGCGGAAGCCGAGGCCGGCTAAGTGCAGCTGAGGGCGGGCGCTTTTTCGCGCTGCGGGTCTAGAGAGCTGCCCCTGATCAGCACAAGGCCAGCAAAAACCCGCTAGGCTGCTCCTGACGCCATGGTTAGCCTAGGCGTACAAACGCGCCTGCTTTCATGCAGTCCACACAAGGAGACAGCCCATGCCCGCAATCCCGACCGACAACCTGGCCCTGCAACGCTTCTACCTGCTGGAACGCACCCAGGCCGAGCGCATCTCCCTGACCCAGCCCATGGGCCAGGGTCAAACCCAGGAATTCACCTGGACCCAGGTCGGCGACCAGGTGCGGCGCATGGCCGCACACCTTCAGGCCATGGGTCAGCAACAGGGCTGGGAGCCGGGCGCCAAGGTCGCCATCCTGTCCAAGAACTGCGCCTGGTGGCTGTTCAGCGACCTGGCCATCTGGATGGCGGGTTACGTTTCGGTGCCGCTCTACCCGACCCTGGCCTCGGAAACCATCCGCCAGATCCTTGAGCACAGCGAGGCACGCGCCTGCTTCATCGGCAAGCTCGACGGCTGGGAAGGCATGAAGCCCGGCGTACCCGCCGGCCTGCCCTGCATCAGCTACCCGCTCTCGCCCGACGACGCCAAAAAATCCTACGAGGGCTGGGACGTCATCTGCGCCCGCACCGCACCGCTGCAAGGCGAACCGGTGCGCGCGGCCGAAGACCTGGCCACCCTGATCTACACCTCGGGCACAACCGGCGCGCCCAAGGGCGTGATGCACAGCTTCGGCAACTTCGCCTGGGCTTTGAGCGCTGCGCTCAAGCGCATCCCCATGGGCGCCGATGACCGCCTGCTGTCCTACCTGCCTCTGGCCCATGTGGTCGAGCGCGTGCTGATCGAGCATGGCTGGCTGCGTACCGGCTTCCAGGTCTACTTCGCCGAGAGCCTGGACACCTTCACGCTCGACCTGCAGCGCGCCCGGCCCACCATCTTCTTCTCGGTACCGCGCCTGTGGGTGAAGTTCCAGCAAGGCATCCAGTCCAAGATGCCGCAGAAGAAGCTCAATCTGCTGCTCAGCCTGCCCCTGATCGGCGGCTTGGTGCGGCGCAAGATCCTCAAGGCTCTGGGCCTGGACCAGGCGCGTGTCTGCGCCGGCGGTGCCGCGCCCATGCCCGTGCCCCTGCTCGAGTGGTACCGCAAGCTCGGCCTGCACATCAATGAGGGCTACGGCATGACCGAGAACCTGGCCATCTCGCACATCACCGTGCCGGGCGAGAACCAGATCGGCACCGTGGGCCCGGCCTACGAGGGCGTGGAAGCGCGCCTGGACCCGCAGACGAGCGAACTGCTGGTGCGCACCCCCGCCACCATGAGCGGCTACTACAAAGAGCCCGAGATGAGCCGCGCGGCCTTCACCGAAGACGGCTGGCTGCGCACCGGCGACAAGGGCCAGTTCGACAGCCGCAACTGCCTGCGCATCACCGGTCGCGTCAAGGACCTGTTCAAGACCAGCAAGGGCAAGTACGTGGCCCCGGCGCCCATCGAAGACCGCCTGGGCGACCACCCGGCCGTGGAAGCCTGCGTGGTGACCGGCGCCAATATGGGCCAGCCGGTCGGCGTGGTGATGCTGTCGCAGAACGCCATTGAGCACAGCAGCAACGAAACCGACCGCGCCGCCCTGGTGCAGACCTTGACCGCCCACCTGGCCGAGGTCAACAGCCGCCTCGACCCGCATGAGCAGCTCGACTGCCTGGTGGCCGTCAAGACGCCCTGGACGGTGGACAACGGCTTCATCACCCCAACCTTCAAGGTCAAACGCAACCGCGTGGACGAGGTTTATGGCCCGCAGCTGGAGACCTGGGTCGGTAAGAAGAAGAAGGTCGTGTTTGGCGATTGAAGGCATGTGGATTTCTTACTGCGCGACTGCCATGCGTCGTTGGTCCGGTGCTCGGAATCCTCACGTACAGAACGTACGCTCCGGTTCCTGCGCTCCGTCCGCCTAGCCTGGCAGCCGCTCGCTACAGAAATCTTAGAACTCTGAACCATGAGCCGCGCCGCCAGCACGCCCCTGCCGCCGCCCATCAACCTGGCCCTGCAGGGCGGCGGCTCACATGGCGCCTTCACCTGGGGCGTGCTGGACGCGCTGCTGGAAGACGGCCGACTGAACTTCGAAGGCATCAGTGGCACCAGCGCCGGTGCCATGAATGCCGTCGCCCTGGCCCATGGCCTTGCTCAGGCCCTGGAGAAGGCACGACCTGACCCCCGGGAAGCGGCGCGCGAATCGCTGGCTGCGTTTTGGAATGGCGTGATTGCCATGGGCGCGCTGGGCGAGGCACAGCGCGCACCCTTTGGCTTTCTGTTCGGCCACGCGGCCGACGAGAACTCGGCCGCCGCGCCCTGGCTCAGCGCCATGAGCGCGCTCTGGACCAGCACGGTCTCGCCCTACCAGTCCAACCCCTTCGACATCAATCCCCTGCGCAGCTTTGTCGCCGGCCAGATCGACTTCGAGGCCGTGGCCCGCCAGGCCGGCAAGATCCCCAAAGTCTTCGTGGTCGCCACCCGGGTCAGCACCGGCAAGGCCGAGATCTTTTCGGGTGAGCGCCTCAGCGTCGATGCCGTCATGGCCTCGGCCTGCCTGCCGACCCTGTTCAAAGCCGTGGAAATTGACGGTCAGCACTACTGGGACGGCGGCTACTCCGGCAACCCCGCCATCCATCCGCTGATCTACCAATGCACGGGCCGCGACATCGTGCTGGTGCAGATCAACCCGATCGAACGCGAGGCCCTGCCCACCAGCAGCGCGCAGATCCTGGACCGCCTCAACGAGATCAGCTTCAACGCCGCCCTGATCGCCGAGATGCGCGCCATCGACTTCGTCAAGCGCCTGCTGGCCGAAGGCAAGCTGGACCCGGCGCATTACAAAGATGTGCTGATGCACCGCATCGACGGCGGCGAAGCGCTGGAGGCCTTCAGCGCCGCCAGCAAGAGCTCCACCAGTGCCGCGCTGATTCACCAGCTGCGTGACCTGGGCCGCAACCATGCCCAGAACTGGCTGCAACACCACTTCAAAGACCTGGGCCAGCGCAGCAGCGTCAACATCAAAAGCGACTATCTGGACGATTTGCGCCTGCCGGTGCGAGGCGCTTGAATTCACTCCTGGGGCCCGGCGCTAGCAAGGCAGAGGCCCGCCTGCGGGCCCAGCACCGTGCGCGGCTGGCGGCCTCTCACGCCCTGCCAGCCGGAGCGGCCAGTGATGCCCTTACACTGCCCGCCGCCACTTGGTTTCATGAACAGGGCCACCTCGTCGTCGGTCCTCAGCAAGGATCTTCGCCGCCATGCCCAACGACCTGCCCGTCGCCATCCTGGGAGACAAGAACTCCTTGAGTCCGAACGCACGCGAGGCGATTCAGAAACTCAATGGTGCCGCGCCTTGGGCCTTCACCCTGGAGCTCATCTGGGCATGGGCGGTGGTGATCGGGTTCATTACCCTGGCGCTTCATCTCAACACCTGGTGGATGTCGCTGCTGACCGTTCTGGTGGTGGCCACTAGGCAGAACGTGCTGGGCCTGCTGGTCCATGATCAGGCCCATCTGCTCGGCTACCGCGGTCGTTTCGGCGACCTGGGGGTCAATCTCTTGGCCGCCTACCCATTGCTGGTTTTGACGGTGGAGGGCTATGCCCAGGTGCACCTGGCCCACCACCGCGACTACTTCGGTCCCAGCGATCCGGACTTCAAACGCAAGAGTGGGCCGGACTGGACATTCCCCATGCCTCCCGGCCGCTTGGCCCGTTTATTCCTGAGAGATCTGCTGGGCATCAACACCATCGCCCTGATGCGGGGCAAGAAGCCGGCCGAAGCGAACCCCGTGTTCGCACGCCGGAACGCCGTGCCCAAGTGGCTGAGGCCGCTCTTTTTCTTGGTCTTGATCGGCCTGTTGAGCTGGGCCGGTCTGTGGACGGCCTTCCTGCTGTACTGGCTGCTGCCCTTGCTGACGGTGACCCAGGTCATCATTCGCTGGGGCGCCATTTGCGAGCATGAGTACGGCGCGCCCAAGGCCACAGTGGCCGAATCCACACCCTTGATCGTGCTGAGTTGGTGGGAGCGCCTGTTGCTGCCCAACCTCAACTTCGCCATGCACCCTTATCACCACTATTTCCCTGGTGTGCCCTTCTCGCGCCTGCCCGCTTTGCACCGCATTTACGAGCACGACGGGCTGATCGAAGAGAAGCACGTGTTCCGCGGCTACGGATCCTACTTGCGCTTCATCACCCGCAAGCCGGCCTGAATTCGTCCGACGCTCCTCCGCAGCGCCGCCCTGATCCACCAACTGCGCGCCCTTGGCCAACGCAGCAGCGTGAACATCAAGCGCGACTATCTGGACGATTTGCGCATGCCGATCCGCTGCGGCTGAGGGGCAGGTTCCGGCACAGAACCGTCGTTCGCTGAGATTTGAATACGAACGCAGAGTGCGCGGAGGTTCGCAGAGATCGCAGAGAGAGAGAAGAAGAGCGAGGATTGTGTTCTCAGCGTCCTCTGCGGTCCTCTGCGAACTCTGCGTGCTGAAACTTCTCCGCAAACGACGGCTCAGTGCCGACTGCCGCCCCTGTCATGGCCCTGCCATCCGCATCGCAGACCATGGGCGCTTCCTTTCTAGCTGCCCGGGCCCGCCATGAACAACGTCGCTTCCGACCTGGTCGAAAACCTGACCTTTGACGAACTGCAGATCGGCCAGGGCGCCCGCCTGGTGCGCACCCTGAGCGCCCAGGACATCGCCGCCTTTGCCGCTGTCTCCGGCGACAGCAACCCCGCCCACCTGGACAGCGGCGACGGCACGGCGCCGCTGATGCACGAGGTGGTCGGCCACGGCATGTGGAGCGGCGCCCTGGTCTCGGCCTTGCTGGGCACCCAGTTCCCCGGCGCCGGCACCCGCTATCTGGACCAGAGCCTGCATTTCATCGCCCCAGTGCGCGTCGGCGATACGCTGACCGTCAGCGTCACGGTCACGGCCAAAGACGCCGCGCGCGGCGCCGTCGAGCTGGCCTGCGAGCTGATCAACCAGAAGGGCGAGCGCGTCGCCAGCGGCATCGCCCGCGTGCTGGCGCCGACGCAAAAGGTCCGCCTGCCGCGAAGCAGCCGGCCCGAGATCCACCTCTTCGACCCGCAAGCGCGTTTCAATGCCTTGCTGGCCCTGGGCCGAGCGCTGCCGGCCGTGCGCTGCGCCGTGGTCCACCCCTGCGACGAAGCCTCGCTGACTGGCGCCGTCGATGCTGCGCGTTTGGGTCTGCTGGACCCGGTCTTGATCGGCCCGGAGGCTCGCCTGCGCGCGGTCGCGGAGGCCTGCGGCCTGGATCTGGGCGGCCTGGACATCATCGCCATGCCGCACAGCCACGCGGCGGCCGAACATGCGGCCGAGCTGGCCGCCAGCGGCGCCGTGGCCAGCCTGATGAAAGGCAGCCTGCACACCGACGAGCTGGTCCGCGCCGTGCTGGCGCGCAAGGAGCTTCGCACCGGCCGGCGCATGTCCCATGTGTTCCGCTTCGATGTGCCGCTCTACAGCAAGCCTTTGCTGATCACCGACGCCGCGCTCAACATCCGGCCGACCCTGGACGAGAAGCGCGACATCGTGCAGAACGCCATCGACTTCGCACGCGTGCTCGGCGTCGATCGGCCCCATGTGGCCCTGCTGTCGGCGGTCGAGACCGTCAACGCCAACATCCCCTCCACCCTGGACGCGGCCGCGCTGTGCAAGATGGCCGACCGCGGCCAGATCAGCGGCGGCGTGCTCGACGGCCCGCTGGCCTTTGACAACGCCATCTCGGCGGAAGCGGCTCGCATCAAGGGCATTGCCTCGCCGGTGGCCGGCCAGGCCGATATCTTGGCCGTGCCCGATCTGGAAAGCGGCAATATGCTGGCCAAGCAGCTCGAATACCTGGCCGGCGCCACCGGGGCCGGCATCGTGCTCGGCGCCCGAGTGCCCATCGCCCTGACCAGCCGGGCAGACGGGCCCATGGCGCGGGCGTCCTCGGCGCTGCTGGTACAGCTGGTGGCGCAGGCAGCAGCCCGCTGAAGAGCCGCTCTTGTGGGGTTTGAATTACGAGCCCTCGCGGTGCTTGTCGATTCCGCCCATGCTGGAACGTCGTAGGGCTGATGAGCGCCGTATCGTTCATTCAAGCATTCATACATTCAGCAAGCCCACCGACCTCACTCACAGGAGCGCCCCATCCATGGCCACCACCCAGAAGATGATCTTCATCAGCCTGCCCGTGCAGGACCTCCCGGCTTCGACCGCCTTCTACCAAGCCCTGGGCTTTGAGCCCAACCCGCAGTTTAGCGACGAGGCCGGCACGGCCATGGTCTGGAGCGAGGCCATCCATGTGATGCTGCTCACGCACGCCAAATGGCGCAGCTTCACCGACCGCCCCTTCCCGGCCGCCGGCACAGCCGGGTCGATGCTGAACCTGTCACTGGACAGCCGAGAAGCCGTCGACGCCATGAACACCTCCGCCGCCGCCCACGGCGGCAAGGCCGATGTGAACCCGGTGCAGGACTTGGGTTTCATGTACGCCCGTGATCTGTCCGACCCGGACGGGCATTTGTGGGGCGCGTTCTGGATGGACCCGGCGGCGATTCCAGGTGCGGGGGCGGGGGCGGGGCAGCACGGCGAGTGAGGGGGTTAGGTCCCGCCTGGTTCAGACCCAGTGGCGGGTGCGAGCCCGGGGCCAGTCGAGCTGCCCACGCCCCCTGCCTATACGGTGCGTGGCTTTGCTAGAAGAACAAGCTGCGCAGGAACTCCGCCGTTTCCGGGGACAGCCCCACGATCTTGTTGGTGGCCTGCCGGTAGAGCTTGAAGTTCAACTCGGTCTCAGGGCGGCCGGCATCCCAGTCGGAGAAAGGCTTCAACTCGGTCCTGCCGAGACTGCGCTTGGCCTGAGCCATCCGACGGACGGTGATGTTGACCCTTGGCGTCTGGCGCTCGATGTCAGCTCTTCTCGGAGTGGGCTCGGCTGCCACGACCGTTCCCAAGGCGATCAGGCCAGCACCGCCTTCGTTCTCGCTGGCGAAGACGAAGACCTCATCGCCTGCTTCAATGTGCTTGCCGCCATACATCGTCTTCTGAGCCTCAAAGATCCAGGACGCTGCGCGTGCATCGGTGACTTCGGTCTTGATGGCGTACATGGACTGAATGGCGGGCTGGGCTGCTGCAGAAGTTACTGCACCCTGCTAAAGGTTCAGCATGGACCGTTGGTTCTCCGACTGAACGAGTGGCTCAGTCTCACTGAGCTTTGATGCGCCCAGCGACGACGAGCGCGGCGGCGATAGCGCAGATGGCGGCCTGAACGTGCAAGGCATTCCTGAGCTCTACCCAACAGGCTGTGCCGCCGCCGACGCACTGATAGGAATCGACTGGACCGGAAAAGCTGCCATCCAATCCAAAGACGGGAGCAAGGATCAGGAGGCAGCAAGCCACAAGGCCAAACCCCAGTGTCTTCACAGCCAAAGTTTGGCCTCGAAACATCGAACGCAGCAGCACCGAGGCGAATGCACCAGCCATTGCAAGGCAGATCATCAAAGACGCCGTACTGCTGGCTAGTTTTGTGACCGAGCCGTAGGCAAGGAGCAGCCACACCACCGCCGACAAAGCGGGCAACAACTGCCCAAGCTCGATGTGTGGGTCGATGGTCTTGCTAGGTGGGTTCGGGTCCGACATGTGTCACCTGGGTCGCGGGAGAGTGAAGGCCAACGAGGCTGACGAACAAGCCGAGATACACGCCACCCACGCCGCCTGGTGCGTGTGAATGTCTGCGAGGGCGAGTCGTTGAGCTCATCGTTGAGATGGAATCGGTAGGCTCCGTTTTCGGGGTCTGCGCCGGATTGTGCCGCCTGCCAGCCGCGTTATGGAACCCCGGTTTGCCCGAAGCTCGCTCACGCGGCCTTCTCAATGCCATGCACGATGCAAGACACAGGACTCAGCGTCTGACCTTGGCGTGGCCTCGGTAGTTCAAGAGGTTCAGCTGCTTGTTGTGGCAGATGTCCAGCAACAACCATAGGCGCCAAGGCAAGGATGTGCGGGCAGCTACGTCGCGGCAATGGTGCAAAGGGGTCAGGCCTTGCCCTGAAACATAAGGCGTGACCGCGCCACCTGGACCCCGCCGCTCTGCAAGGTGCGATGACGGCTCAGACCGCCGGCGGAAAAGAATGACCACCCCGTTGTGGCGCGCAGCGCCAGCACCTCCGACCCCGTGATGCAGATGGAGGCCAGCTAACCCGCATTCGGGTCCGGAGCACCGACCTGTTGACTGCTACAAGGCAGTCTAAGAGTGGGCGTAGTTTCTCTGTGTACCCCTTCGTCCCTCGATGTACGAGATGGCAATAAGCTAGGGTCAGGTCTCGATGAGAAATCAGAACGACGGAGTTGAAGAGAAGGAAAGCCCCTGTAAGGCATCAGGCTTCACTTGCGACCACCAGGAACCAAAGAGAAGGACGTCCTCGTGTGGGTGAGACCGTCCTGGGCAGCGAGATTTGTCAATTCCGCGGTGTATTCGCCGCGGGCAAGTGTGACCCAACCAATGCTCCGCGACTTTCGGTTGTTGGAGTGGCTCTGAAGGCACAACGTTACAAACTTCGAATCGACAACGACAGAACTATCGTTTGCCCTGCGAATGACCACTCTGATTGGTATGGGGCGACCGTACTCTGCTTGTCCTGCCAGCGACATTGGGTTGCTCTGGCAGCCTGCAGCGTAGTTGTTGCCAACAATCTTGTCTTGAAGACGGGCCTCAGTTGAAGCGAACTCGAATTCCAGAAGGAACTGGTAGCTCTTGTCAACTGGGACAGTGAATGAACTGGAGGTCGCGATGCCTGCAGTTTGAAGCGGTAGTGCTGTACTGCCAATAAGGGGCGGAAACACGCACAGCCCAACGATCCACATTGCCGGGCCGATGATGCCGTTCTGACAGAGAGCGTATGCAGTTGGTCCCATATACAGCCGAACGTTTGCGCTGAGTTTCGAGCAGCTGATGGGCACGGAAGGTCCAGAACGAAACAGAGGCCTGGAGTGGCCAGTCGTCGCGAGTCAGCTTAAACGACCGGTTGGAAACTTCCACCTGACTCATGCGATTGGTTTATAGCCCTTGTCGGATATTTCAAGATGCAGCGCTACTCGCGCGCAAAGCATCTCAGCAAACGGTATCCCTTGATTCTTGTCGCTTACGACACGAACCAATTCCTTGGTGGAATAGCCGACAGTACCGACTTCCACCACCAGCTGTGTCTTGTAACCGATTGGTCGAGCCCTGACCCACGCTGCGTCGGATACGTCAACCTCCTTCGTGGCCAGTTGGCGACCAAACAAAATCGTTGTCTTTCGCACTTTCTTGGCTCCGGGATCAAGTTCGGACTTGCGCCTCAAACCACGTGCCGCGATCAAACAGAAAATGACGAGCAACGTGCTCGCGAAAGCCAATTTTGGGCTCAGACCCAATCTGGTCGAGTCCCAAATCTTAACCACGGCTGTAGCAGACCCAATAGCCGACAAGCGCCATGTGGTTGGATCGGTGACAAGGTATTCGTCGAGATCGACCAGTGGCATGGAACTTCTAAATTGGCTGTCCAAAAACTCAAAAGCTGCAGCAGCTCGCATCCCTCTGTACGCACGCGAGCGAGAGTACGTGATCGCAATTCGTGAGTTTTGGATTCATGGATGAACTAGGAACCGTAGGCCGACACTTTCGACGGCTAAGCCGGATTGTGCCGCGTACGCGTTCCGTTATCGAATCCTAGTTTCCCCGATGCCGGTGCAGCATCTCACGCCATATGGTGCAGCCCCCCATCCACATACAGCGTGTCCCCCGTCATCCCCGACGCCCCGCCGCCGACCAAAAATGCGACCAGGCGGCCGACTTCGGCGATGTCGATCAGGCGGTGGGCGGGCGCGCGGCTGACGGCCATGTCGATCAGCTCGTCGAAGTGGTCAATGCCGGAGGCCGCGCGGGTGCGCAGCGGGCCGGGCGAGACAGCGAAGACGCGAACCTGGCGTTCGGCCAGCTCGCTGGCCAGGTAGCGCACGCTGGACTGCAGCGCGGCCTTGACCGGGCCCATCAGGTTGTAGTGATCCACGACCTTGTCGGCGCCGTGATAGCTCATGGTGATCAGCGCGCCGCCGGGGTTCATGAGCGGCTCGGCATAACGCGCCATTTCGATGAAGGAATGGCAGGACACCTGCATGGCTTGCAGAAAGCCGGCCTGCGAGCAGTCGATCACTCGGCCGTGCAGGTCATCGCGCGGCGCAAAGGCGATTGAGTGGATGACGAAGTCCAGCGTTCCCCAGGTCTCGCGCAGCTGTTCGAACACGGCTTGCATCTGGCCGGGCTGGCTGACGTCCAGCGGCATCAGCAGGCGCGCATCGAGCGCCTCGGCCAGCGGCGCGACATGGGGGCGAGCCTTGTCGTTGAGGTAGGTGAGTGCAATCTCGGCGCCGAAGGCGCGCAGCTTGGCGGCGCAGCCGAAAGCGATGCTGTCGCCATTGGCCACGCCGACCACCAGGCCGCGCTTGCCTTTGAGCATGTCGCCGATGCGGGTGTCCTCGTCCCAGATCTTGGGCAGGGGGTCGCGAGAAGTGTTGTCGTGGTTCATGGCTTCAGGCCTCCTCTAGGCTGGTGAGCGCCTCGGGCGCGGGAGTAATTGGTGTGGCGAGCTCAAACAGCTCGCGCATGCGCTGCAGCAGAGCGGCGGTGCGAGGCTCCATCTCACGGACATCGCCGAGGATGTACTCAACCACTTGCAGGGCCGCCACGCGCTCCTCGCGTTGCGGCAGCAGGCGCGGCAGAGCGGCCAGCGCGGCCTCGGGCTCGAACTCGATGATGACCGACTGCTCGCGGATCATGGCCGCGCGTCGCTCGGGCGTTAGCGAGGCAAAGGGCTCGCGCTGGGTCAGCACCTCGGCGGAGCGCTCCAGGCGGTCGCGCCGCACCGAGCCGCGCGACTCGGCCAGCAGAATCAGCATGCGGATCACTGTGCTGCGGTAGCCGCCGTTGTCCAAGCCCAGCAGCATGGCTTGCACCTCGGGCAGGTAGCGCAACTCGGCCGGGTCTTTGTGGATGCGCTCGCGCGCGAAGGGCTTTCCCAACCACTGCATGAAGGGCGTGCCGTAGAGCGCCAAGAAGCTGCTTTCATAGGCTGCATCGCGCAGGTCGCGCATCAGGTCCATGCCTTGCATCAGGCCCTGGGCCGAGAGCTGCTCCAGCGCCAGCCAGGGGTTGTCCGGCGCGGCCGGCTGACGCTGGGCCTGCAGCTGCGGAACCAGGCCGCCCAGCCACTTCATCGCAGGGTTGTGGTCATCGGCAAAGGCGCGCCGGCTGGTGCGTGCAGGATGGGCGTCACGGATCAACTGCGCCAGCTGCGGCGTGACCAGGGCTTGCACCATGGGGCGCAGGGCCAGCTCGTAGGCATCGGTACCCAAAGCGGACAAACGGGCCACGGCGGCGAAGTCATGCTCCTGCTCCCGGTCTTGAAACTCCGCGCCGCTGATGTCGCTGAGCTTGCGCTCGTGGAAGCTGACGACGAAATGCTCGGCATGGCCTTCGCCATGGACCGCGTCGATGGTCAT
Organism: Paucibacter sp. DJ2R-2; assembly: GCF_025717675.1. GTDB lineage: Bacteria > Pseudomonadota > Gammaproteobacteria > Burkholderiales > Burkholderiaceae_C > Paucibacter_A. The sequence continues at coordinate 1,287,669 of NZ_JAJIRT010000001.1, forward strand.
CTCGTACAGGCCCGGCGGCAAGGTCTCGATGGTCTTCAGCGTCGAGGCCATCTCGGCATGCTCTTTGTTTGCGATCGAGGAGGAGACAAAGATGCCCAGATGCCCGACCTTGTCGTGGACCATATAGAGGATGCGCTGGCCGCGGATGCGGATCTCATGCTCATCGGCATAGGTGTCAACGATCCAGTTCAGCGCCTGCTGCGGCGGCGTGATGTTGTCGCCGCGGCTGGCGAACACGATGATGGGCGAACGAATCGCCTTCAGGTCCAGGTGGCGGCCCGGTTCCAGCTGGGCCTCGCCGCGCGACAGGCGGTTGCCGACGAAGAGTTGCTCGACGATCCAGCGGATCTCGGCCTCGTTGGAGAAGTGAAAGCCTCCCCACCAACGCTCGAAATCAAGAAAGCTCTGGCGCCGCGTGTCGACCTCGCGGTAGAGATCGAAATACTTGCCGAAGAAATTGCGGCTGGGGTTGAGCTGCTCGAAGTTGGAGACCAGGTGGGCACCGTCGAATTCGCCATGGCCCAGGTCCGACATCAGCAGCGCCGGCAGCGCGCCGCCGAGCAGGCCACCGTTGTAGCGCATGGGGTTCTCGCCGAGCTTGCCCGACCAGGTGGCCACCGGCGCGCCATTGATGACCAGGGGGCCCGAGATCTCGGGGTTGGCCGCCGCCAGCACCAGGGTGGCCCAGCCGCCCTGGCAGTTGCCCACCACCACGGGCTTGGGCGCCTCCGGGTGTAGGCGGCGGATCTCCTGGATGAAGCCGGCCTCGGCGCGCATCACATCGGCCAGGGTCTGGCCCGGCTCGGGGTGCTGGCGGAAGACGACGAAGTAAACCGGGTGACCGGCGCGCAGGGCGACCCCCACCTGGCTGTCATGCTTGAAGCCTCCGATGCCGGCGCCGTGGCCGGCGCGCGGGTCGATGATCATGTAGGGCCGCTTCCAGTCCATCACCTCGACGCCGGCCGGCGGCGTGATGCGCAAGAGACGGTAGTTCACCGGGCGCGGCAGCTGGCGGCCATCGACGACTTCCTCGTAGGCGTAGTCCAGCACCGGTGGCGTGCCGGCGGCCTCGTGGTCCAGGTCCTGCTGGCCGCGTTCGCGCAAGGTGTCCAGGGTCAGCAGCAGGCGCTGGGCCGCGTCGACCCCATAGGCCGCCGCGTCACGCGCCCCATGGCCGCGCCAGGCCGCGAGGGCCAGGTCTTGCCCGAGGCGCAGCCAATCGGCCCAGAGCTGCTGGCCACGTTCGCCGTGGCTGTGCTGGATGCGCTCGGCATGCTGCCGTTGGGCGGTGTTCAGGCGCTCGGCCTGGCGCGACCAGATGTCGGCATCCTCGCGCTGGCGTTGGCCCAGATTGTTGACGCTGAAATTGGGAGTCATGGGGTTTCGCCTTGAAGTGATTTGGGTACTGCGAGTTCAGGCCCACAGCAGCTCGGCCGCATGCTCGGCCAGCATGCGTTCCTCGTCGGTCTTGATGACGCGGATGTGGACCTTGGAGTCGGGGTGGCTGATCAGGGCCTGGCCGCGCTGGTTGGCCTCGGGGTCCAGGCGCAGGCCCATCCACTCCATGTCGGCGAGCAGATCGGCGCGCAGTTCGGCGGCGTTCTCGCCGATGCCGCCGGTCAGCACCAAGGCGTCCAGCCCGCCCAGGCAGGCGGCCAGGCCGGCCAGCTCGCGCCGGCCACGGTCAACGAAGTAGGCCAGCGCCTCGCGCGCCGCAGGGCTGCCGGAGGCCTGCAGCACGCGCACATCGTGCGACTCACCGGACAAGCCCTTCAGGCCCGCGTTCTTGTAGAGCAAGTCGCTGAGGGCGGCCGGGTCCATGCGGTGTTCGCTCATCAGGTAGAGCAGAACGCCGGGGTCGAGCTGGCCGCAGCGGGTTCCCATGGGCAGGCCGTCGAGCGCCGTGAAACCCATGGTGGACGCGACCGAGCGCCCTCCGCGCAGGGCGCACATGGAAGCGCCATTGCCCAGATGCGCGATCACCACGCGGCCGAGTGCACGCTCGGGCTCGAGCTCGCGCAGGCGGCGAGCGATGAACTCGTAAGACAGGCCGTGGAAGCCATAACGCCGTATGCCTTGTTCGTAATAGCGGCGCGGCAGGGCAAAGGTGTCGGCGACGAAGGGGTGGCTGCGGTGGAAGGCGGTGTCGAAGCAGGCGACCTGGTGGGCCTCGGGGAAGGCGGCGCGTGCGGCGCGGATGCCGGCCAGGTTGTGCGGCTGGTGCAGCGGCGCCAGCGGGCAGAAGCGCTCGAGCTGGGCCAGCAGGGCGGCGTCGATCAACTGCGGCGCAGCGAACTCCGGGCCGCCATGCACAACCCGGTGGCTGACGGCGCTGAGCACCTCACCGTGGAAATGGTGGGTCAGCACGTCGAGGATGGCTTGCAAAGCCAGCTCATGGTCGCCCACGGCGGCGTCATGGCGCAGGGACTGCTGCAGGCGGGTGCCCGCCCCGAGCTCGGCCTGCAGGCGCGGGCTGTCCCCCAGGCCCTCGACCTGGCCGTGGGCCAGCATGCTCAGTTCGGGCTGGGCTTTGTAAAGCGAAAACTTCAGCGAAGAAGAGCCGGCGTTCAGGGTCAGAAGCAGGTCATTGGCAGCCATGGTCGGGCATCCTGGGCGGCCCGGGGGCCGCTTCCGTTCGGAGAGATACCCTGAAGCTAACGAGCGCTGATGACCCACCCGTGACGCGCAGGCCTCGCTTTCATGACAGGCCCGAGTCGCGTGGCCGCTTCAGCGAGCGGCGGCGTCGCGCAGACGCGCCAGCTCGCGCGCCATCAGATGCTGGCGCAGGCGCGGGCCGCGCAGCTTGGCCAGGGTGGCCAGGCCGTGGATGGCCAGGCCCAGACCCCAGCCCCAGAGCGGGAAGGCCGTCCAGTAGCTCTGGTGCAGCCCGCTGAGCAGGTAGAGGCCCAGGTTGACAGCCACAAACACCGTCAGGTGGCCGAGAAAACCCATCAGGGCGTCGACGCGTTGCTGGGCTTCTTGCAGCAAGGCGGCTTCGGGGTCTGTGCCCTTGAAGGCGGGGTCGCTGGGGTGCAGGCAGTGGCTCATGCTTCGGTGCTCCTGGGCTGTGTGATGGCTGCATCTTGGCGGCGCAGCGCAGCGCAAGCCAAGGCCATGCGACGGCTTGTCAGCGGCGGGCGCGAATCGACGGCCCGAGCGATGAAGCGAGCGGCTGCCGCAGCTCAAGCACCGGACAAGCCCTGCGCCAGATGGTCCACCAGCGCCCGCACCCGCTGCGGCAGAAAGCGCTGGCTGGGCATGAGGGCGTGCAGGGGCAAGTCATCGCCCTGCCAGTCGGGGAAGAGGTCAACCAGGGCGCCGCTGCCCAGGCTCAGGCGCACATCGAGCGCGCTCTTGTAGATCACGCCGAAACCTTGCAGGGCCCATTGGTGGGCGATGGCAGCGTCGTCACAGCTGCGCGGGCCATGAACCGCCACCACCAGGGGCGCGGCCGCCTCTTGGCCGCGCGGGCGAAAGCGCCAGCTGCGCTCGTGCCGGTTGCGGATCTTGAAGGTCAGGCAGGCGTGCTGGCTGAGCTCGCTGGGGTGGCCGGGCCGGCCATGGCGCTCGAGATAGGCCGGGCTGGCCACGGCCATGCGTCGCACCAAGGCCAAGCGGCGCGCCACCAGGCCCGAGTCGGGCAGCTGGCCGTAGCGCAGGGCCAGGTCCACCTCGTCCTTGACCAGGTCCAGCAGGGAATCGCTGACGCTGAGCTGCAGCTCCACGGCCGGGTGGCGCTCCAGAAACTCGTCGAACAGCGGCAGCAGCAGCTGGCGGGTCAGATCGCTGGGCGCCGAAACCCGGATGCGGCCGCGCAAGGAAGGCGCCGCCGCACCGGCCGCGCGGCTGCCGGCCGCGCAGGCCACCGGGTCGGCCTCCAGCGCCAGCGCCAGGCCTTCGTCCAGCAATTCCAGCGCACGCTGGCCATGCTCGCGCAGCTGCTCGCCGGCCTGGGTCAGGCGCAGGGCCCGCGTGCTGCGCTCCACCAGGCGCAGACCCAGACGCGCTTCCAGCTTCTTGAGCATGGCGCTGGCCGCCGCCGGCGTGATGTCCATGACCTTGGATGCGGCCGTCAGGCTGCCGCCCCGGGCGCACTCCAGCAGCAGGCGCAGCTCGTCGGTATTTTCAATTTTCATTTGAAACAGTCGCTTCGAACCATGGCTTTTTCCGAAAGCCAAACAGACCGAGGATAGCGTCCAACGCCGGGATCGTCCCGGCCTCACCGGAGTCTTCCCATGAAAGCTGTTGGCTATTTCCAGAACCTGCCCCTCACAGCCCCCGAGTCCTTGCTCGACCTGGAGCTGCCCCGCCCCACCCCCGGCCCGCGCGACCTGCTGGTCGAGGTGCGCGCCATTGCCGTCAACCCGGTTGATGTGAAGGTGCGCATGAGCCGGCCCGCGGCCGATGCGCAGACCCCGGTCGTGCTGGGCTGGGATGCCGTGGGCATCGTCCGCGAAGTCGGGCCCGAGGTGCGCGGCTTCCAGCCGGGCGACCGGGTCTGGTACGCCGGCGAGATCAACCGCCCGGGCAGCTATGCCCAGTTCCAGGCCGTGGACCACCGCCTGGCCGCGCTGGCCCCGGCCTCGCTCAGCGACGCCGAGGCGGCCGCCCTGCCGCTGACCGCCATCACCGCCTGGGAGCTGCTGTTCGACCGCCTGCAGGTGCAACACCAGCCCGAGCGCCCGGTCAGCCTGCTGGTCACGGCGGCCAATGGCGGGGTCGGCTCCATCCTTTTGCAACTGGCACGCCAGCTGCCCCATCTGACCTTGATCGCCAGCACCAGCCGGCCCGAAACCGCCGCCCGCCTGCAAGCCTTGGGCGCCCATCACGTGGTGGATCACCGCCAGCCCCTGGCGCCACAGCTGAAGCAACTGGTGAGCCAGCACCAACTTCCGCCGATCCGCTATGCCGCCAGCCTCAGCCACACCAGCGAACATTTCGGCGAACTGGTCGAGGCGCTGGAGGTGCAAGGCCGGCTGGGCCTGATCGACGATTTCCCGCCCGAGGCCGTCAATGTGATGGCGCTCAAGGGCAAGGCCCTGTCCCTGCACTGGGAGATGATGTTCGCCCGCGCCCTGCACGCCAGCCACGATGTGGCAGAAGTCGGCGCCCTGCTGGCCGAAGTGGCGCGGCGGGTGGACGCCGGCGCGCTGCGCAGCACCTTGGCGGAGGTGCTCGGGCCGATCTCGGCCGCCACGCTCAAGCAGGCACATCAGCGCCTGGAAGGCCAGCACACCGAGGGCAAGCTGGTGCTCGAGGGCTGGCCAGGCTGAGTCGCCGGCAAGGCGGGAAGCAGGAGGGGCGCGGCTGCTATGGTCGCGCCTGCGTGTTTTTTCCTTCCGCTTGATTGATGCCCGACTTGCTTTCCGTCCTGCCGCTGCTGGACGCCGCCTTGCGCGGCGCCCTGCTGGCCATGCTCCTGCTGCTGGGCTGGGCCTTGTGGCGCGACGGCTCGGCGCGGCCGCGCCCGGCCGGGGCGCAGCTGGGCATGATGCTGGCGGCCGGCTTGATGGTGCAGGTGATCAGCTCCATGCCCGCCTTCGAGGCCGGCCTGCCCCTGGCCTGGCAGGCGCCGGCCATCGCCATCTCGGTGGCCAATGCGCCGCTGTTCGCCCTGTTTGCCCGAGCCTTGTTCGTGGACGAGTTCCAGCTGCGGCCGCGTCACGCCCTGATTTGGCTGGCGGCCGCCGGCCTGAGTCTGCTCAACTGCATCTGGCTGCAGCCTTTGTCGCAAGGGCCGCAGCCCTGGTGGCCGGCCCAGGCCGCGGTCGGCTTGCAGCGCAGCCTGCCCTTGCTCTGCGGCTTGGTCGTGGCTGGCGCCGCCCTGCAGCACTGGCGGGTGGACCTGGTCGAGCGCCGACGGCGCCTGCGCCTGTTTGTGGTGCTGGGTGGCACGGCATACATGTGCGCCATGGTTTGGGCGCGGGCACGCAGCCCGCAGGGCGCACTGAGCCCCGGTCTGGCCTTGGCCGATATGAGTGGCCTGCTGCTGATCCTGACCGTGCTCGCGCTGGGCTTGCTGCGCCTGCCGGCCCAAGGCCTGTTTGGAGGCCTGACGGTGGCCAGCTGCTCACAGCCGCTGGCGCCTGCCCCTCCACCAGACCCGGCCCCTGATGCCGACACGACCGACCCGGCCGAGCTGCAGCGCCTGCTGCAGTTGGTGCATCAGCATGCCTTCCACCGCAGTGAGGAACCCAGCCTGGGAGCCCTGGCCGCGCTCGCTGATCTGCCCGAGTACCGCCTGCGCCGCCTGATCCATCAAGGCCTGGGCCATCGCAACTTCAACGCCTTCATCAACAGCTTCCGCCTGGCCGAGGCCCGGGCGGCTCTGGCCGACCCAGCCCGGCGCGGCGTGCCCATCCTGAGCCTGGCGCTGGAGGCGGGCTTTCAATCCATCGGCCCCTTCAACCGGGCTTTCAAGACCGAGACGGGCCTGACGCCAAGCGAGTACCGCCAACAAAGCCTGGACACAAGCAGCACGGGCAACGCTATTTCTCTGGCCGAAAACTGAAATCACCGTTTTCGGCAAGACCGGCCGGCTTGCGAGCGGCAAGGTATGGGCTTCTCTTCTGTCACCCATACCTTCACCGGATCGGAGCCATCACCGTGCCTCATCGAATCTCCCCGCGCAGCCCGCTGCACACAAGTCTTCTGAATCTGGCCGCACTGCTGCTGAGCGCGCTGCTGGCCAGCACTGCCCAAGCCAACGTCGCCTGGCGCGAGCTGCCGGCGCGGGGCGAAGACGGCCCGGTCACGGTCTTCTACCCCAGCGAGACGGCCGAGCAGGCGCAGCGTTTCGGCCCCTTTGGCGAACTGAGACTGGCGGCTGAGGGCGAGCCGGCGCCGGCCCGTGGCAACGGCCGCCTGGTGCTGATCTCGCACGGCTCGGGCGGCGGGCCCTGGGGCCATGCCCAACTGGCCCAGGCCCTGGTGCGCGCCGGCTTTGTGGTCGCCGTGCCCTGGCACCGGGCCGACAACTTTCGCGACCCCAGCCGCCCCGGCCCCGACAGCTGGAAGCTGCGCCCGGCCGAGATGTCGCGCGCCATCGACGCGGTGGCCGCGGATGCCGGCATGGCCCACTTCGCCTTGGACCTGGAGCGCGTCGGCGCCTACGGCATGTCGGCCGGCGGCCACACCGTGCTCAGCCTGGCGGGCGGCCGCTGGTCAGCGGGCGGTTTCAAGCGACATTGCGACACGCACCTGGCCGAAGACTTCCAGTTCTGCGTCGGCCTGATCACGCGTCTGAACGGCGGCGGGCTCGATGGGCTCAAGCAATGGGCGGCCCGGCGCGTGCTCGCCTGGCGCTTCGCCGACGACACGCCACAAACGCATGAGGACCCGCGCATCCGCGCCGTGGTGGCGGCGGTGCCGGCCGCGGCCGATTTCGAGCTCGACTCGCTGGTGCAGCCACGCATACCCCTGGCCCTGCTGACAGCGAGGCAAGACGCCTGGCTGCACCCGCAATGGCACAGCGACGCCGTGCTGCAGCGTTGCCGCCAGGCCCCACGCCAGCCCTGCGAGCAGTTGGCCGATCTGCCCCAAGGCGGCCATGGCGCCTACCTCGCGCCCCTGCCGGCCGGTCTGGACGGGCTGCTGGGGGACTTGCTCAACGATCCGCCGGGCTTCGACCGAAACCAATTGGCCGAGATCGATGCGCGCGTGGTGGGGTTTTTCCAGAAGCATCTGCTGCAGCCCTGAACCCGGTGAGGGCGGCCACGTCCAAAGAAAAAAGGCGAGCCTCGCGGCCCGCCTCTTTCATTGAACGAAATAGGGTCAGAGTCAATTTTTGCAGGCAAGTCATGGTCAGCTTTAAATAACTCTGACCCCATTTGAATGTGTCGCCATGGGTTGGCGAACTGGCGCTCTTCCCTCACGGACCTCCCACATTGATGTAGACGACGGCGAAGCCGTCATGGACCCCTGTTGTCACCGTGGCACGCAGGATTCGACCATGGGACTCCTCAGGCCGCACTGCAAAGTGCACGCGACTGGCTTCACCGGTGAAGCTGGCCGAGGCCGTACCGTCGGCATTGGTTTGCACACTGAAGTCGACCTGAGACGGATCACTCAGGGGCCTCCAGGCCAGAAAAGTCAAGGCACGGGGCGGGTGGGCCTGAATCAGATAGTGGATACCCCCAGGCGGAGCCTGGAACGAAAGCTCAAAGCAATTGGCCGCCTCAGGCCTCGCCTCGATGCTCACATCTTGAATGACGTCTTTATTGATGGTGACGCAGCCTGTCGCTGTTGCTGACCAGGCCGGGCATGAAACAGCGAGTGAAGCAGCAAGCCATGCGGCGGTGAATGGACTGCGGCTGATCGTTGGGTTTCGAAGATTCCAGCGCATCTTGCTGCTTGTTTCGAGTGAGAGAGCTGCAGTCTAGCTTGCGTGGATTCATGAAGTTACTTTCCCAAACAAGGACGTGCGCATGCTGGAACGCCCCCATACAGGCAGGGAGCACCGACCAGAAAAAAGGCGAGCCTCACGGCCCGCCCTTTTTCAATGGCCACCCGCCGGGAGGCGGGCGGCTCAAGCCCGATCGCTCAGGGCGCCAGCTGCGGCCAGCAGGCCTCGCTGTGCTGGTGGCCAAGACGGCCTTCTTCGTCGATACCAGGGCGCGCCGCGGGCACCGCAACCGCGCTGGCCGTGGCGGCGGCGCGCGGGTCCAGGGCCTTGCCGGCCAGATCGGCCAGCTCGTCCAGATGGGCCTTGAGCACTCGGTCGCCGGCGGAGGCGGCCTTGGCGCTGAACAGGGACTTCAGACCCTTGAGCTCGGCACGCACGGCCGGGCGGCCTTCTTCCGCACCCGAAGCACCGGGCACCGCCAGGCGCTCGGCCAGCAGCTCCACATAGGCGCGCTGCAGATTGCGACGCGGCACGCTGACCTTGGCGGCGCCGGTGTTCAGCTCGCTGAACACACCGCCGCGCAGATCGGCCAGCAGCTCGTCCAGGCGGTAGGCCTTGCCCTCAGCCGCCGCGGCTTCTTGGGCCAGCAGACGGGCGCTGCGGCTGCGGTCCAGCAAGGCACGCAGGACATTGCGCTGGGAGGTCAGCAGCATGGCGCCCGGCTCGGCCGGCTTGACCCGCTCCAGGATGGCGGGTTCAAACAACCAGCTCGGGGTCTTGAACAGCTGCTCGTTCAGGAAGGCCACGGCCTGGGCCTGCTTGGCCTTGGTGGCCGGGGTGTGCACGGCACCGGCCTGGCCGCCATGCTTGTTGTGGAAGTTGTAGCCGCCGACGATGGCGGTCACATGACCCAGCTCACGGCCCCACTGGCCCCAGGTGGCGCGGTAGAGGTCTTCCAGCGGCTTGTCGCTCTCGCCGTCCTTCAAAGCCATCTTGGGCAGCTGCTTGACGATGCGCTGCAGGTTCTTGATGCCCAGGCCGGTGGAATACACGGCATCGGCGTCGCCCACGGCTTCGGTGGTGTCGCCGTACTCGCCCTCACCCTTGGGCGAAGTGAAGCGCAGCCAGGGCTTGCTGTCCTGCTCGCGGATCCAGCGGTCCAGCACCGGCTTCTCGGCCGCCGCGGTCTTGGCCTCGGGGATGGGCGTGTAGCCCCATTGGGTGGCAAAGATGTCGTAGGGGCCGATCTTGGGGATCAGCAGAGCCGGGTCGATCTTGTCCTCGGGCTGCACCACGTAGTTGATGCGGCTGTAGTCCATCAAGGTGGGCACATGGCCCATTTCCTTGAGCCATTTGGCATCGCGCAGCTTGTCGACCGGGTAGGTCGAGCTGGCCTTCATATTGTGCGGAAAGCCCAAGGAGTGGCCGACCTCATGGGTCACCACATAGCCGACCAGATCGCCCATCAAATCGTCCGGCAGCGGCAGTTGCTGGGCGCGCGGATCGACAGCACCGGCTTGCGTGACGTACCAGTCGCGCTGCAGCTGCATGATGTTGTGATACATCACGATGTTGGCGTTCAGGATCTCGCCGCTGCGCGGGTCGCTGAGGTGGGGGCCGTAGGCATTGGCGATCGGGCTCGGCACCCAGCGGATGATGCTGTAGCGCACATCGGCGGGGTCGAACTCGGGGTCTTCTTCCTTCGTCGGGAAGGTCCGCGCCTGCACCGCGTTCTTGAAGCCGGCGGCCTCAAACGCCACATTCCAGGCCTCGATGCCCTTCTTCACATAGGGCACCAGATTGCTGGGCGTGGAGCTGTCGATGTACCAGACGATGGGCTTGACCGGCTCGCTCAGCGCGGCGCTCGGGTCCTTCTTTTCGAGGCGCCAGCGGGTGATCAGGCGCTCACGCTTGCTCTCCTGGGCATCGCTGCCGAAGTCGACGCGGGCGATGCTGAAAAAGCCGACGCGGTCGTCCATGATGCGCGGCTGCATCGGCACTTCGGGCAGCTGCACCAGGTTGTAGGCGACATTGACGCTGGCGAACTTGGGCGGCTGCGGCGGCAGCTGGAAGCCCGGCGGCAGGCCCGGCGGCAAGATGATGGGCGTGGGCGTGACGCCGTAGGTGTGGACCGCGTCGATGCGCAGGCTGCCGGCAAAAGCCTTGGTGGTGTCAACATAGCTGCGGCTCGGGTCCACCGAATTGCCGCGCAGAATGCCACGGGCCGAGAAGTCACCGACCTCGCTGTTGAACAGGCGGGTCACCTCGATCACCGGCGCGCCGCTCTTGGCAAAGGCCTCGACCGGGAAACTCAGCACGATGGTGTCGCGCTGCGAGGCCTCGACCGAGGGGGCAATCGGCCGGCTCGGGTCGGCCACGAAATCATGCGAGACCACCTGCAAATAGACCCGGTTTCCTTGCAGGCTGAAGCGCACCACCTCGGTGTTCAGCTCCTTGCCGACATGGTCGACATTGGCGGGCACGGCGGTGGCCGTGGCCACCATCAGCAGGGGTTTGGAGAGCAGATCCTTGGGGATTTCGAAGTAAGTCTTGCCCTTGAGGCTGTGGATGTTGAACAGGCCGGTCTGGGTCTTGGCCTCGGCGGTGATGATCTTGTCGAAGGGCTTGGGCTCGCTGGCATCGGGTGCGGCCGGCGGCGTGGCCGGCTTGGCTGCTGCGGCAGCTGCGGAGGCAGCACCGGCCGGCGCCTCAGGCGCCTGCTTGGGGTCGGCGGCATGCGCGGACAGGGCAGCCAGGCTGGAGATGGCTAAGGCCATGGCGGTGGCCACGGGGCCGGTGAGTTTCAAGGACATGGGTGGTTTTCCTTTGCGGGGGCGGTGGCCCCGGGTCTGCTCAGGGCCCCGAGCACCGGCAGCGGCTGTCGAGCGGCTCGGTCTGGGGTGATTCCTGATTTCGGAATTGTGTCGTGCGAGCGCGCGCGCGCCGAAAGTCAGCCCCCCGGGGAAACCCTGGAGGCTGTGCGCTCCCACCGCAATTCAGACATCGCCAACGTCGATTGGTCGCAAATTCCGGGCCCATCGCTTCTCCACCACGCAATTCGCGGTTAGAAAGCCGCCATGGCACTTTCCACCTCGCTCAAAAAACTCTTCGCCCGGCGCAGCGTCGTCGCCCTCGTGGTCCTCGGTCTGGCCGGCGCCGGCTGGGTGGCCTTCAACCGCGGAGAGCACAAGCCACCGCCGGAGCGCTTTCGCAGCACCGCCATCGACGAGGGCGCCATCACCCAGGTGGTGATGGCCAATGGCAATCTACAGCCGGTGACCACCGTGGTGGTCGGCGCGGCGGTCAGCGGCACGGTGGCCGAGCGCCTGGTCGACTTCAATGACGCGGTCAAAAAGGGTCAGGTCTTGCTGCGCATCGACCCGGCGAATTTCCAGGCCCGGGTGCGCCAGGCCAAGGCCCAGCTGGCCTCGGCCGAAGCGCAGGTGGCGTTTGCCCGCGGCAATCTGGAGCGCAACGAAGCGCTCAAGGCCCAGGGCTATATCGCCGCGCCGCAGCGCGACCAGAGCCTGCGAGAGCTGGAGGTGGCCCGCGGCAACCTGGGCATCGCCCGCGCCCAGCTTGATGCGGCCGAGACCGACCTCGGCAACACCGTGATCCGTGCCCCGGTGGACGGGGTGGTGATCAAGCGCAGCGTCGATGTCGGCCAGACCGTGGCCGCCAGCTTCCAGACGCCCGAGCTCTTCCTGATCGCCAAGGACTTGCGCGAGATGGTCATCCAGACCAATGTCAGCGAGGCCGATGCCGGCCTGATCCAGAACGGCCAGGTGGTGCGCTTCGTGGTCGATGCGCACCCCAACCGCGAGTTCGAGGGCAAGGTCGAGCAGTTCCGCCTGAACGCCACCAACACCCAGGGCGTGGTCACCTACACCGTGATCGTCAACGTGCCCAACCCCGACGGCATCCTCAAGCCCGGCATGACGGCGCAGACCCGCATCGTCGTTGCCAGCAAGAGCAAGACCCTGCGCCTGCCCACCGCTGCCCTGCGCTTCAAGCCCGATGAAGACGAGCTCAAGCCGCAGGGCAAGGCCGCTAAAGCTGCAGCCTCGGCCTCATCCGCTGCTTCCGCCGCCTCGGCCCCCAAGACTGAAGTCGCCCGCCCTGACGACGACGGCGTGCTCAGCAATCTGCGCGGCAACGCCCGTGTCTACAAGGTCTACACCGTGGACGCCGAGCAAAACCTCAAGGCGCACGAGATCACGGTCGGCATCTCCAACACCCGCTTCACCGAGCTGCTCAGCGGCGACCTGAAGCGCGGCGATGCCGTGGTGACCCGGCGCGCATCCAAGGACAAGAAGGAGGAGCTGTGAGCCTCGGCGCCGCCCCGGTGCTGGAGCTGCGCGGCATCACCAAGAGCTACCTCAGCGGCGATGTGCGAACGCCGGTCTTGCACGGCATCGACCTGACCGTGCAGCGCGGTGACTACCTGGCCTTGATGGGCTCCAGCGGCTCGGGCAAGAGCACGCTGATGAACCTGATGGGCCTGCTCGACCGCTGCGACAGCGGCCAGCTGCTGCTGCAGGGCCGCGACGTCAGCCAGCTGAGCGCCACCGAGCACGCCACCCTGCGCAACCGCGAGATCGGCTTTGTGTTCCAGAGCTTCAACCTGCTCAAGCGCATGAGCGTGCTCGAAAACGTGGCCCTGCCCCTGATTTACGGCGGGCGCAGCCGCAGCGAGGCCAAGGCGCGGGCGCAGACCTTGCTGGAAGCCGTGGGCCTGGGCGCCCTGGCCAAGCGCATGCCCAACCAGCTCAGCGGCGGCCAGCAGCAGCGAGTGGCCATCGCCCGCAGCCTGGCCAATGAAGCGCCCCTGCTGCTGGCCGACGAGCCCACCGGCAACCTCGACACCCAGACCACGGTGGAAGTGCTGGCCGTGCTGGAAAAACTCAACCGTGAACAAGGCCTGACCATCGTGCTGGTGACCCATGAACCCGATGTGGCCCTGCATGCCAAGCGCCTGGTGCGTCTGAAAGACGGCCGCGTCGCCTTCGATGGCCTGCCTTCCGAACAGGCGCACGCATGAACCCGATGCAGATTTTTCTCGAGGCCCTGCGTTCCCTGAACGCCAACCGCCTGCGCAGCGCCCTGACCATGCTGGGCGTGGTGATCGGCATTGCCTCGGTGCTGCTGATGCTCAGCGTCGGCGATGCCGTGCGCGCCTTCATCGACAAGGAGCTGGCCGTGCTGGGCAGCAACCAGCTGATCGTGCAGAACGGCACGCCGGTGGACGGCGGCGGCGTCAAGCGCCGCACCGGCGAGGTGCCGGCCCTGACCGTGGCCGATGCCCGAGCCCTGGCCGAGCTGCCCAGCCTCAAGGGCGCGGCGCCGGCGCTGCAGGGCTTTTTCCAGGTGCAGTATGGCGAGAGCAACAGCAACCAGACGGTGCTGGGCACCACGCCGGCCATGCTGGCCCTGCGCAGCTGGCAGGTGGAGCAGGGCGTGCCCCTGGACGAGCGCGATGTGCAGGCCGCCGCCCGGGTGGCGGTGATCGGCTCCAAGCTGGCGGCCGACCATTTCAGCAACCGCAACCCGCTGGGCCAAACCGTGCGCCTGGACGGACAGCCCTTCACCGTCATCGGCGTGCTGGGCGGCAGCGGCCGCACCCTGGACGGCACCGAACTGGGCGAGCTGATCCTGGTGCCCATCAGCGCCATGCCCATGCGCTTGCAGCGCCCTGGAAGCGTGCACTACATCAGCGTGCAGTCCCACAGCGCCGCCGGCCTGGCCGAGGCTCAGCTCGATGTGGAAGAACTGCTGCGCGACCGCCACCGCATCACCGGCGACAAGCTCGATGATTTCGTCGTCACCAACCTGGCCAGCATCGCCAAATCGGGCGCGGCCATCGCCGGCGGCCTGTCCATCGGCCTGGGCCTGATCGGCGCGGTCTCGCTGCTGGTGGGCGGCATCGGCATCATGAACATCATGCTGGTCAGCGTGTCCGAGCGGGTGCGAGAGATCGGCATCCGCATGGCCATCGGCGCCAAGCCGCGCGATGTGCTCTGGCAGTTCCTCGGCGAAGCGGTGGTGCTGTGCCTCCTGGGCGGCCTGATCGGCCTGAGCATCGCCGCCCTGGGCGCTTGGGGTGTCAATGCCAACACCTCGTTCGCCATGAGCCTGGCGCCCAAGCACATCATGGTGGCCATCGGCTTTGCCAGCGGCGTGGGCCTGTTCTTTGGCTATTACCCGGCGCGGCGCGCTTCACGCCTGCTGCCGATTGAGTGCTTGCGGCAGGATTGAAGCGTTCGGGACCTGCGGGTCAAAGCTGGGAAGCGCTGCGGCGGTCAGCCGGCCGGGCGCTGCTCTTGCTGCGACGCTGCACCTGCTTTTGCATGCGCCAGTAGCCCCAGGCACCGCGGCCCAATGCCAAGGTCAAGACCAGGCCGATGACCCAAGGCGTGAGCTCGTCGACGAGCTGCTTCAGCATCACCGAGACCAGAATCGAATCACGCCGAATCTCGGCATCACTGCGTGGGCGGGCGCCCGGGTCGGCACCGCCACCACCCTGGCCGAAGCCCCCGGAGCTTGACAGCTCGGAGCGCTGCCGGCTGCTGCGACGCCGCTCCATTTCCTCTTCGCTGGGCTCTTCAAACAGCAGACCGCCACGGAACTGGCTCAACTCGGCCCGGGCGTCACGCCAGAAGTCCTTGAAGTCGCGCAGCTCGCTGCTGTCGCGCAGTTCGCGCAAGGCGTCGTTGATCAGTAGCTGATCACCGGCATGCATGGCATCGCGTGTCGGCTGCCCCGCCGCCGAAGCGTCAGGGCGAGTGCGCGCGGCACCGGGGCCGCTGCTGCCAGGCTCGGTCTGGGGCCGCGCCGGCTTGCCATCGGCAGACGGAGCGGCCAGGACCTGGGCTGCCGCCGCCTGCCAGTCGGCCTCACCCGGCGCCGCCTGACCCACACCGAAATTGGACTTGAACGGCAGCGACAGCTCGAGACGCCGGCCAAAGCCTTGGCTTTCCACCGGGGCCGAGGCTGCATAGGGGTTCTGCAAAAGCTTGCTGATATCCACCGGCGCCATGGCCGGCTGGATGACCGGCTCAGCGCCAACCGAGGCCGCGCCGCAGAGCAGCAAGGCGCAAGCAGCGGGCCGCACCAGGGCCGCAGCCCATGCGGCGGCGCAAGCGGTGACCCGCTTGTTTGCGCCTGCTTGCTGAACCGATTTCATGCCCGACACTCGTTTTCTCTTCCGCACCCGCGCCCAATGCGGGCGCGGTCTTATTTACATTTTGCCCGGCTCGCGAGGCATTTCTGCCGTGCTGGCGCTCGGTTCGGTGTCCTTTTCACCATCTGCGGCGCCAAACCCCCCGGCTCCGGGGGTGCGAATCACAAACACATCGCCGGCCTGCATCTCGGCCTGGCCGATGTGGGGCAGGTCCTCGCGGCGGCCATCGGCGCGCTCCACCCAGTTGGCCCCCGGCGCCCCGGCGCCGCCACCGGCCAGGCCAAAGGCGCCGCGCAGCCGGCCATTGCTCAGAATGCCCGCCGTCATGGGCTCCAGGAAGCGGATCCGGCGCTCGCCGCCATTACCGCCACGCCACCGCCCGGCGCCGCCACTGCCGGGCACGATCTCGTAGCCGTCCAGGCGCACCGGGAAACGGAATTCCAGCACCTCGGGGTCGGTCAGGCGCGAGTTGGTCATATGGGTCTGCACCACGCTGGTCCCGTCAAAGCCCGGGCCGGCACCCGAGCCGCCGGAAATCGTCTCGTAGTACTGGTGGCGCGCGTTGCCGAAGGTGAAGTTGTTCATGGTGCACTGGCTGGCCGCCAGCACGCCAAGGGCGCCGTAGAGCGCGTTGGTGACACAGCTGGAGGTTTCGACATTGCCGGCCACCACGGCCGCCGGCGCGCGCGGGTTGAGCATGCAGCCCTCGGGCACGATCACCTGCAGCGGCTTCAGGCAGCCCGCATTGAGCGGGATCTGGTCGTCCACCAGGGTTCGGAACACATAGAGCACCGCCGCCATGGTGATGGCCTTGGGTGCGTTGAAATTGTTCGTCAGCTGCTGAGCGCTGCTGCCGCTGAAATCGATGCAGGCGCTGCGCTCGGCGCTGTTGACGCGCACCGCCACCTGGATCTGCGCGCCGTTGTCCAGGCTCAGCGTGAACTGGCCGTCACGCAAAGCGGTGATGACGCGGCGCACCGATTCCTCGGCGTTGTCCTGCACATGCTGCATATAGGCCGCCACGGTGGCGCGGCCGTACTGGGCCACCATGGCCTGCAGCTCCTGCACGCCCTTCTCGTTGGCAGCAATCTGGGCGCGCAAGTCCGCCAGGTTTTGCTGCGGGTTGCGCGAAGGGTGAGGCCCGCTGCCCAGCAGCGCCAGCAGCTCGGCCTCACGCAAGCGGCCCGCCTCCACCAGCTTGAAGTTGTCGACCAACACGCCTTCCTGGTCGATGGCGGTGGAGAACGGCGGCATGGAACCGGGGCTGATGCCGCCGATGTCGGCATGGTGGCCGCGCGAGGCGACGTAGAAGTCGGGTCTGGCATTTGAAGCAGCACTATCGAGATAGACAGGCGTCACCACGGTGATGTCCGGCAGGTGGGTGCCGCCGTGATACGGGTCGTTGAGCACGTAGACATCACCGGGCTTCATGTCCGGGTTGCGCTCGATCACGGTCTTGATCGATTCGCTCATCGAGCCCAGATGCACGGGCATGTGGGGCGCGTTGGCGATCAGCTCGCCAGCGGCGCTGAACAGCGCGCAGGAGAAATCGAGCCGCTCCTTGATGTTCACCGAGTAGGCGGTGTTCTGCAGGCGCAACCCCATCTGCTCGGCGATGTTCATGAACAGGTTGTTGAAGACCTCCAGCATCACCGGGTCGGCCTCGGTGCCGATGGCATGGGCGCTCACGCGCGGCCGCACACGGCGCAGCACGAGCAAGCCGTCGGCCTGCAGATCGGCCTGCCAGCCGGGGTCGACCACGGTGGTGGCATTGCGTTCGGCCAGGATGGCCGGGCCGGCGACGCGGGCGCCGGGCTGCAGCTGCTCGCGTTGGTACAGCTGCGCCGGGCGCCAGCCGGCCGGCTGCTCATCGGCCGGGCAGTACATGGCCAGCTCGGCGGTCGCCCGTGGCTCATGTGGGGCCAGGTCTTGCGCCGCTGCCGCAGCGGGCAAGGCAGCGCCGGGTGCATTGCACTCCACCGCCACGGCCTCGATCACCAGGGCCCGGCCCGGCATCAGGAAGGCAAAGCGCTGACGATAGGCGGCCTCGAATGCCGCTTGCAAGCTGGCTAGCGTGGCGTCGTCACTCAGCACGCAGCTGAGCGCCGTGTCCGTGCCCTGGTAACGCAGCTGCAGCTTGGTTTGCTGCAGCAGCTGATCACCGGCCAGGCCCTGGGCCAGCAGTTCGGCGCGGGCCGCCTCGTGCAAGCGCTCGGCCATGGCGCGCGCGGCGGCCAGACCGGCCGGGTCCAGCGGCAGCTCCAGCGAGGCCTCGCGCAGGGCGATCTGGTCGGCCAGGCCCATGCCGTAGGCACTCAGCACGCCGGCCAGCGGGTGGGCCAGCACCACGCTCATGCCCAGGGCATCGGCCACGCGGCAGGCGGCCTGGCCGCCGGCACCGCCAAAGCATTGCAGGCTGTAGTCGCTGACGTCGTAACCGCGCGCCACCGAGATCTTCTTGACCGCATTGGCCATGGCGCCGACGGCAATCTCCAGCGCCCCACTGGCCACCTCTTCGGCGCTGAGGCTGCGGCCACTGGCTGCGCTCATCTGCGCCGCCAGGGCCTCAAATCCCGCACGAGACGCGGCCAGATCCAGCGCCTGGTCCGCCTGCGGTCCGAACAAGCGCGGGAAGTACTCGGGCTGGATGCGGCCCAGCAGCAGCTGCGCGTCGGTGGTGCTCAAGGGGCCGCCGCGACGGTAACAGGCCGGGCCAGGGTTCGCGCCGGCTGACTCGGGCCCGACGCGCAGGCGTGCGCCATCGAAGCGCACGATGCTGCCGCCGCCGGCCGCCACCGTGTGGATGCTCATCATCGGCGCGCGCATGCGCACGCCGGCCACCTCGGTGTCAAAGGCGCGCTCGTAGGCCGGCGCGGCATCCTGCGCGGCGCTGGCGGCGTAATGGCTGACATCGGTGGAAGTGCCGCCCATGTCGAAACCGATCAGCTGGCGATGGCCTGCGGCCAAGGCCGTGCGCACCATGCCGACGATGCCGCCTGCAGGGCCAGACAAGATCGCGTCCTTGCCCTGGAAGCGCCGCGCCTCGGTCAGGCCGCCCGAGCTCTGCATGAAGAACAGAGGGACACCCGGCATCTGTGAAGCCACCTGCTCGACATAACGCTTCAAAATGGGTGACAGGTAGGCATCGACCACGGTGGTGTCGCCGCGCGGCACCAGCTTCATCAGCGGGCTGACCTCGTGCGAGACCGAGACCTGGCTGAAGCCGATCTCGCGCGCCAGTGCTGCGGCGCGCTGCTCGTGCGCCGGGTAGCGGTAGCTGTGCAGGAAGACGATGGCACAAGCGCGCAGGCCGGCATCGAATGCTGCTTGCAACTGCGCGCGCAGATCGGCTTCGTCGAGAGCCTGCACCGTCTGCCCATCGGCTGCCATGCGCTCCTGCGCCTCGACCACGCGGCTGTAGAGCAGCTCGGGCAGCACGATTTGGCGCGCGAACAGCTGCGGCCGCGCCTGGGTGGCGATGCGCAACGCATCGCGAAAACCACGCGTGGTCACCAGCAGCGTCGGGTCGCCCTTGCGCTCCAGCAAGGCATTGGTGGCCACCGTCGTGCCCATCTTCACGCACTCGAGCTGCGCCGGCGTGATCGCCTCACCGGGCTGCAGGCCCAGCAGGCGGCGTATGCCTTCGACCGCCGCATCACCGTACTGCTCGGGGTTCTCGGACAGCAGCTTGAGCGTGTGCAGCTGGCCATCGGGCGCTCGGCCGACCAGATCGGTGAAGGTGCCACCGCGGTCAATCCAGACTTGCCACAGCGCCGGAGCGCGGGCGGAGGTACCGTCGGGTGCGGGAAGGCGTTCAGCAGCGGACATGGAGCAAGATGAGCGAGCGCAAAAGCGCGATTGGAACAGAGTGCACGCGGATGCAGCCTTGCTGGACGGCGAGGGCCAGCGTTCGGCTTCCATGACGGAGGCCAAGCCAGCGAACGATCTTGGCTGGCGTCGAGGTCGTGATCAAGCGCCGACCGGCGCGCGTCTTGTGCCGCGTTCCTCAGTCACCACAGCAAACCCAGCAAGGCGGCCCGCACGGCCGCGGCGGTGCGGTTGCTGGTGCCCAGCTTGGCGCAGGCATTGCGGGTGTGGAAGTTCACCGTCGCCTCCGAGATGATCATGATCTGCGCGATGTCGGTGGAGGTCTTGCCCTCGCAGGCCCAGCGCAACACATCAAGCTCGCGGCTGGACAGCGTGGCCTCGGCATCGTCCCGCAACAAATCGCCCCAGACCTTGAGCATGCCGTCATGGCACATCACGGACAGCCAGTACAGACGCTCACGCTTGGCGGCCAACTCCTCGGCACCGATGTCGCCCTCCGGCCGGACAAAACTCAGCAGGCTGTTCATGCCGCGCGCATCACGCCGCGGCACGCCCACCCCATAACGAAGACCATGGGCGGCGGCATCGGCCATGAACTCGGGTGCCTTGGCACGGTTTGACTCGTCCCAGACAAACATCTCGTCCGAGGTGATGGCCTGTTGAACCGAAGGGTCAATTCGAATGTAGTCCCGCTCGCTGTAGCGCCGTTGCCACTCGATCGGGTAGTTGCTGCACCAGACCACCCGCGGTGCCGCCAGCGGCACGGGCCCCTTCATCCCGAAAGAGCAATATTCGAAGCCCAGGCGCTGCCCTTCGGCCCGAATCAGATCAAAGGCTTCCTGCGACGACGAGGCGCTTCCAACCAGACGAAGCTGATCGCTCTGCCAGCATTTCATGGGCTTGCCGCACCACGGCGGCGCTGAGGGAATAAGGCCGGGAAATTTACATTGGCCGGCGACGCTCACTCGCTAGGGCAAGTACCTACAGCCGCCGGGCCTTTCAAGCCTTGCTTCCCGCAAGGGTCAGCGCTTCCCTATCGGATCTCGCAGCCTTCTGACTTCAGTGCATCCAGAACCTGGATGGCCCAATTCCAGCAGCTGAGCCAATCCTGCAAGCCCTGTTCCGTCTGGGCGCGGCCCAAGTCCGCACCCTCGGGCGTGATCAGCATGATGTTGGTGCGTATCGAATGAGGCCGAACGTCCATGGCACCTGACGGCACATGAACGTACCAATCCCAACCCAGGGAATAGCCCTGGTCAGCCGTGTCCGCCCATTCCGTGTAACCGCCGATTTCCGTGGATAGCCAGGCCCCCTCTTGATCTGCGCGGCCGGCCGCCCTTGACGCCTCAAGATCGACATGGGATTCCAGGTGCCGAAAGCTCAGCTGCTTCAGCTGTTCACGGCTCAGCCGCAGGTAGTAATCGATAGTCATGGGAACAGCCATTGGCACATGTCCGGTCACGCCGCGCCCTCAGGCGCGCGGCTCACAGCACTTGGGGGTTTCGGCCAAGAGCCAGCAGGGGCAGCAGGGTCAGCAAGCACTGGCTGACGGCCCGCGCCCGTCCCAGCAGGACAAAGCCAAGCAGCGCGAAGTGAATATACCGAACCTACTCCGCAGGGTGGCCTCACAAATCTGTCAGTTGTCGACTAACCGCCCGTGAACTGAAATCCGGGCCGCAACAACGACAGTACCGATGCCCCCCCTAAAGGAGTGCCTGCATGCACATCGAATGCCACGCCGACACGGCCCTGAGCGAACGAGCCCGTTTCGAACTTGCCAGCTACCGCCATGAGGTGTTCGTCGAACGGCTCGGCTGGGACCTACCCTGCCAGCCGGGACTGGATCAGGACCAGTTTGACCTGCCACAGGCTGTGCACTTGGCCGCCCGCGCCGATGACGGCCACCTCATCGGCTATGCGCGCCTGCTGCCCACCACCGGGCGCTACTTGCTGGCCGAGCTGTTTCCCGACTTGCTCGGCCAGCAGGCAGCACCGCAAGATGCCGCCGTCTGGGAACTGTCCCGCTATGCCGCGATGGACACCCACGGTTCAGGCAACGCCAGCGACGAACTGTTCGTTGGCAAGCAGGTGCTGCTGCGCGCCATCTTGACTGCGGCAGGCAGCGGCGCGGAGCGCCTGGTGTTCTGCACCTCCGTCGCCATCGAACGGCTCGCCATGCGCTGGGGTGTGGACATCCATCGCATGGCCCCGCCCGTACGCCATGGCAGGCAATTGCTGGTGGCGGCCGTGATCGAGTTCAGCGAGCAGACCTTGCGCGCCCTGAGCAACAGAGACAGCCTGGCACTCAGCGCAGCCGCCGTGGCCATCCCAAGGGCAGCCTCCGCACCAGCGGTGATCCGCCTCACCTGATCCGCACCACCCTCCCCTCGGACCACCGTCCTGCACCGGCCGCCTTGCACAAGGCGGCCTTTTTTTTCGCGACATACCGCAGCCAAATTAGGCCTTGGACCAGCGCACATATTTTCGTCCGATCTCTGTGATCGGCATTTTTGGTAATCCGCTTGGCCAGTATCTGCAGCAATTGAAAGCCTGCCAATCTTGGTTTCAAAGCGCCGACCAGGTCTATATCTAACATTTCTGCTAGTAGCGCCAGCGAAACGACCGCCATAAAGTTCAACTCATGCGCTAACGAATCACCGGACACCACCGGAACGCTGCAGAACAAGGTGGTATCGATTCAAAAGCCATGGCTCCTGGAGTGATCCGGAAGTCGAATCTACCGAACGACCATCACGGTCATTTTTAACTTCAATTAGGAAACATCATGCAACACACCAATCTGGAAAACCTGAAGGACGAGCTGGCTACTGTCGAACTGGACCAGCGTTTTGAAATGGTCAACGCTGGCGTCATGGACGGAATCATTGATATCGAAAACTTCATCTGCAAGCCGAACCCCCAGCAGCCGACGCCTGAAGCACCCAACTGATTTGGGCCCAAGTCGGAGACGGGCTTGCCTGTCTCTGATCCAGAGGCACCCTGAAACGGTTGGGTTTCAGGGTGCCATCCGTAGTCGGAAAACCAGTCCTACCATGAGCAAGCCAGATATCCATAGCCTGCTTGAACAGGTGCAGATTCAGGTGGTTGACGGCAGCCATCAGGCCACCTTGAATGGCCGGCATTTCAAGATCAAACCTCAGTTGTACGAGGCCTTGACCGTGATGAAGGCCGAAGGCGTCGAGATCGGCATCGAGCAACTCAGGGTTCGCTGGGCTATTTCCGCCGATGCCCGTGAGGTATTTCGTACCCAGCTCCTGGACAGTATCGAAAGCCTGGTCTCCAAGCCCGCCAAGTCGTCCTACATCCATAGCTCGGTGACCGTCCTGTCAGCACCGCTGGTGCAAGGCGTGTCGGCTTGCCTGACCGGCTTGTTTGACCGCCGCGTGGCCTGGGTCGCAGGCCTTTTGTGCCTGCTGGTGTTTGGCGATTTGCTCTTCTTCCACCAAGTGGGCGGCACACAGTTGCGCAGCATTGACCTGAGTGCGCTCGATTGGCTGCTGTCGTATGCCTGCATTTTCGCCATTCTTCTGTTTCATGAATTGGGCCATGCCACGGGTATGCGCCGGGCCGGCCAGTTGCCTGCAGAGATCGGCTTTGGTTTCTATCTGATCTTTCCCGTGTTTTTCGCCAATGTCAGCAATGCTTGGCTGGTTGACCGGCGGTCGCGCTTCATGGTCAGCCTGGGCGGTATTTACTTTCAAATGCTGGCCGCCGTGCTGCTTTATGCCGGCATTGCCTTGACCGACGGGCGTCCGCAAGTTTGGTTATCGCTGGCATTCAAGGTGAACATAGCCACCGCCTTGTTTGTTCTGATTCCCTTTATTCGCAATGACGGTTACTGGCTATTGGCCGATTTTTTAGGCCTGCACGATCTATATCAACGCGCCGGCGGCATGTGCTGGATTATTTTCCAAAATTTACGCCACGGCCGACCTGTCAGTCGCATCGAATGGTTTATTGCCTGCTACGCAATTTGCAATTATTCATTCCTGAGTTTTTGCATATGGAGTTTGGCAAAGTCCACGCATTTTCATTTTTCACGGTGCGTCGAAGTACTGTCTGACGCCGGTTGGAAATCCCTTTTTCTCAGCCACCCCCAAACCCTGGTGTCCAGCGTGCTGAGCGTGATTGTTCTGCACTTCTTCATCTACCCCTTGCTGAAAAGAGCGTACCAACATGTCAGCAAATGAAGGGCTCTACCAAGAACTCAGGCACGCGCATCAGTCCGCTTTGTGCAATGCGCGTCTTCGCGCTGCCGAACTCAATTTCGACGCGCCCGATGCACCATGTCTGGATTGGTTCCGATTTCGCGTCGCCACTGGCCATTTTTTCCCCGAATTGATGCCAGGTGAAAATCGGGAGCTCTATCTCGAAAACCTCGCCTGGCGGGATTTGAAGAAATTCGAGTTCAGCCGGACCGATGATTTGGAAGCGGCGGGCTTGCTGACCCTGCAAAGCGGCCAAACGCACCCTGGACCGGCCATCTACTGCACCTTTCATATGGGCGGCTGGGCCGTTCAACCGGTTCTTTTGCTGCACCGGAACATCCCGCTGACCATCGTTGCAGGGCCTCATGTCAGCGAGGGGCAAGGCACGCAATGGGTGCAAATGAACAGCGTCTGCCTGGCACAAGAACGCTGGCAGGCGGATCTGGCGGTGATCAACACGGACGGCCAAAGCGCCCTGATTCAGATGATGCGTCAGCTGCGGCAGGGACGCAGCCTCTACATCTGCCTGGATGGCCACCGCAGCGTCCGGGGCGAAAGCGCGCATCTTGCCCATGACCGCCATGGCCTGACCGTTCGGTTGAACGGTCGAGATTTGCGTGTCCGCCCAGGAGCCGCGTATCTGGCCCACCAGCTGGGCGTGCCCCTGGTGCCCATGATGTCCTGGCGCGACACCGACGGACGTGCCAATGTGGAGATCGGTGAAGCGATCCACCCCGAGGGCGACCGCGAGGCCTTTGCCCAGCAGGCCCTGCAGCAGCTCTGGAGCAGATTCGAGTCGCTGGCTCGGGTACACGGTGCGCAATGGGAGATGGGCTGGCACAGCTACCGCAGCCGCCCCGTCGCACAGCCAGCAGGCGACTTCGAGCTTCAGCGTCACTACCGTTTCAACGCCGAGCGCTACCACCTGTACCAGCCGGCCCAAGGTTTGCTTCTGGACGCCAAGACCGATGAGCTCAAACGCGTGCCTGCGTCCTATGCCACCTGGCTGGGCCAATTGCGCCAGCGCACCGCCGCCATCCCCGGGCAGTGGCTGGCTGAGCAGATCAAGGATGCCCACTCCCTGCAACAGATTGTCGCCAGCGAGCTGCTGGTGGCCCAATGACCATGTCCACACAAACACCCAGCCTCAAGATCAGCCGGTACCTGGCCGTCAGTCCCGCCGTGGGTCGGCGTGCCTTCCGCATGGTGTATTCCACCCGCAGCGCCCGCGCCCTGTTGGTGAGCGACGCGGACTGGTCGGATGTGCAGCAAGGTCATCTGTCGCAGTTGCCGGCCGCCCTGCGGCAGGCGATGACGGAGCACAAGATCCTGGTCCCGGCCGAGGAGGACGAGCGCAGCCAGGTGATCGCCTACAACAAGGCCGCCATTGCGGCGGACGACTTGCTCTATCTGGCCATCGCCCCCTCGGCGAACTGCCAGTTGGGCTGTGACTACTGCGGCCAGCAACACGAAAACCGCCGCATGGACGACAGCATCATGCGCGGTGTACTCCAACGCGCGCAGGAGAAACTGAAGCGCCGCGCCTGCACCCGGCATTTTCAGATCGGCTGGTTCGGTGGCGAGCCGCTGCTGGGCATGGCGAACATCCGCATCATGACGCCGCAGCTGCAAGAGCTCGCGCGCCAGCACCAGCTCAGCTACAGCGCCCAGATGGCCACCAACGGCGTGGCCCTGACACCGAGGCTCTTCTTCGAACTGGTGCAGCAACACCAGGTGATGGCTTTTGACATCACCCTGGACGGTGCGCAGGCCGACCACGACCGGCGCCGCGTCACCAAGGATGGCCGCCCTTCGTTCAAGCGCATCCTGAACAACCTCAAAGGCATTGCGGCCGACCCTCGCTTTGCGGACTGCGGGGCCCGCATCAGCATCCGTTGCAATGTGGACAGCCGCAATCACGAGGGCACGCTGGCCCTGCTGGACACGCTGATCGCGCACGACCTGCTGCGCCATTTCCAGTTCTACACCGCGCCGGTCCACAGCTGGGGCAACGATGCGCACCTGACCTCGCTGAGTCAACAGCAGTACGCCGACTTTGAGGTCGACCTGCTCGCCCGGCTGATGAATGCAGGCCATGCCCCACGCTTGCTGCCCAAGACTCTCACACCGATCGTGTGCATGAGCCTGCGGCCGGACGCCGAATTGACCGACCCCTACGGCGAAACCTTCAACTGCACCGAGATCTCGCAGGTGCCGGCCTACAAGGAAGTGCGCTTCTACCGCCTTGGTGAACTGGGCCAGCCCGCGCCTGTGCCGCCCCGAGAGCGCCCCTTCGGCGACTGGAACGACCGCATCCTCGCGGGTGATGTGCCTTGCCACAACTGCCGGATCCTGCCCATCTGCGGAGGCCAATGCCCCAAGAAGTGGCTGGAAGGGATCTCGCCGTGTCCGTCGATCAAGCACAACATCGAATCGCGCATGACGCTGGAGATGGTGCGTCTGAACCGACAGAACGGCCTCATCCACTCGCACGAGACCGCCGAGGCCTGAGGACATCAGCCTGCGCCGCGGTCGAACCGATAGCCGAACCCCTTCCCCCACGAAAGCCCCAGCGCAAACGGCGCGGGGCCTGAGGAGCCAATCATGCTGAAACCGCAACGTCGTCGCTGGGTCATGCTGGGCAGTGTGCTCAGCGTCCTGCTGCTCGCAGGCTGGGCCTGGAACAGCCAGGCCTCGTCCAGCCAACGACCTTCGCCCTACAAGTTTTCCTCGCTGGACGAGGGCGCCATCACGCAGGTCATCATGGCCAATGGCAGCCTGCAGCCGGTCTCCACCGTGACCGTCGGATCGGCTGTGAGCGGCACCGTGGCGCAGCGCCTGGTGGACTTCAACGACCGGGTCGTCAAAGGCCAGGTCCTGGCCCGACTGGATGCCGCGCACTTTGAGGCGCGTGAGCGCCAGGCCTCGGCCCAGCTGAGTGCGGCGCAGGCCCGGCTGGCCTACGCCGAAGGCCATCTGCGCCGCAACGAAACCCTGGCGGCCCAGGGCTTCATCGCCGCGCCCCAACGCGATCAGAGCCAGCGTGAAGTCGATACGGCGCGCGCGGACCTCGACCTGGCACGCGCCCAGCTGGACGCCGCCCGCACCGACCTGAACCACAGCATCATCCGTGCCCCGGTCGATGGCGTCGTCATCAAGCGCAGCATCGATGTGGGACAGACCGTCGCGGCCAGCTTCCAAACCCCGGAACTGTTTCTGATCGCCCGCGATCTCAACGAGATGGTGATTCAAGCCAACGTCAGCGAGGCGGATGTGGGCCTGGTCCGCGAAGGCCAAGCGGTGCACTTCGTGGTGGACGCTTTTCCCGCGCGGGAGTTCGAGGGCAAGGTTCAGCAATTCCGTTTGAATCCCAGCAACACCCAGGGCGTCGTCAGCTACACCGTGATCGTCAACGTGGCCAACCCGCAAGGGCTGCTCAAACCCGGCATGACCGCCCAGACCCGCATCGTCGTGGCCAGCCAGGCCAAGGCGCTGCGCCTGCCCACAGCAGCCCTGCGCTTCAAGCCCAGCGAGGATGAACTGGCCAGCCCGGCGCGGCAGGCCGGTCAGCACAACGCGAAGGCCAGCGATGACGGCGTGCTCGGCAATGTGCGTCAGGGCCAGCGTGTCTTCAAGGTGTACACCGAAGGCCCGAACCGCAAGCTGCAAGCCCATGAGGTGACCATCGGTATCGCCAACACCCGCTACACCGAGTTGCTCAGCACGACACTCCGGCCTGGCGAGCAGGTGGTCATCCGCCGCGCCAAGGCCGACGCTCGCGATGGCGCTTGAGCTCATGGCGCCCCATCCCCAAGGCCAAATGGCCGCCACCGCCAGCCGTCCCAAGGACCCGGTGCTCAGCCTGCGGGGCATCCGCAAGAGCTATCGCAGCGGCGATGTGCAAACCCCCGTGTTGCACGGCATCGACCTCGATGTGCAAGCCGGCGACTACGTGGCCCTGATGGGCTCCAGTGGCTCCGGCAAAAGCACCCTGATGAACCTCATGGGCCTGCTGGACCGCTGCGACGAGGGCAGCTACACCCTGCAAGGCCACGACGTCAGCCAACTCAGCGCCGCACAGCACGCCGAGGTTCGCAATGCACGAATCGGCTTTGTGTTCCAGAGCTTCAACCTGCTCAAGCGCATGAGCGTGCTGGACAACATCGCCCTGCCGTTGATCTACGCCGGCCGCAGCCGCGCGTTCGCCCGCAAGCGCGCCGAGCGACTGCTTGAGCAAGTAGGCTTGGGCACCATGGCCTCACGCATGCCCAACCAGCTCAGCGGCGGTCAGCAGCAGCGCGTTGCCATCGCCCGCGCCCTGGTCAACGAGGCCCCTCTGCTGCTGGCCGATGAGCCCACCGGCAACCTGGACACGCAAACCACAGCCGAGGTGCTGGACATCTTCGAGCGCCTCAATCGCGAGACCGGACTCACCATCGTCCTCGTCACCCACGAGCCGGATGTCGCCCTCCAGGCGCAACGCTTGGTGCGCCTGAAAGATGGACGCATCGCATTCGATGGTCATCCTCAGGAACAGGCCCACGCATGAAACCGCTGCAAATCCTCAACGAAGCCCTTCGCGCCCTCAACAGCAATCGCCTGCGCAGTGCGCTGACCATGCTGGGCGTGGTCATCGGCATTGCATCGGTGCTGCTGATGCTCAGCGTGGGCGACGCGGTGCGCAGCTACATCGCCAAGGAGCTGGCCGTGCTGGGCAGCAACCAGTTGATCGTGCAGCCCGGCACACCGGTGGAGGGCGGCGTTAGACGACGCGCCGGCGACACGCCCAATCTCACCCTCGACGATGCGCGCGCCTTGGCCCAGCTGCCCAGCCTGCGCGGGGCCGCACCGGCGCTGCAAGGCTTCTTCCAGCTGCACTACGGTGACGCCAACAGCAACCAGACCGTGCTGGGCACCATCCCCGCCATGCTGGAGCTGCGTAACTGGCAAATCGAGCGCGGCGTGGCCATCGACGAGCGCGATGTCCAATCCGCCAACCGTGTGGCGGTGATTGGCTCCATGCTGGCGCGCAAATACTATGCCGATCGTGACCCCGTCGGCCAGGTGCTACGCCTCGATGGGCAACCCTTCACCATCATCGGGGTGCTGGCCGGCAAAGGCCGCACCTTGGACGGCACCGAACTGGGCGAACTGACGCTGGTGCCCATCAGTGCCATGCCTCTGCGTCTGGCTCGGCCGGGCCTGGTGCACTACATCAGCCTGCAAGCCCACAGCGCCAAGCACATGGACGACGCCCGCCAGGACGCCGAAGAACTGCTGCGCGACCGCCACCACATCACCGGCGACAAGAAAGACGACTTCGTCATCACCGATCTGGCCAGCATCGCCGAGACCGGGACCTCCATCGCCACGGGGCTTTCCGTCGGGCTGGGGGTCATTGGCGCCATCTCCCTGCTGGTCGGCGGCATCGGCATCATGAACATCATGCTGGTCAGCGTGTCTGAGCGGGTGCGCGAGATCGGCATCCGCATGGCCATTGGTGCCCGCCCACGCGACGTGCTTTGGCAATTCCTGGGCGAAGCCCTGGTGTTGTGCCTGATCGGCGGCGTCATCGGTCTGGGGCTGGCCGCCCTGGGTGCGCTGGGCGTCAACAGCTTGGACAAGATGAGCGTGAGCCTGTCCACCCAGCACATGGCCGTGGCCGTCGGCTTTGCCAGCTTGGTCGGCCTGTTTTTCGGCTACTACCCGGCACGCCGCGCCTCCACCCTGCTGCCCATCGAATGCCTGCGCCAGGACTGAGATGCCACAGGACTGACAAATTTGCCAGTTGTCAGTCCCTAGCCGGCCGGATGAAATCTGATCAGGCGAAAAACCTCACAACGCCGCAGCACGCAAGAGCCGAAACACCCTGAACCCGATTGGAGCGACCGCCATGCGCCAGACCCCTCTGATGTTCCCGTGCGCCAGACCCGCAAACCGAGTGCCTCCCTGGCCGCGCCTGAATCTGGGCCTCGCCCTGATCTGCATCGCACTGCCGGTCAGCGCCCAGGCGCCAGAACCCATCACCGAAGCCCCGCCCGAGATCGCCACTACGAGTGACGCGACGCTGGAGCGGGTGGTGGTCGGTGGCTCGCGCAGCGTGGTCATGCCCTACCAAAACTGGATCAAGGCCGCAGCCCCGATCCACGAGATCAGCCACGGCCTGCTGCGCTTTGGCGCAAGGCTATACAGCCAAGACACCAGCCGCCCGCTGCGGGTCTCCGTCCTGGACGAAGACAAAGACCTGCCCATTGCCCCGCTGCTCGGCCAGCTCTATGTGGTGCCGCACGACCTGCCGGTTCAGCCACAGCACGCCGACTTCAGCATCAACCGCGCCGAGGGCCAATGGGGCGTGGGCAACTTCGCGCTGGTGCCTCAACTCACAGCCCAGACCCCCGACATGGCCAGCGTTCGCCAGGTCTTGCTGGCCTACCAGGCGCTGTACCGCAAGCAGTTCCCGTTGAGCTGGCGCCTCCTTTCACGCTCCGAGGCCAGCTTCGACGTCTGCACCCCGCGTGAAGGGGAAACCCTGCATGCCAGCCAGGCCGACGGCACCGAACTGGCCAGTCTGCGCATGGACCAAAAGGTCAAAGACCATGGCCGCACCACGGGTCGCACCCTCTACTGCGCCAGCATCAAGGCCAATACCGACTGGGGCGACCAGGTGCGCCTCAAGCTGCCGGCGCAGGCCATTGCCCTGCTGGGCTTCAGGCTGATCTGAACCCAGGGCAGGCGCCCGCGCATGTCGCTGGGCAGGACCGGTCGAGCGCGAGCGAATTGAAAGCTCGCGCTTGAATAGACACCCGATGGCATCTGACAACCATGGCTTGATGCAGAAAAAGGCCCGCGTCCTCTAGGAGCGCGGGCCTTCTCACAACGAAATTTCGTAAGTGCGGAATCAGAAAGGGATGTCGTCATCCATATCGTCCTCCGAAGGGACGATCAGAATGGAATATCGTCATCCATATCGTCTTCCGCAGGGACGATCAGAAAGGGATGTCGTCATCCATATCGTCAAAACCGGTCGCCGGGCGCGGCGCCGGGGCGGGCGCAGGGCGGGCTGCCGGGGGGCGCGCGGCCGGGCGAGCCGGGGCGCGAGGGGCAGGGGCGTCACCGTAGTCGTCGCCACCACCGCCGTAGGACGCAGCGCCGCCGCCGGCCGCAGCGCCTGCGCCACGACCTTCGCGGGCACCGTAGCCGCCACCACCACCACCGCCTTCATCGCCGGAGTCACGGCCGCCGAGCAGCTGCATCTCGTTGGCGATGATCTCGGTGGTGTAGACCTCCTTGCCTTCCTTGTCGGTCCATTTGCGGGTGCGCAAACGGCCTTCGACGTAGAGCGGGCGGCCCTTCTTGCAGTACTGGCCGACGATCTCAGCGAGCTTGTCGTTGAACACCACGCGGTGCCATTCGGTCTCTTCCTGCTTCTCGCCGGATTCGCGGTTCTTCCAGTTGCGCGTGGTCGCCAGGCTGATGGTGCAGAACGCGACGCCGCTGGGGTTGTAGCGCAGCTCGGGGTCGCGCCCCAGGTTGCCGATGAGAATGACTTTGTTGACCGAGGCCATATTGCGCTCCGCTGGCGATAAACGCGAGATTATGCCGCCGCCCCCGCTGCCCTGCCCAAACTTGACCCCGTACTGGCTCCAGGCTTCCCAATGCGGGCATCGCCCACAAGAGCTCAGGAGCCCGAGATGCCCGACACACTCCAGCCCGCCCTGCTGCAAAGCAGCCCCATCCTGGACTATGAACATCCACGCATCCAAGCCTTGCTGAGCGAGCGCGGCTGGTCGCTCTTGCCGGAGGCCGAGCGCATCGGCGCCATCTATGACTTCGTGCGCAAGGACATCGCCTTCGGCTACAACAGCGGCGACGAGATCCCGGCCTCCCAGGTGCTGGCCGACGGACTGGGCCAGTGCAACACCAAGGGCAGCCTGCTGATGGCCCTGCTGCGGGCCAGCGGCATCGCCTGCCGCTTCCACGGTTTCACCATCGACAAGCACTTGCAGAAGGGCGCCATCACCGGCCTGGCTTACTGGCTGGCGCCGCGCAGCATCGTGCACAGCTGGGTCGAGGTCTGGCTGGACGGACGCTGGCTGGAGCTGGAAGGCTTCATCCTCGATGCCGCCTACCTGAGCGCCCTGCAGCGCCGTTTCCCGCAAGCCCGGGCCTTCTGCGGCTACGGCGCCGCCACGCCGAATCTGCAGGCGCCCGGGGTGGAATGGTGTGGCCGCAGCACCTACATCCAGAAGGACGGCATCAAGCACGACTTCGGCCGTTTCGACACGCCCGATGACTTTTATGCCCGGCACGGCAGCAACCTCAGCGGCCTCAAGCGCTGGCTGTTCGTGCACGCCATCCGCCACGCCATGAACCGCCGGGTGCGCGCGATCCGGCAGTTCCCGGGCTGAGGCCGCGCGAGCCCAGACCCCGGGCGGCCGCAGTTCGCGCCCTGCATCCCGCACTTAGTCAGGCCGGCGCCAGGCGCGGCGCAGGCTTTGCCTAAGATGCCGACATGGACAGCAGCACGCCCCTGAACCCGAGCCAGAGCTGGAACACCGGCAGCCGCCGGCGTTTCTGGCTGGCCTATGGCGGTGCCTGCCTGCTGACCTGGCTGCTCTATGTGGTGGCCGGGCTCGATTACCAACGCGGCCAGCAGGGCGTGTGGCAGCTCTGGTCCGCCGTCTACGAGGCCACGCTGACGCTCTGGGCACCGATGCTGATGGGCGTGCTGGTCTACCCCTGGGTGCGCTGGCTGCATGAGCGCGACTTCGGCCTGTTCAGCCTGGCCGCCCTGCACGCCGCCGCCGCCCTGCTGTTCAGCACGGTCTGGCTGGCCAGTGATTTCGTGCTCGCCAGCCTGCTCTTTGGCCCTGAGCATGCCGAGGCGACGCTGATGCAGACGGCGCTCTGGCGCGCCATCACCGGGGTGTTCGTCTACGTGCCGGTGTCCACCGGTTTTGCGGCCGTGCTGAATGCCCGGCGCGCCCGCCGCAATGCGGTGGCCGCGGCCCAGGCCGAGAGCGCGCTGGCCCGCGCCGAACTGGCCGCCATCAGCGGCAAGCTGAACCCGCATTTCCTCTTCAACACCCTGAATTCCCTGATCGCCCTGACCCGCAAAGACGCCAAGGCTGCCGAAACCGCCTTGCTGCGCTTCTCCGACATGCTGCGCTATGTGCTGGACAGCAAGCGCGGTGTGGCCGACCGCGTGACCCTGGAGGAAGAGCTGGGCTTTGTGCGCGACTACCTGGCCCTGGAGTCCCTGCGCCTGGGGCAGCGCCTCAGCGTTGAATGGGCGCTGGACCCGCAGACTCTGCAGGACGAGATCCCGCCGCTGACCCTGCAACCCCTGGTGGAGAACTCCATCATCCACGGCATCTCGCCCAGCGTGAAGGGCGGCTGCATCAGCATCAGCGCGCGCCGCGATGCCTTGACGCAAGGCCTGGCCCTGACCGTCAAAGACGACGGCGCTGGCTGCGACCCGGCCCGGCTGAACGCACAGGACGCAGTGGCCTCGCCCAGCGACGCCGCCCATGTCGGCGGCGGCCACCGCGGTGGCGGCATCGGCCTGGGCGCCCTGCGCCGCCGCTTTGCGCTGGACTTCGACGGCCGCGCCCGCATGCACATCCACACCGCACCCGGCGCAGGTTTCCGCGTCGACCTGTGGATTCCACAGGCCCTCACTGCATGAACCCCATGAACACCACCGCCACACCCCGCATACGCACCCTGATCGCCGAGGACGAACCCCTGGCCAGCGAAGCCCTGGCCGACTGGGTCGCGCAGCTGCCGCAGCTGGAGCTGCTCGCCAGCTGCGCCGACGGCCTGAGCGCGCTGGAGCAGATCCGCAGCCTGCGGCCCGAGCTGGTCTTCATGGACATCAATATGCCGGGGCTGAGCGGCCTGCAGGTCTTGCGCGCCCTGGCCGAGGACGGCGCCGGCGGCCCGGCACCGCGCGTCATCTTCACCACCGCCTACAACGAGCACGCCATCACCGCCTTTGAGCTGCACGCGGCCGACTACCTGCTCAAGCCCTTCTCGCAAGAGCGCTTCAACGAGGCCGTCGGCCATGCGCTTCAGCGCGGCACCGCCGCTGAGACGGGCGGCAGCACCCAGGCCCTGGAGGCCGCGGCCAAGCCCGACAGCTCGCCCATGACCCGGCTGCTGGTGCGCGACCAGGGCAAGATCTTCCCAATCCAAGTGGACACCGTCGAATATCTGCGTTCGGACATCAAGTACACAGCCGTGGCCAGCGGTGGCCGCCAGTACCTGGTCAACCTGCCGATCACCGCCTTCGAGCAGCGCCTGGACCCGAGCCGCTTCATCAAGCTGCAGCGCAGCTGCATCGTCAATCTCGACTTCGTGGTGTCGATGACGCCCGATGAAAACTCGCAACTGATCGTGCAGATGCAGGACGGCAGCCGCTTCACGGCCAACCGCGATGTGTCCAAGAAACTGAGGGAGCAATCGATATGAGCTGGAAGCTGCTGTCCACCGGCCTGCTGGCCTGTCTGATGAGCGAGTTGGTGGCCGCTCAGCCCGGCGGCGCGCCCGCCGCAGCGGCGCCTCCTGCGGCCCCGGCGGCACCCGCAGCCCCAGCTGCTGCGGCGCCACCGGCAGCGCCGGCGGTCGAGGGCAAGCTCTACGTCAGTCGCCCGTTTGAGCGCCTGGAGCTGTCAGGCACCGCCAATGTGCGACTGATCCAGGGCGAGCGCGACCAGGTCTTTGTGGTCGGCGACGCCGAGGCCCAGAAACAGATCGAGCTCGACTACAGCGGCGACAAGTTGCAGATCCGCTCGGTCGACGGCTGGAAGATGTGGCGCAACCAAAGGCCGCAGATCGACGTCACCCTGCGCCGGCTCAATCAAGTGATCCTGTCGGGCGCTGGCGATCTGCATGCGCCAGGTGCCTTCCGCTGCGTCCAGCTGACGGTCAGCATCTCGGGCGCTGGCTCGGCACGCTTCGACGAGCTCAGCGCCGAGCGCTTGAACTTCGGCATCTCCGGTGCCGGCACCGGCCGCATCAGCGGCCAGGTGAACGAGCTGTCGCTGCGCATCTCCGGCAAGGGCCGCCTGCAGGCCGAGAGCTTGCAGGCCAATCGCGCGGCCCTCAGCATCAGCGGCATCGGTGAGGCCGAGGTCTGGGCCACCGAACAGCTGGCGATCTCGGTTTCGGGCTTTGGCCAGGTCGACTACTGGGGCCGGCCCGAGGTGCAACGCCAGTCCTCCGGCATCTCGCGCATCAACGCCCGCGGCGACAAGGCCAGCAACGCCCGCGCGGCACCCAGCAATGGCGGCGGCAGCAGTGAAGCCCGCGCGCCGCTGGAGGAGCTTGCGAGGCGCTGACAGCCGCGGCCCTGCCGGAAACCGGTCAAAGTCCACGGCGCCGCCCTGGAGGGCACTGTGCAAAGCTGAGCGTGCAAGCCTATCGTGTGCAGACGAGCACCCGGCACCGCTTGCCGCCGCAGTCGCTGGCGGACCGATGGCCGGGCGGAAGGAGATGCCATGAGCTCCACGCCCGAAACCTCCACACTGAGTGAGCAGCTCAGCCAACTGCGCGGCAGCATGCAATGGCTGGTTCGGCGCTCCGGCTCGGAGCTTCAACGGGCCCGAGGCAGCTACCGCAACCCCTTCGCCCGAGACCGTGCCCGTGTGCTGCATTGCAGCTCCTTCCGGCGCCTGCAGGGCAAGCTCAGTTGGCCCAGTCTCGACGAGGGCGAAGTCATGCGCTCGCGACTGACCCATGCGCTGGAGACCGCGCAATTGGCGCGAGGTTTGTTGCGCGCCTTGGAGGGCTTGCACTCCCGCTCGGAGCCCTGGGTGGCCTTGCTGCCGGACCCGAATTTGCTGGAGTCCATTGCTTTTGCACGCGAGCTGGGCGCGGCCCCCTTCGGGCGCGGCGGGGAGATCATGCTCAACTGCCTGATGCACGAGCACGGCGGCTTCGAGACCCGCGCGCAGAGCATCCGCCTGCTGGCACGCCAGGAGCCCTATGCCGAAGGCTTCGGCCTCGACCCCTCGCGCCGCCTTTTGCTCGGCATGCTGGACCGGCCCTGCCCCTGGTCGCGGCTGCTGTCGCCCCGCCCGCGACAGCAGCCCGGGCCCGGCATGGTGCCGTTGCGCGAACACTGGTCACCGCCCCAGGGCTTTTACGACGAAGACCAGGATCTGGTGGATTGGGTCCTCATGCCCCTGGAAGGCCCGGAAGCCGATCGCCTGCTCATGCCCCGGCGCTTGGCGACGGCCCAGCAGCATGGCCACGCCGGCCCTGGCAGCCTGGATGCCAGCCTGGTGCAGCTGGCCGCGGGGATTGCACAGGGCGTGCATGAATTCGAGGATGGCCTGACCCTTGGCGAGATTGCGCGAGAGGACTGGGAGGCGATCGAACTCGATCGCGGCTGGGCCGAGGCAGTGGACCTGGGCGATATCGACGGCATCGGCCAGGCCTTGTTCGGCAGCTCAACACCGGCACGCAAGCGCGCCATCGGCACGCTGGTGAACGCCCTGGTGGTGTCTGCCGAAGTGGAGCCCCTGCCCGGCCACGAGGAGGCCTTGCTCGCTTGGCAAGTGCAGTTGCTGCCTCAGGCTCAGGTCTTTCTGGGTGGCTTGCAAGCCTTGGTGCAGCGCCGCCTCTACGACCGTGCCCAGGTCCAGATGCAAGAGCACCGCGGCCAAATCGTCTTGCGCGAGCTCTTCGAGGCCTGCGTCACCACACCCAAGCGCTTGTTGCGCGACGAAGCCCTGGCGGCCTATGCGGGGGCAGAGAGCGAGACCGCAAAAATGAGGGTCATTGCGGACCAGCTGGCCGGGCTGTCCGACGCCCACGCCACCCGTTTGCACGACAAACTGGTGAATGGTGTCGGCTGAGTTGCTGCACCCGTCCCGCTCGGGTCGGGCCTGCCCTCAAGGCTCGCCGTCCCAGTAATCGAGGCCGTGCTCGCGCCGGTGGATGAAGGCCGGGCCTTTTGAGAACACAGCGATCTTGCCCGAGTCGGGGTATTCGCAGACTTCGGGCCGGTCCTGGGTGCTGATGCTCAGGTACTTGAGCTCGGCGTCCGAGGTGTTGAGGATGTGGTGCGGGTATTCGGGCCCGCAAGGAATGAAGATGACATCGCCGGCCTTGATGGGCAGCAGTTCATCGGCCACCCGCAAGGTACCCTGACCCTCGAGGACGATGAACATCTCCTCTTGCGTGTGGTGAAAGTGGTAGGGGCAGCTCTGCTGGCCGGGCGCCACGGTGTCCACGCCACAGCCGAGTTTGCGCGCCAGCGTGCCCTCGGACACAGCCCCGACCAGGCTGTCGTAGCGCGGCGCGCGCAGATAGCGCTCGCGCGGCACTTCCAGAAAATTGCGGATCAGTTTGCTGCGCAAATCGGCGGCCTTGTCCTGCGCGTTGTTCGACATTCCGGGTTCTCCTCGACAATGGCGGGCTCATGACCCGTGCTGACCATCTTCCCGCCCCCACCCAGATCCTGCAAGAGGTGTTCGGCTACAGCGCCTTCCGTGGCGCGCAGGCCGACATCGTGGGCCATGTGGTGGCCGGCGGCGACGCCCTGGTGCTGATGCCCACCGGCGGTGGCAAAAGCCTCTGCTACCAGATCCCCGCCATCGCCCGCCACCGCAGCCAGCAAGGCGTGACGGTGGTCGTCAGCCCCTTGATCGCCCTGATGCACGACCAGGTCGGCGCGCTGGAAGAAGCCGGCGTGCACGCCGCCTTTTTGAACAGCAGCTTGAGCGGCGAGCAGGCCGCCCATGTCGAGCGCGAGATGATGAGTGGCCGCCTGGTCATGCTCTACGCCGCGCCCGAGCGCATCACCAACCCGCGCTTTCTGGCCCAGCTCGATTCCCTGCAGGAGCGCGGCCTGCTGAGCCTGTTCGCCATCGACGAGGCGCATTGCGTCAGCCAGTGGGGCCATGATTTCCGCAGCGAGTACCTGGCGCTCAGTCTGCTGCACGAGCGCTACCCCGAGGTGCCGCGCATCGCGCTGACGGCCACCGCCGACGATCTGACCCGCGCCGACATCATCGAGCGCCTGCGCCTGGAAGAAGCGCGCGTCTTCATCAGCAGCTTCGACCGACCCAACATCCGCTACACCATCGTCGAGAAGGACAGCAAGCCGCGCGATCAGCTGCTGCGCTTCATCCAGGACGAGCACCACGAGGACGCCGGCGTCGTCTACTGCCAGAGCCGCAAAAAGGTGGACGAAACGGCCGACTGGCTGGTCAGCGCCGGCATCAAGGCCTTGCCCTACCACGCCGGTCTGGACGCGGCCGTGCGCCAGCGCCACCAGGACCGCTTTTTGCGCGAAGACAGCATCGTCATGGTGGCCACCATCGCCTTCGGCATGGGCATAGACAAACCCGATGTGCGCTTCGTCGCCCACCTGGACCTGCCCAAGAACATCGAGAGCTACTACCAGGAGACCGGCCGCGCCGGCCGCGACGGCGCGGCGGCCGATGCCTGGATGACCTACGGCCTGGCCGATGTGGTGAACCAGCGCCGCATGATCGACGAGAGCCCGGCCGGCGAGGAGTTCAAGAAAGGTCAGCGCGGCAAGCTCGATGCCTTGCTGGCTCTGGCTGAGGCGACCGACTGCCGGCGCGTGCGGCTGCTCGCTTATTTCGGTGAGTTAAGTACAGCCTGCGGCAACTGCGACAACTGCCTCGTGCCGCCCGCCACCTGGGACGGCACCGATTCCGCCCGCAAGCTGCTCAGCTGCATCTACCGCTTTCACCAGAACGGCGGCCAGCGCTTCGGTGCCGGCCACCTGATCGATGTACTGCGCGGCAAGGTCACCGACAAGGTCACGCAGTACGGCCACCAAAGTCTGTCCACCTGGGGTATTGGCGCCGACCTGCCGGAAACCCAGTGGCGCGCCGTGCTGCGCCAGCTGATCGCCTTGGGCCATGTCTTCACCGAAGGCGAGTACATGACCTTGGCCCTGGCCGACA
Organism: Paucibacter sp. DJ2R-2; assembly: GCF_025717675.1. GTDB lineage: Bacteria > Pseudomonadota > Gammaproteobacteria > Burkholderiales > Burkholderiaceae_C > Paucibacter_A. The sequence continues at coordinate 1,326,198 of NZ_JAJIRT010000001.1, forward strand.
GCGCCCGCGCCGTGCTCAAGGGCGAGGTGCAGCTGCTGCTGCGCGTGCCCACGGCAGCGCCCAAGCGCGGCCGGCTGACGCGCGGAACCAAGCCCGGTGCTGGCAGTGGCAAGAGCAGCGCGCCGATCGAGCTCGACGACGATGCCCTGGCGCGCTTCGAACTGCTCAAGGCCTGGCGCGCCGAGGTGGCCAAGGAGCACGGCCTGCCCGCCTATGTGATCTTCCAGAACGTCACCCTGGCCGAGATGGCCCGACAGAACCCGCAAAGCCTGGACGAACTGGTCGGCATCAGCGGGGTGGGGGCGAAGAAGCTGGAAGCGTACGGCGAAGAGATCTTGCGCGTTCTCGGCTGATCCGTGCGCTGTGCCCTGGGTCACGCGGGCACAAACTGTAACAATCGGCGTATGAAACGCCGCCTACTGCTCAGCGCCCTGAGCCTGCCTACCGGGCAGGTGCTGGCGCAGCTGGCGGCGTCCGCGCCGCTCGCACCCGGCCTGCCGGCACTGAACGTCGAGCGCCAGCTGGAAGCCGCGGCCCGTGCCGAGGGCCGGCTCCACACCTTGGGCATGCCTGACAGCTGGGCCAACTGGGCCGGCATCTGGGCCGACCTGAAGCGGCTTTACGGCATTGAGCACAGCGACGAGAACATGAACAGCGCCGAAGAGATCGAGCGCATGGCACGCGACGGCAGCCGCGGCACCGTGGACCTGGGCGATGTCGGCTTCGAATATGGGGCTGTGGCGCGCGGGCGGGGCATCAGCCGGCCGCACAAGCCCAAGCATTGGGAGCAGATCCCCGCCTGGGCGCGCGACGAAGATGGCTACTGGGCCCTGGCCTACACCGGCACGATTGCCTTTGCCGTCAACAAAAAGCGGCACGGCGGGCGTGTGCCGCGCAGCTGGCAGGAGCTGTTTGATGGCCCCTACACGGTGCAAGTCGGCGGCGTCGGCAGCTCGGCCCAGGCCAGCGCCAATGTGTTGGCGGCCGCCATCGCACTGGGCGGCGATGAAGTGCGCCTGCAGCCGGCGCTGGAGGCCTTTGCCAAGCTGGCCCGACAGGGCCGGCTGATTCACAGCAATGCCACGGTGGCCGACTTGCAGCGCGGCAAGGCCGATGTCTTCCTGCTCTGGGATTTCGTCGCCCTGGGCCATCGCAGCCGCCTGACGCAGCCCGCCGACTACGAAGTGCTGATTCCCACCGACGGCTCGGTCACCAGCGGCTACACCACCCTCATCAACCGCCACGCACCGCACCCCAATGCCGCGCAGCTGGCACGCGAGTACATCTTCAGCGACGCCGGCCAGCTGCAGCTGGCGCGCGGCTATGCCCGGCCGATTCGCCTCGCTCACCTGGACCTGCCGCCCGAGCTGCGCCAAAGGCTGCTGGACCCGGCCCAGTACAGCAAGGCTCGCGCCCTGCGCCCCTTCGTCTGGGCCTGGGAGATGAAGAAGCTGCGCGAGACCTGGCAAGACGAAGTGCTCAAGCAAACCGTGCGCTGAACTGCGTCGGCGCGCGTCGCGCTTGGCGGAGAATCCGAGGCTTCGACCCACGACGGTCGCCAACGATGCCGCCCCCCATGCCCAAGATCTCCAAGCCCATGCGCCGCAGTGCGCCCTTCAAAGCCCTGTTGGGCGCCCTGAGCCTGGGGACGCTGAGTCTGATGGCCCAAGCCCAGACCAGTGATGGCAACAGCGCAGCCAAGGAACAGCCCCTGGCCAGCCTGCCCTACACACCCAGCCTGGACCTGCAGGCCATGGACCGCAGCGTCGACCCCTGCGAAGACTTTTACCAGTACGTCTGCGGCGGCTGGATGGAGAAGAACCCGGTGCCGGCCGACCAATCGCGTTGGTCGGTCTATGCCAAGATGGCCGATGAGAACCAGCGTTATCTTTGGGGCATCCTGGAGCGTCTGGCAAGCAGCCCGGCCGCGCAGCTGAACGCCAGCCAGGCTCAGATGGCCGACTACTACGCCGCCTGCATGGACGAAGGCGCGGCCGAGCGCCGTGGCCTGCAAGCCTTGCAGCCCTTGCTGAGCCGCATCGACGGCCTGAGCAACAAGCAAGAGCTGCCGGCCCTGTTGGCCGCTCTGCAGCTGGCCAGCAACAACGAGCGCCTGTTCTTTGCCTTCACATCGAGCCAGGACCTGGCCGACTCCAGCCAGCTGATCGCTTTCGCCATGGCCGGTGGCATCAGCCTGCCGGACCGCGACTACTACCTCAAGAGCGATGCGAAGTCGCTCAAGATGCGGAAAGCGTTCAGCGCCCACATCGCCCGCATGTTCGAGCTTGGTGGCAGCAGCGCGAGCCAGGCACAGGCGGCCGCCGCCCGCGTGCTGGCCCTGGAAACCACCCTGGCCCGCGCCACCCTGAGCCGCGTGGACAAGCGTGACCCCTACAAGACCTTCCACAAGTTCGACGCCCGCGGCCTGCAAGCCCTGACCCCTGGCTTCGACTGGGCGTCCTACCAGCAGGCCCTGGGCGTGCCGGCCTCCACCCGGGTCTTCAACGTCACCGAGCCGGCCTTCTTCAAGGCCCTGGCCGGCCTGCTCAAGAAGAGCAGCCTGGACGACATCAAGACCTACCTGCGCTGGCAGACCCTGAGCAGCCAGGCACCACATCTGAACCAGGCCCTGGTGCAGGCCAACTTCGAATTCTTTGGTCAGACGCTCAACGGCGTGCCCCAGCTCAAGGCACGCTGGAAGCGCTGTGTCGAGCTGGTGGACAACCAGATCGGCGAAGCCCTGGGCCAGGAGTTCGTGGCACGCAATTTCAGCCCCGAGCTGAAGGCCAAGACCCAGCAGATGACCGAGCAGATCGAGCGCGCCATGGCCCAGCGTGTGCAAGCGCTCGAGTGGATGAGCCCGGCCACCAAGACCCGCGCGATCGAAAAGCTGCACAGCATCGTCAACAAAATCGGCTACCCCGATGTCTGGCGCGACTACAGCGCGCTGGAGATCAAGCGCGATGACTTCCTGGGCAATGTGCAGCGCGGCAATGCCTTCGAAGCGCGGCGCCAGCTGAACAAGATCGGCAAGCCGCTGGACCGCGGTGAGTGGGGCATGACGCCGCAGACGGTGAATGCCTATTACAACCCGCAGATGAACGACATCAACTTCCCCGCCGGCGTGCTGCAGCCACCGCTGTTTGACACCAAGCTCGACGACGCGCCCAGCTACGGCAACACCGGCGGCACCATCGGCCATGAGCTGATCCACGGCTTCGACGACGAAGGCCGCCAGTTCGATGCCAAGGGCAATCTCAAGGACTGGTGGGCCAAGAAGGACGGCCGCGCGTTTGAGAAGCGCGCTGCCTGCGTGGTCGAGCAGTACGCGCAGTACACCATCGTCGATGACATCAAGATCAACAGCCGCCTGACCCTGGGCGAGGACCTGGCCGACCTCGGCGGCATGGTGCTGGCCCTGGCCGCCTGGCGCGAGCAGACCGCCACGCAGAAGCTCGCGCCCATCGACGGTCTGACGCCCGAGCAGCGTTTCTTCATCGGCTTCGGCCAGTGGGACTGCAACACCGCACGCCCCGAAGCGCTGCGCGTGCAAGCCCTGACCAACCCGCATTCGCCGGGCCGCTACCGCATCAACGGCGTGGCTGTGAACATGCCGGAGTTTGCCCAGGCTTTCGCATGCAAACCGGGCCAGAAGATGGTCAAGGAAGAGAGCAAGCGCTGCAAGATTTGGTGATCACCGCCGCGGCGGCCAACACCCACAAGGGGCGCGTTTCGCGCCCCTTTTTATTTGCACCAAGCGATCGAAGTACCGACTTGTGACACGTGTAACGCTTTGCAAGGGCGAGGAAACAGGGTCAACGACGACTCATCGGGCGTCGTTGTGCAGGTACCTTTCGCAACCCTTGGAGAAATCCTGATGAACACCAAGTCCAACGCTCTGAAGACCGCTCTGATCCCCGCGCTGCTGGCTCTGTCCTTGGGTAGCGCCATGGCCGCCGAAGCCACCAAGCCGGTCAGCGCCAAACCCACGGCCACCGCAGCCACCACCACCGCACCGGCTGCCACCGCAACGACCGCGGCACCTGCCACCAAGGAGGCTAACGCAAAAACAGAGCAGCACACAAGCGCTGCAAAAGTGGAGCACAAAGCTGAACACAAGGCAGAACACAAGAAGGCCCATGCTCACAAGGCTGCCGCAAAGACCAGCCAGACCGCAGCTGCTGCAGCTCCGGTGACCACCGCTGCCGCGCCTGCCGCCCCGGCAACACCGGCTGTGACTGCAGCCCCCGCGGCCAAGCCGGCCACCACCGCTGCCGCCACGCCCGCCGCAACCGCCGCCCCGATGGCGGCCACGACCAGCCCGGTGAACAAGACCGACGGTGCCGGCCCAGCCACGCCCAAGAAGCCTGCCACTGAGGCAGCTGCTGCGGTGACCACACCCAGCGCCACCCCAGCTGCGGCCAAGACCGAAGCCACCCCGGCCAAGTCCTGATCCGCTTCACAGAACTCCAACCCAGGTTTCCCTGGCCCGGGCGGGCCGGGCTCCGGCCCGACTCCTTACCTGCCCGGTTTTACAAGGCGCAAGCAGCTTCAGGCGGCTTGCGCCTCTTTTTTTGGTCGGCGCGAGTGGCAGGTCGCGGCACAGAACCGTCGTTCGCTGAGATTTGAATACGAACGCAGAGTTCGCAGAGGACCGCAGAGGTCGCAGAGAGAGAAGAAGAGCGAGGATTGTGTTCTCAGCGTCCTCTGCGGTCCTCTGCGAACTCTGCGTGCTGAAATTTCTCAGCGAACGACGGTTCTGTGCCGCTTCCAGTCGCCATGGGCTAACGCGCCAATCAAGCAGCCCGGCTGAGCAGCTCGATCAGACGCTGGCCAGCGCGGCCGGGTGGGCGGTCGAGGCGCTGGACCAGCCAGGGGGTGAAGCGAAATCGAGAGCCGCCCTGGTAGGGCAGCTCGACCAGCTGGCCAGCGGCCAAGGGCTCGTCGACCAGGTAGCGAGGCATCCAGCCAAAGCCCATGCCCATCAGCAAGGCCTGGCGCTTGGCAACAAAGCCAGACAGATAGAACACCCGCTCGCCGCCAAACATCTGGCGATCGCTGCCCTGGTCGCTGCTGTCCTGCACGCTGAGCTCAACATGGTCTTGCAACTCCTCCAGTCGCAAGGGCCGCCCGGCTTCCGCGGCCAGCTGCGCCAGCGCATGCTCAGGCGCCACGCAGAGCACGCACTCCACCTCGGCCTTCGCCTGGGCTTGCAGCAAAGCCGAGGGCTGGTACTCCTTGACCAACATCAGATCGGCCTGCTCCTTTTCGAAGCGGTGCTGCACGCCCCCCAGAAACTCGATCTTCAGCTGCACCCGGGTCGGCACGCCTTCGTCAACCAGTTGCTTGAGCGCCCGCAAGGTGTTGGCCAAGGGCAGGATGCCGTCCACCACCACCAGCAGGCGCGCCTCCCAGCCCGAGGCCAGTTGCTGGGCCAGGGCCTCGACCTGGTAGGCCTGGCGCAGCAGGCGCCGGCCTTCGGCCAGCACGGCCTCGCCCTCAGCGGTCAGGCGCACACGGTAGGCACTGCGGTCCACCAAGGTCAGGTTCAGCTGTTCTTCGAGCTTTTTGACCTGGTAGCTGACCGCCGATGTGACCTTGTGCAGCGCTTCAGCGGCGCGCGCAAAGCTGCCGTGGCGCACCACCGCGTCCAGTGCTGACAGGGCTTCGAGATCCAATTTCATGTTCGAAATTATTGATCAAGAACGACGAAGAAATTCGCTTTCTTTGAAGCAGCGGCGAGCGAAGAATGCGCTCCATCGCCACGAGGGGCGAAGCCACAAGCCAACACCAACACCTGGAGACCCGCGTCATGAGCATCATCAGCCCCAGCAACCCCGTCGGCCTGACCGGCATCGAATTCACCGAATTCTGCGGCCCGACTCTGGAGCAACTGGACGCGCTCTTCCTGTCTTTTGGTTTCTCCAAGCTGCGCCGCCACCCGAGCAAGGCCATCAGCTACTACCGCCAGAACGACATCCACTTCCTGCTCAACGGCGAACGCGCGGGCCACTCGGCCCAGTTCGCGCGCCGCCACGGGCCCTCGATCAGCGCCATGGGCTGGCGCGTCGAGAACGCTGCGGCTGCCCTGGCCGCCGCCGTGTCCCGCGGCGCCGTGGCCGTGCCCGCTGCCATGAAAGACCATGCCTACCCAGCCGTCTGGGGCATCGGCGAATCCATCATCTACTTCATTGAGGCCCACCCGGCCGGCGCCAGCATCTACGAACGTGACTTCGTGGCACTCGATGCCCCGGTGATCCAACCGGACAAGGGCTTCCTGACCGTGGACCACCTGACCAACAACGTGCCCCCGGGCGAGCAGGACAAGTGGGCCGCCTTCTACAAAGGCATCTTCGGCTTCACGGAAGTGCGCTACTTCGACATCCAGGGCGCCAAGACCGGCCTGACCAGCTTCGCCCTGCGCTCGCCCGATGGCAGCTTCTGCATCCCCATCAACCAGCCCAAGGACGACAAGGACCAGATCGCCGAATACCTGCGCGAGTACAAGGGCCCGGGCGTTCAGCATCTGGCCTTCCTGACGAACGACATCCTCGGCTCGCTGGACCAGCTGCAAGGCAGCGGCATCGAGACCCTGGAGATCGACGCCGATTACTACGCCGAGGTCTTCGACCGCGTTCAAGGTGTGCGTGAAGACCATGCCCGCATCCAGCAGCACCAGGTGCTGGTCGATGGCGACGAGCAAGGCTATCTGCTGCAGATCTTCACCAAGAACATCATCGGCCCGATCTTCATCGAGATCATCCAGCGCAGCAACAACCTCGGGTTCGGCGAAGGCAACTTTGGTGCCTTGTTCAGATCGCTGGAAAAAGACCAAGAACGCCGCGGCGTCATCTGAGGCAGGGATCTTTCTACTGCGCGACTGCCATGCGTCGTTGGCCGAATGCTCGGAATCCTCACGTACAGGAAGTACGTTCCGGTTCCTGCGCTCCGTCCGCCTAGCCTGACAGCCGCTCGCGACGAAATCTCCCAGCCTCAGAGCGCGTACGACTCGACATCTCTAACTCGCAGGAGACAAACATCATGTTGACCCAAGGCATTCACCACGTCGCCTACCGCTGCCGCGATGTGCAGGAAACCATCCGCTTCTACAAAGAGACGCTGGACATGGACCTGCTGCTGGCCATCTCCGAGGACCGCGTGCCCTCGACCAAGGAGGCCAACCCCTATATGCACATCTTCCTCGACGCCGGTCGCGGCAATGTGCTGGCCTTTTTCGAACTGCCCGAGTCGCCACCGCAAGGCCGCGACGAGAACACCCCGGCCTGGGTGCAGCACCTGGCTTTCCAGGTCGAAGACGTGGCCACGCTGGAGCGCACCAAGGCCAAGCTCGTGGCCCTGGGCATCGACGTGGTGGGCCCGACCAACCACGAGATCTTCCAGTCCATCTACCTGCACGACCCCAACGGCCACCGCATCGAGCTGGCGGCCAACACGGTCAAGCCGGGCCAGCTGGAGCGCTTGCGCGAACTGGCTCCGGCCATGATCGAAGAGTGGAGCCGCACCCGCCGTACCGTCAAGCATGCCGCCTGGCTGCACGAGCAGGAGTTCGCCGCGCCGTGATGCCGTGACAGCGGGCCGGCCGCTCAGGCCCTGCCAGGCGTTGGTTTGGGCAGGGCCAACAAGGCCAGAAAGGCCAGCAGCCCCAATCCGCAGGACAGCCACAGCGATTGCGCGCCCCAGCGGTCCAGGCACAGGCCGAACAACCAGGGCGCAAGCGCCTGGGCCAGACGCGCCGGCACCATCATCCAGCCCTGGCGCTGGCCATAGCCATGCGGGCCGAACAAGATCAGAGGCAGGGTGCCTTTGGCGATGGTGAGGATGCCGTTGCCCGCCCCGTGCAGCAGCGCAAACGCCGTGGCCAGTGGCGCCCCCAGCAGCGCCAGCAAGGCCGCTGCCACCGGGTGCATCAGCGTGGCCAGGCGCGCCGACAAGAGCGGGTGGACATGGCGCAGCACGCCAAATTCCAGCAGCCGGGCGGCCACCTGGGCCGGCCCGATCAAGGCGCCCACGGCCACCGCCGCCGCCAGGCTGACTCCCCCCGCCATCAGCAAGCGGGGCAAGTGCGCGGCCATGGCGGTGCTGATGAACCATGTCACCGCGAACACCCAGGACAAGATCAGCACCGATCGCCAGGCAGGTGCGGTCGCCGGTACTTCGGCCTCCACCGGCTCGGCTGAAGCGCCCGCCAGCTCCGGTGCAGCCACCACCAGCCTCTGAGCCCGGGGCACGCTGAAATTGAGCGGCAGCGCCAGCAGCAGATGCAGTCCGGCCCAGGCCATGCAGGCTGCGCGCCAGCCCCAGTGGGCCTCCAGCCAGCCGGTCAGGGGCCAGCCCACGGTCGAGGCAAAGCCGGCGATCAAGGTGATGCCGGTGATGGCATTGCGCGCCTCACGGCCGTACAGGCGCACCAGGGTGGCAAAGGCCGCTTCGTACAAGCCTGCGCCCATGGCCAGGCCCATGATCAACCAGGCCAGGAACAAGCTGAGCAAACCTTGCGCCTGGCTCAAGGCCAACAGTCCCAGGGCAAACACGAGATTGCTGAGCATGAGCACCGGCCGCCCGCCCCAGCGGTCGATGCAGCGGCCGGCATAGGGCCCGACCACGGCCGAAGCCAGCAACGCCGCCGAGAAGGCCGCAAAGATGGTCGCCGAGGCCAGGCCCAGTTCGCGCGCCATGGCTGAAGCCAGCAAAGCCGGCAGGTAGTAGCTGGAAGCCCAGGCCAGGGTTTGGGCCACGCCCAGGGCGGCCACGGTGCGGTGGCGAGCATCGAGAGAAGGAAGCGGCATGGCGAGGTTCTACCACCCGCAGGTTTCAGCCCAAGGCGCGGCGGCAGATCGAAGTGAAGGCTCGGCCGCCCGCGCACTTTCGAAGCAGGGAAATCGACATCGGGACTTGCCCTGCAAGGGCGGCGTTATCCAAGCCTTTTCGGCGACGATGCGCCCATCGAAAGAATTCGAGGCGTGTTTCCATGCCTACCCTTCCTCGCAGCGCGGCGGTGCCGGTCGCCGCGCCACCTTCTGCCGCTGAGCAAGCCTTGCTGTTTGGCGCCGCCCAGACCGCCCTGCTGTTCGATGGCGTGCCGGGCTATCTCTTCGTGGTCAAGGACCGCGCCGGCCGCTATGTGTCCTTCAACCAATCCTTGCAGCAGCGTCTGGGCCTGAACCCGGACGAGAAGCTGCACGGGCGGCGCGCGGCCGAGCTCTGGCCGGCCGATCTGGCCGTGCGCTACCGCGAACAGGACGACTGGGTGCTCGCGCGCCAGCAGCCGCTGCTCTACCAGCTCGACCCCATCTTGCTGCCCGACCGCCAGGCCGGCTGGTGCGTCACGCACAAATACCCGCTGTGCAGCCGCGAGGGCGAACTGGCCGGCCTGCTCTGCCTCTCGCGCGATGTGCCCGGCGTGCCACGTGGCGAGGCAGAAGCCGGCCTGGTGCAGGCCGTGGACCGCATGACCAAGCACAGCGAACGGCGCGTGCTGCTGTCCGAGCTGGCCGAGGAAGCCGGCCTCAGCCCGGAGCGTCTGTCGGCCCTGGTCAAGCGCATCTACGGCCTCAGCCCCATGGCCTTCATCCTGCGCAGCCGCGTGCGCGCGGCCTGCGCCTTGCTGCGTGGCAGCCAGGAGCCCCTGCTCGACGTGGCCCTGGCCTGCGGCTTCTACGACCAGGCGCAGTTCAGCCGCCAGTTCAAGTCCATCGTCGGCATGGCGCCGTCCAGCTACCGTCAGCAGGCGGCCCAGGTAGCCAGCGGCGCCTGGTTCTGGGAGCCGCCGGGTCTTTGAGGTCCGCTTACTTCGGGAAGGTGTAGCTCAGGCTGTAGCTGCCCGAGCCCGCCGCCGAGCTGACTTGGGCGTAGTAGTAGCCGGCCGTACCGGCATAACTGATGTTTTCGGTGGATCCTGCCAGCTCCGACTTCGCCACCACGGCCCAGGCCGAGCCGTTCCATTTGTACAGGCTCAGGTTGAAATTGGCAGTGGCAGGCCCACTGAGCTTGAGCGTGAAGCTGCCGCCCGACAGGCTCTGCACATAGCCCGGAGAGCCGCCGGGGTGCGAGGCGGTCGCGCCGGCCGCGGCCAAGCTGCCATTGACCGTGACCGCGCCACCGGTGTCGGGCGGGGTGCTGCCCGTGTAGGACGCAAACACCGCGCCCGCACGGTTCTCGTTGACCTTGTGCCAGGGCTGGCCCAGAGTGCGCATGCGTGAATTTTCAGTCGGGCGGTAGACGCCGCTGGTGCAGTACTTGGCACCGACAAACAGACCCAGGGTGCCGTTGGCATAACTGCCCGGCTGGGTGGGCACGGCCGTGCCGCTGGCGATCAAGCTGCCCCATTTGGCCGTGCTGCGGCTGCTGCCGCGGGTGACGTTGACTTCGCTCGGCTCGCTGTTGGTGGCGCAGGTGCCGTAGTCGTACTCGTCGGCCAGCTTGAAGGCGGTGTGGCCGATCTCATGCAGGGCGATCTCGATCGAGGACGGATGCATGGTCATGGTGCCGATATTGCCGCCGGCGCCGCCGTAGGTCGTGCTGTTGGCCACGACGATGATGACGTCGCGCGCATCGGCCGCCGTCACGCTGCCCACCGCGGCCAGCACCTTGGCCTCGTCAGCGCAAACCAGGCGCGCCAGGCCGTAGCAGCCGATCACCGTGCCCAGCGCCGGCTGGCGCGTCACGCCACCTTCGCTGACGCCCGACTGCGGGCTGGCGATGTCGACCCGACGGACATTGAAGGAGTTCTTGTAGGCCGCAAACAGCGGGTCGGCCAGGATGCCGCTGCTGATCTTCTGCGCGTCCGTTTGCCACTTGCCCAGCTCTGCGCTGCTGTAGCCGTCGCCGATCAGCACGATGTCCATGCGCTGGCCGCTGGCGCCGCTGTTCCAAAGCAGGGCGCTGCCGCTGGGCACCGCCGTGGCCTCCAAGCCGCGAGCCGCTGCGGGCGCCTGGCTCTGTGCCACCAACTCGCTGAGCTCTTGCCGGTTCAGGCGCAGCAAGGCATTGCTGGCACTGAGCGGCTCCAGCTGCCCGGGCCTGCTCTTGCTGCCGTGCGCCGCGCGCTGGTCCTGCAGCTCCAGCGTCGCCACCTCGGCCAGGTGCGGCAGGCGCAGCTCCACCACGCCGTCGCGCTGGATAGCGCGCGCCTCGACAATCTGGCCGGTCTTGGGGTCGAAGACTTCGGCCATGTGCTGGCCCGGGTGGCGCAGCGTGCGGCGGTACAGCTCCTGGCCGGCGGCGTTGCGGGCCAGGACGATCAGGTCGCTGTCGCGCGCATCGGGCAGCTCGGGCTGGCCGGCGAAGCGGCCCTCTTGGGCATGGGTCAGCTGGTAGCGCTGGCTGGCCGCGTCGAAGCGGATGCGCAGCATCAGGTCCTGCGCCATGGCGCCGGTCGACAGCGCCAGCAACAGGGCGGCCAGCGCCGCGCAACGGCGGGAGCGAGGGCGGCGGGAGCGAGAGCTGCGCGAGGGATGCAAGGGCTTCATATCAGGGCTCCTCCGAAAGCGGGGTTCGAGATGGCCGCGATCTTGCGCTGGGAGCCGGCAGCCGGCCTTGTACGCATTCGGCGGCCGGGGCGCGAATCGATGCAAGCCTCAGGGACGATCCCATTGGGGCAAGCCCTGGGTCAGCGCGTAGACTGACACCCGTCGCCTCCTGTCTGGCCTTTCCATCGCCCACGCTTGATGCCGCAACTCCCGACCCCGCTCAGCCACCCTGATGCCTTGCGGCGGCGCTGGCTCGCCGATCTGGCGGCCTTGTCGGCCTGCGTGGCCACAGGGCCGGTGGCTGCGGTGGCCGCTGGCGGTGAAATCCATCTCGGGGCCTCGGCGGCGCTCAGCGGCCCGGCCGGCAGCCTGGGCCGGCGCTTCCATGCCGGCGCGCAAGCCGCGTTCGCCCACATCAAGCACCAGGGCGGCATCCACGGTGCCAGCATCGTGCTCCATGTGCAGGACGATGCCTACGAACCCGAGCGTGCCGAAGCCAACACCCGCATGCTGCTGGACGACCCGCGTGTGCTGGCCCTGTTCGGTTATGTCGGCACGCCCACCTCCATGGCGGTGCAGCCCCTGGTCAAGCGCGCCGGCATCGCCTTTGTCGGCCCTTACACCGGGGCCGACTTTCTGCGCGAACCGCAGCAAACCCTGGTCTTCAATGTGCGCGCCAGCTACAGCCAGGAAGGCCTGGCCCTGGCTCGGGCCATGAAGGCCGATGGCGTGAAAACCGTGGACTTGCTCTACCAGGCCGATCTGTTCGGCCGCGCCGGGCTCGAATCGATGCGCGGCGCGGCCACCCAGATGGGCCTCAGCCTGGGCCTGGCCAGCTCGCACAAGCGCAACAGCGAGGACATGGAGCAAGCCATCGGCCGCTTGCTGGCCCATGGCCAGGGCGAGGCCATCTTCATGGTCAGCACCTATGGCAGCTGTGCCGCCGCCGTGAAGCTGGCGCGCGCCAAGGGCTACCGTGGCCGCTTCTACACCTTGTCTTTCACCGGCCTGGAGCCGCTGCGCCAGGCCCTGGGCTCGGCCATGAAGGGCCTGACCATGGCCCAGGTGGTGCCCGATGCCGAGAACCGCCAGCTGCCCGTGGTGGCCGACTACCAGCAGGCCATGCGCGCCCATGGGGACAGCAGCTTCGACGCCATCAGCCTGGAGGGCTATATCGCCGCCCGGGTGATGGCCGAGGGCCTGCGCCACGCCCGCTTGCCACTGAGCCGAGCCAGCGTCGCCGAGGGCCTGGGCGCCATCGGCAGCCTCGACCTCGGCGGCTTCCGCTTGACCCTGGGCCCGCAGCAGCGTCAGGGCTCGGACTGGGTCGAGTTGCGCGTCGGCAAATAGGCGGCCTTACTTACTGCAGGCTGCTGTTCAAGACTCCGGCCAGGCGGCGCGCGGCCTCGCTCAGGCGTTGGCGCAGGGCCGGCTCATGGGCATCGGCATAGCTCTGGTCGACCTTGTGGCCGTCCGGGTAAAAGCCCGGCGCGGCCACCAGGCGGCAGGACTCGCCCGCCCACAGCGCCGCCGCGCGACTCTCGGCGGCGGGCATGCGCTGGCTGCCCTGACCGGCACTCAGCTCCTGCTGCAAGGCCTCGGCGCCACCGGCGCGGTTGCGCATCAGGCCCGAATCCCAGAGCGAATGCAGGTTCGAGCCGCGGCCAAAGCCTTGCACCTGGTAGCTGTTGCCGCCGCGGTCGTCGGCAAAGCCGGCGTGCAGGGGCTGGTGCACATCGGCCACCAGATGGACCACGTACTTGAGCGCCTTGAGGCGCGCCTCGTCCGTGGCGCGGGCGTTCTTCAGCACCTCGACCTGACGCTCGATCGCGCCGACCACGCAAGCGCCGTCCTCGCAGTCACGCGTCGGCTCAAAACTGCAGCCGCCGTCACGCGGGAAGTTCACGTAGTGCCAGGGCCCGGTCTGCGGCGAGCGGTGCTCGTCAGCCCAGGTGGAGATGGAGGCCAGGGTGCTGCCGGGCTCCAGCGCCAGCAAGCGCTGCACCTCGGCGCGGGCGGCCGGGCTCAGGCCCTGCTCGGCCACGCTGGCGACCAGGCGGTGGCCCTCGGCGCCCCAGGCTTGGGCCGGCGCGCTGCTCAGCAACAGCGGCGCGGCCAGGGCCAGGCCGGCCAGCAGCGCCAGCGGGCGAAAGCGCGAGAGGGGGGAGGCGGAGGGAGCTGAAGAAGCGAGGGAGGCGTGGGGGCGGAAGGCGATCTGCAAGAGGAATCCAGCTCAAAGAAACGGAGAGAAACGGAGAACAACGGAGGGCCGGGATGCACGGCCCGAAGCGGCTCGCCATCCACGCGCAAACGGTTGCGCACTCGCCATTGTGCCCAGCTTCAGGGCCGGCCCGGGCGCGGCTGGGCTGGGCTTCTGCGCAAAGCGCACGCCCTAGGGAAGTGAATGAAAGAGTCAGCCGCAAAGAAAAAACCCCAAGCGCTTGTGGTGCTCGGGGTTCTCGGGGCTGCAGGGGCTGAAGTTGCGGCGCTCTTGGCGCCGGCCCTGCACCGCGCGGGGGTGCCGCGGGGCTGCATGTCCGCCGGGCCGGGGTCCGGCTCGGCGGTGGTCAGTTGCGATCTCTCGCAGTGCTTTCAGTGTAGGCCGCGGGCTCGGGCAGAAAATTGCGAAGATGGCAGACTTCTGTCTTTGTTTGGCAGAAAATTGCGCAATTCAAATATGAAAAGGCATCACCATGGAATTGGACCGCATTGACCGCCAGATTCTCGATGTGCTGCAGGAAGACGGCCGCATCGCCAACCAAGACCTGGCCGAGCGCGTGGGCCTCTCGCCCTCGCCCTGCTTGCGGCGGGTGCGGGCGCTGGAAGAAAGCGGCCTGATCACCGGCTACCGGGCCCTGCTGGACGCCAAAAAGCTGGGCCTGGCGCTGATGGCCCTGGTGCACATCTCCATGGACCAGCACACGCCCGAGCGCTTTGCCAATTTCGAAGCCTCGGTGCGGGTGCTGCCCGAGGTGCTGGAATGCCTGCTCATCACCGGCCAGGCGGCCGACTACCAGCTCAAGATCATCGTCCGCGACATGGACCATTTCCAAAGCCTGCTTCTGGGCAAGCTGACCCGCATCCAGGGCGTCACCGGCGTGCACTCGAGCTTTGTGCTGCAGCAGGTGATTGCGCGCACCAGCGTGCCGGTCACGGCCAGCGCGCCATAGCCTCGCGGCATCAAGACCTGGGCACCGCCAGCGCGGCAACAAACCCAGGCCAAGCGGACGGCAGCTGAAGGCCCATGCTGCGGCAAGCCGCCGCCAAAAGGCTTTCCCGCTCGGGCGACCACTCGGTCAGCGCTTGGCCACAGCACTTGAGCTGGGCCTCCAGCACCGCCCAGGCCGGGGCGAACCCGGCGGCGCCCAAAGCCACAGCCTGCGGGCCGAGGTAGTCGCGCGCCACGGCGGCCCAATCAGGCGGCGCTTCTGCGCAGACCACATCCACCCCCACCGGCCCGTCCAGGTTCACCGCCACCAAGCTCAAACCCGCTTCATGGCTGAAAGACAAGCCGATGTCCGGCCGGCCCAGGACCTGGGGCGGCTGGCCGGGCGGAGCGTGGAGCTGCACGGCGTCCAGCGGCTGGCCCAGCTGTGCGGCCAGGGCTTGGCGCGCGGCCAGGCGGGCGGCGGCGCGGGCTTCGGAGCGGCCGGAAGAAGCCCCACCGAGCGCCAGCACGAACACGCGCTGATCAGGCGCGGGCTTGCACGCCGGCCACAGGCAGACCGAGAACGGAGCGCCCCGCTCGGCCATCCTGCTCAGGCGCCCTGCGGCGCGGCCGGGCAGCCACTCCAGGCGGAGCCGGCCGGGATGTTCTCGCCCTTCATCACCAGGGTCATGGGGCCTAGGCGCGCGCCGTCACCGACGCTGGCGCCGTAAAGCACCGTGCTGCGCGCGCCGATGGTGACGCGCTCGCCGATGTGCACATGGTCAATTTTCATGACCCGATCTTCGAAGAGATGGGTCTGCGGGCAGCTCAAGGCGTTGAGCTCGCTGTAGGCGCCGATGTGCACGCAGTCAAACTCGGTGATGTCGGTGGTGTCCAGGTAGACACCGCGGCCGATCTTGCAGCCCAGCAGGCGGAAGGCCAAGGGCAGCCAAGGCGTGCCGCGCAGAAAGCGCATGAAGTTGGGTACGGCAATGCCCTCGTAGAGATTGGTGGCCGCCTCCGAAACCCAGACAAACGGCGTCCACATGGGCACGGCGCGCGGCCGGTAGCGGCCCAGCAGCAGCCACTTGAACAAGGCCACGAAGACAAAGCAGGCCAGGCCGAAGAGCAGGCCCGATTCGGTCAGCTCCCAGGCCACCAGGCCCCAGCGGCCATCGCTGGCGTCGGGCATGACGTCGAGCACGATGGTGTAGCCGGTGGCGATGACGATGGCATGCGGCGCAACGATGCGGAAGGTCTCGATCAGGCCACGGCCCAGGCGGCGCAGCGGCGAGGGGCGGAAGGTCAGGTGCTCGGGGTAGCCCTGCACCGTCTCGCGCGCCGGCAGGTTGATGGGCGGCGTGCCCAGCCAGGTGTCGCCGCTCTTCATCTGCCCGCCCTCGGGCGCCCGCGAGAGCACGCCGATCAGCACGTTCTCGGGGATGGTCGTGCCATCGGGCACGTACGCGCCGTTGCCGACAAAGCTGCGCCGCGACACCACCGTGGGCCGCACCGTCATCCAGCCGCCGTCGATCTCTTCATCGCCCAGCAGCACCGCGTCGGCGATGAAGGTCTCGTCGCCCAGGGTCAACATATCGGGCACCACGCCCAGGGCGGTGGAGATCTCGGCATCGCGGCCCACGCGCGCGCCCAGCAGGCGGTACCACCAGGGCGCGAACACGGTGGCATACACGCCATGCAGGCCTTGCAGGCTCGATTCCTGGATCTGGTTGACCAGCCACTTGCTGCAGTAGACCCAGCTGTGCACCGGCCATGTGCCCTTCATCAGGCGCGGCAGCACGCCCCAGCGGATGGCCGCCGAGAGCAGGGCGGTGATGACGATCAGCACCGCGCTGGCCGGCAGGGCGAAAAGGAAGTAACGCAGCAGCTGCAGCCACAGCACCTCGCCCTGCAGCCAGTTCAGGGAAGGCCAGTCGTCCAAATTGTCCAGGTTGTCCAAGCTGTCGATCAGCATGAAGGTCGGGAAGACCGGCAGGAAGAACAGCGTGGCGATCAGCAAGGCGCCGGCCACAAAGAAGGCCGCTTCGCCCCAGCGCTGCAGCTGGCCCACCACGGGCCGCGGGCGCAGGCTGCTCGGGTCGAAGGCGCGCAGATCGCGCGCCGGCGAGCCGCCCCAGACGCGCCGCTCCGGCACCCGCGTGCCATCGGCCAGGGCCGACTGGCCCTCGACATGGCCCCAATCGGCCACGGCCGTGTTGCCCTCCAGCACCGAGTAGGAGCCGACGTAAGCATTCGCGCCGATGTCGACGCGGCCCAGCACCAGCTCGCCCTGCTGCACGCGAGCGTTTTCCAGATTGACGGCATTGCCGATGCTGGCGCCGTCGCCAATGCTCAGCAGCTCGGGCGCGCGCACGGTCATGGAGCCGATCAGCACCTCGCGGCCGATCTTGGCGCCCAGCAGGCGCAGCCAGCCCACATAGAGCGAAGAGCCGCCCAGGAAGTAGACCGGCGCGTTCTCCAGCAAGCGGTCAGCCAGCCACCAGCGGTAATAGGTGAAGCCCCAGAGCGGGTAGCGCCCCGGCTTCAGGCCCGCCGCCAGCAGCCATTTGCCGGCCAGGGCGACCACGAACTCCAGCACCGTGGCGCCCAGGAACACGGCCACCGACATCCACACCGCCGTGACGACCGAATCCGACGGGTCGCCGGTGAAGAAGTGAAAGGTGAAGAAGGGTGCCAGCCAGCTGGCCATGCGCAGCGCCACCAAAAAGGGCACGGCCAGGGCCTGGGCCGCACCGCAGCGCCAGCGCCGCCAGGCCGAGGGCGGTTGCCAGGGCGGGGCCGTGTCAGCGCCGCTGGTGGGTGCGGCCTCACGCATGGCCTCCATGGCCTCGGCGATCGCGCCAATGCGGCGACCCTGGTAGATGTGGCGCACGGTCAGGCCGGCAAAGCGGGGCTGGGCGCGCAGGGCCGAGGCCAGGCGCGCCGCCATCAGCGAATGGCCGCCCAGGTCGCTGAAGAAGTCGGCCTCGCGGCGCAGAGCCTGGCCGGGGAAGAGGCGGCGCAGGGCCGCGAACAGCGCGGCCTCGGCCTCGCTGCGCGGGGGGTCGGAGCCGTCTTCGGCTTCCACGGGTGCCATGTCCACGAGCAGGGGCCGGGCCTTGAGCGTGTTGCGGTCAATCTTGCCCGAGCTCAGGCGCGGCATGGCCGGCAGCCACTCGAAGCGGCTGGGCACCATATAGGGCGGCAGGCTGTGGGCCAGCGCGGCG
Source organism: Paucibacter sp. DJ2R-2 (assembly GCF_025717675.1). GTDB lineage: Bacteria > Pseudomonadota > Gammaproteobacteria > Burkholderiales > Burkholderiaceae_C > Paucibacter_A. The sequence goes on from NZ_JAJIRT010000001.1 coordinate 1,344,062, forward strand.
CGCAGGGCTGCGGCGCTGGGCAGCGCGCCTGACGCCGCCGCTGCCACCGCATCGGCCACCAGGTAGGCCATCAACAGCTCCTGGTCTTCTTCCGCATCGCGGCGCAGCAGCACGGCCACCGTGCCCACGCCGGGCTGGTGGGCCAGGGCCGCCTCGATCTCGCCCAGCTCGACACGGAAGCCGCGGATCTTCACCTGGTCGTCCACCCGGCCCAGGCAATGGATCTGGCCCGCCTCGTCGATGCGGGCCAGATCACCCGTGCGGTAGAGCCGGCCATCGGCGCCACCGGGCGTTTGGGCCCAGGGGTTGGGCAGGAACTTCTCAGCCGTCAGCTCGGGCCGGCCCAAATAGCCGGCCGCCACACCGGGGCCGCTGATGCACAGCTCGCCGGTTTCGCCTTGCGGCTGCAGTCGCAAACCGTTCTCGACATCGGCGGCAATCACCATCAACTGGTAGTTAGGCAGGGGCCGGCCGATGGTGACCGGCGCGCCCGCCTGCAGCTCGGCCAGACTGGCCGAGACCGTGGCCTCGGTCGGCCCGTAGGTGTTGAAGACCTGGCGGCCGGGCCGCGCCCAGCGCGCCACCAAGGCCTCGGGGCACATCTCACCGCCCAGATTGATGATGCGCAGGCCCGGCACCTCTTGGTTGAACAGGGCCAGCAGCGTGGGCACGGCGTGCAGCACGGTCACGCCTTGCGCGTTCAGGGCCTGCGGCAGGGCGTCGGGGTCAGCGGCGATCTCGCGCGGCGCCAGCCAGAGCGTGGCGCCGACGAGGTAGCTGATCCAGATCTCCTCGAAAGACATGTCAAAGGCGACCGAGAAGCCCTGGTAGACCGTGTCGCTGGCGCGCACGCCCAGCACCTCGTTCTCGCTGCGCAGGAAATGGCAGATGCTGCGCTGGCTGATGGCAATGCCCTTGGGCTTGCCCGTCGAGCCCGAGGTGTAAATCACATAGGCCGTGTGCTCGGGCAAGGCGCCTTCGCGGCGACGCAGCGGGCCTTCGTCCACACCCTCGTCAAGGCCCGACTGCGGCGGCGCCAGCAAGGCCTCGGCGCTCCAGACCGGCCGGCCCAGGCTGGCAGGGCCGGCCAGGCGCTCGGCCGCCCAGGCGGCTGGGGTCAGCAAGCCGGCCGCGTCGGCATCCTCCAGGCACACGGCCACCCGCTCGGCCGGCGTGTCGGCGTCGCTGGGCAACCAGGCCGCGCCGGTCTTGGCAATGGCCAGCTGCAAGATCAGCAGCTCCATGCCGCGCGGCATCCACAGCCCCACGATCTGCCCCGGCCGCACACCGGCCGCGATCAGGCGCGAAGCCGCAAGGTCAGCGGCCGCATCCAGCGCCGCATAGCTCAGCGAACGCTCGCCCTGGCGCAGGGCGATCTGCTCGGGCAGGCGCCGCGCCGTGGCTTCGAACAGATCGGCCAGCAGCTCGCGGCGCAGCAGGTCGGGGCGGTCAGGGCCGCGAAGAATCGGGGGCGGGGTTGCGGCAGGGGTCAAGGAGATCGGGCCAGTCGGAGCAAAGCAGTGCGTCGCAGCACCGCGAAAAATGGAGGACAAGCAAGCCAAGCGGGTGGCTACAGCTGCCCTCTATCGTAGAGCCTGGGGCGGCGGCCGGGCTCTGGCGCAGCAGCAGCAACAGGCCTGGGGCATTTCACCCAAGCTCGCCCCCACACCCAGCCCCAAACCCCCAGATCTTGGGGTCCGTGCCCCAGAGGCCCCAGGGCCGCAGCGCCAAGCCCTTGATTCATAAGGCCTGGCCGAGCTGGCACGGCTTTCGCGTTAGTCCTGCTGAGGAAGGGGGGAAAGAACTGGCGCCAAGTGCTTCCTTTCTTTCCTTCTTTCTTCTTTTCTTCACTCCGAGCTTGACCCTTGAGCTCCTCACCCACCCTGGAGACCTACTCATCATGCGCAAGACCTTGATCACCCGCAGCCTTCGTGTCCTGACCCTGCTGGCCGTGGCCGCCCCCCTGGCCCTGCCGCCCACCCTGGCCCAGGCCCGCGAAGGCGCCACCAGCACCGGCCACGGCATCAAGTGCTACACCTGGTTCAACCCGGTCAAGCTGGCTTGGGAACAGGTTTGCTACAAGGGCGTTTGAACGCCTGCGGCGGCCCGGCGGCCTGGCAGCGTTGTGCCAGCCGCCCCAGTTTTGTTTTCTCTAACGCCCTGGTTCAACGGCTGATCGCCACGCGTTGGGCAGCGCGGTCTAGACCTACAGCTGCAGCTGCAGCATCAAGCTGCGGATGCGCTCAACCGTCGCCTCCACTGGCGCCTCGCGCGACACCTCCAGCCCCAGCGCCCGCGCGATCTGGTTGACCTTGCCCGGGTACAGCGGAATGCCACCGGCGTCGATGGCGGCGATCAGGGCGCGAGCCTGCGCCAGCTCGGGCGGCAGCTCCGGCGCTGCGGGGGCAGCCCCCGGTGTGGAGGCCGAGGCAGCTCGCTGGGCGAGCAGGCGGCGCAAAGGAGAGGGTTTCATTTGGAGCCGTATGGCGCTTGAAATGTGATACCAAGTCCTTGTCAGAAAATGACTTCTTCGGGACTTCCGGATTGCCGTGTGATACGCGCAGTGCGGACTAGCCTGCCATTCTCAGCGGGACATCCCCAAGGTATTTGGCTGAATCAGGCGCCATACAAAGCAAGCTGTTCCGACTCGATGCGGCGCCGCAGATAGGGGTTGCGCAGAGCATCAGGCGTCAGCAAGTCGACCGGGCGATTGAACAAATCTTCCAGCCCTTGCTTGAGTGCGAAAAAGGCCTGGGAATATGCGGCTGGCGGCAAAGCCCCGTCAAAGTCCACCAAAAAGTCCAGGTCGCTGTCAGCAGGCCTGAAATCGGCCCGCGTGGCGGAGCCAAACAGATGCAGCGTGCGGGCGTGGTGGCGCTGGCACAGTTCAGCAAGCTGCGGCCGGCGGCTGGTGATGAAGGATAAGAAGTGAGAGGCCTGAGTGCTGTCGTCCATGTCCGCCATTCAACCCGCAGTGAAGACGGGCCGTCAACCATGAAGGTAAAAAAGAAAGCCGCCCCGAGCGAGCCTCAAGCGCCGGGCAAGAGCTTGCCCGCAAACGCAGCGCCCTGTTCTGCGGCGCTGATGGCGCTGCAGTCGGAGTCCTCATCTTCATAAATCACCAAGAACCAGAACCGCTGCTCGGGCGCACCGAACACCGGGCTCAAGGCAGATGCCGGCCGCGCAAGCTTCAGCTTGACCTCCAGCGACAGCTCCTCGGCCTCGGCCAGCGCCTGGCGCGGCACGGCCTCCAGCTCCGGAGTCTCCGCTCTGAAATCCAGCAGCACCACCAAGTCATTGGTCTTGAAGTGCCGCTGCGCCGCCTGCGCAAAGTTGAACACGCGCTCATCCAGCAGCGCGTGCAGGCGTTCGGGGAGTGGGGATTCGCTCATGGGGGGCTTGGGGCGGCTGGGGTGGGACGGTGGATGGATGGATGGGTTGCGTGATTATCCTGAGATGGCGCTTGGGGCGCGTCGCGGGGCTCACTGGCAGGCATCACATGGTTAGCCCAACTCACCAGGCTCACCGGGCTCCTCCGGCTTGCCCCATTCAAACTCGCAATTCAGACAGCGATAGTTCACCGGCTCCCAAGGCATGCAGCAGCCCCCGAGCGCGATCTCGCCGCGCTCTGCGGCCGCCATCGCCTCCCCAGACGGCATGCCGAACAGGAGCTCCACGCCCTCGATCTGCCCACAGGCCGGGCAGCGCAGCTTCAGGGTTGGCGTATTCGTATTCATTGATTTCAAGGCGCTTGCTCCACCGCTCCTGTTCAATGCGAGGCCCGATCACCTGCTTCCTTGCGCGCCCAGTCCGCCAGGAAGTCGAAGGTCTTGGCAATGAGCCGCATCTTCTCGGGCTTTTCTTCCTCGGTGTACATGTGCTGGACGGACATGCCATTGCCCTTGTTTCCGCCCAGCACATAGAGCAGGCTGAACTGGGCCTCCACGCGATCGGCCAGTTCGATGGCGAGGTCGTCGTACTTGCCGCGGGGGGTGGTGGTTTCGTTGGGGTCGTTCCGGTGGCTCATTGGATATCCCTTCATGGCTCTGGTTTGGTTGAGGTGTGGCGAAGTTTCCGCGACAGATGGCTCACCAGATGAGCCATCTGCGCCTTTTTGGACCTCCGCACGCAAGCGCTAGAGTTCAGCCTTTCGACGCACTGCACCACCATGCCCAGCACCATTCGAAGCAAGCTCAGAAGCTGGCTCGGCTCATGAATTAGTTAACGAGATTGAAGCCGGCAAAGCCAACCAGTTTTGAGGTTAGGCGATCACTCCATTACGGACCCAACCGCTCGGTATCATCTTTCCCAGAGGCATGTGCACAAGGGAGAACAACAAGTGGCGAAGAAAAGAACGGGGGTTGGCGAGGACCTGCTATCGATCGCGGCAGCATTGCCATGGTGGGCTAGCTTGCTAATCGGCTTGGTCAGCTACCCAGTGCTTCACAAGTTCGCTGCACAGCCGGCAAGTGTTGCTGTGGCACCGGGTCAAATGGCCACCGTTGCGATATCTGCAATGGTTTCAACTGCCGCCGGCATCGGCCAATACTTGCTGCCTTTGATATTCGGAATTGGCGCAGCTATTTCTTTCTGGAAGCAACGCCGACGGTCAGATCTGATAGACGGAGTCGCCGAGTCGCCAAGTGCCGAAGCGTTGGACGGCTTGTCCTGGCGTGAATTCGAAGTGTTAGTCGGCGAGGCGCTTCGCTTACAGGGCTACACGGTAGTCGAGCTTGGTGGCGGCGGACCTGATGGCGGTGTGGACCTCGTCCTGTCCAAGGGCAAGGAGCAGTTCCTCGTTCAGTGCAAGCAATGGAAAGCCTTCAAGGTCGGCGTGACCGTGGTTCGGGAGCTGTACGGCGTGATGGCTGCCAAAGGCGCTGCTGGCGGCTTCGTGGTGACGTCGGGTCGCTTCACTGCTGATGCAGTCGCATTTGCCAACGGCCGGAATGTGAAGCTTGTCGACGGTGAACGGCTGCTCGTTTTGATCAAGCAAGCAAGGCAGTCTTTGGCAGAGGGGCATTCAAGGGCTGCGACCACCAGCAAGATGGCCAAAGAGCCGGCCTCGGCTCGCTCACATGTATGCCCTGGTTGTGGGGCGCCCATGCTCGTCAGAACCGCGAAGAAGGGCGCCAATGTCGGAGCGCAGTTTTGGGGTTGCTCGACGTACCCAACTTGCAAGGTGACAGAGGAGTTGTAGCAGGCCGCGTCTAAGCGTGGGTTGGTGCCGCCGAAAGGTGGCAGCTACGGCTTCAAAGCCTTGGCGCTCCTCGCTCGGACAATGAACCGTCAAAGACGGTGTTCCCTACACCTGATGTTCTCAACAATCAAACAGCCAACTGAGCCTGCCGATTAGCCGGCAATAACAGGCTCCCAACGCTCCACACCTCGCTGCATGGCCGTTAGTTCGACCGCTTCACGCATACGGGCAAAAAGCTCTTGCTCCCAGTTCAATGGCCCGCTCAAAGTGCGGCCAAGCAGATGGCTGGCCTGGGCGTCGAAGGGTTGAGGCAAGGCCTCACGCAACAAGCGCCAATGCTCAATGATCTGCGGCTGGCGGCTGCGCAGCAGCTCGGCCGAAGGCAGCTTGTCGGACTTGCTGCCGTTGACCTTCTCGTCCACCGGCATCAGGTTCCACAAATCGTTGTTGCCCCAGAGCGAGAACGGAATCACATGGTCCACCGCCCATTTGGGACTCAGCAGCTTTCGGCTCCACACACACTCGCTGGCACCACCCTGTTCAAACACTTGCCGCGCCAGCTGAGTTCGACGGGTAGGTTCGGGCACGGCCAGGAGCAAAGGTAAAGCGTCCCCAGCGCTGATGTGTTGGCGCTGAGCAAAGCTCTCAGTCAGGCTGGCCCAGCGCAGCACCACCGCGTCGCTGACCCAATGGCCCAGCAGGCTCAGCTCATGCCACAGCTCCGAGCGCATCAGCACCAGCCGCTCCTCGGGCTCGTAACTGAACACCGCGCCCGCGTCGGATGACAAACCCGAGTGCCTCACCGGCCCTTCGCGGACCGCCGCCTCAATCACCCGCAGGCAGGCTTCCAAGGCCTGGGCTTGGTCTGCGCGCAGCCGGTGCCCGGCGACATCCTGTTGCCAGGCGCACAGGCCGCCGTGCATGCCCTCGCCCTGGTAGGGGGCCATCAAGGCGGACATGGCGGAGCGGAACTTCAACTGTTTGGCCGAGCCCGCACCCTCACTGCGCGACTGCGGTACAAAACGATCGCTCGCAAAGATGGGCCAGTAATAGCGGAACCACTTTTCGGCAATGCGGCGCAGCGGCACGCCAACCATGCCCTCGGCCCGCCAACGCACGCAGCGCGGCTCTTTGAGCGCAAGCTCGGCCAAGGCGCGGAACAAGGCCAGTTTGTAGGTGGCCTCTTTCTTGTCGCGATTCAGTATTCCCTCGATCTGGTCCACCGCCCTCGCAGCACCACCGACACGCAACTCGAACAACACGGTGTACCAGCGCATGCCGCTGCGACCCATGCTGTCGTCGCTGTCCCAGCGACCGATCTGCTGAAAGCCCAGGCGTTCGAGCAACAATTTGATGGCATCTGGAGCGTAGTTCTGGAAAAGCCGCCCGTCCTTGTCCCGATCGCCGTCCAGCACATCATCGCGAGCCAAAGGCAGGGACAGCAACAAGCGCCCGTTCGGTTTGAGTTGCTTGCGTAGCGCGAACACTGCATCGAACAGTTCCGCGTCCGGCACATGCATCAGCACCGCGCTGCATAGCACGCCATCGAACAAGAGGCCTTGGCCAAACGGATCGCCAATTGCAGGCAGCGCCGCCGCTACCAAGCGCTCAGCCAACTCCGGATGGGCGTGTACCGCTGCGGCACGCATTGCAGTGCTTGGCTCAAGTCCGTAAACCTGATACCCCTGGCGGGCCAGCTCGGCCATATCTCGCCCCGAGCCTGCTCCCACATCCAAGATCCGGCCACCTGCCGCAAAAGCGACCGGGAAGTACTTGGAAACGCCGCTCTGAGCTGCCTCATAGCGTGTCGCCAGATCCTTGGCATAACGGTCATAAAAAGCGGAAGTTGGCTGATCCATGACGAATGGCGATCAGGCGCCAGATCTGTGAGCCGCCGGCCGGCTCGGCATGCACCGTGCGTGGATAGTGCTCGCTAGGTTAACAGCTGCAGGGTCAGGTGTTGCCTAAGGCTGATGCGCACGGTGGCTGATCACCAATCGCTGCCGGTAGCCACAGTGCTGAAATCATTTTTCGATAGTCAATGAGGCAGCTGAGCGCAAGATCATTCAAAGGTTTGAGAACGCGGGCGACGCCCGCGCGGAATTGTGAGATGAGGCGCGCAAAGGGATGGGCTTCATGCGAGGGCAGTCCGCTCTATCGGTCCTAGCCGCCTCTAGCTAAATCCAAGAGCAGTAACTTGAGGCGAGCGCTGTCAGCCTCAAAATGCGCGCGTCGATGATCTGTCGCGCACAACGCGACTACATTCCAGACCGCGTCCGCGCCACCTTCTCCGAGCGGGATGACATGGTGCGTTTCCAGATAGAGCTTGCCGGCTGTCGTCATAAAACCGGGCTGACCGCAAAGCTGGCACAGCCCACGCGCTCGCCGAAGCGCAGCAGCCCGAACATCAGGACTACGAACGAAGGCGCTGCCGGCAATTTCACGCCGCTCGGGTGGTCTGCTGAAGTCCTCGTCGAATTGGTCGGTGTAGACCGGCTCAGGGGGGATGAATGGAGTTGTTGCAATTTCGGCGGCCAGTGGCTCAGCCGGGGCTGGTTGAACACCAGCAGATGCCGCTGGAGCCGTAGGCCGCACAGCGAGCGGGTCAGCCGAATCCAAGGGACGGCCGGTGTGCCCGCGGCGCAGGATGGTACGGCCTGTGTCGGGGGCGTAGCTATCAATGCCCCAGTGCAAGGGGTCGAGCACGCGCCGCTTAACCTCGGACGCCCGTTCATCACCTGACGCAAAGCCACGCATATCGCCTTCGCAGACGATCACTCGAATCGGCAGTCGCTTTCGAACTGCAAGCTGGATAGCTAGGTCCATGCTGCGGGCGCGCTTCTCCCAAACAGGCTTCGGCTTTTTGTCTCGCCACGGTTCGTCGCGCGCTCTAGCGATCTCGTTCGCGTAAGCGCGCATGTTGAGCTCACAGACCACGTCATCGCCGTCAGCAGCCAAGCTGGCATGCCAGAGATTCAAGACCACGACTCGGTCAGATTGCGTGAAGCACCACTCGTAGCAGTACTTGGGATTCGACGCTGGTGCGGTTTTGCCCTTCTTGTAGTTCGCCCAGTCCGAGACATCGGCCTTGATCTCATCGCGCAAGATTTCGTAGATAACCTCACGCCGCTTCGGGATCAACGAGGCGAGAGTCTGCGCAGCAAGTCCTTGACCTAATGTCATGACAGCGCAAGGGGTGCTGCGGCATCAGAAATCGCACCATGTCGCTGCACGATGTCATGCACCTGCGCCGGCTCAAACGCAACGTCCAAGCACCACGTACCGAAGCCGCCCTTGGAGTTGACCGCATCGACCCAAAGCTTCAGCGCATCGCGCTTAGCCACGTTCTGCGGCGAGTCTTCGCCCTTGATCTCTAGCACCAGCGTTTTGCCGTTGGCAAGACGCACGATGAAGTCGGGCAGGAACCGGCGGCGTGATCCGCCCCACAAGTAGAAGATCTGAAAACCAAGGTGGTCGTTCTTGGCGTAGGCCGAGACCAGATCACTGCTGTCGAAGATGTTGGCGGCGTAAATCTCCCACGAGCTATCGCCCACCACATGGCTAATCTGTGACCTCCTCGTTGGCTGGTTGCCCTTGGTCGTGTACCAAGTGCGCATGCCACGGGTCGATCCGACAGGCTGCTCGGGGTCAAACACCGGCTCGATGGTGGACACATTCTGCTGCTCCACGTGTTTCACCAGGTGCTGCACGACAAGATCGGCGTTCAGGGCGATCAGGATGCGACGGCGCAGTCCGTCGCTGTGGAACAGGCTCGGAATATCCAACTTGTTTGCCGCTGGGCTGATGAACTGCTCGACGAGGCGGATCAGCTGGAAGACTAGGTACTCGCGGTTGCCCTTGAAACGCCCGCTCATCTGATCGAAGGCCTTGCGAGCCGCCTGGAAGATGATGCGCTGCGCGCGGAACTCCTCGGGAAGTTTCTCCAAGTCGATGCTCGTCGTATTGCCCAGATCGGTCGCACCGCCCACGGCTGGCGCCAGCTCAGCACTGATGGGCGTCGCAGCCGGGTCAAGGCGCAGCGAAGGCACGGTGCTCCAGGCAACCGATAGCGTAGGTTTGACGACGACATCCACCCGCAGCAGATTGGGCCAACGCACCTCCAGTTCATTGCGCGAGTGCAAGGACTCAATCTGCGTGCTGGGCTTGGGCGGCGGCGGGGGCGTACCACCGTCGTCGGAATCGACGAACACCGACAAGGGCACTCCGAAGACGTTGACGTACTCGGGAACAAACAGGCCGTTCTCGTCACGGTCATAACCCACGCGGCGAAGGCCTCGGCCGATCACCTGCTCACACAGCAGCTGGCTGGTAAACGCACGCAGGCCCATGATGTGGGTGACGTTCTTCGCGTCCCAGCCTTCCGAAAGCATCGCGACCGAGATGACGCTCTGCAACCCCTGGCCAGCCTGGCCTTGCTTGCCCACGCTATCCACGATGGCCCGCAGGAGGTCTTCCTTGTCGAGCGCCAGCAGCCGCTCCTCACGGTCCTTCGGCAGCTTGGCCGCCTTCACGATTTCACGCAGGCGGTTGACGTACTCGGTGGTACCCAGCAGGTAGTCTTTCACCGCAGCGTCGATTGGCGCAGCCTGAATCAAGGTCACCAACCGGTCATCCGGCTGCTGCTCGTCGAAGCGCTTGCTCGCCTCGGGCTTCAAGTTGATGTGGCCCGCCAGCAACTTGAGCTTGTCGGCGTCCTTCTTCGTGGCATCGAGCTTGTCGGCCAATTCGTCCGGCAACTGCAGCACCTTCAGCAGCGACGACAGGCGCGCCTTGAACACGCTCTCGCCTGATGCCCTCTCGCCGATCTCGGCCTTCTCCAACACCTTGGAATCGACACGCAGCGTGCGCTCCGGCGCCTTCAGCTCGGTCCAGTGGGCGTCACCATGGTTGAGGTAGTGCTCAATGCGCGCGGCCGTTTCCACGCGGTTACAGACGGTCAGCATCACCGGAGGGGAGGCGTGACCGGCAGCGCGCCAGTCCAGCAGTGCGGCGCGCCAGTCGGCGCCCAGAAGCGTGTAGGCGTCCTGCACCAGCTTGGGTAAGGCCTCGTGCGGCTCGGCGCCGCGGCGGTTCAAGTCCTCTTGCACCTCGGGTTCGCGGTACAGGTGATAGAGCTTGGACCGATAGGTCTGCGCGTTGGGCAACGCATCATCACGCACCACCACCCGAGGCGTCTTGACCAGGCCAGCTTCAATGGCGTCGTTCAGGCCGAAGTCGCTCACCACCCAGGTGAATAGCCCCTCCTCGGTGTTCGTCTTGCCGGTAGGCGCAAAGGGGGTGGCCGACAGGTCGAAGCAGCGCTGGATGCGCCGGGTCCTGTGGATACGGTCCAGCCCCTCGATCCAGCGCGTGGCCTCATCCAGGTCAATGCCCAGCCGCTCCGCCTCGGCCTTGCTGATCTTGATGTCGGCCGGCTTGCGGTAGGCGTGGTGGGCCTCGTCGTTGATGACGACGATGTCCTTGAATTGGGCCAGCTTGCCCAGCACCCGCTTGGTGAAGACCTCGTCGGGCTCCTTGCCCTTCTTCACCACCGAACGGTCGGGTTCCTTCAGAGGCATCAGCGTGTGCCAGTTCTCCACCAGGATCTCCGCCTGGTTGAGTTTGCTGCGCAGTGCGTCGGATGGGCAGGTGCTGAACTCGTCGTAGGCATTGCCCGGCTCGCCGGGGTACAGAACCTTCAGCCGGCCCTTGACGGTCAGGCCCGGCGCCACCACAAAGACAGCGCGAGAGAAATCCTTGTAGCGTTTTGGGTAGGTGACAGCGTTCAGCACCTGCCAGGTGATGAGCATGGCCATCACTGCGGTTTTGCCCGAGCCGGTGGCCATCTTGTTGCACACCCGCTCGAACGGGCCGCCATCGCCCTGCAAAAACACGCCCTGCCGGTACGAGGCTGCGGCCTCCAACCACCAAATCTGCGTCTCCACCGCCTCCAGCTGGCAGTAGTAGAAGGAATTGGTGCGCACCCCGGGCGACTGGTCTCGCCAATGCTCCAGCAACTGGCGCGTTACCGCCGTCACGCCAGGGTAGTCATCGGCGCGCCAGGCATCGATGCGGTTACGGATTTCGTTGACCTGCTCCAGCACCTCCACGCGCCGCGTGTTGTTGCGAACGTCATAGATTTCGTAGCTGGCCGGCCGGCGGCCTTCGATCAGCGCAAGGCTGCCGTCGTTCTGCTGCTGCCAGTGGAGCTGCGGGACGACGAAGGGCGAGTTGATGATGACGTTGCCGGGGCGCTTCATGCGGCAGCGCCCGTCACCAGTGGCAAGATCTTCAGCGACTCGATCCCACGGTCATCAACAATCTTCACCGCCGCTTTGCCGTGTTTTCCGGCCTCAAAAGGCAGAGACACGGTGCCGTGGAACTGGTCGAGCATCGACTCATCCAGCTCGGCGCGGATAGTCTTCTTCAGCTTCTTCCATCCCTCGTCCTTGCCGGCCATGGGAAAGAACACCTGATGCGGGAACAGGCTGCGCCCGTCGTAGTCAGTGTCGAGGCTCCACATGGCAATCTTGCCCTTGCCGCCGGAGATCAACTCGCCCTTGACGGTGTCGAAGTAGTCGAAGCCGTTGACCTCCACCTGCCACAGGCCGTTGGCGGTCTGCGTCAACGCCACGTCGGGCTGACCCATCAGCCAGAAGCTCTGGTTGCTGCTGCGGGCCTTCTTCAGGTCCTCGGTCAGCAGGTCGGTGTTCATCTGCGCCTTCAGCGCGGTGATGCCCTTCAGTGCGTCGATGTCCTTGGCCGCCTCTGGGTCGAAGGTGAAGGCGCAGAACACGATCATCTTCGGCCGCGGGAACAACTCGCCAGCTTCGGTCAGCGCGTGCTCCACCTGGCGCTGCTCCAGCGCCCCATGCTCGGGGCCAAAGCTCACCACCACCCGCTCGCCCGTCTCGGCCAGCGTGCCGGTGGCATGCAGGCAGGTGGTGCCGGCCATCACCTCCAGCTCGGCGAATTCCAGCTTCTGGCCGCCCTTGCCGCGGATACCGGTCTTCAGCAGCTCATCGCGCCACTGCTGCTGGCGGTTGCTCTCGCCGCTGCGGGCAATGCTGGTCTGGTAGGCCTGGTCTTCGGTGGGCGTGGCCGATGCGCCACCCTCGGCTGCTTCCAGGCTCAGCACGGTTGGGAAGGGCACCGCTTCCACCGTGAACGGGCCGGTGATGCGCAGCTTGGTCCTGCTCTTCTCGGGCTGGTCGTACAGCGTCTCGTTCTCGGCGTTGGCGGCGATGGAGCGGTCCATCTCCGCCTGCATGCGTTGGCGAGCGGTGTGGAAGGCGTCGAAGGGCTCGCGCAGCGCGGGTGGCCACCCCGAGGGCAGCGCTCCTTCGTCGCCTGGGAATGGCACCTCCCACTCGTGTAGCGCTACGCCTTTGGCACCTAGCTTCAGTTTTTGCCCCTTGCGCACACCATCAGTCACGGTCAGCAGATCCAGCGGCGCGTGCTTTGCGAACGCGCTGTTCAGGGCCGCTAGGGCTTCTTCGATGGCCGGGTGCAACCGCGCGTAGATCGAATCGATGTCAACGTTGTTGGCGATCGACTTCAGCGTGATGTGCGGCACCGTCTTGTAGATGAAACCGCCCTTCAGACCCTCGTGCGGGTACGCCAGTTCGTAGTAGTCGAAGCTGGCAGTCATCAAACGCTGCTTCGCCAAGGTGACTGCCACCCGAGAAGTGTCACAGGTGATCCAGCGGCGGCCCCAACGCTCTGCCACGAAGGCCGTAGTCCCTGAGCCGCAGGTAGGGTCGAGGACCAGATCACCGGGGTCGGTTGTCATCAACATGCACCGTTCGACGATGGTGACGTTGGTTTGGACGACATAGACCTTCTTGTCAGAGAAACCGGAGGTGACGGTATCGGTCCAAAGGTTCGAATACGGGTAGACCGGAAAATCTTCGATGAAGCGGACATAGCAGAGCGTGTTACCGATCAGGCCAAGTCGGCCCGCCTTCGTGAGCGCCTTGATGCCTGTCTCACCGGTCTTCCAATAGCCGTTGGAAGGCTGCAAAGACCTACCCATGATGTCCACCGGAAAGTCGCCGGGCGGGCGCTGGCTAGTCATGTTGTCCATGCGGAAAACACGCCCGAGATTCGCAACGGAACCGGTCGAGGAACTGAGGTCCGAAATCCTGCGTCGCTCTCCAGTGGCAAGTTGAATCAGCGAGTACTGGGCGGCCCCGGCGCCTCCGACTTCCTTCGTCTGGTACAGCTCTCGGAACTTCACGACATCGACGTCGCGTGCATACCAAACGACGTAGTCGGAAACGCCTGCGAGCAACTCACTCGTAGCGCTGCTGGTCTTCGCGACAGTAATGATTGAGACAAAGTTCTTCGCGCCGAATACCTCGTCCAGGACTTCTCGCACGTGATGCAGGTTCTCATCGGAGATCTGGACGAAGACGCTGCCACTTTCGTTGAGCAGCTCTTTGGCCACGAGAAGGCGATCTCGCAGGTATGACAAGTACGAATGCAGCCCGAGCTCCCAGGTGTCCCGAAACGCCTTGATCATCTCGGGCTCTTGGGTCAGGTCGGCGTCGCTCCTGTCTTTGACGTCGCGCTTGCCGACGAAGGGCTGGAAGTTGCTGCCGTACTTGATGCCGTAGGGCGGGTCTATGTAGACCATCTGCACCTGACCGGCCATGCCTTCCTTAACCAGGAGGCTGTTCATCACCTGCAGGCTGTCGCCGCTGACCAGGCGGTTGGCCCAGCCCTTGTCGTGGCGGTAGAAGTCCACCGCGTCACGCAGCGGCAGGTTCTCGAACGGCGCCTCGAACAGGCTGGCTTGGCGCCGCTGGGTCTCGTCGAGAGTCTTTCCCTTCTTGTCGACACCGCCGCCCTTGCGCACAGCCGACAGGATGCTCATCGGATCGATGCGCTCGTGCACGTGCAGGCTGACGGTGTCCACTTCAAAACTGGTGCGCTCGGCCTTGCCGGCCCATTGCAGGTATGGTGCGCCGCGCCGTTGAATTTCTTCCAGCGCGGCCTTCATCGTTGCAGCGTCGCCCGAGGCCAGCGCGTCGGCAACCTGGCTCTCCAGCTCAGAGCGGCTGGAGTCGAAGTTCAGTACGGGGTCCAGGTGAGGGTTGTAGGCCCATTCCTTCTTGGGCTGCTGCGGGTCGCTGGCCTCGCTGACGAGCCCGACTTCAGGGTTGTTCTTGCGTTTGTCCGTGTGCCTGTAGCTGATGACTTGAGCGGCCTCATCGGCCAAGGTGCGAGGTTTGGCACTGGCTTTGGGTTTGCGTGTTGCACCGGTTTTGGCTTGACCGATCGAAGCAGTCGCTTCGACCTGGCCCGTCAGCAGTTCAAAATCCTCAGCATCGGGCGCAGCGCTGGAGGCCCGGCCTGTTGCGCCACCTCGGCCCTTGCCCTTGACGACCAAGCCACGGACCAGCAAGGCTTCACGAACGGTTGTGAAATCAGCTTCTGTGACTGTTTCACCTTCCGCCTTTGCTGCATCAACCCAACGCGAAAGCAACTGGCCATTGGCAAGGTTGCTGCCATCAACCGGCAACAAATTCAGCAGCAACTGTTCAAGTTTTCCTTGACGCACAACGGCCATGCCGCCTCCCCATTTTTGTGTTTGATGACGTACAGAAGATAGGTTACCAGCTGCTCTCACCTAAGAAGTGAATGCGCGTCGGTAGCAACTGCATCCTGCAAGAAAAAAGCCCGCACAAAGGCGGGCCCTACAGAAATTGCGCGCGCAGAGCGGCAAAGTCAAACGTCGATATTCCCCGCCCGGAGCGCATTCGTCTCAATGAAATCGCGGCGCGGCTCCACGTCGTCGCCCATCAGCATGGTGAACACGCGGTCGGCTTCGATGGCGTCGTCGATCTGCACTCGCAGCAGGCGGCGGACGTTGGGGTCCATCGTCGTTTCCCAGAGCTGCTCGGGGTTCATTTCGCCCAGACCCTTGTAACGCTGACGGCCGACGGAGTTCTCGGCTTGCTGCATCAGCCAGGCCATGGCGGCGCGGAAGTCGCTGACCTTGCTTTCCTTGGCCTTTTCGCCATCGCCCTTGCGCACGGTGGCGCCTTCGGCCATCAAGGCCTTGAAGGAGGTGCCGGCGGTGCTGAGCACTTCGTAGTCGGCGCTGTGCACGAAGTCGGCATTGATGATGCTGGAGCGGGTGTTGCCGTGTTGCTTGCGGCTGATGCGCAGCAGGTGCTTGTCGCTGCGTTCGTCGTACTCGCTGCTGACTTCGGCCTGGTGCAGGGCGGCCTGCATGGCGGCGGCGGCGGCTTCCGAGGCTTCCTTGCTGTCGAGGTTGATGGCCAGGCCACCGGACAGCACGCGCAGCGCTTCAAAGTCCATCCAGTTGGACAGGCGGGTGATCACGCTTTCGGCGGCCACGTACTGGCGGGCAAGGGTTTCCAGGGCCTCGCCGCTGAGCACCTGGTCACCGATGCCGGTGTGCAGGTGGGCGTCTTGCATGGCGATCTTGAGCAGGAAGCCGTCGAGCTCGTGGCCGTCCTTCAGGTACTGCTCATGCTTGCCGACCTTGACCTTGTAGAGCGGCGGCTGGGCGATGTAGATGTGGCCGCGCTCGCAGAGCTCGGGCATCTGGCGGTAGAAGAAGGTCAGCAGCAAGGTGCGGATGTGGGCGCCGTCCACGTCCGCGTCGGTCATGATGATGATGCGGTGGTAGCGGAGCTTGTCGGGGTTGAAGTCGTCACTGCCGGCGCCGCGGCCGATGCCTGTGCCCAGTGCGGTGATCAGCGTCAGGATTTCGTTGCTGGTGAGCAGCTTTTCATAACGCGCTTTCTCGACGTTCAGGATCTTGCCGCGCAGCGGCAGGATGGCCTGGAACTTGCGATCACGCCCTTGCTTGGCGGAGCCACCGGCGGAGTCACCCTCCACGATGTAGATCTCGCACAGGGCGGGGTCTTTTTCCTGGCAGTCGGCCAGCTTGCCGGGCAGGCCCAGGCCGTCGAGCACGCCCTTGCGGCGGGTCATTTCGCGGGCCTTGCGGGCGGCTTCGCGGGCGCGGGCGGCGTCGAGGATCTTGCCGCAGATCATCTTGGCGTCGATCGGGTTCTCGAGCAGGAAGTCGGTCAGCAGGCGGCTGACGATGTCTTCCACCGGGGCGCGCACTTCGCTGGAGACCAGCTTGTCCTTGGTCTGCGAGCTGAACTTGGGCTCGGGCACCTTGACGCTCACCACGCAGGCCAGGCCTTCGCGCATGTCGTCACCGGCCACTTCGACTTTGGCTTTCTTGGCCAGGTCGTTGTCGGCGATGTATTTGTTGAGCACCCGGGTCATGGCGGCGCGCAGGCCAGTCAGGTGGGTGCCGCCGTCGCGCTGCGGGATGTTGTTGGTGAAGCAGAGCACGTTTTCGTTGTAGCTCTCGTTCCACTGCATGGAGACTTCGACGCCGACATTGGTGCCGTTCTCGCTGATCTTGTCGCCCTGGGCGTGGAAGATGGTCGGGTGCAGGGTGTTCTTGCCCTTGTTGATGAACTCAACGAAACCCTTCACGCCGCCGGCATAGGCGAAGTTGTCTTCCTTGTTGTTGCGCTCGTCGACCAGGCGAATCTTGACGCCGTTGTTCAGGAAGCTGAGTTCCCGCAGGCGCTTGGCCAGGATGTCGTAGTGGAACTCGTTGTTGGTCTGGAAGATTTCGGTGTCGGGCACGAAGTGGACTTCGGTGCCGCGCTTGTCGGTGTCGCCGACGATCTTCATGGGGCTGACTTCGAAGCCTTCGCGCATTTCCAGCACGCGGTCTTGCGGCACGCCTTGCTTGAACTCCAGCTGGTGGATCTTGCCCTCGCGGCGCACGGTCAGGCGCAGGCTCTTGGACAGGCCGTTGACGCAGGACACGCCCACGCCGTGCAGGCCGCCCGAGACCTTGTAGCTGTTCTGGTTGAACTTGCCGCCGGCGTGCAGCTCGGTCAGTGCAATTTCGGCGGCACTGCGCTTGGGCTCGTGCTTGTCGTCCATCTTGACGTCGGTGGGGATGCCCCGGCCGTTGTCGCTGACGCTGATGGAGTTGTCGGTGTGGATGGTGACGACGATGTCGTCGCAATGGCCGGCCAGGGATTCGTCGATGGAGTTGTCCACCACTTCGAAGACCAGGTGGTGCAGGCCGGTGCCGTCGGAGGTGTCACCGATGTACATGCCGGGGCGCTTGCGCACGGCTTCCAGGCCTTCGAGGATCTGGATGGAATCGGCGCCGTAGACCGCGCCAGAGCTCACGTCCGCATCGGCGGCAGCCTGCTGCTTGTCGGTCAGGCCTTCGGGGTTTGTTTCGTTGCTCGGCACATCACTCATCGGGAACTCTCTCTCTCACTCACGGGGCAAAAATACCGCCCCTTAAAAGCACTGAAGCGGGCTGGGCTTCTGAAGCCCACGCCCGCTGTTGGTTTTCTTGCTGTGGCCTAGATCCGCATGGGCATCACGACGTACTTGAAGCCGGTCTGCTCGGGGATGGTGATCAGGGCGCTGGCGGAGCTGTCGTTCAGGTCGATGCTGACCATGTCTTGGCTCATGTTCTGCAGCGCGTCCATCAGGTAGGTCACGTTGAAGCCGGTTTCGATCAGGTCGCCGCCGTAATCGATTTCGATTTCTTCCTTGGCTTCCTCTTGCTCGGCGTTGCTGGAGGCGATGCTCAGCAGGCCCGGCTCGAAGGACAGGCGCACGGCCTTGAACTTCTCGCTGGTCAGGATGGCGGCGCGCTGCAGGCTGGACAGCAGTTGCAGGCGGCCCAGGGTGACGTTGAACTTGTGGTTCTTGGGGATGACGCGGTTGTAGTCGGGGAACTTGCCCTCGACCAGCTTGGTCACGAACTCCATGCCCGAGAAACTGAACTTGGCCTGGTTGCCGGCGAAGCGCATTTCGATCGGGGCTTCTTCGCCCTCGCCACCCTTGTCGGCCTTGGCGCCGTCTTTCAGCAAGCGCATCAGCTCCAGCACGGTCTTGCGTGGCAGGATGACTTCTTGCTTGGGAATTTCCGTTTCCAGCTCGGCCTGGGCCAGGGCGAGGCGGTGGCCGTCGGTGGCGACCAGGGTCAGGTTCTTGCCTTCGGCGACGAACAGGATGCCGTTCAGGTAGTAACGGATGTCATGCACGGCCATGGAGAAGTGCACCTGGTTGATCAGGTGCTTGAGCGTCTTCTGCGGCACGGCGAAAGCGGGGCCGAAGTCGGCCGCTTCCTGGACCAGGGGGAAGTCGTCGGACGGCAAGGTCTGCAGGGTGAAACGGCTTTTGCCGCCTTGCAGGGTCAGCTTGGAGCCATTGGCTGTCAGCGAGACGGTCTGGTCCGCGGGCATGGAGCGCAGGATGTCGATCAGCTTGCGGGCGCCGACCGTGGTGCTGAAGTCGCCGGCGTCGCCGCCGAGTTCGGCCGAGGTGCGGACCTGGATCTCCAGGTCGGAGGTGGTCAGCTCCAGCTGGCCGCCGGTCTTGCGGATCAGCACATTGGCGAGGATGGGCAGGGTGTGGCGCCGCTCCACAATGCCGGCGACCGCCTGCAGGGCGCTCAGCACCTTGTCCTGGGTGGCTTTCAACACAATCATGTCAACCTCGCTCTGTCGCTTGTTTGCTTACTTGCTTGCTTATTTGTTCGTACGTCGGTCTGTTCAGCGGCGCTGAGATCAAACCCAAGTCCACTGGCACGCTTCATTCAGACCGCGCGCGCGGAAACAACCCGCATTTTGACCCAGGAATGGGGTGTTTCCCGGGGGTGGGAACCCTGTCTTTGCACAGTGGGCGCACCGGGAGGGGCTGGGCCCTGAAGAGCTGGCCGCTCCCGGCGGTTTTTCAACCCTTCAAGGTCTGCTCGAGCACGTGGAGCTGCTGGTTCAGCTCGGTGTTCTTCTGGCGCTCGCCGCCGATCTTGCGCACGGCGTGCAGCACGGTGGTGTGGTCGCGGCCGCCGAAGAGCTCGCCGATCTCGGGCAGGCTCTTCTGCGTGAGCTCCTTGGCCAGGTACATGGCAATCTGGCGCGGCCGGGCGATGCTGGCCGGGCGCTTCTTGCTGTACATATCGGCGATCTTGATCTTGTAGAAGTCGGCCACGGTCTTCTGGATGTTCTCCACCGAGATCTGCCGGTTCTGGATCGAGAGCAGGTCTTTCAGCGCCTCGCGCGCCAGCTGGATGTTGATTTCCTTGTGGCTGAAGCGGCTGTAGGCCAGCACCTTGCGCAGGGCGCCTTCCAGCTCGCGCACATTGGCGCGGACGTTCTTGGCGATGAAGAAGGCCACGTCCTCGGGCATGGGCGTGGCTTCAGCCTCGGCCTTCTTGATCAGGATGGCGACGCGCATTTCCAGCTCGGGCGGCTCGATGGCCACCGTCAGGCCGGCGTCGAAGCGGCTGGTCAAGCGCTCATCGATATCGGCCAGACCCTTGGGGTAGGTGTCGCTGGTCATGATGATGTGGGCGCGCTTGGCCAGCAGGGCCTCGAAGGCGTTGAAGAACTCCTCCTGCGTGCGCTCCTTGCCGGCGAAGAACTGCACATCGTCGATCAGCAACAGGTCGAGCGAGTGGTACTTGGCCTTGAGCTCGTCAAAAGTCTTGCGCTGGTAATTCTTCACCACGTCGGAGATGAACTGCTCGGCGTGCAAATACAGCACGCGCGCATCGGGCTTGTCCTTGAGCAAGGCATTGCCCACGGCGTGGATCAGATGGGTCTTGCCCAGGCCGACGCCGCCGTAGATGAACAGCGGGTTGTACATGGCACCCGGAGCGCCGGCCACATGCAGGGCGGCGGTGCGCGCCATCTGGTTGGCGCGGCCGGGCACGAGGTTGTCAAAGGTCAGCGCGCTGTTGATGCGGTGGCGGCTGGCGCTCGGCGGCAGGTTGGCAGCCGGCATGGCCGCCTGCTGTGCCTGGGCGGGCGACGCGCCGGCCGCGGCGCTGCGGGAGTCAGGGCGCGGGTCGGCCGGGTGGGAAACCGGGCGCAGGCCGTTGTGCAGCACCTGGCCGACCGAGATGGCCGGGCTGGACGGCGAGCTCAAAGTGGCCGGGCGGCCCATGGGTGCCATCGGTTCGCGGGCGGCCAGGGCCAGCTCCAGGCGGGCGGGCTTGCCAGCGAGTTCGCTGAGGATGGATTCGATGCGGCCGGCGTACTGGTTGCGGATCCAGTCCAGCTTGAAGCGGTTGGGCACCCGCAGGGAGACGACCAGGCCTTCGGAACCCGCGCCATCGGCCACCACGGCGGGCGGCAAGGGGCGGATCCAGGTGTTGAATTGTTGCTCGGGCAACTCGGCGGCCAGCCTCTCGCAGCCGCGTTGCCAGAGGTCGAACCCCTGGTCAAAGCCCTGCTCCGGCACCGGCTGCGGGCTCATGCCCTCAGCGCCAAACATGTCTGCGCTCATTGTGGAAAACTTGTTCTAGAGCGGCCAGATTGTACGGGTTCAAGGCCGCCGGATCCAAGGTTATCCACAGATTTTTCGGCGCGGTCAATCCCCGGTAAACCCCGCTGGCAAATGCCCGGGCATTGACCGCGGCCGCATTCTTTGGTGTAATCGCGGGTTTTCCGGACGCTGCGGACCTTGGGTCGGGTGTTTGGTGCACAGGTGGGCACATTCCTTGGGCCTGCTGCCTTGGCGAGCGGCATTGCATAAATGCCAGCCACAGCAGCGGATCCGAAAACCGTGAGCCCATACCCGGCGCCAGGCAATCATCCTTGCGACAATGGCTGACTTCGGCTTTGGCCGAACTTGGCAATGAACGCAGCATCGAATTTCTGCCACCGGCGGCGCGACTTGTACACAGGTCCGCTGGCGGCACAGGGTTTCGATGTTGCCAACGCATGAGCGGCGCCCCGGCGCGGCACACATCAGTGGCTGTTGGTGAAAGAGCTGTAACCCGCCGGGCGATCCATCGCCTTGCAGAGCACCAGCCCTGAACCAGCCGACGCTTGAGGTGCAATCCGCAACTCGTTTTGCACCCGGCGATTGATCGCCAACCACAGCTAAAGCGTCATCCGACGACCTTAGACCTTCTCAAGAGGCCTCCATCATGAAACGTACTTACCAAGCATCCAAGACCCGTCGCGCCCGCACCCATGGCTTCCTGGTCCGCATGAAGACCCGCGGTGGCCGTGCCGTCATCGCCGCGCGCCGCGCCAAGGGCCGCAAGCGTCTGGCTGTCTAATTCAGGTTCTTTCTTCCTGAATCATGATCGGCCGCATCGTGCGATCGGCCGACTTTGAACGCGTGCTGGGTCGCCCCAGCCGCGTGCGCAGCAGTCACTTCGCCGTGCACCATCTGTCGGCCTCGCCGAGCCTGCCTGCCAAGGTCTTATCCACCGCTGCAGGCAAGTTATCAACAGGCAATGCACAAGAAGCCCACAGCCCTGTGGATGAAGCACTGCCGGACGGCCAGTGGTTGGGGGTCATCGTGCCCAAACGCCATGCCCGCCGCTCCGTCACGCGCTCCCTGCTGAAGCGCCAAATCCGCGCCGCCTTTGCCGACCAGCCGCTTTTGCCGCCGGGTCTGTGGGTGGTGCGTTTGCGCACGCCTTTTGATCGCAAGCAGTTCCCCAGCGCCGCCTCCGATGCGCTGCGTGCTGCTGCGCATGCCGAACTCGCCCAGTTGCTGAACCGCCTGTTGCCACGCAACACGCCGGCTCAGCCCTGAGCGGCTGCCGCATTCCTGCCAGCCGCCATGGCCCACGACCCCGCCGCCCCTTCGATTGCGCAGCGCGCTTTGGTCGGCCTGGTGCGTGGCTACCGCCTGCTGCTGAGCCCCTGGCTGGGCAGCGCCTGCCGTTTCGAGCCGACCTGTTCGGTCTACTCGATCGAGGCCTTGCAGCGCCATGGCGCCGCCGCCGGCAGCTATCTGACCCTGCACCGTCTGTTGCGCTGCCACCCTTTGTGTGCCGGCGGTCATGACGCTGTGCCTGACAATCCGCCTGCGCTGTTCAGCCGACTCGGGCTGTGCGCGCCGAATTCGCCTTCCCCTTCCCCCCGCAATTCCACCCAATCAGAAGCCTCCTCATGACTGATATTCGCCGCACCGTCCTGTGGGTGGTGTTCACCATGTCCCTCGTCCTGCTCTGGGACGGCTGGCAAAAGCACAACGGACATCCGTCGATGTTCAGCCCGCCGGCCGCCAAGCCGGTGGCCGCCGCCGGTTCCGCCGCGCAGCCGGGTGTGCCCGCTGCCGCGGGCCTGGCCGTTGGCGCCACGGCCGTGCCGGGTGCGCCCGTCGCCACCCGCAGCGAGAAGCTGAACATCAGCACCGATGTCATGACCATCACCCTGGACACCCAGGGCGGTGATGTCACCCATGTCGAGCTGCCCAAGTACCTGGCTTCGCCCGAGCCCGGCCTGTTCGACCCGCTGCTGCAAGCCGTGGGCCTGAAGGACAAGCCCAAGGTCGAGCCCAAGCCCATCGTGTTGATGGACGCAGCTGCGCAAAGCTACAAGGCCCAGACCGGCCTGGTCGGCACGCGCGGCGAACAGCTGCCCACGCACAACACGCTGATGACGGTGACCACACCTGAGCGCAAGCTGGCCGATGGCGCCAACGAGCTGCTGGTGCGCCTGGAGTCGGCCGAAGTCGGCGGCGTCGTCTATGTGAAGACCTACAGCTTCAAGCGCGGCGACTACGTCATCGGCGTCAAGCACGAGGTCATCAACAAGGGCGCGGCCCCGCTGACCCCGCAGGTCTATGTGCAGCTGGTGCGCGACGGCGTGGCCGGCCCTGGCGGTACCGCCTTCACCGGCACCTTCACCGGCCCGGCGATCTACAACGACAAGAACAAGTTCCAGAAGTTCGAGTTCAAGGACATCGAGAAGGGCAAGACCGACCACGACAAGACCGCCAATGACGGTTGGGTGGCCATGGTCCAGCATTACTTCGCCAGCGCCTGGCTGCACAACGAAGCCGTGCCGCGCGAGTTCTTCGTCAACAAGGTCAAGGGCGCCGCTCCCGAGCAGTACGCCGTCGGCATGGTCTTCACCCTGCCCCAGCTGGCACCGGGCGCCACCGCCACCAAGCTGGACCAGCTGTTTGTCGGCCCGCAGGAAGAAAACAAGCTCGCCGCTCTGGCCCCGGGCCTGGAGCTGGTGAAGGACTACGGCATCTTCGCCATCCTGGCCAAGCCCCTGTTCTGGCTGCTGGAAAAGCTGCACTCCATCCTGGGCAACTGGGGCTGGGCCATCATCGCCCTGGTGGTGCTGCTGAAGATCGCCTTCTACTGGCTCAATGCCAGCGCCTACAAGAGCATGGCGAAGATGAAGGCTGTCGGCCCCAAGATTCAGGAAATGCGCGAGCGCCTGAAGGACAAGCCGCAGCAGATGCAGCAGGAGATGATGAAGATCTACCGCGAGGAGAAGGTCAACCCCATCGGCGGTTGCCTGCCCATCTTCTTGCAGATGCCCTTCTTCATGGGCCTGTACTGGGTGCTGCTGTCCACCGTGGAAATGCGTGGCGCGCCCTGGCTGGGCTGGATCACCGACCTCTCGGTCAAGGACCCCTACTTCATCCTGCCCCTGCTGATGACGGCCTCCAGCCTGTTCCAGGTCTGGCTGAACCCGACGCCGCCGGACCCGATGCAGGCCAAGATGATGTGGATCATGCCGCTGGCCTTCAGCTTCATGTTCTTCATCTTCCCCTCGGGCCTGGTGCTGTACTGGCTGGTGAACAACATCCTGTCGATCGCCCAGCAGTGGTACATCAACAAGAAACTGGGCGTGCAAAACTAGGTCTGCTCCAGCCCCTCGCAAGTGCCCGGCACTTGCAATAGTTCACGAAGCCCCCAGCTACCCCATAGCTGGGGGCTTTTTTCTTGAGCGAGATAAGCCTCCAATCCGATCATGCGGGGCAGAGTTTCATCGCCGCCTCCGGACGATGGACCCAGGCCCGAGATCCAGGCTCACGCGAGCGCTGGGCCCCGGCCTCCCCCGCGCCACATACTGAAGACTTGACGCCGACGTTGCACAAAGCAACGCCGGCGTCTTCGCTTGGTACAGGCCACCGATAATTCAGCATGCTCTCCCGCCACCACGACCCCATTGCCGCCATCGCCACCGCACCCGGTCGAGGCGCCGTCGGCATCGTTCGGGTCTCGTCCCCGCAAGACCTGACCCCCTTGGTGGCTGCTGTCTGCGGCAAGGCCCTGAAGGCGCGCGAGGCCACATACCTGCCTTTTCGCGACGCGGCCGGTGCGGCCATCGACCAAGGCCTGGCCCTGCTGTTCCCGGCGCCGCATTCCTACACCGGCGAGCATGTGCTGGAACTGCAGGCCCACGGCGGCCCGGTGGTGCTGCAACTCTTGCTGGCGCGCTGCCTGGAAGCGGGGCGCGAACAGGGCTTGGCCCTGCGCCTGGCCGAACCGGGTGAGTTCACCCAGCGCGCCTTCCTCAACGGCAAGCTGGACCTGGCCCAGGCCGAGGCCGTCAGCGACCTGATCGACGCCAGCACCGAGGCCGCGGCCCGCAGCGCCAGCCGGGCGCTGGGCGGCGCGCTCTCGGGAGAGGTGGGCGAGCTGTGCGACGCCCTGATCAAGCTGCGCATGCTGGTCGAGGCGACCCTGGACTTCCCCGAAGAAGAGATTGATTTCCTGCAGCAAGCCGACGCACTCGGCCGCCTGAGCCGCCTGCAGCAGCGCCTGGACGCCGTGCTGGACCGTACTCGCCAGGGCGCCTTGCTGCGCGAGGGCATCAAGGTGGTGCTGGCCGGCCAGCCCAATGTGGGCAAGAGCTCGCTGCTGAACGCCCTGGCCGGCGCCGAGCTGGCCATCGTCACGCCCATCCCGGGCACCACGCGCGACAAGGTCAGCCAGACCATACAGATCGAAGGCGTGCCCCTGCACATCAGCGACACCGCCGGTCTGCGCGACACCGAGGACGAGGTCGAACGCATCGGCGTGGCGCGCAGCTGGGAGGCGATTGCCGATGCCGACGTCATCCTCTTCCTGCACGACCTGACCCGCGTCGGCCAGGCCGACTACGAGGGTGAAGACCGTTTGATTTCAGCCCGTCTGGCTAACGTGTCAGCCGAGCGCATCCTGCAAGTGTTCAACAAGAGCGATGCGCCGAATGCCGCGCCGGTGCCCGAGGGTGCGCTGAGCCTGTCCGCCAAGTCCGGCGCCGGCCTGCAAGCCCTGCGCCAGCGCCTGCTGCAGCAGGTGGGCTGGCAAGCCACGCCCGAAGGCCTCTACATCGCCCGCGAGCGTCATGTGCAGGCCCTGCGCCGCACACGGGAACACCTGGACATGGCCCAGGCCGTGGCCCACCAGCAGCCGCCGGCGCTGGACCTGCTGGCCGAAGAACTGCGCCTCGCCCACGACGCCCTGGGTGAAATCACCGGGGCCTTTTCGGCGGACGACTTGCTCGGCGAGATCTTCAGCAAATTCTGCATCGGAAAGTAGAGTCAATTCCAGGATCGTCCACCGGCATTTGGCCAGTACGTTTCCATTCGGTACATCGAGCTCTTGGCCAAAGCTGGTGTCGAACCGTCCATAGGCAGCAAGAGTGATAACTACGGCAATGCGCTGTCAGCGACGATCAACGGGCTCTACATAGCCGAATTGATTCACCGTCGCGCGCCCTGGAAAACAAAGGAAGCTGTAAAACTGGCCACGCTGGCATGTGTGGCCTGGTTCAACAACTATCGGCTACATCCCGCCTGCAGAGGCTGAGGCAAACGACTACCGGCAACTCACCATTCGAGCTCCGCCCGTGACAGTCTGAATTAGACCGAACCGCCTCAACGAATCCATGGGCGATTCAGCAAGTGCACCGCTTGGAAAAATTGAATCGCGACGAAACCCATCTCGACTGTAAGTTCTAACGCACTCGACGCCAATTGCCGCAAATCTGCTTCGCGAAACGGCAGAATTGTTGACACGGGTCTGTCCGACTGGCCGGTTGCGACTCTCCGTTCCCCCTAGAATCATTAGGGCCAAATTCTTGGCCAGGTGCTTTCTCCCTTTTCAATCAATCATTGGAGTATCCATGCAGGTGTCAGCAGGAAAATCAATCAGTGCCTTGGTCGGTTGCTTGGCACTCTGCCTAGCGCAACAGGCAATTGCGGCGCCGTACTGGACAACTTTCGGTGGAACCAACATCGGCACCATCGATAGCACGACCGGGGTTGGAACCGTCGTCGGACCGACCGGCCATGCCGGGACCTACGGTGTTGCCGAAGACCCGACAAGCAATATCCTATATGCCACCTACGGTACCACCCTGGCCACAGTCAATAAGTCGACCGGGGCTCTGACGACTGTGGGGAATATGGGGATCTCGATTTTTGGTATCACGTTTGATGCTTCCGGGGCACTTTGGACGGTCTCCACGGGTACCGGCCTGTACACCGTCAACAAGGCGTCTGGCGCAGTGACGCTGGTCGGGAACGGCACGCCTGCGGGCGGTTGGATGGACATCGCATTCAGCGGCGGCGGCGTGCTTTATGGCGTGGATGGGCCGCGCCTTTATACGATCAATACCGGCACTGGCGCCAGCACGCTGGTCGCCACATTTTCTGGCCCTTGTACTGATGTCATGAGCATCGGTTTTGACACGGGGGGAACTCTTTACGGCGCTGACTACTCCGCCGGTAAGTTCTGCAGCATCAATCCAGGAACGGCGGTCACGACCCTGATTGGCCCCACGGGCGTGGCCAATCCCCACGGTGGCGACTTTGGTACTCCGGCCCCGGTTCCGGCCCCCACCTTGGGGGAGTGGGCAAAGATTGCCTTTGCCGGCTTGCTGCTGGCGGTTGGCATCGGCGCCATCCGCCGCCGGCAGGCTTAAGTCGCAACCTCTCACCTGAAGCGGGTTGGAGCAGGAATCGGCCCCTCATGGGGGCCGTTTTTTTTGCATGGTCTCATTCACATGTGCCGGCTTTCTGGAAAGCGCTGTCATCCATCGCGGATGGTTCAGCTTGCTTGAAACCGCCGGTGGTGCTGAAGCCTTATGACCAAGCGGGCAAGTTGCCGGCGGCACAGGGCGGCCCACACGACGATGGGCCCGATGAACGGGATGACCAAGACGCCTAGATAGGCCAAGTAGCCACTCAGGTAATACTGCCACGCCGGGTAGGCTTCGATCGCGAGGCGAAAGGGCGGCGGCATGGCGGTGTCATCGACAAAACTGGGCGTGGTTCCCGTCATGACCGCCAACTGATGCCAGGCCCAGCCTGTGATCGAGAGCCAGGAGATGGCCAGCAGCAAGACAATGCCCAGGACGCCCCGGCGCCAGTGCCCGGGCGATGTGGCAGCGAGCAATGTGATGAGCAGTGGCAGGCCGACCACCATGCGCCTGAGTGCCTGGCCGCTCAAACGAAGGGTAACCAAATCGGCCGGTGCTCCTTCCCGTGCCCAACCGGTATGCAAGACCCAGTCTCCCATGGCCTTACCGCCCACCCGCACCACGCCATGGGTAAATAGGCCGGGCCAGAAGATGTCTGACGTGTTGATCATCAACTCCATCACGTAGGGGAGCATCCACTGCCAGAGCAGGAATACCGGCACTATAAGCAACAGTATTCGAGTCAGAATCCCAGCAGGTGTGCGGCGACGTAGCCAGTTGTTCATCGCGTCAATGGCCCCGTGGTATTTGGCGCAGCCACAGGATGAAAACCACAAGTCCGTCAATCATGATGAGAACGTCCCAGGCATATAGATGAGCCCAGTTGAACCATTCCGTTGAGTATTGACCGAGATAGTACAGACTGATCACGCGAACAATATTGAGCCCCATGATCGCCACGGTACCCAGCAGCAGCCCGAGTGCCTTGTAAGCCAACTTGGCCGGAAAAGCCAGAATGGCCGAGAACAGCAGAATCAGGCCTTCCAGCCCACTGCATCCGTTCGACACCCTGATCGAGAAGCCGCCAGGATACTGAATGACATTTGAATGGACCTGGGCCACGCCACCGAAAGCAAGAATCAGCTTTGCGCACACCCAGGTAATTCCCTCAGTAAGCGGGGCGACAACGTTGGTGTCAACCCAAGGCACTATTTCGATAGCAAAACCGGCAAGTGCCAGCAATGCAAAAATTCCAAGGAATCGCAAGGTTGAGACCTTCTGGCGCCCCTTGGCGACATAGTCGGCGGCATTTTTCAAGGCAGGGCCGTTTCAGAGAATGAATGCGCACAGCATACCGGTTGACGCGGACAAATTTGAACCGCGCTTCGGGCTAATTCAAGCGAACCGGAAGTGGGTGCCGTCGCAGTCCAGGCAACGGCTGCTGTGTCGAAGTGTCGCCTGGCGATCACTGAGATATCCGCTCTGGCCGGAACGCCATGCTCAGAAAAGAAGTGACGGTGCCCGTACAGCGTGGGCTTCGCCTTCTCACCTGTGTTTGTAGAGCACACCCTTCTTGCCCATGAGCTTTTTCTACTCTTGTCGCTCGCCATGCGCTGATTCCAATTTGGGCTGAAGCACCATAACGCTGCTCGCATAGCCCGGCCAATATGAATTCAGTGAATCAAGATGTCGTTCCGCAGCTTCCGGGTAGCGCGATCGCGGTGGTGCTCAGCATCGCCCAGCATAAAAACACCTTTGGCCACAAGCTTGCGCGAAGCACGAAGAGCCCACCGCAATGGAACACTTAACTCGGGCACGACAAAGTAGTCGGTCCTCTTCGGCTCCTTCAATACTCGGTTGATCAACCCATTGAATGCGACATGTCGACTAGGAGCCTCGTCAAACCTGGGGCGGTTCAGAGAGCCCTATGCCCTGAATCGTGACGACGTCCTTAAGTCGGTCAAATTCGCGTTTCCGCGCGTCGATTGGGATGCGGCATACCGAGAGTTCAAAGCTGCCTGAGGGGAGAGCGCCCAAGGAAATGCCGCAATATCGCCGGCTAGAGCGTCGGTCTCAAGCGCGTACAAGCCGCATGCCCAAGCCAACTCGAGCTGACGATCCCGAAAAGGCACCGGGAGCCTGCGTGAATCCAAATTTGAGTCCAAGTCAGTAGCAGTCGGTTAGAAAGCCATATGAAGACGGGGTTTGAAGGCAAATTGCCACATTCTGTATATGCAAGTGAGCGCCGCCCGCTCACTTCATGAGCGCAGGCAGCCAGAGCGAGATCGCCGGCACAAAGGTCACCAGCGCCAGCGTGGCCAGCAAGGCGCCGTAGAAGGGCCAGATCGAGCGCATGACCTGGCCGACCGAGATCCCGCCGATGGCGCAACCGACGAACTGGGTGCTGCCGACCGGGGGCGTGTTGAGGCCCAGGGCGCAGTTGATCAGCATCAGGATGCCGAACTGCAGCGGGTCCATGCCGTACTGCTGGCAGATGGGCAGAAAGATCGGCGTGCAGATCAGGATGGTGGCCGCCATGTCCAGGAAGGTGCCGAGCACGAAGAGCAGCAGGTTGACCATCAGAAAGATCACCCAGGGGTTCTGGCTGACGCTCTGCATCAGCTCCCCGGTGCGCTGCGGCACCTCGTACAAGGCCATGAAGTAGCCGAAGGCCGAGGAGATGCCGATCAGCAGCAACACCACACCGGTGGTCTTGCAGGCCTTGGCACAGGCCTTGAGGAAGTTCTGCCAGCTCAGTGAGCGGTAGACGAAGACCGTCACCCCCAGGGCCCAGAACACCGCCGTGGCGGCCGACTCGGTGGCGGTGAAGACCCCGCTGAGGATGCCGGCCAGGATGATCACCACCACCAGCAGGCCCGGCAGGGCGCCGACAAAAGCGCGGCCCACCGCCGCCCAGCCCGGGAAGGCGCCATGTGTGGGATAGCCACGCCGCACCGCCACACCGTAGGCTGCGGCCAAATTGGCCAGAGTCAGCAACAAGGCCGGAATCAGCGCCGCCAGGATCAGGCCGAAGACACTGACCGAGGCGATGCCGGAGGCGGCCAGCACGAAGATGATGAGGTTGTGCGAGGTTGGCATCAGGGCGCCGACCAGGGCCGCATGCGTGGTCACATTGACCGCGTAGTCAGCGTGGTAGCCCTCTTTCTTCATCAGCGGAATCATCACCGAGCCCATGGCCGAGACATCGGCCAGCGGAGAGCCCGCCACGCCTCCGAACAAGGTGCAGCCCAGCACATTGCTCATGCCCAAACCGCCGCGCACATGGCCGATCAGGCTGTTGGCGAAGCGCACGATGCGGTCGGCAATACCGCCGTAGAGCATCAGCTCGCCGGCGAACACGAAGAAGGGAATGGCCAGGAAGGAGAAGACCTGCATGCCTCCGACCATCTTCTGAAAGACCAGGGCCAGCGGCAGATCGGCCGCCAGCATGGTGGCCACCGAGGACAGGCCGATGGCAAAAGCCACCGGCACGCCCAGCAGCAGCAAGAGGGCAAAGCTCAGTCCCAGAACCCAGAGTTCCATCGCATCAAATCCTTGTGAATCAAAAAGGGGGGGCAGGCTTCGCCAGGCGTCGCGCTGCGCTGGGTTCAGTACCAGGACGGGCGTACCGCCTCACCGCGCCAGAGCGCACGCATGTGCTCCAGCGAGAACAGCACGATGAGCACGCCGGCGATCAGCAGCGGCAGGTAGTCCAGGCCCTCGGGCACGCCCAGCATGGGCTTGGGCTCGCTCCACTTCAGCTGCGTCCAGACCCAGCCCGACTGCGCCATCAGCGCACCAAAGCCCGCCACCAAGGCATGGACCAACAGCTCCAGGCGCAAGCGCCAGCGCTCGGGCAGAAGCACCAGCAAAGACTCCAGGCCGATGTGGCCGGCATCGCGCACGCCCACGGCCACGCCGAAGGCCGTGACATAGAGCACCAGCAGCATGGCCAGGCCCTCGGTCCAAGTGGGCGTGTCGTTGAAGACATAACGGCCCAGCACCTGGGCTTGCACACACAGCAGCACCGCGATCAGGCAGACCACGGCGGCCACCAGCGCCAGCTTGGACAGGGCGGCACACATGCGCGTGAATGCGGGGACGTTCACGGTGTCTCCTGCAGGGTCTTGACCAGGCGCTGCAGCTCCGGCGTGTTCATGAAGCGGGCGTAGACCGGCGGCATCACAGCCTGGAAGGCGCTCTTGTCCACGTCGACGATCTGCGCGCCGCCGGCTTTCACCAAGGCCAGCGATTTCGCCTCCTGCTCGTCCCAGCGCAGGCGCTGGAAGGCGACCGATTCCTTGGCCGCGGCGCGGATCAGCTGCTGGTCGGCGGGCGGCAGGCCGTCGTAGACCTTTTTGCTCATCAGCAGCAGCTCGGGCGCCATGGAGTGCTCGGTGCGGGAGTAGAACTTGACCGCCTCGAAATGCTTGAAGCCTTCAAACGAGGGCAGGTTGTTCTCGGCTGCATCGACCAGGCCGGTCTTGAGCCCGGTGTAGACCTCGCCCACCGGCATGGGCGTGGCATTGGCGCCCAGGGCCGCGGCCACCGCCACCCAGAGGTCCGACTGCGGCACGCGGATCTTCAAGCCCTTGGCATCGGCCGGGGTCTTGATCGGCTTGCGGGCATAAATGGAGCGGGCGCCGCTGTCGTAAAAGGCCAGGCCGATGAAACCCTGCGGCTCGCAGGCGCGCAGGATCTCCTCGCCGGCCGGGCCGTCCAGCGCACGGCGCATCTGCGCGACCGAGCGGAACAAGAAGGGCATGGTCGGCACCTGGGTCTGCGGGCAGATGGCGTTCATGGGGCTGATGTGCACGCGGGTCAGCTCAAGCGCGCCGATCTTGAGCTGGTCGATGGTTTCCTTCTCGGTGCCCAGCGCGCCCTTGTTGAAAACCTTGAGCTTGATGCGCCCGGCGCTGCGCTGCTCCAGCAGCTCGCCCATGCGTTTGAGCGCCAGCACGGTCGGGTACTCATTGCTGTTGTGCACATCGGCGGCGCGCAGAGTCAGGGCCTGGGCGGCCGGCTGGGTCAGCGCCAGGGCCAGCAAGGCGGCGGCGGGCAGGATCTTGAAGCGGGGGCAAAACATAGGGGGCGTCTCCGGGCGAGTGAGGGAGGGTCTGCCCCGGCACGCGCGCGGCCGCAGCCTTGGCGCATCAGGGTCAGCCCTTGTTTCGAAATTCGTTCGCTCGCAAATAGAATAACGAAACAGCGTTCCAAATCACTAAGGGATTCCATGAGGGTAGCTTCAACAAAGCAGGTGGCGGTGCTCGGTGAATGCATGCTGGAGCTGGTCGGCCCGGCCTTTGGCGCGCTGCAACAAGGCTTTGGCGGCGACACCCTGAACACGGCCGTCTATCTGGCGCGCTGTGCTGCGGACCCAGGCCAGAACGAGGCCGAGGCCGCCGCGCCTTACACCGTGCACTACGCCACCGGCCTGGGCGAGGACGGCCTCAGCCGTGGCCTGATGGAGCGCTGGGCGGCCGAGGGCCTGGCCCTGGATCTGGTGCGCCAGATCCCCGGCCGCATGCCAGGGCTTTACATGATCGAGGTCGATGCGCGCGGCGAGCGCAGCTTCAACTACTGGCGCGACACCAGCGCAGCCAAGGCTTACTTTGAGGGCGAGTGCACACCTTTAGAGGACCAGACCGCCGACTGGGACTTGTTTTACCTGAGCGGCATCAGTCTGGCCATCCTGCCGCCGGCCGGGCGCGAGCGCGTGTTTTCCTTGATGGAAACGCTGCGGGCGCGAGGCGCCATGGTGGTGTTCGACAACAACTACCGGCCGCGGCTCTGGGCCAGCCGCGCCGAGGCGCAGGCCGTCTTCCGCCGCGCCCTGGACCTGGCCAGCGTGGGCCTGATCACCGCCGACGACCACCAGGCCCTGTTCGAACTGCCCAGCCTGGCCGAGGCGGTGGCCGCCGCGCAAGACCTGGCCCCGCGCGAGCTGCTGATCAAGCGCGGCGCCGACCCCACCTTGGTGCGCGCGCCCGAAGCCGGCGCCCCGGACTGGCAGGCAGCCGCCACCGAGCGCGTCGAGCGCGTGGTCGACACCACCGCGGCCGGCGACTCCTTTGCCGGCGGCTACCTGAGCCAGCGCCTGCGTGGCCGCCCGGCGCTGGAATCGGCCCGCTTCGGCAACCGCCTGGCCGCGCGCGTGATCCAGCACCGCGGTGCCTTGATCGAGCCGGCCCTGATGGCCGATCTGCTGCAGCCCCACGCATGAGCCGCACCATGCGTCGTCGCCACCTGCTCGCCAGCGTCTGCCTGCTGGCCTTGTCTTTCAGCGCCAGCGCCGAGGGCCCACCAACGCCCCAGCTGGACCCTGCCGGCATCAGCGTGCAAGGCTGGGCCACCGGCACCGTGGGCGGCCGCGGCGGGCGCATCCTTCGGGTCAGCAACCTCAACGAATCCGGCCCCGGCTCGCTGCGCGAAGCGCTGGAGGCCGAGGGGCCGCGCATCGTGGTGTTTGAGGTCGGCGGCGTCATCGACCTGGCCGGCCAGACGATCAACATCCGCCACCCCTACCTCACCATCGCCGGCCAGACCGCCCCCAAGCCCGGCATCACCGTGATCAAGGGCGAGACCAATATCGCCACCCACCAGGTGATCGTCCAGCACCTGATGTTCCGGCCCGGCGAGTTCGGCCGCGCCAAGAAAAGCGGCGCCGACCAGGACGGCATCTCCACCCAGGGCGCGGCTCACCACGTCATCGTCGACCACTGCAGCCTGTCCTGGGCCACGGACGAAAACCTGTCGGTCGGCGGCCCGCGTTTCGAGGGCGCCACGCCCGAGGACTGGCGCCGCAACACCTCGCACGCCATCACCTACAGCCACAACCTGATCTACGAAGGCCTGGGCTATTCGGTGCACGAGAAAGGCGAGCATTCCAAGGGCAGCCTGGTGCACGACAACGCCAGCGGCATCCTGCTCTACGCCAATCTCTACGCCTCCAACCGCGAGCGCAATGCCTTGTTCAAAGGCGGCGTGCAGGCGGCCATGGTCAACAACCTGATCTACAACCCCGGCAACAAGGCGGTGCACTACAACCTGGTCGCGCACGAGTGGGCCCCCCACCCCTGGCAGACCGGCCGCATCAGCCTGATCGGCAACGCCTACCGTCAGGGCCCGGACACGCGGCCCAACACGCCCTTGTTCGCCCTCGGCGGCCACGGCGATGTGGCGCTGTTCCTGCACGACAACCTGGCGGTGGACGAGTACGGCGCCGCCGTGGCCCAGACCGGCATCTACAGCGCCGGCCAGGCGCGCATCCTGCAACTGCAAGCGCCCGAGCTGCCCGCCGACCTGCCGCTGAGCCGCATCCTGCCGGCACGGCGCCTGGAGGCGGAGCTACCCCTGGCCGTGGGCGCCCGGCCCTGGGACCGCGACCCGGTTGATTTCAAGCTGCTGTCCGATGTGGCCGAAGGCCGCGGTCAGATCATCGACAGCGAGCTGCAAAACGCCAGCGGCTACCCGCGCTACGCGCCCAGCAAGCAGGCGTTTCAGCCCGAGGCCTGGAATCTCGACGACATGAGCCCGCGCGCCGGCTGGGCCTCGCTGTTCCGCCGCGGGCGCTGAATCGGGTTGAAGCTCACGAGGCCTGAGCGGCCTCCGGCGGGCGGCGCCAGAGCCGCCACAGCGTCCAGCTGTTGGTCAGGGCGATGGTGGCTTCGAGCAAGCTGCCGCCCACCGAGCCCACCGCCAGGTTGTTGACCAGCCACAGCAAGGTGCCCAGCAGCATCAGCAGGCGCATGCGTAGCCCGCTCAAGAAAAACAGCGCCGTCGTGCCGATGCAGGAAGCCGCAATCGGCAGCAGCGACAGCCAGCCCTGCTGCAGCCACAGGCCCAGGCCGGCGCTCAGGCCGATGAAGCCCAGGCCCACCCAGGGCGAGCGGCTGCGCAGCGAGGCCAGCGAGCGGCCCAGCGATACCAGGCTGCTGGCAACAGCGGTAGATTGGCCGAGCAGCCAGAAGTGCAGCACATAGGCGAAACACTCCAGGGCCATGAAGACCTTGAAGCGGCGATCGTCGGTCTGCGCAAAACAGGCCACGCCGCAGGCGAAGGCGACATAACCAAAAATCTGCGCAGCAGAAAAATACGCGGGGTCCAGCATGCGGTCAGCGCGCGGCCTGGCAGGGGCAGGCTCGGGCGGAGCTTCAGCTGTAGAAAGCTTCCACCGTGCCCTTGAGCTTGATCATCACCGGGTTGCCCTTGCGGTCCACGGTGCGGCCGGCCGGCACCTTGACCCAGCCTTCGCTGATGCAGTACTCGGCCACATCGAAGCGCTCCTTGCCGTTCAGGCGGATGCCGATGTCGTGCTGAAACACGGCGGCATCGTGGTGCGGGCTGCGCGGGTCGATGGACAGATGGTCGGGAATGGCGGGGCGGTCGGTGGGGGCGGCGGTGTCGGTCATGGCGGCAGCAATCGTCAAAAAAACAAAAGGCCCCGGGCGGGGCTGGATACCGGCATTTTCCGCGATTTGGCGCTGCCCGCTCAGGCCGGGGCCACCATCATTTCGCTCAAGCCCTCGGCCAGGGCCTCGAACACCCGCTTGCAGGCCAGGCTTTGGCGCAGGTCCTCGTGCATGGCCAGCCAGGTTTCCAGCGGCAGGCTGAGCTGCTCGGGCAGCACGCGCTCCAGACCCGGGCTGCGCCGCGCCAGGGCGACCTGGCAGACGCCGATGCCAGCGCCGGCGCGCAGCAAGGCCAGCTGGGCCAGATCGCTGTCGCTGCGCAGTGCAAAGGCCTCGCGGCGCCAGCTCGGGAAGCCCTGGCGGGCGGCACGGATGAAGGGCGTTTCCTGGTCATAGCCGACCAGGCGGTGCGTGGCCAGATCCTCCAGCGTGGCCGGGCGGCCGGCGCGGTCCAGGTAGTCGCTGCGGGCGAACAGCCCCAGCTCCAACGTGCCCAGGCGGCGCGCGATCAGCTGCTCCTGCGTGGGCGCGGTCATGCGCACGGCGATGTCGGCCTCGCGCTGCAGCAGGTCCTGCATGCGGTTGCTGAGCACCAGCTCGATCACCAGGCCGGGCTCCTCCTGCGCCAGCCGGGCCAGGATGGCCGGCAACACTTCCACCCCCATGACCTCGCTGGCCGTCACCCGCACCACGCCGCGCAGATGGCCCTGGGCGCCGAGCTGGCGTTCCTGGGCCAAACGCTGCAGCGACGCCGCCTGGTGGGCCATGGCCTCGGCGCCTTCTCGCAAGGTCAGCGCCGCCTCGGTGGGCATGAGGCCTTGCTGCGAGCGGGTGAATAGCGGCAGGCCCAGGGCCTGCTCCAGCGCTTCGATATGCCGGCCCACCGTGGGCTGGGCCAGGCCCAGGGCGCGCGCGGCGCCCGATTGCGAGCCCTCCTGCAAGACGCCGAGGAAGGTGCGGTACAGCTCCCAGCCGATGTCCTTGCCGGGCTTGCTGCTGCTGATGCTGCTGTCGAGGTCTTTGTTCTTGGAGTCCATGCAGAACTGTATAGCCGCTGGCACATCGTCGGCAGTTCCGCGCGCAGCCCGGGCGGCCGAGACTGGCGGCCATGAACAGCGCACACCCACCCACCTCCGTCACTCCCTTCACAAACACCGGCACGGCCCTGGTCCTGGGCGCCAGCGGCGGCATCGGCGGCGAAGTCGCTCGCCAGTTGCTGGCCGCCGGCTGGCGGGTGCGCGGCCTCAAGCGCGAGCCGCCCAGCGCGGCCCAGGCCCGCAGCGGCATCGCCTGGCAGCGCGGCGATGCGCTGGACGGCGCAGCCGTGCGCCAGGCCGCCCAGGGCTGCCAGCTGATCGTGCATGCCGTCAACCCGCCCGGCTACCTTCGCTGGGCCGAGCTGGTGCTGCCCATGCTGGAGCACAGCATCGCTGCGGCGCGCGAGCAGGGCGCCTGCCTGCTGCTGCCGGGCACGGTCTACAACTACGCGCCGGATGCGCCCATGCCGCTGCGCGAGGGCACGCCGCAGCAGCCGCCAAGCCGCAAAGGTGCCATCCGAGTAGAAATGGAGCGGCGCCTGCAAGCAGCTGCGAGCGAGGCTGCCGAGCGCCCCTGCCAGGTGCTGATCGTGCGCGCTGGCGATTTCTTCGGCCCGCAGCCGGGCAACAACTGGTTTTCGCAAGGCTTGATCCAGCCGGGCCGGCCGCCCTCGCGCGTGCTGCTGCCGGCCACGCCGGGCGTGGGCCACCAGTGGGCCTTTCTGCCCGATGTGGCGCGCACCATGGTGGCCCTGGTGCAGCGGCGCGCTGAGCTGCCGGCTTTTGCAAGCTTTCACATGGCCGGCCACTGGGATGCCGACGGGCGTCAGATGGGCGAGGCCATCCAGCGCGTGATGGCACAGCACGGCCTGCCGCAGCCGCGGCTGCGCGCCTTTCCCTGGTGGCTGATGCGTCTGCTCGCGCCGTTCAAGGCCACGCTGCGCGAGATGCAGGAGATGCGCTACCTCTGGCGCCAGCCCCTGCGCATGGACAACGCCCGGCTGCGCGCCGTGCTCGGCGAGGAGCCGCACACGCCACTCGACGACGCAGTGGCGCAGAGTCTGCGCGGCCTGGGCTGCCTAGCCCTTGCCGCGTCTGTGGCGTCTCAATCGGCGGCGGCTGGACCAAGGGCATAGGGCGAGCTGATTCGAATTTCCCTTGCGACTCACTGGGAGGGCTTCGCTGCATCCGACCGAGATGCGCTAGCAGGCCGCTCGGACAGACGATGAGCCCAACTCTCATAGGCCTGGAGTGCACCCCGAGGCGAGGTCACGAACCAGGCGTAGCCATTGCGACGCTCGGGGCTGATTCCAGCCACATCGTCGTGCAGAGACTTGTCGCGGTCTCCGAAGACCGGTTTCAAGGTCCGGGCATCGTAGTAGCGAGCCCAAAGATGGCGAGCGCCGGGATGCCGACGAAGACCGCGCACCGTCGTGCCGGCAGGTCGATCCCAGACCTGATCGAAGATTTC
The DNA here is from genome assembly GCF_025717675.1 of Paucibacter sp. DJ2R-2. Lineage (GTDB taxonomy): Bacteria > Pseudomonadota > Gammaproteobacteria > Burkholderiales > Burkholderiaceae_C > Paucibacter_A. The sequence goes on from NZ_JAJIRT010000001.1 coordinate 1,381,900, forward strand.
CAACTCTCGCAAGGTCTGGACCGCCGCCTCCACAGCCGCAACGGTGTCGGCATCGGGATAGGGCAGGCGCATCAGGTAGATCAGGACGCTGGCGCTTTCGGAGCTGCTCAGCGCGGGCGGCTCATAGTTGCGCGCCGAGACGGGCAGCAAACTGAGTCCGTCGTGCTGCTGCGCCCACAACAGACGGCGCCCATCCACGCGCACCTGCAGCTCGACCAGCAGGCGGCTGGCGCGCTGCTGCGCCACCGCAGCCCGGCTTCGCAAGTCCGGTGGCACGAAGTCGAAAGGGCTGAGTGCGGCGGCGACATCCCCGAGCAGGCTGGCGACGCCCACCATCGCGTCATCGTTGAGGGTGATGGCATCGTGATAGCCGCCCTGCAGAGGCCAGACCTGCGGCCAGCCGCCATTCGGAAACTGGGCGCTCAACAGGTACTGCAGGCCTTTGATGGACGCAGCTCGATAAGCCGCAGACGCCGTTGCGGGCAAAGCTGCCTGCACCCGCGCCAAGAAACGGATTTCCGTCAGAGTCGCGTCGTTGTCGATGGTGCCGACATAACTCCATTCATGCTCATGCTGCGCGTCAAAATCACCCGCCTGCGCAAAAGCCGACGCATTGCTGGCCACAAAGGCTTGGCCTGGCTGACGCGGCGGCTGGTCGCGCGGCTGATTCTTGCCCCAGCCGCCGGCGGGCGTCTGAAAGCTCACGATATTGTCTGCGACCCACAATGCCTCGGCGCTGGCATACCAGGCGGACGGGCGATCCAGCGGCATGCTGGCTTCGCTTTTGCCCGAGCCCGGCGGAGCGGGTATGGCGTGCCCCGCACTTCGTTCAGCAGCCAGGACTGCGCGGTCCGTCTGGCGCTGTCGGGCCGAGGCGGCCAAATAGTCGACCCAGGCTTGCCGAGCAGGCTCCGCCAAGCCAGCCACGCGCTCCTGGTTCAAGGGCGGAGCCGGTGGGTTGCTGCCAATGACTGCAGCACCTGCCTCGGCACAAAGTGTTGCCAAGGCAAGCACGAAAACGCCTTGCCGAAGGCGGCGCTTCGCGCGACACAAGCGCGATGCTGGCGCAGGACGTAGTGGGAACACGATCGGTCTCCTCTTCAAGTTTCAATACCTGCGCCATGAACTGAGCTCACACCGCGGACATCCACGCCTTTGCTCATGGCTTGCTCTTGGAAAACAGGGAGTCCCAGCCGGCCTTGGGGCTCATGTCCTGCAACTGCCAGGCCGCCGGGTCGAAGGCACGCATGCTCGCGGGGTAGCGGGGGTAGCCACTCGACTCGGTTTCGCTGTCGATGATGCGGCCCCGCCCCTCGGCCACATCCGACAGCAGCTTGAAGTCGATGGGGTCGCGGTTCCAAGGGCGGGCGCCTGCCGTCAGCAAGATGTGGTCCTCCAACTGCGAGGCCGGCAAGGCGCTCAGCCGTGGCGGCAGATAGGCCGGGCGCTCGGCACCGCCGGCGGGCAGCATGCGGGCTGAGCCCGAGGTGTAGCGCCCGGTCTGCGCCGCGCTGCTGCCATTCATGTCCATCGCGATGTTGTCCGCCAGGTGCAGCTCAATGTCCCCGTGCCCACCCAGGCTGAACAGTGGTGTGCCGGGCGGCGTGTCTGGCCCGTAGCGCAAGGCATTGCCCACCAAAGCCAGCTTGCCTGTCTGATAGGGTCGGTTCAACCATTCGTGCGCAACAAGGTTGTAGTGCACGGCCTTGGCGCCCGGGTTGTAGATCAGGTTGTTGACCATCGCGGCATACACGCCGCCCTTGAACAAGGCGTTGCGCTCACGATTGCTGGCGTAGATATTGCCGAGCAGCAGAACGCCCGTGGCGTTGTCGTGCACCAAGCTGCCCTTGGAATGCTCGCCCTTGGGGTGCACGCTCTCGGCCAGGCCTTCATAGATCAGGTTGTTGCTGTAGGTGATCTCGTGCGAGGTGGCGCGGCGCCAGGCGACCGGGTCAGCGCCTTCGAAGCGTGGCCCGCCGACCGACAGGTTTTCGTCCGTGGCCCAGGAAAAGCTGCAGTGGTCGACGATCACCTGGTGCGCGCCGGCATGGGTGGAAATGCCGTCGTGGTCAGCGCCACTGCGTTTCGCACGACCGTAGGCACCGGGTCGCACGCTGAGGTGCTGAATCATCACGTCATGGCTGCGGATGTTCAGCTCGCCCTTGATGAGGGTGATGCCTGGCTCGGGCGCCGTCTGGCCGGCCAGTGTCACGAAGGGATGGCGGATCTCGAGCGCGTTCCCTTGCAGGTCGATGACGCCGCCGACTTCGAACACCACGATGCGCGGTCCTTCGGACTCCAGGGCCGCTCGCAGCGATCCGGGTCCACTTTGATTCAGCGTGGTGACCTTGATGATGCGTCCGCCCCGTCCGCCCAAGGTCCCGACGGCCCAGCCCGCATGCTGATAACTGGCCCTGTTCAAGGGAGCGGGCGCTGCGGCGGGCGTGGACTCAGCCGAAGGGGCAGAAAGCTCTGCGCAGTCTGGCTGCGCGCTGCGCGGGAGATCCAGGGCAGGGGCCTGTTTGGCCAACTCGCGCGACACCAGTTCGGCGAACAGGCAGGCGCCGCGAGGGCCCAGATGCGTGTGGTCAAAAGCAAGTTGCCCCGGGGCCGCCTGCGCCAGCGCATCCGCCGCCGGGCTGCCCAGCTCTCGTACGGCGGCCATGCTGAGATTGTGCAGGTCCACCAAGGGTACTTGCTGCTCTCGGGCCACGGTGCGCATCGCATCTGCCCAGGGCTGCAGATCATCCTGCAGCACGCCGGCCTTGAACTGGCGGCGCGTCAGCGGCGTCACCAGGACCGGCTGCGCCTGGACGGCACGCAAGTCCTGGATGAATCGGGCCAGGTTGGCCGGGTACTCGCGGGCCAGATCGGTGGAGCGACCCGGCTTGCCTGCTTGGTCGTTGTGGCCAAACTGGATCAGCACATGGGCGGGCGTGCCGGCTGGCCGAGCGCTGACCCGCGCCAGCGCACGCGCCCACAGCCCTTCGGCCCGATAGCTGAGCGTGCTGCGCCCGCCGCGCCCCAGATTCAGGCAAAGCAAAGCCGGCTCAAGACGCTGGCACAAGGCATCACCGTAACCGGTTTGCGGCGCCATGGTGCTGTCGCCCACGAGCAGCACGGTGGGTGCTGCTGCATGAGCGACGGACGCCATCAGGCACAGGGTTCCGATGACATGACGAAGCATGCTCAGAACCTGTAGCGCGCCCCGAACATGAACTCGCGGCCGGTGACGTTGTTGACCACCACGCTGTCGCGCGCCCGGCTGATGAACTGGTCGTTGGCCTGGTTGGTCAGGTTGACGCCTTCCAGGGTCACTTCCAGCTTGTCATTGAACTTGTAGCTCAGGGACACATCGACGTTGAAGGTCTTGTTCTTGCCCTCGACATCGTTGTTGTTCTGGCCCGGCACCCGGGTGACGAAGCCGGAGCGCTGCGAGCCCGAGATGCGGGCGCTGAAGGCGCCGTCGTCGTAGTACAGCGTGGCGTTCCAGGACTTGGGCGAGAGGTTGATCAAGTCGTCGGTGATGGTGGCCGTGCTGGTGGGCGAGACCACGTACTCGATCTTGCTCTTCACATAGGTGTAGTTCAGCAGGGCGCCGAAGTTCTTGCCCCAGCCGGGCAGGAAGGTGAAAGGCTGCTGGTAGTTGAGTTCGAAGCCCTGCAGCTTGCCGCCGTCGGTGTTGATGGGGGCGGTGACCTGGAAGACCTCGTCGCCGGTGAAGTTGCTCGGCAGCAGGCTCATGGGCAGGCCGGTCTGCTTGAACGGAACGTTGTTGCGGATGCTCTGGATGTAGGTGCTGATGTTCTTCTGGAACAGGCCCAGGCCCAGGAAGGCGTTCTTGGCGAAGTACCACTCGATGCTGGAATCGAAGGTGGTGGCACGGAAGGGCTTGAGCAGGGGGTTACCGCTGGTGACCGACAAGGTGCCGGTGGTAGACACGGTACCGCCCGGGCTCAGATTGCCCAGCTGCGGCCGGGCCATGACCTTGGCCGCGGCGAAGCGCACGATCACGTCCTTGCTCAGCGTCGCGGCCAGATTGGCGGCGGGCAGCAGGTCGTCGTAGACATGGTCCACGGTCACGGCGGTGCCGCCGCTGGTGGCCTGGTAGCCGGTGGCCGCGAGTCGGGTCTTGACGTAGCGGGTGCCGACATTGCCGCGCACCGGGATGTCACCGAGGCGGGTGTTGAAGTCCAGCTGGAAGAAGGCCGCCTCGTCTTTCTCGGTGACGCTGCGGTTGTTGCCGCGCGCATTGCCGTTGGTGATGGACGAAAGCGTGAAGTCACCGGGGCCGCCGGCTGGGCCGCTCTTGATGCAGTTGCAATAGATGTCGTAAGCCTGGGCGATGGCGGCCAGATTGGGGATGACCCAGCTGGTGGCCGTGCCCGCGGGCAGGTTCTGGCCCTTGCCGAAGCCGGTCAGGCTGGTCGTCAGGCTGGCCACCGTGCTGCCGGCCGGCACCGGGAAGATGGTGTCGTTCTGGTTGACGCGGCGGAACTCGTAGGAGTCGAAGCTGTACTTCTTGTAGTCCACCCCGCCCTTGAGCATGAGCTTGTTGGGCATCACGTCCCAGGCCAGGTCCAGGTGGAAGACGTCGTTGGTGTTGCTGGCACCTTGCGGGCGGATGCGGATCTCGCTGCTGGTGGTGTTGGCGATGGTGCCGGCCTGGGTGCCGCTGGTGGCGACGGGCACACCGACCAGGGTCAGGGCGCCGCCGGCCTGGGTGGGGTCGAAGGGGTAGCTGATGGCCGGCGCGCGGTCGTCGGCGCTGAAGTCGATGCTGTAGCCGTTGACATTGAGCGCGTCCAGCGTCGTGGTGGTCTGCACCGGATTGCGGAACTTGCTGGTGGCGCGGCCGGCGCGGGCGGTCATGCGCACATGCTCGCCAAAGTCCTGCTCCAGGGTCAGGGTGGGCTGGGTGAAGGTGGTGGAGAGCTCGTCGAAACGCGACTCGGCGCGCACATCCACGCCGTTGAACACGCCCTTGATCAGCGCGCCGTTGGGCGCATAGCTGGCCGAGACCACGCTGGTCTGCGGCTTGCCGCCCTGGCCGGCGTTGCGGCTGAAGGAGATCACTTCCAGGAAGTCTTCCTGGCGGGTGGCGTCGAGCTTGGAGTAGAGCAGGTCCAGGGTCAGCAAGGTGCCGTCGGCCGGCTTGAACTGCACGGCGGCGGTCACACCCAAGCGGTCCTGGTCATGGGTCAAGCGGCCGTAACGGGGCAGGCGGGGGTGGAAGTTCTCGGCCTTGCTGGCCTCGTTGTAGGTCGCGATATTGGCGGCGGTGTTGGGCAGGCGCAGCACGCCCTGAGCGGCCGGGCCGCAGGTGGTGGCGGTCGAGTTCGTCGGGTTGGCGGGCGTCACGCCCTGTGGGGCGCACCAGCCGCCGGAGGAGGGGCCGTTGTCCCAGCGCACGGTGCTGAAGCCTTCTTCCAGCACCTTGCGCTGCGAGTAGGCGCCCGAGATCAGCACGCCCAGCTTGTTGTCGGCAAAGGTGTTGGACAGCAGGAAGGCGGCGCGCGGCGTGGTCTTGCCGGACAGGTCGTTGTAGCCACCCTTGAGCGAGACCATGCCGGTGAAGCCCTTCAGGTCGAAAGGCCGGGTGGTTTGCAGGTCCACCGTGGCACCGAGCGAGCCTTCGTCCACATCGGCGGAGCTGCTCTTGCGCACGGTCAGCGAATTGAACAGCTCGGAGGCGAAGACATTGAAGTCAAAACCGCGCGAGCGGTTGGCGCCGCCCGAGCTGTCGGTGCCGCCGGTGGTGGCCAGACCCTCGATGCCATTGATGCGCACGCGGGTGAAATCCTGGCCCAGGCCGCGCACCGTGATGTTGCGGCCCTCGCCGGCGTCGCGGTCGATCACCACGCCGGGCACGCGCTGCAGCGATTCGGCCAGGTTGGTGTCGGGGAACTTGCCCATGTCCTCGGCCTTGATGACATCGACGATGCTGTTGTCATCACGCTTGGCGCGCAGTGCACTTTCCAGCGAAGCGCGCAGGCCGGTGACGGTGACGGCGTCCAGGCTGGCCTTGGACGGCGCAGCCGGGGCTGCTTGTGTGGCCGCTGGCGGCGCGCTCTGCGCCTGGGCGCCGGCGGCCAGGGTGCTCAGGGCAGCCAGCGAGGCGAGCGAAAGCAGGCTGCGGCGGCAGGTGAATTGGGGCGTCTGCGGCGAAGCGGGGCGCGAGGTCATGGCTTGTCTCCAATGGTTTGGGGCGGCGTCGCTCGGTCGGGGCCGGCTGACGCTCTGATGCGGGTTCGCACGACCCGGCGCCGTCTGTGCGGCTTGGCCGGTTCGGTTCTGGCTTGGAGGGCGCACGCAGGGCACCGCTACATCGGGAGAGCCGGGGCGGCCGCTGCAGTGCGGCCGCCTCCGGTGGCAGGGGGCTGGCCTGTTTAGAGGTAGTCCTGCCGAGGCGGGGAAAACTGGTCGAGCAAGGTGCTGCCGGCCTCCAGGGCCACCACACCGTGCGGGGTCAGGCGCGGCGCGGTGAAGGCATCACCGACGCGCAGAATCTTCTTGATGCCGGCCACATCGGCTTCGAAAGAGCCGCTGACCACAAAGGCGATCTGGTCATGCGCATCATGGGCATGGACGCTGCCGATGGCGCCCTGGTCGAACTGCACCAGCACCGACATCAGCTCCGGCGTGTGGCCCACGATCTTGCGGCGGATGCCCTCGCCCAGCTCGGTCCAGGCGCTGCTGGCGTTGTCGAAGTACGGTGTGCTCATCGGGGATGTCTCCTGCTGCGGCGCAAACGGCCGTTTCACGCATCGATGGTTCAGACTATAGCGTTCCGCCAAATAAATGAAACAGCGGTTCACTAAATAGAAACCATAATTCCGGGAAAGTCCTGAGCTGCGTTAGGCTTGCACCCATTCGCCGTGCCACAGGCCTTCTGCCTGGGCTTGCCCACCACCCCGCACCCCGACCGCCGCCTGACGCGTGCGGCTTCGCCGGCCCCCCGCCCGACCGCTAGGACCCCAGCCATGGACATCCGCCAACCCATCCACAGCGAACACGCACGAACCCTGGACACCGAGGGCCTGCGCCGCCACTTCCTGGTCGAGGACCTGTTCCAGCCCGACCAAGCGACGCTGACCTACAGCCAGATCGACCGCATCATCGTCGGCGGCATCATGCCGGTCGGCCAGACCGTGCGCTTCGCGCCCGAGCTGGGCAAGCACACCGGCACCGATTTCTTCCTGCAACGCCGCGAGCTGGGCCTGATCAATATCGGCGGCGCCGCCCGCGTCAGCGTCGACGAGCAGGTCTTTGAAATCGGCCCGCGCGAGGCCTTGTACGTGGGCCAGGGCGCCCGCGAGCTGGCCTTCAGCAGCGTGGACCCGGCGCAACCGGCCAAGCTCTACTTCAATTGCGCGCCGGCCCACACCGCCTACCCGCACCGCAAGGTGACGCTGGCTGAAGCCTCGCCCGAGACCCTGGGCTCGCCCGAGACCAGCAACCGCCGCACCATCTACAAATTCCTGGTGCCCGATGTGCTGCCCACCTGCCAGCTGCTGATGGGCATGACCCAGCTGGAGCCCGGCAGCCTGTGGAACACCATGCCCTGCCACACGCACGACCGGCGCATGGAGGTGTACTTCTACTTCGACATGAACGAGAACGCCGCCGTCTTCCACATGATGGGCGAGCCCAGCCAGACCCGGCACCTGGTGGTGCGCAACGAGCAGGCAGTGATCAGCCCGAGCTGGAGCATCCACTCCGGCGTCGGCACTCAGGCCTACACCTTCATCTGGGGCATGGTGGGCGAGAACCAGGTCTTCAAGGACATGGACCATGTGCCCATGACTGCGCTGCGCTGAGCGGACCCACGCGACATCGACCGACCCACAGGTCCACCCCTCACGAAAGCACCTCATGATCCTCGATCAATTTCAACTGCAGGGCCGCGTGGCCATCGTCTCCGGCTGCAACACTGGCCTGGGCCAGGGCATGGCCGTGGCGCTGGCCGAGGCCGGCGCCGACATCGTCGGCGTCAACGTCACCGACCCGGCCGACACGCGCGCCCAGGTCGAAGCCACCGGCCGCCGCTTCCTCGATCTGCGCGCCAACCTCAGCGACATCGGCTGCATCGACGGCCTGCTCAACCAAGCCAAGAGCCTGACCGGCCGCGTCGACATCCTGGTCAACAACGCCGGCATCATCCGCCGCGAAGACGCCATCAAGTTCAGCGAAGCCGACTGGGACGATGTCATCGACCTCAACCTCAAGTCGGTGTTCTTCTTCTCGCAAGCCGTGGCGCGCTGTTTCATCGCCCAGGGCAGCGGCGGCAAGATCATCAATGTCGCCTCCATGCTGTCCTACCAGGGCGGCGTGCGCGTGCCCTCCTACACCGCCTCCAAGAGCGCGGTCATGGGCATCACCCGGGCCATGGCCAATGAATGGGCCAACCACGGCATCAATGTCAACGCCATCGCGCCCGGCTACATGGCCACCAACAACACCGCGCCGCTGCGCGCCGACGAAGGCCGCAGCGCCGCCATCCTGGAGCGCATCCCCGCCGGCCGCTGGGGCCTGCCCGAGGATCTGGCCGGGCCGGTGGTGTTTCTCGCGTCCAAAGCCTCCGACTATGTAAACGGTTATACCGTCGCAGTCGACGGCGGCTGGCTCGCCCGCTGAGCTGGACCCACCCGCAGGGCGCGACTGCGCCCTGCTCCCCAACCGTCGCGACAGACGACGAGACCGCCGGAGACACGGTGTATGTATGAGAACAAGAAGCTGGGCTTTCTGTTCGTCCTGCCATTTGTGCTGGGCGTGCTGCTGTTCAAGCTGTTTCCCTTCGTGATGAGCCTGGCGCTCAGCTTCACGCAGTACGACATCATCAACCCGCCCGAGTTCGTCGGCCTGGAAAACTACCGCGAGCTGGCCACGCAGGACCCGCTGTTCCGCAAATCGCTGGGTGTGACCCTGCTGTTCGCTATGCTGGCCGTGCCGCTGCGCGTGGGCTTCGCGCTCTTCATCGCCCATGTGCTGAACTTCCGCATGCGCGGCATCAACTTCTTCCGCTCAGCGTTCTACCTGCCGTCCATCCTGGGCGGCTCGATCGCGGTGGCTGTGCTCTGGCGCTTCATCTTTTCCCAGCATGGCCTGGTCAATATCGCCCTGGGCAAGTTCGGCATCGAGCCGATCTCTTGGCTGGCCGACGAGCACTTCTCGATGTGGACCATCGTGCTGCTCTTCACCTGGCAGTTCGGCTCGGCCATGGTGATCTTTCTGGCGGCGCTGCAGAACGTGCCGATCGCGCTCTACGAGGCGGCCGAATGCGACGGCGCCAGCAAGCGCCAGCAGTTCTTCCGCATCACCGTGCCCCTGATCACGCCGGTGATCTTCTTCAACATGATCATGCAGATGGTGCACGCCTTCCAGGAGTTCAACGGCCCCTACATGATCACCGAGGGCGGGCCGCTGAGCTCCACCTATGTGCTGGCGCTCTACATCTACGACCAGAGCTTCCGCTTCTTCAACCTGGGCTACGGCGCGGCGCTGAGCTGGGTGTTGTTCGCCCTGGTGGCGGCCTTGAGCGGCCTATCCTTCTGGAGCTCGCGCTATTGGGTGTTCTACGCCGGCGAGAAGGAGAGCAAGCGATGAGCGGCGGCTCCGAACTGATCCTGGTGCGCGAGCGCGGCCGGCCCTGGCTGCGCTATCTGGCGCTGGGCGCCGTGGCCATCGTCATGCTCTACCCGCTGCTCTGGCTGGTCGGCGCTTCGTTCAAGAGCAACACCGAAATCTACACCGAGATTGGCTTCTGGCCGGCCCGCTTCGATTTCGGCGCCTACGCCAAGGGCTGGAAGACCAGCACCGAGTACACCTTCGCCACCTACTTTCTGAACAGCTTTCTGATCACCATCCCGCGCATCCTCGTGACGGTGATTTCCTGCGTGCTGGTCGCCTACGCCTTTGCCCGCTTCGAGTTCTGGGGCAAGAAGCTGCTGTTCTCGGTGATGGTGGGCACCATGATGCTGCCCCTCATCATCCTGCGCCTGCCGCAGTACCTGGTGTTCAAGGAGGTGGGCTGGCTGGATTCCTACCTGCCTCTGATCGTGCCCTCGGCCTTCGCCACCGACACCTTCTTCGTCTTCATGTTGGTGCAGTTCCTGCGCGGCATCCCGCGCGACATGGAAGAGGCCGCGCAGATCGACGGCTGCAACGCCCTCCAGCTGCTCTGGCACATCATCGTGCCCCTGCTCAAGCCGGCCATCATCTCGGTCATCGTCTTCCAGTTCATCTGGACCATGAACGACTTCATGGGCCCACTGATCTACCTCTCCACGGTCGAAAAATACCCGGTCTCGCTGGCACTGAAGATGAGCATCGGCGCCACCGAAGAGGTCGAGTGGGCCAGCGTCATCGCCATCTCCGTGCTGGCCCTGGTGCCCTCGGTGACGGTCTTCTTCCTGGCGCAGAAGCACTTCATCGAAGGGGCGACTTCGAGTGGGGTGAAGGGATGAGCGAAATGGCAGCTGCGCCGCAAGACCGGACGGGCAGGTGCCTGCTGAAGCGAAGTCAAGGAGGAGGCGCGGGCCGCAGGCCCGCGACGGGGGAGCGATCCTGGACTCAAACAGTCCGGTGGACTGTTTGTGCCTGGAGAGCGCCGTGGCCAACAGGCCGCGGCATGAGCGGAACAAAGCGCGCAGTCGGCCTGATCCTCGCCGAACTCGCAAAACAAAAAACACCGGAGACACACACGTGGCCCACCTGAGCCTGAAGAAAATCGAGAAGGTCTACCCCAATGGCTTCAAGGCCGTGCACGGTGTGGACCTGGAAGTGCAGGACGGCGAGTTCATGGTCTTTGTCGGGCCCTCGGGCTGCGCCAAGTCCACGCTGCTGCGCATGATCGCCGGCCTGGAAACCATCTCGGGCGGCGAGCTGCAAATCGGCGGCCGGCGCGTCAACGATCTGGCGCCCAAGCAGCGCGGCATCGCCATGGTGTTCCAGAACTATGCGCTCTACCCGCATATGAAGGTGTACGACAACCTGGCCTTCGGCCTCAAGCTGGCCGGCACGCCGAAGGCCGAGGTCGACCAGCGCGTGCGCCAGGCCGCCCAGCTGCTGGAGATGGAGCATCTGCTGGACCGCTACCCCAAGCAGCTCTCCGGCGGCCAGGCCCAGCGCGTGGCCGTGGGCCGCGCCATCGTCAAGAAGCCCGAGGTCTTTCTCTTCGACGAGCCGCTCTCCAACCTCGACGCGAAACTGCGCGCCTCCATGCGCGTGCGCCTGACCGAGCTGCACCGCACCCTGCGCGAATCGGGCCAGCCGGCCACCGTCATCTATGTGACCCATGACCAGGTCGAGGCCATGACCATGGGCCAGCGCATCTGCGTGCTCAAGGACGGCGTGATCCAGCAGGTGGACACACCCACGGCGCTCTACGACCGCCCGGCCAATGCCTTTGTGGCCAGCTTCATCGGCTCACCCGAGATGAACATCCTCGAGGCCCAGCTGCAGCAAGTGTCCGGCGCAGAAGGCCTGACCGTTCTGCTCGGCGGCCAGCGCCTGCCACTGCCTCCCGCCAAAGCCGCCAAGCTTCACGGCCGTGGCGCCGCCATCAAGTTCGGCCTGCGGCCCGAACACATCAGCGCCCAGGCCCGGCCGCAGGGCGACAGCCTGTCCGTGCCGGCCACGCTGCGCTTCATGGAGCATATGGGCAGCGAAGTCTTTGTGCATCTGTCCATCGGTGATCAGCCGCTGACCGCGCGCGTGCCGGCCGACCAGCTCAACGGCCTGGCCGACAAGCAACGCGGCGACAGCCACCTCTTTCATCTGCAGATGGCCTGCGCCCACCTGTTCGACGCCGACACCGGCGCGAACCTGCTGCTGTGAAGCCCGCCCTGCTGCAACGGCGAACGGTGCTGGCCGCCGGCATGGCCGGGGCCGCGAGCAGCTTGCTGCCCGGCTGCTCGCCGAGCGCGCCGGAAGCCCAGGCGCCAACCGTGCTGCGCTTCGCCTGGTGGGGCGGCGCCAGCCGGCATGAGGCCACGCTCAAGGCCGTGGCCGCGTTCGAGGCCGCGCACCCAGGCGTCAAGATCAAGTGCGAGTACATGGGGTTCAACGGCTATCTGGAGCGCCTGACGACCCAGATCGCCGGTGGCTCCGAGCCCGATCTCATGCAGATCAACTGGGCCTGGCTGGCCATGTTCTCCAAGCGCGGCAATGGCTTTGCCGACCTGCTGCAACAGCGCCAGCACCTGGCCCTGGACCAGTTCGAAGCCGAAGACGTGCAGACCGGCATGGTGGCCGGCCACCTGAACGCGCTGCCGGTCAGCTACAGCGCCCGCGTGCTGCTCTGGAACCAGGCGGCGTTTGATCGCGCCAATATGGCCTTGCCCAAAACCTGGGACGAGCTCTTTGCGGCCGGCGCCCTGATGCGCGCCCGCCTGGGCCCGCAGGCCTACCCGCTGGATGGCGAGCTCTACGACATGATGCTGCTGTCGCAAAGCTATGTGCAGCAAAAGCATGGCTCGGCTTACGTTGACCCAGCCTCACCGCGCGTGGCCATGGATTTCGCCGCCGCGCTGGACTGGGTGCGCACCTACCGCCGCCTGGTGGACGGCCATGTCGCCACGCCGCTGAAGCTGCGCGCCAGCCTGGGCGGCGCCGACAAGGCCACCGAGCAGCAGCAGGACTGGGTGGTCGGCAACTGGGCCGGCAACTACACCTGGGATTCGGTGATCGGCCTGCGCGCCGCCACCCTGGACAAGAAGCAGCGACTGGTGCTGGGCGACTACCCGACCCTGCCTGGTGCCAAGAACAGCGGCATGTTCGGCCGCCCCACCGTGATGCTGGCCGTGGGCCGCAACAGCAAGAACGCCGCGCTGGCCGCCGAGCTGCTCAGCTATCTGCTGACCAGCCGCGAGGCGGCGCTGATCCTCGGCCGCACCCGCGGCGTGCCCGTGGCCAAGGCCCAGGTCGAGGTGCTGCTGGCCGCCAAGAAGCTGCCGCCGCTGGAGCTGCAAGCGCATGAGCAGATCCGCCAGCAGCGCGCGGCCGGCCAGATCGCCCTGCCCGCGCCCTTGTTCGAACATGCCCGCCTGCACAAATTTATGCGCGAGGTGTTCGAGACCATCGCCTACGGCAAGACCGGCGACGAAGACGCCGCGCGCCGCCTGATCACCGAGGGCAATGCCCTGCTGCAGCGCATCAAGTGACCCCGCCCCTGCCTGGAACGACCCGATGAAACGCACCGAACGCCAGCTCCACTTCACCGACTGCCCCCAGCTGCGCCTGAGCGCCAGCGCGGGCGGCCGCGTCACCCGCCTGACACCGACCGACATCACCTGCCACCGCAACTACTTCTACCAAAAGTGCTTCACCAATGACGGCCAGCGCCTGATCTTCGGCGCGGAGTTCGGCCCGGGCACGGACTGGAACTACCACCTGCTGGACCTGCAAAGCCAGGTCGCCACCCAGCTCAGCGATGGCGCGGGTGAAAACACCTTCGGCGGCTTCCTCAGCCCCGATGACCGCCACCTCTACTTCGTGCGCGCCGAGCGCCAGCTGATCCGCCTGGACCTGGGCGACCTCAGCGAAGAGGTGGTCTACACCGTGCCCCAGGGCTGGGTGGGCTACGGCACCTGGGTGTCCAACAGCGCCTGCACGCAGATGGTGGGCATCGAGATCCATGCCGACGATTGGTTCCCGCTGTCAGACTGGCAGAAGTTCCACCAGATGTACCACGCGCAGCCGCGCTGCCGCCTGTTCCGCATCGACCTGGCCACCGGCGAGCGCCAGGTGATCCTGGAGAAGAAGGGCTGGCTCGGCCACCCGCAGTACCGCCCCTTCGACGACCACACGGTGGCCTTCTGCCACGAGGGCCCGCACGACCTGATCGACGCCCGCATCTGGTTCATCAACGAGGACGGCAGCGGCCTGCGCTGCGGCCGCGAGCATGAGCCGGGCGAGAGCATCACGCATGAGTTCTGGGTGCCCGATGGCTCGTCCATGATGTTTGTCTCCTACCTCGAAGGCCAGACGGACCGCTGGATCTGCTCGCTCGACCCGGTGACGCTGGAGAGCCAGCGCCTCAGCGCCATGCCACCCTGCTCGCACCTGATGAGCAATGGCGACGGCAGCCTGCTGGTGGGCGACGGCAGCGGCACGCCCACCGATGTGGCCAACACGCGCGGCCACGAGATCCAGAACGACCCCTTCCTCCATCTTTTCGACCTGCGCGCCGGAAGCACCCGGCCCATCGCCCGGCACAACAGCTCCTGGCGCGTGCACAAGGGCAACCGCCAGGTCACCCACCCGCACCCCTCGTTCACGCCCGACCAGCGCCAAGTGCTGTTCAGCTCGGACGCCGAGGGCGAGCCGGCGCTCTACCTGGCCGATCTGGAGTGAAAGTCTTGCGTGTGGATCGCTGTGCAATTGCACTGGCCCTTGCTTTGCTGGCCGGCAGCGGGCATGCCAACCCAAAGCTGCGTCCACAGCTGAGCGAAGGCCAAGCCAAGCTGCAGACCCGCGCCGCCCTCCTCGCGGATTGGCAGCCCGCAGCGGCGCGGCCCCTCGCCGAGCTGCCCGCCCATTTCAGCGTGACGGCCGACGGCAGCGGCAGCCACCGCAGCCTGCAAGCGGCCATTGATGCCCTGCCCTCGCGCAGCGCCGCGCCGGTGGCCGGTGCGCCGGCGCGCTACTTCATCCGCCTGGCGCCGGGCCGCTACGTCGAGAACGTCTGCATCCTCGACAAGCCGCCGCTGACGATCTACGGCGCTGGCGGAGAACCCGGCGCGGTGCGCCTGGTGGCCGGCCGCTTTGCCGCCCAGCCGCGCGAAGCCGGCAGCGCCTCACCCTGCTTTCCGGCCAGCAGCGCGCCCCGCCACGGCACGGCCGGCAGCGCCAGCGTGGCCGTGTTCAGCGACGAGGTGACGCTGCGCCATCTCAGCATCGTCAACAGCGCCATGGACGGCGTGCGCGCCGGCCAAGGCTACCCACCCGAGGTGGGCGAGGGCGGCGGCGCCCAGGCCGTGGCCTTGATGACGCGCGGTGACCGCATCGAGCTGGACCGGGTTCAGCTCTGGGGCCATCAGGACACCTTCTATGCCAGCCGCCGCCGTGAGGGTGAGGCTGAAAGCACGGGCCCGAGCCGCGTCTGGGTCCATGACAGCCTGATCGCCGGCGATGTCGATTTCATCTTCGGCGATGCCCGCCTGCTGCTCGAGCGCTGCACCGTGCTCAGCCGCGCCGGGCGGCGCACGCCGGGCGAGGGCGGCATCGTGCTGGCGCCGAGCACGGCGGCGAACGAGACGATCGGCTTCATCGTGCAAGACAGCCGCTTCCTGGCCGAAGCCGGCTTGGCGCCGGGCAGCGTCTGGCTCGGCCGCGCCTGGGACCAGGGCGTGGCCAAGGGCGAGTGGCGCGCCGGCCCGGCGGCACCGAATGGCCTGGCCGTGGTGAGCGAGAGCCGCATCGGCGCCCACATCCACGCCCGGCACGAGGGCGTCTGGGGCCCCTCCACCGCACGCCGGCCGCACCAGACCGAGGGCCAGGCCGCCAACCGCCTGTTCGAACACCGCAACCAGGATTTGCCAGCCGTGCAGAACGAGACACGGCTTCACACCGGGGCCGGGCTAGCCCGGTAGAGCGCAAACGCCAAGCCGTGGACAATCCACTTCAAATGAAACACCAGCCCGGGGAAAACAAAACAATGGATGACGATTCAGTCGACAGCGGCGGCAAGCAGCCCGAATCGGTGGCCGCGGTGCTCAAGGTGTTTGCCATCCTGCAAGCCCTGTCCGAGCGCAGCGAGACCGGCATCTCCGAGCTGTCGGTGCGCCTGGCCATGCCCAAGGCCACGGTCTACCGTTTTCTGCAGACCATGATGACCCTGGGCTATGTGCGTCAGCAGGCCGACAGCGAACGCTACGGCCTGAGCATGAAAGCCTTCGAGCTGGGCGCCAAGGCGTTGCAGTACCCTGACCTGGTGGACCTGGCCAAGCACCACATGCAGATGCTGGCCGACAAGACCGGCGAGACGGTTCACCTGGGCACCTTGATCGACAGCGAGATCATCTATGTGCACAAGATCGACTCGCGCCACACCCTGGGCATGTACTCCAAGGTCGGCCGCCGCGCGCCCTTGCACTGCACCGCCATCGGCAAGGTGCTGATGGCCTGGGAACACCCGGAGCGGCGCGATCGCATCCTGGACGGCGCCGAGTTCAAGCGCTTCCGCGACAAGACCATCGTCGAGCGCGGCCCCTATCTGGCCGAGTTGGAGCGGGTGCGCGCCCAGGGTTACGGCGAAGACCGCGAAGAGTTCGACGACCACATCCGCTGC
This sequence comes from Paucibacter sp. DJ2R-2, assembly GCF_025717675.1. Lineage (GTDB taxonomy): Bacteria > Pseudomonadota > Gammaproteobacteria > Burkholderiales > Burkholderiaceae_C > Paucibacter_A. Next base: position 1,398,191 of record NZ_JAJIRT010000001.1, read on the forward strand.
CTGGGCATCCCCATCTTCGACCGGCTGAATCAGCCGATCGCGGGCATGAGCATTTCCTTCCCGACCTTCCGCTACGACGAGGAGAAGGCGCCGGAGATCATCGCCATGCTGACAGCCGCCAGCCGCGACATCTCGACCCGGCTGGGCTGCACCAAGTTCCCGCTGGACCCGCCGGCACCAGCCGGTCGAGGCTGAGACTGCTGGTTTACTTGCCGTAAGGCCACTGGGCCTTGCGCGTCGGCGCCTTGGCGCTCTTGCCTTGGGCGGCCCACATCTTGTAGGCGGTCGAGGTCAGCTCGCGCTTCATCAGCTGCACCAGCTCGCCCTGGCCGAGCCCATGCTCCATCAGCACCTTGCTGTAGGGCGGTTGGTCGGTCCAGGCGGTGGCGATGACACGCTTGATTTCTTCAGCGCTGAGACGGGGGATGGGTTTGGCCATGGTGCGATTGTCCCTCGCTCCGGAGCTTTTTAGTGGCCAGCGAAATCGACGAGCGTAAACAAGGGCAGCCCCGCCGCCCGCAACTGGGCCGAACCGCCCAGCTCGGGCAGGTCGACGATGGCGCCGCACTCGACCACTTCGGCGCCCAGGCGCTGCAGCAGTTTGGCGCCGGCGCCCATGGTGCCGCCAGTGGCGATCAGGTCGTCGATCAGCACCACACGCTCACCCGGGCGCACCGCGTCGGTGTGCATCTCGACCGTGGCGCTGCCGTATTCCAGCTCATAGGTTTCTTCCACCGTGGTGAAGGGCAGCTTGCCTTTCTTGCGGATGGGGATGAAGCCGATGTTCAGCTCATAGGCCAGCACCGAGCCGATGATGAAACCGCGCGCATCGAGCCCGGCGATGGCATCAGGCTTGCGGTCGAAATAGCGGTGCACGAACTGGTCGATCAGCACCCGGAACACACGCGGGTTGGACAGCAGGGGCGTGATGTCGCGGAACTGCACGCCGGCGCTGGGCCAATCGGGCACGGTGCGAATGTGGCTGCGCAGGTAGGCGCAGACCGAAGCGTCGACAGAGGTGGGCATGGCCAGATGATCCAGAGGGCGGGAGAGCCCAATGGTAGCGAACGGGCGGGTGAGCAGCAGGCTTGGGGCTCAGGCCGCCCCGTTCAAGCAGCCCGGTCCAAAGGCGCGCAGACCAGACGGGCACGGCCATTCTGCTTGGCGGCGTAGAGCGCGGCATCGGCCTGCTCGACCAGGCGCAAGGGGCTGGCATGGGCCTCGGCCACACAGGCCGACACGCCAATGCTCAGGCTGAGGCTGCGCCGCAGGGGCGAGGCGGCGTGCTCGATGGCGGCCAGGCGCAGGCTGTCCAGGCAGCGCTGAGCAAGGGTCTGGGCTTCGGCCACATCGGTGTCGGGCAGCAGCAGCACAAACTCCTCGCCGCCAAAACGGCAGACCGTGCCGCCGCCGCGGCCCACGCAGGTGTGCAAAAGCTCCGCCACCCGGCGCAAGGTCTCGTCGCCGGCGATATGGCCGTAATGGTCGTTGTATTGCTTGAAGTGGTCGATGTCGACCATCAAGCAGGCCAGGCTGCGGCCTTCGTTGGCGCTGTTCAGCCATTCCTGCTGCAGCAGATGGTCGAAATGGCGGCGGTTGCCGACACCGGTCAGGCCGTCGGTGGTGGACTGACGCGCCAGCTGCGCATTGGCCAGCTGCAGCGCGACTTCCTGGCGCTTGCGCTCGGTCAGGTCGGTGATGATGCAGACAAAACGGTGGGTGGTGTCGGTGCGCACCTCGGCCATATTGAGCTGCAGGGTCAGTTCTTGCCCGTCGCGGCGGCGCGTGCTCAGCTCACGTGACTCGCCCAGCAGCTCGGCCGGGCTATCGCCCATGCAGATGCCGAAGAGCAGATCGATATGGCTGCCGCGCAGCTCGGCGGCACGGAAACCGAACAAGCGCTCGGCGGCCGGGTTGAGCTCCAGCACATGGCCTTCGGTGTCCAGGGTCAGCACGCCGTTCGGCGCCGCCTGCACAAAGGCCTTGAGGTGGGCCTGGCTGGCGGCCAGGCGCTGTTGCTCCAGAATCAGGTCGCTGACATCGAGACGCACACCGACCGTGCCGCCCGAGGGCGTGCGGCGCTCGAAGATGCGCAGCCAGCGGCCGTCACTGAGGCGCTGCAGCAGCGCTTCCTGGCCGCGCGCGCGGTCGGCAAAGCGCTCGGCCAGCCAGGCTTCCTCGCGGCCCACGGCGGCCGGAATCGCGCCATCGCGCACCGAGCGGCGCACCAGTTCCTCGAAACTGGCGCCGCTCTGGAAGGCCTGCACCATATGCGGGTAGTTGGCAGCCAGCTGCTTGTTGTAGGCGACCAGACGATCGTCCTGGTCAAAGATCTCGACGCTGGCCGGCAAGGCATCGATGGCCTCCTCCAGGCTGCGGTTGGCAGCCCGGATGCGCTCACGCGCGCGCCGCAAGGCCAAGGTGGCCAGGGCCGCCAGCAAGAGATTGACCACCAGGCTGGCCGCGGCCAGGCCGGGCAGCCAGGACACTTCGGCATCATTGAGCCGGTCGAGCCAGAGCACCGCGACCTGCAAAGCCAGGGCGAGGATGACGGTCAAGGGCAGCCAGCGGATGGCGGCGTCGGCGTTGTGTGCTTTCATGCGAGGGCGCAGCGTAGCGCAGAGCCCAGCGCAGCGGCAGCCCTTCCTGTGGGGGAGCGGGAAAACCCGATGTGGGCGGGCCAACTCACGGCTTTAACACAAGTTCGGCTTGAGCCTGGCGCGGGCAGAATTCACGGCGCTCTGTTACCGTGCGCGACTGCACAGAGGGTGATTGGGGACATACAAGATGAGCGAAGCAAACAAGCGCCTGGAGCATTTGACTCGAGCCGACTTGCTGGGCATACGCCGGGGCATCGAAAAAGAAAGCCTGCGCGCGCGCCCGGGCGGTCAGTTGGCACTCACGCCCCACCCGGCGGCCCTGGGCTCGGCCCTGACCCACCCCCACATCACCACCGACTTCAGCGAATCCCAGGTCGAGCTGATCACCGGCGTGCACGCCGGCGTGGACAGCTGCCTGCTCGAATTGACCGAGGTGCACCAAGCTGTCTACCAGACCCTGCACGAAATGAGCTGCTGCGGCCAGAGCAGCGAGGAAGAGCGGCTCTGGGTCGGCTCCATGCCCTGCGGCCTGCCCACCGACGAGACCATCCCCCTGGGCCGCTACGGCCATTCCAATGTCGGCCGCAGCAAGAGCGTCTACCGCATGGGTCTGGGCCAGCGCTACGGCCGGCGCATGCAGACGATCTCGGGCATCCACTACAACTGGTCCCTGCCCGGCGTCAGCAGCGAGCAGTACTTCGCCCTGATCCGCAATTTCCGCCGCCATTCCTTTTTGCTGCTGTATCTCTTTGGCGCCTCGCCGGCCCTGTGCTCCAGCTTTGTGCAGGGTCGCCAGCACGAGCTGCAGTCGCTCAACAGCGGCACGCTCTATATGCCGCATGGCACCTCGCTGCGCATGGGCCGCCTGGGCTACCAGAGCGATGCCCAGGCTTCGCTGGCGGTCAGCTACAACTGCCTGGAAAGCTATGCCGATTCATTGCAAGAAGCGCTGACGCGGCCGTATCCGGCCTATGAGGCCATCGGCGTGCAGAACCCCGGCGGCGACTACAACCAGCTCAGCACCAGCCTGCTGCAGATCGAAAACGAGTTCTACGGCACCATCCGGCCCAAGCGCGTGATCCGCTCGGGCGAGCGCCCCCTGCATGCGCTGCGCGAGCGCGGCGTCGAGTATGTGGAAGTGCGCTGCATGGACCTCGACCCCTTTGTTCCGGTAGGCATCGCCGCCCAGACCGTGCGCTTCCTGGACGTCTTCCTCCTGCACTGCCTGCTCAGCGACAGCCCGCCGGACACGCCCGAAGAGATCCGCGCCCTGGGCCAAAACCAGCACCTGGTGGCCGCACGCGGCCGCGAGCCAGGCCTGCGCTTGCAAACCCCGGACGGCGGCAGCCGCACGCTGCAGGACTGGGGCTCGGAGCTGCTGGAAGCCTGCGCGCCCATGGCGGCCGCGCTCGATGCCGCCCATGGAGGCGAGGATTACCGCGCCGCTTTGGACGCCGCCCGCCAGACCCTGGCCGAGCCCGACAGCACCCCGTCTGCCCGCGTGCTGGCAGCCATGGCCGAGCGCTTTGACAACTCCTACGTCGGCTTTGTCCGCCAGCAGTCCGAGGCCACCCGCGCCCTGCTGCTGGACTTGCCCTACAGCGCCGAGCTGGCGCAGCGCTTTGCCGAGCAAGCCGCCGCGTCGCTGGCGGAGCAGGCGCGCATCGAACAAGCGGACACCTTGCCGTTTGAGGCCTACCGCCAGCAATATCTGGCGCCGGAGCGCATGGAAGTCTGAGACAGATCCGGTTCAGCGTCCGCTGGGTGCTCCGGCCAGGTACGACGATCGCCCAAGGCCAAGGAACAAGGGAAAGGTGAGTGGCCATAGGGGCACTGCAAAGGCCAGAGCGACAAACACCACCGTCCGAAATTTCCAGGTACAAGCCAGTTCGCTAGGCTCTGGCCGGAAAGCGGTGAACACCCAGCGCAGGTAAACCCTGATCAAGATCAGAACAAGAAAGAAGCCCAGAAGGGCGCTCAGCTTTGCGAGGTCGAAATTCATGAATGCTCTGTCTTGGATTCGATTGACTCGGACTCGTTTCAGCCGCAAGAGGGGTCCTCATGCGGGCCGACTGATGAATGAAGTGCAAGCCAGATCGGAGTCTGGCGGAACTGAGGGTCGGGATTGTGGGTCGGCCAATTCAAAGTCCGCCATCACCCTTATGGGTGCTGGCCGAAGCATTGCTGCATGACGCCACCGTGTCCCTGCCAATGCCGCTCATTTTGAGACCTAGGGCAGGCGCAACTCCGCGATCTGCCAGCCAAACAAGCCCTGGCGATGCAGGACCAGCTCGACCGGCTCCTCATCCTCGCCCGCCTGGCGGATGCTGAAGACAAATCGCTGCGGATGTTCATAGCCCATCGCCGTCTCGACCCGGGGCGGCGGCACGGAGGCTTCGCTACCTTGCGGGCGCGGCAGGGCCGCACTGGCGGGCGGCACGCCCTGCAGCAAGCGGGCCAGGCTGGCACCAGACTGGCCTCGGCGTCAGCGACGCTCGCAGGCCGTCGCGTCACAGCTCACCCGGCAATGCGGCGTCTTGGCCTCCGGGCACAGTTGCCCGCTCAATGAGCCAGGCAGACGCAAGACCACGGTGGCATGGCAGCGCGACCCGGCGTAGTCGGGAATTGCAACAAGGCCGACATCAAGGCTGAGGCCCGCAAACGCAGGTCGCGCCTGCACCAGGCTTTGCGCCAGCAGCGCCCCGCGCTGAGACATCAAGGTCAGAGTGGCTGACAGCTGCTTCCCAGTTGGATCAAGAAGCGTCGGACCAGCCAGCCGAGGATCCAAGCGAATGAGGACCTCCTGCGGAGCCAGCTCGAACTCCTTGAACACATCGAGGAATCGGGTCAGTGCTGCATGCCCCTTGGCATCCAGCATCGCTTGATCGGTCGCAAAGGACAGACAGGCGGACAGATGCACGACCGGCGCTGGGGGAGGCAGGGACGACCAGGCGGCCGTGCTCCAGCTCAGCACGCCAAGGGCTAGCGCCCAAGCAGCTTGCGTTGAGCGCCTGAACTGGCGTCGCGCTGCGACTCCTGGAAGGCCCAAGCTGATGTGCGGCGGGGATGCGTTCATCGGTCTTCTCCCATCAAGTCTCTGCTCCGTCGATTGATGCATTCATCCATCCATCCACCACTCCTGAGGTGGCGCGCGCTGCATTAGCGCCACCCCGGTTCAGGGCAAGCGCAACTCCGCGATCTGCCAGCCAAACAAACCCTGGCGATGCAGGACCAGCTCGACCGGCTCCTCATCCTCACCCGCCTGACGGATGCTGAAGACAAAACGCTGCGGGTGTTCATAGCCCATCGCCGTCTCGACCCGGGGCGGCGGCACGGCCGCTTCGCTGCCTTGCGGGCGCGGCAGGGCCGCACTCGTGGGCGGCACACCCTGCAGCAAGCGGGCCAGGCTGGCCGGGGTGATCAGGGCATCGACCATGGGGCCCAACAAGGCACTGGCCACGGCCGCGCCCATGGCGCGGGCCGGGCTGGGCGGCTCCGCCGAACCGGGGCTGCGCGAGTTGACCAGACGCTGTTGCACCCCGAGCTTGACGCTGGCGCGCAGGCTGGGAAAGTCAACCCAGGCGGCCAGGGCTGCGCCGTCGCGAACGCTGGCCGCCTGGCGCATCTGCAACAGGGCCAGATAGGGGCTGGCATAGAGCAGCAGGCCGAATACCAGCGCCGCCGCCCACAGAAGTCGTTTGGTGTTGAAGCGGGCCATGGCCATGGTTTCAGCGCTCGACCAGAGCCAGCTTGAGGCCAAAACCCAGGAACAAGGCGCCGATGGCCCGGTTCAGCCAGGCCACCAGGCGCTCGCTGGCCGAGATGCGCCGGCTGGCCTGCGCCGTGGACCACGCCAGAAAATGGCACCAGAGCATGCCGTTGATATTGAAGACCAGGCCCAGGAAGACAAAGGCCAGCGGTTTGCTGGCGGCATCAGGCGCGATGAACTGGGGCACAAAGGCCAGGAAGAACAGCGCCACCTTGGGGTTCAGCACATTGGTCAGCAAGCCCTGGAGATAGATGCTGCGCAAGGGCCGAGGCGTGGGTAGCGCCAGCGCTTGGTCGCTCGATTCGGGCGCGGCACGCTTGAGCAGCAAGCCCAGGCCCATATAGACCAGGTAAGCGGCGCCCAAGAGCTTGACCAGCCCGAAGGCCCAGCTCGAGGCCGCCATCAAGGCTGACAGGCCCAGGGCCGCCGCCAGCACATGAACAAAAGTCCCCGTGCCGATGCCGAGCGCGGCCGCCGAGCCCGCACGCCAACCCTGGCTCGCGCTGCGCGCCATGATGAGCAGGGAGTCCGGGCCCGGCGCGATATTGAGCAGCAGGCCGGAGATGATGAAAAGGGTCAGGTCTTGCGTGCCGAACATGGGGAACAGTTTCTCGCTGAGTGGGCTGAAGCAGCAAGCCGCAGCTTAATGGAACTGCTGCCCAGGCTCGCTGCGCAAACGCTCCTAGAATCGCGCGCCCCCCTGCCCCCCGCACAAGATCACGCCCATGATTCGCCAACCCGAACGCTGGGCCGCCCAGTTGCAAACTGCCTTGCCAGCCATGCTCCTGGCACTGAGCTGGCTGATCCCCAAACACGAAGCGCCCTGGCTGGCCTTTCACAGCGACCTGTGTGCCGCAGCCGCCTTGGTGATGGCCGTTCTGGTCTGGCTGAGGCAGAGTGAAGACCGCATGCTGCGCATGCCCAGCCTGGCACTTGCCGCGCTGCTGCTGGCCGCAGTACCTGCGCTGCAATTCGCTTTTGGCCTGATTCATTTTGGGGGCGACGCTTTGATGGCTTCGCTCTACCTGGTCGGGTTCGCCTGGGCGGTGCTGGTCGGCGCCCACGGTGGGCCGGACGCGGCACTGAGGCTGAGCCGGATTGCTCCCTGGCTGCTGGGCGCGGCCCTGATTTCGGCCTTCATTGCGAGCTTGCAGTGGCTGCGCATCGACACAGGCATGGAGTGGCTGCTGCGCACTCGACCCATGGCCCGGCCCTATGGCAACCTCGCTCAGACGAATCTCCTGGCCAGCCTGCTGGTACTCGGGCAGTTGGCCGCACTGGGCTTGCATCAGTGCGGAAAGCTCGGCTTGCGCAGTTTGATTGCACTCAGCCTGGTCTTGTGGGCCGGCATTGCCATGAGTGGCTCCCGGACCGGGCGTTTGGAGTTGCTGGTCCTGCTGGCCTGGCTGCTACTGATTCAGAGCCGGGCCGACCTGCGCTTGAGTCGATGTGCCATGCTTGGATTCGGCGCACTCGGGCTGCTGCTGTTTTCTGCCTGGCCCCTGCTGGAGAGCGCGCTGGGGCTAGGCCGTGTTCAAGTGACCGTTCATATGGGCAGTCATTCCATGCTCGAAGCCGGTACCCGGGCCATCCACTGGCGAACCCTGGTTGACGCCTTGCAGGAGTCACCGCTGTGGGGCTTCGGCTGGAACCAGGTCGCTGTGGCACAGACCAGCGCGGCACTGAACCACCCGGCCAGCTACGAATTCATCGAACACAGCCACAACCTGCTGCTCGATCTGCTGGTCTGGAACGGCCTGCCGCTCGGTGGGCTCTTGATCCTCGGACTGCTCGGCTGGCTGAGCTTTCAGCTGCGCGCCTGCCGCACCCCTCGGGCCGCCTGCTTGCTGGCCGGGCTGCTGATGCTGCTGACGCACGCCATGACCGAGTACCCCTTGGAGTACTTCATCTTTCTGCTGCCACTGGGCTTGATGATGGGCGAGCTGGAAGCCATGCAAGCCACAGGCCAAACCTGGCGCGTACCGCGACCGCTGATCCTCACCGCAGGCCTGTTGAGCGTGGCCCTGTTGACTGCGATTGCGCTTGAATACCCCAGGCACGAGCGGAACCATCGCCGCATGCAGAGTGACTACGAGGCCGGCCAGATGCAAGCAGCACCCCCGCCCCCTGACGCCAGATTCACACTGCTCACGCAGTTGCAGCCCCTGCCCGAGCTGCTCTTGATCAGCGATACGAGCAGCTACTCCGATGCACAGATTCGGCAACTGGCGCAGTTGGCCGAGCGTTTTGCCTACGCGCCGGTTCTCGAACAGCGTGCGCGACTTCTGCAACAGCAAGGGCAAGTGGAAGCGGCCCGTCACACCGTCGACCTCTTGTGCAAGCTGCATCAAAAGAAAGACTGCGCGCGTGTCCATGAGCGCTTCGGCATGGGCACAAACCCGAAAAAAATGAGTCAAGAGCCTGGGCGATAATGGCGCTCATAACAATAAACAATATCGGCGAGCTGTGCTCTACAGACCGTCCCATTCACTCAGGCGAGGAACTCCCATGAAAAAATATTTTGCGACCGCCCTCGTGGCCATGGCCGCGACCCTTGGCGCTTCTCATGCGCAGGCTCAGTTCAGCAGCGCTTCTGGCCCTGTGACTCCGCCACCCCTAGGTTCCGAAGCGAATCCATACCGTGCCCACTTTGTCGATCACCACGCCAACGGGGAAAGCACTTACTACTTCTGGCAACACGTTTCAAACAGCTGGTACGCAGCGCCCCGGCAGCTTGAGACGCAAGGCGCCGCCGGTCATCACGTGGGGTATCAGATTTCCGTCTCGCCTGGAACCTACAACACGATGGTGTTCAATTCAGTTCAGATCGGCAGCTTTCAAGCCGAAGGCCTGACTGTCAGCGTCAATGGTGTCGCCATCACTGAGAATTTTTCCAGCGGATCGGTTTTGAACTTCGGGCCCAATGTGCGCAGCTTTGAGGTCTACAGCCGCAATGGCAGTCTGCCTGTGACCAGTTCCAACACCTTGTTCCCCTTGCTGGTGAGTTTCACTGGCTCGGCATCTGGGATGGATTGGAAGACCATCACTTCCGCTGTCCCGGAAACCGAGACCTATGTGCTCATGCTGCTCGGTTTGGCGTTGCTCGGCGGCACTTTCGGTCGCCGCAAATCCAAGGCCTGAACCAGGCCGAATCCGCTGATGCAGCGGCGACGGCGGCTGCTCTGACTCAGAGCAGCTCCACCCCAAAGCGCCGCATCAGCGCCGCGAAGGCCACAAAGCACAGCACTGCAAACACAGCGCTGAGCAGCAAGGCCGGCCAGAAGCCCAGGCGCGCCAGCAGGGCCGGGAAGAGTAGGAACATGGGCAGGGTCGGCAGCACGTACCAGAAGGTGTAGCGCGCGTGATTGGCGATCTTGTCCATGGGCTGCTGCTCCAGCTGCAACCAGATCAGGGTCAGCAGGGTGACCAGGGGCAGGGCGGCGATCAAGCCGCCGAGCCTGTCATTGCGCCGGGCGAACTCCGACACCGCCACCACCACCGCGGCCGTGGCCAGGTACTTGATCAAGAGCCAGCTGTTCATCGGCCCAGTGTAGGCGCGCCGCATGACTTCCAGCGCCGCCGCAGGTGCCGCCTAGGATGCGCGCATGACGCATACCTTGACCTCTGCCCACCGGGCCCTGGCTGCCGCCGGCCTGCTCCTCACCACAGGCCTCCTACACGCCGCCGCCCTGCCCGAAGCCCTGAAAGCCACTGCCTCGCAGCAGCAGACCATGGAACTGCAAGCCACCGGCGTGCAGATCTATGAATGCAAAGCCGTCAAGGATGCCCAGCCGGCCCGTTTCGAGTGGGCTTTCAAAGCACCCGAGGCCGAGCTCTTCGACGCCCAAGGCCGCAGTATGGGTAAGCATTACGCCGGCCCGAGCTGGGAGTTCCAGGACGGCAGCAAGGTGGTCGGCGAAGTACGGGCCCGCGATGCCGGCCCCGATGCCAAGGCCATTCCCTGGCTGCTCTTGAGCGCCAAATCCAACAGCGGCAGCGGCGTTTTTGCCAAGACCGTCGCCATCCAGCGCATCGACACCGTGGGCGGACAAGCCCCGGCTGAGGGCTGCGGCGCCGAGACGCTGGGCCGTGAAGCGCGCATCAGTTACCGTGCCGCCTACCGTTTTTTCGAGACCAAGTGATCCATGACTGAGAACACCACCGCATCCCGCTGCCAGCTGCGCCAGGCCTTGCGCAGCGACATCCCCGGCATGCACCGGGTGCGCCGCGCCGTGCGCGAGAACCCATTGACCAGCGACGTGATCCGCGAAGAGCATTACATCCCCGCGATCGAGAGCAGCGGCCGGGGCTGGGTGGTCGAGGAAGCCGGGGAAGTGCGCGCCTTTGCCGTGGGCAATAGCCAGACCGGCAATATCTGGGCCTTGTTTGTGGACCCCGCCCATGAAGGCCGCGGCTTCGGCCGCCAGTTGCAAGCCGTCATGGTGGACTGGCTGTTCAGCGAGGGCCTGGAGCGCCTGAACCTGGGAACGGCACCAGGCACCCGAGCCGAGGCCTTCTATCGGGCCACGGGCTGGACGTACCTGGGCATTGACGCCCATGGCGAGGCCAGCTTCGAGATGCGGCGCTAAGGCAGAGCGCCGAGGCCGTGGTGTTGAGCTGCCTGCAAGGTCAAGGACCCGGCCGGTTCATCGCCACAGACTTCAATGGAGACTGCAGCCGGGAAGAGTCATCGCCCTGCTCGTGATGAAGGTCAGCTGAAGGCCACAAGGCGGCCACGGCATCCGCCGAGCTGCCCGGTTAGTCGATGACGACAAGCGCAGCACCGTTGCCGATCGCGCCCACCGCGTCTGCCTCCGCGCGGTACGGGATGCATTGGCGGGAAACACCGGTTAACCTTCGGCCATGAACATCGCCGTCATCGGGGGCGGCATCGCCGGCTTGGTGGCCGCTTGGCAGCTGTCACGGCGCCACGCGGTGACCTTGTTTGAACGCCAGGCGGTGCCCGGCTTTATCGCCAGTTCGGTGGCACTGAACGATACCCCCTCAGGCCTGCGTATCGACGTGCCGCTGCGCGTGTTCTACCCCGGCTACTACCCGACGCTCACTCGCCTGTATGCAGAGCTTGGCGTGGCCACCGATCCCGTCGATTACGCGACCACCTTCACTGACGGCGAAGGTCGCGCCTACTTTCGTTGGCGCAACGCTCGCCTCGGTGCCTGGTCGCTGCCTTATGTGCTGCCGCAAGACGTGGCCAGCGCGCAGGGACGGCGCATCGTGCAGGGTGCGCTGCACTTCCAGGGCCGCGCGCGCGCGGCGCTGGCCGATGGGGGCTTGGGTGCTGCGAGCATCGGCGAGTTCGTCGCTGCCGAGCGCATCGCACCCGAGTTCGTCGAAGGCCTGCTGCTGCCTGCTGTCGCCACCATTGGCACCTGCAGCAGAGAAGATGCACGCGCCTACCCCGCTGCCGTGATCGCCGACTACGCAGCCGCTGGCGTGGCGCGGCAAAGCGTGCGCCGTGCGCGCGACGGCGCCGATGCGGTGGCGGCCAAGCTGATGGCCGGCATCACCCGCGTTCAATGCAGCGCCGGCGTGGTGGCCGTTTGGTCCCGGCGTGGGGGGGGGCCCCCCCCCCCCCCCCCCCCCCCCCCCGCCGCCGAAAAAGTGGTGGTGCAGCGCAGCACTGGCGAGGAGGCCTTCGACCATGTCGTCTTCGCCACGCAAGCCAACCAAGCGCTCACCCTGCTGGTCGACGCCGCGCCCGACGAGACTGCGGCGTTGGCCGCCTTCCGCTACCGAGCGCTGGAGGTGATGATGCACAGCGACACTGCGCTGATGCCGGCACGGCGCGCCGACTGGTCCCCGGTGAATGCCCGTGTCTGCGCTGAACACGGGCATCCCGAAAGCACGATCTGGATCAACCGCGTGCAGCCCGGGCTGCGCGATGCCGCGCCGCTGTTCCAGACCGTGATGCCGCAGAGCTTGCCGAGAGACGACAGCATCATCGGCCACGCTCGCTTCGAACGCCCGCTGGTCGATGCCGGCAGCGCTGGCGCCCTGGCCTCGCTGAAGCAACTGCACGCGCAGCCCGGACGTCGCGTCTGGTGGTGCGGCTCCTATGCCGAAGCCGGCGTGCCGCTGCTGGAAAGCGCGGTGCGATCAGCGCTGGCGGTGGCCGCGCAGGTGGAGTCCTGCGCCGCCCGGTCGTTAGCGGGGCCCTGACAGCTTCGCAAATCGCGCATGTCTAGGACTGTCGCAGGATTGTGGGCATACCCCCCACGGGGAGAGCAAGTCACTGCCGATCGGTACAGAACGCCGCAGGCAGTCCTCATCCCAAGTGTGTCCCTATCGGCAATATCGGTGCGAGCGCAGTGGGCATTGCCTTCCATCTTGCCGGCTCCGGCCTCTTCGCGAGCATCAAGACATCTGGAGCCATCTACAGCTGCACCGTGCTTCTCTCGGGTGGCATCCATCCCAGCGGAGGATGCGCACAAGTGTCTGCTCTGGCTTCTCTCACATAGCCAGGCGTCGCTTCACAAGGCTGCGGTCGCAGGCTGAAGCCGGTGCTGACGCTCAAGCGGAGCGACCGCTTTCCACGCATGGCGTGTCCTGGCTGAACAGGTTCTGCCAGAGGCCATCGGCCCTGCGCCGCCAGAGCGAGGACACAAACATCGCTTCCTCCGCCTTCTCCATCTCCCGAGACACACGCTGCCAATCGGCCCGGTAGCTCAGCAAGGCCAGGCCCTCGCCCAAGGGCAGCAATTTGGCCTCGCTCAATCGGTAGTGCGAGACCACCGCGCCGCCGTCCAATTGCCCGACGTGCTCGGCCTTGCCGGCGTGGCCACTGGCATAGACGCCCAGGAATTCATCGGCCAGCAGGCGCTCATCGGCCTCTCGGTCGCCCGATACCAAGGCCGCCCAGACCTGCTCTTCCAGTTGCAGGAGATGAGCCAGGTCGAAAGAACTCATGGCCGGCCTGCGGCCGCCTTCAACATCGCCTCGCTGACCACCTTGACCGGGGCGCTGCCGTAGCTGAGGAAGTTCTCATGGAAGGCCTTGAGCTTGAAGGACGGGCCTTGGGCGGCCTTGAGCTGCTCGCGCAAGGCGAGGATTTCCGAGAAGCCGGCGAAATAACTGCTCAGCTGTACGGCGCTGACTTGTGAGCGGTGCCACTTTTCCTTGGCCTCGGTTTTGGCCTGGAAGGCTTCGCGCTCGAGCAGCTGGATGGCCTCGGCCTCGCCCTGGCCCAGCACATGGGTCTGGTAGTCCAGGATGGCATTGCAGACCACGCGCAGATTCCATTTCGCGTACATCAGGCCCATCTCGGGGCTGGGCTGACCGTTGACCGAACCCCAGCCGCTTTCCATCATCATGCGCTCGGCGTAGACGGCCCAGCCTTCGATCATGGCGCCGTTGCCGAACAGGCTCTTGACCTTGGAGCTGGACTTGTTCGAGTACAGCAGCTGCACATAGTGACCCGGCACGGCTTCGTGGATGCTCAGCACCTGCAGGGTCCAGTGGTTGTACTCGCGCAGAAAGGACTCGGCCTCGGCCGGGCTGTACTTGTCCAGCGGGTCGACGTTGTAATACGTCATGCCCTTGGGGTCCAGCGGGCCGGGCGCGCTGATCGAGGCGCCGGCCACGCCGCGCATATACGCCGGGGTTTCGCGCACCAGCAAAGGGCGGCTCGGGTCCAGGGTCAGCAAGTCATGCTCGGTGACCCAGGCCGAAAGCGCGGGGATCTGCGCCTTGATCTCGTCCACAAAGCCCTCGGGCGTGGCATGGCGTTCGCTGAGCTTGTCGATGACGCGGGCAATCAGGTCCAGGCGCTCCGTTGGCACGGCCGCGCCGGGGAAGAGCTGGGGCCACAGGCCCAGGGCCAGCGCACCCATCTTCTGGTGCAGGGCGGCCTTCTCGGCCAGGGCGCGCTGGTACAGGCCGTCGGCATCGACGCTGGCCTGAATCTCATAGCCAAACGACTTCTCGAACAGCGCGCGGCCGAGGCGGAAATCACGGCCGCTGCCGGCCGCCGTCTGGCGTGCGTCCAGGGCCTTGAGCTCGGCGATGAACTGCTCCAGGCTGCGCTGCGCGGCGGCGTTATGGCGCAGCAAGGCGGCCTGGCGCGCCGGCGCCAGCTTGGCCTTGGCAGCCGCCTCAGGGATGCTGCTGCGGAAGGTGTCGAGCGCACCCTCGCTCTGGCGGATCGCCAGGCGCAGATGCATGGGGCTGGGCTCTTTGAGCTTGAGCAAAGCGGCGCGGTAGTAGGCCGGCACCTGCTGCAGGCGGCGCTCCACCAGGTTCAGGCGCTTCGGCAGGGGCGCGAAGTCTTCCTTGCTGAGCAACTCGGAGAAGCCGTTGGCCACGTTGTACTCGGAAGGATTCCACTGGTCGCTGCGCAGCTCGCTGAGGCTCCACTGCAGGCCGCGCAGATGGTTGTCCAGCAGGGCCAGATCGCTGCGCTGGCCGGCGTCGAGCGCCAGCTTGGCCGGCAATGCCTGCAGGCGCTTCAACCAGCGCTCGGCAAAAGCCAGCTGCGCCTGGCGCAAGGCCTCGGTCGGCGCCGGCAGCTGGGCTGCGGCCGCGTACTGGCCGGCGGCCACGGCCATCTCGGGCACCAGGCGCCAGTAGTCCTTCAGGAAGGCATCGACTTCCCGCTCGAAGGCTTGAGCGACGGCAGCCGGCGCATGGACCGCAGCCGGCGTCATCGCGGCCGCCTCAGCCGCTCCGGCCGGGGCCGCAGCTGAGAATGCCAGAACCAAACAGGCCGCGAGGGTGCGCAGTGGCGGACGTACAGGGAAGTTCGAGGTCATGGCAAGCAATCCATCCATCAATCAAGCGGTCAGTGATGAGCAATCCGGCCGGCAGTGTAGCCAGGGGCTGATTCGCGCGCCGTTCTCAAGGCGCAGCTTGCGCGCGGCCAGCGCACGGGCCGACACCGGCCTTGGAGCGCGCAGGCGAGATAATGCCCCCCAGCCCGCCGATGCGCGGGCCGCAGACGATGCTGTGTGAAACCCACGGAACGAAATAGGAGCGCTTTGCCATGATGCAGCCAGCCCGGTTGCCACCCGGCCCGATGACACGGCAGGCCCGGAGCCTCGGCGTCCGGACCCGCCTGCTCGGCCTGGGCGTCGCCGCTTGCTGCCTTGGCGGCTGTGCGGTGCAGCTGCCCTTCCAGGCGCCGGCCGAGAAGGTGAGCAAGACCACCGTCTACCAGAACGAGCGTTTCCAGGCCGACGAAACCTTCTCGCGCTTGTTCGACGGCACGGTCGAAGACACCTGCGAGGCAGCGCGCCGTGCCCTGCTGAGCCAGGGCTATGTGATCAGCCCGACACCATCCAATGCCGTGCCGGCCAGCAGCAACAACAGCTCGGTCACCGGCCGCAAGCATTTCCAGCCGGACGGCGAGGTCCATGTAGAGATCAGCTTCAATGTCGTGTGTGCGCCCGACGGCCGCCAGGACTTGGTGACCACAGCGTTCGTCTCCGCCCAGCAAGACCGTTACTCGCTCAAGAAGAGCAGCAACTCGACCAGCATTGGCGTCAGCGCCCTGGGGTCCATCTCGGTGCCCATGTCCTCGACCGACGAATCCCTGGTCAAGGTGGCCAGCGAAACCATCCCGGCCGGCGCCTTCTACGACCGCTTCTTCAGCCTGATGCAGCGCATGTTGGGCGAGCGCACGGCGGACCGCTGAGCGACGCGGCTCAGTCCGCGGGCAGTTCGGCCGCCCGGGCGCGCAGCAAGGCCTGGTCCTGGGCATTGCCGCTAAGCCGGGCGGCACGCTCGAAGGCCTCGCGCGCTTCCCGGCCGCGGCCCAGCCGGGCCAGCACATCACCCTCGACGCTGGCCAGCCAGGGGTAGTCGCGCAGCGCCGGTTGCTCGCGCAAGGGCTGCAGCAAAGTCAGGGCCACCGCGGGCCCGCCGCCTTGTTCCGCGCTCATCATGCTCACCGCCACCGCCCGGTTCAGGCTGACCACGGGCGAAGGAAAGCGCGCCACCAACGCGTCATACGCGGCCACGATGGCGGGCCAATCGGTGGCCTCGGCCGTGGCCGCCCGGGCATGGCAGGCGGCGATGGCGGCTTGCAACTGATAGGGCCCGGGGCCGGCCGGGTCGGCCTGTGCCAAGGTCTGAGCTCGGGCCAGGGCGGCCAGGCCGCGGCGGATCAGCAAGGCATCCCAGCGGCGTCGGTCCTGGGCCATCAGCAGCACCGGCCGGCCCTGGGCATCGCCCCGGGCGGCCAGGCGCGAAGACTGGATCTCAAGCAAGGCCAGCAGGCCTTGTACCTCGGGTTCAAGCGGGCTCAGGCCGGCCAGCACCCGGGCCAGACGCAGCGCCTCTTCGCACAAGGCCGGGCGCAACCAGTCCTCGCCAGTGCTGGCGGCATGGCCTTCGTTGAACATCAGGTAGACGACGGCCAGCACCGAGCCCAGGGCTTCACGGCGCGCCGCGCCCTGAGGCAGTTCGAAAGGCAGACCGCTGTCCGCCAAGGTGCGCTTGGCACGGACGATGCGCTGGGCCACGGTGGCCTCGGGCTGCAGGCAGGCGCGGGCGATCTCAGCCGTGCTCAGGCCACCCAGCAGACGCAGGGTCAGGGCCACCCGGCTGGCCGGTGGCAGCACCGGATGGCAGGCGATGAAAAGCAGGCGAAGCAGGTCGTCATCGATGTGGGCGGCATCGGCGGCCTGGTCGAGGCTGCGGATCAGCTCGGGCGCGAAATCGGGCTCCACATCGGCTTGCAAGGTTTGCAGATCCTGGGTCAGGGCTTCCTCCTGGCGCGCCTGCATGGCGACGCGGCGCAGGTGATCCAGCGCGCGATGCTTGGCCGTGGTCATCAGCCAGGCGGCCGGCTTGTCCGGCAGGCCATCGCGCGGCCAGGTTTCCAGGGCGGCCAGCAAGGCGTCTTGCGCCAGCTCCTCGGCGCGGTCCAGATCACGCACCAGACGGGCCACATGGGCGACGATGTGCGCCGACTCTTGGCGCCAGATGGCCGCCACGGTGTCGCGCATGGCGCAGCCTTCAGGCATCGCTGCCCGAGTCGGCGCAGGCGCTGACGTCCATGAAGCACAGCTCCCAGATGTGACCGTCCAGGTCCTCGAAGCCGTGGGCATACATGAAGCCATGGTCCTGCGGCGCGCGCGGCGCCGTGCCGCCGGCGGCCACAGCCTTGGCCACCAGGGCGTCCACCTCGGCCCGGCTGCTGCAAGACAGGCAAAGCAAAAGCTCGGTGCCCTGGCGCGCGTCGACGATGGGCTTGGCCGTGAAGCCCTGGAAGAACTCATGAGTCAGCAGCATGGCGAAGAGCTGCTCGCCCAAGACCAGACAGGCACCCTGCTCGTTGCTGAACTGCGGGTTGAAGCGGTAGCCCATGGCCTCAAAAAACGCACGCGAAGCGGCCAAGTCCCGAACCGGCAAATTGACGAAGATTTGTTGATGCATGGGAAAAGCCTCCTGAATTGGGGTCAGAGTCATTTCTGCGCGGCGGCTGCGGCTGCAGGCGGCGACGCCTCAGCCAGGGCCTTGAGGTTCAGCAGGCCGGCTTCGAAGTCGCGCCCGATCATGCGGTCCATATTGAAAATCACGCCCATCAGCTTGCTGATGAAGGGCGAGGGGCCGCTCAAGGACCAGCTGACCTCACACGCGCCGCCCGGCTGCGCCACGATCTGGAATTCGGCCAGGTTGTGGGCCTCGAAAGGCTTGAGGAAATCCAGGCGCATCTGCACACGCTGCGGCGCCTCTTGCGCGGTGATCTCCATGCTGCCCTCGCCCACCTCCTTGCTCTGCCAAGCGTAGCGAGCACCGGGGCCGACCGTCTGGGCGCTGTACTGGCCCTGGATCTGCGGGTCCTTCTTCTCGTAGGGGTTCCAGCGATTGAACTGGCGCAGATCCTGAATCAAGGCGAACAAGGCCTCGGGCGAGGCCTGGATCAGCAGCTTGCGCTCGACACGGAACTGATCAGGCTGGCGCGCCGCCTGGATCAGCAAGACCAGCAGCACCAGCAGCAAGAGGCCACCGACGGCTTTGAACAGGCTCGCCCACATCATGCGGCTCCAGCGCTCTGGCTGGCCTGCTGGGCCTCGATCGCCTTCATCTGATCGAGGGCCGGGCCGGGCGTGAAGTCATCAAGCTCGTAGAGCTGGCGCACCTCGATCTCGCCGCCGTCGCCCTGCCTGCCGAAGGGCGCCGGGAAACGCCGCGCCCATTCCATGGCCTCCGCGCGGGAGCGCACCTGGATCAAGGTGTAGCCGGCGATCAACTCCTTGGTTTCGGCAAAAGGGCCGTCCATGAGCTGCGCCTGGCCGTTCTGGTAGCGCTGGCGCCAGCCCTCGCGGCTGGGCTTGAGGCCGTTGCCGTCCAGCAGCACGCCGGCCTTGGCCAGCCCTTCGTGATAGCGGGCCATGTCCGCCATCAGCGGGTCGTCGGCCGGCGGCATGATGCCGGCCTCGCTGCTGGCAGTGGCGCGCACGATGATCATGAATCGCATGAGGTTCTCCTGAGCCAATGGAAGCAGAGCCGCCGCTTGCGGCCCACCCACACACGACGAAGCCGGGCAGCGCTTCTCGACCGCTGATGCACAAAATCAGGGTAAATACCCGGTCATCAAAGCGGCTCGGCATCCTCAAAGCAAGGCCCGACCTGACGCAGCTCCACCGTCGCCCACTCGGCCGCCGGGCAGAGGGCAGCCATCTCCAGCGCCTGTTCGCGGCTGCAGTTCTTGAGCAGGAAGAAGCCGCCGATCATTTCCTTGGCCTCGGCAAAGGGGCCATCAACCAGCTGGGTCTGGCCCTCGCGCACCTGCAGGCGCACGGCCTGGCGCGTCGAGGCCAGGGAATTGCTGGCTTCCAGAAGACCGCGGGCTTGCAAGTCCGCAGTGAAGGCCAGCATGCGGGCATAGGCTTGCTCGCCTCCCTCGCGGCCGCGCTCTTGGCGCTGGCCGGTGGGTTCGACGATCAAAAGCATGTAAGACGAAGAGGGTGTGGCCATCGCGGGTTCCGGCTTGGGGCTGAGTTCGCGCGCATTGTCTGGCTTCGTGCCCGGCTTGAACATGTGGTCCACTCCCAGGGTGAGTGATATTTCCAAAGACGCGGCCACGACCGCCACCCCCTCCTCTTCTACTTCCACGTCAAGTTCCCCCGCGGCTGCCCTGTCCCCGGGCGCCGGCAAGCCCACGCCGCTGAACCTGCCCAACCCGCGCCATGCCAGCCGCCTGCCGGCCGGCATCGGCCCCGAGCAGCTGCTACGCATACGCCAGGCCGCCTACCAGCTGCCCCAGGTGCTGACGCCGGCCGATTTCGGCGTGGCCGGTGCCGAGGGCGGCGCCAGCGAAGACGCGCTGGACCGCGCCGGCCTGGTGCTCTTGCAGAAAGCCGTGGCCGGTGCCCGGCCGAGCCGCTGGATCGCCCCGCAGCTGATGGCCACGGCCCTGGCCCACCTCGATGTGGTGGGCACGGCGCCGACCGTGCGCGCGCTGATGCAGCAGCGCCAAGTGCTGCTCGACGGCCTGGGCTTGAGCCGCGAAGGCCTGGGCTGGAGCCGGCTCTGCCGCCTCAACCTCAAGCTGGCCCAGCCGGGCTGGCAGATTCCGCTCGCCTTCCGTGTGCCGCTCGATGACGATGCGCCGGTCTGGGCCTTCTACCGTGACGGCGACCTGCACGCGCTCAAGGCGGCCCTGGGTCAGCAGCCGCCGTATGTGCATGCGGCCGAGCTGCAAGCCCATCTGGCCCAGCTGCTGGCGCGCAGCGAGGCCGGCCACCCCGAGCATCTGGAGTCCCTGCTACCGCGCCTGCAGGCGGAATGCGCGACGCCCCAGACCTTCGAGCTGCTCAAGGCCGGCTGCACGCGCGCCCAGGACCGCTGGGAGCACCGCGTCGCTGAGCTCAACACCCTGGCCGGGCTGAACAGCGAGCTGGCCTTCCAAGGCTACCCCGACACCTTCGACGCCGCGCGCCGCCTGCAGCGCACGGTGACGCTCTACGTCGGCCCGCCCAACAGCGGCAAGACCTACGCCGCCTTCGAGCGCCTGGCGCAAGCGCATGAAGGTTGCTACCTCGCCCCCTTGCGCCTGCTGGCCCTGGAAGGACGCGACCGCCTGGTCGGCCGTGGCGTGCCCTGCTCGCTGCTGACAGGCGAGGAGAACGTGCCGGCCGACAACGCCCGAGTGGTCTCCAGCACCATCGAGATGGTCAACACCAACAAGCCCATCGACGTGGCGGTGATCGACGAGGCACAGATGCTCTTCGACCTCTACCGCGGCTGGGCCTGGACCCAGGCCATCGTCGCGGTGCCGGCCAATGAAGTGATCATCATCTGCTCGGCCTATGCCGTGCCGGCGATCGAGAACCTGCTGGGTCTGTGCGGCGAGCGCTGCACGGTCAAGCATTTCGAGCGCAAGCAAGAGGTGCAGCTGCTGCCCGCGCCGCTGCCGATCGCTTCGCTCAAAAAGGGCGATGCGGTGGTGGCCTTCAGCCGCCGCGAGGTGCTGATGCTGCGCGACCAGATCGC
Organism: Paucibacter sp. DJ2R-2; assembly: GCF_025717675.1. Classification (GTDB taxonomy): domain Bacteria; phylum Pseudomonadota; class Gammaproteobacteria; order Burkholderiales; family Burkholderiaceae_C; genus Paucibacter_A. Next base: position 1,419,017 of record NZ_JAJIRT010000001.1, read on the forward strand.
CCAGGCCGGCCACCCGGTCTCGGTCATCTACGGCGCCTTGCCGCCCGAGGTGCGGCGGCGCGAGGCCGAGCGTTTTGCCGTCGGCGCCGCCCACATCCTGGTCGCCACCGACGCCATCGGCATGGGCCTGAACCTGCCGATCCGGCGCGTGCTGTTCAGCACCATGAGCAAGTTCGACGGCCAGGGTGACCGCGCCTTGACCGTCTCCGAGGTGCACCAGATTGCCGGCCGGGCTGGGCGTTATGGCATGCACGACGAGGGCTTCTGCGGCGTGCTGCGCGAAGCCGAGCCGCAAGCGGCCAAGGTGCTGAAGGAGCTGCTGCCCAAGCAGCCAAGGGCACCGCGCGACTTCAAGGCCGCGGTGGCGCCGAACTGGTGGCATGTCAACACCATCGCCAGCCGCCTGGGCCTGAAGCGCCTGCGCGAGGTGCTCAATGTCTTCATGGAACAGCTGCGCCTGGACGACGCCCATTTCGCGGTGGCCGAGCTGGAGCAGATGCTGGATCTGGCCGGTCAGCTCGACCAGGCGGCCGGCGCTCTGACCATGAAGCAGCGCTTCATCTACGCGCAAGCGCCGGTCGACAGCCGCACGGATGCCCAGGTGCAGGAATACCTGGACTGGGCCCACCGCCACGCCCTCAATGGCAAGGCTGGTTCGCCCTGGTTCCTGCAGGATGTGGACGAGCACAGCCGTCTCGATCGCATGGAGCAGGCCTTGCGCAGCTGCACCTTGTGGCTCTGGCTGGACCTGCGCTTCCCTGGCGTCTACGGCCAGGTGGCCGAGGTGGTGGACCTGCGCAGCCGTCTCAACGACGGCATCGAGCGGCACTTGAAGGGGAAGAAGCCGCTGTGGCAGACACGCGGGGGGCGCCGGTGACAGCGTGAGGCGCGGGGACCCCGCGGAAAGGCCAGCAAGGCCGCGCATCCCGGTTGGATGTGGGAAACACGAGAGCTGTACCCATGCCCAACTCCAGAGTCACCCACGACGAACCGCCCCTGGCCTACAAGCAGGAGTCGATCGCCATCGCCGGCGCAGCCGACCTGCTGATCCGCTCGCTGCTGGACCGCCAGCAGTTCAATGACCCCGGCGGCGAGGCCGAAGCCCTGGGCATATCCTCAGCCGCCTGGCCGCTGTTCGGCCTGCTCTGGCCCTCGGGTCTGCGCCTGGCCGAGGCCATGGCGCTGCGGCCCTTGCTGGAAGGTGAAAGCATCCTGGAGATCGGCTGCGGTCTGGGCCTGGCCAGCCTGGTCAGCCACCGGCGCGGCGCCCTGGTCACGGCCAGCGACTGCCACCCGCTGGCGGCCAGCTTTCTGCTCGAGAACCTGCGCCTCAACGAGCTGCCTCCCATGCGCTACTGCCACGGCGACTGGTCGGGCCAGAACTGGGACGAGGAAGCCCTCGCGCAAGCCCTGAGCCATATCGGTCCGGCGCGTCGGCGGCCGCGCGTGCAAGGGCGCTTCGACCTCATCATGGGCAGCGACATCCTCTATGAACGCGACGAGGGCGGCGCCCTGGCCGGCTTCATCGAACGCCACGCCCAGACGCATTGCGAGGTGCTGATCATCGACCCCAACCGCGGCAACCGCCCGGCCTTCAGCAAGCGCATGGCCGGCCTGGGCTTCGAGCTCGACGACCAGCCGCTGCGCTCGCTTGCCCAGGCCACTGAGAAGTACAGCGGGCACTTGATGCGCTATCAGCGCTGAGGCGGAGCGGTCGCTGGCATCTGACGTCTCGACACAGCGTTATGCTTGGGCTCAGGGAACGAGCAACCGCGCTTGGGCCCACAAACACGTCTCAGAGCCAGTGATCACAGGCGGGAGGGCCTGACACCATGAACAACAGCTTGCCCACAGATGCGAGTGATTTGCCCTCGGCAAAGCCTGACACCTCTGCCGTGCCGCGCTTGTGGAACCCCAACGCCGCCGCCAGTTGGAGCCTGATCTTCAGCCCCATCTTTGGCGCCTTGCTGCAGAGATCCAACTGGTTGGCAATGGGGCATCCGGACAAGGCCGCCGGTTCGCTGCGTTGGGTCTGGGCCAGTCTGGGCTTCCTCGGTGTGAGCCTCATCAGCATCGTCTGCTTCCCTGACTCCAAGACGGTTGACCTGCTGATGCGAATCGCCGGATTCGTCTTTCTGGTGGCCTGGTACTACGCCAATGGCAAGGAGCAGGTTGGCCTGGTGCTGGCCCGATACGGGCGGGACTATCCGCGCAAGTCTTGGTGGCACCCTCTGGGGCTTGCGCTGCTGGCAATGGTGGGTTTGATGCTGATCGCAGGCCTGCTGGGCCTGGTGGCGAGCTTGATCTCCGGCGAAGGCTGATGGCGGGACCGGCCGCGTACAGTCGACGGCAGGAAGCCCCGACCGGAGAGTTCTGAGCCATGAATGACGAGACCCACGCCCGCATCGCCCGTAGTTTCGAAGCCCAGGGCCTGATGGCCACGCTGGGCGCGCGCCTGGCCTGGGTCGGCGATGGCGAAGTGCACATCGCCATGCCCAACTCGCCCCAGGTCTCGCAACAACATGGCTATGTCCATGCCGGCGCGGTCACCAGCATCGTCGACAGCGCCTGCGGCTATGCCGCGCTGAGTCGGGCGACGCCGGAGTTTGAGGTGGTATCGGCTGAATTCAAGATCAATCTGATGCGGCCGGCCATCGGCACGCATTTTCTGGCCGTGGGCAAGGTGCAGAACGCCGGCCGCCTGCTGACGGTGTGCAGCGGCGAGGTGCGCGCCTTTCTGAGCAAAGGCGCCAGCGAGTACAAGGTGGTGGCCTTGATGCAGGCGACCATGGTGCTGGTGCGCGCCTGAGGCGCTTGAGCCGCCAGCGCTGCCGACCCGGGGAAATCAGCACTTGCGGGGCGGGGCCGCCTCACTACACTGCCGCCTGCGCGTCAGCCGCGACGCCCCGGCCTGCCAAGAAAGTCGCGCTTGCCCCCGCCGGTCCGGTCAGCGCCCTGAGCCCGCCCTCAACTCCACCCCTTCCGTGCCGATACCGCCGTCCATGAGCCGAGCACCCGCTGTCACGCGCGCTGCAACTGCGCCCGGGCGGCGCCGTGCGCGCGCCTGTCTGCTTGAGAGCGTGCGCGCCGGCTTGTTGCTGAGCTTGCTCGGCCTGACTGCCTGCCAGCCGGCCGGGCCCGGTGTCGATTCAGCCGGTCCCGTCCCGGTCGCCGCTGCGACCGGTGCGAGTGCGCTGGAAGAGGAACTGAAGCAGCCCATCTGGCAAGAGCTGGAACGCATTGAGCGCGAAGGCCGCAGCCACCCGGCGGCCAGCGAACACGCGCTGCACGAGTTGCAGCCGCGCACGGCACCAGGCAGCCTGGCCCGCGTGCAACTGCTGGCGCAGCGCGGCCATCTGGCCACCGAGATGCGCAATGCGGGGCTGACCGCCAGCATCCTCAAGGACCTCGAGGAATGGCCGGCCGAGGCCAGCCGCCGCGCCGCCCATCTGGCCTTGCTCTATGTGCGTGCCCGGCAGCAGCGATTCAGCGGCGACTTGCGCCAGGCCGAGCGGACCATGGCCCCTCTGGCCGGCTACAGCGTGCGCGAGACCGGGCCGCGCCTGCTGCTGCGCTGCCATGACTTCATGGCCTATCTGCAGGCCGAAACCGGTCAGATCGATGACGCCATCGCCAGTGCCAACGAGGCCCTGCGCCTGGCCGATGGCATGGGCCAGCCTTGGCGGCGCGCCTTGGTGATGAGCAATCTCGCCTTCATTTATCACCAGGCCCAGCAGCTGGAGCTGGCGCAGCAATTCAGCGTTCAATCCCAGGCCGAAGCCAATTTGGACCCGAGCCCGGCCCTGCTCTACGACGTCCACACCACGCGCGGCATCATCCTGCAAACCCAGGGTTGGGTGGGGCAGGCGCAGCAGGCCAAGCAAGCCGCCCTGGACGCGGCCCGGCAGAGTGGCTCGGACGCCCTCATCGCCCTGGCCTTGGGAAATTTCGCCGACTTCCACCTCAACCAGGGCAATTACCCGCAAGCCCTGGAGTTTTCCGAGCAGGCCCTGGCCCTGGCCATTGCCAGCCAGAACATCGACTACGAGCTGCTGTCACGCCACAACCGCGGCATCGCCAAGATCGGCCTGAAGCGGATCGAGGAAGGCAAGCGCGAGGTGCTGGAAGCGCTGGCGCGCGACGAGCAGCGCGGTGCGGACACCAACGCGGCCAACGCCTGGCTGGAACTGGGCATGCATCTCGAACGCGCCGGCGACCTGCCGGCCGCCGTGGACGCCTTCCACCAGCACCGCCGCCGCATCGACCAGGTGCTGCGCAATGAAACCCGCAAGGCCTTGCTGGAAAGCCAGGAAAGCTATGAGGACGAGCGCCGTGCCAAGGAGATCGAGCTGCTCAACCGCGGCAACAGCCTGAAGCAGGAGCAGCTGCGCGCGCGCGATCTGCAACTCTGGCTGTGGGCTGCCCTGGGCGGCTGCATCGTGCTCTCGGCCGTGCTGCTGGGTCTGGCCTACCAGCGCATTCGCCGCACCAATCAGGCCCTGGCGCACAGCAATGCCGCACTCAAGACAGCCAGCGAGCGCGACCCCCTGACCGGCCTGGCCAACCGCCGCCATTTCCTGGCCGCCATCAAGCGCCTGGCCGAGCATGGCCAAATCAGCGGCAGCTTGTTCCTGATTGATATCGACCACTTCAAGCGCATCAACGACCGCCACGGCCATGCCGCCGGCGACAGCGTGCTGATCGAGATCGCTCAGCGACTGCGCGCTTGCTTGCGCGACGAGGACCTGCTGGTGCGTTGGGGCGGCGAGGAGTTCCTGATCCTCGTCAACACCCGTGAGGCCAGCTTTGCCAGCACCCTGGCGCAAAGGCTCTTGGACCAGATCGCCTGGCCGACGGTCAAGCATGGCACGCAAGGGATTCCGGTGACGGCCTCGATCGGCTTCGCCAGCTTCCCCATGGCCCCGCATGAGCTGGCTCTGGTCTGGGAGCGCGCCATCGATCTGGTGGACACAGCCATGTATCTGGCCAAGGCCCATGGCCGCAACCAGGCCTACGGTATCGCATCTGTGGCCGCCGTCGATGAGGTGCAGCTGCAATCGCTGGCGGGCGATATGGAAGCCTCCTGGCAGGCCGGGCAGCTGGAGCTGATCACCTTGCATGGCCCGGCCCGTTTCGAGGACAGCCGGCAATGAGCAGGGTCCGCCGCTTGCGCTCGCGCTGTCTCTGGGCCTTGCTGGGCTGGAGCCTGGGCCTGGCCCAGGTGCAAGCAGCAACAACGAGCCCCGGACCGGCTCAAGCTGAGGCCCTGGCCGCCCGACTCGACCTGTTGGTCCGGCAAGAACAGGGCCAGACGGACCAACAGCCTGGTTCCCTCAAAACCCTACAAGCCTGGCGCCAGGCGGCGGCCGCCGACGGCGCGCTCGACGACCGGACTCGGGTGGCCTTTGATCTGGCTGAGGCGCGTCTGCTGCTGGCCCAGGGCGACAGCGAGGCCGCGCTGCGCCTGGCCGACCGTCTGGCGGCCCAGCCCGGGTCTCCGGCCCTGAGTCCCTTGCTGCGCGCCGAACAGGCGGCACGCCAGGGCAGGCTGCAGGCCGCTGCCGACTGGGCAGGCCAGGCCTGGCAGATCCTGGAAACAGGCTGCCCCGAGGGCGTCTTGAAAGCGGACATCCAGCAAGGGCGCTGCGACTACCGCAGCAGCTGGTCGGCGCTGCGCCTGCAGGCGCGCCAGCGCATGGCCGAGGGTGCGCATTCGCTGGCCGAGGTGCAGCTGCGCCGTTCCCTGGATCTGGCCCAGGCCGGCGCTGACCCGGAGCGCAGTGCCTTGAGCATGGCCAGCCTGGCCCAAGTGAACCAGTCGCTGAGCCAGACCGAGCAAAGCCGGCGCTGGCTGACACTGGCCCTGCAAACGGCGCAGGGCGATGCGCAGACCCAAGGCCAGATCAAGGTCATCGAGGCCACCATGGCCGCCCGCAACGGCGATCTTCGGGCACAGCGCCAGGCCCTTGATGCAGGCCTGCAAATCGCCCGGGCCACCGGCAATCGCCTGCTGCTGGCGCAAATGCACATCGGCCTGATCGACTTCTATATGCAGCAGAAGCAGCCCCTGCGCGCCCTGCAGGCGGCCGGGCCGGCACTGGACTGGCTGGCGCACCAACCCGATGCACGGATCGAACGCGCCCTGCGCAACAACCTGGCCGTGGCACGCATCCAGCTGCACCAGTTCGAGCGTGCGCGCCAGGAACTGGCGCGGCTGCGTGAGCTGAACCAAGGGCACACCGAGCTGGTCGATCAGTCGGTGGAATTGCGCGAGCAGGGCGAAGCCTGGGCCGCGGCCGGCCAGACGCGCGAGGCCATCCTGGCGTATCACGCCGAGCGCAAGCTCAATGCCCAGCTGACCGCGCGCCATCGCGAGAGCTCGCTGCAGCAGCTCAAGCTCAAGTACGACAGCGAGCGCAAGCAACGGGACCTGGCCCTGCTGGTCAGCAAGCAGGCCTTGGTCGACCGCCAACTGAGCAACCGACAGCTGGCCAGCCAGGTCGGCTATGCGGTGGCGGCCCTGCTGGGCCTGTCCCTGCTGCTCGGTGCAGTGATGGTGCGCCGCGTGCACCTGACCAACAAGCGACTCAAGGCCAATGAAGTCTTGCTGCGCGCCCAGAGCGAACGCGACCCGCTGACCGACCTGGCCAACCGCCGGCACTTTCTGGCGGTCATGAACCAGCAAGACCAGCCCGCCTTCAACGGCGCCCTGCTGATGGTGGACATCGACCATTTCAAGCATGTCAACGACCAGCACGGCCATGGCATCGGCGATGTCGTGATCTGCGAAGTGGCGCGCCGGCTTTCGCATGCGGTGCGCCAGAACGATCTGGTGGTGCGCTGGGGGGGTGAGGAATTTCTGGTGTTTGCTGCCGACGTCAGCGCCGAGCAGCTGTGCGCGCTGGCCGAGCGCATCCTGCACAGCGTGGCCGGCACGCCAGTACAGACCACCGACGGGCCGCTGCGCATCACCGTGTCCCTGGGTTTTGCCCGTTTCCCTCTGCCACCAAGCCAGCTCTTGCTGCACTGGGAACAGGCCGTCAACTGGGCCGATATGGCGCTCTACAGCGCCAAGTCGCGCGGCCGCAATCGGGCCATGGGCATCGAGACGGTCCATGCGCCCAATGCCGAAGCCCTGGCCGCCATCGCGGCCGACTTTGATGCCGCCTGCTCTTCCGAGCGGGTCAACCTCAAGCAGATCCTGGGGCCGGGCAGCGCCTGAACCGGCAGCAGGGATACGGCTGAGACAATGCGGACGATGAAGCCTGCCTCGAAGCCATGGATCACGCAGCGGCTGTTGACGCTGAAGGCCTACCGCCGCGATGGCATGCGCAGCGATCTGCTGGCCGGCCTGCTGGTCAGCGTGCTGCTGATTCCCCAAAGCCTGGCCTATGCCATGCTGGCCGGCCTGCCGCCACAGATCGGCCTGTATGCCAGCCTGCTGCCTTTGCTGGCCTACGCGGTCTGGGGCTCCAGCCCGGTGCTCGGCATCGGGCCGGTGGCGGTGCTGGCCTTGATGATTGCCCAAGCCCTGGGCGGCCTGCCGCCCGGCGTCAGCCCCTCGGAAGCAGCACTGGTGCTGGCGGCCGAGGTCGGCCTGATCCTCTTGCTGGCCTCGGCTCTGCGTCTGGACGCCCTCGCCTCCTTGCTGTCGGTGCCGGTGCTCCACGGTTTCGAGACCGGCGCCACCCTGACCATCGCCATGAGCCAGTTGCCGGTGCTGCTGGGCAGCCCGGCCCAAGGCTTCGAGCTGCCGGGGCTGTGGGCCTCCATGCAGGCGACCGGCTTTGCCTGGCATGGATTGAGCGCGGGCTTTGGCCTGCTGGCCTGTGCCACCTTGCTGGCCGGCCGGCGCTGGCTGCCGCCCGGCAGCGCTCGCCTGGTGCCCATGGCCCTGCTGCTGGCGGCCATGGGCCTGGCTTGGGCCATAGACGGTCTCTCGCGCGGGGTCGCCTTGGTGGGGACCTTGCCACCGCTGGATCTGCACCTCAGCCTGCCACGCTTGAACGGCGAGCTCTGGTGGCAGTTGGCGCCCAGCGCCCTGCTGATCGCCTTGATCGCCTATGTCTCCAGCCTGGTCGTGGCTGAGGCGCTGGCGCGCCGGCGCAGCGAAAAGGTGCAGGCCGGCGCTGAGCTGCGCGGCCTGGCAGCGGCCAATTTGTGTGCCGCCCTGAGCGGCGGCATGCCGGTGGCGGGCAGCTTCTCGCGCAGCGTGCTGCTTCACGAGGCAGGCAGCCGCAGCCGCGCCAGTGGCGTGTTCGTCGCGCTGTTCATGGGCCTGGCCATGCTGCTGCTGGCCGGCCCCCTGGCCTGGCTGCCCAAGTCCGTGCTGGCAGCAACGATTCTGGTGGCCGTGCTCTCAGGCCTGAAGTTCCAGCCCTTTGTCGAGGCCTGGCGCTATGCCCGGCCAGAAGCCCTGCTGATGGCCGGCGTGAGCGCCATCGTGCTGTGCTGGAGCGTGACGGCCGCGCTGGCGCTCGGGGTGCTGGGTTCCATCGCATTGCTGCTGCAACGCACGGCCCAGCCCCATGTGGCCTTGATCGGCCGGGTTCCGGGCACCGAGCATTACCGCAATGTCGGCCGCCATGCAGTCGAGTGCCAGCCCGGGGTGCTGGGCCTGCGCATCGACGAAAGCCTCTTGTTCACCAATGCCCGCAGTCTCAGCGATGTAGTGCAGGGTTTGCTGAACCAGGAGCGCCAGGAGGTACACCGGGTCGTGCTGCTCATGTCGCCGGTCAACAGCATCGACTTCAGCGGCCTGGAGGCCTTGCGCGAACTGCACGCCCACTTGAAACGTCAGGGTTTGCGCCTCGATCTCAGTGAGGTCAAGGGGCCGGTTCTGGACCGTCTGCGTGCGGCCGATTGGCAACAATGGTTCGAGGGTCAGGTCTTTCTCAGCCACCACCAGGGCATGGTGGCCGGTGAAGCACAGGCTTGAGCACCAGCCTGTGGACAAGGCTGTGGACGAAACTTGAACAAGTCAGGGCTTGTCCACAGGCCGACGGCGATCCGCCAAGTTGTTATCGGTCGAGCCGAAAGTTCAGGGGCAGGCCTCCACAAGCTTTGGAAGCTGCCAAACACTTGTCAGGACTGAGAAAATTGCGCTTGTCCACAGCCAGGGTTCACCCTTACTACGACTACCATTCTTAAAGTTCTAAATCCTTATTGATATTGCAAGGCGAAGTTTTTGATGAACACCGACACCCTGTACTCCGCCTCCTGTGGCTTTGAGTCGGCTTGCCAGATTCCGGCATTGCCCTCGGGCCACCGCAGCCGCGGCTTGCATGGGCACAGCTATTTCGCCACCATTCGGGCCCAGCTGCCCGCGGGCTGGGCGCCGTTTCCTGGCGCAGAAGTTGAAGAACTGCGGCGCCGGCTGGAAGCCTGCGTGGCACCGCTGGACCATGCCCTGCTGAACCAGACCATCGAACAGCCAACCGACGAGAACATCGCCCGCTGGATCCGCCAGCGCCTGGAACATGAGTTCGGTGTGCCCGGCATTCAGCAAGTGGGCATCCAGAGTACCCAGCACAGCGGGGTCGATCTGGACGTCAACGGCATGGCCCATGTCTGGCGCCGTTACCGTTTTCAAGCGGCCCACAAGCTGCCCAATGTGCCGATGGGCCACAAATGCGGCCGCATGCATGGCCATGGCTTCGAGGTGATCGTCCATGCCAATCAGGACCTGGGTGAGCGCGACATCAGCATCGATTACGACCATCTGGACGAAGTCTGGGCACCCTTCCATGCCGAGCTGAACTACCACTGCCTGAACGAGATCGAGGGCCTGAGCAACCCGACCAGCGAGGTGATCTCGGCGTGGTTGTGGGCGCGCATGAAGCCGCTGCTGCCCGAGCTGAGCTGGCTGACCGTCTACGAAACCGGCTCCTGCGGTGCCAATTTCGACGGCCAGAACTACCGCATCTGGAAGGAGCTGACCTTGGACAGCGCCATCCAGCTCAAGGCCGCGCCGGCCGACAGCCCGCTGCGTGCCATCCACGGCCACACCTACACCTTGCGCCTGCACCTGAGCGCCGAGCTCGATGCAGTGATGGGCTGGACCGTGGACTTTGGCGATGTGAAAACCTTGTTCGACCCCATCTTCAAGGCCATCGACCACCGGCCGCTCTACGAGATTGCCGACCTGCCCGATGGCGACACCGCCAGCCTGGCAGCCTGGGTGCTGGGCAAGGCCCGGGTCGGCCTGCCTCAGCTGGACCGTGTGGACATGTACGAAACACGCGGCTGCGGCGCCATCGTCAGCGTGGCCACCGCGGTGGACCTGATCCCGGTTTGAACGCCTGCCGACGAGAACCAACCAGCACACACGCATGACTTACGCCGTCAAAGAAATTTTCTACACCTTGCAAGGCGAGGGCGCGCAAGCAGGCCGGGCCTCGGTGTTCTGCCGCTTTGCCGGCTGCAACCTCTGGAGCGGGCGCGAGGAAGACCGCGCCCGTGCTGTCTGCAACTTCTGCGACACCGATTTCGTGGGCACCGATGGCCAAGGTGGCGGCAAATTCGCCACGGCCGAGGCACTGGCCGACGCGATTGCCTCGCGCTGGCCCGCAGACCGGCCTGGAAGGCCTTATGTCGTCTGCACCGGGGGTGAGCCCCTGCTGCAGGTGGATACGCCCCTGATCGAGGCTCTGCACGCGCGCGGTTTCGAGATCGCTGTCGAGACCAACGGCACCCAGCCGGCGCCGGAAGGCCTGGACTGGATTTGCGTCAGCCCCAAGGCCGATGCCGAACTGGTACTGACCCGCGGCCATGAGCTGAAGCTGGTCTATCCCCAGCCGCTGGCGCGGCCCGAACGTTTTGCCGGGCTGGACTTCCAGCATTTCTTCCTTCAGCCGCTGGACAGCGTGCTCAAGACCCAGCACATCCGCGAGGTGGTGGACTACTGCATGCAACACCCGCAGTGGCGCATGTCGGTGCAGATGCACAAGGTCATCGGCATCGAGTGATTCAGCAATGGCCTGGAAGGCATGAAAAAAAGGGAGCCGAGGGCTCCCTTTTTGCTGTTCAGCGATTGCAGGGCTGAAACGCCCCGCTGCTGGCTTTTCTACTTCACTTCCAGCCCTTGGCAGCCAGGCTGCGGCCGATCAGTTCGGCAATCAGCTGGTGACCGTAAGGCGTGGGGTGGAAACCGTCCGAGAAGGCATAGGTCTTCCACCAGTTGGCGCCACCGGTGGCACCAGCCGGGATCGTTGCCGAGAGCGCGCCTGCTGTGCAAGTCGGGAAGGTGTAGGTCGGCAAGCCATCGGCACCGGTGCCGGTCTGCGGGCAGGCCGTGTTCTTGACATTGCTCAGGCCGTACTGGGCCGGGTTGGCAGCTTGGTCGTTGAGGGCGCTGTAGAAGTCGGCCACGGCCACGCGAGCCTGACCGGCAAAACGGGTGTCCAGGCGCTTGTTGAAAGCCGAGATCCAGCTCTTGAACAGTGCCTCGGATTGGGCGCGCGCTGTGGCACCGGCCGTGCCACCGCCGCTGGCCAGAGCGATGCCGTCCAGCACGCGCTGGAAGCGCGGTGTCACTGTGATGCTGGGCACGTTCAGGATCACCACCTGCTGTGCGCCCTTGTCGAGCACATAGCTCTGGATGCCATCGGCAAACTTGTCGGCCAGGGCTTCCATATAGGTCGCACCACCGGTGGCCATGCCCGCGGCGCCGCCGCTCATGATGGTGGTGACCTGGCTGGCGCTCAGCACCGTGCCGAGCAGCGCGGCGTAGGCCGCGGCCTTGTCGGTGGGGGCTTTCAGATAGGCGCCGACCAGGTCGGCCGCGTCATTGCCACCGCCGTCGATCAAGGCCAGGTCCGAAGCCTTGTAAGGGCCGGACAGGGAGGCTGTGATCATCTGCAAAACGATGCCGCGCGGGTCCGAACCATTGGCCTGGTTGATGACACCGCCGCCGATGGCGTAGTTGCCGCAGCCGGGCTTGCTGTTGGTGGTGAAGGTCGTGCCGGTGAAGGCGTAGAAATTGCAAAGCGTGGTACCGAAGCCGGCAGCAATTCGCTCCGGATAGATCTGCGTTTCAGCGCCTTGCACGGTGAAACGGAAACCGAAGGTGCCCGAGTCGGCCAGGCTGTCACCAAAAACCTTGACGGCCATGATCTTGGCCGGCGCCGGAGCGTCAGGGATGGAGTCGCCACTACCGCCGCAGGCTGTCAGGGCCAGGCCGACGGCCAGTGGGACGAGGAGTTTTTGAAACTGCTGCATGGAACAACCTTTGTTTGAAGAGTGGCGACAGGGGCCCGACTTGGGCGGCCCATCTTGGGGCTGAGGCGAACTCTAGGCACCAAGATGGTCCCTGAGCCTGCGTGTTTGCCCCAGAACAAGGCCTGATTTGGGCCAGAAACACAGAATTTAGAGTGATTCCTCCAAGAACTTGTCACACGCGGGACATGGGAGCGGCTGACGAGAACTTGTACGCAGTCCTGCTCAGGGCTGTCAAGGTACAAGCTTGTGGATAAAAAAAGGACAAACCATGGCTTATCCACAGCTGAGATCGCTTGGCCCGACTTGTTATCGCTTCGTGTCTGGCAAGAGCAGGGTCGTACCCACATGGTTTGAAGTGAGTTAAGTCTTTGATATCAAAAGTGAAATGTTACTTGTCCACAGAAAAGTAGCCCCTCTACTAAGACTACCAATTTGAAATATTGAAATTGCTATGAATAAGAGAGCGGCCGAGATTTCTTGGAATGTGCACAGCCGGCTCCGGGCATAGCTGGGCCATGCCACACTTGCTCCCCATGGACATCCCAGACCTGCAAAAGCGCTTACGCAGTTTTGCTGCCGAACGTGCTTGGCAGCCTTACCAAACCCCCAAGAACCTCGCCATGGCCATGGTGGTGGAGGCTGCTGAACTGGTCGAGATTTTTCAGTGGATGACGCCCGAGGAATCGCAGCGCATTGCTGAGGACCCGATCAAGCATCAACACCTGGGCGAGGAAATTGCGGATGTCATGCTCTACCTGCTGCAGATCGCCGATCACACCGGTGTCGATATGGCGGTGGCCGTGGAGCGCAAGCTGGCCTTGAATGCGATCAAGCACCCTGTTGCTTGAGGTCTTGACCTTCTGGCTTTTCTTTTTTGTTTCCGCTGCGACGGCAGCCGCCACGCCATGCAGACGATTGCCGTCATCGACTTTGAAACTTCCGGCCTGGGGCCGAGCAGCGGCGGGCGCGCGACCGAGATTGCTGCGGTGCTGGTTCGTGACGGCCGCATCGTCGACAGCTTTCAAAGCTTGATGCACAGCGGCGTCTGGGTCCCGCCCTTCATCGAGCAACTGACAGGCATCAGCAACGCCATGCTGGCCGAAGCGCCGCCGGCCGCGGAGGTCATGCAGGAGCTGGCTCGTTTCACCCATGGCTGCCCCTTGGTGGCGCATAACGCATCGTTTGATCGCGGCTTCTGGCAGGCAGAGATGGCCATGGCCGACTGCGTACCTGATCCAGCCCATGAATTCGTCTGTACCGTGCTTTTGGCCCGCCGCCTCTATCCCGAGGCGCCCAACTGCAAACTCGGCAGCTTGGTACGGCATTTCCAGCTGCCGGACACCGGGCGCGCGCACCGGGCTTTGGCCGACGCCATGAGCACGGCTCATCTGCTGCTTCGCATACAGGCCGACCTTGCCGATCGTTTTGCTGCCGATCTGGGCGCTTGCAGACCCGACCATGGCCTCCTGAGCCGCCTGCAGCGTTGCAGCAAGACGGCCTTGCAGCGAGCGGTGCAAAGCCATGCACGCGAGCATCAAGCAGCGAGTGCCCCGCTTTCAGCCTAGAAAAAATCGCGCTGTCAAGCGCCAGACCCGGCCGCATTGGCAAGCAAAATACCGCCCTTCCGTTTCGTGTTCCCGCGCCTGAGCACTTGTCGCCACGGCCTGTCTCAGGCTCTTGGCCATAGGTTCGGAACTTCGGGAGTGGTTCGTTCTTGGTTTCCTTTTGAGTTCTTCCTTGTATGTCGAGTATTCAGGTTCGCCCCGCCACGCTGCGTGATGCCAAGGGCATTGCAGAAATCCATGTCGCGGCTTGGCAAGACGCCTACAAGGGCTTGCTGCCCGATTCCGTGTTGGATGCCTTGTCCGTGCAGAAGCGCCAGGCCTTCTGGCGCGAAGCCATCGATCTCTGCGAGCCCCAGGTGGTGGTGGCCCATATCGACAACGAGTTGATGGGCTTCGTCGGCTTCGATCGCTCGCGCGACAAGGGCACACCGTCCAGCACTGGCGAGATCTGGGCCATGTATGCCAACCCCATCCATTGGGACAAGGGTGTCGGCCTGGCACTCTGGGACGCTGCACGCGACGGCTTGCAGGAAGAGGGCTGCACCAAGGTCACGCTGTGGAGCTATCTGCGCAATGAGCGCGCCCTGCGTTTCTTTGACCTGGCCGGTTTCAAGCGCGAGCTCGGCAGCGCCAAGACCACTGAGGTCAGCGGCGTGCGTCTGGAAGAGATTCGCCTGCACCGCTCTTTGGTCTGATGGTGAGCGCGCCGCAGCGGCGCGCGACAGCAGGCTCCGGAACAACCAGCCGCCTTCGGGTCGCTGGTTTTTTTTCGCATAAATAGAATTTAAGTAACTTGTTATTAACGATGACTATCCGTTGATGAGTTCGATTCAGTTTTCTTCTTTGATCATGGATCAGATTGCGTGCAAGGACGGGGTAAAGTAATGGCCCCTTACTTTCTGAATTGACGACAAGTGCTGGCCAAGCTGACTTCCAAGAACCAATTGACCTTGCCAAAAAGCGTGACCGAGCCCTTGGGGCCGGTGCAGTACTTCGAAGTGCACACCCAGGCCGGACAAATCATCCTCACGCCCGTACGGATCCAACGAGGCGATGCCCTCCGGGCCAAGTTGGCCGAGCTGGAAATCGACGCCAAAACCATTGAGACCGCCTTGAGCTGGGCCGGGAACAAGCTCGCCCCTGCGGCCAAAAAAACGGCGGTCGCGAAACCGGCGGCAAAAGAGAAAGCGGTGTCGCGAAAAAGCGCGCTTGTAAAAGCACCCGCAAAAGCACGCGCAAAGGCGCCCACGAAAACGGCCGCAAAACCATTGAGTGAAGCCAAGGCCAAGCCCGCCGCGGCGAAGAAGACCGTCAGCAAGGGGTTGGCAAAACCATCGAGTGGCCGTAAAGCACCAGCCAGCAAGGCCAGCGGCAGCGCAGCCCTGAATGCCCGCCAGGTCTTCGGCCGCAACAGTGGCAAGGCGGCTGGGCGATGAAGGCGAGGGCGGTGTCTGCCCGCCGGGTGGCCCTGGACTTGCCCGTGTTGCTTCAGGCTCTGCTGTGCAGCGATCCCAAGTCGCAGGCTTTGCGTCAGGCCTGGCAAGGTGCCGACTGTTTGCCCTTGGTCAGCGCCGAGATGGCGCAGTCCCTGATCTCGGCTCTGAGTTTTCCGGGCTTGCAGCTCAGTGGTGCGCAGCAGCAGGAACTGCTGGCTGACTTTCTGCCTTATGCCGAGGTGGTGCAGCCTCTGGTTACGGGGCGGCGGCCGCGCGCGGCATCGCCGAGCTTGCAGCTGGCCTTGTCCGAGCAGGCGCGGGCCAGTACTTGGGTCAGTGATTGCCCGAAGGAGCGTGGCCGTTGCCAGCGCGCCTGGCTCAGGCGTCAGCCGGAT
This sequence comes from Paucibacter sp. DJ2R-2, assembly GCF_025717675.1. GTDB lineage: Bacteria > Pseudomonadota > Gammaproteobacteria > Burkholderiales > Burkholderiaceae_C > Paucibacter_A. Next base: position 1,434,632 of record NZ_JAJIRT010000001.1, read on the forward strand.
GCTGTTCGCAGCCTCAGCAGCGATGAGTTTCTCGCCAGCCTGTCAGCACCTGGACAGGATGTAACGAGTTAGTCTGCTAGGCTCCTCGGTTCACCATGAATCGATTCGATCAAGCATCCACCACCACCGGCATGTGGCGTGTCGTCTTCTACGAGCGCCGTGCCAATCGTGTGCGCCTGGACCGGTCCGGGCCCTGGTTGACCAGCAAAAGTCTGGCCCGGCAATGGGCCAGTTGGTTCGGCGAGCGCGGCTATCACGTCGCCTTGCAGGATCAAAGTGGTGAGCTTGAACGCTTGACCGTCGGCTTGCCGGGCTGAGCGCTACGGTCAGTGCAGCTGCGGCCGGATGGCGGCCGTGCAGAAGCCTTGGTGTTCCAGCCCCCAGCCTTCGGTGGCGCTGTCCTTGCAGTGGCTTTGTACCTGCTGGGCGCTCAGCTTTTTGGCGGCCGCACGTTGCACCAGGGCTTCGGCCTGGTTTGGGCTCAGTTGCAGGGCAAACAAGATCCAGCGGCGCTGCAAAAGCGGGTCGGTCCAGGCATCTTCGAGTGCCCAACGGATCTCTTCTTCGCGGTTCAGATGCTGGGCGGCCAGCACGCGGGGTGCCAGGGCCAGGACAAAGCGATTGAAATCGCCGCGCAGCTTGTCGCCTGGCAGCAGGGCTTCGATGCGTGCCAGGCGTTGGCTCCAGCCCGGCGTCGCCAGCTGCCGGGTCACCAGGGCCTGCAAGGCCTGGATGGGGTTGAACAGGCGCAGGCGGTTGGGCGGCAGCACGTGCAGGGGGATGCGGGCGGCCTCCTCGTGGGGCAGGGCGGTGACGAAGCTGCACAGGGTGGCAACCCGTGTCCATTGCTCGGCGTTCAGGCCTGCTGTGCTTTGGATCGGGCCTTGCTGCAGGCTGTGCGCCAGGGTCGTGGCGCTGGCCCAGCTGTGGGCGGCCTTGGCCTGGTTGGCGGATCGACTCAGGGTGACCAAGTTGCCTGCGGCATAGCCGGCATCGTCACGCACCCGGTCAATCGATCGTTGCTGCTCACTGCCGGGCTGATCGTTCAGGCGCAGACGGAGGATCGGGCAGAAGTCGGCGTCGATCTGTTGCAGGAAGTTGGGCGTCAGCTGCACCAGTTCAAAGCTGCGGCCCCGTGTCCAGGCGTGGCTGCGTAAGGCCAGGTAGCGCTGTGTGTGGGCGTGGGCTGGCAAGGTACGTTTTCCGAAGGTCGCGGCACCGGCCAGCCAGCCTTGGCGTACCGGTGAGTTGGCATAGAGCAGGGCCACCGGCGGCGTCAGGCCATGGTGGGCATAGTCCCAGCCCAAGGTCTGGCCGTGCACCAGGTGGGCCGGCAGCGGCAGCGCCGAGGTGGCCTGGGCCTCGAAGGCCAGGTCTTGCTGCTTGGAAGCTGCGGCCGCTTGTGTCGTGACTGCTGATGCTGAAGTGTTTGCGATCTGTGCCATGAGGATGCTCCGGTTGCCGGTCACCACGATGTTGGAGCGACCTTGTGGCACAGTGTCTGGGCCAGCTGGCTCATAGCGTGAGCCAGTGCTTCAATGCGGAGGATGCGGTGGACAGAACCGAGCGTTTTTACAAGATCGAGCTGCTGATTCGCAGTCGCGAGTGCGTCAGCTTTGCCAGTCTGCTCGAGGCCCTGGAGGTGTCACCAGCCACTTTGAAGCGGGACATCCAATATCTGCGCGAGCGCATGGACGCACCGATTGAATATGACCCCGCGGCCAATGGCTACCGTTTCGGCCAGCAGTGGCGCGGTCGCCAGCATGAGCTGCCCGGGGTCTGGTTCAGCGAGAAGGAGCTTCACGCCTTGCTGACCATGCACCAGATGCTGTCCAGTCTCGATGAAGAGGGCATTCTGAGCCGTCACCTTCAGCCCATGTTTGACAAGCTGACCGGCATGCTCGGTGTCGATGCAGCCGAAGCCGCAGCCCTGACCCAGCGCATCAAGCTGATCAGCACGGCCAGGCGGCGTGTGGTGTCGGCCTGCTTCGAGACGGTGGGCAGCGCGGTCGTCAAACGCCAGCGCTTGAGCATCGGTTACCGCAGTCGCGGGCAGGGTGGTCAGCTGCGTCGCCGCCAGGTGTCACCGCAACGCCTGGTTCACTACCGCAACACCTGGTATCTCGATGCCTGGTGTCATGAAAGCGAGGGCCTTCGCCGTTTTGCACTCGATGCCATGGATGGGGTCGAACTGCTGGTGGAGCGCGCCAAGGCCGTGCCGCTGAAGCATCTGGAAGCGGAGCTCGATCAGGGCTACGGGATCTTCGCCGCAGCCCAGGTGCAGCAAGCCCAGCTGGTGTTCAGTGCTGAGGCCGCAGCTTGGGTGAGCAAGGAGGAGTGGCATCCGGCTCAGCGCAGCGAATGGCTGGTCGATGGCCGTTGGCGCCTGGAGTTGCCCTATGCGGACGCGACCGAGCTTCTGATGGACCTGCTGCGTCATGCCGGGCAAGTCGAGGTGCAGGGCCCGGCGGCCCTGCGTACAGCCTATGCCAAGCGCCTGCGAGCGGCGGCTGCGGCGCTGGCCGATTGAGGCGCTTCTGCCTTCAGTCCTGGGTGTCGAGTCGGGCCAGACGTTCGCTGTGCCAGTAGACGTCGTCGCCGCCCAGGCCGTCCAGATTGGCGCGGTTGAGCACCCGTGCCAGCACAAACAGCAGGTCTGACAAGCGGTTCAGATATTGGCGTGGCGCCGCATTGAGGGTTTCCGAGGCGGTCAGGGTGACCACTGCACGCTCGGCACGGCGGGCCACGGTGCGGCAGACATGGGCGATGGCGGCGCTGCGCGTGCCGGCCGGCAGGATGAATTCCTTCAGCCGGGGCAGGGCGGCGTTGTAGTGGGCCAGGGCCTCGTCCAGGCGCAGCACGGCAGCTTCCTTGAGCAGCTCATAGCCCGGCATGCACAACTCGCCTCCGAGGTTGAACAGCTCATGCTGGATGGTCACCAGCAGCTCGCGTACGTCCTCGGGCAGGGGCTCGGCCAGCAGCACGCCAAGGTTGGAGTTCAGCTCGTCCACATCGCCCATGGCCTGCACGCGCAGATGGTTCTTGGGCACGCGGCTACCGTCACCCAGGCCGGTGCTGCCGTCGTCGCCGGTGCGGGTGGCAATGTTTGAAAGTCGATTGGCCATGGGGCTTGCCGGATCCGGCGCTTGCAGTGAAGAGGCCGGCATCTTGCCCCAGATTCAATGGCCTGGGGCTTTCAGTGGCGACGACCGCTGCGGTGGAAGGCAGGCTTTTGGCCTGGGGTCTGGGCCTGGCGAGGGGTTTCGGAGCGTGTGCTGACTTTCAAGCCAGGATCGCCCAATACTGAGTCCGGTTTGGGAGCTAGCTTATCCAGCAGGTTCTTGAAGGCCAGTCGCAACAAGTCCAGCCGCAAGGCGCCAAGCAGGGCCAGCAACAAGGCCAGCAGGATCAGCAAGGTCGAAAGATCAGCCATGATGTTCAAAGCCTCCATCGCGTTTCGGCAATTCGCCGATGCAGCAATGGTGGCACTCGAGTGGCTTGCCGTCCATGACCTGGCTCAGTTTTGGCCAAGAAAAAAGCCACCGGCTTTTGGCCGGTGGCTTGTTGCACTGAACTCAGTCAGGCGCTTCAGAACTGGCGGTTGTACTGCACGCCCAGGAGACCCGAGCTCAGCTTGAAACGACCCTTGATGGTGGCGCAGCTGGAGGTGTTGCCGGCCGCGTTGCAGGTCGGTGCTCCGGCGGCGTTCACTTGGGCGCCGTTGTCATACATATTGATCTGGCTGCTGGCCACGTGGATCAGGCTGGCAGCGAAATCGATCGAGTTTTTGGCGTCCAGCTTCCAGTTCATGCCGGCCGAGATCCAGGTGCGGTCATTGTCGGGAATCGACGGTGTGCGGTTGCTTTCGCTGACCGGGCTCTGATCGAAGGCAATACCACCGCGCAGCTTGACGGTGTCGCTCCACTGGTAGTTCAGGCCGAAGGAGCCGCGCACGGTCTTGACCCAGCGCTCAGGTGTCAACGAGTCGGGCAGGTTGTTGGCGAAGTCGATGCGCAGTTCCTGGAAACGCGAGTGGCGGGTCAGGGTGACATCGGCCATCACAGCCAGCTTGTCCTGCTGCTTGAAGAAGGACAGCGACAGCGATTCCGGGGTGTCCACCTTCAGGCTGGCGGCGCTGTCGGTGTAGAGGCCAACCAGACGCTGTTGCACCGTGGTGCCGGCATTCGTGCCGGGCAGGGCGGTGTTGAGCAGGGTGGCCAGATTGCCGGCCGGTGTGGCGACCGTCCACTTGGCATCGCCCTTCAGGGTGTGGCTGATCTTGGAGCGGTAGGCGATGCCAAAGCGTGTGTCTTCGTTGGGGCTGTACATCAGTCCCAGGTTGAAGCCCACGCCCCAGTCCTTGCCTTCCACGTCGACGCGGCCTGAGTAGGTCGGGTTGCCAGAGACGTTCTGGATCAGACCGCCGAGGCGGTTCAGGACGGCTGCGCGGATCATGGCAGCAGGCACGCCGGGCTGAGCTGCCATGGCGGCTGCCACTTGCTGTTCGACGAGCAGGCCCATGGCGCCGGAACCGAAGTCGGCGGCCTTGGCCAGCACGCCTTCGATGTGCTGCGCGGTCACACCGGCGCCAAGGCTCAGCTTCTCGTTGACCTTGTAGGCGATCGAGGGGTTCAGCGCGATGGTCTTCAGCTCGGTGCCGATGGCGTTGTAGCGGCCCGACCAGCTTTCGTCATAGGTGCTCTTGGAACCAAAAGGCACGAAGAAGGCGAAGCCCACCGAGGTGTTGGCATCCAGCTTGTGGGTCAGGTAGGCATGGGGGACGGCTGTCGCTTTGACGAAGGTACCGCCGTTGTTGCCGTTCTTGATCGGCAGGCCAAAGCTGGTGACGCTGCCTTGGTCGGTGTAGGTGCCGCGCGGTACGACCACGTTCAGGACGCCGGAGGCATGGGTGCCATCCAGGCGGGTCATGCCTGCGGGGTTGTAGAAGAGCACGGAGGCGTCGGAGGCCTCGGCGGTATTGGCATTGGCCGTGCCTTGGGCGGCGGCCGATTGGGAACCGAAGTGGTAGCCCGAAGCCATGGCGGCTTGTGCGCACAGGCTGCCGACGACGGCCAGACCCAGGGCGGAAAGCTTGAATTTCATGATGTCTCCAGTGTTGTAGTGGTGAGCCATTTTTCGGGCTTTTTACCATTTTGATGATAGCCTGGGGCGTCATTTCTCGCCCGTGCGGATGGTGAATTAGAGCGATCTGCCCAGCGTCGGTAGTCACCTTGGAGACATCTTCATGCAAAAACGGACAACTTCGGGTAAGCCCTTCCGTAGCAACCCTGGGTTCTTGCTCGCTCCGGTGTTTTTGTCTGTGACGGGCCGCGGTGGCAATGGCGGCGGCAATCCGCTAACGCTTGGATCAAGCTGTATGCCGCTGAGCGAGTGATGTCCGAGTCAAGCAAGCAGGCCCGCGTGCTGCCGGCAGAGATGCTGACGGCCCTGCAGGGGCGCTTTGGTACCCGCTGCAGCACGGCCCTGGCCCAGCGGGAGCTGCACGGCCGTGACGAATCCCCTTTCGACGTGGCGCCGCCCGACGCGGTGGTGTTTGCCCAAAGCAATGAGGAGGTGGCCTTTGTCCTGCAGCTGGCTCAGCAGCATGGCGTACCCGTCATCCCCTACGGCACCGGCACTTCATTGGAAGGCCATCTGCTGGCGGTGCAGGGTGGCATCAGCCTGGACCTGAGCGGCATGAAGGCCATCCTGCAGCTGCACCCCGAGGACCTGACGGTCACCGTGCAGGCCGGCGTGACCCGACAGCAGTTGAACCAGGAGATTCGCCACAGCGGCCTGTTCTTCCCCATCGACCCAGGGGCCGATGCCTCGCTGGGCGGCATGGCGGCCACACGCGCCAGCGGCACGAATGCGGTGCGCTACGGCACGATGCGCGAGAACGTGCTGGGCCTGACCGTGCTGACGGCCAGCGGCGAGCAGATCCGCACCGGCAGCCGCGCGCGCAAGAGCAGCGCCGGCTACGACCTGACCCGTTTGTTCGTGGGCAGCGAGGGCACGCTGGGTGTGATCACCGAGCTGACCCTGCGCCTTTATCCGCTGCCCGAGGCGGTGTCGGCCGCCATTTGCTTTTTCCCCAGCATCGACGCGGCGGTGCAGACCACGATTGCCATCATCCAGATGGGCATCCCGATCGCCCGCTGCGAGCTGCTCGATGCCCATGCCGTGCGCGCCGTCAATGCCCACGACCATCTGGGCTTGCGCGAATCGGCGATGTTGCTGATGGAGTTCCATGGCTCGGCGGCCAGCGTGGCCGAGCAGGCGCAAAGCGTGCAGGCACTGGCTGTGGATCAGGGCGGCGAGGCCTTCGAGTGGGCCAGCACACCCGAGGCGCGCACGCGGCTGTGGACGGCGCGCCACCACGCTTATTTGTCAGCGCTTCAGACCCGGCCGGGCTGCCGCTGCGTGACCACCGACACCTGCGTGCCCATCTCACGCTTGGCCGAGAGCATCAATGAATCGGTGCGCGAGGTCGAGGCCACCGACCTGCCCTATTTCATCGTCGGCCATGTTGGCGACGGCAATTTCCATATGGGCTATCTGATCGATCCGCAGCAGCCGGCGGAGCGCGAGCTGGCCGAGCGCCTGAGCGCGCAGATGGTGGCCCGAGCCCTGCGCCTGGGCGGCACCTGCACGGGCGAGCATGGCATCGGCCTGCACAAGCAGGGCTTTCTGCTCGACGAGGCCGGGCCGGGCGCGGTGGCCCTGATGCGCAGCATCAAGGCGGCGCTGGACCCGGCTCAGATCATGAACCCGGGCAAGATCTTCGTGGCCTGAGGGGCGGTGGACGCCGCAGGCCACGCGGGATCACAAGGCCTTGACGCTGTAGCTGACCGTGCTGCCGCTGTAGCTGGCCAGCACCTGGTAGTTTTTGGCCACACCGCCGCTGCTCAGCTGCACGCGGTAGCTGACCTGGCCAATGCTGCTGGAGTCGACCGTGATCCACGCCTTGTCCTGGCCGGCCATCAGCGTGGCGCTCGAGCCTTGCACAGGCCGGCCATTGCTGTTTTGCCAGTTGCTGAACTGGTAGTCGACATAGCTCTTGCTGTCGCTCCAATGGGCGGCGCGCAGCTTGCTGCGGCCCAAGCTGAAGTTGCTGCTGTCGCTGCCGCTGACCTGGCCCAGCTCGAAATACTGCACACCGTTCATGGTGAGGCTGCTCTGGCCGAGGGCGTCGACTTCGAGCAAGGCGATGGCGGTGACCGGGCCGAAAGACTCACCGCCGCCGGTGCCGACGAATTTGTCGAAACCCAGCTGCAGCTTGATGTTGTTGCCCGGATTGTCGAGATTGCTGACGGCGGTCAGGAAGTCGATGCGCATGCTGCCATCGAGGGTGAAGCTCTGGCCGTCGATCAGGCCAGCGATCTTGTCGAAGCGAAAGCTGATGAAGCTGCCCGCCGGCAATGACGTTGCCGTGCTGCTGACATTGGTATCCATGACGATGGACCCGGTGCAGTTGCGTATCGTGGTGATGCCCAGGCTGCTGCAGCTGATGGTCTCGGCCAGGATCTTGCGCCGATCGCTGTCGGCGCTGCTGGGCTTGGGGCTGGTCTGACGTCCGCCCATCAGCTCGCCAAAAGGCAGGAACACGCTGCTGGGGTCATTGCTCCGGCGGACCAGGTCGGCGGCAGCGGCCGTGGTGGCCTTGACGCTGTCTTGGGCGGCCTCGCCACTCTGAGCCAGGGTAGCGGCCTTGGTCGGCGGGGCGATCAGCTTGACCGGCTCGGGCACCGGCACCGGCAGCGGGGTGACTACGGAAGAATCGCCGCCCCCACCACCCCCGCAAGCGCTGAGGCCCAGCGAGGCGATGCTGATCAGCAAGCAGGTGGCTGCTGTGGCGATGGGCCGCTGTGCGAAAGCCGGGCGGTGCTTTGAGTTCGTGTCGTGCAGGTTCATCTCAGCCTCCAAGTCTTGAGGCTTGAGATGCTAGGGCGAATGTGGCCTGGAAGCTGTCCCCCACAAGTGGGGCGCTTGTGCGGCTGACGCCTGCCGGCCTGCGCCGGATGGCTCAGTGCGTGGGCGGCGGCACGCTCCAACGCCGCGTGATGTCGCCCTTGTCATTGGCGCTCTCCAGCTGCACGCCAAAGCCCCAGAGTCGCGCCACATGCTTGAGCACCTCTTGTGCGCTGTCGTGCAGGGGCCGGTCCATATGCTGGGTGTGGCGTAGGGTCAGGGAGCGGTCGCCGCGCAGATTGACGTTCCAGACCTGGATATTGGGCTCGCGGGTGCTGAGGTCGTACTGGCGCGACAAGGCCTCGCGCACATGCTGGTAGCCGCTTTCGTCGTGGATGGCCGAGATCTCGTACTCGGACTGCTTTTCATCGTCGAGGATGGAGAACAGCCGGAACTCGCGCATCAGATGCGGGCTCAGGTACTGGCCGATGAAGCTCTCGTCCTTGAAGTTGCGCATGGCGTGGTCCAGCGTGGGCAGCCAGTCGCTGCCGGCGATGTCGGGGAACCAGCGCCGGTCTTCTTCGGTGGGCTTTTCGCAGATGCGCTTGATGTCGGTGTACATCGCAAAGCCCAGGGCATAGGGGTTCAGATTCGCCATGGGCTGCTGTGCCACCACATTGGTGTGCGACTTCAGCCATTCGATCATCATGCCGTCGCTCAGATAGCCGTCGTCGTACATCTGGTTCAGCAGGCGGTGGTGCCAGAAGGTGGCCCAGCCTTCGTTCATCACCTGGGTCTGGCGCTGGGGGTAGAAGTACTGGGCGATCTTGCGCACGATGCGCACGATTTCGCGTTGCCAGGGTTCCAGCAGGGGGGCGTTCTTTTCGATGAAGTAGAGGAGGTTCTCCTGCGGCTCGTCTGGAAAGCGCCGGGCTTCGGCGGCCTCATCGGCCTTGTCAGCCCGCTTGGGCAGGGTGCGCCAGAGCTCATTGATTTGCAGCTGGGCATGGGCCTCGCGGTCGGCCAGGCGGCTGCGTTCCTGGGCCAGGGACAGCTTGGCCGGGCGGCGGTAGCGGTCGACACCGTAGGACATCAGCGCATGGCAGGAGTCCAGCACCTGCTCGACCTGGGCCAGGCCGTGGCGCTGCTCGCAGTCGGCGACGAAGTTCTTGGCATAGACCAGGTAGTCGATGATGCTGGACGCATCGGTCCACATGCGGAACAGGTAATTGCCTTTGAAGAAGCTGTTGTGGCCGTAGCTGGCGTGGGCGATCACCAGGGCCTGCATGGCCATGGAGTTCTCTTCCATCAGGTAGGCGATGCAGGGGTCGGAGTTGATGACGATCTCGTAGGCCAGGCCCATCTGGCCGCGCTTGTAGTTGCGCTCGGTGGCGATGAACTCCTTGCCATAGCTCCAGTGCCGGTAATTGACCGGCATGCCCACCGAGGCATACGCGTCCATCATCTGCTCGGCGGTGATGATCTCGAGCTGGTTGGGGTAGGTGTCCAGGCCGTAACGCTCGGCGGTGGCGCGGATGACGTCGTGGTATTCGTCGATCAGCTCGAAGGTCCAGTCGCTGGGCGAGGGCAGGGGCTGGGCCGGGCGGGGGCCGGCGGGCTTCATTTCTCGCAGGGGCGCGCGGCCGCGGCGGCCGCCGTATTCATCGGTCAAGGGTGCGATGCCGATCTGGCGGCGGTTCTCGATCTGGCTCATGCCTGTGCCCCTTCCTTTTTGAAGAGCTCACGGAAGACCGGGTAGATCTGGGAGGCCTCGGTGGCTTTGCGCATGGCGAAGTGGCGCACCTCTTCGCTGAGCTTGCTGTACTCGTCCCAGAGGTTCTGTTCCTGCTCGGCCACTTGCACATAGGCGAAATAGCGGCAGAGCGGCAAGATCTGCTGCGCCAGCAGCTCGCGGCAGCGGCCGCTGTCGTGGTGCCAGTTGTCGCCATCGCTGGCCTGGGCGCCGTAGATGTTCCATTCGCTGCTGGGATAGCGCGCGCGGATGATTTCTTCCATCAGCACCAGGGCGCTGGAAACCACAGTGCCGCCGGTCTCGGTGGCGTGGAAAAAATTCTGCTCGTCCACCTCCTGGGCCTGGGTGTGGTGGCGGATGAAGACCACATCGATCTTCTCGTAATGCCGCGTCAGGAAGAGGTAGAGCAGGATGAAAAAACGCTTGGCCAGGTCCTTGCGGCTTTCGTCCATGGAGCCGGACACGTCCATCAGGCAGAACATGACGGCCCGGCTGGTCGGCACCGGCGTGCGCACGCGGTTGCGAAAGCGCAGGTCGATGGGGTCGAGAAACGGAATCGCTGCAATGCGCTGCTTGAGGAAGGCGATGCGATCCTCGGTTTCCTTGAGCATGCGTTGCACTTCCAGCTCGGCCGGGTTCTCGCGCTTGAGCAGGGCCAGGCGTTCTTCCAGCTCGTGCAGCTCGCGGCGCTTGCCCGTGCCCAGGGCGATGCGGCGGCTCAAAGCGCCGCGCATGGAGCGCACCACATGGAGGTTGGTCGGCGTGCCGTCGTTGGTGAAGCCGGCCCGGTGGCTCTTCCACTCCGGTGTTTCGGCCAGTTGGGTGCGCTCGAGATTGGGCAGGGCCAGGTCCTCGAAAAACACCTGCATGAATTCTTCGCGGCTCAGGTGGAAGACGAAGTCGTCCTCGCCCTCGCCGGAATCGCTGGCTTGGCCGCCGCCCTGGCCCTGACCGCCACCCTTGGGCTTGGCGACACGGTCACCTTTGACATGCTCGGTATTGCCCGGCCGCACCACCTCGCGCACGCCGCCCTCGCCGTGTCCAAATACCGGCTCGCTCAAGTCCTTTTTGGGGATGTGCACATCCTCGCCGCGCTCCATGTCACGGATGCCGCGGCCGTCCACAGCGCGGCGCACCGCCTCGCGGATCTGTGTTTTGTGGCGCTGCAGGAAGCGCTCACGGTTGCCGATGGACTTGTTCTTTCCAGAGAGCCGTCGGTCGATGATCTGCTGCAGCATGGGTGCTTGCTCCTGCGTGTCGCCTTCGTTTCCTTCAAGAACTCTTGCGAACCCTCAAATACCACTCGCACAGCAGCCGCACCTGCTTGGCCGTGTAGCCCTTGTCCACCATGCGCTGCACAAAGTTCTCGTGCTTCTTGGCCTCGTCGGCGCTGGCTTTGGCGTTGAAGCTGATCACAGGCAGCAGCTCCTCGGTGTTGGAGAACATCTTCTTCTCGATCACCGTGCGCAGCTTCTCGTAGCTGGTCCAGGCCGGGTTCTTGCCGGCGTTGTTGGCGCGCGCGCGCAGCACGAAGTTGACGATCTCGTTGCGGAAGTCTTTCGGGTTGCTGATGCCGGCGGGTTTCTCGATCTTCTCCAGCTCGGCATTCAGGGCCACGCGGTCGAAGACCTCGCCGGTGTCGGTGTCGCGGTACTCCTGGTCCTGGATCCAGTAGTCAGCGTAGGTGACGTAGCGGTCGAAGATGTTCTGGCCGTATTCGGAATAACTCTCCAGATAAGCGGTCTGGATCTCCTTGCCGATGAACTCGGCATAGCGCGGCGCCAGCGCTTCCTTGATGAATCCGACGTACTTCTGCTCGACCTCGGCCGGGAACTGCTCGCGCTCGATCTGCTGCTCCAGCACATACATCAGGTGCACCGGGTTGGCCGCCACCTCGGCGCTGTCGAAATTGAAGACCTTGGACAGGATCTTGTAGGCGAAGCGGGTGGAGATGCCGCTCATGCCTTCGTCGACGCCAGCGTAGTCGCGGTATTCCTGGAAGCTCTTGGCGCGCGGGTCGGTGTCCTTGAGGCTCTCGCCGTCATAGACCTGCATCTTGGAATAGAGCGAGGAGTTCTCGGGCTCTTTCAGCCGGGTCAGCACGGCGAACTGGCTCATGATCTTGAGCGTGCCGGGCGCGCATTTGGCCTCGGCCAGGGAGGAGCCGCGGATCAGCTTCTCGTAGATCTTGACCTCTTCGCTGACACGCAGGCAGTAAGGCACCTTGACGATGTAAATGCGGTCCAGGAAGGCTTCGTTGTTCTTGTTGTTGCGGAAGGTCTTCCACTCGCTCTCATTGCTGTGGGCCAGCACCACGCCGTCGAAGGGGATGGCGCCGAAACCTTCCGTGCCCTTGTAATTGCCTTCCTGTGTGGCGGTCAGCAAGGGGTGCAGCACCTTGATCGGTGCCTTGAACATTTCCACAAACTCCAGCAGGCCTTGGTTGGCCAAGCAGAGGCCGCCCGAGTAGCTGTAGGCATCGGGGTCGTCCTGGGCATAGGTTTCCAGCTTGCGGATGTCGACCTTGCCGACCAGGGAGGAGATATCCTGGTTGTTCTCGTCGCCCGGCTCGGTCTTGGCCACACCCACTTGCTTGAGTACGCTGGGGTAACGCTTGACCACCTTGAAGCGGCGGATGTCGCCACCGAATTCGTCGAGGCGCTTGACCGCCCAGGGACTGAGGATGCGGTTCAGATAACGCCGAGGAATGCCGTACTCCTGCTCCAGCAGGGGGCCGTCTTCGACCACATCGAACAAGCCCAGCGGTGACTCGTTCACTGGCGAGCCGGCCAGGGCATAGAAAGGCACCTGCTCCATCAGGCTCTTGAGCCGCTCGGCGATGGAACTCTTGCCGCCGCCGACGGGGCCCAGCAGGTAGAGGATCTGCTTCTTCTCTTCCAGGCCCTGGGCGGCGTGGCGGAAGTAGCTGACCACTTGCTCGATCGCTTCCTCGAGGCCGTAGAACTCGGCGAAGGCGGGGTAGATCTTGATCGTCTTGTTGGCGAACAGGCGGGACAGGCGCGCGTCGTGGCGCGTGTCGATCATTTCCGGCTCGCCGATGGCCTTGAGCATGCGCTCGGCCGCGGTGGCGTAGGCGAGGGGGTTGCGCTTGCATTCGTTGAGGTAATCCTCGAGCGAAAGCTCTTCGACGCGGGTGCGCTCGTAGCGCTTGGTGAAGCTGCTGATCACGTCCATGCTGACCTCCGGTAAGGTCCCGGGCAGCACGCAGACACGGCTCGTCAGCGCATCACCTGGGAAGTTCTGATGAAGTCCTTGCGCTCACAAGCCATGGCGGTGGCTGGGGGCGTCATCAGAGCTTTCCGGGAACAGTGGCAGTGGTTCCAGCTTGGCCCGGCTGAGGCCGTTCAAAGGGTCAAAAAGCGCGGCAATCACCGCAGTTCAAACCGCCCGCCAAAACCAAGCATGGAGCGATGCTACGCCGATCTGCCGATTTTGGTGTGACGCCGCTTTGGGCGCCCGCGTCAGTCGTTTTTTCGCAGCCGTTCGATCAGGCCGTTGAGCTCGTCCAGCGAGGCAAACTGGATGGACAGCTCGCCCTGTTCACCGCGTTTGGTGCGCTTCTTGACCCGCACCTCGACCACCGCGGTCAACAGGTCAGATAACTCCTCTTCCAAGCGCAGCAGGTCGCGGCTCTTGTCACCTTTGACGCGCAGCAGCGGCGTCTGGCGGCCGGCGCCTTGGCGCGACACCAGCTTTTCGGCTTCACGCACGCTGAGCTTCTTGGCGGCGATCTCGGTGGCGCAGGTGATCTGGTGCGCGCCGTCCAGCGGCAGCAAGGCGCGGGCATGGCCCATGTCGATGTCGCCGGCCATCAGCATGTTCTGCACCGGCTCGACCAGCTGCAGCAGGCGCAGCAGATTGCTGGCGGCGCTGCGCGAGCGGCCCACGGCTTGGGCGGCCTGTTCATGGGTCAGGTGGAACTCGTTGACCAGGCGCTGCAGGCCCTGGGCCTCTTCCAGCGGGTTCAGGTCCTCGCGCTGGATGTTTTCGATCAGGGCCATGGCGGCCGCGGCCTCGTCCGGTACGGCCTTGACCAGCACCGGCACCTCGCGCAGACCGGCCAGCTTGGCGGCACGGAAGCGGCGTTCGCCGGCGATGATTTCATAGCGCACATCGCTGAGCGGCGAGGGCGGGGCGATCGGGCGCACCAGGATGGGCTGCATGATGCCCTGGCCCTTGATGCTCTCGGCCAGCTCGTAGAGTGAGCCTTCGTCCATGCGCGTGCGCGGCTGGTATTTGCCGGCCTGCATCTGCTCCAGGCGCAGCTGGCTGGGGCTGCCTTCGCGGGCGGCGGCTGCTTCCGCTTCGTTGACTTTGGGGCCGAGCAGCGCTTCGAGGCCGAGGCCGAGGCCTTTGGGTTTCTTGGTGACCATGGGGCGATTGTCCCTTATGACTCGGCGCGCATCAGCTGGGCCAGCAAGACCTGACCCTCGGGCCAGTCGCCGAGGCCGGAGTCGGCATTGAGATGACCGCGCGGGCCAGCCAGCACCAGGCTGGCGCCCCAGTCCGCCGCCATCTGCGCGCCGCGCTCGGGCGCACAGAAAGGGTCGTCGCTGCTGATCACGGCGATGGCCGGGAAGGGCAGGCGGCCGCGCTGGATCTGGCGCCAGTTGTGCAGCTGCGGCGGGGTTCCTGGCGCCTCGGTGTCGGGTGGTGCCACCAGCAGGGCGCCGCGAACGCGCGCCGTGTGGCGGGAATGCGAGGCCCAGCTGGCCACCAGCTGGCAGCCCAGGGAATGGGCCACCAAGACCACGGGTTCATCCTGTGCTTGCAGCACCTCGTCCAGGCGCGCCATCCAGTCGCCGCGCAGCGGCCGCTCCCAGTCGGATTGTTCAACCCGCAGGTGGCCGAATTGCGCCTCCCAGAGGCTTTGCCAATGCCCAGGGCCGGAGTTCAACCAGCCGGGCAGCAGGAGGACGGTGCTTGCTTTCATTCGCTTGCCTTATGCTTTCACTTCTTTGAATTTGATTGTGCTGGAGAAGTCATGACGTACGCGGTTTTTGTGGATGGACAAGAGGGCACGACGGGTCTGCGCATCCATGAGTACCTGGCCGCGCGTCAGGATGTGGAAGTGCTGCGCATCGACGCTGACAAGCGCAAGGACTCGGCCGAGCGTGCGCGCCTGCTCAACGCCGCCGATGTGGCTTTCTTGTGCCTGCCCGATGCCGCTTCACGTGAAGCCGCGGCCATGATCAGCAATCCCAAGACCTGCCTGATCGACGCCAGCACCGCGCACCGCACCGTGCCCGGCTGGGCCTTCGGCCTGCCCGAGCTGTGCAAGAGCCAGCGCGATGCCATCCGCGGCGCCAAGCGCATCGCCAACCCGGGTTGCCATGCCAGTGCCTTCATCCTGGCCTTGCGCCCCCTGGTCGATGCCGGCCTGCTGGCGCCCGAGGCCTTGGTCTCGGCCACCTCGATCACCGGTTATTCCGGTGGCGGCAAGGGCATGATTGGCGAGTACGAGGCGGGCGGCAATGCCAAGCTGCTCTCGCCCCGCCCTTATGCCCTGGGTCTGGCCCACAAGCATCTGCCCGAGATGATGGCCCACACCGGCCTCAAGAGCGCGCCGGTCTTCATGCCCATCGTCGGCAATTTCTACAAGGGCCTGGCGGTGACCGTGCCTCTGCACCTGAGCCAGCTGCGTGCCGGCACCCAGGCCGAGCATGTGCAGCAGGCCCTGGCCGCGCATTACGAAGGCGAGCGCTTCCTCCGCGTGATGCCGTTGCGCGATGCTGACACCCTGGCCGAGGGCTTCTTCGATGTGCAGGGCTGCAATGACACGAACCGGGTGGACCTGTTCGTCTTCGGCTCCGAGACGCAGATCCTCGTCATGGCCCGCCTGGACAACCTCGGCAAGGGCGCCAGCGGCGCCGCCGTGCAAGCCATGAATGTGCACCTGGGTCTCGAAGAAAGCCTGGGTCTGGTGTGAGCCCGGCGCTGCGCGGTGAGGCCGAGCGCTGGTGGCGGGATGAGGAGGTCTCGTCGGCGGCCGTGCAGGCCTTGCGCGAGCGCGTGCGCCTGTTCGGCCGCCAGCAGACCCAGGGCAGCGATGCGCAGGACATCGCCTGCGCACGCTTCGATGAACAGGGCGAGCTGCTCTTGGGCGCCAGCGGCCGCACCGAGTTCCAAAGGCTCTACGTCGACTATCTGTGGGTCCGGGAGGACTTACGCGGGCAGGGCTTGGGCAGTGCTTGCCTGCGCCAGATCGAGGCCCAGGCCTTGCGTCGCGGCTGTGTCGACGCCTTGATTGAAACCCAGTCCGACGAGACGGCCGCGCTCTACGAACACCTCGGTTATGTCTGCATCAGCCACGTGCACGATTTCGTGCCGGGCTTCACCCGCCACACCCTTTTGAAGGTCTGGAAACCGCGCGATTGATTCGCACTGGCACCGCTCAAATAGACGGTTCGGGAGAGCGGTAGTGGTAGCGGTAGGCGACGGCAAAGCCCAGATGACGATAGGCGCGCTGAGCGCTTTCGTTGTCACTGCCGACTTGCAGATAGGCTTGGGTCGCGCCCTGGGATTTGGCACGCTCCAGCAGGGCCGCGCACAAGACCCTGGCATGCCCCTGTCCGCGCCTGGCGGGCGGCGTGAAGACGTCATACAGCCCCGCCATGGCCCCTTCGCAGGCCAGCTGTCCGCAGGCCAGCAGTTCACCGTGCTCATCGCTCAAGGTATGGCCTTGGTAGACCACCGGCGAGGCGAGCAGGCGTTGGGCATGGGCCTCGATCTCGACGGCGCTGGATTCGCGCAAGGCTCCGACCAAGTTTGCGTACGAGGGCGCGTCCAAGAGCTCCAGACTTTGGCCTGGGGGCAGGGCGGCGGGCAGTTCGTCCAGATGAGCGCGGACCATCACATCGGCCGCATCGAAACGGGCCCAGCCTTTGGCTCTCAGCGTGGCATCCAGATCAGCCGGCTGGGTGAAGGGCGTGAGGCGGACGATCAAGGGCAGGCCAGCGGCCTGGAAAGCGAGCTGGCAGCGCGACAGCAAGTCGTCGAGCGGCAGGCTGCCGGCTTCCAGCGCATTGATGCAGCGCGAACGCTTGGCCTTGCCGGGTGAGAGGCGGATCAGCCAGCCCTCGACGCGTTGCTGTTGGGGTGGGGCGCTGGCATTGAGCCCGGCCTGCTCGGCCCGCCAAGCCAGGTCCCAGTCGCCGGTCAGCAGCGCAGCCTCTTCGCTCATCGCCGGCCCATTCACTTCACATGCTGCCGACGCGGCGCACCATTTCACGTGCGAACTCGATGAAAGCCTGGGCACCCTTGGAGGCAGGGTCAAACACCACGCCGGGCAGGCCGTAGCTGGGCGCTTCGGCCAGGCGCACATTGCGCGGAATCACGGTGTCGAAGACCTTATCGCCAAAGTGCTGCTTGAGCTGATCGCTGACCTGGTTCTGCAGGGTGATGCGCGGGTCGAACATCACCCGCAGCAGGCCAATGATCTGCAGGTCGGCATTGAGATTGGCATGCACCTGCTTGATGGTGTTGACCAGGTCCGAGAGGCCTTCCAGCGCGAAGTACTCGCACTGCATGGGCACGACCACGCCGTGGGCGCAGCAGAGGCCGTTCAGCGTCAGCATGGACAGCGAAGGCGGGCAGTCGATCAAGACGAAGTCGTAGTCGTCGTTGGCGGCAGCGAGGGCGCCCTTGAGGCGGCGTTCGCGGCGCTCCAAATCAACCAGCTCGACTTCGGCGCCGGCCAGTTCACGGTTGGCGCCCAGCACGTCGTAGCCGACCTTCTCGCTGGTCTGCTTGGCTTCCTTGACCGAGGCCGATTCCAGCAGCACGTCGTAGACGCTGAGCTCCAGCGCGCGCTTGTCGATGCCCGAGCCCATGGTGGCATTGCCCTGCGGGTCCAGGTCCACCACCAACACGCGCTGGCCGACCTTGGCCAGGCCGGCGGCGAGGTTGACGGTGGTGGTGGTCTTGCCGACCCCGCCCTTTTGGTTGGCAACGCAGAAGATCTTGGCCATGGTCTCGTTTTTCTAAGCAGGCGTGATGGTAGCTGCAGAAGGGTCGTGCTTTTGTGGCGAGGCGTGTACGCGGCCGCGCGCGGCACACATTTTCAGGCCTTGGGGCGAATCCAAATCAGGCAGCGCTGGGCATCGAGGCCGGGCACCTGCAGTTGTTCCACGTGAAACACATCCAAGTCGGCGGGCAAGGCGGCCAGCTCATCGCTCGGATGTTGGCCCTTCATGGCCAGCCAAATCGCCCCGGAATCGGCGCCGGGCTTGAGGTGCTGGCGGGTCAAGGTCGTGAAGTCCAGCAGAGATGCAAAGGCACGCGAGGTGATCAGGTCGAAGGGCGAGGTGTTCAGCGCTTCGACGCGTGAATGCTCGCCATGCAGATTGGGCAGACGCAGCTCGGCCGCCACCTGCTTGATGAAGCTGGCCTTCTTGGCCACGGCGTCCACACAAGTGACATCGATGTTCGGTTCGCAGATGGCCACCACCACGCCTGGCAAGCCACCGCCGCTGCCCACGTCCATCAGTCGCAAGCTGCTTTGCCCGCTGCTCTGGCTGTGGCGCCGCAGGGCGGGCAGCAGGCTGAGGCTGTCGACCAGATGCTGGGTCAGCATGGCCTGGGGTTCGCGTACGGCGGTCAGGTTGTAGACCTTGTTCCACTTGCTGATCATGGCCAAGTAGGCCAGCAGCCTGTCGATCTGGGCGTCGCCGAGGCTGAGCTTCAAGGTGTCGGCGGCGGCGACCAGGGTAGGGCGCAA
Source organism: Paucibacter sp. DJ2R-2 (assembly GCF_025717675.1). Lineage (GTDB taxonomy): Bacteria > Pseudomonadota > Gammaproteobacteria > Burkholderiales > Burkholderiaceae_C > Paucibacter_A. Next base: position 1,453,036 of record NZ_JAJIRT010000001.1, read on the forward strand.
AGTGGACCAGGTGTCGTCAATCATCGAAATCGGGTTCCGGGTGAAATGGGGGGTGGTGAAGGCAGTGAAGCGCTGTGCTCGACTCAGGCCAAGGCCGGGTCGGGTGCCGCGGGAGCCGCGCCGCCCTCAAAGCCCTTGAAGCGCTTCTTTTTGAGGTGCACCAGCAGCAGGGAGATGGCGGCGGGCGTGACGCCCGAAACGCGCGAAGCCTGGCCCAGGGTCTCGGGTCGGTGGGTGTTGAGCTTCTGGCGGACCTCGAAGGACAGGGCCTGGATTTCGTTGTAGTCCAGTTCGGCGGGCAGGCGGAGGTTCTCCAGATTGGCTGCACGGGCCACATCTTCGACCTGCTTGTTGATGTAGCCGGCGTATTTGACGCTGGTTTCGATCTGCTCGATGACGGCATCGGCCATGGTCTTGCCCAGATCGGCCGTCAGTGTTTCACGTGAAACAGCGGCTTCCGGCCGAGCGATGGCCGCCACTTCGGCCAGGGTGTCGTAGACCACGCCGGGGCGGCGCAGTAGGTCGATGAAGTTGTACTCGCGCTCCAGCGCTTTGCCGACCAGACGCTCGGCATCGGCCGCCGGCAGGATGCTGGGGTGCACCCAGGTTGACTTCAGCTTCTCTGTTTCACGTGAAACAGCGTCGCGCTTGCGGTTGAAGGCAGTCCAGCGGATGTCGTCCACCAGGCCCAGCTGGCGGCCGACTTCGGTCAGGCGCATGTCGGCGTTGTCTTCGCGCAGCTGCAGGCGGAACTCGGCGCGGCTGGTGAACATGCGGTAAGGCTCGGTCACGCCCTTGGTGATCAGATCGTCGACCAGCACGCCCAGATAAGCCTGGTCGCGGCCCGGCAACCAGGGGCCTTGGCCGCGCACCTGCAGGGCGGCGTTCAGGCCGGCGAACAGGCCTTGGGCCGCGGCTTCCTCGTAGCCCGTGGTGCCGTTGATCTGACCGGCAAAGAACAGGCCGCCGATGTCCCGGGTTTCGAAGCTGGACTTCAGGCCGCGCGGGTCGAAGTAGTCGTACTCGATGGCATAGCCCGGCCGCATGATGTGGGCGTTCTCCAGGCCCGGGATCGAGCGCACGGCGGCCAGCTGGATGTCGAAGGGCAGGGAGGTGGAGATGCCGTTGGGGTAGTACTCGTGGGTCGTCAGGCCCTCGGGTTCCAGAAAGATCTGGTGGCTGTCCTTGTCGGCGAAGCGGTTGACCTTGTCCTCGATGCTGGGGCAGTAGCGCGGGCCCACGCCTTCGATCACGCCGGTGAACATGGGGCTGCGGTCGAAGCCGGAGCGGATGATGGCGTGCGTTGCCTCCGAGGTGTGGGTGATCCAGCAGGGCAGTTGGCGCGGGTGCTGCGCGGCGTCGCCGAGGAAGCTGAACACCGGTACCGGATCGAGGTCGCCGCCTTGTTCTTCGCACTTGGAAAAATCAATGCTGCGGCCGTCGATGCGCGGCGGCGTGCCGGTCTTGAGCCGGCCTTGCGGCAGCTTCAGTTCTTTCAGCCGGGCCGAGAGGCTGATGGCCGGCGGGTCACCGGCGCGGCCGGCGCTGTAGTTTTCCAGGCCGACATGGATGCGGCCATCGAGGAAGGTGCCGGCGGTCAGCACCACGGTGCGGGCGCGGAACTGCAAACCCATCTGCGTGACGGCGCCGACCACGCGCTCGCCCTGGCCGTCGGACTCGACCAGCAGGTCGTCCACGGCTTGCTGGAACAGCCAGAGGTTCGGCTGGTTTTCCAGGCGGTGGCGGATGGCGGCTTTGTAGAGCACCCGGTCGGCCTGGGCGCGGGTGGCGCGCACGGCCGGGCCCTTGGAACCATTGAGGATGCGGAACTGGATGCCGGACTCGTCGGTGGCCGCGGCCATGGCGCCGCCCAGCGCGTCCACCTCTTTGACCAGATGGCCTTTGCCGATGCCGCCGATCGAGGGGTTGCAGCTCATCTGCCCCAGGGTCTCGATATTGTGGGTGAGCAGCAGGGTGGCGCAGCCCATGCGGGCGGCGGCCAGCGCCGCTTCGGTGCCGGCATGTCCGCCACCGACCACGATGACATCGAATTCCTTGGGGTATTGCATGGGGTTTGCTGCTCTCTCGCTGCTGTCTAGGCGGCCCCCGCAAGCGCTCGCTTTGGGCCGGTTTCCACGTCGCCAAAGCTGGCGCGGGCAAACCCGTGATTTTACGGATCGGCTGTGGATAAGTCACGGCCGCCGGCCGCCTCAGCGCCGACAATATCGCGATGAATTGCCGTCCCCATTGCGCCGCCTGCTGCATAGCGCCTTCGATCAGCTCGCCCATCCCGGGCATGCCCGTCATCAACGGGGTCAGCAAGCCGGCGGGCGTGCGCTGCATCCAGCTCGATGCGCAAGACCGTTGCCAGATCTTCGGTCACCCGGATCGTCCCGCGGTCTGCAGCTCCCTGCAGCCCAGCGAGCAGATGTGCGGCGAATCGCGCGAGCAGGCCATGCGTTGGCTGGGCTGGATGGAGCAGGCGACAGCGCCTTGACAGGCCTGCGTCCTAGACTGGCTCAACAAAGTTCCCTAAAAAAATACCCACCGGAGACAAGAGCCATGAGCCAGGACCTGAACGACCCTCACGCTTCCCCCGACTCGCGGGCCCGCCGCCAGTTTCTGTTGCAGACCGGCCTCGTCGGTGCGGCCGCCGGCTTGGGCTTGCCGGCCTGGGCCGAGGCGGCTTGGCCCAGCCGTTCCGTGCGCCTGGTCGTGCCTTTTGCGCCGGGGGGCAGCTCGGAGATTGTCGCCCGCGCCACCGCCTTCGAGCTGGGCAAGACCCTGGGCCAGACCGTCTACGTGGAAAACAAACCCGGCGGCAGCGGCAATATCGCCATGGCCGAGGTGGCCCGCGCCGATGACCAACACACCCTGGTGCTGGGCCATATCGGCACCTTGGCGGTCAACCCCTTCATCTACGACAAGCTGCCCTACGACCCGGTCAAGGACTTCAAGCCCGTCACCTTGCTGGCCAAGGTGCCCAGCCTCTACGTGGTCCACCCCGATGTGCCGGCGCGCAACCTCAAGGAGTTTGTGGCCTTGGCACGCAGCAAGCCCGGTCAGCTCAACTATGGCTCGGCCGGCAATGGCAGCGCCGGCCATTTGGCCATGGAGTATCTGAAGATGGCGGCCGAGCTCTTCATCGTCCATGTGCCTTACCGCGGCACCGGTCCGCAGCTGACCGATCTGCTGGCCGGCCGCCTCGATGCGGCCTCGGTCGGCGCACCGGCCGTGCTGCAGTTCATCAAAGCCGGCAAGTTGCGCTGCCTGGCCACCGGCTCCAAGGCCCGGCTGCCGCAGCTGCCCGATGTGCCGACCGTGGCGGAGCAGGGCTTTCCGGGCTTTGAGATGACCCAGTGGTACGGGCTGCTGGCGCCGGCCAATCTGGCCCCGGCCCATCTCGACCGCTTGGCCACGGAATCGGCCAAGGCCATCCGCAGCAGCGCGTCGACCGAACGCCTGAGCGCCGATTCGGCCGAGGCCGTGGGCAACACCCCGGCTCAGTTCGCGGCCTTCATCGCCCAGGAACAGCAGCGCTGGAAGCCGGTGCTGAACCGGGCCAAGGTCAAGCCGGATTGATGTGGGCCGGCGTCGCCGCAGCGCCAGTGCTGCGGCGCTGGGCGAGCCAGGCTTTCAAGCGCGGGTGGCCCCAGTACTTCTCGAAGAAGTGATGCATCACCGTGTTGACTGCCGGCTCCACAAAGGTCACCGCGCCGGCCACGGCCACATTGCCGGTCAGGGCGTAGGTGACGCCGAAGGAGGTGCCCAAATGGAGGACGCCGAAGCTCGCGGTTTTGGCCATGGTGTTCTCGCCTATTGATGTTTTGATTTCAATAGGCGAATGCTAAAAGCGCGGCCACTCGCCGTCCATTTGGCAATCTCGATGGCGGCAATAGCCGGTGCTCAACCGGCCTGGTTGCTGGCCGGCGGCACGCTGCGCAGATCCTGCGCCACGCGCCCGCCTTGCAAGGCGATGATGCGCTGGGCCGAGGCGATGGTCTCCGGCCGGTGAGCGATGACGATGCGGCTCAGGTTGAGCGTGCGCAGCGAGGCGTTGAGCTGGCGTTCTTTCTCGACATCGAGCGCGCTGGTGGCCTCGTCCAGGAACAGGTATTGCGGCCGTTTGTAGAGCGCGCGCGCCAGCAGCACGCGCTGCCGCTGCCCGCCCGAGAGGCTGCTGCCCATGTCGCCGACCAGACTTTGATAACCCATGGGCAGGGCGCTGATGTCCTCGTGCACACAGGCGATGCGCGCGCATTCCTGCACCCAGGCCGCGTCGGCCTCGGGGTCGAAGAAGCTGATGTTGTCGGCAATGCTGCCGGCGAAGAGCTGGTCGTCCTGCATGACGGTGCCGATGCGGGCGCGCCAGGCAGCCAGACCCAGCTGGGCCAGTGGCCGGCCACCAATGCGGATCTCGCCGCGCTGCGGGCTGTGGATGCCTAGCATCAGCTTGAGCAAGGTGGTCTTGCCGCAGCCCGAGGGGCCGACGATGGCCACGGCCTCACCGGGCTCGATGCGCAGGCTGCAGCCCTGGATCACCGGTGCTTCGCCTTCCGCGTAGGCAAAGCTCAGGTCCACCAGCTCAAGCGCTTCCGGAGAGCCGGCACTCACTTTGGACCCCGCGCTCAGGTCGGCCGGCTCGGCCGCGCTCAGCACGATGTCGGCCAGGCGCTCGCCCTGCAGGCGCAGCATGCTCAGCTCCACCCCCTTGTCGATCAGGCCGGCCACGCGGGTGCTGAACTGCTCTTTGTAGGCCAGGAAGGCGAACAACATGCCGACCGAGAGCTCACGGTCCAGCACCAGCAGGGCGCCCAGCCAGACGATGGCCACGCGCTCCAGGCCGAACAGCAGGCGCTGGCCCACGGCCATGCCCAGGTCCAGCCGGCGAGTGGCGATGCTGGCGTTCATCTGCTCGACCACCAGATTGGCAAAGGCGGCGCTGCGCTCGACTTCGGCGTTGTAGAGCTTGATGGCTTGGGCGCCGCGCAGCGATTCCAGGAAATGGCTGTTCTGTTTGGCCTCGAACACCAGGGCCTCTTCGCTGGCCTCGCGCAGCGGGCCGAAGTAAGCCCAGCGCAGCAGGCCATAGCCCAGCACGGCCGTCAGCGCCACGGCGCTCAGCCGCGGCGAGTAGACGGCCATCATGGCCAAGGTCAGCAGCACCATGGCGCCGTCCAGCAGGGCTTCGGCGAAACGGGTGGAGAGGGTGCGCTGGATCTGCTGCACGCTGGAAAAGCGCGACCAGATGTCGCCCAGATGGCGCTTCTCGAACCAGGCCAAAGGCAGGCGCAGCAGGTGGCCGAAGACCTGGGTCAGCCACTGCAGATTGAGCGAGGCCGAGAGCACCAGCACCGCCCAGGAGCGCAGGGCACTGATGGCCGTTTGCAGCAGCACCAGCAGGCCAAAGCCCAGGCCCAGGGTGACCAGCAGGTCGCGGTCGGCGCTGACCAGCACCCCGTCCACCACCCATTGCAGCAAAAAGGGCGAGAGCAGGGCCAGCAGCTCCAGCGCCAGGGCCAGCAGCAGGATCTGGCCCAGCGAGCGCTTGAGCCCGCTGATGCGCCCAAACAGCTGCCGCCAGCGCAGGCGCGGCGCTGGAGCCTGGGGCCTGAAGTTCGGACCGGGGCGCAGCTCCAGGGCCACGCCGGTGAAGTGGCGCGACAGCTCGGTCAGGGGGATCTGTCGCCGGCCATGGGCCGGGTCGTGGATCAGGGCCTGCTGGCCGCGCACCTCGACCAGGACCACAAAATGGTTGAAATCCCAGTGCAGGATGGCCGGCAGCTCCAGCCGCGCCAGATGTTCGGGCTCGGCGCGCAGGCCGCGCCCGGCCAGGCCCAGGGGCGCGGCCATGCGCAGCAGGTCGGCCATGGTCGCGCCCTTGAGCGAGAGCGAGAAGCGCCGGCGCAGCTCCGGCAGGTCCAGATGCAGGCCGCGCGCGCTGGCCACCATCGCCAGGCAGGCCAGGCCGCATTCGGCCGCTTCCGTCTGCAGAATCACCGGCACGCGGCCACGGCGGCGCCAGCCCAGGTGCAGGCGAGACAGCAGGCCGGGGGCGGCGTCGGTGGAGGGAGCGGGATCAGACACGTTGGGCCAGGCTCAGCAGGGGTTCGAAAATCCACTCGATCAGGCGACGCCGTTCCAGCATGACATCGGCATCGAGCTGCATGCCGGCGGCCAGGGCTTGGGGCTGTCCGTAGGCGCTGACGGTTTGGTGGTCCAGGCTGACGGTGATGCGGTAGAGCGGCTCGCTGCCGGCGCCCTGGCTGAGCGCGGCCGGCAGGTTGAGGGTGGCCAGCTCGGCCGGGGCCAGGGGCGTGCGAGAAACCTGAAGCACGCGCCCACTTTGCTGGCCGAACTTCTGATATGGAAAGGCCTGGTAGCGAAGCTGCACCGCTTGTTGCGCCTGCAAAAAGCCGACTGCGCTGGAAGGTGCGAACAGCTGGGCCTGCATCTGGGTTCGTGCCGGCAGCAACTGGGCCAAGGCCGCGCCGCCCTGGATGCTCTGGCCGGCCTCGGCCAGCAGGGTGGAGACGATGCCGTCGCTGGGCGCACGCAGCACCAGGCGGCGCCGGCCTTCAGTCTCCAGGCCTTTTTCCTTCAGCTCGGCCAGGTCGCGGGCGATTTCGGCCTGCAGCACCTCGCTGCGCAGCGGCAGCTCGCGCATCTGCGCCTCGGCCGCCTGCAGATCGCGCTGCAGCGCCTCGCCTTGGCGGGCCAGGGCCTGGGTTTGCGATTGCAGGCCGAGCAGTTCCTCGCGCTTGCTCTGCAGCTGGGCGGGCGAGATGAAGTTGTTGCGGGCCAGGTTTTCCTGCCGCTCCAGCGATTCGCGCGCCAGGGCCAGGCGCTCGCCGTGCAGCTGGCGCTCGACCTGCAGCTGGGCTTGTTCGCGCAGCAGGCCGGCGCGTTTCTGCGTCAGGGTTTGCAGCTGTGTGCGCACCAGGGCCAGCTGCTGGTTGGCCGTGCCTTGCAAGCTCAGCTGACGGCTTTGCAGGGTCTGGGCGATGCCTTCGATGGTCTGGCTGGCGCTGTCCAGGGCCAGCACGAACAGCACATCGCCAGCCTTGACCGCCTGGCCTTCGCCGACCTCGCGGCTCAGCACCGTGGCAGATTGGGGGGCTTGGATGCGCAGCACGCCGCGGTCCGGCACCAGATAGCCGCTGACCCGCGCCTTGCGTGTGTATTCCGCCGTGCACAGAAAGGAAACGACCAAAGCAACACTGCCCACGGCAACGGCCGTGAGCAGTGTGAGAGACAGCGGTGGCAGGACTTGCACCCTGCCCAAACCGCTGTGCTGCTGGCCTTGCAAGGCCTCGCGGCGAAACAGCATGTGTTGGGTGAAGACCGGTGCTTGCCTTCTCCGTCAGAGCCCGCTCAGGGAGCGGGTGATGACAGTGAGCAGAGGATTACCAGCCGCCCTTGGGGCTGCCGGGGACAGGGGGTTCCGACGGTGCCTCGGTGGCGTCAGGGACCTGGCCCCAGCCGCCTTTGGGGCTGCCACCGCCGGCCACCGCTTGCAGCTGCTCCAGGCTCAGTTCCACCGGGGCCGGGACGGTCGTGTTCAGTTCAGAAGAGGAGGGGTTGTTTTGCAGTTTCATGATGGAATCCGTTCGTTGAACACACTCCAACGAGTGCTTGGTTCGGATTTGAGCAAGTTGGGAATGGCTCGGACAGTGTCAACTCTTACAGTTGCGCCAAGCCCAGAGCGTATGTCAGGCTCGCAGCGCCTGGCCTGCGGGTTTTCCGTTAGCGAATCAAGCCCATGCGCAGCGCCTTCAACACCGCCTGGTGTTTGGTGGTGCAGCCCAGCTTGTGCATGGCGTTGTTCAGATGCAGCACCGCCGTGCGTTCAGTGATGCTCAGGATGCCGCCGACCTCCCAGGCGGTCTTGCCGTCCATGGTCCAGCGCAGACATTCAAGCTCGCGCGGGGTCAGCCGGGTCGGGCTGCTGATCTGTTCAGGCTCGCGCGGCATCACCACGCGCCAGGCCGCGTCTTGGGCATAGACGGCAAACAGTTGCATATCCGCCACCAGACGTGTCAGTTCGCCGGGATGGTTGGGAAGCGGCTCGGCGCGGTCCATGCCCAGCATGAAATGCCGGCCTTCGGGCAGATGCAGGGCCAGGGCGATGCCGGTGCGGTAGCCAAAGCGGGCCTGCTCTTCCCACATGCCGGCTTGGCCACAGGCCAGATAGGTGTTCTGGTTCCAGACGATGGGCACGCTCTGGCGCTTGCAATGCTGCATGACCGGATCCTGGCGCCAGCTGCTGCGGTCTGAATAGGTCGAGGCAAAGGACTCCGGCGTGTTGTCTACCGTCTCGAACTCCGACTCGCCGACGGTGTGATCCAGCACCACGGTGGCCGACACCGTCGCGAAACCCAGGCTTTGCGCGAAGCGGATCACCTCTTGGCGAAATTCCTCGCGGCTGCGTGCCTCCAGCACGGCCTGGTATCCCCCTTGCAGCATTGAATTGCTCACATCCATGGCGCGCATTGCAATAAACCGCGGGCTTGCGGTCAACTCGGTTATACCCCTGACAAGGTTTACAGCTGTTCGTTTGCGGGCCTCATCTGCACACTGCACAAACAGTTACTGCGTTTCGGCCTTCGACGGTTTCAAAACCCGCCCATCTATGACCCCAGCCTGGATTGTGTATGCATGGCCTCGTGTACTTTGTGATGCCCACGAGGCGCCGAGATTGCAGTTTGCGCATCTGAGCACCCAGGTTCTGATCCATGGTGAAGGTGGGGTACCGGCCATGGGACAAACCCTGTGGCAAGGGGACGACGGTGAGGCACTCGCGGGCGTGGCCTGGGACTGGATCAGCATGTCGGCCGGGGTGGTCGCCATGGTGGACCCCATGGCCCTGGTCACCAACCTGCAATTCCTCAATGCACGTGGCGAGGTGTTAGCGCCATTGGAGTCCGCCCGCCGCCTCAACGAGATCGTGCACACCTTGCCCTGGCAGTATGAGGTTCAGCGGGCCCTTGGCTACCACTGAGCGACCAAGCCTAGGAAGGACAGGATTCGGCACTGAGCCGTCGTTCGCGAAGAAATTTCAGCACGCAGAGCTCGCTGAGGACCGCAGAGGACGCTGAGACTAGAAATCCTGCTCTCTTCTCCGCGACCTCTGCGGTCCTCCGCGCGCTCTGCGTCCGTATTCGAATCTCAGCGAACGACGGCTCTGTGCCGATTGCCGACCCAAGCCCGTAGCGCCCAAGAAAAAGCCCAGGCGAGCCTGGGCTTGATGTTGCGGGAGGGCAGGCCGCGCTAATTTACTTGGAGACGGCGCCGCGCATCGAGCGGGCGACGAAGATCAGGCCGCCGACCATCAGGAGCAGGCCCACCAGAACGCTGGGCAAGACCTTGGCCATGCTCAAGGCCTCTCCCTTGAGCACCAGCATCATCAAGGTGTTCTGCGCCAGGCCGGGCACCCACAGGTACCAGGGTGCTTCGCCGCCCGGGTTGAGCAGGGTGACCATGGGCATCAGGCTCACGGCCGTCATCACCATGGTGCTGCCGGCTTGGGCTTCCTTGAAGGTCTTGGAGCGGATGGCCAGGGCCATCAGCACGGCGCTGATGCCTACGGCCAGCGGCAGCTGCAGCAGCAGGAAGGCGATCACCTCGTAGCTGCCGAACTGGAACATGGCTTGCAGGCTGTCGCTCTGCAGCAGCCACTGTGCCGGTACAAAGCTGACGCAGGCGATCAGCGCCACCGCCATGCCCAGCAAGGCCACCGCGCCCCATTTGCCCAGCACCAGGGCGATGTGCTGCACCGGGTTCATCAACAGGGGCTCGAGTGAACCGCGTTCGCGCTCGCCGGCCGTGCTGTCCAAGGCGGCCGTCAGGGCGCCGTAGAGCACAGCCATGATGATGAACATGGGGATGATGCCGGTGATGCGGGCGGCGCGGGCTTGCACGCTGGCCAGGTCACGCTCCTCGATGGCCACCGGCTGGAGCAATTCGCCCGAGACGCCGCGCAGGGCCAGGCTGATGGCGGCACGCTCCTGGCTGAAAGCGTTGACCAGGCGTTCCAGCCGGCCGACGCCGGCGCTGGCGCGTTGGTTGGCGCTGTCGCTGACCAGCTCCACCGTCGGCTTGTCGCCGGCCAGCAGTTCGGCCTCGAAGTTCTTGCCGATCACTAGCACCGGCTCCAGCAAGGTGCTGGCGCGCAGGCGTGCTTCGTAGTCAGCCGGAGCCTGTTTCAGGGTGTAGGTCTGGCGCTCCAAGAAGTTGCGCAGGCTGGGCGCATGCTCGATGCCCACCACCTGCACCTCGCGCTTGTCGGCCTGGCCTTCCAGCGAAGAGATCAAGCCCGAGAGCGCCAGCAGCAGCAGCGGGCCCATCAGCACGGCCGGGATGGCCAGGCGCAGCAGGGTGCGGCGGTCGCGCAAGGCGTCGACCACCTCCTTGCGCAAGACGATCCAGAAGTTCCTCAGCAGACTGGAGCCGCCGCTGTTGTTGTTGTTGGTGATGCTCGCGCTCATGCCGCCACCTCTTGTTGTTGTTGCTGTTGCTGCTGCTGGGTGAAGGCCAGCTTCACAAAGGCGTCTTCGAAGTGCTTTTCGCCGGCCAGGGCCAGCAACTCAGGCACCGAGCCTTCGGCCACGCTGCGGCCTTGCGCCACCACCACCACATGCTCACAGAGCTGTTCCACCTCCGGCATGATGTGGGTGGAAAAGACGATGCACTTGCCACCGCCCTCGGGCGAGCGCAGATGGCGCAGGGCCTCGCGCAGCGCCCGGGTGGCCAGCACATCGAGGCCGTTGGTCGGCTCGTCCAGCACGATATTGGCCGGGTCATGCACCAGGGCGCGGGCCAGTGCGGTCTTCATGCGCTCGCCCTGGCTGAAGCCATCGCTGCGGCGGTCCAGGATGTGGCGCATGTCCAGCAGGCGCGCCAGCTCCTCGGCGCGGGCGCTGGCGGCATCGGGCTCCATGCCTTGCAGGCGGCCGAAGTAGATGATGTTCTCGCGGGCGCTCAGGCGCGGGTAGAGGCCATGTGCATCGCCCAGGATGCCCATGCGGGCCAGGGCCTGGCGCGGCGCCTGGCTGACCTGGATGCCGTCGACGCTGATCTGGCCGCGGTCGGGCTCGAACAAGCCGCCCAGCATGCGCAAGGTGGTGGTCTTGCCGGCACCGTTGGCGCCCAGCAGGCCGGTGATGCGGCCGTTCGGCGCGCTCAGGCTGACATCGCGCACCGCTTGCACGGTCTGCTTCTTGCCCTTTTTGAAGAGAGAAGAGCCGCCGCTGGCGCTGACGAAGCTCTTGCTGACGTTCTTGATTTCGATCATGGCTTCACCTGGGTGGTGGTGGCGCTGCTGTCTTGCACCGGCACAAAGGCCAGCGGGCGCGGGATGCGGGTGGCGCAGGCGGCGTCCTGGGGCAGGGCGGCGGCGTCGGTTTTGGCGTCGAAGAAGCGGAACATCACATCGCGCATGCAGCCGATGGTGGCCACGCCGTGGCCGGCTTCGGGCACGACGATGTGCTGGGCCTTGTCGCCCAGGGCTTTTGTCACCCGCTCGCCGTGGCGGGGCGGGGTTACGGGGTCAGCGCCACCGCTGAGCACCAGCACGGGCATGGCTGCCTTGGGCACTTGGTAGAAGGCCTCGGGCACCTCGCCGCGGGGCCAGGTCTTGCACGCGGCGCTGTAGAGCAGGGCGTCGCTGTTGCCGTAGTCGGCGCCTGGCTTGTCGGTCGCTTGCGGCAGGCGGGGCAGGTCCTCGGCGCAGACCACCGAGAAGTGCATGCCCATGGCCAGGCGGGTGCTCTTGTTGGAGCTCATGGTGCTGGTCAGGCCCATCAGGCCGTCGAAGCGGCCCTCGGCCGCGTCGCCGATGGCGGCGGGCAGGGCGGCGGCCAGGGCCGGCATGTAGAGCGGGCCACGCACGGCGCGCAGCAGCTGGCTGCGGGTCAGCGTGAACTGCTCCGGCTTGCCGGTCATGGGCTGGCGCACCGTGATCTGGCGCGGCACGCTGGCCAGCAGCGCTTGCCACTGGGCACGCAGCTGCGGGTGGCGGGCCTGGCATGCCGGCTCTTTCTCGCAGGCGCTGAAGGCGGCGTCCAGTGCGGCCTGGTTGTCGGTCGAGAAGCTGGCGGGCAGCACCATGTCCGGCGGCGCCACGCCGTCGATCAGGGATCGGCGCACCTTGCTCGGGAACTGGCGCATGTATTCCAGCGCCGCACGCGTGCCGTAAGAGGCACCGTAGAGGTTCCACTGCGGCGCGCCCAGCTGCTCACGCACGGCTTCGAAGTCCTGCATGGCGATGGTCGTGGTGTACATGCGCAGATCGCCGTGGGGCAGGCGGCTCAGGGCCTCCTGGCAGTCGCGCAGGCGGCGCTCCTGGGCTTGCGGGTCCAGGCCTTCGGCGACCGGCAGCTTGCTGTCATCGGCGCATTGCAGCGGTGCCGATTTGCCGGTGCCGCGTTGATCGATGAAGACCAGGTCGCGGCGGTTGTTCAGACGCTTGAGCACGCTCAGCATGCGCGGCGCCAGCGAGATGGCGCTTTGGCCGGGGCCGCCGGCCAGCATCAGCACCGGTTCGGGCTGCTTGTTGCGCGCCATGGCGGGCACCACCAGGTAGTGGATCTCGATCTGCGTGCCCTGCGGCTTGGCCGGGTCCAGCGGCCGCATCACGCTGCCGCATTGCATCTCATTGGGCATGCCTTCGATGCGGCAGGCGTGGGTGGGGCCGCTGCCCGGCTTGCTCGTGCCGCCCTCGCTCGCGGCGGCTGCCGCCAGGCCGGTGCCCAGCAGCAGGGCCAGGCCGCTCAGTAGCGGGGCGGCTCCTGTTCCTTGTCTTTGTTTCCACATAAGCGTCGTCTCCAGACTTGGGTGCTTGTATGGGGGCGGATTATGGGCAGCGCCTGCAGCGCTTTGACCCCTGCCTGCGGCGAATGGCGGAACGCGGCGACAAGCTGCGGGGAATGCGGGGCGGCCGTTCAGGCACCCGCGCCTGCAGTTTGTCGCAGCGCACGGACTCAGCCCGCCAACCGCGTTAGATTGAGGGCTGGGGCAACAACAGCCCCGCCACTCAGAAGGAGGAACCCAGATGTCCGTCGCCGAAGAACTCCACAAACTGGCCGAGCTGCACCAGCGCGGTGTGCTCAGTGACGCTGAATTCGCCCAGGCCAAGGCCCGGCTGCTGAGCGGCGAGGCAGCGCCAGGCGCCTTCGCCAGCGCGGGCTTTGCGCCGGCCGCCAACGGCCTGAACGAACTGCGCCGCAGCCGTGAGGACCGCTGGCTGGGTGGCGTCTGCGGTGGCCTGGCCCGGATCACCGGCCTGGATTCCTGGGTCTGGCGCCTGCTCTTCACCCTGCTGGTGCTGTGCGTGGGCACGGGCTTGTTCGTCTACCTGCTGCTCTGGATTTTCGTGCCACAGGACTGAGACCGGCCCAGTTCAGGGCCCTCCTGCAAGACTCGGCAAAGCGGCGTATGGTTCGGGCTTTGCCGGCATGTCGACCGGCGAGTTCTTGCAAGGAACCCTGAACCATGAAGCTCTATTACAGCCCCGGCGCCTGCTCCCTCTCCCCCCACATCGCCCTGCGCGAGGCGGGCCTGAGTTTTGACTTGATGCTGGCCAGCACCAAGACCAAGAAGCTGCAGGACGGCAGCGATTTCTACGCCATCAACTCTAAGGGCTCGGTGCCCGTGCTGGAGCTGGACAACGGCGAGCGCCTGACCGAAGGCCCGGCCATCGTCCAGTACATCGCCGACCTGGCGCCCGCGTCGAACCTGGCCCCGGCCGCCGGCAGCATGGCGCGCTACCGCCTGCAGGAATGGCTGAACTACATCACCTCCGAGCTGCACAAGGGCTTCTCGCCCTTGTTCAACCCGGCCACCCCGGAAGACTACAAGCCGCTCGCCCGCGCTGCGCTGATGGCGCGCTTCACCTGGGTCAACGCCCAGCTGGAAGGCAAGCAATACCTGATGGGTGATCAGTTCACGGTGGCTGATGCCTACCTGTTCGTGGTCAGCAACTGGGGCCAGTACGTCGGTGTGGACGTCAGCGGCTTCGAATACCTGGTGGCTTTCCGTGCCCGCGTGGCGGCCCGCCCGGCCGTGCAGGAAGCGATGAAGGCCGAAGGCTTGCTGAAGTGACCTGAGCCGAAGGGCGCAGCGCGGAGGAGGGGAGCCGCCGGGGCCGGACAATGGCCCCATGTCGACCTCCTGCTCCCGCGTTCACGCCCAGGCCTGCCAGATCCTGCAGGCCTATCTGAGCCAGCGCTTTCCGGAAGAAAGCGCGCGGCTGCAAGCCTTGCAGGCCCAGCTGCAAGACCCCGAAGGCGATGCCTTCAACCGCGCCCAGATGCGCGGCCACATCACCACCAGCGCCATCGTGCTGGACCCCGCCACCCGCCAGCTGCTGCTGATCCATCACAAGACGCTGCAGCGCTGGCTTCAGCCGGGCGGGCATTTCGAAACCAACGAGGCGGCCGACCCGCTGCTGACTTCGGCTCTGCGCGAGGCACGCGAGGAAACCGGCGTCGAGGCCCTGCAGCCGCACCCCGAGTACTTCGACGCCGCCAGCGGCCTGGCCCTTCCTTTGGACATCGACAGCCATGCCATCCCCGCCAACCCGCGAAAGCAGGAAGGCGCCCACTGGCACCACGACTACGCCTACCTGCTGCTGGCCGACAGCCGCGCGCCGCTGAGCCCGCAGCTGGCCGAGGTGCATGCCGCCGCCTGGCAGCCGGTGCGCGCCTGGGCCGAGGCGACCGATCTGCGTTTTCAAATGGTGGCGCGCAAGCTGGCGGCGCTGGGCCTGGCCTGAGCTGCCGTGCCGCTATGGCTTTCGCCTGCGGCGGACCTGCCACCTACACTGCGCAGCTTTGCCTGCTACTCCGCTGCGCCCCATGCCCGATCGCTCTTTTGCCGCTCCCGCCCTGCCTCTGACCCCGCTGGCCGCCGGCCTGTTGACGATGATGGCGGCTTTGTCTCTGGTCCCCTTGGCCGCGCGGGCCAATGACGCCGCGGTGCAAGCCGCCAGCGATGCCTTCGGCACCAGCATCGGTCGCGAGACCATCGGGCTCTACACCAGCGGCAGCGTGCGCGGTTTCTCGCCCACAGCGGCCGGCAATGTCCGCATCGATGGCCTCTACTTCGACCAGGTCTGGGGTTTGAGCGCTCGCCTGCGCCAGTCCAGCAATGTGCGCGTCGGCCTTTCGGCCCAGGGCTTTGTGTTCCCGGCGCCCACCGGCATCGTCGACCTCAGCCTGCGCCGGCCCGACGTCGAGCCCAGCGCGCAGCTGGTGCTGGGCCTGGACCAGTGGCGGGGCCGCTATATCGATCTGGACTTCAGCCACCCGCTGAGTACCGACGGCCGATGGGCCGTGACCGGCGGCTTCTCCAAAGCCCATGTCGAATATGGCAACGGCACCGACGGCGAGTTCACCACCGGCAGCCTGGCGGTCTGGTGGCGCCCCGATGTGCACACCGAGGCCATGGTCTTCGCCTCGGCCATCGACACGCCCTACGACCGTATGGGCCCGCAGGTCTCCAGCGCCACCCCCAGCCTGCCGCCGCTGGGCGAGGCGCGGGTCTTCAAGGGCCCGGACTGGGCGGCTTACAGCGGCGTCGGCCGCAACTACGGCGCCACCTTGCGCCATGCCTTCGACCCGGCCTGGCAATTGCGCGCGGGCCTCTTCCACTCCGAAAACGACGACCGCGCCAGCTTCAGCAATCTGCTGCTGGGCATGGACGCCCAGGGCCAGGCCCAGCGCCTGGTGATTGCCGACCCAGCCAGCCGCGTGGCTTCCAACAGCGGCGAGCTGCGCCTGAGCTGGGCCTTTGCCCCGGCGCCGTGGGCGCAGCGCCTGCATCTGCAGCTGGCCGGCCGCGCCCGCGACCGCCGCACCGGTGGTTCGCAAAGCCTGGACTACGGCACGATGAGCCAGCTCCAGCCCTTCCAGCCGCCGCAGCCCGTGTTTGCCTTCGGCGCGCAAAGCCTGGACGAGGTCAAGCAGCGTTGGCTGGGCCTGTCCTACGAGCTGCGCTGGAATCAGCAGCTGGAGTTCAATGCCGGCCTGCAGCACAGCGACTACCGCAAGCGTGTCGACCGCCCCGGCCTGCCGCTGACCGAGACCGAAGCCACGCCCTGGCTCTACAACCTCAGCGCCGCCTGGCATTTCAGCCCCGAGCTGGCGGCCTACGCCGGCCTGACCCGCGGCCTGGAGGAAAGCGGCGTGGCGCCCGGCAACGCCAGCAACCGCAACCAGGCCCTGCCGGCCATCCTGACCACGCAGATGGATGCCGGCCTGCGTTGGCAGATGAGCCCGCGGCTGAAGCTGGTGGCGGGCGTGTTCGATGTGCGCAAGCCCTATTACAACCTCGACGCCCAGCAGCTCTACACCGAGCTCGGCGATGTGCGCCACCGCGGCATCGAGCTTTCGCTGAACGGCCGGCCGGCGCCCGAGTGGCAGCTGGTGGCCGGCGCGGTGCTGATGCAGCCGCGCGTGCGCGGCGAGGGCGTGGCCCTGGGCCGGGTCGGCCCGCGCCCGGTTGGCCAGGCCGAGCGCATCCTCAAGCTCAACGCGGTCTATCGCCCAGCCGAGCTGGGCGGTTTGAGCCTGGACGCTGGTTTCTCGCACACCGGCCGCATGCCGGCCACGCGCGACAACCGGGTCGAGCTGCCCGCCCTCAGCGAGCTGGACCTGGGCCTGCGCTGGCCCCTGCAGCTGGGCGGTCAGCCAAGCACCTTGCGCCTCTTGCTCAGCAACGCCCTGAACCACCGCAGCCTGGAGCTGCGCGGCAGCGGCAGCTATGCCGAACGGCAAGGGCGATTGCTGGCCGTGAATCTCAGCAGCCGCTGGTAATTCGCTGTCGGGGTCCCGGGGTGTGGAACAATGTCCCACACCATCTTCGCGGCCCCAGGGCTGCATGGACCTTCCAAGCTTGCCCATCGCCATGCTGATTGCCTTGCATCAGGCCCATCGTCTGATTTCCACCCGCAGCATCGCCCGGCGGAGCCCTGCCCGATGACTTTGTTGATGATGAAGAAGTCCGTCGCGACGCTGACCCTGGAAGCCAGCCTCAAGGTGATGCGGCCGCTGATCCGCATGTTGGTCAAGCGCGGCGTGGCCTATCCGGCGTTTGCGCAGGCGCTCAAGGCCGAGTTCCTGGCGGCCGCGCAGCGCGAGCTGCAAGAGCGCCAGATGCCGCAGACCGACAGCGCCCTGAGCCTGCTCTCCGGCGTGCACCGCCGCGATGTGCGCCACCTGACCCGCCCGGCCGAGCCCAAGGTGGACGAGGCCGAGCTGGCCCGCCCGCTGAGCTTGGCCGCCGAGGTGGTAGGTGTCTGGCTCAATCTGCCGCCTTTTGTCGATGCCCAGGGCCAGCCGCGCGTGTTGCCGCGCAGCGGCAGCGAGGACAGCTTTGACGCCCTGGTCGCGCGCGTCAGCAGCGATGTCCGCCCGCGTGCGTTGTTGGATGAACTCTTGCGCCTGGGCGGCGTTGAGGAAAGCGCCGAGGGCCTGCGCCTCAACGAAGCGGGCTTCACGCCCCACCAGGGCATGGAAGAGATGGCCTGGATGTATGCCAACAATATGAGCGACGCCCTGGCCGCCGCCAGCGCCAACCTGCAGGGCGAGGCCAAGTTCCTGGAGCAGGCGGTGTTCGTGGATGAGATCACCGCAGCCTCTGCTCAGCAGCTGCATGAGGTTGCGCGCCAAGCCTGGCCCCAGGCCTTGAAGCAAGTGCTGCGCGAGGCCCAGATCCGTTTTGATGAAGACGCCAAGACCGCGCCCAGCGGCGACAGAAACCAGCGGGCGCGTTTCGGTGTGTATTTCTATTCTGAATCGATGAACGAGGGGGAGAAGCCGTGAAACCCAAGCATGTGTTGGCGCTCACGATCGCGGCGCTGTTGAGTGCCTGCGGTCCGGGTGTCGGGGGGACCGGCCGCCCCGCCGAGTCGCGCGAGTTTGTAAGCCAGGCCGGGGCTCAGCCGGTGCCAGTCTGTAGCGCAAGCTGGGCCGGCATGCTCAATTGCCAGCCGCCGGTGCTCAACACCAGTGCCGTGGCCGTCGATCACCCGGGCACCACCAAGATCCAATACGCCAGCGACAGCAGTGGCAAGCCCGAATGGGTGCTCAGCTTCGAAGGCAACAAGCTGAGCCTGGAAGGCGGCTGCCCGCGCGTGAGTTACACGGCAGAGTGGGGCCAGGTGGGCAGCGCCGCGCCGCTGTATTTCGGTGGCTACCTCAACGCCAAGCTGATCCAACCGGTGCTGGCCACCGGCACGGTCAAGGTCTTGCCGCCGTCCAATCTGGACAGCGTGCCGGGCCTGCAACTGGAGCTGCGCGGCGAGGACGGCCAGCTGCTGACCTTGCTGCAGCTGCAGAAGCTGAGCGGCAATACCAGCAACCCGCGCAACTGCCCCTGAGCGCCTGGCGCCCCTCGGTTTCCAAACTGGGGGCGTCCGGTGCAAACCCTGAGGGCTTGGCGGCCTGCCGCCGCTGAGAATGACGCGGACACCCCGCAACTGTCGCGTTAGTTCGGGGCGACCTGTTTCAATCTGAAACATCACTCGAAGCTTGGGGACGCGCAGCGCATGGTGGACGGGGCTGACAATTTGGCGGATGCAGCCACGGCGCCTATGACGCCCCATGCGCTGCGGCCGGTGGTTCGCGTGCCCAGCAGCGGGCGCGTGGACTTTGCCCGTTACGAATTGGGCGAGCTGCTCGGCGAGGGCGGCTACGGCTCCGTCTTTGCGGCCTGGGACAGCCGCCTGCAACGCAGCGTGGCCCTCAAACGCCTGAACCTTCAGGTCGGCGCGGGTGGTGATGCCGAAGCCTGGGTGCAGGAAGCGCGCTTGGCCGCTCGTGTCAGCCACCGCGCCTTTGTCACCGTCTACGACGTCTTCGTCGACCAGGGCGCTGGCCATATCGTCATGGAGCGGGTCCAGGGCCGCAGCCTGAGCCGGGTGCTGGCCGCCGGCCCGCTGCCGGTCGAGCAGGCTGTGCAATGGGCGCTGCAGGCCAGCGAGGCCCTGGCCGAGGCCCACCAGTTGAACATCGCCCACGGCGACATCAAGCCCGGCAATCTGATGGTGGATGAAGGCGGCCAGCTTCGCATCCTCGACTTCGGCGTCGCCCGCCTGATCGACCGCATGGCCACCCTGGGGCCGGGCAGCATTGCCAACAACCCTACAGGCCAGCCCCAGGTGTCCGGCACCCTGGCTTATATGGCGCCCGAGCAAATGCTGGGCCGGCCGGCCAGCGTGGCCAGCGACATCTATGCCCTGGGCCTGGTGCTGGGCGAGATGCTCAGCGGCCAGCGCGCCTTCATGGAGCCTGACCCCCTGGCCCTGGCCCACCACAAGCTGCATGGCAGCGAGCTGATCCTGGCCCTGCCCGAGCTGCCGGCCGGCTTGGCGCCACTGGCCGCCCTGGTGCAGCGCATGGTCAGCCGCCAGCCCGCGCTGCGGCCGGCCAGCATGCTCGAAGTCAGCCAGGCGCTGAAGGCGCTTGTGGCCCAGAGTCAGGGCAGGGCCTTGCTGCCGGTGCAGCGCGCTGCGGCCAAGCGCTGGCTGAGCTTGCCGGGTTCCTTGCAGCCAGCGCGAGCCACCCGCCTGCGCATGCTGCTGGCCACCGGCCTCTTGCTGAGCTTGCTCGGCCTGGCGGCTTGGCGCTGGCAGGGCGAAGCGCTGAGCCAGCCGCCCTGGCCGGTGCGTCTGGCGCAGGCCGAGCAGCTGTACCGCAACCTGGAGGAAGAGGGCGTGGCGCTCGACCGCATCGCCGCCCAGCTCGAATCGGTGGCGAGCGATCAGCCGAAGAACGCCCGCACCCAGGCCCTGCTGGCCCTGGTCTACGCCAGCAAGTACAGCCAGGAGTCCCGTGATGAAGCCTGGCTGCAGCGGGCCGATGCCAGCGCCCAGCAAGCGCTGGCTTTTGAAGACCAGCTGGCGCTGTCGCACATCGCGCAAGCCCAAGTCTTGCGCCTGCAAGGCAAGCCCGAGGCTTCGGCGCAGGCTTTCGAGCAGGCCTTGCAGCTGGACGGGCAGTCCGACCTGGCCTTGCACG
The DNA here is from genome assembly GCF_025717675.1 of Paucibacter sp. DJ2R-2. Classification (GTDB taxonomy): domain Bacteria; phylum Pseudomonadota; class Gammaproteobacteria; order Burkholderiales; family Burkholderiaceae_C; genus Paucibacter_A. The sequence continues at coordinate 1,473,054 of NZ_JAJIRT010000001.1, forward strand.
GCTACGCCATGCTGGAGCTGGCGCGCGGGCGGGCGGGGCCTGCGCGGGCCTTGCTCGAACGCGGGCTGTCTTTCCATCCCGACCAGGCCCTGCTCTTGAACGGCATGGGTCAGCTGCTCTATGAACAGAATGCCTTGGCCGAGGCCGAGGCCGTGTTCCGGCGTGTGATCGCGGCCGTGCCCCATGCCGTGTCCGGCTATGCCAATCTGAGTGCCGTCTTGGTCCGCTCCAACCGTCTGGAAGAGGCTCAGACGGTCTTGCAGCAAGGCTTGGGTCTACGGCCCAGCAGCCAGCTTTACACCAATCTGGGCAATGTGCTCTTTGGCCGCGCGCGCTATGCGGAAGCGGCCGTGGCCTTTGAGCGGGCCCTGTCGGCCGAGAAGGGCCGGCCCAACGACTACCGCATGTGGGCCAATCTGGCCGACACCTTGCGTGTGCTGCCGGGGCGCGGCGAGGACGCCAAACGCGCCTACCGCCATGCCTTGGAGCAGCTGCTGCCCTTGCTGGAACGCCATGCCCAGGACAGCGTGCCATTCAGCCGGGCTGCTTTGTATGCCGCCCGCATCAATGACCCGGGGCGCGCGCGCCTCTGGTCGCAGAAAGCCCTGGCTCTGGCGCCGCAAGCGCCGGATGTCTTGTTCCGCACGGCCGTCGCGGCCGAACTCAGCGGCGACCGTGAGCAGGCCTTGATCCGCCTGCTGCAAGCGCGAACCCAGGGTTACCCGGCGCATTTCATCGAGCAGGAGGCCGATCTGGCCGCGCTGCGACGTGATTCGCGCTACCACCAGTGGAGCCCCAAGGAGAAGCAATCATCATGAGCCCGATCGAGAACGTCCCCGCAGCCCAAGCCGCAGCACGCCTGAAGCTGAACTTCCATGTCGAACAGCAAGGGCGCGAGCTGTGGTTTGACTTGAGCAACGAGAGCAGCCTGCAAAGCCTGTTCTGCAATTCCGGCGCGCGTGCGGGCGCCTATGTCATGCAGTCCGCCCAGAACTTGAATGTGCAGGTCCTGGCCAATAGCAATGGCAGTACCGCCGAATACCAGGTCGAGCTGATCTCGGCCGTGGTGCAGGCCGCGCTGCTGCGCGGCACGCCGCCTGCCGCTTTTCCCTTCACCACATCCACGGTGAAAGACGGCGAGAACAGCGTCACGCCTATCGTCTTCGCCGGCACGCAGTTCCTTACCTCCAATGAAGACGGAGCGATCCAGTTTCTGAGCAGCCAGCCGCTGATCACCTCGGTGTCAAACACCGAGTGCGCGTACGAGGTCAGTGTGGTGCTGACGGTCAAGATCGGCGCACGCCAGGCCACCTTCACGCTCGACCCGGAAGTCATCGTCGAGCAACCGCGCTGATCGCTAGGCCCCGCGGTCGGGGCCGCCCAGCCGACCTGCCGCTCAGGCAGTCGCCACGCGCAGGCTCAAGGCCGTCATGCCCAGCAGCACCGGCAGCCAGATCTTGCGTTCGCGCGGGCTGGGCGTGGCGGCATTGGCGACGCAGCCGAGCGCGCAATAGCCCACCACGCCCCAGGCCCAGCCGGGGCCGAGCTCAGGAGCCAGGCCCGGCAGCAGGCCGGCGCGCGCCAGCATGATGGCGATGAAGCCCAGCAGCAGCAGCAGGGAGAAGGCCGGGATCAGCCGCACCCGTGCTGGCAGGCGGCCGCGCCAGCGCCCGCCCAGCGTGAACTCGCCCCAGGGTGCGCCCAGGATCAGCGCCACCTGAAAGGCGCAGACGCCGGCGCACACCAGGGCAAACAGCCCGGCGGCCTGCTCTGCGCTCATCAGGCCTTTTTGCCCGGCGCCTTCACCAAGGCTTCGCAGGTCTCGCGCTGCTTGTCGGCCGTGTCCACCTTGGCGCAGATGCCGTCCAGCTGGGTCTTCAGGCGGCCCAGCACGGCGTCATGCTGGCCCTTGTCGTTCCATTTGGCCAGCGAGCTGCCCACCTTCTGTAGCGAGCGGGCGCTGCGCTCGTAGAAGCTGCCCTTGTCCTGCGCGGCTTCGCTGAAGAGCTGGGCGGCGGTTTTTTCGATGCGGGCCGCGTCCTGCGGCGCCAGCTCGGTCAGGGCGGCGAAATAGCCCGAACCCCACTGCAGGCGCGTGGCCGGGCCTTCGCTCTTGTTGAAGGCCTCCTCAAACCACTTCAGGGCCTCGTCCTTGCGGCCTTGCTTCTTGGCGTTGCCGCCCAGCGAGCTCATCAGGTAGTAGGGCGAGTGGCTCTTGCTCAGGCTGGCCTTGAGCAGATCGTCGCTGTCCTTCCACTGGCCGGCCTGGCCCAACAGATAGGCGGCCGAGGTGATCACGGCCTGGCGCTCGTAGCCATCGGTGATCTCGCGGTCGGCACGGGCGGCGTGGTCTTTCACTTCCTTGAGCAGGGCCGGGCTCAGCTTGGGGTGCAGTTCGGTCGGCGCCACATCGAGGCGGGCCAGTTGCACGCGCGCCAGCAGGGACTGCAGGCGGTCGCCGCGCGACAGGCTGGCGTCGCCCTCCAGGCGCTTGAGCACCGTGTCGAACTGGGCCAGCAAGGCCGTGCGCTCCGGGCCGGCGGCCGGCGCCAGGGTCTTGACGATGTCGGGCGCGCCGTTGGTGATCACGTCCATCAAGGCGCGGCTTTGCTCGGGGCTCTCCAGCACCTTGCTCACGCGCTCGCGCAGGGCGGCGTCCACCTTCAGCGCCTTGCCGCTGTCGTTGGCCGAGACGGCCTTGAGCCACAGGCGCGTGCCGGCCTCGCCGTCCACGCCTTGGGCGGCACCGGCCAGCTGGGCCAGCAAGCCCGGCAGCTCGGCCGGCGGCACCAGCTGTTGTTCGTCGGTTTCCCAGGAGTAGAAGCTCAGCAGGCGCCATTCGTTGGCGTTCAGCTTCTTGCCGGCCTTCGCATCGGCCAGCACGCTCTTGACCGGGCGGCCACCGGCCAGGCCCAGCTGCAGCACCTTGATCACCTGGGGCGCATCGATCTCGCCCGGCAGGCGGGTCAGCTCCTGGCCCTCGGGGTTGAACAGAATCATGGTCGGGTAGCCGCGCACCTTGAAGCGCGTGCCCAGCTTCTGCGCGCCAGGCAGGTCGCCGTCGATGTGCACCGGCACGATGGCGCGCGTCTGCTCGATGAAATCCACGCGGTTGAACAGGGTGGCCTTCAGCTGGTTGCAAGGCGGGCACCATTTGGCGCCCCAGTACAGCAGCACCGGCTTCTTCTCGGCGCGCGCCTGGGCAAAGGCGCGTTCGATGTCGGCATCACCGGCCGCCGGCTGCCAGGCCACGCTGGCCGTGGCGCTGGCGGCTGCCTGGGCCGTGGGCAGCCAGGTGCTCGCGCCACCGGCGCTCATCAGGGCCAGGCTCAGCGCCGCGGCGCGGGCCAGGGTGGTCGGGCGCAGCAGGGCGGCGTGGTGGGCGGAAAAAGGCTGGTTCATGGTCTCGCTCGGTGCGCCGCCTCGGCCCGGCGGGGTCCAAGGCAGCGGAAATGAAGATGGGGGATTGTGGGGCGATTGGCCAAGTCTTGCCTATGCGGGGCGCTCCTGAGCTTAGGCGCTTTGTGGTGGATGCCATGCGCCTATCGCACCGAAAGCCGCCAAGCCGGGTTTGCTGGCGACCCGCAGCGCCAGCCGGGCCAGCGGTTATCCTGCCGCCCCATGTACGCGTCCTATTTCGGCCTGAAGCAAGCACCGTTTTCGATCGCGCCGGATCCCCATTACCTGTTCATGAGCGAGCGCCACCGCGAGGCCCTGGCCCATCTGCTCTATGGCTTGGACGGCGGCGGCGGCTTCGTGCTGCTCACCGGCGAAATCGGCGCCGGCAAGACCACGGTCTGCCGCTGCTTTCTGGAGCAGATCCCCAAGAACTGCAACGTCGCCTACATCTTCAACCCCAAGCTCACCGTCAGCGAGCTGCTGCAGGCCATTTGCGACGAGTTCCATGTGCCGGTGCCCGCGGGCGCGCAGACGGTCAAGGACTACCTCGACCCGCTCAATGCCTTCTTGCTGGCCCAGCATGCGGCCGGCCGCAACAACGTTTTGATCATCGACGAGGCGCAGAACCTCTCGGCCGATGTGCTGGAGCAGCTGCGCCTGCTGACCAATCTCGAAACCGCCACGCGCAAGCTGCTGCAGGTGGTGCTGATCGGCCAACCCGAGCTGCGCGGCATGCTGGCTCGGCCGGAGCTGGAGCAGCTGGCCCAGCGTGTGATTGCGCGCTTCCATCTGGGCGCCCTGTCCGAGGCCGAAACGGCCCAATACATCCAGCACCGCATGAAGGTGGCCGGCCTCACGGGCCCGCTGCCCCTGGACCGCGCCGCCCTGCGCTGGGTCCACCGCCTGACCCGCGGTGTGCCGCGTCGCATCAACCTGCTCTGCGATCGCGCGCTGCTGGGCGCTTACGCGGGCAGCCAGGCCACGGTCACGCCGGCCATCGTGCGTCAGGCCGCGGCCGAGGTGTTCGATGCGCCACCGGCGGCCCCGGGGCGCGGGCTGCGCCGGGTGGGTAGTGGCCTGGCCCTGCTGACGGCGGTGGCGGTGGTCGGCGCAGGGCTGAGCTGGGCGCTGCAGATGCAGTCGCAGGCGGGCCGCGGAAAGCCCGGCGCCGTCGCCGCTGCGGTGGCCGCGGCGACCCCTGCTGCCTCCAGCGCCGCAACGGCAGCGAGTTCAGCGGCTGTGCCCGCCGTGCCGCCAGCCTCAGCCGCCAGCAGCGTGCAGCCGCCCGCGATACCCGCTGCCGAGCCGCTGCAGCTGGCCGACTGGACCGCTTCGGACGCCGCCGCTTGGGCCGCACTGGCCCAGCGCTGGGGCCTGCAGCTGGCGCCGAACGAGGTAAAGCCTTGCGACGCGGCCTTGCTGCAGGGCCTGCAGTGCTACCGCAGCGTGAGCGGCAGCCTGTCCCTGATCCGCTTGATGGACCGGCCGGTGCTCATGACCTTGCAACGCCGCGGCCAGCCGCCGGCCTTGGCCGCGCTGGTGGGGCTGGACGGGCAGGATGTGACGCTGTGGGTGGAGGGCCGGCCGCGTCGGCTGGCGCTGGCGGAGTTGGCCACCGTCTGGCGCGGTGAGTTCAGCACCCTCTGGCGTGCACCGCCGGGCTATGTCGAACGCGCCGTCAATGCCGGGCCGCTGCGCGAGTGGCTGGCTGGCCATCTGGACCCTTTGGCCGGTAGCGCCGTGCCGGCCAGCTCCGCTGCGTCGCCCAGCTGGGCCGAGCTGAGCCCACGCATCCAGGCTTTCCAGGCCAGCCAAGGCCTGCAGCCGGACGGCCGCATCGGCCCGATCACGCTGATGCAGCTCAACCGGGCCGCCGGCGTGAGTGAACCGCGCCTGGACCCGGCGCGCTGAACGAAGCTGGCGACAGACCGACCTACAAACAGACCGATCAACCGAGCCGCCATGTCCTACATCCTCGACGCCCTGCGCCGTGCCGAAGCCGACCGCGAACGTGAGCGCGGCCACGTGCCTGGCCTGCACGCCCAGCCATCCGCGGGCGGTGCTGCAGCGGCTGGTGCTGCTGTCAGCCCACACCGCTGGTGGCCCTGGGCCGGTGGCGGCGTCTTGTTGCTGTTGGCTGGCGTGGGCGTGGGCGCGGGCAGCTGGTGGGCCAGCAGCCCGGCGGAGCTGCCCCTTGCGCCACCGTTGCGACAAGCCGAGTCCGCGGCGCCGCAGGGCCGTGCCGAAGCGATGCCAAGGCCGCTGCCTCAAGTGCCGCATCAAGCTGCGATCTCTGCCGCACCCGCAGCGTTGGCGTCGTCGCCCGCTCCAGCGGCAGTGTCTACAGTGCCGCTCATCGCGCCGCCGCCTATCGTTCCGGCCAAGCCGCCTGCCGCTGCTGCTGCTCCCGCGGTCACGGCCGCAGTGGAGGCGGCGCCCATCCCGCGCCTGGCCGAGCTGCCCGAGAGCATCCGCCGCGAACTGCCCAAGCTGGCGATCAGCGGTTCCGTCTACTCCGAAGACCCGGCCAGCCGTTTCGTGATCGCCAACGGCGAGGTCCTGCGCGAAGGCGCCAAGCTCGGCCCTGATCATGTGCTTGAACAGATTGGCGTGCGTGAGCTGGTGCTGCGCTTCAAAGGGCAGCGCTACCGGCAGGCGCTTTAGCAGCCACGCGAATGGAACCAGACCTGCGGCCGCCCGCTGGCATCACGCAAAGGCAACCAAAGCTCGAACACCTCCTGCGGTGACGGACTGCGTTCGCAGTCATTGCCCCAGCTCGCTTCCAAGTGCAGCCAGGTGTGACCACCGACGGTTTTGTGGCCCAGCAAGCGGGCCGACAGAGGCTGCTGGCCGTGGTTGCGAGCGCTGGCTTGCAGGCCCGAAGGCATGGCACCTGAGCCGCCTGGCTGGCTGCGGGCCTGATCGATGGCGCCCTCCAGCAGGTAGAGCGGCTTGTCGGCCAAGAGCGCTTCGATCGAGATGAAGCCCGCTTCGCATTCCTCGTGGATCCAGGCCGTGCCCGAGTGCAGAAGCAGCTGGCACCACGGGCCTGATTTGGCGAGGGCGATGGCGGCAGGCAGCTCGTATTCGATCTCGATCGTCGCCAATGTTGCGGCCACCTTGCCGTCACGCATTCGCAGACCCAGGTCCCGGCTGCTGCACCCCCCGTCCTGTTCAAGCTGCGCCGGGCGGGTCACCTCTATCGTGCCGATGGGCGCCCTTGCCCGAGGCGCGGAATACAGGGGGACGGCCTTGGACTGAGAACGCTCGCAGGGGCCCTCGCCGAAGATGCCGGGCAAACGCACCACGCCCACCATGCCCGCCGGCGGCCGGCGTTCAGGCTCCTGGGCGTGCGCGAGGGCAACAAATTCGAACAGGGCCAAAGCGATCAGTGCGATGCTTTTCATGCGGGGTGTCAGGGAATTGGTCGGCGCTCATTGGCCGGCGAACGCTAAGACATGCGGGCCGGTAAGGGCCCACGATTGATGCCTACTCGCTGGCGACTTTGCCCTTCACATGGCACGCAAAGTTGTCCAGGATCGCCTGCCAGCCCGAGCGCTGTTGTTCTTCCGAGTGGGTGGCTTCGCCGTCAAAAGTGACCGTTACGTGGATGCCCGCGGCGCTCTCGGTGAATTCGACCAAGCCGGTGCGATCTCCAAACACATACTCGATCCGCTGTTGCGGAATGACTTGCGTGTACTCGCCCGCGAAATCAAAGCCGAAGGAGCCGTCCTTGGCCTCCATGCGCGAGGAGAACTTGCCGCCCGGCCGCAGGTCCACCGTGGCCGCCGTCGTGTGCCAATCCGGCGAGGCCGTATTCCAGACCTTGATGTCCTCCGGCGTGGTGTAGGCGAGCCAGACCTCGGGCAAGGGGGCGGGGACGAGGGTGGAGACGGTGATTTTCATGGGTGGCTCCGGTGGATGGGAGGGTGAGACCGAGGTCAGGGGGCTGATCAATCAATGGAACGGAAAAATCCAGGGGCGTCACTGGTCGATGATGACCAGCGTTCCTTGGCTTCCTGCGGCGACGGCGTGTGGCGTTCCAGCGGGAACCATGAAAACCTCGCCGGCCTGAACGCAAACAGTCTTGCCGGCTATCTCCAACTTCATCTGGCCTTCGACCACGAGCAGGGCTTCGACAAAGTCATGCACTTCATTTGGATACGCGGAGGCATCCATGCGCAAGACCTTGATGTTGGATCCAGCCACATGGCCGAGCACCTTGGATCTCCACGGAAGAGGAAGGGCATGGGCTTCTTGTGACAGCTTGATGGTGCTCATGGGCGAGACGGTGTGAGGAGTGAGACCTCGAAGGGTCAGGTCTTGCTATTGGAGCTTGAAACGGCGGGAATTCTCTGCAGGGTCCTTGGGGACGTTCTCGGATAGGCCTCGCGGTTCACGAAGCAGTGACCTTGAAAAAGGCATAGAGGATCAGCAGCATCGCCACCCCCACGAAAGCAAGGGCCAGGCCCGTGGCGACAAAGTTTGATGCTGTGCGAAGCGATGGATAGCGCGACAGCATGCGAATGGCCTGCGGCAGTGCAAAGAGCAGCGAAATCAGCCCAATGACCAGGGCTGCGGAGAAAACAAGAATGAGCGCAATGAGGTTGCCGTGCACATTCCAAGCATGTCCGGCACCCTCCGCAGCCAAGGCAAAAGCAAGGACAGAAACAGGCGCCACCCAGGGCCAAAGCAGCTTGGTCCTGGGAAACTCACTCGGCTTGGGTTTCACTTTGCAGCGGCGCCCCGTTGGGCGCATCGGGTCCACGCCGGTGCCTTGGCATGAATGACAGCAGCCTCGTCGTCATCGGGCGGGACGGGCTCGAGCTTCACTCTCTGAATCAACTTGCCATCGCTCAGCCGGCGCATTTCGAAGCCAATGGGTGTGGATCCATGGGGAAACTGGTAGCGATAGACCACGGCATCACTTCGCGGGCTGAAGCACCATTGGTACACCATGCCGAAGTGTCCGGCGAAGCGCCGAATCTTGTTTGAAGCACCCAACACGACCAATTCGATGGGCTGGGAGTACGAGGCTCCTTGATCCGGATACAACGCGAGCCACCCGACATGACGCCAGTCTGCAGAGATGGCTGGTTTCTCGAATCCGTCTTGGTTGTCGAACTTGGGAGCCGACAAGGCACGGCCGTCAGTTCGCAGCACCTTCAGCTTGGAACCATCGGACTCAAGCTGAATCGCGCTGAAGCCCGCCGCTTGGACGGATAGAGATGCCAAGGCAGTAGCGGCGAGAATGAGGAACTGAGGGATGTTCATGTGATGCGTACCGTTGAATTTCAGCGGCAACAGATGGCATTCGTTTGAATCAAGTGTCAGTGCTTACAAAGTCCCAATCATCACCGCTATCACCTGCCAGCCAGTTAAGCCCATGGTGGCGCTCTTGGATGATTCCAGCGTCAAGGTCGGGGGGCGTCGGGCGGCCGTGGATGCGGGCATCTCTGGCCCTCCAGTTGGCCTCTTGCGCATCCTGGCGGGCATCGAGCAAGGCATCCCGGCTGCGAAGTTTGGCCGACGTAACAAAAGCAGCCGGCGATGACCAAATGCCGCTGGAATTGACGACGCCAGCCATGTCCATCTGAGTATTCGGCGGTGGCATCTTGTCGATTTGATGCAGCGCCCACAGCAGGGGAACGAGCGCCTCAGAGCGCCAGCTGAACGCGATTCGCTCCTGCCTGGGTGGCTTGACGCTCTTGAGAAAGGCTGCTTCGCTCCTCGACAAATAGGCCGTGACTTGATGGGCTTTGACCCAGGCAGAAACACCTGGGTGCGCCAGCGCATGCCGCACAACGGCAAGCAAGGCCAAGCTTCTGAAGGCCACTTGTTCAGGCGTTCTGATCTTCACAGTGGTCTGCGGGACGGTTTCAGTCCCAGCCATGGCAGCAAGCGGTGATGTGGCAATCAGAGTGACAACAGCACGGCGGGAAAGCATCAGACACTCAGAATTTGTCCCCTTGATGGGGTGGTTAGCTCGCATTGCCGCCACCAGAATGCAAGCTGCGCAGGCCGACGACCGCGACACCAAGCGCCGCCAACACCAGCAGTGCAAGGTGCAAAGTGCCGAGCGGAATCACGCCAAGCAAGGGATTCGCTGAGCTGAAAGGGGAAAACGGCTGAATGTCGGCGTGCATGACGCTGTCCAGCACCACGTGCGAGTACGCGCCGAGAGCTGCACCCAGCGCAACAGGCGGAACCAACAGCGATTGCCAGCCGAAGGGATTTGGCAGCCAGAACTTGGATGCGAACGACCGCAAGACCAAGAAAAGCGCGACGGTCGCCACAACCATGAGCGTAGCGCCGACGAATGTATGCATAAACGCGTGAACTGGGTGCTGGCCTAAGACAAGGTTGTATAGCGATTCGACATCAATGAGCACATTCGCCGCGCAGAACGAAAGAAAACTCACACGCTTTGGCGCTGCGGAATGCAGCGCTGCGCCGAGACCAAAGTGGAAGGGAGTGACTGGCATGTCTTGATTCGGGCTAACTTGGCTACGTGGCCCAATCGGCGCTGCATAGTGCCGTGAGCGCGCCATAACGCCGGATGGCCTCGGAAGTCTAAGCGAATGATTTGACTCGGAATTGGTGCTGAAGGTCCTGCCGGGCGCATTCCTTGTTGCATGGCAACACCGCCAGCCTGGCCGGCTCGCAGGCGCCTCATGTTTCCGCACCCAGGCTCGGCAGATACGCAGCCACCGTGTTCGAATGCATGATTGAGCTCCAGCCAGCCAGCGAACCCCAACCCGCCATGCCGCCCGCCAAGCCACAGCTTCGCCTCGTTCCTTCCTCACCATCCCGCCCCACGCTCGCTCAGCGCCTGCAATCCACCTTGTCCCGCTTGCAAGCCGAGGCGCGCCCCGAGCAGCTGGCCGGCATGGCGCGGTTTGGGCTGACGGGGGTTGGCCGCCTGGGTCTGGCCGTGCCCACCTTGCGCGCGCTTGGCAAGGAGCTGGGTTGCGACCATGAGCTGGCGCTGGCGCTCTGGGACAGCGGCATTCCGGATGCGCAGATCCTCGCTTCCTTGCTCGCCGATCCGGAGCGCCTGAGCGCGGTCGAGATGGACCACTGGGCCCAGGGCATGCAGGCCTGGGATGTCTGCGACCAGGCCTGCCTCAATGCCTTTCGGCGCACGCCGCTGGCCTGGGGGCGCATCGAGGCCTGGGCAGTGGCCGAGCCGGAGTTCGTCAAGCGGGCGGCGTTTTCGCTGCTGGCGGTGCTGGCCGTGCATGGCAAGGTCTACGCGGATGCTGCCTTTGCCGCCCAGTTCCCCCTGATCGAAGCCGCCGCGGCCGACCCGCGCAACTTCGTCAAGAAGTCGGTCAGCTGGGCGCTTCGCCAGATCGGCAAGCGCGACCCGGTGCTGCGAGCACAGGCCCTGACTGTGGCCAATCGACTGCGCGAGCGCCCCGAGCCCAGCGCGCGCTGGATCGGCTCCGACGCCTGGCGCGAGCTGAACCCCGACCGCAAGAACACCCCCACCGCCTGAACCCGCCCCTTCACCTGTTCACCTGTTCACCTGTTCACTCCCCCTACACCCAAGATCAAACCCATGACCGCCGAACAACGTCTCGCCCAGCTGGGCTTGGTCTTGCCGCCTTGCAGCGCGCCCGTCGGCAGCTATGCCGCCGCCTTGCGCAGTGGCTCCCTGCTGTTCCTGTCGGGCAAGGCGCCGTCGCCGGTCGACGGGGTTTTGCCCCGGGGCAAGTTGGGGCGCGAGTTCAGCGCCGAGCAGGGCTATGCCTTCGCGCGCTCGGCCGCGCTGGAGCTGATCGCGGCGCTGCGTGCCGAGCTGGACTCGCTCGACGAGGTGGCCCAGTTCGTCGAGCTGCAGGGTTCGCTCAACACCGTGCCCGAGTTCGAGGCCCATGCGGAGGTGCTCGACGGGGCGTCCGATCTGTTGCTGGCGCTGTTCGGCCCGGCTTGTGGCCGCCATGTGCGCTCGGTGGTGGGCGTGTGTTCCTTGCGCAAGGGCGTGCCGCTGACGCTCAAGGCCACCGTCGAGCTTCGCCCAAACCTGGGTGGCAAGACCTGACCCCGCGGCGCGCCACGGGGCAGAGGTGCGATCCGCGGTGAATTGGCCGGGGTTTTCCCATGTCCTAGGGGGGACAAGCTCGGCCCGAGGCGATACCCTCGCAGCAGACCTGTCGTCGCAGTGCCTTGCCCTTTAGGCGTGGTCTTCAATGCTGTTTTTTGACGAAATAAAGTGGAGTGCCCCCGATGAAGAACATGTTTGCCGCTGCTGCCTTTATGCCCAGCCGCCTTGCCATCACCGCCCTGGCCGCCGCCAGTGTGTTCTTGGGCAGCGCCGGCAGTGCCTTGGCCACGCCCACGCTGCTGGTGGACCGCGGCCTGCCCACGGCCAACCTGAACAGCCCGGTCGGCAGCCCGCGCAGCAACACCGCCGTCAATGTCGGCGCGCCGCGCGAATTCGCGGGCGACGACTTTCAGCTGGGCGACAACCTGCTCGGTTGGAACATCAACAAGCTCAGCACCTGGGTGGTGGGCGGCGCCACCGACAGCTTTCTCGGTGACCTCTACAGTTCTTTGGCTTTCTACATCGGCGATGCCGATGGCGACGGCATGCAGCGCCTGGCCTTCTCCAACCTGAGCGCCGGCAGCGACGCCACCCCGGGCAGCGGCCCCAGCATCAGCGCCACCCGCGTGGCCTATGTCGATGGCAGCACCTTCGACAGCCCCGAAGGCCCGCGCGCGCTCTACCGTGTGGACTTCGACAACCTGGGCCTGCACTACGCATCCAACACCCTGGTGCAGTTCGGCATCGACCTCGAGGGCGGCCTGGGCACGGTGGCCCATGCCAGCAACGCGGCCCTGAGCGGCTTGCCGCAGGCCGGCGCCGACGGTCAGTACCGCCAGTTCAAGCTCAGCGACAGCATTCCCGGCACGGCCGATTTCACCGGCTTTGCCTGCACCGGCCAGGACGCCGGCTGCGTCGGCGGCGCTTTCCGCAGCGATGTCAACGTCCAGGTCTTCGGCAACCGAGTGCCCGAGCCGGCCAGCTGGGCACTCAGCGGCATGGCCTTGCTGGCCCTGGCCGCCACTCGCCGCCGCAGCCGCCCGAGCGTCTAAGCGCAAGGACGCCGGCCCGTGCCGGCGCCATGCTTGATCAGCCCGGCGGCGCCCAGCTGACGCGCACTTCCAGCCCGCCCAGCGCGGCGCTGCGGCCGACGCTGATGCGGGCTCGGTGCGCTTCGGCAATGCGGCGCACGATGGACCAGCCCAGGCCGCTGCCTGGCTGCGGGCTGCCCAGGGCGCGGAAAAAACGTTCTCCCAAACGCGCGAGCTGGGCCTCGTCCAGGCCGGCGCCGCTGTCGGCCAGCTGCAGCTCGACCTGGCCCGCTACGCCGCGCAGCTGCAGCTCGATGCGGGCGCCGTCGGGGCTGTAGCGAAGGGCGTTGTCGAGCAGATTGCGGATCAGCACGGCCAGCAGGGCGGGGTTGCCCGGCACCGTGCAAGGGCCGCTGCAGTCCAGGCTCAGGTCCTGGCCGCGCTGCAGCGCCGTCGGCGCGAGCTCGGCCGCCACCTCGCGGGCCAGCAGGGCCAGGTCGACCGGCTGGCCTGGCAGCAGGCACTGCCCTTCATGTTCCAGCCGGGCCAGGGTGAGCAGCTGCTCGACCAGGCGGCTGGCGCGCTCGCAGCCTTGCAGCGTGGCTTGCAGGGCGGCCGTTTGGCCCGCGCTGTCCTGCTGGCGCAGGGCGCCTTGGGCCACTTGCGCCTGGGCGCGGATGGCGGCAATCGGGGTGCGCAGCTCATGGGCGGCGTCGGCGGTGAAGCGGCGCTCGGCCGCCATCATGGCCTGGCTGCGCTGCAGCAGCTGGTTCAGGGCCAGCAGCAAGCCTTCCATCTCGCTGGGCGTGTCGCGCAGCTGCACCGGTTCCAGCGCGTCCGGCGCGCGCTGCGCCAGCGTGCGGCTGAGTTCGCGCAGCGGCCGGGTGCCGCGGCGCACCGCCCACCAGACCGTGGCCGCCAGCAAGGGCAGGGCCAGCAGCAGGGCGCCGAAAGCCCCGCGCAGCAAGGCCATCAGGATCTCGCCACGCGAGCGCTGCTGCTCCGCCACATAGACCTGCACATCGCGTTCGGCCCCGTGGCTGGCGAACACCCGCCAGGTCTCCCCGGCGATCTGCACCGAGCGCAGGCCGGTGCGAAAGCCTTGCTCCTCGCCCACCATGGGCTGCAGCGGCGCGTTGCGCGAGCGCAGGCTCAGCCGGCCTTCGTGGAAGACCTGGAAGGCCACGCGCGGCGCGTAGCGGTGCAGCTCGGGCGCGGCCTCTTCCAGCGCGGCCTCGCCCTCGCCATCGCTCTCGTCATCTTCGCTCTCATGCCCCAGCAGCCGCGGTTGCTGCGCCACCAGCAGGGCCGCCGCCTGGGCCAGGTGGGCGTCCAGCAGCTCGTCGAGTTCATGGCGCGCGTCGAACCAGACGGTGGCGCTGACGGCCGCCCAGATCAGCAGCACCAGGCTCAGCACCAAGGCCAGCAGGCGGGCTTGCAGCGAGCGCGGCGGCAGCCAGTGCAGCGTCTTCATGCGCCGGGCCCGGTTCGCATCAACACATAACCGACACCGCGCACGGTTTGAATCAGGCCAGCGCCGAGCTTCTTGCGCAGGTGGTGGACATGCACCTCGACGGCATTGCTCTCCACCTCCTGGCCCCAGCCGTAGAGCTGCTGCTCCAGCTGCTCGCGCGAGAGCACGCGGCCGGCGCTCAGCATCAGGGCATGCAGCAGGTCGAATTCGCGGGTCGACAGCGGCACCGGCTCGCCGGCGCGGCTGACCGTGCGCGCGCCCGGGTCCAGGCAGACGTCCTGCGCCTGCAGCAGCTCCTGGGCCTGGCCATGGGCGCGCCGCACCAGGGCGCGCAGGCGAGCGCCGAGCTCGAACAGGTCAACCGGCTTGAGCACATAGTCGTCCGCGCCCAGGTCCAGGCCGCGGATGCGCTCGGGCACGGCATCGCGGGCCGTCAGCACCAGCACCGGCACCTTGACGCCGGCTGCGCGCAGCTCGCTCAGCACCTCGAAACCATCGCGCAGCGGCAGGCCCAGGTCGAGCACGGCGGCGGCGTAGGCCTCGCTGCGCAGTTCGCGGCTGGCGGCCAGGCCGTCGCGCACCCAGTCGACCTGAAAGCCCTGCTGGCCCAGGCCGGCGCGCAGGCCGTCGCCAAGCAGGGGATCGTCTTCGGCAAGAAGGATGCGCATGGGGCTATTTTGCGGCCGTGTGGCGGGCGGCTTCAGTCATCGTCCGAATCGTGGCCGGCGCGTTCTTTGCGCAGGCTGCTGCTCTGCGTGCTGCCGTCCGGGCTGGCGGCGGGCGCTTGCTGCCACTGCCAGGCCCAGAAGGCCAGCACCAGAGCGACGATGGCCAAGCCCAGGGGCAGCAGATTGCGCTGCACCAGGTCTGGGCCGCGCCCGGGGGTCTTGCCGCTGATCATGGGCAGGGCCAGGTTCTGGCGCCGCAGCAGGCTGACCCCTAGTACCAGGCCCAGGTGGGCCAGCACCAGCAGCAGCACAAGATTGCCCGTCAGCTCATGGGCTTCTTCCATCACATCTTCCAGCAGCGTGCCCCACCATTCCTGCTCCAGCACCACGCCGCTGAAAGCACTCAGCAGCACGGTGGCCAGCATGGCGACGATCAGCAAGGCATTGAGGGCCTGGAAGCTGGCCTGCACCTGGCCCTTGCCCTCCAGCCAGGCGCGGGCCTGCTGGGGCAGGGCGCGCAGCTTGCCCGTCCAGACCGAGGCGCGCACGCGCCGCGGGCCGACGAGGGCCCAGAGCAAGCGGGCCAGCACCACGCCCAGGGCGGTATAGCCGAGGGTGATGTGAACCAGATGCCAGCGCTCGCTCTCGGCCGTCAGGTAGGCGCCGCTGAAGCTCAGGGCCAGCAACCAGTGCAGCACGCGGGTCGGCGCGTCGATGACACGGCGCTGCGGAGCCGGCGTGCCAGCCGGTGTGCTCTCACTTGGGAATGCGGATGCGGTGTTCATTGAAGTCTCCTTGCTCGGCGCCGCCATGGCAGGCGGCACAGTTGGCGGCGCTCTTGATGGAGGCGCGCTTCCAGGTGGCGGCGGGCACCTCGTCGTGTTCGCGGATGAACCAGGCGCTGCGGGTGATGCGGTCTTCCGGCGGTGCTTCGCGGGCGCGCTTTCCGCCGCTGCCGGCATGGGCCGTCAGCCACTGGCTCAGCTGGGCCACCGTGGCCGGGTCCAGCGAGGCGTCGCTGCCGTAGTGTTTGGCCAAGTTCTGACTGATGCGCTGCCAGGACGCCGCCGGCAACAGGCCCGGCGGGTAGGCAATGTGGCAGGCCGCGCATTCCTGCTGGTAGGCCGGCAGCAGCGGCACGCTCAGGCGCCGGCCTTCGTCGGCCGGGCTCAGCACTGGCGCCAGGGCCAGGCAAAGAAAAAGAAAGCGGGTCTTCATGGGTGGGCCTCCGGGCTCAGGGCTTCAGCGTCATCAGCCAGGCCAGCACATCGGCCTTCTCGCCGGCGCTGCACTCGCGTTCCAACACGTCTTTGCAATTGCGGCGGAACCACTTCTCCACCTTGGCCGGCTCGCTGAAGCGGCGTGGGTTGAAGGCCGGGGCCAGGGCGCCGATCTCCTTGCCGGTGCCGGCATGCTTGCCCGCCTGGGTGGGCAGAGCCTGGTGGCAGGAAGCGCAGCTCCACTCGCCGCCATGGCGCTGGGTGAAAAAGGCCTGGCCGCGGCGGGCATCGGCCGGCGCGCGGGCGGCGGCCACATAGCCGTCCAGCAATTCGGCCGGTGTGGCGGCCCGGGTGGGCACAGGCAGGCTCAGCGCCAAGGCCAGTGCCGGCAGGCTGAAAAATGCGGCGGGCCAGAGGCGGCTTGCTTGGGGATTCGGAGCGTGGGACATGGTGCATTCCTCGTTCAATGCATCCATGCTGCTCGCCCAGGCTTAGCGCTTTCTTAAGCGGCGCGGTAAAGCCGAGCGCGGCGCTCTCCTACATGCCTGTGTCACGGCTCTGGCCATACTCTGTAACCATGAATGCACCCCAAGCAGCCGCAACGGACGACCTGGAAAAAACCGACAGCCAGGACGCCGGTCTGAGCCCGGCCGAGGCTGCCCGCCTGCTGGCGCAAGATGGGCCCAATGAGCTGAGCCCGCCCAAGCACCGCACGGTCTGGCACATCCTGGCCGAGCTGATCCGCGAGCCCATGCTGCAGCTCTTGCTGGCGGCCGGCGCCATCTACCTGCTGCTGGGCAACCGCGGCGAGGCGCTGATGCTGCTGGCTTTTGTGTTGCTGACGGTGATCATCAGCGTCAGCCAGGAGCAACGCACGGCCAAGGTGCTGGAAGCCCTGCGCGACCTGACCAGCCCGCGCGCCCTGGTGCGGCGAGGCGGGCAGACCCTGCGCATCGCCGGCCGCGAGGTGGTCTGCGGTGACCTGCTGCTGCTGGAAGAAGGCGATCGGGTGGCGGCCGATGGGCAGCTGTTGAGCAGCCATGACCTGCAGACCGACGAGTCCCTGCTCAGCGGCGAATCGGCGGCGGTGGAGAAGCGGCTGGGCGGCACGGCCGAGCAGGCACGTGTGGTCGGCGGCTCCCTGGTCGTCAGCGGCCAGGGCTGGGCACGCGTGACGGCCACCGGCCCGCGCAGCGAGATCGGCCGCATCGGCAGCTCGCTGGCGGAGATCGAGATCCCGCCCACGCCGCTGAACCAGCAGACGCGCCGCCTGGTGCGCCTGTTCTCCATCCTGGGCCTCAGTTTGAGCGTGCTGGTGCTCTTGCTCTTCGGCCTCTTGCGCGGCGACTGGCTGGGCGGTGTGCTGGCCGGCATCACCCTGGCCATGTCCATGCTGCCGCAGGAGTTCCTGCTGATCCTGACCGTCTTCATGGCTATGGGCGCCTGGCGCTTGTCCAAGCAGCGCGTGCTGGCGCGGCGCGCCGCCACCATCGAGACCCTGGGCGCGGCCACCGTGCTGTGCAGCGACAAGACCGGCACCCTGACCGTCAACGAGATGGCCGTGGCCGAGCTGGCCCACCTGGGCGAGAGCCCGGCCCGCTGGGTCAGCGCGGAGGGCCAGCCGGTGCCCGAGGCCTTGCTGGACCTGCTCGAAGTAGCCCTGCTGGCCAGCGAAATCGCGCCCGTCGATGCCATGGAACGCGCCCTGCATGGCCTGGCCGAAGTACAGCTGCCCGCCGGGCGCCACCATGCCGGCTGGAACCTGGTGCACGAGTACGGGCTCAGCCCCGAGCTGCCGGCCATGAGCCATGTCTGGCAGGGCGAAGGCATGGCCGGTTCGCGTGTGGCCGTGAAGGGCGCTGCCGAGGCAGTGGCGGCGCTGTGCGGCCTCAGCGAGGCGCAGCGCGCACAGGTGGCGGCCGAGACGCAGGCCATGGCCGAGCGCGGTCTGCGTGTGCTGGGCGTGGCGCGGGCCGACACCCCGCTGCGCGCCGCCCCTTGGCCGGCCGGGCCGCAGGACTTCGAGCTGCAGTTCCTGGGCCTGCTGGCTTTTGCCGACCCGCTGCGCCCCGAGGTGCCCGAGGCGATTGCCCAGTGCCGCGCCGCCGGCCTGCGCGTCATCATGATCACCGGTGACCACCCGGCCACGGCGCGCGCCATCGCCGCCCAGGCCGGCCTGAACACCGAGCAGGCGCCCATCACCGGCACCGAGCTGGCGCAGATGTCCGACGCCGAGCTGAGCCAGCGCCTGGCCCAAGCCAGCGTGTTCGCCCGCATCAAGCCGGAGCAGAAGCTGCGCATCGTCGAGGCCTTGAAGGCCCAGGGCGAGGTGGTGGCCATGACGGGCGACGGCGTCAATGACGCGCCGTCCCTGAAGGCCGCCCATATCGGCATCGCCATGGGCGGGCGTGGCACCGATGTGGCCCGCGAAGCGTCCAGCCTGGTGCTGTTGGACGACCAGTTCTCGGCCATCGTCGGCGCGGTGCGCCTGGGCCGGCGCATCTACGACAACCTGCACAAGGCCATGGCCTTCGTGCTGGCCGTTCATGTGCCGATTGCCGGCCTGTCCCTGCTGCCCCTGTTGTTCGGCTGGCCGCTGCTGCTGTCGCCGGTGCACATCGCTTTTCTGGAGCTGCTGATCGACCCGGTCTGCTCCATCGTCTTCGAGGCCGAGGAAGAAGAGGCCGATGTCATGACGCGGCCGCCGCGCGACCCGGCCGCGCCGCTGTTCTCGGGCCGGCTGATCGCCTGGAGCGTGGCGCAAGGCTTGCTGATCCTGGCGGTGGTGGGCGGCTTGTACGCATTTCTCTTGCAGCGCGGCCTGGACGAGGCGGCCTTGCGCGCCACCGCTTTCGTCGCCCTGGTCAGCTGCAATATCGCCCTGATCCTGGCCAGCCGCAGCCTGGGCGGGCGCTGGCGCGAGGCCCTGCTGCGCCCCAACCGCGTGCTCTGGCAGGTGCTGGCCGCCACCGCCGCGCTGCTGGCCGCCGTGTTCTGGCTGGCGCCGCTGCGCGAGGTCTTCCGCTTCGGGGCGCTGAGCCCGCAGTTGCTGGGCTTGGGCCTGGGCTCCGGCCTGGTGATGTTGCTCCTGCTGCTGAGCTTGCGGCGCTGGAGTGCGGTGCACCCCTAGTTTGTCGGGCCTGCCATGGCCGGTGTGGGCGAAGGAATGCGTAAGGACTGGGTGAGGGCGGGCAGGGCCTGCGGGCTGTATGCCGGCCTTCGTTTTTCTCAAGCAAATCCCCTTACAAATCCCCTTACCCAGGAGTTCGCCATGAACCGTCTTGCCTACTTTTTCTCTCGCTCCTTGCTCAGCGGGGCTGCCGCCGCCGCCTTGACCTTGCCGGGGGCCGCCGCCATTGCCGCCCCGGTCTCACCCACCTCCTACGACATGCCCAATGGCTACGGCATCGCCAGCGGTGGCAGCTACAACTACTGGGACCGCAGCTACACGGGCAGCGGCGATACCGAGCTCGACTTCGCGCCCCTGAGCGGCGGCCTGGGCGACTTGACCGACGGCGTCTTCGCCACCGAGCGCTGGGACCAGGTCGAGAACCTCGCCGGCACCGGCCCCTATGTCGGCTGGGCCTTGATGGACCCGGTCATCACCTTCCACTTTGGCGAAACCCTGGTCTTCAGCCAGCTGACCATCTGGCATGACGATGCCAATGGCTATGGCAATGTGGCCACGCCTCAGGGCTTCATCGTCACGGTGGGTGGCCTGTCGCAGACCTTTGCCGTCATCGACCCGCCGGGCGACGCACCGTTCGCCTCGGTGCTGAACCTGGGCCCCGGCTTTGTGGGTGACAGCCTGCAGCTGCAAGTGCTGCGCTATGACTCCGCCACCATGCTCAGCGAGGTGGCCTTCGAGGCCCAGCCGGTGCCTGAGCCGGCCAGCGCTGCCCTGCTGGGCCTGGGTTTGGCGGCCGTGCTGGGCTGGTCGCGCTCGCGTCGTCGTTCAGAGGACGCATTGACGGGCTGAAGCTGAGCGGCCGTGATAGCCTTCCACCGTGGTGTCAAGTCAAACCATAGTGGAAGGCAAGCTCCATGAGGATGCTGAAACGCTCGGGCGAGGGTGGCTGCAGCAGCTGGGCTCGATGGGGCCTTTGCGCGGTGTTCATGCCATTGACGATGGTCACGGGCTCCGCCCAGGCCGCCGACGTGCGCATGGCCTTTGGCGAGAAGATCCCGCCCTTTTGCTTCCCCAAGACCGACAGCGGCATCGAGCTGGAGGTCATCCGCGGTGCTCTGGCCTACAAAGGGCACCAGCTCAAGCCGCAGTACTTTCCCTTCGCCCGCATCCCGGTGTCCTTCCGCGACGGCACGGTCGATGCGGTCATGACCGACCTCGGCCAGGACCTGAGCCCCGCCGGCGGCCACTACGCCGACCCAGCCGTGCTCTACGACAACGTCTTCATCACCCTGAGCCGGCGCCAGCTCAAGATCAGCACGCCTTCGGATCTGAAGGGGCTGAGCGTGGTGTCCTTTGCCGGTGCGATCAAGCGTTATCCCGAGTGGCTGGAGCCGGTGCGCCGCGCCGGGCTCTACACCGAGATCAACGACCAATCGGTGCAGGTCAAGACCTTGATGCTGGGCCGTTACGACGTGGTGCTCAGCGACCGCAACATCTTCAAGTACTTTGCCCTGCAGCTCAAAAGCGAAGGCTTCACCGAGCTGCAGCCCGCGGACGAAACCGCCTTCGTCAAGCTCAACCCGCAGGACTACCGCCCCGTCTTCCGCGACCCGCGCATCCGCGATGACTTCAACCAGGGCCTCAAGCAGCTGAAGGAATCGGGGCGCTTTCAGGCGATTTACGACAAGTACCTGAAGGACTGAGTCGCTCGTCGTTTGCGCTTGCGCCGGCTGGGAAGCTCAGCGTGTCGCCATCCTCGGGCACCCAGACCCGAGCCTGCAGCCCGCGCGCCAGCGCTAATTCGCGCACCCGTGCTCGCGTGCCCGGGCAATGGTCCAGCGCCTCCAGATGGTTGGCCACGATCTGCGTCTGTGGGCACAGAGCGGCGGCCTCGATCAGCTCTTCGGGCGTCAGCAGGATCTCGGCGCCCAGGTCGAAGCGGGCGCCGCCGGCCGGCAGCACGGCCACATCGGGGCGCAGGGTGCTCAGGCAATCGCGCAGCGGCTCGCACATCACCGTGTCGCCGGCCAGGTAAACGCTGGGTTCGCCGGCCACCTCGATCAGATAGCCGTGGCCATGCTCCATCAGCAGGCCGGCGATGCCGCGGCCATGCACGCAGGGAATCGGCGTGATGAAGGCGCCGCTGAGTTGGGCGGGCAGCAGAGGCTGGCGGCCCGGGCCTTGCAGGGCCTGCACCTGCAGGCCGCGCTGGCGCAGGTAGTCGGCATCGCGCGGCATGGCCAGCACGGGCACGGCAGCTTCGCGCAGCCAGCGCTTGCCGGCGCGGTCCAAATGGTCGAAGTGGCCACGCTGGCAATGCGTGATCAGGCCGTGGCTGACGCGGCCTAGCAGGGCCTCGCTGCCGGGCGGCAGTGGCACCAGCGGATTGCGGCGGCGCTGGCCGCCGAAGTAGCGCAGGGCGGGCAGGGCGCCGGCCTCGGCCAGCATGGGGTCGACCAGGAGCACGATGTCCTGACCCTGGATGTGGAACTCGAGCACGACCGTGGCATTGCGGAGCTGGGTGATCTTCATGGTGGACCGGTGTGAGAGGGGATGGCGCCATTGTTGAAATTTCAGGCTTCTCGCAAAATGGCTGAATCGGAAATTAAATTATCCATTCATGCCATCTTCAATTCGCCGCACGGCCGCGGGCCCGCCCTTCACCCTGGGCCTGCTGCTGTTCGAGGGATGCATGCCGGCCGGGCTGTTCGCCGTGGCCGATCTGCTGCGCGCGGCCAATCTGCGCGCCGGCCGCGAGTTGATGCGCTGGCGCTGGCTGACGGTGGATGGCCGGCCGGTGAACGGAAGCCAGGGCGGGCCGACGCTGACGCCCGAGGGCGCCTTGGTCGACAGCGCGGATGAACTCGATGCCCTGCTGCTGCCGGGGCTGTGGGTCAGCTCGCTGGAGGGCCTGCAGCAGACCTTACAGGCGCGCCGGCCCGAGATCGCCGCCCTGCGCGCCTTGCCCACCCGTTGCGCGCTCTGGAGCTACTGCGCTGGTGTGCCCTTGCTGGCCGCCAGCGGCCGGCTGAACGGCCGGGCGGCCACGGCCACCTGGTGGCTGGCGCCGCAGCTTCAGGCCTTGTTCCCTCAGGTGGCCTGGCAGTTCGACGAGGCCTTGGTGGACAGCGACAGCACGGTCACTGCGGCCGGGGCCAACGGCTACCTTGCCCTGATGCTGGACCAGTTGGCGCGCCGCATGGAGAGTGAGAGCCTGCGCGAGGTGCAAGAGGTCTTGATGCTGCCTCAGCCGCGCCAGCGCCACTCGGCCTTTGCCGCGGTCAGCCTGATGGCCCTGCGCGAGCCTTGGCTGCGCGAGCTCTTGCTCTGGGCCCAGCGCACCCCGGCCATGGCGCTGACCGTGCCGGCCGCCGCCGCAGCCTTGAGCCTCTCACCGCGCACCCTGAGCCGCCATGTGCAGGCCGCCACCGGCCTGCCCGCCGCCAGCTGGCTGCGTCGCGTCAAGCTGCGCCAGGTGGCCGAGCGCCTCTCGCGCGGCCCCGAGCCGCTGAAGCGCCTGGCCGAAGACCTGGGTTTCAGCACCGAGGCGGCTCTTCACCGCATGTTCAAGCAGACCACGGGGCTCACGCCGCAGGGCTATCGGGGGCAGTATCGGCAGGGTGCCTAGGGAAGCTCTGCATAAATCAGCCCGGCCCCTGCTAGCGCGGCCTCGGGCGGTCTGCGGCCTTGCACTTCTCGCCAATAGCTACGGCTATTGGCTTCAAACTGTGCCTTGCAGCCCATCCCGATCCGCACTACATGGTCTCGCCCCGATTTACGCAGAGCTTCCCTAGAGCTTCTGCGCCAATCGGCTGTCAGCCGACCCCGACCATTCGCGGGCGGGCGGGGCCTCAGTTTCTGCCGGCGAGATCAAGGACCTACAGACGCCTTCGCCTTGGCGGCGTCTGCAATCTTCTGCGCCGCGGCCTGGGCGGCGGCGGCCTGCGCGCTGTTGGGTGCGGGCATCTTGATCTGGCCGCTCTTGCCGAGGGCTTGCAGGTGCTGCGGCCCGCCCGCGGAGAGCAGTCCGAAGGCGAGCAGATAGCTGAGCCGCTCCTCGTAGCTGAGGCCCCAGGCGGCGTCCGAGAGCCCCGCATTGATCAGGGTCATGTGATCGCCTGAATTGGCGTCGCGCCGGATCGCGTTGCGCAGCTCCGCTTGCAGGGCCTCGTCGGCCTGCTCGAAGCGCCGTTCGCCGGCATAGGCTACGCCCGCGCCAGCGATGCCGCCGCGCATGGCCTGCAAGGCCAGTTCTGGCAGCAGGGCCTGGTGTGGCGCCGTGACGGTCTGGCAGCGGCGCGCTTCGGTCTGTGCTTCAACGATCAGCCGCGTCATGACCTCAGGCACGGCGCCGTTGTCTCGCGCTTGCTGGTAGGCCAGCATGTTCGAGGCGTTCTGGCGGCAAGCCTGCAGCCAGGCCACAGCTTGCCATGCGGCCTTGGGGCTTGCGCCGTCACGGGCGCGATCGATGTGCGGGCCGTAGCCCTCCGAGCCAATCGGTGAAGCCTCAGGCCGGCGTGCCTGCTCCCCGGGGGCTGAGGCCGCCAAGGCAGCGTTGCCAACAGGCAAGGCCGCAGGCGCTGCGAGCACGGCTTCTGCTGCCTTGGGCGCTGTCGCCATGGCTTGTTCTTCTTTGGGCATCGGCACGGTGTCGTTGCTGGCGGGCCACCAGAACCACGCGCACACGGCCAGAGCGCCGATGAGCACGAGGGACGTGGCGGCGCGGGTCGGAAAGGGAATCGAAGACATGTCCGTCCAAACGGGCTTTGTATAAGGCGCTGAGGTGCGAAGCGTAAAGGGGGAAGCTCAGGTCGGAAATTCTCACACTGGCTGGCCCGCCGTCTGTGGGCTCCGTCGCATCATTCAAGCAGACCACGTGGATGGCGCCGCAGGGGTGCCGGGGGCGGTATCAGTAGGGGGTTCAGTCGATGCTTGCCCGATAAGGGTCTTGGGCCTAGGGATGAGGCGGAAGAAGACGGCCATTGACCTGAAGCTGTCAGAGATTGAGCGGCGCAATGTTCAACTGGCGAGCGACATGCGAATATCAAGCCGCGATTCATTGCTCATCTGATGGACCCTAGTGATCGGAGAACGCCAATGCACGATCCACAGGAATTTTTTGTCACGACTGCGGCGCTGGCGCGCCTGGAAACTCGCGTGCTTGTGTCCAGTGGCGCAAGTCGCCTGCCAAGCCTGATGGATCTCGCCTGGCAGCTGCGTCAGCGAGACACGCATCGGGCCTTGGCGCTGGCTGAAGAAGCGGAGTCCGCACTGGCTGAAGCGGCCTTGACAGGCGCTGCCTTGGCGCGTGTTTTGGGCCGCCTGCTCTTGCTTCGGGCCGAAGCGAAATGGTTGTTCAACGACCTCGACGGGAGTCGAGCGCTGGTCGCGCTTGCATTGCAGGAGTTTTCCGGTCAGAGCGAGGGCTGTGTCGATTCGATCGGCTTTGCTGACGCCAAGTGGCTGCAGGCATGCTTGGCGTATGACTGCGGTCAGAGCGCGGCGGCGCGAGAAGCGCTGGAGGCCATGGCCGGCGCGGCCCGGGAGCTTGATTCCGTGCGCTTCGTCGTGGCGCAGGCCACCTTGGCACGAGACGCTGCGTTCAAGGATGTCGCAACTGCGCAGCAGATCTGGGAGGCAGAGCTGGCGCGCTTCGCGGAGATACCGCAGCCGGCAGCCGTTTTGGCCATCGAGGACTTCAAAGGCCTGGTCGCATCCTTGCGCAGTGACCATGTGGAGTCGATCCGTCACAAGTCGCTCGCCTATTCACTCGCCTTGGATACGGGGCAGCTCAGGCGCGCCATCATCACCGCCACCAATATTGGCGGCAGCTTTGGGAATCTGAACGACCATCATGCTGCGCTTGAATGGATGCAGCGTGGACTTGAATTGGCCCGAGCCTGTGGCTGGCCCGCACGGGTCGGCGGCGCGCTCATGCAGACCGCTGAAACCCAACGTTGCCTGCACCGATATGACGCCGCCGCAGCCATGCTGCAAGAAGCGCTCAGCCTCCTGGGCCCCCTGCATGCATCGCGCAACTACGCCATCGCCTTGCACTATTTGGCGGACGTCGAGCTGGACCGCAAGCGCTACCGAAGCGCTCTGGAGAAGTTTCGGCTGCTTGAGCAACGTGCGGCTGCGCTGGACGCGAACGATCTTCTGGGCGTGGCCAAGCGGGGGCAGGCCAAAGCCTTGCTGGAACTGGGCGAGCCCGAAGCTGCCCTACAGGCGGCCGTGGAGGCCGTGGCCGGAGCCACAGCCGATCCGATCCGCAAGATCGCGGCCTTGAGGGTTCTGGCTGAGATCTACGCGCGCCATCCAGTGGCGCCGCTGGCAGGCATGACGGCGGAGAACGCCTCGCTTCATTGCTTGCAGCAGGCCTTCGAGCAAGCCGCAGCCATCGAGAACTACACCCCGCCCGGGGACCTTTTTGAAGCGATGGCCCGCGAGTACGCCAAAGTCGGCGACACGGGGCGTGCCTACCAGCTCGCCTTGCAGTCGATTGAGGTGAGAGAGAAGACCCACACCGAGGAGGCCAGCAGCCGTGCCAACGCCATGCACATCAGTCACGAAACCGAGAAGGCGCGAGCCGAGAGCGAGCACCAGCGGCAGTTGGGTGCCGCCCATGCGGAACGTGCGGAAGCACTTGAGCGACATAACGCAACTCTAGAGCGGCTGAGCGCAGCTGGGCGACTCATCACGGGCCATCTGATCGCCGAAGGTATCTACGCGGCCTTGGATTCCCATGTCCAAGCCTTGCTGGGTGGAGAACGCCTCGAGATCTATATGCTCCTTGCGGACGGCTCCACCCTGCGGAGCGTGTACGGCGATGACTGCGGAACGGTCGTGGCGCCGCATGAGTTCGATCGGGGCGATGCTTCAGCATTGGTGGCGCGCTGTGCCCAGGAACGCAGTGCGGTCACTCAGTCAGGCACATCAAAGGCAGGCGAGTTGTTCGGTGAACGACTGGCGGCGCCGCTGCTGGTGGGCGAACGGCTTCTCGGTGTCATGTGCATCCAATCCCAGCGCAGGTCTGCTTTCGCCGAGCACGACAAGTCCATCTTCAAGACCCTGTGTGCCTACGGGGCCGTCGCGCTGGCCAACGCGGAAACACAGGCACTGCTGATCGAGCAAAACCGGTTGCTTGAAAAGATCTCAACCTCAGACCGACTGACCGGGCTTTCAAACCGCTTGCATCTGGATCGGGTGTTGCAGGAGGAAGGGCTGCGGAATGAGCGCTATGGCTCCGAGCTGTCCATCATCTTGCTGGATGTGGACCACTTCAAGTCGGTCAACGACACCCATGGTCATCAGGTGGGCGACTCGGTGCTTGTGGCCATGGCGGAAGTGCTGACCAAGGGATCCCGCACGGTGGATGTCGTCGGGCGCTGGGGTGGCGAGGAGTTCTTGATCATTTGTCGCGAGACGAATTCGCACGGCGCCATGGTCCTTGCGGAACACCTGCGCACCCTGATTGCCGCGCACGACTTTCCGGTGGTGGGCGCAAAGACAGGCAGCTTTGGGGTTGCGAGCTTGGACGAGCAAGGCGGCATCGAGGCATTGATCGCGCGAGCCGACGCTGCCTTGTACAAAGCAAAGCAATTGGGAAGAAACCAGGTGCAGTTGGGTGCCGTGTGAAACCCGCTTCAGGCGGCGCGAACGGAGGTTTGGATGCCTGAATTGGCCGGCGGGCTTGCGCAAGCTTGGCGCCGGTCGACCGCGCAAGAGTGGCCAGGGGCTCGGCTCAGCGCATGGATTCGACGGCGTGAAGACCAGAAATCTGAGGCATGCCTCCGGCTCCTGCTCCGGCCTTCGGTTTCGGTGTGCCCGAGAACCATGGCTGCTGCGATCAGTCCTTGTTCTTCGCCAGGCGCGCCACGATCTTTATGAGCGTGGCGCAGCGATTCTTTGTTCTTCAGGTGACTGCTTGTGCCCTGGCTTCGAGCAAGCCGCTGATGGGCTCGGGTTGGTGCAGAAGATAGCCCTGCGCATAGTTCACCCCGATGGCCTGCAGGCGATCCAACACGTCCGCCTTGTCCACGAACTCGGCCACGGTCTTCAAGCCCATCAGCCGCGCGACATCGATGAAGCAGCGAACTGCAGCGTCGTTCAGCGGGTCACTGACCAGGGTGCGGATGTACTGTCCGTCGATCTTGAGGTAGTCCACCGGCAAGGCCTTCAAATAGCCGAACGAAGAGGCGCCCGCACCAAAGTCGTCCAGCGAAACCTTCACCCCTGCTGCTCTGACCTGCTCGATGAAGACCGCCGCGTCGGCGAGGTTGGTCACTGCAACGGTCTCGGTGATTTCAAGGCACAGTTTGGAACAGACCGCGGGCCCCAGCTGGGCGAGCAGTTCGCAGGCCCAGGCATGGAAGGCCCGGTCCCCGACCGACTGGCCTGAAAGGTTGACGCTCAGGCTCTCGATGCGCTCGGGTGAAGCCAGGTTTCGCAGCCAATGGGCCGATCGGCTCAGCACCCAACGATCCACCCGCGAGACCAAATGAAAACGTTCGGCCGCAGGCAGGAAGGAGCCAGGCTGAACCAGGGTTCCATCTGCGTTGCGCATGCGCAGCAGGACCTCGGCGTGAATGCCCTGCGCTTGCCCCTTCAGGCATTCGATGCGTTGCGCGAACAGCTCGAAGCCATCGCCATCCAGCGCGCTCTCGATTCTGGACGTCCATTGGATTTCGTGGCTCCTGGCGCGCATGGCGGCGTCGCTGTCGAACCAGGCGTGGACTCGATTGCGACCCGCTTCTTTGGCGGCGTAGCAGGAGGTGTCCGCGGCCTGCTGGATGGCCGAGGTGCTGGACCAGCGCTTGTCCACGGGCACGAGGCCGATGCTGGTGCCAATGCGGAAGCGCCGGTCCTCGTGGACGAAGCGGAAATCATCCATGCGGTCGCAGATCTTTTGAGCGACGCGATTCGCCTGCTCCATCGTGCAGTGTTCCAGGATGATCGCGAATTCATCACCGCCGAGGCGCGCCAGGGTGTCGCGAGTGCGCACGGCATCGGCCAGCAGCTTGCTGACCTGTTGCAGCAGCTGATCGCCGATCGCATGGCCACAGGCATCGTTGACCAGTTTGAACTGATCCAGATCGATGTACATCAGCGCGTGATGGCTGTCGTTCTCCTGCGCTTGGCGCAGCGTGCGCAGCATGCGAGTCTCAAACTCGGCCCGATTGACCAAGCCGGTCAGCGCGTCGTGGGTGGCGCGATAGGTCATCTCGCCGCTCAAGCGCCGCTGCTCGCTGACGTCATGGAACACCAGAACGACGCCCAGCATCTCTCCCTGCGCGTTCAGGATGGGGGCGGCAGAGTCCTGGATGCCGTACTCGGTGTTGTCCCGCGAGATCAGGATCGTCTGGTGAGCCAAGCCGACGATGCGGCCTTCGGCCATGCACGCTGCCACCGGATCAGGTGCGGGTTCGCGGGTCTCTTCATTGAGGATCTGAAAGACCTGCAGCAGCGGCCGGCCCAGCGCCTCCGAGGACAGCCAGCCCGTCATCCGCTCGGCCACGGGATTGAGCCAGTTGATCAAGCCGGCGGCGTCGGTCGTGATGACCGCGTCACCAATGGACTCCAAGGTGACCCGCATCAACTCGTGCTGTTCCGCCAACTCTGCGCTGAGGCGCAGCACGACCTCGTCGCGGCGTTTGCGCTCCGTGATGTCGATCTGGATGCCGAACACCCATTCCGGGCGTCCGTTTGCCGTGCGCGTGATCAGCCGCCCGCGGTCCTCGACCCAGATCCAATGACCGTCGCGGTGGCGAAGGCGCACCTCAGCCACGTAGGCGTCACTGTGCCCCTTGAAGTGCTCGCGCAAGAGCTTTCGCGTCAGAGGCAGTTCGTCGGGGTGTGCAATCTCGGCGCGGAACTGATTCGTCACAGCGCCGATCTCTTCGACGGACCAGCCCAGGATGGCGGCCCAGCGCGAGTTGACGATCACCTCTCCGGTCTGAACGTTCCACTCCCAGGTGCCGGCGTTCGTGCCTTCGATCAGATTGCGCAGGCGCTCGTGTTCCTTGGCGAGTTCTCGCTCGGCACGCCGACGCAGCGTCACGTTCTGCACCACGGTCAGACTGCGAACCGGTTGGCCGTCCGCGTCGCGCTCGAGGATGGCCGACATCAGCACATCCACAAGCTCGCCCGTCCGCGTCACCATCTGATACGCCACGTCGTCGCAGCGGCCGGTCGCAAAGAAACGAGGAAGCACCTCTTGCCCCGAGTGAATGCGGGACTCTTCAGTCAAAAAGTCTGCGGACGGCCGCCCGATCACCTCGTCGCGGCGGTAGCCCAGGCAAGCCAGCCAGGCATCACTGACGTGCAGCAGGCGGCCTTGGGCATCGATCGAATGCAGCATGGCCGGCGTGGTTTCGTACATCGCCTGCAAGCGGTCTTGCGCCAGTTCCAGCGCCAGTTGCTGTTCGCGGCGCTGCGTGATTACCTGGACGGTCCCGCGCAGGCCGGTGATCTGACCCGACATGCCGCGAACGGTTTCGCCGCGGGCCTCCAGCCAGCCGCCCTGGCCGCTGGGCTGACGGTAGCGAAGCTCCAAGGTGTAAGGCTCGCCGGTCTGCAGCGTGCGCCCCACCTGTTCGCCGAGCCTGGCGTAGTCCTGCGCTTCGTAGAGGCTGGCCTGCTCTGCGAAGCTTGGGGCGGGCGCCTTCGGGTCGCAGCCCAAGATGGCATACATCTGCGGCGACCAGACGACCCGGTCACCGTCCACACGCCAGCTCCAACTGCCGGTCTGCCCCAGTCTCTGCGCCTCTTCGAGTGCGAGCTGCGTCGACTTGAGGGCGGTGACATCACTGACCGTCGCGAAGAAGCCTCGAACCTCCCCGTTGACGAGGTCCGGTATGTAGTGAGCCCAGGTGTGGCCGATGCTGCCGTCGGCTTTGGTCAGTTGGCGCTCAAACTGTTGTTCCTGGCCCGCCAGCGCGCCTTCGATGTAGACCGCATTCAAGCCGAACACATGCTCGCCCAGCAGGTCTCTCAGCGACACACCCAGCAACTCATCGGGGCGCCGCCCAAACCAGTCCTCATACGCTTTGTTGGCGAAGCGGCAGCGCAGATCCTTGTCCCAGTAAGCGACCAGCCCTGGAATGGCGTCCGTGATGGCCTTGATGAAGCGCTGGCTCTCGACGAGTGCCCGATTCGTCGCTTCCGCCAGATTGCGCTGCTCGACCAGTTCGGCCTCGAAGCGGTGGCGATCTCGCGCGGCAAACAGGGTCCAGTAGTACGCCGGTTGGCCCAGATGCGCACCCAGCCTGCAATTCAACAGCACGGGCACGCGCGTCCGGTCGGCGCAGCTCAGCTGAAGGTGAATCTCCTGAATGCGCCCATCGCGCAGCAGGGTCGGCCACACATGGGTTTGCAAGAAGATGCGGCCGGCGGGCGGCAGCAGGTCTTCGATCGACGCACCGATGCGGCTCTCGCGCGAGCCGCCCGCCAGGATCAGAAGCTCAGAGTTGACGTCCAGTACGCGGCCCGTTGCAGCCGTGATCACCACGGCGCACGGCAGCTCGTCCCACGGCGTCATGGCGAAGGCTTCATATCAGGCGGCTGAGGCGGCGGTGGACGAAGCCAGGTATTCCTGCATCGCCTCGATCACCAGTGCGGGGTTGCTCATGTGTGCGCAATGACCCTCCACCTCAAGGATGCGCAAGGTGCTTGCCGGCATGTGGGCGTGCAGATACTCACCGACGCTCACGGGGGCCAGGTTGTCGCGGTGGTGCTGCAAGAGCAGCGAGGGCCGTGGCACCTTGGGCAGGTCCGCGCGGTTGTCCGCAAAGAAGGTGGCGCGCGCGAACACACGGGCCACCGCAGGGTCTGTGGAGCAAAAGCTGTCGTTCAGGGTGCTCGCCACTTCGCCTGCTCCGGAGGCGCCGGCGACGACAGGCGCCAGGTACTGGGCCCAGCCCATGTAGTTCTGGTCCATCAGGGCCAGCAAGCCCTCCAGATCTTCGCGTTCGAAGCCACCGAAATAGCCGGGCGGATCGTTCAGGAAGCAAGGCGATGGGCCCAGCAGGATGAGTTGGCTGAACAGCTCAGGCCGCGCGATCGATGCCAGCATGCCAATGCTGCAACTGACGGAATGGCCAACGAAGGTCACTCCTTCGTGCAGCCCCAGCGCGTCGCAAA
The DNA here is from genome assembly GCF_025717675.1 of Paucibacter sp. DJ2R-2. Lineage (GTDB taxonomy): Bacteria > Pseudomonadota > Gammaproteobacteria > Burkholderiales > Burkholderiaceae_C > Paucibacter_A. The sequence continues at coordinate 1,504,167 of NZ_JAJIRT010000001.1, forward strand.
CCTCGACGACGTCTCGGGCGTAGCCACTCAGGTCGGTGTATCGCTGGGTGTCAAAGGCGGCACGATCCGAGTGGCCGCTGCCGACGTAATCGAACAGTACTTGACGGTGCGTGCCGGCAAAGGCGGGCGTGACGCGGCTCCACATGTCCTGGTTGCAGCCGAAGCCATGGGCATAGAGCAGCACGGGCCCGGTCTCACCGATGACCCTGACATTGTTTCGCTTCAAGATGTTCATGGAACGCTTCCTGGTCAAACGGGCCGGCCAAGGGCACGACCAGCAGTTGCTCGTTCTGCTCTGCAGTTCAAGGGCAGGCTGCGCGCAGTTTGAGCAAGATTCTGCACTGGGCGGCTCGCCGGTATCAGTGAAAGAGCTCTCCTTTCCCATGCAATCAATATGAGTCGGCACGGGAGAGAGGCGCTGGCCCCGCGCCAGGGCGGCCCGGTTTTCGCCGTGCTCAGGCAGATCGCTCAGCGGCCCGCGGCAGAAAGCTGTCGACTTTTGCATGGAGCAGCTTGACCAGGGCCGGGTCCATGAACTTGTAGTTGTCGGGGATGTTCAGGCAGATCACACGCTTGCCGAGCAGATGGGGCTTGAAGTCACGGGCCAGTTTGTCTTTGTGGCTGCGTTCCATCACAAAAATCAGGTCTGCCCACGCCAGCAACTCAGCTGTCAGCGGATTTTCAGCGCCATGGTTCAGGCCGGCTGAGCTGCACTCGATGCCAGGATGCTCGGAAAAGATCTGCTCGGCCGTGGGGCTGCGCCAGCGGTTCATGCTGCAGATGAAGAGAACGTGTTGCATGTTCTTGACGCCGGCCGCAGTCAGTCCTTGTTCTTCGCCAGGCGCGCCACGAGCTTCATCAGCGTGGGCACGCGCTTCCTGCCATGCATCGTGCGCAGGCGAGCCTTGGCCGCGCCGATGTCGATGCCCGCACAGGTGACCAGCAGCGGCTGCGTCTCCTCATCTTCCCGCATCACCTCGAACTGCGCCGTCAGGCCCGGAAGGCGTTTTTTCGAAACGCCGACGATGGGCACGCTGCCGCCCAGGGCGTGAAAGATGTGCTGGCCCAGGCCCGGCGTTTCGTCGGCATCTAGATGGACAAAGCCGTCGATCAAGATGAGCTCGGGCTCCAGCTTGTGCTCGCGCAGCAGTTGCATCACGCAGGGCAGTTCTCTCAGGTCCAGCGTTCCTCGGACCGCTGGCTCGACATGGGCGATGCGCGAGAGGTAAGTTCGGGTCGCTTCCGCCGCATCCCAGGCCTCGAAAGCCACCGCAGCAGCAGTGGCACGGGTCGCCTGCGCGTCTTCGAAATGAACAGCCACGATGAGTTTCATGCGGGATTATGAGCCGCAACGATTCATACGCTGGACGATCGGTGCTTGGCGTTACTTCCAGGTTCTACGGGCAGGTCGAGGCTTTGTGGATGGCGCACACGAAACCCGGTCGAAATGGGACTGCGCGTGCAGCAGACCCGGGTCTGCACTTGGCAAGGGCCATCTCACCGACTTAAACGTCGGTTGACTTGAAACTGCAGGCCTGACTTTTGCCCTCTGCGATGAACCCCCGCATTTGCCCACATTCTGCTGTTACGGCGCAGTCCGAACTATCGCTGTCCCATTCTGCAAACGGGGACCCCGTGACTCTATTCTTGACCGGCACGATTGATAGCCAACTGGCGACTTACGGCCGCCTACGAGTAAGTGGGCGTGGCTGCAATTCCTTGGCCGTTGAAGGGAGGGCATCTGCACCCGTGATGAACTCTTTTGGGTGTAACCCAGAAAACCATCTCCCCTCGAAGGCATTCATTGCTTTCTCTCGGCGAGCGATGAAGGCTGGCATGTCCGATTTTCGCCAAGCACTAAGACAGTCGTCCTCAATGAAGTGTCCATGCAAAGCTTCACGATTCTCTGTATTCAGGGCTTCAAAGAGACCTTCGATATCTTCTCCAGGCCAGATGAAGCGATTCCCTGGCCGCGTTCCTTCGCCAGGGATCAACGAAACAATTGCTCGGGGGCCACGCGAGTGGAGCAATTCGACTTTGTTACATCCAAAGGCGTAACCGTCCGCAAAGTACCGCGCTCGCGCATTGCGTAGATCGAGGCTGGGAAGCGCGCTTGGCGCGGCTGTAGCGTAGAGCAACTTTGGCCACGCATTTGGCTTGCCTGACAGTCCGGCTCTTAGGTGTCGCAGTGCTGCCTGCACGCGATGCGTAGCAGCACTAGCGAAACTACCCCAGACGGTGGTAAGCCCCCACCATCTACGCAGCCACTCCGGATCTGGCTGTCGCTTGCCACTCAGGTCATCCAGTGCAATTGCCGTGAGAGTAAGCTGCATTTGATATGGCACTGCAACCGGCGAATGCACAAAATTCTCGGCCGCTAACGTCATTGCGCGAGCGAGCAGTTCAACCGGCCTGATTGCTAGTTCAGGCTTCTCTTTGATTCTTCGGACTAATAGATCTCCAGGCGAACGAACCACATCCATGCCGAGAAGACCCTTTAGAACGTTTAAGGTTTGTTGTTCGCTTGCAGGCTCCCAGCCATCGGGAAGGCTCTGCTTACTCCATTCCCGCTCGAATATTTCTCGCAGGTCAAACTCGTCACCCCAAGTAAGAGCCGCAACCATATGGAACTCGGTCATGGCAACGCCTTGACTATTCACTCGATGGAACGTTCTTGTAGCCAGCTCGACGTCATCGGTACTCAGGGGGATCACTGGTATGCGACACCACTGCATCGCATACAAAACGCCTTCCGCAATCTCCTGCAGGCGATCCACTTCGTTGGCATCAAGGCCACCTTCTCGCTCCTTGTTCCTGAAGTGTTGTCTGATTCCTACCGCGTCGAGGAATAGATGCAATGGAAGGCAAGACCAAGCGTCGGTCGGATTGCCCACGACGAAGTCATCCTGCTCCAGGTCGAAGAAGATAGGCGTAGGCACATCGTCGTACCCTGACGATCCGGCCTTACCCCTCTTATGTGGCGCTGGCATGAGGAATGCGGCAAAGAGCGTTGTAAGTCGTTGGTGCCCATCAAGCAGATAGCTGATCGTCTGGCCTTTGATCGGCCGCGGAATCTTTACACCTGCGATGGCATCAAAGCTTGGTAGCCGGTTTTGAGAAGTCCGCCATACCAATAGACTTCCAATCGGAATTCCGGCTCGCAGTGAGCGGAGGAGTTCCACCCTGCGTTCATCTTCCCAGACGAAAGGCCGCTGGAAGCGGGGAACCTGGATATGTCCAGCTCGCACATCAGCGAGTAGCTTTGGCAAGTCGATAACTTGCGGTTGAGAAACGTAGCTAGGTGTCTCGTTCATACGTAGTCCTATATCGCGTCCTGTAAGGCACCCATCAAGGCGTCCATCTCCAATAGGACGTCATTTGGCCAAGGATGATTCACGGGCACGTTGTTAAACTTCTCCGAGATTTTTTCCCCAAAACCTTGGGAAAGGGCAGCGACAGCCGGTGGGGAAAGTTGAGACCAAAAGCCCTGACTTCGCCCTGCGCGCACCACTTTCTTCGGATCAGAAGGCATCACGCCGTCACCTGCAAGGCCTCTCTTGAAGTTGTAGAAGTGGGCCATTTGCCCAACTTCCGAGCTGAAAAGCACAGTGGCCGTTGTGACGTTCACAGAGCTAAGGACAGACGGAGGCAAGTAATTCTCGATTGAGCGCCGCCTTAGCATGTGCCATCGACTCCGCGGCAGAGCCTCGCAGGAGCGCTCGAACTTGTACCCCTGGCATCCATCGCCGTTGGGGGGCGTCCAGCCCGATGCAAGTTCCGAATGATGGAGGCGATCACTATCGAATAGATAGAACGTTCGCCACTGCGCTGCAACGTTCATAGCGGTTTCAGAAATGTCTTTCTGCATCTCAGAGCCGCCACCATGATCGGGATCAATCCATTCACGATCGCACCATTGAGTGAACGACGGAATGGTGGACTCAACAAACGCCCTGTCCGAGTTGCCGTTCTCTAAAACGAGGCGGAGTGGACGTTTAACCAAGGCACCTGCAGCAGTAGCAGTGAGCGCCCACGGCGGAGGAGCAGTAGCTCCACTATCACCGGAAGGCAAGACACGTAGAACAATAGCGTTAGCACGCGCCTGTGATGAAGCGAGTCGTATCTTGAAGTACTCAACGTGCATTCTTAAATGCACGCTACACCAAGCGATCATCGAATCTGGCTCGGCTCGCACAGCATGCTGTTCATGCATGACCAGCAGCACCAGAAATTCCAGCAAGCTTCTGTTCCATGACTCATCCTGTTGCGACCAACATGTGTCATCGAAATCGACAATCATGAGGCGCTCCGCTGAGCCTTCAACAGTTCGCCCTTGAGCTGAAGCAAGTCGCCGAATGCGTCGAGAGGCCAACTCCCGCCTAATTGCCCCCTATCGTCAAACGGTACGCGCCGAGCAATGGACACCGGATCTCCTCGACGCTCCACCCAGTAAAGAGCAACGTCCTTTCCTTTGATCTGTTGATGTTGACCCGCTACAGCCAACTGCACTGCCGCCAACAGCACCTCAGAGTGAGTCTCAATAAGTACTTGTGCCCCAGCGGCAACGGCGCTCGAAATCGACTCAGCAAGTGCGCGTTGCGCGTCCGTATGGAGGTGAAGTTCAGGCTGCTCAAGGCACACAAGCCTGGGGCCTAGCCCATACGCGGCGCGCGCTAGTGCAACCAAAGGTGCCAGTACTTGCGTCAAGCCCTCGCCTGTATCAACGAGGTTGATCGAAGCCGAAGGGTTTGCTATCGGCGCAACGTCAAGTCGAAAGAAGCTGGGGGCTACGTCTGTTACGCCCAACTCAAACCCGAGGTTTGAGAAGAAGTTTCGAATGAAGTCAATTGCCTTTCGTTCATTGTCTGAGCGTGCTTGCCGCGCCCAGTGATATAGGAACCGAGCCACTCCCTCCCCAGTAGAAGGCAAGGTTCCAGGAGCAGATGCATGTCCTTTCTCAACACGGGGCACTGCAACACGAATGCCCTGCAACCACTGAACGTCAAGTTGGAACTCACTCCGTTGGCAACCTGCGTTACTGATCCATTTGCCCATGTCCGGCTCTGGCAGGAGTCCACTGACAACTTTGCCTCGCCCCTGCCACTCACCGTCGCCATCATCTTCCAGGTGCCAGACCTGACCGCGTGCCCCGTTCAGCAGGATGCTCTTCAGTTCGCAGCTACCGGGCAGTTCTCCGCCCCGAAACGCCCAACTGGCTTTCTGCGTAGAAACCCAACTCACTGTCACTTCAAGGGGGTGCCGAGATCGGGTGATATGGGCCAAATCGTTCCACAGTGCATCGCGGCCAACGGAACCATCCAGTATTGGGCCGGGCCGCTCATCCTTCATCGATTCAGCTATCCAAGGAAGAAGGCGGAGAAGCGCACTCTTCCCAGAACTGTTCTCTCCATAGAAGAGCGTGAGCGGCGCAAGCTCTACAAGCTGAAGATCCCTAAACCCTTTGTAGTTTTGTACTTCAAATGCCCGAATATGCATCGCAACTCCCCATGGATTTCTTGTATTGAATAGTGAAAGTTAGCTGCCCGGCGGTGAGCGCTACCTCTTTTCAGACTATATGTCGTCCCAAAATACGACTGGCCTGATTTAATGGATCAGTCCCTTGCCCATGCTTGGTAACCACGGTTTGCTTATCAAGAAACGGGTTTCATATGGCTGTGCTTAAAGAAGAACTGGTAGCCGCCCAACAGTGCAAGTAATCCCGATCCAAAGACTTGCAAGATTGGCGATGCGTCCATGAAACCTAATTCTCTGTCTGTTGAACAGTCGCGAATTCTTCCCAGCATATGAGCATATGAGTTTCGCGTTAGCCGGGCAAAGCAAGGCTCGGAGACAGTTCCTTCCCGAACGACCACACTTTCCTAGCTAGCGTGCCGCTCAATCATCCAGGAACTTCCACGTCTCCGCCCCGTCGAACCTGCGAATTCGCACGGACGCGATCAAGGCTGGGTCGAAGTTGCCCAGGTGAACACCGTGCTTGCCACCCGGCTCTGCGGAAACGGGCTCCCAGTGCGTCACGCAGCCACAGTGCCGGCAGCGCATGGTTCGCAGCGTCTTGTCACCCTGCACATAAGCATGCATGGCATCAGGCGCCGCATCAATCGTCACCGTGCCCCACTCGAAATACACCCAGGGGCCGCCGACGCGTCGGCACAGCGAGCAGTTGCAAGACGTCGCGGTCTCGGGCGTGGCTGGCAAGGTGAGGCGGACGGCGCCGCAGTGACAGGAGCCGGTGTGCTGCATGCGGGCGAGTCCTCGGGTGAAGTGCGGGAGTTCAGCGGGCAGGCACTGTGCGGCGCTTGGCTTGCGGCTCAGGGCTCGCTCGGTGGCTGAAGCGTCACCGCCAAGCCATACAACGCCAACAAGCCCAGCATATGCCCCACCGACACCCCGGGCTCGCCGGACTCGATCCGGGCGATGGTCTGCACATGCACGCCGAGGCGGGTGGCCGCGGTGGCCTGGCCTTCGCCGGCGGCGAGCCGGGCCTGCTTGGCGGCCGCGCCGAGGGCGCGGATGGAGGACAGCGCCTGTTCGTCGATGTCCACGGAGATGCGTTTGCCTTGTGCCATGGCGGGCATTGTCACCCGGTTGAGGCCTGAGCTTTGCTACGCCAGAAGGCCACATCAATGGGCACGGCCGTGCCGCTGCGTTCGTTGACCCGCAGCGGTTTGTGAGCGCCTTCGCTGGGAGCAAGAAAGACGATCAGCTTTGCCCGCGCTCGGTTCCAGTGCTGTTGCTGCCTGGCTTGAATGCAACCGCCCAAAGCGCAAATCCATGTGAGCGCACAACCACGCGTTCGAAGCCGACTCGCGTCAACACCTGCTCTAACGATCGGCAGGTGAAGCCAGTTTTGTGGATCATGAAGGCGTTGCCGCCTTCGACGAAGGGAGCGTAGCCGTAAACCATATCTAGCGCATTGATCGGCCCAGCGGGTGATTGATACATGGGCAGCTCCTGCTCGTCGCGCAGAATGCGCTCTGCGGCCGCACGCAGGTCAGGGACCGTGATCAGTGCGAAGCCCCCTGGCTCTAGAACACGCAGGAATTCACTCAAAGCCTTCGGCACTTCGCTGACATAAAGGTGTTCCACGTTGTGCGAGGAGTACAGCGCCTGCATGCTGTCACTGGGCACCACTTTCATGTCGGTGGTCGAGGCGACGAAGTCTGGCTCAACCTGCTTGTCGATATCCAAGCGCACCTCGCGCCAGATCGAGGGATCGAAGTAGACCGGCAGCTTGCCTGCTTCTGGGCTGCCACAGCCTACGTGCAGTACTTTGAGCGGCTGTGCAGGTAGCGGCCTCGCCGTCTTGGCCCAGGCAGCAAACAGGCGCTGACAATGGGCTTCGATCTCGCGCGCTAAGCTGGCGCCGTCTAGCAAGGCAGAGGCCTGCAGCGCATGGCGCTGGGAGGTTCGCAGGGATGCCAGGCCGTCTGGGTTGGAAATGAGCTCGCATGCAATACGCACAAAATGCGAGGCATCTTCTGCGATCCATTCTGGCCGCCCAGCCGCCACCAGCAAAGAAGCCCCCATACGCGTGGCGGGTCGTTCGCCGCGCAGGCTCACGACAGGCACGCCCATCCACAAGGCCTCGCAGGTGTTGCCCGCTAAGTTGAAGGGAATGGTGTCCAGCATGACATCGATGCGGGAAAAGTCAGCCAGGTGTTCGGCGTAGTCTGTCCAGCGCAGCAGGGTGACTCGCTCAGAGGCTACGCCCAGCGCGCTCAGCCGGTCCAGCAGACCTGCTGCGGAGTCGGCGTCGGCCAGTGCGGCCGCCTTAATCAGCAGCCGCGAGTCCGGTACAGCCTTGAGCACCTGAGCCCATAGTGTCAATGTGCTTGGCGTGACTTTGGATAAATTGCAGTAGCAGCCGAAACTGGCATGGCCCAAGGTCAACATCGGCGGTTCACGTACCTCGGGAGCATCGGGCGGAGGCGCGTAACGGAACATGCCACACGCAAGATGCAGCGGCTGCTCGACGCCGGCGTCTCCCCCTGGTGGATCGATCCACGTATCGGTAAAACGATGCCCGATCGCGTCCAGCCCGGTCGTGGTCGGATAGCCCAAATAGGTGATCTGAACAGGGGCCGCACCGCGTGCCAGAGCGGCAAGGCGGTTGCCGGCTGTATGGCCTGCCAAGTCGATCAGCACGTCGATTCTGTCGCGCCGCAGGATGCCAATCAATTCGGCGTCGCTCGCGGCGTGACATTCGCGCCAGACCGCGCCGGTGGCGCGCAGTCGCCGGCTTAGCGCATCGTCCCGCTGGCGTGTAGCAAAAAGCACTGGCTCAAAGCGATCCTGGTCTAAGCTACTCAGAAGGGGTTCGAACAAATAGCCGACCGTGTGTTCGCCAAAGTCGGGCGAAAGGAAGCCCACCCGCAGGCGCCGCCCTAAATTGCGCTCGTTGGCAAAGAGAGGCGGCAGCTGGTTCCAGACGCCTCCATGCTGCGCGCCGTAGGCGCGATGCTGCTGCAGCAACTCAGCAGCATCCAGATGCTCGCTGTAGTTGAGCATTAAAAGCATATTGCTGTGTGTCGCGCTGTCGTCGGCGCGTAGGCGCAGGGCCTCGCGATAGGCCAGTTCAGCAGCTCCGAACTCGCCGCAATCAGTGAGCAAATTGCCGAGTTGCCCATGGGCGCGCGCATCAGCAGGCGCTTGCTGGATTCGTCGCCGACAAACAGTGAGGGCTTCGCGGGTGCGGCCGAGTCTACCCAATGCGACCGAATAGTTATGGATCGCGTCGCCATCGAGTGCCGTGCCTAGCCGCGCGTAGTCAGTCACGGCCGCCAAGTGCTGGCCGCGTGACACCAGCATCGCGGCACGACTGGCAATGAATTCGGGGCGCGCAGGAGCAGCTTCTATGGCCTGTTGGATCAGTCTCAAAGCTGCCTCAGATTCCCCCTGCTGGAACAAAACAAGGCTGAGGTTGTGCAGCACGTCAGCGTGGCCCGGATGAGCGGCCAGTAGTTCCCGATAGAGGCCGGCCGCAGCATCGAGTTCTCCGCCGATGTGATGGTCGAGTGCCTGAGCAAAAACACGCTCTGGCGCCAGCACGGCGGTGCTGATCGTCGCCCGCGTGATAGGTGCCGGTGCTGGCGTAAGTGGATTGCCGTGGCACTTCTTGTATTTCAGGCCGCTGCCACAGGGACAAGGCGCGTTTCTATCCGTCTTCAAATCACCCTCTTGTTCAAGTGGTCCTGAATCGCCGCGCAGTGTAGCAAGCCCCCCCAGGCCCACAGCACAGGGCAAAGAGCTCGATCCATGAAACCGAACGCGACTTTTTCCATTTCAACCGCCGGTACGAGTAAGCCTGGCATCGTTGCGACCAAGTCGACTCGATGGAGAACTCTGCTCGGCGTGCGATAACACTGACTTCAGTGGGTACAGGCTTCCTGAAGGACTTCTGTGCGCGGCGAGCTTGCCTATGCGGTTGCATGAGTCAATGCCACTAGGCCTCTGGCGTAGCAGCTGTGTTCACCAAGACCGTCATAGCCGAAGGTATGAGCGAGCTCACAACCAAGGACCGATTTGCCAGCATCGTCCAATAGCGCCGGAAGACTCAAATGCCACATTGCGATGTGGGTGTCTATGGAACGATGAGCATATCTGGGCCACCTGCTCGGTCAGTCTGGCTTTTCCAGGCTAAAGCACTTGCCGAGCAGCCTGCAGCAGTTGTTGGAGAACCTTGATGTTGATCCGGCCGAGAGTGGATATCGCTCGGTGACTGAATCCTCAGTCGAGATCAATGCGGACTCTTTGGCCGGCCGGCCAATGGGATCGACCGATCGCTCCTGAGATCGCCAATCGAACTGTATAGCAGGGGGCGCAGCACGAAATCTCAGTCGGGCATTTGTCTGTCAGTTGCTCCCTATTGCGGCGCTGCCAGTTCTCCCAGAGTGGCAGGCCCCCTAAAGATCTCGCCCTGCTGCGGAGCATCTTGATGGGGCTGGCCGGCCTAGCCTAGGCTCATTGCGGCCGCGCCGAGGGCGCGGATGGAGGACAGCGCTTGTTCGTCGATGTCCACGGAGATGCGTTTGCCTTGTGCCATGGCGGGCATTGTCACCCGGTTGAGGCCTGCGCCTGAGCAAGCGCTTTGCTGCGCCAGAAGGCTACATCGATGGGCACGGCCGCGCCGCTGCGTTCGTTGATCAAGACGAGCTGGCGGCCGTCGGGGCTGAGCTGGCTGATTTCGCCGCTGAGGCGGCCGGCGCTGACGCGCAAACCGAGCGCATTGGCCGGAAAGCCGGGCTGGGCGGCCAGCTCCAGCAGGGCGTGCACGGGCCGGGTGTCGCCGGCCAGGCGCAGGCGCTGGACGATGGGGGCCAGAAAGGGGTTGTGGGCGCTGTCGCCGGGGGCCAGAAAGACGATCAACTTCGCCTGTGCGCGGCTCCAGGCCACATTGAACAGGCGCTGGGCTTCCTCGGTTTGCAAAAAGGGCTGGCTGCCGTCCACCGGGTCGAAGAGCAGCACCGGCGCCTCGCTGCCCTGGGCGCGGTGCACGGTGCTGACCTTGATCAGCGCTTCGGGCAGGCCGCGGGCGCGCAGGCGCTGGCGGATCAGGGCGCGCTGGGCACGGAAGGGCGTCAGCACCACCAGCTCATGCGGCTGCCAGCCGCCGCCGGGGCCGTCCCCGAGGGCGGTTTCGATCATGTCGGCAATCGCCTCGGCCGACTCGCGCCGCAGCGGCCCGCGGTCGGCGGCCGACCAGGCGCCCGAGGCGCGCATGGTCTGCACATGGATGTGGGTCTCGGCCGGCACCTTGGCGAAGCGGCGCTGGCGCGCCTGCAGCCAAGCGGGCGAGGCGCTGGCGTCGTCGGCCACGCGCAAAGCGCCTTCGTAGAACAACTGGCTGACCAGATCGCTGATGGGCGCGGCCATGCGCGATTGCTCGTCCAGCAGGGCCAGGGCCGGGCCCTGGCGCGGCATCTCGGCGAATGCGGAGCGGCCCAGCCAGCGGCGCGCCTCGCGCTCGCGGCTGCGCAGCACGGGCGAGAGCTGCTGCGGGTCGCCCGCGAACAGCCATTGCCGGCCCAGCGGCATCAGCACCAGGGCATGGGCCAGGCTGACCTGGCTGGCTTCGTCGAAGACCAACAAATCGAAGGGCGGGGTCGTGTCCTCCTGGCCTTCGGGCGCCAGGGCGCGCAGGGTCTTGAGCGTGAAGGCGGCGCGGGTGGTGGTCATGGCCGCCAGGCGGCAGCGTTGCAGCACTTGCAGCGAGGAGGCGCGCAGCTGTTCGCGCAGGTCTTGCACGCGGTCGTGCCAGGCTTTCAGCGCGCTGGCCTCGCCGGCGCTGGCGCGGCCGCTGGGCCGGGCGGCCTCGGCGCGCGCCAGGCGCTGGATCAGCTCGCGGTCCTGGGCGGGGATCAGGTGCTCGCGGCCCTCAAACGCCGCCGCGTCGAAGCGGGTACCCAGGCGCTGCACGCTGGCGCGCAGGGGCTCGCGCCGGCCTTTCTCCAGCGCCTTGTCCACCGCCAGCGTGGCCAGGTCCACGGCCTGGTTGGTGCTGGAGAGCAGCAGCACGCGGGCCTGCGGCCGCAGCTCCAGGTATTCGGCCAGCATCACGCCCAAGGTGGTGGTCTTGCCGGTGCCGGGCGGGCCCCAGAGGAAGGCGGCCTGCTGCTGCAGCAAGCCCAGGGCCTGGCGCTGACCCGGGCGCAGCCAGCGAAACGGTGCGCCCGTCAGCAGCGGGCCCTCGGGCCAGGCGGGCGGCGCGCCGAGGGCGGGCAGGGTGGCCAGGGCGCGCTCGGCCCAGGGCGTGTCCCACCAGGCATCGCTGACGGCCTTGAGGAAGCGGCTGGGGTAGAGGCGGATCAGGGCTTCTGGTCCGGGCGGCGGGCTGCTGGCGTTTTGCAGCAGCAGCTGGTCGTCCTCGGGCAGCACGGCCAGCACGCTGGCGCCGCCTTTGACCGGCGCGCCCCACCAGGCGGCGGCGCCGTCGAGGCTGTCGTCCAGCAGGCTTTGGGCCGAGGCGGTGCCGGGGCGCTGGCCCTCGGCGAACACGTAGCCCGGCTCCAGGCTGACGCGCCAGAGCGAGCCCTCGCGCTCGCTGCGCAGGACCTTGAAGTCGTAGTACTCGGGCGTGGCCGCGAGTTCGGCATGCAGCGCCGCGCGGAGGTCGGCCAGGCTCATGAAGTGGGGCTTGTTGAGAACGCAGGGGCAGCGAGGGAGGGCGGCACTATAGCGGCGCCGGTGGCCGCCAGCCGCCCCCGCGTTCTCCGCTCAGGCTTCGGCTTCCGGGCTTGGCTCGGCCGGTGCCGCGGCCTGACGCGTAAACCGCACGGACACCGCCAGGCCCCGGCCGCCCAAGCCGACGCCCAGCTGCACGCGCGCGCCATGCTGGGCGGCCGCTCGCTCGACGATGGCCAGGCCCAGGCCGCTGCCATGTTCTTCCTGGCCGGGGATGCGGTAGAAGCGCTCGAAGACCTTGGCCTGCAGCTCGGCCGGAATGCCCGGCCCCTGGTCCAGCACTTCCAGCACCACGGCCTCGGGCGTGTCGCTGATGCGCACCAGCACCTGGCCACTGGCGGGCGAGTACTTGATGGCGTTGCTCACCAGGTTGTCGATCAGGGCGCCGACCGACTCGCGGTTGATGCGCAGCCAGCATTCCTCGGGCGCCTGCAGCTCCAGCTCGATGTCGCGGCTCAGCGCCATCGGCGTGGCCAGCACCACGCGGTCGCTGACCAGGGCCACCAGTTCATGCTCGCGCTGCGCCATGTCCTGCGCGTCGGCGCCCGAGCGGGCCAGGGCCAACAGCTGGTGCACGGTGTGGGTGGCGCGGTCCACGCCCTGGTGCAGACGCTGGGCCGAGGCAGCGCGCCGCTCCGGGTCGCTGCCTTGGTCCAGGGCCTCGGCGCTGAGCTTGACGACGGCCAGCGGCGTCTTCAGCTCATGCGCCGCGTCGAGCAGGAATTCGCGTTCGCGGTCCAGGCGCAGCTGCAGGCGCGCCATTAGCGAGTTGACGGCGTTGACCACCGGCGCCAGCTCCACATAGGGCGAGTCGGGCAGGGGCGACAAGTCCTTGGCCGAGCGCTGCGAGATCTGCTGGCCGATGCGCTGCAGCGGCGCGAAGCCGAGCCGGAACAGCAGCCAGACCGGCAGGATCAGCAGGGGCAGGCCGTAAAGCAGGGGGCGGGCGTAGTAGCTGAAGCCGGCCAGGGAGAAATGCCAGTCGCCCGGGCGCTCCTGCCAGCGCCGCACGATCAGGCCTTGCTCGGGCTCGCTGGCCTCCGCATAGAGCCAGCGCGAGTCGCTGGCGTAGAGCGTCTCTTGTGGCTGGCCGCGGGCGCGGCCGCTGAGGTCGGGGTCGACGCGCAGCAGCAGCTGGCCCTCATGCCAGACCTGCAGCAGGTAGAAGGGTGAGCGGTGGCCTTTGTGGCGCCATTCGTCGCGCAGCAGCCCGTCCAGCCCGTTCATGCGCTCGGCCAGGGCGGCCGGCTGCTGCAGATGGGGCAGGGCTTGCAGCTTGGCCAGCTCGGCCCAGAGCTGGTTCTCGGCTTGGCCGTTGCGGCTTTGCAGCAGGCCGATGTCGATCAGCTCGCGCGCGATCAGAGCCGCCCAGGTCAGGAAAATCACCGCGAACACCGCGCCCAGGCTGCGCTTGAACAGCGAGCGGTGGGCCGGCGGCCGCGGGGCGTCGGCGTGGTGGGCAGCTTGGGGGGCAGGGCCGGCTTTCATGGGCCGGTCTCGATCAGGTAGCCGATGCCGCGCACGGTGCGGATATAGCCCTCGCCGATCTTGCGGCGCAGATTGGACATGTGCACATCGAGGCTGCGGCTGTCGGTCTGGTTCAGGGCCTTGCTTTCCAGCTGGCGGCGCGTGACCACGCGGTCGGGCAGCTTGAGCAGGGTCAGCAGCAGGGCGAACTCGCTGCGCGAGAGGTTGATGCGCTCGCCGCCCCGGCTCAACACCATGCGGTGTTCGTCCAGCAGCAGGTCCTTGAATTGCCATTGGTGGGGCGAGTCATCGCCTTCTTCGACGCCGGCGCGGCGCGCCACTGCCCTCAGCCGGGCCAGCAGCTCGGGGCCGGCGAAGGGCTTGACGAGGTAGTCGTCGGCGCCGCTGTCCAGGCCGCTGAGCCGGTCTTCGATGCTGTCGCGCGCGGTGATGACGATCAAAGGCAGCTTGCGGTCCGCCTGGCGCAGGCTGCGCAGCAGGTCCATGCCGTTGCCGTCGGGCAGGCCCAGGTCCAGCACCACGGCGTCGAAGTCCTGCTCGGCCGTCCAGAAGCGTGCATCGGCGACCCGGCGCAGCCAGATCACCTCGTGCTGGGCGTCCTGCAGCAGGGCCTGCACGGCCCGGCCCAACTCCAGATCGTCTTCCACCAAACAGATTTTCATGGCGGCGACTCTAGCAATGCCGGGGGCCGGCCGACAGGGCCGGGCCTTAAGGTGACCTTAATGATGTCTTATCGATCCGTGTAGGCAAGGCGATGGATAGTCGCTTCCGCAGCCTCATCAGGTTCCGTTCTGAGCCCGCCGAGAGCTGCCAGCACCTTCACTCCTTTCGCCTCCCCGAATGCATATGAAGCCCGGCATGACAGCGACGCAGCAAGCGCGGCTCCTCACCCGAGGTGCCCGACTTGCCCGAATGGCAGCAGCCGAAGGCGCAGCAGCCCGCGCCCTGTTGCTGGCGGCCCTGGCCCTGGCGGCGCCCTGGGCGGCCGCGCAGGCCCAAGGGCAGTTCCTGCTCAGCCAGGCCCAGTTCGAGCAGCTGTTTCCTGAGCGCATTGCCTTCTACACCTATGAGGGTTTTGCCCAGGCCGTGCGCCAAACGCCGGCCTTTGCCGCGCGCGGCAGCGAGCAGCAGAAGCGCCAGGAGATGGCGGCCTTTCTGGGCCAGATCGCCCACGAATCTGATCAGCTGAAAGCCCAGCGCGAATACCGGCGCGCCAACTGGGACAAATACTGCCGTGAGCAGTTGCCCGGCGAGCGCTGCGCCCCGGGCCAACAGTACTACGGCCGCGGCCCCATCCAGCTGAGCTGGAACTACCAGTACAAGGCGGCCGGCGAGGCTCTGGGCCTGGACCTTTGGGCCGACCCCGACCGCGTGGCGCGTGACTCCACCGTGGCCTGGCAGACGGCGCTCTGGTACTGGACCACCCAGCCTGGCGTGGCACCGCAGTCGTCCCACGAGGCGATGCTGGCCGGCAAGGGCTTCGGCGCCACCACCCGCGCCATCAACGGCGTGATCGAGTGTGACCAGGGTGCCGACCCCGACACCCTGCGCAAGCTGAACCGCCGCATTGATTTCTACCGCCGCGCAAGCAGCCTGTTGGAGGTGCCGTTGAGCGAGCCGCTGGGCTGCTGAGCGGCTCGGCTGCGCTGGCCGCCGAAGCCGGGCAGGGCCTGCCGAGTGAGAAAAATAGGCGTGTACGAAATCGTGCACCCAGGAGCGAAGAGTAGGAAGTGCAAGAAGTGCAAGAAGAGCATGGGTGTTGGAGCAGTTGGCCGCCCCCTGACGTGATGGAACCAAGACCGACGAGTTTTCGTTAGCAAAAACGCATGGAGACAAAAACATGAGCCCTGTTGAACCCCGCGCCCGACGCCTGATGACCCCAACCGCCCTGGCGGCTGCCGCCCTGGTGAGCCTGCTGAGCCTGCCCGCCCTGGCGCAGACCGCAGGCGACGCCGGCAAGGACGAGAAGAAAGACGCCAAGAAGCTCGAGAAGACCGAGCTGCCCCAGGTCACCGTGACCGCCACCCGCGTGGCCACCGACGCCCTCAAGACCCCCGTCTCGGTGACGGCCTTGCAAGGCGACGACCTGGTGCGCCAGAACGTCAAGGAGCTGCTCAATCTGAGCGGCGCCGTGCCCAATCTGCAGCTGGGCCTGTCCAACGGTGACTCGGGCGTGTTGGCTTCCATCCGCGGCGTCACTTCGACCAACTTCACCGAGATCGGTGACCCTGCCGTGGGCATCCACATCGACGGCATCTACTCGCCGCGCCCTCAGGGTTCGCTGGCGCTGATGTTCGACCTGGACCAGGTTGAGGTGCTGCGCGGTGCCCAGGGCACGCTGTTCGGCCGCAACTCCACGGCCGGTGTCATCAACGTCATCCCGGCCAAGCCCGACTTCAAGAGCAACTATGGCTGGGCCTCGGCCCAGCTCGGCAACTACAACGCCAAGCAGCTGCGCGTGGTTCACAACCAGAGCTTCGGCGACAACTTCGCCCTGCGCGCCGCCTTCATGGTGGACAAGCGCGACAGCTATATCGACCAGGAGCAAGACCTGCGCGACCGCGGCGTCAAGCTGCCCACGGCCGATGGCAAGGGCAAGTTCACGCCCGATGGCAAGCCCGATACCGACCAGCGCCTGAACCGCAAGGTCAGTGCCGCCGACGCCTACGGCAACTCCGACCAATGGGCCGCCCGCCTGACCGCGCGCTGGGCCATCAGCAAGGAACTGGAATGGACCGGCGGCTTCGAGCATTTCCAGAACAGCGGCGCCGGCGACATCGGCCTCAAGGACTGCGCGATGGCCGAGGGCACCAAATGGGCCTGCGGCCCCAAGGGCCACTGGAGCACCATCATCAATGTGCCCGGCAAGATCGACATGACGATCGACACCGTGCGCAGCAACCTGGTCTGGAAACTCGATGCCCAGACGGAACTGGGCTACAAGGTGGCCTACGCGGTGCAGAAGCGCGCCCAGAACCACGACGACGACGGCGGCCAGACCTGGCTGGACAGCGAGGTCGACATCATGCAGCCCTGGGGCAACTGGGGCCGCCAGCACGCCATCGACCAGGCCAGCTACACCCTGGACTCGAACTACAAGTCCTGGGTCCATGAGTTCCAGCTCAAGCAGCAGACCAAGGACTGGCGTTATGTCGCCGGGGCCTTCTTCCTGAATGAGAAGAACGCCATCAACTTTGCCCAGGACAATCTGGTCGCCGCGCCTTACTCCATGCCGCAGGGGCAGTTCTACGCCCAGCCGGACCGCCGCATCGAATCGCAAGGCCTGTTCGCCCAAGGCGACCTGGCCCTGTCAGAGCGCCTGACGGCCACACTCGGCGTGCGCAGCAGCCGCGACAAGCGCAGCGACAACGGCGGCATCTCGGCCGGCCTCTGGGACGCCAGCACGCCCTGGTACTACAACGGCAAGTTCAAGCCGCCTTGCGAGCCCGGCCTGTGCACGCCGCACAATGGTTCAGACCTGACGATGGGCATGGGCCCGTTTGCCGGCCTGGGCGTCTACCCCGAGCCGGTCGTCAACAGCTACAGCAAGAGCTGGAAGAAGAGCACCTACCGTCTGGGTCTGCAATACGACCTGAACAAGACCGACATGGTGTTCGCCTCGCTGGCCACCGGCTACCGGCCGGGCGGCTTCGGCGACAAGTTCGACACCTGCGGCGGTGGCGAATGCGTGGACGGCGGCAGCAAGAAGTACAGCTTCCTGGACTACGGCCCTGAGACCACCAAGAACTTCGAGCTGGGCTACAAGGGCCGCCACTTGAACAACAAGCTGGAGCTGAGCGCCACCTACTTCAATACCCTGTACAAGGGCATGCACGTGACCGGCATGACCGCCGTCGGCCAGAAGAAGCTGACTCGCACCTGCGCCGACTGGGAGCCGGCCTGCGATGTGGTGAACGCATGGAAGACCGAGAACATTGGCGACGCCAAGATCCAGGGCCTGGAGCTGGAGTTCAAGCTGCTGCCCTGGGCCGGTGGCAGCTTCTCGGGCTACTTCGCCTGGCTGGACGCCAAGGTCAAGTCCTACCCGACCTATGACGACAGCTGGATGTGCGGCTACCGCAAGGATTTCGGCGCCCCCGAATGTGCGCCGGTCTACCTGGGCAGCGACCCCAGCAAGCGCGGCCGCCGCATCCTGGACGTGACCGGCAACCAGCTGCCTTACGCGCCCAAGACCTCGTTCGCGCTGAACTACTCGCATTACGTCCAGCTGGGCGACTTCAGCCTCTCGCCGACGGTCGGCATGCGCCACCAGAGCCGCATGTACTTCAGCGTGCGCAACCTCGACAACGACAAGATCGGCGACTTCCAGAAGGCCTACACCGACTGGAATGCCTCGATCCGCCTGTCGCCAGCCAGCGACAAGTGGAATGTCGAGATCTGGGGCACCAACCTGAGCAACAACATCATCAAGAACTGGATGGGCCAGGGCATGGCTGGCGGCTACACCTTCAACAGCTACAACCCGCCGCGCATGTTCGGCGTGCGCGCCACGGTCAATTACTGAGGCTGCTGAAACAGGCGTTCGGGCAGGCGCCAGCCGGTGCCCGCCCGAGCGTGCTAGAGACCCATGTCTCCTCTCCGCCGCACGCTTGCAAGCGGCGGATTTGGGCGGGCTTTGCCCGGGCATCCGGCCCGGCAAGGCCCGCGTTTTTTTGTGGCCGCCAGCGGCCGGGCCGGCCGGGTGATACTGCGCCCCGTCCCCTTCGCTTCAGCGGTTTTGTGATCGCCTGCTTGTGCCCCATGAACTCCATGCTCCCCACGCCCGCCAACGCCGGGCCCTGCTGCTGATGGCGGCGCTGACGCCCATGGTGTCGCTGGCCGGCGCTTCGCGGGCACCCTTCAGCGTCCATGTCGGTGGCTACGCCCCGAACTGCGAAGGCATTTACCGCTTCGCCGCCGACCCCGCCACCGGCCATCTGCGCCCGGCCGGCCTCACGCCCAACCCGCACAGCCCCAGCTGGCTGCAGGCCGACCCGGCCCGGCCCGGCCTGCTGTATGCGGCCAATGAAGGCGGCGGCAGCGTCCATGTTTACCGCCAGCAGGCCGATGGCGCGCTGCAGCTGCTGCAAGCCCTGCCCAGCGGCGGCCATGGCCCCGTGCACCTGAGCCTGCACCCCAGCGCACCGTTTGCCTTTGTGCCCCATTACGGCAGCGCCGAGCTGGCCGTGTTGCGCCGCGCCGCTGATGGCCAGCTCAGCCCCGTGGGCCTGCACCCCAGCTGCGATCGCAGCCAGCCCGAGGACTGCCGGCTCGGCCCGGCCCGCGCGCTCACAGGGCCGCCGGGCAGCTTTGCCCTCAGCGGCCATGAGGCGCCGCATATGCACATGGTCTTGAGTACGCCCGATGGCCGCTTCGTGCTGGCCAGCGACCTGGGCCGCGACCGTCTGGCCGTCTGGCCCTTCGACCCGGAAAGCGGTGCTCTGGGCCGCAGGCAAGACCTGGCCCTCAGCCCTGGCGCCGGCCCGCGCCATTTCGTGTTCCACCCCAAGGACGCGACCCAGCTCTACCTGCTCAACGAACAGGCCTCCACTTTGGCCTGGCTGCAGATGGAGCCGCAGAGCGGCCGCCTGAGCCAGCGCGCCGAGATCAGCAGCCTGCCCCAGGGCTTTGCCGGTACGAACTTCGCCGCCGACTTGATCGCCTCGGCCGACGGCCGCTTTCTCTACGCTCTGAACCGCCTGCATGACAGCATCGCGGTCTTCGCTCTGGGCGCGGACGGCGCCCCGCGCCTGATCGCGCATGAATGGACGCGCGGCTCCTACCCGCGCAGCGCCCGCTTCTCGCCCTGCGGCCGCTGGTTTTATGTCTGCAACCAGCGCAGCGACCATGTCGCGGTGTTTGCCGTCGATGCTGCCACCGGCCTGCCGCGCTTCGCCGGGCAGTATGTGGCGGTGCCAAGCCCGGCTTGCGCGGAGGTGATGTTGGCTGGGGCGAGCCGCTGATCCTGAGCTAAGCCTCGGGCGCTTTCATCACAGCAATCGTGGCCTCGGAAACAGAGGGCCCGTACATGGGATGCGTTTGGCAATGGCGTGAATAGACTGCGCAGCGATCGGAACTGATGGCCTGTTTTCAGCCTCGTCCGATCGTTCGCCCAATCGGTCAGCACGGCCCCTCATTGCCCACAACGCCCATGAAACACGCTTCTCTTTTTGCCACGGCCTTGCTCGCCTTCTGCGCCACCGCGCAGGCGGCGCCCGTCGTCACCCTGGCCACCGACATCGGACATGGTCGGCACGACCAGACCGTTCTGAGCTTTGACGCTCCGGGCGCTTTGTTCCAGGGTGGCTCTTACGGCCGCGGTGCCGCGCTGGCCATGGCCACCGTGGACGAGCATGGCAAGTACGACTTGCTCACGGACGTCCAGGTGGAAGGTTATGCGAGAACTTCGTACAACTATTTCAACAGCGTGCCCTTCTCGCGCAGCAATGCGCCGACGACCTTCACCTTCGACATCGCGCCCATTCAGATCGGTGGCAGTGGCAACACCGATTCGTATGGCTTCTATGGCTATGACATCGTGATCAACGGCATCTCGGTGTTCTCCAGTTCCGGCGGCTACAGAAGCCAAGACGGCAGCACCAGCTACGAGCTGAGCCAGGATCGCCTGGGTGGCGCCGGGCATGGCAGCGCCTACACCACGGCGGCCTTTCACGGCAGCGTGGACATTCCAGGCGACGCCGGTTCGGACACCTACACCTTCGCCGTCCGATCCTGGGTCGAGGTCTCTCTGAGCCCCTGCAGCAGCGACGAACTGTGTAGCGCTTATGGCCAGTTGTCCGACCCCTTTGCCATCGGCAGGCAGCTCACCGCCGCGTTTGACAACGCCCCGCACAGCGTCCCTGAACCGAGCAGCCTTGCACTGGTGGGCCTGGCCTTGGTGTGCGGTGCCGGCCTGCGCCGTCGGACGGCGCGTGCAGCCTGAACTGAGCGGCGGTGAGGGTGCGGGTGGTCAGGTGAGGGGGTGAGTCGCGGGGCTTGAAGGGTCAAGCGACGCGGTAGATGGCTGAGAGGCGCGCACCCAGCAAGGCCAGCAGATGGGCGCCGGCGCAGGCGCTGAGCATCCAGCCCAGATGCAGTTGGCCGGCCAGGCTGCCCGAGAGCACCAGGCTCAGCGGCATGAGCAGCTTGAAGATGGAGCCGGTCAGGCCCGAGATGCGGCCGATGTAACGGCTGTCTGTGCTTTCCTGGCGGTAGCCCCAGACGCAAACATTGCCGAGCACCTGGGCCGCGCTGTTGCCGAGCAGGGCCAGGGCCAGCACCGGCAGGCTGTCGCACCAGCCCAGCAGGGCGATGCAGAGCGCTTCCAGCGCCAGGCTCAGGGTCAGCAAGCGGCCCAGTCCCAGGCGCTGCCTCAGGGCGCTGGTGTACAGCCCGCCGAGGATGCCACCGGCCCCGGCCAGGCCGTAGAGCAGGCCGATCTGGGCGGGGCCCAGTTGTAGCGATTCGCGCGCCCGGAACAGGAACAGCAGCTCGGCCACGCCGGCGCTGCCATTGATCAGCACCACCAGCCAGCTCAGCTGCCAGAGCGGCCGGTTGGCGCGCAGCACGCGCCAGCCCTCGAACCACTCGGCCCAGAAGCCCTGGGCCTCGGGCCGGCGCACCGGCAAGACCAGCTCACGCAAGAGCCAGGCGGCCAGCAGCAGGGCCAGCATGGGCACCCACAAACCCAGAGACAGCTGCCAGGCCAGCAGACCACCGGCCAGGGCCGGGCCCAGCACGGCCGAGACCTGGCCCAAGACCGTCAGCTGGCTTGTCGCCGGCAGCAGCAGGGCGGTGGGCAGCATCTCTTTGATCATGCCCATGCGGCAGATGCCGTAGAGGTAGTTCAGCGTCATCAAGACAAAGCCCGTGAGCAGGAACAGGGGCACGGCCTGCGCGCCCTGGCGGTGCAGAAGCAGAAGCTGCAGTCCCATCAGCGCCACCATGCCGGCCATGGCCAGGCGGGCCCAGCGGCCCCGGTCGATGCGGTCCACCCAGACACCGATGAACATGGCCAGCAGCAGATTGGGCAACAGCTCCACGGCCCGCATGCTGCTCATGGCCTGCAGTGAATGCGTCAGCTCGTAGAGCAACAAGGGCATGGCCAGCTGGTAGATCTGCGTGCCCAGCGAAAAGCTGGCGGTGGAGAGGTAGAGCCGGCGAAAGCCAGCATGGCGCCAGAGCGGCGCGGTGGGGTCAGGGGCTTCGGACATGAGGGGATGTGGGCGCT
Source organism: Paucibacter sp. DJ2R-2 (assembly GCF_025717675.1). Taxonomy (GTDB): domain Bacteria; phylum Pseudomonadota; class Gammaproteobacteria; order Burkholderiales; family Burkholderiaceae_C; genus Paucibacter_A. The sequence goes on from NZ_JAJIRT010000001.1 coordinate 1,526,086, forward strand.
GGATGCCCGGCAGTGTCCCGCCCAAAGCGGCAAAGAAAAACCCATAATCCCTTCTAGAAATTTCCCCTTTTTCCGGTTCACCCTGTGACTCCACGACTTGGGCAATGGGAGTGAACCAGTGAACCAGTGAACCAGTGAACAGGTGAACAGGTGAACAATACCGCCCCGCAACGCCACCCCCTCACCCCCTCACCCATTCACCCATTCACCCATTCACCCTTGCCTCCCGCCACCCCCACTCACGCCCGCCTGTTCGCCCAGTACCAGCGACTCAGTGCCGGCTTGCCCAGCGATGGTTCGGCTCAAACCCTGAGCCTGGCCGAGATGGCGCAGCGCCTGTGCTGCGGCGAGCGCAATGCCCGGCTGCTGCTGCAGCGCATGCAAGCTTTGGGATGGCTCCGTTGGACCGCGGGCCGGGGCCGCGGGCGGCTCTCCCGGCTCTGCCTGCTGCGCGCTGCTGAAGGCTTGCAGCTCGAGCGCTTGCAAAGCCTGCTGGCGGCCGGCCAGCTGGAGGCGGCGTTCGAGGGCCTGCCTGCCCAAGGCCGCGAGCAATTGCGCCAGAGCCTGCCGCATTTCCTCGGCGCCAGCCCGGCGGGCGGTTTGCGCATTCCTTTCTACCGACCGCTGCACGCACTCGATCCCATCCAGGTGAATCGGCGCACCGAGGTGCACATGCTGCGCCAGATTGGCGCCGGCCTGTGCGAGTTCGAGCGCGAGCAGGGCCAGATCGTGCCGGCCCTGGCCCACCACTGGAGCGTGGAAGCCGGGGGCTGCCACTGGCAGTTCCACCTCCGCCCGGGCCTGCGCTTTCACGACGGGCGCCCGCTGCGCGCCGAGGATGTGGTGCAGACCCTGATCCGGCTGCGCGGCAGCCCGGGCCCCTACCAGGCGCTCTACCAACACTTGCGCGAGATCGCTGCGCGCGGCCCTTGGTGCGTGCAGATCGCCCTGGCCTGGCCCGATGCCTTGCTGCTGAACCGCCTGGCCCACCACGCGGCCATCATCCTGCCGGCCCAGGATTGGCAGCGGGCCGATTTCGCGCGCCTGCCCGTGGCCGCGGGGCCGTTTCGCCTGCAGGTGAACAACGACTACCGGGCCCGCTTGCGGGCCTTCGAGGGCTTCTACCGCGAACGTCCGCTGCTGGACGAGATCGAGCTCTGGGTCGTGCCGCAGGACAGTCCGCTGCCGCGTGTCGATGTGCAGCTGGGGCACGGCCGGCCCGCTCCGGCGGGCTGGCAACGCCTGAGCCAGCTGGAGCAAGGCTGTGATTTCCTCTTGCTCAACCCAGCCCATGCGGCCTTTGCCAGCGCCGAGGCCCGGCTGGCGCTGGCCGCCTGGTTGCGCCAGGAGCTGGTGCTGGAGGAGCCCGGGCGTAAGTCTCCGGCGCTGGGCTACCTTCCCGGCTGGCAGCATGTGCCACCGCGCTCCAGCGCCCCAGTCGCGACGCCACGCCTTCGCGGCCCGCTGCGGCTGATCACCTACCAGCTGCCCAGCCATATTGAGCTGGCCGAGCGCATCGCGGCCCTGTGTCGGCGTGCGGGCGCCTCGCCACAGTTGCGCGTGCTGCCTTACCCCGAATTCGCGCGCATGGACTGGGTCGCTGAAACCGATGTGCTGATCAGCGGCGAAGTGATGGGCGAGGATCTGGATTTCGGCCTCTACAGCGGCCTGGTATCCGATGCCCTGTTCCACATCTGGCTGCAGCCAGCCCTGCGGGCGGAGCTGCACGCCCTGCTGGAGCGCGCCCGATCCGAACCCGATGCCGAGCAGCGCCATGCCCTGCTGGCCGAGGGCTATGAGCGCGTCTGCGCGGCCGGCCAGCTCTTGCCGCTGCGGCACAGCCAGCAGGGCCTGGAGCATGACCCGCGGCTGGGCGGCGTGCAATTGGCCGTCTGTGGCTGGATGCCGTTTCGCCAGCTCTGGCTGCGCGAGGCCGCCGGGGAAGCGCTCAAGGTGTGAACGTACAGTGAGCTCATTTGCAGTTGCTGCCCCTTGCGACTGCCCTCCTTGATGGCCTAACTTGATGAACCCCCAGCCTTTCAGCCCACACCGCCGCCATCTGCTGCTCGCCGGCCTGGCCGCGCTGGGCGGCAGCGCATGTGCCAGCCGTGACCTGCGCAGCTTTCGTGGCCAGGATCTCGCGCAGTTGGCGGCCCAGCAAAGCATCTGCCTGGCCGCTATCGTCACCCTGAAGGGCGGACAGGCGCAGTCGCCGCGTCTTCTGCGGGGCGGCTGCACCGCGCCTGCGCACGCCACGGATTCGGCCGATGGGCCGCCACCCTTGTTCCAGGCCGCCTCGCTGACCAAGCCCGTGGTGGCATACCTGGCCCTGCAGTTGGTGCGCGAGGGGCGCCTGGATCTGGATGCTCCGCTCTCGCGCTACCTGCCTCAGGGCTATTCCCGCAAACCGGCTGCTGCCGGCGCCGAAGCCGAACTCTCGGCCGCCACCTTGGCGCGCATCCCGTTGCGCTGCTTGCTCAACCACAGCAGCGGCCTGCCCAACTGGGGCTCATCCTGGGGCCCGCTGCGCCAGGACTTCGAGGCCGGTCAGCGCTGGCAGTATTCGGGCGAAGGCTATGTGCTGCTGCAGGCCGTGCTCAGCGCCGTCAGCGGTCAGGACTTCGAAGCCCTGATGCAGGCGCGCGTGTTCGAGCCGCTCGGCATGCGCGACTCACGCCTGCGCATGAGCCCGGCCGATGGCGAGCTGCGAGCCCGTCTGGTGCCCGGCCATGCTTGGATGGGCGGCCTGGTCGATCCCATCGAGTTCAAGCGCGCCAACGCCGCTGCGTCCCTGATCACCAGCGCCCCCGATTACGCCCGCCTGATGTCGGCCTGGCTGCGCGATCCGGCCCTGCTGGCGCTGCTGCTCGATCGCGCGGTGTCGGTGGCTCCTGATCTCAGCCTGAGCTGGGGCCAGGGTTGGGGCCTGGAACAGGCCGAGGGCGGCCCCTACCTCTGGCAATGGGGCAACAACCCCGGCTACCGCGCTTTCGCCATGGCCTCTGTTCACAGCGGCGACGGCTTTGTGCTGCTCAGCAACAACGAACGCGGCTTGGCCCTGGCAGCGGCGCTGGGCAGCGAGCTGCTGCCGAAAGCCCGTGGGGTTTGGGGGTTTGGCGGGCTGGATTGAGGGGCTGTGCTGGTGATCGCCGGCGCGACTTCGGTCTGATCGAAGTGTCAACGGAACTCGGTGAAGTCGATGGCCTGCAGGTCTGTGTCTACGACGGTGGCTATCCACAGTATTCTGAGATGCTCCCCGAGCATGTAGCTGCCTATGAGAGAGTCTTCAATCGAGGTGCTGAACCTCTTTGTCAAGGTGACCATTCTGCGGTCAGCTCCTTACCTTCCGCCAAGCCCACCGACCAAGTTTTCACCCATGTTCCGTGCCCTATCGCTGCCACGCCGCGGCACCGCCCCCTGCCTCTTGCCTGGGTTCCTGCCCGCGCTTCTTCTGGTCTGTCTGTCGTCGATGCCTTTGGATGGATGGGCACAAGCGCAAGAGGCGCAGGCTGCGAAGGCAAGGCAGCCCGTGGCCGACGCCAATGCAAAGTCCGGCGCAAAGAGAGCGCTCACGCCAAAGCTCAAGGGAATCGGGCTGCCAGCCGCTGTGCTCGGGCGCCCGTACGCGAGACCGCTCTTTGCCGAGGGCGGCGAGCCGCCGCTTCGTTTCTTGCTCTTGAGCCCGGATCTGGACGGGACCGGCCTGACGCTGAGCTCCGACGGTCTGATCAGCGGCCTTCCCGTGCAGGCCGGTACCTTCAACTTCCGCGCGGCCGTACTTTCCGAAGCGGAAGGCGGCCGTGCGGCTACGCAGCACTACCGCCTGCATATCTTGGCCACCCCGCATGCCCCGGCCCCAGCGAGCGCCGAAGCTCCAGCCCGCGCTTCAGTGGGTGTGAAGTAGGCGAGCCATCGAGCCTCTGGGACTCCTCCTTCATGGCCGTGTTTGCCCGTCTGCATAGGGTCGAGCGGCCGTACGAGCAAGGCTTGTCAGGCGTTCATCTCAAGAGCTGAGCGCATGCGCCTTGCACGCGCGGGATCAGGGCCGGAATTCCGAGCAGGCCGGCGCCCGCCCCAGTTGTTCGGCCTGGCGATGGCACAGCGCGGTCCAGATCCAGTTCAGGAATACCGGGTGGCGCGATTGAAAATCAAGTGAGGCTGCGACGTAGAACGGTTCGTGCCAGACGGGTGGGTCGAGTCGGTGCAGGCCAAGGTCAGACACCAGCTTTTGCGCCAGCAGATCAGGCAGCAGTATTGCCGCGGTGCGGCCCTTGCTTTGCTTGCGAATCAGGCTCTCGTTGTTGGGAGCCAGGTCGACCGGCCACCCTTGGCGCAAGGCGATTTGCTCCATCCCCGTGCCCTTGGAAACGCCCACCGCCTGTCCGGCTGGCAGGCTGAGCTTGCCATCGCGCCAGAGCACCTTGGAGGGCGGCTTCAGGTAGAGCGAAAAGCTGACCTCTCCGGCCGCCTGTTCCATGGCGGGCGCGCCGGGCCGCAAGGGCGGCAGCGCGAAGTCAGCGCTGAAAGGGTTGCTGCGCGTGATGCCTCCGAACAGATCGGCCTCGCCGCTTTTCAGGCGCATGGCGGCCCGGATATTGGGCACCCGGCTCAGCGTCAACTGGGGCGCGCAGCCACTGGTTTTGATGGCATGCCGCAGCGAGTCCACCAGCATGCCGGCGGGCTCGGGCCGTTCACGGATATCGCCCAGCAAATGCGGCTCGGCCGCCGTGTCGAGAAAGTCGACGCGGAGGCGTTCCGGGCAATCTGCGGCCGCCGGCGCTGCTCTGGCTGCAGGGCCAAGGGCCGCGCTGAAGGCGAGCAGGAACATCGACCGCCACGGCTTGTGGACCTGAAGGCGAAACCCAGCTGGGTTCCAGCCGCTGCGTTGACGGGCGTCGAAGGTGAACATGGCCGCTCGATCCTGTGTGGCTGATGTCGGTCGCAGCACGAGCATAGCCGCTCGGCCTGGACTGAGCGAGGTGATGTGCGCGCAAGCGCAAGCTCATGCCTGTTCTTCCCTCCCCTGGCTGGATTGGCGGTCGGCCCACTTTTGGCAATGGAGCCACACTCCGGGCTACCGAGCTTTTGCCATGACGTCTGTTTACAGCGGCGACGGCTTGGTGCTGCTGCTGCTGCAAGCCCGTGGGGTTTGGGGGTTTTGGGGGCTGGATTGATGACAGAACCTGAAGAATGTGCGACATGCACATGTCTTCCACGCTGCCAATGGAGCCCAGCGCTAGATTGCCGATGCAGACTCGTGCCACTGCGATGGCTGCGTGGCTGGGGCTCCTGCGATCGGAGACGCCTATGAGCCAAGCCTTGCTGCTTGGATGGCGTACGAAGCCACACTCCGGCCACGCCGATAGTCCGCGGCATCACTGACAACCCGCGCAGGAACATCCGAATGCAAGTGGAAAGCCGCATCACCATTTCCGTGCCGCCGGAAAAAGTATTCGAGATCTACGCGGATGTCGGCCGCTGGAAGGTCTGGGATCCGGACACCAAGGAGTCGTCGATCGAGGGGCCGTTCCAGACCGGGAGCAAAGGCCGGATCACGCCGCCCAAGGGAATGAGCGTGCCCATGGACTTCATTTCAGTCGTTCCCAACCAGTCCTTCACGGTTGAATCGAAGATCTCGTTCTTCCGCATGGTGTTTGAGCATGAGCTAGGGCCTGTTCACACTGCGGATACCTGATGCGTTGCCTCACAAAACGCCGTGAACTAGGCGCAAAACGAAGCCGGGGTCACGCCCCGGCGAGGCTTTGCAACAACGTGCACGGCGTTTTGTGAGGCAACCCTCCGGGAGAGGGTCAGAAAGGGTCCCATTCGTCGTTGAACTCCTCACCCAGGCGCCAGCCTGGGCTTCGTCGTCCGCCTAGCTTGGGGCCCTTTCTGATCCTCTCGCACAGGCATCCGCAGTGTGAACAGGCCCTATCGGCCACTGCGGCGGGAACCGAGGTGCTGCACCGGGTCACCTTTTCCGGTGCGCTGTCCTTTCTGCTGGGCCCCATGGTGGGCAAGCCTCTGCGCACCGGGCTGCCCATCACCTTGGCCTCGCTGAAGCGCTTGGCCGAGGCCGGCGGGCTTCAATCGATCCTCGCCCCACTCTCCGCCTCAAACACCAGGCAAGCCTCCGCCGGCAGGTAGACGCTGAGGCGTGTGCCCGGCCGTTCGGTTTGCCAGCCGGGGCAGCGCAGGCTGAGGCGCTGCGTGGGGCCGAGTTCGAGCTGCAGGATGCTGTCGGCGCCCGTGGGTTCGACCAGCAGCAGGGGCGCGGAGAGCAGCAGGCCTTGGCCATCGCTGACCTGGAATTCAGGCGGCATCAGGCGCAGCTGTTCGGCGCGCCAGCCCAGCGTCAGCTTGCGGCCGGCCAGCGGGCGCAGGCGTGACTCGGGCCAGGCTGGGCCGCTGGGCGTCCAACTGATGGGCAGAGCAGCGTCGCCGAGATCCAGCTGCAGGCTGCCGTCGTGCATGGCGCGGGCGGGCAGCAAGTTGATGGCCGGGGCGCCCAGAAAGCCAGCCACGAAGAGATTGGCCGGGCGCTGGTAGACCTCTTGCGGCGTGCCGACTTGCTGCAGCCGGCCGTCTTTCAGCACGGCGATGCGTTGGCCCAGGGTCATGGCCTCGACCTGGTCGTGCGTGACGTAGACCGCGCTCGTGCCCAGACGTTGGTGCAGCAGCTTGATCTCGCTGCGCATCTCGGCGCGCAGCTGGGCATCGAGATTGGACAGGGGTTCATCGAAGAGAAAGAGCTGGGGCTGGCGTGCCAGGGCCCGGCCCATGGCCACGCGCTGGCGCTGGCCGCCCGAGAGCTGGGCCGGGCGGCGCTGCAACAGCGGCTCCAGCTGCAGCAGCTGGGCCACCTCACGCACCCGGGCCTCGCGCCGCTCGCGCGGCCAACCCTGCATCTCCAGCGGAAAGCCGATGTTCTGCGCCACGCTCATATTCGGGTAGAGCGCGTAGTTCTGGAACACCATGGCGATGTCGCGCGCCTGCGGCGCCAGGGTGTCGATGCGCCGACCCTTGAGCCGGATCTCGCCGCCGTCGGCCTGCTGCAGGCCGGCAATCAGGCTCAGCAAGGTGGACTTGCCGCAGCCCGAGGGGCCCACCAGGATCAGCATCTCGCCCTCATCCAGGTCGAGGCTGATGTCGTGCAGCACCGGCTGCTTGCCGATGTGCTTGTGAATGTGGGAAAGGCTGAGGCCGCCGGTCATGGTGAGTCGCTATGCAATGAATGAGTGAGTGAGTGATTCAGTGACGGGAAACAGGGAATGCAAGCACAGCGCCTCCAAAGCGCTTGCTGGTGCCGTGCGCAAACGAAAAGGAAAAAAACACTGACGCAGAGCTCGCAAAGAGACGCGGAGCACGCGGAGAGCGTCCATCAAGGCTTTGGCAGAGAGCTCTGCGCGCTCTGCGTCCCTCGGCTGTTGGCTCTGCGTCCAGGTCTTCGTGCCTCTGTGGCACCGTTCGGTGTTCATGGCTCTGGGGCCTAACCCTTCACCGCACCGGCCACCAGGCCGCGGGCGAAGTGGCGCCCGGCGATCAGGTAGACGGCCAGGGTGGGCAGGGCGGCCAGCAGGGCTGCCGCCATCTCCAGGTTGTAGGCGCGCACGCCGCCTTCGCTGTGGGCGGCCAGCTGGGCCAGGGCGGCGGTGATGGGCCGGGCCTCGTCGGGCCCGAAGACCAGGCCGAACAGGTACTCGTTCCACAGCGTGGTGAACTGCAGAATGATCACCACCACAAAGATGGGCCGTGAGAGCGGCAGCACCAGGCGCGTGAACAGGGACCAGAAGCCCGCGCCGTCCAGGCGCGCGGCCTGCAGCAGCTCGTCCGGGAAGCCCAGGAAATGGTTGCGGAAGAACAGGGCCAGGGGCAGGCTGTAGATCACATGGATGGCGATCAAGAGGCCCAGGCTTTTGCTCAGGCCCAGCTTGGCCATGCTGATGGCCAGGGGCAGCAGATAGACCTTGACCGGCAGGAAAAAGGCCACGATCAGCAGCAGCGACACCCATTGCTCGCCCCGAAAGCGGTACTTGCACAGCACGAAGCCGTTGAGCGCCGCCAGCAGGCTGGACAGCAGCACGGCCGGCACCGCCAGCATCAGGCTGCTGGCAAAGCTGCCGCGCAGCAAGGCCCAAGCCTCGCGCCAGGCGCTGCCGCTGAAGGCTTGCGGCCAGGCCAGAAAGCTGCCCTGGCTCAACTCGGCCCCGCTCTTGAAGCTGTTCATCAGCATCAGCAGCAAGGGCCCGGCCATCAGCAGGGCGGCCGCCAGGGCCAGAGCGTGCAGCAGCGCGCGCAGGGGCCAGGTCTTTTTCATGCGCCGGCCCTCCTGCGGGCATCGCCGCGCGAGCGTGCCAGCGCGTAGGGCAGGGCCACGGCCAGCACCATCATCAGCATCACCATGCTGCTGGCCGCGCCCAGACCCAGGCGGCTGCGCTCGAAGGCCATCTGGAACATATAGAAGGCCGGCAGCTCGCTGCTCTGGCCCGGCCCGCCCTCGGTCAGCGCCACCACCAGATCAAAAGTCTTGATGGCCGCCGGCAGCAGGATCAGCAGGGCAGAGAACAGGCTGGGCCCCAGCTGCGGCAGCAGCACGCGGCGGTACAGGGTCCAGCCCGATGCGCCGTCCAGGCGCGCGGCTTGCACCAGGCTCTCGTCGATGCCGCGCAGGCCGGCCAGGAAGAGCGCCATCACAAAGCCGCTGATCTGCCAGACGGCGGCCACCACCAGGGCATACACGGCCATGTTTTCATCGGCCAGCCAGTCCCAACGGAAGCTCGTCCAGCCCAGCGCGCGCAAGCCCTCGGCCAGGCCTTGGTCTGGGTCCATCAGCCAGCGCCAGGCGCTGCCGGTGACGATCATGGACAAGGCCATGGGGTGCAGATAGATCCAGCGCAGAACCCCCTCGGCGCGCAGCTTCTGGTCCAGCAGCACGGCCAGGCCCAGGCCGATCAGCAAAGGCAGGGCGACGAAAAGGCTGGCGAAGCGGAGCAGATTCCAGAGCGCGGCCAGCCAGCGCGGGTCCTCGAACAGGCGCTGGTACTGCAAGAGCCCGACGAACTCATGGCTGGGCAACATGCCCGAGCGCGTCAGCGAGAGCCAGGCCGTCCAGGCCAGAAAGCCGTAGAAGAACAGCGCGCCCAGCAGCAGCCCCGGCGTGATCAGCCAGAGGGCGCTGCTACGGTCGCTGAATCCGAATCGGGTAAGCAAGTGCATCTTCCTTGTTTCCGGGGGCTAGTCGCGCACCTTGGCCGCCTGCAGCAAGCGCTTCTGCGCCAGCTCGGGCGTCAGCCGCTCGCTCGCCCAGCAGGCGGCCACCACATCGCGCAGCGCGCCGTAGCCGGCCTCGGGCAGGCGGGCGCCCAGGGCCAGCACCAGTCGGCCGCTGGCCTCGGCCGCGCGGAAATCGGCATGGCTTTGCCGAGCGCAGGCGTTGAAGCCGGCCAGACTGGCATCGCGCCGCACCGGGATGCCGCCCTTGATCCGCGCGTAGCGCGCCGAATCCTCGGCCTGCATCAGAGTCGTGGCCAAGCGCTGTTGCAGCAGCGCTTGCTCGGGGCTCTGGGGTTTGAAGAACAGCAGCCGATCGAACTCAAAGTAATGCAGATCGGCGTGTCCCGGTGCGGCGTGGCAGTCGTAGTCTTCGCCGGGCTGCCAGCCGGCTTTCTGAAACTCTCCATTGGCCCAGTCGCCGGTGAACTGCAGTGCGGCCCGGCCCTGCAGCAGCAGGCCGGTGGCGCCGGCCCAGTCGCGGCTGACTTGGGCGGCATCGGTGTAGCGTTTGATGCGCTTGAACTCGCGCAGCATGTCCAGCATGGCGGTGCTGCCCAGCAGGCGGGCATCGCCCTGTACCAAGGCCTGCTCGAAGAACGCCGGGCCGCCCCGGCCCAGCACCAGATTGACGAAGACGCTGAGCTTCTGGCCCACCGAGCTGCCGATCGCCAGGGGGATGACGCCGGCCTGCTGCAAGGCCTCGGCCACGCGGAAGAACTCGTCCCAGCTGCGCGGCGCGGCCAGGCCCAGGCGCTGCAGCAGGCGGCGGTTGCTCCACATGCTGTTGAGGCGATGCACATTGAGCGGCACGGCCACGGGCCGGCCCTGCCAGCGCAGCTCGCGGTCGATGGCGGCCGGTAGAAGGCGCGGCCAGTCGGCGCTGACCGGGCTCAGGTCGGCCAGGGGCACGGCCTCGCCCCAGAGCCGCACGGATTTGTCGATTTGCGCCAGCGCCGGCGGGTGGCCGGACAGAAAACGGGTCTTGAGCACCGTGTTGGCATGGCCGGCGCCGGCCACCGGCGTGTCCTTCCAGGGCAGGCCGGCCGCCTGGGCGCTGCGGCGCAGCTCGGCCAGCATGGCGGCCTCGCTGCCCGAGGTCCACCAATGCAGCAGCTCCAGGGGCGGCGCGGCTTCGGCGTGGCTGCAGGCCGGCAAGGCCAGGGCCGCGGCCAGGCCGAGCAGCTCGCGGCGTTGCATCGATGCTGGGTGGCCGCTCACAGCGCGTCCAGCTGTGTTTGCAAGGCCTGCACCAGGGCGGGCACCAGCTCGTCCACCATCCGGGCCGCCGCGTGGAGCGTGGCCTGGGCCTGCGTCCGCTCGGCCGCCATCAGCGCTCCGGGGGCCAGGTCTTGCCAGAGCCGCAGGCCCAGGTCGAGCAGGGCCGCCAGCGTCGGTAGCAAGGGCAGCAGCGGGCGCAGCCGGGCATGGCGCTGCAGCAGGCTCTCCCAGTGGGGCAGGGCGTCTCGGCAGCGCTGCAGTTCCGTGCAGGCCTCGGCGCGGCCGAGTCGGTTCAGGCTGTGGGCCCAGGCGCTCTCGGCCGGCAGGGCGTCGGCCAGGCGGTCCAGGGGCTCGTCCAGGTGGTAGCGGCCCTCGCGCTTTTTGTGGTGGTGGCGGGCATAGCCGCTGGCGGGTTCCAGCAGGGCGGCCAGGCCGGCCAGGCTGAGCGTGTCGCTGGCATCGCCCTCGCACAAGGCGGCCCAGGCGAGCTGCAGGCTGGGCCGTGCCTGCACCTTGGCATGGCATTCGGCCCAGGCCTGGGCGGCGCTGAGGCGGGTCTGCAATGTGGTCTCAAGCTCTGAGGCCTCGCCCGCCGGGTCGCTCCACAGCCGCTCGGCCACGGCCAGCAGGCGCGGCCAGAGGCGCAGGTCCAGCTGCTCGGGCGCCACCAGCTCGCTCCAGAGCGCGGCTTCGCCGCCGAGCAAGACGGGGGGCGGGCTGGCGGGCGCCGGCATCTCATCTGGCGCGGGCGTCAGCGCCTGCAGCGTGCAGGCGTGGCGCAGATTGCCCAGGCGCAAGACGCCCTGTCCCTCGCCTTCTTGGACCACGCTGCACCAGAGCTCCAGCTCGCCCAGATCGCAGTCGCCGCGGGCGCGCAGGCGCCAGGGTGCGGCCGCCGTGCCGGCGCCGTCGAAGCTCAGGGTTTGCAGCGGCACGGGGTTCTCCAGGCTGCCCGCGCCTTGGGCTTGCAGGATCAGGCGCGCCCGGCCCTGGGCGTCGCAGCGCAGCTCAGCGCTCAGCGGGTGCAGGGTCAGCTGGGCGTGCAGCTGCCAGCGGGCCGCGCCCGCGGCCAGGCTTGGGGCTGATGGGGCGGGCCGGCTCAGCGGCGTGCGCCAGTGGTAGGCGGCGCTGTGGAACTGGTCCAGGTAGAAGCCGGCCGAGCGCAGCAGGGCCGGGGCCGGGGTCAGGTCTTGCCCAGGAGCGTCGTCGGCCTGCAAGGCCGCCGCGCCCCGCCAGCATTGCAGCACCGCTCCCTCGGGCAGGCCCGGGCCGCGCAGCTCGTCCCAGCCGACCAGGCGCCTTTCGCGCGCGGCCAACAGCGCGGCCATGCGCCGCACATAGCCCGCCTGCGTCTCGGCCAGGGGCAGGCCCAGGCGGCGCCAGGGCTCGGGCGCCAGCTCGTCGCCGCCGATGTGCACAAAGGCGTCCGGGAAGACCTCGGCCCATTCGTCCAGCAGGCTGGCGATGAAGTCGTCGAGCGCCGGCTGGCGCGGGTCCACCGCCGTGCCGAAGATGCCAAAGCCGCGCTGCGCCTGCTGGGGCACGGGCGGGCACAGCAGATCCGGCCGCGCCAGACCCAGGGCCCAGCAATGGCCGGGCAGGTCCAGCTCGGGCACGACGCGGATGCCGCGCTCGGCCGCCTGGGCCACCAGGCTGCGGGCCTGTTCCAGGCTGTAGCTGAAGCCGGCGCTGGCGCGTGCGGCCAGCTCGGGGTGGCGATCCGAGGCCAGGCGCCAGGCCTGGTCGTCGCAGACATGCCAATGCAGCACATTGAGCCGGGCCGCAGCCATGCCGTCGAGCAAGCGCGTCAGGGTTTCGAAGGGCAGGGGGCGGCGCGCCACGTCGACCAGCAGGCCACGCCAGGGGTGGCGGGGCGTGTCTTCGATGAGCAGACCGGGCAGGGCGCCCCGATCCGCCAGCAAGGCCCCGTGCCGCAGCTGGCTCAAGGTGTGCAGGCCGTGGCGCGCGCCCCAGAGGCGCGGTGCGCTCAGCCGGATCTCGCGCTTGGCCGCGTCGATCTCCAGCCGGTAGGACTCGTCGTCGCCCAGCTGGGGGATCGCCGGGCGCGTGTCACTGACTTCCAAGCGCAGCCGTGGGGCGCCGTCTGCGCTCGGCGCCTTGTGCAGATCAGGCAGCAGGCGCTGCGCCAGCGCGCGCAAAGTCGGCAGCTCGGCGCCCGGCCAGCACCAGTCGGCCAGCGGCAACTCAGCCGGCCGGCCCTGCAGCTGTGCGGGCCAGGGCATCAGGCTGTGGCTCCAGCCGGCCCCGGGGTTCAGGGCAAGCTTCGCCTCTGCAACGCCCTCATCCTTGAACGCAATTGACATGGCGGCATCATGGCCGCGGCCATGTGCAGCCTGTCTCAAGCTTGTCTTCAGGTTGTCTCAAGACCGGGGCGGCTGGTGGTGCTTGTGCGGCCTGCGTTGAGCTCCTGTGGCTGCCGGTGCTTGCCTACCTGGGCAGCGTTGAGCGCCTGAGTTAGGCTTCGCGCGACGCGGGGATCTTCATCCATCGACCCAAGGGGAGCTCGAGCCATGTCCGGAGGTAATTGGAAAGAGATGTTCGAGGCGGCCGAGACCGGCGACTTGGCCTTGGTGGACTACCACGTCCAACGCGGTGTGGACATCAACTACGCCCACCCGGAGTTTCTGAGCACGCCCCTGGTTGCGGCCATTCTGGCCGGGCAGGAGGCGGTGGCGCTCTATCTCTTGCAGGCCGGCGCCAACCCCGATCTGCCGTCTGAGTTCGACCATGCCACGCCCCTGCAGGCCGCGCGCAAGGCGGGCTTGGCCGCGGTGGAGCAGGCCTTGTTGGCGCGAGGCGTGCCGCCGCTGCCGGCGGAGCCAGCGCCGCCACGCTCCTGGCTGGCGAGGATGTTGCGTGCGTGATCGCAGCGGGGACAAGGAAGCGACAGGCGCACCATGAGCGAGGGCAGGAACAACAGCTACTACTTCATCAGCCACCCCAATGTGCAGATCAGCGCCGAGGTGCCGGTGCCGCAGTGGCCGCTGTCCGAACTGGGCCGGCGGCGCATGCATGCGGCGCTGAAGCAGCAGGAAGCCTGGCTGGGGCGCATCCGGGCGATTTACGCCAGTGCCGAGCGCAAGGCCCTGGACAGTGCTGAGATCCTGGCCGGGCATCTGGGCCTGCCGGTTCAGGTCTTGGAAGCGCTGGGCGAAAACGACCGTTCCGCCACCGGCTTTTTGCCTCCAGCGGAGTTTGAGAACGTGGCTGATGAGTTCTTCGCCCGGCCCGAGCAGTCGGTGCGCGGCTGGGAGACTGCGGCGGCGGCCCAGGCCCGCATCGTGGCTGCCGTGCAGCAAGTGGCCCGCAGCCACGCCAGGCAGGGCTGCGACGTGGATGAAGGGGGCGCGGTCGCCATCCTGTCGCATGGCGCCGTCGGCAGCTTGCTCTACTGCCATCTGGCCGGCCTGCCCATCTCGCGCCGCTGGGACCAGCCAGCCAATGGTGGCGGCAATTTCTACTGCTTCGAACTGAACCCGCCGCGTGTGCATGGAGCTTGGCAGCCCATCGATGGAGGGGTTTGAAATGAGTGCTTTGTCCAACTTCAGGCGAAGCAAGCTGCTGGCCGGCGTGTTTGTAGCGCTGCTTCTAGTGGCCTGCAACATTGAAATGGGAGTGGAAGGACTTGCGAGATGGGCTGAATGGCAAGGCGCGAAGCACAGCGATGCCCTGTGGCATCGCGAGCATTTGCAACGCAGATAGGCGGCGCATATCGTGAGCCAGGGCACTTCCGATTTCAGCGTTACAGGTCACTAGCATCTGAAGGCGTCGCTCAGCGGCAAGGGGGCGGAGGGTGTTGAAAAAGAAACTCAAACTCCCTACGGAGAGGGGCCGCAGGCTCTGGAGTTGGCCAAGGAAGTCATGAACCCATTGCCCAGTTGATCGGAAGCTATGCCAATCCCACTCGTAGCTATTGCCCAGGCTCTCGCAAGCGGCGCAACCATCGTGGCGCCTACCAGGGGCAACTATTCAGGGCATGAGCCCAAGGCGTCTCCATGACCCTGATTCTGTTCCTGTCGCTTCCGGTTCTACTCCCACTGTGCGGCGCTTTCTGGCTTGTTCGAAGAAAGCGCTATACGGGACTGTTGCAGGCCGCCTTGCTAGGTGGGTCCATGGCCGCGATCGGCCTCTGGTCCGTCTTTCAATCCAGATCCTCAACGGGCGCTCTTGGACTGCTCCCCCTCCCCATCATGGTCACCGCCGTATCCGTGCTGTGCTGGGCTGCAGCTCAAGGCAGGATGAGCCCCCGGCGGCACATTCGTGTCCTGGGTCACCTTGCACTTTTGGCAGCCCTTGCTATTCCAGCCATCTATGCAATCGGCGGGCTGAAGACGCGTGCGCGGTACCAAGCATTCGACCAGGAACAAAGGCTCCAAGCGGCAACCATCGATGCGCACCGACTCAGCATCAAGTCGCAACTCGCGCAAGAACCGGCGCGTCGTAGCGAGATGCTTGACGCTTTAGCCAAAGCAAACGCGTCCGATCGGCTTTATTTGCTCGCACTGTTGGACCAGCCCGATGTGCCTGCCCACACCCTGGAATTTCTCGCACAAGCTGCAGAAACCTCGGGGCTCAGTTTGTCGATCCTGCGGCAGAAAAATGCCTCATCCGAGTTGATTTCGAGCATGTATCACAAGGCGGGTTACAAAGACCATTACTTTGCCGACCTTGCCGCGCACCCCAATACGCCCGTAGAAATCCTGACAGAGATCTACAAAGGCCCACGAACGATCCAATATTTGGACCGCAACTTTGCGTCGAATCCTGCGCTGCCACTGGCTCTGAAAATTGACATGCTTTCACGCACCACGGACGTGAACGTTGTGCAGGCTGCCCTCGGTGTGCAGCCCTTCGATTGCAAGCTCCTGCCTTTGCTCGGCTCGGCCCTGGCAAGAAGCGATCGGCCACGCGATGAATTCAGCGTTCGCCGAATTGCCGAACTTCAAGCAGGCGACTGCCGGCCATAGGAAACAAGAGTTGTGCAAGCAAGACTGATCAGTCGCCTCAGAAGGGGCTGCACCACCCGGCTTCATCAGGGCCGACCTCGACCTGAAGCGATTCACGGAATCCCTTTTACTGAGCGGTGCTCGCTTTTCGTGGTGGCTGTGTACTTGCCGCTTGCTCTGCAGACCCCTCGCATTGCCGGCTCGCCCATGCTTGCGCCGCACTCATGGCCCTCGGGCTTCCCATAGGCAAAAAAAGGAGCTTCTCATCATGGGCGCTAGAACTTGGATGCTGGTGTACGTAGAAGGCGGCGACGCCCGCGCCCAGCTGGCGGCGCGGCCGGCCCTGGACCGGGCTCAGAGTGCCCGCGTGGCCGAACAGCTGTTTGCCGCGGACGAGTTGCAGCCGCTGGCCGATGGCAGCCTGGCTTGGACGGCGCCGCCCGATGACGAGTTGCTGGTTGGCTGTTTCGGCGGCTTGACCGTGCTGGCTGCCAAGGAGTTCGCACTGGACCGGCCCTCGGGTCTGGATGCCCGTTTTCTGGAGCATGCGCAGGGGCGCGATGTGATCCTGCATGCCATGCACAGCGCTGCGGATTGGCTGGCCGTCGCGCATTGGCGCGGTGGGCGCCTGCTGCGCGCCCTCAGTGTGGCGCCCGACGACGGGGTGATCGAGGATCAGGGTTCAAGGCTGGCCTTCGAAGCGCCATTCTGGGCAGGTGCCCATCCAGCCGATGACCCGGAGGAGCTGGCCGCGGGTGAAGAGCCCTACCCGCTGCCCTTTCACCCGCTGGAGCTGGGCGAGGCGGCGCTGCGCGAGTTCTTGGGCTACCAGCTGGAAGGCATCGTGGATGCCAGCCTGCTGGAGCCTGACACGGTGCCCCTCTTGCGCTTCAAGCGCAAACCCCGACGCAAGCCGTCCTGGTTCAGCCGGCTTTGGTGATCGCAGTCAGCGGCCGGTAGGCCACCGCGTCGATCTCCACTTTGGCGTCGATCATCAGGCGCGCCTCGGTGGTGGAGCGGGCCGGTTTGCCGCGCGGGAAGTAGCTCAGGTAGACGCGGTTGAAGGCGCCAAAGTCGCGCGCATCCTGCAGCCAGACGGTCGTCTTGCAGACGTCGTCCAGGGTGCAGCCGGCCAGGGCCAGGGCGGCTTGCAGATGGGCCATGACCTGGCGGGTCTGCGCCTCGACGCCCCCGGCCACCACTTCTCCGTGCACATCGGTGGGCACCTGGCCCGAGACGTAGACGAAATCTCCGGCGCGCACCGCGGGTGAGAGCGGGCGGGGCTGCTGGTCACTGGCCGTGGGTGGCACACCTAGGTATTCGAGGTGGCTGATCGGCTCTTGCGGGGTGGGTTGCTTGCGGTCCATGGCGGCGCAGTCTAGGCCGCGCACGAGCTCTTGGGCGGCCCTGGCCCGGGCGATGTGGCGCTTCTTAAGCTGGCCTTGAGATGGGCCGGCTGCGTCGGCAGCGATGATGATGGCGCATGGACACGACGCATTCCCCCGCTACCCCTCCCATCCCTCCGCAGCCCGAGCTGCTGGGCCCCTGGCTCAAGGGCTTTCCGCCCCTCCAGGCGCCCCTGCCCCTGAGCGCGCTGGCCGCCCAGGGCTGGCGGGCGCTGGGCCCCGAGATGCCCATGCCTCTGGCCTTGCTGCGGCGCGAGGCCCTGGCGCACAACATCGCCTGGATGCAGCGTTTCGCGGCCCAGCGCGGCCTGAGTCTGGCGCCGCATGGCAAGACCACCATGAGCCCGCAGCTCTTCCGCCGCCAGCTCGATGCCGGCGCCTGGGGTCTGAGTTTTGCCAATGTGCAGCAGCTGCGTATCGGTGTGCAGGCCGGCGGCGTGCGCCGCGCATTGATCGCCAACCAACTGCTCGGTGAGGCCGAGCTGGGCCTGCTGGCCGAGCTGTTGCGCCAGACCCCGGGCCTGCGCGTGGCCAGCTTTGTGGATTCGCCCGCCCAGTGTCAGCTGCTGCAGGCCTGGCAGGCGCGTCAGGGCCCCGGCGCGCCGGCGCTGGAGCTGCTCCTGGAGCTGGGCTCAGAGGGCGGCCGCTGCGGTGTGCGTGATGCGGAGTCGGCCCTGGCCCTGGCTCGCCAGGTGCGCGCGGCACCGGGCCTGCGCCTGGTCGGCCTGGCCTTTTACGAGGGCCTGGGTGCACGCGGCGAGGACGAGGCCGACCGAGCCTGGATGGCAGGATGGACGCAGCGGGCCCATGCCTTGCTGGCCGCTTGCGAGGCCGAGGATTTGTTCGAGCTGGCCGAGGGCCAGGAACTCTTGATCTCGGCCGGTGGCTCGGCGCTCTTTGATCTGGTCTGCGGCGCGCTGCGCCCGCGAAGCCGCCACCGCTGGCGCGGCCTGCTGCGCTCGGGCTGCTACATCACCCACGACCATGGTTTGTACAAGCGCCTGGTCGATGTGGCCGCGCCGCGCATCGCGGCCGAGGGTTTGTCGGAAGCCGGCGAGCCCGGCCTGCAAGGCGCGCTGGAGGTCTGGTGCCAGGTCTTGTCCTGTCCCGAGCCGGGCCTGGCCCTGCTGGGCGCGGGCCGGCGCGATCTTTCGTACGACCAGGGCATGCCCACGCCCATCGGCTGGGCACCGCTGGGGCAGTTGCAGTTTGGCCCGGCACCGGCCGGCTGGCGCATAGCGGCCATGAACGACCAGCACGCTTACCTGCGTTGGGATGCGCAGGATCCGGCCATCGCGGTGCCCGCCGTGGGCGACCGGGTCGGCCTGGGCATTTCCCACCCCTGCACCACCTTCGACAAATGGAACTGGCTGCCCATCGTCGAGGGCGAGGACTACCGCATCGTCGATGCGGTGTTGACGCATTTCTGAGGCAGGCACCATGCAGCTGCTGCGCGGCGCGCTGATCGTTGACGGCGTTCTGACCCCGGCCTGGACCGGCGACCTGCTGTTCGACGCCAGCGGTATCCTCGAGATAGGCCCGGATCTTTCCGGCCGGGTCGGAACGCATGTGCCGCGCCGCGATTGCCAGGGCCTGGCCCTGGCCCCGGGCTTCATCGATGTGCACACCCACGACGATGCCGCCCTCTTGCTGGACCCGGCCATGAGGCCCAAGCTCAGCCAGGGCGTCACCACTGTGGTGGTGGGCAACTGCGGCATTTCGCTGGTGCCGCTGCGCCTGGCGCCCGATCAGGCGCTGCCGCCGCCGCTGAACCTGCTGCCCGCTGAGGCCTACCGTTACGCGCGCTTTGCCGACTACCGAGCGGCGCTGGAGGCCGCACAGCCGGCCGTCAATGTGCTGGCCCTGGTGGGCCACACGGCCTTGCGCGCGGCCTGCATGCCCGAGCTGGACCGCCCGGCCCAGCCCAAGGAGCTGGCCGCCATGTGCGCGCTGCTGGATCAGGCTCTGGCCGAGGGCGCCGGCGGCCTGTCCTCGGGCACCTTCTACGCTCCAGCCGCCGCCGCGCCGTCCGAGGAGCTGCTGGCCCTGGCGCGGGTGGCCGCGCGCCACAGCGGCCGCATCTACGCCACCCATCTGCGCGACGAGATGGCCGGCGTGCTGGCTGCCATCAAGGAGGCGGCCGATACCGCCCACCAGGCCGGCCTGCCGCTGCAGATCTCGCACCACAAATGCGCCGGCCACCGGCAATGGGGCCGCGCCATCGAGACCTTGGCCTTGATCGAACGCTTGGCGCTGCGCCAGGATCTGGGCCTCGATGTCTACCCCTATCTGGCCGGCTCCACCGTGCTGCGCGAGGATCTGGTGGATGGCCACACGCCAATCCGCCTGACCTGGTCGGAGCCGCACCCGGAGCGCAGCGGCCAGTGGCTGGCCGAGGTGGCGTCGGAATGGGGCGTCACGGAAGTGGAAGCCTGCCGTCGCCTGCAGCCGGGCGGGGCCTGCTATTTCCAGATGTGCGAGGACGATGTCGATCGCATCCTCGCTCACCCGCTGGCCATGATCGGCTCCGACGGCCTGCCGCACGACCGCCAGCCCCACCCGCGGCTCTGGGGCGCGTTCCCCCGCGTGTTGGCCCATTACAGCCGCGAGCGTGGCCTGCTGAGCCTGGAGCGCGCGGTGCACAAGATGAGCGGCCAGAGCGCTCAGCGCTTCGGCCTGCTGCACGAGCGCGGCCAGTTGCGGCCGGGCGCGGCGGCCGATCTGCTGCTCTTCGACCCGGCTGCCGTGCAGGACGTGGCCGACTATGGCGAGCCCTGCCGACCGGCCCGTGGCATCGAAGCCGTCTGGGTCAATGGCCGGCTGGCGCTGGAGGGCGGCGCAGGTTTGGCGCGCGCCGGGCGGGTGCTCAGTCCCCGTGCGGGCGCAGGCGCAGGCTCATGCTGAGCTCACCGAGGCGCTGGCCATCGATGCGAAACAGATCGGCCCGCTCGCCGCAGATGACGAAGCCCATGCGCAGGTAGAGGCGCTGGGCGCTGGGATTGCTGCTCAGCACCTGCAGATCGATCCATTCCAGGCCTTCTTGCTGGCGGGCCCAGTCGTGCGCATGCGCAATCAGGGCCTGGCCCAGGCCCTGGCGGCGCGCGCTGGCATGCACGCCCATGCCCAGCTGGGCGCGGTGCTCGGCATGGGGCAGGGGGTAAGCACGCAAGTCGACATGGCCGAGGATGGCGCGGTCGGCCGTGCTGCGTGCCAGCCAGGCGCGGCGCCAGCCCGTCTGGCCCAGGGCGATGCTCAGGCCGCGCTCGAAGGCGGCAGCGCGTTCAGGCGGGAACTCGGCCTGGCCGCGCGGCTGGGGCTGGAAATAGCCAGTCTCGGGCCCGCCGTTTTCGGCCAGATGCGCGTTCAGGTAGGCCAGAAACTCGGGGAACTGCTCGGCGCTCAGCGCCTCGATCCGGTAGTCGACCTGCATGGCTTCAGCCTCCCTGGACGGTGCCGGATTCAATGGGCGCGGCGGGCCGCGCCTGGCCGGCGAACTGGGCCAGGGCCACGCCGCCCAGGGCCAAGGCGGCACCGCCAAGCTTGACGGCACCAAAGGTTTCGCCGGTGCTCACCCAGGCGGCCAGGCCGGCAATCGGCGGCATCAGGTAGATCAAGGGGGCGGTCCGGGCCACGCCGCGCTGGGCGTTGACCCAACCCCAGGCCAGCCAGGTCAGGAAACCGATCACGACGATGGCCCAGAGCGCACCCAGCCAGATCCAGGGGCTGAGCGCGGCCCAGTCCACGCGCAAGGCTGCCGGCGTGGCGTAGGCCAGCACCGGCACGGTGGCGGCCAGCGAGGCATAACACATCACCAGCACGGCACCGTGGCGCTCGATCAGGGGCTTGGCGGCCACGGTGTAGTAGCTGAACAGGGCGGCGGCCGTCAGCAGCACCAGGTCGCCGCCGCCGGCGCGCCAGTTGGCGGCCAGCAGCTTGTCGGACATGAAAAGCAGGGCGCCCGCAGCGGCCACGGCCATGCCCAGCAGCTGCGGCCGGCGCAGGCGCTCCAGGCCCCAGGCGCGCAGGATCAGCAGCGTGAACACCGGCCCGCAGGCCAGCAGCACCGAGCTGGAAAACGGCGTGGAGAAATGGATGCCGTAGCTGGACATGGCCAGGTGCAGGCCCTGGCCCAGAAAGCCCAGGCGCAGCAGCGCCCAGGCGTCGGCGCGCGAGACCCGCGGCCAGCGCAGGCCATGCTGTTGCAGCAGCAGGCCGGTCACCAACACAGGCATCAGCGCAAAGCGCAGGAACAGAAAACCCTCCGGGCCCATGGCCGTGAGCAGGGTCTTCTGCAGCGGGAAGTTCAGGCCCCAGGCCAGGATGACGGCCAGGCCGGCCCAGAGGCTGAGGCGGTGGGGGGCGGAGGGCGAAGAAGAAGTCTGCGAAGGCGAGGGCATGGCCGGCATCTTGCCAGCCCTGCGCCTCGCTTTGCGTTTTAGCGGTCGTCGCGCACCAATTGGCCGATCGGCGCCGTCGGGTCGCCCATCATGAACAGGCTGAACACCGCGCTGGTCGGCACGATCAGGCTGGCATTGCTGTAGATGGCGGTGCTGGAGGCGGGTGAGTTGACGGTCAGCAGGGAGGCGGTGGCGCTGGCGTTGACCACGGCGGCGCTGGAGCTGCTGCCAGGCGTGACGTTGCTGGCGATGCTGCTGTAGTCCATGGCCATGCCCAGGCCGGTGGCGGCGCCCGAAAGGCCGTTGATCAGGCGGATCTTGGCGGTGCCGCTGGCGGTGGGCAGGCGGTTGTCATCGCTGAGCACGCTGAGCTGCGGGCTGGCAGCCGTGCCCCAGACCAACAAGGTGTAGTCGCCACCGGCCTTGAGCGTGGGGTTGCTGGTGTTCAGCGCGATGCCGTTGACGCGCAGGTCCAGCACCGGGGCGCCGGCGTCCACCGTGGTGTAAGCGCCGATCTGCGGCGCCAGGGTGGAGGGCAGCACGCTCAGGCCGCCGATGCTGGCATTGACGGACGCCGCATTGGCCGAGGACAGCGTGGCGGCCACGCGCACCCGGGCTTTGGCGGTGGGCAGATTGCTGACGGTGCTTTGCTGCTTGAGCACCATGCCGTTGACCAGGCGGCCGCCCGAGGTGGCGGTGGCGATCAGGGTGGCGACGCCAGTGGAGTCGAGCGTGACGCTGGGCAGGTCAAGGCGGATGTCGCTGGGCTTGCCGGTGCCGGTCAGGGTGATGCGGAAGGTGCCGGCGTTCAGGCTGTTGTAGCCGCTGCCGGTGCCGCCGGCGATGGCGCTGGCCACGGGGGTGGCGGTCTCCAGGCTGTCGCTGTTGTTGGCGGTGGTGATGTAGACATCGAGCGCGCCGGCGTCGGGCGCCAGGTTCAGCACCAGCAGCTTGGTCTTGTTGGCGTCAGCAGCGGCCTCAACCTCCTGCAGCAGGCTGTTGCGCACGGCGCCGCCCCAGCCGTAGGCAATGATGGTGTAGTGGCTGTCGGCAGCGAGCGTGGGCGTGAGGTTGGCCACGGTGGCGCCGACGCCGCTGGTCAAGATCTGGGTGCTGGTGGCGCTGGTGTCGACGCTGGCATAGCTGCCCACGCTGCCGTAGGCCACGCCGGTGTTGGTGGCGGCGCTGTTGACGCTCAGGTCCAGAGAGCTGTAGCCGACGCTGGCATTGAGCAGACGGACTTGGGTGCTGCTGCTGCTGCCTCCGCTGCCGCCGCAGGCGCTCAGGAGGGTGGCGGCGCACAGGGCCAGGCAGCTCAGGCTTGCTGAGCCCCAAATTTGCTTGAATCGCATCGAGAAAAACTCCGGAAAAAAATGGAACAGGGGTCGGGGCAGGGCGTACCGGCGCGATTGGGCGGGCCGCGTGTTGCTCGGCCGTGTGGCGAGGTGTCGCTGCGGTGAACTTGTGTTGCTGGACCGGTTCTTTACATTTGGGGGCAGCTCTCCAAAGCCCCGCCCGCTGGCGCGCACCGCAGGGGTGCGCTGCTAGCATCGCCCGCAGCCTTTTGCCCTGCCACCGAATGCCAACTTCAGCGAGCCGCCGCCATGAACTACCCGCACCTGCTTGAACCGCTGGACCTGGGCTTCACCACGCTGAAGAACCGCGTGCTGATGGGCAGCATGCACACCGGCCTGGAAGATGGCCGCAAGCATTTCGACCGCATGGCCGCCTACTTCGCCGAGCGCGCGCGCGGCGAGGTGGGCCTGATGGTGACCGGCGGCTATGCGCCGAATATCGAGGGCTGGACCAAGCCTTTCGCCGGCACCCTGGCCACCAGCGGCGCGGCGCGCCGCCACCGGGTGGTGACGGAGGCCGTGCATGCCGAAGGCGGCAAGATCGCGCTGCAGATCCTGCACACCGGCCGCTATGGCTATTCGCCGCTGTGTGTGGCGCCCTCGCGCATCCAGTCGCCGATCACGCCCTTCACGCCGCGCGAGCTCTCGGCCCGCGGCATCGAGCGGCAGATCCGCGCCTTCATCCGCTGCGCCAAGCTGGCCCGCGAAGCCGGCTACGACGGTGTCGAGGTCATGGGCTCCGAGGGCTATCTGATCAACCAGTTCCTGGTCACCCACACCAACCACCGCCAGGACGAGTGGGGTGGCAGCTACGCCAATCGGATGCGCTTCGCGCTCGAGATCCTCACCCGCATGCGCGAGGCCGTGGGCCCCGACTTCATCATCATCTACCGCCTGTCCATGCTGGACCTGATCCCCGATGGCAGCAGCTGGGACGAGGTGCTGCAGCTGGCGCGCGGTGTGGTCAAGGCCGGCGCCACCTTGATCAACACCGGCATCGGCTGGCATGAGGCGCGCGTGCCCACCATCGCCACCTCGGTGCCGCGCGCGGCTTTTGCCGGCGTGACCGCCCAGCTGCGCGCGGCCCTGCGTGCCGAGGGCATCACGACACCGGTGATCACCAGCAACCGCATCAACATGCCCGAGGTGGCCGAGAACCTGCTGGCCGAGGGCGCGGCCGATATGGTCAGCATGGCCCGGCCCTTCCTGGCCGACCCGGCTTTTGTGAAGAAGGCGCGCGAGGGCCGTGCCGACGAGATCAACACCTGCATCGCCTGCAACCAGGCCTGCCTGGACCATGCCTTCCAGCAGAAGATCGCCTCCTGCCTGGTCAACCCGCGCGCCTGCCATGAGCAGGAGCTGCCCATCATCCCGATTGCCGCGCTGAAGGCGCCGCGCAAGAAGCTGGCCGTGGTCGGCGCTGGTCCTTCGGGCATGGCGGCTGCCACCACCTTGGCCGAGCGCGGCCATGAGGTCCATCTCTTCGACGCCGCGGCGCAGATTGGTGGCCAGTTCACCATGGCCAGCCGCATCCCGGGCAAGGAAGAGTTCCGTGAGACCCTGCGCTATTTCGCGCGCCGCATCGAGCTGACCGGCGTGCAGCTGCATTTGAACCGTCGCGTCGATGCCGACGCGCTGCTGGGCTTTGACGAGGTGCTGCTGGCCACCGGCGTGACGCCGCGTGACCCGCGCATCAAGGGGCAGGCGGAAGGTCAGGCACGGGGTCAGGTCTTGACTTACATCGATGTGCTGCGTCACAAGAAGCCGGTCGGTGCGCGCGTGGCCATCGTTGGCGCCGGCGGCATCGGCTTCGATGTGGCCGAGTACCTGGCCGAAGCGGGCGCCGAGGACGGCCACTCGCTGACCCTGGACCTGCCGGCCTGGCAGCGCGAATGGGGCGTGGGCGACCCGCAGCTGCTGCGTGCCGGTTATGTGCGGCCCGAGCCGGCCGCGCCGGCCCGCGCCATCACCTTGCTGCAGCGCCGCGCCGGCAAGCCTGGCGCCGGCCTGGGCAAGACCACGGGCTGGATCCACCGCGCCGCGCTGAAGATGAAGCAGGTGGAGATGCTGTCCGGCGTCAACTACGAGGCCATCACGCCTGAGGGCCTGTGGGTCAGCTACGGCGAGAAGCATGCCGACAGCGAGCTGATCGCCTGCGACAGCATCATCCTGTGCGCCGGCCAGGAGCCACTGCGCGAGCTGGAAGCACCGCTGCGTGCGGCAGGCGCCCGCGTCCATGTGATCGGCGGCGCCCTCGAGGCCGGCGAATTGGATGCAAAGCGTGCAATCTTGCAGGGAACCCGGCTCGCAGCGACCCTGTAAACCCTAGCCACCCTCAAGCCCGCCACGGACACTACCGAAACGGCGAGAACGAGGGGTCACCTGTGGTGCGGGGTGGCGTCGGATCGACAAAACACAACAGGCGAAACGCAGCGCTCGGGCCATGAACCCGGTGGCGCCCAGCGAGTCCTGACCGACGAGACGGGTTTCAGGAATGAGCGAAATTTTCAATCGCTGGTGGCTTCGGCTGCCGGCTGGGATGTCCCTGCTGCTGGGCTGCGCGCCGGCGGCCTGGGCACAGGCACCCGCGGGCGGCGGCGATGTGATCGCGCTGGACCTGCGCAGCCCGATGCTCTGGCTCAGCGTCTTCGGCCTGCTCGGCGCCCTCGGCCTGGGCCTGGTTCTGGGCTTGGTGCAGTACCAGCGTTTGCGCCTGAGACAACGCCGCGCTGAGCTGCTGCTGGTGCGGCGCGAGCGCACCAAGCTGAGCGCCTTGCTCAATGCCATTCCCGACCCGGTCTATTTCAAGGACGCCAGTGGCGCCTACGAGGGCTGCAACCCGGCCTTCGAGCAATGCACGGGCTTGCGCGAGGCCGATCTGATCGGCCGCCGCGACGAGCAGCTGGCCGATCGCCCGGCCTGGAGCCAGGCCCTGGGTCTCGCCGCTGCCGAGCAGCGCGGGCCGCAGCGCACCTTGAGCTGGCTGAGCCAGGCGGACGGCAGCCGGGCCTGCCTGGACGTGGTGCAGGCGCCGGTGTTCGACGAGGGCTTGTGCCTGGGCCAGGTCGGCGTGGCGCGTGATGTGACGGCGCTGCGTGAGGCCATGAGCCAGCTGCACCGCGCGGTGACCGTGTTCGAGCATTGCGGCGAAGGCATCATGGTGATGGACGCCGACCTGCGCATCCGCGACGTCAACCCGGCCCTGTGCGCCATCACCGGCTACAGCTGCGAGGAGCTGGAAGGCAGCATGCCCCACTACCTGCGCTTGAGCGAGCAGGACCCCGATTTCCTCGAGAGCCTCTGGGCCGAGGTGGCCGCCCATGGCAAATGGAGCGGCGAGCTGACCGACCGCCACAAGAACGGCGAGACCGTGCCGCTCTGGGCCACCATCGTCAAAGTGCCGCCGGCCGAGGCCCATGGCGAGCCGCACTACCTGTCGGTGCTGACCGACATCTCGCGCATCAAGCAGACCGAAGCCGAGCTGCTGCACCAGAAGCTGCACGACCGCCTGACCGGCCTGCCGAATCTGGCCTTGCTGCGCGACCGCATCGAGCGCCAGGTCGGCCTGGCCCAGCGCGACCACACCTGCGTGGCCGTGCTCTACATCGACCTCGACGGCTTCCGGGACGTCAACGACATCGCCGGCCATGCCGCCGGCGACGCGGTGCTCAAGGAGACCGCCGCCCGCTTTATCAATGTGGTGCGCGCCAGCGATTCGGTGGCCCGGGTGGGCGCGGACGAGTTCGTGGTCGTGCTGTCCGGCCTGGTGGACGAAGAAACCTCTATGCGCCTGGGCGAGCGCCTGATCGACGCCATGCGCGAACCCATCCTGATGGGCGACAAGAGCTTCACGCTCGGCGCCAGCATCGGCCTGGCCCTGTTCCCGGCCGATGGCGTCAGCGTGGACGAGCTGCTGCGCAATGCCGAGGCGGCCATGTGCCGGGCCAAGGCCCATGCCCGCAACACCGTGCAGGCCTACCGGCCCGAGCTGACCCAGGCGGTGCAGCAGCGCTTTGAGCTGACCCATGCGCTGCGCCACGCCAATGAGGCCGCGCAGTTCCGCCTCGAATACCAACCCCAGGTGCGCCTGTCCGACGGTGCCCTGATCGGCGCCGAGGCCTTGCTGCGCTGGCGCCACCCGACCCGCGGGCCGATCTCTCCGGCCGAGTTCATCCCCCTGGCCGAGGACACCGGCCTGATCATCCCGATCGGCCGCTGGGTGCTGGAAACCGCCTGCGCCCAAGCCGCGCGCTGGCAGGGCCAGCCGGGCAAGCCGCAGCAGGTGGCCGTCAATGTGTCGGCGCGCCAGCTGCGCCAGCCCGATTTCATCGAGACCGTGGACTTCATCCTGGCCGAGACCGGCTGCCCGGCCCATGCCCTGGAGCTGGAGGTGACCGAAAGCCTGCTGTTGGAGGACGCCGAGGCCGCCATCGAGCTGCTGGGTGCGCTGACCGCGCGCGGCGTGCGCGTGGCCATCGACGACTTCGGCACCGGCTATTCCTCGCTGTCCTATCTGCGCCGCATGCCGGTGCGCACGCTCAAGATCGACCGTAGTTTCGTCTCCGAGCTGGGCCAGGACGCCCATGTGGCGGCGATCGCCCGCACCGTCATCGTGCTCGCGCGCAGCCTCAACCTCGATGTGCTGGCCGAGGGCGTGGAAACCGCCGAGCAAGCCGCCTGGCTGCAGCGCGAGGGCTGCGACTGGGCCCAGGGCTGGCATTTCGGCCGCCCCATGCCGGCCGAGGACTTCGTGCTGACGCCGCATGCCTTGCCGGTCGGTCCGCGGCGCACGCTACGGCATTTGCAGCTGGCTTGAGGGTGGGTGCAGGGCCCTGAGCCTGTAGTTTGCAAGGTAGCTGCGTGCTGCGCGGGAGCTTCCGTGAAGTTCAATTTCGATCTGGTGACCCTGGTCCTGCTGATGGTCTATTCCATCCAGGTCCTCGTGCCCAGAATCATCCGGAGCAAGCATTGGCTGCCTTGGATGCTGGCATTGATACTGATGTTCGGCGTCCGCGGGCTGCTGCTCAATCCATTTGAGATGTCGGACGCAGAAAAGCTCACCCGAGGCTGTTCGAACGGGCTCACGGCTCTTGCACTCGGTGCCTTGGTGACGTGGTGGAACCGCAGAAAGCAGCGGCCACCGGATTCGTCTTGATTGAGGGTGTGAGGCATGGCACCCGTGTTGGTGTGCGCGTCAGGCCGGATTTGCCATGGGTGCGACTGAGGTCCGGGCCGGGTTGGGCACGCAGCTTCGCTGCGTTACGCTTGAGGGCCAGGCGGCCGACATTGGCCGCGGCCCAGCCAAGGAGAAGCCATGACCCGCCCCTTTAACCGTCTTGTCTGCAGTCTGAGCGCGCTGGCGCTCTCGCTCGCACCGGCCACGTCGGCCCTGGCCGCCGAGCCTGCCAATCGCGGCGTCGAGCTCAAGACTGTGGAGCTGCGCTCCCATGGCCGCTATGAGACTCTGCGCTTGGATGATCAGGTCCTGGATGTCGAGCTGGACCAGCAACTGAGCGGCGCCTGCCGCTTCAACCGCAGCTGGGGTTTTGACCTGGGCAAGCGCGAGCTCTGGGTCAATGACGGCTGCGCCGGCCGCTTCAAGCTGTTTGGCGCGGCCGCCAACGGCGAGGATGGCAACAAGGAGTCCTCGGGCGTCAGCACCGGCGCCGTGGTGGCCGGCGTGGCGGCGGTGGCCGCGATTGCCTTGCTGGCCTCCAAGTCCGGCAAGGACAAGGACAACAACAACAACAACGATGACTGGCAGGGCCCGGACCGCCCGCAATGGGGCGGCAGCCAGATCCGGGGCAAGAACGGCCTGTGTCTGGACATGGCCGGCCGGGTGCAGCAAGGCACGGCGGCCATCGTCTACAACTGCCATGGCGGCAACAATCAGCGCTTCAGCTGGAGCGGCCGAGGTGAGCTGCGTGTGGACGGCATGTGCCTCGATGTGGCAGACGGCAACCGCAACGACGGCGCGCGCGTGATTGCCTGGCCATGCAATGGTGGCGACAACCAGCGCTGGACCCGCAGCGGCAGCCAGATCCGCAGCCGCATGAATGGCAAGTGCCTGGACATCAAGGACGCCCGCGCCCAGCCCAACCAGCCGGTGCTGCTGTGGCGCTGCAACAGCGGCAGCAACCAGCGCTGGAGCTGGTGAGGTCACGCGCCTGTCACGCCGCGCTGGCAGTCTGCAGCGCTCAAATCCCTCTTTTTTTGAAGCCGACGCCATGAGCACGCCCACCCAGCCGCCCGCCGACCCTGCCGACATGATGCAGCGCATGCAGGCCGATTTGATCGACAGCTATGACGAAGAGCTGGAGATGGAGATCGACGACCGTGGCTTCGACGAAGACGCGGTTCGCAGCAGCTTCACGGCCGAGCAGCGCTTGCAGCGCCGCGCCTATTTCCAGGAGCTGTTCCGCCTGCAGGGCGAGCTGGTCAAGCTGCAGGACTGGGTGGTGGCGACCAAGCACAAGGCCGTGATCATCTTCGAAGGCCGCGATGCGGCGGGCAAGGGCGGCGTCATCAAGCGCATCACCCAGCGCCTGAATCCGCGCGTCTGCCGCGTGGCGGCCCTGCCGGCACCGAACGACCGCGAGCGCACGCAGTGGTACTTCCAGCGTTACATCTCGCACCTGCCGGCTGGCGGTGAACTGGTGCTGTTTGACCGCAGCTGGTACAACCGCGCCGGCGTCGAGCGGGTGATGGGCTTTTGCAGCGACGACGAGTACGAAGAGTTCTTCCGCTCGGTGCCCGAGTTCGAAAAGATGCTGGTGCGCGCCGGCATCCAGGTCATCAAGTACTGGTTCTCGATCTCCGACGAGGAGCAGCACACCCGCTTCCTGGGCCGCATCCACGACCCGCTCAAGCAGTGGAAGCTCAGCCCCATGGACCTGGAGTCGCGCCGCCGCTGGGAGGACTACACCAAGGCCAAGGAAGTGATGATGGAGCGCACCCACATCAATGAGGCGCCCTGGTGGGTGGTGCAGGCCGACGACAAGAAGAAGGCCCGCCTCAATTGCATGGCCCATCTGCTGGCGCAGATGCCGTATCACGAGGTGCCGCATGACCCGGTCATCCTGCCCTCGCGCGAGCGACATGAGGACTATGAACGGCAACCGGTGCCGCCGCAGATGGTGGTGCCCGAGTTGTACTGATTCACCGGCTAGCATGGCGGCATGTTGTCGTTTCCGCCTTTCTGGCCCTGGTTAACTCGCCTGGGCGAGGCTCAGTTTTTGCTCCCCCTGGCTTTGCTGGGCCTGTTTTGGGCCTGGCGCAGCGCGGGCGCGCGGGCTGCGCAGCGGGCCTGGGTGGCGCGCAGCCTGCTGCTCTTGGCCGCTGTCATCGCCGTGACGACTGCCAGCAAGCTGGCCTTCATGGGCTGGGGTTGGGGCTGGGCCCGTTTTGATTTCACCGGTTTTTCCGGCCACGCCATGTTCGCGGCCGCTGTCTTGCCTCTGTTGACCGGGCTGGCGCTGGCCGCCCATGGCCCATCGCATGAGCCGGGTCGGCCCGGGGCCGGGCGCGCTCGCGCCGGCATTGCCCTGGCCTATCTGCTGGCCGCCTTGATCGCGTATTCACGCCTCAAAGTTGGTGCCCACTCTGTCTCTGAGCTTGTGACCGGCTTTCTGCTCGGTGCCGCAGCCAGCGGGCTGAGTTTGTGGCTGGCGCCGCCTTTGCGCCGCCCTTTGCCGCGCAGCCTGCCGCTGGCTGCCCTTGCCGTGCTGCTCTTGCTGCCCGTGGCGGCACCCTTGTCGCGCAGTCATGATTGGGTGATCCACTGGGCGCTGCAGCTGTCCGGCCGCAGCCAGCCTTTCGATCGCTTGGAACTGCAGCGCGAACCCTCGTGATTGCCGTGCCTGCGGTTCGGCGCTGGCATCAGTGGCAGACCCGGCCCATCTGCAGTGCCTGGGCCCAGAGTTGCAGGAGGCAGGTATCGGTGTCTTCGGTCACCACCAGGCCCTGACTGAGCTCGTAGCTGGAGTCGAACCAGCCGCAGCCGCGATTGGCCTCCTCGGAGTCCGGCGCGGGCTGGGGCTTGCGAGGAGCGGTGGTGCTCGGCGTGGCTTGAATTCGCATGATGAGCTTCTCCAGTGGGATTGTTGCCGGTGCCGGCGGCCTGGTTTGGAGCCAGTGCGCGGCGTCTGGAACTCATATTCGGCGACACAAAGCGTGCTTCCCATCACACTTCGGGCCGTGAGATGGGGGAGTGAGGGGGGGCAGGCGAGGGCTGGCACCCGCATCCCCCCCAAGGTGGGGTGGCGCAAGGACCTCGCTTTCTGACCCGCAAGCAGGTGCCTTGGCCTCATAGAAAGTCAAGGCAAGTCGCGTATGCTCCCGCAGCGCGAAAGGGACGGATCAGCTGATGCTCAATGTTTTTTACACAGTCGACGTAGAAGTGTGGTGTGACGGTTGGAACGATATTGATTCCAAGTTTCCCGCTGCATTCCAGAGCTATATGTACGGGCCGACGGCTGCTGGGAATTTTGGTCTGCCCTTCCAGTTGAAACTGCTGAGCGACCATGGCCTGACCGGCGTGTTTTTTGTCGAGCCCCTATTCGCCGCGCGGTTCGGGATCGAGCCGCTGCGGGAAGTCGTTGGCCTGATTGAATCGGCCGGCCATGAAGTGCAATTGCACCTCCACACCGAATGGGTGGACGAAGGGCGGCCGACCATCCTTCCCAACAGCACGCACAAACGCCAGTACCTGCGGATGTTTGATCTGGCCGAGCAGACCCAGCTGATTGGTATCGGCATGGACTATCTGGCCCAGGCCGGCGCGCGGCGCCCCAATGCCTTCCGCGCCGGCAGCTTTGGCTTCAATCACCTGACCCTGCAAGCCTTGCAAGCCCAGGGTCTGAGCCACGACTCCAGCTACAACGCCACCATGTTCGGCCCCGACAGCGGTCTGGCGCCCGGAACTCTGCTGACCGATTGCTGCGCTTTTGAGGGGGTGCTGGAGCATCCCATGACGGTCTACGATGATGGCTTCGGTCGTCTGCGTCACACCCAGTTGACGGCCACCTCCAGCGCTGAAATGGAAGCGCTGTTGTGGCAGGCCCTGGAGCGCGGTCAGTCCGAGTTCGTCATCCTCTCGCACAACTTCGAATTGCTGAATCCGGCCAAGAACCGGGCCGATGCGGTGGTGGTGAAGCGCTTCGAAAAGCTGTGCCGCTTCATCAGCGACAATCGCGCGAATTTCAATATGTCGGGCTTTCATGGTTTGAATGCCCGGACGGTTCAAGCCCAACCCTTGCCCTTGGTTTCCACGCGTTGGAAAACCGGGATGCGAACGCTGGAACAAGCGTATCGCCGGAGATATCTGTGAATTCCTGGTTTGTCGCGCAGGTACCTTTCAAGTTTCAGCTGAGTGACTGGACTTGGTTTCGATTCAATTTGAATCTGCAGTGCACCCAGGTGCGTCTGTCGGACCCGGGCGAGCCGGTGCTGCAACCGGTCGCGCCGGACCGTGAATTGCCGGCCGACTGTGCCGGCTATTTGATTCGTTCATTGCCTGTGCAGGCCACCTTGCCGGTTCTGGGAAAGCAGGGTAACTATCTGGTGTATGTGCGCCAGCATTACCCGCGCTACTTCATCGATCTGAACCAGTCGTTTGACGGTTACAAGGCGAAGTTTTCGGCCAAGACGCGCTCGACCATCAACCGCAAGATCAAGAAGTTCGCCGAACACTGCGGGGGCAGCTTGGACTGGCGCCAATATACGCGCCCCGAGGAGATGGCCGAATTTCTGAAACTGGCGCGTCAGGTTTCGGCCCTGACCTATCAAGAGAAATTGCTCGATGCCGGTATTCCCAATTCAGAGGAGTTCACGGCTGAGGTGATGAAATTGGCAGCCCAGGATTTGGTGCGCGCCTATATCATTTTCCATGAGGGTAAGCCGATCTCTTACCTGTATTGCCCGATCGAAGAGGGTGTGCTGGTTTATTCCTATCTCGGCTATGACCCCGGTTATATGAAGTTGTCGGTGGGTACCGTGCTGCAATGGCAGGCCTTGGAAACAATATTCGCGGAGAACAAACACAAGTTCTTTGATTTCACCGAAGGTGAATCCGAGCACAAAAAGCTATTTGCCACCGGCCATCGGCAATGCGCCGATGTGTTTTTCATCCGCCGCAGCTTCGCCCATTGGGGATTGGTGCAAAGCCACCGGACTTTCAATTCGGCCGTCGAGAAATTCGGCGAGTTTCTCGAGCGCCACAATTTGAAGACACGCATTCGCCAATGGATGCGTTTCGGCGCCTGAGTTGGTTTCGCAGCCGGCGCGCTTGGTCTTGATTCTTGAGTCGGAAGTGACATGAATACATCGGAGGGTCGTGCGCTCATCAGCGACGAGGAGCTGTCTCAAGCCGGGGCCGGTGGCTGGCCGATACATCAGTTCAAGGATCAGGCTTTTTGCAGCCCCAAGAGCTTGCGCGCCTGGGCGCAGGCCTTTTTGCCCGGGCGCGGCTGGAGTGGCCCGCTGTGCCATGTGGTGAGCCGTGAGCACGGCGCCATCCAGGCCTTTGTGCCTTTCGCCCAGCAGAAGATCGCGCTGTTTTCCATCCACTCGCTGGCGGGCTATTACTGGCCATTCCGAACCTTGTTTGTAGCGGCGCAGAAAGCGCCGGGCTTGGCAGCCGCCGAGGCGCTGGGGCGTGAGCTGGCACGCCGCCCGCCGGGCGCCGTGCTGCGCTTCGGGCCAGTGTCCAGCCGCGATGCCGCCTTGCATGCCGTCCTGCGCGAGCTGACTCGCCAGGGCTGGCGCTATCTGTGCCGGGAAACCGGTGCGGTCTTCGAGCTGGATCTGTCGCAAGGCATGGAAGGGCTCAAGCCCAAGTTCAGCAACTCGCTGATCAAGAACATCGAGTATTCGCGTCGGCGCTTGGGCAAGACGGTGGGCGAGGTGAGCGTGGAGCGTCATGTGATGGGCCGCTCGCTGGACATCCTTGACACCCTGGCCGGCATCGAGTCGCAATCCTGGCTGGCCAAGAAGGGCGGTGAACTGAAGTTCATCGGCCCGGCCAACCAGCGTTTCTGGGCGCTGATGGGTGAGCAACCCGATGGCCACTCGGAGGCGGTGTTCTGGGTGCTGCGCTGCAGCGGCCAGCCGGTGGCGTTCTCGGCGCATCTGGAAACCGAGACCGCGGTCTACATCATCGCCAACTCCTACGACGAGCAATGGAAGAGCCACAGCCCCGGCTCCATCCTCACCTTTGACGTGCTGCAGGACGCTGTCGCGCGCGGCAAGCGCTTGCTGGACTGGGGCCAGGGCGATTCGGGCTACAAGCAGCGCTGGGGTGCGCAGGACGCGTCCTTGCTGCATGACGTGATGGTGTTCAAGCCGGGTCTGATCGGTGGTCTGCTGGCCTGGGTGGCCAAGAAGGCCCTGCCGTCCTGGACCGCCCGCCTGGATTCCTTGGCCTGAGCGGGCGCCACCGCATGAATCAACGCCTGTCTTTCCTGCTCGGCCCTGGTGGCCTTACGGCCTCGGCATTCTTCGGCTTCAAGCTGCTCAGCGGGCTTGAGGTCTTTCGCTTCGCCAGCAAGGTTTTGCCGGCTGCGGCGGCCCCGGTATTGCCGGAGGGCTGGGCCTATCAGTGTCTGTCCAGCCTGGCTGACCTGGCGCGCTTGCCGGCCGGCACGGCCACGCAGATCGCCGCTCAGTCGGGGGCTGAGCCCGAGCGCCTGCTGCAGCGCGGCTGCAGCATCCATGTCTTGCGCTGCGGTGAGGCGGTGGTGGCCCAACTCAATATCGAAACTGGCCCGGCCTGCGAGGTTGACGATCCCAAGCTGGCTTTGCATCTGTCTGCGGGCGACGGTTTCCTCGGTTTTCTCTACACCTGGCCCGAGTTCCGCCGCCGTGGCGCGGCGCAGCTGCTGATCGCCGCCACCGAGCAGGGCATGCGTGAGCAGGGCCTGCAGCGCTTGGTCACGCATGTGCGGGCCACCAACGTGCCCTCCATGGCCGTGTTCAAGAACCTGGGCTGCCGCTTCAGCGCTGTCGTGTTCAGCAAGACTTCGGGTGCCTTGGTTGGATCCTTGGGCATGCGTCGCTTGGGCTTGCGCGCCTTGCCGGCCTCACAAGTCCAAACCTGACACCGTCGCTTGCCCCTTCAGAACGGCAACGCCGTCGTGTTCTTCACCTCTTCCATCACCGCGTAAGTCCGCGTCTCGCGCACACCGGGCAGGGTCCAGATGACGCTGCCGATGAACTCGCGGTAGGCGCCCATATCGGACACGCGGGTCTTGAGCAGGTAATCGAAACCGCCGGCCACCAGATGGCATTCCAGGATCTCCGGCCGGGCCTGGACGGCGGCCTTGAAGTTGTCCATCACGTCCTGTACCGTGCGGTCGAGCAGGATTTCGATGAAGACCAGCATGGCCGCGCCCAGCTTTTCCGGGTTCAGTCGTGCTTCGTAGCCCAGGATGTAGCCCTCGCGGGTCAGGCGCTTGACGCGCTCGAGCACGGCGGTGGGGGAGAGGTGCACGGCCTCGGCCAGCTTCAGATTGGAGATGCGGCCGTCGGTCTGCAGCACACGCAGGATGCGGGCATCGGTCTTGTCCAGGGTGGGGGTGTCGCTGCTCATGCTGAATTTTCGACTAGGGGAGTGCTGATGTTCTGAATTTAATTCAGGGCCAGCACACATAAAGTTCGACGCTTCGCTAGTTTCGCCCATTACGAGGTTTTCCATGACCGCTTTCGCCCTGCTGCCCGAAGCCGCCCGCCTGCCCGACCCCTATCGCGACGAGATCGGCGTGGTCAACACGCTGGCTCAGAGCCTGGGCGCTGGCCTGAATTGGCCCGCCGTCATCGAGCAAGCCCGCCCCTGGGTGGAGCAGGTGCGCGCCAACCCCGCGCCCTTCTGGGCCATGGAATCGCTGCTGCGCGAATACCCCATCACCAGCTCCGAAGGCCTGGCCCTGATGCGCCTGGCGGAGGCCCTGCTGCGCGTGCCCGACGCCCCCACCGCCATCGCCCTGACGGCCGACCAGCTGGGCCGCGGCCAGTTTGACGGCGGCTCGGACGGCCCGCACAAGCTCTGGTCCAGCCTCTCGGCCTCGGCCATCTCCCTGTCCAAGAAGTTCCTGCCCGATGCCGAAGGCCAGGGCGGCTTGCTGACCCGCTTGGGCGCGCAAACCGTGGTGGGCGCCACGGTGCGCGCCATCCAGCTCTTGGGCCGACAGTTCGTGCTGGGCCGCAATATCGGCGAAGCCATGGACGAGGCCAGCTCGGCACGCAAGGCCCAGCCCATGCTGCGCTTCAGCTACGACATGCTGGGTGAGGGCGCCCGCACCGAGGCCGATGCGCGCCGCTATCAGGCCGCCTACGTTGGCGCCATCAAGGCCATTGCCGCCGGCGCCAAGGCCGATTCGCCGGAAGCGGCGGACGGCATCTCGATCAAGCTCAGCGCCCTGTTCTCGCGCTATGAAGTGCTGCAACGCGAGCGCGTGTTCGCCGAGCTGCTGCCGCGCGTCTGGGAGCTGATCACCCTGGCCGCGCAGGCCAATATCAACCTGACCATCGACGCCGAGGAGGTGGACCGCCTCGAACTCTCGCTCGATGTGCTGGACGCCCTGGCCGCCCGCATCGCCAGCCATTACCCGCAGTGGCGCGGCTTCGGCCTGGCCGTGCAGGCCTACCAGACCCGCGCTCTGGCCGTCATCCACGAGGTGGCTGCCATCGCCAAGAAGCACCATCTGCGCTTCATGGTGCGCCTGGTCAAGGGCGCGTATTGGGACGGCGAAATCAAGCGCGCCCAGGAGCTGGGCCTGGCCGCCTACCCCGTGTTCACGCACAAGCAGCACACCGATGTGTCCTATCTGGCGTGCGCCCAGGCCTTGATCGAACACGCCGATGTGATCTACCCGCAGTTCGCCAGCCACAACGCCGGCACCATCGCCGCCATCGTGCAGATGGCCACCTCGGCCAATGCCAAGTTCGAAATGCAGCGCCTGCACGGCATGGGCGAAGGCGTGTACCGTGAGGTGCTCAAGGCCGGCACGATTCCCTGCCGCGTCTACGCTCCGGTCGGCGAACACCGCGACCTGCTCGCCTATCTGGTGCGCCGCCTGCTTGAAAACGGCGCCAACTCGTCCTTCGTTCACCAGCTGGCCGATGTCAACGTGCAGGTGCCCGAGCTGCTCGGCTCGCCGGTCGAGCAAGTTCAGCCCTACAGCGCCCTGCCGCTGCCGCGCTCGCTCTATCAAGACCCCAAGGGCGAAGGCCGCGCCAACTCCACCGGCGCCGACCTGACCGATCTGGCCCAGCGCCAGGCCTACCTCGACGCCTTGGCCCGCAGCGAGATCAAGCCCGTGCCCGAAGCCACGGCCGAGCAGGTCAGCGAGGCCATGGTCCGCTTGCAAGCCGGCTTCACGCCCTGGAACACCACACCCGCTCATGAGCGCGCCGACATCCTGCGTCGCGCCGCCGATTTGCTGGACGGCCGCATCCACGAGTTCTGTGCCCTGCTGGTCAAGGAAGCCTACAAGACCCAAGGCGACTGCGTGGCCGAAGTCCGCGAAGCCGTCGACTTTCTGCGCTACTACGCCGACCAGGCGGAACTCGACGGCCCGCGTATGCAAGGCCGTGGCGTCTTCGTCTGCATCAGCCCCTGGAACTTTCCCCTGGCCATCTTTGCCGGCCAGGTCGTCGCCGCCCTGGTGACGGGCAATACCGTGGCCGCCAAGCCCGCTGAACAAACGCCTTTTGTGGCCCAGCAGTTCGTCGAGCTGCTCTACGCCGCCGGCCTGCCGCAGACGGCGCTGCAGCTGCTGCACGGCCCGGGTGAAACCGTCGGCGCCGGCCTGGTGGCGGCGCCGCAGACCGCCGGCGTCTGCTTCACCGGCTCCACGCAAGTGGCGCAGATCATCAACCGCAGCCTGGCCGCCAAGGACGGCGCGGTCGTGCCCCTGATCGCCGAGACCGGCGGCTTGAATGCCATGGTGGTCGACTCGACCGCCCTGCCCGAGCAAGTGGTCGATGCCGTCGTGCAATCGGCCTTCCGCTCGGCCGGCCAGCGTTGCTCGGCCCTGCGCCTGCTGTGCGTGCACGAGAGCATTGCCGACGGCGTGATCGAGATGCTCAAGGGCGCGTTGCAAGAGCTGTGGGTCGGCCGCCCGGCCGAGCTGGCCACCGATGTCGGCCCGGTCATCGACGACGAGGCCTTCGACAACATCGCCAAGAACGTCGCCCGCCTCAAGCGCGAGGCGAAACTGATCGCCGAAGCGCCGGTGCATGACGCCCTGCCGCGCCTGATCCAGCCCGTGGCCTTCGAGATTGCCTCGATCGGCAGCCTGCGCCAGGAAATCTTCGGCCCGGTGCTGCATGTGGTGCGCTGGGGCGGCGATGTCGACGCGGTGGTCGAGCAGATCAACGCGCTCGGCTATGGCCTGACCCTGGGCATCCAGACCCGCATCGACAGCCGCGCCCTGCGCCTGGCCGAGTTGGCCCGCATCGGTAACGTCTACGTCAACCGCAATGTCATCGGCGCCGTGGTCGGCGTCCAGCCCTTCGGCGGCGAAGGCATGTCCGGCACCGGCCCCAAGGCCGGCGGCCCGAACTACCTCTACCGCTTCTGCGCTCTGCCGCATGTGGTGGCGCCTGCCGCAGGTGCCGGCTTGAAGCCCGAGGCCGCCGCTACGGCCGGCTTGGCCGCCACCGTGGCCGCCCTGGCTGCGGGCCACGAGGCCTGGGCCTCACGCCCGCTGGCCGAGCGTGCGACAGTGCTGCGCCGTGCCTTCGAAGGCCAGGCCGGTGGCCTGTCTGTCAATGCTCGCTTGAGCCTGGCCGAGCGCGTGCTGGCCGACCTGCGCCTGCCCGGCCCCACTGGCGAGAGCAATGAGCTGCGTCTGCATGCCCGCGGCGTGCTGCTGCTGCTGGCGCAGTCCGCTGCTCTGCCCGAGCTGGCCCTGAGCCTGGCCGCGGCCCTGGTGGCCGGTAACAGCGTGGCCCTGCTCTGCGATGCGCCGGCCGAGGCTGAGCTGGTGCAAGCCCGGCTGCGTGCCGCCGGTCTGCCGGCCGAGGCCTTGCTGATCCTGCCTCAGGCAGGCAGCGCCACGGTGGCTGCTTTGCTCGACGACGAGCGCGTCGCCGGCGTGGTGCTGGCCGCACCCGACCGCCCGGCCGAGCGCGCCTTGCTGCGCCAGCTGGCCGCCGGTGACGCCGCCATCCGCCCCCTGATCACTGCGCAGGAGGTGCATGACCCGCTGCAGCAATACCGCTTCAGCGCCGAGCAGACCTTGACCATCAACACCGCGGCCGCTGGCGGCAACGCGGCACTGCTGGCCGGCCTGCACTGAGGTCTTAACCCGGATATTTCACGAGGTCGGCCCTGGCTGTTCCGCAGCGCCGATGAGCACGACATGCTCTCGCTTCAAGGTTAGATCCATGTTGGCAACTAGGCCTACGCGGGCTTGCGCGGCCCAGACCTTGCCCCTGACGCTTCAAACCTCGCCGATGCCACTGGGCATCGGCTGCGGCCGTCTCAGCGCCATTGGCTGCGGCCTCGACTCACGCAATTCCCGCTTCCCTCGTGAAACTTCCGGGTTGACGCACCGTTCCTGGAAGCCGGTTCGCTCTGGCCACCCGAGTCCTCGGGTGGCTTTTCTTTTTCTGTTGGCTGGCGACCCGTCCGGCACTTCGCGGCGGGAATATTCCACTTGTTCGCGGGGGGTGAATAGTGGCTCACATCCAGTAACCTCTCGCCCTGGCCTGCGCGCCGTTCGCCTTGTTGGAGCGGATAGGGCAGAGGCCATTGCTTTGCGACAACACGGGCGATGCCGAATCAGCGTCCTTGGCCCCGAATCATTGAAAGAGACAGATGATGGAAAACAACTTGGGCTTGAAGAGCTGGGGCGGCGTGTCGGTGCGCAAGGGATTTGCGGCGTGCTTGCTGGGTGCCAGCCTGGCCCTGAGCGGCGCTGCGCAAGCGGGCGTCGTGACCGGCAATTTCGACCCGCAGTTCGGCGCGGTTTTGCCGGGCGTGTCCTACGAGTACGACTTCAGCTTCAACGTGGCCGACAGTTGCATCGGCAATGCACCGGGCCAGGTCACCGTGAACCTGGACGGCTCTGTCCCTGGCTGTAACGCGGTGCCGGTCAACATCGATTTCCGCATCTACGCCACCGGCGCGCCGGCCGTCTTTGAGAACAAGGTGTTGAACCTGGACGTGTTGCAGATGACGGTGGTGGATGGCTTCGTGATGGGCATCTCCACGAACATCGCCGGTGCCGCCTTTTTCAACGACTTCGAGGGCGGCACCATTGCGCCGGGCAAGCTGTTCAACTTCGCCAGCGTGGGCTACCACTTCATGCCTTACATCCAGGTGGGCACCAGCTGCGGCTTTGGCTGCATCAACTTCGACGGCGTGGCCGACACGGTCGGCGCGGTGGCCACCATCTACAACTACGACGACAACGCCGTCAGCAAACTCGGCTACGACAACAGCGGTGCGGCCATCGGCTATCGCATAAGCCGCAACCTGGACAATGACGGTTGGCCGGTCGACACCATCGAACCTACCGGCGTCCCTGCCAACAACCAAGTGCCCGAGCCCGGCAGTCTGGCCCTGGCTGCACTCGGTCTGATGCTGCTGGCCGCAGGCCGACGTCAAGCCTGAATCGCCCCACCACCATCTGCTCGCAAGCCCTGGGCGAGGCGCATCAACTCTGAGGTGCCGCTACCCCAGGCCTGCTGCCAAGCCGTGGCATGCGCCTCGGGTGACATGGCATCTTGCAGGCGCTGAAGAAAAGCCTGCCAGGTCAGTTCGGCTGTGGGCGAACGCGCCAGCTGAGCCTGTTCACGCAGGCAGTCGGTGCCAGCGGCCAAGCTGAGGGCGCTGTCTGAAGACCCAAAGGCCAGCGCCAGCTGCGCTCGCGCCTGACGCAGCACGCTGGTGAATTCCCAGACCCATGAGTTCCGTTTTTTGGCCGAAGTCCCGACAGCCAATTCGGTGCCCGAGCCGGCCAGCCCGGGCCTCTTGCTGGCGGCCCTGGCTGGACTGGGTTTGAGCTCGCGCAGCAACAAGCGCCGGCTTTGAACGCGAGCCGGGCGCAGCCCGGCCTCAGGTTCGCAGGCCCTCGGGCATGGACAGGGCGAGTGCCTGACGCAAAGCCTCGGCGGTGTCCCAGTCCTGCGCTGCTTGCCAGGCCTCTTGAAATGCCGAGGCGTCCGGGATGGCGGCCTTCAGCTCGGCCTGCCGGCTGAGCCAAAGCCGGTGTGCATGCTCAGGCAAAGGCAGGCCGGCCTTGCGGCGCAGCTGTTCGGCGGCGGACGCCAGTGCGCAGGCCTGTTGAGCTTGGCCCAGTGCCAGCCCCAAGGCCGCGTGGTCCTCGAGGCAAGCGATCAGCTGCTCGCGCATTTCAAAGGCATTGAAGGCCGTCAAAGCCTCGGCCAGCCGGCTGCGGGCCAGGGGCAGGCGGGCGGCTTGCACATCGAGCTTGCCCTGCCAGGCGAGCGCATTGGCCGCACCGCGCCGGTCACCCGCGTTCAGGCAAATCTTCAGCGAACGCGCCAGGGCCGCTTCTGCTGCGGCCAGGTCAGCTTGGTAGAAAGCGAGCTGACCCAAGGCCAGCTCACTTTCGGCTTCGGTCTCGGGGTTTTTGATCTGGCGGGCCAGCTGCAAAGCCGCTTGCAAGTGCACCTCGGCTTGCGGCCAATGGCCCAGATAAGTCTCAATCTGACCGAGTTGCAATCGAACCGTCGTCTCGCCAATCGCGTAAGCGCATTCTTGAAACAAGGTCAGGCTTTCGGTGGCCGCTTTGAGCGCGCCTTGAGCGTCGCCACAGCTGAGGCGGGCCACCGCGAGCGTCGACAAAGTGGCGGCGGTTTCCTCCGGCTTGCCGAGCTTGCGACGCAAGTCCAGACAGGTGCTCAGATTCGTTAAGGCCGCTTTGTGGTCGCTCTGGCTCCAGGCCAGGCAGCCGTCCACATACAGCGCGAACCCATGCACCATGTCCGAGGCCTGAACCGCCGGCAGCTTGAGCATGGCTTGCAGGCTGGCCCGGCCTTCGCTGACATGGCCGCGCAAGATCCAGAAGCCCTGCAGGGCCACGGCTAGCTTGACGGCAATGATGGGGTCGACCGGCCCGTGCTCGGCCATGGCCAGGTTCACCGCCGCGCGCAGATTGTCATGCTCGCTTTCCAGGCGGGCCAGCCATTCGCCCTGTTGCGGCCCCCGCATGCCATTGCGCCCTTGCTTGGCCAGTTCGAAAAAATACAGGCAGTGGCCGGCGCTGAGCTCAGCTGCGCGCTCGCTGTCGTTGAGCTTCTCCAGCGCATAGTCGCGGATCGTCTCCAGCATCTTGTAGCGCGAAGACTCTTCGGTTTCGACCTGCATCAGCAGCGACTTTTCGATCAGGGCGCCCAAGAGGTCGAGCACGTCTTCCGGCGCGATCGGGTCTTGGCCGCACACCGCTTCGCAGGCTTCCAGGTCAAAGCCGCCTTTGAACACCGCCAGGCCTTGCAGCAGGCTGCGTTCGACATCGCTCAGCATGTCGTAGGACCAGTCCACCAGGGCGCGCAAGGTCTGCTGGCGATGCTGCAGCACGCGTGAACCGCCGGTCAGCAGTTTGTAGCGGTCGTCCAGGCGGCGATTGATCTCGGCCACCGACAACATCCTTACCCGGGCGGCCGCCAGTTCCAGCGCCAGGGGAATGCCCTCCAGCCTTGCAACCAGCTCGGCCACGGCCGGTGCTTGATCCTCATCCAGCGTGAAGCTGGGCTTGTGGGCCTGGGCCCGGTCGACGAAGAGCCGCACCGCGGGCGATGCCATCAGCACCGCCATCGAGGCGCCGACCGGCGGGAGCGCCAGGGGCAGGATGGGATAAGTGCGCTCGCCGGGAATGTTCAGCGCTTCGCGGCTCGACGCTGCCAGGCGCACATGTGGTGCGGCGCGCATGACCGCATGGGCCAGCGCGGCCGCCGGCTTGATCAGGTGCTCGCAGTTGTCGAAGATCATCAAGACCCGGCGATGCTTGAGATGCGCACAGACCGATTGCAGCAAGCTGCATTCCGGTTCCTCGCGCACGCCCAGGACTTGTGCCGCTTCGCTCAGTGCGAGCTCCGGGTCGGTGATGGGCGCCAGATCCAGAAACCAGACGCCGTCCGGGAACTGGTGCATCAACTCGGCGGCCGCTTGCAGGCTGAGCCGGGTCTTGCCCAGGCCGCCCATGCCCAGCAGGGTCACCAGGCGGGCGCTGCCGAGCAGCTTTTTGATGTCGCGCAGTTCCTGGTCCCGGCCGACGAAGCTGCTCGCTTGTTGAGGCAGGTTGTTCGGGATCTCGCGGACCGGCAACCAGCGCTCGCCCGAGCGAATCACGCGGTAGACCTTCTCGCCATCGGCCAGTGCGGTGAACCCAGCGCCGTCGAGGCTCGCTTCGAACAGTTCGATGGGCTCGGACACCCCCTTCATCATCCAATGGCCATGCGACTCGATCGGAAGCTCGCTGTCGGGCAGGGCCGCCCGAGCTTCCGCGCTCAGCAGGGTCTGGCCGGCGCCGGCGACCGACATGATGCGTGCCGCCGTGGGCTTGGCCAGGCCCTCCACCTCCAGTGGCTTGGCACCTCGCTGCACATCTTCAGGGCAGTTCTCGCGCAGAATCACGGCGCCGACATGAAGGCCGGCCCGCGCCTTGAGCGCCACCGGCAGCTGGGCCAGGGCCTGGTGGTAGGCCTGGGCATAGTGCAGCGCGTCTTCGCAACGTTCAAACAGCAGCAGCATGCCGTCGGTCTTGTCGATCTCGCGGCCTCGCCACACGGGCAGGAGGTCGCGCGCCAGCCGGTCGTGCTGCAGCCAGACCTCGGCCATGGCCTGGTCGCCCAACTCTTCGGAAAGCTTGGTGCTGTCCACCACGTCGGTCAGCAGCAGTGCGCGAATCTCAGACATCTGGAACCATGAATCCGGTGCGGGCAAGGCGATTGCCCTGGCATATGGCCTGCATTCTAGGAAGCTGCAGCAGGCCCTGTCACCCTGCGGCTGCGGGTGTCGACAGAATCGCGCCGCGCCGGGCCCGCAGATCTGCCCGAGTTGGCTTGCGCCTTGCCCCTTCTGTCGCAGTCTTCAGCGCCCGAAAGTGGCTAAAAAATAACTTGGCAATTCAGCTGATCTTGCCCAGATCACGGTCTGCGCCTTGCAGCTGGGTCTGGGCGCGCTGCACATCGCTGCTGAGCCGGTTGGCCAGCAGGTTGAGTAAATGAAAGCCGAAGGCCGGGTCCTGAAAATAGAGCTGGCGGACCGTGCTGTCGTGGATTTGCAGGACGGTGCCGGCCCTCAGGCAGCGAACCGTGTGGGTGCGAACGCGTTCGGGCGAGAACAAGGCGATCTCGCCAAAGATATGGCCGGCTTCCAGGGTCTTGCCCAATTCGACCAATTCCAGTTCGCCGTCCACCAACAGAAACAGGTGCTCGGCGGCGTCACCCTTGCTGAACAGGGTCTGGCCGGCCTTGAGCTTTCGGGCCTTCATATAGGGCTTGAGCCACAAGCCGGCGCTGTCGCCGGCCGCTTCGGCACTGCGCACCCGGCGTGTCAGCCGGCTCACCTCGGCCGCCCGGTACAGATTGACCGGCAGCAGCA
Source organism: Paucibacter sp. DJ2R-2 (assembly GCF_025717675.1). GTDB lineage: Bacteria > Pseudomonadota > Gammaproteobacteria > Burkholderiales > Burkholderiaceae_C > Paucibacter_A. Next base: position 1,570,273 of record NZ_JAJIRT010000001.1, read on the forward strand.
CCGCAGCGATGCAAAACGTGATCGGCGATGGCCGCAGGGCGCCGTAAACCATCAGGCCCACATTGCTGCCGGCGGCCAGCCAGCGCAAGGGCGACATGGTCTTGGCCAGCGCGCCTGCCATGATCAAGCCAATGGCGATGGCGGCGGCCAGATGAGCCAGCATCTGCTGTGGCGAAGCGAGCACGCTGCTCAGCCATGCGCTGGCCAAGGTGCTCAGGTGTGTGAACCACTCGTTCAAGAAGTTGCTCGCTGCTGGGGCTGGGGCCGGGGTGCCGAATTTTGCATCGGGATGCGGGAAGCGTCGCCTGCTGCAGCCCTGAGGCTGCGCCGGGTCTAGAGCAGGCTGGTGATCCGCACCGAGGAGCCCATGCTTTCCAGCTGAATATTGCTGCTCAGGCTGCGTGCTAGGCGAATCATGCGTTCGTTATTGCTCAGCACTTCGGCCACGAAGCCACGCACGCCGCGCAGCCGGGCGTGTTCGCTCATGCGCTCCTGCAAGAGGGCGCCCAGGCCTTGGCCCTGCCAGTCGGGGTGCACCATGAACGCGGTCTCGGCGAGATTGGTGCTGGGGTCGATGACATACATGGCGTGCGCAATGATGACGGGGTGCTCGCGTGTGCCGACACAGGCGACCATGCCGACCTCGGTCTCCGAATTCAGATTGCACAGGCGTTGCACATCACGACTGGAAATGCCGCGCAGTTGGCGGAAGAAACGCGTGTAGACGTCGTGCTTGGGCAGGTGGTGGAAGAGATCGCGGATGGCGTCGCCATCGGTCGGCATCGTCGGGCGCAGCAGCACCGGGCGCTTGTCCTTGAGTTGCAGCTGCCGCTCGTCCTCGACGGCATAGGCCTGCAGATTGCGCAAGGTCTGGTCGGCCGGAACATAGCCCAAGGCCTGCGCCTGGTCGAACAAGGCCTGGCGCACCTTGGGGTGGGCGATTTGTATCATCGCCAGGGCCCGTTCGCGGACCGACTTGCCGAACAGATAGGCGATGCCGTATTCGGTGATCACATAGTGCACATCGCTGCGCGCGATGGTCGCGCTCTCGCCGGCGCTCAGGGCGGCGCGGATGCGTGAGCTTTCGCCGTCTTCCTCGGTGGACGGCAGGCAGATGATGGCTTTGCCACCGGCTGAGCGCGAGGCGCCCTGCAGGAACTCGGCCTGTGCGGCCAGGCCGCTGTAGAAGTCGCCGTGCAGTTGATCGACGCAGACCTGACCGGTCAGGTCGACGGCAAAGGCCTGCGTCACCGAAACCAGCTTGTGCTGCGAGCCCAGCGTGAAAGCGTCGCAAACGACTTCGATGGGCTGGAAGGAGAACATGGGGTTGCCATCGATCAAATCGTAGAGCCGGCGTGAGCCCATGGCAAAGCTGGTGACGATCTTGCCGCGTTGCGTGCTCTTGCGCTGGCCCGTGAGAATGCCGCGCTCCAGCAGCGGGATGATGGCATCGGTGATCACGTCGGAGTGGATGCCCAGATCCTGCCGGTCGGTCAGGTACTTGAGCGCCTCGTTGCTGAAACGGCCCATGCCGATTTGCAGGGTCGAGCCGTCGTCGATCACGCTGCCGATGTAGCGCGCGATCTTCTCCACCACCTCGGTCTGTTGGACCTCGTGCAGGTATTCGATCACCGGCGTGTCCACCGGCACCAGATGGTCGATCTCGCCGACATGCAGGGTCGAATCTCCCATGGAGCGAGGCATATTGGGGTTGATCTCGGCAATCACCAGGCGCGCTTTGGCCACGGCCGCCGGCGTGATGTCGACCGAGACGCCCAAGGACACATAGCCGAACTCATCGGGCATGGACACCTGGATCAGGGCGACGTCGAGCGGAATCCGCCCGATGGCGATCAGCTGCGGCACCCGCGCGATCGAGATCGGCACATAGTCCGCCAGCCCCAGCTTGACCGCGGCGCGCATGTCCTGGCCGACAAAGAAGCAGCGGTGCCGGTACTTGGTCCGGGGCTTGCCCGTGTCGTCAAACTGGACCGCGCGGTCGGTCAGGAAGTGCAGCAACTCCACATCTTGTGGCGCGTAGGCCAGCGCCTCCAAGGCCTCGACCAGGCTGCGCGGCGTGGCGCAAGCCGTGCCGACGAACACATGGTCACCGGGCTTGATATGACTGACCGCCTGCTCCGCCGTGCAGATCTTGGCGGCGAAAGCCTGCAAACGCGGGTCGATGGACGGGCCCGCCTCCTCTTCACCCACGGAGCGAAAGCGCTGCTCCCACTTCTGTGCTAGGCGGCTCAGAATGCCTTCGGCCGAAGGCTTGACGGTGGTGTTGCCCGGATAGCTTGCCATGGCGGTTTCCCAGTTGATGCGTGATCGCTGAAGCCTGAGCGATGCCTAAGCGATGACTAAGCGGTCGCGCCGGGTTTGGCGTCAAGAACCTCGCAGCCATGCTCGTAGCCCAGCTGGACCAGCTCGTCGAAGCGGCTCCATTGCAACATGCCGATGCGGCTCAAGGGTGGATTGAAATAGAGGTCGATCAGCTTGCGCACCTCGCGCTGGCGCGAGGTGCTGCACAGCACGGTGACATTCATCAGCAAGGCCGACAGGGCCGGCAGGCGGAAGCGCCGCTGGGCGCGCGGCCGCAGTTTGTCGCGCAACAAGGCCAGGCTGCCCGGCACCTCTTCAAAATCGAAACGGCGGGCCTTGTTGCTGTCCAGGTCCACGCCGATCACGCGGCCGATGCCCCAACGTCTGCGCATGACATCGGCCGGCAAATTGTTGAAAGTGCCGCCGTCGCAGAGCAGATCGCCGTTCCAGATGACAGGCGGCAGCGCGCCCGGGATGGCCACGCTGGCCAACAAGGACTTCAGCAGCGAGCCCTGTTTGATCACCTGCTCGCGGGCTTGAGAGTAGTTGGAGGCGACGCAGAAGAAGTTCTTCCACAAGTCCTCGGCCTGCGCGGCGTGGCCCGTCAGCTCCAGGATGGAGCCCTCGACCACGCGCCGCAGGCGCCGCCCGCGAATCAGGGAAATCATGGGCAGCCAGTTGAAGTCGCCGGTCGGGTTGCTGGCAAAGGCGCGCCGGGCGACGGTGGTCATCAAGTCCAGTGGCCGGTCCATGCCCACCAAGGCAGCCATCACCGCGCCGATGCTGGTGCCGCCGACCAGATCGATCTCGATCTTGCGTTCGAGCAAGGCGCGGTAGATGCCGATATGGGCCAGGCCCCTGGCCCCGCCGCCGGCCAGCACCAGGCCGACGCCGTTGCGGCTGACCAGACGGGCCAGCCGGCTGAAGTCGCGCGGAAGCTGTGGGCGGATGTGGACATGGTCGGCCAGCGGCCGGCGCGCCAGCCAGGCCTGGGTTCCCTGCGGCGACTGGCGCTCGCTCGGGTGCAGCAGGACCAGGATCTCGGTGGCGTCCGTGCGCGGCGGCCGGCTGATCAGGCACTGCTGCTCGATCGGGTGCAGTTGCGGCGCTTGATCGGCATCGGCGAGCAGCAGCAACTCATCGCAATGGCGGCAGCAGCGTTCGGTCCAGGGGCTGGCTTCGCTGTCGCTGACCAGGAGGACGAAATCGTTCTCGGCCTCGATCTGATCGAGGTGCACCGCAATGCGGCGGGTGGCCGCGGTATCCGACCCTGGCCGTTCGCAAATCGTCGGGTCGTTCAGATCGGTGCCAATGCTCTGCGCCGACACCAGGGCCACGCGGCCAAAGCCTGCGAGTTCCTGGGCCAGATTGCTCGCGAAGCGGGCATGGTCCACCTGGACCGTGATCGGCAGCACGCCGATGGTGACGGGCTTGTCCGGCAGCGAACGGGAGCCTTCGGTCTTGAGCCGCAGGATGATTTGCCGCGTCAGCGCAATCGACACTTTTTCGCTGATGGAGAGCAGCTGATTGAAGCGCTCCTTGGCCAGGCGCACCAAGACCGAGTCGCGGATGGCGACCAGGGTCGCCGAGCGTGGCTCGTCGGTGAACAGGCTCATTTCTCCGACGATCTGGCCGCGCCCGATCTCGCGCACGGTGCGCGTCTCGCCGAATTCGTTGCTGATATAGGTGCGCAGCCGGCCGCTGAGCAGCAGGTACATGGCGTCGCCCGCTTCCCCCTGGGTCATCAAGGCCTGGCCGGCCGGCACTTCCACCCATTCCAGGTGGGGCAGCAGGACTTCGATGGCCTGAGGTTCGATGTCGCCCAACAGCTCAGGCAGGTGCCTGCGCAGCAAGGTGTCGAGATGCTTGGGGTGTTCGGTGAAATTCGGCATAAGGCGCCCGCGCGCGCTGAAAAACCAACAATGGCTAACTTAACACCACCAGCGCGACACCCCATGAACAGACGGTGGGGGAATTCCCGAACGGACGGTTTCTACTTCGCCCAAGCGGCGGGCCGCCCCCAGCCGCAGCACGTATGCTTTCGCGCGATCCGTGCCTGACTCCGAGGTTTTGCCCGCCATGCCCCTGCTTGCCTTTCGACGCCCCGCCCTTGCGGCACTGCCCGTGCTGCTGTCCCTGTCGCTGAACCCCTTGGCGCAAGCCCAGGGTCCAGTCCCCACCCACGCGCCAGCCTCCGCATCGGCTGCGTTGCCGGGGCCGATCGAATGGCAGCGCCTGCGCCAGCAGCTGCAAGTGCAGGACTACCGCGCCGCGCGGCCGGCCTTGCAGCTGCTGCTGCGCCGCCATGCGGCCGGCCAGGCGCTGGACAGCGAGGCCGGCGAGCTGCTCTACCGCTGGCTGTTCGCCAGCGAGAACCTGGCCGAGGTCGGCCGCCGCACGGCCGCGGTGTTGGAGGATGGCGCTGCAGCCACGGCCGCCGACCTGCTGGCCGCCGCGCGCCTGGCCCTGGAGCTGCGCGATTTCGGGCGGGCCGAGGCCTGCCTGCAGCGGGCGCAGCACAGCGCGCGCAGCCCGGCCGAACGCGCCAGCGTCTTGCGCGGCCAGGGCCAGCTGGCTTACCAGCGGCGTGACTACGACGCGGCCCTGGCCCTGCACCAGCAAGCCCTGGCCCTGCAGCCCAGTGCCGATGGCGAGCAAGCCCTGGCCGAGACCCTGATCCGCCTGGGCCGCACGGCCGAGGCGGTGGCCGCCGCCGAGCGCGCCGTGGCCCTGGATCCCTTCCACGAGCAAGCGCATTACCACCTGGGCAATGGCTATGCCCGCAAGAACTACAGCGAGCTGGCGGCTGAGGCGCCGGCCGCTTTTGCTGCCGCCAACACCTTGATCCGCCGCGCCGCGCGTGCCTTTGACCGCGGCGATCTGCTGGCCGCGCGCCGCCTGGCCGCCAGCTCCCTGGCACGTTGTCCCGGCCATGGCCGCGCCCATGCCGTGCTGGCCAAGGCCATCGAAGGCCTGCGCCTGCGCCAGGACCCACACCGCGCGGCCGACGAAGCCCGCTTCGCCGCCACGCCCATGCCGCAGGTGCCCGCCATCGAGCGCTATGTGCTGAATTGGGCGCAGCTCTCGCCACGCCACCAGAAGCGCGTGGCCCTGTCGCTGGCACCCTGGAAGGCCTTCATTCCGGTGCTGGTCGAGGGCGGCGCCACGCATTTCATCAAGCCCCTGGACATGCGCCTGTCCGAAACCCCCGGCGCGCTGGCGCTCAAGGACCAGCGCATCGGCTACGACTCGCGGCTCTGGGACGATGTGCGCGGCATGGGCGGCTTCAACACCGTGACCGGCATCGAGGACGTCGAGCGCTCCATCTTCGGCCGCTACAACACCGTGCTGCATGAGCTGAGCCACCAGGTCCACGGCGTGCTGACGGCCGACGCCGCGCGCGAGATCCAGGAGCTGTACCGCCGCGCCAAGCTGCGCGATGAGCGCAGCAAGAACGGCTTTCTGTCTCGCTATGCCGGTGGCTCGGTCTGGGAGTATTTCGCCGAGGGCGCCAACGCGCTTGACTCGCCGCGCCGCGATGCCTTCGACACGCGCGAGATCGTGCGCGAGCGTCTGCAGGCTCAGGACCCGGAACTGCTGGCCCTGGTGCAGCGCCTCTTCAATCAGACCGACACCCGCGCCAGCCTGCCCATCGCCCTGGTCAATGCCGGCCACCATCGCCTGGAGTCCGGCGAGCTGGCCGCGGCCCGCGGCTTTTTCGAACGCGCCCGCAGCGTGGCGCCGCAGGACGAGCTGGTGCTGACGGCGGCGCTCTACGGCGCGTCCTTGGCCGCGGATGCGGACGCCGTGCGCCGTCTGGCTGCCGAGGTGCAAACGCGTTATCCGCGCAGCGGCGCGGTGCTGAGCTCAGCGCTGGAGGCTTTGTGGCACAGCGGCCAGCCCCTGGCCGAGCTGACGGCCCGCCTGAGCGCACAGGCGCAAGGTCTGGAGGGCGAAGACCGGCAGCGCGTTGACCTGGCCCTGGGTGGGCATCAGCTGCGCCTGGGTGCGGCCGCGCCGGCCCTGGCGGCGTTTGAGTCGGCCCTGGCCTATCAGAGCGACAGCCCCGAGGCCCTCTGGGGCAAGGCCGCCGCCCTGGCCCAGGCCGAGCGCTGGGACGAGGCCTTTGCCGTCTACGAGCAGGCCCTGCGCCTGCGCACCGGCCTGGTCGAGCTGCGCCGTGACCTGGCCCGCGACCTGCTGCGCGCCGGCCGCCTGGAGCCCGCCCGCGCCCAGCTCAAGGAAGCGGCGCTGCTGGACCCCAAGGACGCCGGCGTGCTGGCGCTGCAGGCCTGGGCTTCGCTGTTGAGCGGCGACGCCGCTTCGGCTCTGCGCCAGGCCGAGGCCGCCCTGGCCCTGAACCCCTGGACCGACCTGGCCCTCATCATCCAGGGCGCCGCCCAGGCCCGCCTGGGCCGCCCCGAGCAGGCCAAGGCCAGCTTGGCACCGCTGCGCCAGCGCTATGCCAATGCCGCCAGTGCGCCGCATTATGTGTACCGCAGCGAAGCCTCGGGCTGGATCTCGGTCAACGAGCAGCCGGCCTGGGAGCGGCGGCTGCTGGAGAAGCTGGCGAGCGAGTGATCAGAACCAGCTGCTGATCGCCTCCAGCGGCTTCTTGATGCCACCATGCACCGGCACCAGGCAGCCCGGCTTGGGGTAGCCCACGACCAGCAGGATGACCGGCTTTTCTGATTCCGGCCGGCCGCAGATCTTGCTCAGAAAGCCCATGGGGCTGGGCGTGTGGGTCAGGGTGGCCAGGCCGGCGTCGTGCAGGGCGCTGATGAGGAAGCCGGTGGCAATGCCCACCGACTCGGGCACGTAGTAGTGGCTGTAGCGCTCGCCCTGGGCGTCGATGCCGTACTTCTGCGCAAAGATGGCGATCAGCAGCGGCGCCTCTTCCAGAAAAGGCTTGTTGGCGTCGGTGCCCAGGGGCGCCAGCGCGCGCAGCCATTCCTCGGGGGCGCGGCCGTTGTAGAAGGTGCGCTCCTCTTCCTCGGCTTCGATGCGGATCTGATGCTTGATCGCCGGGTCGCTGATGACGGCGAAATGCCAGGGCTGCTGGTTGGCGCCCGAAGGCGCGGTGCCGGCGGCCAGCAGGCATTGCTCGATCACCTCGCGCGGCACGGGCCGGCTGTCGTAATCGCGCACGGTGCGGCGGCGCAACTGCTGCTGGTAGTGGGCGCGCGCCTGGGCCAGCATCTGCTCGGGCGGCAGTTCGCGGTAGTCGCGCAGGGGCTCCATGGCAGGAGCGGGCAGTTCGTGGGTCTCGGTCATGGTGGTTTCTCCTCCGTCGCGTCTTGTGGTTTGGGAACTTTCGCGACGCGGGCAGCGTAGCCGGTGTCGGCCGGCTTGACCATCGGTGCCGGGCCCGAGTCCTGCGCGGCGCGCCTACACTTCGACCTCCATCCCATGAGCAGGAAGCGGCGTCAGCCATGAGTTCACCCATAGCTTTCATTGGCGGCGGCAATATGGCCAGCGCCATCATCGGCGGCTTGCTGCGGGCCGGCCTGAACCCGGCGCGGGTCTGGGTGGTCGAGCCCTATGAGCCGCAGCGCGCTCGCCTGCAGGCCGATTTCCCGGGCCTCCATGTGCTCGCCGCCGCCGATGCCAGTCTGGCCGAGGCGGGCTTGGTGGTCTGGGCGGTCAAGCCCCAGCTCTTTGGCGAAGCGGCCGCGCCTCTGGCCGGATTGCTGCACGGGGCCCTGCACCTGTCCGTGATGGCGGGCATCCGCAGCGACACCCTGGTGGCCAAGACCGGCAGCGAGCGCATCGTGCGCGCCATGCCCAACACGCCGGCCCTGATCGGCAAAGGCATCGCCGGCCTGTTTGCCCGGGCTGCGGTGTCTGCTGGCGACCGGGCCCGGGTGGAGCAGGTGCTGGCACCCACTGGCCGCTGCATCTGGGTCGATGCGGAGGCCGATCTGGATGCGGTCACCGCCTTGTCGGGCTCGGGGCCGGCCTATTTCTTTTACGTCGTCGAGGCCATGACGGCTGCGGCGGTGGACATGGGGCTCAGCGAAGCCCAGGGCCGCGAGCTGGCCCTGGCCACCTGCCGCGGCGCGGCTGCCCTGGGCCTGGCCTCCAGCGAGTCGCCGACCGTGCTGCGCGAGCGCGTCACGTCCAAGGGCGGCACCACCCATGCCGCCATCAGCAGCTTGCAGGCCGACCAGGTCGGCGCGGCCGTGCAGCGCGCCGTGCTGGCCGCGCAAGCGCGCGCCCGCGAGCTCGGTGATGAGTTTGCGGCCTGAGCCGACCCGCCAAGCCCGACCGACGCGAGCACGACCTGACCCCAAGCTGACAGCGATGTCCCACGGAACCCTGAACTCGACCTTGTCGCTGACCCTGAGGGTGCTGCTTTGGGCATAGCCAGCCGCGACAGTTTGCGCAAATGGCTGCACGCCCCCGGCTCGCTGAGCCGGCGCCTGGCCTGCCTGGGCGAACGCTTTGAAGTGACGGTGCTCAGTCAGCGCACCGCGCCCCTGCGCACGGCCGAACTCAAGGCCCTGGGCCTGCCGCGGCACGGCTGCACCGTGGTGCGCGAGGTCATCCTCAGCGTCGACGGCCGTCCCCTGGTCTGGGCGCGCTCCAGCCTGCACCAGAGCGCCCTGGCCGGTCCCTGGCGCGCCCTCAAGGGCCTGGGCCCCCGGCCGCTGGCCAATCTGCTCTATGCCGACCCGCGCGTGCGGCGCAGCGAGCTGCGGCCGCGCCGCCTGTCCCGCTTCGGCCACACCCGCCGGCAGATGGAAAAGCAGTGGTTGGCCGCCACCGGCAGCCCCGCATCGGCCCAAATGTTGTGGTCACGCAACTCTGTTTTCAGCCGCTGCGGGGCTCAGTTACGGGTGATGGAGCTATTTGTGCCGGAACTGGCAGGAAATATGCCGACAGTTGGTCGCGTTAGGTGTGTAAAGAGGCGTAACAATAGGGCCTAGAACAATAAGGTAGGGAGGTTCATCAGCTGTTTTGAGGAATCTCATGAAAACTCGTGACGTCGTTATTTTCAGTGGCCAGCAATTCGCTGTGCCGCAATGCATTCAGCGTATCGACCATCAGTCGACGCACGGTTGGCAGCTGCGTTATGGCGGCACCAAGCTTTTCTCCGATCACTCGCAAGACGGTAGCGGTGCTGCGGCGGCCTTGGCCGAAGCCACCAAGGCCTTGCTGAGTCGCATCGCCACCTTGCCCGCGCCTTCGCGCTTGCAACGCCGCCCCAGCGGCAACAAGGGCAGTGGTCTGCCGGTTGGTATCTCTGGCCCCATCGTGCGTCAGCGCGCCAGCAGCCGCGTGCGCGACTGCAGCTTTGCCGTGTCCTTGCCGCGCTTCGGCGGTTCGCCGCGTGGCCGCAGCGTCTACATCGGCACCGAGAACACCTACACGGTGGAGAAGTACCAAGCCGCCCTGGCCAAGGCCGTGGCCCTGCGCGAGTCGGCCGAAGAAGCCTACCAACGCGCCGCCACCCGCGCCAAGCGCGCCGAGGGCAAGGCCTTGAAGGAGCAGCTGAAGTCCATCATCGCCGCAGCGCCGGCAGCGAAGGCGCCCAAGGCCGCGCCCAAAGCCGCCGCCAAGCCGGCTGCAAAGGCTGCACCCAAGGCAGCCGCCAAGCCGGCCAGCAAGGCGGCGCCCAAAGTTGCCGTGAAAGCTGCACTGAAACCGGCCGCAAAGACTGCTGTGAAAGCCGCCGCCAAGCCCGCGGTTCGCAAGGCAGCCGGCAAGGCCGCCGCCAAGAGCGCGCGTGCCTGAAGCGCGGGCCTTGCGCTGGGCCCTGGTCGGCCCCGGCAATATCGCCGGGCGCTTTGTCCAGGCCTTGCAAGGCCTGCCCGGTCATGAGCTGAGTCTGGTGCTGGGCCGCGACCTGGCCCGCTCGCAGGCCTTTGTGGCCGAGCATTGCGCGAGCGACCGGCCGGCACCGCGTCTGGCTCTGGCGGCCGATGCGGCCGAGCTGCAGGCCGCCCTGGCCAGCAGCGAGGTCGATGCGGTTTACATCGCCACACCCCATGCCCAACACGGCCTGGCCGTGGCCGCCGCCCTTGAGGCCGGCAAGTCTGTGCTGTGCGAGAAGCCCTTGGTGCCAGGTCTTGCCCAGGCGCTGCCCCTGGTGGCCTTGGCGCAGCAGCGCCAGCTGTTCCTGATGGAAGCGCTGTGGACGCGCTTTCTGCCGGTCTACGCGCAAGTGCGAGCCTGGCTGCAAGCCGATGCGATCGGCCCGCTGCGGGCCATTCAGTCGAGCTTTTGTTTCTCCATCCCTTTTGACGCCCGCAGCCGCTGCTTTGACCCGGCCCTGGCCGGTGGCGCCTTGCTGGACATCGGCATCTACAACCTCAGCATGACGCGCTGGGTGCTGCAACAGGCGCTCGGTGCATGCCCCGAGCCGCTGCAGATCCAGGCCCAAGGCGTGCTGGCGCCCACCGGAGTCGACCAGCGTCTGGCCGCCAGCCTGCATTTTCCCGGCGGCATCAGCTCGCAATTCGTCTGCGCCTTCGACGGCATGGCCGACAACGGCCTGCGCATCTTCGGCGAGCGTGGCGTCATCGAGCTGCCGCGCAACTTCTGGGAGGCGACCGAAGCCCGGCTGCAGGTCGCCGGTCAGCCGGAGCAGACCGTGCAGGCGCCGTTCCAGATCAATGGCTTCGAGGGCGAGATCCTCGAGGCGGCAGCCTGCATTCGCGCCGGCCGCAGCGAGAGCGCGCACATGCCGCTCAGCGAGACCCTGGCCACCCTGGCCTGGATGGACCAGATCCGCGCCCAGCTGGGCGTGCGCTACCCCTTCGAATCCGCCTTGCACTGAGCCAGGCTTTGGGCCTGGCTGTCCAAGGCCTGCAGATTGGCCGGCAGGCGCTGCTCTGTGCGCAGCCGCGCCAGGCCGGCCGCGGCCGCCTTGAGCAGGGCGCAGGCAGCGGCCGGGTCATGACCTGCCGGGCCTTGCAGCGCGCGGCCCAGCCAGAACTCGGCCAGATGAGCCTCGCGGGCGAACAAGGCGTTGAAGGGCTCGCGCAGGGCTGAGGCGCGCAAGGTCTTCAGCGCCGCCTCGCCGGCTTGGCGCGCCGCGGCGCGGGCGGCCGGGCTGAGCATGGCGGCCGGGGCCGCCAGCAGGATGCGGGCCTCGACCAGGCCGTACTTGGCTTCGCCCTCGGGGTCGTCATTGGCGCCGCCGGCCGCGCGCCGTTCGGTCAGGGCGCGCCAGCGCTGGACCGCCTCGCCATGCCGGCCGGCCAAGGACAGCTGCAGGGTCAGGTCGCGCTCCGACTCGTCCAGGCGCGGCGCCAAGGCCTTCACTTGCGGAAACTTCTGCCGCAACTCGCTCAGCAGCTTGAACTCGCGCTGGTACCAGACCAAAGCGCGCGCCGGGCGGCCCAGGCTGTCCAGGGCCTCGGCCAGGGGGCCGTAGCCATTGGCCAGGTTGCGCTGCGCCCGCTCATTGCCCGGGTCCGCGCGGGCGCCGCGTTCGCGCCGCTCGATCGAGCTGATCCACATGGCCAGGCCGCGCTCGGTGTCCCCCGTCTCCAGCAAGGCATCGGCCAGGCGACCTTCGGCCAGGTAGAGCCAGCGCTGCCAGCGCGGGTTGTCGGGTGCGCTGGCGAGCAGGCGGGTCGCCAGCTGGTGGCTCTTGAGTTGAGTCTGCAGGCTGGCCGGGAACTCTCCCGCCACGCGCTGGAAGTCGGAGAGCTGGTTGAGCAGGCCGCCGTAAGCCTCCAGCACTTCGCTGCGTTCGGGGTGGCGCTGCAGCAGGCCGTCCATCTCGCGGTCCAGCGCTTCGATGCGCTGGCGCGCCGGCTGGTACAGGCCCAGGCTTTCCTTGAAGGGCCAGTAGTCGACCGAAGCGAGGTAACGGTCGGCCTCGATGCGCTTGAGTTGCACCGCCAGGTCTTGTGGCTGGGCCTGCGCCAGGCTGGCCGCATGGGCGGCTGCGGTGCGGTAGAAGCCCTTGGCTTCGGGCAGCTTGCCGGCGGCGCGGGCGCTGTCGCCGAAGCGTTCGTTGATGGACTTCAGCCCCTGCACATTCTTCAGGTCCAGCGGGTCCAGCGCCGCCAGGGCCTCGCGCATGCGCAAGGCCTTCTCGTAGGCGGCGCGGGCCTCCTGGGGCCGGCCCAGGTTGGCCTGCATGCTGTTGCCGAAGATGTCGCCGATGCGCTCATAGCCCTCGGCCACATCGCGCAGCAGCTCGCGGTCCTCGAGGCGCTCGCTGGCCAGGCGGTCGAGATAGCTGAGCGCGCCGGCGACCAGCTTTTCGCGGCCGGCGGTCGGGCCGTCGCGCAAGGCGGTGTCCACCTCGAACAGCATCAGGCGCGCGAACTGGCGCACATCGTTGAAGCGCCGCTCGGCCAGCTGGCTCTGCGCCTGCGCCACGCGCGCCTGCCAGAGCGCCAGGCCGGCGCCGCCGACCACGGCCGCCAGGGCCAGGCTGCCGGCCGCCACCGGCCATTTGTTGCGGCTGACAAAACGGCCCAGCAGATAGCCCAGGCGGGGCTTGCGCGCGCTGACTGGGTAGCCCTGCAAGTGGGCGCGGAGGTCGGCGGCCAGGGCGTCAACGCTTGCATAGCGCGCACTGCTCTGCTTCTCCAAGGTCTTGAGCAGGATGTTGTCGAGATCGCCACGCAGGCGCTTGCGCCGGTTCAGCCATTGTGGGTCCTTGATCAGCTCGGGCGACAGGCTGCTGGGCCGGGTCGGCAGCTCTTCCAGCACGCAATGTGCGGCCTGCAGCGGCGTGCTGGCCTGGCGGCCATAGGGGCGCACGCCGGTCAACATCACATAGAGCAGCACACCCAGGGAATAGAGATCGGTGGCGGTGCTGACCGGGTCGCCGCGCACCTGCTCGGGGCTGGCGTAGTTGGGTGTGAAGGGGCGCTGGCCGGCCTGCGTCTGGTCGGTCGGGCTCTGCTGGCCCGGCAAGGCCTCTTGCGGGTCCAGGGCCTTGGCGATGCCGAAGTCCAGCAGCTTGACCTGGCCTTCGCCGTTGACCAGCACATTGCCGGGCTTGAGGTCGCGGTGCACCAGCAGATGGCGGTGCGCATAGGACACGGCGTCGGCCAACTGCAGGAACAGCGCCAGCCGCGCCTCCAGGCTCAGGCCTTCGCAGGCCTGGTCGATGGCCCGGCCCTGCACCAGCTCCATGACGAAATAAGGCAGGCCGCTGGGGCTGAGCCCGGCATCAAAAAGGCGCGCGATATGCGGGTGGTCGAGCCGGGCCAGAGCCTGGCGCTCCTGCGCAAAGCGCTGCAGCACGGCACTGGAATCCATGCCGCGCTTGAGCAGCTTGACCGCCGCCTCGCCCTGGTAGGCGCCGTCGGCCCGGCGCGCGCGCCAGACCTCGCCCATGCCGCCGCAGCCCAGGACGTCAATCAGCTCCCAGGCCCCCAGGCGCAGACCCGGCCAGGCCACGGCATCCGCTTCTTCCTTCGTGTGTGCGCCAGACTCGGCGAGTGCCGCCTGAGCCAGAAAGCCCGGGTCTTCGGCGCCGCCGCCGGTGCTGTGTGCGAGCAGAGACAGGACCTCGGCTTGCAACTCGGCGCTGGCCGCGCTGGCGCGCACAAAGGCTTCGCGCTCGGCCGCCGGCAGGCTCGCGGCGGCGTCAAACAGCTGCCGGACGTCCGGCCAGGCGGGTGGAATGCTCATGGCTGCCCAGTGTGCGCAAGTTCGGCGCCGCCGTCATGCTGACAAGCCCGAGGGTCAGGGCTTGCCTGCTGAGGCCGTTCAGCGCGGCGCCTTGGTGAAAGCGATCACCTCCTGGGTGCTGGTGACCGCGCCAGTCGGTGCGGGCAGGGTGCTGACGGTCACGCTCTTGGGCAGCATGAAGGGCAGGGCATCGCTGCTCCAGAGGGTCAGCTCGGTCGGCACGACGAAGCTGGACTGCAGCAGCGGCAGCATCATGCTGAGCAAGGGGCTGGTGGCGGCCGGGCCTTGAACCTGGAAGTCCTTGAGCGCGAACTCGACCCGGAACTTGCAGCTGTTGGCAAAGCTGCCCGCAGCCGTGCTGACGGTTTCGTTGGCCTCGCGCCGAACCATGAACTCGTATTTCATCACCAGGGCCGTGGCGCCACCCAGGGAGGCAAAGGCGTCGCTGACGCTCTTGCCCTGGGTGGTGGCCGTGACGCTGATCTTGCCGCTGCCGCCGCCGGGGATGCCGGCTTGGGTCAGTCTTTGCTGCCAGTCGGCCGGCTCGTAGCGGGTGACGGTGTCGGCGGCACCCGGTGTGGCCGCGTCCTGCGCCAGCGCGGCGCCGCTGACCGGGTCGAGGTAGAAGGTACCGACACCTGCCTGGGCGGCCGTGATGCCGCTGGTGCTGACCGTGCCGACGATGGCGGCCCGGCCCTGATAGCTGCCGGCGCTGAAATCGTACTTGACAGTGAAGGGAGCGGCTCCGGCCGCGCTGGAGGTCTGCCGGTAGGTGACCGAGTCTCCGGCGCGTGCCACCAGCGGCGCGCATTCATTGCCGCTGCTGGGAGCGGGGGAGGGTGCGTGGGTAGGCGACGGGGCAGGCGATGGGGCCGGTGTCGGCGCCGGGCTGGCGCCGCTCCCGCCGGCGGCCGGGTTGCGCCCTTGCAGATAGCGCCCGGAGCCCGTGGCGCTGCCCATGTCGGTGCCCGAGACATAGAGGCCGTTGAAGGCCGGGGCAAAGAAGTCGATGTGGCGCTGCTCGTCCAGCACCGCCACCACGCCGATGGGCTGACCGGCCATATTGGTGTTTTGGCAGACCGCGCGCACGGGGGCTGTGGCGGCGCTGGCGCCGGCGAGGCCGGCAGCGGGGGTGTAGCTCAGCACGCCGCCGGCCAGGCGCAAGCTGGCGGCGCCGAGCTCGGCCGCCGTGTTGCTGTCAAACACGGTCACGGCATACAGGCCATCGAAAGCGTTCAGGGCCGAGGCATTGAGCTCGGTTTGATTGCCGCAGCTGGCGGGGCTGGGCGCCGGAACCGGAGCCGGAGCCGGAGCTGGTGCTGGTGCTGGTGCTGGTGCTGGCGCTGGCGCAGGAGTGGGCGCGGGTGCAGGTGCAGGTGCAGGTGTGGGCACTGGGCTTGGCGTGCCGGCGGGCGCAGTGTCAGGCGCGGCGGTGCCGTCGTCTCCACCGCCGCCGCAGGCGCTCAGCGCCAAGGCGGCCGATGCTGCAATCAGCAAGGTACGGCCGTGGCTGGCTGGGCGAGCGCGGCGAGCGGGATGGGGCAGCAGACGTGGGTTCATGGCGTGGTTCTCCGGTTCAGGTGAGGCAGGGCCGGTACGTTCTTTCTGGCAACTGGCACCGGTACAAGACGGGCAGAGGAAGCGAAGTCGCAGCAGACCGTTCGCTCCTTCCTGCTTTGGATACGCAGCTCACAACCAGCAAAAGGATCAAGGGCCTGGGGAAAGGTGCTTTTTCACCGCCGGGGCGGCGCTACAGTGCCGGCGCGGAGCCTGTAGAGCTCTGAACCGAGGGGGCTTGAACATGGGGTTCAGGAAGGACGCTGCGGGAGCAGCAGTGGTGGGTGACCGGCGACACCGAGGACGCTGGCTCTTGCTGGCAGCGCTGTGCCTGGTCTGGTGCGGCCAGGCTCTGAGCTCAGCTCAGGCGGCTGAGACGCTGATCGTCGGCCGTGCCGACGCCGACAGCCTGCCGGGTGTGAGCCTGGGCCTCTTGCTGTTGGACGGGCCCCGGCGAGTGCTGACGCTTCGATTGCGGGACGGCGCCCGGCCCGGCTCGTCGGGCTTGTCCTGGCGCGAGGTCGATGCCACCGGCTTGCGCAAGATCGACCGCTTTGCCGCGCCCCGCCTGCAGCTGCGGCGAGAGCCTGAGCCGTGTCAGTTTTCGCTGCGCTGGGGTGCTTTGCTGCCGCCCCCGCCACCTTTGCATGGATCGAGTGAGCGCGAGCACTTGCTCCAAGCCAACCACGCCGACGCGGAAAACGAACAGCCGGCCTGGCAGACGGACTTGCCCGCGGATGCGCAAACCTTGGCCCTGCGAGCCTGGCTGCTGGCCGATGCCAGGGCGGAGGCGGAGCTCGTCCTCTACGTGCTGGATCTGCAAGCCGGGTTGGGTTCGGCGGGGGAGTACCGCTTGGCGGGCTTGCCCACCCTGCCGCCGCTGAGCTGGAAAGGCAGGGATGAGCCGTGGTCCTGGCTGAAGGCTCCGGTGCGCCTGCCGCTGGAACTGGCCGGACAGTTTCCGCAGCTGTTCCGGGCGGTCTGGGCTGAACAGGCGCGTCAGCAGAAGAGGGGCGAGGCGTCGCTGCTGTTCAGCAGCGAATGGGTGAACGGCCTTCATGCCTTTCGCCGGAGCCGCTATCTGGATTTGCAAACGCATGAACTGCTGGCACTGGGAGCGCCGGAGCTGCTGGCCTCTTTGAAGACTGCCCAGCTTCACCGCCTTTATCTGCGTCTGCGCGCTGCCGATGCACCCGAGCAGCTCAGTCTGCAAAAGCTGCCCAGGGCTGGTGCCGGGAGCCGCTCCTGGCTGGCGATTCAAGCGGCACAGGAGGATGGCGCCCAGTGCAGCGCGCATCTGGCCACGCTCTCGTGCGCGGCGCTGTGCCATGAGCGGATCGAGCGCTTGGCGCTCGACCCACCGGGCACCTATCTGCTGGAGCCACGGCGTGGCGAGCTGCCCGAGTCCCGCAGCGAGCAAATGCAGGCGTGCCGGGCTTCCTGCAATGCCCAGATGGCGCGGCTGGCCGCAGACGCTCAGGACTACGCGAGCGAGGGCCGCGCCCAGGCGCAGCAGGAGTTGTTGGATGGCTTGAGGCGGATGACGGGGCCGGGATTCCTTGCCGCTGAGCGTCAGCGCTAGCCCGCCAGTTGGCCCCGCGGCCCCTCAGCGCAGCGCCAGATCCGCCACCGTGCCCGCGAACACCGCCAGGCCAACCCAGTGGTTCTCGCGGAAGGCTTTGAAGCAGCCCTCGCGGCTGCGGTCCTTGATCAGGGTGTAGTGCCAGACCACTTGCGCCGCCGCCACGGCCATGCCGAGCAGAAAGACGCGGCCAAGGCCCAGGCGCAGGCCCAGCGCCGTCCAGGCAGCGAGGTAGATGGCGTAGAAGGCCATCACGCCGGCCACATCGAAGCGGCCCAGAGTCAGGGCCGAGGTCTTGATGCCGATGCGGATGTCGTCATCGCGGTCGACCATGGCGTATTCGGTGTCGTAGGCCAGCACCCAGAACAGATTGGCCACCAGCAGGGCCCAGGCCGACAGCGGCACGGCGGCGTTGATGGCGGCCAGGCTCCATTCGGTGCCACCCAGGGCGGCCGAGAAGGCCATGGGGATGCCAAAGCTGAAGGCCACGCCCAGCACCGCCTGCGGCATGTTCAGCACCCGCTTGGCATAGGGGTAGAGCAGGGTCACGGCCAGGGCGGCGAAGGACAGCAGGATGGTCGGCGCATTGGTGGTCAGCACCAGGCCGAAAGCCAGCAGGGCAAGACCTGCCCCCAGGGCCAGGGCTTCCTTCACCGAGACCGCGCCGCTGGTGACGGGGCGCTGGGCCGTGCGTTTGACATGTTTGTCGAAATCGCGGTCGGCGACGTCGTTGACGCAGCAGCCGGCCGAGCGCATCAGCACGGTGCCGCCGATGAAGACGGCCAGCAGGTGCCAACCCGGCCAGCCGTCGGCCGCGATCCAAAGGCTGCTGAGCGTCGGCCAGAGCAGCAGCAGCCAACCGGCGGGCCGGTCCCAGCGGATCAGGTTCAGGTAGAGCTGCAGTCGTGTGGGCGAGGCGTGGGAACTCATGGGGCGGATTGTCGCCGCGGCAGAGAACTGCGCTGTAATGTGGGCCAGTCTTCCGCCGACCAAGCGGAAGCTTCATTCCTTGCCACCGGCCTGCCCATGACCCTTGAATCCCAACTTGCGGCCCTGCATCAGCCCTTGCTGCGCTTTGCGCAGCTGCAGCTGCGCCATGACAGCCTGGCTGAGGACGCGGTGTCCGAGACTTTTCTGGCCATCCTGGAGAAGCCCGAGGCCTTCGAGGGCCGCAGCTCGCTGCGCACTTACGCCACCGGCATCCTCAAGTTCAAGATCATCGACCTGCTGCGCAAGCGCGGGCGCGAGGTCCATATCGAGCCGCTCGATGAGCAGAGCATGGACGATGCGCTCGACGCGCTGTTCGCCAGCAACGGCCATTGGCAGGAGCCGCAGGCGGCCTGGCGCGAGCCCGAGCGGGCGCTGGAGCAGCAGCAGTTTTTCGCCACCTTGCAGGACTGCATCGACCGCCTGCCGGCCAAGGTGGCCCGGGTCTTCATGATGCGGGAAAGCCTGGACCAGGAGGTCGAGGACATCTGCGGTGAGTTGGGCATCACCAGCAACAACTGCGGCGTGATGCTGTACCGGGCGCGCATGTCGCTGCGCGAATGCCTGGACAAGAACTGGTTTCAGGTGCAGGCATGAAGCTGATGTTCGATTGCCGCGAGATGGCCCGCCTGATCAGCGATCGCCATGAGCAAGCGCTGGAACCGGGCGAACGCGCCCGCTTCCGATTGCATCTGGTGATGTGCCGCAACTGCCGTACGGTGGAGGAGCAGATGGCGTTTCTGCACCAGGCCATGCGTCGCCTGGGCCAAGCGAACGACAGCGAAGGCGACCCGGCCGTGCGCGGCTGAAGGCTGCGTTGCAGTCGCTGCGCTGGTTTTGCCTGCTCAGCGCTTGCTGTTCATGCGTTCCACTTGCGCCTTGGCAGCCGCCAGCGGCCGCACGCCCAAGGCGGCGCGGTCTGCGTCGGTGACGGCGCTTTCGTCCACCTTGTAGAGCTCCCAGAGCTGGGAGCCTTCGGGCTTGGTGAACTGGGTGCCGTACCACTGCGGCTTGTTCAGGCGCATCAGGATGCGGTCCCAGGACGCGGCCCGCAGCCAGAGGGCTGACTCGTTGTCGGGCTGCAGCAGGGTGGCGACAGTGGCCAGTGCGTGGGCCTGGCGGATGTCTTCGACGCCGTCACCATGCTGGTAGACCATGGCGGCGTTGTAGAAATCGGCGCTGGTGCGCGCCTTGCCGGCCTTGAGCAGGGCGAGCACTTCGACTCGGCGCTCCTGGTCTTGTTTGGCGACGATGCTCCAGTCGATGTTGTCACGGCCCGGCGAACGTGCCGCCTGATCCGCGTCTCGGAGGCGCTGCAGATCGGCGTTGTTTTCGAGCGTGGCCTGGCCAGCACTGCTGCTCAAGGGCGCAGCTTGCGCTTGCGCGGGCAGGCTGACGGTGGACAGGGCCGCGCTCAACGCGGCCGCCAGCAGGGGGGCCGTCATCGGGCTTCGAGAGTGTTTATTCATGGGGTCCGGTTCTCGGGGAATCATTCGGTGCCTGGGGCCTGTGATGTGCTGCGCAGCTGGTGGGCCAGGGCCTCAATGTCCTGCGGCAGCAGGGCCTGTGCCTCCAGCACCTGGCGCTGTGGCCATTGCTGAAAGTTGGCGGCCTGGGAGCGGGCGTAGTGCGGGTCGTAGTGGCTGCGCATCAGCTCGGCGAACAGCGGCGCCAGGGTGGCGCTGCGCGCCCAGTCCTGCCAGCGGTTGACGGTTTCATGGCCGTGGCTGGGGCGCAGCCGGTCGAGGATCTGGGCCAAGCCGGCACCGTCTGCGCCCAGATAGGCGTAGTCGCGCAGCAGGAACTCCAGGCGCGCCTCTTCGCTGGCGCGCAGCTCGATGCAAGGGCTGGCGCGCATGCGCTCCAGCAGCGCTGACGGCACCGTGATGCGGCCGATCTTGCGGCTCTCGGCTTCGATGTAGACGGGCTGGCTCAGGTCCAGGCCGGCCAAGGCGGCATACAGCGCGGTGTCGAATGCTTTTTGCGAGGGCTGGGCTTGACCTGGCAGATCGCCCAGCATGGACCCCTTGTGGCAGGCCAGGCCTTCCAGGTCCAGCACCTGGGCACCTTGCCGGGCCAGGGCCTGCAGCAGCTGGGTTTTGGCACTGCCGGTGGCGCCGCAGACCACGCGCAGCGGCAGCGCCGGGCAGCGCTGGTCCAATGTTTCCATCACATGCTGGCGGAAGCGTTTGTAGCCGCCGGCCAGCTGCTGCGCGTCCCAGCCGACCAGGCGCAGCCACTGCACCATGGAGCCGCTGCGCAAGCCGCCGCGCCAGCAGTAGACCAGGGGCTTCCAGCCGATCGGCTGGTTCTTGAACTGCTCGGACTGCAGATGCCGCGCCAGATTGGCCGCCACCATGGCGCCGCCGACGCGGCGGGCCTCGAAGGCGCCTTCTTGTTTGTAGAGCGTGCCGACGATGCGGCGCTCTTCGTCGTCGAGCACCGGGCAGTTGATGGCGCCGGGGATGTGGTCGAGCGCGAATTCGGCCGGCGAGCGGGCGTCGATCAGGCAGTCGAAGCGAGGCAGTTCGTCGATGCCGACAGGGCCACGGTGGCTGCTGCTCATGGCATCAAAGGAGGCAGAAAGTTCATGCGCAGGCTCTCGAAATCAGGCGGATCGCAGTGTCGCATGGGCGGTGTTCACCGGCGTGGTCAGCAGTTCGCGCAAGCGCATGCGAACCAGCTGGATGTCGCTTTGCAGCTCGAAGAACAGGTCTGAATGGCGCGAAGGCACGCCGAGCTGCCGGACCTTGTCGCTCAGCGCATCGAGCTCGCGCAGCAGGCGGGCGGCGTCCAGCTCGCTGATCGGCTCTTGCAGCCGCGCCTCCACGGCGCGCAGCTGGCGGTAGGGCAGGTGCAGGCGTTCGCGTATCCACCAGCGGTAGATGCGTGGGGCGTAGTTGAAGAGCGGAAAGAACAGGGCCGCCGCTGACAGCAGCAGGGCGGCCATGCGTTCCACCTGCACCGCCATGCTCAAGGGCAAGAGGCGTTGCAGGAAGCTGGGCCCCTGCTTGTAGTAACGCAATGCCGCAGCGGCCATCGGGTACTCGGGGTCGCTGTTCAAAGGGAACTCCCCGGCGCGCTGGAACAAGCCGGCCTGGCCATGCTCGGCCACCAGGAAGCGGGTCAGCAGCTGGACCAGGTCGGGGTGCAGATCCTCCCTCACCAGCACAGCATTGGTGGTGGCCAGCAGTTCGACATCGACCATGGGCTGGTTGCGTTCCAGGTCGATGGCGCCTTGCGGCAGCACCAGGCGCACCAGAAAACTCAGGTGCCGCGTGATGGCCTCGGCCTGGCGCAGGCTAAGCAGTTGCACGCGATCGTCGTGCAGGAGTCGCTGCACCAGCGGTGAGTCGGCCGCGAAAGCCATGAAGATCACATCGGCCTGGCTCGTCAGCAAGGCCTCGGCCGCGGCCTCGCCGGCCAGGGGCAAGAGCTGGGCATTGGCCGCGCCGATGCCGTGCAGCTTCAAGACCTGATCGGCCAGAACCCGCGTACCGCTGTCCTGCGGGCCGACCGCGATGCGCTTGTTCTTCAGCTGGGTCAGGTTGTTGAAGGGGTACTCGGCACGATGAAAGATCCAGAGGATCTGGTGGTTGATGCGGCCCAGCGAGACCAGGCCTGGGCTTCGCTCTGCGTTCGAGACACCGCCTTGCACAAAGGCCAGATGCACGCCGGAAGCGGGGTCCTTCAGCAGGCGCAGGTTTTCCAGCGAACCCTGGCTGGGAACCAGGGTGGAGCGGATGTGCTCGGCCTGCAAGGCCTGCTGGTAGCGCTGACCGAAATGCTCATACGCCCCGCCCTTGAAGGCTGTGGCAATGCCCACCTGTTTGGGCGGCGCGGGCATGGCATGGGCCAGCAGCAGCCAGAGCGCGGCCAAGAGCACCAGGAACAGGGCGAGGGCTTGGTGGGAGTAGCGCAGGCGTCGGGGCAGCGGGACGGAGAGGCGAGGCATGGTCGGGGAGGGGCCGTTGCAAGAGGGCGAGGTGTTCAAACAGAGCGCGAAGTATCTGGCCCGACATGTCGGCGCGCTGCAAGTCATGCCGCGGCCGTGCGCAGTGCGCGCAAATGGCGGCTGAGGCCTGGCTATGCTTCGCCGCGCCGGCTTTGATTGCCGTTCAAGCCTTTATTCAAGACACAGGCGCCGCGGCAGCGTGGCGCCAGGAGACATGCGCGTGCCCCAGATCAATGTGGACTCTCGGCTGGCGACCCCCGTGGCCTCAGGCCCTTGTTTGCGCCAGGTTTGCGGCATTGCTCTGAGCGTGCTGGCCTTGCTGGCCTCCTTGCCGGCGGCTGCGGCCGAGGCCACGCCAGCCCCAGGCTTGGCATCGGCAGAAGGGCCTGTGCAGCGCCTGCGCTTCGATTACCACAGCAGTTTCCTGATGAACCTGCACCACTTCTTGCTTGACGCCTCGCGCCGCAAGCCGGAGCTGGCGGCCGAACAAGCCGCCTGCCGGCTTGAACCCACCGAGCTGGCGCCGCTGAACCAGGCGCGGGCCTTCTATGCCGAGCAATTTGAGCAGCGCCACCCCTTGTTCGATGCGGGCCTTGCCGCCATCAAGCAGGCCCTGCGTCAAGCTGAGGACGGCCGCCGTGACGCGCAGGGGCTGCGCGGCCTGCCGGAGCCTCTGGCGCTGCAGCTGAGCGCGGCCGCGCCCGCCTATGGGCGTTGCGTCTGGCCGGCCCACGAGGCCAGCAACCGGCGCTGGATCGAGCAAGCCCAGGCTCTGGACACACGATTTGGCGCTGCCGTGCAGGCGCGGCTCGAACGCCAGTTCACCCAGCCCTTCACCCGCCTGCCGCTGCGCACCGATCTGGTCCACATGACCGGAACCTACGAGGGCGCCTACAGCAGCGACGAGCCCGAGCATGTGCTCATGCCCAGCGGCCGCCCCGATTACCAGGGCGATGCGGCGCTGGAGATGCTGTACCACGAGGCCAGCCATGTGGGTGTGATGCGCCCCTTGTTCCGCAGCACGGCTGCCGCTCTGAAGGCCACGCCGCGCCCGAATGCCCAGCTGCTTTGGCATGCGATTCAGTTCTATACCGTCGGCCTGGCTGTGCAGGAGGTGCTGCGTCAGGACGGCGAGCGGGAGTACACGCCCTATGCGGTGCAGGGCGGGCTTTACCGACGCGCTCGTTGGCAGCAAGCGCTGCCCGCCATCGAAGCGCATTGGCTGCCGTGGTTGCGCCAGGGGCGCCCCGGTTTCAGCGAGGCCGTGGAGGCCGTGGTGCAAGCCCTGCCCATGCAGCCGGTCTCGGACTGAAACGCGCCGCCGGGCGCGGCTTGTCTCAGCCTCGGGCCGGCGCCTGCCTCCGCTCCCACCAGGCCAGGACCTCGCCGACCAGGCCGCGGCGGAAGGCCAGCACGCAGACGATGAAGATCAGGCCCGTCACCAGGCTGACCGATTCACCCAGGCCGTTGAACCAGGCGATGCCCGAGACATCGGCCAGGGCCTTGCCCAGATCGCCGATCTTGTTCTCCAGCGCGATGATGATGAGCGCGCCCAGCATGGGCCCGACCAGGGTGCCCATGCCGCCGACCAGGGTCATCAGGATGACCAGGCCCGAGGTGGTCCAGACCGCGTCGGTCAGCGTGGCGAAGCCCAGCACCAGGGTCTTTGTGGCGCCGGCCAGGCCGGCCAGCATGGCCGAGAGCACAAAGGCCAGCAGCTTGAAGCGGTCGACGTCGTAGCCCAGCGAAATCGCGCGCGGCTCGTTCTCGCGGATCGAGGTCAGCACCTGGCCGAAGGGCGAGTGCACCGTGCGGTAGATCAGCCAGAAACCGGCGATGAAGAGGCCCAGCACCACGTAATACAGCGTCAGGTCATTCGCCAGATCGAGGCCGAGGAAATGCCCGCGCGGCACCGACTGCAGGCCGTCCTCGCCGCCGGTGAAGGGCGCTTGCAGGAAGACGAAGAACAGCATCTGGCTCAGGGCCAGGGTGATCATTGAGAAGTAGATGCCGGTGCGACGGATCGCCAGCAGGCCGAAGATCAGGCCCACGCCGCCAGCTGCCAGCATGCCGAACATCAAGCCCAGCGGCGTGGGCAGACCCCAGACCTTGAGTGCATGGCCGGCGCCGTAAGCGGCCGTGCCGAGAAACGCCGCATGGCCAAAGCTCAGCAGGCCGGTGAAGCCCACCAGCAGATTGAAAGCGCAGGCGAACAGGGCGAAGCACAGCACCTTCATCACGAAGATGGGGTAGACGCCCAGGGCCGGCAGGAGGGCGATGGCGCCGAACAGCAGGCCGTAGCCGAGCAGGGGGTTGCGGTTCTGGGTGGCGCTCATTTTTCTTTTCCGAAGAGACCGGCGGGGCGGACCAGCAGGACCAGGGCCATGACGACGAACACGACCGTGCTGGACGCCTCAGGGTAGAAGACCTTGGTCAGGCCCTCGACCAGGCCCAGGCCCAGACCGGTCAGGATGGAGCCGAGGATGGAGCCCATGCCGCCGATCACGACCACCGCGAAGACCACGATGATGAGGTTGCTGCCCATCAGCGCCGTCACCTGCAGGATGGGCGCGGCCAGCACGCCGGCAAAGGCGGCCAGGGCCACGCCGCCGGCGTAGGTCAGGGTGATCATGCGCGGCACATTGATGCCAAAGGCCTGCACCAGCTTGGGGTTCTCGGTGCCGGCGCGCAGGGTGGCGCCCAGGCTGGTTTTCTCGATCAGGGCCCAGACCGCCAGGCAGACGGTGATGGAAGCCACCACCACCCAGGCACGGTAATTGGGCAGCACCATGAAGCCCAGATTGGTGGCGCCCTGCAAGGCCTCGGGCACCGCGTACTGCTGGCCCGAGACGCCGTAAAAGCTGCGGAAGATGCCCTCCATCACCAGGGTGATGCCGAAGGTCAGCAGCAGACCGTAGATGTGGTCGAGCTTGTACAGCCACTGCAGCAGCAGGCGCTCGATCAAGATGCCCAGCACGCCGACGAGCAGCGGTGCCAGCAGCAGCATCACCCAGTAGTTGAGGCCCAGGTACTCCAGCCCCATCCAGGCCAGGAAGGCGCCCATCATGTAGAGCGCGCCGTGGGCGAAGTTGATGATGTTGAGCATGCCGAAGATCACGGCCAGGCCCAGGGACAGCATCGCGTAGAACGAGCCGTTCACCAGGCCCAGCAGCAGCTGGCCCAAGAGTGCAGGCAGGGGAATGCCGAGTAGGTCAGTCATGGTCGGTCAGGTGATGTGGCGCTGTGGGGCTGGAGGGTTCAGGACGCAGAGGCCGCAAAGGAACGCAGAGCTCGCAAAGAGCGTTGAGGCAGGAACGAGCGCTGCCTCGGCGCCCTCGGCGTCACTCTGAGCGCTCTGCGTTCTGTTTCGGTGCGCTCAGGACCGCTCTACTTCTTCACTGCGGGGCACTTGGAATCCACCAGCTTGGTGAAGGCTTCTTCACCGGGGATGCGGGTCACGACCTTGAAGTAATCCCAGGGTTCCACGGAGTCCTTCTGCGACTTGACCTGCAGCAGGAACATGTCGTGGACGAAGCGGCCGTCTTCCTTGCGGATCTGGCCCTTGGAGAAGAAGTCGTTGATGGGCGTGGCCTTCATCTGCGCGATCACCTTGTCGGCATCGTCGGTCTTGGTGGCTTCCACGGCCTTGAGGTAGTTCCAGGCGGCGGAGTAGTCGGCCGCCTGCAGCGAGGAGGGCATGCGCTTCATCTTCTCGAAGAAGCGGCGGCTCCAGGCGCGGGCCTCGGGCGTCTGGTTCCAGTACCAGCTGTCGGTCAGGTACATGCCTTCGGTGGTCTTCAGGCCCAGCGAGTGGATGTCGTTGATGAACATCAGCAGACCGGCCAGCTTCATGGTCTTGGTGACGCCGAACTCATTGGCGGCCTTGACGGCATTGATGGTGTCGCCGCCGGCATTGGCCAGGCCCAGGATCTGTGCGCCCGAGCCCTGGGCTTGCAGCAGGAAGGAGGAGAAATCGCTGGCATTGAGCGGGTGCTTGACGCTGCCCACCACCTTGCCGCCGCTCTTGGCCACCACGGCGGCCGTGTCGGCCTGCAGCGAGGCGCCGAAGGCATAGTCGGCGGTCAGGAAGTACCAGCTCTTGCCGCCGCCCTTGGTCACGGCCGCGCCGGTGCCGTTGGCCAGGGCCACGGTGTCGTAGGCGTAGTGGATGGTGTAGGGCGAGCAGTCCTCATTGGTCAGGCGGGCGGAGCCGGCGCCGATGACGATGAAGGGCTTTTTCTTCTCGGCCGCGATCTTGGCCATGGCCAGGCTGGCGCCCGAGTTGGTGCCGCCGATCAGGAGGTCCAGGCCTTGGGTGTCGATCCACTCGCGCGCCTTGCTGGCGGCCACATCGGCCTTGTTCTGGTGGTCGGCAAAGATCACCTCGATCTTCTTGCCTGCGACCATGCCCTTCATATCGGCCACGGCCATCTTGATCGCTTCGACGCCACCGGCGCCGTCGATGTCGGCGTAGACGCTGGACATGTCGGTGATGATGCCGATCTTGATCACATCGCCGGAGATCTGGGCCTGGGCGGCGCCGGTGCAGGCCAGCAGGCTGGCCAGGGCGAGATGCTTGATGCGGATGGTGTTCATGGACGGTCTCCTTCGTTGGAATCGATCAATCGATCAAAAGCTCACACACTCAACAATTCGTCCAGCTTGGCCTGCTGCGCGGCCAGCTCGGAAGCGGGGAAAGACGCCACCACCTCGCCATGCTCGACGACGATGAAGTGGTCGGCCAGCGGCGCGGCAAAGCGGAAGTTCTGCTCCACCATGACGATGGTGAAGCCCTGGGCCTTGAGCGTGGTGATCATGCGCGCCAGGGCCTGCACGATCACCGGGGCCAGGCCTTCGGAGATCTCGTCCAGCAGCAGGATGTCGGCGCCGGTGCGCAGGATGCGGGCCACGGCCAGCATCTGCTGCTCGCCACCCGAGAGCCGGGTGCCGGGGCTGTTCCGGCGCTCGGCCAGATTGGGGAACATCTCGTAGATCTGCGCCTCGGTCATGGGCGTCGCCCGGCCACCGCTGAGTCGCGGCGGCAGGCGCAGGTTCTCTTCGGTCGTCAGCGAGGCAAAGATGCCGCGCTCCTCCGGGCAGTAGCCCAGGCCCAGGTGGGCGATGCGGTGGGTGGGCAGGGCGATGGTTTCCTCGCCGTGCACGCGGATCGAACCCTGGCGCCGCCCGGTCAGGCCCATGATGGCGCGCAAGGTGGTGGTGCGGCCGGCGCCGTTGCGGCCCAGCAGGGTCAAGACCTGACCCCGCTGCACGGATAGATTGATGCCATGCAGGATGTGGCTCTCGCCATACCAGGCGTGAAGGTCGCGGATCTCCAGGGCAGACTCGATCGTGCTCATGCCGCCACTCCTGTTTGAGCTGTGGCTGTCCTGGGCCCGTGAAACGGGCCGGGAGATCCTGAAAGCGAGAATGGACGCAGAGCCCGCAGAGGGAAAGCGCAGAGCTCGCGGAGGCAGTTCATCTCGACGCTCTCCGGAAGACGCTGCGAACTCGGCGCTCGCGTTTCAGCGCGTCCAAGGCGTCGGTCTGCGCTAGGCGCCAGCGAAGATACAGATCCGCAGAGGCCGCTAAGAGACGCAGAGAACGCCGAGAGAGCCAAGGCTGTAGCAGTGTTCTCTGCGCGCTCTGCGTCCCTCGGCTGTTGGCTCTGCGTCCGTACTTTGGATCCCGTCTTTTGAGGGTAATAAGGTGAAGACATCTCAATGCGCCCCCTGCAACTCGGTCGCCTCGGTGCCCATATACGCCTCCAGCACGGCGGGGTGGCGCGAGACTTCGGCATAGTCGCCCTCGGCCAGCACCGAGCCGCGCGCCAGCACGGTGATGCGGTCGGCAATGGTGCTGACGACCTTCATATTGTGTTCAACCATCAAAACAGTACGGCCCTCGGCCACGCGTTTGATCAGGGCGGTGACACGGTCCACATCCTCGTGGCCCATGCCCTGGGTCGGTTCGTCCAGCAGCATCAGCGCCGGCTCCATGGCCATGGTGGTGGCGATCTCGAGCGCGCGCTTGCGGCCGTAGGGCAGGTCGCCGGCCTTGAGGCTGGCCATCTCGCGCAGGTCCACCAGCTCCAGCAGGGCGAGCACGCGCGCGTCCAGCTGCTTCAGGCCGGTCAGGCCCTTCCAGAAATGGAAGCTGGTGCCGGTGAAACGCTGCAGGCCGATGCGCACGTTCTCCAGCACCGTCAGGTGCGGAAACACCGCCGAGATCTGGAAGCTGCGGATCACGCCGCGCCGCGCGATTTCGGCCGGGCGCTCGCCGGTGATGTCCACCCCGTTGAACAGGATCTGGCCGCGCGTCGGTTCCAGGAACTTGGTCAGCAGATTGAAGCAGGTGGTCTTGCCCGCCCCGTTGGGGCCGATCAAGGCATGGATGGCGCCGCGCGCGACTTGCAGATTCACCCCGTCCACGGCGGTGAAGCCCTTGAAGTCCTTGCCCAGACCTCGCGTTTCAAGAATCAGTTCGCTCATCGTCAGACGTTCGCCGGTTCATTCAGGGTGGGGTCGATTCGAGCGTAGCAGCAGCGCATGTCCGCTGGTGCGTTGGCCGGTGCTGCTCTGCTGCGTAGATACCCGCGTGTTCGACCGTCTTGAGTCGTTCATGCCTGTATCCCGTCGGCGCGCAGAAAGCGCTCCACCAGGTCCAGCTGCTCCGGCACATTGAGGGCCGGCGCATGGCCGCAGCCGGGGATGGTGACCACGGCCGCGGCCGGGCCGCGCTCACGCATGGCCTGCACCGTGCTTTCCAGCAGCAGGTCGGAATGCTCGCCGCGCAGGCACAGAACCGGCAGGGCCAGGCTGTCCCAGGCGTCCCAGAGCAGGTAGTCATCCGGGTGGTGGGTGAACTGCAGGGCCATGGCCGGGTCGTAGTGCGGGGTGACCCGGCCGTCGGGCAGGCGGCGCACCGAGGTCTCGGTCAGCTGCCGCCACTGCGCGTCGCTGAGCCAGCCATAGGGCTTGTAGACGCTGCGGAAGTACTGCTCCAACTCGCTGACGGTGGCAAAGGCCGCCGGCTGGCCGGCATAGCTGCGGATGCGCTGCAGCGCTTCCTCGGCCAGCTGCGGGCCGTTGTCATTGAGAACCAGGCGGCGGATGCGGCCGCGCAGACGGGTGGCCGCCGCCAGCGTGCCGATGGCGCCGCCCATGGAGGTGCCAACCCAGTGGAATTCCTTCAGGCCCAGCTGGTCCACCAGGGCCGTGGCCTGTTGCACATAGAAAGCCAGGCAGTACTCGGTGGCCGGCGCCGGGCTCCACTCGGAGAGGCCGCGGCCCAGGGTGTCCGGGCAAATGACGCGGTAATGCGTGGACAGGTGGCGGGCCAGCTCGTCCATGTCGCGGCCGGTGCGGGCCAGGCCGTGCCAGGCGATCACGCATTCGCGGTGCTCGCTGCCCCATTCGGTGTAGTGCAGCTCGCGGCCTTCGCAGCGCAGGTAGTGGGAGCTGGGGTTCATGATGAGGACACCTCCGCCGATGTGGCTGTCTGCTTGTGAGCCCGCAGTGCCGCCGCAAGGCGCAGGCGCCCGACGATGCCGCTGGGGAAGTGGTACACGGCCAGCACGAAAAGAATGCCCAGCCAGAGCAGCCAGCGGTCCGGCGACACCAGCTGCGAGAGCAGGGGCACGCCCTGCAGCGCGCCTTCGCCCAGGCGCAGCAGGTCTTGCAGATAGTTCTGCGCCAGCACGAACACCAGGCTGCCCAGCACCGCGCCGTAGATGGTGCCCATGCCGCCGATGACGACGATGAGCAGGATGTCCAGCATGATCTCGAAGGACATGGCCGTGTCCGGCCCGGCGTAGCGCAGCCAGATGGCGAGCAAGGCGCCGGCGCTGCTGGCGAACAGGGCGGCCAGCACATTCGACAAGGTGCGGTAGACGACGGTGCGGTAGCCGATGGCCTCGGCCCGGAACTCGTTCTCGCGGATGGCTTGCAGCACGCGGCCAAATGGCGAGTTGACGATGCGCAGCAGCAGCAGCACAAGGCCCAGCACGGCGAAGAACAGCAAGTAGTAGCTGAGCAGGCGGCCGTCGATCGTCACGCCCAGCAGCGGCTCTTCCAGGTACTCGGTCGAAGCTTGCAGGGCGGCGGGCAGCTTGAAGTTCAGGCCGTCCTCGCCGCCGGTGAAGTCGGAGAGCTGCGAGGCCAGGGTCAGAAAAGCCGAGGCCACGGCCAGGGTGATCATGGCGAAGAAGATCGCCTTCACGCGCAGGCTGAAGAGCCCGATTACCAGGCTCAGCAGCAGGGACAAGGCCAGGCCGGCCGCCCAGCCCGTGGCCAGCGCCGGCCAGCCCGCGCCCATGCGGCTGCTGGCGATGGCAATGCCGTAGGCGCCGATGCCGAAGAACATGGTGTGGGCAAAGCTGACGATGCCGGTGTAGCCCAGCAGCAGGTCGTAGCTGGCCACCAGTACGATGAAGACCAGCACTTTCGCCGCGACATTGAGCGCCTTGGTCGAGGGGAAGATGAAGGGCAGCAGGGCCAGGCCCAGCACGCTCAGGCTCAGCAGCAGGGCCAGCCAGCGGCTGCGCGGCAGGTCGTGGGACAGGAGGTTCTTGAGGGAGAAGGAGGAATGCATGGCTTGAGGTCCCTGGCTGTTCAACGCTGACCCAGCGGGTACAGGCCTTGCGGCCGCCACATCAACACCGCCACCATCAGGCCGATGTTGGAGAACAGGGCCAGCTTGGGCGCGAGGAAACCGGTGTAGTTGGCCAGCAGGCCGACCAGCAGGGCGCCGACCAGGCAGCCCACGGTGGAGCCCAGGCCGCCGATGATGATGACGATGAAGATCAGCACATTGACCTGTGCGCCGATCTGCGGCGTCACGCCTTGTTGGTACAGGCCCCACATCACGCCGCCCAGGCCGGCCAGGGCCGAGCCGCCGACGAAGACGGCGACAAAGAGGCGACGCACGCGGTAGCCCAGGCTCTCGACCATCTCGCGGTCCTGCACGCCGGCGCGGATCAAGAGGCCCAGCTTGGTGCGGTTGAGCAGCCAGAGCAGGGCCAGCAGCACGGCCAAGCCAGTCAGCACGGCGACGATGCGGAACTTCTCCACCGCCGCCTCGCCCAGCAGCAGCGAGCCGCGCAAACCCTCGGGCAAGGGCAGGGGAATCATCTGCGCGCCCCAGACCACCTTGAGCAGCTCCTCGCCGATGATCATGCCGCCCATGGTGATGAGGATCTGCTTGAGGTGCAGGCCGTAGGCCGGCCGCACCAGCACGCGCTCGAACAGCAGGCCCACCGCGCCCGCCACCGCCATGCCGGCGCTGCAGGCCACGGCCACGGCGAAGAGATTGGCGCCCAGGTGAGGCGTCTCGGTGAAGCTGCTCATGGCGCCCAGCACCGTGGTGGCCATGAAGGCCCCGAGGGCGATGAAGACGCCGTGGCCGAAGTTCAGCACATCCATCAGGCCGAACACCAGGGTCAGGCCCGAGGCGATGATGAAGATGATCAGGCCCATGGCCAGGCCGGCGATGGTCAGCGTCAGCCAGGTGCTGCCGCTGCCGACCAGGGGCAGGGCCAGCAGGGGCAGGGCGGCCAGCAGCCAGAGCGGCCGCATGTCGAAGCGGGCCTTGGGGATGGCCGCGGCGGCATCCGCCGCGGAAGGGAGGGTGCTCAGGGTCTCAGCTTGTGTGCTCATTCGGCCGGTCCTCATTTTTCTTTTACTGATGAGCCGCCAGGCTCAGGCCCAGCAGGCGCTGCTGCAGGGTCTCGTCCTCGGCCAAGGCCTGCATGGCGCCGGCGTGGACCACGCGACCGTTGTCCATCACCGCGACCCGGTCGCCCAGGGCGCGGGCGACCATGAAGTTCTGCTCGACCAGCAGCACGGTGGTCGGGGCCTGACCTTGCTCGCCGCCGCGCTTGAGCTCGCGCAGCGCCTCGATCAGGTTCAGGATGATGGCGGGCGCCAGGCCCTTGCTGGGCTCGTCGATCAGCAGCAGGCGGCGCGGCTCGATCAGAGCACGGGCGATGGCCAGCATCTGCTTTTGCCCGCCGCTGAGCTTGCCGGCCGGGTAGAGCCAGAACTTCTTGAGCGCGGGGAAATGGCCGAACAGCCAGTCCAGGCGCTGCCCATCCAGCTCGCTCAGGCGGCGCGCGGCGCGCGCGGCCAGCAGCAGGTTCTCGGCCACGCTGAGGTCGGCAAAGATGCCCATGTTCTCGGGCACATAGGCAATGCCGCGCTGGGCGATCTCGGGCGTTTGCGCCGGCTCGCGCGGGCTGCTGGCGCTGATGCGCTGGCCGTCGAAGTCGATGCGGCCCTGGCTGGCTTGCCACAAGCCCATGATGGTGCGCAGGGTGGTGCTCTTGCCCGCGCCATTGCGGCCCAGCAGCATGGTGACCTGGCCGGCCGGCACCTCCAGATCCACGCCGTGGAGGATGTGATACGCGCCGATGTGGGTGTGAACGCCCTGCAAGGTCAGCAGCGATGGTGCGTTATGGTTGCTCGTGTTTGCATTCATGTGCCGGCAGCCTCCATCTCAGCCACGGGCAGCGCCGCGCCGAGGTAGGCGTTCTGCACCACGGGCGAGGCGATCACGGCGGCCGGTTCGCCGTCGGCCACCAGCTGGCCGTTGTGCAAGACGATGATGCGGTCGGCCAGCTCGCGCACCACGTCCATCTTGTGCTCGACCAGCAGGATGGTGTGCTGGCCCTGGGCGTTCAGCTCGCGGATCAGGTCCAGCACCACGGGCACTTCGTCCACGCTCATGCCGGCGGTCGGCTCGTCAAACATATAGACCTTGGGTTGCAGGGCGATCAGCAGGGCCACTTCGAGCTTGCGCTGGTCGCCATGCGGCAGGCTGGCGGCGGTGGCCTGGGCGCGCGCTTGCAGCCGCACGCGCTCGACGATGGCCATGGCTTCGTCGATCAGGTCCTGGTGCTGCAGCCAGACCGAGAACATGCGCAGGCCCAGGCCGCGCCGTGCCTGCACGGCCAGGCGCACGTTCTCGAGCACGCTCAAATGCGGGAACAGCTGGGTCAGCTGAAAAGCCCGGCCCAGGCCCAGGCGGGTGCGGGCCGGCGCGGGCAGGTTGGTCAGGTCGAGGCCGTCCAGCCAGACGCTGCCGCTGCTGGCTTTCAGCTGGCCGGAGATCAAGTTGAAATAAGTGGTCTTCCCGGCGCCGTTGGGGCCGACGATGGCGGTGAGGGTGCCCGGTTGGAATTTGCAAGACACCCCGTCAACCGCTTTGTGGCCGCCGAAGTGGATGGAGAGGTTCTTTGTTTCAAGCACGGGTGCGTTCCACGTTTTTTGAGGTTAGAGCGCTGAATGCTCGGCTACTGCGCGGCTCCAGGCCGTCGTTGCGGGTCCTCCCACAGATCCTCACGTAGCGCTGCTACGCTCCGGTCTGTGGGTCCCCCCGCGCCTAGCCCAACGGCCGCTCGCTACGCCTCGCGCGCTAGCGATGCGCGTACCGAACGTCGGCGCTATCGTTGCTTTCGGCCCGTCCGTGTTTCATCGTTTGAGCTTCACGGGTTCGCCCCCTGTGCCAGCGCCCGAGGCGTAGCGAGCGGCTTCAGGACTAGGCGCGGGAGGACCCGAGAACCGGAACGTAGCGGCGCTACGTGAGGATTCGCGGGGGGACCCGCAACGACGGCCTGGAGTCGCGCAGTAGCCGAGCATCCGGCGCTCTGGTTTCTACGGCTTCTACGACTCAGCGCTGATTCCGAATCGGCACATTCATCTCTTCGGCTTTGATCTCTCGTACGAGTTCCGGGACCCCCCACGCAAACGCCGGATCCACCTTGATCTTGAAGTGATACATCGCCTGCATCGCCTGATGATCCTCGGGTCTGAACGTCATCTTCCCTTTGGGTGTTTCAAAACTCATGCCTTCCATGGTCTTGATCAGCTTGTTGGTGCTGGTGTCACCGCCGGTCTTTTTGAGCGCCTCCACCACGGCGATGGCGGCCGTCATGCCGCCGGCGGTGAAGAAGTCGGGCGGCGCCTTGAACTGCTTGTAGTGGTTGGCGACCAGCCACTCGTTGACCGGGTTTTTGGGGATGCCGAAGTAGTAGTACGCAGCGCCCTCCATGCCGGGAAACTGCTTGTAGGCCGTCATGGCCGGCAGGATGTTGCCGCCGGTGGCGATCTCGATGCCATAACGCTTCAAGTCCAGGTCAGCGATCTTGAAGGGGTTGCCCGCGCCAGCCCAGAGGATGAAGACGACTTTGCGGCCGGGCTCGTTCTTGAGCTTGTCGATCAGGCGCTGGGCGCCGGCGGTGAAATCGGTGGTCGTCGTGGGCAGGTATTCCTCGTGGACGATGCGGGCCTTCTTGATCGCATCACGGAAGGCCTTCACGCCGTCGCGGCCGAAGGCGTAGTCCTGCGCCAGCGTGGCAATCGTGACGCCGGCTTTGTCCAGGGCCACGGCATTGGAGATCGCGTCTTGCGAGGAATTGCGGCCGGTGCGGAAGATGTATTTGTTCCACTTGTCGCCGGTGATGGAGTCGGCCACGGCCGGCTCGACCAGCAAGATCTTTTTGTACTCCTCGGCCACCGGCAGCATGGCCAGGGCCACGCCCGAGGCAGTGGGGCCTACGGCCAGATCGGCCTTGTCGTCGCCATAGGCCGTGGCCAGCAGGTTCTTGCCCACATCGGGCTTGCCCTGGTCGTCTTTCTCGATCACCACGATCTTCTTGCCGCCCACCGTCATGGTGCCGCCGGTGGCGTAGTCCAGGCCCATCATGAAGCCGGTCTGGGTCTGCTTGCCGTAGGCCTCCAGTGGGCCGGTCTTGCTGTAGATCAGGGCGACGCGGACTTCGCCCGCTGCAGCTTGGGCGGCCATGGGCGCTGCCAAGGCCAAGGCCAGCCAGCTGCAAGCGCCGATCAGGGCCAGGCTCGCCGCGCGGCGGGGGATGAGGAATTGAGGGAGGGGGGGCATGATGAATCAGGTCTCCGGTTGTGGTGCGGCCTTGTTGGGTCTGCGCCCGGGCTTGGTGTCCATCATGGTGCAAGGCCCGTGCCTGCGGCAGGCACTCCCCTGCTGCAGACCGCCCAAACTGGCGTAAACCCCGAGCTAGGAGGCGCCATAGGCCTCGCTGGAGCGCCCTACCATGGCCCGGCCCGCGGCTTGGCTGCTGAGGGGTCAGGTCTTGCCCGGCTCGGAAGCGGGGCCTGGGTCCAGTCACCTTGGCTGAAGCCTGGACAGGGGTGTATGAATTTCAAACAGCCATATGGAGCTGTCTGCTCTCCAGACACAGCTTGGCTGTGCCGATGAGCGCAGCCGGGAACGAGGAGCCCACCATGAACCCTTCACCGCAACGACGCCAGCTCTTGCAGACCGTGCTGGCCGCCGGAGGCCTGGGCCTGGCCGGCCGCGCAGGCGCCGCGCTGGCCCGCACCTCGCCCTCGGCCGCCGCCCTGGACCGCGTGGATGCCTACGCCCGGCAATGGCTGCGCGACCAGCAGATGCCCGGACTGGCCCTGGCCCTGCTGCAGGACGGTGAGCCCATCTACGCGCGCGGCCTGGGCTGGGCCGATGTGGGACAGCAGCGCCCGGTCACCGAAGACATGCGTTTTGCCATTTGTTCCATTTCCAAGCCTTTGCTGTGCTGCGCCGCGCAGTTGATGGTGGAAGACGGGCAGCTGCGCCTGGACCAGCGCCTGGCCGGTCTCTTCGACGGCCTGCCGTTGGCCTGGCAGGCCATCACCTTGCGCCAGCTGATGCAACACAGCTCGGGCCTGCCCAAGAACGTCGACTTCGGCGACCCCGAGGTGCAGGCCCTGTTTCCGCGCAACTACGGTGAGGCCGAATGGTTGCCCATCGTCATGCGCCAGCCCTTGCTGAGCCCGCCCGGCCAACGTTTCCTGTACAGCAATGTGGGCTACAACGTTCTGGCCAGCGCCATCGGCCGGCTGGCTGGCCGGCCCTATGAGCAGGTGCTGGCGCAGAAGCTGTTCGAACCCCTGGGCATGAAGAGCGCTCGCCTGATGCAGCCCGCTCCGGGCTTTGCCGACATGGCGGCCCCGCATCAGCGTGGGCCCGGCGGAGGGATCGTCGACATCGGCGCCCAGCAGCCGCCGGGCGTTCGCAGCTGGATGGCGGCCGGCTGCGGCGGCTTTGAAATGAACCTGCGGGACATGATTCAGTGGGAGCGCGCCCTGCAAGGTTGGGGGCCGTTCAAGCCCTATCGACGCGTGTTCGAGAAGCTCTGGGCCCAGGGCGTGCGCACCGACTCGGGCGACAGTTATGGCCTGGGCTGGAGTTTCAAGCGCGGCCCAGGCGGCCCGCTGCACTGCTGGCACGAGGGCCAAAGCGAGGGATTTTCGGCGCGCTTCGAGCGCTTCCCTGGCCAAGGCCGTGCCGTCGTGGCCCTGGGCAATCTGGGCGATTTCCAGCCCGCCGGGCTGAGTCGTGCGGTGCAGGATCTGGCCTGGAACCCCAGCTACCGTTGAACCCGCCGCGCCTGCTTCCTCATTCCTGCGTGAGCAGAGGC
The DNA here is from genome assembly GCF_025717675.1 of Paucibacter sp. DJ2R-2. Taxonomy (GTDB): domain Bacteria; phylum Pseudomonadota; class Gammaproteobacteria; order Burkholderiales; family Burkholderiaceae_C; genus Paucibacter_A. The sequence continues at coordinate 1,606,732 of NZ_JAJIRT010000001.1, forward strand.
AGCTTGTCGTAGAGCGAGGCACGCGACATGCACAGCAGCTTGGCCGCGGCGAACTTGTTGCCGCCGGTGGCGCGCAAGGCGGCGCGCAGGGCGCTGCGTTCCAGCTCGGCGATCTGCTCGGCCAGGGGGCGCAGCAGGCTGGCGTCATCGGGGCCTTGGACCGGTGGGGCCGGCAGCGCCGGCGCCGGGCGCAGTTCACTGCCAGCGAGCGTCACGTTGCGGCCCGACGTACCTGTGGCACCTGTGGCACCTGTGGCGGGCTTCAGATAGGGCGCCAGCTGAGCGGCCTGCAGCAGCATTTCATCGCCCATCAGGCAGGCCAGTTCCAGGACATTGCGCAGCTCGCGGATATTGCCGGGCCAGTCCTGCTGCATCAGCAGCTCCAGCGCATCGGGCGCCAGGCTGCGCGAGGCCATGCCGGCGCGCCGCACGATGTCCTCCAGCAGGGCTTCGGCCAAGGCCTCGATGTCGTCCAGGCGCTCGCGCAAGGCCGGCACGCGCAGGGGCAGCACATTGAGGCGGTAGTACAGGTCGGCACGGAACTCGCCGGCCGCGACCATGGCGCCGAGGTCGCGGCTGGTGGCGGCGATCACGCGCACATCGACCGGGATCACGGTGTTGCTGCCCAGCGGCTCCACCTCCTGCTCCTGCAGCACGCGCAGCAGCTTGCTTTGCAGCGTGGTCGGCATGTCGCCGATTTCGTCCAGGAAGAGCGTGCCGCCGTCGGCCAGCTTGAACTTGCCTTCGCGGCCCTTGCGGTCGGCGCCGGTGTAGGCGCCGGGGGCGACGCCGAAGAACTCGGCCTCCAGCAAGGTGTCGGGCACGGCGGCGATATTGATGCTGACAAGGGGCTTGTGCGCGCGCCGCGAGGCGGCGTGGATGGCATGGGCCAGCAACTCCTTGCCGGTGCCGGTCTCGCCCAGCAGCAGCACGGTGGAGCTGCTCAGCGCGGCGCGGCGGGCCTGGCGTTTGACTTCCAGCGCGGGGGCGCTGCTGCCGATGAAACTGGCGATGGTGTGCTTGGAACGGCGGTTCTTGCTCTGCTCGGCGGCCAGCTGGCGGCGGGTGTCGTCCAGCTCCTGCTGCAGCCGGCCGAACTTGGAGATCAGCGGCTGCATGGTGGTTTCGGGGTGGTCCAGCAGCACCAGTCCGAGCGCGCCGATCACCTCGCCGGCCTCGTTGCGCAGCGGCAGGCGGGTCACCAGAAAGGTGCCGGCCCGGTTGGTCAGCAGGTCGATCAGCATCGGCTTGCCCGAGGCGATCACTTGCGGGATCAAGGTGTTGGGCACCACTTCCTCGACCGACCGGCCGACGAACTCCGTCTCGTCACCAAAACCCAGGGCCGGCAGAAAGCGCTTGTAGCCCTCGCTGATCCAGACGATGCGATGCGATCGGTCCACCACCATCATGCCCTCGGTGGCTTGGGCCAGCACATCGAACAAGGACTGCGCAGCCATGCGCAGCACGCCATCGGCATCGGCGGGCAGTTCGGGGATCAGGGAGCTGGAGACGGGCACGGCGGGCAAAGGGCAGTGAGGCAGGAGTTAAAAAAACGGAAAGAGCGAGGGCCCGATCGACGGGGCTGCGTCAATGTAGCAGCCCTGTCCGGCACCCCCGCTCGGCCGGCGGCCTGTTCGAGGCCGCGGCGCATTGGCGTGTTTAGAACTTGTAGCCGACGCCCGCCGTGATGGTCCGCGGCGCGCCGTAAAAGCCGCTCAGCACGCCCAGCGAGGCGATGTTGTAGCCGTCCGTGCGGTAGGCCTTGTTGGCCAGATTGCTGCCTTGCAGGGAGAAGCTCAGGCGCTCGGTTTTCTCCCAGATCATGCCGGCCGAGACCAGGCCGTAGGCGTTCTGGGCGATCACCTCGCTGAGGTCGGTGGTCGGGTAGACCTTGGTGCGGTAGTTCAGGCCCAGGCGGGTCTTGAGCACGCCGCCCAGGGCCAGGCCGGTGCGGTACTCGATGTTCAGCGCGCCCTGGAATTTGGGCGTGTTGCTGAACTTCTTGTCCTTGGCCACGTTGACGCCGCGGTCGATGTACTCGTCGTACTTGGCGTTCACGTAGGCCACATTGCCGCTGATGGACCAGGCCGAGTCGGGGCGCCAGGCAAATTCCACTTCCGCGCCCTGCACCGTGGCCTGGCCGGCGTTGGTGAAGTCACCGAAGAAGCTGGGCACGCCATTGGCGGCGGTGTAGGACGTGAAGATGGACAGCTGCACGTTCTTGTACTTGTTGTGGAAGACGGCGCTGTTGATCTCCAGGCGGCCGCCGTCGAGCACGGTCTTGGCGCCCAGCTCCAGCGAGTCCAGGGTTTCGTCGTTGAAGGGCTCGGCCGAACGCGGCACGGCCGTGGCTTGGGCGCGCACGTTGTAGCCGCCCGATTTGAAGCCGCGCGAGGCACTGGCGTAGAGGTTGGTCGTGCCGCTGAGCTTGTAGTCCAGGGACAGCTTGGGCGCGGTGTTGCTGACTTCGCGGGTCTTGTCGAAGTCGGCCGTGGCGGCGGTCACCTGGCTGAAGGTGGCGTCCTTGAAGCCTTGGTTCAGCACGCGCGCGCGTTTGCTTTCCTTGGTGTAGCGCAGGCCGGTGCTGAGGCTGAAAGCCGGGCTCAGGCGCCAGCTCCAGTCGGCGTAGGCCGCCTTGCCCTTGGTGTAGACGGTGCCATTGGTGCTGCCGAAGAGCAGGTTGAAGAAGTTGTTCAGCACCGTGCCGCCGGCTTCGCCGTCGAACTGGTACAGGCCCAGCACGCCGGCGTGGCCGCTGCCGCTGTCGTAGCTGAACTGCAGCTCGTTGCTGGTCTGCTTGTCGGCATAACGGGCCAGCACATCGGCGGTCTTGGCGGGCAGGCCGTCGAAATCGATGCCGGTGTTGGTCAGGCCGCGGCGGTTGGCGTGGACGAACTTGGCCGTCCACTCGTTGGACAGGTTCAGCGTCGCCGTCAGCGAGTGGCCGCGCGTGTCGGTGCTGTTCTGGTTGGCCATGCCGGTGGCGATGTCGTAGTTGCTCTCCACCGGCGGGTTGGCGTTCAGGCGTTTGAAGCCGCGCATGCCGGACTCATCAAGCGCCCGGTCGGCGCTGAAGACCACGGTCAGCGGCAGGTCCTTGGCGTAGTAGCCCACGGTGGCGCGGGCGGCCGTGGTGTCCTGGTTGCTGACATCGCTGCCGTCCGTCAGGTTCTTGCCATAGCCTTCGCGGTTCAGGTTGGCCACGGCAAAGCGAGCGCGGATCTGGCCGTCGGCCGCCGAGCCGCCGACCGAACCCTTGAAATTGGCCTGACCGTAGTTGCCGGTTGAGAAGCTCAGCGAACCCTCGGTCGCTGTACCCAGCGGGCGCGACACATACTTGATGGCGCCGCCGATGGTGTTCTTGCCGTAGAGCGTGCCCTGCGGGCCGCGCAGCACTTCGATGCGCTGGACATCGAACACTTCCAGCAGCGCGCCCTGCGGCCGGGCCATATAGACATCGTCCAGGTAGATGCCCACGCCTGGGTCTACGCCCCAGAGCGGGTCGGCCTGGCCGACGCCGCGGATGAAGGTGGTGATGGTCGAGTTGCTGCCGCGCGCGGCATACACGGTCAGGTTGGGCACCTGGCCTTGCAGGTCGCCGAGGTTCTTCACATTGAGCGTTTCCAGCGCCGTGGCGCTGAGGGCGGTCACGGCCACCGGCACATCACGCAGGGTTTCCTCGCGGCGGCGGGCGGTCACCTTCACGGCTTCGAGCTTGTTGGTGCTGGCTTCTGTTGCTGCTGCTGTGTCTGCCTTCGCAGCGTCCGCGCTGGTCTGCGCCTGGGCGCTCAGCGGCAAGGCGAACAGCGCGGCCATGGCCAGGCTCAGCGGCGAGAGGCGGATCTGGCCATGGGCTTGCTGCTCATGCACGCTGCGGGTGCATGAGCTCTGGGTGGTCTTGGCGGTGGTGGTGGTGGTGAAGCGCATCGGTTTGTCTCCGTGGGGTGGCTTGCTTGCTTTTGATCTAGGTCTGGCTGCTGCAGCTGAAAAAAGTAAGAAGGGGCTGCCGTGCTCTTGCTGGCTCGGCTCGCCTGGTACTTGTTGCTCCTTGCCGTCGAATGAATCGAACGGTGGCTCGATCCAGGAACCCAAGGACCAATCGGGTGCAGCGACCCCCTGCTTCTGCAATAGCTGTGCCCACGAAGCGTGCACGGCTCCCAGACTGGTGCAAACCACTAGGCCACCGCCCCTTCCGCCTCCCGGCTGGGCCGCGGCGCGCATGGTTTTGGGGCGAACCGGGGCGCAAACGCTGCGGAAGGCGGGAGATTTTGCGCAAACGGCGGCGAGTTGTGTCACCGATGACTGAGTTTCAGGCAGTTCTGTGTGCCGGAGTGTCTGAAAAACAGGCGGTGGATGATGTTTGGACGGAGTGTTGCGCGCCATGCGCTCGCGCTCCTCCTGAAGCACCAAGTGAGCCTCATACAATTTCGCGCGAGACAAAAAGCAGCAGCAGGTCGCTTGAATCTGCAGAACAAGCAAGAAGACATGACGTCGATCATGTCCAGCTTGTCGCCGGGCACTTTGTGAAAGCGAGTGCAGATCTATGAGGGGCTCGCACAGTGGGGTGCTAGAGCCATGCAGAGGGAGTTGAAGAGGGATGAAGACCAACAAGAAGTTCCTGGCCGCCATCGGCCTGGGCATGGGTATGGCCTTGGCCGCGCTGCCGAGCGCACAAGCGGCCCTGCAAGGGCGTGATCTCGACCCAGCCAAAGCGGGTTTCGAGGCTTACTACGACAGCGAACTGAACATCAGCTGGCTGGCTGACTTCGGAGCGGTCCGCAGCTTTGAGGCCGACGGACGCCTCAGCTGGGACGGTGCCCAGAGTTGGATCGCCCAGCTCAACACCCAATCGCTTTACGGTTTCAACAACTGGCGCTTGCCCAAGGTCACGCCGGTCAACGGTACTGCTTTCCAGTATGGCAACAGCAACAACGGCAGCTCCGACTACGGCGTGGCGGCCACCGGCCAAGGCTGGGGCAAGGCCTCAGAAATGGGCCATCTCTACTATGTGACCCTGGGCAACAAGGGCTACTGCACGCCGACCCCGGCCGGCAATGACGCTTGCACCATCCAGCCTGGCTGGGAGCAGAAGGACTTCGGCCCCTTCACCGGCCTGTCGACCTTTGTGTTCTGGTCTGGCACCGAGCTGCCGAACCGCCCGAACCAGGCCTGGTACTTCTATGCCTATTACGGCAATCAGTACTACCAGACCAAGGACCAGCAGTACTCGGCCCTGGCCGTGCGCGACGGCGATGTGCTTTCGCAGCCGGTGCCTGAGCCGACAAGTGCGCTGCTGATGTTCGGCGGACTGCTGGCCTTGGCTGCCGCCGTACGGCGCAAGTCGGTGTTGCGCTGATCATCGCCACAGCCAGGTCCGGCCGACACCGGCCTGGCCTCGCTCGCAGACCCGCGCGGGCCCTGTTTACTTGATGGACGTGAACCGCCCCTCAAACTGATCGTTCGAGCGGTGCAGCGTCTCGACGCCAGGCTTCATGGCCCAGGGGCGCACCTGGTGGTGCAGGGGAATGAACAGGTGCTCGTCGCGCAGGCGCAGCAAGGCCGCGCGGATCTGGGCATTGCGCTTGGCCACATCGGGCTCGAACTTGATCTGCTGGATCAGGGCATCGAGCTTGGCATCGCTGACCTTGCCGAAATTGAAGTTGCCGTCGGCGCCGCTGGTGCGCGTGTGGCCCCAGGCCTGCATGCCGTAGAGCGCGTCGTAGGTGGAGATGCCCCAGCCCAGCATGAAGAAGGGCGACTCGAAGCGCTGGAAGGTCTGGCTGTGGGTGACAAAGGGCAGGGTGATCAGGCGCACCTTGACGCCGATCCTGGCCCACATGGCCACCGCCGCCTGGCAGATCTGTTCGTCGTTGACATAGCGGTTGTTCGGGCAGTTCAGCGGCACCTCGAAGCCCTGGGGATAGCCGGCCTCGGCCAGCAGCTTGCGGGCGCGCTCGACATCGGGCTTGAGGGGCGCGTCGAGCGCGGCGTCGTGGCCGTTCACGCCCGGCGGAATCATCAGGGCCGCGGGCACCGAAAGGCCGCGCATGATGCTGCGCTTGATGGCTTCCCGGTCCAGGGCCAGGTTGAGCGCCTCGCGCACGCGCCGGTCCTTGAAGGGGTTCTTGCCCTTGACCGAGGAGTCCCGCAGCTCGTCGCTGCCCTGGTCCATGACGAAGAAGATGGTCCGCACCTCGGGTCCTTCGATCAGCTTGACCTTGCCTTCCTCCTTGAGCTTGAGAAAGTCGGCCGGCGGCAGGTCGGTGACGATGTCCACATCGCCGGAGAGCAGGGCTGCCACGCGGGTCGGTGCCGATTTGATGGGCAGGTAGCTCAGCTCGGTCACATTGCCCTTGTTGCTGTCCCACCAGTCCTTGTTGGCCACCATGCTGACCTTCTGGTCGGGCTGCCAGCCCACCAGCTTGTAGGGCCCGGTGCCCATGGCATTGCGCGAGGCGAAGTTCTCGTCCTTGGACTTGTAGTCGGAGATGTTCTCGGCCTTGTTCTTGCTCGCCCAGGCCTTGCTCATGATGGAGAAGTTGCTGAGGTTGGTCAGCAGCATGGGCGTGGGCGCTTCGAGGATCAGGTCCACGGTGTGGCTGTTGATCTTCTTGATCTCCTTGATGCCCGAGACGTAGGTCTGCTTGGTGCCCAAGGGCTGGCGGATGCGCTCGAAGCTGAACAGCAGGTCGTCGGCCGTGAAGGCGCTGCCGTCATGGAACTTGACGCCCTGGCGCAGCTCGAAGCGCACCTGGGTGGGCGAGACATAGGTCCATTTGGTGGCCAGCGACGGCTCGACCTGGTACTTGGCGTCCAGGCGGGTCAGGCCCTCGTAGATGTGGGCGCCGATGGTGTTGGAGGTGTTGTGGTCCTGTGAGTGGGGATCCAGGGTCAGGATGTCGTTCTGGGCGGCCCAGCGCAGGGCGGCGGCTTGGGCGGGCAGGATCGCAGCGGCCGAGAGGCCGAGTGCCACGGCGAGCAAGCTGGCCTTGAGAATTTGGCGGTTCATCGTCTGTCGCTCCTGAGTCCCTGGGAAGGAAACGATGCTAACGAGGGCCGCGCGCTGCGGGCTAGTGGCTTGCCCGCATGCAGCGTTGCAGGAGCACGGCACCAGATCGACAGGTCATCGTTCGGTCACGGCAATGTCCCGGGCTCTTGTGGCCCAGCTCAAGCAGACGATCAGGCGCTTTACCATCCAAGACCCCGAGGCCTTCGTTCCTTGCTATGAACATCATCCTCCCGATGCGAGTTTGGTTCGCCGAACTGCTTCGGCGCCGCCCGTCTGTCGGCATTGCCGCTTTGGCCGCCTTGCTCTTGCTGTCGGCCAGCCTCGGGCATGAAGGCCTGCGCGTGCCGCAGATGCTGCTGCTTGCCCTGCCCGGCCTGATCTGGCTGCGCTGGCCGGTGCGCAGCCCGCCCTGGCGGCGGCTGCGCCTGTTCGGCGTGGCCATGCTGCTCGGGATTTTTCTGCTCGATGGCTTCTTGCGTGCCTATCTGCGCCAGCGCTATGCGGCCGTGCCGGACAGCACCCTGGTGCTCACTGCTGCAGCCAACACCAGCCCGCGCGAGGCCCTGGAGTACCTGATGGCTCAGGGGGCTCAATGGTGGCCGGGTTTGCTGGCGCTCTTGCTGGCGCTGGGCCTGCTGCTCGGCCTGGTGCGCGTGGCCAGCCAGCAGCCGCCCCGCCCGCTGGGGACCGGCTCGCGTTGGCTGTGGCTGGGCCTGCTGCTGCTGTGCTGTGTGGCCCATGCCAGCAAGCCCTGGCGGCGCCATCACCCGGTGGCCTTCTGGCCACATTGGGCGGTGTCGGTCGAGACCTTGCGCATGAACTGGTCTGACCAGAGCCGCCAGCGTGAGCTCCTGCTGGAGCAGGCCCGGGCCTCGGGCGTGCGCGCCCTGGGCGCTGAGTCTTCGACGGTGGTGCTGGTGCTGACCGACAGTGTCAACCGAGACAATATGAGCTTGTATGGCTATCAGCGCGAGACCACCCTGCAGTTGCAGGCCTTGAGCCGTGAAGAGGGCGCGCGATTGCTGGTGCTGCCCCACGCCTGGTCGGTGCAGGCCACGACGGTGGCGGCGCTCGACGGCTTGTTCAGCTTCGGCGGCAGCATGGCGGCACAGCCTGGCTCGGCGGCGCCTGCGCCGGGTCACATCCTGGCTTTGGCCCGCGCGGCCGGCTACCGCGTCTGGTGGATGAGCAACCATGACGACCTCGCCATCGAGCAGCAGCATGCCCAACTGGCCGACACCGTCGAGATGATCAACCGCGAGCCGGGGCGCTCCTCATCCATGCTGGATGGCGAGCTGCTGGACTCCTTGGAGGAGGCTTTGGCCGATCGCGCCGCGCCGCGCAAGCTGATCGTGCTCCATCTGCTGGGCGCGCACCCGCATTACCGCTTGCGAGCGCCCGAGGCACTGCGGCCTTTCGAGCAGGGTGGCGATGCGGTGGAACGCGAGATGCAGGGTCAGCAGCGTCCCGTCTGGTTGCGCGAACAGCGGCAGGACTATGACGCAGTCATTCATTACCACGACGGGGTGGTTGCCGAGACCTTGCGAAAGCTCAAACGCCATGTGCCGGCAGGCGGTGAGGCCGCCTGGATGTATTTGTCGGACCATGGGCAGGAGGTCGGCCATAGCATCGACCATGCCGGCCACAGCCCGGGCACCGAAGCGGGCTATAGGATCCCGGCCATGCTGTGGCGTACGCCGCAAGCCTTTGCCCCGGGCAGCGGCCAGCAGCCGTTTCGGGCCGATTGGACGGGCTGGACCCTGGCCGAGCTCCTGCGCATCGAATGGCCAGGCATGGAGCCGGCACGCAATGTGCTCGACCCGCGCTATCGCTGGGAGGCACCGCAGCTGCCGATCGGCGAGGTGGATTTCGCGCGCTGACTGCGCGGGCCGTGGGCGGCCCCCTTGGCGCAGACCCATATGGCGATCTGCTCAGCGGTGAACATGGGGGTCACGACGCTCCACCTGGGCCCTTCAATGCCGTTTCGGGTGGGGGCGGGCATCCCATGGAGCCAAGTCCGCAGCATTCTTGATCGGAGCTCGTGCCGGTCGGGTCCGGGCACGCGATGTCTGTTGCCGCTCCAGCGCCCGCCCCGCCGCCGCCTTCAACAGCTTCTGGAATGAGGGGCACTGCGCATGGCTGGGTGCCGGGCAGGCGGCGGCATGGCGCAGGCCCGCGCTCATTGCGCGCAGCTGCCGTATCGTGCGGTCCAGCTCGTCGGCCTTGGCTGTCAGCAGGCCGCGGTCGATCTTCGGGTCGGGCCCCGATGCGCCATGGGTCAGCATGGCGCCGATCTCGTCCAGTGAAAAACCGGCAGCCTGGCCCAGGGCGATCAGGGCCAGCTGGTCCAGCACCGTGGCCGCGAACCTGCGGCGGGCGCCTTCTTCGCTGCCCGCCAGCGAGCGGATCAGGCCCCGGCGTTCGTAGTAGCGCAGGGCCGAGGCGGCCACACCGCTGCGCCTCGCCACTTCGGCGATGTACAGGATTGACTCCATCTGCTCAATCTCCCGCTTGACTTGAAGTTGACTTCAACTTCTATAGTGACTGCAACAGTCCCCGAACGTCAAGCTTCAGCAGGAGATCACCATGTCTTGGATGCCCGATAGTGCCCCCGCAATCGCCGCCTCAGCCCACCCCGCCCTGGTCGCGGCCCTGATCGGCGTTGCCGCCACTGCCTTCTTCGATGCCTGGCTGTTGCTGCTCAACAAGCTGCTGCGCGTGCCGACGGCCAGCTTCGGCCTGATCGGCCGCTGGCTGGGCCATATGGCGCGCGGCCGCTTTGCTCATACGGCCATCGCCCGCGCCGAGCCCATCCGCCATGAGCTGGCCCTGGGTTGGCTGCTGCACTACGCCGTGGGCCTGGGCTTTGCCGCCGGCCTGCTGGCCTGGCAGGGGCCGGCCTGGCTGCAGCGGCCCAGCCTGGGGCCGGCCCTGGCTTTCGGCATGGCCACGGTGCTGATGCCGCTGTGCCTGATGCAGCCGGCCCTGGGCGCCGGATTCTTTGCCCGCAAAACCGCCACGCCGCTGAAGAACTGCCTGCGCAGCCTGGCCAACCATCTGGTTTTCGGCCTCGGGCTCTACCTCGGGGCCCTGGCCCTGGCGCCTCTGATGCGCTGAGCCCGCGCAACTGGCGCAGCGCACCCGCGCGGCCGCCAGCAATCCACCTCTTGTTCCCTTCCGTTGGCGCCCGGACTTCGCGCCGGCGGAGCCTTGCCTGCCTGTTCGCCTGAAGTCCTTGTTGTCTCAACTGGAGCACCCCCATGAAACCCAGAACCCTCGCCATCGTTTATCACAGCGCCCACGGCCATACCGAGCACATCGCGCGCCACATCCTGCTGGGCGCCGAGAGCGTGCCCGGGGTCCAGGCGCAGCTGCTGAAGGCCGAAGACCTGACCCTGAAACCGGCCGAGCTGCTCGCCTTTGATGGCCTGATCTTGGGCTCGCCCACCTACCTCGGCGGCGTGTCCGGGGTCTTCAAGACCTTCATGGACGCCACCGGCCGCCTGTGGAGCCAGCAGGCGCTCAAGGGCCGCCTGGCCACTGGCTTCACCGTGTCCTCCCTGCCGGCGGGAGACAAGCAATCGACCCTGCTGTCGCTGTTCGTGTTCAGCATGCAGCACGGCATGCTCTGGGTCGGCAACCCCATCTTGCCCGAGCAACATGCCGGCGTGCCCTATGAGCAAGCGGCCAACCGCCTCGGCTCCTGGTCCGGCTTGATGGCGCAAGCCGAGCACGGCGCGCCGGCCGAAGCGATGGCGCCCGGCGACATCAAGACCGCCCGCATGTTCGGCGCTCACTTCGCCCAAAGCCTGCTGCGCGTCGGCAGCCCGCAAGCCGACACCGCCGCAGCGGCAGCGGCCCTGGCGGCCCACGCCTCATGAGCGCTGCACGCAGCGCAGCCCAGAAGCTCGCGCCCCTGCTGTTCGGCCTCATCCTCTCGGGCCTGATGTCCTTGCTGGTCTCGGCCGTGGCGACCTTGCGCGCGCTCGGACCTGGCCCAGGATTCTTTGCCCACTGGCTGGGCGCTTGGTGGCCGGCCTGGCTGATCGCCTTCCCGGCCGTGCTGCTGCTCGCGCCGCTCACGCGCCGCCTGGTGCAGCGCGTGCTGGCCGAGCCCAGCCCTTGAAGCCGCTATGGCGGCGCTGAGCCGCGGCTGGGAAGTGCGACTTTCATCACGACTTGCCCCTGGCTCCCTTGTTTTCACCCGCAGGCGCGGGGGGCACAGGGGGCCAGGTCGCAGCCAACAATGAAGTCCAGCCCGAGTACAGGCAATCGCCTCACCCGGCCCCACCCAACGCAGCATCGCGGACTCATCATAATGAACAGCAAGAACGCTCTCTCCGCCCTGGCCCTTGGCATCGCATCGCTGAGCGCGTTGCTGCCCATGAGCGCCTCGGCCGACGCCGTGATCGTCAACCCCCTGGCCGGAGGCTCGCATTGGAACTCGCTGGGCGAGCCTGACACCACCACCTATGGCCAAACCTTCAAGGTCGCTGATGCCACCAACACCCGTCTCGATTCCTTCAGCTTCTGGCTCAAGTCGATCCGTGGAACCTCGCATTTGCGTGCTTATGTCGCCGAATGGAGCGGGAGCGGCATCGTCGGCACCAACCTGTTTGCCGGCAATGAGTTCTCAGGTGTCTACAGCGACTTCACCGAAATCGCTATCAGCACCGGCGGCTTGAATCTCGACGCCAGCAAGCAGTACGTCGCCTACTTCAGCGCCGCTGGTCTGTTCGATGGAGAGGCTGATGGTGTCTACATCGGTACCAACAATTTCCAGGATGCATACGCCGATGGCAGCTTCGTGTATGACAACAGGCGTGGCGTGTCGCCTGGCGCGGACTGGAATGGCTGCCACAGCGACTGCCCCGATGTCGCCTTCCGCCTGGCTTTCAATCAGTCGAGCGGCGCCCAGGTGCCCGAGCCAGCCAGCTTCGCCCTGACTGGCATCGCACTGCTTGGCATGCTGGCCGCACGCCGCCGCAAGGGGCACGCAGCTCGCTGAGCGTGCCAGCGGTTTCGGCCGCCGAACTCAGATCCGAGCGGGCCCGGCCCGCATTTGATCGCCGCCAGCCCTCGGGTGCTGAGCGGCGATTTTCATTTCCTTCTGCACCATGCCGCGCCGCTAGCGCCTCTGCAAGCGCAGCTTCAAGGGCTGGCTGGGCCGCAAGGTGATGTCCAAGCGAGGGCTGGGTGCTGGCAGCCCTGACACCGGGCATAGGCGGTAGTGCTGCAGGATCAAGGCGCCGATGACCATCATCTCGGTCGTGGCGAAATGGCTGCCCAGGCAGACGCGCGGGCCGGCGCCGAAGGGCAGGTAGGCGCCGCGCGGGATCTCGCCATGGCCGCTGCCCGGGTCAAAGCGCTCGGGGCGGAAGGCCTCGGGCTCCTGGAACCAGCGCGGGTCGCGCTGCGTCAGGGCCGGGGTCAAGCGGACCATGGCGCCGGGCGGGATCTCGCAGCCGGCCACGCGCAAGGGCGTGGCCGCGACGCGGGTGATCAGGGCCGCGCCGGGCGGGTAGAGCCGCAAGGTCTCCTTGATGCTGCGGTTCAGGCGTGGCAGCCGGGGCAGATCGGCCGCTGTCGGTGCGCGCCCGGCCAGCACCAGGTCCAGTTCCTCGGCAATCGCTTGCTGCTCCTGCGGATGGCTGGCCATGCACCAGCCCCACCAGGTGAGTGCGGCTGCCGTGGTCTCGTGGCCGGCCAGAAAGGTGGTCATGCACTCGTCGCGCAGGCCGTGTTCGTCAAAGCCGCGGCCCTCGGCATCGCGCGCTTGCATCATCATGGCGAGCAGGTCATCGTGCGGCGCGTCGTCCTCGCGCCGGCGCGCCAGCTCTCGGCGGATGAAGCCATCCAGCGTCGCCAGGGCGCGTCGCTTGGGCGCCTTCCAGGGCGCCCACAGCGGGCTGCTGACCGGCCAGTAGAACTCGCCCATGGCCACCACGCTGAGCACATGCACGGCCTCGGCGGCAGCGCGGCCCTGGGCTTCGTCGCTGCGTGAGAACAGGCTGCGCAGGATCACCTCCATGGTCAGCTGGGTCATGGCGGCCTCGAAGCCGAAGGCCTCGCTGCCGGCGCCATCCCAGCGTTGCAGAGCTTGCTGTCCGGCGCTCACCATCAGCGGCAGCAGCGCGTCGACCCGCTTGGGCGCAAAGCCCGGCTGCAGCATCTGGCGCTGGCGCTTCCAGGCGGGGCCTTCGGCCACCAGCACGCTCTGGCCGTGGGCCGAAGCAAAGATCTCGGTCGCACGCGGCCAGCGCAGCAGGCCCTCGTGCGATTGCACCAGCAACTCGCGCACATGCTCGGGGTGCACAAAGCTGAAGTCCCGGTAGAGCAACAAGCGCTGCTGCACCACATCGCCCCAGCGCCGGTGCCAGCCTTGCACCGTGCCGAGGTAGTCCTGGCGCAAGGCGCGCAGCTGCTGAAAACCGATGCCACGCGGGCCGGAAGGGCCGGGCTTGCTTGAGGCGGCCTGAGGGTGATTTGCCTTGCCGGCGTCGGCAGGAAGTTGGGTGGTGCTGTGCTCGTCCATGCGGCGCATCATGGCCAGGTCCAGTGAGCGCGTCTTGAACGAAATCGACATGAGGCGAGTCTTGTGCGGAGGGCGTGCAGGCATGGGCCCGCGCGCTGCCTACACTTCCGCCATGCCCACCGACCGCCACCCCGACGCCGTTGCCCGCTTGCTGGTGCCCAGCCTGGCGCTGGCCGGCTGCGTGCGGGCCTGCCTATGGCGCGACACCACCGGTGTGGCGGCCCCGCTCAGCGAGGCCCAGCGCGACAGCCATTTCGCCGCCAGCCCCTTGTGCGGCCTGACCTGGACGCTGCAAGGCGGCGGTTGGGAGGTCGAGGCACAAGGCCAGTTGCGGCCCATCGAACACCGTGCCTTGCTCGGTGGTCCGCGCAGCCGGCCGGCGCATTTCCGCTCCGAGGCTGGCATCCGCAGCTTCATGGTGGCCCTGCAGCCCGAGGCCTTGCATGCCTTGACCGGGCTGGACCTGGCCGCCCTGCTGGACCGTTATGTGCCCATCGAAAGCGTTCTGCCTGGCAATGACTGGCGCCAACTCAATACCCAGATGCTGGCAGCGCAGGACGAGCAGCAGTGCATGGCGCTGCTGGAAGCCTTTTTCCTGCCACGCTGGCGGGCCTTGCAGCAGGAGCGAGCCACCGCGCCCGAGCGCGGCCGCTACCGCGACTGGATGCAACACCTGGCCCTGCGCGCGATTGCCGGCGGCCATGGCGCCAGCCTGCGCCAGATCGAGCGGCGCATCAAGCAATGGAGCGGTCAGAGCCTGCGCGCTCTGCGCGGCATCAGCCGGGCCGAGGCCACCTTCTTCCAGGTGCGCCGTGAGATGGAGGCCGGTGAGGTGGTCTGGAGCGCCCTGGCCCAGGACGCGGGCTACACCGACCAGGCCCATCTCTGCCGCGAAACCCGGCGCGTCACCGGCTTCAGCCCCGAAGAGCTGCGCCGCCGCATCGAAGAGTACGAGGCTTTCTGGCCGTATCGAATTTGGGCCTGAGCCCAGCGCACACCCTTTCGGGGGGTGTTACAGATCAGTAATAACCCGCTGTTAGCATGCGGCGGCCTCGCAGGGAGGTGCTTGTCATCGAGAAGTAAAACGATTGAAGAAGAAAACAATCGCCATGGCCGCAATGGTCATGATCAGGGGTGGAGTTTCGGCCGCCGAAGTATCAACTTATCTAGGCGGAGACTTCGGGTCGAGCCGACTCGAACTGAATCACCAATCGGAGACCGCAACAAGCTTTGGCGCCACCATCGGCTACAGGTTCAATGACTACCTTGCCATCGAACTGAAAGCGCAGCGTCTGGGTAACTGGACGCTGGATGGAATGAACTATCGAGCCGGCGCTTTGAAAGCCTCGGTTCTGGGCATCTTGCCGATCAGCCAGCACGCCCACCTCTTTGGCCGCATCGGCTACGGGCGCAACACCTTGGAGGCATCCGCCGCTTCGTCCAAGAGCTCGCTGAGCAGGAGCCAGCTGCTTGTGGGTGCAGGGATCAGCTATCAGTTCAACCCTCAGTGGAGCGCTCGCCTCGAACTCAACCATCAGGGCGACCAGCCCATCAGCTACAGCTTGGGCCAAGCCAGAGCGACCGTGAGCCAGTACAGCCTGGGCCTCAACTACTCAATCTGAGTGCGCCGGCGCGTTGAGAAGGACGCGGAGTTTGGGTGGGTGAGTAGTGAGTCCTTGGGTGAACAAGTGAACAGGTGAACCACACGCGGCTGCCCCGCCCATTCACGACTCACGACTCACGACTCACGACTCACCTGTTCACCTGTTCACCGCGCCAACACGTGCCATCTTCCTCGCTGCAAAAAGAGGCCAACAGGGCCGTGTCCAGGGCCTGCCCCGGCAAGGGCAGCTCTTCGTTGGGCCAGCGCTTGACCAGATGGCCGTTGGCCACGCCTCCGGCATGGAGCTCCTGGTAGGCGCGGCGGTGCTGCATGGTCACGCCGCCGTTGGCATTGGCGATGATGCGGCTCTCGCCCAACTGCCAGGGTTCAAAGTAGGCGTCCGCCAGGCGGTCCACCTCGCGGAAATAGGCGCGCGCGCCTTCAGCGTCCAGCTTGCGGCGCACGGTGCGGGTGATCTGGCCTTGCAGCTGGTCCAGCGTCTCATAACTCATCGTCTGCACCGCACCAGGCGACAGATCGCGACCTTGCATCAGCGCTTGCAGTGCCGGCGCCGCAGCCAGTTCTGCAGACAAGGCCTGCACCATGGCCGCCACCACCGCATGGTGTGGCGCCACGGCCGTGGCGATGGAGCGGGTCTGTGGCTGATACGGGCAGCGGATCTCGACAAAGCGCGGCTTGGTCGGGCCCGAGCAGCCGTCGTGGTGGTAGTACTCGCCCTGGCTCAGCCGGCCCTTGCTGGAGCGGCCGCGCACATCGCGGTAGCTCGGGTGCCGGCTGTCCAGGTTCAGGCAAACCACCAGGCCGGTGGCATCCGCCAGCTGGAAAAACGGCTCGCGCCACTCGGGCTGCAGAAGGATGTCGTGCAGATAGTCGCTGGGCGCGATTGCCGCGCCTGCTTCGGCCGGCTCCATGCCCTCGATCACCAGCACAAAAGGCTTGGGCCGGCGCACGCGCCATGTCCGGCCGGCGAAATCGAGGGTGGAATGGGTAGACATAGGAGGGCAAGAGTGGCGAAGCGCCACGAATTCTAGGCGCCCGGCCTTTTCCGCCGGCAGGGCCGCTCGCCGCGCAGGCCTCTCATGTGTGTGAGTGCCCGCGCGACCCCGCGCACAAGCCGCTGAACTTGCTTGCTAGGTCTAGAAATTCAGGTATCTTGAAAAAGGAACAAAGCTCCAGGCAAGCCGGCCGGAGTCACCACAAGTACAGCAATCTCCGAGGGAAGCCCTGACCATGAAAAGCCGACGCCTGCCCGTCTTCTTCGATGCCCGTATGGCGGTCGAACAGCTGCATTTCGCCCCCGGGGCCAACAAGCCGCGCCTGGCCGTGGAGGATTGGATCGACCATGACTTGGCCATCGACATCTGCGGCTTCGATCCGGCCAGTCGGGATCAGCTCTATGCCGCCCATGACCGGGCCTATGTGGACGGCGTGCTGGCCGGGCGCATCAGCAATGGCTTCGGCAACCGCAACCTGGCCGTCGCCGAGACCTTGCCCTGGACCAGCGGCAGCATGCGAGCCGCCGCGCATCATGCCCTGCAGCACGGCGGCATTGCCTGCTCGCCGACCAGCGGCTTCCACCATGCCCACCACGATGCCTCGGGTGGCTATTGCACCTTCAATGGCCTGCTCGTGGCGGCCTTGGACCTGCTGCGTGACTCGCCCGAGCTCTACATCGCCATCCTTGACTTCGACATGCACTACGGCGACGGCACCGACCAGATCCTGCGCCATCTGGGTCTGCAGGGCCGCATCAGCCATGTCACGGCAGGCAAGGACTTCGACCGCGGCATGGGCGCTGACTTCATGGATCAGATGCACTTGATGATTGACGGTGCCCGCATCGAGAGTCAGGGCCGGGTGCCCGACCTGATGCTCTACCAGGCCGGCGCTGACCCGCATCTGAACGATCCACTCGGCGGCATGCTCAGCGACCGTCAACTGGAGCTGCGCGACGCCGAGGTCTTCCGCTACTGCCGGCTGCAAAGCGTGCCCGTGGCTTTCAACCTGGCCGGCGGCTACCAGCGCGATGCGCGGGACGGCATCGCGCCGGTGCTTGCAATTCACCGGCGCACGGTGGCGCAGGCGATGGCCTGTTTGAATCAAAGCTGAGCACGGCGCTTGGCCTTGACCTCAGCCAGGCCCAGTCCGGCAGCCAAAAGGAGGCGCAGCGAAGACGTCTGGGGCACGATGCCCATGCCGAGCCCTGGCAAGTGACGCGAAGGTTTGTGGGCCCACTACACTGGCGGAGGACTTCTGCGTACACCTTCACTGCAACATCCACCATGACTGACTGGGCGCAACACGGCAGCTTCTCTTTGTGCTGGCAAGGTGATGTTCTTTTGGCCCGGTACGGCGGTACCTGGAATGACATTGCCTCGCGCAATTTGCATCGAGAAGCACGCAAATTGTGGGCGCAGCGCGGCCTGCAAGCCGGCGGCCAGGTCAGGCCTTGGGGGCTTCTGAGCGACGCCTTGGAATGGGAGGGCGGCACGCCCGAGGCCTTGCAACTGTGGTGGAAGTTTTTTGAGGACGGCGTCCGCCACGGCATGGTGGCGGTCACCGATGTGCTGCCAACGCAATTCCACGAAACCATGGTCAAGTCGCTGGCTGACCGCGCCAGTCAATTGGCTCTTTACCATTTGAGCCCCTCCGTTGATGCGGGCATGGCCTGGCTGGCACAGCAAGGCCTGCATGGCCACAGTGACGCGACCGACTGACTGACTGAGTGCCGCCCACAGTCGCACAGGCCATGCCTGTGCGACTGGGTCACACACCTGCTCTTCGCCAGGCTCCTGGCGTAGCCCCCAGCTCCGCCCTGAAGCTGCGGCTCAGGTGACTGGCGCTGGCATAGCCGCACTGCGCAGCGACCTCGGCCAGGCTCAGCTCGGAGCGTTCTCGCAGCAGGGCCTGGGCGTGGGCGCTGCGGCGTTGGCTGATCCAGCCGTGCACGCTGCAGCCCAGGCTGTGGCGGAACATGCGAGCAAAGTGAAACTCGGACAGGTTCGCCTCGGCCGCCAGCTCGGCCAGGCTCAGGCCTTCGGTCTGGCCCGCCGCCAGCTGGGCCTCGATCTGCTCCAGCACACGGCGGCGCGCGGCCGGGGCCAGGCCGCCTTTGGCCAGTTGCAGGGCGCGCTCGCGGGCATGGGGTTGGGCGGCCATCAGCACCAGGCGGTCCAGTGCGGCTTCGCTGAGCTGGTGGGCCTGCAGGCGCTGCTGGGTGTCGCCCCAGTCGAGCCCGCTGACCAGGCGGGCCCAGTCGGCCAGGGCCGGGTCTTGGCCGAAGATGCGCGGCGCCAAGGTGTAGGCGCGTGGCTCGGCGTCGAGCAGGCGGACGATGCGCTGCGCCCAGGCGCTGTCGGACAGATACAGGTGCACAAAGCGCAACGGGCCGGCGATTTGCCACTGCGACTCATGGTCGGCCGGCAGGATGCAAAAGGTGCCCGGCTGGCCGTGCGCGGCATCGAGTGGGCTGCGTTCGCCGACCACGCGCACATCCTGGCCGCCTTGCAGGTACACCGACAAGGTGTGGTGGCCGGGGCGGTTGTAGCCGGTGTGGTCCTCGCAGTTGCGCCACTGGGCCAGGCGCAGGGCGCCGCCCAGGTCCGCCTGGCGCTCCAGCTGCGCGCGCGACTGGCTCAGCACCGCGAACACCTGGGGTGGTGGGGCGGCGCCGGCAGCAGGGCTTGGCGGGGCGGGCTCAGTGGACATGGCGCGATTTTCAACGGCACAGGCTTGCAGTGCCCGCCGCCGCGCGCAAAAAGCGCAGGAATGTGCAATCCCCGGCAGGGCATGGCCGGCATGCTCTGGCCCTGATTCCTAGGAGCCGATTTCGTGAATGCAATGCTGTACGCCCTGGTGGTGCTGATCTGGGGCACGACCTGGATCGCCCTGAAGTGGCAGCTGGGCGTGGTGCCCATCCCCTTGTCGATTGCCTACCGTTTCGGCCTGGCCGCCCTGATTCTGTTCGCCTGGCTGGCCTGGCGCGGCCAGCTGCAGCGGCCACGCGGTCGTGCGGGCCTGTGGGTGCTGGGCCAGGGCCTGTGCCTGTTTTGCTTCAACTTCGTCTGCTTTCTCAATGCCAGCGCATTGATCCACAGCGGCCTGGTGGCCGTGGTGTTCTCCAGCTCCACGCTCTGGAACGCGCTGCTGGCGCGTCTGATCCATGGCCGGCGCCTGGCGCCCCAGGTGCTGGCCGGCGGCGCGCTCGGCCTGGGGGGCTTGCTGCTGCTGTTCTGGCCCGAGATCAGCGCCCATGGCGCCAGTGCCAGCACCTTGCAAGGCCTGGCCTGGGCGCTGGGGGGCACGCTGTGTTTTTCGACCGGCAATCTGCTCTCCGCCGCCCTGCAGGGCCAGGGCTTGAAGCCGGCGCAGACCAACGCCTGGGGCATGCTGGTCGGCACCCTGCTGCTGCTCAGCTACTGCCTGCTGCAAGGCGTGCCCTTCGCCTACGAGCCGGGCTGGCGCTACAGCAGCGCCTTGCTCTATCTGGCGATTCCGGGCTCGGTGATCGGCTTCACCGCCTACCTGACCCTGGTCGGCCGCCTCGGCCCCGAACGTGCGGCCTACAGCACGGTGCTGTTCCCGGTGGTGGCGCTCAATGTCTCGGCCCTGTTCGAGGGCTACCGCTGGACGCTGCCGGCGCTGCTGGGCCTGGCCTGCGTGATGGCGGGCAATGTGTTGGTGTTTCGCAAAAAGCCGGTCTTGCCCAATATGCCCGTGAAAGCCGGGCCATCTTCTGCTGGATTCAAGGGCATCCAGGGCTAGGATGGCTCCAGGCGGCCGCTGACCTGGGAGGCAGACGGCCAGGGAGTGCCCCTTCATGAGTCAAACACCGTCCACCTGGGCCCTGCACCAGCTGGAAGTCGAGAAGTCCGGCCTGGCCGGGCGTTTGCGCAGCCTGCACAGCATCATCCAGGCGCGCTTTCCTTTGATCAGCCGCATGGCGCTGGCGCTGTACGACCCGGTCAGCGATGCGCTCAAGACCTTTGCCAGCAGCAATGAAGATGGCGAGGCTTTGCAGCGTTATGAGGCGGTGTTGGCCGAGGTGCCCTCGCTCTTGCTGCTGAAAAACGAGCGCCGCACACGGGTGGTGCAGGACATCGAGGCCAGCTTCGCCCACCCCACCGCGCACACCGCCTGGCTGCGTGGTCAGCTGTACCGCAGCAGCTACACCCTGCCCATCTTCAGCGGCCATGAGCTGGCCGCCTTCCTGTTCTTCGATGCCAAGGAGGCGAATGCCTTCGGGCCTGATGTCACCGGGTTTCTAGACATTTTTGCCGACATCGTCAGCCAGCTCTACCTGCTGCGCCTGGCCGCGGTGAACACCTTGGTGGGCGCGGTGGACATCGCCACCGGTCTGGCCCGAATCCGCGATGTTGAGACCGGCAGCCACCTGGAACGCATGGCGGCCTACGCGCGCCTGATCGCCAAGGCGCTGGCGCCCAGCCATGGGCTCAGCGATGAGCAGGTCGAGTATGTGCACTTGTTCGCACCCCTGCATGACATTGGCAAGGTGGGCATTCCTGATCGCATCCTTCTCAAACCCGGGCGGCTGGACGCTGAGGAGTGGGTTCACATGAAGCGCCATGTCGAGATCGGGATGGACCTGATCGAGCACATGGTGGCCGATCTGGGCCTGCAAGGCGACCCGGCGGCCCAGGTCATGCGCGAGGTGGTGGGCGGCCATCATGAGCGCGGCGACGGTTCGGGCTATCCCCTGGGTCTGCGCTTGGCTGAGATCCCGCTGGTGGCGCGCATCGTCGCCGTGGCCGATGTGTACGACGCCTTGTCCACCGAGCGGCCTTACAAGCCGCGCTGGAGCGAGGCCGACTGCCTGGCCGAGCTGCAGCGCGAAGTGGCGGCGGGCCGGCTGGACGCTGACTGCGTCGCGGCCTTGGTCGCCGCCGAGGCGGCGCGTGCCGACATCCGCCGCCGCCTGGCCGATTGATGTCTGCTTAGTCTGCCCGGCGCCGCGCGCGCCAGGCCGCAGCCGCCACGCAGATCGCCCAGCAGATCCAGGCCGACCACAGGGTGTGGCTCACATAGTGCGCGCCGCGCGCCAGCTGGGCCCAGCCGAACAGGGTGCCGAAGACCAGCACACCGGACAGCCAGAGGCGGGCGATGGCCGGGCGATCCTGGCGCCAGAGGAAGAACTGGCTGAAAAAGGCAAAGGCCGCAATCGCGTGGCCCGAGGGGAAGCAATGGCCACCGCCGCCATCCTTGACGCCCAGCAGCCAGTGCGGCACATAGGGTGCGCTGCCGCCGAACTCTTGCAGATCCCAGGGGCAGCTGGTCTGGCTGATTTGCTTGAGCGCCGGGATGGCGACCAGGCAGGCCAGGGTCACCAGCAGCCAGAAGCGCCGTTCGCTGCGCGCCGGGCTGGGCAAGGCCGATCGGCCCGGCCGGGCGATCCAGGGCCGGATGGCGTCCACGATCAGGGCGATGAAGATCAGCCAGGCCAGGTTGCGCCCGCCCTGGTGGCCCAGGCCCGCCGTCAGCCAGGCCTCACGCCAGGCAAAGCCGCTGGCATCGCCGTAGAGGCGCGAGATGCTCAGGTCCAGGCCGCTCCATTCCCAGGCGGCCAGCAGGGCCAGGGCGATCAAGCTGAGCAGCAGATCACGGCGCCAGGCCGGCGCCGCGGCAGGCACGGGGGCGCTCATTTCGCCGCCCCGATCTTGCAGTTCTGAGCCAGGTTCCAGTCCGGGGCGAACACGCTGCTGTGCACGTCGAGCAGGCCCATCATGGTGTGGAAGAGATGGTCATGCCGGGTGGGCGGCTGCGGCTGGAGGGCGCGCTGGCGAACGCAGGCCATGTCCAGGCCGGCATTGGCACCGAAGCCCGGGCTGGCCCACATCAGCATGGGCACTTGCGTCTGCTGGCTGGGGGCGATGGCGTAGGGGATGCCGTGCAGGAAGAGGCCGTTCTCGCCCAGCGATTCGCCGTGGTCGGAGACGTAGATCAGGGCCGTGTCCACCTCGTCCGAGCGGGCCTTGAGCTTCTTGATCAGCTCGGCCAGCACATGGTCGGTGTAGAGCAGGGCGTTGTCGTAGGCGTTGACGATTTCTTCCTTGCTGCACAGGCGCAGATCGTCCTTCTGGCAGGCCGGCTTGAAGCGCTCGAAGGCCTCAGGGTAGCGGCGGAAATAGGACGGGCCATGGTTGCCCAGCTGGTGCATGACCCAGAGGTGGGTGGAGGCGGACTGGCTCTTGGCGGCGCTCAGGCGGGCGTCGAGGTCGGCAATCAGGCCTTCGTCCAGGCAGCGCTTGCCGTCGCACAGGCCGGGCGCGTTCTGCTCGCTCACAAAGTCATTGGGCAGGCCGTCGCAGACGCCTTTGCAGCCGCTCTGGTTGTCGCGCCACTGCACTTGCACGCCAGCGCGGGCCAGCAGGTGCAGCAGGGATTCGCTGCCGCGGATGCGGGCTTCGTCGTAATCGCGCCGGCCGATGGGCGCGAACATGCAGGGCAGGGAGGTTTCGGTGTTGGTGCCGCAGGCCTCGACCGGCGGCAGGCTGATCAGCTCGGGCAGCTGGGCCAGCTGCGGCGTGGTCTGGCGGGCATAGCCGTTCAGGCCCCAGTTGGCCGCGCGCGCGGTCTCGCCCACCACCAGCACCAGCACCAGGGGCTTGGCGCGGGCGCTCATCTGCGCGCCCGGCTTGGCGTCCAGGCCCAGGGGCTGGCGCGGCTTGGCCGCGCCCTTGAGGTCTTGCGCGATCACCGAGCCCAGGGACCAGATGTAGTTGGCCGGGGTGATCAGGTAGCGGATCTCCTTGTTGTTGCGCATCAGCGAGGAGAAGGGCTGGAACACCGACAGAACAGCCGCCACCGCTGTGGCCAGGGCCAGCAGCAGCACGCCCAGGCGCACCAGCACCGCGCGCTGCCAGCTGCGGCGGCGCACGATCTCCACCCGCCACAACGCCAGCAAAGGCAGGCCAGCCCAGAGCAGCACATGGCCGGCCATGCGCAGGCTCAGCAGCTCCGAGGCCTCGGCCGGGTCGGTGCGCAAGGTGTTGCGCAGCATGGTCGGGTCGAGGTAGACGCCGTAGGTCTGCATGTAGAAGGTGGCGCAGGCGGTGCCGATCAGCAGCACGGCGAGCACTGGCTTGATGGTCCAGCGGTGGGCCACCAGGCCGACCAGCAAGACATGCAGGGCCAGCACCATCACGCCGATGGCCAGGCCGAAGCTCCAGCTGCTGGCATCGCCGGCGACGCGGTCTTTGAGCGCAGCGGCGAAGAACAATCGGTTGGCGCTGAACAGCCAGAACAGGCTGGAGATCAGCAGCAGCTGTTCGACGCTGAGGGCCAGCGTGAAACGGCGCCGGGGGGAGGGGGACCCAGAGGTCCGGGAGGAGGCAAAGGCGGTCATTCCCGCATTGGAACCGATGCCGATGAAGCCACCCTTAAGGACTTGCCCCCGGCCCGCCTTTTCAGCGGGACGGGGGCAGATTTCAGCACCGCCGGGTGGCAGCGTGAAGTTCAGCGCCTAAGGGCGTGATCAGCGCGCGATCCAGGCGTCGGTCCAGTGTGCGCCCACACCGGGCTCGTAGGCGGTGGCATTGCTGCTCCACTGCCGGCACCAGCCCTCGTAGGGGAAGGGCTTGCACTCGTAGACCTTGCCGTTCTTGGGCTGCAGCACCTTGGTGCCGCCCTTGTAGCTGGCCAGGCTGTTCGGGAACACATAGTCATACGTGCTCGTACCGGCCGGCTTGACGGTGATGGCATAGGTCTTCTGCAGCACATTGCCACCGGCCTTGGGGCTGCCCTTGACCACCAGGTTGTAGGCGCCGGCGGCGGCGGGGTTGAGTGCCAGGTTCAGGGTCTGGCCGCTGTTGTTCAGCGAGACGCTGGCCTGGGCCTTGCTGTTGCCGGCGGCGTCGAACAAGGTGGCCGTCACATCCAGCTCGCCCACGGCGGTGACGCTGAAGCTGAGGTTCAGCGGTCCGCTGGCCGGCGCGGTGTATTCGGCGGCCACGCCGTTGACCAGCAGGTCGACATTGGGCGGCGGCGCCTTGTCGATCTGGATCTCCACCCGCTCCAGGCTGCTGTCGCTGCGCACAAAGACCTCGTTCTGGCCATAGGCCGGGCTGATGCTGCCGTCGGCGGCCTTCTGGCCGGCCTTGAGCTGGCTTTGCTCGGCATTGATGCGGCCGGCCAGCAGGTAGGGCCAGGTGTTGCGTTGGCCGTCCGTGCTGTTGGCGATGGTGATGCGGGTCTGGAATTCAGCGCGCTCGCCCTTGGCGTCAAACACCCGGGTGGCGACCTTGTCGCCGGTGGCCAGGTCCACCGACGGGTAGATGGTGCCCTTGGGGTTCCAGGTGAGGACGGGCGGCGTGCCGTCGAACGTGACGTCCACCAGGTTATAGAAGCTGTTGGGCGTGTCCGCCACCTCCCAGACGCCCAAGATGACCTGGTAGCCGCTGCGCGCCGGCACATTGCAGCTGTGGTTGACGGTCTTGGGTGGCTGCTTGCCGCCGCCATCCACAGTGCAGAAGGGCTGGGTCTCGAAGGAGGACCGGCTCAGCTTGAGGTTGGGGTTCCAGTCGGCGCGGGTGATGTAGTAACGCCAGTTGCGCGTGGCATGGTTGGCGGTGAAGGTCCAGGAGAAGGTCTGGGCGCCGGCCTTCATGGCGCGTTTGGTCCAGCGCGTGCTGGTTTGCTCGTCCAGGGCGCCGAACTGGGTCAGGCCGGCGCTGGCGATGCGGCCATCGGCCGGGCCGGTGGCCGGGTAGCCGGATGGCCCTTCCAGGCTTTGGGGTTCGTACTGCACGGGGCCGCAATTGCTGTTGCCGCCTTTGCTGCAGAGCAAGCTGCGCGACTCAGGCGCGCTGATGTAACCGTGGGCGGTGGCCAGGGCTGGCAGCGTGGCTGCCAGCAGGCCCAGTGCGAGGGTTCGAATGCGCATAACGTCCTCCTTGTTGGGGTCTGACGATTCTGCGCAGTGCGCACAGCGCGCACAAGTGGTTTTGGATTGGGGTTTATCTGGTTTTATATTGGTCTTATGTAACGTATGAAACCGGCGGTGTGTGCCGGCCACCGAATGTCAGCGCTGCGATCAAGGGGAGGGCGCCGGTGCTCACAGCCCCAGCCAGGGGCTGCGCGTGATCGAGCAGGCCAACATATAGGCCAAGGACAGCAAGGCCAGCAGATAGCCCAGGCTGCGGAACTCGCCCCGGCCCATGGCCCAGTGAGCGCAGACCGTGTAGACCACCAGGGCGATCAGCTTGGCCAGCAGCCAGCTGTCGCGCAAAAAGGGGTTCAGAAAGAGCAGGGCCCAGAGGCTCAAGCCCGTGATGGTCATCAGCGCGTCGATGCCGAAGACCAGCACGCTGAGGCGGCTGTCCAGCGCCCACTGGCCGCCGAACTGGAAGGCCAGGCCACGCACCAGGAACAGCGCCACGCTGCACCAGGCCAGCAGCACATGGATCTCGCTCATCTGCAGGTCAAAGGAATACATGGCGTGGGTCTCTGGCGTTCACGGCGCAAGCTTCGTCAGCGGGCCTTTGGCTGTCAAGAAGGGCGCGCTCGCACGGCCCTGGCGCATCCTCGTCAAGAAGCGATGGCATGGGCGAATGCGGCTTGCGCCAGGATGTTCGTGGTGTTGAGGTAGCGAAGACCGCCGGCTTCAAAGCTGGCGGCCTCGATCTGGTCCGGGTAAGCCAGCGGCAGTTCGGTGCAGGCCAGACAGACGGCACAGTCGCGGGCCTGCGCCGCTGAGCCGAGGGTCTGCAAGGCCAGGGCGCGGATCTGCGCAGCGGCGGCTTCAGGCTGCGGTGCCGCCTGCAGTTCCAGAATCAGCGGCAGCAGGGCCGCGCGCTCGGCACTGCCCGGCGCCGGCCCGCAGGACTCGATGCCCTGGCGCGCCAGGGCGGACGGCAAGGCCTGACCCCGCATGGTGGGCTCGGTGCCCAGGATCAGCAGACGGCGCAAGCCCAGCGCCGCCGCCTGCTCCGCCACCAGTTCAAACAGGTTCAGCACCGGCAGGCTCAGGCCGGCGGTGATGGCGTCGAAACGGTTGTGCGGTGTGTTGCTGGCGATCAGGGCGAAGTCGGCGCCGCTGGCTTGCAGGCGCAAGAGCGCCGCGCGGAAGTAGGCGTCGAAGCCGGCCCAGGAGGCTTCATCGCCCTCGATGCCGCGCAGGCTTTGGCTGCGAGCGATGTTCAGCGACTCGATGCTGAATTCGGGCATCTGCGGCGCGCCGGTAGGCCCCAGCCCGTGCTCCGTCGCTTGGGCGCGCGCCTGTGCCAGCTGGCACAGGGTCTTGTAAATCTCCACGGTCGAGCCCCAGGCCACGCCGCCGACGATGCCGATCTTCTTCATGGATTCCTTTCTCTTGCGGGCATTGTCACCGGCGGCTGTCAGCCTGCGGGCCGGCTTGCTATGCTGCGCAAGCCCTGGCCCCGCCGGGCCGTTTCATGCCTCACAGCTCAAGGAAACACGCCATGCCTCGTCTTGCCACTTCAAGTTTCGCCCTGGCCGCCGCACTGCTGTTCGCCGGCCTTCCTCACAGCGCCGAGGCCGCCGCGCCCCAGGTCAAGACCCAGGCGCCGGGCTACTACCGCATGATGCTGGGGGACTTTGAAGTCACGGCCCTGAATGACGGCACCGTCGATCTGCCCATGGACAAGCTCTTGACCGGCGCCAAGCCGGGTCAGGTCTTGCGCGCCCTGCAGCATGCCTACCTGGGCACGCCGCTGGAAACATCGGTCAACGGCTATTTGATCAACACCGGAGCCAAGCTGGTGCTGGTCGACACGGGGGCCGCCACCTTGTTCGGGCCCACTCTGGGCAAGCTGCTGAGTCATCTCAAGGCTGCCAGCTACCAGCCCGAGCAGGTCGACGAGATCTACATCACCCATTTGCATGGCGACCATGTCGGCGGCCTGCTCAGCGAGGGCAAGGCGGCGTTTCCCAATGCCGTGGTGCGCATCGACCAGCGCGAGGCCGACTACTGGCTCAGCGAGGCGAATATGGCCAAGGCCCCCGAGGCTGCACAAGGCGGCTTCAAAGGCGCCATGATGTCGATCAAGCCTTACCAGGAGGCCGGCCGCTTCAAGCCGTTCGAGGGTTCGCCGCAAGGCGTGGAGTTGGTGGCTGGCGTGCGTGCCGTGTCCACCTACGGCCACACGCCCGGCCACAATGTCTACGTGGCCGAAAGCAAGGGCCAGAAGCTGGCCATCTGGGGCGACCTGATGCATGTGGCCGCCGTGCAGTTCCCGGATCCTTCGGTGACCATCCAGTTCGACAGCGATTCCAAAGCCGCCCGCCCGCAGCGTGAAAAGGCCTACGCCGATGCCGCCAAAAATGGCTATTACGTCGGCGTGGCTCACGTCGCCTTCCCCGGCATCGGCCGCCTGCGCGCCGATGGCAAGGGCTACATCTGGGTGCCGGCGAACTACAGCAGCAAGCCCTGAACCTGAGCTTGGGAGGCGCGGCGGCGGCCCCCAAGTTCTAGGGGCAGCGAGGAAACAAAGCGTAAGTAATTCACGAACAGCGACAGCCCTCGCACAGAATGCCGGCGGCTTCACGACGCTACGGTGTCGTGAGCTCGAGTGCCTCTGTGGCTGCGCCTGATGGCTGGCGGCAGCGGGTGTGAATCTCACGGACTGTTGTGGTCCATGTCGTCGGTTTCGATTCTGGATTGGCCCTGATCAGGCCTCGCCCTCGGTGGGCGGGCGCCCGGCCCTGGCTTCGAACGAGCCCGGGAGTTGTTGTCGCTATGGCCCTGTCTGCCGCCGAGCCGTTTTTGAAGTCTGCACCTGCGGCCATCGCTGCGGGTGCCCGGCCGACATGGCCGCAGCCGACCCTGTCCTTGCGCCATCGGGCCAAGCGCAGCGCACTTGGCCGGCTGCAGCCCCCCTGGCAGCGTTGGCAGCCGCAGCACAGCCAGACCCAGGCTGCGGCCGCGATCGAGAGCGCAGCCCTCAGCGAGCAGGACCGGGCTGAGTTCTCCGAAAGAGGCTTGGCCCTGGACAGCGAGGCCTCGGTGGCCAGCGAGGGCCGCTCGGTGCTGAGCATTGCCAATGTGGCGGCCCATCACGCGGGCTGCTATGCCTCTTCGCAGCAGGCCTCCGATCCCGGGCTCAAATTCAGCCAGGGGCACAGCCACAGCAGCCTGAGCTTCTGCATCGATTTCAAGCGCCCCATCTCGGCTGTGCTGGATCTGCATCTGAGCGGCACGCTGCGTGTCAACGGCCCGCGCTCGGGCGTCTTGCCCTGGCCCTCGCGGGCAGCGGTGGCGGCTTATGCCCTGGGCTCCACCAGCGGTGGCGATCTGGCCGGCCGCGCCCGCTTGTTCCGCCAGCTGGGCCTGGCTCAGGAGCTGGAGGGCGAGGCCTTGCTGGCCCAGCTGCGCGCCTGGCCCTGCAGCGGCCAGCCCCAGTTGCAGACCTTTGGCGCCCGTACTGGCGCGCACATGCAGGATCTGGTGATCGAGCAGCAGCTGTCGGTGCAGGCCGACAGCCATTGCCTGGGTCCGGAGGATGGCGTCGACCCCTCGCTTTATGGCCGCCATCGCCTGAGCTTCGAACTCTTTTTGTTCACCGAGGCGCAGAACGGCGCTGTGGCCGACTTCTCACCGGGCCTGAGCCTTGAGGCCTTGCACCTGCCCGAGGACTGCGCTTTGAGCTTCGAGCCCGGCGCCGAGCTGCCCGTCCATGCCCTGCGTGAACCCGAGCTGCGGGCGGCCGGAGGCCTGTTGTCGCGCGGCTGGTCGGTCCTGCTGGGCCGCCGTGACGAGCGCGCGCCGCTGGCGCCCTGAGCGGCGCACCATCCCTTTGCCTCTGACACTTTTTTTCGGGATCTGCCTTTGTCTATGAACGTCTCTAACTTCTCGCACCGACCGGCTTTCCTTGAGCGAGCGCTGGTGGCCAGCGCGCTGGCCCTGGCGGCCGGCAGCGTGATGGCAAGCAGCACGCCCGAGCTCAATCGCTGGCATGTCTTCGAGAGCAAGACTTCGGCCGTGGCGGTGATCGACGGCCGCCTGCAGAACGACTTTCACCGCCACATCTTCGGCGATGGCCTGCTCGCCGAAGACAGCCTGGCCCGCCTGAATGCCGACGGCCGTTCGGCCGAGGCGCAGAACACGGTGGGCGCCGCCCGCCTCGGCAGCTTCAGCGCCGCGCTCCAGCCCTTGGCGCCCGACGCCACGATCAGCTTGGCGCACGGCTATTCCATGATCAGCTTCATGGCTTACCTGAGCAGCGCCGCGCCGGTCACCCTGGACCTGCACCTGAGCGGCACGCTGCAGACCCTGGGCGACCGAGCGGCCACCGGCAGCGATCCCTCGCGCGCTGTGGTGGCGGCTTACGGCGTGGGCTCGCCCAGCGATGCCAACGAGGGCGGCTTTGACCGCCTGTTTGCCAACATCGGCATCGATCCGAATCTGGAGGGCGAGGCCCTGCTGAATCAGCTGGCGCACTGGCCCAC
This sequence comes from Paucibacter sp. DJ2R-2, assembly GCF_025717675.1. Taxonomy (GTDB): domain Bacteria; phylum Pseudomonadota; class Gammaproteobacteria; order Burkholderiales; family Burkholderiaceae_C; genus Paucibacter_A. Next base: position 1,636,321 of record NZ_JAJIRT010000001.1, read on the forward strand.
CTCATCTCAGCGCAATCTGCAGACGCTGGGTGTGCAGACCGACAGCCTGCAGCGCAGCGCCGAAGTGGACCAACGCTTCAGCGTCACTGCCGATTCGACCCGGGTCGATTGCCCGGCCGGTGTGGTCTCGCCGCTGTGCGGCAGCTACTACCTGCAGTTCCACCTCTTCCTGTTCACCGCGGCCGAGAACGGCGGCCTGGCTGATTTCTCGCACAGCCTGTCCGTCGATGCCATCCATGTGGCCGAGGGCACCAGCCTGAGCTTCGAGCCGGGCCAGGCCCTGCCGGTGATCACCACGCCGGTGCCCGAACCCAGCCCTGCGGTCTTGCTGGGCCTGGGCTTGCTGGCCATCGGTGGCCTGAAATCGCGCCGCGGCCACCGCAAGTCGGCCTGCGACTGAGCTTTCGCTCCCCTCGCGGGGCGTGGAGCGCACCGCCGAGGGCGGCGAGAGGGCCGAAAGGCCGGGTTTGTGGGTCTGTGCGGATTGCCGGGCCGCAGGTCATGGCGGACAGTGAGGGCAGTTCCATCACTTCAAGACCGCGCCGGCCATAAGCCGGGCGCGGCGGCCGCCTGTGAGCATTCCCGCCAACTCCGTTCCATTGCCCTTGAACCCCGGTGCAGCACCGGATGCCTCGTCATCCGCAGGCAGCAGCACGCCGCGCAGCGACCGCGCCTTTTTCGGCCACCCCGTGGGCCTGGGCTGGCTGGCTTTCTGCGAGCTGTGGGAGCGCTTCTCTTACTACGGCATGCAGGCTCTGCTGGTGCTCTACCTGAGCAACTACCTGTTCCTGCCCGAGAACATCGGCCATGTCGCTGGCATTGAAACCCTGCGCGCCTGGATCGAGGGCGTCACCGGCCCGCGCTCGCCGCAGCAGCTGGCCTCGGTGGTGTTCGGCCTCTACGCCGGCCTGGTCTACCTGACGCCCTTGTTCGGCGGCTTGCTGGCTGACCGTCTGCTGGGCCGCACCCGGACCGTCGTCATCGGCGCCAGCATGATGGCCCTGGGCCATTTCCTGATGGCTTTCGAGGCCAGCTTCCTGGCTGCCTTGGCCTGCTTGCTGATCGGCGTCGGCTGCTTCAAGGGCAATATCGCGGCCCAGGTCGGTGCGCTCTATGTGCCCGGCGATCAGCGTCGTGCCAGTGCCTTCCAGATCTTCATGCTGGCCGTGCAGGTGGCGGTGATCCTCGCGCCCATCGTCTGCGGCACGCTCGGTGAAAAGGTGGCCTGGCACTGGGGCTTCGGCGCCGCCGGCGTGGGCATGCTGATCGGCCTGGTGGTCTATCTGGCCGGCCGTCGCTGGCTGCCGCCCGAGGCGCCGCGGGTCAGCGCCGCCCGGAACAGGCTCGAGGCCAAGCCGCGCATGACGGCCAATGAGCGGGCCCGCTTGATCTTGCTGATCGCGCTGATCCCGGTGCTGATGTTGTCCATCGTCGGCAACCAGCAGTTCAACAATGCCTTCCCGCTGTGGTCGCAAAAGCATATGGACCTGGTCATGTTCGGCTGGCAGGTGCCAGTGACCTGGTTGCAGGCGGTGGACGCCTTTCTCAGCACGGCCACCATGATCGCCTCGCTGGCCTTCTGGCGCTGGTGGGCGACGCGCCGACGCGAGCCGGACGAAATCACCAAGATGGCGCTGGGCGCCCTGATGGCGGCCTGTGCGCCGGCCTTGCTGGTGATCGCCGCGGCTCAGATCGAGGCCACCGGTGAGAAGATCAGCTTCGCTTGGACGGTGGGGTATGCCCTGCTCAATGACCTGGGCTTTGCCAACATCCTGCCGGTCGGCCTGGCGCTCTATTCACGCGCAGCGCCGCGCCGGCTGGAGGGCTTGATGATCGGCATTTACTACCTGCACCTCTTCATCGGCAACTCTTTCGTCGGCTGGCTGGCGGGCCTGCTGGACGTGCTGCCGGGCACACAGTTCTGGGCCTTGCATGCCGTGCTGGTGGCGGCCGCGGGCGTGATCCTCGTGCTGGTCAAGCTGCTGCTGGGCCGGGTGCTGGAGCCGCAGCCGGCTGCTCAGCCGGCCTGACAAGCTGGCGCGCGGCCGGCTGCCTCAGTCACCGACCTGGTCGCTGGGGAACTTGAATGAATCGCGCGTCAGGTAGTTCATGGGCACATTGAGGTTCATGCTCTTGGGCGGGATCGGGGCCTCGAACCATTGCTTGTAGAGCTTGGCCACTTCGCCACTGCGGACCAGGCGGGCCATTTCTACGTCGACGAACTTCTTCAGCGCCGCGTCTTTCTTGCTCATCATGATGGACAGGGGTTCGATCGACAGCAGCTTGCCGACCACGGCAAATTCATCGGGCTTGGGTGCGCTGGCGCGGAAGCTGTAGAGCAGGATGTCGTCCATCAGATAGGCATCGGCCTGGCGCTTGTCGACGGCATTGAAGCATTGCTGGTCGTCGTCGCATTCCAGCAGCTTGATGCTCAGACTCAGGTCTTGCGCTTTGGCCTTGATCAAGGGCGCCGAGGTCGTGCCCTTGGTGGTGATGACGCGCTTGCCGCCCAGGTCTTCCACGCGCTCGATATTGGAATCCTTGCGCACCAGCATGCGGGTGCCGGCGATGTAGTGGGGGATGGTGAAGGCCATGCCCAGCTTGTCGCGGCGTTCGCGGTTGTTGGTGGTGTTGGCGCATTCCAAGTCGACCTGACCCTCGGCCACGGCCGGGAAGCGCTGCTTGCTGTCCACCGCCTTGTAGCGCACGCTCAGGTCTTTCAGCTTGAGCTCTTTCTTCATCCCCTCGGCCAGCTGCTTGCAGATCTCGATGGCATAGCCCACCGGCTGCTTGGCGCCGGGCAACTCGTAGGAAAAGGGGATGGCGTCGGCGCGGTAGCCGATCACGAGTTCGCCGCTGCTGCGGATGCTGTCCAGCGTGCCCGTGCCGGCCTGGGCCGGGGCTGCCAGGCCACTCGCAAGTGCGGCCGTGGCCGCGCTGATCAGAAGGGGCCAGGTCTTGCGCGGCAGCAGCCGGGCCGTGGGGGGGCGTTGTGTGGTCATTGCGGTATTTCGGGGCGCGGCACGCCCATGGGCCGCCGGCATGCCGGCACAAAGCGCAAGGCCGCCCAAGGCGGCTGCGCGGCTCGTCGGACGATAGCAGAGGTCAGAGCCAGCCCGGTGTAAGAGACTGTGAACTAGGCCGCAAGCTCAGAGCGCCTGCGCGGACTCGCTTTCAAAGCCCATCAAGGCGGCGGCCAGCTCTAAGGAACGCCAAAGGTGCGGCGGCATTTCCATGATCTTCTCGGGCGTCTTGGCGCGGGTGGCCCAGCTGAGGATTTCGAAGTGCTGCTCCGGACTCAGCAGCTTCAGGGCCAGCATTTCGTTCAGGGTTTGCATCGCAGCTCCTCGCGGCCTCCGGGCCTGTGGGTTCAGGCTAGCACATGGAGGCAGTCGGGCGTGTGGCAAGTCCTTGAGGGGCCTGACTCTTCCCGGCCAGCCAGCGCGGGACGCGGTCTGGCGTAAGTTGGGCGACGCCAAGTCCGCAGGGCCTTGGCTCTGTCCCAACTCGGCCCGGCCTTTGCACGCAAGTCGCGCACGGCGTTCACCGGGCGTCGCTTGATGCGCAGGAATCAAGCTCGGTCCCGGTTCACCCCTCCAGTCGTTTCTGGAAGACGAGGCCGGCGTGTTCGCGGAGGGCGTGGAACTTGATCTTGGGCCAGTTGGCTTCGATGGCGCGCAGCTCGGGGGCGTACTCGACCAGCACGGTGGGCGCGTCGACGGCGTCCAGGGCCATGCGGTGGTCGTTGGCGTCGATGAAGCGCTTGAGCTCTTTCTCGTCGTCGCAGGTGACCCAGCGCGCCACTTGGAAGCGGCTGCCGCTGATGCGCGCCTTGCAGCCGTACTCGTGCTCGAGGCGGTGGGCCACCACTTCGAACTGCAGCTGGCCCACGGCGCCCAGCAGCAGCACGCTGCCAGCCATGGGGCGGAAGACCTGGATCGCGCCTTCTTCGCCGAGCTGCTGCAGGCCGGCCTTCAGCTGCTTGGTCTTGAGCGGGTCGGCCACTTCGACCGAGCGGAACATTTCCGGCGCGAAGAAGGGCAGGCCGGTGAACTGCAGGGCCTCGCCTTCGGTGATGGTGTCGCCGAGCTGCAGCACGCCGTGGTTGGGAATACCGATGATGTCGCCGGCAAAAGCCTCGTCCAGCAGCTCGCGCCGCTGCGACAGGAAACTCACCACGGTGTTCGGGCGTAACTCCTTGCCCGAGCGCACCACCTTGAGCCGCATGCCGCGCTCGAAGTGGCCCGAAGCCACGCGCAGGAAGGCGATGCGGTCGCGGTGGGCCGGGTCCATATTGGCCTGAATCTTGAACACCACGCCAGTGAATTTCGTTTCCTCGGGCTTGACCACGCGCTGCATGGCGGCGCGCTCACCCGGCGGCGGGGCCAACTGCACCAGGGCGTCGAGGATTTCCTGCACGCCGAAGTTGTTGACGGCCGAGCCGAAGAACATCGGCGTCTGGCGGCCGGCCAGGAACTCGTCCAGGTCGAAGGTCGCGGCCGCGTCCTGCACCAACTCGATCTCGCCCTGCGCCTGCTCGTACTGCATGCCGAAGCGCTCGGCATAGGCCGGGTTGTTGATGCCTTCCAGGACTTCTTCGTCACCGGCCACGCGGTCCTCGCCGGGCGAGAACACGCGCATGCGCTCTTCGCGCAGGTCCATCACGCCGTGGAAATGCTTGCCCATGCCGACCGGCCAGGTGAAGGGCACGACGGTCATGCCCAGCTCGCGCTCGATCTCGTCCATCAGGGCCAGCGGGTCTTGCACCTCGCGGTCCATCTTGTTGACGAAGGTCAGGATGGGCGTGTTACGGGCACGGCAGACCTGCAGCAGGCGGCGGGTCTGCGGTTCCACGCCGTTGGCGGCGTCGATCACCATCAGGGCCGCGTCGACCGCGGTCAGCACGCGGTAGGTGTCTTCCGAGAAGTCCTGGTGGCCGGGGGTGTCGAGCAGATTGATGACGCAGTCGCGGTACTCCATCTGCATCACCGAGGAGGCGACCGAGATGCCGCGCTGCTTTTCGATCTCCATCCAGTCCGAGGTTGCGTGGCGCGAGGCCTTGCGCGCCTTCACCGAGCCGGCGATTTGAATCGCGCCCGAGAACAGCAGCAGCTTTTCCGTCAGCGTGGTCTTGCCCGCGTCCGGGTGGGAAATGATGGCGAAGGTGCGGCGACGCTTGACTTCGCTCTCAATATGGGACGGGATGTGGTCGGGCTGCTGATCGGCGGACATGGGTGCGGCGCGCAGCGGGGCAGCGCGGGTCGGCGAAAGGGGCGGATTATCGCAGCAGACGCTTCAAGCCGGCGCGCCCTCGGCGCGTTCCAGGCGGCAGGCATAGCAGCCATAGCCCGCAAAGCGCGCCAGCACGAAGGCCACATCCGGGCGCGCCAGCATCGCCTGCAGCAGGGCCTCGGCCTGCTCCTGCGGTACGACCTGACCGTCGACGATGGTCTCCGCCGCCGAATGGGCGCGCAGCACGAAGCTGGCGCCAAGGTAGGGGCTGTCGCCGACCCAGGGCCGGGTTTGGAGGTTTGGCGTTTCGTCCGAGGCCTCGGCGAGCACAAAGACCGGGCCGTACTCGCGGTAGGGGCCGGGCTGAGAAAAAGGGCCATAGCTGGCGAGGATCAGGGCCTCGCCGGGGCGGGCGCGCCGCAAGACATCGCGGCAGGGCTCGCCACCTTGAGCGATGTGGTGCTCAACCGGCTGGCCCAGGTCGTCGCGGCCTTGTTCGCGCACTTGCTGAAGAAAGCTGGCGCGGATGGGCGCGATGCGCCAGGGCATGGTCTGGATTCGGGTCTGTGAGGCATTCATGGCGCGAGTGTCTTTGCGCTGCCGGCGCACGGCCACCCGATTCTTGCGCCTTGGCCGCGCACGCCAAGGCTCTGCATAGGTGGCTCGCGCTGTGGAAACAATGTCACGTTGGGCGGCCATCGCACGAAGCTTGTTCGCTCTCTCGCGGGCAAGGCCAAAGCTATTGCGGCTTCGATGGACCCTGTGTTCTGAGGTGCCAAGCCTGGACGTTCTGTCCTTCGTTCTCGATCGCATCAAGGTCGAGGTCAGCGCCCATGTGCTGTGCGCTAAATAGCCTGAGGCGCCAGCTGGGCCCCCTCCGGCGTCGTTTCATCAGGCCGGCGCTGGACGGAACGGCGGGTGCTGGCTACGCTGCGGCCACTTCAGCCAACGCCCGGACCCCGCCATGCCCGTCAGCCACCGCCTTCACCTCGCCGCAGCCTCCCGTCCTGCGCTCCTGTTGCGCCGCTCCCTGTTGTCGCTGGCCCTGGGTATGGCCTACGCCGGGTCGGCGTCAGCGGCGACCCCGGCAGTGCCTGCGAGCGCTCCGGCAGCGGCCGATGGCGACGAGGCTCGTATCGCCCGCGTGTTGGCCGGCTTGAGGCCGCCGGTCAGCTTTGTCGGTGACCGCAGCTGGACGCTGCAGGAGCGCATGAAGCACTACGGCGTGCCCGGCCTCAGCATCACGGTGATTGACAAGAACGGCCTGGCCTGGACCCGCGTCTACGGCCTGGCCGACCGCGAGGCGGGCCTGCCGGTGCGGCCGGACACCTTGTTCCAGGCGGCCTCCATCAGCAAGCCGGTGGCGGCCGTGGCGGCCCTGACCCTGGTGCAGGAAGGCAAGCTGGCCTTGCAGGAGCCGGTCAATGCGCGCCTGAAGGCCTGGCGCATCCCCGACAATGCCTGGACCGCCCAGGTGCCGGTCACCCTGGCCCACCTGCTCAGCCACACCGGTGGCCTCACGGTCCATGGCTTTGGTGGTTATGCACCGGGCCAGACCCTGCCTGATGTGACTGCCGTGCTGGACGGCAAGCCGCCTGCCAACTCGGATGCCGTGCGCGTGAATCAGCTGCCGGGCCAGGCCTTTCGCTATTCGGGCGGCGGCTACACCGTGGCCCAGCTCTTGATGAGCGAAGCCGACGGCCGGCCCTTTGCCGAGCTGATGCAGCGCCGCGTGCTGGGCCCGCTGGGCATGGCTGAGAGCACTTTCGCCCAGCCTTTGCCGGCGCCGCTGCTGGCGCGCGCCGCGGCCGGCGTGCTGCCGGATGGCCGCGCGGTGCTCGGCAAGCGCCACAGCTACCCGGAGCTGGCCGCCGCGGGCTTGTGGACTACCTCGCAGGACCTGGCCCGATTCGCCTTGGGCGTGCAGGCCGCCTGGCGCGGCGACAAGACGGCACTGCTGTCCACACCCATGGTCAAGGACATGCTCAGCCAGCGCGCCGGCAGCGGCTACGGCCTGGGTTTCGGTCTGCCCGAGGAAGAGGGCGAGGTCTATTTCGCCCACGGCGGCTGGAACGAGGGCTTTTGCGCCAGCCTGATGGCCCACCCGAGCGCCGGCGTCGGCATGGCCATCATGATCAACGCCAACCAGCCGGCCTTGATGGATGAACTGCGCCGTGCCGTGGCTTTCGAGTACCAATGGCCCGGCTTCAAGGCCCACCAGGCGCTGCCGGCCAGCGCGGAAGCCCTGGACAAGGCGCCCGGCCGCTACCGCGTCAACGCTGAGCAGTTCATCCAGATTACGCGCAAGGGCGAGCAGCTCTTCATGGCTCATGGCGGCGACACGGCGCGCGAGCTGGTGCCGGTGGCTGGCGGGCGCTATCTGCAACGCGAGCAGGACGAGGCGCGCAGCTTCGCCCCTGATGCCCAAGGCCGCTGGCAGTTGAAGCTGGAGCGCCGAGACGGCACAGCCCAGGTGCTGGCCCGCCTGGCCGAGGCCGAGCGGGCGCCGCGCGAGCTGCTGCTGGCGGGCGAGGCCAAAGCCGCCTTGGCGGCCTACCGGGCCCTGCGTGATGCCGGTGACGAAGCCGGCAGCGAGTCCTATCTGACCAACCAAGGCTATCGCGAACTGCGCGGCGGCAACAAGGCGGCAGCGCGCGCCCTGCTGGACTTGAACGCCCAGCTCAACCCGGAGTCGGCCAATGCCTGGGACAGCCTCGGCGAGGTTCTGCTCAGCCTGGGTGACAAGCAGCAAGCCGCCGCGGCCTACCGTCGCGCACTGGCACTGAAGCCTGAGCTGCCCTCGGCCAAGGCAGCCCTGGCCGCGCTGGAGCCGGCGGCGCGCTGAGCACCCGGGCGGCCCCCCCTCAGCGCCCGCTGCTCATGCCATAGCGCTGGGCCAGGCGGGCCACCGTGCCGCTTTTGATCAGCCGCTGCAAGGCCTCATTGATGGAGGCCAAGCGCCAGGCCGAGGCGGGCGAGACCAGGCATTGGGTGTCGGTGATGGAGAAGCTGCGGCTGCTGATGTGGAAGCGTTCCCGCTCCTGCGGGTAGCGTTTGAAATAGCCGGCAATTTCCACCTCCGAAGTGATCAGGGCATCGGCCATGCCAAGACGCAGGCGCCGGAACAGCAGGTCCACCTGGCTCTCGTCAAGCCGGGTGACCAGGCCAGTCTCGAAGGCAGCTTGCAATTGCGGGAACTGGTAGCCCAGCAGCACGGCAATGCGCCGACCCTGCAGATCCTGGTCGCTCTCGTAGTTCAGCGGCGCTGCGCTCAGGGACACCACCCGTTCGACCTGGGGCACCACGGCCACGGTCCAGTTGTCGCCCGTGCCCGGCAGCCAGAGCGGGCTGAAATAGCAGGCGATGTCGGCGCCGCCGCCCATCACCGTGGCCTGCATGCGGCGGCGTGAAACCAACTGATGCTGGGCCGTTGTGCCCAACTCGGCCGCGATCAGATCGCCCAGCTCCTTGAGAAAGCCGCCGCTGAGCTTGTTCGGGCCGCTGACGGTGAGCAAAGGGTAGGCCATGGCCTCGGTATGGGCCATGCGCAGCGGTGGCGGACGCACGGCCGGCTCCGCTGCGTGCAGCGGCAATGCATACAAAGCCATGGCCAAAGTCGCAGACCAAGCGCTGCGGGCCTTCATGCCGGATGCCCCAAACCGCCCGTCCAGGCGCTGCGCACCTGGGCGAGCAGGCGGTCCACCGCTGGCTCGCGCGCGCCCGCCGCGACGACCGGGCGCAGGGCCTCGCGCGTGGCCGCCTCGCCCTGCAGATGCAGCATCAACCAGGTGGCCAGCAAGGGCGCGGCCAAGCCGCCGCTGGCGGTGGCCACGGGACCGTGGGCATGAAAGGGCTCGTTCTCCAGAACGCGCACACCGGCCTCCAGAAGCCACGGGCGGGTGGCGGCGTCGCAGCAGGCCGGCATGTCGCCTAGCAGGCCCAGGCGGGCCAGCAGCAAGGTGCCGGAGCCGAGGGCGCCGATGCGCTGGCGCAAGGGGTCGAGCTGCAGGCGGTCGAGCAGGGCTGAGTTCTCGGCCAGTGCGCGGTTGTAGAGGTTGGAGCCGAAGAGCACGGCCTCGGCCTCGTTGGCCCATTCCAGGGGCCGCTGCAGCTGAAGCTGCACTCCATTCATCGAGCTGATGGCGTTGCCCGGCCCGCACAGCTCGGCCGAGCAGCCCAGGGGGCGCAGGCGGTTCAGCAAGCCCAGGGTGGTGAAGCAGTCCAACTCGTCGAAACCGTCGAAGCAGACGATGGCCACCCGCGTGGCGGCGGGTGCGTTCAGACCGGTGGGGGTGACTTCACGCATGGTCGGATTGTGAGCCCGGGGTTACATTGCGCGCCACTCCCCGGCGCATTTGTGCGCCATGGCTTTCCCTATTTTCTTGAGCTGACATGTCCGCCATACCCGTATTTCCGCCTCCGGGCGCTTCGATCGACACCCGACGCTGGGCCTGGTTGCCCCCGGTGGGAACCTGGGGCTACTACACCTTGCTGGCCGCCATCGGCATGCTGATCCTGGGCCCGTTGGGCGGCATCGCCGCGGCCTTCATGAACTTCTCCATCGGCTTTTATGTCGGTGGGCAGGTGCTGGCCGGCATCCTGGGTTCGGTGGTCACCTACGGCTACGGCGCCGAGGGCAAGCATGGCGCCAACTACATCCAGACCACGGCCGCCTCCGTGGCCGGCATGATGGCCATGAGCACCCTGATCCAGGCCATGGCCTGGATGGGCATGCCCGAGGTGCCGGCTTGGCAGCTGGTCACCTACATGCTCTGCATCGGCATGATGGCCGCCGGCATCGGCATGCTCTACACGCCCATCCTGGTCGAGCGCATGCAGCTGACCTTCCCCTCGGGCCTGGCGGTCGCCAACATCCTGCGCGCCTTGACCGACCCGGTGCTGCTCAAGCAATCGGTGTCGCGCCTGTTCGGCGGCATGGGAGCCGGCCTGATTGGCGGCATCGGCGCGGCCAAGATCGCGGTGCTGGGTGCGATCGAGCTGTCCACCTCCACCTTCGGCGCCGGTCTGATCGTCGGTGCCCGGGTCGGTATTCCGGCCATCGTCGGCGGCGGCATCTTCTGGGCGCTGGCGCCGTATTTCGTCAGCATCGGCTGGTTGAAAGAAGGCGAGCCCTTCCGCAAGATCGCTTTCCTGATTGCCCTGGGCATGATTCTGGGCGCAGCCGTGGTCGACCTGAGCCTGATCTTCTGGCGTGTTGCCCGCCGCCTGACCCAGCCGGGTGAGCGCGTCGTGGTGCCCGAGGAACAGCGCACCGGCCCGCGCGCCAGCCTGCCGCGCCTGCTGGCCTGGGTGGGTGTCTGGACCGTGGCCACCATCGTCTGCGGCGTGCAGTTCTTCAACGAGCCCCTGGGCTACATGATCTTGGCCGTGGCCCTGGTTTATCTGTTCGTCATCGTCAACGGCATCTCTTTGGGCCTGACCGATTCCAACCCGATCTCCAGCGCCTTTGTCGTCACCGTGCTGATCCTCGCCAGCATCGGCCTCAAGGACCCGATGCTGGGCCTGCTGGCGGCCATGGTGGTGTTCGTCTCGGCCAGCGTGGCCGGCGATATGCAGCAGGACCGCTCGACCGGCTGGCGCCTGGGCTCGAACCGGACCCTGCAATTCCGCTTCCAGGTGGCCGGCCTGCTGCTCGGCTCGGTGCTGGCCGTGGCCGTGGCCAAGTTCTTCATGACCGCCTACCCGGTGCTGCAGCTGGACCAGACCGTGATGAGCGCCGACCAGGCGCCCGCGCAATGGACCTCGGCCATGACCTACAAGTTCGTCGGCGCCCTGCGCAGCCTGACCGAGCCCAAGCCCTACCAGACGCAGGCCATCCTGATCGGCGTGCTGATCGGCTTCGCAACCGAGCTGCTGCGCAAGATCATCAAGGCCAACAAGAGCTACCAGCGCTTCGCTGCGGGCAGCAAGGCCGGCTTCGCCACCGACTTCATGCTCGACGCGGTGGTGCTGCCCAGCCCTTACGCCTCGTCCTTCGGCGGCTTCGTCAATCTGCACACCTCGATGTGGTTTGCTGCCGGTGGTGTGATCTCCAGTGCCATCAACACCCTGGCGCCGAAACCCAAGCCGGGTGAGAGCGAGCTGCCTTCGGACATGAGCAGCACCTCCCTGGTCGGCGGCGGCTTGATTGCCGGTGACGCCCTGGCCGCGCTGGGCCTGGGCTTGGCGGGCATGGCGGCGGTGCTGGGTTGATCGGCCATGGCTGATCTGTCTCCCGCCGAAGTGGCGCGCGTTCGCGCCCTGGTCGAGCGCGCCGATGAGCTGGCCGACGAGGGTGAGTTCGAGGCCGCGCTGGACCTGTTCGAGCAGGCGCTGGAACTGCTGCCCGAGCCCTGGTCTGCCCATGCTCAGGCGCGGACCCTCTTGTTCTCGATCGCCGATATGCAGTTCCTGCTGGAGGACTTTGAAGCCAGCGGCGAGACCTTCAGCGCCTTGCTGGCCAGCTTCGAGTCGGCCCGGGCCGAGCCCTTGCCGCAGCTGCGCCTGGGCCAGTGCCTCATGGAGCAGGGCCGGGAGGCCGAGGCACTGCCGCATCTGCAGGCGGTGCTGAAAAGCGCGGGCGAGCAGGCTTTCCGTTACGAGGATCCGAAGTATCTGGAGCTGGCCCGCCGCGCCTGAGGGCCGGGGCGGCCCGCTCAGGCCAGGCTGATCGTGCTGGCCAAATGGCTGAACACCTCCGCCACGCGGCGCAGGTGTCGGGACTCGGGATGGCTCAGCAGCCACAGCTCGCTCTGCGCTTCATCGATCGGACGGCCCAGCTGACGCAGCCCCGCTCGCTGCTGCGCCAGGAACAGGGGCAGCACCCCCACCCCCAGACCCAGGGCCACCAGCTCCTGCACCGAAAGAATGCTGCCGACCTGGTACTGCGGCGTGATCTTGGGCCAGTGGCGTTTGCGCCAGAGCACCGAGGGGTGCTCCGGCAAGGCCTCGTCGGGCGCGACCCAGGGGCACTCGGCCGCCAGCGCATCTTCGAGGCTGCTCAGCGGGCTGCCTGCCGCTACGAACAAGGCCACACGCAATGGTCCCAGGTGGCGGCCGATCAGGTGCTCAGGCGGGCGGCGGGTGGCGCGCAGTGCGATGTCGGCATCGCGCCGGCTCAGGCTGGCCAGTTCGTTGCCCGTGTGCAGCTCAAAGCCCAGACGGGGATGGCGCGCTTGCAGGGGCTTCAATGCCGGGGCCAGCAGGCCGTGCAGCAAGGTGTCGGTGCTGCTGATGCGCACGGTGCCGCCCAGCTGTTCGGGCTGCAGACGGGCGGCGTTTTGTGCGGCCTCGAGCTGGGCCTCGATCTGCTCGGCATGCGCCGCCAGTTGCAGGGCCAAGTCATTGGCCTGGTAGCCTGAGCGAGAGCGTTCGAACAGCCTCTGCCCCAGGCCGCGCTCCAGCTTTTGCAGGCTGCGGAACACGGTCGAAGCGTCCACGCCCAGGCGTTCGCCGGCCGCCGCCAGCGTGCCGCCGCGCAGCAGTGCCAGCATCAGTTTGAGATCGGCGGCACTCAGAGTGAATTGCGTGGGCGCAATAGACATTTGCTTGGCTGCATATTTTCATTGCAAGTTGGCAATTCTAGAGTGAGGCCTTCTGTGCATTCCAGGCAGCTCAGCTGCGCCCTCACTCATGACACTCCGACCTGCTTTCTCGCCTGCCCCGGGGCACGCTGCTTCGCCCCAGTGGGCTGGCTTCATCCTTCGCCAAAGCCTGGGCCTGATGTGGATCGCCCATGCCTTGCTCAAGCTGCTGGTCTTCAGCCTGCCTGGCACCGCCCAGTTCTTTGTCAGCCAGGGCTTGCCAGGGGGCTTGGCCTACCCCGTGTTTGCCTTGGAGCTGCTCGGCGGCTTGGCGCTCATCGTGGGTTGTTACGCGCCCCAGGTGGCTTTGCTGCTGCTGCCGATCTTGCTCGGGGCTGCCTGGCTGCACCTGCCGAATGGCTGGGTTCACACCAGCCCCGGGGGCGGCTGGGAGTACCCGGTGTTTCTGGCCCTGGCCTCCCTGGTTCAGTGGCTGCTGGGTGACGGTGCCTGGGCCTGGCGGCGCAGCGATTTCGCCCGCCCCTTCCAAGCTCGTGGGAGTGCGCTATGAAGCCGGCATCAACCCCCTATCTGCTGGTCAGCCATGCACTCTGCCCCTATGTGCAGCGGGTGGCCATCGCCTTGCAGGAAAAAGGCCTGCGCTTCGAGCGCAGGGATGTCGATCTGGCCGACAAGCCCGGCTGGTTTCTGGCCCTGTCGCCGCTGGGCAAGACGCCGGTGCTGCAGGTCGAGGATGCGGCCGGCGGGCCGGACCGGGCGCTGTTCGAGTCCTCGGTGATCTGCGAATACCTGGAGGATGCCGGCCCGGCGGAGCGCCGCCTGCACCCCAGCGATGCGCTGGATCGGGCGCGCCACCGCGCCTGGATGGAGTTCGCCTCGCAGCTGCTGGCCCAGATCGCCGCCTTGTACCGGGCCGCGGACGAGGACAGCCTGCGTGCTCAAGGGGCGGCGCTGAGGCAGCGCCTGGTCCAGCTCGAAGCCGAGCTGGACCCTGCCGGGCCGTACTTTGCTGGTGCCGATTTCGCACTGAGCGACGCGGCCTTTGCGCCGGTTTTTCGCTACTTTCCGGCCCTGCACCGGGCCGGCTTGGTCGATGCCAGCGCGCTGCTGGATCCATTGCCGCGCCTGCAGGCCTGGAGTCTGGCGCTGCTGGCGCGCCCCTCGGTCAAAGCCGCGGTGGCAGCCGACTACGAGGCTGGGCTCGATGCTTTTCTGGCCCGCCAGCCTTCGGCGCGTGTTGTTCCAACGCTCATGCCTCCAGCAGGCTCCTGAGCCTCCAGGCCGTCTCTTGGCGGCGCCGACAGGCGCTGGGCTCGTCCTTGCCTTATGGCGCCGGCGAGGTCTTTGCGGGCTGTGGGTCTGCGCGTCGAGCGCGCCAGCTCAAAGCCCCAGCCGCCAAGACGCTGTAAGCCAGCGCCTGCAGCAGCAGCAGCTCGGCGAATGGCCGCACTTCGGCCAGCGTGGCGCCCATCTGGTTCAGGCGCAGAAAGGTCTGAATGCCCACCACCGCCGGAATGAAGTCGCCGGCCGTGACCAGAGCCGCGGGCAAGGCCTCGCGCGGCCAGGAGAAGCCGCTCAGGAAGGCCATCGGCAGCGAGCTGCACAGCAGGGCCTGCAGGGCGCGTTCGCGGTCGGCCAGCAGTGCGCCCAGGGCCACGCCGAGTGCGGCGATGCCCCAGCAAAAAGGCAGCAGCAACAAGGCCGCCGCGCCCACATTGCCGCCATAGCCGTAATCAAAAAAGCGGAACACCGGGCCGAAGAACCAGGCTGCCGAAAGCAGGCCCAGGCTGGCAAAGGCGGCGGTGCGCGCGCTCCACACGCCGAGCAAGGGCTCGGGCGAGCGGCGTGTCTCGAACCAGGTGCCCACCCACATTGCGCTGCCCATCAGCAGCAACTGCTGGATGATCAGCACCGCGACCGCCGGCACCACATAGCTGCCATAGCCCTCGGTCGGGTTGAAGAGCGGCACCATGCTCAAGTTCAGCGGGCTGCGGTTCAAGGCGGCCTGCTGCTTCGGGGCGCCGCGGGCCTGCAGCTGGCGCAGCTCGGCCCCGGCCGAGACCGTTCCTATCACCTCTCCAAAGCCGCTCAGCACCACCTTGTTGATCAAAAAGTAGGCGCCGTCCGCCAGCACCGGCAGCACCACGCCCTGGCCGCGCAGGATCTCGCGCTTCATGTCGGCGGGCAGCAGCACATAGCCCTCGATCTCGCGCCGCGCCAGCGCCCGCCGCGCCTCGGCCTCGCTGGCGGTGACGAAGCGCAGATCCAGGCGCGGGCTGGCCTGGGTGAAGCGGCCGATCTGGCGCGCGATATTGCTGTGATCCAGGTCGACGATGGCCACCGGCACGCGGCGCAGCTCCTGCGTGGTGTAGGGCCAGGGGTAGAAAAAGGCGTAGAGCACGGGCGCCACGATGAACATCAGCAGCGTGCCCTTGTCTGTCAAGGCGGCGCGCCAGGTTTGCGCCAGCGTGGCGAGCCAAGTTCGCATCAGCGCTGCCCCCAGCAGGCCGGCGTGCGGGCCGCGCGTTGGAGCAGGGCGGCGCTCGCCAGCAGCAGCGCGGCCGCGCCCAGGCCCAGCCAGCCCGCCAGCGGCAGCAGCTCCAGGGCGCTGCGGCCTTGCTGCAGCAGGCCCACCTGGCCTTCCAACACCCAGGTCAGCGGCAGCGACTCGGCCCACATCCGGGCGCCGGGCGGCATGGCCATCAGCGGAAAGGCCAGGCCTGAGAAAGCAAAGGCCGGCGCGGTGATGAAGCCGGCCGCCGACAGCGCCGTGCGCAGCGAGCTGGCGGCCAGGGCCACAAATGCGCCCAGTGCTGCGTACACCGCCAGCAGCAGTGCATGCAGGCCCAGCAGCGGCAGCAGGCTGTCGGCCGGCACCAGACCGAGCTCTCGCATCAGCAGCCAGAGCAGCCCATTGACCGCATTCAGCAGCAGCCAGGCAGGCGCCAGCTTGAGCAGCACCGCAGGCAAGACCTGACCCCCCGCGCTGGCCAGCCAAGCCGGCGCGCTGGCTGCGCGCAATTCGGTGCCCGTGCTCCAGGCGCCGGCCACCATGGCCAGCATGTGCAGCAGGGCCGGCAGCAGGGCGGCGGCCAGGAACTGCTGGTAATTCAGCGCCGGGTTGTAGACGGCTTGCAGGCTGGCGCGCACCGGCTCCAGGCTCTGGCGTGCTGCCAGCGGGCTCTGGCCACGTTTCTCGCGCATGGAGATTTCAATGCCGGCCGAGAGCGTGCCCACCACGCCGCGCAGCGCTTTTTGCAACAGGCCCGAGTGGCTGGAGAACTGGGCGTTGTGCAGCAGCGCCAGCTGCGCCGGGTGGCTGGGGTGGCCGCGCTTCACCGCGGCTGCCGTGCCGGCCGGGATCACCAGCGCGCCGTACACACGACCGGCGCGCAGGTCGCGCTGCATCTCGGCCTCGTCGCTGTACTGCGCGCTCAGGCTCAGCATCGGTGAGGCGTCCAGCATGCGCAGCAGCTGGCGCGAGAGCGCGCTGTGGTCGGCATCGAGCACGCCGATGGGCAGGCGTGTCGGCAGGCCGGACGCAAAGGTCCAGACCAGCAGCAGGCCCATCAGCAGCGGCAGCCAGGAGACCATGGCCAGATCGAAGGGGCTGGCGCGCAGCCGCGCCCACTCCCTGCGCCAAGTACCCCAGTTACCCCAAGTGCCCCAGGCCTGCATCAGCGTCAGCGTGCGACCAGCACGCTCATGCCGGGCCGTGCGCCGGCAATCGGCTTGAGCGGTTGGGCTTTGACCTCGAAGGTGCGCAAGTCATAGCCCTGGTTGTTGCGCGTGCTGCGCCAGGTGGCGAAGTCCGGCAGGGCCTGAGAGGCAATGACCTTGAAGCGCACCAGCTTGCCCGCACCATCGGCCAGCGCCGGCAGCGTGGCATCGAATTCTTTGCCGATGGCAAAGCGCTGGAGCTGGTCCTCGCGCACATTCAGCAGCATCCACTGGTCGCTCAGGTCCACCACCGTCAACACCGGCACGCCGGCCGGCGACAACTCGCCCACCTTGGCCAGCAGCTTGGCGACCTCGCCATTCACCGGGCTTTTCAGTTCCGTTTCAGCGCGTGCCGCTTCCACCTCCTGCACCGCGCCGGCCACCTGGCGCGCCTGTGCGGCGGCGGCGGCCTGGTCTTCGCTGCGGGCGCCGGCGCGGGCCAGGTCGGCTTGAGCCTTGGCGGCATCAGCCTGGCCTTGCGAAGCGCGCCAGTTGGCCTCGGCCTCGTCGCGTTTCTGTGCGGCCACCAGGCCTTCCTTGAACAGCCCTTCGACGCGCTCATAGCTCTTGCGAGCCAATTCGGCGCCCACCCGCGCGCGCTCGAAATTGGCCTGCGCCATGCGGATCTCTTCGGGCCGCGCGCCGTTCCTGGCCTTCAGTGCCACAGCCGAGGCCGCTGCCTCGGCATTGCTGACTTGGGCCAGCTTGGCCGCCACCTCGGGGCTGTCGATGCTCAGGATCAAGCGGCCTTTCTCGATGCGCTGGCCTTCTTGCACGTGCAACTCGGCAATGCGGCCGCTCAGCTTGGGCGCGATATCGGTTTCGCGCGCTTCCATCATCCCTTGCAATTGCTCGGGTTCAGGCGGCTGGTGATGCCACATGGCATACACCGCGAGGCCCAGCACCGTCAGCGCCAGGACGGGCACGACAAGTTTCGGAAGTTTCATGAGGGGAGACTTTTCCTTGATGCAGGTGGGGCAGGGCCGATTCACTCCAGACGCAGATCGGCCCGCGCCAGGTAGTCGGCGAGGCTTTGGATCTGGCCGCAGGCCTGCAGCAGCCCGACCAGGGCCATCACATGCTCATAGGCGACTTGGGCGCGCTCGGTGCGCAACTTGCTCAGGTTCAGCTCGGCATCGATCAGGTCGATGGCCGTGCTCGTGCCCTGTTTGAGGCCGGCCCGACGCAGGCGCAGCAATTCCTGGCCGAGCTCATCTTGCGCCGCGAGGCTGATGTACTGGCTGCGCGCCTGCTCGGCGCTGCGCCATTGGCGCTCCACCAGCAGGGCGATGTCGCTGCGGGCCTGAGCCTCGGCGGCTTCGGCCTGGTGGATCTGGCTTTGGTGCGAGCGCTCCATGGCCTGGTGGTCGATCGAGTCCCACAGATTGAAGCGCACGCCGACGCCGGCGAGCCAGTCGCCGTTGTGGCTCAGGGAGCGTTGGCCGAAGGCGAAGACCTGGGGCTTGTTGAGCGCCTTGGTGCCGGCCTTCAGATACTCGGCCTGGGCCTTCTTTGCTGCGATCTTGGCCAGACCCGGGTGCAAGGTCAGGGCGGTGTTGATGAAGTCCTGCAGCGACGGCAGTGCTTGCGAGCTGAGCGCCAGCGGCGTGCTGGGGGCGGGTATGCCGTCGAACTTGAGCGTTCGTGCCAGAGCCATGGCCACCAGGTCCGCATCGCTGCGTGCCTTGCGGGCCTGGTATTGCGCGTCCTGCAGGGCGGCTTTCGCCTGCAGGCGCTCCAGCTGCGAGGCCACGCCAGCCTTGAGCATTTTTTCGGCCGCCAGGTCATGCTCGGCCACGCCGGCCGCAGCGGCATCCCGCAAGGCGGCGGCGCGGCGCGCCATCTGGGTCTGGAAGTAGCGCTGGGCCAGCACAGCGATGGCCTCGTCCTCGCTGTGCTGCAAGTCGGCCTGCGCTTCATCGCCTTGAGCGCCGACCATCCCGCGCAAGGCATCGGGCGCACCGCCCAGGTAGATGGGCCAGACCGCATTCACCGAGGCCGACTGGCTGCTGTTGCGCCGTTCGATGGTGTAGTTGGAGGGCAGGGGCGGCAGCGCAGGCAGCATGCCGGCCACCTGCGGCGGCAACAGATTGACGGCATTGCCCAGGCCTTGCTTGAGGGGATCCAGGTCCAGATCCAGGCTCATCCGGTAGGTGTAGGCCACGCCCTGGGCCGAGACCATCGGGCCGCCGGCTCTTGCGATGCCCTCGGCCTGAGCCTGACGCTGCGCCACCACGGCGCGGGCACCGGCCAGTTGATCGGAGCCCTGCTGAAGACGATGCACTGCCTCGTCCCAAGTCAAGGAGGCCGAGGTCTGCGCCCCAACGCTGCCTGCCCACAGCAAGGGCAGGCTGATCAACAGCGGGCGGAAGACAGGCATGGGTCGCGGCTCAATCCGATGAGAAATAGGTTTAGCGTAGGGGGCCCAAACGACGCGGCCTTGACAAGGCTGTGACCAGGACTTGGCCGCGCCACACTCTAGCAAAGGCTGGTGCCAACAGCCGTCCGGTGCTGGCGCACCATCGGGCTGCGCCCTCTGTCTGCTCAGTCTTCCAACAGACTCCTGAGCATCCA
>NZ_JAJIRT010000010.1 GCF_025717675.1 Paucibacter sp. DJ2R-2
ACTCGCCTTCGCCGACATTCACACGCCCAGAGTAGTGCGGGTGGTTGGGGATATCGGGTTATTGGACAGCCTCGTTAGCTGTCATGCAACTTTCAATCACGTACGAGCTGGTCGGGTCCGGCTGGTCAAAGTGCACCATCGAAGATGGAGAGGAATCGTGCAGCGTCTCGGCCTCGTATCTCTCGGATGCATTGGGGAACTTGGTTGTCGCCGCGTTTAGTGCACTCTCAGGATTTGCGTCCATTTCGTTCGGGTTCGACGAAGAGCCTGGCGAATACAGGTGGGTCATCGAACAGACTGAACCCAATCAGATTCAAATTCAGATTCTGGAATTCGAGGATCTTTGGGGATGCAAGCCGAATGCAGATGGAAAGGTACTACTTTCGACCACTTGCCGCCCACTTGTATTTGCTGCTGCTGTGCAACGGGCTGCCGCTGCGGTTCTCGCTGAGCACGGCGAAGAGGGCTACCTAGGAAAGTGGATGGAACACCCATTTCCAATCCGTCAGCTGTCGCTACTCTCTGAACTTGTTGCGGCCAGAGAATGACAGCTAACCGGTCGTTCGAGCCGACTCGCAACGGCTGGTCACTTCAGGCCCATATTTCATTCTGGGCCTTCCGTGCCCAGCCGTCGCTCGCGGCTCAACTTCAACGTTGGCTGCACAATTTAGCCACTTCTCGACCCTCACGACCAAGGATTCAATGCAACTGCTTTCGCGATCAATTAAATGGGTGATGTTTGTAGCCGGCCTACTTACCTGCACCATGTTCTATGCGTTAGTCGCACCTGAGGCGGCACTAGTCTCGAATTTCGGACAATCGCTCGATGGGCCGGTCGCACAGATCGTCGTCAGAAACTGGGGCGCGCTAATCGGTCTAGTAGGTGTTCTTCTCATCTACGGCGCGTTTCGGGAGGAGGCACGTACCGTCGCACTGCTGGTAGCTTGCTCCAGCAAACTGGTGTTCATCGCTCTTGTCCTCAGTCTAGGCCAGCCGTATCTTCAGTATCAAGCTGGCGTCGCCGTGGTCGTAGACACGATCATGGTCGTGCTGTTTGCTACATACCTCATTACTCAGCGACGTTCGGCACGCAGTTCTACCTAACCCTTCAGGCAACCGGTCTCTACACGGCTTGCTAGCATTTGGCCCGCCATTTCACTCTGGGCCAAATACTGCCAGTCCGTTCCGCGCTGGTTACTTCAAACGTTGAGCTCTCCATCACAGGTGGAGCATCGGATGGAGTCGGATCGTCAAGCTAGTTGAGGGATTGTTTTCTTGCTGACCAAAGAGCTCGCGTCGGCTGCTCGGTCAGTGCTTTAGCCGGTCGCTGCAAGCACTAGGCCTTCCGCACCCCACCTGCTTCATTTCAAGGGCTACTCATGCGTACTTCCATCTTGATGGTCGGTCTGGCAGTTGCAGCGCTGATCGCTTGCTCCACAGTTCAGCCACCCTCCAAGCCGCAGCCCTTGGAACTGGTCGGTACCTGGAAAGTCGACCTTCGCCCCACACCGGATGCAGACCCCTACTTTCAGGAGTTCGTGGTCAGCAAGGTGGAAGGCAAGACCTTCAGTGGGACGTTTTACGGCTCGCCGATCAGCCATGGGCGCTTGAACACCGGCTGGGGCGCCGTGCGAATCGCGTTTGTCACCGCCGATGGCTCCGGCCCCTACAACCACTCCGCGGTGCTGTCGGGCGGGCGCCTGGAAGGGCTGACCCATTCCACCGGGCGAGACTTTCTGTCGTATTGGTCCGCGAGCAAGCAATAAGTAAACAGGTGGGGCGCTGCGTAGACGTCCTCAGTGGGCACGCCGTGAGGCTTGCCCGGCTTCCCGCTGGCGTGGCACAGGGCCGCTCGCGGATTCTTGCTCAGACTGGTCTGCTGAAGAGCCGGGCTGCACAGGCCTGAAGGTTCAGCCGCTATCACCGGCTCAGCCGCAGCCCTCGTCCCATCCACTCATTCATCGCCCGCGCTCATCTCTGGTGCGCTGCCGCCCCGAAATGACGCTTGGTGCCTCCATTTGGTGCGCACTCTGCGGGCTTGGCCTGCGCCAATTTGGGCACTGTTCTTGCTGATCTGGTGCGTCTGGCCCTCCGATGGTGCGAAAGAGGCCAGGTCAAGAGACAGGCAAGCAAGCAATCCAGCAAGCAAGCAAGCAGAACAACCCCAACCCAGCCAGCCCGATGGACTCTTCCTCCCTTTCTTCACTCAAGCAGGGCGCGGACGCGCTTTTCATCTTGCTCGGCGCCATCATGGTGCTGGCCATGCACGCGGGCTTTGCCTTTCTGGAGCTGGGCACGGTGCGCAAGAAGAACCAGGTCAATGCCCTGGTCAAGATCCTGGTGGATTTCGCGGTGTCCACGGTGGCTTACTTTTTGGTGGGCTACACCGTGGCCTACGGCGTGCACTTCTTCACCGGGGCCGAAAGCCTGGCGGCGCGCAATGGCTATGAGCTGGTGAAGTTCTTCTTTCTGCTGACCTTTGCGGCGGCGATTCCGGCCATCATTAGCGGCGGCATTGCCGAGCGGGCCCGCTTCGGCCCGCAGCTGGCAGCCACGGCCGTGATCGTGGGCCTGATCTACCCGCTGTTTGAGGGCGTGGTCTGGAACCAGGGCTTTGGTTTTCAGGCCTGGTTGAAGGCCCAGTTCGGCGCCGAGTTCCATGACTTCGCCGGCTCGGTGGTCGTGCATGCGGTGGGCGGCTGGATCGCGCTGGCCGCCGTGCTCTTGCTCGGCCCGCGCATGAACCGCTACCGCAAGGACGGCGCGATCAGCGCGCATCCGCCGTCCAGCATTCCCTTCCTGGCCCTGGGCGCCTGGGTGCTGGCGGTGGGCTGGTTCGGCTTCAATGTGATGAGCGCGCAGACCCTGGACAAGATCTCGGGCCTGGTGGCCGTCAACTCGCTGATGGCCATGGTGGGCGGCACCCTGGCCGCCGTGCTGGCCGGCCGCAACGACCCTGGCTTTGCCTACAACGGCCCGCTGGCCGGCTTGGTGGCCGTGTGCGCAGGTTCGGACGTGATGCACCCGCATGGCGCGCTGATCACGGGCGCGGTGGCCGGCTACATCTTCGTCAAGATGTTCACCCTGACGCAGAACCGCTGGAAGATCGACGATGTGCTGGGCGTTTGGCCTCTGCACGGCCTCTGCGGTGCCTGGGGCGGCATTGCCTGCGGCATCTTCGGCAGCCAGGCCGGCGGCGGCGTGGGCGGGGTGAGTTTCTGGTCGCAGCTGATCGGCACCCTGGCCGGCGTGGCCTGGGCCCTGGCCGGCGGCTTTGTGGTTTACGGCCTGCTCAAGCGCTTTGTCGGCCTGCGCCTGAGCCAGGAAGAAGAGTTCGACGGTGCCGACCTTTCTATCCACAAAATCGGTGCCACGCCGGAGCGCGAGGTCAGCTGGTAAGCTCACGCCCAGCCTTCCAATTTGGCTCCAGTTCCTGTCTTCCACCGCCTTCGGGCGGTGGTGGCGTTTTGGGCCCAGGCTCTTTGTCTTCTTTCAGCACTTCATTCGCGATGTTCACTGGCATTGTTCAAGCCGTGGCCCAGGTGGCCGCCCTGCAAGACCGCCCCGGTCTGCGCAGCTTCACCCTGCAGTTCCCGCCCGGCTTCTGCCAAGGCTTGGAGATCGGCGCCAGCGTCGCGTCAGACGGCGTCTGCCTGACCGTGACCGCGCTGGACGAGGCGGCCGACCGCGCCGACTTCGATGTGATGCAGCAAAGCCTGAACCTCACCACCTTGGGCGCGCTGCAGTCGGGCAGCCGGCTCAATGTCGAGCGCGCCGCGCGTGACGGCGCCGAGATCGGCGGCCACCCGCTGTCCGGCCATGTCGATTTCATGGCCACGGTGCAGGCCATCCGCCAGCCCGAGAACAACCATGTCATCCGCATCGGCGTGCCCGCGCCTTGGATGCGCTACATCTTCGCCAAGGGTTACATCGCAGTGAACGGCGCCAGCCTGACCGTGGCCGAAGCCGGCCGCGAGCGCGATGGCTCGGGCTGGTTCGAGGTCTGGCTCATCCCCGAAACCCTGCGCATGACCACCTTCGCCGAAAAGGGTGTGGGCGCAGCCCTGCACATCGAGATCGAGCGCCAGACCCAAGTCATGGTGGACACGGTGCGTGCCGCTGTGGATGAGCGTTTGGGGCCGCTGCTGCCGGCGCTGGAGGCTTGGTTGGCCTCGCAAGGGCGGAGCATTGATGAATTGCCCGCACCCTTGAAGTTCTAGGCCTGTGACGGTGAAGGGTGCCTGATGATAGTTGGCTTGCACTCTTTTTCGTGCAATCAAGCCGCAGGGGCGCGTGCACCCAAGTCTAAGTAATGCTCGCCCAGTGCGTCCTGACGAATTCCTGGATGATCGCTGGGAGATTTGAGAACACGAGTTTGGTGTTCACCTCGCCCTTCTTGACGTGGGAGCCCCGTTCCTCCTTGGTCGGTTGCTTGTCGGCTATGTCTTCTCCGGAGCCCTCAAAGAAGTAATGAATCATCGGGCTGCCTTCTCGCGATACATGCGAGGTTGCGGTCGTCAGGTTCACGTGATAAGTCAAGCCGTTGATCGTCCAACTTTTCATCTTTGATCTGGTTTCCATGCCATCCAAGGCTTGTTGAAAGAGTTTGGCGTTGCTGCTGTCTTTTTGAAGTTGAGCAACCCTCCTTCCAATTCGAGCCAGGTTCTTCTCTCCATAAGTTTCCCTGTCAAGCCTGTCGCCAGTTTCGATAACCATGATGGCGACTTCTTCGACCTCTTCAGGGGTCATGACCCATTCGTCTTCTATCTCTTCCTCGTTCTCGTCATCATCCTCTCGCATCATTCTTTGAATGCTTGCGTTGCTCGTGCTGAGCTGGGCCAGCGACGGAGGCTCGGCCTTGCTTGCGTTGCGCTGAGCTGCTTGTGCGCCCATACGATCCGCCTCGGCTTCGAGCCCCTTGTCATCGTTGATGGGCGTTCCCGTGCGCGTCAGCGTGTTTGGTTTTACACGCCCCTGCGCTTGCTGCACCACATGCCATGCCTCATGGGGCAAGTGCTTCTCCTGCCCCGGTGCCAGGTGAATGTCCTGCCCTTGCGCATAGGCATGGGCTTGCAGCGCCGCCGGCTTGCCGGAATTGCGGTGCACACGCACGCCAGACATGTCCTTGCCTGACAGCGACTCAATGCCCTGTCGCAGACCATCGGGCAGGCCGCCTCGCGATGGCGTCACATTCGCAGCCTCTCCCCCGCTGCGCAGTTGGGCCACCCGCTCACCTTGTTTCAACTGCCTTGGGCTGTCTGACCTGACCAGTGGCGCTTTGCCGCCATTCTGGGTCACGCTGTTGTCGGTGTCGGCGGCGGGGCAGCGCAGGGGGGCCGCCGGCTTGGTGGTGAACAGTTGGTGAACGGTTTGTTTGTTGCGCATCGTGATTGCTCCAGAGAAGCACGGGCTGACTTGCGTCTTAGGCAGTCTCAAGCCAAGCTCGGATTCATTTGGCCTGGCGCTTGGCTTCCTTGTTGGTCATGGGCGTCGGGCTGGCTTTCTTGATCGCTAGAGCCCTGGCCGAGGTTTCGTTCTGTTTCTTGCCCACACCTTTGGCAAGGTGCTTCTTCTTTTCCGGATCGTGATGCTTCTTGCCGCCGGCCAATTGGGCCACCGGACTGGCGCTCTGCAGCTGCGCGATCTGCGCCCCTTGCGCCGCCTGCCTCGGGCTGCTGGCGTCGGCGCTCAGCCCACCCGCATGGGCAGCGGCAGCCTGCAGCGGCGCAGCCGCGCGGACCGGGCTGCTGAGTCTTTGTTTGCCTGGGTTTGTCATGGTTTCTCCACCTGGGTTCTTCGCATCGCCAACACCGCCCAGATCGTCACCGCGACGAGCAGGGTCCAAAGCAGGAAGGGGCTCTCGCGCAGGGGCTTGAGGCCGGGGTCGAAAGCAAACAGCAGGCTGCCCACGGCCAGCGGCGGCAGGGCGCCCAGCGGCATATAGCGGCCCCAGCGGGCCCGCCAGGCGCAGTTCAGGGCCATGGCCAAGCCGCAGGCGGCGCCGATCAGCAAGAGCAGCTCAAAGACGGCCCGCAGCGGCCAGCGGTGTTCGCAGACCCAGCCGCGCAGGGCCAGCTTGAAGTCGCTGATCGAGCCGGTCAAAAAGGCGGTGTCGAAGTTCTGGCTGAAGTCGACCGGTGTCGAGACTTCCTTGATGGGCAAGGGCCAGAAGGCAACTCCGCCGTAGTTGTCATCGAAGTAGATCAGGTCGTCGGCGAACTGCTGGCCGCCCTTGCTGCGCGGCGAAACCAGGGGGATCAGCTTGCGCAGAAAGATGCGGCGGTCGCCGCCTTTGATGGCGGTCGATTGATCCAGCTTGACGCGCAAGGCCTTTTTGCTGTCGCCGCTGGGCTCGGACAGAAGCACGATGAAGCGCAGCGTTACGTTGGTGTTGCTCTTGTACTCGGCCGTTTCCGCGTGGATGCGGCCGCGCAGCAGCGACGGCTCCTCGGCCTGGCGCAGATAGTCGAACAGATTGTTCAGCTCGAAGGCGCCGGGGCGGGCCAGCTCGCGGTCGCTGATCACCAGGTTCAGGGTGTAGTCACGCGAACCCTGGCGCAGGGCCGTGATCAGCGCTTCGACCAGCTTTTTGTAATAGGCATCGAAGCGGCTGCGCCAGACCAAGTCTTCGCGCGGTGGCAGCTCGTCCAGGAACAGGGTCAGGCCGTCGCCCATGCGCGTGGCATGGCCGAGACCGGGCAGCACGCCGTAGAGGCGCGAGCGCCAGTCGTTCAGCGGCCGGTCAATCACGGCCATAGCGCGGCCGGGCGCCTCGCGAATCATGCGTTCGATGGTGTTGGCGCGCTCGTTGCTGTCGGCATTCTTCAGGAACAGCCAGTCATTGCGGTACAGGGTCAGGTCCAGCGCGGTGCCGTGAACCCGGGCCTGCCGGACGAAATCGGTGGCGCCTTGCATGGCATGCTCGGGCACGGCGAGGCTGCCGTCGTCGTTGATGGCCAGGCCGAACACGCTGATCCGGTGCAGGCGGCTGAAGTCGACCTGCTGGGCTTTGTCGCCAGACCACCATTCGGGGAAAAAACCGTAGATCTGGCTGCCGATCTCGTCCTGCACGCAGCCGCAGCCCGCTCCGTCCCAATTGATCTTCTTGTCGAAGCTGAGCGGGTATTTGCGGCCGCTGCGTTCGACCAGCCAGGCCCGCAGCTCCGGCGGCATGATGGTCGGGGCCAGCTCCTGCCAGCTGATGTCGGTGGTGGCGGCTTTGCGGCTGGCGGCGGCCAGGGCTTTGGCCGGCTCGGCGGCCACCCAGGCCCTGTGTTTCTGAGCTTCCTCCAGGCGTTGCGGCCAGTTGTTGGGCGGGCAGGCCCGGGCGAACTCGGCCGCGGGTGGCGGCTTGATGCCCTGCTTGCTGGCACTGACGCGCGTCAGCTCCGCCACAAATTGGCAGAGCTGGGCATCGAGCGCCGCCTCGAACAATTGCCGGTTCGGAAACTCGACCTGGATCAGGGGCGTCAGCAGCTGCTTGAGCTGCTCAATTTGCGGTTCGGTGAGCGGCCCCGGGGCCGGCGGGCCGGTATCGGCAGCGGGCGCAGATGCGGCGGCTGCGACCGGTGCTGGTGCCGCAGCGGCCTCCACCCGCATGCCGTCGCCCCCCCCGGCGTCTTCGCTGGGCTTGGCGGCCTCCAGCTTCAGCTGTTCCTCTTCCTCCGGGCCGGGTGTGGGCAGCAGCAGGTCCAGCGTTGCTTGGGCCAGCTTGAAGACTTCGACCTGGGGCCGGCGCGGCGCAGGCACCTTGGCCTGGGCATCGTTGAGCGAGAGTGCCTTCAAGGCGGCGGGGCTGGACGCGGAAGCAGCAGAGGCGGCCGCTGATTGTTTGCCTGGGGGCGCAGTGATGACGCTCAGGATGTAGCTTTGCTGACCCTGGCGCTGCTGGGCGTCGCTGACGCTGATGTTCAGCGGATGGCGCTGTGCGCTGAGGGCGGTGCCGGACAGCAGGCCTTGCTCGTCCAGCTTGATGCCCTCGGGCAGCGTACCGCCCGTGAGCCGGTAGCGGTAGGGCGGCTGGCCGCCGCTGGCTTTCAAGACGTGCTTGTAGGCCTTGCCGACGACGGCGGCGGGCAGGCGCACCGGGGGCAGGTCCAGCTGCAGTGCCGGCTGTCCGGCGCAGCAGCAGTTCGCTTCCGGGCTGCTGGCCTTGCACTGGGCGCTGGCCTCGGCGGGCAGTGGCTGGCTGTGGCTCTCGGCTTGCGGGCTGACCGGGCTGCTGGTGGCGGCGCCGTCCGCGGCGCTGGCCGGCTTGGCGGCAGCGGCCGGGGTGTTGCTTTCGGCCTCGGTGGCCAAGCGTGCAGCGCTGCCCAGGCAGCACAGGCCCAGCAGTGCCGCCCCGAGCAGGCGCAGGCCGCGGCGTGCCGTGGCCGGGAACGTGGCCTTGGCCGGGGCATTCAGGTGGGCGGGGTTCACAGCGTTCTTCCTTCCTTGCGAAGTTCCTTGGCCAGACCGGTGCGCAGCTCGCTGGCCCGCACCTGCTGGCGGCCTTGGCGCATGGCGCTCAAGGCGGCGTGGCGGATCACATTGGCGATCGAGCCGCCGGAGAGTTCATAGCGCTGGGCGATTTCGTCCAGGCGCACATCGGGGGCCAGGTGTTGCCCGGCCAGCATGCCGCGCCACAGGCGCAGGCGTTGCTCGGGGTCGGGCATGGGGAAATAGACCATGGACTGAAAGCGTCGCGAGAAGGCTTCGTCGAGGTTGCCGCGCAGATTGCTGGCCAGGATGACGACGCCGGGAAAGTCTTCCACCCGCTGCAGCAGGTAGGCGATTTCCTGATTCGCGTGGTGGTCGTTGGCATTGCTGGCGGCGCTTCGCTTGCCGAACAAGGCGTCGGCTTCGTCGAAGAACAGCACCCAGTTGCGGGTCTCGGCCTGGTCGAACACGCGGGCCAGGTTCTTCTCGGTCTCGCCGATGTACTTGGACACCACCATGGACAGGTCGATGCGGTAGACGTCGAGCTTCGCCTGCTGGCCGATCAGCGTGGCGGTGAGTGTCTTGCCGGTGCCCGGTGGCCCATAGAACAGGGTGCGGTAGCCGGGTTTGAGGCTGCGCGCCAGGCCCCAGTCCTGCATCAGCGTGCGGCCATGCGTCAGCCAGGCGCTGAGCTGGCGGATGTCATCGAGCACCTCGGGCGCCAGCACCAGATCGTCCCACGTCAGGCTGCTGTGGATCAGCTTGGCCGGGAACTGGGCGTTGTAGTCCGGCTTGTGCCAGACGCCGGTGCTGAGCCTTTGCAGGGCCTCGGGGCTGGCGGCCAGCAAGCCGCTGAGCTGGGGCTCGCCGGCCGGGGGCGGCTCCAGGCGCAGCAGGCCGCGGCGGGCAAAGCCATGGCCGGGGTCGAAGAGGGCCAGCAGGCCAAAGCGCCGGGCCAATGATTCACCAGCGATCAGGAAGGCCGCCGTCTCGCCGGTGGGCATGAAGCCGCCATGGTTCTGGCTCTTGATGCCGCCGAACTCGGTGAAGCCGCGCTCCAGGTTCTGGTTGCGCATGAACAGCAGGTCGAGGGCCGCCGGGCGCAGATGGGGCACCAGGGCCAGGGCGAGCAGCAGGCGCTCCTCGCGGCTCAGGGCCGGCAGGCCTTGCAGCTCGGCCAACTCGGCGTGCACGCGGGCCAGTTCGCTGTCCGCCGGCAGGGTCGGCGCGGGCTCGCCCACCTCCAGCGGGGTCTGCTTGAAGAACTGGTCCAAGCGCTGCGCGAGCAGCGTGTCCAGCCAGTCCAGTTCCATGCTCAGAGCTTGAGCATGGGCGGTGTCAGCGCCATTCCACATGCAGCACTCCTTGCATCCAGGGCAGTTTGATGATCGAAAAGCCCCAGGGCAGGCGGTCGAGCAGCATATCGAAAGCACGCGGCTGCACCTTCAGCCGCCAGGGGGCGGGTTCGCCGTGCTCGGCACGTTGGCGCTCGAGCCGACCCTCACGCTGCAGAAAGCTCTCGCGCAGGCCGGCGACCGAGGTGTTGCCGATGGCCTTCCAATGGCTGATGACCGCGGTCAGCAAGTCGTTCAGCAGCGCCTGCTCTTGGGCCGTCAGCGGATCGCAGGCCGGCAGCAGGTCGGTGGGCGCGAGACCGCAGAGCAGCTTGGACAGCGGCCAGAGCGGCTCGCTGCTGGGCGCATCACCGCGCACCAAGGCTTGCAGACACAAGACTGCACGCGCTTGGGCCGGGGCATCGACGAACTGCCCTCCTTCGGTCAAGCTCAGGTGTTTGAACAGCCGCTCGGCATAGGCGGCGAGCAGCACCTGGCCGGCGTCCTCGACCCAGATCGGCGCGGCCAAGGGGCCTGGCGGTGTTGTGGCAGGCGCAGGCCGTGCCGGCGGGGCTGGGCGCACAGGCGCTGGAGCGCTCGCCTTGGCGCTGATGGCCGTGGCGTTTGAACTCTGGGACTTATGTGCAGTACCGGCCTGGCCTTCGTGGCCTGAATGGGGCGCCACTCTTGGAGGTCGAGGCCGCCGATTGGACCGTCCGGCTTCTTGCACATGGCGGCGGAAACCTGGCGCGTCCGGGGTGCCGGCGAGCACGAACAGATGCTCACAAAGCAGCGACCAGAGCGGATCCGCGGCCGGTGCTGCTGTGGCGCTTGGAGCGACTGCTGGACCAGTGTCGCGAGCCAGCTCTGGCGCGGGTGCTGCCGGCTCTGCGCGCATCGTTGCCATACAGTCCTTCAAGGCCTCGGCGCTTCCCGGGCCGAACTGAGCCGCCAGCCATTGCCAGCGCTGAGCGGGCTCGAACTGGGCACACCATTGCTGGCAGGCCGCCGGCTGCTCCAGCAATTCAGCCAGACGCAGGCGCTGCGCCGTGCCATAGGCCTTGAGCTGGCATTGCAGCCACAGTTGCCGCAGCTGGTTTTCAAGTCCGGGCTTCGAGTGGGCCGAGGTCGCCAATTCCTTCGCTGCGTTCCCCTGGATGCTGCTGTCGTGCAGCTGCTGCCAGCGGCGGCGCCAATGCGCTTCCAGGTTGGCGGGCGGGATGGGGACTGCGATTGCTTGGTGCAACATCGCCGCGCTCAGCGCCTCGGCCTCCTGCCAGAGCCAACGGCGCAAGGCCGCAGCCGGCCAGGGCGGTGCCGCCGCTTCGTCTGAAGGCTGGGTCTTGGGTGCTTGCCAGCGCGCGATCAGCGTCGGCAGCCAGGGCAGGGCCTGCAGACGGCTCAGCGGTGTTGTGGAGTTAGGGCCATCGGAAGCCAGGGGCAAGCTGGCCGCGGCTTGCAAGGCCGGCCCGGCCGCGCGCTTGAATCGATCGCGCGCTTGAGGTGCTGGCGTGTCAGCGTCACCCGAACCTTGCCAGCGCGCCCAGGCGCCTTGCCAGAGGCTCAGCCAGGCGCTGTGCGTGGCCGGCAGGCGCCCATGCTCCAGCAGGTGGGCCAGGCTGGCCTCCATCAGCAGCGATTGCATGGCGCTGAGCCCCGGTCGTTCGGCCGCCGGGCAGGCCTTGAGCAGCTGCAGTGCGGTCTGGCGCAAAGAGTCGGCCCATTGCGGCGGGGCTGGCCGCGTGAGTGGCTCCGGGCCCGCCGGGGCCTTGTCTGCGCCCGGGCCGGCCAGCAAGGCCAGCAGGGGCCAGCTGTGCTCGACCGGCAGGGCCAGGCTCCAGGCGCGCCGGCCGCTGCGTGGGCGCAGCTGTTCCAGCAAGGCCTGGCGCAAGGCGGCGGGGGCCTGCCGGTGCAGCTCGGCCAGGCTGCGGCCGATGTGGGCCGAGCTGCCTGCCGACGGCCGCCCCGTGGCCCAGGCCTGAACCTGCTCTTGCATGCGGCGCAAGGCGGCCTGGCCCAGGCGCGAGGGCGGCCGGCCGGGCCCGCCGGCCGAGCCGCCGGAGTCAGCGTCCGCCTGCGTCTGTGCGTCGACCTGGTCCGGGTCGCCCAACAGGGCCGCGAGCATGGCGGCTGCGAGCTCCGAGCCTGCTGGGCGGGGCAAGACCTGACCCCGCAGCGCCCGTCGCAGCGACATCCAGCCGGGGCCCAAGAGTTCGGCATGGCTGGCCTGCAGGGCGGCCAGCAGGCGCCGCTGGCGGGCGCCGCCGAGGGCACCGCCACTCAAGCCCCAGAGCGCATGCAGGCCTGCGACGCGCAGGCGCTGTTGCAGGCTTTGCACCTGGTAGGCACTGAGGCGGCCGCGCCGCTGCAGCGGCAGCAGCCAGTTGTCGTCCAAAAGCAGCATGGCCTCGGCCAGCTCGCGGTGGCGCACGCTCAGCAAGGCCTGCAGGCCGGCATGCGGCGCGATCAGGCTCAGTCGGGCCAGCACAGGCTCGGGTGGCATCAGCTGCTGCAGGGCTTGCCACAGCCGCGGCCCATGGTGCAGAGCAAGGCGCTCCAGCCAGCCGGCGAGGTCGCGAGCCGAGCGCAGCGGCATGCCCCAAGGCAGCAGCCCATGCTGCAGAAAGTGCAGGAACTGCCCGAGCTCATGGCCGGCGCTGCTCAGCCGGCGCGGCGGCTCGGCGTCGGGGCTGCTGTCGGCCCACGGTGCGAGGGCGGCCCTGGGCGGGATTTGTTCGCTCAGCCTGGCCAGGCTGCGCTGCAGCGCCAGGTCGAATTGGCGCAGCCACTGGCTGGGGCTGTCCTGGATGCGCAGGCGGCCGATGTCGACCTCCAGGCAATCCAGGGCCCAGACCTCGCCCGGCGGGCTGAGGGCATCGAAGCGCTCCGCCATGCGCGGCAGTGCGTGCTTGTGGATGAACTCGCTCAGGCGATCTTGCTGCGCATGGGCCAGCCGGGCATGGCTGAATCGGGCCTCCCAGCTGAGCGTCTCGATGCGATGGCTGTGGTTCATGGCGGGCCCGTGTCGCTTCAGTGGCTGACCCAGAAGGGCTGCAGAAAACCGCTCAGGGCCGCGGCACAGGCGCTGAGCTGGGTGCCTGTGGTCTTGTTCTCGTGGCCGCGGTCAAGGTTCTGGCCTGGCTTCGTCTGCGCCTCGCAATGCGCCCGGCGCGCGTCCAGCCACTCTTCGTAAAGCTGCTCGAAGCGCTCCATCTCCTGGGCGTCAAGAAACAGGCTGCGGCTTTCCAGATGGGCCGGCGCCGCCATCAACAAGGTCTCCTGACAGAGCGATTGAAAGCGCGGGTCGGCGCCGCGAGCCGTCCAGCCGGGCAGGATCAGGCTGATCTTCTGACGGTGAAAGGCGGCCAAGGTGGCAGCTGCTTGGCCCGCGGGCCGCAGCAGAAGGTGTTCGACCAGATGCAGGCCTTCGGCGTGGCGCTGCAGCGCGCAGGCCAGCAGATGGAGATCGGTGGCCAGCTGCAGCGCCTGCGCCTCCGAGGCGACCCGGGCCAAGGTCCAGCGCTGATCGCGCCGCTCGCCACCCAGGCAGAGGCAGAGCTGCGACGGCTGGCGTCGCAAGATGAAGCGATCGGCTTGA
This sequence comes from Paucibacter sp. DJ2R-2, assembly GCF_025717675.1. Classification (GTDB taxonomy): domain Bacteria; phylum Pseudomonadota; class Gammaproteobacteria; order Burkholderiales; family Burkholderiaceae_C; genus Paucibacter_A. The sequence continues at coordinate 13,351 of NZ_JAJIRT010000010.1, forward strand.
ACGGCGCTGCGCAGCAGGGCCGGCGGCAGGGCCTGGCGCAAGCCGGGCAGGCGGCTGCGCAGCATTTGCCACAACTCGCGCAGCTCGGCACCCCGGCGCGGTGGCCGGCTGCCCGGCAGCAGATGCAGCGCCTGGTATTCACCGTCAGCCGCCAGAGCGGGCACTTCGCCCTCGGGCCGCCGGTCTTCGGGCAGCAGCTGCAGTTCGAGCACGCGCAGCGTCTGTGTCAGGCGACGCGGGAACGGGTGGGCCATGCCCAGCTGCAGGGCCAGTCGCTCCACCAAGGCGCAGCGATTCTTGCGCTTACCGAGCAGGGCTTTGCTGTAGTCGAAGGCCGCGTGGCGGTCGCGGGTGCGGGCCAGCAGCTGGCGGGCATAGCGCTGCTTGCAGCGCAGCAGGTGGCCTTGCCAACTGGGCCCCGACCAGTAGCAGGGCAGGCTTTGCAGAGCCTGGAAGTCCAGCTGCTCCCCGTGCAGGGCGAGCAATTGATCGAGCACGCGGGAGCGCCGCTCGACGGCCTCGTCGGCCGCGGCGAACACATCGCGTTCGATCTGCTCGCGTGGCTGCAGGTAGAGGCCCTCCTGAGCTGCCGGCGATTGCGGCCGCGCGGCGGTGGCGTGCGGGTCGAGGGCGACGGCTTCGAGCGCGGACAGCTGGGCATTGCCGGGCAGGTCCCACCAGTAGCTGGGCCCCTTGGCGTGACCGATGTCGAACAGCTCGCCGAGATGCTGGCGCTGGGCCCGGCTGTGGGCCAGCCACTGCTCCATCAGGCTCAGATAGGCCTGCCATTGCTGCTGCTGGCCGCGGCCGCCGGCCTGCAGCTCCAGGCTGGCGCCCTGTCGACCCGGCTGGCGGTAGACCTCGGGCAGGTGGCTGCTGGCGGGCACATAGGCGGCAGCTTCGGCTTCACTGGGCTCACGCGCAGCCCGGGTCGGCGCGGCCGGGAGGCCGGGCAGGGCTTGGCGGCGCGGCGTGCGGCGCACGTCCTCCAGCTGTTGCCACAGCTGCTGCAAAGGCAGCTGATCGCTGCTGCCCTGACCGCTGACGTTCCAGCCTTCCAAATCCTGGGCCGAGGCCGGCCAAGCCAGGCGCAGCGCCCAGCCTGGGCCGCGCATGGGCAGGCTGTCGGTGTCCTGCAGCAGCGCCGGCGGCGGGGCTCCTTCCGGCAGGCCGAAGTCCTGGCTGCTGAGTTCGCTGTGCTCGCGCAGCTCGGCGCTTTCTTCCAGGCGCAGCTCATCGATGTCGGCCAGGCCGGGGATTTCGCGCAGGTAGAGGGTCAGGTCATTGAACTTCAGCTCCTCGGCCTGGCAGCGTTCGAGTTCCACGCTGTTGACCCAGCCCTGGCTCATCAGTGGGCCGCTGTGCTCGGCGTCGGGCAGCTCATCGAGCGCGTGGCGCAGCGGCCGGGCGGCGATGTAGTCGTCGCAGCGGGCCAGCAGCTCGGCCAGCAGCTCGGCCAGATCGCGCCGGCCGTCGCTGCGCACGCGGCAGCGCAGCCGGACCCAACGCGGCTTGAGCAATTGCTGTGCGTCCAGCAGGTCCTCGCCCAGATTGCGCTGTGCCCAGTAGCTGCGGGTCTGCGCCAGGGCTTGCTCGCGATCGTCCTGGTCGGCCACTTGGGCCTGGCGCGAGAGATGCCAGAGCCCGCTGCGGCGTCCGTGCCGGTCGCGCAGCGGCGTCATGCGCAGATGGCGGGCTTCGGGCCAGAGGTCGTAGAGCCAGCGCTGGTAGTCGCTGGCGCTGGTCGGCCGGCATGGCAGGGCCTCGCGCGGGCCGTAGAGCGCGTGGCGCGCCAACGCGTTCGGGCTGATGGCCGACAGGTCGGCGGGGCGGCCCGGTTCCTTGTCGATGCCCGGGTCCATGTCCGGCAGCAGGCCGAGCAGTTCGGGCACGCTTTGCCGGCTGGCGTAGATGTCTTCGCTGAGTCCGAAGCAGAAGGCTTCGAGCAGGGTCACGCCGGGGTCGTGCAGATTGAAGTCGGTCCATTGCGAGCGGCTGGCGCCCTGGGCCAGCTGGATCACCGCTTCGCGCAGGGCATCAAAGCCCAAAGGGTCGTGCTGCTCGCGGCTGCTGGGCAGGCGCGGCAGGCGCTGCGGTGCCTCCAGGGCCCGCTCTTGCGGCAGCACGCCCTGGGCCGGCGGGGCCAGGGCTTGCAACAGCGGCGGCGGCATGCTCATGGCTTGTCCTGTGCTGTGTCCGCCTCAGCGTCGCCGCTGTCTTTGGGTTGCTTGCACTGGGCCATTTCTTGATCGAACCAGAGTTGGGTCAGCTGCACCTGGATGACCTGATCCGGGCCGAAATCGCAGCCGGTGCGGATCTGCAGGCTGTAGCTGCCACCGCGGCCGCTGCCGCCATGCCAACGCAGCTCCAGACGGTCGCAGCGCCGGCCCCACCAGGCTTTCGTCTGGCGGATGCCGCGGCGGCGGCGCCACCAGGCCAGCAGGCCGAAGCTGGGGTTGAAGGCGCTCAGTGCGATCGCGTGCAGCAGGCCGAAGTGGCCCTTGCCCTCCGAGCCGCCCGCTCCGGCGACGACTTCAAAGCCCTGGCAGCCTTGCAGGCCACCGATCACCTCATGCCATTGGCCATCGGCGGCGATGCGTGTGGCGGTGGCGTGCCGACCGCGCCGCCCGGTGCTGGCGATGACACCGGCCACCTCGAGCGTGTCGCGCGGGTCCCCACAGGCAATGCCGACCCGACCCCGGCGGTTGTCCAGGTCCACCTCGCCGTCCTTGGGCTGGCGCAGGCCAGGCTTGGGCGACTCGGGCGCCGTCAGCCCGAGCAAGGGCTTGGCCTGGTCGCCGCTGCTGAATTGCAGGCGGTCGGTGGCGGGGCTCAGGGCGACGCGCCAGAGCGCAGTCTCCGGGAACTGATCGCGATAGAAGCTCAGCAGGGCATGGTGGCCGACCGGCGCATAGATTTCCTCGCCATTGGCCGGCGTCTTGCGGAAGCCCTCGTCGCTCATATTGAGCATGGAGTCAATCAGCGCCGCGAAGTCATGCTCGGTCGGCAGGGCGCCGTCACTGAACAGCTTCTTCAGGGTCTTGCGGTTTTCCAGCTGCTTCATGCCTGTGCCCCGCCAATGATGAAGCTGCTGCCGAGCGCCAACCGCGCCAAGCCGGTGGTTCGCGGCGCCGTGCGTGGCACGCTGTCGCTGAGTTCAAGCAGGTGCTTGCGTGTCGGCAGGGCCAGGCTCCAGGGCTTGGAGGGCCGGATCAGATTCGGGTTCGAGCCGCGCGCGCTGTCCGCCAGGCGGTAGCGGCCGCGGTCGTTGCGAATGATGTGCAGCAGCGAGACCTCGCCGACGCTGTCGACCCCGGCCTGGGCGCGCAGATGGGCTTCGATCTCGTCGGCGCGGACCTGCCAGTCAAAGCGCGTGGTGATGCCGCCGGGGCGCCAGGGCGAGAGGTAGTCGCGCAAGGCCTGATGCAGCTGGCGCAGGCGCTCGCCGGCCGCCACGCCGGCCTTGAGCTTGAGGCGGCAGCGCACCTGGATGCGGTCGTAGACGGCATTGCGCACCAGCAGGGGCAGGTCCGGCACGGCGCGCTGGCGCAGGAAGGCGGTGATCTCATCCAGGATGGCGGCATCCAGGCGCGGCGCTTCGGTGCCGTCGATCTCGCGCCCTGGCGGCAGCGCCGGCACGACCACCACCAGCACCTGCTGCCGACCTTGCCCTTGGGCGCCCAAGGGCAGACATTTCAGTTTCTGCACCTGGGGAAATTCCTGCAGCACCAGGCGCTCGATGTCCCAGGGCGTCAGCGCGCGGTCGCGGTGGCGCAGGCGCTCGGCCACGCGGGTGCGCAGCTGGGCCTCGTCCTCGGCCTCGCGCAGGTCGAAGGAGGGCAGGGGCTGGCGCACGCTGGCCAGGCCGGCAATGGCCGGCTGGGTCGCGTGGATGCTTTGGGCGGGCAGCTCCACGGCCATGCCGGCCGCATGGCTGGTCACCCGGCGGGCGCTGATGGCCTGGGCCCACAGGCCTTGCATGGGGGCGAGCCGGCCCAGCTCGCCGCTGGCTGTGAGGCGCAGCCACAGCAGAGGGCCGCCCGGTGCCGCCGACAGCTCCGGGCAGTCGGCGCTCATGCCCTCGGGCAGGTCCAGCACCATGATGCCGGTGCGCAGCAGGCCTTGAGTCTCGTCCAGCAGCAGGCGGTAGGGTTCCAGTTCGCGCCATTGCTGGCCGCACCAGGCTGCCCAGCTCAGCTGAGGCCGCGGGCGCCCCAGTGATTCGGCGGCGCTTTCCGCCTGCAGCTGGAACAGCAGGCTCAGGCTGCCCGCGCTCGCCGTGCCACTCAGGCCGATATAGAGCTGGGCGCCGCAGGGCCAATGCGCGAGCAGGTGGTAGCGCTGATCGGCGCCACCGCGCTGCAGCGCTTGCAGGCCGAAGGGGCAGAGCTGCAGCAGCTGGCTGGCATGGCTCTGACCCGGCAAGGTGCCGCGGTCCTGGCGTGCGGCGATGTGCTCCTCGGCGGCATAGCTGAGGCTGATTTTTTCCAGGCGCGGTGTGTAGGGTTCCTGGGGCAGGGGGAGCTGGTCCTCGGCCCGCTTGATGCGGCTGTTCTGGGTCAGGCGTTCGCTGAGCAGGCGCGGATAGAGGGTGTGGCCGAAGGCGCTTTCGGCGCCTTGCAGCTGCAGGCGGAAGAAGCCCTGGCGGCTGCTCAGGGTGTAGTCGGCCGCGGCCCCGGGCACGCTGAGCGGTTGGTGCAGCCTCTGCAGCTCCTTGCCGTCCAGGTTCAGGGTTTGCTCAGGGCCGCGCTCGGCGAACAAGCGCAGCAGTTCGCCGCCCTCCTGCCAGTGGCCGCCGGACAGCAAGGCCGGCCGCACCAGATAGCTGCTTTCGTCCCAGCGGCGCTGCGCGCGCGCGCCCCGCTCCTTGGCGCCGCCGCTGCCGGCGGCGTCCGCATAGGCCGCGTACACCGCGTAATGTGCGGCCATGCCCTGGCTGGGCAGGCCGGCCCATTGCAGCTGCAGGCTCAGCTCGCTGATGGGCTTGGCACTCAGTTCGGCGTTGGAGAACATCAGGTAGGAAGAGCGGTCGGGCAGGGGGCCGAAGGGCAGAAAAGGCTTGCTGGCGTCCAGCCGCCCGAGCTGGTTGTAGAGCGTCATTTCGCGCACGCCGCTGACACGCACCTGCAGCCGGGCGGACTCCAGGGCCAGCTGTTGCAGCAGGCTGCAGCCGAACACCCGCGTCTGGCCCGACATGCGCAGCTGCAGCACCGGCAGGGCCGGCCAGCCGGCGCCGTGCAGGGCCGGCGTGCAGGCCTGCACCGGCGGCGCGCCCGCGCCGAGCGAGATGCGCAGCTGCAGCCGGCCGCCTGCGTCCTTGGGCCGCTCGCTGCGCAGGTCGACGCGTTGGGCATAGACCTCGGGGACAGCCAGCCAGCCTTGTTGGCTGCTCAGTTGCGCCAACCACAGACCGCGAAACACGCGGTCGAAGATCAGCGAACGCTCCATGGGCTGGCTGCCGTAGATCAGGGACAAGGGGTTGTCGACCTGCACCGTGGGGCCGGCGTTGTCGCCCAGCACGCGCTGGGCATGGCGGCGCAGGGCCCGCAGGTCCAGCGCACTCAGATCCTCCTGGCCCACACTGAGCCAGACGACGAACAGGCGGCCGATGCGGGGCCGCAAGGTATCGGGCTTGTGGCTTTCCAGGCACAGGGCCAGCAGGAAGCTGAGCCAGGCGCCGGTGACGGTCTTGGGCTTCTCGCGGCTTGCGTTCAAGGCGGCCTGGCGCCGGCCATGGCGTGCGGTTCGGCGGCCGAGCTCGCGCAGGCGCTGTGCGTGCAAGTCGGTTTGCTCGGCCTGGCTGGGGGCGCTGGGCAGGGGCAGGCCTTCGAACAGGGCCAGGCGTTCAAAGATGCGCTGCCAGTGCGCCTGATGAATCTCCAGTGTCGCGTTCGCGGCGATCTCTTCGCCGACGGCCTGCTGCAAGAGGCTGTCCTGCCCCAGGGGATGGCTCAGCTGCAGCTCCAGCGTGATCTCGCGCTCACCTTCGCGCAGCTGCAGCAGCGGCGAGGCCAGGGCCAAGCCCTGGCGTGCCTCGCCGAAACCGATGCAAGGACCGCCGCCCAGCAGGGGCCAGGCGCGTGCGCGCGGCAGTGCGGCTTGCTCGGGCGTGGGGGCGGGCAGCTGCAATGCATGGGCCTCGGTGGCGAAGGCGAATTGGTGCTCGGGTGAGATGCGGGCGTCGCTGTGCAGGCGCAGCGACAGCAGCTGCTCGACCTTCAGCGTGCTCAGCAGCAGCTCCTGTTCGGCGCGGTAGTGCAGGGCCTGGCCTCGCTCGTTCTTGCCGCCAATCAGCAGGCAGCCTTGCGGCAGCAGCACGGGCCGGGCGTGGCGCGGGTCCCGCTCGAGCAGCACATGGACGCGATCGGCGCGGGCCACGGCCGGCTGGAAGCCCAGGCTGTCGCGGTAGTAGAACTGGGTCAGGCGGTCGGTGAAGCGGTCCAGCGGCGAGCGGCTGAGCTGCAGCAGCTGGATGAAGGCCAGCAGTGCTCCCATGGCAGGGTCATGGTCACCTTGCTGCAAGCTGGCCGGCAGCAGCTCGGCGGCCAGCAGGGCCAGCTGGCGGCGCGTCCGGCACAGGCCCAACCAGAATTGGCGCAGGGCGCGGGCCAGGGCGCTGGTGCTCAAGGTGGGGCCGGAGGCCGAGGTGCTGGAGGCCTTGGTGCTGGGGCCCATCCGCGCGCCCAAGAGCGGCAGCGGGGCCTCGCCGCCGACGCCGAAATGGGGTTGCAGCTGGACCTGCAGGCGGCCCAGATCGCCGTCGAGCTGGGATTGCAAGAGCTGCAACAAGCGGGCTGCGGCCGGGCTGGCGCCGGGCTCGGTGGCCTGGGCCTTGGCGTGCAGCTCCATGCGCGCGCACCAACGCTCCAGCTGCTCGGCCAGGCGGCGGCAGTAGTGCCATTGCTGCCGCTCCGACAGACGCGGCCAGACGCCCATCACCCGGGCTTCTTCAGCAATCCCGGGCGAGCTGGCCAGTTCGGCCAGGAGCAGGCTGAGATCCTGATCCAGCACCTCGCCCCAATGACCTTGGTGCAGGGCCATGTCGTCGACAAAGCGCAGCTGGCGCGCCAACTCCAGGGTCAGGCGCAGCCGGGTCGCCAGGTCCAGCTCGTCGGGGCGCAGGAACGGCGGCGACAGCGCCGGGTCGAGCGGCGGCGCCAGGCGTTCGTTCTGTTGGGTTCCGGGGTGCATGGTGGGGCCTTGCTGCTCAGCCTGCGCTGACCGGGTTGCTGGCTTGATCGAGATAGAGCGGGTAGACCAGGTTGTGGCGGGTGTTGGTGCTGCGGATGCGGTAGTCCAGCAGCACTTGCAAGCAGCCCCAGTCCTCGCTGGAGATATGGGCCTCGATCTGCAGCACCTCGACGCGCGGTTCGAAGAACAGGACGGCCTTCTTGAGCATGTCCTTGAGCTCCGTCAGCAATTGCTCGCTGGCGCCTTCGAAGACCAGGCGGTGCAGGGTGGTGCCGTAGGCGGCTTGCATCACGCGTTCGCCGCAGCGGGTCGCCAGCAGCAGGCGCAAGCTCTCCTCGATGTCGATCTCGTTCTCCACCATGACCAGGCGCTTGCTGCCATCAAAGCGCGGCGGGAAGCTCCAGCCTCGACCGAGAAAACTCATGGCTAGCCTCCGATGATGACGGTGAAACAGCCGAGCACGATGGCGCCGCCATGTGCGGTCGTGTCGCCGATGCGGGCCGCCGGCTTGCCGCCGATCAGCACGGTGGCCGAGCCTTTGACGATGGCATCCGGTGGCCCGACACAGACCGCGTTGTCGCCAACCACGGCCGCGGGCAGCTTGCCGATCAACACGGTCGGCACGCCCGGGCCGATCACCGGGCCGCCGACATGCGGAATCGGCGGCAAGCCCGGTGTGACCATGGGGCAGGTGTGCATGTCGGTGAGGCGGGCGGCGGGTGGCATGGTGTCGGGCGCTCTTTTTGGGGTTCAGTTGATCATCACCATCGCGCCCTTGACCGTCGTCTGGCCCGAGGCGCTGAGTTCGGCCGTGGCGCTGCCTTTGCCGCTGAAGCCGACCTGGGCCTCGCAGGCGATGTTCAGGCCGGCGGTCTTGACGTCGGCTTTGGACGTGATGGAAATCGCATTGACGGCGTCCAAGGTGATGCCGCCCTTGGCCGTCAGCTTGATGTCCTTGGGGCTGTCCAGGGCGATGCCGCTCTCACTGAGCTTGATGCTGTTGCCGTTCTGGTCCTGGATCAGGATGCTCTTGTCCTTGTCGTCCAGCACCAGCTTGTTGTTGGCCGGCGTGGTGACGGTGATGATCTTGTCTTCTTCGTTGAACTCGATCTTGTGCTTGCAGCGGGTGACGATGGCCTTGGTGTTGTTGGCCGCCTCCAGCACATAGGGGCTGACTTGCTTGCTGCTGTAGAGGCTGCCCAGAACGACCGGGCTGCTGGGGTCGCCGTTCAGATAGCCGACCAGGACCTCGTCGCCCACCTCGGGCAGGAAGAAGGCGCCAAAGCTGTTGGACGCGTGGAACTGCAGCAGACGGGCCCAGATGCCTTCGGTGGCATTGCTCAGGCTGGGCAGCTTGATCTGGATGCGGCTTTCGCCGGCGGGGTCGGCGTCGAGCTTCATGACCACGCCGATCTGCAGGCCGCTGGCACCGGGCAGCTGGCCGCTGGCCAAGGGGGCCACGACATCGGGGCGCTCGACATGCCAGCTCGGGTCGAGCCCGAACTCGGCTTCGCTGACCCAGTTGCCGTCGACCATCTCGTGCTGCACGGCGCTGACGTAGACATCGCCGTTGAAGCGCGTGCCCACGCCGGCCAAGGTGATCAGCGTTCCAGGCAGAGCGACGGCCGTGCCTTGAAAACTCATGCGGCCGCGCACACGCGCCAGGCCGGCCTTGAGCTGCACGGCCTTGGCCCAGCTGTCGAGCAGGGCGCTGTCGCTGCTGGCGGGGCTTTGCAGCAGCAAGGTGTCGGGCGAGGCCACGGCGGCCAAGCTGGCGCTGTCCAGATCGCCTTGGCTGTTCAGCGTAGGCGGTGCGGCCGAGGCCCCTTGAACCAGGGCTTGCTGGGCCGGATCCCAGCCCTGGGCCTGGACGGCTGTCCACTGGCTGCGGGCGTCGATGTCGGCATGCAGCTCGAACAGGTTGTCACCCCAGGTCAGGGTCAGCACCGGTGATCCGCTCACTTCAGGCGCTTTGACGCCGACGCTGCCGGCCGCGGCGTTCACCACCAGGCCCAGCAGCTCGGCACGCGCCAGCATGAAGTCCCAGTCGCTGCAGTAGTACTGCACCAGCTCCTTGTGGGTGATGGAGGTGCTGTCGACATCGGCCGTCAGCCCAGCATTGCTGATCAGGCTGGAGATGATGGCGCTGTCGGTCTGGTCGACATAGTTCGCGCTCTTGCGGCCCAGGGTCAGCTTGCAGGCCTTGTCGCGGCATTCCACCAGCAGCCGGCTGTAGTTGTTGCCGGTGATCTTGTAGCCATGGCGCACGACGATGCCGCTGAACACCAGCGCATCATCATTGGCATAGCCGGCGCGGATCTCGATCTGTGCGCCGGGCTTGAACAGGGCGCCGTCGCTGAGCGGGCTTTTGTTCTCGGGCATGTCGCCGTCGGCGATCACGAGGCGGGCCCAGGGCACGGCATTGAGCGCATGGCGGATGCTGCAGCTGATGATGGCCAGGTCTTCCTGTTCCTGGCCGTCGCAGCTGACGATCAGGCGCAGCACGCCGTCGTTGGAATCGCTGTCACTCATGGCGCCCCCATCAGCCCAGCGGCGGAAAGTGCAGGCGCAGGCCGGGCTTCAGTCGGCGGAACTCGCGCAGACCATTGAAGCGGGCCACCTCGGTGTAGTAGCGGCTGTCGCCATAGATGCGCTGGCACAGCAGGGGCAGGGTGTCGCCCTCCCGCACCTCGACCGAATGGCTCAGGTCGGGGCTGGAGCGATTGGCCGCCAAGCGCCCCAGCTGCTGCGAGACAAAGCCCAGCAAGACCAACTCGGATTTGGCCCGCAGCGGCGCGCCGCTGGGCTTGAACAAGCTGTAGGCGGTCGAGATGCTCTGCAGCCGCCCGTAGAAGATCAGGGTGCCCCAGAGCAGCTGCACATGGTTGGGCTCGTGCTTGCCGCCGTTGTAGGTGTAGATGATCTTGCCCAGGGCATCGAGCTGGTCGGCCACCTCGCGCGGGGCGCTGGAGCCCAGGGGCAGAGGCACCACACCGGTGCCATCGAACACCACCGAGAAGCTGATCTTGTCGGGGTTGATGGCGCTGAATTTGACCGGATTGCTGGACTGGCCGAGGCTGCGCTTGGTGTTGTAGCAAATCGTGCGCTCGTGGCTGAATTCGGACGGGTTGATCACCAGCTTGTACTGGCTGCCCGAGTCGACCGTGACGATGCCGGTCTTGTCATCGATCTCGCAGCGGGTGATGGACAGGGCCTGCTTGGTGCCGGACAGGGACAGCGCGGAAGAGAGCACGGACATGGTGGGTCTGCGCCTCGGTTTCAGCGCTCGCGCAGCGCTTGCAGCTGCGCCAGCAGCCAGACCCGGCATTCGGCCAGGATCTCTTCCTTCAACTGCTCGCGGTCCTCGCAGTCCTCGCCCGCGCCGCCACCACCGCAGCCACCGGCCGCGGACTTGGCCGCGGCGCTGGAGGGGCTGGAGGGGCTGGCCTCGTCGTCCGACTCATCGTCGCTGACGGTGGACTTGAGCAGCAGTTGTCGGACTTCCAGCGTCATAGCAGTCGCATGCTCGTGGTGTAGGCCAGCTCGATCTGCTCGATGGCCAGCTCGTTCTTGGTGGAGGAGAACGCTTCGATCTCCCAGCTGACCGGGTAGGCGTTGTCGAGCAGCCAGGCCCGCAGGGGCAGGCCATCGGCGCCCTTCAGCCGCACCAGCACCGGCATGGTCAGGATGGGGCGTGTCAAGCCGCCTTCCAGTGTTTCCTTGCACCACAGCATCAACGGTGAAGTGACCGTCGCGACGCCGCGCTTGAGGCTCAAGCGACCCTGCTTGATGCCCTGGGGCAGCTGGTGGCAAAAGCGGTTCTCACCGCCTTCGCGCAGCTCCTCGGTCTCCATGCTTTGGGTCAGCCCCGACACCTCCTGGAAGGAGCTGTCGACGGACTGGGGCTGTGTGCCCACAATGACCGAGAAATGAAAGGCCACAGGCGGTGCCTGCAGCATTTCGAGCGCCTGGTTCAGGGGCGATGCAAGGGCGCTCATGGGCCTCAGCCGTTGGCGATGGTCAGGCCTTCGTGGGCGATCTCGATGGTCTCGACCGCCACTTCATTGCCCTCGGACTTCAGGTCGGTGCCGGTGACCTTGGTCGGCCAGGCATTGGTCAGCGTCCACACCATGGTGGGCTTGCCTTCTTCGTCGAGCAGGCTGATGGTCACCGGCACGCGCTTGATGGTGTTCATCTTGATCTGGTTGAACCAGTCCCAGAACTTGTTGTCCGACTTGAAGACGCCTTTCTTCATCGTGACATTGCCGTACTTTTTCAAGCCCGGCATCTTGATCGCCGAGAACACCGGGCTGTCGCCGTGGCGGTACTCGATCGGTTGGGCTTCGACATCGAGGCCGGAGACCTCTTCGAAGGACATCACCGCCGAATCCCACTTCACCTGGAAGTGGAATTTGGGCAGTGGCCAGACATTGGTGGATTGCTTGGAGCCGTCGTCAGCCATGGTGTTTCTCCGTTAACTCAATTGCTGTGCGTGTAGTTCCGCCAAGAGGCTGGGTACTTTCGTAGCGAGCGGCTGCCAGGCGAGGCGGACGGAGCGCAGGAACCGGAACGTACGAGCTGTACGTGAGGATTCCGAGCATCCAGCCAACGACGCATGGCGGTCGCGCAGTAGAAAGGACACTGCCTCTCAAGATTTAGGCATTTGCTGTTGGAAGGTGATCTCGATGAACTCGGCCGGGCGCACCATGGCGACCAGCACGGTGACGCGCAAGATGCCTTCGAGCACGTCGTTGGGCGTCATGGTTTCACCCAGCCCCACATGAACGCTGAACGCGTCTTCGGGCACCGCACCCATCAAACCGCCGCGCTTCCAGACACTGGTCAGGAAGTTGGCCACCATGCTCTTGATGGTGACCCAGGTGTTGGCGGTGTTGGGCTCGAAGACCATGGCCTTGGCGGCCAGGCGGCAGCTCTCCTCCAGCATGATCATGGTGCGCCGGACATTGATGTAGCGCCAATCGAGGCTGTTGCCGTCCAGCGTGCGCGCGCCCCAGACCAGCACACCTTCGCCGATGAAGCTGCGGATGGCATTGATGGACTTGCCCTGGGCACTGACGTTCAGGTCTTCCTGCTGCTCGTGCGAGATGCTCACGGTCGGTGAGATGACGCCATTGAGGCTGACATTGGCCGGTGCCTTCCAGACGCCTCGGGTGTTGTCCACCATGGTGTAGATGCCAGCCATGGCGCTGCTGGGCGGCAGCACATTGAGCTGGCGGCGCACCTCGGTCAGCACCGCCTTGTAGACATTGCTGACGCTGAGCAAGGTCTTGTTCAGCAGATCGCGGCGCGCCTTCACGCCGGCTTCCAGGGCCTCGCTGCCGAGCGGGTTGTCGACGGCTTTCTTGGCGTCGGCATCGCCGGCTGGCTTGGGCGCGGGCGCGGGGTTGGCCTCGTCAAAGGCTTTCAACGCTTCGCCGACTTCCTCGTCGCTCTTGCCGGCCTCCTTGGCATCGGCCTCCACTTTGGCGCGTGCCTCGCTGCGCTCTTTCTCTGCCTTCGCGGCAGCAGCGTCGGCGGGCGCGGGTGCTGGCGCTGGTGCTGGTGCTGGTGCTGGTGCGGCCTGGGGTGCGGGGTTGGCCTTGTCAAAAGTGGCCAAGGCCTCCTTGATCTCTTCGGCGGTCTTGTTCGCGGCCTTGGCATCGGCCTCGACCTTGGCGCGCGCCTCGGTTCGGGCTTTGGCTGCGGCCTCGGCCGACGCCTTGGCCTTGGCCGCCGCAGCGGCCGCCACCTTGGCCGCCGCCTCGTCACGCTGCTTGCGAGCCTCGTCGATGACGACGGGTGTGAAGTCGGTCTTCAGCTTGGCCACTTCGTCCCACAACGATTGCTGCTTGGGCTTGCTGTCGTCCGGGCGCGCCGTGGGCAGATTGAGTTCGGCACGCAGCAGGGTGATGAGCAGGTCCAGGCTGTTGCTGTCGATGTTCTGGTAGTCGATCTCTTTCTCGCTCACCACCGAGGTGTTGAGCCAGGGGTAGTAGGCGCTGGCGAAGTCGAGGAAGTTGATGCCCAGGCTGTCGCGGAATTTCGCGACCGGATCGCCGGGCGGGTACTCGCGCGGCTTGTCGCCGTTGTAGACGTCAAGAATGGCCACGCGGTTCTTCATCTCGTAGCCGCAGTGGTTCAGCATGGCCTGCTGAATGTCCTTGCAGGTGTTGGCGTCCTCGAAGCGCACCGCCTCAGGGGCCAGGACCATGGTGGGCTCCTGTTCCTTCTTCAAGGCATCGATGCCTTTTTGAAACAGCTCCGGGTCGAGCTCCTGCTTGTAGCTGCCGATGGACACCACATAGCAGCGGCCGCCGCCGTTCTGGAAGAAGTGCCGCAGGGCGCTGTAGAGGCCGAAGTCCCCGCCCTTGACACCCTTGACCTGGGCCAGTTTGTAGCCCTTTTTGCTGGTGGGCGTGTCGGGCTCGCTCAAGGCCTGGAACTGCGCATTCAGCGGGTCGCTTTCCTCGCTCAGTTCGAAGCGTGGCTTCGGCGGGCCGCCGAAGTACTGGTGGTACTCGGCCATGGAGCTGATCGGCCAGGGCCGCAGCGACAAGGGCGTGTTGTGGTTGTCGGCGAACTCGGTGTGGCCGACAAAGGCCGGCACCGCCGTGGCCACCTCGACCACGGAGTTGGGAAAGGCGTTTTTCTCGACGATATAGACGCCCGGCGTCTTCATTACAGCCATCTCGATTCTCCTGGTTGAGTCGTCATCGGGTGAGGAAGATTTCGGTCACCCATTGCGTGCTGCCGGCGCGTACTTCGCGTCGAAGGCTGCCTGGGGCACCATGGGGAAGCGCGTCCATCAGGACACGCGCGGGGGTGCTGCTGGCGTCGCTCAAGGCGACCCGGCTGCTGCTGCGCTCGGCCAGCGGCAAGGCCTCGGGGCTGCGGAACACCCAGGCGAGGCGTCCGTCAGGCAGGGTTTCCTGGGCGGCGTCGCGCTGGAATCGCAGGGCTTCGCTGCCTTCTGAGAGGGACGACAGGGCCGGACTCATGCTCAGCATCAGGTCATCGATCTGGCCGCTGGCACAGAGCTCGGCCCAGTCGCCCAGCAGCAGGTATTTCCATGGGCAGCGGCGGCTGGCGATGCGCAGCAGTTCGCGACGACCCAGGCCGGCGCACCAGGTCTCGCAGTCCTGGTCCAGGGCCGAATGGGGTGTCAGCGGCAGGAGCAGGTGGCGTGCTGCGTGTTCGTCGCTGGCCAAAGCGAACAGCGGCGCGCCGCCGTCCAGGCGCCAAGAGAGCAGGTAGTCGCAGCCCTCGTCGCGCTGCGCCTGCCAGAGCTGGGGCAGGGCGCTTTGAGCGCCGATCAGGCTGAGGCCGCCGGCCTCGCTGCGCAAGAGCAGGCCATGTTGGCGGCACAGATCGCGGGTGGCCTGGCTGGGCGTAAGGCTCAGACCCCTCAAGGCGCTGGCGCCGTAGTCATGCTGCAAGCCGACGCTCAGCAGCAGCTGGAACTGTTCCGCCGCACGCGGCTCGCGCAGGCGCTGGCGGCCATGATCGGTGGCGGCGTCGCTGCTCAAGCTGAGGCTCATGACAGACCCCGTACATCGCTGACACGGATCGGCGTATCGCGGCCGACGATCTGCTCGCCGTCCACGCTGACCATGCGCACCCGGTACAGCACCGAGGGCAAATAGCGGCCACTGTGGATGCCCCAAAGGCTGTGCATCTCCGAGCTGCTGAGGTTCTCGATATTGAGAATCAGCCGTTCCAGCCTGGCATCGAGGTTGGGTGCATTGTGGTGATCGATGACCGGCGTGGCCTGAAAGTAGCCGATCGCGCCGGACAGGAACTTCAGCGCCTCGGGGTAGTTGGCACCGCTGAAATTGGCCGCGCACATCATCAGCAGGTTCAGGAACACCGGCTCTTGCTGGCGCAGTTCGTGGCTCATGCCGCGCGTGGGCGTGGCGCGATGGGCCATGGTGTCGCGTTCCACGCCGGCCAGAAAGATCACCAGCTTGTTGGCGACGATGGGCACCGCACTGCCGTTCTGCTCATGCAGATTCGACAGCACCGCCAGGTCCTCGCTGACCTGGAAACGCTGGCGCAGATGCTGGTTCAGCTGACCGGCAATCTGTGTCAGTGCGGCATCGATCATGGTGCGTCCAGGCCAGGCGGCGCCCCCATGGCACCGGTTCGAAGAAGGGTAGTGCCGCGGCCTCGAAGCCACCATCGGAGCGCAGCTGATTTGCCATCAGATTTTTGCCGATCGGGCAAACCCTGGCCGGAATGCAGCCAGGCGCGCAACCATGGGGTCAGGTCTTGCCTGGCGCGGGTTTGTGCCTAGGAATTTTGCTGATTGCTTGCCCGCGGCAGCTCGACGGAGGCGCGGGATCGTTGCAGCGGGCTCGTGGCAAAGACCGGGGTGAGCTGCCGTGCGGAAGTCCAAACATGGCCGCTGAGCGATGGCGGCGCAGCGACAACACAGAGAGCGCAGCGACCAGGAGTCGCTCAGTTCGACAGCACTCTGTCGCACAGGCGAATGAGGCGTTCGAGAGGCAGGTAGGCGAGGTCGCCTTGCTCGTTCAAATGGAAGCGGGCATTGAACACCTGTTCCGAGCCCCTTTGCTCCAGTGCATCCAACATGGCCAGCCGAAACGCATCGTTCAGCCGCAGCAGCTCCGGCGTCGACAGGTACATGATGGGGCCGTCAATCCCCGAGGCATCTCTTGCGGCGTGGAAGAGCTCAAGCACATCGTCGGGCAGGGTGTCCAGGACTCGGAGCAAGCGATGGTGGCTGACAGGCAGCCCTGAGGGGTGGCGAACTTGCGAGAAACGGTTGTCCTCGACGCTGTCCTCGCCCACCTGTGGGGCAGTCACTTCGCGAAAGTGATAGACCGGGCGCGGCCCGGAATTCGTGCTGACGCCGAAGGGGTTGGAGCCTTCGTAGCTGGTGTTCACATGCGGCGGGTAGAGGATTTCGCCACCGTCCACCGAGCCGGACATGACGCCAAAGGGATTGATGTAGCGGCCCGATCTGCCCGTGATGCCCACCGCTCCACCCCGTTCGGCGCCGCTGAAATGAACGCTGTAGGTCAGGGCGGTTGACATGTAGTGGTGCTGCCCGCCCGGCATGGCCTCGTGGCCATGGGCGATATGAGTCCCCGGCCGCATGTTGCGGTAGATCGCAGGTTCGTCGGTGTCGCGTTCGTTGGTGGGCGCACGCGGAATTCGATAGGTGGTCAGTTCGATGCCGAGTTCACCAAGCGATGGGATCTTGCTCATGGCGCTCTCCAGCGCCTCCCAGCCGTTTGCAAATGGCGCCCAGTCCCGCGGATCTCTCTCCCCGCCCATGTAGTTGGGGTTGTCACGTTCTTTCTTGTTGGGCGAGGTGTAGGCCTGGAGTGCTTTGGCTTCGATGGGGCTGAGGTGGTACTGCTTCAGCAGCAGTGCCAAGGTCTCGGGTCCATAGGCCTGGTTGAAGGCTTGCCCACCTCGCTCGGCGGCCACCGGGTCGGTGACCAGGGAAGGGCGCACCATGGAGCCCGACATGCCGCTGCGGTGGGTCTCATAGCCACCCAGGATGGAGCGCAGCATGATTTCGTTGGCCTCGCCGCGTTCTTGATGCTGTTCCCGGTAGCGTGCCCACACGGCCTTGGAATCGTCGCTGTCTTCCAGCAGATCGCCGACCGTAGCCAGTGGATTGCGTTCCCGGAGCCAATCGAGCACCTGTGCAGTCAGTGGCTGCAGGTCGGGGGCCAAAGGGTGGTCTTGAAGCGTTTCGAGCAGGCTGGCAGGGCTGTCGAAATCATGTCGTTCCGGATCCGCAACCAAGCGGCGCAGCTCCCGCTGCTGCGCCTCAGACAAGCCGGCAAAACCTGGGAAGTCCTCAGCGGCGCCCAAAGTCCATGGCTTAGGGCCGGACTCCAGATGGGCTCCAAAGATCACGACTCTCTGTACCGGGGTCTGAGCATGGGTCCTCGCAGCGCGGATGCCTTGCGGCGCAGCGCTGGTCTGGGCTGAGGCCTGCATGGCCTTGGCCCCCATGACATCGGCCTCCTGTTCCAAGCCGGCATCGTCATTGAGCGGCATACCGGCCCGGGCTTGCACTGTTGCCGGCACGCGGCCCTGCGCTTGCTGCACCACATGCCAGGCCTCGTGCGGCAGGTGTTGCTCCTGGCCCGGGCCCAGGTGGATGTCGCTGCCCCGGGCAAACGCATGAGCGTTCAGCTGCGCGGGCTGCGCTGAGTTGTAATGAACCTTGACGCTGTCCATGGCCATGCCGGAGAGCGCTTCGATGCCTTGCTTCAGATCCGCGGGCAAGCCTGAACGACCGTCCCCTGTTACGGCGGAGGCGCTCCCTGGCTGCGCGGCAGTGAGAGCGCGCAGTTGCAGGCGCTGAGCATGGATGCGCGGACTGCTGCCTATGTCGTGCGCCGAGCTTGTTCGGGCTTGAGAAGGCATGCTCGGCTCGGTCTTCTGCAGTGCCCGCGCTGATGGAACTGCCAACTGCGCATGGACCCGGGACGGGGCCGCAGGGCCTGCAGCGGCTTGGCGTTGTGGACCCTCGAGCGCCTGATCAGCAGCCTTCTTCATGTGTGTCCTCTCGACTCCCCTGTGTGCCAGAGGCAAGCGCCTTGCAATTGAGGGTCAGACGCGCGGCCTTGTCGTCTCCAGCGTGCTCAGCCCTTCGCGCAGCGCAAAGCGCGTCAGCTCGGCGATGCCCTGGATTTGCAGCTTGGCAAACACATGCTCGCGATGGGTCGCCACAGTCTTGGCGCTGAGGTGCAGCTGGGAGGCAATTTCCTGGGCGGAGTAGCCTTCGGAAAACAGCTGCACCATTTCGCGTTCGCGCGGTGTCAGGCGAGCGGAGATCGAGTGGCCGTGGCCGGCCGACTCGGGCTCAGCCTCGGATGCGCTGCGGTGCTGAAGCATCTCGCCCACCAGCTCGCCGCTGAGGAAGAGCTGATTGGCCATCACGCGCCTGACGCCACGCGCGAGCTCGTCAAAAGAGTTTTCCTTGAGCACATAGCCGTTGGCGCCGGCTTCGAGGGCAGCGGCCACCTGCTGGGTCTCGGCATGCACGGACAAGCAGATCAGCTTGCAGGACAAGGGTTCGGCGCGAATGCGGCGGATCGCCTCGATGCCATTCATGCGCGGCATGGCGACATCCAGAATCACCACATCGGGGTTGTGCGTGCGGGCCAGCCGGACCAGCTCCATGCCGTCGCGAGCTTGTGCCACGACCTCAATGTCGACTTCGCGTTCCAGCAGTGCCACCAGGCCTTCGCGAACCAGGTGGTGGTCATCGGCAATGATCACGCGAACTCTCATGATGAGCTCCAGGTGATGCGGGCTTGCACCTGGCTGGCCGCCTGGCGCCAGCGCAGGCGTGCACCGATGCTGTGCAAGCGGGTGTGCGTGAGGCTCAGGCCACGGCCGGAGGACATCCAGGCCTCGGCTCGTTTGCCGACGCTGCCGCTGGCATTGCTGACGGTGATCGCCAGGCGGTTCGCGCAGGCAGACACTCGCGCCTCGATCGCTCCGTCGCCGCCATGCTTGCAGGCATTGACCAGCAGCTCGCGCGTGGCGTTCAGCAGCACCTGATGGGTTTCGGGCTTCAGTTCAGGCACCACGCCCTCGTTCACAAAGTGCAGCTGGCGGCTGCCTTCTTGCTCTTGTTTGAGAGTGTCCAGGGTCGCGCGCAGGGCTGCGGCCAGGTCCTGCCCCGCACTTGCGGTGGGCAGGCCTTGCAGCAGCTGCCGCGAGGCTTGCAGGGCCTGGCGCACTGCGCTGCGTGCGCTCTTGAGCGCACTGAGATCGCCGCGCCCCTGAGCCTCGTCGAGGCGCAGCAAGGCAAAGGCCAAGGACTGCGACAGCTCATCATGGAGATGGCGTGCCAGCTCTGTCACCCTGGGACAGAACGGAGTCGGGCAGGTGGCCGTGGCGAGATGCGTCATTTCCGGTTCCCTGGTCAGAGGCGTGTTGCAAGAGCCGGCTGATGCTATGGCCTGCACTGACCTGGGGTCAATCTGTAAGCTATTGCGAAGCGTGGGAGGCGGCCGCTCTGTCGGCTTTGCTGGCGCGATCTCGTTAGGCCCCTCAGCCAGCCAGCAAACCCCTCAGTACATAGGGAAGAATGCCGCCATGGCGGTAGTAGCTGACCTCGATCGGCGTGTCGATGCGAAGCAGCACTGTGCATATGCACACATCACCGCTGCTGCTGTGAATGCGCAGCTGCACCGGGCGTTGGGGAACCAACTCGCCTTCGATCACGAGGTCGATCAACTCGTCGCCGCGCAGGCCCAGGCTTTGCCAGCTGTCACCGGGCATGAACTGCAGGGGCAGCACACCCATGCCGACCAGATTGGCGCGGTGGATGCGTTCGAAGGAGCGCGCCACCACGGCCTTGATACCCAGCAGAGCCGTGCCCTTGGCGGCCCAATCGCGGCTGGAGCCGGTGCCGTACTCCTCGCCGGCGAAGATCACCGTGGGCACGCCGGCCTTCAGATAGCTCATGGCCGCGTCGTAGATGGGATGTGTTTCGCCACTGGGTTGCAGCAGGGTCAGGCCGCCTTCGACGCGCTGGCCGTCAGGCCCTGGCGGCAGCATCAGGTTCTTGATGCGCACATTGGCAAAGGTGCCGCGCATCATCACCTCATGGTGCCCACGCCGGCTGCCGTAACTGTTGAAGTCAACGGCCTTGATGCCTTGCTCCTGCAGGTAGAGCCCGGCCGGTGAACTCGCCTTGATGGAACCCGCCGGCGAGATGTGGTCGGTGGTGATGGAGTCGCCGAACAAGGCCATGATGCGGGCGCCCTGGATGCTGGCCTGCCCGTCAGACACCTCGGGCGCCGGCAGGGCGAAGCCGGTGAAGAAGGGCGGTCGCGCGATATAGCTGCTGGCCGGCCAGTCGTAGCTGTCGCCCACGACGCCTTCGATCTGCTTCCAGAGCTTGCCGGGCTTGCTCTGGACCTGTTCGTAGTTGCGACGGAAGGCCTTGGGGTTCATGGCCTGGCTGAGCAGGGCCTGCACTTCTTCGCTGTGCGGCCAGATGTCGCCGAGGAAGATGTCGCGGCCTTCGCTGTTGCGGCCCACCGGCTCGGTCATCAGGTCGACTTGCACATTGCCGGCCAGGGCATAGGCCAGTACCAGGGACGGCGAGGCCAGGAAGTTGGCCTTGAGGTTGGGGTGGATGCGGGCCTCGAAATTGCGGTTGCCCGAGAGCACGGCGGCGCAGATCAGCTGATTGGCGGTGATGGTTTCGTTGATCTCGGCCGTCAGGTCGCCGGCATTGCCAATGCAGGTGGTGCAGCCATAGGCCGCCACATTGAAGCCCAGCTGTTCCAGATAGGGCAGCAGACCGGTCACTTGCAGGTATTCGGTGACGATGCGCGAGCCCGGCGCCAGCGAGGTCTTGATATGGGCTGGCACGCGCAGGCCGGCTTCCACGGCCTTCTTGGCCAGCAGGCCGGCGGCCAGCATGACGCTGGGGTTGGAGGTGTTGGTGCAGGAGGTGATGGCGGCGATCAGCACATCGCCGTTGCGCAGGGCCAGGCCGCTGCGGGTGGGGAAGCTCTGCGTGAGTTTCTCGGCCGGCTGGTTGAAACCGCTGGCGCTGTCCGTCGAGCTGAAGAGTTCGGCAAAGCGCTGGCTCAGATGGGTGATCTCGATGCGATCCTGCGGCCGCTTGGGGCCGGCCAGCGAGGGCGTGACCTGGCCCAGATCGAGCACGATGCGGCGGCTGTATTCGATCTGCTGAAGCTGCGGCGAGGCCTCGGGCGTGCCCGGGATGCCGAACAGGCCCTGGGCGCGGAAATAGGCCTCGAAGGCGGCGATCTCGCGGCCGGTGCGGCCGGTGCCGCGGAAGTAGTCCAGGGTCTTGTCGTCCACCGGGAAGAAGCCCATGGTGGCGCCGTACTCGGGCGCCATATTGGCGATGGTGGCGCGGTCGGGCACGCTCAGGCGAGCCACGCCGGGGCCGTAGAACTCGACGAACTGGCCGACCACTTTTTCGCGCCGCAAGATCTCGGTGACGCTGAGCACCAGGTCGGTGGCGGTGACGCCTTCGCGCAGCTCGCCGCGCAGCTCGAAGCCGACCACATCGGGCGTCAGCACATAGACCGGTTGGCCCAGCATGGCGGCTTCCGCCTCGATGCCGCCCACGCCCCAGCCGACCACGCCGATGCCGTTGATCATGGTGGTGTGGCTGTCGGTGCCGACCAGGCTGTCGGGGTAGTAGAGCTTGGCGCCATCGGCGTCCTTGGGGCCGCTCTTGTGCACGCCGCGGGCCAGGTATTCCAGGTTCACCTGGTGGACGATGCCAAAGCCGGGAGGCACGACGCGGAAGGTGTCAAAGGCCTGCATGCCCCATTTCATGAACTGGTAGCGCTCGCGGTTGCGCTGGAACTCCAGCTTCATGTTCAGGTCGAGCGCAT
This sequence comes from Paucibacter sp. DJ2R-2, assembly GCF_025717675.1. Lineage (GTDB taxonomy): Bacteria > Pseudomonadota > Gammaproteobacteria > Burkholderiales > Burkholderiaceae_C > Paucibacter_A. Next base: position 34,926 of record NZ_JAJIRT010000010.1, read on the forward strand.
CGGCGCTGCCGTAGTGGTCGATCATGACCGAGTGGTCCACCACCAGGTCCACCGGCACCAGAGGCTCGATGTTCTTGGCCAGCAGGCCGAGGCCGGTGGCGACATCGCGCATGGCGGCCAGGTCGGCCAGCAGGGGCACGCCGGTGAAGTCTTGCAGCACCACGCGGGCCACGGGGAAGGGAATCTCCAGGCTGCGCGGTTCCGCCGACACCGGCTGCCACTGCGCCAGTTGGGCGACATGCTCGGGCGTCACGCCCGGCTCGCCGCAGTGGCGCAGCAAGGACTCCAGCATGATGCGCAGGCTCACCGGCAGGCGATCGATCTGTGGGAATTGCTCGGCCAGGGCCGGCAGGGAGTAGAGCCGGCCGCTGCGCGCCTTGCCGAACTGGAAGTGGCGCACCGTGCTGGCGAAGGGGTGAGTCGTTGCAGGGCGAACGTTCGGGTCAGATTCGGTCATCGCAGCCTCCTTGGGAAGATGGTTGGATTGTGGGCTCGATTGATGACAGGGCGCAGCGTCTTCAGTCTCGCCATGCCTGGTGCGCTGGCGTACAGACGGTTGCCCGGGCTGCCGCCACGCTGAGCCCATGAGCACAACTGCGTTTTTCCATAGCGACTCCGGTTGCGTGCGCTTCTGGGTCGAGGTCGCCGGCGTCGAGGTGGGTGCCAGCGTCAGCCGCGAGGCCTTGCATCACCGCTACCAGGCCCATCGGGTCGATGACGAGCCCTTGGCCACCTATCTGAGCCACATTCCCGAGTTGCAGGCTGCCGTGCACCGCCGCCTAGCCTTGGGCTCGCGCCCGCCGGTCTTTCTGCGCGAAGCCGACCTGCGCGAGTTGCCGGCACCCTGATCTCGCTGCGGTGCTGCGGCGGCTTGAACGACGCTTGCTGCTGCTGTTTTGGCGCTGACATTCGTTTTGCGCATAAGCAAGGTCGAAATCTTTGCTTCGCTCGGAGCCGCGGTTTTTCTACAGTGGCCTGATCCGCAAACCTTCGGCTTTCCCGCTGCACCTGCCATGACCTTGTTTCGCCGTTCCTTCAACGCACTGAGCCTGGCTGCATTGGGCTTGCTGTCCATTCCTGCTCAGGCACAGACGACTCTGCTCAATGTCTCCTACGACCCGACCCGCGAGCTTTACCAGGAGTTCAATGCGGCCTTCACCAAGCAATGGAAGGCCAAGACCGGCGAGACGGTGACGATCAAGCAATCCCATGGCGGCTCGGGCAAGCAGGCGCGCTCGGTGATCGACGGCCTGGAGGCCGACGTCGTCACCTTGGCCCTGGCCTATGACATCGATGCCATGCACGATGCTGCCAAACTGGTCCCGGTGGACTGGCAGAAGCGCCTGCCCAACAATGCCAGCCCCTACACCTCGACCATCGTGTTCCTCGTGCGCAAGGGCAACCCCAAGCGCATCAACAACTGGCCCGATCTGGCTCGCAGCGGTGTGGATGTGATCACCCCCAACCCCAAGACTTCGGGCGGCGCCCGCTGGAACTACCTGGCCGCCTGGGGCTTTGCGCTCAAGCAGCCGGGCGGCAATGCCGAATCGGCCAAGGCTTTCGTCAAGCGCATCTACGCCAACACCAAGGTGCTGGACTCCGGCGCGCGCGGCTCCACCACCACCTTTGTCGAACGCGGCATTGGTGATGTGCTGATCGCCTGGGAGAACGAGGCTTATCTGGCCGTCAAGGAACTGGGCCCGGACAAGTTCGAGATCGTCACGCCCAGCCTCTCGGTGCTGGCTGAGCCACCGGTTTCTGTAGTTGACAAGAACGTCGACAAGAAGGGCACGCGCAAGCAGGCCCAGGCCTATCTGGACTACCTCTACAGCCCGGAGGGTCAGGAAATCGCCGCCAAGAATTACTACCGCCCGCGTGACGCCAAGGTGGCCGCCAAGTACGCCAAGCAGTTCGCCAAGGTCAACCTTTTCACCATCGACGAGCTCTTCGGCGGCTGGCGCACGGCCCAGAAGACCCACTTTGATGACGGCGGCGTGTTCGACCAGATCTTCACGCCGGGGCGTTGAGACCTTAGGTTTGTAGGCTGCTAGCGGCACGGAGCCGTCGTTCGCAACGAAGTTTCAGCACGCAGAGCCCGCGGAGGACCGCAGAGGACGCTGAGACCAAAAATGCTGCCTTTCTCTCTGCGACCTCTGCGGTCCTCTGCGCACTCTGCGTCCGTATTCAGCCGCACGCGAACGACCGCTACTTGCCGCGAGCAGTGCCCCTATTGATTGGACCTACCGGAAAGGAAAACCCCGCCTGGGCTGCTTGCTCAGGCGGGGTTTTATCGTGGTCGCAAGAACGCTCAAGCCAGGTTGCGCAGCTCTCGCAGGGCGACGGACAGCATGGCCAGGTCCACACCCTTGGCTTCGCTGAGCTCGGCCAGCAGGCGTTGAGCGCGTTCCAGCGCGGCCTGGTTGCTTTGCTCCCAGGCGCTCAGCTTTTGCTCACCGGCATGGCTCAGCACATCGTGGGCGATCTGGCGTTGCAGGCCGGCCAGGTCGTCGCCGAGCGCAGCCTTGGCTTGCGTCTGCCAGTAGCTGTCGGTCGGGAGGGCGTCGATCTGCTGGCGCAGGCGGGCCAGGCCCAGGCGTTCGCCCAGGCTGGCATGCACATCGGCCACTTCGCCCAGGGGCTGCTGGGTGGCGTCGGCAATCTCGGCAATGTCCAGGGCGGCGAACAAGGCCTCGGCCGTGATCACGGCTTGCGCCAACTCGCTCGGCACACCGGCGGCCACCCAGGCTTCGGCACGCGGCGACTGCAGGGCCTGGGCTTGCACCCGGGCACGCAAGGCATCCACGGCCGGTGTGAAGCGCTGGAACACCTGCTCCATGGGCTCGGCCAGGCGGCGTGAGCGCAGGAACCAGGTGGTGGCATGGCTGCCCAAGCGGCCCAGTTCGTTGATCAGCTCCGCCTGCACCGCATCGGGCACCTTGTTGTCCAGGGCCTCGATCTGCAGCCACAGGGGCACGAAGCCGAAGACTTCTCGGGTGGCAAGGTAGGCGCGCACGATTTGCGCGGGCTTGGCGCCGGTCGATTCGCTCAGGCGGTGCACAAAAGTCGCACCCACGCGGTTGAGCATGCTGTTCAGCACATGGGTGACGATGATCTCGCGCTTGAGCGGGTGGCGCGGAATCAGGGCCGCGAACTTCTCGCGCAGCAGGGGCGGGAAGTAGCGCGCCAGGGCGCTGCCGATCCAGGCGTCCTCGGGCAGGTCCGAACTCATCAGCTGATCGGACAGCCACATCTTGCTGTAGGCCAGAAGGACGGCCATTTCCGGGCTGGTGAGACCGATGCCGCGGGCCTTGCGTTCCTTGATCTCGTCGTCGGTGGGCAGGAACTCGATGGCGCGGTTGAGCTGACCATTGCGTTCCAGATAGCGGATGAAGCGCGTCTGAGAGTCGATCAGGCTGACGCCCTGACGGCCGGCGATGGACAGCGCTTGCGTCTGGAAGTAGTTGTCGCGCAGCACCAATGCGGCGACATCGTCGGTCATCTGCGGCAGCAGGGCATTGCGCTGCTTGGCCGTCATCTCGCCGTCGCCGGTGGCCAGTCCCAGCAAGATCTTGATGTTGACCTCATGGTCCGAGGTGTCCACGCCGGCCGAGTTGTCGATCGCATCGGTGTTGATGCGCACACCGTGCAGCGCCGCCTCGACCCGGCCGCGCTGGGTGCAGCCCAGATTGCCACCTTCGGCCACCACCTTGCAGCGCAAGTCGGCGCCGTTGATGCGCAAGGCATCGTTGGCGCGGTCGCCGACATCGGCATGGCTCTCGCCGCTGCTCTTGATGTAGGTGCCGATGCCGCCGTTGTAGAGCAGGTCCACGGGCGCCTTGAGGATGGCGCTGAGCAGTTCGGTGGGCGCCAGGCGCTCGGCCTCGATGCCCAGCACGGCGCGCGCCTGCGGCGAGATCGGGATCGACTTTTCCGAGCGGGCCCAGACACCGCCGCCGTCCGAGATCAGGCTGGCGTCGTAGTCGGCCCAGCTGGAGCGCGGCAGCTTGAACAGGCGGTCGCGCTCGGCAAAGCTCTTGGCCGCATCGGGATTGGGGTCGATGAAGACATGGCGGTGGTCAAAGGCGGCCACCAGGCGGATGTGCGGCGACAGCAGCATGCCGTTGCCGAACACATCGCCCGACATATCGCCCACGCCGACCACGGTGAACTCCTGGCTCTGAGTGTCCAGGCCCATTTCGCGGAAATGGCGCTTGACAGATTCCCAGGCGCCGCGGGCGGTGATGCCCATGGCCTTGTGGTCATAGCCGATCGAGCCGCCCGAGGCAAAGGCGTCGCCCAGCCAGTGGCCGTATTCGGCGCTGACCGCGTTGGCGTAGTCGGAGAAGGTGGCCGTGCCCTTGTCGGCGGCGACCACGAGGTAAGGGTCGTCCTCATCTATGCGCAGCACTTGCGGTGGTGGCACGACCTGACCCCCAGCGTAGTTGTCGGTCAAGTCCAGCAGGGCGCGCAGATAGTCCTGGTAGCAGGCCACGCCTTCCTTCATGAAGGCCTCGCGGTCGCTGGCCGGCGGCGCCTTCTTCAGCACAAAGCCGCCCTTGCTGCCCACCGGCACGATGACGGTGTTCTTGACCATCTGCGCCTTCACCAGGCCCAGCACCTCGGTGCGGAAGTCGTCCGGCCGGTCAGACCAGCGCAGGCCGCCCCGGGCGACTTTGCCGCCGCGCAGGTGGATGCCTTCGAAGCGCGGCGAGTAGGCAAAGATCTCGTACAGCGGCCGCGGCTCGGGCAGGCCCGGCACCTTGGCCGAGTCGAGCTTGAAGCTGACGAAGCTGCGGCGTGCGCCCGGTGCACCCGAGTGGCCGACGCCGGTGCGCCAGAAATTGGTGCGCAGCGTGGCCAGGATCAGGGCCAGCAGCTGGCGCAGCACGCGGTCTTCCTGCAGATTGGAGACCTTCTCGAGCGCCTTCTCGATGCCGTTGACCTGTGCCGTCGCGCCAGCGGCGTCATGGGCCTCGGGGTCGAAGCGCAGCTTGAACAGGCCCACCAGCATGCGGGCGATGCGCGGGTGCGCGGCCAGGGTGGCCTCGATGCTGGCCTGCGAGAGCGCAAAGCCGATCTGGCGCAGGTATTTGGCATAGGCGCGCAGCACCACGATTTCGTCGCTGGCCAGGCCGGCGCGCAGCACCAGGCGGTTGAAGTCGTCGTTCTCGACCTCGCCGCGGAAGACCCGGGCGAAGGTGTCCTCAAACAGCTTGGACAGGGCCTCGGGGTCGATCTCGTCGGACACCGCAGCCTGCAGCTGGAAGTCGTGCAGGGACACGCTGTCGGCGCCGTCGCCGGCGTCGGCGGACGCGGCGTCAGCGATGCGGTGGTTGTGCTCGCCCAGCACGCGCACGCCCATGTGTTCCAGCATGGGCAGGCTGTCGGACAGCACCACGGCGCCGCCGCGGCGGTAGACCTTGAAGCCCAGGCTGCCGGCCTCGCCACCCAGCGGGCGGTAGAGGGCCAGGGCCAGCGGGTTGTCGCCATTCAGGCCGGCGATCTTCAGCACATCGGGCACGGCGGCGCGGGCGCTGACGCGCTCGCGGTAGCCGGCCGGGAAACCGGCGCCCCAGCGCTTGAAGAGCTCCAGGCCGCGCGCCTCGCCTTCGGCGTCGATCAGGGCGTCGCGCAGATCGTCGTCCCAGCGGCGGGCCGCGGCGGTCAGCTTGGCCTCGATGTCACGGCGCTCGTACAAGGGCACCTGGCCGGGTGTGGTGCGCACGGTGAAGTGGATGCGGGCCAGCACGGCGTCGCTGAGCTGCACATCGAACTCGGCGCTGGTGCCGCTGAAGACCTGCATCAGGATGCGCTGGAACTTGATGCGCATGTCCGTGGAATAGGCCTCGCGCGGCACATAGACCAGGCAGCTGAAGAAGCGCTCGAAGGGGTCGCGGCAAACGAACAGGCGCAGACGCTGGCGTTCGCCCAAGGCGAGGATGCCCAGGGCGGTTTCGTAGAGCTCGTCGTCGGAGATCTGGTAGAGGTCGTCGCGCGGGTAGGTCTCCAGGATGTGCTGCAAGGCTTTGGCCAGATGGCCACCCGGCGGCAGGCCGGCGCGCGTGGTGATGGCGCCGACACGGCTGCGCAGGATGGGCGTTTCCGACACCCGTGCGCTGTAGGCGGTGGAGGTGAAGAGTCCGATGAAGCGGTGCTCGCCGATCACCTCGCCGGCGGCGTTGTAGCGCTTGACGCCGACGTAATCGGTGTAGCCGGCGCGGTGCACGGTGGAGCGGGTGTTGGCCTTGGTGACCATGACGGTCGGCTCGGGCGCGCGCGCCATGGCGCGGGCATTGGCCGGCAGCAGCGAGAAGCTGCTGGAGAGCTTTTCCTCGGCGGTCTCGCGCAGCAGGCCCAGGCCGCTGCCGGGCTGCAGGCTCAGCGCTTCCTTGCCTTCATCGAAGACCAGGTCGTGGCAGCGGTAGCCGAGAAGGGTCATGTGGTCGTCGGCCAGCCAGTCCAGGAAGGCCACGCTTTCCTGAATATGGGCGGCGCGCAGGCTGGCCGGCGCCGCGCGCACTTCGTCGATGACCTGGCGCAGGCGCGCCACCATGGGCTTCCAGTCTTCCACGGCGGTGCGCACATCGGCCAGCACACGCTCGAGGCCGGCCACCAGTTCCTGGCGCTGCTGCACGTCGATGATGCGGTCCACCTCGATATGCATCCAGGACTCACGGGCTCCGCCGGTCTCGCCCTCGCGGCGCGGACCGATGGCCTTGAGCTGGCCCTGGCTGTCGCGCTCGACGGCAAAGATGGGGTGGATGATCAGGTGCAGGGTCAGGCCTTGCCGGTTGATCTCCATGGTCGTGGTGTCGACCAGAAACGGCATGTCGTCATTGACGATGTCGATGACCGAATGGCGCGAGGCCCAGCCATGTTCGGCGACCGAGGGGCTCTGCACCCGCACCAGGGTCTGGCCGGGCAGGCGCTTGGCGCCGAACTGCAGATGCGAAAGCAGGGCGCCGAGCAGGTCCTCGGGCGTGCGGGCCAGCAGGTCTTCGGGGTCGAGGCGGGCGAAATACTCGCGGCCGAAACTCTCGATCAAGCCCTTTTGCTCGGCGGCCAGCGGGCGGCTGGCGGCCAGGGCCAGCACGGTGTCGATGCGTTCGCTTTGCAGCGCTTCTTGGGGGTCGGTCATTGCTCTTGTCTCCTTGGAAGGATGCTTGTGTGTCCAGTGTGCCTGGGCATTGCGACAGCCATTTAACCAGCAAGCGAGGCTTCTCGGTTTGAGAAGACGCAGGGTCAGGCCTTGCCGGCTCAGACGGACTTCAGGGTTTTCGGCGTCTCGCTGGAAAACTGCAGCCCAGCCAGCCAGTCGCTGACCTTGCGCTCCAGCAGCTCCAGGGGCAGGGCGCCGCTGTCCAGCAGCATGTCGTGGAAGGCGCGCAGATCGAAGCGTTCGCCCAGCGCCCGCTCGGCCCGGGCGCGCAGGGCCAGCATGTGCAGCTGGCCGATCTTGTAGGACAGGGCCTGGCCGGGCCAGCCGATGTAGCGGTCCACCTCGTTGACGATGTCCAGCTCGCTCTTGGGCGCATGGTGGCGGAAGTAGTCGATGGCCTGCTCGCGGCTCCAGCCCATGGCATGCAGGCCGGTGTCCAGCACCAGGCGCACAGCGCGCCACATGTCGTAGCTGAGCTGGCCGAAGCGCGAATACGGGTCTTGGTAGAGCCCCAGCTCATAGCCCAGGCGCTCGCTGTACAGCGCCCAGCCTTCCAGGTAGGCGTTGTAGCCGGCAAAGCGGCGGAACTTGGGCAGCTCGCCCAGCTCCTGAGCCAGGGCCAGCTGCAGGTGATGGCCGGGCATGGCCTCGTGGCTGGTCAGCACCTCGATCTCAAACTTGGGCCGCATCTCCGGCCGGTAGAGGTTCACGTAGTAGTAACCGGCGCGGCGGCCGTCATCGGACGGGGCGCTGTAGTAGGCCGCCGTGGTGTTGGGCGCGCTGCTCATGGGAATCGGCCTCACACCGTAAGGCATGCGCGGCAGCTTGCCGAAGAGCTTGGGCAGTTCGGGCTCGATTTTTTTGGCCGCCATCACATAGGCGCAGAAGAGTTCGTCTTCGCTCTGGCAGTAGTGGCGCGGGTCGCTGCGCAGCTGCTCGAAGAACTCGGGCTGGCTGCCCTCGAAACCCAGCTCGTCCATCACCGCCTGCATCTCGGCCTGGATGCGCCCCACTTCGGCCAGGCCGATGGCGTGGATGTCCTCGGCACTCAGCGTGGTGCTGGTGTGGAAGGCGATGCGGTTGGCGTAGTAGGCCTCGCCGTCCGGGCTGTCCCAGATGCCCACGCTCTCGCGGCAGGCGGGCAGGTAGAGCTCGGCAAACAGGCTGCGAAAGCGCTGGTAAGCCGGCAGCACGGACTCGGCGATCACCTGGCGCGCTTCGGCCTGCAGGGCCTCGGCCTCCTCGGGCGCGATGCGCGCCGGCAGCTGGCGGAAAGCGCTGAAAAACGGGCTCAGCTCGGGCTCGTTGACGCACTGGCAGTCCAGCTGGGGCAGCACGCGTTCCATCAGCAGGCGCGGCTGGGTGCGGCCGCTGGCCGCGGCGCGTTCCAGCAGCTCGCCGTACTGCTGCAGATAGGCCGGCAGGCCACGCAGGCGCTGCAGCCAGACCTCGAAGTCGGCCGCCGTGTCCAGCGGCATCAGCTCGGCCACTTCGTTGAGGGCCTGCGGCCCTTCGCGGGCGGAGATCGCCCAGGCGAGTGGCTGGAAGGGAAGGACATCGAGCCGGGCGCGCAGTTCATGGCGGAACAGCTGGGCGTTGAGCCGTTCGCTGTCGGGCAGACCGGCCGCCTCGATGGCATCGAGCTCGGCCAGGGCCGCGCGGTTGTCGGCCTCGCTGCGCGCCTGCGCCTCCTCGGACAAATCGGGCCAGAGCGCGTTGTAGCGTGGGTCGCCGATATAGCTGGCCTGCAGCGGGTTCTCGGCCAGCTCGCGTTCCCAGCAGCGCTCGAACAGGGCATGCAGGCGTTCTTGCAAGAGGGCGGAGTTGCTGGGCGTGTTGGACATGACGGGGCGGGCATGGCGTTGCGATGCGTCATCGTATGCCAGGCCCGCGCTGCGCCTGGCTTGCAGAACTTTGCAAAGCAGACAAAGAGCCGGGGCCGTCCCGGCCTGATGATGGGCGCCTGAACCCGGCTGGTCGCAGGAGTGCTTTGCAGATGATCACGAGACGAACTGGATTGAGCGGCGGCCTGATGGCGCTGAGTGGACTGGGCGGACTTCTAGGCGGGCAGGGGCCAGCCCTTGCTCAGCCCCAGAGGCCTGCTGCCGACCCCATGAGCGCAGAAGAGCGCGCCTGGCATGCCTTGTCGCGCCTGAGCTATGGGCCGCGTTCGGCCGAGCTGCAGGACCTTCAGCGTCTGGGCCCCCAGGCCTGGCTGGAGCAGTTTCTGGCCAAGCAGCTGCGTGGCAGCGCCGGGGGTCAGGTCTTGCCTGAGGCCGTGCAGACCCGGCTCCAGGGGCTGGAAACACTGGGGCTGAGCCAGGCGCAGCTCTTGGATCGCTACCAAGAGGCACGGCGACTGGCTCGCTTGCAAGCTGCGGCTTCGGCCAGCAGTGCGCCCTCAGCCGAGCAAGCTTCCCGCCGCGAGTTGGTCCGCCCCATCCTGGCGCAGGCGGCCGAGCAACGCCTGCTGCGCGCCCTGCACAGCTCGGCCCAGCTGGAAGAGCAGTTGCTGGAGTTCTGGTTCAACCACTTCAATGTCTTCGCCGGCAAGGGCCCGGTGGCGGCCCTGGTCGGCAGCTATGAGCGCGAGGCGATACGCCCGCATCTCTGGGGCCGCTTCCGCCAGATGCTGGGGGCCACGGCCAAGCACCCGGCCATGCTGTTCTACCTGGACAACGCTCAGAGCGTCGCGCCGGGCTTCCGCCCGCCCGCTCGTCTGGGTGACGAACAAGTGGCGCGGCCGCGCGGGCTCAATGAAAACTATGCCCGCGAGCTGATGGAGTTGCACACCCTGGGCGTGGACGGCGGCTACAGCCAGACAGACGTCACCGAGCTGGCGCGCATGCTGACTGGCTGGACGGTCGATGTGCGTGGGCCGCAAGGGCGAGGCACGGGCGAGCTGTTCGAGTTCGCCGCACGCCGCCATGACACCGGCCCCAAACAGTGGTTGGGCCGGCCGGTCACGGCGCGCGGCCAGGCCGAGGGCGAATGGGCGCTCGATGTGCTGGCCAGCCATCCGGCCACCGCCCGCCATCTGAGCCGCAAGCTGGCCCAGGCCTTTGTCGCCGACGAGCCGCCCGAAGCCTTGGTCGCCGAGCTCAGTGCCAAGTTCCTGAGCAGCGGCGGCGATCTGCGGGCCTGGGTGCAGACCTTGCTGAGCAGCGAGCATTTCTGGCAGCGCGAGCATCTGCACAGCAAGTTCAAGACCCCCTATCAGTTCCTGCTCTCGACCCTGCGCGTGCTCGACGCGCAGCCGCAGGATGTGCAGCCCCTGCTTGGCGCGCTGGCCCAGGCCGGCATGCCGCTTTACGGCGCGGCCACGCCGGACGGCTACAAGAATGTCGCCTCGGCCTGGTTGAATCCGGAGGCCCTGTCCCAGCGCATCCAGTGGCTGAGCCGCTTGAACGAACGCACGGCCGGCGTGGACCGTTCAGCGCGGCGCGGCCCGGTTTTGCTGCGCAGCCTGGGCCCCTGGCTTGGTGAAGCCACACGCACCGTGGTCGCGGCCGAGCCGGCCGAGATGCAGCTGGCCCTCTTGCTGGGCAGCCCGGACTTCATGCGCCGCTGAACGCGCCTTTTGATTCACTCGCCATCTTCAGGAGTTGCTGTCCATGACCATGTCCATGCTTTCACGTCGTCGCTGGGTCTTGAATCACGGTCTGGCCGGTCTGGCCCTGGGCTTGCCCGCCTGGGCCCAAGCCGGGCCGGGGCAGGGGCCGGTGCAGGGCAGTGCCGCGCCGCGCCGCAAACTGGTCGTGATCCTGCTGCGCGGCGCGGTGGACGGGCTGAGCGTGCTGGCGCCCTGGGGCGACCCCGCCTATGCCGTGGCGCGGCCCAGTCTGGCCTTGGCCAAGCCCGGCGCGGAAGGCGGTGCGCTGCGTCTGGATTCGCTGTTCGGTCTGCATCCGGCCCTGGCGCGCCTGATGCCGCTCTGGACGCAGGGCAGCCTGAGCTTTGTGCACGCCAGTGGCTCACCCGACCCGACACGCTCGCATTTCGATGCGCAGGACTATCTCGAGGCCGGCACGCCCGGCCGCAAGAGCACGCCGGACGGCTGGATGAACCGCCTGATCGCCCAACTGCCCGGCAGCGCCGGCCCAACGCGGGCGCTGAATATGGGCACCACGCCGCCGCGCATCCTGGCCGGGCCGGCGGCCGTGGCCACACTGGGCCTGGGCCCGCGCGCGCTTGAGCGCAAAGCCATTGATCAGCCGGCTCTGCAAGCCGGTCTGGCCAAGCTCTATGCCGGTGACCCGAGCTTGGCGCGCACCTTTCAGAACACCACCGAGGGGCGCAGCCAGATGCAGCGCAGCCTGGCGAGCGATAGCGAGCCTGCCATGGCGGCCTCGGCTTCGGCCATGACATCGCCCGCGCCCAGTGCCGAGAGCGCCGACCGCGGTGCCGCTTCGGCCCGCAGCTTCGCCGCCGATGCCCGGCGCCTGGGTCAGCTGGTCGGCCGCGACCCGCAGACCCAGCTGGCCTTCACCTCGGTCGGCGGCTGGGACACCCATGTCAACCAGGGCGCCGCCCAGGGCCAATTGGCCAACAAGCTGGCCAGCCTGGCCGAGGGCCTGGAGGCGCTGGCCCAAGGCCTGGGCGAGAGCTGGCGCGACACCGTGGTCGTGGTGCTCAGCGAATTCGGCCGCACCGTGCGGGAGAACGGCACCGGCGGCACCGACCACGGCCGCGGCAACGTTATGTGGCTGCTGGGCGGTGCTGTGGCGGGGGGACAGGTGCTGGGCGAATGGCCGGGCTTGGAGACGGCGGCGCTGGCCGAGGGCCGCGATCTGGCGGTGAGCACCGATTTCCGCGCCGTGCTGGCGCCCGTGCTGCAGCGCCATCTCGGTGTGTCGGACGCCGGCCTGGCGCAGGTGTTTCCGAACTGGGCTGCGACGGAGAGCGGCAAGCCGCTGGCCTTGCTGAGGGCCTGATCCGCTGAGGGGCTAAGGCCCGCCGCACACTCAAGGTCTCAAGGCCTGGACGACCCGGTTGCGCCCCAGGCTCTTGGCCTCGTACATGGCCCGGTCAGCGGCCTTGAAGAGATCGGCGATGCGGCTGTCGGCCTGCGGCACCCGGCTGGCACAGCCGATGCTGACCGTCACCCATGGCCCGGCAGAAGACGCCGGGTGGGGCAGTTGGCGGGCCAGCAGCGCTGTGCGCAAGGCCTCGCCCCAGCGGACCGCCAGTGCGGCATCGCCGGGCAGGATCACGGCGAATTCCTCGCCGCCATAGCGCGCGGCCAGGGTGCCTGTGGGTGCATCGGCCTGTCCGGCCTGCGCCTGCAGCAGCTGCCCCAGCTCCTGCAGGCAGTGGTCGCAGGCCTGGTGCCCCAGGCTGTCGTTGTATTGCTTGAAATGGTCGACATCGAGCAGCAGCAAGCTCAGAGGCGTCTGCCTCTGCGTCGCCTGCCGCCACGCCAGCTCCAGACAGCTGTCGAAATGCCGGCGGTTGGCCAGATGGGTCAGGGCATCGACTTCGGCGAGGCGGCGCAAGCTCTGTTCTGAGCGCTTGTACTGGCTGATGTCGTGGCACAGCGCGATCTGCAAATCGGGCTGGCCGGGCAGGGGGCTCAGATTCAACTCGATGTGCAGGCAGTCCCCGCCACGCTTGAGTGCCTGCAGTTCCTGTCGACCCGCCTGCAAGCGCAGGCCCTGCTCCTCCTGCTGCTGTTGGCGCAGCAGCTGGTGCAGGGACTGACCGCACAGCTGGCCGGGCCCGTAGCCGAAGAGATGCTCGGCGGCCGGATTGGCCTTGTGGATCAGCATGTGCCCATCGATCAGCAGCAGGCCCTCGGCCATGTGGTTGACGATGGCGCGCATGCGTTCGGCCTGCTGGCGCTGGATCTGCAGATGCTTGCGCAGCTGCAGCTGGGCGTCGATGCGGGCCAGCGCTTCCTCGACGCGCACGGGCTTGTTGATGTAGTCGGCCGCGCCCAGGCTGAAGCCTTCCACCACATCGCAGCTGTCGGTGCGGGCGCTGACAAAGATGAGGGGGATGTCGCGGCTGTGTGCTGCTGCCTTGAATCGGCGGCAGGTCTCGAAGCCGTCCATCTCGGGCATGCAGACATCGAGCAGGATCAGGTCCAGCGGCACCTGGGCGGCAATGTCCAAGGCGCCCTGGCCCGAGGTGGCTGCAAAAATCTGGTGGCCCCTGGGCTTGAGCAGGGTGCGCAGCACGCCGATATTGGCCGGCGTGTCGTCGACGATCAGCAGGGAGCAGCCCTGCGGCTGGCGCGCGCAGTGACCGAAGAGCTCGGACTCACCCAGCGCCGCTGCGCCATGATCGGGCAGGGCGCTCATGCGGGCAGCTCGGCAGCCTGGACGGACTGCAACTCACGCTGCAGGCTGGCCATATCGTATTGACGCAGGCCAGCCAGCAGGCGTTCGCCCAGAGCCTGCTCGGCCGGGCTGGCCTGCAGCAGGCATTCGATGCCTCGCTCCAGTTCGCTGATCCAGCCGGTCTGCACAGCGGCTTGCAGCTGGGCCAGCAAGGCTGCAGAGACCGAGACAGGCGCCAGCTCTTGCTTTTGCTGACTGTCGCTGGCCGTGACGCCGCTGGCGAACAGCGGCCCCAGATGTCGGCGCAGCAGCTGGTGGACGGTCTCGAACAGAAAGGGCTTGCCGATGAAATCGTCGAAACCGGCGCCCATGAAAGTCTCGCGCTCATGGCTCAGTGCCGAGGCCGTCAGCGCCACGACCACCGGCTGTGGCCGCGGCAGCTCGCTGCGCAGGCGCTTGAGGGTGGCCATGCCGTCCAGCACCGGCATGCGGATGTCCAGGAACACGATGTCGAAGCGCTGGGCCTGCAGCAGCTGCAGAGCTTGCAGCCCGTTCTCGGCCTGCCGGACCTGGGCGCCCAGTCCCTGCAACATGCGCGTCAGCACATCCCGGTTGGCTTCGATGTCGTCGACCACCAGCACGCTCAGGGCCCGCCCTTCGCTGAGACTGAGCAGGGCACCGAAGCCGCTGTCCTGCAGCAGGCTGCTGCCATCGCTGCGGGCCAGCTGCAGGCAGAAGCTGAAGCGCGAGCCCTGGCCTTCGCGGGACTGCAGCTGCAGGCGGCCGCCCATCAACTCGACCTGGCGCGAGGAAATCGCGAGACCCAGGCCGGTGCCGCCGCGCTGCTCGCCGGCCTCGGCCTGGTGAAAGGGTGCGAACACCAGCGCCTGTTGGGCTTCGGGAATGCCCAGGCCGGTGTCGCTGACCTCGAACTCCAGGCGCAGGCTGGGCGTGTCGGGCGCCGCGTCGCCCAGCACCCGAATGCGCAGCAGCACTTCGCCGCAGTCGGTGAACTTGACGGCATTGCTGAGCAGATTGAGCAAGACCTGGCGCAGCTTGCCGGCGTCGCCGCGCAGCACGCAAGGCGTGGGCAGCTGCAGTTCGCAGCGCCAGCCGATGCCGCGCTGAGCGCAGCGCAGGGCGAACAGATCACCCATCTCGCTGGCCAGTGTGCCCAGGTCCATCTCGACCGAATCGAGACTCATGCCGCCAGCTTCGATCTTGGACAGATCGAGGATGTCATTGATGAGGGTCAGCAGATGGGCGCCGGCTTTCTCGATCGGCGCGACGATGCTGCGCAAGCTCTGGGGCAGCTGAGGATCTCGGCTCAGCAACTGGGCGTAGCCGAGCACCGCATTCAAGGGCGTGCGGATCTCATGCGACATATTGGCCAGGAAGATGGACTTGGCATGGTTGGCCGCCTCGGCCACCTGCTTGGCCTCTTCCAGCTCGTTGGTGCGACGTTGCACGCGCAGTTCCAGATCGTGGTTGAGCTCCAGGATCTGCTGGCGCGCCAGGCGGGCTTCGGTGACGTCGGTGGCCACGGCGACGCTGTGGGTGTGGTGGCCAAATTCATCCAGAAATGGCACGACCGTGGTCTCGGCCCAGCGCTGGGAGCCGTCGGGCTGCACATGGCTGAGTTCGCCTTGCCAGACCCGGCCTTCGGCCAGGCATTGGCCCAGACTCAGGCCGGCGCGACCCACGGTGGCGGCGCGCTCCAGGAGGGGGGCATGCAGGCTGTTGAGCAAGGACTCGGCCGATGCGCAGGCGAGGCGGCAGAACTTGTCGTTGACGGCGCGCAGGCGACCGTCCCGCTCGGTGACGGCGACGATGGCATGTTCGTTGAGCGCCAGCTCCAGGTTCTGCACCGTCTTCAGCGAGGCGCGCAGGGCGGCTTGCTGCTCGGCCATGGCGTGCAGATTGTCATAGGCGCGCAAGGCGCAGACCACGGTGGAGAACAGCTTGGGCCCAGTCAGCTCGGCCTTGTTCTTGTAGTCGTCGATGTCGTAGTCGACGATCACCTGCTGCTGCGGCGCCAGGCCAGGCTGGCCGGTGCGCAGCACGATGCGGGCGAGGTGGTTGTTCAGGTCCTCGCGGATGATGCGTACCAGGCGCAGGCCGGCGTCATCGGTTTCCATGACCACATCGAGCAGGACCAGGGCGATGTCCGGCGTGCTGGCCAGAATTGCGCAGGCCTCGGCGGCGCTGTGGGCGCTGAGAAACTGGAAGGGTCGCCCGCGAAAGCGCAGCAGGCCCAAGGCGAGCAAGGTGGCCTGATGGATGCCGTCATCGTCATCGACGATCAGGATCCGCCAAGGGGGCAGGGCTGGCGCATGTAGACACGGTGCAGGGTTCTTGCCGGCCTCTGTTGTCACGAACAGATCGTCGTCGGCGAAGGTTTGCAGCTCATCGCCCTGCTGGCCCGCCTCGGCGGGTCGTTCGCTCGCGTCCGATGCTGCGCTTGAAAGTCGCGTCATGTCCATGCACTCCCTGTGCTGTTGCTATGTGCCGCCTGGGTCTTTGCCGCCTGGCGAGCAGGTGCGTCCTGGCGGGCGCGAGATGACATCGCGACTGCCGGGGCGGTGGGCCGAATTTCAGGGTGGCCTGGCCTTTCGATGCCGGGTTTGGCGCCGCCAGCCGCTTGGTTTGGCACTCATGTCGTGTCTTAGGGCTGCTGCAGCAAGGCGATGCAGCTGGGCTCGCCATTCAGAAGTGGCGCCAGAGTCAAGAGTTCGGGCTGCAGACGCAGGCTGCTCAGCGGCCGGCAAAGCAGTTCGGCGGCACTGTGGCCCAGTTGCTGTTGCAGCGCGGGGTTGCTGTAGCGTATGCAGCCCTGCGGGTCGAGCAGGAGCAGCCCCTCTCGCATGCCCTCGACCAGCGCCTGCAGCTGCAGCTGCTCGGCTTGCTCCTGCTGCCGGCAGCGGCGCAGCGTCAGCTGGGTGCGTACGCGGGCCAGCACTTCTTCAACCCGGATCGGCTTGGCGATGTAGTCGGCCGCGCCCGCCTGAAAACCGGTCACGACCTGATCAGCGTCATTGCAGGCGGTGATGAAAATCACGGGCACGTCGGCCAGATGAGGTCGGGCTTTCAATTGCCGGCAAGTGGCAAAGCCATCCAAGCCGGGCATCATGACGTCGAGCAGGATCAGATCGGGCCGGATGCGCTCGGCCAGGTCCAGGGCCTGCAAGCCTGAGTTGGCTGCGTACAGGCGATGGCCCAAGGGCTGCAGCATCGCGTGCAGCAAGCCGATATTGGGCGGCGTGTCGTCAACGATGAGGATGGCTGCGGGCACGCAAGCCCCTGAAATGGCTGCGGAAGCGTCTGAATCCATGGCTTCACTCCTGCGCTATCCCGTCAAGACCAGCCGCGCTGGCAGGGGACTGGGGAATTATGTTCCGGCACGCTGTGGGCTTGCCTAGCGCGTCAACCCTGATGTGGGCTCCGGCGCGTCTGTGACAATTGCCAAAAAGGCGGTGCGACAGGGCCGCTTTCATGAAGGACAAGGCAAACGATGAACGCAGGCGATGCAGTGGGTGCGGAGGGCGAGGTGGCAGAGCCGGCTCAACAGCTTGGAGGCTTGGACCAGGCACGGCGGCGGCTGCTGAAGCTCGGTCCGGTGGCTGGCTTGGGCCTTGGCTTCGGCCTGGGGATGGCCAGGCCGGCTTCGGCCGCGGGGCTGCTGCGGGTGCGCCATGAGCTGCCGCTGGAGAGCGACGGTTCGATGTCCTACAGCCTGGCCGTGCTCAACCTGCTGCTCGGCAAGACCGAAGCCAGCCACGGCCCCTTCCAGCTGGAGGCCATGCCGCCGCGCGACAACCTCACGCAAAGCCGGCAGATGCTGGACCTGCGCATCGGCACGCTCGATGTCATGGCCACCATGACTTCCAAGGCGCGCGACGCCGACGGCATTCCGGTTCACACCTGCATGCGGCGCGGTCTCAATGGCTTGCGCCTGCCGATTGCTCTGGCCAGCCGGCGCCGCGAGTTGGAGGCGGTGCGGGATGTGGAGGTGGCCCGACGCCTGCGCATCGGCCAGGTCGCGCACTGGCCCGACGCTGCGGTGCTCAAGTCCAATGGCTGGAACATGCTGCCGATCCCGCGCTTGCGCGTGTTCGAAGGCATGTTGCAGCGGGAACGTTTTGATTTGTTCGCGCTGGCGGCCGATGAGGCTTACGGCATCGTCAATGCGCTACCGGGCCTGGTGGTGCTCAGCGACTGGTTGATCGCCTATCCCTCGACCTACAGCTTCATCGTCAACCACGCCCGGCCCGAATTGGCCGAGCGCCTGCGCCAGGGCTGGCGCACCGTGCAGGCCGATGGCAGCTTCGAGGCCCTGCATGAAAAGGTCAATGGCGCGGAATTGGCCCAGGCCCGGCTGGCGTCGCGGCACTGGTTCCATCTGTCCAATCCCGAATTGCCCCTGGCCGCCCTGCGTCAAGACGGCCGGCTCTGGCATCCGCTGGTGAGGCAGCGGGTGATTGCGCCGCTGCTGCGCTGAGCACGCAGCGGCTAGCTGAGCCGGCTGCTGCCGGCGCTGCTCACTCGAAACGATCCAGCACTGCGCCCGAGCTGGCGCTGGAGGCGTTCTTGGCGAACTTGGCCAGCACACCGCGGGTGTAGCGCGGCGCGGGCTTGACCCAGCCGGCCTTGCGGCGGGCCAGCTCGGCCTCGTCGACATGCAGCTCCAGATTCAGCTGATGCGCGTCGATGGTGATGCGGTCACCCTCGTGCACCAGGGCGATCACGCCGCCCTCGTAGGCCTCGGGTGCGACGTGGCCGACCACCATGCCCCAGGTGCCGCCGGAGAAGCGGCCGTCGGTGATCAGGCCCACGCTTTCGCCCAGGCCTTGGCCAATCAGGGCGCCGGTGGGGGCCAGCATTTCGGGCATGCCGGGGCCGCCCTTGGGACCGAGGTAGCGCAAGACCATGATGTCGCCCGCCGCGATCTTGCCGGCCATGATGGCGGCCAGGGCCGACTGCTCGTCCTCGAACACGCGGGCCGGGCCGGTCATCACCGGGCTCTTCAGACCGGTGATCTTGGCCACGCAGCCTTCGGGCGAGAGATTGCCGCGCAGGATGGCCAGGTGGCCTTGCGCATACATGGGCTGGTCCACCCGGCGGATGACCTCTTGCGTGGTCGAGAGCTCGGGCACTTCGGCCAGGTTCTCGGCCACGGTCTTGCCGGTAATGGTGATGCAGTCGCCATGCAGCAGGCCAGCTTGCAGCAGCACCTTCATCACAGCGGGAATGCCGCCGGCCTTGTGCAGGTCTACGGCCAGAAAGCGGCCGCTGGGCTTGAGGTCGCAGAGCACCGGAATCTTCTTGCGCATGCGTTCGAAGTCATCGATCGTCCATTCCACCTCGGCCGCGTGCGCAATCGCCAGGAAGTGCAAGACGGCGTTGGTGGAGCCCCCGGTGGCCATGATCACGGCCACGGCGTTCTCGATGGCCTTCTTGGTGACGATGTCGCGCGGCTTCAGGTCGGCCTTGACCGCCTCCACTAGCACGGCGGCGGCCTTCTTGGTGTTCTCGACCACCTCGTCTTCGACGTTGGACATGGACGAGGAGTAGGGCAGGCTCATGCCCAGTGCTTCAAAGGCCGAGCTCATGGTGTTGGCGGTGTACATGCCGCCGCAGGAGCCACTGCCGGGGATGGCGCGTTTCTCGATCTGGCAGAAGTCTTCCTCGCTCATCTTGCCGGCGCTGAATTGCCCCACCGCTTCGAAGACCGAGACGATGTTCAGGTCCTGGCCCTTGTAGTGGCCCGGCTTGATGGTGCCGCCGTAGATGTAGATGGCCGGCACATTGGCACGCAGCATGCCCATCATGCCGCCGGGCATGTTCTTGTCGCAGCCGCCGATCACCATCACGCCGTCCAGCCACTGGCCGCCCACGCAGGTTTCCACGCAGTCGGAGATCACTTCGCGTGAGACCAGGCTGTACTTCATGCCCTCGGTGCCCATGGCCATGCCGTCCGAGATGGTCGGCGTGCCGAAGATCTGCGGGTTGGCGCCGGCTTCCTTCAGGCCGATCACGGCCGCGTCGGCCAGCTTCTGCAGGCCCGAATTGCAGGGCGTGATGGTCGAGTGGCCATTGGCCACGCCGATCATGGGCTTGCCGAAATCCGTCTCCTGATAGCCCATGCCGTAGTACATGGAGCGATTGGGTGCGCGGGCCACGCCTTCCGTGATGTTTTTGGAGCGGCGGTCAAAGCGGATGGGCTGGCTGTCTTGGCTCATGGTGTGGTGTCTCCTGCTGGGGTGGCTTCAGTATCTCGGACGGCCGATTGGTTTTCAAATATATTATTCAGATTTAATCAATACGCTGGATGAATCAATGAGCTTGGATCTGCGCAGCCTGCGCCAGTTTGTTGCCGTGGCCGAAGAGCTGCATTTCGGCCGCGCCGCCGAGCGCCTGCACATGACCCAGCCGCCGCTGACCCAGGCCATCCAGAAGCTGGAGGCCGAGCTGGGCGCCAGCCTTTTCATCCGTAGCAGCCGCTCGGTGAGCCTGAGCCCCGCCGGCGCGGCCTTGCTGCCGTTGGCCCAGGGCCTGCTGGTCCAGGCGGCGGAACTACCGGCGCTGGCCCAGGCGGCGGCTCGCGGCAGCGCCGGGCGTCTGCGCCTGGCTTTCGTCTCCACCGTGGGCTATGGCGAGCTGCCGCGCTGGCTCAAGGGCTTTCGCGAGCAGGTGCCCGATGTGGCGCTGAGCCTGCGCGAGGCCACGCTGGATGTTCAGCTGCAAGCCTTCGAGGCCGGCGAGATCGATGCCGGTTTTGTGCTGCACGCGTTGGGCGCAGTGCCGCCGGGTTTCGAGTCGCTGCAGGTCGCAGACGAGCCGCTGCTGCTGGCCTTGAGTGCCGATTCGCCACTGGCCCGCCGCGAGCAGCTGCCGCTGGCCGAGGTGCTGAACCAACCCTTGGTGATGTTTCCGCGCGCCATCGCGCCCTCGCTTTTCGATGCCATCGTCGCGGTCTACCGAGCGCAGGCTTGCGAGCCGCGCATCGAGCAGGAGGCCATACAGATGCAGACCATCGTCAATCTGGTGTCGGCCGGCATCGGTGCGGCCTGGGTGCCGGCCAGCATGCAGGGCTTTCAGCGCCCGGGCGTGGTCTATCGTGCCGTGCAGCCGCCGGCCGGCCTGCAGCCGCCGATGCCGCGCGGCGAGACCCGGCTGATCTGGCGGCGCGATGCAGCGCCGGCCGTCTGGCGTTTTGTCGAGCATGTGGCGGCTCAGCTGCCCGCTGGCCTGCCGCCGCAGCAAGTGTCGAAAGCCACCTTCAGTCCTCGGTGAATACCCCGCCAACCACGGCCGCTCTCGCTCGTTCTAATGCGCAGGCCCCAACAGGAGAGACCCCCGTGAAGCGTGTGAAGACTGTTCGATATGGCGTGCTGGCCCTGAGCCTGGGACTCAGCCTCGGGCTTGCCCAGGCCGAAGTACTGAAAGACCCGCAGTGGCGCGACTGGCTGGAGGCCGGCAAGAGCACGGAACTGGAGCAAGCCGCCCAGGCCCGGCTCAAGGCCGAGCCCGAAGACAGCCAGGCCGTGCTGGCTCTGGGCCTGCTGGCTCTGGAGGCGGGCGACCCCAAACGCGTGGAGTCGGCCATCAAGCCGGTGCAAGCCTGCGCCGATCGTCAGCCGGCCCAGGCCGCATGCTTGTATGTGCTGGGCTCGCTGCAGGGCGTGCAGGCCATGAGCGGCGGCATGATGAAAGCCATCAGCCTCAGCGGCAAGATCAAGGACAACCTCAGCCGCGCGGTCGAGCTGGATCCTCTGCTCTTTGATGCGCGCGACGCTCTGCAGCAGTTCTATCTGATGGCGCCCGGCATTGCCGGTGGCAGCGTCAGCAAAGCCCGTGAGTTGGCGGCCGCCGCTCAGGCCCGCCAGCCCGAGCATGCCAAGCTGCTGCGCGCCCGCGTGGAGATCAAGGAAGAGCGCTGGGCCGAGGCCGAGCGCGAGCTCAGCGCCATCAAAGCCGGCGAGGACAAGGACTTGCTGAGCGGGCAGCGCGCCGGGCTCTACCAACTGGCCATCCAGCTGTTTTCTGAGAAACAGTACGCCAAAGCCAAGCCTCTTTTTGAGCGCCTGCAACGCGACTTCCCGGCTCATGCGGCCGGCCATTACGGCATGGGCCGTCTGCTCAGCGAAACGGGCCAGATCGACGAAGCCATCAAGTCCTTGGAACGAGCCCGTACGGCCGAAGGTGCCGACCGCTATGCCGTCGACCATCGCCTCGGCTTTGCCCTGCTGGCCAAGGGCGACAAGGCCCAGGGCAAGACGGTGCTGGAGCGTTTTCTTGGCAACAAGAAAGCCAATCCGCGCAACCAGGACGAGGTGCGCAAGCGCCTGGCCGAACTCGGCTGATCTGAGCCGCTCTCAGCGCGGCAAGGCTTGCGCCGCGGCCAGGCCGGCTCTGGCTGCTTGGTTGGCCGGGAAGGCCTGCAAGTCGGCTTCAAACGTGGCGATGGCGGCTGCCCGCTCCCGCGTGCGCAAGAGCATCTGACCCAACCACCGCTGGGCGCTTGCAGCCCAGAGCGGCGGCTCGCTGGGGCTCATGTCGGCTTCCAGGCGCAGCGCTTCGCGCAGCGTGGCCAATGCTGCCGAGGCGTCGCCGCGGCTCCAGGCCTGCTCGGCTTGCAGGGGCGCCAGCAGCAGGGTGGCAAAGGCGACTCGGGCCGGCTTGCGCTCCTGGCCGCTGCGCGACTCCTCTTCGAGATGGTGCTCCAGCAGTGCCACATCGGCGCGCGCGTCCGCCAGCAGGCCCAGACGCAGGCGAGCCAAGCCGCGGGCATGGGCCAACAGGGGCGGGCTGACACCGTCGCTCTTCGGGCGGGCGAGGATGTCACGCCAACGCTCGAAATGCACCAGGGTCAACCAGGGCAGGCCGCGCAGAAAGTCACCCCATTCGCCGTCTGGCGCTTCGGCCGCCAGCTGCTCGGCCATGGCCAGGGCGGTGGGGAAGTCGCCGCCGAGCTGGGCAGCGATCCACAGAAAGCGTTGGTTGTGCGGGTTCCAGTTGATGCCGGCCGTGAAGCCCTGCGTCTGCAGCTGCTGGTCCAGTTGGGCCTGCGCTGCCAGCCCACGCTGGTTGGCCTGCACGGCTTCCGCATAACGCCCCAGCTTGACGAGCAGATGTGAGCTCATGTGTTGCAGATGAGGCGAGGCCGGTGCCAGATGCTGCAGGTTCTGCACCGCGTTGATGGCGCGTGGCGCGTCGGCGCTCGAGTCGGCGGCATGGCTCAGGTAGTGGATCAGTCCCGTGTGCTGAGGATGAAGAGCCACGCCTTCGAGCAAGCGGCTGCTCAGGCCCGCCCAAAGTGCGTCCAGGCCGGACGGTTCGGGGTGGATGACGAACAAGGCCTCGGCCCACCAGGCGAGCAGCTCCGGGTCTTTGGGGAACATCTCGCTGAGGATGCGCATGCGTCGCTCAAACACCCGGTCCAGCGGGTGGACCTGGCGCGACTCTGTCGTGTCCGGTCCGCAGGCCTCGAGCACGGCCAGGGTGGCGGCCGGCATCTTGGCGACATCGCCTTCCTGCAGGCGCTCCAGCATGGCCTCGGCCAGGGCTCGCTCCAGCGGCGCTTCGCGATGGGCCAGCGAGAGCTGCTGGGCCAGGCGTGCATAGCGCCGCGCTTCGCCGAGATCGCCGCGGACGCGGTTGTTGTAGCTCGGGCCATGCTGCCAGGCCAGACCCCAGGCGCACATGCTGCAGCGCGGGTCAGCGGCCAAGGCCGCCGTGAAGGCCCGGCGAGCCTCGATCTCATCGAAGGCGAAGGCCTGCTGCAAGCCTTGGTTGAACCAGGCCTGTGCCAGAGGCGATGTGCTGACGATGCGGCGCTGTGTGGCGTCCCCGAAGCCGAGCAGGCGCGGCGCGCTGGCGGTCGCCAGTGATTCCGAGGGCGGTGCGGTGCTGGCTGCCAGTTGTAGGCTCAGGCCCAGAACCAGGCCGAGCTGCAGGCTGTATTGCAGCAGCGACCGCCGCCACCGTCCCCTGGGGCTGGTCGCGGTGGCCAAGCAAGGAGCGGGCAGGGCGGACATGCCGGCAGTATCGCGTGAACTCGACGGTATGGCGGAGGGGTACAAGCACTGGGCCGAGCGTCCCACAGACGCCGCTGGCTATGATGCCGGCCTGATGTGCAGCTGCTCTTCGTGGCGGCTCGCGCTTGCTTTTTGCCTCACCGTTCAGGATTGCCGCCATGTGGGTTCATCCCCAGTTCGACCCGATTGCCCTCCGTCTCGGCCCCGTGGCCATCCACTGGTACGGGCTGATGTACCTGGCCGCCTTCGGCATGTTCCTGTTCCTGGCTGGGCGACGGGTGCAGCAGGCGCCCTATGCACAGGCGGGCTGGAGTCGGCGCGATGTCGATGACTTGCTGTTCTTCGGCGTGCTGGGCGTGGTGCTGGGCGGGCGCCTGGGCTATGTGCTGTTCTACAAGCCCGACTACTACATCGACCATTTGCTTGAAGTGTTCGCGGTCTGGAAGGGCGGTATGGCTTTTCACGGCGGCTTGCTCGGTGTGATCGTCGCCATGGCGCTGTTTGCCAAATTGCGCGGCCGCAGCTTCTTCGAGGTGACCGACCTGATCGCGCCCTGCGTGCCCACCGGCCTGGCCGCTGGCCGACTTGGCAACTTCATCAATGGCGAGCTCTGGGGCCGTTTTGCAGACCCCAGCTTGCCCTGGGCCATGGTGTTTCCGCAATCGGGCTCGCCCGAGCCGCGCCACCCGTCCCAGCTCTACCAATTGCTCGGGGAGGGCGTGTTCCTCTTTGCCTTGCTGTGGTTCTACACCCGGCGGCCGCGCTTGACGGGCCAGGTCTCGGGCCTGTTCTTGATCGGCTACGGCGCGCAGCGCTTTGTCACCGAGTTTTTCCGCCAGCCCGATGATTTCCTGGGCCTGCGGGCCCTGCAGCTGAGTCAGGGACAATGGCTGAGCCTGCCCATGATCGCGGCCGGGCTGGCGATCTGGCTTTGGGCCAGCCGCCGCCATGCGGCCTGAGCGATGCGCGCTCTGTTTCCCTGTCCTCCCCGAGCTGACTGACTACGAATGCGTCAAATTTTCTTCGACACCGAAACCACCGGCCTGCAGGCCGAGGGCGGTGACCGTGTGATTGAAGTCGGCTGCGTTGAGATGATCAACCGCCAGCTGACCGGCAACAACCTCCACCTCTACATCAACCCCGAGCGGGCCAGCCATGAGGACGCGCTCCGCGTCCACGGCCTGACCGAGGCCTTCCTGGCCGACAAGCCCAAGTTCGCCGAGGTCGCTGAGGAACTGCTTGAGTTCCTGGCCGGCGCCGAGCTGGTCATTCATAACGCGCCGTTCGACATCGGTTTCGTCAACGCCGAGCTCAAGCGCCTGCGCAAGCCGCCCATCACCGACATCGTCGGCGGCGTACGCGACACGCTCCTGATGGCGCGCGAGATGTTCCCGGGCAAGGCCAATTCCCTGGACGCGCTGTGCCGTCGTCTGGAAGTGGACAACTCCGGCCGGACGCTGCACGGCGCTTTGCTGGACGCGGAGCTGCTGGCCGACGTCTACATCAACATGACCCGCGGCCAGGATGCGCTGCTGATTGACGATGCTGGCAGCGACAGCAATTCGGCTGAGTTCAAGCTCGCGGCGGTGGACCTGCGCAGCTTCCAGCTGCCGGTGCTGCGCGCCGACGAGGCCGAGCTCGCTGCCCACACCAAAGTGCTGGGCGAGTTGGACAAGAGCAGCGGCGGCAAGCGGGTCTGGCAGGACGGGGCTTGACCGAGTTGCTGCGAAGTTTTCGAGTAAATTCTTGCGGCACTCAAAATCTCATGGCATAATCGTGGGCTTCCCGGTTAGCGAAGTTTGCAAGTCGAAAGACGAGTGAGCCGAGCGAGTCAAATGACGCGACCAAGACAACCGGGCGGTTAGCTCAGTGGTAGAGCACTGCCTTCACACGGCAGGGGTCGCAGGTTCGAACCCTGCACCGCCCACCAAGCCTGAAAGCCCCTCAAGTCATGCGCTTGCGGGGCTTTTTCTTTGCCCCAGCGTTGCGATGGCTTGAGCTGCTCTCGGCCGCTCGGCGTAGAGCGGATAGAGTGGAGGTTTTCAACGCAGCGGCCCTGGACGAGGGGAGACGAGTGAAGCCTCAGAAGAACATGATGATCAAGCGCAGAGTTTGTTTGACGGCCGGTGCTCGAGTGGCGGCTTTGCTCTTGGGTGGAGGTGCCCTGGCTGAATTGGCCTGCGCGCAAGCGCCAACTCCCGGTGCAGGTCGAGCCGCATTCGATGCCAAGACCATGAACGAGGCCTTGAAGGCCTTGGGCTATGCGGCGCCAGTCGAAAGCCGTGATGTGAGCATCCAGGCCCCTGATATTGCCGAAGATGGCGCCTCCGTGGCCGTGTCAGCCGCTTGCAGCCTTGCCGGTGTCAAGCAAGTCATGTTCTTGCTCGACGGTGCACCGACGGCCTTGGCCGCCGTGTTCAATTTGGGTGCGGAACTTGAGGCCGAGGCGTCCACGCGTTTGCGGCTGGCGCGCAGTTCGGTGGTGTTTGCCGTGGCCATCACACAGGACAAGAAGGTCTTGTTTGCGCAGAAGGAAGTCAAGGTCGCCATGGGTGCTTGCGGTGCCGATGCGAAACCGGCCCGAGGCTTGCGGGCGGACGGTGTCAGCGGTGCGCCGGTCCGGTGCTGAGATCAGGAGAGACATTCCCATGGCAAGTCCGATTCGAATCCGCCTGCGATTGAGTGGCGACAAGCTCGCTGTGCGAGTGGCGATCACGCATGAAATGGAAAGTGGCCTGCGGCTTGATGCTGCCGGCAAGACCATCGCTGCCCGCTACATCCAGACCGTGAAGACCGAGCTGAATGGCAAAGAAGTTCTGAGCGTGGACTTGGGTCCAAATGTGGCGAGAAACCCCAATCTGGATTTCTCCCTGAAAGGCGCCAAGCAAGGCGACACCGTCAAAGTGTCCTGGACGGACAACCAGGGTGGCACGCGCAGCGACACGGCTGCAGTGGCGTAACTGCTGCTTTGCTTTCGCTGCCATCACTTCCTTAGCCCAATGGCCACAAACGCATAGCTCGCCCAGGGGGTCAGATCTTGCTGCCGGCGGATTCGCTGGGACACGATGTTCCCCAGGCTGCTAAAGGCCTGCGCTCATCGCGTTTGAAACGACATCTCTGTGTTGTCGGTCTGGACAGGCGCAGGCAGCCTTGGCATGCTGGCTCGGCCCGTGATTGAGTGGCCCCTGATTGCGCGGCAACCGATGCAATTCTGACTCTGAGGACCTTCCATGCTTCGTCGCAGTGCCGAGTGGTTTGACGCGCAGTACAACAATCGCGCCCGGGTCGCCGACAGTGCGGTGTTGCTGGACCGATGGAGTCGGGCTTCGCAGCTGGTCCGGGAGCAGGCGCTCTGCGAACTCGACATTGCCTATGGCGATGCGCCCTCGGAGCGCCTGGATGTGTTTCCGACCGCCACCGCGCAGGCGCCGGTGCTGGTGTTTCTGCATGGCGGCTACTGGCGCGCACTCGACAAGGCGGACCATTCTTTCGTGGCCAGTGCCTTCACGGATGAAGGGGCCATGGTGGTGGTTCCCAACTACGCTTTGTGTCCCTCGGTCGGCATGGAGCGCATTCCTTTGCAACTGGTGCAGGCCCTGGCCTGGGTGTGGCGCCATGCAGCCGATCACGGCGGCGACCCTAACCGCATCGTCCTTGTCGGCCATTCGGCGGGCGGGCACCTGGCCAGCATGCTGAGCTGCTGCGACTGGAAAGTGGTGGCGCCTGATTTGCCTCGCCATCTGGTCAAGGGCGTACTGTCGATCTCGGGCGTGCATGACCTGGCGCCCTTGCGCCAGACTCCCTTCCTGCAGTCTGACCTCAAGCTCGATGCTGAGTCGGTGCGGCGTTTGAGCCCGGTTCATTTTCCAGCGCCTGACACGCCTCTCTATGCCATCTGCGGCAGCGAAGAGAGTGAGGAGTTTCGTCGTCAGAATCGCTTGATCCGTCAGGCCTGGGGGCGGCGAGCGGTGCCGATCTGTGAAGAGATTGCCGGCTGCAATCACTTCGACATCCTTCATGATTTGGCGGATCCTCAGGGCCGCAGCCACCAACTGGCGCGCAAGCTGCTTGATCTGCGCTGGTACAGCGCTTTGCTTTGACGCGGCCGAGGCCGCGCTACCATGGGCGTGCTGCAGCTTGGCCGTAACTGGGGCTGAACGAGCAGCATCGACGGGGACGGATCAGGGATGAGGACCAGGCCATGAGCATCAGCGCGGAAAGTCTCCTCAGTCTGGAGGACTACGGCGAATACCGGCGGGCCCATCAAGCCGAGATCCAGGAGTACCGGCGCCGTCGCTCGGTGCTGCTGGGCGAACACATGAGCTTGCAGTTCGAGAGCGAACAGACCTTGCGTTACCAGCTGCAGGAGGTCTTGCTGGCCGAGCGCCTGGTTGAGCCCGAGGACATCGAGCGAGAACTGAGTCTCTATGCGCGCTTGCTGCCCAGTGGCAGCAATTGGCGGGCCAGCTTGCTGATCGAGTTCGCCGACCCCCAGCAGCGCGAGGTCGAATTGCCGGCGCTGCAGGGCGCTGAGCAGCGCTTTTTTGTCGAGGTGCAAGGCATGGAGCGCGTCTATGCCTTGGCCAATGAGGACTTACCGCCCGTGGCGCCCGGAGCTGCCCCGGACAAGCCCTCAGCCGTGCATTTCCTGCGCTTCGAGTTCAGCCCCGAGCAGCGCGATGCCCTGCGCATTGGCACACCGGCCAATATCGGCTGCGAGCATCCCGCCTATCCGGTTGACGAACCGATTCCCCCATCCACGTTGAGCAGTCTGGTCGGTGACTTTCAGGACACCGCCATATAGCGGCCGGGTCGGTGGTTGATGGCCAGGGCGGCATTGATGGCCACCATGCCCAGCAAGGACATGCCGACACGCTCAGGCGCGACAAAGCCCAGGGCGCAGAGCAGGATCAAACCGTCCAGCCCCGCTTGCACATAGCCGGCGCGCCAGCCGCGTTTTTCTTGCAGATACAGCACCAGCACATTGAGCCCGCCCAGCGAAGCGCGGTGGCGGAACAGGATCAGCATGCCGGCGCCAATCAACAGGCCGCCGGTGATGGCGGCGAACCAAATATTGAGCTCGGCGAACTGCAACCAGCGTGGCAGCACCTCGGCCAGCACAGCCATCAGGCTGACGGCCGCGATGGTCTTGAGCGTGAAGGGCAGCCCCATGCGCCGGTAGGCCAGCCAGTAAAACGGCAGGTTGATGCAGAAGAACAAGGCGCCGAAAGGCAGGCCCAGGCTGTAGTGCAGCAAAAAGGCGATGCCCACGGTGCCGCCCGTCAGCATGCCGGCCTGCTTGAACAAGGCCACACCCAGGGCCACGAACAAGGTGCCGGTGACGATGGCCTGCACGTCCTCCAGCAGCGAATGCTTGAAGGTTCGGCTCAAGGTCTCCCGCAAACTCATCAGACGATGCCGGCCATGAAGTACTTGATCACGCCCTTGGCCAGGAAGCCCACCAGGCCGAAGCCCAGGCCCAGCAGCAGGATGAAGGTGCCGAAGCGGCCAGCCTTGGATTCACGGGCCAACTGCAGGATGATGAACACCATATAGGCCATGAAGCCGCCCACGCCCCAGGTGAGGCAAAACTGGGCGAGTTCCTGTTCGCTGTATCCAAACATCCTGGTGTCTTTCGGTCCGATCTCGGCGTCTGTAGCTCGGCGTTCAGTCGTGAACGCTGACCAGATCGCGGTAGGCATGCCAGCTGGCATGGCCCAGCAAGGGCACGATCAGCACCAGGCCGACCATGAAAGTGGCCATGCCCAGCAGGGTCAGCAGCATGATGATTGCGGCCCACAAGGCCACCGGTGCGGGGTACTCCATGACCACGCGCCAACTGGTGAAGACGGCGCCAAGCACGCCGATGTCGCGGTCCAGCAGCAGGGGCACGGCGACCAGGGTGGAGGCAAACACCGGCGCGGCCAGCAAGGCGCCCAGGGCCAACCAGGCCTCGAACAGGTGAGAGTCTTCGTTGAGCACAACATGGCGCACGAAATCGATCGGTTCGCGGATGGCGTGGCCACTGAAGCCGGTGATCAGCGAGGCGGACGTCATCACCCAGCCCGTGCCGGCAAAGGCCAGCAGCACGCCGAACACCACCAGGCGCCCGTCGCGCGGCCACCAGGTGTGCAGCACGGTGTGCAGGCTCGGGGTCCGACCCAGCTCCAGGTCACGGCTGATGACATAAAGGCCGGTGGCGAGGATGGGTGCGACCAACAGGAAGCCGCTGAAGGCCCCGGCAAGCAGCCAGAAATGGTGGCGCGCCAGCAGCACGATCAGACTGCCGGCCAGGGCCATGGCCAAGCCGTGGGCCAGGGAGGCCCCAGGGCAGCGCCACATATCGTGCCAGCCGCGTGCCAGCCAACCCAGAGGGCGCAGGGCAGGAATGGGCTTCACGCCGAATTTGCGTGATTGGGCCAGGGCTTTTTCGGTGTCCAGGAAGGGCATGGGCGGGATCAGGTCTCAGCAGCAATGGTGCCATGCTCGCACGGTCATGTCCTTGATGCCCATCAAGACAAACACGGGTGGGCCACTGGATGGCGCCCGCGCTGCACTCTGCTCAGGCGGGCAGGCTCACTGCGTCGAGCAATTCACTCTCGATTTGAAGCTGGGCGCGGTTCTGCTGCAGCGCAGGCCCATCGACGAGAAAGGTGTCTTCCACCCGCTCGCCCAAGGTGGAAATCTTGGCCAGCTGAAGATTGATGCCGTGGCGGGCCAGCACCCGGGCAATCGCGTAAAGCAGGCCAGCGCGGTCGCTGGTGCTGATGGACAGCAGCCAGGCCTGGCCGCGTTCATCGGGTCGCAGGGCAATGCGCGGCGTGTAGGGGAAGCTCTTGACCCGGCGCGAGAGCCGGCCACGGCGCGGCTCGGGCAACGGGCCTTGGGCCAGCAAGGCCTGGCTCAGCTTGGTTTCAACCAGGGAGACCAGGTCTCGGTGGTGCAGTTCCAGATCGGGGCTGATGACCTGGAAGGTATCCAGGGCGAAGCCGCGTCGGGTGGTGTGGACCTTGGCATCGAGGATGTTGAAGCCGGCGCCGTCGAAGTATCCGCAGATGCGGGCGAACAGGTCCTGGCGGTCTGGCGAATAGACCAGCACCTGCAGGCCTTCGCCAATCGGCGAGGGCCGGGCCTGGACCACCGGCGTGGCGGTCTGCACATGGCGCCAGAGCGAGCGTGCATGCCAGGCCAGCTCGCCCGCTTCATGACGGGCGAAGTAACTGATAGCCAGGGTGTCCCAGAGCGCGGTCTCGGTGCCGGGCAGCATGGAGTGCAGGGCCAGGCTGTGGCGCGCTTCGTTCTTGCGCGCCTCAATGTCGGCGGCCAGATTGGGTTGGGCGCCGCCCAGGGCGCGCAGGGCCAAGCGGTAGAGGTCTTCCAGCAGCTTGCCCTTCCAGGCATTCCAGACCTTGGGGCTGGTGCCGCGGATGTCGGCCACGGTCAGCAGGTAGAGCGCCGTCAGGTGGCGGGCATCACCGACGGTGGCGACATAACGCTGGATCACTTCGGGTTCGGACAGGTCTTCCTTTTGCGCCACACGCGAGTGGGTCAGATGGTGCTGAACCAGGAAGACGACCAGCTCACTGTCCTCTTTGCTCAGGCCGTGGTCGCGGCAGAAGCGCCGCGCGTCGTCACCGCCGAGCTCGGAATGGTCACCGCCGCGGCCCTTGGCCACATCGTGGAAGAGGGCGGCGATATAGAGCAGCTCGGGCTTGTCCCACTGCGCCGCCAGCTGCGAGCAGAAGGCGTACTCGTGCGCATGCTCTGGGATGAAGAAGCGCCGCACATTGCGCAGCACCATCAGGATGTGCTGGTCCACCGTGTAGACGTGGAACAGATCGTGCTGCATCTGGCCGACGATGCCACGGAACACCCAAAGGTAGCGCCCCAGCACCGAGGTCTGGTTCATCAGCCGGAAGGCGTGGGTCTGGCCCTCGGGTTGGCGCAGGATCTGCATGAAGGTGGCGCGGTTCACCGGGTCGCGGCGGAAGGCCGCGTCCATTTGCGCGCGGGCGTTGTAGAGCGCGCGCAAGGTGCGGGCCGACAAGCCCTTGATGCCGGGCGTCTGCTGGTAGACCAGAAAGGTGCGCAGGATGGCATGGGGCTCGCGCTCGTAGAGCTCGTCGCTGGCCACTTCCAGCATGCCGGCGCGGTCCAGGAACTGCTGCTCATGGCCCGGAATGGGGCGCATCAGACCCTGCTGGGAGCCGTTGATCTGTTCCTCCAGATTCAGCAAGAGGATCTGGTTCAGCTGGGTCACGGCCTTGGCTGCCCAGTAGAAACGCCGCATCAGCACTTCCGAGGCGCGCTGGGCCTTGCTGGACTGGTAACCGAAGCTCTCGGCCACGGCGGTCTGCAGGTCGAAGACCAGGCGGTCTTCGCGTCGGCCGGCCACCGCATGCAGGCGGGCCCGGATCAGCTTGAGCAGGCCTTCGTTGCGCTGCAGTTGGCGGCTCTCGAAGGCCGTGATGAGGCCACGTGCGGCCAGGGCTTTCCAAGTATGGCCCAGGCCGGCGGCGCGGGCGATCCAGATCAGCACCTGCAGATCGCGCAGGCCGCCCGGGCTTTCCTTGCAATTCGGTTCCAGCGAGTAGGGCGTGTCCTCGAATTTCGTGTGCCGCTGTCGGGCCTCCAGCGTCTTGGCGCGCAAGAAAGCGCTGACGTCGAGATGCGCATGCTGGCCCTGCACCATCTGCTTGAACAGCGCGCGTGCGCCGGCCAGCGGCCGGGCTTCTAGCAGGGCGGTCTGCACCGTCACATCGGCGGATGCTTCCTGCAGGCATTCACCAAGTGTGCGCACCGAGGAGCCCAGCTCCAGGCCGATGTCCCAGCAGGCGGTGATGAAGGCTTCGATGCTTTGCTTGACGGCGCCGGGCTGGTGCGATTCGACCCCGTCCGGCAGCAAGAGCAGCACATCGACATCGGAGTAGGGGAAGAGCTCGCCGCGGCCATAACCGCCCACGGCCACCAGACAGAAACCGGGCGGCATCTCGGCCTGGGCCCAGAGCTGCTGCAGCACACCGTCGACATGGCGGGCCAGCTGGCGCAGCAGACGCTCGGCGGCGCGCTGGGTCGGCGGCGCGGCGCGGAACGCTTCGATCAGCGCCTGCTTGCCGCCCTTGAGCTGCTGGCGCAGCTCCGTGATGCTGCTGGCCATGGCGGCGCCTCTCAGGTGCAGGTGCTGGTGATGAAGGCGGGCAGGGCGGGGCTGCCCTCGGACAGAGTGAAGACCTCGTAGCCGGTCTCGGTGACCATCAGCGTGTGTTCCCACTGGGCCGACAGCGAGCGGTCCTTGGTGACGATGGTCCAGCCATCGCCGGTTTCCTTGATCTCGCGGCGGCCGGCATTGATCATGGGCTCAATCGTGAAGACCATGCCAGGCACCAGCTCCTCCAGCGTGCCGGGGCGGCCGTAGTGCAGCACCTGCGGCTCTTCATGGAAGACCTGGCCGATGCCGTGGCCGCAGAACTCGCGCACGATGGAAAAGCCGTTGCTCTCGGCATAGCTCTGGATGGCATGTCCGATGTCGCCCAGGCGAGCGCCGGGCTTGACTTTGGCGATGCCCTTCCACATGGCCTCGTAGGTAAAGGCGCACAGGCGCTTGGCGGCGATCGAGCCCTCGCCGACCACAAACATGCGGCTGGTGTCGCCATGCCAGCCATCCTTGATCACGGTGACATCGATGTTGACGATGTCGCCGTTCTTCAGCGCCCGGTCATTGGGAATGCCGTGGCAGACCTGGTGGTTGATCGAGGTGCAGATGGACTTGGGGTAGGGGATGTAGCCGGCCGGCGTGTAGTTCAGCGGCGCGGGAATCGCTTGCTGGACATTGACGATGTAGTCATGCGCCAGCTTGTCGAGTTGTTCGGTGGTGATGCCCGGTTTGACATGCGGGGTCAGCATGTCCAGCACCTCGGAGGCCAGGCGCCCGGCAATGCGCAAGGCCGGAATGTCGGCGCCGGATTTGATCGTGATCGTCATGGGCAGGGATTTTACGTGCTGCGCCGGCGCCTTGCCCTGCCTACCATCGCGGCTTTGCCCGCGGCGACGGGAGGGGGCAGCGATGAGACAGGCAAGCGAGGCCGCCTCGGGAGGCGCGGGTTTAAAGCCCTCGGAGACCGGCGCCAGACCCTCGGCCCATCGGCTCAGCGCCATCGATCTGCTGCGCGGCTTGGTGGTGGCGCTGATGGCGCTGGACCACACGCGCGACTTCTTCGCCCCCTTGAATTTCAACCCGCTGGACCTGAGTCAGAGCAGCCTGGCCTGGTTTCTGACGCGTTGGATCACGCATTTGTGCGCGCCGACCTTTGTGCTCTTGGCAGGCATGTCGGCCTGGCTGCGCGGCCAGCGGCACAGCCGTGCGGACATGAGTCGCTATCTGCTGGGCCGGGGTGCTTTGCTGGTGCTGCTGGAGCTGAGCTGGGTCAGCTTCAGCTGGCAGTTTGGTTTTGAGACCCTGATCTTGCAAGTGATCTGGGCGATCGGCGTGGCCATGATGGCGCTGGGCCTGCTGATCTGGCTGCCGCGCTGGGCCGTGATCGCCGTGGCCGCCGGCCTGATCCTGCCGCACAACCTGCTCGATGCCTGGCATGGCGAGGGTGCCAGCCGGGCCTTCATGCTCTGGCACCAGGGCGGCTACTTCAAGCCGGCCGCCGCCGGGCCGGGGGTGATGGTGGTGTATCCGCTGATGCCCTGGATCGGCTGGATGGCGGCCGGCTATGCGCTCGGGCCGCTGCTTCGCTGGCCGGCGGCGCAGCGTCAACGCTTCCTGCTGCTGGCGGCCCTGGGCTTGTTGCTGGGTTTTGTGCTGCTGCGTGCCACGGGTCTTTACGGCGACCCGCATCCCTGGGTGGCCCAGGGCCGGCCGCTCTGGCATGAGGCCCTGGCCTTCATCGACGTGCACAAATACCCGCCCTCGCTGCTCTACTTGGCCATCACCGGGGCCTTCACCCTGGCCGCGCTGGCCCTGCTGGAGCGAGCGATGGAGGGCGGGAGTTTGCAAGCGCCCGCGCCGCTGATGCTGTTCGGCCGCCACGCGCAGTTTTTCTACCTGCTGCACATCGCCATGATCCATGGGCTGGCGGGCGCCTGGTACTGGCTGCGCTACGGCGCCTTGCCCAGCGACGGGGCACACATGCCGGCCGGCTATGCGCCCTCGCTGTGGGTCTGTTACGGCGCCTGGCTGGGCGTGCTGGGCCTGATGTGGGTGTTGTGTCGGGCCTGGAGCCGCTGGCAGCGGAGCCGGACTCAGTCCTTCCAGACGATGATGCCGAAGTAGGACGTCACCAGCACGATCACGCCGAAGACGATGCGGTAGTAGGCGAAGGGCACAAAGCTGTGGCTGGAGATGTAGCGCAGCAGCCAGCGCACGCAGACCCAGGCGCTGATGAAGGAGAACAGCAGGCCGACCGCGAACATGGGCACATCGGCCATGCTGAGCAGGGCGCGCTCTTTGATCAGGCTGTAGGCGCCGGCGCCTATCAGGGTCGGGATGGCCAGGAAGAAGGAGAAGTCAGTCGCGGCCTTGCGCGACAGGCCCATCAGCATGCCGCCGATGATGGTGGAGCCCGAACGGCTGGTGCCCGGCACCATGGCCAGACACTGGATCAGGCCGACCTTGAGCGCGTCCAGCGGCGTCATATCGTCCACATGGGCGATGCGCACGGCGGCCTGCTGGCGGCGTTCGGCCCAGAGGATGATGAAGCCGCCGATGATGAAGGTGCTGGCCACCACGGTGGGTGTGAACAGATGGGCCTTGATGGCCTTGCCAAACAGCAGGCCCAGGATCACGGCCGGCAGAAAGCCTATGGCGACATTGAGGGTGAAGCGGCGGGCGCGGGCATCCGAGCCTAGACCTGTGGCCACTTCACGCAGGCGCTGCCAGTAGACCAGGATGACGGCGAAGATGGCGCCGGTCTGGATGGCGATGTCGAAGACCTTGCTCTTGGCATCGTCGAAGCCGAGCAGGGCGCCGGTCAGGATCAGGTGTCCGGTGGACGAGATGGGCAGGAACTCGGTCAGCCCCTCGACGATGCCCATGATGGCGGCCTTGATCAGCAAAACGATGTCCACGCAGGGCACTCCCTCTC
This sequence comes from Paucibacter sp. DJ2R-2, assembly GCF_025717675.1. GTDB lineage: Bacteria > Pseudomonadota > Gammaproteobacteria > Burkholderiales > Burkholderiaceae_C > Paucibacter_A. Next base: position 70,492 of record NZ_JAJIRT010000010.1, read on the forward strand.
GGTTTTGAAATGGCCGCGATGATAGCCCGCCCGGGTTTCAGCGCTTCGGGCGGGCTGACTGAGCCCGCATAAGATTCTTTACCTGCTGACCGTGCGAGCCTGCCTCACAATCGGGGCCGTCGCTGCCAGCGCACCCGGCTCCTGCTGGGTATGCTGCGGCCCGGCCATCGCCAGCTGTCTGACTGGCAGAAGTTGCAATGCTGTTCGCGCGGCCACTGCCGCGTCTTGCCTGAGAGTGTTCCGCGCATGAAGCCTTGGATGAAGATTGCTGTGCCCGTGCTGGGCTTGATTGTTCTGCTCGCCCTGGGCGGCAAATGGATGCAGAGCCGTCAGCCCGGCGCAGCGGGTGCAAGCGCAGCCAAGACGCCGCCGGCGCTCATGCTGACCGAGATGGACCTGCTTCAGGTGCAAAAGCAGCGTTTTTCCCAAACCCTGGAAATCAGCGGCAGTCTGAAGGCTCGCGAGTCCGTGCTGATCAAGGCCAAGGTGGCGGGTGAGTTGCTGCGGCTTGATGTGCGCGAAGGCGACACGGTTCGAGCCGGCCAGGCCCTGGGCCAGATCGACCCGGTCGAGGTGGATCTGCGCCTGCGCCAGGCCCAGGAGAATGCCGCCGCGGCCAAGTCGCAGCTGGACATCGCCCAGCGCAATCTGGACAACAACCGCGCCCTGGTGGCTCAGGGCTTCATCTCCGCCACTGCCATGGAGACCGCCAGCGCCAGCGCTGCCGGTGCCCGTGCGACTCTGCAGGCGGCCGAGGCTGCGGTCGGCCTGGCGCGCAAGGCCAAGGCTGATGCCCAGCTGATCTCGCCGATTGCCGGCCAGGTGGCGCAGCGCCTGGCCCAGCCCGGCGAGCGCCTGGCCCTGGACGGCCGGGTGCTGGAAATCGTCAATCTGAGCCAGCTGGATCTGGAAGCGGCCGTGGCGCCGGAGCTCAGCGTCGGGCTCAAGCCCGGTGCCCTGGCGCAGTTGCAGATCGAAGGTCTGGCGGAGCCGGTGCCGGCCACGGTGGCGCGCATCAATCCGGCCACGCAGAGTGGCTCGCGTGCGGTCATGGTCTATCTGCGCCTGGACGGCCGACCGGGCCTGCGTCAGGGCATGTTCGCTCGCGGCCGCATCCTGCTCGAGGAACGCGAGGCCCTGGTCGCGCCCGCCTCCAGCCTGCGCCTGGACAAGGCCAAGCCCTATGTCTTGCAAGTGGTCGACGGCCGGGTCAAGGCCCAGACCGTGGAGCTGGGGCAGGCCGGCGAAGGCTTGTTCGGTGGCCGCAGCGTGGCGGTGCAAGAGCTGCGCAGCGGCGTGGCTGCTGGGGCGCTGCTGCTTGCACTCTCGGCCGGCCAGGTGCCGGAGGGCACCGTGGTGAGTCGGGCGCCAGCCAACGCGGCGGTCTCAGCCTCCGCCCCTGCCGCCGCCTCACGCTGATCGGGTCGCCGCCATGTGGTTCACCCGCGTTTCCATCCAGAACCCCGTCATGGCCGTCATGGTCATGCTGGCCTTTGTCGTGCTGGGCTTGTTCAGCTACCAGCGCCTGTCGGTCGATCAGTTTCCCAATATCGACTTCCCCACCGTGGTGGTGCAGATGGACTATCCGGGCGCTTCGCCCGAGATTGTCGAGAGCGAAGTCACCAAGAAGGTGGAGGAGGCCGTCAACACGGTGGCCGGCATCAATGCCCTGACTTCGCGTTCCTACGAGGGCAGCTCGGTGGTCATCATCGAGTTCAACCTCGATGTCGACGGCCGCAAGGCCGCCGAGGATGTGCGAGAGAAAGTGGCGCTGATGCGGCCGAATCTGCGCGATGAGGTCAAGGACCCGCGCATCTCGCGCTTCGACCCGCAGAGCACGCCCATCTTCAACGTCGCCATCCTCTCGGAAGACGGCAAGAAGAGCACGCAAGAGCTGACCACCTGGGCCACCCAGGTGCTGCAAAAGCGCCTGGAGAATGTGCGCGGCGTGGGCTCGGTCAGCGTGGTGGGCGGCCTGCAGCGTCAGATCCAGCTGCAGCTGCGCCCGCAGGCCATGGAAGCGCTGGGCATCACGGTGGATCAGGTGCTGGCCGCCGTGCGAAGCGAGAACCAGGAACTGCCCATGGGCAATCTGCGCTCGCTCGAGCAAGAGCGGGTGGTGCAGATCAATGCCCGGCTCAAGCGGCCCGAGGACTTCCGCGACATCGTGGTGGCACGCAAGGGCGGCGCTTCGGTTAAGCTCTGGCAGGTGGCCGATGTGGTGGACGGCCCGCAGGAGGTGGAAAGTCTGGCGCTCTACAACGGCCAGCGCACGGTGCTGCTGAGCGTGCAGAAGAGCCAGGGCGAGAACACCATCGAGGTGGTCGATGGCCTGCAGCGCGCGCTGAAAGACGCGCAAGACCTGACCCCGCCGGGCGTCAAGGTCGAGGTCAACCGCGACAACTCGCGAGCGATTCGCGTCTCGGTGGCCAATGTCAAACGCACCCTGTTCGAAGGCGCGGCGCTGACCATCCTGATCGTGTTCCTGTTCCTGAACAGCTGGCGTTCGACCGTCATCACCGGCCTGACCCTGCCGATCGCCCTGATCGGCACGTTCTTGTTCATGTATGCCTTCGGTTTCACCATCAACAACATCACCATGATGGCGCTGAGCCTGTGCGTGGGCTTGTTGATTGACGACGCCATCGTCGTGCGCGAGAACATCGTACGCCATGTGCAGATGGGCGCCACGCCGCGCCAGGCGGCGCTCGATGGCACGGCCGAGATCGGCCTGGCGGTGCTGGCCACCACCTTGTCCATCGTCGCGGTGTTCCTGCCCATCGGCTTCATGGGCGGCATCGTCGGCAAGTTCTTTCATGAGTTCGGCATCACCATCGTCGCGGCGGTGCTGATCTCCATGTTTGTGAGCTTCACCCTGGACCCGATGCTGTCCAGCGTCTGGCATGACCCGCAGGCGCATGGCGTGCACCGCGGGCCGCCGGTGACGCTCTACGACAAGACCTTGGGTCGTGTGACCGGCGCGGTGGACCGCTTCACCAACTGGTTGTCGGCGGGCTATCAGCGCATTCTGGCCTGGTCGCTGCGCCACAAGGGCGCAACCCTGCTGATCGCGCTGGCGACCTTCTTGTCCAGCTTTGTGCTGCTGGCCGGGGTGGGCAAGGAGTTCGTGCCCAAGGCCGACCTGTCGGAGACGCAGATCAATTTCTACACGCCCGTGGGCTCGGCCCTGGAGGTGACCGAGGCGCGCGCCAAGCAGATCGACGCCTTGCTGCGCGAGCTGCCCGAGGTGCGCTACACCGTGGCCACCATCAACAGCGGCTTTGCTGCCGGCAAGATTTACGGTGCCATCTACGTGCGCCTGGTGGACCGCAAGGATCGCCAGCGCAGCGTGGCCGATCTGGCTGAACCGATGCGCCAGCGCCTGGCCACCGTGCCCGGCATCACCGTCACCAACATCGGCCAGACCGATCTGGGCGGCGGCAAGAGCTTGCAGTTCTCCATCCAGGGCAGCGACTTGGGCGAGCTGGAGCGCATCTCCAAGCAGGTGGTTGCGCGGCTGCAGAAGATCCCCGGCCTGGTGGACCTGGACACCACGCTCAAGCCCAACAAGCCGACGGTGTCGGTCGAGGTGAAGCGCGATGTGGCGGCTGATGCCGGCCTCAACGTCAATGCTCTGGCGGGCACGCTGCGCACCTTGCTGGCCGGCACCACCGTGGGCAACTGGCGCGCCTCGGACGGTGAGAACTACGATGTGCTGGTGCGCTTAGGTCCACAAAGTCGCGACTCTCTGACTGACTTGCAGCGCATGCCCATCAATCTGCCGGCTGCCGCCGACGGCATGCCGCGGGTGATGGCCCTGTCTCAGCTGGCCGATGTGAAGGCCTCGACCGGGCCCAACCAGATCAACCGCCGCGATATGGCGCGCGAGATCACCATCGACGCCAACGCCCTGGGTCGAAGCTCGGGTGAGGTGTCGGCCGACATCAAGAAGGTGTTGGACGAGACCGCCTTCCCGCCTGGTTACCGCTACAGCTTCGGCGGCTCGACCAAGAATATGAACGAGTCCTTCCAGTACGCCGTGGGCGCACTGGGCCTGGCCGTGGTCTTCATCTACATGATCTTGGCCAGCCAGTTCAAGAGCTTCTTGCAGCCGCTGGCGCTGATGAGCTCGCTGCCGCTGACCCTGGTGGGTGTGTTCCTGGCGCTGCTCTTGTTCCGCTCCACGCTCAATATGTTCAGCGTCATCGGCATCGTCATGTTGATGGGTCTGGTGACCAAGAACGCCATTCTTTTGATCGACTTCGCCATCCGCTCGCGGGCCGGCCAGCATGGCAACGGGGTGGATCAGGAACCCATGGAGCGCGAGGCGGCCTTGTTGCATGCGGCCCATGTGCGGCTGCGGCCGATTCTGATGACCACCCTGGCCATGGTCTTCGGCATGGTGCCCCTGGCTTTTGCTCTGAGCGAGGGCTCCGAGCAGCGCGCGCCCATGGGGCAGGCGGTGATTGGCGGGGTGATCACCTCCTCGCTGTTGACCTTGGTGGTGGTGCCGGTGATCTATTGCTATCTGGACGATCTGGCCGCCTGGGCGAAACGGCGCTGGACAGGAAATAGAATTCCCGCTGTACCGGGCATGGCCGACGCCGCCGCCGCGGATTGACAGCACAACACGGAAAGACTGACTGAGATGAACATCGAACAAGCCCGCTTCAACATGATCGAACAGCAGATCCGCCCCTGGGACGTGCTGGACGCTGGCGTGCTGCAGCTGCTGGCCGTGGTCAAGCGCGAAGATTTCGTGCCGCCGGCCAGCAAGGGCCTGGCCTTCATGGACACCGAAGTGGCCCTGGCCGGCGGCCAGCGGATGCTGGCCCCGCGCGTCGAGGCCCGCCTGCTGCAAGAGCTGAAGGTGGCGCGCCATGAGAAGGTGCTGGAAGTCGGCACCGGTAGTGGCTTCATGGCCGCGCTGCTGGGCCACCGCGCTCAGCGCGTGCTGAGCCTGGAAATCAACCCCGAGCTGGCTGCCCAGGCCACGCTCAACCTCAAGCGCGCCGGTGTGCTCAACGTGACCGTGCTGGAGCAAGATGGCTCCCAAGGCTTGGCCAAGGAAGCTCCGTTTGACGTGATCTTGCTGTCGGGCTCGGTGGCCGAGGTGCCGGCGGCGCTGCTGGCTCAGCTCAAGGTCGGAGGCCGCTTGGCCGCCATCGTGGGCGAAGAGCCGGTGATGCGCGCCCAGCTGATCACCCGCGTGGACGAGAAGAACTACCGCACGACCGAGCTCTTCGACACCGTGGCAGCTCGCCTGCAAGGCTTCGCCGAGCGCAGCAGCTTCCAGTTCTGAGATGCAGCCCTCGCTGAGCGTGACTGATTTTCACGCGCTGTGTGCGCGCAGCGCACCTGGGGCGGACGCGGCGCGCTTGCCGCTGCTTCTGGATGTGCGTGAGCCCTGGGAAGCGGCGCTGGCCAGCATTCGCATCGAGGGCGTACCGGCGCTGTTGATTCCCATGGGGCAGCTGCCCGAGCGTCTGGACGAGCTCGACCGCCTGCAATCCATCGTCTGTTATTGCCATCACGGCATGCGAAGTCAGCAAGTCGTCGCATTTCTGCAGCGCCAGGGCTTCGATTCCGTCTATAACCTCGCCGGTGGCATTGACGCGTGGTCGCTGCAGGTGGACCCTGGCGTGCCGCGCTATTGATGACCAAACCCAACAAGCGTGCATCCCGCTAGGATCACGGCTCAGGACTCAAAAAGCTAATCGCTGACAAGGAAGCTCATGCGTGACCCACGTGCTATTAATTCGCGCCATTCCTCCAACCCGGGCCGTGCCCTGAGCCGTATCGGCATGGCGCTGGCGCTGTTGATGGCCGGCGCTGGCAGCGCTCAGGCGCAAAGTCTGCAGGAGCTGTACGACGCGGCCCGCGCTTTCGATGCGCAGTTTCTGTCGGCCCGTGCGCTGGCGGATTCGGCCCAGTACAAGGCGGCTCAGGCCGATGCCTTGGCGCGGCCCAGCCTTGGCCTTGGGGTGACGGCCAAGCGCGACGAGACCGACCCGCCGAAAATCGGCCGTGTCGGTGCCAGCACGCTGTCGGCCGGTTTGCAAGGCAAGTACGCCTTGTACAACCCGGGCAACAAGCTGACCATCGCCCAGGCTCAACTGGGTCTGACCGTTGCCCAGGCCGACCTGGAGAGCGCCGAGCAGGACCTGATCGTGCGTGTCGCGCAAGCCTATTTCGATGTGTTGGGTGCACAAGACGTGCTCGGCACGGCGCGCGCCAGCAAGGCCATGATTTCTGAGCAGCTGGCCTCGGCCAAGCGCAATTTCGAAGTCGGTACCCAAACCATCACGGACACCCGCGAAGCGCAAGCCCGCTACGACCTGGCCCTGGCCACCGAGATCGCGGCTGAGAACGATCTGCGCATCAAGAGCGTGACCCTGGACCAACTGGTCGGTCGTAACGGTGTGACGCCCAAGCCCCTGGCCGTGCCCGTGGCCCTGCCGGCCGTGACGCCGCTGACCGTGGATCCTTGGGTCGCTCAAGCGGAAGAGATGCACCCGCTGATTCGCAAGGCCCGCATTGGCCTCGATGTGGCCAAGCTCGAGATCGGCAAGGCCCGCGCGGCTGACGGCGTGACGGTCGATTTGAACGGTACTCTGGGCGCCCAGGATGCTCGTGGTTCCGGTGCCCAGCTCAAGGGCACGACTGGCACGGCCAGCCTCGGCGTGACCCTGAGCCTGCCGCTCTACACCGGCGGCGCCACGCAGAACCGCATCAAGGAAACCCTGGCCTTGGAAGAGAAGTCGCGCAACGACCTCGACTACGCCCGTCGCGCCGTGTCCGAGGGCACCAAGCGTGCCTTCTTCGGCGTGCAGTCGCTGACCGCACAGGTCAAGGCGCTGGAAGCGGCCGAGTCCTCGTCCAAGCTGGCGCTGGAAGCCACGCAACTGGGCTACAAGGTCGGCGTGCGGGTCAATCTGGACGTGCTCAATGCCCAGACTCAGCTCTTCAACACCCAGCAAAACCTGGCCAAGGCGCGCTACGACGTGGTCATGACCAGCCTCAAGCTGCGCCAGGCCTCGGGCCAGCTCAAGCCTGACGATGTGTCGGCCGTGAATCAGCTGCTGGCCAAGTAAACGCTGCGGGCTCCGGCCTGCTCAGCCCGCCCGAGCTAGCTGCTCCGGCGGGCTTTTTCTTGGCCGCGCCCGGGTCTGTCATGGTGGCTGGGCGAGAATAGCGGCCATGCTTTACTTGCTCTCTCCCGCCAAGTCACTGGACTATGAAACCCCGGTTCCCGAAGCCCTCAAGCCGCTGATCAGCCAGCCCCAGTTCACCGCTCAGTCGAGTGAATTGATTCAGGTGCTCAAGACCCAGACGCCGGCGGACATCACCCGCCTGATGGACCTGTCCGATGCCTTGTCTGAACTCAATGTGGCCCGTTACCAGGCCTGGCGCCCACGCTTCACCGAGAAGAACAGCAAGCCGGCCGTGCTGGCCTTTGACGGCGATGTCTACGATGGCCTGCAGGCCAAGACCTTGAATGCCGAGCAATTGCAGTGGGCGCAAGCCCATGTGGCCATCCTCTCGGGCCTGTATGGCGTGCTGCGCCCCATGGATTTGATGCAGCCCTACCGCCTGGAAATGGGCACCCGCTTGGCCAATCCGCGCGGCAGCAATCTCTACCAGTTCTGGGGCGACCGACTGGCCGAGCACCTCAACGCCCGCGCGGCGTCCAGCCAGGTGCCGGTGATCGTCAACCTGGCCTCGCAGGAGTATTTCAAGGCTGCCGATCGCAAGGCCTTGCAGCCGAGGGTGTTGGAGTGCGTGTTCGAGGATTGGAAGAACGGCCAGTACAAGATCATCAGTTTCTTTGCCAAGCGTGCGCGTGGCCTGATGGCCCGCTTCGCCATCACCGAGGGTGTAGACACGCCGGCTGGCCTGCTGGACTTCAATCTCGACGGCTACCGCTACCATGCCGAAGTGTCGACACCCGAGCGCCTGGTGTTCCGTCGTCGTCAGGCCGATTGAAGGTTTTCCATCCCTTTTCTTTGTCCCTCAGTTCACCATGAGTGCACAACAACTGATCACCGCCGATCTGCGACAGTGGATCGCCTCGCAGCTGGCCCAGGGTTGCAGCCAGGAACAACTGCTGGTCGCCATGCAAAGCAGCGGCTGGGACGCCTCGGTGGCCGCTACAGCCTTGGCACAGACCTTGGATCCGTCGCTGGTTCAGCCCATGGCTGCAAATCCCACCATCAGTCAGGCGGTGCGCGACGCGGCCGCTGGCAGCCCGGTGCCCGAGCCGGATTTGAGCCGCGGCGCGCCAGTGTTGCAGGTTGGCGACCGTGCCGTGCGCGTGCTGCTGAGCCTGCGCCACCCCCGCGTGGTGGTGTTCGGCGGTTTGCTGTCCGATGAAGAGTGCGACGCCATGGTGGCCCAATCCGAGGCGCGCCTGGCCCGCTCGGAGACGGTGGCAGCCAAGGACAGCGGCAGCGAGGTCAATGCGGCGCGTACCAGCGAGGGCATGTTTTTCGAGCGTGGCGAGAACGATCTGATCCGCCGCATCGAGGCGCGCCTGGCGGCGCTGATCAACTGGCCGGTCGATCACGGCGAAGGCCTGCAGGTGCTGCGTTACCGCCCTGGTGCCGAGTACTTGCCGCATTACGATTACTTCGACCCTGGCATGAGCAGCACGCCGGCCATCCTCAAGCGCGGTGGTCAGCGGGTCGGCACCTTGGTGATGTACCTCAACACGCCGACTGCGGGCGGCGCCACCATTTTTCCGGACATTGGCCTCGATGTCTTGCCGGTCAAAGGCAATGCCGTGTTCTTCAGCTATGACAGGCCGCAGCCCCAGACCCTGACCCTGCACGGCGGTGCGCCGGTGCGCGAGGGCGAGAAATGGGTGGCGACCAAGTGGCTCCGTCAGGGCGTGTTTGTTTGAATGAGGGGAATTTGAGAGTGATTCAGGAGTTGCAAGTCATGAGCCATAAGAACATCGTCATCGCCCTGTGCGCTGGTCTGCTGGGCGCGCTCAGCGCCGGTGCAGCGCACAGCCAGATCAGCAGTCAAGGCACGGTCATCCAGACTCCCCAGCCGGTGGCGCCGGCAGTGGTGGGCCTGCATCAGATGGAAGATGCGGCGGCTGCGGCCAAGCAAGCGTCGCCAGATGTGGCGGCCAAGGCGAGCAAGAAGGCGGCCAATAAGGCGGCCAAGAAGGCTGGCAAGGCTGCAGGCCAAGGGGCCAGTAAAGCGTCTGCCAAGGCGTCCGGTGCCAAGGGTAAGAAGCCTGCGGCCAAGGGCGGCAAGACCAGCAAGAAGAAGGCCCATCAGGCCGCGGCCAAGCGCAAGGCGCATTGAAGACAGGCAGCTGCATTTGTCAGGCGCCTGAAGTCGGGAGACTTCGGGCCTGAGTGCAGGAGCGGTGAGTCTCGGCGCTCAGCTCCGCAAAGGCAGCTGGCTTTGCTTCAGTTGCCGCAGCACAAAGCTCGACTTGCTGTGGCGGATGCCCGGGATCTTGTACAGGCGCTCGCGCAGCAGGCGCTCGTAGTCGCGCGTGTCCGAGACGGCGATGCGCACGTAGTAGTCGTAGTCGCCCGAGACCAGGAAAGCCTCCAGCACTTCTGGGATCTGCTCTAGCGCGCGGCCGAATTCGAACAAGGCCTCGTCGGAATGGTTGTCCAGAGTCACCTGCACGATCACGGTGTCGGCCAAGCCGATCTTGGCGGCATTGAGCCGCACGGCATAGCCCTCGATCACGCCGGCTTCCTCCATGCGTTTGATGCGCGCCCAGCAGGGTGAACTGGTCAGGCCAACCCGGCCGCTCAGCTCCTGCAGGCTGATGCGGGCGTCCTGCTGCAGGCAGGCCAGGATGGCGAAATCGAATTTATCGAGCTTCATGCTGCGGAAGTTTAGCTCTGCAGCAAATTTTGCTTATGGCTTGCTGATTCAAGGAAAAATTCGGCAGCCTTTGCTGACGCTTCTTGGGCACAGTGCTGGCATGAGTGCATTGCCCGAAACCTTGTTCGCCGCGGATCTCGATCTCGCCCCGGTTCTTCAGCCCGCCGTCCCGAGCAACGGTGCGCAGGCCTTGATTGCCAGCCTGTTGGCTCTCGGTGTGGATACCGTGTTCGGCTACCCCGGCGGCGCCGTGCTGCCGCTTTACGACGCGCTGCATGCCGAGCCGCGTCTGCACCATGTGCTGGTGCGCCACGAGCAGGCGGCCGTGCATGCGGCCGAGGGCTATGCGCGCAGCACCGGCCGGCTCGGTGTGGTGTTTGTGACTTCAGGGCCCGGCATGAGCAACACCACCACCGGCCTGCTGGATGCGCTTTGCGACAGCATTCCGGTCCTCTGCGTCAGCGGCCAGGTGGCGACCACGGCCATCGGCACCGATGCCTTCCAGGAATGCGACGCCCTGGGCATTTCCAAGCCGGTGACGAAATGGAATGTGCAGATCCGCGCGGTCGAGCAGGTGGCGGCCACGGTGCAAGAGGCTTGCTGGCGCGCATGCGGCGAGCGACCCGGCCCGGTGCTGATCGACTTTCCCAAGGACATCCAGCTGCAGGCGTTGCCGACCCCGCAATGGCGGCCGCCGATCCAGGCCGAGTTGCCGCCGCCGCGTGTCGACGCTGAGGCCGTTGCGGCAGCGCTCGACTTGTTGGCCGCAGCGCAGCGTCCGGTGTTTTACGGTGGTGGTGGCCTGATCAACTCGGGCGCCACGGCCTGCGCCAGTTTCCAGCGCCTGGTTCGGGCCACCGCTGCGCCTTGCACCCTGACCTTGCTCGGCTTGGGCGCGTTCCCGGCCTCCAGCCCGCAGTGGCTGGGCATGCTGGGCATGCATGGCAGTCTGGAGGCCAATCTGGCCATGCATCACGCCGACCTGATCGTTTGTGTTGGCGCGCGCTTTGACGACCGCGTCACCGGTCGCCTGGACAGCTTCTGCCCGGGTGCCAAGGTCATTCATCTGGACATCGACCCGGGGTCCATTGGCAAGGTGGTGCCCGCTGATGTGGCTTTGCCCGGTGATTGTGCGGCCACGCTGGCTGCCCTGGAACAAGGCTGGGTCAGGCGGGCGCAAATCCTGGATCTGCGCGCTTGGTGGGCGCGCATCGCCACCTGGCGTGCCGCCGATAGTTTCGGTTTTGATGACCCTGGCGTCGGCGCCATCCTGCCGCAGGCCTTGATGCGCCAGCTGCAGCAGGCCACCGAGCAGCAGCGGCCGGGGCAGGGCGCCATCGTCTCCACCGATGTGGGCCAGCATCAGATGTGGGCGGCCCAGCATTTGCGCTTCGAGGCCCCCGGGCGCTGGCTGACCTCGGGGGGCGCAGGCACCATGGGCTACGGTTTGCCCGCCGCTTTGGGGGCGCAGATCGCATACCCGGATGAGCTGGTGGTCTGCGTCAGTGGCGACGCCTCGGTGCTGATGAACATCCAGGAAATGTCGACGGCCGTGCAGCACCGCCTGCCGGTCAAGCTGGTGCTGTCCAACAACGGCCGCATGGGCATGGTGCGGCAATGGCAGGAGTTGATCCACGGCGGCCGCTACAGCCACAGCTACACCGAGGCCTTGCCGGATTTCGTGGCCCTGGCGCGTGCCTTCGGCTGGCAGGCTCTGCGGGTCGAACGGCGCGAGGACCTGGACGCCGCGTTGCAGCAATGCCTGGCCAGCGCGGGGCCGTTTTTTCTCGATGTTCAGGTCCTGGCCGAAGAAAACTGCTTCCCCATGATTCCGGCGGGCGCCGGCCATCAGGAAGTCTGGTTGGGCAAAAACAAGGCCTATGTGGAACCCGGCTTAGATCAGCCCGTGTCTTGACACGCTATCCGGCTGGCCGTCGGCTGTTGTGATCGTGATGAAGCGACTTGTTCCCGTGCCATGGCCTGCCGCAACTGCTAAATTGAAGCGCCAGTGACAGCAGTGCGGCCCTGAAGGCGCCTGTTTGATCACACGGATCCAAGGCGGCGCTTTTCAGCCAGTTGCTCATGCAGACCCTGTCAATACGGACCTACTTGCTGCTGCTCTTCCTGGCCACCGCTGTGCCGGTGTTCGGTTTGCTGGGTCTGGGTATATATCTGGACATGCAGCACACGGTGGAGCAGACCAAGACTTCCTTGCGGACCTTGGCAGCGACCATGATTCGCAACACCGGCGGCAGCTTGAGCAAGGCGCAGCAAAGCCTAGAACGCTTGGCTGCGCGGCCACAGGTGCAGCTGATGGATGAGCAGCAATGCGACCCGGCGCTAGCTGGCTTGCTGTCTATGAACCCGGCCTATGCCAATGTGGTCTATGCCAATCTCGAGGGTCGGGTGCTGTGCTCGGCTCATCCCCTGCCCGGGGGCAAGGCGGTCAGCGTGCAGGACACCCCTTGGTTCCAGGAGTTTCTGCGCGAGCCTCGCCCCATGGTCGGCCTGCCCCACAAGGGTTTGATCACCGGAAAGTGGGTTTCGGTCGTGGCAAGCCCGGTGCGCAATGCGCGTCAGGAGCTGGTCGGTGCGGTCTACCTGCCGCTGGACTTGAGCAGCTTCAACCCCAATGTCCCCGATCAGTGGCTGCCGGCCGAGAGCCGTTACGGTTTCATCGCGCGTGATGGCACGCTGATCTGGCGCAATCTCGATCCCGAGGGTGTGATCGGTAGCAAGCCCAATTCAGAAGCCGCACGCCGCATCGCCGAGATCGGCAGCGGTGAGTTCGAGAGCCTGGCCGTTGATGGCGTCCGGCGCTATTTTTCCGTGCAAGTCATGCCGGAGACCGGTTGGGTCGCCTTTGTCGGGGTGCCGGCCACGGTGGTCTATGCGGAATCCCGACGCCGTGCCGTGCTGGCCTTGGTCGTGGCTTTGGCTGCCTTGTTGACGCTGACTCTGATGGCCGTTTTGATCGCCCGGCGCATCACTCGGCCGATCGCGCGTTTGGAGGGCATCACCCGGCAGATCCACAGCGGCGAGTTCGGCGCACGCCTGGTGCCTGAGGGGCCGCGTGAATTGCGGGAGGTGGCGGAGGCCTTCAATGCCATGACGGCGCGCATGGAGCTGTCCACGCGCCAACTGGAGGCCGAGATCAGGGAACGCAAGGACATGGAAGACCAGATTCGCCTGCTGGCGGTGCTGGACCCGCTGACTCAATTGCCCAATCGCCGCCTGCTGATCGACCGTTTGGGCCAAGCCATCTCGATGAGCAAGCGCAGCACCTGTCACAGCGCCCTGATGTTCGTCGACTTGGACCAGTTCAAGCCGCTCAATGACCGGCATGGTCATGTGGCCGGCGACCAGCTGCTGGTGGAGGCGGCCGGCCGCTTGCGGCGCAATGTGCGCGAGCAGGACACCGTGGCGCGCTTCGGTGGCGATGAGTTCGTCGTGCTGACGGTCGAGCTGAGCGGCGAGGCAGAGGTTGCTCGCGCTCAAGCCGCGGTCATCGCAGAAAAGGTCAGACAGGCGCTGGCCGAACCCTATGTCTTGCGCCACCAGTCGGATGGCTATGCTGCCAACCTCGAACTCGAACCTGGGGTGGAGGGGCTTGCCGAGTCCTTCAGCTACCCCTGCACGGCCAGTATTGGTGTGGTGGTGTTCCGTGCCGGCGAGGTCGATCCGGCCGAGATCTTGAAACAGGCCGACCAGGCCATGTACCAGGCCAAGCACTCAGGCCACAACCGGGTTTGCTTTTACGGCGCGCCGGCGTGAAGCACAAAAAAAGCCAGGCCGCGTGAGCAGGCCTGGCTTTGTTCCGAGCGACCGGGCCGCGAGGGCCCAGGCTCTGCGTCCTCAGACGCGCTTGCGGTACTCGTGCGTGCGGGTGTCGATTTCGATCTTGTCGCCCTGGGCCACGAAGATGGGCACGGGGATTTCGAAGCCGGTGGAGATCTTGGCGGGCTTCAGGACCTTGCCCGAGGTGTCACCCTTGACTGCTGGCTCGGTCCAGGTCACTTCACGCACCAGAGAGGTGGGCAGTTCAACCGAGATGGCCTTGCCGTCGTAGAACACCACTTCCACGGGCATGGAGTCTTCCAGGTAGGACAGGGCGTCGCCCATGTTCTCGGCTTCGACTTCGAACTGGTTGTACTCGGTGTCCATGAACACATACATCGGGTCAGCGAAGTAGGTGTAGGTGCAGTCGCGCTTTTCCAGGATGACCTGGTCCATCTTGTCGTCGGCCTTGAACACGACTTCGGTGCCCGAGTTGTTCAGCAGGCTCTTCAGCTTCATGCGCACGGTGGCTGCATTGCGGCCGCCGCGGCTGTATTCGGTCTTCAGCACGACCATCGGGTCTTTACCGTGCATGATCACGTTGCCGGCGCGGATTTCTTGAGCAATCTTCATGAGTGTTCCGATTTGGAGAGAAGTTCTTCGGGATGGCCCGGCGTCTTGATCACGCGCTATTGCTTCGGGGCCCAGGCCATTGCTTGATTGATGTGGGTCAGACGACCCGTGGGTCCGCTGAACTTCGGTCAAACAAGCAGGGTCTGCTGTCTTGAGATGCCAGCCTTTGACGGCTTCATCGAGGTGTCGTGCCCGGTCTTGCGGCGCAACAAAGCCCTATATTTTAGCTTGATTTGTGAGCCAGGCCGAGCAGTTGGCTGCACAAGTCCTGCTGGGGCGCCAATTGAGCACGCCAGTGCAGGGCCTGTGCAATGGCGGTTTCTGCGGCCGGCAGCCGCAAGTGGCCGGCCTCCAGCTCGTTCCAGCGGCGCCAGCAACTGCGCGTCGCCGCGGCCAGCTCGGCCCTTGCGTCTTGCAGATACAGGTCCAGGAAGGCGTTCAACTTGGGGCCGTGGGCGCCGTCGTCCTGGCGGTAGATCTGCCAGACAAAAGGCTTGCCCGCCCATTGGGCGCGCACAAACGAGTCTTCCCCGCGCACGAAGTTGAGGTCGGCTGCCCAGAGCAGGGCGTCGAACTCGTCTTGGCTGACGAAGGGCAGGGCATGCAGGCGCAGCGGGGCAGGCAGCTCGCGCTGCAGCAATTCCGCTTGAACAGCGCCGGGACAAACCAGCAAGAGGGTCGGCTGTTCGGCCAGGGTGGCGAGTAAATCGGGGAGGCGCGGGTTGGGGTAGGCGAACAGGCTGACGATGCGCTCGCCCGTCCGGCGCTGCAGGCCCAGGGCAGCCAACCAGGCGCTGGCGTCGAATTGGCTTTGTGCTTTCAGCAAGCCGGGCTCGCGCAGCAAGCCGCCGGTGCGCGGGCTGAAGCCTGGGTAGAAGAAGCGCTTGCCCAGGCCGCGTCCGGGGCCGCTGAACTGCGGTGAACTCAGGCCGTGGCTGCGCTCGACATAGGCTTCGGCGCTCAAGTACTCCAGATTCAGCCACAGGGGCGCCTTGGCGCGCGCGGCCATGCGTGCGACGAAAGCTGGAGGCAGCTCGCAACCGAAAGTTTCGATCACCACATCGCCAGCCTCGGCTTCTGTTTCACTGGATGGCCAGTCGTGGACCGTGATGCCGGGCGGCCAGCCCCTGGGCGCCATCCAGCGCAGCGGCGTTGCGTCGTCGATCCACAGGCGCACGCGCTGCCCGCGCGCCGCCAGGTCGCGGGCCAGGCGCCAGCTGACACCGACATCGCCGAAGTTGTCGATCACACGGCAGAACAGATCCCACACCAAGCTCGGACTCAGACTCATGCCGGGATTATCGAGGCGGGCACAATGCGGGCCATGCCAGTGCCTGACTCCAAGAACCTGCCCGATATCCAGCAAGAGACGGATGCCGCCTCAGCGACGCCGGACGCCCGCGCCCTTGGTGAGCAGGCCCAGACCCAGTGGGCGGCCGAGCGTCGCATCGTCGAGGAGGCCGAGGCCCAGCGGGTGCAGCAGGTCGAACAGGTGGCGCGTGAGCAGCGCGAGCGCATCCTGCAAGAGGTGGCCGCCTTGCCCGGGCTGCCAGGCGTCTATCGCTACTTCGATGCCCAGGATCAGGTGCTTTATGTCGGCAAGGCCAAGCATCTGAAAAAGCGTGTCTCCAGCTATTTCCAGAAGGACCATGGCGGCACGCGCATCGGCATGATGGTGGCGCGCATCGCCCGCCTGGAGACGACGGTGGTGCGCACCGAGTCCGAGGCGCTGCTGCTGGAAAACAATCTGATCAAGGCGCTGAACCCCAAGTTCAACATCTTGTTCCGCGACGACAAGAGCTACCCCTACCTCAAGCTCAGCGGCCATGAATTCCCGCGCATCAGCTACTACCGCGGCGCGGTGGACCGGCGCCATCGCTATTTCGGCCCCTTCCCGAGCGGCTGGGCGGTCAAGGAGTCGATCCAGCTGATCCAGAAGGTCTTCAAGCTGCGCACCTGTGAGGACACGGTCTTCAACAACCGTTCACGACCCTGCCTGCTGTACCAGATCCGCCGCTGCTCCGGCCCTTGCGTGCCGGAAGGGCAGGGTGCCGATTACGGTCGCAACGTCAGCAACGCCGAACGCTTTTTGCTGGGCGAGACGCAAGAGGTGATGGACGGTCTGCAGGCACAGATGATGGCCTATTCGGATGCCTTGCAGTTTGAACTGGCGGCCGAGGTGCGCAACCAGATCCAGGCTCTGGCGCGCGTGTTGCAGCAGCAGTCGGTGGACGAGAACAGCGCCACCGGCCGTGACCGCGATGTCGACATCCTGGCAGCCAAGGTGCAAGGCGGCCGCGCCTGCGTCAACCTCGCCATGGTGCGCGGTGGCCGTCATTTGGGAGACCGCGCCTTCTTTCCCAAACATGTCGAGGAGGCGACTGCCGTTTCCCTGGGTGATGACGAGCAGCTCAGTGCCTTTTCCCCCGAGCGCCTGGTGCTGGAGGCCTTCATGGCTCAGCATTACCTCGATGCCCATGTGCCCTCGCTGATCGTGCTCAGCGAGTTGGTGGACGAGACGCTTTCTGAGGCCTTGAGCGAGCAGGCCGGCTACAAGGTCACCACGCAATCCCAGCCGCGCGGCCAGCGCCGCATCTGGCAGGAGATGTGCGTCAAGGGCGCCGAACTGGCCTTGGCGCGCCTGCTAGCCGAAGAGGGCTCGCAGCAGGCGCGTACCCGCGCCCTGGTCGATGCGCTGGAGTTGTCAGTGCAGGAGTTGGATGCTTTCCGCATCGAGTGCTTCGACATCAGCCATACCGCGGGCGAGGCGACCATGGCCTCCTGCGTGGTGTTTGATGCGCACCAGATGCAGAGCAGCCAGTACCGGCGCTACAGCATCGAGGGCATCACTGGCGGCGACGACTACGCCGCCATGCGTCAGGTGCTGACCCGGCGCTACAGCAAGCTGGCCGAGGCCGCGCAGCTGGGCACCGGGCGCCTGCCCGATCTGGTGCTGGTGGATGGCGGCCGCGGCCAGGTGGCTATGGCGCGCGAGGTCTTCGAGGAGCTGGGGCTGGATCTGTCCTTGATCGTCGGCGTAGAGAAGGGCGAGGGGCGCAAGGTCGGCCTCGAGGAGTTGGTGTTCGCCGACGGCCGGCCCAAGGTCTATTTGGGGCGTGACTCGGCCGCGCTGATGTTGGTGGCGCAGATCCGAGACGAGGCCCACCGCTTTGCCATCACCGGCATGCGTGCCAAGCGGGCCGCGGTGCGCACCGGAGGCTCTAAGCTTGAGGATGTGGCCGGTATTGGCCCGAAGAAGCGCGCTCAACTTTTGCAGCGCTTCGGTGGAGTGCGCGGCGTGGCCGCCGCGAGTGTGGAAGAGATTGCCAGCGTCAAGGGCGTTTCCAAGGAACTGGCAGAGGAGATCTATCGTGTCTTGCACTGATGATGTGATGTGTGGCGGTGCGGGCGACCGGACGCTCGCTAGAGTGGGGTCGGCTCGCCTTTGTGCCTGGGCGGCGATCGGGCTGGCGCTGGCGCTGGTCGGCTGCTCCAGTGGGCCGCGTTCGCCCGCCCCGGCGCCAGTACCGGCTGCTGCCCCCAGTGCAGCGCCGGCGCCGGCTCCTTTGCCGGACAAGAGCGAGGCGCCCAAGCCCGTAGATACGGCCAAGACTGGCTTGCCACCACCCGGCCCCGTGCGCAACCATGACGAGTTGCGCAAACAGGCCGCATTGAGGCTGGTCGCGGCCAACCCTCACATGACCTATATGGGGCAGGTGCCGGCCGTGCTTCTGGCGATTCCGGTGTTGGAAGTGGAACTGCGCCATGACGGTCATATCAAGCGCATCAACATCTTGCGCCGTCCGGGACAGGCGCCGGACACTTTGCAGTTGGCCATTGATGCCTTGCATCGCGCTGCGCCCTTTGGCAATGTCTCGCGCATGCCCGAACCCTGGAAGTTCAGCGAGACCTTCTTGTTCAACGACGACCGCCATTTCAAGCCGCGAACGCTGGACTGAGGCCCCGCTGCCTCGGCAATAAAGAGACAGTCTGGCCCGTGCCAAGCCGGTCACTCGGCGTCTCGGCTCAAAAGGCCTGAAAAGGTGGGGGGGCGTCGGTTTTGTTTGGGCACAATGGGCGCATGTTCTTCACCCTGCCAACCCTGTTCACTTGGGCCCGCATCGTCGCCATTCCGCTGGTCGTCGGTGTGTTCTATCTGGACCTGAGCAAAGACAGCCAAAACCTGTTTGCCACCGCGCTGTTCATTCTGGTCGCGCTGACCGACTGGCTGGATGGCTACCTGGCCCGAAAGCTTAATCAGACCTCGGCCTTTGGTGCCTTCCTGGACCCGGTGGCTGACAAGATGTTGGTCTGTGCCGCGCTGCTGATCCTGCTGGAACTCGGGCGAGTCAATGCCATGGTGGCTCTGGTCATCATCGGCCGCGAGATTGCCATCTCGGCCCTGCGTGAATGGATGGCCCAGATCGGGGCTTCGGGCAGCGTCGCCGTGCACATGGTGGGCAAGCTCAAGACCATGGCGCAGATGGTGGCGATACCCTTTCTGCTCTTCGATGGCCTGCTGTTCGGCATCCTGCCGACCCGCTTGTGGGGCACTTGGTTGCTGCTTGCGGCCGTGGTCTTGACCATCTGGTCCATGGTTTATTACTTACAGAAAGCTCTGCCCGAGATCCGCGCCAAGGCGCGTTGAGCAGGCCTTGCGTGCGCAGGCCGCGCATGCTGGTCCGGGGCGATCGAACCCTTCAGCAGCGTAGCCACTGTTGGTGAACGGTGTCTTTTGTATCGGGGCTTTTCCCGGTCAGGCGGGTGGGCTGAATGCGCATAGAATCCGTTTCCCCGCGAGTTTCAGGCCAGCTCCGGCTTGCTTTAGCTCAGCAAAGTCGAGGCCTGCAAGTGCCGCGCGGACGCACTTCCTTTTGAGGGGAAACAATTGAACAAGTCGGAACTGATCGAACACATCGCCCAGCAGGCGGACATTTCCAAGGCCGCTGCGGGCCGTGCTCTGGAGGCTGTGATTGGCGGCGTCAAGACCACGCTGAAGAAGAACGGTTCCGTTTCTCTGGTAGGCTTCGGCACCTTCAGTGTGACCAAGCGCGCTGCGCGTGCGGGGCGCAACCCCCGCACCGGCGATGCGATCAAGATCAAGTCTGCCAAAGTGCCGAAGTTCCGGCCCGGCAAGGCCCTCAAGGACGCGGTCAACTGAAGTTCGGCGTCAGCCTCGTTTTTTGTTTTTTTACCGGTTTACCCGGGTGCTTAGCTCAGTTGGTAGAGCGTCGCCTTTACACGGCGCAGGTCGGCGGTTCGAGCCCGTCAGCACCCACCAGTATTGCCCGAGTCCGACAGCCTGTCTGGACGTGGGCTTTGGCTCCTAGAAGGCCGTCCCACGCAAAGGCGAACTCCGGTTCGCCTTTGTCGTGTCTGCATGTCTGAGGTTTCGATGTTTGATTTCGTCCGTAAACACAATCGCCTGTTTCAGCTGCTCTTGCTGATTCTTATCCTGCCTTCGTTTGCCTTGGTCGGCATGCAGGGCTATACCAGCTTCATGGACGGCGCCAACGCAGGCGTGGCCACGGTCGCGGGTCAAAAGATCACGCAGGCCGAGTGGGACGCCGCGCAGCGCGATCAGGCCGAACGCATGCGTCGCCAGATGCCCAATCTGGACGCCAAGTTGCTCGACTCACCTGAAGTGAAGCGCGAGGCCCTGGATGGCCTGGTGCGTGAGCGTGTCTTGCAAGCGGCAGCCAAGGATGAGCATCTGTTCGTCAGCGATGAGCGCTTGCAGTCGCTGTTCATGAACGATCCTCAGTTTGCCTTCCTGCGCAACCCCGACGGCAGCTTGAACAAAAGCTTGCTGGCCGCTCAGGGCATGAGCTCGCAGATGTTTGTCGAACGCTTGCGCCAGGACTTGACCCTGCGCCAGGTGGCGGCCGGCCTGACGAGCTCGGGTCTGGCCTCGGAGGCCAATGCGGCCGTGGCCTTTGATGCCTTGCTCCAGCAGCGCGAGGTGCAGTTGCAGCGCTTCCAGGCCAAGGATTTCGCCGCTGCCATCACACCCAGCGATGCCGAGCTCGAAGCCTTCTACAAGGACAGCAAGAACGCAGCCCAGTTCCAGGTGGCTGAAAACGCTCAGATCCAGTACCTGGTGCTCGACCTGGAGGCCTTGAAGGCGGGTGTCAGCTTCAGCGACGAAGACCTGCGCAAGTACTACAGTGAGAACCAGTCCCGCTACACGGTCTCGGAAGAGCGCCGTGCCAGCCACATCCTGATCAAGGCGGCACAAGACGCCAAGGCTGATGAACGCGCCAAAGCCAAAGCCAAGGCGGAAGAGTTGCTGGCTCAGCTGCGCAAGAACCCGGCCCAGTTCGCCGAGCTGGCACGCAAGAATTCCCAGGATGAAGGTTCAGCCACCAACGGCGGTGATCTGGATTTCTTCGCCCGTGGTGCCATGGTCAAGCCTTTCGACGACGCTGCCTATGCGCTCAAGCAGGGTGAGATCAGCAATGTGGTCGAGTCCGAGTTTGGTTACCACATCATTCAGCTGACCGGTGTGCGCGGCGGCGACAAGAAGAGCTTTGAGTCTGTGCGCGCCGAGATCGAGGCCGAGGTGCGCAAGCAACTGGCTCAAAAGCGCTATGTCGAGGTGGCCGAGCAGTTCAGCAACGGCGTCTACGAGCAATCCGACAGCCTGCAGCCGGTAGCCGACAAGCTGAAGCTCTCCGTTTTGAATGCCACCGTGCAGCGTAAGCCGGCACCTGGCGTGAGCGGCCCCCTGGCCTCGGCCAAATTGCTGGAGGCTGTGTTCTCGGATGATTCCCTGCGCAACAAGCGCAACACCGAAGCCGTCGAGTCAGCGCCGAACCAGATGGTTGCGGCTCGCGTGGTTCAGCACAACCCGGCTCATTTGCTGCCTTTGGCCCAGGTCAAGGACACGGTGCGCAGCCAGCTGGTTCGCCAATTGGCCGGTGCTCAGGCCGCTAAGGCCGGTGCGGCTCGCGTGGCTGAACTCCAGAAGGCTGGAGCCTCTGAAGCTGGCGGCCTGGAAGCCGCCGTGGTGGTCTCGCGTGCCTTGCCGCGCGACCTGCCGCGCAAGGTGCTGGAAGGCATTCTCTCGGCCGATGCCAGCAAGCTGCCGACCGTGGTTGGCATCGATGCTGGTGACGGCAGCTATGTGCTGGCACGCATCAACAAGCTGCTGCCGCGTGACCCGGCCGTGGTGGATGCCAAGCGTGCGGCTGCCCAATACGCGCAAGCCTGGTCGGGTGTCGAGGCTCAGGCCTATCTCAATGCTTTGAAGACGCGCTACAAGGCCGTGATCAAGGCGCCGATGGCTGCCGCCTCGGCCAGCGCTCCGTAAGAACTCATTCCATTCGGTCGCTCGAGAGTGCGGCCGAGTGGTGGTGATGAACGAAGCTTTTGGGTGAGGCGCCGCCATCTTGTAAAAAGTGCTTGCGCCGCCTTAAAAAATCGTTCTATAATCTATGTCTCGACGGTGGTTGTAGCTCAGTTGGTAGAGTCCAGGATTGTGATTCCTGTTGTCGTGGGTTCGAGCCCCATCAGCCACCCCAAAATCGTGAAAAGCCCTCAAGTGAATGCTTGAGGGCTTTTTCCGTTCTGGGAACGAAAACGCTGCTGAACGCGAAATGTCGGAAGGCGAGCTGCTCATTTTTTTGCCGACCCAGGTTCGCCATGACTCACACTGCGACTCCGGCCCGCATTGCGGGCGCGTCAGGAGTCCTCTACATGCCGACCAGCAATTGGTATTCGCGCTTTGCCAAGGCCACCGCCCATTTCTGTGGTCGCCCGCGGGTGTTCACCTTGGCCGTGGCGGTCATTCTGGTCTGGTTGCTCACTGGGCCGCTGTTTGGCTTCAGCGACACCTGGCAATTGGTCATCAACACCGGCACCACCATCATCACCTTCCTGATGGTGTTTCTGATCCAGAACACGCAGAACCGGGACACCGAGGCGATCCAGGTCAAGCTCGACGAGCTGATCCGGGCCACCCGTGGCGCCCACAATGCGCTGCTGGATCTGGAGGAGTTGGAGCAGGACCAGCTCGACGCCTTCCGGGGGCGCTACCAGGCGCTGGCCGCCGGTGCACGTAACGAACTGACCCGCGGCGAGCAGGACACCGGCACGCCTGAGCCCTGAGCGGGGCCCGGCTGCGCGGGTCAGGCTTGCCGGCGCGCGGCCCAGCGGCGCAGCAGCCAGGCGGCGACGCCCAGCAGGATCAGGCCGGCCAGCAAGCGCCAGGCATCGCTGGCCTGGGCGCTCTCAAGGGCATGCATCAACTGGTCCATAAAGAAGGCCAGAGCCAAGGTCGCCGGCAACATGCCCAGCAAGGTGCCGAGCATCATGTCTCTCAGGCGTATGTGGCTGGCTCCTGCCACCATATTGACGATGGCGAAGGGCGCAATCGGCAACCAGCGGATCAAGATCACGGCGATCAGGCCGCGCCGGGCCAAGGCCTGGCTCAGTTGTTGAAGGCGCGGGCCGGCCAGTGTTTTCAGAGCCGCATGACCCAGGCAGTGGCCGATGCCATGGCTCAAGCCGGCGGCCGCAACACCGGCCGCCAAGGTGCACATGAGCCCCTGGGTCGGGCCCAGGGCGGCCAGGGCGAGTACGGTGAGCAGCATCAGCGGCACGGCCAGCACCAGGGCGAGGGTCATCAAAGCAGCCATTGCCCAGGGCCCCAGCCACTGGCCCAGGCGCTGCAGCTTTGGCAGCAGCTGCGCCGGATCGATTTCGCTGCGCCAGGGCGAATAGGCCCAGCCCAGACTCAGACCCAGCAGCAGCAACAGAAGCAGGGCCAGGCCGGCCGCACGCAGGCGCAGGCGCCGCTTGGCAGCGGCTTGCGTCGGTTCTTCCTTTTGCTTCATGCCTGAGTCCCTGTCTTCGCTCGCATGAAGCTGAGCAGCTCGTCAGCCAGGGTGTCGACGTGGCTCGAATCGAAGATGGAACCATGCGTACCGGCCACCTGGCGGCTGTGCAGCTCGGGCAGCAGCCGCCCCCAAGCCTGGAACAGCAGCTTGTGCCATTTGGCCAGACCGGCCGATTGCAGCAGCAAGACCGGGCCCGAAAATGCCTGACAGCGATGGCCGCGCAGGGCCTGGACCTGAAGCACCAGGCCCGGGTCGCTGAACATGGCGCCGAGGCGTCGGCCATTGAGGCTCAGGTCCTGGACGTGGAGCTTGCGCACCAGCCAGCCCAGCGTTCGCCAGGGGGTGGTGCCGCCGAACACGGCTTCGGGGTGGATGGTGTCCAGCAGCAGCAAGCCGGCCGGCGCCTGGCCGCGTTGCTGCAGCTCCACTGCTGCTGCCAAGGCCGTGACACCTCCGACCGAGAAGCCGGCCAGCCAGGCCGACGAGTCGCCCTCGGCGGCCATGGCATCGGCATACATCGCTGCCAAGGCGCCAATGCTCAGCGGCTCTTCCTGAAGCGGCGGCTGCAACATGAAGACGTCCACTTCGCCGGCCAGGGCCTGCGCCAACTGCTGCAGCCGCAGCACATCGCCATGACCGGATGCGGCGACGAAGAGTCGCTGCGCGCCCGACTGCACATGGCTCAGCTTTTGCAATACGCCCGGCGGCACAAAGGGCCGAGTCAAGGCCCGTGCCAGAGCCGCGATGCTCGGGTGGTCTTGCATCAGTTGCAAGGGCAGGCGTTGACCGAGTTCATCCTCCAGCGTGGCCAGTACGCCGAGGGCGGCCAGAGAGTCACCACCGAGCGCAAAGAAGTCGGCGTCCAGGTCGATTTGGCCGGTCTGGCCAGTCTGGCCGTGTGCGATCTGGCCGGCTCGGGCGGCGGCCGGCAGGGCTTCACTCCAGAGTTCGAGCAGCCTGTGCTCCAAGGCATTTCTGGGCGCTCGTGGCGGGCCGCTGGTCGCAGGGGCCAGAGAGTCTGCAGACGACCCCAGCGGCGCGGGCGACGGTAAACCGCCCAGCTGCACCTTGCCATGGGGCCCGAGCGGCAACTCGGCCAGCAGGCTGAAGGAGCTCGGGCGCATGACCTCGGGCAGACTCTGGCGCAAGCCCGCTTGCAATCGTGGCAGGTCCGCTTCGCTCAGCCCAGCGCCGGCGAGCCAGGCATGCAGGCGCGGCGGCTGTGCCTCGGCGAGCAGTTGTACGGCCGCTTGTTGCACCAGGGGCAGGCGCAGGCAGGCAGCTTCGACATCGCCGAGTTCGATGCGCTGGCCGCGCAGCTTGACCTGACGATCCAGGCGGCCGTTGAAATGCAGCAGCCCGGCGGCGTCCAGCCAGCCGCGATCGCCGCTGCGGTAAAGCCGAGCTGGGGGCTGCCCCGGCGCGCTGGGCACCCAGGGGTCGGGCACAAAGGCGCGAGCGTCCAGCTCGGGCCGCCCGAGGTAGCCGCGCGCCAGACCGCCGCCGCCGATATAGATCTCGCCGCTGTAGCCGAAGGGCAGGGGCTGCATGGTCTCGTCCAGCACATAGATGCGGACGTCGTCGATGGGGCGGCCCAAGGGGATCTTCGTGATTTCGTTCTGCCCCGTGTCTGCCCCGATTTCGGCAGGGGCCGGCGGGCAGGGCCAGGCGCTGGCAAAGATGCAGGCTTCGGTCGGGCCGTAGAAGTTGTAGAGCTGGGCGCTGCTCAAGGCTTGAAAGCGCCGCACCAGGGCCGGAGGCAGCAGCTCCCCGCCGCAGCAGGCGACCCGAAGACTAGGTGCCGGCTGGCCTTGGCGGCGCGCCAGCGCCCAGGCGTCCACCAGACCGGCCAGGGTGCTGGGCACGAAGGCGCCGAAGCTGGCACCGTGCTTCTGGATCAGCTCGGCCAGGCGGCGCGGATGCACGCGGCCCGGCGGCGGCAGGGCGATGCTGGCGCCTTGGCTCAGCGGCAGCAGCAGCTCCACCAGGGCCGGGTCAAAGCCAAGTTGAGTGCCCTGGATGGCCCGGTCTTGCGGGCCGATGCCCCAGCTCTTGGCCAGCCAGGCCAGGCGCCGTGTCAGGGCGCCGTGCTCCATCATCACGCCCTTGGGACGGCCGCTTGAGCCCGAGGTGAAGAGCACATAGGCCAGGTCTTCGGCGCGTGCCCCGTCCGAGGCTGCTCGGTCGTTCGAGTCCGGGAATTCGGGCCAGGTCTGGGGCAAACGCAGGCAGCGCTGCTGCAGGCCCGGCAGTTCGCTCAACACCGACGGGCCATCGACATCGAGCAAAAGGGCCACCGCGCCGCTGTCCAGCAGCACACCGGCAAGGCGAGCCGGCGGCGCCTGCGGGTCCAAAGGCAGGAAGGCCGCGCCCGCCAGTCCAATGGCGACCAGGGCCACCACCATTTCGGCCGAGCGTTCCATGGCCAGGGCCACGACCCGGTCGCGCCCGGCACCGAGGCGGCGCAGCTGCCGGGCCAGCGCTTCGGTGCGCGCAAGCAACTCGGCATAACTCAGGCTTGCGACGGTGTCATGCTCATCCCAGACCAAGGCGCAGGCTTCGGGCTGCAGGCCGGCCTGATGGCGGAACTGGCTCACCCAGGTTTGCGGCGCCTCAAGCTGGGCCAGGTCCTTGTGCAGGCCGTGCAGCAGGGCCCAGCGTTCTTCGGCCGGCAGCAGTTCGATCAGGTCTAGCGCTTGTTCGGGCTGCGCGGCCAGGCTCTGGCTGAGCTGCCAGAGCCGGCGTGCCAGCAAGGCCGTTTCTTCCGCTTCGAAGCAGGCGCTGCTGGCTTCCAGTATCAGGGCCGGCGCAGCGCCGCCGTCGAATTCGCACAGCGTCATCGCCAGGGGGAAGCGGGCGCGGCCGCTGAACAGCTGGCGCGATTCCGTCAGTTGAGCCGCGCCAAACTGCAGGCGGTAGTCCTGGCGTTCAAAGGACAGCAGCAGCTCCAGCACCTCGCCCTGGCCGCTCAGGTGCAGGCCCGGCAGTTCATGGGCCAGCTCGCTCAAGGGGTAGCGCGCATGCCGCAGGGCCGCTTGCATCTGCGTGCCCGCTTGCTGCATCAGCGCCCCTGCCGTGCCGGCCTGGTCCAGGTCGAGCAGCAGGCATTGCAGGCCGGTGAACATGCCCGGTGTCTGGCGAAAGCGTTGGCCGCTGCGGTTCAGGCTGGGCACGCCGATCAGCACTTTGCGCTGACCGCTGAGGCGCCCGAAGTACAGGGCCATGGCGGCCAGCAGGACATTGAAGCTGCTCAGCCCCTGGGCTTTGGCGGCTTGCTCCATGCGGGCATAGGCGCTGGCATCCAGGGGCAGATGGAAGAGCTGGGCTCTTGGCAACTCGCGTGTATCGACGCTCTGCGGCTGGGCGCGCCGCGCCACCAAAGGCTGGCGATCGCCTTGTGCCAGACCGGTCAGTTGTTGCCGCCAGAAAGCCGCGTCACGTTCGAACAAGGCCGATTGACGGTAGCGCTGCGAGTCCTCGATGAAGTCACAGTAGCGTGCGCCAGCACAGGCCTCTCTCGGCGAAGACGTGGCCCCGGGCTCCAGGCTTTGGTAGATCGTGCACCAAGCCTGCATCAGCTGGGTTGTGCCCCAACCGTCCATCACGAGGTGGTGAAACTGGATGCTCAAGCCGTGCAGGGCGTCATGCGCGCGCAGCAGCAGGAAGCGCCAGGGCGGCCGGCCATCGAGGGCGAAGGGCTCGCCCATGCGAGCGTTCCAGCAGCGTTCCATGGCCTGCTCGGCTTCGAGGTCAGAGGCGCAGTGCAAGTCGACCCGTTCCAACTGCGCGTCCCAGGCCGGCAGCAAGCGCTGGTGACCGTGCAAATCAGGGGCCAGGCGCAGGGCATCGTGGCCGGCCACCAGCAGGCGCAAGGCCGCTTTCAGCCGGGCGACATCCAGCCGACCCCGCAGCAAGGCTCCACCACCGATATTGAGATGCGCACTGCCGGGCCAGGCGCGTTGATCGAGCCAGACCTCGCGCTGACTCAGCGACAGCGGCAGGTCCATTGCTGCGCTCGCGGCGGCAGGGCCCGACGCGACCGGATCGGCGCTCAGATCTTGGGCTTGAGATTCAACAGCTGCTTGCGATCCCATTGTTCGATGTGTTCCATCGCGTGGCGATAGCCCAGTTCGGCGATCTCGGCCCCTTGGGCGTAGGCCATCAGGGCGAATCCTGCCACGGGCGGTTCGAGGTAATGGTCGGCCTGCGCGCGCGCACGCTGCCGCTGCCCCAGGCTGCCGATGTGGCCGGCGCTGTAGAGGATGTCGGCAATTCCCGGCGCGGCTGGAGCGCCCGGGCGCAGCCAGCGCTTGAGCACCTGCCAATTGCCCAGGCGCGCCAGCCCGCTGTCGGCACGCAGGCTGGCGCGCACGTCGACATCGACGGCAATGATGCTGCCGTTGCCGCGGCGTCGCTCCAGAGGCGTGCCCAGGCGCACGCGCATGGCCTGCACCGGCACGTTGTCGAGGATGGCGCCGTCCACCAAGAGGGCGCCGCCCTGCAGCACGGGCGGGAACAGGCCGGCGGGCGAGTTGCTGGCCAGCACGGCGCGCCAAAGCGGGCCTTGGTCCAGGGTGCTGGTGGTGCCTTCGCTGAGATTGCAGGCGGCGGCGAAGAAGGGCAACCAGAGCTGTTCGATCAGGCGCTCGCCGAACATGCGGCGCAGGTCGCGCTCGACCCGCCGGCCGGCCACCAGGGACACCAGCGGCAAGGTCAGGCGCTCGCCGCCGGCGGCAAAGCGGCGCGTCTGGCTCAGGATCTGCTCCAGGCTGTGGCCGCAGGCGTATTGCGCGGCGATCAGTGCCCCCATGCTGTTGCCGCCGATCAGATCCACGGGCAGCTGGCTTTCTTGCAGTGCACGCAACACGCCGAGATGAGCAAAGCCGCGCGCGCCCCCGCCGCCCAACACCAGGCCCAGAGCGCTGCCGGTCAGGAAGCGGGCCAGGCGCTGGGTGTCGCCCAAACGGGCGCGGCGCAGCGGGTAAATGCGCTCCAGGGTGCGCCCCATCAGCCACGGCGTTGGCAGCACCGGCTGAGCTTCATGGGCGTCGTGCAGCAAGACCAAATGCTGGCGCTTCAGTGCCGCGTTGCCATCGCCGGCCAACAGGGCCTGTTCAACCCGGCTGGGTGTGTGCGGGGCGTGGGCGCCACTGAGCAAGATCAGTTGATCGGCTTGGCGCAGCGCGAAGCGCGTCCAGGCCTCGGGTTCAGCGCCCAAATCATCGGCATGGCGCGCCTGATAGACGATGAAGTCAAAGCGGTCTTCCAGATGTGCCAGGGCCTCGTGCGGCAAGGCCTGACCGTTGAGCAGCAGCTGCGGCGCTCCGCTGGCAGGGTCCCGCACTTCGCGCAGGTGGCCGCTGCGGCCCTGCAAGCTCAGGCAGCGGCACAGGTCTTCAGCCAAGGCGGTGCCGCAGCCGTCTTGATCCAGCTCCCGCTGCAGCGGCAACAGAGCAAAGGTCTGGGCCATGCGCTGCGGCACCGGTACTTCGTGCTGGGGCCGCAGGCGTTCGTACACCGCTTGGACGAAGACTTGGCAGAGCTCAGTCGGGTGGCGCTGCAGCAGGCGCTGATAGGCCTGGCGGCTCAAGACTGCCAGGCGCGAGTCGCGTACGGCGCTCAGGTCCTGGGCTCGCGCTTGCTGCAGGATCAGGCCCAACTCACCGATGCTCTGGCCGGGTTGAACTTGGTTGTAGAGCAAGCGCTGGCCTGTAGCGTCGCGCCGTGTCACGCGCAGGCCGCCGCTGATGACAAAAATGATGGTGTCGGAGGCTTCGCCTTCGCGCAGCAGCGTGGCACCGCCCTGGACCTGCTGCACCTCCATGGCCTCGGCCAGCTCCTTCAAGATCCCGGCCGGCAAGCCCCCGAACACCGGGCTGGCCTGCAGCATGGCCAGCACCTTGGCCAGGCTGGCCTCGCGGTGGATGTGTTCGGGCTGGAACTCCATCGAGTCAGTCTAGCTGCCGCTCACGGGCTCGTGTGGGCAGAAAGAACAAAGAAAAAGCCCGCGCGTCGGGTGACGCCGGGCTTTTGGCAACAGCGCCTGTGGCGCTGGAGGAACTCGAGTCGCTGATCGATCAGTTGCTCGTGCCCATGGCACCGGCCAGGGCTTGCACCGCTTCTTCCAGCTTGGCCTTGCCCAGTGCCTTGCACTGCTCGGGCGAGGCGTTGGGGGCGGCACCAAAAGTGGTCGCGCTCTTGGCCGGCTTGAACACCAGGTCCTTGCCCTTGCGCGGCAGGACCACGGCGCGGGCGGTGATCACGCAGGTCTTTTGTGCCACATCGATGCCGCCTTCGACCTGGCTCAGGAAGCCCCAGGCCTTGGCCGGGAACAGCTTGACCGTGGCCGGTGTGATGCTCTTCAACCAAATGGCTTCGGCTGCGGCTTGATCCATCAGATTGGCGGTCGATTGGTCATCGATCACGTACTTGGCCGGAGCGGCAAAAGCGGCGGCAGCGGCGCAAGGCAGGATCAGGGCGGCGATCAGCTGGTTCAGTTTCATGGGTTTCCTTCGAGACATGCTTGTTGTTGCTTTGGCAGCGCGCAGCAGCGACCTCACGCAGTGCGTGCGCAGGCCCGGCAGTGTGGGGGCAGAGTCTGGCTTTGGGCCTCAGGGTTTACACGGGATCGTTGCCAGAGAATGGTGAACACCGCCTTCGGCCTCAGGCAAGCAGGGCGCTGCTGATCTTGAAGGTCAGCCAGGCGGCCATATAGGCCAGACCGAAGAGATAGACCAGCATCAGCGCGGGCGTCTTGTAGCCGCCGGTCTCACGCCGGGCAGCAGCCAGGGTGGCGATGCATTGCGGCGCAAAGACAAACCAGGCCAGCAGGGCCAGCGCCGTGGGCAAGCTCCAGCTCTGTGCGATCAGCGGACTCAAGGCCTCGGCCGCATCGGCGCCGCCGCTGGACAGGGCGTAGACCGTGCCCAGGGCGCTGATCACCACCTCGCGGGCGGCCAGGCCCGGCACCAGGGCCAGGCAGATCTGCCAGTTGAAGCCCAGGGGCTCGAACAGCGGCGCCAGACCGCGGCCCAGCATGCCGGCGACACTGTAGACGATGGCGGGCTCGCTGGCGCTTTCGGGCGCTCCGGGGAAGCTGGCCAGCAGCCAGAGCAGCACGGTCAGCACCATGATGACGCCGCCGACGCGGCGCACAAAGATCACCGCGCGCTGCCACAGTCCCAGGGCGATATTGCGCGGATGCGGCCAGTGGTAGGCCGGCAGCTCCATCATCAGCGGCCGCACGTGCTCGCCGCTGCGCGTGAAGCGCTTGAGCAGCCAGGCCACGCACAGTGCGCCGAAGATGCCGGCCAGGTAGAGCCCGAACAGCACCAGGCCCTGCAGCTGCAAACCCCAAGCCAGTTGCCGCGCGGGTATGAAGGCGCCAATCAAGAGGGCGTAGACCGGCAGCCGGGCCGAGCAGGTCATCAGCGGCGCGATCAGGATGGTGACCCAGCGGTCGCGCGGGTTGGCGATGCTGCGCGTGGCCATGATGCCAGGGATGGCGCAGGCAAAGCTGGACAGCAAGGGGATGAAGCTGCGGCCCGAGAGGCCGACGCTGCCCATCAAGCGATCCAGCAAAAACGCCGCGCGCGGCAGGTAGCCACTTTCTTCCAGGATCAGGATGAAGAAGAACAGGATCAGGATCTGCGGCAGGAAGACCAGCACGCCGCCCACGCCGGCGATCAGCCCGTCCACCAAGAGGCTGCGCAACCAGCTTTCGGGCAGGGCGCCGCCGACCATCTCGCCCAGCGCGGCCATGCCGTCCTTGATCAGATCCATGGGCCCGGTGGCCCAGGCAAACACGGCCTGGAAGAGCAGGAAGAGCACGGCCGCCAGGATCAGTGGGCCGGCCACCGGATGCAGCAGCACGCGGTCGAGGCGGTCGCTGGGCAGCTCGGGCAGCTCTTGATCCAGTTGCAGTCGCTGCAGGATCTGCTTGATGCGTTCGTGGTCGCAGTCTGCCGCGGTGTCGGGCAGGGCAGCTGGCGCCCAGACCGCTTTGTCGTCCAGCAGGGCTTTCAGCTCGGTCACGCCTTCGCCCGCCGTGGCCACGGTCCGCAGCACCGGCACGCCCAGTTCGCGCGACAGCGCCTCGGCGTCGATGGTCAGGCCGCGCCGGGCGGCCAAGTCGGCCATATTCAGCGCCACCACGCAGGGCAGGCCCAGGCGCTGCACTGCCAGCACCAGGCGCAGGGTGCGGCGCAGATTGGTGGCGTCGAGCACGCAGACCACCAGGTCGGGGCGCTTCTCGCCGCGCGCACGGCCGGCCAGCACATCGCAGGTGACGCGCTCATCGGGCGAGCGCGGGTTCAGGCTGTAGGTGCCGGGCAGGTCCAGCAGGCGCAGGGCGCGGCCGGCGGCGCTGAGCAGGCGGCCCTCTTTGCGCTCAACGGTGACGCCGGCGTAGTTGGCCACTTTTTGCTGGCTGCCGGTCAGGCGGTTGAACAGGGCGGTCTTGCCGCAGTTCGGGTTGCCGACCAGGGCCAGCAGCGGCCCGCCCCGGTGCACATGGATGACTGCCTCAGCCATGCGTCGCCTCCGGGCCTTGCAGGGCCTGCACCCGGATGCAGGCCGCCTCGGCGCGGCGCAGGGCAAAGGTGGACTGGCCGATGCGCACCACCAGCGGGTCGCTGCCGGGCAGGCCGCGGCTGAGGATCTTGACCGCCTCGCCCGGTACGAAACCGATTTCGGCCAGCCAGTCGGCCCACTCGGGCGCATGGACCGGCGCTTGCACCGAGTGCACCTGCATGGCTTGACCCAGCCCGAGTTCCGCCAAGGTGTTGGGGATCCAGGGGCTGGCTGCGGCGACGTGAGCGCAAGGGGTCAGGGGAGCGCCAGCCGCGGCGGGCAGAGCGCTGGAGGCGCTGAAGTCGGTCATGCGAGGCGTCTTGCTTCGGTGAAGAGGGGATGGGAAGGCCGCGTGCGGCTTGGGCTTCAGGGCTTGGAAAAAGTCAGCGAGTGCAATCGAGAATTATTCTCATTTTAGACTTAGCGCCGCGGGTTGGGTGCCGCTGCTTTTTGATGCGTCTCATGCTTTGTGCGTTTTCGCCGCGGCGGATTGGGCGGCGGGCCGCTTGAGGGGCTGCCTTCGATGCTGGAAAACAGTGCACCTGAGTGGGTGTCCCTGCCTAGCGCCGCAGTTGCGCAAATGCATAAAATGGGGCGCGCAAACGTTTAGCGTTTTCCTTTATCAGCCGATACACTGAGTTTTCTTACAATCAGCGTCCGATGTCGACTACCGTCTGGCGTTCGTAAAAAGACGGGGGCAATCTGCCCGAAGCCCAACCGCGCTGCCGGCCGGCCTTGATGGCCCCGGTGGCGTTCTTTCACCGATTTGCCTGCCCATCCCTGCTGCCATGATCGCCACACCTTCGTTTGTTCGTGCCGCCGTGACTCTTGCGCTGTCTGCCCTGTCCCTGTCGGCGCTGGCCCAGGCCGGGCAAGCCGCCGTCATCTTTGACATGGGTGGCAAGTTCGACAAGAGCTTCAATGAATCGGCCTACCGCGGTGTCGAGCGCTGGAAGAAGGAAACCGGCAAGGCTTATCTCGAATTCGAGATCAGCAACGACACCCAGCGCGTGCAGGCCATCCGCCGCATGGCCGAACGTGGCGCCAGCCCCATCATCAGCATCGGCTTTGCCCAGGCCTCGGCCCTGCAGCAAGTGGCCAAGGACTTCCCCAAGACCCAGTTCGCCATCATCGACTCGGTGGTCAACGCGCCCAATGTGCAGTCGGTGGTGTTCAAGGAACACGAGGGCAGCTACCTGGTCGGCGCCATGGCCGCGCTCACCAGCAAGACCGGCAAGGTCAGCTTTGTCGGCGGCATGGACATTCCCTTGATCCGCAAGTTCCAGTGCGGCTTCGAGCAAGGCGTGAAAGCGACCAACCCCAAGGCCGAGGTCTTCTCCAACATGACCGGCACCACCTCCAGCGCCTGGAACGACCCGACGCGCGGCGGTGAGCTGGCCAAGTCGCAGTTCGCCAAGGGCTCGGACATCGTGTTTGCTGCCGCGGGCGGCACGGGCTCGGGCGTCTACCAGGCGGCCAAGGACGCCGGCAAGCTGGCCATCGGTGTGGACAGCAACCAAAACCATCTGCAGCCCGGCACCATGCTGACCTCCATGGTCAAGAACGTGGACGTGGCCGTGTACAACGTGCTCAAGGGTTGGAAGGCCGGCGTCTCGGTGCTGGGCCTGAAAGAAGGCGGCGTCGAGTACGCACTCGATGAGCACAACAGCAAGCTGATCAGTCCGGCGCTCAAGACCAAGGTGGAGGCTATCAAGGTCGACATCGTGTCCGGCAAGATCAAGGTGGCCGATTACATGGCCGACAACGCCTGCAAGTACTGAGCGCCTGCCCGGCGCGATCTTGCGCGACTTTCCGCGAAATTCAGCGACATCCATCCATGACGACCCAGAGCAAGGGCACCGTGCCCGCGGACGGTGCCCCGCCGGCCGTCGAGCTGCGTGACATCTCCAAGCGCTTCGGCGCCGTGCAGGCCAACCGTGAAGTCAGCCTGAGCGTGCGCGCCGGCACCGTGCACGGCCTGGTCGGCGAGAACGGCGCCGGCAAGAGCACGCTGATGGCCATTCTCTATGGCTATTACCAGGCCGACAGCGGCAGCATCGCCATCGCCGGCCGCCCGGTGCAGATCAAGGATTCACAGCAGGCCATAGCTCTGGGCATCGGCATGGTCCACCAGCACTTCATGCTGGTCGACACCCTGAGCTGCCTGGACAATGTGATGCTGGGCGCCGAGCCGGCTTTCTTCCTCAATGCCGCCAAGCGCAAAGTGCGCAGCCAGCTTCAGGCCTTGATGAGCGAAACCGGCCTGCATGTGCATCTGGACGCTCTGGTCGGCGAACTGCCGGTGGGCGAACTGCAGCGCCTGGAGATCCTCAAAGCCCTGTATCGCGGCGCCAAGATCCTGATCCTGGATGAGCCCACCGCGGTGCTGACCCCGCAGGAAACTCTGCAGCTGTTTGAGACCCTGCGCCGCCTGCGCGAGCGTGGCACCACCATCCTCCTGATCACTCACAAGCTCAAGGAAGTGATGGCGCTGTGCGATGCCGTCACCGTGATGCGTGCGGGTCAGGTCGTGCAGACCAAGGCCATTTCAGATACCAGCCCGGAAGACCTGGCTCAGGCCATGGTGGGCCGCAAGGTGCATCTGGGTCGGCCCGAGCAGGCCGCCGCCCACGATGCCGCTGCGCCGCTGCGCCTGCGGGTGCAGGGCCTGAGCCTGACCGCCGGCCAGGCGGTACCCTTGCTGCAAGACATCGGCCTGCAGCTGCGCGCCGGCGAAATCGTCGGCGTGGCCGGCGTGTCGGGCAATGGCCAGACCGAGTTGCTGGAAGTGCTCAGCGGCATGCGTGCGCCGGAGACCGGCCAGATGGAACTCGGTGGGCGCCGCTTCGACGCCGCGGCTGGCCAGTGGCTGGAGCCGCGCAGCGCGCGCGAGTGCCGCCTGGCCCATGTGCCGGAAGACCGCCATGCCTGCGGCATGGTGATGAGCTTCCCGGCCTGGGAAACCGCGGTGCTGGGCTATCAAGACCTGCCCCTTTACCGCAGCGGCCCGCTGAATGCCGCCATGAACCACGAGCGCATGAAGTCCGAGGCCGCGGCCATGGCCGAGCGCTTTGATGTGCGCCCGCGTGACATGAACATCGGCTCCAGCAAGTTTTCGGGCGGCAACCAGCAAAAGCTGGTGCTGGCGCGCGAAATCGGCCAGGCGCCCACGGTGCTGTTGGTCGGCCAGCCGACGCGCGGCGTCGACATCGGCGCCATCGAATTCATCCACCAGCAGCTGCGCGCGCTGCGCGATGCCGGCTGTGCGGTGCTGGTCGTCAGCAGCGAGCTGGACGAGATCCTGGCCCTGTCCGACCGCGTCATCGTCATGAACGGCGGCCGCATCACCGGCGAGCTGGACATCGCCGAGTGCACCGAAACCCGCCTGGGCCTGCTGATGGCCGCCACCGCGAAAGAAGAAATGAACGCTGCGGCGTTGCAACAAGCATGAGTGCATCTTCATCTTCATCGAGCAGCGCCTTGCCGCGCTGGATCGACCTGGGCCTCTTGCCCTTGTGGAACCTGGCCGTGGCCCTGGGCGTGGCCGGCCTGGTGGTGCTGGCCATTGGCCAGAGCCCCATGCATGCGCTGAGCGTGCTGCTGCAGGGCTCGCTCGGCAGCTTGCGCGGCCTGGGCTACACCCTGTACTACACGACCACCTTCATCTTCACCGGCCTGGCTGTGGCCGTGGCCATCCACGGCGGCCTGTTCAATATCGGCGGGGAAGGGCAGGCCACGTTTGGCGGCCTGGGTGTGGGCCTGCTGGCCCTGGCCCTGGGCGCGCATCTGCCGGCCGCGGTGCTGCTGCCGCTGCTGGTGATCGCGGCGGCCCTGTTCGGCATGGTCTGGGCCTTGATCCCGGGCTGGTTGCAGGCCTGGCGCGGCAGCCACATCGTCATCACCACCATCATGTTCAACTTCCTGGCCGCCAGCCTGAACGTGTATTTGCTGGTCAACTGGCTGCGTCCGGCCGGCAGCATGGCGGTGGAGAGCGCAGACTTTGCCGAGTCGGCACGCATGCCGGCCCTGCATCAGCTGGCTGCGCTGTTCGGTGTCGAGATGCCTTCTTCTCCGCTGAACCTGAGCCTGCTGCTGGCCTTGCTGGCCTGCGTCTTCGTCTGGTGGTTTCTGTGGAAGAGCGCGGCCGGCTATGCCTTGCGCGCCGTCGGCAGCGCGCCGCGCGCCGCGCACTACGCCGGCATCCGCCCCAAGTACCAGGTGCTGGTGGCCATGGGCCTGGCCGGCGCGCTGGCCGGTCTGGTGGCGGTCAATGAGATCTCCGGCGTGCAGGGCAAGCTGACCCTGGACTTCGTCGCCGGTGCCGGCTTCACCGGCATCGCCGTGTCGCTGATGGGCCGCAACCATCCGGTCGGCATCGTCCTGGCTTCGCTGCTGTTTGGTGTGCTGTATCAGGGCGGCGTGGAAGTGTCTTTCGAGCTTCCCGGCTTCAGCCGCGAGATGGTGGTCACGGCCCAGGGCCTGATCGTGCTGTTCGCCGGCGCCATGGCGACCGTGAGCCTGCCGCTGTTCGTCAAGCTGCACGGCTGGCTGTCTGGAAAAAACAAGGCCCATGCGAAGGAGCTGGCTCATGGATGAGATCCTGATCGGCTCGATGCTGGCCTCGACCCTGCGGGTCACCACGCCGCTGCTGCTCTGTGCCCTGGCGGGCTTGATCAGCGAGCGCTCGGGCGTGATCGATATCGGCCTGGAAGGCAAGATGTTGTTTGCCGCGTTTGCCGCTGCGGCGGCTGCCAGTGCCAGCCACTCGACAGGCATGGGCCTGGCTGCGGCCATCGCCGTGGCCTGCGCCATGTCGCTGATCCACGGCTTTGCCTGCGTCACCCACCGCGGTGACCAGGTGGTGTCGGGTGTGGCGCTCAATATGGTGGCGGCCGGCCTGACCGTGGTGCTGGGCATCGCCTGGTTCGCCCAAGGCGGCCAGACCCCGCCAATCACGGCCGATGTGCGCCTGACCGGCCTGATCGCCGGCTGGAGCGAACCCGAGGCGGCCGTGGCAGCCTTGGGCCCCTGGCTGGGCGCCATCGTCGGCCACGGCCTGCTCAGCCACAACCTGCTGGTCTACCTGGCCTTCTTCCTGGTGGCCGGAGTCTGGTTCTTCCTCGAGCGCACCAAGCCGGGCCTGCGCCTGCGCGCGGTCGGCGAGAACCCGGCCATGGTGGACGCGGCCGGCGTGTCCGTGCCGCGGCTGCGTTATGCCGCGCTGATGCTCAACGGCCTGCTCTGCGGCCTGGCCGGCGCCTACCTGACCCTGGCGCAGAACGCCTCCTTCTCGCCGAACATGACGGCCGGCCGTGGCTATATCGCTCTGGCCGCCATGATCTTCGGCAAGTGGAAGCCCCTGCCCACGCTCGCCGCCTGCCTGCTCTTCGGCTTCCTCGACGCCCTGGCCATCCGCATGCAGGGCGCGGTGATCCCCGGTGTCGGCGAAGTGCCGGTGCAGCTGATCCAGGCCTTGCCCTATTTGCTGACCGTCATCCTGCTGGCTGGCTTCATCGGTCAGGCCCTGGCACCCAAGGCGCTGGGCCGGCCTTACCTCAAAGAACGTTGAGCACACGCGTGAACGCTCTGAAGAACGCCCTCACACCGGATCTCGTGCAGCGCCTGCTGGCCGCCTCGCTGGGCGCGCGCCAGCATTCGCATTCGCCGTACTCCGGCTATGCCGTGGGCGCCGCCGTGCTCGACGAGCAGGGCCGCATCCATGCCGGCTGCAATATCGAAAACGCCGCCTACCCGCAGGGCTGGTGCGCCGAGGCCTCGGCCCTGACGGCCATGATCATGGCCGGCGGTCGCCGCGTCAGCGCGGTGCTGGTCAGCGGCCCCGGCCCGGACATCATCACGCCCTGCGGCGGCTGCCGTCAGAAGCTGCGCGAGTTCGCCGACCCGGAGCTGATCATCATCGCCGCCGACCCGGGCGGCATCCGCCAGCAGTGGACGCTGGAACAGCTGCTGCCTTTCAGTTTCGGCCCCGAGCATCTGAAGCTCTGAGCCTTCGCAACAATTTCCAGGAGGAACCTCAACATGATCGACCACAAGACCCTCAATCCCGCCATCGCCCAGACCGCCGAGAAGCTCAAGACCCTGTTCGGCGCGGCGCCGGCCGTGGCCGTGGTGCTGGGCTCGGGCTGGGCCGGCGCGGTCAGCCTGGTGCAGAACGCCAAGCACCTGGCCTACACCGAGCTGCCGGCTTTCCCGCAGCCCAAGGTGGAAGGCCATGTCAATGAGATCGTGGTCGGCACCATCGGCGCGCAGGCCGTGGTGATGCTGCGTGGCCGCGCCCACACCTACGAGAGTGGCGATTGCACCGGCATGGCCGGCGCCCTGCGCAGCCTCAAGGCCTGGGGCGTCAAGGTGCTGCTGCAGACCAATGCCTCGGGTTCCATCCGCAGCCATATGCCGGCCGGCAGCCTGATGCTGATCAGCGATCACATCAACGCACCGCAGCGCTCGCCCCTGGTCGGCGAGCCCGGCAGCGAGCGCTTTGTCGACATGAGCACCGCCTACGACCTGGAGCTGCGTCAGCATGCCAAGGGCGTGGCCGCGGCCCAGAACCTGGCACTGGGCGAGGGCGTCTATTGCTGGGCCCTGGGCCCTCAGTTCGAAACCCCGGCAGAGATCCGCATGTTTGCGGCTTGGGGCGCCGACGCCGTGGGCATGAGCACCGTGCCGGAAACCATCCTGGCCCGCCACGCCGGCCTGCGCGTCATGGGCCTGGCCCTGATGACCAATATGGCATCCGGCTTGTCCGATGAAGCCCTGACTCATGCACTGACCCTGCAGCAGGCCCAGCAGTCCGGCGAGCGTGCCGCCCAGTACCTGGGTGCCGTGGTGGCCGGCATGGCCGATCTGGCCTCGCTGAAAGACTGAGCGTTCTTCCATGGCTTCTTTGGAACTGAAAGAAAACGCAGCGCGCCTGGCGCTGCAATGCCTGGACCTGACCAGCCTCAACGACGCCGACACGGCCGAGGACATCGCCGCCCTGTGCCGGCGTGCCCAGACGCCCTTCGGCCCGGTAGCGGCCGTCTGCGTATGGCCGCGTTTCGTGGCGCAAGCGCGCGCGGCCTTGCCGGCCGAGATCAAGGTCGCGGCCGTGGCCAACTTCCCGGACGGCGCCCTCGATCTGGCCCGAGCCCTGGCCGATGTGCAGGCGATTGCCACGGCCGGCGGTGATGAAGTCGATGTGGTCCTGCCGTATCGCGCCCTGATGGCCGGTCAGCGCAGCGAGTGCGCCGAGTTCCTGGCCGAGGTGCGCCATGCCAGCCGGCCGCTGACGCTCAAGGTCATCATCGAGAGCGGTGAGCTGAAGACCCCCGAGCTGATCGCGGATGCGGCCCGCCTGGCCTTGATGGCCGGCGCCGATTTCGTCAAGACCAGCACCGGCAAGACCGCGGTCTCGGCAACCCCGCTGGCCGCCCGCCACATCCTCAGCGAGATCGCCGGCAGCGGCCTGGTCTCGGCCGGCTTCAAGGCCTCGGGCGGTATCCGCACGGTGCCTGACGCCCAGGTTTATCTGGAGTTGGCGGCCGACAAGCTCGGCGCCGCAGCGTTGAACCCGCGCCGCCTGCGCTTTGGCGCCAGCGGCCTGCTGGGCGATATCGAAGCCGTGCTGTCCAGCACGGCCGCGCCCGCCAGCACCGCCAGCTACTGAGCGCGGCGGCCGTGCGGGCTCAGGAGATCATTCGCGCCAAGCGCGATGGCGCGGCGCTGTCCGACGCGCAGATCCAGAGCCTGGTGCGCGGCCTGGTCGATGGTGGCTGGAGCGAGGGCCAGATCGCGGCCCTGGCCATGGCCATCCTCTGGCGCGGCATGAGCCGGGCCGAGTGCGTGGCCCTGACCCGGGCCATGCGGGACTCGGGCCGCCAGATGCACTGGCGGGATCTGCCCGGCCCGGTGCTGGACAAGCATTCCAGTGGCGGCGTGGGCGACAAGATCAGCCTGATGCTGGCGCCTTTGGTGGCGGCCTGTGGCGGCTTCGTGCCCATGATCTCGGGCCGCGGCCTCGGCCACACGGGGGGCACGCTG
Source organism: Paucibacter sp. DJ2R-2 (assembly GCF_025717675.1). Classification (GTDB taxonomy): domain Bacteria; phylum Pseudomonadota; class Gammaproteobacteria; order Burkholderiales; family Burkholderiaceae_C; genus Paucibacter_A. Next base: position 110,211 of record NZ_JAJIRT010000010.1, read on the forward strand.
GACAAGCTGGAGGCCATCCCCGGCTTTTGCGCCACGCCCGAGGCCGCGCGCTTTGAGCGCATCGTGCGCGAGGTCGGCTGCGCCATCATCGGCCAGACGGCCGACCTGGCCCCGGCCGATGGTCGCTTCTATGCCGTGCGCGACATCAGCGCCACGGTGGAGAGCGTGCCCCTGATCACCGCCAGCATCCTGTCCAAGAAGCTGGCCGCCGGCCTGCAAGGCCTGGTCATGGATGTGAAGTGCGGCAACGGCGCCTTTGCCGACTCGCCCTGGATGGCCCAGGAGTTGGCCCACAGCATCGTCGGCGTGGCCGCCGGTGCCGGTCTGCCGACCCGGGCCCTGATCACCGACATGAACGAGGTGCTGGGCCAGACCGTGGGCAACAGCCTTGAGTTGCTGGAAGCGCTGCGCTATCTGCGTGGCGAGCTGCGTGAACCGCGCCTGCATGCCCTGACCCTGGCCCTGGCCGGCGAGATGCTGCGGCTGGGTGGCTTGGCGGCCAACGCTGCGGATGCGGAAGCCAAGCTGCAAGCGGCCCTGGACAGCGGCTCCGCGGCCGAAAAGTTTGCACAAATGGTGGCGGCCCAGGGTGGTCCAGCCGATCTGCTGGAGCGGCCCGAGCAATACCTGGCCGCCGCGCCGGTGCAGCGCCCGGTCTGTGCGCCAAGCGCGGGCCGCTTGAGCGCAATGCAGACGCGCGAGATCGGTCTGGCCGTGGTCGAACTGGGAGGCGGTCGGCGCCAAGCGGGCGACCGCATCGATGTGCGTGTCGGTCTCTCGGCGGTCTTGCCACTGGGCACCGTGCTCGAGGCCGGCCAACCTTTCGCGACGGTCCATGCGGCCGACGCTCCTTCAGCCGAGCACGCCGCGGCCGCCGTGCTGGCGGCCTGCCGCTTCAGCTCGCCTGAGGCGCCATGGGGCCCCGCAGACCTGATCCAGGCCCGTGTCGGCTAGACTTCACGCCCCGTGGATCCACCTGCATCCACCTGACCACTGCTGTACCCCTGCCATGCCTGATATCGACGACGCCACGCCCGCTCCCGCCACGCCCGACAGCCCGGATGGCGGCTCGCCCCGCCGCGGCATCAAGAGCTTTGTGGTGCGCGCTGGCCGCATGGGCTCGGGCCAGGTCAAGGCCCTGGCCGAGCTGGGCCCCAAGTTCGTGCTGCCCTTCCAGGCGGGCCAGCGCCTGGACACCGCGGCCGTGTTCGGCCGAGAAGCACCGGTGGTGTTCGAGATCGGTTTCGGCATGGGCGACGCCACGGCCAAGATCGCCCAGACCTTGGCCGACCATGACTTCATCGGCTGCGAAGTCCATGAGCCCGGCGTCGGCGCGCTGCTCAAGCACATCGAGGAAAAGCAGCTCGGCAATATCCGCATCTTCCAGCACGACGCCGTTGAGGTGCTGGAGCAGATGATCGCCCCGGCCTCGCTGGCCGGCGTGCACATCTACTTCCCCGACCCCTGGCACAAGAAACGCCACAACAAGCGCCGACTGATCCAGCCCGAGTTCGTGGCCAGGCTCGTCAAGCACATCCGCCCCGGCGGCTATCTGCACTGCGCCACCGACTGGGAGCCCTATGCCCAGCAGATGCTGGAAGTCCTGGGCGCTGAGCCCTTGCTGGAAAACACCGCCGCCGGCTACGCTGAAACCCCCAGTTATCGCCCGCTGACCAAGTTCGAAAACCGCGGCCTCAAGCTGGGCCACGGAGTTTGGGATCTGGTGTTCCGCCGCCGCCCGCTGGCCTGAGCAGGCTGGCCCCGGCCAGCAGCACCAGGCCCAGGGCCAAGGGCAGGGTGGCAATGAAGCCGGCGTGCTTGAAGCCCAAGGCGCCGATCAAGCCACCGACAAAAAAGGCCAGCACCAAGCTCAGGTGGATGCGCAGGCGCTGTCGGTTGGCCATCACGAGGGGTTGTTGCGCACTCGCTGGCAAACGGTTCCAGTAGAGCAATCGGCCCAGCTCGAGCCCTAGATCGGTCAGCAGGCCGGTGACATGGGTGGTGCGGATCTCGGCATGCGAGATCTTGGTGATCAGGGCGTTCTGCAAGCCCATCACAAAGCACAGCAGCACGGCGGTCAGTGAGACGCGCAGGATCTGGTGCGGCAGCAATTGGCTGCCGATCAGGCCGAAGATCAGCAGCAATGCCGCCTCCAGCAAGAGCGTGGGCACGTAGGCCCAGCGCGGCCGGTGGCGCAGGCCGTAGTTGACCAGCAGCGCCGTGCAGGCCGCGCCCATCACAAAAGCCGCCACCGCCAGCAGGGCGCTGAAGGCCAGGCCGAACTGGCCCAGGGCGATGTGGTCGGTGCTGGCCGAGACCAGGCCGGTCATGTGCGAGGTGTACTGGCCCACGGCCAGAAAACCGCCGGCATTGAGCGCACCGGCCACAAAGGCCAGGCCGGCGCCCAGGTGCAGATTGCTGCGCGCGCTGCGTTCCGGCGCGGTCAGCTGAGCGAGATAGTCCACGGGCATAGGCCCTGAGCATAAGGGCTGGCAGGCCGCAGCCTGCGGCACAGCTGCTAGAGTGCCGCCCATGTCTGAATCCACATCTCTGGCCGGCCGCCACATCTTGCTGGCCCTGTCCGGCGGCATCGCCTGCTACAAGAGCGCCGAGCTGACCCGGCTCCTGAGCAAAGCCGGTGCCACGGTGCAGGTGCTGATGAGCGAGGCGGCCGAGCACTTCATCACCGCCGTCACCATGCAGGCCCTGTCGGGCCGCACGGTGGCCACCAGCCAATGGGACGCGCGCGAGCCCAACAATATGGCCCACATCAATCTGAGCCGTGAGGCCGATCTGATGCTCGTCGCCCCGGCCAGCGCCGACTGCATCGCCAAACTGGTGCAAGGCCGGGCCGATGATTTGCTGAGCCTCACGGCCCTGGCGCGGCCCAGCGATCGCTGCCCGCTGCTGGTGGCGCCGGCCATGAACCGCGAGATGTGGGCCCATCCGGCCACGCAGCGCAATGTCGCCCAGCTGCGCGCCGACGGCGGCATCGTGCTCGGCCCCGGCAATGGCGAGCAGGCCTGCGGCGAAACCGGCGATGGCCGCATGCTGGAAGCGGCCGAGTTGCTGGACGAGCTGATCGCGTTCTTCCAGCCCAAGCTTTTGGCGGGCCGCAAGCTCTTGATCACCGCCGGCCCCACCTTCGAAGCCCTGGACCCGGTGCGCGGCATCACCAATCTCTCCAGCGGCAAGATGGGTTTTGCGATCGCACGTGCTGCCGCCGAGGCTGGCGCCGAGGTGACCCTGGTGGCCGGCCCGGTGCACCTGCCCACGCCGCGCCATGTGCGCCGCATCGATGTGCAAAGCGCGCAGCAGATGTTCGACGCCGTGCTGCCCTTGGCGGCGGAGCATGAGCTCTTCGTCGCCACCGCGGCCGTGGCCGATTGGCGGCCGCTGGCGGCCAGCGCGCACAAGATCAAGAAAGACCCGAGCCAGGGAAATCGCCCGCCGGCTTTCGAGATGACCGAAAACCCCGACATCCTGGCGTCGGTCGCGGCCCTGCCGGCCGGGCAGCGCCCGCGCCTGTGTGTGGGCTTTGCGGCGGAGAGCCAGGATCTGGCCCGCCACGGCCGCGACAAGCTGCTGCGCAAAAAGGTGGAGCTCGTCGTCGGCAATATCGGCCCGGCCACCTTCGGCCGCGATGACAACGCTTTGCTCTTGATCGATGCCGAGGGCGAGCGCGAGTTGCCCCGCGCCGACAAGCTCAGCCTGGCCCGTCAGCTGGTGGCCGAGATTGCCCGCCGCGCCTGACCGCCTTCTTCGTTTTCTCTTCCGATTCCCATGACCACCACCACCGTCGATCTCAAAGTTCTGGACGCCCGCATGGCCGAGCAGGTGCCCAGCTATGCCACGCCCGGCAGTGCCGGCCTGGACCTGCGCGCCTGCCTCGATGCGCCCATCACTCTGGCGCCGGGTCAGACCACCCTGATTCCCACCGGCTTGGCCATCCACATTGGCGACCCCGGCCTGGCCGCCGTCATCCTGCCGCGCTCGGGCTTGGGCCACAAACATGGCATCGTGCTCGGCAATCTGGTCGGCCTGATCGACTCCGACTATCAGGGCCAACTGATGGTCAGCTGCTGGAACCGGGGTCAGAGTGAATTTGTGATCCAGCCTTTCGAGCGCATTGCTCAGCTGGTCTTGGTGCCCGTGGTGCAGGCGGCCTTCCGCCGCGTCGAGGAGTTTGGCGACGCCAGCAGCCGGGGCGAGGGCGGTTTCGGCTCGACCGGCAAACACTGAACCGAGGCCGTCGGCGCCCGCACTGTCGGCGCCAAGCCACAGCGGCCGGCCCGGGCTGGCTGGATGCCTTTCCTGCTGATTCTTGGCCCTGCATCAAATGAAGCGGCTTCTCTGCCCTGTTCGGCGCTTTGCGGATGGCTGAAAAGCCTTACACCTGCGATAGTTGAAACATCGGTGGGACAGCCGACACAAAGGAGATGCAGATGGCAACACAGCCGCAAGCCGCAGCTGAAGGCGCCGGCGATGTGATCGCAGCGCGCATGCGCGCGCTGATGGTGCGCGCACCGATGGCGGTGGGCTTCGTCAAGAACGCTCAGTTCGAGGTGGTCAGCGAACAGTTCAATCACCTCTTTGGTCACGGCGACGACACCGATCTGGGTGGCCAAAGCACCCGCAGCGTGCAGGTGTCCGACCCGTCCCATCAATCCCTGCTCGAGCGCAGCCACGCGGCTTTTGTTAGTGGCAAGCCGCTTGATGACGAGGTCGAGTTCGTGCGCCGCGATGGCAGCCGCTTCTGGGGCCGGTTGCAGGCCACGCCAGTTCATTGGGACCAGCCGGGCGGCGAAGCGCTCTGGATCGTCGACGACGTCACCGTTGCGCGCCAGCAGCGCATGCAGCCGACCTGGACGGCCAAGCACGATGTCTTGACCGAGCTGGCCAACCGCCGCGAGTTCGAACGCCGCCTGGCCGAGCATGTGGGCAGCCGTCGCCACGAGCCGGTCTCGGTCTTGTGGATCGATGTCGACAAATTCGGTGAAATCGTGGCCGGCATGGGCGCCGAGGTGGGGGACCATTTCCTCTACGGCCTGGGTCAGTTGCTGATCACCAAGGTGCGCGCCTCCGACCTGGTCGCCCGCCTGGAAGACGATCATTTCGCCGTGCTGCTGCCGAATTGCGACCAGCACTACGCCGAGATCGTGGCCGAGAAGATGCGCTCCGGCATCGCCGCTTACCGCCTGCGCTGGGGCCTGCACCGCACCCGCGTCAAGGCCTGCTTGGGCGTGGTGCAGTTGCAGACCTCGCTGGAGTCGGTCGATGCCGTGCTGGGCGCTGCCGCTCTGGCCTGCACCGAGGCCAAGGCTTCCGGGGGCGACAGCGTGCGGGTCTTCATTTCGGCCGGCGCTTTCGAGGAATTGGCCGGCTGAGCTCAGACCGCCGCTCCGAAACACAGCCCGCCGCTCATGCCGGCGGGCTTTTTTGTGCCCAGCGTTTCAAGCCGCCGAGCCTGGCGTGAGGAAATAGCCGGAAAAACGCATTCTTTTCTAAAGTTCGGCGCGCAGCGGCCGATTCACTCGGGACAATCCTGGCCAACACCAGCAGTTTCGGAGTGTCGTCGCCATGTCCATCGGTCTGTCCACCGCCCTGTCCGGCATTTCTGCCGCCAACGAGCGCCTGCGTGCCTCGGCGCAGAACACGGTCAGCAATGGCGCGGCCGATTTCCGGCGCCAGCAGCTGCAGGCCCAGCAGTCGGATCAAAGCAGCGCTCAGCTGCGTCAGGTGCCGGCCGCCGGCCAGTCCGCGGAAGCAGACCTCGCCACCCAGAAGTCTGCGACCTACGCCTTCGTGGCCAATCTGCGCGTCCTGCAGACCCAGCTGCGTGCCAGCGGCACCATGCTGGACATTCACGCCTGAGGCCGGCCCTCAGCGCAAGGGCAGGCGCAGTGTGACCCGGGTGCCTTGCCCGGCTGTGCTTTCGATGTGGATTTGACCCAGCATCAGCTCCTCCACCACCGTCCGCACCACGCTCAGGCCCAAGCCGGCGCCTTCGCTGCCCAGCCGGCCGCTGAAGAAGGGGTCAAAAACCCGCGGTAGCGCTTCAGACGGGATACCGCAGCCATTGTCCTGAATCGACAGGCGCAGGCTGCCGTCCTCTGCGTCCCCTGCCTGCAGTTCGATGTCGAGCTGACCGTCCGTACAAGCCTTGAGCCCATGGTGGATGGCGTTGTCCAGCAGCTCTTGCACCACGTTGTGCAGCGATTGCATCGGTCCGAACATGGCCAGCTGGGCGGGCATTTGGGCCTTGATGACGATGCCCGCCGCACTGCAGCGCCCTTGGTAGTGATCGATCAAGCGGCGCAGCAAGGCGCTGACATCAAAGTCCTGGGCCATTTCCTGCTCGCTGTCGCGCGACAAGGCTTTCAGGCGCTGGATCAGGAGGCTGGCACTCTCCAGCGAGCGGTCGACCAGGGAAGAACACTGCTGCAGCGAGCTGGCGGTTTCGCTCAGGGCCTGGCGGCGCAGCGGTCCGTTCTGCAGCCACTGCTCCAGCTCCACGGCCCGGTCCCGGATCACCGAGGCGCCCATGCGCGCATTGCCCAGCGGCGTGTTCAGCTCATGCGCCATGCCGACCACCATGCGGCCCAGGGCCAGCTGCTTTTCCTGTTGCATGACGGTGCGCAGGGCTTGCTCCAAGGAGGCCGTGCGGGCCAATACCCGCGCTTCCAGCTCCTCATTGGCCTGCTGCAGGGCAGCTTCGGCCGCGCGCCGGATGCTGGCTTCGGCCTGCAGGCGGCTCAGGGTCTGTTGCAGCTCGGCATTGCGGGCCGCCAGCGACTGCTCCAGCTGGCCGCCATGGCGGGCCAGTTGCTCGTTTTCCAGGCGCACGCGTTGCAGCAGGAAGACATCGTCCACGGCGCGCGACAGGGTGGACGTCACGGCCTGAAGGCGTTGGCGCTGAAAGCTCAGCAGGCGCTGGCTGCTGCGCAGGGCGGCAGCGCTGTCACCGGCCGCCTCGCCGAAGCGAACGATGGCGCGCAGCAGGTACTCGTGCACAAAACGCATCTTGTCGCCGGCTGCCGCAAGCTCCTGCTCCAGGGCTAGCACCGGCTGCCAGTGCGCGGTGTCGGCGTGCTCGCGCCAGTCCAGCAAAACCTGGGTCAGGCGCATGGCGTGGCTGGCGCCGGCGATCTGGCGCCAGACGCTGTTCTCGCTCGAACCCTCCAGCCGTGTCAGATATTGCCGGCAGGATGTCGTACTGCCTGCGAGCACATCGATGTAGGCCAGATTGAGCAGTGAGAGCATGGCGTCTTCCTGCAGACCCGTACTCTCTGCCAGTTGCAATGCATCGGTGTGAAGACTGTGGCAGCGCAGCCAGAGCGGGTGGCCAGGTGGTGCCAGCTGCTCATCCGCGAGGTAAAAGCAGGCCGTGGCGCAGTAATTGAGGATGCGGTGCACGGTGCCCGGCTGCAACTGCTCGCGCCGAGCCAACAAGGCTTCGCTGGCCTGCAGCAGGTCTTCGTACAAGCCTGCCTGAGCCAGTATGCGGCCGCGCATGGCCAGCAACTGCTCGGACAAAGCCAGGGCCTGCGCGCCCTGGCAGAGCTGTTGAGCCCGCTCCAGGCTGGACAGGGCCGCATGGTGCAGGCGCAGCCGGGTCTGCAGCTCGGCCAGGGTGAGCAGGGCCAGCGCTTCGACGATGGGGTCGTCCACCAGAGCGGCCGCCTGCTGGCTCAGCTCATAGGCCGTTTGCAACTGCGCGACATCGCCTTGGCTCGCGTCTGCTTGCAGGCGCAAGCCCAATTGCAAGGCTTGGGCCAGCAGACGGTCGGCGGTGTTGTTCAAGCGGCCTTGCAGCTGCTCCAGCAAGGGCGCAGCGTGCGCGAGATCCATCTGGCTCATCCACTGCTGGGCCTGCAGCAGCTGGGTTCGCACGACTTGGGCCTTGGCGTCATCTTTGCCGGTCGGGTCCGACGGTACAGGCAGGGGGGCAGGTCTTGACTGAGGGTGCACGTGCGCAAGCTCCGGTGTGGGTGCCGGCCGCTTCAGCCCGAAGCGGCTCCGCGACGGCTTGATTGTGATGCCGGCACTCGGCCTTTGTCAGCCCCGCATCCGTGCGGGCGCATGCCCGTGTGCATCACGGCATCAAGGCTTCAAGCGGTACCAAGCCGAGCCGTCGGTCTCGCGGCTGATCAGCTCGATCGCGGCGCCCGAACCGTAGGGCAGCTGGGCCACACCGCCCTGGCCACTGCGGAACTTCAGCGCCACGCCGGGCACCGGGAGCACGCGCCAGGACGGCAGGGGCGCGGTGCCGGCTGGCAGGGCCTCGACCCGCCCCAGCTTGGCCAGATAGGCGGCCACGGCCTCGCGGTTTTCATCGGGGGCGTCGATCACGACCTTGCTGGCGTTCAAACCCGGAAAGCCGCCGCCACCATGGGCACGGTAATGGTTTGTGATGACCAGGAACTGCGCTTGGGCATCGAGCGGCCTGCCGTGGTAGCGCAGGTCCTCGATGCGCCGGGCTTGGGCTTGCAGCAGTTGCCCTTCGGCGCTGTAGCGGGCCGGCTGGTTGACGTTGATCGCATAGCTCAGACCGGGCTGACCGTCGGCCAGGGGCGCGGCGTACAGACTGTCGAAGTTGTAGGCGCGGAAGTCATCGTCCAGCAGTTCTTGTTCGGCCGGGCCTTCGGGATCGATCCGGCGGAACTGGCCGGCCGACATCTCCAACCATTCGCGCAACTCGGCGCCGCTGAGCTTGAGCACCTTGATCTGGTTGGGGTAGAGGTAGAGGTCGGCCACATGCTTGGCGGCCAGGGGGCCGGCTGGGATGTCGGTGTAGAAGCTCCATCCTTGGCGGCCGCCGGCCTTGAAGGGCGCGGCTGCGGACACCAGCGGCAGGCCTTCAAACGCCGTGCCCTGGACCGCACGCTCCAGATAGGCCAGCTGGGCTCGGGCCACCAGCTCCACGGCGAGGCTGGGCTGCACTTGAGAGAAGTAGCTGTGGATGGCGAGCTCGCTGTGCGCCACCGGGGCCCGCATCGCCTTCAGGGTGTCGCCATGCTCACGCGCGATCACATGGGCGACCATGGGGTCGGCCGCCACCAGGGCACGACGGCTGGCGCGGTCGAAGATGGGGCGCAGCTCGGCGTGGCTCTGGCTGAGCACCCAGCGTCGGCCCTGACGTTGCAGAGTCAGGTCCACCACGGCCAGGTGGTCGCCCCAGCGGCCGGGCATGGCGGCCGGCACGCCATGGATGCGGCCCTGCACCAAGTCCACACCGGGGTAGCCGGCGAACTGTGCGCTGGGGAACTCGGCATGGGCATGGCCGAAAAGCAGGGCGTCGATGCCGGGAACGCGGGCCAGCTCGGCCACGGTGTTCTCGGCCAGTCGGCCTTGCTCCGTCTTCTCGAAACCCGAGTGGGCCAAGGCCACGACCAGATCGGCGCCTTGCGCCCGCATTCGGGGCACCAGGGTGCGGGCGGTCTCGACGATGTCGCGCGCCTCGACCTGACCCTGCAGATGGCGGCGGTCCCATTGCATGATCTGCGGCGGCACAAAGCCGATCACGCCGATCTTCAGCGTCTGCATACGGCCGGCTTCGTCCTTGAATTGGCGCTTCAGCAGCACATAGGGGGTGAAAGCGTGGCGTGCTTGGCCTTGTGCGCCGCGCTCCATGACGTTGGCACTGACGTAGGGGAAACTGGCGCCGGCCAGGGCCTGGCGCAAAAAAGGCAGACCGTAGTTGAACTCGTGGTTGCCGACATTGGCGGCGTCCACGCGCAGCAGGTTCAACACCTTGTAGGCGGGGTGGGTCTCGCCCGCACGCAAAGGCTGAATGCGTGCGACCTGGTCACCAAGCGGGCTGCCCTGCAGCAGATCGCCGTTGTCAAACAGCAGATTGTTCGGAGCCTCTTCGCGGGCGCGCTGGATCAGCGGAATGGTCTTGGCCAGGCCGTAGTCTTCGGTTTCACGGTCCTGGTAGTAGTCGTAGTTCAGCAGATTCATGTGCAGATCGCTGGTCTGCAGCAATCGCAGCTTGAGCGTGGCTGGCGTGGCTTGCAGTGGGCCACTCCAGACGAGACCGAGGGCGAAGACGGAATGCAGGACGACGGAGGTGATGCGGCGCATGGGCTGGAGTGTGGTGCTGCAGGGCAATAGGGCAAGGGGATGGGGCAGGGCGCATGCTAGCCCCTCCGGACCGCGTTCCAGGGTTAGTTCTAGGGTTTACTGCCCAGGGCCGAGCCGGCAATCCGCTACGCTGGAGCCCGGAGCTGCTGCCTGAACGGTGCGGCTCTTGAGAGGAACCCGACCGGTGCCGCCACCCTTGGCACTGGTCGAGCTCCCGACCCTGTCGACAACAAAGCCTTGGCGCGTGATCCGCGCAGGAGTGCCGTATGAGTCCTATCCCCCCGCCGGGCCAGCTGGATCCGCTGCCGCCCGCGTCTGACGCCGATCGCGCGCCAGCCACCCCGACCGAGCCAAGCTACGAGGGCCTGCGTCTGCACGTTCCCGAACCGACCGGCCGCCCCGGTTGTCACACCGATTTTTCCTACCTCCACCTTTCGCTTGCCGGCGCCGTGCGCAAGCCCGAGCTCGATGTGGCGGCGGTGGACACGGCGGACCTGGCCTACAGCCTGATCCGCGTGCTCGATGAAGACGGCGTGGCCCGTGGCCCCTGGGCGCCCGAGCTGAGCCCCGAGCAATTGCTGCGCGGCTTGCGCACCATGGTCAAGACCCGTGTGTTTGACGGCCGCATGCTGATCGCCCAGCGCCAGAAAAAGCTCAGCTTCTACATGCAAAGCCTAGGCGAAGAGGCCATCGGCAGTGCCCATGCGATGGCGCTGCGCGATGGCGATATGTGCTTCCCCACCTACCGCCAGCAAAGCCTGCTTCTGGGGCGCGACGATGTGCCTTTGGTGGAGCTGATCTGCCAGCTCTTGTCCAACGAGCGCGACCCGCTCAAAGGCCGGCAGCTGCCGGTGATGTACTCGATCAAGAAGGCCGGCTTCTTCACCATCAGTGGCAATCTGGCCACGCAGTTCATCCAGGCCGTGGGTTGGGGCATGGCCTCGGCCATCAAGGGCGACACCAAGATCGCCTCGGGCTGGATCGGCGATGGCGCCACCGCCGAGTCCGATTTCCACACCGCGCTGACTTTTGCCCATGTCTACCGCGCGCCGGTGATCCTGAACGTGGTCAACAACCAGTGGGCGATCTCGACCTTCCAGGCGATTGCCGGCGGCGAGGGCACGACCTTTGCGGCGCGTGGCAGTGGTTGCGGCATCGCCTCGCTGCGGGTGGACGGCAATGATTTCCTGGCGGTCTACGCAGTTTCTCAATGGGCAGCCGAACGCGCGCGGCGCAATCTGGGTCCGACCTTGATCGAATGGGTCACCTACCGCGCCGGCCCGCACTCGACCTCGGACGACCCGAGCAAATACCGCCCCGCCGATGAATGGCAGCGCTTCCCCCTGGGCGACCCGATCGCGCGCCTGAAGCGCCATCTGATCGACCGCGGCCTCTGGAGCGAGGCACAGCATGAGGCCTTGCAGAAAGAGCTGGAAGCCGAGGTCATCGCGGCGCAGAAGGAAGCCGAACGATTCGGCACCTTGGCCGATGGCCACATCCCCAGCATCGAGTCCATGTTCACCGATGTCTACAAAGACATGCCCGCGCATTTGAAAGATCAACTGGCGCAGGCGCGCCACTACGGAGGTCGGCCATGAGCGGCAAACCGGAAGCACAGATGGAAGCGCAGCTGGCGCTGGCGGCCGAAGCCAGCGAGGCCAGCCCAGCCCGCCTGCCCATGACCATGATCCAGGCCCTGCGTTCGGCCATGGACGTGATGCTGGAGCGCGACCCCGATGTGGTCATCTTCGGCCAGGACGTGGGCTATTTCGGCGGCGTGTTCCGCTGCACCGACGGCCTGCAGGCCAAGTACGGCAAGCAGCGTGTTTTTGATGCGCCGATCTCTGAAGGCGGCATCGTCGGCGTGGCCGTGGGCATGGGGGCGTATGGCCTGCGCCCGGTGGCCGAGATCCAGTTCGCCGACTACTTCTACCCGGCCTCGGACCAGATCGTCTCGGAAGCGGCGCGCCTGCGCTACCGCTCGGCCGGTGACTTCACCGCGCCCCTGACCATCCGCATGCCCTGCGGCGGCGGCATCTACGGCGGCCAGACCCACAGCCAAAGCCCGGAGGCGCTGTTCACCCATGTCTGCGGCCTGCGCACGGTGATGCCGTCTAACCCGTATGACGCCAAAGGCTTGCTGATCGCCGCCATCGAGTGCGACGACCCCGTTATTTTTCTGGAGCCCAAGCGCCTTTACAACGGCCCCTTCGATGGCCATCACGACCGGCCCTCGACCCCCTGGTCGGCCCACCCGCTGGGCCTGGTGCCGCAGGGTCATTACAGCCTGCCGCTGGACCAGGCCGCGGTGTTCCGCCCCGGAGCCGACATCACGGTGCTGACCTACGGCACCATGGTCTGGGTAGCCGAAGCGGCAGCGCGCGAGACCGGCATCGATGCCGAGATCATCGACCTGCGCTGCATCTGGCCGCTGGATCTGGACACCATCATCGCCTCGGTCAAGAAGACCGGCCGCTGCGTGGTGCTGCATGAGGCCACACGCACCAGCGGCTTTGGCGCCGAGCTGGTGGCCCTGGTGCAAGAGCATTGCTTCTACCACCTCGAGGTGCCGGTGGAGCGCGTCAGCGGCTGGGACACGCCGTATCCGCATGCCCAGGAATGGGATTACTTTCCGGGCCCGGCCCGCGTCGCTGCGGCCCTGCAGCGCGCCATGGAGAAATGAAGATGATGAGCAGCGAACATGTGATCAAGATGCCGGACATTGGCGAAGGCATCGTCGAAGTGGAAGTGGTGGCCTGGCGCGTGCAGGCCGGTGATCAAGTCAGCGAAGACCAGATCCTGGCCGATGTGATGACCGACAAGGCCACGGTGGAAATCCCCTCGCCGGTGAAAGGCCGTGTGCTGGCGCTGGGTGGTGAGGTGGGCGAGTTGATGCGCGTGGGCTCGGCCCTGATCCGCATCGAGGTTGAGGGCGAGGCCGGCGCTTCAGCACCTGCGGCTTCTGCTGCAACTGCACCCGCACCGGCGCCGGCACCTGTTTCTGCCGCGGCGGCGCCGGCTCCCGTGCAAGCCCCGGCACCATCGCCGACTCCCATCGCGCAGCCTGCTGTGGCCGCCCATGCCCCGCAGGACCTGGGCCTGAGCCTGGCCGACAAGCCCATCGCCTCGCCCTCGCTGCGCCGCCGCGCTTGGGAGCTGGGTGTGGATCTGGCCCAGGTGGGCGGCACCGGCCTCGGCGGCCGCATCATGCAGGCCGATCTGGATGCGTTTGTCGCCAGCCATGGCAGCCAGCTGCGTCCGCCTGCTGTTGCTGCGGCACCGGCTGCACCTGCTGCAGCGCCGACCAGCGCGCCGCGCCTGCCCCGCTCAGGCTCACGCGGCGATGGCGTCGAGGCCATTCGCATCGTTGGCCTGCGCCGCAAGATCGCCGAGAAGATGCAGGACGCGAAACGCCGCATCCCGCATTTCAGCTATGTCGAAGAGGTCGATGTCACCGAGCTGGAGGCGCTGCGCCTCAAGCTCAACATCCAGTACGGCGCCAGCCGCGGCAAGCTGACCCTCTTGCCCCTGCTGGCCCGGGCCATCGTGCGCACGCTGCCGGACTTCCCGCAGATCAATGCGCGCCTGGACGACGAGGCGGGCGTGATCAACCGTTTCGACGCGGTCCATCTGGGCGTGGCGGCGCAAACGCCGGCCGGGCTGATGGTGCCGGTGCTGCGCCATGCCGAGAGCCATGATTTGTGGAGCTGTGCCGCCGAGATTCGGCGTTTGGCCGAAGCCGCCCGCAGCGGCCGCGCCACCCGCGACGAGCTCAGCGGCTCCACCATCACCATCTCCAGCCTGGGCGCACTCGGCGGCATCGTCACCACCCCGGTGATCAACAGCCCCGAGGTCGCCATCGTCGGCGTCAACCGCATCGTCGAGCGGCCCATGATCCGCAACGGTCAGGTGGTGGCGCGGCAAATGATGAACCTGTCCTCTTCCTTCGACCACCGCGTGGTCGATGGTCAGGATGCGGCCGAGTTCATCCAGGCCCTGCGCGGCTTGATGGAATCGCCGGCCTTGCTCTTCATCGACTGAGCGGCAGGAGCAGGTTCGCCAAGCCCGCAGGCAAGTCGGGCTTGGCCACCATCAGGTAGAAGATGATGGGCATGGCCACGAAGGCGGCGTAGCCCAGCCCTTCCCACCATCGGGCATACCGCCAGTAGCGTGCGGGCAGGGTTTGTTCGCTCTTCAGCGCTACCTCGGCCATGTCGGACATGCGCAGCTGCAGCCAGACCACCGGCAGCCAGCAGGCCCCGGCAAACAGGTAGAGCGCCAGGCCCAGGGTCAGCCAGGGCGTGCCCAGCACCGGCCAGCCGGCCTGCTGGGCCAGCCACAGGCCGCTGAGCGGCTGGACGATCACCGCCGGCGTGGTGAACCAAAGGTCGGCCCGCTTGACCAGGCGGCAGACCACGACTTGCGCGGCCAGCGATCCACTGCGGTTGGCAAAGTAGAGATAGAAGGCCGAGCCGAAGCCGGTGCCGGCCAGCAGCACGCTGGAGACCACATGCATGGTCTTGATGAGCAGATAGGTGTTCATGATGAGCTGCCGCCCTCGCGGGCATCGAGAAAGAGCAGATAGAGCAGGGCGGCGATGGGCAGGTTCTTGCTCAGTGGGCCCAAGGGGTGGAGCCAGAGCGAGGGCAGCAGCAGGCTGCCCAGCACGGTCATCACCAGCATGGCCAGGCCTGCCGCCAAATAAAGCCGCGGCGCATGCCAGCGCCAAAGCGCCGTACCGATCAGCAGGTCCAGGCCGGCGCCGCTGAGGATCAGGGTTTGGGCCAGCGCTGCATCCAGGCCGGCTGCGTGCAGCAGGGCCGCCGATTGGCCATACAGCTCCCAGAGGCTGACCACGCCGGTCCAGAGCCAGAGGCCGACCAGGCTGAGGCGCGCGGCGCGGCGTCCGGCGGGATGGAGTGTGTGGCTCATGCGTCCTCCCAGGTGCTCAAGAACTCGGTCGGTGAGCGTGCGTCTCGATCCAGCAGTTGGCGCAGCGGCGCGGGGTCGGCTGTGTTGTCCTGCTGCAGCAGGGCCAGCGTTTCTCGACCCCAGGGTTGGAAGGGCAGGTGGTCGCCGATGCGGGCACTGAGCCGGCTCAGCACATCGGGCAGGCGCAGCATTCGAGCCGGCGGCCGGCCTCGTTGCAGGCGCAGGCTGGCGATGAAATCGCTGAGGCGCAAGGCTTGTGGCCCCACCACGGCGAGCTGCGGCGGTCCAGTCCGTGGCAGCAGACGCAGGCAGGCTTCGGCCAGGTCTTGCACGGCCACTGGTTGGACACGGGTGTTCAGGGCCACGCCGGGCAGGATCAGCAAGGGCAAGCGCGCCAGATTCAGGAACAACTCGCTGCTGGCGCCGCCCGGGCCGAAGACGATGCTGGGTTGCAAGACTGTGGCGTCCAGGCGCCCGGCTTGCTGCAGCGCCAGCAACTTCGTTTCCGCAGCCCGCTTGCTGCGCGCGTACTGCGTGTCGCTCTCGGCAATGCCCAGGGCCGAGATCTGCAGCACGCGGCGCACGCCCGCTTCGGCGCAGGACTCGAATAAGGCCACCGGGCCCCGGTGATGGATGGCGTCCATGGGCTGCCCTGGTCGGTCGCGCAGGACGCCCACCGCGTTGATCACGGCGTCGACACCTTGCAGCCGTGGCAGCCAGTCCCTGGCCGCGAGCTCGCGGCTGAAATCGGCCTGGATCCATTCCACACCCGGCCAGCCCGAGCTGGGGCGTGCTGTTCGGCTTGTGGCCCGAACCGAGTGACCCTGGCTGAGCAATCGGCCCAGCACATGGCGGCCGATGAAGCCTTGGGCGCCGCAGAGCAGGATGTTCATGGTGATGCGCTATGCAGTTGTTGTCAGCTTCTCAGCGCGTGCAGCGCTCGGCCGTGCAGCGCGGCTGGCGGGCGGCGTGTTCGGCGGCGCGCCGCAGGGCGCGGCCGAAGACCAGGCCGCTGATCCAGGCCGGCACGCGGTGGCGGTGGCGGGCAATCCAGGGGTAGAGCGTCTCGGCCAAGGGTCGCAGTACGGGCAGGGACAGGGCGCGACTGACACCGGGCAGGCCCACGGCCGCGTAAGCCAGGCGGAAGACCTCGACGCTGCGGATCACCTGGCCATCGGCCCGCAGACCGTGCATCAGTCTCAGCAGGTCTTCGCGACTGCAGCCCGGCGGCGGGCCGGCGAAATCAGGGGCCGAGACGTCCACAAAGCGCAGCAGGCCCTCGCGATTGCGCAGCATCAGATTGCGCATCTCGCTGTCGCACAAGGGGCAGGCCGATTCGTAGAACAGGGTCAGGGGGAAGGCGCCGGGATGCATGAGGCTGATATTCATGATTCGTCCGATATTTCAGTAATGACAGAAATTTAGAGTCAAAAAAAGGCGCCCATCTTTGACGACAGGCGCTGCCTTGCGCTTCAGTCCTTGCCGTCCGAGCCGCGCACAAACTTCTGCACACTGGCGCCGAGCTTCAAGACCTTCTCCAGGGTGGTGGGCGAGAGCCTTAGCATTTCCTCGGACCAGGCACCGAGGGTGTCCATGAAGCGCAGGGCTTCGCGCACGCGGTCCTGGGTGTCGGCGCTTTCACTGGCAAAGCCAGGGTCAGCGACCAAGGATCCCAGCACGCGAACGGTCGGGTCGAATTCCCGCTCCTTTCGCTCGCGCACGATGGTGCGGAACAGCTCCCAGACGTCGACGGAGGTCTCGAAGTAATCGCGTCGGTCGCCCAGCACATGGGCCACCCGGATCAGGTTCCAGTTCTGCAACTCTTTCAAGCTGGTGCTGACATTGGAGCGCGCCACCGTCAGGGTGTCGGCAATCTCTTCTGCATGCAGCGGCCGGCCGTGAAAGAAGAGCAGGGCGTGGATCTGGGCCACGGTGCGGTTCACGCCCCAGGCATTGCCCATCTCACCCCAGTGGACGACAAATTTGCGTGCGACTTCGCTGAGTTCCATGGCGCGAAGTCTAGCCCGTCTGTAATTTCTGTCAACACAGAAATTACACGCTGAGTGAACGCCCGGAAGCCTGGCGTTCAGGCCTCCTCAGACTTCACTCCCCATTGCCGCACATAGGCGGGCGTCGCCTCTCTGTTGTCGGCCGCTGCATGTGGCGCTGCTTGGGCCAGGCGAAGGGGCAGCACGCCGGTCCACACGGGCAGATGCAAGTCCTCCTCGTCGTCCAGCGGCGGGCCGCTGCGGACCTTGCAAGCGGCTTCATCCAGTGGGATGCGCAACACGGTGGTGGCGGCGAACTCTTTGTCATTGCCGCGCCGGGCCTCGTGCTCGCGGCCGGGGGCGATCTTGTGCATGAAGATGTCCATGCTCGCCCGCTTCTTGGCTTCATCACGAACCGCTTCGAACTGACCGTAGATCATGCAGGCGCGGTAGTTCATCGAGTGGTTGAAGGCCGAGCGGGCCAGCACCAGGCCGTCCAGCAAGGTGAGGGTGACGCAAGCTTGCGTCTCGGGGCGCAACAAGTTCTTGACCATGCGGCCCCCATTGGAACCATGGATGTAGAGGTGATCGTCCTCGCGCCAGCAGGCCATGGGGATGCAATGGCTGCCGCGTTCGTCGGCGAAGGCGATGTGGCAGAGGTAGGCGGCGTCAACGATGGCGTGCACGGTCTCGCGCTCGTAGCGGGCGTTCTCGGCCACGCGGCGCACACGCGTGCGGTCACTGGGCGCTGTGGCTGGGCGGGGAGGGACTGGGTTCATGGTGTCGTAGAAAAAGTGGAGCTGATGAGCAAGTGAAAGCCGGCGCGCGCAAGAAATTTCAGAGCGCAATGTAGTGGCCAGCTGGTTCCAGGAGAAGATCCAGGTTCTGCTAATTTCATAGAACCACACCGAACCACGGATAGAACCATGGATCACGCGCTTCTGATCTCTCGCTACGCCGCCCAGCAAGGTCAGCCTGGCTGGTCGCGCCAGCGTCTGCTGCATGAGGCCTTGCGTCATGCGATCCGCAGCGGCAGCCTGCCGCCCGGCAGCCGTCTCTTGGCCAGCCGCGCCTTGGCGGCCGAACTCGGTTGGGCGCGCAACACCGTGATCTATGCCTACGAACAGCTGGCCAGCGAAGGCTGGATCAGTGCAGGTCGCCGCGGCACGGTGGTTCATGCGCGCCCGGTTTCGGTGCTGGCGGGATCGGGCCGGTCGGTGGGTCCTGGCGCGCTGGCAGCGCGAGACCTGCCAGCGCCGGCGCCTGAGAGTCGCGGTCTGTCACGTCGCAGCGCGGGTCTGGCTTGTTTGCCCGTGGCTGCGGATCTGGCCGCGGCCTTTGCACCCGGCGTGCCGGCGCTGGATGCGTTTCCGCTTGATCTTTGGCGCCGCCTGATGATGCGGGCCTGGCGTTCGCTCGTCAGCAGTCAGCTCAACTACGGGCCGCCGGCGGGCGAGCCGGCTTTGCGCGAGGCGATTGCCGCGCATCTGCGGGCCTCGCGGGCGGTGCGTTGCAGCGCCGAACAGGTCTTCATCACTGACGGCACGCAGGCCAGCCTGGACCTGTGCGCGCGCGCCTTTGCCGATGCCGGCGACAAGGTCTGGATCGAAAGCCCGGGTTATGGCGGCGCCTTGACCGCCTTCCGCGCCGCCCAGCTGCGACCGATCGGCATCACGGTGGACGCGCACGGCTTGGCACCGCGGCCACAGGATTGGCTGCAGCACCGGCCGCGTCTGATCTATGTGACGCCTTCTCACCAGTACCCCAGCGGCGCGGCCATGAGCCTGGAGCGTCGCCTGGCCTTGATTGCTCAAGCTCGACAGGCCGGAGCTCTGATCATCGAGGACGACTACGACAGCGAGTTTCGTTACGACGGCCCGCCGCTGGCAGCGCTGCAAGGCTTGGGCACCGACATCGACACCTTGGATGCGGCACAGCCGGCCAGCGACGCGCCCGTGCTGTATCTGGGTACCTTCAGCAAGACCTTGTTCCCTGGCCTGCGCATCGGTTTCATGGTGGTGCCGCCCGATCGGGTGCAGCTGCTCCATCACCTGCTGGCCCGTTCGGCGCCACGCGGGCGCGCGGCCGAACAGCTGGCCTTGGCTGAGTTCATGCGCGAGGGACATTTCGGCCTGCATCTGCGGCGCATGCGCCGGCTCTACCAGCAGCGGCGCGATGCCTTGGTCGCGGCGCTGGAGCGGCAGCTCGGCGACATCGCTCAGGTGCGGGGCGCCTCGGCCGGCATGCACCTGGCGCTGTGCTTCGAGCCCGAGCTGGGTCTGGATGACCAGGCCATCAGCGCCGCCGCCCTGCAGGCCGGCATCGTCGCGCCGGCCTTGAGTCAGCACCGCGTCGGGCGCCGCGCCAGCGCATGGTCCGGCTTGATGCTCGGCTATGCCCAGGTGCCGGCCGAGCAGATGGCCGGCAAGGTGGCGAGTCTCGCTGCATTGATTCGCGCTGAATTGCGCTGAACGGCCTCAGCTGTGAAGCGGCGTGTCAGCGGACCGCGGCATGTGCTTCAAGGCAGGCTGGCGGGAAGTGGCCGTGGCGCTTGTTGATCGAGCGTTTGCAGGGCGTCGACGAGGTCCAGGCCTTGCATCTGGCTCAGCCATTGGTCAAACCAAGGTTTGTGCGAGGCGCCGACAATGCTCAGCACCCTGGCGCCGGGTCGCTCGCGAAAGGTCTCGCGAATGTTGGCGACCATGCGCAGATTGCGCACTTCCCAGCCCCCCACCCATATCTGCGGATAGCGCCGCGGGGAATCGGCAGCCATGGGGCCGACGATGTTTGCGCGTGCCAGTGTGCGCAGGTACTCGGGGCGGTTGATGAAACGGTAGAGCGGCAGCAGGTCGTCGCCGCGTTTGAGTTGCGCCAGGTTGCGCTCATCCTCGCGCTTCAAGAGGTCGCCCTCTGATTTCCAGGCGGCTTCCAGCTCGGCCACAAAGGCTTTCGTGTCGTCGAGCTTGAGGTTGTCGCCGGTGTGATCGTCGGTTGGATGGACCCGCTGCAGGCCCAGGCGTGCCGCCAGCCGCGCGGCGATTTGTATCGACTCATTGGGCCGTTCGACCAGGCGCTGCAATTGCCCGACCAGGGCTTCGTTCAAGCCATCGCCCGCATGTTGTTCCGCCTTTGGCAGTTGCAGCCATTGGGCAGCAGCCGAAGCGCTTTCTTTGGCGGCCAGGAACAATGCGGCAAGGCGCCGTCGCTGTGCGGCAATGGGCGCGTCCGGCCAGCTCTTGAGCGTGCGCTCGACTTCGGCCAGTGCGGCCGGAATGTCCAGGCCGGTGGCCGCCTGCGCTTCGGCCGGGCGCTTGCAGTAGTCCTCGCCGTACTTGGCCGGGTGGCGCAAAGCCAGATCGCACTCCTCGCCCGACTCGTCCTCGACGGTGATGATCTCGGGCTTGAATCCGGCCAGTCGTTCCAGAAGACGGTCGAGCGAGCCGGGTTTGAAGTCCTGGCCCATCTCCCGCAGATGGACGGTGCCAAGCACCAAAACCTGCGATCGTTGCCCTGCCATGCCTTGATCCAGGTCCTTGAGCAAGGCAGGCGGGGTGCCAGCCTGCAGCGGCGGGCTGACGCTGAGCATGGTGCTTAGGAAGAACGTCGAGAGTCCCGAGGTCCAGGCAGAAAGGGTGGGGGTTCGCATGGGCAGATTGCAGTAAGGCAGGCAGTGAACGTGGTGCCATTGTTCGGACTCGTTCAGAGGCAGGCCAGCACGATCCGACGCAATGCGCGGGCGGTGGCCCGAACTGCGCCGCAGAAACAAAAAGGCCCGCCGAAGCGGGCCTTTCACTGTGGGGCAGCGCCCGTGCTCAAGCGCAGCTGGCGGCGTTCACACCTTTGGCGTTCTCTGCGTACTCTTCGATCTGGTCGAAGTTCATGTACTTGTAGATCGCTGCGCCGTCCTTGTTCACCACGCCCATCGCCTCGTGGTACTCGGCCACGCTGGGGATGTGGCCCAGTTTGGACGCGATGGCGGCCAGCTCGGCCGAGGCCAAGAACACGTTGGTGTTCTTGCCCAGACGGTTGGGGAAGTTGCGGGTCGAGGTGGACACCACGGTGGCGCCTTCGCGCACTTGCGCCTGGTTGCCCATGCACAGCGAGCAGCCTGGCATTTCGGTGCGTGCACCGGCGGTGCCGAAGGCCGCGTAATGGCCTTCCTTGATCAGCTCGCTCTGGTCCATCTTGGTCGGCGGGGCGACCCACAGCTTGACCGGGATGTCGCGCTGGCCGCCCAGCAGCTTGGCTGCGGCGCGGAAGTGGCCGATGTTCGTCATGCAAGAACCGATGAAGGCTTCATCGATCTTGGTGCCGGCCACATCGGACAGGGTCTTGGCATCGTCCGGATCGTTCGGGCAGCACAGGATGGGTTCCTTGATGTCGGCCAGGTCGATCTCGATGACATGGGCGTACTCGGCGTCCTTGTCGGCTTCCAGCAGATTGGGGTTGGCCAACCAGGCTTCGACCTTCTCGATGCGGCGCTGCAGGGTGCGGGCGTCGGCATAGCCGTCGGCGATCATGTTCTTCATCAGCACGATATTGCTGCTGAGGTATTCCTTGATCGGCTCGGGGTTCAGCTTGACCGTGCAACCGGCGGCGCTGCGCTCGGCCGAAGCGTCGCTGAGCTCGAAAGCCTGCTCGACCTTCAGGTTAGGCAAGCCTTCGATTTCCAGGATGCGACCCGAGAAGGCATTGATCTTGCCGGCCTTGGCAACGGTCAGCAGACCGGCCTTGATGGCGTACAGCGGGATCGCGTGCACCAGATCGCGCAGGGTGATGCCGGGCTGCATCTGGCCCTTGAAGCGCACCAGCACCGATTCGGGCATGTCCAGCGGCATCACGCCGGTGGCGGCGCCGAAGGCCACCAGGCCAGAGCCGGCCGGGAAGGAGATGCCGATGGGGAAGCGGGTGTGCGAGTCGCCGCCGGTGCCGACGGTGTCGGGCAGCAGCAGGCGGTTCAGCCAGCTGTGGATCACGCCGTCGCCCGGACGCAGGGCCACGCCGCCGCGGTTGGAGATGAAGGCGGGCAGCTCGCGGTGGGTCTTCACGTCCACCGGCTTCGGATAAGCCGCAGTGTGGCAGAAGGATTGCATCACCAAGTCGGCGCTGAAGCCCAGGCAAGCCAGGTCCTTCAGCTCGTCACGGGTCATGGGGCCGGTGGTGTCTTGCGAGCCGACCGTGGTCATCTTGGGCTCGCAGTAGGTACCGGGGCGCACGCCTTGGCCTTCTGGCAGGCCGACGGCGCGGCCGACCATTTTCTGCGCCAGCGTGAAGCCGGCCTTGGTGGCGGCCGGTGCGGCCGGCAGGCGGAACAGGGTGGCGGCGGGCAGGCCCAGGAACTCACGCGCCTTGGCCGTCAGCGAGCGGCCGATGATCAGGTTGATGCGGCCGCCGGCGCGCACTTCGTCGAACAGCACATCGCTCTTGAGCTTGAACTCCACCACGGTGGCGCCGTCCTTCACGATCTTGCCTTCGTAGGGAAGGATGTCGATGACATCGCCCATTTCCAGCTTGGACACATCCACTTCGATCGGCAGGGAGCCCGAATCTTCTTGCGTGTTGAAGAAGATGGGGGCGATCTTGCCGCCCAGGGTCACGCCGCCGAAACGCTTGTTCGGCACAAAGGGGATGTCCTGGCCGGTGGCCCAGATCACGCTGTTGGTGGCGGACTTGCGGCTGGAGCCGGTGCCGACCACATCGCCCACGTAGGCGACCAGATGGCCCTTCTTCTTCAGGTCCTCGATGAACTGCATCGGGCCGCGCTTGCCGTCTTCCTCGGGCTTGAAGGCCGCATCGGGGCGGGTGTTCTTCAGCATGGCCAGGTAGTGCAGCGGGATGTCCGGGCGGCTCCAGGCGTCGGGGGCGGGCGACAGGTCGTCGGTGTTGGTCTCGCCGGGCACCTTGAAGACGGTGACGGTGATCTTCTTCTCGACTTCGGGGCGGCTGGTGAACCACTCGCCCTCGGCCCAGCTCTGGATCACGTCCTTGGCCTGCGCATTGCCGGCCTTGGCTTTTTCGGCCACGTCGTGGAAGAAGTCGAACATCAAGAGCGTCTTCTTCAGCGCAGCGGCGGCGGTGGCGGCCACGCTGGCGTCGTCCAGAAGGTCGATCAGGGGCTTGACGTTGTAGCCGCCGACCATGGTGCCGAGCAGCTCCGTGGCCTTGGTCTTGGAGATCAGGGCGACTGCCAGGTCACCGTGGGCCACGGCCGCCAGGAAGCTGGCCTTGACCTTGGCTGCATCGTCCACGCCCGGGGGCACGCGGTGGGTCAGCAGGTCCAGCAGGAACTCGCCTTCGCCGGCGGGAGGGTTCTTGATCAGCTCGATCAGCTCGGCCGTCTGCTTGGCATCCAGGGGCAGGGGCGGGATGCCCAGCGCGGCGCGCTCGGCGGTGTGTTGGCGATAGGCTTGCAGCATGATGAGCTCTCCAGGTGTTGCGAGGGGTGTGAGGGTGAGACCGCGTCAGGTGGCCTTGGGCGTGATGACCTTGAGGCCCTTGAAGTAGTCACGGAAGAAGGTCTCGTCGTGGGTGATCAAGGCATTGCATTGCAGCAAGGCATGAGCGCCCACGATGAAATCGGGAACGGTGCGTTGGCGCAGGCCGCCGCGGCTGCGGTAACGGCGCTGCATTTCGCCAGCGCGGATGGCGGCTTTTTGTTCGACGGCGTGGAAGCTGATGCCCATGTCTTCCAGGGCCTGCATGGCCTGGTCGCCGTCTTGCAGCGAGGAGCAGATTTCCGACACCACGACATCACAGACCACCACCGGGCCCAGCGACAGGGCATCGCGCAGCGCAGCCTCGGCCAGGTCGGCGCGCTCGCTGTCGCTGAGCAGGTCGACGAGGACGGAGGAGTCGATGGCGATCATGGGTGTTGATGTGTGGCTCTTTGGGCTTACTGATCGAGCGGGTCGCCGGGTGCGCGGCCGCGCACGGCGCGCATGGCTTCATCGACCGAAGCAAAACCGTCGAGCTTGAACTTGCCGCGGGCGCGCGAGATGGCGTCGTCGACGTTTTTGCGCAGGATGATGCGGCCGCCTTCAAGCTCGACCTTGAGGATGGTGCCCTTGGTCAGGCCCAGTGCATCACGCACGGCCTTGGGCAGGGTGATCTGCCCGCGCTCAGCGACGGTGGCTTCCATGGGCTGCTCCGCAGTATGCGTTTGAAAGTATGTATTGATTATACGTACTTGCTGGGGCCGCCGGCAAGCGAGGTGCCGGCCGGGGCGGCATGGAGTATGGCAAGAAATCAAGGCCATCGCCGCGTACCAGGGTGTCCGGCAGGGGCGAAAAAAAGGCAGCCGAAGCTGCCTTTTCTCTTGCGCGCTGGTCTTTGAATCAGACCGGCTTGACCAGCTTGGAGCGGGCCCAGGCGTCGGCGGCGCGGCCCGGGGTCGTGCCCTCGGCCTTGACGCGTTCCAGCAGCTCGGCGACGCGCTCGCCGATGCGGCTGACTTCGGCCATCACGGCCGACTCTTCGCCTTCATTGCGGTACTCGCGCGCCACACTGATGATGCCGCCGGCATTGACCAGGTAGTCGGGCAGGTAGCAGATGCCGCGCTGTTGCAGGGTGTCGCCATCTTCCACGGTGGCCAGCTGGTTGTTGGCGGCGCCGGCGATCAGCTGGGCACGGATGGTGGGGATGCTGCTGGCATTCAGCGATGCGCCCAGGGCGCAAGGCGCCAGCACGTCCACATCGGCCGAGAGGATGTCATGGATGCCCACGGCGGTGGCGCCCAGCTGCTCCTGCGCGCGGGCCACCTTGGCAGCGTCCACATCGGCCACCACCAGCTTGGCGCCGGCCTTGTGCAGGAACTCGGCCAGATGCCAGCCCACAGCGCCCAGGCCTTGCAGGGCCACGCGCACGCCGTCCAGCGAGCTGCGCTTCAGGTGCAGGCGCACGCCGGCTTCGATCGAGACGAACACGCCCCAGGCAGTCTTGGGGCTCGGGTCGCCACCGAAAGCGCCGGCACGCGGGATGCCGCTGACGAATTGCGTGTGGGCCTGCATGCCCAGCATGTCGGCCGTGGTGGTGCCCACGTCTTCAGCGGTGATGTAAGCGCCTTGCAGCGATTGCACGGCGCGGCCGAAGGCAGCGAACAGGGCGGGGCGGTCGAAATCACCGGCCGGCTTGATGATCACGGCCTTGCCGCCGCCGAAGGGCAGGTCGGCCAGGGCGTTCTTCAGGCTCATGCCTTGCGAGAGGCGCAGCGCGTCGTTCAGCGCGGCCAGCTCGTTGTCGTAGGTCCAGAAACGGCAGCCACCGAAGGCAGGGCCGCGCGCGGTGCTGTGCACGGCCAGGATGGCCTTGAGGCCGGTTTCGGCGTCGGCGGCCAGCAGCACGCGCTCATGCGGCTTTTGATCGGGCAGGCCGAACAGCGAAGAAGGGATGGAGGCGGCCGGAGCAGCGGCAATCGCGCGGGCGAGATCGTTCATGGTGGTAGGCACTCGTGATGCAGACAAAGTTCGCAGGGCCCACCGGACAAGCAGGCCCCAAAAAGAAGCGCTCGCTTGTGGCGAACGCAGCCGCACAGTGTACGTGCTGGCGCGATTCTGCCTTTTGCCCTTGCCGCCGGGCGGCGGTCAGACTTCGCGTTTTGTCGAGTGAGTGTTCTGGCTGATCAGACTCAAGCCGAGGCCTGGAAGCCGCCGCGGCGCAGGGTCAGCACCAAGGTGTCTCGGTGGCCATGTTCGGCCGTGGGCTGGATGGGCGTGGTTTCGTGGATCACGCGTTCGTCGTCCAGCAGCAGCAGGGTCCAGGGCTCGTTCATGGTGAAGCGCTGGCCTTGCGGGCCATGGGCCTCGAACACGCGCGACTCGCCGCCCTTGATGCCCTGGCGGTCGATCAGAAACACTGCCACGAAATCGACGCCGTCACGGTGCGCGCCTTCCGGTGTGGGGCGGCCGATGCCGTCGGTGGTGTCGATACGGAACTGGTGGGCCTCGATGAACCATGCCTGCTCACCCTTGAGCCGCGAGGCGATGCCGGCCAGGCCAAGTAGCAGCTGGCGCCAGGCGGGCAAGGCCACGGCGGCCTCGGCCATGGGCTCAAACCAGCGCTCGATGCCGCCGTGCAAGGCGTTGTAGTCCAGCGGCTGCCAGTGTGCGCGGTGTGGTGCTTGGGCCAACTGGCCCGCCTCGGCGACAAAGCAGCCATGGCGGCGGTAACGGTAGCGACCGCCGTCACGCAGATAAGCGTCGGTCGGCAGGTCGTTCCAGAAGGGGCTCAGCGCGGCCAGGTCCTGGGCCGAGAGCTGCAGGCAGTCCGGCAGGCTGGCGGGGGCCAGCACCGCGGCCCCCTGGCTGCGCAGCTGCGCTTCGAAGTCAGCGGCGGGAACGTAGGGGGGCGTGAACATCGCGGCGGGGTCTCAATCGATGCAGGGGTTCAAGATTGCTTGTCGGCTTCTGAGGTGAAGGAGTCGGCATAGAACTCCTCCGCCGGCAGGCCTGCTTTGGCCGTGAAATCGGCTCGTGCTGAGTCGACCATGATGGGCGCCCCGCAGGCATACACCTGGTGGCTGGACAGATCGGGCAGGTCGGCCAGCACCGCCTGGTGGACGAAGCCGCAGCGGCCGGTCCAGCCGTCCTCAGCTTTGGGCTCGGACAGCACCGGCACATAAGTCAGGTTCGGCATCTGGGCCGCGGCCTGCACGGCCCAATCATGCATGTAGAGATCGGCCTTGCTGCGGCAGCCCCAGTAGAGGACGGCCGGGCGGGTCGTGCCCAGGTGCTGCATGCGTTCGATGATGGCCTTGATCGGCGCAAAACCGGTGCCGCTGGCCAGCAGCACGATGGGCTTGTCGCTGTCCTCGCGCAGGAAGAAGCTGCCGAAGGGGCCTTCCATGCGCAGGATGTCTTTTTCCTTCATGCCGCTGAAGACATGGTCGGTGAACTTGCCGCCGGGCATGTGGCGGATGTGCAGTTCCACCGCGGCCGGTGTGCCCAGATTGTGCGGCGCGTTGGCCATGGAGTAGCTGCGACGGGCGCCGTCGCGCAGGATGAATTCGACGTACTGGCCGGCGTGGAACTGGAAGTTCTGCGTGGCCGGCAGCTGCAGGCGGATCACGGCCACATCGCCGCTGGGCTGGCTCATGCTCAGCACGCGGCTGGGCAGCTTGAGGACCGGGAACTCGCCGGCGCCGGGCACGGCGCGCGCTTCCAGCGTGCAGTCGGTTTGTGGCGTGGCGCAGCAGGTCAGCACCATGCCGGCGGCTTCTTCCTCGGGGGTGAGGGTCTTGGGCTGGTGGGCGCCGTGGATCACGCGGCCTTCCAGCAGGCGGCTCTTGCACGAGCCGCAAGCGCCGTCCTTGCAGCCGTAGGGCAGGCCGACGCCGGCGCGGATGGCGGCGCTGAGCATGGTTTCATCGCGTTCCACGGAGAAGACGCGGCCGCTGGGCTGGACGGTGACCTGGAAGTTCATGTTGGATGCGGGAGGGACAAGAGCTGAGGGATGCAAAGCGGCCGTCGGGCCAAAAAGCAAATTCGGCCCGGGAATGCCGGGCCGTACACTGTGCCGCCATTTTGCCTGAGCCGGATCCGATGTCCTTCAGCCTGCCTTCATTGCCCTCGGCCAAGCTCGGCCACCCTGCGCGCCGTCTGGGTCGACCGCGGCTCTTGATCGTGGGTTGTGGCGATGTCGGCATGCGGGTGCTGGGCTTGCTGGCCGGTCGTTGGCAGGTGCGGGCGCTGAGCTCCAGCCCTGAGCGATTTGCCAAGCTGCGCGCGGCGGGCGCCCAGCCGGTGCTGGGCAATCTGGATGAACCGGCGTCTTTGGCGGGTCTGGCCGGCTGGGCCGATGCCGTCCTGCATCTGGCGCCTCCGCAGGGCCATGGTGAGCGCGACCTGCGCACCTTGAATCTCTTGCGCGCGCTGGCCCGGCGCTCCAAGCCGGCGCATCTGGTCTATGCCAGCACCACGGGCGTCTACGGTGATTGCGGCGGCGCGCGCTTCGATGAGTCGCGCCCGGTGGCGCCGCGCAGCGATCGGGCGCGCCGGCGGGTCGATGCCGAGCGCTTGCTGCGCGGCTTCGGCCCGACCTTTGGCTGCCGGGTGACGATTCTGCGCGTGCCGGGCATCTACGCCGGTAACCGGGTCGGCGGCCATCCGCGTGAACGCCTGCAGCGTGGTGCGCCGGTGCTACGGCGCGAAGAGGATGTCTACACGAATCACATCCATGCCGACGATCTCGCGCGGGCTTGCTTGCGCGCGCTCTGGCGCGGGGCGCCGCAGCGGGTGCTTCATGTCTGCGACGACAGCGAGCTCTTGATGGGGGACTATTTCGACTTGGCGGCCGATCTCTGCGGCCTGAGGCGCCCGCCGCGCATCAGCCGCGAAGAGGCGCAGAGCCAGATGTCGGCCATGCAGCTGAGCTTCATGAGCGAATCACGCCGCCTGAGCAACCGCCGGTTGAAGACCGAGCTGGGTTTGAAGCTGCGCTACCCGCGACCCGAGGACGGCCTGCTGGCCTGAGCGCGATTCTTCCGTCAGCGCCGGCGTGCCGTGCGCCAGTAGCGGATCAAGAGGTAGGCGCCCAGCATGCCGCCCAGATGGGCGAAGTGGGCCACGCCGCTGTTGTTGTTCAGGCCCAGCAGCAACTCCAGCGTGCCGAAGATGGCGACGAAGTACTTGGCCTTCATCGGGATGGGTGGGAACAAAGGCACGATGATGCGGTCAGGGAACAGCATGCCAAAGGACAGCAGCAGACCGAACAGCGCGCCCGAGGCCCCCACGGTCGGCGCCATCGATCCCATCAAAAAAGTGACGATCAGCTGCACCAGGGCGGCGCTGATGGTGCTGGCGACCAGGATCTGGGTGTAGCGCTTGGCGCCCCAGACTCGCTCCAACTCGGAGCCGAACATCCACAGGCCCAGCATATTGAAGAAGAGGTGGAACTCGCCGCCATGCAAGAAGGCGTAGCTCAGGGGCTGCCATGGCATGAAGCGCCCCGACTCCAGAGGCCAGAGTTCGAACGGGACCTGCAGGCCCGGCACCAGATAGAACAAACAGTACAGGCCCACGCAGGCCAGCATGAAGGCTTTGGTAACCGAAGGGATCGGGGGCATGGGCTCGGGGGGGTTGGGGTGGGCCGGGCAGGGCGCTTCTTACTTCTTTTTCGGCCCCTGCGTCGGGCGAAGTGTAAGCGCAGCGGCCAGGCTCGGCGGCGGTGATCTCGACGTTACGTGCCGCCACAAGTGGTGAGATGCGCGACGTAGTTGGCATTCATGGCCGCGGAGACTGCGCCGCGTGCTTGCCCGCTCGCTTCAGCCGGACGCAAAAAAGCCACCTCGGGGGTGGCTTGATGCGTAGCGTGCTGCAGTGAAACTGCGCAACGCTTTCAGCTCTGATCTATCTGCGACCCTAGTTTTACCTATGGTGCCCGAGGCCGGACTCGAACCGGCACACCTTGCGGCGGGGGATTTTGAGTCCCCTGCGTCTACCGATTCCGCCACCCGGGCCGGGATCGCAGTAGTGTCGCTGCTGAAGCCCACGATTATGCCACGTTTTTAGAGTCGTGCAAAACATGCCCAGCGATTGGCTGCGAGAATATTGCTCATGAGCAGCCCCAACCCCCATTCGCAGCGCAAGCATTACCCCAGCCTGGAAGACCTGATCGGCAACACGCCCCTGGTCCGCCTGCAGCGTTTGCTGACGCCTGAACTGGCCGCGCGCGGCAACGTCATCCTGGGCAAGCTGGAGGGCAACAACCCGGCCGGCTCGGTCAAGGACCGGCCTGCCATCAGCATGATCCGGCGCGCCGAGGAGCGCGGCGAGGTCAAGCCCGGTGACACCTTGATCGAGGCCACCTCGGGCAACACCGGCATTGCCCTGGCCATGGCCGCGGCCATCCGCGGTTACCGCATGGTGCTGATCATGCCGGAGGACCTGTCCATCGAGCGAGCCCAGACCATGAAGGCCTTCGGTGCCGAGCTGATCCTGACGCCGCGTTCCGGCGGCATGGAATACGCCCGCGATTTGGCCGAGCAGATGCAGCGCGATGGCAAGGGCCGGGTGCTCGACCAGTTCGCCAACGGCGACAACCCGCGCGTGCACTACGAGACCACGGGCCCGGAGATCTGGCGCGACACCGAAGGCCAGATCACCCATTTCGTCAGTGCCATGGGCACGACCGGCACCATCACCGGCACTTCGCGCTACCTGAAAGAGCAGAACCCGGCCGTGCGCATCATCGGCGCCCAGCCCTCTGAAGGTTCGCGCATTCCTGGCATCCGCAAGTGGCCCGAGGCTTATCTGCCCAAGATTTACCGGCCCGAAGCGGTGGACGAGCTGATGCTGGTCAGCCAGGCCGATGCCGAGGACATGGCGCGCCGCCTGGCCAGCCAGGAAGGGCTGTTTGCCGGTATCTCCGCGGCCGGCGCCTGCTGGGTGGCGCTGCAACTGGCCCGCACGTTGGAGAGCGCGACCATTGTCTTCATCGTCTGCGACCGTGGCGACCGCTATCTGTCCACGGGCGTGTTCCCGGCATGAGTCAGGAAACCGCAGCGCCGTTTCGTTTCTGCCCGCTGTGCGCGGCAGGGCTGGAGATGCGCAGCGAGTTGGAAGACAGCGGCCCGACCACACGGCTGCGCTGCAGCGCCTGCAGCTTCACCCACTGGAACAATCCAACGCCGGTGCTGGCCGCGGTGGTGGAGTGCGTGGACCGCGAGGGTCAGGTCTTGCTGGCCCGCAATGCCGCCTGGACCGAGCGCTTCTTCGGCCTGATCACCGGCTTCATGGAGGCCGGCGAGTCGCCCGAGGCCGGTGTCAGCCGTGAAGTGCTGGAAGAAACCGGTTTACGCGTCGAGGGCTTGAGCCTCCTGGGCGTCTGGGACTTCCAGCGCAAGAACCAGCTCATCATTGCCTACCATGTGCGTGTCAGTGGCGAGATCAGGCTCTCGCCCGAATTGGCCGAGTACAAGCTGATCGCGCCCGAGCGCCTGCGCTGCTGGCGCGGCGGCACGGGCCAGGCCTTGGCGACCTGGGTACGCAGCAAGGGCCTGGAGCCGCAGTGGATGGACTGAGTGGCCTGCAACAGGGGGCAAGCCCGGGTGCAGATCTGCGCCTGGGCGAGGCGCTCGCCACCTAAAATGCAGCGCAAACGAGGATCTCCATGGACGCCCACAAAGAAATCGACACCCGCGGCCTGAACTGCCCCCTGCCCATCCTCAAGGCCAAGAAAGCCCTGGCCGAGATGGAGAGCGGCCAGCTGCTCAAAGTGGTGGCCACTGACCCCGGTTCCATGCGTGACTTTCAGGCCTTTGCCCGCCAGACCGGCAATGAGCTGGTGCAGCAAAGCAGCCAGGGCGAGGAATACATCCACGTGCTCAAGCGTCGCTGAGCGAGCCGCCGAGGCCAGCGCGCCCGGCCTCAGTTGCGAGCGTGGGTCACCCGGTATTCGCTGACGCCGGGAATCTCCATCACATGGTTGGCGAAGCGGGTCAAAGTTTCGCCGCGGAAGTTGCGCCGGGCGGTGCAGACAAAGCGCCATTCTTCGCACTGGGCACTGGATTCGATGCTCAGCGAGCCCGGCGCGAAGCGAAAGCCCAGGCGGTCGGCAAACTCGGCCAGCTCGGCCTGCTGAAACAGGCGCCCGGGCTCGCCGCGCAGCATCACGGCAATGGCCGGGTGTGATGGCAGTTGGCTCTCCAGCTTGGCGCCCCACATCATCAAGCTGGCGCAGAGCAGGGTCAGCATGATGGCGGCGAAGTAGAAGCCCATGCCGACCAAAATGCCGATCGACGAGGCTGACCACAAGGAGGCGGCCGTGGTCAGGCCGCTGATGTTCATGCCTTCCCGCATGATCACGCCGGCGCACAGGAAACCGATGCCAGTGACCACGCCCTGGATCACCCGCGTCGGGTCGGAGGAAGGCGGCAGCACCGCGCCGGCCTGCAGGCCGCCGAACCATTGTTGCGGGTAGGCCAGCAGGATGATGACCGCGGTCGAGGCCATGCAGACCAGGGCATAGGTGCGCATGCCCGCCGCGCGGCCATGGTAGGCCCGCTCGTAGCCAAGAACCAGGCCCAGAATCATGGCGCCCAGCAGGTGCAGCAGCATCAGCACATTGGCTTGCCACTGGGTGGCGGTCCAGTAGCGCAGCAGGTGGTCGAGGTCGAGCAAGCTCATCGGCGTTCTCCGCAATCGGTCTCTGAAAAGCCGGACTCCCTCGCGCGATACTAGTCCTGTGTCTACGGGCTTCGGCCAAGAAAAAAGGTCCCGCAGGACCTTTTTGCTAGCAGCGTGGTGTGGCTCAGACAGCCAGCAGCTCCACCTGGAACAGCAGGGTGGCATTGGGGGGGATCACGCCGCCGGCGCCGCGCGCACCGTAGCCCAGCTCGGCCGGGATCACCAGCATGCGGGTGCCACCGACCTTCATGCCTTGCACACCTTCGTCCCAGCCGCGAATCACTTCGCCGCCGGCCAGGTGGAAGCGGAACGGATCGCCGCGGTCCTTGCTGGAATCGAATTTCTTGCCCTTGTTGCCGTTCTTGTAGAGCCAGCCGGTGTAGTGCACGGTGACGCGCTGGCCGGCCTTGGCCTCGGCGCCGTCGCCGACCACGGTGTCCTCGAACTGCAGTCCGCTGGGCAGGCTGCTCAGCTTCAACTCGATGGCTTCATCACCACCGGCCAGGGCCAGCAGTTCGACTTCAAACATCAGGGTGGCGTTGGGCGGAATCACGCCGCCGGCGCCGCGTGCGCCATAGCCCAGCTCGGCCGGGATCACCAGCACGCGCGTGCCGCCGATCTTCATGCCTTGCACGCCTTCGTCCCAGCCGCGGATCACCATGCCGCCGTCCAGTTCGAACTTGAAGGGGTCGCGACGGTCCTTGCTGGAGTCGAACTTGGCGCCCTTGCTCCAGTTGCCGTCGGCGTCCTTGTTGTAGAGCCAGCCGGTGTAATGGACGGTCACGTCATGGCCGGACTTGGCGACGGCGCCTTCGCCGACCACGGTGTCTTCAAACTGCAGGCCGCTGGGGGTGGTGTTCATGGATGGTTCCTTCAAAAAGCGCAAGTCGCCAGAGGGGGACGAAGAGGCCGGCATCATGCCATCAAAAGCCGCCAAGCTTGTACGGCGCTCGCCAGCCACTCGCCTGTGCTCGTTCCGGGCAAGTCCGGCGGCAGGCTCAGGCTCATGGCGGCGCTGCGCAGGGCCAGGACGGGATCGTCCAGCTGCAGCGCCGCGGCACCGTTCTGCTTGGACAGCTTCTCGCCATTGGCACCCAGCACCAGAGGCGTGTGCAGATAGCGCGGCGTGGGCAGGCCCAGCAGTTGCTGCAGGCGGATCTGGCGCGGCGTGTTGTCGGCCAGGTCTTCGCCGCGCACCACATCGCTGATGCCTTGCTCGGCATCATCGACCACCACCGCCAGCTGATAGGCCCAGAGCCCGTCGGCGCGGCGCAGCACATAGTCGCCCACGGCCAGGGTCAGGTCTTGCGTCTGGGTGCCCAGGCGGCGGTCTTGCCAGGTGATCTGAACATGGCTTTGGTCCCGCGGCCCGGCGCTGCTGCGCAGGCGCCATGCGCGCGGCGCCCGGCCCTGGGTGCCCGCGCGGCAGGTGCCGGGGTAGACCAGCTCGCCATGGCGTTCGGGTGCGCCGCCCTGGGCCAGCAGCGCTTCAGCGATCTCTTTGCGTGAGCAGGCGCAGCCATAGGCCCAGCCCAGGGCCTGCAGGCGCTCCAGCGCAGCTTGGTAGAGGCTGCCGCGTTGCGATTGCCAGAGCGGCGGCGCGTCGGGCAGCAGGCCGCAGCGGGCCAGTTGCTCCAAGATGAGTTGGTCGGCGCCCGGTGGGCAGCGCGGGCCGTCCACATCCTCGATGCGGATCAGCCAGCGGCCCTTGTGGGCGCGTGCGTCCAGCCAGCTGGCCAGGGCAGCGACCAGGGATCCGGCATGCAGTGGGCCGGTGGGTGAGGGCGCGAAGCGGCCGGTGTAAGCGGGCCGAGCGAGGCTTGCCGGCATCAGAGCAGCAGCCCCTCGTGCTGTTCCAGCAGGGCGCGTCGGGTGGCCGGGCTCTGCAACTGGCTCAACCACCAGGCCAGGGCGCGCGCCGGCGGCTGGCCGTTGTCGCGCCAAGCGTAGTGCATGGGCACGATACGCGGCTCTTGGTCGGTCGGCTTGTGCACCAGGCGGCCGGCTTCCAGCTGTCGGCGCACCATGGGTGTCGGCAGGGAGCCGCAGCCCAGACCGCGCATCATTGCTTCCAGCTTGGCCGCCATCGTGGGCATGGTCAGCACCTCCTGGCCCGGCTGCACGCCGACCGTGCGCGGCGCCAGGCTGCGTGCGGTGTCGGCCACGGCGATGATGCGGTGCTCGGCGATTTGCGCCGTGGTCAGCGGCGCAGTCGCCGAAGCCAGGGCATGGTGGGGGGCGACGCAGAGAATCATCTCCATTTGCCCCAGCAACTCGCACTTGAATCCGGCGCTGGGCGGTTGGGTCGAGGTGCCGATGGCCAGGTCCGCCTGGCCCGACATCAGTGCCTCCCAGGTGCCCACCATCACTTCCACTCGCAGCTTGAGCCGCGTCGGCGGCGCCTGGCCGGCGTCGTCGCGCAGCTGGTAGAAGGCCTCCATCAGGTCGAAGATGGCGCGGCGGGCGATGGCATCGTCGATGGCTATCGTCAGCTCGCTTTCCCAGCCGGTGGCAATGCGACGCACCCGGTTGGCCACGGCGTCCATTTCCTGCAGGAGGCGCCGGCCTTCGAGCAGCAGCTCTTGGCCGGCGGCGGTCAGCTCGGCCTGGCGGCTGCGGCGGTCGAAGAGCAGCACATCGAGTGCCTCTTCGAGCTGGCGCACGCTGTAGGTCAGGGCCGAGGGCACGCGGCCCATCTCTCGGGCTGCGGCGGCGAAGCTGCCGGTGCGGGCGATGGTATCCATCATGGACAGGGCCTCGGGGGTCAGGGCGCGGCGCTTGTCGAGGTGTTGAGGCATGGCTTCATCTTATTTGAATGATGGCTTCAAGCGGCCAGCGCCAAGCCCGAGGTCAAGGCTTCTACAGTTCATCCATGCCGCGCCGATGGCGCGCTCACACAGGAGATGGACATGCTGGAACTGATCAAATCGTCTGAACGTGGCTTTGCCGATCACGGCTGGCTGAAGTCTTTCCACAGCTTCTCTTTCGCCGATTACCACGACCCGCGCCGCATGGGCTTTGGCGATCTGCGCGTGATCAACGAGGACCGCATTGCGGCCGGCACCGGCTTCGGTACCCACGGTCACCGCGACATGGAAATCATCAGCTATGTGCTGGAGGGCGAGCTGGCTCACCAGGACAGCATGGGCAATGGCGCGGCCGGTGGCGGCGGCCATGACGGCGTGATCCGCCCCGGCGATGTGCAGCGCATGAGCGCCGGCAGCGGCGTGCGCCACAGCGAGTTCAACCATGCCGAGGGTCAGACCACGCATTTCCTGCAGATCTGGATCCAGCCCAATCAGCGTGGCGTGCAGCCGAGTTACGAGCAGCGGCATTTTGCGTCTGAAGAAAAGCGTGGTCGCCTGCGTCTGGTGGCCTCGGGCGAAGCCGGCGCGGATGCGGTTTACATCCATGCCGATGCCAAGCTCTACGCGGGCCTGTTTGACGGTGCCGAGCAGTCGGAACTGCCGCTGGCGGCCGGACGAATTGCCTATGTGCACCTGGTGCGCGGCAGCTTGGTGGTCAACGGACAGGCCCTGCAAGGCGGCGATGCCCTGCAGCTGCGCGGTGAAAGTGCCGTGCGACTGGAGGCTGGACAGGATGCCGAGTTGCTGGTGTTTGATCTGATCGCCTGAGCATTTCCTGCGATCGGGCGGAGCCACTAGCTCTACAGTTGAGACCATGACAAGTCTGTTTTCGGCCCTCTCTTTGCTGCCACTGTTGGACTGGGCGGCGCTGCTGCTGTTTTTTGGCGCCTGGCTTGGCTACGCGGTGTTCGCCCGGCGCCAGTCTCAGTTCAGCGGCTCCTTGCTGGCCGCCACCAACCGCGAGCGCACGCGCTGGATGATGCAGGTCACCTACCGCGAGGTGCGGGTGATCGATGGGGTGGTGGTGCAGAACCTGTCCACCAGCCCGTCTTTCTTTGCCTCGACCACCATCCTGATCATCGGTGGCTTGCTGGCTGTGCTGGGCGCGGGCGACAAGGCCACTGAGCTGGTTCGCGATCTGCCCTTTGCCGCCCGCACTTCGAACCTGGTGTTCGAGATGAAGCTGGTGCTGCTGACGGCGATTTTTGTCTACGCTTTCTTCCGCTTCACCTGGAGCATGCGTCAGTACACTTTTGGCGCCTTGCTGGTGGGCTCGGCGCCGGCCGCCGAGCAGTTCGAGAGCGGCGAGCTCTCGCGTGAAGCCTTTGCCAAGCGCGCCGGCCGCGTCATGGGCCTGGCGGCCGAAACCTTCAACGACGGTCTGCGCGCCTACTACCTGAGCTTCGCCGCCATCGCCTGGTTCTTCTCGCCGCTGGCCTTGATGGGTTCGACGCTGGGCGTGATCTATGTGCTTTACCAGCGCGAGTTCCACTCGGACGTGCTGGAAGTCCTGCGCGATGAGCAGGTGCCGGGCGAATGAGCGCCCCGGGCTTACCGACTTACTTCAAGCCGCCGCTGAGGAACTGCTGCAGGCGGGGGCTGTTGGGCTTGCTCAGCACCTCGCGCGGATGGCCTTCTTCCTCGACCTTGCCCTGGTGCAGGAACAAGGTGTAGTTGGACACCTCGCGGGCAAAACCCATCTCGTGGGTGACGACGATCATGGTGCGCCCTTCGGCCGCCAGGTCGCGCATGACCTTGAGCACCTCGCCGACCAGCTCCGGATCCAAGGCCGAGGTGGGCTCGTCAAACAGCATCACCTCGGGCTCGACCGCCAAGGCGCGGGCGATGGCCACGCGTTGCTGCTCGCCGCCCGAGAGCTGGGCCGGGTAGACATCCTTGCGGTGCGAGACACCGACGCGGGCCAGCAAGGCCTCGGCCTTGGCAATCGCTTCGGCCTTGGGCACGCCCAGCACATGGACGGGTGCTTCGATCACGTTTTCCAGCACCGTGCGGTGGGCCCAGAGGTTGAAGTTCTGGAACACCATGGCCAGGCGGGCGCGCCAGAGCTGCAGCTGCTTGGCATCCGCCGCCTTGAGGCTGCCGTCGCGGTCGCGCACCAGCTTGAGCTCTTCACCGCGCAGGGACAGGCGGCCCTCATAGGGTTGTTCCAGCAGGTTCA
Source organism: Paucibacter sp. DJ2R-2 (assembly GCF_025717675.1). Lineage (GTDB taxonomy): Bacteria > Pseudomonadota > Gammaproteobacteria > Burkholderiales > Burkholderiaceae_C > Paucibacter_A. The sequence goes on from NZ_JAJIRT010000010.1 coordinate 147,382, forward strand.
GGCAACGCAGAAAGGTGCTCTTGCCGGACCCGGAGGACCCAATCAGGGTGATCACATCGCCCTTCTTGGCGGACAGGGACACGCCCTTCAGCACCTCGCGTTCGCCGTAGCGCTTGTGCAGGTTCTCGACGATCAGGCTGGCGGGCTGGGTTTCTGGCACGGTGGACATCTCGGACAGCTTCTTGGTTTTCTTATCTTCGAACTCAGGCGCCCAGCAGCTTGCCGGTGCGCAAGGCTTGCAGGCCGGCCACTTTGCCGACCTTCATACCGGCCGGTGCGAAGCGCACAAAGTCGCGCGCGAAGAACAGGCCGTCGACAGGGCTCTTGAGCTCGGTCACGGCATTGCTGATCGGGTCGATCACATGGGCCAGCACATCGCCAGCCGCCACGGTCTCGCCGGGCTGGCGCAGGAAGGTCAGCACGCCGGCCACCGGCGCCTTGATCGGCATGCAACCGGCCAGTGGGCGGGCGTCGCCGACGGCCTCGGGCAGGGCCGGCGCCTCACCGCTGATGAGGCCGCGGTAGATCAGGAAGTCGATGATGTTCTGGGCATCGGCCTCGGCCAGCGCGTGTTCGACATCGGCAGCGCCGCGCAACTCGACCGTCACGGACATGCAGGCCTGCTGGATCGGGAACTTGCCTTCGAAGCGTTTGGCCCATTTCCACCAGGTCTGCGAGCAGGCTTCGTCAAACGGCGAGTCGCCGCTTTCCTGGGCCAGCAGGGTGACGCGCGAGCCGATGAAACGAGCCAGCACCTCGCACTCGGGCCAGCAGGGCGTCTCGGTGTAGAGGTGCATCACGGCTTGGGCATCGCAGTGCAGGTCGAGCACGATGTCGGCATCGCAGCTCAGGCTCATCAGGGTGCGACGCAGGGCTTGCAGCTCCGTGTCCACTGGGGCGGCGGCCACGGCCTTCTTCAGCTCGCGACGCAGCACGCGGGTGTTGTGGTCGGCGTCCTGGTTCAGCTCGCCTTCCGCGGCCAGGGCCGAGGCCTCGATCTGGTCGGGATAGTGGCGGTTGAAGTTCTCACCCGTCGTGGTCTCGAAGCGGCCCATATGCATGTACAGCATCTGCTGCGACAAGCCGATGGGGTTGGCCATGGGCACCAGGATCACTTCGCCCGTGATGCGGCCGGCGGCTTGCAGCGCATCGAGCTTCTTACGCAGGTGGTGGGCCACCAGCATGCCGGGCAACTCATCCGCGTGCAGCGAGGCCTGGATGTAGGCCTTCTGGCCGATGCGATCGCCGGCCGGCTGGCCGTAGTGCAGCGAGATCAGTTCGCGCTGGGTGCCCGGGGCCGGGGAAATCAAGGGGTGGGTCTGGATCTGCATGGGAGGACAGTGTCGGGTTCGGGTTTCAGCGCGGCATCAAGGGCTTGAGCCAGCGTGCCTCGGCCTTGTGGAACAGGGCCACCAGGCTCAGGGTCATCAGGAAGTAGAAGACCGCGGCGGTGATGAAGGCCTCGAAGGGGATGTAGTAGGTCGAGTTGACCTGACGGGCCGCGCCGGTCAGGTCCATGATGGTGACGATGCTGGCCAGCGAGGTGCCGTGCAGCATGAAGATCGCTTCATTGCTGTAGGCCGGCAGGGAGCGGCGCAGGGCCGAGGGCAGGACGATGCGGCGGAACATCACCCAGCGGCTCATGCCCAGGGACTTGGCGGCTTCGATTTCACCGGCGGGCAGGGCGCGGATGCTGCCTGCGATGATTTCGGTGGTGTAAGCGCCGGTGTTGAGCACAAAGCTCAGGCAAGCGCAGAACCAGGCCGAGCTCAGCCAGGGCCAGGCAAAGCTCTCGCGCACGGCCTCGAACTGAGCCAGGCCGTAATAGATCAGGAACAGCTGCACCAGCATGGGGGTGCCGCGGAATACATAGGTGTAGACCCAGATCACACGCGAGATCCAGCTGCCGCGCAGGCTGCGCAGCACGCCCAGGGGCACGGCGATCAGCAGGCCCAGCAGCAGTGAAATCACCAGCAGCTCAAAGGTGGCCAGGGCACCGCTCAAATACAGCGGCAGGTTTTCTTGAATCGCTTCCAGGTTCACAGCGTCCCCTTGCGCACACCGATGGAGAAGCGCTTTTCCAGCCAGTTGAAGATCAGCTCCGACACGCTGGTGAAACTCAGGTAGATCAGGGCCACGGCCAGGTAGAAGACGAAGGGCTCGCGGGTCGAGCCGGCGGCTTGCTGGCCGCGCGTCATCAGGTCGGACAGGCCGATCACCGAGACGATGGCGGTGCTCTTGATCAGCACCAGCCAGTTGTTGGACAGGCCCGGCAGGGCATGGCGGAACATCTGCGGCAGGGTGATGCGCCAGGCGATTTGCCAGCCGCTCAGGCCGAAGGCCAGGCCGGCCTCGCGCTGCCCTGGCGGCACGGCCAGGAAGGCGCCGCGGAAGGCCTCGGTCAGGTAGGCACCGAAGATGAAGCCGATGGTCAGCACCCCGGCGACATAGGGGTTGATGTCGATGTATTCCTCATGGCCCAGCCTGAGGGCGATCTCGTTCACCGCCACTTGGCCGCCATAGAAGATCAGCAGCATCAGTACCAGATCGGGCACGCCGCGGATCAGCGTGGTGTAGAGATAGGCCAGACCGCGTGCAAAGCGCAACTTGGAGAGCTTGGCGATGGCGCCGAGCAAACCCAGGGCCATGGCCATCGCCAAAGAGGCCAGGGCCACGCTCAGCGTGACCCCGGCTCCCTCCAGCAGGCTGTTCAGAAAGCCATGCAGGAACATCGAAAACGTCGCTTTTACTTCTGACTTACTTCTTGGGGGCGATGTCGTACGCGAAGTACTTGTCGTTCAGCTTCTTGAAGGTGCCGTTGGCGGCGACCGCAGCAATCGCGTCATTGAACTTCTTGCCCAGTGAGGCGGCATCGGCCTTGCGCATACCCACGCCGGAGCCCACACCGAAGTACTTGACATCGTCATAGCTCGGGCCAACGAAGGCGAAACCCTTGCCTTCGGGCTTGGCCAGGAAGCCTTGGTCGATGGCGACCAGGTCAGCCAGGGTCAGGTCGATGCGGCCCGACTTCAGGTCCAGGAAGGCCTGATCCTGGGTGGCGTAGCGCACGATCTGGCTTTGCTTGAAGGTGGCGTCCACGAATTTTTCATGGATGGTGGCGCGCTGCACGCCGATTTTCTTGCCCTTGAGGCCAGCCGGCGAGACGTCCAGCTTGGCATCGGCCTTGGCGGCAAAGCGGGCCGGGGTGTTGTAGTAGGCATTGGAGAAGGCGATGGCCTTCTTGCGCTCGTCGGTGATGGAGACGGAGGCGATGATGGCGTCGACCTTGCGCGCTTGCAGGGCCGGGATCAGACCGTCAAAGTCCTGCTGCACCAAGGTGCACTCGGCCTTGATTTCGGCGCAATAGGCCATGGCCAGGTCGATCTCGAAGCCCTTGAGCTTGCCATCGGAACCAACTTCGGAGAAGGGCGGGTAGGCGCCTTCCACACCGATGCGGATCTTTTTCCATTCCGGGGCTTGAGCCTGGGCGGCGAAAGAACCGCAAGCCAGGGCGACAAAGGTGCTCAGGACAATCAGATGACGTTTTTGCATGGCCTCTCCAGAGGGGTCAAAAAAGGAAGGGTTGATCTTGCATTGCTTCGCAGCACTTGCTACCTAGGGTTTGAGCGTATGCAAGAACTCGAGCACCGGCTTTAGCGAGGCGGCGGGGTCTTCTTCCTGCGGAACATGGCCCAAACCGGGCAGCATCACCAGGCGGCTGCCGGCGATGTCGCGCGCAAAGGCCTGCGCGTCGCTCGGAGGCAGCAGGCGGTCACGTTCGCCCCAGAGAATCAGGGTGGGTTGACGCAGGGATTGGATCTTGGCGGCCTGCTCGCCGCCGCGCCATTGGTCCAGACGCTGGCGCAGTGCTGTGCGATTGCCGGCCCGCAGCGTCAGCTCGAAGTAACGATCCACCAGCGCAGTGTTGACGAGATTCGGGTTGCCATAGACCTGGCGGACGCTGTACTCGACCAGCTTGCGTGGCAGCACATGCTCGCTCAGCGGTCCGATCAAGGGCAGGCGGCTCGCCTGCCAGGCCAGCGGCACCTCTTGAGGTGCGAAGGGGTAGCCGGCGGCATCGACCAAGATCAGGGCCTGCACCCGCTCGGGCGCTCGCACGGCGTATTGCCAGGCGATCTGCCCGCCCAGGGAGTTGCCGCCGAGGATGACACGCTCCAGCTTCAGATGATCGAGCAGGGCGGCCATGAAATCGAGGTAAGCCTCGTCGCGGTAGTCGGCCGTGGGACTGGGGCCGCTGAGGCCGAAGCCGGGCAGATCGACGCTGATGACTCGGCGCTGGGCCGCCAAAGTCTTCACCCAGCCTTCCCAGGTGTGCAGGCTGCTGCTGGTGCCGTGCAGCAGGAGCACAGGCACGGAGTCGCCGGTCGGGCCCTGGTCACGTATGTGGATGGGCTGACCGCGCAGTTCGATGAAGTCCGAGGGCGGCGGTGCCCATTGCGGCACCAGGCTTTCCAGGCTGCGGTCCGGGGCCTTGCTGGCGCCGAACAGCAGCGCCGCGATGAACAGCAGCGCGCCGAAGACACGCAGCGACCAAGCGGCCAGCTTGTGCCCCATGGTTCGCCCGCCGTCGGCGTCCTCCTTGAGAGGCCGGCGGCTCATCGTGGCGCCGCGGCGCGGTGGGCCTCGCTGGCCGGGCGCTGGATTTCGGTGGCCGGCTCCAGCGCGGCGCCCAAGGCCTCGCGCTGGTCGAAGACAAAGCAACTGCCCTGGTAATGCGGGCCGCCGGTCTCTTCGAAATACTTGAGGATGCCGCCTTCGAGCTGATAGACCGGGCCGTCCAGATTCTGCTGCTGCAGATAGATGGCCGCCTTTTCACAGCGGATGCCGCCGGTGCAGAAGCTCACCACGGTCTTGCCCAGCAACTCTTCGCGATGGGCCTGTACGGCCTCGGGAAACTCGCTGAACTTGTGGATGCGCCAATCGATGGCACCTTCAAAGGTGCCGTAGTCGACCTCGAAAGCATTGCGTGTGTCCAGGGTCACCACCGGCCTGCCTTCGTCGTCATGGCCTTGGTCCAGCCAGCGGGCCAGAGTCGCGGCGGGCAGGGCCGGGGCGCGCGCCTGCTGGTCGGGGCGTATGGTCGGGTGGTTCATGCGGATGATTTCCGGCTTCACCTTGACCAGCAGCTTCTTGAAGGGCACGGCCTCGCTCCAGCTTTCCTTGGGCGTCAGGTCGGCAAAGCGTGCATCCTGGCGCAAGGCGTCCACCCAGGCCATCACCGCCTCGCCGGGGCCGGCCAGAAACAGATTGATGCCTTCTTCCGCCAGCAGCACCGTGCCCTTGAGCTCCAGGGCCAGGGCGCGCTCGTGCAGTAGGTCGCGCAGCGCTGCGCAGTCCGGCAGCGGCACGAACTTGTAGGAAGAAATATTGAGAACGGGCAGGGCGTTGGCGTTCGGCATGGTCGGGCGAATTGTAGGCAGTCAGGTCGGCGTGGCCGGTGTTCCAATGTGCAGATGGACACCCTGCAGAATATCGAGACCCGCCTGGTCGATCTGGAAATCAAGGCTTCGTTCACCGAAGACCTGGTGGAACAGCTGAATCAGATCATCGTTCGCCAGCAGCAGCAGCTCCACGCCTTGACGCGGGAACTGCTGGCCTTGCGTGAGCGGCCGGCTGCCGAAGCGAGCGGGCCGGGCTTTCGCAGCCTGCGCGACGAATTGCCGCCTCACTACTGAGGCGACTTCGCGACTTCAGTGCAGCGGCTCACCGTCCGGTGCGCCGGCCATGCCGACGCTGAACACGGCTTCGCCCAGGCTGCCGACCTCGATTTCCTCGGCCGTGGCCTCGCGCACATCGCGCACCTTGATGTACATGCGCAGGCCCACACCGGCCAGCGGGTGGTTGCCGTCCAGCACCACATGCTCGGGGTAGGCTTCGGTGACGGTGAAGATCAGACCGTCCGGCATGTCTTCGGTCACGGCGCCTTCGGGCAGGCCTTCGATCTGCATTCCGGGTTCGACGCCATCGGGGAAGAGGCTGCGCGCCTCGAAACAGACCAGACGGGAGTCGTAGTCGCCGAAGGCATGCTCGGGCTCCAGGGCCACGGCCGCTTCGAAGCCGGCTTCCTGGCCAAGCAGGGCTTCTTCAACCTTGGCGAACAGATCATTGCCACCGTAGAAAAACTCCAGCGGTTCGGCCAGCTCGTCGATCAACTGGCCTTGGGCATCTTCGAGTCTCCAGCTCAGGGAGATCACACAGGGGGCGGAAATTTGCATGGCCGTATTGTTCCACAAGGGTTTGCCCTGGCTCAGCCCTGGGGCCGGGCAAAGCGCAGCTGGGCTTGGCAACCCGGGCCGTCCGAGCGCGCCTGCAACTGCAAGCTGCCTTGGTGGCACTCGGCGATCTGGCGCGCCAGAACCAGGCCGATGCCGCTGCCCTGGGGCTTGGTGGTGTAGTAGGGCACAAACAGATTGGCCGGGTTGGCCAGGCCGCAGCCGCGGTCCAGCAAGGTGATCTGCAGCGGTTCGGCCTGCAAGCGCAGCTGCAGCGGCGCGCCGCCGGCCTCGATGCCGTTCTTCAGCAAATTGATGAAGAGCTGCTCCATCAAACCCGGGTCGCCGTAGAACTCGAGGGCCTCCGGCATGCTGCCGTCGAATTCCAGCGTCAGCTGCGCTTGTGGCAGCAGAGCCGGCAGACGGCGCAGCAGGGCCAGAAGGTCAAACACACGCTTGCGCGGCTCCAGAGGCCGCGCCAGCTGCGCATGGCGGCGCACAAAATCGGCCAGGTGGCGGGCCCGTTCGTGGATCAGGCTCAGGGCTTCGGCCTGCTCGGCGCGCCAATCGGCGCTGGGTTCTGATGTCTCGGGCCCCAGGGCCTCCAGGCGCCGCTGCAGTGTGTCGCTGAGGCTGGCAATCGGCGCCAGCGAGTTGTTCACTTCGTGGCTGAGCACGCGCAGCAGGCGCTGCCAGGCTTGCAGCTCCTCGCTGCGCAAGACTTGCTTGAGGTCGCTGACGAAGAGCAGGCGGCGCGCTTGGCCCTCGACCTCGTAGTGATGCTGGCGCAGCCGCCAGAGACCGGCGGCGCCGGGAAAGACCTGTTCGCGCAAGGCCTCGGGGTCGGCACCCAGCAGTTCGTCCAGGCCCAGCTCGGTGGCGCTGCGGCCGATGGCCTGTTCGCGGCGCCGTTGCAGCAGGCCCAGGGCGCTGGGGTTGGCCAGCTGCAGCCGCTGCTGCGCGTCAAAGGCGAACACCGCCACATCCAAGGTTTGCACCACGTTCTCGGCCAGGCGCTCGGCGGCCAGGGATTGCAGGCGCTGGCGGTGCAGGCTGTCGACCAGGGTGTTGAGCTGGGTGGCCAGCTCGTCGGGCTCGGCCGAGCCGCCTTGCAGGCGCAGGCGCTGGCTGTAGTCGCCGCTGGCCATGGCTTCGATGACATGGCCGAGCAGGCGCCTCTGGTGTTCGGCCCGCGCATGCAGCCAGGCGGCCGTGCCCAGCCAGGCCAGGCTGCATAGGGCGATGCACAGCAGCTTGGGATAGATCAGCCAGGTTTGTTGCCAGACCAGCAGACAGACCAGAGCCCAGGCCGGCGCGCCGCCGATCAGGGCTGCGCGGCGCAGTTGGCCTGCAAAGCCGCGACCGGCCGCCAGTGCCAGCCCCGGAGTGACGCCTTCGCTCGCAGTGCTCACAGCTGGTACTTCTCCAGCCGGCGGTAGAAGGCCGAGCGGCTCAGGCCCAGGGCCTGGGCCGCCTGCAAGGCATTGCCGCCGCAGCGGCGCAAGGCGGTGCGGATCAACAGCTTTTCGGCCTCCTCCAGCGTCAACTCGGCCGGTAGCAAGGAGCTGGCCGGAACCGTCGTAGCCGCTGGGCTCAAGCCGAGGTCGGCCGGCGTGATCTGCTCCGCCGGTGCCAGCAGGCTGACGCGTTCCATGCAATGGGCCAGTTCCCGCACATTGCCGGGCCAGGCATGGGCCAGCAGCACGGCCTGCGCCGCCTCGTTCAATTGCTTGGGCGGCCGCTGGTAGCGGCGCTCGAACTCAGCCAGGTAATGCCGAGCCAGGTCCAGGATGTCCTGGCCGCGCTCGCGCAGCGGTGGCAGGGTCAGTTGCACGCTGTTGATTCGGTACAGCAGGTCGCGCCGGAACAGGCCCTGCTCGACCATGGCGTCCAGATCGGCATTGCTGGCCGCGATCAGGCGCACATCGGCGCGGCGCGAGCGGGCCGAGCCCAGGCGTTCGAACTGCCCGCCTTCCAGCACCTGCAGCAGCTTGGCCTGCTGGCCGAGGGGGATGTTGCCTATCTCATCCAGAAACAGCGTGCCACCGTCGGCCAGCTCGAAGCGGCCGATGCGGGCCTGGCGGGCGTCGGTGAAGGCGCCTTTCTCGTGGCCGAACATCTCGCTCTCGAACAAGGTCTCGGGGATGGCGCCCATATTGACGCTGATGAAAGGCCCAGCGGCGCGCGCGGACTGGCGGTGGATGGCCTGCGCCAACTGGCTCTTGCCGCTGCCGTTTTCACCCCGGATGAGCAGGTTCACATCCGCCGGCGCCACCGCCGCCACCTGGGCCATCAAGGCCTGCATGGGTGCCGAGCGGCCGATCCAGGGGCGTTCACCGCTGCCGGCTTGCAAGAGCGCGTTCTCTGCCGCGAGGCGCTGGGCGCGACGCTGGCTCTCTCCCAAGGCCAGCTGGCTGCGGATGATGCCGGCCAGGCGGGTGTTGTCCCAGGGCTTTTCGATGAAGTCGTTGGCGCCGCCCTGCAGCGCTTGCACGACCAGGGGCACGCTGCCCCAGGCCGTCATGGCGACGATGGGCAGATGGGCATCGAGCGCGCGGGCGCGGGCGATCAGGTCCAGACCCTCCTGGCCCGAGGTGGTGTCGCGGGCGTAGTTGAGGTCGGCCAACAGCAGACCGAATTCCGCCTTGGCCAGGACCGCCAGGGCCTGCTCGGGCGAGTCAGCCAGCTCGCAGGACCAGCCCTCGCTCTTGATGAACATGCGCAAGGCACTGCGCACGGCCGCGTCGTCGTCGACCACCAGGATGGGCAGGCTGGAAGCAGGTGTGGCGCTCATCGATGCGTTGGACTCATGGCAAGGGCATTCTCGCCCAGGCTTTCGGGTCGGCTTTCAAGGGCTGTTCAGGGCCGCCGTGGGCGATTGGCGCAAGGCCCGTCGCGCCGGCAGCCAGGTCGAGAACAGCACCAGGCCCGTGATCAGCAAGGCCACGGCCGTGACGCCCAGTCCCAGCGGCAAGCTGCTGCCCAGCTCGCCAGCCAGGGCAAGGGCGCCGCCGAGCAAACCCAGGGGCAGGGCCAGGGCCAGCAGACGCAAGGCCTGACCCAGCAGCATGCGCATCAGCTGCGCATCGTTCGCGCCGACGGCACGGCGCACGCCGATTTCCTGGCTGCGCAGTTGCACCGCGCGGCTGGTCACGCCGTAGATGCCGCTGCTGGCCAGGCCCAGGGTCAGCAGACCGAGGATCAGGCTCATGGCGGCCATCACGTCTTCGCCGCCGTGGGCGATGCGTTGGCGTTCTTCGGCACTGAACACCTGCTCCAGCGCCAAGCCTGGGTCGGTCTGGGCCACGGCGCGGGCCAGCAGCTCGCGGCTGGCGGTGTTGTCGGGCACGCCGACCAGGGCGATGCCCATATCGCCCGGCGCGTGCTGGCTGATCGGCAGGTAGAAGTTGGCGGCCCGCAGGCCTCTCTCCCGGCCGATGCCTTGCAGCACATGCGGGGTGACGCCGACCACGGTGATCCAGGCGCCGATGCGCTTTTGCGCATCGCCTTCGACGATGGCAAAGCGCTTGCCCAGCGGGTCTTGCCCGGGCCAGTGCTGCTGGGCAAAGTTCTGGTTGACCACCGCCACCTTGAGGCTGTCGACGCGGTCCTGCGGGCCGAACTCGCGACCGGCCAGCAGCTTCACTTCCATGGCCTGGAAGAAGCCAGCGTTGATGCGGTAGTTGCCGCCCAGGGGGTAGTGGTTCTCCTGCACCGTCATGCCTTCGGGCAGGATTTCATCGGTGTCGATCATGCCGCCGCCGGGCAGGCTGGTGGACAGGGCCAGACGGGCTCCGGCGCTGGCGGCGGCCTCGGCCAGCCGGGCCTCCAGGCGGTTCCACAAGCCCTCACGTGCCGCGCGGGCTGCGTCGCTGTTGCCAGCGTATTCGGCCTGGCGCGGCGTCAGACGGGCAGTCAACACGCCCTCCATGCGAGCGCCGGTGCCTGCCGTCAGGCGCTGGTGCACCACATAGGTTTGCAGGCCCGAGGCCAGCAGCAGCAGGCTCGAGAGTGCGATCTGCAAGCAGACCAGGGCGCGGGCGAATCGTCCGCTGGCCCGGCCCTGGCCTCCGCGGCCGTCACGCAGCACAGCGTTCAGGTCCACCGCCGAGGCGCGCCAGGCCGGCAGCAGGCCGGTGGCCAGGGCCGTCAGCAAGCTCAGGCCCAGGCCGACAAGGGCCGCTTGCGGACGCATGGCGAAATGAATCCAGAAGGGCAGGCGTCCATCGGCCGTGGCGGCCACGGCCTGCTGGGTGGCTTCCAGGGCCCAGGCGCTGAAGAACACTCCCAGTGCGGCGGCGACCAGGCAGAGCAGCCAGGTCTCGATCAGCATTTGCATCACCAGGCGGCCGCGCGGCGCTCCCAGGGCGGCACGCACGGCCAGCTCTTGCCGCCGTTCGTTGGCGCGCGCCAGCAGCAGATTGGCGGTGTTCAGGCAGACCAGGGCCAGCAACAACGCTCCGGCGCCGGCCAGGCCTAGATAAATCATCTCGACATCCGGCATGCCCCAGGCGGCATAGGGCAGGGCCAGGGCGCCGACGCGGCGGTTGCTCGCCGGAAAGTCCTGGGCCAGGCGCTGGGCGCTCAAGTTCAGCTCGTTCGTGGCTTGTTCCCGGCTGGCGCCGGGCTTGAGTCGACCCAGGGCCAACACATGCTGCGGCGTACCCATGGAGTAGCTCTGGCCGCGTGTGAGCGGACCGGCCGGCGGCCGGAAGGGCAGCCAGAGTTCCTGTGTCATGGGAAAGCGCAAGGCGCCGGGCAAGACACCGACGATCTCGGTGTCCACGCCGTTGATCTTGAGCCGGCTGCCGACGATGGAGGGGTCGGCGCCGAGAAAGCGACGCCAGAGCTCGGCGCCGATCACCGCCACCGGTGCAGCGCCGGGTTGGCTGTCACTGGCTTGCAGGGCTCGGCCCAGCTGCGGGCGAGCCGCCGCGCCCAGCCAGGGCCAGATCTCGGCCGGTATATGGGCCACCTGAAAATTGGCCGGGTACTGCTTGTGGCCGCCCAGGGTGGCAATGCCCGTCTGCAGGGGCAGCAGCCCCTCCAGGCTGGGCGTCTGGCGCTGGTACTCGAGCAAGTCGAGGTAGTGCACGCTCTTGGCCTGGCTGCGCTCTCCGTCGCGACTGGCTTCGATGGCGACCAGGCGTTCGGGCTCTGGGAAGGGCAGGTCACCGGCGGTGAAGCTGAAGTACACGCCAGCGGCGTAGATGGCGAAGCCCAGGCCGCAGCTCAGAGTCAGCAGGCTCAGCAGGGCATGGCCGGGATGGCGCAGCAAGGACTGCCAGGTGTGGCGCAGATCGTCCAGCATCACAGGGCCTCCGCCGCTGCGGACGCACCTGCAGCCGCTTTGGCGCTGCCGGGGTACAAGGCAGCCGTCGGCAGATCCGCCACCATGCGGCCATCGAACAGGGCCACGGTGCGCTGGGCCAGTGCGGCGTAGCGCGGGTCGTGGGTGACCATGCAGAGTGTGGCCCCTCGAGCATGAACGCTTTGCAGCAGCTCCATCACCAGCTCGGCATTGCGTGAGTCGAGGTTACCGGTGGGTTCGTCCGCCAGGATCAGGCTGGGCTGGCCGACCAGGGCGCGGGCGATGGCCACGCGCTGCTGCTGGCCGCCCGAGAGCTGGGCTGGATGGTGGCGAGCCCGGTGAGCCATGTCCACTTGAGCCAGGGCCTCGGCCACGCGGGCGCGTCGCTCGGCGCGGCTCATCTCGGGTCGGTAGCTCAGCGGCAGGGCGACGTTGTCTTCGACGTTCAGGTCGCCGATCAAATTGAAGGCCTGGAAGACAAAGCCGATCTGGCGGTTGCGCAGCAGGGCACGGGCGCGCTTGTCCAACTGGTCGACACGCTGGCCGTTCAGTTCATAGCGCCCGGCGCTGGGGCTGTCGAGCAGGCCGAGGATGGACAGCAGGCTGGACTTGCCACAACCTGAAGGGCCGCTGACGGCCAGGAACTCGCCGCTGCGCACCTCCAGGCTGACCTCGTCGAGCGCGCGCGTCTCCAGCTCGTCGCTGAGGAAGCTTTTCTGGATGCCTTGCAGGCGAATCAGCGGGGCTTCGACCGCCTGGCTGTGCTGGTTGCTGTTCGGGTTCATGGTGCGTATCTCTCTTTTCTTCGTGGCGATGAATATAGGGCTCAAAAAACTGGTGCTGTTCAGCGCAGGCGCACGCGCTCGGCCAGGCGCCAGCTGCTGGTGTCAGAAATGACGATGCGGTCGCCGGCTTGCAAACCGCTTTGGATAACGATGCGGCCGACCGAGGCGGGGCCGTACTGCACGCTGACCCGCTCGACCAGGTCGTCGCCGACCAGGCGGTAGACCTGGGTCTGGCTCATGGCCTGGCTGAAGACCGGGCGCTGGACCTGCACGGCCTCGGCCAGGCGACTCAGGGCGATGCTGCCGTCGATGCCGAGGTCGGGTCGGGCGCCGCGGGGCAGGGGGTCGAGCAGGCGCAGATCCACCTTGAGCAGGCTGTTGCTGAGCTTGGGTGCCACCCGGCTGACCTCGGCCCGCAGCAGGCCCGCGGGCTCGCCGCTGCGCAGGTCGATCTGCGCGCTCTGGCCGACGGCGATGTCGCGCGCCTGTGCCTCCTGCACCTGGATTTCCGCGTACAAGGCGTCGGCGCGGGCCAGCTTGGCCAGCAGCGCGCCGGCGGCCACGCTCTGGCCGGCTTGCAGGGTCAGCTCTTGCACGACGCCGTCGCTGGGCGCACGCACCTGCAGGGCCTCGACCAGTTCCAGATCGCGTTGCCAGGCTTTGTGCAGGCGTGCCAGCGCCGCTCGTTTGGCAGCGAGTTGCGCTTGCATGGCGGCGCGGTGCTGCAGCAGCAGCTCGCGCTCCAGTTGCAAGGTCTGGCCGGCTTGCTCGACGCTGAAGCGGCTGCGCTGGAAGGCCAGCTTGGAGACCATGCCGTCCTTGAGCAGCTCTTGGTCGGCCTGCCATTGCAGCTCGGCGCTGCGGGCGCTGAATTCCGCGCGCTGCACTGCCGCCTGGGCATTCATGGCCTGGCTGTCCAGGCTGGCCTGCAAGGCCTTGAGCTCGGCCTGCGCTTGTTCCAGCTGCCAGCGGCTTTCCTGGGCGCGTTGCTGCAGCTGCGGGTTGCTCAGCACCATCAGGGGCTCGCCTTGGCGCAGGCTGCTGCCGGCCTGGGCCAGCAGGCGCTCCACGCGGGCCTCGCTTTGCGCGGTGATCCAGCGCGGATCGCTGGACACCAGCACGCCGCTGCCCCGCACATCAAGGGCCAGCGGCCCGCGTTCGACGGCGGCGAATTGGATGCCGCGAGCGGATGCGGTCAGCTCGATCGGCGCGGCCCGCAGGCGCAGGGCCAGCAGTCCGCCGGCCAAGCTCAAGACCAGCAGCAAGGCCAGGATCAGAAAGGCCGGCCGGCTGGCGCGGCGCCGCCAGCGCTGGGCGGGGGTGAGGGTTCTGTGAAGGTCCATGCCTCAAGCTACTGCAGGAGCCGTGCCAGCTGCGTGGCAGGCGCGCCAGGGCCGTGTTCAAGGGCTTGGCGACACGGATCGGCACCCAATGCCAGGGGAGGCATTGCGATATTGGGACGGCGGATCGGCATCCCGTCCCGCTTTCGGGACAGCGGCCGGCGAGGCACAGGCGACAATGCGCTCATGAACATCCAAGCCAAACTTCCGCTGCTGGGCGGCCTCAGCCCCGAACAATTCATGCGTCGCCATTGGCAGAAAAAGCCGCTGCTGGTGCGTCAGGCTTTGCCCGGCATCCGCCCGCCGGTCAGCCGTAGCGAGTTGGCTGTGCTGGCTGCCAACGAGGATGTGGAGTCACGCCTGGTCTCGCAATTCAACGACAAGTGGGCCCTCAAGCAGGGGCCGGTGGCCAAGCTGCCGCCTTTCAGCAAGCCGGGATGGACTCTCTTGGTTCAAGGCTTGGATTTGCACGTGCAGGCTGCGCATGAGCTGCTGGCGCAGTTCCGTTTCGTGCCCGAGGCGCGGCTGGACGACTTGATGATCTCCTACGCCAGCGACGGCGGCGGCGTTGGCCCGCACTTCGATTCCTACGATGTCTTCCTGATCCAGGTTCATGGCCAGCGCCGCTGGCGCATCGGCCGCCAGGGTGTGGCGACCACGGGTGAGCTGCGTGAAGGCGTGCCGGTCAAGCTGTTGGCTGATTTCGAGCCGGAAGAAGAGTTCGTGCTCGAAGCCGGCGACATGCTCTACCTGCCGCCCGGCTGGGCTCACGACGGCATTGCCATCGGCGAGTGCATGACCTGCTCGGTGGGCTTTCGCACGCCCTGGCGTGCCGAGCTGGCGCGCGAGCTGCTCCAGCGCTTGATGGACGATGATTCCAAGAGTTATGCCAACCGCATGTATGCCGACCCCAAGCAGCTGGCCACCGAGGCGCCGGGCTTGGTGCCGCAGCAGTTGCTGGACTTCTCCCGCGACGCGGTCGAGCGTGCGTTGCGCGAGCCTTTGGCCCTGGAACGGGCGCTGGGCGAGGCGCTCACCGAGCCCAAGCCGCGGGTGTGGTTCGATCCGGGGCAAACCTTGCCGGCTGGGGCGGGTGCCTGCCTGGATCGTCGCAGCCGCATGATGTACGACGCGGCCCATGTCTTCATCAACGGCGAGTCCTTCCGAGCCGGCGGCCGCGATGCGCGCCTGATGCGGGTCTTGGCTGACCAGCGCGAGCTGACGGCCAAGCAGGTGCTGCAGCTGTCCGAGGATGCGCGCGACTTGCTGAACCTCTGGGCCGAAGACGGTTGGGTGCGAGTGTCCGATGCCAGCGCGGAGGCTTGATTGGCAGCGGGCCCAGCTCCGCTGCAAGCCGGTGAGTTCAGCGGCCGTGCCGAGTTTCAGCAGGCCTTGCGTCTGGCTGTCGCCCAGGCATGCGCGCAGGACAGTGTTGAGCTCGGTGCGTTCGATCCGGATTTCAGCCTTTGGCCCTGGTCAGAGGCTGGGCTGCTGGACCAGCTGAGCGGCTGGGCGCGGCCGCTGCCATCCGCTCGCTGCCTGCGCTTGCTTGCGCCGCAGTTCGACGGCATGCGCCGTGCGCATCCGCGTTTTGTGGCCTGGCGGGGGCGCTACGGGCACTGCGTGCAAGCGCGGGCCTTCGAGCCCGAGGCCATGGCCGCTGTCGGGCCGGGCGGGCCGGTGGCCTTGTTCTGGGCCCGCTCTGAGTTGGCCTGTGTCACCGTGCGTTTGTTGAGTACGCGCAACTGGCGCGGCAGCGTGTCTTTCGATGCGGCCGAACTTGTGCGATGGAAGGAATGGTTTGACGCGATCGCACAACATTCTTACGAAAGCTTTGCAGCGACCACCTTGGGCCTGTAAAAGATGCCAAAAGCAATGGCTATAATTGGCGGCTAGGTGAAGAAAGCGCTCGAGGTTTTCCTCGCCTTGTCATGCCGAAGTTCTGCGACGGCGCGCTGCTGAAAAGTGTTTGCGTCGTGGCGTTGCTTCAAAAAATTACCGGTAATTGCATCTTCGTTTAACGAATTTTGAGGACAAGTATGAACAAGTCGATCCTGTTGGCTGCTGTGCTGGCTGCTGTTGCTCTGACCGCTTGCGGCAAGAAGGAAGAAGCCGCTCCCGTGGCCGCTCCCGCTGTGGAAGCTTCGGCTCCTGCTGCTCCCGCCATGGACGCTTCGGCTCCTGCTGCTGACGCATCGGCTCCTGCCGCTGCTGACGCTGCTTCGGCTGCTGCCAGCAAGTAATCGGTCTCCGATCACTTGATAAAACCGCCCGGTCGCAAGGCCCGGCGGTTTTTTCACGTCTGTTGTTTTCTGCCGGCCCCGCGCTTCAGAGCGTGATCCAGTCGAGCCCTTCGGCTTGCGAGGCCACGGCCACTTCCTCGGGCCGGCAGCCGCGCACCGCTGCCACGGCCGCCGCGGCCAGATCCGGGCGGTTGTTGCGTTCGCTCAGGTGGGCGGCGGCCACGGCGCCAAGGCCCGAATGAAGCAGTGAAGTCAGCAAGCTTGCGCTGGCCTCGTTGGATAAATGGCCGTGGCTGCCGAGGATGCGGCGCTTGAGGCTGGCCGGGTAGTTGGAGGCGCGCAGCAGCGCCTCGTCGTGATTGCATTCCAGCAGCAAGGCGTCCAGGCCTTGCAGTGCCTGAACCACGCTGGCGCAGACATGGCCCAAGTCGGTGATCACACCCAGATGCTGTCGCCCATCGTTGCAGCGCAGCTGCAGCGGTTCTTCGGCGTCATGCGGCACGGCGAAGGGCTGCAGCTGCAAGTCACCGAGTTCCAGGGTGTCGCCGCTGCGGGTGAAATGCAGCAGCTTGCGGTCGAAGCCGTCCAGGTCAGCGGCGCGGCGCTCAATGGCGCCCCAAGTGCCGCGGCTCGTCCAGATCGGAATCCGGTGCGCTTGCGCCAGCTTGAGCACGCAGCCGGCATGGTCGCCATGTTCATGGGTGATGAAGACCGCGCTGAGCGCCTCCGGCGTGCTGCCGGCGCGCATCAGGCGCCGTTTCAGTTCGCGCAGACTGAAGCCGCAGTCAACCAGGATCTGCGTGTCGGTGATGCCCTGACTGGCCTCGATCAGCGTGGCGTTGCCGCCGCTGCCGCTGCCCAGGCTGCAAAAACGCATGGCCATGCTGCTTGTTCGATCCTGATGGTCAATGAAAAACGCCGCCCACCCTTGGGGCGGCGGCGTTGCTGCTTGGTCCGGCTGTCTTCTGACGATCAGCGCAGATCGTCCATCAGCAGATTGAGGATGCGCTTGGCAATCTCGTTGGTCTGTTGCTGGCCCTTGTCGTCGAGCACGGTGACGGTCGACTGCTCGCCCTCGGACTTGACCGAGACGCGGTAACGCGTGGACGTGGCGGCCTTGTCGCCGCTGAACAGGCGCTCGAAGAAGTTGGGTTCTTCCTTGCCGGCCTGGTTGGGGTCGGCGTAACGCAGGAAGAACAGGCCCTGCTTGCGGTCGCGGTCTTCCACCGTGAAGCCGTGGCGGTCCAGCGATTGGCCAACACGGCGCCAGGCGCGCTCGAAGCCTTCGCTGACCTTGATGGCGTCCGGCACTTCCGACAGCGGACGGCCGGCTGTGATCACGGTGGTCGGAGCGGCGCTCTTGCCCGGCGCGGCGGCCGGCACATCGGCCACGGCTGCCTTGGCCAGCTCTTCCTTGGCGCCCAGCTTGAGCATCAGGCGCGACAGCAGTTCGGCTTCCAGCTGCGGGTCATTCGGGCGCGGCTGCCAGGCGGTGTTGTCTTTTTGCGGGCCGGTGTAGACCTCGATCATGCCGCGGTGGCTGATGAAAATCTCGGTGCCCTTGCCATCGGCGGCACGCTCGATGCGGGTGCGGAACATATCGCGCTCACCGGTCGAGTAGAGGCCGTCGAAGACCTTGCCAATGGTGGAGCGGATGAGGTCCTGCGGCAGCTTGGCGCGGTTCTCGTTCCAGTTGGTTTCCATGACGCCGACTTCGGCGGCGTCCTTGCTCAGCTCGAAGCCGCGCTGTTGCCAGAACTCACGCAGCTGTGGCCAGAGTTGCTCGGGCGTGAGCGAGCTGCGCAACCAGCGCGTGTTGGCATTGCGCTCCAGGCGCATGTCCCCGACGGCGTTCAGGGCCACGGTGTTGGCCGGGCTCAGGCCGCTGGCGCTGACCTTGGGTGCGGTATTGGCTTGTTGCAGCGCGTTGGCGCTGACCGAACCGCCAGCATTTCCACTGCGGCTGTCGCGGGCCAGTTGGGTCAGATCCGGTGGCACGTCCAGGCCGGCGGTCTGGCGGGCGTTGGCGCGGTAATCGACCTTGTCCGAGGAAAAGATGCCGTCCGTCGTGCTGCAGGCAGCCAGCGAACCCAGCATCAGCAGGCAAGCCAGGCGCACCGGGGTGGCCGAGGAGGAAACAAAAGAGGAGGAACGAGTCACGCTAGACATCTCCGGGGGCAAGGGAGCGACGGTTGGGCTTTGTGAGCCGGCCCCGAGGGGCGGGTGGCACGCAAAGCTGCTGCGGATTAGAGCAGACTGGAAATGGTGAGCAATGGAAATTGCGCGCAGCGCCTGCTCAGAGCAGGCCGGCCTCGCGCATGGCGGCGCCAACCTGGGCCTGGCCGGCTTCGGTCAGGGGCACGATGGGCAGGCGCAACTGGTTCTTGATGCGGCCCAGCTGCGACAGCGCCCACTTGGCAGGCGCAGGGCTGGGTTCGCAGAACAGGTGCTTGTGCAGGCCCAGCAGCTGGAAGTGGATGCGGCGGGCCTCAGCGATATTGCCGGCCAGGGACGCCTTGCACAGCTCGTGCATGGCACGCGGCGCCACATTGGCAGTCACGCTGACATTGCCGCTGCCGCCCAGCAGCATCAGGGCGATGGCAGTGCCGTCGTCGCCCGAGTAGATGTGAAAACCCTTGGGGGCCGACTTGATCAACTGCGCGGCGCGTTCGATATTGCCGGTCGCTTCCTTGACGCCGAAGACACCCGGCAGCGTGGCGCAGCGCAGGGTGGTCTCTGGCGCCATATCGGCCACGGTGCGGCCGGGCACATTGTACAACATCATGGGGATGTCGACAGCCTCGGCGATGGCCTTGTAGTGCTGATAGATGCCTTCTTGCGAGGGCTTGTTGTAGTAGGGCACGACCGACAGGGTGCAGTCGGCGCCGACTTCCTTGGCGAAGCGGCTCAGCTCGATGGCTTCCGAGGTGCTGTTGGCGCCGGTGCCGGCCATGATGGGCACACGGCCGCGGGCATGCTCGACGGCCGCCTGGATGATCTGGCGGTTTTCTTCCATGCTGACCGTGGGGGACTCGCCGGTCGTGCCAACGACGCAGATGCAGTCGGTGCCTTCGGCGATATGCCAGTCGATCAGGCCGCGCAGGGCCGGGTAGTCAACGCTGCCGTCTTCTTGCATCGGCGTCACGAGCGCAACGATGCTGCCAACAATCGGGTTCATGGAGGAATGTCCTATTTGATGCGGTGGATTCTACTCAGCGGCGCGTGTGCGCTCAGGGCCGGGCGGCTCAATCGAGTGCATAGGCCTGAAAAACTGTGCCCGAGGTGGCGCTCGGCGCTTCGCAAACAGCGGCAACGCGCTGGACATAGCGCGGGTTGACGCCCTCACGGCCTTTTTCAAAGCCATCTTCAAAGGCGACGATGCGCAGGCCCTGACACAGGCTCAGCAATTCACCGGGCTGAAGCAGAAAATCCGGCCGCGCCGGGCGGCCGATGCGGTGCTGCCCCAACGCAAAGGTTTCGTAGATGAGCCAGCCGCCGGGCGCCACGGCCGCACGGATCTGTGGGAACAGCTGCCGCCACAGGTAGTTGCTGACCAGCACCAGGTCGAACTGACGGCCTTCCAGCGGCCAGGGACCGTTCTCGATGTCGGCGCAGATTAGTTCGGCCGCCGCGCTTTCAGAGGCGGCGAGTGCCGCCGCATCCCGGTCGACCCCGCAGACCTTCATGCCCTGTGCGGCCAGGTGGCGCAGATGGCGGCCCGATCCGCAGGCCAGATCCAGCGCCGTGGCACCGGCGGTCTGGGCCTGGGTCCAGCGGCGCAACCAGGGGGAAATCTCAATGCTCATGCTCAGAAACAAGCCCAGATTTGTTCCGATAGCTGCACCATCAGCGCCGGCTGCAGATAGGCCAGAAACACCAGGCCCAGCACCAGCAGGATCAAAACCCAGCGCAGCGCCGGCTTGATTTTGGCGGAAATCTGGGCCGAAATCATGCGGCTTGGGGGCGCGGCTCGCCGCGCAAGATCGGGCCTTCACGCACCGGCAGGTTCACCAGGGCTGCCGCCACGCCCAGGGCCACGGCCAGCCACCAGACCACGTCGTAGCTGCCGGTGCTGTCGTAGAGCTTGCCGCCCAGCCAGACCCCCAGGAAGCTGCCCACCTGGTGACTCAGGAACACGAAACCGCTGAGCATGGACATGTGCTGCACGCCGAAGATCTGCGCCAGCACCGCATTGGTGGGCGGCACGGTGGACAGCCAGAGCACGCCCATCACCGCCGAAAAAATGTAGACCGACATCGGTGTCAGCGGCGTGAGCAAGAAAACGACGATGGCCACGGAGCGCAGGCCGTAGATGGCCGAGAGCAGGTAGCGCTTGGGGTAGCGCTGGCCCAGCACGCCGGCGCCGTAGGTGCCGAAGACATTGAAGAGGCCGATCAGGGCCAAGGCGTAGGTGGCCACCTGGGGCGACAGGCCCTGATCCTTGAGGTAGCTGGGCATGTGCACGCCGATGAACACGACTTGGAAGCCGCAGACGAAGTAGCCGGCCATCAGCAGTTGGAAGCTGCGGTAGCCGAAGGCTTCGCGCAAGGCCTGGACGATGCTCTGCGATTGGCTGTGCACCGGTTTGGCCACTTTGGGCTCGCGCAGACCCAGGGCCAAGGGCAGGATGACCAGGGCAGCGCAAGCGAGGATGAATAGCGCGTTCTGCCAGCCGGTCGTGGCGATCAGCCAGTTCTCCACCGGCACCATGAGGAACTGGCCAAAGGAACCGGCTGCGGCTGCCACCCCCATGGCCCAGGAGCGCTTGTCGGCCGCCACATTGCGTCCGATCACGCCGTAAATCACGGCATAGGTGGTGCCCGATTGGGCGATGCCGATCAGGAGGCCGGCGCTGCCCGTGAAGGCCAAGCCCGAGGTCGAGAGCGCCATCAGCACCAGGCCCAGGGCATAGAGCAGGCCGCCGACCAGCAAGACCCGGAAGGGGCCGAAGCGGTCGGCCAGCATGCCGGCAAACGGCCCTGCGACGCCCCAAGCGATGTTTTGCACCGCCAGCGCAAAGGCAAAGGTCTCGCGTGTCCAGCCACGGTCCATGGTGATGGGCTGCAGCCACAGGCCGAAGCCATGTCGTATGCCCATGGACATGGTCACGATCATGGCGCCGCAGAGCAGCACCTGGAACATGGACAGGCGCGGGGCGGCGGTGGGCGTGGGGCTGGCGGTCATCGAGCGACTGTAACCAAAGCGCTCAGCCGGCGCCCAGCACCCGTCCCTGGCGCACCCGCATCTGGATCTTGCTCAGCGCGTCCAGATCGTGGATCGGGTTGGCTGGCAGCAGCAGGAAGCTGGCCTCGCAGCCGGGCTCGAAGCAGCCCAGGCGGCGCTTGGGAAAGAGCACATGGGGCGTGGTGATGGTGGCCATCTTGAGCAGCTGCGGGCGGCCGATCACGCCCAGGCGGTCGAGGTTGCGCAGCTCACCCAACACCGAGCCGTTGAACAGGTCCGAGCCCAGCAGCAAGGGCACGCCGGCCGCTTGCAGGGTGCGCAAATTGTCGGCCTGTTGGGCGCGCACCTTGGTCAGCTGCTCGGGCGACATGCGGAACAGCTCGCTGGCGGCCGTGGCGGTGATGACGGCCACCTTGCGGCGCGCGGCCTCGGCGGCCATCTCGGGGCTGATGCGGTAGCTCTCGGCGCCCGTCCCCTCAAAAAAAAACAGGCCCGGCAGACGCGCCACCCAGTGGGCGCCGGACAGTACGGCGATGTTGAAGTCGGCGGCCGTGTCGGCCTGGGCGATCACCAGCAAACGGTCCTGCAGCGCTTTCTTGACGATGGCCGCGGGCAGCTCGGGCTTGAGGCCCAGGCGGCCGAACTGCTTGGGGTCGGCGTGCAGCTCGGGGCTTTCCGAGCGGCTGAGCATGAACTTGAGCGCCTCGCTCTTGCGTGCTTGTACCAGTGGCCACTTCTTCTCGACCTGCTCTAGGCTGTCCATCACCAGCACGGTCTTGTCGATGTGGTCCTCGGGCTTGGGCTTCGGGCCAGCGGAATTCGGCTCTTCGCTGAGCAACTGGGCCAAGGGCTGGCCGTCCGGAGAGGTGATGCAGGCGGTCACGAACACCAGCTCCGGCCCGGCTGCCTGGGCGCCGGCGGCGGCCAGGGCGCGTACGGCGCCGGCGCCCTTGGGTTCGGCGCATTGCATCAGGGCGTAGAACACGCCGTCGCGCAGATAGCCTTGGCCGTAGCGGCCCCAGGCCCAGGCGTTTTGCAGATTGTGGTTGTGCGCGTCGGCCAAAGGTGGAATCAGGAACTGGCCCTTCAGATTCATGTGCCGCTGGGCTTTTTTGATCTTCTGGCCGCTGAACTTGCCGTCCTTGACGTACAGCGTGCCGGAGCGGAAGCCCTGACCGTCGAACCATTGGGCGTTTTTCAGCTCCATGGTCACCGAGGCGCCGGGGCGTAGATCGTCTTCCGCAGGCAGAGGCTGGCTCTGTGCCCGGCCGGGTGCTGTGAAAAGAAACAGGGCCAGAGCGGTGGCGCAAGCGCCGGCCGGGCGGAACAGGAAAGTGGCAAATGCTGGCATAGGCCGGGCATGGTAGCGAGTTTGAGAGTGCACACCCCAGCTCCGATTTGCCGGCCGCCCCCGAGGCAAACCCTAGAATCCGCCCCCATGGCCACCAAAGCTTCCTCCTCTCCCAACACTTCTTCCGCCACGCCCGGCAGCTACGGCGAGGGCTCGATCCGCGTGCTCAAGGGCCTGGAGCCTGTCAAGCAGCGCCCGGGGATGTACACCCGGACCGACAACCCCCTGCACACCATCCAGGAGGTCATCGACAACGCGGCCGACGAGGCTCTGGCCGGTTTCGGCAAGCGCATCGACCTGATCCAGCACAGCGACGGCTCCATCTCCATTGCCGACGACGGCCGTGGCATTCCCTTCGGCCTGCACCCCGAAGAAGGGGTGCCCGTGGTCGAGATCGTCTTCACCCGCCTGCATGCCGGCGGCAAGTTCGACAAGGGCTCGGGCGGCGCCTACAGCTTCTCGGGCGGCCTGCACGGCGTCGGCGTCAGTGTCACCAATGCCCTGGCCAAGCGCCTGGAGGTGACGGTCTGGCGTGGCGGCGAAGTGGCCAGCCTCGCGTTCGAGAACGGCGATGTGGTCGAGCCGGTCACGGCCCGCAAGGCCGAGCGCGGCGACCGCAAGCAGGGCACGACGGTGCGCGTCTGGCCCGATGCCAAGTATTTCGAAAGCGCCGAGCTGCCCAAGAACGAGCTGGTCCACCTGCTGCGCAGCAAGGCGGTGCTGATGCCGGGCGTCATCGTCACGCTGACGAACGAGAAAACCGGTGATGTGCAGACCTGGTCCTACAAAGGCGGCCTGCGTGACTATCTTCAGCAGACCCTGACGGCCGACGCGCTGATCCCGCTGTTCGAAGGCGAGCAGTACGCCGGCCGCAGCGAGACCGAGAACTTCGCCGAGGGCGAAGGCGCCGCCTGGTGCGTGGCCTTCACCGAAGAAGGCCAGACCATGCGCGAGAGCTATGTCAACCTGATCCCTACTGTGGCCGGCGGTACGCATGAGTCGGGCCTGAAAGATGGCCTGTTCGGCGCCATCAAGGGCTTCATTGAGCTGCACAGCCTGCTGCCCAAGGGCGTCAAGCTGATGCCGGACGATGTGTTCTCGCGCGCGTCCTTCGTGCTCTCGGCCAAGGTGCTGGACCCGCAGTTCCAGGGCCAGACCAAGGAGCGCCTGAACAGCCGCGACGCCTTGCGCCTGGTGTCCACCTATGTGAAGCCGGGCTTGGAGCTGTGGCTGAACCAGCATGTGGAGTTCGGCAAAAAGCTGGCCGAGTTGGTCATCAAGCAGGCGCAGACCCGCCAGCGCGCCTCGCAGAAAGTCGAGAAGCGCAAGGGCTCGGGCGTGGCTGTGCTGCCGGGCAAGCTGACCGATTGCGAAAGCCGCGATCTGTTGCACAACGAGGTCTTTCTGGTCGAAGGTGATTCGGCCGGCGGCAGCGCCAAGATGGGCCGCAACAAGGAAACCCAAGCCGTGCTTCCCCTGCGCGGCAAGGTGCTGAACACCTGGGAGGTCGAGCGCGACCGCCTGTTCGCCAACAACGAGATCCACGACATCTCGGTGGCCTTGGGGGTGGACCCGCATGGCAAGAACGATTCGCCCGACCTCAGCGGCCTGCGCTACGGCAAGGTCTGCATCTTGTCCGATGCGGACGTGGACGGTTCGCACATTCAAGTGCTCTTGCTGACCCTGTTCTTCCGCCATTTCCCCAAGCTGATCGAAACCGGCCACATCTTCGTCTCACGGCCGCCGCTCTACCGCGTCGACGCACCGGCGCGCGGCAAGAAGCCGGCCGCCAAGATCTATGCGCTCGATGAAGGCGAACTCAGCGCCACCCTGGACAAGCTGCGCAAGGAAGGCGCCCGCGAAGGCAGCTGGAGCATCAGCCGCTTCAAAGGCCTGGGCGAAATGAGTGCCGAGCAGCTCTGGGACACCACACTCAACCCCGAGACGCGCCGCCTGAGCCCGGTCACCTACGGCGCGCTCGACCTGGGCGAAACCGAGGTCGCCATCAACAAGTTGATGGGCAAGGGCGAGGCCTCCTCGCGCCGCGAGCTGATGGAAATCCACGGCGACTCGGTCGAAGTGGACGTTTGAATCGGCCACCATGAAAACCGTTTACAACGCCCGACATGCGGCGCATGCGGCCACACACGAGTTCTTCCGCGGCCGCCTGGTGCCGGCCTTCGAGGTGCCGGCCCGGGCCGACTATGTGCTGGCGGCTGTGCAGGCCGCCCAGCTGGGTGCGTTGCTGGAGCCGGTAGACCATGGCCTGGCGCCCTTGGAGCGCGTTCACGCGCCGGCCTACCTGCGATTTGTGCAAGGCGCTTGGGCCGAGTGGCAGGCTTTGGGCGGCGAGGGTGATGCTTTCCCCGCTGTCTGGCCGGTTCGCTCGCTTCGTAGCGATGTTGTGCCGCCCAGCTTTGCCGCCCGCATGGGCCTGTACTCGATGGACAGCGGCACGCCGCTGACGTCCGGCAGCTGGGAGGCCGCCTACTGGGGCGCGCAAGCCAGCCTGACCGGCCTGGACCAGGTGCTGGCAGGCGAGCGCAGCGCCTATGTGCTGACCCGCCCGCCGGGCCACCATGCCGGGGCGGATTTCTTTGGCGGCTACTGCTTTGTCAACAACGCGGCGGTGGCGGCCCAGGCGGCGCTCGATGCCGGCCTGCAGCGCGTGGCCATCCTCGATGTGGACTACCACCACGGCAATGGCACGCAGGCCATTTTTTACGACCGTGCGGACGTTTTTTATGCCAGCCTGCATGGCGACCCGCAGACGGAGTTTCCCTTCTTCCTCGGCCATGCCGACGAGACTGGCGCCGGCGCCGGCCAGGGCTTCAATGCCAACTTCCCGCTGCCGGCTGGCGCCAGCAACGAGGCCTGGTTCACCGCGCTGGAGGCCGCGCTGGAACGACTGCAAGCCTATGCGCCCGAGCTGCTGATCGTCTCCCTGGGCGTGGACACCTACGGCGGCGACCCGATCTCTCATTTCAAGCTGGATCGCCCCGAGTTCAGTCGCCTCGGTCAGCGCTTGGCGGCCTTCGGCGCCCGCACCCTGTTCCTGCAGGAAGGCGGTTATGCCACCGAGGCCATTGGCCACAACGTGGTCGCGGTGTTGCAAGGTTTCGAGCCCCGGCCATGAGCAAGGCCGCGCCGCGCGTGCACCTGCGTCCGACCATGTTGTCGGACCTGGACTATGTCGTCTCCATCGAGCAGGACGGCGCCAACCGCCCCTTCATCACGCCCTGGGAACGGGTGCAGCACGAGGGTGCGCTGCGCTTCCCCGACTCTCGCCACTTCATCATCGAGGCCGGGCCCGAGGCCACGCGCGCCGGTTTTGTCATCCTGCAGGGCTGCCGCAACCCGCATGGCTCGGTCGAGCTCAAGCGCATCGTGCTGGGCCCCAAGGGCGCGGGTCTGGGTCGGCGCTCGGTGCGCCTGCTCAAGGCTCTGGCCTTCACCCAGCTCAAGGCGCACCGTTTCTGGCTGGACGTCAAAGCGCTCAACACGCGCGCACTCAAGCTCTACGCCAGCGAGGGCTTTGTTGAAGAGGGCCGCCTGCGCGAAAGCGTGCGCGTCACCACCGAGGGCGCCGATGGTTATGACAGCCTGGTCGTGATGTCCCTGCTGGATCGCGAATACCAGGCCCGCCTGGCCCTGGGCGAGGAGGGGGCTTGAGTCGCCTTTTCCTTTTGTTTGGGCTGCTGCTCAGCCTGGCCGGCGGCGCGCGAGCCGAACTCTGGGGTTATGTCGATGGCCAGGGCATGGCGCATCTGGCGCCGCACCAGGTCGACAGCCGCTACAGCCTGGTGCTGGGCGGTACGCAGGCGCGGCGTGCGGCCGCGGCCCAATCGCAGGTGCCGGGCAAGAGCGACGGCGGCCAGGGCCTCTTGACCTGGCTGGAGTTCGCGCCCGAGGTCAAGGCGGTCCAGCCTTTTTTGCGCGAGGCCGCGGCCCGGCATGGTGTCGATATGGAACTGCTCAAGGCCGTGATCGCGGTCGAGTCGGGCTACAAGCATGATGCTGAATCCAAGCGCGGTGCGCTCGGTCTGATGCAGCTGATGCCCGAGGCCGCCCAGCGCTACGGCCCGGTGGCCAAGAGCGCGCCGAGCAAGAAGCAAATGCTGGACCCGCGCACCAATGTGCTGACCGGCGCCCGCATGCTGGCCGATCTGATTCAACGCTTCGGCCGCATCGATGCGGCCCTGGCGGCCTGGAATGCCGGCGAGGGTGCGGTGCGCCGCCACAGTGGCGGCATGCCGCCCTTTGCCGAAACCCAAGCCCATGTTCACCTGGTGCTGGAGCTGTACTGGGCCTTGCTGCAACACAGCCTGCCCGCCCAAGCCCAGCAACTCAAGATTCACAAGAACGAACCCTGACGACGAATCGCATGACCCAGCAGACTTCCATTTTTGACAACCCGCCGCCGAACTCCGGTGGCGGTGGCAGCGGCGGCGCGGGCGACGGTGACAACCTGACCCTGGGCCATTACGCCGAGCGTGCTTACCTCGAATATGCGCTGAGCGTGGTCAAGGGCCGGGCTCTGCCTGATGTCTGCGACGGCCAGAAGCCGGTGCAGCGCCGCATCCTCTACACCATGGAGCGCATGGGCCTGTCCTACAGCGGCAACACCGGCGCCAAGCCGGTCAAGGGCGCGCGCGTGGTCGGCGATGTGATGGGCAAGTTGCACCCACACGGTGATCAATCGGTCTACGACGCCCTGGTGCGCATGGCCCAAGACTTTTCCCTGCGCTACCCGCTGATCGATGGCCAGGGCAATTTCGGCAGCCGCGACGGCGACGGTGCGGCCGCCATGCGTTACACCGAGGCGCGGCTGTCGCCGATCGCCCGCCTGCTGCTCGACGAGATCGATGAAGGCACGGTGGACTTCACACCCAATTACGACGGTTCCACCCAAGAGCCGCGCCAGCTGCCGGCGCGCCTGCCTTTCGTGCTGCTCAACGGCGCCAGCGGCATTGCCGTGGGCATGGCCACCGAGGTGCCCAGCCACAATCTGCGCGAGGTGGCGGCCGCCTCCGTGGCCTTGCTGAAGAACGAGAACCTCAGCGACGACGAGCTCTTCACCCTGCTGCCCGGCCCGGACTACCCCGGCGGCGGCCAGCTGATCAGCCCGGCCGATGACATCCGCGCGGCCTACCTCAGCGGCCGCGGCAGCATGAAGCTGCGCGCGCGCTGGAAGATTGAAGACCTGGCGCGGGGTCAGTGGCAACTGGTTGTCACCGAGTTGCCGCATGGCTGCAGCTCGCAGAAGGTGCTGGAAGAGATCGAGGAGCTTTCCAACCCCAAGGTCAAGGCCGGCAAGAAGGCCTTGAGCCAGGAGCAGGTGCAGCTCAAAGCCAGTGTGTTGGCCGTGCTGGACTGCGTGCGCGATGAGTCGAGCAAAGACGCCGCCGTGCGCCTGGTCTTCGAGCCCAAGAGTCGCACCGTTGAGCAGCAGGACTTGATCAGCACCTTGCTGGCCCACACCAGCCTGGAGACTTCGGCCTCGCTGAACCTGACCATGGTCGGTGCCGACGGCCGGCCGACGCAAAAAGGGCTGCGCCAGATTCTGAGCGAATGGCTGGGCTTCCGCCAGACCACGGTGCAGCGCCGCACCCAGCACCGCCTGGACAAGGTGCGTGACCGCATCCATGTGCTGGAAGGCCGGCAGCTGGTGCTGCTGAATATCGACGAGGTGATCCGCATCATCCGCAACGCCGATGAGCCGAAGCCGGCTCTGATCGAGCGTTTCCGCCTGTCCGACCGCCAGGCCGAGGACATTCTGGAAATCCGCCTGCGCCAGCTGGCGCGCCTGGAGGCGATCAAGATCGAGCAGGAGCTCAAGAGCCTGCGCGAGGACGAGGCCAAGCTGGCCGACATCCTGGCCAATCCGAGCGTGCTCAAGCGCACCGTCATCAAGGAAATCGAGGCCGACGCCAAGCAGTACGGCGACGATCGCCGCACCCTGATTCAGGAAGAAAAGCGCGCCACCGCCGAAGTCAAGGTGGTGGATGAACCCGTCACCGTGGTGGTCAGCTTGAAGGGCTGGGTGCGCGCACTCAAGGGCCATGAGGTCGAGCCTGCGGCTCTGGCCTTCAAGTCGGGCGACCAGCTCTACGGCACCTTCCCCTGCCGCAGCGTCGACCCGCTGATCGTCTTCGGCAACAACGGCCGGGTCTACTCGGTGCCGGTGTCGGCCCTGCCCGGCGGGCGCGGCGATGGCCAGCCCATCACCACCCTGATCGAGCTGGAAAGTGGCAGCCAGATTGCGCATTACTTCGCCGGCAATGCCCAGCAGCGCCTGGTGCTGGCCGGCACCGGCGGCTTCGGCTTGATCGCCCAGGTGGGCGACTTGGTTGGCCGGCAAAAAGCGGGCAAGACCTTCCTGAGCCTGGAAGGCACGGAGCAGCCCCTGCCGCCGGCCGTGGTGCCCGCGGGTGAGGTGCTGGGCGTGCAGCTGGCCTGCCTGAGCCTGAGTGGCCGCCTGCTGACCTATGGTCTGGACGAACTCAAGCACCAACCCAAGGGTGGCCGTGGCCTGACCCTGGTCGACCTGGAGGACAAGGACGCGCTGCTCAGCGTGGCCGCCTTCACGCAAAGCCTGCTGGTGATCGGCACCGGCCGCGGCGCCAAGCCCAAGGAGGAAACCCTCAAGGGCGTGGGCCTGGCCAGTTATGCCGGCAAGCGCGCCCGCAAGGGCAAGCCGGTCGAAGCCTTCCAGAAGGTCTTGCGCGTGCTGGCGCCCTGATCGATGCGTCGCGACTTTCTGAGGCGAGGCCTGGCAGCCGTAGGCCTGGGGGCGAGCCTGGTCCGGCCGTCCTGGGCCACGGCCGTGAGCCTGGATAGCCTCGATTTCCAGGCTGCCTGTCAGGCGCTTGAAGCGAGGCTCGGTGGTCAGATCGGTGTGTTTGCGCTGAACACCGAGAACCAGATGCAGCTTGGTTACCGCGCCGATGAGCGCTTCGCCATGTGCTCCACCTTCAAGCTGCTGCTGGCCGCCGCCGTGCTGGCGCGCATCGACGCCGGCCAGCTGCGATCCGATCAACGCCTGCGTTATGGCCCGCGTGATCTGCTGCCGCATGCGCCGGTCACCGGCGCACTGCTGTCGGGCGGCTCGCAATCGGCCTCGCTGACGGTGGCCGAGTTGTGTGCGGCCATCCTGGTGCACAGCGACAACCCGGCCGCCAATCTGCTGCTGCCTTTGGTCGGCGGCCCGCCGGGCCTGACCCGCTTCGCGCGCGAGCAGGGCGACCCGATCACCCGGCTGGACCGCATCGAACCGGCGCTCAACAGCAATGAGCCCGAGGACCCGCGCGACAGCAGTACGCCTGCGGCCTTCGTCAGCCTGCTGGATCGCATTCTTGGCTCCGTGCTGTCGGAGGAGTTGCGACAGCAGCTGCTGGTCTGGATGAATGCCTCGGAGACCGGCCTGCGCCGCTTGCGCGCCGGGGCACCGCAGGGCTGGCCTGCGGCCGACAAGACCGGCACCGGTGCCCGCGGCGCGGTCAACGATGTGGCGGTGTTTTTCCCACCCGACCGCGCGCCCATCCTGATGGCGGTGTTCATGAGCGGCTCCAGCCAGCCGCAGGCCGCGTTGGAGGCGGCCCATGCGGAGCTGGCCACGCGCGCCCTGGCTCAGCTGATTGCGCCGCCGCCGGCAGAGGCGGCGCGCTGAAGGCGGGGCCGATCGGCTCTGGTCGCCCGCCTCACTTGGGCGTGCTGTAGCTCAGGGTGTAAGCGCCGCCACCCGCATAGGACTTGATCTGGAAGTAGTAGAAGCCGGCGGCGCCTGTGTAGCTGAGGGCTTCGTTGGATGCCGGGCCTTCGGACTTGGCCACCACGGCCCAGCTGCTGCCGTTCCAGCGGTAGAGGTAGAGATCGAAGTCGCTGTTGGCGGGGCCGCTGAGCTGGGCCTTGAACAGGCCTTGCACGGTGGTGCGCAGATAGCCCGGGCTGCCGCCTGGCACGGTGGCGCTGGCACCCGCGCCGCTGAGCGAGCCGCTCACGGTGCTGCCGCCGCCACCGCCGCTCACGGTGATGGTCGCTTGCGCGGTCTTGCTGGCGTCGGCCACGCTGCTGGCCTGGACGCGGTAGCTGCCCGCGACCTGAGGCGCGGTGTAGCGGCCGCTGCTGCTGATGCTGCCGCCGCCGGCATCGAGCACGCGCCAGCTGACCGCCGTGTTGCTGCTGCCGGTGACATTGGCGCTGAACTGCTGGCTGCCGCCGGGGCTGAGGGTCACCGAGGCCGGGGTGATGCTGATGCGGATCTCACTGGCTGGGTTGACCGTCAAGGAAGCGGCACTGCTGCTGACCGAACCCAGCGAGTTGCTGACCAGCACGCTGTAGCTGCCGGCATCGCTGGCTTGCACGGCGCCGATGCTGTAGCTGGCCGAGCTGCTGTTGCTGCCCAGATGGCTGCCGTTCTTGCGCCACTGGTAGCTCAGGCCCGAGCCGCTGGCCTGAACGCTGAAGCTGACCGTCTGGCCGACGTTGGCCACGACGTTCTGCGGCTGGCTGTTGATGACCGGTGCACCGGCGGCGCCCATGCAGGCGCTGTCGATGGTCTTGGGCAGGGTGTAGCCGGTGAAGTCTTCCAGAATGGCCAGGTTCTCTGCGGCGTAGACCCGCGCGATCAGACGCGGCACCTTGGCGCTGCCCAGCTTGGCCGCCCAGCGCTCCGATTGTTTGATGTGGTAGGCATTGCGCAGGAACTGAACCAGCACCCATTTGCGCAGCGTGGGGTCGCTCTTGAGCTTGTCGTAGTAGGCGCTGTGCTTGGACTTGGCCACGCGCAGATACAGCTGCAGATAGCTGGTGTTGGTCAAAGCCAGGTCACGCGAGTTGCTGGCGCCGATGCCGTCGATGAACTCCCCGACCGCCGCCGCCGCCGGCAGGCCCATCAAGCTGGCATTGAGTTCGGCCGTGACGCCGTGCAGGTGGTACTCCCCTTGCTGGGCATTCTTGAGATAGACCTCATCGGTCTCGGACGAGGCGTCATCGGTGATGAGGCTCAAGATCTCCTTGCGCGCAAAGCCGCCGTCGCTGTCGTAGAGATTGAACTTGAGGAACTGCGTCTGCTCGTCAATCCAGGACGAGCTGTAGTTGTTCCATTGCGTCCGTTCGGCCGCCAGGTCCCACATATGGGTCTCTTCATGGATGGCCACCATCAGGGACTCGGCCAGCTTGTTGAAGCTGCTGGTGTCGACGAAGCCCTTGAAGTACTGATCATTGGCTTGAGCGGTGGCCAGGGCCTTGCCGCTGGGCCAGCGGCGGCCGTAGACCCCGGTGATGGTTTGCAGCCAGTTGTTGGCTTGGTAGGACGCCTTCAGGTCGCTGACATCGGCGCTGAAGTTGATGGGCTCGCTGTAGCAGAAGCTGCCTTTGTCGATGTCACCCAAGGCGATGCCTTGCTGGGCGGCCGCTGTGGTCGGGGATGCTGCTGCCGCTTGTGCTTTGCGCATCGGGGCCGACTCGGCCTTCATGGCCAGCTCGGGCCTGCGGTCTTGGCCGCCGCCGCAGGCGCTGAGCGCCAGGGCGGCCAGCAAGGACAAGGTCCATTGCTTGAAGATGTGTCTCATGGAAGTCTCCTTATGTGTTTGAAACATGGCGCTGACGATCGTGCCTGCGCCTGCAGCGGGGGCGTGCCATGGCTGGCGCCGCCCTGCTGTGTCTGTGGTGAGTTCGTTCGAGAGGGCGCGCCAGGGCGCCTCGCTGCGGCTTGGAGCGCAGCGGGCGGGCGTTGGGGCTGGGTGTGGTGAACTAAGGCCTTACTTCGGCAGGGTGTAGCTCAGTGTGAACGCGCCGCTGCCGGCGTAGGACTGGAGCTGCAGGTAGTAGAAGCCGGGCGTTCCGGTGTAGCTGAAGGCCTCGTTGGCGTCCGGTCCTTCAGACTTGGCGACCACGGCCCAGCTGCTGCCATTCCACTTGTACAGGTAGAGGTCGAAGTCGGCGCCGGCCGGGCCCTTGAGCGTGGCGCTGAAGCTGCCCCCGGCGCTGCTTTGGTGGTAGCCCGGGCTGCCGCTGGGGTAGGTCAGGCTGGCGCCTGCCGCCAGCGTGCTGTTCACGGTGCTGCCGCCGCCGTTGTCCGCGGTGACGGTCAAGGTGGCGTTGGCACTGGTGACGCTGCCGGCACTGTTGGCCACGACGACGCTGAACTGCGCGCCGTTGTCGGCGCTGGTGCTGGCGGCGGTCGTGTAGCTGGCCGCTGTGGCGCCGGCGATGGCGCTGCCGTTCCTGCGCCATTGGTAGCTCAGCGGCCCGGTGCCGGCCGCGCTCACCGAGAAGCTGGCCGGGCTGCCCAGGCGAACGCTGACACTGGCCGGCTGGCTGCTGATGGTGGGCGGCAGGACCTCGCTGCTCTTGACCGTCAGCGTGGCTGCCGCGCTGCTCACGCTGCCGGCGCTGTTGCTGACCAGCACCGTGAACTGCCCGCCGTTGTCGCTGAGGCTGGTGGGGCCGGTGCTGTAGCTAGCTGCCGTGGCGCCGGCGATGGCGCTGCCGTTCTTGCGCCATTGATAGCCCAGGCCGTTGCCGCTGGCGCTGACGCTGAAGTTGGCGCTTTGGCCGGCATTGACCGTCACGCTGCGCGGCGGGCTGCTGATCACGGGCAGTGCGTCGCCAGCGCCACCGGTGTAGCTGTCGAACACCACCTTGGCCCGCGCTTCGTTGACGGCATGCCAGGGGTTGGACAGGGCGCGCATGCGCGAGGTTTCGGTCGGGCGGTACTTGCCGCTGGGGCAGTAGTCGGCGCCCTGGAACACCCCGACCGTGCCATTGCTGACCGAGCCCGGGTTGGTCGGCACCGGCGTGGTGGCGGCGATCAACGGCGCCCATTTGACCCCGCTGCGCGTGGCCACGCGGGTGACATTGGCGGCGCGGGGTTCGCTGCTGGTGTCGCAGCTTCCGTTGTCGTATTCGTCGGCCAGCTGGAGCGCGGCATGGCCGATCTCATGCAGGGCGATTTCGATCGACTGGGGGTGCAGGGAGAAGCCGCCGATATTGCCGCTGGCGGCACCGGCATAGGTGCTGCTGTTGACCAGCACGATGATCACATCTCGGCCATTGGCCGGCGCCACGGCCGACACGGCCGCCAGCACCTTGGCCTCGTCGGTGCACACCAGGCGCGCGATATTGAAGCAGCCCACCTGGCTGCCCAGCGCCGAGTTGCGCACCACCCCGCCTTCGCTCACGCCCGACTGGGCGCTCTCGATGTCGACGCGGCGGATGTTCAGCGCGCCCTTGAAGCGGGCGAACAGCGGGTCGGCCAGGATGCCGTCCGACACCCGCTTGGCCGCGGTTTGCCAGGCCGGCATTTCGGCCCGCGTGAAGCCATCGCCGATGATCACGATGTCCATGCGCTGAGCGCTGCTGCCGCTTTCCCAGAGCAGGGTGCTGCCCGTTGGCACGGCGCTCGCCGCCAAGGCGTTTTGCTGCTCTGTGCGTTGAACCAGGGCATCCAGCTCCTTGCGGCCGAGGCGTCGGCCTGGAGTCGCGCTCAGGCCCAGCTGGCTGCGGTATTCGCTCAACTCAATGCTGGCGAGCTGGCTGGGCTCTGGGATGCTCAGTTCGATCGCACCCTGGGCTGCCAGGGGGCGTGACAACTCGATGTGCCCTGTCTCCTCATGGAAGATCTCGGCCGTCTTGCGGCTGGGGTTGGCGACCGAGCGGCGAAACAGCTCCTGCCCTTGGGCATTGCGCCCGATCACGAGCAGGTCGCCCTCGCGCGGCGTTCGCTTGGCGCCTGGCTGGGCAAAGCTGCCGCGTTGGGCATGGCTGATGTCGAGGCTGGTGCTGCCGAGCCTGGCGTCGGCGGACAGCCGCAGCAGCAGGTCTTGGGCCTGTGCCGTGACGGCGAAGAGCGCCAAAGCGGCGCCAGGAATCGAGAGTGAGAGTGGGTTCCAATGCTTCATGGGCATGCTCCATCGGTTGCGGTCGAGCGGGTGGCCCAACCAGGGGATGACGGAGCGCCATGGTCGTGAAACTCAGCGCGGGCGGCTTGTACGGAATGCGCCCAAAACGAAAGAATGGATGCAAACGTGGTTTCGTTGCATCTCGGGACTAACCCGATGGGTCGGCGTGGCCGGCCTGGCCGGGTTCACCAGCGGCTGTAGGGCAGCTTGCTGAGCGCCGAGTTGAAATAGCGCGGGTCCTGGCTGACTTCCTCGCCCAGCCAGTCGGGGCGCTCGAAGGCCTGGTCAGCCTCGCTGAGCTCGATCTCGGCCACCACCAGGCCGGCGTTGTCGCCGAGGAATTCGTCCACTTCCCAGAGCATGCCGGCGTGGCGGATCTCGCGGCGGATCTTCTCGACCCGCGGGCCTTCGCACAGGGCCAGCAGCTCGCGCGCGTCGGCCACCGGCACGGGGTATTCAAATTCGGCCCGGGCCACGCCTTCGCTGCGGCCTTTAATGGTCAGCCAGGCCTGTTCGCCCTTGATGCGCACACGCACCGTGCGCGCCGGGTCGCGGTTCAGATAGCCCTGGCTGATGAACTCGCCGGGGCCGTTGGCCTTCCAGGCCTCGCCGAGGACCAGGAATTTGCGTTCGATTTCGACCGCCATGAGACGTGGCCGATCAGACTCGGGCCATGGCGCGAGCGCAGTCGCGCACCAGGGCAGGCCCTTGGTAAATCAGGCCGGTGTAGATCTGCACCAGGTCGGCGCCGGCTTGCAGCTTGGCGCGAGCGTCTTCGCCGCTCATCACGCCACCCACGCCGATGATGGGGTAGTTGCCCCCCAGGGCCGAGCGCAGCAGGCGGATCACGCGGTTGCTGGCCTCGAACACCGGCCGGCCCGAGAGGCCACCGGTTTCCTCGGCGTGCGTCATGCCTTTGACGGCCTCTCGGGAGATGGTGGTGTTGGTGGCGATCACGCCGTCGATGCCGTTCTTTTGCAGGGTTTGGGCGATCACGGCCACCTGCTCTTCATCCAGATCGGGCGCGATCTTGACGAACATGGGCACCTGGCGCTTGGCATTCGCTTCCAGCTGCAGCTTGCGTTCCTGCAGGCGGCCGAGCAGGGCGTCCAAGGCTTCGTCGCTTTGCAGGGCGCGCAGGTTCTTGGTGTTGGGGCTGGAGATGTTGACGGTGATGTAGTCGGCGTGCGGGAACACACCGTCCAGGCCCAGCAGGTAGTCGCTGGCCGCGTCTTCAATCGGAGTGACCGCGTTCTTGCCGATGTTCAGGCCCAGCAGGCCGCCGGCCGCGCGGAAGCTGTGTGCGCGCTGGACGTTGGCCAGGAAACTGGCCAGGCCTTCGTTGTTGAAACCCAGGCGGTTGATCAGGGCGCCGGCCTCGGGCAGGCGGAACATGCGCGGCTTGTCGTTGCCGGGCTGGCCTTTGGGCGTGACCGTGCCCACCTCGATGAAACCGAAACCCATGGCACCCAGGCCGTCGATGCAGCGGCCGTTCTTGTCCAGGCCGGCGGCCAGGCCGATGCGGTTGGGGAACTTCAGCCCGGCCAGCTCGATCGGATCGGCGATGCGCGGCTGCGACCACAGGCATTGCGCCGGTGTGTTCTGCAGCCGGGCGATGGCGCCCAGCGTCAGCTCATGGGCATGTTCGGGGTCCAGGCCGAACAGAAAAGGGCGGGTGAGGGCGTAGGGGATCAGAGGCATAGCGGGGAATTGTCGCATTGGCCCGACCCCGCCCCCTGCGCAGCTTTGAGCTGCGCAGCCTAGGTGGCTGGCTGGGTGGCCGGTTCGCGGTCCCAGGGCGGCAGCTCGTCCAACTGCTCCAGCAGGTAGTCAATCAAGGCCCGCACCTTGGTGCTGGGCTGGCGGTTGGGCAGGTAGACGGCATAGAGGGTGTCGGCCTCGGCAATGCCGCTGATCGGCCGCCATTCGGGCAGCAGCTGCACCAGCCGGCTCTCGCGCAGATCGGCGCCCACGGCATAGCTGGGCAGCACGGCGATGCCCAATCCCGCCAGTGAGGCCACGCGCAGCGATTCGCTGCTGTTGACGGTCAGGCCGCTCTCAAAACGCAGGGCGCCTTGCACATCGACGCTGTTCTCCTGCCCGCTGCCGGCGTGGCGAAAGCGCCAGCGCTCGGGCGCTTGCAGATAGCCAAAACGCAGGCAGCGGTGCGAAGCCAAGTCGGCCACAGCCTCGGGCTGGCCCGCTTCGGCCAGGTAAGCCGGCGAGGCACAGAGGCGGTAGTGGATGGGTGCCAAGCGCCGCGCCACCAGGCCTGGTGAGGGCGCGCCGGTCAGGCGCAGCACTACATCAAAGCCTTCCTCGGCCAGGTCAACGTAACGGTCATTCAAACCCAGCACCACCTGCAGCTGCGGGTGCTGGCGGCAAAAGCCGGCCAGGAGCGCGGTCAGTTGCAGATTGCCGAAGGAGGTGGATGTGCTCAGGCGCAAGAGGCCGCGCGGTTGTTCGCGCCGGTCGCGCAGCTCGGCGTCCAGGGCCTGGGCATCGTCCAGCAGGCGCAGGGCGCGCTCGTAGACGGCCTGGCCTTCTGGCGTGGGGCTCAGGCTGCGGGTGCTGCGGTGCAGCAAGCGCGTGCCCAGCTCGGCTTCCAGCCGGCTGATCTGCTTGCTCAGCGCCGATTTGCTGCTGCCCACCAGCCGTGCGCCGGCCGAGAAGCTGCGCGTCTCGACGATGCGGACAAAGCTCTGCAAGTCTTCCAAACGCCCCATGTTCACCCGTTCTATGGCCAATTTCGGCGCCGTGATTGTTTCCTTCGTGGAAACTTTGAAATGAAGAGTTGATGGATTGTGGCTTGACTAGCTTGTTTCTACAGTGGCTTCACCTCTTTCTTGTTTCCAGCGAGCGGCGTTTGCGCCGGCACCTGATGAATCCTGCTGCACCGGTCTTGGTTCCCCATCGCTCACCTGCTTCGGCTTCACCCGCCTCGGCGTCATCCGCTGCGGCCGTTCCAACGCGGGCCTTGCCCTGGCTGTTCATTCTGTTCTGGAGCAGCGGCTATCCCATGGGCAAGCTGGGCCTGGCGCACGCGGCACCGCTGAGCCTGCTCAGCCTTCGTTTTGGTTTGGCGGCGCTGCTCTTGGTGGCGATCGCGGGCTTCAGCCGCGCGCCATGGCCGCAGTCGGCGCGGGCCTGGCTGCATCTGGGCGTGGTGGGGCTTTTGATCCAGGTACTGCATTTCGCCGGCGTCTACCAGGCCATGCGCTGGGGCCTGCACAGCGGCGTGGCCGCGCTGCTGATCGGGCTCATGCCCTTGCTGACGGCCCTGGGCGGCCATCTCTGGCTGGCCGAACGCATACGGCCTCGCCAGGCTTGGGGCCTGGCCTTGGGTTTGGCGGGTGTAGGCCTGGTGGTGCTGGCCAAGCCTATCGCCCAGCAGGGTGCGGGGGACGGCGGCACGGCGGGGCTTGCCTACGGCATGGGTCTGCTGGGCTTGGCCGGTTTGGTCCTGGGCACGCTGTACCAGAAGCGCTTCTGCGCCGGCATGGATTTGCGCAGCGGCAGCGCCATCCAGATGACGGTGGCAGCGCTGGCCATGCTGGTGCTTGCTGTGGTGGTCGAGGGCGGCGTGCAGGTCGAGTGGCGCAGCGAGGAGCTTTGGTGGGTGCTGCTGTGGCTGGCCGGGGTCAATTCGATTGGTGCCTTCAGCCTGATGTTCAGCATGGTGCGGCGCGGCTCGGCCAGCCGGGTGGCGGCGCTGTTCTTCCTGATCCCGGCCATGTCCACGCTGATGGGCTGGGCCTTGCTTGGGGAGGCTTTGCCGGTCTTGGCTTTGCTGGGCCTGGCGTTGTCGGCAGCTGCGGTCTTCTTGTCCGCGCGGACACCGGCTTAGGCCCTGCACGGATAATGCCTGCAATGTTTCTTGGAGTTTGAGTCATGCAGTCTCTCGACAACCCCGCAAAGGACCGCGAAATCGGCCGCCGCAGCGATGCTGGCGATGCCAGCACGCTGGACAGCACCCGCACCGATGACACCCGCATCGGCGCCGTTCGCCCCTTGATTTCGCCGGCCCTGCTGCTGGATGAGTTGCCGCCGCCGGACAGTTCGCTGCAGCTGGTCGAGCAAGCACGCCGCGACATCAGCGATGTGCTGCATGGCCGCGATGACCGCCTGCTGGTGGTGGTGGGCCCATGCTCCATCCATGACCACGACCAGGCCATGGACTACGCCCGCTTGCTCAAGGACCTGCGCGCCGAGCTGCAGAAAGACCTGCTGATCGTCATGCGCGTGTACTTCGAAAAGCCGCGCACCACAGTCGGCTGGAAGGGCTACATCAATGACCCGCGCCTGGACGGCAGCTTCCACATGAACGAAGGCCTGCGCCTGGCGCGCAAGCTGCTGCTCGATGTGACGGCCCTGGGCCTGCCGGCCGGTACCGAGTTCCTGGACCTGCTGTCGCCGCAGTACATCAGCGATCTGGTGTCCTGGGGCGCCATCGGCGCGCGCACGACCGAGAGCCAGAGCCACCGCCAGCTGGCTTCCGGCCTGTCCTGCCCCGTGGGCTTCAAGAACGGCACCGACGGCGGCATCAAGGTCGCCAGCGATGCGGTGCAGGCCGCCCAGGCCAGCCATGCTTTCATGGGCATGACCAAGATGGGCGCGGCTGCGATTTTCGAAACCCGCGGCAACGACGACTGCCACATCATTCTGCGCGGTGGCAAGGCGCCCAATTACGACGCGGCGTCTGTTGCCGCGGCCTGCGAGGCCATGCGCAGCGCCGGCCTGCGCGAGCAGGTGATGGTGGACTTCTCGCATGCCAATTCGAGCAAGAAGTTCGAGCGCCAGATTGATGTCGGCCGCGACGTGGCCGCACAGATCGCCGGCGGCGACGCACGCATCACCGGCGTGATGATCGAGTCGCATCTGCAGCCGGGCCGGCAGGACCTGGCTGATGGTCAGACCAAGCACGACCTGTTGCCTGGTGTCTCCATCACCGACGCTTGCCTGGGCTGGTCGCAGACCGAGCCACTGCTGCGCGAACTGGCGGCAGCCGTGCGTGCACGGCGCGGCTGAGAGGCTGAGAACTTTTTACTGCGCGGCTGCCATACGTCGTTGGTCGAATGCTCGGAATCCTCACGTACATAGAGTACGTTCCGGTTCCTGCGCTTCGCCCGCCTAGTCTGACTGCCGCTCGCTACAAAACTTCTCACCCTCTGCGTCCGACCTTCATCAAATCTGGGGCGACCGCGTGCGGTCGCCCTTTTTCTTTCCGGGTCGGGGCTTGGCCCTAGGGATCGGACCGCAGCCCTTCATTTCGCGCCCGCCGGCTGCCGCTGGCACCGCAGCGCTTCGCTTGGTCGCATCGCG
Organism: Paucibacter sp. DJ2R-2; assembly: GCF_025717675.1. Lineage (GTDB taxonomy): Bacteria > Pseudomonadota > Gammaproteobacteria > Burkholderiales > Burkholderiaceae_C > Paucibacter_A. The sequence goes on from NZ_JAJIRT010000010.1 coordinate 187,054, forward strand.
CTGGGCCGGCGCCGCAGGTCTTTCTAGAGTTCAGCCATCGTCACTGAACCCCAGAGGTCCTGCCATGAAGAAGTCGAACCGCAAGCCGCTTGCACTGCGCATGTTTTTGTCTCTTGCTTCCTGCGGGCTCGCGCTGAGCGCGGCTCTGGCCTTGAGCCTGCCGGCCGGGCCGGCCTGGGCGGCCGATGTTGTGCCTGCCGCTGGCGCTGCGACGGCCGACATGGAACTGGAGCTGACCGGCATCGCCAGCAGCGAGGGCCAGATCCTGATCAGCGTGTTTGCCTCGCCCGAGGACTGGCTCAAGAAACCGGTGGCCGTCGTGCGCGCCGAGGCCAGCTCGCAAAAAGATGGGCGCCTGCTGATCAAGCTCGGCGCTCTGCCGGCCGGCCGCCTGGCCTTGAACGTGGCCCATGACCTCAACAGCAATGGCCGCTTGGACATGAACGCCATGCGCATGCCCACCGAACCCTTTGCCTTTTCCAACAATGCCACCGGCATGTTCGGTCCGCCGAAGTTCGAGGCGGCGCTGTTCGAGGTGAAGGCCGGTGCGCGCTTGAGCGTGTCTTTGAAGTGACTGGGCAGCGGACGCAACAAGGAGTGGATGCCATGAACATGAAGATGCAAAGACGCGACTGGCTCAAGCTCGGTGTGGCCGGCGGCCTGGCCTGGAGCGGTGTGCAAGAAGCCTTGGCTCAGGGCTTGGCGGCGCCGGCCTTCGCCAGCGCCGCGCCCGAACTGGCCCCGCTGCAGGGCTTGCGAGGCCAGGACCTGGACGCTCGTGACCTGCAGATCGAAGGCCGCCTGCCTGATGGCCTGCGCGGTACCTATTACCGCAACGGCCCCGGCCTGATGGCGCGCGGCGAGGAGCGCTACCGCCATTGGTTCGATGGCGATGGTCTGGTCCAGGCCTGGACCTTCGGCGGTAGCGCCGGTCGGGCCCAGGTGACGCACAAGGCGCGCTTTGTGCAGACGCGCAAGTTCAAGGCCGAGGCGGAAGCCGGGCGTTTCTTGTTGCCAGCCTTTGGCACGGCGATTCCGCCGCGCATGGCCATCCAAAACCCCGACAGCCTCAATGTGGCCAACACCAGCGTGCTGCTGCTGAATGGCCGCCTTCATGCACTCTGGGAAGGCGGCAGCGCCTACGAGTTGGATCCGCAGACCCTGGCCACCCGCGGCCCGCGGGTTTGGTCGCCCGAGTTGGCCGGCATGCCGTTCTCGGCCCACCCCAAGGTGGAGCCGGACGGCACGGTCTGGAACTTTGGCACGGCCGGCGATCGCATGGCGGTCTACCAGATCTCGGCCCAGGGTCAGGTCTTGCGCAGCGAGGTGTTTGATTCACCCGTCCCCGTGCCCATGGTCCACGACTTCGCGGTCTCGCAGCGCTTTCTGGTGTTTCTGCTGCCGCCGATTCAACTGGACATGGCCGCCTTGCGCGGTGGTCAAAGCATGCTGGATTCGATGCGCTGGCAGGCGCAAGACGCGACCCGGGTGCTGGTGGTGGACAAGGCAGATTTCAGCCGCCGTCGGGTCTTCGAAATGCCGGCCAGCCTGGTCTTTCACTTCGGCAACGCATGGGACGAGGGGCCGGCCGGTGCCGAGACCTTGCATCTGGACTATGTGGAGTCTCGTCCCTTGCCTCAGGTCAATGCTGAACTGCGCCAGGTGATGCGCGGTGAGCGGCCGGTGCCGCAGAGTTCGCAGCCGCGCTTCATGCGCTTGCAGATGGGGGCGGCCGCGGCGGGTGCTGCCGGACTCAGCCCCGCATCAGCGGGCCGCATCACGCTGCAGTCGCGCAGCGAATCGGTCGAGTTCCCGGTGGTGGACCCACGCGTGGTCGGCCAGCGCCATCGCCATGTCTACTATCCGACCGCCGTGGACCTGGGCTCACGCTGGGGCTTCAACGGCTTGATGCACCTGGACCTGGACAGCGGCCGCCGCGAACGCTTCGCCTTCGGCCCCGAAGTAGTGCTGGAAGAACATGTGCTGGTGCCCAAGCCCGGCACGCCGCAAGGGGCGGCCGGCGAGGGACAAGGCTGGTTGCTGGGCCTGGGCTATGACTGCCGCCGCCAGCGCAGCTTTGCCAGCGTCTTCGATGCCCAGGCGCTCAGCGCCGGTCCGCTGGCCCGGGTGTGGTTGCCGTACTGGGTCACTTACGGCTTCCACGGCAAGTTCTATGGGGAGGGTGTGAACAGGTGAACAGGTGAACAGGTGAACAGGTGAATCGTGAATCGTGAATCGTGAATCGTGAATCGTGAATCGAGCCGGTGGGCCTGTCACCTGTTCATTCATTCACTCGTTCACTTTGAACCTTCAGCGCTGGCTGCTGCTCAATTCGGCCACCACCGCGTCATTGGTCATGCCGCTGTTCAGGTGCAGGACGCTGCGTTCGCTGTGGGACTCTTCTGCCTCAAAGGCACCGCCGCTGAGGCCCACCACGGTGAGCACGGCGATGGCCGTGATCCAGGATTGTGGGTCGCGCAGCAGGCGCAAGAGACGGGTGACGGGGTTGCGGCCAATACCTGCTCCGACCTTGCCGTTTGCGCGGCTGCCTGGCGTGTTTCTGCCTTGAAAGCTACCTTGGAAGTTGCGTTGAGGCGCTTGACCGACGCGCGCCACCCAGGCGGGCAGGTGGGACGCTTGGCCTTGTGCTTCGTGGGTTTGTGCCGCGGGGGTGGGGTGGGGTGCCAGGTTCATCGTCAGTGCTCCAGAGTCTCAGGTTTGGGCGCGGGCTGCAGATGCGGAAGACCGGGTGTCCCGTCGCAGCGCTGAGGCAACTGTATAAACAAACAGCTGTATGTGCAAACAGTATTTGTTCGAGGGTCTTGCCATGGGGGTATGCGGAGCGCATTCACGGGGGCAGCGCGGTCCAAGCGGGGTTGGGCTGGCGCCTCGTCGATAATGTCGCGGCTGCGGCGTGCTCGAAGCGCGCCGCTCTTTCATTCCCTTTTTGCTCTCGACGCACCATGACCCAAGACGAACTCAAGACCCTGGTTGGCCAAGCCGCTCTGCAATATGTGAAGCCGGGCAGCATCGTCGGCGTCGGTACCGGCTCGACGGTGGACAAGTTCATCGACGCACTGGCCGCCAGCGACATCAAGGTGGCGGGTGCTGTGTCCAGCTCGGTGCGCTCCACCGAGCGCATGAAGGCTCTGGGCATTCCCGTGCTCGATGCCGCCGAGGTGCAAAGCCTGGGCGTTTACATCGACGGTGCCGATGAGATCGACCATGGCGGCCACATGATCAAGGGCGGCGGCGCCGCACTGACGCGCGAGAAGATCGTGGCCGATCTGGCGCAGCAGTTTGTCTGCATTGCCGACGAATCCAAGCTGGTCCAGGCCCTGGGCAAGTTCCCGCTGCCGGTCGAGGTGATTCCCATGGCCGCCGCGCAACTGGCGCGTCGTTTTGCCGCACAGGGCGGCGTGGCTACCCTGCGAGCTGGCGTCGTCACCGACAACGGCTGCCACATCCTCGATGTCACCGGCCTGCAGATCACCGACCCGCGCGCCTTCGAGGCCGATGTCAATCAATGGCCCGGTGTTGTGACCGTCGGTGTGTTCGCGCGCAACCGGGCCTCGGTCTGCCTGCTTGGCACCAGCGAAGGCGTCAAGACACTCAGCTTTGATTGAGTGAGGTGCCCGGCCGGGCTTCTGGGCTGGCCTGGGTGTCTTTGGAGCTCCTGTCAGGGCCAGGCAAAGCACGCGGCCATAGCAGCTGAACACAGGTGCCTCGGTCGGCCGGCCGGTCCGGGCTGATGACCTGGATCTGGCCCCCCATGAGATCGACCACCAAGTTGTGAACCATGGACAAGCCCAGGCCCGCACCACTCTGGCCCAAACGGGTGGAGAAAAAAGGCTCCAGCACCCGCGCCAGATGCTCGGCGGCGACACCGGCGCCGTTGTCATGCCAGTTCAGCTCGATCAGCTCACGGCCTTGGCCCTGACCCAGGTCGGGGCGCAGGCGCAGGGTGAGACGCAGGTGCGGAGGCGGCTCTTGCTGGCCGGCCAGGCCGTGGCTCAAGCTGTTGGCGAACAGCTCTTGAAGCACCTGCACGCAGGCATGGGCGTGGCCGTGGATCTCAAGTGAGGCCGGCATTTCCAGCTGCAGCAGGATCTGTCCTTCCTTGAGCTGGTTTTGCCAGCTGAGGCTCAGCTCCTGAACCAGGGCGCAAAGATCGAAGGTTTGGGCGCTCTCGCTCGTGCCTTGGCTGTCCAGGGACTTGAAGCGCTCCACCAGGGCGGCCACTCTTTGCAGGGAACGGTCCATCAGCGAACTGCCCTTGTGCAAGCCGGCGATCAGCTCGCTGAGCTGGCTGCGTTTGACCGTGCCTGCCGCCATGCTTCGGCTCAAGCCTTCGCCCTGGGCCTGTATGGCGCTGGCGGCCATGCGGGCGTTGCCCAGCGGCGTGTTCATTTCATGGGCCATGCCGGCCACCATGCGTGACAAGGCCAGCTGCTTCTCCTGCTTCATCAGGGCCCGCATGGCCTGCTCCAGCTCGGCCGTGCGTTGTTGCACCTGTGCTTCCAGTTCGTCGTGGGCCCGCTTCAGGGCCGCTTCGGCCGCGGCGCGGATGCTGGCTTCGGCCTGCACCTTGGCCAGGGCCGAGGACAACTCGGCATTGCGCTGAGCCAGCGAGCTTTCGAGCGCAAAGCCATGCTCGGCCAGGCGCTCTTTCTCCTGCATCAGACGGGGGCGCTCGATGACGGCGCTCAAGGTGTCGGACATGTTCTGCGCCAGCTCACGCATGCTGCGCACCTGCTGCTCCAGCAAGGTGTCGGCGGCCCAGAGTGCGTCCTGCAGTTGGCCGCGCTCCTGGCCTAGGATGCGCACCGTGCGCAGCGCCACTTCCGCGGCGGCGGCGTGGTTGAGTCCGCCGTCCTGAAGCGAGCGTGTGATCTCCAGCAGCCCAGTCCAGGCGGTCGTGGCCGCAGCGGTCTGCGTGGGATCTTCGTGCACCTGGATCAAGGCCTCGGCCAAGCGGTACCAGGCCATCCAGCCGGGCCGGCCCTGGTCGACTTGAGGCAAGGCATCGACCCCGCGCAGGGCGTTGCGCGCTTCCTCGACTTCACCCAGCGAGGCCAGCACCACGCACATATTGAGCAGGCTGATCGCCTCCATCATGCGCTGACCTTGCTGCCGGCTCATGTCCAGGGCCTCGCGGTGCAGCTGAAGGGCCTCGCGCCACCAGGTCTGCCGGGCCCGTGCATCCGGGCAGCGTATGCCCATGTTGTAAGCGGCGCCGGCGGCCCCCGAGAGCAGACGGTAGCCGAAGCTGCGCTCGCGGTTGCCGGGCAGGCTCAGCTGGGCCTGGCAAGAGCGGTAGAGCTCCTCATACATCTGCGCATGGAAGAGCACATAGTGGCGCGACTCGAGCATCATCTGCTCGAGCTCGGGCTCGCCACTTTCGGCGTAGAGCCGGGCCGCCATGCCAACGCTGTGCAGGGCCGCCGGGTGCAGCATCAGAAAGCTCTGCAGCGTCTGCATGACACGCCAGACCGCCGCTTCACACAGCGGCTTCTTCAAGCCCTGGGCCAAGCTCATCAGCTCGCTGCAGCGCTGCAGGGCCAGCAGCGCCTGCTGCGGCTCGTTGCGCAGATCGAGCAGCAAGGTGTAGGCCTCGATCTCGACCGCCTCGGCGCTGCTCGGCCCCTGGGTCTGCAGCAGGCGCAACTCTTCTTTGGCCTGCAGGTCCAACCAGCCGATCAGGGCATGGCGCAAGCGGGCCAGACGTTCCCCGACCGTTCCGACCGTGTTGTTGCTGCTGCTGCTGGGCGCTTCATTGGCCTGGGGCTGCGGATTTGCGGGCTGGGTACTGCGACTGCTGCTCATGTGTCTGTTCAAGTGCGGTGCTGTGCTTCGCCCAGTGGCATGGGCACATCATCCGGAATGGCGGCTGCGGCGCGGTTGGGTCGGGCGGGCAGCTCGATGGCCACTCGGCAGCCCTGGCCGGCTTCGCTGTGTACGGCCATGCGCCCTCCCATCAGGGCGCAGACCAGGCTGTGCACCGTGCTCAGGCCCAAGCCGCTGCCGCCCTGGCCGAGCCGGGCGCTGAAGAAGGGCTCCAGCACATGGGGCAGATGCTCGGGCGGAATGCCCGGCCCGTCGTCTTGCCAATCCAAGCCGAGCAGGGGCTCACCCGCCTTGAGGCCCAGCTTGACCACGATGCGGCCAGCGTTGCGTCCTGCCCAAGCATGCTGAATGCTGTTGTCAAAGAGCTGCTCCAGCACTTCGTGCAGGGCGCGCCGATGACCGTGCCAGGGCAGGGTGGGCGGCAGGCCGCAGAGCTCCAGCTGAAAACCTGCGCCCGGCAGCCGGCCGCGCCAAACCTCAGCCCATTCACGCAGCTGCACTGCCAGATCGAAGTCCTGGGCGACTTCCTGGTGCTGGCTGATGGCCAGGGCCTTGAAGCGCTCGACCAACTGGCCGGCGCGCGCCAGGCCGCGGTCCACCATGGCACTGCCTTCTTGCAGGCGCGCGAGGCCTTGGTCTAAATCGCTGCGTCGCAGCAGGCCGTCGCGGGCCTGCTGGCGCAAGGACTGGCATTGGTCCTGCATGGTGCTGGCCGCCATGCGCGCATTGCCGAGCGGGGTGTTCATCTCATGCGCCACGCCGACCACCATGCGCGAGAGCGCCAGCTGCTTTTCCTGTTGCATCAAGGTGCGTAGGGCGACCTCCAGCTCGGCCGTGCGCTGCAGCACCTGGGCTTCCAGCTCATCATGGGCACGCTTCAGGGCCGCTTCTGCCGCCGCGCGGATGCTGGCCTCGGCCTGCACCTTGGCCAAGGCATGGCTGAGCTCCTGGTTGCGCTGAGCGAGCGACTGCTCCAGCTCGCTGCCGTGGCGGCTCAGCAGCTCATTCGCCTGCAAGAGGCGCGGCCGTTCCATCACGGCTTGGACGGTCTCACCGAGTGCGCGTGAGAGCTCGCGTTTGCGCTCGCGTTCCTGCTGCAGCTGGGTCAGGCTGGCCCGCAAGGCCTGGTCCATAAAGCCCCAGCGCTCACCGAAATAGCGCAGGGCGTGCAGTACTGCATCGCGGTGCCCGACGCTGATCGCCGGCGCTTTGCTCAGCTCAGCGTCGAGCGCCAGCAGGGCATGCCAGGCCTCGTCTCGCCCGCCTTCGCGGCAGCGCAGCAGCACGCCGCACAGGCGCTCCCACAGCAGCCAGGACGGCTGCAACGGGCCGTCGCCGGCCTGGGCATGAAGCCGGCTGAGATGCTCTCGGCAGGCGCTGCCGTGGCCCAAGGTGGCGTGCACCACCGCCAGGTTCAAGTGGGCCACCAGCTCGGCATAGCCCAGACCATGGGCCTGTGTCAGGCACAGGCTTTCCTGATGGAGCGCCAGGCATTCCTCCCAGAAGCGGCGAGCCTGGCTGGCGTCGACCTCTTCATTGGCGAGGTAATAGGCCGCCGAGGCTGCATTGTTGAGCACCAGCTGCTGCAAAGCCGGCGGCAGCTCGGCACGCTGCTGCAGCAAGGCCGCGCTGGTCTGGCGCAGCTCCGGGTACATCTCGGCCATGAAGAGCACGGGGCAGCGCGCCACACGCATCAGCTGCGCCAGATCGAGGCGCTCGGCTTGCTCGTACAAGGCCGCCGCGTGGGCAATGCTTTCCAGGGCCGCATGGTGAAGCTTGAGCCGCGTCTGCACCCACTGGATGGCTCGCCAGCAAGCGGCTTCGGCCAGCTTGAAGCCGTGGGCCTGGGACAGATCGAGCAGGTCCCGACCCTTGAGCAGCAGGTCTTGAGGCTCGACTGCGGGCGCCGTCGCGAGGGCGAGCAGTCGGAAGGCCTCGAGTTCTAGCGCTTGCTCGGTCGTCAAGGCCTGGTCCTGCAACTGGCTCAGGCGCTCGGCAAAGAAGGACTGCTCGAAGCTGGTGGCATGAGAGCGTGCCTGCTCCAGCGTCCGGTCGATGGCGCCGCCCTCGCTCAGGGGCGCGGTGTTGGGCATGCCAGGGCGGTCGATGTCGCTCATGTCGGCCTGGAGAGTGGACGGCTGGCGCCCGCGGCAAATCGGGGCGCTGGGGTCCATGCTAAGCGAGGGCGTGGCGGCTCGCCTATCGCACAACCGACGCTTTGCGAAAACTGTGCAGCTTTTGTCGCATCGGCGCAGTGTTAACAGGCCATAGACGCCGGGTTGCGCATTCAGCCCGCGCTGCGGCCCTGTCGCTGCCGGCGCAGCAGGAAGCGCGCCGGGTCAATGGCCTCAATCAGGCTGGCCGGCAAGGGCACCGGTGCCCCGGTCACCTGTGCCGCCAGCACCTGCGCGCACAAGGCCGCCCAGCCGATGCCACGGGAGCCCAGGGCCATGCAGACCGCCAGGCCGGTCCGGCGCGGCATGAATCGGAGCTGGTCCGGCAGGGCGCTGGCCGACTCCTCAGTAGATGGAGCCGGTGCAGTCTGTGTCAGGCCACCGACCAGCGGCAGGCGGTCCGGCGTGGCCAGGCGCCAGCCCACGCGGCCGCCGCTGGCTTGCAGGCGCTCGGCTTGAGCCAGGCCCAAGCCGGCCAGGTCGGCGAACTGGCCCAGGTTGTGCGCATGGTCGGCGACCCTCAACTCGGCCTCCGGGTCGTTTTCTTGGCTGGTGGCGCCGCACCAGAAGCCCTTGTCAGGGTCAGCGATGGCATAGCCTTGCCCGGCCACCGGCCGCAGCGGTCGAGGCCCACCCTCGGCCACATGGCTGAGCTGGCCGCGCAGGCGCAGAAGCGGCAGATCCGGGGCCAGGTCTTGCAGCAAGGCCTGCGCCCGGTGGCCGCCCGCCAACACCAGCAGCGGGGCCTCGCCGAGCAATTGCCCGTCCGCCCCCCAAGCCTGCCAGCTGGCATCCGTGTTTTGGCTGAGGCGCAGCACCGGACTGTGCCAGCGCAGCGCCGCGCGGCTGTGTGCCAGCAGGGCTGCGACATAGGCGGCCGGCGGCAAGGCGCCACCGCCGGGGTAGAACCAGGCCGGCCGGTCCAGGGCCAGGCCGCTGAGCGCTTGCGCCTGCGCTGCATCCATTGCCTGGACATAGTCGGGCGGCAGGCTCAGCCGCTCGATCAAGGCCTGCATCTGCACGGCATCACGTTCGCTCTCGACGCGCAGCAGCCCGCGCTGCAGCCAGGGCAAATCGGGCAGGCTGCGCAGCACCCGCTCGGTCTCCAAGGCAGCGGCGCGGTTGAAGCGGGCGTGGATGCCGTCGTCGGGGTTGAGGGTGCCGTGGAACAAGCCACCCGGGTTGCCCGAGCTGGCCTGGGCCGGCCCGCCATGCTCATCGATCACCGTGCACGCAATGCCGCGCTGCGCCAAGGCCCAGGCGCAGGCTGCACCGGCCAGACCCGCGCCCAGCACCAGGGCCGTGCGCGCGCCCGGCGCCAGGGCGGCCCTGGCGGCTGGCTTCTGCAGCTGATGGCGCGGCAGATAGCGGGCCACACACATGCCACCCTTGTTGGCAAAGCCACGCTGGCGCTCGACCTCGAAGCCGGCTGCCGTCAGACCCTCGCGCACCTGCGGCGCCACGCTCCAGCTGCCGGCCGTGGCGCCAGGAGCTGCATGGCGGCCCAGAGCCTTGAGCAGGTGGCGGTCCCACATCTCCGGGTTCTGCTGTGGGTTGAAACCGTCCAGGTAAAAGGCATCGACCTCGGCCACCAGTTCGCGCAGCCAGTGCTGGGCGTCCCCGAAGCACAGCAGCAGCTGCACCTGGCCTTGCTCGAAGCTGAGGCGGTGCAGATCGGGCGTCAGCGGTGGCCAGGCGGCCAGCAGCGCCGCCGCCTGCTCGGGCAGCTCGCTCTGTGCATGGGCGCGTGTCAGGTCGGCGCGCAGCACGGGGTGCTTCTCGATGCTGATGAAGACCAGGCGCTCGCAGCGCTGCGAGTCCTGGCGCCAGGCCTCCCAGGTGGCCAGGAAGTTGTTGCCCAGGCCGAAGCCGGTCTCCAGGATCACGAACTCATCGCGCCCGGCCCAGCGACCGGGCAGGCCGTTGGCGCCGAGAAAGACATGGCGGGCCTGGGCCAGGGCGCCGGCGCGGCTGTGATAGACATCGCCGAAATCCGGCGCCAGCGGTGCGCTGGGGTCGGCGAAGTCGATGCGGGCGGGTGTCAGTGTGACGAGCTTCTTGTTTCGGATCGACATCGTCAGCTCAGAAAAGGCAGCAGCAGCCACAGCAGGGCGGCGGCCAGCGCCAGGGAGCTGAACAGCACCGAGGCCACGATCAGGGCGAAGCGCGGGCCGCCCGCCAGCCAGGCGGTCAGGCTGCGCGTCAGGCTGTTGCTGGCGATGGCGGCCAGCACACCCTGGCACATCAGGCGGGCGTCGATCTGGCCGGCATGGGCCAGGCCGGCCAGTGAAGCCACCGGCGCGTGGGCATCGGCCAGACCGGTCAGCGCCACCGCGCCGAACAGGCCCGAGCTGCCGAAGCGCTGCTCGGCCCAGCTGACCACCACGGTCACCACGCTCAAAAGCAAGGCAATCAGTGCCGCTTCCTTCAGCCGCAGCGGCCCGCCGCGCTGCACGGCCTTGGCCGTCGCGGGCGCTGCGTCGCTGGCTTGCGCTTTCTGAGTAAGGCGGGCCTGGCGAGCCAATAGCAAACCGGCCCCGCCAGCCACCGCGATACCGGCCCCGCCCATGGGCAGAAAACTCATGGCCGCCTCCGGTGCCAGGGCCAGCAGCATCAAGCTGGCCTGCAGCCAGGTGGCCGCGCTGGACATGACAGCGCCGGCCGCACAGGCCAGGAACAGCGGCGGTTCGGCGCGCGCGCGCTGGCCCATGGCGGCGATGGTGGCGGTGCTGGATACCAGACCCGACATCAAGCCCGAAAGCGCCAAGCCGGTCTGCGCACCCAGCAGACGCAGCGCCACATAACCGAAAGCCTGCAGGCCCAGCAGCAAGAGCATCAGGCCCATCAGCGAATGTGCCTTCATGCCCGCCAGCCAGGGCAGGGGCTCGGTCGGCATCAGGGGCAGCACGACCAGGGCCAGGGCTGCCAGCAGCAGTCCGTCGTGCAATTCATCCTCGCGCAGCATGCGGGTGGCAAAGCGGTGCAGGGCGGTGCGGGCGCTGAGCAAGGCGGTCAGGGTGACCGCGGCCGGTGCGCCCAGCAGCGGCGCTTGCACGCACAGCACGCCGATGAGATAGGTCGCCAGCAGGGCCATCTCGGTGGTCAGACCCGGGTCTCGCTCGCTGCTGCGGAAGTAGGCCATGGCCGCCAGCACCGTGATCGCCAGCGCGCCCACCGCCACCAAGCCCGGCACAGCCAGGCCATGAGCCAAGGCGCCGGCCAGGGCGGCGATGGTGAAGGTGCGCAGGCCGGCAGGCTCTTGGGCACGCGTGCCCGCGTGGCCTCGGCCTTTGTGGCGCTCGCGCTCCAGTCCGATCAAGAGCCCGCTGCCCAGGGCGGCCATCAAGCCCATGGCCAAGCCAGCTTGGGCACCAAATGCTTGTTCCAGCAGATTCATCCGAGCTCGACCGTTTCCCCATGTTGCGGCACGCGCACGCGCCAACCGAGTTCGTCTTGAATGCGGCTGCGCAAGGCGTCGCTGGCGCCCGGTTCACCGTGCACCACGAAGACCTGCTCGGGCGCGCGCTTGAAGCCGCGCAGCCAGGCCATCAGGCCGTCGGCGTCGGCATGGCCGGAGAAGCCTTCGAGATGGCTGATCTCGGCATTGACCGGCACATACTGGCCATGCAGCTTGATCTGGCGTTCGCCGGCCACCATCTTGGCGCCGCGGCTGCCGCCGACCTGGAAGCCCGGGAAGGCGATGTGGTGGCGGGCCTGCGGCGCCATGGTCTCGATGTGGTTGAGCACGCGGCCGCCGGTGGCCATGCCACTGGCCGAGATGATGATGGAAGGCCGGGTGCGCGGGCTGCTCATGCTGCGCGCCAGCTTCATGGACTCGGCCGATTTGCTGATGACGGTGACACCGTCGCACAAGCCCTGGGCGTCGGACGGGGAGATGCGCAGCAGCTTCTTGTGCTTGAGGGTCAGCTCTGTGGCCTCGATGGCCATGGGGCTGTCCAGGTAGATGGGCACATCCTGGCTCAGCTCACCCGCTTCGCGCAGACGCTGCAGCACCAGCAGCAGGGCTTGCGCCCGGCCGACCGCGAAACTGGGCAGCAGGACGCTGCCGCCGCGCTGGAAGGTCTGCCGCAGGACTTGCGCCAGGCGTGCCTGCACGTCCTCGGGCGGGTGCTGGCGGTTGCCGTAGGTCGATTCGATCAGCAGCACATCGGCCTCTTCCAGACGCTGCGGCGCCGGCATCAGCAAATCATTGCTGCGGCCGACATCGCCGCTGTAGACCAGGGTCTTGCCGCCATGGCGCACCGTGATGGCACAGGCGCCCAGCAGGTGGCCGACCGGCGTGAAGCGGATCTCGGCCTTGCCGAGCTTGAGGCGGCCGTCGCGGTGGACGCCGACGAAATGCTCGATCACCTTCTTGGTTTCGCTGACGGTGTAGAGCGGCAGGGCTTTCTCATGCTTGGAGGTGCCGTGGCGGTTGGCCTGGCGTGCGTCTTCTTCCTGCAGATGGGCGCTGTCCAGCAGCAACACCTCACACAGGTCCCGGGTGGCCGAGGTGGAAAAGACCTGACCCCGGAAACCCTGGCGGCGCAGCGCCGGGATGTAGCCGCTGTGGTCGAGGTGGGCATGGCTGAGCAGCACCGCATCGACGCTGGCAGCCGCCACGCCCAGCGGTGCCCAGTTGCGTTCGCGCAGGGTCTTGAAGCCCTGGAACAGTCCGCAATCGAGCAGCAGGCGCTGCTTGCCCAGTTCCAGCAAATGGCGCGAACCGGTGACGCAGTCGGCGGCGCCGAGAAAGGTCAGCTTCATGAGGGCAGGGCTCCCAGGTTTTGCAAGGCATCGGATTCCAGCACCTGTACGGCCGGCCCGTCTTGATGCAGGGCAAGGGTGAGTGCCCGCGCCACGGTGTCCGCTTGAATCGGCCGCCAGCGTGCTGGTAGCAGGGGGCTCAAAGGGCGCAGCAAGCGCTGGCCCCAAGCCTCGCCGGCACGGTGTGGCTGGCCCAGGCCGCCGCGTTCGCCGAGCAGAAGGGCCGGGCGGGCGATCACCAGGCGCTTGAAGTGCAAGCCCATCAAGGCCTGCTCCATCTCACCTTTGACGCGGTTGTAGAACACCCGCGAGCTCGGGGCGGCCCCCATGGCCGAGACGACGGCGCAGCGGCGTGCACCACCGGCCCGGGCGACCCGGGCGACGTGGAGCACAGCGTCGAAGTCCACCTCGCGGAAGGCTTCTTGTGAGCCCGCCGCAGCAATCGTGGTGCCCAGGGTGATGTAGAGCTCGTCCGGTGCCGGAATATGGGCCGGGCCCAGATCGGGGCGGCCGAAGTTGACGCGCTGGGGATGCAGGTTCGCGTGGCGGCCCAGTTCTGGCGCGTCGCGACGCAGCAGGGCGTGGACTTCCAGCGGCCGGGCCAAAAGCTCGGCCAGCAGCGCGCGGCCGACCAGGCCGGTGGCGCCGGCGATCCAGACCTTGGGCATGTGTGGGCTCAAGCGATGACTCCAATCCGCGATATGCGTGGCCTGCATCCTACGTCCGCGCGGCCATGAAAAAAGCCCGGCGTGGGCCGGGCTCGGGTCAGGGCTGAAACGTGTTCAGCGCTTGGGGCTGGTCAGGCGTGAGCCTTGGCCGCGGCCTGCGCCACCACCACCACCGCCGCCACCACCACCTTGGGGACGGCCGCCGCCACCGCCGGCCGGGCGGCCTGCCGAGGGACGTCCACCGCCACCACCGCCGCCACCGCCGGAGCGACCTTGCGGCGCGGCCGAGCGCGGGGCGCCGCCGTCACGGCTCTGGCCCGGTGCGCCACCGGGGCGCGCGCCGGGGCGGCCACCGCCACCACCACCGCCGCGCGAGTTGCCGCCACGGCCACCGCCGCCGGAGCGGCTGCCGTTGGTGTTCAGGATCATGCGGCCCAGCACGATGGGCTCGGGGCGCTCGCTCGGGTCGGGTGCGAAGCCGGCCACGATTTCCTTGGGGATCTCGCGCTTGATCAGCTTTTCGATCTCGCGCAGGAAGCCGTTCTCGTCCACGCAGACCAGGCTGACCGCCTCGCCCTGGGCGCCGGCGCGGCCGGTGCGGCCGATGCGGTGCACATAGTCCTCGGGGACATTGGGCAGTTCGTAGTTGACGACGTGGGGCAGCTGGTCGATGTCGATACCGCGCGCGGCGATGTCGGTCGCCACCAGGCAGGTCAGCTCACCGCTCTTGAAGTCGGCGAGGGCCTTGGTGCGTGCACCTTGGCTCTTGTTGCCGTGGATGGCCATGGCACTGATGCCCTGGTCATTCAGGTAGTCGGTCAGGCGGTTGGCGCCATGCTTCATGCGCGTGAACACCAGCACCTGGTGCCAAGGCGCTCCGTCCAGGCCGCCCTTGATCAGGTGGACCAGCAGTTCCTTCTTGCGCTCGCGGCCGACCGGGTGGACCTTCTGCGCAATCGACTCGTTGGTCTGGTTGCGGCGGGCCACTTCGATCAGGGCGGGCTGGTTCAGCAGGCGGTCGGCCAGGTTCTTGATGTCATCGCTGAAAGTGGCGCTGAACAGCAGCGACTGCTTCTTCGCGGGCAGCAGGGCCAGGACCTTCTTGATGTCATGCACAAAGCCCATGTCCAGCATGCGGTCGGCTTCGTCCAGCACCAGGATCTGCACTTGTGAGAGATCCAGCGTGCCTTGCTGCGCATGGTCGAGCAGGCGGCCGGGGGTGGCCACCAGGATGTCGACGCCGTCACGCAGACGGTTGATTTGCGGCTGCATGCCCACGCCGCCGAACATGACCATGCTCTTCAGGGGCAGGTACTTGCCGTAGGTCTTGACGCTTTCTTCGACCTGGGCCGCAAGTTCGCGGGTGGGGGTCAGCACCAGGGCGCGGATGGCGGGCTTGCCGCGCTTGTTCAGCACCGGAGCGCCTTCGCTCAAGCGGTGCAGCAGGGGCAGGGTGAAGCCGGCGGTCTTGCCGGTGCCGGTCTGGGCGCCGGCCATCAGGTCGCCGCCTTGCATGACGGCGGGGATCGCTTGTGCTTGGATCGGGGTGGGGGTGGTGTAGCCGGCGTCGGCGATGGCCTTCAGCAGGGGCGCGGCAAGGCCCAAAGATTCAAATGTCATTGATTGCTTGTTGAGCGCAACTCATCGGGTGCTGGGCCGCGTGCACGGGGTGCATCGCCAGTCTTCGAGCCTGCGAAAAGGAGGGGCGCTGGAGCTCAAAAAAATGAACGCCACGGCAAGACTGGTAGCCGTGGCGACAGCTCGCAGTATAGCCGGCCAGGGTGGCGCGGCCGGGTTTCTCCCTGTGGGGCGGGCCATGAGCCGTGATCTTGTGACGCAGGTCCGCGTCGACCGTGCCGCAGATGCTGCGACAATGTGCGGTTTGGCGCCACGCCCGGCCCGCGTCCCTGCGGCCCGGTCAACTTTCGGGCTGGCCCCGCGCTCTCAGCACTTCGTACCGAACCCGCACTCTCCAGGAATCACGCCATGGCGCAATATGTCTTTTCCATGAACCGCGTCAACAAGACGGTTCCCCCGAAACGCCACATCCTCAAGGACATTTCCCTGTCCTTCTTCCCCGGTGCCAAGATCGGCGTGCTGGGTGTGAACGGTTCGGGCAAGTCCACCATCTTGAAGATCATGGCTGGCGTGGACAAGGAGTACGAAGGCGAAGCCATCGCCATGCCCGGCATCAAGATCGGCTATTTGGAGCAGGAACCGCGCCTGAACGAAACCCAGACCGTGCGTGAAGCGGTCGAAGAGGGCATCGGCGGCGTGCTGGCCGCGAAGAAGCGCCTGGACGAGGTCTATGCCGCCTATGCCGAAGAAGACGCTGACTTCGACGCGCTGGCCGCCGAGCAGGGTGAGCTGGAGTCCATCATCGCCGCCGCCGGCAGCGAAAACACCGATCTGCAGCTGGAGCTGGCCGCCGACGCACTGAACCTGCCGCCGTGGGACGCCGTGATCGGCGTGCTGTCCGGTGGCGAGAAGCGCCGCGTGGCCTTGTGCCGCCTGCTGCTGAGCAAGCCCGACATGCTGCTGCTCGACGAGCCGACCAACCACTTGGACGCCGAATCGGTCGAGTGGCTGGAGCAGTTCCTGCAGCGCTTCCCCGGCACCGTGGTGGCCATCACCCACGATCGCTACTTCCTGGACAACGCCGCTGAGTGGATTCTGGAACTGGACCGCGGCCACGGCATTCCTTGGAAGGGCAACTACTCCGACTGGCTGGACCAGAAGGAAAAGCGCCTGGAAGGTGAACAGAAGTCCGAAGACGCCCGCATGAAGGCGATGAAGGAAGAGCTGAAGTGGGTGCGCTCGAACGCCAAGGGCCGTCAGGCCAAGAGCAAGGCGCGTCTGGCCCGCTTCGAGGAACTGTCGGACGTCGAGTACCAGCAGCGCAACGTCACCAACGAAATCTTCATTCCCGTGGCCGAGCGCCTGGGCAATGAAGTGCTCGAGTTCGAAAACGTCAGCAAGAGCTTTGGCGACCGCGTGCTGATCGACAACCTGAGCTTCAAGGTGCCCGCCGGCGCCATCGTCGGCATCATCGGCCCCAACGGCGCCGGTAAGTCGACGCTGTTCCGCATGCTGCAAGGCACCGAGACTCCGGACAGCGGCACCGTCAAGATCGGTAAGACCGCCAAGATGGCTTTTGTGGACCAGAGCCGCGCCAGCCTGGAAGCTGACAAGACCGTGTGGCAAGACGTGTCGGGTGGCCTGGACAACATCACGGTCGGCAAGTTCGTGATGCCCAGCCGCGCCTATCTGGGCCGCTTCAACTTCAAGGGCAATGACCAGCAAAAGCTGGTGGGCAGCCTGTCGGGCGGTGAGCGTGGTCGTTTGCACCTGGCCAAGACCCTGGCCCAGGGCGGCAACGTGCTGATGCTCGATGAACCGTCGAACGACCTGGACGTCGAAACTCTGCGCGCGCTGGAAGAGGCACTGCTGGAGTTCGCCGGCTCGGCCATGGTGATCTCCCATGATCGCTGGTTCCTGGACCGCATCTGCACCCACATCCTGGCCTGCGAAGGCAATTCGCAGTGGTTCTTCTTTGACGGCAACTTCCACGAGTACGAAGCCGACAAGAAGAAGCGCCTGGGCGAGGAAGGCGCGCGCCCCAAGCGCATGCGCTTCAAGCCGATCAAGTGATGCTGCCAGCCACCGTCCTGTGCAGTCAGGAGGGTGTTCGCGGCTGAACGAAAGAGCGCCTGTGGGCGCTCTTTTCATTGGCGCCGGGCATTCACAGATCTTTACTGCCGGGGCACAGCAGGCTTACGTGCGGGGCTGAAGATTCATTCACCCCAACCCCGACGGAGATCTGTCATGTCCCAGCTGAATCTGAAGAAGTTGTTCGCCCTCGGCGCCGTGGCAGCCAGCCTGTCCTTGTCGGGCCTGCTGGCTCAGGCCCAGGGTCCTATGGGCCACCGTGGCGGCCACGAGATGATGGCCATGGGCGGCGGTCATGTTGAGCACATGCTGGACATGGTGGACGCGAGCGATGCGCAGCGCAGCCAGATCAAGCAGATCATGGACGCCGCGCGGGCCGATATGAAGGCCGAGCACGAGACCGCCCGCAAGCTGCGCGATCAGGCGCAGACCCTGTTCGCCGCGCCGAATGTCGATGCCGCTGCCATCGAGGCCCTGCGTCTGCAGATGAGCGCTCATCACGACGTGATCAGCAAGCGCATGAGCCAGGCCATGGTGGACGCCGCCCGGGTGCTGAGCCCGGAGCAGCGTGCCAAGATGGCCGAGCGCATGAAGAAGATGCAGGCCCGCATGGCCAAGCACCAGGAGATGCGCGGCGGCAAGCATGGCAGCTGAGTTGCCGCGCTCGTTTATGCTCAGTGGCGTCGCGCACATTGAACCTGCGCCGCGACGAGGCCGGCGAACGGTCTCGGCCACTTTCCCTTTTGCATCCGCCATGAGTTCCAGACTGCTGCTGATTGACGACGACACCCGGCTCACGGCCATGTTGTGCGACTACCTGAGTGCGGCCGGTTTCGAGGTGACCCTGGCAGCTTCCCTGGCCGCCGGCCGCGCCGCCTTGGCCGAGCAGGCCTTTGACCTGCTGGTGCTGGACCTGATGCTGCCTGACGGTGACGGCCTGGATTTCTGCCGTGAATTGCGCAGCGATGCGCTCACGCGCCGCCTGCCTGTGCTCATGCTCTCGGCGCGTGGTGAACCCATGGATCGCATCCTGGGTCTGGAACTGGGCGCCGACGATTACCTGGCCAAGCCTTTCGAACCGCGTGAGCTGCAAGCCCGCATCAAAGCCTTGCTGCGCCGCGCCGAACCCGAGGCGCCGGCCGATGATGTGCTGCGCTTCGGTCGCCTTGAGATTGATCTGGCCGCACGCATGGCACGCCTGGACGGCAAGCCGCTTGATTTCACCGGCCATCAGTTCGACTTGCTGGTGGTGCTGGCGCAAAGCCCAGGCCGCGTGCTCTCGCGCGACCAAATCATGGACGCGCTCAAGGGCCATCCGCTCGATGCCTTTGACCGCTCGATCGATGTCCACATTTCGCGCATCCGCGCGCTGATCGAAGAGGATCCCAAGACCCCGCGCCGGGTGTTGACCGTGCGCGGTGCCGGCTATGTGTTTGCCCGCAAGCAGGACGCCGACCATGGCCATTGAGGCGCGATGCCGCTGGGGCGTCTGAGATGAAGTCGCTGTACCTGCGCATCTACCTGACCTTGGTGGTCGTGCTGCTGGCCTTTGCTTTCGGCTCGGCCTGGTTGTTCCAGCGCCATTTCGAGCAGGAGCGTGGCAGTTTCGAGTCCTCCGCCAACGAGCGCGTGTTGGCGATTGCCGAACTGATTCATGGCTCCCTGCCGCCCGCTACGGCACCCCGCTCCGAGCAAGCCGAGGCCTTGCAGGAATGGGGGCAGCGCCTGCATATGGCCATCGCCCTGATTGATGAGCGAGGCGAACGTATTGCCGCCTCCGAAGAATTCATCGAACGTGAAACCATGGGGGGGCCGCCCAGCGTGCGTGTGCCTTTGGAAGATCGCCGCAGTCTCCTGGTGATGCGCGGTGGCTTTCGCATTGGGCCGGGCGCTCGCTTGGGTGGTGGTCCGGGGCCAGACCGGCCCTTCTTCAAACGCGGAGACAACGCCCCCTTGCCCTGGGGTCTGCCTTTCCTTGGGCCTCGTCCCAACGGTCAGGTCCTGTTGGTCTTATTGGTGCTGCTGTTCCTTGGCGTCGCCCTAGGTGCCTACCCGGTGGTGCGACGACTGACCCGGCGTCTGGAAAGCCTGAAGGCCGGTGTCGAGCAGTTTGGTTCGGGCCAGCTGACACAGCGGGTCGATGACAGCGGCAGCGACGAGGTCGCGGCGCTGGCCGGCAGCTTCAACCGCGCGGCGGCCCAAATCGAGACCTTGCTGCGCTCTCAGCAGTCGCTGTTGGCCAATGCCAGCCATGAGCTGCGCTCGCCCCTGGCGCGGCTGAAGATGGCTTTTTCCATGCTGGACAACGCCGGCCCGGAGCAGCGTGTGCGCCTGCAAGCCGAGATCCATACCAATATTTCAGAGCTGGACGCCCTGGTCGAAGAGGTGTTGCTGGCCAGCCGCCTGGAAGCGGCCGCCCGCGCGGCGACGCCGGCTGTGCATGAGTTCAAGGTCGACTTGATGGGTCTGGCGGCTGAAGAGGCGGCGCGCAGCGCTGCGGACTTTCAGCCTGCTGCAGGCTTGACTGAACTGGTCGTGCCTGGCGACGAGCGCCTGCTGCGCCGCGCTCTGCGCAATTTGCTGGAAAACGGCAAGCGCTACGGCGGGAAGGAGCTTTTGCTGGAGCTCTCGCGAGGCAGCGAGGGCCAGGCCGAGCTGCGCGTGAGCGACCGTGGCCCCGGCGTCCCCGAGGCCATGCGCGAACAGATTTTCGAGGCGTTTTTCCGCCTGCCCGGCCACGCCGAACAGGCTGGAGGGGTGGGGCTCGGTCTGAGCTTGGTCAAGCAGATTGCCTTGCGCCACCAAGGCCAGGTGCGCTGCGAAGCGCGGCCCGGCGGTGGCAGTGTGTTTGTCTTCAGCCTGCCGAACGCGGCGAACTGAGGGCAGCGGCGGCCTGCTCGCGTTCTTCCTGGCGGTGCACCCAGGCCAGGAAGGCGCTCAATCCCACGGCTGCCAGCACCAGGCCGGCTGTGGCCGCTGACCAGAAGCCGCGCGCGCCCTGGAACTCGGCCGGGATCGAGGGGCTGTGGCCGAAGGCCAGCCAGTAGCCGCCGCCCAGGCCCACGCCCCAGATCGCCAGCGCGTAAATGACCATGGGTGCGGTGGCGATGTGGTGGGCGCGAAGCACGAAGGCTGCCAGGGTCTGTCCGGCATCGGCCACGTGAAAAAGCCAGACCCAGAGCAGCAAGGGCAGGGCGGCGCCCAGGATCACCGGGTCGCTGGTGTACAGGCCCAGCACCGCTTCGCGTGCAAAAAACACCAGGGCACCGATCAGGAAGGACGCGGCCAGGCCGATCTCCAGACCATGCCAGCCCAGGCGCCGTGCGCCGGCCGGGTCATGGGCGCCGACCGACTGCGCCACCAGGGTGCCGGTCGCATTGGCCAGGGCCAGGGGCAGCATGAACATCAGGCTGATCAGATTGACCGCCAGCTGGTGGCCGGCCACGGGCGTGGCGCCCAGGCGGGCAATGAAGATGGCCATGAAGGTGAAACCGGTCACCTCGATCAAGATGGAACCGCCCATGGGCACACCCAGCTTGAGCAAGGCGCGGATGTCGGGCCAGTGGGGCGCTTGCAGGCCGCCGCGGCGCAAGCCGAAGGGCTCGTAAAAAGGGTCTCGCCGCATCCAAGCGAAGGCGATGGCGGCCTGGGCCCACATGGCGATCGCCGTGGCAATGCCACAACCCACGGCGCCCAAGGCCGGCACCTGCCAAGGGCCGAGCGCAAAGCCTTGAATGAGCAAGAGGCTCAGCGGCAGCTTGAGCAGCAGGCCGCCGACCTGCAAGGCCATGACCGCCTTGGGCCGGGAAACCGCCACATTGAAGCCGCGGAAGGCGGTAAAGAACAGCGTGGCCGGCAGGCTGGCGGCCAGGGCCATCAGGTAATGGCGTACCTTGGCCTCAACCTCGGGGCTGGCCTGCGACACCGCCAGAAAGGGCTCGGGCAGCAGCAGGATCAGGCTGCCCAGGACCATCAAGCCGAGGCAGAGCCACAGAGTCTGATGCAACTGCGCCCCAGCTTCCCGCATCTGGCCGGCGCCGAACAGGCGGCCGACGATGGGTGAGATCGCCAGCACCACGCCCATCAAGCCCACGAAGACGGTGATGAAGATCGCGCTGCCCACGGCCAGCGCAGCCAGGTCGACGGCCGAGTACCGGGCCACCAGCACGGTGTCGATGGTGCTGAAGGCCAGCACGGCCAGCTGCCCGACCAGCACCGGCCAGGCCAGCGGCGCGATGCGGCGCAGGCTCTCGAGATGGGCGCGGCCCATCATGCCGGCTCCGCCGGCGGCTGGGCTGTTGTCTGCTGCTGGGGGTGGTCGAGGCCGCTGAACTCGCGCGCACGCTCGGCATAGCGGTTGAAGCGCCAAGCCGTGCCTTCCTGGGTGATGCGGCGCCAGGTGATGCGCTTCTCGGCCGGGCTCATCACCGGCCAGTGCTGAACTTCGTCAAAGGTGCGGCCGCAGCCCTTGCACAAGGCGTCGCCCTGGCTGGTGGAACAGATGGCGATACAGGGCGCGTCGGGTGTGCTGTCGTACCAGCGCAGCCAGGCGGCCTTGGCGACGGCGGGCATGCTGTCTTCGTCGCACTCATGATCGCGGTGGTAGACCAGCAGGCCGTAGACCTCGGCCAGGGCTTGCACCTCGGGGCAGGCGCTCAGGCCGTCGGTCGACGGGTGACGCTCGCGCCACCAGTTGATGGCGGCCTCAATGTCGGTGATGTGGATGCCGCTCATGCGGATTCAGTAGGCCAGGCCCATGGCGGTGCGGACTTCCCGCAAGGTCTTGCGGGCAACGGCGCGGGCCCGCTCGGTGCCGACTTCGACAATCCATTGCACCTGCTTGGGATTGGCCAGGTATTCATTGGCCCGCTCGCGCCAAGGCGCTTGCTCTTTCTGGATGGCCTCAATCAAAGGTTTTTTGCAGTCCAGGCAGCCGATGCTGGCCGAGCGGCAGCCCTCGGCCGCCCAGCTGCGGGTGGACTCGTCGCAGTAGAGCTGGTGCAGGGGCCAGACCGGGCAGCGGCTGGGCTCGCCGGCATCGCTGCGGCGCACGCGCTGCGGGTCGGTGGGCATGGTGCGGATCTTCTCGTCCACCACCTCGGGCGCATCGCGCATGGCGACGGCATTGTTGTAGCTCTTGCTCATCTTCTGGCCGTCCAGGCCGGGCAGGCGCGCGGTCTCGGTCAGCAGCTCTTGCGGCTCGGGCAGGATGGGCGCATCCGGGCTGTAGATGCGGTTAAAGCGGCGTGCCACCTCGCGGGTCACTTCCACATGGGCGGCCTGGTCTTCGCCGACCGGCACGAAGCCGGCCTTGTAGATCAGGATGTCGGCGGCCTGCAGCAGGGGGTAGCCGAGGAAGCCGTAGGTGGCGCCTTCACCCGGGGTGCTGCTGGCGCGTTGCTTCTCGACCGCGTCCTTGTAACTGGGAATGCGTTCCAGCCAGGAGGTGGGCGTGCTCATGGCCAGCAGGGTGAAGAGCTCGGCGTGCTCGGGCATGCGGCTTTGGATGAAGAGCGTGGCCTTCTCGGGGTCGATGCCGGCGGCCAGCCAGTCGACCACCATGTCGTAGACATTGCGTTCGATGCTGTTGCGGTTCTGACGGTCCTGGTACTGGGTGGTCAGGGCATGCCAGTCGGCGACGAAGAAGAAACAGTCGTGTGTGCTCTGCAGGCGAACCCAGTTCTTCAGCGCGCCATGGTAATGACCCAGGTGCAGGGCGCCGGTCGGGCGCATGCCCGAGAGCACGCGCGGACGCGTGGCGGCGGAAGTCGGTTCGGGGGAAGGCAGGGAGCTCATCGGCGGGCCGCAGCAAAGATCAGGTCGGGCATTGTAGGCAGCTACACTGCCGCCCCATGAAACGCATCGTCATCCTGATTTCCGGCCGTGGCTCCAATATGGAGGCCATCGTGCGCGCCTGTGCCGCCGAGGGCTGGCCGGCCCAGATCGCCGCCGTGATCAGCAACAAGCCTGATGCCGCCGGCCTGAGCTTTGCAGCCGAGCACGGCATTGCCACGGCCGTGGTCGACCACAAGGCGTTTCGCCAGCCCGGCATGGATGCGCAGCAGGCCCGCGAGGCTTTTGATGCCGAGCTGCAGCGAGTGATCGATGGTTTTGCGCCCGATCTGGTGGTGCTGGCGGGGTTCATGCGCATCCTGACTCCGGCCTTCACCGCCCACTATGCCGAGCGCATGCTCAACATCCACCCCTCGCTGTTGCCGGCCTTCACCGGCCTGCACACGCACGCACGGGCCTTGGAGATGGGCTGCAAATTCGTCGGCGCCACCGTGCATTTCGTGACCGCAGAGCTTGACCATGGCGCTATCGTCGCTCAGGCCGTGGCGCCGGTGCTGCCCGGTGATGATGAAGACACGCTGTCGGCCCGCGTGCTCAAGCTGGAGCACCGCATGTATCCGCAGGCTGTGCGCTGGTTTGTCGAAGGCCAGCTACGCCGGGTCGATGGCCGTGTCGAGCAACTCAGCGGGGCGAGTCAGTCGTTCAGCTGAACCTTCAGCGGATCATGCCGGCCAGGATATTGATCAAGAGCGCCAGTACCCCGGTGTTGAACATGAAGGACAGCAAGGCGTGCAGCAAGACCAAGCGCCGCATGGGCCTGGCGCTGACCGCCACATCCGAGGTCTGCGAGGTCGCGGCCAGGGTGACAGCGAAGTACATGAAGTCGGTGTAGTCCGGTAGACCTTGCAGGCCAGGAAACTCCAGGCCGTGCGGTCCTTTGTCCTGGCCCGTGTTACGGTGGTAGAGGCTGGCATAGGCCAGGGCAAACTCGACCGGCAGCAGCAGCCAGCTGCCCGCCACCGTCAACAAGGCCAGCGCCAAGGTGGCGCCTGGCGGGCCGGCCGGTTGGCGCAGCTCTAAAGTGATGGCCGCCAGGCTGGCCAGTGCGCCGGCCGCCGCCAGCAGCAGCACGGCGGCCACACCGTCCGCCTGCGCCACGCTTTTGCGCTGTACATGCTCATGGTCAGCGGCCAGCATCATCTGCAGCACGGCCAGCAAATAGAACCAGACGCCGGCATTCCAGCCGCAGAGCAGGCGCGCCGACAAGCTCCAATGCGAAGGGCAGGCGAGGCCGACCAGCACGCCCAGACCCAGGGCCAGCAAAAGGCGCGGGCGAAGGCGCAGCTGTTGCAGCCAGCGGGGCGCGCGCATCATCAGGGCGCCGGCGCGTCGTCGATGGCGCTGAAGCGCGCCGTCAGCGCGCCGCCCACTTTCAGGCTGCCGAAGAACATGGCATGAGGCCGCACCCACAAGCCGGTGGCGTTGTACAGCGGGCGGTAGACCACCAAGGGTTCCAGCGTTTCGCTATGCCTGGCGGTACCGATCACTTCGTATTCGCCGCCCTTGTAATGGCGGTAGCGGCCCAGCGGTGTGGCGGGCAGGGGGGGCAGGTCGTCGGCACTCATGTCGGGGGCAGCAAGGGATAAATACGGCGGCAGGGCAGGGGAAGCCCTCGGGCCTGGGATAATCGCGAGATGCATCCTAATGCCCTTCTTGAAATGAGCAGCGAGCTCTTGCGCGCTGTCCTCCAGTTGGACACTCCCGCCGACAGCGTGGTGTCCGCCTTCTTCCGCAAACACAAGGCCTTGGGCCAGCGCGAACGCCATGCTTTGGCCGAGACCGCATACACCGTGCTGCGTCAGCGCCCGCTGCTGCAGCATTTGGCCCAGTCTGGCAGTGGCCCGATCGAGCGCCGCCTGGCCATTCTGGGCTGGCAGGGCAACGAGGCCTTTTTGCGTGGCGCCCTGAACACCCAAGAACAGCAATGGCTGGAGCAGGTCCGTCAAATTGACAAGACCCAGCTCGCGCCGCGCCTGCGCCACAACCTGCCCGAGTGGCTGGCCCAGCCTTTGATGGCCCGCCTCGGCGAGGAACAGTTCTGGTCCTTGGCCGCCAGCATGAATGAGCAGGCTCCGCTGGATCTGCGCGTCAACACCTTGAAAGGCAAGCGCGAAGAGGCTCAGGCCACTTTGGCGGCTGCCGGCATCGCGGCTGAACTCACGCCGTTCTCGCCTGTGGGCCTGCGCATTCACGGCAAGCCGGCCTTGAACAAGCTAGAGCTGTTCACTGGCGGCGGTGTCGAGGTCCAGGACGAAGGCAGCCAGTTGCTGGCCCTGATGCTGGACGCCAAGCGCAGCGAGATGGTGGTGGACTTCTGCGCTGGTGCCGGCGGCAAGACCCTGGCCCTCGGTGCATCCATGCGCAACACTGGCCGGCTCTATGCCTTCGACACCTCGGGTCACCGCTTGGCTTCCTTGAAGCCTCGCTTGGCGCGCAGTGGTCTGTCGAATATTTATCCGACTCAGATCGCCCATGAGCGTGATGAGCGCATCAAGCGCCTGTCCGGCAAGATCGACCGAGTGCTGGTCGATGCGCCGTGCTCGGGCCTGGGTACCTTGCGCCGCAATCCGGATCTGAAATGGCGCCAGTCTTTGCATGCGATACAAGAGCTGCAGGCCAAGCAGACGGCCATTCTGGCCAGTGCCGCGCGCTTGCTGAAATCGGGCGGTCGGCTGGTCTATGCCACTTGCAGCCTGCTGGATGCTGAGAACGAGGCGATCGCCGAAGCCTTCTCGGCCGCTCATCCCCAGTTCAAGAAGCTCGACGCCGCCGAGGTGCTGAGCCGCGCCCATGTCGAGCAGGCGGACCGTCTGGTTGAGAACGGCTATTTGCGCCTCTGGCCGCACCAGCACCAGACCGATGGCTTCTTCGCCGCGGTGTGGGAAAAACAGCCCAGCTGATCGCCGGCGGGGCCTGTCAGCCCAGGCCCCGGTCGAAAGTTGCCCGTTCTTGACCTGAAGCAGACTTATGCACTGAGGTGCTTAGAGTCCGGCACCTACAATTCAGCGACTTGAATCCACAGATTTGCCCAGCACTGGGCAGGATTAGGAACCCATGAACTTCTTGATGTCGGTACACGATGCGGTGGTCCAGATGCTGGCCCATGGCCTGCTCGAGGCCAGTGCATGGCAGGTGGTGGCATTCACTCTGGTCATCACGCACTTCACCATCCTCGCCGTGACCATCTTCCTGCACCGTGCGCAAGCGCACCGAGCGCTGGACCTGGGGCCCATTCCCTCGCATTTCTTCCGCGCCGTGCTGTGGCTGACCACAGGCATGGTGACCAAGGAATTCGTGGCCGTGCATCGCAAGCACCACGCGAAGTGCGAGACCGAGGAAGACCCGCACAGCCCGCAGACCCGCGGCCTCAAGGCCTTGTTGCTGACCGGCGTGGAGCTCTATCGCGCCGAAGCCAAGAATCCCGAGACCATCGCCAAATATGGTCTGGGCACGCCAAATGACTGGATCGAGCGCAATCTCTACACCCGCTTCTCCTGGCAAGGCGTGGGCTTGATGCTGATCATCAACCTGGCGCTGTTTGGCGCCATCGGTGCCACGGTCTGGGCCATCCAGATGGTCTGGATCCCGGTCTGGGCGACCGGCGTCATCAACGGCATCGGTCACTTTTGGGGCTATCGAAATTTCGAGGCACCCGATGCCTCGACCAATGTTTCGCCCTGGGGCATCCTGATTGGCGGCGAAGAACTGCACAACAACCACCACACCTACCCAACCTCGGCCAAGTTCTCGGTCAAGCCCTTCGAGTTCGATATCGGTTGGGGCTATATCCGTGCCTTCGAGATGCTGGGCTGGGCCAAGGTCCGCAAGACCGCGCCCAAGCTGCGTCACGGTGACATCAAGCCTGCCGACAAGGACACGCTGGAGGCCATCATCGCCAATCGCTATGAAGTGATGGCCAAGTATGGTCGCGGTTTGAAGGCGACCTGCGCATTGGAGTTAGACAAGCTCAAGGCGCAAGGCCAGGAGCACAGTGCGCAATGGGCGGAATTCAAATTGGCCATGCGCTGGTCGCATCGCGACGAAGTCAATATTCCTGACAGTCTTCTGCCGCAGATCGCCAAGGCCCGCGCTGCCAGCCCGGCGCTGGACAAGCTCCTGACCATGCGCGAAGAGCTGCGTCAGCTGTGGACGCGTACCAATGTGTCGGCCGAGCAGCTGGTGGCTGATTTGCAGGCTTGGTGCCGCCGTGCCGAGGAGAGCGGCATTGCAGAGTTGCGCAGCTTCTCCATGAATCTGCGCATGGCGAGGGTTTGAGTGGCCGCTTGATTTGACAGTTTGTGACGGCTGGTCTGCCGTCTGTGACCGCAAGTAATCCTGCGGTAAAAGGGCGCCCTGAGAGGCGCCTTTTTTGCGTCCGAGGATTAGACTGAAGGCACAGCAACGGAACACACAAGGAGAGTCACCATGAGCAAACTGCTTCGTACTGCCGGTCTGGTTCTGGCTTTGAGTGCCTCGGCTTCGCTGGCTCTGGCCGATGTCGAGGTTCGTTTCATCGAGCCAGAAAAGTTCAGTGACGCCAGCGCCGACTTCAGCCGCCGCGAGCGTGCGCCGGTCCTGGATGGGATCAAGGCGCATCTGGAGAAACTCGGTGCTCAGTTGCCCGGCAAGGA
Organism: Paucibacter sp. DJ2R-2; assembly: GCF_025717675.1. Taxonomy (GTDB): domain Bacteria; phylum Pseudomonadota; class Gammaproteobacteria; order Burkholderiales; family Burkholderiaceae_C; genus Paucibacter_A. The sequence continues at coordinate 214,663 of NZ_JAJIRT010000010.1, forward strand.
TCTCAAGTTTGAAATCAGCAATATCGATCTGGCAGGAGATTGGGAACCTGTCGGGCCTCGCATGGAGATGATTCGGGTGCTGCGCGGTGTCAGTTCTCCAGCCATCGAATTCAGCTATGTGCTCAGCGAGAAGGGCAAGACGCTGCAGAGCGGCAAGATCCGGCTGCACGATATGGCTTACATGTCCAATTTCAATCGCTACTCCGACTCTGACCCGATCCGCTATGAGCGCCGCATGATCGACAACTGGTTCCGGGATGAGTTCAAGGCGCCGGCCGTGGCTGAGGCGAAGATCCCGCAGCCTTGAGTTTGCCTCGCCCATGAAAAAACCCCGCCGGCTTGCGCCTTGCGGGGTTTTTTGTGGAACTCCCCGTTGCCGGGGAGTCGCCGAGCTGAATCACTTCAGCTTGGTTTCCTTGTACAGAACATGCTTACGAGCCTTGGGGTCGAATTTCATGAATTCGAGCTTGCCGGTCGTGGTCTTCTTGTTCTTGTCGGTCGTGTAGAAGTGACCCGTACCTGCGGTCGACTCCAACTTGATCTTTTCGCGTGCGCCTTTTGCCATGATGATGCTCCTTGATTCTCAGTACTAGATCAGAGCTCGCCCTTGGCGCGCAGATCGGCGACGACTTGGTCGATGCCGACCTTGTCAATCAAACGCAGAGCAGCATTGCTGATACGCAGACGAACCCAGCGGTTCTCGGTTTCCAGGAAGAAACGGCGGTACTGCAGATTCGGCAGGAAGCGACGCTTCGTTTTGTTATTGGCGTGAGAAACATTGTTTCCCACCATGGGCTTCTTGCCCGTGACTTGACAGACGCGTGCCATGACGCTTCTCCGGTTTGATTTGATGACCAGCCATCTCGGTCGAGCCTGCTTTCCGCACACTCAAGACCCGCGATGACCTCATGACCGCTTTATGCAAGCTAAACCTATCTGACATCACGCAGGTTGCCCTGGTATCTGTCTTCTGGGCGCGGTCCATCCAGCAAGCAAGCCAAAGAGTATAGCTGAAAATGAAAAGGCACGCCAGGCCGCTTGCCCTGGCGTGCCCTTGGGGCAGACTTGTGCTGTCGCTCAGCCTTGCTCTTGCTGCTCCAGGAAGCGCTGCGCATCCAGGGCGGCCATGCAGCCGGTGCCGGCGCTGGTGATGGCCTGGCGATAGACATGGTCCTGGACGTCGCCGGCGGCAAAGACGCCCGGCACGCTGGTCATGGTGGCGAAACCGTTCAAGCCGCTCTTGGTGACGATGTAGCCATCCTTCATTTCCAGCTGGCCCTTGAAGATGTCGGTGTTCGGCTGGTGGCCGATGGCAATGAAGCAGCCTTGCAGGGTCAAGTCTTGCGTTCCGCCACCTTGGGTGCTCTTGATGCGAACGCCGGTCACGCCGCTCTGGTCACCCAGCACCTCGTCCAGCGTGTTCCAGAGGTGGAGAACCACATTGCCGGACTCGGCTTTGGCCATCAGCTTGTCGATCAAGATGGGCTCAGCACGGAACTTGTCGCGACGGTGGATCACGTGCACCTTGCTGGCGATATTGCTCAGGTAGAGCGCTTCTTCGACTGCAGTGTTGCCGCCTCCGACCACACAAACTTCCTGGCCACGATAGAAAAAGCCATCGCAGGTGGCGCAGCCACTGACGCCGCGGCCCATGAAAGCCTCTTCCGAGGGCAGGCCGAGGTACTTGGCCGATGCGCCGGTGGCGATGATCAGAGCGTCACAGCTGTAGCTGGCGCTGTCGCCTTTGAGCTTGAAGGGGCGCTGGGAAAAATCGACCTCGTTGATGTGATCGAAGATCATCTGCGTTTGGAAGCGCTCGGCGTGCTTCTGGAAGCGCTCCATCAGTTCCGGGCCTTGCACACCCATCACATCGGCGGGCCAGTTGTCCACCTCGGTGGTGGTCATCAGTTGGCCGCCCTGGGCCATGCCGGTGAGCAATGTCGGCTTCAGATTGGCGCGAGCGGCGTAGATGGCGGCGGTGTAGCCGGCCGGGCCGGAACCCAGGATCAGCAGCGTATGGTGTTGGGTGTTTGCGTTCATGGGGGCTCAGATGGGGCGGTTGGATCGTTTCGCAAGCGCGGGAAGTTAAAGGCCAAGTCGAAAGCAGCAGGATCGCGCATCTTTCGTGCCTCCGGCCTGTGCTGTTGCGTCGGCGGTAATGGCCGGATTTTCCCGGCTAAACATGGTTTGAAATATGAGGCGGGTGGGCACAATCCCGTGCATTCTAGGCATGTCACGGACGCTCTGAGGGCGTGCCAAATTCAGGCTTAATCCAAAGGAGGCTGTTCATGGCGATGTTGTCCAATCTGGATCTGATCCGCAGGGTGCCCTTGTTTTCTCTGCTCACCACCGACCAGGCGCAGTCGATCGCCGACAGCGTGGTCAAGCGTCGCTTCAAGCGCGGTGAGTTGATCGTCGAGCAGGGCACCAAGTCCAATGCCTTGTTCATCTTGCTGAACGGCCGTGCGCGGGTGCTGACGGCCGACACGCGTGGCCGCGAAGTCATCCTGGCTGTGCTGCAGCCCGGCGACTACGTCGGTGAAATGAGCCTGATCGACCACGAACCGCATTCGGCCACCGTGCGTGCCGAAGTTCAGACCGACATGCTGGTGCTGGGGCGCAATGAGTTTGCCCGTTGCCTGCCCGAGAGCAGCAGCCTGTCTTACGCCATCCTGCGCGGCCTGGTGGCGCGCCTGCGCAATGCCGACCGCCAGATCGAATCCCTGGCCTTGTTGGATGTCTATGGCCGGGTCGCTCGCACCTTGCTGGACATGTCCGAAGAAGAAAAGGGCCTCAAGATCATCCGCGGCAAGGTGTCCCGCCAGGACATGGCCAAGGTCGTCGGCGCCTCGCGCGAGATGGTCAGCCGGGTGATGAAGGATCTGGAGGAGCGCGGTGTCATCGAGACCCTGGAAAACGGCTCGGTGGTCATCAAGGAACGATTCCCAGGCTGACCCCCTTGCCTGATGGTGGCGTCGGCTTAGCCGGCAGGACTGGTTCGTGTGAATCCTGCGCCACAATGGTGGCATGAGTTTTCCGCTGGGTTCCCTGTTGCGTGACGACGAGGTCGGCGCGCCCGACAAAGTCTACAAACGCCAATCCAAGAAGGCGGCAGCGCCACCGCCGCCGCGCACCAACCCCTTGCGTACGCCGGTCTGGCTATTGCTGAGCGGCGCCGTCTGGTGCCTGGTGGTGCTGGCCCTTGTGAGTTACGACCGCGCCGACGCGGCCTTCTCCATTTCAGGGCAGCACGCCATGTATGGCAACCGCATGGGTGCCGTTGGGGCCTGGATCGCGGATCTGCTGCTGTTCAGCTTCGGTTTTTCGGCCTGGTGGCTGCTTCTGATCGGGCTGCGCGTCTGGCTGAGTCACCTCGCCGACCTGCTGCGCGCCGAGAGTTCGCCAGCGCCGGGCAGCCGGCGACCGCTGATTTTTTGGTTCCTGGGCTTGCTGCTGTTGCTGTGTGCGAGTTCGGCGCTCGAATGGACCCGGCTCTATTCCTGGGAAACCCGTCTGCCTGGTCATGCCGGCGGTGTGCTGGGTTACTCGCTCGGCCCCTGGAGCATGCGGGTGCTCGGCTTCGCCGGTTCTGGCGTGGTCTGGATCAGCCTTTTGCTGCTTGGCACCGGTCTGGCGCTGAAGTTTTCCTGGGCCCATCTGGCCGAACAACTGGGTGCGCGCCTGGATCAATGGCGCGAACAGCGCCTCGAGAAGCGCGAGAAGGCCGAGGACCAGCGCTTTGGCGAGCAGGCCGCGCAAGAGCGCGAACTGGTGGTGGAGGTCGAGCGGCAGGTGGTGGAGGAACACCACATTCCCATCGTCATCGAAGCGCCGGTGATGGAGGTTCCAAAGTCCACGCGGGTCGCCAAGGAGCGCCAGACCACGCTGTTTGTTGACTCCAGCGACACCAAGCTGCCCCAAGTCGACCTGTTGGACACAGCGCCGGTGCAGGTGGTGTCGGTCACGCCCGAGTCTCTGGAAATGACCTCGCGCATGATTGAAAAGAAGCTGCGTGACTTCGGCGTCGAAGTGCGCGTGGTGGCGGCATCGCCGGGCCCAGTGATCACGCGCTACGAGATCGAGCCGGCCACCGGCGTCAAGGGCTCGCAAATCGTCGGCCTGGCCAAGGACTTGGCGCGTTCGCTGAGCTTGGTGTCCATCCGTGTGGTGGAAACCATTCCGGGCAAGAACTTCATGGCCTTGGAGCTGCCCAATGCGCGTCGCCAGACCATTCGCCTCTCGGAAATTCTGGGCTCCCAGGTTTATGCCGATGCCAGCTCGCAGCTGACCATGGGCCTGGGCAAGGACATCGTCGGCCTGCCGGTGGTGGCTGATCTGGCCAAGATGCCGCACTGCCTGGTGGCCGGTACCACCGGCTCGGGCAAGTCGGTCGGTATCAATGCCATGATCCTGTCCTTGCTCTACAAGGCCGAAGCGCGCGACGTTCGCCTGATCCTGATCGACCCCAAGATGCTTGAAATGAGCGTCTACGAAGGCATCCCGCATCTGCTGGCGCCTGTGGTCACCGACATGAAGCAGGCCAGCAATGCGCTGAACTGGTGTGTCGGCGAAATGGAGCGCCGCTACAAGCTGATGAGCAAGATGGGCGTGCGCAATCTGGCCGGCTACAACAAGAAGATCGACGAGGCCAAGGAGCGCGGTGAGCACATCGGCAACCCCTTCAGCCTGACGCCGGAAGAACCGGAGCCGCTGGAGCGTCTGCCCTTCATCGTCGTCGTGATCGACGAGCTGGCCGACCTGATGATGGTGGTCGGCAAAAAGATCGAAGAGCTGATCGCGCGCCTGGCCCAGAAGGCCCGGGCGGCCGGCATCCACCTGATCCTGGCCACGCAGCGGCCCTCGGTCGATGTCATCACTGGCCTGATCAAGGCCAATATCCCGACCCGTCTGTCCTTCCAGGTCAGCTCCAAGATCGACAGCCGCACCATCCTCGACCAGATGGGCGCCGAAGCCCTGCTCGGCATGGGTGACATGCTGTACATGCCCTCGGGCACCGGCCTGCCGATTCGTGTCCATGGTGCCTTTGTCAGCGATGAGGAGGTGCACCGGGTGGTCGAGTACTTGAAGAGCCAGGGCGAACCCAATTACATCGAGGGCATTCTGGAAGGCGGCGTGCTCGAAGGTGAGGGCGGTGAGGCGGGTGCGGCCGGTGGTGGTGCCGGCGAAGGCGAGGCCGACCCCATGTACGACCAGGCCGTGGCCATCGTGCTGCAGCACCGCCGGGCCTCGATTTCACTGGTCCAGCGCCATCTGCGCATCGGCTACAACCGTGCCGCCCGCTTGCTCGAGCAGATGGAGAAATCGGGCCTGGTCAGCAGCATGGCCACCAATGGCAACCGCGATTTGATCGTGCCCAAGCGAGATGAATGAATGAGACAGCGACTGATGTCCCTGAAGAACGGCCTGTGCGCGACCCTGCTGGTGAGCGCAACCCTGACGGCTCAGGCGGACGCCGTGGCGGCGTTGAAAGCCTTTGTCGGTGAGGTCAAGAGCGCCAGTGCCCAGTTCAAGCAGACGGTCAATTCGCCCGACGGCAAGCGCAAAAAAGTGTCCATGGGCAGCTTTGAGTTCCAGCGGCCCAACCAGTTCCGCTTTGCCTACAGCAAGCCTTTCGAACAGCTGATCGTCGGTGATGGACAGAAGGTGTGGATCTTCGATCCGGACCTGAATCAGGCCAGCTCGCGGCGCATGTCGCAGGCCTTGGGCGCTACGCCTGCGGCCCTTTTGGCGGGCGGCAATCTCGAGCGCGATTTCAGCCTCAAGGCCCTGCCCAGTGAGGGTGGGCTGGACTGGGTCCAGGCCTTGCCGCGGCAGGCCGACGGCGGTTTCCAGTCGCTCAAAATCGGCTTCAAGGGGCGCGAATTGGCGGCGCTGGAAATCGTCGATGGCTTTGGGCAGCAGTCGCGCCTGGACTTCAGCGCCATGGCGACGAATGCGAACCTGCCGGCCGAGCGCTTTCGTTTTGTGCTGCCAGCCGGTGCGGATCTGGTCGAGCAATGAGGCCTGCGACCCGTCAGCCGCTGCGGGCTGGCTTGATTGAGTGTTGATGAACGATTCCCTGTTTCCTGAGAGTGAGCCGGCTCCGGCTCGAATTTCCGCGCCGGGGTCCTCGCAAGTGCAGTCTTCTTTGCATCCTCCGCTTGCCGAACGATTGCGGCCTCAGCACCTGGACGAGGTGATCGGCCAGCGCCAGTTGCTCGGCCCCGGCATGCCCTTGCGAACCGCCTTTGAATCGGGGCGCCTGCATTCCATGATTCTTTGGGGGCCGCCTGGAGTCGGCAAGACCACGCTGGCGCGCCTGATGGCGCAGTCCTTCGAGGCTCAGTTCATCAGCATTTCGGCCGTCTTGGGCGGGGTCAAGGACATCCGCGATGCGGTCGAGCGGGCACTCAGCGTATCGGCGCAAGGGCGGCGCACCGTTCTGTTCGTGGACGAAGTCCACCGCTTCAACAAATCGCAGCAGGACGCGTTCTTGCCGCATGTCGAGTCGGGCCTGTTCACCTTCATTGGGGCCACCACCGAGAACCCGTCGTTTGAGGTGAACTCGGCGCTGCTGTCGCGGGCCACCGTCCATGTGCTCAAGGCTCTGGATGAGCAGGACCTGCTCAATCTGGTGCAGCGCGGCACGCAGCTGCTGGCTTGCCCGCCGATCACGCCGGCGGCGGCCAAACGCCTGGCCGCCTATGCCGACGGTGATGCCCGGCGCCTGCTCAATGCCGTGGAGTCGGTCGCTTCACTCGCGCCCGCTGGCATCGCCGAGATTGACGAGGCTGTGCTTGAGCGTGCCCTGGGCGAGCAACTGCGCCGTTATGACAAGGGCGGCGAACAGTTCTACGACGTCATTTCGGCCCTGCACAAGTCCGTGCGCGGCTCAGACCCCGACGCCGCGCTGTACTGGTTCGCCCGCATGCTCGATGGCGGTGTCGATGCGCGCTATATTGCTCGCCGCCTGATCCGCATGGCCAGTGAAGACATCGGTCTGGCCGATCCGCGCGCGCTGCGCATCTGCCTCGATGCTGCCGAGACCTACGAGCGCCTGGGTTCGCCTGAGGGCGAGCTCACCCTGGCGCAGGCCCTGGTGTTTTTGGCTGTGGCACCGAAGTCCAACGCCGTCTACAGCGCTTACAAGGCGGTGCGGGCTTTCGTGAAAACCGATGCCAGCCGACCGGTTCCGCTGCATCTGCGCAACGCTCCCACCCGCTTGATGAGCGAGCTAGGGTATGGACGTGAGTACCGCTATGCCCACGATGAGCCCGAGGGCTTTGCGGCGGGCGTGCATTACCTCCCTGATGGGCTGGAGGATCAACGCTTTTACGAGCCTGTTGGCCGGGGTTTGGAGTTGCGCATCGGTGAGCGGCTGGCCGAGCTGCGGCGGCGCAATGAAGAAGCTCGCGGGGGCGACGAATGAGTCCAATTTGCCGAGGTTTTTTGCGGCCCGCGCTAGGGGTATTTACCAGCGAAGTCCGGCGGAAAGCGACTCCTACAATGACTCGCAGGCTGCAGGACTAGATGGCCAAGTGGGCCCGCCGACTTTGTGGCGGGCCTTTTTTTTGCTCGTCTTTCAGCACAACCAATGGGTGGGTCTGCGCGCGGCGTGGATCCCCGAACCGGAGAGGCTTCATGGAAACTTTTTTCCAGCAAATCATCAACGGGCTGGTGCTCGGGAGCATGTATGCGCTGGTGGCGCTGGGGTACACGATGGTGTACGGCATCATCAACCTGATCAATTTTGCGCACGGTGAGAT
>NZ_JAJIRT010000011.1 GCF_025717675.1 Paucibacter sp. DJ2R-2
AACCGAGGCTATGTGATGGAGTCGGGGCTGGTGACCATGACGGGCGAGGGTCAGGCCTTGCTCAATGACCCCAAGGTGCGGGCGGCTTATCTGGGCGAGTGAAGCGGGGCGGCAGCAGCCGCCGCGTTCCGCACAAAACAAAAGAGACCCTCGGGTCTCTTTTTGTTGGCAGGGCCTAGGCCCTCTTTCTTTACTTGCGTTTCTTGCCAGCGGCCTTCGCTGCAGGAGCTGGTGGCGGCGTTTGCGGCTCGCTCGGGGTGATGCCGATTCCGCCCTCGGTCAGGGGCTCGTTCACCTGGGCCATGGCCACTTGCTCGGCGTGCTGGCAACCGTCCACCAAGCGCTGGCCGATGCGGGTGTTCATCAGCATGGACTTGGCTGGAATCTGCAGCCAGACCACGCCGGCTTGCTTGTCCTCAAGTCGGACCGCGCCGGTCGTGGTCGGCTCCGGCGCCATGTTGTAGATGGTGCGGCCGAATTGCAGGCGGAAGCGGCCCGGCTGCTCGGGGTGGGGGGTCACGGACACCTTGCTTTTGAATTCGCAATTGGCTTCGCCGGCATGCACATGGGGCGCCACAGCCAACTGCTCTTCGCTCAGGGGGCTGTGATCCTCGGTGGCGATCTCGGGCGCTGCCGTAGCAGCGGCTGGCTTGAGCTTGGCCGCCAGGCGGTTGCGCGGCTTGGCGCTCTCCACGGCTGCCGACCAGGAACTTGCGCTCACGGCCGCCAGTGCGAAGGCGATCACAGTCGATTTCAATCGGGTGTTCATGACAGTTGAGGCCTCTTGAGGCAGATGCATTCGGAATGCCACCATTGTCGCTCCGCACCGAGGCGGCTGGGGTAATCGTTTGCCAGCAAATGCAAGCAGGGGTGCCTGCCTGCCACCAGCCTTAAGCGGCGTCGTACTCGCCTGCAAAGTAGGCTTGGCGTGCCTCGATCGGCAGGGGCTGGCCGGTGCGGTGAGCGCGCTCCAGCACATGCCAGAAATAGCGATAGCTGGCCCGGTCATGCAAGCTGTCGCGGTGCTGGATGGGCGCCCACTGTGCGGCTTGGGCCGCTTGGATGATCTCCAGTGCCTCATCGAGCTCGGCAGCGCTGGGCGCAAAAGCGTCGAGGATGGGCTGGATCTGGGCGGGGTGGATGCTCCACATGCGGGTGTAGCCGAACTCACGCGCGGCCCGGCTGGCGGCTTGCTGCAAGGCGGCGCTGTCTTTGAATTCGGTCACGACGCAATGCGATGGGGTTTTGGCATGGGCATGGGCTGCCGCAGCAATCTCCAACTTGGCGCGCGCCACCAGCGGGTGGCTGAATTGGCCTTCGGCCGTCAGTGCATGGCGAGGAATGGCGCCGCGATGGGCCGAGACGAAGTCCATGAGCCCGAAGGACAGCGATTCGATCCGAGGGTGGGCCGCGATCTGCGCGACATCACGCAGCGCTCCATGGGTTTCGATCAGGGTGTGCAAGGGCAGGGGCTTGGCGATGCCGTGGCGCAGCAAGCTCGCGTCGATGAAGTCACAGGCGTGTTGGAGATCGGCCGCGCTACGAGGCTTGGGGATCATCAAATAGGCCAGGCACTCGCCCGAGCCGGCCAGCAGGCCTTCGACATCGGCTTCAAACGCCGGGTGATCGAAAGGGTGGACGCGAGCCCCGACCCGGCCATGGCGGTTCAGGCTGCTGTTCAGCAGTTCGTTCACGCATTGCACATGCTCGGCCTCGCCGCCAATCGGCGCGCCGTCCTCGCAGTCCAGGGTGATGTCGAACACCGGGCCCATCTCGGCTTGCAACTCCAGGCTTTTGCGCATGCGTGCCTCGACGCCGCAGTAGTGGTCGACCACGGGAAGGCTGACGGCACGGTCTCCGTCCTCGAACAGGGCCAGTTTGGGGTGCAGGGCAGGCAGGGCGCTCATGACGGTCGGACTCGTTGCGTGGTTCAGGCGATGTGGTGGAAACAAATCGGGCCGGCATGAATGCCATGCCGGCCCGATTCTCAGTTCAAACAGCCCGCGCTGCGGGCTTCAGCGGCATCACAGCAGGTGCTTAACACCGTCTTGCTCGGCCAGCAGTTCGTCCAGAGTCTTCTTGATGCACTCTTGCGAGAAGGCATCGATCTCCAGACCTTCGACGATCTTGTATTCGCCGCCTTCGCAGGTGACGGGATAGCCGAACATGACTTCCTTGGGGATGCCGTATTCGCCGTTCGAGGGGATGCCCATGGTGACCCACTTGCCTTGGGTGCCCAGGGCCCAGTCGCGCATGTGGTCGATGGCGGCGTTGGCGGCCGAGGCAGCCGAGGACAGGCCGCGTGCTTCGATGATGGCGGCACCGCGCTTGCCCACGGTGGGCAAGAAGGTGTCCTTGTTCCAGACCTGGTCGTTGATCATGTCCTTGACCGAGGCGCCGTCGATGGTGGCGTAGCGGTAGTCGGCATACATGGTCGGCGAGTGGTTGCCCCACACAGCCAGTTTCTCGATGGCGGCCACCGGCTTGCCGGTCTTGGCGGCGATCTGCGAAGCGGCGCGGTTGTGGTCCAGGCGCAGCATGGCGGTGAAGTTCTTGGCCGGCAGGTCCGGGGCCGACTTCATGGCGATGTAAGCATTGGTGTTGGCGGGGTTGCCGACCACCAGCACCTTGACGTTGCGCGAAGCCACGGCGTTCAGGGCCTTGCCCTGGGCCGTGAAGATCTGGCCGTTGATGGAAAGCAGCTCGGCACGCTCCATGCCGGCCTTGCGCGGCATCGAGCCGACCAGCAGGGCGTAGTCGGTGTCCTTGAAGGCTTGCATCGGGTCGCTGTGGGCTTCAATGCCGACCAGCAGAGGGAACGCGCAGTCTTCCAACTCCATGATCACGCCCTTGAGCGCTTTTTGCGGGCCTTCGACGGGCACTTCCAGCAATTGCAGGATCACGGGCTGGTCCTTGCCCAGCATTTCGCCGGAGGCGATGCGGAACAGCAGGGCATAGCCAATTTGGCCGGCGGCGCCGGTGACGGCAACGCGAACGGGTTTCTTGCTCATGGAGTGACTCCGAAGGTTGGGATGTAGAAACGAATCGGTACTGCAAAAAATTCGCTGGACGCTGCCCTGCGGACGAGCCGCTTGCCTGAGCCGGCGGTGAACCAGGCCGGGCGCAGCGAGTGCGCGGCAAGTGTAGGACAGACTCCGGGCATTCCCCTATGCTGGGGCTCGTTTGGCTTGCAGATTGGGGCTGCAAAACCGGGCTTTATGGTGAAAATCTGACAGTCTTGTGTCTTATACAAGACTTGAGTGCTCGGATTTGATGATCCGTCTGGACTCGGTCGCCTTGCCTGTGCTGCAATGCCGGCCATGCCCGTCAGCCCGCCTTCCAGCGTCATCACGAAAATGCGTTCGCCCGCCGACAAAGGCGGCGTGGCAGAGCTCGGCTCGGATGTCGCGGCCGGCGCCTCGCTCGGCCTCGGTTCGGCTGCGTTCAGTCCGCTCTACCGGCAGATCAAGGGCTTGCTGATCGGCCGTTTGCAGGCCGGTGAGTGGAAGGCCGGCGAGGCCATCCCGAGCGAGCTGGAGTTGGCAGCGCGTTTTGGCGTCAGCCAAGGCACCGTGCGCAAGGCCATTGACGAGATGGCAGCCGAGAATTTGTTGGTGCGGCGCCAGGGCAAGGGGACGTTTGTCAGCACCCATGCCGAACAGAAGCAGCAGTACCGTTTTTTGCGCTTGATGCCCGATGAGGGCAGCGAATCGCTGGGGCGCCAATTGCTCGATTGCAAGCGCCTGCGTGCGCCGGCGGCCATCGCGCGCCAGCTGCAGTTGCGCACCGGCGACCCCATGCTTGAAGTGCGCCGCTTGTTGCATAGCAAGGGCGAGCCCGTGGTCCTGGATGACATCTGGTTGCCAGGGCAGCTGTTCAAAGGCCTCAGCAGCGAACTCTTGAACCAGCACCGCGGTCCGTTCTATGGCTTGTTCGAGACCGAGTTCGGGGTCCACATGATCCGTGCTCAGGAGAAGATCCGGGCGGTGCCCGCCGACGCCGAAAGCGCGGCCTTGCTGCAGGTCGCGCCTGGGACGCCCTTGCTCAGCGTGGAGCGCCTGTCATTCACCTATGGGGATAAACCGGTAGAGTTGCGCCGCGGCCTCTACAACACGGCCTCGCACTTCTACCGCAATGAGCTGAACTGAGTCTTGCAGCAGTGAATTGCCACTCTCTGCGTTGTGTCCGGCGCACTTGTTTCGGCAGCCCTCGTGCTGCATTGCAATAAACTCCCGTGGTTTCACGTTGATTACAAAGGTTGGGTATGACAGACGCCAGCAATTCAAAAGCAAAAAATCGACCGGTCTATCGCAACATCCATGTGACCGAGATCATCTCCTACCGTCTGCCGCCGGCCGGCATCGTGTCCATCCTGCATCGCATCAGCGGCCTGCTGATGTTCCTGCTGCTGCCCTTCATCATCTGGATGTTTGACGCCAGCGTCACTTCGGAAATCTCCTACGAGAGCTTCACCAACGCTTTTGTGGCCGGCATTGGCTTCGTGCCTGCCTGGTTCGTCAAGCTGACCGTGCTGGGCCTGATCTGGGGCTATCTGCACCACTTCATCGCTGGCGTGCGCCATCTGTGGATGGACGCCACCCACAGCGTGAGCAAGGAGCAGGGCCACAACTCGGCCGTCATCACGCTGGCTTTGAGTGTGTTGCTGACCTTGCTGCTGGGCGCCAAGCTGTTCGGCCTGTACTGATCGATGGCCATCTAGGAAAGAAGAGACAAACAATGAGTACTTTTGGCTCCAAACGCATCGTTGTCGGTGCGCATTACGGTCTGCGTGACTGGCTGGCACAACGTGTCACGGCCGTCCTGATGGCTTTGTTCACGGTGGTCTTGCTGGCGCAGTTCCTGATGCCCGGTGAACTCGGCTACGACCGCTGGGCGGGCATCTTCTCGCAGCAGTGGATGAAGGTTCTGACCTTTGTGGTCATCATTTCGCTGGCCTACCACGCGTGGGTCGGTGTTCGGGATATCTGGATGGACTATGTGAAGTCGGTCGCGCTGCGCCTGACTCTGCAGGTGGTCACGCTGGTGTGGTTGGTGGGTTGCGCCGGCTGGGCGATCCAAGTGCTGTGGAGACTGTGATGACGGTGGCGAACAACAAGACAATTCCTAAGCGCAAGTTTGATGTGGTCATCGTCGGAGCCGGTGGCTCGGGCATGCGCGCATCCTTGCAGCTCTCTCTGGCCGGCCTGAATGTGGCCGTGCTGTCCAAAGTTTTCCCGACCCGCTCGCACACCGTGGCCGCTCAGGGTGGCGTCAGCGCTTCGCTGGGCAATATGAGCGAGGACAACTGGCACTATCACTTCTTCGACACCGTCAAGGGTTCGGACTGGCTGGGTGACCAGGACGCGATCGAGTTCATGTGTCGCGAAGCGCCCAAGGTGGTGTACGAGCTTGAGCACTTCGGCATGCCCTTCGACCGAAACGCCGACGGCACCATCTACCAGCGTCCCTTCGGCGGCCACACCGCCAATTACGGCGAAAAGCCGGTGCAGCGTGCCTGCGCTGCGGCCGACCGTACCGGTCACGCCATGCTGCACACCCTGTACCAGCAGAACGTCAAGGCCAAGACGCAGTTCTTCGTCGAGTGGATGGCCCTGGACCTGATCAAGGACGAGGCCGGCGATGTGGTCGGTGTGACCGCGTTGGAAATGGAAACCGGCGAACTGCACATCATGGAGGCCAAGACTGTCTTGCTGGCCACCGGTGGTGCCGGTCGCATCTTCGCGGCGTCTACCAATGCCTTCATCAACACCGGTGACGGCTTGGGCATGGCGGCGCGTGCCGGCATCCCGCTGGAAGACATGGAGTTCTGGCAGTTCCACCCGACCGGCGTGGCCGGTGCAGGCGTGCTGCTGACCGAAGGCTGCCGTGGCGAAGGCGCGATCCTGCGCAACTGCAATGGCGAGCGCTTCATGGAGCGCTATGCACCGACGCTGAAGGACCTGGCGCCGCGTGACTTCGTGTCCCGCTGCATGGACCAGGAGATCAAGGAAGGCCGTGGCTGTGGTCCCAACAAGGACTATATCGAGCTGGACATGACCCACCTCGGCGCCGAGACCATCATGAAGCGCCTGCCCTCGGTGTTCGAGATCGGCCACAACTTCGCCAACGTCGATATCACCAAGGAGTCCATCCCGGTGGTGCCGACCATCCACTATCAGATGGGTGGCATCCCGACCAATATTTACGGTCAGGTTGTGGCGCCCAAGGACGGCAACCCGAATGCGGTGGTCAATGGCCTGTACGCTGTGGGCGAATGTGCTTGCGTCAGCGTGCACGGCGCCAACCGCCTGGGCACGAACTCGCTGCTGGACCTGCTCGTCTTCGGCCGCGCGGCCGGCAACCACATCGTCGAGTCGGGCCTGAAACAGAAGCTGCACAAGGCGCTGCCGGCCGACGCTGGCGCGCAGTCGGTCGCTCGCCTGGAGCGTCTGGACCAGAGCAGCTCGGGCGAGTACGCCCAGGATGTGGCCAACGACTTGCGCGCCGCCATGCAGCTGCACGCCGGTGTGTTCCGTACCCAGGAGTCGCTCAACGCAGGTGTGGGCAAGATCGCCGAGATCGCCGCCAGGGTGAAGAACATCACCCTGAAAGACAAGTCCAAGGTCTTCAACACCGCGCGCATCGAGGCTCTGGAAGTTGAAAACCTGATCGAGGCGGCGCAAGCCACCATCGTGTCGGCCGCGGCCCGCACCGAAAGCCGCGGCGCGCACACGGTCAATGACTACGGCGACACGCCCGAGCACCCGAACGGCCGCAATGATGCGCAGTGGATGAAGCACACGCTCTGGTATTCGGCCGGCAACCGCCTGGACTACAAGCCGGTCAATCTGAAGCCGCTGACGGTCGAGTCGATCCCGCCGAAGGTTCGCACCTTCTGATCGACTCCGCACCGACCACCTGCGACCCGAATATCAAGGACACCCCATGACCAAGCGTACCTTCCAGATCTACCGCTACGACCCGGACAAGGATGCCAAGCCCTATATGCAGACCCTCGAGGTCGAGCTGGACGGCTCCGAGCGCATGCTGCTGGACGCGCTGATGAAGCTCAAACAGGTCGACCCGACCCTGAGCTTCCGCCGCTCCTGCCGCGAAGGCGTGTGCGGCTCCGACGCCATGAACATCAACGGCAAGAACGGTCTGGCTTGCCTGACCAATATGCGCACCTTGCCAGGTGTTGTGGTGCTCAAGCCGCTGCCGGGCCTGCCGGTGGTGCGGGACCTGATCGTCGACATGACGCAGTTCTTCAAGCAGTACAACTCGATCAAGCCTTTCCTGATCAACGACACGCCGCTGCCTGACAAGGAGCGTCTGCAGTTCCCTGAAGAGCGCGACGAGCTGAACGGCCTGTATGAGTGCATCCTGTGCGCCAGCTGCTCGACCAGCTGCCCCAGCTTCTGGTGGAACCCGGACAAGTTCGTCGGTCCCGCCGGTCTGCTGCAGGCCTATCGTTTCATCGCCGACAGCCGCGACCAAGCCACGGCCGAGCGCCTGGACAATCTGGAAGATCCGTACCGCCTCTTCCGTTGCCACACCATCATGAACTGCGTCGATGTCTGCCCCAAGGGTCTGAACCCCACCAAGGCCATCGGCAAGATCAAGGAAATGATGGTGCGCCGCGCTGTTTGACGCGCCTGCACCCGCCCTGGCCATGAGCACAGCAGCTGCCATCACCCCTGCACCGGACGCGCTGATCGACGAGCGCGCCCTGTCCAAGCTGCGCTGGCGTTGCCGGCGCGGTTTGTTGGAGAACGATCTCTTGATCGAGCGCTTCTTCAACACTTACGCGGACAGCCTGACCGAAGCGCAAGCCCAAGGGCTGCGGGATTTGATGGATTTGTCCGATAACGATCTGCTGGACCTGCTGCTGCGCCGCAAGGAGCCCGAAGGCGACTTGCTGCGCCCCGATGTTGAAGAAGTCCTGAGCCTCATCAGGACTGCCCCGTAAAAGTTTTCCCAAGAAGTCAAAGGACCTGCTCATGACACCGTCTGACGTCAAAGCCACCCTGTCGTTCTCCGACGGCAGCCCGCAAATGGACCTGCCCATTTACAAGGGTTCGGTCGGCCCGGATGTGATCGACATCCGCAAGCTGTACGCGCAGACGGGCAAGTTCACCTACGACCCGGGCTTCCTGTCCACGGCGTCGTGCAACTCCACCATCACCTATATCGACGGTGACAAGGGCGAGCTGCTGTACCGCGGCTACCCGATTGAGCAGCTGGCCGTCAACTGCGACTATCTCGAGACCTGCTATCTGCTGCTCTACGGAGAGCTGCCGAACGAGACGCAGAAGGGCGATTTCGAGAACCGCGTCATGCACCACACCATGGTGAATGAGCAGATGCAGTTCTTCCTGCGTGGCTTCCGCCGCGACGCACACCCGATGGCCGTGATGACCGGCTTGGTGGGTGCCATGTCGGCCTTCTATCACGACAGCACCGACATCAATAACCCCGAGCATCGTGAGATCGCGGCGATCCGCCTGATTGCCAAGATGCCGACCCTGGTGGCCATGGCCTACAAGTACACCATCGGTCAGCCCTACATCTACCCGAAGAACGACCTCAGCTACGCCGGCAACTTCATGCGCATGATGTTCGCCACTCCCTGCGAGGATTACAAGCCCAATGACGTGCTGGTGCGCGCCATGGACCGCATCTTCACCCTGCACGCCGACCACGAGCAGAACGCTTCGACCTCGACCGTGCGCCTGTGCGGCTCGTCGGGTACAAATCCGTTTGCTGCCATCGCGGCCGGCGTGGCCTGCTTGTGGGGCCCCGCTCACGGTGGCGCCAACGAGGCTTGCCTGAACATGCTGGGTGACATCCAGAAGCAGGGCGGCGTCGACAAGATTGGCGAGTTCATCAAGCAGGTCAAGGACAAGAACTCCGGCGTCAAGCTGATGGGCTTCGGTCACCGCGTCTACAAGAACTACGACCCGCGCGCCAAGCTGATGCGCGAGACCTGCTACGAGGTCTTGGGCGAGCTGGGCCTGCAGGACGACCCGCTGTTCGAACTGGCCATGAAGCTGGAAAAGATCGCGCTGGAAGACGAATACTTCGTCGCCCGCAAGCTCTATCCGAACGTCGACTTCTACTCGGGCATCGTGCAGCGCGCCATCGGCATCCCGGTGCCGCTGTTCACCGCCATCTTCGCCTTGGCCCGCACGGTCGGCTGGATCGCCCAGTTGAACGAAATGATTGGCGACCCGGAGTACAAGATCGGCCGTCCGCGTCAGCTCTTCGTCGGCGCCAACTCGCGCAACGTCAAGCCCATCGGCGAGCGTTGAGCGTCGCCCGCAGACCGGGTTGATCCCGGTCCGTTGGCCTGCTGCCGCAGGTCACAATGCAGCCCCTGCCGGTCATCGGCCGCAGGGGCTGTTTTTTTGCGTCTCGGTCTTGCTGGTCGTGCCGGCGGAGGGTCGAAATTGGCTCTGATCGAGTGTCGATCGACGCCGGTTCAAGCGCTCAAACCCTGCTTTGCGCAAATTCCCAGTTTGCATGTGCGCAGAATGCGTCTTGCATCGGCTATGCTTCGGCCTCGTTGGCAAACGTTTGCCAACCCCAATAAGTCACATCAAAAGAGAGATAGCTCGGTTTTCGGCATTTCGGTGCAGAAGCCAGAGCTGTCCGTCAGCGAGACCGTGCGAGTGTTGATCCTGTGAGCACCATCAAAGATGTCGCAGCCCTGGCCGGGGTGTCCTTCACCACCGTGTCCCATGTGCTGAACGAGACCCGCCCGGTCAGTGCCGATGCGCGCCGCCGTGTCTTGGCCGCAGTCGAGGAAATCGGCTACCTGCCCAGCGCGGTGGCGCGCTCGCTGCGCAAGAGCGAAACCAAGATCGTTGGCGTGCTCGTGCCCAATGTGCAGAACCCCTTCTTCGCCGAACTGGTCTGCGGCGTCGAAGAGAGCTGCCGTCTGGCGGGCTATTCGGTGTTCCTCTGCAATTCCGACAACGACCCCAAGCGCCAGCAGCAGTACATGCGCACCTTGCTGGAAAAACGCGTGGATGGCCTGCTGCTGTCCTCGGCCGGCGACGACGAAGCCCTGGCCCGCATCTTCAAGCTGGCCAGCGTGCCCTCGGTGACCGTGGACCGTCTGGTGCCGGGCGCGCGCGCCGACCGGGTGTCGGTGCACAACCAGCAAGGCGCTTACAAGGCCGTGCGCCATCTGATCGAGCTCGGCCACCGCCGCATCGCTTGCATCAGCGGCCCGGCCGAGTTTGAAGTGGCGCGCGAGCGGATCGAGGGCTGGCGCCGTGCCCTGCAGGAAGCAGGCATCACGCCGGACGAGCGCTGGGTGATCGAGAGCGATTTCAGCAGCCCCGGCGGCTACGACGCCGCGCGGCGCCTGCTGATGGCTCAAGCCCAGCCAGCGCTTGGCGCCGACGCGCCCTTCACCGGCATCTTCGCCAGCAACGACATGATGGCGGTCGGCGCGCTGCGCGCTGCTGCAGAGTTGGGCCTGCGCGTGCCGCAGCAGCTCTCGGTGGTCGGTTTCGACGACATCGAGCTCAGCCGCTACGTCTTTCCGGCGCTGACCACGGTGGGCTGCTCCATCAAGGAGCTGGGCCATGAGGCCGGCCGCGTGCTGATCGAACGCATCGAGAACCCGGGTGCCGCTCTGAAAGATGTTTTGTTGACCCCGCGCCTGGTTGTGCGCGAGAGCACGGCCGCACCCGAGGCGGCACTGGTCGCCCCCTGATTTTGAAATCGGTAGAACTCAAGATGACAGCACGCAGCGTGACCGTGGTCGGCAGCCTCAATATCGACATGCTGGCCCATTCCGAGCGCTTGCCCGAGCCGGGCGAGACTCTGGTGGGAGAGTGCTTTGTGATGACACCCGGAGGCAAGGGCGCCAACCAGGCTGTGGCTGCGGCCCGCCTCGGTGCCCATGCGGCTTTTCTGTCGCGCGTAGGCACGCGCCAGTACGGCAGTGAGCTGCTGCAGGCGCTGGAGGGTGAGGGCATCGATTGCCGCGCCGTGCACCGCGACCCTGAAGCTTTGCCAGGAATCGCCGTCATCATGGTGGCCAGCCGCGACGGCGAGAACGCCATCGTCTACGTGCCGGGCAGCAATGCCCAGCTGAGCACGGCCGATGTTCAAGCTGCCCGTGAGCAACTGCAAGCCAGCGCCGTGGTGGTGGCTCAGCTGGAGGTGCCGGTGCCGGCCATTCTGGCGGCCTTCGAAATTGCGCGGGCGGCCGGTGCCATCACGGTACTCAATGCCGCGCCGGCCCTGGCTGTGCCGGCCGAGCTGCTGGCGCTCAGCGACTGGCTGGTGGTCAATGAGACCGAGGCTTTGTTGATGGCTGCCGGCGATGCATCGCTCGATGTCGCCGCCGCGGCAGAGTGTTTGCGTGCCCGTGGGCCGGCCCAGGTGCTGGTGTCGCTGGGCGCCAAGGGCGCATTGCTGTGCAATGCCGAGGGTCAGGTCTTGTTGCCGGCCCAAGCGGTCAAGGCGGTGGAGACCGTCGGCGCCGGCGACACCCTGGTCGGCGGCTTGGCCGCAGCTTTGGCCGAAGGGCAGAGCGCGCAAGCGGCCGTTCGCCTCGGGCAAGCCGCTGCTGCGCTGGCGGTCAGCCGCCCCGGGGTGCAAGATGCCATGCCGCGCCGCGCTGAATTGGGCGCCGCGTTTGCGCCGCTCTGAACGAATCAATGATGAAGGAGAAGCGATTGGCTTCTCCGAGTGAGTTTTTGGAAGCAGTACCGTCATGACTGATCTCTCGCACCGCCCCCGCTCGGTGATTTTCGACACCGACCCCGGCATTGACGACGCCATGGCGCTGTTCCTGCTGGCCCGTCATCCGACGCTGAAGCTGCGCGCCGTGACCTCGGTGTTCGGCAATGCCTCGATCGATGTGACCACGCGCAATGCGCGCGCGCTCTGCGCCTTTTACGGCCAACCGGTGCCCGTCGCCGCCGGCGCTGCAGGCCCTTTGTTCGCGCATGCCGCGCGGCCGCATTCCACCCATGTTCATGGTGAAGACGGCTTGGGCGGCCGCGCCGAATTGGCCCTGACTGATCAAAACCTGGCCCCGCTCGACCCGCGCCCTGCGCATGAGCTGATCTGCGACATGGTCAATGCCGAACCGGGCGAGATCACGCTGATCGCCGTCGGTCCCATGACCAATCTGGCCCTGGCCCTGCAGCATGACCCCGGCATCGCCGCCAAGGTGGCCCAGGTCATCATCATGGGCGGCGCTTTTGGCACGAACGGCCACAGCGGCAATGTCACGCCCGTGGCCGAAGCCAACATCATCAACGACCCCGAGGCGGCCGATCAGGTGTTGGCCGCGCCCTGGCCGGTGGTGGTCGTCGGTCTGGACGTGACCCATGCGGTGGTGATGCAGGAGTCCTACCTCGACGGCCTGCGCGGCCGGGGCGGGCAGGGCGCTGCGGTGGGCGAGTTTCTCTGGCAGGCCACCCGCCACTACCAGGACTTCTATCACAACGTGGCCGGCATCGAGGGCATCTACGGCCATGACGCCAGCGCGATTGCCTATGCCATCGACCCGAGCCTGTTCACCCTGCGCGCCGGCCCGGTGCGGGTGGTGACCGAGGGCCTGGCCGTGGGCCAGACCATCCAGAACACCCGGCCCGCGGCCAGTCTGACGGCCCCCTGGGACCAGAGCCCCGTGCAGCAGGTCTGCGTGGCCGTCGATGGCCCGCGACTTCTGGCGCTTTTTGAGCAGGTGTTTGACCCATCGTTCGACCGCCCCGCCGCCTAAAGTCTGGCCCCATCCACCCATTCATCCCCGGAGTTCCCGAACATGAGCACGACGACGATCCTGAAAGCCCGCTGGCTGCTGACCATGACCCCCGGCAGCGAGGTGCTGAACGAGCACGCCCTGGTCATGAAGGGCGAGCGCATCGCCGCCATCCTGCCCTGGGCCGAGGCTGAAGCGCAGTTCCCCGATGCGGAGCGCGTGGAACTGGGTCAACATGTGCTGATCCCCGGTCTGATCAATGGCCACACCCATTCGGCCATGTCCCTGCTGCGCGGCGTGGCCGACGATGTGCCGCTGATGGACTGGCTCAACAACCACATTTGGCCGTTGGAGAAGAAGTGGGTCAGCGAGGACTGGACCTACCAGGGCAGCCTGCTCTCGGCCGCCGAGGCCTTGCGCGGTGGCGTCACCTACCTCAATGACATGTATTTCTTCCCCACGGCCATGGCCCGCGCCGCGGTGGATTCGGGCATCCGCGCCGGCGTGTCCATCAATGTGATCGACTTCCCCACCGGCTATGCCTCTGGCCCGGACGACTACATCGCCAAGGGCGTGGCCGCCTACGAGCAGTTCAAGGGGGAGGCCTTGCTGGATTGGACCAGCGCGCCGCATGCGCCCTACACCGTGTCGGACGAGACCTTCGTCAAGCTGCGCGAGCTGTCCGAGCGCTTGGACCTCCAGATGCACTGCCACATCCACGAAACCGAAGATGAGGTGCAAGGCAGCCTGAAGCAGTACGGCATGCGTCCGCTGGAGCGCCTGAACAAGCTGGGCCTGTTGAACAGCAAGATGATGGCCGTGCACATGGTGCACCTGAACGAGGACGAAATCGCCATGCTGGCCCGCCAGGGCGTGCATCTGGTGCACAACCCCAACTCCAACCTCAAGCTGGCCTCGGGCGTGGCGCCGATCACGGCGCTGGAGGCGGCAGGCGTCAACACCATCCTCGGCACCGATGGCGCGGCCTCCAACAACCGCCAGGATATGTTCGGTGAGATCCGCGCTGCCGCCTTGCTGGCCAAGGGCACGACGCAAAACAGCACCACCGTCTCGGCCCGTACCGCGCTGGAAATGGCCACCATCCGCGCCGCCAAGGCCATGGGCCGCGAGGCGGATCTGGGCTCGCTGGAAGTGGGCAAGCTGGCCGATGTGGTGGCCGTCTCGCTCGACGCGCTGGAATGCCGCCCGGTCTACCACGCCGACGCGCAGCTGGTCTACGTGGCCGGCCGCGAGCATGTCTCCGACGTCTGGGTCGGCGGTCGCCGCGTTCTCAAGGGCCGAGAGCTGACCACTCTGGATCAGGGCGCCCTGCTGGACCGCGTGGACGCCATCGTCCATGCCATGAAAACCGAGCGCTGAAGCGCGGGAACGCTGAAGCAAAGAGGGGCCGCCAGGAATTCTTGGCAGGCCCCTTCGTTGCTTTGTCCGGCCAGGTCCCGCGCTCTCGGTAGAATCCCGCACCTTCACACGGCATCTTGGCCGTGCCATCCACGCGGGACACCATGGCAACACCCAAGCACTTGCTTTCTTTCGAGGGCGGCAACGCTCTATCCGCCTTCCGGGCTCAGGCCTTGCTGCCGCAGCTGCAGGCGATCAACGAACGTATCAACAGTGTGCAAGCGCGCCATGTGCATTGGGTCTGGGCCGATGCGGCCCTGGATGCGGACGCTGGCGCCAAGCTGGCCGCGCTTCTGAACTATGGCGACGTCTACGCAGGCGGCGAAGACGGCCATCTGGTGGTGGTGGCGCCGCGCCTGGGCACGGTCAGCCCCTGGGCTTCCAAGGCCACCGACATCGCCCACAACTGCGGCCTGAACATCCACCGCGTCGAGCGCGTCACCGAGTACCGCATCACCCTCAAGAGCGGCCTGCTGGGCGGCACCAAGACCCTGAGCCAGGCCGAGCTGATCGCCTGTGCCGATCTGCTGCACGACCGCATGACCGAGAGCGTGCTGCTGGCCCGCGAGGACGCCGCCCACCTGTTCGACGAAAAGACGGCCCAGCCGCTGGAGCATGTCGATGTGCTGGGCCAGGGCCGCGCCGCCCTGGTGGCCGCCAACAAGACCTTCGGCCTGGCCCTGTCCGAAGACGAAATCGATTACCTCGAGAACGCCTTCCAGACCTTGAAGCGCAACCCCAGCGACGTCGAGCTGATGATGTTCGCGCAGGCTAATTCCGAGCATTGCCGTCACAAGATCTTCAATGCCAAGTTCACGGTCGACGGCGTCGACCAGGATCTGAGCCTGTTCGGCATGATCCGCAACACCGAGAAGCTGAGCCCGCAGCACACGGTCAAGGCCTATTCGGACAATGCCTCGGTCATGGAAGGCCACCACATCGAGCGTTGGATGCCGGCCGGCGACCAACGCGCCCCTCAGTACCAGGCCCGCGAGGAGCTGGCCCATGTGCTGATGAAGGTCGAGACCCACAACCACCCGACCGCCATCTCGCCCTACCCCGGTGCCTCGACCGGCGCCGGCGGTGAAATCCGCGACGAAGGCGCCACTGGCCGCGGCTCCCGCCCCAAGGCCGGCCTGACCGGCTTTTCGGTCTCCAACCTGCACCTGCCGGGCCTGAGCGAGCCCTGGGAGCAAAACCCGGTCGGCAAGCCCAGCCACATCGCCAGCGCCTTGCAGATCATGATCGAAGGCCCGCTCGGTGGCGCGGCCTTCAACAACGAATTCGGCCGCCCCAATCTGAACGGCTACTTCCGCGTCTACGAGCAGAAGGTGGATGGCATTCAGCGCGGCTATCACAAGCCCATCATGATCGCCGGTGGCCTGGGCGCCATCCGCGACGACCAGACGCAGAAGATCGAGTTTCCCGCCGGCTCCCTGCTGGTGCAGCTGGGCGGCCCCGGCATGCGCATCGGCATGGGCGGCAGCGCCGCCAGCTCGATGGCGGCCGGCACCAACACCGCCGACCTGGACTTCGACTCGGTGCAGCGTGGTAACCCCGAGATCGAGCGGCGTGTGCAGGAGGTGATCAACCACTGCTGGGGTCTGGGCGAGAAGAACCCCATCCTGGCCATCCACGATGTGGGCGCCGGTGGCATCTCCAATGCCTTCCCCGAGCTGGTCAACGACGCCCATCGCGGCGCGGTCTTCGATCTGCGCAAGGTGCCGCTGGAAGAGTCCGGCATGGCGCCCAAGGAAATCTGGTGCAACGAGAGCCAGGAGCGCTATGTGCTGGCCATTGCCGCCGACAGCCTGGACCTGTTCCAGCGCATGTGCGAGCGCGAGCGCTGCCCCTTCGCCGTGGTCGGCGTGACCACCGAGCAGCGCGAGCTGATCCTGGAAGACGGCCCCGGCGGCCAGCGCGCCGTGGACATGCCCATGGACGTGCTGC
Source organism: Paucibacter sp. DJ2R-2 (assembly GCF_025717675.1). Lineage (GTDB taxonomy): Bacteria > Pseudomonadota > Gammaproteobacteria > Burkholderiales > Burkholderiaceae_C > Paucibacter_A. Next base: position 16,100 of record NZ_JAJIRT010000011.1, read on the forward strand.
TGGGCAAGCCGCCCAAGATGCACCGCGAGGTCAGCCGCGTCGCCCGCGATGCCGGCAGCCTGGACCTGAACGGCGTCAGCCTGGCCAGCGTGGCCCAGACCGTGCTGCGCCACCCGACCGTGGCCTCCAAGCGCTTCCTGATCACCATCGGTGACCGCACGGTCGGTGGCCTGAACAGCCGCGACCAGATGGTTGGCCCCTGGCAGGTGCCGGTGGCGGATTGCGCCGTGACCCTGGCCGACTACAAGGGCTTCGCCGGTGAAGCCATGGCCATGGGCGAGCGCACGCCGCTGGCGGCCGTGGACGGCCCGGCCTCGGGCCGCATGGCGGTGGCCGAGTCCATCACCAACCTGCTGGCCGCGCCGATCGAGCTGCCACGCGTCAAGCTCAGCGCCAACTGGATGGCCGCCTGCGGCGAACCCGGTGAAGACGCCGCCCTGTTCGACACCGTCAAGGCGGTCGGCATGGAGCTGTGCCCGGCCCTGGGCGTGTCCATCCCCGTGGGCAAGGACTCCCTGTCCATGCGCACCCGCTGGAGCGATGCGCAAGGCAGCGAGCAGCAGGTGACGGCCCCCGTCTCCTTGATCATCACCGCGTTTGCCTCGGTGGCCGACGTGCGCGGCACGTTGACCCCTCAGCTCAAGACCGATGTCGGCGACAGCAGCCTGATCCTGGTCGACCTGGGTGCCGGCCAGCACCGCATGGGCGGCTCCATCCTGGCCCAGACCCTGAACCAGTTTGGCGGCGCCGTGCCCGATCTGGACGACGCCGGCTTGCTCAAGAGCCTGGTCGCTGCGGTCAATGAGCTGCGCGCCGCCGGCCAGCTGCTGGCTTACCATGACCGCGGCGACGGCGGCCTCTGGGCCACGGCCTGCGAAATGGCTTTTGCCGGCCATGTGGGCGTGAGCCTCAATGTCGACATGCTGGTCATCGAAGGGGACGGCGTCAGCGACAGCCGCGCCGACACCGGCGATGCCAAGAACTGGGCCACGCAAGTGGGTGCGCGCCGCGAAGAGCTGACGCTCAAGGCCTTGTTCAGCGAAGAGCTGGGCGTGCTGCTGCAGGTGCGCACGGCCGACCGCGACGCCGTGCTGCAGGTGCTGCGCCGCCATGGCCTGTCCAAGCTCAGCCATGTGGTGGGCAAGCCCAATGGCAATGGTCAGGTCGAGGTCTGGCGCGATGCCAAGAAGGTCTACAGCGAATCGCTGGAACACCTGCACAAGAGCTGGGACGAGGTGTCCTGGCGCATCAACCAGCTGCGCGACAACCCGGCCTGCGCCGACAGCGAGCATGCCCAGGCGGGCCTGGCCAGCGACCCCGGCCGCCATGTGCATCTGAGCTTCGACCCGAACGTGGATGTGGCCGCGCCCTTCATCGCCACCGGCGCCCGCCCCAAGCTGGCCATCCTGCGCGAGCAAGGCGTCAACTCGCATGTCGAAATGAGCTACGCCATGGCGCAGGCGGGCTTCGACACCTATGACGTGCACATGAGCGATCTGCAGGCCGGCGCAGTGACGCTGGAGCAGTTCAAGGGCTTTGTGGCCTGCGGCGGTTTCAGCTACGGCGACACCCTGGGCGCCGGCGAAGGCTGGGCCCGCTCGGTGATGTTCAACCCGGTGCTGGCCGAGCAGTTCAAGGCCTTCTTCGCCCGCGGTGACAGCTTCGCCCTCGGGGTGTGCAATGGCTGCCAGATGATGGCGGCGCTGTCGCCCATCATCCCGGGCGCGCAGCACTGGCCCAAGTTCACGCGCAACAAGAGCGAGCAGTTCGAAGCCCGCCTGGCCATGGTGGAAGTGCTGGAGTCGCCCAGCCTGTTCTTCCAGGGCATGGCCGGCAGCCGCCTGCCCATCGCCGTGGCGCACGGCGAAGGTTTTGCCGACTTCTCGCAGCGCGGCGATGCGGCCCAGGTCGCACGCGCCATGCGCTATGTTGACCATTCGGGCCAAGCCACCGAGACCTATCCGCTCAACCCCAACGGCAGCCCGGACGGCCTGACCTCGGTGACCACCGCCGATGGCCGCTTCACCGTGCTGATGCCGCACCCGGAGCGCGTGTTCCGCAATGTGCAGCTGAGCTGGACTTCGGGCGATGTCAGCGACTACAGCCCGTGGATGCGGATGTTCCGCAACGCCCGCAAAGCCCTGGGCTGATTTTTTACTGCGCGGCCGCCAGGCGTCATTGGTCCGGTGCTCGGAATCCTCACGTACCAAAGTACGTTCCGGTTCCTGTGCACCGTCCGCCTAGCCTGACAGCCGCTCGCTACGAAAATCCTCACGCTCAGGGGCAATAGCTCAGCTCTTGAGCTCCGCGAGCTGCGCCAGCAGCTCGTAGGAGCGCAGCCGGGCCTGGAAATCATGCACCGCCGCGGCGACGATGAACTCGTCGGCGCCGGTGCGCTCCTGCGTGGCGCGCAGGCCCGCGCGCACCGTCATCGGCGAGCCGACAATGGATTCGGCCAGCATGCGCTCAGCCCCCAGGCGCTCGGCAGGCGAGGCCGCGGCCCACAGCGGCGCCATGCTGTCCACCGGCCGCGGCAGCGGCCCGCGCTGGCCGCGCTGCATGCCGAGAAAGCGCTGCTGCAAGGAGCTGAACAAGCGGCCCGCCTCGGCGTCGTTGTCGGCCACGATCACATTGAGCGCCACCATGGCGTGGGATTTCGGGTGTGCCGCGCTGGGCCGGTACTGGCTGCGGTAGAGATCGAGCGCCTGTTGCAGCAGCTCGGGCGCGAAGTGCGAGGCAAACGCAAAGGGCAGGCCCAGATAGGCCGCCAACTGGGCGCTGTAGAGGCTGGAGCCCAGCAGCCAGATCGGCACCTCGGTGCCCTGGCCGGGGATGGCGCGCACGAGCTGCCCCTCTCGGGCCGGCGCCAGATAGGCCTGCAGCTCCATCACATTTTCAGGGAAGCGGTCCTCAGAAGCGCTGCTCAGGTGGCGGCGCAGGGCCCGCATGGTGGGGCCGTCGGTGCCCGGCGCGCGGCCCAGGCCCAGATCGATCCGGCCGGGGTAGAGCGTGGCCAGGGTACCAAAGGCTTCGGCCACGGTCAGCGGCGCATGGTTGGGCAGCATGATGCCGCCCGAGCCGACCCGGATGCGCGTGGTCGCGGCGGCCAGCTGGCCGATCAAGACCGCGGTGGCAGCGCTGGCCACACCGTCCATATTGTGGTGTTCGGCCACCCAGAAGCGTTGGTAGCCCAGGCTGTCGGCGTGGCGCGCCAGGGCGATGCTGTTGAGCAAAGCGCTGCGTGCATCGCTGCCTTCAACAATGGGGGCGAGGTCGAGAATCGAGAGCGAGGTCATTCCACCAGTCTAGGCGTCTGGTGGCTTCGGCACCGGCCTGGGGTCATGGGCCCGGTCCTGGGCTTTGGCGGAGAGCTGCGGTGCCACATAGGGCAGGCGGAAGGTGAAGCGGCTGCCCTTGCCCAACTCGCTGCTGAGTTCGATCTGGCCGCCCAGGATGCCGGTGACGATGTTGTAAACGATGTTGAGGCCCAGCCCGGTGCCGCCGCTGCCCATCTTGGTGGTGAAGAAGGGGTCGAAGGCACGGCGCCGTACCGCCTCGCTCATGCCCACACCGTCGTCCTCCACGACCAGCAGCAGCCAGTCGGGCGAGAGCTCATCGGCGCGGATGGACAGACGCCCATGATCGCGGCCGCCAAAAGCATGGAGCAGGGCGTTCAGCACCAGGTTGTTGATCACCTGGCCCAGCGGGCCGGGGTAGCTGTCCAGCGGGCGCGGTGTGTGCACCTCGCACACCACCTGATAGGGCGTCGTGCGCAGGCGCGGGCGCAGCAGGCTGAGCACATCGTCCAGGGCACTGGCCAGATCGAAAACGCGGCGCTGCGAGCTGGTCTGGTCGACCGAGAGTTGCTTGAAATGCGCCACCAGCTCGGTCGAGGTGCTCAGCGAGCGCAGCAGGATGCTGGCTGCGGTGCCGGCGTCGCGCAAATAGTCGGCCAGGTGTTGGCGGCGCATGCCCGGACCATTGAACTCGGCCTGGATTTCGCGCGTGCGCTCCTCCAGGGTCGATGCCGTGGTCAGGCAATTGCCCAGCGGGGTGTTGAGCTCATGGGCTACACCGGCCACCAGCGAGCCCAGGGCCGCCATTTTTTCCGAGCGCAGCAGCTCGTCCTGTGCCTGGCGCAGGTTGTGCATGGCCTCGGTCAATTCGGCCGTGCGGCTGCTGACCCGGTCTTCCAGCTCGGAATTGAGCTGGACCAGGGCGCGCTCAGCCTGGCGCTGCTCCGTGATGTCGCGTGCGATGCCCAGATAGCCCATGGCCGGGCCGCCGCGGTCGCGCACCATGCTGACGGTCAAGGAGACATCGAGCGCGCTGCCGTCCTTGCGCAGATAGGTCCAGACCCGCGTTTCGCTGCCATGCACCCGCGCCATGGCCACAAAGGTGTCAAAGCCCTGGATGGTCTCGCCCAGGGCCGCGCTGAGTTCCACGGCGCGTTGCTGCACCTCCTCGCGCCGGTGCAGAAAATCCGGGTAGCGCCCCAGCATTTCGCGCTCGTTGTATCCCAGCATGCGCTCCGCGCCGCGGTTGAAAACGGTGATGCGACCGGCGAGATCGGTGGCAATGATGGCAACGTCACTGGCTGAGTCGAGGATGGCTTGCAGGCGATTCAAGGTGTCGGTGAGCGCCGCCTGCGACTCCATCAAGGCCTGCTGCGCGATTTTGGCTGCGCTGATGTTTCGACCGGTGCCACGGTAGCCGGCGAACTGACCTTGGGCATCGAAGAAGGGCACCCCAGAGACGCTGACATGGCGGATGCTGCCGTCGCCCGCATACTGTGCATATTCGAAGTTACGAAAGGGCTCGTGTCGTTCCAGCATGGCCTGGTGGGACGACCAATCTGTGCCCGGCACCAGGGCCGGTGACTCCCAGCGCTTGAGGCCCAGCAAGAGTTGCGAGGGGACTTGGGTGGCGCGTTCCGCCGGGCGCGAGACAAAGCTCAGGCGCAATTCGCGGTCCTGCTCCCAGACCCAGTCGGTGGACAGCTCGGTCAGGCTGCGAAAGCGGGCTTGTTCGGCATCCAGTGCTGCCTGCACCTGGCGGCTGCGATTGATCTCTTCGCCCAGGGTTTGGTTGTGGATGAGCAGAAGACGGCGGCGGTAGACCAGCAGGCCGGCCAGCCAGGTCAGCGCCAGGCTCACTCCCGCGGCTAAAACCGTTTCCATCGAGCGCCAGCTCGGACCCTGGCTCCAGCCCTGGGCCGGGACGCCTGCCAGCATCCAGACGGCACCCGGCAGATTCACGGTGAGCAGCATGGGCTGGCCTTGCGTCAGGCCGCGTTCACCCCAGATCGCATCGCCCAGGCTGCCGGCTTTGAGGCCAGGCAGGTAGAGGCCCAAGCGGAGGTCGCTGCGCCCCTCCAGCCCGGTGTTTTGCATGAAGCGTTGCAGGTCCGCCACGACCGAGATCACGCCCCAGTATTGCGGAGCCTCGCCTTGCCGATTTGGCAGAAAGACCGGCACGCGCTGGATCAGGCCGTAGCCCCCTTGCACCAGCTTGACCGGCCCGACGAGCAAGGGCTGGCCCATCTGACGCGCCCGCTGAATTTGCTCGTGCTGGCGTGGAATCGTGCGGTAGTCCAGGTTCAGGACGGCTTCATTGCCGGCAAGGGGGTAGACGAACTCCGCCACATCATTGGGTGCGGCGACGATGCTGCGGACGTGAGGCAGCAGTCGGATCACCTGGCCGCTCATGGCTTGAAAGCGCGCCTCGGAAATACCGCCGTCCAGGCGAATCAGTGCCTCCAGGCCCAAGGTGGGCGCGAAGGTGGTTTGGGCCACGGCCTCGAGCCGGCTGCGCAGGGCGTTCAGCTCCTGCTGCACCCGCACCTGCTCTTCGGCCAAGGTCTGACCGTGGCGCAGCCAGGCCAGGGCGATGCACAGGCCCAGGCTGATGACGGCGGTCAGCAGGGCCGGCCAGTAAGCCAGAAGTGTGCGGACGAGACTCGGGCGTTCAGGCGCGGGGCTGACGATGGGGGGCGACGGGGGCTGGGGTTGCGGGCTCATCGCCGGTCGGCTGGGTCGCGGATAAGGACGGGTTGAGTTGACGGTATCACAGCGCCGGCGCCCTGCCAGCCGGGAAAGCGCCTGAAGAGTGCCGCTTGTTGCTTCAGTCGGCGCTGCCCAGTTGCACGGCCTGCTTGCGCGTCTTGCCGGCATTCCACAAGCTCAGAGTCACCCGCTCGCCGACCTGGCGTCGCTCGAGCAGGCTCAGCATTTCATCAAGGTCACGCACCGGCTCTTCGTTGACGGCGGTGATGACGTCGCCCGGGATCACGCTGCCGTCGCGGCCACGGGCGAACACCTGCAAGCCGGCTTGTGCTGCCGGGCTGCCTGGGGTCACACGCAGCAGAGCCACGCCCTTGGGCAGCTTGAGCGCCCGGTTGACGTTGTCCGGCGCGGCCGTGATGCCCAGAGCCGGGCGAATCAGGCGGCCGTCGCGTATCAGGCGCGGCACGATGCGGTTGACCTCGTCCACGGGAATCGCAAAACCGATGCCGGCACTGGCGCCGCTCGGGCTGTAGATCGAGGTGTTGACGCCGATCAAGCGGCCGGCCGAGTCGAGCAGGGGGCCGCCCGAGTTGCCCGGGTTGATGGCCGCATCGGTCTGGATGGCGCCGCGGATGGTGCGGCGGGTCACGGACTCGATCTCGCGGTTGAGCGCACTGACGATGCCCAGGGTCAGCGACTGGTCCAGGCCGAAGGGGTTGCCGATGGCATAGACCGATTGGCCCACCTGCAACTCGCGGCTGCTGCCGATGGCGATGGCCGCCAGCTTTTCCTTGGGTGCTTCGATGCGCAACACGGCCAGGTCGCGGTCGGGGAAGCTGCCGACCAGTTTGGCCGGGTAGCTGCTTTGGTCGGACAGCGTGACGGTGGCCGCGTCACCGTCCTGGATGACGTGGAAATTGGTCACCACATGACCGGCATCGTCCCAGATGAAGCCACTGCCGGTGCCACGCGGCTGCTGGGTGATGTTCATGGAAAACAGGTCGCGGCTCAGGGCCAAGGTGGTGATGTGGACCACCGAAGGCGAGACCTTTTTGAAGACGTTGATGTTGTTCTGTTCAGCGGCGTCGAGCGGGCCGCGCGGCTGCACGGCGCGGGGCTCGGCCTGCGGTTTGCTCTGCGCGGTATTGGGCCAGCAGGCACTCAAGGCCACACCGGCCAGCAAGGCCAGAGCGAGCAGGGCGGCTTGGGAGGCAAGGGTGGTGGGCAGTTTCATCGGGCGAGGTGAAGAGGGTCCAGGAGATCAGCGCTTGAGATCGTTGTGCTGAGCCGCGTTTCAAGTCCGGCGTCGTGATTCGGGTGGCTTGCCCGTAGACTGCCGCCATTCTGACTCTTCTCGCGGCACGCTTTTGGCACCCGATCTGATTCCCGCCCCGACCTCAGTGCTGAGGCGGGTGCCTCGCCTCGACGCCTTGCGCGGCGCCGCCATCGTCTGGATGGCGGCTTTCCATTTCTGCTTTGACCTCAACCACTTTGGCTGGATCACGCAGAACTTCTATCGCGACCCCTTCTGGACCGGTCAGCGCACGGCCATCGTCAGCCTCTTTCTGCTTTGCGCCGGCCTGGGTCAGGCCCTGGCCTTGCACCAGGGCCAGCCCTGGTCGCGCTTCTGGCGGCGCTGGGCCCAGGTGGCGGGCTGTGCCTTGCTGGTCAGTGCCGGTTCGGCGCTGATGTTCCCGCGCAGCTTCATCAGCTTTGGCGTCTTGCACGGCATGGCCTTGATGCTCTTGATCCTGCGCGCGCTCGGGCCGCGTTTGCCGCTTTGGGCTTGCCTGGGCTTGGGCCTGCTGGCCTGGAGTGCGCCGCAGTTTTGGACTCATCCCTTCTTTGACAGTCGCTGGACCAACTGGGTTGGCTTGGTCACGCGCTTGCCGATTGCCGAGGACTATGTGCCGGTCCTGCCTTGGCTGGGCATGATGCTCTGGGGCTATGCCGGCGGCCGTTGGCTGTTGGCCGCGCGCCCGGCCTGGCTGGCCGGCGGTTTGGCGGCGCCGCTGCAGCCCTTGGCGGTGCTGGGCCGCTGGTCCTTGAGTTTCTACATGCTGCATCAGCCGGTTTTGATCGGTTTGTTGAGCGCAGCCGCTACGATGCGGGGATGAGCAGCAGCAACAAAATTCTCTTCGGCTTCCATGCCGTGACCGTGCGCCTGAAGACGCACCCTAAATCGATCAGCGAGATCCATGTCGACGCCAGCCGGCGCGATCAGCGCATGCGCCAGTTTGTCGAGCGCGCCACCGAGGCCGGCGCCAAGCTGGTGGACAGCGATGACGATCGCCTGGGCAAGCTGGCCGGCAGCAGCCGCCACCAGGGCGTGGTTGCCCGCGTGCAGCCTCTGGCCATGCAACATTCGCTCGACGCCGTGATGGAAGATCTGGAGGCGGCCGAGGTGATGCCTTTGCTGCTGGTGCTGGACGGCGTGACCGACCCGCACAACCTCGGCGCCTGTCTGCGCGTGGCCGATGGCGCCGGCGCCAACGCCGTGATCGCACCCAAAGACCATGCCGTGGGCCTGAACGCCACCGTGGCCAAGGTCGCCAGCGGCGCGGCCGAGACCGTGCCTTACCTCATGGTGACGAACCTGGCTCGCTCGCTCAATGAACTGAAGGAGCGCGACATCTGGATCATCGGCACCTCGGACCAGGCGACCAAGTCGATCTACGACATCGATCTGAACCGCCCGGTGGCCCTGGTGCTGGGCGCTGAGGGCGACGGCCTGCGCAAGCTCACCGCCAAGACTTGCGATGAGCTGGTCAGCATTCCCATGCTGGGCGCTGTGGAAAGCCTGAATGTCTCGGTCGCAGCAGGGGTGTGCCTCTACGAGGCGCTGCGCCAACGCCGCCCCAGCCAGGGATAATCGGCGGCTCCCACTTTTTCGCACCCAAGAAGAGCACAGCCATGGCCGTCATTGAAGTCCAGCACCCCCTCGTCAAACACAAGATTGGTCTGATGCGCGAGGCCGACATCTCGACCAAGAAGTTTCGCGAGCTGACGGGCGAAGTCGGGCGTCTGCTGGCGTATGAGGCGACGGCCGACTTTCCGCTGGAAAAGACCACGATCGAATGCTGGAGCGGCCCGACGGCCGTGGACCAGATTGCTGGCCGCAAGGTCACGGTCGTGCCCATCTTGCGTGCGGGTCTGGGCATGATGGACGGCGTGTTGGACATGATTCCGAACGCCAAGATCTCGGTCGTGGGCCTGGCCCGCGACCACGAGACCCTGCAGCCGGTCCATTACTTCGAGCGCTTTGTGGGCCAGCTCGACGAGCGAACCGCCCTGATCGTTGACCCGATGCTGGCCACCGGTGGTTCCATGATCGCCACCATCGACCTGCTCAAGAAGCGCGGCTGCAAGGACATCCGTGCCCTGGTGCTGGTCGCCGCACCCGAAGGTGTCGCCGCGCTTGCCGCGGCCCACCCCGATGTGCGCTGCTGGACTGCGGCTATCGACAGCCATCTGGATGAGCAGGGCTACATCATTCCCGGCCTCGGCGACGCCGGCGACAAAATCTTCGGGACAAAAGAAGGCTAGTAGCCTTCTTTTGATCTTTGAGGGCTAGTAGCCTTCATTTAGTCTTTGGTGGGCTAGCAGCCTTCTCTCGATCTTGCGAGGCTAAGCAGGGTCAGCATATGCCCCCGGCAAAGCTGCAAGCACGGAGCTTGAGTGGCAGACACCGTTCAGCTCCTGAAGCAGGCATGTTTTGGACTGGGGCCATTGAGCCAGCGCATGTGGCGCCGCGTGTTCCTTGAAGAGATGGGCCGCCTGATTGACAAGTTGGTACGCCAAGGTGGAGCACCGGTTTCGGGTCATCAAGCGCCAGTTCGGCCATGTGAAGGTGCGCAATTGCGGGTTGGCCGCCCAAAAGCCAGGTCGTGATCGGAACCTGCTTGCCGATCTCGAACTGCTCGATCGGCTTGAGGGCAGGGCGGCGCATCGTTTCGCCATCGATTTCGCCACGCTCCAGCTGCATTTTCAGGCGCTTGAATGCCTCGGCCATAGACAGGCTGCTTGAAGAGTCCGGTATCGATCACCGGGTCATCAACGTCCGAGCCCAGCTCAAGCGTGGCTGGCTCTGCGGCCAAGGCCGCCTGTCAAATGCACAGGCCGGCCAGCGCCAGGCCGGCAAGCCGCAGAGTAAATCCGCTGCTCGGGCACCGCCAGTGTCGGCGGCGGCTGTTGCCGAAAGTGACTACCGCTTGGCGCATGAGCCGTGAGCCGTGATGGTGCGAGGCGGCAGGTCCATTGCGGAGGCCAACTCCAAGGCATACGCGCACAGCTGGGAAATTCGCCCCAGGCTCAGGCTTGCTTGGCCCAGCGCTTGCGGTATTCGGCCGGGGTGAGGCCGGTCTTGTCCTTGAAGACCTTGTAGAAGCTGTTGCGGTTGTTGAAGCCGGCGCGGTAGGCGATGTCGGCCACCGTCAGGGCCTGCAGGCCCTCCGGCTGCTCCAGCAGTTGCAGGGCTTCTTGGTAGCGCAGCTCGTTCAGATAGTCGTAGAAGCTACTGCCCATGTGCAGGTTCAGCAGCTCGGAGAGCTGGTGCGAGGTCAGATCCAGCAGGGCCGCCAGTTTGCCCAGCGACATGTGCTCGTCCAGATGGGGCTTGTGCTGCTGCGCGAGCGCTTGCAGACGCTGGGCCAGCTCGCGAGCCAACTCTGGAGACAGCTCCACCACCCGCAAGGGCGCACCCTTGGGCGGCTCGGCCGGGCTTGCGGCCAACTGGACCCCCGGCAGCGGTGCCGGGGGAGCGGCCTCCTCGGTGCCGCCCGACTCGGCCACGAACACCTCGGGCTGGTAGATCGCGAACAGCGCCATCAAGTCCACATACAGGGCCAGCAGCAGGGCCGCGCCAAGCAGCAAGGCGCGTGGCGGCAGTTGCCCCTGCCAGGCCATGGCGTGCACCACCAGATCAAAGCAGGTGGCCACCAGCAGCCCGCCGGCCAGATAGAGCAGCCAGTAATAGCTGCTGTTGCGATGCCCTTGCGTCAGCTGTGCCAGCCGCGCACGGTGCCGCATCAGCAAGCGCACGCCGCTGGCGGCATAGATCAAGACCTGCAGCAGCAGCGCAGCGACGAGCAGCGGCGAACCGAGCCACTCGGCCTGCGCCAGCCCTAGGGCGCAGACGCTCAGCATCGGCAGCGCGTGCAGCAGCAGCTGGCGCCCAGGCAGCGCCGGAAGCAGCAGGGCCTGGTGCAGGCACAGCCACAGCAAGGGCCCATACGCCCAGGTCAGCCGATAGCGCAGCAGGTCCAGCCAGGGCAGGGCCGTTCCACCCAGTGCCAGCTCCAGATAGGCCTGCAAGGGCGGTAGCAAGAGCAAGCCCACGAAGAGCGCCATCGTGAGTCGGTTGCGGCGTTCACCGCGCCGGCTCAGCAGCAGGGTCAGCAAGGTCCAGCAGCCCAGGCTGAAGGAGAACAGCAGCCAGGCTTTCAGCGCTTCGGCATTGAGGGTCATGTCGATGAATGGGCGGCTACGCGCCGCCCGAATCTGTGGGTCAACGCGGGAAGGTGTCGAAGGTTCCGGAAAAGCGGATCAGGCCATCGGAAAAGTTCTGATACCAGGTGCCGGAGTTGGGGGTCTTGAAGGTGTAGACCATCGTATAGGGCTCCTTGAAGAAGTCACTGGTCTGGATGGTTTCCTCCACTGCCGTGTTGGCCGAGAGTCGCTTGTAGATGTACGTGCCCTTGGAGTTGAGGGTGCCGGGTCCAAAGCCCTGGAAGCTCAGCGTGCCGTCGCTGGCATAGCTCTGCAGCACCAGGCCGGCCGAGGGGTAAACGTCGGGCGGCAACAAAGGTGCCACTGCGCTCTTGATGATCAGCGCCACATGCAGGCCAGCATTGCTGGCCGGGGCCAGCTTCTCGGCGGGGCTGGGCTGGCTGGGCGCGGTGCTGAAATGGCCGCTGAGTTGCTGTTGACCATTGTTGAAGCTCTGCACCCAGGTGCCGCCGCGTGGGTGCTCGAAGCTGTAGCGGGTGGTGGACTGGCCGTAGCCGCTGTCGTCCACCGTGCGTTCTTCCAAGGTGTTGGGGCCGGCATGGCGCAGCTGGTAGCTGCCGCTGGCCGGGCGGTGGCCAGTGCCGCCGGCGCCCTGAGAAGTCCAGCGCCCGAACGCCAGGTAGCGCTTGACGATCGCACCCTGGTTGGGGAGCGAGGCGGCCGGCGTGGCTTTTTCGATCTGCAGGTTCACGTCCAGCCCGATCAGCTGGCTGGTCGCCAGGTTCTCCTGGGCATGGCGCTCGGGTTCGGCATGAGCAGGCGCCGCAGGCAACAGGCTGCCCAGCAGCAGATGCAGGGTCAGAACGGTGCCCAGTGCGCGGCGGCGCTGGCGGGTGTGTTGGGTGGTGTTGTGCATGGTGACTTGGGCTCAGGGAGTTGCAAGAGCGGCCGATTCTGTGGAGCCCAGGCCCCGGCCCTGTGTGTCTCGAACGAAGATGACAGGCCCAGCCCTCAATCACAGAGCTGTTCCTGCAGGCCCATGCTGCGACGTTCTTACCGAACCCTCACACACTCCTTGGCTTGAGGCGCATCGACGGGGCGGGCTTGATGTCGAAGGACCGGTGTCCGGCCTCGCGCTTGCACGAAGTCACAAGGTCGTCTGTGAGCGGATTTCTATCGTCAGTGTGCAGGCGGGTCTCACCGACCTTCATGCGCCAGGCCTTGTCCTGATGGGTGAAGAAATCGAGGAATCAGCTGGCCGACACCGGCTGGCCCTGAAGTGCGGACCTGTAAGCGCCGTAGCCTTCTTTCAATCTGTGAAGGCGACCCGCCTTCACACCCAGCCCAGCGCCCCCAGCACCCCACCCGCCATCACCATCCAGACCAGGCTGATCCGGGTCTTGAGCGTCAGCAGCACCGTGCCGGCCATCAGGACCAGGGTGGCCAGGCGGTGCTCGGGCAGGCGCAGGTAGGGCTCGGCCAGCAGCCAGCCGGTGGCCAGCATCAGGCCCAGGGTCAGCGGCGCCATGCCGGCCGAGAAGGCGCGCACACCCAGGCTGTCTTTGTTGCGACGCGCCCAGCGCGTGGCGGCCAGCACCAGGGTGGTGGAGGGCAGCATGATGCCGGCCATGGCGGCAAAGGCGCCGCTCAGGCCCGCCACATTCCAGCCCAGCACGGCCACAAACAGGATGTTGGGCCCAGGCGCCGCCTGGGCCAGGGCGATCGAGGAGGTGAACTCGGTGTCGCTGAGCCAGTGCCGTTCACCGACTAGGTAGCGGTGCATGTCCGGGGCGGTGCTGATGGCGCCGCCGATCGAGAGCAGGGACAGGGTCAGGAAATGCAGGAACAGGTCCAGCAGATCCGCATGCGCAGCGCTCAGCATCATGCGCTGTCAGGCGCCTGAGCAAGGCCGCGCCAAGCGGCCGCCATGCCCAGGCCGCCGAGCAGCAGGACCAGCCAGGGCAGGGGCAAGCGCAGCCACACCACCGCCACCACGGTGGCCACGGCCAACACAGCCGCCAGCACGCGGCCCATGGGATTGCGATGCACAGCCGGCAGCAGCTTGAGGCCGGTGGCCAGAATCAGGCCGGCCGAGACCGCTCCCATGCCACGCAGTGCGTTGCCCACCACGGGATGCTGGGCCACGCTGCCGTAGAGCGCTGCCATGCTCAGCACCAGTAGCGAGGGCAGGACGAACATGCCGGCCAGTGCCGCAAAAGCACCGCGCAGGCCGAAGTAGCGGTCGCCAATCATCAGCGAGAGATTGACCACATTGGGCCCGGGCAGCACCTGGGCGATGGCCAGGGTTTCGACAAACTCTTCGCGGCTCAGCCAGCCCAGTCGCTCCACCAGTTCGCGCTGCGCCACAGCCAGCACGCCACCAAAACCCTGCAGCGCCAAGCGGTTGAAGGCTAGGTACAGAACCCAGAGCGAGGCCGGGCCTTGCGGTGCACCTGGCACAAGCGCAAGCTCGGGCGCGGGTGTGCTCATCGCAGAACCTTCAGCGCTTCCGGATTCACAATATTGGTCGGCTCACCCCGGATGAAGTTCAGGATGTTGTCGAAGGCCGCGTTGAAATACATCTCGTAGCTGTCCTGTTCGACATAGCCGATGTGCGGGGTGCAAACCGCGTTTTCCAGGCGCAGCAAGGGGTGGCCTTGCAGAATCGGTTCGCTCTCGAACACGTCGATGGCGGCCATGCCGGGCCGGCCGCGATTCAGGGCCGAGACCAGGGCGCCGTCGGCCAGCAGTTCCGCGCGCGAGGTGTTGACCAGCAGGGCCGTGGGCTTCATGCGCGCCAGGTCTTCGGGGGTGATCAGGCCGCGTGTTTCATCGCTGAGGCGCAGGTGCAGGCTCAGCACATCGCTGCTGGCAAAAAAAGCTTCCCGGCTTTCGGCGGCGATCAGGCCGTCGCTTTGGGCGCGCAAGCGCGAGGCTTCGCTGCCCCAGACCTGCACCTGCATGCCGAAAGCGCGGCCGTAGCCAGCCAGCAACTGGCCGATCTTGCCGTAGCCCCAGATGCCCAAAGTCCTGCCGCGCAAGACCATGCCGACGCCGAAATTGGGCGGCATGGAACCGGCCTTGAGCCCGGCCTGCTGCCAGGCCCCATGTTTGAGGTTGCCGATGTACTGCGGCAGGCGGCGCATGGCGGCCATGATGAGCGCCCAGCTCAGTTCGGCCGGTGCCACCGGCGAGCCCACGCCTTCGGCCACGGCAATGCCCAGGCGGGTGCAGGCTTCGATGTCGATGTGGTTGCCGATGCGACCGGTCTGAGCGATCAGCTTGAGCTTGGGCAGCTTTTCCAGCAGCTGGCGGGGGAACTGGGTGCGTTCGCGGATCAGCACCAGCACCTCGGCATCGCGCAGCCGTATCGATAACTGGCCGTTGCCTTTCACCGTGTTGGTGAAGACCTTGGCATTGAGGTGCTCCAGCTTGGCCGCGCAGTGCAGCTTGCGCACCGCGTCCTGATAGTCGTCAAGGATGATGATTTTCATGCGTGAGGGCTATTTTGCACCCTGACGCAAGTGTGGCCGTGCCGGCGGGCGGTTCAGGGGCGCCGGCGCTCGGGGTAGACCCGCTGCGAGGCCAGTTGTATGCGTGTGCAATGGGCCAGGCCGCTTTCACCCTGGCGGGCCAGGGCCGCGAGCAGGCTGCTGCGCAGCAGCCAGAGTTCGGACGGTTCGCTGGACTGTCGCACGAGGGTTTGCAGATGCAGGCCCGTGACTCCGCCCACGGTGGCCGCGGCCTGCATAAAGCACAGCTTGAGTTCAACAAAGCTGCGGCGCAGGGCGATGCGGCCGCTGACGGCCGGCGAGGCGAGGGTGTCGTTCATGACCGTGCGGGCTCTAGTGGCGCGGCTGTGCCGTGGCGGCCGCATCGGCACGCAGCTTGGCCTGGCCTTGAAAGAAGGGCTGCAGTGCGTGCAGGCGCAACTCGGCCTCGGCTTGCGAGAAGCTGCGCGCCACCTCGGTGTACAACCACGTGCGCAGGTGCCAGAGGTCGCGCAGGCTGCGGCTGCGTCGGATGCAGCGTTGCAACTCGGAGATGCGCTCGCTGTCCAGCCCGTGCAAGCAGGCCTCGAATTCGGCCCGGGCGGCGGGCATGTTGTCGCTGCGTTGGTGGGGTGGCGGGCTGGCCGCGCCCCAGGGGTCGACCTCGCCCGGTATCCAGCGCAGGATGCTTTGCCAGATCGTGTCCGCGGCCTGCCCGCTGCGCCCGGAGGCCATGTGGCTGCTGTCACCGCCGCTGGATGGCAGGCGATGCAGGGACGCGGCGCGCCGTCTGGCCCAACGGCTCAGAATGTCATTCAACATTTGATGTGGTGTTGTTGTTCATTCGACGGTCGGGTTCGACCGCCTCCCCCTCCTACAGGGTGAAGTGATTCTGATCAGTCGGCCATTGGCATGAAGCCTGGAAATGGCTGGCCAAGACCGAGCAAATCCTGCGCGGAGCTCTTGGCGGGCGCACTGCGCCCAGAAGGGCTGCGCCCCGGCGCAGCGGCCCCGCCATGGTTCGAATAGGCGAGGCTTTCCCGCCCTAATCGACCCGCCTTTCAGGGCCTTGCGCTCCTACCATCGAGTCTCAGCGACCGGTCTGATGGCCCTGGGGCCGGCTGAGCTTCTGCCCGCGTCTGCGTTCGGGGTTCAG
Organism: Paucibacter sp. DJ2R-2; assembly: GCF_025717675.1. Lineage (GTDB taxonomy): Bacteria > Pseudomonadota > Gammaproteobacteria > Burkholderiales > Burkholderiaceae_C > Paucibacter_A. Next base: position 32,200 of record NZ_JAJIRT010000011.1, read on the forward strand.
CGCCAGGGCTTTGGTACCGAGCGCCGCTTGCACCACCTTTGCGCCGTCACCGCGGCCACCCTTGCCATGGACCTTTCCACACCGCCCGCCACCCGCCCCAAGGCCGCCATGAATGATGTCGAGCAATTGCTGAGCCGGGCCCGCTCCGGGCAGATGGAACTGGCGGAACTGATGGACCGCACCGGAACCCTGCAGCAGGCGGGTCAGCTGGAGGCCGCTGCCTTGGTCTACCAGAACTGGATCGCCAGCACGCCTTCGCCCATGCGCCATGTCGCCTGCTACAACTGGGGCACTCTGCTGGGCAATCTGCAGCAGCACGCGGCGGCCGAAAATGCGTACCGCCTGGCCCTGAGTCAAAACGAGGGCTTCACCCAGGCCCGCTTGAACCTGGGCCATCAGCTCGAACACCTGGGCCGCATCGACGAAGCGCTGGCTGAATGGCAGCGCGTCGCTGCCGATGACAGCCTGCTCCGCAAGGGCCCGGAATCACTGGACTTGCTCCTCCATGCCCTGAACAACAGCGCGCGCATGCTGGAAACGCACAAGCGCTATGGGGAGTCGCAGGCCCTGATGCGGCGCAGTCTGGAGCTCAAGCCCAGCCAGGGCTCGGTGGTTCAGCACTATGTACACATCCGCCAGAAGCAATGCGATTGGCCGGTCTACCAAACCGTGGGCGAGCTGACGCAGAACCAGTTGCTGGTCGGTACCTCATTGCTGGCCATGCTCAGCGCCAGCGATGACCCGGCGCTGCAGCTGATGGTGGCGCAGCGCTTCGTCCATGAGAAGGTGCTGAACTACAAGGGCCGGCCGCTGCATGAGCTGGCCAGCGAGCGCAAGCCGCGCAGCGGCCGCATCAAGATTGGCTATCTCTCGGGCGACCTCTGCATGCATGCGGTGGGCCTGATGACGGCCGAGCTCTATGGCCTGCATGACCGTGAGCGCTTCGAGACCCATGCCTTCTGCTGGAGCCGCGACGACGGGACGGCGCTGCGCGCTCGCATCCTGCAAGGCTTTGACCACCATGTGCGTCTGGCCGGCGTCGACGACCACACGGCTGCCCGCCTGATTGCCGAAGCCGGCATCGATGTGCTGATCGACCTGCAAGGGCTCACCAATGGTGCCCGGCCCAATATCCTGGCCTACCGTCCGGCGCCGATCCAGGCCTGCTGGATGGGCTTGCCCGCCACCTCGGCCCTGCCGGGCGTGGACTGGATGATCGCCGACCGTTTCGTCATGCCCGAGGACTATTTGCCCTACTGCACCGAGCGGCCTATCTACCTCGACCACTGTTACCAGATCAGCGACCGCCAGCGTCAGGTCGGCGCCGAGCCGACCCGCGCCCAGTATCAGTTACCGGAAGACAAGTTTGTCTTCTGCAGCTTCAACAACAACCACAAGTTCAGCGAAGAAATGTTCAGTTGCTGGATGCGCATCCTGCAGCAGGTGCCGGACAGCGTGTTCTGGCTGCTCGCCGACAACGAGTGGGCCCACGACAATATGCTCAAGGTCGCCGCCGCCCATGGTGTCGCGGCCGAGCGCCTGATCTTCGCGCCCCGGGTGGCGCCGCCCGAGTATCTGGCCCGCTTCGTGTTGGCGGATCTGGTGCTGGACACCTTCCCCTACAACGCCGGCACCACGGCCAGCGATTGCCTGTGGATGGGCACGCCCATGCTGACCCGGTCCGGCCGCACCTACATTTCGCGCATGGCCGGCAGCTTGCTCAGCAATGTCGGTTTACCGGACCTTGTCACGTATTCGCTGACTGAGTATGAGCAGCGTGCGGTCCAAATCGGCCAAAATCCGGCGAGAGCGCAGTCTTACAAGCGCTTTCTGCGCGAACAGGGACGGCAGTCCAAGCTCTTCGACATTCCCGGCCTGGTGCGGGACCTCGAAAACAAGCTGGAAGCCATGGCCCTGTCGCAGCGAGAACGCGATGTGCGTTGAGCGCTGCGATCCCCTTCGCGCTGAAGGACTCACGTGACTCAGCGACACGACCCATTTTTTGACGGCGGCAAGCCAGCGGCGCAGCCCGGCATCTACCTGGCTGCCGATCGCAGCGCCGCGCCCGCGCAAGCCCAAGTGGCGGACGAGAGCTGGCAGGCCGAGGCCGGCTCCGATGTCGGCAACCCCTTGCTCCATGCCCTGGTCTGGATGACCCAGCATTTCGGTCGGGCGCGCTCGGCCGAGTCGCTCTGCGCCGGTAGTCATTTCGAAGGGGCACTGAGTCCCGACCAGGCACTGCGCCTGATGCGCGAGGCCGGCTACAGCGCGGGCCTGGCGCGCAAGAAGATCGAGGAAGTCAGTCCCTTGCTGCTGCCCGCGGTGATGCTGCTCAATGGCGGCGACGCCTGCGTGCTGGTGCGCCGCCTGGAGCCGGCCAGCGAAGGCGCCGAGGTCCACTACGAGGTGGTGTTCCCGGGGGCGGACGCCAATGTCTGCACCGCCACGGCCAGCGAACTCGAGGCCGAGTACAGCGGCTTCCTGATGCTGCTGACCCTGCCCGAAACCTCGCAGGCGAGCAACCGCGGCGAGCCGCTGCTGCGCACCGACGGCAGCCACTGGCTCTGGGGCACGCTCAAGCGCTTCATCCCTTATTACCGTGCCGCCATGGTGGCGGCCTTGCTCAGCAATGTCCTGATGATGGTGACCGGCCTGGTCACCACCGTCATCTACGACAAGGTCATTCCCAACCAGTCCTTCGTCACCTTGTGGACCCTGGCCCTGGGTGCTGGTCTGGCCGTGATCTTCGACCTCTGCGCGCGCCAGCTGCGCACCCATGTGATCGACATTGCCGGCCGCAAGGCCGACCTCATCATCGGCTCCAAGTTGTTCCGCCAGACCCTGGGCGTGCGCATGGAGCACAAGCCGGCCTCGGCCGGCTCCTATGCCAGCACGATTTCGCAGATCGAGGTGGTGCGTGAGTTTTTCGCTTCGGCCAGCGTCACCGTGGTGACCGATCTGCCCTTCATTGCCTTGTTCGTGCTGATGGCCTTCATGGTCGGCGGTCCGCTGGGCTGGGTTCTGGTCGGCGCGATTCCCTTGACCTTGGCCCTGACTTTTGCGATCAAGAGCCAGATGCGCAATGCCGTGCGCAGCCACATGAACGAAACGGCCGATCTGCAGGGCACCCTGGTCGAGGCCATTGAAGGACTTGAGGATCTCAAGACCTCGGGCGCCGAAGGCCGCTTTGTGCAGCGCTACGAGACCAGCACAGCGATTGCCGCTGATGCCGCCATGCGCAGCCGCGGCCTGAACAGCCTGAGCAGCAATGTCGCCATGAGCATGCAGCAGGTCATCACCCTGGTGATGCTGGTCTGGGGCGTCTATCTGATCGAGGACGGCAGCATCACGGCCGGTGCCTTGATGGGCGCCATCATGTTTGCCAGCCGCGCCATGGCGCCGCTCAACAGCGTGGTCAGCTTGGCCTCGCGCTACCAAAGCGCGCAAGCGGCCTTCATCGCCCTCAATCAACTGATGGCCCGCCCGACCGAGCGCGATGCCAGCCGCAACTATGTGCCGCTGTCCCGCGTCTCGGGCAGCATGGGCTTGCACGACGTCAGCTTCTCTTATCCCATGGAAGGCGAGGGCAGTGCCCCCAAGGTCTTGCGTGCCGTCAGCCTGCGTTTGGCCGCGGGCGAGCGTGTCGCTGTGCTGGGCCGCATCGGCAGCGGCAAGTCCACGGTCTTGCGCATGCTGGCCGGCCTCTACCTGCCGACCGAGGGCATGGTCGAGGTGGACGGCATCGACTTGCGCCAGGTCGACCCGGCCGAGTTCCGGGCCCGGGTCGGTTTTGTTTCGCAGGACCCGCGCCTCTTCCATGGCAGCTTGCGCGACAACGTGTTGATGGGTCGCGCCCATATCGACGCCAGCCGCCTGGTCGAGGTGGCACGCCTGACCGGCCTGGACCGTGTCGTCGCCAACCACCCCATGGGCTGGGACTTGCCGGTCGGCGAAATGGGCAATTTGTTGTCGGGCGGCCAGCGTCAGCTGGTGGCCTTGGCGCGCAGCCTGGTGACCAAGCCGCAGATTCTCTTGATGGACGAGCCGACCAGCTCCATGGATGCCCAGTCCGAGGTGGCTTTTTTGCGCCAGCTGCGCGATGCGGCCGGCGCCTGCACCTTGGTGGTGGTCACGCACCGTCCAGCGGTGTTGGAGCTGGTGACCCGCATCATGGTCATGGATTCGGGCCGCCTGGTCATGGACGGCCCGCGCGACCAGGTCTTGGCGGCCCTGTCCGGCGTGCGCCCGAGCCAGCCTGCGGCGGGCGATGCGTCCAATCTGCATCTGCACCCTGCAGCCCAGCCCGTGCAGCGCTCCGCCTCAGTTTGAGGCCATGCCTGTGCAGGCAGCAGTCAGCGCCACGATGAACAAGAAGCAAATGATGGGGATGGGACGGAATTCATGAGCGTCGGTCAAAGCGACAAGGCATTTCTGAGCAGCTTGGCGGCCGCGCAGGTTGATGAACCATTGCCGCGTGTCACTTGGGCGCTCTACCTCTTGCTGGCGGCCCTGGTCACGGCCGTGCTCTGGGCGGCCTTCACCGAGGTCGATCAGCTCAGCCGCAGCGAGGGCGTGATCGTGCCTGATGGGCGCGAGCAGGTGATCGCCAGCGCTGAGATCGGTATCTTGCGCGAGCTGTTGGTTCGCGAGGGCGACCGGGTGGAGAAAGACCAGGTGCTGGCCAAACTGGACCCGACCCGGGTCGAGGCGCAGCAGAACGAGGGGCAGGTCAAGCGTCTGGCCTCACGCGCCACCGTGGCCCGCCTGACGGCCGAGGCCACCAGCAAGCCCCTGCAGTTCCCGGCCGAGCTCAATGCCGTGCCGGCCATCGTCGCCGCTGAGGCCGCAGCCTATGCCGCTCGCCAGCGTCTGCTCGATGAGGCCGTGGCCAGCATCGAGCGCAGCATCGGCATGCTGGGCCGCGAGCTCAAGGTGTCGCAAGACATGGCGGCCAAGGGGCTGATGTCCAATGTCGAGGTCATGCACCTGTCGCGTCAGGTCAATGAGCTGCAGCAGCAGCGCAGCGAGCGCATCAGCCGCTTCCGCCAGGAGGCCAGCTCCGAGCTGGTGCGATTGCAGAACGAGCTGGCCATGCAGGACGAGCAGATGGTGGTGCGCGACGATGCCCTGAAGCGCACCGTGCTGACCTCGCCTGTACGCGGCATGGTCAAGAACATCCGCGCCAATACCTTGGGCGGCGTCATCACGACCGGTTCGCCCATCATGGAGATCGTGCCCCTGACCGATGCGGTGCTGATCGAGACGAAGATCAAGCCGGCCGAGGTCGGCTATCTGGCCGTTGGCATGCCGGCCAAGATCAAGCTGCAAGGCTTTGACTACAACGTCTATGGCGGCCTGGAAGGCCGGGTTGAGTACATCAGCCCCGACGCCCTGGGCGAGGCCGACAAGACCGGTGCCGGCCGCTACTACCGGGCCTTGGTCCGCTCCGAGCGCAACAATCTGCGCTACAAGGGCGAGACCGTGGCGGTGATTCCCGGCATGAGCGCCACGGTCGAGATCAAGACCGGCGAACGCTCCGTGCTCAGCTTCCTGCTGCGCCCGGTGCTCAAGACCCGTGAAGCCCTGAGCGAACGCTGAGTTAGGCGCTTGATTTGCCCAGGCTAAGGCCTGTTGTTCCGGGCTTCGCTCGGCGCCCAAACTGGTCAAGTACGGTTCATGTGGACCGATAACTTCCGGGGCGAAAAAACGGCGCGCAAGGCAGCCCCTTTGCACGCCATGCTGCAGCACCTGCCCCTGCTGCTGGGCTTGTTCTGCCTGATGCCTCCCGCAGCTGCTGTGGCGCAGACGCGCGCCAAGGCGACCGCTGCCGCAGCCGCCAGCAAGGCCGCGAGCAAAGCCGCTCCGGCGCCCGCCGCCGAGCGCAGCGCCACACAGAGCCAGTGTGGCGAGGAAGACGCTTTGCCGTCCAGCTCGGGCCGCGACACCCAGATGCTCGATTCCAGCGCCATCGATCCGCGCAGCCAGCTGCAGGAGCTGGTGGACCGGGCCTTGCAGCGCAGCCAGTCATTGGGCGCGGCCACCTTGCTGGCGCAGGCCGCGCATGCCGACTGGCAGGAAGCGCGTGCGGCGCGCTTGCCCCAGATCAATTTGGGCGGATCGCTCAACCACATCGGGCTGAAGTCCGACAACCGGCCTCTGGAACATGGCATGCAGGGCCGCGCCATCCTCAGCATCAGTGCGCCACTCTATGACTTCGGCCGCACGGCACAGCTCGCCAACTGGCGCAGCCAGCTGGCCGAATCGGCCCGGCTGGGGCTGGCCAGCGCCGAGCAGCAGCTGGCCTTGCAGACGGTTGCCTTGGCCATGGACCGCAGCCGCTATCAGCTGCAAGCCCAGGTCTATGCGCAGTACGTGCGCAAGATGGCCTGCCTGGTGGAGGCCCTGGACACCATCGTCAAGGCGGACCGAGGCCGTGCCAGCGAACTGGTGCAGGCGACCAAGAACAAGCAGCAGGCCGAGCTGGCCGTGCAGCAGACCGATTCTGCACTGGCCCAGGTCGAAACCCAGCTGCGTCGCTTCGTCGGCGATCAGCTGCCGCGCAGTGCGGTTTATTCGGCCTTGCTGATTCAGGTACCCGATTTGTCCGAGATGCAGCGCGATGTGGCCTTGTCTCCCGAAGTGGGCCAACTCGACGCGCAGGCCAAGGCGCAGGCCAGCTACGCGGAATCAGTCGCCGCAGGCTACAAGCCGCAGATCAATGTCATCGGCACCAGCACGGCCATGGCCGGGATGAGCAAGGGCGGTGATTGGTCGGCCGGGCTCAGCGTGTCGATGCCCCTCTACAACGCCACGGCCGAGCCGGCCATCAGTGCGGCCCGCAAGCGGGCCCAAGCGGCAGTTTTGCAGCGCGAGGATGGCATCGAGGCGCGCCGTTACCGAATCGCCGACATCCATGAATCCGCGGTCTCGTCCTTCGACCGGGCGCGCCGTATTGTCGACATCCTGCGCAACAGCGACCGCTTGCGCGCCTCCACCTTGCAGCAGTGGCAGCAACTCGGGCGCCGCTCGCTGTTCGACGTGATGGGCAGCGAAGCCGACTATTTCTCCTTGCGGGTCGCCCATGTCAACGCCTTGTTCGACGGCCAGCAGGCGGTTGCCATGATGTGGTCCATGGGGCGCGGCGTGCTGACGCCGATTCGCTGAGCCGCGCTGCCTGCGTACCTTGCCCTTAGGCCTTGCTGACTGCTGAACCATGACGACGACTGCTGCCCGCCCACGCCTGGTTATCTACACCGTGCTGACCGGTTCCAAGGAGCCGCTGGGTGACCCGCTGGCCGGCATGCCGTCTGGCCTGCGCCAGGACAGCGACCTGGAGATCGGCTTCGTCTGCTTCACCGACAACCGGGCCTTGCGATCCGAGGTCTGGCAGTTCCGCTACATCGACGACATCCCTTTGCCGGCCGAGAAGCTCTCGCGTCGACCCAAGGCCTTGCCGCATGAGTATCTGCAGGACTGGGACTACAGCCTCTACGTCGACAACATCGTCGTCTTCAAACGTCTGCCGCAGCAGCGCGATCTGGCCCTCGATGCGCCGGAGTTCGCCGCCGGCAGCCCCGTCTTTCGCACCTTCCCGCACACCACCCGCAGCAACCCGCAGCAGGAGGCCGAGGCCATCATCCAGCTCGGCTACGAGAGCGCCGAACGCATTTGTGGTCAGCTTGATTTCTACGCCGGCAAGAAGGCGCTGGCCGAGATCACACCGCTGAGCACTTGCACGGTGATCCTGCGCCAGCACATGCACCCGACCCTGATCCGCTTCGGCCAAACCTGGTGGGAGCAGATCCTCAACTTCTGCAAGCGCGACCAGATGTCCTTCGATTTCGCGCGCCAGTGGAGTGGGGCGCAGATCCGCTACTTTGCCGGCCTTAAGCATGACAACGACTTGATTCAGAACTCGGCCAATATCAGCCCCAACCGGGTTCACGCCAACTTCGACGCCGTGCGTTACGCCTGGCAGCATCGCAGCGATGCGGCCGCGCAGAAGGATCCGCGTCAGCATTACCTGGATCATGGTCGGCATGAGGGCAAGCCGTTCAGCGCGCCCCTGGAGCTGCTGGAATTCCTCTGCCACCGCCATGGCTCCAGCCTCGGTTCGCGAATCGCGCCGCGCCGGCAGATGGCCAGCGCTTTGCAGCAGCTGCTGCAGCCGCGCCGCCAGGCCGGCGGTCGGCTCTTGCTGGTCCAGGTGGCGGCAGCCGGGCCGCTGGCCTTTGATGCCGAGGAGCGAGCCCGTGCCGAAGCCGCGCTGTGCGCTTTTCTGCCGGCCCATCGCGGCACGCGTATCGACTTGACCGAGGCCCAGTTGGCCGGCGGCCAGCTCGCCTTCCGGCCCGAGGACGGTGGCTTTGACATGGTGCTGGTGATCGGCGCGCCGGGTGCGTCTTTGCGCGCGATCCACACCTTGGTGGCCGGCGCGCTCTTGCCGAGCGGCCTGCTGTGCCTGCTGGGCAGCGAAGACTGCGAGCTGTCCGAGGTGGCGGCCGTGGAGGCGGCGCTGACGGCGCGCCTGGGCGGCACCGGCCGCTGCCGGGCCCAGCTCCATGGCGCGCAGCATGACGGCGCCACCGAGGCCCTGGCCAATGGCTTGCTGGCCTTTTCCTGGGCGCCTTCGGCGGCTGGCCCGGCCCTGGCGAAGAGCTGAGCGTCTTTCCCTTTGTTGTTTCGGGCGCCAGCCTTGGCGCCAAGGCTTACAGTGCACTCAGCTGGGCGCCTCGAGCCCTGCGTCCAGTGAGCGCCTTGCTGCTCGCTTCCACTGATTTCCACCACAGCTAGATCTGCATGCGCGTCAACGTTCTCAGTTATGAGCCGGCCGGTGGCTGGATTCTTTACGACTACGCCGCCCGCCTGGCCGCCGCGCTGGCGCCCCATGTGCAGGAGGCGGTGGTCGGTTTTTCGCAGATGCCGGGTTTTGATGTCACCCTGCATGTCAATTACGCCTGTCTGCGCCAGGTCCAGGTGCCAGGCCTGCACTGCACCATGGTGACCCATATCGACACGCCGGAGAAGTTTGCACTGGTGCAGGCCCAGGCGCGCGCTGGCATCTGGGGTTTGTGCATGTCCGAAGAAACGAGCCGACGGCTCAGCACCTTGACGGGTGTGCCCCGATTTGCGAACTTCGCACCACCGGCCATGCTGCCGGGTGAGCGGACCCGGCGTACCGTGATGGTCTCGGGCCGCCTGTATGAAGACGGCCGCAAGAACGAAGCCTGGGTGTCTGATTTCGCCCGGGCCTTCCGACCTGGCGATCTGCTGCTGCGTGTGATGGGCGCCGGCTGGGAGGCTCGCCTGGCCGAGCTGATCGCTGAGGGCTATCAGGTCGAGCACCAGCCGCAGTTCGAGCGCGGCCGCTATATCGACTGGCTGCGTAGCAGCGACTACCTGCTCTACACCGGCAACGACGAGGGCGCGCTCTCCACCCTGGATGCCTTGCTCTACGGCGTCACGCCCATCGTCACGGCACAGGGCTACCACCTGGAGCAAGAGGGCGACATCATCACCTACGCCACCCATGAGCAGCTCCTGGCGGTCGCCCAAGGCCTGCAGCGTGAGCTGGACGAGATCCACGCGCGCCGTCAGCGCCTCAGCGACTGGGACGGCTTCGCGCGTCGCCATGTGCAGCTGTGGCAAGGCTTGCTCGCTGCGCCGGCAGCCCCTGTCGATCCGGCCGCTGCGGTTCAGGCCGTGCCTGCAGTCGCTTGAGCCCAGGCCCCCATGACGCCGAACCCCGCCATGCCCCCTAGTCTGGAATCGATCGTGCACCAGGGCCTGAACCTGGCCTTGATCCTGCGACACCACCACCGCCAGGACGGCATCACTTTCTTCACCGGCGACGACAGCACCCAGCAGCTGGGCTATATGCATCGACCTCAGGGTTATGTGATTGCGCCCCATGTGCACCTGCCGGTGCCGCGTCAGGTGCAGTTCACCCAAGAAGTGCTGTTCATCAAGAGCGGCCGGGTGCGTGTGGACTTTTACAGCCCGGAGCAGCAGTACCTGCGCTCGGCGGTGCTGGAGGCCGGCGATGTGGTCTTGCTCGCCCAGGGCGGCCATGGCTTCGAGATGCTGGAGGCGGCCGAGATCATCGAGGTCAAGCAAGGCCCATATGCCGGCGACCGCGACAAGCTGCGCTTTTCCCCGGTTTCCGCCGCGGAGCTGAGAAGCGCCGAAATTTCCTCTGCCGCTGCGGCGGCCACGACCCAAGGAGCCGATCTGTGATCGCTGTCAATGAACCCCTGCTCGACGGCAACGAGCGTAAATACCTGCTGCAAGCCATCGACAGCGGCTGGATCTCGTCCGAAGGTCCCTTCATCACCGAGTTTGAAGCTGCTTTTGCCGCGCGTGTGCAGCGCCAGCATGCGATCGCCGTCAGCAATGGTTCGGTGGCACTCGATGCGGCCGTGGTGGCGCTCGGTATCGGCCCCGGCGACGAGGTGATTCTGCCCAGCTTCACCATCATTTCCTGCGCTGCGGCCATCGTGCGTGCCGGTGCCACGCCGGTGGTGGTCGACTGCGATCCGCTGACCTTCAATATGAGCGCAGCGGCGGTGGCCGCCCGCATCACGCCGCGCACCAAGGCAGTGATGGTGGTCCACCTCTACGGCCTGCCGGTCGATATGGACCCCTTGCTGGAATTGGTCCAGCGCCACGGCCTCAAGCTGATCGAGGATGCCGCCGAGATGCATGGCCAGACTTACAAGGGTCGGCCCTGTGGCAGCTTTGGCGACATTTCCACCTTCAGCTTCTACCCGAACAAGCACATCACCACGGGCGAGGGCGGCATGATTGTCTGCAACAGCCCCGAATTGGCCGCCCATTGCCGCAGCCTGCGCAACCTCTGCTTCAAGCCCGAGCAGCGCTTCGTCCATGAGGAGCTGGGCTGGAATATGCGCATGACCAATCTGCAAGCCGCCCTGGGCCTGGCCCAGCTCGAGCGCCTGGACGAGTTCGTGGCGCGCAAGCGCCGCATGGGTCAGCGCTACACCGAGCTGCTGGCCGGCACGCCGGGCCTTCAGCTGCCCGTGGCTCAGACTGCCGAGGCCGACAACATCTACTGGGTCTACCCCCTGGTGCTCGACGATGCGGTGCCGCTCGATGCCAAGGCCATGATGAAGGCCTTGGGTGAGCGGGGCATTGGCACACGTCCCTTCTTCTGGCCCATGCATGAACAGCCGGTCTTTCGCAAGATGGGACTCATGGCGGGCGAGTCGCATCCGGTGTCCGAGCGCATCGCCCGGCGCGGCTTCTACATTCCCAGCGGCCTGGCCTTGAGCGAAGAGCAGATGGTGACCTCGGCGCAGGCGGTGCGAGAGGTGATGGAACAGGCCATGAGTGCGACCCAGGAGCATGCCCATGTCCAGCACGCCTGAAATGGCGGCCGTGTCCGCCGACGCCCGTTTTGCGCTCTACACCCGCTACTACGACCTGCTCTACGCCGACAAGGACTATGCAGCCGAGGCCGCCTATGTGGCCGCTCTGATTCGTCAGCGCCTGCCGCAGGCCCGCCGGATCCTGGAGTTGGGCTGTGGCACCGGTGCCCATGCCGAGCATCTGGCTCGCCTGGGTTTCACGGTGCATGGCACCGACCTCAGCGACAGCATGCTGGCCCGCGCCGAGGCGCGCCGGGCCGCCTTGCCCGAGGAGCTGTCTGAACGCCTGAGCTTCGGACCCGGCGATGCCCGCGAGGTGCGCGTGGGGCAGGGCGGCGGAGCCGATTTCGACGCGGTCATCACCCTGTTCCATGTCATGAGCTACCAGACCAGCAATGCCGATCTGCAGGCCGCGCATGAGACCGCCGCCTGGCATCTGGCGCCCGGCGGTGTGTTCGTGCACGACCATTGGTATGGCCCGGCCGTGCTCAGTCAGCAGCCGCAGACGCGTGTGCGCCGGCTCGGCGATGCGCAGATGCGTGTCACCCGCCTGGCCGAGCCGGTCATGCACTGGTCGCGCAATGTCTGCGACGTCAACTACACCATGCTGGTCGAGCCCGCGGACGGCAGTCCCATGCAGCAGTTCCATGAAACCCACCCCATGCGCTACTTGTTTGCGCCCGAGTTGGAACTGATCGAAGGCGCGCGCTGGCGCGATGCGAAGCACCTGGCCTGGCTGGAGCAAGGCCAGCCGGACGCCCGCCACTGGGCCGCCGTGCGGGTTCTGAGCCTGGCCTGAAGTTCATGGCTCGCCCCATGAAGAAAGCCGCCCGAGGGCGGCTTCTTTGATGGCGCTGCGGCCGATTACTCGTGGTGGTCGTAGGCGTTGAAGCCGGCCAGTTTGACCAGGCTGTCGCGCTTGGCGGCCGTGTAGTCGCTCTGGACCATTTCCTTGACCATCTCTGCAAACGTGATCTGTGGCTGCCAGCCGAGCTTGTCTCGCGCCTTGCCGGCATCGCCCAGCAGAGTCTCCACCTCGGTGGGGCGGAAGTAGCCGGGGTCCACGCGCACGATCACATCGCCGGGCTTGCAGCGCGGCGGCAGATTGCGGGTCAGCTCGGTCTTGGCCACGGCCGTCACCACGCCAACCTCGTCCACGCCCTGGCCCTGGAACTCAATCGTCAGGCCCAGTTCGGCGCCGGCACGCTGGACGAAATCGCGCACGCTGTGCTGTACGCCAGTGGCGACGACGAAGTCCTCGGCTACCTCTTGCTGCAACATCAGCCATTGCATATGGACATAGTCTTTGGCATGGCCCCAGTCGCGCAGGGCGCTCAAATTGCCCAGGTAGAGGCAGTTCTGCGTGCCGATGGCGATGCGGGCGATGGCGCGGCTGATCTTGCGGGTGACGAAGGTTTCACCGCGCACCGGGCTTTCGTGGTTGAACAGGATGCCGTTGCAGGCATACATGCCGTAAGCCTCGCGGTAATTGACCGTGATCCAGTAGGCGTAGAGCTTGGCCACGGCATAGGGGCTGCGCGGGTAGAAGGGCGTGCTTTCGCGCTGCGGGGTTTCTTGCACCAGGCCGTAGAGCTCGGAGGTGCTGGCCTGGTAGAAACGGGTCTTTTTCTCCAGCCCTAGGATGCGGATGGCCTCCAGCAGGCGCAGGGTGCCGATGCCATCGACATCGGCCGTGTACTCGGGTTGCTCGAAGCTGACGCCCACATGGCTCATGGCGCCCAGGTTGTAGATCTCGTCAGGCTGCACCTGCTGGACGATGCGGATCAGATTGGTGCTGTCGGACAGGTCGCCGTAATGCAGTTGCAGGCGCGGGTCGGGTTCATGCGGGTCCTGGTACAGATGGTCGACACGGTCGGTGTTGAACATGCTGGAGCGGCGCTTGATGCCGTGGACCTTGTAGCCCTTGTCCAGCAGCAGCTCGGCCAGGTAGGCGCCGTCCTGGCCTGTCACGCCGGTGATCAGTGCGGTTTTGCTCATGAATGTCCCTTGCTGTACATGCCGTGAAGAATAGGGCCTGTCCGGTCGCCCAGATCCTGCGAACAGTCACCGGCAGCGGCCTCAATTCCCCGAGCGGCCGGCCGATACCTCCGGCCGCCCGAGTTGTGCCGTAATTCTCGCCTTCAACGGTGCATTGGCCCGGCCGTGATCGGCTATCTTTGCTCCGGTCGAGGGTGCGGCTTGTGCGGCACCCGGTTTTCCAGGAACAGCAGCGAGCCCCCTCTATGCCCAGCCACAGCGCCCCGCCGCCCGCGGACCTCCGCAAACTGCTCGATGTCTATGTGCACCCGCAGGCCCTGGTCGAATCGCAACAGATCGGCGCCGGCAGCCGGGTCTGGGCCTTCAGCCATGTCCTGCCCGGTGCGCGCATCGGTTGCGATGCCAATATCTGCGACCATGTCTTCATCGAGAACGATGTCGTGGTCGGCGACCGGGTCACCGTCAAGTGCGGGGTGCAGCTCTGGGACGGCGTACGCATCGAGGACGATGTCTTCATCGGCCCCAATGTCACCTTTTCCAACGATGCCTTCCCGCGCAGCAAGCAGCGGCCCGAGCGCTTCGTTCAGACCCTGGTGCGCAAGGGCGCCAGCATCGGCTCCAACGCCACCATCCGCCCCGGTCTGACCATCGGTGCCAACGCCCTGGTCAGCGACGGCGCGGTGGTCACCCGCGATGTGCCGCCGAACGCCATCGTCGCCGGCAACCCCGCCCACATCACCGGTTACGCCAACACACCGCATCTCGACCTGCCGGGCCAGACCGTGGCGGCCGGGCCGGCAGCGGCGGCTGCAGAGTTGCCGCGTCTGAATGTGGCCCGCGCCACCTTGCACCGCCTGCCCAAGATCGTGGACATGCGCGGCGCCTTGTCCTTTGGCGAGATCGGTGCCCATCTGCCCTTCACGCCGCAGCGCTTCTTCATGGTCTACGACGTGCCCAGCCGCGAGGTGCGGGGCGAGCATGCGCACCGGGCCTGCCACCAGTTCCTGGTCTGCGTCAAAGGTTCGGTCGGCTTGGTGGTGGACGACGGCACCGGGCAGCGCGACGAGATCCTGCTCGACAGTGCCCGCCTGGGCCTGCACATCCCGCCCATGGTTTGGGGCATCCAATACCAGTTTTCGGCCGATGCCGTGCTGCTGGTGCTGGCTTCGGACACCTATGCCGCCGACGACTACATCCGCAACTACGACGAATTCCTGGCTGCCGTGGCGGCCGGCGCGGGAGGCCAGGCATGAGTGCCGCTGAAATCACGGTTCCCTTTTTGAATCTGCAGCCGGCCTACCGTGAGGCCCAGGCCGATATCGACGCGGCCCTCTTGCGCGTGGCCGGCAGCGGCTGGTTCTTGCTCGGCCAGGAGTTGCAGACCTTCGAGCGTTTCTATGCGGAGTTCTGCGGCAGCGCCCATTGCGCCGGCGTGGCCAACGGCCTCGATGCGCTGACCCTGAGCCTGCGCGCACTTGGCGTGGGCGAGGGCGACGAGGTGATCGTGCCCTCCAACACCTATGTGGCGACCTGGCTGGCCGTCAGCCAGTGCGGCGCCCGCCCGGTGCCGGTGGAACCCGATCCGCGCAGCTACAACATCGACCCGGCCGGCATCGCGGCGGTCATCACGCCGCGCAGCAAGGTCATCCTGCCCGTCCATCTCTACGGCCTGCCGGCCGAGATGGACGCCATCCAAGCCCTGGCGCAGCGCCATGGGCTCAAGGTGCTGGATGACTGCGCGCAAGCCCATGCGGCCCGCTACCGCGGCCGGCCCGTGGGCAGCCTGGCTGACATCTCGGCCTGGAGCTTCTACCCGGGCAAGAACCTCGGTGCCATGGGCGATGGCGGCGGCGTCACCTGCAGCAGCCCTGAGCTTGACGCTCAGGTTCGGGTGTTGCGCAATTACGGCTCCCGCGTGAAGTACCACAACGAGGTCAAAGGCATCAACTCACGCTTGGACGAGATCCAGGCCGCCGTGCTGGCCGCCAAGCTGCCCCATCTGCGCGCGGCCACCGAGGCGCGCCGCCGCATCGCCGCCCAGCTGCTCGATGGCCTGGCCGGCTTGCCACTGCAACTGCCGATTGAACCTGAGGGCTTCGAATCGGCCTGGCATTTGTTCGTGGTCCGTCACGATGCGCGCGACCGGCTTCAGGCCGACTTGCAGGCCCAAGGCATCGGCACCCTGATCCATTACCCGGTGCCGCCGCATTTGCAGCCGGCCTATGCCGAGCTGGGCTACGGCCCCGGTGACTTCCCCATTGCCGAAGCCATCCACAGCCAGGTGCTCAGCCTGCCGCTCTGGCCGGGCATGAGCGAGGCGCAGGTGCAGCGAGTGATTGCGGCCGTGAGGGCCTCGGCATGAGTGGCGGCTCCGGGACGGGAAACAGCGCCGGCTTCCAGCAACGCGGCAGCGGCAACCGGGTCAGCGTGGGCGCCAATGTCGAGCTGCTCGGTTATGTCAACGGTGACAACAACCAGATCGAGATTCGCGAAACCGCCGGTGCCTCCAAGCTGCATCTCTTCATCAATGGCGACAACAACCGCGTCTTCATCGACCGCGACTCCGAGATCAAGGGACTGGGCATTTGCTGCGGCAACCACATCCGGGCTCACAACACCGTGATCCAGATCGGCCCGGAGTTCACCATCGAGGCGGGCGGCCGCTTCTTTCTCTACAACTCCGGCAATCGCCTGACGATAGGCCGCGAGTGCATGTTTTCCAGCTCCATCACCTTGCGCTGCGGCGAATCACCGCATCTGATCTTCGACAGTGAGAGCGGTGCCTATCTGGACATCAGCGAAGGCGTCGAGGTCGGCGACCATGTCTGGGTGGGTGAGGGCGTCTACATCACGAAATCAGTGAGCATCGCCGACGAGACCGTGGTCGGCGCTTGCAGCGTGGTGACCAAGCGTTTCAGCCAAACCCATGTGGCCCTGGCCGGCAACCCGGCCCGGGTTGTGCGCGAGCATGTGCAGTGGATCCGCAACCCCGGCCTGCTGCAGCCGGGCAGCGCCTACCACGCCAGCTACCACGCTCAGGCGGCGCTGTTTCCGCAGCCGCTGACTGGTGATGATCCTGCGGCCATGGCGCCGCCCTTGGCTGCGCTCTAGCGCCTCAGTTCATTCCGGGTTGCCAGGCGTCGGAACCGGCCCGCGGGAGCGTGCCGGGTTGCCGACCCAGAGTTCGCCTGCAGGCACATCACGCGTCACCACGCTGCCGGCGCCCACCATGGCGCCCGCGCCGATGCGCAGGCCGCCCAGGATGGTCGCGTTGGCGCCGATCGAGGCTCCCGCTTCGATCACCGTGCGCTGAAAAGCTGCCGGGTACTGCTTGGAGCGAGGCAGCCGGTCATTGGTGAAGGTGACATTGGGGCCGATGAAGACACCGTCGGCCGCGCTCAGGCCGTCCCAGAGCTGCACCCCGCACTTGACCGTCACCCGGTCGCCCAGCTGCACATCGTTCTCGATGAAGACCTGTGCATTGATATTGCAATCACGGCCGATGCGCGCGCCCGCTAGTACCACACAGAACTGCCAGATCTGAGTGCCGGCCCCGATCTGGGTCGTCTGTACATCGGCCAGGGGATGGATGCGGGGGGGCGGCGATGTCTCGGTCATGGCTGTGGCGTGGCTGAACTTCCAGGTGGCGCAGCATAAAGGAAACGCGGCCCCGGCGGCGACTGGAGAGTCACCGTCGGGGCCGCGTTCGGCTGGGCCACATGGGCCCGGCCGTTCTTGCCGAGCTCAGGCTCAGATCAGAGGCGTGATGCGATCAAGGTCGTCGTCGTCCAGCTTGGTCTTGTGGACAAAGTGGGTTTCCGGCGCCGCATGCTCCAGCTTGCTGCCCTGGACCGCGCTGCCATCGCCGAGCAAGGTGCCCGCCGGTCCGGCCAGCAAGTCGCCCAGGCTTGGCGGCGCCGCATCGGCCGCACCGTCTTTCGGCAGGTCCTTGGCGAACCAGACGTCAGCCATGCTGTGGGTCTGACCGTCGCTGGTCTTGTAGTCGGACACCAGACCCACCAGATTGCCGTTGTCGATCGTGCTATTGGCTTGCGAGGCCAAATTCAGCTCGGTGATGCCCAGCTCCTGCAAGGACTTCAACTCGCCGCCATCGGTCTTGCCGTCATGGTTGGCATCGACCCAGACCTTGAGCTCGCCCCATTCTTTGTCAAGGATGCTGAGCTTGCCGTCGTGGTTGGCATCCAGGGCGGACATCGCGGCGTAGCCGTCGGCCGCGCGGTGACCGTCAGCCAGCACGGTGCCCGAGCCGAACAGCTCCTTGCCGTTGTTGATCACACCGTCACCGTTGACATCGCGGACCAGCAGACCGTCGTTGCCGCCGACCCAACCCCACTTCTGGACCGTGCCGGTGCCGTAGGTGTCGAAGTTGACACCGTTGGCGGCAGACAAGGTGTTGATGCCGTTGCCGTCCAGATCCAGCACGATCGGCGTGGCCAGGTAGAGACCGTCGAGCTGGGCTGCCGTCAGCGAAGCCAGGGCCTCGGTCTGGAAGGCATAGACCTGAGTCATGTTCAGCTTGGCCAAGTCTTCGGCATCGAAGCCCTTGATCTGGTCCGAGGTGATGCTGGCAATCTGATCCGTGGTCAGGCCGGCCATCTGGCCCGTGGTGAAGGCCTTGATGTCATCGGTCTGGAAGGCTCGGAACTGATCCGTGCTCAAGCTGCCCAGCTGGGTTGAGGTGAAGGCGGCGATCTGGGCGGTGCCCAGGGCGTTGATTTCCTCGGTGCCCAGGGTGGCCAGGTGGCCGGTCGTGATCGCCTGCAACTGGGTCGTCGACATCGCAATGATGTGGTCGGACGTCAGGGCATCGAACTGATCAGTGGACAGGCTGCGCAAGGCCGTCGTCGTCATCGCCTTCAGATCATCCGTGGCCAGGATGTGCACTTGCTCGGTGGTGAAGCCTGCCACCTGAGCACTGGTCAGGGAGTTGGCCTGAGCGGTGGTCAGCGCCACGATCTGGTCGGTGGTCAGGACTGCCAACTGCACCGAACTCAAGCCGCGGAAGCCGGCGGTCCCGATGGCTGCGAAGTCATCGGTGGTCAGCGCTGCGAACTGGTCGGTGGTCAGTGCCGCAACCTGGCTGGAGCTGATGGCCTTGAACTGGCTGCTGGTCAGCGAGTTCAAGTCTTCAGTGCTCCAGGTCTGGATCTGCGTGCTGGTCAGTGCGTTGACCTGGGCGGTGGTCAGGGTGGCGATTTGGTCCGAAGTCAAGGCCCCCAGTTGATCGGAGTTCAAAGCGCGCAGGGCGCCAGTGTTCAAGGTCTTGAGATCATCGGTGGCCAGGATGGAGATCTGCTCGGTCGTCAAACCTGCAACCTGGGCGCTGTTCAAGGATGCCGCTTGTGCCGTGGTCAGGGCAATCACCTGGTCGGTGGTCAGCACCGCAACCTGGGATGAGCTCAGGCCGCGCATGCCACTGGTGCCGATGGCGGCAAAGTCATCCGTGGTGAGCGCCGCCACTTGATCGGTCGTGAGAGCTGCCACTTGGCCGGAGCTGATGGCTTTGAACTGGTCGGAACTCAAAGCATTGAGGTCCTCGGTGCTCCAGTTCTGGATCTGCGTGCTGGTCAGGGCATTGACCTGTGCGGTGCTCAGGCTCGGGATCTGATCTGAGGTCAGTGCACCCAACTGATCTGAACTCAGTGCGCGCAGCGCGCCGGTGTTGAGTGCCTTCAAATCATCGGTTGCGAGTACGGCGATCTGTTCGGTGCTCAGGCCGGCCACTTGCGCGCTGCTCAGCGAAGCCGCTTGAGATGTGGTCAGGGCGACGATCTGATCGGTCGTCAACACAGCCACCTGAGCCGAGCTCAGACCACGCAGGCCACTGGTGCCGATGGCTGCGAAGTCATCGGTGGTCAGAGCCGCCACCTGGTCGGTGGTGAAGGCCGCCACTTGGCCGGAGCTGATGGCCTTGAACTGCGTGCTGGTCAGGGCATTCAGGTCCTCAGTGCTGAGCGCCTGGATCTGCGTGCTGGTCAGGGCGTTGACCTGTGCCGTGGTCAGTTCGGCGAACTGATCCGAGGTCAGAGAGCCCAACTGGTCGGAGTTCAGGGCTCGCAGTGCGCCCGTGTTGATGGCCTTCAGGTCATCGGTGGCGATCAGGGCGATCTGCTCGGTGGTCAGTCCAGCGACCTGGGCACTGTTCAGCGATGCCGTCTGAGCGGTGGTCAGGGCCACGATCTGGTCGGTCGTCAGGACGCTGACCTGGGCCGAGGTCAGGCCTCGCAGGCCGGCGGTGCTGATGGCCGCAAAGTCGTCAGTGGTCAGGGCCGCGACCTGGTCGGTGGTCATGGCTGCCACTTGACCGGAGCTCATGGCCTTGAACTGAGCGCTGGTCAAGGCGTTCAAGTCTTCCGTGCTGAGCGTCTGGATCTGGACACTGGTCAGCGCAGCGACTTGGGCGGTCGTCAGCTCAGCCAGCTGGTCCGAGGTCAATGCACCCAGTTGTTCGGAGTTCAGGGCTCGCAGGGCACCGGTGTTGATCGCTTTCAGGTCATCGGTGGCGATCACAGCCATCTGCTCGCTGGTCAAGCCGGCGACTTGGGCGCTGTTCAGCGAAGCCGATTGCGCCGTCGTCAAGGCCACCACCTGATCGGTCGTCAGCACAGCAATCTGGGCCGAGCTCAGTCCGCGCAGACCTCCGGTGCCAATGGAAGCGAAGTCGTCCGTGGTCAGAGCCGCGACCTGATCCGTCGTGAACGCTGCCACCTGGCCGGAGCTGATGGCCTTGAACTGATCCGAGGTCAGCGCGTTGAGGTCCTCGGTGCTGAGGGTCTGAATCTGCGCGCTGGTCAAGGCATTGACCTGGGCGGTGCTGAGGGTAGCGATCTGGTCCGAGGTCAGCGAGCCGAGTTGCTCGGAGTTCAGTGCTCGCAAGGCGCCCGTGTTGATGGCCTTGAGGTCGTCGGTGGCCAGAATTGCGATCTGCTCGCTGGTCAGGCCGGTGACTTGGGCGCTGTTGAGCGAAGCTGCTTGTGCCGTGGTCAGGGCCACGATCTGATCCGTGGTCAATACCGCAACTTGGCTCGAACCCAGACCGCGCAGACCGGCCGTGCCGATGGCTGCGAAATCATCGGTGGTCAAAGCCGCGACCTGGTCGGTCGTGAAAGCTGCCACCTGACCCGAGCTGATGGCCTTGAACTGGGTGCTGGTCAGCGCGTTCAAGTCCTCGGTGCTGAGGGTCTGAATCTGGCTGCTGGTCAGGGCGTTGACCTGAGCCGTGGTCAGTTCGGCCAACTGGTCCGAAGTCAACGCACCGAGTTGCTCGGAATTCAGCGCCCTCAGGGCACCCGTGTTGATGGCCTTGAGGTCGTCGGTGGCGATCACGGCCATTTGTTCGCTGGTCAAGCCGGCGACTTGGGCGCTGTTCAGCGAAGCCGATTGCGCCGTCGTCAAGGCCACCACTTGATCGGTGGTGAGTACAGCAATCTGGGCCGAGTTCAGTCCGCGCAGACCGCCAGTGCCGATGGCCGCGAAGTCATCCGTGGTCAGGGCCGCCACTTGGTCGGTGGTGAAGGCTGCCACTTGGCCGGAGCTGATGGCCTTGAACTGATCGGAACTCAGGGCGTTCAGGTCCTCGGTGCTGAGGGTCTGGATCTGCACGCTGGTCAGAGCGTTGACCTGGGCGGTTGTCAGCGTCGCGAGTTGGTCGGAGGTCAGAGCGCCGAGTTGCTCAGAATTCAGAGCCCGCAGTGCACCGGTGTTGATGGCCTTCAGGTCATCGGTGGCGATGATGGCCATCTGCTCGCTCGTCAAGCCGGTCACCTGGGCGCTATTCAGCGAGGTGGTCTGCGCCGTGGTCAAGGCGACGATCTGGTCGGTGGTCAGTACCGCGACCTGGCTCGAGCTCAAGCCACGCAGGCCGGATGTGCCGATGGCGGCAAAGTCGTCCGTGGTCAGAGCAGAGATTTGGTCCGTCGTGATGGCCGCAACCTGTGCCGAGCTGATGGCCTTGAACTGAGTGCTGGTCAGCGCATTCAGGTCCTCGGTACTGAGGGTCTGGATCTGGCTGCTGGTCAAAGCGTTGACCTGGGCCGTGGTCAGTTCGGCCAGTTGATCCGAGGTCAGGGAGCCCAGTTGCTCGGAATTCAGGGCGCGCAAGGCTCCGGTGTTGATCGCCTTGAGGTCATCCGTGGCGATGATGGCCATTTGCTCGCTGGTCAAGCCGGTGACCTGAGCACTGTTGAGCGATGCGGCCTGGGCGGTGGTCAGGGCCACGATCTGGTCGGTGGTCAGGACGCCGACCTGGCTCGAGCTCAGACCGCGCAGGCCGCTGGTGCCGATGGCTGCGAAGTCATCGGTGGTCAGGGCAGCGACTTGGTCAGTCGTGAGCGCTGCAATCTGGCCGGAGCTGATGGCTTTGAACTGGTCCGAGGTCAGGGCGTTGAGGTCTTCGGTGCTGAGACTCTGGATCTGAGTGCTGGTCAAGGCGTTGACCTGAGCGGTCGTCAGCGTAGCGATCTGGTCCGAAGTCAAGGACCCCAGCTGCTCGGAGTTCAGGGCACGCAAGGCGCCAGTGTTGATGGCTTTCAGATCATCGGTGGCCAGGATGGCGATTTGATCGCTGCTCAGGCCTGCGACTTGTGCACTGTTCAACGAAGCGGCTTGAGCGGTCGTCAGGGCCACGACCTGATCGGTCGTCAGCACGCTGACTTGAGCCGAACTCAGGCCGCGCAGGCCGCCGGTTCCGATAGCTGAGAAGTCATCGGTGGTTAGGGCCGCCACTTGGTCAGTGGTGAAGGCTGCGACCTGGGCCGAGCTTATGGCCTTGAACTGGGTGCTGGTCAGCGCATTCAGGTCCTCGGTACTCAGGCCTTGGATCTGGGTGCTGGTCAGCGCATTCACCTGGGCGGTGCTCAACTCTGCGAGTTGATCCGAGGTCAGGGAGCCCAGTTGCTCGGAATTCAGGGCGCGCAAGGCTCCTGTGTTGATGGCCTTCAAGTCATCGGTGGCGATGACAGCCATCTGTTCGCTGGTCAAGCCGAGGACCTGAGCGCTGTTCAGTGAGGCGGTTTGGGCCGTGGTCAGGGCCACGATCTGATCGGTGGTCAGCACGCCCACTTGGACGGAGCTGAGGCCGCGCAGGCCGCCTGTGCCGATCGCCGCGAAGTCATCCGTGGTCAGGGCAGCGATCTGGTCGGTGGTGATGGCGGCCACCTGACCGGAGCTGATGGCCTTGAACTGGGTGCTGGTCAGCGCGTTCAGGTCTTCGGTGCTCAGGTTCTGAATCTGAGTGCTGGTCAGGGCATTGACCTGAGCCGTGCTCAATGCAGCGATCTGGTCCGAGGTCAAGGCGCCCAGTTGTTCAGAGTTGAGGGCGCGCAGGGCACCCGTGTTGATGGCCTTCAGGTCATCAGTGGCGATGATGGCCATCTGTTCGCTGGTCAAGCCAGCCACCTGAGCGCTGTTCAGCGATGCCATCTGCGCTGTAGTCAGCGCCACCACCTGGTCTGTCGTCAAAACGCCGACCTGGGCCGATGTCAGGCCGCGCAGGCCGCCAGTGCCGATCGATGCGAAGTCATCTGTGGTCAGGGCCGCGACTTGGTCGGTGGTCATGGCCGCCACTTGGGCCGAGCTGATGGCCTTGAATTGGTCCGAAGTCAGTGCATTGAGGTCTTCGGTGCTCCAGCTCTGGATCTGGGCGCTGGTCAGGGCGTTGACCTGGGTGGTGGTCAGGGATGCGATCTGGTCCGAGGTCAAGGAACCGAGCTGCTCCGAGTTCAGAGCACGCAGCGCGCCGGTGTTGATGGCCTTAAGGTCATCAGTGGCGATGATGGCGATCTGTTCGCTGGTCAAGCCGGCCACCTGAGCGCTGTTCAGCGAGGCGGTCTGGGCCGTGGTCAGGGCCACCACCTGGTCTGTCGTCAAAACGCCGACCTGGGCCGATGTCAGTCCGCGCAGGCCACCGGTGCCGATGGCCGCGAAATCATCCGTGGTCAGGGCCGCGACCTGGTCGGTCGTGAAGGCGCCGACCTGGCCCGAGCTGATGGCCTTGAACTGCGTGCTGGTCAAGGAATTCAGGTCCTCGGTGCTGAGGCTCTGAATCTGGCTGCTGGTCAGGGCATTGACCTGGGCGGTGGTGAGCTCGGCAAACTGGTCCGAAGTGAGGGAGCCCAGTTGCTCGGAGTTCAACGCGCGCAAGGCTGCCGTGCTCAGGGCCTTGAGGTCGTCGGTCACCAGGATCGGCGCCTGTTCGCTGGTCAGGCCCGCCACTTGTGCGCTGTTCAGCGCGGCCGTCTGCGCGGTGGTCAGTGCCACGATCTGGTCGGTGGTCAGGACAGCAAGCTGTGCCGAGCTGAGGCCGCGGATACCTCCGGTGCCAATGGATGCAAAGTCATCGGTGGTGAGTGCCGCCACTTGGTCGGTGGTCAAGGCCGCCACCTGAGCCGAACTGATGGCCTTGAATTGATCCGAGGTCAGGGAATTCAGGTCTTCCGTGCTGAGAGTCTGGATCTGGCTGCTGGTCAGTGCATTGACTTGCGCAGTTGTCAAAGTCGCAATCTGGTCCGAGGTCAGCGAGCCCAGTTGTTCAGAGTTCAACGCGCGCAGAGCGCTGGTGTTGATGGCCTTCAGGTCATCGGTCGCCAGGACCGCAATCTGATCACTGCTGAGACCAGCCACTTGGGCGCTGTTCAAGGAGGCGGTTTGCGCAGTGGTCAACGCGACGATCTGGTCCGTCGTCAGGACGCCAATCTGGGTTGAGCTCAGTCCGCGCAAGCCACCGGTGCCAATGGCGGAGAAGTCCTCTGTCGTCAGAGCCGCCACCTGGTCGGTGGTCAGCGCCGCTATCTGGGCCGAAGTCATGGCCTTGAATTGACTGCTGGTCAGGGCATTCAAATCCTCGGTGCTGAGGCTCTGAATCTGCACGCTGGTCAGGGCGTTCACTTGAGCCGTCGTCAGCGCAGCAAGTTGGTCCGAGGTCAAGGATCCGAGTTGTTCGGAATTCAGGGCTCGCAAGGCGCCGGTGTTGATGGCCTTGAGGTCATCGGTGGCGATGGCAGCCATTTGGTCGCTGGTCAGGCCGGCGACCTGGGCGCTGTTCAGTGCAGCCGTCTGGGCCGTGGTCAAGGCCACAATCTGGTCGGTGCCCAGCACTGCAACTTGTGTCGATGTCAGGCCGCGCAAGCCGCTCGTGCCGATGGCGGCAAAGTCGTCGGTGCTGAGTGCCTGAACTTGGTCGGTTGTCAAGGCTCCAATCTGGCTGGAGCCGATGGCCTTGAACTGATCAGAGCTCAGCGCGTCGATGTCTTCGGTGCTGAGGTTCTGGATCTGTGTGCTGGTCAGTGCATTGACCTGGGCCGTTGTCAGGTTGGGAATTTGGTCCGAGGTCAGCGAACCCAGTTGTTCGGAATTGAGCGCACGCAGGGCGCCGGTGTTGATGGCCTTGAGGTCATCGGTGGCGATGACGGCCATTTGGTCGCTGGTCAGTCCGGCGACCTGGGCACTGTTCAGCGATGCCGCTTGGGCAGTGGTCAGGGCGACGATCTGGTCGGTGGTCAGGACGGCGACTTGGCTCGAAGTCAGGCCACGCAGGCCGGCGGTGCCGATGGAGGACAGGTCTTCGGTGCTCAGTGCGGCGATTTGGTCGCTCGTCATGGCACCAACCTGGGCCGAGCTGATGGCCTTGAATTGCGTCGTGGTCAACGCATCCAGGTCTTCGGTGCTCAGATTCTGAATTTGCGTGCTGGTCAGCGCGTTGACTTGCGCGGTGGTCAAGGCAGCGAGCTGGTCAGAGCTCAGCGAACCCAGCTGTTCGGAGTTCAGGGCGCGCAAGGCACCGGAATTGATGACCTTGAGATCATCGGTGGCGAGAGCGGCAATCTGGTCGCTGGTCAGCCCGGTGACCTGGGCACTGTTCAGTGAGGCGGTTTGGGCCGTCGTCAGGGCCACAATCTGGTCCGTGGTCAATACCGCAAGCTGTGCCGATGTCAGGCCACGCAAGCCACCGGTGCCGATGGAGGCGAAGTCATCCGTCGTCAGGGCAGCCACCTGGTCGGTGGTCATGGCCGCAACCTGGCCCGAGCTGATGGCCTTGAACTGGTCAGAGCTCAGTGCGTTCAGATCCTCGGTGCTGAGGGTCTGGATCTGACTGCTGGTCAGGGCATTGACCTGGGCCGTGGTCAGCGTGGCGATCTGGTCCGAGGTCAGGGAACCGAGCTGCTCGGAGTTCAGTGCGCGCAGGGCGGCCGTGTTGAGCGCCTTGAGGTCGTCGGTGGCGAGCGTGGCGATCTGATCGCTGGTCAGACCGACCACCTGAGCGCTGGTCAGCGAGGCGGTCTGGGCCGTGGTCAGCGCAACGATTTGGTCGGTGGTCAGGACGCCGAGCTGGGTCGAGGCGAGGCCTCGCATGCCGGCGGTGCCGATCGCGGCGAAGTCATCGGTGTTCAGGGCTGCGACTTGGTCGGTCGACAGCGCATTCATCTGGGCCGAGCTGATGGCCTTGAACTGCGCCGTGGTGAAGGCGTTCAGGTCTTCGGTGCTCAGATTGCGGATTTGCGAGCTGGTCAGGAAGTTGACCTGCGCCGTGGTCAGCGAGCCCAGCTGATCGGAGCTCAAATTGCCCAATTTGGCGTCGTCCAGCGAGCGAATCGCCGCGCTGCTCAGGGCGCGCAGGTCCTCGGTCTGGATGAAGACCACCTGGTCGCTGCTCAGTGAACTGATGGCGAAAGTACCCAGCGAGGCGAACTGCTTGGTCGTCATCGCCATGATCTGATCGCTGCTGAAGGCCGCCCAGTCCTCGGACGTGAAGCGCGACAGAGTACGGGTAGACAGGCCAGCGATCTGTTCTGTCGAGTAGCCGGGGATGAGTGTAGGCATGGTGGGCTCGCTTGGTTTGTTCCAGGAGCAGAGAACCTTGCGAGTTCACTGCTGCTTTGTATTACGCATCTCTTGAACGGCGACCGTTCTAGCTGGCGGGTTGCCTGCGCCGCAGGGACTGCGAAGCGCTGGCGGGCTGAAGTGATCGCGCTTCCAAGTTGCGAGAACACGGGACATTTCTGACTCGGTGGGAAGGGTGGCTATCGAAGCTCTTGGAACGCTCCGAATCCCTTCCGGCTTCTGTTGGATTTCGACGCCGTGAGGACAAACTTGAGAAGGCACGGCGGCCGCGCCCAGGGCGAGGCGGCCCGCCGTTTTCACAAACTGGCAGCAGCTTCATGCTTGTACCTCCCGCATTTGGGGGGGATGGAGTAGCGCGGCGTACAAACCGTGACTAGTTGGCGGGCGCGCCTGTCCTGCCATACCTTCAATCAGGCCTTCACTCAGGCGTAGTCGCCGGCGCGGCAGAGGAATGGCAGTGAAAGGGGTGAAAGCGTCGGTCATGGGGTTCACCTCAAATCAGGCCCGTCAAGGCCGTATCGTCGTCGTCGAGTTCGCGCTTCAAAGCCTGCAAATGCAGGCTCATGCCGCCTGATTTCGTGAGGGCAGAGGCGGCCAGCTGTGGCTCGCCGGCGCTGCTGTCGCTCAAGAGGCGGTCGCTCGGGCCGCTCAGCAAGTCGGCCAACTGGGGCAGAGCGCCGATGGAGTTCGCAGCGCTGTCGCTGGCCTTGGCAAACCAGACATCGGCCATATCGTGGTTGCGGCCATCGGCGCTTTCATAGCTGGACACCAGGCCAAGCAAATTGCCCTGGTCCATGACCGTGCCGCTCTGTGCCTGCAGATTCAGGGCCGTGATGCCCAGCTCATCCAGGGTTTTGAGTTCGCCGGCGTCGCTGCGCCCGTCGCTGTTGCCGTCGACCCAGATGCGCAGGTCCTTGAAGGCTGCGTCCCCCTGGTCCAGGCGCTGGTCAAAGTTCAGGTCCAACTCGCGCATGGCGAGGAAGCCGTTGGCGGCCCGGCTGCCGTCGGCCAGCAGGGTGCCGGAACCGAACAACTCGCGGCCATTGTTGATCTGGCCGTCGCCATTGCGGTCCATGACCAGCAGGCCGTCCTGAGGGGCCGCCCAGGCCCATTGCGCGCTTTTGCCGGTGCCGAACAGGTCAAACTGAACCCCGTCTGCCGCAGCCAGGGTGTGAACGCCGTCGCCGTTCAGGTCCAACACGATGGGGGTGGCGGATTGCAGGGCGTCGAGCTGCTCGGCCGAGAAGCTGGCCAAGGCGGCGTCCGAGAAGGACAGCACCTGGCTCATATTCAGCTGCGCCAGGTCCTCCGGGTCGAAGCCGACCACCTGGTCGGTGGTGAAACTGTGAATCTGCTCGGTGGTCAGCCCGGCCATCTGAGCCGTGGTGAAGGCTTTGATGTCATCACTGTGGAAATGATCGAGCTGCTCGGTCGACAAGCTGCCAAGCTGGTTGGAGCTCAGGGCCGCGATCTGCTGAGTACCCAGGGCCTCGATGTCCTCGCTGCTCAAGGTCGCCAACTGATCGGTCGTCATGGCCCGAACAACGGCGGTGCTGAGCACCGAGATCTGTTCACTGCTCAGCGCTGCGAACTGGTCGGTGCCCCAGCCCATCAGGGCCTGGCTGCCCAGTGCGCGGATGTCTTCGCTCTGAATGGCCGCGATATCGGCTGCTTCTATGCCCTGCATCTGAACCGAGCTCAGCACGGCGAATTGCGCGCTGTTCAAGGCCCCGATTTGCTCGGAGCTGAAGGCTGCGAGGTCCTCCGAGGCCAGGCCGCGCACGGCACTGCTGCCCAGCGCCGCAATCTCGTCGCTGGCAAAGGTCACCAGCTGCTGGGTGCCAAAGGCCGCAACCTGGCTGGAGCTCAGGCCGCTGATTTGATCGCTGTCCAAGGCCCTGACGTCGTCGGTGGCCCAGCTCTGCATCTGGCTGGTCGTCAGCGAGCTGACCTGCACGCGGCTCAAGGCGCCAACCTGTTCGGTGTCAAAGGCATTGAGCTGCTGGCTGTTGAAGCCGCGCAGGGCGAAGATGCTCAGAGCTGCCACGTTCTCGGTGCTCAGCTGGGCCACCATCTCGGTGCTGAAGCCTTGCAGCTGCACGGAGGTGAAGCCGCGGATCTGCTCGGTGCTGAAGGCGTTGAGTTCGTCGGTGCTGATGGTGGCCACCTGGGCCGAAGTCATGGCGGCAAACTGGCTGTTGGTCAGCACCTTCAATTGCTCCGAGGTCAAGGCCCGGAACTGTTCGGTGCTGAGCGCCTGGACGGCAGCGGTCGAGAGCTGGCGCAGGTCTTCGGTCTGCAGGCGTGCAAGCTGGTCGGTGCCTATGCCCTGGACCTGGGCCGAGGTCATGGCCGCCGACTGGTCGCTGCTCATGGCAATGATCTGGTCGCTGCCCAAAGAGCGGATCTGGGTCGAACTCAGGCCGCGCCAGGCGGCTGTGCTGATGGCGGCAAAGTCTTCCGTCGTCAACGTGCGGATCTGCTCGGTGCTCAGCGCGGCGATCTGGGCCGAGCCCAGAGCATTGAACTGGCTGCTGCTCAAGGCATTGAGGTCATCGCTGCCCAGGCCCTGGATCTGGGCCGTGGTCAGCGAATTGACCTGGTTGCTGCTGAGCGCCTGAATCTGGTCTGAGCTCAGTGCCGCCAACTGGCTGCTGCTCAGCGCGCGCAGGGCGCTGCTGTTGAGGGCGCGCAGGTCCTCGGTT
Source organism: Paucibacter sp. DJ2R-2 (assembly GCF_025717675.1). Lineage (GTDB taxonomy): Bacteria > Pseudomonadota > Gammaproteobacteria > Burkholderiales > Burkholderiaceae_C > Paucibacter_A. The sequence continues at coordinate 61,148 of NZ_JAJIRT010000011.1, forward strand.
TGCAGGAAAGCCAATTGTTCGGTGCTCAGGCCCACGACCTGGCTGCTGTTCAGGGATGCGCTCTGCGTGGTGCTGAGGGCCTTGATCTGCTCGCTGCCCAGCTGGCTGATCTGCAGCGAACTCAGGCCGCGGAGACCGGCGGTGCCGATGGCGGCGAAGTCGTCGGTGGCGAGCAGTTTGAGCTGATCGCTGCTCAGCGTGGCGACTTGGCTGGAGGCCAGGGCCTGGTACTGTGTGGTCGTCAGCGCGCGCAAGTCTTCGCTGGTCAGGCCCATGAACTGGGTGCTGGTCAAGGCGTTGATCTGGGCGGTGCCGAGCTGGGCCAGCTGATCGGACGACAAGGCCGCGATCTGCTCCGTGCTGAGCGCGCGCAGGCCGGCGCTGGACAGGGACTGCAGGTCGTCGCTGGCCAGTTTGCTGATCTGCTCGGTGCTGAAGCCAGGTGTCTGTGCGCTGCCCAGCGAGGCGATCTGGTCCGTGCTCAGGGCCAGGATTTGCTCGGTGCCTAGGGCGCCCAGCTGGCTGGAGCTCAAGCCACGCAGACCGCCCGTGCCAATCGCGGCCAGGTCATCGCTGTTCAGGCTGCGCAGCTGCTCGGTGCCCAGTGCCGCGATCTGGCTGGATGCAATGGCGGCGAACTGCTCGCTGCTCAGGGCATTGAGGTCTTCGCTGTTCAGGCCGCGGATCTGTGTGCTGGTCAGGGCATTGATCTGGTTCGTGCTCAGGGCCACCAACTGATCCGAGCCGAGTGCGGCGATCTGGTCCGTGCCCAGATTGCGCAGCGCATTGCTGCTCAGCGCGCGCAGATCGTCGGTGGCGAAGGCCGCGATCTGGTCGCTGCTGAAGCCCTTCATCTGGCTGCTGGTCAGGGTGGCGGCCTGGGCCGTGGTCAGGGCGCGGATTTCGTCGGTGCTGAGGCTGCCGAGCTGGTTGTGCGGTGAGGTCACCAGGGCCGCCACCTGGGCGGTGGTGAGCGCGCTGATCTGATCGCTGTTCAGCGCCGCAAACTGATCGCTGCTGAGCACGCGGATTGCGCCCGTGCTGAGTGCACGCAGGTCGTCGGTCTGCAGCCGGGTGATCTGCTCGGTGCTCAGTCCCAAGACCTGCACGCTGCTCAGCGAGGCCGCCTGGGCGGTGCTCAGGGCGATGATCTGCTCGCTGCTCAGCGCGCCAATCTGCGTCGAGCTCAGGCCGCGCAGGCCGGCGGTGCCGATGGCCGCGAAGTCCTCGGTGCTCAGGCTGCGCAATTGATCGCTGCTCAGCGCGGCCATCTGGGCAGAGTTGATGGCAGCGAACTGCTGCGAAGTCAGGGCATTCAGGTCCTCGCTGCGCAAGCCCTGAACCTGGGTGCTGGTCAGGGCATTGACCTGAGCGGTGCTCAAGGCTGCGATCTGATCCGAGCCCAAGGCCGCGAGCTGATCGGTGCTCAAGGCGCGCAGGGCGGCGCTGTTCAAGGCGCGCAGGTCATCGCTGGCCAGCTTGGCCATCTGATCGCTGCTGAATCCTGCCACTTGGGCGCTGCTCAGGGTGCTGGCCTGTGCGGTGCTCAGGGCGATGATCTGGTCACTGCTCAGCACGGCGAGCTGGGTCGAGCTCAGGCCGCGCAGGCCGCCCGTGCCGATGGCGGCAAAGTCTTCCGTGCCCAAGGTGCGCAGCTGTTCGGTTGTCAGCGCTGCGATCAGGCTGGAGCTGATCTGGCGCAGTTGCTCACTGCCCAGTGCATTGAGGTCATCGCTGGCCAGGCTGCGGATCTGGTCGCTGCGCAGGGCGTTGATCTGGGCCGTACCCAAATTGCGCCATTGCTCGCTGCTGAGCACCGCCAACTGGTCGCTGGAGAGCGCTCTCAGGGCGGCCGAGTTCAGAGCCATCAGGTCGTCCGTGGCCAGTTTGCTGAGCTGCTCGGTGCTCAAGCCCGGTACTTGAGCGGAGGTCAGCGAAGCGGCCTGAGCTGTCGTCAAAGCGATGATCTGATCGCTGCCGAGCGCCGCCAGCTGGATCGAGCTCAGGCCGCGCAAGCCGGCCGTACCGATGGCGGCGAAGTCTTCGGTGCTCAGGGCGCGCAGCTGTTCGGTCAGCAGGGCGGCGACCTGGGCGGAATTGATGGCCTTGAATTGGCTCGATGTGAACGCGTTGAGGTCATCGCTGGCCAGCGACTGCACTTGTGTGCTGGTCAATGCATTGACCTGAGTCGTGGTCAAGGCGGCCAGCTGCTCGCTATTCAGGGCGGCCAGCTGGTCGGTGCCCAGGGCGCGCAAGGCGGCCGTCTTCAGGGCCCGCAGGTCTTCGGTGGCCAGGGCGGCGATCTGCTCGGTGCTCAGGCCACGCACCTGGGCACTGGTGAAGGCCGCCACTTGGGCGCTGCTGAGCGCCCGGATCTCGTCGCTGCTGAAACTGGCCAGCTGGTTGATGGGCGCGCTGCCCAGTGCGGCGATCTGTGCCGTGCTGAGGCTGGCCACCTGGTCCGAGCCCAAGGCTTGCAGTTGTTCACTGCTCAGTGATTTGATGACCGCGCTGCTCAGGGCGCGGAGATCATCGGTCTGGATCTTGGCCAGCTGCTCGGTGCTCAAGCCTTGCGTCTGTACGCTGTTCAAGGCGGCGGCTTGGGCCGTGCTCAGGGCGACGATCTGCTCCGTGCTCAGCGCGGCGATCTGCACCGAACTGAAACCCTTCAGGCCGGCACTGCTGATGGCCGCAAAGTCTTCGCTGCGCAGGCCATGGACTTGTTCCGTGGTGAAGGCCGCAGCCTGGGCTGAGCTCAGTGCGCGAAACTGCGCCGTGGTCAAGGCGTTCAGGTCCTCGCTGCTCCAGGTCCTGATCTGCTCGCTCGTCAAGGCGTTGACCTGGGCCGTGCCCAGAGCCGCGATTTGCTCCGATCCCAGGGCGCTCAGCTGTTCGCTGCGCAAGGCGCGCAGGGCGGCGCTGCTGAGCGCGGCCACATCCTCGCTGGCCATCTTGGCAATTTGATCGCTGCTGAGGCCGGCCACCTGGGCGCTGGTCAGCGAGGCGGCTTGCGCCGTGCTCAAGGCCTTGATCTGATCGCTGGACAACCAGCCCAGCTGGGTCGAACTCAGACCACGCAGGCCGCCGGTACCGATGGCTGCGAAATCGTCGGTGGCCAGGCTGGCCAGCTGCTCGCTGCTCAAGGCCGCCACCTGGGCCGAGCTGAGCGCGCGGAACTGTGCCGTACTCAAGGCGCCCAGGTCTTCGCTGCGCAGGCTTTGGAATTGGCTGCTGCTCAGACCGTTGACCTGAGCCGTGCTCAGTGCCGCAATCTGGTCCGAGCCGAGAGCCGCCAACTGATCGCTGCTGAAGGCACGCAGGGCGCTGCTGCTGATGGCACGCAGGTCGTCGCTGGCCAGCTTGCTGATCTGCTCAGTCGTGAGGCCGGCTACTTGGGCGCTGTTCAAGGCAGCCGCTTGAGCCGTGGTCAGCGCGACGATCTGATCGCTGCTCAGCACGGTCAGCTGGGTTGAGCTCAGACCCTTGAAGCCGACCGTGCCGATGGCGGCCAGGTCTTCGGTGTTGAGGTTGCGCAGCTGTTCGGTGCCCAGGGCGGCCACCTGGGCCGAGCTGATGGCGCGGAACTGGGCGGTCGTCAGGGCATTGAAGTCTTCCGTGCCGAGGCTGCGCAGCTGGGTCGTGCTCAGGGCGTTGACCTGCGCGGTGGTGAGCGCGGCGAACTGGTCCGAGCCCAGGGCTGCGAGCTGGTCGCTGCTGAGCGCGCGCAGGGCGCCGGTGTTCAGTGCCTTCAGGTCATCGGTCGCCAGCTTGCTGATCTGCTCGGTCGAGAAGCCGGCCACCTGGGCGCTGTTCAGCGAGGCGGCCTGCGCGGTCGTCAGGGCGACGATCTGATCGCTGCTCAATGCAGCCAGCTGGGTGGAGTTCAGGCCCCGGAGGCCAGCGGTGCCGATGGCGGCGAAGTCTTCGGTGCTCAGGGCGCGCAGCTGCTCGGTCAGCAGGGCAGCGACCTGGGCGGAATTGATGGCCTTGAACTGGTTGGACGTCAAGGCGTTCAGGTCTTCGCTGCTCAGCGACTGCACTTGCGTGCTGGTCAGGGCATTGACTTGCGCGGTGCTGAGCGCGGCGAACTGGTCCGAGCCGAGTACGGCCAGCTGGTCGGTGCCCAGGGCGCGCAAGGCATTGGTGTTGAGGGCGCGCAGATCCTCGGTCGCGAAAGCCGCCCATTGTTCGGTGCTCAGGCCACGCACTTGCGCGCTGTTGAGCACGGCGGCCTGGGCGGTGGTCAGGGCGCGGATCTCGTCCGTGCTCAGGGCCGCGAGCTGGTTGACCGGGGTGCTGGTCATGGCCCCGATTTGCGCGGTGGTCAGCACAGCGATTTGGTCCGAGTCCAGGGCCGCGATCTGCTCGCTGCTGAAGGCTTTCAGTGCGCCCGTGCCCAGGGCACGCAAGTCGTCGGTCTGCAGCTGGTGGATGTGTTCGGTGTTCAGGCCGGCGACCTGGGTGCTGCTGAGTGAGGCCGTTTGGGCCGTGCTCAGGGCGATGATCTGGTCACTGCTCAGCGCCGCGATCTGGCTGGAGCTGAAGCCGCGCAGGCCGGCGGTGCTGATCGCAGCGAAGTCCTCGGTGCTCAGCGCGCGGATCTGATCGGTGCTCAGTGCCGCGGTCTGGGCCGAGTTCAGGGCGCGGAACTGGGCCGTGCCCAGGGCCCCGAGGTCCTCGGTGCCCCAGGCGCGAATCTGGGTGCTGGTCAGCGCGCTGACTTGTGCGGTCGTCAGGGCGGCGATCTGGTCGGAGCCGAGTGCCGCCAACTGGTCGCTGCTGAAGGCGCGCAGGGCGCTGCTGCTGATGGCCCGCAGGTCGTCGCTGGCCAGCTTGCTGATTTGCTCGGTCGTGAGGCCGGCCACTTGGGCGCTGTTCAATGTCGCGGCTTGAGCCGTCGTCAGCGCGACGATCTGGTCGCTGCTCAGCACCGCCAGCTGGGTCGAGCTCAAACCCTTGAATCCGACCGTGCCGATGGCAGCGAAGTCTTCGGTGTTGAGGCTGCTCAGCTGTTCAGTGCCCAGGGCGGCCACTTGGGCCGAGCTGATGGCGCGGAACTGGGTGGTCGTCAGGGCGTTGAAGTCTTCCGTGCCGAGGCTGCGCAGCTGGGTTGTGGTCAGGGCGTTGACCTGCGCCGTGGTGAGTGCGCCGAACTGGTCCGAGCCCAGGGCTGCGAGCTGCTCGCTGCTCAGCGCACGAAGGGCGCCGGTGTTCAGGGCTTTGAGGTCATCGGTGGCCAGCTTGCTGATCTGCTCGGTCGAGAAGCCGACCACCTGGGCGCTGTTCAGCGAGGCGGCCTGCGCGGTCGTCAGGGCGACGACCTGATCGCTGCTCAATGCAGCCAGCTGGGTGGAGCTCAAGCCCTTGAGCCCGGCTGTGCCAATGGCCGCGAAGTCTTCAGTGCTCAAGGCACGCAGCTGTTCGGTCAGCAGGGCAGCGACCTGGGCGGAATTGATGGCCTTGAACTGGTTGGACGTCAAGGCGTTCAGGTCTTCGCTGCTCAGCGACTGCACTTGCGTGCTGGTCAGGGCATTGACTTGCGCGGTGCTGAGCGCGGCGAACTGGTCCGAGCCGAGCACGGCCAGCTGGTCGGTGCCCAGGGCGCGCAAGGCATTGGTATTGAGAGCGCGCAGATCCTCGGTCGCGAAGGCTGCCCATTGCTCGGTGCTCAGGCCACGCACTTGCGCGCTGTTGAGCACGGCGGCCTGGGCGGTGGTCAGGGCGCGGATCTCGTCCGTGCTCAGGGTCGCGAGCTGGTTGACCGGGGTGCTGGTCATGGCCGCGATTTGCGCGGTGGTCAGCACAGCGATCTGCTCCGAGTCCAGGGCGGCGATCTGCTCGCTGCTGAAGGCTTTCAGTGCGCCCGTGCCCAGGGCACGCAAGTCATCGGTCTGCAACTGCTTGACTTGTTCTGTGTTCAGGCCGGCCACCTGGGCGCTGCTGAGGGAGGCCGTTTGGGCCGTGCTCAGGGCGATGATCTGATCGCTGCTCAGCGCGGCGATTTGGCTGGAGCTGAAGCCTCGCAGGCCGGCGGTGCTGAGCGCGGCGAAGTCCTCGGTGCTCAGCGCGCGGATCTGATCGGTGCTCAGCGCTGCGGTCTGGGCCGAGTTCAGGGCTCGGAACTGGGCGCTGCCCAGGGCCCCGAGGTCCTCCGTGCCCCAGTTGCGGATCTGGGTGCTGGTCAGCGCGCTGACTTGTGCGGTCGTCAGGGCGGCGATCTGGTCGGAGCCGAGTGCCGCCAGCTGGTCGCTGCTGAAGGTGCGCAAGGCGCTGCTGCTGATGGCACGCAGGTCATCGCTGGCCAGCTTGCTGATTTGTTCGGTCGTGAGACCTGCCACTTGAGCGCTGTTCAGCGAGGCAGCCTGAGCGGTCGTCAATGCGACGATCTGGTCGCTGCTCAGTACGGCCAACTGGGTCGAGCTCAAACCCTTGAAACCAACCGTGCCGATGGCAGCGAAGTCTTCAGTATTGAGGCTGCTCAGCTGTTCGGTACCCAGGGCGGCCACTTGGGCCGAGCTGATGGCGCGGAACTGCGTGGTCGTCAGGGCGTTGAAGTCTTCCGTGCCGAGGCTGCGCAGCTGGTTCGTGCTCAGGGCATTGACCTGCGCGGTGGTGAGCGCGCCGAATTGGTCCGAGCCCAGGGCCGCAAGTTGCTCGCTGCTCAGCGCGCGCAGGGCGCCAGTGTTCAGTGCCTTCAGGTCATCGGTCGCCAGCTTGCTGATCTGCTCGGTCGAGAAGCCGGCCACCTGGGCGCTGTTCAGCGAGGCGGCCTGCGCCGTGGTCAAGGCGACGATTTGATCGCTACCGAGGGCGGCCAACTGGGTCGAGCTCAGGCCCTTGAGCCCGGCCGTACCGATGGCGGCGAAGTCCTCGGTGCTCAGGGCACGCAGCTGCTCGGTCAGCAGGGCGGCGACCTGGGCGGAATTGATGGCCTTGAATTGGCTGGAGGTGAGTGCGTTCAGGTCTTCGGTCGCGAGGCCTTGAATTTGCGTGCTGCTCAGTGCATTGACTTGGGCCGTGCCCAAGGCGGCAAACTGGTCCGAGCTCCAAACCCCAAGCTGATCGGTGCCCAGGGCGCGCAAGGCACTGCTGCTCAGCGCGCGCAGGTCTTCGGTCTGGAAATGACGCACCTGCTCGCTGCTGAGCGAACGAATGGCAAAGCTGCTCAGCGAGGCGAACTGCTGGCTGGTCAGCGCCTGGATCTGCTCGCTGGAGAACGCCGCCCAGTCTTCGCTGGAAAAGCGAGCGAGCGTGCGCGTGCCCAGACCGGCGATCTGGGCCGTCGTCAGATGCGTGACCAGAGTTGTCATGGTTGGCTCACCGGCTGCGTTGCCATGGCGCTGTATCCTCGGATTGCGTTCCGGGCGGCGGCGTGAAAGGCCTGGGTCTGGCTGGAGTTCCTGCTCGTCCTAACACCCGTACTCGGCTGCGCCCACCCCGGCCCAGGGGCATGGCGACTGGCCTGCACAGGCGTTTGCACGCGGCGCATCGGTCGAGCGCTGCGTTCAGCAGCTCCCGTTCGCGGCGCGGCAAATTCCACAAAAGAGCAGACAAACAAGGTCTTTTCCAAGCACCGTTCGGCTGCCCGCGTGCTAGCGATTTCGGCGCCGGTCCAGAGGACTTGAGCGCTCGAATTTGCCAGTGCGGCGGTTTGACACAGGGCGGCGGTGTTCATGAAAAGTTTTTTCTCAAGTTTCTTCCAGGTTTGCCGATGCTAGAGACGGACGCCCTGCGCGAAGGCCCCATAAACGGGGCCATTACTCGCCTGTTCGCGTCCTATGGCGTGGGGGTGTGCGGTTGTAATGTGCAGACCGCAAGCTGCGGTGAGCCCGAGCGCGCCCTGAGCCATGCACATCACCACCTTGATCCCGGCCTACAAGACCAAGTACCTGCAGGAGCTGCTGGCCGGCCTGCTCACGCAGACCCATAAGTCGGACCGCATCATCGTGTCCGACGACAGCCCGAACGGCGAGTTCAGCGAGGCCCTGCGTTCACCGCGTTATGCCCAGTGGGTGGCGGCCTTGCCGCTGGAGATTCACCGCGGGCCCCGTGCCGGCGCGTATGAGAACTTCAAACATCTGGTCAAACTCTGGGGCGGCAGCGGTGAGCTTTTTCACATCCTGCTCGACGACGATGTGATCTTTCCCGACTTCTACACCCAGCATCTGGCGGCGCACGCCATGGCCGAGGTGTCCTGCAGCATCAGCGCGCGCTGGACCGCCAATGAGCGCGGTCAGCCCATCGAAGGCATGCCGATTCCTGAGGCCATCTTCAGCTCCAACAACCGCATGCTCTCGGTCGGGCCGAACGCCTTGTTCAGCAGCACCGTGCCCCTGTGTCAGAACTGGCTGGGCGAGTTTTCCAACTGTGTGGTGCGGGCGCGTTGCGCCGAACTGCTGGCGCAGCCGGCGTTTGGCGAGGTGTCTTATGCCGGCTTGTGGGACCTGGGTTTTTTTCTGGCGGCCAGCCTGCAAGCGCCGGTGGCCTATATCCAGGACCGTCTGGGCTATTTCCGCGCCGGTGGCGAAGGGCACTCGGCCCAGTTCAATGGCCCCCATATGAAGGGTGCCCATCTCGGCTTTGTCGCCCTGGCGATTGGCGGCCTGCGTCTGGGCAAGCTCAGTGAGGCACAGGCCCAGCTTTGCTACCGCGGCATTGGCAATGCCCTGAGCAAGGGCTATGCCGAGCAGGCCGATATGCAGGGCTTCGCCCAGCTATTGCCACGCATGGCCGCCGGTGAACCCGGCAGCGAGGCCGAGTTCCTGCTGGCCTGGCGCCAGTTCCTCGACACCCACGGCTTCTGAGTCCCGGCCCACCGACATGAGCATGCAAAACCGTCTGGAACGCTGGCGTGGTCTGATCTCGCGCAGCCCGCCTTTCGAGCTCGAGACCTGGGTGCGCGCGCTGCTGGTGCACTACTTCTTTCATGTCTCCGACAAGGGCCGGATCGAGATCAGCGGGGCCGGCTCGCGCAATCTCAACTTCCTCACACCTACAGTGCTCAAGGGGGCAGGGCGCATTCGCCTGGCCACCAGCACGGTGTTCGGTGTACCGCGTTCACCGGGCAGCTATGCCTGCAGCTATGTCGAGGCGCGCACGCCCGACTCGCTGATTGAAGTCGGCCCTGGCACGGTGTTCAACAACCGCTTGAACTTGATTTCGGAAGGCGCTGCCATCCGTTTCGGTGCCAACTGCCTGGTTGGTGCCGAGCTCCAGGTCATGGACAGCAATCTGCACGACCTGCGCCTGGACCACCGCCGCGAGCCCGACCCGCAGCCGGCCGAAGTCGTCATTGGCGACGAGGTCTTCATCGGCTCGCGTGTGACCATACTCAAGGGCGTGCGCATCGGTCGCGGTTGCGTGATCGCGGCCGGCTCGGTGCTGTCTCCGCATTTCCAGGCGCCCGAGCTGTCCATCGTGGCGGGCAATCCGGCGCGGGTGGTAGGGCGGGTGGACGAGAGACCGGACGGAAGCGCCTGAGTTCAAGGAACGAGGCTCACGGAGCCTCTCAACTCGCGCAGTGCCGGGGCTTGCGAAGCATTTTCTGTGCTGCCTGGATGCGGCACGGAGCCGTCGTTCTCTGCGGTTTCAGTTCGAACGCAGAGTGCGCGGAGGACTGCAGAGGTCGCAGAGAGAGGAACAAGACTGTCGTCTCAGCGTACTTTGCGGTTCTCTGCGAGCTCTGCGTGCCGAAACTACCTGGCGGAAGACCGTTCAGCGCCGGCTCCGGCCACTGAATCTAGTAGTCCGCCATCCCGCCCTCAAGCCTGGGCCGCCCCCATCAGGACTCGTCGCCCAAACGCAGCAAGTAAGTGTCTTCCACACGCTTGGCCCGCTCGACGCGACGGCCGAGTTCGTTCACGGCCAGGTGCAGGTCGATGGAGCCGTTGCGCGCCATCATGTCCTTCAATGTGTCAGGAATGTCGTAGCCAATGCTGGAGGGCACTTCGGCCGGGTCGTGCTTTTGCGGCGACAGGCCGGTGTACTCCCAGGAGCCCAGCATCGAGCGTTTGGCCCAGTGGTCGCTGGCGGCTACGGCCGCACCCCGGTCGACGGCGCGGCAGACGATGGAGATGAAACCGCACTCCTTGCCCGGTACATGCAGGGGGCTGTTCGAGGGGTGGCGGCTGTAGAGGCAGTCGATGGGTGCGAAGTTGAAGTAACGCAGCATGTACTCGAGCAGTGGAATGCTCGGGTACCAGAAGGTGTTGGGCTCGGTCTGCAGCTTGCCGGCGGTGTTGAAGTGCATCAGGTCCGACTGCTCGTTCACCACATTGGTGGACAGCATGAAGAGACCATTCTTCTTGACCAGCGGCCGGGCGCTGGCCAGGGTGTGCATTGGCGAGAACACGTGGTAAAGCACGCCGGAGAGGTTCACATAATCAAACGTGCCATCGGCCGCCAGCTTTTGCGATAAGTCGTACATCAGGCCGACTTCGCGGAAGTCCCAGCTGGCGCCGTAGACTTTCTGCAGCAAATCCATCTTCTCGGCGCAATGCGGCACGGCGTCGGCGGCAATGATGCGCTTGGCCCCCTTGCGATGCATCAGCACCGGGATCACGCCTTCCATGCTGCCCAGGTCCAGGCAGTCCTGGCCTTGCAAATGGGCGTTGCGCATCAGCATGCGCGGCATGTACGGGAAGTCGGCGGGGTAGGTGCCCTGGGCCACCAGATCGGGGGCCAGTTGCACGGTGTAGTACCACCATTCCTTGACGGACTTTTCCAGTGCCTCGCGTGTGACCATGATCGCGGCTCTCCTTGCTCGCCTGTTCGGCTGGTTCCAGGGGAGGTCCACCGGACGGTGCGCTGGCATGCAAGAGCATCAGCAGTCACGATTCCGAGGACCCGAATGCCGTGCAGTTTGCACGCCATGCCATGGCGCGAAGAGGCAGTGGAGCGGGGCGCTAGCGGCCCAATTCAGGGCTTTGACCGGCTTGGCTCAGGCCTGCGTCGCGGCGGCCAGCCCGTTGTCGAAGTGGGCCCGCATCAGTCGGGCGGCTTCGTCGGCGTGCCGCTCACGCAGGGCTTTCATCAGCATGCGGTGCTCTTTCAGGGAGTCTTGCAGCCGGCCTTGTTTGAACAGCGAGTGGTGGCGGTTCAGCTTCATCACGCGCCGCAGGTCGGTGACGATCTGCTGACGCCAACGGTTGGCTTCGATCTCCAGCATGCGTAGGTGAAATCGCTCGTTGGCGGCGAAGAAGGCGTCGCGCTCGGCCACCTGGCGTTCCAGCTCCTCATGCAGGGCCTGCAGCTCGGCCAGGTCGGCCTCGCTGCCCTGGGCAGCCACGCGGGCGGCGGCGTCGCTCTCGAGCAGAGCCAGCAGCTGGTAGGCCTCGCGCACATCGCGCTCGCTCATCTCGGTGACATAGGCGCCGCGGCGCAGCTTCATGGTCACCAGGCCCTCGACCGCCAGCACCTTGAGCGCCTCCCGCATCGGTGTCCGGCTGATGCCCAGCTCGCCGCAGAGTTTGAGTTCGTCGATCCAGGCGCCGGGTTCCAGCTGGCGACTGAAGATTTGTTGGCGCAGATGTTCCGCCACCTCTTGATAGAGAGCGCGGTGGGCCAGTGCGTGGGCAAGCGGGAGCGCCGGAGCGGCCGTTCCGAGTGCCGGGCTGGGCTTGATCGAGCGAGGTTCGGCAGGCATGGTGGGGGTGCGTCGCCGTCAGTGTAGCGTCAATTCTGAATTTATAATTATGAATGATGGTCGCTATGATGGAGCGTCCGCAGGAGCCAAGAGATGTCTGAATCCAAGAAGCAAGCGTTCGAATTCCCGCAAGCCACGCTGGCGCAGTGGGAAAAAGCCGCCGCCAAATCCGCCCCCGGTGGCGATGTCTCGGCCCTGAACTGGCACACGCCCGAAGGACTTTCGGTCAAGCCGCTTTACACCGCAGCCGACACGGCGGGTCTGCCGCATGCCGACACCTTGCCGGGCTTTGAGCCCTTTCTGCGCGGCCCGCAGGCCACCATGTATGCGGTGCGGCCCTGGACCATCCGCCAGTACGCGGGTTTCTCCACCGCCGAAGAAAGCAATGCCTTCTACCGCAAGGCCTTGGCGGCCGGCGGGCAGGGCGTGTCGGTGGCCTTTGATCTGGCCACCCACCGCGGCTACGACAGCGACCATCCGCGCGTGACCGGCGATGTCGGCAAGGCCGGCGTGGCGATCGATTCGGTCGAGGACATGAAGATCCTCTTCAACGAGATTCCGCTCGACAAGGTGTCCGTCTCCATGACCATGAACGGCGCCGTCTTGCCGGTGCTGGCGGGCTATGTGGTGGCAGCGGAAGAGCAGGGCGTTTCGCAGGACAAGTTGAGCGGCACCATCCAGAACGACATCCTCAAGGAGTTCATGGTCCGCAACACCTACATCTACCCGCCCGAGCCCTCGATGAAGATCATCGGCGACATCATCGAGTACACGGCGCAGAAGATGCCCAAGTTCAACTCGATCAGCATTAGCGGATATCACATGCAGGAAGCCGGCGCCAACCAGGCGCTGGAGCTGGCCTTCACCCTCGCCGACGGCAAGGAGTATGTGAAGACCGCCCTGGCCAAGGGCCTGGATGTCGATGACTTCGCGCCGCGCCTGTCCTTCTTCTGGGCGGTGGGCATGAACTTCTATCTGGAGATTGCCAAGATGCGGGCGGCGCGCTTGCTCTGGTGCCGGATCATGAAGGGCTTCGAGGCCAAGAATCCGAAGAGCCTGATGCTGCGCACGCACAGCCAGACCTCGGGCTGGAGCCTCACTGAGCAAGACCCCTACAACAATGTGGTGCGCACCACCATCGAGGCCATGGCCGCGGTCTTCGGCGGCACGCAAAGCCTGCACACCAATTCGCTGGACGAGGCGATTGCCCTGCCCACCGAGTTTTCATCGCGCATCGCCCGCAACACCCAGCTCATCATCCAGGAAGAGACCCACATCACCAGCGTGATCGACCCCTGGGCCGGCAGCTACATGATGGAGTCTCTGACCCAGGACATGGCCGACAAGGCCTGGTCCATCATCGAAGAGGTCGAGGCCATGGGCGGCATGGTCAAGGCGGTGGACAGTGGTTGGGCCAAGCTCAAGATCGAAGCCAGCGCGGCCGAGAAGCAGGCGGCCATCGACTCGGGCCGCGATGTCATCGTGGGCGTCAACAAATACAAGCTGGCTAAGGAAGACAAGATCGAGATCCTCGATGTCGACAATGTCCGCGTGCGTGACGGCCAGATTGAGCGGCTCAAATCCATCAAGGCCAGCCGCGACAACGCCGCCGTTCAGGCCGCGCTCAATGCCCTGACCGAAGCCGCCAAGTCCGGTCAAGGCAATCTGCTGGACTTGAGCATCCAGGCCGTGCGCCTGCGTGCCACGGTGGGCGAGATCAGCGACGCCTTGGAGGCGGTCTATGGCCGTCACCGCGCCGACACGCAAAAGGTCACAGGCGTCTATGCCGCGGCTTATGACTCTGCCGAGGGCTGGGCCAAGCTGCAGGAAGAGATCAAGGCTTTTGCCGATGAAAACGGCCGCCGCCCGCGCGTGATGGTGGCCAAGCTGGGGCAGGACGGCCACGACCGTGGCGCCAAGGTGGTGGCCACGGCCTATGCCGACCTGGGCTTCGATGTGGACATCGGCCCGCTGTTCCAGACCCCCGAGGAATGCGCCCGCCAAGCGATTGAAAACGACGTCCATGCGGTCGGCATCTCGACCCTGGCCGCCGGTCACAAGACCCTGGTGCCGGCCATCATCGCCGCTCTGAAGGAACAAGGTGCGGACGACATCATCGTCTTCGTCGGCGGCGTGATTCCGGCGCAGGACTACGACATGCTCTATGAGGCCGGCGTCAAGGGCATCTACGGCCCCGGCACCCCGATCCCGGCCAGTGCCAAGGATGTGCTGGAGCAGATCCGCAAGTCGCTGACGGCCGCTGCGGCGTGACCGGCACACGGAGCCGCGCATGAGTGCTTATCAGCTGCAGCCGGTGGCGGCCGAAGATCTGGACGCGCTGTTCCAGCTGCGCATGGAGGCCTTGCGCCCGAGTCTGGAGCGTCTCGGCCGCTATGACCTGGCGCGCAGCCGTGAGCGATTCCAGACCTTGTTCGACCCGGCGACCATGCGCCATATTTGCCGCGGCAGCGAGCGTGTTGGCTTTCTGATGTTGCACACGCCGTCAACGGAGCCGGCGATCCTGCGCCTGGAGCAGCTGTATCTGCAGCCCGCGGCGCAAAGCCAGGGCATCGGGGCCTGGGTGCTCAGCTGGGCCAAAGATCAGGCGCGGCGTGCGGGGCGCGATCTCAGCCTCTCGGCCCTCAAGCTCAGCAATGCCAACCGCTTCTATCTGCGCCACGGCTTCAAAGCGGTGGGGGAGAGCGAGTTCGACATCGACTACCTCTGGCGCCTGCCCGTCGTTGGTGAGGAGGCCCGCCTGGCCCAGGTGCCGGACGGCATTGCCCCGGTGTGGTCGGGCGTGCAGGGCGAGCGGCCGGGGCGTGCATGACGCTCGTGTTGCCCAGCCCAAGTCTGGCACCGGCCTTGCTGGCCGGCCCTGGCCCCCAGCAGCGCCGCGCCATGGCCAAGGCCATCACCTTGCTGGAGTCGACGCGCCGCGATCACCGCGTCCAAGCCGATGCCTTGCTGACCGAACTGCTGCCGCACGCAGGCAAAAGCTTTCGCCTCGGCATCTCGGGCGTGCCCGGCGTGGGCAAGAGCACCTTCATCGAGGCCCTGGGCCTCTTTCTGATCGCACGCGGCCACCGCGTCGCTGTGTTGGCCGTGGACCCGAGCAGCAGCGTCTCGGGCGGCTCCATCCTCGGCGACAAGACCCGCATGGAGCGCCTGTCCATGGACGAGCGCGCCTACATCCGCCCCAGCCCCAGCAGCGGAACCCTGGGCGGCGTGGCCGAGAAAACGCGTGAGGCCATGCTGGTCTGCGAAGCGGCTGGCTTCGATGTGGTCATCGTCGAGACCGTCGGTGTGGGCCAGAGCGAAACCGCCGTGGCCGGCATGACGGACATGTATGTGCTGCTGCAGCTGCCCAATGCCGGCGATGATTTGCAGGCCATCAAGAAGGGCGTGATGGAGCTGGCCGATCTGGTCGTCATCAACAAGGCCGATCTCGATTGGGCGGCCGCCACCCGCGCCCAGGCGCAGATCGGCTCCAGCCTGCGAATCTACGGCTTCCATGGCCATTCGCACACCGACCACGCCACAGCGAGCAAGACCTGGCACCCGCAGGTGATGCAGCTCAGCGCGCTCAAGCCTGAGCAGGGCGAAGGCCTGGAGCGTTTTTGGGCCCAGGTGACGGCTTACCGCGAATTGCAGCAGACCCAAGGCCACTGGCTGGCCAAACGCCAGCAACAGGCGCAGAGTTGGATGTGGGAGCGCATCCATGCCGGCTTGCGCCAGCAGTTTGCCGGCTCGCCGGCCGTGAGTGCCCAACTGCCTCAGATCACCGAAGATGTGCTGCAAGGCCGACTGGCGCCTTCGACCGCAGCACGCCAACTGTTGAATTTCTTCTCCGGAGACGAGAAATGAACCCCCCACGCCCAATGAATGGGCTGCCCCCCGAGGGGGCGCGTCCTTCCTTGGGACGGCCCGACGAAAGGACTTCCCATGCATGACATCCAACAACGACTGGAAGAAAAACGTGCCCAGGCCCGTCTGGGCGGCGGCGAAAAGCGCATCGCCGCCCAGCACAAAAAGGGCAAGCTGACGGCGCGCGAGCGCCTGGAGCTGCTGTTCGACGAAGGCACCTTCGAAGAATGGGACATGTTTGTCGAGCACCGCTGCGTCGATTTCGGCATGGCCGAGAACAAGATTCCCGGTGACGGCGTGGTCACCGGCTACGGCATGATCAACGGCCGCCTGGCCTTCAGCTTCAGCCAGGACTTCACCGTCTTCGGCGGCGCCTTGTCCGAGGCGCATGCCGAGAAGATTTGCAAGGTCATGGATCAGGCCATGAAGGTCGGGGCCCCAGTGATCGGCCTCAATGACTCGGGCGGCGCGCGCATCCAGGAAGGCGTGGCCTCCCTGGGCGGCTATGCCGATGTGTTCCAGAAGAATGTGCTGGCCTCGGGCGTGATCCCGCAGATCAGCATGATCATGGGCCCGTGCGCCGGCGGCGCGGTCTATTCGCCGGCCATGACCGACTTCATCTTCATGGTCAAGGACTCGAGCTATATGTTCGTGACCGGGCCCGAGGTGGTGAAGACGGTGACGCACGAGGAAGTGACGGCCGAAGAACTCGGCGGCGCCGGTACCCACACCAGCAAGAGCGGCGTGGCCGACCTCAGCTTCGAGAACGATGTCGAAGCCATCCTGATGCTGCGCCGCTTCTTCAACTACCTGCCGCTGAACAACCGCGAGAAGGCGCCGACCCGGCCCAGCGGTGACCCCGGCAACCGCCTCGACCATTCGCTCGACACCCTGGTGCCGGAGAATCCGAACAAGCCCTATGACATGAAGGAGCTGATCCAGAAGACGGTCGACGATGGCGACTTCTTCGAGTTGCAGCCTGACTACGCCAAGAACATCCTGACCGGCTTTGCCCGCATGGAAGGCCAAACGGTGGGCATCGTCGCCAACCAGCCGCTCGTGCTGGCCGGCTGCCTGGACATCAAGAGCTCCATCAAGGCCGCGCGTTTTGTGCGCTTCTGCGATGCCTTCAACATCCCGGTGATCACCTTCGTCGATGTGCCCGGCTTCATGCCCGGCACCAGCCAGGAGTACGGCGGCATCATCAAGCATGGCGCCAAGCTGCTGTATGCCTATGCCGAGTGCACCGTGCCCAAGGTGACCGTCATCACCCGCAAGGCCTACGGCGGTGCCTACGATGTGATGGCCTCCAAGCACCTGCGCGGCGACGTCAACTTTGCTTGGCCTAACGCCGAAATCGCGGTGATGGGTGCCAAGGGCGCGGTCGAGATCATCTTCCGCGAAGACAAGGGCGACCCGGAGAAGCTGGCCGCCAAGGAAGCCGAATACAAAGCCCGTTTCGCCAACCCCTTTGTCGCCGGCGCCCGTGGCTTCATCGACGATGTGATCCAGCCGCATGAGACCCGCAAGCGCATCTGCCGCTCCCTGGTCATGCTCAAGGACAAGAAGCTGGACAACCCCTGGCGCAAGCACGGGAACATTCCGCTGTGAGAGCTGCGAAGACGCTGCTGATGTCGGGCTTGCTTCTGAGTGGCCACGCGTGCGTGCAAGCGGCTGTGCCAGCGGCGGACTGTGTGGCAGCCCATGCCCAGGCCCATGCGGCTTCAGTGCCCGCCGAGGACTCGGCCGCGTCGGCGTCGGAAAGCGCTTCGGCCCAGCAGCTGTTCGCCAGTTGTGCCTTGCAGCGCTACGGCGCCTCGGCCGCCAGTCGCGTGGAGGCCTGCGGCAACGATCTGGCCAGCCTGCCGGTGATCCTGCTCTACCGAGTCGATGGCCTGTCGCGCACCCAGGCCCTGGCCGATCTGCAGCGCGAAGCTGCGCTCAGCGATGGCAGCGAATACGCGCAGCGCGCTCCGGCCATGCTGAGCTTTGCCTACCAGGGAGCCGCGGCGGCCAAGGGGCAGGGCGCCGCTTGGATCGAGCGCCGTGTCGTCGAATGGACCGATCTCTGCCTGGCCGGGCGCCTGCGTTTTTCCGCACAGCGTTGACGTCAGCCGACCGAACAATTTTTGATGGGGACAAGACATCATGTTTGAAAAAATTCTGATCGCCAACCGCGGCGAGATCGCCTGCCGGGTCATCAAGACGGCCCGCAAGATGGGCATCAAGACTGTGGCCGTCTACTCCGAGGCCGACAAGGACGCCCGCCATGTGGAGCTGGCCGATGAGGCCGTGCTGCTGGGCCAGGCGCCCAGCCGCGAGTCCTATCTGGTGGCCGACAAGATCATTGCGGCGGCCAAGCAGACCGGCGCCCAGGCCATCCACCCCGGCTACGGCTTTCTGAGCGAGAACGAAGAGTTCGCGCGCCGGGTCGAAGAAGAGGGCATCGCCTTCATCGGCCCCAAGCATGGCTCGATCGCCGCCATGGGCGACAAAATCGCCTCCAAGAAGCTCGCCAACGCCGCCCAGGTCAACACCATCCCGGGCCACAACGAGCCCATCCTCTCGCCCGAAGAGGCGGTCAAGATTGCCCAGGGCATTGGCTACCCGGTGATGATCAAGGCCAGCGCCGGCGGTGGTGGCAAGGGCTTGCGCGTCGCCTTCAACGACAAGGAATGCTTCGAGGGCTTCAGCAGCTGCCGCAATGAGGCGCGCAACAGCTTTGGCGACGACCGCGTCTTCATGGAGAAGTTCGTCGAGGAGCCGCGCCACATCGAGATCCAGGTGCTGGGCGACAGCCAGGGCAACACGCTCTACCTGTGGGAGCGCGAATGCTCCATCCAGCGCCGCCACCAGAAGGTGATCGAAGAGGCGCCGTCGCCCTTCATCAGCGAAGCCACGCGCAAGGCCATGGGCGAGCAGGCCGTGGCCTTGGCCAAGGCGGTGAACTACCAGAGCGCGGGCACGGTGGAGTTCGTGGTCGGCAAGGACCAGAGTTTCTATTTCCTGGAGATGAACACCCGTCTGCAGGTGGAGCACCCGGTGACCGAGTGCATCACCGGCCTGGACCTGGTCGAGCAGATGATCCGTGTGGCCGCCGGCGAGCCGCTGAGTCTCAAGCAAGAGGACATCAAGCGCGAAGGCTGGGCGATCGAGTGCCGCATCAATGCCGAAGACCCCTTCCGCAACTTCCTGCCCTCCACCGGCCGCCTGGTCAAGTACCAGCCCCCGCAGGCCAATCTGGAGCAGGGCACGCTGACCCTGCAGGGTGACAGTTATGCCGCAGAACAATTCGGAGGCGTTCGGGTCGACACCGGCGTCTACGAAGGCGGCGAGATCCCGATGTTCTACGACTCGATGATCGCCAAGCTCATCGTCCATGGCCGCGACCGGGCCGATGCCATCGCCAAGACGCGCGAAGCCTTGAATGGCTTTGTCATCCGCGGCATTTCCAGCAACATCCCCTTCCAGTCGGCCCTGCTGGCGCATGAGGACTTCAAGTCCGGCAACTTCAACACCGGCTTCATCGCCCAGCATTACGGCGGTGGCTTCCGTGCCGAGGACGTGCCGCACAGCGATCCGTTGTTCCTGGTTGCCCTGGCTGGCTTCATCCGCCGCAAGGCGCGCGAGCGCGAGGCTGGCATCAGCGGCCAGCTGCCCGGGCACGAGGTGCGCATCGAGCACGACTACGTGGCCCTGGTGTCCGAGGGCACGGCCGGCCAGCAAGCCCGCCACGTCCTGCACATCTCCGAGTTCGTGGGGCACCTGGGTGAGGCACTGGTACGAGTCGGTGAAGGCGCCGAGGCCAAGAGCTATCGCATCGTCTGCAACTCGCGCCTGAACGACATCCGCCTGACCGGCACCGTCAACGGCCAGCCCTTTGTGGCCCAGGCCGAGCGTGGCACGGCCAAGCAGCCGCTGGCTTATCGCTTGCAGCACAACGGCTACGCCATCCTCGTCAATGTGCTTTCGCCGCGTGCGGCCGAGCTGCAGGCCTTGATGCCTTTCAAGGCCCCGCCGGACACCAGCAAGTTCCTGCTCTCGCCCATGCCGGGCCTGCTGGTGCAGATCGCTGCGCATCCCGGCCAGACCGTGCAAGCCGGCGAGCGCCTGGCCGTGATCGAGGCCATGAAGATGGAGAACATCTTGATCGCCGAGCGTGACGTCAAGGTCGCCGAGGTGCTGGCCAAAGTGGGCGAGAGCCTGTCGGTGGATCAGCTGATTTTGAGGTTTGAGTGAGGTTGATGGGTGAACAGGTGAACAGGTGAACAGGTGAACAGGTGAATGGTTCACCAGGCGCGCAGCGCCGCTCACCTGTTCACACGTTCACTTCCTCTCCCCTTGTTCAGCAAACCGACTGCAGCAGCATCAACTACGGTGTACCAAACATGAAGCCCTACAAAATCCTCGGCATCCAGCAGATCGCCATCGGCGGCCCCGACAAACAGGCCTTGCGTAAGCTCTGGGTCGATGTGCTGGGTCTGCAGGTCACCGGCAACTTCGTCTCCGAGCGCGAGAACGTTGACGAAGACATCTGCGCCATCGGCCAGGGCCCACACAAGGTCGAGGTCGATCTGATGCAGCCGCTCGATCCCGAGAAGAAGCCGGCCGTGCACACCACGCCGCTCAACCATGTGGGCCTCTGGGTGGATGACCTGCCCAAGGCCGTCGAGTGGATGACGGCGAACGGCGTGCGCTTTGCGCCGGGCGGCATCCGCAAGGGTGCGGCCGGCTACGACATTTGCTTCATACATCCCAAGTCCAGCGCCGAGTTTCCGATCGGTGGCGAAGGGGTCTTGATCGAGCTGGTGCAGGCGCCGGCCGAGGTCATCGCAGCCCTGGGCTGATCGGGCCCTTCGCGGACAGCTATGGCTTCGACCTCAGATCCTTTGATCGGCCTGGCCGCTGGCCGCTTGACGGGCCCGCTGGTGCGTGCGCTCGGCCTGCCGCGCCCACGCGCCTTGCGCCGCGAGACCGGCCCCTATCGCGGCGACGAACTGCGTGGACGCCGCCTGGTGTTGGCGGCCATGCCGGGTGGGCATGCTGGCGAATCTGCTCGAGGCTTACTCCAAGCTTTGGGTGCCAGCCTGGTGCTGGAGACGGAGCAGGCCTCCGATGCGACGGCTCGCGTCGACATCGCCGTGTTTGATGCCACCGGCTGCCGTGAGGTCGCGTCCCTGGCCCAGTTGCGCAGTTTCTTTGCGCCGTTGCTGCGCCGCCTGGCGCCCTGCGCCAAGCTCTTGTTGCTGGCGCCCTGTCCGCTGGACGCCGCTCGCATCTCACCCGAGGCCGCGGCTGCCGCCCAAGGCATCGAAGGCTTTGTGCGCAGCCTGGCCAAGGAGCTGGGCCGTAGCCACGCAGCCACCGTCAATGCGCTGCAAGTGCCGGCTGCGACTTTGGGCGGCTTGCTGGGGCCATTGCGCTTCTTTTGCTCCTCGCGCAGCGCCTATGTGTCCGGTCGGATCCTGCGTTTGGACGCCGGTCTGGGGGCACCTGCGGCTCTTGAAGTCCCCATGGTCCCGGGGCGCTTGCGTGAGCACTTGGCCGTGGTCACCGGCGCCGCGCGTGGCCTAGGTGCCGCCACCGCCGAGCGCCTGGCCGAGGAGGGCGCCCGCGTGCTGTGCATCGATGTGCCCTCGGCTGAGCCGCATTTGCGCGAACTGGCGCGGCGCATCCAGGGCGACGCACTGAGCTTGGACATCACCCGTGCCGCCGCGCCCACTTTGCTTTGCGACTGGCTGCGCCAGCATCCCGGCATGGCTGTCGATGTGCTGGTGCACAACGCCGGCATCACGCGCGACCGCAGCCTGTTCAAGATGAGCGAGGCCGAGTGGAGCCAGGTCATGGCTGTCAATCTGCAGGCCATCCTGGCCATCGATGGCGCGCTCGATCAGGCCGACCTGCTGGCGCCCGGCGCGCGAGAAATTTGCTTGTCTTCCATCAGCGGCATCGCCGGCAATGCCGGTCAAACGAATTACGCGGCCAGCAAGTCCGCCTTGATTGGCTACGTCGCCGCGCGCAGCACTCTGTTGGCCAGTCGCGGCGCCACCATCAACGCCGTGGCACCGGGCTTCATTGAGACAGACATGACCCGCCAGATCCCTTGGTTCATTCGCGAAGCCGGCCGCCGCCTCAACGCACTGTCTCAAGGTGGCCAGCCCCGCGATGTGGCTGAGGCCGTCGCCTTCTTGGCTTTGCCCGAGTCAGGCGCCGTGAGGGGGCAGACCTTGCGGGTGTGTGGTCAGGCCTTGATGGGAGCTTGAGGCCTGCGGTTGTGGCCCTAGTTCGCTGTGATGGCTTTCGCCAGCGCCCACAGTGCCGCCCGATGGGCTGCCACCAGTGCATCCGTGCTGCCGTCTCCGGCCGGCACTTCAATGCGCTGCTCTCGCACCTGAGGCGGCTGACGGCCACTGGGGTCGACCCAAGTCCAGCGCGCTTGCAGTACGAGCAGCGGGCGTAGGCCGGTATCAGCGTCCAGTCTTTGGATGTCCACGCGCAGCTGCCGCTCGGCCGTGAGTCCCGGCGGCAGGGGCAGGCGCCAGATGCGGGCGCTGCCGAGCAGGCGCGCCAGATCTTGTTGCAGCAGGCGAGGGATGGCGTCGCGCAGAGGCTCGGCCCAGCGCTCCGTGGGCTGGACATTCAGCGTGGCCAAGCCACTGGGCCGGACGATGGCGTCGCGGTCCAGGTATTCGGGAATTTGGACCGGGCCCAGGGCCCAGATGCCTGTTGGCGATGCCGGCGCCACCAAGGCTCCTGCTTCCAAGCCCGGTGGCAGCTCAGCGCGCAGCTGAAAGTACTGCACCTTGGGTGAGCTGCCACAGGCGGCCAGCAGGCTGAGCCCGATCAGGACGGGGATCGTCTTCATGCGGCGGATGAATGTGCTCATTTGGCTCGGCCCTTGAGTACGGCTTCGGGTTGCTGGTCCAAGGTGTCCGCCAGTTCGCGCAGGGCGCGGGCGGCCTGGGCGATGTCCTTGAGCGCACGTTGCAGGTTCTGGTTCAGCGGCGCTTCATCCTGCGCCACATCGGCCACGGCTGCTGCTGCCCGGGCCAGCTCGGTCGAGACCCGGCGCAGGTCTTGCACCACGGCGCCCTCGGGGTTGAAGGTCTTGCCGACGCGCTCGGCCGAGTCGTTGACCGTCACGGCCGCGCGGCTCATGCGTTCCATGGCCTGCTGGGTGGCGGCCAAGGCGCCCAGGGCAGCATCACCCATGGGCCCGGCGCGGCGGTCCAGCTGGGTGCTGAGGCGGCGCAGATTGGCACTCACAGCCTCAATGTCCTGCAAGGCCCGGCTGAGCTCCGGGCCCTCGATCAGGCGTCGGCCGGTGCTGGCGATGGCCGAGAGGTCGCCGACCAGGCGCTTGATGTCCAAGCCGTCCACCTGGTTGCGCAGGTCCTGGAATGGCGTGGCCACGGTGGGGATCTGCACATAGCGGCTGGTCTCGACGGTGGCCCCAGTGGTGGTTTTGTCCGGCCGAAAGTCCAGGTCCACATAGAGCTGGCCCGTCAGCAGGCTTTGCAGGCCCAGCTGAGCGCGCAGGCCGCGATCGACCAAGGCCTTGAGCGAGGTGGCGCCGCTGCCAGGCAGGCGCTCGCCGCTGAGATTTCCGAGCATGTCTCGCTCCAGTTCGGCTTCGACCGGAATGGACACGGCATTGCTGGCATTGTTGTAGGCCACGCCGATGGCGCTGACATTGCCCAGGTGCACGCCGCGGAACACCACGGGCGCGCCGATTTGCAGGCCGTAAATGGAGCCGTGGAAATACATCACCACGCGCTCCTTGCCGCCCAGCAGCTTGCCGCCGGCGATCACAAAAACAGCGATGAAAAGCAGGATCAGGGCCGTGACAACAAACAAGCCCAGCAGGGCAGGGTGACCGTGACGCTTTCTCATGCACCTGCTCCTGCTGCTTCATCGAGGCCGCGACGCAGGAACAGGCGCACCGTCTCGGGGCCTGACTCCAGCAGGCGGCGCGGGGCATCGAGCGCGGTCATGGTCTTCTCCTTGGCGTCGAGAAAGAGGGCGCGGTCGGCCACCGCGAAGATGCTGCTCAGTTCATGCGTCACCAGCACGATGCTGGTGCCGAGATGATCGCGCAAATTGAGGATCAGCTCATCAAGACTGGCGGAGCTGATCGGATCCAAGCCGGCCGAGGGTTCGTCCAGAAACAGCAGGGGTGGGTCCAGGGCCATGGCGCGCGCGATGGCGGCCCGCTTTTTCATGCCACCGCTGAGGGCGCTGGGTAGTTCGTCGAAGGCACCTTCCATGCCGACCAGGGCCAGTTTGAAGCGGGCCATCTGCTCGGCCGCGTCCTCGTCCAGTTCGCTGAACTCGGTGAGCGGCAGCATGACGTTTTCGCCCACCGTCATTGAGCTCCAGAGTGCTCCGCCTTGGAACATCACGCCGAACTGGCGGCGCAGGCGGGCCAGTTCCTCCACGTCGGCATCGGCCAGATCCCGCTCCCCGAAGATGACGCGGCCTAGGGCCGGCTCCTGCAGGCCGATCAGATGGCGCATCAGCGTGCTCTTGCCGCAGCCACTGCCGCCCATCAGCACCAGGATCTCGCCGCGCTGCAGCTCGAAGCTGAGGTTCTCCATCAGCAAGCGGCCGGCCACGGCCAGGCTCAAACCTTCGGCACATAGCAGCGGGCTCGCGGCTTGCTTCATCACCAGCCCAGCCTCTGGAAAGCAATCGTCAGCGCCGAGGCGGCAATGACGATCCAGATGATGGCCTGCACCACGGCGGCGGTGGTGGCCTCGCCCACGGCCTGGGCGCTGCGACCGGCATGCAAGCCCTGGCGGCAGCCGGCCATGGCGACCAGCACGCCGTAAACCGTGCCCTTGAGCAGGCCGATGCCGGCGTGCGCCAGGGTGATGGCCTTGGAGCTGCGGTAGAGGTAGTCCAGGAGTTCGACATGGAAGATGCCCACCGCCACCAGCAGGCCGGCCAACATGCCCACCACGGCCGCAAACGTGGTCAGCAAGGGGGCCATCAAGGCCATGGCCAGCACGCGCGGCAGCACCAGATGCTCGACTGGGTTCAGGCCCAGGGCGCGCAAAGCATCGATTTCTTCATTGGCCTGCATGCTGCCGATCTGGGCAGCGAAGGCGGCACCGACGCGTCCGGCCAGCATGATGCCGGTCATCAGGGCAGCGATTTCGCGCACCACGCCAATGGTCACCAGGTCGGCCATGAAGGCCTGGGCGCCGAGACGCTGCAGCTGGGCCGCGCCCATATAGGCAATGATCAGTCCGACCAGAAAGCTGATTAGGGTGACGATGGGCAAGGTGGCTGGGCCGGTGGCGTGCAACTGCTGGGCCAGGTCTTCGCCGCGCATGGCGGTGCTGCCGCGCATCGCCCGGTAGACGGCGGTCAGCAAATCGCCGGTGAAAGCCAAGGTGTCGCGCGTGCGGCGATAGCGTGCCTGCCAGGCCAGGCCGACGCGGGTCAGCCAGCGCGGGCGGCGGCGGCCGCCGGGCGCGTCGCCGGCGCTCTGTCGGGCGGCCAGATCCAGCATGCCGCTCAAGGCCGGCGGTAGCTCACGCGTGTCCAGCGGCGCCCGGGCGCTGCGGCTCAGGGCCCAAAGGGCTGCGGCCAGGCTGCTGTCAAAGGCTTCCAGCGCGCGGCCATCAATTCGCAGTGGCAGCGTTGCTGTGGCGGAGGCTGTGGTGTCTGGACGGGCCGGCAGGCGGCTCTTGCCGCGCCAGTCGCCGCTCAGGCGCAGCAGCGGCCCCTGCTCGTCGTGGGTCCAGAGCGCTTGTGCTTCGTTCGCTTTGGCGCTGTCCGCGGTATCGCCCAAACCTGCTCCTGTTCAGCCAGGGACGAGGTTAACAGCTGGCTGGCTTAGCCTCACCCCGAGCGGGTGAAGCTAGGCAGCATTTCATACTCAGTCCACCGACTTCATCAGATGCGAGACCTGGGCCTTGAACTCGGGCGACTCGCGCATCTTGCCTTGCAGGCGCCAGACTTCACGAGCGGTCTGCCCATGCTTGGCAAAAAAGGGCTTGGAGAAGATGGTGTAGTAGGCCTTGTCCACAAGCGGGGGATTCACCCGCTCGACCTTGCCTTGCAGGGCTGGCAAAGCGGCCAGAGAGTTGTCGGCTTCGGTGGTCTGCAGCGCGGCCGCGAGGTAGCGACCCGAGGCCACGCGGTTGAGCAGTTCGTCGGCCGTCGGCGCGTTGTCCTCAACCTTGGCGCCCAGCTGCTTGAGCTGCGCGACGATGGAAAAACCTGCTTGCGCGCCGATGGTGCCGGCTGCAGTCAACGCCTTACCGTCCCAGCTGACGGCGGCCGCCTTGCCTTTGTAGAGCGCATAGGTGGCGCGGTACATGCGCTTGGTGGCGTCCGCCTCGCCGTCGAGCTTGAGCGGGTAATGGGCAAACTCGGCGCGCTCGGCGTTGAAGCTGGCATTCATGGCCGCGTCGACCTTGCCGCTCTTCAGCTCGGCCAGGCATTGCTTCCAAGGCATGGGCATGAGCTTGATCGGCGTGCCCAGCTGCTTTTCCAGCTGCGCCATCATGATCTGGCTGTAGCCGGGTTTGTCCTTGAGCAGCCAGGGGAAAGCGTCTTCGTTTTCGTGGCAGATGTGCAGGCTTTCGGGCGCCGCGTCGGCGGCCTGAACCAGAGCGTGGGGGGCGAGCAGCAGGGCGAAAAGAGCCAGGCCGTTCACGGCAGGGATGAGCTTGGGCATGAGCGTGGGTCTTTCACAAAACAGGGGCTGAGTGAGACCGGTAGCCGAATGGCTGCACCGTGTCTGTGCATCCTAGGCTCAAGCCGGGTCGCTCAGGCCCAGGAATATGGGCATTCCTGGGCCTAATCCTGTTCTGTGCTGAGTTTCACGGCCCATGCCGGGCCTCTTGCGCTTACCAGATGCGAATGCGCTCCGCGCTGCCCTTGAACATCTTGTCGCCAGCCTTGGTGCCGAAGGCCTGGTGGAAGCCGTCGTGATTGACGGCTGCGCCATTGGCCCGGAACTCGGCGGGCGAGTGCGGGTCCATGGTGACCTGCATCAGCGTCGCCTCTTCGCGCATCTTGGTCCGCCAGGCTTGCGACCAGCCCAGGAAGAAGCGCTGCTCGCCGCTGAAGCCCCCGATCACCGGGCTGGGCTTGCCGCCCAGGGAGCGCTGGTAGGCCTTGTATGCCACTTGCAGGCCGGACAGATCGGCGATGTTCTCGCCCAGGGTCAGCTCGCCATTGACATGCTTGCCCTGGATGGCCTCGTAGCCGCTGTACTGGGCCACCAGCTTGGCGGCGACGGCCTCGAAGGCCTTGCGGTCGGCCGGTGTCCACCAGTTGCGTAGCTTGCCGTCGCCGTCGAACTGGCTGCCTTGGTCGTCAAAGCCGTGGCTGATCTCGTGGCCGATCACGGCACCGATGGCCCCGTAGTTGGCGGCGTCATCGGCCGTGGCATCGAAGAAGGGCGGCTGCAGGATGGCTGCGGGGAAGAGGATCTCGTTGGTCGTGGGGTCGTAGAAGGCATTGACCAGCTGCGGGTTGATGCCCCACTCCTTGCGATCCACCGGGCGGCCGGCTTTGGCGGCCAGCACCTGCCATTCGAAATCGGCCGAGCGCAGGCGGTTGCCCAGCGCGTCGCCAGCGCGCACCTCCAGGGCGCTGAAATCACGCCATTGGTCGGGGTAGCCGATCTTGACGGTGAACTTGTTGAGCTTGTCGCGCGCCTGCAGCTTCGTCTGCGGCGACATCCAGCTCAGGGCTTCCAGCGAGTCGCCGAAGGCGGCCATCAGATTGCCCACCAGCTCTTGCATGCGGGCCTTGTGGCCGGCCGGGAAATGGCGCTCGACGTAGAGCTTGCCCAAAGCGTCGCCCAGGGCCGCGTTGACTTGCGTCATGCCTTGCTGCCAGCGTGCCTGCTCGCTGCTGGCGCCGGACAAGGCCTTGCCGCGGAAGGCAAAGCGGGCTTGGCGGAAGGCCTGGGGCAGGGTGGCCGCATGGGCGTCCAACAAATGCAGCTTGGCGTAGAGTTTCCAGTCGGCCAGCGGCAGCTTGGCATGCAGGCGGCCCAGTGCGATGGCCATGCTGGGCTGGGCCACGACCAGACGGTCGATGTGGCCCAGGCGGGCGGCAGCCAGGAAGGCGGCCCAGTCGAAGCCGGGCGCCTTGCGTGCCAGCTCGGCGGGGCTCATGGGGTTGTAGGCCTTGACCGGGTCGCGGTTGGCCACCGGGTCCCAGTGGGCCTTGGCGATCGCGGTCTCCAGGGCCAGCACGCGGGCGGCGGCGCGGGCGGGTTGGGCTACGCCGGCCAGTTCCGCCAAGGTTTGCAGGTACTGCAGGTAGGCGGCGCGTGCCTTGAGCATGCGCGGCTCTTTCTTCAGGTAGTAATCGCGGCCCGGCAAGCCCAGGCCGCCCTGGCTGGCCGCCGCCAGGTTCAGGCTGGGGTTCTTGAAATCGGGGCCGACCGAGAGCTCCACCGGCGTCGACAGATGGCCTTGCATGCGGCCCAGCCACTGGGCCAGTTCGCGCGGGCTCTTCAACGCATCGATGTCGGCCAGCTGGGGCTGCAGCGGGGCCAGGCCGGCCTGGTCAATGGCCGCCGTGTCCATGAAGGCGGTGTAAAACGCGGCGAGTTTGTGCTCGACGCTGCCGGTGGTCTGTGGCTTGAGGGCCAGTTCTTCGACGATGGCGCGCACCTGTTGGTCGGACAGGTCGCGCAGCACGGCAAAGCTGCCAAAGCTGGCCTTGTCGGCCGGGATCTCGGTGCTCTTGAGCCAGCCGCCGTTGGCGGCGCGGAACAGATCGTCCTGCACGCGCACGCTGGCGTCGAAGCCGGGCAGGTCCAGGCCGATGGTGTTTTCCACAGCGTGGGCGGCGCTGCCCAGTTGCAGCAATACGGCGAGAAGGGTCAGACGGGGCAGTTTCATGGCGATTTCACAGACATGGTGTGGAGCCGGGCGCAGGTGTTTGCGTCGGCGCGAAGCGGGCGATTGTCGCGGCAGCGGAATTGCTGGCTCGGGCAGGCCGAAACTTGTCGGCTACCGACGCGAATGCAGCACCTTAGGAAGATGGCCTGACGCTGTCGAAAGTCAGGCGCTGAAATGCGCGTGATTCGCGGGTTTGTCTCGACCCCTGTTTGCGGGGCGCCGCGGTGGGCCTGGGTGCGATGTTGCGCCGAAGCTGCATGTGTCATGCCGGCCGCGTGTTCGCTCGTGCTGCGCCAGCCCGCGCGCGCTGCCCGGCCTCAGGCGCCGCAACAAAGGGGTGGCTGCTTGGTTTAGACTTCGTGAACTGCGAAGATGCAATTGTGAATATCGGTGTGCGCATGTTGTTGGCGAAAGCTAAATTCCATCCCCTGAGTATTGGCTGCTGGCATGAGGGCCAATCTGGATTTGAATTCAGCCTCGCTTCGTCGCGCTTTCGACCTTCATTCCGCCCTGAAACATTGCATCCTCGTCCACCGGCCCTGAATCCAGACCACGGACACAACCATGCGCCTTGACCTGACCACCCTCAACCTCGTGCTGGCCATTGAGCAGACGCGCTCCATCACGCGCGGTGCGCAGCAGGAGCATCTGGCCCTGGCCGCGGCCAGCAAGCGGGTGTCCGACCTGGAGGCCCGCCTGGGCGTGCAGTTGTTCGAGCGCCGCTCGCGAGGGGTCGAGCCGACCGAGGCCTGCCGCGCCCTGGTGCGCCACATCCGTTCCCTCCATGCCTCCCTGCATGCGCTGGAGAGCGAGGTGGTGGAGTTCGCCCGCGGCATCAAGGGTCATCTGCGCATCGCCGCCAACAGCGGCGCAATTGCCGAATGCCTGCCCGCCGATCTGGTGGCTTTCAGCCAGGGCCACCCGCAAATCCGCATCAGCCTGGAAGACCTGACCAGCGCCGAGGTGCAGGCGGCCGTGGCCGAGGGCCGGGCCGATGCCGGCGTGTTCACCGCGCCCTTGCTGGACAGCCGCTTGCAGACCTGGTCCTACGCTCGTGGCCGTCTGGCCGTACTGGTGCCCAAGCGCCATGCGCTGGCGGAGCAGGACAGCGTGCGCTTTGCCGACCTGCTGGACTACGACCTGATTGGCCTGCATGCCGGCGCCTCGGCCCAGGAAATGATGCGCCAGCAGGCCCAGGCCCTCGGCCGCACGCTCAATGCCCGCATCCAGGTGCGCGGCTTTGATGCGATTGCCCAACTGGTCGAGGCCGGCCTGGGCGTGGCCGTGCTGCCCGGCGGGCCGGCCGAGCGCTTCTCGCGCGTGTTTGACGTCAAGCTGCTGGCTCTGGACGAAGACTGGGCCGTGCGCGAGTACTGCTTGGGCGTGCTGCGCCAGGAACGCTTGCCGGCCGTGCTGCAGCGCTTTGTCGACAGCCTCTGCCCACCGCCGCCCAAGGCTTGATTGACCTTCAAGCCGCCCCGAACTCATCGATTGAATTGAAGGAAAGAAGACTGTCATGACTGCTCGCACGCTCTACGACAAGCTCTGGGATGAGCATGTCGTCCACACCGAAGACGACGGCACGGCCGTGCTCTACATCGACCGCCATCTGCTGCATGAGGTGACCAGCCCGCAGGCCTTTGAAGGCCTGGATTTGGCTTCGCGCAAGGTCTGGCGTCTGTCCGCCAATCTGGCGGTCAGCGACCACAATGTGCCTACCACCGACCGCAGCGGCGGCATCGCAGACCCGATCTCCAAGCTGCAGGTCGACACCCTGGACCAGAACTGCGACCGTTTCGGCGTGACCCAGTTCAAGATGAACGACACGCGCCAGGGCATCGTCCATGTGATCGGCCCGGAGCAGGGCGCCACGCTGCCCGGCATGACCGTCGTCTGCGGCGACAGCCACACCTCCACCCACGGGGCTTTCGGCGCACTGGCGCATGGCATCGGCACCTCCGAGGTCGAGCATGTGCTGGCCACGCAGACCCTGCTGGCCAAGAAGGCCAAGAACATGCTGATCCGCGTCGAGGGTCAGGTCGTGCCCGGCGTCGGCGCCAAGGACATCGTGCTGGCCATCATCGGCAAGATCGGCACGGCCGGCGGCACCGGTTACACCCTCGAGTTCGGCGGCTCGGCCATCCGCGCGCTGTCGATGGAAGGGCGCATGACGGTGTGCAATATGGCCATCGAAGCCGGCGCCCGCGCCGGCCTGATCGCCGTGGATGAGACCACGCTGAACTACGTCAAGGACCGGCCCTTCACGCCGACCGGGGTCGAATGGGATCTGGCCGTGCAGTACTGGCGCGGCTTGCATTCGGATGCCGGCGCGCATTTCGACGCGGTGGTCGAGCTGGATGCCAGCCAGATCCGCCCGCAAGTCACCTGGGGCACCTCGCCCGAGATGGTGCTCGATGTGAACGCCCGTGTGCCCGATCCGGACAAGGAGAAGGACGCGGTCAAGCGCGGCGCCATCGAGCGCGCCCTGCAGTACATGAGCTTGGAGCCCAACAAGGCCATCGCCGACATCCATGTGGACAAGGTCTTCATCGGCTCCTGCACCAACAGCCGCATCGAGGACATGCGCGAAGCTGCCGCCGTGGTGCGCCGCATCGGCGGCCGCCTGGCCTCGAATGTGAAGCTGGCCCTGGTCGTGCCGGGTTCGGGCCTGGTCAAGGCGCAGGCCGAGGCGGAAGGCCTGGATCAGGTCTTCAAGGCCGCAGGTTTCGAGTGGCGCGAGCCCGGCTGCTCCATGTGCCTGGCCATGAATGCCGACCGTTTGGAGCCCGGTGAGCGCTGCGCCTCCACCAGCAACCGCAATTTCGAAGGGCGCCAGGGCGCCGGCGGCCGCACCCATCTGGTCAGCCCGGCCATGGCCGCCGCGGCCGCCATGCGCGGCCATTTCGTCGACGTCAGCCACTTGGCATGACCCACCCCGTACGCGCTTCGCGCGCCCCCTCGAGGGGGCGTCACCGCTCGACCGGCAAAGCCGGATCGCCGGTGCCTGCTGGGTGGGGCACGAAAGAATTTTGAGAAAGGTTTCTCTGATGGAAAAGTTCACCCTGCACCAGGGCCTCGTCGCCCCCATGGACCGCGAGAACGTCGATACCGACGCCATCATCCCCAAGCAATTCCTCAAGTCCATCAAGCGCAGCGGCTTCGGTCCTAACTTGTTCGATGAGTGGCGTTATCTGGATGCCGGCGAGCCCGGCCAGGACCCGGCCAGCCGCCGGCCCAACCCTGATTTCGTGCTGAACCAGGCACGCTATGCCGGCGCTTCGGTGCTGTTGGCGCGTGCCAATTTCGGCTGCGGCTCCAGCCGCGAGCATGCGCCCTGGGCGCTGGAGCAGTACGGCTTTCGTGCCCTGATCGCGCCCAGCTTCGCGGACATCTTCTTCAACAACTGCTTCAAGAACGGCATCCTTCCCATCGTCTTGCCCGAGTCACAAGTGGCGCGGCTCTTCGACGAAGTGCTTGCCTTCCCTGGCTACCAGCTGAGCATCGACCTGCCGCGTCAGGTGGTGATCAAGCCGGACGGCACGGAGCTGCCCTTCGAGGTGCAGGCCTTCCGCAAGTTCTGCCTGCTGGGTGGTTTTGATGACATCGGCCTGACCCTGCGCCATGCCGACAAGATCAAGGCCTTCGAGGCTGAGCGCCTGGCCGCCAAGCCTTGGCTCAAGCACCAGCTGTCGGCCTGAGTGCCGCGCGAATCCATTCAAGGACAGATATGAAGATTGCAATCCTCCCCGGTGACGGCATCGGCACCGAAATCGTCGCCGAAGCCGTCAAGGTGCTCAAGGTCCTGGACCTGCCGCTGGAGATGGAAACCGCACCGGTGGG
Organism: Paucibacter sp. DJ2R-2; assembly: GCF_025717675.1. Classification (GTDB taxonomy): domain Bacteria; phylum Pseudomonadota; class Gammaproteobacteria; order Burkholderiales; family Burkholderiaceae_C; genus Paucibacter_A. The sequence continues at coordinate 93,377 of NZ_JAJIRT010000011.1, forward strand.
CGGCGCCGCTTACGAGGCCGCCGGCCATCCGCTGCCGGACTCCACTCTGCAGCTGGCCAAGGACGCCGACGCCATTCTGTTCGGCGCCGTGGGCGACTGGAAGTACGACAAGTTGGACCGCCCCCTGCGTCCCGAGCAAGCCATCCTGGGCCTGCGCAAACACCTGGGTCTGTTCGCCAACTTCCGCCCGGCCATCTGCTACGAGCAGCTGACGCACGCCTCGAGCCTGAAGCCCGAGCTGGTGGCTGGCCTGGACATCCTCATCATCCGTGAGCTGACTGGCGACATCTATTTCGGTCAGCCGCGCGGCCGCCGCACCGCGGTGGACGGGCATTTCCCGGGCAGCGAAGAAGCCTTCGACACCATGCGCTATTCGCGCCCGGAGATCGAGCGCATCGCCCATGTCGCCTTCCAGGCCGCGCGCAAGCGCAACAAGCGCGTCACTTCGGTGGACAAGGCCAATGTATTGGAGACCTTCCAGTTCTGGAAAGACGTGATGATCGAAGTCGGCGCCGAGTACCCCGATGTGGAACTCGACCATATGTACGTGGACAACGCCGCCATGCAGCTGGTCAAGGCGCCCAAGCGCTTTGATGTGATGGTGACCGGCAATATGTTTGGCGACATCTTGTCTGATGCGGCGGCCATGTTGACCGGCTCCATCGGCATGCTGCCTTCGGCCTCCTTGGATAAGAACAACAAGGGCCTGTACGAGCCCAGCCATGGCAGCGCGCCGGACATTGCCGGTAAGGGAATCGCCAATCCTCTGGCTACAATCCTGTCCGCTGCCATGATGCTCAAGTTCTCCCTCAACCAACCCGAAGCTGCTGCTCGTATCGAAGCCGCAGTGGGCTCGGTGTTGTCCCAAGGTTTGCGCACCGCAGACATTTGGAGCGAGGGCACCCAGAAGGTGGGCACGCGCGAGATGGGTGACGCTGTCGTTTCTGCATTGAACACGGCGATTACCACGACCAAAACCATGAAGGGCTAGTTCAGCTCCGGTTCGTCTCGCCCCTACACCCCCGGCGACACGAGCCGGGGGAGAAGAAGTCCAGAGGCTTTTTTCTTTTTTAGGGCGATAGAGGTAACAGCGATGACGACACTTGTTGGATTGGTAGGCTGGCGCGGCATGGTGGGTTCGGTCCTGATGGATCGGATGAGCGCAGAAAAAGACTTTGACCTGATCGAGCCGCTGTTCTTCAGCACCTCGAACGCCGGCGGCGCCGCCCCGGCCCAGGCCAAGAACGAAACCAAGCTCCAGAACGCTTTCGACATCGAGCAGCTCAAGCGCTGCGAGATCATCATCACCGCCCAGGGCGGTGACTACACCAGCGAAGTCTTCCCCAAGCTGCGCGCCGCCGGCTGGACCGGCCACTGGATCGACGCGGCCTCGACGCTGCGCATGGAATCCGACGCGGTCATCATCCTGGACCCGGTCAATCTGCCGGTCATCAAGGATGCCCTGGCCAAGGGCGGCAAGAACTGGGTCGGTGGCAACTGCACCGTGTCCTGCATGCTGATGGGCGTGGGCGCGCTCTACAAGGCCGGTCTGGTCGAGTGGATGAGCACCCAGACCTACCAGGCCGCCAGCGGTGGCGGTGCCCAGCACATGCGCGAGCTGCTGACGCAGTACGGCACGCTTAACGCGTCCGTGCGCGCCCTGCTGGATGACCCCAAGAGCGCCATCCTCGAGATCGATCGCCAGCTCATCGCCACCCAGCGTGGTTTGAGCGCCGCCGAGACCGCCAACTTCGGCGTGCCGCTGGGCGGCTCGCTGATCCCCTGGATCGACAAGGATCTGGGCAACGGCCAATCCAAGGAAGAGTGGAAGGGCATGGCCGAAACCAACAAGATCCTCGGAATCGGCGAGGGCTTCGGCTCCAGCGCCATCCCCGTGGATGGATTCTGCGTGCGCGTGGGCGCCATGCGCTGCCACAGCCAGGCCCTGACCTTCAAGCTCAAGGGCGATGTGCCCCTGGCCGACATCGAAGCCATGATCGCCGCCGACAACGAGTGGGTGAAGGTGGTGCCCAACACGCGTGAAGCCACGATCAAAGACCTGACCCCGGTGGCCGTGACTGGCACCATGACGATTCCCGTCGGCCGCCTGCGCAAGCTGGCCATGGGTCCGGAATATCTGGGTGCCTTCACCATCGGTGACCAGCTGCTGTGGGGTGCGGCCGAACCGCTGCGCCGCATGCTGCGCATCCTGCTGGACCGCTGATCCATCGAGCGGACCGGGCGGTGCCTTCCCAAGTTTTGGGCGAGGCCCGCCCTCCGTGATATCCCTCACACGCGTTGTCCTCAAGCGACAAGCGGTGCCTTGACGGAGAAGCCCTGCTGCTTCAAAAGAGCTTTTCAGCCATTGCCTGAGCTTCTTAGCGTATATGCTTGCCGCTGTTGAGTTTTCCGGTTCGCGTACCGACTGCAAGAGGATGGCATCGTGAGCGCTGTTGAGCGGAGAATACTGATCGTCGAAACAGGCGGACACCCGTTGGTGCCCGCCTTGTTGCTTTGGGGGATGCCTTGAAACTACACAAAAGCGCCTTGGGTAGCGCAATGAGCCGCACATGGGGCCGTTTTTCGCTGACCCATATGGCGGCTGCTCTGTTGGCTGCAGCCAGCAGCGGAGCCTGGGGTCTGGGTCTGGGCAAGCTGACGGTGCAATCTGCACTCGGCGAAACGCTCAAGGCCGAGATCGACATCACCAGCATCAGCGCCGAAGAGGCCGGTACCCTGAAGGTGCGCGTCGCTCCGCCCGAGTCCTATCGGGCCACCGGTGTCGAGTACAACGCCGTGCTGACGGGCACGCAGGTGCAGGTCTTGCGCCGCGATGGCCGCAATGTGCTGCGTGTGAGCAGCGACCGTGCGGTTCAGGAGCCCTTTGTCGATGTGATTCTTGAGCTCACCTGGGCCAGTGGCCGTTTGGTGCGCGAGTACACCTTGTTGTTCGATCCGCCGGCCAGCCCCAAGCCCACCAGCGCAGCGCCTGCCGTGGCCGCTGCCCCGGTGATTTCCTCCGCTCCGGCTGAAGCCACGCCGCTGCCGGCCAGCAGCCGTCCACGCCTGGATCCACGTCCTGCTGCATCCGCGCCTGTGCCTGCGCCCGCCGTGGCCGAAGCCCGCCCGCGCACCGAAGCGCCGGCACGCCCGGCCAGGAGCAATGAAGCGCCTGCCTCCGAATATGTGGTCAAGCCCGGCGACAGCCTGTCGCGCATCGCCGGCAAGACGCAGCCGGCCGGTGTTTCGCTGGACCAGATGCTGGTGGGTCTCTATCGCAACAACGAAGACGCCTTCATCAACGGCAATATGAATCGCTTGAAGGCCGGCAGCGTGCTGCAAGTGCCTTCCGCGGACAGCGTGTCCTCGCTCAGCACGGCCGAGGCGCGCCAGGTGATTCGCGCACAGAGCGCCGACTTCAATGCCTACCGCCAGCGACTCAGCGGTGCCGCCCCAACGATCAAGCAAGACGAGAGTGATCGCCAAGCCAAGGGCCAGGTTCAGGCTGCGGTGGAAGATCGCAAACAAGCCGTTGCGCCGACGCCTGACAAGCTGACCCTGAGCAAGGCCGCTGCGGCCGATGCGAAGCTTGCCAAGGTGTCCAAGGACACTGAGAAGAAAGACTCGGCGGCTCGCGTGGCCGAGTTGACTCGCAATGTGGAAGAGCTGAAGAAGCTGTCCAGCGCGGCCAAGCCGGCGCCTGCGCCTGCGCCAGTGGCGGCTCCCGCTCCCGCGCCAGTTCAGGCCCCGGCACCGGCCCCAGCTCCGGTCCCAGCACCGGCTCCGGTTGTGGCTGCGCCTGTACCGGCACCCATGCCGGCTCCTGCCCCGCTGCCGGCACCCGTGGCATCCAAGCCCTTGCCCAGTACCGTGGCTCCGGCGGCGTCCAAGCCGGCCAGTGCGGTCATGCCGGCGGCGCCCGAAGTCGCTCAGCCCGGTATCTTGGAACAGCTGCTGGACAACCCCTTGCTGCCCCTGACCGGACTGCTGTTGCTCGCGGCCGGCGGCTTTGGTTTCTACCGCTTCCGCAATCAAAAGGCCCAGGCCAAGTCCGACACGGGTTTCCAGGAAAGCCGTCTGCAGCCGGATTCCTTCTTCGGCGCCACCGGCGGCCAGCGTGTGGACACGCGCGATGCGGCCAACGGTGCCTCGTCGATGAACTATTCGCTGAGTCAGCTGGACGCCATCGGCGATGTCGATCCAGTGGCCGAGGCCGATGTCTACCTGGCCTATGGCCGCGATCTGCAGGCAGAGGAAATCCTCAAGGAAGCCTTGCGTGCCAACCCCGAGCGCATGGCCATCCGGCTCAAACTGCTCGAGGTCTATGCCAAACGCCGCGACACCAAGGGCTTTGAGCAGTTGGCCATCCAGCTCTATGCAGAGACCCAAGGCCGTGGCGATGACTGGGCCAAGGCTCAGGAGCTCGGCCGCCAGATCGACCCAGAGAACCCGCTCTACCAGCCGGGTGGTGCGCCGAGTTTGCCGGCCAGCGGGCGCGAGGTTCATCCCGAGCCCATGGACGCCAGCACCATGCCTCACACGGTGACCGCGGGCGGCCATCTGGCCACCGAGCCGCTGGGTCGCAATGCACCGGACACGGGTCCGACCAGTGTGTTCGACCTGGACTTGGATCTCGACCTGGATTCACCGCCGGCCGCACCGGCGCCGTCGCCGATTTCCATGGAAGCCACCCAGGCTCTGCCGACCACAGTCGATCAGGCGCCCATGGCCATGGACTTCGACTTGTCGCCGCCGGCGACGCCGACTCAAGCGGGTGGAGCCGATCTGGAATTTGATCTGGACGATCTCGACGACGATCGCCCGGCCACGGTCACGCCGGAAGCGGCCGGCGGCGCGCTGGACTTTGATCTGTCGTCCATCGACCTCGACCTGCCGGCCACGCCCGCCATTCCGTCCGCCGAGTCTTCGGCCCTGGAAGGCGATCTCGCGGCCGAGTTCGATGCCTTGATGAAAGAGGCTCCGGCCACTGCAGCTCCGGCCATCCCGGACATCGCTGACTTGGGCCTGGACGATGGCGACCCGCTGCTGCGTCAGCTGGAGTTGGCCGATGAGTTCCGGCAGATTGGTGACACCGAGGGCGCGCGCGAAGTGCTGCAGGAGCTGATCTCCAAGACCAGCGGCGGTCTACGCGACAAGGCTCAAGCCATGCTCAACGAACTGCGCTGAGGCCTGTGGCATGCTTCGAGGCGCTCGGCCTGGCCGAGCGCCTTTTTCATTGGGGAGTGCTTTGATGTCGATCGTGTCTGGGGTGGAGCAGGGCCAAGTCCTGCCGGCGGGGCAGGCGGAAGCTCTGCAGCGCGTCGCCCTGGGCGTCAGTTATCGCGGCCAGGCCTATCACGGCTGGCAGAGCCAGAACGACCGCCAGACCGTGCAGGATGTGCTGGAGGCAGCGCTCAGCGAATTCGCCGATCGCGAGGTTCGCACCATCTGCGCCGGGCGTACCGACACCGGGGTGCACGGACTCAACCAGGTGGTTCATTTCGATACCTCGGTGCGGCGCGAGCCGGCTTCGTGGGTGCGGGGCACGAATCGCTACCTACCGGCCGATGTGGCTATTCAGTGGTGTGTGTTTCCGCCGGACGACTTCCATGCCCGTTTTGCGGCGCGCGGCCGGCGCTACAGTTTTCTCTTGCTGGAATCGGTGGTGCGGCCGGCGATTGAGGCTGGCGCCGTGGGCTGGGTGTTCCGCCCGCTGGACATGGCCGCCATGCAAGCCGCCGCGGCGCTGCTGCTGGGCGAGCATGACTTCAGCAGCTTTCGTTCCTCGCAATGCCAGGCGAAATCGCCGATCAAGACCATGCGTGCGATCGAGATCACTCGGCGCGGCGCCTACTGGCGTTTCGATTTCGACGCCTCGGCCTTTCTTCACCACATGGTGCGCAATTTGATGGGTTGTTTGATCGCGGTGGGCAATGGCAGCCGGCCACCGGCGTGGGTGGGTGAGGTGCTGGCGGCACGCGAGCGCAGCGTTGCAGCACCGACCTTTCCTCCGGACGGGCTCTACTTCAAAGGCCCGTACTACGATGCGGATCTGCAGATTCCGACCCACACCGCAGCCATGGACTGGTTGCCTTGAGTGTGCTGTCAACTCCTATTCTTTGAAGCCAGAGCGCCCATGAGCCGTACCCGAATCAAGATCTGCGGTCTGACCCGCGAGGCCGATGTGCAAGCGGCCGTGTCGGCCGGTGCCGATGCCATTGGCTTTGTCTTTTATGCCAAGAGCCCGCGTTTCGTGAATCCGGCTCGTGCAGCTGAACTTGCTCGCTTGTTGCCGCCCTTCGTGACGCCGGTGGGCTTGTTCGTCAATGCCCGTGAAGCCGAGGTCCAGGAAGCCCTGGCTGCTTTGCCGCAGATGCTGCTGCAGTTCCACGGTGATGAGAGCGCGGCCGACTGCGAGCGCTACGGCCGGCCCTATCTCCGCGCTGCGCGCATGGAGCCGGGCTTTGATTTGTTAAACTTCGCCCAACAGTTTTCAACAGCACAAGCCATCCTGCTCGACGCCCATGTCGAAGGCTATGGCGGTGGTGGAAAGGTTTTCGATTGGTCACTCATTCCAAGAAACGTGCCCTCTCCAGTCGTTTTGTCTGGTGGGTTGCATGCCGGAAATGTGCTGACTGGCGTGCTTCAGGTCCGGCCCACGGCCGTTGATGTGAGCTCCGGCGTCGAGCAGGCCAAGGGCCTGAAAGACGCCACCCTGATCCAGCAGTTCTGCGCCGCCGTGCGCGAGGCCGATGCCCAAGTGGCCGGTCTGGACTGCGCCTGAAGAGAAGCACGCCCTACCATGCAAGACTACGCCCAGCCCGATGCCCAAGGGCATTTCGGCCCCATCCATGGCCAAACTTATGGCGGCAGCTTTGTCGCCGAGACCCTGGTTCACGCCCTCGACGAGCTGAAAGAGGCCTATGCCCACTACAGCAAGGACCCGGAATTCATCAAAGAGTTCAAGCGCGAGTTGGCCCATTTTGTCGGCCGCCCCAGCCCGATTTATCACGCCGACCGCTTGAGTCGTGAGCTCGGTGGTGCCCAGGTTTACCTCAAGCGCGAGGACTTGAACCACACCGGCGCGCACAAGATCAACAACACCATCGGCCAAGCCTTGCTCGCCAAGCGCATGGGCAAGAAACGCATCATTGCTGAGACTGGCGCCGGCCAGCATGGCGTGGCCACGGCCACCATTTGCGCTCGCTATGGCATGGAATGCGTGGTGTACATGGGCAGCGAGGACGTCAAGCGCCAGAGCCCCAATGTCTACCGAATGAACCTCCTGGGCGCTCGCGTGGTGCCGGTGGAGTCGGGCTCCAAGACGCTGAAAGACGCGCTCAATGAAGCCATGCGCGACTGGGTCACCAACGTCGAATCGACCTTCTACATCATCGGCACCGTGGCCGGCCCGCACCCGTATCCGATGCTGGTGCGCGACTTCCAGCGCGTGATCGGTGACGAGTGCCTGACGCAGATGCCCGAGATGATCGGCCGCCAGCCCGACGCTGTGATCGCCTGTGTGGGCGGCGGCAGCAATGCCATGGGCATCTTCTACCCCTACATCCCCCATGCCGGTACGCGCCTGATCGGCGTGGAGGCAGCCGGGGAGGGCATGGACAGCGGCAAGCATGCAGCCACGCTGAGCGCCGGCAGCCCGGGTGTGCTGCATGGCAACCGCACCTACCTGCTGCAAGACGACAACGGCCAGATCATCGAAACCCATTCGATCTCGGCTGGCCTGGATTACCCTGGCGTCGGCCCCGAGCATGCCTACCTCAAGGACATCGGCCGCGCCGAGTATGTGGGCGTGACCGATGCGGAAGCGCTGGCCGCCTTCCATCACCTGTGCCGCACCGAGGGCATCATCCCGGCGCTGGAGTCCAGCCATGCGGTGGCTCATGCCATGAAGCTGGCACCGACGATGCGGCCCGATCAGCACCTGCTGGTCAATCTGTCCGGCCGTGGCGACAAGGACATCGGCACCGTGGCCGATCTGTCCAAGGCCGAGTTCTACTGCCGGCCGTCTTGCAAAGGGCAATCGGTCAAGGGTGGTGAACAGCCGGTCCATGTGCTGACGTCGAAAGGAGGCCTGTGATGAGTCGCATCCAAGCCACCTTCGCCCGTCTGGCCGCGCAAGGCCGCAAGGCCTTGATCCCTTTCGTCCACACCGGTGATCCGTATCCCGAAACCACGGTGCCGCTGATGCGCGCCATGGCCGAGGCCGGCGCCGATGTGATCGAGCTCGGTGTGCCCTTTTCCGACCCCATGGCCGACGGCCCGGTGATCCAGCGTGCGGCCGAGCGGGCCTTGCAAAAAGGCATCGGTCTGGCCCGTGTGCTGGCCGATGTGCGCGAATTCCGCCAGGCCGACGATGTCACGCCGGTGGTGTTGATGGGCTACGCCAACCCGATTGAGCGCTACGGCATTGCCCGTTTCGTTGACGATGCGGCGGCGGCCGGTGTCGACGGCGTGCTGGTGGTGGACTATCCGCCCGAGGAGTGCGAAACCTTCGCCGGCCTGCTGCAGGCGCGCGGCCTGGACCCGATCTTCTTGCTGGCGCCCACCTCGACCGAGGCGCGCATGGCTCGCATCGGCAAGATCGCCAGCGGCTACGTCTACTACGTTTCGCTCAAGGGTGTGACGGGCGCGGGCCACCTGAACACCGCGGCCGTGGCCGAGATGATCCCGCGCATTCGCAAGCATGTCAGCGTGCCGGTGGGTGTGGGTTTCGGCATCCGTGATGCGGCCACCGCCAGGGCCGTGGCCGATGTTTCGGACGCGGTGGTGATCGGTTCTCGCCTGGTCGAGCTGCTGGAGACGCAGACACGCGATAATGTCGCTTTGACGGGTGCCCAGTTCATCCGCGAGATCCGCGCTGCGCTCGACGCGTAGCCTGACCTGAGAACCAGAACAAAGGAGTCTGCTTGTGAGTTGGCTTGAGAAACTGTTGCCGCCCAAGATGCAGCAAACCGACCCGACCGAGCGCCGCATGGTGCCGGAAGGTTTGTGGATCAAGTGCCCGTCCTGCGAGACGGTGCTCTACAAGACCGATCTGGAAAAGAACGTCAACGTCTGCCCCAAGTGCAGCCACCACCACCGCATCGGTGCCCGGGCTCGCCTGGACGCCTTCCTCGATGGCGAAGGCCGCTACGAGATCGGCCAGGAAGTGCTGCCGGTGGACGCGCTGAAGTTCAAGGACAGCAAGAAGTACCCCGATCGCCTGAAGGAAGCGCTGGAGCACACCGGCGAAACCGACGCGCTGATCGTCATGGGCGGCGCGGTGATGACGCTGCCGGTGGTGGTGGCCTGCTTCGAGTTCAACTTCATGGGCGGCTCCATGGGTTCGGTGGTCGGTGAGCGCTTTGTGCGTGGCGTGGAAACCGCCATCGAGCAAAAGACTCCGTTCATTTGCTACACCGCCACCGGCGGCGCCCGCATGCAGGAAGGCCTTTTGAGCCTGATGCAGATGGCCAAGACCAATGCGGCCCTGACCCGCCTGGCCAAAGCCAAGCTGCCCTACATCAGCGTGCTGACCGACCCGACCATGGGCGGCGTGTCGGCCTCCTTTGCTTTCGTCGGTGACGTGGTGATCGCCGAGCCCAAGGCGCTGATCGGCTTTGCCGGCCCGCGCGTGATCGAGAACACCGTGCGCGAGAAGCTGCCCGCTGGCTTCCAGCGCGCCGAGTTCCTGATGGAAAAGGGCGCCGTAGACATGATCGTGGACCGCCGCGAACTGCGCGAGACCATCGCCCGCTCGCTGGCCATGCTGCAACGCCAGAGCTCGGACGCCGTGGCCTGAGCTGCCTTGGCGGCCGCTGTCTGAGCCCTCGCTCCTCTCCCCACACGGCCAGGCCCACAAGGTCTGGCCGTCTTTCTTTGCTGGAAGCGTTTTCTTCGCCATGACCTCTCAGAACCTCACGCCCGTGCCTGCCACTCTGGACGACTGGCTGGCCCATTGCGAACGTCTGCATCCCAAGACCATCGACATGACCCTGGAACGGGTCACCACCTTGCGCGAGCGCCTCGGCTTGAACTTCGAGCCGCCAGTGGTGGTGGTGGCCGGCACCAATGGCAAGGGCTCGACCTGCGCCATGCTGGAGTCCATCGCCTTGCAGGCGGGCTACCGCGTGGGCCTCTACATCAAGCCGCATCTGGTTCATTTCCAGGAGCGCTGCCGGGTGGGCGGGGCGCCGGTGGAGGCCGAGAGCCTGCTGCCGCATTTCGCGGCGGTGGAGGCGGCGCGCGGCGAGATGACGCTGAGCTACTTCGAGTTCACGACCCTGGCCATCATGCGCCGCCTGGCGGCCGAGCCGCTGGATCTGGTGATTCTCGAGGTGGGCCTGGGTGGGCGCCTGGATGCCGTCAACTGCATCGACGGCGACTGTGCCGTCATCACCAGCATTGACCTGGACCACACCGAGTACCTGGGGCCGGACCGTGAGTCGGTGGGCCGCGAGAAGGCCGGCATCATGCGCGCCGGCCGCACCGTGATCGTCAGCGACCCCATGCCGCCGGACAGCCTGGCGGCACGCGCGGCCGAGATCGGCGCCGATCTGCGCCAGCTGGGCGTTGATTTCAGCTACAGCGGCGACCGCCAGCAGTGGCAATGGTCGGGCCGCGAGCGCCGCTTCAGCGGCCTGGCCTATCCGGCGCTGCGCGGCGTCAATCAGCTGCTCAATGCGGCCGGCGTGCTGGCGGTGTTCGAGGCCTTGTACGAGCGCTTGCCGATCAGTGCGCAGGCGGTGCGCACCGGCCTGGCCTTGGTGGAGTTGCCCGGGCGCTTCCAGGTCGTGGCCGGCCAGCCGGCCCTGGTGCTGGATGTGGCGCACAACCCGCATGCGGTGGCGGCCCTGGCCCAGAACCTGGACCAGATGGGCTTCTACCCGCGCACGCATGCGGTCTTCGGCGCCATGGCCGACAAAGACCTGGCCAGCATCTTTCAACGGATGGCCCCGCTGGTTGACGTCTGGCATTTCTGCAATCTGGAACTGCCCCGTGCCGCCAGCGCCGCCGATTTGCAGGCTCAGTTCGCAGCCCTGCAGGCCGATGGGCGCCTGAAAGCCCCGCCGCAGGTGCGCCTGCACACCCATGCGCAGCCGCTCGACGCCCTGTCCGCCGCGGCGGCCGAGGCAGACCCCGCTGATAGAATTCTGGTCTTCGGTTCCTTCTACACAGTGGGTGGCGTACTCAAGAACGGTGTCCCCCGTTTGCAGTCCCACAAACCGCCGTCAGAAGCGGTGCCGCCACCGCAATTCCCCACCGCCTGATCGGGCTGGGTCGCCAGATTCGTCCGGCGGCCGGGCGGGGTGTTCGGTGCGGTGCTGATGCGCCGAGGCCGGTTGCCTCACCCGCTCCGGTGCTTCGCTTTCCATCGTCAACGCTGTCCTTCACCTCGGCGCAGGCCGGATTTCTTGCCATGGGTTTGCTGTCCTTTTTCAAGCGCGACAAGGCCGCACCGGCTGCCAAGCGGGTGTCGGATTCGGCCGATGCGGTGCAGCAGCTGCGCCTACGCGCCCGCCATCGCTTGATCGGCGCCGCGGTGCTGGTGGGTGTGGGTGTGATTGGTTTCCCGCTGGTGTTTGAAACTCAGCCGCGGCCGATTCCGGTGGACCTGCCGATTCAAATTCCCAGCAAGGATGGTGCGGCGCCGCTGGCAATTCCGCAGCCTCGGCCTGCTCAGGCTCAGCCGCAACAGCAAAGCTTGCCGCCGCTGGCCGCTGCGGATCACCCTGGGCTGAATGTTGCTCCAGCCAGCGCCAGCGAAGGCAAAGTGGCGCCGGCCGCCATCCCGACGCCTGCGCCAGTTCCTGCGGCTGCCAAGGCCGCCGAAAGAGGCGCCGAGCAGCCTTCGGTCAAACCGACTGAAAGATTGATCGACAAGCCGACCGAAAAGGTGGCGGACAAGCATGTCGACAAGACCAGCACCAAGCCTTTGCTTGATAAACCCGCAGACAAAGCTGCAGAAAAACGCAGTGCAGCCGCCAGCGACAACTCCAAGCACAGCCCCGAAGCCGCCCGTGTGCAAGCCTTGCTCGAAGGCCGCAGCGGCAGCAGCAAGCCCGCCGATGCTGCAGCAAGCACCCGCCACATCCTGCAGATTGGCGCCTATGCCGACAGCAAGTCGGCGCAGGAGGTTCGCATGAAGGTTGAACGCTTGGGCCTCAAGACCTACACCCAGGCCGTGGACACGGCCGCCGGCAAGCGCATTCGCGTTCGCCTGGGGCCCTACGCCAGCCGCGAAGAGGCCGACAAGGCTGCGGCCAAGCTGAAATCGGCCGGCTTGTCGGCAGCGGTACTGACGCTTTGATGCGGCGCAACCTGCTCTTGCGGACAAGCGCGCAGCCTGCGATGGAGCGCGCTGCGGTATGAGCTGGGTGGATCTGACGCTGTTGGGCTTGCTGCTCTTGTCCGTGCTGGTCGGCGTATGGCGCGGCCTGGTGTTTGAACTGTTGTCCTTGGCCGGTTGGTTTGTCGCTTATCTCGCGGCGCCACATGTGGCGCCCTGGCTGCAGACCTTCTTGCCGCAGCAGCGTCTCGGGCCCAGCCTGAGTGCGGGCCTGGGGCTGGTCTTGAGTTTTGCCCTTGTCTTGTTGCTGTGGGGCCTGGGTGCGAAACTGCTGCGGGCCTTGATCCAGGCCTCGCCGCTGAGTGTTTTGGACCGTTTGGCGGGCGCCGGATTCGGCGCGCTGCGTGGGCTGTTGGTGGCTTTGCTGTTGGTGGTGCTGGTGCAGATGACGCCGGCCGCGCAGTGGCCGGCCTGGCAAGAGTCGCGGCTGGCGCCGCAGCTGCATCAGGTGCTGGGCGCCTTGAGGCCGCTGCTGCCGGAGGCGGTGGTGAATCGATTGCCGGCCTGAGCCACAAGCTTGGGCCGGTGTGAATTTGAGCGGCGCCTCGCGGCGCCGCTGGGTATTTCGTAGACAAAAGTCTCATCCAGAGAAGGAAAAGCCATGTGCGGCATCGTTGGCGTGATCTCCCGTTCCCCTGTCAATCAGCTGATCTATGACGCTTTGCTGTTGCTGCAGCACCGCGGTCAGGATGCTGCGGGCATCGTCACGATGCAGGGCAACAAATGCTTCATGCACAAGGCCCGCGGCATGGTGCGTGATGTCTTCCGCACCCGCAATATGCGCGCGCTGCCCGGCACCATCGGCCTGGGCCAAGTCCGCTACCCGACCGCCGGCAATGCCTACAACGAAGAAGAGGCTCAGCCTTTCTACGTCAATGCGCCTTTCGGCCTGGTGCTGGTGCACAACGGCAACCTGACCAATGCGCAAGGGCTGAAGACCGAGCTGTTTGACATTGATCGCCGCCACATCAACACCGAGAGTGACTCCGAGGTGTTGCTCAATGTGTTGGCCCACGAGCTGGAACAGGTGGCTCGCGATCTGCCGCTGACGCCTGACGGTGTGTTCAAGGCGGTGCGAGCCGTGCACAAGCGCATCAAGGGCTCTTATGCCGTGATCGCTTTGATCGCAGGTCATGGACTGCTGGCCTTCCGTGATCCTTATGGCATTCGCCCGTTGTGCTTTGGGCAAGCGGCCGATGGCGAGTACATGGTGGCGAGCGAAAGTGTGGCCTTGGAAGGCAATGGTTTCCAGCTGGCCCGCGATGTGGCGCCCGGCGAAGCGTTGTTCGTGGACATGAACGGCACGCTGCACACCCAGCAATGCGCGGAGAACCCGACGCTGAACCCCTGCATGTTCGAGTTCGTTTACCTGGCTCGCCCGGATTCGGTGATGGACGGCATCTCCGTCTACCAGGCCCGCCTGAATATGGGTGAGACCCTGGCCCAGCGCCTGATCTCGACCATGCCGCCCAGCGACATCGATGTGGTGATCCCGATTCCTGAATCGAGCCGCCCCTCGGCCATGCAGCTGGCGCATCGCATCGGCAAACCTTACCGCGAAGGCTTTGTGAAGAACCGCTACGTCGGCCGCACCTTCATCATGCCGGGGCAGGGCGCTCGCAAGAAGTCGGTGCGCCAGAAGCTCAACGCCATCGGTCTGGAGTTCAAGGGCCGCAATGTGCTGCTGGTCGATGACTCCATCGTGCGCGGCACCACCTCCAAGGAAATCGTGCAGATGGCCCGTGAAGCCGGTGCGCGCAAGGTCTACCTCGCCTCGGCCGCGCCGCCGGTGCGCTTCCGCAATGTCTACGGCATCGACATGCCGACCAGCGAAGAGCTGGTGGCGCACAACCGCAGCATCGAAGAGATCCGAGAGTTTATTGGCGCCGACGCGCTGATCTACCAGGATGTGGACGCAATGAAGCGCGTGGTCGCGGCCCTGCAGCCCAACTTGCAAGGCTTCGAGGCCTCCTGTTTCGACGGGCGCTACATCACCGGTGATGTGACCGCCGAAGACTTCGCCAAGCTCGAAGCCCAGCGCCGCAGCCAGGGTGATGAAGAGGACGGCCCGGCGCGCAGCCGCTTGGCGCTGCAAAGCGGGGGTGATGGCCAATGAGTTTGAGCGATGAAGCCCGCCGCATGGCCCGCGCGACGCTGCCCGAAGGCCTGCGCCCAGAAACCCTGGCGGTACGCACGGCCTTGCCGCCCAGCCAGCACGGCGAGAACTCCGAGGGCTTGTTTCTGACCAGCGCCTATGTGCAGCCGGATGCGGCCACCTCAGCCCAGCGTTTTGCCGACTCGGGAGATTTCACCTACTCGCGCACCAGCAACCCGACGGTGCGCAGTCTGGAAGTGCGCCTGGCTGCAATGGAAGGCACCGAAGCTGCCATCGCCACGTCCACGGGCATGAGTGCCATCCTGTTGCTGTGCATGGGCTTGCTCAAGGCGGGCGACCATGTGCTGTGCTCGCGCTCGGTGTTTGGTACCACCATCAATCTGTTCGCCAAGGAGTTCGGCAAGTTCGGCGTCGAAACGACTTTTGTCTCGCAGACCAATCTCGATGAATGGCGCGCGGCCCTGCGCCCCAACACACGCCTGCTGTTTGCCGAGACGCCGACCAACCCGCTGACCGAAGTCTGCGATATCCGTGCCTTGGCTGACATCGCCCATGGCGCTGGCGCGCTGCTGGTGGTGGACAACACCTATTCCACACCAGCGTTGCAGCAGCCCACACGCTTTGGTGCAGACCTGGTCATGCATTCAGCGACCAAGTACATGGACGGCCAAGGCCGCGTGATGGGCGGCGCCCTGTGCGGCACCAATCGCCTGATCAAAGATGTATTCGGCCCGGTCATGCGCACGGCCGGCATGGTGCTCTCGCCCTTCAATGCCTGGGTTATTTTGAAAGGGTTGGAGACCTTGAGCCTGCGCATAAAGGCGCAGAGCGAACAGGCGCTGGCTGTGGCGCGCTGGCTGGAAGCCCGGCCCGAGGTGGCGCGTGTTTATTGCCCGTCTTTGCCCTCGCATCCCCAACATGAGTTGGCCATGCGCCAGCAGTCAGGGCAGGGCGGGGCGGTGCTGTCGTTCGAGTTGAGGGCTGACACGCCCGATGCTGCACGCGCGGCGGCCTTCCATGTGATCAACAGCACCCGCGTGCTCAGCATTGCCACTAATCTGGGCGACACCAAATCCATCATCACCCATCCGGCCACCACCTCGCATGGCCGCCTCAGCGAGGCCCAGCGTCAGGCCGCAGGCATCAGCCAAGGTCTGATTCGCCTGGCCGTCGGTCTTGAGCATGTTGACGACATCACCGACGACCTGAACCGCGGCCTTTCCACTTTGAACAGCTTATGAGCCAACACGCCAACACTCCCGTGCGCACCCGCATTGCGCCGTCGCCGACCGGTTTCCTGCATCTGGGCACGGCCCGAACGGCCCTGTATTCCTGGGCCTACGCCCGCCATTACGGCGGCAAGTTTGTACTGCGCATCGAAGACACCGATGTGGCGCGCTCCACCCAGGATTCGGTCGAGCAGATCCTGGCATCGATGAAGTGGCTGGGCCTCGATTACGACGAGGGTCCGATCTACCAGATGCAGCGCCTCGATCGCTACCAGGCCGTGGCCGAACAGTTGATTTCTGAGGGCAAGGCCTATCGCTGCTACTGCACGCCGGCCGAGCTGGACGAAACGCGCGAAGCTCAACGGGCACGCGGTGAAAAGACCCGTTACGACGGCCGCTGGCGTCCCGAGCCCGGCAAGGTCTTGCCGCCGGTGCCGGCCGGCATAGCGCCCGTGGTGCGCTTCAAGAATCCGCTGGACGGCGACGTCACCTGGGACGATCTGGTCAAGGGCCCCATCACGATCAACAACCGCGAGATCGATGACTTGATCATCGTTCGCCCAGCGGCTGCAGATGCACCAGCCGGCAGCTTGGGTGTGCCGACCTACAACTTCGCCGTGGTGGTGGACGACTGGGATATGCAAATCAGCCATGTCTTCCGCGGCGACGAGCATGTCAACAACACGCCTTGGCAGATCAATATCTTCCGTGCCCTCGGCGCACCGCTACCGGCCTTCGGGCACGTGCCGGTGATTCTGGGTGACGATGGCCAGAAGCTGTCCAAGCGCCGCGGCGCCGTCAGCGTCACGGCTTACGAAGAAGGCGGTTACCTGCCTGAGGCCATGCTGAACTACCTCTCGCGCCTGGGCTGGAGCCATGGCGACGACGAACTGTTCAGCCGTGAGCAGCTGGTGTCGTGGTTCGATGGCAGCCATCTGAACAAGAGCCCCGCGCAATGGGACCCGGCCAAGCTGGAGTGGGTCAACAGCCAATACATCAAGCAGGCTGATGACGGCCGCTTGTCTGTTCTTGTGGCGGCTCAGCTGGCATCACGCGGCATGCAGGCCGATGCTGCCAAGCTTGTACCGATGTGCGCCTTGTTCAAGGATCGTTGTTCCACGACCGTGGCGCTGGCCGATTGGCTTGCCATGTACTTCGGTCCGGTCAGCCCTTCGGCCGAGGACTTGGCTGCTCATGTCACTGACGCAGTGAAGCCAGCGTTGGACACGCTCGCAGACAAGCTGCAAGCCTTGGTTGAGTGGAGCAAGCCCGCAATTGCCGTGGCCATCAAGGAAACCATCGCAGCACACGGTCTGAAGATGCCTCAATTGGCCATGCCGGTGCGCGCTTTGGTGTGCGGCCGCGTGCAAACGCCCAGCGTCGATGCGGTGCTGGAACTGTTCGATCAAGAAATTGTTGTGAAACGCTTGCGCTCCTTGTGAAAAACATCCTATACTCTACGTCTTGCTTGAACAGCGCGAAACTTTAGATGTCTCGCGGTGCTTAGGGGAGTTGAAAGGTCTGTAGAGACTGCTTGACTGTCTGAAGTGCTGAAAAGAATCGTCGGGGGTATAGCTCAGCTGGGAGAGCGCTTGCATGGCATGCAAGAGGTCAGCGGTTCGATCCCGCTTACCTCCACCAAATTCAATATGGAGTTTGTGTGGCGCGCGGTTCATGTGCAAAAGTTTTGCGATATACTGCAGAGCTTGAATATATAGAGTTAATTGCTGTATACTTTGCGGCAGTTAATAAGAAGGTTTAGTCCCCTTCGTCTAGAGGCCTAGGACACCACCCTTTCACGGTGACTACAGGGGTTCGAATCCCCTAGGGGACGCCAAGTTTGACAAGGCTTGGTAGTTATTGAAACAGCGCTGCGTAACTTGTTCGGTGTAGCGCAATATCGGTTTCGATGTTGATTCGTCATCTGGAGTGGTAGTTCAGTTGGTTAGAATACCGGCCTGTCACGCCGGGGGTCGCGGGTTCGAGTCCCGTCCACTCCGCCAGCTTTTAAGCAAAGAATGTAGGTTCTTTGTTTGCGTTGAAGAAATTCGGTAAAACGAGTTTCAAAGGCGGCCAAGAAATTGGCCGCAGTTATTTGTAAGATTGTTTTGAAGTTTGACACGCTTGAATGGCGCGGCAACCGAGGTTCGCAAGGATCTGGGGGTATAGCTCAGCTGGGAGAGCGCTTGCATGGCATGCAAGAGGTCAGCGGTTCGATCCCGCTTACCTCCACCACCAAACGCTGTTTGGAAGTGGCGCGCGATTCAGTATGCGATCAGGCAAGAAGGTTTAGTCCCCTTCGTCTAGAGGCCTAGGACACCACCCTTTCACGGTGACTACAGGGGTTCGAATCCCCTAGGGGACGCCAAGTTTGACAAGGCTTGGCAGTGCATGAAACAGCGCTGCGTAACTTGTTCGGTGTAGCGCAATATCGGTTTCGATGTTGTGGCTCATCTGGAGTGGTAGTTCAGTTGGTTAGAATACCGGCCTGTCACGCCGGGGGTCGCGGGTTCGAGTCCCGTCCACTCCGCCAACATTTGGATAAACCCCGCATACGAGAGTTTGTGGGGTTTTTTCTTGCCCGAACGATACTTGCCTTACAGTTCTGTTCAATTGCTGTTTGATATCAGTTCGGATATCGATGCAATATCCATAGCAGGCAAGTGAATGGTGATGAAGAATACACACCTGAACGTGGATGGATAGCTTCAGAGTTGAGAATTCAGGTGGGTTCGCGTTTCCCGAATGCCCAGCCACTATCACCGAATCTGTTTTGAATTCGCCCCAGGCGCGTTGCATCCAACAAAAAAGAGCTCCCGCAGGGAGCTCTTTGCATATGCAGACCGACGTTCGCTGATTCAAAGCGTCGTTCGCGACTCTGTTGAATCTCGCGGGAGGAACTCAGGTTTCCTCGCAACCCGAATCTAAGGCTCAGCTGAACATCTGATTGCGGATCAATCCTACAGCCAAGCCCTCAATTGCGAAGCTTTCGTCGTCCGCAGCCACCTGGATGGGTTCGAAATCTGTGTTCTCCGGCAGCAATTCGATGCCATTGCGGTTGCGCTTGAAGCGCTTGACGGTCACTTCATCGCCGATCCGCGCCACCACGATCTGGCCGTTCTTGGCCTCTGATGCTTTTTGCACGGCCAAAAGGTCGCCATCCATGATGCCGATATCTTTCATGCTCATGCCTTTCACTTTGAGCAGGAAGTCGGGCTTCTTGGCGAACATGCTCGCCTCGACGGCGTAGTTTTGTTCGATGTGTTCCTGCGCCAGGATGGGGTTGCCGGCTGCCACGCGCCCAATGAGCGGGAGATTCAGCTGGGCCAGGCTGGGCAATGGGAAGTCAAGTTGCTGCCGATCGCTGCCTCGCGGTGCCGCGCGGCCACGCGCATACTCGGCTTGAAACTCGCGGGCTTCTTGTGATTCGCGGGCATCACGTGCGGAGTTGAGCGCTCTCAATGTGTCAGACTTCAGCCGGATGCCGCGCGAGGTGCCGCCAACCAGTTCGATAGCGCCTTTGCGGGCCAGGGCTTGCAGGTGTTCCTCGGCTGCATTGGCGGAGCGAAAGCCGAGCTCGGCTGCGATCTCGGCGCGGGTCGGTGGAGCGCCGGTGCGTTCGATGGCGGCTCGTACCAGATCGAGGATCTGCTGTTGGCGCGCGGTGAGTTTCGGGCTGTCTTCCACGGTGGTCATCCTCTGCTTGGAGCTTGAGTGCCTGAATATTTATCCAGTGACTGTATTTTCATCCAGGAAATCTAAAATTGCAAAGCAAGCCAGACTCAAATGCAGTGAATGAGCCAGTTTCAGCAGTGAATTCTGGCTTGGTCGTGATTCTCGGGACCGGCGGCACCATTGCCGGGACGGCCAGCGATGCCTTGGACAATGTCGGTTATCAGGCCGCTCAGCTCGGCGTGGGTCAGTTGATCGCCGCTATTCCACCGCTGGCTCAGCGCCGTCTGGAGGCCGAGCAAGTGGCGCAGCTGGACAGCAAGGACATGGATTTCGCCACCTGGCAGTTGTTGGCCGAACGGGTGGCTTTCCACCTGGAGCGACCCGAGGTGGCAGGTCTGGTCATCACCCACGGCACGGACACGCTGGAAGAGACGGCCTATTTCCTGCAGCGCGTCTTGGCGCCGGGCAAGCCGGTGGTGATCACGGCAGCGATGCGCCCGGCCACGGCCTTGCAAACCGATGGGCCTCAGAACCTGCTCGATGCGGTGACGCTGGCTGCCGAGGGTTTATCGCCGGGAGTTTTTGTGGTGTTTGCCGGCAGCATTTACTCCGCCGAACAAGTTCGCAAGGTCCACAGCTACCGCGTGGATGCATTCGCGTCCGCTGATGGGGCGCGTTTGGCTGCGGTGGAAGAGGGCGTCGTGCGCTGGTTCGCGGCCCGACCGCAGCGCGATGCAGGCGCGGCGTTTGATCTCGCTCTTTTGCGACGTTCAGCTTTGACTTGGCCGCGTGTGCAGATGGTGTTCAACCACGTCGGCGCGGATGGCTCCGTGGTGCGGGCCTTGTTGGCGCAAGGTGTGGACGGGCTGGTGGTCGCCGGCACCGGCAATGGCAGTCTTTCTCAGTCGCTTGAGGCTGCGCTGCGGGAGGCCCAGGCGCAAGGCGTGCGGGTGCTGCGAAGCACCCGCTGCGATGCTGGGCCAGTCACGGCGTCAAACGAGGCCTTGCCCAGCGCGGGCGCGCTGAGCCCGGTGAAGGCGCGGATTGCACTGCTGCTGGACTTGCTCTCAAACCCAGCGCAGCGCTGAACCGCGCCCCTAGCTTCCGACTCAGGCCAGGGTCAGCGTGACGTCGATATTGCCGCGGGTGGCGTTCGAGTAAGGGCAGACCTGGTGGGCAGCATCCACCAGGTCTTGGGCCACGCTGCGGTCCACGCCGGGCACCGAGATGTTCAGTGCCACCTGGATGCCGAAACCGGCGGGAATTGGGCCGATGCCGACATCGGCTGTGATGGACACTTCGGCCGGCAGGGCGACCTTCTTCATCATGGCCACATGCTTGAGTGCGCCGATGAAGCAGGCTGAATAACCGGCCGCAAACAGCTGCTCGGGGTTGGTGCCCGGGCCGCCGGCGCCGCCCAGTTCCTTGGGCGTGGAGAGCTGCACGCTCAACGCGCCGTCCGAGCTGGAGGACGTGCCTTGGCGGCCGCCGGTGGAGGTGGCGCGGGCGGTGTAGAGGACTTTTTCGATGGACATGATGCAGTTCTTCCTATCAAACAGAGGTGGCGGGAGGAATGTCGGCGTCCGCCAGCTGCTGGCGCAGCTCGTGCAGACGTCGAGTCAGGGAACTCAGTTCTTCCAGTGAGCAGGCGGCGGCGCAGGCCAGCTGCGGAGGGATGGCGAGGGCCCGAGCCTTGAGGCTGAGGCCGGTCGGGGTCAGCAGGATGTCGACGCGCCGTTCATCTTGAATGGCGCGCTGTCGTTTCACCAGGCTTGCGACTTCCATGCGTTTGAGCAAGGGCGTGAGCGTCCCGGAATCGAGCGACAGGCGCTCGCCCAGGGTAGAAACGCTGATGCCGTCTTGTTCCCAAAGCACCAACATCACCAGGTATTGCGGATAGGTCAGACCCAGTGGTTCCAGCAGGGGCTTGTAGAGCTTGGTCATGGCCAGCGAACTGGCGTAGAGCGCGAAGCACAGTTGCCGGTCCAGACGGAGCCAGTCTTCGGGCTTGTAGGCTGAGTGCGGTGCGTCGCTGTTGTGCTTGCTCTTGCGTGGCATGGGTAATAATGTAGTTCGCAATTTAATTGCGCACAATTTATGCGGGTATTCGCGGCGACCTTTGGGCGCCGCAGGTCCGAGCTGACGATGAAAGCGAGCACGACATGTCTCTGAGCCTTTTGGCCAATGTGTTGGTGGCCCTGGTGGCTGCCTTGCACCTGTACTTTCTGGTGCTGGAGATGTTTTTCTGGACCAAACCTTTGGGTCGGCGGGTGTTCCGCCTGACGCCTGAGTTTGCGGAGGCAAGCAAGACCCTGGCCGCCAATCAGGGGCTGTACAACGGATTCCTGAGCGCGGGCTTGGTCTGGGGCCTGCTGCAGGGGGCGGCCGGTGTGCCCACGCAGCTGTTCTTCCTGGCGTGCGTGGTGGTGGCGGGCGTGTATGGCGCGGCCACGGTGGGCAAGAAGATCCTGTTCGTGCAAGCCGTGCCAGCGGCGCTTGCTGCTGCCTTGGTCTTGCTCGCCTGAGCGCTGGAGCAGGCAAGAAAAAAGGGCCCGAAATCCTCGGGCCCTTTTTGCGTCAAACCGTGCCTGACAACAGCGCTTTGTTTCGCGTCGTGAGGATCAAGCCGCCGCGTGAATCGCGTCCACCTGGGCACTCAGTTCCAACCATCGAAGTTCGGCGCTTTCAAGCTCATCATGGATGCCTTTAAGGCGCTTGCCCGCTTCGACGATTTGTCCGGGCGTGGCCGAGCCCGCCGCCAACTGCGCCTCCAGGGCCGTGCGCTCGTCGGCGAGTTTGTTTAATTTGGCGTCGATGGCGTCCATCTCTTTGCGCAAGGGCCGGGTCTGATCGGCCAGCTTCTGCCGCGCCTGGCCACTGAGCTTGCGGTCTTCGCGCGCGGCCGGGGCAGAGGCTGGTGTGGCCACGGCAGCCACGGGCGCAGGTGCTGGTGCCGCCGTGGATTTGCCGGCCTTGGCCATGGCTTTGGCGGCTTCCTTGGCCGCTTTCGCGGCTTCCTTGGATTGGTCGAGCAACCAGCGCTGGTAGTCGTCCAGGTCGCCGTCGAACGGTGACACCGCGCCCTTGGTGACCAGCCAGAACTCGTCGCAGACCTCGCGCAGCAGGGCCCGGTCGTGGCTGACCAGCATGACGGTGCCTTCAAACTCGTTGAGCGCCATGGACAGTGCCTCGCGGGTGTTCAGGTCCAGGTGGTTGGTGGGTTCGTCCAGCAGCAGCAGATTAGGGCGCTGCCAGACCAGCATGGCCAGCACCAGGCGTGCTTTCTCGCCGCCCGAGAGGCTGCCCACCTGTTGGTTGACCATATCGCCGACAAAGCGGAACTGGCCCAGGAAGTCGCGCAGCTCTTGCTCGCGCGCCTGCGGGCTCACTTCCTTGGCCAGGCGCACCATGTGCGAGAGCGGGCCTTCCTCGGGCCGCAGCACGTCCATTTCCTGCTGGGCAAAGTAGCCGATGGTCAGGCCCTTGCCCTCGGTGATCTTGCCGCCCATGGCGCGCTGCATACGGGCCACGGTCTTGACCACGGTGGACTTGCCCTGGCCGTTGGCGCCCAGAATGCCGATGCGCTGGCCGGCCAGCACCGAACGGTCGATGCCGCGCACGATGATGTTCTCGATGCCGTCAACTTCATAGCCGCAAGCCACGTCATCGAACATGAGCATGGGGTTGGGCAGGCTGACCGGCTCCTTGAATTCGAAATTGAAGTCGGCCGAGGCCAGCACCGGCGCGAGGCGCTCCATGCGCTCCAGCGCCTTGACCCGGCTTTGCGCCTGCTTGGCCTTGCTGGCCTTGGCTTTGAAGCGGTCGATGAACTTCTGCAGGTGGGCGATGCGGTCCTGCTGCTTGCCAAACGCGGCCTGTTGCTGCTCCATGCGCTCGGCGCGCATCGACTCGAAGGCGGTGTAATTGCCGCCATAGCGATGCAGCTTGGCCTCGTCCAGATGCAAGGTCACCTTGGTGATGGCGTCCAGGAACTCACGGTCATGGCTGATGATGATCAGGGTGCCGTCATAGCGTTGCAGCCAAGCCTCCAGCCAGACCAGGGCGTCCAAGTCCAAGTGGTTGGTCGGCTCGTCCAGCAGCATCAGCTCGGCCGGGCACATCAGGGCGCGGGCGAGTTGCAAGCGCATGCGCCAGCCGCCCGAAAAGCTGTTCACCGGGGCATCCACCTGCTCGCCCTTGAAACCCAGACCCATCAACAGGGCTTGCGCGCGCGGCTTGGCATCGAAGGCGCCGGCGTCCATCAGCAGGGCGTGAGCGTCGGCCATGGCGTGACCATCTTCGGCAGCTTCCGCGTCGGCCAAGGCCTTGCGTGCTGCCATCAGGCGGACATCGCCTTCGAGCACGAACTCGGTGGCCGGCATGTCGGTCTCCGGCATGTTCTGCGCCACTTCACCCACCGCCCATTGGCGCGGAATGTCGACTTCGCCTTTGTCGCTTTGCAGGCGGTCGGTCAGCAGGGCAAAGAGGCTGGACTTGCCGGCGCCGTTGCGCCCGACCAGGCCGACTTTCTCGCCCGGTTGCAGGAGAACGCTGGCGTCATCCAGCACGACCTTGGTGCCGCGTCGCAGCGTGATATTGCGCAGCGTGATCATGATGTAGCCGGGCCCTGGTTGTTGTTCTTGTTGGCGTTCATATTCAGTGATTCTTCAGTGATCAGCAGCACCTGGTCGGCCCCCGAGGAGGTCTCCATCCAGGCAGCTTCCAGCTCGGGGAAGGCCGCTTCGAAAAACGGCCGCTCATTGCCGATCTCCAGCAAGAGCACGCCATGAGGTTTGAGCACAGCCGGCGCATCGGCCAGCAGGCGACGTATGAAGTCCATGCCATCGGTGCCGCCAGCCAGTGCCAACTCGGGCTCGGCGCGGTACTCGGCCGGCAGGGCCGACATGGCCTGGCTGTTGACATAGGGCGGGTTGCAAAGAATCAGGTCGTAGCGGCGGCCGGCGGCGATCGCCGGTGCCAGGCCGTCGCCTTGTATCAAGCGGATGCGGGCTTGCAGGCCATGCTTGTCGACGTTGATGCGCGCCACTTCCAGGGCTTCGGCGCTCAGGTCCAGGCCGTCCACCTGTACCTCGGGCCAGGCCATGGCGGCCAGCACGGCCAGCGAGCCATTGCCGGTGCACAGGTCCAGCACCTCGGTCGTTTGGCCGGAGAGCCAAGAGTCGATGCTGGCATCGGCGATCAGTTCGGCGATGAAGCTGCGCGGCACGATGGCACGTTCGTCCACGTAAAAGGGCACGCCTTGCAGCCAGGCCTCGCGGGTCAGGTAGGCGGCCGGCTTGCGCGTCGCGATGCGTTGCTCGATCAACTCGCCAATGCGCGCTTGCTGCTCGGCGCTCAGTTCCTGGGCTTCATGCTCGTCCAGCTGGTCCAGTGGCAGCCCCAGGGCCCAGAGCGCCAGCCAGGCGGCCTCGTCGAAGGCCACGGCCGTGCCGTGGCCAAATGAAACGCCCGCCTCGGAAAGGCGGGCGGCTTGGGCCTCGATGCAGTTCAGTAAATTCATGGGGGCTCGGTGAAGGGCAGGGCGTGATTGTCGCCGATGGTGCGGTACCTATCGGTCACCGGGTCTGTACGCCATGGAGCCCTCAGCTCAATCCCTGTTCGGGAACATCAGGTGTACCACCCTATAGGCCAAGCCACATTCAGTGACGGTCACCGACCGGAAGTTGCGCCCTTTCATGCAGCAGCCCTTCGAGGCTGCGCTTCATGTCATGCCAGTAGCAGCTCCAGCGTGCGGCGGTAGATGTTCTTCAAGGGCTCGAGGTTGTCGACCGGCAGGTACTCGTCCACCTTGTGAATGCTGGCGTTGATGGGGCCGAACTCGATCACCTGGGGGCAGATTTTGGCGATGAAACGGCCGTCCGACGTGCCGCCGGTGGTGGACAGCTGCGTCGGGCGGCCGGTCTCGGCTTCGATGGCGGCACAGATGGCCTTGCTCAGTGTGCCCACCGGGGTCAGGAAAGGTTCGCCGCCCAGGGTCCAGTCGAGTGCGTACTCCAGGCCATGGCGGGCCAGCAGCGATTGCACGCGGGCCTTGAGCCCTTCCGGCGTCGACTCGGTCGAGAAGCGGAAGTTGAAATCCACCACCATGTCACCAGGGATGACGTTGGTGGCGCCGGTGCCGGCGTGGATGTTGGAAATCTGGAAGGTGGTGGCCGGGAAGTAGTCGTTGCCCTCGTCCCAACGGGCCGCAGCCAGCTCGGCGATGGCCGCAGCCGCCTGATGCACCGGGTTGCGGGCCAGCTGCGGGTAGGCCACATGACCTTGCACGCCCTTGACCTTGAGCTTGCCCGAGAGCGTGCCCCGGCGGCCGTTCTTGATCATGTCGCCGACTTGTTCGACCGAAGTCGGTTCGCCGACGATGCAGAAGTCCAGGCGCTGGCCCTGAGCCTTGAGTTGCTCACAGCAGACCTTGGTGCCGTCGACCGAAGGGCCTTCTTCGTCGCTGGTCAGCAAAAAGGCCAGACTGCCGCTGTGTTCGGGCTGGGCGCGCACGAACTCCTCAGCGGCCACCACCATGGCGGCCAGCGAGCCCTTCATATCAGCAACGCCGCGGCCGTAGATGCGGCCCTCGCGGTAGCTGGGCACGAAGGGGTCGGAGGTCCAGGCGTCCAGGCGCCCAGGCGGCACCACATCGGTGTGACCGGCGAACATCAATACGGGGCCTTCGGCATCGCGGCCGCGCTTGATGGCCCAGAGGTTGCTGACCCGGAAGGACTCGGGCCCGCTGTCCATGCGCTGCAGCTCGAAGCCCAGGGCGGACAGGCGCTCGCCGATCAATTCCAGGCAACCGGCGTCATCGGGCGTGACGGAGGGGCGGGCGACCAGCGCTTCCAGCAGGGCGAGGGTGTCGGACATGGGTGGGCAGTGGATGGGCAACAGAGTGAAATGGGGGCCGCGCCAAGGCGCAGCGAAGGGAGGCGTTTCAGTCGCCGCGCACGTCCAAAGTGATCTCGGTGAAGCTGGCCTCGTCGCTGGCGGCCTCTTCCTTGATCGCCGCTTGCTTGTTGGCGCCCGGCTCGTCGTTTTGCAAACGCCAGAGCAGATTGGTCGGCGAGTCGGCGAAGGCCAGGCCTTCGTCACGGGTGATGACGCCGTCCTTGATCAGCTGGGCGAAATGCTCTTCATAACTCTGAGAGCCCTCGGCAATGGACTTCTCCATGGCCTCTTTGACGCCGCCAAAGTCGCCGTTCTCGATGAACTCACCGATCAACTTGGTGTTCAGCATGATCTCAATCACCGGAATGCGGCCGCCGGCTGTGGCCCGGACCAGTCGCTGCGAGATGATGGATTTCAGGCCAGCGGCCAAGTCGTTCAACAAAGCCGGGCGCGACTCCGGCGTGTAGAAGGACAAGATGCGGTTCAGCGCGTGATACGTGTTATTTCCGTGCAGCGTGGCCAGCACCAGATGGCCGGACAGGGCGTAGGAAATCGCGGCCGTCATGGTCTCGCGGTCACGGATTTCGCCGATCAGGATGCAGTCCGGCGATTGGCGCAGCGCGTTCTTCAAGGCAATCTGCAGCGAGGCCGTGTCGCGCCCGACTTCGCGCTGGTTGACCACCGAGCGCTTGTTGCTGAACAGGTACTCCAGCGGGTCCTCGATGGTCAGGATGTGGCCGGCCATGGTTTGGTTACGCAGCTCCAGCATGGAGGCGAGAGTCGTGCTCTTGCCGGTGCCGGTGGCGCCCACCATCAGGATCAGGCCGCGCTTTTCCTGTACCAGCTTGCCCAGGATGGGCGGCAGGTTCAGCTGCTCCAGCGAGGGGATGATGTGCGGAATGTGGCGGAACACCGCGGCGATGGTGCCGCGCTGGCGAAAGCCCGAAAGCCGGAAGCTGCCCACGCCGGGAATGGCCACGGCCATGTTCAGCTCGCCGTTCTGGTCCAGCTCGGCCATCTGCGCCGGCTCGACCACCTCGGCGATCAGCTGGCGTGGCTGCATGGGCCCGAGCAATTGATCAGACAGCTGCACGATCTGCCCGTTCAGGCGGATGAGCACCGGCATCTTGGCCGACAGGTAAGCGTCGGACGCACCCTTCTCGGCCATCAGCCGCAGGATGCGTTCCATGTTTCCACTCATCGCGCAGTCTCCCTGTTCTTGGTTTTCAAGCCGCTGGATGCGCCCCGGCTTCAGCCAGGGCTGTGCGGTGCTGCGCTCAGGCGCGCAACAGGTCGTTGATGCTGGTCTTGGCGCGGGTGCCGGCGTCGACCTTCTTGACGATGATGGCCGCGTAGAGGCTGTACTTGCCCTCGTTCTTGGGCAGGCTGCCGCTGATCACCACCGAGCCGGCGGGCACGCGGCCGTAGCTGACGGTGTCGGTTTCGCGGTCATAGATCGGTGTGCTCTGGCCGATGTAGACGCCCATGGAGATGACCGAATTTTCCTCCACGATCACGCCTTCCACCACTTCCGAGCGGGCGCCGATGAAGCAGTTGTCTTCGATGATGGTGGGGTTGGCCTGCAGGGGCTCGAGCACGCCGCCGATGCCAACGCCGCCGCTCAGGTGCACGTTCTTGCCGATCTGAGCGCAGCTGCCGACGGTGGCCCAGGTGTCCACCATGGTGCCTTCATCGACGTAGGCGCCGATGTTCACGTAAGAGGGCATCAGGATCACGTTCTTGGCCAAGAAGCTGCCGCGGCGCGCCACGGCAGGCGGCACCACGCGCACGCCCATGGCGCGGACGGCTTCTTCGCTCAGGCCGCCGAACTTGGTCGGCACCTTGTCGAAGAAGGTCATGTCGCCGGCGCCCATCAGGCGGTTGTCGTTCAGGCGGAAAGACAGCAGCACGGCTTTCTTGACCCACTGGTGCACGGTCCACTGGCCCACGGCCTGGCGCTCGGCCACGCGCAGGCGGCCAGCGTCCAGATCGGCCAGCACATGCTCCACGGCCTCGCGCACTTCAGGGGCATTGGCGGCCGTGATGTTGGCGCGGTTGTCCCAGGCCAGTTCGATGGTCGATTGCAGATGGGCTTGTGTCATGAGTGAAAGCTCGCGGCAGCGGGTGCCAGTCAGGAGGAAAGGGAAGAAGAGGAGGTGGAAAAGGATTCGATGTAGGCGACGATGCGCTGGGCCGCTTCAAGGCATTCCGCGCTTTCGGCCACCAGGGCCAGCCGGATGCGGCCGGCGCCGGGGTTCACGCCGTGGGCCTCGCGCGCCAGCAGGCTGCCGGGCAGCACGGCCACATTGTATTGAGCCAGCAGCCCTTGAGCGAAGGCGATGTCGTCGCCGCCGTGGATGTGGTGCGGCACGCCGCACCAGAGGTAGAAGCCCGCATCGGGCAGTGCCACATCCATATGTGCGGCCAGCAGCGGTGTGACGGCGGCGAACTTGGCGCGGTACTGCGCGCGGTTTTCGATCACATGGGCTTCGTCGTTCCAGGCGGCCACGCTGGCGGCTTGCACGATGGGGCTCATGGCGCTGCCGTGGTAGGTGCGGTAGAGCAGGAACTTCTTCAGCAGCGCCGCATCGCCGGCGACAAAGCCCGAGCGCATGCCCGGCACATTGCTGCGCTTGGACAGGCTGGTGAAGGCGATCAGGTTCTTGAAATCCGCGCGGCCCAGGCGGGCGGCGGCCTCCAGGCCGCCCAGTGGCGCTTCGTCGCGGAAGTAGATCTCCGAGTAGCACTCGTCCGAGGCGATCACAAAGCCATGGCGATCGCTGAGCTCGAAGAGCATGCGCCACTCGTCCAGCGGCATGACCGCGCCGGTCGGGTTGCCGGGCGAGCAGACGTAGAGCAGCTGGGTGCGGGCCCAGGTGGCCTCGTCGATTTGCGACCAGTCGACGGCGAAGTTTTTGGCCGGGTCGCTGTTGGCAAAAGCGGTCTGCGCGCCGGCCAGCAGGGCTGCGCCTTCGTAGATTTGGTAGAAGGGATTCGGGCAGACCACGGTGGCGCCGGCGCGGCTGGGGTCGATCACGGTTTGCGCCAGGGCGAACAGCGCTTCACGCGAGCCGTTGACCGGCAGCACCTGGCTGGCCGGGTTGAGGCTAAGACCGTAGCGGCGCTGCAGCCAGGCGCAGATGGCTTCGCGCAGCGCCGGCTCGCCGGCCGTGGCCGGGTAGCCCGACAAGCCCTTGAGGCTGGCCATCAGAGCGTCTTCAATCAGCTTGGGCGCCGGATGCTTGGGCTCGCCGATGCCCAGGCTGATGGGCCGGTAGGCCGCACTTGGCGTGATGCCCGCGTTCAGGGCCCGCAAACGCTCAAAAGGATAGGGGTGCAGCTTGTCCAGCAGCGGGTTGTGGGGCACGGAAGAGGCGGCAGCAGCGTTCATGACAGCGGGTGGGGGAATCGCCGGCATCATAGCCAGCCCAGGCACCCTGGCTGGCTACAGCGACAGGCAAGCCTGCCTTCGTGGTGGGTGGCGCCGTAGGCCACGGTGATTTCTTCGCCCACGGCAATCTCCTGCAGGGCGAAGAACTCGATGGCGCCGCCTTCCACCGCGATGCGGGCATTGGGCCGGCAGCTGTGGTTGGTGAAGCGCATGGGGTCACTGGAGCGAGTGGCGTCCACCGCGCGGCTGCTGGACAGCTCGACCAGCATGATGCGTTGGCGGCCCTGGGCGCGCCGCCGCGCCTCGGCCACGCTGATGGCTTCGCCGGTGAGCGCGCCGATCTGGGCGCCCGCGGGCACGGCTTCCGCCGCAAACACGCCGAAGCCATCGATGCGGCTGCGCCGCACCGTGACTTCGATCAGCTGGTAGGCCGGATGAGAGGCGAGGGCCAAGGCGTGCAGCTCAACCGCGCTTCAGCGCAGCAGGCCGGACTCGAAACCGTGGGCCGGCAGGTCCACGCGCGGCTCCTGCTTCCAGCCTTTTTTGCGGTGCTCGACCACCACATTGGTGTAGATGCCGCCGCGCACATACCACTTGGCGGTGATGCGGATGAAGCGTGGGTTGGTGACCTTGACGATGTCTTCCAGGATGGTGTTGGTCACCTTCTCGTGGAAGGCGCCCTCGTCGCGGTAGCTCCAGAAGTACATCTTCAGGCTCTTCAGCTCGACGCAGTACTGGTCCGCGATCATGTCGATGGTGAAGTGCGCGAAGTCAGGCTGGCCGGTCAGCGGGCAGTGGCAGGTGAACTCGGGCACCTGGAACTGGATCACATAGTCACGCTCGGGGGCCGGGTTGGGGAAGACGTGCAGCTCTTTGCTCGGCGCCGAGGGCGGGTTGGGCGGCATCTCGCGCATCTTGGGCGTTGCCTTGGGGGCCGCCTTGCTGGGCTTGGCGGCCGATTTGATCGGGGCCTTGTAGGCCTCGGCGGGGAGGACAGCGGGCGCGGCAGTCTTTCGACGGGTGGAGGGGGCAGTGGCAGACGTGGTGGGGGTGGACTTGGCCATGGAGTCAATGCGGGGCGATCACCGCGTCGGAAAGACGCGACGACATGCCAAAAGATGGGGAGGGCCCGATGGTATCATCCAGGCCCGCTCAAGCCCCCGATTTATGGGCTTTTGTTCAAATAAATCAACAGCTTAGGAGGCTCGGTGGCAGGCGCCTTGGGTGCCGCCCGCCGGGTGAGAATGGTCTTGCGCCCATGCGTCTGAACTCGATCAAGCTCTCGGGCTTCAAGTCCTTCGCCGATCCGACGGTGTTCCAGCTGCCCGGGCAGCTGGTCGGCGTGGTCGGGCCCAATGGCTGCGGCAAGTCCAACATCATGGACGCGGTGCGCTGGGTGCTGGGCGAGAGCAAGGCTTCCGAGCTGCGCGGCGAGTCCATGCAGGACGTGATCTTCAACGGCTCGGGCAACCGCAAGCCGGCCAGTCGTGCCAGCGTGGAGTTGGTCTTCAGCAACGAGGACGGTCGTGCGGGTGGCCAGTGGAACCAATTTGCCGAAATCGCCGTCAAGCGCGTCCTGACCCGTGATGGCACCTCCAGCTACTTCATCAACAACCAGCCGGTGCGCCGCCGCGATGTGCAGGACGTGTTTCTGGGCACGGGCTTGGGGCCGCGCGCCTACGCCATCATCGGCCAGGGCACCATCAGCCGCATCATCGAATCCAAGCCGGAAGAGATGCGCATGTTCCTGGAGGAGGCGGCCGGCGTCTCCAAGTACAAGGAACGCCGCCGTGAGACCGAGAACCGGCTCAAGGACACGCGCGAAAACTTGACTCGCGTCGACGACATCCTGCGCGAGCTCAACAACAACCTCGAGAAGCTCGAAAAGCAGGCCGAGGTGGCGGCCAGCTACCGCGCCTTGCAGGACGCCGGCACGCTCAAGCTGCACCAGCTTTGGTTTCTCAAGCACCGCGACGCCACCTCCGAGCAAGGCCGGGTCAAGACCGAGCATTTGGAGGCTGTCAACGCCTTGGAATCGCGCATGGCGGAGCTGCGCCAGGTCGAGGCGGAGCTGGAGACCGTGCGCCAGGCCCATTACGCCGCTGGCGACGAGCTGCACGCTTCACAAGGCCGTTATGCCGAGGCGCAGCTGGAAGTCAGCCGCCTGGAAGAGCGCATCCGCTATGTGGTCGAGGGCCGCCAGCGGGTCGAGGCCCGCCTGATCGAGCTGCAGGCCCAGAACACCCAGTGGCAGGAGCGTTCGATCCAGGCTCAGGACGAGCTGGAGACCATTGCGGAGCAGATCGCCACGGCCGAGGAGCAAAGCGAGATCCTGGCCGCCCAGGCCGAGGAGCAAGCCGCCAATCTACCCAACGGCGAAGACGCGGTGCGCGCCGCCCAGGGTCGGGCCAATGAGCAGCGCGCCCTGGTCGTGCAGGTGCAGCAGCAAATCCAGGTGCTGGCGGCCGAGAGCCGCAGCATCGAAGAGCAAGCCCGTCAGCTGCGCACCCGCCGCGAACGCCTGGCGGCCGAACGCCAAGGCCTGACGGTGCCCGATGCCGAGCGCCTGGGCGAACTCAAGCAACAGAGCGAAGCGGCCGACGAGACCCGCGACATGGCCGATGCCCGTCTGCATGAGCTGCAGGAGCAGGTGCCACTGCTGGACGAGCAGCGCCGCCACGCCCAGGCCGACGCCAATGCGCAGGGCCGCCGCCAGTCCGAGCTCTCGGCCCGACTCGATGCCTTGCGCGCTCTTCAAGAGAAGGTGCAGACCGAGGGCAAGCTCAAGCCCTGGCTGGCCAAGCATGGCCTGGACGGCCTGCAAGGACTGTGGACCCAACTCCATATTCAAGCGGGTTGGGAGAATGCCCTGGAGGCGGCGCTGCGCGAGCGCATGAGCGCGCTGCAGGTCGGCCGCCTGGAGACCGTGCAGGCCTTTGCGGCCGATGCGCCGCCGGCCCGTCTGGCGTTTTACTCGCCGCCGGCCTCGGCCATTGCCAACACCCATGAAACCCTGGCGCGGCTCAGCGATCTGCTGCGCTTGGACGACGCCGGCCTGAAAGCCCTGCTCAATGACTGGCTGGAAGGCGTCTACACCGCGGCCAGCCTGGAAGAAGCCCTGGCCCAGCGCGCCCGCTTGAGCCATGGCGAGCTGATCATGACGCCGGCCGGCCACGCGGTCAGCCAGTTCGCGGTCAGCTTCTACGCGCCCGATTCCGAGCAGGCCGGCATGCTGGCCCGTGCACAGGAAATCGAACACCTGCAGCTGGAGCTGCGCGCCCAGACCCTGATTGCCGAAGAGGCCAAGAGCGCCCTGGTGCGCGCTGAGGCTGGCTACACCGAAGGCTCGCAGCGCTTGCTGAACCTGCGCCGTGAGGCCGGCGAGGCGCAGAACCGCGCCCATCAGCTGCATGTCGAGTTCTTGCGCCTGAGCCAGCAGAGCGAAGCGGCCAGCGCACGCCGCGGCCAGCTCGAGGGCGAGCTGGGCGAGATTGACGCCCAGGCCGAAGAGTTGCAGGAGCGCCGCGTCACCGGCGAGGCTCGCTTCGAAGAGCTGGACATGCAATTGGCCACCACGCAAGAGCGCCATGCCGAACTCGACGATGCGGTGATCCTGGCCGAGCGCCGCATGGGCGAGGCGCGAGAGCAGCTGCGCGCGCTGGAGCGGCGTGCCCAGGAGGCGCAGTACAGCGCCCGCGCCCTGGCCTCGCGCCGGGGCGAGCTGCAGCGCGCCATCGAGACCGCGCAGCAGCAGGTGCAGACCAACAGCGCTTCGGCCGAGAGCCTGCAGCGCGAGATGGACACGCTCAACGATGCCGCCGCGCAAGCCGGCCTGCAGGATGCGCTGGCGCTCAAGATGGAACGCGAGCAAGCCCTGGCCGCCGTCCGCAGCAGTTACGACGACCTCAGCCTGCGCCTGCGCAAGGCCGACGAGCAGCGCCTGACTTTCGAGCGCAGCTTGGACCCGCTGCGCGACCGCATCACCAAGCTTCAGCTGGAAGAGCAAGCGGCCCAGCTCGGCGGCGCACAGTATATGGAGCAGTTGCTTGCCGGCGCGGTCGACCTGGAGGCTCTGGCACTGAGCATCGAGCAGGGTCAGGTCAAGCTCTACGGCCTGCAGGGCGAGATCGACCGCATCAACCGGGAGATCGCCGCCCTGGGCGCCGTCAACCTGGCCGCCCTGGACGAGCTGACTTCGGCGCGCGAGCGCAAGACTTTCCTCGATTCGCAATGCGCCGACCTGATGTCGGCCATGAAGACCTTGGAAGATGCGATCCACAAGATCGATCTGGAAACCCGCGATCTGCTGGGCGCCACCTTCGACCAGGTCAATCTGCATTTCGGCCGCATGTTCCCGACCCTGTTCGGCGGCGGCCAGGCCAAGCTGGTGATGACGGGCGATGAAATCCTCGACGCCGGCGTGCAGGTCATGGCCCAACCGCCGGGCAAGAAGAACAGCACCATCCACCTGCTCTCGGGCGGTGAGAAGGCGCTGACGGCGATTGCCTTGGTGTTCGCGATCTTCCAGCTCAACCCGGCGCCGTTCTGCCTGCTGGACGAGGTCGATGCGCCGCTGGACGACGCCAATACCGAACGCTACGCCAAACTGGTGGCCGAGATGAGCAGCGGGACGCAGTTCCTCTTCATCTCGCACAACAAGATTGCAATGGAAATGGCTGAACAACTGATTGGGGTGACGATGCAGGAGCAGGGCGTGTCACGCATCGTGGCGGTGGACATGGACAAGGCGCTTGCGCTGGCGGAAGCATGAGCATGAGCCTGACCGAAATGCTGGCCGTGCTCGGTGGCCTGGTGCTGGCCGGCGTGGTCGGCCATGGTGCCTGGAGCGCCCGCAAGGCTGGGCCGCGCCGGGCGGACCCGCAGATGGAGCCGGTGATGGACGGCCAGCGCCTGGAGCCCGGTCTGGACGCCGACGCCGGTGGCCAGCCTGCCTCGCTTGATGAAACCATGCCGGCCGTCGGCCGCGTCGCGCGCAAGCCCTCGGCTCGCATCGACGCGCTGATCGACGCCATTGCCACCATCACCCTGGACACGCCGATCAGCGGTGAGATGGCCAGCTCGCAGCTGCCCGGCAGCCGGCGTGCCGGCACCAAGCCTTTTCATATCGAGGGCCTGAATGCCGAGAGCGGCGAATGGGAGCTGCCCCTGGCCGGCCAGCGCTACGGCGAATTCCAGGCCGGCGTGCAGATGGCCAACCGCAACGGCGCCATGAACGAGATCGAGTATTCGGAGTTCGTGCAGAAGGTGCAGGGATTTGCCGATGGTGTCGGTGCTTTTGTCCAGTTCCCCGACATGCTCGATGTGGTCGGCCGGGCCCGCGAGCTGGACCAGTTTGCCAGCGCCCATGACGCCCAGCTGGCCGTGGTCCTGCGTGCCCGCAATGCCGCCTGGACCCTCGGTTATGTGCAGCAGATGGCCTTGCGCCACGGTTTTGTGCCGGGCGCCATGCCCGGGCGCCTGGTGCTACCGGCGGCCGAGGAGGGCGCGCCGCCGATTTTGTCCTTGAGTTTCGATCCCCAGGCCGCCTTGGCCGAAGATCCGCAGCAGTCCTCCTTGCGTGAGCTGTCTCTGTCGCTGGATGTGCCGCAAACGCCCGAGGCCCTGGAGCCATTTGCCAGCTGGCAGGAGGCTGCCCGCGGCCTGGCCCGCGACATCGAGGCCGATGTTTGCGACGACCGCGCCCAGATCCTCAACCTCCATGCCTTCGCCAGCATCGGGCAGGAGCTCAGCACCCTGTACCGCGCCCTGGCCTCGCGCGATCTGGCGGCCGGCAGTCTGGCTGCCCGCCGCCTGTTCAGCTGAGCGAGCGCCTGCCCTAGCCCGGGTGTTTCGCGAGGTCGGCCCTGGCCGGTCCGCAGCACCGATGGGCACGATGATCTCTCGCTTCGACCTTCGATCCATTTTGGACACTGGGCCTATGCGGGCTTGCGCGGCCCAGACCTTGCCCCTGACGCCTCAACTCCTCGCCGATGTCACTGGGCATCGGCTGCGGCCGTCTCGGCGCCACCGGCTGCGGCCTGGACGCACGCAATTCCCGCGTCCTTCGTGAAACATCCGGGCTAGGCCAAAGCCTGGCCGTGGCCGCTCAAGTCGGCCCATGGGGCGCCGAAAAAGGCGAGATATGCCTTTTTCGCGCTCCTGCTCTTTAGGCGCAGTTCGGCTGCGCTCGCTCGCCTTGTCCTGCCTTTGTGTGCTGAGTCAGGGCGCAGCCGTGGCTCAACAGGGCGTTCAGCCACCTCAGCCGCCCCAGGCGGCCTCGACCGCGCCGGGCCAGGTGTCGATCGCACAGCAGGTCAATGACATCGAGGCGCGCTGGGGCAACCAGTTGCCAGAGCTGCTGCTGAAGCTCAAACCACTGGAAGCCGCTGCGCGCGCCGCCGGTGGTGATGATCTGCGTGTCTTCCTGGCGGCCTGGGGCTATGTCCATGGCGCACTCGACAAGCCGACCGTGGCCGACGCCGCCATTGCCGAGTTGCTGGTCTTGGGGGAGCGGGAGCGTCAATCGCTGGCCCTGGCCTCGGGCTATGCCTTGCGCGCGACCATGCTGCAATTCTCCGGGCGCATTGAAGCGGCTTATGGCTGGATCGAAGCCGCCTTGCCCTTGGTCGCACAAAGCCCGGACGCCTCGCTGCGCTATTGGGTCTATATGACGGCCGGCGACCTCGCTGCGTTCCTGGGGCGCCTGGAGTTGGGGCGGGCCCATTTCGAAGCCGCCGATGCAGCGGCCACCGAGCTCGGCAACCTGCGCCGCAGTGCGCAAGCGCATGTGGCCTTGGCACCGGTCAAGCTGGCCATGGGTGATTTGGTCGGCGCGCGCGTCGATGCGGTGCTGGCTTACCGACTGGCGGACGAGATCAAGGTCGGGCCCTTGATGATCGCCGCCAGCTTGCTGGAGTCCCTGGTGGCCGAGCGTTCGGATGACCCGACCGCGGCCACAGCGGCCGCCAAGCGTGGCCAGGACCTCGCCTACGCCATGCAGCGTCAGGGCTGGAGCGATGGGCAGGAGATCAATCCGCAGGCCGGCGGGCCGCGTTGGCTGAGCTCACAGCTCCACGTGCTGCAGCAGCTCAGCGGCCTCTACCTCAGCGCCGGCAATTTCGAGCAGGCCCGGCTGTCGGCCGCGCGTGGTCTGCAGCTGTCCGCGCAGCAGCGCGATGCCGAAGCGTCCGCGCTGGCGTCTATCAACCATGGCATGGCTTTGCACGGACTGCGGCGTCCGGCAGAAGGCCAGAAGTCGGTCGAACAGGGCCTGGACTGGTTGCGCCAGCGCGGCAAATCGGTGCAGTTGCTGCTGGAGCTCAACCGCTACGGCCTGCTGCTGGAACGTACCGGCGATGCCGGCGGTGCGCTGCTGCGGCTGCGCGAGGCCTTGGCCATGGAGTCGGAGCTGGTGCGCAAGGACAAGCTCAACACCGTGCTGGACCTGCAGCATCAGTCCAGTCTGGAAACACAGCAGCGCGAGCGTGACCAACTGGCGCATCAAGGTGCCTTGCTGGCCGGCAGCTTGGAGCGCCAGCGCGGCGAGCGCTTGATGGGCCTGGCGCTGGCCGGCAGCCTGGCTCTGGGGATCGTTCTGACCGCCTTGCTGTACCTGCGCGTGCGCCGCGCCAATCGCGAGCTGCTGAGCAAGAACGCGGAGCTGGAGTTCGTCAGCCTCCATGACCGGGTCACCGGTTTGCCCAACCGCCGGGCGATCGAACGCGACACCGAGGCGCTCAAGGACAGCAGCTTTGTCGGCCTGGGCATCGGCATCAAGCGCTTCGGCCTGATCATGGGCAGCCTCGGGCATGTGCTGGGCGATGCCTTGCTGTGCCAGGTTGGAGAGCGCCTGCGCGCCGTGGTGACCCGGCGCGGCGGCACCTTGTACCGGCTCGACGGCCTGTCATTTGGGGTCTTGTTCAAGGGCAACAGCGAGTCTTTGGGCCTCGACGCCTTGCTGCTTGAATTGAGCGAGGTGATCGCACCGAGCTTCCAGATCGCGCAGCAGCAGTTGACCGTGACCCTGAGCATCGGCGCCGCCGAGTACCCCAAGCATGGGCGCACGCCGGCCGATGTCGCGCGGGCGATCCAGTTCGCCAGCCACCGCGCCCGCGAGCAGGCGGGCACCTGCGCGGTGGTGTTCTCGGAAGACTTGATGTCGCGCCAGCATGAGCGCCTGCTGCTGGAGTCGCGCCTGTCGCAGGCTTTGGAAAAGGGCGAGTTCGAGCTGCACTACCAGGCCCAGTGCCGCCTCAGCGACCGGCGCTTGAGTGGCTTTGAGGCCTTGCTGCGCTGGCGCAGTGTCGACGGCCTGATCCCGCCCGACCGCTTCATCCCCTTGGCCGAAGCCTCGGGTCTGATCGTGCCCATAGGCCGCTGGGTGCTACAGCAAGCCTGCGCCCAAGCCCGCGCCTGGCAGGAGGCCGGCCTGGGCGAGCCCATGGTGGCTGTCAACATCTCACCGCGCCAGTTCCAGCACCCCGAGTTCATGGAGATGGTTCGACAGACCTTGCAGAGCAGCGGCGTCAACCCGGGGCAGATGGAGTTGGAGATCACCGAAGGCGCCGTCATGGACGAAGCCGATGGGTCGACGGCGCAGCTCCATGCCCTGCGGGCGCTCGGCCTGCATCTGGCCATCGACGATTTCGGCACCGGCTACTCGAGCTTGGCCTATCTGCGCCGCTTCCCGATCAACCGTTTGAAGATCGACCGCTCCTTCATCACCGACCTGATGCGTCGCAGCGAGGATGCTGCCATCGTTCAGGCCTTGATCCAGCTCAGCCACAGCCTGGGTTTGACCGTGGTGGCTGAAGGCGTGGAGGATCTGTCTCAGGAGGCCTGCCTGCGCGACTGGGGTTGCGACCTGATGCAGGGTTATGTCTATGCACGCCCGGTGCCGGCGGCACAGGCCAGCGAGATGCTGCGACAGGCCCAGACCTCACTGGTAGTCAGCGGCTAGACTTGCAGGCCGAGACCGAACGAGACCCGCCTTGTCCTCCAGCCTGCTTTTGATTGCGGCCCTGATTGCCGCGAGCGCCTTCTTCTCCGTGGCCGAGCTGTCGCTGGCCGCTTCGCGCCGCTTGAAGTTGCGCCAATGGGCCGACGAAGGCGACGCCCGCGCCGAGCGAGTACTCGCCGTGCAGGAGCAGCCGGGTCACTATTTCACGGTGGTGCAGATCGGCGTCAACACCGTGGCCATTCTGGGCGGCATCGTCGGTGAAGGCGCGCTGACGCCGCATTTCGAGACCCTGCTGCAAGTGGTAATGGGCGCGCAACAGGCGCAGACCGCAGCCTTTGCGCTGTCCTTTGCCTCCATCACGGCGCTGTTCATCGTGCTGGCCGATCTGGTGCCCAAGCGCTTGTCGATGAACGAGCCCGAGCGCATGGCGGTGGTCGTGATCGGGCCGATGTTGGGCTTGATCACCCTGATGAAGCCCCTGGCCTGGGCCTTCAGTGCCTTGACCGCCAGCCTGATCAAGCTGATGGGCCTGCCGGCCGAGCGCGACAACACCATCACCCATTACGACATCCTGGCGCTGGCCGAGGCCGGCAACCAGGCCGGTGTGGTCGCTGATGCCGAGCAGCAGATGATCGCCAATGTGTTCGAACTCGACACCCGCACGGTCGAGAGCGCGATGACCAACCGCGAGCGCATCGTCTTCTTCGCCCTGGCCGATGACGATGCGCTGATCCGCACCCGCATTGCCGATGACCCGCATTCCACCTACCTGGTCTGCGACGGCGAGATCGACAGCATCGTTGGCTATGTCGACGCCACCGATCTGTTTCAGCGCGTGCTGCGTGATGAGCCGATCGCTTTGCGTGCCGAGGGTCTGGTCAAAAAGGTGTTGATCGTGCCGGACCGGCTGACCTTGTCCGAGGTGCTGACCCAGTTTCGCCAAGTGCACGAGGACTTCGCCGTCATCGTCAATGAGTACAGCCTGGTGGTTGGAGTGATCACGCTGAACGACGTCATGAGCACGGTCATGGGCAGTCTGGTCACGTCCTACGATGAAGAGCAGATCGTGCGCCGCGAGGATGGCTCCTTCCTGGCCGATGGCATCACCCCGATCAGCGATGTGCAGCGTTCGCTGGAACTCGACAGCCTGCCCCACGCCGGTCAGTACGACACCTTGGCCGGCTTCCTGATGGTGATGCTGCGCCGCATCCCCAAGCGCACCGACCATGTGTTCTGGGAGGGCTGGCGCTTCGAGGTGGTGGACGTCGACAGCCACCGGGTCGACCAGGTGATGATCACGCGCGTGCCTGCGGCTTCAGCGGCCGACACGGCTGACACTGCCTGAGTCAAACTTACCGGTTCAGAGAAACATGCCGCCCGAGGCCTCGATGCGCTGGGCATTGAGCCAACGGTTGCCTGGGCTCAGCAAGGCGGCGATGGCGCCGCCGATGTCATCAGGCAGGCCGACCCGGCCGAGCGCGGTCTGGCTGGCGATGAAGCCGTTGACGCGGGCGTCGTCACGCACCAGGCCTCCGCCGAAGTCGGTTTCGATGGCGCCCGGCGCCACCACATTGACCGCGATGCCGCGCGGGCCCAGCTCCTTGGCCATATAGCGGCTCAGCACCTCGACCGCGCCCTTCATGGCCGCGTAAGCACCGTAGCCGGGCAGGGCGAAGCGGGTCAGGCCGCTGGAGATATTGACGATGCGGCCGCCGTCGTTCATCAGCGGCAGCAGCTTCTGGCTGAGGAAGAACACGCCCTTGAGGTGCACGCGGAACAGCTCGTCGAACTGGTCCTCGGTGGTGTCCATCAGGCCGGCATGGATGCCCAGACCGGCGTTGTTGACCAGGTGATCGAAGTGCTCGCGCTGCCAAGTGTGGGCCAGCGCGGCCTGCACGGCGGCGGCGAAATCGGCAAAGCTTTCGCTGTGACCTGTGTCTAGTTGCAAGGCCACAGCGCGGCGCCCAAGGGCCTGGATCTCGGCCACGGCGCTGGCGGACTCGGCCGCCTGGCTGCGGTAGCTGAGGATGATGTCATGGCCCTGGGCGGCCAGATGCAGGGCGGTGTTGCGACCCAGGCCGCGACTGCCGCCGGTGACCAGGGTGATGGGGTGCTGCAGGGCCTGGGCTGGCTTGCTGGTGATGGCGTTCATAAGGGTCTCGTTGTGAATTTGGGCGGGTGTTTGTGGGGGCAGAGGCTGGTGTTTCAGCATCATTGAGTGAAGTCTATTGATCGCATTCCATTCGATAAACTATCTGCAAATGGAAGAACTGTTCTCGAAATGAAGACAATTCAGCGTGGAGCTAAGCGATGAATCCGATGGAGCAAATGCAGGTCTTCAGCCGCGTCGTAGAAACCGGCAGCTTCACCCAGGCCGCCGCCAGCCTGGGCCTGGCCAAGGCCAGTGTGTCGGCGGCGGTGCAGAAGCTCGAAGCCCGCGTGGGCACCCGGCTGCTCCATCGCAGCACGCGCCGCCTGCAGCTGAGCCAGGACGGTCAACTGTTCTACGAACGGGCCAAGGAGGTGTTGGCTGACTTGGACGAGCTCCATGGCCTGTTCCGGCAGGCGGACACGCAATCGCTGCGCGGCCGTCTGCGCCTGGACATGTCGACCGGCGTGGCGCGCCAAATCGTGATGCCGCGTCTGCCCGAGCTGTTGGAGCGCCACCCTGAGCTGGAGATCGAGTTCAGCAGCACCGAGCGCCGCGTCGATCTGGTCCGCGAGGGTTTCGATTGCGTGCTGCGCATCGGCCCCCTTGGCATCGCGGAGGCTGGGCTGCAGGCGCGCCCGCTGGGCCTGCTGCCGGTGGTCAATTGCCTGAGCCCGGCCTATCTGGCCCGCCGCGGCGAACCACGCACGCCCGATGAATTGCCTGAGCATCGCCTGGTCCATTACGTCTCGGTGCTGGGCGCACGCAGCCGCGGCTTTGAGTACCTTGATGCGTCGGGGCAGCAGCAGTGCCAGGCCATGGCGGGCGCGCTCACCGTCAACAATGCCGAGGCCTACCAGGCCGCCTGCCTGGCCGGCTTGGGCCTGATCCAGGCGCCGCGCGTGGGCGTGCAAGCGCTGCTGGGCCAAGGACTTTTGCGCGAAGTGCTGCCGGCCTACCGCCCACCCGACATGCCGCTGACCCTGCTCTATGCCCATCGCCGCCAGTTGCCGGCACGAGTGCGCTACGTGATGGACTGGCTGGCGGGGGTGGTGGCCGATCATCTTCGAGCTGAAGCAAGACCCGCCGGCGAGGCGTTCGCCGCTCAGCCACAATCCGGGCCATGAGTTCCACGCCCCTTGACTTGTTTTCCTCCGTTCCTGCTGAAGCCTCCAGCCCGGCCGAACGTGCCGCCCAGCTTCGCGAGAGCCTGAACCACCACGCCCATCTCTACTATGT
This sequence comes from Paucibacter sp. DJ2R-2, assembly GCF_025717675.1. GTDB lineage: Bacteria > Pseudomonadota > Gammaproteobacteria > Burkholderiales > Burkholderiaceae_C > Paucibacter_A. The sequence goes on from NZ_JAJIRT010000011.1 coordinate 135,381, forward strand.
GCTCGATGCGCCGGCCTTGCCCGATGCCGAGTACGACAAGATGTTTCAGGAACTGCAGGCCCTGGAAGCAGCCCACCCGGAGCTGTTGAGCGCCGATTCGCCGACCCAGCGTGTGATCGGCCAGGTGCTGGATGGCTTTGCGCCGGTGCGTCATGTCGTGCCCATGCTGAGCATCCAGACCGAAACCGACACCGAGGCCAGCGGGGCGCTGAATTTTGACGCCCGCGTGCGTCGGGAGCTGGGTCTGAGCGAGGATGCGCCGGCCATCGAATACGCCGCCGAGCTGAAGTTCGATGGCCTGGCCATCAATCTGCGCTACGAGCAGGGCTTGTTGGTGCAGGCCGCCACGCGCGGTGACGGCGAGAGTGGCGAAGACGTGACCCAGAACATCCGCACCATCGGCCAGATTCCGCTGCGCTTGCGGGGCCCGAGCCCGGCGGTGTTGGAGGTGCGTGGCGAGGTCTATATGCGCCGCGATGATTTCGAGGCACTCAACGAGCGCCAGCGCGCGGCCCATGAAAAAACCTTCGTCAACCCGCGCAACACCGCGGCCGGCGCGGTGCGCCAACTCGATCCGGCGCTGGCGCGGCAGCGGCCTTTGAGTTTCTTTGCCTACGGCCTGGGCGAGGTTCAGGGCTGGGACATGCCAACCAGTCACAGCGGTTTGCTGGACGCCCTGGCTGCCTTGGGCCTGCCAGTTTGCGCCGACCGCGCCGTGGTGCAGGGCGCCCAGGGCCTGGTCGAGTTCCATCAGGCCATGGGTGCCAAGCGCGACCAGCTGCCTTTCGACATCGACGGCATCGTCTACAAGGTCAACAGCCTTGAGCTGCAGCGCCAGCTTGGCTTCAAGACGCGAGAGCCGCGCTGGGCGGTCGCCCACAAATATCCGGCCCAGGAGCAGGTGACGCGCCTCAACGGCATCGAGGTCCAGGTCGGGCGCACCGGCAAGCTGACGCCGGTGGCCAAGCTGGAGCCCGTCTTCGTGGGCGGCACGACGGTGTCGAACGCGACCCTGCATAACGTCTTCGAGCTGCGGCGCAAGGGCGTGCGCATCGGCGACCAGGTGATCGTGCGGCGCGCCGGCGATGTCATCCCTGAGGTGGTTGGTCGCGTGCCTGGTGAGCGCGCGGCCTATGTGCCCAATTTCCGCTTGCCGCGCGCCTGCCCGGTTTGCGGTAGCGCGGCTTTGCGTGAGCGTGGCGGCATGGACTACCGCTGCAGCGGTGGCATCTCTTGCCCGGCCCAGCGCAAACAAGCCCTGCTGCATTTCGCCGGCCGGCGGGCCGTGGACATCGAGGGTCTGGGCGACAAGCTGGTCGACCAGCTGGTCGACGCCGGCATCGTGCAGAGCCTGCCGGGCCTGTACAAGCTCGGCGTGGCCAAGCTGGCTGCGCTGGAGCGCATGGCCGAGAAGAGTGCGCAGAACATTGTCGACGCGCTGGAAAAGAGCAAACGCACCACGCTGGCGCGCTTTCTCTTCGGCCTGGGCATCCGCCAGGTCGGCGAGACCACGGCCAAGGACCTGGCACGCCATTTCGGCAGCATCGACGCTCTGATGGACGCCAGCCCCGAGCAACTGCTCAGCGTGCCTGACGTCGGCCCTATCGTGGCGCAAAGCATCCACACCTTCTTCGCCCAGCCACACAACCGCGAGGTGGTCGAGCAGCTGCGCGCCGCCGGCCTGCACTGGGAGGAGGGCGGCGGCACCTTGGCCGAACGGGGCCCGCAGCCCTTGCTGGGCAAAATCCTGGTGCTGACCGGCAGCTTGCCGACGCTTTCGCGCGACGCCGCCAAGGATTTGATCGAGGCCGCCGGCGGCAAAGTCAGCGGTTCCGTGTCCAAGAAAACCCATTACGTCGTGGCCGGCGAGGAGGCGGGCTCCAAGCTGGACAAGGCGCGCGAACTGGGTATTGCCGTGCTCGATGAAGCGGGCCTGCAGGGCTTGCTGCAGGGCCAAGGCCCCGGCGACTCAAACGGCTGACGAAGCAGCTTCCTGCACGCAGTCGAGCTGAACCTGCTCGGCAGGCACAGGGCGGCTGAACAGAAAACCCTGCACCTGGGCGCAGTCCAGCGTTTGCAAGACCGCCAGCTGCTCGGGGCTTTCGACGCCTTCGGCCACGGTGTTGAGGCCGAGGCTGCGCGCCAAGCCGATCACCGCCTCGATGATGGCGCGGTCGCCGGTGTCGCGGCCGGCGGCACCGATGCCGGCCACGAATGAGCGGTCGATCTTCAAGGTCTGGATCGGCAGCAGCTTGAGGTAGGCGAGCGAGGAGTAGCCGGTGCCGAAGTCGTCGATGGACAGCTGCACGCCCAGGCCATGCAAGGCGTTCAAGGTGGCCAGGGCGTTGTCGGCATTCATGATGACCGACTCGGTGATTTCCAGCTCCAGGGCCGAGGCCGGCAGACCGGTCGCGGCCAGGGTGGCTTGCACCAAGTCGACAAAGTCGCCTCGCTCAAGCTGCCGCACTGAGACATTGACCGAGACATGGTCCAGCGCCAGGCCGGCACTGCGCCAGGCCATCATGTCCTCGCAGGCGCGTCGCAGCATCCAGGCACCCAGCTCGTTGATGAAGCCACTCTCCTCGGCCAGTGCAATAAAACGGGCCGGTGGCACGGCGCCGAGCTCCGCGCTGTGCCAGCGGGCCAGGGCCTCGACGCCGCAGCAGGGGCCGACACCGCCAGTCGGAACGCCTGGCGCGCGAGCCAGGAACTTGCTCTGGTAGTGCACGCTGATTTCAGCGCACTCCAGGCTGCGGCGCAGCAGGCGGTCCATGTGTGCACGTGCCAGCGCCGCCTGAGTCATTTCGGGGCGGTAGAAATGGAAACGGTTGCGGCCAGCGCGCTTGGCCTCATACATGGCGGTGTCGGCCGCCCGCGCCAGCTCGTCGGCGCTGCCGCCGTCACCGGGGTAGAGCGCAATGCCGATGCTGGCTGAGATCTGCACTTCGTGCCCTTGCAGCTCCATATTGCGGCTCAAGGCCTGGATCAGCTTGTCAGCCACCAGCGGAGACTCCAGCGCCGCGTTCTCGCACTCGAGCACGCAGACGAACTCGTCGCCGCCCAGGCGAGCCAACAGATCGCTGCCGCGCAGATGCGCCGCCAGGCGACGCGCCACTTCGATCAGCAGATCGTCACCGACCGAGTGGCCGAGCATGTCGTTGACTTCTTTGAACTGATCGAGGTCCAGGAAGAGGACGGCCAGCTGCCTCTGCTGGCGTTGCGCCTTGGCGATGGCATAACGCAGATGGTCATTGCACAGCAGACGGTTGGGCAGGCCGGTCAAAGGGTCGTGATGGGCCAGGTGCTCGAGCCGGGCCAGGGCGGCGCGCAACTCTTCGGTGCGAGACTGAACTCGCTGGTCGAGCACACGGTTGACCTCCTGCAATGCAGCTTCCTGGCGGCGCAGAATGCCCTGGGCGCGCTGCACCAGCAGCAGCTGCAGGCCGTACAGGCCCAGCATCAAGGCGAAGCCGGCCAGCACGGTGCGGCGATGCAGCGCGGCCAGGCGCTGAACGAAGGGTGTGACGTCCTGGTACAGCTCGATCACGCCAGGCGACTGGGCCTGCTCGGCGCCGGCCGGAATCGGCATATAGCTGCTGATCAGGTCGACCGTGGCCCTTTGCCCCTCAAAGGCATCGAAATTGTTGCGGTGGACAAGAACGCTGGTGGTGCGGCCACCCAGGGCGGCCTGGAAACCGGGGTTGTCGCGCTTGTCCTCGCCGATCTGCGCGGCGCTGCTGGAATAGACCGTCAGGCCCTGGCGGTTGTAGAGCTTGATCTTGATGATGTCGGCCCCGAACATCAGGGTTCGTGCTCGGGTGTGCAGCTCTTGGGCTTCGACCAGGGATTGCAACTGCGCGGGCTCAAGCGCCGAGTTGTCGTGCAGGAGAGGCGCCAAGCGCTCTCCGAGCGCATGGATGAAGACCGCCGTCATGGCCTCGTTGCGGCGCTCGGCCATGTGGATCAGTTCGCGCTCCATCTGCGCGCGCATGCTCAGGGTCAGCAGCAGACCGACTGTTGCGATCAAGCCCAGCGACACCCAGGAGAAATAACGGGTCAGCCGGAAATGCCCGGTCGGGCGCGGTGAATCTGGCACAGGCAAGGCGGCCGCCGGCGCCTGCAGCGCCTCGGACACATCGTTCTGTCTCGGACTCGATCGCATCACGCTCCCTCCGCCACCGCGGCCCGATGATGGCTCGCGCTAAGCAATGTAGGCGATTGTGTGCGCTCTGCGTGCTCGGTTTTTCCTCGGGCAGCGAGGGTCGGTTCAGCTCAGGCCGGCGGTGGTGGTGCCAGCGTCAGGATGGTCGCCGCCATGCGCGCAGCTGCGCCGCGGTGTTGCGCAGCGAAGTCCAGGGCGCGCGCCTGCATCTCGCTGCGGCGCTCTTGGTCTTGGCACAGCAGTAGGGCTTGGTCCAGCCCCTCCCTCAGATCGGTCACACGCAGCGCGGCTCCAGCCTCGGCGGCCAATTCGGCCGCCTGGGCGAAGTTGAAGGTGTGCGGCCCCATCAGCAAGGGGCAGCCGCAGGCGGCGGCCTCGATCAAGTTTTGCCCGCCCAAGGGCGCAAAGCTGCCGCCAAGCAAGGCGACATCGGCCAAGCCGTAATAGAGGTGCATCTCGCGCATGGAGTCCCCCAACCAGGCATCGGCTTGCAGGGCTTGCGGGTCAGGCTGCGCCTGCCAGCGGCTGCGTCGGGCTACGGTCAAGCCCGCCGCCAGCAGCAGGGTTTCGACCTCGCCAAAGCGCTGGGGGTGGCGTGGCACGATCAGCAGCAGAGGCCGAGTCGTGCCGGGGGGCAGGTCTTGCCAAGCCTTGAGCAGCAGGGCTTCTTCGCCTTCGCGGCTCACGGCGGCCAGCAGCACGGGCCGGCCCAGCTGGGCACGCCAGGCCTGGCCGCGACTCAGCAACTGCTCATCGACCTTCATGTCGAACTTCAGATTGCCCTGCACCTGCACCTCGGCGGCGCCGCTGGCGCGCAGCCGGCCGGCATCGGGTTCGGTCTGTGCCAAGACCAAGCGCAGGCGCCGCGCGGCCGGATGGAGCAGGGCGGCGAAGCGTTGGCCGCGCCGCTGGCTGCGTGCCGACAATCGGGCGTTGGCCAACACCATGGGCAGGTCGACCGCCTCGGCGCGAGCTTGCAAGCAGGGCCAGATCTCGGTTTCCATCAACACGCCGACCGCAGGCTGCCAGTGCTGCAAAAAACGGCGCACGGCGCCCGGGCTGTCATAGGGCAGCCAGGCCTGCGCGTCTCCCGCCTGCAGCAGTTCGCGCCCGGCCTCGCGGCCGGTGGCCGTGCTGTGAGTGAGCAGCAGGCGCAAGTCCGGCCGGGCCTGGCGCAGGGCTGCCACCAGGGCCGCGGCGGCGCGGGTCTCGCCCAGGGAGACCGCATGGAGCCAGAGCCGGCCTCCTGCCGTCTCTGGCTGCGCGTAGAAGCCGAAGCGCTCGCCAAGCCATTCGCGGTACAGCGGTTCGGCCGCACCGCGTCGCCACAGGCGCAGCAGATAGAGCGGGCTCAGCAGCTGCAGCAACAGGCCGTAGAGTCCGAGTGCCAGAGCCTGGCCCAGGGTGCTGCTGCGGCCGGCGGTGTCAGCCTTGCTCAAGAATCAATGCCCGGCGGCAAAGGTCGCGTCGGGCTTGACGCGCTTGAGTTGGGCCAGCACATCGTGCTCGATGCGGGCCAGGGCTTCGGGCGTTTGGCCTTCGAAGCGCAGCACCAGCACCGGCGTGGTGTTGCTGGGGCGGACCAGGCCGAAGCCGTCGTCGTACTCCACACGCAGGCCGTCGATGGTGATGATTTCCTTGGCGCCCGGAAACTCGGCCACTTCCAGCAGCTTCTTGACCACCTCGTGGTGCTCGCCTTCGGCGCAGGGCACGTTGATCTCGGGGGTGTTGAAGCTGTTGGGCAGGCCGTTCAGCACGGCGCTGGGGTCGGCCACCTTGGACAGGATTTCGAGCAGGCGGGCGGCCGTGTACATGGCGTCGTCGAAGCCGTACCAGCGGTCCTTGAAGAAGATGTGGCCCGAGAGCTCGCCGGCCAGCGGAGCGCCGGTTTCCTTGAGCTTGGCCTTGGCCAGCGAGTGACCGGTCATCCACATCAACGGGCGGCCACCGTGCTCTCGGATCCAAGGCGCCAGGCGCTGGGTGCACTTGACGTCGAAGATGATCTCGGAGCCGGGCTTGCGCTTGAGGATCTCGGCGGCGAACAGCATGATCTGGCGGTCCGGCATGATCATGGTGCCGTCCTTGGTGACCACGCCCAGGCGGTCGCCGTCGCCGTCGAAGGCCAGGCCCAGTTCGGCGTCGGTCGCGTGGACGATGCGCTTCAGGTCTTCCAGGTTTTCCGGGCGCGAAGGATCGGGGTGGTGGTTGGGGAAGTCACCGTCGACCTTGGAGTAGATGTCGATCACCTCGCAGCCGAGGGCGCGCAGAATGGCCGGGGCGGAGGCGCCGGGGATGCCATTGCCCGAGTCGACGACGATCTTCATCGGCCGCTTGAGCTTGGCATCGCGCACGATGCGGGCGCTGTACTCGGCAATGATGTCCATGGATCCGACGCGGCCCTGGCCGCTCGTGTAGTCCTCGGCCTCGATGCGGCGGCGCAGGCCCTGGATCTGCTCGCCATAGACGGCAGCGCCCTTGAGCACCATCTTGAAGCCGTTGTAATCCTTGGGGTTGTGGCTGCCGGTGACCATGATGCCGGAGCGGCAGCCTTCTTTGCTGCGCGTGGCGGCCACGTAGTACAGCATCGGCGTCGTCACGGCGCCGAGGTCGACGACGTCCAGGCCGGTCGACTGCAGGCCACGGATCAGGGCTGCCACCAGGCTGGGGCCGGAGATGCGACCGTCGCGGCCCACGGCCACGGCTTTCTCGCCCAGCTTGCGAGCCTCGGTGCCGAAAGCCCGGCCCAGATGTTCGGCCAGCTCTTCGTTCAAGGAGCTGCCGACGACGCCGCGGATGTCGTAAGCCTTGAAGATGGACGCCTGAACTTGCATGGATACCCCTGTGAGTGGAATTTGAGGGCGGATTGTAGGCAGACCGGGCGCTGCCTTTCGGCTTGGGTCGCTTGCCATTCGTCGCTGCCCCTGTCCATCTGTCGCGTCCACCTGGGTTCGGCGTGGGTGGCAGCGCTAGGCTGAAGCCTCATCACCTTTATGCTGCACGCCCATGAACCACAGCCCTTGGCACACCCTGCAACAGACGTGGCGACGCTACTGGCGCCTGCACAAGCGGCGCGACGAGCCCTTCTGGGCGCGCGCGCTGATCACCATTGGCATCGGCCTGGCTTTCCCGACCGGCTTCATCCTGATCGACGCGGCCTTGCGCGGGCGCTTGCCGACCCATGCCTGGTGGCCGTCCTGGCTGCTCGGTATCCTCATTGCCTTCACCATCCACGCCATGTACCGGGCGACGGAGCTGCTGCTGTCGCAGGACCGCATCGACCGCCTGCAAGATCAGCCCAGCTGGCGGACCGGCCTGCTGTTCGCCGGCATTCCCATCGTCGGCACGGCCTTGGGCATGCTGATGGCACGCCCATTGCTGTCCTGGATGCTGCAACAGACGGTGCGCATTGAAGCGTTCGAGAGTTTGCAGGGCATCAGCAAGTTCCTGCTTATTTCGCTGGCCGTGTCGGTGATCTGGGGCCTCTGGGCGCAGATCCGCTGGCAGCGCAAGCACCTGCAGCTGCAGGCCACTGAGGCGCAGCTGCGCCTCTTGCAGGCCCAGATCGAGCCGCATTTCTTGTTCAACACCCTGGCCAATGTGCAGAGCTTGATGGAGGTGGACGCGCCGCGCGCGCGCCAGATGCTCGAGGCCTTCACCGACTACTTACGTGCCAGTCTGGGCCAGTTGCGTGACGCCGACAGCACCCTGGCCCTGGAGCTGGACATGGCTCAGTGCTATTTGCAGCTGCTTCAGATCCGCATGGGTGAGCGCCTGCGCTTTGAGATCGAGGCCGACAACGCGGCCCGCGCGGCCGTGCTGCCGCCTCTGTTGCTGCAGCCGCTGATCGAGAATGCCATCCACCATGGGCTCGAACCCAAGGTCGAGGGCGGGCAGGTGCGGGTGCGCGCTTCCGTGCACGGGACCCGATTGGAGATTCAGGTCTTCGACGATGGCCTCGGCCTGGAGGCGCCGCGCCGGCCCCGGCGGGCGCCCCAAGCAGGCCACGGGCTTGCCTTGGTTAACATCCGCGCCCGTCTGCAGTCCCGCTATCCTGATCGATCCAGCCTGACCCTGAGCACTGGCCCGCAAGGCCTGGGCACGGTGGCCACGCTCAGCCTACCTTTCATCACCACCGCCAGCCCGACCTGACATCATGACCCGTGCCCTGATTGCCGACGACGAAGCGCATCTCGCCCTCTATCTGAAGAACCAGCTGCAGCAGCTCTGGCCCGAACTCGAGATCGTGGCCATCGCCCGTAACGGCATCGAAGCCGCCGAGCAGATCGCCGAGTTGCAACCCGATCTCGCGTTTCTGGACATCCAGATGCCCGGTTTGACGGGGCTGGAGGTGGCGCAGGGCATCGAGGGTGCGACCCGGGTGATCTTTGTGACGGCCTATGACGACTATGCGGTGGCGGCCTTCGAGCACGCCGCCCTTGACTACCTGCTCAAGCCGCTGAAGACCGAGCGACTTGCACGCACGCTGGAGCGCGTGCGCGCCAGCCTGCTGCCGGCCGCGGCCGATGCAGCGCCTGCGGCCGCGCTGGAAGGCGGCCTGGCCGCCGCCTTGCAGACCTTGCTGCGGGGGAGCGCAGTTACTGGTTCGGGTGTCGTCTCGGGCGCGGAATCTGGCGCTGGACCTTTGCGTTATGTGCGCGCTGCCCAAGGCGATCTGACGCATCAGATCCCGGTGGAGGATGTTCTCTACTTCCATGCCGACGACAAATACACGGTGGTGCAAACGGCCCGCGGTGAGCATCTGATCCGCACCCCCATCGTCGACTTGGTGGCCCAGCTGGAGCCCGCGCAGTTCTGGCAGGTTCATCGGTCCACGGTGATCAATCTGAGCCACCTGGCCGGGACGCGGCGCGACGAGCTGAGCAGGCTGTTTGTCCGCTTCAAGGGGCACGAGCGCGAGCTGCCGGTCAGCCGCGCCTATGTCCATCTCTTCAAGGCCATGTAAGTTGGGCGCCATGAAGCCCTTTGACCTGGGCGAGCTCCTGTTGCTGGCGGCCATCTGGGGCGCCTCCTTTCTATTCATGCGCTTGGGAGCCCACGAATTCGGCCCCGTGGCGATGGCGGCTCTGCGCGTCAGCGGCGCCAGCCTTTTGCTCCTGCCTTTGTTGATCGGCCGATTCGGCGCCCAGGGTTGGCAAGAGCTGCGGCGGGAATGGCGGGTGCTGCTGGGCATTGCCTTGCTGAACAGCGCCTTGCCCTTCACCCTGTTCAGCTTCGCGGCGCTGTCGATCACGGCCGGTTTGTCCAGCATCCTCAATGCCACCACTCCGCTTTGGGGCGCCTTGGTGGCCTGGGCCTGGCTGGGCCAGTCCTTGAGCCTGTCGCGGGTCATGGGCTTGTCGATCGGCTTTGCCGGCGTGTTTTTTCTGGCCTGGGGGCAGGCTGACTTCAAACCCGGCGGCAGTGGCTGGGCCTTGCTGGCCTGTCTGGCGGCGACGCTGTGCTACGGGTTGGCGGCCAGCTTCACCAAACGCTTTGCCGCGCATATTCGGCCGTTGACGGTGGCGACCGGCAGCCAGGTCTATGCTGCTTTGCTGCTGGCCGCGCCGGCGCTGCAGGCTTGGCCGCCCGTGGCGCCGAGCCGTTCGGCCTGGTTGGGTGTCGTGATGCTGGCGCTTTTGTGTTCCGGCGTGGCCTACATCCTGTACTTTCGTTTGATGCAACGCATCGGTCCCAGCAACACCCTGGCCGTGACCTTTTTGATCCCGGTCTTTGCCGTGCTTTGGGGTTGGCTGTTTCTGGCCGAGGCCTTCACTGGGCAGATGGCGCTGGGCTGCGCCATCGTGCTGGCGGGAACGGCGATGGCCTTGGGCCTGATTGGCTGGGGCAAGACGCGCTGAATTTGCAGCTTAGCCCGTCCGGCCCTGCGTCCTTCAGGAATGCGCGTCCGGGCTCTTGAGCTTGCGGTACAGGGTGCTGCGGCCAATGCCCAGCTGCCGCGCTGCCAAGGCCAGGTTGCCCTGACAGGCGTGCACGGTCTGGCGGATCATGCGCATCTCCGAGGCACGCAAGGTCAAGGCATCGGCTGTGGGCACGGCAGGCTCCAGCAGCAATGGGCTGAATGAGGTGTCAGCCACAGGCGCGAGCTCATCCAGCGACTGTTCTGGAGTGAGCACGATGGCCGGCGCGTCCGCTGGAGCTTCCGGTGTCGCCATGTTGGCCGCTGCTGCCGTGACGGGCCATGACGGGCGGCTGCTGGGGCTCAAACGGCCGTAGAGCATGGGTGCGGCATCGGGGTGGCCGCGTGCCACCGTGCCATGCAGCAGCAGACTCATCGCTGTGTCGGGCTGGTTGCGGCTGAGCGCTTGCAGTTCGCTCATGCCCAGGCCGAAGATTTGCGTCAGATCGAGCCGGCGCAGCGCCGTGGCAGGCAGGTTCAGCAAATCCAGGGCACGCCGGTTGGCGCCTAAGAGCTGGCCGTCTTCGCCCAGGGCCATCACCCCTTCATTGAGCGTGCCCAGCCGCTGCGGACTGGCATGCAGATGCAGGCGGGTGTTGCTGCTGAATCGGTCGTTGAACCACTGGTTTTCGATCATGCGGGCCGAGATGCGGGCCAGCGCCAGGGTGTGGGGGTGGTAGCTGCGGCGGTCGCTGGAAACATCGATCACGCCCAGCAAGGCGCCTTTGTGGTCGAAGATGGGTGCGGCGGAGCAGGTCAGAAACTGCAGCGAACGCAGATAGTGTTCGGCGCCATTGACCACGGTCGGGCGCTCGGTCATCAACGTCGTGCCCACGGCATTGGTGCCCTGCGTGGCCTCGGCCCATTGCGCCCCCGGTGCCAGCGCAATCTGCTGGGCCCGGGCTAGAAAACCGGCGTCGCCGAGCGAGTGCAGGACCACGCCGCTGGCATCGGTCAGCAACACCATGCTCTGCGCATGGCTCAGTTGCTCGTAGAGCATTTCCATCAAGGGCAGGGCTTGCGCGCACAGGCGCGCATTGCGCAGCTGCAAGTCAGCAAGCCGGCTGCCTTCGATTCGGTGGAGATCCGGCGTTTGATGCGGCTGCAGCCCGAACATCTGGCAGCGCTCGTGGGAACTCTGGATGGTGCTTTGGTGCAAGGCCTGGCTGTGCGCAGATGCAGCCGGCCTCACGGTTTGGGATGAAAACAATACCTGCCCCTGAATGCTTTATTTGAAGAACCACTATCGGGCAAGTGCCGGAAGCTGGCAAGCGGGGAAGGTCGGGTTGGCAGGTCTAGCCCCCCAATTTGAAGCTTGGATATTTGAAAAACAGATGTCAGGCGTTGCTAGTTGCGCGCACTTCGCCCATTGTGGTGACGCCTTGCAACACTTTGACGATGCCGTCCTGTCGCAGCGAGCGCAGGCCTTCGTTGAGAGCGGCCTGGAACAGCTCTTCGGCACGGGCCCCGGTCTGGATCAGGCGACGGATGGGCTTGCTGACGACCAGCAGTTCATGCAGACCGGCCCGGCCCTTGAAGCCGCTGAACTCGCACTTTTCACAGCCAGGGCTGTGGAAGTGCAGCAGCTCGCCATTGATGCCGTACTGGGCCTGCCAGCTGGCCAGCAGGGCTGTGCGCGAGGGGCGGTGCTCGGCACTGAATACGTGCAAGTAATCATCCAGCCATTCGTCCTGGTCGCTCAGGCTCAAGGGCTCGCCAACCCGGCAGGCCGGGCACAGACGGCGCACCAGGCGCTGTGCCAGCACGGCGAGCAGGGAGTCGGCGAAGTTGAAGGGGTCCATGCCCATGTCCAGCAGGCGGGTGATGGTCTCCGCCGCGCTATTGGTGTGCAAGGTGGACATCACCATATGGCCGGTCAGCGAGGCTTCGACGGCGATCTCAGCGGTTTCCTGGTCGCGGATTTCGCCGACCATGATGACGTCCGGGTCGGCGCGCAGGAAGGCGCGCAAGGCCTTGGCAAAGGTCCACTCGATGCGCGGGTTGACCTGCACCTGGCGCAGACCGGCCTGGGTAATCTCGATCGGGTCTTCGGCTGTCCAGATCTTGCGGTCGGGTGTGTTGATATGGGCCAGGGCCGAATGCAGGGTGGTGGTTTTGCCCGAGCCCGTGGGTCCGACGCAGAGCACCATGCCGTAAGGGCGGGCCACAGCCGTCTGCAAATTGCTTAAATTGTCCGGGCTCAGACCGAGCTTCTCCAGCGGAATCGGCCGCGAGGAGGACAGCAGGCGCATCACCACATCTTCCAAACCGTTGTTGGTCGGAATGGTGGCCACGCGCAGTTCCAGTTTGGACTGCGGCACATAGCGTGAGAAATTGATCTTGCCGTCCTGCGGCTTGCGGCGCTCGGAAATGTCGAGCTCGCACATGATCTTGATGCGGGCGATCATGGCATTGCGGTAGGTGTGAGGCAGCTCCAGATAGGGGTGCATCACACCGTCACGGCGAAAGCGGATCTTGACCTTCTCGCTGCCCGGGTGGGTTTCGATATGGATGTCGGACACGCCCTGGTTGCTGGCGTCGATGATCATGGTGTTGATCAGGCGGACCAGGGAGTTGTCGCTTTGCTCGATCGGCTGCTCATCCTCGCGGACGCTGCGCTCCTGGCCTTCGCGCTCCAGGGTCTCGATCAGCTTGTCGGCCTTGTCGAGGCTGAAGTCGACCTGGAAAGCGCCCAGGTTCAGTTCGCTGCTGCGCCCCACGGATTCACTGCCGTAGCGTTCATAGGCCTGGTGAATGGCGAAGCTCAGTGAACCGATCTTGGCCAGCGTGGGCGTGACCTTGAGTTGAGAGATGAACTCGACCTCGTCCAGCGCATCGCGTCGCGTTGGGTCCTCCATGGCCACGATCAAGCGGCCATCACGCAAGAGCAGGGGCAAGACTTCCAATCGCTTGGCCACCGCATAGGGGAGCTTGACGATAGCCTCGGGTTCGAAGGCAAAGTTGCCGACGTCGACCAGGGGGTAGCCCATCTTGCGGGCCAGGGCCGACTGCAGGGCTTGACGGGTCACCACGCCCTTGCGCACCAGCAGTTCGCCCAGTGGCACCGAACGGTCGTCGCGCTGCTGGATCAGGGCTTGTTCCAGCTGCTCCTGCGTGATCAGGTCCAAGGCCAGCAAGGCCTCGCCGATGCGCACCATGGGCATGCGGGCCTGCTGGTCGATGGCTTGCACGAGTTGGTCGGCGGTGACGATCTGCTGCGCCACCAGGATGTCGCCGACGCGGCGGGAACGCAGATGCGATTGCTCCGACGCCGCCTCTTCGACCTGATCGGAGGTGACCAACTGCTCCTTGATCAACAGATCGCCGATGCGTTCCCCGATCTCGAAATGCTCCAGGGCCTCGCGCGGGATGAAGACACGCAGGACCGAGTCGTCGCTGTCGCTCAAGGGCGGGAACAGGAACAGGCCGAGGTCGTCATGGCAGTGGCCGACGGTGATGCCGCGCAGTTCACCGCCGCCCACAAAGTGCAGCTTGAACTCGCTGCGCGGACGGTGGTCTAGGCGCAGGACGTCATCATCGGTCACGGCTCGGGCCGGCACCACGATGGGCCGCAGCAGCTTGAGCGCGCGAAACTGGCTGAACTTCAAAGGCATGGCACTGCGCGCCGGCGGCACATTGATCTGCGCCAGGCGTTCGTGCGGTGCCATCAGGATCACATGACCCGCACTGCGGCTGTTGTTGAGCCCGAGGATCTCGCAGGGCTCAGGGGACACCTGCGTCGTGGCCTGAGGATAGGCCGCATAGGGCGGCATGGGCCACGCAAAGCCATCATTGGCTCGGCTCTGTGCTCGCATGGTGGCGGCGGCCTCGCCCGCACTGGAGCCGGCCTTCTCGTGGGGCCAGGGCAGTGGGGTGGACAGATCGGTCATGCAGAAATTCTCCAATGAGGGCAAGGCGCAAACCCGCTTCAGCCGCTGCGGCGCGAACGGGTCGCAAGGTCCGCCACGAATGCTAAGGCCGGCGGCAGTGCCGGCAAACCGTGAATAGGTCAGCGTGCCACATTCTCTTTGTTTTTTCATGGGCAGACTTGGGTGAGGCTGAGCTGCTCGCTGGGCGACTCGGTGTGCAGGATGCTTGCCGGCACAATCCAATCATTCATCGCCACCAACGCCGCGGAAACTCCATGCCCCAGTTGCCATCAAGCCAGCCCACCGTTCTGTTGACAGGGTTCGAAGCCTTTGGCGGTGAAACCGTCAACCCGTCCTGGCTGCTGGCCCAAGCTTTGGACGGACAGGTGATCGAAGGGCACCGGGTGGTGGCGCGCCTGCTGCCTTGTGTCTTCGGGCAGGCGCTGCAGGTGCTCGACCGCGCCTTGCACGAGGTGCGGCCGAGTTTGGTGTTGGCCTTGGGGCAGGCGGCGGGCCGCAGTGAGTTGTCGCTGGAACGGGTGGCCATCAATGTCGACGACGCGCGCATTGCAGACAACGCTGGGGCCCAGCCTGTTGATACACCGGTGGTGCATGGCGCGCCGGCGGCCTATTTCTCAACCTTGCCGATCAAGGCCATGACGGCCGCCGTGCGTGCAGCCGGACTGCCTGCGGCCGTGTCCCAGACGGCCGGCACCTTTGTTTGCAACCATGTGTTTTTCGGCCTGCAACATGCGCTGGCAGGCAGTCCGGTGCGCAGCGGCTTCATGCATATTCCCATGCTGCCTGAGCAAGCAGCTCGGCACGCCCAGATGGCCAGCATGAGCCTCTCCTGCATGAGCCAAGGCCTGCGTTTGGCCTTGCAAGTGGCGCTGCAAGTGAAGCAGGATTTGCAGGTCGCAGATGGCGCCATTGCCTGATTTCGAAGTTTTTTTGCACGAACGCTGTAAGACCAGGCCCTTGTCTTGCGACTGAATCCAGCCCGCGGCATCATGCCGCCGGGACCGAGTCTCTCTAGCGGTCTCCTTCCTCTCCCTTTTCATTCATCAGGAGTAGTTCATGCAAAGCAAGCAAATGGTTTCTGCCGCACTGGCTGCCGTGTTCGCCATCGGCCTGGTCGGGCAAGCCGCCGCTCAGGACAAAACGGCCAAGGAAAAGTGCTTCGGTATTGCCAAGGCCGGTGAAAACGACTGCTCCAACCTCAGCGGCAGCCATTCCTGCGCGGGTCAGGCCAAGACGGACATGGCCGTCGAGGAATGGAAGTACGTGGCCAAGGGCAGCTGCAAGGCCCAGAACGGCCTGAGCGCCGAAGAAGCCAAAGCCAAGCTGAAGAAGTAAGGCCGGGCGGCTTCATCATCATGGCAGGCGGCCTGGTGGGCATGGGTTGGCGGCAAGCGCATTACGACGAGGTATTGGCCGCTGAGCGCAGCGAACCGGGCTGTGATTTTCTCGAAGTCCATTCTGAGAATTTTTTTGCCGGAGGTGGGGCCAGCTTGCAGGTCTTGATGGCCGGGCGCGAGCGCCTGCCTGTCAGTCTGCACGGTGTCGGCCTTGGCCTGGGGTCGGCCTGCGGCCTTGACCCGTGGCATCTGGATCGCCTGGTCGATTTGGTCGAGCGGGTGGATCCCATTCTGGTCTCGGACCATGCGGCTTTCACCCGCGCGCCTTGGTCCGGCACGCAGCAGAGCTTGATGCATGCCGGCGATTTGCTGCCCATCCCGTTTGAGCGCAGCAGTCTGGACTTGATGGTCCGTCATGTGCAGCAAGTGCAGGATCGCTTGCATCGGCCGCTGTTGGTGGAGAACCTCAGTGCTTATCTTGGCTGGCAAGTCGAAGGCGATGGAGCCATGTCCGAGCCCGAGTTCTTCAATGCTCTGACCTTGCGCAGCGGTTGTCGGCTGCTGCTGGATGTCAACAACCTCGTGGTCAATGCGCGCAATGCCGGAGCTGCTGCCGATGCAGCGGCTCAGCAGGCCACCAACTGGCTGCAAGCCCTTCGGCCCGACGCCGTGGGCGAGATCCACCTGGCCGGGCATCGCGAATTGCCCGATCTGGTGATCGATGACCATGGCAGCTGCGTGTCAGAGCCCGTCTGGCAGGTGTACCGGGCGGCGATTGCGCGTTTCGGCCCTGTGCCCAGCCTGGTCGAGTGGGACAGCGAGATTCCCGAATTGCCGGTCTTGCTCGCCGAGGTGGCGCGGGCACGTGCGGAAATGCAGGCGGCGCAAGCATGAGTGAAGCCATCCTCTTGCAGCGTCAGCAAGCCTTGCTGAAGGCTTTGACGGCTTCGGCTTCAGAAGCTGTCAGACTGATTCCGCAAGGCTTGCAGGCCGTGAGAGATGGTGATGCAGCGCTTGGTAAAGCGGGCTTGGCGCGCGGACTGCAGGCCTACCGGCTCAATGCGCAGGTGCTGGCTGACAAGGTGCTGGCGCAGGCTTTCCCCCGGCTCCGGCAAGAACTGGGTGAAGCCGACTTTGCGGCCATGGCCTGGGCTTGCTGGCGTCAGCGCCCTCCGCATTGCGGGGACCTGGGCGAATGGGGCGCCGTCGTGCCTCGCTTTTTGGCTGATCAGTCAGGGATGGAGCCCTGGCTGCCCGAGCTTGCAGAACTGGAGTGGGCAATTCACAGCCTGGAACGCTGGCCTGACGATGCGCTCGACCCGGCTTCCTTGGGTCTCATGGCGACGGCAGCGCCGCCGGACTACACCCTGGTTCTGCGCGCGGGTTCGCAGCTTTTGGAGCTCAGCGGAACGGCCTGGGGCGCTTGGCAGGGCGAACAGAGTCCACGCGACGACATGGATGCCGTGCAGCTTTTGCTCTGGCGCCCACGTTGGCGGGCTGAGCTGCAGCGGCTCGGTCCGAACGAAGCTGCGTTCATGCGGGCCTTGTTGCAGGGGCAAAGCCTGGAGCAGGCCTTGGATGCGGCGCAGCGAAGCGCATCGTCCGGCGATGCGTTTGATTTTGGAGCCTGGCTGCAGGCCGCGCTGAAGCAGGGCTGGCTGGGCTCCGCACGCCTGCTGGCAAGGCGCTGAACGACTCGCGCGCTCGACCTGCCTGCTGTCTTGTTCTTTCCGTTTTTTCTTGTTTCATCATTCAAGGAGCTACCTCATGGCGACCCCATTGATCGGCGGCCTGCGGGCGGCCCTCTTGTTCCTGATGGATGCCGGCCCGCGCCGAACGCTGCTTGCGGCCGATGCGCAGGACCCCGTGACGCCGCGTTTGCATGTCATCGAATGCCATGCCCAGGCACTGGCCAGCTTGCTGGCGCGGCTCTATGTGGCCCAGGTCTTCCTGCTGTCCGGTCTGACTAAATTGCGCGACTGGCCCAGCACCCTGGCCTTGTTCGAGGATGAATACCATGTGCCGCTTTTGTCGCCCGAGCTGGCGGCTTACATGGGTACGGCGGGCGAGCTGGTCTTGCCCCTGCTTCTGGCCCTGGGGCTGGGCGGGCGCTTCGCTGCTCTGGGACTGAGCGTGGTCAACGTCATCGCCGTGCTCAGCCTGAGTGAGATCGCGCCAGCGGCCCTCTTGGGCCATCAGCTTTGGGGCGCCTTGCTGATGACGCTGGCGCTCTGGGGCGCCGGCCCCTGGTCGCTGGACGCCTGGTGGGCCGCGCGCCGGGCGAAGCGCGCCTGAACCCTCACTCGCGGGGTTGGAAACTGATCACCAGCACCGGCGGTACACGTCCGTCGGTGTCGCGCGGCAGGGTCTCGGTCTTGTCGATGGCGCGCAGCACGGCCCTGTCCCACTCGGCATCTCCGCTCGACTTGAGCAGCTTGCTGGCCACAATCTGGCCACTGGGCAGGGTGCGCACCTCCACCTCGGCCACCGGGTTTCCTTCGGGTATGTCGGTGTAGATGATGTTGGGGCGGATGCGTGCCTTGATGCGACCGCCATAACTGGCTGAAGGGCCGGAGCTCTTGAGCGCTGAGCCCGTGGCTCCGGGCCCACCGCTGGCGCCGGCCATGCCTTGGATGCGGCGCAAGTTCTCCTGGCGCTGCGCCTCCAGCTTGGCTTCGCGTTTGGCATCTTCGGCCTTGGCTTGCTTCTCTTTGAGTTGCTTGTCCAG
Source organism: Paucibacter sp. DJ2R-2 (assembly GCF_025717675.1). Lineage (GTDB taxonomy): Bacteria > Pseudomonadota > Gammaproteobacteria > Burkholderiales > Burkholderiaceae_C > Paucibacter_A. The sequence goes on from NZ_JAJIRT010000011.1 coordinate 153,415, forward strand.
CTTCTCTTTCTTGAGCTTGTCCTCGGCCTCGCGTTTGGCTTGCAACTGCTTCTCGCGTTCGAGCTTTTCCCGTTCCTTTTCCTTCTGCGCCAGCTGTTTCTTGCGTTCAGCCTCCAGCTCGGCCAGGCGCAGCCGTTCGGCTTCCAGCTTCTTTTTTTCCTTGGCCTTGGCGATGGCAATCTCGGCATCGCGCTCGGCCTGCAGTTCTTCGGGGCTGGGTTGTTGGACCTTGGGCTCAGGCTTGGGTTCAGGCTTAGGCGGCTCGGGTTCCGGCTCAGGTTCGGGCTCGACCAGCTTGGGCGCGGCTGCTTGCGGCACGGCGGACCACAGCTCGGCCTCGAAGGCCGGCGGGTCTTGGGTGCGCCAGCTGACACCGGCGCTAAGTGCCGCCAGCAAGGCCGCATGGGCGACCAGGGCGAAGGCGAAGCCGCGTCCCATGCCAGGCGGGGCCGGCGGTCGCAGGGGATCATGCAGGTGGCGGGCACCCAGGGGCAGGCTGCTCATGAACGGATCAGGGGTTCCCGCTGTTGCTGCTGTTGCCGCCGCCATTGCGTACGGCCAGGCCGACGCGCTGAATGCCAGCGCTTTGCAGCACATCCATTACCTTGACCACGGCCTCGTATTTGACGTTTTTGTCGGCCGAGATCACGACCGGCGTGTTGCTCTGGGCGCCCTGGGCCTGGCGCGCGCGCTCGGGCAGCTGCTTCAGAGTCAGGGCTTGCGGCTCTTCCTGGTCCAGCTTGAGCTTGAGCTTTTCGTCCTGCCCGACGATGACGTGGATCACATGCTCGGGTTGCTGGCGGCTCTTGCCCACGCTGGGCAAGTCAACCACACCGGTGGTGATCAGCGGCGCGCTGACCATGAAGATGATCAGCAGCACCAGCATCACGTCGATGAAGGGCACCATATTGATTTCATTGATGGTGCGGCGGCGGGATCCGCTGCGCGAGGAGACGGCGGCCATGGTGGCGGGCTCCGCGTGCTCAGCGCGCCGGGCCGGCCGGCTGGGCGGGCAGGGTGGCGTTGCGCTGCAGGATGTTGGAGAACTCTTCGATGAAGGACTCCAGGGTGATGGCGCTGCGGTCGATCTGGCGCGCAAAGCGGTTGTAGGCGAGCACGGCGGGGATGGCGGCGAACAGGCCAATGGCCGTGGCCACCAGGGCTTCGGCAATGCCGGGTGCCACCGTGGCCAGGGTCACCTGCTGCACATTGGACAGGCCGACGAAGGCGTGCATGATGCCCCAGATGGTGCCGAACAGACCGACATAGGGCGAGACGGAACCCACCGAGGCCAGGAAGGAGAGGTTGCTCTCCATGGTGTCCATCTCGCGCTGGAAGCTGGCGCGCATGGCGCGGCGCGAGCCGTCCAGCAGGGCCGTGGGTTCGACCACGCGGCGTTCGCGCAGCTTCAGAAATTCACGCATGCCGGAAGCGAAGATGCGTTCCAGTGGTGCGCCGCCGACCTTGCCGTTGACGGCGGTGTAGAGCTCATTGAGGTTCTTGCCCGACCAGAATTCCTGCTCGAAATCCTCATTGCCTTTCTTGATGCGCGAGAGCGAGATCAACTTGCTGAAGATCACGCTCCAGCTGGCCAGTGACACGGTCAGCAAGGCGGCAATCACCAGCTGCACCGCCAGACTGGCGTGCATGATCAGGGCGACGATGGAAAGGTCTTGGTTCATAGAGCCACAACAGGTTTTTGGAGCGCCTCGATGACCGAGGCAGGAATACGGCAGGGTTTGAATTCGGCGATGGCGTCCGTGCCCGAGAGCTGGGCGGAGACGCAGCCAATGCGGATTTCGCCTTCTGCCAGCAAGCGTCGGCCTTGGGGGCCCTCGATGAAGGCCTGCTGAAAGACCAGCATGCTGGCACGGCCGAGTTCGCGCGGCTCGACCGTGACGAACAGCCAGTCATCCAGCCGCGCCGGGCGCAGATAGCGCACCGCGGTCTGGCCGACGACGAACATCACGCCCGCTTCATGGCGCATGGCTTCCTGGCCAAAGCCTAGGCACCGCAGCCATTCGGTGCGCGCGCGCTCGAAGAACTTCAGGTAGTTGGCGTAGAACACCACGCCACCGGCGTCGGTGTCCTCCCAGTACACACGCAGGCCATGTTCGAAGACTGGCGTGGCACTAGCAAGAGTCACGTCGTTCGCACTCATACGGATGCGATCCGGTAACGCGGCAGTTGCTCGGCCAGCCGGGCCACAGCTTCGCGCAAGTCTTCCATGCTGCTGGCGTAGGACAGGCGCAGCCAGCGTTCGCTACCGCTGCGACCGAAGTCGCGGCCGGGTGTCAGGGCGATCTGAGCGCTGCGCATCAAGTCAAAGGCCAAATCCCAGCTGCTGGTTTGGCAGTAGTCCGATGCATCCATCCAGACGTAAAAGGCACCGTCCGGCAGCACCGGCACGCGTAAACCCAGGGCTTGCAGCGCCGGCACGATGAAGTCACGCCGCTCGCGGAAAGCAGCGCGGCGCTGTTCGTAGATGGCCAGGCTTTCGGGCTCGAAGCAGGCCAGGGCGGCATGTTGGGCAATGCTGCTCGGGCAGATGAAGAGGTTTTGCGCCAGCTTCTCGATCGGCGCCACCAGCGCGGGCGGCAGCACCAGCCAACCCAGGCGCCAGCCGGTCATGCTGAAGTATTTGGAGAAGCTGTTGACCGAGATCACGTCCTCGCCCAAGCCGAGCGCACTGTGCTCGAAGCGCGCGTCCTGGCTCAGGCCGAGGTAGATCTCGTCGACGATGGTCACTCCGCCGCGGGCGCGCACGGCTTCAACAATCTCGCGCAAGGCCTCAGGCTCGATCGAGGTGCCGGTCGGATTGCTGGGCGAGGCCAGCAGCACGCCGCGGGTCTGCGCGGTCCAGGCCTCGCGCACCTGAGTTGGGCTGGGCTGGAAGCGTTGTTCGGGTCCCGCCGCTAGCAGCACGGCTTCGGCGTCCACCGCAGCGACGAAATGCCGGTTGCAGGGGTAGCAGGGGTCGGGCATCAGCACCTGATCGCCCGCCTCAAACAAAGCCTGGCAGACCAGCTGCAAGCCGGCCGAAGCGCCGGCAGTGATGACGATGCGCTCGGGCGCAATACTCAGGCTGAAACGCTGGGCATACCAGTCGGACAGGGCCTGGCGCAGTGTGGGCAGTCCCGTGGCCGGTGTGTACTGGGTGCGGCCGGCGCTGATGCAGGCCAAGGCCGCCGTTTGCACGGCCGCAGGCGCGGCGAAATCAGGCTCGCCGATATTGAGGAAGACCATGGGGCGGCCGCCCTGTGCAGGGTCGCAGACGGGGCTGCGCGCCAGTTCGGCGGCAGCCTTGCTGCACTCCATCACATAGAAAGGCTCGATGTGGTCGAGTCGGCCGGCCAGCTTCATTTCGAAGCGGAACTCCCGGCGCCGCCGGCCTTGCCGCGCGCGCTCACTTCAAGAGGGCGCAAGTCACCGGCTGCACGGTCGAGCACGCCGTTGACGTACTTGTGGCCATCGGTGCCGCCGAAAGACTTGGCCAGCTCAACGGCTTCGTTGATGGCCACCTTGTAGGGAATGTCGACGCAGTGCTTGAGCTCGTAGGCACCGATCATCAGCACGGCGTGCTCGATGGGCGAGAGCTCGGTGGTCTTGCGGTCCACATGGCGTGCCAGCACGCCGTCGAGGTCGGAAGCCTCCAGAATGCAGCCATTGAGCAGGGCGTCGAAATGGGCGCGATCGGCCTTGTCGAAGTCCTGCTGCTCGCGCATATGGGCGTCGATGGTGGCCACGTCATCGCCCGTGATCAGCCATTGATAGAGGCCTTGCAGCGCCGCTTCGCGCGAGCGACGGCGGGCCGATTTGGGCTGCACGCGCTTGCGCGGGGCGCTGCCAGTGGCGCTTTTTGCTTGGGGTGTGGCGCTCTTGTCGTTCGTGTTCACTGCAGGTCTTCCATCAAATTGGCCATCTCGACCGCCACACGGGCCGCGTCACGGCCTTTTTCCTCGGCGCGAGCCCAGGCTTGTTCTTCGTTCTCGACTGTCAGGATCGCGTTGGCGATGGCGATCTGGTTGTCCAGGCCCACCCGCGTGATGGCCGCACCGCTTTCGTTGGCGACCAGCTCGAAGTGGTAGGTCTCGCCGCGGATGATGCAGCCCAGGGCCACCAAGGCGCTGTAGTCTTGGCTGTCGGCCATGGCGTTGAGGGCAATCGGCACTTCCAGTGCACCGGGCACGGTGACATGGCGGATGTGGTGTTCGCTCACGCCCAGGGCCTTCAGCTCCGCCACGCAGGCTTCGGCCAGGCGGCTGGTGATGGCGTGGTTGAAACGGGCTTGCACGATGCCGATGCGCAAGTCTTGCCCGTTCAGCGAGGCTTGAGCCGCGGCGTGGCCTTTGTCCGATCCTTGCATGGTGTGCGCTTCTCTCAGGAGTTAGGGGTGGAGGCCTTGAAGCCGGTGACTTCCAAGCCGTAGCCGGTCATGCTGGGCATGCGGCGCGGGCTGCCGAGCAGGCGCATCTTGTGCACACCCAGTTCGCGCAGGATTTGCGCCCCGACGCCGTAGGTGCGCAGGTCCATCACTGTGCGAGGCGGCTGGGCGGGTTCGCTGGCTTGCAGTCGTGTCAGCAGGCTGCCGGCTTCTTCGCCACAGTTCAGCAACACGGCCACGCCGCAGGGGGCGGCGTGCAGCTCGGCCAGGGCGGCGGGCAGCGGCCAGGAGTGGGCGCTGGAGCCGGTGTCCAGCAGGTCGAGCACGGACAGGGGCTCGTGCACACGCACCAGCACCTCGTCACTGGCCGACCAGTGGCCCTTGCTCAAGGCTAGGTGGGTGGCGCCGGTGCGGTCGGTGTAGACGCTGCAGTCGAATTCACCCTGTGCGGTTTGCAGCTTGCGCTGGGCCACGCGGCTGATCAGGGTTTCATTGCGGCTGCGGTGTTCGATCAGGTCGGCAATGGTGCCGATCTTGAGCCCGTGTTCCTTGGCGAACTCGATCAGGTCGGGCAGACGGGCCATGGTGCCGTCGTCCTTCATGATTTCGCAGATCACCGCGGCGGGTGTCAGGCCGGCCATCTGGGCAAAGTCGCAACCGGCTTCGGTATGACCGGCGCGCATCAGCACGCCGCCGTCCTGGGCTTGCAGCGGGAAGATGTGGCCCGGCTGCACCAGATCGCGCGCCTCGGCACCGCGGGCCACGGCGGCCTGAACCGTGCGGGCGCGGTCGGCGGCCGAGATGCCGGTGGTGACGCCGGTGGCGGCCTCGATGGACACGGTGAAGGCGGTGGCGTGCTTGGTGCCGTTGCGGCTGGCCATGGGCGGCAGCTGCAGGCGCTCGCAGCGCTCGCGGGTGAGGGTCAGGCAGATCAAACCACGGCCATACTTGGCCATGAAGTTGATCGCCTCTGGCGTGACATGGTCGGCCGCCAGCACGAGGTCACCCTCGTTTTCGCGGTCTTCTTCGTCAACCAGGATCACCATACGGCCGGCTGCAAGCTCGGCCACCAACTCGGGGACGGGAGATATGGGCATAAACCCGATTGTAGGCGGGGCAGGGCCGCTCCAACTGGAGCGGGGCCATCAATCGCGCAGCGGCCGGGCCCGCAGGCGCAGATCTTCGCCCACGGGCGTGCATTCCTGCCATTGCCAGCGCTGTGCCTGGTCGAGCTGGTCGAGCGTCGGCAAGGCGGCCAGCTCGCGCCCTGGGCCCAGCAGCAGGGGCGCCATATAGACCAGCAACTCGTCGACCAGCCCGGCCCTGAGTAGAGAGCCGTTGAGCTTGTGTCCGGCCTCGACATGCAGTTCGTTGATGCCGCGCCGGCCCAACTCATCCAGCAAGGCCGCCAGATCGACCTTGCCGCCCGGGCTGGGCAGACTGATCAGTTCGGCGCCTTGCTCACGCAGCGCGGCGGCCGACGCATGCCCCTCCAGCGAGCCAAGCGCATGGCAGAGCAAGACCTGACCCGGTGGTGGTAGCAATCGGGCCGCGGGCGATATCTCCAGCCGGGAATCAACGATGACGCGCAGCGGTTGCAGCACGGTGTCGACCAGGCGCACATCGAGCCTTGGGTCGTCATCGCGCACGGTACCGATGCCGCTGAGCACCGCGCCCGCGCGCTTGCGCCAGGCATGGCCGTCCTGGCGGGCTGCCGGGCCGGTGATCCATTGGCTGAGACCGTTTTCCAGCGCCGTGCGGCCGTCCAAGGACGCCGCCACCTTCATGCGCACAAAGGGCCGGCCACGCTGCATGCGCGAGAGAAAACCGATGTTCAGCTCGCGTGCCGCTGCGTTCAGGGCTGTGTCGCTGATCCATTTAGCTTCCAGCCCGGCCGCGCGCAGGCGTGCCATGCCTTGGCCAGCGACTTGTGGATTGCTGTCCTCCAGCGCCGCGACCACGCGAGCCAGGCCGGCCGCGATCAATGCATCACAGCAAGGCGGCGTGCGGCCATGGTGGGCGCAAGGCTCCAAGGTGACGTAGGCTGTGGCGCCTTGGACCGATTCACCGCATGTTTGCGCGTCGCGAAGTGCCATCACCTCGGCGTGGGCCTGGCCCGCCGCCTGGGTGTGGCCCTGGCCGAGTAGGCGCCCATCGGGCGCAACGATGACGCAACCCACACGCGGATTGGGGTCGGTCAAGCCAACGGCCAGCTCGGCCAGACGAAGGGCATGGCCCATGGCCTCCTGCGGCGAAGCCAAGCTGGCCGGGCGAGGCAGGGCCATGGTGACGCCCACCGCTCAGTCCCAGGGCGCGGTTTCGAGGGCTGGGGCCGGGCTGCTGCTCAGGGCTACGCTCTCCGACGGCGGCAGGGCCGCCAGGGCTGCGCCGGCAGCGAAGAAGTCGTGCTCGCCGCCCAATCCCTCGATCAACTCAGGAATGAGCTTGCACAGCTCGCCGGTGGCCAGGGCCGCATCGGCATCGAAGGCTTCGTCCTTCTCGGGCGTGTCGCGACCTTCGAAAGCGAGATCCAGAAAGCTGATCTTCTTGATTTGCAAGGTGTCAGTGAGCATGAAGGACACGCGGTCTTTCCAGCTCATGGCCAAGCGTGTCGGTGCCTTGCCACTCTGCAGATGTTGGCGGACTTCCTCAATGTCCAGCGAATGACGGGCGTAGCGCACGACCGACTTCATCTCGTCTCCGCTTCTGAGTTCACACTCGCGGTCGATCGTGAAGCCCTCGGGCGGCACGCCGTCCATCAACCAGGCGGCCATGCAAACGGCTGGGGACTCGGCTGTCTGCACCAGGTGCAGGTTGAGGCCATCGAGCGCCTTGACCAACAGGGTGACGACTTCCTCGGCGCGACTGGCGCTGCCGGCGTCGATCATCAAGAGTTGCTGTGCGGGCGCGATCCAGACGCGGATCGACGACTGCTTGGTGAAGGCCTGGGGAAGCAGCTCCAGCGTGGCTTGCTCCTTCAGGTCCTTGGTCTGCTTCTTGCCGGGCTTGCGGCCGGTTTCCTGCTCGATCCGGGCCGCCAACTCATCGGTTCGCTTGCGGACCACCGATCCAGGCAGCACGCGCTGCTCCAGCATCAGCTTGAGCAGCCAATGGCCACCGATGTCTTCCACCAAAGGGGCATGGGGAATGCCGCGTGGTGAGGTCCAGCCCAAGGACTGCGCCTGAGTGGCACCGCACTCGACGAAGACCGATTTCTCTAGGCTTTCTTCAATCTGCTCAACCGTGGCTTGCCATTCCGCAGCAATGCGGTACACCATCAAATTCTTGAACACTGCAGTCCTTGCTTTTTCACTGGAGCTCGCTCGCTTGGGGCGCGAGCGGCAAAGCTTGGATTGTCACTCAGCTCGCGGTGTCTGGCGCTGACGGGTCCGCTTAACGAGGCTGCTGTTGGACGGTGCTGTTGTTGACGAAAACACCGTTTTCGGGGTTGATCGCTGCGCCCGCTGGGCAGCTGGCTGTTGCGTTGATGACCAGGAAGTTCTGACGCGACAGAGAGCCGGAAACTGCGTTGTAGTTCTCCGGATGTTCGCTGTTGCTGACGCTGCCGTTGCCATCATAGTCAGCGCTGTAACGGCACACTTTCTTGGCGTCGGCGCCGCCGCCCAAATTCAAGCCTGACAGCTCGAGTCGTCCTGACCAGATGCGTGGTGTGCCGTTGTTGGGCTCGACAAAGCAGTTGAAACTGACAAAAGCCATGGTGTTTGCTGCGCTGGTCGGCGCGTCATCGAAACACTGGTGGACCGGAGCACTGATCGCGCCGTTCAAGGTGCTGTTGACGATGCCGACATCGAGCGGCCAAGCCGTCCCGCCGGGTTGGGCCGGATCTGGCCTCGCCGCCGAGGAAAATTTGACCACGCCGCTGAGCAAATAGCCCACTGTGTTGTTCGAACAGCCGGCGACATCAGCCGCCGTCAGGCTGCTGTTCAAGGTTCCCATGGCCACGGTGCAGCGCCCCGTGATCACGCCTGTCATGTTGTTGAACACCCAAGCGACAGTGGCAGTTGGGGATGGCACGAACACGCTCGTGCCATTTCCCAGGTCCTTGGCAGCAACAGGAATGCTGACGCTGCGTTCAGCCGGGCGCCGAGTTGCTGAAGTGCTTGCGGGCAGGCCCAGCGAGGCGCCCAAGGCGGGGTCGGCTCGGGCAATGAAACTGTCGAGCATGACAAACTGTTCATTGCCTGCCCGGTCCTGCCATTGCACACGCACTCGGACTTCCCGCAAGCCGGCTTGTTGCTGCTCTTGACCCACAACTGGATCAGCCCAGTCAGCGACCGAACGGGTGACACTGAAGTCAGTGTTGCCGCCGGCTGAACTCGCGGCTGCCGAAACGACTCCAGCATAGGCTCGTGTCCCTGCCGGGCCAGATGCCGCCGCTTCTGCACTGAGTACGGAATAGTCGCGCAAGGTTTCCATCTCACCCTGTGCAAGACGCAAGGCTTCACCGCGCTGCAAGGCCTGATCGCTGCCGCGTCGCATGGTGCTTTGAATGCCCGCCAAGGCCACCATGCCGAAGGCCATGATCAGTAGCGCTACCAGCGCCTCAATCAAGGCAACGCCACGTTCTACTGTCATGGGTGTTCTGGGCAAGGCCGGTCTTGGGCTCTGATTCTTCGTCTTCATGTCAGTTCCACCAGCTTCCTGGTACGCGCACAAAGCTGCCGGTCTGGTTTTTCAGGGCGTCGATGATGGCGCTTCGGTACCACAAGTCCACTCGGCCAGACGCATCCATATCGCCTTCCACCAGCAGGGCGCCCTTGAGTAGGGATACATCCGCGCCGGCATTGGTCCATCGCAAGTCGCCGCGCGCATAGAGCAGCCCTGAAATGGTCATGGGGCCATCAATGGCGACATCGCCAGTGGCAATGATCACCATCGGGCTGGCGTCGGTGCCCAGGGTGATGTTGGCTTGCAGGACCAAAGGCCCCTCAATCCAGGCCATGCGAACGCCGCGGTTGTAGGCGGCCAAGAGAGTCCCGCTGCAATCGGCGCCAGCGGGGCAATTGACCATGCGCATGGCTGGCTGATCTCGATACTGGGGTGCCGTCATGCCGAAATACATGGAGAACATACGCGCTGCGCTGCTGCCGCTCAGGTTTGACTCGTTCTCGATGATGGCGGTCAAGCCAGGAGTGCCCGGTAGGCTGTCTAAGCGATCGGAGTAGGGGGTGAGCGTGGCAAGGGCAGGCTGTCCGCTGACCATGAGAATTCCAGCGCTGCGCGGATCGCTGTTGTGCAGGCCAAGCCCGGTGGCACCGACGGTCAAAGTGCCCTTGACCGTGAGTGGCGATGCAGGCGGGTTCTTGAGCGCACTGATGAGCGAGACATCCACTTCGGCGACCGTCAGGCTCAATAGCTGCGAGGCCATGGCAGTAGGATTCCGGCAATCGACATAGTTACCACTGCTACAACCATCGACTCTCAGTCGAACTGCGCCGGGCCGATTTTTCAGGGTCGGACTGGTGACCGGGGGTGGAATGATCGATACAGCAAAGCCCGGCTGCATGGTGTCGCCCGCGGCCACCGCAGGTGGGGCTGGAAGCCCTGCTGCACTAGGGTTTGGGCAGCGGCAGGCCCAACTATTTCCTGCGTTTGTCCGTACGCAGTTGCTGACATAGCCGGCGGCGAGTTTTTCGGTTATCGCGCGGTCGCTAGCGACGTTCAGATAGCGGTCCCGAAACCGTTCACTCGCACCGGCGGCTTCTCGGCAGCTCGCGTTCACGTTCAAGCCGTTGAGCATGGCAACCGTCCATTCAAGACCAGCTTCGGCGGCCTCGCTCGATACGCCCATTCGGTAATAGTTGCTGGCGATGCGCTGTTCGAAAATCATATTGCGATTGGCATAAGCCGCCATCATCGCCATGATGAGAAACAACACCATGACGACCACCAATGTGGCAGCACCGGTCTGCGTGTACTTTTGCTTGGGCCTCATGAGCAGGCCCCTGCGAGTTCATCATTTCGCACTCTGGCCGATACGTTCAGCTCGCGCGTGACCGCTGCGTCGTGGGCGGAGCGGCCCGCGATTCGAATGGCCACGCGACGTTGTTGTAGTTTCGGGCAGGTTCCTGCCGCCGGTGAACAAACGTTCTCGCAACTGTCGGCCAAGCTACTTTCTTGGGTGTTCAATGTGATTTGCAAGCCGGTCACGATCAGCACGCTGGGGTCCGTCATGGGTTGCCAATTGCCGCCCAAAAGGAACTTGATCACACCTTGTTCCAGCTTGAAGCCGAACAGCTCGGTACTCTCGTCCACCAAGTTGTCCTCGAGAGGACTGGCGTCGTTGAATCGTTCTTTCTGCTTCGAGTAGCTGTACTGGAGTTCGTCTCCACCCTCACTTTGAGTGACCGAAAGGCGCCTGATGTAGGGGTTGGCCACAGGGGCAACAAAGGGGCTACCCGCCGCTGCCGGTGCCCAAAGCCCATTCTGCGGCACGGCCCAGGAGCCGGCACGCCTGACTTCTTTGAGCATGAGATCTGCGGTAGCTCGCAAGTCTTGCTGAATCTGAGTTTCCAATGTGAGGAGGCGATGCTCGGCCACTTGGTTGGTCATCATCAAGCTGGCGCCGGCCACAACAATCATGCCGACGGTGATGCCAACCATCAGTTCGATCAGGCTCAAACCAGTTTGACGGCGTTTCGAGGCGAGTGAATTCAGCATGCGGGTGCTCCCGGCATTGAGCCATCAGGCGTGCACTGAGTCGCTCGGCCCATGGCATTCAGCTGTACTTTCAAGGTGAACCCACGGCCGCGCACGATGACCGCGAAATCGGGCACCGTGGGAGTCATTTGCGGATATAGAAATCGAACCCTGTCGACCGAGGACGCATCCCAGCTCCCCGTGGTCTGAAGACTGACTCCGGAATTCCGTGGCACCTGCGTCGTTCTGATTTCTCTGAAATTGGTGTACCCAGGGCCCAGAGTGTTGATGCATGAACTTCCTGCCCCGCGGGTGCACTCACAGCCGCCGATGGTCCCGAAATAGAGAATTGAATAGCAGCTCTGGGTCGCATCGCTCATGAAGCGCAAGCTTACCGACTCCAATGCGATGCCACTTTCAGAGCGCGCGTAGGCGAGATCGGTCGTCAACTGATCCGCGACCATTTGGACCCTACGCCGGTTCAACAGGTCTGCAAGAGATGGCAAAGCCAAACTGAGCAGCACACCTAGAACCATCAGCACGATCATCAATTCGACCAGTGTCACGCCACGGCGCTCGCGAAATGCGGCCTTCATTTGGGCCAACATTCTTGTTGATTGTCAGCACCAGCTTGGGTTTGGGCGAGATATCGCAAGCTTCCTCCCTCCATGCGCATGATCATGACGGCGCAACGAACATCGTTGGATTGGCTGCCCGAAGATTTGGCTTCCGCCTTGATCTGGAAGCCCGACACATACTGCGCAGGGTCACCGAGCCCGCTCAAGGTCAGGTCGTAGTTGCCGTCGGATGTGGTGCTCGAGGTAAAGCCCAAGTTGGACAGCGAATTCGAGTAGCTTGCGCGGTTGCTGCGCCAACGTTCCTGCGCTTGCGTGACCGCTGTCAAGGCTGCAATGGCGGAAGATCGCCGGCTCTTCATTGAATACTCGCGATACGAGGGCAGAGCGATTGCCGCCAGGATGGCGACGATCACGAGCGCGATCATCAACTCTACAAGGGTGAACCCTCGGCTCGTCTTGTACGGCTGATGATGCGTAAGGGCGCTGAGTCTGGACGGTGCTTGCATGAGAGATTATGTGAAGGCTGCCTCATATAAAGCCCCAGTTCAGGCGCCGTTTGTCGCGAGCGTTTGACCGCTAGTCGGCGGGACATTCACATAGGGGGGGCTCTCTCAGTGACAATCTAAGCGCACGCAGGCAGGTTGCCAATACCGGACGACAACGCGCAGCTGCGCACGCGACCGGCAATGCTGACAATATGCCGGATGCCCAGTCCGGAGGCCTCGGTGATGTCGATGCTGCCCGTACTCGTGACGGCGCCTTGTCGCGCATTGAAGCTCATGGTGCCCACATTGGCGCGTATGGTGATCCTGGTGCTGCTCGGCAGCCACTCGTGGCGAAGCACTTGTGCCTCACCGATGCACATGGCTTGCCCACTTTCATCGCAGCTGCAGTCGTTGGGGCGACCTGAGTGCAGCACGTAGCAGCTGCCGCCGGGCATTTGACGAAAACGGATGTGGTACTGAGCGGCGGCCATCACCGATTCGCTGCGAGCCTGTTTCAAGTCGGTCATCAGGGCCTGAGCCCGTAGCTCTACAGCCTTCCTCTGCTTCAACTGCTGCATGGCTGGCAGGGCTTGTGCTGCGAGCAGGGCAGAAACGACAAGTGCGAGCAGACTCTCTACACCGGAAAGACCGCGTTGCGAGACTGACTTGCTGTTGTTCATGACCGTCTCCTTTGCTGTGTGGGATGCAGCAAATTTAGGAGCTGGTGCGCTGGCTTTCTGTCACCCTGAGGGGGCGAATGGTCCCCTCCAAAGGGGGGGGCTCAGCGGGGATGGGGGGCAGTTAGATCTCGCCGATCAACTGACGGAATTCATCCACATCTTCAAAGCTTCGGTAGACCGAAGCGAAGCGCACATAAGCCACCTTGTCGATGCGCTTGAGTTCGCGCATCACCAACTCGCCCAATTTGGTCGAGGGCAGCTCTCGGGCGCCGCTGGTCAGCAGGGCTTCCTCAATGCGCAGCAGGGCGGCGTCGATCTGCTCAATGCTGACCGGGCGTTTGCGCAAGGCAAGTTGCATGGAGGCGCGGACTTTGCGAGAGTCAAAATCCGCACGCGTGCCGTCTTTTTTTACCACCACGGGCAAGGCAATTTCTGCTCGTTCGTAGGTGGTGAAACGCTTGTCGCAGCCAAGGCAGCGCCGCCGACGGCGCACCACATCGCCTTCATCGGATTCCCGGGTCTCGGCGACCTGGGTTTCTCCATGACTGCAAAAGGGGCAGCGCATCGGCGTTCCTTGACTGGGTCAGGCTCAGCGGTAGACGGGGAAGTCGCGCGTCAGCGCGGCGACCTTCTCGCGAACAGCTGCCAAATTGGCTTCGTCATGTGGCTTGTCCAACACGTCGGCGATCAGATGGGCTGTAGCGCGCACCTGCTCCTCCTTGAAGCCGCGCGTGGTCATCGCCGGTGTGCCCAGACGGATGCCGCTGGTCACCATGGGCTTCTGCGGGTCGTTGGGGATGCCGTTCTTGTTGCAAGTCATGTGGGCTGCGCCCAGGATGGCTTCGGCTTCCTTGCCCGTCAGGTTTTTCGGGCGCAGGTCCACCAGCATCACATGGCTCTCGGTGCCGCCAGAGACAATGCGTAGGCCTCGTTCAATGAGCGTATCTGCCAAGACCTTAGCATTTTTGACCACCTGGGTCTGGTAGGCCTTGAATTCCGGCGTCAGTGCTTCCTTGAAGGCCACAGCCTTGCCTGCGATGACGTGCATCAGCGGGCCGCCCTGGATGCCGGGGAAGATGGCCGAGTTGATCTTCTTGGCAATGGCTTCGTCATTGCACAGGATGATGCCGCCGCGCGGGCCACGCAGGCTCTTGTGGGTGGTCGAGGTCACGACATCGGCGTGCGGCACCGGGTTGGGGTACACGCCCGCAGCAATCAGGCCTGCATAGTGGGCCATGTCCACCATGAAATAGGCGCCGATCTCTTTGGCAATCTTGCCGAAGCGCTCGAAGTCAATGCGCAGGGAATAGGCTGAGGCGCCGGCGATGATCAGCTTGGGCTTCTTTTCACGAGCCAGCGCTTCCATGGCGTCGTAGTCGATTTCTTCCTTGGCATTGAGACCATAGGAAATGACGTTGAACCACTTGCCGCTCATGTTCAGTGCCATACCGTGGGTCAGGTGACCGCCTTCGGCCAAGCTCATGCCCATGATGGTGTCGCCTGGCTGCAGCAGGGCGAAGAACACGCCTTGGTTGGCTTGTGAGCCAGAATTCGGCTGCACGTTGGCAAAGTTGGCGCCGAACAGCTCTTTCAGCCGGTCGATGGCCAGTTGCTCGACCACGTCCACATACTCGCAACCGCCGTAATAGCGCTTGCCGGGATAGCCTTCAGCGTACTTGTTGGTCAGTTGGCTGCCCTGCGCTTCCATGACGGCGGGCGAGGTGTAGTTTTCCGAGGCGATCAGTTCGATGTGATCTTCCTGGCGCTGGTTCTCGTTCTGGACAGCGGCCCAGAGATCCGGGTCGACAAGGGCGAGGGTGGAAGTGCTACGGTCAAACATAGGGTGGCAATGCTCTAGAAGTGGAGTGCCCGTCATGCCAGGCATCGATTGAAAAAGATGCAGGCCGAGGAGGCTGCCCAGGCGAACGGCTGAAGTCGGTGTGAGCATCCGCCCATCACCGTTCGCGCTCCCCGGTGGTCCACCACCTCAGGCGGCCAGCGACACTCTGTCGCTCGGCCCTCTTGATCGCCAGTCGCGCGAAGCTTGGAGTGTAGCCTCAGCATACGGTGCCGCTCGCGGGCCAGAGGCAGCGGTTCAGCGCAGCTGTGCCACCTTTTCGTCGTCCAGCGACGTCTGCTCGATCAGCTTGGGCGCAGCCATGGGCGTGCTGGCCGGGCGGGCGGGTAAGGCTCGACCCGAGGCAACCGCCTTGAGTTGCTCTTGCATGGCCAGGACACGGCCGGTGTAGCTGCCTTCGTCGGGCAAATTGGCTGCACCCACGTAAAAACGAAGGCCTTCCTCGACGCTCCCCGCGCGTTGAATGCACTCCTTCAGCACCTGGACGCCCACCCGCAAGTTGGTGATCGGGTCAAAAGCGGCCAGATTGCCGCCGAAGGCCTCGTACTTGTCGTTGTGGACCTGGGTCATCACCTGCATCAGGCCTTGTGCGCCGACTGTGCTTTGCGCAAAGGGATTGAAGGCAGATTCAATCGCCATGATGGCCAGAATGAGCGTGGGTTCGACACGGGCACGTTGTCCCACCGTGTAGGCTTCCTGAACCAGACGGCTGATCGGCTCAGGGGCGACCTTGTAGCGCCGAGCCACCCACTGAGCGATGGCGGCTTGCTGGCGCGGCAAGTCCTTGGGGTCGACGGCCGTGGTGCGGGCAATGGCATCCGGTTCTTCATTGCCGGTCAAGGTGTTACCACCGGCGATGTCGCGGGCCTCCTGGCGTGCATGCAACCAGCCACGAACCTGGCCTTCCAGTTGCTGGCGCAATTCGGCCTGACTGGCAAAGGTCAGGATGATGGCCACGACAGCCAAACCGACGAGGGCCAGCGTGTTGTGGCTGACAACCAGCAGGCCTTGGCCGATGTCCTTGACAAACAAGGATGCAGCGGCACCTGTACTGCGGGTCAGGGATAAAAGATCACGACGCGCTGTCATGCGACTCCTTTCTTCTCTTCCACACCATCCAGTCCCCGGCCGAGGCCAAGGGGCTAAAGGTGCGGCAGTGATAATGGGTCGGCTCAGAGGGCGAAGTACGACGAGCGTTGACTTCGACCGGGCCGACGTCCATCGGCAGCGGGGCGTCTCCACCCTCCCAAAGGCGAAGACACGGGTTAACCCTGAAAACTCAAGGCAGGCGGATTTTAAGGGTCAAAAATAACCCGTCAAGCTTATAGACCTGTTTTTATATTACTGGATGTTATGAAGTACCGTGACCTGCGCGACTTTATTGGCGGTTTGGAGGCCATGGGTGAGCTCAAAAGGATTGAGCAGCCGGTGTCTCCTGTGTTGGAGATGACCGCTCTCAGCGACCGTGTGTTGCGAGCCGAAGGGCCTGCCTTGCTGTTTGCAAATCCCACGGGGCACCGCATGCCGGTGTTGAGCAATCTGTTCGGCACGCCTCGACGCGTCGCGCTCGGCATGGGGGCTGAGAGTTTGGAGGACCTGCGCCAGGTCGGTCACGTCTTGGCCAATCTGAAAGAGCCAGAACCACCCAAGGGCGTGAAGGACGTGGGCCGGCTCCTGCAGATGATGAAGTCGGTCTGGGACATGAAGCCCCAAACCGTGCGCCGTGCGGCCTGCCAAGAGCTGGTGTTGAAAGGTGCCGAGATCAATTTGAAGGACATTCCCATTCAGACCTGCTGGCCGGGTGACATTGGCCCCCTGATCACATGGGGCTTGGTCATCACGCGTGGTCCTCAGTCGGTGCCCAAGCCGCGCACGCGTCAGAACCTGGGCATCTATCGCCAGCAATTGATCGGGCGCAAGCAACTCATCATGCGGTGGCTGGCCCATCGCGGCGGCGCATTGGATTTCCGCGAGTTTGCATTGGCGAATCCGGGCCAAGCATTCCCGATTGCTGTGGCGCTGGGCGCCGATCCGGCCACCATCCTGGGCGCCGTCACGCCGGTACCTGACAGCCTGTCGGAGTACCAGTTTGCCGGCCTGCTGCGCGGCTCACGCACCGAGCTCATCGACAGCGGTGTGGGTGAGGGTGCTCGCATGCTGCAGGTGCCGGCCAGTGCTGAAATCGTTCTGGAAGGCTGCATTCCAGTGGCAGCACCCGGTTTCACGGGGTTCAGCGAAGACGGCATTGCGCTGAAAGAAAAGGGCGGCTATCTCCATGCGCTGGAGGGCCCCTACGGCGACCATACCGGCTACTACAACGAGCAAGATTGGTTTCCGGTCTTCGAGGTCACCCGACTGACGCGGCGCGAGCAGCCGATTTATCACTCCACTTACACCGGCAAGCCTCCGGACGAGCCGGCCATCTTGGGCGTGGCGCTCAATGAAGTGTTCGTGCCCATCTTGCAGAAGCAGTTCACGGAGATAGTTGACTTCTATTTACCGCCCGAAGGCTGCAGCTACCGGATGGCCGTGATCTCCATCAAGAAAGCCTACCCGGGGCATGCCAAGCGCCTGATGTTTGGGCTCTGGAGCTTTCTGCGCCAGTTCATGTACACCAAGTTCATTGTGGTGGTGGACGAGGACATCAATATTCGTGATTGGAAGGAAGTGGTCTGGGCCATTACCACGCGCATGGACCCGGTCCGAGATACGACCTTGGTCGATAGCACGCCGATCGACTACCTGGATTTCGCTTCCCCGGTCAGCGGTCTCGGCGGCAAGATGGGCTTGGATGCCACCAACAAATGGCCCGGCGAAACCAGCCGGGAATGGGGCAGGGGCATTGTCATGAGTGCCGACGTGCAGGCGCGCGCCGATCAGCTCTTCGAGACCCTGTTCGCAGCGGCACCCACGGGTTTATCCGGGCCTTGAAAGCGGGGCGGGGCTCGCCTACTGTTGCATAGCCTGTCTCAGGCACAACCTCTGGCGCAATCATTGCGCGCCAGGAGCCCTCGGGCACATCCCCCGAGAGCCCCATCGGTGGCGTCAGCCACCACACCCCCTCCCAGCTCAGGCTCGGAGGGGGTTTCTACTTTGGGCGCCTGTATTTTTGGTGCGTCTCAATGGGCAGCTGCCAGCGCGATGGCCTCGTAGACCACGTAGCGCACGCGTGCATAGCCTTCGTTGCTGGGCAGCCACGCGCTCAGGCGCCAGCGCTCCGCCGGCCGCAAACCAGCTGGCGCAGGGATGAGCGTGATGTCGCTTTCCGCGCCGCTGTCTGCCAAGGCATCCCTGAAAGCGCGAAGCGAGCGCGGCATGTGCTGCTCATGGGTGACCAACACCAAGGTCCGAACCTGGCGCTGCCGCAGCAGCGCCACGCTGAATTGGGCGTTTTCTCGGGTGTCCCGCGATTGATCTTCGACCCAGCTCAGTGGATGGCGGAATTCTTCGGCAGCAATACGCCGGGCGATCTCGCCTTCGCTGCTGATCTGATCGTGCGCTTGCCAACCCACGCCACCCGAGAAGCCCAGCGGCGCCCCGATCTGTCGCGCCAGCCATATGCCCAGGCGAAGCCGCGGCAGGCTGTATTCGTTGAGGCTGGAGCCTTGGTACTCCGGTGCCGATTGGCGCGCACCTCCTCCCAGGACCAGCACCGCCACCCCGCCTTTGGAGGCCTGCAGCTCACGCAGCCGCTCGGTCTCAGCCCGCTCCAGGGCGGGCGGTGTCTTCAGCCAGACTCGGCCCAAATACAGTCCGAAGCCCTCGCTTCCACTCAGCCAGATGCCCGCAGCGGCCATGCCGAGCAGAACCCAGCCCAACCGCTTGCGGCCCCGTTGCAGGCGAAATCCGCCGGCCACGGCCAGGAGCATGAAGACCAGGGGAGGCTGGACCAGCGTTAGGGCGAAGGGTTTGAAAAACTGGGTCAGCGGATTCAGGTCCACGGTCATGGTTTGTGTCACTACGAGGCGGACATCATCGCCGGTGCCGGCGCGTTACCCTGCCGCTCTTAGGAATTCCGGGCTCGGCTATGCTCGCCCCGTCTCTCAAAGAACCGGTCGCCCCACAGCATGAACAGCCTTGACACCCCATTGCAGCGAATCACCCTCGGCGGTGGTTGTTTCTGGTGCACCGAAGCGGTGTTCGAGCAAGTCAAGGGCGTGCATGCGGTGCAGTCTGGCTATTGCAACGGCTTGGTTCATGATCCCAGCTACGAGCAAGTCTGCTCTGGCCAGACCGGCCACGCCGAGGTGGTGCGGCTCGATTTCGACCCGAGTGTGGTCAGCCTGCGCGAGTTGCTGGAGGTGTTCTTTGTCATTCATGACCCAACCTCTTTGAATCGTCAGGGCGCTGATGTCGGCAGCCAATACCGTTCGGGCATTTATGTGCATTCGCCTGCGCAGGCCACCGAAGCCCGCTTGGTCTGGGACGAAGCGCAAGCGGCGCACGATGGCCGGCTGGTGACCGAGTTGCTGCCCGAACAGAACTACTGGCCGGCCGAGGCCTACCACCAGCATTACTACGCCCGTAACCCGGACCAAGGCTATTGCGCCTTCGTGGTGGCAGGCAAAGTGGAGAAATTCCGCAAGACCTTTGCCCGACTCTTGCGCCCTGCGGCCTGAATCTTTCTCCGCCGGGAATTGCGTCGATGAGCATTCAATGGTCAGGGCTGAGCTACCGCTATGCCGGTGGCAGTGGCCTCTTGTCTTTCCCTGATTTCTCCATGGCCGCCGGCCAACACCTGCTCTTGCGCGGGCCATCGGGCAGCGGCAAGTCCACCTTGCTGGCCTTGATGGCTGGTTTGCTGACGCCTACCGAGGGACGGATCGACATGGCCGGCAGCGACTTGGGCAGCCTGAGCGCGCGGCAACGCGATGCCTGGCGCGGCGCCCAGCTCGGATTTGTGCCGCAGCGCCTGCACCTGAGTGCCAGTCTGAACGTTCTGGACAACCTGGCCCTGCCGTTCATCAGCGCCGGCCTGCCGCCCCGGCCAGAGCGGGCTCAGGCCTTGCTGCAGCATTTGGGTTTGGCTGATCTGGGGCAGCGACTGCCGCATCAGCTGAGCGTTGGCCAGGCGCAGCGTGTGGCCTTGGCCAGGGCCCTGATGCGCCAGCCTGCACTGTTGCTGGCCGATGAGCCAAGTGCCAGTCTGGACGATCGCCATGCCCGCCAGGTGCTGGATTTGCTGTTGGACACTGCGGCGGAGCAGGGCATCACCCTGATCCTGGCCACACATGACAGCCGGCTGGTCCAGCCCCTACAGGGCAGGCTTGATTGGCGCGTACTTGACTTGAGCGCCAGCACTGCTTCGGAGGCTGTGGCGTGAGCGCCTTGATCCGCCTGGCCTGGCGCTACCTCTGGGCCCAGCCTTTGACGGCCTCGCTGAATCTGCTGCTCTTGAGCCTGGGTCTGGCGGCCATCAGCTTTGTGCTTCTGGTTAGCGAACAGATCGAGGCCGGCGTGCGACGCGATCTGGCGGGCATCGACTTGGTTGTCGGCGCCAAGGGCAGCCCGATGCAGATCATGTTGTCCGGCGTGTTCCACCTTGATGTGCCTACCGGCAATATCCCGTTGTCGACCTTGAAGACCCTGCGCGCCCAGCCCCTGGTGGCGCGCGCCGTCCCGCTGTCGCTGGGCGACAGCCTGCGCGGCTTTCGCATTGTCGGCACCGAGGCCAGTTACCTGGCTCTGTACGGCGCCAGCCTGGCCCAAGGGCAGCTCTGGCGCGCGCCGCTGCAGGCCGTACTCGGAGCCGAAGTGGCGCAGCGTACCGGTTTGGCATTGGGCGCGCAGTTTGCAGGCAGTCACGGCCTGGGCGAGCAGGGCGATGCCCATGAGGGCGAAGCCTACACGGTGGCCGGCATCTTGAAGCCGACCGGCACCGTGATCGACCGCCTGGTGCTGACAGATCTGGCCTCGGTCTGGCAGCTCCATGAAGCTCACCATGGCAGCGCTGCGAACACCGCGCTTGAGGAAGAAGTTGAAGAAATGGAGCGCCGCGAGATCACCTTGATCTTGCTGAGCTACCGCAGCCCGCTGGCCGCCATCAGCCTGCCGCGCTGGGTCAACGCGCAAGCGGGTCTGCAGGCGGCGGCGCCGGCGCTGGAGACGGCTCGTTTGCTTCGCCTGGTCGGCACGGGCACCGACGTCTTGCGCGGATTCGCCGTGGTGCTATTGCTGGCCGCAGGGCTGTCGGTCTGGGTGGCTTTGCTCAATGCGGTGCGGGCGCGGCAAGCCGATCTGGCCATGATGCGCATGCTGGGTGCGCCACCGTGGCGGGTGGCTGCCTTGGTCGGGCTGGAAGCGGCCATCCTGGCAGCCCTGGCCTGCGTGATCGGCCTGGCGCTGGGCCACGGCTTGTGTGCGGTCTTGGGTCAGCTCTTGGCCGACCGTCAAAGCCTGCGCCTGACTGGTG
The DNA here is from genome assembly GCF_025717675.1 of Paucibacter sp. DJ2R-2. Lineage (GTDB taxonomy): Bacteria > Pseudomonadota > Gammaproteobacteria > Burkholderiales > Burkholderiaceae_C > Paucibacter_A. The sequence goes on from NZ_JAJIRT010000011.1 coordinate 174,472, forward strand.
CCTGGTTCTCGCTTTGGGAGCTCAGCTTGCCCCTGTTGGCGGCCAGTCTGGCGCTGCTGGCTTCAGCCTGGCCGGCCTGGCGAGCCTACCGACTCGATGTCAGCGACTTGTTGCAGGCGCCGCGCTGAACGGCCGCAGCAGGCACAATGCCGCACTCGATCCGCCACGTCATGAAAAGTCGACCCGCCTTGAACCTCATCGCTCGTTTCGTTGAAACCCGTCGCGGCCTGCTCGTCATGGGCTTGATGGCACTGTTGCCGGGTCTTGCCCAGGCGCAAGCTCCAGTGATCGGTCAAGGCCCCGGCTACCACGACCCACGCAGCCCCTTCAAGCCGCTGCAGGAACGGGAAGGCGTGCTGTCCTGGAGTTTGCTGGCTGCCGTGACGACCCGGGTCGAAAAGAATCGGCTGCTGCCCACATTCCCCGCGGCCGTGCAGGTCTTGAATCAGAAGAAGGTCAAGGTCCAGGGCTTCATGATGCCGCTGGAGCCGGGGGACAAGCAAAGGCACTTCCTGCTCTCCTCGGTGCCGACGTCCTGCTCGTTTTGTGTGCCGGCTGGTGCTGAAGGTCTGGTCGAAGTGTTCACCCAGCAACCGGTGCGCTACTCGCTCGAACCGGTGCTGGTTGAGGGCGTTCTGTCGGTGTTGAGTGATGACCCCTACGGGCTCTACTACCGTATCAACGGTGGCCAGGGCCTGAGTGCCCCTTGAATGCACATCGAATGCTGTCGCGCCTGATTTAAAACCATGAACCCGCCGCGCCCCCCATACTCACGCAGCAGCGCCTTGGCGTTGCGTCGTCATGCCACGGCGTGGCAGGTGTGGGCGCTGCTGGCTCTGATGCTGGCTTTCCAAGGTCTGGGGCAGTCACACCGGGTCTTGCATGGCGCGGGTTTTGCGCGTGCTCTGGTGCCCTTGTCGTCTTTGGCGCCGGTGCTTGCATCTGCAGGGGCCAAGGTCGGGACTCTGGCGTCTGCCGACGGCTGGGGCCATCAGCGCGGCGAGCTGATCTGCCTACTGCTCGACCAGCTCAGCCACGACCACGCCTCGCTGACGCAGCCCGTGGCGCTGTTGCCGGACCTGCCCGAGGTCGTTCCTGCCGCCGCCCAGATTGCCTCTTTGCACCTGGCTGCTCGCTGGAAGCGCGCTGCCCGCGGCCCCCCTCTGGTGGTCTGAGTCCTTTGCTTTGATTGCAAGGCGCCGTTCGCGCGCAGCCGCCCCAGTGGCGCTGCGCCTGGAGGCGCCAACGCCTGTGGCCCTGCCTTGTGTGAGCAGATGAAGCCCGGGCGCGTCCCCACTTCGTCGCGCCGGCTCGGATGTTGAGTTCCCCGTGCCGCGCCCGACCGCCAGAGAGTTTTTGTCATGAGCACCCCATTTTTCGCCCGCCGACCCTTGGCCCTGGGCGCCAGCCTGTTTTGCCTGAGTTTCGCGGCTCAGGCCCAAAGCCCAGCCCCAGCGGCGCTCGCACCGGTCGCCGCTGTCAGCGCCGCCAGCACCGCCAGCACCGCCAGCACCGAGCATCTGAGCCGCGTTCAACTGACTGGAAACCCCTTGCGCAGCCAGCAGCTGACGCAGGCCAACAGCGCTCTCGGCGGTGATGAGTTGAGCCTGCGCCGCGCCTCATCGCTGGGGGAGACCCTGGACGGCCTGCCCGGCGTCTCGGCCAGCTACTTCGGCCCCAATAGCAACCGCCCCACCATCCGCGGCCTGGACGGCGATCGGGTGCGCATGTTGAGCAACTCCGGTGCTTCGGTTGATGCCTCGAGCCTGAGTTTTGACCATGCTGTGCCCACCGACCCGCTGGTCATCGATCGGGTCGAGGTGTTGCGCGGTGCAGCCGCCTTGCTGTACGGCGGCAATGCCATCGGCGGTGTGGTCAACACCCTGGACAACCGCATTCCCAAGGCGGTGCAGCCGGGTTTGAGCGGCGCGGCGGAAGTCCGCTTCGGCGGGCCCGCGCAAGAGCGCAACGGCGCCGTGGTGTTGGACGGCGGCGTCGGCTCGGGCAGCCAAGGCTGGGCCTGGCATGCCGATCTGGCCGGCCGGCGTGCGTCCAATCAATCTGCCCCGCGCTTCACGGCCGAGGGTGAAAGCGCCACCGAGGTGCGCAACTCCGCGGCGCGCAGCCACGGCGGTGCGCTGGGCGGCTCCTACATCTTTGCCGAGGGCTATGCCGGCCTGTCGCTGGAGGACTATCACAACGACTACGGCGTGACCGTCGAGCCCGATGTGCAGATCCAGATGCAGCGTCAGCGCGCCGCAACGGCCGGCGAGTGGCGCTTCGCCCCGGGCAGCGGCGCGGCCGAACTGCTGCGCCGTGTGAGTTGGAACGCCAGCAGCAGCCGCTACCAGCACCAGGAGGTGGAGGGCTCGGGTGAGATTGGCACCGTGTTCAAGAACCGCGGCAAGGATCTGCGCCTGGAGTTGGAACATGCGCCGCTGGGCGCGAGCGGCGCCGTCAAGGGCATGTTGGGCTTGCAGATGGAGCGCAGCGAGTTCTCTGCCATCGGGGCCGAGGCCCTGGTGCCCAGTTCACAAACACGTAGCAGTGCGGTCTTTCTGCTGGAACAGTACACGGCAGGGCCCTTGACCCTGGAGGCGGGTGCACGCGCTGAATCGGTGCGCGTCAACTCGGCCGGTGACGCTGCCGACGCTGAAGAGCCGCGCTTTGGCGCCGCCAGCAGCCAGCGCTTCAAGCCGCGCAGCCTGACGCTCAGTGGCAGCTATCGCCTGAGTGAATCATTCAGCCTCAACGGCCAGTTCAACAGCAGCCAACGCGCGCCCATGTTTTACGAACTGCATGCTCAGGGCGTCCACGTGGCCAGCGGCGCTTACGAGCGCGGTGACGCCAGCCTGGGCCTGGAGCGGGCCAAGGGCGTGGACCTGGGGTTGGAGTGGAAGCAGGCTGAGAACTTCGTGCGCTTGAACCTGTTCCGCACCCGATTCGCCAGCTATATCGCGCTCGACGCCACCGGCGAGCAGTTCGAGGATGAGGGCGAGACCTTCCCGGTCTATGCCTTCAAGTCCGTGCCGGCATTGCTGACCGGCTTTGAGTTGGAGGGGCACTGGCATTTGCCGGCACAGCTGCTGCCGGGCACGCAGCTCGCTGTCACGGCCACGCTGGACGGCGTGCGCGGCAGCAACCGCCAGACCGGTGAGGCCTTGCCACGCCTGGCGCCGCTGCGGGCGAGCCTGGCGCTCGACGCCAAGCAGGGCCCGTGGACGGCCCGCGCTGAGTGGCGTCTGAGCGCACGGCAAGACCGCGTGCCGGTCTTGGACCATGCGACAGCAGGCTACGGCCTGCTGAAGCTGAGCCTGTCGCGTCAGCTGCGCATTGGCAGCAACGAAGCGCTCTGGTATCTCAAGCTCGACAACGTGGGCAATCAGCTGGCCTACAGCGCGAGTTCAGTGGCCACCATTCGCGAACTCAGCCCCTTGCCTGGCCGCAGCCTGCATACAGGCTTGCAGCTGCGCTTCTAACGGCCAGCCCCCGTGGCTTCAGGGAGCCAAGCGCTCCTTGAGCCATTGCCCGTCGGCCTGCAGTCGGTAGCTCAGGCGGTCGTGCAGGCGCGACTTGCGGCCCTGCCAGAACTCCCAGCGCTCGGGCATCAGGCGATAGCCGCCCCAGTGCGGTGGTCGGTCGGGCTTCAGTCCATGCTGCACGGCTGCCTTGGCCGCATTGGCGACCAAGACGCCACGCGAGCTGATGACCTGGCTTTGTGGCGAGGCCCAGGCGCCCAGGCGGGAGTCCAGCGGGCGGGAATGGAAATACGCATCCGATTCCTGCTCGCTGACCTTCTCGACCCGGCCTTCGATTCGCACCACCCGCTCGAGTTCGACCCAGTGGAACTGCAGGGCGGCAAAGGGATGCGCGGCCAGCTCCTGACCCTTGCGGCTTTCGTAGTTGGTGAACCACACGATGCCGCGGTCGTCATAGCTCTTGATGAGCACGATGCGGGTCGAGGGGCGGCCGTCGGCACCCACCGTAGCCACGGTCATGGCATTGGGTTCGGGCACCTCGCTGGCCAGGGCATGTTCCAGCCATTGCTTGAACTGGCTCAGGGGTTCATTGGCGGCCATGGCCTCGTCAAGTTCGCCTTGCTCATAGCTCTTGCGAAGGTCGGCCAAAGGCTTGCTGTTGTTGCTGCTGCTGTTCATGACGAGAGTATCGGCCCAAGGCCTCTTGCTGGTAGTTGTTCTGACGGTAGAACACCTTAAGTGATGGCCCCATTGCGCGCAGTGCGCCCGCCGCGGCATGCTCTGACCTGTTGCAGCCTGGCGATTCGATCGGGCAGCGGCCGGGCCGAGGGGCTTTTTAAGGATTTGATCTGATGACACATCGGCGACCGGCTGTCGTCGTGCTTGCGGCGGGCCGCGGCATGAGATTTACCGGCCTCGGGCACAAGCTGGTGCAGCGCCTGGGCGCTGGCAGCGCCGACGCCTTGGCTGACACCGTGCTGGCCCGGACCGTGGCGCATGCCTTGGCTACACGTCTGCGCGTGGTGGTGGTCACCACGGCCGCGCTGGCTCCCAGCTTGCATGACCTGGTGGCGGCTCGCGATGTGGTCGTTCTGCCTGAACTTGACAGCCAGGGGCGCGCAAGCCCCGTGGGCATGGGGCATTCCATCGCCGCCGGCGTGGGCGCCAGCGGTGATGCGGACGGCTGGTTGATCGTGCCGGCTGACATGCCGCTGATGAAACCCGAGACCATGTTGGCCGTGGCCCAGGCCTTGGAGGCCTACCCGGTGGCCTATGCCCAGCACCGCGGTCGCCAGGGTCACCCTGTGGGTTTCAGCGCCGAGCTGTTCTCGGAGCTGGTGGATCTGCACGGCGATGAGGGCGCGCGGCGCATCGTGGCGCGCTACCCCTCGCAGGCCGTCGAGGTGGATGACCCGGGCGTGCTGGTCGATGTCGATACCGTCGAAGACCTGCAGCGCGTCAAGGCTCAGGCGGGCGGCTGAAGGTCACACAGACCCTGGGCGGCGGCCAGGCGCAGCTGCCGCTCAAGTTCAGCGTCATGGATACCATGCTCGCGCAAACCCAGCACGCAGCGTTGCAGATAGTCCAGGGTGCTGCCGTAGCGTCCTCGGGCATGACGCAGGATGTGCAGCAAGGCTGCGTCGTCCAGCGACCCTACGCGTGCCGGGCTGCGGCGCTTCAAGGTAAAACTCAGTGCCAGCCTGGGCCCGGCCGGCGTCTGGCAGTGCAACCAACGCGGCGTGTAGGAGCCAACCACCATCTCACGCACCCAGAGCTCATCCAGCACCCGGGCGCTGTGCTCGGGCGCCACCCGGTAGACCAGGCCGCGGCAGCTGCCGCCCGGCAACAGGGTCAGCACCAAGCCCGGTTGTTCGCGGTTGCCGCGGTTGGACAGGCTGCGCAGGCGCAGGGCCCGGTGGTAGCCCTGGACCCGTGCAGGCCATTGCTCGGCCGCCTCAAAGCCCGGGCGCCAGATCAGTGAACCATAGGCGAAGAGCAGCAGGCCTTGTTCTCGGCACCAAGCCTCGCGCGCCTGCTCCAGCAAGTCCTGGCTGTGGGGTGGCAGGGCGGCCAGAGCCTGCTCCAGGGGCAGGACTTCGCGCCAGGCCGCGTCGCTTGCGGCGGAGTCGGTGGAAGGCGAGTGAGGGTTCATCAGGGCGCTCATCCTGCCACAGCCTCCGGCCACGCGTGGCTGCTGTGACAATCGCAGAAGCTTCCTGCCGTGTCTGTAACGACCCCGTCTCATGTTCAACACCCGTTTCCGGTCTCTCGCTCTGTTCCTGCTGATGGGCCTGTCGCTGCTGACTGCGCGGGCGGCCGAACCCCTGAGTTCGCCCACGCTGCGCAAGATCCGCGACACCGGCGTGATCGTGCTGGGCTACCGCGTCGCCTCGGCGCCGTTTTCCTACCTCGATGCCGATCTCAAGCCCGTGGGCTACTCGATCGAGCTGTGCGAGCGGGTGGTGCAAGCCGTGCGTGCCCGTCTGCAGTTGCCTGAGCTGGAGGCCAAGATGGTCAGCGTCAGCTCGGCCACACGCATGCCCATGGTGGCCAATGGCTCGGTCGATTTGGAATGCGGCATCACCACCCACACGGCCGAGCGTCAGCGCATCCAGGCTTTTTCGCTGACCACCTTTGTGGCCGAGACCCGGCTGCTGTCCAAGCGCCAGCAGCCGATCCGCAGCCTGGATGAGCTGCGCGGCCAGCCGGTGGCGTCCACCATCGCCACCACCAGTATCCAGTTCCTTCACCAGGTCAATCAGACACGCGAGCTGGACATGAAGATCCTGGTCGGCCAGGACGACAAGGACGCCTTCCGCCTGCTGCAAACCGGCCGCGCGGTGGCCTATGCCATGGACGATGTGCTGCTGCGCACCTGGCTGGCGGGCAGTGGACGGCCGCAGGACTATCTGATCTCCGAGGCCTCGTTTTCGATCGAACCCTATGCCCTGGGCCTGGCGCAGGGCGATCCGGGCTTCAAGCAGCTGGTCGACGAGGCCTTGCGGGCCTTGTTCCGCAGCGGTGAGATCCGTGCCATCTACCAGCGCTGGTTCGAGAGCCCGCTGCCCGGCTCGGGGCTCAATCTGCGCTTGCCCATGAGCCCGGCTTTTCTGCGCTTGATTGAGCAGCCCAGCGATTCGCCCGATCCGGCTCAGTACCGCTGAACTTGACGGTCAGGGTTTCAGTTGGAGCGGAAGCGCTCCAGGTCGATGCCGTGGCGGTGCAGCTTGTCGTAGAGCGTTTTCTTGGCCGTGCCCAGCAGCTCCATGGCCGCCGGCACCTTGCCCTGGCAGCGCTGCAGTGCCTGCTCGATCAGCGCTTTTTCCACCTGATCCATTTGCTGAGCCAGGGTGGCTTGCGGTTCGGGCGCAGGGGCGCTGGTGCCCTCGATGCCGCCGATGTCCAGCACGAAGCGGTCGGCGGCATTGCGCACCTCGCGCACATTGCCGGGCCAGTCATGGGCCATCAGCTCGCGCAGGCGCTGCGGGCTCAGCTCGGGCGCACTGCGCTCGTAGCGTGCACAGGCGAGGCCGACGAAATGCTGGAACAGCAGCGGGATGTCCTCGCGCCGCTCGCGCAGCGGCGGCAGTGAGAGCGTGGCGACATTGAGCCGGTAATAGAGGTCACCGCGAAACAGCTGTTGCTCGCTGAGGGCGCGCAGATCGGCCTTGGTGGCGGCGATCACGCGCACATTGATGGGCAGCTCTTCGTTCGAGCCGAGGCGTTCGACCCGGCGCTCTTGCAGCACGCGCAGCAGCTTGATCTGCAGCAGCATGGGCATGGTCTCGATCTCGTCCAGCAGCAAGGTGCCGCCGTTGGCATGCTCGATCTTGCCGATGCGGCGCTTGGACGAGGAGGTGAAGGCGCCCGGTTCATGGCCGAACAGCTCGCTCTCGAACAAGGCCTCGGGCAGGCCGCCGCAGTTGATGGCGACGAAATTGCGGTCACGGCGCCGGCTCTCGTCGTGCAGGCAGCGCGCCACCAGCTCCTTGCCGGTGCCGGTCTCACCCAGAATCATCACATCGGCCGAGGTGTCGGCCAGATTCAGCACCTGGCGCCGCACCTGCTGCATGGCGGCCGAGTTGCCCAGCAGAACCGCCTCCATGCCACTGCGCCGCTGGAGCTGTCCGCGCAGTTCGTCCACCGCCACGCGCAGCACGCGCTTGTCCAAGGCACGGCGCACGGCGTCGAGGAAGCGCTCGGGTGCGAAGGGCTTTTCGATGAAGTCGTAGGCGCCCGTACGCATGGCCCGTACGGCCATGGCCACATCGCCGTGGGCGGTGACCAGCACGACGGGGATCTCGGGGTCGGTGGCCATGACATGGTCGAGCAGGCCCAGGCCATCCATGCCGGGTAGGCGCACATCGGTGACCACGATCAGTTGCGCCCCGGCCTGGATATGGGGAAGGGCTTCTTCAGCGCTGGCGCAGGCCTGCACCTCCAGGCCTTCCAACTCCAGGGTCTGGCTCAAGCTGGCCCGCACCGGCGGATCGTCTTCGACAAAGAGGACTTTGAATCCCTCAAACATGGATGAGCTGCTTTCTTGATTGAATCGGGTGGGGCAGGCGGGGGCTGCGTCAGCGGTAGTCGGCCGGCGCTAGCTCGAGGTCGAACTCGAAACACATGCCGGGTAGGCTGCCCACATCATCGCCGCGGCCGGCAGGCCGCGCGCGCAGCGTGCCGCCAAACTCGTGCACGATCTTGGCTGAGATCACCAGGCCCAGACCCAGGCCTTGGCCGGGTGGCTTGGTGGTGAAAAAGGGTTCGAACAAGCGCGCCATTTGTTCGGGCTCCATGCCGGCGCCGCTGTCGCAGACGCGCACCCAGATGCGTCCCGGGCGCTCACCCGGGCTCTTGCTCTCGTCTTCAAACGGGGCGGTGCTCAGGCGCAGCTGGCGGGGCCGCGGGCTGCCGTCCTCGGCGGGCGGCAACTCGGCCATGGCGTCCAGGGCATTGGCCATCAGATTGATCAACACCTGCTCCAGGCGATTGGCCTCGCAATTGACGCGCAGCTCGGTCGCGATGGCCAGGTCCAGCCGCACCTGCTCCGCCTCGATGCGGTGGCCCAGCAGCACGCGCGCGCCTTCCACGGCGGCTGCCAGTGAAACAGGCGCGCTCGCGCTCTGCGCCTTGCGGGCAAAGCTCTTGAGCTGGCGGGTGATCTGGCTCATGCGCTCGACCATGGCGTCGATGGCGCCCAAGTTCTCGCCTACGGTGCTGTAGCGGCCCTTGTCGAGCAGCAGCAGGCTGTTGCGCGAGAGTGCGCGCAGGGCGGTCAGCGGCTGATTGATTTCATGGGAGATGCCGGCCGACATCTGGCCCAGCACGGCCAGCTTGGCCGCCTGCATCAGCTCGTCCTCGGCCTGCAGGCGCTGGGCGATCTGGCGTTTGAGCTCGGCATTGCTGAGCTGCAGCTCGGCCGTGCGCTCGCTGACCTGATGCTCGAGTTCGGCATGGGCGCGCCGGCGCGCCAGCAGGTAAAGCACCAGCAGACTCAGGGCTGCGCCCAGCGCTGCTCCGCCCCAGCCAACAAAGCGAGCCTGACGCCACACTTCGGCGGGGTCGGACAGGGTCACCAGTCGCAGGCCCAGCGGCACCACGGCAAGCTCCTGGGCCAGCAGACGGTGGCGCCGCTCGGGCGTGGCTGGGTCCCACGATGGCAGGGAAACTAGGGCATTTTGCTGCTGACTCAAGGTGCCCATGTCCAGCCCCAGCGAGGCCTCGAGCGTGCCGGCGTAGTGGCCGCTGCGGCGCAGTGCCGCGCGCTGCTCGACCGTGCTGGGGCCGAGCAAGTGGTACTTCCAGGCTGGCACCGAGGACATGATGACCACTCCCTGGCCATCGACCACCAGCAGCTTCTCGCCCAGGGAGCGCAGGCCCTGGTCCACCCAGATCGCTTCCAGGGGCGCCAGATTGAGCTTGAGCACGATCTGCCCCCAGCGCAGCCCCGCGCGCTTCAGTGGTTGAACCAAAAAATAGTCGCTGCTGCCCTTGTCCTCGTGAGCCGCAAAAAACTGGCCCGGCCCACTGAGCAGGCGCTCGCCCAGGCGCTCCGCCAGGCGGCGTGCTTCGGCGTCGGGCTCCGTATCGGCCCGGTTCAGTGGGCCGTAGTTGTTGCTGGAGGCCAGCACCCGGCCTTGCGCGTCACTGATGAAAGCCAGGCTCAAGCCTGAGCGAACCCGCACGCTGGCCAGCTTGAGCCGGGTCTGGGCGCGCAGGTCCTCGCTGCCGGGCTCTGCCAGCAAGCGCTGGACGTCGGTGTCGACGCCAAGCAAGCCCGGCAGATAAGCGTGGCGAGCCAGCTCGGCCTCCAGACTGGCGGCGTAGAGCTCCAGGCGTTCATTGGCCACCGCGGCCAGTTGGGCCATGCCCGCGCGCTCGCTCAGGCGCTGGCCCAGCGCTGCGCAGAGCAGGACCAGGGTCAGGGCAGCCAGGACCAGCAGCAGGGTTTGCAGGCGCCATTGCGGCAGGCGCCAGGGGCGGGGAAGGGGGCTTGAACTCATGAGGCGGAGGGGCAGGGCTGCGTAGTGTGCCCAATGTGTACCGTGCTGTCGCGCGCCCAGCGGCCGCTGCGCCACAGTGACCTCACCCGCTTGGCATCGGGGCCGGGCGGAATTCCGCTCTGCCTTTTGCGCGGCTGTGCGGGATTCCGCTCAAGGGCGCTTGGCGCACCTGCCCATAGCTTGCCGGTGCTCATGGGAGGCTCTCGGTGTATACCCGCAAACCTTGATTTTTGGCATGTCGCTTGCACACCTTCATGACAGTTCGACGCCACAGTCGACGCAAAAAAAGGACGACAACTATGGAAACTTTTTTCCAGCAAATCATCAACGGGCTGGTGCTCGGGAGTATGTATGCGCTGGTGGCGCTGGGGTACACGATGGTGTACGGCATCATCAACCTGATCAATTTTGCGCACGGTGAGAT
>NZ_JAJIRT010000012.1 GCF_025717675.1 Paucibacter sp. DJ2R-2
TGGAGCCCTATGCCAGCAACCGCGTCGGCGGCAGCCTGATCGTCGTCGACCCCAGCAGCAACCGCACCAGCGGCGCCCTGCTGGTGCGCTGAACCCGCCACGGCCCGAAACGAGTCGCCCCATGAGCCCACAAACCGTCCTCTTCGTCAGTGCCGGCCCCGGCGCCGCTGACCTCATCACCGTGCGCGGCGCGCGCGCCCTGGCCGCCGCCGAGGTGGTGCTGTTCGACGCCCTGACCGACCCGGCCCTGCGCGAGCTGGCGCCCCACGCGGAATGGATCGATGTGGGCAAACGCGGCTTTTGCGACTCGACCAAACAGACGGCCATCAACGCCGCACTGGTCAAGCAAGCGCGAACCGGCCGCCGCATCGTGCGACTCAAGGGCGGCGATGCCAGCATCTTCGGCCGCCTCGAAGAAGAACTGATCGCCCTCCATGAAGCCGGCATTGCCAGCGAAGTCGTGCCCGGCGTGACCGCGGCCATCGCCGCCGCCGCGCATCTGCAGCGGCCGCTGACCCGCCGCGGCGCCGGCCGCAGCGTCAGCCTGACCACGGCCATGACCAAGGACGGCGATCTGCAGGCCGCCCGCAGCGCCGACACCGAGGTCTTCTACATGGCCGGCCGCCAGCTGGCCGCCCTAGGCCGCAAGCTGCTGGAAGCTGGATGGCCAGCCGACACACCAGTGGCCGCGGTCTCGCGCGCCGGCTGTGCCGATGCCTTGAGCAGCGACCACACGGTGGCCGAGCTGGCCGCCGCTTCGCTGCTGCACCGGGGCCGGCCGACCGTCGTCACCGTGGGCGCAGGGGCCCAAGCCCTGACCTCGGCGGGCCGCTTTGCGCCCACAAATTCCACCATCACGCCGGGTCTTGCGCCCCATCAAGGTCTGACCCGCAGCCTCATTGATTAAAATCCGCCTTTTGCCGCCGCTTTGCGCCACGCCCGAACAGGCCAGCCCCAGCAGCGACTCTGGCCCCAACTACACGAGCTGATCCACCATGACCCACGTCGTCCTCGAATCCTGCATCCGCTGCAAGTACACCGACTGCGTCGATGTGTGCCCCGTTGACTGCTTCCGCGAAGGCCAGAACTTCCTGACCATCGACCCCGATGAATGCATCGACTGCGCCGTCTGCATCCCCGAGTGCCCGGTCAACGCCATCGTGCCGGAAGAAGATGTGCCCGGAAACATGCAGCACATGATCAAGCTCAACGCCGACCTGGCCAAGAAGTGGCCCAGCATCACCAAGCGCAAGGGCGCCCTGCCCGACGCCGATGACTGGAAGGACCGCACGGACAAGTTGCCCGAGCTGATCCGCTGAACGACTTCGTAATAACTGCTGAAGCAGGGCCTGAACTGGGCCCGGCCAAGAAATGGAATCCCAAGTGAACGTAGAGACCACGACCGCGCCCGCCGACGAACTCCTGGCACCCGGCCCGGACACCATTGAGACCGATGCCGTCATCGTCGGCGCTGGCCCGGTGGGCCTGTTCCAGGTCTTCGAGCTGGGTCTGCTCGAGGTCAAGGCCCACATCATCGACTCCCTGGCCTACCCCGGTGGCCAGTGCATCGAGCTCTACCCGGACAAGCCGATCTACGACATCCCGGCCGTGCCCATCTGCACCGGCAAGGAGCTGACCGACAACCTGATGAAGCAGATCGAGCCCTTCGGCGCGACCTTCCATCTGGGCCAGGAAGTGACCACCGTGCTCAAGCAGGACGATGGCCGCTTCTTCGTCGCCACCAGCAAGGGCACCAGCTTCCTGACCAAGACCATCTTCATCGCCGGCGGCGTGGGCTCCTTCCAGCCCCGAACGCTCAAGGTCGACGGCATCGACAAGTACGAAGGCTCGCAGCTGCACTACCGTGTGCGCAACCCTGAGCAGTTTGCCGGCAAGAACCTGGTGATCATCGGCGGCGGCGACTCGGCACTGGACTGGGCGCTGAACTTCTGCGCCGGCAATGAGGACGGCGGCGCCCACAAGGCCGAGAGCGTCATCCTGCTGCACCGCCGCGACGGTTTCCGCGCCGCCCCGGCCAGCGTGGCCAAGATGCGCGAGCTCTGCGAAGCCTACGAGATGCAGTTCGAAGTTGGCCAGGTCAGCGACATCGTCGAAGCCGACGGCAAGCTGACCAACCTCAAGGTCACCGGCGGTGACGGCGTGACCCGCGTCGTGCCTTGCGACCAGGTGCTGGTGTTCTTCGGCCTGAGCCCAAAGCTGGGCCCGATCGCGGAGTGGGGCCTGGCCCTGGAGCGCAAGCAGATCGTTGTCGACACCGAGAAGTTCCAAACCAGCGTGCCCGGCATCTTCGCGGTCGGTGATGTGAACACCTATCCGGGCAAGAAGAAGCTGATCCTCTCGGGCTTCCATGAGTGCGCCCTGGCTGCCTTCGGCTCCATGCCCTACATCAACCCGGACAAGCGCGTGCATCTGCAGTACACGACGACCAGCCCCAAGCTCCATAAAGTTCTGGGCGTGGAATCTCCGGTCTTCGACTGAGAGCTTGGAAGTTTTCTACTGCGCGACTGCCATGCGTCGTTGGTCCGGTGCTCGGAATCCTCACGTACAGGAAGTACGTTCCGGTTCCTCTGCGCCGTCCGCTTCGGCCAGAGGCCTCGGCCTTCGCTAGGCTGATTCAGTCCTCAGGACTGGATCAGTCCGAGCTCAGCCTAGCCTGGCAGCCGCTCGCTACGAAAGCTCCCAAGCTAACGCTGCTCTATGCGCACAGCCGCCCGCAAGGCGGCTTTTTTCATGGCGGCTTACAATGCCGCCTCGCCCGGGCTTCATGGCCTCGGGCGAATTCGCTAGGGGTGCTGGCTCATTCATTGAGCTGGCTGAGAAAGTCCCTTTGAACCTGATAGGCAGCTTCGGCTGCCATGCCGATCTCCGGGTCGGCACGAGGTAATCCTCGCGCAGGGAAGCATTTGAGGCACAGCCCGCCGTTTCGCAGCCCGCGCTGCATGAACCCGTGGCGCCATCGTTTGCCGCCCTGCATCGTCTGTTGTTGTTCTCGCTTTCAATGCAGTTCCCGATGCCCACAATCCATTCGTCCCGCCCTGCTCTGGCCCTGCGCCCGAGCCTTGTTTCGTCCGCCCTCGCCCTGCTGCTCGGCAGCGGCCTGGCCCAGGCGCAGAGCTTACCCGCCGTCTCGGTCAGCGGCCGCACGGCCGAGATGCCTGCCCAGGTGGGCGGCTTCGGCGAGACCCCGGTGGCCAAGCTGCCGCTGCAGATCAGCCTGTTCAGCCCAGAACGCCTGCTGGACGCCGGCATCTCGGCCATCTCGGGCCTGACTGCCCTGGACGCCAGCCTCGGCGATGCCTACAACGCCGCCGGCTACATCTCCTATCTGAAGATCCGCGGCTACGACCTGGACAACCGCTTCAACTACCGCCGCGACGGCCTGCCCATCAACGGCGAAACCGTCTTGGACCTGGGCAACAAGGCCAGCGTTGAAGTGCTGAAAGGCAGCAGCGGCATCCAAGCCGGCACCAGCTCGCCCGGCGGCCTGGTGAACCTGGTGGTCAAGCGCCCGACCGCGCAAGCACAGACCATCCTCAGCGGCGGCTTCAGCGAGCGCGGCACGTTTGAGGCTGCCATCGACTGGAGCCAGCGCTTCGGCGGCAGCGGCGAATTCGGTCTGCGCATCAACGCGGCTGCAGCCGACCTGCACCCGCAGCTGCGGGATGCCAAGGGTGATCGCCAGCTCCTGGCCGTGGCCGGTGAATGGCGCGTGCAGCCCGGCACCCTCGTCGAGGCCGAGTTCGAACTGAACCGCCACAGCCAACCCAGCCAGCCGGGCATGAGCCTCTTGGGCAACAAGCTGCCCGATGCCAAGGCCTACGACCCGCGCACCAACCTGAACAACCAGAGCTGGACCCTGCCCGTCGAGTTTGACAACCAGCATGCCTCGCTGCGCCTGCAGCAGCGCCTCAATGCGGACTGGCAGGCCCAGGCCCATCTGGCCGTGCAACGCCTCAAGACCGATGACCGCCTGGCTTATGCCTACGGCTGCGACAAGGAAGGCAATTACGACCGCTACTGCAGCGACGGCAGCTACGATATGTACGACTTCCGCAGCGAGAACGAGCGCCGCAACAGCGAGGCCCTGGACCTGTCCCTGGCCGGCCGCTTCGACACCGGCCCGCTGCGCCACCAGCTGAGCGCCGGCCTGCTGATCAGCCACTACAAGAGCCGCGCCCAAGCCCAGGCCTACAACTGGGTCGGCGTCGGCCGTATCGACGGCAGCGCTGTCAACCCGGCCGACCCGAGCCTGACCGACCAGAACACCTTGCGCGACGAACGCAGCCGCGAGTTCTCGCTCCGCGACGCGGTGCGCTTGAGCGCCGAGCTGCAAGCCTGGGCCGGTCTGCGCCACACCCAGCTGAACCGAAGCAGTGTGCGCACCAATGGCTCACGCCCGACCGACTACAGCCAAAGCCTGAGCACCCCCTGGCTGGGCCTGAGCTATGCCATCAACCCGCAGCTGATGGCCTATGCAAGCTGGGGCGAAGGCGTGGAGAGCGAAGTCACGCCCAACCGCAAGCGCTACGGCGACGCCGCCGGCCGCGCCCTGCCCGCGCTGAAGAGCCGTCAGAGCGAGATCGGCCTCAAGGCCGGAGCCAAGTCGGTGGACTGGTCGATCAATGCCTTCCAGATCAGCCGACCGGTCTGGGACGATTTTGGTGATTGCAGCGACAGCCAGCCCGGCAGCTGCGTACGCCGCGCCGATGGCATCGCCCGCCACCAAGGCCTCGAAGCCCAGGCCGATCTGAAGTGGGCCGGCGGCGGCCTGCTGGCCAGCGCCATGAAGCTCAAGGCCCGCCGTGCCGACAGCAGCGTGGCCAGCGTCAATGGCCTCAAGCCCGTCAATGTGGCTGAGAACAATCTGCGCTTGCAAGCACGCCAGGATGTGCCCGCCCTCCCCGGCCTGCAGCTGAACGCCGGCCTGGTGTTTGAGGGCCCGCGCGCCGTGCTGCGCGACAACAGCCTCAGCATCCCGGGCTGGACCCGCTTCGACGCCGGCGCTCGCTTCGAGCAGAGCTGGGGCCGCCAGCTGCTGATTTGGCGTGTCGGCGTGGACAACCTCGCTAACAAGCGCGCCTGGAAAGAATCTCCCTTCCAGTTCGACCACGCCTACCTTTACCCCCTGGCGCCGAGAACTTTCCGAACAAGTTTGGAAATCCACTTGTAAAGCTCTAGAAATTCATCCTATAATGCGAGGCTCTGTTCCTCGATAGCTCAGTCGGTAGAGCGCCGGACTGTTAATCCGTAGGTCCCTGGTTCGAGCCCAGGTCGAGGAGCCAGAAATTCAGCGTTGCAGCGGTTCGGATTGCCTGCTGCAACACCAAAAAATTAGAAGTACCGAAAAGACAATTCCTCGATAGCTCAGTCGGTAGAGCGCCGGACTGTTAATCCGTAGGTCCCTGGTTCGAGCCCAGGTCGAGGAGCCACTTTGATAAACCCCCAGCGTCGCAAGATGTTGGGGGTTTTTTCTTGCCCGTTACACCTCTACCTGACGTCAAGCCGCCCCATGAAGATTTTGATTCGCCTGTTCTTCCGCACCCTGCGCATCGTGTTGGGCCCGCTCATGCTGCTGAAAGAGCGCCTCTCCCGCCCGGCCGCCATCAAGCGCAGCGCCGAGCGTCAGGCCAAAGTCGACCGCCAGTGCACTGAGCTGGCTCTGTATCAATTCAAGACCTGCCCGTTTTGCATCAAGGTGCGTCAGGAGGTCCACGCTCTGGCATTGCCGATCGCTCAATTGGACGCCCAACACGATGAAGGCAATCGCGCGGCTCTGATGCAAGGGTCGGGCGCGACCAAGGTGCCTTGCTTGAAGATCACCGAAGCCGATGGATCGGCGAAGTGGCTGAGCGAGTCCGGCGCCATCATTGCTTACTTGCGCGGACGGTTTACGGGCTAGAGCTCCCCTCTCAACCACGGTCAATGAGTCGAACAATGAGGCCCTGATGCGAAAGCGTTGGGGCCTTTTTTTGCGCCTTGACTCGAGCTGCGTGTGAGCCGCGCTTATTCGGTTTACCAAGCCAGGGTATCCGACTGACAGCGGCCGAAACATGGGGTCACACAGGATCATCACGAAGCGCAAGAAACGTAAAAGTTCGTATAAATGCGGAGTTATGTCAGCTGTATCGAAACATACTCATCGCTGGGTGTGTGCGCACAAGACTCAGCAGTTCGCGCCTGATGCGCCCGGCGATGCTTACATCGATCAGGCAACAGGTCGCGTGACGAAGCCGGTCGCCTGTTCAGCCGGGTCCTGAGTGCGAGGCTTCCGAGAGATGGATGCAGGCTGCCGCAGCACACATGCAGGCATGCAGATCTTTCGCGCTGCTTGCACATGGGTGGCTTGATCGATTCAAGCGTTCAGCCTCTCGCAGGGCCCCAGCGACCACTCGGGAACGCACAACCCGTGCTTGCGCAGAACGGCACAGCAGCGGCTGATGCATTCGCCAGCCAAGGAGCGCGCTTTCTTCAATACAAACAACTCAGGGAATTCGGCATGCGTCATCACCAGGAAACTTCAATTCGACTCAAGCTTCTCGCGCTGACCCTCGCTGCCCCGCTGGCCGCGTGCGGCGGCGGCTCAGGAGACAGCGGAGGCAAGGCCGGCGCCCCTCAGCCCACCCCAGCCCCGCCGCCGGTGTCGCTCGACCCCTTCCAGGGCACGGCCTATCTGAAGACCAGCCAGACCTCTCGCTACAAAGACAAAAGCTACGGCATGGAGCGCAGCAGCCAACAGCAGATCGTCGACGTCTGCAATTCAATCCGCCTCAGCTTCTATGCTTTGCCGGCCCAGCAGGTGGACGAAGCCGTGATGGCCGGGCTGGACACACAGATCACCGAGCGATTCTTTGACGCCCACAAAGCCGCCACCTACACCACAGGCTATAGCCTGAGCTTTCCAGACTTTGATCGCTGGGGTGATGAGCAAAAGCGGCTGAACGGTGCGCTGCCCCCGGTTCCGCCGAACTGCTCGCTCTACGCCAAGGTGGAGATCAAGCAAGGCTATCTCTGGCGTGACGGCGTGTACTACAGCCTCAACTACAAGGACAGCAAAGCCGTCGGCAACAGCAAGAGCAGCAGCCTGAACAAGCTCACGCTGGCCAGCGAAGAACAGGTGCAGGCCATGCCCAATGAGACCCATATGGGCGAGCGTTGTCACAAGCCGCAGATCCCGCTGAATGGCCTGGTCGCCGGGGACGCCTGCCTGTGGAACCGCTACCCCATGGTCAGCTACCTGAACTGGCCCTGGAGCTTGGCCGGCAACAGCACCTTGGGCAGCGGCGCCCATCAATTGGAGCGGCAGCAAACCACACTGGCCATCGAGCGAGGCAAGCCCATCGATGCCGCCAAACTCAGCCTACCACCCGGTTTCTCCGTCACCATGCTTCAGTAAGGCTCGGTCGCTGGGGCTGCCGTGTGGCGCTCTACTCTTGAGCAAGCGCATGCCGGTTTCCAGCCCGAAATCCAAGGCATGCGTCGCCTCGACTGCGCTCGTCTGAGGCCCAGGCCCAAGGCCAAAAAAGATGCAGGCGCAGGTCGCGATGGCACCGCCCGCTTAGCATTTGACTTGGCGACACTCTGCCGGGCTTACCGTACTGCTTGCTGCAACTCCAAGCGAGACAAAGGCATCCAGAAGATGCCCTCCATAACTGCCAAACTGATGGCCACATTGAGTCTGTCGCTGTTGGGCCCGGTGCCCGCGCATGCGGCGCCCGCCGAGCCTGACGAGGGTCTGAGCATCACCGCACCGCCTTGCCGTACACCCTCAGCGCCACCGCCGCGGCTACCTGTTCGGGTCGAGTACGACGGTGCTGAAGTGCTCAGGTACGACTTCAACGGCGACGGCTGGTGCGACTTCGCCTACGCCGTGCCCTACCCTTTCAACAGCAAGATGAACTCTTACGATCTGGACCAGCTCATGATGCTTGGCCGAGCAAAGGGTTGGTCCCCGGTGCTGCATGGCAAAAAACCACATCACCCCTCAATCATTGACATTCCCCACGAAACACTGCCTCTGTACCGAATCTCTCTCAGCAACATCCGATTGATCTACCCAGGAGCAGGAGGGGCCCCTTACGCGCTGGGGCTCTACGCGGGAGACGGGGAGTACCCGGACGGCAAGGTGGCAGTCTGGTTTGAAAGATCGAAATGCACAGAGCACGTCGTCGTGCACCGCTGGGACGCGGAGATAGGTGCCTTTCGACGCAGCGACGAAGCCACGCGCGACCGGGTGTTGGACTTCTATTACCAAGTGGTGGAGAAGCCCTGCCCAGGGCGACGGCCGATGCGGTGAGTGTGGTGCAGTCTCCGGTCCTGCAGAATCCCTCGCAGGGCAGACGCTATCCTGCCGCCATGACGCCTTCCTCGCTTGATCTTCTTCGCCGTGACGCCCTGCGAGGCCGCACGCAGCTGGACCTCAGACACAGCAACTTGCAGGCCCTGCCCGATGAAATCCTCCAGCTGGCCGACAGCCTGGAAGTGCTCGACGTCTCCAGCAATGCGCTGAGCCAGCTGCCCGACTGGCTCAGCGCATTGCCGCGCCTGCGCATCCTGTTCGCCTCCCAGAACCAGTTCAGCGAGTTGCCCGAAGTCCTGGGCCGCTGCCCGCAGCTGGAAATGGTGGGCTTCAAGAGCAACCGCATCGAGCGGTTCAACGGCGCGGCCCTGCCCGGGCGCTTGCGCTGGCTGATCCTGACCGACAACCGCATCGAGGCGCTGCCGCCCGAGATCGGCCGCTGCACGCGCTTGCAAAAGCTGGCCCTGGCAGGCAACCGCTTGCACGCGCTGCCGCCCGAGCTGCTGCAATGCCGGGCGCTGGAGCTGATCCGCGTCTCGGCCAATGAGCTGCAAGCCTTGCCCGAAGCACTGCTGCAGCTGCCACGCCTGAGCTGGTTGGCCTTCGGCGGCAACCCTTTCAATCGTGAGCTGGAGCAAGCCGCACTGGCGCACACGCCCCTGCCCACCCTGCCTTGGCCCCAGCTGCGCCTGGAGCAGCAGCTCGGCGAAGGCGCATCCGGCGTGATCTACCGTGCGCTACAGATCGATGCGGCTGAGCCGGTGGCCGTCAAACTGTTCAAGGGCGAGGTCACCAGCGACGGCCTGCCCGACAGCGAGATGGCCGCGGCCCTGCAGGCCGGTTCCCACCCCAACCTGATCCCCCTGCGCGCACGCCTGAGCGAGCACCCGACCCAAGCTCAAGGCCTGGTGCTCGATCTGATCAGCCCGGCCTTCCGCAGCCTGGCCGGGCCGCCCAGCCTGGCCAGCTGCAGCCGCGATGTCTACACCGAAGGCAGCCGCTTCAGCCTGAGCGCCCTGCTGCGCATCGCCCGCGGCATGGCCTCGGCCCTGTCCCAGCTGCAAGCGCGCGGCCTCTGTCATGGCGACTTCTACGCCCACAACATCCTGCACGACGGCCAGGGTCTGGCCTATCTCGGGGACTTTGGTGCGGCGTCCTTCTTGCCGCGCGGAGCCAGCGTGGCGCAGCGCGAAGCGGTAGCGCGCATCGAGGTGCGCGCCTTCGGCTGCCTGCTGGAGGAATTGCTGGCGCACTGCGACGAAGAAGGTGCACAGCCCGAAGCGCTGATCGCGCTGCGCGATGCCTGCCTGAATCCTCGGCCCGAGGCGCGACCGAGCTTCCAGGAACTCATCAGCCATCTGGCAAGCCTGCCAGACTGAGCTCAAGCAGCTTGGGCCTTGCCCTTCAAGGCCGAGCGCTCAGCCCGGCCCACAGCCGCTGCAGCAGCGCGCGGGCCTGCGCCGCGTCGAGACAAGGCATGTCCAGCGCGCGACGGGCGCGACTGCCGCCCTGGGTGTCAGCCTGCAAATGACACAGGCCTAGATACCGATCCAGGCCCGAGCTGTACAAGCGCAGGCTCTGGACCTTGGGCAGAGACAGGATGACCGTGCGCTGGGTAAAGACACCGCTGCGGTACAGCAGCACCGAGCCCGCTTCGGCGAAAGCGGCACGGGCCACCCAGGCCCGCGCATGCAGCACGCTCAGGCCCAGCACCAAGGCCTGTCCTGCCAGCAAACTGGGCCAGGGCAGCCACCAGCCCAGGACCGCATCGGCCAGCGCCAACAGCGCCATCACGGGCAAAAGCCAGCGCAGCAGGCCCAGCAAGCGGCGCTGCACGGCCGCGGGCGCCAGCGGCTGCCAGCTCAGCCGATCCCAATGCAGGCCGGGCAGACAAAGCTGCAGCAAGTCCTGGGCCTGCTGCGGTCGCGCCAAGGGTGCCAGCTCGCTGAAACGCCCCGCGCCCTCGACACTGCTGTGATGCTCGCCATCATTGTTGTCACCCGCCACGGTGACAGCCAAGCGCACACGGCCCATGCGGCGCTGCAGCCAGCTGCTGCTCAACTCCCAGCGCTGCAAACGCGGCAGGCGTGCGCCAGCACGGACATGGGTGCTCAGACCCCGCGAGGACAGCAGGCGCTCGCCCTGCAGTTCCAGGCGAAAGCCGTGGTAGCGCAAGAAAGCCAGCGCCACCGACAAACCGCGCGTCAAAACCATGAAGATCAGCGCCATCACCAGCACCAGCAAGCCCAAATGCAACCAGCGCTGGGTGTGCAGCTCGGCCTCCAGCGTGTGCGCGAGGCTGCGCGACAAGGGCCCCACGGTCGAAGCAAAGGCCTTGCGCAAACCCTCGCTCTGCATGACGCTGCCGAACAGCGCGGCTACCAGCACCATGCCATGGTTGGAGCTCAGGCCCAGCAACAGGATCTCGCGCGCCGGCAGGCTCAGCAGCAGGCGCGGCGCGCTCACCGGTGAGGCCGGCATGGCTGCGTCGCTGCCATCGGCAGGAAGCTCGGCCGCCACCGCCTGGCCGCGCAGCAAGGCCTCCAGCTCCGCAGCCGCCGCCAAGCTCAGCACCTTCATCACCGCCTCGGGCTTGCCGCCCGCGGCCGACTCCAAGCGCAGCTCGGTGACACCCAGCAGCCGATGCAGCAGGTGGCGGCGCTGGGTGATGTTGTGGATGCGGGCAAAGGGAATGTGGCGTTGCGTTCGGTCCAGCACGCCTTCGCGCAAGCGCAGCTCGCCGGCGCTGGCCTCGAAACGGTAGACGCGTGCCTGCAGCACCGACCAGAGCGCAGCCGCGCTCATGGGCAGTGCGGCCCAGAACACCCAATCCTGGTTTTTCTGGCCCAGCACCAGCACCGCCAGCAAGGGTGCAAGCAGATGGCGCAGCAAAGCGAGCACGCCGAACACCCAGGACAGCGGATGCAGGCGCCCGTTCAAGGCCGGCTCGGACCGGGCGGCTTCAGTCATGCTCGGCACGCTGGCGCGGCAGCAAGGTGTCCCGCAAGGCATGGGCCTGGGCCAGCGGCAGGCCATGGATGGAGGTGTGGTGGTCATGCGAGCCGGCCGTGTGCAGGCTCAGGCTGGCCATGCCCCAGAGCCGGTCCAGCGGGCCTTGCGAAACATCGAGATGCTGCAGACGCGCCATCGGCACCCAGATTTCGCTGCGCCACCAGACGCCGCGGCGCAGCACCACGCCTTCGCCGGCATGAAGCTCGGCCCCGTAGAGCACAAAGCGACGGTCGGCCAGCCAGAGACCGAACAGCAGGCCCAGCACAGGCAGGCTCCAGAGCAGCCAGCGCAGCCCGTCCAGATCCTGGGGCTGCTCTTGCACGATCAGCTCCGCAAGGACCGGAACGGTGAGTCCGGCCAAGCCCAAGCCCAGACCGGTGACCAAGCGCCAGCAGCCGCGCAGGGCGGGCAGCTTGCCCAAGGGGGTGATGGCGGCTGCGGCCGCTGCGGGTTCATTCATGCACTTGATCCTCCTGCGAGGCCGGATTGTGCATGGCGTCACCGAGCGCCGGGCTCGCGGTTTTCCCACCTGCAGCGACAAGGCCCGGTGTGCGACCCATGCATGCCGTGCTGCAGCCTGTCGCATGCCGTCACTGCGGCCAAGCCGGCCCCCCTAGACTGGCCGCCTGACTCCACTCCCAGCCCTCACGAGGCCAGGCCATGAAACTGCTGCTTTGGTTGATCTTGCTGATCCTGTGCTGGCCGCTGGCCTTGCTGGCGCTCATGCTCTGGCCTCTGGTCTGGCTGATCAGCCTGCCCTTCCGGCTGATCGGCATCAGCGTCGAGGCGGTGTTCGCGCTGCTGCGCGCCCTGCTCTTCTTGCCAGCGCGCCTGCTGGGCTACCGCGAGCGCTGAGCACGCCGGTTCAGACACTGTCCATCTGAACCGGCAACCAATCCCCTTGTTCATAACGAACAAACTGCTGAGCATCATCAAAGCGCCAGAGGTGCAGCCAGCGGTGATCCAGCAGCTGCTGGACCACCTCATGCTTGGCGATCACGGCATCGATGGCGGCCTGCGGCGCGTCAATGACCACCGTCAGGCGCAGGGGCTCATGCAGCCAGCGCTGCCCGTCGTGCAGCGACTGACGTGACAGACCGATGCGCAGATCACCGCCATTGCCCTCGAACACGCCGATGGTGCCGCCCACCACGTTGTGCAGCAGCTTGTTGCCGCTGCCCAGGCGCTGCGGATCGCAGGTGGAGGCGTGGTACTGCCAGTTGATCCAATGCGTCACCAACATGGGCGCCGTCATCAGCAACTCCAGAACGCTGCCGTCCGTATCCTGTTCGGCGTCGTAGTCATGCAAGAAGCAGCGGCCGGCCAGGTCCACGCCCAGGCTGCGCTGGCGGGGCGCGATCAGGAAGGCCGCATTGCCGGCCAGGCCCCATTCCGGCCGGGTTTGCGCGCCGTCGTTGGCACGCCGGCGCAGCTGGTCCAACAGTCCCTCGTGCGAGCCGCGCGGGTCCAGCTGCAGCGCGGGCGCCCGCTGCCGTCGCACCTGGTCACCGGCTTGCGCGAACACCGGCTGCAAACGCTGCCAGCGCGCACGCGCGTCCGGCGGCAAGAGGTCCAGATCGAAGCCTTCGATCTCGTCCGTGCTGGTGTTGTGCAGGGCGGCCACAAACACGGTGCTGTCGGGAATTGCCAGGCCCTGGGCTTGCAGGCCGGCGCGCACGGCGGGCTCATTGAGCAGCTGCGCCAGGCTGCGGGCATTGACCTCGCCGGTCTGGCCGCAACAGGCGCCGCAATCCAGCGCCGCCGCATGAGCATTGTTGGCCGACTGGCTGCCATGGCCGACCAGCAGTACCAAAGGCGCTAGATCGCGCTCCAGCCCCATGGCGTGCAGCACGCGGCCGGCCAGCGCGACCTTGGCACTGAGATCAAGGCCGACGACGCGCGGCCGGCAGATCGGCCGGTAGCGGGCCGGCAGGCCGTCCAGATCGTCTCGTGCCCGGGCCTGCAGGCCGGGGCGCAACCATTGCCCCAGCTTGCCCAGATAGCCGAAACCCGCCGCCTCCACAAAGGAAAAGGCGGCGCCCGGCCAGCGGCTGGCCGCTTGCCACTGGTCGGACCAGGCGAAGCGTGCCTGGCGGGCGCGCGCGGCGTCGCGCGCCAGAGCGGCCTCTGTGTCCGTGTCGACAACGGCGGCCGGCTGCAGGCAGTCGCGCACCTCCATGGCGGGCGCCAGCAGGCCCGGCAGCTGCGGCCGGCGCGCCTCGGTGGCCAGCGGCGTGTAGGCCACCGGCAGACCGAAGAAGCCGGCAAAGCCCAGGGTCTGGACGCCGGGCCAGGCGGCCTCCAGCGCGCGTCGCATCAGCTCGCTGCGCACGTCAATGCAAAAGGCGGCCTGCACCTCGGGTGTCGATGCATCCGCAGCGGCACCGGGCGCGGCCAGCAGGCGCTGCACCAGGCCACGCTGGTAGCCCGCTTCCAGCGCCAGCTGCCAGACCTCGTCGACCACCAGTGCTTGCTCGGCCGCTTGCAGCAGCGCGGGTGCATCCTGCCAGGCCTTCTGCAGCGCCACAAAAGCTCCTGCCGCGGCGCCGTCTTCCTTGCATTCGAGCAAGAGCGCGCCCCAGGCCAGGCGGATGGCCAGCAGGTCACGCAAAGCGCTTTCCGCACCTTCAGGCCGGCCGTCCAGCCGGGCCTGCCAGCGCTCGTAGGCACACCAGGATGCCCAGCCGTTGACGGTCAGCAGCACCGACTCCAGATAGTCCGCCCACACCGCCTGCGGCAGGCCCAGGCGCTGCAGCACCCAACGTTCGGCATCCTGCCGGGTGGCGGGCAGCGCGTCGATGGCACGACCCAGATGGGGCAGACCCATCAGCAGGCCGATGCCATGGTCGTGCTGCAAGGTGTCGAGCCAGAAGGCGTACAAGCCTTGAGATCGCTCGGGCTGCCAGTCCGCCTGGTGCTCGTCAAAGTAGGCCGCGCAGGTCTGGCTGACCTGATGCGTGATGGCCTGGCGCCAGGACAGGCGGCTGTGACGCTTGGGATCGTTGTCGAGCACGTCGATCAGCAGCGGCAGCTGATCCAGAGGCTGGCCCGCGCGCAAGGCGTCCAGGCAGGTCTCGGCGCTCAGGCCGGCCGCCGCGGCGCCGGGCAGCTGTTTCAGGGCATGGGCCAGATCGGCGGGGCGGATCCGGCCCTCATCCCAGGCTTGCTGCTGCAGCGCCCGCGGCGGGAACACCTGGATGCCGCCCAGCACCGCCATGCGTGCCGCCACCTGGCGCAGCGGCATGCCGATGCGGGACCAATGGGGGTTCACCGCGATTGCCCGATCCAAGGGCCAGGCGGGCGCAATGGCCTGGCAGGCCTGCTGGCAGGCGGCTTCGACCTGGGCATAAAAACCAGTCTCCGGGCGCCATGCGGCGCTGGCCGGGCGGCGTTCCGCTGCGTCCGGGCGAGCGGGGGCATTCAAGGTTGCGGTCATGGTGGGTCCTCGTGTTCAGTTCAATTCAGCTCAAGCACCGAGGCGAGCCGGTTCCGGGCGCAGTGGGAAGACCGCGGGTTTGGCGTGCTCCGGCGCCCAGGCGGAAGGCCAGAGCTGCAGCGCCAGCCGGGTGTAGGCCTCGTCCACATAAAAACCGGCATAGCTCCAACGGCGCCAGCTGCGCAGCGCCTGCGGACGCAGCTGCAGCAGGGCCAGGCCCAGGTAGAGCGTCAACATGCCGGCCAGCGCGATCCAGCCGAGCGTGTCATGCGGCCGGTCCGTGATGCCCAGCGGCAGGGCATGCGCCAGCAGGGCGACGCCGCTCAGCCCGGCCACCATCAACACCCCGGACAGCGCCTGCTGAGCCAGAGCGCGAAACCCGGCCTGCAGAGACGGCAGCCACAGCAGCGGCGCCCAGGCCAGGCCCAGCACCGCACTCCACCAGATGGGCCAGGCCGCACCGCCGCTCAGGGCCTGGGCCAGCGCCTGGGTCAGCAACACCACGCCCAGGGCCAGGGCCGGCGCCAGCAGCAGGCTCGGGGCCGAGGGCGAGCGCAGGCCGTGCAAGGCCTGCAAGCGGGTCTGCCGCAACACCGAGGAGGCCGACAGAAAAGCATGGGCTTTGTAGAGCGAATGACCGACCAGATGCAGCGCCGCCAGGGTGTAGAGGCCCAAGCCGCATTCCAGCAGCATGAAACCCATCTGAGCCACGGTGGACCAGGCCAAGCGAACCTTGATGCTGATACGGGTCAGCATCACCATGCCCGCCAGCACCGCAGTGCCCAGCCCGAAGACCAGCAGCAAGACACGGGCCGTCGCCGCCTGCTCCAACAAAGGCGCAAAGCGGATCAGCACAAAGCCGCCCAGATTGACCACGCCGGCGTGCAGCAGCGCCGACACCGGGGTGGGCGCCTCCATCACCTGGATCAACCAGCCATGCACTGGCAGCAAGGCCGTGCGCAGAATGACGGCCAGCACCAGGCTGACGGCACTGATCTGCAAGGCGCCGGACATGCCCTCGCCCTCGAGATGCGCCCACAGGGCCGACAGCGAGCCGCTGCCCACCTCGGTCCAGGCCAGGGCAGCAGCGACGATCAGCAAGGCGTCGGCCAGGCGATCGGCGATGCGCTTTTTGTGTGCAGCCAGGCGCGCAAAGGGGCGCTCTGGGTAAAAGCACAGCAAAGGCTGCAAGGCCATGCCCACCAGGGCCCAGGCCGCGATCAGCACCAGCCAATGGTCAGCCAGCAGCAGCAGATGCACGCCCGCCAGCACGGCAGCGAGGGCCGCCACATAGCGCCGCTGGCCGGCCTCGCCTTCCAGATAGCGCGCAGAGAAACCGGCAATCACGGTACCCAGCAACTGCACCAGCAAAGCCAGACCCAGGGCCAAAGGCGAAGCCTGCACCCAGGGCAGCAAGGCCAAGGGCAAGACCTGAGGCCCCAGCGCCAGGGCCAAGCCACTGCCGAACAGGGCCGTGACCGACAGCCCATGAAAGACACGCCAAAGCCCGGCATCCGGCAGGCCAGAAAGACGGGGCAGCAGCGCCGCCAGCAACATCAACAGCAGCGGCGCCAAGGCGCCGGCGGCGAACACAAGCAGGGACAGGGTCATCGCGACACTCGTTTCCAAAGAATGGCGCGAATGATGCTTGCCGGCTTCCGTTCTGTAAATTACATTGATAGTAACCAAACGATATTCAAAACAGAACAATGAAGCTGGAGCAACTCAATTTCCACCACCTGTTCTACTTCTGGCGCGTCGCCAAGCTCGGGCATCTGACGCAAGCGGCGCAAGAGCTGCACACCTCGCAATCGGCGGTCTCGGCCCAGATCCGGCAATTGGAAGAGCGCCTGGGCGAAGCCCTGTTCGCCCGCGAAGGCCGCCGCCTGCAGCTGACCGACACTGGGCAGTTGGTGCTGGCCTATGCCGAGAACATCTTTGGCCTCAGCCAGGAGATGCTGGGGCGCCTGCAAGGGCGCACGGCGGGCATCACCCGGCTGCGGGTTGGCAGCGTGGCCACCCTGTCGCGCAACTACCAGGAAAACTGGATCCGCCCTCTGCTGGCCGACCCCTCGGTGGTGCTGACCCTGGAGTCAGGTGTGCTGGAAGGCCTGCTCACGCGCTTGATGCAGCATCAGCTCGATGTGGTGCTGGCCAATGAAACCGTGCCATCCGATCCGGACCGCCCCCTGCATTGCCGCTTCCTGGGCAGCCAGTCCATCTCCCTGGTCGGCCCCGCCTCGCGCTGGGCTTCGCAAAGCCTGCGCGTGCCCGAGGATCTGGACGGTCAGGACATCGCCCTGCCCGGCCCGCGCCACGCCCTGCGCGCGCAGTTCGACGCCCTGTGCGCCTCAGCCGGTGTCAGCCCGCGCCTGCGTGCCGAGGTCGACGACATGGCCATGCTGCGCCTGATCGCCCGCGACAGCGGCTGGCTGACGGTCCTGCCAGAAGTGGTGGTTCAAGACGAGCTGCGCACCGGCCTGCTGGTGACCGTGGGGCAATCCACGACGCTGCAAGAGCGCTTCTACGCCATCACCACACCGCACCGGCACCGGATTGAGTTGCTGGAGCAATTGCTAGTGCGCGCGCCGGCAGGACAGGCAGGTTCCTAGCAGGAATCGGCCGCTCACGAGGCCATGTCGCCGGCCGGACCACCCGGCACCGCGTGGTCACTGCGGCGCTTTTTCATGCCAGCCTTGACCTCGTACATGCGCGTGTCCGCCTGCGCGATGCAGGCCTGGAGCGACTGCTCGGCGGAATCACGCATGGCATGGCCCAAGGCGGCACTGGGGCTGACCCAGAAGCCAGGCGCCAGCTCGCGGCGGTTCAGTTGGCAGCGCGTCTTCAAGGCCTCCAGCTCGGCCAGCAGGGCCGCTTCACCGCGGCCCGGCAGCAAGAACAAGAACTCGTCACCACCGATGCGGTAGGCATCCGCCTCGGGCCATTGCGCGCGCACGGATTCCGCGAACAGCTGGATCAGCGCGTCGCCGGCGGCATGACCATGGGCATCATTGACATGCTTGAGGTTGTTCATGTCCGCCACCACCACGGCCTGCGGGAAGTCCGTCGCCTGGGCCGGCTCGCCATGGTCGGACCGGTGGCTGAAGTAGTTGCGGTTGTGGAAACCGGTCAGGCTGTCGGTGTACAGCAGGTGCTCGCGCTCGCGCAGAAACTGGGTTTTGGCGCGCTGCTCGATCAGCTTGCGCACCGTGCGCACGGTCAGCAAAAGTATCAGCAGCAGCACCGCGCCCAGCATGGCCAGCAACATCAGCAGGCGGCTGTTGGCCTCGTTGCGCAGCGAGGGCACCGATTGAATGCCCAGGTACTTCATCTCCTCGAACTGGATCAGAGGGATCACCTTGTCCATGATGCCCGCCAGCTCGGGCTGGCGGCGGCTGACACCGAAGTAGATGAAGGAATCCTTGGACGTGATGCCGCGCTTGACCACATCGCCATAACCCAGGCCATTGATATAGAACTCAACCACGGTCGGGTTCTCGATCAGATAGGCCGCCTTGCCGTCGCGCACCAGCTGCAGCGATTCGATGATGTTGGCGGTCTTGACGATCTGCAGGCTCTTGAGGTTCTTGCGCAGGTGTTCCTCATGCCAGAAGCCATCGATCACGGCGACGCGCAGGCCGTCCAGGCCGTAAACATCCTGCACCGGCGGGCTGCTTTTGAGGCCGACGATGATGTCGCGCTCGGTGCTGATGGCGCGCGGGAAGATGAAGTCGGCCAGTCGATCGTCGGTCTTGGCCATGTTCAGCACGTCAACCTGGCCGTGGCGCGCCTGCTCCATCAGCTGCGCGAACGGCGCGCTCACCACCTTGAAACGGATGCCGATGATCTCGCCGATGCGCTGCAAGGTGGCGCCGGCAATGCCTTTGTACTGGCCTTTGTCGAAATGATCGAAGGGCAGGTAGTCCTCGGCCACGCCCACCACGGCCTCGCCGCGCTCGTCCAGCCACTGCAGCTCGGCGGGGCTGAGGCGCAACACCTTGCGGTTGTAGCTGCGCGCCGCATCCTGGGCCAGGGCCCGGATTTGCTCCGGGCGCTGGGCGATGTAACGGTCGATGATCTGGCTCAGCAGCACCCGCTCCTTGGCCACGGCGAAGGTCATGTCCGAGGTGATGGACTTGAGCTCGGCCACCAAATTCAAACTGGGGAACTGGTGCAGGAACTCGTACTCGACGCCGCCGCCCGAGGTCACAAAGCCGTCGACCCGGCCCTCGCTGAGCGCGCGCAAGCCGGCGGCCTGGTCGTCGAAGCTGGCGACCTGGAACTTGATATTGGGGAACTCCTTGGGCAGCTGCTCAATGACAAAGTCGGCGGCCAGAAAGCCGACCGTTTTGCCGTCGAGATCACCCAAGGTCTGCACGCTCGAGTCCTTGCGGGCGAACACGACATAGGGGTAGCGCTGCGCCGCCTGGGTGAAGCGCATGATTTTTTCGCGCTCGGGCGTGGGGTTGGCGCCGTAGAGCACATCGATCTCGCCGCGCAGAAAGCGGCTGTAGGCATCGTCCCAACCCTTCACATCGGCCGGCACCAGGCGCAGACCCAGCTGGCTCTGCATGTCCTTGAGCAAGGCCGGCAGCAGGCCCATGCGCTGGCCGCGGAACTCGAAGCTGTCCATGCCCGCGAAGGGATCGAAACCGACGGTGAGCGTGCGGTAGCGGTGCTGGTCGATCCAGGTCCGCTCGTCCTCGCTGAGCTGCAGGGCGGCACTGGCGGCCGGCAGGGCACGCGCGGCGCCGCTGGCAGGCGTCTGGTTTTGGGCGCTCGCGGCCGGCGCCCAAAGCAGAGCGGCCAGCAGGAGCAAGGACCGCATGGGCCACAAAAGCAACGCAGCCAGGGCCTGGCGCCCGGCCCGAAGGAACATCACGCGATCGAACAAGGACGCCACCCTCCTGCTGAAGCAAGCGACCCCATGCTAGCCCAGAACCGCAACAGCGGCCGGGCTCAGACTTTCATTTCTAAACGAAGTTGCCACACCGTATAGCTGCGCCCTCCGCCCTCGTTGATGACCTGCAGGCGCTCGGTGGTGGTGGTGCTGCCGGTGGTGTAGTCCAGCGGCGCCAGATTGCTGGCCGACAGGCGCAGCTGGGTATCGCGGTCGAAGTTCCAGAGCGCGAAGGCATCCAGCACCAGCTTGCGGCTGCTGCGGGCTTCGGTCAGCAGGGTTTGCTGCACGACGGTGGCCGGCGTCCAATTCAGGCCGGCGCCCAGGCTCAGCGGCAGGCTGCGCAGGCGGTAGTCAGCACCCAGATTGGCGGTGGCGCGCGGCTGCGGGTCGATGCGGTTGTTAGGGCCAGGAATACCGTCCACGCGCGAGCGGAACAGGCTCAGATTGCTGCGCAAATTGATGGGCAGGGCGTCGTCCACGAACTCGTCGAGGCGGAATTTGGCCTCCAGCTCCAGGCCCAGGGTCAGAGCATTGCCGATGTTCTGCGGCCGGCTCACCCAGCGCGGCACATTGGCCCAGGAGACGGTCTCCAGCCGGGTGACATTGCGCATCAGGTCACTGATGCGGCGCGCGAAGAAGCTGGCGCTGAGGATGCCGCCCTTGCTGAGGTAGTTCTCGTAGGCGATGTCGATGCCGGTGGCGAGCTCAGGGCGCAGCAAGGGGTTGCCCGAGCGGTCGGCATGGTTGACCTCGTTGGGGCCGCAGGCCTGGCCGCTGGCGCAGGGGTAGAAGGAATTGATGCTGGGCCGGGCGATCAAGTCCTGCAGATTGGGGCTGCGGTAGCTGCGCGTCAGGCTGGCGCGGATCTGGTCGCGGCTCTTCTCGTCGAACTTCCAGACCCCGTGCAGCAGCGGCGTCCAGACGCTGGCGCGGTGGCTGACCGCGTAACTGGCCGCCGAGCTGCGCGTGGCAATCGTCTCGCCGCGCAGGCCGGCATAGAAGGACCATTGCTTGCCCACGCTCCACTCGTCCTGGGCATAGAGGGCCAGGCGCTGGGTCGAGGCCGCCAGATCGTCACCGAAATCGAGCAGACCCGGGCAAGCCACGCCGTCCTGCAGGCAGCGGCGCTCCTGCTCGCGGCGCGTGCCTTCGCCCTCCAGGCCGCCGACCAGGCTGTGCTCGTTCTCCAGCTGGCGCGAGTACTTACCGTTCAGGCTCCAGTTGCGGTCACGGCTGTCGGTGTTGTCTTGCTGGATACGGCTGGGCGCCGGTTTGCCGGTCTTGAACTCTTCGCGCAGGCTGCTGGAATCGCCGCGCCCGGCGCCGGCACCGGCGCGCAGTTCCAGGCGACTCTCCTCGTCGATGCGGTGGCTCCACTGGGTGTTGAAGCGCAGCATTTCCATGCTGTTGCGCGAGGCGGTCTGGCTGCGGTCAAAGGTGTTGAGCGCCGGGTCGACCTGACCCTCGCGCTGCAGCTGGGCCTGGTTCTGGCCTTGGCTGCGCATGGCCATCAAAAAGGGCTGGACACTCAAGGTGTCGCCGCCGTCCAGGCGCCACTGCAGGCGCGCGGTCAGGTGCAGATTGCGGCGCTGGTCCTCGTTCTGGCTGTCGGTGCGCTGCAGGCTCTGCAGCCCGGTCTTGAGATCGCGGCTCAGCGAAGTGGACAGATTGTGGTCGCGGTTCTCGCTCTGCTGGACATTGACGCTGAGGTTGTAGGCGCCGCCTTGCTCATCGAGCTTGTCGTTGCGGCTCCAGCTCAGGCTGGGGCTGATGTGGCCGCGCTCCAGGCTCAGGCCGGCGCGCCAATCGTTCAGGCGCTTTTGCAAGGCCTCGCGCAGCACCACATTGATGGTGCCGGCCACGGCCCGGGCGCCGTACTCGGCCGTGGGCGCGCGCATCACCTCGATGCGCTCGACCTGCTCGGGCGGCAGCTGGTCCAGCGAGAAGCCCGGCGGCATGCGCTCGCCGTTGACCAGGATCTGCGTGTAGCCGCCCCCCATGCCGCGCATGCGAACCTCGCCGCCGCGGCCGGGCCGGCCGCCGGTGGTGACGCCGGGCAGGCGCTTCAGGGTCTCGCCGACGCTGCTGTCGCCGAAGCGGTCAATCTCCTCGCGGGTGATGATGATTTTGGACGCCGTCGAGGCCCGCCGCACTGCCTCGTCGCTGGGGCCGCCGCTGACCTCAACGCGCTGCAGCTGCTCATTCTTGCCCGCCGGCTTCGCGGCCGGCCGGGGCGCGGCGGCCTTGGCTGGCGCACTGGCCGCAGCAGCCGGCGGCTCCACGCTCTGGGCTTGCGCGGGCAGAAACGCCAGGGCCAGACTCATGGTCAGCAGCGAGGGGGCGAAGGCAAAGCAGGGTGCAGTTTTCATGAGCAAGACCGGGTCGCGCTGAGCGCGCAGCAAACAGAGGGGGTAGCAGAGGCGGCGCGAAGCATGGCACAGCCTGACCGTACGGCCGCCCGCGCTGGACGGCCTTTTAACTTCTTTACGGGGGCGCGGGCGGAGTGCGAATGCCGAATGCAGAGTGAACAAGTGAACTGGTGAGCGGCGCTGCGCGCCTGGTGAACCATTCACCCGTTCACCTGTTCACCTGTTCACTCAATCACACCTTCACCCTCACTCACTCATTCCCAAAAAAATATACCTCCGCGATCCGCCCCGCCCGGCAACGGTAGACCACCATCACCTGCTGGGCCTCCGGGCCGCGGCCGTGCACCCATTCATGGTCGACCACGGTCTGGCCCATCAGCAGGCGCTCGCGCACCTCGGCCTGCACCTGTGGCAGGGCAAACGGCCCCGTGCGGTAGCTTTCGCGAAATGCCGCCATGCCCACCGTGCGCGGCGCCTCGGCCGGCATGCGCCAGACCTTGACGTCCTCGCTGTAGCAGGCGCAAAAGGCCTCCAGGTCCTTGGCGTTGTAGGCCTCCAGCTGGGCTTGGGCCAGGTCGGCGGGGCTGCGTTCGATATTGCTCATGGCGTGCGAGATGAAACGGTGAACCGGGCCGCAGTGTCCCATGCGGCTCCGGCTCTGTCCCGGCCTATCTCAGCCGCGCTTGAGCTTGGTCGCCGCCCGGCTGCTGCTGACCATGGCCTTCCACTGTGAAAGCTGCTGGCGACGCTCCAAAGGCCCCTGGTTCTCGCGCTCGGCTTCACGCTGCAGCTTGTGGAAGCTCTTCATGCGCCCGGCGCTGAGCTGATCGCGCACCGCACAGCCGGGTTCACCGCTGTGGCTGCAGTTGCGGAAGCGGCAGCCCTGCGCCAGCTCGCTGACATCATCGAAGGCCGCCCGCACCGTGGCCACATCGGCATCGAGCTGCAAGCCGCGCAAGCCCGGCGTGTCGATGATGCAGGCGCCGGCGACGCAAGGCCGCAGGCTGCGCGTGGTCGTGGTGTGGCGGCCGCGGCTGTCGTCCAGCCGCACCGCCCCGACCGCCTGATGAGCGCCCTCGCACAAGGCATTGCTCAGCGTCGACTTGCCGGCGCCGCTGGAGCCCAGCAGCACCAGAGTCTGGCCGCGGCCCAGCCAGGGCTGCAAGGCCGCCCGGCAGCTGTCCGGCTGGCCGTCGAGCGCCAGCACATCGAGCACGGCCGTGCCCAGCTGCCGCCCCAGATGGGCGCGCACCTGGGCCAGCTTGGCCTCCAGGTCCGAGCAGAGATCCGCCTTGCTCAGCACCAGCAGGGCCGGCAGCTCAGCGGCGCGCGTCAGCACCAGATAGCGGTCCAGGCGCGCAAGCTTGAAGTCGTGGTCCAGGCCCATCACCAGCAAGGCCAGGTCGACGTTGTGCACCAGGGCCTGGCGCCGCCCTTGCGGGTCACGCCGGCTGAGCGCATGAAAAGGCGGCAGGCGGGCCTCGGCCCAGAGTTCGCCCTGCGCGTTCTCGCGCGCCAGCAACCAGTCGCCCACGGCCAGGCTTTCGCCCTGGGCGTGCAAGGCCTGAATCAGGCTCGGCAAAGCCCGCGCGGCGCGCAGCCCTTGCGGCGATTGCAGGCGGCCATGGCCGTCGCGCTGCAGCTCGACCAGGCGCCAGGGCGCCGCGCCGGCCGCCTCCGGCCCCAGCAAACGCAGCGCGGGCAGGTGGTGCTGCAAGGAAAAGCCCAGCGATTGCAAGGCAGGAAGTTCTTGTGATTCGAAGTCGCTGTTGAATTCCAAGATGGATGAAGCGTTCATTCTTTGTGTGCTCGTTGGGCAAGCGGTGCGCTTGCGCCGTCCCTGCCGTGCCACGGCACGAGCGCAGAGCTGCGCTCGTGAAGGCAAGGCCGGCCCGGACGCAAGCGCACCGGTCCGCGCGCGGGCTCTGCAAGCGCAAAGCACAGCGGCGCCAGACCTGTTGAAAGGTGGGCTTGGGTGGCGGGGGGCGTCGGCGACGTGCCAGAACGGCTCTGGCGGCAGGCCTCTACAAGGCCCGGCCTAGGAACACGCGATCACTTCATCACAGCATCCGGGCGGCGCAGCGGCCGGCCCGGGGCAAGAACTGCCTAGATGCGGCTCAGGAGCACAGCCGACGCACGCGAAACGACAAGATCATTTGCAGCCATGGTGTTACTCCTTTTTCTTGTTGATGGGTTGAGCGAGGGGCCAGTGTGCCTGCGGGCGGCGAACACGGTCAAGGCAGGTGTCGCGACGCCGCATCGATCTGTGCGAAGGGCGCAAAGGCTGGGCCCAAAAAGGAGGGCCACAAAAGCAAAGGGCCACGCACCCTGAGGTTGTGGCCCTTCTGACTTCCGGACATCCCTTGCGGAACGACGGTTTCCAACGCGCTGGTGACGGGTTCCAGAACTCTGCCCAATCTGCAGCCGGTTTGTCGCCTTGGATGAACGCTATTGTGCACAGGCTTTGTGACAGAGATTTGACGAAAAGCAAAGTTTCTGCACCCCTGATCTCAGCAGACCGCCCCTCAGCAGCATCCTGTGCTGGTCAACAAGTCGTCACATGCCGCCCCTAAGCTGCGCCTGCTGCCGCCACCGGCCCTTCCATGGATGACATGCACACCTTTTCCGACTGCCCAAGCACCCTCGCCGCCACGCCGCCCCTGATGAGCAGTGGCCAGGCCGCAGCGAGCGAGGACTTCAGCCGCAACGATGAAACAGGCGGTTATCTGAACGGCAAGCATGTCGAGGCCATCGTGCGCGCGGCCGAGACCGCGCTGGAAGTGCGGCGCCGCTACCAGTTCTTTGTCTGGACGCAGAGCAATCTGCAGGCCCTGCTGCCCCACCAGTTGCTGGCCTGTGGCGCCTACCAGCGCCAGCGCCGCGAACTGCAGTTCGAGCTCTTCAACAATGTGGCCGTCAGCGCTGAGCTGCAGAGCAGCTTCAGCGATGGCCGCAGCGCGCTGCTGCAATCCCTGCAGCAGCGCTGGGTCGCCATGCGCTGCAAGCCGCTGCGCGTCAGCCTCGCGCCCTTGCTCGACGAGGCGGCTCTGAGCGCGATCACCCACGAGCTGCTCGGCGCCGGCTACACCAGCTTGCTGGTGCACGGCGTCTCGCGGCCGCAAAGACCGGCCGAGCTGGAAAGCTTCTTCGTACTGGCCCAGGCCGTGGAGGCTGGCAGCCTCGAAGACCAGGCCCGCCAGTCCATGCTGCTGGAGCTGCTGACGCCTTATTTGCACGGCACCTGGCAGCGCGTGCAGACGGTCGAGCGCGAACTGCAAGAGACACCCCAGGCCAGCAAGAGCGCCCGCCAAAGCGGCGCCTGCGGCATCACCGAGCGCGAGCGCGAGATCCTCGGTTGGTTGCGCGAAGGCATGAGCAATCTGCAGATCGGCGTCAAGCTGGGCATCAGCGCCCTGACCGTCAAGAACCATGTGCAGAAGATTCTGCGCAAGCTCAACGCCGCCAACCGCGCCCAGGCCGTGGCCCGGGCCATGTCCATGAATCTGCTAGGGCCTGCTCACACTACAGATGCCTGATGCGTTGCCTCACAAATCGCCGTGCGCTAGGCGCAAAACGAAACCGGGGTCACGCCCCGGCGAGGCTTTGCAACAACGTGCACGGTGATTTGTGTGGCAACCCTTCGGGAGAGGGGCAGAAAGGGCCCCATTCGTCGTTGAACTCCTCGCCCAGGCGGCGAGCCTGGGCTTCGTCGCCCGCCTAGCCTGGGGCCCTTTCTGCCCCTCTCGCACAGGCATCTGTAGTGTGAGCAGGCCCTAGGCCGCTCGCCGAGCGAGGAAACCGGCGCCCGCGAGGACGCCTAAGGCCGAGCCAGGCTTGTCGCCAAGGCCAGCAGCGCTGCACGCAGGCCCGCCGCATCGCCGGCCGCCACCTCGGCCCAGGCCATGCCCGGCGGCAGACCACAGGCCGGGCTGACGATCAACGGCAGCCCCAGACCGTGCGCCCGCAGCAGCAAGCGAGGCGCATGCTCGATGTAAGCCGGCAGGAGCAGTGCGTCCAGCCCATCCAAGGCATCCAAACGGTCCGGGCTGCGATGCTCGACGCTCAAGCCAGCCCAGAGCGCGGGATCGCTGGGCGGGCTGCCCAGCACACGCAGCGGCCAGCCCAGCTCGCGCAGCACCTGAGCCAGCTCCCAAGCGCCCTTGCGACCCAGCGCACTGCCGGCCAGGGCGAGCCGCGGCGGACCGGCGACGCTGGGTCGCACAGGCGCATGCGGCAACTCCTGCTTCCATCGCCAGGGCAGCAATTGCACCGTCAGCCCATGCTTTTCGCGCAGCAGCCGGGCCACCTCGGCATGCGAGGTCCAGAGGGCGGCGGCTCCTTGCAAAGCCCGCAACTCCCGCTCCGCCCGCGCGAGCGGCAGGCGAAAGTCGCGCAAATTCGGATCTTGCGGCCAGCGCTGCGCGGCCTGGTCCAGTCGGGCTTGCAGCTCGGCCATGGGCAGGCAGTTCAGCCAGACCTCGTAGCGCCGCCCGCCTAAGGCGCCGGCTTCGGCCAAGGGCAGCAGCAGGGACTGGTCCAGCAACAGTTCGCGCTGCTCGGGGCGCAGGTGACGGGCATAGCAGCGTGCCAAGACCTCATCGGCCCACTGCATCAAGGCCTGGCGAGGCGGCGCACGGCGCGGCCAGGAGGCTTGCAGCTGCAGGCGCAAGGCCAGCGCGCGGCACAGGCCCAGCGCGAGCAGGCGCAAGCGAAGCGTCCAGGGCCGCACCGTCACTGGCGTCGGATCCGCCGCAGCCCGCCGCGCTGCTCGCTGCCAAGGCCGCCAACGCTGCACCTCGGACCAGCCGGCTTGCCCGTCCAGCCACTGCAGCAATTCGGGGCCAGGCTGGTTCAAGAGGACGAGGCGGCGCGCGGCCTCAGGCGTCGGGCGCGGCCCACGGCCGTGGCGAAAACAGCGCTGCTCGCCGCAGCTGAGGCAGCCTCGCGCAGGCGGCACCTCGGGATGCAGCGGCAGCGTACGCGGCGGCCGGGCGCGCGCGACCGGCGTGCCCGCTGAGCCGACCGGATGTCGCGCACGGATGCGCACCATCAGCTCTTCGGCGCTGAGCTCCAGCTCCAGACGGCAGTCAAACGGTGCACGCACGCGCAGGTCGACATAATTCCAAAACACCGTGGCACCGTCACGGTCCATGCTGGGGCCACCCAAGCCCGGTTCCGCCGCCACGCGCGCGCTGTGGCCATGGCGTTCCAGGAACTCGAAGCCGGCCAGGCGGGCAGCACGAGCCAGGGCATTGGACAGCTGGCACAGGCCACCGGCCACGGTGGGCACGACGCAGCCCTCGCGGATCTCGCGCCCCTGCACAAAGCCGCGCCCGCGCCAGGGCGGCCCGAGCTGGCGCCAGAAGCTCAAAGTCTGACCAGCGGGAAGGTAGAGGCCATCAAAAGCCGGCACGGCGCGGCGCAGGTTCTCGACCTTGCCGGCCAGCAGCATGAACTCCTCGGGTGCGCTGTCCTGCCACAAGGGGGAGCGCACTTCGGCGAGCACAGGCGCCTCGGCCCAACCCTGCTCGGAGACGGGCCGATGGCGGCGCAAGCTGAAGTCAGCTGCATTGCGCAGACCCCGGCGCAGCACATGGGCCCAGACCCGGAACCAGAACCAGGCCGCTTGCCGGCGGCTGGGCGGGCGAAACTCCGCGGCCTGGGCTGCCGTACTCACTTGCCGTTCGGTACCTTGCCTTCCACGCCCTTGAGGTAGAAGTTGATGCCGGACAGGAATTTGTCGTCGGCCACCTCGCCGGCCTTCAGCACTTCCTTGCCGTCTTGGCCGACCAAGGGGCCCTTCCAGATGGCGAGGCTGCCGTCCTTGAGACCGGCCTTGATCTTGTCGATCTCGGCACGGGTTTCGGCGGGCACCTGTTCGGAGATGGAGACCAGGTCGATCGCGCCTTCCTTGACACCCCACCAGGCATGCTTGCCCGGGCCGGCCGCCCAGCTGCCGTCCAGCGCTTCACGCACGGCGGCGATGTAGTACGGCGCCCAGTTGATGACGGCCGAGCCCAGGTGGGCTTTGGGGCCATAGGCGGTCATGTCGGAATCCCAGCCGAAGGCCAGCTTGCCGTTCTTCTCGGCCGTCTGCAGCACGGCGCTGGAGTCGGTGTTCTGCATCAGCACGTCGGCGCCACCGTTGATCAGGGTCTGCGCGGCTTCGGTCTCTTGCGGTGGGTCGAACCACTTGTTGACCCAGACCACCTTGACCTTGATCTTCGGATTGCCGGTCTGCGCGCCCAGGGTGAAGCTGTTGATGTTGCGGATCACCTCGGGGATGGGGATGGAGCCCACCACGCCGATCACGCCGCTCTTGCTCATCTTGCCGGCGATCACGCCGGCCATGTACGCGCCCTCATAGGTGCGCGAGTCGTAGGTGCGCTGGTTGGCGGCCTGCTTGTAGCCGGTGGCATGCTCGAACTTGACGTTCGGGCTGTCGGCCGCGACCTTGAGCATGGACTCGCCATAGCCAAAGGTGGTGCCGAAGATCAGCTGATTGCCCTGGCCCACCATGTCGCGGAAGACTCGCTCGGCATCGGCCGCCTCGGGCACTTTCTCGACGAAGCTGGTCTGCACGCGGTCGCCAAACTCTTTCTCCACCGCCTTGCGGGCGTTGTCATGGGCAAAGGTCCAGCCGCCATCGCCGACCGGGCCGACGTAGGCAAACGCGATCTTCAGCGGCTCGGCCTTGGCGGCGCTGGCCGAGGCAGGGGCCGATGCCGCAGCAGGCGCGGCCGCCTCCTCCTTCTTGCCGCAGCCCACCAGGGCGGCAGTCAGGACCAGGCTCGAACAAGCAGCCAGCTTCAGCGCATGGCGTTTGGGGAGATCAGACGGCGAGGACATGGTGCGCACTCCTTGTGTTGAATCTTTGAGGGGATCAGAGAACGAAAGATCAAGTACCGGGGAAAAACGGCTTGCCCAAGGCAGCCGGCATATTGGCACGAATGAAACCGGGCTTGCTGGAGATCAGCACCAGCACGGCAATCGTGCTGAGGTAGGGCAGCATGCTCAGGAACTGGCTGGCGATCTGCACGCCCTGCCCTTGCAGATGAAACTGCAGCATCGTGACAAAGCCGAAGAGATAGGCGCCGGCCAGCACGCGCGCCGGGCGCCAGGTGGCAAAAGTCGTCAGGGCCAGGGCGATCCAGCCCTTGCCGGCCGTCATGCCCTCCACCCACAGCGGCGTGTAGACCACCGAAAGGAAGGCACCCGCCAGGCCGCACAGCGCCCCGCCGGCCACCACCGCCGCCAGGCGGATACGCCGCACGGGGTAACCGAGCGCATGCGCGGATTCCGGCGACTCGCCCACCGCGCGGAGCACCAGGCCGGCGCGCGAGCGGTAGAGGAACCAGGCCAGACCGATCGTCAAAGCCATGGCCGCATACACCAGCGGATGCTGCTTGAACAAGGCCGGGCCGATGAAGGGGATGTCGGCCAGGACCGGGATCTCGAAACTCGGCCGCGGGCCCAGCTTTTCCTGCGTGTAGCGCAGGCCGACAAAGGCCGAGAAGCCGCTGCCGAACAGGCTCAGCGCCAGGCCGGCCGCGTACTGGTTGGTATTCAGCCATATCACCAGCAGCCCGAACAAGGCCGCCAGCAGGCCGCCCGCGCCCATGCCGGCGGCAAAGGCCAGCACATCGCTGCCGCTGTGCACGGCGGTGGCATAACCGGCGATGGCGGCCACCAGCATCAGGCCTTCGGCCCCGAGGTTGACGATGCCGGCCCGCTCGTTGATGAGCAGGCCCAAGGCCGCCAGGGCCAGCAAGGTGCCGGCGTTCAGCGAGGCGGCGATCAGAAGCGCAATGGCGTCCATGGCAGCCTCAGACGCGAGCCGCACCCGAAGACGGGAGGTGCAGACGGATGCGGTGGTGGATCAAGGTGTCGCAGGCCAGCAGCGAAAACAGCAGCAGACCCTGAAACACCCCGGTGATGGATTTGGGTAGGCCCAGGCGCGACTGCGCCAGCTCACCGCCGATGTAGAACATGCTCATCAAGAGCCCCGAGAACACAATGCCCGCCGGATGCAGGCGGCCGACAAAGGCGACGATGATGGCGGCGAATCCGTAGCCCGCCGGCACATACGGCGTCAGCTGGCCCAGCGGCCCGGCCACTTCCAGCGCACCGGCCAGGCCGGCCATGGCGCCCGAGAGCAGCAAAGCCGTCCAGAGCGCGCGGCTGGACGAAAAGCCGGCATAGCGTGCCGCCGCCGGCGCCATGCCGCCCACCTGCAGGGCAAAGCCGGCATAGGTGCGGAACAGCAGCAGCCAGAAGGCCAGCACCGAGCCGGCCGCGATCAGCACCCCGATGTTCAGGCGCGAGCCCTCCATCAGGCGCGGGATCTTCGTCACGGCCAAAAAGCTGATGCTTTGCGGGAAGTTGTAGCCGCCCGGGTCTTTCCAAGGCCCGTAGACCAGATAGCCGAGCAGCAGATCGGCCACATAGACCAGCATCAGGCTGACCAGAATCTCATTGGCGTGAAAGCGCGCGCGAAGCAGCGCCGTGATGCCGGCCCAGGCCATGCCGCCGGCCACGCCCGCGGCCAGGATGGCCAGCACTATCCACCGGCTGCTGTCCGGGCCGGCCTGCATGGCCACCCAGCCGCCGGCCAGGGCGCCGATGATGAACTGCCCCTCGGCGCCGATGTTCCAGACATTGGAACGGAAGCACACCGCCAGGCCCAGGGCGATCAACACCAGGGGCGTGGCCTTGAGGCCCAGCTCGCTCCAGGCATAGGCCGAGCGGATCGGCTCCCAGAAGAACATCTGCAGGCCGCGCAGCGGGTCCTTGCCCAGCAGCAGAAACAGGCCCACGCCGAGCAGCACCGTCAGGCCCAAGGCCAGCAGCGGCGAGGCCAGGGACATCAGCTTGGAAGGCTGGGGGCGGGATTCAAGCCGGAACATGCGCACCTCCTGCTTCCCGAGAGCCCTCGCGGCCCCACAGCCCGCTCATCCATTCGCCGATTTGCGCCCGGCTGGTCTCGGCCACCGGCACGGCCGGCGACAGCCGTCCCTGGGCCATGACGGCCAGGCGGTCAGAGAGTTCAAACAATTCGTCCAGCTCCTCGCTGATCACAAGAACAGCACAGCCGGCATCGCGCAGGCGCAGCAGCTCGGCGCGGATCTGCGCCGCCGCGCCCACATCGACACCCCAGGTCGGCTGCGCGATCAGCAGCACCTTGGGCGCCGCATCGATCTCACGGCCGACGATG
This sequence comes from Paucibacter sp. DJ2R-2, assembly GCF_025717675.1. GTDB lineage: Bacteria > Pseudomonadota > Gammaproteobacteria > Burkholderiales > Burkholderiaceae_C > Paucibacter_A. The sequence continues at coordinate 31,252 of NZ_JAJIRT010000012.1, forward strand.
AATTTCTGCAAATTGCCGCCTGAAAGGCTGCGCGCCGCCGCCCCGGCGCCACCGGCGCGCACCTGGTAGCGGGCGATCAAATGCTGGGCCAGGCGCTGCACCTGGGCCTGGCGCAGCCAGCCCCAGCGCGTGACGGCCTCGGTGCGGGTGAGCAAGGTGTTCTGCGCCAGCGAGAGCTCGGGCACGGCGCCACGACCCAGGCGCTCCTCGGGCACGAAATGCAGGCCCATGCGGCGGCGGCGGCGCGGGCTGGCGCGGGCGATGTCGCTGCCGAAGAGTGAAACGCTGCCGCGCGGCGCGCGCGGGTCTTCGCCGCTCAGCGCCGCCAGCAGCTCCTGCTGGCCATTGCCCGAGACGCCCGCCACACCGAGGATCTCGCCGGCATGCAGGCGCAGTCCCACATCGACCAAGGTGCTGCCGAAAGGCTGGGCTTTGGCCAGGCTCAGGCGCTGCACCTCCAGCGCCAGCGCGCCGGCCTTGGCCGCCCGGCTGGGCAGGGCCGGCGGCTCGGCACCAATCATCAGGCGCGAGAGCTCGGCGCTGCTCTGCGTGCGCGGGTCCACCTCGCCGGTCACCCGGCCGGCGCGCAGCACCGTGCAATGGCTGCACAGGGCGCGGATTTCGTCCAGCTTGTGGCTGATGTAGAGGATGGCGCAGCCCTGGGCGGCCAGCTGGCGCAGGGTGGCAAAGAGTTGCTCGACGGCGCGCGGTGTCAGCACCGAGGTCGGCTCATCCAAGATGAGAAGTTGCGGCTCGGTGAGCAGCGCCCGCAGGATCTCCACCCGCTGCCGCTCGCCCACCGAGAGCGAATGCACCGGCCGCGACGGATCCACCTCCAGGCCATAGCTGGCCGAGAGCTGCTGCATGCGGGTGATCACCTCGGCCAGGCTGAAAGCCTTGTCCAGGCCCAGCCAGACGTTCTCGGCTGCCGTCAGCGTGTCGAACAGCGAGAAGTGCTGGTAGACCATGCTGATGCCCAGGGCCCGGGCCTGAGCCGGGCTTTTCAAGCGCACGGGCTGGCCGTTCCAGAGCATCTGGCCGGCGTCGGGCTGGACGGCGCCGTAGATGATCTTCATCAGCGTGGACTTGCCGGCGCCGTTCTCGCCCAGCACCGCATGGATCTGGCCGGGCTGCACCGACAGGCTGATGTCGTCGTTGGCCTTGACGGCCGGGTATTGCTTGCTGATGCCGGTGAGTGCGAGTCGCAAAGTCATGGGGTCGTCAATCCGGCTGGCGCAAGTCAATCAATCAAAAGGGAGGTCTATGAGTCCCGCTGGTGGCGGCACTGGCCGGCCACATAGCAGCTGTGCAGATTGCGCTCGTCGGACAAACTCATCCAGGCGAACACGCGTTCATGCAAAGCTTGAGGCTCATGGCCGGGCGCCACCCGCTCGTCGCGTGCCTGGGCCACCGGGCCACGGGCCCAATCCCAAACACACACATCGGCCAGTGTACCGAGGCCAAAGTGGCCCACTTCCTGCTGCAAACCCAGGGCTTCCGCAGCGCCGCGGGTGGCGGCATGCAAAGCCACCCAGGCGCTCAGGCGCTGGCCTGACAAAGCCTGGATCTTGTAGGCGTCCAGCAGATTGCGCTGCATGGACAAGCTCGTGCCGCCGCCCACATCGCTGGCCATGCTCACCCCCAGGCCGCTGGCCCGCGCCGCCGGCCAGTCAAAGAGGCCGCTGCCCAGGAAGAGATTGCTGGACGGGCTGTGCGCCACCTGCCCGCCGCGCGCGGCCAGCAGCTGCCGGTCGGTCTCGTCCAGCCAGATGCCGTGGGCCAGGATGGCACGCTCATGCAGCAGGCCGACGCGCTCGTAGACATCGAGGTAACTGCGCGCCTCGGGGAAGAGCTCGGCCACCCAGCGCACCTCATCGCGGTTTTCGGCCACATGGGTTTGCATGTACAGCGAAGCATCGGCGCGGCACAGCGCGCCGGCCATGGCCAGCTGGGCCGGGCTGCTGGTGGGGGCGAAGCGCGGGGTCACGGCGTAGGCCAGGCGGCCACGGCCATGCCAGCGCTGGATCAGATCGATGCAATCGCGCTCGGCGCCGGCCACATCGTCCAGCAGCTCGGGCGGCGCATGGCGGTCCATCAGCACCTTGCCCGTGATCAGGCGCATGCCGCGCGCCTCGGCCGCGGCGAACAAGGCCTCGGCCGAGCCCTTGTGCACGGTCGGAAACACCACGGCCGAGGTGCTGCCGTGGGCCAGCAGCGCATCCAGAAAACGCGCCGCGCCGGCCGCCGCCACGGCCGGGTCGGCATAGCGGCGCTCGGCCGGGAAGGTGTAGCGGTTGAGCCAGTCCAGCAGCTCAGCGCCGTAGGAGGCGATCACATCCAGCTGCGGGCAGTGCACATGGGTGTCGATGAAGCCCGGCAGGATCAGGCGGCCGCGGTGGTCCACCTGCTGCCAACTGGCGTCGGGCTCTTGCGCCTGGGTGCCGGCGATACGGCCGGCCTCATCGATCAGCAGCCAGTGCTCGGGCTGGAAGCGCACGGCCGGGCTGTCCAGCTGGCCCCAGTCGGGCTGGGCAGTGAAGTCCAGCAGATCGCCGCGCAGGGCGAGCTTGCGGCCGGGGCCAAGCGTGTTCATCTTTGAATGATCGGGCATGTTTCAGGTTCAGGGCGAATACAAATACAAATTCAATTGCGGGGATAGACCACAGAGCCGCCTGTACGTACCTCGGCGCCCCGCGTCACTGAAAGAACAGGTACGCAGAGCCAACAGCCGAGGGCCGCAGAGTGCGCAGAGGACATTGCTGCAGCCTGGGCTCTCTCCGCGTGCTCCGCGTCTCTTTGCGGCCTCTGCGTCCGTATTCATTGCTTTCACTAACGCCAGATTCCATCAGGCACCCAGCACGGCCTGTGGTCGACTTTTCTCTTGAGCGACCAGCTCCCGCGCCACCTCCCGCACCTGCTCGCGCAGCCAGCGCTGGGCGGCGGCCTGGTGCGACAGCGCATGCCAGAGCTGGTAATAGCTCAGCCGCGGAAACGCCACCGGGCAGCGCAGCACCGCCACCGGCAGGCTGGCCAGGTAGCGGCTGCAGAACTGGCGGCCGGTGGTCAGCACCAGGGAGCTGCGCGCCACCATCAGCGGCAGCTGGCCGAAATGGGCGCTGCGCACGGCGATCTGGCGGCTCAGGCCCTGCTCGGCCAGGTGCTGGTCGATCACGCCCGGCTGGCCGGCCGACAGCGGCATGGGCGCCAGATGCTGGCTGTCCAGATAGCGCTGCACGGTCCAGTCCTTGGGCCGCAGCTTAAGGAGGGGGTGATCGCGCGCCACCAGGCAGACCACCTCGTCGCTGAACAAGCGGCCCAGATGCAGCTCCTCCGGCGGGCGCAGCCAGTTGCCGATGACCAGATCGATCTGGCCGCTGGCCAGGCCGCGGCGGTAATCGAACTCGGCCGACAGCGGCTGCAAGTCCAGGCGCAGGCCCGGCGAGAGCCGCTGCAGGCGCGACACCAGCTCGGGCAGGAACAGCGGGTCCAGGTAGTCGCTGGCGGCGATGCGCAGGTTCAGCTCGGCACTGGCCGGGTCAAAACCGGCGCCGCGGCTGCTGCGCTGGGGCGCGCCGAAGAGCCGGGCCGCGTCCTGCAGCAGGCGCTGGGCCGGCTCCAGCAGCTCCAGCGCCGTGGCCGTGGGCCGCATGCCGGCGCCGCTACGCACCAGCAGCGCATCGCCCGTGAGCGCACGCAGGCGCCGCAGCTGGGCGCTGACGGCCGGCTGCGTGCTGTGCAGGCGCAGGGCTGCCTTCGAGACGCTTTGCTCGCTGATCACGGTATGCAAGACTCGCACGAGTTGAAGCTCGATCTTGTCGAAATCGGCGCGCAAGTTCATGCCGCAATGCATATAGTCATCATGCGCCAGATCGTATATCGAAGCCGGCGGCAGGCGCTACCTTTCGAGATTGCTGTCGTCTGCAGCCACGCGCGCGACCGCCCACTCTTGCATCAGGCCTGAACCACACCATGTCCACCCGCCCCATCCGCTTTTTCCACCGCGGCCAGATCCAGGCCGTGGACGGCCTGGCGCCGACCACCACCGTGCTGGGCTATCTGCGCGAACATGCCCAGCCCCATTGCAGCGGCACCAAGGAAGGTTGTGCCGAGGGGGACTGCGGCGCCTGCACCGTGCTGCTCGGTGAGCTCGATGCATCAGGGCAGCTGCAGCTGCGCAATGTCAACGCCTGCACCCAGTTCCTGCCCACGCTGGACGGCCAGGCCTTGTGGACGGTGGAAGACCTGGGCAGCGCCGAGGCACTGAACCCGGTGCAACAAGCCCTGGTGGACTGCCACGCGTCGCAGTGCGGCTTCTGCACGCCGGGCTTTGCCATGAGCTTGCAGGCCTGCTACGAGCGCCACTGCCAGAGCGGCAGCCGGCCCGACCGCCAGGAGCTGGCCGACGCCCTGGCCGGCAACCTCTGCCGCTGCACCGGCTACCGGCCCCTGCTGGACGCGGGCCAGCGCATGTTCGAGCTACCCCAGCAAACCCTGGACCTGGCGCCCGCCCGCGCCGCCCTGCACAGCCTGCAGCAAGACCCGCCCCTGCACTACGCCGCCGCCCAGCCGGCCATCCCGGGCCGCGTTGACCAGTTCCACGCCCCGCGCAGCCTGGCCGAGCTGGCCGCGCTGCGCGAGGCCAAACCGCAGGCGCGCCTGCTGGCCGGCTCCACCGACATCGGACTCTGGGTCAACAAGCGCTTCCGCGACTTGGGCGACGTGATCTACCTCGGCGCCGTGGCCGAGCTCAAGGCCATCCGGCCCGAGCGCTTCGACGGACAGCCCGGCCTGTGGATTGGCGCGGGCGCCAGCCTCGAGGCCGCCTGGAGCGCCCTGAGCGCCGCCGTGCCACCGCTGCGCGAGCTCTGGCTGCGCTTTGCCTCGCCGCCGGTGCGCCAGGCCGGCACCCTGGGCGGCAATATCGCCAACGGCTCGCCCATTGGCGATGGCGCACCGGCCCTGATCGCCCTGGGCGCGCAAATCGTGCTGCGCCGCGGCAGCCAGCAGCGCCGCCTGGCCCTGGAAGACTTCTACTTGGGCTATATGCAGAACGCGCTGCAGCCCGGTGAGTTTGTCGAGGCCATGCACCTGCCGGTGCCCGGCCCGACCCAGAGCATCCGCGCCTACAAGATCGCCAAGCGCTACGACAGCGACATCTCGGCCGTCTGCGCCGCCCTGAGCCTGCGCCTGGACGAGGCGGGCCGCGTGCAAGAAGCCCGCCTGGCCTTCGGTGGCATGGCCGCCATCGTGCGGCGCAGCGCGCCGGCCGAGCAGGCCTTGCTGGGCCAGAGCTGGAACGACGAAGCCGCCCTGCAAGCGGCCCAGGCCGCCCTGGCGCTGGACTTCCAGCCCTTGAGCGATATGCGCGCCAGCGCCGACTACCGCCTGCAGGTGGCGCAAAACCTCATACGCCGCTTCTGGCTGGAAACCCGGCCCGATGCGCCCCTGCCCGCCGCCAGCCTCAGCGTCTGGCAGGCCGTGCGTTTCAGCGATGCGGAGCAGGCGCGATGAGCACAGCACCCATGAACACCTCTTCTGCACCCTCCACGCTCCACCCACACACCGTGGGCCGCAGCCATACACACGAGTCGGCGGCCCTGCATGTCAGCGGCGAAGCGATTTACACCGACGACATCCCCGAGGCCGAGGGCACGCTGCACGCCGCCCTAGGCCTCTCGCCCATCGCCCACGGCCGCATCGTCTCCATCGACCTGGCCCTGCTGCGCGCCCAGCCCGGCGTGCAGCTGGTGCTGACGGCCGAAGACATCCCAGGCGAGAACAACTGCGGCCCCCTGCTGCATGACGACCCCATCCTCGCCGCGGGCGAGGTGCGTTATGTCGGCCAGCCGGTGTTCGCCATCATCGCCAGCAGCCGCGAGCTGGCCCGCCGCGCCGCCGCCCTGGCCGGCCAGGCCCTCAAGATCGAGCCCCTGCCCGCCGTGCTGACCGCGCTGGAGGCCCATGCCGCCGGCCAGTATGTAGTGCCGCCCATGCACCTGAACCGCGGCGACGCGGCCACGGCCCTGGTGCAAGCGCCGCAGCGCCTGCAAGGCAGCTGGTCGGTCGGCGGACAGGAGCAGTTTTACCTAGAAGGCCAGATCAGCTACGCCCTGCCCCAGGAGAACCGCGGCCTGCTCGTCCACTGCTCGACCCAGCACCCCAGCGAGATGCAGCAGCTGCTCAGCCACGCCCTGGGCTGGGCCAGCCACCAGGTGCAGGTGCAATGCCGGCGCATGGGCGGCGGCTTCGGCGGCAAGGAGTCGCAATCGGCCTTGTTCGCCTGCGTGGCCGGCCTGGCCGCCAGCCGCCTGCGCCGCCCGGTCAAGCTGCGCCTGGACCGCGACGACGATTTCATGATCACCGGCCGCCGCCACGGTTTCGACTACCGCTGGGACGTGGGCTTTGATGAAGAGGGCCACATCCTCGGCGCCGAGGTGGAGCTGATCTCCAACTGCGGCCACTCGGCCGACCTCTCGGCCCCGGTGATGACGCGGGCGCTCTGCCATTTCGACAACGCCTACTGGCTGCCCCATGTGGCCCTGCACGGCTTCTGCGCCCGCACGAACACGCAGAGCAACACCGCCTTCCGCGGCTTTGGCGGGCCCCAGGGCGCGCTGGCCGTGGAGATGATTCTGGACTCCATCGCCCGCCGCCTGGGCCTGGACCCCTTGCTCGTGCGGCAGCGCAATTTCTACCGCGACGCCGGCGAGCGCAACGTCACGCCCTATGGCCAGACCGTGGAAGACAACCAGCTGCAGCCGCTGACCGATCAGCTGATCGAGAGCAGCGGCTACCACGCCCGCCGCGCCGAGATCCAAGCCTTCAACGCCACCAGCCCGGTGCTGAAAAAAGGCCTGGCCCTGACACCGCTGAAATTCGGCATCAGCTTCAATGTCGTGCACCTGAACCAGGCGGGGGCCCTGGTGCATGTCTACACCGACGGCTCGGTGCTGGTGAACCACGGCGGCACGGAGATGGGCCAGGGCCTGAACACCAAGGTGGCGCAGGTGGTGGCCGAAGAGCTGGGCCTGAGCCTGGCGCGCGTGCGCTGCAGCGCCACCGACACCCAAAAAGTGGCCAACACCTCGGCCACCGCCGCCTCCACCGGCAGCGACCTCAACGGCAAGGCTGCGCAAGACGCCGCCCGCCAGATCCGCCTGCGCTTGCAGCCCCTGGCCGCCCAGCTGCTGGGCTGCGACGAGGCGCAAGTGCGCTTTGCCGGCGACCATGTGCAGGGTGCAGGCGGCAGCCGCTCTCTGCCCTTCACCGAGCTGGTGGCCAAGGCCTACCTGCAGCGCATCCAGCTCTGGAGCGATGGTTTCTATGCCACCCCGGGCCTGCACTGGGACCGCGCCCGCCTGCAGGGCAAGCCGTTCTATTACTTCGCCTACGGCGCGGCCGTGGCCGAGGTGCTGGTGGACACCCTCACCGGAGAGAGCCGCGTCACCCGCGCCGATGTGCTGCACGACGCCGGCCGCTCGCTCAACCCCGCCCTGGACATCGGCCAGGTCGAAGGCGCTTTCGTTCAAGGCCTGGGCTGGCTGACCATGGAAGAACTGGTCTGGCACCCCAAGACCGGCGCCCTCAGCACCCACGCCCCCAGCACCTACAAAATCCCCACCGCCAACGACAGCCCGCCCGACTTCCGCGTCGCGCTGTACGAGCAGGCCAACGCGGCCGACAGCATCCACCGCTCCAAGGCCGTGGGCGAGCCGCCCCTTCTCTTGCCGTTCTCGGTGTTGTTGGCGATCAAGGATGCAATTGCTGCGGCCGGGCCGGTGGGGTGTGACCCGGAGTTGAGGGCGCCGGCGACGGCGGAGGCGGTGTTGAGGGCGGTGAGTGGCCTGGGGCCGAACCGTCTGGATTGAGCAGCATCCGCGGAAGTGCTGCCAAGGCCCCACCTATGCCCAGCTAGGTCAAGCTGCTCGTTCAGCTAATTTCGCGCCGACATTGCCAAGCAAAGAACTCTTTGGCGGATGACAGCTTTTGACCTCAACTTAAGGAACTCACTGAATGAGATCAGTCATTTTTCTAGTCCTCATGTTTTTCTCACAACTGTCTGTTTCCGACGAAAGCATACGGTTGAAGCTCTCCTCGGCACTGATAGCTGGTTCTCCGTGGAGCTTCAGCAACAAGCATGTTTCCGAAGTAGAAACATGGAGGCGGGGTGACGACGGAGGTCTGGAGTACATGTCTTCATATGCTCCGGGCGTCTGGATTAGGCAAGTCTTCGAAGGAAACGACACGCTCGTACGCTCGTCTCGAGCCGGAGGCAACACCGTCACTTACTACCTGGACAATGATGGAAACGCGGCGGCCATCCATTCAAAGAATCCGTCGGTATTCAAGTCAATTCAATCTAAGCCAGGCAATTCCGTAGGCGGGCCCGATTCAAGCCTGAAACCTCAAGACAAAACTTGACCCCAGGGAATGCAGAGCGCCAACTCGAGCCGCCACAAAACTCGGGGGCAGGTCTCAAATACTGAGTCTCAACCCCTTCATCCGTCTCTCGCGTCCGCTCAGCTTGGCGCACCAGTTGGCTCAGCCGAGCAACCGCAAAATCCAATTCAGCGGCCAGCGCAGTCATCCTCAGACACCTCAGTGCGCCCATCGCGGCGCCTCTTCGCTGCTGGCGCCTTGAGGCAGCCACTGCGCCAGACCGAGCCTCATAGTCTTCTGTAGCTGCGCCGTGGGCACCTAGCGGCAGCATTCGGCGCCCGGATCGGGGGCATCCAACGTGCGCTTCACAAAGCCGTTGCCGCCTCGGCAAAACGGCCTAACGCCTTGAAATAGTGGCAACATAGCGCCTGTTTCGCGCCCTAGAAGGATCGCCTAGTCGCCAAGGTGATGTTTAAACTTAGCGAGATTCTGGTCGGCAGCATTCTTCAGTTGGAAAGAGATGTACGAAGACTCGCAAACAATGCGAAGGCAGCATGCATTTGGACACGCGGCCCGAATGCCGGCTGCTGCTCGCAGGTCGGTGATGCCCGGCGCGCTCGATCGGCTGTTGACGCTTTAGGCTGCGCAGAATGCTCACACTGTTCTTGCTGGCCCTGTCCGCTGTCTTCGCATGGCTCGCCGCTGACGCCTGGCGCCTCCGGGGCGGCTCAAGACTCCCCTCTGCTCAACTGCTGAAACTACGCGGGCAAACTGCGGATCATCTTTCGCTTGAAGAGCAACGCAAACGGCAGGACTACGACGAGAGAAAACTAACTGGCAATACGAATGCCATGTTCCTCGTCTTTGCTGTCCTTTGCATCGGCTTCTTGGCCGCAGCGCTACATCAACTAATCGGCTAACGCGCCATTTCATCGCCAAACATCGAACGTCGCCAAGGGTGTTCTTCGCGCCTCCAAGCAGCCACCCGAATGGCGTCGTTCAGGCCCTGAGTTCTTTGCTTTTGGTCCCATTGATACTGACTGACTCGCAACCTTGACAACGATCGGACTCAACGCATGCGGACAACGATCTGCGCTAGCATTTCTCTCGCCCTCAGCGGCCTGAGCGCAGCCCAGGCTCAAATTCAGACAAGCGTGCATGAGTTCAAAGACTGGGCCATGGCCTGCGACAACCGGCGGCATTGCGAGGCCATTGCTTACCAGAGTGAGGAATCCGGCTCAGCACCGGTGACGATGTGGTTGTCGCGTGATGCGGGCCCCCATGCGCGGGTGCACATTCAGTTCGATGTGGATGAAATCCACGAGGACACCCAATCGCTGACGCTCCATCTCGGCCCGCGTCAGCAACTGAAGGGCATCAGCCCGCGCATAGACTTGAGCCCGGCGGACACCGCCAAGCTGCTGGCTTATGTGCTGGAGGGCGAAGAGATCGTGGTGACCGAAGGCGGCAGCGGGAACAGCAGTAGAAAGAGTTGGCAGCTGTCTTTGGCGGGCAGCAAGGCGGCACTACTGAAGATGGACGATCTGCAAGGGCGTGTGGGGACGCCCGGCGCCTTGGTTCGGCGCGGCACACAACTGCCCACAAAGGCAGAAAGCTCGGTGCTGCCAGCGCTTGCCGCACCCCGGGTCAAAGCCGCGGCCCTGCCCAAGACCTCGGCGGCCGACCAGGCGCTGCTGCAGCCCATCCTGGATGCCGTCACGCCGCGTGAATGCTGGGAGGACCTTCCGGACGACCGCGGCCCCGAGCAATCGATCACCCGCGTATCGGCCACCGAGGTCCTGGTGATGCGGGAATGCGGGCGCGGCGCCTACCAAGGCGGCTCCGGCATCTGGCTGGCCAAGAGCAAACCGCCCTACACCCCCAAGCGCTTGCGGCTGCCATTGCCGGGTGGGGAGTCCGACGATTACGTGATGAGCGCGAACCTGGAAGCAGGAACAGGGCGCTTGAGTTCGTTTGGCAAAGGGCGCGGCATCGGCGATTGCGGTAGCAGCTTCGATTGGGTCTGGAACGGGCGCAGCTTCGACCTGCTGCAAGCCTGGGTCTCACCCATGTGCCGCGGTTTCGCGGGCGGCGGCTTTGGCTTGCAGGTGTGGACGGCGCAGCCCGCACCCTGAAGCCATGTTGCTTGCGCGCCAGCGCATTGGTATGGCGCACGGCATCGCGTTGAAAGCCCCCGAAAGCGAGGTTCGGGCAAGTCAGGGTGCAACAAGCTGGCCAACAAGCGGCACCATCGCGCCCGATTGCAGAGTATTCGACTCAGCGCGCGCCAGCTCCCCGATCAACCCAGAAGCTCGCATTCACGGACTTTCAAACGCCTGGAGCGCTGGCATGACTGTGGATCGGGGCTTCTTAGCCCCAAAACAAGGCCTTGGGCGGATAAGTCAGTCAAACGGTTGAAGAACCGCCCAGTTCTGGACGCCAGCCCGGCCTCATGCCCTGAACTTGCGGCAACAGGATGCATGTCTTGGCCCTAGTTCGGAGGGCCAAGCGCCGCTCAGGAATTTGACATGCGGGCGGGTTCATTTGTTTTCACCTGAAAAACGAACCCGCTTTTCAGGGCTGAATACGGCGACCCTTCAACCGACTCAGCGCTTCTGGCGCCGCCGGCCCAGCGCCGCAGCGGCCAGGCCGAGGCCGACCAAGGCCAGGCTGGCGGGTTCGGGCACCGCTTGGTTCGGGGCATCGGCAACACTGAACTTCAACTGGCTCAGGCCGATGTCCCACGACGAGTTCTTCCATTCAATCACCCAGCCTTTGCTGGAACTGAACGAATTGAAGTTGATCTGAGTGCCGATGGAGCCATCCACCAAGACAGCCTCATTCAGCAGATCCACATTGCTGCCCAGCTCGTGCACTTGCAGCCAGGTGCTGACACCTGGGAGGTAGGAAGCCAAGCCCAGTCCTTCAAGACTGATGCTGTGGCCAGCGTTGGCCTTCAGCACAATGCTGGCATGGGAATTGGCATCGCTTTCGCCGCTCCACAAGACGCCATTGGCGCCGCCGTAGCCGGCGCCCCACCATGAGAGACTGCGCTCCCAGCCGCCACCCTGATACGGGGTCAAGTCCTTGTATTGCACGTCCACGCCCGCCGAGTCGCCATAGCCCTGGTGAATGAAACCACCATAGGGGCATTGGGTGACATTGCCCGTGCCTTCTTGGTTGTCTGAACAGTTGTTGCCCGGGGCAAAACCGAGTACGACGCCCGCATGGGCAGTGCTCACCATGGACATGGCCGTTAGCACCATCGTGCAGGCCAGCGAAACAAAGGTTCTCATCAACAGGTCCCTCATGCAGTGTCGTTATGCGGTGCGAGTCTATGGGCCTAAGCGGCCAATGTCTTGAGTTATGGCCCCTCGCTTGCGGGGGGTCGTCACAAGCAGACTGAGGACAGTGCAAGGGAGACTCTGAAGACGCTTGTGCGCGGAGCGGGGTTGGCGCCTAGCTGCGCTTGAGGGCCTTCCCACCATTTCAAGCTCTAAGAGCAAAGCCTGACCCTTTGGATGCTTCTGAATAGATCGAACTTCATTTGCCGCCGCTGTGGCCGCGCTACGTACTCAAGTCAGCCCGCGGATCAGATAGGCAGGGCCTGGCGCGACCAGCGACGCGTTGAGGCGAAGTTAGGCGAGCACTGGCAGCGGCCTAAAGACAGACACCCCGCTACGCACGAGAAGCTGAAGTCAGTGATTTGGGAGCGTGCAGAGTGGCGCAACTCAGCGCCACTCGCGTACATGGCGGCGCACTTCCCAAGCTATCCCAATCGACCTATCTAAAACGACAAAACCCGCATGAGCGGGTTCTGTGCGGCGAGTTGAGCGTTCAGGCGCTCTTGCGACGGCGAGCCAAAACGCCAACAGCGAAGAGACCTGCCAGCATTAGCGCGTATGTCGAAGGCTCAGGAACGGCAACAACGTCGCCATCACGGACTGCGATGGCATAGAGGGACGTTTGCTTGCCGAAGTCGCCATCTTGCCAGCCGGCCAAGGTAGAAAAGTACCAAGCGTGCGTAGCCTGATAAGGAGCGAATTCTGTCCCGGTCCAATAGATGGATGCCTGTAGGTTTTGGAAGTCACCCGTATTGGTCAACCCATAGGGCTGCGGTGCTCCTGTTCCCGGCGCGTACTGGCCTTTGTTCCCCAGCGTTTCGTACCAAAGGTGGGCGAGTTCGCTATAGGTGACATTGCCAGCTTTGGTTTGCACATTGAAGCCGCAATCGGTCCCGCCAGTAAGACTCCAATTGCAACCTGCTGTGCCGGTGTCCACCATGGCGGGCAACCGCCAGCCCGACACGCCCCCAATGGTCAGGCCTTCAGCCCAAGACTTGGCAGAGGCCCACTCCATTGCACCATTCACATTGGCGTTGCGCAGCCACGTGATATTGAGTTCTTTGTCATAGAAGGCATCGGTGACACCATCATGGTCCAAGTCTCGCGATTGAAGGCTTGTTTGCCATGTGCCCTGGCCGGGCACGCCCACTGCGCCAGCAGTTCCAGCGACCAACGAAAGCACTACTCCGAGTGCTGAAACGACATTTTTCATTTTCATCCCTCCCTTTTAGACCCGAAAACACTACTTTAAGGCAAGTCCACGATTGGCTTGACCGGCCTGCACTGACCTTGCCCTCGGATTTCGTAGCTCTGAGCTGAGCGGTGAATTGGCCACGCTGGTATCACCGAACTTGGGCAAAGATCGCTTCACTCTGGATGCACCATGCCACCTAACCCCTCTCTCAGCCGGGCCCAAAACGGCAAGCGATCTTCGTGCCTCATCTCATTCTGGCCTTGCGGCATCCTGTCGTTGCGGATCTACTTGCTCAAATGTTGGGGCTCATGAAGAAAGTCTTGTTGGCATTGGTGGCGTTGTTGGTGGCGATGCCGAGCGTCGCCGTCATGGACACGCCGATAGATTGGCAGGCGCTTGAGGTTCGAGCCGTTGTGGACGGCCAGCCGCTTGTGGTCACTGCACGTGCGGAGAAAGCGAGAGTCACCTACTTGGCGCTTCGGGTGCGAAGCCACAGTTCGGTCGTACCCGCAGCAGAACTCAAGGGCTTGCCGACCGTGTTGTTGAGAACAATGCGCCTGGTTTCTCCTGACGTGAAGAGCGGCAAGGGGCCAAGTGTTCGCGTCGAGTTCGAGCTGGTGCCAGAGCAGGCGGTCGAGCAACGTGGCGTCGCGGAGTTCCATTTTCAAAGCGGTGCGTATGCCGGTCGCTTGGTCGAGCGCGTCATTGATGGCAAGCTTGTGGTTCGAGAATCAAAGGAAATGGGTCAAGCACCACGCCCTGCCTCGAGATGACGGCTACCTTACCTGGCCGCGAGCCCAAAGAGGTCTTCAAGGGCCGGCCTCCGCACCTGATAGCAAGGCCTGACCCTTTTTGGTCGTTTCTTTTCATGTGTAGAGCTGTGTCCAGAGCAGTTGCAATGCAACGACATGCAGACTGAACATCTACAACCGGCCCTGCAGGTCGCGGCGAGCCCGGGCCTTGAAATTTCGCCTGGCACAAGCCACCCGCTGAAGCCCAGTGTCGAGGATCGGCTTGCAGGGGCCATAACGCTGCCCCAGATACAAACCGCTGCGAGACTTGGTTACTTTAAAAACCACGCTGTCATCATGAAATCCGCCTACCTGCTTGCCGCCTCTGTGGGCCTCATCACTCCAACATGGGCGCAGGAATCTGCGCCCATGCCATGCGTGAACTCCGCAAACACCGTGGAGCGCAACCATTGCTTCGCGGCGGAAGTTGAGTCGATTGACACGCTGCTTCGCGTTGAGGTCAGGCGTGTTGAGCGGATACTTCTGAGTCGAGATGCGGAAGTACCCATGCTTCAGCTCGCACCGGCATTCAGAGCATCCCAGAGCAAATGGCAGTCCTTCCGTGATGCGGACTGCACGTTTCGAAGCCAGACTTATGGCGATGGAACCGGGGGGCCTGCCGAGGGAATGTGGTGCCAGATCGAGCACGGGCGGACTCGCCTGAAATACCTGCAAGGCATGCGTTGAATTCAGTATCGGCTCGGTAGACTCCTCATCGACCCGCAGGAGCGTCAAGTTCGCACATCCGGCCATGCGCTCAGATTGCGAGTTCTGCCGCTGCCTTGCTGAACCACAAAGTACCAAGCTTCCATGCTGCTCTCAAATCTCCAGCCCCTGCTCTACGTCAAGATTTCTCCGGAACTCCTGACGATTCGAAATGTGAAGACAGGGGCGCAGATGAGCGAAGTCCCCGAGCTGGCGATCAGCACAGGCAGCGCGAAGCGAATGGTGCTCGGCTTTGGAGCCAACGCGCGCGCAGCGGCGGCGGCGGAAGGGGAACAATCATCCGAAATCATCAACCCCTTCGCTCACCCGCGCAGCCTGGTGAGCGACTTCACGGTCGGCCAAGTCCTGCTCAAGACCTTCGTCAAGCACGCCCACAGGGCCAGCCTGTTCGCCCCCTCGCCGCGAATCGTCATGCACCCCCTGGGGTCACCCGACGGCGGCTTCACGCAGATTGAGCGCCGCGCACTCCGTGAAATGGCTTTGGGGGCAGGCGCGTCAGAAGTCGTGCTCTGGATTGGACGCGAACTGTCCGATCAAGAGGTCCAGTCGGATCTGGTGCTCAGGAATGACGAAGGGCGCGAGTGATCTCGCTCTCCCATGAGGAACGTACCCCGCTTCATGTCACCAGCCCCCACACCCACTTTCTTTCATGTCAGCAATCCAGCCTTTCGACACGCATAGCATCGCCGGCTTCTGGCGCCGCATCGCTGCCTTTGCATTGGATGCCCTGGCCCTGGGGCTGATCGGCATCACCTTGGGCGCCATATTTGAAGAGCAATTGGTCAGTTTGGGCCCTTGGGGCCGACTGCTCGGCTTCCTGATCGCGCTGGTCTACTTCGGCCCTCTTAACAGCCGCCTGGCCGGCGGCCAGACTCTGGGCAAGCGGCTGTTGCAGATCAAGGTGGTGGATGCGCAGGGCGCGCCCTTGGCTCTGGGCCGCTCGCTGCTGCGCTTTTTGCCGCTGGGCTCGGTCTGGTTCCTGAACAATGCACAGCTGCCGGACGGGGTTTTGTTCTCTGCGTGGGCCGCTGTGTTCGGCCTTGCCATCCTTGGACTGGGCGCGAGCACGCTCTACCTCTATGTCTTCAACCGGCGCTCGCGCCAGTCCCTGCACGACTGGCTGGTCGGCTCTTTTGTGGTGAACGCGGCCTCGCAAGGCGCACTGGCTGCTGAGATTGCGGGCCCGCCGCCCAAGCTTCACCGTGTCGTGTGCGCGCTGCTGCTCGCGCTCGGTGGCCTGGCTCCGCTGATTTCTCAGCAATTCCAGCAGCAGGAGCCCTTCGCGCAGCTGGGGCAGATTTTGCACGCCGTCAACGCTGAGACCTGGATCGTTTCATCGGGGGTCAATCAAGGGGCCACGTACACCAGCTCCAGCTCGGCGGGAAGCAAGACCACCCGGCATCTGAGCATCAACGCCGTCTCGCGTGACGCAGACATCGGCAACGCCGAACGAGCACAGAAGCTGGCCGCCCTGACGCTGGCGGCCCATCCCGCGGCCGGCCAGCTGGATCTGATCCAGATCACCATCGTTCATGGCTACGACATCGGCATCGCCTCCGCGTGGCGCTCGCACAGCACGGCTCGGGCGCCAGCCAAGTGGTTGGCTCCGTAACGACGAGTATCTTCAGTCTCCTGACTGGCTTCGAACGCCCGCCGCCCGCCCAAGCCTTCCTGCCTGCCAGAAAGCAGGCGCCCCAACCCGCACACTTATCGATAGAAACGGACATCCCATGCCACTCCCCTCCCAGCACCCCATGAACGCCTCCGCCACCAGCTGCCCGAAGTGCGGTGCCCACGAGAAAGAGCGAGGCGAGTTCCGCGCCGCGGGTGGCTTCTGGTCCTCGTTCTTTGACTACAGCAACCAGCGCTTCCGTTACCTGGCCTGTAAGAACTGCGGCTACACGGAGTTCTACAAGTCCTCGATCTCAGGCAGCGCGAAGTTCTTTGACTTCCTCGGCGGCAACTGAGCGGGTGCCGCTGCGGCTCGGCAACAGCGCAGTGAGAGCAGCGCCGCCACGCTGAACCTTGGCGCTGAACGCGCGACCGGCCAAGGCAGCTGGCGCTGGATCGGCGAGCATCGATCGCGCCCACCTCCGCTGAGGCCAAACGCCAGGGGAAGCAAGGCGAAGCCTGAGGCCCCCTTGACGCTGATGCGCCTCCGTCAGGCGCCGCACTCTTGATATCCTGCCCGCCACATCCAATACCAACATAGGGAGCCAGTGTTGAAAACCAAGAAATCCATTTTCAAGAGGCTCGCCCTGCGCGAGCTGAACGTCGCGATCGTCACCATCGTCCTGGCCGCAGGGCTGCCGGTACTCGCTGCCGAAGCGGTCGCGCCGAACCCGCCGGTCGCGCTCGAAGCATTCTTCCAGCGGCCGGCGGTGCTGGAGGCCAAGCTCTCGCCTTCGGGCAAACAGCTGGCGCTGACCACGGCCAAGGGCGGCGACCGGATTGGCATCGTCGTGATTGAACTCAGCGAGGGCTACAAGACCACGCGCGCGGCGAATTTCTCGGACGTCGATGTGGTGCGCTTCGAGTGGGTCGGGGACAAGCGCCTGGTCTTCAGCGTCGCGGACCTGGAGGCCGGCAGCGCGGAAGACCGCCGTTATGCCCCGGGTCTGTACGCCGCCAACCCCGACGGCAGCGATCTGCGCCAACTGGTGCGGCGCCAGGGCAAGCCTTTCGTGAGCAACGGCGACACGCGCAACCAGGCCCTGGATTGGAACCATATGCTGCTCTCGGTGCCGCAGCAGCAAGAAGGGGTCTTGCCCGAAGAGGTGGTGGTGGGCGAGATGCAGTTTGGCCGTGACGAGCTACGCTCGGTGACGCCGATGTGGTTGAACGTTCGCACTGGGCGCAGCCGCAGCCTGGAGCTGAAGAACCCGCCCGCGGGCGCCATCGAATGGTGGTTTGACAGCAAGGGGCAGGCCCGAGTGGCCAGCACCCTGAACAAGGATCAGGTCGCCCTGCATTGGCAAGGCCCGGGCGATGCAGCTTGGCGCAAACTGTCCGAGGCCAGCATCTTGGCTCAACGATTCACCCCGGCGGCGGTCGACGATACGGGCAATCTCTATGTGGAGTTCGCGGACGGCCCGGCAGGCCATGCCGTGCTGAGCCCGTTTGACTTTGCCAAAGGCGAGCCGCAGCGGCCCGCGCGCATCAGCGCGCCGGGCTTCGATCTGCTGGGCGGCCTGGTGCTGGATCGCGCCGGTGCCGGCGCTTTGGGCGTGCGCGTGGACACCGATGGCGAGCAGACCATCTGGTTCGATGAGGGCATGAAACGCATGCAAGCCCTGGCCGACGAGGTGCTGCCCGGGCGGGTCAACCGGCTCAACTGCCGGCGCTGCGGCGCCGACGACATGGTGGTCCTGGTGCGCAGCTACTCGGACCGCGACCCTGGCCGCTTGTACCTGTACGAAGCAGCGAACAAACGCTGGCAGCCCGTCAGCAAGGTGCTGGACGGCATTGAGCCAAAACGCATGGCCACGGTGGACCTGCACCGCATCAAGGCACGGGACGGCCGCGACCTCCCGGTCTGGCTGACCCAGCCTGCCGGCAGCAAGGCGGGCCAACCGCTGCCCACGGTGGTCCTGGTGCACGGCGGGCCCTGGGTGCGCAGCGGCCACTGGCGCTGGGAGGCGATGCAACAGTTTCTGGCCTCACGCGGCTATCTGGTGATCAGCCCCGAGTTCCGCGGCAGCACCGGCTATGGCGATGCGCATTACCGGGCCGGCTGGAAGCAATGGGGTCAGGCCATGCAGGACGATGTGGCGGACGCCTTGCTGTGGGCGCAGAAGCAGGGCCTGGCCAGCGAACAGGCCTGCATTGCCGGCGCCAGCTACGGCGGCTACAGCGCACTGATGGGCCTGATCCGCCACCCCGAGCTCTACCGCTGCGGTGTGGCCTGGGTCGCGGTGACCGACCCCAGCTTGCTCTTGGATTCCCCTTGGTGGTTGGACGATGACGTCGGCACGAGCAGCCGCCGCTACGTCTTGCCCGAGCTGGTGGGTGACGTGAAGGCAGATGCCGCCATGCTCAGCGCCAACTCGCCGCTGGCGCAAGCCAAGCGCATTCAGGCGCCGCTGCTGCTGGCCTTCGGCGAGGAAGACAAGCGCGTGCCCCTGGTGCACGGCGAACGCCTGCGCGCCGCCTTGAAAGCCGCCGGCCGGCCGCCCGAATGGGTCAGCTACCGCGACGAAGGGCACAGCTGGCGCAAGGTGGAAACCCATGTCGACTTCGCCCGCCGGCTGGAGAAATTCCTCGGCCAACATCTCCAGAAGGCAACTGGGCCCTGATCTGCGGCGCCTCGACCCGGCGGGAGCGCCCGCTGCTCGAGCGGGCGCGGCAGAAGCAGAAGCAGCAAACGGGTCACTGGCTGAAATAGCCCGAGCACTTCTTGACCCCGTTCTTGGTCAGGTAGAAGCGGTTGCAGTTGGTGTCATAACTGCTTCCCGTGGCGGTGATGGTCCAACCGGCCAGGCTGACGGTGTTCAAGTGCTGCCAGGCGCCATTGGACTTGAGACTCCAGTGCTGGTGCGGGCCTGTTGATGCGCCGCCATTGCACAGCGCCTGCGCCTGGTTGTTGGCCGGGTTGCCGATGAAGGCGTTCTTGGCCACCGCGGCGCCGGTGTTGTACTGCAGCTTGTCCATGTGATAGTAGGTCGTGGACCAGCCGCCGCTGTGCACGATCTCGGCAAAGCAGCTGGAGTGGCGTTTGAAACTGCCGGCTGCCGAGGCCGAAACCCGCACGCCCGTCTGGTTGCTGCCCCAGCCGCCGCCCTTGCTCATGTCCAGCGAGGACATGGGGTAGTTGCCGCTGCCGGTGTTGGTGTGGGCGCCGCCCACATGCCAAGAGTCGCCAATAGGAAACGGGAACTGCAGAAAGCCGGCCGGCGGCCCGGCCAGGCTGGTGTCTGGCGCGGCGGATGCGTCCTTGGCGGCGGGTGATTCATGCAGAGCGCGGGCGGCCTCGGTGTCGAAGCTGAGGCCGAACAGGCGCTGGTAGGTGGCGGCGAACTCCTGCTCGCTGCCATTGGAGCTGGACAGCAGCGCGCGCAGCGGTGTGGGTGCGGCGGCCTCGCTCCCGAACTCGCCGGCGGCGGCGTGCGGGGCAGGCTCGTACAGGCGGCGCGCCAGTTGATCGGCCACATCGCGCACCTGGGCGTTGAAGCCGCTCAGCTTGGACAAGCTGCCCATGGGGCGGTTGGTCGCGCCGCGCTGGCCCGAGCGGCTGATCAAGCCGCTGTGTTGCTCGATCAAGGCCAGCAGCACGCGCGGGCTGACGCTGCTGTAGCCGGCCCAGTGAGAGATGATTTCCGCGTACTGGGCCAGCTCCGGCGCCTGGGCCAGGAGGTAGCTTTCGGTGTCGAAACTGAACATCTCCGCATGGCTGTAGAGCAAGGAGTTGCTGGCCGGCGCGGCGCCTGCGCCTGCCGCTCGGGCTGGCATCGCGGCTAAGGCGGCCGCAGAGGCCAAGGCGATCAGCAGGTACTGTTTGGAGAGCTTCATGGCGATTTGGCTTTCACTGATGAGGGTGGGAAGACGAGCCGCCGATCACCGAAAGCCACGCCCCTGCCTAACCTTGAATTCAAGGATGCAGGCAGGACTCTGCGCTCGGGCTCAGCTGGCAAACCCAGTCTAGGCAGGCCGCTGCCCAGCGTCTTCTGTCCGGGCTGGCAGCTTGTCGCGGCGCAGGGACTGTGCTAACGGGATTGCCACTGCCACTGCCACTGCCACTGCCACCGCCGCAGCCCTCGGGCTCAGGGCTCAGGGCTTCGCCGACTTCCGAGCTTCTTCATCGGCATGGCGCTTCAGCACCACACGCAGGGGCTCCACACGCCGAAAGCCGTATTTCTTCATATCGGGCTCGGCGCCGCCGATCCGGGTGTTCATGGCGTCGTCCACCATGCCTTTGCGCGAGAAGGGGCACATGTCTTCGATGGCCAATTCAGCCGGGGCGTCCGCGGCCCGGGCGATCACCTGCTCCTCGCCCGAAACCAGGGCTTTCCAAACCATGGGCTGGTCCAGCGCGGAGACATAGCGTCGGCAGCTGGTCTTGAGATCGGTGCAAGGCATCTTGGCCTCCTGCACCCGCAGGCTGGCCGTGCCCAACAAGCTCAGGCTCATCGACTCGGGCTCGAAACGGTCCGGGGCCGGCCGGTCGCCTCCGGCCCGTTCAGCCAGGCGCGCTTGCGCCAGCTCGCGATAGCTGGCGCGCGGCTGGAATGCGACGATCCGGGCAGAGCCGCGGCCGGGGCCTAAGCCGGGCTTGCTTTTCGCCCCGTAGAAGCCCCGCTCGGTGTCCGTGGGAATTCGGTATTGGAAGTGGGCAGGACGGAGGCTGCCGTTCAGCTTGAGCGCAGCGTTGTTGCCGCTGGGGCCGTCGACAGCAAAACCCACGGCCTGCCAGGACGCGCGGGCTGAGGCTCGCACATAGAACCAGGCCATGCAGCCATCGATGCCTTCCACTGGCCAGGGCGCAGTCTGCTGAAGTTCAGCGTACAGGTCCAGGCGGATCTGACGGATTTCAGCCGGCGTCAGAGCATCGAGGCTGAGCGTGGCCGGCAAGGCCGAGCTGCGAACAAAAGGGGTCTTGATGGGCTCGCCGCCGCTCGCCACAAACTGGGTCGGCGCCGCAGCGCTGCACACAGAAAGCCAGACCAGGGGCAGCATGCCCAAAGCCAAGCGCAGTAGATGCAGGCGCTTGCGGGCCTGGATGGGGCGAGAGTTCATGGCATCGATCATCGCTGATCCATACGAGCCGGTATCAGGCAGCGGTAGCGGCAGGGGCAGGCCTTGAGGCGAGCAGCTTCCGGCTTCAGAGGCCCAGCAACCAGAGCACAGCGGCTGTCAGCATGCACACCAGGCCGACCTTCGAGAGGGCGGCACCGGCCTTGGTCTGACGGGCGAGCGCACGGCGCGTTTCGGCTGCACTGACCGGGCGAAACAGGGACGCGGGGTCGATGGCCAAGGACAAGGTCGAGCAGCCGCAGCCAAGTGCCATGGCCGTGGCGGCAACACTCGAAACCGCAAACGAAGTCAGCGCCGAGATCAGCCACAGCATCCCGACCACACCCAGAACATAGGAAGCCAGCCGCAGCTTGAGCGGCTGGGGCTGGGCTCCGCCCTCGCCCTCGCCCTCTCCCTCTCCCTCGTGCTTGCTCATGCCTCAGCCCCGCTGCACCAGGCTCAGCAGATCGCCCTGCACCTTGCGCCGCGCCGGCTCGACATGGCGGCCCAGCACCATCACGCGCAGGCGCCCCGGCAGCTCGCTGTCGCGCAAGGCCTGGAACAGCCGTTCGGCCAGGGCATCGGCCGATTCATCGCTCCAGCCCGGCTTGGCCTGCACCCAGAAGGTGAAGTGGCGGCGAGCGGGTTTGACGTCGAGCTGCTGTTCACCCACCCAGGCGGCTTGCACCTCGCCCTCACGCAGCAGCACGCCGCGCAGCTCGCGCAGCTGGTCGCCGCTGAGATCCGGCGTCAGGGTGCGCTCCCAGGGTTGCAGCTCGACGAAGCGTTCCCAGGCGCTCTGCTCCATGGCCTCACTGTCGCTGAGGCGCTGGCGCCAGAGGCGGCGCTGCTCGGGCGGCAGGACCTGATCATGCGCTTGGGCGGCATCCATCCAGTCTTGCGCCAGGCGCGCGGCCAGCCAAGCCTGGTCTTCGTGGTTCTGGTAGAGCTGCTCCAACCATTCGCCGACGCGCAGATCGGCCTTGGGCGCGTGGCGCGCGGCCAGGCGGCGCAGGACCAGGGGGTGGCGCGGCGCGAGACTCAGGGCGCGTTCGAGCAAGGGGGTCGGGTCTTGCTCACTGAGCGCTTCCACCGCCTCGGCCCAGAGCAGCCATTCATCGGCCACCAAGGGCTGTGTGCCGGCCCGGGCACGCTGCTGCAGCTCCAGGGCCTGCGCATGCAGTCGGCGCAGGCGCTCGCCATGGGTGCGCCAGTCGGCGGCATGGAGCTGCCACCAGGCCGCATCCAGGGCGGCAGCGATGCGTTCGCGGGCGCTGCCCAGCAAACCCAGGGTGTGACCGGCCGAGGGCTCGGGCGGCCGCGGCAGGCCGGGGCGCAGGCCATCGGGTGCCAGGCCGGCCAGGCGGTCCTTGAGCACCGGATGGGTGTCGTCAAAGTTGGCCAGGCGCCGGTACTCGCGGCGCAAGGCTTCTTGCTGCCAAGCGGGCTCATTGCTGCGCAGCAGGCTGACCGGCAGCTCGGCATGGAAAGCGGGCTGTTCCTGCTGGCGCGACAGGCGCCAATGGCGGCGCCAGAATTCCTGTTCGTA
This sequence comes from Paucibacter sp. DJ2R-2, assembly GCF_025717675.1. Lineage (GTDB taxonomy): Bacteria > Pseudomonadota > Gammaproteobacteria > Burkholderiales > Burkholderiaceae_C > Paucibacter_A. Next base: position 53,965 of record NZ_JAJIRT010000012.1, read on the forward strand.
CCATTGCGCCTTGATGGCGATCTCCAGCAAAGCCTGGCTGGCCACCTCGGGGCCGAACAGGCGGGCAGAGACGCGGTCTGCCTCGTACTCGTCCTCGCGCGCCAGGGCGAAGCTGAGCGCATCGAAGCGCGGGAAATACCAACCGGCAAAGCCACCCAAAATCCAGCTGACCGGCGAGCTGCTTTCGCGGTAACGCCGGCTCAGCCGAGCCCAGGCCAAGCGGGTGCGGTAGATCCAGGCCGAGAGCTTGCCGTGCTCGCCGCGCAGATGGCCGTATTCATGGGCGACCACGGCGAACAGGCGGCGCGGCTCCAGGGCGGCCAACATGGGCCAGCCCAACATCAGATGGTTGCGATGGCGCAGGCCCAGCCACTGCGGCTGCTGAACGATGGCGGCATTGAAGTCGGGCGTGATCCAGACCTTGTGCAAGAGCGGGCCGCCGACCTTGGCGCGGATTTTCTCCAGGGCGGCAAACAACTCGGGGGCGTCTTGTGCAGTCAACACCTCGCCCTGAGGCGCCTCGAAGGGCACACGCAAACCTTGCAAGGCCGCGAACAGCAGGCCGAGGCAGCCCAGGCCCAACCAGACCATCCAGGCGCCCGGCCGCCCGCCTTGCTGCAAATGCCAGGCCAGCGTCAACAAGCCGGCCAGGCCCAGCAACGCGCACAGCAACACCGCGCCATAGCCCAGCAGGGCAAAGCGCAGCACGCGGCGGCGATAACGCTCAGGTTCATCGCGGCTGGCCTGCTCGTTCAGGCGCAGCAGGTGCACATGGTCGGCCGAATTCACGCCCCTCTCCCTCCACAAATAAAAATCGCCCCTGTTCGGGGGCGACGGCATTGTGACGGAATTGGCAGATGGGGCGAAAGGCTCAGCGCACCCGGGACCTCATTCAGCTTAGGGGGATGGCGCTGCGGCAGGCCTGCGCGCCACCCCTCCCACCCGGAAAGTCAGGCGTTCTCGATCAGGATTTCCTCGATCGTGCCGGCGGCCCGCTTGCAGGCTTCCATGACCGTTTCCAGCAGAGAGTAGAGCTCGCGCAGCTTGATGGCGCGCCAAGCGGCGGCGTCATCACCCTCTTGCTCGAACATGGTCTTGATGGCGCTCTTGCGCAAGGTGTCGACTTCATGCTCGATGCGGTCGATCTCCTTGCACAGGTCCAGGGTCTCCTGGCCACGGGTCTTGTCCGGCAGCGCCAGCACGGCGCGGTCCAGGCGCAAGCAGGCGTCGGCCACTAGGGTCGCCATGGCGCGCGCTTCCTGGGTGGTCTCGTTGATCCGGTAGGCGCCCACGGCATTGCAGACATGCTGCAGCTCGTCGAGCACACGGTCCAGATCAAGTGCCAGGGTGTGCAGCTGGTCGCGGTTGATCGGGGTGGTGAAGCTCTCGTAGAGCAGGCGGATCAAGTCCTGGAGGATCTTGTCGGCGCTGGTCTCGTACTCATGCACCTCCTCGATCAGCTCCAGGGTCTGAGCGCCGGGCTGGCCCAGGCCGGTGATCAGGCGCAAGGTGGCATTGCCACCGGCCACCATGCGGGTGGTGTGCGAGGCCAGCAGTTCGAAGAAGGCGTTGCGTTTGGGGGTCAGGTGGCTGCTCATTTCAGAATCTCATTCGGAGTCGGCGTGCGGCAAGGCATCAGAGGAGGCCGCGGCCGATGTACCAGAACAGCGCTGCAATCAGACCCGAGGCCGGAATCGTCAGCACCCAGGCCACGACCAGATTGAAGGTCACGCCCCAGCGCACCGCCTTGACGTCCTGCGCCGCACCGACGCCGACGATGGCGCCGGTGATGGTGTGGGTGGTGGACACCGGAATGCCGCCCAATGTGGCCAGACCCAGGCTGATGGCGCCGCCCATGGACGCGCAGGAGCCGCTGACCGAGTTCAGCTTGGTGATCTTGGTGCCCATGGTCTTGACGATGCGCCAGCCACCCAGATACGTACCCCAAGCGATGGCGATGTAGCAGGAGTAGATGACCCAGTTGGGCAAGGTGTGCACATCGGTGGTGGCTGCGCCGGCCGAGATCAACAGCAGCCAGATGATGCCAATGGTCTTCTGTGCATCGTTACCGCCATGGCCTAGGCTGTAGGCGGCCGCGGCGACCAGCTGGGCGTTCTTGAACCAACGCCCCGCCTGATGCGGCGAACGGTTGCGGAAGGCCCAGGCGACCGCCACCATGAGCAAGCCGCCCAGCATGAAACCGACAAAGGGCGAAATGACGATGAAGGCCAGAATCTTGCCGAAACCGCTCCAGACGATGGGCGCGCCCGAACCGGCCTTGATCATGGTGGCGCCGATCAGGCCGCCGACCAGAGCATGGGACGAGGACGAGGGGATGCCGTAGTACCAGGTGATGATGTTCCAGATCAGCGCGCCCATCAGGGCACCGAAGATCACGTAGTGGTCGACAAAGCTCGGGTCCACCGTGCCCTTGCCGATGGTGGCGGCCACCTTGAGCTGGAACACCCAAATGGCCGCAAAGTTGAAGAAGGCCGCAAAGGCCACGGCTTGCTTGGGTGTCAGAGCGCCGGTGGCGACGATGGTCGAAATCGAGTTCGCGCCATCGTGGAAGCCATTCATGAAGTCGAATGCCAGGGCCACAAAAATAAGCAGGCCCAGCACCCAGATGCTGATCGTTAATCCTTCCATGACATGTCCTCAGGAGTTCTCGATCAGGATTTCTTCAATCGTCTTGGCGGCGTCTTCGCAGCGGTCCAGCACGTCTTCCTGCAGACCGTAGAACTCGCGCATCTTCATGGCGATCCAGGGGCTGCCGCCGGCCTCGAACAAACGGGTCACGGCGCTGCGTTCGATGCGGTCTCCCTTGGATTCGATGACCTCGATCTGCTTGCACAGCTCGATGATGTCGCCGGTGCGCTTCTTGTCGCCGAGCAGGCTGACGGCCTGATTGAGGCGCAGGCAGGCATCGGCACCGAGGGAGGCCATTTCACGGCCTTCGACCGTGGAGTCCTTGATGTTGTACATCTCGACGGCCTGGGCCACGCGACGCAGGGCGTTGATGACCTGGTCGATCTCGATGGTCAGGGTGTGGATCTGGTCGCGGTTGATCGGCGTCGTGAAGGACTTGTGCAAGAGCTGGATCAAGGCTGCCTTGATCTTGTCGGCGCTCTTCTCGTTCTGATCAACCTCTTGGGCCAGCGCCGCCACATCCTGGTTGCGCTCGCCGAGGCAGTTGACCAGGCGCAACATGGCATTGGCTCCGGCGACCACACGGTCTGAGTGCGCGGCAAGAAGCTCATAGAACTCCCTGCGTTGTGGCATCAGGCTACTGAACATCGATGACTCCTGGGAACTGAAAATGGGGACCTGCGGTGCGGCGGGATTTTGCCCGTGTCAACAAGGACTTGTGCTGATTTATGACAATTTGATGACAGCAAACCACAGATTTTCGCATCAGCGCTGCGGCCTGCGTGGCAGGAATCGGCACCGAGCGGTGGTTCGCGAAGAAGTTTCAGCACGCAGAGCTCGCTGAGGACCGCAGAGGACCGCAGAGGACGCTGAGACTAGAAATCCTGCTCTCTTCTCCGCGACCTCTGCGGTCCTCCGCGCACTCTGCGTTCGTATTCAAGTCTCAGCAAACGACCGCACCCTGCCGCAAGTGGCCCCATGAGGATCGGCCGGATCAAGAAAAACAGGCCACGATCGTGGCGATCGCGGCCTGTTTTGCAGCGGGAAGGGTCAGGTCTTGCTAGTTGAGCAATTGCTCCACATCGCTGGTCACATCGCCGGCGGCCGTGATCTTGGCTTCCAGGAAGGCCAGGTCCAGATGCAGGTGCTCGACCAATTCCGGCACCGCCACCAGCAGCGCCTGGCTGGGGTTGTCATGGTGCTCGGCCGCGTCTGCCAGCACTTCGGCCAGATGCAGCACCGCAGCCATCAGCGAGAAGGGCCGGATCTCCATCGGCGTGTCGGCGTCCTTGAAGGCCTCGATCATGGGCGCAGGGAAGTGCCAATGCAGGGCCAGGCAGGCGGTCACGTCGGCATGGGTGCAACCGAAGCGATGCATCTCCAGCGAAAAGCGGCTGCCCGGCTCGGCCGCATGGGCCTCGACATCGGCGACCAGCTCCGGGTCACGCAGCGCCATCAGCATCTGGCCGGTGCGCAGCATCAGGCCGGCCAGGTAGGCAGTGTCGGCGTCCAGCTGCAACATGCGGCTGAGGATGCGGGAATAGGCGGCCGTGGCGATGCTGTGGCGCCAGAACGCGGTGCGGTCCAGACCCTTGACCACCGGGAAGGCATTGGACAGACAGGCTGCCAACGACAGATTGCGCAGCGTTTCCATGCCCAGGGCCGCGGCGGCGTCGCTGAGGTTGGAGATCTGATGCGAGGGGCTGTAGCGGGCCGAGTTGGCCAGGCGCAGCACCTTGGCGGCGAGCGCGGCATCCTTGCCGATCAGGTCGGCGATGGCCGCCAAGCTGATGTTCTCGTCGTCAAAGCTGCGTATCAATCGGCTGGCCACCTCGGGCATGGTGGGCAGGGCGTTGTTCTTCTCGAAAAACTTTTCGGCGGCTGCCATGGCTGCTGCGGTCACATTGGTCTCCTAGCGTGTTCTGGGGCCTGGGCACGCTTGCAGTCTAAGGGAGCCGCAGCAGGGATCAAAGCCAGCAAATGCACCGCGAAGCCGGTGCTTTCAACTTGCAGCCAACACTCGCTGCGAGCGCAGCGGGGTGGCGCCCGTCAACCCTGGGCCAGGGTCTGCAAAGCGGCCAGATTGAGCAGCTTGATGGTGTAGCCGCGCACCTCGATCAGGCCCGCGCTCATCAGCTGGCGCAAGAGCCGCGACAAGGTCTCGGGCGTGATGGCCAGTTGGGCGGCCAGCTCGCGCTTGCGTTCGCGCAAGGCCACTTCTTCGCCGCTGGCCGGGCTGCGTTGCAGCAGCCAGGTGGCCAAGCGCTTCTGTGCGTCCTTGGCCATCAGATCATGGGCAGCGCCGGTCAGGTTCTGCACCGACTGGGCCAGACACTGCAAGAGGCGCTCGCTCATCACCGGGTGCCGTGTCAGCAGCACCCGCACGCCGCTGACGGGCAGTTCCAGCAGACGCGCCGACATCAAGGCCTGGGCATCCTGGCTGCGGCCTTTTTCCAGCCAGGCACTGCTGTTGTCCAGCCACTGCGGGCCATGGACCGCACGCTCCAGATGGAATTGCGTGGCCGACCCCGGTGCACCGGGCGCATGGGCACCCAGGCCCACCGCACCCTCAAGCACGGCCAACAAAGTGTCGGCGGATTCGCCGCGTTTGAAGACGCAAGCGCCACTGCACAGGCTGCGCACCTGGGCCAGCTCCTGCAAGCCGCGCAGCTCATCGGCCGCCAGACGCGGCGGGCCGAACAGCGTGGACCAGACCGAAGCCGGCACCAGGGGTGCGGCGGCAGGCGGATGGGCAGCGGGGGTGAGGACCTTGTCCAAGATGAGCGTTGTCATGAGCAGCAGGGGTTGGCTGCCAATGTCGGCCAGATGCTCGTTCTTGTCTTTGAGCAAGGTCAACAGATGCCGCCCTCGCCGCCCGCTGCCTCAGAAAATCAACAAGGCCCGGAAGTCATTGACATTGGTGTGGCTGGGCCCGGTCACCAGCAGGTCACCCAAGGGCGCGAAGAAGCCGCGTGCGTTGTGGGCGTCGAGCTCGGCCTGGGCGTTCAGGCCCAGGGCGCGGGCTCGTGCCAGGCTGCTGGGCGTCAGGAAGGCACCGGCGTTGTCGCCGACACCGTCGATGCCATCGGTGTCGGCCGAGAGCGCGAACACGCCGGGCTCGCCGTCCAGGGCGATAGCACAGCCGAGCAGGAACTCGGTGGCGCGACCGCCCTGCCCGCTCTGTCTGTTCAAGGCAACGGCCGACCCAGGCGGCGACGCGGCCAAGCTGACCGTGGTCTCGCCGCCTGACAGCAGCACACAGGGCTTGGCAAAGGGCTGGCCGCGCCGGGCCACGGCGAGCGCCAGCGCCGCATGAACCCGACCCACCTCGCGCGCCTCGCCCTCCATGGCATCGCTGAGGATGTGGGCGCGCAGACCCAGGGCGGCCGCGGCCTCGGCTGCCGCTTCCAGGCTGTGCTGAGGCGTGGCCAGCATGTGCAAGGAATGCTGCGCCCAGAAGGGCTCCGAGGCCTTGACCGTTTCGAAGGCCCCCGACTCCAGGCCAGCGCGCGCGGCGGCCGGCAGGTGCAAGCCGTAGCGTGCGCAGATGGCCAGCGCATCCTGGCAGCGGCTGGCGTCGGCCACGGTCGGGCCCGAGGCGATCACGGCCGGGTCGTCGCCGGGCACATCGCTGATCAAGAGGGTCAGGACTTGCGCAGGTGCGCAAGCCACAGCCAGCCGCCCCCCTTTGATGGCCGACAGGTGCTTGCGCACGCAATTCATCTCGCTGATGGAGGCGCCGCTCTGCAGCAGGGCCCGGTTCAGCGCCTGCTTGTCGGCCAGGCTCAGCCCCGGCGCCGGCAGGCTGAGCAGGGAGGAGCCGCCGCCCGAGATCAGGCAGATCACCAGATCGTCGGCGCTCAAGCCCCGGGCCAGGGCCAGCATGCGCCCGGCAGCGGCCTCGCCAGCGGTATCGGGCACCGGATGCGCCGCCTCCAACAGCTCCAGCCGGCGCGGCCGATAGCCGGGCGGGCGGTGGCCATAGGCCGTGATCACCAGACCCGAGACCGGAGCCTCGGCCGGCCACTGCGCCTGAATGGCCGCCTCGAGCGCCTGGGCCATGGCAGCGGCGGCCTTGCCGGCGCCCAGCACCAAAGTACGGCCGCGCGGCGGCGCGGTCGGCAAAAACGCCGCCAGATGCTGCGCCGGCAAGGCACGCGCCACGGCAGCGTCGTAGAGCTGGCGCAGCAAGGCCTTGGGGTCGGCAAACATCAGAGCGGCGGCCTCAGGGCTGAGCGCCCGCCTCGAACCAACGGCCCAGCAAGGCACGCTCTTCGGCACTGATCTGGGTCGCGTTGTTCATGGGCATGAGCTGTTGCACCACGGCCTGCTGGTAAATGGCCTGGGCATTCTGTCGGATCAGCTCGGGGCTGTGCAGCTGAATGCCTTTCTGTGCGAGTTCGGCGTTATGGCAGAGCACACAGCGCTGGGTGATGACGGCCTGCACCTCAGCCATGCTGGGCGCGGCAGCGGCAGCGGCAAGCGGTGAAGCGGCTGGCTTGGCCGGTGCCATCCAGACGATCAGCGCCGCCAGCACCGCCAGGGCGCCGGCCACCAGGCCCCAGGCTTGTTCGCCCTTGTGGCGCTTGACGAAGAACACCCGCACCAGCACACCGACCACCATCAGCGCGATCAGCACCAGCCAGTTGTGCGCGTGGCTGTAGAGCATGCCGTAGTGGTTGGACAGCATGGCAATCAGCACCGGCAGCGTGAAGTAGGTGTTGTGCACGCTGCGCTGCTTGCCGCGCTGGCCGAACACCGGGTTCACTGCCTGGCCGGCGCGCATCTCGGCGATCACCCGCTTCTGCCCCGGGATGATCCAGACCAGCACATTGGCACTCATCATGGTGGCCATCATGGCGCCGATGATCAGAAAAGCCGCCCGGCCGGCAAAGAGCTGGCAGGCCGCCCAGGTCGCCGCAGCAATGAAGATGGCGATCAAGCCCAGCACCCGCGCGTCGTTGCCGATGCTGCCGTCGGCCTTGTGGCCGAAACGGCGGCAGATCTGGTCATAGACCAGCCAGCCCGAGACCAGGAAACCCAGGGCCGCGGCCACAGCGGCCGGCGCGGTCCAGTCATGCACGCGGGCATCGATCAGATAGGTGTTGGCATTGAATAGATAGAGCAGAACAAAGAGCGCAAAGCCGCTGATCCAGGTCCAGTAGCTTTCCCAGTAGAACCAGTGCAGCTGCTGCGGCAGATTGGGCGGCGCTACCATGTACTTCTGCGGGTTGTAGAAGCCGCCACCGTGGACGGCCCAGAGTTCGCCGTCCACACCGCGCGCCAGCAGCTCGGGCGAGCTGGGCTTGCGCAAATGGTTGTCCAGCCAGACGAAGTAGAAGGAGGCGCCTATCCAGGCGATGCCGACGATGACATGCAACCAGCGCAGCAGCAAAGCGGCCCAATCCAGCAGATAGGCGGGCGAAAGAAAGTCCATGCGAGCGATTCCGAGTCCACAAGGCGGCTCACCACAGGCGGGCGCTGTGAGCTGCAATCCCTGTCGCGTGGGGCCAGCGCAATGCCTGGCCCGACTCCTCTGCCGGCGCCTCGTGCAGCCGAGGCTGCACGCTGGGACGGCAGCGCTCCGCTGCGACGAGTGGGCAAAGTGTATACAGTTCCGCCCGCCTCGATAAGGCGGGTTTTCAGCGGCGGCGCGACTTGACGGTCTTGGCCGCGACCCTTGGAGTGGCCCTTGGAGTGGCTGTCACGCTCGCCTTCCCGGAGGCCTTGCCGGGCGCCTTCACAGTGGCCTTCCCGCCCGCTTCCCCCCCCGCCTTGGCCGCCCGTTTCACCGCACCGCCGGCCGGCTTGAGCACGGCATCGTCCGGAGTGGCCGTCGGGGCTCGCTCGCTGGCCATGGCCCGACCTGGCAGCAGGCGTGCGGCCAGCTCAGCCAGATGCGCGGCCGTGCGTTCGAGCGCGCCATCATGGAATTGCACCAAGGCCAGGGCCTCATGGAAGCGGGCCAGGCGCTCCAGGCGCTTGACCATGGCCTCCAGCTGCGCCGGCCGGGCCGTCACACCTTGCAAAGCCTCCAGATATGTGGCGGCCAGGTCCTCATAGGCGCGCCGCCCGTCCTCGCCGTCCCGGCCCAGGCTGCCGTCCAGCAGGCGCTCGACCAACAAAGCCTCGGGCTGGATCAGCAAGTCCCAGGGGCTGGGCTCGATGGCGAACCTCTGCGCGGCGTTGCTGCGGCATTGCTGGGCCAGAGCGATGGCCGCTTCGCGCTGGGCCGGGCTTTGCCAATCGGTCAGCGCATCCAGCGCCAGGCGGTAGAGCGCATGGCAGGGGCTGAAGCTCTCGCTCCCCGGCTGGCCCTCACCGGCATGGTAAGCCGCCACGCTGCGCTGCAAGGCTAGGTTCATCAGGCGAGCCGCCTCATCACTCTGGGCCGGGTCCAGGCGCGCGCTGAGCAGGCGGCGGGCCTGCAGGCCCGCCAGGCGCTGCCAAGCGCTGCCGCGCAAGGCCGTGCGTTCGCTGTGGCTGGCCGGGGGCTGGGCCTCGACTTGCGGCCCAGCCAGCAAAGCATCCAGGCCATCCAGGCGCTGCAGGGCCAGCTCGATCAGCGCGCTGCCAGGACCGTCCAGCGGCTTGCCGGCCGACCACGCGGCCACCGCCTCGGCCTCGCCGAGCCGGGTTTCCACATCGACCAGCTTTTCCAGATCCGAGATCGGCACGGCGCCGGCGCGATCCACCGATTGCACGGCCAGCAGCAAGGCCTCGCGGGCCAGGCCCAGCTGGCCCAGCTCCATCCAGGTCTTGCCCAGGGCCGACTGCAACTGCGGCAATTGCAGCCAAGCGGGCGAGCAGCGCTGCGCCAGAGACGTGCGCACCTGCTGACCCAAAGCGGCCAGCTCGCCCTCGCTCAGGGGCTCGCGACGGCGCGACAACTCGGCGCGCAGCCGCGCCAGCTCGTCAAGCAGCTCCTCGGGCGAGACATAGGCCGGCGGGCCATCGCTGCCGGGCTCGCCATCACCGCCACCATAGCCCTGCGCCTGACCGGCAGGCTCAGCCACCCAGCCCGGGTCGCCATAGGCTTGGAAGGCGCCCCAGGTGATGTCCTCGGGGCGGCTGTCCCAGACCGCGCGTCGGGCGCGAAAGACGGCGTCGCCGAAACTCTGGCGGCGCAAGAGCAGCTGTTCGTAGAAGACCTCGCCGAAGCGCCGCGCCGACTCGTCGTTGACGGCCCAGCCTGCGACGATGACGCAGCGCACGCCGATCTCGATCAACTCACGCGCCACGCTGGCAGCCAGCTTGTTACTGCCCTGGCCCTTGGCCGCCGGGTCCACCTGGCCGAGGTGGCAGCAGTTCAGGAACACCAACTCGGGCACGGTCTCCATCGCGTCGATTTCGGCCGCGGTGATGAGCAGGCCGTCGGACAGCAGCACGCCGCTGCGAGCCCGGCCGTCGGCATGAACGAGATTGAAGACACCGTGAGCCGAGATGTGCAGCAGGCGCCAGGGCCGGCTGTAGAGCTTGGCCAGCACATCGCTGGCGCGCAGCCAGTTGCCCACCAGGGGCTCGACCTCGTAGCCGATGCGGCTCAACAAGGCCGCCGTCTGATTGCCTTCGGCTTCGGCACCGGGCAGGTCGGGCGGCGTGCCGCTGGGCTGGCCGCCGATCCGCGGGAAGCCCTTGGCAAAGCCTTCGCTGCTGGGGTTGGCAATCACCAGGGCGCGGCGGCCGCTGCCCTGGCGCACCACATTGCGGAAGCGCGGCGCGACCAGCTGGCGCACCACCGCCGTGCGCAGGGCCAGGGGCAGCTTTTCTTCGGCCGGCCGCTCGGGGTCGTCGGCCAGCAGCAGCTCCCAGGGCAGATTGGCGGTGTAGGCATCAACCACCAGCACCACCCGGTCCAACTGCCGCGCCGCGTCCTTGAAATCATGCGGCACCATCAGCTGGAACAGCAGGCGCCCGAAGTCCTCGTTCCAGCTCGGGTTGCCGATCTGCTGGCTGACCAGTTGTTCGACCAGGCCCGGCTGGCGCTGCAGCGCCACCGATTCAGCCCGCGCACGCTGGCCGACATAGGTGTAGCGCAGGCGCCGGGCCAGGGGCGCCGCCCCAGAGCCCTGCGGCGCCGGCGCATCGGGGTTGCGGTCAGCATCGGCAATGATCAGGCGTGGCCAGTAGCTGGCACTGCCGGCATCGAAAAGGCGTGAGCGCCAGCCCTCACCCTGGGCCAGCTCGGGGCGGCACAGCAGGGCCGTTCCCTGTCGCTCGGCCTGGGCGCTCAGTGGCGCGCTCAGCTGGCGCAAGGCATAGGTGGCGCTGATGGCGGTGTCGAGGTAGAGCTCGATCAGGTCCAGGCGGCCGATGCGGATGTTCAGGCCGGTGGTGGCGAAGAAGCGCGCGTTGGCCTCCATCACGCCACGCACCAGGGCCTCGACCGATGCGGCCACGGTCAGATTGGCCGAGGAGTTATAGCCCAGCAGCAGGCTGGCCAGGGGCAGTTCACGCTCGCCCTTGCCCAGCACATCGATGACCTGCAGCAGGTAGCGCAGCGCCCCGGTGCGCACCGCCTCGGTCAGATCGGCCGGGTTGAGCGGCCGGTCGTAGGAACCCAGGCCGGTCACCACCGCGCCGCTGAGATGACCGCGCCGGCGCTCGGCGTCGCCGGGCACGCGCAGCACCACCGTGGCCGTGCCACGGCCGCCCGCGTACAGGCCCAGGCTGTGGCGCTCGCTGAGCTCGCCATTGAGCAGCTCGCGGTCGATCAGGCTTTCGGCGCCGGCAATCGGGTCGCGCTCGTAATGGCCCACCAAAATGGGGTCGGTGACAAAGCGCAGGTCCATGGCACGCACCTGCACCTCCAGGCGGCGCTTGGTGCGGGCCGGCACGCGGTCGCGCGAGGAGGCCCCGAGCAAGCCGCGCAGCAAGGCGTCAGGGTCTTCGGCGCTCGGCGGGCCGGCGTCGTAGTGGATGGGCGTGGCCAGCTCGATGGCGCGCTGCGCCGGCGGGTTGACGGCCAGACGGGCCGTGTGGCCCGAGGTCAGCAGCTCGACCAAGGCACCAAAGTGGGCGGCGCTGGCGGTCAAGTCGCCATGGGCCACCGGCATGTAGAAAAAGCGGCCGATGCCGCCGATGCGGCCGGAATCCCAGCTGACCGTGCCATCCCCGCGTGTCGTCCCCACCATCTTCAGGCGGCGCGACTCGCCCGCGCCTTCGATGCGGATGCCGCAAGGGGTGTTGGGCGCCTGGCCGAAGATGTAGATGCTCTTGGCGGTGTAGGCCGCGGGGAGGCTGGGCTGGGCCAGGCCATCCTGCTGCCAGAGCCAGCTGGCGGCGTCCAGCACGGGCTGCGGCGGCGTGCCGGCGCGGCCCTTGCCGAACCAGAAATCGCGCACCAGGCCTTTCAGCTCGGTCCAGGTTTCGGCCTTTTGGTAAGCCAAGCTGGCGCCGCCCTCGGGCAGGCCCTGGAAGGTGTCGACAAAGCCGGGCTTGGGCAGCAGCTGCAGCGCGCCGCGGAAACCGGCAATGATGTCCAGCACATCCTGCATGTTGTGCGCCATGTCCAGGCGCACCAAGGTACGCAAGGTGTCGCCCTTGCCGATCAGGTTCTCGACCATGGAATGCGCGCCCTGGTGCGGCGTGCCCAGCATCAGCAGGCGGGCGCCCTCGCGGGCCATCAGCGCGTCCATGACGGCGCGGCGCTTGTGGATGCAGGCACGCACCACCAGGCCGCCCATGCTGTGGGCCAGCAGGCGGATGGGCTGATCGCTCTCTTTCAACAGCCGGTCGAGGAACTCGCCCAGGCGCTCGGCCAGCACATCGAGCGGCTGGCGCCAGTCGTAGGGGAAAGGCTCAACCCGGTGGCTGGAAGCCAGTTGCTCGCAAAGCTTGCCGTAGAACATGGCGAACAGTTCGTCGGCCTCGACGCCGGCTCCGCTGTCCTGCCAGGCCAGCTTCGTGAGGCCGCCAGCGGCGATGTCCAGCGGGTCGAACCAGACTCGGTCCTTGGGCCCGGCACGCAGATGCGAGCCCATCACGCCAGGCAGCACCACGACGATGGGCCGAAGGTCAGCGCCGACCGCACGGCTGGCACTCGCCTCCAGGGCGGCGGCCATGGCCGCGGCAAAGCCTGCCTGATCCGGCAGCGCATGGAAGGCTGGCAGCTTGGCAGGCTCGGCATGGGTCAGCCAGTCACGCAAAGCGCCGCGCGTGTCGGCATTGACGAAGTAGCGGAAATGCGAGACATCGGCGCCGCGGTCGAACAGCACGCGGGCATCGAACTTGGGCGCGACGCCAGCCAGCATGGCGCTGGTATTGACGACCAGGTCGTTGTCGTCCATGTCGAATAGCAGGTAGTCGGTCAGCATCACGCCGAGCCGGCGCAGCAGGCTGCCGCCCTCGATGTCGCCGGCAATCACCGCCATCTGCGTGCCCGGCCGCACCGGCGATTCACGCAGCAACCGCGCCAACGGCGAGTCGGGCAGCATGGCTTCGATGCCGGGCACCAAGTGGGCATCGGTGCGGTTCTTGGCGATCTCGATCACCACGCGCTTGAAGGCCGAGTACAAGGGGCTGCCGAAAAACACCGGCACGCGGCCGATCAGACTCAAGAGGCCGGACAGGAAAACATCGAAGTTGCCACTGGCCAGCTTGGTGCCGCTGGCCGGCGAGGCGGCGCGCACATAACGCTGCACCACCAGGCGGCGCTTGCGCAGCACGGTGGCCAGGGTGCGCAGCTGCTCGCGCTGCTCGGCATGGGCCGTGTCGAGCTCGCCGCGGATGCGACGGTTCTCCTCTTCATCGGCCACACCCATGCCCTCGAAAGCATAGGCGTAATGCTCGATCAGGCGGTCGAAATCACCCAGACAGAGCAGGTCGGCCACCAAGCCGCCGCGTGAATGCGACACCAGGTTGACATGGGCACCGATGGGCAAAGAGCTCGCCAGAGCAATGGCGTTCTCGATCGGACTCTCGGACAGCGTGCGGTGCTCGAAGCCGAAGATACCGCCGGGGAAGCGCGCCTCAAGTGCCCCCCAGAGGTCGCGGTCACCGCTGCGCAGTTCGCCAAAGCTGCCCAAGGTGCTGGAGCCTGTGCCGTGAACGAAGACCAGCAGGGGCTTGGCGGTGGCCGGATCGACCGGCTTTTTCAGATCGAGCCCGCTGGGGGCCAGGTCTTGCGCCTTGCCCGTGGCGGAGACCCAGCGGTAGAGGCCGGGCTCCTGGTCCAGCTGGCTCTCGATCGCCCACATCAGGGCGCGTGTGCCGGCCCAACTGACACCCAGCTCGGCCTTGTCTGCCAGCTTGCTCAGGGCCAGCTGGATGATGGCGTCAGGCTTGTCGCCGGCCACAATGCTGAAGACCTTGCTGATCAGGCCACCGGCCGCCTCGCCCAGGCCGCGGCTGGGTGCAGCGCCTTGCTGGCGCAGCTGCTCCAGCAAGATGGCCCCGGTCTCGGGGTCCAGCAACTCGGGGTGGCTGAGCTGCAGGCTCTGCTGCAGACGCGCGACGCTGGTGATCAAGCTGCTGCCATCGGCCAGCTCGATCAGAAGCAAGGTCTCGGGCGCCAGATCGCTGCGCTGCGGCGCTGCAGCGGCCGCACTGCTGCGCGCCGCCGGGCTCAGCTCGTAGCTGGCCAGAGGCTGCAGATAACCCTCGGGCAAGAACACATCGGCCTGCTCCTGGGCGGTGCCGGCCGCGCGCGTAGCCGGGTTCAGCAGCTGCGGCAGCTGCGCCTGGGCGGCAGCGCGCGCACTGAGGTGGAGGGAGATCTTGGCAGCAGGCATGGCGGGCTCCGACTCGGCTCAAACAGTGAAAGGCTTCTGCGCCAGGAAGCTGGCGGCGGCACCGAGCACAAAGAGATTGGGCGATTGGCTGGGCGGCAAGCCGGCGCGGATGCGGGCATGGAAACTCGAGTAGTTGCCAGTGAAGGCGCCGTTGTTCCAGACCTTGAGCAGCTGGCCGGTGAAGGCGCCGTTGTGAGGGCCGTCCATGGAGGTCTGGTTGTCCTGGCAGCCCGAGATCAAGACCACGGACGGGCCGAAAGCTCCGACCAAGGCGGTGGCGTGCGCGGCGGCACCCACCAGGGCCAGGGCGGCATCGGGGTCCACCGCGACCTTGGTCGCAGCCGCCAGCACCTCGTTCTGCAGCTTGTCGTAGAAGGCTTTGTGCTCGCGGTAGACGCGGTTGGCCACTTCTTCGGGCATGAGCTTGGGGCGCTGGTCGGCCGGCGGCGGCGGCGCGGGGAAGGCTCGGGTGACGCTGCCACTGTGGCAGCTGTCGGACAGCACCAGGATGCGCACGCCGGCGGCGAAGCGGCTGAGCTCGAAATACAGCTCGTCGTCGATCAGCTGGCCGTCAAAGAGACACCAGGTCTCGTCCTTCTTGTCAGGCTCGTCGCCATTGGCATCGCCGACCTGGCCGCCATGGCCTGAGTAGCTGAGCAGGTAAAAATCACCCGACTTCAGCGTCTTGGCGGCTGCACGCATCTGCGCCAGCACGGCGGCGCGGGTGGCCTTCTTGGTCAGCAGCACCGATGGCTTGGCGATGCCTTTGGATTTGGCGATCGCCGCCATGTCATTGGCATCGAATTCGCAAGCCGCCAGAGGGCCACTCCAACCGCCATAAGCCGTCGGGCTGACGGCATTGAGGCCGATGTGCAAGGACGCCGCCTTGGGCTTGGGCATGGGAAAGGGCTTGGCGGCGGCGGCCGGAGTCTTGGACGCGGCGCGGGTTTTGCTGGCCATGGTTGTTGTCTCCTGAACAATGTTGCTGAGGGGTGGCCAGCAGTCCCGCCCAGGTGGGCGACGCGGAGCCGGCGGCCATCTTGGGCGACATGCGGAGCGGACGAAACCCCTAGGTTCAGGATGGTGAAGCGAAGCGGCACCCTGCCGGCATAAAAAAACCGCCCCGGGATCAGCGGGGCGGTTTCGTCGGCGGGTGCTGCGGCTGCAGCGCCGGGGGTCAGACCTTGCGGCGGCGACCCAGCCAGCCGATCACACCAAGGCCGCTGAGCAGCAGCGCATAAGTTTGCGGCTCGGGGACGGAAGCGACTGCAGCGACGCCGGTGTCGGTGAAGTCGGTGAAGATGCCGTCCACGCCCAGCTTCAGATAGGCTTCCATTTCCTTCTGGGGGTTGTCAAAGCCCAGCATGGAGGCGTCGTTGCGGAAGGTCCAGGTGTGCACGAACAGGCCATTGGCATGGGCCGCTTCGATCACGCCGGTGCTGCCGTCGACACGGCGGTCTTTGCCATTGACCACACCATCGCCGTTGCGGTCGATACCATCGTCCACGGTCTTGAGCAGATAGGGTTTCCAGGGGCCGACGCCGTCGGCGTAGGTCGCGACGAAGGACAGGCCGACATTGCTGACCAGATCGGCAAAGGTCAGCTTGCCATTGCGCACGGCCACATCGAAGGGGCGGTCGTAAGGTGCCACCAGAGACATCGAACCGTCGGCATTGACGTCGTCGGCATCGACCAGCTGCACCAACTTGATGTCCGTCTTGGTGTTCAGGTACTGCAGATTGCTGACTTCAAAGCTTTGGATGAAGACCGGAGCCGAGCCCGTGTTGCCGTAGGCGGCATGCAGGGTCGAGACCAGCTTGTCTTCGAAGTAAGTCTTGCCGAAACCCAGGCTCTGCGACACGCCTTGCATATACGTCGAGTGCTTGAGTTCGGGATAGATGCCGATGGTGCGGCCGGTCTCGATGCTCTTGGCCTTGGCCAGGGCGATCACCTCGTCCAGAGTCGGGACCTTGAACTGGCCATCGAACTCGGTCGGGCGGCCGGCGCGGGTTTGCATGGCGCCCAGGGTCTTGAGCTCGGCCAAGGTGAAGTCCTCGACGAAGTACTGGTTCTCGTACTTAACGCCGTCGATGGTCTTGGTGGTCATGCGGTCGGCGAACTGGGCCAGCGAGCGCACATTGGTCGAATCGCCGATCACCGGCTCATGACGGGCGACCAGGATGCCGTCGCGGGTCATCACCAGATCGGGCTCGATGTAGTTGGCACCCAGCTGGATCGCCTTGGCATAGCCTTCCAGCGTGTGCTCAGGCAGATAGCCCGAGGCGCCACGGTGGGCAATCACCAAGGGGGCATTGCCGTCCAAGGTGTTCCAGGCCTGGGCCGGTGCAGCGGCCAGGCCGGCCAAGGCAGCCAGAGCAGCCAGGGCGGTTTGATTGAATTTCGTACGCATGGGGATCTCTCCGGTCAACAGCATCAAGACGGACGCCATAGTCCCCAAATCGCGTGAAATTCCTCACCGCAGCGGCCAAGTCGCATGAGCCGTTCGGACTAGCCTCGATGACCCAAGCACGAGATCGTTCGCGGCAGGATCCGGCACTGAGCCGTCGTTCGCGGAGATTTGAATACGAACGCAGAGTGCGCGGAGGACCGCAGAGGTCGCGGAGAAGAGAGCTGGATTTCTAGTCTCAGCGTCCTCTGCGGTCCTCCGCGAACTCTGCGTGCTGAAATTTCTCCGCGAACGACGGCTCAGTGCCGTCAGCCGCCGCTCAGCTGCAACAGCAACTGCGCCACGACCGCCACCGCGATCACTTCCGGCTGCTTGCCCTGGATGCCGGCTAGGCCGATCGGGCAGCGCACCTGGGCCAGTTCGGCCTCGCTACAACCCCGCGCCAGCAGGCGCTGGCGAAAGCTCGCCCATTTGCTGGCACTGCCGATCAGGCCGATGAAGGGCAGATCACCGCGCTCGCGCTGGCGCGCCAGGCAGGCGGCGACGATGTCCAGGTCTTCGGCGTGGCTGAAGCTCATGATCAGCACCTGCGAGCCCGAGGCAAGACCTGGCACCGCGGCCTGCACCGGCTGCGAGTGCTCGGCCAGATGGACCTGCGCCGCCAGCTCGGGCGGAAAGACCTCGTCCCGGCTGTCCAGCCATTGCAGCTCAAACGGCAGATCGATCAGGAGCTTGACGATGGCCCGGCCGACATGGCCGCCGCCAAACAAGGCCACCGGCTGGCGCGCCTCGGGCGCCAACAGCCGGGCGCGCAGGCCGGCAATGTCCGCCGGCCCCAGGCGCTCGAAGCGCAGCTGCACCACGCCGCCGCAGCATTGACCCAGGCTGGGGCCCAAGGCATAGCGGCGCAAAACGCCGCCCGGTTCAGGTCCATTCGCAGCCAGCAAAGCCCGCGCTTCAGCACTGGCGTCGAACTCCAGCCGACCACCGCCAATGCTGCCGACCTGCCCACCGGCGCTGAGTGCCATCCAGGCGCCCAGCTCGCGAGGCCCGCTGCCCTGCACGCCGGCCACTCGCACCAGCACCGCGGGCTCCCGCGTCAACAGCAATTCCAGCGCGGCGATCTCGCGGCTCAATGCACCCATGTCGATGGAATCCCGAGCCGCTCAGCTGCCACGGTAGGTGGAATAGCTCCAAGGGCTGAGCAGCAGCGGCACGTGGTAGTGCGAGCCTGCATCGGCAATACCGAAATCCAGCGGCACTTCATCCAGAAAGGCCGGCTCCGGCAAGGCCACGGCGCGCGACTTGAAGTATGCCGCCGCCGCGAACACCAGGCGGTAGCGGCCGGGCTGAAAGGCCTCACCTTCCAGCAGCGGCGCTGGGGCGCGGCCATCGGCATTCAATGTCAGGCTTTGCAGCAGCTGCGGGTTGCCGCTGGCGTCCATGCGGTAGAGGCGCACGGCCATGCCGGCAGCCGGGCTGCCGTGCATGGTGTCGAGCACATGGGTGGTGAGCTTGCCCATCGAAATCTCCGTCGGCCAGGCATGGCCGCAACAAACCCAAAGTGTATACACTTCAGCACACAATGCGAGCCAAAGCCCCGCCCCCTGCCCTTTCAAGCCCAGCAGCCGATGTGGAACCGGCTTCGAGCACCGAGCGCATCGCCACAGCCATCACCGCGGCCATCGTCGAGCGCCGCTTGATGCCGGGCACCAAGCTGGCCGAACAGAAGCTGGCCGACATTTTTTCCGTCTCGCGCACCCTGGTGCGCCAGGCCCTGAACCAACTCAGCCGCGACCGCCTGGTGACGCTGACGCCGGCGCGCGGTGCCTTTGTGGCCGAACCCAGCGTCGAAGAAGCGCGCCAGGTCTTCGAGGTGCGGCGCATGCTGGAATCCAGCCTGCTGGCTCAGCTGGTCGAGCGCATCACGCCGGCCCAGCTGGCCGAGCTGCGCCAGCACCTCAAGGCCGAGGCCCAGGCCATCGCCCGCACCGATGTGCCGGGCCGCACCCGCCTTCTGGCTGACTTTCACCGCCTGCTGGCGCGCATGCAGGGCAATGAGGTGCTGGCCCAGCTGCTGGGCGACTTGCTCTCGCGCAGCTCCCTGATCTCGCTGATGTACCAAAGCGACCACTCGGCGGCCGAGTCGCATGCCGAGCATGTGGCCCTGGTCGACGCGCTGGAGGCGCGCGACAAGCGCGCGGTACAAAAGCTGCTGCGCGATCACCTGGGCCATGTAGAAACCAGCCTGCGCCTGCAGCCGCGCGTGGCGAGTCTTGCGGAAGTACTGGATGGCCGAAATGCAAGATAGACCACAGAGCACCCAAGGCTACTGTCGGCGCCCGGCGCAAATGAAGAAACACGTACGCAGAGGCCGCAAAGAAACGCGGAGCACGCAGAGAGAGCAAAGGCTGCAGCAATGAGCTCTGCGCGCTCTGCGTCCCTCGGCTGTTGGCTCTGCGTTCGTGCTTTGGATTCTGTTTCTTGAGAGGCTCGGAGACACAGAGACAGGCCAGAAAAGATATGAACAAAACCTCTGTGCCTCTGTGCTTGCCTTTGAGTTCTTTGCTTCTTCGCCACATCTTTCGGAGCTCACGATGAACTACCCCCGCGACCTGATCGGCTACGGCGCCCAGCCGCCGCAGGCCCAGTGGCCCGGCCAGGCCCGCATCGCCCTGCAGTTCGTGCTGAACTACGAAGAAGGTGGCGAGAACTCGGTGCTGCACGGCGATGCCGGCAGCGAGCAGTTTTTGTCCGAGATGTTCAACCCGCCGGCCTTTCCGGCGCGGCATCTGAGCATGGAAGGCATTTACGAGTACGGCTCGCGCGTCGGCGTCTGGCGATTGCTGCGCGAGTTCGAGCGGCGCGGCCTGCCGCTGACCGTGTTCGGCGTGTCCATGGCCTTGGAGCGCCACCCCGAGCTTTGCAGTGCCTTGCAAAGCCTGGGCCATGAAGTGGCCTGCCACGGTTGGCGCTGGATCAGCTATCAAAACGTGGACGAGGCCACCGAGCGCGAGCACCTGCAGCGCGGCATGGACATCCTCACCCGCCTGCTGGGCGAGCGCCCGCTGGGCTGGTACACCGGCCGCGACAGCCCGAACACCCGCCGCCTGGTGGCCGACTACGGCGGCTTCGAGTACGACAGCGATTACTACGGCGACGACCTGCCCTTCTGGCTGAACGTGCGCAAGAGCGACGGCAGCCTGGCGCCGCAGCTGCTGCTGCCCTACACGCTCGACTGCAACGACATGCGCTTCGCCCTGCCCCAGGGTTTCAGCCATGGCGACGAGTTCTTCGAATACCTGCGCGACAGCTTCGATGTGCTCTACGCCGAAGGCGCAGAGACGCCTCGCATGATGAGCGTGGGCATGCACTGCCGCCTGCTGGGCCGGCCCGGCCGCATGCGAGCGCTGCAGCGCTTTCTTGACCATGTGCAGCAGCACGAGCACGTCTGGATCTGCCGCCGCATCGACCTCGCCCGCCACTGGCGCGCCACCCACCCCTTCGACGCCAACACCGCCTTTGTCTGGGAACGCTGAGCCATGAGTCTGAACCTGAACACCCTGAACGCGGCCAGCGTCGAGGACTTCGTCGCCCTGCTGGACGGCGTCTACGAGCACTCGCCCTGGATCGCCCGGCGGGCTGCCGCATTGCGGCATTCACGGCCTCTCAAAACCTTGACGGCTCTGAAGCAAGCCCTGGCCCAGCTGGTGCGCGAGGCCAGCGAGGCCGAGCAGCTGGGCCTGATCCGCGCCCACCCCGAGCTGGCCGGCAAGGCCATGCTGGCGCGCAGCCTGACGGCTGAATCCACGGGCGAGCAAAGCCGCGCGGGCCTGAGCGACTGCAGCCCCGAGGAGTTCGCGCGCATCCAGCAGCTCAACACCGACTACAACGCACGCTTCGGCTGGCCCTTCATCCTGGCCGTGCGCGGGCCGCGTGGACAGGGCCTGAGCCGGGACGAGATCATTGCCACGTTTGCGCGCCGCCTGGCCCAGCCGGCGGAGGTGGAGCGGGCCGAGTGCCTGCGCCAGATCCACCGCATCGCCGAGATCCGCTTGAATGACAAGTTCGGGGTCGAACCCATCCTCGGCAACCGCATCTGGGATTGGGCGCAGGCGCTGGCCCGGCATTCCGAGCCCGGCTTTCTCGAAGCCGGCCAGCTGACCGTCACCTACCTGACCGAGGCCCACCGGGCCGTGGCCGCGCAGTTGGCGACCTGGATGCGTGAATGCGGCTTCGACGAAGTGAACATCGACGCCGTTGGCAATGTCGTTGGCACTTATCACGGCGCCCGCCCTGATGCACCACGCCTGCTGACCGGCAGCCACTACGACACCGTGCGCAATGCCGGCCCGCACGACGGCCGCCTCGGCGTGCTGCTGCCCATGGCCTGCGTGCGCGAGCTCCATGCCAGCGGGCGCCGCCTGCCTTTTGCCATCGAGGTGGTGGCTTTCTCGGAAGAGGAAGGCCAGCGCTACCCGGCCACCTTCCTGGGCTCCAGCGCCCTGACCGGCCAGTTCGATCCGGCCTGGCTGGAGCTGCAAGACCGCGAGGGCATCTCCATGCGCGCGGCCATGCAGGCCGCCGGCCTGCCCGGCACGATGGAGGCCATCGCGGCGCTGGCGCGCGACCCCGCCCGCTACCTCGGCTTTGTCGAGGTTCACATCGAACAAGGCCCGGTGCTGCACGGGCAAGACCTGGCCCTGGGCGTGGTCACCTCCATCAACGGCAGCCGGCGCTACCTGGGCGAGGTGATCGGTCAGGCGGCACATGCCGGCACCACGCCCATGGGCCAGCGGCGCGATGCGGCAGCCGCGGTGGCCGAGCTGCTGCTATCTGTTGAGCAGCTGGCGGCCGCTGGCGCCGAGACTGTTGGCACCGTGGGTCAGCTGCAAGTACCGGCCGGCTCCATCAATGTGATCCCCGGCCGCTGCCAGTTCAGCCTGGACCTGCGTGCGCCCAGCGACGCCGCCCGCGACGCGCTGGACGCCGAGGTGCGCGAGGCGCTGATCCGCATCTGCGAGCGGCGCGGCCTGAGCTGGACGCTGCAGCCCACCCTGGCCGCCAATGCCGCGCCCAGTGCCCCCAGCTGGCAAGTCCGCTGGGAACGCGCCGTGGCCGCCACCGGCTGCCAGGTCTTCCACCTGCCCTCGGGCGCCGGCCATGACGCGATGAAGCTGCACGAGCGCATGCCCCAGGCCATGCTCTTTGTGCGCGGCCAGAACGAGGGCATCAGCCACAACCCGCTGGAGTCGACCAACAACGACGACATCGAACTGGCCGCCCAGGCTTTTACTCATTTGCTGGATCAACTGGCCGCGGAGGGCCAAACGCCATGACAAACGCCGCCCTGAACTACGCCAAGCTCGACGCTTGGGTCGACGCCCATTTCGACGAGGAAGTGCGCTATCTGCAAGCCCTGGTGCAGGTGCCCACCGACACACCGCCGGGCAACAACGCGCCCCATGCCGAGCGCACCGCCGAGCTGCTGGCGGCCATGGGCCTGAGCGCCGAGAAGCACGCCGTGCCCGCCGAACTGGTGCAGGCCCAGGGCATGGAGAGCATCACCAACCTGATCGTGCGCCGGCGCTATGCGGAGGGCGGGCCGGTGGTGGCACTCAATGCCCACGGCGATGTCGTGCCGCCCGGCGAGGGCTGGAGCCATGGGCCCTACAGCGGCGAGATCGTCGATGGCCGCCTGTATGGCCGCGCCGCCGCCGTGAGCAAGAGCGATTTCGCCAGCTACACCTTCGCCCTGCGCGCGCTGGAGGCCCTGCAGGCCGAGGGCGCCGTGGCCCTGCGCGGCGGTCTGGAGCTGCATTTCACCTACGACGAAGAATTCGGCGGCGAGTTGGGCCCGGGCTGGCTGCTCAAGCAAGGCCTCAGCAAGCCCGACCTGCTGCTGGCCGCCGGCTTCAGCTACCAGGTGGTGACAGCACACAACGGCTGCCTGCAGCTCGAAGTGACGGTGCACGGCCGGGCCTCGCACGCGGCCTACCCCAGCACCGGCATTGACGCGCTGCAAGGCGCGGTGGCGATTCTGCAAGTGCTTTACGCCCAGAACGATCTGTACCAGAAGATCAGCTCCGAGGTGCCTGGCATCAACCATCCCTACCTCAACGTCGGCCGCATCGAGGGCGGCAGCAACACCAATGTCGTGCCCGGCCGTGTGGTGTTCAAGCTCGACCGACGCATGATTCCCGAGGAAGACCCGGTGGCGGTGGAAGCGAATCTGCGTGAGCTGATCCGCGGCGCCGCGGCCCGCTGCGGCGGCAACGCCGCCGGCGTGACGGTGGACATCAAACGCCTGCTGCTGGCCCGCTCGCTCAAGCCCCAGGCCGGCAACAAGCCTCTGGTCGAGGCCCTGCAGAAACATGGCGAAGCCGTGTTCGGCGAGCCCATCCCGACCTCGGGCACGCCGCTCTACACCGATGTGCGGCTCTACGGCGAACATGGCATTCCGGCCGCCATCTACGGCGCCGGGCCGCGCACGGTGCTGGAGAGCAATGCCAAGCGGGCCGACGAGCACCTGCAGCTGGAAGACCTGCGCCGCGCCACCCAGGTGATCGCCCGCAGCCTGCTCGACCTGCTCGGCGCCTGAAAGCTCGGAACAGCCTCGGTTCATGCCACACTGCTCACTCGCAACCGATGGATCCGACCGACGCCGTGGACACAAGACGCGCCCGTTTGCTGCTTCCTTCTTTGGGCTTGGCCGCCGGCCTCTGGCCCTCGGCCACGGCATTGGCGCTGGGCAAATCACTGGCTGAGGCTGGCCGGCCCGTTCCGCTCAAGCTGCTCAGCTACTACGACTACCCGCCCTTCGTGACGGGCCCGCAGCAGGGCCTGAGCTTCGAGCTGGCGACGTGGCTGAAGCAGCGAGCCGAAGATGTGCTGGACACGGTGGAGCTGGAGCTGCTGCCGCGCCGGCGTGTCGATGTCCAGGTGCGCCAGCCGCAATGGGCCGGGCTGGTCCCCTGGGTTTCGCCCGCCTGGTTCCCCTCGCCCGAGCTGGCGCAGGCCTTGATCTGGTCGGCGCCCGTGATGAATGACGAGGACCTGGTGCTGTCCTTGAAACGCAAGCCCTTCGAGTACGAGGGCCCGGCCTCGCTGCGCGGCCAGAAGCTGGGCGGCATCTATGGTCATGTCTATAGCGATGCCGACCCGCTGGTCGCCCGTGGCGAGCTGCAACGCCTGGATTCCTTCACCCAGGAGGCAAATTTGCGCATGCTGATGTTGGGCCGTGTGGATCTGCTGTTCCTGTCGCGCAGCGGCCTGGCCTGGTGGCGCCAGCGCCTGCCCCAGTTCGACGAGCACATCCATGTGGCAGCCCAGCCGCGCATGCGCTACCAGCGCCACCTGATGCTGTCACGTGACCTGCAAGAGCCTCTGCGCGAGCGCCTGCTGCAGCTGGCCCAGACCATGGGCGCCGACAGCCAGTGGCGCGAGGTGATGCGGCGTTACGGCCTGCTGGGCCAATCGGCTGAGTTGCAGAACAGCGCCCAGCTCTGAGTTCTTGCGCGCCATCAAGGCCGGCATTCGCCAGGCTCATAGAATCGCGCCCTGACTTCAGCCAGCGACACCGACACCTCATGAGCACCTCTCTGCGCCCTCTTGCCCTTGCCCTCGCCACCACCCTCGGTCTGCTTGCCAGCGCCAGCAGCTGGGCCCAGGTGGACATCAGCCAGGCCTGGGTGCGCGCGACCGTGGCCCCGCAAAAAGCCACCGGTGCGTTCGTGCAGCTCAAGGCCAAGAGCGACAGCCGCCTGATCGAGGTGCGCTCCTCGGTGGCCGGCGTGGCCGAGATCCACGAGATGAAGATGGAAGGCAGCACCATGAAGATGCGTGCGGTCGACGGCCTGGACCTGCCGGCCGGCCAACTGGTGGAACTCAAGCCGGGCAGCTTCCACATCATGCTGATGGACCTGAAGAAGCCGCTGGCCGCCGGCGAAGCCGTGGATCTGACCCTGGTGTTCGAAGGTCGCGACAAGAAACGCGTGGAACAAGAAATCAAGGCCGAGGCCCGCCCCATGGGCAAACCCGCCGCGGCCGAGCACGCCCACAAGCATTGATGATGACCCAGCGCAAGCGTCCGGCCCAGGTCGCTTGCCTATGATCGCAGCCGTGCTTCACCTGACCCAGCTCCGCCGCCACGCCCGCTTCTTCAGCGGCTGGGTGGCCTGCTGCGTGCTGCTGATGGCCTTGGCGCCGGCCTTGAGCCAGATGCTGGGCGCCCTGCGCGGCGAGCCCAGCAGCTGGAGCCAGATCTGCCGCAGCAGCGTGGTCTCGCCACGCGCCCAGCAATCGGTGCTGGCCGCGCGCCAGGCGGCGGACAAGGACTCGCTGCACGGCCTGTTCCACCATTGCCCGGCCTGCGATCTGCAGGCCCAGCAGGCGGCTGCCCCGCCGCCCAGCTTGCAGGCCCTGCCCCTGCTCAATCAACTCCGCCAGGCCATGCCGGTGCGCTTCCTCAGCGCGCCGCAAAGCATGCATGCCTGGGCGCCGCCGCAGTCGCGCGCACCGCCCCTCCTCTCGCTGGCCTGATTCACCAGCCGGGCCCCGGCCCGCAGCCTTGCCGCACGCGTGTTTTGGCGTGCCAGCCGCTGCGGTGTTCCAGGGCCTTGTTCTCCCCCTGTGTTCCTTTCTGAGCCTCGCGCTCGGCCGCCACCGCTGTGTGACGCCCGGCGCGAGGCTGAATCGATCGAGTGCGAATCTTTCCGCCCATGCATCAAATCCCCCGACCGACCGCCCTGGTCTTGGCGCTGGCCGCCGCTTACCTGCCTCTGACCGCCCTGGCCTGTGACGACTGCGACGAGGGCGCCAGCCCTGTCGCGGCCAATCAGACGTCTCAAAAAATATCCGCTGACAGCGAACCCTCCGGCGCCAGCCCGACGCACAAGCTCGGCCTGGTCAGCATCAGCGGCCAGGCCCTGAGCTCGCTGCCGAGCCAGATCCCGACCACCATGGAAGGCGTCAGCGCGGTCGAGATCGCGCGCACCATCAACGCGACCGACGCGGAAGACGCGCTGAAATACCTGCCCAGCCTGCTGGTGCGCAAGCGCTATATCGGCGATTACAACCACGCCGTGCTGTCCACCCGCGCCTCGGGCACGGGCAACAGCGCCCGTTCGCTGGTGTTTGCTGATGGCATCCAGCTCTCCAACCTGCTGGGCAATGGTGCGGGCTTCACGCCGCGCTGGGGCCTGGTGACGCCCGAAGAGATCGAGCGCGTGGACGTGCTCTACGGCCCCTTCTCGGCCGCCTACTCGGGCAACTCGGTCGGCGCGGTGGTGGACTACCAAACCCGCATGCCCAAGGCCTTCGAAGCCCATGCCAAGCTGGGCCTGTTCCAGCAGCCTTTTGATCTCTACAACAGTCATCGCAGCTACAGCGGCCACCAGGCCAGCGCCTCGCTGGGCGACCGGGCCGGCGCCCTGTCGTGGTGGATCCATGTCAAGCGGCTGGACAGCGAAGGCCAGCCCCTGACCTTTGTGACCAAGCTGGTGTCCAGCGGCAAGCCGGTCAATGCGGCCTCGCTGCCGGTCAGCGGCGCGGTGCTGGACGCCGACAAGAGCAATGCGCCCTGGCAAATCCTCGGCACCGGCACCCAGTACCACACGGTGCAGGACCACGCCAAGCTGAAGCTGGCCTACGACTTCGACAGCCAGCTGCGCGCCAGCTACAGCCTGGCCTGGTGGCACAACCAGAGCGAGGGCGTGAGCGAAAGCTATCTGCGTGATGCCGGCGGCAACACCGTCTACAGCGGCGCCAATATCGCGATCGACGGCAAGCAGTACAGCGTTGCCAACACCGATTTCGGCCAGAGCCGTGACCGGCTCAGCCACCTGATGCATGGCCTCACGCTGAAGAGCTACACACGCGGCCCCTTCGACTTCGAGCTCAGCGCCAGCCAGTACGACTACCGCAGTGACACCGCCCGTTCGCCCAGCAGCCCGAAAAGCCTGGCCCGCCCCGCGGCCGACCAGGGCGGTGCCGGCCGCCTGACCGATCTGGGCGGCACCGGCTGGACCGCCCTGGCCGCCAAGGCCATCTGGCGCCCCAGCGGCAGCGACCATGTGCTGGACCTGGGCCTGCAGCAAGAGCGTTATGTCTGGCAACAGACCACCTCGGACACCGAGGACTGGATCCACGGCGCACCCAGCGCCCTGTTCACCGCCTTCAGCGGCAAGACCCAGCTGCGCAGCGCCTATGCCCAGGACAGCTGGACCCTGAGCCCGACGCTGAAGACCGTGCTGGGCCTGCGCGCCGAGGAATGGCAGGCCATGGACGGCCGCAAGACGGCCGCCAACGGCACGCCCGTGGCCTTTGCCGCGCGCAAGCAGCGCTTTCTATCGCCCAAGGCGGCCCTGGGCTATGAGCTGAACGAGGACTGGACGCTGCGCGTTTCCACCGGCCGGGCGGTGCGCATGCCCACCGTGGGCGAGCTCTACCAAGGCGGCGTCAGCGCCACTGGTGTGTACCTGCCCAACGACCCAGCGACCAACCCGGATCTCAAGCCCGAGCGCGGCTGGACCAGCGAGTTCAGCGCCAGCTGGAGCCAGGGCAAGCAGCAGCTGCGCAGCACCCTGTTCCACGAGAACACACGCGACGCGCTGTACTCGCAGCTGAGCAGCAAGCCGGCCGACCCGAGCAAGACCATCAGCAGCGTGCAGAACATCGGCCGCATCCGCACCCTGGGCCTGGAGCTGGCCTACTCGGCCCAGGATCTGGGCGAAAGCCTAGGCCTGAAGGGCCTGGAGCTGCAAAGCAGCCTGACCTATGCCGACTCCAAGATCCTGGAGAACAGCGGCTTTGTCAGCACGCCCGGCGACACCATCGGCCGCCAACAGCCGCGCGTGCCGCGCTGGCGCGCCACGGTGCTGGCCAGTTATGCCATCCAGCCGAACCTGCATCTGAGCTACGGCCTGCGCTACTCCGGCCCGCAGTACGGCACGCTCAACAACAGCGACCCGAACGGCCACACGTATCAAGGCTTCTCCAAGTTCCTGACCGGTGACCTGCGCCTGCAATGGAAGCTGGACAAGCAGTGGACCCTGGCTGCCGGCATCGACAACCTGAACAACGACAAGTACTGGGCCTTCCACCCCTACCCGAACCGCAGCTATCACGCCGAGCTCAAGTTCGACCTTTGATTGATTGATCGAGAAAGAACCCGCACATGAAACTTCAAACTCAAACCATCTTGCCCCTGCTGCTGACCACCCTCGCCATGCTCGGCGCTGGCAGCAGCGCCCTGGCCCATGTGACCCTGGAACAGCCCGAGGCCATCGCCGGCACGCCCTACAAGGCCGTGCTGCGCGTGGGCCATGGCTGCGAGGGCTCGGCCACGACGCGGGTCACCGTCAGCCTGCCGGCCGGCTTGCGCGGTGCCAAGCCCATGCCCAAGGCCGGCTGGACCCTGGCCGTCAAGCGCGAAAAGCTGGCCAAGCCCTACGAGAGCCATGGCCGCACCGTCACCGAGGACGTGGTGGAGCTGAGCTGGACCGCGCAGAACGAAGCCGCCTATTTGCAAGACGAGTGGTACGACGAGTTCGTGCTGCGCGGCAGCCTGCCCGACACGCTCGGCGCGATCTGGTTCAAGGTGCGCCAGAGCTGCGTCAAGGGCGAGTGGAACTGGGCCGAGCTGCCCGCCAGCGGTGACTCGACCCAGGGCTTGAAGGCGCCCGCCGTGCGCCTGATGCTGCGCGCCCCCAGCCCAGCCGCTGCCGCCGAGCACAAGCACTGAGCGAGCGAACGCACTGGAAATCCCCGCCCGAGCGGTGGAAACAGCCGCCCTTCGGCCGGTCTGATTCACCTTTCTTGGCCGGGGCTTCCCCCGATGATGCGTGCTGAGCCCCGACGGGCTCGCACCATTGCAACTCAGCGGCGATGCGCCGACAGGGGGACCACTCCATGCAGTTTCTGAAGAATATGACGATCGCCGGCAAGCTCCGCGCCGCCTTCGGTCTGCTGGCCGGCTTGCTCGTGCTCTTGGCCTTGTTCGGCTATCGCCAAGTGCATTTGGTCCAACTGGAGTCGGCCGAGATCAGCGGCAGCTGGATGCCCTCGGTTCGCTATGCCAGCGCCATGAGCGGCGACCTCAACGAATATCGCATCGGCGTGCTGCTGCGCGTGAACGCCAGCACGCCCGAGCAAGCAAGCTCGTCCGACAGCGCCATCAGCAAGGCCCTTGATGAACTCAAGCACGACTCGAGCCAATACGAGAAATTCATCACCAGCCCGGAGGAGCGCAAGCTCTACGAGGACTTCCGCGCGAACTGGACCAATTACCAGACCTTGGTCAAGGAGGCCCTAAGCGCCGCGGCGGCGGGCAAACAGGATGAAGCCCGCCAACTGACCGCCGGCAATGCCCGCCAGGCCTTCACCTCGGCCCATGACACGGTCACCAAGATCGTGGACCTCAATGTCCGGGGCTCCGACAAAGCCGCCGCCAACAGCGACGAGGTCTACAAATCGGCCCTGACCGGCCTGCTGGTCGTCTCGGTGCTGGCCCTGGTGGCTGCTGCCGTGATGTCCACCGCCCTGATCCGCGGCATCACCGTCCCGCTGAGCCTGGCCGTGCAGGCCGCCGACCGCGTGGCCGGCGGTGATTTGAGCCAGGCCATCCACAGCAATTCACAAGACGAAACCGGCCAACTGCTCAGCGCCCTGGCGCGCATGCAGACCAGCCTGGTCGGCACTGTCAGCAATGTCCGCGACGGCGCCGAATCGGTGGCCACGGCCAGCGCCGAGATCGCCCAGGGCAATGCCGATCTGTCCTCGCGCACCGAAGAACAGGCTTCCTCGCTGGAAGAGACCTCGGCCACCATGGAAGAGCTGAACGCCACCGTGCGCCAGAACGCCGACAACGCCGCCCAAGCCAATCAGCTGGCGCAAAGCGCCGCCCAAGTGGCGCGCGATGGCGGCCAGGTGGTGGGCGAGGTGGTGGAGACCATGCGCGGCATCGAGGGCAGTTCCAAGCGCATCTCGGACATCATCAGCGTCATCGACGGCATTGCCTTCCAGACCAACATCCTGGCCTTGAACGCGGCCGTGGAAGCAGCGCGCGCCGGCGAGCAGGGCCGTGGTTTTGCGGTCGTCGCCAGCGAGGTGCGCAATCTGGCCCAACGCAGCGCCGATGCGGCCAAGGAAATCAAGAGCCTGATCAATGACTCGGTCGAGCGTGTGCAGACCGGCACCCAGCTGGTCGACCGCGCCGGCCAGACCATCCAGGACATCGTCGGTTCGGTGCAGCGCCTGGCCGACATCGTCGGCGAGATCAGCAGCGCCAGCCGCGAACAGAGTTCGGGCATCAGCCAAGTCGGCGAGGCTGTCACCCAGTTGGACCGCGCCACCCAGCAAAACGCGGCCCTGGTGGAAGAAAGCGCGGCGGCCAGCGAAAGCCTGCGCAACCAGGCCCAGGGCCTGCTCTCTGCTGTGGCGAGCTTCAAGCTCGCACTCCATGGCACGCACAAGGCGGCGTTGGCGCCCCAGCGCAGCCCGGTCAAATCGACCCACCAGCACAAGCCGGCCAGCACGCACAAACAGCAGGCCGCCAAGCCAGCGCCGGCCGCACGCAAGGCGACCGCCTCATCCCCCTCACCGGCAGCCACCCGGCCGCCGGCTGCAGCCCCCGCGCCGGCCGACGACGGCGGCTGGGACACCTTCTAGTCGTTCATACAGCGAGCTGGCCGCGTGCGCCCCGCTGGAGTTCGCTCCAGCGCCCGCGCTCGCACCAAGGCCGCGCTGCGCGCGCAATCCCGGTCATCGCAGCCCCACGCCGCCTTCCTCCGAAGGCGCTGTCCCGGGCGGTGACTTGCGCTTTTGACAGGCCCCGGCGGCAA
The DNA here is from genome assembly GCF_025717675.1 of Paucibacter sp. DJ2R-2. GTDB lineage: Bacteria > Pseudomonadota > Gammaproteobacteria > Burkholderiales > Burkholderiaceae_C > Paucibacter_A. Next base: position 84,594 of record NZ_JAJIRT010000012.1, read on the forward strand.
CGCCAGGGCCTTTTTTGCTGGGCTACTTTCGGCACAGAGCCGTCGTTCGCGGAGAAGTTTCAGCACGCAGAGTTCGCAGAGGCCCGCAGAGGACGCTGAGAACACAATCCTCGCTCTTCTTCTCTCTCTGTGCGACCTCTGCGAACCTCCGCGCACTCTGCGTTCGTATTCAAATCTCAGCGAATGACGGTTCAGTGCCGAAGCCTGTCCCTCGCAGCCACCGATCTCAAGCCGCCAGCAAGGTCTCCAGACACTGCTCGCGCAGGCCGTAGAAGCGCTTGATCTCGGCGATCTGGGCCTGCAGCTCGGCGCGGCGGGCGGCACTCAGGGGCTGGCTGCGTTTGACAGCCAGGATCATCTTGTTCTTGCTGGTGTGCTCCAGAGCCACGAACTCGAAGACCTGGGTGTCGTAGCCCTCGGCCTCCAGCAAGAGCGCACGCAGACCATCGGTGACCATCTCGGCTTCCTGGCCCAGATGGATGCCGTGCTGCAGCAGCGGGCGCAGCTGAGCCGGCATCTGCATCTGCGGGCGGATCTGCTTGTGGCAGCAAGGCGAGCACATGATGACGCGGGCACCGGTGCGCAGGCCGAAATGGATGGCGTGGTCGGTGGCGATGTCACAGGCATGCAGGGCGATCATGACGTCCAGACGCAGCGGTGTGTAGCTGCGCACATCGCCATGGTCGAAACGCAGGCCGGCCATGGCATGGCGCTGCGCGGCTTCATTGCACAAACGCACCATGTCCTCGCGCAGCTCGACGCCGGTGACATGAGCTTGCTTGCCCTGGCTGTGCAGCCAGTCGTGCATGGCGAAAGTCAGATAGCCCTTGCCCGAGCCGAAATCGGCGACATGGACATCGGCGCTCTCGGCCAGGCCGGAGTTCTTCAGCGCGGCAGCGAAGATTTCGATGAATTTGTTGATCTGCTTCCATTTGCGCGACATGGCCGGTACCAGCTGCGCCTCGCCTCGCACCAGGTGGCTCAGGCCCAGGTCCAGCCAAAACGGTCGGCCCAGCTCGAGATAACGCTGCTTTTCCTTGTCATGGCCAGCTTCGGCCACCACCGGCACCGCCGCCGGCGTGGCCCGCCCCATGCGCAAGCTGGGCCGCCCTTTGCGGCTGAACACCAGCTGCACCTCCTCGCCCTGGGTCTGCAGATGGGCGCTGTGGAACTGCGCACCCATCAGCGTGGCCAGCAGGTCCAGGCCCTCGGCCAGGGGCAGGTTCTTGGTGATGTCGCGGGTCTGGTAGCGCCACAAGAGGCTGAGCTGACGCTCGCCACGAAGCAGCACCTCGCGCACCATCAGTCGCTCCAACTGCGCCTCCTCGCCGACATACTTGCTCAGCAGCAGCTTGACGAAGCTGCCATTGGCCAAAGCCGTCGCCAGCAGGCGCTGGAAACGGACGCTGGCATCGGCCTGGGCGGCCGGCGGCGCGGCATCGGGAATCAAGTGGGTGAACATGGAGCAGCTCTGGGCAAATGCCGATTTTCCCCCATCGCGAGCCTCACTAAGATCCGCCCATGAGACTCCCGCTGACATTGCCCCGCTTTCTGGCTGCTTTGACCCTGCTGGTCGGAGCACCCGCGTTCGCCGCAGACACGGCGCCCGTCTTGCGCAACAGCCTGGGCCAGCCCTACGTCCTGATCCCCGCCGGCGAGTTCGTCATGGGCCGCCAGGAAAGCGCCGAGGCCTTGGCCGAGGCTTACCCCACGCTCGAGCGCGGGCGCTTTGACAAGCTACAAGATGAAACGCCGGCGCACCGCGTGCGCATCAGCAAGGCTTTTTGGCTGGGCCAGCATGAGGTGACGGTGGGCGAATTCCGGCGTTTTTTGCAGGCCTCCGGCCATGTGCCGGAGTCGCTGGCCGACGGCACCGGCGCCTATGGCTATAACCCAGACTATGACCCGGCCAGCAGCGCGCGTGGCGACGCTTTCGAAGGCCGGCTGCCGCGCTACTCCTGGCAGAACCCCGGCTTCAAGCAGAGTGACGAGCACCCCGTGGTCAATGTCACTTGGTTTGACGCCGTCGCCATGGCCGCCTGGCTCAGCAAGACCGAGGGGCGGCGCTACCGCCTGCCCAGCGAAGCCGAGTGGGAATATGCGGCGCGCGCCGGCAGCAACAGCCGCTACCACTCGGGAGACGCGCCCGAGTCCCTGCTCAAGGTCGCCAACGTCTTTGACGCCGATTGCGCGCCGCTGTGGCCGCAGTGGCAGGCGCAGGCCCTGCGCGGCCGTGACGGCCATACCTTCACGGCCCCGGTGGGCAGCTTCGCCCCGAATGCCTGGGGCCTGCACGATATGCACGGCAATGCCTGGGAATGGGTGGCCGACTGGCATGGTGAGGACTACTACGCGAACTCGCCGAGCGTGGACCCGCAAGGCCCGGCCACCGGCGATGTGCGGGTACGTCGGGGCGGTTCCTGGCACACCTGGCCGCTCTACGCCCGCAGTGCTTTTCGCAACTGGAACGCGCCCGACACACGCTATGTCCTGCTCGGCTTCCGCCTGCTGCGCGAGGCCGACTGAAACAAGACGGGAGCCTCCAGGCGCCACAATGCAGGCCTTTGCGACTCTTACTCTCACCATGAGCCTGCCCGCCCTGCAACATGACACCGGCCCCGATCCGCAGACCACCGTGATCGTTCTGCACGGTCTGGGCGCCGACGGCCATGATTTCGAACCCGTTTGCCAGGAGCTGGACCTGCGTGCTCTGGGCGCCGTGCGCTTCATCTTGCCCCATGCGCCCGAACAGCCGGTCACCATCAATGGCGGCTATGTGATGCGCGCCTGGTACGACATCCGCCAGGTCGATCTCCAGCGTCAGGAAGACGCCGCCGGCGTGCGCGCCTCGGGCGCGGCCATCGCCGCCTTGATCGATGCCGAGCGCGCCCGCGGCTTGCCGGCTGGGCGCATCGTGCTGATGGGTTTCTCGCAGGGCTGCGCCATGGCGCTGTTCACCGGCCTGCGCTACCCCGAGCGCCTGGGCGGCATCGTCGCCCTGTCCGGCTACCAGCCCCTGGCCGACAGCTTGGAGTCCGAGCGCTCGGACGCCAACCGCCTGGCGCCCGTCTTCATGGCCCATGGGCGCCTGGATCCGGTGGTGGTGCCGGCCCGCGGCGAAGCGGCACGCGATCAGCTGCGCGCCCTGGGGCAGGCGGTCGAATGGCGCGACTACCGCATGGAACACTCGGTCAGCACCGAGGAACTGCGGGACCTGAACGCCTGGCTGCTGAAGACACTGGGCTGAGCGGCGGCTGCGAGCGTCGTTTACGGGGCTTTTCCGGGCTTTCAATGCGCCACAGGTGACAGCCACTGGGGCACAGTCCAGTTTGAGACCCTGCGCTTCGCATGCTCCGCCTTCCCCGGGGAGCAGCGTGAGCGCCGCAAGACCTGACCCCACGCAGCCCGCATAGCCGTTCATCCCGCACATACCCGACCGACACGCCATGGATCGATTGGTCGAGCAACTGGTGGCCTGGCACAACAGCCACCCGCTCGCGAAACGCATCAATATCTACGACGTCCACACCATCGGCGTCGTCGCCCTGCCCTTCATGCGCAGCGGCAGCGCAGCCGCGCCCGCGCCGGCTGGCTCGCCAGGCCAGGGCTCGGCACGCAAGAACGCGCGCGGGCGCCCGCAGGAGCCGATCGAACCGGTCTTGACCGACGAGATCTCGCCCGAAAGCCTGGCGGCCTGGGGCGAGGAATCGACCATCGCCGCCAACAGCAATGCCGCCGAGCTCGACGCTCTGGCTGATCAGGAGCTCTGGCACCGCAGCACCTGGCCCGAGCGCATCAAGCGCGGTTTGCGGGGCATGCGCGCCCCCGGCAAGCGCAAGTCCCGCAGCGGCCCGCCGCCGGGCGCCGACACCTGGCCCGCCTTCACCGAACGCTTCATCGCCGGCCTGACGCCCGAGCGCATCGCCCGCTTTGCCCAGCGCTTCGGCTACTCCGAGCAGCCCGGCGACGGCAGCTGGCCGCAACGCGTGGTGCCCATCGACGAGCAGATGATGGGTCAAAGCCCGGCCGGTGGCGCCTGGCCGTTTGAGCTCTATGTCGTCAGCGCGGCCATCGACGCCGGACGCTCGCGCAGCCGCGTGTTGATCGGCCAAGGCCACCCCAAGCCGGAGATCATCGGCCGGCGCTGCCTGAGCCCGATCAAGGTCGGTCTGGCTGCCTTGCTGCCGCTGGGCGTGCTGGTGATGTGCGTGGCCCTGCTGATGCTGCCGAGTCGCAAGTCGCTCAAAGAAGCGGAGTTGGCCGCGGCAAGCGCCGCCAGTGCGGCCAGCGCAGCGCTTGCCCAGCCTGCGCCGGAGGCAGCGCCAGCCAGCGCACCCGAAGCGCCGCCACCAGAAACAGCGGCCTCAGCCGCGCCAGCAGCCGCCACAGAAGTGACAAGCCCCAGCGCGGCCGAAACAACCGCCAGCGCTGCCAGCAAGGATTCGACTCCGCCCGCTGCGCAGGCCGAACCGGCCGCCAGCCAAGTCAAGCTGCCCACGCCGCTGGACCTGCGCGAAGCTGCCGCAGCCACCGCCGCCAGCATTGCAGCAGCGCAGAAGGCCGCCCTCGAACGCAAGAGTTCAGCGCCGCTGCCCGAGGAACCCGCAGCCAACGAAGCCCAGCCCGACATCCGCCCGCAGCTGGTCAAACCGATCCCTCGCAAGAACGCACGTCCCATGCTGGCCGATGTGGGCAGCGCCGAAAGCACAGCCGGCAAGCCCGAGTCGACGGCGCCCAAGGCCGATGAGAGCAAAGCCGATGAGCCGGTGCCCACCGGCCCCAAGGCGGCCCCGATCACGGCCGGCCGCATCACGAGCCGCGACAGCGACCGCCCGTCCCTGCATGGCCCGGTCGAGACTGGCAGCAAGCGAGGCAGCAGCAGCGAAGCCGGTGCCCGCGAGGAATCCGCTGCCACAACACCGACAGCGCCCGGCAGAAACACGCGCGCTGCCGCCCCCGGCAACAAGCCGGTGGTGGCCCTGGTCGGCCCGGTCAGTGCCAGCAAGGCCGATGCCCAAGCCATGCTGGAACGCATGAAAGTGGCCATGGCGCCCAGCCAGGGACGGCCCGGCGCCATGCAGGCCCAGGTCTTCCAGACCCCCGAGGGCTGGCGCCCGGCCATTTGGCCCTTTGCCAGCCGTGAAGAAGCCCAGCTGATCAATGCCACCCTGATCGCGCGCGGCCTGCGCACGCGGGCCGTGGACTTCTGAGCCTGGTCGGGCTCGCGGCGGCTCAAACCAAGTTGAGGCGCATCTGCAAGGCCGTGCCGAAGCGCATGGCCTGGTGACCCAAAAGCTCGAAGCCGCAGCGGCGGTAAAAGCCCTCGGCATGCCCATTGCCCAGGACCCGCAAGGAGCGAGCGCCGGCTCCGCGCGCCAGACGACAGCCATGGTCAAGCAAGGCGCGACCCACGCCAAGCCGCCAGGCTGAAGGCTCCACGAACAAGGCGTCCAACTCCAGCGCCAGCGCGTCGTCATCACAGGGCAGCAAGGTGGCAAAGCCGAGCAGCGTGCCGCCAGAGCACTGCTCCGCCAGAAACACCCGCCCATCGGCGATGTGCTCAAGCGGCAGCGAGATCAGTTCCGGATGCTCAAGCAAAAAGCCTCGGTCGCCAGCATTGCCGAGGGAGGCACGGCGCTGCAAGGCTTCGAGCGGGGCATGGTCGGCGGCCTGGGCTGGGCGGATGAACAGGGACATCGTGGTGGGTCTGAACGGAGAAAGCGCCAGCATTCTTCCAGACCTGCCGCCGCCCTGCCGCGCGCTTGCTTGACAGATTTCGCTACAGTGACGCCTTCCGGCGCCGCCACCCACACTTCCTCGCATCACCATGAACCAGCCCACGACCTCCCCCGCATCGTCCGCCGCACCCGCCCTGCTCATCACCAAGCTCCTGCCCGGTGGCCAGGGTCTGGCACCGGCTTTGCTCAAGCGCGCAGCCATCGTCAAGCTCGACGAAGCGCAGAGCCATCAACATGAGCTGGAAGTCAGCGACGAGCATGGCCAGGCACTCAAGATTCAGCTGCCTGCGGGAACACATCTGCATGCCGGCGACGTGCTGGTCGCCGAGGACGGCTCACTGCGCCGCGTCGATGCTCCTTCTCATGCCGGGCACGACCATCACGATCATCCGCACGAACACGGCCATGTTCACAGCAGCAGCTGTAGCCATGCTTCCCACGGCAAGCCCATCGGTATTCCCGTCAGCGCCGCGCCGACGGCGCATGCGCACCAGCCCCATGTCCACGGCCCGGGCTGCAAGCACTGAGCTGAGCTGAGCACGCAGTCTCGGTCGACCGGATTCGCCACGGAGCCGTCGTTCGCTGAAATTTGAATACGAACGCAGAGTGCGCGGAGGACCACAGAGGTCGCGGAGAAGAGAGCAGGATTTCTAGTCTCAGCGTCCTCTGCGGTCCTCCGCGCACTCTGCGTGCTGAAACATCTTCGCGAACGACAGTTCAGTGCTGTCAGCCGCCCCTCTCAGGAGCGGTAATCGGCGTTGATGGTCACGTAGTCGTGGCTGAGGTCGCAGGTCCAGACGGTGCTGTGGGCGGCACCGCGGTGCAGATTGACGCGCACCGTGATTTCGCTTTGCTTCATCACGCGCTGGCCATCTTCCTCGCGGTAGTCGGGGTGACGGCCACCCTTGGTGACCACATGCACGTCGTCCAGATGCATCTCGATCAGGGTCTGATCCAGGTCGGCAATGCCGGCATAGCCCACGGCCGCCAGGATGCGGCCCAGGTTCGGGTCGCTGGCGAAGAAGGCCGTCTTGACCAAGGGTGAGTGGGCAATGGCATAGGCCGCCAGCTTGCACTCGGCTTCGTCACGGCCGCCTTCGATCTGCACGCTGATGAACTTGGTCGCGCCCTCGCCGTCACGCACGATGGCCTGCGCCAGCTGCTGCGACACTGCAATCACAGCATCCCGCAAGGCCTGACCCTCGGCGCTGTGCAGCGATTCGATGCGCTCGTGCTGCGCCTTATGCGTGGCGATCAGCACAAAGGAATCGTTGGTCGAGGTGTCACCATCGATGGTGATGCGGTTGAAAGAGGCATCGGCCGCCTCGGTCACCAGGGTCTGCAGCAGGCCCGGGTTGATGTGCGCGTCGGTGGCGACATAGCCGAGCATGGTGGCCATATTGGGGCGGATCATGCCGGCGCCCTTGCTGATGCCGGTGATGGTGACGGTCTGGCCCTGGATCTGAATCTGGCGCGAGGCGGCCTTGGGCAAGGTGTCGGTGGTCATGATGCCAAGTGCCGCCTCACCCCAGGCGTCGTCGCGCAGGGCGGCGATGGCCTTGGGCAGGCCGGCGATGATGCGGTCCACCGGCAGCACTTCCATGATCACGCCGGTCGAGAACGGCAGGATCTGGCTGGCTTGCACGCCCATCAGCTCGGCCAGGGCCGTGCAGCTCTGGCGTGCCCGGGCCAGGCCGTCCTCGCCGGTGCCGGCATTGGCATTGCCGGTGTTGACCAGGATGGCACGGATGCCGGCGCCCTCCACCTGCCCGGCCAGATGCTCGCGGCAGACCTGCACCGGCGCGGCGCAGAAGCGGTTCTTGGTGAACACGCCGGCCACGCTGGCACCTTCGTCGAGGGCGATGACGCTGAGGTCGCGCCGATCGGCCTTGCGGATGCCGGCCATGGTCACGCCCAGGCGGACGCCGGGAACGGGGTGCAGGCTGGCGGGATCGGGGGCGGTGAGATTGACGGGCATGGCGGGCACGGGCAGTGGCTGGAAATGTGCGCGAATTGTAGGGCGCAGCCCCGTGCATGAACTTGACGGCTTCTTGACAGAGCCACCCGCCAACTGGGCATGTTCTTGATGGCAGCCCTTCTAAATTGAAGGTCTCGCAAGCAAAGCTCAGCCCGCTGCCGACCCGGACCATGGACACGGTCGCCATCCTTCAGCACGAAGCCAGCCAAGGCCCCGGCTATCTGCTCAGTTATCTGCACAGCCAGGGCATCGCCTGCGAAGTCGTCCAGGCTGCACGGGGCCAGACCCTGCCCCGCTGGATCAGCGACTACAGCGGTTTGGTGGTGCTGGGCAGCAACCACAGCGTCAACGAGGAGCTGCCCTGGATCGCGGCCGAGCTGGAGCTGCTGCGTCAGGCCGTGGCGCTGGACGTGCCGGTGCTGGGCCACTGCTTCGGCGGCCAGCTGCTGGCCCGCGCCCTGGGCGCCCGGGTGCACCGCAATGCCTGGCCGAATATCGGCTGGAGCCGGCTATCGGTGACGCCCGCTGGTCGCGACCTCTTTGCCGGCCAGCGCCAGGCGACGATGTTCAACTGGCACCACGACACCTTCGAAATACCCAGCGGCGCGCAGCGCATCCTGTTCGGCAGCCACTGCCTGAACAAGCGCTTCGCCCTGGGCAAGCACCTGGGCCTGCAATCGCATCTGGAAGTGACCGAGGACAGCGTGCGCGCCTGGTGCCGCGAGTCACGTGACGAGATCACTCACAGCCTGGCCCTGGGCCACGGCCGCACCGTGCAGAGCGAGGACGAGATGCTGCGCGAACTGCCGGCTCGCACGGCGGAGCTGCACCGCTTGGCGCAGGGCGTCTACCGCCACTGGGTGCAAGGCCTGCGCCGGCCGCAGCAAGTGCATCTGCACGGCGGTTGGTAAGGCTGGGCTGGCTTCGAATCGGCTGAATCGAAACGTCCGCAGCCCAGCCCAGGCTCCTGTCGGCGCCCATCGCATACGAAAGAACAGGCACGCAGAGGCCGCAAAGTTACGCAGAGGACGCGGAGAGAGCCAAGGCTGCAGCAGTGAATTCTGCGCCCTCTGCGTCCCTCAGCGGCCTCTGCGTTCCAGATGCATTCGCGAACGCCGGGCTTGGCCAAGCCAAATGCAAACCCTCAGGCGACCAGCCTGTAACCCACGGCGGTTTCAGTCAGCAGGTACTGCGGCGCCGCCGGCACGGCCTCCAGCTTCTGGCGCAAATTGCCCATGTAAACGCGCAGGTAGTGATTGTCTTCGACATGGCTGGGGCCCCAGACCGCTTTGAGCATCTGGCGGTGCGTGAGCACCTTGCCGGCGTGCGCAATCAAATGGGTCAGCAGGCGGTATTCGAGCGGAGTCAGATGTACGGCCACGCCGGCGCGCAGCACGCGGCGCTGTGCCAGGTCCACCTCGACCTCGCCGAATCGAAACACGGTCTGGGCCGGTTCGCCGGCGTTGCCGCGTGCGGCCACCTGGCTGCGCCGCTGGGCCACCCGCACGCGTGCCATCAGCTCGCCGACGCCAAAGGGCTTGCTCAGATAGTCGTCCGCTCCAGCATCGAGCGCCGCAATCTTGTCGGCCTCGGCCGTGCGGGCCGAGAGCACGATCACCGGCACGCCCGACCAGGCACGCAGATCACGCAGGTAGTTGAGCCCGTCGTCATCGGGCAGGCCCAGATCAAGGATGACCAGATCGGGCCGGCGCGTGCCGGCATCGACCAGACCTTGGCGCACCGTGCTGGTCTCATGCACCTGCCAACCCTCGGACTCAAGGGCCAGGCGCACAAAGCGCCGGATGCTGGCCTCGTCTTCGACGATCAGGGCGACGGGATTGGGATCACTCATGGCGTTCAGTGGGACAGACAGATCGGGACGCGGTCATCGTCGGGGCATTCATTCCAGTGCTTCATCGAGGGGCAGTTCCGGCGGTTCGCCCAAAGGCAAGCTGATCACAAAGCAGGCACCGCCCTCGGGCCGATTCTCTGCGTGGATCTCGCCGCCATGGGCTTGCACGATGGCCCGGCAGATCGCCAGGCCCAGGCCCACACCGGGCGTGCTGCTCTCGCGCTCGCCACGGCTGAACTTGGCGAACAACTGCTCCTCGCGACCGGGCGGCAAACCCGGGCCGTTGTCCGAGACACGCAGCTTCAACTGGCCCGCCGCCGGCGCCAGTTCGGCCGAAATGCTCAAGGTGCTGCCGCTGGGCGTGTACTTGAGCGCGTTCTCGAGCAAATTGCCCAGCACCCGCTCCATCAGCGCGGCATCCAGATGCAGCAGGGGCAGGCCCGGCGGAATCTGCAGCTGCAGCTGATGGCTGGACAGGGCCGGCTGCAAGGATTGCAGCGCCGTGCCGACCACTTCCTCGATCGGCTGCCATTGCCGGTTCAGGCGCACCGCACCGCTTTGTAGGCGTGCCATATCGAGCAGGTTGTTGACCATGGCGCTGATGCGCTGGGCCTGCTGCTGCAGGGCGGCGCTGAGCTCGCGCGCCTGGGGCGGCAGCTCGGGCGTGCGGTCCAGGGTCTGGGCCAGGCCGTAGAGACCGGCCAGCGGCGTGCGCAGATCATGTGATAAGGCCGAGAGCAGGGAGTTGCGCAGACGCTCGCCCTCGATGTGCACCAAGGCCTCCTGCGCCACCTCCACATAATGCACACGCTCCAGGGCCTGGCCAATGATGCGGGCATAGGTCTCCAGCTGGGCGCGCAGCTCGGGCAACATCAGACTGCGGCTGCTTTTGGGCTTGAGGGCCAGCACGCCACGGGTGCGCATGGGCGCCTGCAGGGGCAAGTAAAACCAGGCGCTGCCGGCCAGGGTGTCGGTGCTCAGACCGGCGGCCTGGCCATGGTCCAAGGCCCAGCGGGCGGTGCCGGCGTCGGGCTGCTCACCGGCGGCCAAGCTGTCCTGACGGGGCGAGGGCCGCAGCGCGTCCTTGAGGTCCAGCACATAGAGCAAGGCCTCGCCATGAACCTCTTCGGCCAAGGCAGTCTCGGCCACCTGCAGCACTGCTTCGGTCTGCAGTGCACCGGCCAGATCGCTGGTCAACTCGAACAGCGAACGCGAGCGCGCCTCGCGCTCCGTCGACAGCTGGGCCTGGTAGCGCAGACCGGCGGTCAACTGGCCGATGATGAGGCCCACGGCCAACATGACGGCAAAGGTGAGCAGGTACTGCACATCGGAGACGGCAAAGCTGAGCCGGGGCTGGACAAAGAAGAAGTCGAACAGGCCAACGCTCACAAAGCTGGCCAGCACCGCCGGACCGCGACCTAGGCGCAGGGCCACCCCGACCACCGTCAGCAAGAACAGCATGACGATATTGGACTGGTCAAACGCCAGCTGCAGCGGCCAGCTGAGCAAGGCGGTTGCGGCACAGGCCAGTGCCGCCAGCCCATAGCGGCCGGCCAGACGCTGCCACTGCAGCTCGCGTTCCTCGTGTTCCTGAGCCAGTTGCTCGGACGCCTGGGTCCGGCGTGCCGGCTGCAGCGGCGCTGCGGCGACGGTGATCAGGTCCAGCTCAGGGCCCTCTTCGGCCAGGCGCTGTTGCCAGGGCAGAGAACCCAGCCAGCGGCGCCAAGCGGGTGCAGGCTGGCTGCGGCCCAGCACCAGCTTGGACAGATTGTGTTCGCGCGCATAGGCCAGCAAAGCCGGGGTCAGATCTTGCGCGTTAAGCACTGCGGTCTGCGCGCCCAACTCATGGGCCAGGCGCACCACACGCAGGATGCGATCGCGCTGCGCATCGGGCAGGCGGCGCAGCGCCGGCGTTTCCACATAGACCGCATGCCAGGAGACATTGAGCTGCTGGGCCAGCTGCGCCGCGCTGCGCAGCACGCTTTCGGCCGCCGGGCTGGGGCCAATGGCGCAGAGGATGGCGGCCTCGGTCTTCCAGACTTGGGCGACGCGCTGGTTGCTGCGCCAAGCCTGCACATCGTCCTCCACCCGGTCGGCGGTGCGGCGCAGGGCCAGCTCGCGCAAGGCCATCAAGTTGCCCTTGCGGAAGAAGTTCTGAGCGGCGCGCTGGGCTTGCGGGCCCATATAGACTTTTCCCGCTGCGAGCCGCGCGAGCAGTTCATCGGCCGGGGTGTCCACCATCACCACTTCATCGGCGCGGTCGAAGAAGGTGTCGGGCAAGGTCTCCTGCACCCGCACGCCGGTGATGCCGCCGACCACATCGTTGAGGCTCTCCAGGTGCTGGACATTCAGTGTCGAGTAGACATTGATGCCGCGCGACAGCAGCTCTTCCACATCCTGCCAGCGCTTGGGGTGGCGCGAGCCAGGCGCATTGGCATGGGCCAGCTCATCGACCAGCACCAAGGCCGGGCGGCGTTCCAGCACGCCGTCGAGGTCGAACTCCGGCAGCTTGCGGCCGCGGTACTCGAGCTCGCGCAGCGGCAGCACGGGCAGGCCGTCGAGCAAGGCCTGGGTCTCGCTGCGGCCATGGGTGACGACGACGCCGGCCAGCACATCGAGGCCATCCGCCTGCAGCTTGCGCGCCGCCTGCAGCATGGCAAAGGTCTTGCCGACGCCGGCCGAGGAGCCGAAGTAGATGCGCAGCCGGCCCCGCTGCTCCGCGCTCTCCTGCTCGCGGATCTGAGCCAGCAACTCATCGGGGTCGGGGCGCTTTTCAATGCTCATGGTCGAGATTCTCAGGCCAGGCCGAACAAACGCAGGACGAGAGCTGCAGTGCGGGCGCTCATGAACATCAGCTCAGACTCCATGCTCATCCAGCGCCAGATTGAGCTTGAGCACATGAACGCGCGGCTCGCCGAGCACCTGCAGGTCGCGCGACGCAGTGTTGGCCTCGATCAGGCGCAGCACCTCTTTCATAGGCAGTTGGCGCTCACGGGCGACACGCGGCGCCTGGTAGCGGGCGGCAGCCATGCTGATGTGCGGATCCAGGCCGCTGGCCGAGGCGGTGACGAGATCGGCCGGCACGGCCTGGTTGTTGCCCGGGTCGGCCGAACGCAGGGCAGCCACGCGAGCGGCCACGGCATCCGTCAGGACCGGGTTCAGCGGGCCCTGGTTGGAACCCGAGGAACTTCCGGCATTGTTGGCCATGGGCGCGGTGGCCGAGGGCCGGCCCCAGAAATACTGGGGCGAGCTGAAGTTCTGGCCGATCAGTTCGGAGCCGATGATGTCACCGTCCTTGTTGCGGAGCAGCGAACCGCTCGCCTCGGCCGGGAACAGCGGCTTGCTGAGGGCGGTGACGACCAAGGGGTAGATCAGACCGGTGACGGCGCTGAGCAGCACAAAGCTGACCAGGGCGGGACGAAGTTGCTTGAGCATCATGATGGGAGTCCTTCGCGTTTCTTCGAATCAGACCAGGCGCAGGCCGACCAGGATCAGGTCGATGGCCTTGATGCCGATGAAGGGCACGATCAGGCCGCCAAGGCCGTAGATCGCGAGATTGCGGCGCAGCAGCGCGGCCGCACCGATGGCGCGGTAGGGCACACCGCGCAGCGCCAGAGGAATCAGCGCGATGATGATCAGCGCGTTGAAGATCACCGCCGACAAGATGGCCGAGGACGGGCTGTGCAAGCCCATCACATTGAGCGCCGTCAGCTGCGGATAGACGCCCACAAACATGGCCGGGATGATGGCGAAGTACTTGGCCACATCGTTGGCGATGGAGAAGGTCGTCAGCGAGCCACGCGTCATCAAGAGCTGCTTACCGGTCTCGACGATCTCCAGCAGCTTGGTGGGGTTGGAATCCAGGTCCACCATATTGCCGGCTTCCTTGGCCGCCTGCGTGCCGGTGTTCATGGCCACGGCCACATCGGCTTGGGCCAGAGCGGGCGCATCGTTGGTGCCGTCACCGGTCATGGCCACCAGGCGGCCCTCACCCTGGTAGTCGCGAATCAGCTGCAGCTTGGCCTCGGGCGTGGCCTCGGCCAGGAAGTCATCCACACCGGCCTCGGCCGCGATGGCAGCCGCCGTCAGCTTGTTGTCGCCGGTGATCATCACCGTCTTGATGCCCATGCGGCGCAGCTCGGCGAAGCGTTCCTTGATGCCACCCTTGACGATGTCCTTGAGCTCGACAGCACCCAGGGCGCGAGCGCCTGTCATCGGCGCCGGGCCGCCCCAAGCCGATGACGCATCCCCGTGGGGGGTCGGCGCCGTACCCGGCGCCGGGGGGCTCCATTCCGCCACCACCAGCGGCGTGCTGCCGCGGCGGGCGATGTCGTCGATCGCAGCGCTCAGCTCCTTGGGGAAGCTGCCGCCCAGGCTCTCGACATAACGGCGAATCGCATCGCCGGCGCCCTTGCGGATCTGCCGGCCTCCGGCCAGGTCGACACCGCTCATGCGGGTCTGGGCCGTGAAGGGCACGAACTGGGCGTCCAGCGTGCTCATCTCGCGCTCACGCAGATTGAAGCGGGTCTTGGCCAGCACGACGATGCTGCGGCCTTCGGGCGTCTCATCGGCCAGCGAGGACAGCTGGGCGGCGTCGGCCAGCTGCTGCTCGCTGACACCGGGCGCCGGCACAAAGGCGCTGGCCTGGCGGTTGCCTAAGGTGATGGTGCCGGTCTTGTCCAGCATCAGCACGTCGACGTCACCGGCGGCTTCGACCGCACGGCCCGAGGTGGCGATCACATTGGCCTGCATCATGCGGCTCATGCCGGCCACGCCAATGGCGGAGAGCAGGCCGCCAATGGTGGTCGGGATCAGGCAGACCAGCAGAGCCACCAGGGCGGTGATGGACACGACCGTTCCAGCGCCGGCGGCAGAGACGCTGAACATCGAGAAGGGCAGCAGGGTCACGGTGACCACCAGAAAGACCAGGGTCAGTGCCACCAGCAGAATCGTCAGCGCGATCTCATTGGGCGTCTTCTGGCGGCGCGCGCCTTCGACCATGGAGATCATGCGGTCCAGGAAGGACTCGCCCGGGTTGACCGAGATGCGCACCACCAGCCAGTCCGAGAGCACGCGGGTGCCGCCGGTGACGGAGGAGAAGTCGCCGCCCGACTCACGGATCACTGGTGCCGACTCGCCGGTGATGGCGCTCTCGTCCACCGAGGCCACGCCTTCGATCACCTCGCCGTCCAGCGGGATCAGATCGCCGGCCTCGACCAACACCACATGATCGCGGCGCAGCTCATCGCTTTGCACCGGATGCCAGCTGGAGCCGTGAACAGGCTGGGTCAGTTTCTTCGCCCAGGTCTTGCTCTTGAGCCCGCGCAGCGAGGCTGCTTGTGCCTTGGAGCGGCCCTCGGCCATGGCTTCGGCGAAGTTGGCGAAGATGACGGTGAACCACAGCCACAGCGAAACGGCCAGGATGAAGCCCGAGCCTTCCGTGCCGGCTATCGTGGCATCGCCGAGGCTCATCAGCCACAGCGCCGTGGTCAGCAGCGAGCCGATGTAGACCACGAACATGACCGGATTGCGCCATTGCACGCGCGGGTCCAGCTTGACGAAGGACTGCGCGAGGGCCGGCTTGACCAGCTTGGAATCGAGCAGCGAAAACGAACTGCCTTGTTGATTGCTTTGGGTAGTCATTGCATGTCCCTCACAGCTTCCAGAGCACCAGGTGCTCGACGATGGGGCCGAGGGCCAGGGATGGAACGTAGTTGAGCAAGCCCACCAGGAGCACGGTGCCGATCAGCAGGCCGACAAACAGTGGGCCATGGGTGACCAGGGTGCCGCCGCTGACGGGGATGCGCTTTTTGGCGGCCAGGCTGCCGGCCAGGGCCAGCACGGGCACGATCACGCCAAAGCGGCCCAGCCACATCACGACACCGAGCAAGGTGTTGTAGAAGGGCGTGTTGGCGGACAGGCCGGCGAAGGCGCTGCCGTTGTTGTTGCCGGCCGAGGTCAGCGCATACAGGATTTCGGAGAAGCCATGAGCGCCCGGGTTGGCAATGCCGGCCCGGCCGGCATCGGCCAGCACGGCCACCGCCGTACCGACCAGCACCACCATGGGTGTGACGAGGATGGCAATGGACACCATCTTCATCTCATAGGCCTCGATCTTCTTGCCCAGGTACTCGGGCGTGCGGCCGATCATCAGGCCGGCGATGAAGACGGCCAGAATGGCAAACACCAGCATGCCGTACAGGCCCGTGCCCACGCCGCCGAACACCACCTCGCCCAGCTGCATCATCACCAGAGGCACGAGGCCGCCGATCGGCGTCATCGAGTCGTGCATGCTGTTGACGGCGCCGCAGGAGGCCGCTGTGGTGATGACGGCAAACAGGCTGCTGGCATTGATGCCGAAGCGAGCCTCCTTGCCTTCCATATTGCCGCCAGACTGCAGGGCGCTGGCGCTCTGGTCCACGCCCAGGGAAGTCAGCGCCGGGTTGCCGGACTGTTCAGCGCCGGTGGCAACGATGACGCCGGCGATGAAGAGCACGCTCATGGCCGCCAGGATCGCGACACCTTGGCGCGAATCGCCGACCATGCGACCAAAGCTGAAGCACAGAGCGGCCGGAATCAGGAAGATCGCCAGCATCTGCAACAGATTGGACAGCGGCGTCGGGTTCTCGAAGGGGTGGGCCGAGTTAGCGTTGAAGAAACCACCACCATTGGTACCCAGCATCTTGATGGCCAGCTGAGAGGCGACCGGGCCCATGGCCAGGGTCTGACTCTGGCTGCTGACGGTCTCGCTCAGCGGCTTGCCTTCGGCGTCGAGCAGGGGCTGGCCATCAGTGCCCAGCTTGGGCACCGAGTAACTCTGCACTTCCACGGTCTTGGCGTCCCGGTAGGCGTCAAAGTTCTGGATCACGCCCTGGCCGACCATGAAGACGGCCAGCAGCAGGGACAGCGGCAGCAGCACCCACAAGGTGATACGGGTCAGGTCGGCCCAGAAATTGCCCACCGTGCCGGCGAGCTTGCCTGAGAAACCGCGGATCAGCGCGAACACCACGGCAATGCCGGTGGCGGCCGAGACGAAGTTCTGCACCGTCAGCGCCAGCATCTGGGTCAGATAGCTCATGGTGGACTCGCCGCCATAGCCCTGCCAGTTGGTGTTGGTGACGAAGCTGATGGCGGTGTTGAAGGCCGAGTCCGGCGTGATGGCGCCGAAGGCTTGCGGGTTCAGCGGCAGCAGGTCCTGGAAACGCTGCAGGCCATAGACGGCCAGCACACCGATGAAGTTGAACAGCAGCAAGGCCAGCGCGTACTGCTTCCAGTGCATGCCGCTTTGCGCGTCGACACCGGCCAGGCGGTAGAAGGGGCGCTCGCAGAACTGCATCCAGCGCGGCAGTTGGCCGCCGGCCACCGCCGTCAGCCAGCGCGACAGCGGCCAGGCCGCGAGCAGCAGCAAGCCCATGAACAGGGCCAGATTGATCCAAGCCAAGGCATCCATGTCAGAACTCCTCGGCACGCAGCAAGGCGTACAGCAGGTAGGCGAACAGGCCGGCCGCAGCCAGACCACTGAGCCAGTACAAGGCGCTCATGACTTGTCACCTGCCAGCTTGTGGCTGGCCAAGGCCAGACCCACGGCCAGGCCGAACAGCGCCAGACTCAAACCCAGAAAAAACCCGTCCATTGCATTCAACTCACTGGAATGTTGCGATGCAGCAAGCTTAAAAACGGGCGCCTCAGGCCGGCGTAGAAGCTGGGGGGATGGGTATCAAGAAGGTGTAAAGATCGCCGCTCACCGTGGGGAGGCTGGCGGCAGCACGGGCCCCTGATGGAGGCGGTGCTTTGCGCTCGATGCGCCAGGCGGCAAGCGCAAGAGCAGATCAGGTCGTTCGCGAGGGTGTCTGAGGTCTCATTCGCCTCAGCTCGCATGGCAGCTCACTTTTAATACCAAAAATAATAAAGATCAGTAATTCTGTATTCGAATGGTATAAAGCGATGTGGGACATTCGTCCTGACGCCTGTCTCAGACGCCGGGAAACACCCACAGCGGTCGCGTGAAGCGACCTTGACACGCTTGCGGGGATAGCGATGACAGCGCATTCCTGTGAGTGACACGATGGTCACGCGGGCCACTCCAGCCTGCAGTTTTTGATTGAACCAGATTACAAATCACGCCATACCCATGGGCCAGTTCGTCGTCTCGCCCACGACACACCGAACCGACTGCGGCCGATTCCGAGCCTCTTTTTCGGTTCAGCGCACTCAAGACCAGGGCAAATCCAGCCCTGTGTATCGAGTCGACAAGACCTTTGCCTCGCGCGCAGGCGCACGGCTTTTTGCGGTCACCCAGGGCTGGCTGCAGGCCAGCATGAGTCACCCACCTGATTGCTGAGATCTGTCCCCCACAGATCTATCCACAAGCCACAGCCGCTGTGGACGCCACTTGTTCCCAGCCAGCACATCCTGACATCGCGTCACGATCCATTCAGAAAGACTCCACCATGAGCAGCAAAATCTACGTCGGCAACTTGCCCTATTCCGTCACCGACTCGAGCCTGAAAAGCAACTTTTCCGAGTTCGGAACCGTGTCCTCCGCCCGAGTCATGATGGACCGGGACACGGGCACCTCCAAAGGCTTCGGCTTCGTGGAGATGGCCTCTCCAGAGCTGGCCCAGGCCGCGATTTCGGCCTTGCACGGCATGAGCGTCGATGGCCGCTCGATTGTGGTGACTCTGGCGCGCCCGCGCGAAGACAAGGACAAGGCCGGCGACTACAGCGCGGCCGGGTACAAAGCAAGCAAACGCGCCGATGTCGGCTATGGCACCGGTGGTTTTGGCGGCGGTCGCTACTGATTCAAGCGCAAGCCCAAGAAAAGCCGGCTCCCTTGGAGCCGGCTTTTCTTTGCGTGTTCGCCCGGCTTGCGAAAGCAAAGTCCAGGACGGGTTCAGCAAGAAAAAGGGAGCCGATCTTCCCGGACCGGCTCCCCTTTTCATAAACCCAGAGCTACTGCCGCGAATCAGCGCATGCTCAAGCCGCCGCGGGCCGCCTTGACCACGCCCTCACCCATGGCTGCTCCGAAGCGCTTGGCCAAGCGTTCGGCCACGTTCTCGCGTGGCGTGTAGTCGATCACTTCCTCGGCCTTGACCACCTCGCGGGCGACATAGTCGAGATTGCCGAATTCATCGGCCAGGCCCATCTTGACCGCCTGCTCGCCGTTCCAGAACAAGCCCGAGAACATCTCCGGGGTTTCCTTCAGACGTTTGCCCCGGCCTTCGCGCACCACGGCAATGAACTGCTGGTGAATCTGGTTCAGCATGGTCTGGGCGTAGGCCTGCTGCTTGGGCGAGACCGGGCTGTAGGGGTCCAGCATGCCCTTGTTCTCGCCCGCGGTCAGCAAGCGGCGCTCCACGCCGAGCTTGCCCATCAGACCGGTGAAGCCGAAGCCGTCCATCAGCACGCCAATAGAGCCCACGACCGAGGCCTTGTCGACATAGATTTCATCGGCCGCCGCAGCAATGTAGTAGGCGCCCGAAGCGCACATTTCCTCGACCACGGCAAACACCTTCTTGTCGTGCAGGACCTTCAGGCGCTGGATCTCGTCATAGATGATGCCGGCCTGAACCGGGCTGCCACCGGGCGAGTTGATGCGCAGCACCACGGCTTGCGAACCCGGATCCTCGAAGGCTTCTTTCAGGGCCGAAAGAATCAATTCCGCGCTGGCCTCGGTATCGGCTGCGATCTCGCCGCGCACCTCGACCAGGGCGGTGTGCGGTGCGTTGTTGCTGGGCCGGTGCAGATGCGGCGGGTAAAAGAACAGCCAGGCCGCGAATGCCAGCAGAAGCAGCCAGAACATGCGGAAGAACAAGCGCCAGCGGCGCTCGCTGCGGCGGTCACGCAGGTACTCGCGAGCGAATTCAAGCAACACGGGCTCGTAGGCAGAGGCCCCAGGCATGGCGGCAGTGCCTGCCGTGGCCGAGTTTGCAGCGGCACCAGGTGCCGACGAGGGCGCTGCAGACACAGGCTGCACGCCTTCGATCAGCGGGTCCGCAATCGGCTGCGGCAGTTCATCGTGGCTACTCATGGGATCTCGCAAACAGGGTCGTTCGTTCTCAAAGCTCGGGGGCCGGGCCGCTCGTGTTCAGTCGGGCTGGGTGTCATCAAACACGGGTCGGGTATCGCGGGAAGGATACCAATACACCTGACCCTCGAGCTCCTTGACCTCAATCTTGGTCAGGCCGCTGCGACCGCACATGCCGGTCACGCAACGGCCGCTCAAGGGGTCATAGACCGCGCCATGGATGGAGCACATGATGTATTGCTTGTCGCCGTCCAGAAACTCGCCCTCCTGCCAGTCCATCTCGGTGGGCACATGGGCACAACGGTTCAGGTACGCCACCACCTGGCCCTCGAAACGCAGGGCAAAGGCGCGCGCCGGCTGCCGGTACTGCAGCACATCAAAGGTGTGAGCGCGGCCGCGCTCCTGCAGCTCGTCGGAGCTGCACAGCGCTTGCGCAGGCATCGGGGTCTTCGGGTCGTTCATATCAGGCCCATGCTTTCAATTCAGGCGTTTGCAAGCAGCCACTGCTGCAAATCGGCCACGTCGTGAGCGATATGCAGGGGCTTGAACTCGGCAAAACTGTGGTGATCATGCGCGCCGTAGCTGACGCCCACACTGGCACAGCCGGCGTTCAACGCCAGCTGCAGATCGTGGCTGGTGTCGCCGACCATCAAGGTGCGCTCGGGCTCAGCCCCAAATTCACGCATCAACTCCAGCAGCATTTGCGGGTGCGGCTTGCCTTGGGTCTGGTCGGCCGTGCGGCTGCCGTCAAACACCCGGTCCAAGCCTACGGCTTGCAAGGCTTCGTCCAAGCCACGCCGGCTCTTGCCGGTGGCGACCGTCAGCCAGTGATGGCGGGCCTTGAGGGCAGCCAGCATCTCGACCACGCCAGCAAACAGAATCACCTCATGCTGGGCTGCCAGGTAATGGTGACGAAAGCGCTCGCCCATCTCGGCAAAGCGAGCCTCGGGCAACGCCGGCACGGCGTGGGCCATGGCGGCTTGCAAGCCCATGCCGATCACATAGCTGGCCTGCGCATCGCTGGGCCGCGGCAGGCCCAAGTCCACTGCTGCGCTCTGGATGCTTCGCGTGATCAGCGCTGTGGAATCGAACAAGGTGCCGTCCCAGTCAAAAGCGATCAAATCGAAACGCTGAGGACGGCTCATTTTGTGCCCTTGCTCGGCTGCAGGGCCGCGACCAGACGCTGGCATTCCTCGGGCAGCGGCGCCAGCAGTTCGATCTCCTCGCCCTCGCGCGCCGGGTGCACAAAGCGCAGGCGCTGGGCATGAAGGAACATGCGCTCGAAGCGGTGCTCGCCGCGCGCCAGGGCACGGTTGGCTTCGAAATCGCCGTACTTGGGGTCGCCCACGATGGCGTGGCCGCCATGAGCCAAGTGCACACGGATCTGGTGCGTGCGCCCGGTCTTGATGGTCACGTCCAACAGGCTGTAGCCATTCAAGGCCTGCGCCACCTTGACCAGGCTGATCGAACGTTTGGCCTGCTCGGCCTGAGGATCATGCGAATTCGTCACCGCCCTCACCCAGCGCTCGCCGTCGCTGCCGACGAACTTGAGCAGCGGCACATCGATCACCTTCAAATTGGCCGGCCAGACCCCAGCCACCAGGGCGGCGTAGGTCTTGCCGGTTTCGCGTTCGCGGAACTGGTCCTGCAGCGCAACCAGGGCGCTGCGCTTCTTGGCGATCAGCAGCAGTCCCGAGGTTTCCCGGTCCAGGCGATGCACCAGCTCCAGGAACTTCGCCTGCGGCCGAGCTTGGCGCAACTGCTCGATGACACCGAAGCTGACGCCGGAGCCGCCGTGCACGGCCACACCGGCCGGCTTGTTGATGGCCAGGAGGTGATCGTCCTCGTAGACGACGGGGAACTCGCGCGCGGGCACAAATTCGCTGCTGCTTTGGGCTCGCTCGGGCAAACGAACCGGCGGAATGCGCACCTCGTCGCCCAGTTCCAGGCGCGTGTCAGCCTGCGCCCTACCCTTGTTGACCCGCACCTCGCCGGCGCGAATGACGCGGTAGACATGGGTCTTGGGCACGCCTTTGAGTTCGCGCAGCAAGAAGTTGTCCAAGCGCTGCCCTTCGGAGCCCTCGTCCACCAGGACGCGACGAACCTGGGCTGTGGCTGCCTCTGCGGGGGCCGAAGGCGCAGCTGGCACCGCGGCGGTTCGCGCCACCGGGCGACTCTTGGCCGGCGCAACAGGCACCCGCTCGCCCAGCAAAGGCCCTTTGTGGCGCCCGGGCCGGGCCGGCTGGCCGCTGGCCTTGGCCCCAGGCCGCCCCGCCGCCTTCGCAGGCGAACGGGCGCCCGATTTGGGGCCTGACTTCCGGGTTTCTGTGGCGGCCGGTGCTCTGGCTTTAGCCCTTATAATGTTGCTCACCACGTTACTGCCGTAAGTATTTGATTTTTCTGATTTTACCTGGGCTCAGGCCCACGCAGGATCGGTCAGGAATCAAGGCCAGACAAAGGTCATGCCGGCGGCAGCAAGGTGGCGATGGGGCTTGATGCCCGTCAAGCACGAAGCCTTGAACCCCATCAAACAACCGGTGATGCAACACAAACGCCCGGCGGCGGGCCCTGTCCCCAAGTGACACGGCGGCCACTGTGTGTGTGTGGCAGAGCGATGTAGAACGAACCACGCCGAATGCGCGCCATCCATGCCTTGTGCAAGGAGCTGCATTGGGTAGCAGACAAGGTATTCCACGGCGGTAGGCCGGTCGACCCATGGTCTGACCGCCTGCTGCCCGCGTCCAACAGTCCTCGCGGATGATTTCCCTCACTCCCCCCACCCCCCACCGCTTTGCATGCAGCCCCGGCCCCGCGCCGGTGAGGCTGGCGCGCCGCCGTGGCCGGGCCGCGCAGCACCCTCGGGCCTTTGCCGCCCGCGCTGCGCGTTCATGGGAGCGGGCCTCCGCGCCGCCTGTTGCGCCGCACGCGCCAACGCTGGCCAGCTGAGCGCCCACCCCTCCAGGTGGCGCAAACACTGACAGTCCAGGGCGATTCCTTCCTCGGTTCCTCCGCATTGCCCGTGCATCGATGAGTCGCCGCCCGGCCAGGGTCTTCAAGACCCCGGCTGTCGCAGCGACGTGATGTGTGTGCGCACGGGCCGTTCGGGCCAGAAACCCGACGACCGCGCGCGAGGAGTGATGTCAATGAAACGCATGCTGATCAATGCGACGCAGCCGGAAGAACGGCGCCTCGCCATCGTCGACGGCCAAAAGCTGCTCGACTTCGAGACCGAGATCGAAGGCCGCGAACAGCGCAAGGGCAATATCTACAAAGCGGTCGTGACCCGCGTCGAGCCTTCGCTCGAGGCTTGCTTTGTCGACTACGGCGAAGACCGCCACGGTTTCCTGCCCTTCAAGGAAATCGCCCGCCAGTATTTCCGTGAAGGCGTGGACGTGCGCTCGGCGCGCATCCAGGACTGCATCAAGGAAGGCCAGGAACTGCTGGTCCAGGTCGAAAAGGAAGAGCGCGGCAACAAGGGCGCTGCCCTGACCACCTTCGTCTCGCTGGCCGGCCGCTACCTGGTGCTGATGCCCAACAACCCGCGCGGTGGTGGCGTGAGCCGCCGCATCGAGGGCGAAGACCGCGAAGAGCTGAAGGAAAACCTCGACCAGCTCGAGTACCCCAAGGGCATGAGCCTGATCGCCCGCACCGCCGGCATCGGCCGCTCCGCCGCCGAGCTGCAGTGGGACCTGAACTACATGCTCAAGCTCTGGACCGCCATCGACGATGCGGCCAAGGGTGGCAAGGGCGCCTACCTGATCTACCAGGAATCCAGCCTGGTGATCCGCGCGATCCGCGACTACTTCACCGCCGATGTCGGTGAAATCCTGATCGACACCGACGACCTGTTCGAACAGGCCCACCAGTTCATGAACCACGTGATGCCCGACCAGGGCCATCGCGTGAAGCGCTACCGTGACGACGCGCCGCTGTTCAGCCGTTTCCAGATCGAACACCAGATCGAAACCGCCCACAGCCGCACGGTCAATCTGCCCTCGGGCGGCGCCATCGTGATCGACCACACCGAAGCGCTGGTGTCGGTGGACGTCAACTCGGCCCGCTCGACCCGCGGCGGCGACATCGAAGAGACCGCCACCCGCACCAACCTCGAAGCCGCCGATGAAATCGCGCGCCAGATGCGTCTGCGCGACCTGGGCGGCCTGATCGTGGTCGACTTCATCGACATGGAAGAGTCGAAGAACCGCCGCGAAGTCGAGCAGCGCCTGCGTGACGCCCTGCGCAATGACCGCGCCCGCGTGCAGTTCGCCTCCATCAGCAAGTTCGGCCTGCTGGAAATGAGCCGCCAGCGCCTGCGCCCGGCACTCAGCGAAGGCAACCACATCACCTGCCCGCGCTGCAATGGCACCGGCCACATCCGTGACACCGAGTCCTCGGCGCTGCAGATCCTGCGCATGGTCCAGGAAGAGGCGATGAAGGACAACACCGCCGCCGTGCACGTGCAAGTGCCGGTGGAAGTGACCTCCTTCCTGCTGAACGAGAAGCGCACCGAGATCACCAAGATCGAACTGAAGCAGCGCGTCACCGTGCTGCTGGTGCCCAACAAGCACCTCGACACGCCCAACTACAAGCTGGAACGCCTGCGCCACGACGACCCGCGTCTGGAGAACCTGCAAGCCAGCTACACCATGATCGAGGAGCCGACCGACGAGGTGGGCATCACCCGTCGTGGAGACAGCGACAAGGGCCGCAGCAAGCAAGAGCCGGTGATCAAGGGCATCCTGCCCGAGCAACCCGCGCCCATGCCCACGGCACCGGCCCCCAAGGCCGAGCCGGCAGCACGCGCCGCATCGCCGGCCGCAGCACCGGTGGCCGCAGCCCCGGCCGCTGGCGGTGGCTTCTTCGGCTGGATCAAGAGCCTGTTCGGTGGCCCGGCGGAAGCCCCGGCAGCGGCCCCTGCCGCCGCCAAGCCGGCCGCGGGTTCCGCTGCTGGAGCAGGCGGTGAGCGCAAGCGTGAGGGCGGCCGCGAAGGTGGTCGTGAAGGTGGCCGTGACGGCGCCCGCGGTGGCCGTGGCAGCCGCGCCGAGCGCAGTGGTGAACGTGGTGGCGAACGTGGCGATCGCAACGGCAAGCGCGAAGGCGCCGGCCGCGGGGAAGCACGTGGAGAAGCACGTGGCGAGGGCCGGAACGAAGCCCGCACCGAAGGTCGCCCAGAGCGTGCCGAGCGCCCGGAACGCGCCCGTCGCCCGGAACGCGCCGAAGGTGGCGAAGCCCGCAGCGAGCGTCCGGAACGCGCCGAGCGCCCTGAGCGTAGTGCCGATCGTCCGGAGCGCAGCGAGCGCCCCGAAGGTGGCCGTCGCCCGCGCGGTGAACGTGGTGAGCCACGTGCCGATCGTGGCGATCGCAACGAACGCAGTGAGCGCAACGGCGAACAAGCCGCAGCCGCCCTGCCCACCAGCCTGAACGAGCAGCAGCAACAAGACTTCGTCGACACCCAGCCGGAAGGCGTGGCAGCGATCGGCCAGGTGCAAGGCGAGGCTTCGGCCGATGGCGAGCAAGGCCAGGGTAGCGAAGAGCGCCAAGGTCGCGGCCGTCGCCGCCGCCGTGGTGGTCGTGACCGTGAAGACGGTCGCAGCGTCGAAGCCGGTGACAACGCCGGCGCCGCCGAAGGCAGCAGCGAAGCCAAGGACAGCGCCAGCGACAACGCAGCCGAGGCCACTGGCACTGCACCGGCCGAAGGTGCCGAGCCCAATGAAGGTGGCGAAGGCCGCCGTCGCCGTGGCGGCCGTGACCGCGTCCGCCGTGAACGCCGCGATGACGCCGGCGAGGCAGGAAGCAGCATTAGCAACGAAGCCAGTGCCGAAGGCGCCGCAACTGAAGGCGTGAGCGAGGCCACAGCCGCGCCCACCGCCGTGGCGTCCGAAGCTCCGGCAGCGCCTGTGCAGCTGGATCTGGCCGCCGAGGCTGTTACCAGCGCGCCGGTTCCGGCAGCAGCACCCGCCGCAGCAGCTGCTACTGCGGTTGCCGCACCGGCAGCCGCTTTGCCCGCCTTCGAGCTGCCCATGGACGACCTGCAGGCGCTTGCCGCCTCCAGCGGTCTGCAATGGGTGAACTCGGATGCCGACAAGATCCGTGCCGTCCAGGAAGCCATCGCCGCCGAGCCGAAGCCGGTCCATGTGCCGCGTGAACGCGCGCCCGTGGTCAGCATCGACGAAGGCCCGCTGGTGCTGGTCGAGACCCGCAAGGACCTCTCGCAGTTCAAGCTGCCTTTCGAGCAGTAAGAAGCCGACTTGGGGCCGCCGGCCCCGGTCGGGCGCTCTCGCCCTTTGGAGGGCTGGGCAGACGCCCCAGCCCCACCGACAATGCCGCCTCGCTGCACCGCCAGCCAGGCGGCATTTTTTCGTCTGCACGCCCAGCTCGCTGCTCATTCAGGGCGTTAGCGACCAGCGAGCCACCGTCCCAATCACACGCACATCACACGCACTCGAGGGAGTCCTAGTTCATCATGTCCCAGCACCTCAAATCCACAGGCCTAACCTGCGGCCTGACCCGCGGCCTGGCCGCCCTGCTTCTGCTCAGCGCCGGCCTGCTGCCTGCCAGCCAGGCGGCAACGCCCAAGGCCAAGGTCGCCGCCGCGGCGGCGGCCACGGATGAAGTCGAACTGCGCTTCTTCCCCCTGCCGCAGCAACGCCACCAGATCCGTTCCGTGATGACCATGAAGATGGACATGCGCATGGAGCCGCGCGAGGGCATGAGCGAGGACGAGCGCGCCAAGATGGAGCAGGCCATGCAGGCCGCCAAGATGCCCATGACCATGCGCAGCGAGTTCGATCAGCGGATGACGACCACGGCCGCCGACAAGGAAGGCAACTTCCAGCTGCAACTGCGCGGCAAGAGTCTGCCCATGGAAATGAGCAACGCCGCCGGTGAGCGCGTGGGGCCCGCCAAGTCCACGATCGACATCAAGATTGACGCCAAGCTGAACCAGAAGACGAGCAGGTTCCAGTCCATGCAATTGGCGGGGACCGATTCGGCAAGCAACGGTCTGTCGGAGGGCCTGCTGAAACAGTTGCTGACCAGCATGACCGGCCTGGAAGGGCGCCGTCTCAAGGTCGGCGAATCGGCCGAGATGCCGCTGGACATGGCACTGCCCGTCCCCAATGGCCGCGGCATGGGCGTGAACATGGTGGGTCGTTACACCCTGGTCAAGCTGGAAAATGGCGTGGCCGACTTTGACGTCGGCGTTCGCATCAGCATGGACATGGATGGCAGCAAACCCGATACGGCGTCGAGTGCAGAACCGGCGTCATCGAGCCCAGCCGCCGCCTCGGCAGCCGACACCGCCAGCAGCGCGCCGGCCGCCGCGGATGCCAAGAACCAGCCCATGCCCTCCATGAAAGCCTCCGGCCAGGGCAAGGGCCGCATGAGCCTGCGCCTGGCCGACCGCCTGATGCTGACGCAGCAAATGGAAATGACCGTGAACATGCGCATCGAGGCTGCCGGCAAGCCCGCCATGAATATGAGCATGGACATGCAGATGGAAGCCAGCGGCAAGAACCTCAAGCGCTGAGTTCGAACGGATGCTTCTGGCAGCCGCGGGTCAGAGTGCCTGGGGCTGTCGCGCCTCCCAGGCGCGCAAAGCGTGGCGGTACTGGTCCATGGCCAGGTCATGCAGATCGAAGATGCAGGGATCACAGCCATTGCCGCAGCAGGCATCCAGATCAGGCGCCAGGGGCGGCTCAGGCCTGGGGTCGGGTGAGACAGGCTCTGTCATGGCGAAGCAGGCCTCTGACATTCACGGCAGGCTTTGCAAAGCCTGGTGGTAGGCCGGGTCGTGCATCAGCTCGTCCCAGGTCAGCGGCGCTGACTGCGGCAGCAGGCCGGCGCGGCGGGCCTCGCTCTCCGCGCTGGCCTGCCAGTCGCCGCGGGCCTGGGCGGCGAGCAGGCCATCGAGGAACTCGTCCAGCGCACGGCCGCCGTCGACGTTCGACTGATTGCACAAGAGCACCAGATCGCAACCGGCTTGCAGGGCCGCCAGCGCGGCCTCGACATAGCCGATGGCGCGGCCTTCCAGCACGCGGGCGCCGGCCATGCCCAGGTCATCGCTGAAGATGGCGCCGCCAAAGCCCAGACGCTCACGCAGAATCTCCTGCAACCAGCGCGCACTGAATCCGGCCGGGCGGGCATCCACCTTGGGGTAGATCACATGGGCCGGCATCACCGCGCCGGTGCTCATGACCAGCCATTCAAACGGTTTCGCATCCTCGGCCAGGATAGCCTTGAGGCTGCGCCGGTCCACCGGCACCTCGGCGTGCGAGTCGGCCTTGACGTAGCCATGGCCGGGGAAATGCTTGGCGCAACTGGCCATGCCGGCCAGCAGTAAACCATGCTGCAAGCTCTTGGCCAGCAAGGCCACCACGCGTGGGTCGCGGTGGAAGCTGCGGGTGCCGATGACGGAGCTCTCGCCATGATCAAGATCCAGCACCGGGGCAAAGCTGAAATCCACACCACAGGCGCGCAGCTCGGCGGCCAACACAAAACCTGCAGCCGTGGCCGCCGCGGTGGCCTGGAGCGCATCCGCCATCCATAACTCGCCGAGACTACGCATGGCAGGCAGATGCGTAAACCCATCGGTCTGGAAACGTTGCACGCGGCCGCCCTCGTGGTCCACGCAGATCAAGAGATCGGGCCGAATCGACTTGATCTCGGCCGTCAGCGCCAGCAACTGGGCGCGGCTCTCAAAGTTACGAGCAAACAGGATCAGGCCGCCAACCAAGGGGTGGCGCAGGCGCGCACGCTCGGCATCGCTCAGGCTCAGGCCGGCGACATCAAGCACCACGGGGGCGTGTTGCAGGTCTTCCATCGTCTTTTTCTGTCTCTCTAGGGCTTTCAGGCCAGGGTTTCGACCACCACAAAGCTGGTCGCGTAATCGGTTTCGTCGCTGACGCTGACCTGGGCGCGCAGGCCCTGAGCTTCAAACCAGCGGGCCAGCTCGCCATGCAAGCGGATCTCGGGCTTGCCGCTGGGCGCGTTGAGGATCTCGCAATCGCGCCAGTTCATGGGCATGCGCATGCCCAGACCGATCGCTTTGGAGAAGGCCTCCTTGGCAGAAAATCGGGTGGCCAGAAAACTCAGGCCCCGGCTCTCGGCGCGGGCACGGCGTGCGCGAAAGACCTCCAGCTCTCGCGGACCCAGCACTTTTTCCGCGAAGCGCTCGCCGCGCCGCGCCAGGGTCTCGCGCATGCGGCGGATGTCGCAGACATCGGTGCCGATGCCGTAAATCACGCCTCGGGCTCCAGCGGTGCCCAGCCCAGCAACTCGTTGCGGTGCTGCTGGCCGCCCAGCTCAAACCAGGCCTCGCCCCAGAGGCTGGCGCCCTCGCGGCGGTAAAAGCGCAAAGCGCCTTCGTTGCCGACCCAGGCGCTGAGCCAGAGCGAACGCTCGGGCCAGGACTGGCGCGCCTGGTGCAGCAGCTTCAAGCCCAGGCCTTGGCTCTGGCTGTGTGGCGCCACGTAGAGGCGCTTGAGCTCCACCGCGGGGCCCGCCACGGCCACCGGGCAGACCGCGCTGTCGTCGAGGTGGGCCCAGGCCAGCAAGGTGTCGCCGCGCTCAATCACCCAGTGACGGTTCAGATCGACGGACTGGCGCAGCAGTTGTTCATCGAAATCGCGCTTCAGGTACTCGGCCACCGTGCTGTTGACGCCGCCCTCGGCGGCATAACGGTCCAGCCAGACCCAGCGCGCCAGGGCTGCGATGCGCAAGGCGTCGTCGGGCTGGGCCGGGCGCAGATCGAGAAAAGCGGGCTTCGTGCTCATATCGGTGTTCAGGGCGCGTAAATCAGGGCGAGTAAGCGCGCTGGATGCAGCGCTGGTACTCGCGAACAGTTTCGGTGTAACCCAGCTCCAAGGCGTCGGCAATCAAGGCGTGGCCGATGGACACCTCCTGCACGCCGGGCACGGCGCGCAAGAACACGCTCAGGTTGTCGCGGTTGAGGTCATGGCCGGCGTTGATGCCCAGGCCGACGGCCAAAGCGGCCTCGGCCGTGCGGGTGAAGCCGGCCAGCACCTCGACCTCGCGGGCGGTGCCAAAGGCGCTGGCGAAAGTCTCGGTGTAGAGCTCGATGCGCTCGGCGCCCAGCGCGGCCACCTGGGCCATGGCCTCAGGCAGCGGGTCCATGAAGAGGCTGACGCGCACGCCCAGGCTCTGGCATTCCGCAATCAGCGGCGCCAAGCGATCATGATCGGCCGGCAGGTTCCAGCCGTGGTCGGAAGTGAACTGGTCCTCGCTGTCGGGCACAAAGGTCACCTGGTGCGGGCGCAGCTCACGCACATAGTCCATCAGGTTCTGGGTCGGGTTGCCCTCGATGTTGTACTCGGCATGCGGCCATTGCTTCATCAGCGCGGCCAGCTCGCGCACATCGGCCGGGCGGACGTGGCGCTCGTCGGGGCGCGGATGCACGGTGATGCCCTGGGCGCCGGCCAGCAGGCAAGCCTCGGCCGCGCGCAGCACGCTGGGGATGCCCAGATGGCGGGTGTTGCGCAACAAGGCCACCTTGTTGACATTGACCGAGAGGACGCAACGCTGCCCGTGTGAGTAGGCGGCAGAGGCTTCGGGCGCGAGCAATGGGTTCATGGCGTTCTTCTTTTCTACAGTCCGGCAAGGCAGACGGTGTGCGGGTCAGTCCAGCAATTTCTGCACATCCAGCATCACCTGGCGGGTGCGCAAGGGCTTGCCGCCCAGATGATAGTGAAGCAGGCCGCGCAGCGTTGACTTGAGCTGCGGCAAGACCGGGGCGCAGGCCTGCTGCAGCGCGGCCATGCTGCCGTGCAACAGCGCGGCCTGCAAATGGATCAGGGTAGCGCCCTCGAGGCCGCCCGCCTCGGTCGGCGCAGGCTGCACGCCGGCTTCGGCAGTCAGACCATAGCTGCGCTCCAGCTGGAGCGCAGCCTGCGTCAACGTCACGACGCTGAGGTCGGGCAGCAGGCCTGTTTCCACCAGCAGACGCAGCTCGAATGCCCGCAGCGCCGCCTGCGACTGCGCATCCTCGTTGGCATGCAGCTGCGGCAGGGTCTGGGCATAAGCATCAAAAAGCTGGGGGTGCGCATCCTGGCGGGCCAGCAGCTTGAGCAGCAGCTCGTTGAGGTAGTAACCCGAAAACAGTGCGGCACCGGCGGGCAAGGTACTGCCTCCGGCCCATTCGGCCGCACGCAGGGTGACGACCTCGGCCGGGTGGCCATCCGTGGACTTGGCCGGTTTGGACAGGGTCACCTGGATGCGCTGAAACGGCAGCAGCACCGCGCGCAGCTGCGAGTACGGCCGCTTGGCGCCCTTGGCCACGACAGCGAGGCGCCCTTGCTCGCGGGTGAAGAGGTCCAGGATGAGGCTGGACTCGCTCCAGTCGTACTGGTGCAGGACAAAGGCCTGCTGAACCGCAGGCGTGCGAGTGCTACGAGCCATCAGCGAAGGCGACGGCAGCGCGCATTCACTCGTAGCCGTAGGTGCGCAAATGTTCTTCGCTGTCGGCCCAGCCCGAACGCACCTTGACCCAGAGTTCCAGGAAGACGCGGCCATCCATCAGATGCTCCAGCTCCTGGCGTGCCTCGGAGCCGATGCGCTTGAGGCGCTCGCCACCCTGGCCGATGATCATGCCCTTGTGGGCATCGCGCTCGACGACGATGGAGGCCGAGATGCGGCGCAACTCGCCCTCGTCTTCCCATTTGTCGATGATCACGGTCGAGGTGTAGGGCAGCTCGTCGCCGGTCAGGCGGAACAGCTTCTCGCGGATGATTTCGCTGGCCAGGAACTTCTCGCTGCGGTCGGTCAGCGCGTCGCCGTCGTAGAACCAGCCCTGCTCGGGCAGGTAGGGCTTGAGGATCTTGAAGAGGCGCTGGACATCGGCGTCCTTCTTGGCCGAGAGGGGCACAAACTCGCTGAAGTTGCGACGCTCCTGCATGCTCTTGAGCCAGGGGGCCAAGTCGGCACGGCGCTGCACGGCATCGAGCTTGTTGGCGATCATCACCACAGGCTTGTCCTGCGGCAGCAGGGACAGCACCTTGGCATCGTCCAGGCCGAAACGGCCCGCTTCCAGCACATAAAGCACCAGATCCACGTCACCGAGCACGCCGTGCACGGTGCGATTCAGGTTGCGGTTGAGCGCCGCGTTGTACTTCATCTGGAAGCCGGGCGTGTCCACGAACACGAACTGCGCCTCGTCCACGGTGCGCATGCCGGTGATGCGGTGGCGCGTGGTCTGCGCCTTGTCCGAGGTGATGCTGACCTTCTGGCCGACCAGGGCGTTGAGCAGGGTGGATTTGCCGACATTGGGCCGGCCGACGATGGCGATCAGGCCGCAGCGCTGCGGCGTGCCATCGGCCATCTTGCCGTTGTTGGCACTGGCAGCAGCGGCCTCGGGCGACAAGGAGGTCGCGCCCGAGCCTGCCGCGGGAATGGGCGGCAGCGCATAGGTCACGACAGGGGCCGGCACGGGAGCAGAAGCAGAGCCAGAAGCAGCAGCGGAGCCTTCGGGCGAAGCGTCGTCCGGCGTGGTGGGGGTGTGGGTCATGGGGTGTCGGCGCGCGGCCGCTCCTTTTCGCGCAAGCCAGAACTTGGCTTGTCGAGGGCAATCAGTTCGTCGAGCAGGCGACGGGCGGCTTCTTGTTCGGCGATGCGGCGGGAACGACCCTCGCCGCGCGTGGCCAGACTCAGCGCAGGCACGGCGCACTCGACCTCGAAGGTCTGGGCATGGGCCTGGCCGCGCGTGTCGGTGATGCGGTAATTGGGCACCGGCAAACGGCGCGCCTGCAGCATTTCCTGCAGCGCCGTCTTGGCGTCCTTGGCCCAGCGGTCGGTGGCTGCGCCGGCCAGCAAATCGCCGAGCATCTTGCGCACCACCTCGAGCGCGGCCGGATAGCCCGCGTCGACAAAGGTCGCGCCGATGATGGCTTCGAGCGCATCGGCCAGGATGGACGGGCGCTGTGCGCCGCCGCCCTTGGCCTC
The DNA here is from genome assembly GCF_025717675.1 of Paucibacter sp. DJ2R-2. Taxonomy (GTDB): domain Bacteria; phylum Pseudomonadota; class Gammaproteobacteria; order Burkholderiales; family Burkholderiaceae_C; genus Paucibacter_A. The sequence goes on from NZ_JAJIRT010000012.1 coordinate 117,143, forward strand.
ACCGTCGGATAGACGCAGCACGGCAGGCAAGCCCAGGTCCAGGGCCAAGCGGTGCAGGCTGTCCTCGCGCACCAGATGGGCGCGGATGCGGGTCAGGTCACCCTCGTCCGAGCCGGCATAGCGCTCGTACAAGAGGCTGGACACGGCCAAGCTGAGCACCGCGTCGCCGAGGAACTCCAGGCGCTCGTAATGATCGCTGCTGAAGCTGCGATGTGTGATGGCGCGGCTCAGCAACTCGGGGCGAGCAAAGCGATGCCCCAGGCGCTGCTGCAGGGCTTGTAGTGGCGCGTTCATGCGAAGCTGTGGCCGGTGCGTGTTGGAAAGGCTTGGGTCGCAGATATCAGCCGGGCCAAGGCCGACTTCAACGCGACTTGCCTTCGTACTTGATCAGCAAGTAAACCGGGCCGGCCAGGTCGACCTGCTTGTCGTAGGCAAAACTGATCTGCAGCTTGTCGTTCTCTTTGCTGACCACCAGGTCCTGGCTGCGGATGCTGACCATGGAGTACTCGACCTGCTGCGCGGTTTCGAATGCCGCGCGCACGGCGGGCACCGTGCTCGGGTTGGAGGCGGCGATCCGGTCGACGACGCGCTGGATGGTGTAAAACTCCAGCACGGTAGGAATCACCCGCGCGACCACCACGCCGCCGAAGGCCAGCACAACGGCCCAGAACAACAGGCCGAACAGACTGACCCCACGTTGGCCGCGCTGCAGGCGCTGATCTCGCCCATGGGCCAGGCCACGATTTGACTGAGAACGACGCATCGAGAAACCCTCTCCCTGATTTTCAAAACGCTGAGCCAAGATGGCGGTGCCCGCAGGCCGAATCGACCTCAATTGAAGGGGCCGATGCGCTTGAGATTACCGAAATTCATCCAAACAAAGAAGGCCCGGCCGACGATGTTTTCATCGGGCACAAAGCCCCAGAAACGCGAGTCGCCCGAGTTGTCGCGGTTGTCGCCGATCATGTAGTAGTAGCCCGCCGGCACGGTGCAGCGCACACCTTCGATGGTGTACTTGCACTGATCCTGATACGGGAACGGGCCGTCCGGACGGTTGGGCTGGAACACCGGCTGAGCCTGCGGATTGACCAGCATCTGATGCTGCTTTTCGCCGAGCTTTTCCAGGAAGCGGGGACGGTAGGTCATCGAGCTTTCGTCGTAGAAATCACCCTGGGGCTGGACTTCAGTCGGCTTGCCGTTGACGTAGAGCTTCTGGTTCAGATAGGCGACCTCATCACCGGGCACGGCCGCCACACGCTTGATGAAGTCGATGCTGGTGTCCACCGGCCAGCGGAACACCATCACGTCGCCACGCTTGACCTCGTTGTTGGAAATGATCTTCTTGTTGATGACCGGCAGGCGCACGCCGTAGTGGAACTTGTTCACCAGGATCAGGTCGCCTACGAGCAGGGTCGGCACCATCGAACCCGAGGGGATCTTGAACGGCTCGAACAGGAAGGAGCGCAACACGAACACGGCCAGGATGACCGGGAACAGCCCGGCGGTCCAATCGAGCCACCAGGGCTGCTGCAGGATCTGCTGACGCGCAGACTCGACATCCCCGTCAACGCGGCTGATGCCCTGTGCGGCCAAGGCCTGACGGCGCTGAGCGTCGGCTTCCAGCAAGGCCTGCGCCGCGCGGGCACGGGCGGGCTGGAAATGGAAGCGCTCGGCCAGCCAGTAGGCCAGCGTGAACAAGGTCAGGACAAACAGCAGCAGCGAAAAATTGCCAGTCCAATAGCCGGTGTACCAGCCACCCAGGTAAGCGACGAGAGCCGCATAGAGAATTCCGGTCAGTGCACTCATCAATCGATCACTTGGGTTTGGAGAGGGGTTAGTCGTCAACTTGCAGAATCGCCAGGAAGGCTTCCTGAGGCACTTCAACCGAGCCGATCTGCTTCATGCGCTTCTTGCCGGCCTTCTGCTTTTCGAGCAGCTTGCGCTTGCGGGAAATGTCGCCGCCGTAGCATTTTGCCAGCACGTTTTTGCGCATCGCCTTGATGTTCTCGCGGGCGATGATGTTGGAGCCGATGGCAGCCTGGATCACCACGTCATACATCTGACGCGGGATGTGCTCGCGCATCTTGGCCGCCACACCGCGGCCGCGGAACTGGCTCTGCACGCGGTGGACGATGATGGACAAGGCATCGACCTTGTCGCCGTTGATCAGGATGTCGACCTTGACCACATCGGAGGCGCGGTACTCCTTGAACTCATAGTCCATGGACGCGTAGCCGCGCGAGACGGATTTCAGCTTGTCGAAGAAGTCCAGCACGATCTCGGCCAGAGGCATCTCATAGGTCAGCATGACCTGGCGGCCGTGGTAGGCCATATTGATCTGGTTGCCGCGCTTCTGGTTGGCCAGCGTCATCACCGGGCCGACATAGTCCTGCGGCATGTAGAGGTGGACCGTGACGATGGGCTCCCGGATCTCCTGCAGCAAGCCCAGCTCCGGCATCTTGGACGGGTTCTCGACCTCGATCACCTTGCCGTCGTTGAGCAGCACCTCGTAGACCACGCTGGGCGCCGTGGTGATCAGATCCTGATCGAACTCGCGCTCCAGGCGCTCCTGCACGATCTCCATGTGCAGCAAGCCCAGGAAGCCGCAGCGGAAGCCGAAGCCCAACGCCTGCGAGACTTCCGGCTCATAGCGCAGCGAGGAGTCGTTGAGCTTGAGCTTCTCGAGTGCATCGCGCAGCTGGTCATATTCGCTGGCCTCGGTCGGGTACAGGCCCGCAAACACCTGGGGCTGAATTTCCTTGAAGCCGGGCAGCGCCTCTTCGGCCGGGCCCAGGTTGTTGGGCAGCTTTTTTTCCAGGGTGATGGTGTCGCCGACCTTGGCCGCTTGCAGCTCCTTGATGCCGGCAATGACGAAACCCACTTCGCCGGCATTGAGCTGCTCACGCTTCTCGGACTTGGGCGCAAACACGCCCAGATGCTCGGCCGGGTAGATGGCGTTGGAGGCCATCATGCGGATGCGTTCGCCGCGCTTCAAAGTGCCGTCGACCACGCGCACCAACATGACCACGCCCACATAGGCGTCGTACCAGCTGTCGATGATCATGGCGCGCAGCGGCGCCTCGACCACGCCCTTTGGCGGCGGCATGCGGGCGATCACAGCCTCGATGATTTCGTCGATGCCCATGCCGGTCTTGGCACTGCAGGGAATCGCGTCGGTGGCGTCGATGCCGATCACGTCTTCGATCTCGGCCTTGGCGTTGTCCGGGTCAGCGCTGGGCAGGTCCATCTTGTTCAGCACCGGCACCACTTCCACGCCCAGGTCCAGCGCGGTGTAGCAGTTGGCCACGGTCTGTGCTTCCACACCCTGGCTGGCGTCCACCACCAGCAGCGCACCCTCGCAGGCCGACAGCGAGCGGCTGACTTCATAAGAGAAGTCCACATGCCCTGGCGTGTCGATCAGGTTGAGGTTGTAGGTCTTGCCGTCCTTGGCCGTGTATTGCAGGGATGCCGTCTGCGCCTTGATGGTGATGCCGCGCTCGCGCTCGATGTCCATCGAGTCCAGCACCTGCGCTTCCATTTCGCGATCCGACAGGCCACCACAGCGCTGGATGATGCGGTCTGCCAAGGTGCTTTTGCCGTGGTCGATGTGGGCGATGATGGAGAAATTGCGGATGTGATTCATGCTGTTCTTAAATGCGCCGTGCCCTAGGGCACAACGGCGAGGCCGTTGCAGCGCAAGCTCTCAATCGCGTAGCGATATCGGGGCGCGAAGCGCCGTGCTGAAGCTAAAAAAAAGGCACGTCGAAACGGTGACGCGCCTTCCAACAAAAGGTATGGCAACTGCTTGTTGGGCTTCCATTGTAGCCAAAAGGCCTTCACTGGAAACCGCGGCGCGACCGGACTGCCCGTCGTTGCGGCCCGCCAACATGGATTTTATCCACAACTTATTCACAGGCTTATTCGGGGATTTGAAAAACCAGAACAAGCCGGCCAACTGCCTGCAGCAGCCCCACATTGAGCTCATCGCCCAATACAAACTGCCCTTGTGCGGTCGCCATTCTAGCCGACAGGGCAAGGAATCGATTTTCAGGCGACGGCCGCCCTGTCCCGCCGCGATCAGCAACCTTCCATGATGTGAAAAGACCCGGCCGCCAGCTATGGCATACCGGGTCCATGCTGGCTTCAGCAGCCGGGCTTCAACGCGCCGGGCGCAGCAAGACGAAACTGGTCAAGTCACCGCGGCGAACCAACAAATTGATGACCTTGGCCTTTTCGAGCTTGGTCAATATCGCCTGAACCTGCTTGACGCTGCTGACATCGTTGTTGTCCACCGAGAGGATGACATCGCCCTCGCGCAGACCTGCACGCGCCGCCACACCAATGGCTGCCTCGACACGAACGCCCGTCTTGAGCTTGAGATCGCGCTTTTGCGCCTCGCTCAGCTCACCCAACTGCAAGCCCAGGGCGCTGGCGGGGCCAGCCGATGGCTTGCCTTCCCCATCGGCACCGGCGACGCCACGCGCCTCTTCATTGGGCATCTCGGCGACGGTGATGTTGAGGTCCTTGTAGGCGCCACGGCGGAAGACCTGGACCACGGCCTTGCTGTTCGGCTTCAGCCCGGCCACCACACGGCGCAGATCGCTGACCTTCTCGATGGTCTTGCCGTCGAACTTGGTGATCACATCACCGCCCTCGATGCCGGCCTTGTCGGCTGCGCCGCCCGCGACCACGCTGCGGATTACGGCGCCGTGCGGTTTACCTAGGCCGATGGCTTCGGCCACATCCTTGCTCACATCCTCCAAGGTCACGCCGATGAAGCCGCGCACCACCTTGCCCTGGCTGCGCAGTTGCTCGGACACGCGGATGGCCTCATCGATCGGGATCGAGAAGGAGATGCCCATGAAGCCGCCCGACTGGCTGTAGATCTGCGAGTTGATGCCGACCACCTCGCCGCGCATATTGAGCAGCGGGCCACCCGAGTTGCCCGGATTGATGGCCACATCGGTCTGAATGAAGGGCAGGAAATCACCGGTGTCGCGCGCCTTGGCGCTGACAATGCCGGCGGTCACGCTGTTGTCAAAGCCAAAGGGCGAGCCGATGGCCATGACCCATTCGCCGACCTTGAGGCGGCTGACATCGCCGATTTTGACCGCGGGCAAGCCGGTGGCCTCAATCTTGAGCACCGCCACATCGGTGCGGCGGTCGGCGCCGACCAGCTTGGCCTTGAACTCGCGCTTGTCCGTCAGGGTGACGTAGACCTCGTCGGCATCCTGCACCACATGGGCATTGGTCATCACAAAGCCATCGGCGCTGAGCACAAAGCCCGAGCCGACACCGCGGCGCTGCGGCGCATCGTCGTTGTTATCACCTCCGCGCGGCGCACCGCGGCGCTGGTTCGGCGCCGGCATGCCGAAACGACGCAGGAATTCCAGCATCTGCTCGTCCATCTCCGGCATGCCCTGGGCATTGGCCTTGAGACGCTCAGAGGTGCGGATGTTCACCACTGCTGGGCCGACCTTCTCGACCAACTCGGTGAAATCAGGCAGCTCACGCGCTTGCGCGTGCCCGACATCGGGCAAGAGGCTGAGACTCAAGGAAAGGGCACCGGCCGACAAGAGAGCGCGCGACCAGCGCGACAGAAGTGGACGTGCAGCAGACAGGGAGGACAGAGAGGGCATGGTTGGACTCGTAGTGTTCACTGGAGAAAAACCGACCAACGCGAACAAGGCGTTGAACCTGAAACAACAGCACGCGATTTTGGGACCGCCTGTGGTGATTTCAAGAGCGGGCGAATGCAAAGAACGACGAAGCGAATACGGCCGATGAGGTCTCCGCCCAGCCGACAAGGCGGCATCGGTCTCGCGTCATGATGATGGCAGGCGCCCGGGTGGCCTAGCGAAAGTCACAGCCCGGCAGCGGCAGGCTGTCAGCGGAAGTGCTGTTTGCCGCGCCTCAGGGCGGCGCGCCGTGAGCTGCTCGCCCAGCAAACAAGGTGGCCCGCAGGGCCGGCCAGACACTGGCCTGGCGCCGGCGACTCAGAGGCAGGTAAACCGGCAGAGCCCAGTGATGCAGGCGCCGCCACCAGGGTGCAGCGGGTTCCTTGAGACGGGCGCGCAGCAGTAGCCAGTGGTCGAGATCGAATACCGGACGCAATTGAATTTCCTGCGCGGCACCGTGCAGGGTGCCTGCCGCGTCAAGCGACTGCAATTGCCAACACTGCCCATCCCACAACAGGAGTCGGGGGCGCACGCGGGCGCCACGCCAAGCCAGCAGCGCGGCAAGCGGCACAGCAGCCAAGCCAAATCCATGGAGGTCGGCTTGATGGGCGGACAGGGCCGCGAGCAAGGCTGCAACAGCAAGCTCTGCCAGAAACAGCACAGCCAGCTGCAAAGCTGGCTGTGGAACCACCTCGACCCGCAAGGCTGGCGCATGTCGCTGGGCTGCGCTCATATTGAGCTCGGCGGCGGCTGGTTCAGCTCAGGCCCGTAAGGTCAACGGGCGCCGGCCACTCAGATCCGCTTGAAGATCAGCGTGCCATTGGTGCCGCCGAAACCAAAGTTATTCTTGGCGGCGTACTCAATGTTCATCTGCCGCGCCTCATTGGCGCAGTAGTCCAGGTCACACTCGGGGTCCTGGTTGAAGATATTGATGGTTGGCGGCGCCACCTGGTGGTGCACCGCCAGCACCGTGAACACCGACTCGATGCCACCCGCCCCACCAAGCAGGTGGCCGGTCATGGACTTGGTCGAGCTGACCACCAGCTTCTTGGCGTGGTCACCGAAGGCCAGCTTGATGGCGTTCGTTTCGTTCACATCACCCAGCGGCGTCGAAGTGCCGTGGGCGTTCATGTATTGCACTTGATCGGCGTTCAGGCCTGCGTTGCGCAGCGCTGCTCGCATCGACCGTTTGGGACCGTCCACATTGGGCGCGGTCATGTGATACGCGTCGGCACCCATGCCAAAGCCCGAGAGCTCTGCGTAGATCTTGGCGCCACGCTTCTTGGCATGCTCGTACTCCTCGAGCACCAGCACACCACCGCCCTCACCCAGCACAAAGCCGTCACGGTCCTTGTCCCAGGGTCGGGAAGCAGTCTTGGGATCGTCGTTGCGCGTGGACAGCGCCCGCGCCGAGGCAAAGCCTCCGATACCCAAGGGCGACACGGTCGATTCCGCGCCGCCGGCAATCATCACATCGGCATCGCCGTATTCAATCAAGCGACCGGCCTGACCAATGGCATGCAAGCCCGTGGTGCAGGCCGTCACGATGGCCAAGTTCGGGCCTTGAAAGCCGAACTTGATCGAGACATGGCCCGAGATCATGTTGATGATCGAGGCCGGCACAAAGAACGGCGAAATCCGACGCGGGCCGCGCGCAACGTACTCACCGTGGGTTTCTTCGATCAGCGGCAAGCCGCCGATGCCGGAACCCACGAGAACGCCGATGCGCTCGGCCTGTTCTTCCGTCAACTGATCGCCGGTCGGCAGACCGGCATCACGCACCGCTTGAATGGACGCCGCCAATCCGTAATGGATGAAGGTGTCCATGGTCCGCGCCTCTTTGCTGGACATGTAGTCGGCGACATCGAAGCCCTTCACCTCGCCGGCGAACTGACAGGCAAATGCTGTCGGATCGAAACGGGTGATGCGATCAATGCCGGACTGACCGGCCAGGATGTTGGCCCAGCCTTCAGCGACCGTGTTTCCCACGGGGCTGATCAGACCAAGTCCAGTAACTACGACGCGACGACGGCTCATGCGGTACGGAATTCAGTTGAACAAAGGCTCAAGCGCGCAGCGCTCAGGCCTTCTGGTGCTTGACGGCGTAGTCAATCGCCAGCTGAACGCTGGTGATCTTCTCGGCTTCTTCATCGGGGATTTCGATGCCGAACTCGTCTTCGAGTGCCATCACCAATTCCACGGTGTCGAGCGAGTCGGCGCCCAGGTCGGCCACGAAGGCCTTTTCGTTGGTCACATCGGACTCAGGCACGCCGAGTTGCTCGGCGATGATTTTCTTGACACGTGCTTCGATATCGCTCATGACTCCTCCAGGAGGGGTTTGCTAGGAACAGCCCGGGATTCTAAGGCCTCTAGGGAGTCGCGCCTAAAACTAGGTGTTGCGACAGATCAGAGGACCTTCACCGGCCGGGCAAATCCGGTGGATGGCGGCGGAACTGCCGCCATCGCAAATCAATCAGTTCATGAACATGCCGCCGTTGACGTGCAGTTCACTGCCGGTAATGTAGGCGGCCTTCGGTGACGCCAGGAAGGCAACTGCCTCCGCAATTTCCCGCGGCTCGCCGAGGCGCCCCACGGGAATCTGCGCCAGCAGCGCCGCTTTCTGGGCTTCGGGCAGCACTTCGGTCATGTCGGTGGCGATGAAACCCGGCGCCACACAGTTGACCGTGATGCCACGGCTGCCCAGCTCGCGCGCCAGCGAACGGGTCATGCCGGCCACACCGGCCTTGGCCGCTGCATAGTTGGCCTGGCCTGGGTTGCCCGAGGCGCCCACCACCGAGGTGATGCTAATGATGCGGCCATAACGCTGCTTCATCATGGTACGCATGACCGCGCGGCTCATGCGGAACACGGCCTTCAGATTGGTGTCCAGCACGGCATCCCAATCGTCATCCTTCATGCGCATGGCCAGGGTGTCGCGGGTGATACCGGCGTTGTTGACCAGCACATGCAGGCCGCCATGGGCCTTGACGATGCCATCGACGGCTGCATCCACCGCGGCCGCATCATTGACGTTGAGCACCAGCCCCGATCCACCCAGAGGCGCCAGGGCTTCGCCGATGGCGGCGGCACCGGCCTCGCTGGTGGCGGTGCCGATGACCTTGTAGCCTTGCTCGGCCAGGGTCATGGCAATGGAGCGGCCGATGCCGCGGCTGGCACCGGTGACCAGGGCGACTTGTGGGGTGCTGCTGCTTGTCGTGTCAGTCATGATCTTCTTGCGGGTTCTGTGGAGAAGGCAGGCGGGGCAGCGCTCAGCCCAGCAGGGCGCGTGCTTCGGTCAGGCTGGCCGGATCCAGCACGGTGGCGCTGATCAGCTCGGCATCGACACGCTTGGCCAGGCCAGCCAAGACCTTGCCCGGGCCGCATTCCAGCACATGCTGAATGCCCTGGGCCTTGAGTGCTTGCACGACCTCCACCCAACGCACCGGGCCGAAGGCCTGGCGGAACAAGGCATCACGCAGGCCTGCGGCGTCGCCGACGGCGGCCACATCGATGTTGTTGATGACCGGAAACTGGAGCGCAGCGAACTCGGTTGTCGCCAGACGAGCTTGCAAGGCCAGGGCTGCAGGTTTCATCAGGCTGGAATGGAACGGCGCCGACACCGGCAGCAACAGCGCCCGCTTGGCACCGGCCGCCTTGAGCAACTCGCAGGCCTTGTCGACACCGGCCTTGGTGCCGGCGATCACGGTCTGCTTGGGATCATTGAAATTGGCGGCCTCCACGGCTTCACCGGTGGCAGCGGCAGCGGCAGCGCAACCCTCGATCACAGCCGCGCTGTCCAGACCCAGGATGGCCGCCATGGCGCCCACACCCACAGGCACCGCCTGCTGCATGGACTGCGCCCGGAAACGCACCAGAGGCAGGGCTTCGGCCAAACTCAGGGCGCCGGCAGCCACCAGGGCGGTGTACTCGCCGAGCGAGTGACCGGCCGCAGCCGCGGGCACCAAGCCTGTTTCGGCCATCCAGGCACGGTAGCAGGCGATACCCGCCGTCAGCATGACGGGCTGGGTGTTGGTGGTCAGGTCCAACTGCTCTTTCGGGCCGACCTTGATCAGGGCGCCGATGTCTTCGCCTAAGGCTTCGGAAGCCTCGACCAGGGTGCGGACGACTTCCGGGTGATCACCCCAGGCGTCCAGCATGCCCACGGTTTGCGAGCCCTGGCCCGGAAAAACGAATGCGAACTTTGCGCTCATGATCGTATGTAGAGAGAAGAAATAACTCGGGAATGGAGCGGAGGCAAGACGGCGATGCGAGACCTGCCGAATCAGAAGTCCAGCAGCACGGCACCCCAGGTGAAACCGCCACCCACGCCTTCCAGCATCACAGTGTCACCGGCCTTGACGCGGCCGTCGCGCACCGCCACATCCAGCGCCAGCGGGATGGAGGCGGCCGAGGTGTTGCCATGCTGATCCACCGTGACCACCACCTTGTCCAGCGGCAGCTTCAGCTTCTTGGCCGTGCCTTGCATGATGCGGATATTGGCTTGGTGGGGAATCAGCCAATCAATGTCTTCTTCGCTGCGGCCGGCTTTTTCCAGCACCGAGCGCGCCACCTTTTCCAGCACGCCCACGGCCAGCTTGAACACGGCTTGACCGTCCATCTTCAGCAGCGGGTCGCCACTGACCTTGCCGCCCGAGACATGGCCGGGCACGCAGAGAATGCCCGAGTGCTTGCCGTCGGCATGCAGCTCGGTGGCGAGGATGCCAGGCATGTCGCTGGCGCTCAGCACCACCGCGCCGGCGCCGTCACCAAACAGAACGCAGGTGGTTCGGTCCTTGAAATCAAGAATGCGCGAAAACACTTCCGCGCCCACGACCAAGGCCTTGCTGGCCGCGCCGGTGCGGATCATCGAGTCGGCCACCGTCAGCGCATAAACGAATCCAGAGCAGACGGCCTGGACGTCGAAGGCCGCGCCGCCGGCAATGCCCAATTTGTGCTGCAGCAAGCAGGCCGTGGACGGGAACACCATGTCCGGCGTGGACGTGGCGACGATGATCAGATCGATCTCAGCAGCGGCAATGCCCGCCGCAGCGATGGCCGCCTGGGCTGCCGGCAAAGCCAAATCGCTGGCCGTCACACCATCGTCCGCGAAATGACGGGCATGGATGCCGGTGCGCTCGACGATCCATTCATCCGAAGTTTCGATGCCATCGGCTGCCAGCTGGGCAGCCAGCTCTGCATTGCTCAAACGTCGGGGCGGCAAATAGCTGCCGGTGCCGATGATGCGGGCGAAGCGTGCGGCCGATGCCGCAGGCAAAGAAGCAGAAACAGGGGTATTCGTGGCGCTGAGGTTGATGGTCATGCAGCTTGGGCGACCGAGGCCGCCTTGTCTCCTGAGTCGCCAGCTCCGCTGCCCACAACGCCGGCGTCAGGGCCGGGCGCGGCTTGCAGGGTGGCAATGATTCGGTCGTGAACCCGGTCGAGCAGCCGGTTGCGGGCGGCATCATACGCCCGGTTCAAAGCGGTCTCGAAGGCGAAGGCGTCGGCTGAGCCGTGGCTCTTGAAGACCAGCCCACGCAAACCCAGCAGGGCTGCGCCATTGAAACGGCGGTGGTCCACCCGGCCCTTGAAGCGCTTGAGGACGGGCATGGCCAGGGCCGCGGCGGCCTTGCTGAGCCAGCTGCGACCGAACTCCTCGCGGATGATGGTGATGATCATGGTGGCCAGGCCTTCGGCCGTCTTGAGGGCCACATTGCCGACGAAACCGTCGCAAACCACCAGGTCGACTGTGCCCTTGAAAATGTCATTGCCTTCCACATTGCCGTAGAAGTTCAGCTGACCGGCTGCCGCCGATGCGCGCAGCAACTCACCGGCTCGCTTGATGGTCTCGCTGCCCTTGATGACTTCTTCGCCGATATTGAGCAGGCCAACACGGGGCTCAGGCTTGCCGTCCACCGCAGCCACCAGGGCGCTGCCCATCAGGGCGAACTGCAGCAGGTGCTCGGCCGAGCAATCGACATTGGCACCGAGGTCCAGCATGGTGGTGTAGCCGCCCAGCTGATTGGGCATGACCGAGGCGATGGCCGGGCGATCAATGCCGTCCAGGGTCTTCAGCAAATAGCGAGACACCGCCATCAGCGCGCCGGTATTGCCGGCCGAGACACAGACGTCGGCCTGCGGCAGGCCGCCATCGGCTGACTTCAGCTGATTGATGGCCACACGCATGGACGAGTCCTTCTTGCGGCGCAGTGCCACTTCGACGGGGTCATCCATGGCCACCACCTCACTGGCTGGCACGATGCGGCAACGCGGCCACTGCGCAGCTTCCGCCAGCGCTTCGGGCAAACCGACTAGCAGCAGCTCGGCCTGCGGATGCTTGGCGAGAAAAGACTGGCAGGCCGGCAAGGTGATCGAGGGGCCATGATCGCCACCCATGCAATCGATGGCCAGGCGCACCACAGCCAGAGGCTGGGCTGGCGGCGAAGGCTGAGTGGGCAGACGGGAATCGACAGAAGACATCACAGCAACCCAGGTGAAGGCCGGACAAGCGAACTCAGCCTGACAGGAAAACTCAGGCCCGGCGGCGCGCACGCGCCCGCCCAGCCGAGTGGATCAAGCCAATATGTCAGGCCATGCGGCACCGAGCGGTCGACAAACACGCCAAACAACAAGGCACGCAGAAAACACAAAAACCCGGCACTGCAACAAAGCACAGGCCGGGAATTCGTGATCACAGCAGATCGTTGGATCAACGCGCCACCCAAAGGCTGGCGCGCCAGTCGGGGTCGATCAGGCGTCAGCCTTGGTCTTCAGGACCTTGCGGCCGCGGTAGAAACCGGTGGGGCTGATGTGGTGACGCAGATGCACTTCGCCGGTGGTCGGCTCAATGGCAGTACCCGGGGTAACCAGGGCATTGTGCGAACGGTGCATGCCACGCTTGGAAGGCGACTTCTTGTTTTGCTGAACGGCCATGAAATTCTCCTAAGGCTCCGGTGATTGAGGCGCTGTGGCCTGGAAACGAGTTGAACCGAAGCGATCAACCCACGCAGACCTGCGACCTGCACACCCCGGGCGCCGCGATTGCTGTGTACACAAGCGTCGCGAGCATCAAGCGCACCATGCGCGAGCGGTTTGCAAGCACGTTGACCAGCACTATGGACTGGCTCGCACTCACGGCACGCTACTTTGATTCTCGGACCGGGGAAAGCCCGCGATTGTAGCACCGATGAAGAAGACACTCAATCCGCTTTCAGCAAGCGAGGCCCCAAATCACTTCTTCTTGAGTGCCGCCAGCGCCGCGAAGGGGTTGGGACGCTCGGATGCAGCGGCCTCCTCATCGCTCAGTTCGGCCACATCGGCAGGCACATGCAAGGGCTGCGGGCATTGCTCATGCCGCGGCACCAAGGGCAGAGACAAGAGCAACTCGTCCTCGACCAATTCCTGCACATCGAGGCTGCGCGTCAAGGCCAAGACCTCTTCCTCGCTGTCGATATCGAGCTCGGCGGCTTCCTTTTCGTCGCGCACAAAGCGATAAGAACGCGCCAAGCTCATGGCCTCGCGCACCGGCTGCAGGCAACGTTGGCAAGTCAGACTGATCTCGGCGGAGGCTTCGAGGTGAAGCCAGGTTTGAGGTGTCGACCCACTCTCTTCACGCCGCTCACCCTGAAGCGACCATTGCACAGCCGGCCAGCTGCCGACCGGCGTTTCCGGGGCCGCCGACTCGGCCAAGCGGCTCAGCTGCGCAGCCGGCCACTCCCCTTGCAGAAGGCCCGCGTCGCGAGCAAAGGCCGGGACGTCCAGTTTTCGAGAATCAAATTCATGCGCTTTCATGCCCGCAAGTGTACGAGCCGAGCTGCACACCGACCGACCCTAGCCCCGCCAGTGACACGCAGGGTGCGAAAATCCAACCATGCACACAAGCCCCCCCGCCCTCACACCACCCCGCCAACTGATTCTGGCTTCCACGTCGCGCTACCGTCGCGAACTGCTGGAGCGCTTGCGCCTGCCCTTCGAGCAGCAGTCGCCCGAGGTCGATGAAACCCCCCTGCCCGGCGAAGCCCCGGCGGCCTTAGCAACCCGCCTGTCCCTGGCCAAGGCCCAGGCGGTGGCGAGCCTGCACCCGCAAGCGATCGTGATCGGCTCGGACCAAGTGGCCGACCTGAACGGCGAGTCGATCGGCAAGCCCGGTACCCATGAGCGCGCTTGTGAACAGCTGCGACGCATGAGCGGGCACCGCATCGTGTTTCAAACCGGCGTGGCGGTCGTCTGCGAAGCCACCGGATTCAGCCAGCAAGACCTGGCCCCCGTGCATGTGGTGTTTCGCGATCTCAATGAAACCGAGATCGAAAGTTACCTGCGCGCCGAGCAACCCTATGACTGCGCAGGCAGCGCCAAATCGGAAGGCCTGGGCATCAGCCTGCTTGCCGCCATCGAATCGGATGACCCCACTGCCCTGATCGGCCTACCCCTGATTCGCACCAGCCAGCTGCTGCGCGCGGCCGGCCTGGACCCTTTGCAAGCTCTGGCCGCCGCGGGAGTGAAGGCATGAAAAAAGGTCGCCTCTATCTGGTCCCCAACACCTTGGACTTCGGCGTCGAGGGTGCAGCCGTGGCACTGCAGGAAGTCTTGCCGCAGCATGTGATCGAAACTGCCGCTCGCCTGGGTTTCTGGGCCGCAGAAAGCGCCAAGACCACCCGAGCCTTTCTAAAGCGAGTTGATGAAGTGGTGCCGCTCGCCCAAGCACTGCAAAGCCTGGAGATCAAGGAGCTACCGCGCCCACCCAAGGGCCGTGGCGGCGACCTGGTCAACCAGAACCAGGCCTGGCAAGCCTTGTTGGCCCCGGCCCTGGCCGGCCACGATATGGGCTTGATTTCCGAGGCTGGCCTGCCGGCCGTGGCCGACCCGGGCGCCTTGCTTGTCGCCGCAGCCCACGATGCCGATATCGAGGTGCTGCCACTGAGCGGCCCCAGCGCCTTGCTGATGGCTTTGTCGGCCAGCGGCCTAAACGGTCAGAGTTTTGCCTTTGTCGGCTACCTGCCCGTGGAAGCCCCCGCCCGCGCCATCCGCATCAAGGAACTGGAGAGCCTTTCCGCGCGTCAACAGCAAACCCAGCTGATGATCGAGACGCCGTATCGCAACACTGCGCTGCTGCAGGCCCTGCTGCTCAATCTGCGCCCGCAAACACGCTTGTCCATCAGCTGCGGGCTGAGCCTGGCACAAGGATGGACGCGCAGCGCCACAGTCGCAGACTGGCGCAGCTCGGGCGAAAGCATGCCCGACAAGGTGCCTGCCGTATTTGCCCTGCTCGCCTGAACCGCCCATGAAAAACGCCGCCGAAGCATGCCTACATGCTTCGGCGGCGCAGTCCTAGTGCCGATCAGGATTCGATCGATTCGGCCGGAGCCTTGGCGCCGAACAAAGCCGCCACCCGCTTCTTGGGCTTGATATTGCTGGACAAGGCACGCGGCATTGCCGGTGTGCCCTTATCCCAGGCCGGCGGCTCATCTCGGCTGCTGGCCTCATAAGGCTTGTCAAAAAATGCATCGCGTGCCGGCGCCGGCGGACGATAGGCCGGCCGCGGCGCGGCCACAGACGCAGCGGCCTCGGCTTGCGGCTCGAACTCGCGGCGCGGGCGAGCCGGGCGCTCAGCACGCTCCCCACGTTCACCTTGACGATCCGAACGCGGACCACGCTCATCTTGAAGCTCGAAGGCTTGCAGGTCCAAGGTGCGCTTGAGCAGCTTCTCGATATCACCCACCAGACGCGCATCTGACCGGGTCACCAGGGTCACGGCGACACCCGAAGCACCCGCCCGACCGGTACGGCCGATGCGGTGAACATAGTCCTCGGCATTAAAGGGCACGTCAAAATTGAATACGGCCGGCAAATCGGCGATGTCCAAGCCGCGCGCAGCCACATCGGTGGCCACCAGCAGATCCACTTCACCACGCTTGAAGGCTTCGAGCGACTTCAGACGTTCATCCTGCGATTTGTCGCCATGCAGCGCCGCCGTGCGAAGGCCATCACGCTCGAAAGAACGCGCCAGACGCGCCGCGCCGAGCTTGGAGTTGACGAACACAATGGCTTGGCCGATCTCGCGCTGCTTGAGCACCTGCCGCACCACGGCACGCTTGTCGTCATCGGTCACGCTGTAGAACAGCTGCTCCACATTGGTGGCCGTGGCATTGGGGCGCGCAACCTCGACCAGCACGGGCTCTTGCAAGTAGCTTTGCGACAGGCGCTTGATCTCCGGAGAGAACGTGGCGGAGAACAACAAGGTCTGACGGGTCTTGGGCAGGTAGCTGAGAATGCGCTGCAGATCGGGCAGAAAGCCAATGTCCAGCATGCGGTCGGCCTCATCGAGAACCACGTACTCAACCTGGTTCAAGACGCAATTCTTGGCTTCGATGTGATCGAGCAAGCGCCCGGGCGTGGCAATCAACACTTCCACGCCGCCCTTGAGCACCAGGGTCTGCGGCTTCATGTCGATGCCGCCGAACACGCAGGTCACACGCAGATTGGTGTGTTTGGCATAGGCCTTGATGTTGTTGGCGACCTGGTCGGCCAGCTCTCGCGTGGGCGCCAGCACCAGCGCACGTACCGGGTGTCGAGCCGGCGAAGCGCTCGCGTTCTCGTGCTTGAGCATGCGCTGCAGCAGAGGGATGGAAAAAGCAGCGGTCTTGCCTGTACCCGTCTGGGCGGCCCCCATCACATCGCGACCATCCAGCACGATCGGGATCGCTTTGGCCTGAATGGGCGTCATCAAGGCATAGCCTGAATCCGCCACAGCACGCAAGAGCTTGGCGTCGAGCGGCAGCGTGTCGAAGCGAGCAGGCGTGGGATCAGGGATGGCGGTTTCGATGATTTGGGGTTCGGTCATTCCCCGATTATCCGACATCCGAGCGCATTACTCGGATTTACCGCCCGTTCGCTGCGGCGAGCGTCCCATCACGTCCCCTTTGAACACCAGCCACTTGGGCGTACGGAAACGGACGATGCGCCAGTAAAGAGCCACATAGGTCACGCCGAAAACCAGCATGCATGCAGCCAGCATCAAGGTGGAATCCCAGAACAACAGCGCCGGCACCAAGGACGAAACGCACAACATCCACAGATAAGGCGCCGTCATGGAATTGCGGCGCGTCATCGCGCGCGCATCCCGGGCTCCAACGGCCCAGCGCATCAGGCGGCGATAGATCAGCGAATGCAAATGGATGCCGTCTGGCAGTCCCGGCGGCGTGGCCCGGATGAAGCGGCGTCGGTAAATGGAGAACACCGTCTCAAAGACCGGGTAGACGCAGACCATCAAAGGAAACAAAGGGGAAACCTGGCTGTGCCGTGCAATCAGCAGTATGCCCACCTCGGCCAGCAAAAAGCCCATGAAATAAGCGCCACCATCCCCGAGAAAAATCAGGCCCGCCGGAAAATTCCAAACAAAGAAGCCCAGAACAGCCCCGATGCCCGCCAAGGCCCACAAAGCCAACTCAGGGTCTCCAACTTGGTAAGCCACATAGGCAAATGTCAACAGCATCAAGCTGACGCACATCGACGACAGCCCATTGAAACCATCGATGATGTTGATGGCATTGGCCACGCCGGCCACGGTGAAAACCGTAGCCACCAGCGCGCCGAGGGTGCTGCTGACGATCCAGTCAAGGCCCGGCACATCGGTATGGCTGATGCGGGCTTCCAAAAGCCAAAAGGCCAAGCCCGCAGACACAGCCGTCGCGAGCAAACGCTTGGCCGGCGACACACTCTTGGTGATGTCTTCAATCAAACCCGCCGCGAAAGCGGGCAAGCCACAAAGCAGCAAGAGAAGCCCCAGGCGCGCATCCGATTCACTGCCCACCTTCCAGGTCAACAGTGCCAGGACAGCCATGCCCAAAAAGATGCCAACACCACCAATACGCGGCACCGGTCTTGCGTGAAATTTCTGGGGGCCACTCAAGTCCGTATCGGCTGAGAAGTGCCCATGCGTACGGGCCGATCGAATGACCAAGAGCGTAATCAGGCAGGAGATGAAAAATGGGACGAAAAGATGAGCCATGCGCAGGAGTGTAGCCAGTGCCACAAGGGGCTCAGCGCCAGGGATTGAATCGCCAAGGTTTTTGAGGCGGCGCCAACTCTTGAGAAGACAGAGCCATGAACAAATCGAACAAGCTCTCAACTGAGGCGCGTGAGCGAACTGTGAGGATAGTGGGCTGCTGCCGGTTTCATGGACACCTTGTTAAGGTGTGAAGTGAAATCGGAGGTTGGTTATGGGGACATGAAGGCAATTCAGCCGGGAGTTCAAAGTTGAGGCGGTGAAGCTGGTCAAAGAGCGCGGCGTGTCGATCACGCAGGCAGCGCGGGACTTGGACATTCACCCGACGATGCTGCGGACTTGGATACGCGAGGTGGCGGCCGATCCGCAGCAGGCATTCCCAGGTAAAGGCGTGATGAAGCCTGAGCAGGCCGAGATTGAGCGGCTGAAGAAGGAAGTGGCCAAGCTCAAGATGGAGCGCGACATCCTGAAAAAAGCCGCGGCCTACTTTGCCAAGGACTCACTGTGAAGTTCGAGTTCGTGGCGAAGCACCGAGGGGTCTGGCCGGCGGTGGTGATTTGCGGGGCGCTCGGTGTCTCGCGCAGCGGCTTTTATGCCTGGCTGAACAGGCCGCGAAGCCAACGCAGCCTGACCCATGAGAGCATCGGCAAGCAGGTCAAGCAGAGCTTTCTGGACAGTGACCGCACCTACGGCGCTCGCCGGGTCTGGCGCGACGTGCTGGCCAGTGGCGTGGACTGTGGGCTGCACCTGATCGAGAAGCTCATGCAGCAGCAAGCGCTGCGTGCAAGGCCCAGGCGGCGCGGCCTACCCAAGGATGACAGCCAACGAAGCGATGCCGCGAGCAATGTGTTGGATCGACAATTCAAGGCCGAGGGGCCGAATCAGAAGTGGGTGGCGGACTTCACCTACATCTGGACGGCCGAAGGCTGGCTGTACGTGGCGGTGGTGCTGGACCTGTTCTCACGCCGCGCAGTGGGCTGGTCGATGCTGGCCAGCATGACATCACAGCTGGTGGCGGATGCGCTGATGATGGCTGTTTGGCGTCGCGGCAAACCGCTGACACTTTTGCATCATTCGGATCAGGGCAGTCAATACACCAGCGGCCACTTCCAGCAACTGCTCAAGGACCATGGCATCACCTGCAGCATGAGTCGCGCAGGCGAGGTATGGGACAACTCAGCGATGGAGAGCTTCTTCAGCTCAATGAAGACCGAACGTATTGCACGCAAGGTCTACAGAACGCGAGACGAGACAAGGGCTGAAGTGCTCTACTACATCGAGCGGTTCTACAACCCGACTCGGCGTCATTCAACTATCGGCTATGTCAGCCCGGTACAGTTCGAGCAAGCTAATCGAGCTTAGGTCGGTGTCCATGGAATCGGCAGCATCCCATTTTTTAGCAGATCGTGCTCCGTCTGCAAACGCTTGAACTGCTGCTTGACTTCGCGCAGCCGGCGCAGCTCCGCCACTGCTGCGGGCTCAACCGGCTCGATGGGGCCGGACAGCTCGCCATCACGCACTTGCTTGCGCCACTTGGACAGCATGAAGGGATGAATGCACAAGGACTCCGCCACGCCCTTGATCAGCACCCCTGGCTGCTCGCTCATCAGCACCGCCTTGAGCTTGAAACTCAGCACGTAACGGTGAACTTTTCTTGGTCCTGCTGTTCCCATTGAACACTTCCTTCGTTAGGTGGAAGTGTCAACGAAACCGATTCAAGCTCCGAGTCGAGTCGCCAGATTGATGAGTTGGACCGCCTGAAGACGAGCATCTAGGCCAAATCGGGACCACCCGTTCAGGGTGATCAAGTCCCAGATAGGCCATGTGAGGTTGCGCTATCGCGGCTTGCCAATGAACACAACGCAGCTGCCGACTCAGTGTGCGCTTTCCAACCAGTGATGGGTGCGGCGCCAATTGAGATCGACGAAGGCGAAAGTACGCCCGCAAAACGTGAAAGCCGCCGAGGAGGCGGCAAACGCGCCGCGAAACGCGACAAAACCAATTGCCGATAGCGCAGCGGGTTCAACACAGCACACCAGAACGAGGCCTGCACGGATAGGAGGCTCTATGCAGCAGTTCCTTGCATCAAGGTCAACAAAATCGAAACGAGCCCAGTCACCACAGCGGAATGCCAGGCAACGCTAGAATCCCGAAGGGTGCACAGGTGGTCTATTGGTGAAAACAGCATGCAAAGCTACAGCAAGCGAAATCTTATGAAGTACTACGATTCTTGGAAATCGTCGCCGTCGAGAAGTTGCGACGGCGCGGTTTTGGGTTTTACGACCCAGTGCACTAGCTTCCTGAAACGAGGAACACGATCGCGAATACTGATCGCTGGTCAAATCTTGGCGCTAGTTGTTGTTGCGTCACCCACCCATGCGGCCGAGGTTGCAGTCGAATCCGGACCGATCCGACTGCAATCGCCCAATCGCGGAGTTGATGCACGCGAAGAAAGCATTCAAACCAACGCCTCCGCCCGAAGCGACCAGCAGAAATCTACACCGCTGCCTCCGCCCTATCAACCAGGAGAATTTGAGCGGTATGTTCAACGGAGTGCCGGAGGAACAGTTGAGATACGGCGATTTGGCTCCGAGCTGATGAGTCCAAATGAGCGTAGCAATTTTGCGCAGGAAGCCAGCAGCCAAATTCCACTGGACTATTTGATTAACAGCGGAGACGAACTCCAGGTCAGCTTGTGGGGCTCAGTAGACGCCGACCTACGCTTAACCGTCGATCGAAGCGGCCGCATCACGCTCCCACGAGTTGGCCCAATCATGGTTGCAGGCCTACGCTATGCCGATCTTGAAGCAGCCATTGACAAGCGTGTAGCCCAAGTATTCCGAAATTACAAGCTTAGCGTATCGCTCGGGCGGTTGCGCAGCATTCGAATCTATGTCACCGGCTTCACTCAGCGCCCTGGAGCCTACACGGTCAATAGCCTATCAACCCTAGTAAATGCCTTGATGCATGCTGGCGGCCCATCTTCAGCCGGGAGCTTTCGCCAAATTGAACTTCGCCGGGGCGGAAAATCCATTACCACGTTTGACTTTTACGAACTTCTGATCAATGGAAATAAATCAGCAGATCGCCTTCTTCAGGCCGAAGATGTAATTCACATCGGTCCCGTAGGAGTGCAAGTCGCGCTGATTGGCAGCGTTAACAAACCAGCAGTTTTCGAGATTAAGCCAGGTGAGAATATTGATAGCCTGCTATCCATGGCTGGAGGATTCACTGCAGTGGCCGATCGCAGCAGACTAGCTATTGAGCACCTAGACACGCGCAACGACGTCCGAATAAGTGAATTGGCACTGCCCCAACAAAAGCAACAGCAACCACGGAATGGTGATCTGCTGCGTGCATTTAGCGCAGTCGATACATCCCTGCCTCAACACCGGCAGAGCAGACGCATCAAGGTCGAGGGCGAAGTACATCGTCCTGGAGAGTATATTCTGCCGGCGAATAGCACCGTTTCCGATGCCTTAAAGGCCGCTGGCGGCCTAACAACGGGAGCCTTTCTATACGGTACGGAGTTTAATCGGGAAAGCGTTCGCACCCTTCAGCAGGAAAACTATGATCGCGTCTTGCGCGACCTCGAGACTGAACTCTCCCGAAGCTCGTCAACTCAAAAGGCAATTTCAGCCGATGAATCAATCGCCCAAGCGGCAAGGGCGCAAAACTCAACCAAGCTCCTTGAACGGCTAAGAAGTCTCCGACCAAATGGTCGCGTCGTTCTCCAACTAGCCCCAGGTGCCGCCAACCTACCTGACCTACAACTGGAAGACGGAGACCGTCTAAGTATTCCATCCAGACCAACAACAGTCGGCGTATTTGGCAGCGTATTCAACGCGGGCAGCTATCTCCACATCAACGGAGGCACGATTACTGATTTCCTGAAACTAGCGGGCGGTACAACCCGCGGAGCGGACACAAACAGTTTGTTCGTGCTCAGAGCAAATGGCAGTGTCGTGAGTGCGAGGCAACGAACAGGATGGCTGATGGGTGGAGGAGGACTTGACGGCGTAAGCGCTGAGCCCGGCGACACAGTCTTTGTCCCCGAGGAATTGAATAAGACCACCTTCATTCAAGAGGCAAAAGAATGGACACAGATTTTTGCCCAATTTGGATTAGGCATCGCCGCAATCAGAACACTGACAAAGTGACAAATCCTACTACCCCAAGTACGGCACCTTCAACAAGTGCCACCGCGAGCGCATCACCACTGTCGAGCCTGGTTCAAAAACATTGGCGCGTGATC
This sequence comes from Paucibacter sp. DJ2R-2, assembly GCF_025717675.1. Taxonomy (GTDB): domain Bacteria; phylum Pseudomonadota; class Gammaproteobacteria; order Burkholderiales; family Burkholderiaceae_C; genus Paucibacter_A. Next base: position 139,077 of record NZ_JAJIRT010000012.1, read on the forward strand.
GCAATTGCCCCCATCGGCATAGCACTACTTGCTTTGCCCGTGTCCTACTTAATTCCGCCAACGTTTACTGCGAGGACCTCATTCCTCCCGCCTCAAACGCCCGGCGGAACCAACGCAGCAGTTGCCTCCCTCGGCGCCCTGGCAAATCTGGCTGGCGGCGGCGGCATGAAAACGCCCGCAGACCAATATGTTGCACTTATGCAGAGTGCCACGGTACAGGAACGATTGATTGAACGTTTCAAGCTGCTAGAAGCCTACGACGTAAAGTTAAAAATCGATGCGAGGCGAGAGCTTCAGCAAAACGTACGCGCTTCGTTAAGCAAGCGTGACGGCATCATCGCAGTCGAAGTTGACGATCGATCACCAGAACGAGCTGCGGCCTTGGCCAATGGACATGTGGAGGAACTCGCTAAGTTCATTGCAACACTAGCCATCACCGAAGCGCAACAGCGTCGCGTGTTTTTTGACAATCTTCTAAAAACCACCCAGGCGAAACTCAGCGCTGCGCAGGAAGCGCTACAGGCAAGCGGATACAACGCCAGCGCACTACGAGCGGAGCCGAAAGCAGCCGCAGAAATATACGCAAAGCTCAAAGCTGAAATTACCTCAGCAGAAGCTCGATTGACCGCCGCACAACAGTCACTCTCTAGCTCCGCTCCTGAAGTCATGCGGCAGGCAGCTTTGGTCGCAACACTCCGTAAAGAGCTCAATATCAACGAAAGTAGCCATAGTTCTACTTCGCAAACCGACTACATCACCAAGTATAGAGAATTCAAATATCAAGAAACACTATTTGAGCTGTTTGCCCGCCAATACGAAACCGCACGGGTCGACGAAGCTCGCGAAGGCGGACTTTTGCAAGTCATTGACGTTGCACAGCCCCCTGAAAAGAAGAGCGCGCCAAAAAGATCCAGGGTCATGATTGCAGCATATTTCATCGGTTTGGCAGCCGCCATTCTCTGGTTGCTTCTTCGCGGGAGAAGGCCAGCACCTTTGTCAAACCAACAAAATGGGCAAACAGAAGACGCCCCTCAAGTTGAGCAAAACTGATAGAAATTCAAACAAGCCAAACCTACACGCTGCTGCGCAACTGGCGCAGCAGCCCCCATTGAAATTGAATCGATGACCCCGAAACAACCATGAGGCTAGGCCGATCAACCATATACAACCTCATCGGTTTAGGAGCGCCACTTGCAGTCGCTGCAATATCAATTCCCGCACTTATTTCTGGGCTTGGTGATACGCGCTTCGGATTGCTCACCTTAGTTTGGGCAGTTGTAAGCTACTTCGGACTATTCGACCTAGGCTTGGGGCGCGCATTGACGCAGCAACTGGCCCCATTAATGGTTGACGGTCGTCGCCAGGAAGGATGGCGCATGACCGTGACCGCATCTTATCTGCTGCTGTCACTTGGCGGCATCGCAGCAGTATTGCTGGCTTCATTGGCACCATGGGCCAAGACATTTACGGGCACAGCAGACTTGCAGGCGGACGTTCAACGTTCGTTGTTAATTCTAGCCTTATGCATGCCAGCAATCACCCTAACCTCGGGGTTTCGCGGCGCATTAGAGGCCAATCATAGATTCGGCGTAATCAACCTGATACGCGTGCCTATGGGCGTATTTACCTTTGTCGGCCCGCTGTTGTCACTTTCTTGGTTTGGCCCACGTCTTGACGCAATTTGTGCCTTTCTATGCCTAGGTAGGATTTTGGCATGCGCTGTACACGCTGTGTACGCTCGCGCCATTTTCGACGGCGCGCGGGGGACTATGGAATGGGACAGAAAGCTACTCCGGCCACTGTGCACGACTGGCGGCTGGATGACCGTCAGTAATATCGTCAGCCCGCTAATGGGGTATGCCGACCGATTCACAGTCGGCGCAATGATTTCTGCCGCAGCACTAACCTACTATGTCACGCCACACGAACTTGTAACGAAGCTCTGGATTATCCCGGGTGCCCTGACAGCGACCCTGTTCCCAATCTTTGCTAGCAAGTCTTCAAAAGACACAAGCAGCGAGCTCGTACTACTCAGCAAGACACTCCATCTACTGAGCGTAGCCATGCTGGTTCCGACGCTATCAATCGCCTACTTTTCATTTGAAATACTTCAAGCATGGATAAGCACGGACTTTGCGAAGGCTAGCGCAGGCCTAATGCAGTTGTTTTGCCTTGGCGTTTTCATCAATGCCCTGGCTCACATTCCACACACAGTGCTTCAAGGGCGAGGCCAAGCACGGACAACAGCCCTCATACACGTTGCAGAAGTTCTCCCATTCCTGATACTACTGGCTGTTTTGACACATTACTTTGGGATTTATGGTGCAGCTGCCGCATGGCTGGTGAGAGCGACAGTGGACACCGCATTAATGTTCTATTTCTGCCAACAAAAATTAGACTTCGGCCCAGAACTCTTCTTCACACGACAAACAATCGCAGTGTTAGCGATTGAAGCCATTGGGTTTTCGCTGCTCGCAACCGACATGGTCTTCAACAAATATGCATTAGCCACTGTGCTTGTAACGATCGGCATAGCAACACTAGCCCAAGCCCACCTGGCAAGCACCAAAAACTCCGAAACCACAAAACATCAGAGTTTTAAATGAACAAGACAAACCCTCTACTCACGATAGTCACCCCCACCTACAATCAGGCCAACTATCTTGAGGAAACAATAGAAAGCGTCCTGAGCCAAGACTACACATCCGTAGAATATATCGTAATCAACGATGGCTCAACTGACGGCACAGAGAAATTACTCGAAAAGTACGCCCATCGAATCACGGTAATTAATCAAAAAAATGCGGGCCAGGCAACCACACTCAATCGCGGCTGGGGTGCCGCCAACGGTGAATACTTGAGCTATCTAAGCTCAGATGACAAACTACATCCGCAAGCCTTTTCCAGATTGATCGCGGTTCTCGAGCGAGACCCCAGCATAGCCTGCGTCTATCCAAATTCGAATTTAATCAATGAAAATTCGGAGACCATCAAGAAGAATGTATGCCTGCCTTTTGATTTGGAGAAGCTGGTAATTCAACAAGAATGCCATATTGGACCCGGCGCCATTTTTCGAACCGAAGCATTCAGAAAGATAGGCGGATGGAAATCGGAGTTGCGCCTTGCTCCCGATCGAGAATTCTGGATGAGGCTCGCTAGCACGGGGAAATTTGAATTCATCAATGAAGCTCTAGCCGAGTATCGACTGCACAGCGCCTCTATTTCTTACAAGGAGATCTCTGAAAGGGTCAGCGAAGAATACATCACAGTGCTTGATGGTTACTACTCTGCCGACAACCTTCCCAGCGGTCTGCTGAGCAGAAAATCCGAAGCATACGCCTACGCAAACCTTCTAATCACCCGAAACTTACTGCGGGCAGGAAAAATTCGAAAAGGACTGAGCCGATACCGGTTGGCGTGCGAACTACACCCGCCGCTTTCGAAGCTGAGCACAAAAGCACTACTGCTTCGCAACATAGTCAGCAAACCTCTGCATGCCTTTGCCGCAAAAGCAAAGAGCTTGGTGAGCTAACATAGGTATGTTGTCTGCACAGCAATTTCGGCGGCGCTGGCTTGCCCCCCTTATTTTCTTTCAGCTCTATTTGAGCCTGACAGTCTTTCTGTTTTTCTACGGACCATGGCCTTGGGAGGTTGAACACCCAGCCAAGCTCTGGACATTCTTAGCCACGGCACAAATCGCAATTGCCGCAGGCTATATGCTTGCATGGAACACAGTTGACCGCGCGACGCAGTCGCCTCAGGACATCGCGGCCGGAGTAAAGTCTGGAATCAGTTTTCTGAAGGTAGCCACGATCATAACCATTGTTATGGCCATACCATCGTCGCTATCCAGAACCGGCAACTGGTACCCAGATATTTTCCGTGGCGTAGAAAGTGCCGGGGTCGCATACAACGAGAACTTCGAACGACTAGACACAGGAAACGCCTTCGTTGTTGTCGAATACCTAAGAATGCTATTGTCATACTTCCTGACGGCTGTATTCCCACTCGCAGTGGTGTATTGGGGAAAAATGACGATTGCTGAAAGGACTATTAGCTCCCTAGCGATTGCCTTCAATCTGAGCCTCTATATCTCAACAGGTACCAACAAGGGAATCGCAGACTTTGTAGTAACGCTGCCCTGGCTCATAGCCCTCGCCTTCTCTTGTGGCACATTAAGAATACCCAGAATTAAATTTGTAGCACCTATAGCATTTATCGCGATGTTTACGGGATTTCTCTTTTTCTTCGGTGAAGGACAGCAGCAGCGGGAAGGTAGCGGCACCGAATATTCAAGCTTCTTTACTGGGCTGGCAGTATTACAGGCCTCTGGTGATCACTTTATTTCAAACCTACTCCCGGAGAGCGGCAGGATAATTTTTGAATCATTGAGCCGCTACGTAGTGCAAGGTTATTTTGCATTGTCACTGGCTCTTGAGATCGATTCACCGTCAACCATGGGATTTGGTCATTCAATGTTTCTGGCTCGGAATGCAGATGCGCTTATGGGCGGTGATTTTTTTGTAAACTCGTCATTGCCCGGAATTTTGGAGCGAGACCATTCTTGGCCAATGTTTCTGCTGTGGCATTCCATTTACCCCTGGCTGGCATCTGACTTCGGTGTTTTGGGTACTCTAGTGGTGATGGCTTTACTTGCCTACCTCTTTGCCCTCAGCTGGGGAATGGCGATGCGAACGGCCGCACCACAATGGATCACCTTCTTCTATCTATTGCTCGTGCTTTTTTATTACATACCGGCCAACAATCAAGTTTTTCAGTCCGGCGAAACTTGCCTGGCATTCTTCATCATTCTTTTCTTTATCTCAAAGCAAATGATTGAGCGCAAAGGCATGAAGCGCTGAACTACTATCAAGTGCCCACACAAATAACAGGCATCAGACCATATGCTCTCGCAGCTGAGTTCCAAGCGCATTGACGCCCTGCGCTTTCCGCTCATCGTTGGCGTTGTGCTCATTCATGCAAGCGGTGCAACTACCGCTTTACCCCCGGCAGGTGACAAACCCCTGTGGGCGTTTGAGTTAGCGAAGTTTATTATTCACCTACTTTCGCACGAGTTTGCCAGGACTGCTGTCCCGCTGTTTTTTGCAATATCCGGCTACCTTTTTTTCTTGAACTTTAGTGGAACTACAATCCAATACCTGAGCAAGCTAAAGGCGAGATCGCGAAGTCTGCTTATCCCATTCTTGATTTGGAATTTGCTTACGCTTGGCCTGTTTTGGGGGGCCGAGCTTCTTCCGTACACAGCTCGATTCTTTTCCGGCGGCAATAAGCCCATTTCCGACTATGGTGTGCGGGAGTTTTTCAGTGCATTGCTCGGAATAGGTCGTCCGCCGGCCGCGTATCAATTTTGGTTTGTACGTGACTTAATTTTTATTGTTGTATTGACTCCGATCATTCGACTACTTTTGAAGAATGGTGGTGTCGCTTATTTGACAGTACTACTGCTTGCGTGGATAGTCTTGCCAGACAGTGCGCTGCCAGTTTCCATTGGAGGCTTGTTCTTTTTTTCCGCCGGCGCGTTCATTGCCGCGGCCGGCCGAGACTTCTTTGTGCTAGATCGTTTCGGCGGCCCGATTGTCGGCATAGCGTACCTACTGCTTTGCTCGGCCCTAGCTTTCATACAGAACGCTGATCTTGAGTCCCCGGCTCACAAAATAGGCATACTTATCGGAGTTGTTTGCATCATGCGCTTCTCTCGATTTGCAAGCAGTCATACTTTGCTCGAGCGCGTCTTTATTGCACTGGGCTCAAGCAGCTTTTTTGTTTTTGCCATGCACGAACCGCTACTGACCCTCGTTCGCAAACTCTGTACGCCATTGGTTACAGGTCACTCAATGGGAGTACTGTTGGTCTATTTTTTGTCGGTACTCGTTACTCTTCTTGTTTGTCTGTCGGCCCACACTTTTCTTAAATCTCATGCAAAAGGGCTCGAAGGCATACTTTCCGGCAGGTAAGTTTTCTTCAGCAACGCTTTCAATTTGACGACCGCAAAGCCTTATTTTTCGCATCAGAGATTTTTAACGGAAATTCAGTGAAATGAATGTTTTTTGCTGGCACTGCATCGAGGCTTGTTGGGCCTTTTCCAGGGCTGCCAATCTTGATTGCCGAGGTGAGCGGGGATGAACAAATCCCTAATACTCTATGCACCGAACATTCATACTGGTGGCGGACATGTACTCCTTCGCGCGTTGGTCGAAGTTTGGCCAGCCGGCAAGGGCCATATTGCATTTCTTGATGAGCGCGCCAAGGGTAGCTTTTCGCTACCGTCACATGTTCGGGTTTATTGGGTAAAGCCTAAGTTTTTTTCGCGCGCCCAAGCAGAGCGTCTGCTCCAATCTATCAGTCGTGCAGGAGATACAGTGTTGTGTTTCCATGGCCTACCCCCAATCCTTTCGAATGCAGCTCGGATTGTGGTTTTCCAGCAGAACAGAATCTACATAGATTCAAGGTCCCTACCGCAATTAAGCTCACGGGTGGCACTAAGAATAGGCATTGAGCGCTGGATAAGCCGAACCTTCAGCCATCGGGTTCATCAATACATCGTGCAAACTCCGAGCATGGCTCGTGACCTTTCCACTTGGCTCGACAGTCATACGCGTGGCTGCTCGGACAAATTGATCCATGTATGCCCTTTCATTGACCAGTTTGATATTCAGCCCCGGGCGGACACGCCAAATGAGACTTCTAAAAGTCAATTCTGGGACTTTGTTTATGTGTCAGATGGCGTAGCGCACAAGAACCATAGGAGGCTTTTTGCGGCGTGGAAGCTACTCGCAAGCCAAGGTTTGAAGCCACGCCTTGCAGTCACACTTGGCGAGCGCGATCATTTATTGATTGCCGAACTCGATAAACTTAGTAGCGAAAGCAGCGTAGAGATTCACAACCTTGGACAAATGCCACGCGATCAGATTTTGAGCTTATATCGTCATACACACGCTCTAATTTTCCCCTCCATTACGGAATCATTTGGATTGCCGCTTATCGAAGCGAGCCAATACGGGCTTCCAATACTTGCGCCAGAGTCCGACTATGTTCGTGACGTTTGTGAACCTGTGCAGACTTTTGACCCTATGTCTGAAGTATCCATCATGCGCGCCGTGAAGCGTTTTCTTTTGAAAACCGACCCACCAATCCAACTCAGCACGCCCTTGGATCTATGGAATTCCGTTGCACCTTTGCATACTGGTGAACCACATGGCCAGCCCTAGTAGCCCAATCGCTGCGATCAGCGACAATTCGGCGACCAATTCTGGGCTGCGCGTTTTAATATTGAGTCAGCATTTCTGGCCAGAGAGTTTTCGAATCAATGATGTTGCCCGCGACTTAAGTGAAGCCGGCTGCGAAGTATCCATTCTTACTGGTCAGCCAAATTATCCGGGCGGCCTCATATTCGAAGGATATCGCTCTTATGCTACAACTGTCGAACATTACCAAGACCTGCGAGTTTTTCGAGTACCACTAGTGCCGCGTGGGCGTGGCGGGGCGCTACGTCTGGTTTCAAACTACCTATCATTCATAGTTAGCGCGTCAACAATTGGCGTGTGGCGCCTTCGACATCAAAAATTCGACGCCATTCTGGTTTATGGTACGTCGCCCATCCTGCAGGCAATCGCTGCTGTTTGGCTGGCAAAGCTTAAGCGTTGCGCTCTTGTTACTTGGATACAAGATCTCTGGCCGCAAAGCCTTGAGGCGACTGGCTACGTCAAGAGCCCTCGAGCCTTGGCTGCCGTGGCCAAAGTAGTCTCCTGGATTTACGCTCGATGCGATCTATTGTTGGTCCAGTCCAAAGCGTTCGAAGCTTCTGTCCGGCAATTGAGCGCTGAAACGCCCATCCGCTACCACCCGAATCCCGGGGAAGCGGGCAATGCCCTGAACTGCGTTGGCGATTCGCCCACTCCACCGGCATTGCTTCTAGATGGCGCTTTCAACTTAGTGTTCGCCGGAAACTTGGGCACCGCACAGTCACTCGATTCTGTCCTGGACGCAGCGGAGCATTTGCGAGACTTACCAGACATCCGTGTTTGGCTGATTGGAAGTGGTCAACGTAGCAAATGGCTGGAAGAGGAGGTTGAACGCCGAGGCCTCACAAACGTTAGGCTCCCAGGGCGGTTTGAATCCTCACAAATGCCGGCAATATTTGCCCAAGCTTCAGCGCTATTGGTGAGTTTGGTTAACGACTCCGCCATGAACTTGACCATTCCTAGCAAGCTTCAAAGTTATCTGGCCGCCGGCCGCCCCATCGTAGCTGCGCTCAATGGAGAGGGTGCTCGCATCGTCCTTGAGGCTGGTGCCGGCGTAAGTTGCGCTGCAGGCGATGGGGCAGCCCTCGCAGTGGCACTCCGTGAACTGCAAGCTCGCACGCAAGCTGTCCGGAATGCAATGGGCTTTGCAGGACGCGCCTACTACCAACAGCACTTTGCGCCGCAACGCCTAACCCAATCCCTGATCGCACATCTCCAGCTGGCAATCGATGCTCGTATGGCACAGCTGCAATAATGCGAAGCTCAAGGAGTTGAATTTTGATGAATGACACAAACGCATGCAGTGTGCTGGTCTTGGGTGCCACGGGAATGCTGGGTAACGCCATGCTCCGGCTGTTCGCAGACAGCCCCGGGTACCATGTCACCGGTTCGGCTCGCAGCCCGGCGGGCGTACGTCTGCTTCGCGAAGATCTACGCCCACGCGTGCACGTTGGGGTTGACGTCGAGAATCCAGATTCCCTGGCAAAGCTCTTCGGCGACGTGCGGCCTGACGTGGTGATTAACTGCATAGGCCTCGTAAAGCAGTTGGCCGATGCCGACGACCCGCTGATGGCTTTGCCAATCAATGCGATGTTGCCTCACCGCCTTGCTAGGCTCTGTAGGTTGGTCGGCGCCCGACTCGTTCACATCAGCACGGATTGCGTCTTTTCCGGTCGGGTCGGTCTCTACGCGGAAACGGATGCACCAGACGCGCAAGACTTATACGGCAGGTCCAAGTTGCTTGGTGAAGTCGTCGATGAAGCACATGCCGTGACGCTGCGCACTTCAATCATTGGTCACGAGCTTGCAAGCGCACATGGTTTGGTCGGATGGTTTCTTTCTCAGCAGGGTAGTGTGCGCGGTTTTAGTAGAGCGGTGTTTTCCGGCTTCCCGACTGTTGAATTGGCTCGCATAGTGCGTGACTGTGTTTTGCCACGGCCAGAACTAACTGGTCTCTATCAAGTCTCTGCAGATCCGATCAGCAAGCTTGAGTTGCTTAGGTTGGTGGCAAGCGAGTACAGGCACACGATCGACATCGCCCCAGATGATAGCGTCGTTATTGACCGGTCTCTGCTCTCGACCCCCTTCCGAATGGCAACGGGGTACCAGCCGCCGGCGTGGTCGGAATTGGTTCGCCGCATGCATGCCTTCGGTTGACGCCGCGCTCCCTCTACTTCAATCTTCATTTGCAATGTTTAAAGACAAAGTACTACTCATCACAGGCGGCACCGGCTCATTCGGTAATGCCGTGCTCAACCGCTTCCTGAACTCAGACTTCGCAGAGATTCGCGTGTTTAGCCGCGACGAGAAGAAACAGGAGGACATGCGCATCGCATTGAACAACGACAAGGTTAAGTTTTACATCGGCGATGTGCGCAACTACGACAGCATCCACGACGCACTGAGCGGCGTTGACTATGTGTTCCATGCTGCTGCGCTGAAGCAAGTGCCGTCGTGCGAGTTTTATCCGATGGAAGCTGTCCGCACGAATGTGTTGGGAGCAGAGAACGTCATGCGCGCCGCCATTGCTCAGGGCGTCAGCCGCTGCGTCGTGTTGAGCACGGATAAGGCTGTCTACCCAATCAATGCCATGGGCCTCAGCAAAGCCATGATGGAAAAGCTGATGGTGGCAAAGAGTCGACTTTGCGACCCTGCCAAGACAGTGCTTTCGGCCACACGCTACGGCAACGTCATGGCGTCACGAGGGTCGGTCATCCCGCTGTTCCTCGGCCAATTGGCGACTGGCAAGGCCCTCACCGTGACCGATCCCAACATGACTCGCTTCTTGATGTCGCTTGAAGAGTCGGTGGACTTGGTTCTCTATGCGTTTGAAAACGCCCGTCCCGGGGATATCTTCGTTCAAAAGGCCCCTGCATCTACGGTTGGAGATTTGGCGCAGGCATTGATGGAGATCACCGGGCATATTCGCGACGTCAAGATCATCGGCACACGCCACGGAGAGAAGCTGTACGAATCGCTGGTGTCGAGAGAAGAAATGGCTCGCTCAGAGGACCTTGGTGGCTACTACCGCATCCCTGCTGACTCGCGCGACCTGAATTACGACAAGTTTTTCGTCGAAGGTGAGACTGAGATCTCCAAGATTGAAGACTACACCTCACACAGCACTCATAGATTGACCGTACCCGAGGTCAAGGAAGTTCTGATGCAATTGGACATCGTGCGTGAGGCTGCAAATGGCTAAGCTGAAGGTCATGACAATCGTTGGCACGCGTCCGGAAATCATCCGACTCTCGCGCGTCATCGACTTGCTGGATAGACATTGCGAGCATGTGCTGGTGCACACAGGTCAGAACTATGACTACGAACTCAATGAAGTCTTCTTCAGTGATCTAGGTATCCGCAAGCCCGACCAGTTCCTGGAGGCAGCCGGCGCCAATGCGGCCGAAACTATCGGTAAAGTCATCATGTCCGCCGATCAAGCGCTTGAGCAGCATTGCCCTGAAGCGTTATTGATCCTCGGCGACACCAACAGTTGCCTGGCAGCCATCTCGGCAAAGCGGCGGAAGGTGCCCATCTTCCACATGGAAGCCGGCAACCGCTGCTTCGATTTCCGCGTGCCGGAAGAAATCAATCGACGCATCGTCGATCACACTGCCGACATCAATCTCACCTACAGCCAGATCGCACGAGAGTACCTGCTTCGCGAGGGTTTGCCTGCCGATCAGATCATCTGCACCGGCAGCCCTATGCGGGAGGTCCTTGAGCACTACCGAATCGGGATCGAAGCCTCATCGGTATTGCAGAATCTGGGCTTGCAAGATCGCCAGTATTTCGTCGTCAGCTCGCACCGGGAGGAGAACGTCGATGACCCGGCACGCCTGCAGTTGCTGATAGACGTCCTCAACGGTCTTGCCGCGCAATATGGTTTGCCCGTCATCATGTCCACCCACCCGCGCACTCGCAAGCGCATGGACGCCCTCGGCGCTGAGGTGTCACCGTTGGTGCAGTTCCACAAGCCCTTCGGTTTTCTAGACTATGTAAAGCTGCAACTAGGCGCCAAAGTCGTGCTTTCTGACAGCGGAACCATTACCGAAGAATCGTCCATACTCAATTTTCCGGCACTCAATCTCCGCGAGGTCCATGAGCGTCCCGAGGGATTTGAAGAGGGTGCTGTGATGTTTGTTGGCCTTAGCCTAGAACGAATCAAACAGGCCATACCTATTGTCGAGGCGCAGCCGCGCGGTGACGCGAGACTGCTGCGACTGGTAAATGACTACGCGCCGGCCAATGTCGCCGACAAAGTACTGCGCATCATCATGAGCTACACCGATTTCGTGAATCGCAAGGTCTGGCGGCGCTGAGGCACCGGCACCAACATCATGACGAAGCATTCTTTTCTTTCCGTCGCCAAGTCCTGCCTACTGCTGGTTCTGCTGCAACCCGCAGTCGCATGGGCCTATATTGACCCGAACGCCGGTGGTATGTTGTTTCAGCTGCTGGCACCCGTCTTTGCCGCTGCGATTGGCGCATGGATGTTTCTTCGTCGCTGGATTGGTCACCAGGTTCGGCGCTTTTGGTGCCGGTTAACCGGTCGCCCGTTCGAATGATGAGAGACAGATATCGAGCGCAAGCAGGAACGCCTGTACTCAGGGAGCCCACTGCATGGGCTCTTTTCGTTTGCGCGCTCACCGCCATCGCTACCCTGGCGCTGCCTTTGTCAGTGATCCAACTGATCGATGGACTGGTGTTTGTTGCAAGCGGGCTTGAGGTCGCGCAAGATCTGGCTCTGCTCTGTCTGCTCGCGATCCTACCTGCCGCAGCGCTAACGTCCTTCGCGCTACTGGTCGGCCGCTTGGTCGCATGCGTGCTGCCCAAGCGCCATCAGTCGACAACGACCTGGGGTGTTTTGCTGCTGACTGTGGGCTGGATGTGCGCTTGGCAATTCGGGCGCACGGTGTGGCTGTGGATCCGCGCCATCACTCAAATCACCTATGTAGTCACGCCCGAATTGCGTTTACTTGCGGTCGGATTGCTGGCCTTGGGTGTGAGTCTACTGATGCGCCGGGTCGGCGCTGTACGCCTGCTGAACGCCGCAGCCGATCGACTCTGGGCGCTGCGACATGCCACGGCGCTACTGGTGTTGACAGCCATACTACTGACTACTGCATTCCCGCCGGTGGTGTATTGGCGGGGCGAGCAGGCAGGAGGCGCGGGTCCAAGCCAGCAGCGGGACCGCCCCGACATTTTCCTCATCACCCTTGACACCCTCGCCGCCAGTGATGCCAACGTTTGTGGCGATGGGCCCACCTACATGCCGGAGCTGCGTCGTTTCGCAAAACGCGGCAGCTGCTTTGGCAACCTTTACGCCAGCTCCAACTTCACCACCCCCACCATCTCGACGATAGAAACTGCCGCCCTTCCCTGGTCACATTTTGCAACACAACCAGATGCAAAGATGGCGCATGGCTTGCGCTCGCAGTCAATGGCGAAGATCCTGCAGCAAGCCGGCTATGGCACCCACATGGTGACGGACAACCTGCTCGCCAGCCCGCTGCATCGCGGCACTCACACGGCTTACGACAGTAACGTGCTGGTGCACACCACATTGGTGGGCAACGTGGTTCGTGATGCTGTGACCATGTTTCCGGACACGGCCTTACCCAAACTAGTGGCTGCAACGGCGTCTTTTTTGGGGGCGCTGGATGTACAGACTCACGGACAACAAAGTCCCTACGAATCACACCGCAGTTATGCCGCAGCGCTGAACCTGATTGATGAGGCAAAAGCCGGGCAGCCCTTGTTTGTCTGGGTGCACACCTTGCCACCCCACTCCCCATATTTGCCACCCGCTAGCACCAAGTACCGACTGCTGCCGAAAGGCGAGCTTGAACGCTGGCAGGACCTGTTACCCGACAATATTGCCTACCCGGCGCCGCTGCAACCGCTTGTGGACAAGCACCGCCTGCGCTACCGGGAAGCCATCATGGCAGCGGACGCCGAGCTAGGCCTCTTTCTACGGGACCTCGAGGCTCGCGGTCGTTTGGACAATGCCGTGATCATCGTGAGCTCGGATCACGGTGAGTCTTTCGAGCATGGGTTCCTTGGTCATGCGGGCCCACTGCTGCACAACGCGTTGATCAAAGTTCCGCTGGTGTTCAAGCTGCCTGGCCAGAACACCACACGACATATTGCTCAGCCAGTAAGCATGGCTGATCTGGCGCCCACCATCCTCGATATCGTAGGCGCACCAGCCCTACCGCATGCCGAAGGGCGATCATTGCGCCCCATGCTCAACGGCGAGGCGATTTCGGATCAAGCCGTGTTCTCAATGACGATGGAACGGCAAAGCCGATTCCAGGCTATCACCAACGGACACTATGCCGTGATCAAAGGCAGCAGCAAGCTAATTTGGAACCTTGCATCGGGTGAACTGCAGCTTTTCGACCTGGATGTGGACCCCGGCGAGAAGACCAATCTCGCGGCCCAGCAGCCCGAACTTGCTGCCCAGATGAAAAGCCTGCTGCAAGAGCGCGTCAAAGCAGCAGAAGCGCGCAGGCCCGGCATGGTGACCAGACCATGAACGGAAGCTCTGGCAAGCTGACGATTTCGCCAGCTCTGCTGCACTGGCTGCGTGAGGACCCAAGCTGGCAAACCCTGCCGCTGACCACCCGGGCCAAATTATCCTGGCAAGCTCACTGGGGTGGCGTCAACCATCGACTGAGCAGGCACCTTGAAGTGGTTGATGCTTCCGGTCAGGTACCACTGCCCGACCCCATCTTTATCGTCGGTCCCTGGCGCAGTGGTACCACGGTGATGCATGAGTTGCTGACCGCCGCCTCAGCGTACCCCACTCCACGGACCTGGCAATGCATGGACCCCTGCGCATTTCGACTGACCGGCATGTCCGGGAAGAAGAACGCGGCCTTGAGCCGTCCGATGGACGGCCTCCCCATCCACCGCGACTCGCCACAGGAGGACGAGTTCGCCCTGCTCGGCATGGGGCACGACTCCGCCTACCGCGCGTTCTGGATGCCTCACCGCTTTCCGGCACTGGCGCACACGCTCGATCCGGCTTACTGGCTGAGTAACTACGCCTGGATGGCCGATTGGGAGGACTTTCTGCGCGCCACTGCAGCCAACGGCAACCGGGCCGGCCTACCCCTCATCCTGAAATCGCCTAACCACAGCTTCCGTTTGCCCGCCTTGCTCAGACACTTTCCCGGGGCACGTGTCATCTGGATGGCGCGCAAGCCGCAGGACGTGTTTCACTCCAATCGCAAAATGTGGTCGCAGATGTGCGCCAGCTACGGGCTCAGCCAAATGGCTATGGGGGATCTGGATCACTTCCTGGCCGCGGCCTTTGACCAGGCCGCACAAGCCCTGGACTGGTGCTCAGAGACGCTGCCGGCACAGCAATGGGCGGTGGTTGATAGCCAGCAGTTGCTGGACTCGCCCGCAGAAACGATCACTGCGCTGTGGGCAAGACTGAGGTTTACGACTGCGATTCAAACACCAGCGCTGGATCAGGCCATCGCACGCACACGCGAGGGCCGCGTTGATCGCTATGCGGGGCACCTCCCTGCGGCGGCACAGGCGGCCGTTGCACGGCTCGAGTCAGCCCAACGCGCCATCATGGACCAGTTCCAGCTCAAAGCTTGAGCCCTGTCCAGATAGCGTCAACGCCCGTCTACCGTCAATCGGGCGCGAGATCGCCGGAATACCTGACGCGCAGCGCCGGGCTCTGGTCGTCACGCATCAACACGCAGTTCTCCACAAATAACACGTCCAGTTCAGTGCCCATAAAGCACCTGAAAGCGTCCTCCGGCGTGCAGACCAGGGGTTCGCCGCGCACATTGAAACTCGTGTTGACCAGCACCGGGCAGCCCGTCAGGGCCTCGAACCGGCTGATCAGCGCGTGATAGCGCGGACTCGTGCCGGCATCCACCGTCTGCACACGCGCCGAGTTGTCGACATGAGTGACGGCAGGGATCTGCGAGCGGTTGGCCTGCAGCTTGTCGAGTCCAGTCAAACCGGCTTCGGTGCTCGCAAGATCGCGGAGCCGGCTCGGTGCAACGTCCGCGACAAGAAGCATGTAAGGGCTCTCGTGCTCGAGCTCGAACCAGTCTTTAGCGCGCTCGCACAGCACGGAGGGCGCGAACGGGCGGAACGACTCCCGATACTTGATCTTCAGGTTGAGCGCCGACTGCATGGCTGGTGAACGCGGGTCACCCAAGATGGAGCGGCCACCGAGCGCACGAGGCCCAAACTCCATGCGCCCCTGGAACCAACCGACAGCCTTCCCCTCGGCCAGCGCCTGGGCGCAGGCATCAAGGATCGCGTCATCGTCCAGCACCGTGAACCTAGCACCGGCAGCCCTGAGGCGCTCTTCGCACTCGTGCAGGCTATAGCTAGGACCGAGTAACGCCCCCTTCATGTGGTCGACGCCATCGGCCGGCTGCAAGCGCGGTTGCCCCTTGTAGAAGTGGTAACCCGCCAGGGCCGCACCGAGTGAACCACCAGCGTCGCCAGCAGCAGGCTGGACCCACAAGCCATCAAAAGCACCATCCCGAAGGATCTTGCCGTTGGCCACGCAGTTCAGGGCCACGCCGCCGGCAAGGCACAGATTCTTCAGCCCCGTGGTTTCGGCCACCGAACGCGCCAGCTTCACGACCACTTCTTCGATCACTTGTTGGATGGACGCCGCCAAGTCCATGTGATGCTGTGTCAACGGCGACTCTGCGGCCCTTGGCGGGCCACCAAACAACGCATCGAAGCGATTGTTGGTCATGGTCAGGCCGGTGCAGTAGTCGAAGTACTGCATGTCGAGCCGAAAGGTGCCGTCCGCTTTGATGTCGATCAGGTGCTGGCGGATCAGCGCAGCGAACTTCGGCTCGCCATACGGCGCCAGCCCCATGAGTTTGTACTCCCCTGAATTCACCTTGAATCCGAGGTAGTAGGTGAATGCAGCATAGAGCAGGCCCACCGAATGCGGAAAGTGAATCTCGCGAATCACTTGCAAATCACGGCCGCGGCCATGGGCCAGGGTGGTGGTCGCCCATTCACCGACGCCATCTATGGTCAAGACAGCAGCCTCCTCGAACGGAGAGGCATAGAACGCACTAGCCGCATGGCTGAGATGATGCTCGATGAACAAGACCCTGTCGGCGCTGATCTTACGGGTACCAAGCGGCTGCAGTTCCTTGCGCAGCAAATCGCCAAGAAACAGTTTCTCGCGCAGCCATATCGGAATAGCTTGGCTAAAGGATTTGAAGCCCCGCGGAGCAAACGCAAGATAGGTTTCCAGCAAGCGCTCAAACTTGAGCAGCGGCTTGTCATAGAAGGCAATATGGTCGACGTCATCGAGCCCGATGCCGGCCGTCTCGAGGCAATATTTAATGGCGTGAGACGGAAAGGCCGCGTCATGCTTACGTCGCGTGAAACGTTCTTCCTGGGCCGCAGCAACTATCTCGCCATCAATAATCAGGGCGGCGGCGCTGTCATGGTAAAAGGCCGACAGACCAAGTATCTTCAAAGGGTACTCAATTCAGAAAATGGTGTAAATGAACGGCGCAACCGCCGAACCCTTGGCCAGCACCAATAAGGCGCCGAGCAACAGCATCACGATGAATACCGGGAGCAGCCAATACTTACGACGGGCACGCATATAGCGCCACAACTGGATCAAAAGGTTCATGCTGAGAACTTAGAACTGGTCTTTGAAAGATTCGGGCGGCGGGCCAGGTGGTGTGCGGCTAAGCCAATAACTTGGTGCAGCCCGATCGAAGCGCAGCCGCAACAGGTCTTTGCCCAAGAGGCGCATCAACAGGCCGATCGGCGTGAGCACCACAAAAAAGATAAATGCCAAGATCAGCGGCGTCGTCAGTTTGCGCAGTACCTCACCGAACGCTGACCAAAGCCGGTTCAACGGCGCCAGCAAGGACGGAGCGACTGCTGCAGCGCCCACCAAGATCGCGACCACGAACAGTGCCCAGATGCGCCAAGCCCCCCCAAACCACAGCGGGGCGGAAGCAATGATCAGGAAAACGGCTGCCATCACCAGTCCAAAAGCGCGATCAGACGCACTGGCGCTGCCGTCTTCATCACGGGTCTGTTCGTGGGTCACTATGATTGCTCCTAACCTTGTCCGCAACGTTGCCGACGAAGGTGTGATTGGACATGAAAAAATAAAGGATTTTGCCTTGCAAGTTGAAAATGCTGCACTCGCCGTGGCCATGAGGGAGCCTCGACCTCAAGCTGGGGCCTTGCTTGAAGAGTTGGCCGCGCTGCTCCGTGACCCCGTGTCAGGAGAGCGTGTGCTGGCGCACGAGGGCGGCTTCGTACTTGCCGATTCAGGACGAGCGGTGCCAATGACTGATGGCATTCCCAGCCTTTTTGCACCCAATGATGCCTCATTCCAGGGTGACGTAACGGAGCTGGTGAAGTCATTCTACGAAGAGACGCCATTCCCCAATTACGACGGCTTTGATTCGCGCACAAGCCTGTCAAACAAGGCCAGACGTGGCGTGTTTGCCGCCCTGCTTGATGAACAACTTCCGGAGGGCTCGCTGGTTCTGGAGGCGGGTTGCGGCACAGGGCAGCTGAGCAACTTTCTCGGAATGTCCTGGCGCCGTCGGGTTATTGCCGGCGACATGTGCCTGAACTCTCTGCGACTGGCCAAAGGATTCGCTGATCAACACGAAATCCGCAACGTGGCCTTCCTGCAGTTCAATCTGTTCAGGCCGCCGTTTCAAGACAACAGCTTCGATCTCGTCATTTCCAATGGCGTACTTCACCACACCGGAGATTGCGAAGGCGGGTTCAGGTCTATCCTGGCCAAGCTAAAACCCGGTGGGCACATCATCATTGGGCTGTACAACTCACAGGGTCGATTGCCGACACTCTGGAAGCGAGCCTTGTTTCGCGCGCTCGGCCCCAAGCTCTATTTTCTTGACCCACGCCTGAGAGATTGGGGCAGCCAGCCAGAGCGGGTCAAAGCCTGGTTCATGGATCAATACCGGCACCCCCATGAAACGAAGCACTCGATGGACGAGGTACTGGGCTGGTTTGAGCGCTACGGTGTCGACTTCGTGAACGGCATTCCGCACCTGGATGGCTCCAATTTTTCCACCAATGAAGGCCTATTTGCCAAGCGCTCGGCAGGATCAAAGTTGAGTCGATTCATGACCGAATTCAACATGCTGGCCAGCGGTGGGGCCGATGGCGGCCTGTTCATCATGATCGGGCGCAAGCGTTGATGCTGCCGCCGTCGAAATGTACGGGCACCGACGCTGGGCTTCGCTCACAAAACAAATCTCCCATGCGAACGTTTCTCATCAATCTTTGGGTTCTTGTGCTGCTGCTGGTGGCCTTGGTGCTGATTCCCCCGTTGGTGTTTGATGGCTACCAGCTCACCAGTCGCGCGCTTGGCTTGGTGCGGGACCGACGCGCCGAGTTGCCCAATTACCAGGGAATCGATTGGGCGGCCCAACATTTCCGCGAGTTCAGCGGTTTGTCGAGCCTGTATCAGGACTATATTGGCTGGCGGCGGGCGCCATTTGCTGGCGAGACGATCAATATCGACAGCGAGGGGTATCGACAGCACCCCGGCGCACCCAAACGTCAGTTGGCGGATATCTGGGTATTTGGAGGTTCAACGATTTGGGGGCCGGGAGCTAGCGATGCGCACACAATCCCTGCGCGTCTTCAAGCGCACACCCAGCGCTCAGTATTCAATTTTGGTGAATCTGCCTACACCGCGCACCAAAGCTACAACTTGTTAGCAAAGAGTTATCTGCTCGGCGGCCGCCCAAAGCATGTTGTTTTCTATGACGGTGCCAATGAGGTGGTGATCAAGTGCCGCACCGAATTGAATTTTTATTCCACCTTTCATGAAGCGACCATCCGCGAGCGTATGCGCAGCACCCGCTTGAGCGCGCAACTCATTGAGCCTATTCAGGAAATACTTGGTCGCGGCTATCGATCGCTGTCAGCGAGTGACCAACAAGACAGCGGCTATGACTGTGTTAACAACGAGGCCAAACGCAAGCTTATTGCTTCATCGCTGGTGATGGACTGGATGCTCGCACGCCATCTTGTCGAAAGTCGCGGAGGGCACTTTGTTGCCGTCCTCCAGCCGATCGCCTTTACCGGCTCGCCAAAGCTTGATCACATGCCCGACGTGCTGGCAAACAAGGCCCTACGCGCGCAATACGACGCTGTCTACCCGGAAATCAAGCGCCAACTTCAGCAGGCGGGCATCGCCTACACGGACCTAACAATGGCGTTCGACGGCAGCGATTTGCTCTACATCGATTTCGCGCATGTCTCTCCGCGAGGGAACGACATTGCCGCGCAAAGCATCGCAGCTTTACTGAACTAAGGCGTTGTCGGGCAACCCCTCGTACCAAGGGTTCTAGACCGCCACCGTATTCAAGCTGGTGATCGCCATCATCACAGCCACCATCACCACACCGATGACAGCGCCAATCAGCAGGATCGCCACGGGTTCAATCAAAGTCAGTAGGCGGCGCTGCATCAACCGTGCGGTATCGGTCTGACTGTGTCCCAACGCAAGCAGCATCTTAGGCAATTCACCTGAGCGTTCGCCCACCCGGATCAAATTCAAACGCGATGGAGGAAACCAAGCTTGCGACTCTAGCGCCGCAGTCAAGGTCAGGCCCTGCTGGAGCCCCCGCGATGCACGCTCCAACCCGGAGCGGAGCTGATCCAACTTCAGTACACCGGCCGAAATCCCGAGTGCATCAATGATAGGTACACGGTTGGACAGCAAAGTACCCAACACCGTCGCCCAGCGACCGATCTCACTCTGCACCAACCAAGGGCCAATGCCAGGCGTCTTCATCAGCAATTGCAGCAACCGGTGGCGCAAAGCATCCTGGCTGAGTCCATAGGCGATCAGCGCGGAAAGTGCCGCAAAGCCGATACCAAACTCCAGCAAATGCCCCCTCACGTAGAGACCAGACTCGATGACCCACCGCGACAACTCCGGCACATTGGCCCGCGAACCTCGGATCAGTGATGCAAAGCGCGGCACCACGCCGACAAAGATAATGAAAACGGCCAAGGAGCCTGCAGTAACCAGCACGCTCGGGTAAATCAAGGCGCTGCGCAGATCCTCTGCCACTTTGCGGTCCAACTCCAGCTGGTCGGCCGCTTCGGACAAGGCTCGCGCCAGTTGTCCGCTGGCCTCTCCGGCCAGCGCCAGTGCTACAGCAAACGCTGGCAAGCGCAAACGCGGATCACCAAGCGCTTCAGAGAGCCGCCCGCCACCGCGCACATGGGCATGCAAATCTTCTAGCACCGGTCCGAGTGACTGGCCCACATAGGCCTGTGCCAAGCTGGGCAAGGCGTCGCCCAGCGACACGCCAGCGCCGAGTAGCGTGGCAAGCTCACGCAGCAACAAGGTCTGGTCGCCAGCATTGACGCGCTTTCGAGCAACTGAAGCAGAACGCTGCTGTTGCGCGCCTACGAGTGTCAGTTTCACCGGGGTCAGTCCTTCGCTGCCCAGCTGCCGAACAGCCGCACCTTCATCATCAGCAACGACCACCCCTCTGCGCTCTTGGCCGGCTATATCTCGGGATACATACTCGAATTGCATCTGGTCGCTCAGTCGCCGATCGTCCCGCCGGTTGCGCGCAGCACTTCATCGAGGGTGCTGACACCTGTCGCTGTCTTCAGCACACCCTCTTGCTCAAGGCTACGTCGTCCCTGCTGATGGGCCAAGACTCCAATCGTCTCCATTGATTCGCCCTGGGCAACCGCGTGCTGCAATTCAGGTCCGAGGGTGAGCATTTCATAGATTCCAACGCGCCCGCGGAAGCCGGTCTGCTCGCAGGCCGAGCAGCCGATCGGGCGCCGCCAGCGTGGCAGGTCGTCGCTGCGAATGCCGTCGGAGGCCGCGTCGTCAAGTGCTAATTGCAGGGCAGCCTCGGTAAGGGCGGCCGGCGCGTCACTTGCCTCGGAACAGCTCTCACACAGGCGGCGGACCAGGCGCTGAGCTATCACAGCACGCAAGGCAGCCGCCACCAAAAACGGCTCGACACCCATGTCCACAAGGCGGGTGATGGCCGACAACGCATCGTTGGTGTGCAAAGTAGCCAGCACCAAATGGCCAGTCAATGCGGACTGAATGGCAATTTCAGCCGTTTCACGATCACGGATTTCACCGATCATGATGACGTCGGGATCATGGCGCAGAAAGGCCCGCAGCGCCTTTGCAAAGGTGTAGCCGATGTCAGCCTGGGTCTGCACCTGGATCACATGCGGCAGGCGGAACTCGACCGGATCCTCTACGGTCACGATCTTGCGAGTGAAATCGTTGGTCGCCGCCAGCGCGGAATAGAGCGTTGTGCTTTTGCCGGAACCGGTAGGGCCCGTCACCAACACCAGGCCGTTTGGCATTCCAAGCCATCGCTTAAAGGTGGCCAGTTGCACCGGGCGCATGCCCAGTCGGTCAAGCGACAGGTCACTCCGGCGCTTGGGCAGCAGGCGCATCACGATAGATTCACCAAACACGGCCGGAATGGAGGAGACCCGCACATCGATTTCGGTACCGGCAGCGCGCATCGAAATTCGACCGTCTTGCGGCAGTCGGCGCTCAGCAATGTCGATGCCGGCAATCAGTTTGATGCGCGAAGCCACAGCCGGGTAGCGATCCATGCCCAGGGTCTGGCGCAGATGCAGCACACCGTCGATACGCAAGCGAACCTCAAACTCTCGTTCACCTGGCTCCAAATGAATGTCAGACGCCCGTGCCTCCACCGCCTGCGCGACGAGATTGTTGACCAACGCGATTACCGGCGCATCTTCTGCCAACTCGCGCAGGGCTCGCACATCCAGCGCCTGCGACACGAGTTCGGCATGCATGAGGCGTTGCTGCCACTGTGCGAAATCTGCCTCCGGTATCAGGTGCCAGAACACTTCTCGGCCAATGTCCAGTTCGGCCATGCTCTCACAAAGATCCGCCTGCAACGGATCTGCACTGGCCAAATGCCAATGTCCCGCCTCATCCTGCCAAGGCAAAACCGCTTGGTCCAAGATGCGGTGAGCGATGGGGCCTAGCGCAAGCAACGCAGCACGAAGTGCCAACTCATCCAAATCACCTGTTCGCACCAAACTCAAGCCCAGCTGCTCCGCGAGCACTGGATAAAGGCTGTCTGATGTGATCGCCCCCATGCGCATCAACACCGCACCCAGCAGGCCACCATGCACCGTTTGATAGCTAAGGCCGGCTTGCAAATCGGCGGGACGAAGCAAATTGCGCTCGAGCAGCATTTGCCCGAGCAACTGGATACTGCTCGCTGGAGATTGCGCTTGCCCCTGCATCAGCGAGCAACCCCTTCGTTGCCCGGCGCCGATGCAGGCGGCGCAGGCATAACTGTGCTGCTATACGGGCTGCCGATCTTCTCACCCGGGGCAGCTTTGCCTGCCCAGGAACCCAAGGACTTGCGGAAGGCCTCGGTAATGCTCTCGGCATCGTGTGAATCATTGGCGATGTACGGCGTGATCAGGACGATCAACTCACGACGCCCACCACTGCCAGTTTGCTTACTGAACAAGCCGCCAATGACTGGAATATCTTTGAGGAAAGGAATGCCAGCTGACCCCTGTGAGGAGTCCTCGGAAATCAGTCCGCCCAGCAACACCGTGGTGCCGTTCTTGAGTGTCAACTTGGTATCCACCTTGCGCGTCGTAAAGGTAGGCGAGCTCGAAACGCCAGTCTCAGTTGCGAGCGCCTGACTCACCTCTTGCGTGACATCGAGATCGACCTGGTCGCCGGAATGTATTACCGGCTTAACCTTCAAAATAACACCCGTGCTTCTGTACTGCACAGTCTGCAACAAGCCAGAATTGTTGGTACCAGGTGCAACTCCGGTCGACTGCTGACTGGTGATGATTGGTACCTCCTGCCCAACCTGAATCGTGGCAGTCTCTCCGTTACGAGCCATGACACGCGGGCTGGACAAAATAGTAGCCCGGTTGTTTGAAGCCAATGCGTTCAGCACAGCTCGCACACCGCCAACGGTATCCAACACACGAAAAGTCGCTCCTGCCGAGCCGATAGCCAAGCCTCCGCTGGTACCTCCAATGATTTGAGCACCGCTGTTCATGGCGTGTGTCGCCAACCACTCAACGCCGAGTTGACTGCTGTCGTTCAAAGCCAATTCAGCAACTGTCACTTCAATCAAAGCGGCTTTGGTGGGTCGGTCAAGAGTCTGCAGCAAGGAAATGATTTGCCCATACTCATCCGGATTCGCCTGGAATATCAACATATTGGTCGACTTATCGACCACAACGGAAGCCAACTTGGTCGTAGCTGGAGTCTGTGCTTGCCCGCTCGCAGGCGTTTGAACTGTGCCGGAATTCGCCGTGCCGCGGGTGCCAGACAAAACTCGGTCCAGTGTTTGCGCAAGCAATTCAGCATCTTTGTGCTTGACGGTATACGAAAAAAAGTTCTTCCCGATGCCTCGCTCATTGGGCTTATCCAAAGTCCTCGCCCAGTTCGCCACATGTTCGAGCACTGCATCACTGGAGGCGAAAACGTAAACAGAGTTCAAGGCCGAGATTGGCAGCAAGATCACAGGAAATCGTGACGCACCCGGTGTGATGGGCTGCCCCACCGGCTGCACTGCATATCCCTCTGCCCCCAGCAAATCAGCAAGCCTCCGAGCAAGCTCATCCGACGACCAATAGGCAGGGGCCAAGGCCATGCTAGCCCGGCCCTTCATGGCCGGTTGGTCTAAGGCATTGATTGCTTCCAGAGCTGCCTTCACATTGTCTGGATTGCCACTGATCAGGACGGCATTGCGGCCAGCGTCTTCCTGCACTTTGACCCGCTCGCCAAACATGGTCCGCAACCAATTGGTGACATCGGTCTGACGCACTGATTCCAACTGAACAAGGTGGAACACCGGGCGCAATGGCAAAGGAGTATCAGGCCGCGCAGCGCCGTAACGAATGCTCGGGAGGTCGCCTAGCGCCGCGTTGTCTGGAAGCACTCGGACCAAGCCGCCGACCTCAATTGCCGACAATCCATAGCTTTTTAGAAGCAGCCGAACAGCAAGTTCCAGTTGCTCCGCTGACTGCCCGCCGCCCGTGCGAAATGTCACCAAATCTTGCCTTGAAGTCACGGCAGGGTGCAAATTCACCGTTTTTTTCAATACTTCCGCATAAAGAATTTGAATAAACGCAGGGAGCGCCACTTGCTGCAGATTGACCGCTGCAACTACATCCTCACCCGGCTTGCTCGTGGGTACCAACGCTTCTGTTGATTTGGGAGCCAGAGCGGAAGGCGCGGACGGCGCCGTCGTCACCTTTATTTCTCGCGGAACGCGATCTGCAGCATCTTCCACGGAAGCCACACCGAGAACCGGTGGCGGCAACAATGGAGCCGGAATCTTCGGACTCACGGCTGCGCAGGCACTTAGCATCCACACACTAGAAACAAGTGCTATCGGTCGCACACGAGGGCTGAAGCGCCAAAACTCATGTGCGGCGCCTAGAAAGCCCCTTCTTCTCTCGCACTTACTCACGGTACTCAACTCCCAAACGGTAAGCCTTCTTGCCTATCTGCACACAGACCTCGCTGTCTTCAATCTTGACAATCTTGTGACCACTGGGGAGGGACTCGCCCACGCGAAGCTTTATGTCTTGCTTTCCGGGCGCAAGAAAACTGACCAGTACACTTTTTTCTGTCCCGCGCTGGAAGACCCCCGAAATCCGCCAACGCAAATTTTCTGGTGCCGAAACAGCACCAGTGGCCTGCAGTTCCTGGCCAAAAATCGGCGAGGTTACCATCGCCAAGCCAACACCCACCAGGTCAGGCTTTCGGGGGAGTTCAGCCAAAACCCATGGGTCACGCCTAGCTTGAACAAGAGCGCTTGCCTGATCCCCGCCAGGCGCCAAGAACCAACCCAGCGAAGCGGCGGCTAGAAGTGCAGCGCCTGTTTTCAGCTTCGTTCGGCTCACGGCTTGACCTCGCTCTTCCGCGCCAGAACTCTCAAATCCAGCTCCACTGTGGGCGGCTGACTCTGGGTTCGAACAGCCATTCTTTCCACCACAACCGATCGCTCACTGCGCGCGCACTCAGCCAAAAAAACCATCAATGGCGCGCGCTGAAGCTCGAAATTCACCCTGGCCTTCAGAACAACAAACCCTGGAGGCGGATTCGTCCCAGATGCCAAGTTGGCATTGGCAGCCAACTGCGGGATGTCGGACCCCGCTTTACTGCCGTCCATTCGCGCCATGACCAAGCTCCGGGTAATCAACCCCAACTTTGCTGGCACGGTGCGCAACCAATCTTGAAAGGCCGCCTCGGACAAACTGAGGTCGGACTCCGACCAAGCCATACTGGCCATCGCGACTTGCCGCTTGGCAGCTTCGCCAGCGCGCTCCGGCCATTCACGCTCCTTGGTCAAGGAGCGAAGTCGGCTCACTTCTGCATCCAAGGCGCTAAGCTGGTCGCGCCTTCTTTCGATGAGATCAAGGCCCTCCTGCATGCCGTAAAGAGCAAGAATCAGAAGGACCAGCCACCCGCCAATCCGCAAACGCACTGACGCTTGCCATTGGCTTTTCAGCTCCCGCAAAACCATTGACACCCCAGACCCTTGAGTCATTTTGTGCTTCCCGAAACCCGCGCCGGGGATGGCGAGTCCGCAGCAACTGTCATGGCCTTAGGGCCCTGCGGCGGTGGCCGCAGTCCATCAATGGTCATGTCAAGCACCATCAACCCGGTACCGCCGCTATTGCCAGTGGTCTCCGAAACCCCCTTGAACCATCCACCAGCCTGAAGGTCGCGAACAACTGCTGCCCGTGTTGCCTGAGAAGACAGTTGGAGCCCTATGCGCAACTTACTGCCAGTCAGGTCCATTTCTTTGATCTGAACACCAGACTTGCTCAGAGTGTCATGCAAATGCCCGATGACCTCGATGGGAAGGGGCTCACCCAGCCAAGTTGCGAGTTGCTGAGCCTGGGATGCACTCTTGAGTGCACGATCGCGACTCGAAAGCACTTCTGCCGCCGAGTCGCGCAACGAAGCCAACGATTCCTCTCGCTGGACAATGGATTGGTTTAAATCCCAAAGCTGCCGGCCGACCGCTGCAATTCCTACAGTAAGCGCCAAAGCTGCAATCGAAACGACTCGTCGCTCTAAACCTAAATTCTGATGCGACTCTCTGTCCGGACTTCGAAGTGTGGACCAAGGCCGGTCGACCCATTCAACATCCCCGAGCTGCGGTGAGTGCGTGTCAGCCTCAGTAAGCAGCCCCCCTCCCCCTGCATGCAGAAACAAGCGCCACTCTTGATCCGTCGGCAGCTCAACCCACCAACGACTGGCCACCAGCCAACCCTTGTGCCAAACCTGCGCCTCAACCCCTTCGAGACAGCGCAGCAGACGAATGCCATCCTGCCCAGGTGAACGCAACATGGGCTCAGGCAAGAACCGAACCCGGGCGGGATCCTCCATGAAAGGCGAAACATCCCTGTACGCCTGATCTCGATCCCAAGCCAGAACCAAGCCCGATTCACCCTCAAGGCAGCACCAATAGGAAGTCGATTCAAACGGCTGCCACCCCTGCGCTTGCATGCGCAACGCGGCCAAGCGCTCGCTCTCTGGGACCCCGCTTAACCTGAACCACTTCAAGCGGCAACGACTTCGTGCCAAAACCACCGACTGTGATCCCAACGAGCGAGTCGCTGCCGGCCGGAATTGATCACGGAGCAAATGGGCTCGGCGAGAATGGTGATTCGCCTGCAGCCAGGGAAAGAGGAAAAGGAGGCGCAGCGAAAGGTTCATTGTGTTGACTGGGTCTGCTTGCTGAGTGCTGCTCGGTGATGATCCAGGGCCCAGACGCTGCACTGGGACTCAGCCGGACATTGTACTCAAGCGATCTCGGCATACCTGGCGCCCATGTGGTCAAGCGGAAATCCCGCCCTGGGAAGAACAACAGATTGTCGTCGCGGTCCAGCGGAAGGCCTGTGGCACGAGCGGCCTCCGCTCCGTTTCGCAGCAAATCAGCTTTTCGCAGTTCGAGCAGCAACTCAAGTTGCTGCTGTGAGTTGCCGCCAAAAACCGCCCTCAACGCTTCAGGTGAGGCTGTATTCGGATTGAAAATCTTCGAAACCGCGACGGTAAAAACTGGAACTAACCGCCGCAAGCGATCTCTATCGTCCCGCCACAAAGGCATGCTTTCAAGTTCATGCACCGACAACATCCAGTCATTTCGCGGAGGATTCAAACCCTTGGCGGCATAGTCGCTCTGTTCAGCCCCATTCAGGCGCCGAAGATCATCGGTATCGATGTAGTCCTCAAGCACATCCAAATGAGCCTGCGCAAGCTCAACATCCAGCCCATCCTGGATCAACAGTGAAAGCAGTACCTGGCGATTGGGCGCGTTCAGCGACAACAATCCACGCTGATCTTGAACACTGATACGCGCCCCTGTCGGCATGGCATACCAGCGACCGTCTGCGCGCAAGTAAGCCGCGCCTTCACCCCTACCCGAGGGCAACACAGGCCGCGTTGCCAGCCAATACAAAGCTGCTGCTTGCGCACTCGCAGCCTGAGACTTGGCTGTTGCGTAGCTGGTGAATGCCACCGCATTGCTCCGCAACTGGTCTATTCGCTCTGCAAATCGAAGCGCCACAAAGGCTATAACAGCCAACGAGGCGATCACCATCAGGAGGACATAGCCTTGCTCGCCTCCTGGCGACACTTTGCAGCTACGCCCCGCCCTCCGCAAATTCATTGCCTCTCCCAGTCGGCGCGCCTCAAGCGAGGCAGTTCGGTATTCGCAATCGCAGCAATCAAGGGGCCACCAACATCCGAGCCAAAGTCGATTCGCACAGCCCTCGGCAGGCGATTGGGCAACCCCGCCTCGGACGGTCGCCACTCATCAAGCCATTGGCGCTTCTCATTGAGATACTTGAAGCTAGCTGCCGGCCCCACCCAACTCATCAACGTGATCTTCTGCCCGCGGGATTGGAAGGCGTCGCTTCGCGCAGACGAATCCTCAGCGACTTGCACAACTAGACTTTGAATTTGGGTACGCGGATCCTGACGCATGGTCAGATGCAACTGCCCTGAGCCGAGACCAGGAATTTCAGGTGATTCAGCACTGATCAACCACACCTCGGAAGCGTTCCCACGAAATGATGGAGCATTCAACGGGCCCGGCAAAGTCGACTCAATAAGGCTGCGCAGCCATTCGCGGTGCACAATTTTCACCTGCGCCTCGGCACCTGAGCTCTGAAGAATCCGCTCGACCCGAAATACTTGCTGCATGGCTTGCCAAAGCAGGGTCGAGATCATCGAGACGATCAACAGGGTGACCAGCATTTCGATCAGGGTGAAGCCACCGCCACGCCTGCCACACACCGAACCAAGAGCCACGGCAGGCCGCCGCCGACTCATTGTCGGAGCAGGGACGCTTCGGTTGCGCTTGCAGCTGCACCAAGCTGCCTCCATCCGACAATCGTTTGCTGCCATGAAACTTCTGCCACCCCTTCCGAACGGCCCGCCTGAACATCGACACGGTATAGCCCGAGCTGCCATTGGGGCAAGAACTCCCCACCAAAACCAGCTTCATTGCGCATCGGCTCCACCAGTGTGCTGCGCCAGCGCACGCGAATCCCACCGACAAGTCGCTCACCATCGGACTCCATCGCAGGATTTAGGCTAGAGAGCCAAGCGACTGCCTCCAGCTGCAACCGAGCTCGATCCTCAGCGTCCTTGACACGCGACGCTGTAGCCAGATTCTGACCAAGCCAGGAGAAAAGCATCAAACCCGATGTCCCAAGAATGACCACGGCGACAATGGCCTCCAGGAGACCAAAGCCCCGAATGGCGGCCACTCGAGGCGAGCGTCGAGCAAAGACTGCCCCCC
Organism: Paucibacter sp. DJ2R-2; assembly: GCF_025717675.1. Taxonomy (GTDB): domain Bacteria; phylum Pseudomonadota; class Gammaproteobacteria; order Burkholderiales; family Burkholderiaceae_C; genus Paucibacter_A. The sequence continues at coordinate 168,202 of NZ_JAJIRT010000012.1, forward strand.
GCACATCAAGGCTACTGGCCATCCACATCCACCAACTCACCCGTGACAGGCTGAACCACCCAAACCTCTCGGGTAGATCCTCTTCGCAACTCCACACGCCCACCCGTTGCGACACCCATGGCACTGTACTGAAGGGGGGCATCCAAATGGAGCACCCCCCATTCCACCGGCGCAGGCAGCCTCGCTTGTAGTTCGGCAGCGTCCACACGCAAAGATTCACCGGCCAAAAAAGCCTTGACAGGCAAAGCGGCGATATGAGCCCTGAGGTCGGAACGCCAGCCTCGAGCTTGAGTCGCATCCAACCAGTTGCTGGCACGAGGCGCCACAAGCCCTGTTACTGCAGCCACCAGTACAAGCACGACCAATAGCTCCAATAGCGTGAAGCCCTTCGAGCGCGCAACAGCCGCCATCACTGAGCAGGCAACACGCCAATCTCCTTGGCGTCGCCCTCACCGCCCAACTGCCCATCCGCACCAAATGAATACAGGGCAAAACCCTGGTTGTCACGCCCAGGGATGCCGTACTGATACGGCTTCGCCCAGGGATCCAGCGGCACGACATCGTCCAAATACGGGCCGCGCCAACGCGCAGCCAAAGCCGCGTCGCTCGGAGCCTTGGTGAGCAAGCTCAACCCCTCCTCAACCGTGGGATATCGACCAATATCCATTCGGATGTTCTCAATCGCTCCGCGCAGCAGCTTTATTTGAGTCGTCGCCGTTGTGATCTTGGACTGATCCACCTTGCTGAAAAGCCGGGGGCCTACCAAACCAGCAAGCAAGCCAATGATGACCAGAACCACCAACATTTCCAGCAGCGTAAAGCCACGGGGACGAGCGACGGGGGAGCAGAGTTTTCTATTCGTCATGACAAAACACAATGAGATCGAGGCACCAGCAACAACTCACATTATCCATGAGCTGCGAGCCATGCTACACACCCGGCACACCCGCAAGATGCGCAAACGAAAAAAGGGCGCCCGAAGGCGCCCTTTCATACCAGCCTGACTTCCGATTACTCGGTCGTGTTGGCTTGGTTGTACGGACGGGTCAGCGGGGTGACGATGTTGTCGCCGGTGCCCGGGTTCACAGCCTGGTAAGTGCCCTTCACGGTGTTGATCGGAGCGTTCACCGTGAAGATGATCGCGCCGCGGGTGTTACCAGAGAAGGAGCAGATGTCGCCTGCATTCAGTGCAGTCTGGCCGTTGCTCAGCAGACCACCGTTCGGCAGAGCATTCGAATTGATCGTCACGACATTGCCGGTCTCACCGTAGCAAGCAGCGCTGTAGCTCACTGCGGCGCCGCTGGTGTTCAGGAAGAAGAAGCGCGACAGATACAGATTGTTCGTCGTGAAGTACGGCGTCATCAGCTGCGATGCGTTAGCGCCCCACACCCACCAGCCCGAGCTGCCCGACAGAGCCACGTCAGCGCCAGTCACCACATCACCAACAGCAGACACGCCAAAGGTACGCGAAGTACCCAGCGACGCGTTGCGTGCGCTTGTGAACGTTGTAGTAACGGTCGTCGTTGTGTTAACACCTGTCACGTTCGACGGAACGATCGTGAAAGTGGCAGTAGTGCCAGCCGCAGTCGCGGTAACAACCGGGTCAGTACCGTTGCCGGTCGTTGCCAAGAAGCCATTGGCCAACAGGCCCTGGAAGTTACCGGCAACCGTCACATCGATGTCGGTGCCATCATTGACGAAGTCCCACGACGTCGTGCCATCCGGCTTCAACCACGGGCCACTGGTCACGTTGTTGAGGATGCTAAAAGAGGCCTTGGCGACGGCATTAACGTCGTCACCAACGGTCACGAAACCGAACAACGGGCCGTTTTCGTCATTGACGTCAGCCTTGGTGGCTGTGTCAGCGGTAGCAACCAAGCGAAGGGCGTTGCCGGAGATTGCCACATTGCGCGACAGCGAACCGGTGTTGTCGATGAAGGCGGTCTCACCCAGATCCTTCAAAGCGATCGTCACGCCAGCAGTGTTGCCAGCAGTGGCCAGGGTGTGAGTGTCATACACCAGACCAGTGAAGGTCAGGGTTGTCGCGGTCGTGAAAGCAGTCGTCACGTCCACTTCATAGGCGCACTCAGTGGAGCTCGAGCGCTTCTGGGACACGGTAGCAGCACCTGCACCGCCGATAACCGGCAGTGCCGTTGCGCAGCTACCAGAAGTGAACGTAGCACCAGCCGACGGTGTCAGGATGACAGTGAAGTCTTGAGCAGTCGTACGGGAAACGCCCATCGTGTAAACGATGGCGGGAGCCGTGATGTCCGTCGTGTTGATCAGGCTTTCAACAGCGTACTTCGTTTCCGAAGAAGCAGCCGGAGAAGTGATTGCACCAGCGAAAGCAGCCGATCCGCAAACCGATGCCAGCGCTACGGCGATTGCCTTGACAGTGAACTTTTTCATTAAAGGATTCTCCACAAATTGTTGGAACATGAACGCATTGATTTGCGAATCAGCGCACGATCAGCGCTCACCCATTCTATGCAACTGCATTTCAGGGCGTCAATGTAACCGAGGTTGCCGAGTCAGTCGCCAGTCTCGCTTCACCCAAGCCCATTGGAAACACTTGTTCCTTGCGCTATCCCCACTTCGCCATGCTCCCTTTCCCGGCGCATGTCTAAATAGGTTGGACTGGAGCATAGCAGAGGCAAATACGGCCTTTTGCAAGAGCTGAACCTGAAATTGCACGCATTCAAGATGGCTGTTGCAAAAAAGGAACGCAACAGCTTGCCAAAAGCCCAAAAAAAGTTGAAAGCGGAGGTTTTCCCCTAGACGAACGCCCTGTAATGGGCCGCACGCAAGCATGCTCGACTTTTTATCAGCCTTCGACATTGCCCGTCTGCACCCAGCATAGAAAATAGCCAATGGAGGAAGGCGCACTACGGAAACGCCAAATTAAGAATGCGAATCGTGATCGTCGGCGGCGGGTTTGTGGGGACTGCGGTCGCCTGCCATTTACTTCGCAATGCGGAGAGCGGCACTGAATTGACAATGCTGAACTCAGGAGGTGCGATCGCTCGCGGCCTTGCCTATGGCACACGCTCACCAAACCATCTACTGAATGTTCCAGTTGCGCGGATGAGCTGGACTGCCGAGCAACCTAACGACTTTTTCAACTGGTTACAAAACCAAGGCCAGACTTTCCACGGCCATGACTTCGTGCGGCGCAGCTACTACGGCGACTACCTCAATGACACGCTCAACGCGCATCTGCAGCATCGCTCAGATTTGCTATGGCAGTCTAAGCATGAAACGGTGCTAAGAATCCAAAAGGCGGTCGGAGAGAAATTCGCCCTTTGGACAAGTGAAGGGAGGTGGCTGACTGCAGATCGTGTGATTCTGGCCTTGGGTAACTTTGCCCCGAAATCCCCGCACCACAGTCTCGACGCATTGCCTAAGCAAAACTACGTTGCCGACCCTTGGCAACCTGATGCCTACGATAGCCTTTCAACTGACGCCGGCGTTTGCATCATCGGCACCGGGCTGACCATGCTGGACGTGTTGGTATCGCTTCGAGATGGCGGGCACCGTGGACCGGTTCTGGCTCTCTCGCGGCGCGGTCTAGTTCCTTTAGCCCATCGCAGCAACGAGCTTCCCCCGCCAGGTTGGCTGCCATCAGGACCTTGGCCAATGCCCGCCGAGCTGCGGCATCTATTCAGGCAGGTCCGGCGTGCAGCTGCACAAGCCGTTGCAGATGGTTTTGATTGGCGCGATGTCTGGGTAGCTATTCGCGCTAAGACGCCGCAGCTTTGGCAAGCGCTGCCAGAGCGAGAGCGCGCACAGTTTCTCCGCCATGCCCAGATCTTGTGGGATACCCACCGCCATCGAGCTGCTCCAGCATCGATTCGCTCAATGAAGCATGCCGCGGAGAGTGGCAAACTGACTATTGCAGCAGGACGCATCCTCCACTCCGAAACAGAAGGCAAACGGGTTCGCCTGCGTTGGCGTGACCGGAAGAACCAGCAGGTGCACGATCTCATCGTTGATCGGATCTTGAACTGCTCAGGACCTTCCAGCCGCATCGCCGACGACAGGTCAAAGCTATTCAGCGCGCTTGACCGTCAGCAAATGCTATTGCCTTGCTCGCTCGGCCTCGGCGTCAAAGTCGATGCCGCCTACAGGCTACTGGACTCTTCCGGAACCCCGCAAGAAGGTCTCTACTACGCCGGCCCTCTATTAAAATCTCAACATTGGGAAGCGACAGCAGTGCCTGAATTGCGCCTCCATGCCGAGGCGGTCGCGCGCCACTGTCTCAGCGAACGGAATCCAATTTAGCGATCCAGCGCAGCCAGATTGAAGGTTGCTAGACAGTCGAACACACGTTCAACACACTCGCCAAGGCCTATCGTCGAAGTATCCAAGGTGAGCGCTGGATTGGGAGGCGCCTCGTATACCGACGAAATGCCCGTGAACTGTTTCAACTCACCGGCTCTGGCTCTCTTGTAGAGCCCTTTTGGATCTCGAGCTTCGCAGGCAGCCAATGGAGTAGCGACATGGATCTCAATGAATCGGTGTTCGCCCACAATCGCGCGCGCTTGCGCACGGTCGGCAACCATTGGTGAAATCAAAGCGCATGCCACGGTGACTCCAGCTTCGTTCATCAGCCGCGCAACTTCTGCGACCCTGCGTACGTTTTCGTGCCTGTCCGAGGCGGAGAACCCGAGATCCCTGCAAAGTCCCGCTCGCAAGACATCGCCATCGAGCACAAAGATGGGTCGAGTAGCAACCCGCGATGCCACTGCCAGAGAATTTGCCAAAGTTGACTTCCCTGCACCTGAAAGGCCAGTCAACCACAAGGTAAACGGCGTCGATAGAGGGTGTAATTTGATAGGTGTCATTTCAACCATGCTCATGAGTTTGGTTCAGCGCACCAACAAGGCGCCGCTGGTGCGGTTGCTGCTGGGGTCGACGACGATCAGGCTGCCGCCGACGCGGTTGCTGGCATAGGGCTCCA
>NZ_JAJIRT010000013.1 GCF_025717675.1 Paucibacter sp. DJ2R-2
TGGTGGCGAAGTAGCGGTAGGCCACATCGATGGTGATGCCTTGCTCGCGCTCGGCCTCCAGGCCATCGGTCAGCAGGCTCAGGTCGATGGGCGCACCGGCAGCGCGCTTTTCCAGGGTGTCCAGCTGATCGGCCAGGATGGCGCGGGAATCGAACAGCAGGCGGCCGATCAGGGTGCTCTTGCCATCGTCGACGCTGCCGGCCGTGAGGAAACGCAGGGCGCGGTGGTGCGAATCTGTGGACCCCTCGCCCAGGAGTACCTGGTCGGTCCCCCGAGGGGACGCCGCAGCAGGCTGCGGCTGCAGCAGGCCTTGGGACGGCCCGGCGCCCTGCTGCAGTTCATCAATGCGGGCCGCGGTCGTGGCGGTGCTCGTGCTCATCAGAAATACCCTTCCTTCTTGCGGCGCTCCATCGAGGCCTCGGACGTGCGGTCGTCCATGCGGGTGGCGCCGCGTTCGCTGACGGTCACGGTCAGCGTCTCGGCCACGATGTCGGCCGCGCTGGCAGCCGAGCTTTCCACCGGGCAGGTGCAGGTCATATCGCCCACGGTGCGGAAGCGCACGGTGGCGGTTTCCACCGTCTCGCCTGCCTCGGGCGGGGTGACCTCGGTCACCGGCACCAGCAGGCCCTTGCGGCGGATCACTTCGCGCTGATGTTGGTAGTACAAGCTGGGCAGGGGGATGTTCTCGCGGGCGATGTAGAGCCACACATCGAGCTCGGTCCAGTTGCTGATCGGGAAGGCGCGGAAATGCTCGCCCGCGCGGATGCGGGTGTTGAACAGGTTCCACAGCTCAGGACGCTGCTCCTTGGGCTGCCATTGGCCGAAGCTGTCGCGGTGGCTGAAGATGCGCTCCTTGGCGCGGGCCTTTTCTTCGTCACGGCGGGCGCCGCCGATCAGCACATCGAAGCGGTGCTCTTCGATCGCTTCCAGCAGGGTCACGGTCTGGTGGCCGTTGCGCGATTCCAGCGGGTGGGCCAGGCGCACGGAGCCCTTTTTGATCGACTCGTCCATGTGAGCCACGATCAGGCGCTCGCCCATCTCGGCCACGCGCTTCTCGCGGAATTCGATCACTTCGGGAAAGTTGTGGCCGGTGTCCACGTGGACCAAGGGGAAGGGCAACTTGCCCTTGAACACATTGCCGGCCACGCGTTGCTTGAAGGCTTTTTCGGCCAGGCGCAGCACCACGCAAGAGTCCTTGCCGCTGGAGAACAGCAGGCCCGGGCGCTCGAAGGCGGCGGCCACTTCGCGCAGGATGAAGATGGCCTCTTCTTCCAGGTGGTCCAGGTGGCGCTGGTCCACCGTGGCGGCCAGTGCTTGCAGATTGAGGGGGGCGTTCATGCCGTGGCTCCTGACTTCAATTCTTCGTTCGAGCGGGCTTGGTGCAAGCCGCACTCCTTGGCGTTCTCGTCCTCCCACCACCAGCGTCCCGAGCGGAAATCCTCGCCGACCGAGATCGCCCGGGTGCAGGGCGCGCAGCCGATGCTGGGCATGAACTGGTCGTGCAAGGCGTTGTAAGGGACTTGGTGGGTGGCGATGTAATGCCAGACATCGGCCCAGCTCCAGTCGGCCAGCACATTGAGCTTGACGCGGCCTTGGCCGTCCAGCTCCTCGGCCGGCACTTCGGCGCGGTTCTGGCTCTGCTCGCGGCGCAGGCCGGTGATCCAGGCCGTGCGGCCGGCCAGCATGCGGCCCAGGGGCTCCAGCTTGCGCACGCCGCAGCAGGCCTTGCGCAGAGCCAGGCTCTCGTACATGGCGCGCTCGCCATACGTCTTCACGAAGTGCACCACTTGCTCGGCCACCGGACGGAAGACCTGAACCTGCAGGCCGTAGCGCGCCTCAATCTGCGGCAGCAGGGCCAGGGTTTCCGCATGCAGGGCGTCGGTGTCCAGGGTGGCGATATCGATGGTGATGCCGTGGCGCGCGATCAGGTCGGTGATGACCATGTCCTCTGCGCCCAAGCTGCTGCTCTGGATCAGGCCGGCGCCGAAGCGCTCGGCAGCCGCGCGCAACTGGGTGACGCTGGCGGCCACGCGCTCTTCAAAGCCGGGCGTGGCGCGGGCATACAGGCCCACGGCCGAGGCGCTGGCTGCGGCACCGGGCAGGCTGCTCAGTGAAGAGACGCCTCCGTCGCTCATGCCGCGCCTCGTGCAAACACCGGCTGGCTGTGGTCCACATCGCCCTGGTAGTGGGCCGGGAAGAAGGCCAGGGCGCGCTCGGCCGCCGCCTGGCTTTCGCCGGCGCGCAACTGCACGGCATTGAAGCCGCAGCGGGCCAGCAAGGGCAGCATGTCGACGATCACCTCGCCGGTGGCACGCACCTCGCCAGCAAAGCGGTAGCGGGCGCGCAGCAGGCGGGCCTGGCTGTAGGCGCGGCCGTCCACCCATTTCGGGAACTTCAGGGCCACCAGGGCCAGGCGCGGCAGGTCATGCGCCAGGTCTTCGATGGCGTAGTCATTGGGCACTTCCACGCCGGTGGCTAGGCCCGCGGGCCAGTGGTCGCGCACGGCATGCCATTGCTCCAGGCTCAGCAGCAGGTTGGGCGCCGGGTCCGGGTGCGGCATGGGGCCGTCTTCGCCAAGCACGTGGTGCCATTGGGGATGGGTGCTGTCGATGAATTTCATGGTCGTCGTCGGCTGGGCGGTAGTCATTGGGCTTCGGCAGCGGCATTCGCGCCGGTCAGCGTGCGAACGGCGTTAGCCGGTGCCTTGAAAGGCTCGAGGCCAATGCGGCGCACGGTGTCGATGAAGCGCTCGCTGTGGCCAGCGCGCTGGCTGCGGTAGGTCTGGACGATGGACTCGATCACATCGGGTACCTCGTCGGCCGCGAAGGAGGGGCCGATCACCTTGCCCGGCACCGAGGCACCCGAGAGGGTCGAGCCGTCCGAGCCGCCCAGCGAGATCTGGTACCACTCCTTGCCGTCCTTGTCGACGCCGAGGATGCCGATGTGGCCGCTGTGGTGGTGGCCGCAGCTGTTGATGCAGCCGCTGATGTGCAGGTCGATGTCGCCGATGTCGTACTGCTCGTCCAGGTCCTCGAAGCGCTCGGTGATGGCCGCGGCGATGGGAATCGAACGCGCATTGGCCAGGGCGCAGAAGTCGCCGCCGGGGCAGGCAATCATGTCGGTCAGCAGGCCGATATTGGGCGTGGCGAAGCCGAGCGTGCGGCTGGCTTCAAACAGAGCCGGCAGGTCGGCCTCGCGCACCCAGGTCAGCACCAGGTTCTGGTCGTGGCTGACGCGCAGCTCGCCCAGGCCGAAGCGCTCGGACAGCTCGGCAGCGCCGTCCATCTGCGCGTCGGTGGCGTCACCGGGGGCGATGCCGGCGCGCTTGAGCGACAAGGTCACGGCGCGATAGCCCGGCACGCGGTGGCCATGGACGTTGCGCTCCAGCCAGCGCTTGTAGGGGCCCGCTTCCACGCCCGCGAAGATGTCGCTGCGCTCGCCCGGCTGCACGCCGGCCGGCGTGATGAAGCTGGCGGCCACGCGGTCCAGTTCCGCCTGCGGGATCAGGTGCTCGCGGCCGCCTTCGTCCAGCTCCAGGATCTGCTTGAACTCGGCGTTCACGTCGTCGAAGAAGGCCTGGCCTTCGGCCTTGACCAGGATCTTGATGCGGGCCTTGTAGGCGTTGTCGCGGCGGCCATAGCGGTTGTAGACGCGCACGATGGCCTCGATGTAGACGAGGATCTGCTGCCAGGGCAGGAACTCGTTGATCACCTGGCCGATGATGGGCGTGCGGCCCATGCCGCCGCCGACCAGCACCTGGAAGCCGACCTCGCCGGCCTCGTTCTTCTTCAGCTGCAGGCCGATGTCGTGCCAGGCGATGGCGGCGCGGTCTTCGGCCGCGCCCGAGATGGCGATCTTGAACTTGCGAGGCAGGAAGGCGAACTCTGGGTGCAGGGTGCTCCACTGGCGCAGCACTTCGGCGTAAGGGCGCGGGTCGACGATCTCGTCGGGGGCGATGCCGGCGAAGCAGTCGCTGGTGATGTTGCGGATGCAGTTGCCACTGGTCTGGATGCCGTGCATGTCGACCGCAGCCAGGCGGTCCATCACATCGGCGGCCTGGGGCAGGGGGATCCAGTTGTACTGCAGGTTCTGGCGCGTGGTGAAGTGGCCATAGCCGCGGTCAAAGTCGCGGGCGATGCCGGCCAGGGCGCGCAGCTGGGCGCTGGACAGCACGCCGTAAGGCACGGCCACGCGCAGCATGGGTGCATGGCGCTGCACATACCAGCCGTTTTGCAGACGCAAGGGGCGGAACTCTTCGTCGCTCAGGGTGCCGGCCAGATTGCGTTCGAGCTGGTCGCGGAACTGCGCGGCGCGGGCGTGGACGAACTGGCGGTCGAAGTCGGTGTACTGGTACATGGCGGGCTTGTCAGGAGCAATCGGTGGATCTGAAGGGTTTCGGCCGGGCGGGCGTTCAATGAATGACTTTCCAACCCGCCAGCAGCAGGGAGCCGCAGAGCAGGCCGCGCACCACGCCATCGGGCAGGCGGCGGGTCAGCTGGGCGCCCAGCCAGATGCCGGGCATGGAGCCGATCAGCAGGGGCAGCAGCAAGGTCCAATTGACATGGCCCAGTGTCGCGTGGCCGATGCCCGCGACCAGGGTCAGGGGCACGGCATGGGCGATGTCGCTGCCGACGATGTAGCGCGCTTCCAGGCGCGGGTAGATCAGCAGAATCAAGGTGGCGCCGATCGCGCCGGCGCCGATCGAGGACAGCGAAACCAGCACGCCCAGCAGCACGCCAGCCGCCACGGTCAGCGCCGGCTTGCGCGACTCGGGGATGTGGCGTTCCAGGTGCAGGCCCACGGCTTGCCACGATTTTTTGAAGGCCACAACCAGCGCGGTCAGGAAGAGCGCGATGCCCAGGGAAAAGGTCAGCGTGCTGGCCCAGCCCTTGGTGATGTCGGTGGCGTGCATCAGGGCCACGGTGGCGATCGAGGCAGGAATGCTGCCGGCCAGCAGCAGGGCGGTCAGGCCCCATTTCACATGGCCGTGGCGCGAGTGCGCCACCGAGCCGGACATCTTGGTCAGGGCGGCAAACCACAGGTCGGTGCCGATGGCCACGGCCGGGCTGAGCCGGAATACCGACAGCAACAGCGGCGTCATCAGCGAACCGCCGCCCACGCCGGTCACCCCGACGATGGCGCCGACGCCAAATCCACTTGCAACCGCCAACCAGTCCAAATCCGCTCCTTGAGGCGAGGCGCGTTTACGCGTCTCAGGGCCCGGACTTTATGCAGTTTTCATATATCTTCAAACTATAAATTCGTAGATTGCTTATCTTGTTCTGCATATATAAAGTTCGAGCACAGGCTGGCCGGCATGGGGTCTGCCGCCGGCCTGTCACGACCCGGGGGCGATACTGGCGGCCCCGCAGCTCTGCCTTCCGCCCGCCATGACCTCTTTCCCGCACCCGCGCAGCGAAGTCACCAAGGTTGCCGTTTACTGGGATTTCGAGAACCTCCATGCGGTGCTGGCCAATGCCGCCCATGGCGACGGCGCCTACCGGGAAAACCGGCTCAAGCCGCAGCCCGTGTTCGTGGATCTGAACCCCATCCTGGAGTACGCCGCCTCCCTGGGCGACATCATCATCAACCGCGCTTACGGCAACTGGCAGTTCTTCGCCAACTACCGCCATGTGCTCAATGAAGCGGGCGTGGACTTGATCCAGATGTTCCCGCGCGGCCAGAACATGAAGAACAGTGCCGACATCCGCATGGCGCTGGACGCGCTCAGCGATGTGCACAACCACCCGCACCTGAGCCATGTCGTGGTGATCTCCAGCGACAGTGACTTCATCAGCCTGGCGCAGAAGGTCAAGCAGGCTGGGCGCTTCATCGCTGGCGTCGGCGTGGCCGGGGTCAGCAACCGCTTCTGGACCGCCAGCTGCAACGAATTCAAGTTCTATCAAAACCTGCTGGCGGCCTCGCTAGCGGCGCGTGGGCCACAGGATGAGGCTCAGCCGGCCGCAGCGCTGCTGGGCGGCGTGGTGCCGAGTGCGGAAGAAGCGGAGGACACCGAGGTGGTCGGCTCGCCTTCGTTGGTCGAGGCGCGCGGCGCGCTGCAGCGGGCGCTGACGCAGCTGGTGGATCGCAATGGCGAAAACTATGTGTCTCGCAGCGCGCTCAAGGTCTTCATCAAGCGTTTGCTGCCGTCTTTTGACGAGCAGGCTCTGGGCTGCAGCAATTTCTCCGAATTTCTCAAGCGCTTCCCCGAGCTGGTGAGCGAGATCGACAATGTCAGCGGCGGCCATGTCGCCCGAGTCGGGCAGCCGGTTGGCCAGGGGGTGGCCGAGCCCGAGGGCGAGTCGGCGCTTGATTGATTGAGGGCTTGCTGGCGCGGCCAGCGCCCTTGCGGCTTCGCTGCCAGAATGCGCGGCCAGGGGTGGCACTCCTGCCGCCCATGCCCCACCCACACACTCCCACTTCGCGAGACCGCACCATGACCCACTCCACACCGTTTCTGCAGCAAGCCAGCGTGCCCGTCTTCAAGCAAATGCTGGGCGGCCTGGCCGATGTGCTGAACAAGGCCGAGGCCCATGCCACGGCACGCAATATCGACCCCCAGGTGCTGCTGCAGTCGCGCCTGTTCCCGGACATGTTCGCCCTGCTGCGCCAGGTCCAGGTGGCCTGCGACTTCGCCAAGGGCGTGAGCGCCCGCCTGGCCGGCGCCGAGGTGCCCAGCGTGGCCGATGACGAAACCAGCTTCGCCCAGCTGCAGGCGCGCATCCAGAGCACCATCGCCTTCATCGACAGCCTGCCGGCCGCCGCCTTCGAAGCCGCCGGCGAACGCGAGATCGTCCTGCGCCCCGGCACGCCCAAAGAACGCCGCTTCGCCGGCCAGGCCTATCTGCTGGCCTACGGCCTGCCGCAGTTCTTCTTCCATGTGACCACGGCCTACGCCATCCTGCGTCACAACGGCATCGAGCTGGGCAAGAAGGACTATATGGGCGCGTACTGATCGCTAAGGCCCTGTCCTCTTTCCCCTCAGGGTTTGAGACCCGGGTGCACCGTCTGCGCTTCATGTCAAACTGTCGAGCGGTTTTTCGAGCACGCTGGAAACAACCATTCGTCAATCTGTGCAGCATGCACGCCAACTGAGGAGCGACTCATGGCCAAAGGTCAGCAAAAGAGCAACAAGGAAACCAAGAAGCCCAAGAAGGACAGCTCGCCGCCGAAGCCGATTTCCAGTGGCGCGGTGATGCCCACCGTCACCACCGTGGTGCCGGATCGCAGCAAGAAGGCCAAGTAAGCCCGCGCGTCGGGCGCCATCGGCGCCTGCACGCTGTCGCACAGGCCAGAAGAAAACAGGCCACGGTTGCTTCCCAGCAGCCGTGGCTTTTTTCTTTCTTGGCCCCGTCTCAGCACAAGCCCTGCTGCTGGTTTTTGCTTTTGGTTCTAGACTGGTTTTAAATTGGATCCAGTTTGGTCTCAAAAAAACGAGAGGGAGCAGGCGCATGGACAGACGGCGATTTTTGGCTTGGGGCGGCGTGGGCTGCCTGGCCGCCACGGGTTTGCCGGGCTGCGGTGGTGGCGGGTCAGGCACCGATGCATTGCCTCCGCCCGCCCCGACCCCCGCGCCGACCCCGGCCCCACCAGGGCCTGAGCCTGCGGAATGGCAGCGCCTGGCTGCTCAGCTGCAGGGGCAGCTGCTGCGCCCTGGCGACGCGGCGTATGAAAGCCAGCGCCTGCTCGCCAATGCCCGCTATGACGCCTTGCTGCGCCCGGCCGGCTTGGTTCGCTGCGCCGGCGCCGCCGATGTCAGCGCGGCCCTGGCCTTTGCCAGCCGCAACAGCCTGGCCCTGACGCCGCGCAGCGGCGGCCACAGCTATCTGGGCGCGTCCAGCGGCCCCGGCCTGGTGATCGATGTCGGGCCGATGAACAGCGTGCGGCTGGACGGCGAGATCGCCGTGGTGGGTGCAGGGGCGACGCTTGCCGATGTGTATGAAGGGCTGCTCCAGCACGGGCGCTGCATTCCCTCGGGCAGCTGCCTCAGCGTCGGCATCACTGGCATCACGCTGGGCGGAGGCTTCGGGGTACTGGACCGCGCCCATGGGCTGAGCTGCGATGCCCTGGTCGGAGCGAAGGTGGTCAATGCCGAAGGGCAGACCCTGGTCTGCGATGCCGGCCAGAACAGCGATTTGTTCTGGGCCTTGCGCGGTGGTGGCGGTGGGCAGTTCGGCGTTGTGACCGAGCTGCGCTTTCAAACCCATGCTGAGGGCACGCTGCTGCAGTTCAGCGCCTCTTTCCCCTTGGATGATCTGGAGCCGGTGCTGGCCGCCTGGCAGCGCTGGCCTGAGCAGGGGCTGCCGGATTCGGCCTGGTCGCAGCTTGCCCTGTCGCCGGGCGGCGGCCGGCTTTGGGGTCTGGCCCTTGGTACTCACAGCGAAGCGGCCCAGTTCGCTCCCATCTGGCAGGCGCTGCTGACGCGTATCAATCGTTCAGGCGTAGTGGCTGCCCCTCTGCAGGCCCGCAGCTATAGGGACGTGTTGCTCGGTGATTGCGCTGGTTTTAGCCTGGCGCAATGCCATTTGCCGGCTCAGAATCCGGCCGGCCGACTGGGGCGGGTGGCCATGGCGGCCAGCTCGGACTTCTTCGACCAAGCCTTGCCCGCAGAAGGCATGCTCACTCTGGCCCAGGCCCTGCGGTTGCGACGAGGCCAGGGCTCGGGCGGCGTGATCCTGAATTTGATGGGCGGCGCCATCGCCCGCGTGCCGGCGCAAGCGACCGCATTTGCGCACCGAGCGGCACGGTTCAGCGCCCAGTACGGCGTGGAGTTGCCGCCGTTTGCCGGCGCCGCTGCCGTGGAGGAGGGGGCCGCTTGGTCCCACGGCCTGCGTCAGCTGATGCAGCCTTGGAGCAGTGGCCGGGCCTATCTGAACTACCCTGACGCCGCCATCGCCCAGCCACTGATCGCCTATCACGGCGCCCACCTGGCGCGGCTGCAGCAGATCAAACAGGCCCAGGATCCGGCCGGGGTGTTCAAGACCATCCAGGGGCTTTAGCCCGGCAAAGTTACACTGGCCGCCCAGCGTTTCTCACGCGTTTCTCGCGCCCCCGACAACCATGGCCGGCCTCAGCCCCGACTCACCCAGCCCGACCGACATCACCGTGCACCAGCAGAGCCGGGTGTTGGAGGTGGCGTTTTCCGACGGCGCGCGTTTCCGCATCCCCTTCGAGCTGATGCGTGTCTACAGCCCCTCGGCCGAGGTGCAGGGCCATGGGCCGGGCCAGGAAACGCTGCAAACCGGCAAGCGTGAGGTGCAGATCACCGGCCTGGAGCCGGTCGGCCATTACGCCGTGCGGCCGCAGTTTTCCGACGGCCACGACAGCGGCCTGTTCACCTGGGACTATCTCTACCGCCTGGGCCGGGACGAGTCGCAACTCTGGCGCGACTATGAAGCGCGCCTGGCGACAGCCGGCCTCAGCCGCGATGCGGCCATGAAGCCGGCAGCGGCCGCAGGCGGCGGCCACGGCTGCGCCAGCCATTGAACGCACGAACGAGCAAGCAAGCGCAGGCCGCACGGCGCCGCAAACCCATTTTTCGAGAGCACCGCACCATGAGCAGCACCCATTTCGGCTTCCAGACCGTCGACGAGCGCGAGAAGGCCAGCCGCGTGCGCGGCGTGTTTGACTCGGTGGCGTCGAAGTACGACGTCATGAACGACCTGATGTCCATGGGCATGCACCGCGCCTGGAAGGCCTACACCGTGGCCGTCGCCAATCTCAAGGCTGGTGATCGGGTGTTGGACATCGCCGGAGGCACCGGAGACCTGTCACGCGCCTTCGCCAAGAAGGTGGGCGAGAGCGGCATGGTGGTGCACACCGACATCAATGAAGCGATGCTGCGCCAGGGCCGCAACCGCCTGCTCGACGAAGGTCTGATCCTGCCGACCAATCTCTGCGACGCCGAAAAGCTGCCCTACAAGGCCGGTAGCTTCGACCTGGTCAGCGTGGCCTTCGGCCTGCGCAATATGACCCACAAGGACCAGGCTCTGGCCGAGATGTGCCGTGTACTCAAGCCTGGTGGCCGACTGCTGGTGCTGGAGTTCTCCAAGGTGGCCGCGCCGCTGCAGAAGCCCTATGACTGGTACTCCTTCAAGATCCTGCCCAAACTGGGCCAGATGATCGCCGGCGACGCCGAAAGCTACCGCTACTTGGCCGAGTCCATCCGCATGCATCCGGGCCAGCAGGAACTCAAGGCCTTGATGAAGACGGCCGGCTTCGGCCATGTCGATGTGCACAATCTGAGCGCCGGCGTGGTGGCGCTGCATGCCGGCATCAAGTGCTGAACGCGGGAGCGTGAAGGACGGGCGCTGAGGCACCGCCCGCTGCTGTTTGGGCGACGCGTGCGCTTCGCACGTGTGTGCGAAGCGAAGCACGATCAAATCGGCCGCGGCCGATTGTGACTATTCGAAATGACACATCCATTTCGACCTCTGCCGGAGGTGGTTCAGGGTATTCCCTCGACCGCTGAATCTCGCCCCGGCGAGCGGGCCGCCACTGCGGGTAAACCGCGAGAAAGAACCCCCCCCGATTACCGGTCTGGCCGAGGCTAATTGTCATTTTCCAAAGTTACACTCGCTCGTCCCAGAGAGGGCGAGGTTGCATGCTGCGTTGCAGCATCAGATTTGGCGCCCGAAGCCGGCGCATTGCGCAAGTAGAGAGAAAGACAAGCCATGTACCTGACGAATCAAGAAAATGCCCGCGCTGTGAACGGCTCGGCTGGTTTTGCCGGCTTGCGCGTGGCGGCGGTTGCCGCTGCGGTCGTGGCCGTGATGCTGGCGGGTTGTGGTGGAGAGAGCAGCAAGTCCGACAAGGCGTCGCAGACGGCCGCCAAGGTCAACAAAGAAGAGATCACGGTTCATCAGATCAACTTTGTGCTGCAGCGCCAACAAGGCCTGAAGCCGGAGCAGGCCGAAGCCGCCAGCAAGCAGGTGCTGGAGCGTTTGATCGAGCAAGAGTTGGCCGTGCAAAAGGCGCAGGAGCTGAAGCTCGACCGCGACCCGCGTGTGGTGCAGCAGATCGAAGCCGCCAAACGCGAAATCATTGCCCGCGCCTACGTCGAGCGGATCGGTGAATCGATCGCCAAGCCGACCAGCGAGGAAGTGGCCAAGTATTACAACGAGAAACCCGCGCTCTTCAAGGACCGCCGTATTTACAGCCTGCAGGAATTGGTCATCGAAGCCAAACCCGAGCAGTTTGGTCAATTGCGCCAGAAACTCGAAAGCGCCAAGAATGTGGGCGAGTTTGCTGAGTTTCTCAAGGCCAATGATTTCCGCTTCACAGGCAATCAGGCCGTGCGTGCTGCCGAGCAGCTGCCGCTCAATGGCCTGGAGTCGATCGCCCGCATGAAGGACGGCGACTCTGCCGTGACCCAGACCGCCAATGGCATCACCGTGCTGTTCCTGGTTGGCTCGCGCAGCCAGCCGGTGGATGAGACACGTGCTCGCCCGGCCATCGAAGCCTTCCTGGTCAACCAGCGCAAGTCCGAGGTGGTGCAGAAGGACATCAAGGGCCTGCGTGACGCGGCCAAGATCGACTACATCGGCAAGTTCGCCGGTGGCCCGGCAGCTGCTGCATCGGCCGCTGCAATGCCTGCACCGTCCGCTGCACCGGCGGTGGCTCCGGCCCCTGCGGTCGAGGCGCCGGCGGCTGCCGCCAGCGGCCTCAACGCGGCTGACATCTCCAAGGGTATGGGCCTGAAGTGAAGCGCATCATGACGAAGAAGTCCTTGTCTCTCTCCTCCCTGAGCGGGCTGGCGCTGGTGGCTGCCTTGGTGGCTGCCCAGGCTCCGGCTGCGGCGCAGACTTCGGTCAAGGCCGGTGCCGCCGCCCCTGCGACGCTGGAGTACCAGCTCGGTTCCGGCGACGTGCTGCGCATCTCGGTCTACCAGAATCAGGACCTGACGCTGGAAACCCGGGTCGCCGAGAGCGGCATGATCTCCTTCCCGCTGCTGGGCAATATCCGCATCGGCGGCCTGAGCGCCACGCAGGCTGAGAAGCTGATCGCTGACGGCTTGAAGAACGGCAACTTCGTCAAAAACCCGCAAGTCACCGTGGTGGTGTTGCAGGTCAAGGGCAACCAGGCCAGCGTCTTGGGCCAGGTCAACCGCCCGGGCCGCTACCCGATCGAAACCGCCGATATGCGCCTGACCGATCTGCTGGCCAATGCCGGCGGCATCGCCGTCACCGGCGCCGAAGTGCTGGTGCTCAGCGGCTCGCGTAACGGCCAGCCTTATCGTGCTGAGATCGACCTGCCTGGCATCTTCACGCCCGGCGGCCGCGAGCAAGACGTGCTGATCCAGAACGGCGATGTCATCTGGGTCGAACGCGCGCCCATGGTCTATATCTACGGCGAAGTGCAGCGCCCCGGCCCGATGCGCCTGGAGCGCGGCATGACCGTCATGCAGTCGCTGGCCACCGGCGGCGGCATCACCCAGCGCGGCACCGAAAAAGGCATCCGCGTGCACCGCAAGGGCCCGGACGGCAAGGTCCAAGTGCTTCAGATCCCGATGGACGAGGGCTTGAAGGATGGGGATGTTGTGTACGTCAAAGAGAGCCTGTTCTGAGATCCCGCCATGAACTTCACACAAATTTTCTCAATTCTTAAGGCTCGCTGGGTGGTTGGAGCTTTGGTTCTTGGCGCCACGCTCCTCGCAACTTTGGTGATCAGCCTGATCTTGCCCAAGCAGTACTTGGCTACGGCGAGCGTGGTGGTGGATGTCAAGCCGGATCCGATTTCGGCGATGGCTTATGGCTCCATGGTTTCCCCCGGCTTCATTGCGACCCAGGTTGACATCATTCAAAGCGAGCGTGTCGCCCAGCGGGTGGTGCGCAACTTGAAGCTGACGGAGAACCCACAGATTCGGGAGCAATGGAAGGAAGCAACAGGCGGGCAAGGCAGCTTGGATGCCTGGATTGCCGATTCCTTTCAGAAGTACATGGACGTCAAACCGTCCCGTGAGTCGAATGTGCTGTCGATCTCTTATCGGGCACCCGACGCACGTTTCGCTGCTGGGCTTGCGAACGCATTTGTTCAAGCCTATGTGGAGACTTCACTGGAGCTGAGGGTGGACCCGGCTCGCGAGTACAGCAACTTTTTCGACATGCGGGCGAAGGAGGGGCGTGAGGCGGTGGAGAAGGCTCAGAACAAGTTGAGCGCATTTCAGTCTGAGAAGGGCATCACAGCTGCGGATGAGCGACTGGACATTGAAAACACACGCCTCAATGAGTTGTCCTCGCAACTGGTCGCCTTGCAAGCCCTGGCGTCTGAATCCAGCAGCCGCTTGAACCAGGCGCAAAGCGGCTCTGCGGACAAGATGCAAGAAGTCTTCAACAGTCCGGTGGTTGCGGGATTGAAGGCCGATGTTTCCCGTCAGGAAGCTCGACTGCAAGAATTCAATGTCAAGCTGGGTGAAAGCCACCCGCAGGTGGTTGAGCTGAAGGCGAACTTGAATGAGTTGCGGGATCGCTTGAATTTGGAGGTGAAGCGCATCAGCGGCGGCGTGTCGGTGAGCTACAACATCAACAAGCAACGGGAAGCGCAGGTTCGCTCCGAGCTTGCAGCTCAACGAGCAAAAGTCTTGCAGATGAAGGCGGTTCGTGACGAGGGCGCGGTTCTGGTTCGTGACCTCGAGAACGCTCAGCGTGCCTACGACGCCATCACCGCGCGACGCAATCAAAGCAGCCTTGAGAGTCAGACAACTCAGAGCAGCGTGAACGTGCTCAGCCAGGCTGTTGCCCCTGTGTTGCCGGCGTCGCCCAAGCTGGTCCTGAATCTGGTTCTGTCCCTGTTTGTCGGCAGCATGTTGGCCCTCGGCACGGTCATGGTGATGGAAATGAGGGATCGTCGGGTCCGCAGCCAAGAAGACGTCTCGACCTTGCTGGGTCTGCCGGTGATTGGGGTCCTGCCCAAACCTGGGGCACGCAATCTCAAGGCCCTTCCCAACCAAATGAAACAGCGCGTACTCGGCAACTCAGCTCTCTGATTGCCCTAGCCGCAAGTTACCCGATGCAGTCGCGACCAGTCACGTTGTCTGGCGCAGAAGAAAGACACCATGGCTGATAGTCAAACCTCCATCCAAGATCGCTCCATCGGCAACATCATTGCCGAGACTCGCAACCTTGGGGTCGATCAGGTCGAGAAAATCCTGGCTTACCAACGCGAGAAGCGCGTCAAGTTCGGTGAAGCTGCAGTGGCCTTGGGGCTGGCCAGTTCAGATGACGTTTTGTTCGCCTTGTCGCAACAGTTCCATTACGCCTACGCGCAGGATGAGACGAAGCAATTCAGCGCTGAACTGGTCGCCTTGAACCAACCCTTCTCGGCTGCCTCGGAAACTTTCCGAGCCATCCGCAGCCAGGTGATCATGCGGTTCTTTGGCGAGCCTGGAGCTGCGCCTCGTGCGCTGGCTGTAATCAGTCCGGAGTCCGGCGACGGAAAGAGTTACTTCGCCGCCAACCTGGCTGCAACGCTTGCGCAACTGGGCGGCCGTACCTTGCTCGTCGATGCGGATTTGCGTGGGCCACGCCAGCACGAGGTGTTTCATCTTCGAAATGAATCCGGGCTCTCCGGAGTTTTGGCTGGGCGAGCAGAAGCGAATGTGATCCAGCAGGTTCCGGGCATTCCGAGTCTGTTTGTTCTGCCGGTCGGCGTCACGCCGCCGAATCCAGTCGAACTGGTGGAGCGCCCGGCGTTTGGCTTGCTGATGCGTGAATTGGTGTCGAAGTTCGATCACGTGATCGTCGATACACCGGCTGCTCGCCTGGGTTCTGACGCCAGCGTGATTGCCGCGCGATGCGGCGGCGCCTTGATCGTGGCTCGCAAAGATGCGTCCCGTGTTGATGCCTTGCAAGAGCTCGTGGCAACCGTTGCCGAGTCCTCGGCGAAGGTGGTCGGCGTGATCATGAATGAATTCTGATGATGGTTGCTTCGCCGGCCAACGTGAACAAGGCTGAGCCCGAGCGTTTGATACCCAACGGTGTCGATGTTCGGGTGCTGCTCTTGGTCGCGGCAGCATTTTTGTTGCTTTACGTCCCGAGTTACATCACCTTGTCCTCGACCGTCTGGGCGAGCGATGAGCAAGGGCACGGCCCCATTATTCTGGCCGTGAGTGCGTGGATGCTTTATCGCATCAGGCATGAGCTCGTCGCAGTTCCCGGCACTCCCAGCCCGCAGTGGGCCTGGCCTGTTTTGGTCTTTGCGTTGCTGTTGTATGCGTTCGGGCGCTCCCAAGACATTTTGCTGTTTGAGGTCGGGTCGCAGATTCCGATGCTGGTCGGGCTGCTGCTGCTGTTTGGTGGGCCGCGAGTCCTGCGAAGGGCCTGGTTTCCGCTGTTCTTCCTGCTCTTCATGGTGCCGCTCCCAGATCTTCTTGTGAGTGCGGTCACCAGCCCCTTGAAGATGGCTGTTTCGAGTGTGGCCAGCACGTTGCTGTACCAGCTGGGTTATCCCATCGGCCGCTCTGGTGTGATGCTGACGGTTGGGCAGTACCAGCTTCTTGTGGCTGATGCCTGTGCGGGCCTGAACTCGATGTTCACCCTGGAAGCACTTGGCTTGCTGTACATGAACTTGATGAACTACACCTCAGCGGGGCGCAATATCACCTTGGCTGTTCTTTTGGTACCCATCTCGTTCTGCGCCAACATCGCCCGCGTCATGATTTTGGTGCTGGTCACTTACCACTTCGGCGATGAGGCTGGGCAGGGCTTTGTTCATGGCTTTGCCGGTATGGTGCTGTTCATGGTTGCCTTGGTTTTGATGTTGATTGCTGACAAGGTGCTGGGATTTTTCTTCGACGCCCGTCGGAATGGAGCTTGATGTGACTGTCAACCTGCGGCGTTCGCTGGCGGTGCTGGGCTTGTCATTGCTCACTGCGGCGGTGGCTTACACCTGGCGCCCGACTTTGCATTTGACCGACAGCATCGGGCAGCCCAAGCTTGAGGAGGCCTTCCCGGCTGCGTTTGGAGAGTGGCGTGTGGACGCCAATATGCCGGTGGTCTTGCCGGCGCCCGATGTTCAAGCGAAGCTGAATCAGATCTACAACCAGGTCCTCAGCCGCACCTATGTGTCGCCGCGTGGCGAGCGAATCATGTTGTCGGTCGCCTATGGTGGCGATCAGTCCGATGGGACTCGCGCGCATCGCCCGGAGGTGTGCTACCCCGCGCAAGGTTTCCAGGTCAAAAGCAGCCAAGTGGCTGATTTGAGCTTGCCTGAAGGTCGGACGCTGCATGTGCGGCGGCTTGTTGCGCAGTTGGGACCACGGCATGAGCCCATCACCTATTGGGTGATGGTGGGCGATCAAGTGGCGACCAGCTCAACCGAACAAAAGTTGGCTCAGCTGCGATTTGGTGTGAAAGGGGTGATTCCCGACGGCATGCTGATTCGGGTCTCGTCCATTGATGATCAAACCGATCGTGCCTACGCCTTGCAAGCGCGATTCGTCGCCGACTTGCAGACCGGCATACCCACCGCATCGCGCGCACGAATTTTTGGTGGTTGACATGACGCAGGGTGTATCGCTGCCGGGCTCTGTGCGGCGGGCTCTGTCTGGAGCACGCCGGAGCCGTTCGAGCCCCGCCAATGCGTGGCTCTTGCCTCTGGTGATGTCGCTTCTCGCCGGGTTTGCCGGCATGGTGATTGCGCTCGGCTCTTTGCCGCTTTCCATGCTGGTGGTGGCTTTGATCGTCGGGCCGGCGGTTCTGCTGATGCCTGCGACGGGCTTGATCTCCTTGTTTCTTCTGATGAGCACGGTGATCGCGGGCTGCATGCAGTACTTTTTGCGAATCGAACAATCGCATTGGTTGCCTGCTTTGCTGCTGATCGCCATGTTTGTTCGCCTTCCGGTCGATGCCTTCCGCCATTCCGCGCGCAATCCCGGCCTCGGTGGACTCAGTGGCCTCGGCCTGGTGCTGCTGGTGTTCGGCACCCTGGTGATCGGTTCCGCTCTTGTCAATTTGAGCCCGCCGATGCAGGTTCTGGTGGGGCTGAAGCAGTATGTGTTCCCGCTGGCATTGATCGCCACCATTGTTTTTGCTGGTGCCAAGTGGGGGTATTGGTTGCGTGTTTGGCGCATGGTGCCTTGGCTCATGCTCTTGCAGCTGCCTCTGTGCCTCTACCAATACATCTTTGTTGAGAAGGGCTCCGCCGCGAGTTTTGGGGCGCTGGGGATTGCTTGGGACCGAGTTGTGGGCAGCTTCGGCGGAAACCCTGAAGGCGGTGGTTCCAGTGGTGCCTTGGCCATGTTTCTCTGCTTCGGTTTGGTGGCGACCCTGGCTTTGCGCCGCGGCGGCTACATTTCTGGCCGGCTGACTTGGGCTGCGTGCGTGGCAGCGTTGGCGTCTGTGTTCCTGGCCGAAGTGAAAGTCGTGGCGGTGTTTCTGCCCTTGGCCTTGCTTGTTTACTACCGGCGGCACGTCATGCGTTCGGTCGGCAGCTTTCTTCTTTGGAGCCTGAGTTCGCTGCTGTTTGTTGTGGCCTTGCTGGTGGCCTACCAGGTCCTTCACTACAGCGACAAGGGCAGCAGGTCCATTGATCTCGCTGCGACATTCAGCTACAGCACCCGTGCTGAAAAAGACATCACGATGTACAACCGGCAGACCGGCGAAATGAGCCGGCTCGGTGCTCTGGTGACTTGGGGCCAGGAAAACGTGGGTGCCGGCAAAATGGTGGAGACCTTGATCGGCTACGGCCCTGCGGCCAGCAAGTCGTTCAGCTCCTTGTTCGGTCAAGGTGCGGAGGCCAGGAAGCATCCGTTTCAGCTGCAGGTTTCAACCGCCTCGGCTTTGCTGTGGGATGTGGGTTTGCTTGGCACCGGTTGCTTTGCGCTTTTGTTTGCATTCGGCTTCGTGCAGGCCGTGCGCCTGGCCAATCGCTTGGCCGATTCCGCGCCTTTGCAATCAGGTTTGATGGATATGGCCGCCGTGGCCATTGCGCTGACCTCGGTCGGTCTGATCTATGACGCTTCGAGTTTGTTCGTCGCTCCAGTTCAGATGCTGTCGTCCTGGGCCATCGGATTGGTGGCGCTGGTTGCTGCGTTTGCGCGCCAAGCTCCTGATTCCGCTGCAGCTGCCGTTTCAGCTGGAGCCTTTCGCTCAGCGAAGGCTTGAGCGTGACCGAGGGCGGATCGGCGTATTCGCGCCAACGCACCATCAGCAATGCCAAGGTGTTTGTTCTTGGCAAGGCTGTTTCCGCACTCCTCACCATTGCTTGGTTGGGTTGGCTGCTCCGGCTGCTTGAGCTTCGCGACTACGCCGTGTACGTGGCGGCCATGGCTTGTCTCGAGGCGGGCATTGCACTTTCATCCCTCGGTGTGGAATGGCTCTTGCTGCGCTACGTGCCGGAGTATGTGACCCACGGCGCGAGGCAGCTTCTGGGCCCCCTGATCGTCAAGGTGCTCAGCGTCAGGGTTCTTGGCGTCTTGCTGGCCATCGCTGCCAGCGGCCTTGCCTTGCAGTTTTGGGAGGGACCTGCTGCTTTGGCGAACGCCGGTGTCGGGCTTTGCCTGGCCTTGCTTCTTCTGTCCGAAGCCTGCATGCGTTTGCTCAGAGACAACTCCTTGGAGAGTGTGGGCAAACAGGGCTTCACGCAGCTGGGCATCGTTTTGAGGAACAGCCTCTTGTTGCTGGGTGTCTTCCTGTGTGGCGCAGAGCCCGGCGGCATGGATGTGCAGCGCATCCTGTGGGTCGAGCTTTCGGCATCTGCCGTGACCTTGGTGTATTCGGCTTGGGCGCTCGCTCATGTGTTGCGCACCCTGCCTGCGCGTGCTGATTCCGAGGCGGCGGCCTGGGTGCCCCCGACCTTTGCCCATGCATTCAAGATGGGCTGGAACAACTACCTCAGCAGCCTCATCAGTTTCCCGCTGTCACTCCAAGCCTTGGTGCTGATGGTTTCCAGCGTTGGCAGTGGTGCTCAGTCTGTGGCGACCTTTGGCTTCATGGTCCGCGTTTTGGAAATCATGCGAGGCTATCTGCCAGCGCTGATGTTGATGAACGTTCTGCGGCCTCGCTTCATTGGCCTGTATGCGCGCAACCAAAATCTGGTGGCTGTCGCGCGTGAAGCTGGGCTGGCGAGCCGCTTGAGCGTGCTGACCGTGGCGCCCTTGGTCGGCATTCTGGCGGTTTACGGCAACACCCTGTTGAGCCTTGCTTCTGGCGGAAAAATTGACTCGGGCCAGGGCTTGATGGCTGCGCTTTGCCTGACCCTGATGTTTCGTGTGCATCGTCAAATCACCATGGTGCTGGTGAATTGCGTCGAACAAGGGCGCTCTTTGCTGCTTGCGGCCGGCTTGGCCTTGCTGGTGCTGCCGGTGTCTTGGTGGCTGGCAGCGGCGGGTCATTCAGAATGGGCAGCCTTGCTCGCTGTCATTTGGGATGAGTGCGTTTGGGTTTCGATCTTGGTGCATGGCTTGCGGCGCGCTGGGCATGCCTGGCAGGGGGACTGGTGGTTCATGGCGCGTGCCAGCGCCTGCGCCCTCTTGAGTGCCGCGGGGGTGAGTTTCCTGTCGCTGACAGGTGGCACCATCGCCTCCTTGCTTTTGGGCATGGCCTTGATCGTGGCCATGTTCTTGTTGCTTGTTTGGGCGACCCGAACATTCCGCCCAGCAGATTTGAAACCTCTGCTGTCGTGAGTATCAGCCTGCCCCTCTGCCAATGCTGACCCCGTCCATTTTGGCGCCAGTAGCGATCGGTATGGGTGATACCTCCGAGTTCCCTGTCTTCGCTTGGCGGTGACTGATGTTTTGCTAATGGCACGACCAGTTCGTATTTCTACTTCGTGTATGTTCTGGCGGATTGATAAATGAGTCAATTGCTGCTTGCCTCGCTTGAAGTTCCGTATGCTTCCGAGTCTAAGTTTTTATCAAGCAGGTATGTTTGATTTAAAGATGATTGTATGTTGAAGATTTTTAGGGCTTCTGCTTGGCTGCAAGACCGCGGTGTGCCGCTGGTTCCGCGCCTTTTGTATATTTTCAATAGAATTGTTTTTTCCGTGGCATTGCCCCCGACGGTTCGGGTAGGAGAGCGCGTTCTATTTGGTTACAGCGGCTTGGGGATTGTGGTTCACGCTCGCTCAGTTATTGGGAATGATGTCAAAATTTCTCAGAATGTGACGATAGGCGGTCGATCCGGGTTTTGGGGTGTACCTGTTATTGAAGACGAGGTTGAGATCGGGGCCGGTGCCTGTGTGCTTGGACCCGTGAGAATCGGTCGCGGGGCGAAGATCGGTGCCAATGCAGTGGTGCTCTCCGACATTCCTCCTGGAAGCATTGCTGTTGGGGTGCCGGCGAAAGTCAGATCCCCGTCAAAAGAGAATTCATGATGTCGGGATCTGAGTGTTCAGTTCGAATTATGTTTTGGATGAGGGACTATTTGCCTGCATTCCGACCGGATGTCGCTGAGCTATTCGGGCGGGAATTACCTCGCCTTGGTGTCTGCTCTGATTTGGCTGGGCAGTTGGCAGACGGCGAAAGTAGTAGTGCAAACCAAGCTGCTTGGAAAGCCGGTGAGGTCTACGTATGCGGGCGTCAGCGCGGGGGTGTACTTGGTGATTTGCTGAGAACATTTTTTGATTTGCGGCTCTTTCTTTTCTTGAGGCCCGAACATTCAGTAATTCAGGTTCGGGATAAAATTAGAACTGGCTTGGTTGCGCTGCTCTGGGCTCGTTTCTCGCAGAGGAAATTGACATATTGGATGTCGTTCCCAATGGTCGAGGGCTATTGGGAGCGCTACATTCAAATTGGCGGGCGTCGCGGGCAAATTGTTCAGTGCCTGAATTGGGTACGTGCAAAACTCGCTGCGCAGGCCTACTACCGGTACCTGCTTCCGCGTGTGGATCACTTGTTCGTACAAAGCGACGCGATGCTCGCGATGATGTCCCGCCAAGGAATGCCTCGGGCTCGCATGACTGTCGTTCCCATGGGCGTGAGCATGTCGGTGTTCACTCAAGTGCAGAAGCCAGCGGAGCTACCCAAACAGTTGCATGGGCGAAAAGTTCTGGCTTATTTGGGAACCCTTGGAGTTTCTCGGAACTCAGACTTTTTGCTCCAGGTTCTCGCTTTGGTACGTGAGGCAGAGCCGAGTGCTTTGCTCTTGTTGGTCGGTGATGGGGCGAGCCCCGATGAACAAGCCTGGATTCGCGAGCGCATCGCAAGTTCTGGGTTGTCTGACCATGTGTCGTTGACAGGCTGGTTGCCCCAATCAGATGCATTGCCGTTTCTGAAATGTGCGGCAGTCGGTCTGTCTCCTGTGCCTCGCGGGCCTTTGTTTGACGTGTCTACGCCGACCAAGACTCTTGAGTATCTGGCGCTGGGTATCCCCTGTGTGTGCAATGACATCCCCGACCAAAAGTATGTGATTGAAGTCAGTGGCGGCGGGGTTTGTGTCCCGATGGAGGCGCGTTTGTTTGCAGATGCCTGCCTGCAGTTGCTGCGCGAGCCGGAAGCGGCGGCCTCTGCGGGCGCACGCGGGCGTGCCTGGGTGAAAGACAACCGTTCGTATGACGCGATCGCTGCCAACGTTGCCGCGGTGTACCGCCGTTTGCTGGCCGACAAACAGACTGCCAATTGAGTTCGGCTGTGGCCCTGTGACGGCCGGGCCGGCCTGCGAAAGATGATGAGGGAGTGAAACCATGTGCGGTGTGACGGGTCTGGTGTTCAAGACCGGCGGGTCGGTCCGAGCGGAAGCGGCCTTGCACGCCTTGCGCCGGCGTGGGCCGGATGCTTCGGGGGCGGTGCTCAGTGAGCTGGGGGCCAATTCGGTGTGGTTGGGCCACACGCGCCTGGCGATTCAGGATTTGACCGAAGCTGGCGCACAGCCCATGGTCAGCGTGGACCGTCGATGGCTGCTGACCTTCAATGGCGAGATTTACAACCATCAAGACTTGCGCGCTGAGTTGTCCCGCAGCTGGCGCGGTCACTCAGACACCGAGACGCTGGTCGAGGCGATCAGTCAGTGGGGTGTCGAGGCCACGGTGAAGCGCTTGAACGGCATCTTCGCCTTTGCGGTGCTGGACCAATTGAAGCGCGAGCTCTACCTGATTCGCGACCCCTTTGGCGTGAAACCGCTTTACTTTGCCCAGACGCCCAAAGGTTTTGGTTTTGCGTCGGAGATTCGCAGCCTGTGCGCGGTGACGGAGCAGCGCTTTGAGGTCGATGCAGAGTCCCTCGCCACATTCTTGAGCTTGCGCTTCGTTCCCTCTCCCAACACCTTGTTGGCCGGGGTGCAGCGGCTGCCGCCGGGGCATATTCATTGCGTGCCGGTGGACGGTGGCGCCACGTCGGTCACCCGCTACATCGAGCCCAGTTCAGCACGTTTTGCGGGCGGCCTGGAGGAGGCGGCAGCTGCCTATCAAGTGGGCGTTGCCCAAGCGGTCAAGCGACAGATGTTGTCTGATGTGCCGGTCGGCGTGTTGTTGTCGGGCGGTATTGACTCGGCCTTGGTCGCTGCGATGGCGGCCGATGCGGGCGTTCAGGCGCCGTGTTTTACCGTGGGCTACAAAGAGGACAGCGCGGACTGCGAAATTGGCGATGCCGCCCACACCGCCCAGGTTCTGGGGCTGCCCCATCACGTCGTGAAGTTGGACCATGAGGACCTGTGGCAGGCTTTTGAGCTTGCGGTCAGCGCCACGGAAGAGCCCTTGGTCACCACCTCCGCCTTGCCCATGTGGTACCTGTGCCAACGGGCCCGGGAGGATGTGACGGTGGTGCTGACGGGGCAGGGCAGCGATGAGTTGCTGGGAGGCTATCGTCGCTACCAGGGTGAGCTGGTGAGAGACATTCCGATGTTCAAGACGCTGGTCAGCGTCGCCCGCCCCTTGCTCGAACGCCTGCCCGGTGTGCCCGCTGCCGTGCTCCGGAGTGCCCAGTCTGCGGCGATCGCCCGGGTCAATGAACGCTTCGAAAGCGAGTACTGCGTGTTCAACGCAGCAGCGCGTGGGCGCTTGATCGGCAAGACCGGTTCGGGCCGGGCGCTGAGTTCGATTCAGACCTGGCTGGACTGGTCCGCTGCAGGGCGCCCCTTGAGTGCCGCTGAGCAAATGATGGCCATCGATGTGCGCATGGGCTTGGCCGACGACCTGCTCCTGTACGGCGACAAGGTCAGCATGGCGCACAGCCTGGAGGCGCGGGTGCCGCTGCTGGATACGGAACTGGTTCGCTTCGTGGAGTCCCTGCCTGCGGCTTTCAAGCTGGCGTTGGGCAAGACCAAGATCATCCACAAGCAAATGGCACAAAGCTATTTGCCCAAGGAGATTGTGAACCGCCCCAAGCGCGGTTTTCAGGTGCCGGTCGCAAGCATGCTTCGCCAGGAATGGAAGGACAGGTGCCATGCACTCCTGTTTCAAGACCCGGCCTTGGCGGGCCTGGGCTTTGAGCTGGGCGAAGTGGCGCGGCTATGGGATGAGCACCAGCGCGGCTTCCGCGACCGCAGCCGGGAGCTGTTTGCTTTGCTGGGCTTGGCCGTGTGGCGCCGGCAAATGGCCGATGTCATCGCCGCTTGAACTTGGCATGGCCGTCATTGAAGCGGGGCCTGGGCACTGTGCAGCATGTGCTGCATGTGTCGCCTGTGCAGGGCTCGCGCCTGCCAGGCTGTTGAATCTTGGACGATAGAAGATGAGCAAGCAACAGATCTGGATGCTGTCCACCGCTCCAGCCGGCAAGGGCGGGATCGCGACCGTCATTCGGCAGTACCAGCAAGCCGGGCTGTTCGACAACGGGGCCATGCGCTTGTTGGTCAGTCATCACGACCGCTCGAAGTGGGGCCGCGTGCTGCCGTTTTTGCGCGCGTGCTGGACTTTGTGGCCGGCGCTCTGCCTGGGCCGAGTGTCCTTGGTCCATGCGCACACCTCACATGGGGGCAGTTTTTGGCGCAAGCTGATCTTGCTCGCCCCGGCATTCCTTCTGCGCGTGCCCGTGGTCGTTCATCTGCATGGCAGTGACTTCGAATCGTTCCATGCCGATGGCAGCCGCTGGCGCCAAAGCTGCATTCGTTTCATGCTTCGCCGCTCCTTCCGTGTGCTCGCCTTGTCGACCGAATGGCGCCAATGGGTTTTGCGGGTGGAGCCGAATGCGCGGGTGGACGTCTTGTTCAATTCTTTGTCCTCAGCCACGGAGCAAGGCGCCGATGCGCCGGTTCTGGGCGCTGTGCCGACTGCACTGTTTCTCGGCCGAATCGGCGACCGCAAGGGCACCTTCGATCTGCTGCAGGCCTTCGCGCGAGTCTTGGAACGCCTGCCTGAGGCCCGGCTCGTGATCGGCGGCGACGGGGAGGTGGACAAGCTGCATGCCGAGGTGGCTCGGCTCGGATTGGCGGCCTCGGTTGAGTTCGCGGGTTGGGTGAATACCGAGCGCAAGGAGCAGCTGTTCCATCAGGCCTGGCTGTTCGCTCTGCCCTCCTACCACGAGGGCTTGCCCATGGCCATCTTGGAGGCCATGGCGAGGTCGCGGGCGGTCGTGTCGTGCCCGATTGGCGGTATTGCTGAGGCGGTGCAAGCGGAGCTCACCGGGCTTTTGCGCAGCCCTGGCGACATCCCCGGCCTGGCCCAGGCTTTGCTGACCATTCTGGGTGACCGGCAATGTGCGGAGCGCATGGGTGCCGAAGGCCGGAAGGCGTTTCTCGCC
The DNA here is from genome assembly GCF_025717675.1 of Paucibacter sp. DJ2R-2. Taxonomy (GTDB): domain Bacteria; phylum Pseudomonadota; class Gammaproteobacteria; order Burkholderiales; family Burkholderiaceae_C; genus Paucibacter_A. The sequence continues at coordinate 24,608 of NZ_JAJIRT010000013.1, forward strand.
AAGTTCTCTCACCAAGCCAATCTGCCCAAATTGCTGGCCCTGTACAGGCAGGCAGGCCTGCGCGATGTGCCCGAACTCAGCGCCTCATCTGATCATTCGGCGTTGGCGGAATCCAAAGCATGAAGTTGCCCAGTGCCGAGCGTTTGCGTTGGCTGACGCGGCGCCTCAGCCGCATCAGTGCGGCGGAGATTCCCTATCGGGTGGGTGGCTTCGTGCGCACGGCTGCGCAGTCTCGAGGTTTCTGGGACGCGCGCCAGCCGCCGCCGCTGCTGGCCAAGCCGGGCTTTGGTGCTGCCTGGGCCTGGGCACCCGCCTTGAGCGAGGCCGATGGCCGCGAACTGGAGGCAGACGCCCAGACCTTGCTGGCGCGTGGCCCGCGCATTTTTGGCCTGGACCTTGATTTCAGCGCTGCCGCCCCGGACTGGAATGCCGACCCCAGAACCGGCCACCCGGTGCCTCTGGATTTCGGCCTGAGCATTGATTTCCGCCACATGGCCGGCGATATCGACATCAAGTTCTTGTGGGAACTGAACCGCCACCTCTGGTGGGTGCGCCTGGCACAGGCTTACGCGCACACGGGCCACAGCAAGTACCTGCATGCCCTGGGCCAACATCTGGCGCGTTGGCTTGAATCCTGCCCGTATCCCTTGGGGCCGAACTGGTCATCGCCGGTGGAGCAGGGCATTCGCTTGATCAATTGGAGTCTGGTCTGGCATCTGATTGGCGGCGCCAACTCCGCCTTGTTCGTGGGCAGTCGGGGCCAGGCATTGCGGCAGAACTGGTTGTGCAGCATCTACCAGCACATGCGCTTTGCCAGCGACAACTACTCCTTTCACTCCTCAGGGAACAACCATTTGCTGGGCGAAGCGGCGGGCGTCTTCGTTGCCGCGTGCACCTGGGACTGCTGGCCGGCAAGCCAAGCGCTGCGCAACTCGGCGCACGCAATCCTCGAGCGCGAGGCGCAGAAGCAGTTCAGTTCGGATGGCGCCAACTGGGAACAAGCCACGGGCTATCACGGCTTCGCCCTGCAGTTCGTGCTGGCGGCAGGCCTTGCAGGGCGGGCCGCTGGGCACGATTTTTCGGATGCGTATTGGCACCGTGTCGAGTCCGCCATGGTCTTTCTCGGTGCCCAGATGGATTGCCAGGGGGCCACGCCCGGTTTTGGCGATTCAGATGACGGCGAGGTCTTTCGCCTCGGCTACGGCAAGGGCACGCCTGACCAATGCTTGTTGGCTGTCGGAGCTACTTTGTTTCAGCGCGCAGACTTGCAAGCGAAGGCTTGCGCGGTGAACCCTGCCGCAGACAAGGCGGTGTCTTGGCTGACTCGGCAAGCCCCGCCGCCGACCGCTCCCGATCGACTGAGCGAGCTGCCACGACATTTTCCGGAAGGCGGGCTGATGCTGATGGGCTCAGACCTGCACCGAGGTGACGAGGTCCGCGTCAGCTTTGACTGCGGCCCCTTGGGCTGTCTGGGCATTGCAGGCCATGGCCATGCCGATGCCTTGTCGGTGTTGCTCAGCGTTGCTGGTGAAGCTTTGCTGCTGGACTCCGGCACCTATTGCTACAACTCAGCCCCACATTGGCGGAAGTTCTTCCGAGGCACGTCGGCACACAACACCTTGCGTGTGGATGGTGAAGACCAGTCCATCTACGGCGCCAGCTTTCTTTGGCTTCAAGACGTCAACACGCGCATTCATGCAGTCAGTGAAGATGGTGCCGTGATCCACGCCAGCCATGACGGCTACACCCGCTTGAAGGACCCTGTGCATCACCACCGCCGCGTCAGCTGGAATGCCGAGGCCGGCTGCCTGACGGTCGAAGACTGGTTGGAGTGCCAGCAGACCCATGGCGTGGAGCTGTTCTGGCATGGCACGCCGGACGGCCAGATGCATTGGGACGGCGCGGTGCAACGCGGCGCTCTCGTTGCATCAAAAAATCAATTGCAGCTGGAGCTTAGTGGCGCCGAACTCCAGGGTTGGGTGAGCTGCGGTGTCGAAACCGATCAGGAGTTGCAGGGCTGGGCGTCCCATGCTTTCTACGAAAAACGCCCCGCGCCGGTGCTCACGGTCGCTGCTCAGCTCAAGCCCGGTCAGATCTTGCGCACGGTCCTGAGGATTCGACCTCGATGAGGCTGCAACGATGTCGGTGCCTGTAGGTCAAGGTCCCTGAGTCCATTTGTCGCAGGCCGGCTTCACGACAAAGCGGGCCTGCGAGCCCCGTCACGGAGGCAGTTGCGTGGAGCGCTTGTCGAAGCTGATGACCTGATTGCCCAGAACCACGGCAATGCGGGTGCCTTGCTGACTGACTTGCAAGGGCGTGATCTTGCAGCCGTCGCGCAGAACGGTGAGGTGCGCCAGTTCGGTGCTTCGGGTCAAGGCGGTGAAGCGCGCATGAGCTTGGGCCGGCATGGGCGCTTCTGGCGGCACGTCCCAGGCCATGGTCTGCGCGAAGCTGGTGGCGGGGCCGTGGCGATCCAGGCAAACCGAAGCTGCGCCATTGCTGGCCTTGACGGTGCTCGCATCTGCGACAAAGGCATTGGGCGAGTGGAAATTCAGCTCCCATTGCCGGGCCTTGCTGCTGGTGGCCCAGTCGTAAATCAAGGTGACGCCGCTGGCGCGGTCCATCACCACGCTGCGGACAGCATTGCTGAGCTGAGGGGTCCAGGCGCCGGTGTTCATGTCGATGGTGCGGTAGGCCAAGGCGGCATCGCCTGTCACAGCCGAGAGCGAGCCTCTTGTCTCGTGGTAGATGATGTCACCACTGGCTTCCAGGCTGTGTGCCGGATTGGACGGCTTCGCGGAGCCAGCGACACTTTCGCTTTGACCAAAACCGCCGTCATAAGTCAGCGCATTCTTGTAGCGCGTGGCCCGCGTGACTGACTTGTGGTGCTGAGAGTTGTAGTAGGGGTAATAGCCGGCGCTGATCAACAAGGGCTTGCCCTGGGAGACGTAGACAACGGAGTTTTGGTCCGCATGCGAGTGGTTGAACGCACCAAAACGGCTGGAGCGGAAGAACAGGCTGGTGCGTGCGGACAGCTTGGCATCGACATGCAGGGCGGCCAGACCGGCATCGCGGGAAACCCAGCTGTTCTGCGTCGGCGGCAGGGCGGCAGGCATGGGTCGGTCATCAACTCCCAGTAGCAGCAGCTGCCAGATCACCGCGTCGTTGGGGTTGCTGACATTGCCCGGCTTCACTCTCCAATACCAAGCGTCCTGAGCATTGCGTGTCATTTGCGCATGCAGGCGGTAATAGCTGGCGGTGTAGTTGGCGTAGAGATCCTGGGTTTCGGTCTCGTCGCCCAAGGCACTGGGCTGCAACAGATTCGGCGCCGTGAACGCCATCATTTGTTCGCCGGACCTGCGCATGTACTCCAGCTGATAGAGGTCGAAACCGGTGATGGTCCGCACGGACGCTGCGTAGGGTATGGCCCCCACAGCTGCGTACCAGCCGTAGGCGATGCCATTGCCAAAGCTGCCGTCCACATCGCCCCAAATCCCCAGGGTGTAGCGGCTGAGATCCCAGGCCTTGACCAGCAAGCTTTGGGCCTCCGGGAAGCCGGGCAGCCCAGTTGCCAGCAGCAAGGCTTGGTTGACCCAACGAACGTTTTCAACGGCGTGCGAATCGTAGGGTTCTTTGTCGAGATAGCTAAGAGCGGCAGAGGCCTGGAGCAGGCGCGCGCGCAGCGCAGCTGTTACAAGCGTGCGCTCCGAGGCGCTGAGCTCTTGCCACAGCATGTCAATGCCTTGTGCCAGCGCCAGATAGACCTCGCGGTTCGTCTGATCGCTGTTGCTCTCACTGCTGAGCCCTGTGGCTGGCCAAGCCGCGAGATTGAGCAGGCGCAGTTTGCTGGCTGCGAGCATGGCGGCGTTGCCGTCCAAACGACCGATCAACGAGAGCCGTTCCATGAACTCGCGTTCTGTTCGGGCCGTTTGGCGCATGGTTCGCTCATTGACCACCGCGTTCAAACCGGACGCACTTTGGGATGACACAGGGGCAGCAGGCAAGGCCTGCGTGAGCGCAAATCTTGCGCCGGCGCGCAGCGTGTTCAGAACCGGTAGGTTTTCGCTGTTCTGAGCGACCTGCGCGATCTTGGCGTAGCTGCTGCCGCTGGGCAGCATCCTGGGTCGGGCCTTGTTGGTGGCCACGAGCGCGATGGCCTGGCCATCGGGAATGGTGGGCGCTGTCGTGGTTGTTGCCGCGGCGGATAGCGCCTTGCTCAAGGCATTGAGGGGCTCGGCGATAGCGAAACGCCGCCACTGGGTACTGACACGCGCTCCCTGTGTATTGGTGTAGCTGACCGCCCATTCATAGCTGCCCGGTGCCAAGACGGCGCCGAGTTGAAATCGGGGGCTGGTGATGTCGGATCGGTTGAGGAACACGGTGCCGCCACCGCGCTGCCGTATCACCAAAGTCCAGGGGGTTGTGAGTTGTCGGTTGCCTGCCTCGCCCCAGGAGAACAGCGGAGTGCTGCTCAGGCTAGCGCAATCGAGCGGTGAGATGCGCCGCATATGAGCTGGCGTTTGCTCCAACCAGTCGGCCGGCAGCGCTGTGCAGGCATCTCCGCTGGCGGGGATCAGACCGGCAGCCGGCGGGTCCACCTTCAACAGCTCTTGCTCCGGACTTCGAATCTGCGGCTGCTGGCAGGCCGCGAGCAACAGCATCAGCGAAAGCGAGGCGCTGGCGCGGCTCAGGGAAGACAAGCGGGTGGTTGGAGTGGCCATGATGGGTACTACCTAGCACTGAAGTGCGGCGGGCGATCGGCAACCGCCAAAGCGCGCCACTGCAGCAGCGGCGCGCGCCGAAGCATCAATTGTGCCGGCTGGCAGCGGATCTGGCTGTGCGCTAAGCCGGCATTAATCGCCGGAAAAGCGCTTTCTGTTCAGGGATCGCAGGGATTCTGGTCCTGGCAGCCGTCCCGGCCAGCCCTTGGCTCAGAGTCGTCAGCGACGACGCCATTCCTTCAGCAGCAGCCCGAAGAAAGCCATGTCATCAATGAAGTAGCGGCGAAACATGCGGCGCGGCTCCTGCAGGAAGCGATAGAACCACTCGAAACCTGTCTTCTGCATCCAGACGGGTGCGCGTTTGACCTTGCCGGCAACAACATCGAAAGTGCCGCCCACGCCCATGGCAAAAGGGATTTTCATTCGGGCCTGGTAGGCACCGAGGAACTGTTCCTTCTTTGGTGAACTGATGGCGACAAACAGCAGGTCTGCGCGAGCGGCTGCTATTTGGTCGACCACGGCGTTTTCCTCTCCGGCGGTCCAATAGCCATTGCGATAACCGGCGAACACGAGCTTGGGGAAACGCGCCTGGTAGAGCTGAAGCACGCGGGACACGATGTCTTCCTTGGCGCCGAGTAGATAGACGCGCCAGCCCTTTTCAGCCGCACGCGCCATCAGCGCTTCGAACAGATCGACACCGGCCACCCGCTCCTTCAAGGGCTTTCCCAGCAGACGTGAGGCCCAGACGACGGGCATGCCATCGGCATTGATGAGCGCGCACTCGTTGATGATCTGGCGCAGCTCGAGGTCGTGCTGGGCCTTGACCAATTTATCCACATTGACCACGACATGCTGGTGCGGCCGGCCGCTGGCGATGAAGCCTTCGATGGTCTGCAGTGTTTCTTCCATCGACAGGTTGTCGATGGTGCAGCCCATCATCTCGATGCGGGAGCGGTTCATGGGTGGGCAGCTTTCGGCAGTCAAATCAGGCGCGGAGGGCGGGAGCAGGCGGGCGATTCTAGGCGCCCGACATGAAAGTTCTGACCCGGTTGCAGAGTGTTTCTCCGGGCCCTCTTGTCTGGGCTCAGGCCCCGAGCCGGGTCGCAAGAATGTCGACGATGCGTTCAGCCGACTTGCCGTCCCACAGAGCCGGACGACGGCCGCGTTTGCCGCCGTTCTTCAGGGTGTCCAGCGCCAGGGGGATGATGACAGCGGGGTCGGTGCCGGCCAGGACATTGCTGCCCTCGTCCACGGTGATGGGGCGCTCGGTGTTCTCGCGCATGGTGATGCAGGGCACGCCCAGGGCGGTGGTTTCTTCCTGCAGGCCGCCGCTGTCGGTCAGCACCAGGGCTGCGTCTTTCCACAGGTGCAGGAAGGACATGTAGGCCTGCGGGCCCATCAGGGTGACATTGGCGCCCAGTTGCAGGCCGAACTTTTCGATGTTGGATCGGGTGCGCGGGTGTACCGGGAAGACCAGGGGGATCTCGGCCGAGACGGTGCGTAGCACGCTGGCAATGCGCTCCAGGGCTTCGGCGCTGTCGACATTGCTGGGGCGGTGCAGGGTGACCACACCGTAACGCGGATGCTGGCGCTTGTAGGCATCGCTTTCCAGAACCGAGGTGTCCTGGGTCTTGAGCTTCTCGGCCTGGAACAGGACGTTGTCCACCATCACATGGCCGACGTCGTAGACGGTGCTCATGTCCTTGCCTTCACGCTGCAGATGTTGGTAACCGCTGGGCTCGGTGACGAAGTACCAGTCGCTGATGGCGTCGGTGACCAGGCGGTTGATCTCCTCGGGCATGGACATATCGCCACTGCGCAGGCCGGCTTCGACGTGCGCAACCGGGATGCCGGCCTTCTTGGCGACGATGGAGCAGGCCAGGGTCGAGTTGACATCGCCGACGACCAGGCAGGCGGCCGGCTTCTCCGCGGCGCACAGGCTTTCATAGGCCAGCATGATCTTGCCGGTCTGGTCGGCGTGCGTGCCGCCACCGCAACCCAGGCGCACATCGGGCGTGGGGATGCCGAGCTCCTCGAAGAAGACATCATTCATGTCGCGGTCGTAGTGCTGGCCGGTGTGAATGATCTTCCAGGCCAGACGGCCGTCGGCCTGCAGCGCGCGCACGATGGGCGCGATCTTCATGAAATTGGGGCGGGCGCCGGCAATCAGGTGGATGCAGGGCAGGGCGGGGCTGGTGGTCATGGGGTGGCGTCTCGCTGGAGATGTGTGGCCAGACGGTCGTCGCCTCAAAGAGGCTTCGGGCATGGCAAGTGCGGGCGATTCTAGGGGCAGCTTGTGGCCGGACCGTGCGCGGCGCGGCCTTGCCTCGCCTCGAACTCCCCGACATGGGTGGTGATGGTGATTTTTGCCGCTGCTGTGCAAGGGCTGTTGCGGAACCGAGGGCGCTTGTCAGCGAGAATGCGCGCAGCAAACCGGGCACCCATTGCGGTGGAGGGCACGGTAGGGCCGAAGCGTGCAGCTTCGGCTGGGCCCCTGAACCAGGAGATTCTGTGAAAGTACTCGTCACCGGCGCGGCCGGCTTCATCGGCATGCATGTCAGCCAGATCCTTTTGGCGCGCGGCGACCAGGTGGTCGGCCTGGACAACCTCAACGACTACTACGACCCCCAGCTCAAGCACAACCGTCTGGCGCGCTTGACGCCCAAGCCCGGCTTCGAGTTCGTGCAGATGGATGTGGCGGACCGGCCCGGCATCGAAAAGCTGTTCAAGGACCACAAATTCGACCGTGTTGTCCACTTGGCCGCTCAGGCCGGGGTGCGCTACTCGATCGAGAACCCGCACGCCTATATCGACAGCAATATCGTCGGTTTCACCAACATCCTGGAAGGCTGCCGCCACAACGGGGTGCAGCATTTGGCCTATGCCTCCAGTTCGAGCGTCTACGGCGGCAACACCTTGATGCCCTTCTCGGAGCACCACAGCGTTGACCATCCGGTCAGCCTGTACGCCGCGACCAAGAAGGCCAATGAGCTGATGGCTCACACCTACAGCCATCTGTTCCGCCTGCCGACCACGGGCCTGCGTTTCTTCACCGTCTACGGCCCCTGGGGTCGGCCGGACATGGCCTTGTTCCTGTTCACCAAGGCCATCATCGAAGGCAAGCCCATCAATGTCTTCAACCACGGTCAGATGATCCGTGACTTCACCTATGTGGACGACATCGCCGAAGGCGTGGTGCGTGTGCTGGACCGCGCGGCCACACCCGAGCCCGGTTACGACTCGGACAAGAGCGACCCGGCGCACTCGAATGCGCCCTACCGCATCTTCAATATTGGCAACCATGCGCCGATCCAGCTGATGGCCTTCATCGAGGCGATCGAGAAGGCGGTGGGCCGCGAGGCGATCAAGAACTTCATGCCTCTGCAGGACGGCGATGTGCCGGCCACCCATGCCGACGTTGAAGAGCTGGCCGCCTGGACCCAGTTCCGCCCGGCCATGCCGGTGCCGGACGGGGTGACCAAGTTCGTCGCCTGGTACCGCGACTATTACAAGGTCTGATCCCAGGACCTGCCGGCCTGAGTGCCGAGCAGCGCCGCGCCGAGAACGCCAGCCCGCCCGCTTCACTGCCGGCGGGCTTTTTTCTGATCCCCCGCCAAACGGCTCATCAGACCTTCATATTCAGCGGTTAAAAACTGGCCTTGGCGCTACGCTCTGTTTGCGACGCTCTGCCTTGCTCTTACTGCACAAGAAAGCCACTGAATGAAAGTCACCGCCATCGGCACCGGTTATGTGGGTCTGGTCACGGGCGCTTGCCTGGCCGAGATGGGCAACCATGTGGTCTGCCTGGATGTGAATGCAGAAAAGATCCGCATCCTCAATGAGGGGCAGATCCCCATCCATGAGCCCGGGCTGCTGGAAATCGTGCGCCGCAATGTGGCGGCCGGCCGCCTGCAGTTCACCACCGATGTGGATCAGGCCGTCAACCACGGCACCATCATGTTCATCGGCGTGGGAACCCCGCCCGATGAAGACGGCTCGGCCGACCTGCAGTATGTGTTGGCGGCGGCTCGCTCGATCGGCCAGCGCATGACCGATTACAAGGTCATCGTCGACAAGAGCACGGTGCCGGTGGGCACGGCCGACCGGGTGCGAGCGGCCGTGGCGGAAGAGTTGGCCAAGCGCGGTTCGACGCTCAACTTCTCGGTCGTCTCCAACCCAGAATTCCTCAAGGAGGGCGCGGCGGTCGAGGACTTCATGAAGCCCGACCGCATCATCGTCGGCTCGGACGACGAGCAGGCCACGCTCTTCATGCGTGCGCTGTACTCGCCCTTCACGCGCAACCACGATCGCATGATCGTCATGGACCTGCGCAGCGCCGAGTTCACCAAGTACGCCGCCAATGCCATGCTGGCCACCCGCATCAGCTTCATGAATGAGCTTGCGCTGCTGGCCGAGCGAGTCGGTGCTGACATCGAGTTGGTGCGCCGCGGCATCGGCTCGGATCCGCGCATCGGCTACAGCTTTCTCTATGCCGGCGCCGGCTATGGCGGTTCCTGCTTTCCCAAGGATGTCAAAGCCTTGATCCGCGCTGCCGAAGGCGAGGGTATCCCGCTGCGTGTGCTAACGGCGGTCGAGGAGGCCAACGAACGCCAGAAGCTCTTGCTGGTGGACAAGGTGGTGGAGCGCTTTGGCGGCGATCTGGCGGGCCGACATTTCGCGCTCTGGGGCCTGGCTTTCAAGCCCAATACTGACGATATGCGCGAGGCACCGGCCCTGGTGATCGTGCAGGAGTTGTTGAAGCGCGGCGCCACATTGGCTGCCTACGACCCGGTCGCCATGCCCGAAGCTCAGCGTTTGCTGGGCCATCTGGACGGCCTGCGTTTCTGCGACAGCGCCGAGGCTGCCCTGGGCGACGCCGACGCCCTGCTCCTGGTGACCGAGTGGAAGGAATTCCGTACGCCTGATTTCGACGGCATCAAGAGCGCGCTGAAACAGCCCGTGGTCTTCGATGGTCGCAACCAGTGGGAGCCCGCCTTGATGCAGGCCATGGGTCTGGAGCATCACGGCATTGGCCGGGGCGGCCAGTCCATGCGCTGAAGGTGCGTTGCACGGCCTGAAGCGCTTGCGGGTCAGGGCGATGCCCGACCTTGACGCTGCAACTCAGTCGAAGTGCTTGGCGTCTTTCAGCAGCGGCGCCTTCAGGTCTTTCTCCGCCAGCAAGGGAGCCAGCCCCAGGTCCGGCCATTCGATGCCGATCGCCGGGTCATCCCAGCGCACCGAACCCTCGGCTTGCGGGGCGTAGGTGTCGGTGGTCTTGTAGAGAAAGTCGGCGCTCTCACTCAGCACCAGAAACCCATGGGCGAAGCCTGGCGGGATCCAGAGCTGGCGATGGTTGTCGGCGCTCAGTTCGACGCCTGCCCAGCGACCGAAGTGGGGACTGGAACGCCGCAAATCCACGGCTACATCGAAGACCGCGCCCGACACACAGCGCACCAGCTTGCCCTGGGCATGCGGTGGCAGCTGGTAGTGCAGGCCGCGCAGCACGCCGCGCGCCGAGCGCGAGTGGTTGTCTTGGACGAAGCGCACGGGCTGCCCCACCGCTTCGTCAAAGACCTTCTCACTCCAGCTTTCGGTAAAAAAACCTCGGGCATCACCGAAGACTCGCGGTTCGATGATCAGGAGGTCGGGCAGGGAGGTGGCGGAGACCTTCATCAGAACGCCTTTTCAGACAGCAGCTTCTGCAAGTACTGGCCATAACCGTTCTTGGCAAGGGGTTGCGCCAACGCCGCCAGCTGTTCAGCCGAGATCCAGCCCGAGCGGAAGGCAATCTCTTCCGGGCACGAGACTTTCAGGCCTTGGCGTCGTTCCAGCGTGGCAATGAACTGGCCGGCTTCCAGCAGGCTGTCGTGGGTGCCGGTGTCCAGCCAGGCATAGCCGCGGCCCATCATTTCCACCTGAAGCTGGTTCTGGCGCAGGTACTGGGCATTGACGTCGGTGATTTCGAGTTCGCCACGAGGGCTGGGCTTGATTGCAGCGGCGATGTCACAAACTTGCTCGTCATAGAAATACAAGCCGGTCACTGCGTAATTGCTTTTCGGCAACTTGGGTTTTTCTTCGATCGACAAGGCCTTTTGCTGCCCGTCGAACTCCACCACGCCGTAACGCTCCGGGTCGGTCACGTGGTAGGCAAAGACGGTGGCGCCGGTATCCGTGCTGTCAGCATGAACCAAGAGGCTTTGGAAGTCGTTGCCATAGAAGATGTTGTCGCCGAGCACCAGGGCGCTGGGCGCGCCGTCGATGAAGTCGCGGCCAAGGATGAATGCCTGGGCCAGGCCGTCCGGGCTGGGCTGTACGCAGTAGCTGATGTTCAGGCCCCAGCGAGCACCATCGCCGAGCAAGGCCTCGAAGCGCGGAATGTCCTGCGGCGTGCTGATCAACAGGATGTCGCGGATGCCCGCCAGCATCAAGGTGCTCAGCGGGTAGTACACCATGGGCTTGTCGTAGACCGGCAGCAGTTGCTTGCTCATGGCCAGGGTGGCGGGGTGCAGGCGGGTGCCGGAGCCTCCGGCGAGGATGATGCCTTTGCGGGTCTTGCTCATTGCGACTCCTTGGGCCTGTGCGCCGTGGGCGGCCCGGCCACTCAGGGTTTAGAGGATCTCGGCCAGCATGCGCTCGACGCCCTGCTGCCAGTGGGGCAGGCGAAGACCGAAGGCTTGCTGGAGTTTGTCTGTTGCCAGGCGCGAATTCAAGGGGCGGCGCGCCGGTGTGGGGTATGCCTCGGTCGGAATGGCCTGCACCTGGTCGGGCGCGACCCGCAGTGCTGTGCCGCGAGCGCGCGCGAACTCGATCACATGGCAGGCATAGGCGTACCAGCTGGTCGCTCCGGCGGCGACCGCGTGGTAGGTGCCGGCCAAGCTTGGATCGCGCAAGGTCGCTCGGGCCATGTGGGCGCACAAGTCGGCCAGGAGGTCGGCCCCGGTGGGCGCGCCGATCTGATCAGAGATCACGCTCAGCTGCTCACGTTCGGCGGCCAGGCGCAACATGGTCTTGGCAAAGTTGGCGCCCCGTGCCGCATAGACCCAGCTGGTGCGCAGGATCAGGTGCTGGCAGCCGCTGGCGCGAATCGCCTCTTCACCGGCCAACTTGCTGGCGCCATAGACGCTCAGCGGTGCCGTTGCAGCCGCTTCGTCACGGGCCTGATCGCCGCTGCCATCGAAGACGTAATCGGTGCTGTAGTGCACGAGCAGGGCGCCGAGGCGTGCGGCTTCATCGGCCAGCAGCCCGGGCGCTGTGGCATTGATCTGCTGCGCAGTGCTGCTGTCGCTTTCGGCCTTGTCCACAGCCGTGTAGGCGGCCGCATTGACGATCAGCTGTGGTGCGATGCGCCGCACGGTGGCGCTCAGAGCTGCGCTGTCCGTCAGGTCGCCGCCGTCATGGCGGTCCAGCGCAATCAGCTCGCCCAAGGGGCTGAGCGCGCGCTGCAGCTCCCAGCCGACCTGGCCGTTTTTGCCCAGCAGGAGGATGCGTGTCAATTCAGGCTCCGTACTGCTGCGAGACCCAGTCTCGATAGGCGCCGCTTTGCACCCGCGCGATCCAATCCGGGTGGTCGAGATACCACTGCACCGTCTTGCGAATGCCGCTGGCAAAGGTCTCGGCCGGACGCCAGCCCAGTTCACGCTCGATCTTGCGAGCGTCAATGGCATAACGCCGATCGTGGCCGGGGCGGTCCTTGACGTAGGTGATCAGGCGGCTGTAAGGGCCAGCCGGATCTGGGCGCAGCTCGTCCAGCAGGGTGCAGACGGTCTTGACGATGTCGATGTTCGCCATCTCGTTCCAACCGCCGATGTTGTAGGTCTCACCCAGTCGGCCGCTGGCCAGCACGGCGCGAATGGCCGCAGCATGGTCGGTGACATAGAGCCAGTCGCGGATCTGCTGACCGTCGCCGTAAACCGGCAGCGGCTTGCCGGCCAGGGCGTTGACGATCATCAGCGGGATCAGCTTCTCGGGGAAGTGATAGGGGCCGTAGTTGTTGCTGCAGTTGGTGGTCAGCACCGGCAGGCCGTAGGTGTGGTGCCAGGCACGCACCAAATGATCGCTGGCGGCCTTGCTGGCCGAGTAGGGGCTGTTGGGTTCGTAGGTCTTGGTCTCGGCGAAGGCCGGGTCCTGGGGCGCGAGCGAACCGTAGACCTCATCGGTCGAGACATGGTGAAAGCGGAACGCCGCTTTGGCTGCGTCATCGAGGCCGGACCAGTACTGGCGGCTGGCCTCCAGCAAGGTGTAGGTGCCCTCGATATTGGTGCGCATGAAGGCGCCTGGCCCGCTGATCGAACGGTCGACATGGCTTTCGGCCGCGAAATGAACCAAGGCGCGCGGCTGGTGTTCGCTCAGCAGCCGATCGACCAAGGCGCGGTCGCAGATATCACCTTGCATAAAGACATGGCGCCCGTCACCCTGCAGGCTGGCCAGGTTTTCCAAATTGCCGGCATAGCTCAGCAGATCGAGATTGATGACGGCCTCGTCGCACTGGGCCAGCCAGTCGAGTACAAAGTTGCTGCCGATGAAACCGGCACCGCCGGTGACGAGGATGGCCATGGTTTGCTCCTTCTACTGCGGGCGATCAGCCTTCAGAGACGCCAGACGCGCAATCCGGCAGCTTCCAAGGACGCTTGGTCGAAGGAGGCCTTGACGTCGATGAAGGCGCCGCCGGGAATCAGCTTGGCCGTCAGGTCGGCCACACTCAGTTGCTTGTAGCTCTTGTGCGCCACGGCCGCGACGATGGCATCGGCACGTGGCAACTCGGCCCAGCTGACCGGGCGCACGCCGTACTCATGCACAGCCTCTTCCACATCGGCATCCGGGTCGGTGACGATCACCTCTACGCCGTAGCTTTGCAGCTCGCGGATGATGTCGATGACCTTGGAGTTGCGCAGGTCGGCGCAGTCTTCCTTGAAGGTCAGGCCCAGCACATTGACGCGGGCGCCCTTGATGGCGCTGCCGCTGGCGATCATCTGCTTGATGGTTTGTTCGGCAATGAACTTGCCCATGCCGTCATTGATGCGCCGGCCGGCCAGGATGACCTGCGGGTGGTAGCCCAGCATATCGGCCTTGTGGGTCAGGTAGTAGGGGTCCACGCCGATGCAGTGACCGCCGACCAGGCCTGGCTTGAACTTCAGGAAGTTCCACTTGGTGCCCGCGGCTTCCAACACCTCGGAGGTGTCAATGCCGATCTTGTCGAAGATGATGGACAGCTCGTTCATCAGTGCGATGTTCAGGTCGCGCTGGGTGTTCTCGATCACCTTGGCCGCCTCGGCCACCTTGATGCTGGCGGCGCGGTGAACGCCCGGCTTGATGATGCGCTCATAGACCTTGGCGACGGTGTCCAGGGTGGCGGGGGTGTCGCCGGAGACGATCTTCAGGATCTTGGTCAGCGTGTGCTCTTTGTCGCCCGGGTTGATGCGTTCGGGGCTGTAGCCGACAAAGAAGTCCTGCTTCCACTTCAAACCAGACTCGCGCTCGAGTACCGGGATGCAGACCTCTTCGGTGGCGCCCGGGTAGACCGTGCTCTCGTACACGACGATGGCGCCTTTCTTCATGTGGCGGCCGACGCTGGTGCTGGAACCGATCAGGGGCTTGAAGTCGGGGATGTGGGCCTCGTCCACCGGTGTGGGCACGGCGACGATGATGACGTCGGCCTCGGCCAGGCAGGCCGGGTCATGGCTGTACTCGGCGTGCACGGCCAGGGCCATATCGGCGTCATCCAACTCACGCGAGGGGTCGGTGCCGGCCTGGCATTTGGCGACCTTGTCTTTGGCGATGTCAAAACCGATGGTGCGGCTGTGCTTGCCGAATTCCACGACCAGGGGCAAGCCCACATAACCCAATCCGACGACGGCAATGATGCTCATGATGAATGCTTGGAAAGAAGGATGAAATATTGCAAAGCTTCGCGCCGTCAGTCACTGACGGCCGTAGGTGTCTTCAAAGCGGACGATGTCATCCTCGCCCAAATAGGCGCCGGACTGTACTTCAATGATTTCCAATGGCACCCGACCGGGGTTGGCCAGACGGTGCGTCTGGCCCAGCGGGATGTAGGTGCTCTGGTTCTCGCTCAGCAGCAAGACCTTGTCGCCATTGGTGATTTCCGCCGTGCCTGAGACCACGATCCAGTGCTCGGCGCGGTGGTGGTGCATCTGCAGGCTCAGCGAAGCGCCGGGCTTGACCATGATGCGTTTGACCTGGAAGCGCTCGCCGGAGTCGATGCTGTCGTACCAGCCCCAGGGGCGGTGCACTTTGCGGTGCAGGGTTTGCTCACCGCGCTTCTCGGCATCCAGGCGGGCCACGATCTTCTTCACTTCCTGGCTGCGCGCACGGTCGCTGACCAGAACCGCGTCCGGCGTTTCCACCACCACGATATCGCTCAAGCCGACCACGCTGACCAAGCGGCTGGTGGCGTGGACCAGGGTGTTGTGGCTGTCGCTGATGATGGCGTCACCCTGCCAGGCATTGCCTTGGGCGTCCTTGTCGGCCACCTGCCAGACTGCCTCCCAAGCGCCCAGGTCGTTCCAGCCGGCGTCCAGGGCCAGCATGCGCAAAGGGATGTCGCTGCCGGGGCAGCGCTCCATCACCGCATAGTCCACCGACTCGCTGGGCACGGCGGCGAATTCGTTTTTGCCTGGGCGCACGAACTTGGCGTCGCTCTTGCGCGCCTCCCAGGCGGTCTGTGTGGCCGCGGCGATATCGGGCCGGAAACGACCCAAGGCTTGCAGCCAGACACTGGCGCGCAAGACGAACATGCCGCTGTTCCAGTAGAAATTCCCGTCGGCCAGATAGCGCTCGGCGGTGGCCGCATCGGGTTTCTCCACAAACTGGGCCACCGCCAAGCCGGTGGCATCGGCCTCGGCCCGGATGTAGCCGTAGCCAGTTTCAGCGCGGTCGGGGGTGATGCCAAGGATGACGATGGCGCCATCGGCTGCCTGGCGAACGGCGTCCTGCAGGGAGCGGGTGAAGGCCTGTGCCACGGTCACGGTCTGGTCGGCCGGGGTCACCACCAGCACCGGATCCTGGCCATTCTGCAAGGCCTGCAGGGCCGCCAGTGTTAGGGCCGGTGCGGTGTTGCGGCCCATGGGCTCAAGCAGCACGGCTCCGGGTTCTTGCTCGGTTTCCCGCAGTTGGTCCAGGATCAGGAAGCGGTGCTCTTCATTGCCGACGATCAGGGGGGCTTGCATCTCCAGGTCGGCCGCGGCCAGCGCGCCCAAACGGGCCGCCGCCTGCTGGAACAAGCTGGTGTTGCCGGCCAGCACCAGGAACTGCTTGGGGTAACCAGCCCGCGACAGTGGCCAGAGCCGGGTGCCGCTGCCGCCGGCCATGATGACGGGTTGAACGGGTATGCGTGTCATAGTCAGTGCAGTTCTCAGGTCGGCTGAAAGCCGTTGGGGTTCAGGTGCTGCCAATGCCAGCTGTCCGCGCACATGCGGGCCAGGTCATGGCGAGCCTGCCAGCCCAGACGTTCGCGCGCCAGAGTCGGATCTGCATAGCAGGCGGCCACGTCGCCCGCGCGGCGCGGCACGATGTCATAGGGTACCGGTCGGCCGCTGGCTGCTTCGTAGGCCTTCACCAAGTCCAGCACGCTATATCCCTGGCCGGTGCCTAGGTTGACGGTGATGGACTCGCTGCCGGCCAGAAGGAAGCGCAGAGCAGCCACATGACCATCGGCCAGGTCCAGGACATGGATGTAATCGCGCACCCCGGTGCCGTCCGGCGTGTTGTAGTCATTGCCGAACACCTGCAGGCGGGGCCGGCGGCCGATCGCGACCTGGGCCACATAAGGCATCAGATTGTTCGGCGTGCCGCGAGGGTCTTCTCCGATCAAGCCGCTTTCGTGGGCGCCGACCGGGTTGAAATAGCGCAGGCAGGCGGTCTGCCAGCTCGCGTCGGCGGCGCTCAGGTCGCGCAGAATCGTCTCACCCATCAGCTTGGTTGCGCCGTAGGGGTTGACGGCCGAAAGAGCGGCATCTTCGCGCAGGGGCAAATGCTTGGGCACGCCATAGACCGTGGCGCTGCTGCTGAAGACGATGCGCGAGCAGCCATGGGCCCGCATCTGCTCGCAGGTGTTGACCAGTCCGCCCAGGTTGTTGCGGTAATAGGCCAGGGGCTGCTGGGTCGACTCGCCCACCGCCTTGAAGGCCGCAAAGTGGACCACTGCCTGCGGCCGGTGACGCGCGAACACCGCGGCCATGGCCGCGGGGTCGCAAACATCGGCCTGCTCGAACACCGGCGTCTGGCCGCTGAGCGTGGCCAGGCGTTTCAAGACCTCGGGCGAGCTGTTGCTGAAGTTGTCGACGCCCACGACCCGGTAGCCGGCCGCTTGCAGGGCCAACCAGGTGTGAGAGGCGATATAGCCGGCGGCGCCGGTCAGGAGAATGGTGTTAGCCATGGGCATGGAGTTCAATTCAGGATGATCTGGCCGTAGCAGCCGTAGCTGTCGGCATCGAAGACATACACGGCGATGCTGCTGTCGCGGGAGGCCTTGCTGTATTGGCAGCCCAGCTGAATGCCTCGCGAGTAGGCCCAACGTACGCCTAGATTGAAACTCTTGTCGCGGTCGTAGCTGTCGTTTTGCTGGTTCAGGAACTCGTCGCGGCGGTCGGTCTTGCTGGTGCTGAAACCGGCGTTCAGGGCAAGCTTTGCGCTGAGCTCGTAACTCGCCGAAAACTGCATACCGGTGTTGATGCGGTTCTGATCCGAGCTGAGGCTGTTGCCGCCGACATTGAAAAAAGAGGTCTCCAGTCCAGTATCGCGACTGAATGTACTGCTCAGGTTCCAGCGTGCCGTGGGCTGCCAGAGCCAGCTCACGCGCCCGGTGATCCCCGAGAAGCTGAGGCCTTGGCCCAATTTGAGCTTGGACCGCCCGCTGCTGATGCGGCCTTCTACGGTGCTGGCTCCGCTCAGGACGACGCGGCTGGTCAGGTCCAGGTCCTTGCGTTCGAAAATGCTGGCGGTGTAGCTGCCCGTGATGGGGCTGACGAGGTTGTAGCGTGGGTATTCATCACGTGTCAGCCGACCGGCCAGGCCGACCGAGAGGTCGCTGCTGGGGCGGTAGTACAGGCCCAGGGAGGCGCGCTTTTGATCGAACTCCAGGCGTGCGTACTCCTGCGCGGTGAAGCGCCGGCTGCGCAGTCCACCCTGTGCTTCCATCGAAATCTTGGTGGCCAGACCCAGGCGGGCGACGAAATCCAACTGCTTGTTGTCCTCGACGTTCTTCTTGAAGATGGGCTGGACGCCGTTGCCGATGTTGTAGTTGGCCAGCGAGCGGCTGTTGTTGACGCTGAGGCTGCCGGACAGCCGCTCCACGGTGTCCCAGTCGAGCCCGGCTTTCAAGGTGTAGCCGCGATTGTTCAGGCCACTGTTGCTCTGATAGCGGTTGGCTTGCAGGGAGGCGTCCGCGAACAGTCGCTGGCGGCCGAAGCGCTGGTCCAAGCCGGCCAGCAGGCTGGCGGTGCTCACCGTGTCGTTGTTGGCGCTGCTGTTCTGCCGGTAGATGTTTGAGACATGGCTGAGGTTCAGTGCGGCGCCGATGTAGTAGGGGTTGGCCTCAGCGTGTGCCGGCGCGCTGAAAGCGCCGGCCAGCAAGGCGGAACTGAACAGGGCGATCTGAGCGAGGGGGGCGGGAGCACGTGGCCTGAGCGGAAGCATGAGAAAGAATCCTTGGGTGGTCGCCACCGCCGCTGTCTCGAATTGAGGGCGAGCGCCGGTGCGGCGGGGTTTCTGCGTAGCGTCCGGGCGCCTCAATAGGCGTGGCGGTCGAACAGCATCAGGCGGGCCGTGCGCAGAATGATCTGCAGGTCCAGGGCCAGCGACCAGTTGCGCAGATATTCCAGATCGTATTCGACCCGCGCTTTCATCTTGTCGATCGTGTCGGTTTCACCACGCAGGCCATTGACCTGGGCCCAGCCGGTGATGCCCGGTTTGACCTTGTGGCGGACCATATAGGCCTTGATCAGCTGCCGATACTCCTCGTTGTGGGCCACGGCATGGGGCCGCGGGCCGACGATGCTCATCTGCCCTTGCAGCACATTGACGAACTGCGGCAGCTCGTCGAGCGAGGTCCGGCGAATGAAGGCACCGAATTTGGTGATGCGCGGGTCGCCCTTGGTGGCCTGCTTGACCACCGCGCCGTTGTCCATGACGCGCATGGAACGGAACTTGTAGACCAGGATCTCTTCTCCGTCGAGGCCATTGCGACGCTGCTTGAAGATGACCGGTCCGGGCGAGCTCAGCTTCACGCCCACGGCCACGGCGAGCAGGATGGGCGAGATCAGGACGAGGATCAGGCAGGCCAGCACGATGTCGCTGACCCGCTTGATCAGTTCATTGGTGCCGGTGAAGGGGGTCTCGCAAATGCCCACCACGGGCACGCCGTTCATGTCCTGTAAGCGGCCCTGAATGATGCTGATACCGAAGACATCCGGCACAAAGAAAAGGCTGGCCGTCGTGCCCTGGATCTGTTCCAGCAACTGCACGATGCGCGGCTGCGAGCCCAGGGGCAGGGTGATGTAGACCTCGCGCACGCCGTGCTGGCGCACATAGTCGCTGAGCTCGCTGAGCATGCCCAGCAGCTTGCTGTTGGCCTCGGGATGCAGGCGCTCGTCCTGGCGGTCATCGAAGAAGCCGAGGAAATCAATGCCCTTGTCCGGCCCTTCGCGCAGCGCACGAGCAACTTTGGCGCCCAGCGGGCCGCCGCCCACGATGACGGCCGCACGACGTGTCGCACGAACGCGCTGGCGGCGCAACAGGGCGCCGCACTTGATCGCCAGAATCTGCAGCAAGGGGGTCAGGACCACCCACCACAGCAGCACCGAGTCGTCGAAATAGCCCATGCTGTTGGTCGCATAGCCGCACAGTCCGAGGATGAAAAGCAGGGCGAGCCAAGAGCCGACCACGTCAATGGCGGCGCTGATGGTGGTGTCGGCGAAGCGGTTGCGTCCGGGAAATGTCAGGGCGAAGACGAGCAGGCACAGGGTCAGGTCCGAGCGCACCACCGGTTCATGGAAGTAGAAGTTCACCGCCAGATAGCAGAGCACCACCAAGCCAGGCTCTAGAAATGCGGCGATGAAGGACTCGATGGACTGGGGCGCGCTGTAAAACGTTCTTTTGTAACTTCTATCCTCGAACATCGTTCCTGAACTCCTTGGTGCCGGGCGGCATTGTTTTTGTTTCTTTGGTCTTGCTGACTCTCGACATGCCCGAGCGCCCCTTCCTGTGAGGGAAAAATTTTGCGGATTCTCTCTCAGTTCCGTGGGTCACCTTCTCCCCGCTTCCCCCTAGAAACCGGAGCGTCGGTCGCACTCCCTACAATCCGCGCCATGCTTCAAGAATGGACTTCCATGTTTGCACCGGCCGCGCAGGATCGCATGATCTTGTTGCTCAATCATGTCATCAGCCGCGAAGCGCTGGCGATGGCGCGTTTGCAGCCATTTGCCGGGCAATCCGTGCTGCTGCACCTGCAGAACTGGCCGACCCTCTTGCCCCAGGCCCCCGATTTGGCCTTGGGCGTCACACCGGCGGGCTTGTTCGAGCGTTTGGAGCAGGCGCCCGAGGGCGCGCTGCGCATCGACATCGACGCCAGCAATCCCGCACTGCTGGCTCTGGCGTCCTTCACCGGGCAGAAACCCCAGGTGTCGGTGCAGGGCGACGCCGCCTTTGCCGGCGCGATGAACTGGTTGATCGAGAACCTGCGTTGGGACATGGAAGACGATCTGGCCGCCTTGTTGGGGCCGGTGGCGGCACACCAGCTGGCGCGCTGGGGTCGTGCCATTGCCACGGCCTTGGGTGGCCTGGCCGCTGGTGCGCGTGGCGCAATGGCTGCGGCGGGTCGCGGCAGCGCATGAGGTACTTCGCCCGGCTGTTCGTCATCGTCTGGACGATTCTTCGCTTCGGCCTGGATGATCTGGCCCTGTCGGGCCTGCGTCGCCGACGTTTTCAGCTGCTGCGTCGCACCATCTCCTTGGGCCGCAGCTGGCAGCAGCCGCGCGGGGTGCGCCTGCGTCTCGCGCTTGAGCACCTGGGCCCCATCTTCGTCAAATTCGGCCAGGTCTTGTCCACCCGGCGTGATCTGGTGCCCGAGGACATCGTGCTGGAGCTGTCCAAGCTGCAGGACGATGTGCCGCCGTTCCCGGCCGCCGAGTCGCGCGCCTTGGTCGAGAAGGCCTTCGGCAAGTCGGTGGAACAGTTGTTCGGCAGCTTCGATGCAGAGCCTGTGGCCAGCGCATCGATCGCGCAAGTCCATTTCGCCACCTTGAAGGACGGCCGCGAGGTCGCGGTCAAGGTCTTGCGGCCGGGCATGCTGGACACCATCGACGACGATATGGCCCTGCTGCGCACCTTGGCGGGCTGGATCGAACGCCTCTCGGCCGACGGCCGGCGGCTCAAGCCGCGCGAGGTGGTGGCCGAGTTCGACACCTATCTGCACGACGAGCTGGACCTGGTTCGCGAGGCCGCCAATGCCGCGCAGCTGCGCCGCAATATGGCCGGCCTGGACCTGATCATGGTGCCCGAGATGCACTGGGATATGTGCAGCACCGAGGTCATCGTGATGGAGCGCATGAAGGGCGTGCCGATCTCGCAGCTCGACCGGCTCAAGGCAGCCGGCATCGACATCCCCAAACTGGCGCGCGACGGTGTCACCATCTTCTTCACCCAGGTCTTCCGCGATGGTTTCTTCCACGCCGACATGCACCCGGGCAATATCCAGGTCAGCCTGGATCCCGCCACTTTCGGCCGTTATGTGGCGCTCGATTTCGGCATCATCGGCACCCTGACCGAGGTCGATAAAGAGTACCTGGCGCAGAACTTCATCGCCTTCTTCCAGCGCGACTACAAGCGCGTGGCCGAGCTGCACATCGCCTCGGGCTGGGTGCCGGCTGACACCCGGGTGGATGAGCTTGAAGGCGCGGTGCGCGCCGTCTGCGAGCCGCATTTCGACCGGCCGCTCAAGGACATTTCTCTGGGCCAGGTTCTGATGCGCCTGTTCCAGACTTCGCGTCGTTTCAATGTCGAGATCCAGCCTCAGCTGGTGCTGCTGCAGAAGACCCTGCTCAATGTTGAGGGCCTGGGGCGCCAACTCGACCCAGAACTCGATCTCTGGGCCACGGCCAAGCCCTTCCTGGAGCGTTGGATGAACGAGCAGGTCGGCTGGCGCGCCCTGATCAACCAGGTCAAGAAGGAAGCGCCGCGTTATGCCCAGCTCTTCCCTGAATTGCCGCGCCTGCTCCATGACGCCCTCAAGCGCCAGGCTACAGCGCCCGATTCGCGCGCACTCGAAGCCCTTTTGCGTGAGCAGCGCCGCACCAATCGCCTCTTGCAGGCCTTGCTCTACGGCGCCGTGGGCTTCACCCTGGGCTTGCTGGTCACCCAGCTGGTTCTGCGCTGGCATTTCTTCTGAAAGTGAAGGGCCTAGGGACAGACCGATAGGAGCGGGGACGCGATTCAGTTAGGCTGCGGCGCATGCCCATGGCCCTGAGTCTGAAGCTCCGTCGCTGTCTGCTGCGCTTGATCTTGGTGGCCTGCTGGCTGCCTGCTGCGGCGCTGGCCGGCAATGGCCTGCAGAGCCTGCGCTTCGAGTTGCTGGGGGGCGAACGTTCCGGCCTGCAGGCCGTGATCTCGTCTGCCCAGCAGGATTCGCGTGGCCTGATGTGGCTGGGCAGCAGTGCCGGCCTCTATCGCTTTGACGGCCGTGGCGGACGACTGTTCGCGTCGGAGCCGGCCGACCCCGAAACCCTGAGTCACCCGAGTGTGCGCAGCCTCTTGCTGCTGCCGGGTGAGCGCCTCATGGTGGGCACCGAGCGTGGCCTGGATGAGATGGATTTGCGCAGCGAAACCCTGCGCCGCCATGGCCTGCCGGGTGAGCGCCATATGCGCGAGCGTCATGTTTTGGGCTTGCAGTCGGCGTCCCGCGGGCGAGTCTGGGTTCAGACTGGTGTGGACCTGCTGCATTTCGACCCCGCCCGGCGCGAGTTCAGTCCGGTGGCCTTGCCAGCCCTGGAACCCCTGGTGCCGGGCCGCCGTCCTGTCCTGATGGGACTGCGCAGCGACGGCCGCGACGGCGTCTGGTTGATCGCCGGGCGCGATCTGCTGCATCTCGATGCCGAGGGCCAATTGCTGCAGCGCTGGCCTTTGGCCGGATTTGGCAAGGCCGAGCCTGGCGTGCGCAGCCTCGTGATCGATGCCGAGCAGCGTGCCTGGATTGGCACCAACTCGGGCGTGCAGATGCTGGACACCCGCAGCGGCGCGCATCTTGACCTGCCGGCCCGCTGGGGCCTGCCTTCCAGCCTGGTGCACAGCCTGTTCCGCGACCAGGACGATGGCATTTGGGTGGGTACCGGAGGCGCCGGGCTTTGGCACTTGCGACCGGGCAGCACGCAGTTCGAGTCCCATGTCCACCATCCAGCCTTGCCGGACAGCGTCCAGAGCAATTCGATCTCCTCCCTGTTCCAGGACCGCAGTGGCGTGCTCTGGGTCGGCACCTGGAGTTGGGGGGTGTCTCTGGCTGATCTGCGCGGCGGCGGCTTTCGCAGCTACCGCTCGGTGGTCGGCGATGCCAGCAGCCTGTCCAGCGACAGTGTGATGGCGGTGGCCGCCGACGGGGCCGACCATGCCTGGGTGGCCAGCTATGGCGGCGGGCTCAACCGCCTGCACCTGCCCAGCGGCGAGGCCGAGCGCATCGGCCCCGAACAGCTGCCCATGCGCTACATCAAAGCTTTGTTCTTGCAGCCTGGCCGGGGACTGTGGGTGGGCGGCGACGATGGCTTGTTTTTATTGGATCTCAAGAGCCGGCAGGCGCGTCGCTTTGAGCTCGGCGAGCGCCTCGGTGGCGGCATGTCGATCAGCTCCCTGGCGCTGGACGATCAGGGTCAGCTCTGGGCGGGCAGCGCCGGCGGGGTTTACCGCTTCGCGCCCAATGGTCAGCTCAGCCGTTACCGTCGCCAGGCTGGCCAATCGGGCAGTCTCAGCAACGAGGTGATCGACTGTGTGCTGCCCGTGCGTGATGGTCGGGTCTGGCTGGGCAGCAAAGGGGGCTTACAGCTCTGGGACCCTCGCAGCCAGAGTTTCAGCCAGCCGGTGCAGCCCAGCGCCGACATGCCCCAGCCGGCCGAGCTGGCCATTTACGCCTTGCGCCAGGACGGGCAAGGGCGCATCTGGGCCGGCACGCAGCTGGGCCTGTATGAGTTGCTGCAGGTCCAGACCGGAGCCTGGCAGCTCAAGTCTTGGCGGGGCCTGGCCGGCATGCCCAAGGGCTGGGCGCACAGCCTGGAGCTGGCCGAGGACGACGCGCTTTGGTTTGCCAGCCCCGAGGGTCTGAGTCGCATCGATCCGGCGCGTCAGGCCTTGCGCCACTACCCGGCGCGTTCGGGGCAATTCCGCGGCAACTTTGCCCAGGGTGGCAGCGCGCGCGGCGAGGCCGGCCGCCTGCTCTACGGCGGTGATGGAGTGCTGGCTTTCAATCCCGCCGAGCTGCGCGACAACCCTGTGGCGCCCCCGGTGGTGCTGGCCGATATCCGCATCTTCAATCGCTCCTTGCTGGATCCGGCCCAAGCCGTTCACGTGGCCCATGACGCCGCCAGCAGTCTGGCGGCACTGGGCGTGACGGGTCCGCTCCCTTTGGCCGAGCAACTGAGCTTGACTCACCGGGAGGCCATGGTCAGTTTTGAGCTGCGTGCACAGCATTTCTACAATGCCAGTCGCCTGCAATACGCTTGGAAGCTTGAGGGTTTCGATCGCGACTGGATATTCGGTGCGCCTGGTGAAGGTCTGGCCACCTACACCAATCTGGATCCGGGCCACTACCGGCTGTGGGTACGGGCGGCCAACCCGGACGGGGTCTGGGCTGATGCACGCCAGTTGCTGGCCATTTCTGTGCAGCCGCCCTGGTGGAGCAGTTGGTGGTTCCGCACGCTGGCCCTGTCTGCCTGTGTGTTGGGACTGGCTGCTGCCTGGCAGCTGCGCCTGAATCGACTGCGCCAGGTGCAGGCTCAGCTGGAGAGCCAGGTCGAGCTGCGCACCGCTCAGGTGCGAGCGCAGCGCCAGCAAATTGCCACGGTCAGCGAGATCGGCCGCGAGCTGACGGCATCACTGGATCTGGCCGCCATTCAACAGGCCTTGTACCGCCATGTGGAATCGCTGATGCCCGCGACGGTGTTCGGCATCGGCTTTTTGCGCGCCGAGGAGCAGGCGATTGCGTTCGACTTTGTGATCGACCATGGCCATGCGATGAAGCCCTACCGGCGCAACCTCAGTGCCGCCGAGCAGCCGGCCGCCCGCTGCGTGCTCAGCGGCGAAGCGCAGTGGTTGCGTCAGTTTGCTCATGACAACCGCCTGCTCGACAGCGCCGTGCGGGCGCGCGACGCACGCATCGATGCTTCACTGGAGCTGCAAAGCGGTGCCGAGCCGACCCATGCGGCCTCGGGCCTGTATGTGCCGCTGCGCGTCAAGGGTCAGGTGATCGGTGTCATCAGCGTGCTCAGCGAGCGCGCCGATGCCTACCGCCAGACTGACCTGGATTTGCTCCAAGCTCTGGCCGCCTTTGCCGCTGTGGCACTCGACAACGCCGACGCCTACGCGCAGCTCAAACGCACCCAGAACCAGCTTTTCGAGCAGGAAAAGCTGGCCTCACTGGGTTCGCTCGTGGCCGGTGTGGCCCATGAGCTGAACACGCCGTTGGGCAACAGCCTCTTGGCGGCCAGCACCTTGCAGGACGGCACACGCGAGTTCAAGCGTTTGCTGGCCGAGGGGCAGCTGCGCCGATCCGAGCTGCAGGCCTTCTGCGACACCGCCGAGGCCAGCGCCGGCCTCTTGGTGCGCGGCCTGGCCAGCGCCGCCGGCCTGGTGTCGAGCTTCAAGCAGTTGGCAGTCGACCAGACCTCGGAACGCCGCCGCGAGTTTGAGCTGGCCCAGCTCTGTGAGGAGGTGCAGCTGAGCCTGATCAACCGCTTGCGCAAGGATGGCCATCACCTGCAAATCGAGGTTGAGCCCGGCTTGAGTCTGGACAGCTATCCCGGCCCGCTCGGCCAGGTGCTCAGCAATCTGGTGTTGAACGCCATCATCCATGGCTTCGAGGGGCGTCAGAACGGCCAGATGCGCATCGAGGCCGAGGCGGCCGGTGCCGAGCGCGTGCGCCTGCGCTTCAGCGATGACGGCCGTGGCATCGCGGCCGAGCATTTGTCGCGGGTCTTCGATCCCTTCTTCACCACCAAGCTGGGCAGTGGCGGCAGCGGCCTGGGCCTGCACCTCTGCTACACGCTCGTGCGCTCCATGCTGGGCGGCGAGATCAGCGTCAGCAGCGAGCCGGGGCAGGGCGCGGTGTTCGAGCTGCTGCTGCCGCGCGTGGCGCCGCAGGCGCCGCAGCCCGCTGAAGCCTGAACTCTCGGCGCAGCGCTCTGCTGCGCTGTTCCCCCGCATTCGAGGGTCGGCGGTGAAAACCCCGCCTGTCGGATCGACACGCATTGCAGAGATAATCCGGCCCGTTTTGTCCACCCCTAGCGACCCGCCACCATGCTCTTGACTCTGGTCTTTGCCTATCTACTGGTCACCATCGCCATCGGCCTGTGGGCTGCCCGGCGGGTCAAGAACACGGCCGACTTCGCCATTGCCGGCCGCCATCTGCCCTTGGTGATGATTGTCACCACCACCTTCGCGACCTGGTTCGGCTCGGAAACCGTGCTTGGCATCCCGGCCAAATTCGTGCAAAGCGGCTTGAACGGAGTGGTGGAAGACCCCTTCGGCGCCGGCTCCTGCCTGATCCTGGTCGGCATCTTCTTCGCCGCCAAGCTCTACAAGATGACGCTGCTGACCATCAGCGACTACTACCGCGAGCGCTATGGCCGCGTGGTCGAGGTGGTGTGCAGCTTCATCATCATCCTGTCCTACCTGGGTTGGGTCTCGGCTCAGGTGACGGCTCTGGGCCTGGTCTTCAACCTGCTTTCGGGCGGTGCCATCAGCATCCCGGTCGGCATGGTTCTGGGCACGGCTTCCATCCTGGCCTACACCTTGTTCGGCGGCATGTGGTCGGTGGCAGTGACGGACTTCGTCCAGATGATCATCCTGGTCGTCGGTCTTTCCATCATTGCCTGGTTTGCGGCCGATATGGCCGGCGGCGCCGGCAAGGTCATCGACCTGGCCACCAGCAAGGACCTGTTCAAGTTCCTGCCCGAGCCCAAGTTCCACGACATCGTGTTTTTCATCGCTGCGGCCATCACCATGATGCTGGGTTCGATTCCGCAGCAAGACGTGTTCCAGCGTGTGATGTCGGCCAAGGACGAATACGCCGCCACCCGCGGCCCGGTGATCGGTGGCATCAGCTACATCCTGTTCGCCTTCGTGCCCATGTTCCTGGTCACCAGTGCCTTGATCATCATGCCGGAGCAGGCGGCCAGCCTGATCGCCGAAGACCCACAAAAGGTCATCCCGACCCTGGTGATGGAAAAGATGCCCTTCGTGATGCAGGTGATCTTCTTTGGCGCCTTGCTCTCGGCCCTCAAGTCCACCGCCTCGGCCACCTTGCTGGCGCCCTCGGTGACCTTTGTGGAGAACATCTGGCGCCAGTTCTTCCCTCGCATCAGTGACAAGCAGGAGCTGCGCACCATGCGCATCGCCGTGCTGATTTTCAGCGCCTGCGTTTGCGCCTATGCAATTGCCTTGCAGGGCACGCCCATCTATGAAATGGTCTCGGCCGCCTACCAAGTGACCCTGGTCGGCGCCTTCGTGCCCTTGGTGTTCGGCCTTTACTGGAAGCGCGCAAGCACCCAAGGCGCCATCTTTGCCATCGTGCTGGGCGTGCTGACATGGGTGCTGTTCCAGGTGACGCCGGCCGGCGAGATTTTTCCGTCCCAGCTGGCTGGTTTCCTGGCCGGCGTGGTGGGCATGCTGATCGGCTCGCTGGGCCCCCAGGCCATCAAGAACGTGCATGCTTCGCACCACAAGCTCAGTGGCATCGAGCCGGGAGCGGCCGTCTGAGGCCCGGGTCACGCCGGCCCTTATAATTTACGGTTTTGAATCAACGGTTTAGACCATGCCGATCTACGCTTACCGCTGCGCCGAATGCGGTCACGCCAAAGACGTGCTGCAAAAGATGTCTGATGCTCCGCTGAGCACCTGCCCGCATTGCGGTGCCGAGGCCTTCCAGAAACAAGTCACGGCCGCGGGCTTCCAGCTCAAGGGTTCGGGCTGGTACGCCACCGATTTCAAGGGCAGCGGCAGCGCTGCTGCTGCCACCGGAGCGACCGGCGGTGTGGTTGCGGGCGCGCCGGCTGCCGCTTCAGCCAGCGAAAGCGGCGGCAGCTCCGGCGAGAGCGGCGGCAGCAGTGCATCGGCTCCGACCGCCTGCGGCGGTTCCTGCGCCTGCCACTGAGCTGCGCTTGAACCCTTCGTCTCAGCGCACGCCTCAGCCCAAGCCTCTCGCGCCCCCGAATAGGACCTCCGTGAAAAAGTACATCGTCACCGGCCTGCTGGTCTGGCTGCCTCTGGCCATCACCATCTGGGTGCTGCTGTGGGTGCTGGGGCTGATCAACAGCGTGTTCGCCTCCATGCTGGCGGCCTTGCTGGCGGTGGCGCCGGCCTCGCTGCACGACAGCATCGACGGCCTGCGCCATGTGCCGGGTCTGGGCTTGGTGATCCTGGTCGGCGGCATGCTGCTGACGGGCGTGTTCGTGGCCAATATCTTTGGCCAATGGTGGTTGCGCCAATGGGACCGCCTGCTGTCCAACATCCCCATCGTCAAGAGCATCTACAGCTCGGTCAAGCAGGTCTCCGACACCTTGTTCTCCAGCAGCGGCAACGCCTTCCGCGAAGCCGTGCTGGTGCAGTACCCGCACCAGGGCAGCTGGACCATCGCCTTCGTCACCGGCAAGCCGAGCGGCGAGGTGGCCGAGGCCCTGGGTGAGGAGCATGTCAGCCTTTATGTGCCGACCACACCCAACCCGACCTCGGGCTTTTTCCTGATGATGCCGCGCGCCAGTGTGCGCCCGCTGAAGATGAGTGTGGACGCAGCGCTCAAGCACATCATCTCCATGGGCGTGGTGGCGCCGGAAGGCGAGATCAGCGCTGACGAGGGCTCGGCCCGAAATCAGCCGGGTTGAGCGCCCCGGCACGCGCTCAACCCTGAGGGCTTTGGATGCAGCCCCTCAGCGCCGCTCAGCCTTGAACTGAATGCCCCCGCGGCCGTGCCCTGTTTGCTGGCGCCGCCGCCTCGAATCAAAGAAATTTTGGAGTGAATCTGCAATGAGAACCTGTTACGCCGGCCAAGTCACCGAGACCCTGCAGGGTCAGACCGTCACCCTGATGGGTTGGGCCCATCGCCGCCGCGACCATGGCGGCGTGATCTTCATCGACCTGCGCGACCGCGAAGGCCTGGTGCAAGTCGTCTGCGACCCGGACCGCCCCGAGATGTTCGCCATCGCCTCCGATGTGCGCAATGAGTTCTGCCTGAAGATCGTCGGCTTGGTGCGCCTGCGTCCGGCCGGCACCGAGAACGCCAACCTGACCAGCGGCAAGATCGAAGTGCTGTGCCACAGCCTGGAAGTGCTGAACCCCTCGGTCACGCCCCCGTTCCAGATGGACGACGAGAACCTGTCCGAGACCACGCGCCTGACCCATCGCGTGCTGGACCTGCGTCGCCCCTATATGCAGAACAATCTGATGCTGCGCTACCGCGTGGCCATGGAAGTGCGCAAGTTCCTCGACGAGCGCGGTTTTGTCGACATCGAAACCCCGATGCTGACCAAGAGCACGCCTGAAGGTGCGCGTGACTACCTGGTGCCGAGCCGCGTGCACGACGGCATGTTCTTCGCGCTGCCGCAGAGCCCTCAGCTGTTCAAGCAGCTGCTGATGGTGGCCGGTTTCGACCGCTACTACCAGATCACCAAGTGCTTCCGCGACGAAGACCTGCGCGCCGACCGCCAGCCTGAGTTCACCCAGATCGATATCGAGACCTCCTTCCTCAGCGAGGAAGAGATTCGGGCTATGTTCGAAGGCATGATCCGCCACGTCTTCCAGAAGGCGCTGAACGTGGACCTGGGCGAGTACCCGGTCATGAAGTATGCGGACGCCATGCACCTCTACGGCTCGGACAAGCCTGATCTGCGCGTCAAGCTGCAGTTCACGGAACTGACCGATGTCATGGGCGATGTCGACTTCAAGGTCTTCTCGACCCCGGCCACCACCAAGGGTGGCCGTGTCGTGGCCCTGCGCGTGCCCGGTGGCGCTTCGATCAGCCGCGGCGAAATCGACAGCTACACCGAGTTCGTCAAGATCTACGGCGCCAAGGGCCTGGCCTGGATCAAGGTCAATGAAGTGGCCAAGGGCCGCGAAGGTCTGCAGTCGCCCATCGTCAAGAACCTGCACGATCAAGCCGTGGCCGACATCTTGTCTCGCACCGGCGCGCAAGATGGCGACCTGATTTTCTTCGGCGCCGACAAGGCCAAGGTGGTCAACGACGCCATCGGTGCCCTGCGCCTGAAGGTGGGCCACAGCGAGTTCGGCAAGGCCAATGGCTTGTTCAACGATGTCTGGGCACCGCTGTGGGTGGTCGACTTCCCGATGTTCGAGCACGACGAAGAGAACGACCGCTGGGCGGCCGTGCACCACCCCTTCACCGCGCCCAAGGACGGCCATGAGGATCTGATGGTCACCGACCCGGCGGCCTGCATCGCCAAGGCCTATGACATGGTGCTGAACGGCTGGGAACTCGGTGGCGGCTCCATCCGTATCCACCGTGCCGAAGTGCAGAGCAAGGTCTTCGACGCGCTCAAGATCAGCAAGGAAGACGCACAGGTCAAGTTCGGCTTCCTGCTGGACGCGCTGCAGTACGGCGCCCCGCCGCACGGCGGCCTGGCTTTCGGTCTGGACCGCATCGTCACCATGATGACCAAGGCCGAATCGATCCGCGACGTGATCGCCTTCCCCAAGACCCAGCGCGCCCAGTGCCTGCTGACCGGTGCACCGAGCAATGTCGACGACAAGCAGCTGCGCGAGCTGCACATCCGCCTGCGCAATGCCGCGGCGGTGTCGGGCACCAGCGGCACTTGATGCGCAAAGCATTTGCATCACACCAGGGCAGCTTCGGCTGCCTTTTTTTTGGCCTGTTACCAAACGTAGGGAGTGCTACCGGATGTTCCTGTCGAAGACACGTCGAAGCCCCGCCGCGCTGTCCGTGCTGGCGCTGACTCTCACCCTGGTCGCCTGCGGCAAGCAGGGCGCCACTCTGGGCGAAGGCAGCTCGGAGATCACCGGCTCGGCCGGCGCGGCCGGCGCCCACAAAGCCAGCCGCGAGCTGATGAAGTGCGAGGCGCCGGTGGCCACCCTGGCCCTGGTCGAGAACCCCAGCGGCTACACCGTCGCCAGCAGCTACAACCTGCCCAGCTCACCCGTGCCGCTGATCCGCCTGCTGGCCCAGCAAAGCGGCTGCTTCCGCGTGGTGGACCGCGCCGCCGGCCTCAAGGCCACCATCAAGGAGCAAGAGCTCAAGGATGCCGGCATCCTGCGCCAACAGGGCAGCACGGTGCACAAGGGAAAAGGCTATGAGGCCCAGTACAGCCTGACGCCCAGCCTCAGCTTCAGCGAGCAAAACGCCGGCCGCGAAGTTGGCGGCTTGATGGCGCAGATTCCGGTGCTGAACAAATTCGTCGCCGCGGCCGAGCAGGTCAAGCTCAAGGAAGCTCAGGTGGCCCTGCTGCTGACCGACAACGAAACCACCGAGCAGATCGCCGCAGCCACCGGCTCGGTGCGCGTCACCGACCTCGGCATGGGCGGCCTGGTGGTCGGCAAGCTGGGCGGCGCCGGTGGCGCCGGTTGGGCCAATACCAACGAAGGCAAGGTGATCGCCGCGGCCTTTCTCGACGCCCACAACAAGCTGGTCGTGCAGGTGCGAGAGCTGGCGGCCAAGGACCTGCCGCCGCCGGTGGCGACCAAGTCCGGCAAGGGCTGAAGCACCGCGCATGCCCGTGTCATTTCCCTCGGCTCATGCTTCCCGCATGAGAGCGAGTTCTTGCGGCACGGCCTTACAAGATCTCGGAATCGGTGCTGGTGGTCATTCCCACGCCCGATCTGCAGGTGCTGATCGGTGCTGCAACTGCTAAAGCCCAGGCAACGTGGTTGTAGCCACCTGGCCGGTTCATGGCGCTCAAGCGGGTGCGGCGCCCGGCTTGACTGCGACTCGGTAGACCAGGGTTGATGCTGGGCCACCCATCGTCAGCGTTTTGCAAGAGCCTTGAGGACGAGCGCTATTCGTCGACCTTGAATCGCAACTCTGTCTCGGCCATGCGGCCGAATTCGTCAGCAACTTGAATCAGCAGCTTGTGGTCGCCTTTGGGTATGACCGCTCCCTCGGCCAGGATCCCCGTATCGCTGATCTTGGCGTTCTCGCGGATCTTGCTGGTCAGGTCAATCTTGAGGAAGCCGTACAGAATCTTCAGCGTGTTTGGGTTGATCTTGACTTCACCTGACGGCTCGAAGAGCAGTTCGAAGCGGATGGGGGATTTCAACGGACCGATGCCTGACTTGGGTGACAGCACCACGATGCGCGGACGAAGCGAGCGCGTCCTGGCTACGGGCAGGGGGCTCGTGTCCGCCTGAGGGCCCGCTGCAGCGACCGCAGCCTGTTCGGCCCGACTCTGTTCTGGGCTGACCAACTCAAAATCTGCTGCCCGCACCGCAGTGCCTAGCAGCAAGGGCAACAGGAGTGCGGGCCATCGGTAGGAAAGCAGGGTCATGTTTTTCATCGAAGGAGGTACGAAGACATTGATGCTCAGGCCAGATTGAACACCAGATTGCTACTTGTACCCGAAGTCAACCACTTTGAAAGGGCGCTACTTCCGCTCGCGGCGCCGCCGTCCAAGAAACCAACCCAGATGTCCATGAATGCCTGCTGGCATCTTCACTGCTTGTCAGTCTGGCGGCGCTCAAAGACGTAGTCCGTGTTGTCCTGGTGGCCTGCGGCTCGGGCGGCACCGTATTGAGGGGTTTGGGGGAAGTCCTTGAGCACGGCATCGCGCACCTGGGCGAAAGCCTGGCTGCCAACTTGCCAGGCGGTGGTTTCGCGGAGCTTTTGCATCAAGTGCCAGGCAAACACCGAATGACCATCGCGCCCCTCATCCGAAACGGGCTCGTTGCCGCCTGAGGACATCACCACCACCGCTTTGCGACTGAGCAGATCATCGGCGGCCAGGTTGCCGGCGAGTTGCACGCGGTCGGTGCCTGCCAAGGTGCCGGAATAGCAGCTGTCCGACACCAGCATCACCTGCTTGGCGCCGATCAAGGCGACCATGCGGGCAATGTCAGCGTTTGACAGCCAGCTTTGCGGCTTGTCGACCCTGGCGTCGGCTGGCAGCCAATAGCCCATGCCGCTCGTGGGCAGGACTTCGCCATGGCCGGCGTAGTAAATCATCACCGAGTCGTTGGGCCCCGCCTCCAGCGCGATCTTGTTAAGCGCTGTGATGATGCTTTGTTTGCTGGCGTTTTCCAGAACCACGGCCTCGTAGCCCAGCTGCTGCTCGATCAGCTCATGGATGGCGCGGGCATCCGGCACTGCGCTTTCCAGGCCGGGTACACGCTTGTCGCTGTAATCGTTGATACCGATCACCAGGGCCACCTTGCGCTCGATGGAGGGCAGTTCGGCCTGGCGCACCTTGCGTGCCTTGCTGCGCTGCAGGGATTCCAGCGCCTGCGCCGCGCGGATCTCGCGTTTGAGCGACTCGGTCAGCAAGCAATCGCCTGCACTCAACTCAGCGATATTGGCGCAGGCGCGCACATCAGCCAAGCTGGGATCGAGCTGCAGCTTATGCAGGGTGTCGGCAAACAGTTTCTTCTTATAGGCCGCCCGGGCGGCCAGCAGGGTGATGAGTTCGGCGCGACTCATGCTGCTGGTGTTGATGGAGCCGAACGAGGGCTTGCTCTCGTCCAGGCTATGTCCCAAAGCGGGGATGGCGTCCAGCACCCGACCCTCAAAGGGCGTGGACATGAGGGTGGGAATGCTGACGGCTTGTGTGGCCGAGTTCGTCACCACCTGGGTACTTTGGGTGGTAGGGTCCTGCGTGGCCGGAACGGACACGGTGAGGGCCGAGGTGTTCCCCGGGGCCTGGGCGAAGCGGTAGTTTTGGCTGCTCAGGCCGCTGCCGGTGATGGCGTAGCTGCCGGGCACGGCTGCGGCATTGGCGGGTGCAGACCACAGCAGCTGGCCGGTGCTGGCATTGGCCAGAGAGTCGCCGCCGAGCCAACCGCTGACGCTGCCGCTCAAGCCTGGCAGGGCCTGGCCGGCGACCATCTGGGCGGCATCGGCCACATAGAGCAGCTGGGCCGGGGTGATGCTGGCTCGGGTATTGCCCGGGGCGGCCCATACATAGTTGTGGGCGTCGACGCCGCTGAGCTGGGCGCTGACCGTCACGGCCTTGGCCTGGCCGACGTTCTTGTCTGCAAAGTTGCCGCTGAGGGTGGCGCTGACCTGGTCACCGGCAAAGGCTCCGCTGAGGCTGCCGGTAACGATGGCGGCGGTGCCGGCGTCGTACACCTTGCCCTGCGCCTGCACACCGCTCAGGTTCAGTGTGGCGGGGGTGATGCTGGCACTGCTGTTGCCGAGGGCGCTCAGCACATAGTTGCTGGCGTCGCTGCCGCCGAGCTGTGCGCTGACGGTCACGGGCTTGACCTGGCCGACGTTCTTGTCGGCAAAGCTGCCGCTGAGGGTGGCTCTGACCTGGTCACCGGCAAAGGCTCCGCTGAGGCTGCCGGTGACGATGGCGGCGGTGCCGCCGTTGTACACCTTGTCCTGCGCCTGCACACCGCTCAGGTTCAGCGTGGCGGGGGTGATGTCGGCTGTGAACACCGGGGCTTCGTAGCCAAACACGGGCTTGCCGGCGGCGTCAGAAACCTTGAACTGGCTGGCGGGGCTGAGTGTCACGGCCTTGTTCTGGCCCACGTTCTTGTCCGCTATGGTGGCGGTGGTGCTGCCGTTGAGCTGCAAGGTGTGGCCGCTGATCAGGCCCAGGGTGGTCCAGTTCAGCGGATCCAGCGTCAACGTGGTGCTGGCGTCGTAGACCTTGCTCTGGTGGCCCTGCAGCGCGGCGCCGCTGACCGAGGCCGCACTGGTCGTGAAGATCAGTCCATGGCCGGCGGCGGGGGTCAGGTAGTTGCCATTGCTGTCCTGCCCGATCGGGTGCTGACCCGCGTTGAAGACCGTGAAGTCCTGTGCCAAGCCACCGGGTTGGCTGCTCGCCCGGCTGTTGCTCATCACCAGCCAGCGGCCGTTCGGGGTCTGCAAGGCGTCGCTGCCGCTCTGGTTGACAAAGGCCTGCATGCCCGGAGCGCTGAAGCCTTTGAGCACGACAGCATCGCCACTGGCGGTGGACTGGATGCTGCCCTGGCTGCCCAGAGTGAGGGTGTCGATGGCGAATTCCAGCCGAGACGGGGCGGTGATGGCGCCGTCCACCACCACGGCATTGGTGCTGCCCAGTTTCAGAGATGTCACGGCCGTTGAGGGCATGCCCGCAATCACGGCACTGAAGTCCGCCGCCTCCGTTGCGGACACGGTGCCACCTGGATCGTTGCTGACTTCGAGCTGCAGCCGCTTGCCGGCCACATAGCTGGGAATGGGCAGCCCTTGCTGTGCATTCGTTGCTGTCAGGGTCAGGCCGTTTGTCGCGGTAATGGCAAGGGTGTCTCCTGCGCGCAGCTGCCAGTCACCGCCGGCCCGGAAGCCATCGACCAGATTGGTGGCATCCTGTCCTTCAATGTTGAGCGCAGTGCCCGCCTCGAGCTTGCCGCCCAGATCCTGCAGGATCACGCCGGACTCACCTCGGCCTGTGCCCTTGAGGGTGATGGTGTCGCCCTGCACGGTCATGCCCTGGCCCATGCGGATGCCGAAGGCCTTGCTCGGGTCGCTGCCGCCCAGCGCCGTCATGCTGACCGTGCTGCCGCCCAGGATCTGGGCCCGCTGGCTGTCGATCTGCTCGGCCGAGCTGATGCTGATGGTGGGGGCTTTGAGAATGAGGCCGCCGAACTCCAGTCCGCCGGCATCGGTGCTGATGCTCAGCTGGTTGCTGGCCTCCCAGGTGCCGGTGGAATAGAGGCTCATGCCCAGCGAGGCCACGTTCTCGGTGGCGTTGTAAGCAGCGCCCGTGCCCGACACGGTGATGTTGCGGGCTTTCATGTTCAGGGGGGTGAATGTGTTGGTGGCGAATTCACCGACCATGACGCCACTGGTCACAGAATTTGCCGGCATATCGGCATGCCGCTTGCCCTGGATATTGATAGCGTCCGCGAGCAGGGTGATCGGTGCAGCGCCACTGAATACCACGCCCCATGATCCTGATCCGACAAGGTCTAGGCGCCCCTGTCCGGCGTTGATGGAACTACCCCCATCCAGATAAAGCCCGCTCCCGCCGTTGAGTACGAGCGATGGATTCGGGTCGCTGCCATGGGTGCCAACGCCTTGTGCTTTGAAGTCGCCACCGCCCGTATTGATTTGGGCGTTATTCAAGCGTACGCGACCCAGCTGATTGCCGTCTGTATCGGCCAGGAAGGACACGGAGGTTCCTGTTCCCGTGCTGAAGTCAAACGTCGAGTTTTGAGAGCGCATCGAGTCGCCACTCGACATGGTCCAAGCCGAGGCGTCCCCACTGACGGTGGTGTTGCGCAGGAAAACACTGTCCCCGCTCACCGTCGAGGCCTTGTGGCCGGTCAGTTGGACGGTGGCCCCTTCTAGAAAATAGACACCCGCCTTGCGGTCTGATGTTGCCGCAGCATCGCTGCGCCCGTCCACGGTCAGCTGCTGTGTCGTGATGCGAGTGGGGGTGTTCAGCCCATCGGTCGAAGCGGCTGCAACCACGCCGAAGGCGTTGTAGACGTCACCGGCATCGGCCACGCCTTGGCCCGTGATCTGCACCGCGCCCGCCTGCAGCTGGGCGCCGTTCAGGGTCACGCCCACACCGCCATTGGCGCCTCCCTTGCCGTTGATGACGATCTGGCTACCGGTACCCGGCGCCTCTAGTACCGCGCCGTTACGCAGCCAAATTCCCGTGCCCTTGCCATCGCCTTGCGTGCCACGCTGGGCTGGCGCACCGTTCAGGCCTTCGAGTCGGATCTGGTCGCCCGCGCCACTGCTACGCAGTGCGGATTTCTCCAAATAGATCGCCTCCCAGCCAGATGTGCCCGCCTGAAGTGCAATACCGCCGACCGTGGAGATGCTGCTGTCGATCATCGACAGAGATGCGCTTTGCAGTTTGACCGGCGAGGCAATGCTGGAGCCGTAGTTGATCTGGCTGTTGCGGAAATCCAGCCAGCCCGAAATGTTCAGATCGAAACTGACCGGATCGCCCGTCATTTGGGTCCGGTCCATACTGATCGAACCACCGCGGATCGTTACATACCCCTGGCCCACGGTTTCAATTCCTGTACTTGAGTTGCCAGCAAAGGCAATTCCAGTGCGCCCCCCTTGTCCAAGCATCGCCAGATCGGTGCTCTTGATGCTCGTGGAGCTGCCATCCGAAAGCAAGATACCGTCCCCTGTCACGCTGCCCTGGCCTATCAAATCGACCGACCGTGCCACCAAGTTGGCGCCGGTGATGGACACGCCATCTCCACTGTTACCGGCCTTGCCCTCGATGACGATGCTTCCCGCGGCAGTAAGGTTGCTACCGCGCTTGATGAGCACGGCGGTGTCCGTGACACTGCGGCCGTCCAGATGGATGTCCTTCGCGGAACTCAGCGTGGAATCCTGAATGAACAAGCCGCGGCTGCTTTGGGCCGAGGCTGTATTGCTGCTCATGCCGAGGTTCAGGTGTCCGCTCGTGGTCCGGATGTCGCTGCCCTCAACAACGACACTCGCCATGGCACCGGCAGGGGTCGGTCCACCGCCGCTGGTGCCAGTGAAGTCCTGACTCACGAATCGGCTCTGGTAGAGGGACAGGCCGTCTGTGCCGCTCAGCAGGACATGCGGCGCGGTGATGTTCATCAAGCTAAAAGCCGCACGCGAGTCTTGCGCAGTGACTGTTAACTGGTCTGAAATCGTCCAGGCCGCTCCTGGCGACTCAATGTAGACACCTGCCCAATTCTGGGCTGCCGTATTGCTGGCCTTGCCGACAAAACTGACCTGGTCCGCCGTGATATTGAGCGGGGCGTTGGCGGCGGTGATGATCAGCAGACCATTGCCTTCATCACCTGCGGTTGCGTTGATATTGAACTGCTTAGCCTTGATGCTGCCGCCGTTGAAGAGCGGCATCGCCGAGACCGCAGCGTTGTTGCCAGTGCGCCCGTCTTTGGCGCCCTGGGCGTTGAACGTCACGGCGCCCTGGCCGGCATCCAGTGCGAAGTTCGAGATGACAATTCCCGAAGTAGAGTCCACCGAAGGGTTGTAGCTGCCGTCTGCACTGCCGTCAGGCTTGGTGCTGTAAATGCCCGTTGCCGCGCCGGCCCCGCCGGTCACGGTGAAGTCTCCACCACCGGTTTTTGCGGTCAGAGGAATCAAGCTGACACTCCCTTTGCCATTGGCGTCCGAGTCTGAAGTCAGTTTGATGTGCGTGCCACTGCCAGTGCTGAAGTCGAAACTGCTGCTGCGTGCCTGAATCGAGCCGGTCGTCGTGATGTTGAAATGGCTCGCATCGCCCGTCACCGAGGTACCGGTGAGTAGAGCGCTGTCGCCATTGATGTCCGCTGATCCGCGGCCATTTAATCCAATCGTCGTATCAGTGCGGAGGTTCACGCCCGTAAAGCCCGCACCGGCCGTGCTGGTGCCGCCGATTGAAAGATCGGTGGTCAGCAAAGTCGCACCTTGCTGAGTTTCAAATCCGTTGCCGACGCTGGATTTGGCGTCAAAAACTGCAGAGCCGGCTTTCAATCTTGCGTTGCCCCATAGCATGATGCCTCGTGCAGCATTGCTATTGCCCCGCATACTGATGGCGCCTGAACCAGCATCGAGTTCAGAGTTGTAGACATTCACGGCCGCTACTGAATCGTTAGCGACCAAGCCACTGCCGAGGTCGATCGCGCCCCCACCCGACTTCAGAGTCGACCCTGTAACGAAAACTCCCAGCGGATTGTTGCCGCTTGTAGTGGCCGTGATTGTGAGCGGATTGCTGCCATTGACCACTTGGCTCTGTTCCAGCCAGACGGCTTGTCCACTCATTCTTAAGGCGCCTGATGCACTCACTTGTGAGTTGAGAAGACTGACTTTTCCGACGCCCCCAACACCGAACGCACTCAATTGCAATGCCGCGCCATTTCCGGTGGGGCCCAGCACGCTGGCGGAACTCAATCGAATGGCGTTGCCTGTCCCTTGAACAGTGCCGAACACGTTGGCGGCCGTACTGCCCGATAGATCCAATGTCGGTGAGCCGAGAACTCCTGTGACACGCACGCCAGCCCGGTTGCCTGTCGCCGATGTACTGGTACCTGTAATGTTGACCGCATTGGAGTTCAATGTCAGCACTGGGCTCACTTGACCAGCCGCCGACTCGATCCAAACGCCGTCGCTGGCATTTCCATCCCCTCGAATGTTGACCTGGGTGGCGGGAGTCAGGCTGCTACCCACCAAAAAAGTGGAGCCGCCCGTAATGTGCAAGCCATAACCGCGCCCGAATGCCGAGATGTCGACCTTGTCAGAAATGCTGAAGCGGGACTGAGCGAAGACGTTGCCGCCACCATTGGGCGCGCCCACGCCGCCCGTGGCTGACGCCACCATTTCAAGGCTCTTTGCTTCAATGGTCGATCTCCTCACATCGACCCCGCCAAGCGGCCCTACACCGTACGCGGTCAATCGTCCGGAGCCCAGCCGCAACTGAGAGTCCACCACGATTACTCCAGCCGTGCCTATGTCCGGCATATTCATCCGAGGCAAGTCGGCGTTAGTTGCATCAAAGTCACGTGCAGCAGCGTAGGTGTTTGCCGTGAATCCGGAGCCCGGTATCGGCAACTGGATGGCGAGCGTTCCGCCAAGGAAGAGATCGCCGCCCAATGAATTGAAAGCTACGTTTGAAACGTTGACGGCGCCCTTGCCAGACCCCGCAGCCTGCAAGCTAAGGCTTAGCGGGGACCCGTTCGCGGTGATGGTGCTGTCGTGCAGCCAGATGTCCCGGTGGCCGCGCAAGGTCAAACTGACCGCTGAAGGTGGCGTGACAATCAGAGACATCGACGCATCAATGTCGCCTGCCTGGTTGCTCGTGCCGGCCACTCCCGTGCTGATC
Organism: Paucibacter sp. DJ2R-2; assembly: GCF_025717675.1. Lineage (GTDB taxonomy): Bacteria > Pseudomonadota > Gammaproteobacteria > Burkholderiales > Burkholderiaceae_C > Paucibacter_A. Next base: position 64,506 of record NZ_JAJIRT010000013.1, read on the forward strand.
GTCACCGAGTTGCCTGCGTTGAGCGCAGCGGCAATGGTGGCAGTGTTGATGACCGAGTTGTCGTTGGTCGACGTGAACGTCGGCCCGGCGCTGATATTGGTGTCCGGAACACCATCACTGATGGTGATGTTGTTCGGATCCAGCAACCAGGTCCCCGCTCTGCCATTTGGGGCCTGCAGGCTCATGCCGGCCGGCCGGGCATCCAGCCAGCCGCCGGAGGTCTCCACCAGGCCGCCATCGCCTCCTTGGGCGCCGCCCTTGGCGCTGAAGCGGCCATAGGCGCGCGTGGCCTCGTTGGACCAGAGCACGATGTTGCCGCCCTGGCCCTGCTTGAGCGCATCGGCGCTCAGGCTGGCCTGCTCACCCACATAGACCGCACGGGCATTGGGCACGGAGGCGTCCTTGCCCTCGGCTCCGCCGCCCACCAGCAGCGTGCCGCCGCCGGACTGGCCGCTGACATTGAGTTGTGCGCCGTCCAGTACGCCGATTTGCTGGCCCAGCAGCTTGAGCTCACCGCCCTGGCCCTGGCTACCCTGGGCGCTGACTTGCCCCCGCACCCAGGCCGTGCCTTGGCTTGCATCGAGCTGGATGGTGCCGCCCGTGAGTCCGTCGGCACGGATCTGGCTGCTGTCCGCCAGATTCAGCACCTCGCTGGCCTTGAGCACGATACGGCCTTGTGCGTCCGTGCTCAAGGTGTCGGCCTTGACCAGGCCCTGCTGATTGACCGTGGCGGCATGCACATCGATGCGGCCCCCATGGGCCTGCAACTGCCCCAGGTTCAGCACCTCACCGGCCGGCACATCGACCTGCACCCGCAGGTTCGGCGCCCCTGTGTCCACCAGTTCCACCTGGCGCGCCGCGGCCAACGCCACCTGCCCCTGGGGTGCCTCGATGCTGCCCGCGTTCTCGACCCGGCTGCCCAGCAACACGACGTGGCCGCCCAGGCTGGAACGGATGACGCCCTCGTTGCGCAGCACGCCGGCATCACCGGTTTGGCTCTCAAAGCGGTAGCGACCCGCCAGGAAATCGTTGTCATTGATCCGCAGCGTGGAGGTGACCAGGCTGGCCACATCGACGCGGGCATCGCGGCCGAACAGCACGCCATTGGGGTTGAGCAGCCAGACCTGGCCGTTGGAGCTGAGCTGGCCCAGGATCTGCGAAGGGTCGTTGCCCAGCACGCGGTTGAGCACCTTGGAGCTGCTGTTGCTCTGGTCAAAGTAGACGCTGGCGCCGCTGCCGATCGAGAAGTTTTGCCAGTTCAGGATCGCACCCTGGCTGTTGCGCACCGTCATCTGATGGCCCTGGGTCATGACCGAGGCCTGGCCGTTTTGCACCTGCATGCCGCTGGGCAGGGTGTTGGCGTTGAGGGTAGGCCCAGCAAAGGCCGGCGTCAGAATGGCGCAGCCGAGCAGTGCTTGGGTGAGTCGGGTGATGCGCAGCCGGCGGCTGCGTACGCGCGAGGCCTGAGCGACATGCTGCGTATGGAGGTGCGAGCGAAGCGATTGGCTAGCCATGGTGAGGGATCTCCCGGCGGATGTTCTGATCAGAAGTTGTAGCTGAGGCCCAGGTGCAGGCGACTGTTGCCACGGTGCGTGCTGGTGGTGCTGTTGGCCGGTACGGCCCAGTCCAGGCGAAGCTGTGCGCCTTGCCATTCCACGCGCAGTCCGGCGCCGATCGAGCCCATACGGCAGGTGGTCTGACCTGGCTGGCAGGGCGCGCCGTCCACATTGCTGACATAACCGGCATCAGCAAACAGCAGCGGTACCAGGGCGGCTTGGCTGAGGCCCAGGGGTTCGGCCAGGTTGTTTCCCCAGAACTCGATCGAGCCTTGCATGCCGATGTCGCCCACCAGTTCGCGCTCTTCAAAGCCTCGCACGCTCATGGCGCCTCCCAGGCCGAAGGCCTCTCCGGCGACCAAGGGCTGCGTGGTGTGTTGACCCGCCAAGCGCACTTGCAAGCGGCCCAGGCTTCCCAGGGGAAGGCTGGCATTGGCATTGACCTTGAAAAGGTCATAGCGAGGCTTGGCGCTGCGGCGCAGGGCCTCGAAATCAGCTTTGCTGGCATGGTTGCCGCCCCAGCCGAAATTGTGGCTCCAGCCCAGGCTCAGACCGGTCCGGTACACACCTTCCGTCTGCACGGTGTAGTTGAGCGTGACGGGCTGAAGCCGGATGCTGGCACCGGCAGAGCCGCAGGCACCGGCAGGCAGGCCTTCGATGCGGCAACTGTTGAGGTAGTCGCGATGCTCCAGGCCGATGTGCAGGCGCTGGTCGACATTGCCGATGCGCTGCAGGTACTTGCTGACGCGCAGGCCCAGCACATGACCCTTGCCGGAAAATTCCAAGTCGCCGGCGGCGGTGCCGGACTTGCCGCCGTCAACGTTGGACCATGCTCCATAGGCGTCGATGCTCATGGCCCGGCCGTACAGAGGGACGCGGTAGTTGCCACTGAACACCAGCACCTGCGAGGGGTGCTCGGGGGCCGTTTGCAACTCGGTGTTGAGCACATGGTCCTGGCCCCAGAGGTTGGCATGTTGCCAGCCGGCTGCGGCGCGCCAGCGGCCGGTGCGTTCGCTGCCGGTGTTGTCGGCCCGGGCATACCAGCGTTGCACGGTTTGCTCCTTGATGCTGACCTTGGCGACGATACGGCCGGGCTCGCTGCCGGGTTGCAGCAAGACCTGCACATTCTTGGCCGGGTTTTCGTTGGCCATCTGAATTTGGGCGTCGATGAGGCGCACCTGCGGCGTCTGGCCGACTTGCAAAGTCGGTAGGCTGGCCAGCAGGTTGTCGCGGTCGAAATACTGGCCCGCCGTCACCTCGATGCGCTCGAGGCGGCCCTCGACGACACGGATCCGCAGCACCCCTTGGTCCAATGTCTGTTCAGGCAAGAAGGCAATCACGCCGCCATAGCCGCCCTTGCGATACAGGTCTTGCAAGGCCGCTGCGGCATCGCGCATGCGCTTGAGATCGGCCTCACCCTTGAAATCGATGAGGCGCTGCTCAATGAGTTCGCGCGGCAACAGGGTGTTGCCTTGCACCTCGAAACCTTGGATCGAGGCCCGAGAAGCAGCCGGTCTTTCAGCGGTGGGCGGCGTGGACGCTGCCGCTGTGGTCGCCTGCGCCGTGGCGGATGCGTGATGCAGGGCCAGCAGACAGGCGCAGGCTGTCAAGGTGTGCGACAAGGGCTTGTTGGGCATGGTCGGTGAGCTCATGGGTTTGAACCCGGCCCAAGCCTGCCAGCGGCAAGTGCGATGGGCCAACAGGTTAGGGCAGGACTTAACCGCGACGCTTGAAGCTGAGCTTCTTGATCTCGGAGCTGTTGACCTGCATGTCGGCATCGACGTTTTTGACCAGGTTTTTCTGGCGCATGTCCTTCCAAGCGGAGTAGACGGCGTCTGCCAAGGTGGCCAGCAAGGACAGGCTGCGCGTGCGGTTTTCGTTTTGCACATTGACATTGCCACCCTGCTCTTGCAGCGTGTTGAGCCAGCGGCCCAGGCGCGGGGGAATCGCGTTGGGGGACACGGGCGCGAGGAAGACAACCTCGACTTCTTCCGCACCGCTCGCCAGCGCCTGCTCCATGGATTTGTCAAAACTGTCCAGGTCGACGAAGGTGACTTGGCGTTTTTCGGTCATCGGCTTGGGCGTCTGATGCACGCGCGCATCGGGGCTTTCACCTGATTGGCCGGCAGTCGTGTTGGGTGCTTGAGGGATGTGGCTGCAGCCGCTCAGTAGAGCCAGGGCAGTCAGGGTGCTCAGTGTGGAGATGCGCATTGTGTGTAGATGGTCTTGTTGATATCTCGACACTGGAGCCTTGTGCTCGGCGCGGGAAGTTCAAACTTCGAACCACTGCGGCTCTTCGGTCGTACTGAAACAGCATGCCCAACTGGCTCATGCGACGCCGAGTGGATGCTTTGGAAAGTATATTGACTGAGATGTAAGGAAAAGTGTTTTGCTGGCACGGGGCGATTGAGCTTTTTACAACAGTCAGGTCGGTCGTGGAGGTGGGTTTGGCGAAATGGTGGACTGCTTTGAAGCAAATGCAGCTGGCACTGCTGAGGGCGGGGCTGCGTTCCATGCGTGCCTCGCTGGTGACGGGCGCGGCATTGACCTTGCTGGGCTCACTGGGGGTTGGCAAGTATCTGAACAGCAGCCTGCAGGCTGTCGATGTGCGGCGCGCAGCCGCACTGACGCCCGATACCCGCAAGGACGCGCGCGTGCTGGTCATCGGCATAGATGACCAGGCGTTTCAGGGCTTCTTCGATGGACAGTCGCCCTTGCGCCAGGATCACCTCGCAGACTTGCTGGAAACCGTGGCTGCCCATGCGGGCAAGGCGCGGCGAATTGTGGTCGATATCGATTTGGCGCCGACCCGGCAGTTGGCCCATGCGCAGCGGCTGGAGCAGGTGCTGAGTGCGGCGGGATCGCGCTGGGTTCTGGTCACTGCAGACGGGGCGACACAGGCTGACTCGTCCGCTCGCGCAGCCTGGCGCGCGCGGCTTTGTCGGCAAGGCGTGAGCTTTGCCTTGCCTGCTGTGTCCACGGAATTCGGCTATGTCAGGATGGACCATCAATATCGAAGCGCACTTGCGGATACCGCTTGGCGGCAGCAACAGCAATGTCTGGCGCCCGAAGCGCCGACCGAACTGCGCCGCATGGCTTTATCGCCTCACGAATTGGCCGAAGGCACGACGGTGCCATTCAGTGGCGATTTGGGCGCATTGGCTCAGATGATCGATGCGCTGGAACCGGAATGGGTGGTGATTGGTGGCATGTGGGGCAAGGACGACGTTTTCCAAACCCCGTTTGGCGACCGATTCGGCGTGCAGGTGCATGCGGCGGGCTTGGCGGGGCATGTGCGTGGAGAACGTGAGGCGCCTTACTTGTTGCAGACGGCCTTCGCCTGGGGTGTGGTGAGTGCGATGACGATGTTGGCCGCCGGCATCAGCATGCGGCTGCGGCGCGTCGCGCGAGGGGGCGCGACCGGGCTCTTGCCAGGGCACCGTTTTCTGGATCACGGCGTGCGTCCGCTGTTGCTGCTGCTCGTCGTTTGCGCCTGCATTGCGTGGGTCAGTTGGGCGCTGGGTGCCTTGTGGGCGTCAAGCGGCTATTGGATCCCCTCAAGTTCGGTGGTGGTCATCACCCTGGTGACGGTGGCATTGAGCTGGAATTGGGGGCGCGACGATATTCGTCGAGGGGCAAAGGACGGGGGCATGGCGCACGAGGTGGATGCCCTGCTGGTCACACCTTTGCCCTTGCAGGCGGAATGGCAGAGTGTCAAGCAATGCCTGCCATGGCGGGCGCAGGACTCAGTGCTTGCACCTTGGGCAGCACTTTCGGCGCGTCGACGATGGCTGGAGGGCGGCTTGTCGGCACTGGCGCTGCTGGTGCAATTCGGCTTGCCCTTGCTGTCCTTCGGGCTGTTGCTCAAGCAGCAGTTGTCATGAGTTCAATCACGGAGAGTGGAATGGTGTTCAGACATCTATCAAGAGCAATCGTGGTGTTTGGGGTGGCCGCTCTGGGTAGTCAGGTGGCGTGGTCCGCTTCGTGCCTGGTCCTGGGGGACCGTGACGCCAAGGTCATGAGCAGTGAAGGGGAGCGGTCCCCCGTGTTCAAAGCGCGAGACTGTGCGTCAGTCCGCTTGCTGTCGGGCAAGGCGCAAGCGAGTTGGCTGGGCAAGGATGGAAAGATGCACATCACGCCTATCGGCGAGCAAGGCGCTGTGGGTTTTCTGCAGGATCAGGCCGATGACCAGGCCCTGGGGACCGTCTGGAGCGAGTTGACCGGCAATCGGCAGGCCAAGCGGGCCGGCCATATGCGCGCCATCCTGCCCCAGGTCTATGTGCCCGCAGAGGGTTTGATGTTGGACGCGCGTGCAGGTACTGATGTCGAGCTGATCATCACTTGGCTGCAAAGCGACAGCCAGATGGAGTTGTCGCGCATCCAGGTTCGCGCTGGCAAGCCGGTGGTCGTCCCGCGCAAGCTGATGAAGGCGGGTGAGGCCTATCAGCTTGATCTGCATGGCGCCGAGCGACGCGAAAGCATGCGCTGGATGGTGGTCTCCGAGGACCAGGTCAGCGCACTGGACGGCAACCTGAAGGACATGGCCGCAGCCGGCTTGGAGGAGCAGCAGCGCTGGCTGTCTGAAGCAGTGCTGTATGAGCGACTGCGGCTGAGCACCAACCGGGAACTGGTGCTCAAACATCTGCGCTGAGTACTCGCCGATGGCTTGGGGCGGTGCTGGCAGATGGGAGCTTGCAAGCGCGGCAAACTGACGCTGCTCGCGTTCACCGAGACAGAGGGATGACGTCACAGTCCCTGGGCTATGCTTCAGCCATGAGCGCGACGACTCCAGCAGAACCACTTGCAACACGCCCCTACAAGATCCCGGAATCGGTGCTGGTGGTCATTCACACGCCCGATCTGCAGGTGCTGATGCTGGAGCGGGCCGACCGGCCCGGTTTCTGGCAATGCGTGACTGGCTCCAAGGATGCGCTGGACGAGCCGATTGCCGAGACTGCCCGCCGCGAGGTGCAGGAAGAAACCGGCATCGAGGCCAGCCAGGGCCTGTTGCGTGATTGGGGTCTGGCCAATGAGTACGAAATCTATCCCGTCTGGCGCCACCGTTATGCGCCCGGCGTGACACGCAACACCGAGCATGTCTTCGGTCTGACCGTGCCGGCCGGCACGGCCGTTCGCCTGGAACCGCGCGAGCATCTTCAGTACCGCTGGCTGCCGCTGCGCGAGGCGGCCGATTTGTGCTTTTCGCCCTCCAATGCCGAGGCGGTGCTGCAACTGCCGAACTTTGTGAGGATGCCGGCATGAAGGGCAATGCTTTCAGCAATTCGGTCCAACATGACAGCGCGGCCGCCAGTGCGCCGCCGCGCCTGCGTGTGGCCACCTACAACATCCACAAAGGCGTGCGCGGCATGGGCCCGCAGAAGCGCCTGGAGATCCACAACCTGGGCCTGGGCGTGGCTGCTCTCGATGCCGACCTGGTGTTCCTGCAAGAGGTACGCCATTTCCACCACCAGGAAGCCAAGGAGTTCCAGCGCACCTGGTTCGGCTGGCCCGATCAAGGGCAGGCCGAGTTTCTGGCGCCCGATGGCTATGAGGTCGCCTACCGCACCAATGCCGTGACCAAGCATGGCGAGCATGGCAATGCCTTGCTCTCGCGTTTTCCGCTCGGTGACATCGGCCATCACGATGTCTCCGACCACCGCTTCGAGCAGCGCGGTCTGCTCCATGTGCCGGTGCAGTGGCAGGGCCAGGAGATCCACACTGTGGTGGCGCATCTGGGCCTGATGCACAGCGGCCGCGTGCGCCAGGTGCAGCGTCTGGCGGAGTTCATCCAGCACCATGTGCCGGCCGATGCAGTGCTGCTGGTGGCCGGTGATTTCAACGACTGGGGTGAGCGTCTGGACGCACCCATGCGCGAGCGTGGCCTGCAGCGGGCCGTGGCGCCCCATGGGCGCTCGCGCTATGCCACCTTTCCCTCGCGCCTGCCCTTCTTTTCGCTCGACCGCATCTACACGCGCGGCCTGCGCTGCGTGAACATGCAGGTGCCCAAGGGCCCGGTCTGGGCGCGCATGTCCGACCACCTGCCCTTGTTGGCTGAGCTGGAGCTGGAGAAGGTGTGAGCGGGGCGGCCCAGGCCGACGATGTCGGCACCGAGCATGAATCCTTGCTGTCCTGGCACGCCCAGCCCAGCCCGGAGTTCAGCGGCGGCAACCAGCTCCAGCTGCTGCGCGGCGGCGATGCCTTGTTCCCCCTGCAGGCTGAGGCCATTGCCGCGGCCCGGCGTGAGGTCTGGTTGGCCACGTACATCTTTCATCACGACGAGGCCGGGCACGAGTTGGCCGCGGCCTTGCGTGCGGCGGCCGCGCGTCAGGTGCGGGTGCGGGTGGTGGTCGACGGATTCGGCAGCAAGGCCTCGCTGGACTGGCTGAACGCGCAGTTCGAGGGCAGCGGTGTGGCCCTGGCCGTGTTTCGGCCCATCGATCGCTGGTACAGCTGGCTGCAACCCGGGCAGCTGCGGCGCTTGCACCAGAAGCTCTGCGTGGTTGATGGTGAGCAGGGCTTTGTGGGCGGCATCAATGTCATCGGCGACCGCATGGATCTCAACCACGGCGCCACCGAACAGCCGCGCCTGGATTTTGCCGTGGCGCTGACCGGCCCGGCCGTGCTGCCCATGGAGCAGGCGGCGCGGGCGGTCTGGACGCGCGCTTGGCTGGGCCGCGATTTCGGCGAGGAGCTGCGCGCTCTGGTGCGCAGCCGCGAGCCGCTCTCGCGCCTGCGCCGCTTGGTGCAGGGCCTGCGCATGCCGCGTGCCCACTGGTTGCGCAGGCGTCAGCGCGCCGGCGCAGACGAGGCCTTGCGAGGGCAAGACCTGCCCCCCGTGTGCGCGGCCTTTGTGCTCCGCGACAACCTGCGTCAGCGCCGCACCATCGAGCGCGCCTACATTGATGCCATCCGTTCGGCCTCGACACGGGTGGACCTGATCACGCCCTACTTCTACCCCGGCCACGCTTTCCGCCGCGCCCTGCGTGACGCCGCCCGGCGTGGCGTGCGGGTGCGCCTGCTGCTGCAGGGCAAGGTGGACTATCTGCTCGCTGGCATGGCGGCCCAGGCGCTCTACACCGAGCTGCTGGGCCACGGCGTGGAAATCTACGAGTACACACCGGCTTTTTTGCACGCCAAGGTGGCCGTGGTGGACGAGAGCTGGGCGACCGTGGGCAGTTCCAACATCGACCCCCTGTCCCTGCTGCTCAATCTGGAAGCCAATGTGATCGTCCGTGATGCTGATTTCTCACGTGCGGTGGCGGCCGAGTTTGAGCAGGCTTTGCAGTGCTCGCATCAGGTGGACCGCGAGCACCGGGTCGGTCAGGGTCTGCGTGCGGTGCTGCGGCGGGCCCTGGTGGCCTGGGCCGCCTACGTCTACCTGCGCGTGGCAGGAGCGGCAGGGCGATACTAGATCGCGCTGCCGGGGCGATACCAGATCGCGCCGGGTGATCTCATGGCGCCGCAGCGCTACCGTCCAGCAAGCCTTGCGGGCCGAAGTTGTAGCGGCGCAGGCGCGGGTTGTGCAGCTTGCTGAAGCGGCGGAAGTCGAGCTCGGTCAGGCTGGGCCGGGCCAGAAAGCGCTGGGCCGCGGCGCTGTCAAAGCGCATGAACATGGGGCGCTCGAGCACCAGGCCTTCGTCGGCGAAATCGCGGCCGCGGTACAGGTCGTGCAACAGCACCATGGCAAAGGCGCCGGTCAGAAAGTGGCCGCCAGCCAGGGCGCTGAGGCGGCCGGCGATCACCGCCTGCATGGCCTCGTCCGAGGTGTTGATGGCCGAGAACAGCAGCTCCCGGCCGGGCGTCAGGCCGCGCGCTTCGGCGGCTTCCATGGCGCCGAAGGCCATCAGGTCGCTGCCCGTCCAGACCAGCTGGGGCGCATGGCTTCGCTGCAGCAGGCCTTGCATGCGTTCGCGCGCCAGGTCGCGGCGCCAGTCGGCGAAAGCCTGAGCGTCCAACTCCACTTTCGGGTGCTCGGCGAGGGCCTGGCGCAGGCCTTGGTTGCGCTGAATGGAACTCGGCGTTGAGCGGTCTCCGGCGATGGCGATCAGATGCAGGCGGCCATCGCTGCCGTGCATCTGACGCGCCAGGCCTTGTTCGATCAGGGCCTTGGCACTCAGATAGCCGGCGTCTTGCGCCCGAGGCTCCAGGCTGCCCATCAACAAAGGCAAGCCGTTGCGCGGGCTCCAGCGTTTCAGCTCCTGGGGCAGCAGGCCCGAGAACGCCGCAAAGCTCTTGATGCGGGCGGCGGCCAGATTCTGGGCGCACTCCACCAGCACACCTTTGTCATTGCTGAGGATCACATAGTCGGGGCGTTGCTCGCGCGGCCGCGCCGCCAGTTCGCGGCTCAGGGCCAGGGCGCGTTCAGGCTGGCGTTCGGCGTACAGCACCTCCAGCTTCATGCCCAGGCTGCGCGCCGCTGCTTCCATGGCCTGGCTGGCGCTGCGCCAGAAGGCCTCGTCCGCATGGCCCGGGTTGATAAAGCTGACCGTCTGGGCTTGCACGGGCGCCGCCAGGAGACCGCTCACAGCGGTGAAACAGGCCAGCAGGGCGGTTCGCAAGAGGCAGGGCATGGCGGGGCCGGGGTGGGTGGCGCGAAAGCTTGGACGGCCTGATTGTCTGTCCCTTTGCGGCCATCCGCCTGCCGCGACCTTCGTCGGCTGTTTCGACCGGCTTCAATCCACGCGCAAGCCCTGGGCGTCGAACCAATGCAGGCGGCGCGCGTCGAAACCAAAATGCTGGCGATCGCCGGCCTGCAGCGCGGGCTGGCCTGGCAGCACGGCGCAGATCAGGTGCTCGCCACTGCGCAACCAGAGCAGATGCTGGCTGCCCAGTGGCTCGATCAGCTCGACCTGACCCTCGAAGGGCTGGCCCGCGCCCAGCACCACGTCCTCGGGCCGCACGCCCAGGGTCAGCGGGCCGGCGCTGGCTGCGGTCGGCCCGGCCAGCTGCAGCGCACCGGTCTGGAACTGGCCACCGCTCAGCTGACCGGCGAGGCGGTTGATCGTCGGCGAGCCGACGAAGCTGGCCACGCGCAAGGTGCGCGGCCGCTCGTAGACCTCGGCCGGTGTGCCGATCTGCTGGATCGCGCCCTCGTGCATCACGACGATGCGGGTGGCCAGGGTCATGGCCTCCACCTGGTCGTGGGTCACATAAATCATGGTGTTGCCCAGGCGCGCATGCAGCTGCTTGAGCTCGCGGCGCAGCTCGGTGCGCAGCTTGGCGTCGAGGTTGGACAGCGGCTCGTCCAGCAGCAGCACGCTGGCCTCGCGCACCACGGCGCGGCCGATGGCCACGCGCTGGCGCTGGCCGCCGGAGAGCTGGGCCGGGCGGCGCTCCAGCAGCGTATCCAGCTGCAGCATGGCGGCGGCGCGCTTCACCCGGGCTTCGATCTCGGGCTTGGGCAGGCCGGCCATCTTGAGCGGGAAGGCCAGGTTGTCATGCACGCTCATATGCGGATAGAGCGCATAACTCTGAAACACCATGCCCACGCCGCGGGCGCTGGGCTCGGCCTGGCTCATGTCCTTGTCGCCGATCAGAATGCGGCCACCGCTGATCGGGTTGAGGCCGGCAATGCTGTGCAGCAGGGTCGATTTGCCGCAGCCCGAGGGGCCCAGCAGAACCAGGAACTCGCCGGACTGGACGTCGAGGTCGAGGTGACGGATGACCTCGTGACCGCCGAAGCGGATGTTGAGGCCTTGGATGCAGACGCGGCTCAAAACGAGACCCTTTCGGTGCGAGGGAAGGAGCGCGGCGAGGGGCCGCTGGGCATGAGGTGGGCCGAGGTCCGCGCTGGGCTTGGGGCCGAGGCCTCGGGGCTGATCAGATAGAGCGCTGGCGGCGTGTAATCGTGGTGCACGCGTTCCAGCAGCTCGAGGATGCGGGCCGCGTCGACTTCGGATTCAGGCCCGAAGGAGGCATGCTGTTCGTGGCGCTGGGGCCGGATGGCGAGAAAGTCGCAGGGGCTGGCCATGCTGCGCAGATCGCCGGGCAGCACGATGGGCGCGTCGACGCCCAGGGTCTGGAGCACATCCATGGGGTAGCCGCGGCCGAACAGCGGGTCCAGCCACCAGCGGTTGCGCAGGCCGTCTTGGCGCAGGGCCGTGGCCAGGTCGGCGGCTCGGTGGCTGGCCGGCCGAATCGCCTGCAGGCTCAGGATGAGGCCGACCTGCGCACCCGGGGCTGCGCTGCGCAGGGCACGCAGTGCTTCCCCATGGCTGATCAGGCGATGGTGGCTGTTCTGCAAGGCGCGGTGCAATGTTCGTGAGTCGACACCCGACGCGGCGTTCAAGTCCAGGGCTGCATGGCCCGCGTCGTCGTGAGTGATCCAATGCCGCACCCGATCACCCAGCTGTTCGCCCATCAGGCGGGCGAAGTCGGCAAAGGCGCCGATGGTTGAGCGCTTCAACCAGCCGCCTTGCTCCAGCAGGGCGGGCGGCAGCTGACCCCGGTGCAGGGTGGCCCAGGGCTGAAGGCCTTGCGCCAGCATGCGGTCGACCTCGCACGAGACCTCTCCCAAGCTGGCGGCATCGGCGCGGGCGCCCACGCCTTTGGGGTAGATGCGTGACCAGTCGATGGCGAAATGGCAGGCTGTGCCTTCCGGCTCCTGGCCCTGGCCGGCAGCGCGTGCGGACACGCCGCCGTGCGTGAGTACCGGCGTGAAGTCGTGGCTCAGCATGCGCAGCATGATCTGTTAGGTGCTTGTTTTTCGTCGCGAGCGGCCGTCAGGCTAGGCGGACGGAGCGCAGGAGCCGGAACGTACTGTGATGTACGTGAGGATTCCGGAGCGAGGGCCAAGGACGCATGGCGGCCGCGCAGTAGAAAAACGTTCACGCTTCAGTCCTCTTTGTAGATGCGTACCCAGTCGACCTGCATCTCTGCCGGGAAGGGCGTGCTGGCGTCGGGGTTGCCGGGCCAGTCGCCGCCGACGGCGAGATTGAGGATGACGAAGAAGGCGCGCTCGAACACCCAAGGCGCGCCGGCGGGCAGGCCGGCGGGCGTGAGGCGGTGGTACTCGACGCCGTCAATCAGCCAGACCAGCTCTTGCGGGCGTTTGATCAGGGTGAAGACATGGAAATCCTGGGAAATCGGCTGCGCGGCGCTGTACTTCTTGCCAATGCCCTGGGCGCCGGAGTAACCGGGACCATGGACGGTGCCGTAGACGTTGTTGGGCTCCTTGCCGATGTTCTCCAGCACGTCGATTTCGCCGGCTGCGGGCCAGGGCAGCTTGTCTTCGCCCAGGGTCCAGAAGGCCGGCCAGATGCCGGGGCCGCCGGGAATCTTGATGCGCGCTTCCAGCTTGCCGTAGCTGAAGCTGACCTTGCCGTCGCTGCGCAGGCGGCCCGAGCTGTACTCGCAGGGTTTGTCGTTCCAGCACGGGCCGGCGTTGGCTTGCTTCTCGGCCCGCAGCAGCAGATGGCCCTGGCCGTCGAGTGCGGCATTGCGGGCGGCAGCGGTGTAGTACTGCAGCTCGTGGTTGCCCCAGCCATTGCTTTCCTTGTTGCCGAGGTCGTAGTTCCAATGCTTGGCATTGGGCAGGGTGCCGGCGGCCCCTTCGAATTCATCGGACCAGACCAGGGTCCAGCGGTTTGACGGCGCTGGTGTTGGAGCGGGGGCGGGGGCTGGTGACGGTGCGGGCGCAGGCGCGGGCGCTGGGGACGGTGATGCCGTCGCACCACCGCCACCGCAAGCGACCAGCAAAGAGGCCAGGGCCGCCATCAGCGGCCGGCTGGGGTGCAGATTCTTGTGCATCATGAGGGCATCCTCCGGCTTCAACCTTGGGCGCGCCACTGGCGCAGCAGGTCTTGGTACCAGAGCGCGCTGGCCTTGAGCGTACGCACCTGGGTTTCGTAGTCGACATGGACGATGCCGAAGCGCTTGGAGTAGCCAAAGCCCCATTCGAAGTTGTCCATCAGGCTCCACACCATATAACCGTCCACCCGCACGCCACGGCGGCGGGCCTCGGCGGTGGCGGCGATGTGGGTGCGTAGGTAGTCGAGGCGGTCCAGGTCGTGCACATGGCCGTCGACCACGGTCTGGTCGGGGAAAGCGCCGCCGTTCTCGGTGATGTAGAGCGGCGGCATGTCGGGGTAATCCGCGTGCATGCGGCAGAGGATGTCGGTCAGGCCTTCGGGGTAGACCTCCCAGTCCATGTCCGAAGCGGGCAGGCCGTGCTCGCGCGCGACCCAGGGCTTGCCGTCGGCGTTGACCACATAGCGGGTGTAGTAGTTGATGCCCAGGTGGTCCATGGGCGCGCGCATGGCGGCCATGTCGCCGGCCTCGATCTTGGGGGCATCGGCGCCCAGGTCGGCCAGGGCTTCGGCCGGGTACTCGCCCTTGAACAGCGGGTCGCTGTACCAGCGGCGGCTCTTTGCGTCGGCCAGGCGGGCGGCGGCGATGTCGGCCGGGTGGGCAGTGGCGGGCACGCTGGGGCCCATGTTCAGCACGATGCCGAGGTTCTTGCAGCCGCCTTCGGCGCGCATGGCTTGCATGGCCAAGCCGTGGCTGAGCAGCAAGTGGTGCGAAACCTGAGCCGCCAGCGCGCGGTCGCGCAGGCCCGGCGCGTGCACGCCTTGATCATGGCCCAGGGTCGCGGTGCACCAGGGTTCGTTGTGGGTGGACAGGGCGTAGAGCCGGTCGCCCAGATGCTTTTGCACATGGCGGGCGTAGTCGACAAAGCGGTGCACCGTGTCGCGCGCAGCCCAGCCGCCTTGCTGGTCTTGCAGGGCTTGCGGCAAGTCCCAGTGGTAAAGCGTGGCGACCGGCTTGATGCCGCGCGCCAGCAGGCCGTCGACCAGGCGCTCGTAAAAGCCCAGGCCGGCGGCGTTCCACTCACCCCGGCCCGTGGGCTGGATGCGCGGCCAGGCCAGCGAGAAGCGGTAGCAGTTGACGCCCAGCGAGGCGATCAGGTCCAGGTCCTGCTCCAGGCGATCGAAATGCTCGCAGGCGATGTCGCCATTGCTGCCATCGGAGATGGCGCCGGGCTGGCGGCAGAAGCGGTCCCAGATCGATTCGCCGCGGCCGTCGACATGGGTCGCGCCTTCGATCTGAAAGCTGCTGGTGGCCACGCCGAACAGGAAGTCGGCCGGGAAGCTGGCGGGAACGTCAGCTGTGGAGGTGGGGGTGTGAGTTGCAGCGGACATTATTTGACGGCGCCAGCGGTCAGACCGGCGATCAGTTGGCGGGATGAAATGACGAAGAGGACGATCAGGGGCAGAGTCGCAATGGCCGAACCGGCCATGATGGCTCCCCACTCGGTGTTGACGGTGGCCTGCAGGCTGCGCAGGGCCAGGGGCAGGGTGTAGCTCTCGGCCTGGCGCAGCACCACCAGCGGGGCCATGAAGTTGTTCCAGGAAGCGATGAAGGTGATCAGGCCCAGGGTGCCCAGGGCCGGGCGCAGCAGGGGCAGGGCGATGCGCCAGTAGATGCCGAACTCGCTGCAGCCATCCATGCGCGCGGCCTTGAGCAGCTCCATGGGCACCGAGGCGGCCGCGAATTGCCGCACCAGGTAGATGCCGAAGGCGCCGGCCGCTCCGGGGATGTAGAGCGCGCGGTGGGTGTCCAGCCAGCCCAGGGCGTCCATGACCATGAAGTTGGGGATCATGGTCATGAAGGGGGGCACCAGCAGGGTGCCCATGACGAGCAGGAACAGCGGCTGCTTGAAGCGGAACTCCAGCATGGCAAAGGCATAGCCGGCCATGGAGCAGAACAGCAGGGTGAGAGCCGTGGACATCAGCGCCACATAGAGGCTCCAGCCCAGATTGCGCCAGAAAGGCAGGCGGGTGGTCAGGGTCTGCAGATTGCGGCCCAGTTCGCCGTCGAACCACAGCGGCGGCGGCACATTGAAGATGGCCGCGTTCGATTGGGTGGCGAACACAAACATGAAGTAGAAGGGCGCCAGCATCAGCAGGGCCCCACCACCCACCAGCAGGTAGGCGGCCCCGCGTGAGAGAGTTTTTGTCGTCAGGCGGCTCATGGCTTGCGGTCCTTGAAGGCTTTGTTGGTCAGCCAGGTCATGGTGGCCAGCAGGGCGAACAGCAGCCAGGAGATGGCGTTGGCGGCGCCGAAGTCGCTGAAGTCAAAGGCCAGGCGGTAGACGTAGATGGCCACCGTCATGGCGGCCTGGTCGGGGCCGCCGCGGCCGTTGGTCAGAATGAACGGTTCTTCGAAAAGCTGCATGCCACCGATGATGCTCAGGGTTATTCCAAACAACATCATGGGCTTGAGCGCCGGCAGGGTGATGTAGCGGAAGCAGGACCAGGAGCCCGCGCCGTCCAGCTTGGCGGCTTGGTAGAGCTCGCGCGGAATGGTCTGCAGGGCGGCCAGGTAGAGCACCAGGTTGAAACCCACATAGCGCCAGAACACCACCATGGCCACGGCCGGCTTGAGGGTCTGCGGCTGCCACAGCCAGTTGATCGCCTCCATGCCAAAGGCCCACTTGAGCATGGCATTGATCAGGCCGTAGTCGGTGGACAGCAGGGACGTGAACATCATGGCGATGGCCACCGTCGAGGTGATGTAGGGCAGGAAGTAGGCGGCCGCGACGCTGTGGCCGTGGCGCCCGAAAGCGCGGTTGATGAAGACGGCCAGCGGCAGGGCCACCAGATGCTGGGGCAGGCCCGAGAACACGGCCAGCCAGAGCGTGTTGCCCAGGGCTTTCCAGAACCAGGCGTCGCCGAGCACGAAGATGAAGTTCTCCAAGCCGGTGAAGCGCATGGCCTCCAGCCCGGCCGTGGGTTCCCAGCTCTGGAAGGCCATCCACAGCGAGAACAGCAGCGGGAACAGGCCGAAGACTGCGAACAGGCTCAGGAAAGGGCTGAGCAGCAGATAGGGCACCCAGGCGCGGGGCAGGCGAAATGACGGACTCGTCTTGTTCATCATCATCGTGTGGCCCTGTGAACCAGCAAGGCCTGGGCATCGGCCAGGGCCTTGGGAATGGACTTGCCGTAGATCAGCACGTTGTCGAGCTCGCCATTGACCACCTCTTCGGCGAACTTGTTCTGCCGGTGCAGGGGGCGGGCGGGGATGCGGCGGGCTGCCTC
The DNA here is from genome assembly GCF_025717675.1 of Paucibacter sp. DJ2R-2. Classification (GTDB taxonomy): domain Bacteria; phylum Pseudomonadota; class Gammaproteobacteria; order Burkholderiales; family Burkholderiaceae_C; genus Paucibacter_A. The sequence goes on from NZ_JAJIRT010000013.1 coordinate 81,100, forward strand.
GCGCCACAACTGGCGTGCGCGTTGGCCGCCGAGGAAATCGACCGGTTCGTCGAAGAAGGGGTCATCCTGGGCGCTGAGCAGGGCGGGGAAGGCGTCCTGGTTCTTGAAGGCGCTGAGCTGCAGCTCGCGGCTCAGGGTCAGGTGCTGGATCAGCGACCAGGCCAGGGCTTTGCGGCTGGAGTCGGACCGGCGCGGGATGGCGTAGTAGCTGCCGCCCCAGCCGCCGAAGCTGCCGCCGGGCAGCTGGGCTGCGCGCCACAGGCCATGGGTGTTGGGCGCCACCGATTTGGCCATCTGGCTGGCCATCCATGCGCCCGAGAGCTCGGTTGCCAGCTTGCCGCGGCGCAGGTGTTCGCTCCAGTCATTGCGCCAGGTGTCGACGATGGCGTCCAGACCCAGGCGCCGCACCTTCTGCGCCAGCTCGAAGGCGCGCTGGAACAGCGGGCTGCTGATGCTGGGCCGGCCCTGAGCATCGAAGTAAATGCTCTGGCCGGCCGGGGTGCTGGAGAACAGCACGATGTCCTTCAGATAGCGTGCATGGGCCAGCAGGTAGGCGCCGGTGCGGGCCTTGATCTGCACGCCGGCTTGCACGTAAGCCTCCCAGCTTTCGCTCAGGTCCTTCAGGCCCAGGCCGGCGCGCTCCAGCACATCGGCGCGGTAGAACATCGAGCCCGGGCCGATGTCGGCGGGAATCGCCACCACCGCGCCTTCGCGGTTGCGCGCCTGCTCGAAGGCGAAGGGCACGAAACGCTCGCGCAGGCCTTCGGCCAGATAGGGTGGGCCAGACAGGTCCTGCAGTCCGGCGCCCAGCGAGAAGCGGCCCATATACATGGTCTCCAGCGCGATCACATCGGGCAGATGGCTGGCGCTGGCCGAAGACAGGGCCGTGGTCATGGCCGTGTGGTGGTCGTCGTACTGGCGGCTGATCACTTCGACCTGCACACCGCCATGCGCCTGGCTCCAGGCGGGCAGGGCCTGCTTGATGACCTGGTCCAGCAGCGGAAAGGCCGCCACAACCAGGCGCGGCGGTTCGCTCTGAGCCGGCGCGCTGTGGGTCAGAGGCGCGAGCGCCGCTGCAGCCAGCAACTGGCGCCGACGCGTGTCGGGGGACTTGTCTCGTGTCATTGTTTTTTGTTTGTTGACGCTTTGAAAGCGCTTTCACGATTCTGTGCCGGCCAGCTCGGCGCACCAAGCCGCGTAAACCCTAGTGGGGCAAGCGCGGAGCCGGTGTTGGGTCGCGCTTGGGGCCGCCTACACTGTCCAGCCCCCGTGTCAAGGACCCTCAGTGCAAGCCAAACCCGCAGCCAAGAAAGCGCCGTCAAGCCGTGCCGAGGGCGTCGTCACGCTCGAGCAGGTGGCGGCCCGGGCCGGCGTCTCGCCCAGCACCGTGTCGCGCATCCTCAATGGCACGGCCACGGTCAGCGCGCTTAAGCGGGCGGCGGTGGACGAAGCCATCAGCAGCCTCGGCTTCCGCCCCAACCCGGTGGCGCGCGGCCTGGCGGGCGGCCGCACCATGAGCATCGGCGTGGTCACCCAGCGCATCAGCAGCCCCTTTTATGGCGAGGCACTCAGCGGTATTGAGGTGGAGCTGGAAGCGGCCGGCTATGTGCCCTTGTTCGTCAGCGGCAACTGGAACGAGGCCGATGAGCGCAAGGCCATTGAGACCCTGTTGTCGCGCCGCGTGGACGGCGTCATCGTGCTGGCCGGCCGCCTAGACAACCAGGAGCTGGAGGCCCTGTCCGACAGCGTGCCCATGGTGGTGGTGGGGCGGCAGGTGACGGGCGAACGCCTGTTCAGCTTCAGCTTTGACAACCGCGCCGGCGCCCGCCTGGCCACCGAGCATTTGATCTCGCTGGGCCACCGGCGCATCGCCCTTTTGCTCGGCGATCAAGTCCATGACGACGCCATCGACCGCCAGAACGGCTACCTGGATGCCTTGGCAGCCGCCGGCATTCCGGTCGAGCCCGAGCTGATTGTGCAGAGCGATTACACCGAGGCCGGCGGCATGTTGTCGATCAGCCGCTTGATGGAGCGTGATGTGGCCTTCAGCGCCATCTTCAGCTCCAACGACCAGATGGCCTACGGCGCCATCCTGGGCCTGGCGCGGCGCAATCTGCGTGTGCCGGACGATGTCTCCATCGTCGGTTTTGACGACCTGATCATGTCGCGCTACACCATGCCGCCATTGAGCACGGTGCGCCATTCCGTCTATGAGACGGGCGCGCAGGCGGCGGGTGCCATGCTCAGCCTGCTGCGTGGCGAAGCGCCTGCAGTGCGGCTGGCGGCGCCGGAATTGGTGTTGCGCGAATCGGTCCGCCGGGCGATTCGTTGAGGCGGCGGCGGGCTTGCGGCCGAGCCGGCGCGTGAACATGCGCTGAAACCGATTGCAGGCTGGTCAAGCTAGGGGATTGGCGTTGCGGCTAGGGGGCAACCTAGGGTGTTGCCTAATTTGAAAGCGCTTGCAAATGCGCGATTCTTGATGGCAATGAAAGCGCTTTCAAGCGTTTCATTGGGCAGACCTTCAAAAAATACCCGGAGACAAGTTCATGAGAAATCCTCGACCCGTCATTCGTTTGTCCCGTTCGGCAAGCGCGGTGGGCCTGCTGGTGGCCAGTCTCGCCGCGCATGCGCAGCAAGCGAACAACCCTCCTGCAGACGCCAACAAGGCCCAGCTCGACGCCGTTGTCGTGACCGGCATCCGCCAGAGCCTGGAGTCCTCCCTCAACCTCAAACGCAACGCACGCGGCTTGGTGGATGGCATCGTGGCCGAGGACATCGGCAAGTTCCCGGACACCAACCTGGCCGAATCGATGCAGCGCATCGCCGGCGTGTCCATCGACCGCTCGCTCGGTGAGGGGTCCAAGGTCACCGTGCGCGGGGTCGGCCCCGACTTCAATCTGGTGCTGCTGAATGGCCGCCAGATGCCCGCCTCCAGCCTCGGCAGCACCTTTGCCTCCAACTCGCGCTCTTTCGACTTCGCCAATCTGGCCTCGGAAGGCGTGGCTGCCCTGGAGGTCTACAAGACCAGCCGGGCCGACTCGCCAACCGGCGGCATCGGTGCCACCATCAACATCAAGACCGCCCGCCCGCTGGACAACAAGCAGCGCGTGGCCAACGTCGGCGTCAAGTTGGTCAGCGACGATTCCAACAAGCGTCTACCCGACAGCCTGAACGGCAGCCAGATGACGCCCGAGGTGTCCGGCATCTACAGCGATGTCTCGGCCGATGGCCGCTTCGGCATCGCCTTGATCGGCAGCATCCAGAAGCGCAACGGCGGCTACAACCAAGCCGCGGTGGATGCCGGCTGGCGCACCTTCAAGGGCGACGAGCAGAACTGGGGCACCATCCCGCTGCCGGGCCAGGCGGGTGCCGACAAGATCACCAATCGCCCCAAGCCGACCGACCTCTATGTCGTGCCGCAGGAGATGCGCTACAGCCTGAACTCCTTCGAGCGCACCCGCACCAACGGCCAGCTGGTCTTGCAGTTCCGCCCGGTGCAGGACGTGACCACGACCTTGGACCACACCTACTCGGAAAACAAGATCCATTCCAAGCGCAGCGAGCTCTCGGCTTGGTTCAACTTCGGCCCGTCTTCGTCCAGCTGGACCAATGGCCCGATCGCCGCGCCGCTGACCTATACCGAAACCTATGACCCCAAGGCCCCGGCCGACGTGGCCATGGCCGGCAGCATCTTCGGCACCAAGAACAAGAACCAGTCGACCGGCCTGAACGTGGCCTGGAAGGCCTCGAATGCGCTGACCCTGGAGCTCGACGCCCACCACTCGACCGCCACCTCGGGCGCCGACAGCCCCTTCGGCAGCAACTCCACGCTCGGCGTGTCCATGTACAACCGCGCCAGCGCCACGGCCGACTTCTCGCAGAAGTTCCCGGTGCTGAGCATTGGCTTGGCCGGTGATCCGGCCGCCAGCCCCAGCCTGCTGCAAGTGACGGGTTCGTCCTTCCGCAACAGCTATATGCGCAACCAGATCGACCAGGCGCAGTTCAAGGGCAAGTACGTGCTGAACGAGAGCTCGGGTCTGGACTTCGGTGTCGGCATGAGCAAGGTCAAGAACCGCACCGCCTTCGCCAATGTTCAGCAGGACGATTGGGGTGGCCACAACAAGCCGAGCGATTACCCCGACAACCTGTTCCAGGCCGGCCAGTTGCAGAACTACTTTGCCCACTCCATGGGCAGCAATGGCGGCAATCTGTTCAACAACTTCTACCTGTGGGACTTCCAGGCCGTGCGCGCGGCGGCAATCAAGGCAGACGGCAGCGACAAGTGGTTCGTGCCTTCGTCCAACTTCACCGACGACCGCCGCACCCAGGAAAAGTCCACCAGCGCCTATGTGCAATATGGCAAGGACTGGGTTTGGGGCGTGCCCATGAGCGCCAATATCGGCCTGCGCTACGAGCGCACCAAGGTCGACTCCCAAGCCCTGGTGCCCATCGTCACCGGCATCAACTGGGTGTCAGCCAATGAGTTCGCCCTGGTTCGCGGCGCCTCGGACTTCACCGCGCTGTCGGGCAGCTACAAGTACCTGCTGCCCAGCATCGACTGGGAAGCTGAGCTCAGCGACAAGGTCAAGGTGCGCGCCAGCTACGGCGAAACCATCGGCCGGCCCGGCTGGGGTGCGATCCAGGGTGGCGTGACGCTGTCAGACTTCCGCGTCAACGGCGGCTCCGGCAGCCAGGGCAACCCAGGCCTGAAGCCGCTGCTGTCCAAGAACTTCGACCTCTCGGCCGAGTACTACTACGCCAAGTCGAGCTACGCCGCGCTGGGCCTGTTCCGCAAGAACATCAGCAACTTCATCGGCAGCAGCACCTTGCAGTCGACACCGGCCGGTTTGACCTCGCCGATTGGCGGCGCGCTCTACAACGAAGCCGTCAGCAAGAACTGCCCGACCAAGGACGCGATGTGCATCCGCGGTTACATCCTCAACACCTACAACGGGACCAAGGGCGTGATTCGCACCGGCTTCGATGGCAACGGCAATCCGCTGGGCACCATCGCCGGACAGACCGGTGACCCGGTGGCTGCCTTCACCATCACAGCGCCGACCAACCAGCGCAGCGACTCCATCAAGGGCATGGAGCTGAACTTGCAGCATGCCTTCGGCAAGACGGGATTCGGCGTGGCCGCCAACTACACCTGGGTCAAGTCCGGGCTGAAGTACGACAACCTGAACCTGACTGAGCAGAACGCCTTGCTGGGCATGAGCAACTCGTCCAACTTGGTGGGTTTCTACGAGGATGACAAGTACAGCGCCCGCGTGGCCTACAACTGGCGCGATGAGTTCCTGAGCAGCACCAGCGCCGACGTCTTCGGCAGTGCCGGTCCGGCTTATACCGAGGCTTACGGTCAATGGGACCTCAGCTTAGGCTATAAGTTCAGCAAGAAGCTCAGCGTGAACTTCGAGGCTCTGAACCTGAACGACGGCGTCCAGCGCGTTCACGGCCGGGCCAAGGAGGAAACGCTGTACTTCACCCAGACTGGTCGCCGCTACATGCTGAGCGCCCGCTACGCCTTCTGACCCTTGGAGCTGTTCTGATGCGCCCCGTTCTGCTTGATAACGTCAACCATGCCGATCTGCGTCTGCAAACGCGGCTCGATGCCAGCTGGGGTGATGCCGCCAGCGCCGTGCCCACGGTGCCTGCGGAGTTCAGGCAGATGCAGGCGCATTTCCCCATCGTGTTCCAGGAGAGCGCCGGTGGCGCGGCTCGCTTCCAGCCCGTGGCCTTGCTGGGCTTGTTCGAGTCGCACAACCAGTTCCTCGGCCCGCAGGGCTGGCAGGCCGGGCATCTGCCCTGGGCCCTGGAGCGCCAGCCTTTTCTGGTCGGGCGCGATGGGGAGGAGTGGGTGGTTCATGTCGACCTGGACAGCCCACGCCTGAGCCGCAGCGAGGGTGAGCCGCTGTTCCTGCCGCAAGGTGGTCAGTCGGCTGTGCTCGAGCATCGCCTGTCCGTCTTGCAGGCACTGCATCTGGGCATGCTGGCGCTGCCCGAGTTCATCGATGCGCTCTTGCAGCACCAGCTGCTGGAGCCGATGAGCCTGGATGTCGAGCAAGCCTCCGGCCAGGTGCGGCGCCTGGCCGGCTATTTCGTGATCGATGAAGACCGCCTGGCGGCTTTGCCGGGCGCGGCGGTCGCGCAGCTGCACGAGCAGGGACATTGGCTGCCGATTGCCATGGCACTGGCTTCCTTGTCGCACCTGCCGGAACTGATTGCTCGTGAACAGCAACGCGAGCGCCATGCTTGAACTGAAGGTCCAGCGCCCCGGGCACCTTCCGCCCGAGGTCTTGTCGCTGGATGTGCCTTGCGTGCTGCGCGGCCTGGCGGCGCACTGGCCGGTCGTCCGGGCGGCAGCCCAGGGCGCGGGGGCTGTGGCCGCCTGCCTGCAAAGCAAATGGCAGGGCGCCACAGTGGGTGTGTTCCAGATGGCTCCCGAGAGCGCCGGTCGGATCGCCTACACCGAGGATTTCAGCGGCTTCAACTTCAGCCGCCAGATCCTGCCTTTTGACCAGGTGCTGGCCCAGCTGCTGGCTTGGCAAGACCTGACCCCCAGCCCTTATCTCTACATGGGCTCGACCACGGTCGAGACCTGCTTGCCCGGTTTCGCAGCCGAACACAGTCTGGCTTTGGATACGCCCGAGGCGCCTTTGGCCAGCCTCTGGATGGGCAATCGCATCACCGTGCCCGCGCACCAGGATTGGCCGTCCAACCTCGCCTGCTGTGCCGCCGGTCGCCGGCGCTTCACCCTGTTCCCGCCCGATGCGGTCGGTGATCTTTATGTCGGCCCACTGGACCTCACGCCCGCCGGCCAACCCATCAGCCTGGCCAACCCCTCGGCGCCCGATTTGCAGCGCTTTCCGCGCTTTGCGAATGCTCTGGCGCGCGCCCAGGTGGTCGAGTTGGAGCCCGGAGATGCGATCTACATCCCCAGCCTCTGGTGGCACCAGGTCGAGGGGCTCGACGCCCTCAATGTGTTGGTGAACTACTGGTGGCGGCGCAGCCCGGCATGGTCTGACTCCCCCAACACCGCGCTATGGTTGGCCCTGGCCACGGTCCGTGATCTGCCGCCCGCCGAGCGGGCCGCCTGGCGAGCACTGTTTGACCATTATGTTTTCGAAGCCGATGCGCAGACGGCGGCCCATATTCCGGCGCCAGCGCGTAGCCTGCTGGCGCCCTTCAACGAGGCAGGCATGCGCCGCATGAGGGCCTGGCTGCTGAAGAAGCTGAACCGCTGAGGACAGCGATTCTCAGCGGATGCAAACAAGAAAAAGACCAACAAGAAACGAACGTCGAGACAAGAAGGAAAGGTCCTCACCATGAAGGTCCAAGCGATTCACCCCGAGACCCCCTCATCCACCAAGCCGGTGCGCCGCGTCGTCATCGCTGGCGGCGGCACCGCCGGCTGGATGGTGGCCGCTCTGATGGGCAAGCTGATGGGCAAGCTGCTCGACATTCGCCTGGTCGAATCCGAGGAGATCGGCACCATCGGCGTCGGCGAAGCCACCATCCCGGCTCTGCACACCTTCCACGAACTGCTGGGCCTGAACGAGGCGGAGTTCATGGCCGCCACGCAGGCGACCTTCAAGCTCGGCATCAAGTTTGAAGGCTGGAAGGTGCCGGGTGAGGACTACATCCACTCTTTCGGCCTGACAGGCAAAGACCACTGGAGCGCCGGCTTCCAGCATTTCTGGCTCAAGGGCCGCGAGCGCGGTCTGGCGGCGCCCTACGGCGAGTACTGCCTGGAGCTGCGCGCCGCTGAAGAGCAGCGCTTTGCCCACCTGCCGAACAACGGCATGAACTATGCCTACCACCTGGATGCCACGCGCTATGCCCGCTTTCTGCGCGGCCTGGCCGAGGCCCATGGCGTGCGCCGCATCGAGGGCAAGATCGCCGCCGTGCTGCGCGAGCAGCCGGGTGAGGGCGATCTGACGGCCCTGCAAATGGAAGACGGCAGCCGCATAGAGGGCGATCTCTTCGTCGACTGCACCGGCTTCCGCGCTTTGCTGCTGGGCCAGACCTTGGGCGTCGGCTATGAAGACTGGAGCCATTGGCTGCCCTGCGACCGCGCGGTGGCGGTGCAGACGGCGGCGGTGCGCGAGGCGCCGCCCTACACCCGCTCGATCGCTCATCCCTTCGGCTGGCAGTGGCGCATCCCCTTGCAACACCGCGTGGGCAACGGCCTGGTCTACAGCAGCCGCGAGCTCTCGGACGCCGATGCGCCCGACATGCTGCGCCGCCATGTCGAGGGCGAGCTGATCACCGAACCGCGCCTCTTGCGCTTCCAGCCGGGCCAGCGCCACGAGGTCTGGCACCGCAACTGCGTGGCCATGGGCCTGGCCAGCGGCTTCATCGAGCCGCTGGAATCCACCAGCATCCATCTGGTGCAGCGCGCGGCCATCCGGCTGATGCGCTTGTTCCCCGCCGGTGGCATCCGCGAGGTGGACGTGCGCGAGTTCAACCAGCAGACCACGCAGGACCTGCAGCACATCCGTGACTTCATCATCCTGCACTACCACGTGACCGAGCGCGACGACTCGGCCCTGTGGCGCCATGTGCGCACGATGGCCGTGCCCGAGACCCTGCGCCACCGCATCGAGTTGTTCCGTGAGACCGCGCGCGTGTTCCGCCCGCTGGACGAGCTGTTTGCCGAAAACTCCTGGATCCAGGTCATGATGGGTCAGGGCATCACTCCCCAGCACCACCACCCGGTGGCCGATCTGATGGGGGACGACGAGCTCTCGCACTTCCTCGCCAGCATCCGCACGCAGGTCAGCCGCCAGCTGGCCGGCCTGCCGCCCCACCAAGCCTATGTCGAGCGCCTGTGTGCGCCGTACCGCGCGGCGGCCTGAGCGCCATCGTTCCCATTGCCTACTGACCACCTGCCATGTTGACTCCTGTTCCTAGCCCGGACACCTTTCCCCGCCTGCTGGCCGATATCGGCGGCACCAATGCCCGCTTTGCCTGGGTCGATGCACCCGGCGCCCCGCTGCGCGCCTGCGCCAACTACCGCGGCGCCGAGCATGTGTCGCTGGCCGCGGCCGTCGAGGCCTATCTGGAAAGCCAGGCCCTGCCGCGCCCGCAAGCCCTGGCCATCGGCATTGCCTATCCGATCAGCGGTGATGAGGTGCGCATGACCAATGGCGCCTGGTCCTTTTCGATCAGCGGCCTTCAGCGCGAGCTGGGCCTCAAGCGCCTGACCGTGATCAATGACTTTGCGGCCCTGGCCTTGGGCATCCCGGATCTGAAGGCGGCGCAGCTGCATGCGCTGGGCCCCGGCGAGGCCGTGGCCGGTGCGCCGCTGGCCGTGATCGGCGCCGGCACCGGCCTCGGCGTGGCCGGCCTGATGCCGCTGCCCGGCGGCGGCTGGTGGCCGGTGTCGGGCGAGGGCGGCCATGCCACCCTGGCCGGCCTCGATGATTTCGAAGATGCCGTGATCGCCCGCCTGCGCCGGCGCTTCGGCCATGTTTCCGCCGAACGCGCGCTCTCGGGTCCGGGCCTGGTCAATCTCTACCAAGCCTGCACCGAGCTGAACGGCCAGCCGGTCCTCAGCCTGGAGCCCGCCGAGGTACTCGGCCGCTCCGAGGCCGGCGACGCCACCGCCGCCCAGGCCATCGCCTTGTTCTGCGGCTTCCTCGGCAGCATGGCCGGTAACGTCACCCTGACCCTGGGCGCCCGCGGCGGCGTCTACATCGGCGGCGGCATCGCCCCGCGCCTCTTGAAAGAGCTGCGCAGCTCCACCTTCCGCAGCCGCTTCGAAGGCAAGGGTCGGCTGTCCGGCTTCCTTGCGCCGATTCCCTGCCACGTCATCGACGCGGCGGTGTCGCCCGCACTGGAGGGGGCCTCGCGGGCGCTGGATTTGGGTTTGTGAGCGCGAGCTCAGCGCCGGCCAGTCGCCCTTGGCGCGGCACTCCCCGTCGCCCAAGAAAAAAGCCGGCCTCAGGCCGGCTTTGCTGTTCTCAAAGCACCATCACGGCAGCACCACGATGCCGCCATCCCGTTCCACCAGGGCTGCCAGTTCGCCCGAGGACACCAGGGCGGTGGCGGCTTCGATGCTGGGGGCCAGGTAGTGGTCGGTGGGCATGGCCGGGCTGGTCTTGCGCACCAGGGCGTGCACCTCTTCCAGCGCCGCCGAGCTCTTCAGCGGGCGCAGGAACTCGATGCCTTGGGCGGCGGCCAGCAGCTCGATGCCGATGATGTGGGCGGTGTTGTCCAGCATATTGCCCAGGCGGCGCGCGCCGAAAGTGGCCATGGAGACATGGTCTTCCTGATTGGCGCTGGTGGGCAGGCTGTCCACGCTGGCCGGGTGGGCCAGGCTCTTGTTCTCGCTGGCCAGGGCGGCGGCGGTGACGTGGGCGATCATGAAGCCCGAGTTCAGGCCGGCGTTCTCGGTCAGGAAGGGCGGCAGGCGCGAGACGCTGGCGTCGATCAGCATGGCAATGCGGCGCTCGGCGATGGCACCGACTTCGGCAATCGCGCAGGCCAGCGCGTCGGCGGCCAGGGCCACCGGCTCGGCGTGGAAATTGCCGCCGCTGACCATATAGTTGCTGCCGTCTTCACCAGCAAACACCAGCGGGTTGTCGGTCACGGCATTGGCTTCGCGGATCAGCACATCGCGGACATAACGCGCCTGGTCCAGGCATGCGCCCATGACCTGCGGCTGGCAGCGCAGGCAATACGGGTCTTGCACGCGCTCGTCGCCTTCCTTGTGCGACTCGCGGATGGCGCTGCCGGCCAGGATCTGGCGGTAGGCGCGGGCGGCCTCGATCTGGCCGGGCTGGCCGCGCACCTCGTGGATGCGCGGGTCAAACGGGCCGTCGCTGCCGCGTGCGGCGTCCAGGCTCAGCGCGCCCGAGACGAGGGCCGAGGCATACACCTGCTCGAAACGGATCAGGCCTTCCAGCGCCAGGGCGGTGCTGGTCTGGGTGCCGTTGATCAGGGCCAGGCCTTCCTTGGCTTGCAGCACCAAAGGCGCGATGCCGTGCTTTTTCAGCTCGGGCAGGGCGGGGACGCGTTTGCCGTCGACCAGCATTTCGCCTTCGCCCAGCAGGGCCAGGGTCATGTGCGAGAGCGGGGCCAGATCGCCAGAGGCGCCGACCGATCCCTGCGCCGGCACGTACGGCACGAGGCCGGCATTGAAGACGTCGAGCAGGCTTTGCACCACCTCCGGGCGCACGCCCGAGTGACCACGGGCCAGGGACGCGGCCTTGGTGGCCAGCATCAGGCGCACGACTTCGGGCTGCAGCGGTGCGCCGACACCGACGCAGTGCGAGCGGATCAGGTTGAACTGCAGCGTGGCCAGCTCCTCCTTGCTGATGCGCTTGGAGGCCAGCTTGCCGAAGCCGGTGTTGACGCCGTAGACGGGCGCGTCGCCGGCCGCTGCGGCCTGCACCACGGCCGCGCTGCGGCGGATGATGGCATCGGCACTGGCGTGCAGGCTCAGGGTGATGCCGCCGCTGCGGATCTGGCGCAGCTGGGCCAGGGTCAGCTGGCCAGGGGTGATTTCGATGTTCATGTGTTGGGGTGTGAGCTAGACGTTGGGACGCAGAGGTCGCGAAGATTCGCAGAGCTCGCAGAGACGAAAACGGCAAAGACTCTGCGGCCCTTGCGTTTCTCTGCGAACTCTGCGTCCGGGTATCAGTTTGGGTCCAGCATGGGCATGTTCAGACCACGCTCACGCGCCGTGGTCTTGGCGATTTCATAGCCGGCATCGGCATGGCGCATGACGCCGGTGCCGGGGTCGTTGTAGAGCACCCGCGAGAGGCGCTGGGCGGCGGCATCCGTGCCGTCGGCCACGATGACCACGCCGCTGTGCTGGCTGAAGCCCATGCCGACACCGCCGCCGTGGTGCAGTGACACCCAGGTGGCGCCGCCGGCGGTGTTCAAGAGTGCGTTCAGCAGTGGCCAGTCGGACACGGCGTCCGAGCCGTCGGCCATGCTCTCGGTCTCGCGGTTGGGGCTGGCGACCGAGCCGCTGTCCAGGTGGTCGCGGCCGATGACGATGGGGGCCTTGAGCTCACCGTTCTTCACCATCTCATTGAAGGCCAGGCCGGCGATGTGACGCTCGCCCAGGCCCAGCCAGCAGATGCGCGCCGGCAGGCCCTGGAAGGCAATGCGTTCCTTGGCCATGTCCAGCCAGCGATGCACCTGGGCGTGGTGGGGGAAGAGCTCCTTGATCTTGGCGTCGGTCTTGTAGATGTCTTCCGGGTCGCCGGACAGCGCCACCCAGCGGAAGGGGCCGCGACCTTCGCAGAACTGCGGGCGCACGTACGCAGGCACGAAGCCGGGGAAGTCAAAGGCGTTCTTGACGCCTTGCTCCAGCGCCACTTGGCGGATGTTGTTGCCGTAGTCCACGGTCGGGATGCCCATGGCCTGGAAGTCCAGCATGGCTTGCACGTGGACGGCGCAGCCGCGCGCGGCGGCGGCCTTGAGGTCAGCATGCTGGGCCGGGTCGGCGGCCGCAGCCTTCCATTGCTCCACGGTCCAGCCAGCCGGCAGATAGCCGTTGATCAGGTCATGGGCCGAGGTTTGGTCGGTCACCAGATCGGGCTTGATGGCGGTGCCGGCCTTGGCGCGCTTGACCAGCTCGGGCAGCACTTCGGCCGCATTGCCCAGCAGGGCGATGGAGATGGCTTTGCCCTCGGCCGTGTACTTGGCGATGCGGGCCAGGGCGTCGTCGAGGTCGGTCGCTTGCTCGTCGACATAGCGGGTCTTCAAGCGGAAGTCGATGCGCGATTGCTGGCACTCGATGTTCAGCGAGCAGGCGCCGGCAAAAGTGGCGGCCAGGGGCTGGGCGCCGCCCATGCCGCCCAGGCCAGCCGTTAGCACCCAGCGGCCGGTCAGCGAGCCGCCGTAGTGCTGGCGGCCGGCTTCGGCGAAGGTTTCATACGTGCCCTGCACGATGCCTTGCGTGCCGATATAGATCCAGCTGCCGGCCGTCATCTGGCCGTACATCATCAGGCCCTTGCGGTCGAGCTCGTTGAAGTGCTCCCAGTTGGCCCAGTGCGGCACCAGATTGGAGTTGGCGATCAACACGCGCGGAGCGTCCGGGTGCGTCTTGAACACGCCGACCGGCTTGCCCGACTGCACCAGCAGGGTCTCGTCAGCTTCCAGTTCTTTGAGCGAGCTCAGGATGGCTTCGAAGCAGTCCCAGTTGCGGGCGGCCTTGCCGATGCCGCCGTAGACAACCAGGGCGTCGGGGTTCTCGGCGACCACCGGGTCCAGATTGTTCTGGATCATTCGGAAGGCGGCCTCGGTCAGCCAGCTCTTGCAGCTGAGCTGGGTGCCGGTGGGGGCGCGCACGACGCGCGGCTGGGCAGAGGTCTTGGGCGTGGTCGACGGTGAGGACATGACGGGCTCCTGTGAGGCTGCGGAATGTGGCGAACTCTAGTTGTCTATACAAGTAAAGTCAACTACGATCCGGCCATGGTCAGAAAATCGCCAGCGAGCCCGGAACCGCAGTACATCAAGGTGCAGAACCATCTGCGCGAACGCATCGCCTCGGGCCACTGGGTGGCCGGTGATCTGCTGCCCTCCGAGGCCGAACTGGTGCAGACCTTTGGCGTCAGCCGCATGACGGTGAACCGGGCCCTGCGCGAATTGCATCAGGAAGGTCTGATCGAGCGGGTGCAAGGCGTGGGCACCTTTGTGGCCCAGCTGCACCGCATCTCTTCGACCCTGACCGTGCGCGATGTGCACGACGAAATCGCCGAGCGCGGCCACCGCCACGAGGCCGTGCTGCACCGTCTGGAGACGCTGCGCGCCACGGCCGAGCAGGCGGCCGAGTTCGAGCTGCCGGCCGGATCTGAGCTCTTCCACAGCGTCATCGTGCACCTGGAAAACGGCGTGGCGATTCAGTGCGAGGACCGCTTGGTCAACCCGGCCAGTGCGCCCGATTACATGGGCCTGGACTTCAGCCAGACCACGCCGACCCACTACTTGTTACAAGTTGCCCCCCTCAGCGAGGCCCGCTACACCATCGAATCGACGCTTCCGAGCGAATCCGAGGCTAAGCTTCTGGGCATTTCGCGGCGCGACCCCTGTTTGGTGGTCAAGCGCAGCACCCTGAGCCGCGGGCGCATCGTCACCACCGTCCGTTTGACCCACCCCGGCTCGCGTTATCTATTGCAGGGGAGTTTTCAAGCATGAGCACAATGATCGGCCGCCCGGAATTGGGCGAACATCCGCTTGGCGGGTCGGAGCGCAGCGACGGGGTGCACCAATGAGTTGGAGTGTGATTTCGGCCGAAGACTTGGCGCCGCAGCCATGGAAAAACGGCGGCGGGCAGACCCGTGAGCTGCTGGCCTGGCCGAATCCCAGCGACTGGATCGTGCGCCTGAGCGTGGCCGATATCGAGCGCGACGGGCCCTTCTCGGCCTTCGAGGGCATTCAGCGCTGGTTCGCGGTGCTGCGCGGCGACGGTGTGCGCTTGTATGAATACGAGCTGCGCGTCGGTGATGAACTGTTGAGCTTTGACGGCGCCTTGGCGCCTGATTGCGAGCTGATCGGCGGCGCCACCCGCGATTTCAATTTGATGCACCGGCGCAGCCGCGGCCGCTTGATCGTTCAGCCGGCCGACCATCCTTTTCTGCCCGAAGCCGGCAACAGCCGCTGGCTCGGTTTGTTCACCGCCGGCGGCGGCCTGCTCAGCCACGGTGCACGCGCCATGCCGCTGCGCCCCTTGAGCCTGGCCTGGTGCGAAAGTCCGGCGCGGCAGAGCTGCATTTTTGACGGCGAAGGCGCCGCCTGGTGGATGGCCTGGAGCGAGGCCGAAAGTTTGGGCGACTGACACGAAGGAGCTTGACGCGCATGAAGACACAGCTGTGGACCGGTGGCCGTTTGGCCACACTCAGTGGCGAAACCGCCTGGGGCTGGGTGGAGCAGGGCGCTTTGCTGACCCAAGGCGAGCACATCGTCTGGGCCGGCGCGGCCGCCGACCTGACGCCCGAGCTGCGCGCCGATGTGGCCCAGACGCATGATCTCGGCGGCGCGGTCGTGACGCCGGGCCTGATCGATTGCCACACCCATCTGGTCTACGGCGGCCAGCGGGCGCGCGAGTTCGAGCTGCGCCTGCAGGGTGCCAGTTATGAAGAGATCGCCAAGGCGGGAGGCGGTATCCGCTCCAGCGTGAGCGCCACGCGGCAGGCGACCGAGCATCAGCTGTACGCGCAAGCGGCTTACCGCTTGCTGAACCTGATGAAGGAAGGCGTCACGACCATCGAAGTGAAATCGGGCTACGGCCTGAGCCAGGCTTCGGAAGCCAAGATGCTGCGCGTGGCGCGGCGCCTTGGCGGCCTCGGCGTCGATGTGCGCACGAGCTACCTCGGCGCCCATGCCGTGCCGGCCGAGTTCGAGGGCCGGGCGGACGACTATGTGCAGGCGGTCTGTGACTGGCTGCCCCTGCTGCAGCGTGAGGGTCTGATCGATGCGGTCGATGCCTTCTGCGAGGGCATCGGTTTCTCGCCGGCGCAGACGCGCAAGATCTTCGAGGCCGCGCGTGCCGCCGGCCTGCCGGTCAAGCTCCATGCCGAGCAGCTCAGCGACCAGGGCGGCAGCCAGCTGGCGGCCGAGTTCAAGGCTTTGTCTTGCGATCACCTGGAATACCTGAGCGCCGAGGGTGTCGCCGCCATGGCCGAGGCCGGCACCGTGGCCGTGCTGTTGCCGGGCGCCTACTACTTCTTGCGCGAGACCAAGCTGCCTCCCGTGCAGGCCTTGCGCGACGCCGGCGTGCCCATCGCCATCTCCACCGATCACAACCCCGGCACCTCGCCCACTTTGTCTTTGCTGCTGATGCTGAACATGGCCTGCACCCTCTTCCGTCTGACGCCGGAAGAGGCGCTGCGCGGCGTGACCATCAACGCCGCACGCGCCCTGGGCCTGGCGGACCGCGGCCAGCTGGCCCCGGGCCAGCGCGCCGATTTCTGCCTCTGGGATGTGGAACATCCGAATGAACTGGCCTATTACTTTGGCCGCAATCCGCTGCGCCAGGTGGTGCGCGGTGCCAAGTTGCGCGCATGAATGAACCCGAGACTGTTTGCACGATCATGAGTCCTGTTTTCCAGCTGCGGCAGGGCCGCACGCCTTTGCTGATCAGCATGCCCCATGTGGGTCATCTGATTCCTGATGACCAGCGCGCGCGCTACCAGCCGCGTGCGCTGGCCAGCGAGGACACCGATTGGCATTTGGAGCGCCTCTACGGCGGCATCGCCGAAGAACTCGGCGCCAGCCTGATCGTGCCGAGCTACTCGCGTTACCTGATCGACCTGAACCGCCCGCCCGAGGACACGCCTATGTATGCGGGGGCCTCCAACACCGAGCTCTGCCCGACCCGCTTCTTCACCGGCGAGCCGCTCTACTTGGCCGGCCAGGAGCCCGACGAGGCCGAGAAGCTGCGCCGCCGCCAGCTCTACTGGCTGCCTTATCACCGTGCGCTCAATGCCGAGCTGCAGCGGCTGAAGAACCTGTTTGGCTATGCCTTGCTGTTCGACGCGCACAGCATCCGCTCCGAGCTGCCTTGGTTGTTTGAGGGCCGCTTGCCCGATCTGAACCTGGGCACGGTCGAGGGTCGCTCCTGCGCGCCCGAAATCACCGCCGCCCTGGGCCAGGTCCAGGCCAGCCAGAGCGCGTACACCCAGGTGGTCAATGGCCGCTTCAAGGGCGGCTACATCACCCGCCACTACGGCCAGCCGGCCGAGCAGGTCCATGCCGTGCAGCTGGAAATGTGCCAGCGCTGCTATATGAGCGAACAGCCGCCTTACGCCTACGACGCCGAGCTGGCGGCGCAGGTGCAGCCCTTGATTCGCCAGCTGCTGAGCAGCTTGCTGCAGTGGCAGCTCAAAAATCCCCAGGCTTGAACATGAACGAGCACAAGAAGCAGAAGTTCTGGGCGGCACAAGCCTGGGTCGAAGGTCGCTGGCAGCGCGATGTGCTGCTGGAAGTCGGCCCCGATGGCCACTGGCTGCACGTGCAGGCTGGCCAGCCCTGCGCGGAAGGCGTCACGCGCTTGGATGGGCCGGTTATCCCCAGCCTGGTCGACACCCACAGCCATGCCTTCCAGCGCGCGTTTGCCGGCCTGGCCGAACGGCGCGAGGCGGGCGACGACGATTTCTGGTCCTGGCGCGACCGCATGTACGGCCTGGCGCTGCGCGTCACGCCCGAACAGCTGCGCGACATCGGCGCCCAGCTCTACCTGGAGCTGCTGCAGGGCGGCTACACGCAAGTCTGCGAGTTCCACTACCTGCAGCATCAGGAAGACGGCAGCGCCTACCCCGACGAGCTGGCCATGAGTTGGGCCTTGGCCGACGCAGCCGCCGAGGTGGGCCTGGGCCTGACCTTGCTGCCGGTGCTGTATGCCCATGCCGGCTTTGCCGAGCCGGCTCTGCGCCGCGATCAGCGCCGCTTCGCCACCGATGCGGCCTGGGTCTGGCGCGCCAGCGAACGCATCCGCGCCGCCGGCCGGCCGCTGCTCAATGCCGGCGTGGCCCTGCATTCCCTGCGTGCCGCCCATGCCGGCGACATCCAGGAGCTGCAAGCCCTGGTTGGCGATGCCGACATCCCGATTCACATCCACATTTCAGAGCAGCAGCAGGAGGTGCGCGACTGCCTGGCCGCCACCGGCCAGCGGCCCATGCAGCTGCTGTGCAACGACTTCCTGCCCGACCGGCGTTGGCATCTGGTTCATGCCACCCACAGCACGCCCGAGGAGATCGCTCAGGTGGCGGCTGCGGGTGCCTCGGTGGTGATCTGCCCCGGCACCGAGGGCAATCTCGGTGACGGCCTCTGCGATCTTTCGGGCTGGCTGGAGGCCGGTGTGCCCATCAGCATTGCCTCGGACAGCCATGTCACTCGCAACTGGGTGGAGGAGCTGCGCTGGCTGGAGTACGGCCAGCGCCTGGGCCTGCAGCAGCGCAATGTGGCGGCGGCCCCAGGCCGCGAGCCCAGCACGGCTGCGCGCCTGTTCGAAGCGGCGCGCAAGGGCAGCGCGGCACCGGCCGGATTCAAGCAATGGGGCCTGGAGAAGGGAGCCCGGGCTGACTTTTTGGTCCTGGACCCTTTGGCCAGCGGCGTCGCCGGTTTGCCGGCCGATTCGGTCTTGGACGGCCTGGTCTTTGCGTCCCAGGGTCAGGTCTTGCGTGAAGTCTATGTGGCGGGCTGCCTGCGTTGGCAGCCGACGCATCCCTTGGCGCCATCGGGCCAGAGCGCCGTGACCGAGCGGTTCATCCGTACCATGCGAGCGCTTGTTTGATCCAGGGCTGAGCCGCCCCCGGCTCTTGCTCATGTTGCAATTTGGGAGATTTCACCCTTGCTTTTAACTTCTGTGCGAACAGCGTTTCGAATATATTGAGTGCTCAAGGGGGCTGTCACCCCAGGAGCCGACGATGCTGAATCTGCAGGATTTCACGGTGCGCGCCCGCTTGTATGCCTTGGCCGGCATTTCGATGTTGATGTTGATGGTTGTCGGGGGCACAGGGCTTTACAGCCTGAATGCATCCACCGACGCATTCAAGCACTTTGTCGACAACGACAACCAGTCTTTGGTCTATGTCTCGACCATGCGCGCCGAAGCCGGCAATTTGCGCCGCTACGAGAAGGACATGGTCATCAATCTTGAAGATTCTGCGGCCATTGAGAAGTACCGGGTCGATTGGCGCAAGGCTTATGACCGCTTCGTCAAGGCCGAGCAAGAACTCGCGAAATTGGAACTTCCTCCGGCCGAGCAGCAACTGAACAAGGCTATCGACGAGGGCTTGAGAGCTTACAAGTCCGAGATGGACCTCTTCATGGGCAAAGTGGGTGAAAAGGCTTTCGCTGACCCGGCTTCTGCAAACAAGGCCTTGGGCGCCGCGAAGAAGGCAATTCGCCCGATGGAAGAGAAATTGGCCGAGTTGGTGGCCGCCATTGACAAGGATGCCGATGAAGGGGTGGTTGAGATTGCCGCCCATGAAAAACGCATTCGGATGAGCTTGATCTTCATTTCGCTGGGTAGCTTGGCCTTGATTGGCTTTTATACGGCGTTCAATATCCGTTCCATTCTTCAGCCTTTGAGCGAGGTGCAGCAGTCGGCGGAGCGAATTGCAGGGCAAGACTTGAGCGAGGATATCCGCCCGCACGGACAGTGCGAAACCGGTGACTTGATGCGCGGCGTCAAGGCCATGCAGGATTCGCTGCGAGAGGTGGTCGGCAATGTGCGCAATGCCACCGACAGCATCGCTACCGCAGCGGCCGAGGTGTCGGCCGGTGGGCATGATCTCAGCCACCGCACCGAGCAGGCCGCCTCCAATCTGGAGGAGACCGCTTCGGCAATGGAAGAGCTGACGGCGAGCGTCAAACATAACGCTGATTCGGCGCGGCAGGCGAATCAACTCGCCACCGAGGCCGCCGGTGTTGCTCAGCGTGGTGGCGAGGTGGTGGGCGAGGTGGTCAGCACCATGAGCCGCATCAGCGCTTCATCCAACAAGATCAGCGACATCATCTCCACCATCGACGGCATTGCCTTCCAGACCAATATCCTGGCGCTGAATGCTGCAGTGGAAGCTGCGCGGGCCGGTGAACAAGGCCGAGGCTTCGCAGTGGTGGCCAGTGAGGTGCGCTCTTTGGCGCAGCGCTCGGCCGAGGCCGCCAAAGAGATCAAGGGCTTGATCACCGCCAGCAGCGAAAGCGTGGAGGCCGGTGCGGCCCTGGTCGAGCGTGCCGGCGGCACCATGCAGGAGGTGATTGCCTCGATCAGCCGGGTCAGCAATATCGTGGCCGAAATCAGCCATTCGACGGCCGAGCAGAGCACCGGCATCGGGCAGATCGGCCAGGCCATCAACCAACTCGACACCATGACGCAGCAAAACGCGGCCCTGGTAGAGCAATCGGCGGCGGCAGCCCAAAGCTTGCAGACCCAGGCCGATGAGTTGGCCAAATCGGTCGCCGTGTTCAAGCTTTGAGGCTAGGCCCTCGGGGCAAGTACTCCCTGCGGCCTGAGCCGAGCAAAGCCCGGCCATGAGCCAAGCCGCCAAACAGATCTTCCGGAACCTGTTGCTGATCGCCGCGCTGGCGTTTGGCTTGATTGGCGGCGCCACCTTGTATGGTGGCCATGGGCTTTGGAAGGCGCTGGAGCGCTTCAGCCAGGAAGCCTTGCCGGATCACGACCGTGCCGAGCGGGCGCTGGATGTGGCCATCGAGTTCAAGTGGCAGGTGCAGGAGTGGAAGAACCTGCTCTTGCGCAGCAGCGATGCAGCCAGTTCGGCCGAGCACTGGCAGGCGGTGCTGGCGCGTCAACAAGCGGTGCAGTCTGGCTTGCAGGCGCTGCGTGCCGCCGCAGCGGAAGCGGACCGCAGTGCCATCGACGCGGCGATCCAATCGCATCTGGCGCTGAGCCAGGTGTATGCCCAGGCCCGCGTGCGGTTTGAGGCCGATGGTTTTCGGCCGCAACAAACCGACGCGTCGATCCGAGGGGCTGATCGACCATTGCTGGCAGCACTGGAGCTCATTTCTGACCGTGCTGCCGAGCGCGCCAAACGTACCGATGCCGAAGCCGAGGCGAGCGCAAAGCGCGCCATCACGCTGGCCTTGCTCGGCCTGGCGGCGGGCTTGCTGGGCGGCATGACGACGTTTTTCGTGATGATTCGTCGCGCTGTGCTGCGCCCCACCGAAAGAGTGTTCACGCAGTTGGCCGCCACCTCGGAGTTGCTGGTGCAGTCCGAACGCATGGCCAGTCTGGGCGGCATGGTGGCCGGCGTGGCCCATGAGATCAACACACCGGTGGGCATCAGCCTGACCTGTGCGACCACCTTGCAGCAAGCGACCCAAGACGTCAGCAACCAGATGGCGGCAGGGACGATCAAAAAGCAGGCCTTGCAGGACTATCTGAAATTGGCGGGCGAATGCACCGATTTGCTGGCCTCCAATGCGAACCGGGTGGCCAAGCTGGTCCGCAGTTTCAAGCAGGTGGCGGTGGATCAGACCAGCGAAGCGCGCCGCAGGTTCCTCTTGCGGGCCTATATCCTGGAGGTGATTCAAAGCCTGCAGGGCGAGCTCAAGCGCAGCGCCCTGCAGATTGAAGTTCACTGCCCAGATGGCATTGAAATGGACAGCTACCCCGGCGCATTGGCTCAGGTTCTGACCAATTTGCTGCTGAACGTCCAACGCCATGCCTTTGACGAAGGCCAAGCGGGTTCGGTTTCGATCGAGATCTTGCAGGTCGGCGAACAGCTGGAGTTGGTGTTCACCGATACGGGGCGCGGCATTGCGCCCGAGCATTTGGACAAGGTTTTCGATCCCTTCTTCACCACCCAGCGTCATGCCGGTGGCAGCGGCTTGGGTCTGAATATCGTCTACAACCTGTTGACCAACACGCTCGCAGGCCAGGTGCGTTTGCGCAGCCAATTGGGCCAGGGCACGCAGTTTTTGATCAGCCTGCCGCGGGTGACGCCCGAGGCAGCAAAGCGGCCTGCCGGCACCTGACCCTTCGAACCCACTGGAAGAGCTCACAGCATCATGACAACAGCGCCCCCCGCTCCATCCGATGACGAGGTTTGGCTGCTGGATGATGATCCGGCAGCGGCAGCAAGCCGGGCGCTGGAGCTGGCTCCATGGCGGGTGCTGATCGTCGATGATGAACCCGACATCCACGCGGCGACCCGGCTGGCCTTGAGCCAGGTGATGTACAAGGGCCGAGGCTTGCAGATGCTCTCGGCGTACTCGGCACGGGAGGGCGTGATGACCATGCGGCGAGAGGCCGATATCGCGCTGGTGCTGCTGGACGTGGTGATGGAAACCGACGACGCCGGTCTGCGAATGGCGAGGCAGATCCGCGATGAATTGGGCAATACCTTGTCGCGCATCGTGCTGCGCACCGGCCAGCCGGGTCAGGCGCCTGAGACCGATGTGATCGTGCAGTACGACATCAACGACTACAAGTGCAAGACCGATCTGAGCCAGCAAAAGCTCTTCACCACGGTCATTGCTTCACTCCGGACCTATGAGAGCTTGGTGATGATCGAGCGCAACCGGCGCGGCTTGGAGCGCATTCTGGATGCCTCAACCGATCTGTATCACGTGCGCTCCTTGCGAGAGTTCGCCTCCGGCGTGTTGAACCAGGTCAGCGCGATCTTGGATGTAGGGGCGGACGGGGTGCTCTGCCTACGTCGCGGCAGTGCGGCGGATGAGCCCGCCATTGTGGTGATGGCCTCGACCGGCAGCTACGCGGCCCTGAGCAGCATGGGCGAGGTGGCGGCAAACGCACCCTTGGATGCGGCCATCCAGCGGGCCTTCAAGGAGCGCAGCAGCCGCTTTGAACACCCCTTGGATGTGCTCTATGTGGGCACGCCCGAGGGACATGACTTTGTGATCTTGGTATCGCCGCCCTGGCCTTTGGCGGAGCCGCAGCGCAGCTTGTTGGAATTGTTTTGCGGCAAGATCGCCTGGGCCTTTGACAATCTGCAGCAGTTCGAATCGGTGCAGCAGGCGCAGCTCGAATTCATCCGTGCTGTCTTGGAATTGTTCGAGGCCATGCAGGCCCGCAACAGCTCTGCAGTGGCTGCGCCTTTGAGTCGGGTGCTGCCACATCTGTCGGCGCAGAGCGGCCGCTCCTTTGACACGGCCGCCTTGACCCAGGCCCTGCAACAAGGCGCTGAACGGAGCAGCGCCGGGCCAGTCTGACTGTTTGCGCTTCAGTCAACGCGGGCTGGCGCGCACAAAGTCGCGCAGCTCGGCCGCCATGCGCTCCAGCGAAGGCCGGTGGATGTACATCATGTGCCCGGCCTCGAAATAGCTGACCTGCACATTGTTCTGCAAGCTGCCGTGCAGGCCCAGGTGGCTGAGCGTGTAGTCGCCGGCGGCGTGCGGTGTGGCCAGGTCGTAGTAGCCGCTGGCCACATAGATGCGCATGTCCGGGTTGGCGTGCATGGCGCGGCGCAGGCTGTCGCCGACATTGACGTACTTGCCCTCGAAGCCCTTCCAGGCCCAGGTGTTCCAGAGGGGCGCGATCACCAGATAGGGCGCGTCGCTCTCGTACTTCAGCTTCTCGCGCAGCACGCGGTTGATGCCCACGGCATAGGCGCCGACCAGATTGTTCATGCCAGCGTCGTCTTCTGGGTGCTCGCCGGCGTCGTCGCGGTCCAGGCCCAGGAAGCGGCTGTCCAGTCGGCCCACGGTCTGGCCTCGTTCGCGCAGCAGTTCCTTGAAAAAGCGGAATTCCGTCGGCCGCAGGTCGCAGCGCAGCAAATAGGCCACGCTCAGGCCGCTGTAGCTGGACAGCGTTTCGGCCACCTTCTGGCGGCGCTCTGCGCTCAGCCGTGAACCCTGCATCAGGGCCAGCCAGTACTCGCCGTTGGCGAATTCTTCAGCTTCGCTGACGACTTGCTTCAGCGGCTTCTTTTGCTGGGCAGGTTTCAAGGCCTTGTGGTACCAGGCTGTGGCCGCATAGGTGGGCAGGAAGAGCGGGAAGGGCAGTTCATTGCCGTGGTCGAAGCCCAGGGTTTGGAAGTCCACGGCCATGGACACCAGCATCAGGCCATTGAGGTGGATGTTGTGCTTGTCCTGGAGGTGGCGCGAGAGCCCGGCCGCGCGGGTGGTGCCATAGCTTTCGCCGATCAGGTACTTGGGGCTGGCCCAGCGACCGTAGCGGTTCAGGTAGAGGCGGATGAACTCGCCCACGGCGTCGAGGTCGCGTTGGTACTCGTGGTACTCGGCCAGCTTCTCGCCCTCTGCCACCAGCGAGTGGCCGGTGCCCACCGGGTCGATGAAGACCAGGTCGGAGTCGGTCAACAGGGTGAACTCGTTGTCGCTCAAGGCATAGGGCGGTGCGCCGCACTGGCCCATGTCATCGGTCGGTACACGCTGCGGTCCCAGCAGGCCCAGGTGCAGCCAGACGCTCGAAGAGCCCGGCCCACCGTTGAAACTGAAGGTCAGGGGCCGAGTTTCGGCCGTCGCCGATTTTTTGCCCGAAGCCTTGAGCGTGTAGGCCACAAAGAACACGCTGGCCCGGGTTTTCTTGCCTTTGAACTGGCCCTTGTGGGCGCCCTCGGCCTCGCTGTGCACTTCTTGCAGCAGCAAGGTGCCGCAGGTGGCGGTGTATTCCAGCGTGCGCTTGCCGAGCACCAGCTTGTGCTCGGTGACGACCAGATGTTCAACCGGCGGCTTGTGCACCGTGTCGCTGCTGGAGGCAGCGTTCTTGCCGTCCGACGGGGCTTTGGAAGAGGGGTGATCGGCCGAGGACATGGCTTTCCTTTGCGTGATGTGCTCTAGAGTGCGATGCATGCACTCTAGCCTGTCCACACCCGCCACCGACTCCCCCTTGCTGGGGCTTGATTTCAGCAGCGCACCGACGCGCCGCAAGCCCATCACCGTGGCCCAAGGCCGGCGTCAGGGTCAGGTCTTGCGCCTGGAGGGCTTGCTGGCTTTTGAAAGCTTGGAGTCGCTTGCGGATTTCCTGCGCCGGCCCGAGCCCTGGTTGGGTGGTTTTGATTTCCCCTTCGGCCTGCCGCGGGAGCTGGTGCAGGCTCTCGGCTGGCCGCAAGATTGGGCGGCGCTGATGGCGCACTACTGCGGCTTGAGCCGTGCCGAGATCCGCGCCACCTTTGCGGCCTTCTGCGATGCCCGGCCTGCCGGTGGAAAGTTCGCCCACCGGGCCTGCGACCTGCCAGCCGGTTCATCGCCGAGCATGAAGTGGGTGAACCCACCGGTGGCCTACATGCTCCACGCAGGCGTGCCCTTGCTGCTGAAGGCCGGCGTGCATCTGCCTGGCTTGCACGCGGGCGACCCCGAGCGCGTTGCACTCGAGGCCTACCCCGGCCTGCTGGCGCGAGAGTGTTTGGGCCGGCGCAGCTACAAGAGCGACGACCGCGCCAAGCAGACTCCAGATCGCCTGATCGCCCGCAAGGACCTGATCGATGCCCTGGAGCAGGGCCGCAGCCGCCTGGGCTTGCGCCTCAAGCTCAGCCACGGGCAGCGCGAGGCCCTGATCGACGACGCCAGTGGTGACCGTCTCGATGCCGTGTTATGCCTGATGCAGGCCGGCTGGGCGCAGACCCAGGCGGGCTACGGGTTGCCGGCCAATTTTGATCCGCTGGAGGGCTGGATCGTCAGCGCCTGAGCCTGGGCGCTGCTTACTTGCGCATCAGGGTGGACTTGCCTTCTGCCGCAGGCAGGGCAAACTTACTTCCTCATCAAGGTCGATTTGCCAAACAAAGACTCGATCAAGTCCACCGCCACCTTGGCCGTCTTGTTCTGCAGGTCCAGGGCCGGGTTCAGCTCCATGACATCCAGCGAGGCCATGAAGCCGGTGTCGGCAATCATTTCCATGCAGAGCTGGGCTTCGCGGTAGGTCGGGCCGCCGGGCACGGTGGTGCCAACGCCGGGTGCAATGTCGGGGTCGAGGAAGTCGACGTCAAAGCTGACGTGCAAGTGGGTGTTGGCGTCCAGCGTGGCCAGGGCCAGCTCCATGGTGTGGCGCATGCCCATCTCGTCGATGTAGCGCATGTCGAAGACTTCCAGCTCCTGCTCGTTGACGAAGCGCTTTTCGCCTGCGTCGACGCTGCGGATGCCGATCTGGCGCACCCACTTAGGGCTGATGGCCGGCACCTTGCCGCCGATCTCGATCAGCTGCTGCGGGCCGAAGCCGCACAGGCAAGCGACCGGCATGCCGTGGATATTGCCCGACGGGGTGAGGGCGCTGGTGTTGAAGTCGGCATGGGCGTCCAGCCAGAGCACGCGCAGCTTCTTGCCGACATCGCGGCAGTGGCGAGCCACGGCGCTGATCGAGCCCAGGCCCAGGCAGTGGTCACCGCCGAGCAGGATGGGCATGCGGCCGGTCTTGAGCTCGGCGTAGACCGCGTCGTGCACGGTCTGGTTCCAGGTCGTGACTTCGTTCAGGTGGCGGTAGCCATCGACCGGCGGCAGCCAGGGGTTGGACGGGCCGCTGAGGTTGCCACGGTCCAGCACATCGACGCCGTGGCTCTGCAGCGCTGCGGCCAGGTCGGCCACGCGCAGCGCTTCCGGGCCCATGCTGGCGCCGCGGGCGCCGGCACCGATGTCGGTGGGCGCGCCGATCAGGGAGACGGATCGAAGTGTGGTCATGTCAGTGGTCCTGTGTTGTTATGGGTTGAAGCAGGGCGGGAGGGGGAATTCAGTCGGCGGCGTCGCAGTCCAGCGCGCCGGGGTTCATGTCGTATTCCGATTCGAGCAGGGCCCAGGCTTCCTCGGCGCTCTCAACGAAATGGAAGAGCTTTTCGTCGCCGGGGCTGATCATGCCGGTTTCGACCAGCCAGTCGAAGTTGATCAAGCGGGTCCAGAACTCGCGGCCGAACATCAGGATGGGTCGGCGCCGGCTCTTGCCCGTCTGGATCAGCGTCATGGTCTCGAACAGCTCGTCCAGGGTGCCAAAGCCCCCGGGGAAGCAGACCAAGGCCACAGAGCGCATCAGGAAATGCATCTTGCGCAGGGCGAAGTAGTGAAAGCGGAAGCACAGCTCCGGCGTGATGTAGGGGTTGGGATGCTGCTCATGCGGCAGCACGATGTTCAGGCCTATGCTCTTGCCGCCCACCTCGTAGGCGCCGCGGTTGCCCGCTTCCATGATGCCGGGTCCACCGCCCGTGACCACATAGATGGGGTTGTGGCGCTGCGTGGAGACGGTGGTGACCAGTGCTGCAAAACGCCGCGCTTCCTCGTAGTAATGGCTCATGGAGAGCTGCATCTCGGCGCGCTTGAGCGCTTCGGCGTCGCCGCTCTGCAGGGCCTGTTCGACCTTTTGCTCGGCCACCTCACGGGGCAGGATGCGGGCGCTGCCGAACATGACGATGGTGGACTTGATGCCCAGTTCCTGCTGCACCAGCTCGGGCTTGAGCAACTCCAGCTGCATGCGCACCGGCCGCAGCTCCTCGCGCAGCAGGAACTCGCTGTCGTCGAAAGCCAAGCGATAGGCGCTGCCGGGCTGGTCGTAATTGGGCTGCGGAATGCCGCGCCGCGCTTCTTGCACCTCTTCCTTGGCGCTGGGGAAATTGCGGGCGATCAGGGGTTTGCGCTTTTGGCTCATGTCAGGGTCCTGACCTCAGGCCTGCGGGCCGTCGGTCGTTTCAGTTGCGGAGTCAGCCGCTGGGCGCAGCTTACGAGAAGCTGCGGAGAATTTTGTTTCGTAAAAAACTGAAAAACAGAGGTTTGGTGTGTGCATGGCTCAGATTGTTTGCTTGCAAACGCTGCAGCCAGGGTCTTTCTGCACGAGTATTTCGCTCCACTCCATGCGCTTGCCGTCCAGCATCAGCAGGCGCCCGGCCAGAGTTTCACCGGCGCCCAGCAAGGCTTTCAGTGCCTCGGCAGCCTGCATGCTGCCGATGATGCCCACCAGGGGCGCCAGCACGCCCATCAGGGCGCAATGGGCCTCCTCGAAGCGGCTGTCGGGCGGGAACAGGCATGCGTAGCAGGGCGCCAGGGCCTGGCGGCTGTCATAGACGCTGATCTGGCCATGCCAGCCGGTGGCGGCGCCGGAGATCAGGGGCTTGGCGTGTTTGACGCAGGCCCGGTTGACCGCCTGGCGGGTGGCGAAGTTGTCGCAGCAGTCCAGCACCACATCAACCTCGCGCACGAGTTCATCCAGCAGCGCCGCATCGGCGCGCGCTTGCACCGTGCGCAGCGTCGGGTCGGGGTTGATGGCCGCCATCGCCTGGGCAGCCGACTCGACCTTGGGGCTGCCAATGCGCGCCTGGGTGTGGGCGATCTGGCGCTGCAGATTGGTCAGCTCGACTGCATCGTCGTCGACTAGGGTGATGTGACCGACACCGGCTGAGGCGAGGTAGAGCGCGGCCGGAGAACCCAGGCCGCCCGCGCCGATGATCAGGGCCCGCGATTGCAGCAGGCGCTGTTGACCCTCGATGCCGATTTCGTCCAGCAGGATGTGGCGCGAGTAGCGCAGCAACTGTTCGTCATTCATGGCGCCAGCATAGCCTGCAGCGCCCATGAAAAAGGCCCGCTGAGAAGCGGGCCTTACCTTGGCTTGCTGCCGGTAAGCCGTGGCTTACTCGCCAGTCTTGGCTTCGGCCTTGCGTTCCACCGCAGTCTTGGACACCAGCACCGGCTGGCCTTTGAGTTGGTTCAGTGCTTGCGCCAGTTGGAAGTCCTCGGCACTGCCGAACTCGGGCAGGGGCTTGGGCGGCTCATTCTTCTTGGCGTACTCGGCTTCCAGCTTCTGGCGCGCTTCCTCGCGGGCCTTCTCGCGGGCTTCGTCCTTCACTTCGTCTTTGCCGCCCAGATGTTTTTCCAGATCGGCTTCGCGGGTGCGCAGGGCGGCGAAGACATTGCCTTCGGCGGTTTCGTCCAACTGGATGTCGGGCACGATGCCGGTGGCCTGGATGGAGCGGCCGCTCGGCGTGTAGTAGCGCGCGGTGGTGATCTTGAGCGCGGTGTCCGGGCTCAGCTGGCGAACGGTCTGCACCGAGCCCTTGCCGAAGGTCTGGGCGCCCATGATCAGCGCGCGCTTGTGGTCCTGGAGGGCGCCGGCGACGATCTCGCTGGCCGAAGCCGAGCCTTCGTTGACCAGCACGATCATCGGCACTTTTTTGAGCGCTGCCGGCAGTTTCTTCAGCGGGTCGTTGCCGCCGCGGCGCAGGTAGTAATCAGGGCTGGCCTTGAAGCTGGCCTTGGAGTCGGCGATCTGGCCGTTGGTGCTGACCACCTCGACGTCGCGACTCAGGAAGGCCGAGGAAATCGCCACCGAGGCTTCCAGCAGGCCGCCCGGGTCATTGCGCAGGTCCAGCACCAGGCCCTTGAGATTGGGCTCCTGCTTATAGATCTCTTCCAGCTTCTTGGCGAAGTCTTCCACCGTGCGGTCTTGGAACTGGCTCACGCGCAGCCAGGCATAGCCGGGCTCGACCACCTTGCCGCGCACGCTCTGGGCGCGGATTTCTTCGCGCACGATGGTGACGGGGAAGCTGCGGTTTTCGCTCTTGCGGTAGATGGTCAGCTGAACCTTGGTGTTGAGCTCGCCGCGCATGCGCTTGACGGCCTGGTCGAGGCCGAGGCCGCGCACCAGGGTGTCGTCGATCTTGCTGATCAGGTCGCCGCTCTTGAGGCCGGCGCGGAAGGCGGGCGAGCCCTCGATCGGCGAGACGATCTTGACCAAGCCGTCTTCCATGCCGATTTCGATGCCGACACCGACGAATTTGCCGGTCGTGCCTTCGCGGAACTCCTTGAAGTTCTTCTTGTCGAAGAACTGAGAGTGCGGGTCCAGGCCGGAGACCATGCCGGCGATCGCGTCATTGATCAGTTTTTTCTCATCGACGGGTTCGACGTAATCGGACTTGACCATGCCGAACACGGCAGCCAGCTGTTGCAGCTCTTCCAGTGGCAGCGGCGAGAGGCTGCTGCGGGCGTTGGCCTGCAATTGCATCGTGGTCAATGCGCCTGCAACGGCGCCCAGAGCGAGCCAGCCGGCAACTTTCAATTTGGCACTCATGATGCGAGCCTGTCCTGTCGGTGAAATACAGCAATGTCGTGGTGGGCGAAGCGTAGCAGTCGCAGGAAAACCACGCCTTCAGTATATGCCCGCAGGGCTTTCGCTTGGCGGGCAGACAGCTGCATTTGCCCCTCCAAATCGCTGGATTCAAGTGCACAAACAGACGAAACGCAGGGCTTTACGCCAGCTTTACGTTTTCGGTGACTTTCGGCACCCGGTCAGAGCGGGCTCTCCGTACGGGCCGTGTCGCCGCTCAGCGCGGGGAATGTCACGACGTGGTCGACATGGGCTCGTATGCCGATCCATTCGCCCAGATGGTGGTCGTGGTGCGAAGGCACATGGGCCTTGAGGCGGTCGCCGGTGGCCAGACGCAAGGTGTAGAGAAAGTCCGCGCCGCGAAAGATCTTGCGTTCGATTTGCGCTTTCACCGGCGCCGCGTCGTCATGAATGATGTCATCGGCCCGCAGCAGCACATCGCAGGCACCGTCCGGGTAGGCGCTGGCCATGGCGCAGGCTTCGGCATCCACCAGCGCACCCACAGGGGTCAGCACCTCGGGGCCGTCAGCCCCGGCGACGATGCGGCCCGGTGCGAAGACGCTGTGGCCGATGAAGTCGGCCACAAAGCGTGTGGCAGGGCGGTGGTAGACGGTGTACGGCGCATCCCATTGCTCCAGCCGGCCCTTGTTCATGACACCGACGACATCGCCGATGGCAAAGGCTTCGGACTGGTCATGGGTCACGAACAACGCGGTGGTGGCGCTGGCATGCAGGATGGCGCGCAACTCTTGGGACAGGTGCTCGCGCAGGTCGACGTCGAGGCTGGAGAAGGGCTCATCCAGCAAGAGCAGTCGCGGTGCCGGTGCCAAGGCCCGGGCCAGGGCGACACGCTGCTGCTGGCCGCCGGAAAGCTGGTGCGGCGCACGCTTGGCCGCATGGGCCAGGCCGACCAGATCGAGCATCTCGCCAATGCGACGGTCGCGGTCGCTGCGGCTCTGGTGGCGCAGGCCGAAGGCGATGTTCTCGGCCACGGACAGATGCGGGAACAGGGCGTAGTCCTGGAAGACCATGCCGATGCGGCGCGCCTCGGGCGCCAGGTGCAGGCCGAGGCTGGCGTCGGCCAGCGCTTCCCCTTCGATCAGGATTCGGCCGCTGTTCAAACGCTCCAGGCCGGCGATGCAGCGCAGCAAGGAGGTCTTGCCGCAACCCGAGGGTCCGATCAGCACGCCGATCTGCCCCCGCGCCAGACCCAGGGTGACGCCATCAACGGCGCCGGGGCGGACCTTGTTGCTGGTTGCCGTGGGTGGGTGCTGCAAGGAAGGCTGTGCCGGGCCCAGGTTGGCGCCGGGGTAGCGCAGGCCGATCTGGTCGAGTGCAAGAAACATGGCCTTTATGATAGCGGGCCGCCTCGCGTGTTTCGAATGCGGATCGTTCGCATTTGCTTGATTCAGGTCAAGAGCGCGCTGTCCGGGGTCGTGGGCACCAAGCTGGCTGTGGCGCGCCGTGGCCAGCTTTTGCGCCATATTTGAGCTACCGACGCCTCCTTGGCCCCTCCTTGTTGTTTGTCGCCTGCATGCTGCGTCTGATCACTGTTGTTTGCCTCTTGCTGGCCGTGCCCGTGTTCGGCGTGCTGGGTTCCTGGTTGAGTCTGGACGCACAGAGCTTGGCGCTGCTGCGCCACCAACTGGAAACGGTGCTGCCGGCCTATGCCGCTTCATCTCTGGTGTTGTCGGTGGCAGTGGCGCTTGGCGTGGCTTTGCTGGGTGGCGCGACGGCTGCGGCGGTCAGCCTCTTTGATTTCCCCGGTCGGCGCTGGTTCGAATGGGGCTTGTTGCTGCCCATGGCCATGCCCGCCTATGTAGCGGCCTATGCCTACACCGATGCGCTGCAGTACAGCGGCGCTTTGCAGACCTGGCTGCGCGGTTTACTGGGCACAAGCCGGCCGCTCTGGTCCGATGTACGCAGCTTGCCAGGCGCGGTGCTGCTCTTTGTGCTGTGTCTCTACCCGTATGTTTATCTGCTGACCCGTACGGCGCTCAGCGAACGCGGTGTCACCTTGATGGAAACCGCTCGCATCCTCGGTGCGGGCACCTTGCGCCGGGTGCGCGAGGTGGCTCTGCCCCTGGCCCGACCGGCACTGGCAGCCGGCGTGGCGCTGGCCTTGATGGAGACCCTGGCCGATTACGGGGTCGGAGCCTACTTCGGCCTCAACACCCTGACCACCGGCATCTACAAGGCCTGGCTGGTGATGAACGACCGCATGGCAGCCGCCCAGTTGGCCTCGGTGCTTTTGCTGGCCGTGGCCGGCCTGCTCTGGTTGGAGCGGAGGGCGCAGGCTCGGCTGCGCTTTTCCAGCAGTCGAGTAGGGGCTCAGCATGCGGCCGAAGCCCGCCCCCTGCGGCTGCACGGCCTGGCTGCATTCCTGGCTGTTGCGCTTTGCTCCGTGCCCATCTTGCTGGGCTTTGTATTGCCGGTTCTGGCCTTGCTCAAGCTGATGTGGCTGGAAGCGCGCTACGGCGAATTCGGCCTTCCACTTGCCCGCTTTGCTCAGTGGGCGTGGACGAGCTTGCAATTGGCTGGCTTGTCCGCCGCACTGGCCGTCGCAATGGCCTTGGTGCTGGCTTATGCCGGCCGTATGGGGCACAGCGCCGGCGCGGCGCGCGGACCCGGCGCCGGCTTGTTGCGCCTGTCCACCCGCGTGGTGTCGCTCGGCTATGCCGTACCTGGCGCGGTGATCGCCGTGGGCATCCTGTTGCCCTTGGGCTGGCTGCAGGAACATGCGCCACAGCTGGGCCTGACAGGCCTTGTGACCGGCACCATCAGCGGCCTGATTTACGCCTACCTGGTGCGCTTTTCGGGCGTGGCCCTGCAGTCGGTCGAGGCGGGCTATGCCCGCATTTCGCCCAATGTGGATGAAACGGCTCGCCTGCTGGGCGCCAGTCGCTCTCGGGTGTTTTGGGAGCTGCATGCCCCACTGCTGGCCCGCTCCAGCCTGGCAGCGGCCTTGCTGGTGTTTGTTGATGTGATGAAGGAGCTGCCTGCCACTTTGGTGCTGCGCCCCTTCAACAGCGACACCCTGGCCGTGGTGGCCTATCAAATGGCCCGAGACGAGCGGCTCGGCGAAGCGGCGCTGCCCTCGCTGGCCATTGTGCTGGTGGGCTTGGTGCCGGTGCTGATGTTGTCGAGGGCGATGCGTCAGCGCTGAAGGTGCACGCTGGCGACGAATGCCCGTTTCAACTTGCTCCAAAGCGGCAGGTTTCCGTCTGGCCGCCAAAGGTTGAATGCGAACGCCTAGCATTTCAGCGGTTTGAGTTAGGGGGAGGCTTGTGTGTACCCCCGTGACTGAGGGGGGTATTGAGGGCGCTCGTGAACTTTGTGCGATTGCCAGAGCATTTTTGTAGGCGGACTATGCGTTCACAGCAGTCGCGGTCGCGGCTGTGCTTCGAGAAACGCAGGAGTTCGCAATGGAATTTCACCTCGTCCGAACGCTGAGTCGGCGCGCCCGTGAGGCAATGCTGCTGACGCTGGTCTGCTTGCCGCTGCTGAGCGCAGCGCAGGCCACCGCCAAGGCCGCTGCGCCCAGCTTGGCCGGTCCTTCCTTGGTGCAAGCCAGCAAAGGCGCCGTCTTTGAGGGGCGAGGCTACAAGCCAAATACCTCGGTTTCGATTGCCTTGGTGGCGCCCAATGGCGTTGAAACGCAGCTGACGGTGATGGTCAACGCTGAAGGCAATGTCAGCTACCGCTTGCCCGGTGGCGCGGCAGGGCAGTACAAGCTCAGCGTCTTGGACAGTTCGGGCAAGGCACTGGCCAGTACCAATTTCATGGTTGTCCAGTGAGGCTGATGATGAGTCATCAGCAAGCAAAAAAACTGGCTTGGAATCGTTTGGCCTGCGCTTTGGCTGCCACGATGCTGCCCTTCGCGGCACCCATGGTCCGCGCGGCAGGCCCAACGGCCGGTATGGCTGCCACGCCGTCCTTGGCCAGCTTGGCCTATGTGTCTTTGCGCAGCGGCGATCCTCAGATATGGGTTCGTGACAGCCAGGGCCATGAGCAAGCCTTGACCAGCGGGCGGGGTGTCTACGCCCAGCCAGCGTTGTCGGCTGATGGTCGAATCGCTTTTGTGGCGCGCGAGGCCGGGCGCCCTGTGGTTCAGGTCATGAGCGCCGATGGCTCCGGACCTCAGCGGGTGTCGACCGGGGCAGATGCCGAAATGGCGCCAAGCTGGGCGCCTGACGGCCGCACTCTGGCGTTCTATGCCATGGACCTGAGCAGTGGTACCACGGTGCTTCGCATCGTCGATGTGCAAAGCCGTGCAGTGACAACGATCAAGGTGCCAGGCAAGTCCATGGGGCCTGCTGCGGCAAGTTGGTCAGCTGACGGGAAGCGACTTTGCTTTTTGGCCCAAGACGAGAAGGCCCGCAACCAAGCTTTTGTCGTGCAGCAGGACGGCAGCGGCTTGAAGGAACTGAGCAGCAAGTTCGCACCTCGGGGCGCGGCTTGGGCGGAGCTTTCTCCCGATGGCACGAAAGTGGTGTGGGTGGCTGACCTTCGTGAGAAGCGTTCGCACCTGATCATCACCGAGGTGGAGAGCGGCAAGTCGGTGGACCTGACCGCGGATGTGTTGGCGTCGCATGAGTCACCCCGTTGGTCGGCCGACAGCCAGTACATCGCCTTCTCCAGCACTCGCGATGACCCAGACGGTGCTCGTACCGATGTCTTCAGCATGAAATCTGATGGCAGCGAGCTGCGCAATCTCAGCCAGCATCCGTCCGAGGACTTCGACCCCAAATGGAGCAGCGACGGCCGCCATGTGATTTTTGTCAGCCTGCGCAGTGGCACTTCATTGCTCTATCAGGTGAACGTGCAGAGCGGCAAGACCGAAGTGCTCGCCCAGCATGCTTCGCACGACATGGATCACTCGGTACGGCCTGTGGCCATGCTGGCTCGCTGAGCCCTCATCAACCAAGATCGGGCGTCGCCGGTGTGCGGCCCCAAGCCAATCAAGGATGTCACCATGAACACCCAATTCAAGCCGCTGCATCGTGCAGCAAGCTCAGCCCGCAGTGCTTTGAGCCTCTTCGCCGCTTTGACGCTGGCGGGGGGGGCGCTTGCCGGCTCCAAGACCTACACCTTCGATGCCGATTTCGACCTGGGCTTGCTCTCTGGCGTCAATCATGCGGCGCCCAATAACAACCAGCTTCAGCTGAATACCGTGGGCACAACTTTCCCAGTGATGTGGATTGCCAATGCCGGTGAAGACACGGTGAGTAAGTTCGATACCAATTCCAACGTCGAACTCGCC
This sequence comes from Paucibacter sp. DJ2R-2, assembly GCF_025717675.1. Classification (GTDB taxonomy): domain Bacteria; phylum Pseudomonadota; class Gammaproteobacteria; order Burkholderiales; family Burkholderiaceae_C; genus Paucibacter_A. The sequence goes on from NZ_JAJIRT010000013.1 coordinate 115,839, forward strand.
CGCTATCGCACCTGGTTTGGTCCTGCTGGACAAGCGGGCCATGTCAACCATCTGGGCAACGCCTACGCGGGACCTGCCCCTTCGCGCACGTCGGTGGATATCAATGGCAATGCCTATGTGTTGAATCGGTGGTTTGAGAACCGCAAGCCGGTGCTGTTGAAATTGCTTGCAGAAGGCTTCATCGATCGCAATGGCAATGGTGTCATGGACACATCGAACGGTTCGACACCCTTGCCCATGGCCGACACCAATGGCAACGGGCAGATCGACGACAACGAGATCACGGACGAACGCGTGGCTTGGGCCGTCCAAGTCGGTGATCAGAACGGTCTGGGCCGAGCGCTTTGCATCGGCACCGATGGCAATCTCTGGGTGGGCATGTTCAACACCCAGCGCTACTACAAATACAGCTCGAATGATGGCAGCTTGCTGGCCGGCCCGGTGGCCACCACGCCGACCGCAGGTCAGCCGAGTTCTGGCAGCTGGCAGCCCTATGGTTGCCTGATCGACAAGAACGGAGTGCTCTGGAGTGCCTCACTGGGTGGCCCTCTGGGCAAGATCACCAACACGGCCAGCAACACTGGTCCCTACACCGTGGCCTCCTTCCCCGGCGGCATGTATGGCATTGCCTTGGGCAACGACAAGGTCTACACCGGCAGCAACAACCGGGTCTTTGATCCCGCCACCAACACCTCGGCCGCCATCGGGGGCCTGAGCGTGAGTTCTGCGGGCATTGTGGTGGACGGTTCGGGCAATATCATCGCGGGCACCAATACGGTCCAGAAAGTGTCGCCTTCGGGGGTGACGCTGTGGACGGCGCCTTTGCAAGCCGGTGGCGCCTACTCGGTGGGTATTCAGGTGGATGCCAACAACGACATCTTCCAGATCGGCTATGGCTCCAACCGGGTCCACAAGTACCGCGGCACCGACGGTGCGCCCATGGGCACCTTCCCGGTGGGCAGCGTGCCTTACACCTACAGCGATGCTGCTGGTTTTGCCGCGCGGAATTCCACCACGCCTACCGGTACCTGGACCGTCACCTACGACAGCGGCGCCGCTGGCACAGCCTGGGACCGCATCAACTGGACGGATTCTGTCCCCGCAGGCGCGGCCATCGTCGTCCAGTACCGCACAGCCGATGTGGCGGCAAATCTGGCCGCCCAGGCCTATCAGACCGTCAGCAAGAACGTGCCCTTCACGGCCAGCGGCAAGTTCATCCAGGTGTTGACGCGTCTGAATGCCAGCACCACCAACGCCTCGCCTGTGCTGTTTGACCTGACCATCAAAACCAAGGTGACCGCCTGTGATGTGGACTTGGACGGCGATGTCGACACAGCGGACATGGCGTTGATCCGTGCTGGCATTGGCCAGGTGCCTGCTGCTGGCGATCCGCGCGATGGCAATGGCGATGGCGTCATTGATGCCCGCGATGTGCGCGCCTGCACTTTGAAGTGCACACGCAGCAACTGCGCGACGAACTGAAGTCTCTCTGACACAACCCTCCAATCCGGATTTGCTCGTAGTAACCCCCAGGAGTTCAAAATGAAAATGAAGCTACTTGCCACAGCCGCCAGTGCACTGGCGCTGGCCATGTCCTCGGCACACGCGGCCCCAGTGGTCAGCCTCAGCCCCAGCAATTCGTCGCAGGTGATCGGCGGAACTTTCTCTTTGGATGTCAAGATTTCGGGCCTCGGCTCGGAGATCGTCTCGGTCTTCGATTTGAATATCTACTTCAACCCGGCACAGCTGAAGGCCGTCAGCTACAGCCTGGGCTCAGGCTTGGGTGGGGCTTGGACGGATCTGGGGCTGGATCCGGCGGCCCCCGGTTCACCGACCAACTACTTGGATCTCTTCGCCTATTCGAATCTGGTGGTGCCCGGTGACCCCGGCACCGACGATTTGCTCGCCGCCGCGCAGGATGACGACAGCTTTGTCATGATGACCTTGAACTTCGAGGCAGTGGGCGCCGGAGTTTCACAGGTCTGGTTCGGGACCGGTCCTAACGAGCGCGATCTTGTGGGCCGAAGCGATGCTCTTCTGAGCGGTGTGCAGTTCCAGAGCGCTTGTGTGGCTGTCAACAGTCCGACGGGCGGCAACAACGAATGCCGACAGGTTCCCGAGCCCTCGAGCTACGCCTTGCTGGGGCTGAGTCTGTTCGCGGCTTTCGTGCCGGGGGCCGTCAAGCGCCGCAAGTCTTTGGCTTCCTGAACCCGGCTGTTGAGATCGAAGAACCGCGCCATGGGCGCGGTTTTTTTGTTTATGCCAGTTCGGCTTGGATATCCGCGTAAGACTGGCAAAGACTGCAGCCATACCGCGCGTTACGGCTGGCGCTTGATGTGTGAAGGCTCCAACGCTGCCGTGCTTGAATCGCAAGGGTTTGGCTTGGACCGCGTCGCGGTTGGTCCCTCCGACAGGAATCGAACCTGTATTTGCCGCTTAGGAGGCGGCCGTTCTATCCATTGAACTACGGAGAGACTGCTCGGTGGCCCGGGCGGCGCGAATTCTCGCATGAAAGGTTGCAGCACCTCGGCGACCCGAGAATCGCGCGCCCAAAGCTCCAGCGCAAAAACGTGTTAGCCCTGAGCCCCCCCCGACTCACGACTCACGATTCACGATTCACGATTCACCCATTCACCCATTCACCCATTCACCCATTCACCCATTCACCCGCCCTCATTCCCACTTCCACTGCCAGATCAGGTCAAGCGCGTTTTCATCGCCGGCCTGGCCGCGCAGGGTGAAGCGCTGGGCGATGCGGTAAATCAGCTGCCAGCTGCCTTGCGTGGCGTTGAGGCCGCGCTCAAAAGCCACATACCAGCGCTTGGACAGTTGCTTGCCCACGCGCACCACGGTGCCGCGCACTTCGCCATTGCCTTCGCTGACCGAGAGCTCGTCCAGGCCGATGGACTTGATCACCTTGCCCGTGCGGCTCTCGCCACCGCCGTTGAGCAGGGCCATGGCAGCCTTTTGCAGCAGGGCGGTGTCGCTGCGTTCGAGGTTGTCGGGAGCACGACCCAGCAGCAGCCAGGAGAGCTTGGCCGTGTCGGCCATATCGGGGTCGGAAAAGAGCTTGATGCGCGGCGACTGAGCGCTGCCGCCGATGGTCACGCCCACGCGCACCTCTTCTTCGCCGGGGCGTATGGCCAGAATGTCCAGGCGCGGGTTGTCCATCACCCCGCTGAAGGTGACCTGGCCTTTTTCGATCGTGAGCTTTTGGCCGTAGGCATCGACACTGCCGTTGACGGTGCGAATGTTGCCGTTCAGTTGCGGCCGGCCCTGGGCTTGGGTCATCTGCAGCTCGCCGGCCAGCAAAGTGTCCACGCCATGGCCGCGTACGCGCAGCTTCTGGCCCAGGTCGATGTCCAGCTTTAGCTTGATCTGTCGCCGGGCTGCGGCTGATTCCACCGGTGCAGCTGGCGCCTGCGCCACGCGCCGCACCTCTACGTCGTCGTCCAGTTGGGGCGCGTTGCCGCGCGAGAAATCAAACAGGCCGTCTTCCACATCGAGCTTGCCCTGCAGATCCAGGGTTTCGGCGTCCATGTGCAGGCGCAGCTGGCCGTTCACGGCCAGGCGGCGGTCGACCCGGCGCAGCAGGGCGAACTTGCTGGCCTGGGCCTGGATGTCGGCCTGCGGCTTGGCGCCCAGCTGCAGCTGTCCCTTGGCATTGAGCTCGCCGTCGCCGGCGCGCAGGCGCAGTTGCTGCAGTTCGGCATGGCTGCCCTTGAGCTGCAGGGCGAAGCTGCCGTCTTGCACATCGATGCCCAGCAGCGGGTTCCGCAGGCCCAGCTTGCTGCCCTGGATCTGGCCCACCACCTGCGGGTCGTTGAGCTTGCCGGCAAAGCTGGCGCTGGCGGCCAGGCCGCCGGCCACGCGCCAGCCCGAGGGCACCCAGGCGCCCCAGGTGCTGAGGTTGTCCACCCGCGCTTCCAGCACGCCCTCCAGGCGCGATTGGGCCGAGGGCCAGGGGCTGGCGTCGCCCGCTTCGTTGCGCGCCGTCACGGCGCCGGCCAGCACGCCGATATTGCTGCCGGCAAAAGCCTGGGTCAGGTGCCAGCGGCCGGGCGCGCCGATCACGCCCAGGCGCAGCTCGCTCAGACCCAAAGTCTGTGTGCCGCCGTCATCGGTGACCTTGAGGTCGCCGCTGCGGCGCTGCAGGGACAGCTCCACGGCCAGCTGGGGCAGGGTGTGGATGCGGACGCTGCCGTCCAACACCAGATCGCCGCCCCAGCCGAAGTCGGGCTGCCAGCGTGCCATCAGGGGCGCGACGGCTAAGGGTTCGAGGGCCAGGTCGAGCTGCAGCTGATCGGGCCCCTCGGCGGCTTTCCAGGCCAGCTGCTGCCAGTGCAGGCCGGCGCCCAGCAACTCCAGCTGCCCGGGCTCGAACTGCGCGCCGCTGAGCTGGCCTTGCGGGCCGCTGTCCACGCGCAAGGCCAGGTCTTGTGCTTGCAGCCAGGGGGCGGGGGCTTTGTCGGCCGGTTTGGCAGTTTTGCTGGCCGCGGTGGAGGCAGGCACGCGCGCATCGAGCTTGAGGCCGGTGGCGCGCCACTGGCCGCCCAGGGCCCAAAGCAGGGCCAGTTCGCTCGCTGCAGGGCTGGCGGTTCCGGCCGTGCCCAGGCTGCCCTTGAGGCCGATCTGGAACTGGCTGCGTGAGGGCTGGTCGGCCGGCTGGTGCGCGGGGCGAAGGGCGGCGGGCAGCAAGGCCGTGCCCAGGCCGCTGAGCTGCAGCTGGTGCTGAGCCCAGCTGCCGCTGACTTGCAGCTGAGCCTGGGGCAGCTGGGCTTCGGGGCTCTTGAGTTGCTCCAGATCGAGCTGCATGGCCAGTGGCGCGCTCAGGGCACTGGCGAGCTTGGCGTTCAGCCGGGCCTTGTCCAGGCTCAGCTGGTCGAGCTTGAGCGCCTGGCCTTGCAGCTCGGCCTGGCTTTGCCAGCTCCAGCGCGGGCTGCTGCCTCTGGCGTTCTTGCCACTGGTCTTGTCCGCTTCGGCTCGGCCCTGCCAGGCCAGCTGTCCGCTCAAACTGCCGGCCAGCTGATGGGCCGGCTCGCCCTTGGCCAGGGCGGGAGCCAGGGCTTGCCAGAGCGGCTGAAGCGCTTGCAGTTGCGGCGCTTGCAGCTGCAGCTGGCCCTCCAGGCTGTGATCGGCCAGCAGCTGGGCGCGGCCTTGCAGCTGGTTGCCGCCGGCCTGCAGATCGGCGCGCAGGGTGGGCACTTGCTGATCGTTGGCTCGCTCGTAGCTGAGGTCGGCGGCCAGGTCCATGCCGGCCTGGCTGCCGGGCAGCAGGCGCAGCCGGGCCTGGCCGCGTGGGGCTTGGGCGAGCAGGCCTGCGTTGCTCTGCTGGGCCGGGGCCTGCAGGTCGGCGCTGAGGTCCAGATCCAGGCGGGCGCTGGGGCCCGGCGCTTGGGGCCAGAGGCGGCGCAGCTCCGGCACCATGCCGCGTGCATTGGCTTGCAGCTGCCAGCCGCCGGCCAGGCTGCCGGGGCGGCTCAAGCCCAGCTTGGCGCTGCCTTTGAGCTGGGCTTCACCGGCCTGCATCAGCAGCTCTTGCAGATCCAGGCCTTGCATCGAGGCAATGGCGCTGGCTTGCAAGCGCACTGGGCTGTGGGCATTGAGCGGGGCGTTCTGCGGGCTGGTGGCTGCCGGCGCGGCCAGCTGGGCCTGTGCCGCAGCTGGTGTCACCGGGCCAGGGGCCAGCCAGCGGCCTTGCAGATCGGTCTTGATGTGCAGTTGCAGCGGCGGCGTAGGGGCGGTCTCGACATTTTTAAGGTCGGCGCTGTCATGGCTCGTTGGGACCAGCCCTTGAGATGTGCTGAGCTCGACCGTGCCAGCGGCCAGCAGGCCTGCAGCGCGCGCATCCAGTCCCTCGCTGCGCAGGTTCTCCAGGTTCAGCGTGAGCTGGCTGCCACCGGTGCTGCTGCTCTTGCCGCTGCCGCGCAGGCGGCCGGCGGGCAAGGCGCTGCTGCCCAGCAGCACGTCGAAGGCGCGCAGCTGGATCTGGCTGGGGTCCTGGGCCGAGGCTTCGGCGTCCAGGCTCAGCTGGCGCACCGGCAGGCGCTGTTCGTTCCACAGGCCGGCCGCGTGGTTGGCGAGCTGGGCCTTGATCAGCAGGGCGGGCTGCTTCGAACTTTTCTTGCCGGCCGCACTGTTGTTGGCTGCGCTGTTGTCGGCTTGCAGGCTCACATGCCCGCTCAGCGCCGTTCTGGGCAATCCCGACATCAGGGCCGAGAGATCCAGCTGTTGCGTGTCCAGCTGCAGCTGGGGCAGGGGCCAGGAGGCGAAAGGCCGCAGCTGGGCTTGGGCCTGCAGCTGCTGGTGCTGGGCACTCAGCGCGGCCTTGAGCTGAAGCTGGGCCAGCGGGCCATGCAGTTCCAGCTGTGCGCCCCAGGCTGGCAGATCGGCCTGGGCGGCTGACTTCAGGCCCAGGCTGGCCTGCAGGGGCAGACCGCTGCCGGCGCCCAGCGTGGCGCTGCCGCTGAGCTGCAACTGATCCCAGGCCAGCTGCTGGATCTGCAGGCGGTGCTCGGCGCCGGGGCTGTTGTCGGACACATTGCTCAGGTCCACCCGGGCTTGCAGCCCGCGCACCGGCAACTGGCTCAGCGTGGGCAGGGACAGGCTGTCGACTTGCAGCTGCGCGATATGCACGCCCAAGGGGATGGGCAACTCCTCGGGCACCGGGCTGGGCTCGGCGCTAGGGGCCAGATGCACGGTCACCTGGCGGGCACTGAGGCGCTCGACCATCAGGTCGCCCCAGAGCAGGGGTGAGCGGTTCCAGGCAAGACTCAGGCCGGTCCAGCGCAGATCGTCGATCTCGATGCGATCCTGGCCGCCGGGGATGGTGAGGTTCAGGCGCTTGGCCGAGAAGTCGCCGATCAGGCTGCCTTGCGGCGCCTCGACCTGCAGGCCGGGCAGTTGCTGCAGCAGCCAGCGGCTGCCGGCCTCGCTGCCCAGGCCCCACCAGACACCCAGGCCAGCGCTGCCGGCCAGCACCGGCAGGGTCATCAGGCCCAGCAGCAGGCCGCGGCCGCGGCGGGCTTGGGCGGGCTTGGGCGCAGGGCTGCTGTCGCCCGCGGGGGCGGCGGGCGTGCCAGGTTTGGATTCGGGTTCGCTCATGGGGCCGGGTCGGGGTTCGCGGCGTTGGCGCTAATCATCATCAAAGCGCGATGCCAACGCTGAAATGCATGCGCCATTTCTGGGTCTCCTGGCCGCGGGCCAGGTCCAGGCGCAAGGTGCCCAGGGGGCTGCGGTAGCGCAGGCCAAAGCCGTAGCCGATGCTGGGCTTGAGCTCGCGCCAGTGTTGGGCCGCCTGGCCGGCGTCCACGAACACGGCGCCGAGCAGGGCGGGCATGCTGGCGGTCAGCCCATGGGCCAGTTCGACGCTGCCGTTCCACAAGATACGGCCGCCGGTGGCATTGCCATCGGCATCGCGCGGGCCCAGGTCATTGAGGCCGTAGCCGCGCACGGTGTCATCGCCGCCGGTGCGAAAGCGCAGCTTTTCCGGCAGGCCGACCTCCTGCGAAGCGAAGACCTGACCCCACTCGCTGCGGGCGCTGCCGAACCAGCCGCCGGGCAGGGGCTGGTAGGCCTGCAGGCGCAGATGGCTGCGCAGGAATCCGCCGTTACGGGCTTCGGAGCTGTCGGCCCGGCCCACGCCCAGCAGCAGGCTGGCGCTGTAGCCCCGGGTCGGCGTGAGCGGGCTGTCGAGCCGGCGGTGGATCCATTGCACATTGGCCGAGGCAGCGCCAGCGCTGATGGTGCCTTGCGGGTCGGTCTCGCGGGCGCGCAGCAGTTCCAGGTAGTAGGTGCGGTCCTGCCGTTCGGTCTCGCGGGTACGGCCGACGCGGGCGCGCAGATTGACCGTGGTCTTGTTGTCGTCGACCTTGCGCTCCAGGAACAGAGCACCGACATTGCGCTGCATATCGGGCTGAGGGTGCGAGCTCAGCTCCAGATCGTAGGAGCTGTTCTTCTGGCTGAGCTTGAGCTTGCTGCGCGCACGCAGGTCCAGGCCGAAGGGGCGGCGGTGGATGTAATCGGCGCCCAGGCGCGGGCCGCTGCCGGTGTCGTAGCCGATGCTGGCGGTCAGCTGCTGGCGCGGGGCCTCGCGCAGCTTGATGTGCACGGGCGCGGCCTCGGGTGGATCGCTGAGCGGCTGGATGTCGACATTGACGCTGTCGAACAAGGTGGTGCGGACCAAGCGCTCTTGGAAGTCCAGCAGCAACTGCTCGGTGTAGGGCTGGCCGACGCTGAAGCCGGCCAGGCGCTCGACGCTGCTGCGCGGCTGGTGTTTCAGGCCTTCGATCTGCAGCTCGCCGAGGCGGAACAGCGGGCCGCTGTCCAGCTTCAGGTCCAGCTCGGCGCTTTGGGTCTCGGCATCGATGCGGGCGCTGTGGGTGTCCAGTGTGGCGAGCGGAAACCCACGCGCGCGGGCCGTGGCCAGCAGTTCGTTCTTGGCCTGCGACCAGCGCGGCTGCGAGAAGCCCTGGCCCAAGCCCAGCGACCACTGACCCTGCAGCCGCTCGCGCAGGGCGGCCAGATCGGCGCCTGCCACCGGGGGCTGGTCCGGGGCCAGGGCACCGGCGAACTCGATCTGCAGCGCCTTGACCCGGGTCTGCGGGCCAGGTTCGACCTTCACCGTCACCACCACCGGGCTGCCTTCATTGCGGCTGACCTGCACCTGTGCGTTGAAGAAGCCCTCGGTCTCCAGCAAGGCCTGGGCCTGCTGGGGCGCGGCCTGGATCAGACGGCCGAGTTCTTGGCGGCTCAGCCTTTGGTCTTCGGGGGCGCTGCGAAAGCGGGCGAGGTCCAGGTGTTCCTGCAGCAGATCGCGCAGCGCGCTGGGCGCTTCGACCACCAGCTCGTATTCGGCCACCAGGCGCACCGCTGCGCCATCGGCGGCCGAGCCCGCAGCGGTGCTGGCCGGCGGTGGCTCGTTCTTCCAGAGGCTGCTGATCGAGGCGCAGCCGGACAGGCCCGCCGCCGCGAACAGCAGGGCGCCGCGCAGCAGCCGGGGCAGGGTCTGGCTCATTGGCTGAGCAAACGCATCGCGCCTTCCAGGCCTTGCAGGGACAGGGGGAACATGCGTTGCTGCATCAGGTTCTGGATCAGGGACACGCTCTGACGGTACTGCCAGACGCCTTGCGGCTCCGGGTTGATCCAGGCGTACTTGGGGAAGGCGTGGGTCAGGCGTTGCAACCATTCGGCGCCGGGCTCTTCATTGTTGTATTCGACACTGCCGCCGGGCTGCAGGATCTCGTAAGGGCTCATCGTGGCATCGCCGACAAAGATCAGCTTGTAGTCACGGTTGTATTTGCGGATCAGGTCCCAGGTCGGGGTCTTCTCGGCGAAGCGGCGGCGGTTGTTCTTCCAGACAAAGTCGTAGACGCAGTTGTGGAAGTAGAAGAACTCCAGGTGCTTGAACTCCGTCTTGGCGGCCGAGAACAGCTCTTCGACGCGGTGCACATGCTCGTCCATGGTGCCGCCCACATCCATCAGCAGCAGCACCTTCACCTTGTTGTGGCGCTCGGGCACCATGCGGATGTCCAGCATGCCAGCGTTGGCGGCGGTCTTGCTGATGGTGTCGCCCAGGTCCAGCTCCAGATCCGAGCCCTCGCGGGCAAAGCGGCGCAGGCGGCGCAGGGCGACCTTGATATTGCGCGTGCCCAGTTCCAACTGGTCGTCGTAGTCCTTGTAGGCGCGCTGCTCCCAGACCTTGACGGCGCTCTTGTTCTTGCCGGCGCCGCCGATGCGTATGCCTTGCGGGTTGTAGCCGCTGTTCCCGAACGGGCTGGTGCCGCCCGTGCCGATCCATTTGTTGCCGCCCTCGTGGCGCTCTTTCTGCTCCTCGAAGCGCTTTTTGAGCGTCTCCATCAGCTCGTTCCAGCCCATCTTCTCGATGGCGGCTTTTTGCTCGTCGCTCAGTTCCAGCTGCAGGTGCTGGCGCAGCCATTCCAGCGGCACCTCCTGGCTGAAATCGCTGAGCAGCTCCACGCCCTTGAAATAGGCGGCAAAGGCGCGATCGAACTTGTCGAACTGCGTCTCGTCCTTGATCAGGGTGGTGCGGGCGAGGAAGTAGAAATCGTCGATGGAGGCGGCGCCCTCGCTGCCGATCACGCCTTTCTCCAGGCCTTCAAGCAGGCTGAGGAATTCCCGCACCGACACCGGCAGCTTGGCCGCCCGCAGGGTGTAGAAGAATTTGATCAGCATGTGAGGGGCAAGAAAGTTGGCTGTGCGCGCCGCACGGGGAATGTCTCGATTATCCGCGCCCAGCTCATCGCTTCTTGGTCGCCTTGGCCAGCTTGGCGCCCGGGTCATGGCGACCCAACCAAGCAAAGAATTCCCCGTACCACTGGCGGCTGTTGCGTGGTTTGAGGATCCAGTGGTTCTCGTCAGGGAACCAGAGCAGGCGGCTGTCCACGCCGCGCGCCTTGAGGGTGTTGTAGTAGGCCAGACCCTGGGCATCGGGCACGCGGTAGTCCATGGCGCCGTGGATCACCAGGGTGGGCGTGTTCATGTGCTGGGCAAAGCTGTGCGGGCTTTGCGAGGCAATCTTGGCCGGGTCGTCCCAGTACCAGCTGCCCAGTTCCTTGGCATGCCAGGTGTAGGCGTCATCGGCAAACATGGCCTGCCAGTCGAAGCAGCCGGCGTGGCACACATAAGCCTGGTAGCGGCCGGCCGGCACATGGCCGTTCATCCAGGCCACCATGTATCCGCCGTAGCTGCCACCGGTGGCGAACACGCGTTTCGCATCGGCCCAGGGCTGGGCCAGCAGCCAGTCGGTGCCGGCCTCGATGTCCTGCAGCTCCAGCTCGCCCCAGCGGTGGGTGATGGAGTCGAGGAAGGCGTGGCCGAAGCTGGACGAGCCGTGGTAGTTCACGCAGGCCACCACATAGCCTTGCGCGGCAAACACCTGGTGGTTCCAGCGCCAGTGCCAGCTGTCGCCGAAGGCGGTGTGCGGGCCGCCGTGGATGACATGCATCACCGGGTAGGCCTTCTTTTTCTTGGAGTTGAAGCCGGGCGGGTAGATCAGCCACATCTGGACCTCGTCGCCCTGGCCGCCCTTGAGCATCACTTCCTGATGCTGGCCGAAGTCGTGACGTTTCAAATGCTCGGTGCTGAAGCGCTCGATGCGGGCGCTGCTGCCGTCTTCCAGCAGGCGCGAAAGCCGCGGCGGAAACTGCACGCTGTCATGGTTCAGCACCACGGTGCCGGCGGCCAGCGCGAAGCTGCCCACATGGCCGCCTTCGAACACGATCTCGGCCTGGCAGCGCTTCAGCTCGAAGCGCCAGAGGTGGCGGCGGCCGGCCTGTTCAGCGGCCAGCAGGATGGAGAGGTCGTCTTCGTCCCAGACCAGGGGCGCGCTGACTTCATGGTCCCAGTCGGCCGACATCACGGCCCAGTGGCCGGCCGTGTCCAGCACGGCCAGCTGGCCCGGCATGGTGTGCTTCAAGCCCTGGTGGCTGGCGACGAAAGCCAGGTGCTGGCCGGCGTGGCTGTGGCGCGGCGCGCGGAAATCCCAGCCCTCCACCTGCAAGAGCACGCGGTGCTGGGCGCTCTTGACCTCGACTTCGCCGAGGGCCAGGTCATGGTCCAGGCGCTTGTCTGCCGCGGGGTCGAAGGCGTAGACGATGCGGCGGCCATCGGGCGAGACATCGAAGCTGTGTTCGTCGGGGTCGGCCAGGCTCAGGGCCAGGTCCGTGCCCTCGAAGAGATCGCGCACCTTGCCGCTGTCCACATCGACGACCAGCAGATGCGGCACCCGGCCCATGGGCACATGGTGGTCCCAGTAGCGGTAGACGGCGTCTGCGGTGACGTAGCCGCTTTCCTTGCGGTCCTTGAAGTCCTTGAGCGTCTGCGCTTGGGCGGCCTGGCCTTTCAGCTCGGGCCAGACCCAGGAGATGAAGGCGATGCGCCTGCCATCGGGGAACCACTTGAAGGCTTGCACGCCGGTGGCGACGCCGACGTGGGCCAAGCCCACGCGGCGGGCCTCGCCGCCATCGGGGGCGATGACGTAGAGCTGCGGCTCGCTGTCCTTGGCGCCTTCCTGCTCGCGCCGGGCGATGAAGGCGATGCGGTCGCCGCGCGGGCTCCACTGCGGCGCGCCGTCCTTGCTGTCGGGGCTGCCAGCCTGGGTCAGCTGGCGCGGCTCGCCGCCCAGGGTGGACAGCAGGTAGAGGTGGGACTCGGTCTTGTTGCTCGCCATGTCGCAACGGCTGACGCTGGCCACGGCTTGAGCGCCGTCGGGCGAGAGGCTGGGCGCGCCGACGCGTGCCAGGGCCCAGAGGGCTTCCACATCAAAAGTTTCGGGCTTTGCTGCGCGTGGGGATGCCGCCATGGTCGGTTCTCGAAAGAAGAGGAGAGGTGAGAGAGAGGGGGGGCTACTTGCGGTTCAGGCCATCCAGCTGGGCCAGCAAGGCGCGGGCCGCCCAGCGCCCAATACCGCAACCGCCCAGAATGAAGCCCAGGCCCAGCAGCTGGGGCAGCTGCCACTCGGTGCTGCCGATGAAATCAAAGCCAAGCGCGCGGCCCAGCTCCCAGCCGGCGAGGGCGCCCAGCACAAAGCCGCAGGCATCGGCCAGGCCTTGCTTCAGGCCTTGTTGGAGGTTTTTGTCCATGGCCGCCTCAGCGATGTTGGCGTTGCATGAAGACCAGCTTCTCGAACAGGGTCAGGTCTTGCTCGTTCTTCAGCAGTGCGCCCACCAGGGGCGGGATCAGGTGCTCGGCGCCCGGCTGGCTCAGGGTCTCGGGCGGCATGTCTTCGGCCACCAGCAGCTTGAGCCAGTCCAGCAGCTCCGAGGTGCTGGGCTTCTTCTTCAGGCCGGGCAGATTGCGCACTTCGAAGAAGGTCTTGAGGGCTGCGGCCAGCAGCTCTTTCTTGAGGCCGGGGAAATGCACGTCGACGATGGCCTGCATGGTCACCGGGTCAGGGAACTTGATGTAGTGGAAGAAGCAGCGGCGCAGGAAAGCGTCGGGCAGCTCTTTCTCGTTGTTCGAAGTGATGAAGACCAGGGGGCGGTGCTTGGCCTTGATCAGCTGGCGCGTCTCGTAGCAGTAGAACTCCATGCGGTCGATTTCACGCAGCAGGTCGTTCGGGAACTCGATGTCGGCCTTGTCAATCTCGTCGATCAGCAGGGCGACAGGCTGATCGGCCTCGAAGGCCTGCCAGAGCACGCCCTTGATGATGTAGTTCTCGATCTTGCTGACCTTGTCCACGCCCTCGATGCCGGAGAGCTGGCTGTCGCGCAGGCGGCTGACTGCGTCGTACTCATACAGGCCTTGCTGGGCCTTGGTGGTCGACTTGATGTGCCACTGCAACAGTGGCAGCCCCAGGCTGCGCGCCACTTCTTCGGCCAGCATGGTCTTGCCGGTGCCGGGCTCGCCCTTGAGCAGCAGGGGCCGCTGCAGGGTGGCGGCGGCGTTGACGGCCAGCTTCAAGTCATCGGTGGCGATGTAGTGCTCGGAACCTGCAAATTTCATGGTGTGGATCAAAGTCCTGAAGGTGACGATTCAGTATAAGTGGCCCCCTATAATGCCCGTCGGTACAAGATCTAGACACCCCGGGACCATGAAAAAACTGCTGCAGATCTCGCTCGCTCTGGCCACGTTGTTCGGCGCCAGCGCCTCCGTTCTCGCCAAGGACGCCGCTCCCGCGGCGACCATCGGTCAGGACAAGATCGCCATGTGCATTGGCTGCCATGGCATCCCGGGCTACCAAGCCAGCTTTCCTGAAGTGCACAAAGTGCCCATGATCGCCGGGCAGAACGCCAAGTACATCGCCACGGCCCTGACGGCCTACGCCAAGGGCGAGCGCAAGCACCCGACCATGCGCGGCATTGCTCAGTCGCTGAGCGAGCAGGACATCGCCGACATTTCGGCCTTCTACGAGAAGCAGGCTCCGGCTCAGGCGCTGCCTGAAACTGCGGCGGCTCCCTCGGCTCAAGTGGCCGAACTGCTGACCAAGGGCGCCTGCGTCTCTTGCCACGGTGCCAATTTCAACAAGCCCATCGACGGCAGCTATCCCAAGATCGCTGGCCAGCATGCCGACTATCTGAATGTGGCCCTGAAGTCCTACCAGACCGAAGGCAATGCCGTGGTCGGCCGCAGCAACGCCATCATGGCCGGCCAAGTCAAGCAGTTCAGCCACGCCGAACTCAAAGCGATCGCCAAGTACCTGGCCTCGCTGCCGGGCGAGTTGCGTACCGTGCCGCAGAGCAAGCTCCGCTGAACCAGGCAGACGCAGCAAGCGTCAAACAGTTCACAAAAGGCCGCCGAAAGGGCGGCTTTTTTGTGTCTGATCCAAGGCTGCCCTGGGCCTCTCCGGCCCCATACTGACGCGGTTGCGTCCCCCGGGTTTGCGTTCAGGCTCATGCTCAAGAAGATTCCCATCCAACAGGTTCAGTTGGGCATGTATCTCCAGTCCATGGAGGGTTCATGGCTGTCGCATCCATTTTGGAAGACCAAGTTCGTCCTTCGTGAAGCGGCCGATCTGGAGGCTTTGCTGACCAGCGGTGTGCCGGCGGTGTGGATCGACATCAGCAAGGGCGCCGATGTGCAGACGGCTCCGGCGCCGGACAGCTTGGTCCAGGACTTGATGGACGAGCCTCAGCCCGCTCCTCCACCTCCCGCTTCCACTCCAGCTCCCGCACCGGCGGCTGCGCTCGCTCGGCCTGAGCGTGTCAGCTTGGGTTCCGAGATGGGGCGCGCGGTGCAGACCATCAACCGCTCGCGCCAGGCCGTCACCGCCCTGTTCGGCGAGGCCCGCATGGGCAAGGCGGTCGATGCCGAGATGTGCATGCCCCTGGTTGAGGAAGTGGCCGAGTCGGTTTCGCGCAACCCCTCGGCCCTGATCAGCCTGGCCCGGCTCAAGACCAAGGACGACTACACCTATATGCACTCGGTTGCGGTGTGCGCGCTGATGGTGTCGCTGAGCCGTCAACTGGGCCTGGATGACACACAGACCCGCGAGGCCGGTATGGCCGGCCTTTTGCACGACATCGGCAAGATGATGATGCCGCTCGATGTACTGAACAAGCCGGGGCAGCTGACCGAGGCGGAGTTCGACATCATGCGGTCGCACCCGATGCGCGGCTACATGATGCTCAAGGAGGGTGGCGCCGTGCCCGAGTCGGCGCTGGATGTCTGCCTCCACCACCACGAGAAAATGGACGGCAGCGGCTACCCGCAAGGTCTCAAGGGTGAGGAGATCAGCCTGCTGGCCCGCATGGGCGCGGTCTGCGACGTCTATGACGCCATCACCTCGACCCGGCCCTACAAGGCGGCCTGGGATCCGGCCGGCTCCATACAGCGCATGGCGCAGTGGACCGGGCAGTTCGACCCGGTGGTCTTCAAGGCCTTTGTGAAGAGCGTGGGCATCTATCCCGTGGGCAGCTTGGTGCGCCTGGACTCGGGCCGGCTGGCGGTGGTCATCGATTTGAATCCGCAGAACTTGGCCGCGCCCCATGTGCGGGTGTTCTATTCCACCAAGTCCAAGCTGCCCATCCCGGTTCAGCAACTGGACCTGTCCAACCCGGCCGTCGGAGACCGTGTCGTCGGACGCGAGTCGCCGCAGGATTGGGGCTTCACCCACCTCGACGACATCTGGCGCAAGACCTGACCCCCGTGGTGTGCGCCGCCGCGGCGCCGCACCTGACTTGCCCTGAAGGTTTACCCCATGCGGCAGGGCAGTGCCGTCTCCCTACACTCGGCCGTCGATACGGTTTGAGGGTGTGGTGATGAAAACTCTGTCTTCTCTGGTGATGGGCTTGGCGCTGTGCAGCTTGGTGCCCATGGGCACGGCCCAGGCGCAGACCTTGAGATGGGCCAGCCAGGGCGACCCCCAGACCATGGACCCGCACTCGCAGAATGAGAGCATGACCAATATGGTCAATGGCCAGGTCTATGAGCGCCTGACCCGGCGTGACCGCAATCTCAATATCGTGCCCGGACTGGCCACCGAATGCAGCCAGGTCAGCCCGCTGCTATGGCGCATGAAGCTGCGTCAGGGCGTCAAGTTCCACGACGGCCAGCCTTTCACGGCCGACGATGTCGTCTATTCCATCCAGCGCGCCAAGGAGAGCACGTCGCAGCTGTCCATCTATGCCAATGCCGTCGGTGTGGCGCGCAAGGTTGATGAGCAGACGGTGGAGTTCGTGCTGTCCGCCTTCAACCCGATCTTCCTCCAGCACCTGGACACGCTGTGGATCATGAGCAAACCCTGGTCCGAGGCCCATCGCTCCACGCGCCCCTTGGACTTCAAGAACAAGGAAGAGGGCTTCACCAGCATGAATGCCAACGGCACCGGCCCTTATATGCTGGTCAGCCGTCAACCAGGCATCAAGACCGTCTACAAGCGCAACCCTAATTGGTGGGGCAAGTTCGAGGGCAATGTGCAGGACATCGTCATGACCCCGATCTCCAATGACGCCACGCGTCTGGCGGCCCTGGTCTCGGGTGAGTTGGATTTCGTGCTCGACCCGGCGCCGCGCGACGTCTTGCGCTTGCGCAACACTCAGGGCGTCAAGGTCATCGACGGCCCCGAGAACCGCATCATCTTCATCGGTATGGACCAGGGCCGGGACAAGCTGCTCTACGGCAATGTGCCGGGCGACAAGAACCCCTTCAAGGACCTGCGTGTGCGCCGCGCGCTCTACCAGGCTGTCGACGTCGAGACCCTGCGGGTCAAGTTGATGAACGGCCTGAGCGTGCCCACCGGCGGCCTCACCCCGGCTTCGGTGGCGGCTTACGACGACCCCAAGATCGAGGCGCGCTATCCCTTCGACATGGCAGCCGCGCGCAAGCTCATGGCCGAGGCCGGTTATGCCGACGGCTTTGAGGTCACCCTGGACTGCCCGAACAACCGCTACGTCAATGACGAGGAGATCTGCCAGGCTCTGGCCGCCATGTGGGCGCAGCTCAAGATCAAGGTGCGCGTCTCGGCCATGCCGCGGGTGCTGTTCTTCCCCAAGGTGGAAAAGCTCGACACCAGTCTTTATCTGTACGGCTGGGGTGGTGCCATCACCGATGCGGAGTCCATCTTTGGCCCGGTGTTCCGCAACCGCGGCGAGCGCGGCATAGGCGCCTACAACTACGGCAACTGGCGCAACGACAAGTTCGACAGCCTGGCCGCGCAGTCCAGCGTCGAGGTCGACCCCAAGAAACGCGAGCAATTGATCAAGTCGGCCCTGACCGAGCTCAAGGACCAATTCCAGGTGCTGCCCCTGCACCGTCAGATGATTCCCTGGGCGGCGCGCAGCAATGTCTCGGTGGTGCACCGGGCCGACAACTGGTTCGAGGTGTCCTGGGTGACGCTGGGGAAGTAGCCGGGCAGGGGATGAATAACGCGCCGAAAGCGCGTGCTTCTTCGGCGCTTGCCGGCGCAGCTTGAGGCCTAAGATGAAGGGAATAGCAGCCCGAACGAGCCTCAACTTCATGCATCCCCAATCCCATTCCGCCGCGGCTTTGCCTGGTCTGAAGGCCGGCCTGATCCTGCTGTCCAGCCTGACTCTGGGCCTGGTGCTCAGCGCTTGCGGAGGTGGCGGAGGTGGCAGCAGCGGCACGGATTCCGGCGGCACCGGGGAATCTGCAGCCGGTGTCACCACCTTTGCCGTGACGCCCACGCTCAGCGGTGTGGCTGCGGTCGGGGCGCCGCTCAGCAATGCCCAGATCAAGGTGATCGACGCCGCCGGCGCGGCCGTGGGCTCGGCCACGACCCAGCCCAGCGACGGCAGCTACAGCCTGAGCCTGAGCAGCAAGAGCCTGAAGGGCCCGCTGCTGATCCAAACCTCGGGCCTGGACTCGAGTGGCAACCCGCAGGTCCTGCACTCCATCGTGCCCATTCTGGATGCGGCCAAGCCGGCCATGGTGGCCCATGTCACACCGCTGAGCCAGGCCATCGTTGCCCTGTCCCTGGGCAGCGAGCCGCAGGCTGTGTTTGCTTCCGCTGCGGCCAGTGCCGCCCTGATTGCGCCGGCCGCCTCCGCGGCCAGTGCGGCCGGCGAGTTCGTCAAGACCTTGATCAAGACCCAGCTGACCGATCTCAAAATCACCAACACCGCCACCCTGAATCTTCTGTCTGACCCTGGATTCGTGGCCAACAAGAGCGCCCAAGATTTGCTGCTCGAGGTCCTGCGCGTGCAGGTGGCCCGCAACAACAAGGGCGTGGATCAGCTCCTGATCAGCAACAAGCTGCAGCCCACGGCCGTGCCTGAGGTGGTGGTCGGCCTGGCCGCGGCCCAGATCGAACTGGTCAAGGCCACCGGCGGCTTGCCGGCCAATGCCATCAGCTCAAGCCTCAAGCTGGCCTCCACGTCCAAGGCCACGCTGGACAATCTGGCCAGCCTCGACGAGCTGAGCGCCGGCCTCAACAACCTGATCGCCCAGGGCAAACTGGCCGCCGATTTCAGCGCCTCGGCCTTGCTGGGTACCTATGAAAGCCACAACGCCGGCAGCAAGGCCGATCTGGCCGCTCGCCTGGCCGCCTATGCCGCCAACAAGCGCCAGCTGGGCCGGCTGATGGTGCTCGGTTGTGCCGATGACGTCTTGACGGGCGGCTTGTGCAAGCGCGTGATGGTGGCCGCAACCGTCAGCGATTCCAGCGGCGCCGTGCTCGAGTATTTCAGTGACGCCGCCACCTTCACCAAGGCCGCCGCGCCGGCCACCACCGGCGGCAAATGGAGTCTGATCGGCAATGCCCGCAAGCTGGACATCAATGTCTATCCGGTCAGCGTGCTCGATCTGGCGGCCGATGGCGCGGTCAACAGCGCCACCAAGCCCAATCCCTGGGTCGGCATCCAGGTCGAGATGCAGGCGCAGACCAGCGCCGCCACACCGGTCAAGCTGCTGGACACCGCCACCGTGCAGATGCCCAGCGGCTACAGCATTCCCTTTGCCTACTGCAGCCGGCCCCTGCTGTGCATTTCCTACACCCCCGGGGCGACCCGGGTAACACCGATCGGCAGCATTGCCGACAGTGCCCTGCAGCAGTCCGCCATCGGCTGGCTGGGCAGCGCTGAAAGCCAGCGCGGTGCCAAGTTCGTGGCCGCCTACACCTCGGGCGGCGCGGCAGAAACTCGCTCAGTCTTCCTGCCGGCCGATGTGCCCGCCGACACGGCGCGCAGCCGCTTCCCCAGCCTGGACGCGATCACGGCCACAGCGCCGCTCAAGGCCGCTGCTTTGCGAGACGGCTTCACCATCAACTACGCCACCTGGGCGGCCGCCAACCCGGACATGCGCTTGATCAGCGTGCGCACCTTGTTGACGGGCGGTTTCGTGCCCTTGCTGGTCGACAACGCGCCACCCTTGCCCCCCAAGACCGCCTTGGCGCTGCCGGGCCTGAGCTTGCCCAATCCTCTGACCTTGTCGGCCGAAATCTGGCTGGGCGCTCAGGACATGCAGGGGCGGCGTTTTTACACGAGGTATGCGCTGCAGGCCGAGTGATCGGTAGGCTGCCAGGTCCACGATAAAGAAAAACGGCCTGCTTGAAAAAGCAGGCCGTTTTCATGTGGCGGAAGCTGTGAGATTCGAACTCACGGAGGGGATAAACCCTCGCCGGTTTTCAAGACCGGTGCCTTAAACCGCTCGGCCAAGCTTCCAGATACCTTGGGCGTTCGTCGCGGCGGATTCGCATTCTAGCTGCAAGCTTGCATCAACCCGGCTTCTGCGCCTGCTCGCACTGCACCTGGATGACTTCCAGGCAGCGGCCCTGTTCGACGCGGGCTGCGCTCAGTTGGCCACCCCAGATGCAGCCGGTGTCCAGGGCCAGCAGGTCGGGGCGCTGCAGCAGGCCGAGGGTCGACCAATGGCCGAAAGCGATCGGCTGGCCGGCGCTGCGGCGGCCGGGCGCGTCGAACCAGGGCTGCCAGCCGGGTGGGGCGCTGGCGCTGTCGCCCTTGGTTTTGAGGTCCATGCGGCCCGCTGCGTCGCAAAAGCGCAGACGGGTGAGGGCGTTGATGACCAGGCGCAGGCGATCGGGGCCGCGCAGGTCCTCGCTCCAGCGATCGGGTTCATTGCCATACATCTGCGGCAGGAACTCGGCCAGGTCCGGGCCGCGCAGCACGGCCTCCACTTCGCCAGCCAGGCTCAAGGTCTGAGCCACGCTCCAGTCCGGCAGCACCCCGGCGTGCACCATCAGCCAGCCCTGGGCCAGGCAGGCCATGCGTTGCTGGCGCAACCAGTCGAGCAGGGCGGCTCGGTCGGGTGCGTCGAGGATGTCGCTCAGCGTGTCACCCTTGGAGGCCTTGCGTGCGCCGTGGGCCACGGCCAGCAGGTGCAGGTCGTGGTTGCCCAGCAAGCAGGTGGCCGCCGCGCCCAGGCCGCTCAATCTGCGCAGCGTGGCCAGCGAGGCCGGACCGCGGTTGACGAGGTCTCCGAGGAAGTAGAGCTGGTCGCGCGAAGGCGAGAACGCGATTTTCTTCAGCAGGCGTTCGAGCGCATCGCAACAGCCCTGCAGGTCACCGACAAGATAGTTCATTGCGGGATTGTGCTGCCTTCGCTGTCAAGCGCTTCTGCTACGCTTGCGGCCTCTTGCAATCGCCCGCGCTCAATCTGGGGTTAACCCTCGGTAGTGGCGCTCTCAATGGATACCGCGCTCGTTCTCTTTCTGATTCTGCTCAACGGCTTGTTTGCGATGTCGGAGATGGCTTTGACGGCCAGCCGCAAGGCACGTTTGCAGGTCATGGTCGAGAGCGGCGAGGGTGGTGCGCAAGCGGCCATGGACTTGCATGAGAACCCGACCAAGTTCTTGTCCACCGTGCAGATCGGCATCACTTCGATCGGTGTGCTGAACGGCATCGTCGGCGACGCCGCCTTCTCCGGCCCCCTGGCCGCCTGGTTGACCCTGACCTTTGAGCTCCATGCCAAGGCAGCCGAGATCACGGCGACCGGCCTGGTGGTGGTGATCCTGACCGTGCTGACCATTGTGTTCGGCGAGCTGGTGCCCAAGCGTGTCGGCCAGATCTACCCCGAAACCGTGGCCCGCCTGGTGGCGCCGCCCATGGAGCTGCTGTCCCTGGCGGTGCGCCCCTTGGTGCGCTTGCTGACCTTTTTCACCGAGACCACCCTGGGCCTGATCGGCCTGCGTGGCCGTGCCCAGCGCGGCGTGACCGAAGAGGAAATTGCCGCCAGCCTGGAAGAAGGCTTGGACGCCGGCGTGATCGAGGAGCATGAGCACCAGATGGTGCGCAATGTCTTCCGCCTTGATGAGCGCGAGATCGGCTCGATGATGATTCCGCGTGCCGAGATCGCCTGGCTCGACGCCGACGACACGCCCGAGCAGGTGCTGACCGTGCTGCGCGCCCACGGTTACAGCCGCTACCCGGTCTGCCGTGGCGACCTGAGCGAGGTGCTGGGCGTGGTCTCGGCCCAGGCGCTGCTGCAGCGTGCGCTCAGCGGCGAGGAGCTGGCCCTGGTGCAGGACCTGGAGCAACCGGTGTTCGTGCCGGAGACGCTCTCGGGTATGGAATTGCTGGAACACTTCCGGGCCTCGGATGCGCCCCTGGTGTTTGTGGTGGATGAATACGGCGAAGTGCAGGGCGTGATCTCTGTGCGCGACGTGCTGGAAGCGATCGCGGGCGAGTTCAATGCGCCCGGTGATGGAGATGCCTGGGCGGTACAACGCGAGGATGGGAGCTGGCTGCTGGACGGCCTGATTCCCGTGCCCGAGCTGAAGGACCGCCTGGAGCTGAAGGAACTGCCCGAAGAAGACCGTGGGCGCTACAACACCTTGGCCGGCATGATCATGCTGCTGCTGGGGCGTTTGCCGCGCACGGCCGATGTGGTGGAGTGGAACGCCTGGAGATTCGAGGTCGTGGACCTCGATGGCAAGCGTGTGGACAAAGTGCTGGTCAGTCGACTGGCCGTAGATGGAGAAGAGTAAATGAGTACACCCCCGCTGTATGGCAATTTGGTGCCCCTGGACCGCGAGGCCCACAAGAAGCTGCGTCTGAAGACGGAGCTGTCCACCGTGGACCGCGTGGTCGGCCAGAACTCGCTGTTCTTGGCAGCGGTCGAGTTCGCCGAAGCCTGCAAGGAATACCCGATCGTGTTCGTGCGCGTCGGCGAAACCCCGACGGACGGCTCCAAGCAAGCTGTGGCCCCGCTGGCCGTGTTGGGCCTCAAGCCCGGCAGCAATCTGTTCGTCAAGGATGGCAAGTGGACCGGCAACTATGTGCCCGCCTTCATGCGCCGCTACCCCTTCGCCATGGCCCGTCTGGACCAGAACGAAGACCAGGTGGCCGTCTGCTTCGACAGCGAATGGCCTGGCTTCTCCGAGACCGAGGGCAGCTCCCTGTTCGCCGATGACGGCCAGCCGACCGAGTTCTTGCTGAACGCCAAGAACTTCCTGGAGAGCTTCGAGCAGGAATCCGAGCGCACCCGCGCCATCTGCAACCACCTGGTGGAACTGGACCTGCTGCGCGATATGCGCTTCGAGGCCACCATGGGCAATGGCGAGAAGATCGACGTCGAAGGCTTCCTGGCCGTGGACGAGCAGAAGTTGGCCGAGCTGGCCGACGACAAGGTCGTGCAGCTGCACCGCAACGGCCTGCTGGCCTTGCTGGAAATGCACCGCGTGTCCATGGGCAATATGAGCCGTTTGGCCATGCAGCACACCAACGCCGCTGCCGCTGTTGCCGCCGCCTGAGCGACGCTGACCATGCCCTGACGGCCTGCTTGCACTGACAGGCGGCCGATGCAGCTCCTGACAAACCCGCTGCGGGTTTGCAGGAGCTGTTTTCTTTGGGGTCGCTGGCTACCATGCGGCCACAAAAACCTTCTGGGCGTGTAGTTGATGTCGGTCTTGGTGTTTGAAGGCTTTTTGTCCACCCCGGAGATGCTGGCGCTGTTGGAGCCGGCCTCGGTGGTGCAGACCATGATGGACTTCGAGGCCGCGCTGGCGCGTGCCCAGGGCCGCTGCGGCGTGATCCCGCAGCCGGCGGCGCAGGCGATCGCCAGCTTGTGTCGGGTCGAGCTTTACGATCTGCCGGCCTTGGTCGAGGCCAGCGGGCCGGCCGGCAGTCTGGCCATTCCGGTGTTGCAGAAGCTGGCCGATACAGTTGCCCTGTTCGACCCCGTGGCCGCGGGTTATGTGCATTGGGGCAGCTCCAGTCAGGACATGGTGGACACCACCTTGGTGTTGCTGCTGCGCCGCAGCCTGCGCCTGATCGAGGACGATTTGCTGACCTTGCTCGGCCATTTGCTCGAGCTGGCCGAACAGCAGCCCGGCGTGCCCGTGCTGGCGCGCACCCTGATGCAGCCAGCCCAGATCAGCAGCCTGCGCAGCCGGGTGCTCAACTGGGCTCTGCCACTGCTGCGCAGCGCCCAGGCCCTGCGCGATGCCGCCGACGGCGCTCTGCAACTGCAGTTTGGCGGCGCCGTGGGCACGCTGGCCAGCCTGGGCGAACAGGCCGATGCCGTCAGTGCGGCCCTGGCTGCCGAGCTGCAGCTGCCCGAGCCCGCCATGCCTTGGCACACCCAGCGCGACCGCATGGTGCGCCTGGGCGCTGAGCTGGGCATTCTGTGCGGTGGCCTGGGCAAGCTGGCGCGCGACCTGGCCTGGCTGTGCCAGCCGGAAGTGGGCGAGCTGGCCCTGCGCGAGGCCGTTACACGTGATGCCGAGCGCGGCTTCAAGCGCGGCTCTTGCAGCGTCATGCCGCACAAGAACAATCCGGTGGCCTTTCTGCGCGCCCTGGCTGCGGCCGAGCGGGCGCCGCAGCGCGTGGCCGCCTTGCTGGCCTGCATGCCGCAGGAGCTGGAGCGCGGCCTCGGTGGCTGGCAGGCCGAGCTGGCGGAAATGGCCGGTCTGCTGCTGCATGCCCATGGCTCGGTGCGCGCCTTGTCCGAGGGCCTGGCCGGTCTGCGGGTGTTCCCGGCACGCATGCGCGAGCAGATCGATGCGCAGCGCGGCCTGGTGTTTGCCGAGGCGCTGAATCTGCTCATGTGTCCGCTGCTGGGGCGCGAGGCGGCCCATGCCTGGGTGGAGCAGCTGTGCCGGCAGATTGAGTCCGACAGAGGCGCAGCCGGCTCGGCAGACCTGCTCGCGCTGGCCCAGCAGGCCGCCACGCGGCAAGCTCTGATGCCTGAGCGACTGGACCCGGCTGCCCTGGCTCGGGTGTTCGATGTCGAGGTCGCGACCGCACATGCCGACCGCCGCGTGGCTGCTGTGCTGCAGACGGCGCGCCGGCAATGGGCCGAACTCTCGGACCGGCCGCATTGGTGAGTGCTGCCGTTTGGCGCTTGCTGCAAGCTTGCATGTGGCGCGCCAGATGTAAGTGCGCGAAGCCGGGAACTGGCCGCTTGCAAGCGCCTTGTTCCGACGACTGAGAGTGCCCGCGACCTGTGCGCCCAGCACTGGCGCGGCCTGTAGGGCAGGCCCCGGCTGTGCCTGGCACGTGTCCGGATGTAAGTGCCGCGGCACCGTGTAAGTCACGTGTTTGGCCCCGATTTCCAGGGTGTTCTGTCCCTAGACTGGCCTCCGACTTCGCTCAGATTCGAGCCTGGACGCCAACCCGAGAGCAGTACATGAAACCCGTCGCACCATGCTTTGAAGCCCAGGATCTACCCTCGGGGCTGGCCTTTCGCACCGCTCAAAGCGAGAGCCGCATGGACGCCTACAGCCTGCTCGCCAGGCGCTATGCCGAGCGCGGCTACCTCTGCCAGGAGCTCAGCACGCACAGCGAGGGTTCGGTGACCATCTGCTCGGCCTTTCTGGGGCAGGCGACCGTGGCCACCATTGCCGTGCGCTTCGATGGGGCCCAGGGCTTGGCGGCCGATGCCTTGTTTCCGGGAGAGCTGGCGGCCTTGCGCGCCAGCGGCCTGAGCCTGTGCGAATTTGGCCGCCTGGCGCTGGATCACGATGTCAGCGACAACAAGTCCTTGCTGGCCCGGCTCTTCCACCTGGCTTTTCTCCATGCGCACCGGCTGGCCGGCTGCGAGCTGCTGGTGATCGAGGTCAACCCGCGTCATGTGCCCTTCTACAAGCGCATGCTGGGCTTCGAGCAGCGCTCCGAGGTGCAGCTGAACCCACGCGTGCAGGCGCCGGCCGTGCTGATGGTGCTGAACCTCGTTCATGGGCGTGAGCGGATCGCCAACTGGGGTGGCCGGGCTGCCGAGTTGGGCGCCGCAAGCCGCACGCTCTTTCCGTACTTTTATGGCCCCGACGAGGAAGCGGCGCTGCTGCTCAAGCTGCGGAACTGAGGGGCGCTCCGCCCGCCAACAGCGTTTCAGCTCTTGAGGGCCTCGATCTGCTCGGCCGCCACCAGGCCCTGGAAGGCCGGCCGTGCGAACAGATAGCCTTGCATCAGATGCGCGCCTTGGCTCCACAGCCAGTCGCGTTCGGCGCGGGTCTCCACGCCTTCGGCAATAACCCGGATCCCCATTTCGCGGCACAGGCCCAGCACGGCCTTGATGATCAGCTGGCGCGGGCCATGGCTGTCGATGTCGCGCAGCAAGCCCATGTCCAGCTTGATCAGGTCGGGCTGGAAGTCGGCCAGCAAGGCCAGGCCCGCATAGCCGGCGCCAAAGTCATCGATTGCATTGAGAAAGCCGATGCGCCGGTATTCGGTCATCACCTCGGCGTACCAGCGGCCGTCGCCGACGCGCTCGCCTTCGGTGGTTTCGAAAATGATGCGCTCCAGCGGCAGCCCATGGTGGCTCGCCGCTGCCAGGGTGGTGCGTATGCAGGCCTCCGGTCGGTAGACCGCATTGGGCAGGAAGTTGATCGACAGCCGCGTGCCAGGCAGGGCGGCCAGGCCCAGGCTCACCGCGTCCTTGATGGCCTTGACGCGGCAGGCTTGGTCGAATCGGTAGCGGTTGTCGTCGTTGATCAAGGCCAGCACGCTTGCCGCTGATTCGCCCTGGGGGCCGCGAACCAAGGCTTCATGGGCGTAGATGCTGCCGTCGCGCAGGTCGACGATGGGCTGGAAGGCGTAGCTGAACTCGAATCCGAGGCGCTCTTCGCCTTGGCAGCCCGGGCAGCCGGACTCGTCCAGTTCGCCAAAGTGCGTTGCAGAAATCGGGATGTGCTGCGCTGGGTTCATTCCTGCCTCATGGAAAACAAGCGTTGGGGTGTTCGCGCGGAGGCCAGCTGGCTTGGCGTCAGGGTTGGGGATGCGGCCGCCAGCCCAGTTGGCTGGAGACTTCCTCGGCCGCGCGCCTGAGGCTGCGTGCGGGCAGCCCGCTGGCCGCCAGGCTGAAGCCGCGACTGGGGCCGATGGCGGTCAGGCTCAGCACCATGCGGCCCTGGTCGTCAAAGACCGGCGCGGCCAGGGCACTGACGCCGGCGACCACGCCGTCCTCGGCGCTGGCCAAGCCGACCGTGCGAATTTGGGCCAGCGTCTCGCGCAGGGTTTCCCAGTCCGGGTCGTTCAGGCGGTCGGGTTCAGAGTTGAGGGCGGCCTGCACTGTGCTAGCGGGCAGATGGGCCGCGAACAGCCGGCCCGAGGCCGTGCCGCGCAAGCTCATCACCGTGCCATGTCGCATGCTGATGTGCACCGGGCTGGGCGCCTCGGCCACGCGCACGATGGTCGGGCCGCGGTTGCCCCAGACGGCGATGGCCACGGTCAGGCCCAGGGTCTGGGCCAGCTCCTCGATGCGCGGCGTGGCCAGTCGCACCGGGTCGTATTGCTGCAGGCTGATCAGGCCCAGTTGCAGGGCCAGTGGCCCCAGGCCGTAGCGGCCGCTGACCGCCTCCTGCTCAACCAAACCCAGCTTGATGAAGCTGACCAGATAGGGGTGGGCTTTGGCCGGCGCCATCTCGGCCTCGCGGGCCAGGTCTTTCAGTGCCAGTGGGCGGCCGTGGTGGGCCAGGGCGGTCAGCAACTGGCCACCGACCTCGATGCTCTGGATCCCGCGCGGGCTGCGCTCGGGGCTGGCCTCGGCGGCGTTGCTTGCGTCAGCAGTGTCTGGAGGTTGGGCCATGGCTGCAGATTAGAACCGAAGCGCAGGTGAGCGAGCCTCGATTCAAATGACCTTGCGACGGCACTGGCTCAGCCGGAGGCTGCAATCGGCGCAAAGCAGCCTTCTTGTTCTCCCTCGTGAGGCCCTGCAGTCCGGGCCGCCGCCGGGCTCATGGTTCCGGGGTCGGCCCTGCCGGGCCGACTGCCTTGCGCTGCTCGCGCCTCGGGGCTGGCGCATAACTCTCTTCACTCACTGCGTTCGTTTCGTTCAGACAGACGCGCCAAGTCAGAGCTTGAAGCGCGCGGGTACGCGCGCGCCCCGAGCCGCTGCGCTGCTCAGCCCTTCACAAATCGCCCAGCGGCGGCCCGAACTGCAGGGCGCTTGCATCGCGATCGATGTGCCCTTCGACGGTGGAACACGCCACATTCGAAGGTGGCTCGGCCCGCCGACGGGCGATTTGTGCGCGGCCGAGAGCGCAGCGGAGCGGCTCGGGCGAGCGTACTCGCGCGCTTCAAGCACTGACTCGGCGCCACTGTTTGACCGCAGTGAGCGCAGCGAACGGAGGGAGTTTGGCGCCGCTGAGCCGCGCAGTGAGCACCGAGGGGAGTCGGCTCGAAGAGCCGACCCGGGCACCATGAGCACGGCGGCGGGCCGAGCCACCGCAGCGAAGAAACCAGGCCATCGAACTTCAGCTCCGTGCCGATTCCAGCCGACCATTTCGCGGTATTCGTGTTGGACGAATTTGTTAAATATAGACAAACTCATTTGACTTTGGTTAAATCGGGCCCTGCCGCTTTGTGCTGTTCCGGCGCCCGCGATTGCCCCTCACCGAGAGCTTTGCCATGAGCAACCCGACCCCGACGAGCCCCAAGACTTTCGCTTCGCAAGCCGATCTGGAGGTCAAGAAGGTCAGTTTTGACCAGCTGTCGCCCCATGCCTACGCCTACACGGCCGAGGGCGACCCGAACACCGGCATCGTGATCGGCGACGACGCGGTCATGGTGATCGACACCCAGGCCACACCGGTGATGGCGCAGGACGTGATCCGCCGCATCCGCGAGGTGACGGACAAGCCCATCAAGTACGTGCTGCTCAGCCACTACCACGCAGTTCGGGTGCTCGGCGCCAGCGCCTACCGGGCCGAGGGCTGCGAGCAGGTCATTGCCAGCCAGGACACCTACGACCTCATCGTCGAGCGCGGCGAGCAGGACAAGGCCAGCGAGATCGGCCGCTTTCCGCGCCTCTTCAATGCCGTGGAATCGGTGCCGCCGGGCCTGACCTGGCCGACCCTGACCTTCACCGGCAAGATGACGCTCTGGCTGGGCAAGCTGGAAGTGCAGATCCTGCAGCTCGGCCGTGGCCACACCAAGGGCGACACGGTGGTCTGGCTGCCGCAGGACCGGGTGCTGTTCTCGGGCGATCTGGTCGAGTTCGACGCCACGCCCTACGCCGGCGACGCCTACTTCCAGGATTGGCCCGCCACCCTCGACCGCCTGGCTGCGCTCAACCCGGCCAAGCTGGTGCCGGGCCGCGGCGCGGCGCTGCAAACGCCCGAGCAAGTGCAGGCCGGCCTGAACGGCACGCGCGCCTTTGTCAGCGAGCTCTACGAGAACGTCAAGGCCGGCGCCGCCGCGGGCCTGGATCTCAACGCGGTCTACCGCGAGACCTATGCCCGCTTGGCTGAGCGCTATGGCCATTGGGTGATCTTTGCGCATTGCATGCCCTTCGATGTGACCCGGGCTTACGACGAGGCCAGCGGCCACGCGGACCCGCGCATCTGGACGGCCGAGCGCGATGTCGCCATGTGGAAGGCACTCGAAAACGTTTGATGGATGTGCTGAGCCTGCCGCCATGAATCACCGTTACGTCTACCCGCAGTACGAGGCGCCCACCAGCGCCGACCAGTTGCATTGGCGCGCCACCGGCGAGGCGGTACGCCGCCCGGTGGTGATCGTCGGCGCCGGGCCGGTGGGGCTGAGCTTGGCCCTGGACTGTGCAGCGCGCGGGCTGGCCGTCGTGCTGCTGGACGACAACAACAGCGTCAGCATCGGCTCGCGTGCGGTCTGCTATGCCAAGCGCACGCTGGAGATCTGGTCGCGTCTGGGCCTGGCGCAGGATCTGGTGAATCAAGGCGTGAGCTGGCGCCTGGGCCGGGTCTTCCATGGCGAGGGTCTGGCCTACGAGTTCGACTTGCTGCCTCAGGCCGGCCATGAGCAGCCGGCCATGATCAATCTGCAGCAGTACCACCTGGAAGAGCGACTGGTGGTCGCCTGCATGGCCGAGCCGCTGATCGATCTGCGCTGGAAGCACAAGCTGCTGGCACTGGCCGACGACGTTGGCGAGGAGGGCGGCCCGCTGCGCCTGCGCATCGAATCGCCTGAGGGGGAGTTCGAGCTGCTCGCCGATTGGCTCTTGTCCTGTGACGGCGCCAGCAGCGATGTCCGCCGCATGGTGGGCTCGGAGTTCAGCGGCAAGGCCTTCCAGGACCGTTTCCTGATCGCCGATGTGCACATCCCCGAGGCCCTGGGCTTCCCGACCGAGCGGCGCTTCTGGTTCGACCCACCATTCCACCCCGGCCAATCGGTGCTGCTGCACCGCCAGAGCCGCAACATCTGGCGCATCGATTTCCAGCTCGGCTGGCAGGCCGACCCCGAGCAGGCACGTCAGCCCGAGAACGTGCAGCGCCTGGTACGTGCCATGCTGGGCCCAGAGCTGCCGTTCGAACTGGAATGGGTCTCGGTCTACCAATTCGCTTGCCGCCGCATTGACCGCTTCCGCCATGGCCGCGTGCTCTTCGCCGGCGATGCCGCGCACCAGGTCTCGCCCTTCGGCGCACGCGGTGCCAACAGCGGCGTGCAAGATGCCGACAACATGGCCTGGAAGCTGGCCGCCGTGTTGCAAGGCCGCGCGCCCGAGGCCTTGCTGGACAGCTACCACTTCGAGCGCGCCGCCGCCGCCGACGACAACCTGCGCCAGTCCACCCGCTCGACCGATTTCATCACCCCCAAGACGGCCACTTCGCTGCAGCTGCGCAATGCCGTGCTGGAGCTGGCCCGGCGCGAGCCCTTGGCCCGTCCGCTCGTCAACAGCGGCCGCCTGTCCATGCCCACGGCCTACCGCGATTCGCCGCTGAACACGGCCGATGCGCCGGGGGCGTTCGAAGCCGGGCCGGCCCCCGGTGAGCCCGTGCCCGATGCGCCGGTGCACTGCGCCGGCCAAGCCAGCTGGCTGCTGCGCGAACTGCACCGTTCGGGGGCAGGCTTTGTGCTCTTGAGCTTCGGCGCGGTGGCCGCGTCAGAGCTGCCGGCTGAGTGTCATGCGCTCGTGGTGGGCGAAGACTTGATCGATGCCGAGGGCCTGCTGGCCGCTCGACTGGATGCCCGACCCGGCAGCGTCTACCTGATCCGCCCCGACCAGGTGGTGGCGGCACGCTGGCGCGCCTTCGACGCGGCGGCTGTGGCTCAGGCCCTGGACCGTGCGCTGGCGCGCAGCCCGGTAGCCTCGACTGCTCCCGCCGTTGCCCCCGCGAGCGCCGCTCTGAAACGCGAACCCAATCTGCAAGACCCCGACGGTTTTTACGAACACCTGATCGCCGCCCAGAGCGATCTGGACGAGGGCCAGGCCCAGCGCTTTTTGGCCAAACTGAGCCTGATTCTGGCCAACCATATCGGTGACAGCGCGCTGCTGCGCGAGGCGATCGACCTGGCCCGCGAACCTGAAACATCGACTTTGACTTCCAACGAATCTGCACCATGAGTGAAGCCCTGAATTACCAAGCCGGTTTCGGCAACCAGCATGTCACCGAGGCCGTGGCCGGCAGCCTGCCGGTGGGCCGGAACAGCCCGCAGCAGGTGGCCCATGGCCTCTATGCCGAGCTGCTTTCGGGCGCGGCCTTCACCGCGCCGCGTGCCGAGAACCTGCGCACCTGGATGTACCGCCGCCAGCCCTCCGTCGTGGTGGGTAGTTATCAGCCCCTGAGCCATGCCTTCCTCAAGACCGGCGCGGCTGAGGGCCAGGCCGCTCCGCCGGACCCGCTGCGCTGGGCGCCGACCGCCATCCCCGAGGCTCGCAGCGATTTCGTTGCCGGCCTGCGCACCCTGGTCGTCAACGGCGACCCCGATGCGCAACTGGGCATGGCCGCGCACATTTACCTGGCCAATGCCTCGATGGAGCGCAGCGCCTTCGTCAACGCCGACGGCGAGCTGCTGATCGTGCCGCAGCAGGGCGCCCTGCGCATCACCACCGAGCTCGGCCGCCTGGACGTGAAGCCGGGCGAGATTGCGCTGATTCCGCGTGGCCTGGCCTTCAAGGTGGCGGTGGATGGCCCCTCGCGCGGCTACATCTGCGAGAACTACGGCGCACCCTTCCGCCTGCCGGAGTTGGGTCCCATCGGCTCCAACGGCCTGGCCAATCCACGCGACTTCCTGGCTCCGGTGGCGCATTTCGAAACCGAGGCCGGCGCCTACGAAATCATCAAGAAGTTTGGCGGCAAGCTCTGGCGCGCCGAGCAGGGGCACACGCCCTTCAATGTGGTGGCCTGGCATGGCAATCTGACGCCCTACAAGTACGACACGGCGCATTTCATGACCATCGGCTCGATCAGCTTCGACCACCCGGACCCGAGCATCTTCACCGTGCTGACCTCGCCCAGCGACACCGCCGGCTGGGCCAATGTGGACTTCGTGATCTTCCCGCCGCGCTGGATGGTGGCCGAAGACACTTTCCGCCCGCCCTGGTACCACCGCAATGTGATGAGCGAGTTAATGGGCCTGGTCCTGGGCCAGTACGACGCCAAGCCCGAGGGCTTCAAGCCCGGTGGCTCCAGCCTGCACAATGCCTACGTGCCGCACGGCCCGGACACCGAAGCCTTCGCCAAGGCCAGCAGCGTGGACCTGGCGCCGCACAAGCTGGACCACACCCTGGCCTTCATGTTCGAGACACGCTGGCGCTTGCTGCCCACCGAGTTCGCCATGAACGGTGGCGCGCTGGAAACCCGTTATGCCCAGTGCTGGAGCGGCTTGCAAGACCGCTTCAGCGCCTGAATCGACTTCAGCAATATTGACCGATAGTTTGAGAATCCCATGAGCTTGATCGACCACACCCACAGCCCCAGCGCCCAGTCCTGGGTGAACAGCGCCAACGCGGCCGACACCGACTTTCCCATCCAGAACCTGCCCTACGGCTTGTTCCGTCGCGCCGGCAGTAATGAGAGCGCTCGTGTCGGGGTGGCCATCGGTGAGCAGATCCTCGATCTGCGCCTGGCCGCCGCTGCTGGCAAATGGAGCAGCAGCGTGCAGGTGCTGCTGCAGCCCCTGGCCGATGGCAATCTGAACGCCTTCATGGGCCAGCCCTCGGCGGCGCGCCTGGAACTGCGCCATGCCTTGTTCGATGCGTTGCTGGCCGGCTCCAAGCAAGAGGCCGCTTTGCGCGCCTGCCTGCTGGCCCAGGCCGAGGCGCAGATGGCCGTGCCCTGCCGCATCGGCGACTACACCGACTTCTACACCGGCATCCACCACGCCACCACGGTCGGCAAGCTGTTCCGCCCGGACAACCCGCTGCTGCCCAATTACAAGTGGGTGCCCATCGGCTACCACGGCCGCAGCTCGTCCATCGGCGTCAGCGGCGGCACGGTGCGCCGCCCGCTGGGCCAGCTGAAAAGCCCCGACGCCGAAGTGCCGGTGTTGGCCGCTTGCAAGCGCCTGGATTATGAGTTGGAGCTGGGCGTCTTTGTGGCCAGCGGCAATGAGCTGGGCACCCCGATTCCGATGGAGCAGGCCGATGAGCATCTGTTCGGTGTGACCCTGCTCAATGACTGGTCGGCCCGCGATGTGCAGGCTTGGGAGTACCAGCCGCTTGGCCCCTTCCTGGCCAAGAACTTCGCCACCACCATCTCGCCTTGGATCGTCACCATGGAGGCGCTGGAACCTTTCCGCGTGCCGTTCTCTCACCCGGCCGAAGATCCCCAGCCCTTGGCCTACATCGATTCGCCGCGCAACCGCAGCGAAGGCGGCTATGCGATCGAACTCGAAGTTTGGATCCAAACCGAGAAGATGCGTGCCGCCGGCCAGCCGGCCACGCGCCTGATGCGCTCCAACTTCAAGCACGCCTACTGGACCTTGGCCCAGATGCTGACCCACCACGCCAGCAATGGCTGCAATCTGCAGCCGGGCGACTTGATGGGCACGGGCACCCAGTCTGGCCCCGATGCGGCCGAAGGCGGCTCGCTGCTGGAGCTCTCGCTGGGCGGCAAGCAAGCCCTGACCTTGCCCAATGGCGAGACACGCACCTTCTTGCAAGACGGCGACAGCATCAGCCTACGCGGCTCTGCCGAAACCAGCAGCCTGGCCGGCGGTGCCCGTCGCATCGGCTTCGGCGACTGCAGCGCCACCATCGTGCCTGCGCCGCAGCTCTGAGCCTTTGAAGCTCAATCCGGGAGGGCGGTGTCGCGAGGCGCCGCCCTCTTTTTATTGCAGGTGGGGAAGTTCAGCGTTTGGCTTGCCGGTTTTGGCACGGAGCCGTCGTTCGCGGAGAAGTTTCAGCACGCAGAGTTCGCGGAGGACCGCAGAGGACGCTGAGAACACAATCCTCGCTCTTCTTCTCTCTCTGCGACCTCTGCGAACCTCAGCGCACTCTGCGTTCGTATTCAAATCTCAGCGAACGACGGTTCTGTGCCGCTTCCCGCCCTTCAATCCGCGGGTATCCCCGCGCTTCCGTCTTGCATCAGCCCCTGCTTTGTAAGACCGATGCAATGAAGTCCTGCAAAACGCAACGTGCTGATCTGGCGCCGCTGCCTGCCGCTAAATTGCCGAGGTCGAAGCATGGGCCTGCCCGGCTTGCTGCCTGCGCTGTGGCAGCGGACCCCTCATCAAGCAAGACGCAAAAAACTCTCGGAGACCTGTTCCATGAACCAGCCCCTGTCGTTCCAGAAAAAAGTTCTGCCCCAACTGATCAGCGCCGTCATCGGCTCGCTGGCCCTGCACGCAGCCCATGCGGCCGACGAGCCGGCCAAGACCAATGAACTCGACAAGGTCGAGGTCCGCGGCATTCGCGCCACCCTGAACAAGAACCTGGTCGAGAAGCGCGAGAACTCCAGCATCGTCGATTCGATCTCGGCCGAAGACGTGGGCAAGTTCCCCGACAAGAACGTGGCCGATTCGCTGCAGCGCGTGCCTGGCATCTCCGTGGACCGGAGCTGGGGTGAAGGCCGTGACATCTTCGTGCGCGGCACCGACAAGAACCTCAACATGACCCAGTTGAACGGCCAGGCGGTGGCCTCGGCCTACTGGTGGAAGAACGACTCGCAGAGCCGCGGCTTCAACTACGACATCCTGCCGTCTGAAATCGTCGGCAGCCTCGACGTGTTCAAGAGCCCCTCCGCCGACCTGGACGAAGGCAGCATTGGCGGCCTGGTGAACGTCAAGACACGCAAGCCGCTGGACTTCAAGAACCAGCTCAGCGCCGTGGGCTCCGTCGAAGCCACGTACAGCAAACTGCCCAAGGCCACGGACCCGCAATTGGCCGGCCTCGTCAACTGGAAGAGCGAGGACAAGACCTTTGGCGTGCTGCTGGCCATCAGCCAGCAAAAGCGCACCATGCGTCGTGATGGCCTGGAGAACTTCACCGACGCGACCAAGTACGACATCGTCGACCAAAAGGGCGTGTCGACCCCGGCGTACGCCTCCTGGGGTGGTGGCTCGGCCATCTTCCGCCAAGACCGCGAACGCACCACCGGCAATCTGGCTCTGCAGTTCCGCCCCAACCAGGCCACGGACATCGTTCTGAATTACATGAATTCAGACATGAGCATGAACAACAACAACCAGAACTACCTGTGGCAGGCAGGGGGTGTGGCCAAGGCCGGCAAGATCGCCGTGACCGACCCGAAGTTCATCACCACCAGCGACGGCACCAAGGCACTGGTTGGCGGCACGCTGGACGGCGGCGTGTCCTTTGAGCCCATTTATCGCGAGGCCTACATCAAGTCCAAGGTCCTGGACCTGGAAGGCACGTACAACGCCGACAACTGGCACGCCCATGGCCAGGTCGGCACGACCTCTGGCTCCGGCGGCAGCAAGCACGATCGCAACTTCTGGTTCGAAGGCAAGGGCCAGACGCAAATCGACTTGGCCAAGGACCAGTACAACGTCAAGTACATCGGCATGAGCCCGCTCGACCCCAAGGCACTGACGCTGATGGGCACGCGCGACTGGATCCGCAAGATGGAGAGCACCGAGAATTATGCGCAAGGTGACCTGACCTTCGATCTCAACGGCTCCTTCATCACCGACATCAAGGTCGGCCTGAAATTGCGTGACAACACGGTGCAGAACCACCGCACCATCCTGACCAACGGCCCCGGCGGCACCGGCTGGCAAGTCCTGACCCTCGCCGATCTGTCCACTGGCGCCTCGCCCCTGCTCAGCCAGGCCGCCGCCACCTCGGGCTCCCTGACCCAGTACGCCTGGGTGGATGATGGCCTGGCTGTCAGCAAGGGCTTCGCCATGTTCGACAAGGGCATGAAGGGCGGCGAGGCCAAGGGTGAGTACTACAAGATCAAGGAAAAGATCACCGCAACGTATGTGAAGGCGGATTTCGCTGCCAACCAGTGGCGCGGAGACTTCGGCGTGCGCCTGGTCAAGACCCGGCAGACTTCGGAGGCCAACCAGGGCAATGACGCAGCCGGCTGGTCGGTGGTCAGCACCACCCGCAGCTACACCGATGTCCTGCCCAACCTCAACGCGGTGTACGAGCTGAACAAAGAATGGTTGATCCGCGGTGCGCTGTCGCGTGTGATGGCACGCAACACCTTCAGCAATCTG
This sequence comes from Paucibacter sp. DJ2R-2, assembly GCF_025717675.1. Lineage (GTDB taxonomy): Bacteria > Pseudomonadota > Gammaproteobacteria > Burkholderiales > Burkholderiaceae_C > Paucibacter_A. The sequence goes on from NZ_JAJIRT010000013.1 coordinate 151,535, forward strand.
AGCGCCAGCACCGAGCTGAGCGGCACGACCAGCTCCGCTTCGGCCGGCAATCCCAATCTGAAGCCCTACCACGCCAACCAGGCTGAAATTGGCGCCGAGTGGTACTTCGCCGAAGCCTCGATGTTGTCGGCCACCTTGTTCACCAAGCGCCTCGACACCTTCGTCTATGACACCACTTTGCCCGAGACCATCGGCGGTGTGGTGCGCTCGGTGACCCGCCCGAACAATGCCGACAACGGCGCCACGATCAACGGTGTCGAAGTGCAATGGCAGCAGCCTTTCGGCAAGACGGGCTTTGGCACCGTGGTGAACTACACCTACTCCGACGCCAAAGCCGGTGCAGTGGCCGGTCAGCCACGCCTGGGTGTGGTGGGCAATTCCAAGCATCAGTTCAACGCCAGCGTGTTCTATGAAAAGAACGGCCTGAACGCCCGTCTGTCCTACAACTACCGCTCCGCCTACTTCGGTGGCCTGGACATGGGCGGCCAGGACCAGACCAGCGCCTATGGCCAGCTGGACGCCACCCTCGGCTACGATTTGACCGACAAGATCACGGTGTACGGCTCAGCCGTGAACCTGAACAACGCGGTCAATCGCATCAACACCACCGATGGCATCCCGGTCGGCGTGTACGAGAACGGCCCGCGTTACACCATCGGCCTGCGCGCCAAGTTCTGACGCCCCAGACCGCCGCAGCGCATGCCAAGCGCCCGGCCGCTGATCATTCAGCGGCCGGCGACTCGGCCCGCTGTTGCGGTCCGACAGGCCGCCTTTCATGCAGGGCGGCCTGTTGTGTGTTTCGATGCTGTTCGCCAGATGGACGGCCGGTCATTTCTTGCTCCTTGTGGGTACGCTCTCTCATGAACAAAGCTTCCGAACTCCGTTCCGGCTCGAAAGGAGGCGTGGTCCTGGCCATGATCTTCATCGGCCTGATGTTCTTCATCCTCGGCTTCGTCACCTGGCTGAATGGCTCCTTGATCCCCTTTCTCAAGGTGGTGTGTGAGCTCAATAACTTCCAGGCGCTCTGGGTCACCTTTGCCTTCTACATCGCCTATACGGTGATGGCGCTGCCCTCGGCCGCCATCTTGGCGCGCAGCGGCTACAAGCGCGGCATGACGCTGAGCCTGGCGGTCATGGCCTTGGGGGCCTTGCTCTTCATTCCGGCCGCCAAGGTCGGGCATTACGGCCTTTTCCTGCTGGCCCTGTTCACCCTGGCCTCAGGCATGACGCTGATGCAGACGGCCATCAACCCCTACATCGTCTGCATCGGTGCGCGTGAAAGCGCGGCCATGCGCATCAGCATCATGGGCTTGTTCAACAAGGGCGCCGGCATCGTCGTGCCATTGGTGTTCTCGGCCTTGATCTTGTCCGGCTTTGACCAGAAGGCCGCCGTCGACCTGGCTGCGCTGGAGCCTGCCGCGCGCGCTCTGGCTCGTGCCGAGTTGGCTTCGCGCCTGATCACGCCTTATCTGGTCATGGCCGGCGTGCTGCTGGTCTTCACCGCCGTCATCCACTTCTCCTCGCTGGCCGAGCCCGACCTGGATGATGCGGGCGACAACGCTCCCGTGCGCATCGGCGAGGTCTTCCGCTTTCCCCAGGTGGTGCTGGGCGCGCTGAGCCTGTTCGTCTATGTGGGCGTGGAGGTGATCGCCGGCGACACCATTGGCCTTTACGGCCAGCAGCTGGGCGTGGCGAACTACGCCGTGCTCACCAGCTACACCATGGGCGGCATGGTGCTTGGCTATCTGGCCGGTGTGCTCTTGATCCCGCGCCTGCTTTCGCAGAAGACCGCGCTGCAGGCCTCGGCCGTGCTGGGCGTGCTGCTGTCTGCCGCCGTGGCCCTGAGCTCCAGCCAGGACAGCGGCATCTCGCAGCTTCTGCTCGGCTGGGCCGGTGTGCCGGCCGTGCCCAACACCGTGTTCTGCCTGGCCGCCCTCGGCTTGGCCAATGCCCTGGTCTGGCCGGCTGTCTGGCCCTTGGCCCTGCAAGACCTCGGCCGCCACACCGCCAGCGGTTCGGCTCTGCTCATCATGGGCATCGCCGGTGGCGCCTTGCTGCCCATGGTTTACGGTCGCTTGGCTGATGCCGGCGGCCCGCAAAGCGCCTACTGGGTCATGCTGCCCTGCTACCTGATCATCTTGTTCTACGCCACGGTGGGCCACAAGCTGCGCCACTGGGGCGCGGGGCAGGGGAGCTTGAAGCAGGCTTGAGCGAAGCAGGCGGCAGGGCGCCGTGGTGGCCTGAGCGCCTGACAGCCTTCCTGCCGTCCTGAGTGATGGCCCGTCTGTTCAGGACTCCGCGTCGAACATGAACACGCGCAGCTCCTGGCCACAGCGGCAGGCCCGAGCCAAGCGAGCGGCCCAGGCGATGGCTTCCCCGCGCGAGGCCAGTTCCAGCACGGTGAAGCCGCCATTCAGCGCCGGCGCCCAGGGGTAGCCGCCTTCGCTGACGGACCCATCGGCCATCACCAGCAGCGGCGCCACCGCTTCGTCGATGCCGCCGCCGAACACATAGACCCCGGCCGCCTTGGCCGCGGCGATCACCGCATGGGCGTCGCGGCTGACCGCCGGCAACTCGCCCTCCGGCACGACCATCGCGGCGCTGGGGAAGGAGATCAGGTACTTGGACATGGTGGGCGAGGCTCCGTGCTGAATGGATGGGGCCACGGCGGACCGGGCCGTCACTGGTGGCCCCCGAAGTTTGCCAAACACAGAGCAAGACAAGGCAAGGATGGGCCGGCGATGGCAAGGCGTGGCTTGGATCAATTCTTTACACAGGGCGCAAGGTAAAGAAGGCCAAGTTCGAGCCTGGTGGCGCCGACAAACTTCATCAAGGCGCCGACGCTTCTGATGCAGTCAAGCAGTCAAGCAAGCAAGCAAGCAAGCAAGCAAGCAAGCAAGCAAGCAAGCAAGCAAGCAAGCAAGCAAGCAAGCAAGTAAGTAGGGGGCTTGTCGGCCACCACCCGGTTCATTCAAGCAGCGAGGCTCACCGTCATGATCGCAAGCTCCATGTCCATTGTCAGCTCCCCCATGGCCAGCACCCGTGCCGCGGCGCCACCGCGCCCGCCCAAGGCTGAGGACGTCTTCAAACAGATCGACGCCGAGGGCAAGGGCTCCGTGACGGCCTCCGATGCCGCCGCCTATTTGGTGAAGATCTCGCCAGAAGGCGCACGCAAGGCCGATGCCGCCGCCTCTGCCCGGCTGCAGCAAGACATCGCGCAGTCTCTCAGCCAAGCCGATGTGGACGGCAATGGCCAGCTCAGTCAAAGCGAGTTCAAGCAAGCCTTGTCGCAAGGCCCTGCGGGTGCTCGACCAGCAGGCGGCGATGGCGATGATGTCACGGACGGGGCCGCCGGCCCAGGCCGCAGCCAGGCTGGGGGCCGTGCGTCAGGTCCGCCGCCCGGCGCACATGGAGGGGCAGGCGGTGCAAAGCCCGCCGCTGCAAGCGCATCGGGCGGCACCTCCAGCAGTTCCTCATCGACCAGCTTTGAGAACGAGGATGCCAACCGCGACGGCAAGGTCACCGAGCCCGAGCGCCAAGCCTATGCAGCCCAGCATCCGAAGCAAGGCGTCAATGAGGCGGGAGCCCAGCAGAAGACCGCGGCGGCGGCCGCTTCCGTGCGTGCCGCGAGCGAACTGGCGCTGCAGCGCTATCAAGAAGTGGCGGGCAGCGTGGGCTAACCGGCCCGTGAGCGGAACTCCAGTGCGGTGCTGATCAGCAGCCGCAGGCCGAAGGCGCCGACCACGAGGGACGAGAGCTGATTCAGGCGCCGGAAATTGCGAAGGTAGGCGCGCTGAACCATGGGCTGGGACAGAACAAGCGCCAGCGAGCCATGCCAGACCACCGAGTTGGCGAACACCAGCAAGACGGCGGAGGCGGACAGCATCAGCGAGGGCTGAGCCGGCATGGCCGTGGCGAAGACGCTGCCGTAGAAGAGGGCGATCTTTGGGTTGAGGATGCTGGTCATGAAGCCGGCGCGGAATGCGCCGGCGTGTGAGAGAAGCCGCTCGCCCTCACTGCGCGGCTGGTGGCGCGAACCCCAGAGCTTGTAGGCCAGTTGCAGCAGGTAGAGGCCGCCTGCCAGCTGCGCCACTTGGCGCAGTGCCGGGTGCGCCGCAAAGATGACGCCGACCCCCATGACGGCAAGAAGCGCCCAAGCCAGCGTGGCGCTGGTCATGCCGGCCACGGCAGCGAGTGCCTTGGACCGGGTATCGCCGGCCGCCAGCTGCCCAATCAGGATGAAGTTGAAACCGGGAACCAAGAGGACGGCCCAGTGCAAGAGCGCGATAGGAAGCAGGGTGGCGAGCATGTGGATGGAGAAGCGCAAGGCTATGACTGAGTGCGCCGCTTGGGCGCGAAGACGCGAGGGCAGCCTGAAAACAGGTGGATTCTGGCAGTCCCGCTGAGGCGTGCATCATTGTGCCCCGAGGGCTACGCGCTGGATGGCTGGTGGACTGAACATCAACGATCAGTCGCCACAGCCGCCCAGGCTCGCCGTGGGTGAGGGCTGTGCAGGCGAGGTGCGGGCGCGCGCCGCCTCGTACGCGCTGCGTTGCAGCGACATGGACACCTGGTCGATCCCGGCACCAAAACCGTCGATGACATGCTGGCTCGTGCGGAACCCGTGGCGAGCAAAGAAGCCCGCCGTGTGCTGGCTGGTGTCGATGGCGATCTCGTCGATCTCGGGCCGCAGGAACAGCCGATCCATGCGCCAAACCAGCAGCTGAGTTCCAAGGGCGCTGCCGTGATGCTCACGCGCCACCATGCCCCAGCTGAGTCGGCCGACGCCTTCGCGAACATAGCAGCCGCCACAGGCCACCAGGGGCGCTCCGAGCGCCACGACGAAATACTCTCCACTGGGTTTATCGAGGAAGGCTTCGAACTCGGGCAGTTCCGAGGGGTCGAAGTAGCGAGGCAGGTTGCTGCGAAAGATCGCCAGGCAGGCCTCTTGGTCCGCTGCGACATAGGGCCGGATTTGCGTGCTGGGGCTGGCGTGGAGGGTCATTGCGGGGCAGGTTCCAAGTGGAGGCGGGCGCGCCTGTCTAGGTGCTGGGCCGTGGCAAACCGCCTCGATATTGCGGCCCTTCGGGCCAATCAGGAAGGCAGCGAGACCGTTCGGCTGCTACTGCGGGCGCAGTACCGGCGCGCCAGGGGCTTTGCCGCCGTAACTGCTGGCGTCAGAGCCCTCAAAATGCAGCGATTCTCAAGATGACACTCATCTTGCTTTCCGAAAGACCCGACAGGTCCTGTTCAGAGATTCGCCCCTCGCGCAGCAGCCGGCCAAAGACAAGGTCCAGCTGCGAATACCTGTAGTCGTACTTGCTGTCTATGGCCCACCTCGATTTGGACAAGAATTCTTCCGTAGACCACATGCCTTCCGGATCGCTCGCGCGCTCTGCCATGGCTTTGAAGGTTTGCAGGACTTCAGTAAGTTCTTGATGCAGCGCCGCATCAAAGACGCGGCGAGCAATCTTCTTCTCCGAGCTGCTCCACTCATCGGTCATGACGGTCTCCTGATGAAGTCCAGGATTCAAGACAAGCTGGGCTCAACAGACGGGTTCGGCGGGCGTAGCTGATCATGCATTGCAATGTCGCGCCGGCTTAGGGCTCGCATGTTTCTTTACCCGCTCGCCTTCTGGGTTAGGCTCCGCTGGGTAGCTCTGGGACGAGCCCGTACCGAGCCATGACTTGAGCGATCAGGGCTGGATTGGGTGGGCCTGAGACCCCCAAGATCTGCGCGATGTCCCGGAAGTACTGCGGACCGAGATCTGGGTACTGCGTGACGAGTGCCTTCGTGTACACAGTCCCAGGATTCGAGAAGGCATGAACCTTGCCTCGGGGGCTGACCATCGCCTGGCCTGGATGCAGCTCTCGAACTTCATCACCCACCCGATAGCGCAGGACGCCTTCGAGCACATAGATGTACTCATCGTTGTTGTCGTGGCTGTGGGGCGGCGGCACACGAGCACCGGGCGGTACGCCCAGCTCGAACAGGCCCGGTTTTCCGGTTGACGACCCGTCAACGAGGTAGCGAATGCTGAGTTGTCCGACCTGTATGGGCGCGTCGTCTTTCATTTGCGGAGTTCCTCTCGGAAGAAGGAAGGTTGGAATCGTAGCGCCAAGTGGCGGTCTTCACAGGGGCAGTCTGCCCTCGGCCAAGCCGCTCACAGCCGTCCTCCGATGAGCGCTCTCGACAGCAGTTGTTGCATGCCCCAGCGATGAAACGGAACGATGAAGAACAGGTAGACCTTGCCGAAGCGGTTGTGCACGGTGCAAATCGTCGAGACGACGACGCTGCTGTGTTCGCCCCTGACTTCCTTCAGCACCGACAGCCTGAAGTCCAGGTGCTTGTTGTTGCGTCCAGCGACGAGTTCCTTGGGCGTGAGCGCAAAGATGGGCCACACGCCGATCTTCTCGCCCACGACGTAGCTGCTCTTGACCTCTGGATTCATGATCTCCGACTGCGTGGGCGCCTCGAGACCACAGAAGGTGGCGATGCGGTTCCTGACGATCAGGGAATACTTCAGCCATCTTGGAAGCTGCCCAAAGATGGCGAAAAAGATCGCGGCCATGCCGGCCTGCTCTTGGCGCAAGGGAACGCGGTAGGCGTCGCGAAAGTAGGCAGCGTCGATCACGCGGCGTTCCAGGATGCTGGAGGAGGGGACTTCACATTCCACGACGGCCATAAGTTCTCCGGAGTGCGCTGATCTTTCTGCCTGACGATGCTGTGCGGCAAATCGAAATCCAGAGCCAAGCGTCTCAGCTGACCGCGGACGCGCAGGTCGGACTTGAATCTCACGGGCAGCTCGCCAAGCATGGTCGTTAGTGTGACTCAACATCAGCTTCGATCGCTTCAGCGCTGAGAGGATCGGACGGCCAGTTCGGAGTCAGCCAGCGCTCCGTTGCCTAGCGCACAGACCGCAAGCGCCGGCACAAAGAGGATTGTGCCCACTCGTTCTCGCGCGCTCGCTCGATCGATCGATCTGAGCAGCGGGAGCTTGGCGTTCGACGCACCCGTCGTGGTTTGGCTGCGCGAGCTCGCGCACTCGAGGGCTACCCATCACGATCGCTCACCAAAGAAAGGGCTGAAATGATCCTCCCAAGACTGGAAAGAATGGCTGTCGTCGTTGGTGTTTTGGCCGTGCTGGCCACGCCAGGTGGCTTTGCAGTGGCGGACCCCATCACCCTGCATTACTCTGGGGTGGTCACACAAGCATCGTTCGACCCATACAACCCATGGCAAGGGGCGGTGTCGGTTGGCTCGGCCTTTGGCGCCGGACTCCACTTCGACACGAGCGCGGTTGACGCAGCGGCATCATCCAGCCTGGGCTCTTACACGCTCAGTGGCCTTACGTACAGCTTTGCGCCAAAGCTGGGGCTGAGCGAACTGCACGCCATGAGTACGGTCAACATTTCCATCGTCGATGGTGTGGGGGGCGGACCAGACCAATACACGGTGTTCGCGTCGGAGGGTGTGGCCGATGGGCTGGAGGCTTACTACACGATGGCAATCGTGCTGGACGACGCTTCGGGTACCGCCTTCAACAGCGACGCATTGCTCGCAGGGTTGCCCGATTTCACTCAGTTCTCCGTGCGGACCTTCGCCTTGACGGGGCGGTACTTCGACCCTCAAGACCGGCTCATTCAGTACGAGATCCAGGGTGACTTGACCGTGCCAGAGCCGGGCACGGCGCTTCTCGGGGCACTAGCCCTTCTCGGCTGCACAGCGGCCACGCGCAGGCAAAAGACCATTGCCTTGCGCGCTGCAGCGGCTTGATGTACGCACCCGCGCCATCGTTCTCTTGCTTTCCCCGCCTCTTCCATCACCGGAGTCCTACACCATGAAGAACTGCAGCCTCATCCGCGCCCTGGCCCACATGGCCTTAGCCGTTCTCGCGGCAAGCCCGATCGCGGCGCATGCCGTTGACGGTGTGGTGCTGATCGATGCCGCCCGTGTCAACGCGGCCGGTGGATTCCCCTACCGAATCAGTCAGTCGGGCAGCTACCGTTTGGCCAGCAACCTCAACGTCGGTCTCTTCTCGCCTGTCAACGCCATCGAAGTCGGGGCCGTGGGTGTCAATCTATCAGTGACTATCGACTTCAACGGCTTCACCGTCGTCGGCTCCCCAGTCTGCGATTTCAATGCACAAGGCGATGTGATGTGCAACGCGCCAGGCGCCGGTAGTGGTGTTTACGTCCAGGCCAATGCCGCCGTCACGGTGGTCAATGGAACTGTGCGCGGCATGGGCAACCAAGGCATCGCCTGCATGGGATCTTGCCGTGTAGAAAACATGACCTTGGCCAACAACGGTGGATATGCTGTGTCCATGGGCAAGGGCGGAGTTCTTAAGCACAGCACCGTGCTCCTGAATCGATTCGGCGTCGCTGCCACCGGTGCCTTGCTGCAGGGCAATGTGCTGCAGTTCAATCAGGGCAACGCGATCAATGCCAGCACCAGCAACGTTCTGGGCAATGTCGTCTCAGGCAATGGCGGATTCGGTCTTGCTGGCTCGAGCAACGGCTATGCCAACAATCTGTTCAGTCTGAACAACGGCGGCAATGCTTCGCCACAAGTATCTTCCGGAAACGTGCAGACGGGTGGCAATGTCTGCGGCACAGGCTCATGTCAGTGAACAGTGGAGACGTCTTCCATGACTTGATCTGACCCAGGCTCCTGCCCTCATAGACGCGAGTTTCGGTGCGCCTCATCACTTCCTGATCAGACGCAAATGTTCGGCGGCATCCATTCGCGCATTAGGGCCCCCACCAGGGCTTGCATCAGGTGGTGTCGCTGGGCAGATCGATTCACATCGCCCGAAGGTCATGATGAAGAAATCAAATCGACGCTGTTGAACCGGAGGCAAGTCTCAGTACAGACCCTAGGCCGATAGCAAGCGCACAAAGCGCTTTCTCTTCTCAGAGAAGCCGTTCTTCTCATAGAAGGCATGGGCCTCTTTCCTGGACTCATTGCTGGACAGCTCCATCTGAGTACAGCCCAGCCGCCGCGCGTGCAACTCAATATGTGCAAGCAGTGCCGCACCGACACCTTGGCCGCGAACAGACTCATTGACCACGAGTGCCGAAACTACGCCCCATTTGCCAGGCTCGTGAATGGGGAGCAGTGTGTTGAAGACAATGACTCCAACGACACCTTCGCCGACTTCGGCAACAAAGATCTCGTTGTGGCCGTCGACTCTGCTCTCCAGGCGCTCAATCAACTCTGAAGGCAAGCAAGCGTAGCCCAGCTGCTCAAAGAGCTTGGCGAGATCCTCTGCATCCTTGACTTGAGCAGTTCGAATATTCATTGCGCAAGAACGCTTGAGTAGATAGTTATGTTCGATGGTGGAGTGTTTTGACAACGAACTCTCCGATGCGACGCATTGCTGCTTCAGCGGGCAGCTTGCCTTGCACGATAAGCAGCTGGCGCTGCGGCGCAAGCACTGCCCGCAGCGCAAAGGACCACGCGAACGCCAGCAGCACCAGCAGCAGGAGTAGCACGACAAGGTATGCGAAGCCGAAGCTGGCATAGAACACGAAGAATCGCGCGGAAGGAAAGACTGGCAAGACGAGATCCCGAACGTACGAGGGCGGAAACAACTGAATAACGATCAGCGTTTCGATAACCCATGCAAGCAGGAGCAGCTGTGACCACACCACCTTTGCGAGGCGCTCGAACCAGTGCATTTGAAGCAACTAAGGTTCAAACGCGGCGTTCGGCGAAGCCGTCCGCTGCAGCGAAGGGCTGAACTGCATCCGGCCACAATTCAGCCGCGCGATCAAGTTCACCCTCATGCGCTACGTATAGCTGACGATGCCGAACTTCGGCGAAGAACGCTGCGATTGCAGCCCTCTGTGCCGAGTCGAATCGGCCGAAACGATTGCTGAAATACTCGGGCCTTGCATCAAGGCTCCCTTTGCGTGGCGTCAGGTGAATCACGGCGAACTCCAAGGCGCAGCTGTCCGGGTTCTCCAGCGCGTAGGCAAGGAATGCCGGCAAGTAGTAGTGCAACCCCTCCGGCCCCAACAGGGCTAGATCGCCGAAATGGGCGTCAAGGCGTTCGCCGGGAATTCCACGGAATGAGTACGGCAACAGGTCCATTGCGAGTTCGTCGCATTCGGGGCATTCGTGGGGAGTGACTGATCGAGCGTTCGCTGGCTTTGCCACGTTCGAAAAGGCGCTATCGATGATCTTGACGGTGCTGCTCATGCGGTTCAACGATTTAAACAAGCGGCGGCACTAGGCATCTACTTGATTGAAGGGTTGGTCATCCAAGCCGCCATGTCCAATGCGCTCCCATGCTTCCTTGAACTGAGGCTGCTCATAACTAGTGGGTTGAAGCCAGTAAGAAACCCTACCGTCTTTCTCGCCTCGCTTGGCGAGCGCCTTTACTTCGGCTGGAGTAAGAACGAATGCCTGTGGAGACTCACTGGCGACTTTGTTTATGACAACCCAGAAATCACCCATGCACTTTTCCAAGGACTGCCCTAAAGGAACTGGATTCCGCTTGCTGAGTGCTTTGACTTGAATACCTTTGAAATGAGAGGCGTCATTACTGTAGGCAATGATGTCTACGCCGCGCGCATTTCTGGCCGTGGGCATGACATTCCAGCCAAGCAGAGAGAGTTTGTAGCAGCAGTAGTACAGGCCGAGGTTCCCAGTGATTTGCGGATTGAGGTTCATGTAGTTTTTGGCGCCCAACGAGGCTGTCCAATAACCCGATATCCCCAACCACCCGCACTACTCTGGGCGTGTGAATGTCGGCGAAGGCGAGTT
>NZ_JAJIRT010000014.1 GCF_025717675.1 Paucibacter sp. DJ2R-2
CCGGTGCTGGCGCACCATCGGGCTGCGCCCTCTGTCTGCTCAGTCTTCCAACAGACTCCTGAGCATCCAGGCCGTCTCTTGGCTGCGCCGACAGCCGTCCGGTGCTGGCGCACCATCGGGCTGCGCCCTCTGTCTGCTCAGTCTTCCAACAGACTCCTGAGCATCCAGGCCGTCTGTTCATGCACCGTCAGTCGCTGGGTCAGCAGGTCGGCGCTGGGCTCGTCGCTGGCTTTGTCGACGGCGGCGAACAGGCTGCGTGCCGTGCGGGCCACGCCTTCGTGGCCTTCGACCAAGATGCGCACCATCTCCAGGGCCTTGGGCGGCTGGGTCGGGGCGTCGGGCAGACTGCTGAGCTGGGCGAACTGGGCGTAGGAGCCCGGCGCCACATGGCCCAGCGAGCGGATGCGCTCGGCGATCGGGTCGACCGCGTTCCACAGCTCCGTGTACTGGGCCATGAACATGGTGTGCAGGGTGTTGAACATCGGCCCCGTCACATTCCAGTGGAAGTTGTGCGTGGTCAGGTAGAGCGTGTAGGTGTCGGCGAGCAGCTTGGACAAGCCGGCGGCGATGGCGGCGCGGTCTTTCTCGCTGATGCCGATATTGATGCTGCTGGCGTTGGACTTGGCGACGGGCTTCTTGGCCATGAGGACTCCTGTTCGAGAGCAAAGAATGGGGTGGGGCTGGCAAACACTATAGAGCGGCGGCCTCAGTCCTGGCTGCGGCGCAGCAGGGCGCGGGCATGGTCGGCCAGGGCATGGCGCAACGCAGCGGGCTCCAGGATCTCGAAATCAAAGGGCAGGGCCGCCAGCTCGCGCGCCAGGCTGGCCAGATCGTCGATCTGGGCCGTCAGCTCCACGCCGCCCTCGGCGCGCGCCTGCAGCAGGCCGAGCTCGGGGTAGAGGGCGCGGCGGGCGGCGTCCAGCCCGGTGTGCAAGAGCAAGCGCACTTGGTGGGCACGGGGCAGGCGGGCCAGGGCTTCGTTCAGGAATGCCAGCACATCAAATTCAGCCGGGCGTCCGAAGCTGGCGGCCAGGGGCTGCACCGCCAGCACCCGGTCCAGGCGGAAGGAGCGCAGGGCCTGGCGCAGATGGCAAAAGCCCACCGCATACCAGGCGCCACCGCGCAGCCCCAGGCCGTAGACATCGAGCTGGCGCTCGCTGCAACTGCCGTCGCGGTCCTGATAGCGCAGGCTGACACGCTGCTGCGCCCGAGCGGCCGCGCTCAAGAGCGCCAGCTCCGCCTGCACACCCGCCGGCCGCCCATCGGACGGCGCCGCGCCGCGTCGCAAGTCCAGGGCCACGGTCTCGTGAACATCGCTGAGTCGGCGCTTCACCGCCGCGGGCAGCACCCGTTCGAGCTTGGCGCGGCTGCTGTGCACGGCCGGCAGCATGCCGTCCAGGCCCAGCTCGCGCGCTGCCCGCAAGCCCATGGCCAGTGCCAGGGCCTCGTCGCTGTTGAACATCAGCGGCGGCAGTTTGTGGCCGGCGCTCAGGCCGTAGCCTCCGTCACGGCCGCGCTGCGCAGCCACCGGAATGCCCAGCTCGACCAGATGGCCGATGTAGCGGCGCAGGGTGCGCACATCGACACCCAGGGACTGCGCCAGCTCAGGCCCCGGGCTCAAGGCCTTGGCCTGTAGCAATTCCAGCAGGGCCAGGACGCGGCGGGTCGGGTTCTCCTGTTGCATACAGGGCGGATTATGTCCGGTATGACTTCTAGACTGGCGGCCTGTGCCCCCGAGCATGCAGCCCTTCAGCTTTCCTCTGCCTCCCTCTGCCTCCCATGGAACCGACCCACAGCCTCTGGATCTTCTTCATCCTCACCTTCGGCATCATCGTCCTGCCGGGCCTGGACATGGCCTTCATCGTCGGCACGGCCGTGGCCTCGGGCGCACGCGCCGGGGGTGTCGCGCTGGCGGGCATCGTCGTCGGCGGCGTGCTCCATGTGCTGATCAACCTCAGCGGCTTGGCGGCCTTGCTGCTCTGGTGGCCGGCGGCCTTCAATCTCTTGCTGCTGGCAGGTGCGGCCTATATGGCCTGGATTGGCTGGGGCATGGTGCGCGCAGCCTGGCAGCCGGCTGTTGCTGCTGCAGCCGAGGAAGTCAGCCAGCCTGCCCGCTTGCCGCAGTCGTCCATGGCGATCTTCAGCAAAGGCGTTTTGAACTGCCTGCTCAACCCCAAGGCCTATGCCTTCATGCTGGCCGTGTTCCCGGCCTATCTGCAGACCCAGGAGCGCAGCGTGGCCGCCCAAGCGGCCCTGCTCAGCGCCATCATTGCCGGCAACCAGATCGTCATCTACGGCACGGTGCTGCTCAGCGCGCTCGGCGCCCGCCGCGTGGCGGCTCCGGGCGCTGGTGTACAACGTGGCTTGCTGGCGGGCGTGGGCCTGCTGCTGATGGCTGCCGCGGCGCTGACCCTGCTCAGTGCTTGGAAATGAGAGTCGGCTGGCTCAGTCGCAGCCAGCCCCGTTTGACGCAGAACTGCGGCGCGCTGAGCAGTTCGCTGAGATCGGCCAGCGTGCCGCACTCTGCGCTTGCTGACAGGCCGACCCAGGTGTTGCGGCCGGCGCGCTTGGCCATGTAGAGCGCCTGGTCGGCCAGGCTGACGACCTGCTGCCAGTCCAGGCGCTCGGGCTGTTCGGCGATGAAGGGCAGGGCGGCAAAACCGACCGAACAACTCAGGGCCAGGCTGCCGCCGGCGTCGATGACAAAGGGCTGCTCGGCCACAGCGGCGCGTATGCGTTCGGCGAACAGCGGCCCGCTCGCAGCGTCCACGGCGCGCGCCACCACGAGGAATTCCTCGCCACCCCAGCGCACCAGATAGTCCGACTCTCGGCAGGCGCGGCGCAGGCGTTCGCGCATCTGCACCAGCACGGCGTCGCCGGCCGGGTGGCCCCAGTCGTCGTTGACGCACTTGAAGTGGTCGATGTCCACCAGCAAAAAGACCAGGTCCGACTCCGTCGGGCGAGGCCGTTCGGGCTGGCGCCGCCAGTCTTGATAGAGGCGCAGGCATTGCGCCACTTCGGCGGCCAGGTGCTGCTCCAGAAAGCGCCGGTTGCGCAGGCCGGTCAGCGGGTCGGTCAGGCTGATGTCCTGGAGCGATTGGTAGGCGCGCTCCAGCTCCTGGTTCTTTTCCAAGACCTCGGCCTGGGCTTGGTGCAGATGGCCCAGGGTGGCCTCCAGGCGGCGGTAGTTGCTGGTGTTTTCGAGCGCGATCGAGCTGTAGGCGGCCAGGCTGCGGAAGATCAGCCGTTCACGGTCGGCATAGGCATGGGCCTGGGTCGATTGGATGGACATCACGCCCAGCACCCGCTCATTGGCGAGCAAGGGCATGAACATGGAGCTCAGGGTCGGCGCGGTGCCGGGCAGCAGCGACTGCAGCTGCGTCGGATCGATGTCGCGGAAGATCTCGCAGCGCTCGCGGGCGCAGCGCGCGGCCTGCGAGCCGCTGGCGTCCAGGGCGATGGCAAATGGCGCGATCGGCTGGCCGTTCTCGGTGCCATAGGCCAGGCGCAGCTCGGCCGCCTCGGCGTCGAGCAGGTAGATGGCGAAATGCTGGGCGCTCAGCAGGCCGTGGACATTGCGGTCCAGGGTGGCGTAGACCGCCTGCTCCTGCAGATGCGCGGTGATCTCCTGGCCGATCAGGCCGAGCTTCTCCAGCGTCGCCCCGGTCTGGCTGAGCAACTCGGCGCGTTCGGCCGATGCTTCGGCCAGTTGGCGCAGATGCTCGCCCTCGGCCTTGATGCGTTCGTTCTGGAACTTGGCCTCAACCGACAGCAGGCGCTGGCTGACCTCATGCCGATGCACCTCTTCGATGGCCGCCCGTGCTTTGCCGGCGTAGACATAGGCTTGCTGGCCCTGGCCCAGGCGCGCGTACTCGGCGGCGATGGCGTCATAGAAGCTGGGCGGCACGTTGTGCTGCGTGTCGGCCGGGAACACGGCCAGGGCCTTCAGCAGGTAGTGCAGGCTGGCACTGGCCTCGCGAAGGTCCGGCGGCGCCGGCAGCACATGGCGGCCGTGCAGCTTGGCCATGCTGCGCAGGGCTTCCGCGTGGTGCAAGGCCATGTCGGTGGCGGCCGCCAGTTCGAGCGCCTGCTGTGCGGTCGCCCAAGCCTGATCGGCGCGGCCCAGCTCGGACAGGCATTCGGTCGCCACCACCATCGCGCTCAGGCGCAGGTCCAAACTGCGTGGGATGGCGCCGGGCGCTTCCAGGCGCAGGGCCGTGGCCAGGGCAGCCTCATACTGGCGCTGGTCGCGTTGCAGCTCGGCCAGGTAGAGCAGGCCTATGGTGTAAATGCGCGAGCCCTGCACAGGCGCCAGCAAGCTCAGGCCTTCATTGAGCGAAGCCTGCGAAGCCTCCAGCTGGCCGAGCCGGCATTGCACCGTGCCCACCTGCAGCAGGGCCAAGCCAAGCACCAGGGGCCAGCCGGTCGGCCGGGCGATGTCCAGGCTGCGCTGCATCCATTCCATGGCTTGGCGCTCGTCACCCAGATTGGAGAAGGCCACGCCCATGGTGGTCAGGGTCAGGGCCAGCTGGCGCCGCATACCGGCCTGGGTCAGGCCGCTGACGGTGTCGCTGCAGACCTGGAGCACCGTGCTGAAATCGGAATGGCGCAGGGCCTCGAAGCTCAAGAATTCATTGCACAACATGTGCAAGGCCGGGTGAGCCGGGCGCGCTCTCAGCTCGCGCACATGGCCCATCCACTGCGCCGATGCGGCAGGCCCGTCCTGGCGCAGGGCCGCATGGGCCAGGCAGAGCTGTGCGAATTCCAGGCGGAAGTCGTCGCCGCAGCCGACCGCCACACTGGCCGCGGCGTCGAGCTCGCGGCAGCGCAGAGTCAAGTCGTAGCGGTCGCCGGCGATCTGGGCCAGCAGCAGGTGGGCATCGGAGAGCAGCGGCATCTCGCCCTGCTGGCGTGCCAGCTCCACCACCTGGCGCGCTTGCGCCTGGGCCGTGTCCAGCTCGGCAAACAGCCACAGGCATTCAGCCTGCAGCAGTTGCAAACGCAGGCGCAGGCCGGCCGCCGTGCCACCCGAACTCAGCGCAGGGGCGGCCGGCCCATCCAGCAGTTCGGCCAGCAGCAGTTCGGCCAGCTGCTGCGCGCGCCGCGTGTGGCGCTCGCGCAGATGCCAGGCCAAGGCCACGCGATCGTGCACGCTGGCGGCGGCGCCCGCGGTGTGGAGTCGAGCCTCCAGCGCGGCAAACTCATCGTCGGTCAGGATCAGATGCATGGCGCGCATTCTGTCAGCCCGCAGGCGCCAAAACGAAGGGCTCGCGGGTCAGGCGAGCCCTTCTTGCTGTGCATCAATGCCGCTTTCGCGGCACGGCGTTCAATGCGGCTGCTTGTGCGTGAATTGCAGCAGCATGCCCAGGCCCGCGGCGGCCCCGCCGCAATGGATGGCCAGTCCAGCCAGCAGGCGCAAGCTTCGGCGCATCTTCAGGTCCATGTCTGACTCCCGATTTCAGCGGCAGCTGAGCTCGAAGCGGTCCAGGTTCATCACCTTGGTCCAGGCCGCCACGAAGTCGCGGACCAGCTTCTCGCGGCCATCGGCGCTGGCGTAGACCTCGGCGTAAGCGCGCAGCACCGCGTTGGAGCCGAACACCAGATCGGCACGGCTGGCGCTGAACTTCAGCGCGCCGCTCTGACGGTCGCGGCCCTCGAAGCGTTCGTCACTGGCGTCGCTGGCCTTCCAGGCGGTGCCCATATCGAGCAGCTTGACGAAGAAGTCATTGCTGAGCACGCCGACGCGCTCGGTGAACACGCCCTGGTTGCTGCCGTCGAAGTTGGCGCCCAGCACGCGCAGGCCACCGATCAGCGCCGTCAGTTCCGGTGCCGTCAGCGTCAGCTGCTGGGCACGGTCGATCAGCAGCGCTTCGGTCGGCGCGCCGACCTGGCCGCGTCGGTAGTTGCGGAAACCATCGGCCAGCGGTTCCAGCACCGCGAAGGATTCGACATCGGTCTGGTCCTGTCGGGCATCGACCCGGCCCGGGGCGAAGGGCACTTCAACGTTGACGCCGGCCGCCTGCGCCGCCTGCTCGACGCCGACCACGCCGGCCAGCACGATCACATCGGCCAGCGAGGCGGTGCCTGCGGCTTTCTGGATCTCGACCAGCTTGGGCAGCACCTGCACCGCGCGCTGGTTGACGGCCCAGTCTTTCTGTGGCGCCAGGGCCAGGCGGGCACCGTTGGCGCCGCCGCGCTTGTCGCTGCCGCGGAAGGTCGAGGCCGAGGCCCAGGCCACCGAAACCAGTTCGCTGACCGACAAGCCGGAGGCCGCAATCCGGCCCTTCAGTGCCGCGATATCGGCGGCCGTGGGCTGGTGTGTGGCTTCGGGCAGAGGGTCTTGCCAGATCAGCGCTTCCTTCGGCACTTCCGGGCCGAGGTAGCGGGCCTTGGGGCCCATGTCACGGTGGGTCAGCTTGTACCAGGCGCGGGCAAAGGCGTCGGCAAAGGCTTGCGGGTTCTCATGGAAGCGCTTGGAGATGGCGCCGAAAGCCGGGTCGAAGCGCAGCGTCAGGTCGGTGGTCAGCATGGTGGGCTTGTGAAACTTGCCCGGGATGTGCGCGTCCGGAATGATCTCGGGCGCATCCTTGGCCACCCATTGCTTGGCGCCGGCCGGCGAGTGCGTCAGCTCCCACTCGTACTTGAAGAGGTTTTCGAAGAAGTTGTTGCTCCACTGCGCGGGCGTGGTGGTCCAGGTCACTTCAAGGCCGCTGGAGACGGTATCTTTGCCATGGCCGCTGCCGAAATTGCTCTGCCAGCCCAGGCCTTGGGCCTCGATGCCGGCGGCTTCGGGTTCGGGGCCTTTGTGGGCTTCAGGGGCGGCGCCGTGGGCCTTGCCGAAGGTGTGGCCGCCGGCGATCAGGGCGACGATTTCTTCGTCGTCCATGGCCATGCGATTGAAGGTGATGCGGATGTCATGGGCCGCGGCCAGGTAGTCGCCGCTGGCGTTCGGGCCTTCCGGGTTCACATAGATCAGGCCCATATGGGTGGCGGCCAGGTTGGCGTCGAGTTGGCGCTCGCCGTGGAAACGCTGATCATCAGCCAGCCACTTCGTCTCGGCGCCGAAGTTGACGTCCTGATCCGGTTCCCACACATCTTCGCGGCCGCCGGCAAAGCCGAAGGTGCGGAAGCCCATGCTCTCCAGCGCCACATTGCCGGCCAGGATGAAGAGGTCGGCCCAGGAGATGCTTTGGCCATATTTCTGCTTGATGGGCCAGAGCAGGCGGCGTGTCTTGTCGATGTTGACGTTGTCGGGCCAGCTGTTCAGCGGGGCGAAGCGCTGCTGGCCACGGCCGCCGCCGCCGCGGCCGTCCTGGGTCCGGTAGGTGCCGGCGGCGTGCCAGGCCATGCGGACCATCTGCGGGCCGTAGTGGCCGAAGTCGGCCGGCCACCAATCCTGGCTGTCAGTCATCAGCTTGACCAAATCGGCCTTGAGCGCGTGGTAGTCCAGCTTCTGAAAGGCCTCGGCATAGTTGAACGCTTCACCCAACGGGTTGGATTTGCTGGAATGCTGGTTCAGCAAGTCCACGCGCACCTGCTTGGGCCACCAGTCGCGGTTGCTGGTGCCGCCGCCGGCGGCGTGGTGGAAGGGGCATTTGGATTCGGTGGACATGGCGCTTCTCTCCTGAGGTGAGGGGGTGCTGGGATGGATGGACTTTAGATTTCTTCTATCAAACTCGCCAATTGAATAGTTTTAACGTGTGGATAGCCAAAAGCTTGCGCGCCTGACAATCGCCGCCCATCTTCCAAAGAAATCATGACCATGGCCATGCGCTGGAGTCCCTTCTTGTTTCGCTGGCACCGCTGGCTGGGCTACTTGGTGGCCTTGCAGGTGCTGGCCTGGATCCTCGGCGGGCTGATCTTTGCCTGGCTGCCGTTTCAAGCCTGGGTCAAGGGCGGCGAGGTCTTGCGCAAGCCGCAGATTTCGCTGCCGGTGGGCTGGCAACTGAAACAGCAGGATCTGCCCGGCGACCGGGGCGCACTGCTGGCCCTGCAGAGCGTGGCGACGCCGGACGGCCCGGCGCTCAAGCTTCGTTATGCCGAGGGCGGCGAAGTCTGGATGCGCGCCGGTGGCGGCCCCCTGGCCGCGCCAACGGCGGCCGAGATCGAGGCCTTTGCCCGCTCGCTCTACATCGGCGAGGGGCGCTTCTTGGGCGTCGAGCAGATCGAGGCCGTGCCGCGCCGGCTCGGGCTGGTGCGCGAACTGGGCGAACGCTCAGGGCCGGTGTGGCGGGCCCGCTTCGATGATCGTTTCAGCAGCCGTTTCTACTTCGACCCCCGCAGCGGCGAACTGCTGGCCGTGCGCAACGAGGCCTGGGTGGTCTATGACTTCTTCTGGCGCTTGCACCTGATGGACTACCAGGGCGGCGAAGACTTCAACAACAGCCTCTTGCGCGCCGCTGCGGCTGCGGCCCTGTTCTTGGTCGCCAGCGGACTGGCGCTCAGCGCCTTGGCTTTGCGTCGTGCTTTCCGCCGGGTATCGAAGCGCCCAAGCCACGAAAGTTTTTGATAGGTCTGGCTTGGCCCTAGCGCAAGAGGCCAGCGCATTTGCCCGCCTTGAGGCATGTAGACTGAAACGCATCGTTCTTGCTTTGACTCGATCCTGCTGTTTCTTAAACCATGCAACCAGAGTTTTGCGCTTGAGATCCTTTCTTCAAAGCCTGCTGATTGCGTTGCGCGTGCACTCGGTCAGTCTGAAGATCGGCCATCGCTTGGCCCTCAGTTATGGCGCGGTGATCCTCTTGCTCGTGCTGACCATGGCGACGGCCGTCTTTCAGCTCAAGACTTTGAGTGAGACGACCGGCGAAGCGCTGAACGACCGCTACCCCAAGACTTTGTTGGTCAACCAGCTGACGCAGGAGTTAGGGCTGATTGCTCGCGCCATGCGCAATGCGCTGATCCTGGCGGAAGACGAGCAGGTCGCAGAACAGTTGCGCGATATTTCCGCAGCCAAGATACGCATGACGCAGACCCTGGTCGAGCTCAAGCAAAGTGTCCGCGATCCGGTGGCGCTGGACTTGATGGACAAGATTCGCGTGGTCCATTCGGCCTATGTCATCAACCAGGACGACTTCATCCAGCTGATCGGCAGCCAGCGCATGGGTGAGGCGCGCAACTTGCTGGTGGTGGATCTGCACGGCTACCAAAACACCTATTTCGAACTGTTGGAGCAACTCCGGCGCTTTCAAAGCGAGCGCATGGTGACGGCCAGCCATGAAGTGGAGCGCGCCTATCTCAGCTCGCGCAATTGGATACTGTCCATTGCTGCATTGGCTCTGTTGCTGAGTGTGCTGGTGACGGCATCCATCACGCGCTCATTGCTGGCCAAGCTGGGCGGCGAGCCGGAGTACGCAGCCGAAGTCGCACGCACCATCGCCGCGGGAAATCTGCGCGTGGATGTCGAAGTGGGCAACCGTGATGTGAGTAGCCTGCTGTATGCAATGAAGCTGATGCAAGGCAAGCTGATTGAGCGTGACGAAGCCGTGCAGCAGGTCAATGCTGAACTGGTCCAACTGATTGAGACCCTGCGCCTGACTCAGAGTGAACTGGTGGCGCAAGAGAAGCTGGCGGCATTGGGGGCCTTGGTGGCGGGTATTGCCCATGAGTTGAATACGCCGATTGGCAATGGTTTGCTGGCCGCCAGCACCGTTGTCGACAGAACCAGCAGCTTCGAGCGCAATGGCTTGCAGACTCTGACGCGCAGCAGCTTGGTGCGCTATCTGAATGAGATGGAGGCCGCCGGCGATATCTTGCTGCGCAATCTGTCACGTGCATCGGAGCTGATCGTTAGCTTCAAGCAATTGGCGGTTGATCGCCAGAGCGCGCAAAGGCGGCGCTTTGCGCTGACTGACGTGGTCAACGAGGTCTGTTTGACGCTGCAGCCCTCCCTCAAGGCCGGCGCCTTTCACCTGGAACAGCAGATTCCCCCCGACATCCGAATGCTCAGCTACCCCGGACCCTTGGGGCAGGTTCTTGGCAATTTGATCAACAACGCCATTCGCCATGGCTTCGAAGATCGCGATGAAGGCCTGATCTGCATCACCGCCATCATGAAAGACGCTGGCCACCTCGAACTGACGGTACGGGACAACGGGCGCGGGATTGATCCGGCACATCTGCACCGTGTGTTTGAACCCTTCTTCACGACCCGGTTGGGCAGTGGCGGTTCCGGCCTTGGGCTGCATATTGCCTTCAATATCGTCACCAGCATTTTGGCCGGCAAGATTCGAGTTGACAGTGTGCCGGGCCAGGGCTGTACCGTCACCCTCTTGCTGCCCCTGGAGACGATAGACAGCTGAGGACGGCTGAGCCAAGATGTGCAGGCATGGCCGGGTTCGAGCCTCGGGACAGCTGCTCTGGCCAAGCCCCATGAAGCGAAAAACCAAGGGGACGCAGATGGACAAACGCAAAGTTCAGGACCTGGAACTTCAGACCCTCCGACGTGGTTTGGTTTTGGCGCCCTTGGCGGGAGTCGGCCTTGGGGCTTTGGGTCTGCGATCCGCACAGGCCGCGGCGCCGCAAGTGGTCTACCTGACGCCCGGTTTGGATCTGCCCTTTTGGCGCACCCTGGGTCAGGGCGTTCAACAGTATGTTGAAGCCCGAGGGCATGGCTTTCAGGTCTTGGACAGTCGCAACAGCGATGCCCTGCAACTGCAGAACGCGCAGGCCGCGCTGGCCAAGGGCGTGGCGGGTTTGGTGCTCTCACCGACCAGCAGCAAGTCGGCGGTTGATGTGCTGGACTTGGCCAGCAAAGCCCGGGTGCCGGTGGTGGTGGCCGATATCGGCACCAATGGCGGCGACTATGTCTCCTACGTCAAGTCAGACAACTACAAGGGCGCTTACGGTGTAGGCGAGGCCTTGGCCCAGGTCATGAAGGAGCGCGGCTGGCAGGGCGAGCCCTATGCCATGTGCACGATTGCCTTGGACCGAAAAAACGGCCAGGACCGCACCAATGGCTTTCGTGATGCGATGCGCGATGCCGGCTTTGGCAAGGAACTGGCGCTGCGGCAGATGAAGACCTACAGCACCGAAGAGACCTATGGCTTCGTCAAGGACTTGCTGACCCAGCACCCCAGGCTGCGTGGCTTGTTTGTCGAGGTGGATCAGCCCACGCTCGGCGCTTTGCAGGCGATTCGTGAGCTGAAGCGATCCAACGACTTGCTGCTGGGGTCCTTCGATGGCATTCCCGAGTTTGTCGACTTGCTCAGACGCAAGGCCCTGGTCGCGGTGGGCATGCAGCAGCCATTGTTGATGGGCAGTCAGGCCGCAGAAGCGCTGCTGGCGAGCCGCAGCGCTGCGTCGCAGCCGGCCAAGCAGATTCTGGTGCCGGTCTTGATTGCGACCAACCAAAACATCGACCAATGGCTGCCTGTGGCCAAGAAAACGGTCTTCGGCAGCGACGTCAAATAGCCCCTGTTGAGCAGGCCGAGGCTTCGCCGCGTGCCAGTTCCAAGCCCAGCAGAGCTCGTTTGGTGCGCGGCCCCCAGCGGTATTCGCCAAAGTCCGCATTGGCGCGAATCACCCGGTGGCAGGGGATCAGGTAGGCAATCGGATTTGCTGCAACGCAACTGGCGACGGCCCGCACCGCCCGTGGAGCGCCGACCTGCCGCGCCAATTGGCCGTAACTCAAGACCTGACCCTCTGGTATGCGCATCAGCGCCTGCCAGACCTTCAGCCGTAAGGACGTGCCGGACAAGGCCAAGCCGATGGGCCGGCTGGGCCCCAAGCCGCTGATGCGACGCAGCACTTCGTCCAGGATGGGGGCCAGTTCTTGCCGCGCCTCCTGCCATTGCGCGAGCGGCCATTGGGCCGTCGCCTTGGCCAGCATGTGTTCGTCGCTGGTGCCTTGGCTGAACACCAGCGACACCACGCCGCGTTCGCTGGCGGCCAACCAGATCGGCCCCAGCAAGCTGTCGGCGCTGCTCCAGCGCAGCGTCAGGCCGGCCGCGCCATTCTTGAACTCGCCTGGGCTCAGACCTTCTTGTCCGACAAACAAATCATGCAGGCGCGACGGGCCTGATAAGCCAGCCGATAGGGCCGCTTCCATCACCGAGTCGGCCTGCGCCAGACTTTGCTTGGCGCGCTGCAAGGCCAGTGCCTGGCTGAACTCCTTGGGCGTGACACCGGCCAGCTCGACAAAGCTGCGCTGGAAGTGAAACAGGCTTTGGCCGGCGGCATCGGCCAGGGCTTGCAGGGACACCGGGCCCTGGCTCAGCTGCTCCAGGGCCTGGCGGACGCGTTCATAACGGGGGCTGTTCATGGCGGCAGTGTGAAGGGCGAACTCTTGGCCGACCACCCGGTTCTTGCGCTCAGCTGTGCTGGCCAGGCCTTACAGGGCGGCGGCATCCGCACTGCCCGGTTCCTCTCGGTCGCGGGCTTCGGGTGCCTGCAGAGGCAGGCAGAGTACGAAGCAGCAGCCCGGCCCCGGCGCGGGGTCCAGCGTGAGGCTGCCGCCGAGCAGGGAGCTGACGATGTTGTGGCTGATGGACAGGCCCAAGCCGCTGCCGCCTTGGCCGAACTTGGTGGTGAAGAAGGGCTCGAACACGCGGCTGGCATGGGCGGCGCTGATGCCGACCCCGTCGTCGCGAAAGCGCAACTCGACCCGGCCGTCCTTGAGCGGCCGGGCGCTCAATTGCATCAGGCCACCGCGCCGGGCGCCGAAGCCGTGCAGCATGGCGTTGTTGACCAGATTGCTGAGCACCTGGCCCAGGGGGCCGGGAAAGCTGTTGAGCAGCAAGCCCTCGGGCACCTGCAGCTCCAGGCGGTGGCCCTTGTTGCGGATGCCTGCTTGCAAGGTGGCGGTGACCTGCTCGCACAGCAGGGCCAGGTCGAACAAGCGGCGCTGTTCGGCCGTGCGGTCCACGGCCACTTGCTTGAAGCTGGTGATCAGCTCGGCCGCCGTCTGCAGGCCCTGCATGATCAGGCGTGCCACCGATTGGGTCTCGCTCAGAAACAGCTCGAGTTCGCTGCGCCGCAGTAATTTGGCATCGGCCGCCTGCGCCACCTCGCGGCTGCGTTGCTCCAGGGTGCTGGCCATCAGCAGGCTGTTGCCCAGCGGCGTGTTCAGTTCATGGGCAATGCCGGCGACCAGGGAGCCCAGGGCGGCCAGCTTCTCCTTGGCGACCAGCTGGCTCTGCGCCTGCTGCAGGCGCCGGTAGGCGTGGGCATTGTCCAGGGCGATGGCGGTGAAGGCATTGAGCGAGCGGAACACCATGCGCTCATGCTCGCCATAGGCTTGGGCTTGCGGTGACTGCACCGTCACCACGCCCAGCAGACGCTCCTGGATCAGCAACGGCGCGAACATGGCGCTCAGGGTGCGCATGGTTCCGGGCACCTGGCTGGGGTCGCTGCCGTCGGCGGCCAGATGGACCGAGAGTTCGCGCCGTTCGCGTGCGCAGCGGGCGGCGTTGGAGTCGGTGTCGCTGAGCGCAATGCAGTCAGGCGGCAGGGGCTGGCCGTCCTCCAGGCCGAACACCGAGTTCAGGCTCTCGCCATCCTCGTCCAACAGATAGATCTCGAAGGCCCGAGCATCGAGCAGGGCCGGGATGTGGCGGCTCAGGGCGTCGAAGATCGAGCCCAGCTCCAGGTGTTGGGTCAGCTCCAGGCCGATCAGGCCGAGCTTTTCCAGCGTCAGGCTGTTGCGCTGCATCAGCGCGGCCTTCTGGCGCTCGGCCTCGGCCATGTCCTGCAGATGCTGCGCTTCGCTGCGCGCGTTTTCATTGAGATGGCGCAGCTGCAGGGCCTCGACCCGGTCGGCCGAGCTGCGGCCGAGCATGTTGGCGCGGGCGCTGGCGGCCAGCTGGCTGGTCTCGAAGGCTTCGCGGTAGCGGCCGGTGCCGGCATAGGCTTGCGCCAGGGCTGCCAGCAGTTCGGCGCTGTCCTTGTTGCCGGCGATCGACAGGGCGCGCTCGCGCGCCAGCTCCAGCTGCTGCAAGGCCTGGGCCCGGCCGTTCGGGCCGGGGTCCTGCTGGGCGATCTGGGCCAGCACCATGCGCAGCTCCACCTCGGCCTCGGCCGCGCCTTCGGCCTCGGCGCGCGCCAGGTCCTCGCTGGCCATCTGGCGGGCCGGCTCCAGCTGGCCCAGCAGCAGCAGCGCACGGGCTTGGCCGCGGCGGGCATTGCGCCGCAGGTCCAGATAGCCGCCGGGGTGGCGGTCCAGCGCTTCGAAGTAGTCCAGGGCCCGCTGGCCCTCGCCCAGGTCCAGGCAGAGCAGGCCTTGGTAGCTGAGGCAGACCGCGTAGTTGCGCGAGTCGGGCTGGGGCGCAAAGATCAGTGTGCCTTCGTCGAGCAGGCTGCGCGCCAGCTCCAGGCGGCCCAGGCGGCGCAGGGTTTCGCCCATCTGCATCAGGCAGCCGCCCAAGCTGATCGACCAGCCCGAGGCGCGGGCCATGTCCAGGCCGCGCTCCATCCATTCCAGGGCCGATTCCGGGTCATTCAGGTCGTTGAAGGCGCTGCCCAGATTGCCCAGGGTATTGATGGTTTCGCGTACATAGCCGGCGGCCTGCAAGGGCTGGATCAGGACGGAAAAGCGGCGCACAGCCAGCTTCAGGTCGCGCGCGCGCAGGGCGCGGTAGCCTTGGTAGAGCTCGATCAGCACGGCCGCGCTGGCATGCAAGCCGCTGAGCTCGGCCGGGAAATGCTGGCCCCAGCGCAATTCGGCGGCTTCACGGTTCTGCAGGCCGGCGCTGCGCGCCAAGCTGCATTCGAAGATCCATTGGCGCGTGCGGTCGCCGGCGCGCTCGGCCCAGACGATGGCTTGCTCCAGAGCCGCGCAGCTCTCGTCCATTTGCCCGGCGCCACTTTGCAGCAGGGACTTCAGCCAAGCGCTGTCGGCACAGGCCAGCCAATCCTGCGCGGCTGAGGCTTCCACCAGCAGCTCGGCCGCCAGGGGCAGGCCTTCGGCAAAGCGGCCATGGAGGCGCAGCGCGTCGAGCCGGGTCAGGCGCAGGCGTCGCCGCAAGGCCGCGACTTCGTCGGCGGGCAGCGCCGGCTTGGCGGCCAGGGCCTGCTCGGCGGCCTCGGCCCGCGCCAGGGCTTGCGGGGTGTTGCGCTCGCGCTCATGCCAGGCCAAGGCCACAAGCAGGCGGCAGCGCTCGGCCTCACTCAGGGTGTCGTCCCGGCCGGCGCGCAGGGCGGCGAGCTCGCCGTCGAGTTCGTAGAGCCGCGGCTCCAGGGGCGTGGCTGCGGCTGCGGGGCTCATGACAGGCGCTTCACTCCGGCCAGGCTGCAGCCGTAGACGGCATTGCGCAGCGCGGCGATGGCCTCGTAGCGGGTGAAGGTCTTGCGCCAGGCCAGCACCACGCGGCGCGTCGGCACCGGCGGCGCAAAGGGCACGAAGCGCAGATGGCTGGGCGGCAGCACAGGCACGCTGAGCGCCGGCACCACGGTCACGCCCATGCCCGAGGCCACCATGTGCTTGATGGTTTCCAGCGAGCTGCCTTCGAAGCTTTTGCGTATGCCCTCGGCGTCGCTGCTGAAACGGGCGAACTCGGGGCAGACTTCGAGCACATGGTCGCGGAAGCAGTGGCCGGCGCCGAGCAGCAGCATGGTTTCGCTTTTCAGCTCCTCGGCCGAGACAGACTCGCGCCCGGCGAAAGGGTGGCTGGCCGGCACGGCGATCATGAAGTCTTCGTCGTAGAGCGGCGCCACGGCCAGGCCGGTGTCGGGGAAGGGCTCGGCCATGATGGCGCAGTCCAGCTCGCCGGTGCGCAGCATCTCCAGCAGCTTGACGGTGAAGTTCTCCTGCAGCATCAGCGGCATCTGTGGGTAATGCTCGATGACGTTTTTCACCAGCTCGGGCAGCAGATAGGGCGCGATGGTGTAGATCAGGCCCAGGCGCAGGGCGCCGGCCAAGGGGTCTTTGCCGCGCTTGGCGATCTCGTGGATGGCGCTGGCCTGCTCGATCACCGACTGGGCCTGGCGCACGATGTCTTCGCCCAGCGGCGTCACCTTGATCTCGTTGGCCCCGCGCTCGAAGATGCGCACGTCCAGCTCTTCTTCGAGCTTCTTGATGGCCACGCTGAGCGTGGGTTGGGAGACGAAGCAGGCCTCGGCGGCGCGGCCGAAATGGCGCTCGCGGGCCACGGCAACGATGTAGCGCAACTCGGTCAGGGTCATGCGGGCCATCCTAACTGGAGCGCGGGCCCTGTGCGGGGCGGCGGCCGGCCATTGGGCGTCTCAGCCTAGCGCAAACCCGGAGATGGGCGGCTACACTGCGCGCCAAATGGGGTCTGGCTTCGCAGGCTCCGCCCCTTCAGCCCCCGAGGAGCCGCCATGACCGAGCGCAAACCCATGACCTTGCAGCGCCTGCTGGACATGCATGCCAGCGGCGACAAGATCGCCATGCTGACCTGCTACGACGCGGCCTTCGCCACCCTCTTGGACGAGGCCGGTGTCGACGTGCTGCTGGTCGGCGATTCCCTGGGCAATGTGCTGCAGGGCCAGAGCAGCACGGTGCCGGTTTCGCTGGACGAGATGGTTTATCACACCCGCTGTGTGGCCCGCGGCCGCAAGAGCGCTTGGGTGATCGGCGATCTGCCTTTTGACAGCTACCAGAGCTCGCCCCAGGAAGCCTGGAAGAGCGCGGCCGCCCTGGTCAAGGCCGGCGCCCACATGGTCAAGCTCGAAGGCGGCGGCTGGACGGCGCCAGTGGTGCGTTTTCTGGTCGAGCGCGGCATTCCCGTGTGTGCCCATCTGGGCCTGACGCCGCAGACCGCCACCATGCTGGGTGGCTACAAGGTGCAGGGCCGCGAGGAAGCGGCCGCCGCGCTGATGAAGCAGCATGCGCGCGAGCTGGTCGAGGCCGGCGCGCAGATGCTGGTGCTGGAGATGGTGCCCTCCGCCTTGGCGGCCGAGCTGACCCAGAGCCTGGGCATCCCGGTCATCGGCATCGGTGGCGGCGTTGGCTGCTCGGGCCAGGTGCTGGTGCTGCACGACATGCTGGACGTGACCCCGGGCCGCCGCCCGCGCTTCGTCAAGAACTTCATGCAGGGCGCGGCCTCGGTGCAGGACGCGGTGCTGCGCTATGTCGCTGCGGTCAAGGCGCAGACCTTCCCGCAGGACGATCTGCACGGCTACTGAAGCCCACCTTTTCTCTTTTTGCCCGAACCCCATGCAAGTGATCCACACCATCGCCGAACTGCGCCAGGCCCTGGCCGCGCAGCCGCGCCGCGCCTTCGTGCCCACCATGGGCAATCTGCACGAAGGGCACCTCGATCTGGTGCGCCAGGGCCGCGCGGCCGTAGGCCTCGATGCCTTGGTGGTGGCCAGCATCTTCGTCAACCGTTTGCAATTCGCGCCGCACGAGGACTTTGACCGTTATCCCCGCACCTTGGCGCGCGATGCCGAACTCTTGCAGGGCGCCGGTTGTGACATCGTCTTTGCGCCCGACGAGCGCGAGCTCTACCCCGAGCCCCAGGGCTACAAGGTGCACCCGCCGGCCGAGCTGGCCGACATTCTGGAAGGCCATTTCCGGCCCGGCTTCTTCATCGGCGTCTGCACCGTGGTGGCCAAGCTCTTCAATATCGTCCAGCCCAGCCTGGCCTTGTTCGGCAAGAAGGACTACCAGCAGCTGATGGTGCTGCGCCGCATGGTGGCGCAGATGTCGCTGCCGATCGAGATCCGCGCCGGCGAGACCACACGCAGCCCGGAAGGCCTGGCCCTGTCCTCGCGCAATGGCTACCTCAGCGAGGCCGAGAAGACCGAGGCCCTGCGCCTGAGTCGCACGCTGCGCGATCTGATCGCCCGCTGGCAGGCCGGCGAGCGCGATCTGGTTGCGCTCGAGGCCGAGGCCATGGACGCCCTGCGCGACGCCGGCTGGCAGCCCGACTACCTGACCCTGCGCTGCCAGCACGATCTGAGCCCGGCACGCGAGGGACAGGCCCTGGTCGCCCTGGGCGCCGCCAAGCTGGGCACGACACGGTTGATCGACAACCTCGAGCTCTGAGCCGGGCGGGATGGCCTGTTCGGATGGGTTGGTGGGAAAATATCCCACGTGTGTGCGCTATGCGCTCAAAACGGCGGTCCTGTGCGCTGCGCTGCGTAGATACTGCAGGCCGGTCGCTGGCGAGCAGCCAGGCTTGTTTGTTTGTTGATTCACCGTCATTTTTTGAGTCCTGTATGAACACCACATCCCGCTTCTCCATTGCCAAGGCAGCTTTGCTGGCCGCTGGCCTGAGCACCCTGACCCTGCTGAGCGCCTGCGGCGGCGGCAGCTCGGCCGATGCCGGCAAGCCCTTGCCCACGCCCAAGCCCAACCCGGTCCCGACGGCGCCCACCACCACCTGCAGCTCGGCCGGCATCGCCGCCTCGAACGCCAGCCCGGCCACGGCCACGGTCTGCATGCTGACCAGCAAGGGTGAAATCGTCATCGAGCTGGAAAGCGTCAAGGCGCCGATCACCGTGGCCAACTTCCTGGCCTATGTGAAGAGTGGCTACTACAAGGACACCATCTTCCATCGCGTGGTGCCCGGTTTTGTGGCCCAGGGCGGCGGTTTCACCAGCGGCAATGTGGCCAAGGCCGGCACGCTCGCGCCCATCGTGTTGGAGAACCAAAACGGTTTGTCCAATGTGCGCGGCACCATCGCCATGGCACGCACCGGCGCCGTCGATTCGGCCACCGGCCAGTTTTACTTCAACACCGTGGACAACAAGGGCCTGGACTACAGTGCCGCCATCTCGGGCAAGAACGGCTATGCCGTGTTCGGTCGCATCATCTCGGGCCTGGCCACGGTCGACGCCATCAATGCCGAGCCGCAGCTCTACGCTGGTGCCGACATGACCGGCACCGAAGTGCTGCTTTACTGGGCCACACAGCTCAAATAAGCTGACTTTCACCCGCAAGGGTAAGCAGATGTCAGCGCCGTCAGCGGCGCTGCAATCGAGCGCGTTGAGCAGACACCTTGTTCAGGAGTCTGTCTCATGCGCTCTTTTGTTTTGCGCCTGGCCGCTGTGGCCGCCCTGGTGACCTTGACCGCCTGCGGCGGCGGCGGTGGTGACGGCGATCACTACCGCCCGGACCCGGTGCCCGTGCCGGTGCCCAACCCCAACCCGCGCCCCAACACCAACAGCTGCAGCAACGAGGGCTTGGCCAAATCGGCGCAAAGCCGCTTCTCCACCGTCTGCATGCTGACCAGCAGCGGCGAGATCGTCTTCGAGCTCTACACCGAGTACGCACCGGCCACCGTGGCCAACTTCCTGCGCTATGTGGCCGACGGCCATTTCAGCAACACCTTGTTCCACCGCGTCGAGCGCGATTTCGTGATCCAGGGCGGCGGCTACACCAGCGGCATGTACGAGCGCCGGCCGACCTATGGACCGGTGCCCTTGGAGAGCAACAACACCCTGGCCAATCTGCCCGGCACCCTGGCCATGGCGCGGCGCGGCGAGCCCAACAGCGCCACCAACCAGTTCTTCGTCAATGTGAAAGACAATCCGGGCAATGACTTCAAGAGCCCGACCCAGCCTGGTTACGCCGTGTTCGGACGGGTCATTTCCGGCATGGCCACGGTGGAGGCCATCAATGCCGTGCCCACCTACTACTACGCCGATGCCGATGTCTCGCGGCCGCGCCAGGAAGTGCTGATCTATTGGGTGCAAAGACTGCAGTAAGCCCGAAGCCGGGGGCCCTGAGCTTGGCGCGCATGCGCCTGCAATGGAGCCGCGCCGAGTTGGCCGCCCTGCTGCGACGCTGGGCGGCTTTTCTCGCTGTGGTGGCCGCCGTGCTGGGCAGTTTCATCAGCACCCTGATCGGCTGGCCGGCCTTGCCCCTGTTCTGGGCCATGCAGGCCGACACGCCGCTCGCGCTCTCCTTCGCCGCGCTGCTGGGCCATGCGCTGCCGGGCCTCTTGCTGGCCTGGGGCTTGCGCGAGGCCTTGCTGCCAGTGCGCTGGATTCCGTTCGAGCGCGCGCTGCCGCTGCAGCGGGTGGACATCTGGCGGGCCGATCTGGGCGTGCTGGCCTTGGCCCTGCTGCCATGGGCCTTGCTTAACCTCATTTCTTTCGCGGCCTGGCGGGCGGCCAACCCGTTCTGGATGCAGGGCTTGTGGCTGCAAGCCTTGCTTGGCTTCGCGATCTCGTTGCTGTTCTCGGCCGGGGGCGCTCTGGCCTTGATGCAGCACCGGCGACGCCCCGGAGCACCCGCCCGGCGTGCGCCGGCGGCGCTTCGGATCTCGCGCCGCCAGGCCGTGTCGACCTGGACCGCCTTGCTCTGGCTGCCGCTCTGGCGCGGCCCGGCGCGGCCGGTGCTGCATGGTTTGTTGGCCGCGCTGCTGGGCTTGTTGCTCTGCCTCGCCGCGGCCTGGCGATTCCCGGACCAAGCGGCCTGGGCCTTGGCGTTTTCGACCCTGCTGAGCTCGGGCTTCTGCGCCCGGCTGCAAGCCCAGGCCCGGCAGTGTTTTGCACCGCTTCAAGTGGCCAGCGCCATGCTGCCTTTGTCGCCTCAGGCCTGGTCGTTGCGCCTCTATGCCTTGGCCTTGCTGCCTGCACTGCTGGCCTGGGTCAGCTGGGCGGCCTTGCTGGCGCTGGGCCCCTGGTCGCTGGGGCCGCGTGCCACCCCGGCCTTTTTCATCGCAGCTGCCGCCGCGCCAGCCTTGGCCCTCTGGCGTCCCGAGACCCTGAGCCCCGAGGCACGCGCCGGCCGCTGGCTTTTGTCCTGGGGCATCTGGGTTGCCCTCGCCAGCGAAGTCATTGTCTGAAACCATGCCCGACGCTCATCGACCTGAATTCCAACTGCATGTCCGCGCCCTGAGCTTTGCCTATGCCGGCCAGGCGCGGCGCGTGGTCGACCTCTGGAGTCAGGACTTCGGCCCCGGTCTGGTCTGGCTGCGCGGCGCCAATGGCACGGGCAAGTCCACCCGACTCAAGCTGCTGGCTGGTGCGCTGGCGCCGCAGTACGGCAGCGCCGAGCTGCAGGGTTGCGATCTGCTGCGGCAGCCCTTGGACTACCGGCGCCAGGTCGCTTTCGTCGGCGCCGAGCCGCCGCCGTTCGAGCACCTGAGCCCGAGCGAATACTTCGGCTTTCTGAGCGGGCTCTACCCGCGCGCCGATGCGGCGGCGTGGCAGCAGCACATCGAGGGTTTCGGCCTGCAGCCCTTCTTGGGCCAGCCGATGCGCAGCCTCTCCACCGGCACGCAGCACAAGGCGGCGCTGGCCACGGCCTTGGCCCTGGGCACGCCTCTGCTGCTGCTGGATGAGCCGCTCAATGCGCTCGATGCCG
Source organism: Paucibacter sp. DJ2R-2 (assembly GCF_025717675.1). Taxonomy (GTDB): domain Bacteria; phylum Pseudomonadota; class Gammaproteobacteria; order Burkholderiales; family Burkholderiaceae_C; genus Paucibacter_A. Next base: position 21,215 of record NZ_JAJIRT010000014.1, read on the forward strand.
CCTCGCTCACGCACCTGCGCGGCGAGCTGTCACGCGCCGCTCAGTCCACGGACCGGATCTTGCTGTTGGTCAGCCATGAGGAGCTGGGCGTGGTGCCGAGCGCCCGCGTCGAGCTGTCGGCTTGATCTGAGGCAAGGCATGCGGGGCAGGCGCTGGCTAGACTGCCGCGCCACTTTGTCCCGACCGAGCTCCGCCATGACGACGCCACCACTTGCTGCCCCCGAACTGTTGCTGCCCGCGGGCGATCTCGAGCGCATGCGCGCGGCCTTTGATTTTGGCGCCGATGCCGTCTACGCGGGCCAGCCGCGCTACTCCCTGCGCGCGCGCAACAACGACTTCAAGCTTGAGAACCTCAAGACCGGCATTGCCGAGGCGCACGCGCGTGGCAAGAAGTTCCTGGTCGCCAGCAACATCCTGCCGCACAACGGCAAGCTCAAGAATTACCTGGCCGATATGGAGCCGGTGGTGGCCATGAAGCCCGACGCCCTGATCATGGCCGACCCCGGCCTGATCATGATGGTGCGCGAGCGCTGGCCCGAGCTGCCCATCCACCTCTCGGTGCAGGCCAACACGGTCAACTACGCGGGTGTGAAGTTCTGGCAGAAGCAGGGATTGAAGCGAGTGATCCTCTCGCGCGAGCTGAGCCTGGACGAGGTGGCGCAGATCCGCCAGGAATGCCCGGACATGGAGTTGGAGGTCTTCGTCCACGGCGCCCTGTGCATCGCCTACTCGGGCCGCTGCCTTTTGTCGGGCTACTTCAACCACCGCGACGCCAACCAAGGCACCTGCACCAATGCCTGCCGCTGGGATTACCAATTAGGCGCTGCCTTCGAGGACGAGGCCGGCCAGGCGCAGCCGATCCAGTTCGACTTTCACAAGGCCGTGCAGCAGGCCGATCAAGACTTCGCCGCGGCCGGTGGCACGGCTCGCCATCCGCTGGCCGATCGCACGTATCTGATCGAAGAATCGCAGCGCCCCGGCGAGCTGATGCCCATCCAGGAAGATGAGCATGGCACCTACATCATGAATTCCAAAGACCTGCGCGCGGTTGAGCATGTGCAGCGCCTGGTCGAGATCGGCGTCGATTCGCTCAAGATCGAGGGCCGCACCAAGAGTCGCTACTACGTCTCGCGCGCCGCCCAGGTTTACCGCCGCGCCATCGACGACGCCGTGGCCGGCCGGCCCTTCGACCCGGCGTTGCTGGGCGAGCTGGACGGCCTGTCCAACCGTGGCTACACCAGCGGCTTCTACCAGCGCCACCGCAGCCAGGACTTGCAGAACTACCTCGACGGCCACTCCAAGGCCCGGCGCAGCCAGTTCGTCGGCGAGGTGGGGCCGGTGGCGGCCGATGGCTGGGCGCCTATCGAGGTCAAGAACCGTTTTGCTGTTGGCGACCGCCTGGAGATCATCCACCCCAGCGGCAACCGCGAGATCACCTTGCAGGCCCTGCGCGGCCGCGAGGGCGAGCCGGTGCAGGCGGCTGCCGGCAACGGCGTGCAGGTCAGCCTGCAGCTGCCGGCCGAGCTTCAGGGCGCCTTGATCGCGCGCTTGCTGGAGCCGGGCGAAGTCGCTTGAACCGCGTCAGAGCGGTTCACAAAGGCTAGCGAAGCGGTTCTGGCTAGGCGGACCCGGCGCAGGCAGTACGGCTTGTACGACCAGCCGGGCCAACGACGCCAGAAGGACTGTGTGAGCCGCGCCTACCTTCCGACGGCGTGCAGCTGCGCGCCGTTGATGCTGTAGACCAAGCCATCGGGCCCGGCCACGGTGGGCGTGTAGGCCTGGCCGATGCCGTCGTTCAGCTTCACCTGCTCGGTAAAACGGTTGCTGCCGAAGTCCCAGCGGTAGAGCCGGCCATCTTCGTTGTTGACCAGGGCCGACTTGCCTTTCACATCGACGACCGCCGTGTTGACGCACCACTCGCGCACGCCGCCCGGGGTGTCGGCATCGGCGGTGGGGCCGACGATGGTCAGCACCTCTTTCATCACCGTCACCGCCGGGCTGATCGGGTCGGCCTGGCTGGCCTGTGGGTCCAGCAAGGCCATCTTGTTCTGGCCGTCACCCGTACCGATGCCATAGTAGTTGTTGTACTTGACCAGCAGCAGATAGCTGGACGCACCGCTGTAGCCGGGCACGGCGCTCGCCGGCACGATGGAAGCCGTGTCGTCCCAGCCGAAGGAGCCGGGCGTCTTGAGCTGGCTCAGCTCCGCATTGAAGTGCAAGAGCCAGCCGCGGCCGTTGTGGTCGGTTCGGGTGTTTTCCAGCACGCCGTAAAAGACATCGCCGTCCGGACCCACGGTGGGCGAGGCGGTGGAGCTGTCGCTGACGCGGGCGATCAACTCGGTGGCCGGGTTGATCAGGCGCTGCTTGGCCTTGAGAGCCAGGGTGCCGGAGTCCAGGGCCAGCAGATAGCCGTTTTGCATGCTGCCGCTGGCGGGGTCGCTGTTGACGGCGATGTAGAGCGTTTTCTCGTCCAACGACAGGGCCGGTGCCGCGTTCATGGCGGTTTGGAACATGCTCGCATCGCCGCTGAGCTCGGCGGCGGACTTCCAGACCGCCTGGCCGTCGGCCGCCACCCGCACGATGCCGCCTTTCAGGCCGCCCGGTGCCCCAGCCTTGGTGGTGAAGCCGAAGAACACCGTGCCCCCGCTGTCAAGGGTCAGCGCTGTGTTGATGCGCACCTTGTCGCGGTAGTTGGCGCTGTCAGCTTCAAATGCGGCATTGCCGTAGAAAGCGAAGGTTTGCACGCTGCCGCTGGCGCTGTCCACCGCATCGCGGATCAGCAGCCGGCCGCCGGCAGCCGGGGCGAACAAGCGACCCTTGAAGTCCAGGCCGATGTTCCAGGACGGCGTCCAGCTGCTGGCCGGCAGCAGGTAGTCGCTTTTCAGGGTCCAGAGCAAGCTGCCATCGGCCGCCTTGCGAGCCTGGACCTCGAAATCGCCAATGCTCGTGGTCTTGACCGGCACCAGCACCGTGTTGCCGCCCGAAATCACCGGTGTGCCGTAGTGGATCAAGAGAAAACCACCGGCCCGGTAGGGCGGCGCCAGGTCCACCGGTGTGCTCCAGACGATGCGTTGCAAGGCCTGGGTGGCGACCAGAGTCTGTGCCTGATGCTGGGCATTGCCGCCGTAGCTGGCCCAGAAGGGTGCGGTGCTGGGGCTGGGGGCCGGTGGTGTGGGGGCAGGCGGGGTGGGCGCTGGTGGTGTGGGCGCGGGCGGAACCGGTGCTGGCGTGGGCACTGGTGCGGGCTCGGAGCCACCACCACCGCCGCAGGCCTGCAGCAAGCCGGCCAGGCCTGCGCCCAGCAGCAGTTGCCGGCGCTGCGGCCGAGGGCAGGGCGAGGGCGTCGGAAGGGGGCAAGCGTCGTGGCGTTCGGTCATGGTGGTTGCGGCATGGAAAGCGGTGCGCCGCCAAAGCATCTGTGACAGGAATTGGACGCGGTGGAACTCCACTTGGGCCCGGGTGAATTCCCTAGTCGGGTGAAGCCGCCCCTAAGCTCGACAATCAGCAGCATGAGTGCCGCCCTTGAATCCCTGCTTGTCTCGTCCTGCCGTTCCCTTGGGTTGGGTTTGGGCGCTGGCTTGCTCTTGCTGCTCGGCGCTTGCGGCGGCGGTGGTGGAGCCTCGCCCTCGGTCTCGCCGACTGGCGCGGCCAGCAGCCCCAGCACGCCGGCTTCGGCACCGTCCCCCAACCCCAAACCGCTGAGCCTGCAGGCCCAGCTGGGCGAGAAGATTTTTCACGACCGCAACCTCAGCGGCTCCGGCCGCATGTCCTGCGCCACCTGCCATGACCCGGCCTTCTTCCACGGGCCGCCGAACAATCTGCCGGTGCAGGTGGGCGGCGCCTTCGAAACGGAATTCGGCACCCGTGCCGCGCCTTCGCTGCGTTATCTGGAAACCCAGCCCGCCTTCCAGGGCACGTCGCAAACCCTGGTGGCCGATCTACGCGGCGGCCTGATGGCCGACGGCCGGGCCGACAGCCTGGCCGCCCAAGCCAAGCTACCCTGGTTCAACCCGCGCGAGATGGACAACGGCAATGCCGCCATCCTGGCCCGCAAGCTGCGCGGCGCCGCCTATGCCAGCGACTTCGGGCGCGCCTTCCCGCCCGCCGCTGGTGCCTCGGCCCCGGACGACGACAGTCTGGTCACCCAGGCCAGCCAGGCGCTGCAGAGCTTCCAGATCGAAGACCCGCGCTTCCATCCCTACGACTCCAAGTTCGATTGGGTGCAGCAGGGTCGTGCGCAGTTCAGCAATGCCGAAGCGCGCGGCCTGCGCGTGTTCAACGACACCCAGCGCGGCCACTGCGCCAGCTGTCACCCGTCCTTCAGCCTCAACAACCAGCCTGTCGTTTTCAGCAACTTCGGCTATTCGGCCCTGGCCGTGCCGCGCAACCGCGCGCTGCAGAGCAATGCCGATGCGGCGGCGTTTGACCTGGGTCTCTGCCAGTCGCCCCATGCCGCCGTCAAGGGCCGCCTTGAGTCCTGTGGCTTCTTCCGCATCCCCAGCCTGCGCAATGTCGAGCACCGGCCGGTGTTTTTCCATAACGGCACATTCAACAGTCTGGAGCAAGTGCTGCGCTTTTACGCCACCCGGGACACCGACCCGGCGCAGTGGTACCCGACGGTCGCTGGCCAGGTGCAGCTCTACGACGATCTGCCGCTCGCCCTGCAAGCCAATGTCGAACGCAACGCGCCCTTCGGCCCGCGGCGGACGATGAGTGATGCCGACATCGCCGACATCCTGTGCTTTCTGCGCACCCTCAGCGACGGCTACACCGGCCCTGCCACACCGCCCCCTCCCGGTTGCAACTGAGCGGCTGCAAATGGTCGTCTGTGGCGCTGGGCAGCCATGCCCGGCACCGTTGCAAGTCATTCGCTTTGCGTATGGCAGCGCTGGCGGGCAGGCTGGACGGCCAGAATCGCCGCATGAGCACAAGCAACAGCAGCAAAGGCAGTCTCGCAGCGCGACCTCGGGTCTTGGTCATCGGTTGCGGCTTCGGCGGCCTCGCCGCCACTCGCGCCCTGGTCGGTGCCCCGGTGGACATCACGGTGATCGACCGCAGCAACCACCATCTGTTTCAGCCCTTGCTCTACCAAGTGGCCACGGCCGGCCTGTCGGCGCCCTCGATTGCCGCGCCCATCCGCCACATGCTGCGCGGCCAGCGCAATGTCACGGTGTTGATGGCCGAGGTCAAAGGCATCGATCGCCAGCAGCGCCAGGTGCATCTGGCCGATGGCCAGAGCTTGGGCTATGAGTACCTGATCGTCGCCGCCGGCGCCACGCACAGCTATTTCGGCCGCGACGAATGGGCCACCCATGCGCCGGGGCTCAAGACCTTGCAAGACGCCTTTGCCCTGCGCGCCCGCGTGCTCAAGGCTTTTGAGCAGGCCGAGAGCTCGCCCGACCCGGCGCAGCAGCGCGCCTGCTTGAGCTTTGTGGTCATTGGCGCCGGCCCCACCGGGGTCGAGATGGCCGGCACTCTGGCCGAGATCGCCCGCCACACGCTCAAGAACGAGTTCCGCCGCATCGACCCGGCCAGCGCCCGCGTGCTGCTGCTGGAGGGTTCACCGCGGGTGCTGCAGGCTTTGCCGCCGGAGCTCTCGGCCAAGGCGGCGGCGCAGCTGCGTGCCTTGGGCGTCGAGGTGCGTACCGGCTGCCGGGTGGTCGGCATCGATGCAGGCGAGGTGGAGGTGGAGACCGGGGATGGCACCGTGGGCACGGAGCGCATCCCTGCCCGCACCGTGGTCTGGGCGGCCGGCGTGGCTGCCTCGCCCCTGGGCCGCATGCTGGACATGCCGCTGGACCGCGCCGGTCGTGTCCATGTCGACGGCCGGCTCAACATCCCTCGCCACCCGGAAGTCTTTGTCATCGGCGACCTGGCCGCAGCCCAGAGCCGGCAGTCCGATGGCCGCACGCTCAAGTCCGTGCCCGGCGTCAGCCCGGCGGCCAAGCAGATGGGCGCTTACGCAGCAAGCCAGATCCTGCAATCGCTGCGGGCGCCACAGGGTCAGGTCTTGCCTCCCTTGCCGGCCGATGCGCCCGGCGCTTTTCGCTACCGCGACTACGGTGCCCTGGCCACCATCGGCCGCAAGGCGGCCGTGGCCGATCTGGGATTCCTTCAGTTCTCGGGCTACTTCGCCTGGCTGTTCTGGCTGTTCGTCCACATCTACTTCTTGATCGGCTTCCGCAACCGCCTGGTCGTGCTCATGGACTGGGCCTGGGCCTACTGGAGTTTTCAGCGCTATGCGCGGGTGGTGGCGGAGCCGGTGGATGCGGAGCCACTTTCTCTGACTAAGCCTTGAGAAACTCCGCCTTCGAGCCCAGCCAGCGTGCCACCTGACGCTGCGCGGCCTCGGGGTATTTGTCCAGCAGCTGGGGCGCCAGGCGGCGGGCGGCTTGCAGCAGCAGGGAGTCTTCCTGCAGATCGGCAAAGCGCAACAGCTCGGCGCCACTCTGGCGGGCGCCCATGAACTCGCCGGGGCCGCGGATGTCGAGGTCGCGCCGGGCAATCTCGAAGCCGTCGTTGGTTTCGGCCATGGCGCGCAGGCGCGATTTGCCGGTGTCGGACAGCGGGCCGGTGTAGAGCAGCACGCAGACGCTGGCCACCGCGCCGCGGCCGACGCGGCCGCGCAGCTGGTGCAGCTGCGAGAGGCCGAAGCGTTCGGCATGCTCGATCACCATCAGGCTGGCATTGGGCACGTCCACGCCGACCTCGATCACGGTGGTGGCCACCAGCACGCTGGCCTCGCCGCCCGAAAAGCGGGCCATCACGGCGGCCTTCTCGGCCGGTGGCATGCGGCCGTGCAGCAGGCCCACCTCGAAGCCCGGCAGCGCGTCGACCAGCTCTGCATGGGTTTCGGTCGCGTTGTTCAGGTCCAGGGCCTCGCTCTCTTCGATCAGCGGGCAGACCCAGTAGACCTGGGCGCCACCGGCCACCTCCTGGGCGATTTTCTCGATCACGTCCTGGCGTTTGCCATCGGCAAAGACCTTGGTGACGATGGGGGTGCGGCCCGGGGGTAACTCGTCAATCGTGCTGACCGCCAGGTCGGCGAAGTAGGTCATGGCCAGCGTGCGCGGAATCGGCGTGGCGCTCATCATCAGCATGTGCGGCTCCAAATCCATCGACGCCAGCTTGCGCCGCAAAGCCAGGCGCTGCGCCACGCCGAAGCGGTGCTGCTCGTCGATGATGGCCAGGCCCAGGCGGGCGAACGTGACCTTGTCTTCGATCACCGCATGGGTGCCGATCACCAGCTGGGCCGCGCCGCTGGCGGCGGCATCCAGCATCTTTTGGCGCGCCTTGCCTTTGACGCTGCCGGTCAGCCAAGCCACTTGCAGGCCCAGGGGCTCCAGCCAGCCGATCAGCTTCTTGAAATGCTGCTCGGCCAGGATTTCGGTCGGCGCCATCAGCGCGCATTGCCAGCCGGCATCGATGGCCACGGCTGCGGCCAGGGCCGCCACCACCGTCTTGCCCGAGCCCACATCGCCTTGCAGCAGGCGGTGCATCGGTTGGCCCAGGGCCAGGTCTTGCGCGATCTCTTCGCTGACCCGCTGCTGTGCGCCGGTCAGGCCGAAGGGCAGCACGGCCAGCAGGCGCTCGACCAGGCCGCCGGGCTTGGCGCGCAGGGCCGGTGCCTTCAGCAGGGCGCGCTCGCGCTGGGCCTGCATCTGGCTGATCTGCTGGGCCAGCAGCTCCTCGAACTTGAGCCGCTGCCAGGCCGGGTGGCTGTGGTCTTCCAGCGTGCCCAGGCGCGCCTGCGGCGGCGGGTGGTGCAGAAAGTTCAGCGCGTCGCGCAGCGGTGGCAGGCTGCTGGGCACCGTGCCCTGGGGCAGCAGCTCGCGCAGATCGGCGCGCTGCAGGCCCGAGGCGATGGCGCGGCGCAAGTACGTCTGCGGCAGGCCGGCGCTGGCCGGGTAGACGGGCGTCAGCGCCTCGGCCAGCGGTGTGTCGGGCTGCACGGCCTTGAAGGTCGGGTGCACCATCTCGCGGCCGAAGAAGCCGTGGCGCAGCTCGCCGCGCACGCGGATGCGCTGGCCCACGGCCATGCTTTTCTGGTGCGAGGGGTAAAAGTGGATGAAACGCATCAGCAGATCACCGGTTTCGTCTTCCAGCCGCACCAGCAGCACGCGCCGGCCACGCGTTTCGATGCGGCACTCGATCACCTCGCCCTCGCACTGCACGGTGTCGCCCTCGCGCGTGCGGCCGATCGGCGTGATCTGGGTCTCGTCCTCGTAGCGCAGCGGCAGGTGCAGGGCCAGGTCGATGTCGCGCAGCAGGCCCAGTTTCTCCATGGCCTTCTGCGGCGCGGACTTGGGCTTGCTGGCGGCGGCTGATGCAGCAGGCGAAGCGGCTGACGAATGAGGAGGCTGGGGGGCCGAAGAAGGCATGGGCGGGATTTTGCCCTGCGGGCGGAGTTCGAAACCCGGCCGGGGCGTCGAGCTGGTGCGGGGCGCTGGCATCTGCATGTTCAAGCCTCTTTGGAGCTCATGACCGGCAACATAATGGTGTTTTCGTTCGGTGCCGCGGGCCGCCATCCAGCCCTGGGGTCCGCTGGCTCTGCGTGCGACACGGATACTGTATGAATATCCAGTTTATCAGCAAGATTGTCAGCAAGTTGTGCCACATCCAGGATGCTTGCGAGAGCGCTGCCGCGCGCTCGGCCACGAGGCGGTTCGGGTGAACGCCAGGCACCCCGATCGCCAGGACGAGCTGCAGGCCATCGTGCGCAGTTCCCCTTGGCTCATGCAGGCGCTCCATGCCGCCCGTGATCTGTGCCTGCGCCAGTGGTGCATCGGCGCCGGGGCGCTGCGCAATCGGGTCTGGGACCATCTGCATGGCCACACCGAGCCCTCGCGTCTGGCCGACGTGGACCTGGTCTATTTCGATCCCGAGGAGCCGCCGGGCTTGGAGGCGAGGCATCAGGCGGCCCTGGCGCGCGCTTGTCCGGATCTGCCCTGGGAGCTGACGAACCAGGCCCATGTGCATCTCTGGTTCGAGTCCTGCTTCGGCCATGCCGTGGCGCCGCTGCGCTCGCTTCAGGACGCGGTCGCCTCCTGGCCCGAGTTCGCCACCGCGGTGGCCGTGCGCCTGGAGACCGACGACACGTTGACCGTGATCGCCCCCTACGGCCTGGACGACCTGTTTGCCATGCGCATTCGCCGCAACCCGGCGCGGGTCAGTGTCGAGACCTTTCGCCAGCGGATCGCGCAGAAGCAGTACGCGCAACGGTGGCCGCGGGTGCAGATCGAGGATGCGGAATGAGCCAGCTTCAGCCCATGCCCGAGTTCCTGCGCTTTACCGCGCCTGACCCTGAGGTCCATGCGCGCAGCGTCGCCGCCTTGCGCGAGCAGCTGGCGCAGCTGCAGGGGAATGCATCGGTCGGCAGGGCCGTGGATGAGACGGCCTTGCTGGAGGTGGTGGCCGATCTGGCCGGACTCTTGATCACGGCCCGCCAGGAGGGCGAAGCCCTGCAGCTTCTGCAGGCGCATGAGGCCCTGGCCGAGGCCGCGAGCCAGGCCTCGCCCGTGCTGCACGAGGCCCTGGGCTGGTTCTGGTGTGCCTACGCCACCGCCTCGCAATACCTCGGCCAGCGCTCCGAGGCGGAGCCCATCTTCGCCCGCACCGTGGCCTTGTGTGAGGCAGGCGGCTGGGCGCGCTTGCGCGCCATGGTGCTGCAGCACTGGGGCCGCAGCTTGGCGGAGCAGGGGCGCTTCGACGAGGCGGAATCGCGCTTCCAGCAGGCCCTGGCCCTGCGGGTGCAGCTGCAGGACCCGAGGCAGGCCACCACGCGCGAGGCGCTGGCGCTCTTGGCGCAGTTGCGCGATCGGGATTGAGCGGCACCTCATGATCTCGGACGACCTGCTGGCCCGCCTGGCCGCACCCATCGAGTCCCCTCGCCTGTGGCTGGAGCCCTTGCGTGCCACCCATGCCGCCGAGCTGTTTGAAGGCTTGCAGGAGCCCGAGCTCTACCGCTGGATCTCCATGGACAAGCCCGACAGCGTGGAGGCCCTGGCCGCCCATTGGCAAACGCTGGAGCGCAGGCGTTCACCTGATGGCCAGTTCGCCTGGACGATCTGGGCGGTGCGACGCAAAGCCGATGGCAGCTGCATGGGTCGGCTGGATGCCGAGATCGATGCGCAGCTGAACGCACCCAATCTCGGCTACTACCTGCTGCGCCCCGCCTGGGGTCAGGGTTATGCCAGCGAGGCGGTGCAAGCCGCCACGGCGGCGCTGGGCGAGCGCGGTGTGCGGCGCATCGTCGGCACGGTGACCGTGGGCAACCGGGCCTCGGCACGGGTGCTGCAAAAAGCCGGCTTCGTTTTCGATCGCATCCTCAAAGACAACGACTGCATCGCGGGCCAGATGCACGACGACGAGGCGTATGTCTGGACGGCGGACGCGCTCTCAGCGCCCGCTGCTTGAGGAGCCTGTACCCGCGTCGGCCTTGAGCCCCACGCGCTGCGCCCGCAGATGCCGGGCGATGTTGACAAAGCTGTCCACCCAGAAGCGCTCCGGGTGGGCCGCCAGATGCTGCAGCAAGGCCTGGTGCGCCTCTTTGGAGACGCTCAGGTGGTCGCCGCCAATGCCGTGGAAGGTGAGGCTGGCCAGCGTGCCCTGAGCGGCCGCCTGCTCGACGATAGCGATCAGCTCGGCGCCGCTCGAGCCCACCGGCCCGGCTGTGGGCACATCGGCCAGGTCCAGCGTGGCCAGCGAAGGCACGACCCCGCCCACGCGCGTCTTCATGGCTAGGAACTCTCCAGCCACGGTTGGGAGGTAAGGCTTGCCGCCAGCCAGTGGATCCGTGCAGGGGGCGGTGTAGGTGCGCTGGGTCTGGCCGTCGATGGCATACAAGTAGGCATTGGCCAGCTGCACCTCTTCCAGCATCTGGGCCACGCTGATCTTGTCGAGATCGCGGTGCGGCGCCACCCAGTCGCGCCCGGGCGCCGAGCGCGAGCAGGGGTGGAAGAGGGTGTGGTTGCCCAGCTCATGGCCGGCCGCAGCGGCACGGCGCCACTCGGGCAAGCGCGAGCTCAGAGCAGGGCTGGCCAGGGTCAGGTAGAAGCTGGCCTTGAGTTTCAGCGCGTTCAGCGCGGGGATGGCGTGGTCGAGCTGGCTGGGCAGGGCGTCGTCATAGGACAGGCTGACGGCAGCACGGGCGCCGCCGGGCCAGCTGAAGGCGGTGGCGGGCGACTGCGCCCAGCTGGCGTTGCTGGCGAGCAAGAAAGCCGTCAGCAGCAGGGGCCGCAGTCCGGACTGGATGAGGGCGTGGAATGTCATGTTCTTCGTCTTCATGCGCAGCCGATCTCGGGTGGGTGGGTAGGGCCCGACAAGCAGCCGGGCTCGGCGCGGCGATGATACGCAGGGCCTGGCGCTCGCAGCCTTGTCTCTTTGCAAACCCTTGACCTTGACGCATTCCGCCATGAACTCCCGCTCAGAACCCGGCCCTGCCGAGGCGGCCGGCCAGACGGCGCCGGTGCCGGCGCGCCAGCTCGATGTGCGCCACGCCGTGGCCTTGTGCGTGGGCATGGTGGTCGGGGCGGGTATCTTCAAGACCTCGCCCATGGTGGCCCAGGCCTTGTCGGGTGATGCGGCCTTGTTGGCCGCCTGGGCGCTGGGCGGCCTGCTGTCCTTCATCGGCGCCCTGTGTTTTGCCGAGCTGGCGGCGGCCTTCCCCGACCCCGGTGGCGACTACCACTTCCTGCGCCGGGCCTACGGGCACCGCCTGGGCTTTCTGTTCGCCTGGTCGCGTTTCGCCGTCATTCACACCGGCTCCATGGCCTTGCTGGCTTTTGTCTTTGGCGACTATCTGGCCCAGGTGCTGGATCTCAGCCCCTGGCTGGGCCACCACGCCAGCGCGACGCTGGCGGCCGGGCTGATCGTGCTGTTGACGGTGTTGAACCTGCGCGGCGTGCGCGTGGGCCTGGGCACGCAGCTGGGGCTGCTGGTGGTGGTGATTGCGGCCCTGCTGGCGCTGGCCTTCGGTGCCGGCAGCCAGATCCTGGCCGGGCATGCAGCGCAGGCGCCCGGCTTGCCGGGCGCGGCGGCTCTTCAGGACTGGGGCATGGCCCTGGTCTTTGTCTTTCTGGCCTATGGCGGCTGGAGCGATGCGGCCACGCTCTCGGCCGAGATGCGCGACCCGCAGCGCGGCATCGTGCGCGCCTTGCTCTGGGGCCTGGGTCTGGTGACCGGGCTCTACCTGCTGGCCAACTGGGCTTATCTGCAGGTGCTGGGTCTGGAGGGCCTGGCGCGCAGCGAGGCGCCGGCGGCCGATCTGATGCGCGCGGCTTTCGGTGCGCCGGGCGAGTTCGTGATGGTGGCCCTGGTCAGCCTGACGGCGCTGTCGGTGATGAACGCCATTTTCATCGCCAGCCCGCGCACCACCTTTGCTGCCGCTCGCGATCTGGCGGCCGAGCTGCAACTGGCCCGCTGGGACCCGCAGCGCGGCACGCCCACGGCCGCCGTGCTGGCTACCGGCGCCGTGGCTCTGGCCCTGGTGGGCATGGGCGCGCTGACGCGCGACGGCTTCTCGACCCTGGTGGACTACCTCTCGCCGGTGTACTGGGCCTTCATGAGCCTGAGCGCCCTGGCGCTGATCGTGCTGCGCCGGCGCGAGCCGCTGGCGCCGCGGCCCTTCCGCGTGCCGCTTTATCCCTGGCTGCCCTTGGCGTTTGCGGCCAGCAGCTTGTATGTGCTGTGGTCCAGCGTGGTCTACGTCAAGGCCGGGGCATTGGTCGGTCTGGGTGTGCTGGCTTTGGGTCTGCCCTTGCTGTTCTGGCAGCGCCGTGGGGACCGGGGCTAGCAGCAAATTCACACGGTGCAGCAAGGGGGTTTGGCCGAAGTGCCTGAACCGAGACCTTGGCCTAATCTGCCCCAATGGAACGCCTGCTCTATCTCGACCCCCCGAGCCCAGCCGAGACCTCCCGTCTGGACCGCCTTCTCAGCGATCGCCAGAGCGACTGGTGGGATCAGTTCTATGCCCAGCGCGAGGGCCGACCCGTGCCCTTTTTCGGCCGCGAGCCCGATGAGAGCCTGGCCGCCTGGGTCGAGGCCGGCGAAATCCCGCTCGGCCCGACCCTGGATCTGGGCTGCGGCAACGGCCGCAACACCGTCTACCTGGCCCAGGCCGGTTTTGCCGCCGAGGGCGTGGACTATTCGACCGAGGCTCTGGCCTGGGCAGCCCAGCGGGCCCATGAGGCCGGTCAGCCCGGCCTGCCGCTGACGGCTTGCTCGGTGTTCGATCTCCATCGGCCCCTGGGCCACTACGCCCTGGTCTGTGACTCCGGTTGCTTTCACCACCTGCCGCCGCACCGTCGCGCGCTCTACCTCGCTCGCATCCACGCTTGGCTGCGCCCCGGTGGCGTGCTGGCCCTGTGCTGCTTCCGGCCCGAAGGCGGCAGCGGTCTCAGCGATGCCGAGGTCTATGAACGCGGCACGCTCGCGGGCGGCCTGGGCTACAGCGAAGCGCAGCTGCGCGCCATCTGTGGCGGGCATTTCGAGATCGCCAGTCTGCGGCCCATGCAGGCGCAGCCGGCCGGCGCCGAGCGCTTCGGTGCTGACTTTCTCTGGGCGATGCGGGCGATCCGGCGGGCCGAGCCGGTGCCGGGAGCGGGCCTCTGAGGGGCCGGTGCTCTGCTATCGTGCCGCTCATGCGAAGCCTGAACTCTCTGATTCCCTTGTCCGCTCTGTGCCTGCTGGCTGCCTGTTCCAGCACCGATCAAGGCAAGGCCGGCACGGCCGTCGCCACGCCCTTGAGTGACCTGAACCTGCTCAGCGCCACCATACCTGCCGTGCTGGCAGCGGCGCAGCGGGCACCCTATGGTCTGCCGGCTGCACCGGACTGCGCCAGTCTGGCACTGGACATCCAGGCCCTGGACGAGGTGCTGGGCCCGGATATCGATGCTCCGGTTTCGGACAGCCACCCGGGCCTGCTGGAGCGCGGCGCCGAGGCCGGCTCGGGCGCCGCCGTCGGCGCCTTGCAGCGCACGGCCGAGGGTGTGATCCCTTTCCGCGGCTGGATCCGCAAGCTGAGCGGCGCCGAACGCCACTCGCGCCAAGTGGCAGCAGCCATCACCGCCGGCGGCGTGCGCCGGGCCTTCCTCAAGGGTTTGCGGGCGAGCCGGAGCTGCGGCGCGGCTTGATGCGCCGGCTGGAGCAGGCCTGGTGGGCGGGAGTGCGAGCCTCAGCTGTCTTCCCGAGCCCGCCGCTTCATGCAAAACTGCGCCCATGAGCGATGCACCGGCACCCGAAGTCCTGCCTGCCCCGAAGCCGCAAGCCGCTGGACCTGTGCGCCCCGCGCCTTACTTCGACCCGAACATCCACGCCCACAGCTTGTTCGAGGATGCGCAGGCCATCTTCACCGGCGTGCTTTTCGTCTCGCTGGCCCTGATCCTGTTTGCTCAGGTCGGCCTGATGACCGGCGGCACGGCCGGTGCGGCCTTTGTGCTGCACTACGCCACTGGCATCAGCCTGGGCAAGCTGTTCTTCCTTATCAACATCCCTTTCTATTGGTTTGCCTGGCAGCGCATGGGGCGCGAGTTCACGCTCAAGACCTTCATTGCCATCGCCTGGCTGTCGGCACTGACCGAGTGGTCGCCCAAGCTCTTCGCCATCGAGCGCCTGCACCCGGCCTATGCCGCCGTGCTGGGCGGCCTGTTGCTCGGCTCGGGCTGCCTGTTCCTGGCCCGCCACCGCGCCAGCCTGGGCGGCGCCACCATCGTGTCGCTTTACTTGCAGCATGCGAAAGGCTGGCGGGCCGGAAAGGTGCAGATGGGCATCGACTGCGTGATCGTGCTGTGCGCGCTGACCGTGGTGGACCCGACCCGCGTGGCCTATTCGGTGTTGGCCGCGGTGGTGATGAACCTCTTCATCGCGGTCAACCACAAGCCAGGGCGTTACGCCGTGCTTTGACGGGCCGTGGCGTCACAGCCGTCAAGTATTCTTGGCGCTTCCACGATTGGGGCAACGCGCCCCGGGAGCCTTGCCCATGCGTCCTGTCGTTCTTACCCGCGCTTTGGTGCTGAGCGCCTTGGCTTTCAGCATGAACCTGCAGGCCGCTGCGCCGTCGCCGGCCGACACCATCTATCTGCACGGTGATGTGATCACCATGAACGATGCCCAGCCGCGCGCCCAAGCCCTGGCCGTGCGCGCCGGCCGCATCCAGGCGGTGGGCAGCGAGGCCGAGGTACGCGCCCTGCAAGGCGCCAAGACGCGGGTGGTGGACCTCAAGGGTCAGGCCTTGCTGCCGGGCTTTGTCGATGCCCATGGTCATGTCTCGTTGACGGGACTGCAGGCCGTGTCTGCCAATCTCCTGCCGCCGCCGGACGGCAAGGGCAGCAGCGTGGCCGCCATCCAGGGCCTGCTGCGCGACTACGCCAAGGGCCCGGTTGCGCGCAGCAACAAGATCATCCTCGGCTTCGGCTATGACGAAGCGCAGCTGAAGGAAGGACGGGCGCCGACGCGCCAGGAACTCGACGCCGTTTCCAAGGACCTGCCTGTCATCATCATTCACCAGAGCGGCCATCTGGGTGTGCTCAACAGCAAGGCCTTGCAGCTGGCCGGTTTGAATGCCGACAGCAAGGACCCCGAAGGCGGCCACATCCAGCGCGAGGCCGATGGCAAGACGCCCAACGGTGTGCTGGAAGAAACCGCCTGGTTCAGCGCCGGCATGGGCCTGGTCCAACCTTCGCCGAAGGACTACGCCACCATGCTGCTGGAGGGTCAGAAGCTGTACGCCAAGTTCGGCTTCACCACCGGCCAGGATGGCCGCTCGGACGAAAACAGCAACAAGACCTGGGTGGCGCTGTCGCAGAGCGGCAAGATGCTGATCGACCTGGTCTCCTACCCCGACATCACCTTGCCCTTCACCGCCGGCTTGATGAACCAGCAAGGGGGCTACTGGAGCCGCGAGTACAAGGGCGGCTTCCGCATCGGCGGCGTCAAGCTGAGCCTCGATGGCTCGCCCCAGGGCAAGACCGCTTTCTTGACCCACCCCTATCACCACCCCCCAGCTGGCAAGGCGGACGACTACCGTGGCTACCCGGCGCTCAGCGACGAGGCCACCCAGCAGGCGGTGGACCAGGCCTATGCCAAGGGCTGGCAGCTGCTGGTGCACACCAATGGCGATGCGGCATCGGACCAGATGCTGCGTGCCGTCGAAGCGGCCACGAGCAAGTACGGCGCGGCCGACCGGCGCACGGTGATGATTCACGCCCAGACCGTGCGCGAGGACCAGCTGGATGCGATGAAGCGTCTGGCCGTGACGCCGAGTTTCTTCGGCATGCATGCCTATTACTGGGGCGACTGGCACCGCGACGAAACCCTGGGCCCTGTGCGCGGCGACCGCATCTCGCCGGCGCAATCGGCGCTGCGCCGTCAGATGATCTTCACCCAGCACCACGACGCGCCGGTGGCTTTCCCCGACGCCATTGCCATCCTCGACGCGGTGGTCAACCGCCGCACCCGCAGCGGCGACATCCTCGGCCCTGATCAGCGCCTGCCGGTCGAGGTGGCGCTCAAGTCCATCACCTTGTGGGCCGCCTGGCAGCATTTCGAGGAGGCGAACAAGGGTTCCTTGGAAGTGGGCAAGCTTGCCGATCTGGTGCTGCTGTCCAAGAACCCGCTGACCGTGCCGCCGGCGCAGTTGCGCAGCATTCAGGTGCGCGAGACCATCAAGGCCGGGCGCAGCATTTACCGGGCCACGGCTCAGCCGAAGTAACGCTGGCGCAGGCGGGCGTAGCGGCCATCGCTGCGCAGCTGGTCGAGCGCAGCCTGCAGGGCCTGCACCACGCGATCGTCGCTGTCGAGCTGCAGGCCGTACCAATAGCTGTGGCGGGTGTCGAGCTCCAGCACCGGCCGCAGGGTGCTGTAGTCCAGGCGCAGCTGCTTGAGGTGCCAGGCGGCCGCCCAGTCCAGCAGCACGATCAGGTCCATGCGGCTGGCCAGCAGCTTGCGCAGATTGCTGCCGTCATCGAGCGCCAGTTCCAGCTCCTCACCGGGGCGCAGCCCTTCGGCCTGCAGCAGGCGCGCGGCCGCCGACTCGCGCACCACGCCCACCTTGAGATCGCGCAAGTCACGCAGGTCTTTCAGCGGCTGGATGTCGCGGCGCTTGCTCAGGCTGTAGAGCATGATGCGGCGCTCGCTGATGGGGCCGACCCAGCGGTATTTGCTTTCTCGCTCAGGCAGGCGGGTCAGGGAATAGAGGATGCTGTTGGGCAGTGCGCCGGCCGCCTGCACCGCGCGCGGCCAGGGCTGTACCTGGATATCCACCTGGGTGCGCGCTTGCGCAGCCATCAGCTGCAGCAATTCGGTGCTGAAGCCCGCGGCCCGGCCGCTGTCATCCTGAAAATTCAGGGGCGGGAGGTGTTCGGTGAAGGCTTGTAGGGAGGAGATGCCTGCTGCCGCCAGCCCTGAGGCATGAGCCGATTGGCTCATGCCCAAGGCGCTCAGCAGGCCGGTTCCGCAGGCGGAGCCGAGGCCGAGGGCCAGGCCTTGCAACACGCATTCACGGCGCTGCATGATGCGAGGCGCCCGCGGTGAGGCGCAGAAATCGACGACCCACGTTCATGGCTCAAGAGAAGCAAAGAACGAAGCCTACGGTCGCCGGACCGTGAGTTGGCTTACATCGGTGACGGTGTGCCGGCCATGCGGTCGTATTTGACGAAGAACTGGCGTGCCTTGGCCACCAGTTGCGGCTCGGTCGGATGGTCCACCGTTTCGTAGGCGACGATGTGCTTGGCGACCAGGGGGCGGTGCTTGTCCGCGTAGTGCTTGAAGTCGCTCAGCGCGGTGCTGGAGCCGACGACCAGAACTTCTTCGATGCCATTCAGCGCATCACAGACCTCGCCGAAGAACTCGTGTTCCGTGCGCACGGCGCTGCCATGCTGCTTGGTGTGGTGGCTGTGGGCCTTGATCTTCTCGGCCTGGACATGCTCAGCGTCGAACTGCAAGACCTTGGCCTGTTGGTGGTCCAGGCTGACGACGGCGTGGAAAGTGACTTGCGATGTGCTCATGGATGGATCCTTGCTTGTGTGGGGATTGAGAAACGTGGGATCGGGACTACCGGGCCGCAGGCATGCGGCACGGCTTTGATCTGAGCCGCTCAGAGGCGGGCTGTCTGTGCGTGCGCCGTGGCCTGGCCTTCATGCAGGCCTTGGCAGCTCACGCAGCGTCGTGCCTCGGGGCTGGCGAGTAGACGAGCAAAGGCGATTGCGTCGCCGCAGTCCTGGCAGAGGCCGAAGCCGTCACCGTCCAGGGCGGCCAGCGCCGCGCGCACTTCGCGCAGCGATTGCAGGGTCAGATCGCTGCGCGCCAGGTCGACTTCGCGTTCGGCATCCAGTGCGCTCTCGCGCTGGCCATTGCCGTCGCCATCCTGCAGCAACTGTTCCCGGGCATGCTCGGCCCGGCTTTGATGGCCCAGCAGGCCGTCCAGTTCCTGCTCCAGGCGCTGTTGGCGCAGCAGCAGTCCCGCGCGCAGCTGCTGCATCTGTTCGTGATTGAGGGGGGTGCTCATGGCGTTCTCCTTGACGCCATCTTGGCAGTCTCGGGCCGGCCGGTGTTGACCTGGGTCAACAGCTGCGTGGGTGCGAAGCTGGGTTCGTGGGCGCCCACGACACCCTCCTATGGGGGAGGCGGAGCGTTCCCACTGGCAACTATCATCGCGCCTGAAAAAAACAGGCTGGCGCAAGAGGCGACCCGCCATTTCACAGCTCGAGAGAGGGATCCCCATGACATATCGATTCGCTGCGCGCGTAGCGCGCTTGACCCTGGCCCCAGGCTTGGCCTTGTTGCTGGCCGCCTGCGGTGGCGGAGGGTCGGATGCGCCGACACCCGTTCCCGTGCCGCCCACGCCTGTGCCTGAGAACCTCAGCATCACGGCGCCGGCCAGTGGCGATATCGCGGAGCCCACCGTTTTCGGCAACAGCGCTGCGAGCCTGGGCAAGCTGCAGTACAGCTGGGACTTCGGTGACGGCAGCGCGGCCAGCACGGAAGCGGCGCCCAAGCATGTGTTCGCCAAGCCCGGCGACTACGAGGTGAAGCTGCGCGTCAGCAATGAGGCGGGTCAGGCCAAGGAGGTCAGGACCACCATCACCGTCAACAACCAGGCCGCCGTGAGGGGACTCGAATGCAGTGGCGCCTCAGAAACCGGCTGGTGCTGGCAGGCGCCGCGCCCAACCGGCCACGCGCTGAGTTCCATCACCTTCGCCACCGCCACCACGGGTTGGCGCGTCGGTGCGGTCGGTGAGATCTTCAAGACCGTGGATGGCGGCAAGACCTGGGCGCGCCAACGCAGCGGTGTCACCGTGGATTTGCTCGAAGTCGTGTTTTGGGATGACAAGATCGGCTGGATCCGCGGCAGCAACAGCACCTTGCTCAGCACGCGCGATGGCGGCACGACCTGGACGGCCCTGGCGGCGCCGTGGCAGGACGACTACTCTGGCTCCAAACTCCGTTTGAATGGAGCGCGTGGCATCGAATACAGCGACTTTGCCGTCTATCGCAGCGATGACGGCGGGCTCACTTGGCAGTCTCGAAGCGGCAGCGGCCGGGACCTGACTCCGGCGGGCGGAGGTGCTTACCTGGCACTGACGTATGAAAAGCTGATCCGCTATAGCAGCCTCACGGCAGAGCCTGCAGACGTTCTGCAACTCAAGGACAGCGACGGCACACTGTTTCCCGGCTACTCCAGCACCATCAGTGCTGTAGGTGAAAAGTCCGTGATTGCGCGTGCGCGCAACAACGGCGCTTGGGATCCGGTGAAGCAACAGTACAGCTATCGCCAGGCTTTGTGGCGCAGCGACGACATGGGCCTGACCTGGAGCCGACTGGCTGCCGCCGGTCTGGGCGCCGAAAGCGAAGATCTGCAGATTCGCAGCTTGGACCTTGAAGCCAAGGTGCTGCTCGCCCACAACTACAACAAGCTCTTTCGCTCCGAAGATGGAGGCGTGAATTGGGCTCGGGTGTCTCTCGGCGATGTCTACGGCTTCAGCAACCTGACGGTTCAAGGCAGTCGCGTCTTCGCGCTCTGGAGCAACAAGCCGCGCTACAGCGACGATCTTGGCAAGACCTGGAGCGAGCTGGCTTTGCCTCAGTTTGCCAGTGGCAGCAATGGCTACTACTCCATGACCTTGAGTGGAGTTGGCGCGGGTTTGCTGATGGTTGACTCTCAGTACGGCAGCTTTGCCAGTCTGGACAAAGGCCTGACCTGGGTGCGCGTGAGTGAAGGGAGCAACAGCGCCCAGGGCGCGCCGCACGCGGTGGCTTTCCGGGACGCCAAGAACGGCGTGATGGTCAACAGCAAGGGTGAGTTGCTGCAAAGTGCCGATGGTGGCAAGAGCTGGACGGTCAAGCGCGCGGATCTTGGAACGCAGAACAGCTACAACTTCAGTTCTGTTTTGCAGTTCTCAAGCGCCAAGATCGGCTATCTCTTGCATCAAGACCGACGCCTTTACAAGACCGTCGATGGAGGAGAAACCTGGACCTCTGGCTTGAATAGCAATCAGTGGGCTCGCATGGGTTTCACCGATGAAAACAATGGCTGGGCGCGCATCGACAATGGCTACAGCAAGCTTTGGCTGACGCGTGACGGTGCCGGTCGCTGGGGCGAAGTCACGACGCCATTTCAGTACTTTGGAGATGTGCGCGTGGATGCAGGCGCAGGCCTGACCGTAGTTGGTTATGCCGGCAGCATTGCCCAGTCCAGCGATGACGGCAAGACCTGGGCCTCGCGCTACACCGGCGTGCGCGAGCAGCTGAATCGGGTCTATTCGCGGGATGGCAAGACCTACTGGGTGCTGGGCACAAATGGCGTCCTGCTGCGTTCCGATGACGGCGGCATCAGCTGGACCAAGGTGCCAGTACCTGGTTTCTCCACACTGCTGGATATCCAGTTCTCCGACGCCAAAAACGGCTGGATCGTCGGCGAGCAAGGCACTATCCTGGCCACCCGCGACAGCGGCAAGACCTGGGCGCCGCAAGCCTCGGGCACGCGCAAGGCTCTGCGCACGGTGCAGCTGATCGACAGCCGCACCGGCTGGATCGTCGGTGACGAGGGCACGCTCTTGGCCACGGGCACCGGCGGACACTGATCCCCTCTTCTTGCCAAGTTTGAAGGCCGGGCCGCTGCCAAGCGCCCCGGCCTTTTTTGCGCCGGCGAGGCGCATGGGAAAATCGTCAGCTCTCCCACCGTTTGGCACGGGTCCGTCCGGCCCTCAATCTCCCATGTCTTCCACTTTTCCTGCATCTACCCCCGCTTACACCGTCAGCGATTTCGATTTCGAACTGCCGCCCGAGCTGATCGCCCAGCATCCTGCGGCCGAGCGCAGCGGCTCGCGCCTGCTCGATGGCCGCAGCGAGGCGCCGGTGGACCGCGTGTTCCGCGAGCTGCCCGATCTGCTGAACCCCGGTGACCTGCTGGTTTTCAACAACACCAAGGTGATCAAGGCGCGCATGTACGGCGCCAAGGCGACCGGCGGCTCGGTCGAGGCGCTGATCGAGCGGGTGTTGCCCGGCACGCTGGAGGTCTGGGCCCATGTGCGGGCCAGCAAATCGCCCAAGCCCGGCACGCTGATCCGCTTCAACGAGGCCTTTGATGCCGAGGTGCTGGGCCGCTGTGGGCCCGATGGCGGCATGTTCCATCTGCGCTTCCCCAGCGACCCCTTTGCCCTTCTGGAACAGCATGGCCATGTGCCGCTGCCGCCTTACATCGAGCATGCCGACGAAGCCGATGATGTGCGCCGCTACCAGACTGTGTTTGCCCGCGAACCCGGTGCCGTGGCTGCGCCGACCGCGGCCTTGCATTTCGATGAAGGCGTGCTGGCCCGCCTGGCCGAGCGCGGCGTGGCCACGGCTCATGTCACCTTGCATGTTGGCGCCGGCACCTTCCAGCCGGTGCGCGTCGAGCAGCTGAGCGAGCACAAGATGCACAGCGAGTGGTTCGAGGTGCCGGCCGAAACGGTGGCCGCGGTGGCCGCCTGCCGGGCGCGCGGCGGCCGGGTGGTGGCCGTGGGCACGACCACGCTGCGCGCGCTGGAATCGGCCGCCCAGGGCGGCGAGTTGGTGGCCGGCGCGCGCGAGACCGAAATCTTCATCACGCCTGGCTTCACCTTCCGCGTGGTTGACAGCCTGATCACCAACTTCCACCTGCCCAAGAGCACCCTGATGATGCTGGTCAGCGCCCTGGCCGGCCATGCGCGGGTGATGGCGCTCTACCGCCACGCGATTGCGCAGCGTTACCGCTTCTTCAGCTACGGTGACGCCATGCTGCTGCAGCGGCGCGAATAAAGCCCGGCTCCGCGGCGTGCGCTCGCGTCTAAGATCGAAAGACAGCAAGCTGCGTTTCGCAGGGAGGACTCTGCCGATGCCGGATTCCAATTCATCGCACGGCGTTTCATGCTCGGTGCCTGGGCGCCGTGCAGCCTTGCTTGCGCTGGCGGCTTGGCTCGCTGTCAGCCTGCCGCAGCGTTTGAGTGGCCAGCCAACGCCGATGCCCTTGCGCGTGGTCGGCAGCGCCGATCCACCGTACCGGGTGTTCGGCCCTGGTGGACCGAGCGGGCTCTATTTCGAGCTGATGGCCGAGGCGGCGCGCCGCCTCGGCTGCTTGCTGAGCTTCACCGAGGTGCCTTCGGCGCGCGCTTTCAAGATGATGGAGTCCGGCGCGGCCGATGTGATGCTGGGCCCGCTGATGACCGCCGAGCGGCAGCGCTTTCTGAGCTACAGCCAGGTGCGACTGCCGGCCGAAGACAAAGTGTTCTATACCAAGCCCGATGCGCCGGCCTTGCGCAGCCTGGCCGATCTGGATGGTCGGCTGATCGCCGTGCACCGCGGCAAGCGCTATGGCGCGGCCTTTGATGGGCTGACGCAGCTGCGCTTGCAAGAGGTCAACGACTATGGCGTGGCCCTGGAGTTGGTGGCGCGGGGCCGTGTGGACCTGGCCGTGCTGCCCGAGCGGCAGGGTGATCTGCTCTTGCGCGAGCGGCAGTTGAAGCTGCAAAAGCAGGCGCTGCGCCTGGAGGGGGAGACGGCCTATCTGGTGCTCTCGCTGCGCTCGCCCTGGTTGAAGCGTCAGGCCGAACTGGAGCATGCATTCCAGACCATGATGGCCGATGGTAGCTGGCAGCGCATCGTCGCGGCCTATCCCTGAGAGCGGCCGTATCTTGCCAATGCCACAGGTTTTCTGGTCAAGCCGGCCGATAATGCTCGCAAACTTTCAGCCCGGAGCACCCGCACCATGTTCAAGCACGTTGACGCCTACGCCGGCGACCCGATCCTGAGCCTCAACGAGGCTTTCCAGAAGGACAGCCGCCCCGGCAAGATCAATCTGTCCATCGGCATCTACTTCGACGACGAAGGCCGCATCCCCATGCTGGATTCGGTCCGCAAGGCTGAGCTTGCCGTGGTGGCCGACGCTGGCGCCCGCCCCTATCTGCCCATGGAAGGTGCGGCCAATTTCCGTAGCGCCGTGCAAGGCCTGCTCTTCGGTGAAAACCACCCGGCGCGCGCCGAAGGCCGCATCGTCACCATCCAGAGCGTGGGCTCCAGCGGTGGCCTCAAGGTCGGTGCCGATTTCATCAAGCGCTACTTCCCGGCCAGCGCCATCTATGTATCCGACCCGACCTGGGACAACCACCGTGCGGTGTTCGAAGGCTCCGGCATCGAGGTCAAGACCTACCCCTACTACGACGCGGCCACCGGCGGCGTGCGCTTTGCGGACATGCTGGAAGCCATCCGCGCCCTGCCGGCCAAGAGCGTGGTGCTGCTGCACGCCTGCTGCCACAACCCGACCGGCGTGGACCTCAGCCCCATGCAGTGGGATGAGTTGATCCCGGTGCTGAAAGAGCGCGAGCTGCTGCCCTTCCTGGACCTGGCCTACCAGGGCTATGGCGACGGCATCGATGAGGACGCCTTTGCCATCCGCGCCATGCTGGATGCTGGCCTGTCCTTCTTCGTGGCCAATAGCTTCTCCAAGAGCATGAGCTTGTACGGCGAGCGCTGCGGCGCGCTCAGCGTGGTCTGCCCCGATGCGGCCCAAGCCGCCCTGGTGCTGGGCCAGCTGAAGTTCATGATCCGCCGCAACTATTCCAACCCGCCGCTGCACGGTGGCCAGATCGTCGCCCGCGTGCTCAGCGACCCGCAGCTGCGCAGCCTCTGGGAAGGCGAAGTGACCGAGATGCGTGAGCGCATCCACGCCATGCGCAACGCCCTGTACGAGGTGCTGGCGGCCAAGCTGCCGGGCCGCAACTTCGACTACTTCCTGACCCAGCGCGGCATGTTCAGCTACACCGGCCTGACCGCCGCCCAGGTGGATCGCCTGAAGGACGAGTTCGCCGTCTATCTGGTGCGCTCGGGCCGCATGTGCGTGGCCGGCCTGAACAACAAGAACGTCGAGGCCACGGCCAGCGCCATGGCCGCTGTGCTGGCTTGAAGCGCAAGGGCCCGGTCCTCTTTGTCGCTGCCCTGCTGGGCGCTGTGCTGCTGATGGGGCCGCGCAACGCCGACCAAGCCTGGTTGCCGCCGGACACGGTGGCGCCGCTGCCTTCGCAGCTGGACCAGTTCGACGCCCACCTGGCCGCCGCCGAGGCGCGCCTGGGTGATGTCACGCCCGGTGCCGAGAAGCACATCGTCTGGGGCCCGGCCGGCCGCAAGCGCGCGCCCTGGGTGGTGGTCTATCTGCATGGCTTCAGCGCCACGCGGCAGGAGCTGGCCCCGGTGCCCGATCTGATTGCCAAGGAGCTGGGCGGCCACGTCTATTACGCCCGCCTGGCCGGCCATGGTCGGCCCGGCGCCGCCATGGGCACGATGACCGTCAGCGAGTGGAAGGCCGACGCGCTGGAAGCCCTGGCCATCGGCCATCAGTTGGGTGAGCGCGTGCTGGTCATGGGCACTTCGACGGGTGCTACCTTGTCCGGCTGGCTGGCCCTGCGCCCCGAGGCGCAGGACGTGGCCGGCTGGGTCATGGTCTCTCCGAACTTCGGCCCCAAGAATGTCTGGGCTTCGGTGATCAACTGGCCCTGGGGCCGTGTGCTGGCGCGTTGGTTCCAGGGCGAAACCAGCCGCTGGACGCCCAACAGCCCGGCCAAGGCCCGCTACTGGACGCATGAGTACCCGACCTCGGCCCTGTTCCCCATGATGGCCCTGGTGGCGCGTGTGCGTGACAGCGCACTTGAGAAGGTCAAGGCGCCTTTGTTGATGATGTTGTCGCCGCGCGACCAGGTCATCAATGTGCAGGCGGCACGCGAGGCCTTCGAGCGTTTCAGCCACCCGGACAAGCGTCTGGTCGAGGTGGATTACAGCCAGAGTCCCAGCCAGCATGTGCTGGCCGGCGACATCGAGTCGCCCCAGTCCAATGCGCCCATGGTGGCCCAGGTGCTGGAGTTTGTGCGCTCGCTGAAGTGAGCGGCAGCGCCCAGCTCCGCCACGCGCCCGGCTGGCTGCTGAGCGTGCTGCTGGCGCTGGCGGCCGCGTCGGCCCAGGCCGCTGAGCTGCCTGCCTCGGTGCAGGCGGCGCTGGAGCTGGCCGGTCTGCCGGCCACGGCCTTGGGCGTGGTGGCCTTTCCTCTCGACGAGGCGGCGCGGCACGGCGGCCCGATGCACCGACCGCAGGCTTTGCGTTGGCAGGCCGATCGGGCGATGGCGCCGAGCTCGTCCATCAAGGTGCTGAGCGCCGTGGTCGCGCTCGATCGATTGGGCGCCGCCTCGCGCGGCCGCACCGAGCTGCTGAGCGAAGGCCCGCCCGATGCCGAGGGCCGCCTGGCCGGCCCGCTCTATCTGCGCGGTGGCGCCGACGCTCAACTCGATTGGGGCGCACTCTGGCTGATGCTGCGTCAGGCGCGCGAGCAGGGCGTGCGCGAGGTGCCGGCCGGCCTGGTGCTGGACCGCAGCCTGTTCCGCCCCGCGCGGCCCGACCCGGCCCTGCTGCCCTTCGACGAATACCCCGAGTCGGCCTACAACGTGGTGCCCGACGCCCTGATGCTCAACGGCAATCTGCTCGGCCTGAGCCTGGCCTCCGATGGGCAGACGGTGCGCGGCCGCTTGAGCCCCGCCTGGCGCGGCCTGCAGCTGGACCTCAGTGCCCTGGCTTGGAGCGAGCGCCCCTGCGCCGAATGGGAACTCGATTTCGGCCGGCCGCAGCTGCTGCCCGCGCCAGAGGGCCATGGCTGGTTGCTGCGCCTGCAGGGCAGCTTTCCGCGCCAGTGCCAGCAGCGTCAGGACATGAATCTCGTCGACCGTCAGGCTTTTGTGCCCTTGGTCGTGCGCTCGCTCTGGGAAGAGCTGGGCGGCAGCCTGGGCCCGGCCGTGCAGGAGGCCGCCACACCCGCAGGCGCTCAGGTCCTGGCCCAGCACCAGGACCGGCCGCTGGGCGAGCTGCTGCGCGGCGCCTTGAAAAGCTCGGACAACCCGCTGACCCGCCTGGTCTATCTGCGCCTGGGCGCCGCCGTCGCGCGGCCCGGCGAGGAGACCCTGGCCGCGGCCGAGCGCGCGGTGCGTGACTGGCTGGCCGGGCAAGGCTTGGACGCTCAGGGCCTGGTGCTGGAGAACGGCTCCGGCCTGTCGCGGCGCGAGCGCATCCGGCCCGAGCTGCTGGCCGCCGTGCTGGCGCGCGCGGCCCGCCTGCCGCTGGCGCCCGAGCTGCAGAGCGGCCTGCCCCTGGCCGGCGTGGACGGCACGCTGCGCCGCCGCCTCAAAGGCAGCCCGGCCGAGGGCCGCGCACGCCTCAAGACCGGCAGTCTCAATGAGGCCGTGGCCTTGGCCGGTTATGTGCCGGACCGGCGCGGCCGCACCTGGGTGCTGGTGGCTTTTGTGAACGATGAGCAAGCCGGGAGGCGCGGCCGACCGGTGCTCGATGCGCTGGCGGACTGGGTGGCGCGCCAGTAGCAGGGCCTTGCCTACCGTCAGGCAATTGCACGTATTCTTGGGCCTTGCCAACGAGGGCTCGATGGATTTCAGCGTTCGCGATGAGGTGCTCAAGGTCTGGGAAGCCGAGCTGGATGAACCGGCCTGGTCGCTGCCGATCTCGCGCCGCCTTGCCCTGGCCTGGCATCTGCGCCAGCGCAACAGCCGCCGTGCCCGCCTGCTGGCCGAGCAGGCCCGGGCCGCCTTGGCCGCCAGCCCCGAAGGCAGCAAGGAATGCACAGAAAGCGCCTGGCTGGACTTGCTGGATGCAGAACTGCTGCTCTTGCAGCAGATCGAACTGCTCGCCGCCCAGCGCCAGGCGCAGCTGGCCCTGGCGGTGTTCGAGCGCCTGGGCGATGCGCTCGGCCGCTGCGAAGCCTGGCTGACCCTGGCTCGGGTGGACATCGCCCAAGGGCGCAGCCATGAGGCCATCGCCTCCTTGGGGCAGGCGACCCTCGCCGCGCGCGCCGGCGGCGACGAAGAGCGCGCCCAGGTGACTGAGTTGATGTCCGCGCTGTTCCTGACCTATATCGACCCGGTGCGTGGCCGCCAACATGGCGCACCGAGCGACGCCGAGTTGGCCGGCATGAGCCCGGCCGTGGCCGCCTGGGCCCATGAGCTGCGTGGCACCCTGGCGGCTCAGGCCAGCGACTACGGCCATGCTGCGGCCGAACGCATGAGTGCTATGCAGCTGGGTCTGTTGACCGGCCAGCTCAGCCGCGCCATTGCCGCCGGCTTCAATGCCGCCGATGCTCTGAACAGCCTCAACGAGCATGAGCTGGCCCTGCAGTGGATGGAAAAAGCTCTGGCTCTGGCGCGCCAGCATGAGCTGCCGCTGAGCACCGGCCACGGCCTGGCCCAGATGGGCGAGACCCTGCGCCGCCTGGGCCGGCTGGAGCCGGCGCGCAGCAGCCTGCAAGACGCGCTGCAGCTGCTGCGCCGGCTGCCGCCGGGGCGCAATTTCTGCATCGCCCTCAAATACTGGGCCGACCTCTGCCTGGACCTCGATGAGCTCGATGGCGCCCAGGCGGCGCTGGCCGAGCTGCTGCCCTTGACGCTGCGCCAGGCCCACCCGGACCTGCACATCCACGCCTGCCGCGCCCTGGCCCAGCTGCACTCCCGCCAAGGCCATGTCGCGGCGGCCCTGCAATTGGCGCAGGAAGCTCTGGAGGGCGCGCGCCAGACTGGCCATGTGCTGCGCCAGATCGAGAGCCTGCGTGCCCTGGCCGAGCTGCACAGCCAGCATGGCTTGAACGGCCCAGCCGGAGAGGCGCCGGGGCAGGCCGCGCTGCAGCTGCTGGAGCAAGCCCTGGCCCTGGCGCACAGCATGGCCGGCTATCTGGTGCCGGGCGAGCTCTTCGAGGCCCTGGCCGAGGAGCACCGCAAGCAGGGCGATGTGGACCTTGCTTACCAGCTGATCCGCCAGGCCTCGGGCGCGCGCCTGAAGATCCAGAGCGACGCGGCCAACAAGCGCCTGCTGGCCTTGCAAGTGCTGCACCAGACCGAACGCGCCCTGGCCGAGGCCGAGCATCTGCGCCAGCTGGCCGAGGAGCAGGCACGGCGGTCCGAAATGCTGGCACGCACCCAGGCCCAGCTGCTGCAGCAGGAGCGTCTGGCTTCCTTGGGCCGCCTGGTGGCCGGCGTCGCCCATGAGCTGAACACGCCGATCGGCAATTGCCTGCTGGCCGCCAGCACCTGGCAGGAGCGCACCTTGCAACTGGCCGTGCAGGCCGAATCACGCAGTATGAAGCGCAGCGATCTGGAGCGTTACTTCAGCGACGCCGAAGCCTCGGCCGATCTGCTCTTGCGTGGTCTGCAACGTGCCGCCGAGCTGGTGCGGCAGTTCAAGCAACTGGCGCGCGACCCGGGGGGCGAGCCGCTGCAGCGCTTTGCCGTGCTGCCTCTGTGTCAGCTCATGCTGGCCGGCTTCCGCGACGCGGCGGCTGCGGCTGGCGTCGAGCTGAGCCTGGAGGCGCCCGAGACCGAGATCGTCCTGCAAGGCCAGCCTTCGGCCTTGCAGCAGGTGCTGCAACAGCTGCTGGACAACGCCTTAATCCATGCCTTTGTGGGCCGCGAGCGCGGCCGCCTGTGCCTGCGCTTGCTGCCGGACGGCGCCCAGGGCTTGCGCCTGCAGGTGCAGGACGATGGCGTGGGCATCGCGTCCGAGCACCTGGGCCGGGTCTTCGACCCCTTCTTCAGCACCCGCTTCGGCCAGGGCGGCAGCGGCCTGGGCCTGCACATCGCCCACCACCTCGCCACCGCCGTGCTCGGTGGCAGCTTGGCGGTGCAGAGCGAACTGGGCCAGGGCAGCTGCTTCGAACTCCGCCTGCCTCCGCCTGGTGTGATGACGGGCGAATGACGGGTGCTTCGGCGGCCGCGATGCCGGTTCGCCTCGGCATGGCGCTATGCTGGCCGCCGGCGTCACGCCCGCGGTGCTGTGGACGTGTCAGAACAAGGAGTGCAATGTGCAACGCAAGCTGAGGCTGGCGATTCCGATGTGTGGACTGTTTCTCGCGGCCAGCGTGGCTTCGGCTGTGGCTTTGACAACGGCGCCGGAGCGGCTGTTCGTTACCGAATCGTTTCCGCCCTACACCTTCGTGCAGAACGGTGAGCCGGCCGGCCCCATGGTCGATGTGCTCAAGGCGACCTGTGCCAGCCTGGGCTGGTCCTGTCGCATCGAGCTGTTGCCTTGGCGGCGCGCCCTGGCCATGGCCGAGCGCGGCCAGGCCGATGGCTTGTTCACCTTGCTGGACACGCCGCAGCGCCAGGCCCTGGTGCGCGCCTCCCTGCCGGTGCTGGATGCCCGCTACAGCGTGTTCGCGCGTGCCGGCCAAGCCTTTTCCTACACCGGCGCGGATTCCCTGGCCGGTCATCAGATTGGCGTCTACGGGCCTTCGGGCAGCTCGATCAGCCTGAAGACCCTGATCGAGGGCCAGAGCGCGGCCGAGCCGGCACAGCTGGTGCTGGAACCCGACAACCTGACCGTGCTGCGCAAGCTCATCAGCGGCCGCTACGGCCCTGACGGCCTGGCCTTCATGAACGAGAACGTGGCCCTCTGGCTGCTGCGCGAGTATGGCCTGACCGGCCTGCAGGCGGCCGGCGTGGCCAAGCAGTTCAGCTACAGCTTCGGCCTGGTCCGGCAGCGCGTCAGCGCCACCGACTTCAAGCGCTTCAATGCGGCCCTGGGCGAACTCTGCCGCAGCGGCCGCACGGCCGAGCTGATCCGCCCCTATGCCTTGCCGGCCTCGCCCTGCTCGAAGTGAGCGCTGCGAGCTTCAGCAGTCGGCACAAAGCAGCCGAATACAAAAGGCAACCACAGAGGCGCAGAGGCACAGAGAAATACAAAGCTGAATTGGTTTTAGCTCTGTGCCTCTGCGCCTCTGTGGTTGCATTTGAGTTTCAGCAATGTGCCGAACCCTGACGATCCTGGTTGGGCCGTCGCGCGTGTCGCTTACTTGCGCTGCACGTTCTCGAAATCGACGCTGCCGTTCGGCGCCATGATGAAGCCGCTGACGTCGCGGCGCACCGGCATGTAGATGGCCGAGTGGGCCATGGTGATCCAGGGGCGCTCGCGTTTGAAGATCTCCTGTGCCTTTTCGTAGGCCGCCTGGCGCTTCTTGGCGTCGGGGGTGGCGCGGGCGGCGTCGATCAGGGCATCGAATTCCTTGTTGCAGAACTTGATGCCGCTCTGGTTGGCGGCGCAGCTGAGATTGGGCGTCAGGAACTCGTCGGCATCGCCGGTTTCGCCGCTCCAGCCGCTCATATAGACGCTGTGCTCGCCTTGGTTGGCGCGCTTGAGGTACTCGCCCCACTCGTAGGTCTTGATGTTGGCCTTGACGCCGATCTTGGCCCAGTCCTGCTGGATCAGCTGGGCCATCAGCTGGCCATTGGGGTTGGTGGGCCGGGCCACGGGCAGGGCCCAGAGGTCCAGCTCCAGGCCCTTGGCGTGGCCGGCCTTGGTCAGCAGCTCGCGGGCGCGGGCCGGGTTGTACTCGTTCTTGAGCTTGCTGTTGTAGCCGGGAATGGAGGGCGGGAAAGCGCTGACCGCCTGCAGCGCATCACCGCGCGGGAACAAGGCCTTGAAGATGGCGTTGCGGTCGATGGCGATGTCCAGGGCCTCGCGCACCTCGCGTTGGTCGGTGGGCGCCTTCTTGAGATTGAAGGACAGGTAGGAGATGTTCAGCGCCTGGGTCTTCATGACCGTGATGTCGGGCTTGCCGTCGAGCGCGGCCAGGTCCACGTCGCGCAGGGCCGCAGCCACCTGGCATTCGCCCGCCACCAGCTTCTGCACCCGCACATTGGCCTCGCGGCTGATGCTGAACACCAGGGCGCCGGCCTGCTTGCTGCCCCAGTACTCGGGGTGGGGCTCCATGCGCAGCACATCGTCCTTGGTGTAGGACTTGAAGCGATAGGGCCCGGTGCCGACCGGCTGGTTGTTGATCTGGTTGGCGCGGCCTTGCTTGAGCAACTGGGCGCCGTACTCGGCCGAATGAATCGAGGCCCAGACCATGGCCAGATTGCTGGCGAAGCTGGCATTGGCCTGCTTCAGACGGAAACGCACGGTGTGGTCGTCCACCCGGTCCAGGCCCTCGACCATCTGCGCCAGGCCCATGTTCTGCGGGTAGACGAAGGTGGCCGGAAAGGCCTTGTTGAAGGGGTGCTCGGGGTTCAGGAAACGGCCGAAAGTGAACAGCACATCGTCGGCGTTCATCGCCCGGCTGGGCGTGAAGCCGGCGGCCTTGTGGAACTGCACGCCGCGGCGCAGGGTCAGCGTCAGGGTCTTGGCGTCGGGCGACATCTGCCAGGCCGTGGCCAGCTTGGGCACCAGTTCGGTGCTGCCGCGTTTGAAGGCCAGCAGGCCCTGGAACATCTGCCGGTTGGCGTTGTTGGTGGTCGAACTGTCCCAGAGGCCGGGGTCAAAGCCCTCGGGGCTGGCGTCGGCGCAGAAGATCAGGGGCTTGGCCGCCAGGGCGCTGCTGGGCAGCAGGGCGGCGGCCAGGGCCAGGCTCAGGGCGGCCGTGGCGGGCAGGGTCGTGTGCAGCGGAAGGCGCGGGCAGAAGCGGCGTGTCGGGCTCATTGCGGGCAGGGTAGCGGGGTCAGAAAAGGACTATAGCCCCCGCCATGGTCACAGCGGCTCGCCGCTGCCCGGCGCTGATTTCAGCGCGAGCGCACGTCCGGCGGCGGCGCCCGCAGGGAGTCGGCTGCCTCGCGGCTGGCTTCGCCGCGTGCCTTGGCTTCGGCAATATTGTGGCAACGCGTCACGCTGAAGCGCGTGGCCGTGGGCGTTTCGGTGCCGCAGGCGTACTCGACCTTGCTGCTGCCGATCTCGGTGTAGTTGCCGGGCTTGGGCGGCTCATAGCTGCCGCAGGCGCTCATCAGCAGCACGGTGGCCAGGGTCAGGGCAGGGCAAGCGAGGCGGCGAAGCGGATGCATGGCAAGAATCTCCTGAGCCAGGTGCTCGCAGCTAACGCGTCATTGCGAGGCCTGCCCGGTGGCTCATGGGATTCGATCCGGGCGGCGCGATTCTGACCGATCTGGCCGACCTTTGCATGTGAGGTTCGGGAAAACTCGCTGTGAGCGCGGCTCAGCTGGGCGATCTGCGCCACAAGACCAGGGAACCGGGCTCGAATGTCTGCGCCTCCAGCTCGTTGAAGCGCAGCGAGGCCTCGCGTTCCCAGAGCGAGCGCCCGGCCAGCTGGGCCGCCACTGTGCGGCCATCCGGGCTTTGCAGCAGCAGCAGGCTGCCCAGCGGCGGCAGCTGTTGCTCGGACTCGAACTCGCCCTCCAGCGCATACCAGGTGCGGGCGGGGCGGTCTCCGATCTGGACCTGGAAACTCTCGGCAATGGTGAGGCGGTACATGGGGCTGCGGTCAAGAGGCGGGCGACGTGGGGCTCAGGTGAACAAGGTGTCCTCGTCCTGGAAGCGCGCGCGGATGTCCAGCACCGCGTCCCAGTGCTCGAAGAAGACGCGCACGCAGTCCGGGTCGAAATGGCTGCCGGACTGGGCTTGGATGTGGGCGGCTGCATCCCGAAGCTCCCAGGCCGGCTTGTAGGGGCGGGCCGAGGTCAGGGCGTCGAAGACATCGGCCACGGCAACGATGCGGCTGAAAATCGGGATGTCGCCGCCGGCCAGGCCGGCCGGATAGCCGCTGCCGTCGAACTTCTCGTGGTGGCCCAGGGCGATCGAGGCGCCGGCCTGCAGGATGGCGGATTTGCTGTCTTTGAGGATCTCATAGCCATAGGCGGCATGCTGCTTCATCAGCTCGAATTCCGCCGGGCTCAGGCGACCGGGCTTGAGCAGGATGCTGTCGCTGATGCCGACCTTGCCGATGTCGTGCAGAGGCGCGGCCTGCAGCAGCAGGTCCTGCTCGGCCTCGCTCAGGCCCAGGCCTTGAGCGATCAGGCGTGAGTAGTGCGCCATGCGCAGGATGTGGGCGCCGGTTTCGGGGTCGCGGTACTCGGCCGCCTTGGCCAGGCGGATCACGGTCTCGCGCTCGCGTTCCAGGATCTCGGCCGTGGCCTTGCGTACCTCCTCGGCCAGCCAGGCGGCCCGGTCGTCGAGCTTGTGGCGCATCTCGCTCATGGCCAGCAGATTGGCGCAGCGGGCCAGGAACTCGACCCGGTCCACTGGCTTGATCAGAAAGTCGGAGGCGCCGACATTGAGCGCCCGGTAGCGCACCTGCTTCTGGTCGTTGGCGGTGATCATCAAAATGGGCACCGCCTCTTTGCCGGGCGTGGCCCGCAGGCGTTCGATGAACTCGACGCCGTCGAGCTCCGGCATCATGTAGTCGACGATGATCAAGTCCGGCTCATGGCTCTGCGCCCAGGCCAGGCCTTCGCTGGCCGAGCTGAAGGACTTGGCCTCGCCCGCGCCCAGCTTGGCCACCAGGGCTTCGAACAGGGCGATATTGATCTCGCTGTCGTCGACGATCAGGATGTGGCGTTGGCTGTACTTCATGGGGATGATTCGGTTGGGGCCAAAGCGGCCAGGGCTTGCACGACCTTGTCGACTTCCACAGCCACGGCCTGCACGCACTCGGCCAGGCCTGCAGTGCGGCGATGTTCGGCGCCGTCCTCGATCTGCCGGGCCAGCTCGACCGCCGGCCGTGCGCCGAACATGCCGAGTGTGCCCTTGAGGGCGTGGCCCCCATGCATCAAGGTGTCCCAGTCCTGCTCGGCCAGGGCCGTCTGCATTTTTTCCAGGTCCTGCGGCCAGCGCCGGATGAAGATGGCGCGCACGATGTGCACCACGTCCTGGTCGACCTCGGCCAGGGCCTGGGCGTAGTCGAAATCGGGCGCGGCGGCGCTCGCGCGCTGCCGCTCGGCGCCGTCTGCGTTGGTCGGAAGCGCGGCCGGCTTGTGGCCTTTGTTCACCACATAGCGCTGCACCAAGCGCTGGAACTCTTTCACGTCGATGGGCTTGGACAGGTAGTCGTCCATGCCGGCGGCCAGGCAGAGCTCGCGGTCGGCCGGCGTGGCGCGCGCGGTCATGGCGATCACGGGCGTCCGTTCGCCCGGCCGCTGCTGCGCTTCCAGGGCGCGGAAGCGGCGGGTGCTCTCCAGGCCGTCGAGCACCGGCATCATCATGTCCATCAGCACCAGGTCAAAGCGGCGCCGGGCCAGCTGCTCCAGGGCCAGCTGGCCGTTGTCGGCCATGCTGACGCGGTGGCCCCAGCGCTGCAGCAGGGCGCAGGCCAGCTGCTGGTTGACCGGGTGGTCCTCAACCAGCAGCACCTCCATCTGCGGCTGCTCGCCCGGCAGGGCCGTGCCGGCCAGCAGGGCGCCCAGGCTGTCCTGGATGCGCTGGGCTTCCGGCAGCTCGCCGCCGGCGGCGGGCTCAGGTGCGCTGGCAAAGGGCAGGACGAAATTGAAACTGCTGCCTCGGCCCAGTTCGCTGTCCACCCAGATGCTGCCGCCCATGGCCTCGACCAGGCGCGCCGAGATGGTCAGGCCCAGGCCGGTGCCGCCGTAGCGGCGCGTGATGCTGCTGTCTTCCTGCGAGAAGGCGTCGAAGATGGACTGCAGCTTCTCGGGCGGGATGCCGATGCCGGTGTCGCTGACGGTGAACAGCACGCTCGGCGGCACGTCCGCCTCGGCCCCGGCCGCCAGGCTGACCCGCAGCACCACCTCGCCATGCTCGGTGAACTTGATGGCATTGCCGATCAGATTGATCAGCACCTGGCGCAGCCGCCCGGGGTCGCCCAGCACCTGGCTCGGCAACTCGGGGGCCAGCGAGCAGACCAGCTCCAGGCCCTTGTCATTGGCGCGCAGGGCCAGGGTCTTCAGCGTGTCGGCCACGCTGCGGCCGAGCTCGAAGGGGATGTGTTCGATCTGCAGCTTGCCGGCTTCGATCTTGGAGAAGTCGAGGATGTCGTTGATCACCCGCAGCAGCGATTCCGCCGAACTTTGCACGATGCTCAGGTACTCGCGCTGGTTGGCTTCCAGCGGGCCGTCCAAGGCCAGCTCGGCCATGCCGATGATGCCGTTCATGGGCGTGCGGATTTCGTGGCTCATATTGGCCAGGAAGTCGCTCTTGGCGCGGTTGGCGCTTTCCGCCCCTTCTTTGGCGCGGCGCAGCTCCTCGGACACGCGCTTGGCCTCGCTGATGTCGGCCAGATAGCCGTTCCAAAGCACGCCGCCATCGGCCGCCCGCTTGGGCTGGGCCTCGCCATGGACCCAGACGGTCTCGCCACTGAGCTTGTGGCGCAGGCGGAAGTCCAGGGACCAGGGGCGCAGGTCCGTGGCCGAGTTGTCGAACACGCGCTTCAGCTGGGCCGCTTCCTCCGGCGCCAGGCAGGCCAGCAGCAGCCGGGTGTCGCTCATGGCCTCCTCGGGGCTGACGCCGCAAATGCGCTCAAGCGCGCGGCTGCAGAAGGGGATGGCGTAGCGCGCGCCCACCGAGCGGTGGGCCTGGAACACTGCCACCGGGATGCTGTCGGTGATGTCGCGCAGGCGCGCGCCGGCTTCCTTGAGCTGGCTGACGTCCTGCCAGATGCCGGTGTAGACGATGGAGCCGTCATCGGCCAGCTCGGCCTCGGGCCGGATCTCGGCGCGCAGCCAGCGTTCCTGCCCATCGGGCAGGATGATCTTGTAGTCCTCGCGCCAGGGGCCGCGCTGCGCGGCCGCTTGCAGCACGCCCTGGACGCAGCGTTCGCGGTACTCGGGCGCAATCTGGGCTGCCGAGATGCGGCCGTCAGCCAGCAGTGCCGCCGGCTCCAGGCCGCGCACCTCCTTGAGCCGGTCGCTGACAAAGGTGAAATGGGTTTGGCCGGTGCGCACATTGACGCGGCAGCGGTAGACCACGCCGGGCACGGTGTTGGTGATGTGGCGCAGCCGCGCCTCGGCGGCCTTGATGGCGGCCTCCATGGACTTGCGCTCGGTGATCTCGGTGCGGATGGCGATGAAGCGCTCCGGCTCACCGGACGCGCCCTTCAGCGGCACGATGGTGGCCTGCACCCAGTAGAGGTGGCCGGCCTTGGCGCGGTTGCAGACATCGCCGTGCCAGACCTCGCCGCTCAAGATGGTGGCCCAGAGGTTCTCGAAAAAGCTGAGCGGGTGGTGGCCCGAGTTGATCATGCGGTGGTTGCGGCCGAGCAGCTCGGCGCGGCTGTAGCCGCTGATCTGGCAGAACTTGTCGTTGACGTAGCTGATGTTGCCGGCCAGGTCGGTGATGCTGACGATGCCATGCTGGTCGAGCGCGAACTGCTGCAATGCCAGCTCGCTCAGGGCGTCCTGCAGCTCCTGCTGGCTGATCTCGCGCTGGTGCACCAGCTCGGACATCAGCTGCGACAGCGCTTCCAGATTGTTGTCGTCATGCAGGGGCGGCAGCGCCGTGCCGGTAGTCTGCAGCAGGCCTTGCGCCGTGCTGCGCAGCGATTCGATGGCCCGGGTGCGGCTGGCCAGTTCGCTGCGCAGGCGGTCGTTGCTGCCGCTCAGCTCGACCGAGCTGAGCTCCAGGCTGCGGGTCTTGAGGTCGAGGTCGCGGTCGCTCTGCTCGTAGGCCCCGTCCACCCGGTCAAAAAAACTGCCCAGGCCGCCCAGCAGCCGCGCCGCGGCCGGCGACAGGCCCGGCTGCAAGGACAGCTGCAAGAGCTCCTGCAGCAGCGCGGGCAGCTGCTGCTCCTCGCTGCCCAGCAGGCGCTTGATCTGGCGAGCCAGTAGCTTGTGCATAGAAGGGCCGAGAGTCGATCGATCCAGAAGGGGCGGCGCCGGCCTCAGGGCCGCTCGCCGAGGTAGGTGATGGTCATGGTCTGGTTGTGCAGCTTGCACTCCAAGTTGCCGGTGAAGGGGCTGATCTCGCCGTTGGAATAGAAACCCGTCAGCACGGCCGATTGGCCGAAGACGTCGGCCACGGCCTCGATCTCTTCCTCCACCCGCTCACCCATCACCAACTTGCGGCCGACGCAGCTGACCAGCAAGGCCAGGCCCTGGCCGCCGGCCTGGGCCACGGCGGCGGCTTCGGCCGCGGCTTGAGCGGCCGCCTCGGCGCCGTCCACCAGAGCATCGGTGCTGGCGTGCATGAGCTTGAGGTAG
Organism: Paucibacter sp. DJ2R-2; assembly: GCF_025717675.1. Classification (GTDB taxonomy): domain Bacteria; phylum Pseudomonadota; class Gammaproteobacteria; order Burkholderiales; family Burkholderiaceae_C; genus Paucibacter_A. The sequence goes on from NZ_JAJIRT010000014.1 coordinate 58,627, forward strand.
CCCTCGGGGTCGATGTCACCGGCCAGGGTCAGGCTGCCCACGGCCTCGTCGATGCCCAGGATGGTGCGGATCAGACCGACCTCGCTGTGGTCGCTGCCCAGCATGGCGAAGGGAAACAGCAGGCCGGAGGCCGGCAGGTCCTTGGCGTAGTCGCCCAGGTAGCGCTTGTAGACCGCCAGGGCCGGTTCGCCGTCCAGCTCGAACAGCACATTGCCCTCGCAGCGCGTGACGCGCCGCGCCGGGCCGAAGGGCGACCAGCCGCCGAAGGATCCGTGCGAAAACAGCAGCGCCTCGCCATAGAGGCCGACGCAGACCAGCTGGTCATTGCGCACACCGGCGCTGTTGAGCACCCAGGTCTCGCTGAAGGCCGCGGCGTCGCCGGCCAGGCCGCCGGTGATGGGCAGGTCCGGGCCCAGCACTTCGACCATGCCGGCGATCAGGGCGCTGCCATTGACCGCCACGCCCTGGCCCAGCAGCAGCACCGCGCGCAGGCCGGCCCGCGGCAGTTGCTCGGCCAGGCGGCGGCCGGCGGCTTGCGAGTCGGCCATGCCCAGCAGCTGGGTGCTGGCCTCGATGGCGCGGCTGGGCGCGCTGCCCTCTCGGGCCTCGAAATGCAGGGCGGTCAGCACGCAGCTCTGGTCGCTGACGCCGTCTTTGGAAATCTCGCCGGCCGTGGAGCAGCCGATGCGCAGGGCCTGGGGAAAACGGGCCGCCAGCGGTTCGGCCAGGCGCTGCAACAAGGGGATGGCGCTGAAGGCCAGCAGCAGATCGGGGGGCTCCGGCTGCCAGGCCGCCAAGGCGGCGCTCATATCGTCGTGCTCACGCAGGGTGATTTGAGAGACCTTCATGCAGCGCTTCCTTGGTGGCGTGGGAGTGGCGCGATGGCTGGTGGCCATGCGAGTGGCGAACCATTTTGCATGAGCTGGGGCAGGGGGATTCGGTACAGATGGCCGGTGTTCCCGGAAAACCAGCAATGCTGCGCACTTGTGCGCCGGCGGCGGCTTCAGCGCTTCGCTTCGGCCAGGGCGGCCCAGTCCGGCCAGCTCTGCGCCCGGCCCGGGCAAGCGACCGCGCCGGCCGGCCAAGGCCAGTCGCGCGCCAGCCAGGCCTGCAGCGTGCTCAGCACCTGGTCCTCGCTCAAGACCTTCAGCCCCGCCTCGCTGAGCCAGAAGAACAGCTGGGCCCGGAAGCGCTCACGCCGTGCGTCATGTTCCAGCCGCGACTTGATGGGCTTCAGGTAGAGACAGCCCAGATAGTCCTGGCCCTCGGCTGAGAACAGGGCGTAGTTGAAAGCGCGCCGTTCTTCGAACTCGGCGGCATGGCGCTGCAGATCGGCCAGGTTCTCCGCGAAGCTCAGCGCGGCGGAAGGCCAGCCATTGTCGGGGCCGAAGACATGGCGGATGCGCTCGGCGCTGCCGCGCACGGCGGCGAAATCGGCTTCGGCATGCTCGGGCGCCAGCTTTTCAAGCCGGAAGCCCGCCAGCGCCACGCGCGCTTCGGGTGTGAAGTTGTTCAGCAGCATGGCCTCAGTGCATCAAGGCATTGAGCGCGCCAGCCGCGCGCACAGATAGGTCCAGACAAACTGGGCGGCCGCATAACTGGTCAATTCGGCGTGGTCGTAAGGCGGAGAAACTTCCACGCAGTCCATGCCGACGAAGTTGAGTTGGGGCACCAGCTCTTCGAGGATGCTGAAGACCTGGTTGCTGCTCATGCCGCCGGGCTCGGGTGTGCCGGTGCCGGGTGCGAAGGCGGGGTCCAGGCAGTCGATGTCCAGGCTCAGGTAGACGGGCGGGTGGCCGTGGGCGGCCATGCGCTCGCGCACCTGCTGCAGCAGCGGCGCCAGCTGGGCGGGGCTGTCCAGGCCGCGCAAGGCGCGGGCGTTGTAGATCAGGCCGCCCTGGTCGGCCACATACTCGCGCGCCTCGCGCTGGCCGGCCGAGCGGATGCCGAACTGCACAAAGCACTCGGGCCGCACCAGGCCTTCCTGAATCGCCTCATAGACCCAGGTGCCGTGGCCGCTGGGCTCGCCGAAATGGTCGACCCAGGTGTCGCAATGCGCATCGAAATGGATCACCGCCAGCGGCTGGCCCTGCTGCGCCCGGTAGGCGCGCAGCAAAGGAAGGGTGATGCTGTGGTCGCCGCCCAGCCAGACCATGTGCTGGCGCGCGATCAGCGGGGCGATCAGCGGCACCATGGCCGCGCGCATGGCCTCCAGGCTGGTGTTGGGCAGGGCCAGATCGCCGTGGTCGTGGAGCTGGCCCTCGGGCGTGGTGTCGAACAGCGGGTGGATGCCGTCGCACAGCATCTGGCTGGCTTGGCGGATGGCCGAGGGCCCGAAGCGCGCGCCCGGCCGGTTGGTGACGCAGCCGTCCCAGGCGATGCCGGCGAGGCCGAAGGGCGTGTCGCTGCTACCTTGTTGGGAGGGCGACAAGCCCATGAAGGCGTTCTGGCTGAGAAAAGCAAAGTGGCTCATCGTCATCGCTCCGTCCAACAAACAAGGGCTTGAGCTTGAGCGCTTTCTACTGCGCGACTGTCATGCGTCGTTGGTCCGGTGCTCGGAATCCTCACGTACAGGAAGTACGTTCCGGTTCCTGTGCTCCGTCCGCCTAGCCTGACAGCCGCTCGCTACGAAAACGCTCAAGCTTTTAAGGGCAGATCCAGAGGAAGAGGCGGTGGCCTTGTGCGACTGCGGTCGCGGAGAACGCAGCCAAGTCCGCCACCAGAAACTCCAGCGCCTCGGCTTCCCAATGCGGGCGGCGCTCGGCTTCGGCCGTCAGCCAGGCGCGGGCCAGGGCGGGGAACTGGTCTTCCGAGAGCTGGGCCAGCAGGGTGCCCAGCTCCTCGGGCAGGGCCACCAGCCAGGGGTCGCCTTGCTCGCCGGCCGGGCCCACGCGCTCAAAATCTTGCATGGCGTGGCTCAGCGCCGCCGGGGCGGCGTCCATGGCACCGGGCAGGGCTTGCTGCTTGAGGATCAGGCGCAGGCTGGCCCATTGCGTGGGCTCGACGCCCGAGACCTCCAGCGTGGGCCAGATGTTGGCGTGGCCCGGGGTGTGGGGAATCACGGTCGCGTCTTCGGCGGAGGCGGCGATCAGGTCGGTCAGCATGGCTTGAGTGAGGCTTGGGTGTGGGATGCGCAAATAGTTGGCTGCGCAACAAAGGCAAATTGTCGGTGAAAGCCGAGCCTAGGGTTCTCGGCCGGGCTTGCCGCGCTTCAGACCTGGTGGCAGGCCACCTGCCGCCCGTCCACCTCACGCAGCACCGGAGCCTCTTGCGCACAACGCGCCACCGCCATCGGGCAGCGCTTGTGGAAGGCGCAGCCGCTGGGCGGGTTCAGCGGGCTGGGCAGCTCGCCCTTGAGCAGCACGCGCTCGCGCCGGTCGGCCGCGTGCAGGGCCGGCGTGGCACTCATCAGTGCGCGGGTGTAGGGGTGCAGGGGCTGGGCAAAGATGCGGCGCTTCTCGCCCAGCTCCACCGCGCGACCCAGGTACATCACCATCACCTCGTCGGCCACATGCTCGACCACGCTGAGGTTGTGGGAGATGAAGACATAGCTGGTGCCGGATTGCTCCTGCAGGTCCATGAAGAGGTTGAGGATCTGCGCCTGGATGGACACATCCAGGGCCGACACCGGCTCGTCCGCCACGACGATGCGCGGCTGCAGAATCATCGCCCGGGCAATGGCAATGCGCTGGCGCTGGCCGCCGCTGAACATATGCGGGTAACGCGCCAGATGCTCGGGGCGCAGGCCCACCTGGGTGATCAAGGCTTCGATGCGCTCGCGCCGCTCGGCTTTGCTGAGCGCGGTGTTGATCAAAAGCGGCTCGTCCAGCGTGGCGGCAATGCTCTTGCGCGGGTTGAGCGAGCTGAAGGGGTTCTGGAACACCATCTGCACCTGCTGGCGCAGCGCCTTCAGGCGCGCACCGTCGGCGTCGGCCGTGGCCTCGCCGCCCAGCAGCAGGCGGCCGGCGCTGGGTGGCTCGATCAGGGTCAGCTGGCGCGCCAGGGTCGATTTGCCGCAGCCCGATTCGCCCACCACAGCCAAGGTTTGGCGCGGGCGAAGGCTGAAGCTGACGCCATCGAGCGCACGCACCGTGGCCTTGGGCTGGAACAGGCCCTGGCTGACGCGGTAGTGGCGGCTCAGGTTCTCGGCTTGCAGCAGCACCGGCTGGCTCACGTGTTCATTGCTCATGCTGCGCCTCCAATCGGGCCGCAGGCGGCAGCGGGAAGAAGCAGCGGACGCCATCGGTGCTGAGAGCCGGGCGCTCACTCCGGCAGCGCCCCTGCACCTGCGCGCAGCGCGGGCCCAGCAGGCAGCCGGCCGGGCGGTCCAGCGCGCCGGGCACGATGCCGGGCAGGGCGGCCAGTCGGCGGGCGCCGCGGTTGTGCTCGGGGATGGCGGCCAGCAGGGCGGCGGTGTAGGGGTGGCGCGGCGCGTCGAACAGGGCCGGCAGCGGGCCGGTCTCGACCACCTGGCCGGCGTACATCACGGCCACGCGCTGCGCCATCTCGGCCACCACGGCCAGGTCGTGGGTGATCATCAGCAAGCCCATGCCCTGCTCGCGTTGCAGGCGCAGCAGCAGCTCCATGATCTGGGCCTGGATGGTCACGTCGAGCGCTGTGGTGGGCTCGTCGGCGATCAGGAGCTTGGGGCCGCAGGCGATCGCCATGGCGATCATCACGCGCTGGTTCATGCCGCCCGAGAGCTGGTGCGGGTAGGCCTCGGCGCGGCGCGCCGCATCGGGGATCTCCACCAGCTCCAGCAGCTCCACCACCCGCTGCCTTGCGGCCGCGCCGCGCAGGCCCAGGTGCGTCTGCAGCACCTCGGCGATCTGCGCGCCCACGGTGTAGCTCGGGTCCAGGCTGGAGAGCGCGTCCTGGAACACCATGGCGATGTCGCGGCCGATCAGGCGGCGGCGTTCCCGCGCGTTCAAGCGCAGCAAGTCCTGACCCTGGAACTCCAGCCGGTCGGCGCTGACGCGGCCGGGCGCGTCCACCAGGCCCATCAAGGCCAGCATGGCCACCGATTTGCCCGAGCCCGATTCACCGACGATGCCCAGCAGCTCGCCCGGCGCCAGGCTCAGGTCCAGGCCGTCCACCGCCGGGAAGCGGCCGAACTCGACCCGCAGGTTCTCGATGCGCAGCAGGGGGGGCAGCACGCTTGCGTCCTCAGCCATGGCTCAGCGCGTCCGTTTCAGTTTGGGATCGAGCGCGTCGCGCAGGCCGTCGCCGATCAGGTTGATGCTCAGCACGCTGAACAGAATCGTCAGGCCCGGCAGCGTCACCACCCAGGGCGCGCGCTGCATATAGTCGCGCGCGGCGCTGAGCATGGTGCCCCACTCGGGCGTGGGCGCCTGCACGCCCAGGCCCAGAAAGCCCAGGCCGGCGGTTTCCAGGATGGCGGAGGAGAAACTCAGCGTCGCGTTGACGATCAGCGGCGCCATGCAGTTGGGCAGCACGGCGCTGAACATCAGGCGCAAGGGGCCGGCGCCGGCCACGCGGCTGGCGGTGACGTAGTCTTTGTGGATCTCGGCCAGGGCGGCGGCGCGTGTCAGCCGCGTGTAGCCGGGCAGGGCGCCGATGGCGATGGCGATCACCGTGTTCACCAGGCCCGGGCCCAGCACCGTGATCACGCAGATGGCCAGCAGCAGGCCCGGCAAGGCCAGCATGATGTCCATCACCCGCATGATGGCCGGCGACAGCCATTGCTGGTGAAACGCCGCCAGCAGGCCCAGCAGCACGCCCGGCAGCAAGGACAGCAGCACCGAGGCCAGGCCGATGCCCAGCGACACCCGCCCGCCATGCAGCAGGCGCGAGAGCATGTCGCGGCCCAGCTCGTCGGTGCCGAGCAGGAAGCGTGCGCTGCCGCCCTCGGCCCAGACCGGCGGCTGCAGCATGTGCTCGCGGTACTGCTCGATCGGGCTGTGCGGCGCCACCCAGGGCGCGAACAAAGCGGCCAGGGCGATCAGCGCGAACACGGCCAGCGCCGCCAGGGCGCCGCGGTTGGCGGCAAAGCCTTGCCAGAACTCGCGCAGCGGGCCGGGCGGCTGTTGCGAAAGCAGCTGCTCTTCTTCCTGTGCGCTTGGGGGCAGCGGTGTCGGTGTCGAGGGGGTCGTCATGTCGTCACCGTTCATTGCGGATGCGCGGATTGACCACGCCGTACAAGACATCGACCAGCAGGTTCACGCCGATGAAGGTCAGGGCCGAGATCAGGATGCCGGCCTGCACCACCGGGTAGTCGCGCCGGGCGATGGAGTCGATCAGCCATTTGCCGATGCCGGGCCAGGAGAAGATGGTTTCGGTCAGCACCGCGCCGGCCAGCAGGCTGCCGGTCTGCATGCCGATCACCGTCAGCACCGGGATCAGCGCATTGCGCAGGCCATGGCGCAGCACCACGCGCGCCGGGCTCAGGCCCTTGGCGCGGGCGGCGCGGATGTAGTCCTCGCGCAGCACCTCCAGCATGCTGGAGCGCGTCATGCGCGCCACCACCGCCATGGTGCTGGTGCCCAGCACGGTGGCCGGCAGCAGCAGGTGCAGGCAGGCCGAGCGGAAGGCGCCCTCCTCGCCCGAGAGCCAGCTGTCGATCAGCAAAAAGCCGCTGCGCACCGGCACGTCGTACTCGATGCCGATGCGGCCCGACACCGGCGTCCAGCCCAGCTGCACCGAGAAGAACATGATCAAGATCAGCCCCCACCAGAACACCGGCATGGAGTAGCCCACCGTGGCCACGCCCATCACGCCCTGGTCCAGCAGCGAGCCGCGCTTGAGCCCGGCCGTCACACCCAGCAGCAGGCCCAGGCTCACGGCCAGCAGCAGGGCCGCCAGGGCCAGCTCCACCGTGGCGGGGAAGAGAGCGGCGAACTCCTTGGCCACCGGCTCGCGGCTGACCAGGCTCTGGCCCAGGTCACCGCGCGCCAGCTGCGCCAGGTACTGGCCGTACTGCACATGCAGGGGCTGGTCCAGGCCCATGCGCGCCATCAGCTCCGCATGGGTGGCCGCGTCCAGGCGGCGCTCGCCCATCATGATCTCGATGGGGTCGCCCGGCACCAGCCGGATCAGGCCAAAGGCCACCAGGGTGATGCCCAGCAGCGTGGGCAGCAGGGTGGCGAGTCGCTTGAGCAGAAAGGTCAGCACGAGGGGGAGGTCGGGGGTGGGGCCGCTAGGGCTTGGCGAATGCCGAGCGCCTTGCGACGGTGGGCGTTTGCCAAGTCTTGTTGAGTTGGAATGCGACTACAAAGATACGGAGGAAGGCAAAGCAGAGAACAGCATCTTCTTGAAGGCCTCTGAGTCTATGTGCTTGAAGGTTGAATATGAGTCGAAAGCGGCAGCCTGGCGTCGCCAGGGGCGGCTGTCACTTGCGAACTTGTGGTGGCAGCCTTTTCTTCGCGCTGCTCGCCAATGGCGAACATGAGCGATACCACCGCAAGAGCGAAGGCCGAGCACACCAGACCTAGATACCAGCGCGAGGGCGTGTGTCCTTTCATGGCGGAATCCCAGACCTTGTGAAAGTTCCAATGGGTCTCCGTCGCGAGGATGTACAGAAGCAATGGAACCGCAGGGGCAATGAGGACGCCTGCGGCTACAAGAAAGTACGTAGACATCAAGTAGCTGCTCCCAGGGGCCAAATGGCCGCTCGGAACGATGTGAAGGTTGGGATTCGAATAGTCATGCGTCGCGTCATCGTCTCGCTCGGAATGGCTTTTGCACCCAGCCCGGTTCTGTAAGCCCTAACTTGGTCAGAAGCGCGAGCTCAGCGGCTTGGTCGGCTCGTTCGCTGGCGCCGCCATGGACTTGGCCAGCAGCATACCGCCCGGGCTGGTGGCCACATCGAGCAGGGCGGCGGTTTCGGCGTCCATCGCGCCGCTCCAGTCGCGCGGGCGGTACTTGCTCTGGAAGGTGGCAATCGTCGCCTTGGTCAGCTCGTCCTCGATGCCGCTGCGCGAGGTGCTGTAGCCCACGCGGGTCAGCTTGTCCTGGAACCAGGCCGCGTCTGGCGGCAGGGCAGCGTAGAGCGGAATCTTGGTCGCCACCTGCACCGCGTCGGGCCAGGGGATCAGCCCGGCATCGGCCAGCTGCTTCCAGGGGAAGCTCGGGCCCGGGTCCTGCTTGCGGCCGGGTGCGATGTCCGAGTGGCCGATGATGCGCTCGGGCCGGATGTTGTGGCGCTTGGCGATGTCGCGCACCAGGGCAATGATCTCGTCCACCTGCGCCTGCGGGTAGGGCGGGTAGACGCGGCCCAGCTCCGTGTCCTTGTAGCCGGGGTTGACGATCTCGATGCCGATGGACGCCGAGTTCAGATTGCTGTGCCCCGCCCAGAAGCTCGCCCCCGCATGCCAGGCCCGCCGGTTTTCATCCACCAACTGGTAAATCGCCGCCGGCTCGTCCCGCACCAGGTAATGCGCGCTCACCTGCCCGCCCGTGGCCAGCACCTTCAGCGATTTCTCCCAATCCAGCGCCGTGTAATGCAAGACGATGAACAGCGCCCGGCTGTCTTGCGCCACGGAGGTATACGTCCGGTCGATCTTGGGGCCGGCGGGTTCCGTTGGGGTGCTGGGTATCGTCGTCGCGCAGGCGCTGAGGAGCAGGGCGAGGGCGGCGGTCGGGAGGCTGAGGGAGAAACGGAGATGAGGGGGGCGGGGGAGCGTCATGGGAGGGCAATGGCGTCGGCTGGGGCGGGCGGGGGCGTCAAGGTGGCATTGTTGCCGAAGCGGGGCGGAACGCTTTTGTCCGAGACGCCCGTGCTCGGTCACCTTCAATGGAAGGCCGAGTAAGGAGCGAGGCTTTGAAAACTAGGGCTTGCCCCTCGGGCTTTGGGCCTGCGGTGAGGCGCAGATAGTTTTCTGGAACGGCGGACTCCGCCAGGCGCGCCCGTGGCAACACGGGCAGCCTTGATTCTGATGGATGACTGGTGCGCTGCGGCACAACCATGCGTTGAGAGCCAAGTGCGCGGTGAGTTCGGCGAGCGGGGATCTAAGTCTTGAGCGAGGAGAACAGTGCACTCTTGCGGTGCAGGGGCGCATGTTTGCTACTTGACGTGGGTGGCTAATGGGTGATCCTCGGCCATTTGTGAGTTTTCTTGGATACTGTTGCGGTACGCCGTCAGGTCAGTCGTTCCATTGAACTGGCCGAATAGCAGCATAAAGCCAGGGGATAAGGTGGATAAAAAGCCTGAAGAGTTCAGATTACGAGCGATGTTCAACACCATTCTGGAAGCACCCTGGCTACGAAAGCAGCGATTCGAGCATGGCTTAACCACGCTCCTCACGGATGCGGCCTCCGATGACGAGCTGGAGGCCGTACAACACGTCCTTAAGAATCTGAGCTATCACACCTCGGCTGACCTAGTTGCCGCAGCGGACGAAGCTGCTGCACAAATCTTGTCCGGCTGGTGCCTGGAGCCTAGAGACACGCTCGTTGTTGGTGTGGCAGAGCGTTCAAAAACATGCGGTTCTGGAGCGTACCTCAGGGCCATCGAATTGGCCCTTCCAAGGGAATGGGGGGCGCACAATGCCTTCTGGACCCCCTTTGATTCTGCTTTTCGCCAATCCCACGGCCGAGAGCATTTAGTGATTGTTGACGATTTCATTGGCACCGGTGAAAAGATCACCAATAAGGTCGCCGCTTTGAAGGCGAATCCAAAGACACGCAGCTACAACATCTATGTCTGCTGTTTTGCAGCAATGTCCAAAGGCGCTGCGAAAGTAGACGGGCTCGTGAATGGTGACCTCCTCGTTCATCACTATTTTGATAGATGCATTTCCGACAAAACCGTCGACCCGAAGAAGGCTTCCCTCGCCGCGGGGATGGGATCCCTTGAGGGCAAGATATTTAATCACCCAGGAAAGTACAGTTTCGGCTACATGCAAAGTGAAGCTGCTTTTTATTTAGAAGGATTCAATATACCCAACAATAACTTTCCTATTCTTTGGGTTGATGAGTATGCAGACAAGAAACCAAGAGCGCCCCTATTTGCCCGACGATGACTGGCTCGAAGAATATGAAGAGTCGGTGCGAATGGTTGCGCATCGACGTTTAATTTATTTTCTTTTTAGTGCCACGAAACCAACATCACTAGGTTTTCTGATGCGGCACTTGAAGATGCCGCTGACTGCGATTGCTCATTCGTTTTCTGCCTTGCGCGCGAAAGGGTATGCAACCGAAAGCGAAGACGGAATTGCACTAACGGTCGCCGGGCGCAAGTGGGCGATTCGAGAGCGGAAAGGGATCTTTTGGCCACGCGTCGTAGTGCGATACCAACGCTTGGAACAGCGGGACTCCTACACTCGTGACAACGGTCTCGCACCGAGGCTGTCTGTGCTGCCGGACAGTTTTCGATTGCCGAAGGACCTTGACTCGTGACTCGGCGATCAATATGATTTGCCCGCTTCGCCTGCTAGCGTGGGTGTATTCGCCCTCTTTCTTTGATGGCGGAATATGGTCCACTAGTAGGACTCACGAGTACATGAGTCCTACTAGTCGCCACTCTGTGGCGAGCAGCTAAATTCTTTAGCTGCTGGTAAATATTTTGTTATATTTTGATATTGGTTAATAGTGGCAGGCGAAGCGCTCACAACAACTCTTGATTTCAATCGCTCCAGCAACGCGGCGCTCCTTGCTGCTGTTGCGGAGAGATACAAGGCCCCAAAAGTTATTGGGCGCTATACCGGCTACATCGAGAGCTTCTCAGGCAAGGGGCTTCCTGCCATATTGAGCTTTTCGCACTTGGCCTCCATGCTAGGCATGGACGGCGCCAAGCTGCATGCGATCTCCTTTGCAACACATCTCTTTTACCGGGAGTTTTCGATTCCCAAAAAGAGCGGTGGAAGCAGACGGATTTTAGCTCCGACACCGATACTTGATATCGCTCAGAGATGGGTCCTTAAACATGTGCTCACTACTGGATACCCCACGGTCGAAGAATGTGTTTCTGCTTACGCCAAGGGTAAATCGATATTGACGCATGTTCGACCTCACGTCGAAGCCGAACAACTAGTGAAGCTTGATTTCAAGGACTTCTTTCCGTCAATATCAACACATCAGATCTTTCGGGTATTTAACGACCTAGGATACACGGGGGCAGTATCAAGAACTCTTGCAGCATTGATGACCGTAAATGGCCGCCTACCTCAAGGTGCCGCTACTAGCCCGCTCCTAAGCAATATAGTTCTAGGTGAATTTGATGTGGCCACATCGACACTTTGCTCGGAACGGGGTTTGGCTTATACACGCTATGCCGATGACTTGGTGTTTTCAGGCAAAGATGTATCACACATCGCTTCAGCAGTTGACGAATTGGCTGAGTCTTTTGGATTTAGGCTAAATCATCAAAAAACCAAGCACTACGATAGCAAGGCAGAACCGCGTCATGTCACTGGGCTATTGCTGATTAATGGAGAAGTACGCCTACCGAAGGAGATGCGCCGGCGAATTAGGATGCAGTCCCACATCTTCATCAAGAATTTGCATTCCATTATTGACGGGGGGCAAGATGCATTCACCACTGAAGGCAAGAGTAACATTCATCACCGAGACAAGGTCGACGACTTGCTGTTCGCAGACAGAATTATTGGTCGACTGAAATATTGGAGTTGGGTTGAAAAAGATCACCCCTACCCCAAGATTGCGCTTAATAAGATTGACGCTATATTGCGCATGAGGCTGCAATAAGATTTACTTCGCAGTTCACCTATCCTTCGCGTAGGTCGTCATTTACTTCTCGACTTCGGGCGAGAGGGTCAGCCCCTAAATTCGAAGTCCCAGGCCGTTTTGCCCGGGGTGCCATTCGGCCTCTGACTGCCCAGCTTGCCGTTTCGCACGCCGCCCGGCTCTGACTGACCCCATCTGCTGAAGACGACATGCCCGACTTCCCCCTCCTCCAAACCCCACGCCTCCTCCTCCGCGAGATCACTGAGGCCGACGCCGAGGACCTGTTCCGCATTCACAGCGATGCGCGCCACATGGCCTGGTTTGGCAACGACCCGCTGACGGATTTGAGCGAGGCCAAGCGGCTGATTGCCACCTTCGCCAGTTGGCGGCAGTTGCCCAACCCCGGTGTGCGTTGGGGTCTGCAATTGAAAGACCAGCCCGGCCTGATCGGCAGCTGCGGCTTGTTCGCTTGGAACCGTGGCTGGAAGAAGTGCAGCTTGGGCTACGAGGTGGCGCCCGAGGTGGCGGGCCGGGGCCTGATGCGCGAAGCGCTGACGGCGGCACTCGACTGGGGTTTCGGCGAGGGCATGCAACTTCACCGGGTGGAGGCACAGGTCCACGAGGACAACGTGGCCTCGGTCGCCCTGCTGCAGCGCCTGGGTTTTGCCCAGGAGGGCCGCCAGCGCGAAGTCGCGTTCTGGGGCGGACGCCACCACGATCTTTTGCAGTACGGGCTGTTGGCTCGTGAATGGCGAGGCGCTGACAGCCAGGCCGACTGAGCGACCTTGATTGAAAGAGCAGCCCAGGAGGCAGAGAGCTTGGCGTGAACGCATGGCCAGCCCACCCTGGAGTTCCCGTGCTGGCGCTTTCTCCTCGCTACAGTCGCCCCACCATGTGCAATCTCTACAACGTCAGCCCCAAGGAAGAGGTCGAGCGGCATTTCCGGGTGGTGGTGAAAGCCGGCGGGGCGGGCGAAGAGGCCTACCCGCTGGCGCCGGTGGGGCCGTTCGGGCGCGGCCTGTTCATCCGGGCGGGCAGTACCGCCGCTGGAGGCGATGAACCTGGCCGCCAGGCCGTGATCGGCCAATGGGGCATGGTGCCGCCGCGCTCCAAGCAGCCACGGCCGGCGGGGCGGGCGATTCTGACGAACAACGCGCGGATCGAGTCGGTGGCCGAGCGGCCCACGTACCGCGATGCCTGGCTCAGCGGCCGGCGTTGTTTGATCCCGGCGCAGAGCTACCAGGAGCCCAACTGGGAGACCGGCCGCAACATCTGGTGGCCGCTGCGCCGCGCCGATGGCCTGCCTTGGGCGCTGGCCGGCATCTGGTCGGAGTGGCAGCACCCCGAGACGGGCGAGCTCATCCCCAACTATTCGATGCTGACGCTCAATTGCGACGCACACCCGCTGCTCAATCGCCTGCACAAGCCCGACCCGGCCCTGCCGCCGGACGCGCAGGACAAGCGCGCCGTGATGACGATACGGCCCGAGGACTGGCAGGCCTGGCTGCGCGGCTCGGTCAGCGAGGCGCAGGCCTTGCTGGCGGCGGAGCGCCTGCCGGCGCCGGAGGCGTTTGATCTGGGCCCGGCCGAGCACACCGATGCCTTGCTCTCCCGGCTGCGCGCAGGCCCGCCGCAGGGCAGCCTGTTCTGACGAGTTCAGCGTGACGAGATTTAGGCCTCGTCCGCCCCCTCATCCTTGAGCCAGCCAATGCGCCCCTGGCCCGACTCCTGCAGCCGCGCCAGCAGGGGCGCCACGGCAGGCAAAGGCAAAGCAAAGCGGAATTCGACCTGGCTGCCATGCTGCACGCCGAGCAGCTCGGCGCCGGCGCCTTCGATCTCGCGGCGCAGCAGGCCCTCAAACGCATAGGGCACGGTGCAGCGCAGGGTTTGCAGGGCGACGCGCGGCACTTTCTCGGCCTGCAGCAGGGCCTGGGCCACGCTGTCGGTGTAGGCGCGCACCAGGCCGCCGGCGCCGAGCTTGGTGCCGCCCCAGTAGCGCACCACGGTGGCCAGCACGCCCTCCAGATCCTGGTGGCGCATCACCTCCAGCATGGGCCGCCCGGCCGTGCCGCTGGGCTCGCCATCGTCCACCGCCGCCGACTGGCCGCCGGCCAGCAGGGCCCAGCACACATGCACAGCCGTGGGGTGCTGTTCCCGAAGCTCTTGCACCCGCGCCAGCGCCGCCTCGCGCCCGCTGCAGGGCTCGACGCAGCCGATGAAGCGGCTCTTCTTGATGATCAGCTCGCTGTGGACGGCCTGGGCGATGGAGAAGCTCGAAGGCGATGAAGACATGGGCGCTATTCTCGCGGCAGGGCTGGGCGAGCACGGCGCAAGCGCCGCGCAAATGGCCGGCGAGACGGGTGCAGAAGTGTGGGGCACCGGCTGAACCCATACGCCTCAGCCCAGGAGACGGGTCTGCCACCCCATCACTCCAGGCGCAGCGCTCATGGGTGTCCGCGACACAGCGCTGTTCGTCCTGATTCGGCGGCCCCAAGCACTTGGGAACATGCTTAAATAATCTCCGCCATGTCTGCATCAGAAAACGAACATCGCATCTCCGTTGATCAGTTGCGCGTGGGCGTCTACGTCTACTTGGATGTGGGTTGGATGGAGCATCCCTTCAACTTCAACAACTTCAAGATCAAGACCGAAGAGCAGCTGCAGACCATTCGCAGCCTGGGCCTGGCCAGCGTGCGCTGGGCGCCGTCCCTGAGTGATGTGAAGCCTTTGGCCAAGAGCGATCAGCCCCCGGCCGCCCCCACTGCGGAGGAACTGGCCCGCCAGGCCGAGTTGGCCGCCTTGATGGCTGCCAAGCAGCAGCGCATTCAGCAGCTGGCCGAACACCGCGAGAAGATCGAGCGGGTCGAGCGTGCCTTTGCCAATGCCGCCGGGGTCATCAAGGGCATCAACAAGACCATTTACTCGCAGCCCAAGCAAGCGCTGAGTGACACCACCGAGCTGATCGGCGGCATCGTCGACGAGATGCTGGCGGCGCCGGATCTGGCCATTCAGGTGATGGGCGACAAGCCCGGCAATGAGGATGTCTATCTGCACTCGCTCAATGTGGCCGTGCTGGCCATGGTGCTGGGCAAGGAGATGAGCATGCCGGCCGAGTTGGTCAAGATGGTGGGCATGGCCGCGGTGTTCCACGACATCGGGCTCAATGACATTCCCGAAAACATCATGCGCAAGGCCGGGCCCTTGAGCAAATTCGAGCGCGAGGCGCGCGAGCTGCACTGTCAGTACGGCCTGGACCTGGCGAAGAAGATCGGCCTGTCCAATGTGCTGTGCAACATCATCTATCAGCACCACGAGGCCTATGACGGCAGCGGCTACCCGAAGAAGCTGGTGGGTGAGGCGATCGACCCCTTGGCCCGCCTGGTGGCGGTGATCAACACCTACGACAACCTCTGCAACGCGCCCCATATCGCCAACTCGCTGACGCCGCACGAGGCCTTGTCGCAGATGTTTGCCCAGCAGCGCAGCCGCTTTGACCCGCGCTTTCTGCAGGCCTTCATCAAGTTCATGGGTGTGTACCCGCCGGGCACCATCGTGGGCCTGTCCAATGATGTGATCGGCTTGGTGATTCGCGTCAACGCCGCCCGGCCGCTCAAGCCCACCGTCATCACCTACGACGCGGGCATTCCGAAGAGCGAAGCCATGATGCTGGACCTCAACGAAGAGGGCGATGTCCACATCAGCAAGGCCTACCGCCCCAGCCAGCTGCCGGCGGCGGTGTATGAGTACCTGGCGCCGCGCAAGCGGGTCAACTACTACTTCGACGGGGGCAAGCCCGCATGAGCTGGGACGCTGCCACTCTGGATCGCGTCATGTGCGACCAGAGCTCGGAGATGCTCTTGGTGGTGGACCCCAAGTCGCTCCACATCATCTCGGCCAACCGGCAGGCTGAAGTCACCCTGGGCTACGAAGCGACGCCGCTGGTCGGCCGCGCCATCACCGAGGTGGAAAGCAGCCTGGCCGATATCTTCTATTGGGAAGATGTGCGCATGGGCGGCGGCAGCGATATCGACAACGCCGAGTCCATGTACATCTGCGGTGACGGCGTGGCGCTGCCGGTGATCAAGTCGATCCGCCGCTTGCGGGGGGACTTCGAAGACGTCTTGGTGCTGCGGGTGCGTGACGGCGCCAGCCTGAAGCGAGGCGAGGCCCAGTTGGCGGCGCTGTCGGGTCAGTTGCAGGCCACCTTGGAGTCGATCTGGGAAGGCGTTTTGGTGGTCGATTCGGCCGGCCATATCGTCAATATGAACCGCCGATTCAGCGCCATGTGGGAGATCCCCGAGGCCGTGCTGCTGCAAGACAGCGAAGCCATCATCGCCTTCCTGATGGAGCAGCTGAGCACGCCGTGGGAGCTGGAAGACGACATCACAGCCTTCAGCCAACAGGGCGGCCAGGATTCACAGACCGTCTGTGACATCACCAAGCTCAAGAACGGCCGTTTGTTCGAGCGCCGCGCCCGCCCGCAAATGGATCGCGGCGAGGTGGTCGGCCTGGTCTACAGCTTCCATGACATCAGCGACTTTGTGCACGCCCGTCAGGAGGCCGAGGAAGCCTCGCGCTCTAAGAGCCGCTTTCTGGCCAATATGAGCCATGAGATCCGCACGCCCATGAATGCGATCCTGGGCCTGCTCAAGCTGCTTCAGCGCACCGAACTCAGCACGCGCCAGCGCGATTACGCCAGCAAGACTGAGGGCGCGGCCCGCTCGCTGCTGGGGCTGCTCAACGACATTCTCGATTTCTCCAAGGTCGAAGCCGGCAAGCTGACGCTGGACCCGCAGCCTCATGCCCTGACGCAAATCTTCCGCGACTTGTCGGTGATCCTGGCTGCCAATGTGGGCGCCAAACCGGTGGACCTGCTGTTTGATCTGGACCCGCAGTTGCCGCCCTTGCTGCGCCTGGATGCCTTGCGCTTGTTGCAGGTGTTGATCAATCTGGCCGGCAATGCGCTCAAGTTCACCGCATGCGGCGAGGTGGTGGTTGGCGTCCAGCTCTTGCAGCATCAGGGCGATGCGGTGCGGCTGGAGTTCACGGTGACGGACACCGGCATCGGCATCGCGCCAGAGCACCATGCCAAGATCTTTTCCGGCTTCAGCCAGGCTGAAGCGTCCACGACGCGCCAGTTCGGTGGCACTGGCTTGGGGCTCGCCATCAGCATGCGCCTGCTGGAGCTGATGGGCGGCCAGATCACGCTGGAAAGCGCCCTCGGTCAAGGCAGTCGCTTCAGCTTTCAACTCGACGTGCCGGTGGTGCAGGCCGAGGCCGATGCACAGCGCGCAGCAGCGGCGAGCCAGGGTCAGGTCTTGCTGATCGACGACAACGCCCATGCCCGCGAGCTGCTGAGCCGCATGTTGGTCGCCGAAGGCTGGCAGGTAGTGGCGGCAGCCAGCGTGGCCGAGGCGCAGGCCTGGATGGCGGCGGCGCCCGATGGCTTGGCGCTGGAACTGGTGCTGGCGGATGCGCAGTTGCCGGGGGAGGATGTTTGGGCCTGCCTGGCGCAGCTGCGTGCCCGGCCCGGCTGGGCCGATCTGCCCCTGGTGATGAGTGGCACGCCGCTGCAGCTGGAAGCGCTGGCGCCGGCCGAGCAGGCGCAGCTGAAGGCCTTCCTGGTCAAACCCCTGATGGCGGTGGCCTTGCGTGAAGCGCTCTGCCCAGCCAAGGACCAGCCCTCAGAAGGTCAGCACGATGGGGATGCCGCCGCAGCAAGCGCCGGCGCGCCGCCGCTGGCGGGCATCCGCTTGCTCGTGGTGGAGGACAACCTCAACAACCAGCAGGTCGCGCGTGAGCTGCTCGAAGATGCCGGCGCCACGGTACGCCTGGCCTCGAATGGGCAGGAGGCGGTGGACATCATGCGGGCCGATGCGGGCGCGGTGGACCTCGTGCTGATGGATGTGCAGATGCCGGTGATGGATGGCTACACCGCCACCCGCATCTTGCGCAAGGAGCTGGGCCTGCGCCTGCCCATCGTGGCGATGACGGCCAATGCCATGGCCTCGGACCGCGAGGAATGCCTGGCTGCGGGCATGGATGACCATGTGGGCAAGCCTTTTGATCTGGACCGGCTGGTGCGGCTGATCCAGAAGCTGGGCCGGCCCACCCGGCGCGGCTCGGACGGTTCGGTCGAAAGCGCAGCAGAAGCAGTTGCTGGAGCAGCAAAGTTTGTCTTTCCCACCTTGCAGGTACCCGCGCCCTTGCTGGAGCGGGCCCTGGCTGACGGCATTCAGATCCAGCTGGCCATGGACCGTTTCATGGGCAAGGTGGCGATGTATCAGAGCAGCGTGGCGGGCTTTGCCGTCTCCGCGGCTGAGTTGCCGGCGCAGATCGAGGCGGCGCTGCAAGCCCGCGATTGGCCCGCCGCCCAGCTGCAGGTTCACGCCAGCAAAGGCATGGCGGCCATCTTGGGCGCTGAGCGCCTGGCTCAAATGCTGGCCGACGGTGAAACCCAGCTGGAACAGGGCGAGGCGCCAGACGCCGCCTGGCTGGCCGCGCTGCCCGCGCAGTTGCATGGCACGGTCGACGCCTTGACGGCGCTGGCCGATGCCTTGATGGCCGTCGCGCCGGGTGCCATGAAGTAGCCGCCGCGGCTTCGGGGCAGACTGCACGCATCGCACATACGCATCGCACATAGGCCTCGCATGCCAGGCGCTCGACCTGACATGCCCAAACTATTTGGCGCGGGATGAATCCAAACACCTCCGCCCGCGCATCCAAGCCTGCGTCCCGATCAGTTTTCTCTTCTTGATCGCCCGAACACTCACTCACTCAAGCATTGCAGGAGCAGCGCCCATGGACTTCATCGATCTGCGTCACGTCCTTCCCTTCCTGGTGCCCATCATGGCGCTGATGATTCCCATCGTGGCCATCATCATGGGCATCCAGGCCAAGATGCGGCGTGAGCAACTGCTGCACGAAACCCTGCGCCAGCTGGCCGACAAGGGCCAGCCTCTGCCGCCAGAGCTCTTGAATCAACTCACCGGCGACGGCCAGGCGCGCATCGATGCCCAGCGGCGGCGCACGAACGCCGGCTTGCAAGCGGGCGCGATCAATGTGGCCGCAGGCCTGGGCTTGGCTCTGATGTTCTATCTGATGAACCCGGGCAGCTGGCTCTGGGCCATCGGTTGCCTGCCGGGCTTCATCGGCATCGCCTTGTTGATCGTGTGGCGGGTAGAGACGCGCGGCCAGAAGGATGCTCAGGCGAACGCCTAAGATCAGGCTCCGCGCATGGTCGACGAGGCTTTCAGCCGCGAGGATGCACAAGACGCCCAGGACCGCCTCTGGGTGCGCCAGGTGCAGCTGCATGACGACCGTGCGGCCTTTGCCTGCTTGCTGCGCCGCCACCAGGGCATGGTGCGCGCCCTGCTGCGCCGCCTGACCCGGGGCGACGCGGCGCGCGCCGACGAGCTGGCGCAAGAGGCGTTCTTGCAGGCCTACCGCGCGCTGCCGGGCTTTCGCGGCGAGGCACGCTTTCGCAGCTGGCTCTACCGCATCGCCTGCAACTGCTTTTTGCAGCAGCAGCGCCTGGGCGCGAGCGAACTGGCCCAGCACAGCGAGAGCCTGGCGGAGGACGATGGGGCCTGGGAGGGCGAGACGGCGGTAGGCGCACAGGCCGAGCTGCCCCACCAAGTGGCCCTGCGCCTGGATCTGGGCCGGGCGCTGGCGCGGCTGAGCGCGCCGGAGCAGGAGGCCATCGTGCATTGCTACTTGGCTGACTTGTCCCACAGCGAGGCGGCCGCGCTCTTGGGCTGGCCGCTGGGCACGCTCAAGACCCATCTGCTGCGTGGCAAGATCAAGCTCAAGGAATTCCTGCAGGCCTGGGCGCCGCACGCGACTGAAGAGGTGTTGCCATGACGCACACGACAAGCTCATTGAACCCCAGCTCGGACCGGCTGGACCCCGCCGACGAGGCCTGGCTGGACGGCCTGCTGCGCGAGGCGGCGGCCGATCTGGCGCAGGAGGCGGCAGCGCTGGATGGGGTGGATTTCAGCGCCGCGGTGCTGGCGGCCTTGCCGGCGCAGCAGCTGGCTTTGAGCGCAGCGGCAAGGCCCTCGGCCGCCGCCCGGCTGCTGGCTTGGCTGATGCCGCTGGCGCTGGGTCTGGCCGCGGCGGGCTTGCTCTGGCTGCTGCCCGAGGGCCTCAGCGCCTGGGGTTCGCCCGAGGCGCTCAGCTTGAAGGGACTGGAGCGATGGCTGCCGCCGCTGGCGCTGGCGGTCTGGCTGGCCTGGGGCTCGACGCAGCAGGCGCTGGGGGCTTTTGAAGGCCGGTGAACGTGGGTGAGATCGGCGGGGTCGAGGCCCTCAGGGCTGGGTGCCGGGCGGCAGTCGGACCCGGCTGGCCACCTCCGCGCCCACATGCTTGCTGAGAATTCGCTCAATCTCGCCGTCGGCCACCATGGCGGCCAGATGGCGGCGCATCAGCTGGCGGTCGGCCGCGCTGACCAGGGTTTTGCTGGCGACGATGCTGCCGATGGCGCTGTCGCCCGGCGCCCAATCGAGCATGGTCAGGCCCTTCATGGCGTCGCCGCGCCAATGTTCGAGCACCATGGGGTGGGCAAACATCAAGTCGCCACGGCCGGCCTTCAAGACCTTCAAGGCGGTCGGAAAGTCACCGACCTCGCTGACCCGCTTCAGGGCGCGCAACTGTTCGATCCAGGCGTCGATCTGCTGCCCGTGGCGGAAGCTGCGCACCACCAGCAATTGCAGCTTGGGGTCGGCGAGGAAATCGTCAAAGCTCGCCAGGCTGCGTGCGGTTTCGCGCGACATCAGGGCGTAGTTGCGGGTGCCCAGATAGGGCCAGAACTCGGCCAGCTGCTCGCGCTCGGGAGTCGCCACCCCGGACACCGTCATCTCCAGCGTGCCTTGCTTGAGCTGCTCCCATATGCGCGCACGCGAGTCGACGCGGGTGTTCAGCACGCAGCCGCTGCGCCGGGCCAGCGCTTCGACCACGTCTTTGTCCACGCCTTGCGGCTGGCGCTGGGCGTCGAAATAGCCGAGGCTGCCGAATTCATACAGGGCCACGCTATAGGGGCCGCAGGCCCGGGCTGTGGCGGGCGCCAAGCCCAGGCATGCGAGGAGCAGAGCCAGGGTGATCGTCAGGGCCGAGCGCGGAATGCGGGCCGGACGCAGTTCAAGGGGCATGGTTCGCCTCGAGTTGCATGTCGCGCGCCAGGGCTTCGCCGACATGGCGTTTGAAGATGTCGTAAAGGCTGCCGTCGGCCTGCATCGCGCGCAGCGCGGTCCGCAGGCGCTCGCGGTCGGCGTCGGCGACACGTTGGCGCGACACGATCAGCGCATGAATGATGCGTTCCTTGGGCGCCCAGTCCATCACCTTCACCTGATTTTGCAGGCCTTCCTGCCGCAGCAAGCGTATCAGGCTGGTGGGCAAGGCCAGCAGCGCATCGACACGGCCGAGCTTGAACATGCGCACGGCAGTTTCGAAATCTGCCAACTCGATCACGCGGTGTTGTTCGCGCAGGCTTTTCAGCCAGCTGTCGTAAAAGCTGCCGTGCTTGAAGCTCTTGACCACGCCCACCAAGCTTTTCCCTTCGGCTAAAAAGGCTTCCGGCGTGCTCAGCCGTTCGCTCAGCTCCGGGCGCAGCAGGGCGTAGTTCCGGGTCTGAAAGTAGGGGATGAAGCTGGCGAACTGCTCGCGTTCGGGTGTTGGAATGCCGGAGACGCTCAGGTCCAGCAAGTTCTTGGACATCTGGTCCCAGATTCGCACTCGCGACTCCACCACGACCTGGAAGCGGCAACCGCTGCGCCGCGACAGTTCTTCCACCACGTCCTTGTCGATGCCGGCATAACTGCCATCGGCTTCTCGGTAGAAGAGCGCACCCAGCTGGTAGTAGGCCAAGGTGTAGGTGCCGCAGGGCCGGGCTACATCGGCGGCCCTGGGCTGGCCACACAGGGCCAGCAGAGTCAGGAGGCAGAGAACGGATCTAGGCATGGCAGCTGAGCAACCGCGGCTGCTGGCTCGTCCGCTGGGCGGATCTTCGAAAGCCCCTGAGCGGGCAGTTTACGGCCGGAATACAGCTGCGACAATCGCGGCACTATGCTGAAGTTCGAACTGCTCAAGACCGAAGGCCACGCCCGCCGTGGCCAGATGACGCTCAACCATGGGGTCGTGCAAACGCCGATCTTCATGCCGGTGGGTACTTATGGCACCGTCAAGGGCGTGATGCCGCGCTCGCTCGAGGAGATGGGCGCCCAGATCATCCTCGGCAACACCTTCCACCTGTGGATGCGGCCGGGCCTGGACATCATGAGCAAGTTCGGCGGCCTGCACCAGTTCGAGAGCTGGAACAAGCCCATCCTGACCGACAGCGGCGGCTTCCAGGTCTGGAGCCTGGGCGAGATGCGCAAGATCAGCGAAGAGGGCGTCAAGTTCGCCTCGCCGGTCAACGGCGACAAGCTCTTCCTGACGCCCGAGATCTCGATGCAGATCCAGACGGTGCTCAATTCCGACATCGTCATGCAGTTCGACGAGTGCACGCCTTACGAAAGCAAGGGTCACATCACCACCGAACTGGAAGCCCGCAAGAGCATGGAGATGAGCTTGCGCTGGGCCAAGCGCTGCCAGGACGAGTTCGCCCGCCTGGAGAACCCCAACGCGCTGTTCGGCATCGTCCAGGGCGGCATGTTCGAGAACCTGCGTGACCATTCCCTGGCCGGCCTGGCCGAGCTGGACCTGCCCGGCTATGCCATCGGCGGCCTGTCGGTGGGCGAGCCCAAGGAAGACATGCAGCGCGTGCTGGCCCATATCGGCCACCAGCTGCCCGCGCAAAAGCCGCGTTACTTGATGGGCGTGGGCACGCCGGAAGACCTGATCGAAGGCGTCAGCCGCGGCATCGACATGTTCGATTGCGTCATGCCCACCCGCAATGCACGCAACGGCCATCTGTTCACCCGCTTTGGCGACCTGCGCCTGCGCAACGCCCGCTACAAGACCGACGAGCGGCCGGTGGACGAGACCTGCACTTGCTACACATGCAAGACCTTCAGCCGCGCCTACCTGCACCACCTGGACCGTTGCGGCGAAATGCTGGGCCCCATGCTAACCAGCATTCACAACCTGCACTACTACCTGAACCTGATGCAGGAAGCGCGTGACGCGCTGGATCTGCCCGGCGAGGGCGGCTTCGCCGCCTTCCAGGCCAAGTTCGCGGCCGACCGCGCCCGAGGGGTCTAGTTCGGTGTTCGCCCTCAAGGCGCTCAATGTCGAGCTGGGCTGGTCGCTGGACGACATCGCCGCGCTTGAAGACGCCTTGTTTGCCGACGACGTCGGTCTCGATCAGCCCATGCAGGCGCCGATGATCGACGGCTTCATCTGCGCCTTGGTCAGCGGCCCTAAGCATGTGGCGCCCGAGCAGGCCCTGGCCTGGGTTTTCGATGCCGAGCACGGCCAGCAGCAGCCCAGCTTTGCCGACCTGGCCCAAGCCCAGCAGGTGCAAGCCCTGCTGCTCAAGCAATGGCAGGCCACGGCCGCGGCCTTGCGCGAGCCCGAGCGGCAGGTCTACCAGCCCCTGTTCGGCTGCACCGAGGGCGAAGACGGCCAGCCGCTGGTCATCCTCGACGACTGGTGCCAGGGCTATCTGTGCGGCATCCAGCTGGACGCGCCGGCTTGGCAGCCGCTGCTGCTGGCGCACCCGGAATGGTTCGAGACCCTGCAGCTCTACGGCAGCGAGGCCGGCTGGGAACGCTTGGAGCAGCAGCCGCCCAGCGAAGCGGCGCACGACCAAGCCGCGGCCGAGCTGGTACGGCAAGCGCAGCAGATCCAGCGCTATTGGCAGGGCCAGCGCGATGCCGCAGAGGCGGCCGCCGCGTCAGGGGCGCCGGCGCTGTGTGCTTGCGGCAGTGGCCGACCCTATCCGCTGTGCCACGGCGCCAACTGACGCGTCCATTGACGGCGGTCGGTCCGCTTGGCGTGTCTTCTAAGTGCGTTAAAGAAGCTGCTTTGGCACGCCGCCGCTGAAAAGGGCTTGGCGACGCGTGCGCCATCGAGTCATTGCAGGTCGTTCACAAGTGGCTGCGAGGTGGATACAGTCGCGCCAAATTTGTTGGCCAGACCGGGCGAGTTCCATAGTGATCAGATCGCCAGCTACCAGCCGCCGAACTGTGTCGGGCACCGGCCTCATCTACGCATCCGCCATTGACAACATGCCGTCCGCTGGTGAGTGCCTTCGAACCCCCCTCCATTGCGCCGGTGAGCGCCTGCGCTGAGCGGCAAGCCGTTCCACTCCATTTCCGCCGAATCAATGAAGTGCCAGTGCTGCTCACGTCAGTAGGCGATGCTCACCCTTTGTACCGCGACCGAAGACGGGCCTAAGCTTCTGGCATCAGAGTTTTTGGCTTTGTGTTCAGCTGGCAGTTCCTGTCGTCAGCCCGATCTATGCGTGGACTCACCCTTGTGTGACGCCGCCTTTCTTGCGCAGTGCGCGCCGGCTGGCCAGCAGCAGCAGGCCGGAAGTCATTAGTACGACAGAGGCTGGCTCCGGAATAGGATTGGCGTGCGTATACCCCCAGATGTCCGCGGACAGCGTCACCTTCGCGTACATGACTTCGTCGGTGTCGTTGGTCAGCGTCACTGAATTCGCGGTCCAGTGCCCGCTGTCTGTCGCGCCGACGTAGCTGTTGTTCAAGACAGTGGAACGCACCTCGAGCTCATGACGAACGAAGTGGGTCTGGTTTGAGTTGTCGACCATGGCCCAGAAGCTCATCCCTGCGCGAGAGAACTCCCCGCCAAAAATCGGGTTGACTGTGACGCCACCGGTCGTTCCGACCTCGATGTCGACATCGAAGCTGAACGTGATGCTGGTCCATGGGGTCAGCGATAAATTACCGTAGATCATGGAATTCGCCGGCAGTACAGCCCTGGCGGAGAACTCTGAGCGATCGTCAAACAACGTGGATGGCTGAGCCCAACCAGACAGCCTCATCGTCGTGGTCAAGCCCGGGACGCTTCCGGGCCCGATGGAAGCTGCCACGGCTGCTGTGGGAGTGTCTACCTGCGTCGAGATCGCGTCGAGCGGCTGAGCCCCAACGGCACCACCATACTTGTAGGTTCCTGCATTCAAGGCACCTGCCTGGGCTTCGATCTTGTTCCCGAGTATTGCATTCGGGAGAACAAAGCCCATTGCCGGATCGATGCCGTCTTCTGGCTTCAAATCAGTCAGTCCGATACGGAAGTCAGAAACCGCGATTGACCCGAAGCTCGCGGCCGTAGCCGATGTGCAAAGGACCGCGCCCGAAAGTAACGCGAAGACAGCTGGCGCCACGCGCCTGGATACATAGACATTCATGCTTTGTTCCCCCTGAAGCCACCATGCTAACTGCCCGATCCGCTGGTACTTCATGGGGACTTCCCGAGAACCAGCCCCGGGGCAGGCGTGTAGCTCTCTCAGCATTGGCGCGTCGGGCCCACATAGCTGGCCATGATTACCCTGGACGAACACCTCTCACACTTCATGTCGCCGCGGCTATCCGTCCAGCGCTCTGGCCACAAGTAGCTTCAGGGTTTGGCGCATAGGCGGTTCCTTTCTTCCAGAGGTCAACTCTCTGTGCCGTGTCGGCTCAAGCTAGCGATGAATCCGACGGCAACTTACCCAATAAAGCGTGGCCGGGCCGTCGGGACTCCGTCTGGCGCACCCCGCCATAGGCAGCCAACCATCGCCTCCGGTGCCGTCGGCTGCATGTTCCCCAGCTTGGAGTCCTAGCCATCTCGCAGCGCTTGATGGAAGCTTGGTCAGGTCGGGCCCGCACGTCTCAACCTGGCTGGCTTGAGATCGCTGGGCCAGGCGCGACAACTTGTGCCGATCCGTCGCCAGTCTGTGATGCGAGTCGCACTTAACTCGGCGCCCAGGGTGTCCTTTGGCACGGTGAACGCCAGAGGCCCTGGGCCATGATGGGCTCATCATGAAGTCCCTGCCGCTGCGATTCTTGTGGCTGCCGCTGCGCGGCGTGATCCGCCTGCTGCTGGCGCTGCTGATCCTGTTCGA
This sequence comes from Paucibacter sp. DJ2R-2, assembly GCF_025717675.1. Lineage (GTDB taxonomy): Bacteria > Pseudomonadota > Gammaproteobacteria > Burkholderiales > Burkholderiaceae_C > Paucibacter_A. Next base: position 84,275 of record NZ_JAJIRT010000014.1, read on the forward strand.
GGAATGGGGTTGGGAGCCGCTGGCCCGGCAACTCGCGCGCCTGGCGCAATGGCCGCCATTGCGGCGCTTGGAGGCGGCCATTGGCCGGCTGCCGGCCTATGGCGCGCTGGCCGTGCTGCTTTTGCCGGCGCTGGCGCTGCTGCCGGTCAAGATCGGCGCGCTGTGGCTGATCAGCAGCGGCCGTGCCGGCCTGGGGCTGATCCTCATCGTGCTCGCCAAGCTGCTGGGCACGGCCGTGCTCGCGCGCCTGTTCAGCCTGACCCGGCCCGCGCTGATGCAGCTGGCCTGGTTTGCCCGCGGCTACCAGCGCTGGAGCTTGTGGAAGGCCGGGCTCCTGGGCTGGCTGCACGCCAGCTGGGCCTGGCGCCAGGCCCGGGCGATGCGCAGGCTGCTGCGCCTGCAGTGGCGACGCTTTCGCCAGGCCTGAGCGAGCGTTCCGATCAGAGAATCTGCGCGACCTGGTCGAAGCCCAGGCGCGGGCCGCGCGGGTAGTTGCCGGCCGGGTCGCCGTAGCCGAGGTTGATCAGGAACTGCGACTGGAAACGGCCGTCGGGGAAGAACTCGGCATTGACCTTGGCATTGTCGAAGCCGCCCATGGGGCCGCAGTCCAGGCCCAGCAGACGGGCGGCGATGATGAAGTAGGCGCCTTGCAGATGCGAGTCGCGGCTGGCGGTGCTGGCGGCCATGGCGGGGTTGCCGACGAAGGAGTCGCGCGCGCCGGGCACGGCCGGGAACTGGGTCGGCAGGTGTTCAAAGAACTGGCTGTCGGCCGCGACGATCACGGTCACCGGTGCGGCCAAGGTCTTGGCCAGATTTCCCGCCGCCATGGCCGGCGCCAGGCGCTGCTTGGCCTCGGGGCTGCGCACGAAGACATAGCGCACCGGTTGGCCGTTCATGGCCGTAGGGCCCCACTGGGCCAGCTCAACGATCTGCTGCAGCACGGCATCGCTGACCGGCTGGTCCTGAAACTTGTTGAAAGTGCGGGCTTGGCGGAAGGCTTGGTCGAGGACCTGGCTGCTGACGTGGCTCATGGTGCGGCTCCGGTGCGGTGGGGGGTGAGCCGCACTGTAGGGTGCCTCAGGCCCGAAGTCGGTGCGCTGGCTTGAAGTCAGGCTTCAATTCGATTGAATGCTGAGGTCTAGGCCCCTCGTAGCAGGGCGGCAAAGCGCTGCAGATACTCCGGCACGCGGATGAAGACGTAGAGGCTGACGGCCAGATTGGCCAGGCCCACGGTCAGGAAGAGCTCGGGGATGCTGAAGCCGGCCGCGCTGAGCAGCAGGCCGGCACCCAGGGAGCTGGCGATCATGAACAGGGCGTTGAGGATGTTGTTGGCGGCGATGATGCGGGCGCGGTAGGCTGGCTGCGAGCGCAGCTGGATCAGCGCGTACATGGGCACGCTGTAGAGGCCGGTGAACAGGGCCAGCAGGCCCAGATCGGCCATCACCCGCCAGTGCGCGGGCTGGGCGAAGAAGACCGACAGGCCCTCGAGTGCCGCCTTGGCCGGCAGGCCGCGCGAGGCGAAGTACAGGTCCACCGAGAACAGCGTCATGCCGATGGCGCCGACCGGCACCAGGCCGATCTCGACCGCGCGGCGCGAGAGCAGCTCGCAGAGCAGGGAGCCGATGCCTATGCCGACCGAGAACATCACCAGCAAGGCGGTGGCAACTTGCGCGTCGCCATGCAGCACCTCTTTGGCAAAGGCCGGGAAGTTGCTCAGATAGACGGCACCGAAGAACCACATCCAGGAGATGCCCAGCAGGGAGCGGAACACCACCGGCTCTTCACGTGCCAGCTTGAGGTTGCGCCAGGTCTCGGTGAAGGGGTTCCAGTTGATGGTGAGGCCGGGGTCGGTGGGCGGCGAGTCGGGGATGTAGTGGGCCAGCCAGCGGCCGAGCACGGCGGTCAGCAGGCAGGCGATGGCCACGTACTGCGCGCCCACGCCGGGCATGGCGATCAAGAGGCCGCCCAGCACCTGGCCCAGCAGGATGGCAACAAACGTGCCCATCTCGACCATGCCGTTGCCGCCCAACAGCTCGCGCTCGCTGAGCTGCTGCGGCAGGTAGGCGTATTTGACCGGGCCGAACAGGGTGGAGTGCAAGCCCATCAAGAGCACGCAGGCCAGCAGCACCGGCACTTGGGTCGTGAAGTAGCCCCAAGCGGCCAGGGCCATGATGGCGATCTCCACCGACTTGACCCAGCGCATCAGCCGCGCCTTGTCCAGCTTGTCGGCCAGCTGCCCGCTGGTGGCCGAGAACAGCACATAGGGCAGGATGAAGAGCGCGTTGATCAACAGCCCGGCCTGCGCGGCCGGCAACCAGTCCAGCTGCAGCTGGTAGGTGATCAGGATGATCAGCGGGAATTTGAAGAGGTTGTCATTGCCGGCATTGAGGAACTGCACCCAGAAATAGGGCGCGAAGCGGCGCTGGCGCAGCAGCGCGAATTGGCTGCTGTGCGTCGAATCGGCTTGGGACATGGGTGGCGGTTCCGGCGTGGGGGTCAGGTCTTGCGGCGGGCAGACAAGCAGTCAAGGAGGGCAGCGCTGGGGCTCACCAGAACTGCCATTGCCCCGAATGGACCACCCAGATGCCCAGCAAGCCATTCGTCACGGCATGGGCGATCACGGCGCACCAGAGCCGGCCGGTGCGCACATACAGCCAGGCATAGGCCAGGCCGGCGACGATGGCGGCCAGCCACAAGGTGTGGGCCAGCATGAAGACAAAGGTGGACAGGGCAATGGCTTTGAGGCCGACGCGCTGCGGGTCCACAGTTTCGAACTGGGGGCTTTCGATCCAGCGCATCAGAAAACCGCGCCAGAACAGCTCTTCCATCACCGGCACCAGCAGGGCCGCGCCGATCCAGCGCAGCACGATCAGCGGCCAGTCGAGCTGGCCCTGGTCGTTCACCGGCACAAAGCTGGCGGTGGCCTCGCCCAGCTGCATCCAGGGCGCGTCGAGGTGGATCCACAGGCCAAATACGGCCACGCCGATGCCCACGCTCCAAAGCGTCTGGCGGGCGTTGGGGCGGTTCTGGCGGGCCAGCTCGCCATAGTCCTTCCAGAACCAGAACAGGGCGCCGCCGACGATGGCCACGCTCAGGCCGTAGACCCAGCGCGGGTCCAGCGCTCCGCCGGCCGGCAGCGCGCCACGCAAGGCCAGCAAGCCCATGAAGAGCGCAAAGGGAATGCTGCGCGCCAGGGCGGCGGCGCTGAGGCCGAGGGGAGGGGCTGTCTTCATGGTCGCTGGTGGGTCGGACAAGACGCGCAGCGTACCGCGAAACCATGACGGCTTCCCCCGGGGTCAGCCCGGTGGGGCGGGGCTCAGATGGGCGCGCAGCGCGGCAATCGCGTGGCGCACCTTGGCCGGCTGGGCATCGCGCTGCGGCGTCAGCGCATGGATGGGCAGGGGCGGCAGTTGCAGGCCCGGCAGCAGGGGCAGCAGCTGGCCGGCCTGGACCGAGGCGTGGACATCATCGCCGCCCAACATGGCCAGGCCCAGGCCGGCTTCGCAGAGCTGCTGCAGGCTGAGCTGGTTGTTGCTGCTGGCGCGCGGCCGCAGGTTCAGCTGCAGGGCTTCGTCGCCGCGCCGCAGGCTCAGGGCAAGGGGCTGGTCGGTGCCGCTGCGCAGGGCCAGCCAGTCGTGGCCACGATCGGCCAGATCGGCAAGGCTGGCGGGCACGCCTCGCTGCGCCAGGTAAGCAGGCGCGGCGTAGAGCCCCATGCTTTTCTCGCCGATGCGCTGGGCCACCCAGCTGCTGTCGGGCAGGCGGCCGAAGCGGATGGCCAGGTCGATGCGCCGGTCGACCAGATCGGTGGGCCCGTCTTCCACCTCCAGATGCAGGCTCAGGCCCGGATGTGCTTGCAGCAGGGGTGCCAGGGCCGGGCCCAGTTGGCGGGCAAAGCCCACGGGCGCGGCGACGCGCAACTCGCCCTCGGGCGCGTCGCGCAGCTGGATCAGCTGCTGTTGTGCGCCACGCGCGGCGCTGAGCATGGCGGCGCAGCCGGCGTGAAAAAGCTCGCCCGCCGGAGTCAGACTGAGCTTGCGGGTGCTGCGGTGCAAGAGCGTGACGCCCATATCACGCTCCAGCGCCCGCACCTGTTGGCTGACGGCCGAGGTGGTGGTCTGCAGCTGGCGCGCGGCGGCGACAAAGCTGCCTTGCTCCACCACCGTGGCCAGCACGGCCATGCGCTTGAGTTGGTCCAGCATGAAATGAAGTTTTTCTAAAGAGTCCAAGGCGATTCTGAGGACTTATGGCTGGATTGTGAAGTCCATAAAGTTGAGTCCATCGCAACCCGCCGGCCGCTGTGGCTGGCATATGAACTGAAGGACTGACTATGAAGATCGCATTGATTGGCGCCACCGGTTTCGTGGGCTCGGCGCTGCTGAAAGAGTTGCTGGCGCGCGGCCACAGCGTGCGAGCGCTGCTGCGCGACCCGGCCAAGCTGGCCGCGCAGCCGGGGCTGGAGGTGCATCAGGCCGATGCCACCCAGGCCGAGGCCGTGGCCGCGGCGGTGCAGGGCGTGGACGCGGTGCTGAGCGCCTACAACCCCGGTTGGGGCCACCCGGCGCTGTTCGAGGAGTTCCTGCGCGGCTCGGCCGCCATCACGGTCGGCGTCAAGCAGGCCGGCGTGGCGCGGCTGCTGGTGGTGGGCGGCGCGGGCAGCCTCTACGTGGCGCCCGGCGTGCAGCTGGTGGACACGCCGCAGTTCCCGGCCGAGTGGAAGGCCGGCGCCCTGGCGGCACGCGAGGCGCTGAACCGCCTGCGTGGCGAGCAGGAGCTGGACTGGGTGTTTGTCTCGCCGCCGGCGCACTTGGAGCCGGGCGAGCGCAGCGGCCAGTACCGCCTGGGCGGCGAGGAGCTGCTCAGCGATGCGCAGGGCCAGTCACGCATCAGCGTGGCCGACCTGGCCGTGGCCTTGGTGGATGAGCTGGAGGCGCCGCGGCATCACCGCGAACGCTTCACCGTGGCCTATTGAGCTCGAGCGCTCAGGACGTGCGCTGCTCCAGCACAAAGTTGGCGCCATCGTACTGGCCCAGCTTGTCGACCAGATAGGGCATGCAGGCCTGCAGATCGTCGTGCAGGGTGAAGGGCGGGTTGACCACGAACATGCCGCTGCCCAGCATGCCGAAGCCGCGCACATCGCCTTGCTGCTCGACGGTCAGGCGCACATGGAGCCAGCCCTTCTTGGCGCCTGCATCGGCGGCGGCCTTGAGGCGCTGGACCAGCTGCGCGGCCTCCAGCAGTTGCAGCTGCGGGTACCAGATCAGGAATACGCCGTCGGCAAAACGCTCCAGTCCTTCGCGCAAGGCGGTGACGACCTTGGCGTAGTCGGTCTTGAGCTCGTAGGACGGGTCCATCAGCACCACCGAGCGGCGCGAGGGTGGTGGCAGCTCGGCCCGGATGGCGCTGAAACCGTCTTTGTCGCTGACCTGGGTGTTGGGCCGGGTGGCGAGGTAGGTTTCGAGGATGCGGTAGTCGGTCGGGTGCAGCTCGTAGACGCGCAGGCGGTCGGTCTCGCGCATCAGCAGATTGGCGATCGCCGGCGAGCCCGGGTACTGGCGCAGCTGGCCGTCCGGGTTGAACAGGCGGATCGGCTCCATATAGCGGGCCAGGGGTTCGGGCAGGTCCTTGGCGTCCCAGAGCTTGGACACGCCGTGGACGTACTCGCCTTTCTTCTGCGCGTACTTGCCTTCGATTGAGTAACCGCCGGCACCTGCATGGGTGTCAACGAGGGTGTAGGGCTTCTCTTTTTCCGCCATATAGCGGAGCACCTGGGTCAGGACCAGGTGCTTGAGAACATCGGCATGGTTGCCGGCATGGAAGGCGTGGCGATAGGCGAGCATGGGCGAACTGTAGCGTGCGTGGCCCGCGCGAGGGTGTTTCGCTCGCCCGGGCGGGGCCGGGAAAGCGTGCTCAATCGAGCGGAAAGGCGCCGGGGCTCAAGCTTTGGCGCGCTTCCGTCAGAGGCACGCTGTGGTGCGGGGCCTGGTACTGGCGCTCGGGGCGCAGGGCCATACGCGGGCCGCTCGGCACCTGGGCAACGCCGGCTTCCACGGCCCGGCCTTGCCAGCGTGAGCCTGGGCGCAGGCGGTAGTCGCCCGTGGCGGGGTTGACGAAATCGTCCCAGCTGGCGTGGCCGTTGCCGGAGGCTTCCCAGTCGCGGGCGAGCGCCAGGCGGCTGGGGCCGGCCAGCAGATTGTTGAGCAGGCGCACGCGTACCGGCGCCGGGCCGGAATTCGTCTTCAGCTGCAGATAGTTGCCACCCGAGGCCCGCCGGTCGATCAAGGTGTTGTGCACCAGGATCAGCTCGTTCTCGGGCCAGACCTGGCCCTCGGCGCCGTAGGCCAGCAGCGTGGGGTTTTCGGTCTGCGCGCCTTGCACGATCAGATTGCCCATCACCCAGGCCCGGCCGCCGTTGGGGAACTCCAGTTCGTAGCTGGCGCGGCCATCGGGCTCGTCGCTGAGGCTGCTGTAGAGCAGCTGGGTGAAGGCGGCGCGGCTTTTCAGCAGGTGGCCGAAGTGGCCGTGGTGCAGATGGCAGCCGATCACGCGCAGCTCGGCGATGCGCCCGACGTAGAGGTTGTGGTTGTGGCGCTGGCCCGGCAGGATGGGGCCGAACTCGCAGTCCTCGAGATGCAGGCGCGCGTCGGCCTCGTTGTTGCTCAGCAGGCCCATCTGGTTGCCGTGGAAGCGGCAGTCACGCAGATGCAAAGAGCCTCGGTCCATGCGGATGCCGGCGCCATTGCCATCGGGCACGCGGGCGCCGCTGAAGTCAAAGCCTTCGATGCGCTGCCCTTGGCCGGCCGTGACGAAGATGCCTTTGCCCATGATGTGGGCGCCCTCGGCCTTGAGCCGAACACGGCCACCCACGGCGCGCAGATGCAGGCCGTTCTGCGGCCAGTGCGCCACATCAGCCCGGTACTCGCCGGCGTCCACCTCGATCAGGCAGCCCTCGCCCGCTGCGTGCGCGGCGGCGGCCAGGCTGCGCAAGGCGCGGCGCGGGCCGACCTGCAGCACTTGCCGGGGCTGCGCCCAGGCGCCAAACCCGCTGCAGGCGAGCGCGCCGGCCAGCCAGCGGCGTCGTGTGATCGGGTGCTGGGGGGTGATGAAAGCAGGGGCGGCAGGCATGGCGGCAGAGTCTATCCATCTAAGCAGGCGCCAGCCGGCACTGCCACAGGACGCAAACACTTGCAGCCGCGGGGCGGAGCTCCGGGCGGGTTAATCTGCGAGCTGTTCAACGTGTTCCATCGTTCTTCTGTCGCGTTCCGGCGCATCTTTGTTGCTGCTCATGCCCAATCTTTTCGACCCCATCCAGATCGGCGATGTTTCGCTGGCCAACCGCATCGTCATGGCGCCGCTGACGCGCAGCCGCTCGCCCGGCCTGGTGCCCGGCGAGCTGGTGGTCGAGTACTACCGCCAGCGCGCCACGGCCGGGCTGATCATCAGCGAGGGCACTCAGGTGTGCGCTGAAGGACAGGGTTATATCGACACGCCCGGCATCCACACGCCCGAGCAGGTGGCGGGCTGGAAGCGCGTGACCGACGCGGTGCATGCCGCCGGCGGCAAGATCGCTGCCCAGCTCTGGCATGTGGGCCGCATTTCCCACACCAGTTTCCAGCCTGAAGGCCGGGCGCCGGTGTCCTCGACCTCGCGCGCCGCCACTGGCCAGAGCTTCACGAAAGAGGGCTTTGTGCCCAACTCCGCACCGCATGCGCTGCGCACCGAGGAGATCGCCGGCGTGGTGGCCCAGTTCGCGTACGCGGCCCGCTGCGCCATGGAGGCGGGTTTCGATGCGGTGGAGGTGCACGGCGCCAACGGCTATCTGCTCGACCAGTTCATGCGCGACAGCATCAACGACCGCACTGACGACTACGGTGGCACCATCGCAAATCGTGCGCGCTTCACCATCGAGGTGATGACGGCTGTCAGCCAGGCCATCGGCAATGGCCGCGCCGGCCTGCGCCTGAGCCCGGTGACACCGAGCAATGATGCTGGCCCCGACAGCCAGGCTCAGGCGCTCTTCAACCATGTGGCCGAGCAGCTGGCGCCGCTCAAGCTGGCCTTCTTGCATGTGGTGGAAGGCCAGACCGGCGGCGCGCGCGACTACGCGCCGTTTGACTACGCCGCCATGCGCGAACGCTTCGCCGGCCCCTGGATGGTCAACAACGGCTACACCCGCGAGATGGCGCTGCAAGCCGTGGCCGAACACCGCGCCGACCTGGTCGCCTTCGGCCGCCCCTTCATCTCCAACCCCGACCTGGTGCGCCGCCTGCGCCTCAACGCCGAGCTGCAAACCCCCGAGCGCGCCACCATGTACGGTGGCGGGGCGCAGGGGTATACGGACTATCCGGCGCTGGGCGGCTGACGTTCAGCTGGAGACACGGCCGGGCCCGATGGTCTTGGCCAGGAACTTTTCCAGGTCGCCAAACAGTCGCAGGCGATACGGGTAGTGGCTCAGCTGGTGGTCGCCGTTTTCCAGGGTCACGAACTCATGGGGTTTGCCGGCGGCCTTGAGGGCTTCGGCCATCAAAACGCTGTGGCGGTAGTCGGCCTGGCGATCATGGGTGCCGTGAATCAGGTAAACCGGAATTTGAATCTTGTCAGCGTGGTGCCGGGGCGATGTAGCGAGCAGGCGTTCTCGGTCATCACGGTAATGACCAATCTGCCGACGTACGGCTTCCTTGCTGGAGTCCTGGCCTTCGTTTTCTGTCAGCTCGACGAGATCGGTCACTGGAGCAAATGCAAACGCTCCTTTGAACAGCAACGGTGTCTTGATCGCTCCCATCAAGGCCGCATAACCACCGTAACTGGCGCCAACGATGGCCACGCGGGCAGGGTCTGCAATGCCTCGCTTGATGAATTCCGCGACAGCGTCGCTGAGGTCGTCCTGCATCTCGAGGCCCCAGCGACGGAGACCGGCTTCCATGAAGGCGCGTCCGTAGCCGGTGGAGCCTCTGAAATTGACTTGCAGCACGGCATAGCCGCGGTCGGCCATGAAGGACACCCAGTCGCCAAACTCCGGGCCGTCGTCAGCCTGCGGACCGCCGTGCGGAAACAGCACCAGGGGCAAGGCCTTGTCTTTTTGGCTGCCGTGGGGGAGGGTCAGGTAGCCGTGCAGGGTCAGGCCGTCGCGCGCCTTGAACTGAATCGGTCGCTTTGAGGCCAGGGCTTGGAGATTGAGCTCTGGGTAGAGCGGGGCCAAAGTCTTGATACTCGGGTTGTCTCCCTCCTCGCCCAAATAGAGCGTGCCGGGGAGTCCGACTTTGCTGGACCGAAGCACATAGCGCAAACCATTGGCACTGACGCTGCCGATTTGGTTGAACCGCTGGGGCAAGGCCTCGTCAATGGCCTTCTGCCATTCTTTGTATCGAGGGTCCCAAAAATAGATACTGGAATCACCCAGGCGCGTGGTGTTGATGCCGACGGCTTCACCTTTGGGGTCATGAATCAGGCTGCCGTCAAGGTCGTAGCGTTCATCACTGAGCTTGACGGTCATAGACAAATTAGGGTCCCGTAGGTCCACCACTTGAACCGCGGTCATGCCCTTGTGCTCAGCAAGCACGTAGAGCTGATGGGGATCCAGACCAAAACCGAGCACCGCGAGCGAGCGCTGCGAAAGCGGACCAAAACTGCGCAGGATTCGCCAGTTGTTGCCGTCGGTGTCACACACCCAGATGGTGTAGTCGCCCTCTTCGCTCATGGTCATGGCGACGCGGGCCCGGTGCTGGCGGTCGGTCACCCAGTCAATCGCTTCGGGGCGCCCTCCTGCATAGAACTTGCGTTCGCCCGTGTCTACGTTGACTTTGTAGATGACCCGTGTGTAGCTGCGTTCGCTATTGGGCAGGCGGAGCAGAATGTGCTTGCCGTCTTCGGGTAGCCAATCGATGACCCGGTCCTGGTTGCTCACCCAGCGCAGCTCATTACTCCCGACTTTAGCTTTGACAAGGTTGACCAATTGGCTGCCGTCTGCATTGACGGCCACCAGGCGTGTTTCCATGGTGGGTTGACTTTGCACGAAATTGATCATGCGCTTGGCCGGGAAGCGCAGGCTGAGCACCAGTCTTTCGTTGTTGACCCAGCGGAACCACTGGAAGATGAATTCCAGGTTGTCGGTCGATGTGACTGTCTGCACAGGACCACCAGTAAAGGCTCGCGTCACCAGCGTGCTGGTGCTGCCGTTGTTGACGATGGCGGCAATGCGCTCACCATTGGGCGAAATGGCCACTTGCTGCATCAGTGGTCGGCGCGCAAATGCCTCCAGTGGATGCGGTTGATTGGGTGTTGTCGGGGTCTGCGCCCAGACTGGCAGGGTCGTGACAGAGCAAGCCCCGACCAGGCCTTGCAAAACTTTGCGTCGCTTGAAACTTGCCATCCCTGCCAGCCTCCCGAGCCTTGCGGCCCTTGTTGTTTCGAATGGCCCGCATTCTTTGATGCAGCCCTGAAACTGACGATGGGTGTTTGCCCGGGGAATAGGCGACCTGACCACACCGTCTAGCTTGACGGTCAGCGTCGCATCCTGGCCCTGAAGAGTTCCGGTATCGACACCTCGCGCGGCCCCGGCAGGAGCTCGAAACTTTCGCCGGCCTGCAGGGAGCCGGCCGTCTTGACGGCCAGGTAGAAACCGCACCAGCCGCTCTCGCTCATCAGCTTGGCTGCCTTGTTGAAGCCCATGACGGCGTTGAATTTGAAGCAGGGTTGGCGCGGCTCGCTGACGATCAGTTCGGCTGCGGCGAAGCGCAGCACATCACCCACCCAGACCTGGCTTTCGAGCAGGCCAGCCAGAGTCAGGTTTTCGCCCAGGCTGCCAGGTGGCAGCGTTTCGCCCCAGGCGGCCGCGCCGGCCTGCGCGCGCACGGTTTGCCAGAAGGCGTAGTGCTCCTGAGGGTAGGCGTAGACGGCCTTGCTGAGCCCGCCGTGGACGCTCAGGTCGACCTGCTCATCGCCTGCCAGTCCCATGGGGTTCAAGGCGACCGGCCCGTGAACGGGGCGCTTGGCGATGCCGCTGCGCACCTCTTGTCCGTCCAGACAGCGCAAGGTCTGGGCGGCCGCCACATTGATGCTGATCAGTTTGCTCATGGGCTGAAGTGTGACAAATCTGGCGCCTCCGCCGAACAGTGCAGCTGCAATCCGACGCGGGCATGACTTCATTCTGGAAATGCATAACAGCGGGTTCTCCCAGAGTTACGGCGTCGTTACATTGGAGTGACAATTGCTTCCCCGCCGTGAACCGACGGGGAAAATTGCATCGATCGAAGCGCGTCGCTCCCACCGGAGTGAGCCTTGCCTGAGAGAGCCGGAACCGTCACAGCGGGCTTGGTCATCAGCGGCATTGGGTCAGGCCCGACCTGCGTGTACTCCCTATCAAGTGAGTACATGCTTACGAGCTTGACCCAATTCTGCTTTTATATTGATTGGGAACGCTATGAACCAACCCGTGATGGAAGGGCTGCGCCTGAATGTGCCGGCTTATGTGAAACACCAGCGCTTGATCGCCTGGGTGGCCGAGGTCGCGGCACTGACCCAGGCCAAGGATGTGTACTGGTGTGACGGCTCCGAAGAAGAGTACGACCGCCTCTGCGCCCAGCTGGTTGCGGCCGGTACCTTCAAGAAACTCAACCCGGCCCTGCGCCCGAACAGCTATCTCGCTTGCAGCGACCCCAGCGATGTGGCGCGCGTGGAAGACCGCACTTACATCTGCTCGGCCAAGAAGGAAGACGCCGGCCCGACCAATAACTGGATGGACCCGGCTGAGATGCGGACCCTGCTGCAGACCGGCGATAAGGCCTTGTTCAAGGGTGCCATGGCCGGCCGTACGCTTTACGTCGTGCCCTTCAGCATGGGCCCGATCGGCTCCCCGATCGCCCACATCGGCATTGAGCTGTCCGACAGCCCTTATGTGGCCGTGAACATGCGCACCATGACCCGCATGGGTCGTGCCGTGCTGGACGTGCTGGGCCAAGACGGCACCTTCGTGCCCTGCGTGCACACCGTCGGCGCGCCGCTGCAGGCAGGCCAGGCCGATGTGAAGTGGCCGTGCAACCAAACCAAGTACATCGTCCATTTCCCGGAAACCCGCGAAATCTGGTCCTACGGCTCGGGCTATGGCGGCAATGCCTTGCTGGGCAAGAAGTGCTTTGCCCTGCGCATCGCCTCGACCATGGGCCGTGCGGACTCGCAGGGGCCCTCCGGTAGCCCAGGCTGGTTGGCCGAACACATGCTGATCCTGGGCGTGACCTCGCCTGCGGGCAAGAAGTACCACTTCGCGGCCGCCTTCCCCAGCGCCTGCGGCAAGACCAACTTCTCCATGCTGATTCCGCCGGCTGCTTTTGACGGTTGGAAGGTGACCACCATTGGTGACGACATCGCTTGGATCAAGCCCGGTACCGATGGTCGCCTCTACGCCATCAACCCCGAGGCAGGCTACTTCGGCGTCGCCCCTGGCACCAACACGCTGACCAACTTCAACTGCATGGCCAGCCTGAACCAGAACGTGATCTTCACCAACGTCGGCCTCACCGACGACGGCGATGTCTGGTGGGAAGGCATGACCGACACCCCGCCGGCACACCTGATCGACTGGCAAGGCAAGGACTGGACGCCGGCAATTGCCAAGGAAACCGGCGCCAAGGCCGCCCATCCCAACGCCCGTTTCACCGTCTCGGCCATCAACAATCCGGCGCTCGACGCCGATTGGGACAACCCGGCCGGTGTGCCCATCGATGCCTTCATCTTTGGCGGCCGCCGCTCGACCACCGTGCCTCTGGTGACCGAAGCCCGTGACTGGGTGGAGGGCGTGTACATGGCCGCCACCATGGGCTCGGAAACCACTGCTGCCGCAGCGGGCCAGCAAGGCGTGGTGCGCCGCGACCCCTTCGCCATGCTGCCCTTCATGGGCTACAACATGAGCGACTACTTCCAGCATTGGCTGGACATGGGCAAGAAGTTGCAGGCCCTTTGCGCAACGTCCGGTGCCAAGCTGCCGGCCATCTACTGCGTCAATTGGTTCCGCAAGGGCGCCGACGGCAAGTTCGTCTGGCCGGGCTACGGCGAAAACATGCGCGTGCTGAAGTGGATGCTGGACCGCGTCGAAGGCACGGGCCAGGGCGAGGAACATGCCTTTGGCGTCACCCCGCGCTACCAGGACATCAACTGGCAAGGTCTGAACTTCAGCCAGGAGCAGTTCAACATCACCACCCATATCGACAAGGCCGCGTGGGCGGTCGAGATGGGCCTGCATGAGGAACTGTTCGCCCAGCTGGCGTATCACCTGCCAGCCGAGTTGCCCGCCACCAAGGCCAAGATCGAAGCGCGCCTGGCCGCCGAGTGATGCATCTCTGAGCCTGGACTTTGCAGCAAGCGCAGCAAAGGCCAGTTCGGAAAGCAAAAAGCCCGCAGAAGCGGGCTTTTTTACGTCCGTAGGCAGCGCAGGGCTGCCGAAGCGGTTTCAGCGGCGGCAGTTGGCGGCGCGCAGTTCGGCGGCGAAGGTGGGCATGCTGTCCTGGTAGAAGTCGGCCAGGGCCAACAGCTCGCGCTGTGCGCGGGCTTCGGCCGCGGCGGCCATGCGTGCCTTGACGGATTCCATCAAGCGCAGCCAGACGCGGGCGCCGATGGCGGTGAAGGTGCCGCCATGACGCACGTTTTGACGCAGGTTCTGACGTGCGGGGAGGCCGAAAGTTTGGGTCGCGATGCTCATGGCAATTCCTGTTGGGTGGTTTTTTGAACCGATGCTGGATTGTCGGGTAAACCCTAGTGCGATTGCCAATGAATTGTTGGAATTGAAGATATAAGTAATCCGTATATCTTGAGTCAGGGTGAACGCCGTGAACTTCCGCAATCTCGATCTGAACTTGCTGCGCGTCTTCGATGCCGTGATGGCCGAGCAAAGCCTGACCCGGGCGGCCCAGCGCCTGGCCATGACCCAACCGGCTGTCAGCCATGCGCTCAAGCGTTTGCGCGAGGCTACGGGCGAGGATCTCTTCGTCCGTCAGGCCTTTGGCATGAAACCGACTTCGCGGGCCGAGGGCTTGTGGCCCGAGGTGCGCCTGATCCTGCAGCGTCTGCAATCGCTGCTGGCGCCGGGGGAGTTCCAGCCCGAGCAGGAGGAACATACCTTTCGCATTGCCATGGCCGATGCCACGGCGGCCTTGCTCTTGCCGCCCTTGGTGGCGCAGCTAGAGCAGGCGCGCGCCTTGGCCAATGTCCATGTACTGCCGCTGACCACCCGCGACCCACGCGCCCTGCTCGACCAAGGCGAGGTGGACATTGCCGTGGGCTACTTTCCTGGCGCCGTGGCCGCCTTGCGCGCTCAGGGCGGCCAGTCGGTGATCCGCCAGCATCGGCTCTACGACAGCGAGTACGTCTGTGTCATGCGCCGCGGCCACCCCTTGGCGGAGCAGACCTTGGACCTCGAGGCCTACTGCTCGGCCCACCATCTGCTGGTCAGCTTTTCCGGGCGACCCCATGGCTTTGTCGATGAAGCCTTGAATGCCGTGAACCGCAGTCGTCGCATCGTGCTGACGGTCAACCAGTTTTTCACGGCCGGGCGGGTGGTGGCTCAATCTGACTTGCTGACGGTGCTGCCCGCCAGCTTCATCGAAGCCACGGGCTACCGCAGTCAGTTGATCGAGCGCCCCTTGCCGGTGCCTTTGTCACGGGTTCATGTGGACATGCTCTGGCATTTGCGCAGCGAAGGGCGCAGTGCCGAGAGCTGGCTCCGTGAACGTGTGATCGAGGCCGCACGGCGAGCCCAGGCGGTGGGAGTGCTTGCGAACGAAGCCACTGCGGCGACAATCGCACCATGAGCATCGACCTGACCGACACCGAGTTCGCCGAACTCGACGAACTTCTTGCCACCACGCCCGCCCCGCTGCAGGCCCTGGACGCGTCCATGTTGGACGGCTACCTGTGCGGCGTGCTGGTGCAGCCGCGCATGATCGACATCGAGGAGTGGCTGCCCAATATCTTCGACTACGACGGCGGCGTGCTGCCCGAGGAAGTCGACGCGACCTGGCTGGCCCGCATCCGTGAACTGGTCGAGCGCCGCTACACCGCCCTCAACAAGGCCATGGTGGAAGACGGCTGGTTCGATCCCGTCGTGCTGGACCTGGAAGAGCCTGCCGAAGGCGATGCGGAAGCTGCAACGCCGGCGCCGGCCGATGGCAGCGAGGAAGACGCCCAGGCTCGGGCCACCTATGCCGGCATGAGCTTGATTTCGCGCACGCTGATGCCCTGGGTGGCGGGTTTCCAGCATGCCGCTTTGTGCTTCCCCGATCTGGCCGATATGCCGGACGATGCCGTGATGGCCGCCCTGGCGCGCCTGTACCGCCATCTGCCCGCGGAAACGGACGAAGAGAAGGAAGTTGTCGCCACCTTGGACCGCGAGCACCCGCTCAAGGATCTGGACGAGGCGATCGAGGAACTGATCGTCACCGTGGCCGATTTGCGCGATCTGACCGAAGAACAGCGCTACCACGTCGAGACGCTGCGTCGCGAAGGCCCCAAGCTCGGCCGCAACGACCCTTGCCACTGCGGCTCGGGCCGCAAGTACAAGCAGTGTCACGGCGCCAACTGAGCGTGGCGCGGTTTTGCTGAGCTGGCGCAACCCTGATGCGCCTGCAACTGCTGTCCGATCTCCATCTGGAGACGGAGTCCTTCGACCCTGAGCCCGCGCCCGGCGCCGACCTGCTGGTGCTGGCTGGCGATGTAGACAGCCGCTGGGACGGCTTGCGCCGTTTTCGCGATTGGCCCGTGCCGGTTTTGTTTGTGCCCGGCAATCACGAATACGACGGGCGCGACTTTGATCAGGCCCGTTCGGGCCTGCAAGCCTTGTCGGACGAACTCGGCTTCACCTTGCTCGACGACAGCGCCTGCATCCGCAGCGACGCTGCCGGGCGACGGGTGCGCTTTCTTGGCAGTACGCGCTGGAGCGATTTCGATGCTTTCGGCCCGGCGCAGCGCGAACGCGCCCTGCGCGCCGGCAGCTACTTTCAGCGGGTCATGGGCGCAACCCGTGGCGGCGCTTCCTTTGACGCCGCCGCGGTGCGGGAGCAAGCCCTGCGCTGCCTGCATTGGTTGGAGGGTGAGCTGAGCCAAGTTGAGCATGGCGCGGACTGGGATGCCACCGTGGTCATCACCCATTTCGCGCCCAGCTTGCGCAGTGCGGACCCGCGCTATGGCAAGCAGCCGGGAACGGCCAGTTTCTGCAATGACGACGAAGCCCTGTTGCCGCGCGCGCGCCTGTGGTTGCACGGCCATCTGCACTGCCAGAACGACTATCGCTTTGAGCATGCCGGCGGTGACACGCGGGTGGTCTGCAATGCACGTGGCCACGGACGCAAGGGCGAACCGGCGGGCTTCGAGCCCCGCTTGTTGATCGAGGTGTTTCCCGATCGGGCTTGATCGACATCAGCAGGGCAGTGCGCTCCTGTGTCAGACTTCGAAGTTGAAGCCGGACACTTGTTCTCGGCGCATCAAGGAGTGTTGTCGATGAAGATTCTCGTTGCCGTTGATGGAAGCAGTTACACCAAGCGCATGCTGGCCTATCTGGCCGCCCACGATGAATGGCTGGGCGGTGCACACCAGTACACCGTGCTGCATGCGGTGCCGGCCATTCCGCCGCGGGCGGCTGCCGTGCTCGACAAGGACTTGCTGAAGGGCTATTACGCCGACGAAGGCGAGAAGGTCCTGAAAACTTTGCGCAGCTTCTTTGCCAAGCAGAAATTGCCGGCCGAGTTCGTCAACAAGGTGGGGCCGGCGGCCGACGTGATCGCCAGTGCAGCCGAAAAAGGCAAGTTCGATCTGCTCATACTGGGCTCGCATGGCCACAGCGCGATCGGCAATTTGGTGCTCGGTTCAGTGGCCACCAAAGTGATGGCGCATTGCAGCGTGCCGGTGCTGCTGGTGCGCTGAGCGCGTCGTTTCAGTTGCGCTTGGCAGACAGCCAGGCCAAGGGGGATTCAAGCGCAGCGCGGGAGCGCTGCGACTCCAGTTCCACCTCGCTGATGCTGGCGCGGTAGTCGTCACCATCTTCCAGGCTGGCCTCCATGCCGAAGGCAGTACCGAGGTCGGCCGGGTCTTGCTCATGCACGGTGGGCGAGTTGCGGCGGAAGAAGCGCAAAGCTGGGGCGAATCGCATGTCAAACCTCGCACATCGGTGGGTAAAGCGAGCATCAGTAGCTGCGAAACCAGTGTGCGCGATGGCCCGAGTTTGCGAATCCCCAAACTGGGTGCTCTTCGCGGCACAGTTGGTAAAAAGACACGGTTTTTGGGTGTGGCAAAATCGCGCGCTCACAAATCCTTACCAGGCAGTGAGGGGAAAAACCCTTCACTCCCCCCTTGGATGGATGGTCAGCCCAGACCGTTGTGGCTATTCTCCGTGCCATCCAAGACGCCAACTGCGTCACGAACTCCAACCAAGAAGTCCCGATGAATGCATCTCTGATGAAGTGGCTCGCCCTGAGCATGGTCGGTATGGTCATGAGCAGCGCCGTGGTGCTGGCCAGTTCGGTCCAGGATCAGGCCCGCCCCGAGACCCGCCGCATGGCTCAGCCGGGCGCAAGTGCAGATGTGGTGGTGGCTGCCGTGGCGGCGCCGGCTGCATCTTCGGCACGGGCCGAATAAACGTACATCACATCGACAGGGCTGCGCGCGCGCCCAGAGCCAGCGCGCGGCCGATTTGGTCCAGCAAGGCCACCCGCGCCGGTGCAGCCACCAGGTCCGACATCAGCTTCCACTGATGCCAGTACAGCGTCACATCGACGCTCAACTCCGGCCGCAGGAGCACCAGCGCACCGCTCTGCAGCAGCGGCCGCACCTGCAACTCCGGCGCCACGCCGACACCCCAACCCATGCGGACGGCTTGCACATAGGCCTCGCTGGACGGCACATAGCGCTCTTGCAGCCGCGGTGCCTGCACCTGGAAGGCCTTGGACACCCACTGCACCTGACTGTCGTCCTTGCGGTTGAAGACCAGAAAAGGCGTGCTGGCGAAATTGGCTTCGTTCAGGCCCTCGGGCAGTTGCCGCCGCAGGAATTCCGGGCTGGCCACAGCGACATAGCGCATCACCCCCAGCGGTTGCACCAGACAGCCTCGCAGCGCCTGGCTGACCGTGCTGACACAGCCCAGCACTTCGCCCTGGCGTAGCCAATCATGGGTGAAGTCCTGGTCGTCCACCACCAGCTCCAGGCCATAGCCTTCGCGCAGGCCGGCCTGCACCACCGGGTCCAGGGCCGGCAGCACCCAGGTGGCCAGGCTGTCGGCATTGATAGCGATGGCGATGCGCTCGTTCGGCGCCACCTGCGCGCCCAGTTCGCGCGCCACATCGGTGCGCAGTGCCTGCAGCTGGCGTGCAAAGCGCAGCAGCACCTTGCCCGGTTCGGTCAGACGCAGCGGCCGTGAGCGCACCACCAGCAGCTGGCCGACTTGCGCCTCCAGGCTGCGCAGGCGCTGCGAGATGGCGCTTTGGGTGATGGACAGGCGCTGAGCGGCGCGTTCGAAGCTGCGCTCATCGGCCAGGGCGGCCAAGCAGTCCAGTCCAGCGGAATCCAGGTCTTTCATAAGTCCGGCTAATGTACGCCGACAAATATGAATCACGCTTCTGGTTTGCACGGACTCTGCCGACAATCCGCCACCCATGATGGATAGCAACCCCAGCGCCCTCGGCGCCATGACCCAAGGCTGGCTCAGCGGCGCCAGTTTGATCATGGCCATTGGTGCGCAAAACGCTTTGGTGCTGCGTCAAGGTTTGCTGAGAAGCCATGTGGCGCCGGTGGTGGCCCTGTGCGCGGTGTCAGATCTGTTGTTGATCTGCCTCGGCGTTTTCGGCCTCGGCGCCGCCATCGCCTCCAGTGCCTGGTTGATGAACGCCTTTCGCTACGGCGGCGCTCTGTTCCTGCTCTGGTACGGCGTGCAGGCAGCCCTCCGTGCCTGGCGCGGCACCGGTGCGCTCGAAGCTGCCGCCGGTTCGGCCGGCTTGGCAGCCACCTTGCTCAGCGCACTGGCCATGACCTATCTGAACCCGCATGTCTATTTGGACACGGTGGTGCTCTTGGGCCTGCTCGGCAACCAGCAGCCGGCGGATTTGCGCTGGGCGTTCGCGACGGGCGCCTCCCTGGCATCCGTGATGTGGTTCACGCTTTTGGGTTTTGGCGCAGCCGCGGCCGCCGGCCCCTTGCGCCGGCCGTTGGTTTGGCGCGGCATTGATGCACTGATCGCTTTGCTGATGTTTGCCTTGGGATTACAACTGCTGCTGGGTCCCATTGGCGTTTGAATTTGAACTTGTGGAGTACACGCAATGAAAGTCGTCGTCCTGGGAGCCGGCATCATCGGCATCAGCACCGCTTGGTACCTGCTGGAGCAAGGCCATGAGGTGACCGTGGTGGATCGCCAGCCCGATGCGGCGCTGGAAACCAGCTTCGCCAATGGCGCGCAGATCTCGGTCAGCTTCTGCGAACCTTGGGCCAATGCCGGCGCGCCCTTCAAGGTGGCCAAGTGGCTGCTGCGCGACGACTCGCCCCTGCTGTTTCGCCCCAGCCTGGACCCCAAGCAATGGATCTGGGGCCTGAGCTTTTTGACCCAATGCAGCAACGCCGCCTTTGAGCGCAATGTCGAGCAGTTGGTGCAGTTGGGCCGCTACAGCCATGAGTCGCTCAAGACCCTGGTCAGCCAGACCGGCATCGAGTACGAGCGCCTGGAGCGAGGCATCCTGCACTTCTTCTCCTCGCAGGCCGACTTCGAGGCCGGTGCCGCCGGTGCCGAGATCATGCGTCGCCACGGCGTGGACCGCCGCGTGTTGGGCCGCGATGAGGTGCTGAAGATCGAGCCGGCCCTGGCTGCCTTCGGCCGCAACATCCACGGCGGCACCTTCACGCCCAGCGATGAATCGGGCGACGCCAAGGTCTTCACGCAAAAGCTGGCCCAGCTCTGTCAGCAGCGCGGCGCTACCTTCCTGTACGAGCACGACATCCTGCAGCTCTCGCGCAGCGGCCAGCAGATCGACGCGGTGCAGATTGCCGACGTGCGCAGTGGCAAGAAGCGTGAGCTGCGCGCCGACGCTTTTGTCGCCGCCATGGGGTCCTTCACGCCCGCACTGGTAAAACCCTTGGGCGAGTTCCTCAACATCTACCCGGCCAAGGGCTATTCGGCCACGCTCAAGCTCAAGAAGCCGGAGCAAGCCAGCGTCGTCAGCCTGCTCGACGACACCCGCAAGATCGCCATTTCGCGCCTGGGCGACAGCATCCGCATCGCCGGCACGGCCGAGCTCTGCGGCTTCGACAGCGACCTCAGCCGTCCAACCTCGCGCACCCGCTGCGAGGCCCTGGTCAAGCGCTATGAAGAGTTGTTCCCCGGTGTGGCCGACCTCAGCGAGACCAATTACTGGACCGGCCTGCGCCCGAGCACGCCGACCAACATCCCCTACATCGGCCGCAGCAAGAAGGCTGCCAATCTTTGGCTCAATGCCGGCCACGGCACCCTGGGCTGGACCCATGGCGCTGGCTCCGGCCATGCCCTGGCCGAATTGATGGCCGGACGCCGCCCGCCCATGGAGTTCAACTTCTACGGTTCGGGCTTCTGAGTCAGGCAGCCCGGGCGCGCCTGCCGCAGGCGGGCCGGTACAATCCGCGCCCCCCTGCCGTTCGGCCCATTCCTGCCGTTTTCCCATGAGCCACGCTTCCGCCCCGTCCTTCTGCGCCATTGACTTTGGCACCTCCAACTCGGCGATTGCCGTGCCCAAGGAGGAGGGAGGCATGCGTCTGGTGGAACTGGAGGGCGCGCACACCACCATGCCCACGGCGGTTTTCTACTTTGTGGAAGGCCGGCATGATGCCGATGGCCCGCCGCGCGCCTTCGGCCGTGCGGCGGTGGCGGCTTATGTCGAGGGGGCAGATGGCCGGTTGATGCGCTCGATGAAGAGCATCCTGGGTTCGGGCCTGATCGAGCAGACCACCGATGTCGGTGGCGGCCGAGGCGTCAAGTACTCGGACATCCTGGCCGGCTACCTCAAGCGCTTGCGTAACACGGCGCAGGCTTCGGGTGCCGTCGGTGCCCTGAACAAGCTGGTGCTGGGCCGGCCGGTGTTCTTCGTTGATGGTGAGCCGGCGCGTGACGCCGCAGCGCAAGCCTCGCTGGAAGCGGCCGCCCACAAGGTCGGCTTCGACGAGGTGCATTTCCAGTTCGAGCCCATCGCGGCGGCCTTCGACTTTGAGCACCAGATCGACCGTGAGCAGATCGTGCTGGTCGCCGACATCGGCGGCGGTACCTCCGACTTCTCCGTCGTGCGCGTCGGCCCCGAACGCATGAACCGCCTCGATCGCCGCGACGACATCCTGGCCAACCACGGCGTGCACATCGCCGGCACTGATTTCGACCGCCACATCGAATTGGCCAGCGTCTTGCGCGAGTTCGGCTACCGCAGCTTCGGCCCCGAGCGTGCCGGTTCGCCGCCGCGCGAAGTACCCAGCGGCGTCTATTTCGACCTGGCCACCTGGCACTTGATCAACACCGTCTACAGCCCGCAGCGCGTGGCCGAGCTGCGCCAGATGCGCAGCTTCTACGGCAATATCCAGCACCACCAGCGCCTGATGACGGTGGTGGAAGATCACCTCGGCCACGAACTGGCCGGCCGTGCCGAAGACGCCAAGATTGCCGTCTCCGGCGGTGGCGACACCGTCATCGACCTCGGCCTGGTCGAAAGCGGCCTCGAAGTTGCCTTGAGCGAAACGGTGGCGGTGCAGGCGCTGGAAGCCGACATTGGCCGCATCGTCCAGGCCGGCCGCGAGGCCGTGGCCCAGGCCGGCTTGCGGCCCGATCAGATCAACGCGCTCTACTTCACCGGCGGCTCCACCGGCCTGCGCTTCCTGGCCGAGAAGATCGCCGCCGACTACCCGCAAGCCCAGCATGTGCGCGGCGACCGTTTTGCGTCGGTGGCCACGGGCCTCGGTCTGCACGCCGCACGCCTCTTCACTCAGTAAACCCGACAGGTGGGGCGCCGTGGTCGGCGCTGCTAGAGTCCTCGCTTCGTTTCAAAACGGCGACACAGACTCATGGCCTTCAGCCCCGCCCCTCGTCTCTTGCCCCTGGCCATTGCGCTGGCCCTGGGCTGCCTGAATCCCTCGTTCGCGCAAGCGCCGCAAGCAGCGACTGCCACGGCTGATGCCGAGGGCTATCAGCAGCCTTCGGCGGCCATGCGTGCCGTGCTCGACGCGCCGGGCCTGCCGGTGCACCAGCTCTCGCCCGATCAGAAGACGCTGGCGGTGCTTCAGTTGCAGCGTCACCGCACCATCGCCGATCTGGCTCGCCCCATCCATCGCCTGGCCGGTGGCCGGTATGACGCCGCGGCCGGCGGCCCACAGATGCTGAGCGTGATTGAGTCCTTGCAGCTGCGTGACCTGGCACGGCCCGAAGCGCCGGCGCGCGAGCTGCGCCTGCCGGCCGGTGGCGCTTTCCACCAGCTGCGCTGGTCGCCGGACGGCCGCCGCTTCCTGCTCAACCGCCGCAGCGACAAGGCCATCGAGCTCTGGGTCGGTGAGGTCGCCACCGGCGCGCTCAAGCCGCTGCGCGGCGTGCGCCTGAACACCATGTACGAGCGCAATGTGGCCTGGCTCAATGCCGACGAGCTGGTGGTGGTGGCCGTGCCGGACCAGCGCGGCCCGGCACCGCAGTTCAGCGTACCCAGCGGTCCGTCCATTCAGGAGTCCATGGGCCAGACCTCGCCCGAGTACACGCGCCAGGACCTGCTCAAGAACCGCCAGGACGAGGCCTTGTTCCAGCACCAGGCCAGCGCCGTGCTGCGCCGGGTGGACCTGCGCAGTGGCGCTTCGCGCGAGATCGGCGCGCCGGGCCTGATCGCTCAGGTACAGACCGTGGGCACGCAGGGCGCGCTCTTGGTCGAACGCCTGGTGCCGCCCTTCAGCTACCAGGTCGGCGCCAATGACTTCGGCCGCGAGGTCGAGCTGCGCGACGCCCAGGGCAAGCTGCTGCGCAGCCTGGGCGCCGTCAAGACCCGCCAAGGTGTGCCGGTCGAAGGCGTGATCACCGGCCCGCGCGACTACTGGGCTTCGCCCCTGGCCGATGGCGCTGTCTACTGGGTGGAAGCTCTGGACGGCGGTGACCCGAACACCAAGGTCAGCCATCGCGACCGTCTGATGCGCCTGGACGCGCCCTACCAGGGCGAGGCGCGAGAGGTCCATCGCACCGCCGGCCGCCTGATCAACCTGAGTTTTGTCGAGTCCAAGCCACGCGCCTTGGTGGCCGAGTTCGACCGTGACCGCCGCTGGCTCAGCGTCGACCTGCTGGCGCTGGACGGCAGCGCGCCGCCGCAGCGCCTGCAGGACCGCTCGCAACGTGACCGCTACAAGGATCCCGGCCAGCCGCTGACCCGTGTGCTGCCCAACGGCCACAGCGTCGCGCGCTTGGATGCTGAAGACCGCTTGCTGCTGGTCGGCCAGGGCGCCAGCCCGGCCGGCGACCGGCCCTTCATCGACCGCCTGAGCCTCAAGACCGGCCAGACCGAGCGCCTGTTCCAGTCCGGCAGCACGCACTACGAGCGGCCCATCACCTTGCTGGCCGATGGCCGCTTGCTGAGCAGCCGTGAGACCTTCAACGAGCCGCCCAATCTGCTGCTGCGCAGCGGTGCCGATTTCGGCCAGATGCAGGCCCTGACCCAGCACCGCGACCCGACGCCGCAGCTGCGCGACATCCAGCGCGAGCTGGTCAAGTTCAAGCGCGCCGATGGCGTGGAGCTGAGCTTCTGGCTCTACTTGCCGCCCGATTTCAAGAAGGGGGAGCCGCGCCCGACTTTCGTCTGGGCCTACCCGCTGGAGTTCACCGATGCCTCGACCGCCGGCCAGGTCAGCGGCTCGGCCACGCGCTTCAACACCTTCGGCGGCACCAGCCCGCTGATGTTGCTGCTCGACGGCTATGTGGTGTTGATGGACGCGACCATGCCCGTGGTCGGCGATCCGAAGACGGTCAACGACAGCTTTGTCGAGCAGATCACGGCCAATGCCCAGGCCATCATCGACAAAGCGGTGGAGCTGGGCGTCAGCGAGCGCTCTCAGATGGTGGTGGGCGGCCACAGCTACGGCGCTTTCATGACGGCCAATCTGCTGGCCCACACCGACCTGTTCAAGTCCGGCATTGCGCGCAGCGGCGCCTACAACCGCACGCTCACGCCCTTCGGCTTCCAGAGCGAACGCCGCACCTACTGGGAGGCGCAAGACGTCTACCTGCGCCTGTCACCGTTCAACTACGCCAACAAGCTCAAGGAACCCATCTTGCTGATCCACGGCGAGAACGACGACAACCCGGGCACCTATCCGATCCAGACCCAGCGCCTGTACCAGGCTCTGGCCGGTACCGGCGGCAAGGTCCGTTATGTGACCTTGCCGCTGGAGTCACACGGTTATGCGGCGCGCGAGTCGCAAGGCCATGTGTTGCGCGAGATGAGCGACTGGATGAAGCGCCAGACCCGCGATCCGCGGGCCCCCAAGCCTTGAGTCGGCTTCAGTAGCGGCCGCGCGGCGGCGGGCCGCGCCGGGCCGGCGGGCGCTGCGGGGCTGCCGGTTTCGCCTGCGGCCGGCTGACGTCGGCCAGCATCAGGCAGGCGCTGACTAGGCCTTCCACCGCCTCTTCCAGATCCTTGGGCGGCTCCAGCGACTCGATTTCTTCGAGCAAGTCGTCGGCGTCCTCGAGGTCATCCGGATCCAGGTGCATGAAGATGGCGGCCAGGGGTTCCAGCAGGTCGGCCGCGTCCTCGCGCATCAGCTCGGGGAAGCGTTCGGTGGCCAGGGCGAAGCCGGCCACCCAGGGGAAGACCACTTCAGAGGGCTCGGCCTCGTCTTCTTCATCCTCGCCCTGCATCTCGAACACCCAGGGGTCGAACCACTGGCGGTCGACGATGGCTTGGTTGAGCTGCTGGTAGCGGCGCTTGACCAGGGCCAGCAGCGGCCGGCTGTCGAAGCGCTCGGGCGGGTTGCGGCCTTCCTCGCTGTCCAGCACATGGCGGGTCCACTGAAAGGCCGGCACGGCCTTGGGCTGCAACAGCACGCCGACCAGAAAGCCGTCCAGCATGCTGACATCGAGCGGTTCCAGGGGCGCCGGAACCTGATCCAGCAGCGTCTGCAAATGTTCGAGTTCGGCTTCGTTCAGTGGCTCGGCCGGCGCTTTCACGGCGGCGGCCGGTGCTGGGCGCTCGCCAGGCCGACTGCCAGCCCGGGCATTGGGGCCTTGGCCCGGCGCCGAGCCTGGGCGACGGCCGGGGGCCTGTCGGGGGGCGTGGGCGGGCGAACGTGGGCGCGGCGGCTTGGTGTTTGAATTCATGACGCTATTGTCCGGCGGAAGCTGTGCTTGTCCACGGCTGTCCGGTCAAGTGCCGGAGAACTCCCACCGAATGGGGATACCCAGGCCGGCTTTCGCCACCTAGAGTACGGACCAAGCGAGGCGTTCCACGAACCCTTGCAAACGTCCCAACGACGTCCTTTCGAGGACTTTCAACGCTCATCTGGCCTGCCAGGTGGGCGTTTTTTTTGCCCCGGCGCTGCCGGTGCGCCAAAGCCGCCCGCCAAGGCCAGGCGCAGCGCCGCCACCAGCAGTTGCACCGGCCGCGGCGTGGCGCTGCTCCAGGGCCGCAGGGCGTAGATGGCGTCGCCAAAGAAGCCGACCGGCCGCCAGTCCGGCAGCAGTTCGACCAGCTCGCCGCTCGCCAGCGCCGCAGCGGCGCTGAAATCGGGCAGCAGGGCGAGGCCCAGTCCGTCCAGCGCCGCTTCGCGCAGGATTTCGCTATTGCCGGCGCGCAGCGGGCCTTGCACCTGCACTTTCACGCGCTCCGCCTCCTGCCCGACGTCCTGGCGCTCGAACAGCCACTGCGCCGGCCCGGGGCGCAAGTAGGCCAGGCAGGCGTGTTCCGCCAGATCCTCAGGGCGGCTCGGCGCCGGGCGCTGGCGCAGATAGGCCGGGCTGGCCAGGAGCAGGGCGCGGCTGTCGCAGAGCTTGACAGCGACATGGCTGTCGAGCGGCGCGCTGCAGTGGCGCACGGCCAGGTCGAAACCTTCCTGGGCCAGGGCAACGAGGCGGTCGGACAGGTCCAGCTCGATCTGGATCTCCGGGTAGTCCTGGCAAAAACGATTCAGCAGCGGCGCCAGATGCTGGCGCCCCAGGGCCACCGGCGCGCTCAGGCGCAGGCGGCCGCGCGGTTGGCCGACGGCGTCGCGGCTGGCACCCAGGGCGGCCGTGATCTGGGCCAGCGGCGCGGCCGTTTCGGCCACCAGGCGCTGGCCGGCTTCGCTCAGGCGCACCGAGCGCGTGGTGCGTGCCACCAGGTTCTGACCCAATTGGCGCTCCAGGTCGGCGATGCGCTGGCTGACCGCGGCCTTGGACAGGCCCAGACGCTGCGCAGCCTTGGTGAAACTGCCCAGCTGGGCGATCACGCTGAGGGCGTGGAGCTGGCCCCAGAGCTGGTCAGGACGCGCTTCGGTGCTGGTGGGTGACTTCATGATTGTTCATTTTGCCGAACAATCAAGTTGCTGAATATGGATTGGCAGCCCAGCCCGGCCTGCCTAGACTGGGCCACCGACCCGGAGACCCCCCGCCATGAGCCACAACCCCGTTCCTCCCTTCGAGCGCCGCGACGATGTCGGCCATTTCATCAACGGCCGTGCACAGGCCGCCAGCTCGGGGCGCAGCCAGCCGATCTACAACCCGGCCACCGGTCAGGTGGTGCGCCAGGTGCAACTGGCCAGCGCGGCCGATGTGGAGTCCGCCGTGGCCGCGGCGCAAGCGGCCTTCCCGGCCTGGGCCGATGCGCCGCCCTTGCGCCGCGCGCGGGTGATGTTCAAGTTCCTGGAGCTGCTGCACGCGAACAAGGACGAGCTGGCCGCCATGATCACGGCCGAACATGGCAAGGTCTTCACCGACGCGCAGGGCGAGGTGGCGCGCGGCATCGACATCGTCGAATTCGCCTGCGGTGCACCGCAGCTGCTCAAGGGCGATTTCAGCGACCAGGTCTCGGCCGGCATGGACAACTGGACCCTGCGCCAGCCGCTCGGTGTGGTGGCCGGCATCACCCCCTTCAACTTCCCCTTCATGGTGCCCATGTGGATGGCGCCGCTGGCCCTGGTGACCGGCAACTGCTTCATCCTGAAGCCCAGCGAACGTGACCCCTCGCCCAGCCTGTTCGTGGCCGAGCTGCTGCAACGCGCTGGCCTGCCGGATGGTGTGTTCAATGTGCTGCAGGGGGACAAGCTGGCCGTGGACGGCTTGCTGCACCACCCCGATGTGAAGGCGCTCAGCTTCGTCGGCTCCACGCCCATCGCCCAGTACATCTACCAAACAGGCGCGGCCCAGGGCAAGCGCGTGCAGGCCCTGGGCGGGGCCAAGAACCATATGGTGGTGATGCCCGATGCCGACATCGAACAGACGGTCGATGCCTTGATCGGCGCGGCCTACGGTTCGGCCGGCGAGCGCTGCATGGCGATCTCGGTGGCGGTGCTGGTCGGCGATGTGGCCGATCGCATCATCCCGGCCGTGGCCGAACGGGCCCGCCGCCTCAAGATCAAGAACGGCATGGAACTCGATGCCGAAATGGGCCCCATCGTCAGCCGCGAGGCGCTGACGCGCATCGAGAACTACATCGCCCTGGGCGTGGAGGAGGGCGCCAGTCTGGTGGTGGACGGCCGCGGCCATCAGGTGGCCGGTCATGAGGGCGGTTTCTTCACCGGCGGCACCCTGTTCGACCATGTGCGGCCCGAGATGCGCATCTACCGCGAGGAGATCTTCGGCCCGGTGCTGGCCTGCGTGCGCGTGCCCGATTTCGCGGCCGCAGTTGAGCTGGTCAACACCCATGAGTTCGGCAACGGCGTGGCCTGCTACACCAGCGACGGCCACATCGCCCGCGAATTCGTGCGCCGCATCCAGGTCGGCATGGTGGGCATCAATGTGCCCATCCCGGTGCCCATGGCCTGGCAGGGCTTTGGCGGCTGGAAGAAGAGCTTGTTCGGCGATATGCATGCCTACGGCGAAGAGGGCGTGCGCTTCTACACCAAGCAGAAAAGCGTGATGCAGCGTTGGCCGGCCAGCGTCGCCAAGGGTGC
Source organism: Paucibacter sp. DJ2R-2 (assembly GCF_025717675.1). Taxonomy (GTDB): domain Bacteria; phylum Pseudomonadota; class Gammaproteobacteria; order Burkholderiales; family Burkholderiaceae_C; genus Paucibacter_A. Next base: position 112,358 of record NZ_JAJIRT010000014.1, read on the forward strand.
CGAGTTTGTAATGCCGACCAGCCGCTGAGCGAGCGGCGTCGTGTGAACAGGCCCTGGGCGAAAATGGCAGGATCGGGCCTTTGCCGGCTCATCTTCGCGACCGACCGATGCAACTGTTCACCGCCGACGCTTACCAAGCCCCGCTGGCCGCCCGTTTTGAGGCCCTGGCCCTCGCCCTCCGCGAGTGGGTGCCTGAGGGGCGACTCGAACACATCGGTTCCTCGGCCGTACCGGGTGCAGTGTCTAAAGGCGATCTGGACGTTTGTCTGATCGTGGCCGCCGCGGCTCATGCCGATACCGTGGCCCGGCTGCTGGCCCAGGGCTACACCGAGCAACGCGACACCTTGCGCACGCCCGAGCTGTGCATGCTCAATGCGCCGCAGCAGGCGCCCGAGCATGCAGTCCAGGTGGTGGCAGCGGGCTCGAAGTTCGAGGACTTTCTGCGCTTCCGCGATGCCTTGCGGGCCGACCCAGCCCTGGTCGAGCAGTACAACCTCGTCAAGCGGCGCTCGGTCGGCCTCGGCGAACATGGCTACCGTGAGGCCAAGAGCCGGTTCATTGTCAGCGTGCTCGAGGCCGCGGAGCCCAGCGCAGACCTCTGAGGCGCTACCGCTCGGCTGAGGGGGCAAAACCGGCCTGCAAATCGGCTACGCTTGCGCCTCCATTGAATCGAGACGCCCATGCAAGCCGTACTGCACAGCGACGAGGAAGCCAGCGGCGAAACCCTGACCGCCTGTCTGGAGGTGGCGCGCGCCCAGGCCCAGGCCGATCTCAGCCTGGGCTTTGCCGCCGCCACCCGCGCCTGGGAAATCGCCAGCAGCCAGGGCCAGTTCAGCGAGTACCTGGAAGCCGGCCGCTGGCGCTGCTTCTACCTGTACCGGCGCGGCGAGATGGTCGAGATGCTGAGCGCCGCCCAGCACCTGATGCCGCTGTTCCGCGAGCAGGGCAACAGCGCTTCCCTGTGCGAGCTGCTGCGCTGGATGGCGTTTTCGGCTGCCGAGCAGGGGGACTTCGAATCGGCCCTGGCCCATGTCAATGAAACCTTGGCGCGGGCCCGCGAGCTGGCCGACCCCAAGCTGGTTGCGCTGGCCCTGAACGCCGTCGGTGCCGTGCTCGAACGCATGGGCGACCCCTGGCAGGCCGAACGCTTGATGAACGAAGCGGCCGCCCTGGTGGGCGAGCAGGCCGGCGCGGCCGAGCGCCTGATTGCCCACAACAACCTCGCCACCGTGGGCCTGAGTCACTTCAAGCTTTTGCGCCACAGCGAGAGCGCCGAGCAGCGCCGCGAGGGCCAGGATGCGCTCTCGCGCGCACTGCAGCACACGGTGGCAGCGCGCCCCCATGCCCTGGCGATTGGCGAGCGCTTTGTGCTGGCCATCAGCGACAGCAACCGTGGCGAGATCCTGCTGCACCTGGGCCGCTTGGAGGAGGCCGAGGCCGTCTTGCATGAAGCCCTGGCCGATATCGATGCCCATGGCTATCCGGCGCTTGGCTGGCGCGCCCGCTGTTCCCTGGCTGAGCTGCAGCTGGCGCGCGGCGACGCCGCGGCCGCTCAGCAAGCCTTGGCCACCATCCTGCTGGAGTCGGAGGGCCGGGCGCTCAGCGAGCTGCGCATCCGCCTGCACCATGCCGCTTATCGGGCGGCGCAGATGCAGGGTGAGGCCAGCTTGGCCCTGCGCCACCTGGAGCAGCACCTGTCGCTGATGCGTGGCCGCGCCGTCGCACAGCTGGCCGCCCAGGCTCGCTTCTTTGTCACCCGGGTCGAGGCCGAGCGCTCGCTGGAAGAGCGCCGCCCGGCGACTCAGGGCCTGGCCGAGCAACGTGCCTTGGCCGAGCCGGCCGAACCCGAAGACGCGTCCTGGCGCGACCCCCTGACCGGCTTGGGCAACCGCCTGTGCATGGCGGCGCGCATGCCGGCCCTGGTGCGCGCGGCCGAGTTGACCGCGGCACCGCTGACCCTGGCCTTGATCGATGTCGACCGTTTCACCGCCCTGACCCGCCAGCACGGCCTGGACGTGGGCAACCAGGTGCTGCAGGTGCTGGCGCAGATGCTGCGCGACAACACCCGCGCGCGCGACCTGCTGCTGCGCCTGGCGGACGACCAAATTCTGGTCGCCTTGCCCGACACCGTGGCTGACCGCGCCGTCGAGGTCTGTGAGCGCCTGCGCATGGCGGTGGAGCAGTACCCCTGGGCTCAGCTGGCCGAGGGCCTGGACGTGACCCTGAGCATCGGCCTGGCCAATGCGCCGCCCTATGCCACCGACTTGCTGGTGGCGCGGGCCGAGAGCGCGATGTACCGCGCCAAGCACCTGGGCCGCAACCGCGTCGCCTTGGCTTGAGGCGAGGTTCAGGCGTCCAACGCCTGCACCACATTGCGGCCCTGCGCCTTGGCCTGGTACATGGCGCGGTCGGCGCGGCTGAGCACGCTGTCGGCGCTGGGGTCCGAGGCTTCGGCCTCGGCGATACCGAAGCTGGCCGTCAAGGGCCAGTCCTTGCCTTGCCAGCTGAACTGGCTTTCCTCAAGGTTCAGGCGCATGCGTTCGGCCACCAAGGCGGCGCCGGCGATGTCGGTCAGGGGCAGCAGCACGCAGAACTCCTCGCCGCCCAAACGGCCGAGCACATCGACCTCGCGCACGCAGGGCTTGAGTACCTCGACCAGGCGCAGCAGCGCGGCGTCACCGGCGGCATGGCCGAGGCTGTCGTTGAGTTGCTTGAAGCGGTCCATGTCGATCATCACCAGGGCATAGGGCTTGCCGCGCTGCAGGCGGGCGTGCTCGGTGTCGATGGCCTCGCTGAGGGCGCGCCGGTTCAGCACATCGGTCAGCGGGTCGTGGCGGGTCAGGCGCTGGATGCGGCGGATCAGCTTGGCCAGGATCAGAAAGGCCATGGTGGCGTTGAGCACCAGATTCATGGCCAGCAAGGACCAGAGCCAGGCGATATTGAAATCGCCCGAGCCCAGGATGTCGGTGTTGTTGCCGGGCAGGAGCAGGGACTCCAGCAGCCGGCCCAGCAGCAAGATGCTGATCAGGAACAGCGGGCCCGAGAGCAGCAAGGACATCTGCACTGACACGCGCTGGCGCAGCGCCCACCAGGTGTCCAGGCTGGCCATCAGGGCCAAGGCGAACAGGCTGGCGAACACGCAGCGGGTTTCCATGCGCATGTCACCGGTATAGGGCAGCGTGGCCAGCACCGCCGCGCCGATCAGCAGGACCGCCAAGGCGCTGCGCCAGGCCAGCGGCTGCCGCACCAGGGTCGGCAGCACCGTTCGCAGCACCGCGAGCGAAGCAATCGACAGCACGTCCGAGGCCCAGAAAGTAAGCAGGTTCGGCGCCGTGCTGCGCAGTGCGTGCAGGCTCAGCGAGACCGCCAGCAGGGCATTGACCGCCGCCAGCCCGAAGGAGGCGCGCGGCGCCAGTCGGGCGCCTTGCGCCATTACCGCCCAGAACACGCTGGCCACGCCAAACTCCAGCACCGTGGCGGCCAAGAGGGTCAGGGCATCGGTGGGCGTGTTGCTGATCATGGCTTGAGCACCCGTCCCAGGGCAGCGCCGGGCTCGGCGACGCAGATGCGGTCGCGCCCTTCGGATTTGGCCCGGTAGACCAGCCAGTCCGCCAGGGCCAAGCTGTGTTCGCCCTGCGGGTCGCCACTTTGGCAGGGCGCCACGCCGAAGCTGGCGCTCAACTTCAGGGGCTGCTCGCGCCAGACCAGAGGGCTGCGCCGCAAGGCCTCGCACATGCGCTGCGCCACCCGGCTGGCGTCGGCCAAGGAGGTGTGCGGCAGCAGCACGCAGAACTCCTCGCCACCGAGGCGGCCGAGGCGGTCGAGGTCGCGCATATTGGCGCGCAGCACACCCACCAGATGCAGCAGGGCGGCATCGCCGGCGGCGTGACCGTGGCTGTCGTTGATGCGTTTGAAGTGATCGACATCGAGCACCACCAGGCAGTGACTCTGGCCCCGCTCGGCCTGGGCCTGCAGGGTCTGCAATTCGCTGCCCAGGGCGCGCCGGTTCAAGGCATCGGTCAGCGGGTCGCGCAAGGTCATGTAGCGGATGCGGTCGATCAGCCGCGTCACGACGATGCCGACCAGGCCGATGCCGATGGCCAGGGTCAGCAGCAGATAGGCCCAGGCCAGCCAAGCGCTGGCGTGGTCGCCTTGCACAAAGAAGGGTCGCTGCTCGTTCATCCACAGCAGCGAGACGCTGCGGCCCAGCAACATGGCCGCCAGCAGCAGATAGGGCAGCAGCAGAAAGCGCCGGACCCCGTCGGTCAGGGTGGCGCGACCGCCGGTGTGCACGTCCTTCGCGGCCAGCAAGGTCAGCAAACCCATGCCGGCCGAAGTGGCGGCCAGGGCCGCGGCGCTGCGGCCGCTGGCGTTACCGGCCAGCATGGCCAAGGTGGCCAGGCCGGCGACACTGCCAATGTCCAGCCAGCGCATGCGCAGCCGCATCATGCGGCGTATGCCTAGGGCCATCAGGGTGAAGCCGAGCAGGCTCAGGAGTTTCTGCAACCAGCCCTGCAGCACATCCGGCCACCAGGCCTGGCAATCGAGGCAGAGCAGGGCCGGAATGATGGCGAAATAGGCCGCCGCCAGCAGCAGGGCCGCGGTCGGGGCGATGCGGAACACCCGCGACATGATCAGCCAGACCAGTGCCATGAAGCCGTGGAAGGCGGCACTCACTTGCAGCAGGGTATTGGCATCGAACAGCGACATCGACAGCTCAGAACGGCAAGTGAGGGGCAGCAGGCATGGCCTGCCTCATGATCGCTGAGCCCTGCGGTCGACACAATGGCCCGGCCGCCGAAACTGTGGCCGATTCGCCCGCCTGTTTCAGCGCCGCTCGACCACGAGCGCTTTCAGGTCGCGGGCGGTTCTGAGTTGCTCGGCGGTGCGGCGGGCGTCCTCGCGCGAGGCATAGGGGCCCGCCTGCAGGCGGTGCAGCCCGCTGTCCTTGAAGACCGCCAGCAGGGGCGCCAGCCAGCCCAGCTCCGCCAACAAATCGCGGCGCATGGCCTCGGCGCCGTCCAGGCGCGAGAAGGCACCGAGCTGCACCCAGAAACCGCGCGCGGCGGCTTTGGGGGCCGGTGGCAGTGGCGCTTCCGCCGCAGGCAGGCTGGCCTGGGCAATTTGCTGGGTGGTTTCCTGGGTTGCGGCACCGGCCGCGGCGTAGACCGGTTCCTGGTCCGGCATCGCGGGCGCTTCGGGCGGGCGCTGGCGCTGCCAGGCGCCGCTGCGGATGTCTTCGAAAGTGATGCGCTCCACTTCGACCGGACTCACCCCTCGCAGGATGTCGAGCTTGAGCGCGGCCGTGTAGCTGAGGTCGATGATGCGGCCGCGGTGAAAGGGGCCGCGGTCATTGATGCGCACCAGCACTTCGCGGCCATTGGCCGGATTGCGCACCCGGGCATAGCCGGGGATGGGGATGGTCGCGTGGGCGCCGGTCATGGCGTACATGTTGTAGATCTCGCCGCTGGAGGTGGGCTTGCCGTGGAATTTCTTGCCATACCAGGAGGCCAGGCCGCGTTCGACCAGGGGCAGGTCTTCGGTCATGGGCTCGTAGCGTTGGCCGAAGACCTCGTAGGGTTTGTTGGGCCCGCCCTTGCGGACCGGCTCCAGCTTGGGCGTGGCATCGGGCACCTGGGCCAAGCCGGGCGGGATGATGGCTTCTGGGCCATCTCGTTCGATGCCGCTGGGTGCCGGAGTGGCGCGGGGCTTGGGCTCGCCGGTGCCGGACGGGCCGCTGGCGCAGCCGAAGAGGCTGGCCAGGCTGCAGGCGGAGAGGAGGTGAAGGAGTGCAGAAGGACGCGTTGGCGCCGAGGGGCGTATCGACATGGCCGCCACCCTACACACCGGCGACCGGATTGCCAAGTGCGCAGCAGCGCCGCGACGCCGCCCGGTCGTATGCTTGGCAACCTCACAAGGCAATGCAGGACCTCCCGACATGAGCTTCAGCTACATCTTCCCCCCGGCCGAACAGCCCAGCGTGGCGGTGCGCGGCAGCAGCGCGCGCTATGCCGTCAGCCGCATCTTCTGCGTCGGCCGCAACTACGCCGCCCATGCGCGCGAGATGGGCTCCGACCCCGACCGCGAGCCGCCCTTCTACTTCAGCAAGCCGGCCAGCGCCCTGGTACCTTCGGGCTCCACCGTGCCCTATCCGCCCGGCACGCAGAACTACCACTATGAGATGGAGTTGGTGATCGCCATTGGCGCACCGGTGTTCAAGGTCACGCCAGAAGTGGCGCGCGCCGCCGTCTGGGCCTATGCCGCCGGCCTGGACATGACGCGCCGTGACCTGCAGGCCGAGGCCAAGGCCAATGGCCGGCCTTGGGACACGGCCAAGGGCTTTGAGCAATCGGCCGTCATCACCGAGCTGGTGCGCGTCAGCGACACCGGCGTGCTGCAAGCGGGCGCCATCACCCTGGCCGTCAACGGCGTGCAGAAGCAGCGCGGCGACATCGCCGACATGATCTGGAGCGTGCCCGAGATCGTCGCCAACCTCTCGCAGTTCTACCACCTGCAGCCGGGCGACCTGATCTACACCGGCACGCCGGACGGCGTCGGTGCCGTGCGGCCCGGCGATGAGATCAGCGGCCATATCGACGGCCTGCCGGCCCTGAGCCTGCGCATCGGTGAGCCCGACTAGACTCTCGGTCTTTGTATTTGCCGGAAGCCGCCCGCCATGTTTGACCACAACGAGACCCTGGACCAAGCCCGCCAGCGCAATGTGCGCGACGCCCTGTTCGAGGATGTCGGCGTGTGCGACTGGACGGCCCAACTGGTGCCGGCCGGCCGGCGCGTCAAAGCCCATGTGCGGGTGCGTGAGGACGCGGTGCTGTGCGGCCGCGATTGGTTCGAGGCGGTGTTTGCCGCCCTCGACCCGAGCAGCCGCATCGAATGGCTGTACGCGGAAGGCGCGCGCATGGCCGCCGACACCTTGGTGTGCCAGATTGAAGCAGACGGCCGCCTGCTGCTGACGGCCGAGCGCCCGGCGCTGAACTTTCTGCAACTGCTCTCGGCCACCGCGACGCTGACCCGCGCCCATGTCGACGCCATCGCCGGCGCCAGCAGCAACCCGCGCGGCTGTGTGGTGCTGGACACGCGCAAGACCCTGCCCGGTCTGCGCCTGGCGCAAAAGTACGCGGTCCGCGTGGGCGGCGGGGCCAACCAGCGCCTCGCGCTGTATCACGGCATCCTGATCAAGGAAAACCACATCGCCGCGGCCGGCGGCGTGTCCGAGGCCTTGCGTGCCGCCCAGGCGCTGAACGCTGGGGTGGACATCCAGATCGAGGTCGAATCCCTGGCCGAGCTGCAGGAGGCCCTGGCCGCCGGCGCCGTCAGCGTGCTGCTGGATAACTTCAGCGAGGCCGAGATGATCGAGGCGGTGCGCCTCAATGCCGGCCGTGCGCTTTTGGAAGTCTCGGGCGGCGTGGCCTTGGATCAGCTGCGCTGGATCGCCGCCACCGGCGTGGACCGCATCTCGATCGGCCGCCTGACCAAGGACATCAAGGCCGTGGACTTCTCGATGCGGGTGGACGGCCCCGTCTGACTGGGGCGCACGTGGCTGGCTGGCCCCGTGTTTTCCCATCCCCCCCGTTTTTGCGGATCCCAGGTCTTTTCCACTGCGATATTCTTGCTTCACAGACCGCGGCTGTTTTGCCGCAGTGACGGGTGGCGCGGGACGCAAGCGACCCCGACACCTTCCGACAGAGAAAGAAGGGCTCCGGCATGAAATTCTCGACCTTGGCCTTCGCGGCCGTATTGGCCCTGGCAGGTGGCGCGGCACAGGCCGCCACCTACAACCTCGGTGACATCACCGCCACGGGCGCGCAGCAAAATTCGGCGACCTTCGCCAACGGCGTCAGCTTCAGCGATACCTGGAACTTCACGCTGAGCAGCTACAGCGATGTGTCGGTGCTGATCAGCGCCAACTTCTCGCGCCCCGAGTTCGCCTTCAGCAACTTCCAGGCGACCGTCAGCGGCGGCAACCTGCCCGGCGCTGTACCCCTGAACCTGACCGCGGGCAATTCCTTCCAGATCCTGGAGGGCGCGGGCGACGCCATCGCCGGCAACTACAGCATCACCGTCAGTGGTGTCTCCAACCGCAACAACAGCCTCTACACCTTCGGCATCGACGTGACGCCGGTGCCCGAGCCCAGCAGCTATGCCTTGCTGATGGCGGGCCTGGGTGTGGTCGGCTTCATGGCCAGGCGCAGCCGCAAGGTCTGAACCAGGCCCGGGTGGGCCCAGCACAAAGAAAAGAAAAAGCGGGCAGAGCCCGCTTTTTCATGGCTGAAAGGCGTTCGCGTCGGCTCAGGCGAAGCGGAACACCGCCACCGATTGCGCCAGCTTCTCGGCATGGAACTTGAGGCTCTCGGCCGCGGCCGCGGTCTGCTCGACCAGGGCTGCGTTTTGCTGCGTGCCGGCGTCGATGCTGGACACGGAGGCGTTGATCTGGGAGATGTCCCGGCTCTGGGTTTCGGCCGCCTGGGTGACCTGGGCGATGCGGGCCGAGACCTGGCGGACCTCGTCGACGATGCGTTCCATCGATGCACCGGCTTCGTTGACCAGGCGGTTGCCCACCTCGACCCGTTCGACCGAGTTGTTGATCATGGATTTGATCTCGCGCGCGGCCTGGGTGCTGCGCTGGGCCAGCTGCCTCACCTCGCTGGCCACCACGGCAAAGCCCCGCCCCTGTTCCCCCGCGCGGGCCGCCTCGACCGCGGCATTGAGCGCCAGGATATTGGTCTGAAAGGCAATGCCGTCGATGACGCCGATGATCTCGGCGATCTTGTGGCTGGCGCCGGCGATCTCGTTCATGGTGTGCACGACCTGCTGCACATGCTGGCCACCTTGCTCGGCCACGCTGCGCGCCGAGTCGGCCATTTGAGTGGCGGAACGTGAGTGCTCGGCCGCCTCACGAATCGATCCGGTCATCTGCTCCATGGCCGCGGCAGTCTGCTGCAGCGAGGAGGACTGTTGCTCGGTGCGGCCGCTGAGGCTCTGGTTGCCGACGCTGATCTCCTGCGCAGCCAGGCTCATGCTTTGCACCGCTTGGGCGATACCGCTGGCCAGCTGCGCCAGCGAAAGGCGGGTGTGCTCCAGCTTGTCCATCACGCTGCCCGGCCGGCCCTGCAGCGGCACGCTGAAGTCACCCTGGGCCAGGGCTTGGCAGACCCGCATGAGCTCCTGCGGTTCGGCGCCAAGCTGGCGGCTGATGCGGCGTGCCACCCAGAGGCTGATGGCGATCGAGGCGCTGGCCAGCAGCAGCAGGCCGAGGACGATGCCGGCGCGCGACTGCCGGGCCTCGCGGATGGCGGCTTCGGCCTGGGCCCGCATCTGCTGCGCTTCCTGGTTGACCAGCTGGCGCTGCTGCGCCGTGACCTGGTTCAGGGCCAGCTGTGCGGGCCGGACCTTTTCGACCACCAGTGCTTTGACGTCGTCAAAGCGGCCTTCGTCGATCATGCCGGGCAGCTGGCGCGTCAGCGCCTCCATGGTGGCCGTGCCGGCCTTGAGCTGGGCCCATTGGGCCGCCTGCTCGGGCGTCCAGGGGCTCTGGTCCAGCTGGGCGGCCAATGCTCCCAGTGCGTCGGCCTGGGCTTTCAGCTCGGCCTGCAGCTGGGCTTGGACCTTGATGTCCTCGTTGATGGCCAGGTCGCGCACGGTGATGGCGCGGCCCAGGTTGTTGGCCTCAAGACTGGACACCGAGGCCAGCTTGGCCACCAGGTCTTGGGTGGCCGCTTGCAGCTGTTCGCTGAGGGCGTGCACCTGCCACAAGGCCACGCCTGCCAGAGCCGACAGGCTCAGGATGACGGCGGCGAAGGCGGCGAGCAGCGTGCGTTGGATCGTGATCTCTTTTTTCATTTGAACTCCCTGGATCCGAACGGGCTGCGGGGCGCTATTGCAGGAACAGCTTTTTGGCCTCCGTGCTGAGCAGGTAGTCGAGTACTTTGCGCACCTCCGGTGTGGGCTCACCGACCGTCACCAGCCCCAGGGGGCGCGACAGCGCTGGCGCCTTCAATTCCTTGATCTTGCCCTTGGCCGATTCGGCCGTGCCCGAGCCGACATAGCCGATGGCGGCCTTGTCGCGCGCCACCTCGGCCAGTTCGGCGGCGCTGGTGCGAAGCTCTTTGGCGCCGCTGGCGAAGGCCTGGCCGGCCAGCAACTGCTTTTCCAGCACGCCGCGCGTGCCCGAGCCGGGCGCGCCGGTCACGACCAGCACGGCCAGGTCGGGGCCGCCGACCTCTTTCCAGTTCTGCAGCTTGCCGCTGAGCAGGCCGCGCAGCTGTTCGCGGCTCAGCTCCTTCACCGGGTTGTCGTTGTGAACAATGGGCACGAGCTGATCGGTCAGCAGGGTGTGCAGCTTCAGGCCCGCGGGCGCGGCCACGCTGCCGGCCTTTTTGGCGTCGTCCACGGCCTCGTCCAGCGAGGCCGACACGGCCGCCACCTTGACCTTGCCGTCGAACAGCATCTGCATGCCTTTGCCGGTGCCCACCGACAGCATCTTCAGTTCGATGCCTGTGGCCTCACGCAGCTTGGCCTGGCTGGGCTCGACGATGGACTTGGCCACGGTGGACGAGCCGGCCACTTCCACGACCTGCGCTTGGGCAGTCGAGAGCGCCAGGAAGAGCGCGACAGGCAGGGCGGATGCCAGGCGCATGCCCAGCTTGAGTTGAAGTGCAGACAGCATGCAAAGTCCTCAGAGTGGGGCAAACAAAGGGCGCAGGCCGGAGCGGCGAGGTGTGCGCAATGACACCCATGCCGCGACCTGCGAGCCATTCTTTGGACGCTCTGTGACACAACCGTGACAAGCGCTGGCGCGCGGCCACGATTTACTTGCTTTTGAAGCCTGGGGCTGTGTTTTCAGCCTGGTTCCCGCTCTCGGATCCTTGCTGTCGGTCGCTTCAGGACAGGCCGGCGTACAGCTCGGCGAACTCCAGCGTCAGCTTGTGACGCGGGTCCAGATGGACCATGGGGCGAGAGAGTTCGTGCGACTCCTTGATCTTGACGCTGGCGCTCAAGTAAGGCGTTAGCACCGGCAGGCCTTCGTCGATCAAGGCTTGCACCGTGCGCTGGGGCAGGGCGGCGCGGGCCTGGAACTGGTTGACGATGATGCCCTCGACCTGCAACTCGCGGTTGTGGTCGGCCTGGATTTCCTTGACGTTGTCGAGCAGCTCATAGAGCGCGCGGCGCGAGAACTCGTCGCAATCGAAGGGGATCAGGCAACTCTGGGCCGCGATCAGGGCCGAGCGGGTGTAGAAATTCAGCGAGGGCGGGGTGTCGATCCAGATCTCGTCATAGTCCTCGCTCAGCTCGGCCAGGGCGTCGCGCAGCTTGTAGATCTTGTAGCGGCTCTCGAGCTTGCTGTGCAGTTCGTCCAGCGCCGCGCTGGCTGGCATCAGATGCAGATTGTCCCAGGGCGTGGCGACGATGAAGTCGCTGGTCTTTGGGCTGCGCACGCTGAACTTGAGCGTGGTTTCGAAGAACTCGGCCGCGCCGGCTTGTTCCTCGTCGGCGGCGTCGCCGATCAGGTAGCGGCTGGAATTGGCCTGTCGGTCCAAATCCACCAGCAGGGTGCGCCGGCCTTGGTGCGCGGCCATGGCGGCCAGATTGGCGGTGATGGTCGATTTGCCGACTCCGCCTTTTTGATTGAACACAACACGGCGCATCAGGGACCCCTGCTTGTTGGCGATGGCCATATTGTGCACTGCAGCAAAGTGTGCCGAAAGCGGCTCGCTTCATGGCGCCAGCAACGCCGTACCCCCGCACCCAGGGGGCAACCGGTAGGCGGCCGGTCCGCCACTGGTGCATCACATCAAGCTGTCACAGGCCCTGGACACACTGGCGCCGCGCTTGGGGGCTGGCCCCTGCTTGCGCCCCCTGGCCCAGGCGACCGGGCCCCCACCACTCCACCAGGCAGAACATGAAATCAGCTCGTCCCTTCTCCGCTCCTTCCGCCCTGAGCGCCTTGGTCGCCCTCCTGGCCTTCGCCAGTGCACCGGCCCAGGCCCAGCTCAAGATCACCGAAGTCTCGGCCTGGTCTAGCGGCAATTCCGCCTATGGCGCCGACTGGTTTGAACTGACGAACTTCGGCAATAGCGCCCTGAGCTTGGTCGGCTGGACCATGGACGACAACTCCAACGGCACGGCCAAAGTGGCCCTGACCGGCATCACCAGCATTGGCGCGGGCGAGTCGGTGATCTTCACCGAGAAAGCAGTCACGGCCAGCTTTCTGAACACTTGGTTTGCGGCCCAGGCGCCAGCGGGCCTGCAGATCGGCTTGTATGTGGGGGCCGGCGTGGGCCTCAGTACCGGCGGCGACGCGGTCAATGTGTTCGACACCAGCGGCGCTTTGCAAGCCCGAGTGGAATTCGGCGCTTCCGGCACAGCAGCGCCGCTTCGGACCTTCGACAACGCGGCCGGCCTGAACAACAGCCCCATCAGCCAACTCAGCGTGGTCGGCGTCAACGGCGCCTTCCTCTCGGCCGATGGTCAGGAGATCGGCTCACCCGGCCTGATCGCCGCTGCCGTGCCGGAACCCGAAAGCTATGCCTTGATGCTGGCCGGTTTGGGCCTGCTGGCCGCCGTCGCACGCAAGCGCTCGCGCTGATAGCCAGCCCGCCTCGCCCGCTCACAGTCACGGACTTCTCATCCTTATGAAAATCAAACACTTGCTTCTCGCGATGCTCGCCGCCTCTTGCGGCCTGGCTCAAGCCGGCAACAGCCTCAACCTCGCCAACTACCAGGTCAAAGCCAGCTATGCACTGGACCTGCTCGGTGGCACGACAGCAGGCCAGATCTCCGGCTTGGAAGCGTCGGCTGTCAGCTATGCCCGCGACCGCGGCACTCTGTTTTACGTAGGCGATGAAGGCAGCGGCGTGGTCGAGATCTCGCTGACCGGCCAGACCCTGGGCAAGATGGCCTTCAACTGGAGCGGCACCGGCAGCACCAAGCACGACACCGAAGGCCTGGCCTATCTGGGTGACGGCGTGCTGGCCCTGAGCGAAGAGCGCCTGCAGGATGTTTACCGCTTCAGCTTTGTCGATGGCGGCAGCGCCCAGTTGAAGAACGCCTTTGTCTCGATTGCCAACAATGCGGTCGGCAACAACGGCATCGAAGGCCTGGCCTACGACGCCCGCAATGGCGGCAGCTTCATCACCGTCAAGCAGCAGACACCGCAAAACCTGCTGATCGGCAGCCTGAGCTTCGCCGCGGCCACCGGCAACCCGCCGTCCACCTCGGGCGATGGCTCCACCCCGCCGGGCGGCGGTGTGGCCGCCATGAGCAGCCTGTTCGACCCGAGCAGCTTGGGCCTGAGTACGCTGTCGGATGTGGCCAGCCTATCGGGCGTGGACAGCCTGACCGGCACGGCCGGCGCAGACAACCTGCTTTTGCTCAGCCTGGGCTCACGCAAGCTGGTCGAGGTCAACCGCCAGGGTCAGGTCTTGAGCAGCTTCGATCTCAGCAATGTGCTGCCGAACAACGGCATCGAAGGTGTGACCATCGACGAGAATGGCACCATCTACCTGGTCGCCGAACAGGATCAGACTGGTTCGGCCCTTCCGGGCGTCAAGTCCCAGCTGATCGTGCTGACGGCCATGGCGCCTGTGCCGGAACCAAGCAGCTACGCCTTGATGGCCCTGGGCCTGGTGGGCCTGCTGGGCGCGGTCAAGCGTCGTCGCGACGCTTGATGCCTTGATGTGATGTGAATGGGGGGCTGCGGGAGCAGCGCCCCGGAATGTGCCGCCTTAGAGTTTGCGATTTTTTGTAGCGAGCGGCTGTCAGGCTAGGCTGAGCCCGGACGGATCCAGTCCTGAGGACTGGATCTGACTGGCGAAGGACTCGGCCTCTGGCCGAGGCGGACGGAGCGCAGGAACCGGAACGTACTTTCTGTACGTGAGGATTCCGACAACGAAGTTGCGGCGAGACTCATATTCGCAGAGCGAATGTGATGTCGGAGCCAACACCGGACCAACGACGGATGACAGTCGCGCAGTAAAAAAGGCGCGAACTCTTAAATGCGGTAGCCGATCCAGGCCAGGGCGGTGCTACCCGCGCCGATGAACAGGGCGGCGGCCACCCACAGCGATCTCAGCACCCGGCGCGGCCGGCGTTCCGACGCGCTCCAGACGGGCAGGTCGGGCAGGTCTTCGGCAAAGGCCTCGCTGCGGTAGAGAAAACTGGGGGCGGTGGGACCGCTGGTGTTCATGGCTGGCTCCTGGCTTCAGCGTCGCTGGGGTGTTGTGGACTCAAATATCGCCGCTTGTGGCCGGTCTGCCATTCCTCATGCGGGTTTGATTTGTTTCAAAACTTGTCAAACTGCACGCATTGCCGGCACCCAGCGGCCAAGTCGGAGGCAAGACCTGCCCCCACAAGGTGCGCCAACTGCACCGTTGCAGGGCCAAGAAGGCAAATTTCGATACCGGGCGGCGCAGCTCACGCGTCCGCGACAATCGGGGCTGAGTCATCCCCTCGAAACAACAAAAAGGACCGAGCAACATGGGCGCACAGTGGAAAGCAAAGCACAAGGACCTGGCGTCCAATGCCAAAGGGCAGATCTTCGGCAAGCTGTCCAAGGAAATCCAGTTGGCCGCCAAGAGCGGTGCCGACGTTGACCTGAACCCGCGACTGCGCATGGTGGTCGAGCAGGCTCGCAAGGCCTCGATGCCGCGCGAGACTCTGGAGCGTGCGATCAAGAAGGGCGCCGGCTTGCTCGGCGACGCGGTGCACTACGAGCGCGTCACATACGAAGGCTTTGCCCCGCACCGCGTGCCGGTGATCGTCGAATGCCTGACCGACAACGTCAACCGCACCGTGTCTGAGATCCGCGTGCTGTTTCGCAAGGGCCAGCTCGGCGCGGCCGGTTCTGTGTCCTGGGACTTCAGCTATCTGGGACTGATCGAGGCGAACCCGGCCCAAGCAGGCGCTGATGCCGAACTCGCCGCCATCGAGGCCGGCGCCCAGGACTTCGAGCTCGGCGAGGCGGATGAAGATGGCGAAGTGGCTCCCACGGTCTTCCTCAGCGATGCGGCCGATCTGGACCTGGTCTGCCGTGCCCTGCCGCAGCATGGCTTCAATGTCGTCTCGGCCAAGCTGGGTTATCGGCCCAAGAACACGGTCAGCCTGAGCGGTGCCGAGCTGGAAGAGGTCGAGGCTTTTCTGGCCGCCATTGATGCGCACGATGATGTGCAAGAGGTCTACGTCGGCCTGGCGGGTTGACGCCGCTTGAGGCTCCCGGCTCTCAGGCAAACCAGTCTTCGTCTGGGAGCTTGGCGAACACCCGCTTCAAACCTTCGCCCCAGCCGCGGCGCAGCTTGTTGAAGTAGGGGTCGTCGGCGGTGACGCGGTGCGGTGCGGCCGGCGCGAAGCTGTTGGCGCGGTAGAGCAGCATGTCGATGGGCAGGCCGACCGAGAGGTTGCTGCGTATGGTCGAGTCAAACGAGATCAGCGTGCACTTGGCCGCTTCCTTCAGCGAGGTGCCGGTGTTGATGACGCGGTCGATGATAGGCTTGCCGTACTTGGACTCACCGATCTGGAAGTAGGGCGTGTCTTCGCAGGCTTCGATGAAGTTGCCCTGGGCGTAGACATGGAAAAGCCGAGGCTCCTCGCCGCGGATCTGGCCGCCGACGATGAAGTTGCCGCCGAAGTCCACGCCCTGGCCCAGGCTTTGCGAATTGGCGTCGCGGGCGACGATTTCCTTGACCGTGCGCCCCACCAGTTCGGCCACGTCGTACATGGACTTGCGGTTCAGCAGGTGCTCACCTTCATGCTCCAGGCGCTGCCGCAGCAAGCTGATCACGCTCTGCGTGGTGGCCAGGTTGCCGGCGCTCAGCAGCACGATCAGGCGCTCTTCCGGCGCTTCGAAGACATTCATCTTGCGGAAGGTGGCGATGTGGTCGACGCCCGCATTGGTGCGCGAGTCCGAGGCGAACAAGAGGCCGGCGTCGAGACGCATGGCAACGCAGTAGGTCATGGGGCAGCCGGGGGAATGTTAGGTTCAGGAGCACGGGAGCGCTGCGATTATCTCCGCTGCTTTTGCGCCCCGCCGCCGCTCATTGCTGAGGCGCCGGCGCGACCGACACCTGCACATTGGCTCGCAAGGCCTCGCTGCCGCCACCCAAGCGCATGCCGCGTACCGGGCAGGCGTCCAGGTAGTCGGCACCGATGGCCAGCTGGACATAGCGGCCGCCGGCCAGGCATTGGTTGCTGACATCAAAGCCCAACCAGCCGCCGCCCTCGGCGGCGCTGCCTGGCAGGCGCACCTCGGCCCAGGCGTGGCTGGCCACATGTTCGGTGTCCGCCGCCAGATAGCCGCTGACATAACGCGTTGGCACGCCGAGCAGGCGGGCGCAGGTGGCGAAGACCTGGGCATGGTCCTGGCAGACGCCCAGGCGCGCGGCAAAGGCCTCGGCGGCCGGCGTGGCGGCGTCGGTCGAGCCGGGGGTGTAGGGCATGTGGACGGCCAAGGCCTGCAGCATGGCCATCAAGCCGTCGCGCGCGTCGGCCGCCACGGCGGCCGCGTGGGCCGCAGCAAAGTCACGCAAGGCGGCATCTGCCTGGGTCAGGGGCGAGTCGCGCAGGAACACCTCGGGCGGGAAGCGGCCGTCCTGTGGGTCGGGCGTCGGCGGGCTGTCGTCGGTCTCGACCACGCCGCGAGCGTAGAGGTGGATTTCGCTGTGCGGCCGGTCCAGGGCCAGCACATGCATGACATTGCCGTAGGCGTCCAGGCATCGGCTGGCCGCGCCCGGCAGGCTCAGGTCCCAGCTGAGCACCTTCTGCCGCGCACCCTCGCTCGGCGTCAGACGCAGATACTGGGTGCTCCGCTGCACGGGGTGCTGGTAGCGGTAGACCGTTTCGTGGTGGATGGCGAGGTGCATGGTGGTGAGTGGTGACTGGTGACTGGTGAGTCGTGAATCGTGAATCGTGAATCGTGAATGGGTGGTGGTGAGTGGTTCGCTGAACATGCGTGACCTGGCAGTCAGCCGATCACGATTCACGACTCACCAGTCACGATTCACGATATCCCCTGGCATCAGTTCGCCTCCAAATACGCCGCACGAATCGCATCGCTGAGCTCGGCCGACTCCTGCAGAAAGCCGGTCAGCCAGCGGTGCACGCCGGTGGCGAGGATTTCGCCGACCTCACCATACTCCAGGCTCAGGGCCAGGCGGCCGGCCAGTTGCTTGACCTGGCGGCCGGCGTCCAGCGAGCCGCTGCGGGCCTCGATCTGCGGCAGGATGGCGCGGATCTCGTCGCAGCAGGCGCGCAGCGAGCGCGGCACATCGGGGCGCAGGATCAGCAGCTCGGTCACGCGCCGGCTGTCCAGCGCGTCGCGGTAGACGGCGTGGTAGGCCTCGAAGGCCGAGAGCGAGCGCAGCAGCGCGCTCCAGGCGTAGAAATCAGGCGCGCTTTCTTGCGGCACATCCACGGGCATCAGGCTGTCGACCGCCGGCTCGATCAGCTGCGACTTCACATCGAGCAGGCGGGCGGTGTTGTCGGCCCGTTCGATGAAGGTGCCCAGGCGGATGAAGCAGTAGGCATCGTTGCGCTGCAAGGTGCCGTAGGTGGCGCCGCGGAACAGGTGCGAGCGCTCCTTCACCCAGTCGAAGAAGCTGGAGACGCTGGCGATGCCGCGCTTGGGGAACTCGCGTCCTTCCAGCCAGGTGCTGTTGATGGCCTCCCACATCTCGGCGGTGATCTGGCCGCGCACCGCATGGGCGTTCTCGCGCGCCGAGCGCAGGCAGCTGAGCACCGAGGCCGGGTTGTCCAGGTCCAGGGCCATGAAGTTGAACAGGCGCTCGGCCTCCAGCGGTTGCTGGCTGGCGGTGAAGGCTTCCAGCGTGCCGGTGACGGCCAGCGGTGCCGCCAACTCGGTCATGGCGCCACGCGACTGAGGCAGCAGGGACAGGGAATGGGTGACGTCCAGCATGCGCACGAGGTTTTCGGCGCGCTCGACATAGCGGCTCATCCAGTAGAGCTGGGCGGCGGTTCTAGACAGCATGGTGGGCTTCTCGGTGAATCATGGCTGCAGCGAACAATTCGGGACGCAGAGTGCGCAGAGCTGCGCAAAGAGCGCAGAGGTCGCTTCGCGCTCCTTGCACTTCCCCTGTGTTCTCAGCGACTCTCTGCGGCTCTCTGCGAGCTCTGCGGTCAGGAATTTGGGCTGTGTCCTCATCGATCAGGCCTCCAGGATCCAGGTGTCTTTGGTTCCGCCACCCTGGGACGAATTGACCACCAGGGAGCCTTGCTTCAAGGCCACGCGGGTCAGGCCGCCGGCCACCATATTGACCTCGCGGCCGGTCAGTACGAAGGGCCGCAGGTCGATGTGGCGCGGCGCGATGCCGGCCTCGACGAAGGTCGGGCAGCTGGACAGGCAGAGGGTGGGCTGGGCGATGTAGTTGGCCGGGTTGGACTTGACCCGTTCCTTGAATTCGGCCACTTCGGCCGCCGTCGAGGCCGGGCCGACCAGCATGCCGTAGCCGCCGGCGCCATGCACTTCTTTCACCACCAGCTCGGCCATGTGGTTCAGCACATGGTCGAGATCGGCCGGCTTGCGGCATTGCCAGGTCGGCACGTTGTGCAGGATGGGCTCTTCGCCGAGGTAGAAGCGGATCATGTCCGGCACATAGGGGTAGATGGACTTGTCGTCCGCCACGCCGGTGCCGATGGCATTGGCCAGGATCAGGTGACCCTGCTTGTAGACGGACAAGAGGCCCGGAACGCCTAACATCGAATCGGCACGGAAGGCGAGCGGGTCGAGGAAGGCATCGTCGATGCGGCGGTAGATCACGTCCACCCGCTTGGGGCCGACCGTGGTGCGCATGTAGAGAAACTCGTCCTTGACGAACAGGTCCTGGCCTTCAACCAGCTCCACACCCATCTGCTGGGCCAGGAATGCATGCTCGAAGTAGGCGCTGTTGAAGGGCCCCGGTGTCAGCACCACCACGGTCGGGTTCTCGGCCACCGAGGCATGGCGCAAGGTGTTGAGCAGCAGGGTGGGGTAGTGGGCCACCGGCGCCACCGGGTATTTGGCGAACAGCTCGGGGAAGAGCCGCATCATCATCTTGCGGTTTTCCAGCATATAGCTGACGCCGCTGGGCACGCGCAGGTTGTCTTCCAGCACGTAGTAGCCGCCGTCGGAGTGGCGGATCAGGTCGACGCCGGTGATGTGGGCATAGATGCCATGCGGCAGATCCAGGCCCTGCATGGCCGGCTGGTACTGGGCGTTGGCGAAGACCTGCTCGGCCGGCACCAGGCCGGCTTTGACGATCTCATGGTCGTGATAGATGTCCCAGAGGAAGCGGTTCAGTGCATTGACGCGCTGGCGCAGGCCGGCTTCCAGCATGCGCCACTCCTCCGCCGGCACGATGCGGGGCACGGTGTCGAAGGGGATCAGGCGCTCCGCGCCGGCCTCGTCACCGTAGACGGCGAAGGTGATGCCGACCTTGTGGAAGAGCAGGTCGGCCTCGGCCCGTTTCTTGGACAGGGCCTCGGGGGTCTGGGCATGCAACCAGTGCGCGAAGGACTGGTAATGCGGCCGCAGGGCGCCGCTGGGCAGCAGCATCTCGTCGTAATGGCCCGGGGCGGGCAGGGTGAGGGCGTGCATGGTGTCTCCGTGGCCAGTGCTGGCGATGAATGCAAGGGCTGTGCCTGATCCGGCTTGCGGCGCTGCTGCGGCCTGCTCCGGCCCAGCATGAACCTGTTTGGTGCCGGGCGCCAGCGAGACCGGTTTTGGTGCATCTGCCTTGCGACAGATTGGTGCGCGGCTGGCGATATGCTTGCCGCGCCAGCCGCGGGCTGGCTGTCCATCAGTCGGGGAGCGTCGTCGCATGCGCATGTCATTGAAGTCAGTTTTCGGCTCTGGGGCTCTGGTCCTTGTGCTGGCGATCTCGGCCGGACCTTCGAGTGCCCAGGCGCTGGCGGCGGACGCGGCGGCCTCGGCGGCGCCGACCCACGCACCGGTGCAGATCCTGAATCGCCGCATCGCCGAGTACCGTGCGCCGTTTTTGGGCGTCAGCCCTGCCGAGCGGGCGCGCCGCACCCATCTCTATATGAACGAGGTGCTGGCCCGTTCGGGGGCCGGCGTGGTGCTGGTGCGCAAGGAGGGCCAGGGTCAGGTCTTGATGCTGGACGGTGAGATGGCCTTGATCCTGACGCCCGAGGATGTCGACGTGGCCAGTGGCGCCACGCTCGACAGCACCGTGGCCCATGCCAAACGGCAGCTGGAGCTCTTGATTGCCGAGACGCGCGAAAGCCGTGACCAGTCGCGCCTCTGGCACGCTGCTCTGATCAGCTTGGCGGCCAGCCTGGTGTTTGCCGCCCTGGTGTGGGCGGTGCGGCGCGGCCAGCACGCGCTTGATGCCCGCCTGGCCGCCCAGATGGCGCAGCGCAGTGGTGCCTTGCACCTGGCTGGCACGCCGCTGCTGCAGCGGGACAAGCTCTTGAGCTTCAGCCACTGGCTGGTGATGGGCCTGAGCTGGAGTCTGATTGCCCTGCTCAGCTACCAGTGGCTGAGCCTGGTGCTGAGCCAGTTCCCCTACACACGCCCCTGGGGCGAGCAACTCAGCGCCTACCTTCTCCAGGTGCTGGTGAAGATCGGCGGCGGCATATTGCGCGCCTTGCCCGACCTCTTCATCGCCCTGATTATTTTTGGCATGGCGCGTGCGGCGACCGGCATGCTCAAGCCGGTGTTCGACCGCATCGAGACCGGTGAGGCCAGCCTGGGCTGGATGGACCGCGACACGGTGCGGCCCTCGCGCCGCATCATCAACACCGGCATCTGGTTGTTTGCTCTGGTGATGGCCTATCCCTACTTGCCCGGCTCGGGCAGCGAGGCTTTCAAGGGCATGTCGGTGCTGCTGGGTCTGATGATTTCATTGGGCGCCTCCAGCATCGTCGGCCAGGGTGCCAGCGGTCTGATCCTGATGTTTTCGCGGACCATACGTGTTGGGGAATATGTGCGGGTGCAGGAGCATGAGGGCACCATCACCGAACTGGGCATGTTCACCACCCGCATCCGCACCGGCCTGGGGGAGGAGCTGACCCTGCCCAATTCCCTGGTCATGGGCTCGGTCACCAAGAACTATTCCCGTGCCGTTCATGGCAGCGGTTATGTGGTCGACACCACGGTGACGATCGGCTATGACACGCCCTGGCGCCAGGTCGAGGCCATGTTGCTGGAAGCGACGCGCCGCACACCGGGCGTGCTCGACATGCCGCCGGCGCGGGTGTTCCAGACCGCCTTGTCGGATTTCTACCCGGAGTACCGCCTGGTCTGCCAGGCCGTGCCCAGCCAGCCACGCCCGCGTGCCGAGGTGCTCAGCAATCTGCACGCCCACATCCAAGATGTGTTCAACGAGTACGGCGTGCAGATCATGTCGCCGCACTACCGCAGCGACCCGGCCAGCCCCAAGTTCGTGCCGCGCAGCGCCTGGTTCAGCGCGCCGGCTAAATCCGAGCCCAGGCCTTAGGTGGCCTGAATGCCGCGTGGCTCGTCCTGCAGCACGCTGTAGATGGTGTCGTCGTCACTGACCAACAGCTGGCGCGCCAGGCGCTGGCGGCCCAGACTCAGCGCAGCGCCGACGGCCACCAGCAGGGTGACGCCATAGAGGCCCATGAAGCCGGGATAGAGCAAGACGATGGCCAGGGGCTTGGCCACGCCCAGGAAAGCCGCGAACAGCCAGGAGGCGCTGCTGATACCGCCCAGCAGCGCCGGCAGGCCGGCGGCCTTTTGTGGCTCCTCCTGAGGCGAGGCCAGCAGGGGGAAGGCCCAGCGGTGCAGGGCCCAACCATTGAGAGTCAGCACCAGCACCACGCTGAGCTTGGCCAGCAGCTTGGGCTTGTCCAGCATGACGGCCGGGTCGAAGCCGGTGTCGATGCCGATCAGCCCCAGGCCGGAGATCCACAGTGCCAGCAAGGCCCAGCTGACCACGCGCGTGGATTTCTGCAAGAGCAGCCGATCGACACGCTTGGGCATGAAGATGGCGACATCGCCAAGAACCACGCCGGCAGCTGCAGCAAAGCAGGCCAGCACATGGGTGTAAAGCGCAAACAAGCGCAGCAAGGCCGATGTTTCAAGCAGTTCCACGTACGACGTCCTCTCTATCGTGCTGAAAAGTCCGGTGGGTGCGCAGGGCGCTGGACCCCAAAAAACCGTGACTTTGATCACACTTTGTGGGCGCGAGTCTAAGTTCGCTCTGTGACACCCGCATATCAGGGCTTGCCAGGGGTGTCAGATGTTGCTATAGCGCCGCCTGCAAATATCGATCAAGTGAAAAATCTGCTTGACGCCGTCGATTACATAAGTAAACATTAGCCATCGTTTACAAAAGTAATCAATCCTCATGAGCCCGCCAGACCAAGCCGCGACGACGAGTATTTCCGAGGCCGAAGCCCAGGTGATGGAGGTGCTCTGGCAGCGCCATCCTCAGAGCACGGATGAGATCGCTCAAGCCCTGGTCGAGCGCCAGGACTGGCAGCTGGCCACCATCAAGACCCTCGTCAACCGCCTGTTCAACAAAGGCGCCATCAGCGCCGAGAAAGACGGCCGCCGCTATCTCTACAGCCCCGTGCTGCAGCGCGAGACCTGGCTCAGCGCGCAGAGCATGGGTTTGCTGGACCGACTGTTTCAGGGGCGCCTGACCCCGCTGGTTGCGCACTTCTCGGCCCAGCGCAAGCTCGATGCCGCCGAGTTGAAGGCGCTCAAGCAGCTGATCCAGGACTATGAAAATGACTGAGGCCCAAGACCTGAGTTCGGTGTCCACGTGGCTGTTGCACGGGCTGGGCGTGCAAACGCTGATGCTCAGCGGCGTGGTCTTGCTGCTGTGGCTGCTTCGGCCGGCAATGCTGTGGCTACTTGGCGCCGGTGCCAGCTATGCGGCCTGGCTGGCCCTGCCCTTGGTCTTGCTGGCGCAGGCCCTGCCCAGTTCCGAGGCATGGAGTCCGACCGTGGTGCTGCGCCTGAAGGCCCAGGCCTTGGGTACCTGGAGCGAGGCTTTACCGGCATGGGCTGGCCTGCCCGAGGGCGCCGCAGCCGGCGCGAGCTTGGGGCTGCCAGCTTGGCTGTGCCTGATCTGGTTGCTCGGAACCCTGCTGTGCCTGGGCCTGCTGGCCCTGCGCCATGCCCAGCTGCTGCGGCGGCTGCGCTTTGATGCAACGACGGGTTGCTGGCGCTCGCCGGCCGGCACCGGCCCGGCCCTGGTGGGGCTTTTGCGTCCGCGCCTGTGTCTGGCCGAGGATTTCGAGGCCTGCTTCAGCCCGGCCGAGCAGGCCTTGATCTTGGCCCACGAGGGTGTGCACCTGAGCCGGCGCGACAACCTCAGCCAGCTGCTGGCCAGTCTGCTCTGCTGCCTGCACTGGTTCAACCCCCTGGCCTGGTGGGGCCTGCGCCGCCTGCGTGCCGATCAGGAGCTGGCTTGCGATGCCCGCGTGCTCCTGCAGCAACCGCGCAGCGCCTTGGCGCTCTACGCCAGCGCTTTGCTCAAGGCCCAAGACCTGCAGTCCCTGACGCCGAATTCCCATGGCAGTACCTTGGCCTGTAGCTGGCAGGCCCAACACCCTTTGCTGGAGAGAGTTCATATGCTGAAAGACCACCACCGCCTGCCCCAGTGGCGACGCCGCCTGGCCCTGGCCCTGACCTTGGGGCTCAGCCTCGGCAGCGCCGGCCTGGTTCATGCCCTGAAACCCACGCCGGCTCCGGTGGCCACGAAGCCGACCGTTCCACCGGTGCAGGAGGGCTATCACTTGGTGGAGACCGATGTGGACTTGAGTGTCAATGGCGAGTTGCGTCGAGCGCTGCGGGTGACGTCCTACCAGTCCAAGTCCAACTTCTTCTTCAGTAAAAAAGCAGGCGAGAAGACCGAGGAGGATGTTTGGATGATTCGTCTGGAACCCACGACCATGGCCGATGACAAGTTCCGCTTGGACTTGGTCATCCTGCGTAGCGATTCCAGCGTGCCCTATGCCTCGGGCGAGGATTGGCACGGCAATCTGCGAGTGGTTGCAAAACCGGCCCTGATCGTCAAGGCCGGCGAGCCGGCCCGCATCGAAGTCAACGACGACAAGGATGGCCAGGTGCTGCGCCTGGATATCAACAGTCATTGGGTTGTCGCTGAGAGCCTGACGATCCTCAAACAGGTGATCGATCGCCCTCAGCCCTGAGTACCTTGCGTCAGGCCCTCAGCCGCTGATGAATGCCGCCCCCAGTGAAGCGCGTGGCTTGGATGGCAAGGCCTTGGTGCCGGCTTTGATCCAAGCCTGCAGGCTGGCGCCGAGGCTGTCCAGTGGATGGCCGCCGGGCAGCGTGGCGGGGCGCCGTGCGAGGGCGCGTTCCAAGCTGGCTTGGGCAGCCTGGGTCTCGCCTTGCAGCAGCTGGGTGTAGGCCAGGTCCAGATGGGCCGACCAGTTGAAGGCGCTGGCCGGGTCGGTGCTGGCTTCCAGTGCGGTCACGCGCTTGTCCTGCAAGCTGCGACTGCGGCTCAGTTCGCCTTGGGCGCGAGCGAGTTGCGCTTCCACCATCAGCAGGCGCGACTTGCCATGGGCTTCACGCCGGTCGCTGGCTTCGATGGACTGCATGCAAAGCTCGGCCAGCGCAGCCTCGTCATAGGCCAAGGCCAGCTCAGCCAAGTCCAGGGCGATGCCGCTGCGCTGTCGGGCGGTGAGGGCGCTGTTCTGGCGCAGCCGATCAAGCAAGTGCATCAGTTCCTGCCTTAGCGGAGCCGGCATGGCCTGCTCGCCGCGCAGCTTGTGCATCCCCGCAGACTGCAATTGGTGGCGGGTCTGGGCCAGCAAAGCCATGCTGAGCAGGCGCAGCTGTGAGCTTTCGGGCCAGGCCTTCTCGTGCGCGGCTTTGTCGATCAAGGCCTGCAGCTCGCTGTGCGCCTCGCCGTACTGGCCACGTGCCAGGAAGTACTCGTTGATGAAGCTGCGATGCTCCAGAAAGCTCAGGGCATTGCCCGGCCCCAGCACGCGGTTCATGTCTTCCACCAGGGTGCGGTGGGTGCTGAGCGCACCCTCGAACTGGTTCAGGCGCAGCAGGTCGGTCAAGTGGTTCTGGCGGATGACCAGCATCTGCATGGCCAGCTTGGGGTCGCTCGTGCCCCAAAGGTCGCGTGTACCTTCCAGCGCGGCCAGTGCCTCGCGCGGCCGGCCTTGCTCATTGCGCAGCACGCGCAGATTGTTCAGATAGTCGGCGCGCTCCAAGGCGCCACCCGGGTGCAGGCGCTGCTGCAGGGCGCCGCTCTGGGTCAGGATGCGTTCGGCGTCATCCAAGCGGCCCAGGTGCATGGCGTTCGCGGCCAGCACTTGCAGAGTCAGGCTGTGCGGCTCGGAGACCTCGCCGAAGGTTTTGACGATGGCGCCGAGCTGGGGTTCCAGCAGCTTCATCGATTCGACATGGTGGCCGCTGATCTGCCACAGCCAAGCCTGCCCCAGCTGGGCTTTCAGAGCCTCGGGCGTGCCCTCCCCATGGCGTTCCAGTGCCAGCTTCAGCCATTGCTCGGCGAGGGGGAATGCGGCATCGAAATGGTTGAGTGCCGCATAGGTGTTGCTGAAAACCTCGAGGAGGCGCAGCCGGGTGTCCGGGTCATCTGCGAACTTCTGCGGCAGCTCGGCGCGGCTTTCATTGAGCAGCTGCAACACGGTCGGCCATTGGCCGCCATGGGCCTCCGGTGTGGCCGACGCCAGCAGATCCGTCAGGTAACGGGTCACATGGTCGGACTGGCGAGCCGAGCGCTCGGCGCGCTGCCATTGCCAGGTCGCTGCACCCAAGCCCAGGCTCAGGCTCAACACCACCATGCCCGTGGCGCTGGCCAAGACGGCATGGCGGCGCAGCAGCAGGCGACTGCGATGGCGCCAGTCCTCACGCCGCACACTGACCGGCCGATGCCCCAGCCAGGCCTGCAAATCGTTGATCAGCTCGCGCACGCTGCCGTAGCGTTCGGCCGGCCGCTTGCGCAGGGCTTTGGTGACCACGGCCTCCAGGTCGCCTTGGGCCAGCTTGGCATCAAGCGGTGGCCCCGGGCTGAGCGGGTCTTGCAGGTCTCCGCTGTGCTCGCCGGCCGGGAGCAGGCGCCGGGGCTCGTCGTGCAGCAAAGCATGTTCGCTGGCGGCCCGCTTGCTGCCGCGCGGAGCGAAGGGCAGGCGGCCGCTCAGCAGCTCAAACAACATCACCCCGAGGGCGAACACATCAGCGCGGGTGTCGATGGCTTCGCCCAGCACTTGCTCCGGCGCGGCGTAGTTCAGCGTCAGGCTGAGGCCGGCCTGGCGGGTCAGGTCGTGGTTGCCGTTGTCTTCCAGCAGCGAGGCGATGCCAAAGTCGAGCAGCTTGGGTTGGCCATCGGCCATCACCAGCACATTGGAGGGTTTGAGGTCTCGGTGCACCACCAGTTGGGCATGTGCATGGTCCACGGCTTCGGCCACGCGAATCAGCAGCTGCACGCGTTCACGCACGCTCGGGCAATGCTCGCGAACATGGGCGTCGAGCGCTTGGCCGGACACATGTTCCAGCACCAGATAGGCCTGGCCCGCTTCGCCGATGCCGGCGTCGAGCAGACGCGCGATGGCCGGGTGGTTGAGGCGCCCCAGCAAGGCGCGCTCACGAGCAAAACGGGCGCCCAGCTGACGGGCGTCGAGATCGCTGCGCAGCAGCTTGATCGCGGCCTTCGCCTGATACAACCCATCGGCGCGCTCCGCCAACCAGACCTCGCCCATGCCGCCTTGGCCAATCCGTTCGAGCAAGCACCAAGCGCCCAGCCGTGGTCGCGGCGGTGGCAGTGGCAGTGGCAGCGGGGTGGTGGGGGTGGCCGCGTGCGCTGACTCAGATGTGACCGGGGTCTCGGTAGGCGACTCGGGCGCCACCGCTGTGGCGGCCTGTCGCGTCACATTGGCGCTGGGCAGGGTGGCGTCATTGGCGAGCAGGTCGGCCACTTGGCGGGCCAAGGCGGCGTCTTCCTGATGAAGGCGTTCCAGCCATGCACTGCGGGCGGCGGCGCTGAGATCCAGGGCCTCATGGAGCAGAGCGGATAAGCGTTGCCACTGAGCGCGGTCTGCAGACATGGTGATGGTGGAGCGGGGACCTTGCGTGAATCAGCAGGCTCGGCACCATCAGGCAGCCGGGTGGCTTTGACAAATAACCTGAAGCGCGCCGGGAAATAAAGCATTTACTGGCGGCGCTTGGTAGTCGCCACACCGCCAAGCCGAATGCTTGCAAGTGTATCGCGGCGCTACTTGCAGAAACGATAAGGAAATGGTGTCTTCGTTTTCAGTTCGCGCAAGCTCATGAATTACATGGACTTTTCCTGAAAGTGACCGCTGGTGATAAGGCGTTACTTGGCGCAGAGTCCGGTCGGGTGCTAACTGGCGCCAGCATATGCCAATGCCGCCAAAGTTCGTGCTCTGGCGCGCTCAGCAGATCAAGGGCTAGGTGGGGCGGGCGTCACAGGGGCTGCGCGCCCTGCGTCAAAGTTGCTATGACTGCAGTGGATGTGAGCCGGCTTAAATGGTCGGTTTCATCGAAAGGATCCGATCGGTCTTCAGCCGCAAGTGGCGCCAAAGTGCCCATAGCTGACCAACGTATGCCGATCGCGAGTTGCAGCAGCCAGCCTTAAGGAGTCGAAGTGCCCAGGTTGTCGGCGCTCAGAGCAACGCGATTTGAGATAAGGAGACTGATCTAGGTGAGCCAGGCTCCGGGCCCCGCTCCCACTCCGGCTTCCATTCCAGCAGCGCCTGCTCCCATGTGCCCGAAGTGGACTCTGTTATCTCAAGGCTGTGAAGCGCGTCTGCGGGCTCGGCCGCCTCAACGCACCGCTCAAGCAGCAGCCCGGTTTGGGCGGCTGCCGGCTTCATGGGCACCCTATTCGGGCGTGAAGTGAAGTCTGAATCGCCCCAGACGATTCATGAATTTGATGAGGCATTGCATTTCGCGACTGCATAGCGTAGCGATACAGGTCAATTTCAACGTTGATTCCGTCCCATGGGAAGAAGGCATGTCCTCTGCCTCAAAAGGTGCGTGAGCGATTGACCCTAGCCTATGTATCCCTTTGGACAGTCGCAAACAAGTGCTTTGGCAGCCACACTTTGCCACCATGCAAATCGGATCACACAGAACACGTCAGCGTTGCCTTGGCATAGATAGGCATCGTGAATGCACCTCGCCAGGAGGCGCTCAGCGCCTGCGAAACCGAAATCACAAGAAGTGGCGAGCAAGCGCAGATGCACTCAGTCGTTGGTTCAACTAGTGGTGGTGGCTGAGCCGTGAACCGGATTGCCTTACTGCTCACAGCTTGCTTGCTAGTCTTTCAGGGACAACTTTGGCTTGGGAAGGGAAGCATCCCTCGAGTGAGGCAATTGCAGGAAACACTTCAGCAAGCTGAGGCTGACAACGAACAAGCAAGAAAGCGAAATTCCAAAGTGGCGGCCGAAATCCGCGATCTCAAGGATGGGCTTGAACTGATCGAGGAAAAGGCTCGAATGGACTTGCGATGGATAAGGTCTGGTGAACTCTTTGTTCGCGTTTGCCAGCGCAGAGGACCCAGCACCCAAGAAGGCACCGCCGGTAGGACGACTTCAGCCATTGCGCCAGAGACCTGCAAGAAGTGAGGTGGCAAGGCCGCTCCACCGCGCAAAACGGTCTGCCAATTCTTGGGTCTGGCTGAAATGCCTACACACGTAGCTCAAGTTCACCCTTCGGCGACGCATTCACATGCGCAAAAGCACGCAGTTGCTTGAGCCACATACCCAGCGACTCGCTTGACTGGATTCGAGCAACGCAGCTGTCTGGAAATCGATGGAAATCACCGTCAGCACAATGGCAAAGATGTACCAGAGCCGCAGAAAAACCACCTATATCGCACCAATCAAATCCGTATGCGATATACGTTAGCAAACCTTCGTTCTAGCTGACGCTTTCTTTCACGCGCTGAGCCTACGAAGATGAAATTCTGGAACTCGTGTTGGCGCCACATATGGGGCAGAGGTATGCGCCACGAACTGGGGCGCGAGCCCAGGCCCCCACCGCAACTGAGAATACCGACTACCCCACCACCGCCATGGGCTCTGCGCGGAAAGCTGCTACCTGCCTGCGATGAAGAGGGATGCCTGGACCAGCTGGACCTGACCTATCTGGCGCTTGAGGTCGCTTGTGACTGGCTTCAGAAGTGGGATCAACAATCACACATCAGGATTCAAGCACTGGCGAGACTGGCAGGAGCATGGCACCGAAGCGGCACTTCGACCCACATTCACCGCAGTGCGTTGCAGCGATTGAGGGCATTGCAACAAGCAGCCCAATGTGGCGTTTTGAGCGCGGATATGGATGACCCAGAGGGCAACTTTGTGATGGAGGTAGTACTCCGCGCCGCTCTAAGGTGCCCGACACTGCTGCGCGGGCGCCTCTTGAGGGAACGACTTAAGCATTGGAACTTCGGAAACGTAGCGTTTTGCGACGGTCGACCAAGCTTTAGCCTGCCTGTGCTTGTGACCCAGACTCCTGCTTGGACGCACTATCCAAAACTAACAGTCGCGTATGGAATTCGACGAATGCATTGCAGTGAATGCGACCTCCGCTTTGACATCGACAACCTAGCGCACTGCGCGAAATGCGCCGCATGGACGTGCTATCGCTGCTACTCAGAGCTAAAAATTCTGGTCCGAGCCTCGCCTGGCGACTACCTGCAGCTCGCATTACATCAATGTCGCTGCGGAGCAGTGCTCCGACACATTGACGATTGGCTCAGCGCCATTCGACTGATGGAGTCACTGCCCATGTCCAGGCACGATTGCGCGCCGCTCCTCGAAGTACCAACTACCCCTCAGGACAATCGACGGCGCTGATGTCACTTCGCATACTGAACTTCCGAGCCCACGAGCCTCCGCGCTCGCTCAAAAAGTTCTGAATGCGCCTAGTTCTTTCTTCTTGCGTTATCCGAAGGTTTTTCACCAGTCCCCGATTTGGATCGAATGGACGGGCCTTCCAGATAGTCCTAATCCTGTTCCCGCTGCTCACGGCTTGCACGCCTAAGGCCATAGCGCCCGAGCGCATCTACAGTCAAAGCCATGCGTTGCTCATCGCCACCACGACCTACCAGTCTTGGCCTGCGCAGCCTCAAGCTCAAGCCGATCTGGAACTGGTAGCGAAGGCCCTGTCTGTCCAAGGATTTGTGACCCATACGCTGATCAATCCCAGCTTGGCATCATTGACTGGAGAACTAAAGCGCTTTGGCACCGAGTTTGGTAGCGAACCCTCCAATCGGATCGTGGTCTATCTTGCCGGCTATGGGATCACTCATGTCTCTCCCGCAGGGCGAGGAAAAGGCTTTCTGGCGCTGACAGATACCGCAGCGGAAACAAGAGGCAGTGGAACGGTACCGGCGAGTCGCCCGAGTGGACTGGTTTCACTGTCCGATACTCCTCGCGAAGAAGTCACGTGGGGAAACGAGTGGCCCCGCGCCATCAGCTTGAATGAACTGGACGATTGGCTCAAGAAGCTCCCCGTCCGTCATGGCATGCTGATACTCAACAGTTGCTTCAACGGCTCTGTGTTTCATGGTTACGGAGATGTACCTGAAGAGTTGCCGGAGGTCATTCGCGCCCCGGTGCGTCACTATCTGATCGCCGGCGACAGCTTCCAATGCGAAGCGGCTCCTCGCCTCTTTGCCCAAACGCTTGCAGAGACGATCTCAAGCCCTCGAACTGACCTAGATCGCAACGGGCTGGTAGCAGCCAGCGAGCTCGCAATTCGTGTGCAAACGCTGGTGGCCGATCGGTCACTGGGACAGCTAACGCCCAGAGCTGGCAGGTCAACCGACAACCGATTTTCCCAAGGTGAGATGCTCTTCAATTCTCCATCGAAGCCCTCGCAGCTACAGGGAGACGTCAAGGAGTCGCCCAAGTGAATTTCAGCGCCATCACAACTAGCGAAGAATATAAACGGCACCTTCGGCGAGCATTTGGGTCTTCCGCTTGGAAGCGGACCTGCAGACTTGTGACACTGGCGCTTCTAGGCGCTCATACGGAATTCAACCTTGCAAGTAGCATTCAAGACTGCCCGACCTGCCCCGTCATGGTTCAGGTTCCCCCGGGTAGTTTTTCTTTGGGTTCGAAAGCAGATGAAGGCGAGAGCGATGAGTTTGTGTTCGAAGACGGGTTGCCGGATCCAGTTCAAATCAAGCATCGGTTTTCGTTGAGTCGCACGGAAGTCACTCGCGGGCAGTTTTCAGCTTTCGTTCGGTCCACTGGTTACCAAACCACTGCGGAGAAGAGCACCGGATGCTCAGTGTTTCTGCCCAGTACAGCGCGCGATCATCAATCCGTCTGGAACTGGAGATCCCCAGGGTTTCGCCAAACAACACAACACCCGGTGGTCTGCGTGAGTTGGTTGGATGCACAGGCCTATGTTGCCTGGCTCCGGCGAACAACCGGCAAACCATACCGTTTACCCAGCGAGGCTGAGGTCGAATACGTGACACGGTTCAGTGGCGAAACAAGTCGGAGCGCCGCCAATGCTTCAGGTGAACTGTTGTGCAGTGCGGGCAACGTGGCCGATCGCGGTCTGTTGGTCCGGCAGCAAGGTTGGGTCGTAGCCCCCTGCAATGATGGGCAGACCTTTACCGCGCCTGTATCAAGCTATCCAGCAAACGCCATGGGCTTGCACGATCTACTGGGTAATGTCCGGGAATGGACGGCAGATTGCTACCACTCCCGGCATGGAATCTATACAACCGGGCCAGCTGGTGGAAAACGTCTCAGCAATACCGGATCTGCTCGTCAAGAGAACTGCCAGCGACCTATCTCGCGCGTGATCAAAGGGGGATCCTGGGCTGACGAACCTAGGAACCATCGACCAGCAAAAAGGTGGCAAGCGCCCCCTCAGTACCGCGACAACGACACGGGCTTCAGGGTCGCACGAGACGAGTGAGGAGACTTAGAGAATAGTTCTGAGCACAGTGGCGCCCCTTACCTCGCCTCCGGGTCAGCGCAAGTACTCATACAGCCACGCCCACCCACTGGGCTTGGCTCCGTTCGCGAACTTCGAAAGCCGGTCAAGAGCCTCGGCATCTGGCGAAGGTATGTTTCCATCCTTGTGAGCCGCGTGAAACGCAGAGGCAAAGCTTCGGCCTGCGTAGTCGATCGTATAGACCTTGCCCTTCACAGCGCCGTCCAGCAGCTGAGTTACAAGAGCCCGCGCATCCAGTGGCAGCCTGCAAACATCGTCTGACGCAAACACCAAGGCAGTCACACGGCCGGCGTCAGCTCTGAATTGATCAGGGCGTCCGCGAGGGTAATCTGGAACCTGTCCGCTTTCGGTCGCATGCAAAGTTAGGTCGGCGGTGCGGCCCTGACCATCCAGCAGACGCAGCAAGGCCACGGGCCTGAGAGTGAACGACTCCTCCGTCCGGTTTTGCATCACCAAGCCTACTTTCAGCACTCGGTGAATTCCAGCATTTGAGTAGTCGCCGCCGCAAGCGCCACCTTCTTCCTCTGATTTCCTCGCTGCGGCCAACTCTTCCTGACCTCGAAGTTCTCTTTCGAAGGGCTCGTCGGGTGCCATTGATGGCTCTAAGGGAAAAGTCCGCAGGCGAAAGCTGCGTCGCGGTTCGAGCGGCGCACTTCGATCCTCACTCACTTCGACACTCCGAATTTCCAGCAAGACCTGGTTACTCGCCATCGAGCCTCGTATAGCCATAAGTGCGATACAAGCGCCGACGGCGAAAGCTGCGCCGAGCGCCACTGTTCCAACCGCTGCAGTTTTTCTACGCACCCCTTCCTCCATCGATTTGTACTCCCAGCACTGAAGCTGCGTCCCAAGAACTCTGCGACTGGCAGCCTCGTAGACATCAAGCTCAAAAACTGTCTGCGAGCCCGCACCGTGTTGGCTTCAGTCAGCGTTTGACCATGAATCGCCCCGCGGGGAACCGCGCGCCTTGCAGTTGTGCAAGAGCGAGCTGGCTCGCGCTTTCAGAGAATCCGCAGCGGCTCTAGCCCTGCCGACTTGATCACCCGGCCTGGGCGCGCGCTGACATCTCAGCGGTCCGGCTCTGCGTTGGGATAAAGGGAAGCACATTCACATCGGCCGCATATGCCCGTGCACAAAGCTCAACACTGCGCAGTCCCGGAGGAACGTAGCGCAAGGCCAAAGCATTGCTTGCCACGGCTGCGTCACACATTTCGGCATTGCGCATCGTTCGCGGCACCGCGCGAAGTGCCAGACCATGCTGGCTTACCGCCAACGCACAGAGCGCGCGGTCCCGCAACTCAGCCGGGACGTCTGCCAGATTGGCACCATCGCTCCGCACCGCAGCTTCGCAAACATCCGGACTTCGATACTGGACGGGAACCTCAGCCAACGGGAATCGAATCAAACGCGACAGCCGGCTGTAAACACGCGACACAAGGCCCGCATCAAAGTCTTCATCGGCATTGAAGGCAAGAGGGTAAGCGAACACCATCGGCCTGCCCGCATCGAGACTGAGCTCGATCATCACGTCCTCGAGATCCACCTGCTCACGCAACTCCCAGAGCAAATACGGCGCATCCAAAACTGCCTGTCTGCACAAAGCTGAGCTGCGACGCAAGGCCGGCAGCTCCGTAATCAGTTCCGGCTGGAACGCCAGAGCCTCTTGGGCAAGAGCAGGGTCAAACTCTTGGTCGTCCAACTCCAGCAAGACCCGGGGATTTACAGCCACAGCCCGGTGAATGAAGTCCCGGGTCCGGATCTCTCTGGGGACGATGCCCCAGTACCACGGGCAATCCCTCAAAGCCAACAGGC
The DNA here is from genome assembly GCF_025717675.1 of Paucibacter sp. DJ2R-2. Classification (GTDB taxonomy): domain Bacteria; phylum Pseudomonadota; class Gammaproteobacteria; order Burkholderiales; family Burkholderiaceae_C; genus Paucibacter_A. Next base: position 146,115 of record NZ_JAJIRT010000014.1, read on the forward strand.
AAAGAGAGGGCGTCAGTGCATTACCGACGATGCTTATGAAGGCTGAAGGATTGACCAACAACGCATCGAAAATGCAATCCGGGTCTGACTTGGATTCAGCACTCAACCCATGCCAGTAGTGGCGCACCGTCTTGATGGCTCGGCGTTGCAGAGCCAAAGAATGGTGCCGAATAGGCACACTGAGCAATGAGCTGTGTTCATGCTTTGCTGCCAAGTCCATCAATCGATCATCGAGCAGATGCTCTGGCACATGAACCACTGCTTCGCCATCGCTGCGTACAGCGCAGACGGCGAGCTCGCGCGTGATCCTCCCAGCAGGAATCCAGCGCAGGGCGCACCCATGTGACTTCACTGCAGCCATGTAGAGGCGGTACGACAGAAACGGCGCTGGCACATACTGCAAGGCCGAGCCGTCCTTCTGAACAGCCCAAAGGCAAAGCCGCTCGGAGATCCTTCGCTGCGGCACATGCTGAAGCATGTTCGGGTCTCCAAGCACGGCGGCACGGCAGACTGCGGGCGTCTTTGCGAACACTGGATAGTCGGCGAACAGCTCCGGCTTGATCCCCAAAGCTTCAAGGTACAACTGTTCGTCAGCTTCGTCCTCTTGAGCTTCCAGGATGCATCCAGGATCGCCGCGTACCGCACGCTGCAATAGCGTACGGCTCCGCCACTGTTTCGGTACGCTGCTCCAGCGCAGCCACCCCTGGTCCAAGACTTCTTGCCACATGGAAAGGGTTTGCAGCGGCAAAGGCACAAAGCAAATTGCCGTCGAGTTCTCGAGCAGCGCCGCTTGGCACATCAGCGACGTGCGATGCGTCATGGGCACATGTTCAAGCAGGCGTCCTTCGCGCCGGACCGCAACCAAGCAACGTCGCAAGGTCCGTTGCTCAGGGGCCATACAGCTCAGGACGGCAGGCTCGCATTCAATCGCAGCATCCAGGGCACTGTTGGTATGGCGGTGAGCAGGCACATGCTTCAGGGACACGTTCCCCTGTGCCAGCGCAGCCTCCAACCAAGACTGATCCACATACTCGTCAGGCACGTGGCAGTAGTTGGCTGCTGAAAGGCGCAATGCCAGTTCGGACAATTCGCGTGTCCGAAGATGCTTAGGCAAGTAGGCGAAGGCGCCTGCATTGGACGTCACAAAATCCCTACAGTTGCTCGAGGTCAGCAACTCAAGGGGAACGCTTGTCAGGTCTTCCGCGTTGTTTTCCACCGCGAGCCGGCAGCGCCGCAAGGTACGAAGGTGTGGCGGCACACGAGCAAGCCGCGCATAACCTCGAGAGGTATCGAAAGCCAAGTCCACCAATTCCTCCGTCAGCAGATCGGCGTCCAGTTCATTGAAGGCTTGGGCGTCCCGCTTGATCAGTTGGGTGAGGAAAGCCTTAGTCAGCCGTGCCTTGGGCACATGTTGGAGCACTCGCTTGTCTGTGCGAATGCAATCGATGACGTCTTCGTCATCTCCGTCCAGCAGCATCTGTAGGTGCTCCAGATTCTCTGTGATCATTGTTGCCTCAGTCTGTGAGTTCATGTGGATGACGACGGCCAGCGGTCCAATAGGCTGTTGCCGTCGACGATCGTCAAAAAAGCCCGGTTCACCAACGACCATTGGCCCGAATGTTCAGCCAGCGCATCACCTGCTCGCGGCGCAGCATCAGCAAGGCTTGAACCTGTGTGTTGTGCGCTTGGCAACTCAGCACCAAGCCGTAAGCCAAGTCCGGATCTGAGGGAGCCGTTTGCACCGCCAACTGCATCAACTGCGCGCGATTGCTCGGAACGGGCAGCCATGATTTGCCCGCCTGTGCGATCAATGCCTGAGCGAGATGAATTCCTTCAAAGGCGCCGTAGTCCGTGGCACACCATTCCAGGTGTGTTCTTACGCCACCGCCTTGGTGCCACCCGCCGCCACGCATCGGTTCGATCTGAATCTGCCCTTGCGGGTAATAGGACGGTTGAGCGATTGCAGCGGCGAACGGGAAGAGCACGCCTGCGCAGATAGCGCTCATCAGGAAATATGCCGAACGCTTGGAAGTACGAATCATGTGAAGGACCCACTGAAGCAGTAGTAGTCCTCACGCAACGGCACCCAGAGCTCAACGTTGACCGACTTTGATCGATTGAACCTTTAGGGTAGTGCTGCGCTCAATGGATCAATTCAAGAGTGCTCTGCTCTTCAACGTCCGGTTCTCATGAGCAAGTGAACTCACGGGATATTTGGAACTCGCGTTTGATCGGTAGCGCAGGTTGACCAAGCTCCAATCCGTCAGATTCAAGGCAGTTTTCAAGAGTGACAATGGGGCATTGAGCGCCTTCAATTGAATGAGGTCGAGATGCCTGCAAGTTCCCCTGGCCAGCGTTCTAGATTAGCCAGCTTGATCCTGGCAGCCCTTGTGACTGCTTGCGCAAGCCCGGTCGGGCAAGAGTCAGCGAGCACTGGAATCGCCGCGTCAAGAAAGGCTCACCCCATGGACCCTCGCAGGTTGAAAGGAGAGTCCGGGCGCTTGGTGGCCCCGTTCGGCAAGCGAAAGGCCTTGTTCCTTTGTGCGACGCCCAGTTGTGCGAGTTCAAGTACGCCCTTGCACGAATTGATGGCTTCGCACATGGGGGGATTTGAGGTGCAAGTCATCTCGGCAGCCGACGCCGAGCGCCCGGACTGGATGCGCGCTGTGGAGAGCTTCGCGACAGAGCTTGATGCCGATACCTTGGCCTACGTCTTCATGCAAGGAGCGATGACATCGACGTCAGAAGGGCCGGCACTGCAGTTGCCTGAACTGGTCCGATTGAAAGAGGTGGGTGCCGAGGCGTCGGAACTAAACGCTCTAAAGCCTTTCACCCTTGCTACCTCCAAGGTCCGGATCCGGCCGCTCCATTGGAAAGAACCCCGGGAATCCACCGAAACCAAGTTGGAAGCCGAAGTCGAGTCCGGTTTTACCTATCGCCAGGCCCCACCGCCTCAACTCTCGATTTCAGTCTTGCTTCGGGCAATCGGCATGGCGCGGCAGGGGATTATGGTGATCGACGGCTTCCCCTTGAGTTGTGCATCTGATGACATAGAAGGACGGGCAGATGCCACCATGCCGTGGCTCCTTGAAACCCAATGGCTGGCGCAGGTCGGCGCGATGACACGCCAGCCGTCGGTCAGTCTGGTCGAGGCCGCGCATGGGGAACGTAGTTGTACTTCTATTCGAAACGATACGTGGCAGTGGTATGCACCTTCCACAACACCATCTCGCGTTGCCAGCACGGCGATGCCCGCGGCGATGACGGCTTGGCTCGGCGCCAGCCCACAGCTCGACGACTTCCTCAAATTCATCGACCCACAGGATACGGGGCCTCGTCTGCCCTTGTGGAGTTCGAAGGGAATTCCAGGCTTCTTGGCAGCCAAAGACGCGCTTCCTGCGAATGGGTTGAACCAAGGCAAGGCGAGCAACACCGAGACGAGCGCCGAGTCGTCCCAAAGCCATCACCTCCTCAGCCATTTAGGAGCGCTTTGCAATTCATCGCCTAAGCCCGGCACTAGATCAAGGCGCTATCGCTACGACGAGGATTTCAATTGGTATAGCAGCAATGCCGATGTGTTGAGCAGCCGAACCTGGTCCTGGTTGAGGTGCCACGAGGAGCGATCTTTACAAGCACATGGAATGTGGGCGAGGGGTGCGGGTGACCCGGCCATCGCTCGCGAGGCAGTGGAGAGTGATGTACGTCTCGGCGCCTGGCATCTTGAGCAACGCAGTTTCGCTGCGGCGGAAGTGCATTACAAACGCGCAAAGGAGTACATAAACCGAGTTCCCCGCAGGCTGAGCCGTGATGACGAGGGAATGGTAGTTGATGCTGTGTTTGGGCATGCCAACAGCTTGCTCGCATTAGGGCGCGCAGCCGAAGCTCGATCTAGCCTAGAAAGCGCTATGGTCCTAGACATCAGATCCAGTGAGCTTTACAGGCACTTGAGCCTCGCAGCAAATGAGATGGGGGACGTTGCAGCCTCGGCCGAATACCTGGAATTGGCCGAGAAATGGTCTATTGATCATGCCCGCACAAGAATAGGCGCCGCCCCCCCCTTCCGCAGCGACCGCAGCTTTGCGCCGAGTCTTCATGCGCTGCTCAAAAACACCCCGCTGCCCCAGCCTTCAGCACGGTTTATTCTTGAGAACATGGCCCCACACTTTGCAGGACTGACGCATCTGGGAGATGTGGCAGATCTAGTCGGCCAGGCTCTTAAAGATGCCGGTTTCAATGGTCGCAGTTATTACACCCTTGGCGCTACGTCTCAAGACACAAAGGCCAAAGCAAGCCTGAACAATTTGCCTTCAGGGTTTGCGGTAGTGACGCAGCTCGAGCGCGTCGATGCGCGAGGCTGCCCGCATCCGGACCGTTTCAAGTTGGACATTCAAGCCTCAGAGGTCGTTTCCCCCAAGACTCTTGTGGAGCGACTACGTTCCTTGGCACTGGGGCCAGACCCCGCCTGGTTTCGCCTCATCGTGTTCAGCGTGGCTAACTTTGACATTGAACGGGACCCCAAGTGGCGCATCGTGGGCACCAAGCGGAGCACACTCAGTGCGGAAGAAGCGCAGGATTTGCTGAAGGGTGGCGCTGCCAGCGCTAGCGGCTTGCCCGGTCAGTTCATAGCTCGGGATGTCCGTGACGCCCGAGGTCGGGTGATTCAGCGGAGGCACGAACTACAGGTGCTTGTCTACGAATTCCACCGGCCAAAGTCTGAGAGCGGCCGCTCCCCCTCCGTACAGTTGATTTCGAGCGGAAGAACTCCGGCTGACTTACATTTGATCAGGTCCGGCATCCAGCCCCATTCCACGGGTGGCGGTCAAAAGCCTTTGGTTCTCGGCTTGCCGAAGCGAGCTTTTCAGGGGAAGTGCGAATCATAGAACGCACCGCGTTTGTCACTGCGATGTGCAGCCAAGACGCACATCGACTAGCTGCTCGCTCTTCTTCTTCGAATTGCCTCTCGCCCACCCAGCCAACCGCCCAACGCCGGCACGAACAGCCAGAGAAACAGGGACAGCGGCAAGTGGCGATTGAAGTGAGATTGATCCCCCCAAGACTCAGAGAGCCATCGATCGCCTCCCCCTAAGAGGTACAACAAGCCAGCGGAGAGCGCAACGCCGGCCACTCTGCCAAGTGCCGGAATCCAAAAACTTCCTTGTTCGCGGAGCTGCAAACTCAGCTGCAGATAGTCAATCTCTGATGCACTGAACAATGCGGGCTGCGAAAGTGCGTGGCGCATCTTTTCCAAATGCACATGCTGCAGGAGCCACACCTTGACCTGGCCGTTGGCCTTCCAACTCGTCAGGTGTGGCAAGAGGTATGCATGTCTCCACTGCAGCAAGTCTTCGTTACGCTCCATCCATTCGCGAAGATCGATGAAATGGTTGAGCAACGCCTCATGTGCCACCTCCCCGTGCTGCCCAGAACGCACCACCAAGCGCTCCTGCACCCATGGCTCGATCAGGCTCTGCTCCGCTTCGCTGAGCAGCAATGGCGCTCGCACATAGTCATTCCCCTGGCGGCCGTTGCTGGTGGCCTTGCGCGCCATGCGCGCCAACAAACCCAGCACCTGAGAGGCGGTCTCGGGGCTGCGACTCAAGATCTCGCTCGCCTTGGCATTCACCGCCCCGTGTATTCGCCCGAAGTCTTGCGCCTCGTAGTCCGCCAGAAGCAGCTTGATGGGTGCCTTGTTGTGCTCGGCGCGCTTTTGCGCCCGCTGGTACAACGCGTCCAGTGCAAACTGCAGCAGGGGGATGGATGTCGCGTCTTTGGCATCGGCCCGCAATGCATCCAGCAACTGGGGCTCTCGCTCGATGCCCGCCAACTGGCAGGGGCGCTCAATCACCTCGAAGACGAAGCGCCGCTGCTGCTCCTCATCGGGCGTCTTGAGCACCACGTCCTCGGTAAACACCGCTTGCAGCGCAGGCTTGAGTCGGCCGACATACTCTTCTCGGAGCGTGGCCAGCACCCACACGCCAACGCGCTGCAGTTGCTGGAGCAGTTGCTGGAGCCGCTGCAGCAGTTGGTCAATCTGAGCCCGTTCCTCGCCAGCACTGCCAACTTGGCTGACAAGTTCTTCCATCTGGTCGATGGCCAACACCCAGTGCCGTCCGGCGCGTTGATCCTCCAGCAAGCGCACACTCAGCTCGTTCCCGAGGGCTTGTAGGCTGTTGGAGGGTAGAGGGTCCCCCCCGAGCAGCGCTTGCCAGTGCTGAGCCAAGCTGGCGGCCCAGGCGTCTTCGGTCGGGTCGGCCAGGCTCGGGGCTCGCCACACAGGGCTCACGGGGTGTTCCGCGTCGCTGCTGAGTTGGTGGGGGCGGGGCAGGAAGAGAGTCTGTCCTGCACCTGCATACAACACCGTCCCCAGCACGCCAGCCCTGAGCAGGGAGCTTTTTCCGCTGCCGCTGTAGCCGTAGATCAGCACACCCGGCAACTGCTGAGTCGCCGGATCGGCCGGCAGGTGCGCCAGCACCTCCTGGATCTGCTCTTCGCGCCCGAAGTACTGCGCCCGGTGCTCGATGTCGAAGGCCTCCAGCCCTCGGAAGGGATTGCCCTGGAAGGGCGCTCGCAGGCCCGCCAGCATCTGGCGCTTTCGCGGAGACAGCACAGGCAGTTGCTTGAGGGCGTCCAGCACGTCTTGCAACTGCCGCACCGGCACGATCACGCCTTGGCGAACCTTGTCGCCCAGCCCCGCTTTCTCCAGCTCCGCCAAGTTGCCCTGCGGAACCAGGATGCGGCCTGTCTGCGCTTGACCGTGCTGCTCAAAGTAGTCCAGCGCGGCTTGCACCTTGGCAGGCACACCTCCCACAGCGCGCACTTCCAGCAAGGGGTTGCGGTAGCCGTCCTGCAATTGCTTGGCGGTACCGAACAGCTCCCCCGTGGCTGCCACCAGCGATTGAGGCTCGTCAGCGCGGTGCCCCGCACTCAAGCGGTCCATCAGCAGCATCACCGTGAAGGCCAGGTCAGCGCTGGCGCCCTGCGGCGCAAGGGCCTGATCCGCCAGCGTGTAGCGCAGCCTCAGCGGCTGGCTCATCTCGTCTTTGCCCGGGTAGTCGCTGGAGCGCAGCACGCGCCACACCAGAAGCGCCGCCTCCCCGCAGGAGCGCACCAAGTCATCTTGCTTGGCGTTCAGCGAGCCTTCCAGACGATCCGGGGCCTCTCGCAACTGCGCTCGGTCAATCACCAGCCCCTGCGTGTCCTGGGTCGTGCGCTCCAGCAACAGCAGTACTTGTCCTGTCGGATTCCCTGGCATCGGCCCCACTCCTTTCACTCGTGCGCCTCTATCCGCACCGGATCGCACTGGACCTCATTTTGCCCAAGCAAGTGAGCGCAAGAACTGAACCTGGGGTCAGTCCGCCAAACCTCCATGGCGTCCTGTTTGCTGTACCTGCCGCGTAGATCTATTGAGTTTGCGACGTTGCCCTGTTGGGGCTTGTCGGCTCAGCGATGCGCACTACGCATTGCGCCGGTTCAAAACTTTTTTGGGCGGCATGTGTCCAGTTTGACCGCCCTCGCGGCGTAGTTCTTTCAACAGCACCACTTCTCTTCTTTCATTCATTCACTCACTCACTGACTTCAAGGAACCCTCTTTATGAACAAGCTCTTCTTCGTCATCGCTGCCCTGGCTGTCGCCTCTGCCGCTTCTGCCGCCCCCAACACCAACACCTCGCCCAAGTCCCACACCCAAGCCACCGCCCTCACACCGAGCTCGGCGTCGACCACCGGCTTGTACACACCCACCGCGCCGGCCCAGTACCGCCAGGCCTATGGCGACTCCCGCCCAACAGAGACCCGCCCCTTCAACACTGATCGCGATGTGCAGGCCACAACCAAGTTCTCCAACAACAAGCGCTAAGGACTCAACAGTCAACAACCCTTCTGCAGCAGCTGTCCTGTTTAGCGAACCCAAAGCGTAGTCATTACAGCAGCCTCACTTCGAGCCTGCGCCCCAACCCAAACCTCAGAGAGATCTCCCCATGAACACCACCCGCATCAAGCAACTCCTCGCCGCCACCGCCATCGCCACGCTCGCCGCCCTGCCGGGCGTCAGCAACGCCGCCACCTACTACAACCCCTACAACGGCCTGTGGTACGGCAACGTCTGCCAAGGCGCCTACGGCTGGGTCTGGATCGGCTACCAGCCGATCGGCAACAGCTGCTACGACCCGCGCATCGGCTGGGGTGTGGTGAACGGCTAATGCATCCCGCAGGCCTGCAGCTGGATCCGGCTGCACCTGATTGAACAGGCCTCTGTCCTGTTTGACAGGCTCGCAGCGTAGTTCTTTCAGCAGCACCACCTCCCTTCTTTCATTCATTCACTCACTCACTCACTCACTCACTCACTCACTCACTCACTCACTCACTTCAAGGAACCCTCTTTATGAACAAGCTCCTCTTCACCCTCGCCGCCCTGGTTGTCGCCTCTGCCGCTTCTGCGGCCCCCAACGCCAGCACCTCGGCCCAGTCACATACCCAAGCCACCGCACACACACCGAGCTCGGCGTCGACCACCGGCTTGTACACGCCCACCGCGCCGGCCCAGTACCGCCAGGCCTACGGCGATTCCCGCCCAACAGAGACCCGCCCCTTCAACACTGATCGCGATGTGCAAGCCACGACCAAGTTCTCCAACAACAAGCGCTAAGGACTCAGCTCCACAACACAAATCCGAAGCACAAGTCCGGCTTGGCACGCCAATGACGCAGCTCTGCTGAACCGTGTCTTCGGCTCAGCACCTGCTGACTTGCTGTGTCTGTCCTTCCGCGGCCTTTCTCTTTCGGGGCTGCGTGTTCCCCCACCGCGGCAAGTTGACCTGCCGCATTCAAACCTCTATTTAACTCAGGAGCCTGTTCCCATGAAAGCCATCATCCTCACCGCCGTCACTGTCGCTGTCGCCACCTTGTCCGGCAATGCCTTGGCGCAATCCCACTACTCGGACAAGCGCTCTGGCGATACCACCCAGCGCACTTACAAGGCCGACACCACTCAAACAGTCCACGGCCCCGCCGTTGTCACCCAACAAGGTGGCAATGGCACCTATACGCAGACCAATGTCGTGCATGGCGGCGAAACGATCAAGTTCCCGGTTCGCGCCGGCGACACAGTGACCAAGGCGCCCTTGCCGCGCCGCTAAGCCTAGCGCAGCCACTAAGAAGCGCCGACGTTCGATCTTAGTTTTCAGTCAGCTGAACGCCCGGTTTTCTTGACCAATTTCGTGTACCTAACGTACCTCATGTGGAGGCGCTGGACCTCTACCTCGACCGCCACTGAGGCATCTGCATATCTTCAAAGGGACTCCATCATGAACAAGATATTCGCCGCCGCTACTGTCGGCTTTTCGGTCGCCGCTTCCTCGCTTACCCCAATCGAGGCCCATGCTGCGACTGTCTCTGAACACATGAACTGGTGCACTCGCGACATGGGTACCTACGAGGCAGCCCGTGAGGCCACAGACATCATTCGCAATTACGTGAGCCAAGCATTGATTGCTGCTGAACGTTACGAGCTTGCCGCCGGTACGTATGCCGTCCTCGAGCAGTACAAGATGGTTGGCGGTGTACTCGAGAACACGCTCAAGCGCCCGGCCGTCATCGCGTTCGCGCGAGCCGTTGCGCTGATCAATCCGCATGACGGTGTGACCCTCGCACTCACTTGCCAGCGCCACAACCCGCCGGTTTACGACCAACTCAACGATTACTACCGCCAGGACGTGTACTACTGGCTGACCGGTGGCGCAACACAGGCATTTGGCTATTCGGCCCCGTACAGCGAGCCCCCGCTGCGTTGATTGCCAACTAGCGATGAAGAAGCGCCATCGTTGCTGAGTTGGCGCACCTTCACGTGAGCAGTTCACCTTTACAGCGCCCGCTCCTGCGGGCCACTCTTCTTGACCTCAGCCACCTTTGCCGTTGCTGCTGTAGATCCGCTCGTCCTTCTGATTCGGTACGAATTCAAATCGCACCAAGCACAGAAAAAACCAATTGCGTTGACGGCACCGGTTTGCGCGCGGAGATGGTCGTGGCGCTCCTCGGCATCAAGAAGGGTGCTCAGAAACACTTCAGCGACAAGATGAACGAAGTCAAACATCAACTCGAGTTTGGCTCGCAGTGCAGCAACTGGTATGGGCAAGCACTTCGGTCGCGCAAGTGAGATTCAAAAGATCTTTGGGTCCACTGCCGCGAACTTTAAAAAGATGCGACAGAGTGGCTTCGCTGCGGCGCTCTAGTGCTTTGAGTCCAAGGGCTTGGGGCCGGATTACTTTGCTTCTGTCGGTTCGTAAGAACGGAACTTTTCATGACTACCCGCAACATCAATTCGCTGGATCAGTTCCTCGAGCTGGCCGCGACCCGTATTGCCGTCGAGCAATCAACTCAAGTCGCAGAGCAGGAGCTGGCAACTCTCAGCACCCAAGAGCAAGATCAACTTTTTCGACGCATGTGGGCGGCAACGGTGAGTACTGCCGAAGCTGTCCGCGCCGAGGAAGAACAGTCGGCTGCAGCCGAAGAGCTTCAAACACATGATAGCGAATCCATGGTCGAAGTCGCCATTGCGCTAGGCTGGCTGTTCTCGGGCTTGGCTTACCACTTCGGGGCCAAGCTGGACGAGTTGATCCGGCCCGCACCGCGCCCGGAGTTCTCTCGCTTGACGCTCGGTGCGAGCTCGCTGCCAAGCGAGCAAGCAGAGTTGGACATCAAGTTTGCCAACGGCATCGTCTGCCGCCCCGACATGGCATTCCCGCGCCAACCGGGTGATAAACCGCTGGGCTGGTTGTTCAAGTGCCCTGAAGACGGCAAAGTGCCTGACGGGCAGGGTGGCCTGCGCGACGCTCGGTCCTGCGAGTGGCGGCTGGTGTTCCGCTGCGGCGACCAGTGGATCGATGACCCAGTGATCGGCAGCTTTGATGCTAACGGCGAGATTGAAGTGCCGTTCACCGATAACGCAGTGTTCTCTGTCGATTTGGTGCCGGTGGCGGTTGAGCCATTGGATTCAAGGGTACGGTTCATGGCATGAAGCATCTTCAAGACGCCTTGGCCGTCAACCTAAGTACGCACCTGCGCACGGCATTGAGTACTTCCTCTGCAGAGGATCGTACGGGTCTGGTGGCAAGTGCTTTTGCTAACTGCATCAAGCTCATTGTGGACAAGGGCTTGAGTGACCCTACCGCCCCGCTAGAGGGGTGGCTCTTGACATGCCCGGCCAACTTCCTGGTCAATGACAAAGGAACGATGACTGATGCGCACACGGCGGTTGGCGTTTGGTCTTGCGCGTTTACGTAGATGGAGTAAAAACAGAACGCCACGCCGTGAATTTACCTCCGTTCAACAAACAGGGCGAGATCGAGGTCCCGTTTCCGGACGGGAGTACCTTCAGTGTGGCGCTGATGCCCGACGAGCCCCAACCAGCCGGCAGTCCGGGAACGTTTGGCGAGGCAAAGAACTGACGGACTGTTGACTACTTGCCAGGCAGGAACATGGGGCAGGCCAGCGGCAAGTTGAGTCCCTCGGCGCCCCATTCCTTGAGTTCGACTTGGGTGGGGTTTCGACCTATTCTTTCGCAGAGCCAACGGGCAATTCCTGAGGGGGTCTGCCACTTGCGAAGTGTGAGATCCGAGCCTACTGAGAACACTGCGTCACCGCCTGTAGAGAACGCAGCGCTACGTACGAAGTTTCCATTCCCGCGCAACGGCTCCCCGATGAGTTGGCCCGTCTTCACATCATAAAAGCGCAGGGTTCCGTCCATACCGCCCGAAACGAGCCAATGCGCATCAGGTGAAAATGCGACGCTAGTGACCTCACCTCTGTGGCCTTGCATCAGCTTCCCAATGGGCGTGCCGGCTTGCGTATCCCACAAGCGCAAGCTGCCGTCGGCATAAAGTGACATCAGCCGTCGGCCATCGGGCGAGAACGCCACCGAGCTAACCTCATCATCATTCGCTTGCATGGGCGCTCCGGCAGGCCGACCCGTGTGCACTTGCCAGATGCGCAGTGTCCCGTTACCACTGCCAGATACAAGACGCTGGCCATCAGGCGAAAACGCTACGCTCGATCCCAGTTTCTCATCCCAGGACAGTGGATAAGGAAGGCCGATTGCTTTCCTAATCTGATGGCCATTTCGTGCGTCCCACACACGCAGTTCGCCGTCTGCTCCACCAGTCGCCACTGTGTAGCCATCCGAAGAAAAGGCCACGCTTCTCACCTCGCCAGCATCCCCCCAATGGCGATCTCCAATGAGTTCGCCAGTCCTAGAGTTCCAGAAGCCAATGGTTCGGGAGTCAGCAATTGCGACCCACATTCCGTTTGGAGACAGTGCGAACTTATTTGGATCACCATAGCCCCCAGACAGGTTGAGTGGCGGACCAACGGGTTCTCCGGTTTGGGTGTTCCACACGCGCAAGTTGTCCATATCCCCGGCAAGCACCCATCGACCATCCTGCGAAATAACTCCGGCCTCTCTCTTGTAGCTTTCCCCTTGAACACCGCTTAGTTGTTGAAAGATCTTGGGGGGCTCGGCTGATTGCTCTGCCTTGACATCCCAAAGCCGCAGGGTGTTGTCATAGCTTGCGGAGACCACTCGCTGACCGTCTTGCGAAAACGACACGCTCAGGACCGAGTCTTCATGCCCTCGCATCGGCTCCCCGAGAGAACGGCCGGTTTTGGCGTCCCAAAGTAGCAGTGTGCCGACCACGCTACCCGAGACCACTCGCTGGCCGTCCGGAGAAAACGCCACGCTGGTGACCTTTTGGTCATGGCCCCGCATCGGCTCCCCGATCGGTTGACCTGTTCGCACATCCCAAATCCGAAGGGTCTTGTCGTGATCGGCGAACAAGACCTGCTTCCTATCGGGCGAAAACGCAAGGCTATTGACGCGCGCCCTAAGTCCCTGGATCGGCTCGCCGATGAGTTGGCGAGTTCTGGCGTTCCAGATGCACACGCTCGCATCCGCCCCCCCTGACACCAGTCGCTGACCATCTGGAGAAAACGCTACGCCAATGACACGGCTCTCATGCCCCCGCATTGGGTCCCCGATAGGCTTACCAGTCTTGGCGTCCCAGAGTTGCAAAGTCTTGTCGTCACTGCCGGAGACAACTAGCCGCCCGTCAGGAGAAAACGCCACGCTCCTGACCTCACCTTCATGCCCCCGCATTGGCTCCCCGATCGGCTGACCTGTTTGCACATCCCAAATCCGAAGGGTCCAGTCGCTACTGCCTGACGCCACACTCCTGGCATCCGGCGAAAAGGCTACAGCGTTTGACGGACTTTCCCCACTCCAGTGTCGACGCCCCTTCGAGGTAAACATCCAGGGCATCGCCCAGCGATAGTGCTTTCTTTCGCCAATTTGTCCTCCTACCGGTCGGCCCGACTTTGCGTCCCAGAGACGAAGGTACCCATCAGCGCTGCCGGACACCATAGTCCGACCATCAGCAGAAAACGCCAGGCTCTGCACGGCCCCCCTGTGCCCCTCCAACGTGGCAATCAAAAACCATGAGCGCTGCGCAAGATCGAGCATTGAAGCGCCTGTTAGCGGGTCATCAGGAAGGATGCGGTGGGAAAGGACGCGCTTGAGTAGCCTTGAATAGCTGAGGTCGGCGCGCGCCTCACTGACCCAGCGGAGCGCGAGTTGCTCCTTTGCAATCAATAAAGCACGTCGTGTAGCCTGCCAGGCTTCGGACCGTTGCCGCTCAATTTCAGAAATGGCCTTTACCAACTCTTCGTTCTTCAAGCTCAATCGTCGCGCAACAGATTCAGCAACACTGTTCGCCTGCTGCGCCTTGTCCTTTTGAAGGAGTGCTTGTGCGGCGTTGGCATCAGCCAGACGCGTTTGTTGACCTAGAGAATCATTGGCTTTGGAAAGTCTTGACCGGGACTGGAATGTCAACAGCGTCATGCCGATTAACGAGGCTGTCCAATAACCCGATATCCCCAACCACCCGCACTACTCTGGGCGTGTGAATGTCGGCGAAGGCGAG
>NZ_JAJIRT010000015.1 GCF_025717675.1 Paucibacter sp. DJ2R-2
AACCGAGGCTATGTGATGGAGTCGGGGCTGGTGACCATGACGGGCGAGGGTCAGGCCTTGCTCAATGACCCCAAGGTCCGCGCCGCTTATCTGGGCGAGTGAATCTTGTTCACCGCGTAAGGACCTGATCCACAAGTTGGGGTCAGGTCTTGCCATCAAGGGCAGTCGTTTGCGACTGCCCTTTGTCATTCAGGGATCCGGGTTTTCCCATCCCCCTTGTCTGAGGGGAATTAGGGCTTTGTACGCATATGTGAAATATCACCAGAGTCCTACCCTCCGTGCACGTTCTTCGGTTGTAACTCTCGCGCCAGCGGGGGCTGCTACCGAGGGCTGACCGATACCTCATTTGAGGGGATGACGAGGAACCTATGAAACTAGCTAAGAAATGCTTGTTGGGACTGGCCGGCGTGACGCTGGCCATTGCAGCCCAGGCAGACACATACACCGAAGGTTTTGACGATCTGGCCGCCTCTGGCTGGACTCTGACCAACAACAGCAGCCCTGCCGGTCTGGCTTGGTTTCAGGGCATCCCTGAGTATTTCGCAGCTCAGTCGGGCGGCGCAGGCTCTTATGCTGCCGCCAGCTTCCTGAGCGCTGCCAACGGCGCAGGTAGCATTTCCAACTGGCTGATCAGTCCTGTGCTGACCCTGGGTGGTGCCAACACCGTCAGCTTCTTTGCTCGCACCGAAGCGACCGAAGGCTACTCGGATACCGTCAAGGTCTACTTCAGCGCAGGTACGGATGCCGCCACTGCCAGCTTCACCAATCTGCTGGGCACTGCCACTCTGAGCACAGCTGGCTGGACGCAGTACACCTTTGCGCTGCCTGAGGCCGCGACCGGCCGCGTCGCCTTTGAGTACGCCCTCAGCGACGCTGCCAACGCCAATTTGGCCGCCATCGACAGCGTCAGCGTCAGCGCTGTGCCGGAACCCACCAGCTTCGCCCTGATGGGACTGGGCGTGCTGGGCCTGGCTTTCCTGCGCCGCCGCCAAGACTGAGATCCGGTGCCGCAGCCCTCCTCGCAAAGAGTGAGGCTCGCTGCGCACGATCAGACAAACACATTCGGCTCTCCAAACAAGGATATCGCCATGATTGAAAAGAAGACCCAGCAGGCCTTGCGGCTTGCGAGTGCTGCTGCGCTGTTCGCAGTGGCAGGCCTGGCCCAAGCGGCCGGCCAAACCGTTGCCAAAGACCCGGAAACCGGCGCCCTGCGCGCACCGACCGCGGCCGAAGCCCAGGCTCTGCAAGGCAAAGCGGCCGGCGGCCGTCTGAGCAATGCGGCAAGCCAGCCGCGCGGCTTGCTGACCGGCAAGATCAATCCGGCTCCGGTCTACCACCGGGATGGCACCGTCGAGCAAGAGCTTGACGAAAGCAGCCAGTCCTTCTCGGTTGCCGTGCGCAAGGCCGACGGCACGATCGAAACCGCCTGCGTGACCGGCGCCGAAGCTGCCCAGGCCATCGTCAAGGGCAAGAAGTCCATCAGCAAGACAGCAAAGGTGCACGCACATGAGCACAAATAAATTCTTCGGCGGCAAGCTCGCCTCCGGCGCGCTGCTGATTGCAGCCGGTCTCCTCGGTGCCAGCCTGCAAGCCCAAGCTGCGGCCGTTATCACCATCAACAATTTGAACGCTCCGGGCGAGGGTTTCAACGACACGACCCCAGTCGCTCCGGTCGGCGGCAACACCGGCACCACCCTGGGTGAGCAGCGCCTGATTGCCTTCACGCACGCCGCCAACATCTGGGGCGCGACCCTGACCAGCAACCAGCCCATCGTCATCAACGCCCAGTTCAGCAACCTGACCTGCACGGCCACCTCGGCCACGTTGGGCAGCGCTGGCGCCACCTCGATCTTCCGCAACTTCCCCAACGCACCGAAGGCCAACACCTGGTATTCGTATGCGCTGGCCAACAAGATCGCCGGAGCCTACCAAGGCACGGCCGGTGCGGCCCAGATCAATGCCAACTTCAATGCCAAGTTGGGTCAAACCGGCTGCCTGGACGGCACCTTCTTCTACCTGGGCTTGGACAGCAACAAGGGCAGCAACATCGACTTCGTCGTGACCCTGCTGCATGAGATGGGCCATGGCGTCGGTTTCCAAACCTTCACCAACGGCTCCACCGGTGCGCAAAACGGCGGCTTCCCCGCCATCTGGGATCACTACCTGATGGGTTCGGCCACCGGCAAGCTGTGGAAGGACATGACCAATGCCGAGCGTCAAGCCTCGGCCCTGAGCGGCGACAAGCTGGTCTGGACCGGTCCTCTGACCAACGCTGCTGCACCTGAAGTGCTGCGTCAGGGCGTGCCTGCGCTGAACGTGAGTGGTTCACAAGCCGGTGCCACTGCTGGGGCTCACCCGGTTGGTGAAGCCTCCTTCGGTCCGGCCCTGAGCGCCACGCCGATCACGGGCGCCATCATGCCGGTGGTGACCGCCGCTGGTGCGCTGGATCTGGCCTGCGACCCGCTGACTGGCCTGAACGCCATCGCTGTGCGCAACAACGTGGCCCTGGTCAGCCGCGGTACTTGCGGTTTCACCATCAAGGTGAAGAACCTGCAGAACGCCGGCGCCAAGGCCGTGCTGGTGGCCGACAACGCAGCCGGAACCGTGACCGGTCTGGGCGGCAGCGACCCGTCCATCACCATCCCGGCCGTGCGCATCACGCAAGCCGACGGCGCCGCACTGCTGGCAGCCCTGGGCAAGCGCACCCGCACGACCTCGGCCGTGTACGCCACGTTGGGCCTGGACATGAGCCGCTACGCCGGCACTGACTCCGCAGGCCGGCTGCTGATGTTCGCGCCGAACCCGTATCAAGGCGGTTCCTCGGTGTCCCACTTTGACACGTCGGCCACCCGCAATCTGCTGATGGAGCCGGCCATCAGCGCCGACCTGACCCAGTCGCCCCTGGTGCCTCAGGATCTGACCTTCAAGCTGCTGCAAGACATCGGCTGGTAAGCGCTACGGCAGTCGCGATCACTCGCGATTGCCCCGCTTGCAACGGCGCGCCACCTTCGGGTGTCGCGCCGTTTTTTATTGGGCATTCTGGATGCGGAGTTCGCGCCAAGTGGGCAGGGTTTTGTACCTCGCCTGTAACCCACGCCTGGCTGCAATCTTGTAATATGGTTACCAACTTTCAAGCTGCCGAGTTACACCGGCCGACTGTATGAACAAGACCCTGATCGCCGTCACCGAACGCATCCGCGCGCGCAGCGCTGCCAGCCGCGCCGCTTACCTCGACGGTGTCGACCGACTGGCGGGCCGCAAGCGCGGCATCGAGCGCATGGGTTGCGCCAATGTGGCCCATGCCGTGGCGGCCATGCCGGCCAATGACAAGCTGCGCATCGTGGCCGAGAAGGCGCCGCACTTGGCCATCGTGACGGCCTACAACGATATGTTGTCGGCGCACCAGCCTTACGAGGTCTACCCAAACCTGATCCGCGCCGAAGCCCATGCACAGGGCGCCACGGTGCAGGTGGCCGGTGGCGTGCCCGCCATGTGCGACGGCGTGACCCAAGGCTTGCCCGGCATGGAGCTGAGCTTGTTCTCGCGCGACACCATCGCCATGGCCACGGCCGTTTCCCTGAGCCATGATGTCTTCGATGCTGCCTTGCTGCTGGGCATCTGCGACAAGATCGTGCCCGGCCTCTTGATCGGTGCCCTGCATTTCGGTCATCTGCCCTGCGTCTTCGTGCCCGCCGGGCCCATGAGCAGTGGCCTGCCCAACAACGAAAAAGCCAAGGTGCGTGAGCAGTTCGCGCAAGGTCTGGTCGGCCGCGATGAGTTGCTCAAAGCCGAGTCGGCCGCCTACCACGGTGCCGGCACCTGTACCTTCTACGGCACGGCCAACAGCAACCAGATGCTGCTCGAAGCCATGGGCCTGCATGTGCCCGGCGCTGCCTTCGTCCACCCCCATGAGCCGCTGCGTGAAGCCCTGACTCGCGAGGCCGTGCGCACGGCGCTTTCCATCACCGCCAAGTCCCGCTACACGCCGATCGGCCGCTTGGTGGACGAGCGCTGCATCGTCAATGCCATGGTGGCTTTGCTCGCTACGGGCGGCTCGACCAACCACCTGATCCACTGGGTGGCCGTCGCTCGCTCGGCCGGCATCCTGATCGACTGGAGTGATTTCTCCGAGCTGTCCGCTGTGGTGCCGCTGCTCAGCCGCGTCTACCCCAACGGTGCGGCCGATGTGAATCAGTTCCAAGCGGCCGGCGGCCCGAGCTTCGTGATCCGCGAGCTGCTTGATGCCGGCCTGATGCACGAAGACGTGCTGAGCGTGGCGGGCGACTCGCTGCGCCCCTTCACCCGACAGCCTCATCTGGCTGAGGCCGGCTCTGTGCAATGGCACGACCTGGCAGTCGAGAGCGGTGACGAGAGCGTGGTGCGCCGTGCGGCCGTGCCTTTCAGTGCCAGCGGTGGCCTGAAGCTGCTGCAGGGCAATCTGGGCCGTGCCGTGATCAAGGTCTCGGCCGTGCCGGAAGACCGCCATGTGGTCGAGGCACCGGCGCGCATCTTTGCCGACCAGGATTCCATGTTGGCCGCCTTCAAGGCGGGCGAGCTGGAGCGCGACGTCATCGTCGTCGTGCGCTTCCAGGGTCCGCAAGCCAATGGCATGCCCGAGTTGCACAAGTTGACGCCGCCGCTCGCCGTGCTGCAGGGCCGAGGCTTCAAGGTGGCCTTGGTCACCGATGGCCGCATGAGCGGTGCGTCGGGCAAGGTGCCGGCCGCCATCCATGTCTCGCCCGAAGCCCTGGCCGGTGGTCCCTTGGGCAAGCTGCGCGATGGCGATCTGGTGCGCCTGGACGCCGTCACGGGCGAACTGCTGGCCCTGGTGCCCGATGCCGAATGGGCTGCCCGCGAGCAGGCTGAAATCGAGCCCGCGCAAACCGCACAAAACGGCCAAGGCCTGGGCCGCGAGCTGTTCGCTGGTCTGCGCCGCAATGTGCGCACGGCGGAAGAGGGCGCGGTCAGCTGGCTCTGATCCACGGCGGCACGCCATCCCTCCCTACGTATCGATTCCAAACAAGGTTCTAGCCCATGAGCATCTCCAACACCCTGGCCCTGGCCGCGCACGGCCCCGTCATTCCTGTCATCGTGATCCAGCGGCTGGAAGACGCAGTGCCACTGGCCCAGGCCTTGGTGGCCGGTGGCGTTCGCGTGCTGGAGGTGACGCTGCGCACGCCGGTGGCCTTGCAGGCCATGGAAGCCATGGCCCGGGCCGTGCCCGAAGCCATCGTCGGCGCCGGCACCCTGCGCAGCGCGGCCGACGTGCAGGCGGCCAAGAACGCCGGCTGCCAGTTCGGCGTCAGCCCCGGTTTTACCGAGGCCATTGGCGCGGCTTGCCAGCAGTATGGCCTGCCCCTGCTTCCCGGCGTGTCCACTGCCAGCGAGGTGATGCAAGCCAATGCGGCAGGCTACAGCTTCCTGAAGCTGTTCCCAGCCGTGGCCGTGGGCGGCGTGAACCTGCTCAAGGCTTTGGGCGGCCCCTTTCCTGATGTGGCTTTCTGCCCCACCGGTGGCATCAGCCTGGAAACTGCACCGCAGTTCCTGAGCCTGCCCAATGTGAAAGTCTGCGGTGGTTCTTGGTTGACGCCGCAGGACGCGGTCGACGCCGGCGATTGGGCGCGCATCACGCGCCTGGCGGCTGAGGCTGCCGCATTGCGCGCCTGAGCCTGAGTCTGAGCCTTACGCCGGGCGTTCAAACACCAGGCAGGTCGTGCTGGCATGGGCGTACAAGCGCCCGTCGTGGCCGAGCAATGAAGCCTCGGCGGTGGCCACTTGGCGACCGCTGTGCAGCACCCGGCCCACCGCGCGCACCAGGGGCACCTGCTCGGTCAGGGCGCGCACCATATTCACCTTGAATTCCAAGGTCGTGTAGGCCCGGCCCACCGGCATGGTGGTGTGGACCGCACAGCCCAGGGCCGAGTCCAGCAAGGTGGCATACCAGCCGCCGTGAACCGTGCCCAGCGGGTTGTAGTGGCGCCGCATCGGTTGCCCCTGGAACACCGCTTCGCCGAAGCTGCCGGAGACCAGCATGAAGTCCAGGCTGTCGCAAATCGGCGGGGGCGGCAGTTGACCCTCCAGCATGGCTTGAAGGATTTGCAGGCCGCTCAGGTCTTGCACTTGCTCTGGGCGCGCGATGCCGCTGATCCCGGGGCGAAGGCGGGCGCGCACCGCTGCTTCGTCAGCACGCCATTGCTGCAAAACTGCATCGTGGTCTTGGGAGAGGCTCATGGTGCTTGAATTCACTCGGCGGTCGCGATCTGGCGCAGTGCCTGAACGAAAACCTCGGGCGGCTGGCCGCCCTGGATCAGGTGGCGCTGATTGATGACGATGGCAGGCACGGAATTGATGCCGGCGGCCTGCCATTCGGCCTCTGCCTGGCGCACTTCAACGCTGAACTGATCGCTGGCCAAGAGCTGCGCCGCGGCCTCGCCGTCCAGCCCAACGCTTTCAGCTGCCCGGCGCAGCACTTCATGGCTGCTGGGGTTCTGGCCGTCGCTGAAGTAGGCCGTCAACAGGGCCAGCTTGAGGTCGCGCTGGGTGCTACCGCCCTGCAGCCCGGCCCAGTGCAGGAGGCGATGGGCGTCAAAGGTGTTGTAGATGCGGTCGCGGGCGCCCTTGGTAAAGCTGAAGCCCAGCTCGGCGCCGCGCTGACGGATCGCTTCGCGGGTCTGTTCCAACTGGGCCGGCGCGGCACCATACTTGCGCGCCAAATGGGCGTTGATCTCTTCGCCCTCAGCGGCCATCTGTGGGTTCAGCTCAAAGGGTTGGAAGTGCAGCTCCGCCTCCACATCCGGTAGCCTGAGCAAGGCCTGCTCCAAAGACTTGATGCCAATCGCGCACCAAGGACAGGACACGTCGGAGATGAAGTCGATGCGCAGGGGTTTCGCTGGGGTTTTCGGTAAGGAATTCATGCGAGCCACTGTAGCTCAGGGCTCCAGTTTCGGTGGCCGCAACGGGCTTTGCGGCGGCAAACCGTGCTCCTATGCCTTGATGCGCGAGGGCAGGGTGGCCAGGAGCACCCCCAGGAGGCCCAGGCCGTAAGCCAGCGCCTGCAGGCCGCTCAAAGACTCCCCCATCAGGAGGCCAACCATGCCGGTCGCTACCGGCAGAAACACCATGAACACGCCCGCTTGGCCGGCCGGCACCTTGCGCAAGCCGCTCATCCAAAGCCAGACGGTCACCATGCTGGCTGCGGCTGCGTAGAACAGCAGCAGACCCCAGATCTGCGCACTCGGTGCGGCGAAATCAAACTGAGCGGCTTGCCAGAGGCCCAGCGGCGTGACCAGCACCAGCCCCCAGAGGTTGATCAAGGCGCTGATGCGTTTGGGCGAGACCTGGGCGGTGAGTTTTTTGCCGATCACCACATAGCTGGCCTCGCAAAGCACAGCGCCCAAAAGCAGGGCAATGCCCAGCCAGGAGCTCTGTGCTGCGGCGCCGGGCGCTTGGCGCTCCAGGGCAACCATGGCGATGCCGCTCACTCCCAGCGCGATGCCGGTCCAGACACGTGCGCTTTGTGTTTCTTTGAGCAGCAGCCGGCTGAGCAAGGCCACGGCGGCCGGAATGCCGGCCAGGATCACGCCAGCCACCACGGCCGAGCTGTGCTGCAGGCCGAACAGCAGGCAGATGGAAAACAAGAAGTTGCCTAGAAAGGATTCCAGGAAGAGCAGCCGGCGGTGACGCCCATCGAGCGGAGCTTCACCTGACCCGCGCCTCAGCCAGGGCAGCATCAGCAGGGCCGCCAGCCCGAAGCGCAGCCAGGCCAACAGGAATACCGGGAAGGTCAGCACCAGCAGCTTGGACAGGCCGACGTAACTGCCCACCAGGCTGGTGCTCAGGGCCAGGCATGCGTAAGCAAGCCAGGGCGTGGGTGATTGCACGGCGGGGCCTGGGTTCATGGCGTTGGGTCGAAGAGGGGCGGTCAATCGGGTTTACGTAGGCGCGCGCTCAGAAGGTGGGGGTGAGCATCAAACTTGAGGCGGGCATGAAAAAAGCCCTTGAGCTTAGAACTCAAGGGCTTTCCATGTCTTGGCGGAGAGGGCGGGATTCGAACCCGCGGTGGGGATAAACCCACACACGCTTTCCAGGCGTGCGACTTAAACCGCTCATCCACCTCTCCGAAGCCCGCCATCATAGCGCAGATTTTTACTCTCCCAGGGAAGTTGAGCCGAAATCTGGCGGCGGGATTTAATTTTTGCTGGCGGAACCCTTGAGCAGGGCCATGGCGGTGCCGATCAGGCCGGAGACTTCGCTCATATTGCCGGGCACGATCATGGTGTTGTTCTTCTGGGCCAACTGGGCATAGGCATCGACCGCTTTTTCGGCCACTTTGAGCTGCACGGCCTGATCGCCGCCGGGCAACTGGATGGCGGCGGCGATCTTGCCGATGGCGTCTGCGGTGGCGTCGGCGACGGCGGTGATGGCGGCGGCGGTGCCCGCGGCCTTGTTGATCTCGGCCTGCTTTTCGCCCTCCGAGCGCGCGATGGCGGCTTCCCGTTCACCGGTGGCAATATTGATCTGCTCTTGACGACGCCCTTCCGAGGCGGCGATCAGGGCGCGCTTTTCGCGCTCGGCCGTGATCTGGGCTTGCATGGAGTGCAGGATGGCCGGGGGCGGGGTCAGGTCCTTGATTTCGTAGCGCAGCACCTTGACGCCCCAGTTCAGCGCGGCCTCGTCCAGGGCTTCGACCACCGAGGTGTTGATGACGGCCCGCTCCTCGAAGGTGCGGTCCAACTCCATGCGACCGATCACGCTGCGCAGGGTGGTCTGGGCCAGTTGGGTGATGGCGACGATGTAGTTGCTGGAACCATAGCTGGCGCGCATGGCGTCGGTCACTTGAAAGTACAGGATCCCGTCCACCGTCAGCTGGGTGTTGTCCTTGGTGATGCAGACCTGGCTCGGCACATCGAGCGGAATTTCTTTGAGTGAGTGCTTGTAAGCCAGGCGATCGACAAAAGGCACGAGGAAGTTCAGGCCCGGGGTCAAGGTGCCGTGGTACTTGCCCAGGCGCTCAATGACCCAGGCGTTCTGTTGCGGCACAACCTTGATCGACTGAATGACGAAGATGGCTGCGATGACCAGCAAAAGCAGGGCGATTTCCATGGGTTCCTTGAGGTTTGTAGTGAGGGTTGTTGGCGGTTGCGGGCCTTCGTCCGCTCAGCGATCGAGCTGCAGGCAGCTGCCCTCGATGCCTCGGATGATGTATCTCCCCGCCGTCGGTTGGCCTTGACCGCTGAAGCGCGCCTGCCACTCGGCGCCGCGGTACTTGACCTGGGCCCGGCCTTGCTCGTTCCAGAGGCTGACGTCCACCGACTGGCCGATGTCCAGATGCGCATCAGGATTGGCGTTGACGGGTGGTGGGCTGGGGCTGCGCCGGCGCAGTTGGTGCCAAATCAGGACCGCTGCGCCCCCGACCACGGCGGCGCTGACCATCTGGGTGCTGGCGCCCAGACCCAAATGCGCGGCCAGAGCGCCCGCTGCGCAGCCCAAGGCCAACATCAAAAGGTAAAAGGTGCCGGAGGCGAGCTCCATGGCGACCAGAACGCCGCAAGCAATCCACCAGGTGGTGGTCCAATTCATCTCCATGTCATGGCTCCCTGTTCATCATCAGCTCCGCAGCGCGGCGCGGGTCGGATCCCTTGTAATCAGTGTACGGTGCCCAGAGTGGCCCGCCATCTCGTCGCGCCCAGTGTCAAAGAGCCGGCATCAGATGCCAAAAGCCACCCCTTGCGTCCTGTTTGTGCGACAAAGGCCAGCGTGCCTCGCACAGCGGCTTGGCTTGGCCCTACACTTCGCGCCTTTCGTTTTTCTGTCCCAGGCCCTGGAGGCTTTCACATGCTGCGCTTTCGCTTTCCCATCGTCATCATCGACGAGGACTATCGCTCCGAGAACACCTCGGGTTTGGGCATTCGCGCCCTGGCTGACGCGATCCAGAAAGAGGGCTTTGAAGTCCTGGGCGCCACGAGTTACGGCGACCTGAGCCAGTTCGCTCAGCAGCAAAGCCGCGCCAGCGCTTTCATCCTGTCCATCGACGATGAGGAATTCACGCCCGGCCCCGAGCTGGATCCGGCCGTGCTGAGCCTGCGCAAGTTCATCGAAGAAATCCGCTTCAAGAACGCCGACATCCCCATCTACATCTACGGCGAGACGCGCACTTCGCAGCATCTGCCCAACGACATCCTGCGTGAGTTGCATGGCTTCATTCATATGTTTGAGGACACGCCGGAGTTTGTGGCCCGCCACATCATCCGCGAAGCCAAGAGCTACCTCGACGGCCTGGCGCCGCCCTTCTTCAAGGCGCTGATGGATTACGCGCAAGACGGCTCCTACAGCTGGCACTGCCCCGGCCATTCGGGTGGCGTAGCCTTCCTGAAGAGCCCCGTGGGCCAGATGTTCCATCAGTTCTTTGGCGAGAACATGCTGCGCGCCGACGTCTGCAATGCGGTGGAAGAGCTGGGGCAATTGCTGGATCACACCGGCCCGGTGGCCGCGTCCGAGAAGAATGCCGCGCGCATCTTCAATGCCGACCACTGTTTCTTCGTCACCAACGGCACCTCGACGTCCAACAAGATGGTCTGGCACCACACGGTGGCGCCCGGCGATGTGGTGGTGGTGGACCGCAACTGCCACAAGAGCATCTTGCACAGCATCATCATGACCGGCGCTGTGCCGGTGTTCATGACGCCCACGCGCAACCACTACGGCATCATCGGTCCCATCCCCGAGAGCGAGTTCTCGCCCGAGACCATCAAGAAGAAGATCGCCAAGAATCCCTTGCTCAAGGGTGTGGACCCCGAGACGGTCAAGCCGCGCATCATGACGCTGACCCAGAGCACCTACGACGGCGTGCTCTACAACACCGAGACCATCAAGCAAAAGCTCGATGGCTGGATCGACACCCTGCATTTCGACGAAGCCTGGTTGCCGCATGCGGCCTTCCACAACTTCTATGGCTCCTACCACGCCATGGGCAAGAACCGGGTGCGGCCCAAGACCGCCATGGTCTACGCGACCCAGTCCACCCACAAGCTGCTGGCCGGCCTGAGCCAGGCTTCGCAGGTGTTGGTGCAGGACTCGCAGAACGTCAAGCTGGACAAGCACTTGTTCAACGAGGCGTATTTGATGCACACCTCGACCAGCCCGCAGTACTCCATCATCGCCAGCTGCGATGTGGCGGCGGCCATGATGGAGCCCCCGGGCGGCACGGCCTTGGTGGCTGAGAGTATCTCCGAGGCACTGGATTTCCGCCGCGCCATGCGCAAGGTCGACGAAGAGTACGACCAGGACTGGTGGTTCAAGGTTTGGGGCCCGGACAAGCTGGTCGAAGAAAGCTATGGCAAGCCGGCCGACTGGATGCTGGGCGCCAACGAGGCCTGGCACGGTTTTGGCGAGATCGCCGCTGGCTTCAATATGCTGGACCCGATCAAGTCCACCATCATCACGCCCGGCATGGACATGAGCGGCAAATTTGCCGAGACCGGCATTCCGGCCTCCATCGTCACCAAGTTCTTGGCCGAGCACGGCGTGGTGGTCGAGAAGACAGGGCTCTACTCCTTCTTCATCCTCTTCACCATCGGCATCACCAAGGGCCGCTGGAACACGCTGCTGACCGCGCTGCAGCAGTTCAAGGATGACTATGACCGCAATGCGCCGCTGTGGCGCATCCTGCCGGAGTTCTGTGCTGCCCAGCCGCGCTATGAGCGCATGGGCCTGCGCGACCTGTGTCAGAACATCCACGAGGCCTATGCCAAGGGTGATATCGCCCGCCTGACCACCGAGGTCTATCTGTCCGATCTCGAGCCGGCCATGAAGCCCAGTGATGCGTTTGCGCACATTGCCCACCGCCGCACCGAGCGGGTGGAGATCGACCAGCTGGAAGGTCGGGTCACCACTTCGCTTTTGACGCCCTATCCCCCGGGCATTCCGCTGCTGATCCCGGGTGAACGCTTCAACAAAAAGATCGTCGACTACCTGACCTTCACGCGCGACTTCAATTCCAAGTTCCCGGGCTTTGCCACCGATGTGCATGGCCTGGTGGAAGAGAAGGGCGAGGACGGACGCTCGCGCTACTACGTCGATTGCGTAGCGGCCGGCTGATCAACACGGTCGGACAGAAAAAACGGGACCCGAGGGTCCCGTTTTTGTTGTGGCTTGTGCCGGCCGGTGTGGGCTCAGCCTTCGCTCAAGGCCACGTGGCTGAAGCCGCCGTCCACATAGGTGATCTCGGCGCTGACGCCGCCGGCCAGATCGGACAGCAAAAAGGCGGCGACATTGCCGACGTCTTCAATCGTCACATTGCGGCGAATCGGCGTGCTGGCGGCGAATTGGGTCAGCAGCTTGCCAAAGTCCTTGATGCCAGAGGCGGCCAAAGTCTTGATCGGGCCGGCGGAAATGCCGTTGACGCGCACGCCCTTGGCGCCCAGAGAGTGCGCAAGGTAGCGCACGCTGGCTTCCAGTGAGGCCTTGGCCAGACCCATGGTGTTGTAGTTCGGCACAAAGCGTGCGGCACCCAGATAGGACAAGGTCAGCAGTGCAGCGCCTGGGCGCAGCCGCGGCGCTGCCAGCTTGGCCATGGCTGGGAAGCTGTAGGCAGAAATGTCGTGGGCGATGCGGAAATTCTCCCGGGTCAAACCGTCGAGAAAATCACCGGCAATCGCTTCACGCGGCGCAAAACCGATGGAATGCACGAAACCGTCAAACTCAGGCCAGGCTTCTCCCAAGTTATTGAACAAGCCCTCGATTTGTGCGTCGTCGGAAACATCGCAATCAAACACCAGTTTGGAATCAAACTCGGCAGCAAACTCGGTGATGCGATCCTTGAAACGTTCGCCCTGATAGCTGAAGGCCAGTTCCGCACCCTCCCGATGGCAGGCTTTTGCAATGCCATAAGCGATGGATCGGTTGGACAGCACGCCCGTGATCAGCAATCGCTTGCCTGCGAGAAA
This sequence comes from Paucibacter sp. DJ2R-2, assembly GCF_025717675.1. Taxonomy (GTDB): domain Bacteria; phylum Pseudomonadota; class Gammaproteobacteria; order Burkholderiales; family Burkholderiaceae_C; genus Paucibacter_A. The sequence goes on from NZ_JAJIRT010000015.1 coordinate 12,945, forward strand.
TCCCATGTGTGGCTCCTAGATTTGAAATCAACACAGGATTTTCGCATGCCGAGCGATGTTCGCAAGCCGCAAGCTTGTGGGCATGGTGCTTGCATAGTACAATCCCGGCTTCGCTGTGGGACACGGCGGACGGTTTGGTAGCAAAGAGCCCGGTAGGAATCGGCGCAGGATGTTGGCAGGCTGGAGGTCAAGGTGCCGATGGCGCTCGGGCCCCATAAGCTGGTCGGGCAGTGCAGCAGGCGGACACTTCAAGAAGTGCGAGTCAGCAAACAGCGCTGTAAGAACGTGGGCGGATTCATCCAGCCCATTTTTTTTGCTCGATCGTTCTTCGTCCATTTGAATTTGCGCCGCCTGAGGGCGCGCCTTGAAAGAAAAGTAGATAGACCACGCATGAATTGGCAAGACGCTGTTGAAAAAACCGTGACCGGTTTGGGTTACGACCTGGTGGACTGCGAGCGCAGTCCGGCGGGCTTGCTGCGCGTGTACATCGACAAGCTGCCGGCCGAGGCCTTGGCCGGGGCGCTGATTAGCGTTGAAGACTGCGAGCGCGTGACGCGGCAGTTGCAGTATTTGCTGGAAGTCGAAGGCTGTGCCTACGAGCGCTTGGAAGTGTCGTCGCCGGGTCTCGATCGCCCGCTGAAGAAGCCGTTGGACTATGCGCGCTTTCTCGGCGAAGAAATCGAGATCACCTTGCGCATGCCTTTTCAAGGGCGAAAAAAGTACAAGGGCGTGCTGACACAGCAGCCCGTGGCCGGCGTGGAGCCGGTGGCACTGCCGCTGGTGCCGGTAGCGGCTGAGGCCGGTGCGGTCGTTGAGCCGAATGCTGTTCTGGCAGCGCTGTCGGCTTTTGCGGATACCCAGGCCTGGCGCCTGGTGTTCAGCGATGGTGAAGCCGATCAGGCATTGGATTTTTCTCTTGAAGAACTGCGCGAGTCCCGTTTGGTGCCCGTGGTGAGCTTCAAGGGTCGTGGTGTGAAGCCCGCGCCGGCCAAGAAGCCGCCGCGTGCCAAGCCCGCACGCAAGGATGACAAGGTTGACGGAGGTCCTGATCAATGAACCGCGAACTGTTGATGCTGGTGGACGCGATTTCGCGTGAGAAGAGCGTTGAGCTCGATGTGGTGTTTGGTGCGGTCGAAGCCGCTCTGGCTTCTGCCACCAAGAAGCTGTGTGGCGGCGAGGCCGATATTCGCGTTTCGGTTGACCGGGATTCCGGTGCGTATGAAACCTTCCGTCGTTGGCACGTGGTGCCGAACGAGGCAGGTTTGCAAAACCCCGATGCGGAAATCCTGTTGTTTGAAGCGCAGGAACAAATCGCTGACATCGAGGTGGAAGATCACATCGAAGAGCCCATCGAATCCGTGCCCATCGGCCGTATCGGTGCACAGGCTGCCAAGCAGGTCATCCTGCAGAAGATCCGCGATGCGGAGCGTGAGCAGCTGCTCAACGACTTCCTGGCTCGCGGCGAACAAATCTTCGTCGGCACCGTCAAGCGCCTGGACAAGGGCGACATCATTGCCGAGTCCGGTCGTATCGAAGGCCGCCTGAAGCGCTCGGAAATGATCCCCAAGGAAAACCTGCGCACCGGCGACCGCGTCCGTGCCGTGATCCTGGGCATCGACCCGACCCAGCGTGGCCCGCAGATCATGCTTTCGCGCTCCAGCCCGGAATTCATGAAGGAGCTGTTCGCCCAGGAAGTGCCCGAGATCGAGCAAGGCCTGCTGGAAGTCAAGAGCTGCGCTCGTGACGCCGGCTCGCGTGCCAAGCTGGCCGTGCTTTCGCATGACAAGCGGGTCGACCCCATCGGCACCTGCGTCGGCGTGCGCGGCTCCCGCGTCAACGGCGTGACCAATGAGTTGGCCGGCGAGCGCGTGGACATCGTGCTGTGGTCGGAAGACCCGGCGCAGTTCGTGATCGGCGCCTTGGCACCGGCCAATGTGCAGTCCATCGTGGTGGACGAAGAACGACATGCCATGGACGTGGTTGTGGATGAGGAAAACCTCGCCATCGCCATCGGCCGTGGCGGCCAGAACGTGCGGCTCGCTTCCGAGCTGACCGGCTGGCGCATCAATATCATGTCGGCCGAAGAATCGGCCGTGAAGCATGAGCAGGAATCGGAATCGGTCCGCAAGCTCTTCATCGAAAAGCTCGATGTCGATGCTGAAGTGGCTGATATTTTGATCGCCGAGGGTTTTACCAGCCTGGAAGAAGTGGCCTACGTGCCTATGCAGGAAATGCTGGAAGTTGAGGCCTTCGACGAGGACACGGTCAATGAATTGCGCACCCGGGCCAAGGATGCCTTGTTGACCATGGAAATCGCCCGCGAAGAAAAGGTCGAGGAAGTTTCCCAAGACCTGCGTGACCTGGAAGGCATGACGCCGGACCTGGTCGCCAAACTCGCGGATGGCGACATCCACACTCGCGATGACCTGGCCGATCTGGCCGTCGACGAGCTCGTTGAATTGGCCGGCATGGAAGAGGGCGCGGCCCGCGCTCTGATCATGAAGGCTCGCGAACATTGGTTCAACACTTGAGGGCCGCGTGCCCATCGAGTCTGCCCCAATCATTCGCCCAGCACCGAACGCATAAGTTAAGGATCCAACAATGGCTGTGACTACCGTCGCCCAGTTCGCCGCAGAGCTTCAAAGGCCTGCGAGCACGCTGCTTGAGCAGCTGCAAGCTGCGGGCGTCAAGACGTCTTCTACCGATGACGCGCTCAATGAAGCCGACAAGGAACGTCTGCTCGATTACCTGCGCACTGCGCACGGTACCGGCGGCGCCGATCGCAAGAAGATCACGCTGACCCGCAAGTCGACCAGCGAAATCAAGCAGGCCGATGCCAGCGGCAAAGCCCGCACCATCCAGGTCGAAGTGCGCAAGAAGCGCACCTTCGTCAAGCGCGACGATGCCAGCGGAGTCGATGACGCCGCCACGGCCGCCGCCGAGGATGCAGAGCTGCATCGCCGCGAGGAAGAAGCTCAGGCTCAGGCTGCCGCATTGCGCCAGCAAGAGGAAGAGCTGGCCGCCCGCGTCAAGGAACGCGAAGAAGCCGAAGCCCGCGCTCGCGAAGCCGAAGAACAGCGTCGCAAGGAAAAGGCCGAGCAGGCTGCAGCCGAGGCGCGTGCCGCCGAGGAAGCTGCTGCCCGTGCTGCTGCTGAGGCACTCGCTGCCAAGGCGGCCGGCAAAGCCAAGCCTCCGCGCCAGACCGCTGAGGCGGCTGCCAAGGAAGCGGCTGCGATCAACCGCGCCTCGGCCGCTGCCCGTGCGCCGGCACCTGCCCCAGTGGCAGCACCAGCTCCCGCACCTGTTGTGGCTCCAGTTGTTGCAGCGCCTGCGCCTGTCGAAGCTGCTGCCCCGGTGGTGGCTGCTCCCGTCGAAGCGCCCAAGCCCGCCCTGCGCGTGGTCAAGGCCGTCGATGTCGGCGCCGAAGAGAAGCAAAAACAAGTCGACCTGGAGCGCCGCCGCAAGGCCGCTGAGGCCGAAGCTGCGGCCATCCGCGCGATGATGAATGCACCCAAGAAGGTGATGGTCGCGAAGAAGGAAGAGCCCAAGCCGGTCGAAGCCAGCAAGGAAGGCATCAAGGGTACCATCCACAAGAAGCCGGGTACACCAGGCGCGCCTGCCGCGCCGGGTTCGGCCGCTGCGGCTGCCGCCAAGCCGGGCGACAAGAAGTCGGTCAAGTCGGAAAAGCTGTCTTCCAGCTGGGCCGACGATGCCAAGAAGCGCGGCGTCAAGCCCAGCGGCCCTGCCGCTCCGGGTGGTGCGCGTCCGTCCACCGCCTGGCGTGCGCCGGGTCGTGGCGGTCCGGCCGGCCGTCGTGGCAATGATCGCAATGCCGACCGTCGCGGTGGTGGCAACTCGAACTTCGTAGCACCTGCCGAACAGGTGGTGCAAGAGGTTCATGTGCCGGAGACCATCTCGGTGGCCGATTTGGCTCACAAGATGTCCATCAAGGCCTCGGAAGTCATCAAGCAATTGATGAAGCTGGGCCAGATGTGCACCATCAACCAGCAGTTAGACCAAGAAACCGCCATGATCTTGGTGGAAGAAATGGGCCACAAGGCGTTTGCCGCCAAGCTGGACGATCCCGATGCCTTCCTGGAAGAAGAGGGCGTGGGCGCCGAGCAGCAGCATGAAGCGCTGTCGCGTGCTCCGGTGGTCACCGTCATGGGTCACGTCGACCACGGCAAGACCTCGCTGCTGGACTATGTTCGCCGTGCCCGAGTGGCTGCTGGTGAAGCCGGCGGCATCACGCAGCACATCGGCGCTTACCACGTGGAAACGCCGCGCGGCATGATCACCTTCCTGGACACCCCGGGTCACGCGGCCTTCACGGCCATGCGTGCCCGTGGCGCCACGGCCACCGACATCGTCATCCTGGTGGTGGCGGCGGACGACGGCGTGATGCCCCAGACCAAGGAAGCGATCCACCATGCCAAGGCGGCGGGCGTGCCCATCGTCGTGGCCATGAACAAGATCGACAAGCAAGGTGCCAACATCGAACGCCTGAAGGGCGAGCTGGTGGCCGAAGGCGTCGTGCCGGAAGATTTCGGCGGCGACACCCCGTTTGTGCCGGTCTCGGCCAAGACGGGCGAGGGCATGGACAGCCTGCTGGAGCAAGTGCTGCTGCAAGCCGAAGTGCTGGAACTCAAGGCGCCGGTGGCCTCCATGGCCAAGGGCCTGGTCATCGAAGCCAAGCTGGACAAGGGCCGCGGCCCTGTGGCCACCATCCTGGTGCAGAGCGGTACGCTCAAGCGCGGCGATGTGGTGCTGGCTGGCTCGACCTATGGCCGTGTGCGCGCCATGCTGGACGAAGACGGCAAGGCTTGTACCGAAGCGGGTCCTTCCATCCCGGTGGAAATTCAGGGCCTGACCGAAGTGCCGCAAGCCGGTGATGAGTTCATGGTGCTTTCGGATGAACGCCGAGCCCGTGAAATCGCCACCTTCCGTTCGGGCAAGTACCGTGATGTGAAGCTGTCGCGTCAGCAAGCCGCCAAGCTGGAGAACATGTTCGAGAACATGGGCGCCGGCGATGTGCAGACCCTGGGCATCATCATCAAGAGCGATGTGCAAGGTTCGCAGGAAGCCCTGGCTTCTTCGCTGCTCAAGCTGTCGACCGCCGAAGTCAAGGTGCAGATCGTGCACGCCGCCGTCGGTGGCATCAGCGAGTCGGACGTCAACTTGGCGATCGCCTCCAAGGCCGTCATCATCGGCTTCAACGTCCGTGCTGACGCCGGCGCACGCAAGCTGGCCGAAGGCAACGCCGTTGACCTGCGCTACTACAACATCATTTACGACGCCGTGGATGAAGTGAAGGCAGCGATGACCGGCATGCTGGCTCCCGAGCAGCGCGAAGAAGTCATCGGTATGGCCGAGATCCGCACCGTGTTCGTGGCGACCAAGATCGGCACCATTGCCGGCTGTATGGTCACTTCGGGTGTGGTCAACCGCTCGGCTCGCTTCCGCCTGCTGCGCGAGAACGTGGTGATCTACACCGGCGAGATCGACACTCTGAAGCGCATGAAGGACGATGTGCGCGAAGTCCGCGAAGGCTTCGAGTGCGGTATCAAGCTGAAGAACTACAGCGACATCGCCGAGGGCGATCAGCTGGAATTCTTCGAGGTCAAGGAAGTGGCGCGAACGCTGTAAAGCGGAGTTGCCCCAACCGGCGCAAACCCCGCCCTCCCGAGAGTGGCGGGGTTTGTGTTTGTGAGGGGCGCCGCCTGCAGTTTCAGCACAGGAGTATTCCGAGATGCGACACAAACGAGTCATTCCCAACCGCAGCTTCCGCGTGGCCGACCAGATCCAGCGCGATTTGGCTGAGTTGATCCGCGAGCTCAAAGATCCGCGCATCGGCATGGCCACGGTCAATGCCGTCGAGGTCACGCCCGACTACGCCCATGCCAAGGTCTTCTTCTCGGTTCTGGTCGGTGACCCGGCCGAGACCGCCGAGGCGCTGAACGAGGCCGCGGGCTTTCTGCGCAACGGCTTGTTCAAGCGTTTGCAGATCCACACCGTGCCCAGCCTGCATTTCCACTACGACCGCAGCATCGAGCGCGCGGCGGAGCTGAGCGCGCTGATTCACAAGGCCAATGCCACGCGCGCGCTCGACGACGAGCCGGCCGCGGCCGAAGAAGAAAACAAGCCGGCAGCTGCCGGCGAGTGAAGCCAAGAAAAGCCACGCCTTTTGTCGTCCACCATGAACACCCGACCCCAGCGCGTCAAGACACCGCGCCGTGCCCTGCACGGCGTGCTGCTGCTTGACAAGCCGCTGGGCCTGTCCAGCAACGACGCGCTGCAGAAAGCCAAATGGCTGCTGCGGGCGGAGAAGGCCGGCCACACCGGCACGCTGGATCCTCTGGCGACCGGTCTGCTGCCGTTGTGCTTCGGCGCCGGCACCAAGTTCAGCCAGGTCAGCCTGGATGCCGACAAGGCCTACACCGCGACATTGAAGCTCGGCGAGATCACCACCACCGGCGACGGTGAGGGCGAAGTACTCGAGCGCCACCCGGTCAAGGTGAATCGCGAGCAGATCGAGGCGGCCTGCGCCCAGCTGCGTGGCGAAATCACCCAGGTGCCGCCCATGTATTCGGCGCTCAAGCATGAAGGCCGGCCGCTGTACGAATACGCCCGCGCCGGCATCACCATCGAGCGCCCCTCGCGCCAAGTCACCATTCACGCGCTCGACATTGAGCACTGGCAGGATGACGAGCTGGTGATCTCAGTGCGTTGCAGCAAGGGTACGTATGTGCGCACCCTGGCCGAAGACCTGGGCCGTTTGCTGGGTTGTGGCGCGCGCCTGAGTGCGCTGCGACGCACGGCTTCGGGCCCGGTGGCGGTCGAACAGGCGATCAGCCTGGACGCCCTGGCCGCGCTGACGGAAAGTGAACGTGAAGCCTTGCTGCGCCCACCCGACTCCTTGTTGGCGGATTGGCCCGAGCTGCGTTTGAGCAGCGAAGAAGCTGCCCGCTTTCTCACCGGTCTGCGGCGCCGTGTTGCCGCCCCCGACGCCCGCCATGTGCGGGTCTACGGGCCCGAAGCGCAAGCCTTTCTAGGCAGCGCCCATATCGAGGCCGGTGAACTGATCGCCGACCGGCTGCTGAGTCCCGCCGAGGTGCAAAGCCTTGTTGGTTCCCAAGCTGCCTGAAGTCCAGAATTTTTTGAAAGTGTCGTATGAGCAAGCAGATTCGTAACATCGCCATCATCGCCCACGTTGACCATGGCAAAACCACCATGGTCGACCAATTGCTGCGCCAAAGCGGCACCTTCGCCGACCACGAAAAAGTCGTCGACACGGTGATGGACAACAACGCCATCGAACGCGAGCGTGGCATCACCATCTTGGCCAAGAACTGCGCCGTGTCCTGGGAAGGCACCCACATCAACATCGTGGACACCCCTGGCCACGCGGACTTCGGCGGTGAAGTCGAGCGTGCGCTGTCCATGGTCGACGGTGTGGTGCTGCTGATCGACGCCCAAGAAGGCCCGATGCCACAGACCCGTTTCGTGACCAAGAAGGCCCTGGCCCTGGGTCTGAAGCCCATCGTCGTGGTCAACAAGGTGGACAAGCCCGGTGCCAAGCCGGATGCCGTCATCAACGCCGCTTTCGACCTGTTCGACAAGCTGGGTGCCACCGACGAGCAACTGGACTTCCCGGTCGTTTACGCTTCCGGCATCAATGGCTGGACTTCGCTGGAAGAAGGCAAGCCCGGTGAGCAGTGGGGCCCGGACATGTCCGCCCTGTTCAACACCGTGCTCAAGCATGTGCCGCCCCAGTCGGGCGACGCCAGTGCGCCGCTGCAGCTGCAAATTTCGGCCCTGGACTTCTCGACCTTCGTGGGTCGCATCGGCGTCGGCCGCATCAGCCAAGGCACCATCAAGCCCGGCATGCAAGTCGCTGTGATGGAAGGCCCGGACGGCAAGTCCGTCAACGGCCGCATCAACCAAGTGCTGACCTTCCAAGGCCTGGACCGCGTGCAAGTGACCGAAGCCGGCCCGGGCAACATCGTGCTGATCAACGGCATTGAGGACATCGGTATCGGCGTGACCGTCACCGACCAAGCCAACCCCAGCCCGCTGCCCATGCTGAAGGTGGACGAGCCGACGCTGACCATGAACTTCTGCGTCAACACCTCGCCGCTGGCCGGTCGTGAAGGCAAGTTCGTGACCAGCCGTCAGATCTGGGACCGCCTGCAAAAAGAACTGCAACACAACGTGGCCCTGCGCGTGAAGGAAACCGACGAAGACGGCATCTTCGAGGTTTGCGGCCGCGGCGAATTGCACCTGACCATCTTGCTGGAAAACATGCGCCGTGAAGGCTACGAGCTGGCCGTGTCCAAGCCGCGCGTGATGTTCCAGGACATCGACGGCGTCAAGTGTGAGCCTATGGAGCAGGTGACGGCCGACGTGGAAGAAGTCCACCAAGGCGGCGTGATGCAGGCTCTGGGTCTGCGCAAGGGCGAAATGCTGAACATGGAGCCGGACGGCAATGGCCGTGTGCGCCTCGAGTACCGCATTCCGGCCCGTGGTCTGATCGGTTTCTCCAACGAGTTCATGAACTTGACTCGCGGTTCGGGACTGATCTCTTCGATCTTCGACGGCTACGAAGCCCACAAGGGCGAAATCGGCGGCCGCAAGAACGGCGTGCTGATCTCCATGGACGAAGGCGAAATCTTCACGTACGCACTGGGCAAGCTGGACGACCGCGGCCGCATGTTCGTGAAGCCGAACGACCCGGTCTATGAAGGCATGATCGTCGGCATCCACAGCCGCGACAACGATCTGGTGGTCAACGCCACCCGCACCAAGCAGCTGACCAACTTCCGCGTCAGCGGCAAGGAAGACGCGATCAAGATCACCCCGCCGATCGACCTGACGCTGGAATACGGTGTCGACTTCATCGACGACGACGAACTGGTCGAGATCACACCCAAGAGCGTGCGTCTGCGCAAGCGCTTCTTGACTGAGAACGAGCGCAAACGAGCATCGCGCTCCTAAGGAGCGCGATGCTCGCTGCGCGAGTCGCAGTGAGCTCCCTCCAGCCTCCCTCCAAGAGGGAGGCTCTGGTCAGATGGACACCCGCGGCCCCCTTGGGGCCGCTCTCAATTCTTGAACATGACACATCGCAAGGCCGTGTTTCTGATGGTGCTGGTCACCCTGCTGTGGAGCACGGCGGGGGTGGTCACGCGGCATCTGGAAGCGGCTCGCGGCTTTGAGTTGACCTTCTGGCGCAGTGCCTTCAATGCCCTGGCCTTGTTGCTGGGCTTGAGCTGGCTGCGCGGTGCGGCTTTGGTCTCGCAGCTGCGGCGGGCACCGCGTCTGGTCTGGGCCTCCGGTTTGTGCTGGGCGGTCATGTTCACCGCCTTCATGCTGGCCCTGAGTTTGACCACGGTGGCCAATGTGTTGGTGACCATGGCCCTCAGCCCCTTGCTGACGGCTTTGCTGGCACGCGTATTCCTGCACCACCGCCTGCCCCTGCGCACCTGGTCCGCCATCATCGTGGCCAGCTGCGGAATCGCTTGGATGTTCGGCCATGAGATGGGGCAGGGCGGGGCGCCTGGCGCCGGTCGCGCCTGGCTTGGCATTGCCATCGCCCTCGGCGTACCTTTGGCTTCGGCCATCAACTGGTCTTTGATGCAGCATGTGGGCCGACAGCGGGCCGCGGCCGACATCGACTCAGGTTCAGGTTCGGTACCCGACGGCGCCGACATGCCTTTGGCCGTACTGATCGGTGCAGCCATTTCGGCCCTGGCCATGCTCCCCTTGGCTTGGCCTCTGCAGGCTTCGTGGCACGATGTCGGACTGCTGGCCAGTCTGGGCGCGTTTCAGCTGGCCCTGCCTTGTCTGCTGGTGGTGCATCTGAGCCGCGTTCTGTCCGGTCCCGAGCTTGCCCTCTTGGCCCAGCTGGAGGTGATCTTTGGCGTGCTCTGGGCCTGGCTGTGGGCCGGTGAACAGCCCTCGTCTGCTGCCATGATCGGGGGGGGCCTGGTGCTGGCCGCACTGATAGGCAATGAACTTCTGGCCTGGCGCGAGCAAGCCGCGCGAGGCCCAGCAAGCCCCACGAATCGATTGACATCTTCCTCCAGGAGACAGGCATGAAGCCGCCCTTGCTACCCGAGTTGCAATCCGCTGGCCAGGTGCTGGCCGAAGTCAATGGCTGTCTGGGACTGATCACGCTCAATCGTGCGCAGGCGCTCAATGCCCTGTCGCTGGCCATGATTCGCGATCTGACCCTCTTGCTCCAGACCTGGGCTGCAGCGCCCGAGATCGAGGCCGTGGTCATCCTTGGCGCCGGACGCGAGGGCAAGCCTGCCGCCTTTTGCGCCGGCGGCGACATCCGCTTCTTCCATCAGGCCGCGCTGGCCGCTGATTCGGCATTGGCTGATTTCTTCACCGAGGAATACGCGCTCAACCATCTGATCCATCACTACGCCAAGCCCTATATCGCCTTGATGGATGGCGTGGTCATGGGCGGCGGCATGGGCTTGAGCCAGGGCGCCAAGCTGCGCGTGCTCAACGAGCATTCGCGCCTGGCCATGCCGGAAACCAATATCGGACTTTTCCCCGATGTCGGTGGCGGTTACTTCCTCGGCCAATGCCCGGGCGCGGTCGGCGAATGGCTGGCCTTGACCGGGCAGGCGCTTGGCGCCGGGGACGCCATCGAATTGGGCCTGGGTGATGTGTTCGTGCAAAGTGCAGCCTTCCCCGCCTTGATCGAAGCCTTCCGCCACGGCGAGCAGAGCAGCGCCGAGCATGTGGTGGCGACCGTCATGGACAAGGTGGACCTGGCCCCGGCGGCCGATCATTTGAAGCTGCGCGCCCGTATCGACCGGCATTTCTCGCTCCCCGATGTGCCTGCCATCCTGGCCTCGCTGGAAGCGGAGCGCGATGACGAATGGGCTGCGCACACCGCGGCCAGCTTGCGCAAGCGCTCGCCGCTGATGCTGGCCGTCACGCTGGAACAGCTGCGTCGCGCGCGCTGCATGGGTTTGGGTGCGGAGCTTCGCATGGAGCGCGATATGGTGCACCACTGCTTTCACCTGGGCCCGGCGGCCGAGAGCGAAACCGTGGAAGGCATCCGCGCCCTGGCCGTGGACAAGGACCATGCGCCGCGCTGGCGTCATGCGCGCAGCGAACAGGTCACGGCGACCGAAGTGCAAGCGTTTTTTGCCCCGGTCTGGACGCCTGATCAGCACCCGCTGGCCGGGCTGAGCTGAGGCGCGAGGCGCAGCCTATCCGTGCCAGCAGCAAGGCCATAATCGAAATGGCAAGGTCCTACCGGACCTTGCCGTTTTTCATTGGCCCCTGCGCTGGCTCGCCATCCGAGCCAGCCACAACCGAAGAGCCTGCAGATGCCCACCGACATCGAGATCGCCCAAGCCGCCACCTTGCAGAAAATCCTGCCTCTGGCCCAGCGCACGCTGGATCTGCCCGAAGAGGCGCTCAGCCCTTACGGCCATTACAAGGCCAAGCTGGGCCTCGAATATCTGCCTGCTCTTGCCGGCCGCAAGAACGGCCACCTGATTCTGGTAACGGCGATTTCGCCCACACCCCCGGGCGAGGGCAAGACGACCACTACGGTGGGTCTCGGTGATGGCCTCAATCACATCGGCAAAAAGTCCATGATCTGCCTGCGCGAACCCTCGCTGGGCCCATGCTTTGGCATGAAGGGTGGAGCAGCCGGTGGCGGCCAGGCGCAGATCGTGCCGATGGAGGACATCAACCTCCACTTCACCGGCGATTTCCACGCCATCGCCCTGGCCAACAACCTGCTGGCCGCCTTGATCGACAACCACATCCACCATGGCAATGCGCTTGGCATCGATGTGCGCCGCATCAGCTGGCGCCGCGTGGTCGACATGAACGACCGCGCCTTGCGGGACATCACCGTGGCCCTGGGCGGCCCGGGCAATGGCTATCCGCGCCAGGATGGCTTTGACATCGTGGTCGCTTCCGAGGTCATGGCCATCTTGTGCCTGGCCACATCGCTGGAGGATCTGAAACGCCGCCTGGGCAATATCGTCATCGGCAGCACGGCCGACAAGCGCCCGGTCACCGCCCGTGAACTCAAGGCTGATGGCGCGATGGCCGCGCTGCTCAGGGACGCGCTGGCGCCGAATCTGGTGCAGACCCTCGAAGGCAATCTGGCCTTTGTGCACGGCGGCCCTTTTGCCAACATCGCCCACGGTTGCAATTCGGTGATTGCCACCCAGACGGCGCTGAAGCTGGCCGACTATGTGGTGACCGAGGCCGGCTTCGGTGCCGACCTCGGCGCCGAGAAGTTCATGGACATCAAGTGCCGCAAGGCCGGCCTGCAGCCCAGCTGCGCCGTCATCGTGGCCACCGTGCGGGCGCTCAAATACCACGGTGGCGCCGATGCGAAAAAGCCGGGCAGCGACACCCTGCAGGCGCTTGAGATTGGCCTGGCCAATCTCGGCCGTCACATCGAAAACGTGCAGCAGCATTACGGCTTGCCGGCCATCGTCTCCATCAACCGCTTCGATGCCGACACGGCCGAAGAGATTGCTCGAATCCAGGCCTATTGCCAGGCCCGAGGCGTGCGCTGCGTGCTGGCCACGCATTGGGCCGAGGGCGGTGCCGGTGCGGCCGAGCTGGCCCGCGCCGTCGTGGCCCAATGCGAGCAGGGTGGGGCGCGTGCCGCCAGCATCTACGAGGATGCCTTGCCGCTGGCCGACAAGATCCGCGCCATCGCCAGCAAGGTCTACCGTGCTGGCGAGGTGGTGTTCGAACCCAAGGCCGCCGCCCAGCTGCAGGAATGGCAGAACGCCGGTTGGGGGCAGCTGCCGGTCTGCATCGCCAAGACCCAGTACTCCTTCAGTAGCGATGCCAGCTTGCGCGGCGCGCCTGAGGGCCATGTGCTGCGCGTGCGCGAAGTGCGCTTGGCAGCAGGTGCCGAGTTCGTGGTGGCCATCTGCGGCGACATCATGACCATGCCGGGTCTGCCCAAAGTTCCCTCGGCCGAGCGGATCGATGTCGACGCGCAGGGGCGCATCAGCGGTCTGTTCTGAGCCCTTCGGGCCGCCGACGCTTGAACCTGTAAGGCCTTACAGACTCGGCCCAGTTTGAGGGTTTCTCCGTGCGCGCTGGCCCAGCCGGCTGCGCACACTGGCCATCCACGGCCCATGGATGGCCAGTTCGCCAAGGAGAAGCCCGATGCCTGCACTTCGCCCCTCTGTCTGGCTGCTGACCTCGATGTTCAGCGGTGTCCTGCTCTCAGCGGCAGGCAGTTCCTGGGCCCATGAGACGCCCGTCGCCGCTACGGCAGTCAAAGCACTCCCAGCCGAGGCTGCGCGCACGGTGTACCGCGCCTACTTCAAGGATCTGCGCCTGGCCCAGGGCATTGCTCACAGCCGCTTCGACACGCTGGAATCCAAGTACGAGCTCGGCTATTTGGTCGTGCTGGCCGATGCCAACGAGGCCCGCGAACTGCGCGCTCTGGGTTTCCGTCTGCAGGTCGATGAGCAGTGGCTGGGCGAGCAGCAGGCCCAAGCCAGCCGCGAAAGCGCCGAGCTGGCCGAGCGCCGCCGCAGCTTGGGCAAGGACCTGACGCCCAGCTTCGCCGGCATCCCGAGCTACAGCTGCTATCCCACGGTTGAAGAGGTGTTCACCGAAGGCGATGGGCTGATCGCCGCCAAGCCTCAGCTGGCGCGCTGGGTGGACATCGGCGACAGCTGGCAAAAGACCCGCGCCAGCGGCGGCTACGACCTGCGTGTGCTCAAGCTGGGCAACAGCGCCGGCCCATCCACCAAGCCGCGCCTCTTCGTCAATGCCGGCATCCATGCCCGCGAGTACACGACCACCCCCTTGGTGCTTGAGTTCGCCAAGCGCCTCGTCAATGGCTACGGCGTCGATGCCGACGCGACCTGGATCCTCGACCACCACGAGATCCACCTGCTCCTGGCCACAAATCCCGATGGGCGTAAGAAGGCCGAGACCGGCCTGCTCTGGCGCAAGAACACCAACACCGCCTATTGCGGCGGCACCAGCAACAGCCGCGGCGCTGACCTGAACCGGAATTTCGGCTTCCAGTGGAATAGCACCAATGGCGCGGGCTCCAGCGGCAGCGCCTGCAATGAAACCTACCGTGGGCCCAGCGCGGCGTCCGAGCCGGAAACCCAGGCGGTGGAGGCTTACATCCGAAGCCTCTGGCCCGACCGCCGCGGCCCCAACCGCGCCGATCCTGCGCCGCTGGAGACCTCGGGCATCCATCTGGACATCCACAGCCACGGTCGTCTCCTGCTCTGGCCCTGGGGCACCAATGGCGTGGTGGCCGGCAATGACAAGCAACTGGCCACCCTGGGCCGCAAGTTCGCCTTCTGGAATGGCCACACACCGCAGCGCTCGCTGAGCCTTTACGAGACCGATGGCACCAGTGATGGCCCGAGCTACGGCGAACTCGGCGTGGCCGCCTTCACCTTCGAGCTGGGTACGGCGTTTTTCGAGCAGTGCAGCTACTACAACAGCACCGTCTTGCCCGGCAATTTGCCGGCCCTGATCTATGCCGCCAAGGTGGTCCGCACGCCCTATCAAACCCCGGCCGGGCCCGATGTGCTGAACCTGGCTCTGGCTAGCAACGCCAGCAGCAGCGGCGTGCCTGCTGGAACCCAGGTGGCGTTGACGGCAACGGTGGATGACAGTCGCTATAACAACAGCAATGGTGCCGAGCCGACCCAGGCCGTGGCCGCGGCCGAAGCCTATATCGACACCCCACCCTGGGTGGCCGGCGCCGTGGCGCGCGCGCTGCAGGCCAGCGACGGCAGTTTCAACAGCACGAGCGAAGGGGTGCGCTCCAGCCTCGACACCGCCGGCCTCGCCCCGGGCAAGCACATCGTCTACGTTCGCGGCCGTGATGCGGCAGGCAACTGGGGTGCCTTCAGTGCCGTATTCCTGAACATCAACGACGGCAGCGGAGGCACGGCGCCGGTGGCCGCCTTTGACGCCAGCATCAACGGACTCAACGTCAGCTTCACCGACCGCAGCAGTGATGCCGATGGCATCATTGCCTCACGCAGCTGGAATTTCGGCGACGGCGCCAGCAGTACCGTCGCCAGCCCCAGCCATGCCTACGCGGCGGCCGGCAGCTACACGGTCAGCCTGACGGTCACCGACAACGAGGGCAAGAGCAACAGCCTGAGCAAGCCCCTGGTGCTGAGCGCCGACAACGTGCCGGTGCTCAGCAATGGCCAGACGGTCAGCGGCCTCAGCGGCGCCAAAGGCAGTTGGCGCTATTACAAGGTCGCCATCCCAAGCGGTGCGCGCAATCTTGTCGTCAAAGGCAGTGGCGGCAGCGGTGATATGGATCTCTACACCCAGAACGGCAGCCAGCCCAGCTTGAGCAGCTACAGCTGCCGCCAGAACGGCTCGACCAACACCGAAACTTGCAGCATCGCCAGCCCGGTGGCCGGCTGGGTCTACATCGGCCTGTATGCCTACGCAGCCTACTCGGGGCTGAACCTGAACGTGAGTTTCACACCCTGAAGTTGAGGGCGCTTGGCGCCGGGGAAGCAGGCTTTGGGATAATCGGGCGGTGAATACCGCGCTCCCCTCCGATTCCGCTTCTTCCCCTGCTCCGATCGATTCGTCCGCAATCAGCCCCTGGCGGCTCTCGGTCGCTCCCATGCTCGATTGGACGGACCGGCATTGCCGCACCTTCCATCGCCTGCTGACCCGCCAGACCCGGCTCTACACCGAGATGGTGACGACCGGCGCCTTGCTGCACGGCGACCAGCCCCGGCATCTGGATTTCAACCCCGAAGAACATCCAGTCGCCCTGCAACTCGGCGGTTCGGAGCCGGCCGATCTGGCCGCCTGCGCCAAGTTGGCTGAGCAGTGGGGCTATGACGAGGTCAACCTCAACTGCGGCTGTCCGAGCGAGCGGGTTCAGCGTGGCGCTTTTGGCGCCTGCCTGATGGCCGAGCCAGGCCTGGTGGCCGATGGCGTCAAGGCCATGCGCGATGCGGTGAGCATCCCGGTCACGGTCAAGCACCGCATCGGTATCGACAAAATTGAGAGCTACGACTTCGTGCGGGATTTCGTCGGCCAGATCGCCGAGGCCGGCTGCGAAGTTTTCATCGTTCATGCGCGCAATGCCTGGTTGCAAGGCCTGTCGCCGAAAGAGAACCGTGAGATCCCGCCGCTGCGCTACGAATTGGTGCACCAACTCAAGCGCGACTTCCCGGCGCTGACCATCGTGCTCAATGGTGGCATCAAAACCGACGAAGAGATCGCCGAGCAGCTACAGCATGTGGACGGCGTGATGGTCGGCCGCCAGGCCTATCACGAGCCCTGGCAGATGGTCGATTGGGACCGGCGCTTCTTCGGCGCGCCCAACCCGGCCCAGTCGCGCGAGCAGGTCGAGGCCGACTGGCTGGTCTACCTGGAGCGCCATGTCGCTTCAGCGCCATATGCCAGCTGGCCCCAGGCCATGCGCCATGCCCTGGGTTTGTGGAATGGCCAGGCGGGCTCGCGCCGCTGGCGTCAGATCTGGTCCGACCATCAGTACAAAGCCCTGGCGCCGCGCGACGTGGCCGAGATCGCGACGCAGGCACGCGTCGGCGTGGCGGCGCATGTGGCCGAAAAAGCTGCGGAGAAGCTGGCGGCCGAGGTGGGTGCCAGCGCGGCTGCTGCTTGAGGCCATGATCTGCTTGCACGGTTTTGACACCGCCCTCGGCCGCTGCGGTATTGCCTGGAACGAGCTCGGCGTCTGCGGCAGCCAGTTGCCCGAGGCCACGGCCAGTCTGAGCCGCGACCGCTTGCGCCAGCGCTTTCCCACCGGCCGCGAGACCGATCAGTTGCCACTCCAGATCGCAGCGGCCGTGCATGCCGTGCAACGCCTGTTGGCCGGTGAGCTGGCCGACAACGAGGAGCTGCTGGCGATCGTGCTGGATGACAGCGCGCTGCCCGAATTCCACCGACAGGTGCTGACGGTGACTCGCCAGATTCCGCTGGGCCAGACCTGCAGTTACGGCGAACTGGCGGCGCGCCTGGGTCAGCCCGGCGCTGCACGCGCCGTGGGCCAGGCCGAAGGCCGCAACCCCTTTGCACCCATCGTGCCCTGTCACCGCGTGCTGGCCAGCGGCAAGGGGCAGGGCGGTTTTTCAGCCCATGGGGGCTTGTTGACGAAGCAGCGTTTGTTGGCCATCGAAGCAAGTTCAGCTCCTGAATGGACCGGCCAGCAAATGACGCTGAAGTTGTAGAGCCGCTCAGAAACAGCCAGATAGCTGGCGCGCCATGATTCGCTTGCAATGTTCACATCCGCCATCGCAGCGGTGCTTGCCGCCAGGGTTAGGCAGCCTGAGCACCAAGGCTTGCTCCGCTTCCATCGGTGCCGAGTTCAGGGCGGAAGTTCTTACATTCACTTGCAGCTTTTGGCCTGACCCTGTAAGGGCTTACAGCGCAAGCAAGCGGGCTGCGCGGGTATGCTGAAGCGGAGGTACTACGGCTACGAGAAAAGCTTGGGGAAGCGATGAAAGCTTGGCAGGAGGAGTTGTTGCAGGTCGCGCAGGACGTGGATTGTGAGCACACGATGCTTCAGCGGCTCAGTGGCGCTGCGCGAGACTTGGGCTTTGACTACTGCGCCTATGGCATGCGTATTCCGCGGTCCTTCAGCAATCCCAAGACCGTCATGCTCAACAACTATCCGGCGGGCTGGCAGGTGCACTATGCCCGCGAGAACTATCTGAAAATCGACCCGACGGTTCATCATTGCCGGCAGAGCAGCCAGTCCTTGGTCTGGAAGGATGCAGTGTTTGTCGACGCACTGGCCCTGTGGCGCGATGCCCAGGACCATGGTTTACGGCATGGCTGGGCTCAGTCCAGCCTGGATGCTTTTGGTGTTGGAGGGATGTTGACCCTGGCTCGGGGCCACGACGCGCTCTCCCAAGCCTGGCTGGAGCAAGAGGAGATCAAGCTGCGTTGGCTGGTCTGCGTGGCACATCAAAGCCTGTCGCGCTTGATTCGCCGGCGTCATTGCGAAGACGGCGCTGCAGGCCTGAGCGTGCGCGAGCTCGAAGTTCTCAAATGGACGGCCGATGGCAAGACCTCCGGAGAGATCGCCTCCATCCTGGCGGTTTCCGAGAACACGATCAACTTTCACGTCAAGAACTCAATCGTCAAGCTTCGAGCCAGCAACAAGACCTCGGCCGTGGTGCAAGCGGCCTTGTTGGGTTTGCTCAACTGAAGCCTTTCGGGGCAAGGCAAGATCACTGCTTGACTGTTGATCCTGGTGAAGCAAGCGCAGACGCAGGCGCTTCACCAGGCGGCTTGCAGCGGCGAGAGTGAGAACAACTGGTGCTGCCCCACGCAATTCATGGCGGCTTGCAGCAGCCTTTGCTCGCGCGCCTCGCAGGCCGCGATGCCGAGCTCAGGCAGGGTCTGCCTGAGACCCTCGAGCAGCAGATCGCTGCTGACGCCGGTCCTGTCTGTGATCGCAGCGGCCTCCTGCTCGAAGGACCAAGCCAGGGCCAAGGCGCATGCGGGCCACAGGCGTGCATAGTCCATGGCCAGTTGCTGGGCGGCGCTGCTGTCCACGGGCAAGCGGTTCACCCAGAAATGCTGTTCGATGTTTGAAAGACATTGCTGCAGCCCTTGGTCCAGGGCCTGCAAAGCGACAGCCACGGCCTCACTGCTCACGCCCTGGGTGCCGCGGCGCCAGCACAGGTAGGCTTGCATCAGACTGTCCCGCCCCTGGCTGCTCAGACGCAAGGCACTCGATTCAGGCCAACCCTTGGCGGCAGCGCTCGTGGTCAGCAGTTGGCGCGCCTGATTCATCAGCCTCGCTGCATCGCTCGAGCCTTCAGCCCAGGTCTCCTTCAAGGTTTGTTGCAACTGGCGAAGCTGGCCGGCGAGCAGGCCCAGATTGACCTGGGTGCTTCCATCGAACAAGCTGACCACTTGCAGATCGCGCACCATCTTTTGAAACATGCCCAGCTCATCCTGGGAGCGCAGATAGTGCCGCGCCCCGAGTACCTGGGCCAGTTCGCGCGCGATGGCTTCGCAACTGACCGGCAACTGGTACTTGCAGATCGGGGAGAGCACGCTCAGTTCACCCGGTAGCAGGGCAATCGAACGCGTGGCCGCCTGGGCCAGCAGATCGTTGCACAGCAGCTTGGCATAGCACTGGGCCAGCTTGGCGCGTGCGACCGGGATTTGGGCCACTGTCTTGCCATAGAGCTGGCGATGCTGAGCAAAACCTAGGGTCAGGCGCAACAAGGTGTCGGTGGCGCCGAGCGAGAAGCCGGCGCACAGGATGCGGGAAATCTGCAAGGTCTTGAGCACCGTGCTCAGGGCGGCCTCCGTGCGGGGGAAGGCCGCATCGGCGGCCGCGCAAGGGTAGTCCTGGAGCCGGAAGCCGCTGATGTCTGCCCCGCGAATTCCATGGGTTTGAATCTTGGCCAGTGAGCGCCAGCCGGAACCCTCCGCGGGCGCACGGGCCAGGCGCAGCAACACCAGCTCCTTGCGACCGTCCGCATGCTGTTGACAGGCCAGCACCGTCGCCGATGCACCCTTGCTGCCATTGTTGATCAGCCACTTCTCGCCACTCAGGCGCAGGTGGATGCCGGCCGGATCAGCCTGCACCTTGAACTCGGTGGACAGAATGTCGCTGCCATGCTCGCGCTCGGTCAGCGCGAGGCAGGCCAGGCCGCCGGCGCGCAGGCTTTGGGCATGCGCCAGTTGCTGGCTCGGGCTGCCGGCCAGCCAGATGGGAATGGATCCCAGCAGGGTTTGGCCGAAAGCGATGGCCGTGCTCAGGTCACGGCGCGACAGAATTCGCGACAAGGCCAGGATTCGCTCGGGTTCCTCCAGTTGTCCGTCCAGACTGGCAGGTAGCAGCTGCTCGAACATGCCCAGGCGCAGCAGGGTGCTCAGGCGAGCCTGCGGGAAGGCCTCGGCTTCATCCTCGCGCAGCGCCTCAGCAAAACTCAGCAGCGCGTCGGCTTGGCGCGGGTCACCGAGCTGCTGCTCCCATCGGGAGGCCATTTCGAGGCTTTCAGTTCTCATGAGGGTCGGTCTTCTCTTCTAGGAATGGGTGGACTGCGGCTGGGCGTGGACCAGGGCGCAGGCCTCGTGTTCATTGGCATGGAGACTGACGTGCCAGCCCATGCCGGCCGGCGCAGGCGGCCATGCGGCCTGCGCGGTCCAGCGCGGCTGTGCATCTGCGCTCCAGCCCAGCAGTCGCCAGCCCTGCGCCAGCGCCACAAAGCTGCCGCTGCCCTGGCACTTGAAGCGCGCCTCCTTGAGACACCAAAGCAGGGTTCGGGCCTGGCGGGCGCTGACCCCCAACTGGGCAACGGTCACGGCCACTTCCTCGGCAGACACCAGCATCTGCAGTGACTGCGCCTGCACCGCCTCATGGACTTCGGTGTCCAGGCCAAGAGGCGAGTGATCTGCAACCGCCATGGCCCGGCGCCGGCTGTGGCTGATGCTCAGGTACAGCGCGGAGCCGGGCAGGCATGGCCGCGCCAATGTGTCGCTACCAATCAGCAGCTGGGACGGCGCTGCCAGTTCCCGAGGTAGCAATCGCCTCAGTGCGGACTTGGCGCACAGCCGGCCGGCGAGCCAGTCGCGTCGGCGTTTGGGCCAGCTGAGGCCGTGCCAGCGCTGCAATTCCAGGGGGTGCAGCTGCAGCGCCAGCCAGTCGCCATCCGGCTGCGCAGGCATCTGGTCCAGCAGCAGCTGCTGAGTTGGCAGCAGACCCAACGTCGGCCCGGCTTGCGCCAGCGAAGGCTCAGCTTCGGCGCTCAAAGCCCGGCTCCAGCAGCTGGCCAGCAAACTGATCGCCCAACTCGGCCATCTCGACGAAGCGCGCATGCAAGCCATGGAACAGGGCGCTGCGCGTGTCGGCCTTGAAGTCCGACAGACTGCTGACTTCGACGATCTCGAAGAAATCCAGACCGTCGCCGCCCGGGCATTCAAAGACTCGGAAGCGCTGCACGCTGGGCAGATCCTGGCAGGCGGCGTAGTCCACTTCGCGCACCCAGCGCATGAAGGGCTCGCGCTGGTCCGCAGATTTCAAACGGATGCGATCAATCAGGACCGTCATGTTCAGCTCCCTGTGTTCTTGCTGTCCAGGCGTTCGATGGCCACCAGTCCGCGCTCGCCGTCGACGGTCAACCAGTCGCCGCTGCGGATGCTCGCGGTGGCGAACTGGGTGTTCACCACCGAGGGAATACCGAACTCTCGGGCCACGATGGAGCTGTGCGACAGCATCGACCCGATGTCGGTGACCACTGCGCCGGCCAAGGCGAACAGCGGCGTCCAGGAAGCGTCGGTGAACTGCGTCACGATGATTTCACCGCTTTGCAGTTCGGCGGCCTGCCGGTTGAGATCCAGGATCACACGGGCTCGCGCCCGCAGCACGCCGCGCGAGGTGCCCAGCCCGCTCAGGTCGCCCCGGATGGGCGCGAGGGGCGCCGCCGAGCGCTCAGGTGGCCTGCCGATGAAGGTCAGCGGCGGCTCGCCTTCACGCAGCCAGGCCTGCTGCCGCCGGCGCCGGGCTTCGATCAAGGCGCTCGGGAAGGCCTGGTCCGCGCTCAAGCGTCCATCAAGGTAGGCCTGGATCTGTTCGAAGTCCAACCAGGCCATATCGGCCATATCGCGCAAGAGGCCTTGTTCCAGCAAGCGACGGCTCAGCTCGCAGACCACGCGACGAACCAGCCAGATCGAAGTGATCATGCTCATGCGGGTTTCTTCACGCAGGCGGCTGCAGGCGCAGTACAGCGTGCTCACCCGCTTGAGCAGCCATCTGCGAGCCGGCGAGAGTTCGGCCAGCAGTGCCTCGGTGTCCACCTGACGCCGTTGATCGTTGCTCGCCAAACGCTCATCGACGCTGAAGCCCTGGCGCATGTAAATCTTGATCATTTGGAAGACATAGCTGGGGTCATCCACCCAGCGCGGGTGTGTGAGCTCCATCTCTTCATGCCCGCGCACACCGTTGTTGCGCATGAACAGCGCGTACTCTTTGCGCAAGAAAGCCTGACCCTGCACATGAGCGGACAGCACATCATGTGCCAGCTCGGCCGGCGTGGCCTCCAGCAAGGCCGGCAGTTCGGGATAGCTTTGCAGTGCCTGGGTCAGCTGCCACAGCTCGCGCGCCGACTCCACCGTGCGCAGATTCGACATATCGCCCTTGAGCCGGTTCTGCAAATGCATGCCGCGCCCCGGCAGCCAAGCGCCGCACATCTCTTCCAGGACCCCGTACAAGGTGAAGGCATTGATGTAGAAGGGCAGGTAGCCGATGTGCATGGCCTTGAAGTAGGCGAGCGCATGCCGCATCTCCTCGCGCAGTTCGCTCATGCTCAGGCGGCTCAGGTCCAACTGCAGCGCCCGCTCGTACTCGCGGTGGCGGCTGGCCACCATGCGTCGGGCCCGTCGCTTGGCACCCAGCAGCTCCAGCGCGGCTTTTTGCACCCAATAGCCATGGCCGATGGCGCGGCGCCATGCCGTGCTGCCCAGACGCAGACCGTAGGGGTTGCGGTAGCCGTCAAGCGTCACCTCCTCGCTGCTGAAGCGGTGCAGGAAAGGCGCTTGGTCTATGCCCACTGGGGTCTGCGAGAGCAAGTAGGCGGTGTAGGCCACATTGAGGTAAACATGGCCGCGGTAGTAGCCCATGTAGTGGTCCGGGTCGCCCAGATCCAGCAGACCGATGCCGGTACCGCAGGCACGGTGGACCTGGTACTGGTAATGCTTGGCAAAGCTGATGCCCAGGTGGCTCATGCGGCCGGTGAAGATCTCGCCGATGTCCATGCGGGACCACAGCACCGCATCCGACATCGCGGCATCGCTGCGACCCTGCTGCGGCCCCTCATCGGCTTCCGGCGGCTCCAGCGGCTGCAAGGTCGTGATGGCCCGGCTTTGCAGCAGCCAGAGCTTGCCACCTTCCTCGCGAGCCCATTCGATGTCCTGCGGATGATCGAGCAAGCGCGAGCAGCGCGTCAGCAGGGCACCCACCTCTTGGCGGGCAGCCAGATCCAGGGCGGGGCTGTCGGCCAGCTCCTGCGTCAGCGCCTGCAGATGCAGCTGCCCTTGGTCCGGAGACCAGAGCAAGGCGGTGTGCTTGGACTCGATGTTCTGAGACAGGGTGCGCAGATCCGACAGCGCCAGGGTGTAGCCATCGCTGGGTACGCGCCCCGACACCAGACCCTCACCCAGGCCGCGGCAGGCCTCGATGCGCATTTGCTCCAAATGCGGCTGCAGCGGGTCGCGGGCAAATCCCACGCCCGCGCAGCTGTGCGACGTGGCGGGCACCATGCGCTGAATGACCACGCCCATGCGGGCACCGACCAAGGTCTGGGCGTGCTGGCGACGGTAGGACAGGGCGGCTGTGTTGAACAGAGAGGCCCAGCAGCTGCGCAGGCGCTGCAAGAGTTCCGGCACGCCCTGCACATACATGAAGCTGCTGTATTGGCCTGCAAAGGAGAGACTCTGTCCATCTTCATCACAGGCCGACGAGCGCACGGCCACGGCGCCCGCTCCCAGGCCCTCGTAGGCCAGAGCCAGCTCGCTGATGGCATGGCTGGGGAACTCCCCGGCACGAATTTGCTCCGCCATCTCCGCCCAGACCGCCGCGTCGCCACTGCCCAGGGCACGGTCCAGGTCCAGACCGTTGTGTTGGGCAAACTCTTCCATGGCGTGGATGGGCACGCACAGGCCGTCTGGCACGGGCAGGCCTAAGGTGAACAGGCGGGCCAGTTGCGCTCCCTTGCCGCCCAGACGTTGAGCATTCAGGTGGTGGCAGGTCGAGAAGCGCCAGGCCCATCGCGCTTCCGGGCTTGAAGTGCGTGGACCGAGATCGATCGGGCTTTCCAGATTCATGCGGTGTCTCCTCGTCAAAGCGTTGGGTTTGGCCGGCGGGCCAAGAAGCCGTAGTAGCTTTCCCCGGGCAGCAGCTGGCGGTGGGCGATGTCTCGCCAGCCTGTGTCTTGCAGCAGCGTCATCAGTTGTGCGCGCTCGGGCAGACCGGCGTTGATGTCGGACAGGGTCCACCACAGATGCAGGGCAGCGACGGCCGGGCTGCCACCCTGGCAGCTGCTGGTGATCAGCACCCGGCCATCGGGTGCCAAGAGCCGGCCCACATGCTCCAGCAGGGCCTGGCGCTCGCTACTCTTGAAGTAGTAGAAGTTGTTGTGCAGGGTGATGAGCTCGTAGCCCTGACCCGGCGGCGGCGGTGGCAGATCAAAGAGCTGGGCCTGCTGCAAGTCCACCTGGGCCTTCAGGCCTGCGGCATTCAGATGCGCGCGGGCGCTGTCCACCACATCGGCCTGCATGTCGATGGCCGTGAGCTGCACGCCCGGCCAGCGCTTGAGCATATAGCTCAGGTAATGTCCGGCTCCGCAGCCCACTTCCAGCACGCTGCGGGGGCGCTGCTGCGTGAAGGCCCAGTCGATGGCTTCTTCAACAAAGGGCTCCAGAATGCGCGAGGAACGTGCGATCAGGGCGCCATCCTGGTCGTCCAAGGTGTAAGGCCGGCCACCACGCAAGCGTGCCGGCGCGCCGAGGATGGCGTCAAAGTGATAACGCGTCACTTCGGCGAACATGGCGGCCGTCACATCATTGCGTGGCCGGGCCAAGAGCCGTGACAGCTTGCCCTTGAGGTGGTAGCGCCCGCCGCGCAAGGCCAGCTCGCCGACGCCCAGGCCACAGTCCAACCAGGCCAGCAGGGCGTTGTGGCGTTCCGGGCCGATCCGCAAGGCGTGTGCAATGCTGTGGCTGTCGCGCGGCGACTCTTGCAAGAGCGTCAGTAAACCTGAAGCATCGGCGGCGCTGGCAAACGCGCTGCGGTACAGGCTTTGGGTCTCCCCTCCGAGGCGCAGGAAAGACAGCACGTTTTTTTCAAAGACGAGCTTCTTCAGGGTGGCCAGTTTCATTCGTGATCCTTGGTCTCAGTGATGCATGAGCAGGCTCAGCTGCAGGGCCCGGCCGAGCGTGCGGAACTCGCTGCCGCGCTCACCGCTGACCGGAAGACTCCAATGGGCGCGCAGCTCCATGGCTTCACGCAGCTGCCATTTCAGGCCCAGCAAGAGCTGACCACTGGCGTCGCTGCGGTTGTTCAGGCTCAGCAGATCGAGCTGCAACAAGGGGTGGGCTTCCCAGCTCAGCGCGCCGGCAAGGTAGTGCCGGCTCCGGCCGAGCTGGGGCAGACCCGGTGTTGCAGGTGCGCTCTGCCGCAGGGCCTCGAGGTTCAACATCCAGCCCGGCCGCAGCCGGTACTGAGCGCCCAGCAGGGCGCGGTGTTGCCAGCGTGGCGCCGGCTGCGAGCTGTCCCGGTGGCCCAGCAATTCGACGTACCAGTCGCCACCGGCCAGGTCCAAGCGCTGGGCGCCCAGGCCCAGCAGGGTCAGGCCACTGCGGCGCGCCAGCCAGAGCTGGCCGAGGTCCGAAGCGCGGCTCCAGGCCAGGCCTTGCTGGACATGCCAGCGAAGTCGCCCCTCCGGCGCCGGCGCCAGGTCGGCACTCGCGCCTGGAGCGGTTTCGCGCCGCACGCTCAGCAGACTCTGGCTGGTCCAGCCTGGGCTCAGTTCCTGATCGAACAGCAAGGCGTCGACGCCGGGTTTGTAGAGTCGCTCCAGATCCAAGGGCTGAAACGGTGCATGCAGGTCCAGCACCGACCACAAGCGGCCCAGACCGCGGCTGATGGGCTGTCGGCCCAGGCTGTACTGCCAGCCGGCCTGGCGTGCGCTGAGGTAGGCCCAGTCCAGCTGCAGTCGGCTGGCTCGCTGCGGGCTCAGCCGCGCCCGGGGCGAGCCCAGCGCTCGCACATCCTCGGCCGGGCGCAGCCAGGCCCAGTCCTCGCGCTGCCGCGCCTGCCAGTGCTCGGCATCCAGATGCAGGGTCCAACGCGGCTCTGCCGGGCTGCCGGCGCCGTGCTGGGCATGCAGGCGCAGCTGGGCATTGAGCAGATGCTGGCGCGGCGCCGCGCCGCCCTCGGGCTCCGGGCGCAGCTGCATGGCGCGCAACCAGAGCAGGGCGCCTCGGTCGCCGGTGCTTTCCACGCCGACCGCCGCTTCGCTCGGCATGTCGGGATGCTCGGAGCCCATGAAGGCATGGCTCAGCCCAGGGGCGAACCAGAGCAGGGCCCAAAGCAGGCGCAGCATGGCTTCAGGCCAGGGCATGGCGGGCTTCGCCATCGCGACGGGCGCGCTCGCGCGCTTCGGGCCGCTCGATCGGGTCCTGAGCCTGGTCGGACACCAGCTTCCCATCGCGCAGCAGGATCACGCGGCGAGCCCTCTGGATCACCAACGGATCGTGCGAGCTGAAGACAAAGCTCACGCCTTGCTCACGGTTGAGGCTTTGCATGAGTTCCATCAGCGCGATCGCGGTGGCCGAATCCAGATTGGCGGTCGGTTCGTCGGCAATCACCACGCGAGGACCGCTGGCGATGGCGCGAGCTACGGCCACGCGTTGCTGCTGCCCGCCGCTGAGCTGGTCCGGGTAGCGGTGCATTTGCTCGCCGAGCCCGAGCTGCTGCAGCAGGCGGATGCTGCGTTCGCGCCGCTGTTCCGGCGCGATGCCTTGGAACTCCATGACCATTTCGGTGTTCTCCAGTGCGCTGAGCACCGGCATCAGGTTGTAGGCCTGGAACACAAAACCCAGTGAATCGCGACGCAGCCCTGACAGCTCGGTGGCCGACAGGCGCGACACATCGCGACCGGCAAAGCTCAGCTGGCCCTCGGAGGGCGAGTCGAGCAGGCCCAGCAGATTGAGCAGCGTCGATTTGCCAGAACCCGAGGGCCCGGCGATCACGACGAACTCTCCGGCGTCGATGCGTAGATCGATGCCGCGCAGCGCATGGACTTGCAGCGAGCCTTGTTGGAAACGCTTGTGCAGGCCATGGGCCTGGAAGATGGGGGTGTCAGGCATGGTGCTTGATGGCCTCGATGGGCTTGAGACGTCCAGATTTGTAGGCGGGGTAGAGGCTGACCAGCAGGGTCAGCAGCAGGATCAGGGTCGCCACGCCCGCTAGCTTCAGCGGCTTGAGCAGGGAGTAAAAGCGCTCGGGCAGCAGCACGCCGCCGGCTTCCAGGCCGGTGCCGAAAACCTCCCGGAAGTTCAGGCCCTCGGTCGCGAAATGCCAATGCGCCGCCAGGCCCAGCAGCAAGCCCAGCAGCAGGCTGGTGCCGGCCAAGTAGAGCGACTCCAGCAGCACCACGCGCACGATCAAGCCGGGGCTGCTGCCCAGGGCCAGCATCACGCCGAACTCGCGGTGCCGCTTGAGCACGGACATGATCACGGTGTTGAGGATGCCGGCCACCACGACCACGATCACGATCACCATCAGCAAGGCCATGCCGGCCGCATCCATGGCCACGGCCGAGTTCAGCTCGGGGGCGGCCTGGGTCCAGGCCTGCGCCTCCCAAGCCCGCGCCTCCAGCAGTGGCTGCATCTGCAGCTGCAAGGCCGGCAGTTGCTGCTCATCCTCCAGGTACAAGGCCAGATGGCTGACGCCCTGGGCGGCGCCGGTCAGCTGTTGTGCAGCCTCCAAGGGCAGTTCCACCCAAAAGGCATCGAGTTCCTGGATGCCGGTGCGGAAGATGCCGTGCAGCTCAAATGCCGCCCGTGCGAACTCTCCGCCTCCCAGGGGCTTGACCGTCAGGGTGACGCGGTCGCCGATGCGTACATCCAGGGCCTTGGCCAGGCGCTCGCCGAGCACCAGAGGCGGCAGGCCGGTGCGGGCCGGAGCCGCGCCCGGCAATGCCTTCGCGGGAGTCACTGGCAAAGGCTGGCCGACGATGATGGCGCGCGCATCGGCAATGCCGGACACCGGCAGCTCCAATGCCGGTTCCACGCCCGAGGCCGTGACCGCGATCTGCTGGGCGCCGGCCTGGGCCATGGCCGAGAAGCGCAGCCGCGGCACCACGCTGCTGGCCAGCGAGCCCGCTGCCGCGCGACTTTGCTCCAGCGCTTGCGGGCCTTTGGCAATCAGGCGCTCCAGGCTCGGATCCTGCGCATGACCTTGCTGGGACAGGATCAGATGACCCAAGCCCATGCGCACGCCGACCTGGATCATGGCTTGATGGCCGCCGTCGGAAAGCCCCTGGAAGCAGGTCAGCAGGGCCATGGTGATGACGATGATGGCGGCCGTGAAGCCGCTGCGGCGCCGGTGTCGCAAGAGGTTGCGAAGGGCCAGTCGATGGGCAAGCATATTCATGTCCTCACTGCGCTCTCATGCCGGCAGCCGGCGTCAATCGGGCGGCCCAGCTGGCGGGCAGCAAGGCGGCCAGCAGGCTGATCAGGATCAGCATCAGCAAGGGCAGGGCTGCGCTGGCGATGCTGAGCTGCCCGCGCAGAACCGGCGCCATGCCCACCCCGGACAGGCTGAACTCGCCGAATCCCGATACATCCAGCCCATGCAGCTGCAGCCACAGACTCAGGCCCATACCGGCCGCCAATCCCACCCCGCCGCCGGCCAGGCTCAGCAGCACGGTTTCGGCGATCACCAGCAGCAGCACCTTGCTCGGCGCCAGACCCAGCGCCTTGAGCAGGCTGAGCTCGCGCTGGCGCTCCATGACACTGACCAGCATGGTGTTGAGCACGCCCACGCCGGCGATCAGAAAGACGATGAAGACCAGGGTGCCCATCAGGGCGCGATTGGCCGCGATCAGGGCCAAGACATCGGGCCGCAGCTGCGACCAGCTCTGCACCTTCTGGCCCTCGCCCAGACGAGACTGCAGCTCGGCGGCCAGGGCATCGGCCTGAGCCGGTGCGGCCAGGCGCAGGGCAATCTCATGGGCCTGGCCCGGCAGCTGCAGCATCTTCTGCAGATCGGCCACATGAAGCAGCAAGCGGCTGCGGTCCTGATGGTCCAGGCCGGTCTGCAGCACGCCGCGGACTTCCAGCTCCAGATGGCTTTGCACGCCCTCGGCGCTTTCGACCAGCAGGCCCAGTGTCTGCCCCCAGCGCCCTTGCGCATCGGCGGCCAGGCCCAGATTGGCCGCCAACTTGGCCCCCAGCACCACGCCGGGGCGGCGACTGGGTCCCGGGGCCAGTTGTTCGGCCAGGGCCAGGCTTGGGTCCTGCAGCTGCGTTGGCGTGCCGGCTGCGCTCGCCGCCTGGCTGCGGCCCTCCAGCCGGGCAAAGGCGCGGGCAATGGCGGCCTCGGTCAGGGCCTGGTCGGTGGCTTGTTGCTGGGCATCCAAAGCCTGGGCCTCGCGCCAGGGCGTCGGCAGAGCTGCCAGCCATTCGCCCTGGCTGAGTTTGCGATGCAGAACGGTCACGGCCGCCTCGTGTTCGGGGTCGATTCCCATCAGCTGCACGCCGGCCGAACGCGAGCCAAAGCTGAGGTAGGCGAAGGCAAACAGGCGCGGACTCAGACCCTGAACGCCGGGAATGCGCAAGGTGGCCAGGGCCTCGGGATCGGCCGGTACCGTGCGGCGCAAGGCCCGGCTGTCGAGGTAGGCCGGCTCATGAATCTGCACATGGCCCACTTCGCCCTCGGTGGTGCCCTGGATCAGCTCCTGGCTTAGGCCATCCATCAAGGCCAGGGTCGCCATGCACAGGGTCAGGGCCAGAGCCAGGCCCAGGCCGGTGACCAGACTGCGTTTGGCGTTGCGGCCCAGATTGCGCCAAGCCATGCGGTAGATCGTGCTCATGCTGGCTTTCAGCGCAGGGCGCGTTCAGAAAAGTCGTCGTCGCTGAAGTCGCTGTCGAACTTCAGCCGCGCATAGTCGATCTGGGTGAACTCGCCCGGCTTGTCCAAGGCCTGCATGGTCAGGCGCGAGGGCAGGACGCGGCCGTCCAGGGGCTTGAGCTGGCTGTAGCGCAGCGAGCGCTGTGCCTGCTGGTCCTCGGGCCGGCGGAAGTAGTCCACTTGCAAGGGCAAGACGACAGGGTCGGCGCTACCTTCGAGCAGTTGCAGCTGGTAATGCACCTTGCCCCAGGCCACCGGCGCAGCGGGCTTGGGCCGCAGCAGCAACTGCAAGAGCTCCACCCGCCGCCCCAGCTCATCGCGATCCTTGTTTCGCTGCAGCAGCTCGTAGCTGTAGTGCCGCGACAGGTCGGTTTCACGCATCAGGTCGTCATTGCTGAAATGGCTGCCCATCCAGTTGTCGGCCAGCATGGAGTTGCCCATCACCGTGATACGGCGGCTGCGCGGGTCGTAGAAGCTGATGCGGTCGCCGACCTTGAGCGTGGCATTGCCTCGCCACAGGGCCGGGCCCAGCATGCGGATCAGGACCTTGCCTGGCTCGGCGCGGTCGTCGCTCATGACCATCAGGTCGTAGCTGCGCTGGTAGTCGCTGCGCTGGATGTGCATCTTCATCACGGCGGCCGAGCTGCGCCCGCGCAGCACCCGCTCGGCTTCTTGAATCCAAGGGCTGAACTGGGCTTCGCTGCCGCTCGTCGCGGCCCGGGCCGCCAGCGGGCGCAGCAGCGGCGCTGCGGCCAAAGCGGGCAGCAGAGGCATGAGTTGCAGAACGAAGCGGCGCCGGGCGGGCCGGTGGCCGCTGCTGCACAGGGATTTCGGAGTTAGGTTCATGGGCGAGAGACGGCGGTGGATGAAGAGAGGGCCGCGAACGACGAGCAAAAGGCCGCTGGCGCGCGGCGGCGGTGGTGGGCCTGGCACATGGGCTGCTGCGGCGTGCCCGCCCGGGCGATGAAAAGCACGCGGTCGCGGCAGCCCAGCAGCCCGGCCAGGCCCTGGGCCAGGTCTTCATGCTGCAAAGCCACGCTCAGGGGATGAAGGGCTTGGCCGGCGTCGGTGGCTGCCAGCCAGAGCCGGGCGATTGATTCACCAGCCCGCAATCCCTCAAGCGCCGGGTCCGCGGCGCGGGCTGCGCTGAGGTAGAGCAGGGCCGGGCTGCTCATGATCAAGGCATGCAGCTGACGGCCTGCCTGTGCCGTCACCGCCCAGCCGCCGGGCCCGCGCAGGCAGAGCGGGTGCAGCAGCAGCTGCAGCAGGCGCCGCCGCCAAGCAGGCAGAGGCCCGAACAGGCGTTCAATCGCAATGCCTTGTGAGGCTTGGGGCTGCGCTCGCTCGCCGGCAAAGCTGAGGTGGGCATAGGTCTCGGCCCAGGCTTTGGGATGCGTCAGGTCCCGAGCACCATGGCGGGCGTAAAAGCCTGCCAGTTCGGCGCGGGCCGGTGGCGCATACAGGGCTTGCCAACACAGGCTTGGGCCCTGGCTGTCGAGCTCCAGCGTGTGTGGCAATGGGCTGTCGCCCGCCTCCAGATGAAAGCGCAGGCCTTGATGGGGCAGATAGGGCCCACGCTCGGTGTGGCGCAGGCGCAAGGCCCGGCTCAGTCGCGCCAGCCCCGCGGGGTCGGCCCGCTCCGCTAGGGCATGCGCACCCAGCAGCAAGAGCAGCGGCCCCTCGGCGCCCCCGTCAGGGTCCAGGTGCACGGCTTTCACTGGCCAGCCGCTCAAGCGCAAGAGGTTCAGCAGAATGGCGGCAAAGCCACCGAGGCTGATCAGCATTTCGCGCTGCAGCGAAGGCAGGGCACGCAGACAGCGCGCCGGGTCCAGCTCCAGGGACAAGGCTTGGGTCCAGGGTCCGGTCGCCGCCCAGCGCTGTGGCAAGGCCACGCGCCGCACCCGCCAGGGCTGGCTGTTGTGCGAGGACGGCGCACGTGCCGCCAAGGCCAGCAAGGGTTCGATCTCCAGCAGCAAGGGGTCGCTCACCGGGGCCTCCAGTTCAAAACGCGCCGACGCGTTTTTCATGGTCGATCTCGAAGCCATGCAGGCGCGCCAGGCCTTCGATTTCGCGCACCTGTTCGGGCCGGACCGGGCCTTTGCTGAAATCGGCCCGGATGCCCGACAGGCCCAGCAGCAGCGTCTCGGCGGCGCAAGCGAAGATCAGACCCGGGTCCAGCTGCATGCCCGGCAGTTCCAGCTCAGGCGCCATGGGCAGGCGCACCACGCCGCCGCGGATCAGGTGCAGCTGGGACAGGGCGCTGACGCTGCTGGCGTCGACATCGCCGGGCACTGCCACATCGCAGACCAGCACCGGGCGATCCGCCGCGAAGTGTTCGGCGCGCAGCACCGGCTGGGGGCTGCTAGAGGCGCTGATGACGATGTCGGCCTGCCGGCAGGCTTCGAGCGAGGTGGCGAGCTGCACCCAGCCTTGCTGCTCCAACCAGGCGTCCAGGCTGGCCAGGTCCAGCGGGCCGCTCTGGGCGCGCCGCCACTCATGCAAGGCTGCAGCCCAGGGGCTGGCCGGAGCTGCCGATGGCGCGCTCTGACGCAGCAGCTCGCTGGCGATGTCACGGCGCACCTGGGCCAGCCGCGCTTCATGGCCAGGTCGGCCGAGCAGGAGCAGGCGCCGGCATTGGCCGGCCAGCAGCAAAGCCTGCACCTGACCGATATTGCCTGCGGCGCCCACCACGGCCACCACCGCGTTCGACCAGTCCAGGCCCATGCGCGCAGCGCTGCTGCGCGTGGCCGCCAGGCTGGCCGCCACCGTCAGGGCATTGCCACTGGTCACCGGAGGGTGCTCGTACTCGAAATCGATGCAGTTGGCGGTGACGATGGAGGTGTAGCCACCAAATCCAACCAAGCCGCAGCCTTCGTCGCGGGCGCGTTGGTAGGCATGCTGGACCTGGCGCCGGATCTGTTGCGCCCGGTTGAAGCGCATGTCGGCCGCGATGCTCTCCGAGTCCATCATGATCCCGTAGAGCCGCAACTCCACTTCGCGGCCCAGTGGTGAGCGGACGCGGCGGCTGGCGATCAGCTGCGGCTCCATCGCACACTGCACGCGGCTGCACAGCTCGTTCAATTGCTCGTTGCTGAGCCCGGCCAGCCCAGGCTCCCACTCGCGCAGGCTCTGCGCATCGATCAAATGGGCGAGAAAACCGATGCGCTCGACCGGGGCGTTGCTGCTGAGCTGGGCGATGCCTTCGGCCGGGCCTGGCGCCCGGGCCTTGGGCAGCGCCGGCGGCGTGAAGCCGCTGGACAGCATGTGGCCGAGCAGGCTTTGCAGGTCGCCGGCCGCCAGGGTGTGGAGCAGGGCACGGAAGGCCTGCAAGGCCT
The DNA here is from genome assembly GCF_025717675.1 of Paucibacter sp. DJ2R-2. Lineage (GTDB taxonomy): Bacteria > Pseudomonadota > Gammaproteobacteria > Burkholderiales > Burkholderiaceae_C > Paucibacter_A. The sequence goes on from NZ_JAJIRT010000015.1 coordinate 45,921, forward strand.
GCTGCATCTCGGCCGGCTGCAGATAGGCCGAGGGCTGGATGCGCAGCACGCTGCGCCGCCCCAGCGAAGGCAGCACGCGCAGGCCATGGGCATGCAGCAGATGGCCGGCGCAGACCATGCCCAGCAGCTGCTCCTGCGCCAGGCTGGCCAGCAGGGGGGAGTGGTGAGCGCTCAGGTCCTGCAACTCCAGGCCCAGCATGCAGCCCCGGCCGCGCACCGCCCGGATCAAATCGGGGTGAGCGGCCTGCAGCGCGTGCAGGCCTTCCAGAAAGCCCTTGCCAATCGAGGCGCAGCGCTGGGCCACATCGTCGCGCTGCAGGATTTCCAGGCCGCGCAGGGCGACCATGGCGCTGAGGTCGTCCTCGGCAAACGTCGAGCTGTGCAGCATGCCGAACTCGCGGTGCTGCAGCGATTCCCGGACCGCCAGCGCCGAGATCTTGCAAAGCCCGCCGCCCAGTGATTTGGCGAAGGTCAGGTAGTCGGCCGGCAGCCCCTGGGCCGCGCTCTCGATCGGCCGGCCTGTGCGGCCCAGGCCGCACTGCACCTCGTCGGCGATCAGCGCCACCTCGGGGTGATGCTCGTGCAGCTGCAGCAGCAAGTCGCGGAACTCGGGTTCCAGTTCCAGGATGCCACCCTCGCCGCGCAAGGGCTCGTAGATCAAGCCGGCCAGACGCGGCAGCCGGCGCTCCACCAGGCGCAGGGGCTGAAACTCGAACTGGTAGACGCTGACGCTGTGCTCGCGCAGCTGGGCCAAGAACTGGGTCGGCTCGTGCACAAACACCGCATCGGGGTTGTTGCGCACAAAGGCCAGGCGGGCGTCGCGGTTCCAGGTCAGTGCCAGCGAGCCCAGGGTCTTGCCGTGGAAGGCATAGGGCAAGGAGGCCATCAAGGGCGGCGTGGCCAGGGCCTGCAAATTGCGCTGGTTCAACGCCGACAGCAAGCCGTCGACATGCTCCAGCGGCTCGTGTTGCAGCAGACGCTCTGCCTGTTGCAGCAAGGCGGTATCGATCTGGATCTCGCCGCGCTCCAGCCGGATCTGCAGCTCACGGCTGTTGGCAGCACAGGCTTCCCCCAGTTCCTCCATGCGCCGGGCGTAGGCATAACGCGCATGTTTGATGGCGGCCTCCACGGCCTCGGTGCCCGTGCTGAGCAGGTAGATCTTGTAGCGCTCGCCGCTGTGTTCGTGCAGGTACTCGGCCAATGCCTCCTTCAGCTCGCTCGCGCGCTGGCGCCGGGAGCCCTGAGCATGAACGGGGCGTTGCTGCGCCAGGCAGCGAGTCAGCAGCTCCACCAGCTCGGGGTGGTTGTGGCCCAGCAAGGTGGAACCAAAACCGCCCACCAGATCCAGCACCGGCTGCTCCTTGCCGGCTTCATCGAGAACATAGAGATGATCACCGCATGCACGGCTGTACTCCACCATCAGGCCTGCGGTTTCCAGCAGTTCTTCCTTGCCGAGTGCGGCTTGTCCCACCATGGCTGCCATATTCAACGCCCTCCGCGCGCATCGCGCCTGTACTCGCTGCGCAGTTGCTGCACGAGCTGGTTTCTCAGGACCTCGGTCCCGCCTGAAAAGACAGTGCAGGGCAGGGCGTTGCGCAGCTCGCGCTCGACCTCACCGCTGAGCATGCCGAGAGCGCCATGCAGATGGACTGCGTCCATGCCGTTGTGCACCGCCGCCTCGCTGACAGCCAGCTTGGCGCTCAGGCTGGCGTCGCCGTGCCAGTCGCTCTGATGATCCAAAGACCAGGCCGCACGCAGGCACAGCAGCCGTGCGGACTCGTAGCGCAGCTGCATCTCGCCCAGGCGGTGCGCCAGGGCCTGCTGTTCGATCAGTGGGCGGCCAAACTGTTCGCGGCGCTCCAGATGAGCCCAGCAGGCGCGCAGCTGCCGCTTCATGGTGCCCAGGTACAGGGCAAACAGGCAGCAGCGCTCCCAAGCCATGCTGGCTTGGAAAATCGGCCCGCCACTGCCTTCCTTGCCCAGACGTTGGGACTCGTGCACCCAGACCCCGTCGAACTCGATATCGCCCATGGCGGTGGTGCGCAGGCCCAGCTTTTCATGCGGGCTAGGGCTGATGTGGATGCCGCTGCTGTGGCGGTCGAGGATGAAGCTGCTGTAGTCCAGGAAGCTGCCACTCTCGCCTGTGCGGGCATGGACGATCACAAAGTCGCAGACCGGCGCATTGCTGATGTAGCACTTGTGTCCGCTGATGCGATAGCCGCCGCCGTCGCGTACGGCGCGCGTCCTCATGGCCGAGATGTCCGAGCCTGCCTGCGGCTCGGTGATGGCATGGGCACCCAGCCAGGCGCGCTGGCCGATTTGCTGCAACCATTCGGTTTGCTGCGGCCCATCGGCAAAGTGCACCAGCGGATGGATGCAGGCGCACAGATGCGCGGCCAGCGCGAACACCAGGCCGGTGTCGGGCACCGCCTCGCCCAGCACTTCCAGGCTCAGGGCGAGATCGAGTGCGCTCAGGCCTTGGCCGCCTTGTTCGCGTCCGGCGGGCAGCATGTGCAGACCAGCCGCGCACAAGGTCTGCCAGAGTGGCCGAGAGAATTCGCAGGCGCGGTCACGGTCATGCAGGCTCTCGTCCTGCAAATGCTCGGCCAGGGCGAACATATGGGCTTGCAGCGCTCGCTGCTCGGGGCTCAGTGCGAAATGCATTCAGGCTTCTTCCAGCACAAGGTGGTAATTGATGCCGCCGGTGCCAAAGGCATTGATGCCGGCGCGACGACGCGTCCCCTGGCCGCGCGGCCAGGGGCGGTGAGTGAACAGCGGGTCCAGGCCCAGGCGGGGCCAGTCCAGCTCGGGTTTGAGCGGGCGCTCAAAATGGTTGGCAGGCATGAGCTCATGCTCCAGGGCCAGCACGGTCTTGATCAGGCTGGCCATGCCGGCCGCCGCAAAGCAGTGACCGAACTTGGACTTGAGGGCACCCAGCGCCAGGCCCTGGGTGGCGCCGGCGTAGACCTCGGCCAGGGAGGCCGTCTCGACCTGATCGCCGATCAGGGTGCCCGTGCCATGGGTCTCCACATACTGCAGGCAAGCCGGCCCGATGTTCTGCGCAGCAAGGGCCTTGAAAGCCCGGCGCATCGCCAGCGTCTGCCCGAGCTGATTGGGCGCGATGATGGACTTGCTGTCGGTGCAGGCGCCGACCGCCAGCAGCTGTGCGCGCATGGGCAGGCCCAAGGACTCGGCCTGCGGCTTGCGCATCAGAAGCACCGCGCCGGCACCGTCTCCGGGCGTGAAGCCGCTCGCATCGCTGCCGAAACTGGCCATCAGCTCCGGCGCCAGCATGCGCTGGGCCGAGCACAGCAGCAGGTCGCTGCTGTTGACGGGCGTTTCAACGCCCAGCACCAGCACGCAGTCGACCTCCTCGGCGCGCAGGGCCAGGCAGGCCAGCTCCAGCGCCGCCATCGAACTGGCACATGCGGCCTCGACGGCCAGCACACGTGCCGGCATATCGCCCACCATGGCGCGGCCCATGCCGCTGGCCGTCATCAGGCTGGCATCGGCGGCACAGTCGCTGCGCTCGCCGAGGGCTTGAAGCCTCAGGCCCTGGCTCAGCGCCTGCGTTCGTTCGGCCGGCCAGGCCTCTTGCCGCGCCAAGCCCTGCAAGCTGTCGAGCAGCTTGGGCACGAGGGCTTGGGCGCCCGAGCCTCGCGCTGCAGGCAAGCTGAGATTGGAGGCGCAGACCACCATCAAGCGCCCCAGCCTTTCAGGGGCCAGGCTGAGCACGGTGCCCCAGGCTTCCTCGGCCGCTGTGCGAGCCAGGTAGAGGCTGGCGGCATGGCCGGCCACGTCCTCGGGCAAGAGCGCATGGCTGGCGCGATCGATGTAGTAGGCCAGCGAATGGCGGGCCTGCGGGTCGAAGAAGGTGTCGCAGTGATGGCGCTGCGGGTCGAGCGATCGGAAGCGATGGCCCGGTTCACACAAGGCCTTCCAGAACTGATCGACGCCGCGGGTGTCGCCATAAGCGCTGCCGCAGCCGAGCACGGCGATGGGAATCGCGGGTTTTGCAGGGCCTGCGGAACCTGCGTCGGCGGGCACCATGGGCGGAGCGAGGTCGATCCGCCAGCCTGTGGGCCCGGCGCTGCCTTGCTGAACCGTCAGCGGCCCGCCCTGCGTTTGATTCAGTGCCAGGCAGCCCAAGGCCAGGGCTTGCAGATCTTGCATGGCGTGGCCATAGCCCAGGAGCTCGCGCACGGGCAAGCTGCGCCCGGCCATCAGAATCTGGGGGCCGGAGTGATCGCTGGGCTCGCTGCTCGGTGCCGTGCGATGCAGGGTCAAGGCCGGCCAGCTGGCGTGCGCGGCCACGGGCGCGCCGAGCAGCAGGGCACAGGCGGATTCGCGCCAGTCGGAAGGATCCCGGCCCGTCAGCGCAGGCAGGGGGCCGTCCACGGTTTGCGCGCCGAGGATCAGAACTTGCCGGCTGGGCCCTTGGGACAGGCAGTTCAGGGCCACGCTGAGCGCTTCAACACCGCCTTGCTCCTGCGATTCCAAGGCCAGGACTCGACCACGGAGCCGGAAGTGCGCCGCCACCCGGGCGGCGAGTGCGCTGGCCATTTCGCCCACCTTGTCGTGGGAGCTGGCGAGAAAGACCTGCTCCAGATGCTGGCGCCAGAGCGCCAGCAAGGCCGGAGCTTCGGCCTCGTTCGACCAGGCGCGCGCCGCCCAGCGCATGGCGGCAGCGCGTGCCTCGTTCTCGTGGCTGCGGTTCAGCCCCAAGGCCGTCACCAGAATCACATCGCAATGCTCGCGATCCAAGGCCACGCCGGCTTGCTCGGCTTGGGCCAGGGCCTGCTCCGCCAGCTCCAGCAAATGGATTTGGATGCGCTGTATGGAAGCGCGGTAAATGGGCGGTATGCCATAACGCCCAAGATCACGGGAGGATTCGGGCAGCCGCTGCTCGGGCGGTAGCGGCGCGAGAGGCGCGCGAGGCTCGGCCTTGGCCTCGGCCATGGCCCATTGCAGCCGCGCCTGCCAGTCCTCGACACTTGGCAGATTCGCATGGCGCAGGCCCAGGCCCAGCAGATGTGCGGCAGGCCGTGTCATGGGCTGTCAGGCTCGTCCAGCAGCAGGGCCTGAAGCCGCCGCAGGTCGATCTTGCCGTTAGCGTTCTTGGGCAGCTGAGGCAGAGCCACCCATTGCTGCGGCACCATATAGGACGGCAGCAGGCCGGCGCAGTGCTGCTTCAGGGCCAGCGTGCCTGGCACGCAGCGGCCTTCGCGCGTCACATAGGCCGCCAGCAGGCGTGGGCCGCTCGCGGTCGGCATCGCCAGCACCGCGCTTTCGGCCAGCTGCGGGTGCCGAGCCAGGGCCGCTTCGATCTCACCGAGTTCCACCCGAAAACCATGGATCTTGACCATCCGGTCACGGCGGCCGTGGTACTGCAGCAGCCCTTGTCGCCAGGAGCCCTGGTCGCCGGTGGCATGGCGGCCCAGGCGATGTTGTGCGCTGTTGGCATCATCGGGGCGCTGCCAATAGCCCGGCGTGACGCAATCACCGGCAACCCAGATCTCGCCGAGTTGGCCATCTTCGGTGATGTGCCGTCCGGTCTCGTCCTGCAACCAGACATCGGCGCCCCGAATCGGTCGGCCGATCGGCACCGGCCCATCGCTGTGCAGGTCATCGGCGCTGACCGGGTGCCAGAGGCAGACATTGGTTTCGGTCGGGCCGTAGAAGTTGTAGAAGCGGCAAGAGTCGGGGAGATGTGCCGCCAGGTCCTGCAACACAGGCTTGGGCATGACCTCACCGGCAAAGATCAGATGGCGCAAGGCACTCTGGCGCTGGGGCGCCAGCACGGCACTGCGCAGCAGCAGGCCGAAAAGCGAGGGCACGCCGTAGACCACGCTGATGGATTCCTGAGTCAGCAGCTCGCCCAGTCGCGCCATATGGCGCAACTCGGACTCATGGCTGATGTAGACGCTGGCGCCTGCCTGCACGGCCGCGAAGAGATCGAAGGTGCTGAGGTCGAAGTTGAAGCTGGCGAGGTTGAGCAAGCGATCCTCGGCCCGCAGGCTCAGGGTCTGTGCGGCCCAGCCGACGAAATTGAGCAGGTTTCGCTGATTGAGCTGCACGCCTTTGGGCAGGCCGGTGGAGCCGGAGGTGTAGAGAATCGCGGCCACCGAATCCGGCTCGACGCGTGTCTCTCTCAGGGGCGCCCCCTGCGGCAGGCCGTGCAGATCGGGCGTCAGCCACAGGCCACGCGCTTCAAGCCAGGCTTCGGCCCAGGCTTCGGTCGCCTGCGCTTGTTCGCTCAGCACCAGCAAACGAACCCGACTCTGCCCTGGAAGGGGCCGGCTGGCCTGTGCCTGCAGCCACAGCGCCGCATGGGCGGCATCCAGGATCAACAGGGTCGGGCTGGCGTCGGCCACGATGGCCTGCACGCGCTCCACCGGTTGAGCGCCGTCCAGGGGCAGATAGCGGGCGCCGGCAAACAGCGTGGCCAGGATGCACTGGGCATAGAGTGCCTGCTTGTCCATCCAGATGGCGACGGCCTGACCGGCGCAGTCGGCCAGCAGCTGTTCCCGGGCCGTGGCCACCCAATTCCGGCAGGCGCCGTAACTCAGCTCATGCGCGGAGTCCCGGAGCAGCGGTGCGGCATCGGGCCATGCCAGCAAGGCCTCATGGACGCCTGGCTGCAGGCTGTTCATGCGGCCAACACCTCATGCAGGGGCAGCCTGTTGTCGCGGGCCGCGTCGAGCAAGATGTCCAGGGCCTGGTCCAGGTCCTGCCGGGTGTGCGACTCCAGAACGCTGATGCGCAGCCTGGCGTCGCCCACGGCCACCCCCGGGAACACCACGGTCTGGCAGTACAGGCCGCGCTTGCGAAGCGAGCGCCCCATATTCATGGCCAGAGCCTCGTCGCCAATGCGGATCGGGATGATGGCGCTGCTGGAGTCCTCGGTGTCAAAGCCCAGCCGGTCCAGGCTGGACTTCAGATAGTGGATATTGCTCCACAGGCGCGTCAGCCGCTCGGGCTCCTGAGCCATCAGGTCCAGTCCAGCGATCAAACCGGCGGCGACCGGGGCGGGAATGGTGGCCGCGAAGACATAGCTGTTGGCGTAGAAGCGCAGGTAGTCGATGACCTCGGCGTCACCCACGGCAAACCCTCCCTGGCCGCCCAGGGCCTTGCTCATGGTTCCGACCTCCAGGTCCACCCGGCCCTTGAGATTGAAATGTTCGGTCGTGCCCGAACCGCTGGCACCCAGCACGCCGGTGCTGTGGGCATCGTCGATCAGCACGCGAGCCTGGTAGCGCTGGGCCAGCTTGAGCAGCTCCGGCAGATGAACGATGTCGCCATGCATGCTGAACACGCCATCGGCCACGATCAGACGCCCGCCCGGCTGATCCTCATGCCGAGCCAGCATCTCCTCCAGGGCCTTCATGTCGTTGTGGGGGTAAAGGCGCCGTGCTGCGCCGGAGAGCTTGCAGCCGTCCTGGATGCTCATGTGGTTGTAGACGTCGCCGATCACCTGGTCGCCGGGGCCCACGAGCGCGGCGATGGTGCCCAGATTGGCCGAGTAGCCGGAGGGGAAGACCAGGCAGTCCTCGCGGCCCTTCAGTTGCGCGAGCTTGCGCTCCAGTTGCTGATGCAGCTCGGTGGTGCCGGCGATCAGGCGGCTTCCGGTGTTGGTGGCACCGTACTCTCGGCTGGCTTTCTGGATGGCCTCCAGCACGCGCTCGTCATTGGCCAGGCCCAGGTAGTTGTTGGAGGCGAAGAGCAGGAATTCACGCTCCCGGCCCTCGTGGCGGTCAAAGATCGTGGCGCGATTGCTGCTGCGGCCGCGCGAGGCCATGCCGTACCAGAAGTGACCCTGCTCGGCGCGTTCGCGGTGAAAGCGCTGGAAGCGCCGGGTCTTGGTGAAAATGTCGGAGTCGCTGCCATTGCCCAAGAAGTCGCGCATGGTCTGTGGCGCTTGAGCCGGGCCGGCATTTGCCGCGGCCACAACCGGCTTTGTCGGAGCAGCAGGCTCACCTGAGGGCGCCGTGCTGTCCTGGCGCAAGGCGGCAAAGCGTGCACTCAGGCTCGCCAGGCTCTCGGAATCGCCGGGGGCCACCGTCACACGGGTTTGGAACAGCGCATTGAGCTCGCTGACGATGCCCGCCAGCATGATGGAGTCAATGCCGAGGTCTTCCTGCAGCAAGGCCTCGGGCTGCAGTGCCTCGTCGGCGTACTGTGAGTGTTTCTGAATGACCGCCTTGACGGTGGTCGAGGTGTCTTGGAGTGCTGCGTTCATGGTGTGATGGCTCTGCGGTTTCGTCTCAGGCGGCCTGGGGCTTGTGCGGCACGATGTGGATGGGCTTGACTTCGCCGGTGTGGCTGCCGATGTCGCCGGGCGAGCGCGGCGCCTGGGCTTTCGCCTGGGCCTGGGCTTCCTGGATCAACTGGTCGCGGAGGCGCAAGTAGTAGGCATTGACCTTGTCGACCGAGATCAGGCGGTTGGCCTCCAGGCTGGAGATGCGCGGCTCTTGACCCTTGAGTGCGGCCATGTCCTTGGACTGCTGGATGAAGCGCTCCATGCGGCACATCAACCAGGGACGAACGCGGCGCCAGCCCGGAATGGGCAGCGGCTTCATCATGGGCAGCAGCAGGTCGCGCTTGGGCTCCTTGTAGCAAATGCAGAGCCAGCAGTTGTCGTCGTCGATGGGGGTGGCGATCAGGTAGACATCGAAGACGTCGTTGCGGATCTGCACCAGATTGGGCATGAGCACATCGACGCCGATGCGCCAGCCGCGTGTCCAGGGCAAGCGGGCCTTGAGGGTCTCTTCGGCCGTGCGATCGTCGTCTGGGCGCAGGACGAACTCGCTGCGGATCAGATGACCTTCCAGCTGGCAGCTGAAGTCATCGACCCGGCCGCCCTTGGGGTCCCAGATGTTCAGCGCCGAACCCTTGTGAACAAAGGGCACGTGGTAAACCTCGCAGACGCTCTCGACATAACGTGTGTAATGCGTGGGTGCATGCCAGGCGTAGCGAGAGGTGAAGCCGGTGTACTCGACGAACTCCTTGAACATCGGCACCTCAGGCAACTGCTCGGGGACTTGTTCGCCGGTCCAGCACCAGATCAGGCCGTGTTGCTCGCGCACCGTGTGGAAGGGCACATGCAAGTGCTTGGGCACGACCCCGTCCTTGCCCAGCACCGGCATGTGAACGCAGCGCCCGCTGGCGTCGTACTGAAAGCCGTGATAGGGGCAGGCGATGTAGTCGCCATGCTGCTTGCCATTGCTCAGGGGCACGCCCTTGTGAGCGCAGCGATCATCGAGGCAGACCACCTGGCCTTGTGTGTCGCGATAGAGCACCAGCTTCTTGTTGAAGCGGCGAATGCCGACGGGCTTGTTCTTCTTGACGTCCTCGCTGCGGAGGATGGCATACCACTGGTTCGGAATCATGCGATTTTCTCCAAAGGGTTGAGGCGCATTACCAGCGCTTCGAGCCGGGCGACATTGGCGAAGTGCTCGGGATGGATGTCCGTCACCGGGATCTGCACGCCGAACTCCTGGCGGATGAAGTCCACGACATCGAACAAGGCGGCGGAATCAAGGATGTTCAATTCCAACAAGGGCGTGTCACGAAGAACGCGGCTGCCGTCACCGAGAAAGGCGTCGGCGATGAAGCGGCACAGGGTCAAAGAAAACTGGCTGTCAGCCATGGCTACTCCTTCAGCAGGCAATGGGTTGCGACTGGGTCCGGCGCCAGACTTCCTGGGCCAGCAGGGCCGGACTGTTGTGGCGGTAGAGCGCATCCGGTTCCAGCTGCAAGCCATGGCTGCTGTCCAGATCCGCGAGCAATTCAAGGGCCGCTATCGAGTCCAGCGCCAGGCTGGCAAAGCTGTCTTCGGCGCGCAGTTGCACCGCTTCGCAGCGCAGCGTCAGCGCGATGCGCTGCATCAACCAGGCCTGGATGCTGCTGACGCTGTCCAAGCTGAGTGTTATGGCTTCGGCGGCGAGCTCGGGCGTCCGAGGCTCTTTGTCCAGGCGTGCGTACAGGGGCAGGCTGCCGGACAGGAACTCGTTCTTCAACGCCACACGTTGCAATTTGCCCGACGAGGTGGTGCGCACCGTCTTGCGGGGAATGAAGAGCAGGGTGTCTACGTTGATGCCATACTTTTCGCTCAGGCGCGCGTTGATGCGAGCTTGGAGCTCAGTCATGTCGATGGCGCTTCGTGGTACTTCCAGAGCCAGCGCGACGAGCTCCTCGCCCAAGCGCCCATGCTGGAAGGCGACCGAGCGGCAGTTGATCAGTTCGGGGCAGGCTTGCAGGGCCTCATGCTCCAGATCCTGGGGAAAGTAGTTGGCCCCACGCACGATCAGCAGTTCCTTGCTGCGCCCCGTGATGAAGAGCTCGCCCTGATCCAGACAGCCCAGGTCGCCGGTGCGCAGCCACCCGCCTTGACCATCCAAACGCTGATCAAAGCATTCGGCGCTGCGCGCCGGGTCCTGCCAGTAGCCCTGGGTGACGCTGGAGCCGCGCACCCAGACCTCACCGATCTCGCGCTCGCCTCGGGGCAGACGCAGGCTGGGCTCGACGATGCGCAGCTCCAGGCTGGGGTGCGGGCGGCCGCAGCTGACCACGGTCTGGGTGTTGGCCAAGAGCGCGTCCTGCTGCAGCCACTGCTGCCGGGCCAGCGCTCGGGCATCGAGATGGCGGCGACCCAGCATTTGTCCCAGCGGCTTGCCGCTGACCATCAGCGTGGTCTCCGCCATGCCGTAGCAGGGGAACAAGGCCTCGGCCTTGAAACCGACCGCCTCAAAGCGCCGCGCAAACTCGTCCATGCTGCGCGCATGGATGGGCTCGGCGCCGCAGAAAGCGACCCGCCAGCCACTGAGGTCCAGGCCTTGCAGCTCGCGATCACGCACCTTGTCCACGCAAAGCTGAAAGGCGAAGTTGGGCCCGCCGCTGCTGACCCCGCCACTGCAGCCCTGGCTGAATTCGCTGACCGCCTGCAACCAGCGGGCGGGGCTGCGCACCAGCACGCTGGTGGGCATCAGCAGACTGGCGAAACCGGCGTGCACCGGCTGCAGGACTCCGCCGACCAGGCCCATATCGTGGTACGGCGGCAGCCAGATCACGGAGCGGCTTTGCCCTTTGCGGTGGCCGAAGCAATCCTGGATCAGCTGCGAGTTCTCGACCAGATTGCGCTGCGTCAGCATCACGCCCTTGGGCCGACCGGTCGAGCCCGAGGTGTACTGCAACATCGCCAGGGCGTCCGGGTCGGGGTCCAGGCCGGCCAGGGATCCGGGTGGCGCCTGGTCCAGCTCCTCGACACAGAGCCAGCCCGTGCCGGCCAGTTCCGGGTCGGCGCGCAGCTCGGCCAGCTCTTCGTCCATGCTGGCTCGGCGGCACAGCAGCTGGGCTCCAGCGAGCTCGCGCAGCACCAGGCGCAAGCGCTCGGCCTGCAGCGGGCTGCGCGGAGGAAAGGTCGGCACGACCACGATGCCCGCAGCCAGGCAGGCCAAAAAGGCCACGGCGAACTGCCGTCCCTGCGGCAGTGCCAAGACCAGCTTGAGGCTGCCATCGCGCGCACCGGGCAGCTGGCGCAAGGCCTGGGCATAGCGGCCGACCCAGGCCGCCAGCTGGGCGTGGCTGAGCCGCTCGTCCTGATCGTCCTCGGTCTGCCAGAACTGATAGACCAAGTCTGCGCCCTGTTCCGCCGCATTGCGGCGCAAGGCATCAGCGAAGGTACGCGGACGGCCGGCCTCAGAGGCGCCGGTGGGGTTGGCGCAGGCCGGTGCGCGAGTTCGAATCGTGCTGTCGATCAAGATGTCGTCCATGACCATGGTGCTTTCGCAGGTGGGAGTCGGGCTCAGGCGGCCTGCGCGCTGGGCAGTCGGCTCGAAGCCGGCAAACGCAGGACCTGGCGTCCCTGGCACTCGATCTGGCAGGCGAACAAGCGGTGGCCACCGACGGTCTGCGGTGGCGCGAGGGCTCGGGTGTTGAATCCCGCCATGCTGAGCAAACGGTCGATGCCGACCGGTGAGACCGTCACCAGACTGCGGGCACCCAGGCGGCGAGCGTGGTCCAGGGCCGCCTGCAGCAAGGCGACGGCCTGCTCGGACGAGAACTGGGGCAGTGCGCTGCGCGGCCGGTCCGTCGTGGGGCGGCGCAGCTTGGCGCTTTCCTCGGCCACGGCAGTGCGCTGCGACGCGCCGAACAGGGCGGGGCTGAGCACAGCGAAACGCGACAACTCCCAGACCGCGGCGTCGTGAGGCAAAAGCCCCGGAGCCAGCATCGGGAACACCTGCTGCAGCAGGTAAGGCTGCAGCGTGGGCAAGAGCCGCGCACAGCCGGCCAAGGCCCCTGAGTCCTCGCGCAACAAGAGGTAATGAGCCTCAGCATGGTCGAACTGATCGAGTTCGCAACCCACAGGGCAATCGAGCTGCCAACCGAGGGTCCGTACGAAGACTTGATAGCGATAGGCTGCAATCTCTTGCAACAACTTCGGCCCCATCTCTTCGCGTGAAACAGCACTGATATACATTCGCACTCCTCTAAACCGTTGCGGCGGACGATACGCAAACGGGTCGGCTTTGAAACCTACCAACTCAGGTAGGCGCTGTGCCTCGGAAATGCCTCATGACATGTGCCCGCGCGGCTGCGTGTGCCGCATGGCTTATCGAGCGGTCAGAACCGCCAAGACAGGGCGGCGGGCCTACAATCGGCGCCCCTCCCGCATCTTGGCCCGACCATGTCCTTCGCTACCCTGGGCCTTTCGCCCGCCTTGGTCCGTGCCGTGCGCGAGCAGGGCTACCACGCTCCCACCGCCATCCAAGGCGCCGCCATTCCCCCCATCCTGGCCGGCCGCGATGTGCTGGGTCTGGCCCAGACCGGCTCTGGCAAGACAGCCGCTTTTGCGCTGCCCTTGCTTCAGCGTTTGCGTGTACCTCCGGCTGCCGGGCCGCGCCGCCTGCAGGCCTTGCTGCTGCTGCCGACGCGAGAGCTGGTGGCCCAGGTCGGTGAGGTTGTGCGCGAGTTCGCCCGCGTGCTGCCGCAGCGTCTGAAGATCGAGCTCGCATTTGGTGGTGTGTCGATCAACCCGCAGATGATGGCCTTGCGCGGCGGCTGCGACATCATGGTTGCCACACCAGGTCGCTTGCTCGACCTGATCGACCATAACGCGCTGGATCTGCGCAGCGTGGAAATCCTGGTTCTGGACGAGGCGGATCGCCTGCTCGACCTGGGCTTTGCCGAAGAGCTGCAGCGCATCCTGTCCCTGCTGCCGGCACGCCGCCAGAGCTTGTTCTTTTCTGCGACCTTCCCCAAAGCGGTGCAAGGCCTGGCCGATGGCTTGCTGCGCGAACCGCAGCGCATCGAGATCGCGCCCGAGCCGCAGCGCAGCGCCGCCATCGTGCAGCGGGCCATCCGCGTCGACGAAAGCCGGCGCACGCCTTTGCTGCGCCATCTGCTGCAGACCGAGGAGGGCTGGAGCCGCGCACTGGTGTTCGTGGCCACTCGCTATGCGACCGAGCATGTCTCGGACAAACTCTGGGCCCATGGCATCAAGGCCGCCGCCTTGCACGGCGAACTGAGCCAAGGCGCGCGCAGCCAGGTGCTGGCGGCGCTGCGCAGCGGTGATATCCAAGTGTTGGTGGCCACCGATGTGGCCGCGCGCGGCCTGGACATTGCCGAGCTGCCGGTGGTGGTCAACTACGACCTGCCACGTTCAGCGGCCGATTACACCCACCGCATCGGACGCACCGGCCGCGCTGGCGAGACCGGCCTGGCGGTGAGTTTCGTGCCTGCGAGTGCCGAGGCCCATTTCCGCCTCATCGAAAAACGGCAAGGCCAGCGTGTGGCCCGCGAGGAGGTAGCTGGGTTTGCTGCCAGCCCCTTGAGCGAGGCGCAAGAACTGACCCTGAGTCAGAACGGCGGCGTCAAGGGCCGGCGCAAGAGCAAGAAGGACAAGCTGCGTGAGGCTGCCGCCTTGGCGGCCGGCCAGCCCGAAGCGGCAGATCAGCGGTAACGCGACCAGAGCAGGGTGGCGCTGTTGGCCGCTGCCGGCGTCACGGCGGTTTCGCCCGGTTTGAAGCTCGAAGGCAGATTGCTCAGGTCAATCTTGGTGCTGGCGCCGAGCTTGCTGCTGCCCGCGTTGTTGCCGATGCGGGCGGCCGAGATGTAGCCGTGCACCGTGGTGCTGCCGCCTGTCTCCAGAATGTCACCGGCCATCACATCGCCATAGACATGGTTGGAGGCGCTGAGGGTGATCTTGCCGCCGCTGTAGTTGTTGCCGACCTGCCCACCGGCACCGAAAGCGATATTGCCGGCGCCCACAGTCAGCAAGGTGCTGCTGCCGGCCTTGCAGAAGTTCTTGGGCGCCAGGTTCGGGAAGCTGCTGTTGGTGCAGAGCTGGTTGTAGCCGGCATAGTTGGCCGCGTAGGAAACGTTGTTGCCGCCGGTTGTGATGTTTCCGGTCGCCAGCCAGCTGTTGTAGTAAGTGCCTTGCCCGGCTTCGAAATCGCCCTTGAACCAGACGATGCCGGGCGCCATGGTGGTGCCGGCCAGGGTCCATTTGCCAGCGCTGTAGCTGAAGCAGCTGTTGTAGTCGCTGTAGCCGGTGCAGATCTTGGCCGGGCAGCTGGCGGCGCTGTAGCTATTGCTGCTGCAGACATAGTCTTGCGTGGCCCCGCTTCGGACCAGGAAGTAGGTGCCGTCCGGAATGTTGCTGACATTCTTGACCGTCACCTTGATGTCGTTGCCGACCTGATCGAAGGCGTAGTTGGCGCTGCTTTGATAGGCGTAGGCGTCAAAGGTCGGCACGCTGATGGTCGTGGCTGTCAAGGCGGTGATGGCGACAGACAGGCCGGGAACCCGGTTCATCTTGACGCCGGCATTCCAAGTTTGCACCGTCAGGCTGCCGCCATAACTCCCACTGTTGACGGTGCCAGCCACCTGCTCCTCGTAATTGCCTTGGACCAGGGCCGAGCCCGTGATCAGCGAGTTGCTGGCCACCACGCTGCCCTTGGTCTTGAGCGTGGCAATGGTCGCGCTGCTGCCCAGTCTGACGTTGCCGATGGCGCTGAGCTCGGTCACGGCATTGCTTTCCAAGGTGACCGTACCATTGGCTTTGAGACTGCCGGCGCTCACCCCACCCGTCAGGCCGATATTGCCCATGGCCTGAACATTGCTGTAGCTGCCGCTGCCACTGAGCGCAATGCTGCCTTCAGAAAACAGGGTATCGATGCTGGTGCTGCCGCCCAGACTGATGTCGCCTGAGGCATAGAGGTTGGAGATGCCGGCGAGGCTGCCGGCACCGGTGACCTTGCCGTCGACGACGATCTTGGAATTGGCGTCTCCGATCACGGTCAGGTCGCCGCTGAGGTCGAGATTGCCCTTGATATTGACCGCGGCGCCGCGCGAGCCCGTGCCGCCGCCGCCGGGGCTGCCCTTGGCGCAAAAGGTGGCGGCCAGCAAGGCATTGGCGCCGCCGCTGCTACCGGTGATGTTGAAACCGACTCGGGTGCCGCCTCCGCAATTAACGCTGTCTGCGGCCAGCACATCGGTGACCGTGGCCGAGATGCCGCTCACGCCGGCGAAACTGACCGTCTGGTTGGCGCTCAGCTTGGCTGCGTCCGTGGCGCCGAGCTGAAACAAGTACTGGCGCACCGCCTCGGTGCCGCCCCAGGCTTTCAGCTGTGCTTGGGTCAGCGCATGCACGGTGACCGATTGCACCTGCAGGCTGCGCACATAGTAGATGCCACCGAACACCATGGCGCCCAGGGACAAGCCGCTCAGCAGCATGAAGAGCACCGAGGAAATGCCGCGTTGCGAGCGCCTAGCGCGCCGGCAAATGTGAGCTGAAGGCTTGAGAGAAGGGCGGGAGGCCATGGTGTTTGGGCGTCAGGAAATCAGATTGGCCAGGCAACTGGTGTAGGTGTTGCTGCTGCCGCTGACGCTGGAGCTGTAGTTCAGGGTCACGCTGACCGAGGCAGCCGGTGCCGTCAGCTTGCTGATGGTCTCGGGCACGGCACCAAAGGGCCAGCAGTTGCTGGCATTGCGAGCACTGAGGGCGACGGCCTGGCTCATCACCTGGCCTTCGACCAGGGCGCGGCTGGTCCAGCTGATGGTCTTCCAGTTGCTGGCCAGCGGGTGACAGCCGCTGCTGGACTGCAGCAGGTAGAAGGCCTTGCTGCCGCTGTCGGACAGCAGGGCGCTGCAGGTGTAAGCGCTGCTGTTGGCGCTCAGATTGGGGTTCTGCACCCAGACGATGGCATTGCCGCTCTGGGCCGCGCTGCTCAGGTTGACAGCGCTGCCATCCAGTCTGCCGGTGCTGGTGTTGAGCACCGCGCTGCTGATCAGCAGCAGATGGCTGCCGCTGCTTGGGCCTGTGATGCCGTAGCCCGCGCCTTGCAGCGCAATCTGCGCGCTCAGCAAGCCGGTGGCGAGCTGGCCGTCCTGAATGGAGTTGCGCACCAGACCGCCATCGCCGTAGAGGCTTTGCGTGGTACTGCGGTACAGGGCCAAGGCGCCGAGCACGGCGATCAACGAGATCACCATGCCGACCATCAAGCTGATCAGGCTCAGTCCAGCTTGGCGACGAGCCAAGCCAAGCGCGGATCTCGCTGCAGGCGCAAAGACAGGCGCAGAAGCAGACATGGTCGGCCTCAATTGCTGACCGTCAGGGTGCCAGGCCCAAACAAGGTCTCAGCGTCGGCCGCGTATTGCACCACCGGCAGGCTGGCGGACTTGGCCACGCCGTTGAGGGTCACGGTCACGGCGGTGATCGTGCAGGTCTTCTGCACACCGGTCACTTGCAGATTGCTGCCCAGGCTCAGATTGCTGCTGACCGTGCTGGCGCCCGCGGCCGGGCAGCCATTGGCCACGCCGGCATTCTGCAGGTCCGCGCGTATGCCCTGGATGGCCAGGCTTTGGCCCTTCTGGTACTTCTGCGCCACCATGGCCCGGCTCAGGGAGTAAACCAGGCCGAGGCCGATCACGCCGAGCAGGATCATGGCGATCAGCGCCTCGACCAGGGCATCCCCGCGCTGGCCGGCCAGCGGGCGCCGGCGCTTGGCTTCAGTTGAGCGTGCCACTGCTGGTCTCCGTCCCTTTGCTGACTTCGAAACTGAGTGCCGTACCGCAGACCGTGGCGCCCACCGTGGCGGCAACCGGCGAACCGCCGCTGTCCAGGGCCACGCACTGGCTGGTGGCGTTGTTCAACTTGATGCTGGCCGGCGGCACCGAAATCCAGGTGACCGCGCTGCAATCGAGCGTGGCCGGGATGCCTTGACGTACGCAGAGCTGGCCCGGCACGGCCACCAGCACGGCCGCAGCCGTCGCGCTGCTGGCCGCAGGGTTGCGCAAAGCCAGAGCCTTGAGCTGGCTCATGCCTTGCATCAGCAGAGTTTGGGTCTGGCGCACGGAAGCCTGGCTGCCCCAGGACGAGGTGAAGGGCGCAGCGGCCAAGGCCAACAGCATCATGACTGCCACGGTGACCATCATCTCGACCAGCGAGACGCCGCTCTGAATGCCAGAGGGTGAGGAGTGCAGCTTCATCACCAGCTTGTGAATCCGCAGCTGCCGCTGGCCGTGCGTGTGTTGCTGTTGCTGAGTGTCAGCACGCAGCCAGACAGGCTGCTCTTGCCGGTGGCCGTCAGGGTGTAGCTGCTGGTCGTGCTGACCAGGGTGTAGGTGAAATAGGTCGACTGGGTGGGCGCCCAGGCCGGGAACGTCGTCGTGCTGGCCACGGTGCCGGCCGCGTTGACCGGGTAGACCAACTGCAGCTGGTAGCGGTTCTCCATATTGAGCGCCAAGGCGGCGAGGTCGGCACTGGCGCTCTGGGCACGACTCTTGTTCACATAACTGGTGTAGGAGGGCAGGGCGATGGCGGCGATGACCGCCAGCACCACCAGGGCAATCATCAACTCAATCAGGGTGAAGCCTGCTGCGCGCGTCGGGCTGTGGCGATGCCGATGCTCCGGCAAGGGCGGCGGGGCCGGACGGGCGGTGACGAGCGCTGAACTGTTCAAGTGAAGTCCTTGCCGGCCCCGGGGCCGAAAGCAGTGGTGAACTGTAAACATTAAAACCAACTAGATACCAATCTTACAGACTGGTATCAATGTGGGTCTGCGATGTTTGTCACGCTCAAGGCGCACATGAACAGGGCTCGGCCGCAGTTCGCACGCCATGCTTCACTTATAGCGGAACCATCCAGGCTTGGGTACCCGGAACTCCGGGGGCAAGGTCAGTCAAACGCGGCAAAGCTGGCAAGCGACGTCTGCAAAGTCTGCAGCGCTCGCGTTCTCAGGCGAGAGCTGCGCCCGCCAGTCCCTGGAGCTCGTGCGTCGGTCAGGCCAGCTCGACCCAGACCGGTGCGTGGTCGCTCGGCCGCTCGTTCTTGCGCGGTGCACGGTCAATGCTGCAGGCCTTGACCTGGCCGCTCAGCCCGGCGCTGACGAGAATGTGGTCGATGCGCAGGCCCTGGTTCTTGCGGAACGCCAGGTTGCGGTAGTCCCACCAGCTCCAGCTCTTGGGCGCTTGCTCGAACAGTCGGAAAGCGTCGACCATTTGCAGGCCCAGCAGCCCCTGGAAATGGGCGCGCTCCTCGGGCGTGCAATGGATCTGCCCGGCCCAGGCCACGGGATCGTAGACATCGCGGTCTTCGGGAGCGATGTTGTAGTCGCCCATGAGCACCAGCTTCGGGTGGCGCTGTAGTTCGTCAGCGACGAAGCGGCGCATAGCCTCCAGCCAGGCCATCTTGTAGACAAACTTGTCGCTGTCCGGTGCCTGCCCGTTGGGGAAATAGGCGCCGATGCAGCGCACGCCGTCGACCGTGCCGGTGATGACACGGGCCTGCGGATCCTCGAAGCCGGGCAGGTTCTTCACCACATCCAGCGCCGCGCTGCGGCTGATCAAGGCCACGCCGTTGTAGGTTTTCTGGCCAAACCATTGCACCTGATAGCCGGCCGCTTCAATCTCGGCGAAGGGAAACTTGTCGTCGGTCAGCTTGGTTTCTTGCAGCACCAATGCATCGACCGGGTTGGCAGCCAGCCAATCCAGCACCTGAGGCAGGCGCACGGCCAGTGAGTTGACATTCCAGGTGGCAAGTCGCATAAAGCAAAATTTTCTTTAAAAATCAATCGGTTAGGCTATTGATACTTTGCCTAGCTACGCAGCTAGCTACACAGTAGAGGCGTGCGCCTTCAATTGGTCGATTGTGGCCTGACCTTTGGTTTGATCGTTTGCGCGCTACTAGCCCTCTTGCCGGTTTGGCCAGACCTTTGTCGCCGATCTACCTTCGGCAATCGCTCGATGCAATCCCAACGGGTACACAGAGTCCACCTCGGCAATCGTAGCGATGGTGGAATTGGGTTTCTGGGGTGGCTGGAGCTCGCGTCAAAGTGCGCTTGAACCATACCGTTAAGCACCACTTGAGCTGGGGAGGTGCAGGGCCGGATCGCTCAGAACTCCACGTTGGGAACTCTCGCGGCCTGCGCGCCCTGGTGGCTGCACCTGCGGCCCTGCTCAGTCAATCTAGGCGATAGTGCGCGCTCGAGCAAATTTGGCCTCAGCGTGCACAAAGATCAGGGCTTCGGCAGCCCTAAGGCGTGGTGGATCTTGTGGGGAATCAAAGATGGCAACTGCGCCCGGTATTCGTCAGGGTGTGTCGGCAGGTTGCGCACTTCGCAGGTGCCAGGAATCCGCACGGCTTGCGGGTCGCGGCTCAGTGCAACTTCTTCGGTGAATCTGCACGGCGATCGTTGCACCTTCCCGGTGGTTTCGCTTTTCATCTTCCAGTGCCAGAACTCGGTGGGTTTCATGCCTCGAATGTTCGCTGGCGGGTGGCTCATAGGGTGAGCCTGCACTTGGGCTAGTAGTGCAAGTTCTAGCGAGTGCGCGACTTATCCCGTCGACGATCAAACACGAGAGCCGCAGCAGTTTCCCGATGCGGCTCCATTTTTTTCTGTGCACGGCCTATTTGGTAGAGCGGACAAACAGCTCCCGTTGAGTCCGTAGCATTTCGGCCATCTCTCGCTTGAGGTCGCGCAGCATATTGCGGTCAGTAGTCCACTCGTCAGCCTTGTAGCCGTTTAGTGCCGCCTTTCGCTTTCCCGCCTTTGTCCTCGGGCCTGTTGAGCGCTCCCACGGCTTCCAAGTTCTGATCATTGCCGCTTGCTTGGCTTTTCGCTCCAAAGTCCAGCCGTTCGCCATTGCTTGCCTCCAATAGTTCGTGTGAGTGCTTTTGGTTTTCTTCCGTGCGCGAAGCCTGGGTGCTCGCTCCGTTGTTCACTTGCTGATTGCCGCCGTTGTTGATGTTGGCTTGCCTTGCGAACACGACGGGTGGGCTCTTGATGGCCGCCAGAGTCTCAATCGTTGCCCTCGATTGGCCTTGTGCCTTCAGCGCAAGCTTGAGATAGGTTTCCATCGCCTCTATGTGCGTGCCCATGTTCAAGGCCGAACGACGGGCCAGCTCGCCAAACATTGCATTGAGCGCGAGAGCTTGGCCGGTCAGCATTCGTTCAAGTGCGGACATGTCCCCGGCATTTACGGCCTTCCCATCGTCGCGGAAGGAGGCGACTAGCTCCGTGATCGATACCTCGCCAAGTTCGGGCTTGATGTACCGCTGTGCAGTGCTTGCGTTCGACGCAATGCCCTCTGAAACGAGGTCGGCAATCTGGCGATTTTTGGACTTGCCGACTTCGCGCACTATCTTCAGCGTCTCGCCTTCAGCGTTGCCCGGTTCAGGTACTGCTGGAGTTGTTGCTTTGGTCGCCATTTCATTGCCTCGCTTCTTGATAGCCTGCGCATCTCTGAGCCATCGCCGCCAGTTCGCCAACTTCCTGACCGACTCCCGCCGATCTGAAATTGCCGCAGGTCTTGCGCCTGGGGTTGAAGTGCTGGCACAAGTGGCAAGTTACCTGCCCGGTTTGATCGCGGTCGACCTGCAAGAGCTTGTCGGCCAGCTTGTCGGCCTCCGTGTCATCCATGCCGCGCCGTTTGAAGACCATCAAGCGGGCCTCCATCAGGTCTAGCTCTGAGTCGTTCGCGTGCTGGGTGTTGGGCCAATAGGGCCTTTGGCTTGGTGGCTTGGTTGGTTCGTTTGCCGCCGTCGATTGTTCAAAAGCGCCCGGTATGGGTACTGACAAAACTGACAAAACCTCGGTTTCTGACCCTTGGGGGGGGTTTTGGCAGTTTTGGCAGTTCTCCCTCTGGGCACTTTCTAGAGATTCGAGCCGATTCAGCCACCTGCTCATGATTGCCACCTTGTTGCCCGGTAGTCCACCGTAACGCGCCCGCCAGCAGCATCAGAGCGCCGCTCAGACTCGGTCAGCCAGCCATGCGCCGCCAACATATCCAGCGCTTCGCAGACTCCCTCCCGATCAGATAGGCCAGCCCATCCACGACGGTAAACATCACGCGCAGTGAACACCTCGGCCAATTCTTTGCGCTCGATCCTCCGAATAATTGCCTTCGCCGTGGCGACGGTCGCATTGGTGCCGGACTCATAGGCCCGTATTGCGTGCGACTTGAAGTAATCGGCCAGCTCCAGCGCTGAAGCACAAGCCCTCGCAGTTACCGGGCCGGTGCCGCCACTCGCTAGATGCAGGGTGAGCGCCATTGCCGGAACATGCTTGCGGAACTTGGATAGCGCCGCCTCGATTGACGGGCGTATGTCTGGTGCCCGTACCGCTGCCTCCAATTCATGCCGCCACTCATTGAACATGGCTAGCGCATCATCGGAAAAGCGCAGGTAGGGCAGGCCATCCGGTTTTCCGTCTGCATCTACTGCCTGGGTTGCCATTGCCGCCGCGCCGTCCAGCTTGTCGAGACTTGCAAACACGTGCGCCGCCTTGATCTTCGCGGCCTCGTCTATGCCTCGATCTACCTCCCGGTAGTCGCCCGCGCCGTCAGGCCATGCGATCAAGCATCGCTGCAAGAATCCATCGTCACCGCCGCCGCCTCGATTGGCGACCTTGATGAACTCGGATAGCGGGCCGGGTTGAATGCCGCCGATCATGCTTAAGCACATGTTTGGAATGGCGATATGCCCGCGCCCAATGCGCCCGAATTGGTAGCTGCCACCGCTCCACGCCTGAAGCATGAAACCTCGCGCCGTGGCGTTTTCCTCGCGAGCCAAGTGGACTAGCAGCCCGCGCAGTTCGTCGCGCTCCATCATCACGCCTTGCGGGTTCTCGGCCAGCACCTCTCCAAGTGCCTCATAGCCAATGTCGGTCACAACATAGCGCTTACGAATCGGGGTTTGTAGTTCCTCCGTCATCAGCAGGTCGGTGATGTTGGCCTTGCTGTCCTTGGATAACGCTTGAGCGGCCTTCTTGTCTGCCGCGCTATTTGCCAGCTTGAAGGCCCGCATGTCTAGCTCGTGGTCGCGCATAGCTTCGGCGTGCAAGTCGGCGTGCTTTGTCTCAAGCTTTCGCAGATTGGCTAGCGCCTGGGTCATGCAAGGCGACTTCATCCGGCCAGGTCGCCCGACAATTGCCGCCCACAAGTTTGCCGATTCTTGCCAGTCGGTGTGAGCTTGCGGCCTGATTGCCACTTTGCCCGCCACCAGTGACGAGAGCGCCACCAACAGAGGAACAGCCACAAAGTCGGCCGGGCATTGCATACGTTCGCAAACATCGCGCACCCATGGCCGGACTGTCTCGGGCAATGCCTCAAGCGGGAAAGCTTGGACGGCCTGCAATTCATCCGGTAATGGTGTGGGCGTGCTGCGCTCGGCTGGCTCCGGCCTGGGGTCATAGCTTGCGCTGCTGGCCTTTCCGAATGTTCCGCTTGGCTGAGTCGGTAGGGGGCGCGGGCGCGGGGTGAATGGATCAATGGTCGAGTCAATCATGAGCGTACCTCCGCATAGAGTGATGTGATGCGGGCGCTGGCCTGAAGAAGGCGGGCACGGTCTTCGGTGCTCAGGGTCGACCCGCATCCCAAATTGGATGCAGCGACGGCGGTTAGCTCGGCTTCGAAGGCCAGCAGGTCGAGTGCCTCATTGGCGGTCAGTAATCCACGCCGCCTGGGGGTCGGGACATGGTGGCCGGTCAACCTTGGCGGGAAAAGGTCTTGCAGGCTCAAGCCCACCGATGCCGCGATAGCCTCCGCATCACAGCCACCGGCAAAGCACTTGACCAGTAGAGCGCCTGTGCTGCCCTCGCTGATTGAGAGTGCCGCTGACCTGTCCGAAGTATTGCAAGCCCGGCATGGCCCTCTGTAGCCCGTTGCGCTGACCTTTCGCATGTGGCCGTGTGCGTTCAGGAACTTTTCAAGTGCGTCCATTGCTGCCCCCAATCTGCTGCAGGAATTGCGCCGCCTGGGTCATGGTGTCGAGCTGGCGAGTAAATCCCCAGCGTTCGGCCAGCATCACGCCATCAGCCAAGCGCAGCAGGGCGTAACCCTTGAGCGAAAACTGAGCTTGAAGCGCGGCGAAGGCTTTGGGGTCGGCGCTAGCGCTGGTACATTGCTCCGGGTCTGCTGACGTTTTTTCTTCGATGCCTTGCGCCGCTCCACCGGCCAGGGCATCCGTCTTTGTGGGGCCGATCAAGCCGTTACCCCTTGGGCTTGCAGCCAGTCGCGCACCTCGCCAACGTTCCAGGCTGTGACCTTTTCGGACAGCTTAGAAGGCTTGGGAAAAGTACCGGCCTTGACCTTGCGCCATAGCGTCGGCTCGCTGAAAGGCAAGGGGGCAGGAATGCCAGTCTTGGGGTTCTGCACCAGTCGAGAAGCGCGGATAAATGCGCCTCGGGGCAGGGTATCGAATGAGGGGATGATTGGTGATGCCACTTGAGCCTCCGTGGTTGGATGGCTCAACTTTGGAGAATGGCGGTCTCTTTGTGCCCGAATTCGGTTTTCGGTTACCGAGTTGCCTTTGCCTTGAAACCGAATTCGGTTTGGACTCTAGGATTGGCGCGGGTTTGCGGGCAGCACGGTGTCGGCGGCTTTCTTCAAGTATTTGCGGACGGTGTCGTCTGAAACGTTGATCCCAAGCGCCGCCAAGTCATCTGCTATCTCTTTTGCCGCGCTGCTTTTCGCTGCCGCTGGGTCATGGCTGTAACCCTTTATGGCCATTCCTATCAAGAGCTTGAGCATGGTTTCACGTTCGCGCTTGCCCAGCGTGCGTTCTTCGCTATTGGGCTGATCGGGAGCGGATTCTTCTGGTTGCGGCGTCTCCACTGCCTTCAAACTGGCAATTGATTCATGCAGCGGTTCGATATTTGCCACTGCGTAGTTGCGGATCGATTGAGAGTACCTGTGAAGACCGTGAAGCTGTCGTGATAGCTCAACTTGCCTAAAGTGCAGGAAAGCCAGCTCCACGATGATTGAAAGAAACGCGACAAGGAGCAGTCCATACCAAGCCGTTGTGCGTGAAACATCAACGCCTAGTTGCTTGGCGATGAAAACCCACAACATCAAAGTGAGGAGTGCATAAGTAAGCGTTGTCCCTGCCTGCGCCCTTCTCCAAGAGCGAATCAGTTTCAAGGCCAAGGGCTTCTGCACTTCATCTGAATCTTTCACCATGCGATCCCTGTCGCCCCTGATTGATAGGTGCCGCGCCAGCCCGTCAGGGAACGGGTTTTCAGGGATCAGCCTAGGCGCGGCGAAAATGGATTGTGCAGCCAGTTATGCGGCCCGTAGTTGGATCACGTTATCGCGCTGCCAGGGTTCGCCCGCCTCGCAAGCGGCCAGGAACAAAGCCCATGTTTCCAATGCGGCCCGCCGTTCGGTCAGGTAGTCGTGCTGGTCATAGACGCCAACTAGCCCGCCAAGCGCGTGATTCAGGCATCGCTCGGCCACGATCAGGCCGACTCCCAAAGCTGAAAGGTGGCTCCGTGCGGTAGAGCGCAGGTCATGCGGGGTAAAGCGCCGCACCTTGTCGCCTAGCTTGTCGCAGAGCTTGACCAGCATGGCATTCACGGCCCGCTGCTCGAAGTGAACATCAGCGCCGCCACTGTTGCGGGTGCGCCGTACTTGGCGGGCAGGCAAGACAAAGCGGGAGCCACAGGCCAGGGGTTGCAGCGCCTTGAAGCACTCCACAGCAGCCGGTGCGAGTGGAATCGTAAAGCCGGTGCCGGTCTTGGAATTGGCGTCGGGAATCACCCATTCGGCCCGCTCCAGGTCGACGTCTGACCACTCGGCCCGCGTCAATTCACCGATACGAACACAGGTCAGCAGCAGCAGCTTCACGGCCTGGGCATTTTCCGCGCCGATGGCGGGCAGGGTAGGCATCACGGCCCGAAGTTCTGCTTCTGTCAGCTTGAGTCGTGCTCGGGTCGGCGCAGGCCTGCCGCAAATGGCGTGCACCGAGATACCGGCGCAGGGATTCACGATCACGGAATGATTCGCCAGCCCATGCTTGAAAATCTCCGACAGCGCAGTGAACACCAGTTCCACCACGTTGACGGTCTTGATCTTGCCGACGGCCTCAACGAATGAAACAACGTCCGATGTTGTGACTTCTCGCGCAGCCAGTCGCCCAAGCCTGGGGAGAATCACAGCGTCGATATGCTGCCTCCGCTGCGCGTAGGTTCTCGCCGCCAGCGTGGGCATTACCTTTTCGATGTAGCTCTCGGCCAATTGCTTGAAGCTCTTGGTGGTGGCGCTCTTGATCTTCTCGGTCTGGCGCTCTTTGGCGACGTCTGTTCCGGCCTGAATCTTGGCTCGTTCATCCCTTGCCCGGATTCTTGCCGCTGCTACGCCTAAGTCGGGGAATCGCCCGAGCGTCAGTTCTTTCGCCTTGCCGCCGTGCCGGTAACGCAGAACCCATGCCGCCGCGCCCGCTGCTGATAGCGTGAACGTCAGCCCGCCGCCGTCAGCCTTTGCCAATGGTGCGCCGGTCTTGATCCACTTTCGGAGCTGTACGTCTGTCAGCTTATCGACTTGTTTCGCCACGGCGCACCCCTGCAATGTGTAGTCAGTTCGCTAGCTACGCTACTAGCTACACACATCTTATGCGCTTTGGTGACGCTTCACGAGGTTAATTGATTCGATTGATCTATGCGAATCAAGTACTTGGCTCTGACTTGTGAACCCGTGTGATGCTGCTAAAAACAGTCTTTCACCTTACAGGTGGCGAGTTTCAAGGCAATCCTCAGTGACGGTTTCGATGTGAGTTCTGGCCTGGGGCCGCGCGACACGGACAAGCACCCGTGGGCATGAACTCAGAAGAGGGCGTCTGGTGGGCGGCCGCCACGGCGGCTGCGCCAGAGCAAGGCGCCATCCTACAAGGGTCCGTCAGTGAAGAGCCCGGCTGCGGAGGAAGCAGGGCAGGCCGTGCCGGATCTTTAGAGCCCGTCTCCGGCAGCGTTGTCGCGCACCCGCGCTGGGGGCAGCAGCAGGCTGAATCGGCTGCCTTTGCCGACTTCGCTGAAGACTTGCAACTCGCCGCCATGGCGTTGCATCACATGTTTGACGATGGACAGGCCCAGACCGGTGCCGCCGGTGTCGCGGGAGCGGCTGCCGTCTACACGGTAGAAGCGTTCGGTCAGGCGCGGCCAATGTTCCTTGGCAATGCCGGGGCCACTGTCCTGCACACAGATCTGCCCGCTGCCCTCAGGCAGGCGGCGCCAGCTCAGCTCGATCTCTCCGCCATCCGGGGTGTAGCGGACCGCATTGCTGAGCAGATTGCTGATGGCGCTGAGCAACTCGGCCTCGATGCCGGCCAGTTGAATCGACATGTCGGCTTCAACCTGGATTAGATGGCGGCCGCCCGACAAGGCATTGGCGTCAGCCTCCACGCGCTTGAGCAGCGGCGCGAGATCCAGCCAGCGGTCGGCGCCGGGACGCGGGCTGCCTTCCAACTGAGCCAGGGTCAGCAAGTCACTGACCAGGCCCAGCATGCGCTCGGTTTGGTGTCCCATCAAAACCAGCACGCGACGCCGCTCGGCTTCGCTAAGCGGCAATGAGCTCATGGTCTCGATGAAGCCGCTGAGCACGGTCAGCGGCGTGCGGATTTCGTGCGAAACATTGGCCACGAAATCGCGTCGCATGCCTTCCGCCCGCTCGCGCTCGGTGACGTCCTGGGTCAGCACCAAGCGCAAACCGTCGCCATACGGTCGCACGATCACCGACAAGGTGCCCAGTCCGCGGCTGCTGGCCAGTTGCAGAGGTTCCTTGAACTGGCCCGCCTGCAGATAGCTGACAAAGCTTGGGTAGCGGACCAAATTGGTGATGCGTTGTTGCAAATCGCGCTGCGGGTCGAGCGCGAAATGGTCGGCCGCCATGCGGTTGCACCAGGTCATGTGGTCGTGCGCATCCAGCATCAGCACACCATTGGGCGAGGCTTCGATGGCCGAGAGGAACTGCTGCAGCTGCAGCCGCTCCTGAGCGATCGCCCGGTCGCGCTTGCGCAGCGCGCGCTCGATCAGATAGGCCAGGTCGCCCCAGTAACCACTGCTGCGCGGCGCCTCGCCCGGATGCTTCTCGCGCAGCCACTGCATCAGGCGGCGGATGCGCAAGGTGTCGATCAGCAGCAGGGTCACCACCGCGGCCAAAACACCAAACCATTCGCCAATTTGGCTGTACCCGACCAAGGTGCCAAGGGCACGCCCGACCAGGTCACCGGCGATCACGATCAGGCCCACCAGGGCCAGGCGGGGCAGAAAACCGATGACGGTCATGAAGCTCCCTGGCTCAGGCGGAAACGGGCTGGGCTTGTTGCGAGAGCCGGTAGCCGGCGCCTCGCACGGTTTCGATCATGCGCGCGCACTGCACGCGTTCCAGCGCTTCGCGCAGGCGCTTGACATGCACGTCGACGGTGCGCTCCTCGATGAAGACATGGTCGCCCCAGACCCGGTCGAGCAGTTGCGAACGGCTGTGCACTCGCTCGGGGTGGCTCATGAAGAAATGCAGCAGGCGGAACTCGGTCGGGCCCAGCTTGACCTCAGAGCCTTCGCGGCTGACGCGACGCGTGCCCGGGTCCAGGCTCAAGCCGGCGATCACCACCACCGAATCGAGCGCCTCGGGCGCCTTGCGGCGCAGCACCGCACGGATGCGGGCCAGCAGTTCATTGGTGGAGAAAGGCTTGGTCAGGTAGTCATCGGCACCGGCGTCCAGGCCCGAGACCTTGTCGGTCTCCTCGGCGCGGGCGGTCAGCATGATGATGGGCAGGTCCTTGGTGCGCTGTTGGCCGCGCCATTGGCGGGCCAGGGCCAGGCCGCTCTGGCCTGGCAGCATCCAGTCCAGCACGACCAGGTCGGGCAGCACCCGGTCCACTTCGTACTGAGCTTGGTCTGCGCTGCTGGCCAGGGTCACCTCAAACCCGGAGTGGCGCAAATTGATGGAGATAAGTTCGGCGATGGCCGACTCGTCTTCGACGACAAGAATCCTCGACATGCTGTGCTTCTTCTCTTTGGAGTTCAGTCTTTCAAGGCCACGGATTCAATCTGGTCCAGCGGGTTGTGCCGGATGTCCGTGCCCTTGACGATGTAGATGATTTGCTCGGCCAGGTTCTTGGCGTGGTCACCGACGCGCTCGATGGCCTTGGCCACGAACACCAGGTCGATGGAGGCCGAGATGGTGCGCGGGTCTTCCATCATGTAGGTGATGAGCTTGCGCATCAGGCCGTCGAACTCCTGGTCGATCTGGTTGTCGTGCTTGATCACTTCCAGGGCTTGCACGGTGTCCAGTCGTGCGAAGGCGTCGAGCGCCTTGCGCAGCGAGGCCGTGGCCAGCTCGGCTTCGAAGGAGATGTCGCCAACCGGCAGGCGCAGGCGGCTGAACACACCAGTGTTGATCAGGCGGTGCACGGTGCGGGCGATTCGGGCCGCTTCGTCGCCGACGCGCTCGAGGTTGCCGATGGTCTTGGAGATGGCGATCAGCAGGCGCAGGTCGCGGGCCGTCGGTTGACGCAGGGCGATGATGGCCGAGAGGTCTTGGTCGATCTCAACTTCCATCTGGTTGACCCGCTCCTCGGCCACCAGCACGCGCGAAGCCGCTTCGCCGTCGAAGGAGGTCAGTGCCGACACGGCCAGCTCGACCTGCGATTCCACCAGGCCGCCCATTTCCAGCACGCGGGTCGAGATACCGCTCAGTTCCAGATCGAACTGGCTCGACAGATGTTTGTCACCCATGACTTCTACCTTTGCGAAATTGAATCAATCGTTGCAGTCTAACGAGGCACTCACGTGGGGCGGCACGGGGCCACCCTGAGCATCAGCCGAAGCGGCCGGTGATGTAGTCCTCGGTCTCCTTGCGCTTGGGCTTCATGAACACATCGCGCGTGGCGCCGTACTCGACCAGTTCGCCCAGGTACATATAGGCCACGAAATCCGACACGCGTGCGGCTTGCTGCATGCTGTGGGTGACGATGACGATGGTGTACTTGCTCTTGAGCTCTTGCAGCAGCTCTTCGATCTTGGCGGTGGCGATCGGGTCCAGGGCCGAGCAGGGCTCGTCCAGCAGCAGGACTTCCGGCTCCAGGGCAATCGCGCGGGCGATCACCAGACGTTGTTGCTGGCCGCCCGACAGGCTCAGACCGCTGCTGTCCAGGCGGTCCTTGACTTCATTCCACAGTGCAGCCTGGCGCAGCGAGCGCTCGACCGCCTCGTCCAGCTGGGCGCGGTCCTTGACGCCCAGCAAACGCAGGCCATAGGCCACATTTTCGTAGATGGACTTGGGGAAGGGGTTGGGCTTCTGGAACACCATGCCGACGCGGCGGCGCAGCTGCGCCACATTGACGCTGCGGTCGAAGATGTTCTTGTTGTCCAGATGGATCTCGCCTTCGATGCGGCAGCCATCAACCAGATCGTTCATCCGGTTGAAGCAGCGCAGCAGGGTGGACTTGCCGCAGCCGCTGGGGCCGATGAAGGCCACCACATGGCCGCGGGGGATGTTCAGCGAGACCTTGTGCAGGGCCTGCTTGGCACCGTAGAACAGGTTCAGGTCCTTGACCGACAGGGCCACGTCCAGCTCATCCAGGGGCTTGAGCGGCACGGCCGACTCAGGCACGGCGGTGGAAATCTTCAGCTTGGGCAATTCGGCGCTAGTTGCGAGGGAGCTCATGAATGTCTCTCCAGATCAAAAGTAGGTAGGGGCGGCACGGAGGTCCGGAATCAGACCGAGTCCAGCTCTTTGAATTTCTCACGCAGACGGTTGCGCATACGGATTGCCGTCAGGTTCAAACCGATGATCACGATCACCAGCAGCATGGCGGTGGCGTAGACCAAGGGTCGGGCCGCTTCCACATTGGGGCTCTGGAAGCCCACGTCGTAGATGTGGAAGCCCAGGTGCATGAATTTACGTTCCAGATGCAGGAAGGGGAAGAAGCTGTCCAGCGGCAGAGCCGGCGCCAACTTGACCACGCCCACCAGCATCAGCGGTGCCACTTCGCCGGCGGCGCGGGCCACGGCCAGGATCAGGCCAGTCATCATGGCCGGGCTGGCAATGGGCAAGACTGTGCGCCACAGGGTTTCGGCCTTGGTCGCGCCGAGAGCCAGGCTGCCCTCACGCACCGAACGCGGCACGCGGGCCAGACCTTCTTCGGTCGCCACGATCACCACCGGCAAAGTCAGCAGGGCCAGGGTCAGGGCCGACCACAGGATGCCGGGGCTGCCGAAGGTCGGGCCGGGCAGGGCTTCGGGGAAGAACAGGCGGTCGATGTTGCCGCCCAGGAAGTAGACGAAGAAGCCCAGGCCGAACACACCGTAGACGATCGAAGGCACGCCGGCCAGGTTGTTCACCGAGATGCGGATGATGCGAATCAAGGGGCCCTGCTTGGCGTACTCGCGCATATAGATGCCGGCCATGATGCCCAGCGGCGTCACGATCACGGCCATCAGCAGCACCATCATCACCGTGCCGAAGATGGCCGGGAAGATGCCGCCTTCGGTGTTGGCTTCACGCGGGTCGTCCCAGATGAATTCGCCCAGCTTCTTGGCATAGTGGCCAATCTTGCCGAACAGGCCCATGGTGTTGGCGCGGTAGACGTCGGCCACCTGGGCCAGGCTCACCTCGACCTCGCGGCCATCGGCCACGCGGCCGACAAAGCTGTCGCGGCCG
Source organism: Paucibacter sp. DJ2R-2 (assembly GCF_025717675.1). Classification (GTDB taxonomy): domain Bacteria; phylum Pseudomonadota; class Gammaproteobacteria; order Burkholderiales; family Burkholderiaceae_C; genus Paucibacter_A. Next base: position 76,857 of record NZ_JAJIRT010000015.1, read on the forward strand.
ATCTGCTTGCGCAGCGCATCGGTCTTTTCCTGCAGGCTGGCGAAGGTCTTGTTCAGCGCCTCGCGCTGCACCTCCATGGCGGCCTTGCTGCTGTCGCTGAGCTTGCCTTCCAGCTGCAGGCGGCGTTCTTGCAGGCGCAGGCGTTCCAGTTCGAAATTGACGCGGCCGATTTCCTTCTTCTCGACCGCATGGATCTCATTGAACAACTGCTGGGCACGCGCGGCACGCTGCTGCAACTCGGGCCAGGCGGCTTCGCCGCTGGCCACGACTTGGCCGTCCTGCTTGACCGAGACCAGGTGGCCGTAGAAATTGCCCCACTCGCGGCGCTCCACGGTCACTACATCGTCGGGCAGCGTCTGCTCACCCAGCAAGGGCAGGGGGAACCAACGGAAGTCCACGCCCGAGACATCGCGGTTGCCCATCTTGATGAGCACCCGGTCGGTGAAGGTGTCGTTGCCCGGGATCACGAAACCCGCTTCGCGCAGGCGGCGCACCGACACTTCTTCGCGTTCGCGGATCTCGCCGATCAGGCCGATGGTCGTGCCATCACGTTCCTTGTAGGTGGTCTCGACCACCGGTTTGGGCCAGAAATGGCCGAGGCCACGCAGGGCCGTCAGGGCCATCACGCCGGCCACAGCCAGCACGGACACTGCCACAGCGCCGGCGGTGAGCCAGATCCAGGGCGAGCCGCTTTTGAACCAGTCTTTCATGATTGATCGTGCTCCGTCAGATGGTGCTGTACTTTTCGCGCAGACGCTGGCGAATCAGCTCGGCGAGGGTGTTGACGAGGAAGGTGAAGGCGAACAACACCAGGGCGGACAAGAAGAGCAGGCGGTAATGGGTTTCACCGACGCCGGCTTCGGGCATTTCGACACCGATATTGGCGGACAGGGTGCGGAAGCCCGAGAACATGCTGAAGTCCATCACGGCGGTGTTGCCGGTGGCCATCAGCACGATCATGGTTTCGCCGACCGCGCGGCCCAGACCGATCATCACGGCCGAGAAAATACCGGGGCTGGCGGTCAGCAGCACCACACCCATCATGGTTTGCCAGGGCGTGGCACCCAGGGCCAGCGAACCCGAGGTCAGGGACTTGGGTACGCTGAAGATGGCGTCTTCGGCAATCGAGAAGATCGCCGGTGTGACCGCGAAGCCCATGGCAATGCCCACCACCAGCGAGTTGCGCTGCTCGAAGCTGATGCCGGCGGTGTTCGACAGCCAGTGCGGCAGGTCTCCGCCAAAGAAGGCGGCTTCAAGCGGATGACCGAGCTGGAAGAAGCCCCAGATCACCACCACCACGATCGGCATCAGCAGGGCGGCTTCCCAGCCCAGGCCCACGCGTTCGACCAAGCCGCGCGGCATCAGATGCCAGATGTAAGAGGCGACGACCATGGCCAGCGGCAACATCAGCAAGCTCATCAAGACGCCGGCCAGATTGTTCTCGACCAAGGGCGCCAGCCACAGGCCGGCCAGGAAACCCAGCACCACAGTCGGCAGGGCGGCCATCACTTCGATAGTCGGCTTGACGATCTCGCGCATGCGCTGGGTCATGAAATAGGCGGTGAAGATCGCGCCCAGGATGGCCAGAGGCATGGCAACCATCATGGCGTAGGTGGCGGCCTTGATGGTGCCGTAGGTCAGCGGCGCCAGGCTGAACTTGGGTTCAAAGTCGGCGTTCGAGGCCGAGCTTTGCCAGACATAGTCGGGCTCTTCGTAGCTTTCGTACCAGACTTTGCTCCACAGGCTGCTGAAGGAGACTTCGGGGTAATGGTTGTCCACCGACGCCGTGTAGACGCGGCCGGCCTGGTCCTGTGCCATATAGCCGTTGCCGCGCGGCGGCACGCCGAGCACCGTGATCGGTTTGTCGCTGAGCTTTTCCACGAACAGCTGACGCTGCGAGGTGGCGAAATAGCTGCCCAGATTGCCGGTCGAGTCACCGACGATGAAGCCCTTGCGGAAGAACTCGGCGCTCATGGCGGTGATGCCGGCCGGCATGGACTTGAAGTCGCGGATGCGCTTGAGCGCGAAGTTCGCGCCCTCGGTGCGTACCGGGAACCACTGGCTCAGGCCACCCTTGTCGGTACCGACGATCAACGAGAAACCGCCGCTCAACATGGTCAGGGCGGTGACCTTCTGGTCGGCCGGCGCCAGCTCGATGGTCTCCAGCAGCACGGGGCTGGATTTGTTGCTGATGTTGAAGCGGGCCAGCTTGCGCTCGCCGTGCAGCACATAGAGCTCGCGCTGCTTGGATTCAATCAGCAACTGGCGAATGCCGACAGGTGCCGAGGGGATTTCCGACTGCTGAACTTCGCTCTTGGTCTCGCCCGTCATGGCATTGGTGCTGACATTGACGGCGGACAGCAGCAGGCGGCCGTCTTCAGTCACTGCCGCCAGGGTCGAGCCCTCTTCGCTCTGCTGGATGCCCAGCAGCTTGATGGGCTTGCCCTGCGGGTCAACGCTCACCGGCGCTTCGCCGACCGGGTACTCCAGGGCGGGCGTGATGACGCGCTTGTTGTTGGGGAAGCTGACCGCAAAGCTCTGCTTGACCAGGATGACCCGGCCATCCGACAGGCCGAAGCCCTGGGCGAAGCTGCGGCGCTCGCCGATGTCGGCGCTGGTGACGGTGGCGCCTGCTGGCACCGGCACCTGGGTCTGGGCAATCTGCTCGCCGGTGGCGAACTTGAAGAAGGTGATGGCACCGCCAGCCCCGACACGCGAACCGATTTCGCGCTGCTCTTCGCCCGTCAAGGACAAAGTGGTCTGTGCCTTGTCTCCGGGGGTGGCGAACTGCTGACGATGGTCAACGCCAGGCGGCATGAACAACGGCACCACGACACTGACCAGGTACACAAAAATGGCCGAAACCGCCACGATCACGCTCAGACCACCAAAGGTCATCAGCTTCTCGAACAGCTTGTCGATCAACAGTCGCCGACTCATGGCGCGGTCGACAGTGATCGACGTTTGGGTTGGACTGGCTGTATTCATGGGTGGGAAATGTTCCGCGCTGACGTTATGAAAGGGTGGGCAGGACCAGCCTGCTCACCCTCTTCGCTCATGGGCTCTGGCGCGAGCCCTTGGTTCTGAAATCAGGACTGTGTGGCAGCCCGCAAAGCCTTGAAACGTTCGACCCGGTTCAGGGGCTTGCCACCCTTGATGCTGTCCTTGTTCATCACATAGACCAGGCTCTCGCCCTTCGGGCCCTCGCCGATGTCGGTGAAGCCGTAGGCCACTTCGCCGAAGGCCACGAAGTCCGTCATGTCCTTCAGATCGCCGAACACGTAGTAGCGGCCGTTCTTCAGCACTTCACCGTAGAACTCAGGCGCGCCAGCGAACTTACCGCTCAAGGCTTTCTCGCCCAGGCTGGGCTGGTTGTTCTTGACGTCATCACCGGTGATGCCGAAGACGACGGTAGCGCCGCCTGGGCCTTCACCGATCTTGCTGCGGGTCAGGGTGACTTCGCCGTGGTTCAGGAAGTCGCGGTAGTTCTTCAGGTCGCCGAAGGCGTGCACGCGGCCCGATTCCGGCAGGACGACGTAGAACTCCTTGATCAGTTCAACCACCGGAGCCGCTGCGGCCACGGGAGCCGGAGCAGGCGCCGGTGCGGCAGCGGCCACCACAGGGGCGGGTGCGGCCACCGGAGCGGCGGGCGTGGCCACCGGTTGGGTGCTGGCGCAGGCTGTCAGGCCCAGGACGGCGACGGCCAGGGCCGCGTTCAGTGCAGATGTCTTCATGGCTTGTATTCCTCAGTCGCTCGGTCACGGCCGCGGCCACCCGAAGGCGGCGGCGGCCACGCTGCTTATTTGCTGATTTCGCCCAGGAAACGGGCGGCCATGGCGGCCGGCACGGGCACGAAGCCGTCCTTGATGGTGACTTCCTGGCCCTGCTTGGACAGCACCATCTTGAAGAACTCGCGCTCCAGCGGGTTCAGCGGCTGGTTGGGCTTCTTGTTCACGTAGACGTAGAGCACGCGGGCCAGCGGGTAGGTGCCGTCGATGGCGTGCTTGGCATCGGGTTCGACGAAGGGCTCACCGGCCTTCTTCGACAGCGGCAAGGCGCGCACACCCGAAGTCTTGTAGCCAATGCCCGAGTAGCCCATGGCATTGATCTGGGTGGACACGCTCTGCACCACCGAAGCCGAACCCGGCTGCTCGGCCACATTGCGCTTGAAGTCACCCTTGCACAGGGCGGCGTCCTTGAAGAAGCCGTAGGTGCCCGAGACCGAGTTGCGGCCGTACATGGCGATGTCGCGGCTGGCCCACTCACCGGTCAGGCCGACCTGGCCCCACTTGGTGAAGTCAGCGGCGCCGCCGCACTTGCGGCTGACGGACAGGATGGAGTCCACATCGGTGATGGTCAGGCCCTTGATCGGGTTGTCCTTGTTGACGTAGACGGCCAGAGCGTCGATGGCCACGCCGACAGCGGTGGGTTTGTAGCCGTGCTTCTTCTCGAAGCTTTCGACTTCACGGGCGGTCATCAGGCGGCTCATAGGGCCGAAGTTGGCCGCACCTTCGGTTAGGGCCGGGGGCGCCGTGGAGGAGCCGGCACCTTGAATCTGGATATTGACGTTGGGGTAGGCGCGCTTGAACTCTTCGGCCCACAGCGTCATCAGGTTGTTCAGGGTGTCGGAGCCGACGCTGGTGAAGTTGCCGGACACGCCCGAAGCCTTCTGATACGAAGGCAGCGCCGGATCAACCTTGACAGCCTGGGCCGAAGCGGCAGTCGCAACAAACATCAGGCCTGCAATGTGCAGGGCAGCGGCAAGGCGAGAAGGGGTCATTCGTCAACTCCAGTGATTAGATGGGATGTGCTTTGTCTTTCAGCAGCCCGGATGCTAAACAGCGGTCGTGACAGAGATATGACGGAATTTGACAGAAGTCGACGCCGCGGAAAACTTTCGCCTGTCATATGACGAGTGCAAGACTGTCATATGACGGTGCAATATAGGCCAAACAGGCCGAAGCGGGGCATCAAATGCAGGGATTTGAGCGCAGAAGCCCTCCTGCGGAGTGCGCGAAGAAGGGACTCCTAGCTCAGCTTAAAAATTGAGGGCATCAACGCCCATGCTGAAGAGCCGACGCCAGGAACTCGAACATGACAGCGGGAAAGAAGCGCCATGGCCGACTTCGGGCTTGTCAAAAATGCAAGGCCGCCATGCCGCCCAAGCCGAAACCCAGCAAACCCAGGGCAACCGTGGCCCATTCCATCCAGCGCTTCTTGGTCAGCAAGGCGATGGCGGCCAGGGCGATCGACACCTGCAAGGCGGTGGTCGCCTGCGCCCAGCGGTGATGTAGGTGCATCTGTTCGGCGCTCTTTTCGTCGAAAACTTGTGACTCCTTGTCCAGGGCCTCGGCCTTCTCGCGGATGCCGCCTTTTTCTTCCTTGTAGCGCTCGACTTCTTTTTGATAGCCGGCTTTTTTGTCCTCGGCCACCAGAACCAGGGCCAGCTCGGCCATGTTTTGCTTGTTGCTCTTGGACTGGTACAGCGCCCATTGGTTGGCGGCTTCGGTCTTCTTGATGGCGGCGTCGTTCTTGTAAAGGCCTGCATTGGCCTGAGTGGCGCCACCCATATAGGAAAACATGGCGCCGACCGTCGCCAAAATGGCCGTGATCACAGCCAGCTGCCCGGCCAGGCCCTTGGGGTCGGCATGAGCGGCGTGTTCGATTTCGTGGTCGTGCGGGCCGTGCACATGGAATCCGTGTCCAGACATGGTGGCTTCAGTCCTCTTTCGATTTCAGTTTTGGAAGATTCAGGCGGCAACGCGACGCTCGTAGCGCACAAAGTCGAAGCGCCAGCCGTTCTTATCGCTGTGATGTCTCTCGCGCTGGGTCTCTGCAAACTCGGCCCCAGGCCAGGCCGGGAACCAGCTGTCGGCGTCGGCAAAGTCGCGATCCACCTCGGTCAGTTCCAAAACATCGGCATGGGCCAAGGCCTCGGCGTAGATTTGGGCGCCACCGATCACGCAGACCTGAGGCAGGCCGGCGCAAGCCTGCAAGGCGGTTTGCAAGTCTGTGAACACCTCGGCGCCGTTCAACATCAGACCCGGCTGACGTGACAGGACGATGTTGCGCCGGCCCGGCAAGGGGCGAAAGCGCTCCGGCAGTGAATCCCAGGTCTTGCGACCCATCAGCACGGGCTGACCCTGGGTCAGGGCCTTGAAATGAGCCATGTCCTCAGGCAGATGCCAGAGCAGGGCGTTGTCTCGGCCAATTTCTCGGCCACGACCGAGGGCCGCCACCAACACCAGCCGAGGCAGGGCAGCTGAGCGGCTTGGATCCGAACTCATACCGCCACCGGGGCTTTGATGGCCGGGTGCGGGTCGTAGCTTTCGAGCTCAAAGTCCTCCAGCTCGTAGCCAAAGATCGATTCCGGCCGACGCCGGATCTTCATCTGCGGGTAGGCGCGCGGTTCGCGTGCCAGCTGGGTTTGCACCTGCTCGAAGTGGTTGGCATAGATATGGCAATCACCGCCGGTCCAGACAAAGTCACCCAGGTCCAGATCGCATTGCTGGGCCAGCATCTGGGTCAACAAGGCGTAGCTCGCAATATTGAAGGGCACGCCCAGAAAGATGTCGGCACTGCGCTGGTAGAGCTGGCAGGACAGGCGACCGCGTTCGCCCGGCGCTTGCGGTGGGGCGACATAGAACTGGAAAAAAGCATGGCAAGGCATCAGGGCCATCTGGTCCAGTTCGGCCACATTCCAAGCGCTGACGATGATGCGGCGCGAATCGGGGTTGGCTTTCAGCTGCTTCACCACCTCAGCGATCTGGTCGATGTGACCGCCGCCGGCCTTGGGCCAGCTGCGCCACTGCACACCGTAGACCGGGCCCAAGCTGCCGTCCTCGCGAGCCCATTCATCCCAGATGGTGCAACCACGCTCCTGCAGCCATTGCACATTGGAGTCACCACGCAAGAACCAGAGCAGCTCCAGGATGATGGACTTCAGATGGACTTTCTTGGTCGTGACCAGCGGAAAGCCCTGGCTCAGATCGAAACGCATCTGATGACCGAACACCGATCGCGTCCCCGTGCCGGTGCGGTCGCCTTTGTGCACGCCATGCTCGAACACATGGCGCATGAAGTCTTCAAACTGCTGGGGCACCGGGCCGGCGGCGTGAGCCGGGGTGCTGGGGGCGGGGCTGCTGCTGTTCATGGGGCGCGATTCTAGTGTTGCCGGGTGTCTGTCACTCAGGATCCGGGCGCAAGCTGCGATGATGGCGTCCGTCGGCCTTCGCGGCCATGTGTCACCCGCTCCTTCCTTTTTCTTTTTGTGCTCCTATGCTGATCAAACGCCTGCTCATCGCTGTCTTGGTTCTGGTGCTCCTGACCGTGGCTTACTTCTACGCCGCCCTGAACTGGAGCTACTCCAGCGGCGAGCGCGCCGGCTGGATTCAAAAGCTGTCCAAGAAGGGCTGGGTCTGCAAGACCTGGGAAGGCGAGTTGGCCCTGGTCTCCATTCCCGGCAGCAGCACGGTCGAGAAATTCCAATTCACCATCGCTGACGACGCCACCGCCGCCGCCTTGACCGAGGTCATGGGCAAGCGCGTCAACCTGCACTACGAAGAGAAAGTCGGCCTGCCCACCAGCTGTTTTGGTGAAACCCGCCACTACGTGACCAAGGTGACGGTGGCTTCGGACATCTCGCTGTCGCCAGGGGTGGTGGTGCACACCAACCCCGGCAGCCCCGCAGCGCCTGCGGCCTCGGGTGCGACTCAGCCCTGAGGGATGATGCGCTCGGCGCTGCACTGATGGCCAAGCGATAGGCAGCCGTCTGGCTCGCCAAATTGGCCACGCTTTGCAGCATCGCCGCGCCGGAGCGCAACCCTAGAATGCTCTGCGTCACTCTGGCTTCCTAGGCTCTTCTTGTCCCTATCTTCCGCATCGGTCTCGTCAGACGCCCACAGGCTCGCATTCAGAGAGGTCTGGCTGGCGCGTTTTGGGTCGATCAGCGAGGCTGCTTCTTTGGCCGAGCAGCACCTGGCTCAGGCCGCCGGCGATGAACGTTTGATCCTGCGCATGCAGTTGGTGCTGCTGCGTTTGGGTTCGCTCAATCCCGGCGCAAGCCAGCCTTACCGAGAGTTGGCCGCACGCATGCTGGCTCTGGGTGACCGCCCCGGCAGCCTGATCGCGAGAAGCATCGCGCTGGCCGCTGAGACCTTCGGTGACGATATGGCTGCTGCGCTCGCAGCCTATGAGCAACTCAGCGACGAGATCCTCGCCCTGCAAGACCCGCTGGAACAGCATGCGGCCATGGGTCCCTCGCTGCTGCTTTACCAGGCCGCTGGCAATCTGGTGGGCTATATGCAGCAGGCCTGCCGCATGTTGCAACTGAGTCAAGAGATCGACCACAGCGGCATGCGGGCGGCGGCGCTGAACAATTTGGGCATTGCCTTCTTCTTGGCCGGCGATGAGCTGCAAGCCGCCCTCCATCTGGAGCAAGCCTTGGCCAGCAACGATCTGGGTGGCTGGGTCCGATTCAATGCCGTGACCACCCTCGCGGACATCTATGTCTCCGCCGGCGACTACGAGAAAGTGATGCCCTTGCTGCGCAAGTGGTCCTTTCCTGGAAAATCCACCGAACTGGACGGACCGAACCTCGACTACTTCCATGTGCTGGGCGCCGAGGTCTTTGCCTGCCTGGGCCAGGTTGACGAAGCGCGCGCTTATCTCGACTTTCTGGCGGCACGGCCAGAGGCCCAGCGCAGCCACGATGTGCTCTGCTTTCTGGCGATGGCGCAGGCCATGGTTCACCAGGCCGCCGGGCGCGGCGCGGAGGCCGTGGCAGCCACCGACGAAGCGCTGAGCCTGGTTCAAACCATGCCGCGGAGTGAGCTGACCTTGGTGTCCCGTTTTTGGTCCCGGGCGGCCGAGCTGAGCAGCGCACAAGGCAACTGGGAACAGGCCTACCGCTTGATGCAACGCCATCGCCTGCTCGATCAGGCCAAGAAACGGGACATGGCGGCCGTGCGCAAGGTCGCGGCACAGTTCCAGACCGACGCCAGCACGCGCGCCATCGAGGCCGCGCAGCGCGACCGCCTGACGGGGCTGGGCAATCGTGAGCGTCTGATCGCGGTCGGTGACAGCTGGATTGCCCGCGGGCTTGCGCCCAAAGTCGCCATGCTGAATGTGCAGCGCTTCAATGCGATCAATCAGGCACTTGGCCAAGACATCGGTGACGCCGTATTGCAGGCCGTTGGCGAACGCTTGAGCCAGGCCTGCATCCGCTTTGACCTGGCCTTGGCCGGCCGCGTCTACGCGGATCAGTTTGTCCTGGTGCTGGCTGGCGAAGCTGCCGACGTGGCTGGATTGCAGGCGCTGGCCTCGGACTTGTTTGCCACGCCGCTGCAGGTGGCCGGGCAATGGGTGGACATCAGCGCCGCCTGGGGGCTTTCTTACGGCCCGGCTCACGGCAACTCGATGCATCGCCTGATGAGCAATGCTGAGATTGCCTTGCACGAGGGCCGGCGCAGTGATGCCCTCTGGACGGTCTACGAACCCAGCTTGGTGCGGGCTGACCCCTTGCAGCTCTCCTTGATCTCCGAACTCAAACGCGCGGCACAGGATGATGAGTTCACCCTGCTGGTGCAGCCCAAATTCCGCCTCGCCGACAACGCCGTCACCAGCTTTGAGTCCTTGATCCGCTGGAACCACCCCAGCCGTGGGCTGGTGCCTCCGGTGGACTTCATTCCTTTCGCCGAGAGCACCGGCAATATCCGCGGCATCACCGAGTGGGTCTTGCGCCGGGCGATGCAGTTGTCAGCGCAGCTGCGCCGAGCGGGTTTGGTGTCCCAAATTGCCGTCAATGTCTCCGTGCACGATGTCGGTTCGGCCGCGTTCCCGGGCCTCTTGGCCGAGCTCTTGACAGCGACCGGCGCACAGGCCGAGGACATTCGCCTGGAGCTGACCGAGGGTGCAGTGATGAAAGATCCGGCCACCGTGATTGACCGCATGCGGGAGATCAACGCGCAAGGCTTCGAGTGGTCGGTCGATGATTTCGGCACGGGCCAGTCGTCCCTGGCTTATCTGCACATGCTGCCGGTGTCTGAGCTCAAGATCGACCGCAGCTTTGTCCGCGGCGCCGCGAACTCAAGCACCGCGCTGACCTTGCTCAAGGCCGCAATTGACCTGGGCCGAAACCTGGGCCTGTCCACCGTCGGAGAAGGCGCAGAAACCGAAGAAGAATGGGCGCTGCTGCGCCAACTCGGTTGCGGTATGGCCCAAGGCTGGTACGGCGCTCGCCCCATGCCTGAGCAGGCCTTGCTGGCCTGGCTGCAAGGCGGGGCACAGCTGGCGGGCGGCTGAAAGCACCGCCGCCAGGCTTTACTGGTCGAACTGCAGCGCCGCCAGCCGCGCATACAAGCCGCCACGCGCACTCAGCTCGGCGTGCGTGCCTTGCTCGACGATGCGCCCATGCTCCATCACGATGATGCGATCGGCGCGCTGCACCGTCGCCAGGCGGTGGGCGATGACCAGGGTGGTGCGGTCCTGCATGGCGACTTCCAGTGCAGCCTGCACCATGCGCTCGCTCTCCGCGTCGAGCGCGCTGGTGGCTTCGTCCAACAGCAGCAGGGGCGGGTTCTTGAGCATGGCGCGGGCAATGCTGATGCGCTGCCGCTGGCCGCCGGAGAGGCGCACGCCACGCTCGCCCAAGAAGGTGGCATAGCCTTCGGGCAGGGCGCGGATGAAGTCGTCGGCGAAGGCGGCTTTGGCGGCCGCCATGACCTCGGCATCGCTGGCCGCGGGTCGGCCATAGCGGATGTTTTCCATCGCACTGGTCGAGAAGATCACACTGTCCTGCGGCACCAGGCCGATGGCTGAACGCAGGTCTTGCAGACGCAAGCGATCGGTGGGCACGCCGTTGAGCAAGATGCTGCCGCTCTGCGCCTCGTAAAAACGCAGCAGCAGCTGGAACACCGTGCTCTTGCCGGCACCGCTTGGCCCGACCAGGGCCACGGTTTCACCGGGCGCGATGTCCAGACTGAAATCGGCCAGGGCCGCTTGCAAGGGCCGCGAGGGGTAGTGGAACTGCAGTTGCTGCAGGCTCAAAGCCGTGCCACCTTGCACGGCCGGCAAGGGCAGGGGGTGCTCGGCCTCGGCCACTGGGGATTCACTGGCCAGCAACTCCATCAGCCGCTCGGTCGCGCCTGCCGCACGCTGCACATCACCAAACACCTCGGCCAGCACCGCCACGCTGCTGACCAGCAGGATCACGTACACCACCGTCTGGCCCAGATGGCCGGCCGTGATCTTGCCCGCCAGCACGGCTTGCGTGCCCTGGTACAGGCCCCAGAGCAGGGCGGCAAAGGTGGCGGTGATGATGAAGGCCACCAGTCCAGAGCGCACCTTGGTGCGCTTGCGCGCGGTGTCGAAGGCGCTTTCGCTGGCGGCGTCGAAGCGCGCGGCTTCGGCATGTTCTTGGGTGTAGCTCTGCACCACGGGCACGGCATTGAGCACTTCGGCGGCGATGGCGCTGGTGTCGGCCACCCGGTCTTGCGAGGCGCGGCTGAGCTTGCGTACGCGCCGGCCGAAGTACAGCGCCGGCAAGACCACCAGCACCAGAATGCCCAGCACCTGGCCCATGACCAGCGGGTTGGTTGCCACCAGCATGACCATGGCGCCGATGCCCATGACCGTGTTGCGCAGGCCCATGCTCAAGCTGGAGCCCACCACCGTCTGCACCACGGTCGTGTCGGTGGTGATGCGGCTGAGCACCTCGCCGCTTTGCGTGGTTTCAAAAAACTCCGGGCTTTGTCGCAGCACATGGCGGTAGACGGCATTGCGCAAGTCGGCCGTCACCCGCTCGCCCAGCCAGGTCACCATGTAAAAGCGCCCGGCCGAGAACAGGCCCAGCGCCGCGCCAACGCCGAACAAGGCCAGGAAATGCTCGCGCATGGCCATCAAGCGCTCGCCATGGTTGCTGGCTCCGCCCAGGCCTTGGTCCACCAGTTGGCGCAGGGCCAGCGGGAAGGCCAAGGTGGCCAGCGCGGCCAGCACCAGAAACACCAGGGCCGCGCCGATGCGCAGGCGATAGGGGCGCAAAAACGGCCAGAGCCCGCTCAGCGAGCGCGGGTGAGCGCCCGGACGAGCGGCGGCTTTGCCGGCCGGGGCTGGCGAACTTGTCGGCTCAGGTGCAGTGGCAGGCGTGGTGACAGCTGAAGGTGATGACATGCGGCGCAGTGTAGGAGGAGGGGCGGAGTGCGCGGCGCGCTGCCGCAGCGTGAACAGGCACGAGGTCGTCGGCATATGGGGCAATCCAGGTGTTCGACAAGCCCAAGGCACAGCCGCTTCGATGTTAATTGCCTTGACAATATTTGCCTAGGCAAATAAATTGCCGACCATGCCGAAAACCAAAGCTCAAGAAACAAGGCCGCCAGCGCTGCCGTCCGGCCCTCTGCCGGCCGACGAGGGCCAGGCCAATTTCTACCAGCCCGCCAGCTACACCCGTGAGCAAAGCGTGGGTTGGCTGCTGCGCAAGCTGCAGCAGTCCATCGTCCACCAGGCCGGGCGCCAGCTCAGCGATTGCGACCTGACTCACGCCCAGTGGGGCGTGCTCATGGTGCTGCGCTTTGGCTCCAATCAATGCACAACCACGGCGCTGTGCCGCGAACTCGATGCCGATGCCGGTGCCCTGAGCCGTCTGCTGGACCGCCTGGAAACCAAAGGCCTGGTGCAGCGAGAGCGCTCCGTCGAGGACCGCCGCGTCGTGCAAGTGCAGTTGACGGACGCCGGCTATGCCGCCTCCGACCAGCTGCCGGCCCTGCTGTCCGATGTCTTCAACGCCCACCTCAAGGGCTTCAGTCATGAGGAATGGCAGCTCCTGCTCAGCCTGCTTCGTCGAATGATCGACAACGGCGAAGCCCTGCGCCAAGCCCAGTCGGCACCGGGCGCTGATTGATCGCCGGAACGAAGCCCAGCGCCCGCCGCCGCGCCCCCACTTTTCACCAGATCCCGCCATGTCTCTCTCGAAATCACATCCCTTGAAACGACTGACCCTGCTGCTGAGCCTGCCGGCCTTGCTGGCCGCCTGTGCCTTGCAGCCGGCGCTGCCGCCGGCCGCCAGCCGCCTGGCACCCAGCCAGCTGGGTCTGTCGGATGACACCGCAGCGGACACCGCCGGCCGCGCCGCACTGCCGCGCAGCGACTGGTGGACCGAGCTGCAGTCTCCCGAGCTCAACGCGCTGATGCAACGCGCCCTGAACGAGGCGCCCAGCCTGGCCCAAGCGCGCGCCCGCATTCAACGCGCCCAGGCCAGCATCGACAACGCCGAGAGCAGCGAACGCGCCGCCATAGGCCTGGGCCTGGACGCCGCCCGCCAGCGTTTCCCCGAGCACAGCGTCTACCCGCCGCCGCTGGCCGGCACCCTTCGCAACACCGCCACCCTGCAGGCTTCGGCCAGCTATGAGTGGGACTTCTTTGGCCGCCACCAGGCAGAGCTGAACGCCGCCCTGGGCAGCGCCCAGGCCGCGCGTGCCGATGCGGCCGCCGCCCAGCTGATGCTGAGCAGCCAGCTGGCGCGCAGCTATGTGCAGCTGGCTCGCGTGCTGGCCCAGCGCGAGCTGCTGGCGCGCCAGAGCGCCGAGCGCGAGCAAGCCCTGTCCCTGGTGCGTCAGCGAAGTCAGGCCGGCCTGGACACGGCCCAGGACCTGCGCGCCGCCGAGCTGCCGATCCCTGAGCTGCGCCGCCAGGCCTTGCAGCTCGATGAACAGGCCGATCTGTTGCGCCACCAGCTGGCCGCTTTGAGCGCCCAGCCCATGGCCGCACTCAAGGACTTGAAGCCTGCCCTGCCGACCACGCTGCCACTGGCAGGCGAGGGCGCTTTGGGGCTGGACCTGCTGGGCCGCCGCCCCGATGTGGTGGCTGCGCGCTGGCGCGTCGAGGCCGCCACGGCCCAAGTCAGCAGCGCCCGTGCCCAGTTCTATCCCAATATCTCGCTAGGCGCTTTTGTCGGCTTCAACGCGATCGGCTTTGACAATCTACTGAAGGCCGGCAGCTTGCAGTACGGCGTGGCACCTTCGCTGCGCCTGCCTCTGTTCGACAGCGGCCGCTTGCGCGCCCAGCTGCGCGGCTCGGCGGCCGAAGCCGACGCCGCAGTGGCGGCCTACAACAGCGCGCTGCTGGAAGCCGTGCGCGACGCCAGCGACCAGCTGCGCAGCCTGCGCTCGCTGCAAGAGCAAAAAGCCGAGCAGGCCGCCGCGCAAGCCCATGTGCAGGCCGCCTTGGAGTTGGCCCGCCAGCGCCACAACGCCGGCCTGGGCAACCGCCTGGCCGTCTTGAACGCCAGCCAGTCCCTGCTGCAACAGCAGCGCCAGGCCCTGGATCTGCAAGCCCAGACCATCGATGCCCAGCTCAATCTGCTGCGCAGCCTGGGCGGCGGCTGGACCGAAGCCAAGCCCTAACACCAGATTCACGCGGCGCCGCCCGAGCGGGCTGGCGCCAGCCACGACGCACATCGAAGAGAGCCAAGATCATGTCTGACATTCAAGCATCCAAGCCCGAAACCAACCCCAAGCGTAAGAAGGCGCTGACCGTCCTGACCCTGGTGGTGCTGATCGCCGGCATTGGCTACGGCGTCTACGACGCCATGGTCGGCCGCCGCTTCGAGCAAACCGACAACGCCTACGTCAACGCCAACGTCGTGCAGATCACGCCCCTGGTGGCCGGCACCGTGCGCGCCATCCATGCCGACGACACCGACTTCGTGCGCGCCGGCCAGGCCCTGGTCAGCCTGGACGCAGCCGACGCCCGCGTCGCCCTGGAGCAGGCGCAAAGCCAGCTGGCGCAGACCGTGCGTGAAGTGCGCGGCCTCTACGCCAACAACAGCACCTTGCAAGCGCAGATCCGCGCCCGCGACAGCGAGGTGCGCCGCGCCGAAGTACAGCTGGCCACGCTGCAGGCCGATGTGGCGCGTCGTGCGCCGCTGCTGGCCACCGGCGCCATCGGCCGCGAAGAGTATGAGCACGCCACCGCCCAGGTCGCCAGCGCCAAGAGCGCGCTGCAGACCGCGCAGTCGGCCCAGCTGACCGCCCAGGAGCAGCTGAACGCCAACCAGGTGCTGACCGAAGGCGTCAGCGTCGAGCAGCACCCCAATGTGCAGCGCGCCGCAGCCCGTGTGCGCGAAGCCTTCCTGGCCCTGCAGCGCGTGGAAGTGCCGGCGCCGGTGGACGGCTGGATCGCACGCCGCAGTGTGCAGCTGGGCCAGCGTGTGGCCGCCGGTGCGCCGCTGATGTCGGTGGTGGGCCTGCAGCAAGTCTGGGTCGACGCCAACTTCAAGGAAGGCCAACTCGCCCGCCTGCACATCGGCCAGCCCGCCACCCTGGTGGCCGATGTCTATGGCAAGAAGGTCGAATTCAAGGGCCAGATCGCCGGCCTCGGCGCCGGCACCGGCGCCGCGTTTGCCCTGCTGCCGGCGCAAAACGCCACCGGCAACTGGATCAAGGTGGTGCAGCGTGTGCCCGTTCGCATCGCGCTCGACGCCAAGCAGGTGGCCGAGCATCCCCTGCGCGTGGGCCTGTCCATGAACGTCAGCGTCGATGTGCAAGACCAGAGCGGCAAGAGCCTGGCCGAAGCACAAACCCGCCAGGCGCCGATGGCCCAGACCTCGGTGTTCGAGCGCCAGGACCAGGCGGCCGAAGCCGAAGTGGCCCGCATCATCAAGGCCAATCTGGGCAGCAAGGCAGCCGCACGAGTAGTGAAGCCTGCCACTGCGGCCGCCAAGGCCTGACCGGCGAGCCCAGCGCATGAGCAGCTCCTCCTCCGCTTCCACACCTCAGGCTTCGCTGGTGCCGCCAGCGCCTCCGCCACCCTTGCAGGGCTCGGCCCTGGTGCTGGGCACCCTGGCCCTGTCCCTGGCCACTTTCATGAACGTGCTGGACTCGTCCATCGCCAATGTCTCGTTGCCGGCGATCTCGGGCGATCTGGGCGTGAGCCCGGTGCAGGGCACCTGGGTCATCACCAGCTTTGGCGTGGCCAATGCAATCTCGGTGCCCTTGACCGGCTGGCTGACCCAGCGCTTCGGCGCGGTGCGCCTGTTCACCACCAGCGTTTTGCTCTTCGTGCTGGCCTCCTGGCTGTGCGGCTTCGCGCACTCGCTGGAGATGTTGATCGCCTGCCGGGTGCTGCAAGGCCTGGTGGCCGGGCCCATGATCCCGCTCTCGCAGACCTTGCTGATGAGCAGCTTCCCGGCCGCCAAGGCGGGCACCGCGCTGGCGCTCTGGGGCATGACCACGCTGGTGGCACCCGTGGTCGGGCCGCTCTTGGGCGGCTGGATCACGGACAACGTCTCCTGGCCCTGGATTTTTTACATCAATGTGCCCGTGGGCTTGTTCTCGGCCCTCTTGACCTGGCAGCTCTATCGCAAGCGTGAGACGCCGATCAAAAAGCTGCCCATCGATGGCGTCGGCCTGGCCCTGCTGGTCATCTGGGTCGGAGCGCTGCAGATCATGCTGGACAAGGGCAAGGAGCTGGACTGGTTCGCCAGCGGCGAGATCCAGATCCTGGCGGTCGCGGCCGCCGTGGGCTTTGCCTTCTTCGTCGCCTGGGAGCTGACCGACAAGCACCCGGTGGTGGACCTGCGCCTGTTCGCGCGCCGCAACTTCATCTTCGGCACGGCCACGCTGTCGATCGGATACGGGCTCTTCTTCGGCAATGTGGTGCTGCTGCCCCTGTGGCTGCAGCAGTGGATGGGCTACACCGCGACGGACGCCGGCATGGCGCTGGCACCGGTGGGCCTGCTGGCCATCTTGCTGTCGCCCGTGGTGGGCAAGAACGTGGCCCGCGTGGACCCGCGCAAGATCGGCACCTTTGCCTTTCTGATGTTCGCCCTGGTGCTGTGGATGCGCTCCAACTTCACCACGCAGACCGATTTCGCCACCATCATGGTGCCGACGATTCTGCAAGGCGCGGCCCTGGCCTGCTTCTTCATCCCGCTGACCACGCTGACCCTGAGCGGCCTCACGCCCGACCGCCTGCCGGCCGCCGCCGGCCTGTCCAACTTCGTGCGCATCACGGCCGGGGCCATGGGCACCTCCATCTCGACCACGCTCTGGGAAAGCCGCGCCAGCTTGCACCACCAGCACATGGTGGAGCGCCTGGCGCAGGGCGACCCGGTCGCGACCGAAGCTTTGGCCGGGCTGCAGACGGCGGGCCTGTCGCCGCAACAAGCCGCCTTCCAGATCAACCGTCTGATTGACCAGCAGGCTTTCACCCGCGCGGCCGACGATATCTTTCTTGCCTCGGCGGCCATCTTTTTGCTGCTGATTGCGGGCATCTGGTTGACCCGTCGTCCGGCGAAGTTAGCGGCGGGCACGGCGGTGGATGCGGGGGGGGCGCATTGAGGTCAGTGGCGAGGGCGTCGGCGCTGCTTCTGCTGTTCACTCAGCAGCGCATGGCTTTGCGCGACCGACTTCTTTCATTCATTGAAGCCTGGATTCCAAACTTTTCGGCAGCCAAGGCCTTCGCCTTGCGCAGGCCTTCGGGCGTCAGGTAGACCGATTCCGTTCGCCCGTGCGGATCCGTGATGCAGCCCTGCTCGTGAAGCGCGTCCATCACGGCGAAGTCGTATCGCTTCCAGACACGGCCGTTCTCGAATTCAAACGCGCCCAGCAGGGCTAGGACCGCCTCCTGCAGCTTCGCTTCGTCGTATTCCATGGGGCCTTCTTGGTTCGCCGGTGCCAGTACAAACTCAACACAACGCTCAACGACCCAAGGTTCGGGCTCAAGTAGACCGTCTGCAAGCGCGTGCAACTCGGCCTTCGAGAGTAGCGCCAAAGAAGCGTAAGCATTCGGGATCGACGTGCGCTCCATGTGCGGCCTAACGAGGCTGTCCAATAACCCGATATCCCCAACCACCCGCACTACTCTGGGCGTGTGAATGTCGGCGAAGGCGAG
>NZ_JAJIRT010000016.1 GCF_025717675.1 Paucibacter sp. DJ2R-2
TTCGAATCCAGCAGCACAACCACCAGAAGCAGTCTTTGCGAGCAGCGAAGCCCTCTACTGTAGCACAGGAATTTTCGACTTCGCAAGAAGACCGCGACTTTTGATCGTGCGCACGGTCCAGTTAACAACTACCAAGAGCACCCGCCAGCAGCAGAGGCGCCCCAACGGGCCACGGCCGTACAGGAAGCTATTGCATGCTGCTGGCGGACTTGTGCGCCGAGAACGCCACTTGCGCCTCGCGCTGCGGGTCTTCACTGGCCAGAACTGCCGCAATACCGCGAGCAAGTCGGGATGCATCGGCTCGCAAGACGCGCTGCTTCACAGAGGGAATCTGTGAGGGATGCATCGAAAAGTTGCGCAAGCCCATGGCCAGCAACAAGTCAGTGAAGGCCGGGTCGCCCGCCATTTCCCCACACACACTGACCGACTTGCCCGCTGCGGTCGCGCCGGCAATCGAGCCGGAGAGCAGTTGAAGCACGGCCGGATGCCAGGGGTCATACAGATGCGCGACCGCTTCGTCTGCACGGTCGATCGCCAAGGTGTACTGGATCAGGTCATTGGTTCCGATCGAGACGAAATCCACGTGCCGGAGTATCAAAGGCAGCATCACGGCGGCTGCCGGGATCTCCACCATGACGCCGAGTTCGACACGTGTGAATGCTTGCCCCGCATCCGTCAACTGCTGCTGCACCTTCCTGACTGATTCCAAGATCTGGCGAACTTCGCTCAAGTGAGCAACCATTGGAATGAGGAGCCGCACTTTGCCGAATGCACTCGCACGGTAAATGGCCCGCAGCTGTTGCCGGAACATGCTGGGTTCGGCCAGGCTCCAACGAATGGCGCGCAAGCCCATGGCCGGATTGAGCACATGCTCATGGCGCAACTCGCTGGCACTCATGCGATCCAGGGGCTTATCTGCCCCGACATCCACGGTCCGGATGGTCACAGGCATGCCGCGCATGGCCTCCACTGCAGCACGGTAAGCCACGAACTGCTCGTCTTCACTCGGCAGTTCACCATCGCGGTTCATGAACAAGAACTCGCTCCGGAACAGGCCCACACCCGTCGCTCCGGATTCAATCGCGCCGGCCGCGTCTGCAGGCAGCTCAATATTGGCATGCAGTTCGACTCGCTCGCCATCCAAGGTGACCGCGGGCGTGTGGCGCAGGCGGGTCAGACGGGCCCGCTCAAGCTCACTTTGGCGCTGCCGGAAACGGTACTCCTCCAGCATGATGGGCGAAGGATTGACGATCACAGCACCGGCATCGCCGTCGATGATGACCCAGTCATCATGACGGATCAGGCGCGAAGCCTCGCGCGTGCCGACCACCGCGGGGATGTCCATGCTGCGCGCGACGATGGCGGTGTGCGAGGTCTTGCCGCCGATGTCGGTGATGAAGCCGTGGAACACACTGCGCTTGAACTGCATCATGTCGGCGGGCGCAATATCGGCAGCCACCAGCAGCAGCGGGTCCTCACCGGCGAAGTCGCGTTGCACGACGCTGGCGGCGTCGACCGGCGTGTGCCCTTGCTCGCGCGCCAGGGCGCTGAGCACCCGTTCGACCACCTGCTCAAGATCCGCCTTGCGTTCACGCAGGTAATCGTCCTCCATCTCGTCGAACTGCCGCGCCAAGACCTCTAACTGGGCAGACAAGGCCCATTCCGCGTTGTAGTGGCGCTCGATGATCCACTGTTTGGTGGCGCCAGTCAGCGCTTCGTCGTGCAGCAACATCAAGTGGACGTCGAGCAGTGCGGCCAGTTCATGAGGCGCATCGCCAGGCAGATCCTGCTTGAGCGCCTCCAACTCCGCGGCCACCACGTCGCGCGCGCGCAAGGCCCGCAGGATCTCGGACTCCACTTGCGCTTCACTGATGAAGTAGTGCGCCACATCAACCCGACTGGACGCCACCAGCACCGCCCGGCCAATAGCCACGCCGCGCGAAACAGGGATACCAAAGACCTGAAAGCTCATGCGCCGACTTTAGCAGCGCCGCTGCCAGATCAGCGCCGTCATCGAGACGTCATTCCGGCGTCACGGCCTCGTCATTGCCGCCGCCGAGCATGGCGGTGCCAACAACGACTTGCATGAGGCCACCATGAGGGATCTTCCGCTGCCCACGCTGCCCTTCTCCGATCTGCGTGCCCTGAAGAGCGAGCGCCGCCCTGGCTTGCCTCAGCCTGAAGCGCGCCCAGCGCCAGCGCCGGCCCGCCTGGACGTCAGCTGGGCACGACACGAAGACGACGTGCGCGAAGCCCAGCGCCTGCGTTACCAGGTGTTTGCCGAAGAAATGGGGGCTCGTCTGAGCGTGCCTGCAGGAGCACCGGCTCGCCATGACATCGACAGCTTTGATGCCTTCTGCGAGCACTTGTTGGTCCGAGAGGTCGACGTCCATGGCCGCATCGGCCAAGTCATCGGCACCTATCGCGTCCTGACTCCAGCTTCAGCCAAACAGGCCGGCGGTTGGTACAGCGAAACCGAATTCGACCTGACCCGCTTGCGAGGCTTGCGCGAGCAGATGGTGGAGCTGGGCCGCTCCTGCATCCACCCCGATCACCGCTCGGGTGGCGCGATCATGGCACTCTGGGGCGCCCTGGCGGAATTCATGATGCGCAACAAGCTGGACACCATGATCGGCTGCGCCAGTGTCAGCATGCGCGACGGCGGCCATTTCGCGGCCAGCCTCTGGAAACAGCTGGAGCAAAGCCATCTGGCCAGCATCGAATGGCAGGTGCGTCCGCGTCTGCCGCTGCCGGTGGAAGAGCTGCGCCACGACCTGGTGGTGGAAGCACCGCCGCTGATCAAGGGCTATCTGCGCTGCGGCGCCCGCATCCTGGGCGCACCGGCCTGGGACCCCGATTTCAACACCGCCGACCTGCCCATGATGATGCGCCTGGCCGACCTGCCCTCACGTTACCGCCGTCACTTCATGGGCGGACAGTAATCACCGCCCCAGGCAGGTTCACTGCCCTTCGCCAAACTTGTCATTGACGAGGGCCGTGATGGCGTCGTGAGCGGCCTGCTCATCGCCGCCCTCGGTCTCCAGTTCCACCTGCGAACCCAGGCCCGCCGCCAACATCATCACCCCCATGATGCTCTTGGCGTTGACGCGCCGATTGTTGCGACTCATGAAGACCTCGCACTGAAAGCTTCCCGCCAGCTTGGTCAGCTTGGCCGAGGCACGGGCATGCAGGCCCAGTTTGTTGCTGATGGTGAGCGTGGACTTGATCATTGAAACTCAGGACTCCAAAAAGGGTTCACCGGCAGCATGCCTGCGACTTGAAAAGTTCAGGCCGCAGCCTCGGGTGTCTCAGCCAACACAATGCCCGCTTGAGCGCCGCCAACTGCACGTTCGGCCAAGCTCGCCAAAGGCTGACTTGCATAGCAGAGCGAACGCCACAGCATCGGCACATTGACGCCGCTGATCACTTGGACGGCGGCGCTGCGCAAACGCAGCGCCGCGTTGCATGGCGTGGCGCCGAAAACATCCGTCAACACCAGATTCTCAGCATGCCCACCCGCGTGCAAAAGGGCCCGCGCGGCCGACTCCACGGCATCGGCCGACATCTCCGGCGTCACATCCAAAACCTGCAACTGCCGGGCGCAATCCGGAAAGGTGTGCTCGGCCACGGCTTTGAGGGCCGAGGCCAGGGGCGAATGGGCGATCAGCAGCAATCCGGACATAGGCTTTCATTATCAATGCTGCCCGCGCTCCTCGGCCCTGTGCTTCGCCACAGCTTCACAACCGAACTCACGTTTCCAGCTTCATGGAGTTGATGAAGCTGTCCCAGGCCGCAGGCTGGCGCTTGGGAGCAAGCATGACCGCTTGATAGACCCAAACGCCGCGCGTGAACACCGCGATATCGGCCTCGGCGGCCCCGGAACCCGCCAGCCCACCCAAGTGGATCTGTGAGGCCTCCGGACTGGGCGTCATGCCTGGCACCTGCAAAGCCTGACTGGCCGCTGGTTCGGCACTGCCAGCACCCAACTTGTTACGTAAGGCGTCGCGCATCTGTCGCATGGCCGGGCTGACCAGCGCCGGGTCGCGAACTTCCGCCCAAGACAAGGAAAACGTGATGCCATCGGCCTTGCACTGGGCCATGCCCATGCGTACCGGTTCGCTCGGTGTCGCAGGGCGGCTGTGAACTTCCGGCTTGCAAGGGAACATGAGCACCATGCCGGACTCGGCCGGGCGCACCTCCCGCCAATCCAGGCCCGGGGAACAAGCCGACAAGCAAGCGGCAAATACCAGAAGCTGCGTCTGGCGCAGAGCCAACCTGACACGTGAGCGCATTGAGTTCATACGGGCATTATCCGAGGCGACGGCAAGGCACCGGAGCGCACAATGAATTGCATGGATACAGCCAGCCTCAACCCAAGCAACTCCCCCGCCCCAATAGCCTCCATCCTGCCGGCGATGTCCCTGGCCGGTGTGCGCGTGCTTGACCTCTCGCGCGTGCTGGCCGGCCCCTGGTGCACGCAAACCCTGGCCGACCTGGGTGCCGATGTCATCAAGGTCGAACGACCCGGCAGCGGCGACGACACCCGCGCCTGGGGTCCACCGTATTTGAAAGATGCCCAAGGCAAAGACACCAGCGAGGCCGCCTACTACCTGGGCGCCAACCGCAACAAGCGCTCCATTGCCATCGACATCGCTTGCAGTGAAGGTCAGGATTTGATCCGCCGACTGGCGACCCAGGCCGACGTGCTGGTCGAGAACTTCAAGGTCGGCGACCTGGAACGCTTCGGCCTTGATGCTCAAACCCTGCAGGACGCCAACCCGCGGCTGGTGGTCTGCTCCATCACGGGCTTTGGCCAAACCGGCCCTTACCGAGACCGTGCTGGCTACGACTATGCGATCCAGGGCATGGGCGGACTGATGAGCATCACCGGCGAACGCGACGATCGGCCGGGCGGCGGCCCACAAAAAGTCGGCGTGGCCGTGGCCGATCTCTTCACCGGGCTCTACGCCACCGTGGCCATCCTCGCCGCTCTGCGCCACGCAGAAGCCACGGGCCGTGGTCAAGTCATCGACATGGCCTTGCTGGACACCCAGGTCGCCATGCTGGCCAATGTGGGGTCCAACTTCCTCTGCACAGGCCGTGCTCCAGGTCGCATCGGCAATGCCCACCAGAACATCGTCCCCTATCAGGTGTTCGAGGCGTCCGACGGTCATCTGATCCTGGCCGTCGGCAACGACCTGCAGTTCGCAAAGTTCTGCGACATCGCCGGCCACGCAGAATGGGCGCTGGACCCTCGCTTTGCTCGCAACAGCGACCGAGTCCGGCATCGCAGCGAGTTGGTGCCCTTGATCGAAGCCACCATGCGCAGTCGCCCGCGCGATCTCTGGCTGCGCGCCCTGGAAGCCGCCAAAGTACCCTGCGGCCCCATCAACAGCCTGGCCGAAACCTTTGCCGACCCTCAGGTGCAAGCGCGGGACACCGTCGTGCCCCTGCCTCATCCCATGAGTCCCGAACTGCGCGTGGTGGCCAACCCCATCAAGCTGTCGCTGACCCCCGTGAGCTACCGGCGGCCACCGCCGCTGCTGGGCGAACACTCGCGCGAAATCTTGCTGGAGGCCGGCTATGTCGAGGCGGAGATCGAAGCCCTGGTCGCGAGCGGGGCCGTGCGCTGAGTTGAACTGAGCCGAACCGAAGCAAGCGGCTTCTGCATTCAATTCACCGACTTCAGTGTGCAGAATTCACCGAACTTGAGTGTCAGGCGGCGTCCGCGACAATTTCCCCCGGATCGGGGGATGGACGCTACCAGGCATCACCATGACCATGGCGACCGCTGCAGAAGAAGCCGACGCCCGGGTTTCTTCTTCCTCCACCCATAAGCACAACAACGAGTCAGCGACACACCCCTCGCCTTCCAGCCCATGCGCAGCAACACCCCACCTTCCGCCAGCTCCGGCGCCGCGAACGATGTCGCCGGCGAGCCGAGCCATGCGCAATGGGCCGAAATCGTGCAGCAACTGGGCGCGGAAATTGCCGGGCCGCTGAGCGCAGCGCTGGAGCGAATCCACAAGCTGGTCAGCACCGGCCAGATCGACCGACAAAGCCTGCGCGCCCTGCGCGAAAGCGTCAGCCAGGCGCGCGAAGCCGGCATGGTCGGCCAGCAGCTGGCCCGCCTGGCCTCCGGCCGCCTGCACTTGTCTCGCGAAAAAATGCACCTGACCCAGGTGCTGCGCAGCGTGCTGGCCCAGCGCAGCCGCGAGACGCAAGCACGCGGCATCCAGGTGCGTCAGGTGCTCAAGCCCATCGAGGTGATGACCGATGGTTCCCTGCTGTTCGCCTTGCTCAATGCATTGATGGACTGGGCCTTGTCGAGCACGCACAGCTCCATCGACTTGCGCCTGGACCTGACGCCCTGGCCGGCCAAGGCCCGCCTGGTCTGCCGCTTTGCCCACCGCTCGCTGGACCTGCTCGACGATCCACGCGCGGCCGAAACCCCGGCGGCCTTGAACTCCCTGGCCTGGCGCCTCGTTGAGCAAACAGCCATCACCCTCGGTGTGCTGCCCTTGCGCGAGGACGAAGCCGGCATCACGGTGCTGACGCTGGAATTTCCGCACATCGTCGGCGACGAGGCCAACGGCCTGGCCGCCACCGAACGCGTGCTTGATGCCGAACCGGATGGAGAACATCAACCGTCCAGCAATTCCAAGCCATTGGCCGGAAGCCACATATTGATCATTGCCCAACGCCGCGAGCTGCGCAGCCAGCTGCAGGTCGCGATGCAGCACATGGGCCTGATCATCGACGGCGTTGGCAGCATGGAAGAGGCCCATCAATTCTGTGCCGAAGGCCTCCCGCATGGCATCGTCTTCGAGGCTCGCCTGCGCGGTCCCGAATTCGACCGACTCTATGCCGAAGTGATGCGCGAAGTGCCTGACTTCAGCTTCGTAGAGGTGCTGGACGAAGCGCACAAGACCCAGCTCTCCACGGCCACGCCAGACGGCCTGGCGCGCATTTCGCGTCAGCATGTCAACGACGCCCTGCCCTCAGTGCTGCTGTTCGAACTGTCCAAAGGCCTGTGAAGGCAGCGCCGCGGCGCAGGCTCTAAACTCCAGGGCATGAAGAAGACCTCTAGTTTGCTCGCCCCCGCCCTGTTGGTGCTGGCCCTGGCCGGCGGTGCCTACTTGGCTTACCAAAGCCTGGGCGCCCGCGAAACCGCGCCGCGCGTTGACTATGTGCTGCTGGACGGCAAGAAAGCCGATTCCAGCCAATGGCGGGGTCAGGTCATGTTGGTGAACTTCTGGGCCACCAGTTGCACCACCTGCGTCAAGGAAATGCCGCAGATCGTCGCGACCCACGAGAAGTTCAAAGGCCGCGGCTTCGACACCCTGGCCGTGGCCATGAGCTACGACCCGCCGGCCTTCGTCGCCAAGTTCGCCGAAAGCCGGCAACTGCCCTTCGGCGTAGCCATCGACAACACCGGACAGATCGCGCAAAGCTTCGGCCGTGTGCAACTGACACCGACCACACTGCTGATCAACAAGCGCGGCGAGGTGGTCAAGCGCTATGTCGGCGAGCCGGACTTCGCGGCCCTGCATGCGCTGGTAGAAAAGCTGTTGGCTGAGTCGGCCTGAGGCCACTCCAACGTACGAGCATGTCGATGTCGTTGGTGAAACACCCCAAACGCTGCCTTTGCGCCCTGCTCGCGGCGCTCGCACTCGGCACGCACATTCCGGTTTGGGCACAAGAAGCTCCCAGCGCCAAAGCCACTGCGCCCCTGGTCTTGGCCGGCGAGGATGATTGGCCGCCCTACAGCGCTGCCGAGAAGCCGGGCGCCGACACGCAGCGCCCGCCGGTGGGCTTCAGCGTCGACCTGATCCGCGCGGCCCTGGCCACACAAGGCGTGCAGGTGCAGATCATCACCGTGCCCTTTTCGCGTTGCATGCTCTACGCCAAGACCGGCCAGGTCGCAGGCTGTTTCAACGCCACCGTCACCGACGACAACCGCAACGATTACGTCTGGCATCAGCCGGCCATGTTCGAGGAAGAGCTGTCCATCTTCGGCCGCGCCGACGACCCCAGCCCCGAGATGCGTCTGTCCGATCTGCGCGGCAAGCGGGTGGCCTACACCAATGGCTACACCTATCCCAGCGAGTTCATGCACGACGCGCGCATCCAGAAGTTCAGCGCCGTCTCGGATGCCGCCCTGATGCGCATGCTGCTGAGCAAACGCGTGGACTACATCCTCTTGAACCGCACGCCAGCCTGGCTGCGCATCGACAACACGCCCGAGTTCCGCGGCCAGCTGCGCCGCACCGGACTCATCTCCATGGACGGCTTCTGGGTCGCGTTTTCCAAGCAGCACCCACAGGGCGAACGCCTGGCCCAGCAATTCAGCCAGGGCCTGGCGCAGATGCGCAAGGACGGCAGCTACCAGCGCCTGGTCGACGAGTTCAGACGCCGGGTCCGCTACCGCTGAGGGCAGCGCCGATCCAGCCCGGACAAACCGATCTCAGGACGCAGCCGGAGCTTCAGCGCCGGCGGCCAGCACGCCATGGGCCTGCTGGTCGGCGTGGTAACTGCTGCGCACCATGGCGCCCACGGCGGCGTGAGTGAAGCCCATCTTGTAGGCCTCTTCCTCGAACATCTTGAAGGTGTCCGGGTGCACATAGCGGCGCACCGGCAGGTGGTGGCCCGAGGGCGCCAGGTACTGGCCAATGGTCAGCATGTCGATGTGGTGGGCGCGCATATCGCGCATGACCTGGAGGATTTCCTCGTCCGTCTCGCCCAGACCCACCATGATGCCGCTCTTGGTCGGCACGCCGGGCACTTCTTCCTTGAAGCGCTTGAGCAGGTTGAGGCTGAACTCGTAGTCCGAACCCGGGCGCGCTTCCTTGTACAGGCGCGGCGCGGTTTCCAGGTTGTGGTTCATCACGTCCGGCGGTGCGGCCTTGAGGATGTCCAGCGCACGGTCCATGCGGCCGCGGAAATCGGGCACCAGCACTTCGATCTGGGTCGAAGGGCTGAGCTCACGCACCTTGCGGATGCACTCGGCAAAGTGGCCGGCGCCGCCGTCACGCAGGTCGTCGCGATCCACGCTGGTGATCACCACGTACTTGAGCTTGAGCGCGGCAATGGTCTTGGCCAGGTTCTCGGGCTCGTTCACATCGAGCGGATCGGGGCGGCCGTGGCCGACATCGCAGAAGGGGCAGCGGCGGGTGCACTTGTCACCCATGATCATGAAAGTGGCCGTGCCCTTGCCGAAGCACTCACCGATATTGGGGCAGGAGGCTTCTTCGCAGACCGTGTGCAGCTTTTGCTCGCGCAGGATCTGCTTGATTTCGTAGAAACGGGTGCTGGGCGAACCGGCCTTGACGCGAATCCAGTCGGGCTTCTTGAGCGTCTCGGCGGGCACGATCTTGATCGGGATGCGCGCCGTCTTGGCCTGGGATTTCTGCTTGGCCGTGGCGTCGTACGCCTCGCCTGTCTTTGCTTCGTGAGTGATGTTCTCGGTCGCCATGCCAGCCTCGTTTCGTCAACGCTCCAGCTGGGCTTGCAGCCGTTCCCCGAAGCGCTGGGCCACTTCGGGCCAATCCGCAAAAACCCCAAGTGTAACGAGGTCCACCGTGCGCAGCCCCGCATAGCCACAGGGGTTGATACCTGCGAAGGGTTGCAGGTCCATGGCCACATTGAGGGCCACACCGTGGTAGCTGCAATGGCGCGTGACCTTGATGCCCAGGGCCGCCACCTTGCCCAGGCCACGGAAGGGGTCGTCGGCCGGCGCAGGGCCGGTGAGCGCCGCATGGGCAAACGGGTCGTCCAGCCGCACATAGATGCCCGGCGCGCCGGCCACGCGATGGCCGGTGACGCCGTAGCTGTCCAGGGTCTGGATCACCGCCGTTTCCAGGCGGAACACAAACTCACGCACATAGATGCCCAGGCGCTGCAGATTGACCAGGGGGTAAGCGACCACCTGGCCGGGGCCGTGGTAGGTCACCTGGCCGCCGCGGTTGGTCTGCACCACCGGGATGCCGGCCGGGGCCAGCACATGGTCGGCCTTGCCGGCCAGGCCTTGGGTGTAGGTAGGGGGATGCTCGCAAAGCCAGAGCTCGTCTTCGGTCTCGGGCCCGCGCTGTTCGCTGAAGGCACGCATGGCGTCGACCGTCTCGGCGTAGTCGACCCGGCCCAGGTTTTTCACAATCATGGCGACATGGTAGCCAAGCCTGCAGGGCGGCGTGAAATCGGCTACCGTCTGGCCCTTTCCGAAACGGAAGCTTTCACCGATGCCGACGATGCGCACTTTCTCTCTTTGGAAGAAAACGGTCTGGACGGCGGCCCTGCTCGCCCTGAGCAGCAGCGCCGCGCTGCATGCCCAGGAAGCACCTGCGCCCGAGCCTCCACCCACAGCGCTGGAGCGCGCCGTTCAAGCCTACGAAGCCGGTGAGCTCAAGGCCGCCGCACGCGGATTCACGGCGCTGTCGGCCCAGGCACGCCCTCTGCCCCTGGCCGACTACAACCTGGCCATGATGCATTTGCGCGAGGAGTTGCCCAAACCCAGCGCGCGCCGCGCCGAGCGCCTGCTGAAGCGAGCGGCAGCGGGCGGCCTGGTTCGCGCCGAGCTGGCCCTGGCCCAGCTCTACGAGCAAGGTCTGCTGGGCAAGCCGGATCTGGCCCAGGCCAAGGCTTGGAATTTGCGCGCCGCCAAGCGCGGCAGCAGCGAGGCACAGGTTGCCCTGGCCACGGCCTTTTACCTCGGCCGAGGCACGCCGGCGGACCCGGAGCAGGCCGCGCACTGGTACCGCGAGGCGGCCAAGGCCGGGGACGTAGGCGCGCAATACCTCTTGGGCTCGATGTACGAGAGCGGTTATGGCGTGCCGGCCGATCTGCGCCTGGCGCGCTATTGGTACGACATCGCCGCGCGCAATGGCGACGAAGGTGCGCCCTACAAGATCAAGGCGATCGACGCGCAGTTGGGAAACTAAGCCCCAGCCTGCTCAGAGCACGACCTTGACCATGGGGTGGGTCGTCAGGGTGCGGTAGAGCTCGTCGAGTTGTTCTCGGCTGGTCACACGCACGGTGATGGTCAGGCCCAGATAGTTGCCGGCCTTGCTGGGACGCTGCTCCACGGTGGCGGCGTCGAAGTCCGGGTCGAAAGCCTGGGCCACCTTCACGATGGCCTCCACATAGCCCTCAACCTTGGCGCCCATGACCTTGATCGGGAAGTGCGAGGGGTAGGTGATCAGCGACTGCTCGGGCGGAATGTCCGGTGGCGGCTGCATCGGGGGGAATTGGCTCATGATGCTTCTTCAATCAAAAGATTCAGATCTGAGGACGCAGATGCGTCGCTTCAGATCGATTGCAAGGGCTTGGCTCGCTGGTAAGCCTCATACAGCCGGGCGTAGACCGGCCCGGGCTTGCCGTGCAGAGCGCCATGGCCGACCGGCTGGTGGTCCAGACGAGTGACAGCCAGCACTTCCTTGCCGGCCGAGCTGAGGATGATCTCGTCCGCTGCAAAGAGCTCGGCCTCGGAGATGGGCCGCAGGTTGTAGCCGATGCCGCATTCCTCGCAGAGCTCACGCAGCAGCTCGACGCGAATGCCTTCGAGCAGGTCTTCGCTGCGCGGCGGACCTAGCAGGGCGCCCTCTTTGACGATCCAGACATTGGAGGACGCGCCCTCGGTCAGGAAGCCGTCGCGTAGCAGAATCGTCTCAGCCGCACCCTCGTCGGCCGAGATCTGCCGCGCCAGCACATTGCCCAGCAGCGAGATGCTCTTGATGTCGCCGCGCTGCCAGCGGAAATCACGCGCGCTGATGCAGGCCACGCCACGGTGCCGCTCTTCGGCCGACATCGGCTTGGACGGCATGCTGTAGGCGAACACCGTCGGCACGGCGCCCTCAGGCATCGCATGGTTGCGCGGCGCGACGCCGCGGGTCACTTGCAGATAGACCAACTGCTCGTCCGCCGCCACGCCGCGCACCAACTCACGCGCCATCTCCAGCCACTGGGCACGCAAGAGCGGGCTGGCGATGCGCAGCTTGGCGAGGTTGCGCTCCAGCCGCTCCATATGCGATTCGAAGCGGAACAAGCGCCGCTCGTAAACCGGCAGCACTTCATAGACCCCATCGCCGAAGATAAAGCCCCGGTCCATGACCGAGATCTTGGCCTCGGCCAGAGGCTGGTAGCTGCCGTTCAGGTAACAGCGGACATCGGGCAAAGCAAGCATGCGGGCCTCCGGCAGCCAAGGTGAAGCGTCGTCGTCAAACCCCGAGCTTACGCCCGCCACGCCCACGGCAAAGTAGGATCACTTGATCCACAAACGCATGGCGTCCCAGGCCCGGCCCAAGATGCCGGCCAGCGGCACTTCTTCCAACACCACCAGGGGCACTTCGGCCACAGCCACGCCGCCAGCGGTGCTGACCTTCAAGGTGCCAACGCGCTGGCCCTTGCTCAAAGGAGCAACCAGGGGGTCGGTGCGTTCGATCTGGGTCTGCAGCTTGGCACCGTCGCCACGCGGCACGGCCACAAAGACAGGGCCTGCGGCGCCGAGCTTGGCTTGCGGGCTGGCGCCCTTCCAGACCGGCACGGTGCTGATGGCGGCGTCCTTATCAAACAGGCGCACGGCATCGAAGGCCGAGTAGCCCCAGTTCAGCAGCTTCTGGCTTTCGGTCGCGCGCGCTTCCTTGGAAGCCGTGCCCATCACCACGCTGAGCAAGCGGCGCTTGCCATTGGGAAACTCGCGCTGAGCGCTGGAGACCAGGCAGTAACCGGCGGCTTCGGTGTAGCCGGTCTTCATGCCGTCGACGCTGGGGTCGCGGCGCAGCAGCAGATTGCGGTTGTCCTGGCGGATCTTGTTGAAGGTGAAATCGCGCTGCGAGTAATAGCTGTAGTACTCGGGGAAGTCGCGGATCAGGCTGGAGGCGATCACAGACAGGTCACGCGCGCTACTCTTGTGGCCGGGCTCGGTCATGCCGGTCACGTTCTTGAACTGCGTGTTCTTCAGACCCCAGGCCTGCGCCTGGCGGTTCATCAGCGCCACGAACTGCTCCACCGTACCGGCCACACCTTCGGCCAGGGCCACCGAGGCGTCGTTGCCGCTCTGGATGATCATGCCGCGCAGCAGCTCGTCGACCTTGGGCGTCATGGTCGTGTTGATGAACATCAGCGAGGGGTCGCCCTTGCGCTCGTCCCAGGCGCGGGTGGAGACCGGCAGGGTTTGATCGAGGGTCAGGCGCTTGTCGCGCAGGGCACCAAACACGACATAGGCCGTCATCAGCTTGGTCAGCGAAGCCGGGTCATTGGGCGTGTCGGCATCGCGCTCGCTGAGCACGCGGTTGGCGCTCATGTCCAGCAGCAGGTAGCTGCGCGCGGCAATCTCAGGGCCGGGCATCTGCGATGCCGCTTGAGCCTGGCTGGCCGCGGCCGGCGCCTGCGCCTGCACCACGGGAGAGACCAGGGCCGAAGCAGCGGCCAGAGAGAAAGCAAGAGGGAACGAATAACGATTCATCACAAGGGTTCTTTCGACTCGCGTTCAGGCGAATCCAAGCAGGAAAACAGAGGGCGGCAAACAGCTCAGGCGCGCCAGTTGCGCACGACCAGATCGCGCAGCAATGGCAGCTGACCGTGGAAGAAATGGCCCACGCCGGGCACCACGACCACGGGCAGCGACTGCGGCCGCGCCCAGTCCAGCACCGAACTCAGGGGCACGACATCGTCCACTTCGCCGTGGATGACCAGGGTGTCCGAGGGCACGGGCGCGGTGTCGAAGCGACTGGTCGCCGGGCCTACCAGCGCCAGCCGTTCGGCGCGCTGGTCTTCGGGCAGGCGCAGCGCGGCTTGCGAGGCCACATAACCACCGAAGGAAAAGCCAGCCAGCACCAGGGGCTCGCCCGGCTCGCGCAGCGCGGCCAGCACGGCCAGGGCGTCGTCGATCTCGCCACGGCCTTCGTCCCAGCCGCCTTCGGACTTGCCAATGCCGCGGAAATTGAAACGAGCCACCCGGTAGCCCAGTTGCACAAAGGCTCGCGCCAAGGTCTGCACCACCTTGTTGTCCATGGTGCCGCCCTGCGTGGGGTTGGGGTGGCAGACCAGGGCCAGGCCACGCGTGGGCGGCATGGGCAGGTCGGCATGGCCGCTGGCCGGCCGGTCGATGGCGCATTCAATGGCACCGACCGGGCCGGGTACCAGGCGCTTTTCGGTCAAGGAATTCATGGCGAGCGCGGCGCCTCTTCAGCGGCCGACGTTTTCGGGCAGCACCAGGCGCTCAACCACTTCGCCGCCCTTGAGGTGCTTGTCGACGATCTCGTCGATGTCGCTCTGGTCGACATAGGTGTACCAAACTGCCTCGGGGTAGACCACGGCCACCGGGCCACCGGCACAGCGGTCGAGGCAACCGGCCTTGTTGACGCGCACGCCGCCCTGGCCGCCCAGGCCCAGATCGCGCACACGCGCTTTGCAGTGATCGAAGCCTGCCTGCGCACCATGCTGAGCACAGCTGTTGTCACCGTTTTCGCGGTGGTTCAGGCAGAAGAAGATGTGGCGCTCGAAATAGCTCATGCCGCCATTGTAGGGAGCCAGGACAAGAAGCCCTGGGGTTCACCCTTTGTTTCAAGACTCGCGGCGGGCGATCACGCGCAGCAACCAGGCCAGGGCCGCAAACGGCCAAACCCATCCCAGCCATTGGGCCAGGCCGTACATATTGATGAAGCGGCCCAGCTCCCAGGTCTGCAGTCGTTCTTCGAGGTAGGGGTCGGTCGGTGCCTGGCTGACCAGAGCGATCAAGCTGCTCAACACGATCAGGCCCAGGGCCGCATTGACCCGGCGCGGCAAGGCGCTGGCGGCCATGCCCAGCAGCGCACCGACCAGCAGACCCGGCCCGCTGGCCAGAGTCAGCCAGGACCAGGCATGTTGTGGGCCGAAGTTGAGGCCCGTGGAGATGGCCGTGCCCAGGGCGCCCAGGCCCAAGGCGCCGAGTGCCAGCGCCAGCCGGCGCTTGCCCGGCCGCGCCACCGACAGCGCCACCAGGGTGGGCGCCAACAGGCCCAGGGCGATTGCAATCGCCTCCAGGCCAGGCGGCAGCGCGCGCACGGCGCTCTCGTTCAACTCGTCACCCCACTGCAAGGCCCAGGGGGTGCCAGCCAGCAAATCGACCGCAGCCACTTGCAGGCGCGGCAACCACTGGCCCAGGCCCAGCGGCACCGGCGCAGGAAACAGCAGGCCCAAGGGCCAGAGCGCCAGCAGCGCCAGCGCGCCGGCGCTGTGCGGCTGAAACCAGTAATCGCGCACATCCTCCCAGCGCCGCAGACCGCCCAAACGATAAAGCAGCCAGGCCAGAAAAAGCCCCAGCCAGGCGCCGGCGCCGTTGAGCAAAAAGTCGCCCAAGGCTGGCACCCGGTTGGGCAGGAAGTACTGCAAGGTCTCCAGGCCGTAGGACAGCATAGGCCCGGCCGCAGCAGTCACCAAAACGCCGGCGCGCAAGCTCCAGCCGCTGCGCATGGCGGCGGCAAAACACAAGAATCCGAGGGGCAGATAACCCAGCAGATTCGCCTGCAGGTCAAACCAGCTGAAATAGGGCGACCAGGGCAGGCTGAGCATGCCGCGCAGCTCCAGCCCCGGCGGCCACATCCAGGGGCCAAAGGGATAGAGACTGGCGTAGACGATCAACGCCAGATAGGCCAGCGCCAGCCAGGATGCAGAGCTTTGGCGGCGCATTGCTAGCTGGGCCCGTGGGTCAGAAGGGCTTGACGACCACCAGGACGACGATGGCAATGAACATCAGCACGGCCGACTCGTTGAAAACACGGAACCAGCGGTGACTGCGGCGGTTGGCCGACTGCTCAAAACTGCGCAGGATGGACTTGCAGGCGTGGTGATAGCCGATCACGCCAAGCACCAGCAACAGCTTGGTGTGCATCCAACCCTGGTTGAAACCGCTGAAATTCAGCGCCCACATCCAGCCGCCGAGAAGCAGGGCCGGGATCATCAGCAGGGTGGCAAATCGGTAGAGCTTGCGTGCCATCAAGAGCAGGCGCTCGCGCTCGGCATGGCTGTCGGCCGGCACCATGGCCAGGTTGACGAAGATGCGCGGCAGGTAAAAGAGACCGGCGAACCAGCTGGCCACGAAGACGATGTGAAAGGCTTTGATCCAGAGCATCGCCGCATTATGCGTGGCGGCTTGACGCGCGCGAGGAACCGCCAGAAACGGTCGATTTCGCCGCGCGCAGACAAAAAAAAGCCCCGGCCATGAAGCCGGGGCGAGAAAGCCTTATCGCTGTCATCACGCTAAGGCTCCTGCTCAGGGAGGAAAAGCAGGGAACGACCACCTTGCGGCTATCATTCGAAGTGAATTTTAACATAAGCGTCATCCGGGGGCGCATCAGGGAAGTCGCGTAGATTGCGCAGTCCCTCACGCAGGCCCGGGCCACCGCGCTGCGTGAGCCCAAAGCCAGCCCCAGCCTCCCGTTCATTACAACCTTGCCTCGCCCGGAGTTCCCTGTGTCCCTGCCCGCCCCCTACCCCGCCAGCCGCCCCCGCCGCCTGCGCCGCGATGCCTTCACCCGGGCCCTGGTGCGCGAGCACCATGTGCGTGCCAGCGATCTGATCCTGCCGGTGTTTGTGCATGAGGGTGAGAACCGGGTGGAGCCGGTGGCCTCCATGCCCGGCGTGGCGCGCCTGAGCCTGGAAAGTCTGCTCGACGTGGCGCGCGAATGCGTGGACCTGGGCATTCCGGTGCTGGCGCTCTTCCCGGTGATCGATGCCTCGCTGAAGACCCCCGACGGCCGCGAAGCCACCAACCCCGACGGCCTGGTGCCACGCGTGGTGCGGGCGCTGAAGGAGCAGGTGCCGGAGCTGGGCGTGCTGACCGATGTGGCCCTGGACCCCTTCACCAGCCACGGCCAGGACGGCGTGCTGGACGAACGCGGCTACATCCTCAATGACCCGACGGTCGAGATCCTGGCCCAGCAAGCCCTGGTGCAGGCCGCAGCCGGCGTGGACATCGTGGCACCCAGCGACATGATGGACGGCCGCATCGGGGCGATCCGCACAGCGCTGGAAGCCCACGGCCACATCCACACCCGCATCATGGCCTACAGCGCCAAGTACGCGAGTGCCTTCTACGGTCCCTTCCGCGACGCCGTCGGCTCGGCCGCCAACCTGGGCAAGGCCGACAAAAAGACCTACCAGATGGACCCGGGCAACAGCGACGAGGCGCTGCGCGAAGTCGGGCTCGACCTGGCCGAGGGCGCCGATATGGTGATGGTCAAGCCCGGCATGCCTTACCTCGACATCGTGCGGCGTGTGAAAGACGAGTTCCGCGTGCCCACCTTCGCCTACCAGGTCAGCGGCGAGTACGCCATGATCAAGGCCGCCGCCGCCAACGGCTGGCTGGACCACGACGCGGTGATGATGGAATCCCTGCTGGCCTTCAAGCGCGCCGGCGCCGATGGCGTGCTGACGTATTTCGCGCTGGAAGCCGCCCGCCTGCTCAAGCAAGCGAAAGCCGGCTGATCCCAGGCATGCGCCTGTTCCACATCCACGGCGACCAGTTCACCGAGCTGAACCAACTGCCGGCCGACTTGCCCAGCGATGGCTTCCTCTGGCTGGGCTATGGCCGGCGCGAGTTCGAACTGCAACTGGGCGAGATCCAGCAAGGCCTGCAGCGCTGGGGCTGCGGCCAAGTCGTGGACCTGCATGTCTCCGACCTGCTGAACAACCAGCTGCCCTCGCATTTCGACTACACCAGTTGGTACGACTTGCTGGTGTTCCGACGACTGGCAGCCGCGCCTGGCCACGAGCATCTGCTCGCCGACCCGGAGCACGGCACGCTGCACAGCACCCATGAGGCGCTCAAAGCCATCGACACCAGCCCAGTGGGCTTTGCAGTCTTTGACAGAGTGCTGCTGACGGTTCACCCGACGGACTGCCTGGTGCGCGACTACTTCGCCAGCAAGATGGGCGCCCTGGCCGAAGGCCGCGATCTGCGCGGCAGCGCACGCCTGCCCAACAGCCCGGCCGAGCTGATGCTGCGCATGGTCAACCACATGGTGGACAGCTATCTGGAGCTGCGCCGCCTGCTGACCCGGCAGATGACGGCGCTGCAGCGCACGCTGATGGACGCCAACAGCCATTTCGACGACTGGCCCCTGCTGCTCGAATCACGCGACGCCTTGCATCGGCTGGAAGACACCTGCGAGGATCAGCGCAGCGCCATCCAGGAATGGATCGACGTGCTGGACGATTGGCCCTCGGCTGAGGAACCGGCGGCACAGCGCGAGCGCGAGCTGCTGCGGGTGCGCTCACGGGATGTGCACGAGCACATCGAACGGGTGCTGGCCCATGTGCGGCGCATGGAGTCGTCCAGCGAGTCGGCGGTGCAGATGCACTTCTCGGCCCTGGGCCATCGCACCAACTCCATCATGCGCACGCTGACCGTGCTGACCGCCATCTTCCTGCCGCTGAACCTGATCACCGGCATCTTCGGCATGAACTTCGACGGCCTGCCCCTGATCCACAAGGCCGCCGGCTTCTGGGTCGCCTTCGGCCTGATGCTGGCCGTAGGCCTGGGCCTGGGCCTGTTCTTCTGGCGCAAGCGCTATTTAGGCACGCGCCACGGCTGAAGCGTCGTTTCAGCGCGCCGCGTAAGGGTCGGCAAAACCCAAGGCCTGCATCAGCTCGCTTTCACGCGCTTCCATACAGGCGGCCTCGTCGTCTTCCTCGTGGTCATAACCCTGGGCGTGCAGGGTGCCGTGCACCAGCATATGGGCGTAATGCGCCGCCAGGTCCAGGCCGGCCTCTGTCGCCTCCCGCTCCACCACCTCGGCACAGATGACCAGATCGGCCGTCACCACGGGTTCGTGGCTGTAGTCGAAGGTCAGCACATTGGTCGCGTAGTCCTTGCTACGGAACTCGCGATTGAGCTGCTGCCCCTCTTCGGCGTCGACGATGCGCACGGTGATCTCGCCCGGCAGCTCCAGGGCGCTGCGGATCCAGCGCGCGACCTTGTGGCGGGGCAGATGCGCCTTGTGGCGCGGGTCAGCAAATTGCAAGGACAGACTCAGTTCGGGCAGGCTCATGGCTGGGCTTTCTTCGCTTTGGGGCTGAGGTGGCGCGCCTCATAGGCGTCAACGATGCGCGCGACCAAGGGGTGACGCAGCACATCGGCACTGGTGAACCGGGTCATGGCCACCCCATCCACCTGCGCAAGCACCTGTT
Organism: Paucibacter sp. DJ2R-2; assembly: GCF_025717675.1. Lineage (GTDB taxonomy): Bacteria > Pseudomonadota > Gammaproteobacteria > Burkholderiales > Burkholderiaceae_C > Paucibacter_A. The sequence continues at coordinate 19,165 of NZ_JAJIRT010000016.1, forward strand.
CGGCATCGACCAGGCCGCTGCTCACGCCCTTGGGCAGATCGATCTGGCTGGTGTCGCCGGTGACCACGCAGCGACTGCCAAAACCAATGCGCGTCAAGAACATCTTCATCTGCTCGGGCGTGGTGTTTTGTGCCTCATCGAGGATGACGAAGGCGTGGTTCAGCGTGCGACCGCGCATGAAGGCCAGGGGCGCCACTTCCAGCTGACCTTTCTCGAAGGCCTTGGTCACCTTGTCAAAGCCCATCAGTTCGTACAAGGCGTCGTAGAGCGGGCGCAAATAGGGGTCGACCTTTTGCGTCAGGTCACCGGGCAGAAAGCCGAGGCGTTCACCGGCTTCGACCGCAGGGCGGGTCAGGACAATGCGCTGCACGGTGCTGCGCTCGAGCGCGTCGACCGCGCAGGCCACGGCGAGAAAGGTCTTGCCGGTGCCGGCCGGGCCCAGGCCCAGGGTGATGTCCTGGTTGAGGATGTTGTGCAGGTACTCATGCTGACGGGGCGTGCGCGCGGCCAGATCGGCCCGTCGGGTGCGCAGCACGAGCTCAGTAGCCCGTGCCGGAGGCCGGGCGGCCGCGGCCGTCTTGGGCACCGATCGGCGCGCCATCCGCGCCGGCCCAAGTTCAGCCGCGGCTTCGGCCAAAGCCATCTGCATGAGCTCGGGGGCCAGGGCCCGGCGGCTGCGCTCGTAAAGGGCAGCCAGAAGCTGCAAGGCCCGCTCGGCGGCCGCCTTCGGCCCCTCGATGCGGAAACGCTCGTTTTGCCGGCCGATGCGCACGGCCAGCGCCACCTCGATCTGCCGCAAATGCTCGTCCAGGCTGCCACACAGATGGGCCAGACGCTTGTTGTCGACCGGGGCGAACTCATGACGAAGGATCACGGCGGTACTTTCTTCTAGGGATTTGGCAATAACAGCATTGTCACCCGGCCTTGTTCACTGCTGCAGCGTCACCGGCCTCCTGCACAATCGACGCCCATGCACAGCTTGTTACAGGAAGACTCGCCACGGAGCGTTTCGCGCCGGATGGCAACCACCGGCCCGATCGCACTGGCCCTCGCGCTCACTGGCGGCGCCGCCCAAGCGGCGGCCAGCCCGCCGCTGGGCGCCCTTCCCCTGGCCGGCCTGGCCGGCATGCTCCTGGTCATGGGGCTGGCTGTGGCCGCCTTCGCCTACCGGCATGGCCATGAGCGCGGTGCCGGCCTGGGGCTTGGCGCCTGGCTGCTCTGCTTGGCGTTGACGGCAGTGCTGACGGTGGCCGGCGCGGGCCTGAGCCCCGGCCTGGCGCTGGGCTTGAACCTGAGCCTGGCGGCCTTTGGGACCTGGTGCAGCATCAAATTTCTGCTCCACCGGCCGGTGCCGATGCCGCTGTGGCAAGACCTGGCCCTGTTCGGCCAGCTGCTCTTGCTGCCCGCATTGGCTGTCGCACTTCGCAACCATGCCAACCCCAACGCTGCGCTGCTGCTGCACAGCGTGCCCTTGCTGCTGACCTTGGAGTCCTTGCTGGCCTTGACCTTCAGCTGGAAGCGCCGTGCCAGCCTCCAAGTCGGCAAAGGCGGCAAGCCCGAGCCATCACCCGGCAGCCGGCGCCCCGAGGCGCGCTTTGCGCCGGCTTTGCTGGCGCTCTGTGGCCTGGGCTTGCTGGCGACCGCCGTCGCGGCCATTCCGGTGGCGCCGGGCCTGAACGGGCTGCAAGACATCAGCGCCTGGCTGGCCTTGCTGCTGCCGGCGGCTTTGCTGGCCATGGGTTTGCAATACCTGCTCGGCTTTGCCCGCGACCGGGTGGAAGCCGAAAAGGAACATGCGCAGTTCGAGCAGCGCATGCAGGAGCGGGTCAGCGAGATGGAGCGAAACTTTGGCGTGATCGCCGAGCAACGCCTGGAGCAGGTGACCGAGCGCGAGCGCAAGCGTATCGCGGCCGACCTGCACGATGACCTGGGCGCCAAGCTCCTGACCATCGTGCACACCAGCGAATCGGATCGCATCTCCAGCCTCGCCCGGGAAGCCCTGGAGGAAATGCGGCTGTCGGTGCGTGGCCTGACCGGCAAGCCGGTTCAACTGCTCGACGCGCTGGGTGACTGGCGCGCCGAGGTGGTGTCGCGCCTGGGCCAGGCCAATATCAATGCCGAATGGAAGTCGCCGTCCGAGGATCTGGTGCACACGCTTCCAGCGCGGGCTTACGTGCAGACCACACGGATCTTCCGCGAGGCGGTCAGCAACATCATCAAGCACAGCGGCGGCACCAACTGCATGATCAGCTGCTCGGTGCAAGACGGTGATTTCGTGGTCGTCATCCAAGACAATGGACAAGGCATTCCAGCCGAGCTCGACGGCCGCCTGGACCGGGGTCATGGCATGGCCAGCATGAAGTCGCGTGCCAAGCAGATGCAGGGACAATGCTTGGTTGAATCGGGCCCGGGCTGGGGAACCGTGATCCGCCTCACAATCCCGCTCTGAATTCGAACGTCGGCCGCCATGCCGCCTTCAGTTTCTTTTTTCATTTGTCGAAATTGCCGTATCGCTGGAACCGCTTCCAGACTCTTTGAATGCCACCCAGTAGGCGCGCATACCGCGTGACCACGGGACGACCGAGACCGCCATGGACCACATCCTGCTGCTTGAAGACATTCCCGAGATCCGCGCCTGGCTGAAGGCCTTGGTGAAACAAGTGTTCGCCAATGCCCAGATCACCGAGTGCTCGCGCGTGCAAGACGCGCTGGCCTTGGTCAACAGCCAGCGCTTCAACTTGGCACTGCTGGACCTGGGCCTGCCCGACGGATCGGGCGTGGACGTGATCGCTGCCCTGCGTGAGAAGCAGCCTGAGGTGCAGTCGGTCATCGTCACCATCCATGACGATGACGAGCACCTGTTCCCGGCCCTGCAAGCGGGCGCATTCGGCTATCTGCTGAAAGAGCAGTCTCGCGAACTGCTGGTTGAACAGCTGCAGCGCATGAGCCAAGGCGAGCCGCCGCTTTCGCCCTCGATCGCCCGCAAGGTGATCTCGCACTTCGCCAACCAGAAGCGCCCGCAGGCAGCGGCTGTTTTGCACGAGGTCTCACTGACCGACCGGGAGACCGAGGTGCTGCTGCGCGTGGCCAAGGGCTTCACCTTGCCAGAGATTGGTGTGCAGCTGGGCCTGTCCCGCCACACGATTGCCGACTACGTGAAGCAGATCTACCGCAAGCTCAACGTGTCCTCGCGCGCCGAAGCGGCCCTGGAAGCTCAGCGCCTGGGCCTGTTCGGCAGGAACTGAAGCTCAGCCCTCGGGGGCGCACGATAATGCGCCGATGATCGGCAGACTCACAGGCGTCATCGCGGAAAAATCGCCCCCGCAGCTCCTCATTGATGTGCAGGGCGTCGGCTACGAGGTCGACGTGCCCATGAGCACCTTCTACAACCTGCCGGGCCTGGGCGAGCGCGTCGCGCTGCTGACCCATTTCGTCGTGCGCGAGGATGCGCAAATCCTCTACGGCTTCCTCAGCAGCGAGGAACGCGCCACCTTCCGCCAGCTGATCAAGATCAGCGGAGTCGGCCCCAAGATGGCGCTGTCCCTGCTATCCGGCCTCTCGGTCGCCGAGTTGGCGCAGGCGGTCTCCAAGCAGGAAGCCGGCCGCTTGGTCAAAGTGCCGGGCATCGGCAAGAAGACCGCCGAGCGCCTGCTGCTGGAACTCAAGGGCAAGCTGGGCCCCGATCTGGCCCTGCCGGCCAGCCTGGTGAACGACAACCAAGGCGACATCCTGCAGGCCCTGGTGGCCCTGGGCTACAGCGAGAAGGAAGCCGCCGCGGCGCTCAAACTGCTGCCGCCGGACGTGGGCGTCAGCGAGGGCATCAAGCAGGCCCTGAAGTCGCTGTCGCGTTGATGATCTTGATGGACTGCTGCCGGAGCCTTTTCGCATGAGCATTCAAACCGACGACTTCGCCAGCCAGGTCAGCCGCGTCATCAGCGCCGCACCTGCTTCGCCGCGCGAAGAAGCGATCGAACGCGCCTTGCGGCCCAAGCTGCTGGACGAGTACGTGGGGCAAGCCAAGGCGCGGGAACAACTCGAGATCTTCATCGGCGCCGCGCGCAAACGCGACGAAGCCTTGGACCATGTGCTGCTGTTCGGCCCGCCGGGTCTGGGCAAGACGACGCTGTCCCACATCATTGCCGCCGAGCTCGGGGTGAACCTGCGCCAGACCTCGGGGCCGGTGCTGGAGAAGCCCAAGGACTTGGCCGCGATCCTGACCAATCTCGAGAAGAACGATGTGCTCTTCATCGACGAGATCCACCGGCTCTCGCCCGTGGTCGAGGAAATCCTCTATCCGGCGCTGGAGGACTACCAGATCGACATCATGATCGGCGAAGGCCCGGCCGCCCGCTCGATCAAACTCGATCTGCAGCCCTTCACCCTGGTCGGTGCCACCACCCGCGCCGGCATGTTGACCAACCCGCTGCGCGACCGCTTCGGCATCGTCGCGCGGCTGGAGTTTTACACCGCCGCCGAACTGCAGCGCATCGTGACCCGCTCGGCCGCCCTGCTGAACAGCCCAATCGACACCGAGGGTGCGCTGGAGATTGCCCGGCGCTCGCGCGGCACGCCGCGTATCGCCAACCGCCTGCTGCGCCGTGTGCGCGACTACGCTGAAGTGAAGGGAGACGGTCGCATCGGCAAGGACATCGCCGACAAAGCTCTGGCCATGCTGGACGTCGACCCGCAGGGCTTTGACCTGATGGACCGCAAACTGCTCGAAGCCATCGTGCACCGCTTCGACGGCGGCCCGGTCGGCCTCGACAATGTCGCCGCCGCCATTGGCGAAGAAAGCGGAACGATCGAAGACGTGATCGAGCCCTACCTGATCCAGCAAGGCTTTCTCCAACGCACTCCGCGCGGCCGCATCGCCACGCTGGCAGCCTACCGCCATCTCGGCATGACCCCGCCGAAAGCCCACGGACAGTTATTCGGGGACGAGTGAGCGCTTTGAATTACTGAAGCAGCCTCTTCAGGGATATCGGTTCACAGCCCAGAGCCGTCGTTCGCAGAGAAGTTTCAGCACGCAGAGCTCGCTGAGGACCGCAGAGAACGCTGAGACCAAAATTCCTGCCTTTCTCTCTGCGACCTCTGCGGTCCTCTGCGAACTCTGCGTTCGTATTCAAAACTGAGCGAACGGCCGCTCCGTACCGATTGCAGCGACCGATAAAGCCTGCCTCGCGCCCAATGAAAAGGCCGCCCGATCGCAAGATCGGGCGGCCTTTGTTTTGATGCGGAGCCCTTCTGGGCGCTCCGGGATCAAAGGGGCTGGCTTGTGGCCGCTGTTTACTCGGCAGCCGGCTCGGCGCCTGCGTCGACGCTGGCCATCTGCGCAGAAGCCAGTTCCTCGGCTTCTTGCTGAGCAATGGCGCGGCGCTCGGCGTCGTCCATCTTCTCCTTGGCGAAGCGGGCGCGGTGGAAGGCCATGCCGGTACCTGCGGGGATCAGGCGGCCGACGATGACGTTTTCCTTCAGGCCACGCAGCTCGTCGCGCTTGCCCATGATGGCAGCCTCGGTCAGCACGCGGGTCGTTTCCTGGAAGGAAGCGGCCGAGATGAAGGAGTCGGTCGACAGCGAAGCCTTGGTGATACCCATCAGTACGTCGGAATAGGTGGCCGGAACCTTGCCTTCCTTGCGCAGACGATCGTTGGTATCGAACAGCTCCGAGCGTTCCACTTGCTCGTTGATGATGTAGCTGGAGTCGCCGGCATTGGTGATCTGCACACGACGCAGCATCTGGCGAACGATCACCTCGATGTGCTTGTCGTTGATCTTCACACCTTGCAAACGGTACACGTCCTGCACTTCATCAACGATGTAGCGAGCCAGCTCTTCCATGCCCAAGAGGCGCAGGATGTCTTGCGGGTCGGCAGCGCCGTCCACAATCAATTCGCCGCGGTTGACCACCTGGCCTTCGTGCACCAAGATGTTCTTTTCCTTGGGCACCAGCTCTTCGTGCTTCTTGCCATCGGGGTCGGTGATTTCCAGGCGGTTCTTGCCCTTGGTCTCCTTACCGAAAGACACCGTACCGGTCAGCTCGGCCAGCACACCCACATCCTTGGGCGAACGGGCTTCGAACAGCTCGGCCACACGCGGCAGACCGCCGGTAATGTCTCGAGTCTTCTGACCTTCCATCGGGATACGTGCAAGCACTTCACCCGGGGCCAGGTCTTGACCGTCACGCACCTGCACCAGCGCACCGACCGGGAAGCCGATCGTCACCGAGTGGTCGGTACCAGGGATCTTCACTTCGTTGCCGTTGGCGTCGAGCAGCTTGACCTGCGGACGCACGACCTTGGCGGCGCCGCGACGCTTGGGATCGATCACCACCAGGGTGGACAGACCGGTCACTTCGTCGACCTGCTTGGCCACGGTCACGCCTTCTTCCACATTCTCGAAGCGCGCCTGACCGGCGAACTCGGTGATGATGGGGCGGGTCAGCGGGTCCCAATTGGCCAGGATGGTGCCAGCCTTGATGGCCTGATCCGGCTTAATGCTCAGGATCGCGCCGTAAGGCACCTTGTGGCGCTCGCGCTCGCGGCCATGTTGGTCAGCAATGATGATTTCGCCGGAACGCGAAATCACCACCAGCTCACCCTTGCCGTTCGTCACATAGCGCATGGTGGCGTTGAAGCCGATCAAGCCGTCGGACTTGGCGTCCACGCTCGAAGCCACAGCTGCACGCGATGCCGCACCACCGATGTGGAAGGTACGCATGGTCAGCTGGGTACCCGGCTCACCGATGGACTGGGCGGCAATCACGCCGACCGCTTCACCGATGTTGACCAGGCCACCGCGGCCCAGATCGCGGCCATAGCACTTGGCGCACAGGCCGAAGCGTGTGGCGCAAGTCAGCGGTGTGCGGACCTTGACCTCGTCGGCGCCGGCAGCTTCCAGCATGTCGAGGTTGTCCTCGTCCAGCATGGTGCCTGCGGCCAGCAGCACGTTCTGAGTCTCGGGGTGCAGCACATCGATGGCGGCCACACGACCCAGAATGCGGTCGCGCAGCGATTCGATCACTTCACCGCCTTCGACCAGGGCGCGCATGGCGATGCCGTTGTCGGTGCCGCAATCGTCCTCGATCACCACCAGATCCTGCGTCACGTCGACCAGACGGCGGGTCAGGTAACCCGAGTTCGCGGTCTTCAGCGCCGTATCCGCCAGGCCCTTACGAGCACCGTGGGTGGAGATGAAGTACTGCAACACGTTCAGGCCTTCGCGGAAGTTCGCGGTAATCGGCGTCTCAATGATGGAGCCATCAGGCTTGGCCATCAGACCCCGCATACCGGAGAGCTGGCGAATCTGAGCGGCAGAACCACGAGCGCCGGAGTCGGCCATCATGTAGATGGAGTTGAACGATTCTTCGTTCACTTCCTTGCCATGACGGTCGATGGTCTTCTGCTTGGACAGCTGGCTCATCATGACCTTGCCGACTTCGTCGCCGGTCTTGCCCCAGATATCCACGACCTTGTTGTAGCGCTCGCCGGCTGTCACCAGACCGGAGACGTATTGCTGCTCGATCTCTTTGACTTCCTTCTCGGCGCGGGCGATCAGCACCGGCTTTTCAGGCGGCACCAGCATGTCGTCAACCGCGATCGAGATACCCGCACGCGTGGCCAGCTTGAAACCGGATTGCAGCAGCTTGTCAGCCAGCACCACGGTTTCCTTCAGACCGCACTTGCGGAAGGAAGTGTTGATCAGGCGCGAGATTTCCTTCTTCTTCAGGGCCTTGTCGATGTTCGAGAACGGCAGGCCCTTGGGCAGGATTTCGCTCAGCAGCGCACGACCGACGGTCGTGCTCACCAACTTGGTCTCGGGGATCCACTCGCCCTCGGCCTCGCCCTTGGTGTACTGAACCATGCGGACATTGATCTTGGCCGTGATCTCGACGGCGCCGTTTTCCAGCGCGCGGATCATTTCCGAGATGTCCGAGAACACCATGCCCTCGCCCTTGCCGTTGATGCGCTCGCGGGTCGCGTAGTACAGACCCAGCACCACGTCTTGCGACGGCACGATCGACGGTTCACCGGAAGCCGGGAACAGCACGTTGTTGGAGGCCAGCATCAGGGTGCGGGCTTCCATCTGCGCTTCGATCGACAGCGGCACGTGAACAGCCATCTGGTCACCGTCGAAGTCGGCGTTGAAGGCCGAGCAGACGAGCGGGTGCAGTTGGATGGCCTTGCCTTCAATCAGCACCGGCTCAAAAGCCTGGATGCCCAGACGGTGCAGCGTAGGCGCACGGTTCAACAGAACCGGGTGCTCCTTGATGACCTCTTCCAGGATGTCCCAGACCACGGGAGTGCCGGATTCGACTTCCTTCTTGGCGGCCTTGATCGTCGTCGCGATGCCCATGGCTTCGAGGCGCGAGAAGATGAAAGGCTTGAACAGTTCCAGGGCCATCAGCTTGGGCAGACCGCACTGATGCAGCTTCAGAGTCGGGCCCACGGTAATCACCGAACGACCGGAATAGTCGACGCGCTTACCCAGCAAGTTCTGACGGAAACGACCGCTCTTGCCCTTGATCATGTCGGCCAGGGACTTGAGCGCGCGCTTGTTGGCGCCGGTCATGGCCTTGCCGCGACGGCCGTTGTCCAGCAGCGAGTCCACGGCTTCCTGCAGCATGCGCTTTTCATTGCGCACGATGATTTCAGGGGCCTTCAACTCGAGCAGGCGAGCCAGACGGTTGTTGCGGTTGATGACGCGGCGATACAGGTCGTTCAGGTCGGAGGTCGCGAAGCGGCCGCCGTCCAGCGGTACCAGCGGACGCAGGTCCGGCGGCAGCACGGGCAGCACTTCCAGCACCATCCAGTTCGGCTTGATGCCCGAACGCTTGAAGGCTTCCATGACCTTGAGGCGCTTGGAGTTCTTCTTGACCTTGAGCTCGGAGCCGGTCATGTCGTTGCGCAAGCGATCGATCTCGACGTCGAGATCCATCTCTTCCAGCAACTTCTTGATGCCCTCCGCGCCCATCAGCGCGATGAACTCGTCACCGAATTCCACGCGCTTCGCGTCGTAGTCGTCTTCGGTCATGATCGCGAATTTCTTCAGCGGGGTCATGCCCGGATCGACGATCACATACGCTTCAAAGTACAACACGCGTTCGATGTCGCGCAGCGTCATGTCCAGCACCAGGCCCAAGCGAGAAGGCAGGGACTTCAGGAACCAGATGTGAGCGCAAGGCGCGGCCAGGTCGATGTGACCCATGCGGTCACGGCGAACCTTGGTCTGGGTGACTTCAACGCCGCACTTCTCGCAGATGACGCCGCGGTGCTTCAGGCGCTTGTACTTGCCGCACAGGCACTCATAGTCCTTGATGGGGCCGAAGATCTTGGCGCAGAACAGGCCGTCACGCTCGGGCTTGAACGTGCGGTAGTTGATCGTCTCAGGTTTCTTTACCTCGCCGAAAGACCACGAGCGAATCTTCTCGGGCGATGCGAGCCCGATCTTGATTGCGTCGAAATGTTCGTCGGGTGTGAACTGCTTGAAAAGGTCCAGCAAGCCTTTCATGCATAACTCCTTGGTTTTTTAGTCGGATACAAAACGTTCAGCTCAAAGGAAAGGGCACCGCCGGGCGCTTCATGCGCCACGGCGGAGATCCCCCGCCCTGCCTTAGTTGCGTTCCAACTCAATATCGATACCGAGCGAACGGATTTCCTTGACCAGCACGTTGAACGATTCCGGCATGCCGGCTTCGATCGTGTGCTCACCCTTGACGATGCTCTCGTAGACCTTGGTCCGGCCGTTCACGTCGTCGGACTTGACCGTCAGCATTTCCTGCAGGATGTAGGAGGCGCCATAAGCTTCCAGCGCCCACACTTCCATCTCACCGAAACGCTGGCCACCGAACTGAGCCTTACCACCCAGCGGCTGCTGGGTGACCAAGCTGTAGGGGCCGGTCGAACGGGCGTGCATCTTGTCGTCCACCAAGTGGTGCAGCTTCAGGACATGCATGTAGCCGACGGTGGTCGGGCGCTCGAAGCGCTCGCCGCTGCGGCCGTCCGACAGATAAGCCTGGGTGCGCGTGGCGGTCAGGCCCTTCTTGGCGGCGATGTCATCCGGGTAGGCCAGCTTCAGCATGGCGCGGATTTCATCTTCCTTGGCACCGTCAAACACCGGCGTCGCAAACGGCACGCCATGGCGCAGATTGCTGGCCATTTCGAGGATCTCGTCGTCGCTCAGGTCGTCCAAATGCTCGGCCTTGCCGCCGGACTTGTTGTACAGCTCATCGAAGAACTGACGCAGCTCGGACACGCGAGCGTGTTCCTGCAGCATGTCGCCGATGCGCTGGCCAATGCCCTTGCCGGCCCAGCCCAAGTGGACTTCCAGCACCTGACCCACGTTCATCCGCGAAGGCACGCCCAGCGGGTTCAGCACGATGTCGGCAGGCGTACCGTCGGCCATATAGGGCATGTCTTCGATCGGAGCGATCTTGGACACCACACCCTTGTTGCCGTGACGGCCGGCCATCTTGTCGCCAGGCTGCAGGCGGCGCTTGACGGCCAGATAAACCTTGACCATCTTCAGCACGCCAGCCGGCAATTCGTCGCCTTGCGTGAGCTTCTTGCGCTTTTCTTCAAAGCCCAGGTCGAAGCTGTGACGGGTCTGCTCCAGGGAGTTCTTGATCGATTCCAGCTGGTTGGCGACTTCGTCCTCGGCGGGACGGATGTCGAACCAATGGAACTTGTCGACGCCGGACAGATAGGCCTTGTCGATGACCGTGCCCTTGGCGATCTTCTGCGGGCCGCCGTTGGCCACGCGGCCGATCAGCAGCTTTTCGATACGGTCAAAGGCGTCGGCCTCGACGATGCGCAGCTGGTCGTTCAGGTCCAGGCGGAAGCGCTTCAGTTCATCGTCGATGATCTGCTGGGCGCGCTTGTCACGCTGGATGCCTTCGCGGGTGAAGACCTGCACGTCGATGACGGTGCCCGAGGTGCCTTGGTCGACACGCAGGGACGTGTCCTTCACGTCGGACGCCTTCTCACCGAAGATGGCGCGCAGCAGCTTCTCTTCCGGAGTCAGCGTGGTCTCGCCCTTCGGAGTGACCTTGCCCACCAGCACGTCGCCGGGGTTCACTTCGGCGCCGACGTAGACGATGCCCGACTCGTCCAGGCGAGCCAGTTGCTGCTCGGACAGGTTGGGAATGTCGCGGGTGATTTCTTCGCTGCCCAGCTTGGTGTCACGCGCGTTGACCACCAGTTCCTCGATGTGGATCGAGGTGTAGCGGTCTTCGGCGATCACGCGTTCGGAGATCAGGATCGAGTCTTCGAAGTTGTAGCCGTTCCAGGGCATGAAGGCGACCAACATGTTCTGGCCCAGCGCCAGTTCACCGATGTCGGTAGAGGCACCGTCCGCGATGATGTCTTCAGCCGCCACATGGTCACCGCGCTTGACGATCGGGCGCTGGTGAATGTTGGTGTTCTGGTTGGAACGCTGGTACTTGATCAGGTTGTAGATGTCGACGCCGACTTCACCGGCCACGGTCTCCGCGTCATTGACGCGAATCACGATACGGTTGGTGTCCACGTAGTCCACGATACCGCCGCGGCGAGCTGCCACCACGGTGCCCGAGTCCTTGGCCGCCACGCGCTCGACACCGGTACCCACCAGGGCCTTTTCGGGGCGCAGGATGGGCACGGCTTGACGTTGCATGTTGGCGCCCATCAGTGCGCGGTTCGCATCGTCGTGCTCCAGGAAGGGCACGAGCGAGGCGGCAACCGACACGATCTGGGTCGGAGCCACGTCCATGTACTGGATGCGCTCGGGCGAGGTCAGCACCGATTCACCGTTTTCACGGGCCGAGACCAGCTCGTCGATCAGCGCGCCTTCCTTGCTCAGCGAGGCATTGGCCTGAGCGATGACGTACTTGCCTTCCTCGATGGCGGACAGGTAGTCGATCTGCTTGGTGACCTTGCCTTCAACCACGCGGCGATACGGCGTTTCCAGGAAGCCGTACTCGTTCAACTGAGCGTACAGCGCCAGGGAATTGATCAGACCGATGTTCGGGCCTTCCGGCGTTTCGATCGGGCAGACGCGGCCGTAATGGGTGGGGTGCACGTCCCGGACTTCGAAGCCGGCACGTTCGCGAGTCAGACCGCCCGGGCCCAGGGCGGAAACACGACGCTTGTGCGTGATTTCCGACAGCGGGTTGGTTTGGTCCATGAACTGCGACAGCTGCGAGGCACCGAAGAATTCCTTCAGTGCAGCCGAGATCGGCTTGCTGTTGATCAGGTCATGGGGCATCAGGGCTTCGGTCTCGGCCTGGCCCAGACGTTCCTTGACGGCCTTTTCGATACGAGCCAAGCCCGAGCGGTACTGGTTTTCGGCCAGTTCGCCCACGCAACGCACGCGACGGTTGCCCAAGTGGTCGATGTCATCGACTTCGCCGCGGCCATTGCGCAGCTCGACCAGGATCTTGACGACGTCCAGGATGTCCTCGTTGGACAGCGTCATCGCGCCTTCGGGCGTGTCGCGGCCAGCACGGGCGTTGAACTTCATCCGGCCCACGCGCGACAGATCGTAGGTATCGGCGTTGTAGAACAGGCGGTTGAACAGAGCCTCGACGGCGTCTTCCGTCGGCGGCTCGCCGGGGCGCATCATGCGGTAGATGGCGACGCGGGCAGCCAGCTGGTCGACGGTTTCGTCGGTGGCCAGGGTTTGGCTGATGTAGGCGCCTTCGTCCAGTTCATTGGTGAACAGGCACTGCACGTCCTTGATGCCAGCCGAGCGCAGCTTCTTCAGCAGCGCATCGGTCAGCTCGTCATTGGCCTTGGCGATGATCTCGCCGGTGTCGCCGTCGACCATGTTCTTGGCCAGCACTCGGCCGAGCAAGAAGTCTTCGGGCACGGTGACGTGCTGAGTGCCGGATTGCTCCAGCTGGCGGGTGTGGCGCGCGGTGATGCGCTTGTCCTTCTCGACGATGACCGCACCGCTCTTGTCGGTGATGTCAAAGCGAGCGACTTCGCCCTTCAGGCGGTCGGCCACGAATTCCATCTGCGCACCCACGTCCATCAGACGGAAGTTGTCGAAGACGAAGAAGTGGGCCAGGATCTGCTCGGGGTTCAGGCCGATGGCCTTGAGCAGGATGGTGACCGGCATCTTGCGGCGGCGGTCGACACGGAAGAACAAGATGTCCTTGGCGTCGAATTCGAAGTCCAGCCACGAGCCGCGGTAAGGAATGATGCGGGCCGAGAACAGCAGCTTGCCGGACGAGTGGGTCTTGCCCTTGTCGTGTTCGAAGAACACGCCGGGCGAACGGTGCAGCTGCGAGACGATGACACGCTCAGTGCCATTGACGATGAAGGAACCATAGTCGGTCATCAGGGGCACTTCGCCCATGTAGACCTCTTGTTCCTTGATTTCCTTGACGGTCTTCGCCTGGGGCGATTCACGGTCATAGATGATCATCTGCAGGCGCGCACGCACGGCGGCTGCATAGGTCAAGCCCCGCTGCTGACACTCACGGGTGTCGAACGGCGGCTTGGCGATGTTGAATTCGAGGAATTTCATTTCCACGAAACCGTTGTGCGAAACAATCGGGAACGCGGAAAGGAAGGCTGCCTGCAGGCCTTCGGCCTTGCGTTTGGCGGGGGGAACGTCCTTTTGCAGGAAGGCCACATAGGCCTCTTTCTGCATGGTGAGCAAATAGGGAACGTTGAGAACGCTCTCGCGCTTGCCGAAGCTCTTGCGAATCCGCTTGCGCTCGGTATAGCTATAGGGGGTTGCTTGCGCCATAAACACTCCGTGTCGAGAGCCCACCCCTGGCCGTGGGACGGGCTTCGTCGGCGACTGGCTTCACGAGCCACATCCAGAACGGATGGCTCGATGCTTGGTGGTTGGCCACTACCAACCGCTGGCGGACAACCCTGGCATTGCACCTGGGCCCGACCAAACCGGATCTCTGCAGTCGGATCAGAGAACACTTGAAAGAACCGCGCATCATACCTCGCGCGAAGCTTTCAACTATTCTCAACAGGACTAACCCCTAAAACAGCAAAAGGGGGAGGTCCGTAGACCTACCCCTTTCAGGTTTTGACCGAAGCTTTTTGCTGCTTGCCAGCATCCCCAAGACCTCGTCAGGCGGGACATCAACAAGAGCGCAGAGCCGGTCGCTACCGGGTCAACGGGGGAAGGCTGCAAAGCCCGCCCCCTGAGCCAATTACTTGACTTCGACCTTGGCGCCGGCTTCTTCCAGCTTCTTCTTGGCGGCTTCGGCATCGGCCTTGGCCACGGCTTCCTTGACAGCCTTGGGAGCGCCGTCGACCAGGTCCTTGGCTTCCTTCAGACCCAGACCGGTGATTTCGCGCACGGCCTTGATGACGGACACCTTGTTGGCGCCGGCTTCCAGCAGCACAACGTTGAACTCGGTCTGCTCTTCAGCAGCGGCTGCACCAGCAGCGGCGCCACCAGCGGCCGGAGCGGCCATAGCAGCAGCGGACACGCCGAACTTCTCTTCAATGGCCTTGACCAGGTCATTGAGTTCCAGAACGGTCATGGCGTCCAGGGCGGTGATGAATGCGTCTTTATCGAATGCCATTTGAGGCTCCTAGATTCAGTTAATGGTTGCTTTAACAGCAGATCGTTCAGGCAGCAGGCGCGGCTTCGGCTTCTGCCGGAGCAGCTGCACCACCACGTTGCTCGGACACAGCGGCGATGACACGTGCGAAACGCGACACCGGCGACTGCATGAGACCCAACAGTTGCGCCAGCAGGACTTCCTTGCTGGGGACCGATGCCAGGGCTTTCACGCCATTGGCATCCAGTGCCTTGCCACCGTAGGCTCCGCCCTTGATGATCAGTTTGTCGTTGGTCTTGGCAAAGTCAGCAATGACTTTGGCCGCGGCCACAGCGTCTTCAGAAAAGCCATAGATCAGCGGGCCGACCATGCTCTCCGAAGCAGCCTCGAACGGGGTACCGGCGACGGCACGACGCGCCAGGGTGTTCTTCAGCACGTGAAGATACACACCCTTGGCACGCGCTTCGACGCGCAGCTTGTTCAAGGCTTCAACGGTGAGGCCACGGTATTCGGCCAACGCCAGGGTCTGCGACTTCGCCGCTTGGGCTGCCACATCCGTAACGACGGCTGCTTTCTCGTTGCGATTGAGACTCAAGGTCTACTCCTCACAAAAACGTGTCCTTTGCCTTGCGGCTCCGGACACACCCGGGTTCAGCGACCTTCTGTCCAGGAAACCCGCCCTTCGCCCAGTTCAGAACGAAGAACAAATCAAACCTTTACAGCGGGACCGCCATCTGCGTTGGTTTCCGACCCGGCTTGCACCGGGCTTTCGATTAAGCCGCGCCACTGAAAAGCGACGCGACACCAACGGTCTTGGATGACCTGATGCTCAACACTGCGAACACCCGGCCTTTGCGCTTGCGTGCGCAATGGCCTTCGTTACGCACAAGACAATCCGCAGGGGACTGTCTTCTGTCGAGCCTCAGCCCACCAATTCATCAGCGCGGCGCCAGACAAGCGCCGCACCTCATTTCTTCAAACTCAGGCCGAAGCTTGAGCGTTGATGCTGGCCACTTCCACGCGGGCGCCAACGCCCATGGTGGAAGAGATCGCGACCTTGCGCAGGTAGACACCCTTGCTGGTGGCCGGCTTGGCCTTGTTCAGGGCTTCGATCAGGGCGCGCAGATTGCCTTCCAGCTTGTCGTTGTCGAACGAACGACGACCCAGCGTGCCGTGAATGATGCCGCCCTTGTCAACGCGGAACTGGACTTGACCAGCCTTGGCGTTCTTGACTGCAGTGGCCACATCGGGCGTGACGGTGCCGACCTTGGGGTTAGGCATCAGGCCACGCGGGCCCAGCACTTGACCCAGGGTACCGACGATACGCATCGTGTCCGGGGACGCGATCACGACGTCGAAAGGCATGTCGCCAGCCTTGATACGCTCGGCCAGGTCTTCCATGCCGACCACGTCAGCACCGGCAGCCTTGGCTTCTTCAGCCTTGGCACCTTGTGCGAACACAGCCACGCGCTTGGTCTTGCCAAGGCCGTGAGGCATCACGACCGCGCCGCGAACGACTTGGTCAGACTTCTTGGCGTCCACGCCCAGTTGCACGGCCACGTCGATGGACTCGTCAAACTTGGCGGTGGCCAGGCTCTTCACCAGGGCCAGCGCTTCGCTCAGCGGGTACAGCTTGGTGGTTTCGACCTTGCCTTGCAGAGCCTTTTGGCGTTTAGTCAGCTTTGCCATCTCAAACACCCTCCACCAGCACGCCCATCGAGCGAGCGGAACCAGCAATCGTACGAACGGCAGCGTCCAGATCAGCAGCGGTCAAATCCTTGACCTTGATCTTGGCGATTTCTTCCAACTGGGCGCGGGTCAGCTTGCCGACCTTTTCCAGATGGGGCTTTGCCGAACCCTTGTCCAGCTTGACAGCCTTCTTGATCAGGGCAGTCGCCGGGGGCGACTTGATCACGAAGGTGAAGCTCTTGTCTGCGAAGGCGGTGATGACCACCGGCAACTTCATACCCGGCTCGTGGCCTTGGGTCTGAGCGTTGAACGCCTTGCAGAACTCCATGATGTTCAGACCGCGCTGACCCAGCGCCGGACCGACCGGAGGCGAAGGATTAGCCTTGCCTGCCGCAACTTGCAGCTTGATAAAGCCGACAATTTTCTTGGCCATGATTTCTCCTGACAGAGCCGCAGCGGCCGCGCCGCAACTCTTGAGTGCTAGCGCAAGGGACTAGAGGCTTGATGCCCCGTTACCCTTGCTCCTCTTGCCCGCGTCTCGTCGCAGGCTGACTACGGACAGGATGTGCCGCTCTTGCGAACTGCACGAGCCCTGTCAGGCTCTTGAACTTATGACGCCGATCAAACCTTCTCGACCTGCGAGAAATCCAACTCGACCGGTGTGGCGCGGCCGAAGATGGTGACCGAGACGCGGACCTTGGACTTGTCGTAGTTGACGTCCTCGATCGCACCGTTGAAGTCTGTGAACGGGCCTTCCTTGACTCGCACCACTTCGCCCACCATCCACTCGACCTTAGGCCGGGGCTTCTCGACGCCCTCTTGCATCTGGCTGACGATCTTCATCACTTCAGCTTCCGAGATGGGCGCCGGGCGGTTCTTCGCGCCGCCGACAAAGCCGGTGACTTTGGACGTGTGCTTGACCAAGTGCCAGGTGTCGTCTTCCATGACCATCTCCACCAGCACATAGCCGGGGAAGAAACGACGCTCAGTCACGGCCTTCTTGCCGTTCTTCAACTCGACGACTTCTTCGGTTGGCACCAAGATTCGGCCGAACTTGTCTTGCATACCGGCGCGATCAATGCGCTCGCGCAAATTGCGCTCGACGGCCTTTTCCATACCCGAATAGGCGTGCACAACATACCAGCGCTTGGGAAGCCCGACCGGGGCTGCCGCAGCCTCCGTCACCACTTGGCCTAGTTCTTCAGTCATTGCAATCCTTCAACGCTCTACAACGCTTGCCTTGCGGCTCAATTCCAGCGCGAAAGACGCCCGCAGGCGCCCGTTCGCTTTCGATCAACGCTTCCAGCCCAGAATCAGGTCATAGATGACCCACTCCAGGGTCTTGTCCGTGATCCACAAGAACAAGGCCATGACCACGACGAAGGCAAACACATAGCCGGTCATCTGGCGCGCTTCTTTATGCGTCGGCCAAACCACCTTGCGCACTTCGCGCGAGGAGTCGCGGCCGTAGGCGATCAAGGATTTGCCGGTTTCGGAGGTGAAGAAAGCCGCCAAAGCTGCCGCCAACAACACCAGCAAAGCACCCCACTGAACCCACTGACCTTGCTTGGCCAGACCGTAATAGGCCACCAAGGCAGCAACCAGCAGCAGCGCAGCAACACCCAGCTTCGCCTTGTCGGCGCTGGTGGTCACGGTTTCGACTTGAGGATTCGACATTGATTCAGTTCCATGCAGAGGCTTGCGACTCTGCATTCAGCATTTCGGTTTGGCGGTGGCGATACCCACCAGCAGCAAAGCCCGCCGGGATGCACTCCCGCGGGCCGATGTCTGGACCAACAAACCAACTTCCGCAATCAGCGGTAGTTGGCAGGGGCAGAGGGTCTCGAACCCCCAACCTTCGGTTTTGGAGACCGACGCTCTGCCAATTGAGCTATGCCCCTGTGGCCTTACAAATCTTAAGCGAGGATGGTGGCAACCACACCCGAACCCACGGTACGGCCACCTTCGCGGATAGCGAAGCGCAGACCGGTTTCCATGGCGATCGGAGC
>NZ_JAJIRT010000017.1 GCF_025717675.1 Paucibacter sp. DJ2R-2
TCTGGAGCGGGTAACGAGGCTCGAACTCGTGACCTCAACCTTGGCAAGGTTGCGCTCTACCAACTGAGCTACACCCGCATTTTTCGAATCTGCGCCGCCAAAGCCGCAAACCCGTTGGTAGGGTTGAAAACAAATCTGGAGCGGGTAACGAGGCTCGAACTCGTGACCTCAACCTTGGCAAGGTTGCGCTCTACCAACTGAGCTACACCCGCATCGCTTTCCTTCAACAGCACGCAAGCGCGCTATTTGCAGAACCGATGAAACTGCGTCCATCTTGTTTTCATTCCATTGATCTCTGTTCTTTTTCAAGAGAACCGTAATCAACGAAGTCTTGCATTCTATACCGATTATTCAGATCTCAGCAAGCTCTACTGAACAATTCTCGGACTTTTGGTGCAGAAGCTCTGCCTCACCCTACTTGGGGCCCGCCTGCGGCGTGGCAGCCAGTTTGCAGTCGCTGTCGGTGAGCAAGCAAGAACTCTCACACGGCGGTAGAAACAAAAAAGGGAAACCAGCAGGCTTCCCTTTTTCCAGTTCCAACAGCGCTTCGACGTTCACGCCTGCTTGACTGCAAGGCTTGAACAATCGGCCAATCGCCTGTTTGGAGCGGGTAACGAGGCTCGAACTCGTGACCTCAACCTTGGCAAGGTTGCGCTCTACCAACTGAGCTACACCCGCATATGCACATCAAATTTTGGAGGCGCGATCCAGAGTCGAACTGGACTAACCGGATTTGCAATCCGGGGCATAACCGCTTTGCTATCGCGCCAAACTCGTTCACTTCACCAATCGAAACCGAAATTCCGACTGATTAAAAAAGGGAAGCCGGGGCCTCCCTTTTTGCGAATCGCCTCATGCAAGCATGATTGGATTCTTGTATTTCTGGAGCGGGTAACGAGGCTCGAACTCGTGACCTCAACCTTGGCAAGGTTGCGCTCTACCAACTGAGCTACACCCGCATCTCGCCTCGACACTGCGACGATTCAACTGTCTCCAGCCGAATCACCGTTGCGTCGAAGCTCAGATTCTAAACCATTTTTTGAGTCAGCTGCAAGCCCTTGCACGGAAGTGATCGTTCCGGCGGGGCTAGCATTTCACTCAATGCGTGGCGGCCGGCGCTGCCACCACCGCTTCGGTCTTGGCCGCTGCGGCAGGTTCTTCATCCGGCAGAGGCACAGGCATGGACTCCAACGCCACCTCTAGCACCCGGTCGATCCAGCGCACTGGGACAATCTCGAGTTGATTCTTGACGTTCTCAGGAATGTCCTGCAAGTCCTTGACGTTCTCTTCCGGGATCATCACGGTCTTGATGCCGCCACGGTGCGCCGCCAGCAGCTTTTCCTTCAAACCGCCGATGGCCGTGACTTCTCCGCGCAAGGTGATTTCGCCGGTCATTGCCACGTCGGCACGTACCGGAATGCCGGTCAGGGCCGAGACGAAGGCCGTAGTCATGGCCGCACCTGCGCTCGGGCCGTCCTTGGGCGTCGCGCCGTCGGGCACGTGAACGTGCACATCGCGCTTCTCGAACAACTCGTCCTTGATGCCCAGCAGGCGAGCGCGTGAACGCACCACCGTACGAGCCGCCTCGACGGATTCCTTCATCACATCGCCCAGCGAGCCGGTGCGGATGATGTTGCCCTTGCCCGGCATGGCCGTGGCTTCGATGGTCAGCAGATCGCCGCCCACTTCCGTCCAGGCCAGACCGACCACTTGGCCGACCTGGTTTTTCTTCTCGGCGCGACCGAAGTCGTACTTGCGCACGCCCAGGAAGTCGTTGAGGTTGTCCTCTGTGACCACAGCCTTGCCTTCGAAGGTCTTGAGCGCAATGCCCTTCACCACCTTGCGGCAGATCTTTGACACTTCGCGCTCCAGCGAACGCACGCCGGCTTCCCGTGTGTAGTAGCGGATGATGCCGCGAATGGCGGATTCGGTGACTTCCATCTCCTCTTCCTTGACGCCATTGTTCTTGCACTGCTTGGGCAGCAGGTAGCGCTGGGCGATGTTGACCTTCTCGTCCTCGGTGTAACCCGACAGGCGGATCACTTCCATCCGGTCCAGCAGGGCCGGCGGGATGTTCATCGAGTTGGAAGTGGCGATGAACATCACATCGGACAGATCGAAATCGACCTCGACATAGTGATCGCCGAAGGTGTGGTTCTGCTCCGGATCCAGCACTTCAAGAAGGGCCGAGGACGGGTCGCCACGGAAATCCATGCCCAACTTGTCGATCTCGTCGAGCAAGAAGAGCGGATTGCGCGTGCCAACCTTGGACAGACTCTGCAGCACCTTGCCCGGCATAGAGCCGATATAGGTGCGACGGTGACCACGAATCTCGGCTTCGTCGCGCACGCCACCCAAGGCCATGCGGACGAATTTGCGGCCAGTGGCTCGAGCCACCGACTGACCCAGCGAAGTCTTGCCCACACCCGGAGGGCCGACCAGGCACAGGATGGGCGCCTTGACCTTGTCCACGCGTTGCTGCACGGCGAGGTACTCGACGATGCGATCCTTGACCTTGTCCAGACCGTAGTGGTCTTCGTTCAGCACGTCGACGGCATTGGACAGGTCGAACTTGATCTTGGTCTTCTTGCTCCAGGGCAGGTTGACCAAGGTCTCGATGTAGTTGCGCACCACAGTGGCCTCGGCCGACATGGGCGACATCAGCTTGAGCTTCTTCAGCTCGCCGTCGGCCTTCTTGCGGGCTTCCTTGGGCATGCGAGCAGCCTGGATCTTTTTGTCCAGCTCCTCCAGATCAGCGCCCTCTTCCCCGTCGCCGAGTTCCTTCTGGATGGCCTTGACCTGTTCGTTCAGGTAGTACTCGCGCTGGCTCTTCTCCATCTGGCGCTTGACGCGGCCGCGGATACGCTTTTCCACCTGCAGGATGTCGACTTCATGCTCAAGCAGGTCGAGCAAAGTTTCCAGACGCTTGCCCACCTCGGCCAGGTCCAGCACCGACTGCTTGGCGTCAAGTTTGAGCGGCAGATGTGCGGCGATGGTATCGGCAAGTCGGCCGGCATCATCGATGCCAGCGATCGAGGTCAGGATCTCCGGCGGAATCTTCTTGTTCAGTTTGACGTACTGATCAAACTGCTGAGTCACCGCCCGGCGCAAAGCTTCAACCTCGGGCTTGAGGTCGGTCTCGGGCGGAATGGGCAGGACCTCGGCGACAAAGTGCTCTTCCCCGTCGGTGATCGACTGGGTGGTGGCGCGCTGCAGGCCTTCGACCAGCACCTTGACGGTGCCATCGGGCAGCTTGAGCATTTGCAGGATGCTAGAGACACAACCCACTTCGAACATATCGTCCGACTTGGGCTCATCCTTGCCGGCGGCTTTCTGGGCCACCAACATGATCTGACGGCCGGCTTCCATCGCGGCTTCGAGGGCCTTGATGGACTTGGGGCGACCCACGAAGAGCGGGATCACCATATGCGGGAACACGACCACATCGCGCAAGGGCAACAGTGGCAGGGTGATGGGTTCCGCAGGCAAAACAGGATGACCGGACATGAAAACCTCTCTTTCTCAGACCCAGATGCGGTCCGAGATCAGTATTGCAAGATGCCTGGGGAATGGAACTGGCCCTTCAAAGCGGCCAGTTCTCTCGTGTCAATTCAACTTCAGGCGCTGGCCTTGGCCTGCTCGCGATACACCAGCAAAGGCTTGGCCCCTTCGTCAATGTTGTGCTCGTCCAGCACCACCTTGGCCACACCGTCCAGGGCGGGCAGCTCGAACATCGTGTCGATCAGCGACAGCTCCATGATGGAGCGCAGACCACGCGCACCGATCTTGCGGGCCAGTGCCTTGCGTGCAATTGCGGTCAAGGCCGAGGGGCGCACTTCCAGCTCGACGCCGTCCATGGCGAACAGCTGCTGGTACTGCTTGAGCAAGGCGTTCTTGGGCTCGGTCAGGATTTGCACCAGCGCGTCCTCGGTCAGCTCGCCCAGGGTGGCGACCACCGGCAGGCGACCGACCAGTTCAGGAATGATGCCGAACTTGATCAGATCCTCTGGTTCGACTTCGCGGAACAGTTCGGCCGCACGGCGGTCGGTCTTGCTCTGCACCGAAGCGCCAAAGCCGATACCGGACTTTTCCGATCGGTTCTGAATGACCTTTTCCAGGCCATCAAAAGCGCCACCGCAGATGAACAAGATGTTGGTCGTGTCGATCTGCAAGAAGTCTTGATTCGGATGCTTGCGGCCGCCTTGCGGAGGCACGGAAGCCATGGTGCCTTCGACCAGCTTCAGCAAGGCTTGCTGAACGCCTTCACCCGACACATCGCGTGTGATCGACGGGTTGTCGGCCTTGCGGCTGATCTTATCGATTTCGTCGATGTAGACGATGCCGCGCTGGGCGCGCTCCACGTCGTAATTGCAGTTCTGCAGCAGCTTCTGGATGATGTTCTCGACGTCCTCACCCACATAGCCCGCTTCGGTCAGCGTAGTCGCGTCGGCGATGACGAAGGGCACATTCAGCAGGCGGGCCAAGGTCTGAGCCAGCAAGGTCTTGCCCGAGCCGGTGGGGCCGATCAAGAGGATGTTGCTCTTGGACAGCTCGACTGTGTCCTTGGTCCCGGCCATATGGCGCAGGCGCTTGTAGTGGTTGTAGACCGCGACGGACAAGGTGCGCTTGGCAACGTCCTGGCCAATCACATACTGATCGAGGCTGGCCTTGATCTCGCTGGGCACCGGCAGATCGGACTTGCTGGCGCGCGCCTGCGGCGTGTCGGCCGGCACTTCGTCGCGGACGATGTCATTGCAGAGCTCGATGCACTCGTCGCAAATGAACACCGATGGGCCAGCGATCAGCTTCTTCACCTCATGCTGGCTCTTGCCGCAGAAGGAGCAGTACAGGACTTTTTCGCTGGAATTGCCTTTTTTCTCGGCCATGGATCTGCTTGTCTTTCAGGCGTGAATGCCTGCAGTGATGATAGTTCAAACGGACAAGGGGCCCTTTTCTGGATAAGGGCCCCCTAGTGCCGTCAATTGGGGCCCCGTTCAGGCCGCAAGCGAGCGGATGCTCAGGCGCGTTTTTCCACCACCTGGTCGATCAGGCCGTAGGCCTGCGCTTCGGCCGCGGACATGTAGTAGTCACGCTCAGTGTCGTTCTGGATCTTTTCCAGACTCTGGCCCGAACGTTCAGCCAGGATGCGATTGAGCTGCTCGCGGGTCTTGAGGATCTCGCGGGCGTGGATCTCGATGTCGGTGGCCTGGCCTTGCGTGCCGCCCAGCGGCTGGTGAATCATGACCTTGGCGTTCGGCAAGGCCATGCGCTTGCCCTTGGCACCAGCAGCAAGCAGGAAGGCGCCCATGCTGGCGGCCATGCCCATGCACAGGGTTGACACTTGCGGCTTGATGAACTGCATGGTGTCGAAGATGGACATGCCGGCCGAGACGCTGCCGCCGGGCGAGTTGATGTAGAGGAAGATGTCCTTGTCCGGGTTCTCGCTCTCCAGGAACAGCATCTGCGCCACCACCAAATTGGCCACCGCATCATTCACCGGGCCGACCAGGAAGATGATTCGCTCGCGCAGCAGGCGACTGTAGATGTCGTAGGCACGCTCACCGCGGCCCGATTGTTCGATGACGATGGGCACCATGCCCAGGTTGTTGATTTCCAGCGCGCTCATGGGTGTTCTTCCTCTGAAAAGTGTCTCGATCGAACTTCTTGCGAACTACCAACTAGGTATGGGGCCTGATTATGTGGTCGCAAGGCAAAGCCCTGAAAAAATGAAAAAAGGCGCCGGCCTTGCGGTACGGCGCCTTTCCGGCTGGTGCTGCGAACGGGATCAGTTGGCAGCCGTGGCCATCAGCTCGTCGAAAGGCAAGGCCTTCTCGCTGACCTTGGCCTTGGCCAGCACGAAGTCGGTGACGTTGTTCTCAACGACCACGGCTTCCACTTCGGCCAGACGGTTGCGGTCGCTCAGGTACCAACGCACCACTTCAGCGGGCTTTTCGTAGCTCTGAGCCAGCTCTTCGATGTGTGCTTGCAACTGCTCGGGCTTGGCTTGCAGATTGTTGGCACGCACCAACTCGGCCACCACCAGACCCAGGCGCACACGGCGCTCGGCTTGGGGCTTGAAGATTTCTTCGGGGATCGGAGCCTTGTCGGCATCCTTCACGCCACGCTTCTTCAGGTCTTCGCGGGCTGCGGCCACCAGGCGCTCGGCTTCGCCGGACACCAGGGCATTGGGCACGTCGAGTTCGGCGCTGGCCACCAGAGCGTCCATGACGGCGCCCTTGTTGCGAGCCAGCACGCGGAACTTCACTTCGCGCTCGAGGTTCTTCTTGATGTCGGCGCGCAGACCGTCCACCGATGCCTCACCAATGCCCAGGGACTTGGCAAAGGCTTCGTTCACTTCCGGCAGGTGCTGGGTCTCGATCTTCTTGACCGTCACCAGGAAATCGGCTTCCTTGCCGGCCACGTCCTTGCCGTGATAGTCCTCGGGGAAGGCCAGGGGGAAAGTCTTGGACTCGCCCACCTTCATGCCGCGCACGGCCTTCTCGAAAGCTTCCAGCATCTGGCCTTCGCCGATGATGAATTGGAAACCGTCGGCCTTGCCGCCGGCGAAAGGCTCGCCATCCAGCTTGCCTTCGAAGTCGATGGTGACGCGGTCGCCATCGGTCGCGGCTTCAGCGGCGGCGCGCTGGGCAAAGGTACGACGCTGCTTGCGCAGGATGTCGACGGTCTTGTCGATCGCTTCGTCGGTCACTTCGCTGGCGACGCGCTCGATGTCGGCGGCCGACAGATCACCCAGCTTGACTTCCGGGTAGACCTCGAAGGTGGCGTCGAAAGCCATTTGGCCTTCGGGCGACTCTTCCTTCTGGGCGATCTTGGGAGCGCCGGCTACGCGCAGCTGCGCTTCGTTGGCGGCGACCGAGAAGGCCTCGCCCAGCTTGTCGTTCATGACTTCGTACTGGACGGAGTAGCCATAACGCTGAGCGACCACGCTCATCGGCACCTTGCCGGGGCGGAAGCCATCGGCCTTGACGGTACGGGCCAGTTTCTTGAGACGGTTCTCGACTTCGCTGTTGATGTCAGCGGCCGCCAGCGTGAGCGTGATGCGGCGTTCGAGCTTTTCGAGGGTTTCGACGGTGACAGCCATTTTTGACTCAGTACAAAGTTATCTGGTGCGCGGGGCCGGACTCGAACCGGCACGCCGGTGAAGGCGTCAGGACCTAAACCTGGTGCGTCTACCAATTTCGCCACCCGCGCTAAGTGGATTCAAGCCTGCTTGACAAAATTCCTGTCGGAATTCGGCCGCACAAGCCCGTGGCATTTCGGCAAACCGTGGATTGTAGCCAATTGGAGAGCCAAAAATTGAGCTCAAGGAAAACCCCCGGTCGGAGGCCTCCTTGCGAGCTCAGTGGAAGTGAGCGTTGTGGACGCTGTTCAGCTCAAAGTTGCGAGTGGCCTGGCTCGGGCCGGCGCACGCGGAACCAGGCCGCGTACATGGCCGGCAGCGCCAGCAGGGTCAGGGCCGTGGCGACGATCAAGCCGCCCATGATGGCCACCGCCATCGGCCCCCAGAAGACGCTGCGCGACAGCGGCACCATGGCCAGCACAGCCGCCGCGGCCGTCAGCACGATGGGCCGAAAACGCCGCACCGCAGACTCAACGATGGCAGTCCAAGCCGGCACGCCGCGCGCCCGGTCCTGCTCGATCTGGTCGATCAAGATGACCGAGTTGCGCATGATCATGCCCATCAGCGCGATCACGCCCAACAAAGCTACAAAACCAAACGGCTTGTCGAGGAGCAGCAGTGCCGCGGCCACGCCGGCAATGCCCAGTGGGCCGGTCAGGAACACAAGCATGGAACGCGAGAAGCTCTGCAGCTGCAGCATCAGCAAGGTGAAGGTGATGAACAGCATCACCGGCACACCGGCCGCAATCGAGCCCTGGCCCTTGCTGCTCTCCTCCACTGCGCCAGCCACCGAAATGCTGTAACCCGGCGGCATCTTGGCTTGCAAAGCCTGCAACTGCGGCCAGATCTGAGCGCTGACGGTGGCGCCCTGCATGCCCTCGGTGACATCGCCCTGCACCGTCACTGCATAGGCCCGGCCCTGACGGGCCAGCACGCCCGGCTCCCATTCGAAGCCGACCTTGGCGATCTGCGTCAGCGGCACCGAGCGACCGGTGCCGGTCATCACATAGGCGTTGCCGATGTCAGTGATGGCATTGCGCTCTTCCAGCGGCGGTCGCAGCACGATGTCCACCAGCTTGTCCCCTTCGCGGTACTGGCCGATGGTGGTACCCGAGAGCAAAGTACGCGAGCCCTGAGCCAGGCTCTGGCTGGTGACGCCAAGCGCGCGGGCCTTGTCCTGATCAACATCGAGCTTGAGCACCTTGATGGACTCGCGCCAGTTGTCGTTGACGCCGCGCATATGCGGATTGGCGCGAACGATTTCCTTGGCCTGGTCGGCCCAGTAGCGCACTTGCTCGACCTTTTCGCCCGAGACGCGGAACTGAACCGGATAGGCCACCGGCGGGCCATTGGGCAGCAACTTCACGCGAGCTCGCACCTCCGGGAACTCGGCGGCAAGCAGCTCCGGCAGGCGCTTGCGCAAGGCCTCACGCTCATTCATGCCCTTGGGCAGGACGATGGCTTGGCTGACCGCTGGATCGGGGAACACCACGTCCATGGGCAAGTAGAAGCGCGGCACGCCGGAACCGATCCAGGTGCTGACGGTGGCCACGCCCGCCTCCTTCATCAGGCGCGCCTCAAACCGTTGCGCCACAGCCTGAGTCTGCTGGATCGTCGAGCCCTCGGGCAGAGTCATGTCGACCAAAATCTCTGGCCGGCTGGAATCGGGGAAGAACTGTTGCTGCACCCGCGTCATGCCGAACAGACCGAGCGCGAACACCAGCACAGTCGCTCCAATCGTCAGCCAGCGGTGTTGCACACACCAGCCCACCGCCGAGCGGAAGCGGCTGTAGAAGGGCGTGTCGAACATCTCATGCCCCTGGCCTTCCTTGGCCGGATGGGTACGCAGCAAGAGCGCGCCGAGATAGGGCACAAAGTAGACCGACACGAACCAGGAAATCATCAGCGCCGCGGCCGTGACCGCAAAGATGGCGAAGGTGTATTCCCCGGTCACCGATTTGGCCAGGCCGATAGGCAGGAAGCCCACGGCGGTGATCAGGGTGCCGGTCAGCATGGGCATGGCCGTCGCGTCATAGGCGAAGGTGGCGGCATGCATCTTGTCGCAGCCCTCCTCCAACTTACGCACCATCATCTCGACGGCAATGATCGCGTCGTCCACCAGCAAGCCGAGCGCGATGATCAGCGAGCCCAGCGAAATCTTGTGCAGGCCCACGCTCCAATAGAACATGGTCACAAAGGTGATGGCCAGCACCAGCGGGATGGTGATCGCCACGACCAAGCCCGGCCAGATGTCCACGCGCAGCGGCCGCGTGTGCAGACCCAGGGCGATGAAGCTGACCGCCAGTACGATCACCACCGCCTCCAGCAGCACCTGCACAAACTCGTTGACCGAGCGCGTCACGGCCTGAGGCTGATCTTGCACTTGCACCAACTCGATGCCGGCCGGCAGGGTCTTGCGGATGGCTGCCGTGGTCTTCTGCAAGGCCTTGCCCATGGCGACGATGTCGCCGCCCTTGCCCATGGACACGCCCAGGGCGATCACGTCCTTGCCTTGATGGCGCACCATCACCGACGGTGGGTCGACATAGCCGCGCCGCACCTCGGCAATGTCCGACAGTCGCAGCGTGCTCGCTTGGCCGGTCCCCGGATTGATCGCGCGGATGGCGAAGTCCTTGAGCGCCTGCACCGAATTGAACTGGCCGCCAATGCGGATCTGCAAATTGCCGGCCCCGGCGTTGAGCACGCCGCCACCCTCGACCGCGTTCTGCGCGCCGAGCTGATTGATGACCTGACCGAAGTCCAAGCCGAGGTTGGCCAGACGCTTTTGCGAAACCTCGATGAAGACCTTCTCGGGCTGGGCACCGAAGGTCTCAACCTTGGTCACATCGGGCACACGTAAGAGCTGCGAGCGCACCCGCTCTGCGTACTCGCGCAGTTCCTCGGGTGTGAAACCGTCTGCCGATAGCGCGAAGATCGAGCCGTAGACGTCACCGAACTCGTCATTGAAGAAGGGCCCGTACACCCCCTGAGGCAAGGTGCCGCGCATATCGCCCAGGCGCTTGCGAACCTGGTACCAGACCTCGGGCACATCCTTGGCCGCCGAATCGTCCTTGAGCTGGAAGACCGTCAGCGACTCGCCCGGCTTGGTGCTGCTGAGGATCTTGTCGCCCAGCGGCACTTCCTGCAGGGTCTTCTCGATCTTGTCGGTCACCTGCTCGGCCATCTGCTGGGCCGTGGCGCCAGGCCAGAAAGCTTGCACCACCATCACGCGGAAGGTGAACGGCGGGTCCTCATCCTGGCCCAGTTGGAAATAGGCGGCAAAGCCCATGACCATGAGCACGATCATCAGATAGCGGGTCAGCGCCGGGTGCTCCAGCGCCCAGCGCGACATATTGAAATGGCGACCGGCGGTCGCGGGAGCTTGCTCGTGAAGGCTCATGCGGCTGGCTCCGGATCAGCGCGAAGCCGCGGCAGCAGGTGCAGGTGCAGGTGCAGTGGCAGGAAGCGCTGGCCCCTGCTCGAACCGCCTGACTTTCTGGCCTGCCTTGAGCACATGCACACCCGCCACCACCACCTCTTGCCCCGGCTGAAGGCCTGCGGCCACCAGCACCTCGTTGCCATCCGCTCCGCCCACCTGGACGGGCTGCTGCTTGACTGTCATCGACGCGGCATCGAGCACCCAGACCGAAGTTTGGCCCTGGGTCTGTAGCACGGCCGACAGCGGCAGCTTGATGGCCTGAGCCACCCGCGGCGAAGCCAACAGGACCGCCGCGGTCTGGCCGATGCGTGCGTCGAGCTTGCCTGCGTCGGCCTTGATCAGAAAGGTGCGGGTCACTGGATCGGTGGCTGCCGCCACCTCGCGCAGGCTGATGGGCCGCGCCTCGGCGGCCGCTTGTGCGCCGGGCTTGACGTCACTCCAAAGCCGCACCGTCAGGCCGCCGGCCAGAGCAGCGCCCTCGCGCAGACGGCCCAGCTGGTCCTCGGGCACCGAAAACACCACATCGCGCGGCCCTTCATGGGCCAACTGCAAGACCGGCGTGCCGGCCCCCACCACCATGCCGGGCTCGACAAAGACCGCCGTGACCACACCGGCGGCATCGGCAGTCAGCTGGGCGTAGCCGACTTGGTTGTTCTGCGCCTCGGACTGGGTGCGCGCCTGCTCCAGCTGCGCCTGCGCCGCCTTGAAGGCCAGGTCGCGCCGCTCCAGTTCGGCGGCGCTGATGAATCCCTGCTGTTGTAACTCAATGAAGCGCTTCAGTTCGGCGCCGAGCTGATCGCGATTGGCCCGCGCAGCCTGCAGCCCGGCCTTGGCCGCTTGTTGACCCAGGACCAAGTCCTGCGGATCCAGCACAGCCAGCACCTGGCCCGCCTGGACACGATCGCCGACATTGACCTTGCGGCCGAGCAATTTGCCGCCGACGCGGAAGGACAGTCGTGTTTCGGTGCGGGCGCGGACCTCTCCGGCGAACTCATGAACTTGCCCGCTGGTACCCGCTTGCAAGACCAGGGTGCGAACCGCACGCTCAGGCTCGGGCGCGGCTTCTTGCTTGCTGCAGGCGCCGAGCAGCGCCAGCAAGGCGACAGCACAGGCCTGGCTGGTACGGCGGCTAATGAGATGGGGCATGAATGACCTCGAATTGGGCTTCACCATCGGTCGCGCGCTGGATCAGCGGCGCGGCCGGCTCGCGGTGAGCGTGTAGCAAAAGAACAGAGCGGACGGGCAGATTCGCCGTAACTGGCCAAACGGTCAGCAATGTAGGGAAGCGACTCTGCACTGTCAAACCGATGAAAGCGGTGCAATCCGGCCCGTCTTGCTGCCGACGCAGGCTGAACGCACCCACAATCCTGGCCGTGAGCATAGAACACTACGAAAACTTTCCTGTTGCTTCCTGGCTGTGCCCGCCGCATTTGCGCCCGGCCATTGCAGCGATCTACCACTTCGCCCGCAGCGCCGATGACCTGGCCGACGAAGGCGACGCCTCGACCGCGCAGCGCCAGCAGGACCTGCAAGACTACCGCGCCGACCTTGCCGCCATGCTGGACGGCCGGGCCGGATCGGGCCGCTGGGAGCGCACCGTGTTCGCCGGGCTGGCGCGCGTCATGCCTCAATATCGGCTGCCGGCGCCGCTGCTGAATGATTTGATCTCCGCCTTCGAGCAGGATCTGGTCAAGACTTCGTATGCCGACCGCCCCGAACTGATGGACTACTGCAGCCGCTCGGCCAACCCGATCGGACGGCTGCTGCTGCACCTGTACGGCATCGCCGACCCGCTCGCGCTGCAGCGCTCTGACGCCATTTGCAGCAGCCTGCAACTGATCAACTTCTGGCAGGACTTCAGCCGCGACGGCCCACGAGGCAGGCTTTATGTGCCCGCGAGCGATTTGCGTCGCCATGGCCTGAGCGGCACCGACATCCTGGCCTGCCGCGACAGCAGCGCCGCTCGGCAACTGATCGCCGAGCTCTGCGACTGGGCCGAGGCCCTGATGCTTCAAGGCGCTCCCCTGGTGCACCAGATACCCGGGCGAGCCGGCTGGGAGTTGCGCGCGGTGGTACAAGGCGGCCTGCGCATTCTTGCGAAAATCCGCGCCATGCATCACGCCAGCCTTCTTCAACGCCCCGCACTGGGCCCGCTCGACGCCCCCGCTCTAGCCTGGGCCTGCCTGCGCATGGGCCGCAGCCGCACCTTGAACCTGGCCGCCACGGCCCAGACCGAGCGCGAGGTCCGCCTGTGAACCCCGAGCAATACGTGCAGGACAAGGCCGCCAAGAGCGGCTCCAGTTTCTATTACGCCTTCCTGTTTCTGCCCCCTGAGCGGCGCGCCGCCATCACCGCCTTCTATGCCTTCTGCCGCGAGGTGGACGATGTGGTGGACGAAATCGAGGACCTGGGCGTGGCATCGACCAAGCTGGCTTGGTGGCGCAAGGAAGCCGGCAGCGCCTTCGCCGGCCAGCCCCAGCATCCGGTGATGAAGGCCTTGATGCCGCATTGCGCGGCCTTCGACATTCGCCTGGAACACCTGAACGCCGTCATCGAAGGCTGCCAGATGGACCTGGAGCAAACCCGCTATCTCGACTACCCAGGCTTGCAGCGCTACTGCCACCTGGTGGCCGGCGTCGTCGGTGAAGTCGCCTCGGGCATCTTCGGCCGCAGCCAGCCCGAGACCATCGCCTATGCCCACAAACTGGGCCAGGCCATGCAGCTGACCAACATCATTCGCGACGTCGGTGATGATGCCCGGCGAGGCCGCATCTACCTGCCGATCTCGGAGCTGCAGCAGTTTGACGTCAAGGCCCATGAGATCCTGCTGCGCAAAAGCCCCTGGGGCTACAGCGATCGCTTCACCGCCTTGATGAAGTTCCAGGCGGCACGCGCCCACCAACTCTACGACGAGGCCTTCGCCCTGCTGCCCGACGTCGACCGCAAGGCGCAGAAGACCGGCCTGATGATGGCCAATATCTACCGCGCCTTGCTGCGCGAGATCGAGGCCGAGAACTTCCGTGTGCTGGAGCAACGCATCTCCCTGACGCCGCTGCGCAAGCTTTGGCTGGCCATGCGGACCAATTGGCTGGGCCGCTGATGCCAGCGCAGCCATCCGGGCTGCGTGTGGCCGTGGTGGGCGGCGGCTGGGCCGGACTGGCGGCCGGCGTGCGCGCCTGCGAAGCGGGCCACCGGGTTCAACTCTTTGACATGGCCAGCCAGCTCGGTGGCCGAGCCCGCAGCCTGCCGCCAGACGACGCCGGTCTGCGCCTGGACAACGGCCAGCACATCCTGATCGGCGCCTACCGGCGCAGCCTGGCTCTGATGCGCCATCTGGGCGTGGCGCCCGAGGCCGCCTTGCTGCGCCTGCCCCTGCGCCTGCGCTACCCCCAGCATGAAGGCCTGCGCCTGCCGCCCGGCGCGGCCATGCCGGCCTTTGTGCGCGGTGTGCTGGCCTGCCAGCGCTGGTCCTGGCGAGCACGGCTGGGTCTGCTGAGCGCCGCGACAGGCTGGCTGCTGCGAGGGTTTCGCTGCGCCCCCGAGCTCAGCGTGGCCCAGCTGTGCCGGGGCCTGCCTCAGCAAATCAAGGACGAACTGATCGATCCACTCTGCGTCGCGGCCCTGAACACGCCGGCCGCGCAGGCCAGCGCCAGCGTGTTCCTGCGTGTGCTGCACGATGCCCTGTTCAGCGGCCCCGGCAGCTCCGACCTGCTGCTGCCGCGACGGCCGCTGAGCGAACTGCTGGCTGAGCCGGCGCAGGCCTGGTTGCAAGCCCACGGTGCGGAGCTGCGGCACGGTCACCGGGTGCAGTCCCTGGCACCGGGAACCAAAGGCGGCTGGCTCGTGGAGGGTGCGGCCTTCGACCGCGTCATCCTCGCCTGCAGCGCGGCCGAAGCCGCCCGTTTGACCGCCCCGCTCGCATCGGGCTGGAGCGCGCAGGCGGCGGCGCTGAAGTATGAGCCCATCATCACGGTCTACCTCCAGCACCCCGGCCCCGCCTGGCCCGCCCCCATGCTGGCCCTGCAGGAAGGGCCGCAAGCACCGGCCCAGTTTGCGTTTGACCTGGGGCAGCTGTGCGCCGAAGCTGCTGGCCGCTCGGCCTGGGTGATCAGTGGCGCCGCACCCTGGGTCGAGCGCGGCCTGGAAGCCGCCGCCGAAGCTGTACGGCGCCAAGCCCAGAGAGAGCTGGGCTGGGCCCAGCCCCCCACGCTGATCCGCGTGCTGGCCGAGAAACGTGCGACCTTTGCCTGCAGCCCAGGCTTGCAGCGCCCTTCGGCCGCCATCGCTCCCGGCTTGTGGGCTGCGGGGGACTATGTCGCGGGGCCTTACCCGGCCACGCTCGAAGGGGCTGTGCTGGCGGGTGAGTTCGCAGCGGCAAATCTGTAGCCGACTGCCTTCTTCAAAGCTTCAGAACGGTAGCGCAAAGGGCGCTGCAGGGCTAGAACGGCGGCGCAAAAGGCGCCGCCAGAGGCTCCCCCACAAACACCCCCTGCCCTGGCCAAGCCACGCTGTGCCAGTAGGCCTCCAGCGCACTCAAGCCCTGGGCATAGCTGAGCAAAAGAATCTGCGGATGCGGGAACTTCTGCAGGTGATTGCAGGGCTCGCTGACCGTGCCATAGCTGGCGGTAGCGCCGGACTCCAGCCAATCCAGCGCGCTCATTTGCTCCTGCGTGCTGTTGCGCTCCAGCAGGCCGCCGAAAGAAGTCAGATGGTCGGCCAGCGCGCCGGGCAACCAGTCGATCCGGTCCAGGCCCTCCACGCGCGCCAAGCCGGTCGCCATCAACAGGGCGCGCGGCAGGCGGGCGGGCAAGGCCTCGCTGGACTCCCGGCGCGCTTCCAGTCCCAAGGCCCGGATGGTGCTGGCCGGGGGGAACAAGACTGAACGCACGCTGCGCGCCGCATCGGGGGTGCTGACGAAATAGGCATTCGCCGGCACGAAGGATGGCAAGCTGTGGTCGGCGGCAATGCCGCGTTCGATCAAAGCCTGGGCGCTCTCGACCGAGCGTGCGGCCAAGAGCATGGACGGACGCAGGCCCAGATCGGTGAAAGGCTTGCGGCCCTGGTAGTTGAAATACGGCGAAGGCCGGCTCGGGGCGCAGCTCTGCTTGCAGATTTCAGGCTGAAAGCCCAGCGCCATGGCCGAGGTGATGGAGTTGCACTCCACAGCGTAAGGTTGGCTCCATGCCATCGCCAGCGCCTGCACCTGTGGACCCATGCGCTGGCGCACGCTGGCCTGCAGACTCTCGAACTCGGCCAGACTCAAACTCGCACGCAGGGGCAGCTGGACGCGCAGGATCTGAGCATCGGGAATGCCGCGCCGGCGCGCGTAGTACTGGCCCACGGCCACAGAGTACGGATCGTTGGTGTTGATCAGCAGGCCCAGGTCGGCCGCGGTCAAGCGGCCCTGCAACTTGGGCAAGCGCAACCAGCTTGACACCGGGGCCACCCGGGCCGGCGCGCTGGCGGCCGAATTGAGGTTTGAATGGGCGGCAGAACTCCCTGCCGAACTGGCGGGCGGCTGCTGCGACCCGGCTGCGGGCGGCGCATTCATCAGCTCTGAAACGGGCGCCACTGTCTGGGCCTGCACCGCCAGCGCGAGCGACAGGCCCGCAAGCGCCACGACCAGCCATTGCACGATGCGAACTGCCGGCGCTGTTGTGCAAGCGAAACCATCTCGTGAGCTGAATCTACTTTTCGCAATGCAAAACAAAGTGAAACCCCGCACAATCACCGCATGAAGAATAAAGAAGCTCAAACGCCTGCCATCCAGGTGCTGGAGCGCACTTTCGCGCTGCTCGATGTTCTGGCCAGCCACCAAGATCCGGTTTCATTGAAAGAGATCGCCGAAACCACCGGCCTGCACCCGTCCACCGCGCACCGGATTCTGAACGACCTCGCCATCGGGCGCTTCGTCGACCGCCCCGAGGCCGGCAGCTACCGCCTCGGCATGCGCATGCTGGAACTGGGCAACTTGGTCAAGGCCCGACTCGATGTGCGCGATGCGGCGCTCGGACCCATGCGCGAACTGCACAAGTTCACCCACCAGCCGGTCAATCTTTCGGTGCGCCAGGGCGACGAAATTGTCTACATCGAGCGCACCTACAGCGAACGCTCGGGCATGCAGGTGGTGCGCGCCGTCGGTGGCCGCGCGCCGCTGCACCTGACCTCGGTGGGCAAGCTCTTTCTGGCCAGCGACGACCCCACGCGCGTGCGCGCCTATGCAACCCGCACCGGCCTGGCCGGCCACACGCGAAACAGCCTCACGGAAATCGGTGCGCTGGAGCGAGAGTTGGCGATGATCCGTCAGCGCGGTCTGTCACGCGACGACGAAGAACTGGAGCTGGGCGTGCGCTGCATGGCCGCGGGGATCTATGACGACCAGGCCAAGCTGGTCGCCGGCCTTTCCATCTCGGCCCCGGCCGACCGGCTGGAAGAAAGCTGGCTGGCACGCCTCAAAGAAACGGCGGCGCAGATCTCCGCGTCGCTGGGTTTTCGCGGCTGATTCAGCCACCTGGTGACTGTCGAAATGAAATGAAAAAACGCGCTCCTTGAGCGCGTTTTCTTTTCGGTGGCCAGACAGCCACGCAAGAGCCTGACTCAGATCGTCGGCTTGACGTTCACCGCCGCAGCGCTCGGGTTGCTGTTGATCCACTTGCGCACGCGCTCGGCATCGGCAATCCGCGTGTATTTGCCGGTGGAATCGAGGAAGACCATGATCAGCTTGCGGCCAGCCATGCGTGCCTGCATGACCAGGCAACGGCCGGCCTCATTGATAAAACCGGTCTTCTGCAAACCGATGTCCCAGGCGGGGTTGCTGACCAAAGCATTGGTGCTGTGATATTGCAGCTGGCGGCGACCCAAGGCCACTTGATATTCCTTGGAAGTGGACAGCTCACGCAGCAAAGGCACCTCGTGCGCCACCTTGACCAGCGCCGCCAAATCCTTGGCGCTGGACTGATTGCGGCTGGACAAGCCGGTCGGCTCCACATAGTGGGTGTCGGTCATGCCCAAAGACTGTGCCTTGGCGTTCATGGCGGTGACAAAGGTCGCCAGACCGCCGGGGTAGTACCGACCCAGCGCATTGGCAGCGCGGTTCTCAGAAGACATCAGGGCCAGATGCAGCATCTCGCCGCGAGTCAGCGTAGCGCCGACCGTCAGGCGCGAGCGCGTGTACTTTTCAGAGTCGACGTCCTCATCACTGATCGTCAGCTTTTCGTCCAGTGACTGCCCGGCTTCAACCACCAGCAGCGCCGTCATCAGCTTGGTGATCGAAGCGATCGGCAGCACAGCCTGGGAGTTCTTGGCGAACAGAACTTCGTTGGTGTCTTGATCCAGAACCAGGGCCACGCTGGATTTGAGCTTGAGCGCGTCTTCCACGCCGTGCAGACCGTAGAGCTGGCCGAAAGTGGGTTTGGCCGCCACTTCAGCGACGGCAGCACGAGCAGCTACCGGGGCCTTGCCCGTACGAACGCGCAGGGCCGCTTTGGGCTGAGCCTTGGCGCCAGACTTCAGCTGGGCCGCCTTAGCCGCCTTGTTCAGATGGGTGCTGCGCGCAGCCGGCTTGGCGGCGCGCGCATTCTTGGCCACCGGTGCTTTTTGTGCCGCGGCAGCGCTGGTCAGCGGGGCGCTACCCAGGAAACCCGCCACGACCAAGGCCAGGCTGGCGGAAAGATGCGTCAACTGCTTCGAGAATCTATTGTTCAAACCGGGCCCCCAACAACTGTCTTGCAGTTTAGGTGAAAGGAAAAATACACGCAAGATCAATCGCTTAGCGCTGACTCTTCAAGCTGAACTTGGATGCCACCGAAAAACGGGAACCAGACCCGGGGCCACGGGCCTGGTATGCCCGCTCAACCCTGCGCGGCCACCCGCTCGGTCTTGCTCTGCAGCTTGTTCAGCGCACTCAAATATGCCTTGGCCGAGGCCACGACGATATCGGGATCGGCCCCGACGCCGTTGACCACCCGCCCGGCATGTTGCAGGCGCACAGTCACCTCGCCTTGTGATTCTGTGCTTCCGCTGGTGATCGCATTGACCGAATAGAGCACCATCTCGGCGCCACTTTGAACCTGGGATTCGATGGCGCGCAGCACTGCGTCGACAGGGCCATTGCCATCGCTCTCGGCGCGATGCTCTTGTGCGCCGGCAGAGAACACCACGCTGGCGTGCGGCTTCTCGCCCATCTCCGAGCGCTGGGACATGGCCACCAATCGGTAATGCTCGTGCTCGGAGGTGACCGACTCGTCCATCACCAGGGCGATGATGTCTTCGTCGAAGATCTCATTCTTGCGGTCGGCCAGGTCCTTGAAGCGCACGAAGGCGGCATTGACTTCTGCCTCGGACTCGAGCGAAATGCCCAACTCTTGCAGGCGCTGCTTGAAGGCATTGCGGCCGCTGAGCTTGCCC
Organism: Paucibacter sp. DJ2R-2; assembly: GCF_025717675.1. Classification (GTDB taxonomy): domain Bacteria; phylum Pseudomonadota; class Gammaproteobacteria; order Burkholderiales; family Burkholderiaceae_C; genus Paucibacter_A. Next base: position 18,987 of record NZ_JAJIRT010000017.1, read on the forward strand.
AGAACGATTTTGTTGGCGCTCCAACCCACATCCTCGGCGCGCATGATTTCATAGGTGTCACGCGCCTTGAGCACGCCGTCCTGATGGATGCCAGAGGCATGCGCGAAGGCATTGGCACCGACCACGGCCTTGTTGGGCTGGACCACGAAACCGGTGGTCTGCGAGACCAGGCGCGAGGCGGCGACGATATGGCTGGCGTCGATATTGCAGTCCAGTCCGAAGTAGTCGCGGCGGGTCTTGACCGCCATCACCACCTCTTCCAGCGAGCAATTGCCAGCCCGCTCGCCCAGGCCATTGATGGTGCACTCGATCTGGCGCGCGCCACCGATCTTCACGCCGGCCAAGGAGTTGGCCACCGCCATGCCCAGGTCGTTGTGGCAATGCACGGACCAGATCGCCTGATCCGAGTTGGGCACGCGCTCGCGCAGAGCCTTGATGAAGTTGCCGTAGAGCTCCGGGATGGCATAGCCCACGGTGTCCGGAATGTTGATCGTGCGCGCCCCTTCCTTGATGACCGCCTCGACCACCCGGGCCAAGAAGTCAGGGTCGGAGCGGTAGCCATCTTCCGGCGAGAACTCGACGTCATCGGTGACATTCCGGGCGAAACGCACCGCCTGAATCGCCTGCTCCAGCACCTGCTCGCGCGTCATGCGCAGCTTCTTCTCCATATGGAGCTCGCTGGTGGCGATGAAGGTGTGAATGCGCGAGCGCGCCGCACCCTTCAGCGCCTCGGCGGCGCGAGCGATGTCGCGGTCATTGGCGCGAGCCAGGGAGCAAATGGTGCTCTCACGCACGGCATCCGCAATCGCCTTGACGGCCTCGAAATCACCATTGGACGAAGCCGCAAAGCCGGCCTCGATCACGTCCACCCGCAGACGCTCAAGCTGACGCGCAATGCGTAGCTTCTCGTCCTTCGTCATCGAAGCGCCGGGCGATTGCTCGCCGTCGCGCAGGGTGGTGTCGAAGATGATCAGCTGGTCAGCCATGAGGGTCTCCATGTGGCTTGGGTTGATGAAAGAAAACGAACTGCGAAAAACAAAACGGCCCGCGAAGCAGAAGCTAGGCGGGCCGGTGTGATGTGCGAAAACTGTTCTGTGAAGACGTGCGCGATCAGCGGGCCCGAGGCTCGATGGCTAGTAGCAGCAGCGCGAATGCGGTCTTCTTCAACATGGCTTGCAATATAGCACGCGAAACCGGGCCGACTCAGTCGTGCAAGCCCTTTTCATCGGGCTCGTCCGTCGACGTGGCGATCACGCTGACCGGCTTGCCTTTCATGCGCTTGTAGCCATACACCACATAGCCCGAGAGGCCATAGACGCAGAACAAGCCGAACAGCACGCGCGGCGGGTCAATATTGATAACGGCAATCCCGAGCGCAATCGCGACGATGACAATGAAGGGCACCGAACGCTTGAAGCTGACGTCCTTGAAGCTGTAGAAAGGCGCATTGGTCACCATGGTCAGGCCGGCATAGAGCGTGAAGCCAAAGGCCACCCAGGCCAGGGAGGGCGTGCTGTGAATGGCCTTGTAGCCGGCGTCATCCATCACCCAGACCAGACCCATGACCAAGGCTGCCGCCGCCGGGCTGGGCACGCCCTGGAAGAAGCGCTTGTCGACAACCGCGATATTGGTGTTGAAGCGCGCCAGACGCAAAGCTGCACCGGCCATATAGACGAAAGCCGCAAACCAGCCCCACTTACCCAGGCCGGACAGAGCCCAGATGTAGAGGATCAGCGCCGGCGCAGCGCCGAAGGACACCATGTCGGAGAGGCTGTCCATCTGCTCGCCGAAGGTGCTTTGCGTGTTGGTCATGCGCGCCACACGGCCGTCCAGGCTGTCCAGCACCATGGCCGAAAAAATGCCGTAGGCCGATTGCTCGAAGCGCCCATTCATCGCCATGACGATGGCGTAGAAGCCACTGAACAAGGCCGCCAGAGTGAAGAGATTGGGCAGGATGTAGATGCCCTTGCGGCGCGGACGCACCGGCTCGTGCACCTCGATGTCGTCATCGTCGGGCAAGGCCGCGGGCATGGGATTCTTGGGATCGGTCATGGGGCGCAAGGATACAACAGGGGCCGGAGGCAAAAAAGCCGCGAACAGGTCGCGGCTTTGAGAAGCTTCACGCCTCAGCCTGGCCGCAAGCATGCGGCCCGGCCTTCGTGAGGCGTCGTCGAGCGCGCAGGCGCTCGACTCGGTCCTCACTCAGTTCTTGCTCTGATCGACCAGGCGGTTCTTCTTGATCCAAGGCATCATGGCGCGCAGCTTCTCGCCCACTTGCTCGATCGGATGCTCGGCGGTCAGGCGGCGACGGCTCAGCAGGGTCGGTGCGCCGGCCTTGTTTTCCAGGATGAAGCTCTTGGCGTATTCACCAGTCTGGATGTCCTTCAGGCACTGACGCATGGCGTTCTTGGTCGCCTCGGTCACCACGCGCGGGCCGGTCACGTACTCGCCGTACTCGGCGTTGTTGGAGATCGAGTAGTTCATGTTGGCGATACCGCCTTCATAAATCAGGTCGACGATCAGCTTCAGCTCGTGCAGGCACTCGAAGTAGGCCATCTCGGGCGCGTAGCCGGCTTCGGTCAGGGTTTCAAAGCCCGCCTTGATCAGCTCCACGGCACCGCCGCACAGCACGGCTTGTTCACCGAACAGATCGGTCTCGGTCTCTTCGCGGAAGTTGGTCTCGATGATGCCGGCCTTGCCGCCACCGTTGGCGGAGGCATAGCTCAAGGCCAGATCGCGGGCGCGGCCGGTCTTGTCGGCGTAGACAGCGATCAGGTGGGGCACGCCGCCACCCTGGGTGTAGGTGCCGCGCACGGTGTGGCCAGGGGCCTTGGGCGCAACCATCCAGACGTCCAGATCAGCGCGCGGCGTGACCTGACCGTAGTGCACATTGAAGCCGTGAGCGAAGGCCAGCGAAGCGCCGGGCTTGATATTGGGCTCGACCTCGTTCTTGTAGACCTCGGCGATCTGCTCGTCAGGCAGCAGGATCATGACCACATCGGCAGCCTTCACGGCCTCGGCGATTTCGGCCACCTTCAGGCCGGCGTTCTCGGCCTTGGCCCAGGACGCGCCGCTGCGGCGCAGACCGACGGTGACCTTGACGCCGCTGTCGTTCAGGTTTTGCGCATGGGCATGGCCTTGTGAGCCGTAGCCGATGATGGTGACGTTCTTGCCCTTGATGAGGCTGAGGTCGGCGTCCTTGTCATAAAAAACGTTCATGTCGGTCTCCAGAAAAATTCAGTGAATCGGTCGAAAAAAGAGGGGTGGGTACTGCCAGAAGGGTCTGATGAAATGGGGCGTCATCAGAGGCGCAGAATGCGCTCGCCGCGGCCGATGCCGCTGGTGCCGGTGCGCACCGTTTCCAGGATGGACGCGCGGTCGATCGCACCGATGAAGGCATCGAGCTTGCTGGCGTCGCCGGTCAGCTCGATGGTGTAGGTCTTCTCGGTCACATCGATGATGCGGCCGCGGAAGATGTCGGCGGTCCGCTTCATCTCTTCGCGCTCCTTGCCGACCGCGCGCACCTTGATGAGCATGAGTTCGCGCTCGGTGTAATTGCCTTCGGTCAGGTCCACGACCTTGACCACTTCGATCAGGCGGTTCAGGTGCTTGGTGATCTGCTCGATCACCTCGTCCGAACCGGTGGTGACGATGGTCATGCGCGACAGCGAGGCATCCTCGGTCGGCGCCACGGTCAGGCTCTCAATGTTGTAGCCACGGGCAGAGAACAAGGCGACGACGCGCGACAGCGCGCCCGGCTCGTTCTCGATGAGCAGTGCAATGATGTGTTTCATGGGTGTGGTCTCGTCCTTCGCGCTCTTCAAACCGGCGGCGGTAACCGACGGCTCTTGGCCACGCTCTTCGATGGATGGAAACAGGTGCGAGGCTTGGGCGGAGTGCTGCGGGCGAGGCCTTTGACATCAGCGCGGTAACGCTGGCGCCCAGGCCCTGCCCTCAAGCACTCACAGGTCCTCGGATCCCAGGCGCATTTCCGAAATACCCTTGCCCGCCTGGACCATGGGCCAGACGTTCTCGGTCGGATCGGTGCGGATGTCGAGAAAGACCGTGCGATCCTTCAAGCGCATGGCTTCGCGCAGCGCGCCTTCGACATCACCAGGCTTTTCGACCAGCAGGCCGACATGGCCGTAGGCCTCGGCCAGCTTGACGAAATCGGGCAGCGCTTCCATATAGCTGTGGGAGTAGCGCTTGCCGTAGTCGAGCTCCTGCCACTGACGCACCATGCCGAGGTAGCGGTTGTTCAAGGCGACGATCTTGACCGGCGTCTTGTACTGCTGGCAGGTCGACAGCTCCTGGATGCACATCTGAATGCTGCCCTCGCCGGTGACGCAGAACACGTCCGACTCCGGCTTGGCCAGCTTGATGCCCATGGCGTAGGGCAGGCCCACGCCCATGGTGCCGAGGCCGCCGGAGTTGATCCAGCGGCGCGGTTCTTCGAAGCGGTAGTACTGAGCCGCCCACATCTGATGCTGGCCCACATCGGAGGTGATGTAGGCGTCACGGTCCTTGGTCAGATTCCACAAGGTCTCAACCACCATCTGCGGTTTGATGACTTCGGTGGACGGCTTGTAGACCAGGCAATCGCGTCGACGCCATTCATTGATCTGGCTCCACCAGGCATTGATGGAGGCGGAATCAGGCTTGGCCTGCGCCTCCTTGATCTGGAAGATCAGCTCTTGCAGCACATCCTTGACGTCACCGACGATGGGGATGTCCACACGCACCCGCTTGGAGATCGAAGACGGGTCGATGTCCACATGGATGATCTTGCGCTCGACCTGGGCGAAGTGCTTGGGGTTGCCGATCACCCGGTCATCGAAACGCGCGCCCACGGCCAGCAGCACATCGCAGTGCTGCATGGTCATATTGGCTTCGTACGTGCCGTGCATGCCCAGCATGCCCAGGAATTTGGGGTCGCTGGCGGGGATAGCGCCCAGGCCCATCAAGGTGTTGGTGCAGGGGTAGCCCAGCAGATTGACCAGCTCACGCAGCTCGGCCGAGGACTCGCCCAGAATGACGCCGCCACCCGAATAGATGTAGGGACGCTTGGCCTGCAGCAAGAGCTGCACCGCCTTGCGGATCTGGCCCGAGTGCCCCTTGCGCGCCGGGTTGTAGGAGCGCATCTCCACATGCTTGGGGTACTCGAAAGCAGCGCCCAGCTTGGCCATGGAGACATCCTTGGGGATGTCCACCACCACCGGGCCAGGCCGGCCTGTGCGGGCGATGTGGAAGGCCTTCTTCATCGTCATGGCCAGATCGCGCACATCCTTGACCAGGAAGTTGTGCTTGACGATGGGCCGGGTGATGCCGACGGTGTCGCATTCCTGGAAGGCGTCCAGGCCAATGGCCGGCGTGGGCACTTGGCCGGTCACGATCACCATGGGGATCGAGTCCATATAGGCGGTGGCAATGCCGGTGATGGCATTGGTCACACCCGGACCCGAGGTCACCAGGGCGACGCCGACATCGCCGGTGGCGCGGGCATAGCCGTCTGCAGCATGCACAGCAGCCTGCTCATGGCGAACCAGAACGTGTTGGATGGTTTCCTGTTTGTACAGTGCGTCGTAGATGTACAGCACCGCGCCGCCGGGATAGCCCCAAAGGAATTGAACACCTTCGGCCTGCAGGCAGCGAACCAGGATCTCGGAACCATTGAGGTCCGACGAGGAGGGAGAGGGATTTGAGGAGTGAGGCTGCGCACGACCATCCGAGGCCGCAACGCGCTTGACTTCCGCGCTAGACATGTCCATTTCGAACCTTTGTGAATTTCTCTAACGAAAAACCATCGGTGTCCCTTCTCGCACCCTTGTGAGGTGGACTCGGAACCTGCGCGATCAAAAAACTTGGCACCCGGGTCGGGCAAGCCAGTCTGAGACCAGTGACTTCATTGTGCGAAGCAGCATTATGCACCGACTTGGGAGCGCCTCCGTCGACTTGCCTGCCTAGACCGGCGCTATAGCGCCACGCAATGCGATACTTCGCGCTGTTTTGCCAGTCCGGGCTTGCCGCCCTCCTCCTCCTTGGCCACCGACAAAGAACTCAACGATTTCCTGCGCAGCGTCGACCAACGCGCGTTCAAGCGCACCGCCTACATGGTGCGTGACGACGATGCCGCGCTGGACATCGTGCAAGACGCCATGATCCGCCTGGCCGAGAAGTACTTCGACCGCCCGGCGGCCGAACTGCCGCTGCTGTTCCAGCGCATCCTGTCCAACGCCACCATGGATTACTTCCGGCGCAAAAAGGTGCGCAATGGGGTGATGCAGAACATGTCGGACTTCGAAGGCGGCGGCGAAGACGGCGACTTTGACCTGTTGGAAATGCTGGAAGGCCAAGACGGAGCCATGGGCGCATTGAGCGCCGCGGATGAGGTCTCACGGGCCCAGATCTTGCAAGTCATTGATGCGGAAGTGGCGGAGCTGCCCGCGCGTCAACGAGAAGCCTTCCTGTTGCGTTACTGGGAGGAACTGGATGTCGCGGAGACCGCCAGCGTCATGGGTTGCTCGGAAGGCAGTGTTAAAACTCACTGCTCCCGTGCCACGCATGCATTGGCAAAATCGCTGAAGGCCAAGGGAATCACACTATGAACACGTCGAAGCACTCACAGTTTGCGCAAGAGCTGGACGCCCGCGTGGCACGTTTCGGCCTGCGCGTGGCCGCCGGCCTGAGCGAACGCAACCAAGCCTTGCCAGCCGATGTCTCCGAGCGCCTGCGCTTCGCCCGCGAGCAGGCCTTGCTCAAAGCCCGCAGCGCCCGCGCCGCCCAAACCGAGCTCGCCCCCAGCACCCGCGTGGTGCGCTCTGGCGCCACCTTGGCCCTGTTTGGAGGCACGGGATCCCCGCGCTGGCTGAAGTTCGCCTCGCTGATGCCGCTGTGCATGCTGGTGCTGGGCCTGGCGCTGATTCAGCACGGCCAGTTCTACGAGCAGATCCTGGCTGCGGCCGAAGTGGACACGGCCTTGCTGGCTGACAACTTGCCGCCCTCGGCCTACAGCGACCCGGGCTTCTCTGAATTCCTGAGCGACGAGCAAGACTGACGGATGCGCACCTTGGTTTCCCTGAAAGGCGCGGCCAGTCGGCATGAGCTTGCCCTGCTTTGCCGCGGCTTTGCCGCGGCGGCCCTGCTGAGCTTCGGCACATCGACCGTGCTCGCGCAGGCGCCTGCAGCCGAAGCTGCGAGCGCGCCGCTGCAAGCTCTGCCTGCGGCCAGCGCTACGCCTTCACCGAAAGCCCAGCCCTCGGCCCAAGCCGCTTCTGCGGCAAAGCGAGCCCCGACCCCCACTCTGGGGGCGGGCACGGCTTTGCTTCCGCCAGCCTGGCAAGGCCTGAGTGCGACGCAAAAGAGAATCCTCGCCCCGCTGGAGCGCGATTGGGACGGGCTAGACGCCGGGCGCAGAAGCAAATGGCTGGAAGTGGCCCAGCGCTTCCCGGCCCTGCCAGCGGAAGAGCAAGCGCGCATGCAAGAGCGCATGCGCGACTGGACGCGCCTCAGCGCTGTGGAGCGCCAGCAAGCGCGAATCGGATTCCAGGCCGCCGCCCAGCAGCTGAACTCGGGCGACCGCCAAGCCAAATGGGAGGCCTACCAAGCCCTGCCCCCAGAAAAACGCCAGCAGTTGGCCGACAAGGCCGCCAAGAAACAAGCCCCGAAGAAGGTCGGCGTACCGACAGCGGCGGCGATCGAAAGTCAGAGCAAGTCCAACCTGGTGCCGGCCCTGACCAAGAACCTGCCGGCCAAGCCGGTCGCACCGTCCCTGCTTCAAGCCAAGCCGGGCGTCAGCACCGTGCTGATCACACAAATGGCGTTGCGCCCGAGCCACCAGCAGGCCGGCCAGACCAAGGTGTGGGCCGACCCCAATCTGGTCGACAGCAAAACCCTGCTGCCCAAACGACAACCGGCTGCGAGCTCGCCCGCCCCGGGCTCCGCAAACCCAGCCGCCTCCGCCTCCTGATTCATGAGCGACTCTGATTCCCTGACACCCGCGCAGCCGCGGGCGCCTGGCTTGGTGCGACGCCTCGCCGCTTTCATGTACGAGGGCATCCTGCTGTTCGCGGTGGCTATGGCGACCGGTCTGGTGTATTCGCCCCTGGCACAACAGCGCCACGCGCTCGAGCACCGCAACGGCCTGATGTTGGCCTTGGCTTGCAGCTTCGGCGCCTATTTCGTCTACTTCTGGAGCCGCAGCGGCCAAACCTTGCCGATGAAGACCTGGCACATCCGCGTCCTGCGCCTCGATGGCCAGCCTTTGGGCGTGGCACAGGCCATGCTGCGCTATGTCCTGAGCTTCGCCTGGTGGCTGCTGCCGGTGATGGCTGCGTTGCAGATGCGCCAGCACGGCCTTGGCTTTGGCGCCATCAGCGTGGTCGGCCTGCTCGGCCTGCTGGGCTATGCGGCGTTGAGCCGAGTTTTGCCAGGGGGGCAGTTCCTGCATGATGTGATTGGCCGCACCCAATTGGTCACCCAGATTCCGAAGCAATCCAAGTGAGCACTCCGAGATGAGCAACCCGCACAAGGGCCGAACAGGCATCGACCGCATCATTCACGCGGCCGGCTACTCCATGTCCGGCCTGAAGGCGGCCTACACGGAAGAAAGTGCGTTTCGCCAGGAAGTTTGGCTGCTGATCCTGGCCACACCGGCGGCATTCTGGCTGGGCGAGGGTTGGGTGCAGGTGTCCCTGCTGCTGGGCTCGCTCTTGCTGGTGCTGATCGTCGAGCTGCTGAACTCAGGCATCGAGGCCGCGATTGATCGCGTGTCCTTCGAGATTCACGATCTATCCAAGCGGGCCAAGGATTTGGCCAGCGCTGCGGTGCTCCTGGCCCTGCTGCTGTGCGTCGGCGTTTGGGGCGCGGCGCTGTGGCAGCGCTTCATGGTCTAAGCCAGCGCGGCCGCGCGCCTCAAGGCGGCAGCGGCGCGAGCCAATGAGGCGAAAACTCAGACCGCAGCTTCGTCGGTCTCGCCGGTGCGGATGCGCACCACCTGCTCGACCGGAGTGACAAAGATCTTGCCGTCGCCGATCTTGCCGGTCTTGGCCGCCTTCAGGATGGCGTCGATGCAGCGCTCGACGTCCTCATCCTTGACCACCACCTCCACCTTCACCTTGGGCAGGAAGTCCACCACATACTCGGCACCGCGGTAAAGCTCGGTATGGCCCTTCTGGCGGCCAAAGCCCTTGACTTCGGTGACGGTCAAGCCCGATGCGCCCACCTCGGCCAGCGATTCGCGGACTTCGTCCAGCTTGAATGGCTTGATGATGGCGGTGATCTGCTTCATGGACGGATGCTCCTGGAAAGATGGGGACCTGAGGATTTAAGCACGGAACTTCGAGGTAATCGGATAGCGCCAATCCCGCCCGAAAGCGCGATGGGTGATGCGAATGCCAATGGGCGCCTGGCGGCGCTTGTATTCGTTGATCTTGATCAGCCGGGTCACACGCTCGACATCGGCCGGATCAAAGCCAGCGGCCACGATCTCAGCCAGACTCTGATCCTCTTCCATGTAGCGGGCGAGGATGGCGTCCAGCACCTCATAGGGCGGCAGGCTGTCCTGGTCCTTCTGATCCGGGCGCAGCTCGGCCGAGGGCGGCCGGGTGATGATGCGTTCAGGGATGATGGGGCCGACCGTACCATCGGCACGCCGCGTGGGCTGCTCGTTACGCCAGCGCGCAAGGCGGAAGACCAAAGTCTTGGCGACATCCTTGATGACGGCAAAGCCACCAGCCATATCGCCGTACAACGTGCAGTAGCCGGTCGCCATTTCGCTCTTGTTGCCGGTGGTCAGCACGATGGAGCCGAACTTGTTGGACAGCGCCATCAGCAAGGTGCCGCGGATGCGGGCCTGGATGTTTTCCTCGGTCGCGTCCAGCGGCAAGCCCTGGAACTCCTCAGCCAGGCTGGCGTTGAAGGCCTCGAACATGGGCACGATGGATTTTTCGTCGTAGCGCACACCCAGGCGCTCCGCCATGTCGCGGGCGTCGATCCAGGAAATATCCGCCGTGTAGGGCGAAGGCATCATCACCGTACGCACCTTGTCGGCACCCAAGGCATCGACAGCAATGGCCAACACCAGGGCCGAATCGATGCCGCCGGACAGGCCGATCAAGGCCCCCGGGAAGCCGTTCTTGCCGATGTAGTCGCGCACGCCGATGACCAGCGCGCCCCAGGCTTGGGCCTCCAGCTCCGGCAGAGGCAAGACCTGACCCTGCACGCAGCCCTCAGCATCCAATTCGACCAGGAGCAGGTCCTCTTGAAACATGCCAGCGCGCGCAGCGAGTTGGCCTTGGGCGTCGAGCGCAAAAGAAGCGCCGTCGAACACCACCTCGTCCTGCCCACCCACCAGATGGGCGTACAACAAGGGCAGGCCAATATCGGCCACACGCTCAGCCATACGCGCTTCGCGCTCGGCCACCTTGCCCAGATGGAAGGGCGAGGCATTGAGCACGCACAGCACTTGGGCGCCGGCCGCCTTGGCGGCGCGGGCGGGTTCGGCGAACCAGGCGTCCTCGCAGATGTTCAAGCCGAAACGCAGGCCACCGACTTCAAAGACCAGCGCCGCCTCACCTGCATCCCGGCCTGAGACGAAGTAACGCCGTTCGTCGAAAACTTGGTAGTTGGGGAGCTCGCGCTTGGCATAGCTGCGCAAGACCTGCCCCCCTGCCAGCACTGAGGCTGCATTGAAGCGCGCCTGCACGGCCCAGCTCTTGGACCTAAGATCGTCCGAGCCAATGCGTTGCTGCGGATGGCCGACGACGACATGCAAGCCCGAGCAATCGGCCAGTTCGCGGGCGATCCAGTGCAGTTGCTCTTCGCAGGCCTGCATGAAGGCGGGCCGCAGCAAGAGGTCTTCGGGCGGATAGCCGCACAGACTCAGTTCGGGGGTCAGCAGCAGCTGGGCGCCGGCCGCATAGGCGCGGCGTGCGAATTCGACAATCTTTTTGGCGTTGCCCGCGAGATCACCGACGGTGACATTGATTTGCGCAAGCGCGACTTTCACGGACATGGGCCTCACACAAATGAAAACTAGCTCGGCCGATTATGTCATCCGGGTCCATTCCGACCTGCAGGAGCTGCCTCTCGATGCATGGAATGCCTTGCTGGCCGCGCAGGCCGAAGCCACGCCGTTCATGCGACTGGAATACCTGCAAGCGCTGCAGGAATCAGGCAGCGCCACGGCCGCCACCGGCTGGCAGGCGCAGTTCCTGAGCATCTGGCAGGGCGAGCGCTTGATGGCGGCATGCCCGGCCTATTTGAAGATCCATTCCTACGGCGAATACGTGTTCGACTGGGCCTGGGCCGACGCCTACCAACGCCACGGACTGGACTACTACCCCAAGCTGCTGGTGGCCGTGCCCTTCACCCCGGTGCCAGGCGCCCGCCTGCTGGCCGCCGATGAGCTCGCGCGCCGGTTACTACTGGATGCACTGCTCACTTTGGCTCGCCAACAATCGCTGTCCTCCGCTCACATCCTGTTCTCGAACGAAGCGGAGCATGCCACGGCGAGCGCGGGCGGTTGGATGGCGCGCAGCGGCGTGCAGTTCCATTGGAGCAATCGCCTCGAAGCACCCTACCGCGACTTTGAGGACTTCCTCGCCTCACTGCAGCGCGAGAAGCGCAAGAAGATCCAGCAAGAGCAGCGCAAAGTGCGCGAGGCTGGTGTGAGCTTCGAAACCCGCCAGGGCAAGGAGATTCAAGAAACAGATTGGGATTTCTTCTACCGCTGCTACCAGCTGACCTACCGCGCCCACCACAGCCAACCTTATTTGACTCGGGACTTCTTTCGACTCATGGCCCAGCGCATGCCCGGCCACTGGCTGCTGTTCATCGCGCGACGCGAGGGGCAAGCGGTGGCCGCCTCGCTGATTGCGCTGGACCCGGAGCAGCGCGTGGCGTATGGACGTTACTGGGGCGCGACCGAGCCCATCTCTTGCTTGCACTTCGAAGCCTGCTATTACCAACCGCTGCGTTGGTGCATCGCGCAGGGCTACCGGCGCTTCGAAGGTGGCGCGCAGGGCGAGCACAAGATGGCGCGGGGCCTGATGCCAGTCAGCACCGGCTCCAGCCACTGGCTGGCGCACCCGGACTTCAGTCAAGCGGTGGCGGAGTTCCTCGGGCGCGAGGGGCAGGCCATGCATGCCTATGTCAACGAGCTGGAGTCGCACCAGCCTTTCAAGCCCAGCTGAGCCCAGTCCAGCGCGCGCCACCCCAATGACCAAGAAAAAAGCGCCGGCACATTGCTGCGCGGGCGCTTTCGGGACGGTGAGATAAGCACACCGGTGCCAAGGCCCAAGCCTCAGCGAGTACGAACTCAGGCCTTGGCTTGGGCCTTGGCATAGTTTTCGATGCCGGCGGTGATCTCCGCCTTGGCGGCCTCCGGGCCTTCCCAGCCTTGCACCTTGACCCACTTGCCGGGCTCCAGGTCCTTGTAATGCTCGAAGAAGTGCTGAATGGCGTTCAGGCGCATCTTGTTCACGTCTTCGGGCGTTTGCCAATGGGTGTACATCGGCAGGATTTTCTCGATGGGCACAGCCAGCAGCTTGGCATCGCCGCCTGCTTCGTCTTCCATCTTCAGCACGCCTACGGCGCGGCATGTCACAACCACGCCCGGGGTCAGCGGGTAAGGCGTCACGACCAGCACATCAACCGGGTCACCATCATCCGACAGGGTCTGCGGGATGTAGCCGTAGTTGCAGGGATAGTGCATGGCTGTGGTCATGAAACGGTCCACGAACATGGCGCCGGTTTCCTTGTCGACCTCGTACTTGATCGGGTCGGCGTTCATCGGGATCTCGATGATGACGTTGAACTGTTCGGGCGCCTTGGCGCCGGGTGTGACGTTGTGCAGGCTCATGATTCTCTTGATCTAACGCGAGGGGAAACCCGGATTCTAAGGGCTGCGCTTACACAGCCGTGACAGCGATGGCGCAAGCTGCAACATCCGCGACTGCGGCACACCGCTGGGCTTAGGCGTCAGCGCATCGTTTACCCGCAAACACTGGGTAAACACCCAGAGCACTCGATTGCATTACGCAAACTCCATCCCGTAGCATCAAACGCAGCGACCTGAGCCGCCACCGTGCAGGTCTGGCGTAGGGGCATCGAGGCGCATTCCGATTTGGCAGTAACACCAACAGGAGACCCGTTCATGACGACCCAATTGGCGCTGTACTTCGCGCTAGCCTGCGGAATTGCCGCAGTCTTGTATGGATTCATTCAAAGAAGCTGGATCCTGAGCCAGGACGCGGGCAACCCGCGTATGCAGGAAATCGCATCCGCCATCCAACAAGGTGCCGCCGCCTATCTGGCAAGGCAGTACAAAACGATCGCGGTGGTGGGCATCGTTCTGACCATCCTGATCGCGATCTTCCTCGACAACATCACGGCCGTCGGCTTTGTACTCGGCGCCGTACTCTCTGGAGCCTGCGGATTCATCGGCATGAATGTGTCCGTTCGCGCCAATGTACGCACTGCACAGGCCGCCACCAAAGGAATTGGCCCGGCGTTGGACGTGGCCTTCAAGGGCGGCGCCATCACCGGCATGCTGGTGGTTGGGCTGGGCTTGCTTGGCGTCAGCCTGTTTTTCTGGTTCCTAAGTGGCGGAGAAAACGTTGACCCGACCACGCTCAAGCCCCTCCTGGGCTTTGCCTTCGGATCCTCCCTGATTTCCATCTTTGCCCGCCTCGGCGGCGGCATCTTCACCAAGGGTGCCGATGTCGGTGCAGACCTGGTGGGCAAGGTCGAAGCCGGCATCCCCGAGGACGACCCTCGCAACCCAGCCGTCATTGCCGACAACGTGGGTGACAACGTCGGCGACTGCGCAGGCATGGCCGCCGATTTGTTCGAGACCTATGCCGTCACCTTGATCGCCACCATGGCACTTGGCGCCTTGGTCGTCAAAGCTGCAGCCATGCAAGCCGTGCTGTACCCGCTGCTGCTGGGCGGCGTGTCCATCATCGCGTCCATCATTGGCTGCAGCTTTGTCAAAGCATCGCCGGGCATGAAGAATGTCATGCCAGCTCTTTACAAAGGATTGGCCGTTGCCGGTGTGCTGTCGCTGATCGCCTTCTACTTTGTCACCAACGCCGTCATGCCCGACGACGCGCTGGGCGCCGGCACCCGCCTGCGCTTGTTCGGCGCTTGCGCTGTGGGCCTCGTACTGACGGCTGCCTTGGTGTGGATCACCGAGTTCTACACCGGCACCCAGTACTCACCCGTCAAGCACATTGCCCAAGCATCGACGACTGGCCACGGCACCAACATCATTGCCGGCCTTGGGGTGTCGATGCGCTCCACCGCCTGGCCCGTGCTGTTTGTTTGTGCCGCCATCCTGGCAGCCTACCAGCTAGGTGGCCTTTACGGGATCGCCATTGCCGCCACCTCCATGCTGAGCATGGCCGGCATTGTGGTTGCACTGGATGCTTATGGCCCGATCACCGACAACGCGGGCGGCATTGCCGAAATGGCAGAACTGCCAGCCAGCGTGCGCGATGTGACGGATCCCTTGGATGCCGTGGGCAACACCACCAAGGCAGTCACCAAAGGCTATGCAATCGGATCCGCTGGTTTGGCCGCGCTCGTGCTGTTTGCGGACTACACCCACTCCCTGGAAAGCCGCGGCCTGAGCGTCAGCTTCGACCTCAGTGACCCCAAGGTCATCGTCGGCCTCTTCATCGGCGGACTGATTCCATACCTGTTCGGCGCCATGGCCATGGAAGCCGTTGGGCGTGCAGCCGGCGCCGTGGTGGTGGAAGTACGTCGCCAGTTCCGAGACATCAAAGGCATCATGGATGGCAGCGGCAAGCCTGAATACGGCACCGCCGTCGACATGCTGACCACCGCAGCGATCAAGGAAATGATCGTTCCCTCGCTGCTGCCCGTGGTCGTGCCCGTTCTGGTCGGTCTGCTGCTCGGCCCCGCCGCACTGGGCGGCCTGCTGATGGGAACCATCGTCACCGGCCTCTTTGTCGCCATCTCCATGTGCACCGGCGGCGGCGCCTGGGACAACGCCAAGAAATACATCGAAGACGGCCACCATGGTGGCAAGGGCTCCGAAGCGCACAAGGCGGCCGTCACTGGCGACACGGTGGGCGACCCGTACAAGGACACTGCCGGCCCTGCCGTCAACCCGCTGATCAAGATCATCAACATCGTGGCATTGCTGATCGTGCCCCTGCTGCCGCTGCCGACCAGCAACCCTGCCTCAGCGCACAGCGCAACGCCCGTGGCAGCCTGGGCAACACTTCAACCAGCGCCGCTAACGTCGTCCGCGATTGCAAGGGAAACGCCAGCCGCCAGCGCGCCAGCATCAGCCCCTTGACGCACGCAGCGCGCGGCGGGTTGCCGCAGCGACCAGGAACACCGAGCACGGGTTAGCCCCGAGATAAAACAGCCCCGGCCGGGGCTGTTTTTGCATTTACGGCCTGGAAGCTCAAGCCACAATAGACCCGTTTGACAGCCCGACCACCTCACACTCTTGCCATGAACAACTCAGCGCTTTCAAGGCATGGCTTGGCCCGCCGTCGGGCGCAGTTGCAAGATCTGCAGCGCTACTTGCATAGCCAAGAGGAGGAGTTTCACGAGCTCCACGGCAATCTGCGCGCATTTGTCGATCGTTATGTCGAAACCCTGGGCAGCGCCTATCTCGAACTCGACGCCCTCGAGTCCCAGTTGCACACCGCCACCCAATACCTAGCCGAAGCCCTTCGCCGAAATGGGATATCCGCGCGGACGCCCTGCGCGCCTCAAGCCACCGCGTTGCCCACGATTCCATTTCTCCCGGCCACCGCACCGCTCCCGCCCGAACCGGCAGACGGACTGGTCGACCTACCGCCACCAAGTCTGAAAACCCTGTATCGACGCGCAGCCATGCGCCTGCATCCCGATTTCGCGGACACCGAACAAGAACGCCAGCGCCGCGAGCAAGCCATGATGGCGGTGAATGAGGCCTATGCAGCCGAACGGCGCGCCCAACTGGAAGCCCTACTCCTAGCTGCCGGCGAAGATCCCGTGAAAGTCACCGGCGGCAACGCTGATGCCCTGCGCAACTGGCTGTCGCGCTGCGAGACAGCCGTACAAGGCCGCTTACGTGTGGTTCAAGCCCACAGAGTGGCTTTGGAAGCCCACCCGATGCATCAACTCTGGCAGGCCATCACACGAGCCGAATCCATGGGACTCGCCCCGTTCAGCGTGATGGTCAACCGCCTACAAAGCCAAATCGCCGAACGGCGCCAGGAGCTCTACATCGGCCAGCGCCTACAACCAGAGCCTGGACTGGCTGAAGACTTCTTGCGCCGGCGCATTGAACGCATGGGGGCGCATGCGAGCTCAAGCTGAGCCCGCCAAAACCTAACGCCTTACGCAATTTCGAACCTGCAAAGCAAAACGCCCCCGATTCTTTCGAACCGGGGGCGCTGCTTAAATATTAGCCTGACGATGACCTACTTTCACACGGGAACCCGCACTATCATCGGCGCTGAGGCATTTCACTG
>NZ_JAJIRT010000018.1 GCF_025717675.1 Paucibacter sp. DJ2R-2
TGGTGGCGAAGTAGCGGTAGGCCACATCGATGGTGATGCCTTGCTCGCGCTCGGCCTCCAGGCCATCGGTCAGCAGGGACAGGTCGATGGGCGCACCGGCTGCGCGCTTTTCCAGGGTGTCCAGTTGGTCGGCCAGGATGGCGCGGGAATCGAACAGCAGGCGGCCGATCAGGGTGCTCTTGCCATCGTCGACGCTGCCGGCGGTCAGGAAGCGCAGGGCGCGGTGATGGGTGTCCACGTCAGAGTCGTGAATCAGGTGTTCAGCAACGGCGTTCATGATCAGAAATACCCTTCCTTCTTGCGGCGCTCCATCGAGGCCTCGGACGTGCGGTCGTCCATGCGGGTGGCGCCGCGCTCGCTGACGGTCACGGTCAGCGTTTCGGCCACGATGTCGGCGGCCGTGGCGGCCGTGCTTTCCACCGGGCAGGTGCAGGTCATGTCGCCCACGGTGCGGAAGCGCACGGTGGCGGTTTCCACCGTCTCGCCGGCCTCGGGCGGGGTCACGTCCGTCAGCGATACCAGCAAGCCCTTGCGGCGGATCACCGGGCGCTCATGCTTGAAATACAAGCTGGGCAGGGGGATGTTTTCGCGGGCGATGTAGAGCCAAACATCCAGCTCCGTCCAGTTGCTGATCGGGAAGGCGCGGAAATGCTCGCCCGGGCGGATGCGGGTGTTGAACAGGTTCCACAGCTCGGGGCGCTGTTCCTTGGGCTGCCATTGGCCGAAGCTGTCGCGGTGGCTGAAGATGCGTTCCTTGGCGCGGGCCTTTTCTTCATCACGGCGGGCGCCGCCGATCAGCACATCGAAGCGGTGTTCTTCGATCGCTTCCAGCAGGGTCACGGTCTGGTGGCCGTTGCGCGATTCCAGCGGGTGGGCCAGGCGCACGGTGCCCTTTTTGATCGACTCGTCCATGTGCGCGACGATCAGGCGCTCGCCCATCTCGGCCACGCGCTTCTCGCGAAATTCGATCACTTCGGGGAAGTTGTGGCCAGTGTCCACATGGACCAGCGGGAAGGGCAGACGGCCCTTGAATTCACTGCCGGCCACGCGCTGCTTGAAGGCTTTTTCGGCCAGGCGCAAGACCACGCAAGAGTCCTTGCCGCTGGAGAACAGCAGGCCTGGGCGCTCGAAAGCGGCGGCCACTTCGCGCAGGATGAAGATGGCTTCTTCTTCGAGCCAATTGAGATGGGAATGGCAAATCATGAATCAGTTCGTCGGCTCAACGTTGTGCGTATGTCGCGTGTCAATTTCGATGGCGAATGCCTGCGAGAGTTCAATGGAGCGAAGGAGAAAACTCCGGCAAGAGGCTGCGCAGCGCCCGCCGAACCGTCTCATCCGGAACTGCGCCCATGGCACAGAGCTCGAACAGCCAACGCAGTACCTGATCATCTTTCGGCGAATCTTGGAGACAGGCGATGTTCAATCGTTGAATCGTGGTGGGCAGCGTGGTTTCACTCGCAGTCAAGAGCTCCTCAAAGAGCTTCTCGCCTGGTCTCAGTCCACTGAACTGAATCAAGACTTCATCGGTGCGGTGACCTGAGAGGCGGATCATGTCTCGAGCAAGATCAACAATCCGCACGGGATCACCCATATCAAGCACATACACCCGCCCGGTCTCGCCGATCGCCGCCGCCTGTACCACCAGCCGCGCGGCTTCGGGGATGGTCATGAAATAGCGCGTGATGTCAGGGTGAGTCACCGTCACCGGGCCGCCGCGCGCGATCTGTTCCTTGAACTTGGGAATCACACTGCCACTCGATCCCAGCACATTGCCAAAACGGACCGCCATGAAGCGGGTGCCAGCATGCACTGAGGCCATATGGCTGAGCACCAATTCGGCCGCCCGCTTGCTTGCGCCCATTACATTGGTCGGATTCACCGCCTTGTCTGTGCTGATCAAGACAAAACGCTCCACCCCAGACTCCGCGGCAGCCAGCGCAGCGTGATAGGTGCCCAAGGTGTTGTTGCGCACTGCAGCCCAAGCGTTCTCGTCTTCCATCAAAGGCACATGCTTGTAGGCCGCCGCATGGAAGGTGACTTGCGGCTTGAAACGCTGAAAGGTCTGGCGCAGATGATCCAGATCTTTCACATCGCCCATCAATCGGACCAGCTGGACCAGCGGGAAATGCAGGGTCAGGTCTTGCTCAATCTGGTAGAGCGCGAACTCGCTCTGCTCGTAAAGGACCAGCTTCTTGGGACCGTAGCGCGCCACTTGTCGGCACAACTCGCTGCCAATGCTGCCGCCCGCACCCGTGATGAGGACCGTGCGGCCATTCAGACATTCGCTGATGCCGCCTTCGTCCAGCTGGACCGGTTCCCGGCCCAGCAGATCCTCAGGCTCGATATGGCGCAATTGCTCCACCCGCCGCCCAGAAAGCAACTCTGTATTGCTGGGAACGGTGAGGACGTTCAGCCCGCTCGAGCTAGCCAAGGCCAGCGCGCGGCGGCGCTGCGCGGGCTCCGCCGAGGGCATGGCCACGATCACATGGGTGATGCCATGCAAGGCCACAAATCGGGCCAATTGATCGAGTGGCCCCAGAACCGGGATACCGGCCACCCGCACATCGCGCTTGAGCGGATCGTCGTCCAACCAACCGACCACCACCCAACCCTGGTGCTGAATGCCCGCCACCGCCAGGCGCCCGGCCTGCCCTGCCCCCATCACCAAGGCCCGGTGCGATTCGACCGAGCTGCCGCTGATCCGGCCCCGCATGTGTTCGTACAACATGCGGTAACCCAGACGCATCATGGCCATGCTGATCAAGCAGAAGACGGGATGCAAGGCCAAGACGGACCGGGGAACGCCGCTCAAATGCGCCATCAACACGGCGACGGCACCCAGCAGGCCAGCCATCAAGCAGGCCCCAGCCAGGCGCTTCACCTCGCCAAAGCCGCTGAATCGCCACATGCCCCGGGGGGCTCCCCACAGCCACAGCATCAAGGCATACAGAAGCACAAGCCCGGCCAGCACTGCCGTGTCATAGGAAGGCCTGGCCGACCACCATTTTTCGAAGCCGAGCCGGAACAGATAGGTCGCGTGCCAGGCAAGCGCCACCAGAACTGCGTCCAGCAACAAGGAGATGCCCGCCCGAAAGGGACGGATGCGCGTCAAGAAGGTATCGAGGGTCAGCCAGAACATAGTGACACTATTGTCGATGCTGGAGAGCCTTGCCTTGCGCGAGATGAGCCGGCGCAAAGAGCCGGTCGAAGTCAGCGCGTATCGCGCTCAGCCACTGCGGGCTCGCTGTGCCGCAAAACTCGCAGGGTTTGCAGCACCAGGCGCACATCACCCCAGAAGGAGCGGCTTCTGATGTAGCGGGCCGAAATTGCCAGCTTCATCGGTAGGACCTGTTCCACATAGCAACGCTCGGGGTCGGTGGCCTCGGCCAACAAGCGACTCTCGTCGCGGTACTCGATGGAAGCCAGATCGGTGATGCCCGGGCGCACCGACAGGATCAGTGCATGCATGTCTGCCGGGTAGAGCGCCACATAGCGCGGCACCTCAGGCCGCGGGCCGACCAGGCTCATCTCGCCGCGCAGCACATCCCAGAGCTGAGGCAGTTCATCGAGCTTGTGGCGTCGCAGGAAATGCCCCGCGCGGCTGATGCGAGTGTCCCGACCAATCGTGATCTGGGGCCCCAATGCAGGGGCATCTGCCCTCATGCTGCGGAATTTGTGAATCGCGAACAAACGCCCTTGCCGCCCGACCCGCTGCTGCAGGAAAAACACCGGCCCCGGTGAATCGAGCTTGACCCAGGCTGCGATCAGCAAGAGCAAGGGCGACAGCAAGAACAGACCCAAGGCTGCAGCCAGCACATCGAAAAGGCGCTTGGCAAACACTCGACTCACCCCAGCGCGATAGCCCTGACCGCAGCAATGACGCGCTGCACGTCGGCATCGCTCATAGCCGTGTACAGCGGAATGCTCAGCATGCGCTCGAAGGCGCGCTGCGAATGCGGGAATTGCTCGGCGCGCAGCTGGTAGCGATCGCGCCAATACGGCTGCAAATGCAAAGGGATGTAGTGGACGCTGCAGCCAATGCCCGCGGTGAACATGCGCTCGATGAATTCATCGCGGCTCATCGCCAAGCCGTCTGCAAGGCGCAGCACGAACAGATGCCAGGAATGCACATCGCCCGCCTGAGCCTGCGGCGGCAAGACCAGGGGCAGATCGGCAAAGGCGGCCAGATAGGCCTGCGCAATCTGCTCGCGCCGCGCCTGAAAGGCAGGAATGCGCTTGAGCTGGTGGATGCCCATGGCCGCGGCGATATCGGTCATGTTGTACTTGAAGCCTGGGGCCACGATCTCGTAGTACCAGGACGGCGTCTTGGCGGTGAAGCGATCAAAGGCATCGCGATTCATGCCATGCAAACGCATCACACGCGCCCGCTTGGCCAGCTCGGCATTGCGCGTCACCAGCATGCCGCCCTCGCCCGTCGTCATGGTCTTGTTGGCATAGAAGCTGAACACCGTGGCGTCGCTGCCCATGGTGCCGATCAACTCTTTCTCCAGCGTGGCGGGCAGGGCATGGGCGGCATCCTCCAGCACTCGCAGGCCGTGCTTGCGGGCGATGTCGAGGATGGCAATCATGTCCACCGCCAGGCCGGCGTAGTGCACGGGGATGATGCAACGCGTGCGAGGCGTGATCGCCGCCTCCACCTGCTTGGGGTCGATGTTCAGTGTGGCCGGGTCGATGTCCACCAGCACCACATCCGCGCCGAGGTAGCGCACCACTTCAGCGGTGGCCGTGAAGGTGTGAGTGGTGGTGATGACCTCGTCGCCAGGGCCGATACCCATGGCCTCTAAGGCCAAATGCAAACCCGCGGTGGCTGAGTTGACCGCGACACACTCCATCTGCGGGTCGCCCAAAAAGGCCGCAAAGTCCTGTTCGAAACGTTTGGCTTTGGGGCCGGTGGTCACCCAGCCCGAGCGCAGGCTGTCTACCACCTCGTTGATCTCGTCTTCTCCGATCTCGGGCAAGGCGAAAGGCAAGAACGGTGCTTGAGGCAACTCAGAACTCATGGTGACTTTTCGATCACGGCCAGCACATGGGTGCGCAGCCAGGGAATGCTGTTGAACAGGGTGTAAGCCTGCGGATGCAGGCGGCAGACCCGACGGGCCAGTGGCGGCAGCAGGGTCAGGCGTTGCCAACGGATCTGCTCAGCCTCCGGGAACAGCGCCCGCACGCGTTTCAGCGGCACGCCGCGCACATCGGCATTGCGTGGATTGTCGACGATGAAGTCGTACCACAGCACGGCGCCGCCAGGCTTGAGCCAGCGCCACATGGCTTGTGCTACGGCCTCCTGCACGGCATCGCTCAAGATCGACGAGAAGACCGTCGACTGCAGGATCAGATCCTGGCTCAGCGGCTCGATGGCGGCCGCAGACGCATCGCCGAGATGCAAGTTCAGCGCATCCGGCAAACACTGGCGCGCAGCGGCATGCCGCTCGGGCAGCAGCTCCACGCCCTGCACATGCTCGGGCCTCAAACCGAGGCGCAAGAATTCCAGCAAGTTGCCACCGGCGCCACAGCCTACCTCGGTCAAACGCCAATCCGAAACGGCACCGGGCCGCACCGCCAGCTCACGCAAAAGAGCTCGCTGCCGCTCCTGCAACATCTGCCAGACCTCGGGTCGCAGCAGGCTGTAGCGGTCGCCCAGGCCCGCCTCGGCACGACGCTGGTAGCGCTGGGCAATGGCGTCCAGCTCCGTCTGGCCTTGATTCATGGCTGCGTTCCTGTTTCTGTGACTTGCGCCAAGGCATCAAGAAAGTGTCGCGCCAAGACGGGGTAGCTGTGCTCGGCCAGCACGAAGGCGCGGCCGCGCTCGCCCATGGCCGCGCGCTCCTCAGCGCTCAGGGCCGCCAAACGAAGCACGCCGTCCGCCACCGCTTGCGCGTCTTCGGGCGGCACGGTCAGGCCGGCGCCGGCCTCGCGCACCGGGTCATTGCCGGCGTCCACCGAATGCAGCACCGGGCGGCGCGCCATCATGTAGTCCATCAGCTTGTTGGGCGCGATGCCAAAGCGGTAGATGGGCGTGCGTTGCCAGCCGATGTAGGCGATGTCAAAGCGGGCCAGCAAGGCGGGGATTTGCGACTTGGGAATCGCATCGAAACACCGCACCTGGCTCAGGCCCTCGGCCGCCACGCGGGCCTGCAAGCGCGCCTTCTCGTGGCCGCCCCCGACCATGACGATGGCCACACGCCGAGCCGGGCTGCCCTCGGGCGCTTGCTGCAGCAGGCAAGCTGCGTCGAGCAGCACGTCGAGTGCATTGGGCAGGCCGTGCGAGCCGGCATAGCCCAACACCAACTGCCCTTGGGCTGCCAGCGCATCCAGGTGCGCGGCCAGTTCGCCCTCAAGCGCAGCAGGCGGCACCGAGTCTGACCACTCGTCCAGCGCAATGCCATTGGGCACGATGTGCAGCTTGCGCAGGTCCAGGCCATGGTCGGCCATGTGCTCATGGACCTTGGGCAGCATGGACACCACCATATCGGCGTCCCGGTAGGCGTCGTTCTCGGCCTTCTGGCAAATCATGGCGAAGGGATGCAGCGGCGACATGCCCGAGAGCTCGATCGGCGACAGCGGCCAGAGGTCGTGCACCTCGTAGATCAGCTTGGCCTGAGCCTGGCGCGCAATCTTGCGCGCCACCCAGATGTCCATGGGGTAGGTGCTGGAAGCGATCACGGCATCGGGCTGAAAACCCTCGGCCAGGTTCTTGGCATCACCCCAAACCTGACGGCAGAAGGACCAGATATTGCGCAAGCGCCCCACACCGTTGCCTTGGTACTCAGGGGTGTCGTACCAACAGTAATGCACGCCGTCGATGATTTGCACGCCCGGCTGCGGCTCGGCGGCACGCACATGCGACCTCACCGAGCCGAGGATCAGCACCCGATGGCCCATGCGGACCCATTCGCGCGCCAGGTAGAAGGGACGGAATTCCATGCCGTGCTGGGGGGAGCCGGCGTAATGGTTGATGAGCAGAATATTCACGAACGCATGGCCCTGGCGAGGACTGTTTGATACACAAGAAGCATGGAATCGATCACCCGCGGCCAACTGTAGAGAGCATTCACATGAGCCCGTGCGGCTTCACCCATGCGATGGCGTGCAGCTTCATCCCGCAGAAGAGAGAGCAAGGCCTGACTGCTGGCCGCGACATCCTCGCGCGGCACCAGCAAGGCGGTATGTCCTGCCACAGCCACCTCGGTAAACCCAGGCGCATCCGAGAGCACCGCAGGCACACCGCAAGCGCCGGCTTCGAGCGCGGCAACGCCAAAGCTCTCTTGACGGCTCAAGGCTGCAAACACATCGAGTGACTGCAAGAAGCGAGGCATCTCGGCGTGCGGCAAGGCACCCAAGAACTGCACCGCATCAGCAAGACCCAGTTGCTGGGCCAGGGCCTGCAAGTCGCCTCGCTGAGGGCCATCGCCCGCGAGCACCAGCTCGACCGACACACCTTGCGCACGCACCTGCGCAACAGCCCGCAGCAGAACATCGAAGCCATACACCGGTGCGAGGATCTTCGCCGAGCCGATGCGCAGCACTCGGTGCTCATCCTGCGCAGCACCGCTGACTGAATTGCGCGCCTGCTCGGCAGGCTGCAACGACTGCGCGGGAACAAAGCGCTCGGTGTCCACTCCAAACGGTGTCACGAAAACCTCGCGCTGGGGCGCAAACTGACGCACACGCTCAGCCATGCAGTGGCTGGTCGAGGCCAGCGCGGTCGCTTTGCGCAAATGCCGCATCAGCACCCAGCGGTGCAGCCAAGAACGATCGGGGAAATCATAAACATCGCTGCCCCATGCGGACAGCAGCACAGGGAACCCTCGGACTGCAGCGGCCATGGCGCCATAACCGGTGGCGTAATGGGCATGAACCAGGTCCGGCTGCAAGCGCTTCAAGGCGCGCCGCAGTGCAGGCACCGCAGCGACATAGCCCAGCCCGCCCTGGGGCCGAAGTGCATGCACGGTCACCGTCGGATCGACGCCTGCCAAGGCCGGATGCACGCTGAGCAGATGCACCGAGAGCCCGCGACGAGCCAAGCCATTCACCCACTGCACCGTATGTATGGAATTGGCCGGAGCGAGAAAGGCGACTCTCACACACGCCTCCGCAAGTCCGACACCACTTGCTGAGACCGAGCCAACCAACTGTGATGAGGGGCCAAGGCCAAACTCTGTGCCCGGCGCGCGG
The DNA here is from genome assembly GCF_025717675.1 of Paucibacter sp. DJ2R-2. Lineage (GTDB taxonomy): Bacteria > Pseudomonadota > Gammaproteobacteria > Burkholderiales > Burkholderiaceae_C > Paucibacter_A. The sequence continues at coordinate 8,194 of NZ_JAJIRT010000018.1, forward strand.
CCACTGCGTCCGGCGTCTGGACCAAATGCTGCAGCTGCAGCAGCAAGGCAGCGGTGTCGTAGGGCAAAGTCCAGCCCACGCCGTGATCACGAACGAAGTCTCCACTCAGAGTGCCTTCGCTGGCCAGTATGGGCAGACCCATGCCGATGTACTCGAACTGCTTCACGGGTACCGCAAATGTCCAGTAGGGCTGGGGCTGCACGAACAGCACACACACATCAGCCATCTCGTACAGGGGAATCAAACCCGAGCCCGACGCATGAACGATACGCACGCGCTCCCCCTCTGGCAGCGGGTACTGTGCGGCCACAGCGCGCCATTCCGCTTCCCGCGTGCAGACGGTCAGGCGCAATTGCGGCAATTGGTGAACGGCTTCAAACAGCCGATGCAAAGGATAGTTAGCCCCCATGCCACCGACATACAGCAGATGCAAAGGCTCACCTGACTTCCTGGGACGAGCGGCCACCGGTGCCAAGCCCCCATGACCCGGCGGCAATGCGCGCACGCGTTCGATTGGAATCTCGGGGACATAGGCGCTCATCGGCAGGGACGGGAGGTAGAGCCTGTCCAGCAAAGACCGGTACTGCCGCAGATCATGGTGATACGCCCACAGCGCGGCTGCACGCTTCCACCTCGGCAGGTTCAGGCCGTAGCCAGGAAAACGCCAATACACATCACGGTAGAACAGCCCCAGCGGGACACCCGCCGCCTTGAGTTGCCGCATGAAGCCAAAGTCCAGCGTCGGGTGCAAGGGAAGATGATGAGGCTCGGTCAGCAGCGTCGGCTCGGTGGAGCTTTCCGAGTACATGAAGTCGTAGGCTTCCCCAGCGCGCAAGCGTGCTCGCACCGTTGCGATGACCTGCGCTCGTTCACGCGCGGTGCCCACCACTGCATCCACCGCATAGCCCAGAGCGGCAAAGGCCTCCAACATTCGAAACGGCCGCACGCCGCTCGCGGTTTGCGCCCCGGCTCGCACCGGGTGGGGGTGATGAAACACCATGCGCGGCTGACTCATGCCTGCGCCCGCCCCAAAAGGCGGCCCGGTCGATTGGCCTCTTCTTGATACAAGCGATGCCACACCGCGAGGTTGAGCCAGCGCACGCGCTCCGCCGCTGGTACAGCGCGGAGATCGCGACCCATCGTCTGCGCCAAGTTCTGAACAAATGAGCTGCCCGAGAGTTGCTCGTCAATCCAGCTCGCCAAAGGAGCGCCTGCCCCAAACCAAGCCTGCTCCGGGATGGCCCAACCCAGCTTGTCACGGCGCCAGAGCACCGTGGATGGCAGCATGTCATTCGCGGCATGTCGCGCCAACCATTTGGTCCAGCCGGCATGCACACGGTAGGCATACGGCACCTGCGCGAGGAACTGCATCACGCGGTAGTCCATGAAGGGCATCCGCGACTCCACCGACCAAGCCATGGCGGATTGATCCGCGTAATGCAGCAGGGTCTGCAAGCCGGTTTGAACATCCCTCGTGAGTGCCTGCTGCAAGGTCATGCCCATGCCGCCGGCACGAGCGACGCGGGCTTCGAGTGCATTCAAGGCCGCTTGCCCCCCCAAGTGGCGGACCAAGTTCCCTGCCAAGCCCAGCGTGACGGTCCGAGCGCAACCCGTCGTCGTGCGAGCCAAGGCCATGGCTTCTCCAACACTGCGGGCCAAGGGGGCGTGCGCCAAATGGTTGCGCAGGAAACGCAAATAACCCGCCATTTGCTCGTCCGCACCCTGTCCGTCCAGCGTCACGACCACACCGCGCTGGGCCACCAAAGCATAGGTGTGCCAGCTGGACATCAAAGTGTTGGCCGGCGGCAAGTCCAGGGCCCAAATCATGCGCTCGTGTGCGGCCGGAATGCCTTGCCACTGCGGCTGTATGGTGTTGGAGCGCACACCCAGCCGCTCGGCCACTTGGCCGATATAAAGGCTCTCATCCGCCGCGAGCAAGGCCCGGTCTTGCCCCTCTTGGCCTTGAGGCTGCGCATAAACGCTGGAGAACACCTCCTGTCGCTCACCCTGGCCGCGCCTAGACAGTTCCTGATTTACCCATGCGGCAATTTGAGAAGAATCGAGGCCGCCGGACAAAGCCGTACCGAAGCGCACGTCCATGCGCATGCGCAAGCGCACCGCGTCCTGCATCAGGTCCCGGTAACGCTGCGCCCAGTCATCGGCCTCGCGGGCATCAAATGGACGCTGCAAGGCCACTTCATCGGCGGCTTCCGTGCGCCAATACGCTTGCGGCTGCAGCGCTTGCGGCCTGTCGATCTGCACCGTTGCAAAGTGCCCGGCCGGAAATCGTTGAATGCCACGAAACAAGGTCCCAGGGGTCCAGGCCTGCGCGCCCTCGGAGATGTAGTCCTGACAAGCGGTCAGATCCACGTCGCTGCGCACCAAGGGATGCATCAGCAAAGCTTTGATCTCACTGGCCAGCAAGACCTGGCCCTTTTCGTCCGACCAGAAATAGAGCGGCTTCACGCCGAAGCGATCTCGGGCGATGAAGAGCTGCCGGCGCTCCAGGTCCAACAGGGCGAACGCCCACATCCCGTTGAAACGCGACAGTGCCTGCGGGCCCCATTGCTGGTAGGCCGCGAGCAGCACCTCGGTGTCCGAGTGCGAGCGAAAGCTGTGACCCAAGACCTCCAGTTCGAGGCGCAGTTCGACGTGGTTGTAAATCTCACCATTGAAGGCCACGGCATACCGAGCACCTCGACGCATGGGCTGATGCCCCCAGGGCGAGAGATCGACGATAGCCAAGCGTCGATGGGCCAAGGCCAGGTACACGGCACGGCGCGGCTGGTCGGCGATAGACGCTGTGGGCTCAAAGCCGGTGGGCAGTTGCCAGACAGCTGGCGGTGTGTCTGGCCCGCCCAGGCACTGCAGTCCTTCACCATCCAGCACCAGATAGCCCTCGTCATCCGGGCCGCGATGACGCAAGCGCGTGTTCATCCCCTGCACCGCCGCCAGCGGGGTCGGTTGCTGCGGTGTCAGCACGACAACAATGCCGCACATCTCAGTGCCCCCCGTCCGGGCAGCCCTGCCCCAGTGCGCCGCGCGAGACGGCTTGCGGCGTCGGCCCCAAGCGCCGATAGCCGCGGTACAGATAAGGCGGCAGGAAGCGCTCAACCCTGTCACGTTCCAGGGTCTTGATCACGCGTGCCGGGCTACCGGCCAACACGCAATGGCCGTCGGGAAAGGATCGGGTCACCACCGCGCCAGCGGCCACCACCGTGTGATCGCCGAGCGCGACACCCGAGAGGATCACCGCGTTGGCGCCCACCCAGCAATAGTTCCCAAGCGTGATGCCGCCTTTGTGTGTGTAGCGACTGATGTTGTAGACGTCGTGATTGAAGGAACCAATACAGACATTGCTCGCAATCACGCAAAAGTCACCGATGTGAATGGGCGCCTCCGGGCTGGCAAAGATGTAATTGCCGAGGGACGCGCCAGGCGCCGTGTTGACGCCGATGCGCATGTAATTGGAGCCACTCACCACCGACGTGAAATGCACCGGCCAAGGCACCCTGCGATTGAAGCCGAGCACCTTCTGAAAGAACACATAGCGCGCATTCACCGGGCAGCCGGTTCCCGCCGTTTCTGCAAATGCGCGAAAGAAAGGCAAACGCAACAGCAGCGCCCTCTGCCATGCGCGCAAACGCGTCTTCCACGTGGCCTTCATGGGACGAGCCTCATCTCTGGCTGAGCACGCCAGACCCAGCGCAACAAAAGCACACCATAGGCGCATCCACCCAGCAACAGCATCCATCGAAATGCTTCGGCTGAGGGCATCAGAAGCAACACGCCACCCCAAGATGCCAAGGCAGCGGCCTGCCATCCGGTAAGAAACCATTCGTCTCTCAAGCGGATGCTCACGATGCTCAAGCCGCCCACAGCAAACGAGGCAGACAAGAAGAACACCGCTGGCCAGAACATGTCCCCCTCCATTCGCCAACGCTCGGGCAACTGCCAGGGCAAGACGCCGATCGAAGCCATGTGAATGAACGCACCCGTCGTCAACGCCAAAACGAACAAACCCAGTGCCAGCCCCAGCAGCCGCCAAGGCTGGCGATGCAGGGCATTGCTGGACTTCATCAGCAATGCATTCAGAGTCACAGAGACCACGCCCAGCGGCGCGCCCAGCAAGCGCTGCACCAGCGCATATTGCCCCGCCACCGCCGACAAGCCTAGCGCTTGCAGCGCGGGCAAAAGCCCATTCAGCCAGACCGTGTTGAGAACACCCAAGCTCAGCGAAGCAGACAAACCATGACGATGCTGGACCCAGCTGCGACGCCAACGCGCCAGGGTCAGTGGGCCCTGAACGGGCAAGCAGAGCCAGGCCCAAGCCGCGCATACGAAGGCGCCACACACCCAACCCAAGGCCGCGGCGTCCACGGTGGGCTTCACAGCGACTGCCGCGCAGGCGCCGGCCACCGGCAAAACCTGACGACCGGTCCGATAGGCCATCAAACGGTTGCGAAGCCCCAAGAAAGCCAAGCCATTCACCCAAGCATCCAGCAAGCAGCTGAGCACGGCCATCGTCACCACCGCCAAGACAAGCCACACCACGCCTGGCTCGGCGATTGCACATACTGCGGCCACGGTCAGGCCCACAAAGGAGAATCCCAGCGCGCCACCGACCGAGCCAGCCAATACTTCCTGAAGATCCGTCGCGGAATCGCAGGCCGCCACACGCGTATCCAGGCGCAAAGCCACCAGCGGCGCCAGCATCGCGCCCAAGGCCTGCAAGGTCGCGAAGCGGCCGAAAGCCTCGGGGCCCAGCAGCCATGCAACTGCAAGCCCCAAGGCGGTCACCAGCACCAAGGTCAAGGCACTGGCCCCCGCATGCAGCAAGGCGTCACGCAGCATGGCCAGCCCTGCCGCGTGCGATCAGACCGAGGCGCTCAGCGCCTGACGCAACGCCGCCAGCACCTGATCCTGCTGCGCCTCGCTCAAGTCCGCGCTCATTGGCAAGCTCATCACCCGGCGTGCGGCCTTCTCGGCCTCAGGGAAGCTCTGACCACGGCCGTAGGCGGCATAGGCCGGCTGCTGGTGCAGCGGCTTGGGGTAATGAACCGCCGTCGGCACGCCTGCGGCCTGCAAGGCCTGCTGCACGGCTTCACGCGCATCGAGGTGCAAGGTGAACTGGGCCCAAACGCAGTCACGATCGGCACGCACCGCCAGGCGCTGCACCGACAGATCCGCCAGCAAGTCCTGATAGCGCGCGCCAAGCTTCAGGCGTTGCTCGATCTCCCAATCAAAGCGCTCCAGCTTGGCCAGCACGATGGCGCATTGCAGTGTGTCCATGCGCCCGCCAACACCCAGCCGGGTGTGGGTGTAGCGCTGGCTTTGGCCATGCACGCGGATCTCACGCGCTGCTTGGGCCAACGCGTCGTCATCGGTGAACAAGGCACCGCCGTCGCCATAGCAGCCCAAGGGCTTGCTGGGGAAGAAGCTGGTGGCGCCGAAGGTGGAAAGACCGCAGCTCTTCTTGCCCTTGTAGCTGGCGCCAAAGCTCTGAGCGGCGTCCTCGATCACGGCGATGCCGCCGTGGCGGGCGGCAAGGGCGTTGATCTCGTCCATATCGCAAACCTGGCCATACAGGCTGACCGGCATGATGGCTCGGGTGCGCGGCGTGATGGCGGCCTCGATCAGGCGCACATCGATATTGCAGGTGTCGGGCTCGATGTCCACGAACACAGGCACGCCGCCCAGAAGCACGATCACCTCGGCCGTGGCTGCAAAAGTAAAGGGGGTGGTGATCACCTCATCGCCGGGCTTCAAATCCAGCGCCATCAGCGCAATCAGCAAGGCCTCGGTGCCGCTGGACACGGTGATGCAATGCTTGACGCCCACATGGGCTGCCAGCTGGACTTCCACCTCTTTGACCTCGGGCCCCATGATGTACTGACCATGGTCCAGCACCTGCTGGATGCGAGCATCAATGCGAGACTTGAGCGCAGCGTACTGCGCCTTGAGATCGATGAAAGGCAGTGCATTCGTCGTGCTCACGCGAGGCTTCCTTCTGTCACGAGCACACAGCGTGCACCGTCTGTTTGCAGTTCGTACACGTCACCGGTGTGCGGGCATTGCGCCCGGCCCTGAGCGTCGAATTCCAGGCGCTCACCGAAACGGCTCATCCAGCCGATACGCCGGGCTGGCACACCGACCATCAGGGCGAAATCGGGCACATCTTTTTGCACCACGGCCCCCGCGCCGATGAAGGCATGGGCGCCGACCGTGCTGCCGCAAACGATGGTGCAGTTGGCGCCCAAGGTGGCGCCGCGTTTGACCAGGGTGCGGCGGTACTCGGCCTTGCGCGCCACGGCGGCGCGAGGGTTGTAGACGTTGGTGAACACCATGCTGGGGCCACAGAACACATCGTCCTCCAGCGTCACGGCGTCATAGACCGAGACATTGTTCTGGACGCGCACGTTGTCGCCGATGCTCACATCGTTGCCGACGTAAACACCTTGGCCGAGCGAGCAGCGAGCGCCAATCTTGGCGCCCGGGCTGATGTGGGCGAAATGCCAGACCTTGCTGCCTTCGCCCAGCTGCGCACCGTCGTCAACGATGGCGCTGTCGTGTTTCCAAAAACTCATGATGGCCGGATGCGTCAGTTTCAAAACACCAGGGGCAAGCCGACGCGCTGGCCGTCACGCGCGCTGCGATAGGCCGCGATCAGGATCTCCAGCGAGCGCAAGCCCTCGTAGCCATCGACCTGGGCGCTGGCCTCGCCGCGCAGGGTCTTGATGACGTTGTCGTAGTAGAGCGGGTGGCCGAAACCGTAGACACTGCCCGTGTCATAACTGGCCGTCTGTACAGCCGCATCATCCGGGTGCGGCTCGGCGAACTGCCAGTGCTCGATCTTGTTGACCGCCGTGCCACCGATCTTGACCGAACCCTTCTCGCCCAGGATGGTGATCGAGCCTTCCAGGTTCTGCGGGAAGGTCAGCATGGTCACATTGATGGAGCCCAGGCCGCCGTGGCGCAGGCGCACGCTCATCACGCCGGTGTCCTCGGCTTCGATGTCGCGCGCCAGGGTGGCGGTATAGGCATGGACGCTGTCCACCGGGCCGACCAGCCAATCGAGCAAATCAACGTAGTGGCTGGCCTGGTTCATGAAGGCGCCGCCGTCCAGATCCCAGCGGCCGCGCCAAGGCGCGGCGTCGTAGTAACTTTGCGGTCGGCTCCAAAACACATTGACCGTGGATAGGTAGATGCGGCCAAAGCGCCCTTGCTCGATCGCCTGCTTGACGCGCTGCACGGTGGCATTGAGCCGGTTTTGCTTGACCACAAAGAGCTTGACCCCGGCGTCACGACAGGCGCGCACCATGGCCATGCCCTCGTCGAACTTGGTGGCCATGGGCTTTTCGCTCAGCACATGGAGGCCGGCGGCCGCCACTGCACAAGCTTGCTGAGGGTGCAAGCCACTGGGCGTGGCCAGCACCACCACATCGGCGGCGCAATCTGAGGCCAGCAGGGCATCCAGGGATGCAAAGCCCGCCACGCCAGTGGTGGCCATGGCTGCGGCCAGGCTCTCGGGCTTGTCGTCGCACACCGCCACCAGCTCGGCCCGGCCCGCATGGGCCTGGATGGCTTCGATATGGTTTTTGGAGATGCGGCCACAGCCGACCAGAGCGAAGCGGATCGGGCGATCAAGAATGGGGTCGGGCAGGCGCATCGGGCGGGGTGAAAGTGGTGTTGCGGCAGGCAATCAGAGGGCGGATTCTAAGAGCCGCACCCGTGCCGCCATGCCACTGCGCCTAAAATCAGCGCAAATTCAACGAGTTGATGATGACCCAGCACACCCCTCCCGCTCCGCACCACGCCCCTGCAGCCCAGGACGAGAACCAGCTGATCACCGAACGCCGCGAGAAACTGGCCGCCCTGCGCGCCAAGACCGCCGTCCCCTTCCCCAACGATTTCAAACCCCAGCACCGCGCCCTGCCGCTGACGCAGCGCTATGGCGATCTGGACAATGAGACCCTGGAGCCGCAGGCCGTGGCCGTCTCGGTGGCCGGCCGCCTGATGCTCAAGCGCGTGATGGGCAAGGCCTCCTTCGGCACCCTGCAGGACGCGACCGGACGTATCCAGCTGTTCGTCACCAAGGACGGCGTCGGCGAGGAAAGCTACGACGCCTTCAAGCATCTGGACCTGGGCGACATCGTCGGCGCCGAGGGTCAGCTGTTCAAGACCAAGACCGGCGAGCTGTCGGTGCGCGTCAGCAATCTGCGCCTGCTGACCAAGAGCCTGCGCCCCTTGCCGGACAAATTCCACGGCATGGCCGACCAGGAGCAGAAATACCGCCAGCGCTATGTCGACCTGATCACCGACGAGCATGCCCGCGCGCGCTTCATCGCCCGCTCCAAGGCCGTGTCCTCGATTCGCAGCTTCATGGTCGAGCACAGCTTCCTGGAAGTGGAAACGCCGATGCTGCACCCGATCCCGGGTGGCGCGAACGCCAAGCCCTTCATCACCCACCACAACGCGCTGGACCAGGAGATGTACCTGCGCATTGCGCCGGAGCTCTACCTGAAGCGCCTGATCGTGGGCGGCTTCGAGCGCGTGTTCGAAATCAACCGCAACTTCCGCAACGAAGGCATCTCGGTTCGGCACAACCCCGAGTTCACGATGATGGAGTTCTATGCGGCCTACTGGACGCACCATGATCTGATGGACTTCACCGAGGAGGTGCTGCGCCACGCCGCGCGTGCCGCCACCGGCAATGCCCGCGTGACCTACGCCGGCAAGGACGTGCATCTGGACGAGCCCTTCGCCCGCCTGTCGGTGCGCGATTCCCTGGTCGCCCATGCGGGCCTGAGCGCCGAGCAGGCCGACGACGCGGAGCTGCTGCGCGCCAAGCTCAAGGACCTGGGCGAAGAAGCACCCAAGCACTGGACCCTGCCCGAGCTGCAGTTCGGCATGTTCGAGGCCGTCGTGGAAGAAAAGCTCTGGCAGCCGACCTTCATCATCGACTATCCGGTCGAGGTCTCGCCCCTGGCCCGAGCCTCGGACAGCAACCCCAAGATCACCGAACGCTTCGAGCTCTTCATCACCGGCCGCGAGTACGCCAACGGCTTCTCCGAGCTGAATGACGCCGAAGACCAGGCCGCCCGCTTCCACGCCCAGGTGGCCAACAAGGACGCCGGCGACGAAGAAGCCATGTTCTTTGACGCAGACTTCATCCGCGCCCTGGAATACGGCATGCCCCCGACCGGCGGCTGCGGCATCGGCATCGACCGACTGATGATGCTGATCACCGATTCGCCCAGCATCCGCGACATCATCTTGTTCCCGGCATTGCGCCGCGAAGCCTGATCAAGAGCTGAGTTGACGTGTACAAAAAGGGGAGGCCTCGGCCTCCCCTTTTTCATTTAAACGCCAGCTTTCAGCGCTTGCCGTGCCTGAAGACAGGCGCGCGCTTGTTCAGGAAGGCATCCATGCCCTCGCGCTGATCGTCGGTGCCGAACACGGCGTGAAAGACGCAGCGCTCGGAGGTCTCGCCTTCCTTCAGGCCGCTCTCAAAGCTGCGGTTGACCAGTTCCTTGATCAGCTGCAAGGCCGGGGCGCTAAAGCCATTGATGGTCTCGGCCGCCGCCAGGGTTTCTGCCAGCTGCTACCACCAAAGACTCACCCCGCCCTCTCCTGTGTGGCCAGCGTGTGTACGACGCCTGCGCGGAGCCATAGCCGCAGCGTAGCGAGGACGCTTAAATCGGCAACAACCATCAACACCCAAGCATTTCGTGAGGATCAGCACGGAAGCAGGCCAGCAAAACAAACATATTTATCAAATAAAGCCAGACAATCAGCTCAACAATTGATTCAAATCATTTTTATCAATTGACTCAAGACACGTTCTAGGGCCCTTGGGAGAGCAGGATGCACAGCACTGACAGCCGTCCGAATCGCTTGCCCGCCGATGGCCGGATGCCGCTGGAGCTGGCTGCTTCTCCGCCGTGGCAAGCAGCGCTTCTGCTGCTGCGCCAGCGACTGGCCCAGGTTTCATTTGGCTGGCTGGGCGCGCTCTCCGTCGAGCGCGAAACTCAGAGCACCGAGGCAAACGCTGAGGTCTGGCTGGCGCGCTTGGATGAGGCCAGCGAACTCTGGCGCGGCCATCTCAACACTGCCCAAGCGCAAATTCAGACCGCCACCGAATCGGTCATTCAAGGCTTTGGCGAAGTCCTGGTGCATCTGGACGCCATCATCGAGCAGCCCGATGGCGCTCCGTGCAAATCCGACGCCTTGGACGTGCGTGCGGACATCCTTAGCCAATGCGAGCAACAGCTGCACAGCGTGACACAACGCTTCCATCTGTTCCTCGACGCAAGAGAACAGCTGCTTGGCGACGTGCGCTCACTGGCCGGTACCTCGGCCCAGCTCCAGGACATGGCCGAAGAGGTGGCTACTTTGGCGCGCCAAACCAATCTGCTTTCGATCAACGCGGCCATCGAAGCTGCCCGTGCGGGAGAGACCGGCCGAGGCTTCGCCGTCGTCGCCGCTGAGGTCAGGCGCTTGTCGACCGGATCCGGCGATACAGGCCGCCGCATTGGCCAACAAGTCACCGGCTTCACGGATCGCATTCAGCAGATCTTGCAGCAAGCCACCGCGGACCAGGCCACAGAAAACCAGGTGTTTGAACATGCGGAGCGCAGCATCGATGAGGTCGTCCAGCAGGTCGACCACGCAGTGGCCGCCCTTCATCAGCGGGCTGCTGAACTGAGCCGTCGCGGTGCCGCGGTGCGCCAGCAGGTCGAGACCCTGATGGTGGCCCTGCAGTTTCAGGATCGGGTGCAACAAATGCTCGAGCAGGTGAGTGCATCGATCGAGCGCGGCACAAAGCAGCTGAGTCAAGCGCTGCGCTCAGGCCAGCCGCTGGATGCCTCGGACTGGCAGGCCTTGCTGAGCGAAGGCTACACAACGCCCGAGCAACGCCAGCTGGCGGGCGCGCCTAGGCCTGAAGCGGCGCGTGGCGCCAAGTTGACCTTCTTCTGAACCCGGAGGCCGTGATGCCCAAACTGATCCTCATCGTCGATGACTCCAGCTCTTTGCGCATGGTCGTGCGCATGGCGCTGCAAAGGGCCGGCTATGACGTGCTGGAAGCGCACGACGGCCTCCACGCTTTGGACGAACTCGAGAAAGTTGGGCGCGTCAACCTGATCCTGAGCGACGTGAACATGCCGCGCATGGACGGCATCACTTTCGTTCACAAGCTGAAGGCGCACCCGCGCCATCGATTCACGCCGGTGGTGATGCTCACCACCGAAGACCAGGACGCCATGATCGAAAAGGGTCGCGCTGCCGGCGCCAAGGCCTGGCTGGTCAAGCCCTTCGACCCCACTCAGCTGCTGAATGCCGTCGCACGTTTGGTGCAGGCCTGAGGAGACCATCATGAACGCCCCCTATGCCCTTCCCGCCGAGCTCACGATCTACACGGTCGGCGACTTGCATGCCAGCCTGATCCGTGACTTGCCCGCCGCAGAAAGCGCTCTGCTTCTCGACGCATCGCAGGTGACCGACATCGACTCTGCAGGTCTGCAGCTGCTGCTGGCCTTGGCACAGGCCTGCGAACACCGCGGCCAAGCCATCAGCCTCGTGGCCCCCAGCAGCGCCCTGATTCAGGCCAGCACCGCCCTTGGCGTGCAAGACCTGCTGACGCCCAACCAAGGAGCCGCCTCATGAGCCCGCAAGAACAGGACACCAGCTTCATTGCCGAGGCACTGCCCGCCTTCATCAGCGAAGCCCATGAACACCTTGCCGCACTGGAGCAGTTGCTGCTTGAGCTGGAAGGCGACGCGGGCAACCGACAACTGCTCGACGCCCTGTTCCGGTCCGCTCACACCATCAAAGGGTCCGCGGGACTGTTCGGCCTGGACGAGGTTGCCGCATTCACCCATCACGTTGAGACATTGTTGGACCAATTGCGCGATGGCGCTGCGTCCCTAACGCCAGAAACAAGCACGCTGCTGCTGCGCTGCAATGACGAGATACGCGTGCTCATTTGCGCAGCGGAACGACAAGCGCCTGCCGATGCCGCGTCGGCTTCTCGGCGAGAGGCCCTGGTTCAAAGCCTGCGAGCAATCTCCGCCCCATCTATGCAGCAAGTTCAGGCCGTCACAGCTCCGAGCAGCGAGTCAGCCCCCGATGCCGGCCTGAAGTCCTGGCGAATCCGGATCGACTTCGGCATCGAGACCTTTCGGGATGGCATGGATCCCCTGGCGCTTCTCAGCTATTTGCGCGGGCTCGGTGATTTGAGCGAATTGCAGTGCACAAGTACTCGGATGCCGGAACTTCAAGCCATGGACCCGGAAGCCTGCTACCTGACGCTCAGCTTCGCCTTCAGCTCGGCCGTCGAACACAGCACACTCGAAGCCGCGTTCGACTTCATCCGCGCTGAATCGCAGGTGCACATCGAAGCACTGCCCGATGCTTCACTTCAGGGGGCCGCCCTCGATCGCGGTCACAGCCTGGACTCGACTGCCTCCTTGAATTCGAGCACAGCGGCAACAGCCACGCCGGCCTCTGCTCGACCGGACGATACGCCCCCGCCACGCACAAGTTCAGCCCCTGCCGCCAGCGATGAACCACGCTTCATCCGCGTGCCCGCCGACCGACTGGACCTGGTGATCAACCTGCTCGGTGAACTGGTCATTGCCAGTGCCGGCGCATCTTTGCTTGCCAAGCAGAGCCGCCAGGGAGCCTTGATGGCCGCCAATGAACAGATCGGACAATTGGTCGAAGAGGTTCGCAACGGCACGCTGCAACTGCGCATGGTGCAGATCGGCGAGACCTTCTCGCGCTTTCGCCGTGTGGTGCGGGACACGGCCGCTGAACTGAACAAGGATGTTGCCCTGCAAATCATGGGCGGCGACACCGAGCTGGACAAGTCGGTGGTGGAACGTATTGCCGACCCCATGATGCACTTGGTTCGCAATGCACTCGACCACGGCCTTGAGTCGCCAGAGGAGCGCATCGCAGCCGGCAAATCACCCCAGGGGCGGCTGACGCTTTCGGCGCGTCACGAAGCGGGCAGCATCCTGATCCAGATCGAGGATGACGGGCGCGGCGTGCGCCGCCAGAAAGTGCTGCAGCGCGCTTGGGAGCGGGGGCTGCTCGAAGCCGGCGTACAGCCAAGCGATGCCGACATCCTGCGCCTGATCTTCGCCCCGGGCTTCTCGACGGCCGAGAAGGTGACCAATCTGTCCGGCCGCGGGGTCGGCATGGATGTGGTGCGCAGCAATATCGAGCAGCTGCGCGGCAATGTCGCCATCGACAGCGTCGAAGGCCAAGGCACGCGCATCACCATCCGACTGCCTCTGACCCTGGCCATCATCGACGGCTTCCTGGTCGGCGTCGGCCAGTCCAAATTCATCTTCCCCCTGGATGCGGTGGTCGAGGTGATCGAAAACCGCCCTGCCTTGGCCGCCATGGACGAGCGCGGCCGGGGCACCGTCGAATTGAGAAGTCAGGTCTTGCCAGTGGTGGGCTTGCGCGAACTGTATGCCATCGACTCAGCCACGCCCGAACGCAGCAGCGTGGTCGTGCTGCAGTCGAGCGGCCAGCGCTACGGGGTTCAGGTCGACCAGTTGCTGGGCCAGCATCAGACCGTCATCAAGCCTTTGGGCCGCATGTTCCGCAGCCTGCGCGGCATGTCGGGCTCTTCCATTCTGGGCAACGGTGAAGTCGCACTGATCTTCGATGTGCACTCGCTGTGCCAACTCGCCACCGATCCCCCCCACCGCCACGCCAATCGTCACACCGCTCCACTTCGCGAAGGACACACATCATGACGCAGATTCGCACCTCCTGGCTCGCCCAACTTGTGGCCGGCGCCGAACTGCAACAAGCCCATGAAAACGCAGAGCACGCACGAGCGGATTCCAGCCTGGCGCAAGAGCGCGCGGACGAGCTGCAAGCCGTGCTTGGCGCCCTCAGCAAGTCGCAGGCCGTGATCGAGTTCGCCATGGACGGCAGCGTGCTCACCGCCAACGACAACTTCCTGCACCTGCTCGGCTACCAGCTCGATGAAATCAAGGGACGCCACCACAGCATGTTTGCCGCGCCCGGCGTGGCGCAAAGCCCCGAGTACCGTCAGTTCTGGGACAAGCTGGCACGCGGAGAATTCGATTCCGGCCAGTACAAGCGTATCGGCAAGGGCGGCCGCGAGGTCTGGATCCAGGCCAGCTACAACCCCGTCTTCGGACCGGATGGCAAGCCCAGCAAGGTGCTCAAGTTCGCCACCGACATCACCGCTGTCGTGCTGCAGGCCGCCGAACAAGCCGGGCAACTGAAAGCCGTCAGCCAATCGCAGGCCGTGATCGAGTTCAAGCTCGACGGCACGGTTCTCTGGGCCAATGAGAACTTCCTGGCCGCCCTGGGCTACAGCTTGGACGAAATCAAGGGCCGGCACCACAGCATGTTCACCGAGCCCGGCGTCTCGCAAAGCGTGGCCTACCGCCAGTTCTGGGACAAGCTGGGGCGCGGTGAGTTCGACGCGGGGCAGTACAAACGCATCGGCAAGGGTGGGCGTGAAGTCTGGATTCAGGCCACTTACAACCCCATCTTTGACATGGACGGCAGGCCCTTCAAAGTCGTCAAGTACGCGACCGACATCACAGCGGCCAAACTGCAAGCGAGCGACCATGAAGGCCAACTCAAGGCCGTCCACAAGTCGCTGGCCGTGATCGAGTTCAAGCTCGACGGCACCATTTTGGGCGCGAACGAGAACTTCCTGGCGGCCGTCGGCTACAGCCTGGACGAAATCAAGGGTCGCCACCACAGCATGTTCGTGGAAGCGAGCCATGTCCAGAGCCTTGAATACCGGCAGTTCTGGGAAAAGCTCGGCCGTGGCGAATTCGACGCCGGCCAGTACAAGCGCATCGGCAAGGCGGGCCGCGAAATCTGGATTGAAGCCAGCTACAACCCCATCCTGGACGGGGACGGTCGCCCGTTCAAGGTTGTCAAATACGCCACCAACATCACCGCAGCGAAGCTTCTGGCGGCCGACTACGAGGGGCAGATCAAGGCCGTCAGCAAGTCACAAGCAGTGATCGAGTTCCAGCTCGACGGCACCATGCTGAACGCCAACGAGAATTTCCTGGCCACGGTGGGCTACAGCCTCGACGAGATCAAGGGCCGCCACCACAGCATGCTGGTCGAGGCCAGCCTCGCTCAGAGCGCGGAGTACCGCCAGTTCTGGGAGAAATTGGCCCGGGGGGACTTCGACGCTGGGCAATACAGGCGCGTCGGCAAAGGCGGCCGCGAGATCTGGATTCAAGCCAGCTACAACCCGATTCGCGACCTCAACGGCCGGCCCTTCAAGGTCGTCAAGTACGCGACCGACATCACGACCGAGGTGCAGGCCAGCCGCATGCTGCGTGAGGCGGTCGAGCAAGCACAAGAAGTCACCGCCGCCGCACGCTTGGGCGACCTCAGCGGTCGCATCCCCCTTCAAGGCAAGACGGGGCCAATCGAACATCTCTGTTCCGGCGTGAACGCCCTGATGGAAACCACCGGGGTCATCTTTGATGACATGGGCCGGGTGTTCAGCGCCCTGGCCTCGGGCGACCTGACCCAGCGCGTAACGCGTGACTACACCGGCGTCTTCGAGCAAGTCAAACAGGACGCCAACAGCAGCTGCGAAAAGCTGGCCGCCGTGATCGCCGAGGTTCGGGCCGCCGCCGAGGCCTTGGGCAGCGCCTCCAACCAGGTCAGCGACACCGCGCAAAGCCTGTCCCAGGGCGCCAGCGAACAGGCGGCCGCGGTGGAGCAGACCACCGCATCCATCGAACAGATGTCCGCATCCATCGCGCAGAACAGCGACAACGCCAAGGTCACCGATGGCATGGCCACCAAGGCCAACAAGGAAGCCGGCGAAGGCGGTGTCGCCGTCACGCAAACCGTGGCCGCCATGAAGCAGATCGCCGCCAAGATCAGCATCGTCGACGACATCGCCTACCAGACCAATCTGCTGGCCCTCAATGCAGCCATCGAGGCCGCTCGGGCCGGGGAACATGGCAAAGGCTTTGCCGTGGTCGCCGCCGAAGTGCGCAAGCTCGCCGAGCGCAGCCAGGAGGCCGCCAAGGAGATTGGCGACCTCGCCGGCGACAGCGTCAGCACGGCCGAGCGCGCCGGGCGCCTGCTGGGCGAAATCGTGCCCAGCATTCAAAAGACCAGCGATCTGGTGCAAGAGATCGCGGCGGCGTCGCAGGAGCAAAGTCAGTCGGTCAACCAGATCGGCAGCGCCATGACCCAGCTCAGCAAGGCCACGCAGCAAAACGCATCGGCCTCGGAAGAGCTCGCCGCGACCTCGGAGGAGCTGTCCAACCAGGCCGGTCAGCTGCAGGAGGCGGTGGCCTTTTTCCGTCTTGACAGCGAAGGCACCAGCTCGCCCAAGCAGCGCAGCGAAGCGGCCCGCCCCACCGAACGGCGCGCACCCAACTCGCCCATGCGCGGCAACCCGCCGGCCGCGGCGCAGCCAGCTCGCGCAGCCGCCACCGGAACTCGCGGCAACTTCCGTCCCTACTGAGACGCCGCCACCCCACCCGCGATACACCGCATCAAAGCCAAAGGACCACCGCCATGACGCCCAACTCCACCTCCTGGCTCGCCCAACTTGTGGCCGGCAGCGAACTGCAACAAGCCCATGAAAACGCCGAGCGCGCACGAGCGGACGCCAGCCTGGCGCAAGAGCGCGCGGACGAACTGCAAGCCGTACTGAACTCCATCAGCCGGTCACAAGCCGTGATCGAGTTCACCACGGACGGCACCGTGCTCACCGCCAACGAGAACTTCCTGCATCTGCTCGGCTACCAGCTCGATGAAATCAAGGGGCGCCACCACAGCATGTTTGCCGCGCCCGGCGTGGCGCAAAGCCCTGAGTACCGTCAGTTCTGGGACAAGCTGGCGCGCGGCGAGTTCGATTCCGGCCAGTACAAGCGTTTCGGCAAGGGCGGCCGCGAGATCTGGATTCAAGCCAGCTACAACCCCGTCTTCGGACCGGATGGCAAGCCCAGCAAGGTGGTCAAGTTCGCCACCGACATCACCGCCGGCACACTGCAGGCGGCCGACCAAGCGGGACAAATCAAGGCCGTCAGCAAATCACAGGCCGTGATCGAGTTCAAGCTCGACGGCACCATTCTCACTGCCAATGAAAACTTGCTTGCCGCCGTGGGCTACAGCTTGGACGAGATCAAGGGCCGGCACCACAGCATGTTCGCCGAGCCCGGCGTCTCGCAAAGCCTGGAGTACCGCCAGTTCTGGGACAAGCTGGGGCGCGGCGAGTTCGATGCGGGGCAGTACAAACGCATTGCCAAGGGCGGGCGTGAAATCTGGATCCAAGCCAGCTACAACCCCATCTTCGACATGGACGGGCGTCCGTTCAAGGTGGTCAAGTACGCGACCGACGTGACCGCGGAAGTGATGGCCAGCCGCATGCTTCGCGAGGCCGTCGAGCAGGCCCAGGTCGTCACGGCAGCCGCGCGCGACGGCGACCTGACCCAGCGGATTTCCATGCAGGGCAAGAGTGGCGCCATCGAGCAGCTCTGCCTGGGCATCAACGCCATGATGGAGACCACCTCGACCATCTTCGATGACGTCGGGCGCGTGGTCGGCGGCCTGGCCGCGGGCGACTTGTCGCAGCGGATCACCCGCGACTGCAAGGGCACCTTCGAGCGCGTCAAGCAAGATGCCAACACCAGCAGCGAGACGCTCGCTGACATCATTGACGATGTGGTGCGCGTGTTCTCCGCCATGGCCAATGGTGACCTCAGCCAACGCATCAGCCGCGAAGGCCAAGGCGTCTTTGAGCAGGTCAAGCTGGATGCCAACAGCAGCTGCGAGAAGCTGGCCGCCGTGATCGCCGAAGTGCGCGCTGCTGCCGAGGCACTGAACAGTGCCTCCAACCAGGTCAGCGACACCGCGCAAAGCCTGTCCCAGGGCGCCAGCGAGCAGGCGGCCTCGGTGGAAGAAACCACCGCGTCCATCGAGCAGATGTCCGCGTCCATCGCGCAAAACAGCGACAACGCCAAGGTCACCGACGGCATGGCCACCAAGGCCAACAAGGAGGCCGGCGAAGGCGGCATGGCCGTCACGCAGACCGTGGCCGCCATGAAGCAGATCGCCGCCAAGATCAGCATCGTCGACGACATCGCCTACCAGACCAATCTGCTGGCCCTCAATGCAGCCATCGAGGCCGCTCGGGCCGGGGAACATGGCAAGGGCTTTGCCGTGGTCGCGGCCGAGGTGCGCAAGCTCGCCGAGCGCAGCCAAGAGGCCGCCAAGGAGATCGGCGACCTCGCCGGCGACAGCGTCAGCACCGCCGAGCGCGCCGGACGCCTGCTGGGCGAGATCGTGCCCAGCATTCAAAAGACCAGCGATCTGGTGCAAGAGATCGCGGCGGCGTCGCAGGAGCAAAGCCAGTCGGTCAACCAGATCGGCGGCGCCATGACTCAGCTCAGCAAGGCCACGCAGCAAAACGCGTCCGCCTCGGAAGAACTCGCCGCGACCTCGGAGGAGCTGTCCAACCAAGCCGGTCAGCTGCAGGAGGCCGTGGCCTTCTTCCGCCTTGACAGCGAAGCCGTGCTAACCCCCAAGCCACGCAGCGAAGCGGCCCGCCTCGTCGAACGGCGCGCACCCAACTCGCCCATGCGTGGCAACCCGCCAGTCTCGGCTCTGCCGCCCCGTGTCGCCGCCACCGGAACGCGCGGCAACTTCCGTCCCTACTGAGCCGCCAGGAGCCCGAAGCCATGAACACGCAAGCCACAACATCGCAGTACCTCACCTTCTCTCTGGGTGAGGAAGTCTTCGGCATGGACATACGGACGGTGCGAGAGATCATCCAGGTCGGCCCCGTGACCACGGTGCCACTGATGCCCGACTTCGTGCGCGGCGTGATCAATTTGCGTGGCGCCGTGGTGCCGGTGATCGACCTTCACGCCCGCTTCGGCCGGCCGGCCGCCGGCCTGAGCAAAAAGAGCTGCATCGTGATCTTCGATGCCATGCGCCAGGGCGAGCGGGTGGAACTGGGGCTGCTGGTCGATGCTGTCAGTGAAGTGGTGGACATCCCGGCTGCGGACATCGAGCCCGCGCCCGACTTCGGATCGGCCGTTCGGCGCGACTTCATCCAAGGCATGGGGCGGCTGGGCCAGCGTTTTGTGATCGTGCTGGAGCCCGATCGCGCCTTCGATCTCGACGATATGGCCGTGCTGTGCGAACGCAATCAGCTCGCTGAAGCGGCCTGACCCACAAGCTTACCGAGGACCGACGATGGGACCACTCAACGACGCCGCCTTCCGCCGCATCAGGAGCCTGATGCACGAATCGGTCGGCCTGGCCTTCCCTGACACCAAGAAACCCTTGATCCAGTCCCGGCTCACGCCTCGGCTGCTGCAGCTGGACATCCAGCGCTTCGAAGACTATGTCGATTTGATTTCCGGCCCCAACGACGCGGGCGAGTTCCAGATGGCCGTGGATCTCCTGACCACCAACGAAACCTATTTTTTTCGCGAGCCGGCTCATTTCGAGCTGATGTGCAAAGAGCTGGCGCGCACCCGCGCGAGTGCAGTTTCAATCTGGAGCGCCGCCTCGTCTTTTGGAGACGAGGCCTACAGCCTTGCCATGTTGCTGGCGGATATGGCCGCCCAAGGCAGCATTGGCGACGACTGGCAGATCCTGGGCACCGACATCAGCGATCGCGTCCTGCGCAGTGCGGCGGCCGGCATCTATCCCGAAGAACGCCTGCATGAGGTGACCATGGACAGGCGGCGGCGCTACTGCCTGCGCGGTGAAGGCCCCTCAAAAGGCCTGGTTCAGATGCATGAAAAGCTGCGGGCGAAAGTTCGCTTTGGCTGGCTCAATCTGTGCCGTCCCATTGAAGACATCGGGCCCTTCGATGTCATCTTTCTGCGCAATGTCTTGATCTACTTTGACGCGCCCACCAAGCGCACGGTGATCGACCGCGTGCTCACCCAACTCAAGCCGGGTGGCCTGCTCTTTACCGGCATGGCGGAAGGACGGCTGCTGTGCGACACCGCCATGGAGCAGTTGGCCACCGGGGCCTTCCGGAAGCTTGGCAGCTGCGCGGTCGCTGCTTGACGCCCTTGCCCAGGAGCCAACGATGCCCATCACCGTGTACGCCGTGGACGATTCCGCCGTGGTTCGGCAAGCCATGCAGCATCTGCTGCAGGGCGACCCCGACCTGGTGCTGATCGGTACCGCACCCAACCCCATCATTGCCGCACCGGCCTTGCGCAAGCAGCGCCCCGATGTGTTGCTGCTCGATATCGAAATGCCTGGCATGGACGGCCTGACCTTCTTGCGCCAGCTGATGGCGGAGGCGCCGATCGCCACCGTGATCTGCTCCACCCTGACCGAGAAAGGCAGCCGCGTGGCACTCGATGCACTGGCTGCCGGCGCGGTGGCCATCATTGCCAAGCCGCGCCTGGGCCTCAAACAGTTTCTTGAAGACTCCCGACGCGAGCTGCTGCAGACCCTCAAGGCAGCCGCCTTGAGTCGGCCGCGACGCCAGACCCAAGATGCGGTGGTGGAAAAGCCGCTTGCCCCCAGACCGGTGGCGCCGTTGCGTGCGCTGGCCGTCAACAAGCCGATTGTTCTGGGCGGCTCGACCGGCGCCACCCAGGCCTTCGAAGCGATTCTGCTGTCCCTGCCGGCCGACTCCCCGGGCATGGCCGTGGTTCAACACATGCCCGAACGCTTCACCGCCATGTATGCCGAGCGCTTGAATGCCGCCGCGGCCATGGAGGTGCGCGAAGCAAAGAGCGGCGACCGCCTGGAGCGAGGTCTGGTGCTGATCGCGCCAGGCGGCCGCCATATGCAGCTGCGCAAAAGCGCAGGCCAGTACTTTGTCGAAGTCTTCGACGGTCCCAACGTCAACCGACACAAGCCCTCGGTCGACGTGCTGTTCAAGTCAGCGGCGGAGTGTGCGGGCGGTGACGCGCTGGCCATCATCCTCACCGGCATGGGTGACGACGGCGCCCGCGGCATGCGCTTGATGCACAACGTCGGCGCCCGCACCATTGCGCAGGACGAAGCCAGCTGCGTGGTCTTCGGCATGCCCAAGGTCGCCATCGAACAAGGCGGCGTGGACTCGGTGCTGCCGCTGGGCCAGATCGCGCAGGCAGTTCTGGCCTTTGATGCGCGGCACTGAGTTCAGCCGGCACGGGTCGCAGACATCGCAAGCCACAGACTCCTCCCGGAATCCGTGCGCCGGCTCAGCCATCCCGCTTGTATCGCTGTCTGGCCTTCGCCAGCCACGGACTCCTTCCGGAGTCCGTGTGCGGGCTCA
>NZ_JAJIRT010000019.1 GCF_025717675.1 Paucibacter sp. DJ2R-2
TGTGAAAGTAGGTCATCGTCAGGCTAATATTTAAGCAGCGCCCCCGGTTCGAAAGAATCGGGGGCGTTTTGCTTTGCGGGTTCAAAATTGCGCGACGCGATAAGCCTGGGGCCATTGGGTGGGTTCAGCTCGGGAAATGCTGCTGGACCTCTGCCAAGTGTTTTCGCTCGGCGGTGTTATTGGGTCGGACATTGGCGGAGAACAATGCGGTTGCTAGTTCTTGCTCACGAGCTTCTACCGTAGCCAGGAACTCTTTGGCCCCTTTCATGGCGCGGAATGTGTCGAAACCCGTCTCAAGAAATGTCTGAAGCTCTTCAAGTCCGGCTGCAGCGGCCGGTCCGCGCATCATGCGCAATGCCTGGCGCAGCAAGGGCTTGCGGGTTAGGCGGTCAAGTTCGGAGCCGATGGCAATCGTGAGTTCGATCTGCTGGCTGCGCAACTCGGGATGGCCAACGGCCTGCCAGGCCTGCAAATAGGACTGTGCGGTCAAGACTTCCGTCGTCGTATGAAGCAGCTGTTCTCCCATCCGTGTGTCCAAGCCTTCGGACAATGCGTGCAGGTGGGCCAGTTTGGCGACGGTGCCGACCACATCGCTGGGAAACAGGCGCACCACGACAGGCACCACCCGTGCGAACTGTGCATCGCGGCGGCTGAAGTCTCCTGGGCCGTAGAGGTGGTTCAAGAAGAAGTGCGCCGCGCCGGTGTAGCGCGGATGCTCAAGCAGATCGGCATAGCTTCGCCGAAATCGCTCTTGCTGGAAGTGCTTGATTTGTTCGCTTGCCTGGACCAAGCCTGCTTGAGCAATTCGAAGATGTCGCAGCCGTTCCACCTCATGCAGGTGGGCAAGAATGCTTTCGGCGGGTGTGTGCTGCATGGGGCGTGAGCGGGTCCTGCGTCAATGGTCCAACATTCTCGCCGGCCTACACTGGCGCTATGAATGCGAAACTGCAACGCTGGCAATTGTTCTTGCGACTGGTGATGACCCTGGGGCTGATGGCTGTGGTTTGGCGAGCCTACGGATGGGGGCCGGTGTTTGGCCTGTCGGTGCTTGTGTTTTGGGCCCATGCGCCTTTCATGCTGCTGACCTTTGCCGCATTGCGCTGGGTGAATCGCCAGGAGTCGCCGTCCTGGCTCGCTTTGCTCCGTGCTTGGTGGCATGAACTCGCATCCTTGGACCTGGTGTTCGCCTGGCAGCAGCCCTTTGCCTGCGAGCGTTGGCCCGATGCGAGTCCGCCGACGGCCGGGCGGTTTCGCCCCGTCGTTTTTCTACATGGCTACACCTGCAATCGCGGGCTTTGGAATCCGTGGCTGCGTGGCTTGAGCGAACAAGGCGTGCCTGTGCGGGCTTTGACCTTGGAGCCGGCTTTTGGCTCCATCGATGCGTATGCCGAGAGCATCGAGACGGCGATTCGGGACCTGGAACAGCGCTATCCCGGCAATCCACCGGTCGTGGTCGCTCACAGCATGGGCGGGCTGGCGCTTCGAGCTTGGTATCGGAAGCATGGGCGTGCGGGGCGTTTGGCGCGGATCCTGACGCTGGGCACGCCGCATGCTGGCACATTGTTGGCGCGCTTCGGGCGTGGGCGAAACGGACAGGAAATGCGCCGTGGCAGCCTCTGGTTGGATGACTTGGCTGCGCAGGACTCACCATCGCTCGCCGCTGAGCTGGACTGTTACTACTCGCGTTGCGATCAAATTGTGTGTCCGGTAGAAACGGCCCGCCTGCCTGGCGCCCGCGCAATCGAAATTGAGTCCACGGGTCACCTCGGCCTGGTGTTTCATCCGCGAATTCAAGAAGATGTATGGCAGCTGCTTCAACTGTCTCCCGAGGGGGCTGCCGCTCCTGTGGGCTGAAAAGAAAAAAGCCCCGAGTGGCGCGGTATGCGTCTCGGGGCTGAAGTCCTCGGGTGAGCCATGTGGCTGCATCCGGGGCAGACGGAAACAATCGTTCTGTCAGGCCGGATCAGCCTTCTTCCTTCAGGACGCCGCGGCGGATCTGGTCGAGTTCGATGCTTTCGAACAGTGCCTTGAAGTTCCCTTCACCGAAACCTTCATTCCCTTTGCGCTGAATGATCTCGAAGAAGATTGGCCCAATCACTTCTTTGGTGAAGATCTGAAGCAGCAGTTCGTTTGGTGCGTCCAGATGGGCGGCGCCGTCGATCAGGATGCGCAGGCGGCGTAGCTCTTCGACGTTTTCCCCGTGGCCGGGTAGGCGTTTGTCAATCAGGTCGAAGTAGGTGTTGATGGTGTCTTGGAAGTCGACACCGGCGGTGCGCATGCGCTCCACCGTCGAATACACATCGTCCGTGCCCATCGCCACGTGTTGGATGCCCTCGCCGTGATAGATGTCGAGGTATTCGGCGATCTGGCTCTTGTCGTCGCTGCTTTCGTTGATCGGGATGCGGATGTGGCCGCAGGGGCTGGTCATGGCTTTGGACTTCAGGCCCGTCAGCTTGCCTTCGATGTCGAAATAGCGCACTTCGCGGAAGTTGAAGAAGCGCTCATAGAAGTCGGCCCATTCCTTCATGCGGCCGCGGAAGACGTTGTGTGTCAGGTGGTCGATGTAAGTCAGGCCATGGCCCACCGGATTCGCCGGAACGGGTTTGCCGTCTGCGTCCAGTAGCGGCACGAAGTCGACGTCATAGATGCTGATATTGCCAATGGCACCGGCTTCAGCGCCACCCTTGCCTTGCCAGCGGTCAACGAAGTAGATCAGCGAATCGCCGATGCCCTTGATGGCAGGAATGTTCAATTCCATCGGGCCGGCCTTGTTGTCGAAGCCCCAGGCGCCGAGTTCCAGCGCACGCTTGTAGGCGTGGGCCGCGTTGTCCACGCGGAAGGCGATGGCGCAAATCGACGGGCCGTGCAGGCGCGCAAAGCGCTGGGCGAAGGCGTCGACTTCGGCATTGATGATGAAGTTCACACCGCCTTGGCGATACAGGGTCACGTCCTTGTGGCGGTGTTTGGCTACGGCGGTGAAGCCCATGGTTTCAAACAGTTTGCCCAGGGCTGCGGGTTCCGGGGCCGCGAATTCGATGAATTCGAAACCGTTGGTGCCCATCGGGTTTTCCCATGGAGTGAAGGCCATCTTGTCTCTTTCTGAAAAGTCTTACGATGGGTCAAGACTGTAGGCTGGAGTGGGCGCAGGATTCATGCTAAAACTCGCGTCGCCACTGCAAGGTGCGCAGCAATTATGCGGAGAAGTCCAAGATGGAAAACGAGATCCAGCTCGACACGATAGATCGACGCATTTTGAGGGCGTTGCAAGTTGACGGGCGCGTCACTTACGACGCGCTGGCGGCTCAGGTCAATTTGTCTGCTTCAGCGGTGCTGCGCCGTGTCCGCCGGCTGGAAGAGTCGGGCGCGATTTCTGCTTATGTGGCTCTGGTCCCGCCGGAAAGGGTTGGCTTGGGGCTGACGGCCTATATCAATGTGCGGCTGGAAAAGCACACTGAGAGCCACAAACGCAACCCCATGGACTTGTTCCGCGCCGCGGTTCAGGCCTGGCCGGAGGTGGTCGAATGTGCCGCCCTGACTGGGGACATGGACTATTTGCTGCGCGTGGTGGTGCAAGACATGGCCCACTACGCCCGCTTCATCACCGAGACCTTGCTCAAGCACCCGAGTGTTCAGGACTGCAAAACCAGCTTTGTGCTGGACCGCGTCAAGAACACCACCGCCGTGCCGGTCTGAATCGGCTTTCGCCGTCTGAAGTGCGAGCCGGTCAGCGGCGCTCCAGCACCACGGCCAACTCAGCCCAGCCCTGGCCATGGGCCGTACTCGTGTAGGGCGGTGCCGGCCAGTTCCAGTGCGAGGCTGGAAACAGCGCGCGCATGCCCTGAATGTCGCCGTGATACGGTGGCCCTTCGACGAATCCCTCCGCCGCACTGTCGCGACGCGCTTGCATGAACAAGGCCAGCAACAAGCCGCCGGGCTTCAGCCAACCATAGAGCTGGTCTGCGTAGCGGCGCCAGTGGTCCGGGTGCAGCGCGCACAGGCAGGTTTGCTCGTACACCCGGTCCACGGGCGTGTCAGGCTGCCAGTCCAGGACATCGGCCAGCTCGACCTCTCCTGGAAAATCGCCCAGTTGCGCCCGAGCCAGCGCGACGGCCGCCGGCGCATAGTCCAGACCATGTGCGGCAATGCCGGCTTGGCCCAGTGCCCTCAATTCATGGCCACGGCCGCAGCCAGGGATCAACACTTTCAGGTTCGAAGAGAACATGCCGGCTTGCAGCCAGGCCAGCAACTGCGGGTGGGCGGCACTGCGGTCCCAAGGAGTTTGGCCGCTGGTGAAGCGTGCTTGCCAGAAATCCAATGAGGGGCCAGCCTGTCTGCTTGGCGAATCAGTCGAACTCATGGAGCAGTTTCAAGGTGGCTTCGAGGCTCAAATTGAGCAAGGCCGCGATTTCGCTCAGGTCATCCGGCACGGCTTCATCATCCCAGCCATCGGCGGTGTGCCGAGCCAGTCGAACCGCCAACTTCACGCATTGAACCTGCGGGTCATTGGCGCGTTTGTCGTTGGTGATGTGGCGCAGCAGCTCGGGTAGGCGCCAGGCCTGCATCAGGGCTTGTTCGAGGTCAGCCAACTCGATGTGCAGCACATCGCGTTGTACCGCGACGCTGCGCAAGTGGCGATCGGCTTGTTGGCGCTGGCGGATTTGGGCGGCCAACTCTGGCGCATGGATCCACAGCAGCATTTCGGCGAAATCGTGCAGCAAGGCCGCGCTGTGGATGACCGCTGCGTCCGGGTCCAGGCGATGAACGGCAAAACCCAGGGCAAAGCGAGCGGCGCGGTCGGCGCGACGCAGTACACGCTGCAAGCCATCTAGCGCGTAGGGCGTCGCAGCCAGCTTGTCCTCAGCCGTCGGCTGCGGGCCAAACTCGCGGAAAAAGGGTGTGATCCCCATCAGCACCAGGGCAGCGGTCACGGTCTCAGCATCCGTCAACAGCCGGCTGGATCGATGCGCTGCAGCGTAGGCCAACACCTTCAGCGTCATCAGAGGGTCGGCGGCAATCATTTCGCCGAGGCTGTTGGCGTCGACGGCATCCTCGTTGGCGCGAAGCAACTCCAAAGCGTCGGCCGTCTCGGCCAGCACCGGAATTTCGGCATCCCGAAACAGGGCGACCCAGCCTGTCAGATCGGGCGGGGCGGTGTGCAGCGAGGGCAATGTGGATAGCGCGGACATGGAGTGCTCGGACGAGGTGCTTGCATCGTATATCGGCGACCGTTGTTCCATCTTGAAACAAGCGGCCGCCGCAGGGTGTGGCACTGATGCAAGGGTTGTGAACTTTTGCGCACAGCCCTTGCTCACATCTGCACCCTTGCGATCAGCGCATGCCTCGCAAGTAGCTTCGGGGCAGGTGAGCGTCGCTAAAGACGACTCACTCCCGGAAGAGTGCCGACCCGCTGACCATCGGCGAAAAGGGCGCCCTCAGGGGCACCGGCTTCGGCATAGAACTCCAGTTCTGGCCGGCGGCGGCTGACGCGGCGCACCTGGTTCAGCAGCACGGCCAAATGGGTCAGCCCAGCACTGGCGCTGAGCAGGATGCGGGCGGCTCGCCAGCGCCAAGCTTGATGGGTGATCTCGAATTCTTCGGCCGAGCGATCCGGGCCGGTCAGTTCTCGCAAATGCATGATGGGTCTCCACTGCGGCCCCTCTGGGCCTTCATTTCATGGGCTGCGGTCGGGCCTGCCGATCTGCAGAATTTCTTGTCGTGTCTCGCGCTTTCCGGCCTGGCGTTGGCGCGTGGTCTGGCCTTGCAAACCATGCTGGCCGGCCTGGCGCAACCGGGCGTGGGCCACGATGGGATTTCGAGGCTTCAGCAGGCGCAGATTCAGCGGACGGGGTGAGGTGAACTGGGTCATATCGCGGACTCCGTGGCGTGCTGTTGGCGCGCCTTGTGTTGATGAATCAGTTCCGGCCATGCGGCAGCTCGACTGTGAGCAGTCCGATGAACGAAACCGTCTTGGGGCAGGCGCTGCTGCGAAGGCGGCAGGCGGCCCGAACTCCATGCAGCGGCCGGGCCTGCTGCGGCTGAAGAACAGCCGACGCAAGGCGCCTGAACGCTTGATTTCCGATGCGGCTCGGTGGTACCGAGTCGCGTTGGGCACTGAGCCGGCGCAACGCAGGGCAGCAGGGCGGACAAGGCGCATCGCGAACGATGAGCAAAGCCAGACTCCGGCGCTAGCGAGGGCGGGCAGCTCCCGGTAAAGACGTGGGGAGGAGGGACTTCACGGCTGGCTTGCGCTGGCCGCTTGAGCAAATGATAAACGAACGTTTATCAAGTGCATATACTTTTTATCAAAAGAGATAAAGAATTGTGCGCAGACCGTGTCGGCGTCGCATCACCGGGACTTTTTCGGTTTCAAGGGGGCAATGCCTTGCTGCAGGCGTCGCCATTCGTCGAGCTCGGCGGCACCGCCGCCCGCGGCTTGGGGGCGAACGGCAGGCGCCGGCGGCAGTACCGGCAGCGGTGCTGTCTTGCCAGGGCCGGTGGCGGCCTGCTTGCCAGCCGCCGTCGCTTCCTGGGGCGGGGTCAGGACTTCGCCGAGCAAGTCCAGCAAACGCGTGCGGGCGCGCTGCGGGTGACGCCGGTAATAGGTCAAAACCAAGCCAACGATGAAGCGCTCGTCGTCGTCTTGCGGCACGCTGGGCGTGGCGTCACGTTCCGCGTCGGCCGGCTCAGGCGCGCCAAAGGCGTGGCTTTGGTCCATCCAGCCTGCGGGTTTGTGGAACAACTGCTCGAACTGGCGCGCCAGACGCTCGCCGATCTGGCGCGAGCGGCTCTTGATCTGGCTCCAGTAGCTGGGCTGGATCTGCAAGCGCTCAGCAAAGCGCCGCTCCAAGCCGCGCAAGGTGGCAGGGTCGGGGTGCTTGATGGAGGCGGCGACGAATTCTTCGAACAGGAGCATCGCGTTGTCCAAGCGGATCTGGGCGACGTCCCGGGGGGCGGATGACATCCCTCTATGATAAAGCCTCGTTCATCCGACTCTCTGAGGTGGGCAGTCTGCTGCGCTTGCCCGCGCGGCATTTGCCGCAGCTTTTTTTACCTCTTGATAAAGAGTCGATGCCTTTCGGCCACTTGAGGCCTCAGTCTTCTTCCTGCGCCTGATAGGCAGCGATCAATTGGCTCTGGGTGTGGGGCGGCACCGCTTCGTAATGCGAGAGCTGCACGCTGTAGCGACCCTGGCCGCTGCTCAGGGCATTGAGCCGGCTCTGGTACTGGCTCAGCTCGGCCAGCGGTGCCAGGCCGCGCACGACGCTTCGGCCCGGCAAAGGGCTGTCGGTGCCGTTGACCTGGCCACGCCGGGCGGCCAGATCGCCGGTGATGTCTCCTATCGCGGCTTCCGGCGCATGGACTTCCAGATGCACCACGGGTTCCAGCACCAGGGGCCGCGCTTCCTGGACTGCGGCGATCAGGGCGCGCCGGCCGGCGGTGACAAAGGCCACCTCCTTGCTGTCCACCGAATGGTGCTTGCCGTCGAACACCGTCACGCGCAGGTCCACCAGCGGGTAGCCGGCCACGACGCCGGTGTCCAGGGCCGAGCGCACGCCTTTCTCCACGGCCGGCATGAACTGCCCCGGGATGGTGCCGCCCTTGACCGCGTCGACGAACTCAAAGCCAGCGCCGCGCGCCAGCGGCTCCACGCGCAGATAGACCTCGCCGAACTGGCCGGCGCCGCCGCTCTGCTTCTTGTGGCGGTAATGCCCTTCGGCCGCGGCCGAGATGGTCTCGCGGTAGGCCACGCGGGGCGGCTGGGTGTGCAGCTCGAACTTGTAGCTCTCACGCAGGCGCTCCAGCAGCAGGCGCAGGTGCAGCTCGCCCAGGCCGTAGATCACTGTCTCCTGCGTTTGGCCGGCTTGGTCCAGGCGCAGGCAGGGGTCCTCCTCGACCAAGCGGCTCAGCTGTTCCCAGAGCTTTTGCTCGTCGCCATGGCGCACCGGGTTGATGGCCAGGCCATGCACGGGCACGGGGAAATCCAGCGGGCTCAGGTGAATGTGGGCATCCTCGGGCGCGTCGTGGAGCACGGCGTCATAGTGCAGGTCATCGACCTTGGCGATGGCGCAGAGCTCGCCCGGCAGGGCCTGCTCCACCTCGACATGCCGGCCGCCCTGCAGCAGGAAGAGGTGGCCGACGCGGAATGGCTTGCGCGCCGAGCCGATGAAGAGCTGGCTGTGGCGGCGCAGCGTGCCCTGGTGCACGC
Organism: Paucibacter sp. DJ2R-2; assembly: GCF_025717675.1. GTDB lineage: Bacteria > Pseudomonadota > Gammaproteobacteria > Burkholderiales > Burkholderiaceae_C > Paucibacter_A. The sequence continues at coordinate 8,207 of NZ_JAJIRT010000019.1, forward strand.
GCATCACGCCCATCTTGCCGAGGTAGGGGTCGGAGATGATCTTGAACACATGGGCCAGCACATGGGCGCTGGGCTCGGGCAAGGCTTGCAGGGGCAGGGCCTCGGGGCCCTCGCCGCGCAGGAACAGGGGCGGGTTGCCCTCGGCCGGGTTGGGCAGCAGGCGCTCGATCACATCAAGCAACTCGGCCACGCCGGCGCCGCTGCGCGCCGAGGTGAAGCAGACCGGGATCAGGTGCCCCTCACGCAAGGCCTGCTCCAGCGGCGCGTGAAGCTCGCGCGGGTCGACATCGCCTTCGCTGAGATAACGATCCACAAACGCGGCATCCACCTCCACCACCTGCTCGACCAGGGCCTGGTGCGCCTGGCCCACCGAGGAAAAATCGGCCTGGCCGATGATGTTGTAGAAACAGTCCAGCACGCGCCGCCCGCCTTCGGCCGGCAGGTTCAGCGGCAGGCATTCACGCCCGAACACTGTGCGGATCTGCGCCAGCAGGTCCGGCAGGTCGAGCTCGGCCAGATCGATCTTGTTGATCACGATCAGCCGGCACAGCCCGCGCTGGGCGGCGGTCTCCATCATCTTGCTGGCCATGGGCTCCAGGCCACTTTGCGCGTTGAGCACCAGCACCGCCGTGTCCACCGCCTCCAGCGCCGGCAGGGACTGGCCGATGAAATCGGCCGCCCCGGGCGTGTCGATCGCGTGGATGCGCACGCCGCCATGCTCCAGGTGCACCACGCTGCTGTGCAGGGAATGCTGGAGGCGGCGCTCCAGTGGATCGAAATCGCTGACGGTGTTGCCGCGCTCCACCGTGCCGGCCTGGGCGATGGCGCCGGCCTGCAGCAGCAAGGCCTCCAGCAAGCTGGTCTTGCCCGCCGCCGCGGGGCCGACCAAGGCCAGGCTGCGCAAGGTAGCGACAGCAGGCGACAGGGGCGCGCCGGTGGAGGATGGGGCACGGCTGGCGTCGCTGTTCGGGCTCTGGCTCATGGCAGTCTCCTTGACTCTCCGGCGCCCCGGCGTTTGCGGGGGCGCGGTGATGGATGCGTGCGCTGTGCCGGGCTCTGACACTGCGGAAGGGTCCGCTCGGCTCTGGCCTCAGGGTAGAGGAAGCCCGGCCGGCTTACAAGGCCCGCGCCGGCGGGCCTTGGCCGGTTCGCTCAAGTGGCGGCTTGCGCCCGGCCGGCCCAGGAATCGACCTCGGGCCCGCAGAAGGCGTAGTCCAGCTCGGGCCGGTGGCCGCACACCAGGTCCGCCAGGGCCGCGGCCGAGCCGCAGCTGTGCGTCCAGCCTAAGGTGCCGTGGCCGGTGTTGAGGAAGAGGCGGCCGACGCGGCTGGCGCCGATGTAAGGCAGGTTGGAGGGCGTGGCCGGGCGCAGGCCGGTCCAGTACTGGGCGCCGCTGGGCTGGCCCTCGGGCGCCACCATCTGCGGGAACAGCTCGCGCGTGCGCCGCAGCAAGGCCTCGCAGCGGCGCAGATTGAGCGTGCTGTCGTAGCCATTGAGCTCCGCCGTGCCGGCCACGCGCAGGCGGTCGCCCAGGCGCGAGAACACCAGCTTGTACTCGTCGTCGGTCAGCGAGACTTGGTAGCTGTGCGCGGGCGAGATCACCGGCAGCGTCATCGAGTAGCCCTTGGCCGGGTAGATGTTGAGCGACACGCCCAGCTCGCGCGCCAGGCTGCGGCTGAAGGAGCCCAGGCAGAGCACAAAGCGGTCGGCGCCCAGGCGCTCGATTTCACCGTTCGCATCGGCCACGATCACCCGCGCCAGATCCTGGCCCTCGCGCTCGCAGCCCAGCACCCGGGTCTGGTAGCGGAACTTCACCCCGGCCTGCGCGGCCAGGGCGGCCAGTACCTGGGTGAAGCGATGGGCATCGCCCGACTCGTCGCTGGGCGTCATGCTGCCGCCGACGATCTGCGCGCGGCATTGCGCCAGCGCCGGCTCGATGGCCACGCATTCCTCGGGCGTTTTCATGTCCAGCTCGCAGCCTTGCTCGCGCATGATGCGGGCCGGCTCCTGTGCAGCGGCGTACTCCTGCTCGCTGGTGTAGAAGTGCAGGATGCCTTGCTGGCGCTGGTCGTAGGCGATGCCGGTGGCGGCGCGCAGGCGCTGCAGCTGCTCGCGGCTGTAGAGGCCGAGATTGACGATGTTGCGGATGTTGTGGGCGGTGCGGCCCGGCGTGCATTCGCGCAGGAACTGCAGACCCCAGCGCCACTGGGCCGGGTCGGCGCGCAGGCGGAAGAGCAGGGGCGCGTCCTCCTTCATCAGCCACTTCAAGACCTTGAGCGGCGCGCCCGGGTTGGCCCAGGGCTCGGCATGCGAGACGGAAATCTGGCCGCCGTTGGCATAGCTGGTTTCCAGGCCGGCCGCGGGCTGGCGGTCGATCACGGTGACTTCAAAGCCCGATTGGCGCAGATACCAGGCGGTGGTGACGCCGGTGACCCCGGCGCCCAGGACGATTGCGTGCATGTGTGCACTCCTGAAACAAGACAAACAGACCGTTGAGTGAGACGCGCAGGCGTGCGCTCAGGCCCAGCGCGGGCTGTGTTTCGTTCCAGGCAGGAGAGGCACCCCAGAGTGAGGCGCGAGCCGGGCAGAGCACAGATCGGGCAATGGCAGAGCGTGCGCTTGACGCGCGCCGCTCCCGCTGTCCCTGTTACCTGAGAGATTCAGCCGCGCCCCGGGGGGGGCATGGCCTTGCTCCTTCGGTGGCGGCTTGCGCATCGGCTGCGCCGGCCGCTCTCTCCAGCATTCGGCTTGTTGACGGATCCAGTACGGGGCCTGAGCGAGTATGGGAGCTTGCGCCTTCGGCGGCAGGGCCCAGAGCGGGCCTGCACTCTCCTGAATCCGGTGCGCAGTGTAGGGGGCCGCCGCGGCCCTGGCTCTAGGGGCAAATGCCGGGGGGGCTTTGTCGCGCTTGCCGAGCGGCGCTGGCGCAAAGCTCGCAGAATCAGGTCCTTCGTTTTTGGGGCCAGGATGACTGGTTGATTGGCATGCGTGCTTGGATCTTGGTAGCTGCCCTGGGCGGCGTGATGACGATGGGTGCGGTCGCTCAACCGGCGCCGCTGGATCCGCGCGTGCAGCAGATCCTGGCCGAGATCTCGGCGCCGCGCATCGAGCAGCGCATCCGACGCCTGGTCGATTTCGGCACCCGCCACACCTTGTCCGAGACCGAATCGGAGCAGCGCGGCATCGGCGCCGCGCGGCGCTGGATCCAGGCCGAGCTGGAGCAGTGCGCGCGACGCAGCGGCGGCCGCCTGCAGGTGAGCCTGGACAGCTTTGTCGAGCCCGCCGGCAACCGCATGCCGCGCCCGGCCACCCTGGTCAATGTGGTGGCCACCTTGCCCGGCACCGCGCCGGCGGCGGCCCAGCGCCTGCTGGTGGTCAGCGGCCACTACGACTCGCGCAACGGCGATGTGATGGATGCCGAAGGCGCCTCGCCCGGTGCCAACGACGACGCCTCGGGCGTGGCCGCGGTGATGGAGCTGGCCTGCGCCATGGCCGGCCATCGCTTTCCAGCGACCCTGGTCTTCATGGCCGTGCCGGGTGAAGAGCAGGGTCTGCTGGGCGCCGCCCACTGGGCGCGCGAGGCGCGGCGCCAGGGCTTGCCCATCGAGGCCATGATCACCAACGACATCATCGGCAGCCCGCGCGGCGATGCCGGCCAGGTGGACGAGCGCCAGCTGCGCCTGTTTGCCGACGGCCTGGACCCGCTGCTGCGCATGCTGGTGGCCGCCCGCGCCAACACGCCCACGCCCGATGCCGAGGCGCGCGCCAACGAGGCTGCACGTGAATCGTTGCAGCAGTTGGTGCTGGCCGGGGGCAGCGAAGACCTGCCCACCCATCAGCTGGGCCGCCATCTGAAAGCCGCCGGCGAGCGCTACCTGCCCGGCTTCACCGTCAATCTGATCCAGCGTCGCGACCGCTATCTGCGCGGTGGCGACCACCTGCCCTTCCTCGAGCGCGGCTATGCCGCGGTGCGCTTCTCCGAGCCCTTCGAGAACTTTGCGCACCAGCACCAGAACCTGCGCGAGGAGAACGGCGTGCGCTACGGCGACCTGCCCGAGTTCGTCGATTTCGCCTACGTGGCCAATGTCGCCCGCATCAATGCCGCCGGCCTGGCGACGCTGGCGCTGGCGCCCGCCGCACCGCAGAACGTGCGCCTGGACGCCACCGAGCTCAGCAACGACAGCACGCTCAGCTGGACCCTGGCGCCCGAATCCGAGGTCGCCGGCTACCGCATCGTCTGGCGCCACACCGATTCGGCCGTCTGGCAGCACCACCAGGACCTGGGCCGGGTCGGCCGCCACACGCTCAAGAACCTGTCCAAAGACAATGTGGTGTTCGGCGTGCAGGCGCTGTCGAAGGACGGTCATGCCAGCCTGGCGGCGTTTCCGCTGCCGCTGCGGCGCTGAAACCGCGCGCGCGGCGCTTCAATCTGCGGCCGCAGGCGACGGTCGCACGCAGTTGCGACCCGCGCTCTTGGCGCTGTAGAGCTGTGCATCGGCCAGCGCACAGAGGCTGGCGGGTGTGTGGGCTTCTGCATTCCCCGCCAGGCCGATGCTGACGGTGATTCGTTGCAGGTCCGGGTGCAGCTTGTGCCAGTCAAAGGTCTCAATCTGCTGGCGCAGCTTGTCACAGAGCTGGCTGGCCAGGGGCAGGGTGGTTTCCACCAAGAGCAAGGTGAACTCCTCGCCGCCATAACGCGCCACTACATCAGCGCGCCGGCAATGGTCGCGCAGCAGTCGACCGACCTGCCTCAGCACCGCATCGCCGACCGCATGGCCGAAGCGATCGTTGACGTCCTTGAAGTGGTCGAGGTCCAGCATCGCCAGGCTCAGTGGGTGGCGAAAGCGCGCCGCGCGCTCGAACTCCTGCTCCAGCAGCAGGTCCAGCCAGCGGCGGTTGGCCAGGCCGGTCAGGGCATCTTCATGGCTGAGCTGGCGCAGCAAGTCGGCTTGCGCCGACAGCTGTGTCAGCAAGGCCTGCTTTTCCTGATCCGCCTGGCGGGCGGCCTGCAGCTCCTGGCTCAGGGCCTGGGCCTGATGGCGCACGAACAGGCCGCGCAGCCGTTGTTGCGAGCGCTCGCCCAGCAGGCGTTGTTCGCAGGCATGGTGGGCTTTGTAGTGTTGCAAGGCCAGGGCTGGGTCACCGCGCAGCTCGGCCAGCTCAGACAGGGCCAGGTGGGCCCGGCCGGCCAGGGCTGAGATCCGGCCATCCGAAGCGTGGCCCAGCGCCCGCTCCAGGGCGCCCTGCGCTGGTGCCAGCTCGTTCCGGGCCCGCCAGAGATCGGCCAGACCCAGTTCGATGCTGCACAGTGAGGGGATGTCCCCCATGCGCTGTGCCAGCGGGCGCGCTTCCTCGAAGGCTGCCAGGGCCGCATCCGCTTCACCCTGCGCCAGGCAGGACTGGCCCAGGCCCAGCAGCGCCTGGCCAAGATCACTGACATTACCAGTGCGACGCGACAGGGTCAGCGCTTCTTCAAGATGCGGCCGTGCCTCGGCATGCTGGCCGAGCCTGCTCAGCAGGGCGCCCAGATTCAACGCGCTGGTGGCCTGACGCGCCAGGTCCGGGGATTGTCGTGCGCAGCGGAGGCTGCGCTGCAAGTGCTCCACGGCCAGCTCCATCTCGCCAATGCCTTGCAGCACTTGGCCCAGCTGCCCCAAGGTATAGGCCTGATTGGTGATCGAGCCGGCTCGCGCGGCAACTTCAAGGCTGTGCTGAAGCAGCTCCAGTGCGTCCGGAAGTTGGCCGAGTGCATGGTGGACCAGCGCCATATTGTTCAGGGCACGTGCTTCGGCTTGATACACGTGGTGGAGACGGGCCAGCTCCAGAGTGCGCTGGTGCAGCAGCAAGGCCTGCTCGTAAGCGCCCTGGCGGGTCCGGATCAGGGCTTGCAGGTTCAAGGCGTCGAGATGGCCAGGGACTTCGCCCAGCGCCTCCAGCAGGCTGTGGGCCCGATCCAGCCTGGCTTGCAGCTCGGCCATCGGCTCGCCCAGGATGAACTCGCACAGGCTCCAGCGCAGCAAGGCATAGGCCAGGCCGCGCGGGTGATCGATGGCCAGGGCCAGATCATGCGCCTGCTGCGCCAATTGCAGGGCCCGCGGCGTGTCCGACATGCGCAGCTCGAAGGCTTCAGCGTTCAGCGCGTCCACCTGTTCTGGCGAAAGTCGGGGGATGGCCGGGGGCTGCGCGCGGGCTTTCATCTGCGGGTGTTCGGTTCGCTCAACTGGCAGTTTGTCGGCGTGCTCACTTGAGCGGAATCGGCGTGGCCCGGTCCACTGGCACGGCGGTCACGCTGTTCTGCGGCGAGCCGTCGATCAGGCGGTCGGAATAGGTCAGGTAGACCAAGGTGTTGCGGCGGCTGTCGACCATGCGGACGATGCGCAGTTTCTTGAACACCAGGGACATGCGCTCGTTGAACACCTCCTCCTGCCGCGCCAGGGGCTTGGCGAAGCTGATGGGTCCGGTCTGGCGGCAGGCGATGGAGGCCTCGGCCTTGTCTTCGGCCAAGCCCAGGCCGCCCTTGATGCCGCCGGTCTTGGCTCGTGACACATAGCAGGTGACGCCCAGGACTTTGGGATCCTCGTGCGCGTCGACGACCACTTTGTGGTCGGGGCCAATGAGCTTGAAAGCGGTGTCGACCTCGCCGACCGGCTCGCCGCGGGCGGTGCCGATCACGCCGAGGCAAAGCGCCAGGAGTAGGGGCCGCGCGCTCCGCCCGGACGCGCGATCGGTGGGGCGGTCAAACACGGGGCGCGAATTCAAGCGGGGCAACATGGCATCTCCTGGCTGGAGGTGACAGGTTAGCAGGCCGGCGTTCAGTCCTCGTCCTGGAAGCGCTGGCGGATGTCCAGCACCTCGGCCCAGTGTTCGAAGAAGACGCGCACGCACTCGGGGTCGAAGTGGCTGCCGGCATGGGCCTGGATGTGGGCCGCGGCGGCTTCCAGCGTCCAGGCTTTTTTGTAGGGGCGTTCGGAGGTCAGGGCATCGAAGACATCGGCCACCGCGACGATGCGGCTGAAGATGGGGATGGCCTCGCCCTTGAGGCCTTGCGGGTAGCCCGTGCCATCGAACTTCTCGTGGTGGCCCAGGGCAATGGCGGCGCCGGCCTGTAGCACCAGGGAGGAGCTGTCCTTGAGGATCTCGTAGCCATAGCTGGCATGCAGCTTCATCACTTCGAACTCTTCCGGCGTCAGGCGGCCGGGCTTGAGCAGGATGCTGTCGGTGATGCCGACCTTGCCGATGTCGTGCATGGGCGCCGCTTCCAGCAGCAGCTCTTGATCAGCCACGGGCAGGCCTAGACCGCGCGCGATCAGCTCGGAGTAATGCGCCATACGCAGGATGTGGGCGCCGGTTTCGGGGTCGCGGTACTCGGCTGCTTTGGACAGGCGGATCACGGTCTCGCGCTCGCGCTGGACGATCTGGTTGGTGGCCTTGCGCACCTCCTCGGCCAGCCATTCGGCGCGGTCGGCCAGCTTGGCGCGGGCTTCGTTCAGAGCCTCCAGCGCGGCGTTCGCTTGTTGGCGCGCGGTCTCGGCCGCGGCATAGGCGCCGGCGTTGTCCAGGGCGATGGCGGCATAGGCGGCCAGGGTGCGAAAGATGGACTGCTCGCGTTCGCCATAGGCATGGCTGTCGACCGCCTGCACCGACATGACCCCGAGCAGTCGGTCGCCTATCAGCAGCGGGCTGAACATCAAGCTCTGAGTGTCCAGCGGGCCCATCAGGTGTTCTGGTGGGTTGCTACGGGGTGCCATCGGAAAGAACAGTTCGCAGCGCTCGCGGGCGCAGCGTGCGGTCAGCGACTGAGGGTCATGCAGCGAGATCAGCGGTGAGGGGAAATGATGGCGCGCCTCATTGATGAAGGCGGCCTTGAGCGCGTGCCCCCCGGGGTCCAGCAAGTAAACAAAGAACGAGGTCGTGTCCAGCAACTGGCCGAGGTGGCGGTAGAGCGCGGCAAACACCGCGTCGGTGTTGAGGCTGCCGGTGATCTCGCGGCCGACGCGCCCCAGGGTCTCCAGCGTGGCGCTGGCCTCCTGCAGTTGCGCGGCGCGCTGGCTTTCGGCCTGGGCCAGGCGGTGGTGGTACTCGGCCTCGGCACGGGCCAGGGCACTCTCCTGACGCACCTGCATGGCCATGGCGCGGTTGCGCGCATCGTCCAGGCGCTTGTTGTCGCGCGCGGCTGCGGCAGCCTGCCCATAATTTCGAGCCTGTGCGGCGTCGCCGGCCGCCGCGTAGGCGTTGGCAACTTCATCGAGCAGCTCGCTGGGCAGGATGTAGCCCTTGATGCCATTGGCGATTTGCAGGGCCTGCAACAGGAAGTGGAGGCTCGCGCTCGGCGCTTGCTGGCCCTCGGGTGCGGGAAGGGCGTACTGCTGGTAGAGCTCGGCAAAGACGCGCAGCACCTTGATCTGCTCATCGCCACTGCCCAGCTCGCGTGCCCGCAGCAAGGCGGAGGAAATCTTGCTCAGCGCTTGCTCGGGCTCGCCCAGGCGGCCCAGGGCGCTGGCCTGGCCCCGCCAGCAGCGCAGCAGGTAGAAGAACTCCCCCAGGCTGGCGGCAATCGTCTCCGCCTGCAAAAAGCAATCGAGTGCCGCGGCCGGTTCACCCATGTCCAGAGCCACGTCACCTTGATACTGCAGGGCCAGGCTGTAACGGCTGGCCCCTTGCAACTCGCGCATGGACTCGAGTGCGTCGTTCAGGATGGCGTGGGCCTCGGGCAGGCGCCCAAGCAGGCGCAGCACATTGCCGGTCTGCATCTGTGCGCCGCCCAGCGTGCCTGGCCAGCCGCTGGTCTGCGCTTGGGCGAGGGCCAGCTCATCCCATTCCAGGGCGGCGTCGAGGTCCCCGAGCGAGGCAAAGTTGTCGGCCGCATTGCTGGCCGAGAAGACGGCATGGCGGATCTGGCCGCTTTCCAAGGCGCAATGGTGGGCTTGCAGGAAATGCTTGATGGCCTGACCCAATTCGCCGGTGAAGGTGGCCACCAGGGCGCTGGCGCTGCTGACCCAGGCTTGCGCCGCGGCGGGCAGGGGCAGACTGGAGTCGAACTGGTGGTGCAGTCGAGCGGCCGTGCCGAGCGCGTCACGCCAAGCCGCATGGTTCAGCTGCATGGCCCTGACGACTTGCAGGCGCGCGTTGTCGCCGGCAGCCTGGAAGTCGTCTTGCGCTTGCTTGAGGCAGGCATCGCGGCCGGGGCTGTCACCGCGCTCCGTGCACAGCGACGCACGTAAAATCTGGCCGTCACCACAGCCGACCCGGTCGCCCAGCTGTGCGAAATTCTCGACCGCCGCTTCGGCGTACTGTTCACTGGCATCGAGCTGGGCAAACAACCAAGCCACCTCGCCGAGCACCAAGAGCAGGCGTGCATGGCACGCCTGGCGCCGGCCTTCATCCCAGTCGACGTGCGTCAGCAGTTCTTCGGCCTCGTTGACCAGCAGCAGGGCTCGTTTGCAGTCACGCTGGCGCAAGTGCCAGGCCAGGTCCGGTATGACGCTCAGCCGCTCAGTACCGTGCAGTGTGCCCAGCCTGGTTTCGAGGCCGATGACTTCCGGGTCGAGAGCAAACAGTTCCATGGCGGGCAAATGGGCCTCCCTCGGCAGGGGCTGTGATCTTGGGTCAGCGGCCAGTATCTGCTCGAAGGTCGCTGCCGGCTTCATGTTCGGGGTCTATTCGTTAAGTATTGCAGGCGGGCGTGCTTTTCCTTGCCCTTGCCCTTGCCCTTGCCCTTGCCTTTGCCTTTGCCTTTGCCTCAGGCGGCCGGCTTGCGTGCGCTGCCCAGATAGGTCTCGGCCACGCGGCCATCGCCAGCCAGGGTGGAAGCCGGGCCTTGCAGGGCGATGGCGCCGGTTTCCAGCACATAGCCGTAGTCGGCCACGTCCAGCGCGGCGCGGGCGTTTTGTTCCACCAGCAGCACGCTGACGCCGCGCTCGCGCAAGGTGGTCACGATGCGGAAGATCTCTTTCACCACCAGCGGCGCCAGGCCCAGGCTGGGCTCATCCAGCATCAGCACCTTGGGCCGGGCCATCAGGGCGCGGCCCACGGCCAGCATCTGGCGCTCGCCGCCGGACAGCGTGCCAGCCAGCTGCGCGCGCCGCTCCAGCAGACGCGGGAACAGCTCGAAGACCTGGGGCAGCTGTTCGCGCCAGTCGCGCTGGCCCAGGCGCAGCGGCCGGTAGCCGCCCAGCAGCAGGTTGTCTTCCACGCTCATGGTGGTGAAGAGCTCGCGCTTTTCCGGCACCAGGGCCAGACCACACATCACGCGTTCTTCCAGGCTCAGGCTGGCGATGTCCTCGCCGTCCAGCAGGATGCGGCCGCGCGCAGGCAACACGCCCATCAAGGCATTGAGGGTGGTGCTCTTGCCCGCGCCGTTGGGGCCGATCACGGTGACCACCTGGCCGGCCGGCAGGTCCAGATCGAGGCCGCTGAGCACCTCGGCACGGCCATAGCCGGCATGCAAGCCGCGCACGCTCAGCAGGGGAGGGGTGGAGCTCATGGTTTCAATGTCCTGCGAGAGGCGATCGATCAATCAATGTTCGGTGCCGAGGTAGGCGGCGCGCACCTCGGGGCTGGCCTGCACCTCGGCCGGCGTGCCTTCGATCAGCTTGGTGCCGAACTCCATCACCACCAGGCGGTCAGTCAGGCCCATCACGAACTCCATATCGTGTTCGACCAGCAGCACGCTCAGGCCTTCGCGCTGCAGCTGGCGCAGCACCTCGGCCAGGGCCTGCTTTTCCTTGTGGCGCAGGCCGGCGGCGGGTTCGTCCAGCAGCAGCAGGGCGGGGTCGCTGCACAGGGCGCGGGCGATCTCCATCAGGCGCTGCGGGCCCAGGGCCAGATTGCCCGCCAGTTCATGCGCTTGCTCGGCCATGCCGATGCGGCGCAGCTGCAGCTCGGCCTCGCGGAACAGACGCTGCTCCTCGGCACGGTCGAGGCGCAAGAGGGCGCGCAGCGTGCCGCTATGGCCGCGCAGATAGGCGCCCAGGGCCACGTTCTCCAGCACCGTCATCTCGGCCATCATCTTGACGTGCTGGAAGGTGCGCGACACGCCGCGCCGGGCGATCTCGCGCGAGGGCAGTCCAGACACGTCCTCGCCGCGAAAGTGCACCGAGCCGCCGCTGGCCGGCAGCACGCCGGTGATGAGGTTGAAGGTGGTGGACTTGCCGGCGCCGTTGGGGCCGATCAGGCCGATGATCTCGCCGGCCCGGATGCCGAAGCTGACATCGTTCACGGCCACCAGGCCGCCGAACTGCTTGCGCAGGCGCTCGACCTGCAAGAGCGGCTCACCCACTTGCGGCTTGGCGCGCTGCGGTAGGGGCGCGGCTTGACTCCAATCCTGCGTTCGGCTGGAGCTGGGCCACCAGCGCTGCAGCAGCTGCTGGGCATAGGGCCAGAGTCCACGCGGCGCGTGCTGCAGCACCAGTACCAGCACGATGCCCAGCACGATGATCTCGAAATTGCCATTGCTGCCGAGCAGGGCGGGCAGCAGCTCTTTCAGTTGGTCTTCCACCAACTTGAACACCCCGGCGCCGACAAAGGCGCCCCAGACGCTGGCCACGCCACCGACCACGGCCATGAACAGGTACTCGATGCCCATCTTCAGGCCGAAGGGGCTGGGGTTGACCGTGCGCTGCACATGGGCGAACAGCCAGCCCGAGGTGGACGCCAGCAAAGCAGCCAGCACGAAGATGATGACCTTGTAGCGGAAGGTGGAAACGCCCATGGCCTCGGCCATGGTGACCCCGCCGTTGAGTGCACGGATGGCACGACCCGGCCGCGAGTCCAGCAGATTGCGCACCGCCAGCGCCGCCAGCAGGGCGATGCCCCAGATCAGGCCGTAGATGGCGCGGCCGTCTTGCAGGCTGATGCCGAAGAGCTGCAGCGCCGGCAGGCCCAGAATGCCGTCGTACTTGCCCAGCAGCTCGAGGTTGGCCATGCTGAAGTTGAGGCTCAGCGCCCAGGCGATGGTCGCCAGGGGCAGGTAATGGCCCGACATGCGCAGCGTCAACAGGGCCAGCAACCAGGCCACGCCGCCAGTCAGCAACCAGCCGGCCAGCAGGCCCAGCCAGGGCGAGAGACCGAATTGGGTGCTCAGCACCGCCGTGCTGTAGGCGCCCAGGCCCACAAACGCGGCCTGGCCGAAGGAGGTCAGGCCGCCCACACCGGTCAGCAGCACCAGGCCCAGGCTGACCAGGGCGAACATGCCGATGTAGTTGAGCTGGGTGATCCAGAACTCGGGCACCGGCAGCAGGGGCAGGGCGAAGAGCAGGGCCAGGCCGAGCGCTGCGGGCAGGGTTTGTCGATTCAGGCGCATCGTTGTCAATGCTCGTCTTGGTGCGGGTTGCGTAGAGAGCGCCAGAGCAGCACCGGCAGGATGGAGGTGAAGACGATCACCTCCTTGAAGGCGCTGGCCCAGAAGGAGCTGAAGGACTCCAGCAGCCCCACCAGTACCGCTCCCAGCGCTGCGCCGGGGTAGCTGGCCAGGCCGGCGAAGACGGCGGCGACGAAGCCTTTCAGGCCGATCAGAAAGCCGCTGTCGTAAAAAATTGTCGTGGTCGGGCTGATCAGCACGCCCGAGAGCGCGCCGATGAAGGCTGCCATGGCCAGGGACAGGCGCCCTGCCGAGTTGCTGGAGATGCCCATCAGTCGGGCGCCCAGGCGGTTCACCGCCGTGGCCCGCAAGGCCTTGCCATAGAGGCTGCGCTCGAAGAACAGCCAGAGCAGCACGATCAGAGCCAGCGAGGCCAGCAGGATGATCACCGTCTGCCCGGCAATGAAGAGCGGGCCGAGGGTGAAACTGCTGTCCCAGAAGCTGGGGTTGCGCGAGCCCTCGGCGCCAAAGAACAGCAGGCCCAGGCCAGTCAGGCTGAAATGCACGCCCACAGACACGATCAGCAGCACCAGCACCGAGGCATCGGCCAGCGGCTGGTAGGCGAGGCGGTAGAGCAGGGGGCCCATGGGCGTGACGATGGCCAGGGTCAGCAGCACCTGCAGCAGCAGGGGCAGTTGTAGCGGCGCCGCCCACCAGGACAGAGCGCCCAGGGCCACGGGCCATGCAGCCGCTTTGGCCACTCGGATCAGCAGCGCGGCGGTTGCCTCACCCGCACGCCAGCCGGCCCAAAGGTCCAACAGCGCCACCAGAGCCGCCAAGCTCAGCAAAAACACCACAGTGCCGGGGCGCTGGCCTTGCTGCAGAGCGGCCAAGGTGAGCGCTCCGAAGGCCACGAACTCACCTTGCGGAATGAAGATCACCCGGGTCACGGTGAACACCAGCACGGTGGCCAGTGCCAGCAGGGCGTAGATGGCGCCGTTGCTCAGGCCGTCGAGCATCAGGATGCTGGCAATCGATAGATCCATGGAGTGCTTGGTTCGGTGCTCGCGGCAGGGCGCTGGAGCCCCGACTCTAATCAAGCCCTGCAGGCCGGCAGCTCGGGGCAGGGCCGCATTGACAAACGCGCACGCTGAAGCAGGTGTGAGAGTCAGCCGCTAGACTGGTTTGTTTCGACCTCCTCGTCGCTCTCCTTGTCATGCCCGGCCTTGCTCCTCTGCTAGAAATCGACGGCCATTTGGCCCGCATCACGCTACGGCGGCCGCGCTTGGCCAATCGGCTGGAGCCCAGTGATCTGCAGTGTTTGCAGCAGCAGTTGCAGCTGGTGAACGAACGCCCGGAGCTGCGCGTGCTGCTGCTGCGCGGTGAGGGCCGGCATTTCTGCAGCGGCTTCAATATCGGCGCAGTGCCGGGGCTCGATGCGGGCGCCTTGTTTGAGCAACTCAGCGATGCTTGGGAAAACGCCCGGCCGGTGACCGTGGCACAGATCCAGGGCGGGGTCTACGGCGGCGCCACCGACCTGGCGCTGGCCTGCGACTTTCGCCTCGGCCAGCCCGCCTGCGAAATGTTCGTGCCGGCGGCCCGGCTGGGCCTGCACTTCTATCGCGGCGGCATGGAGCGCTACGTCACTCGTCTGGGGCTGCCTTGGGCCAAAAAGGTGTTGCTGGCTGGCGCCACGCTCGATGCGCAGGAGATGCTGCGCAGTGGCTTTCTCGACCAGCTGCTGCCCGACGCGGCGGCGCTCGATGCTGCGACCGAGATCTTGGTGGCCCAGTTGCTGGCCATGGCGCCGCTGGCGCTGCTGGGCATGAAAAAACACTTGAATGCCATCGCGCGCGACAGGCTGGACCCGGCGGCTCTGCAGGCGGATGTGGCCGAAGCCAATGCATCGGAGGATCTGGCGGAGGGTGTGGCAGCCTGGCAGGAGCGCCGCGAGCCCCGATTCCTGGGCCGTTGAGTGGCTTGAAAACGCAGCGTGGCGGGGGCATTCATGCCGCGGCCAACGCTGCTCTAGGGGAATCCCCTCCCTCTGTGTCTGGGGCCGTCTGAGTGCTACCGTGCCGGATTGGCCTCCAGATAGTGGAAAATAGAGGGGTTGGCTCAGGTGGCCGGCTGCTTCGGAGACGGAGTCATCGGCCCACCCTGGCAAGCTCCCACTAACTCACTATCAGGACCGACGTGGCCAAGGACAGTACTAAAACGACCATCGAAGCCGATGGTCTGCGTTACCGCTCTAAAGCACCAGGTTCGCCGTTTGCGGCGACCTCTTCCTTTGGTGCCGCAACCATGTCGTGCTTTTTGTGCGGCAAGCACCGCCCGCGCGCGATGCTGAAATCCAAGAAGCTCTTGGGCAAGTCGCAGCCGGTCTGCGCACCGTCGTGCAAGGAGCTCGACGAACAGCTCAGCAAGGGCTGAACCGGGCGCGAAGGCGCTTTCTAGCCGGTGCGCTTCTTCAGACCTGCTGTCTGAAGCAGCGGCCGCACACCGCCCGATAGCGGGCGTTGCCGCCAATTTCCACTTGATTGCCTTCGGTGACCTTGCGGTTGTTGGCGTCCACACGCATATTCATCGTCGCTTTGCGGCCGCAGTTGCAGATGGTCTTCATTTCGTCCATCTCGTCCGCCAGAGCCAGCAAGGTGGCAGAGCCAGGGAACAGCTCGCCCTGGAAATCGGTACGCAAGCCGTAGCAAATCACCGGCACATTGCGCACATGCGCCAGTTCGTGCAGCGCCCAGACCTGGGGCTTGAGCAGAAACTGCGCCTCGTCGATCAAGACGCATGACACCTCAGGCAGTTGCAGCGCCATCGCCAAGAAATCAGTTTCCGGACCGAAGACCTCGGCCTCGCGTTGCGGCCCCAACCGTGAGGTGATGGTGCCACGCCCATAGCGGTCGTCGAGCTGCGCCGTGAACAGCCGCACGCCATGGCCGCGCTCCTCGTAGTTGTGGGCCACCTGCAGCAGGGCGGTGGACTTGCCGGCGTTCATGGCCGCGTAGCGAAAAAACAGTTTGGCCATGTGGAGGCTCGGGCTTCAAAACAGGTTGGAGTTCAGCCCTTGAGGGCGTTTTGTGGGCGTCTAGCGCCCGCACATGAGGGGGGTGGTCCGGTCGGCGTGCGCGATTGTGACAAAACATGGGGCAAGCGAGGTAGTCAAAGCCGCTCCGAGCCGCCTACTATGGTCTAGAGGGCAGAGGAAAGTAGTCCAGCACATCCAGGCCTAGGCGCCCCTCGCGCTGACGGTCGGCACCGTGAACCCGCGACAACAATGAGCAAAGACACCTACACCAGCGTCAGTGACAACGGTCTGCGTTACGAGTCCAAACTGGGCGGCTCGCCCTTCCTGGGTAGCGGCCACACCCGCTCCTGCTTCAAGTGCGGCAAGCACCGCACTCCCAACAATCTGCAGTCCAAGCGCGTCCTCGGCCGCACCGAAGTCGTGTGCAAGCCGGCATGCGCCAAACCCAAAGATCAGGCTTGAGGGCTGGGCTCGGCGGCGGTGGGCAGACGCCAAGAGTCTGGGCTCATGATGATGAGCCCCTGAGCTCGGGCGCGTTTGGCCAGGGCCAATACTGCGCGGTCGCGTGAAAACAGCCATTGGGCGCCCTGAGAAATCGCCAGATCAATGAATTTTTGATCGTCCGGATCCCGGCAAATCAGGCGCACGGCCGGTGGGCTGGCTGCCTCAATCATGTGGCACAAGCGCGCGAAATGGTCTTCGATCCAGCCGAGGTCGGGTTCAAAGGCGGCGGCAACGCCGCGTGCGAGCACGTGGCGCAGTTCATCGAGCATGGCGGGCTGGCCGATCCAGCGCAGCTGCCCCTGGTTGACGGCCGCCGCCAGAGCGCTGACCCGTGCGTCGCGAAAAACCAGCCAGTCCATCACCACTTGCGTGTCAATGACGGCTTGGAGCGGGCGCGCGCCTGAAATCGAATCTCGGTGCATCAAGGTTTCAATGGTGTGAGCGGGTCTAATCGGGGTCGGGCTCAGCGGTCTCCTGCCAAGTTTGCGGGCGTGTGCTCCACGCCGCGCGCCGCAGCATAGCCGCTCGAGAGCCTTGCGCTTGTGCCATTTCGGCAATGTGTTCTACAATCGTGGGCTCTTCAGCAGGCCTTGCTGAGAATTTTCCATGGATTCACGGAAAACTGCCGACGGTGATTTGTCCTGTCGGCCGCTTCATTCTTGAGTCTTTGTGAAGGTTTCAGGCGTGTGTCGCATCCCGCGTAGGTGCCGGGTGCGCAGCGTCAGCCAGTCAAGGTTTGCGCTCATCCTGAGTGATGCTGCTGAAGTGTGTGACTTCAAACGGGAACAAGTTACTTATGCCAACCATCAATCAGCTCGTGCGCCACGGCCGTCAGGCCGAGGTCACGAAATCCAAGTCGCCGGCAATGCAGAATTGCCCGCAGCGCCGCGGCGTTTGCACCCGCGTGTACACCACGACTCCGAAGAAGCCTAACTCGGCTCTGCGTAAGGTTGCCAAGGTGCGCCTGACCAACGGTTTCGAGGTCATCTCCTACATCGGCGGTGAAGGCCACAACCTGCAAGAGCACAGCGTGGTGCTGGTGCGCGGCGGTCGTGTCAAGGACTTGCCGGGTGTGCGTTACCACATCGTGCGCGGTTCGCTGGACTTGCAAGGCGTGAAAGACCGCAAGCAGTCGCGTTCCAAGTACGGCGCGAAGCGTCCGAAGAAGTAATCAAAGAGTCATGTCGGCCCGGCATATTGCTGGCGCTAGACGTTTTTGCGGTTCCTGCCATTCCCCTGTTTGGCAATGACCGAGTAAGTGGATGCCCCCAGAAGTCGGTGGTCATCCGAAGGTGCAGGGCATTTGCCCGTACCCACTGAAGCAAGAGGAAGAATCCCATGCCACGTCGTCGCGAAGTACCCAAGCGCGAGATCCTGCCTGATCCCAAGTTCGGCAATGTTGATCTGTCCAAGTTCATGAACGTCATCATGGAATCGGGCAAGAAGGCCGTTGCAGAGCGCATCATCTACGGTGCCCTGGAACAAGTCGAAAAGAAGGTTGGCAAGGACCCGCTGGAAGTGTTCCTGGTTGCCTTGAACAACGTCAAGCCTATGGTCGAAGTGAAGTCCCGCCGCGTTGGCGGTGCGAACTACCAAGTTCCCGTGGAAGTTCGTCCCGTCCGCCGGATGGCTCTGGCCATGCGTTGGTTGAAGGAATCGGCCCGCAAGCGTGGTGAAAAATCCATGTCGCAGCGTCTGGCCAATGAGTTGCTGGAAGCAGCTGAAGGCCGAGGCGGCGCCATGAAGAAGCGTGACGAAGTTCACCGCATGGCAGAAGCCAACAAGGCCTTCTCGCACTTCCGCTTCTAAACTAGTTCGATTCAGCCGCCCCGGGTTTCTACTGACCCGTTGGCGGCTCCTGCCTTTCTGGAGTGACATCATGGCACGCAAGACCCCCATCGAGCGCTACCGCAATATCGGTATCTCGGCGCACATCGACGCTGGCAAGACCACGACGACCGAGCGGATCCTCTTCTACACCGGTGTGAACCACAAGATCGGTGAAGTGCATGATGGCGCTGCCACCATGGACTGGATGGAGCAAGAGCAAGAGCGCGGCATCACGATCACATCGGCTGCCACGACCTGCTTCTGGAAGGGCATGGACGCTTCGCGCGCCGAGCACCGCATCAACATCATTGACACCCCCGGACACGTGGACTTCACCATTGAAGTCGAGCGCTCGATGCGCGTTTTGGACGGTGCCTGCATGGTGTACTGCGCCGTGGGCGGCGTGCAGCCGCAGTCGGAAACCGTCTGGCGCCAAGCCAACAAGTACAAGGTGCCTCGTTTGGCTTTTGTCAACAAGATGGACCGCACGGGCGCGAACTTCTACAAGGTCTATGACCAGATGAAGACTCGCCTGAAGGCCAATCCTGTGCCGGTGGTGCTGCCGATTGGTGCTGAAGAAAACTTCAAGGGCGTGATCGACCTGACCGTCATGAAGGCCATCTACTGGGACGAAGCATCCCAGGGCATGAAGTTCGACTACCGCGACATCCCCGCTGAAATGCAGGCTGACGCCCAGAAATGGCGCGACAACCTGGTGGAGGCCGCCGCCGAGTCGAACGAAGACATGATGAACAAGTACCTGGAAACCGGTGAGCTCAGCGACGCTGAAATCATGCAGGGCATCCGTGCACGTACTTTGGCTGCTGAAATCCAGCCGATGTTCTGCGGTACCGCATTCAAGAACAAGGGCGTGCAGCGCATGCTGGACGGCGTGATCGACTTCATGCCTTCGCCGATCGACGTCCCGCCAGTTCCTGGTACCGACGAAGACGACCAGCCTGCAACCCGTGAAGCTTCGGACAGCGCCAAGTTCTCGGCTCTGGCCTTCAAGCTGATGACCGACCCGTATGTTGGTCAGCTGACATTCGTGCGCGTCTATTCGGGCGTGCTGAAGTCGGGCGACTCGGTGTTCAACCCGATTCGCGGCAAGAAGGAGCGTATCGGTCGTATTCTGCAGATGCACGCCAACCAGCGTGAAGAAATCTCGGAAATTCTGGCCGGCGACATCGCAGCTTGCGTGGGCCTGAAGGATGTGACGACCGGCGAAACGCTGTGCGATCCGGAATCGATCATCACCTTGGAAAAGATGGTGTTCCCGGAGCCGGTGATTTCGCAGGCTGTTGAGCCGAAGACCAAGGCCGACCAGGAAAAGATGGGTATCGCCCTGGGCCGTCTGGCCAAGGAAGATCCGTCCTTCCGTCTGCGTACCGATGAAGAATCGGGTCAGACCATCATTTCCGGTATGGGCGAGCTCCACCTGGAAATTATTGTCGACCGCATGAAGCGCGAATTCGGCGTGGAAGCCAACGTCGGCAAGCCGCAAGTGGCCTACCGCGAAACCATCCGCAAGTCGGCCACCGACGTGGAAGGCAAGTTCGTGCGCCAGTCGGGCGGTAAGGGTCAGTATGGCCACGTCGTGCTGACGGTCGAGCCGCAAGAAGCAGGCAAGGGCTTCGAGTTCGTCGACGCCATCAAGGGCGGTGTGGTTCCTCGCGAATTCATCCCCGCCGTGGAAAAGGGCATCATCGACAGCCTGCCGAATGGCGTGCTGGCCGGTTTCCCGGTTGTGGACGTGAAGGTCACGCTGACTTTCGGTTCGTACCACGAAGTGGACTCGAATGAAAACGCCTTCAAGATGGCCGCTTCGATGGGCTTCAAGGACGGCTGCCGCAAGGCTTCGCCGGTGATCCTGGAGCCGATGATGGCCGTGGAAGTCGAGACGCCTGAAGACTACGCCGGTAACGTGATGGGCGATCTGTCCAGCCGCCGCGGCATGGTTCAGGGCATGGACGACATGGTCGGTGGTGGCAAGGTCATCAAGGCCGAAGTTCCGCTGTCGGAGATGTTCGGCTATTCGACGACCCTGCGCTCGGCCACACAAGGCCGCGCCACGTACACCATGGAGTTCAAGCACTACAGCGAAGCTCCGAAGAACGTGGCTGACGCCATCATCACCGCACGCGGTAAGTGATGCACCTGAAGCGCTGAATCCAGGCTGGATTCGGCGCTTCTCCTCATTCGAGAACGTCTTCGTCAAGTGCTGCCCGGTTGCCAGTCGCCGGGATTGAATGCCTTGACGGAAACGCTAAACCCTGAGACTGGCGACCTGTTCTTTTTGGAGCAATTGCAATGGCAAAGAGTAAATTTGAGCGCACCAAGCCGCACGTCAACGTCGGCACCATCGGTCACGTGGACCATGGCAAGACGACCCTGACGGCTGCGATCGC
>NZ_JAJIRT010000002.1 GCF_025717675.1 Paucibacter sp. DJ2R-2
TCAGCACTCATCTTCAAACGCCCACGCTTATCGGCTGTTAATTTTTAAAGAACCAAGAGAACCGAAGCTCATCTTGCCGCCATCAACTTGCGTCAACAGCACAGAAGCGAGATTATGACTGATTTTCTTAATACTCGTCAAGCAGTTTGCTTGATTTGTTTTGAATCTCAATTCCAATCGAATCGCTTCGATCCCCACCGCACACAGCAGCGAGACTCTTTCGAATCCAGCAGCACAACCACCAGAAGCAGTCTTTGCGAGCAGCGAAGCCCTCTACTGTAGCACAGGAATTTTCGGCTCTGCAAAGAAAATCTGAAGCGGAAGTGAGGCCGCCTGAACTCGGCGGCCGCCAGTTCGCGCTGGCCTTGGTCAGGCGAAGCGCTCCTGAGCCCTCTTCAGTCAGTCTTCCTGAAAGGCCTCTTCGCGCTTGCTCTTGATCGACGGCAACATCACCACAACGACCATCAGCAGCGCCGCAATCAACAGCCCCGCTGAAAGTGGACGCGACATGAAGGTGGTCCAGTCCCCTCGTGAAAGGAGCAAGGCCCGGCGCAGGTTCTCTTCCATCATGGGACCCAAGATGAAACCCAGCAGCAGAGGCGCCGGTTCACAGCTGAGCTTGTAGAAGAGATAGCCCACGACGGCGAATCCTGCGGTCACAAAAACGTCAAAGCTGTTGTTGTTCAGCGTGTAGGAGCCGATGCAGCAGAAGGTGACGATGGCCGGAAACAGGAATCGATAGGGCACGGTCAGCAGCTTGATCCAGATGCCGATCAGGGGTAAGTTCAAGATGATCAGCATCAGATTGCCGACCCACATGGAGGCAATCAAACCCCAGAAGAGCTCCGGATTGCTGCTCATCACTTGTGGGCCTGGCTGAATGCCCTTGATGGTCATGGCGCCGACCATCAAGGCCATCACGGCATTCGGAGGAATGCCCAAAGTCAGCATGGGAATGAAACTGGTCTGAGCGCCGGCATTGTTGGCAGCCTCAGGGCCGGCCACGCCTTGAATGGCTCCACGGCCAAACGGAACCCGGGGATTGCGAGCGACCTTCTTTTCCAGGGTGTAGGCGGCAAACGATGCCAGCAAAGCACCGCCGCCTGGCAGCACGCCAAGAATTGAACCAAGTGCAGTGCCACGGATCACCGAAGGCCAAGCTTCCTGGAAGTCCTGTTTGGTGGGCCACAGGCCTTTCACGTCCTTGGTGAACACTTCACGGTGCTCGGCCGGCTTGCCGAGGTTAGAGATGATTTCTCCGAAGCCGAAGATGCCCATGGCAATGACCACGAAGCCCAGCCCGTCGGTCAGTTCCGGAATATCGAATGAGAACCGGGGCGTACCTGAAATCACGTCGGTGTTGATCTGGCCAAGCAGCAGGCCCAGCAAGATCATGGCGATTGCTTTCAGCAGAGAGCCCGATGCCAGTACCACCGCACCGATCAAGCCGAGCACCATCAGCGAGAAGTACTCTGCCGGCCCGAACTTGAAGGCCAATTCGGTCAATGGCGGAGCGAAGGCAGCAATGATGACGGTGCCAACGCAACCGGCGAAGAATGAACCGAGGCCAGCTGCCGCCAAGGCCGCGCCCGCCCTGCCCTGCCGGGCCATTTGGTAGCCGTCGATGGCGGTGACCACCGAGCTGGACTCACCGGGCACATTGATCAAAATCGCTGTGGTCGAGCCACCGTACTGAGCGCCGTAGTAGATACCGGCCAGCATGATCAGAGCCGGTGTCGCGTCCAAGGCATAGATGGAGGGCAGCAACATGGCAATGGTGGCCACCGGGCCGAGGCCAGGCAAGACGCCAATCAAGGTGCCCAGCAAGGCGCCACCAAAGGCGTAGAGCAGATTCTGCAGAGTCAGGGCCGTGTGAAAGCCGAGCGCGAGATTGTTGAGCAAGTCCATGCGTCAGCCCTCAGTTGCCGAAAATGACGGGCCACACCGGAATCACCAGCTTCAAGCCCCAGACAAAAATCACCCAGCTTCCCAGGGTCAGCACCACGCTATTCAGAAGGGCATCGCGCCAACGAAACTCATCACCGGCCGCCGCAGCGAGGGTCACGACCATGGGCAAGGTCATGGCCAGACCCAGTCTCGGCAAGCACAGGCCGAACAAGACAATCGCTGCCGTGATGACCAGCAAGGGGCGCCAGGCGATCGCACCGATGGGGTCGCCCCCTTCGGATTCAATCGTCAAAGCCTTGAACAGGACCAAGGCACCCAGCAAGGCAAGCAGCACGCCCAGCCCAAACGGGAAGTAGCCCGGCCCAGGCCGCGCGGAGGAGCCAAAGCTGTATTCCGTGGAAGCCCAGGCGAACGTCAGCCCGAGCAACACGAACATCAAGCCGGAGAAGAAGTCTCTTTGACTCTTGATCTTCATGGGTGCGCCCTCTATTGATTCTGTCGATGACGGGCGATTCTAGGCAGCGCCATCCCGGCTCGGCCTGTGGGTTACACGTAATCTCGACAGACTGTGCCGCTGCGCGATTCAAGCGCGCGGCTGGCTCAGGTCTGCCACTGCGGCGTGCTGCGCAGGATTTCTTCCAGCGTGGTCACACCTTCTGCCACCTTCATCGCCCCAGCCAGTCGCAGGGGTCGCAGGCCCTCTTGCATGGCCTGGCGCCGCAGCGCCGAGATATCGGGGGTCGGGTGAAGATGGGCCTTGACCGCTTCTCCCACCGTCAAGAGCTCGTACAGACCCGCCCGGCCTCGGTAGCCCGTGTTCCGGCATTCCAGGCAACCGACCGGCTTGTAGGGCTTGACGCCGCCATTCATGCGCCAGTGCTTGAGCATGTCATTCAAGGTGTCGCGGGTGACACTGGGGTCGGGCACCTTGCAGTGATTGCACAAGGTGCGCACCAGGCGCTGGGCCAGCACGCCGATCACCGTGGCGCTGATCAAATAGGAAGGCACGCCCAGATCCGTCAAGCGCGTGATGGCTGCGGCGGCGTCGTTGGTGTGCAGGGTGCTGAACACCAAGTGCCCCGTCAGCGCCGCCTGAATCGCCATCTCGGCCGTGGCCAGATCGCGGATTTCGCCGACCATGATGATGTCCGGGTCCTGGCGCATCAAGGCCCGCAAGCCCTCGGAAAAACCGAAATCCAGTGCGCTTTGCACCTGGGTCTGGTTGAAGGCGGGCTCGATCATTTCGATCGGATCCTCAATCGTGCAGACATTCACCTCCTCCGTCGCCAGGCGCTTGAGTGTGGAGTACAGGGTCGTGGTCTTGCCGCTGCCGGTCGGGCCGGTCACCAAGATGATGCCGTGCGGCTGGGTCACCAGCTTTTCCCAGCGCTCGTTGTCGTGGCTGGAAAAACCCAGCATGGACAAGTCCTTGACCGCGGTGTCCGGGTCGAAGATCCGCATCACCATCTTTTCGCCAAAGGCCGTGGGCAGCGTCGACAGACGCATTTCCACCTCATCGCCCGCCGGGTTGCGCGTCTTGATGCGGCCGTCCAGCGGCCGGCGGCGCTCCACCACGTCCATGCGACCGAGCAGCTTGATGCGCGAGGTCATCGCGCTCATCACCGTGGGCGGTAGCTGGTAAACGGTGTGCAGCACCCCATCGATGCGGAAACGAATCACGCCCATCTCGCGGCGCGGCTCCAGATGGATGTCACTGGCGCGCTGGTCGAAGGCGTACTGCCAGAGCCAGTCCACCACCTGCACAACGCCCTGGTCGTTGGCATCGAGCTGCTTGTTGCTGCGGCCTAGTTCTACCAGCTGCTCGAAGCTAGCCACTTGGCTGGACTCGCCTGCCTTGGCCGCGGCGCGCACCGAACGGGCCAGCGTGAAGAACTCGGTCGTGTAGCGCGCAATCTCCAGCGGGTTGGCCACCACCAGCTTGATGGGCTTGCGCACATGGGCCTCGATCTGCGCCACCCAGCTGGTGTCGAAAGGCTCCGAGGTCGCGATGGTCACATCATTGATACCCACCAACAAAGGCAGACAGCGCTTGGCCTCGGCATAGCCGACCGACATCACATCGGACACCCGGCCCACATCGACCTTGAGCGGGTCGATGCGCAGGTAAGGCAGCTTGGCACGCTCGGCCAGCCACTCGGACAGCGCGTCGACATCGAGCGGCTTGCCATTGCTGAGCCGACTCAAACCGCCATGCCCCAAGCGCACCAGCGGGTGCAGGGAGCTGTCCCCGGCTGCGAAACGGGCCTCGGTGCGCAGCACCTGTTCGTCATCGATCAAGCCATCGTCGCGCAGCCAATGCAGCAAGGCACGCCACTCGAGCCGTCCTTCGGCAGGAAGAGCGGCCGAGGCAGCGGCGGCAGAAGCAGAAGTAGAGGATGCGCTGGTCTTGGACTTGGCACTCATGGCGATGGGTCGCTCCGCGCTCATTGGGGGTTGAGAATGCTCAAAGGCAGGGGCCGCACCATGCGCAGCCATTTGCGCGCCGGCAGCTCGAACAGCGACTCGATATTAGCCGCTCGGCACTCCAATTCCTCACGATCCGGCACCACCACGCCGCGCGCCGCCACCAGCACAGTGTTGCCCTCCTTGGTCGGCGTCAGGCTCCAGACCTGGTCCGAGCCGAAGATGGCCGCCACACGCCGCGCGCTGGCGGCAAAGCTGGCGTCGCGGCCGAAGAGATTCACCGTCATCAGGCCACCGTCGACCAGCAGGCCATGGCAATGGCGGTAGAAGTCTTCATCGTCCAGCACCGGGCCGGCGGCCTCGTGGTCGTAGAGGTCAATGTTGAGCACATCGACCGTTTGCAAATGCTCCGGGTTCGCCACCCACTGACCGGCGTCCTCATTGATCACCGTCAGGCGCTTGTCGTCCTCGGGCAGGTGGAACCACATGCGGCAGGCCTGGATCACCGTGGGATTCAGCTCCACGGCCGTGGTCTTCATGCGCAGCACCTTGTGGCAAAAGCGGGTGATGGCCCCCGCCCCCAGGCCCAGCTGCAGGGCGTGGCCGCTGCGCAGCTCGGCGCTCGGGCGCCAGAGCATCCAGGCCATCATGCGCTGGATGTACTCCAGCTCCAGATGCTGGGGCTTGCGGATGCGCATCGCGCCCTGCACCCAGATGGAATCGAGGTGCAGAAAACGCACTCCGTCGAACTCCGACATGGTGGCTGGCGCCCAGGGCATGGCGCCGGTCTTGGATTTGCTGTTGGTCTTGGACTTGTTGGAAAGGCTCATGCCTCAAGTGTCGCCCATGGCCGCCTGCAGCGAAGGCCCGAGCTGGGCCCAGACGGCCAGCTTCTTCGCATAGCTCAGGGTGTAGGCCGGACTGGACGAGGGCAAGGCATGGATGCGCCAGCGCCCCGCTTGATCACCCAGCTGGCGCAGGCCCAAGCGCGCGGCCGTGCCGCCGTTGAAGGCGATGGCGCGCAGGCGTGGCAGGCGCGCCGCGATCAAGCCCAGCAGATCGCTGGCCTCTGGGTTGCGAATGTCGCTGTCCAAGCTGCCGCGCCGCTGCGTCGTCTGGATCACATCCCACAGCCCCACGCCAGCCTGCTGCAAGAGCGCCAGCCGCTCGGCATAACCGGCCGACGCCAGGGCCAGGCCCAGCGATTCGCCGAGCAGGCGCCAGAATTGGTTCTGCGGGTGGCCGTAATAGGCCTGCGCCTGCAGCGAGGCCACGCCGGGAAAGCTGCCCAACACCAGCAGCCGGGTGTCGGCGAACACATGGGGTGCCAGGCCTTGCAGGCGCGGCACTGACTTGCTGTCCATCTCAGCCATGCGCGGGCAAAGCCAAGCGCGGCAAGGCTGCGCGCACATTGGCGCTGGTGATGGCCGCCGTCTCGGCCAGGCTCCAGCCGCGCAGCGCGGCCAAGCTCTCGGCGATACGTGGCAGCTCGGCCGGCTCGTTGCGACCCGTGGCCTCGCCGGCCGCGCGCTGCTCCGCCGTCTTGTAGAGCCAGTGTGGCGGGATGTCGGGCGCGTCGGTCTCCAGCACCAGGCTGTCGGCCGGCAGCTCGGCCGCCAGGCGGCGGATCTGCTGTGAGCGCTCGAAAGTCAGCGTGCCGCCAAAGCCCAGCTTGAAGCCCAGATCCACGAAAGCCTGGGCCTGCTGCGCGCTGCCGTTGAAGGCATGGGCGATACCGCCGGATACCGGCAGGCGCCGCAGCCCGGCAAGCAACTGGTCGGCACTGCGACGCACATGCAGCAGCACCGGCAGCTCAAAACGCCGCGCCAGCTTGAGCTGCTCCAGATAGAAAAAGCGCTGCCGCTCGGCATCCAGGCCGGGCACAAAGAAATCCAGGCCGATCTCGCCGATGGCCACCAGGCGCGGGTCGCCGTGGTGACGCGCCAATTGCTCGGCCAGCAGGGTCAGGTCTTGCTCGCTGGCTTTTTGCATCACATACAGCGGATGGATGCCCAGGGCGTAGACAAAACCGTGGGCATGGGCCAGTTCGCGCACCGTGTCGAAATCAAAGGCGGCCACCGCCGGCAGCACGATCTGCTGCACACCGGCCGCGCGAGCACGCGCCACCACGGCGGCACGGTCGCCATCAAACTCGGGCGCGTCGAGGTGGCAGTGGCTGTCAATCCACATGCCAAGGTCTCCGCGAACGGTGAACGATCAGCGGAACACCACCGTGCGGCGGCCGTTCAGCAAGATGCGGTGCTCGGCATGCCACTGGATAGCGCGCGCCAGGGTCACGCACTCGGTGTCGCGGCCGATGGCCACCAGCTGCTCGGGCGGCAGGCTGTGGTCGATGCGAGCGACCTCTTGCTCGATGATGGGGCCTTCGTCCAGGTCCGAGGTCACGTAATGCGCGGTCGCGCCGATCAGCTTGACGCCGCGCTCATAGGCCTGGTGGTAGGGCTTGGCGCCCTTGAAGCTGGGCAGGAAGCTGTGGTGAATGTTGATGGCCCGGCCCGACAAATCACGGCAGAGCTCGGGCGAGAGGATCTGCATATAGCGAGCCAGCACCACCAGATCGATCTGGTTCTCGGCCATCACCTCGCGGATCTTGCGCTCCTGGGCCTGCTTCTGCTCCGCGCTCGAGTTCAGCAGCGGGAAGTGGTGAAAAGGAATGTTGTGCGAGGCCGCGAGTTGGTAGAAATCGCGGTGGTTGGAGACGATGGCCGGAATCTCGATCGGCAGATGCCCGGTCTGCACACGGAACAGCAGGTCGTTGAGGCAGTGGCCCAGTTTGGACACCAGCAGCAGCACGCGGGTCTTGGCCGAGCGCGCCACCAGCTCCCAGTCCATCTGCAGGCGTTCGGCCAGGGGCTGGAAAGCCGCTTGCAGCACCGCAGCTTCGGTCAGCGCCGCGCACTCGAACTCGATGCGCATGAAAAAGCGCTGGTGGTCGGCATCGCCATGCTGGGCCGAGGTCAGGATGTTGCCGCCCTGCTCCAGCAGAAAACCGGTCACGGCATGGACGATGCCGGCGCGGTCCGGGCAGCTGAGCTTGAGGATGAAGCGGTTGTCTTGGCTCATGGTCACTCGTGAGAACAGGGAAACAAGGGAAAAGGAGAAGGGTCAGGCCAAGGCCGGCTGCATGGTGCCGCCGACCAGGCTCAGCTGCTGCTGGCATTGCGCGGCGAGCGTCTGATCATGGGTCACCAGCACAAAGGCCGTGCCCAGCTCGCGGGCCGTGGCCAGCATCAGCTCGAACACCGCTTGTGCGGTGCTGCGGTCGAGGTTGCCGGTGGGCTCATCGGCCAGCACACAGGCCGGCTCGGTCACCAAGGCGCGGGCAATCGCCACGCGCTGGCGCTCGCCGCCCGAAAGCTCCGCCGGCCGGTGCGCCAGGCGTGCGCCCAGGCCCACACGCTGCAGCATGGCCGCCGCGCGGGCCCGCGCCTGCTCCTGGGTCTGGCGGCGGATGCGCAAGGGCATGGCCACATTGTCCAGGGCGCTGAACTCGGGCAGCAGATGGTGGAACTGGTAGACAAAGCCCAGATGCTGGTTGCGCCAGCGGCCCAGCTCGGGCTCGCCCATCTCGGCCAGGTTGCGGCCCATCAGGCTCACGCGGCCGGTGCTGGGTTTGTCCAGGCCACCGAGCAAATGCAGCAAGGTGGACTTGCCCGAGCCCGAGGCACCGACGATGGCCAGGGTCTGGCCGCGGCGCACCTGCAGGTCCACGCCTGAAAGCACCTGCACATCGAGATCGCCTTCGCTGAAGCGGCGGCTCAGGCCCCGCCCTTCCAGAATCAAGGACGATGAAGGATCACTCATAGCGCAGCGCCTCAGCGGGTTGAACGCGGCTGGCGCGCCAGCTCGGATACAAGGTGGCCAGGAAGGCCAGGATCAAGGACGTCACGCCAATGGGCACGATATCGCCCCACTGCGGGTCGCTGGGCATGCGGCTGATCAGATAAATGCTGCCGGGCAAGAAGCTGACATTGAGCAAGCGCTCGATGGCCGGCACGATCACATCGATATTGAAAGCCACCAGCAGGCCCAGGCCGACACCGGACAGGGTGCCGATCACGCCCGAGGCGGCGCCCTGCACCATGAAGATACCCATGATGGAACGCGGGCTGGCGCCCAGGGTGCGCAGGATGGCGATGTCGGCCTGCTTGTCGGTCACCGTCATCACCAGGGTCGAGACCAGGTTGAAGGCCGCCACCGCGACGATCAGTGTGAGGATGATGCTCATCATGCGTTTCTCGACCACGACCGCATCAAAGTAATTGGCGTTGGTCCGTGTCCAATCCCTCACGTAATACTCCGGGCCCAAATTTCGGCCGAGTTCTGCAGCGACTTCGCGCGCCTGCAAAGCGTCTCGGATTTTCAACTGCACGCCCGTCGGGCCTTCGACCTGGAAGAAGCGCGCCGCATCGTCGACATGGATCAGCGCCATGCCGGTGTCGTACTCGTAGTGCCCGGCATGAAAGGTGCCGACCAGGGTGAACTGTTTGAGCCGCGGCGCTACACCGGCAGGCGTGACCTGGCCGTTGGGCGCCACCAAGGTGATCTTGTCGCCCTCGCGCACGCCCAGGGCACGCGCCAGCTCGGAGCCGAGCAAGATGCCCCACTCGCCCGCGCGCAGGCGCGCCAGCGGCCCGTCCTTCAGCTCGGCCGCCAGCGGCGTGACCGTGGCCTCCTCGGCCGGCGAGATGCCGCGCACCATGGCACCGCGCATGTCCGCGCCACGGGCGATCAAGGCCTGGGCGGCAATGAAGGGAGCCGCGCCGATCACGGCCGGGTTCTGTTTCGCCTGTGCGGCGGTGGCCTGCCAGTCGGGCAAGGCCTGACCCTGGTAAGACTGCAGCTCAATATGGGCGATCACCGAGAGCATGCGGTCGCGCACTTCCTTCTGGAAGCCGTTCATCACCGAGAGCACGATGATCAACGCCGCCACCCCAAGCGCAATGCCCAGCATGGACACCCCGGAGATGAAGGAAATGAAGCGGTTGCGCCGCCCTCCCCGCCCGGCCCGCGTGTAACGCCAGCCGATTTGCAATTCATAAGGCCAATTCATGGCCGCGATGCTAACCGAGGGCCTGAGCCGCTCCGGCGCCGGCAAAGAAAAACCCGCCGGGCTGCAAAGCCGGGCGGGTCAGATCGAAGCCGAGAAGAACGATCAGGCGCTCTTGCGGCGGCGGGCCACGGCGGCCACGCCCAGCAGGCCCAGGGCCATCATGCCGTAGGTGCTGGGTTCCGGAACGGGGACGGCGACACCGAAAGTGAGGCTGCCCGAGTTCCAGACGCCGTCGGGGTTGACGCCGGTGTCATCAAAGCCTTCGTGGAACTCCAGGCGCAGGATGCCATCGGCGCCGACCTGGAAGGACAGACCCAGATCCTCCAAACTGGCCGAACCGCTGTAGGTATTGGTGCCGAAATCGTCATCACCATAACCGGGGCTGAACACAACACCATCACCGCCGGCCGAGCTGCCAAAGGCCACGGTCATTTCCGACAACCAGCTGGGGTTGTTGGCGGTCAGGTTGACGTTCCAGTCCACGGTGGTGATGGTGGCATTCGCGCCAACGAAGAAGCTCAGCACCACATTGCCAGCGGCGCCGTACTGGCCCAAGCTCTGAATGCCGGTCACGTCCACCAATTGGGAGGACAGGGAATTGACGCTGGACTCAAAAGCTGCGCCGCTGATCGGAATCGCACGGTTGGCGAATTGGCTGAGTGCCGAGCTGTTGGCCTTGACATCAGCGTGAGCGGCGCCGGTCATGGCCAGGGCGGCTGCGGCCACGGCACCGAGAACCAGCTTGCGTGCGGTTTGCATCGTTGTCATCTTGAATTCCTTGGATGAGAGATAAATCGTGCCCACAACTCCCCGGGCTGTGAACAATTTCTCATATCCACCGGCGCTGACCTAGAGGGCGCACCCTGAGTGCGGCGGCCTTCGCTCATCCAGATGATAGGGATTTTCCCTGGGCAAGCTGTTCAGTCTGAGCCAATCAGCTGCGCCCCAGCCCCGCTTCAAGCCGCACTCAATGCGCCTGTTCCCAATTCGGCCCCACACCCACCTCGGCCAGCAGCGGCACCTTGAGCTGGGCCACTCCAGCCATCAGACGCGGCACCTCACGGCGCACCCAGTCCAGCTCGGCCTCGGGCACTTCAAACACCAGTTCATCGTGCACCTGCATGACGATGCGGGTGGACTTGCCCTGGGCGTCCAGCTCGGCTTGCACGGCGATCATGGCCAGCTTGATCAGGTCGGCCGCCGTGCCCTGCATGGGCGCGTTGATGGACTGGCGCTCGGCACCGGCCTTGCGCGGGCCGTTGCCGCCCTTGATCTCGGGCAGATAGATGCGCCGGCCGAACAAGGTCTCGACATAGCCCAGCTCGCCAGCACTCGCCTTGGTGCTGTCCATATAGTGCTTCACGCCGGCGAAGCGGTGGAAGTAGAGCTCGATGTAATCGCGTGCGGCTTTTTGCTCGATGCCCAGAGACTGGGCCAGGCCAAAAGCGCCCATACCGTAGATCAGGCCGAAGTTGATGGTCTTGGCATAACGGCGCTGCTCGCTGGTGACATCGGCCAGCGGGGTGGAGAACACCTCGGAGGCGGTGGCGCGGTGCACGTCGAGGCCCTCGCCGAAGGCGCGCAACAGGCCCGGGTCTTCGCTGATGTGCGCCATGATGCGCAGCTCGATCTGCGAATAGTCAGCGCTGACCAAGCAGCAGCCCGGTGGCGCCACAAAGGCCTCACGCACGCGCCGGCCTTCCGCCGTGCGCACGGGAATGTTCTGCAGATTGGGCTCGTTGCTGGACAGGCGCCCGGTCACCGCTACCGCCTGCGCGTAGTTGGTGTGCACCCGGTGCGTGCGGGCGTTCACCATCAAGGGCAGCTTGTCGGTGTAGGTGCTCTTGAGCTTGGCCAGGCCGCGGTATTCCAGCAGCTTGGCCGGCAGCGGGTAATCCAGGGACAGCTTTTCCAGCACCTCTTCGTCGGTGGACGGCGCGCCCGTGGCCGTCTTCTTCACGACCGGCAGGCCCAGCTTGGTGAACAGAATCTCGCCGATCTGCTTGGGCGAGCCCAGATTGAAAGGCTGGCCGGCGATGTCGTAGGCCTCCTGCTCCAGGGCCAGCAGGCGCTGGCCCAGCTCATGGCTTTGCGCCTGCAGCAGCTCCGGGTCGATCAGCACGCCGGTGCGCTCGATCCGCGCCAGCAAGGCGCTGGTTGGCATCTCGATGTCGCGGTAGACCTTGAGCAGGCCAGGCTCGGCCTCGATCTGCGGCCAGAGGATCTGGTGCAGCTGCAAGCACATGTCCGAGTCCTCGCAGGAATACTCGGAGGCCTTGGCCACATCGACCTGAGCGAAAGGAATCTGGTGCACGCCCTTGCCGCAGAGCTCCTCATAGCTCACGCCCGCGCGGCCGAGATAGCGCTCGCCCAGAGCGCCCAGGCCATGGGTCTTGTGCGCTTCCAGCACATAGCTTTGCAGCATGGTGTCGTGCTGCACGCCGCGCAGGGCGATGCCGTGGTTGGCCAGCACATGGGTGTCGTACTTGAGGTTCTGGCCCAGCTTGGGCGCAGCCGCGTCCTCCAGCCAGGGCTGCAGCGCGGCCAGCACCTCGGCCAGGTCCAGCTGGGCGGGCGCATCGGGGCCTTCATGAGCCAGCGGCACATAGGCCGCCTCGCCCGGCGCCACCGCGAAGGAGATGCCGACGATGCGGGCCTGCATCGGGTCCAGGGAATCGGTCTCGGTGTCCAGGGCCACCAAGGGCGCGGCGGCGATGCGGGCGATCCAGCCCTGCAGCTGCGCCATGTCCAGCACCGTCTCGTAGCGACGTTCCACCTCAAGCGCCGAGACAGGCGCCTCGGCAAACAGATCACCGCTGACCGGCGCAGCGGCGCCGGCCCTGGTCGACGTGGCCGTGGCCGTGCCGCCACTGATCTCCTTCAGCCAGGTCTTGAAGCCATAGCGGGTGTAGAAATCCTGCAAGCCGACGCGGTCCACCTCGCGCAAGGCCAAGGCCTCCAGCGCCGGCCAGTCCGGCACATGGCCGCTGAGGTCGCAGTCCAGCTTGACGGTCACCAGCTTGCGGCCCATGGGCAGCCAGTCCAGGGCCTTGCGCAGGTTCTCGCCGGCCACGCCCTTGATCTTGTCGGCGCTGGCGATCACGCCGTCCAGCGAGCCGTACTCGGCAATCCACTTGGCCGCCGTCTTGGGGCCGACCTTCTCGACCCCGGGCACGTTGTCCACGGTGTCGCCCATCAAGGTCAGGTAGTCAATGATGCGATCGGGCGGCACGCCGAACTTGAGGCCCACCGCCGCCGGGTCCAGCACCTCGCAGTCGATCGCCGGCCCGCCCCAGGGCGCCAGGGTGCCGGGCGCAGCGGCGGCCTTGTTCATGGTGTTGATCAAGGTGGTGTCGCTCGTCACCAGCTGGGCCAGGTCCTTGTCACCGGTGGACACCACCACCGCGTGCCCGGCCTCGGCCGCCACCCGGGCCAGGGTGCCGATGGCGTCGTCCGCCTCGATGCCCGGCACTTCCAAAATGGGCCAGCCGAGCAGGCGCACCACCTCGTGGATGGGCGTGATCTGTTCGCGCAGCGCGTCGGGCATGGGTGCGCGCTGCGCCTTGTACTCGGGGTACCACTCGTCGCGGAAGGTCGGGCCCTTGGCGTCGAAGACGCACACCGCATGCTCGGCCGCCACCTGCTCGCGCAAGCGCTTCATCATGGCCACCATGCCGTGGATGGCGCCAGTGGCCACGCCCTCGGGGCCGCGCAGATCGGGCATGGCGTGGTAGGCGCGGTAGAGGTAGCTGGAGCCATCAACCAGCAGCAGGACGGGCTTTTTCGATTCTTCGCTCATGCGCGGCATTGTCGTGCACAAGCCCAGGGCCTCAGCCCGGCTGAAGAGCGGGCGCGACATAGAATCCGCCCATGACCCACACCGCCTCCGCCACCTCCCCGAGCCGCCCGCAAAACCGGGCACTGGCTGCCACCTTGCTGGCTCTGGCGCTCGGCATCTGCTGCCCGGCCAGCCAGGCCCAAAGCGCCAGCCCACGGGAGGAGTCACGCCAGGAGATCCGCCGCGCCGCCGTGGCCGAGGCCCTGGTGGAAGAGGCGGTGATCGAAGACGACAGCACCCGCATCGAAGAGACGCGCGTGCGCGGCCAGACCCAAAAGGTCACGGTCCAGCCCAAGAACAGCAAGCTGCCCGGCTACGAAATCCTCATGGTCGATGGCGGCCGCGACCTCTCAGCCGGCCCGGGCTCGACCCGCGGCGGCGGCGGCAAGCGCGTCTGGAACCTCTTCAACTTCTGAAGACTGCGCGCCGGCCGGCCTCCGAGGCACCGGCCCGGCGCTGCGGCTTCACCCTTCCTGCTCCGGCAGTGCTGACATGGCTGTATTTACTGAAGTGACGCTGGATCAGGCCCAAGCCCTGAGCACGCGCCTGAACCTGGGTGCGGTGCTGGGCTTGCGCGGCATCGGCGCCGGCATCGAGAACACCAACTATTTCCTGAGCACCGAGCGCGGTGAGTTTGTGCTGACCCTGTTCGAGCGACTGAGCTTCGAGCAGCTGCCCTTCTACCTGCAGCTGATGAAACACCTGGCCACGCGCGGCCTGGCCGTGCCGGACCCGCAGGCCGATGCCGGCGGCACCATCCTCTTCGAGCTGCAAGGCAAGCCGGCCGCCGTGGTCAACAAGCTGCGCGGCGGCCACCAGCTGGCGCCCGACCTGCACCACTGCCAGCAAGTCGGCGCCGAGCTGGCCCGCATGCACCTGGCCGGCCAGGATTTCCCCCTGCAGCAAGCCAATCTTCGCGGCCTCGCCTGGTGGAATGAAACCGTGCCCGTGATCCTGCCCTTTCTGGCGCCGGAACAAGCGGAGCTGCTCAGCAGCGAGCTGGCCTACCAGCAGCAGCTGGCGGCCTCGGCCGGCTATGCGGACTTGCCGCGCGGCCCCATCCACGCCGATCTGTTCCGCGACAACGTGATGTTCGAGCCGGTGCCGCACGATGCCGGTGTCCAGACCCTGCCCGGGCGCGAGCGCTTGAGCGGCTTCTTCGATTTCTACTTTGCCGGCGTCGACACCTGGCTCTTCGACCTGGCCGTGTGCCTGAACGACTGGTGCATCGACCTGGCCAGCGGCCGCCTCGACGAAGCCCGCGCCCAGGCCTTTGTGAAGGCCTATGAAACCGTGCGCCCCTTGAGCGGCACCGAGCACCGCCTGCTGCCGGGCCTGCTGCGTGCCGCGGCCCTGCGCTTCTGGATCTCGCGGCTCTGGGATGTGTACCTGCCGCGCCAAGCCAGCATGCTCAAGCCCCACGACCCCGCCCATTTCGAGCGCGTGCTGCGCGAACGCATCGCGCGTGCCTGGCATGCGCTGCCGGCCTGAGGCCGCCTCCCCCACCCAACATCGAGTGATCTGACGGAATGAGCGAAGCCAGTCGCCCCACCAACCCCATGGTCCTGCACCTGCAGACCGTGCCCGCCCGCAATGGCCAGCTGTGGATACGCCATGGCATGAAGGTCTTCCAGCGCCGGCCCATGGCCCTGGCCAGCCTGTTCGCCACCTTTGTGTTCCTGGCCTTCGCCTTGCTGCTGCTGCCCGGCGTCGGCATCGTGATGGTGCTGATGGCCGTGCCTTTGCTGTCCCTGGGCTTCATGTTGGCCACCCACCTGGTTCTGCAGGAAAAAACACCAACGGCCGCGGTCTTCCTGGCGCCGCTGCGCCTGACCCGGGAGCGGCGCAACACCCAGCTGATGTTGGGCGCCCTCTATGCCCTGGCCACGGTCGGCATCAGCCTGCTGTCCGAATGGGTGGACGGCGGCACACTGGAGCAGTTGCAGGTGCTGATGAGCAAGGGAGCACCGGCCGCCGAGATCGAAGCCGTCACGTCCGACCCGCGCCTGTTCTGGGGCGCCGTCACACGTCTGGGCCTGGCCGGCCTGGTGTCGGTGCCCTTCTGGCACGCGCCGGCTCTGGTGCACTGGGGCGGCCAAGGTCTGCTGCAGGCGCTGTTCTCCAGCACCCTGGGCGTCTGGCGCAACAAGGGCGCTTTTGCCTACAACGCCTTGCTCTGGGCCAGCGCGGTCCTGGGTTTGTCGGGTGTCTTGAGCGTCTTGCTCGGCATCCTGGGTCTGGGCCAGTACGTCGCCCTGCTGGCCATGCCGGCAGGCCTGCTGCTGACGACGGTGTTCTACGCATCGCTCTACTTCAGCTTCATCGACTGCTTCATGTTCGGCGCGCCCAAGGATCTGCCGGCCGCCAAGAACGAATAAGCCCGCACGGGGCCCCAGGCCAACTGGCGGCCCTGGCGGCCCTGGCGGCCCTGGCGACAACCCTAGCTTTGCGTCTCGCGCAAACTGTTAACGTTCACCTCAAATAACAGGCCTGCAACATACCCGCAGGCCATCACTGAGGAGACGAGACCATGACGCCGACAATTCCGCACCCGAGCTTCTGGCGCCCCACGCTTTTGGCCCTGGCCTGCAGCCTGGCCTTGCAGGGCGCGCAAGCCCAGGACAGCAGCAGCTATGCCGAGCTGCGCACGCGCTGGCAGCAGCAACTCACCGGCGCCGGCCGCGCCGCGCCCACCTTGCCCGAATGGCAGGCCGCGGCGACGGAGCTGGCCGACAAGGCCGAGCTGCACTGGCAAAGCATGAACCCGGCCAGCACCACGCCGGGCATGTGGCCCGATCTGCAAAGCAGCAGCGACGCCTCGGTGCTGACCAGCCACTACGCGCGCCTGCTGCTGATGGCGCGCGCTTACGCCTCGCCGGGCTCGCGGCTCCAAGGCCGCACAGACCTGGCCGCGGCCATCCAGGGCGGCCTGGCATGGATGCATGCGAACCGCTACCGCCCCGGCCTCGCCCGCTACGGCAACTGGTGGGATTGGGAGATCGGCGCGCCTCAGGCCCTGACCAGCATCCTGACGGTCATGCACGCCGCGCTGAGCGCCACCGAGCGCGAACGCGACCTGGCCAGCGTGGACTTCTACGTGCCCGACGCCACCTACCGCGGCAACCAGCCCAGCCTGGAAGAGACCGGCGCCAACCGCCTGGACAAGGCCTTGATCATCGGCGTGCGCGGCGCGCTGGGCGACTCGGACGAGCGCCTGCGCCACGCCCGCGATGCCATCAGCCAGACCCTGCCCGATGTCACCCAGGGCGATGGCTTCTACGCCGACGGCTCCTTCATCCAGCACAACTATGTGGCCTACACCGGCAGCTACGGCCTGGTGATGCTGGACAGCCTGTCGCGCCTGCTGCTGCTCTTGAACGGCAGCCTCTGGGCGCCGGACGACCCGGAGCTCAGCCATGTCTACGACTGGACCGAGCGCGCCTTCCGCCCCCTGGTGCGCGACGGCGCCATGGCCGATTCGGTGCGCGGCCGCGCCATTGCCCGCCGCAGTTCCAGCAACCACTCCGCCGGCCGCAGCCTGATGGGCTCGCTGCTGCGCCTGGCCGAGGGCGCGCCTGCGGCCCAGGCGCTGCCGCTCAAGGAAATGGTCAAGGGCTGGCTGCAGCGCAACCGCTATCTGGGCCCGAGCTGCTACAGCGGCCAGACCCTGAGCCCGGAAAGCGCCTGCGCCAAGTTCTCGCTCCATGAAATCAGCCTGCTGCACAGCCTGCAAGCCGACACCGGCATCACGCCAGCGCCGGAGCGCGCCGGCGCCCAGGTCTTCGCCAGCATGGACCGCGCCGTGCTGCGCCATGCCGATTTCAGCTTTGATTTGAGCCTGTTCTCCAACCGCATCAGCGCCTACGAATCGGGCAATGGCGAGAACCTGCGGCCCTGGTGGACCGGCATGGGCATAAGCAGCCTGCACAACGCCGACCAGCAAGCCTTTGATGGCGACTACTGGGCCACGGTCGACCTGCTGCGCCTGGCCGGCACCACCACCGACCGCAGCAGCGCCGCCCTCAAGAACTGGGCCCTGATCAAGAACACCAGCAACTGGGTCGGCGGCGCCCAGCTCGAAGGCCGCTACGCCATCGCCACGCTGGACTTCGGTGCGCTCAACGTGACCGGCAGCTCGCTCAAGGGCAAGAAAGCCTGGTTCCTGTTCGGCGACAAGATCTTCGCCCTGGGCGCTGCCATCAGCAGCGGCAACAGCCTGGCCGTGGAGACCGTGGTCGAGAACCGCAAGCTCAACCCGGCCGGCAGCAATGCGCTGACCATGGGGGGCCAGCTGCAGCCGAGCACACCGGGCTGGTCGCAGAGCTTCAGCGCCGCCGCCTGGGCCCATCTGGCCGGCAGCCAGGCGGGCGCGGACATCGGCTATGTCTTCCCCGACCGGCCCACCGTGCAGGCCCTGCGCGAGACGCGCAGCGGCAACTGGAAGGCCATCAAATCGCAAGAGGCGGCCGACACGGTCAGCGCCAACTACCTGAGCCTGGCCATCCCGCACGGCCTCAAGCCCACAGCCGCCAACTACAGCTATGTCATCCTGCCCGGCCGCAGCGCCGCGCAGACCGCCGCCTTCGCGGCCCAGCCCGCGCTCAAGATCCTGGCGCGCAGCACCGACCTGCTGGCCGTGCAAGACAGCAGCCTCGGCCTGGTCGGCGCCAACTTCCTGACCAATGGCAGCAAAACGCTGAACCTCGACGGCAAGGCCCTGCTGACCAGCAGCGCCAAGGCCTCGGTGCTGATGCGCGAGAGCGGCGACGAGCTGGCCCTGAGCGTGGCCGACCCCACCCAGGTCAACACCGGCAGCATCACTCTGGATCTTCAGCGCGCCGCCAGCGCCGTGCTGGCCAGCAGCCCCGGCATCACTGTGCTGCGCCTGGCGCCCACCGTGCAGCTGCAGGTCAATGTGGCGCAATCGGCGGGGCGCTCCTTCGAGGCGCGCTTCCGGCTGCAGCGCTGAGCTCAGCCCTTGGCAGCGCTGGCCGCCGGCACCTGCGCGGCCAGCAGCTGGCGCCAGCGGTAAAAGGTCGTGTCCGAGAAACGGCCGTGGCGGCAGGCCTGGGTGAC
This sequence comes from Paucibacter sp. DJ2R-2, assembly GCF_025717675.1. GTDB lineage: Bacteria > Pseudomonadota > Gammaproteobacteria > Burkholderiales > Burkholderiaceae_C > Paucibacter_A. The sequence goes on from NZ_JAJIRT010000002.1 coordinate 18,321, forward strand.
GCTCATGCCGGCCTCTACCTGCTGCACATAGAAACGCATCACCGCTTCAGGCAGGGGCAGGCTGGGCCGGCCGCGTGCGGGCGTGACGAACAGCTCGTCCATCACCACAGCTCCGCCAGCGTCGGCGCCATGTCCACCACCTCACCCGCTTGCGGCAGGCGGGCGCAGAAGTCGGCGCTCAAGGCCTGACCGGCCTCGGGCTGCAGCTCCAGCACGGTCAGTGTGTTGCGGCCTCGGCGCAGCAGCGGCCAGGGCAGATAGAGCGCCAGCTGCGGGCCGCGCACCCAGTGCCGGCCGAGGTTGAAGCCGTTGATCCAGACCTGACCCTTGTGGCCACCGTTCAGGCGCACAAAGCAGTCACCCGGCGCGCCCACCTCAAAGTCGGCGCTGAAGAACTGCGGCAGGCCGCTCTGCACCGAGGCCGCTGCGCGCACCTGCGTGGCGCCCGCCGGCAGCTCGGCCAGGGGCAAAGCAAAGTGCTCCCAGCGCTGCAGCACATTGATGCCCAGGCGCACCCAGCCCAGCAAACCCTTGCGGTCATGCAGCTGCGGGCCGTAGTTGACCCGGCCCTGGTTCTCGACCAGCAGCTCCAGCGTGGCCTCGCCGCCGGGCCATTCCAGCGCCAGGCTCAAAGCCCCGTTGCGCTCCAGCAAGCCCACGGGCCGGCCGTCCACAAACACCTGGGCGCGGTCATACACCGCTTGCACCGACAGCGTCACCGGGCCTTTCGGGTGGCGCACGCGGCAGCGGTAGAGCGTGAAGCCGTAGTCCTGCCCCAGCTGCTCCATGCTGCGCGGGCACACGTCGGTGCGCGTCGGTGCCAGGCCTTGCAAGGCCTCGAACCAGGGCTGGCAAGGCACCAGGGCCAGGCCTTGCAGATCGAAGCGCGGCACCTCGGGCGGCAGCGGCGGCAGCTCGGGCGCAGGCAGGCCGCGGGCCTGCGCCTGCTGGCGCAGATGGGCCAGGATCACCGCCTTCATGGCGATGAATTTGGGCGTCACGCTGCCGTCCTCGGCCAGGGGCGCGTCGTAGTCGTAGCTGTTGACCGTGGGCTGGTAGGCCCCGGTCTTGAGATCGGTGTTGGCCCCGTTCATGAAGCCGAAGCTGGTGCCACCGTGCACCATGAAGATGTTGACCGAGGCACCCGCCTCCAGGATCTGGCCCAGGCAGCGGGCGGCGTCTTCGCCGTCGCGGGTGTGGTGGGGCTCGCCCCAGTGGTCGAACCAGCCGTTCCAGAACTCCATGCACATCAGCGGGCCGCGGGGCTGGTGCTCGCGCAGCTTGGCCAACTCCGAGGGCACGCGCGAACCGAAGTTGCCGGTCTTGAGCAGATGCGGCAAGCTGCCGTGGGTCAGCATGTGATCGGTCGGGCCGTCCGAGGTGAAGAGCAGCACGCGCACGCCGTGACGGCGCAGGCTGGCCTCGGTCCAGGCCAGGTAGTCCTTGTCGCTGCCGTAGCTGCCGTATTCGTTCTCCACCTGCATCGCGAGGATGGGGCCGCCTTCGGCGATCTGCAGCGGCGTGAGAAGCGGCAACAGCGCGGCAAAGAAGCGGTCCACCGCCGCCAGATAGGGCGGATAGCTGCAGCGCAAAGCCATATCACTGTCCGCCAGCAGCCAGGCCGGCAGGCCGCCGAACTCCCATTCGGCGCAGATATAGGGCCCTGGCCGCACGATCACCCACAGGCCCAGGCGCTGGGCCAGTTGCACAAAGGCCACCAGGTCCAGCCCGCCCTCGAAACAGAACTCGCCCGGCCGCGGCTCGTGCAGGTTCCAGGCCACGTACGTCTCCACCGTGTTCAGGCCCAAGGCCTTGAGCTTGAGCAGGCGGTCTTCCCACTGCTCGGGCAGCACGCGGAAGTAATGCAGCGCGCCGGACAGCAGCTGCACGGGCTGGCCGTTCAGCACGAAGTCATCGCCGCAGACGGCAAAGGTCGAGGGGGAAGGGGATTCGCTGGGGGACTGCATGGCATGAACGCAGCGCCAATCGATCGAACGAAAGAACGATCACACGCTGGAAAAGGAAAGGAACAAGCAAAGACAAAAAAGGCGCCGCCGCCGGCCTGATGCACCGACGGCAGCGCCCGCACCCACCATCAATACTTCAGGCGCAAACCGACGTAGAACTGGCGGCCGCTGCTGTACAGCGCGGTGGTCGCATCAAAAGGCACGGTGGCATTGGCCGCGTTGTAGAAGCGGGTCACCGGCTTGTTGAGGTTCAGGCCTTCAAAGGTCAGGGTCACCGTGTCGTTGAGCTTGTAGTTGGCCGAAGCGGCCAGCGTGCCCGAAGCCGCCAGGTAGTTCTGCGACAGGCCGTACAGGCCCACACGCGAAGCGCTGCGGTGCGCATACGCCAGGCGGGCGCTGAAGGCCTCGTCTTCGTAGTAGGCGCCCAGGTTGTAGCTGTTCTTGGACGCACCCAGCATCGCGTTGCCGTTGGCTTCCTTGGCATTGGCGTAGGTGTAGTTGGCCGTCACGCCAAAGCCGCCCCACACCGGCTGCTCATAGCCCAGCTCCAGGCCGCGCGAACGGCCAGTGGTGGCCGCCGGCGAGCTGACCAGGGTGGGCACCACGGCCGGGCCGCCCAGGGCCAGGGGGATGGCCGTGTTCAGCTGCTGCTGCATGGAGCTGCCCGCGCCGATCAGCGAGTCGAAGTCCATCATGAACACTTGCGCCGACAGCACCGAGCGGCGCGCGAAGTACCACTCCAGGCCGAGGTTGTAGTTCTTGGCCACCACGGGCTTCAGCTCGGCGTTGCCACCGGCCGCGGTGGACGGCGGGTTGTTGGCCGGGTTGTAGGCAAAGGCGCTGAGCGTCGAGCCCAGGGCGCTGTAGTCCGGGCGGGCCATCACCTTGGCCGCCGCCACGCGCAGCAGCAGCTTGTCGCTCAGGTCGTAGCTCAGGCTGGCGCTGGGCAGGGCCTGGGTGTCGCTGCTCTCGGTGCTCTTGATGTAGAAGTTGCCGAAGCGCGAGCCGGTCACCAGGCTGGCGCCCTCGGGCACAAAGCCCTTGCAGGCCTCGGCCTGGGCCGGGCTGCCGTAGCTCAGGCCATTGCTGGCGGTGACGGCGCCGCAGGGCACGCCGGTGTTGGTGGTGACTTGCGTGCGGGTGCGCACCAGGCGCAGGCCGAACTCGGCGCGCCAGTCCTCACGCGCCAGCTTGGCCAGGCCGTAGGCCGCGCTGACGTTTTCCTTCACCGTGAACACGCCGGACACCGGGCGGTTGAACACCGGGTCGGCCGAGAAGTTGGCGTCCGACCAGGCCACCACCGCCGCCGGGTCGATCAGGGGCACGCCCACGCCGCCGGGGTTGCCGCCCAGGCCGTTGCCAAAGTTGCCGGGGAAGCTGGCGCCGCCCCAGGCCGGCAGGCTGGTCAGTGCAACCTGGCCGTTCTTGGTGGCGTTCATCGCAGCGGCGCCCTTGACCGGGCGGCTGCCCTCGCGCTCATGCTCGGCCATGCGGGCACCGAACTTGAGGGCCGAGATCAGGCTGCTCTCAGCAAAACGGTACTCGCCGTCGATCTGGCCGTAGTTCTCGCGGTCCTTGCTGCGCTGCTGGCTGAAGCTGTTGTCTGCCCCCGAGTTGCCGGGCAGATAGCTGAGCTTGCTGCCGTCAAAGCCATTGGGCAGGCTCACCTGCACCGGCTTGTCCATGCCCTGGAAGCTGTAGCCCGTGGCCGTGTTGGGCAGGAAGGCGTAGTTCCAGTACAGGAAGGTATCGCCCTGCGCGCGGGTGTGGCCCACCTGGCCCTTGAAGCTCAGCGCCTCGCTGGCGCGGTAGTTGAAGTCGGCATTCAGGTACTGGGTCTTGGAAGCAGCCAACGGGTTGGCCTGCGTCTCCAGCTGGGCGCCCATGGCATTGCCGGTGTTGTTGAAGCGCGCGGCGTTGATGCGCTCGCCGTCCAGGCTCACTTCGCTGGGCACCACGCCGCCGCTGGCCGCCACCGAATTGCCGGGGCGCACAAAGAAGCGGGTGTTGGTATAGCTGGCCTTGAGCTCGCTGTGGAAAGCGTCAAGGTTGACCGTCAGGTCCGGCGAGACCTTGAACTCCGCGCCCAGCACCGCGCCCTGGCGCTGGCGCTTTTGCTCGAACAGGCTGTTGATCAGGCCGCTGATGTAGAGCTTGTTGCCCAGCTGGCCGCCATTGGCCTGGCCGGCCGGTGTGGCGGGCGAGAGGCGGGCCCAGGTGATCTCGGACTGGCCGTCGCGGCGGATGTGGCGGGTCTGGTCAAACACCTGCAGCATCACACCCGCGTCGTTGGCCTCGTTCTTCCAGTTGAACAAGGCATTGAACTGCGGGTCGGTCTTGCCGGCCTGGTCGGCGTACACGCCTTGCAAGCCGATCTCGGCCGAGAAGCGCTTTTTGAACTCCAGCGGGCGGCGGGTGATGATGTCCACCGAGCCGGCCACGCCGCCCTCGAGCTGGTCGGCCGAGGCGCTCTTGCGCACCACCACCTGGCTGACGATTTCCGATGGCAGCAGCAGGAAGCTGACGCTGCGGGCCGCGCCCGAGCTGTTGGAGCCCGTGCCACCGGCGATCTGGTCGCCCGGGTCCCAATCGGCCGACGCCACGCTGTGGCCGTTGATGGTGGTCAGCGACAGGCTGGGGTTGGTGCCGCGCATGCTGACCCGGTCGTTCTCGTCATAGCCGCCCTGGCCGCCGCTGCCGGCGGTGGTGGTCACGCCCGGCAGCTTCTGCAGCGCATCGGCCACGTTCTTGTCCGGCATCTTGCCGATGTCTTCGGCGCTCACCACCTCGGTCACGCCATCGGCAAAACGCTTGGCGTTGAGCGACTTTTCCTTGGACGCGCGGATGCCGCTGATCACCACCGTGTCCAGCTGGTTCTGCACCGGCTTGGCCTCAGGCGACGCTGCTGCAGGCGCCGTGCCACCTTGCGCCGCTGCAGCGGGCGCTGTGTTTTGCGCAGCGGCGCTGCCGGCGGCCAGGGCCAGGAAGCTGGCGGCGGCGATCGCCACGGCGTGCGGCACGGTCGGAAAAGCAGAAGCGGAACGAGGGGCAAACAAAGTCTGAGTCGAGGGTCGCATGGTCGTGTCTCCAGTGTAGGTTTTGATCTGATCTGCGCAGCGAAACGAGGGACGGTGGAAGGAGAAAGGTCGAACGGGAAGCAGGGAAAGGGAGAAGAAAAGAACGAAAAACTAGCGGGCGCTTGCTTGCAGCTCAGTTCACGGGGTGGTGCTTGGGGGTGCCAAAACGGGGTGCCAGAACGGTGTCCAGTGCCGGGCGCGGCGGGCCAGGGCTTCGAGGAAGAAGAAGTCGCCCCACAGGCTGGCTTCGTCCACGCCCAAGCCATCGGGCTTGCTGTAGACGCCGTGGCGCAGCAAGGCATTGCCGGGCGCGTCCCAGCCGGCGCAGTGGCGCAGCAGGCCGTCGAGGATGCGGTCGGCCGCCTGGCGGTAGGCTTGGGCGCGCTCGGCCTCGGCCGCGGGCAGCTGCTCGGCAATGTCCATCAGGCCGCAGGCCGCAATCGCGCTGGCCGAGCTGTCCCAGGGCTCACCCGCCTCGGGCGGGAAGCTCATGTCCCAGCAGGCGATGCCATGCTCGGGCAAGAGGGCCAGGAAGTGGTCGGCCAACTGGCAGGCCGTTTGCAAAAAGCCCTGCTCCGGCACCCAGCGGTGGTTGAGCGAGAAGCCGTACAAGCCCCAGGCCTGGCCACGCGCCCAGCAGGATTGGTCCGAAGCGCCTTGGGCCGTGGTGCCATGCCGAGGCGCGCCGGTCTCGGGGTCGAAGTGGAAGGTGTGGAAGCTGCTGTGGTCGGGCCGCACCAGGTATTCACGCGAGCGCTGGGCGTGGCTGATGGCGGCCTCGCGCATCTCGGCCGCGCCGCCCTGCCCCGCGGCCCAGTGCAGCAGGGGCAGGTTGAGCAGGCAGTCGATGATGATGCGGCCGCGCTGAGCCGGGTCTTCCAGCCGGCCCCAGGCCTGCACCACACCGGCGCGCGGCAGGTAGCGCGTCATCAGCAAGGCCGCCGCTTGCAAAGCCGTGGCGTGCGCCAGCGGCTGTGGCCCCTGGCGCAACGCCGCCACGCAGGAGGGCATAAAGAGAAAGCCCAGGTCGTGGTGGTCCACCACAAAACGCCGCTCCAGTCTGCGCGAGTAACCCTCCAGCTGGGCGGCTGAGGCCGTGCCAAAGCGGGCATCGCCGCTCAGCTCATGCGCCATCCAGAGCAGGCCGGTCCAAAAACCCGCTGTCCAGCTGCTGTTGACGCCGTCCGGCTCATCGGGCCAGACCGCCGGCGCAAACACATTGCCGCTGCTGGTGTCGCCCGGGAACTGCGGGCCCAGCTGCTGCAGGCAGCGGCCCAGCTGGGCGCAAGCGGCCACGATGGCCTGCTCGGCGCGCACCACCATGGAGGGCTGCGCCGTGCTGGCCGCGCTGGCCTCGGGGTTTTCAACAACAGAAGCGTTGGTCGTCATGTCTCGATCAGGCATGGGGCGCCGCAGCGCAGCGGCTGCGGGCATGGGTATGGGTTTGGATTCGGGGGCTTTGCGGTCGCTGCTTAGCGGGCCATCCAGCCGCCATCGACGACCAGCAACTGGCCGTGCATGTATGCAGACGCAGGAGACGCCAGGAACACTGCGGCGCCCACCAGGTCTTGCGCCTGGCCCCAGCGGCCGGCCGGGATGCGCTCCATCACCTGGCGGCTGCGCTCGGGGTCGGCGCGCAGCGGCGCGGTGTTGGCGGTTTCGATATAACCGGGGGCGATGGCGTTCACGCCCACGCCTTGGCCCGCCCACTCATTCGCCAGGGCGCGGGTCAGGCCCAGCAGCGCATGCTTGGCCGCGGCGTAGGCCGGCACGCGGATGCCACCCTGCAGGCTCAGCAGCGAAGCGATGTTGATGATGCGTCCGCTGCCCTGCTCCAGCATCTGGTGGCCGGCGCCTTGGCACAGGCGCCATGCGGCGTCGAGGTTCAGGTCCATCACGGCGTCCCAGTCCTCGTCGCGCACCTCGACGGCCGGCGCGCGGCGGATGATGCCGGCGTTGTTCACCAGCACATCGATGCGCCCGTAGTGTTTCAAGGTTTGGGCCAGCACTTCGGCCGGCGCCTCGGGCCGGGCCAGGTCGGTGGCGATCACCAGGCATTGGCGGCCCAGGGCGCGCACCGCCGCCTCGGTGTCATCGCTGCTCTGGCTGTGGCGGGTGATGGCAACATCGGCGCCCGCTTGCGCCAGGCCGATGGCTAGGGCCTGGCCGATGCCGCTGGCCCCTGCCGTCACCAAGGCCACGCGGCCCTGCAGGGAGAACAGGGATTGAAGTTGGGATGGGGTGTTGGTGCTCATGCTGGTCTCACTCACTCACGCATTCATTCGTTCATTCGCTCAGCACATGCCGACCAGCTTTTGCGTCCAGGCCAGCTCGGGCTGCAGGGCCACACCCTGGCGGCGGCCGTCACCGGCCAGGAACCACAAGTAGTAGCTCTTGGCGCCCGGCGCGGCGGCGTAGGTGTGGTAGCCGTAGGGAATCGACAGCAGGCTGTCGTCGCGCACCGTGTGGGTGTGGTCGAAGCCATGCTCGGGGCTGAAGTGGCGCGCCAGGCCAAAGCCTTCGGGCGAAGCCACGCGGAAGTAATACATCTCTTCGTGGAAGACCTCGCCACCCTCCTCCCGCTCATGCTTGTGCGGCGGGAAGGTGCTCCAGTTGCCCGACGGCGTGATGGTTTCGCCGACGATCAGGCTGCTGGCCGGGCGGCCATCGGGCTGGGTCAAAATCTCGCGGAAATGCCGCGTGTAGTTCAGCGTGCCCCAGGTGCCGGTGCGCACCGCCTCGGGCCGCACCTCGTAGGCCTCGGTGTCCAGGCTGGACGGCGCGCTCACCAGCACCGCCTCAATGCGGCTGCCGGCCGTGACTGTGAAGCGGCTGCCGCGCGGCAGGTACACGCTGTGCGGGTTGCCCACAAACACATTGGCCCGGCCGCCCACATTCGCAAAGCGCGGGCCACCTGCGACTTCCACCGCCTCGGCCGTGCCCGAGAGCACCACCAACATCTGCTCGCGGTCACCCGCCACCTGGCCGCTGTGCGCCTGGCCCGGCAGCAGCACCAGCTTTTCAAAGCCCAGCAGCCGGCAGCTCGCGCCTTGCAGCACATGGTGGCCCGGGGCGGTGGGGATGGCGTGGAAGTGTGCGTTGCTCATGTTCGCTTATGTTCAATGTGTGATAACGATAACATGTTAAACACAAGCGGGGGCTAGGGCAAGCCCTGAGGTGGGGTCAGGGGTGTGACGTAGCGCACGAGGGCGATCGGAACGAGCGCCGCACATGGGCCTGCTTTGCAGTCAATGCGGGAGGCTGGCCTCGCCGGGTCGCAGGCTGCATCGCATCGCAGCCTGCAATCTGCTGCAGCAGGCTCACACGGTCAGCACCGCATGCGACCTAAACACCTTGGCACCAAATTTGATACGACCAATGAAGCAGCCCAAATCTGAACGACTTCGGGATACATGGCTAGGGAAGCTCTGCATCAATCAGCCCGGCCCTGCTAGCGCGGCCTCGGGCGGTCTGCGGCGTTGCACTTCTCGCCAATAGCTACGGCTATTGGCTTCAAACTGCGCCTTGCAGCCCATCCCGATCCGCACCACATCGTCTCGCCCCGATTGATGCAGAGCTTCCCTAGACGGCCGGAGCGGCAAGCGACATAATCCAACTTTACGAACTTTCCGTAAAAGGGGTGTTGATGATCGTCTTGAAAGCAACACAGGACAAGGTGCTCTCAGCTCTTCAAGCTGTAGCCGGCATCATCGAACGCCGCCACACGCTGCCCATCTTGGCTGGTGTACTCATCAACCGCAGCAAGTCTCTCGCCGCCATCTTCAACGCCGGCCCGGAGAACCTTCGGATCCTCCGCCTGCTGCCCTTGCGCAAGCACGCGCCGAAGCCCACCAACGCTCACCCCATCGCCGCTTGTGGCCGTGCCCTGGCTGGCTTCTTCAGCCCTGCCAAAGTGAACGCCCGCAACGCGCCCTGATTCGAATTCACTCATGAAGCCCGCCACCACCTCCATTTCCACCGTCCGCAACACCGCACGCGTGGTCAAGGCCCCCAAGCGCCCCTCGCCCTATGTCTCGGCCGCCCAGACCAAGTCGCTCCTGGCCAGCAGCCTTGCTGCTCGGAATGAACGTCTGCAGGCCTCGGACATGGTCAACACCGACGACGCGGCCAGCATCGCCGCCACCACACGCGTGACCATCAACGCCTGGATCGCCAAGGGCCGAGCCATCGGCCTCACCCAGACCCGCCGAGGATTTCGGCTGCCCGTTTGGCAGTTCGACCCGCAGTTCTGGGAGGTCATCCCGAAGCTCTCGAAGGCCCTGGGCACCACCGAAGGGTGGACCATCCTGTCGTTCCTGGAGACCCCTCTGGGAGGCCTCGACGGAAAGACACCCAAGGCGGCGATCGAGCAAGGCCTCACGGAGCGCGTGCTTGACCTGGCTGCAGCGGAAGGCACCTGACGCATCCACATGAAGCTCTCCGATCTCGAATACGCCCCGGCGTTCGATCTCCTGGCGCCCTCGGCGCTGTTCCGCATCCAGCGCAGCCGCGCGCGCGCCGGCACCGTCCGAATTGGCAGGCTGTTGCTCGCTCCCTCGAAACTCCTGAACGGACGCTTCGATGTCGCCGGCGTGCCCGTGGGCTATTTCGCCGAAGCGCCCGACACGGCAGCCTACGAAGCTCTCGCCAGACGTGAAACGACCGCCCTTTCCATTCAAACCATCGCGGGCCGAAGCCTCCTGTGCGTGCAGGCGAGCCGCACGCTGACCCTTCTCGATTTGAGGATGCACGCGTCGAGCTGGCCAGTGCTTCAGTCTTTGCGTCTGGCGCACACCCAGGAACTCGCCGCAGACGCCCACGCGCAAGGGTTTGCGGGCATCGTGTACTGCTCGGCCCAACAGAACAATATGGCCTGCTATGCGGTCTTCGACGATGCCCTTTCTTCCCTGAAGGCGGCGTGGACGGAGCGGCTGGTCGAGCCCGGCACGGGCAACCTGCACACAGTGATCGCAGCCGCGCTCAAGGGCTCCAAAGTCCCGCTGACGCCGTGAGGCCTTGAGCTTGTGGCCCTCAGGAGTGAGGGTCAGGCCTAAAGTTTGTAGCCCTCAAAAGCCATTGGAAGATGCTGCTGCTTCTGCCCGCCGGGCAAGGGCAGCTCTAAACACTTTGCGGTCGGCCGCCACCGTCAGGATCGTGCCCGGGGCAGCCGTTCGCTGGCCAGCCAAAACGTCGTAGAGGAGTAGATGGGGCCTTGAGATGTAAGGCCTGACCCTCGCGCGGTGGTCAATCCCAGGTGGAGTCACTCAAATATTGCGTAACCTCGCACGGCATGCATTCACAGGAAATAACTCGGTTTTCAGGTGGCATCCACCGACACGAGCAATCTAGGACAATGCACACGAATTACGTAAGGAAAGCCAATGAGCAACGTTGCCGCATCCCCCGTACCCATGAAACCAATTAAGGACCCTCAGCCGTCTGTAGATCGGATTGATGACTTGGCAAAGCGGATTTTGAACGGTGACATTTACCTGCCAAAGTTTCAACGGGAGTTTGTTTGGGAGAGATCTCAGGTGATCGACCTTCTCGACTCGGTAGCCCGAAATTACCCGATCGGCAGCATTCTCCTGTGGCAGAGCAGGCAAGAGCTCCGGAGCGAGGGGCGCATTGCAGACCTCGAGATCGCACAACCCAAGCCCGACTATCCAGTCAATTACTTGCTCGACGGGCAACAGCGGCTTTCTTCCATCTGTGGCGCTTTGTACTGGAGGGGCGGTGACCCAGCCAGCCCTTGGAACGTTGTCTATGACCTCAAGGCGCGGTCATTCCTTCACCTGGATACGATGGAGGAGCCGCCGCTTCACCAGATGCGTCTTAACCGCATCCCTGACCCGGCAACCTTTTTCCAGCATGTAGGGCTACTGGAGTCTTCGGGGCAGAAGGAACTTGCAGAAGCCGCCAAAGAGCTATTCAATCGTTTCAAGGACTACAAGGTTGCAACGGTCACACTAGGTGACATGCCCCTGGTTGATGTTGCGCCGATCTTCGAGCGCATTAACAGCACCGGGACGAGGCTGACGATCGTCGATCTCATGCGTGCAGCAACCTGGAGCCCAGACTTTGACCTCGTCGACTCAATCGATGCAATCCGCGAAGTGCTCGCTAAAAAGTCGTTTGAAGGTATCGACCGTAAAGCGATCCTCAGGAACGTTTCCGCGGCAGTCGGTGGTGCATTTACGGTCGAGAGCATTGACGACCTTCGAAAGCTAAAGCCTGCGGTTCTAAAGTCTGCGACCGCAGACACCGCTGAAGGCTACAAGAGAGCTGTCGATTTTCTTTCGACTCACATCAAAGTTCCGTCGTTTGCAGTTGTTCCCTACACGAATCAAGTGGTCGTCCTTGCCGAAATAATGCGACTTGTACCGACGCCAACTGCCCCACAGTGGCGTGCAGTCGAGAGTTGGTTCTGGCGAAGTGGAATTAGCGGGTACTTCAGCGGCTGGAACTCAGGAATGATGGCAGCAGACCTCGCTGGTGTGGTCGACTTCGCCAACGGGAAACTTGATGCGCTCAATATGGGCTTCCATGAATCTAGCCCAAGTGCCTGGAGTTCGCGAACGTTCCGAGGCAACAACGCCCACTCGAAAATTTTGGCGATCATTCTTGCTTACCAGCATCCGAAGGACCTCCTAACCGGACAGGCCATCGACGTCGACAAGGCTCTTGCTTGGCAAAACAACAAGGAGTTTCATCATGTCTTTCCTCAGGCATTCCTGAGGACAAAGGGCGTCGCTTCTTCCCGAATCTCATCGCTTGCCAACATGGTCTACCTCTCTTCGGCGAGCAACAAACTGATAAGTGACCGGGCGCCCTCCGAATACATGGCAAAGCTTCTGTCCGAGCACGGCTCCGATGCCCGCTCTTGGCTAGCCTCAAACCTGATCGACGACGCAGCCATTGATGCTGCATTAGCCGATGACTACGACGCGTTTCTGGCCGCTCGTGCAAACCTTATAAATGAACGCGCCAGAATTCAGGCAGGCTGGGCGATTTCTGAGTAAAACACCCGCGGCCAATATCGCTCCAACATTGTTCACGGTACCGCCTGCACTTTGGCTCACTCGACCTGCCAAGTAAACGCTATGGCGGTCATTCTCAGAGTCGCCTGACCGCAAGGCGCGAGGGTCAGGCCTTAAATCTCAAGGCCCTATCTACTCTGCGACGACCTTTTGGCTAGGCATCAGACGGGGAAGAAATCCTTGAAGTTCAACAGCAAGCACTTGTGGTCTGCGACGCTGGCACTGGTTTGGGCTCAAGGCGCCCATGCCCTCAGCATTCGTTTCGATTTCCCGCAGGCCGCGCGCCACAGCACAGCCATCGCCCAACTCGAGATAGAAGCAGCCGAAACCATCACGGCGCCATCTGGGGCCAACTGTGGGACTCGCTACTCGGCGCGAATCCTTGATGGCATCAAAGGTGTCGCGACTGGCAGCCACATTGAGTTCGGCTTCTTCACTGGGCACCCAGTCGGCGCTCAGTACTTTGTTTTTCTCAAAGATTCGGCAGTGCTGGCTCATCACAACGCACTCACGCCCGAAGCACGAATCCCGATGACGAGCCCGATCCCGTACAGAGAGGAATGCAGGAAGCTTCTCCCACGCTTCATGGAGATGGAAGAAGGACTGGGAACCCTTGCGATCCTGCCGAGCCGGCAGAGCCATGCTCCCAACGAGCCGGCCGTCACGCTGAACGCACACCTTCACCCCGTCCCCCTTAAGCTGCCAGTCGCGTACTGGCACGAGGGCCTCATTTTTGAGGGTGAGTTGTTGGGGACGGTGGAGTTCTCAGTCGAGAACTTCAGCAGATACCTGCGCATGCTCGTGGGCCCCGCCCAAGAACCTTGAGCCAGGCCTCCCGCCGAAGGGCTTGCGCCCGCAGCGCCAGTGCGACTTGCGCGACCCGTGCGCCGCTTCGTCTGACTTCACTCCGGCGCCCGATACCCCCCCGCCCCGCCGAGCCGCTGGAAATGTCGGTGCACCATCACAAAGGCCAGCGCGGCGGCCAGGGCCAGGGCGCCGCTGGCGATGAAGGTGTGGCGGTACTCGTTGCCGGTGGCGTCGAGCCAGGCGCCCATGAGCGGGGGCACGACCATATAGCCCAGGGCGGCCATCAGGCTCATGGCGGACTGGAACTGGGCGAAACGGGTGCGTGGGAACAGGTACTGGCCCAGGGCGGCGGTGCCGGTGAGGTAGATGCCCGAGAGCACGCCGTGCAAGACAAAGGCCAGGGCGAACTGGCCGCCTTCGCGCACCAGGCTGCCGGCGGCCAGCATGGCCAGGCCGTAGGCGGTGATGGCGGCCAGGCCCACGCGCAGCGGGTGCCAGCGGTCGGCCAGCCAGCCCACGGGAAGGGCCAGCAGCAGGGAGATGGCGTAGGTCAGGGCCAGGTACTTGCCATAACCGTCCAGGCCCAGGCCCACATGTTTCGCATAGAACACGCCGAAGCTGTTGACCGGGTTGCCGGCCACCAGGCCCAGGGTCATGGCCAGGAACAGCCACAGGTAATAAGGCTGAGTAAAGCACTCGCGCAGATAGCGGCCCAGGGCGCCACCACCGGCAGGGGCATCGTGCGCAGCCGGCGCCTCTTCAACCGGCGGGTACTCGCCCTCGCGCACACGCCAGCACATCAGCGCAAAGCCCAGGCCGTAGATCAGGGCGATGCCGATGAAGATGGCCGCAAAGTGCTGCTCGGCGCGGCCCATCAGGTGGAAGGTAAACGCCATGCCGGCCAGCAGGCTGGTGGCGCGGAACAGGCCGTAGAAGCGGCCCACCAGGGTGGGCGGCACCACGTCATTGATCAGGCCGCCGAACACGGCATTGGCGGTGACGGAGGCCACCTCGAAGATGCTCCACATCAGCGAGAACACGATCAGCGCGCAGACGCGCTCACCGGGTGAAGCCCCGCCCAGCACACCGTGCAGCGCCGCACCGAGCTCGGGCGTGAAGGCCATGCCCACCAAGGACACGACGATGAAGGGCGTGGGCAGAAACAGATACGGGATGCGCCGGCCCCAGCGGCCACGGTGCCGATCAGACCGCACGGCGACGATGGGCCCGAGCAGCAGGCCCAGGCCGGCCGGCACCGAGCCCACGACCAGGGCGATGAACAAATCGCTGGCCTGCATTTGTTTCAACAGCACCTGGGCCACGGGCGTGACAGCCCGCTCCTTCAGGCTCCAGGCGAAATCACCGAGCAGCAGCAGGGCAAACAGCAGCACCAGGCCCGAGCTGCCGTAGACGAGCGTGCCATTGTTCCAGCGGCTCTGCGTCCAATGATTGCGCCAGCGATCGCGGCAGTTGGTAGCACCAGGCACAGGGCCCGAGGACACGGTGGGCGGTGACGCAGACGACGACGCGGGCGTGGGCAAGGAACTCATGAGCGGGGGGCAGGGACAAAAGAGAGCTGAAGAACAGGCCGCCCCGCACGCCGCATCGTGGCGCTGCGCTGTGCTGTGTTGCTTGGGCGGCCTAACGTTTTTTGCGTTCGGGCTGGGCAGGAGCGGAAGCCACCTTGCGCGCAGCGGTGGTTGAAGACGAAGACGAGGAAGCAGAAGCGCCGCGCGTGGCCTTGGCCGCCGGCGGCACCGCAGTGGATTCACGGATCACCAGGCTGCTCTGCAGCTCGACGCGGATGCCGCGCTGCACACCCGCCTCGACCTGCTGCAGCAGCAGGCGCACGGCGCTGCCGCCCAGCTGCTCATAGTCTTGCTGCACGGTGGTCAGGGCTGGGTGGGTGTGGGCGGCGGCGGGGATGTCGTCGAAGCCGACCAGGGACAGGTCCTTGGGCACCTGCAGGCCGCGGGCACGGGCGGCGTCGAGCAGGCCCAGGGCCATCAAATCATTGGCGCAGAACACGGCGGTGGGCGGCTCGGCCAGGTCCAGCAGCTGCAGGCCTTGCTCAAAGCCCGAGCGCTGGCCGAAGTTGCCCTCCACCACCAGCTCGGGCGCAGGCGCCAGGCCGGCATGGCCTAGGGCCGCGGCGAAGCCACGCTCGCGCTCCTGGCTCTGGCCCGAGTAGGCGGTGCCGCGCACAAAGGCAATGCGGCGGTGGCCCAGGTCCAGCAGGTGGCGCGTGAGGGCGTAGGCGCCCTCGTAGTTGTCGGCGCGCACCACCGGCAGCGGCGTGGGCGCGCGCCAGTAATTGACCAGCACGACGGGCAGCTCGGTGCGCTGGAAATGCTCCAGCTGCTCGGCATGCTGGCCGGGCAGGATGAGCAGCAGGCCATCGCACAAGCTGCTGAGCAAGGGCACCACCTCGGGCCGCGCCTGGCCGCCCTCGTTGGGGGCGATGTCGTAGATGATCAAGTCCATGCCGGCCTGTTTCACCACGCGGCTGATGGCGTTGATGATGGCGGCCACCACGGGGGATTCGAAATCGGTGACCAGCAGGCCCAGCACATGGGTGCGCCCGCCCTTGAGCGCCTTGGCGCCCAGATTGGCCACATAGCCCATGGCCTGGGCCATGGCCAGCACCCGCTCGCGCGTGGCCTCGGCCACATAGCCCTTGCCGCTGAGCGCACGCGAGACCGTCATCACCGAGACGCCGGCACGGGCGGCGATGTCGCTGACGGTGATGCGGCCGGACTGGGTGGGCTCTGCGGCCGGTGCAGCGGGTGAAACGGCGGGCGCAGCCGCTTCGCCTTCGCGCGGCGCGCGGCGCTTCGGAACAGGCTTGTTGCTCTTCATCGTTGACATGCTTTTCTCTCCCTCAATGGACGCGGGCCCGGCGCCGCGCGGAGCGCGAGGCCTGGCGGGCGGGATTGTCGCGCCAAGCCTGGCGCGCCCACCCCGGAGGAAAAGCGACTTGTGTTCATGCCCAAGGCGTGCCCGCGCGCAGGGCCACCGCATCGAAGGCAAAGCGGCCCACAGGCGCGCCGGCCACCGGCAGATCGGCCACGAAGAGGCCGCCGGCCAGGGGCTCGCGCGCCAGCTGCGCTTCGCTGAGGCCGGTGCGGGCGCTGGTGATGAAGAGCTGGCGGCCATCGACGCCGCCGAAGCTGCAGCTGGTGACCTGGCTGACGGGCAGATCGATGCGGGCCAGGGGCTCGCCCTGCGGGCTGTAGCGCGTGACGCGGTGGCCGCCCCAGTGGGCGATCCAGAGCGCGCCTTCGGCATCGACACACATACCGTCGGGCACGCCTTCTTCGGGCGGGAACTGGCGCCAGAGGCGGCGCGGCGCCGTGCCTTGCTGCGCGCCTTGCAGTTCACCGCTTTCATCCAGCGCATAGGCCCAGACGCAGCCCAGGCCGCTGTCGGCATGCCAGAGCGTGCGGCCGTCGAGGCTGAAGCAAGGGCCGTTGCCGATGCGGTAGCCGCGGTCCATGGTGTGCAGCTGGCCGCGGCTGTCCAGGCGCAGCAGCTCGGCGCGGGGCTGGCTGGGGTCGGGCTCGTAGAGGCCGCTGAACCAGACCCGGCCCCAGGGGTCGAGCTTGGCGTCGTTCAAGCGCAGGCCCTGGCCCGGGGCTGCGGGCTCATGGATGGGCAGGCCGGGGCCCAGCACTTCCAGCTGCGGCCACAGGCGCAGGCGCAGCACGGCATCGACACGGCCGGCGAGGAAGACGCCCTCCTCCGTTTTTCTGTCAGCGCCTTCGCTGGCGATCAGCCAGGCCACGCGCCAGGGCAAGGCCCAGCGGTGGCGCTGGCCCGCGGGCAAGTCCAGGCCGTGGACGGCGGCGCCGTGGATGTCCAGCCAGAGCAGTCGGCCGGCCGAGGTTTGGGCCGCATCGGCCAGCCACAGCGGGCCTTCGCCGAGCTGGCATTCGGCCGGCCAGAGGCAGCGAGCGCTGTAGCGCGGCAAGGTATCGGGCCTGTTGGCTTGCGCGCTCATGTTCAAGTCCAACCGGCGTCGATGACGAACTCTTGCGCGGTGATCATGCGGCTGTCGTCGGCCGCCAGGAACAGGGCCAGCTGGGCCACATCGCTGCCGCCGATGCGGCCGGGCAGGCAGTGGTGTTCGTCCATGGCGCGCTCGCCCTCGGCATCGACCCAGGTGCTGAGCTGCTTGTCCGTCATCACCCAGCCGGGGGTCAGCGTGTTGACGCGCACACCGGCGGGGCCGAACTCGCGCGCCAGGCTGCGGGTCAGGCCGGTCATGGCCGATTTGCAGGTGGCGTAGGCGGCGTAGCCGGCCACCTTGTTCTTCCAGCTGGTGGAGCCGAGGTTGATGATGCTGCCGCCGCCGTGGCGCTGCAGGCTGGGCAGGGCTGCTTGCGCGGCGAAGAAATGCGCACGCAGATTGATGGCCACGCGGCTGTCGAAGTACTCGGGCGTGACCTCGAGAAAGGCGTGGCGGTTGTCATCGGCCGCGTTGTTCACCAGCACGCTCAGGCCCAGGGTCCAGGCATCGGCCTCGGCCACGGCATCGCGCAGCTGGGCCACATCGCTCATGTCACACCGTAGGAACAAAGGCTTGTAGGTGGCGCCGCTGCAGTCATCCAGCACCTGCTGGGCGGAGGCGGCATTGCGGCCGGTGAAGGCCACGCGCGCGCCCTGGCGGGCAAAGGCACGCACCATGTCGCCGCCAATGCCGGAGCTGCCGCCAGTGACGAGGACACCGCGGCCGCGCAGGCTGGGGTAGCTGGCCAGCGGGATGGCGGCGGAAGATGGGGAATCAATACTCATGTTCATCGCGGGTGGCTCAGATCAATGGGATTCGCGCGCCACATGGTCGCCACGCTGGCCGACGAGAAAGTCCATGTCCGCGCCCTTGTCGGCCTGCAGCACATGGTCCACATACAAACGGGCCCAGCCCGAGGCCGGCTTGGGCGGCGGCGCCCAGGCCTTGCAGCGCTCGGCCAGCGTGGCTTCGTCCACATGCAGATGCAGGCGGCGCTCGGCCACATCGAGGGTGATCAGGTCGCCGCTTTGCACCAGGGCCAGCGGGCCGCCGGCCGCGGCCTCGGGCGCCACATGCAGGACCACGGTGCCGTAGGCGGTGCCGCTCATGCGCGCGTCCGAGAGGCGGATCATGTCGGTCACGCCTTGCGCCAGCAGCTTGGGCGGCAGGCCCATATTGCCGACCTCGGCCATGCCGGGGTAGCCCTTGGGGCCGCAGTTCTTGAGCACCATGATGGAGCTGGCGTCGATGTCCAGCGCGGGGTCGTCGATGCGGGCCTTGTAGTCCTCGATGGTCTCGAACACCACGGCGCGGCCGGTGTGCTGCATCAAAGCCGGCGAGGCGGCCGAGACCTTGATCACCGCGCCATCGGGCGCCAGATTGCCGCGCAGCACGGCGATGCCGCCCTGGGCCACCACGGGGCGCTCGAGCGGGCGGATGACTTCGTCGTCAAAGCACTCAGCCGCCTCGATGTGCGGGCCGATGGCACCGCCGGCCACGCTGGGCGCCTCGCGGTGCAGCAGGCCGGCCTCGGCCAGGCGGCGCATGACCACGGGCAGGCCGCCGGCGTAGCAGAACTCTTCCATCAGGAAACGGCCGGCGGGCAGCAGGTCGACCAGGGTGGGCACGTCGCGGCCAAGGCGGTCCCAATCGTCCAGGTTCAGCGGTACTCCCAAGCGGCCGGCCAGGGCCAGCAGGTGGATGACGGCATTGGTCGAGCCGCCGATGGCGGCGTTGACGCGGATGGCGTTTTCAAACGCCTCGCGGGTCAGGATGTCGCTGGGCCGGCGGTTCTCTTGCACCAGGGCGACGATGCGGCGGCCGACCTGGCGGGCCAGCTCGTGGCGGCGCGCGTCCACGGCCGGCAGGGCCGCGTTGTCGGGCATGGCGATGCCCAGGGCTTCGACCATGCAGGCCATGGTGGAGGCGGTGCCCATGGTCATGCAGTGGCCGGCGCTGCGTGACATGCAGGCCTCGGCGCTGCGGAACTGGGCTTCGCTCATCTGGCCGGCGCGCACGGCCTCGGAGAATTTCCAGACATGGGTGCCCGAGCCGATGGCCTGGCCGCGGTAACGGCCGTTGAGCATGGGGCCGCCCGAGAGCACCAGGGTGGGCAGGTTGACGCTGGCCGCGCCCATCAGCAGGGCCGGGGTGGTCTTGTCGCAGCCGACCATGAGCACCACGCCGTCCATGGGGTTGGCGCGAATGGACTCTTCCACCTCCATGGCGGCGAGGTTGCGGAACAGCATGGCCGTGGGGCGCAGATTGCTCTCGCCCAGGGCCATGGCCGGGAACTCCAGCGGCACACCGCCGGCTTGCAGGATGCCTTCGCGCACCTTGTCGACCAGGCCGCGGAAATGGGCGTTGCAGGGCACAAGGTCGGAGCCGCTGTTGCAAATGCCGATGATGGGCCGGCCGTCGAAGGCCTCGCTGCCCAGGCCCTGGTTGCGCATCCAGGATCGGTGGATGAAGCCGTCCTTGCTGTTGCCACCGAACCAGTGCTGGGAGCGGCGCGCCGGTTTCTTGAATTGGTTGTCGTTGTCGTTGTTGTTGTTGCTGTTCGAATCGTCCGACATGCGGGGCCGCCTTTGCTGCTTGAGCTTGTTCTTGAACGCATCCACACCCGCCTTCAGGACAGTTGTGATTGCAATGTGTTAACGTTATCTCATTGTGCGCAGCTTCGCGCTGCATGACAAGGGCCAAGGCCCGTGAACAGACTGGGGTTTACGATGAGATGTATCGCAATTGACTGGGGCAGCAGCAGCCGGCGCGCCTATGCGCTTGATGAAAACGGCCAGCTGCTGGCCGAGCGCCACGACCAGGCCGGCGTGCTGCACGCCGCGCTGAACTGCAAGCCCGGGCTGCGCCGCGATTTCGGCGCCGAGCTGACCGGCTTCATCGGCGACTGGCTGCGCCTGGGCCCGCGCACGGTGTGGCTGTCCGGCATGATCGGCAGCCGCCTCGGTTGGCGTGAAGCGCCTTACCTGCCGGTGCCCCTGGCGCTGGATCAGCTGGGCGCGCAGGCCTTGGATCTGGACTGGCCCGCCGCCCGCATGGTGTGCGCCGAGCCGCCGCGCCTGCGCCTCTTGCCCGGCCTGAGCCAGCTGCCCGAAGCCGGCCCGGCCGATGTGATGCGCGGCGAAGAAACCCAGCTGCTGGGCGCCTGGCGGCATTGGCAAGCCAGCGGCACGGCGGCGGGCGATGAAGCCCTGTTCATCCTGCCCGGCACGCACAGCAAATGGGCCCATCTGCGCAGCGATCGGGGCCTGGCTCAGGTGCTGAGCTTCCAGACTTTCATGACCGGCGAGCTGTTCCGCCTGCTGAGCCAGCAAGGCGCTTTGGGCAGCCTGATCGACAGCACCCTGCCCCTGCTCGAGCACCCGCTGGCCCAGCAAGGCTTTGATCAAGGCGTGGACTGGGCGCAGGACGAAGCTTCATCGCTGCTGGCCCAGCTCTTCCGCGTGCGCGCCGAGGCCTTGCTGGCACCGCCGGCCCGGCGGCCGGGCAGCGCAGTGGACGAGATGCGCCTGCAGGCCGCGGCCCGCCTCTCGGGCCTGCTGATCGGCAGCGAGCTGGGCCAGTTGCGGCGCCAGCCCACCCTGCGCGCCCTGCCCTTGCTGGCCGTGGGCGAGGCGCGGCTCTGCGCCTGGTATGCGCGCGCAGCCGAACGACTGGGCCTGAGCCTGCAATGCCTGGATCCGCGCGAAGCGCATCTGGCCGCGCTGCGTGCGCTCGAAGGCCTGGGCGAATGATTGAAAGGACCGCGATGAAAGCGAACCCCAACCCCTTTGCACCCACGCCCGCCTACCCGCCCCTGGTGGCCATCTTGCGCGGCTTGCAGCCCGAAGAAGCGGCCGAGGTCGGGCTGGCCCTGTATGAGGCCGGCCTGCGCCTGATCGAGGTGCCGCTGAACCGCCCCGGTGCCTTGCAAGCCCTGAGCCTGATGCGCCAGGCCTTGCCGGCCGATGCCCATCTGGGCGCCGGCACGGTGCTGAGGCCCGAGCAAGCGGACGCCCTGCGTGAGGCCGGCGGCACGCTGGCCATCTCTCCGCACCTGGACCCGGATCTGGTGCGCCACAGCGTGGCCCTGGACCTGTGGACCATGCCCGGCGTGGCCACGGTCAGCGAAGCCTTTGCCGCTCTGCGCGCGGGCGCCCATGCGCTCAAGGCCTTCCCCAACGACGCGCTGCCGCCCGAGGCCTTGCGGGCCTGGCGCACGGTCTTGCCCGAGGCCCTGATCTACCCGGTCGGCGGCATGGGCCTGCACAACCTGGCGGCCTACCGCCGCGCCGGTGCCACAGGCGCCGGCCTGGGCTCGGCGATCTACCGCGCGGGTGACAGCGCGAGCGTGGTGGGGGAGCGGTCGAGAGAGTTGGTGAGCGCCTGGAACGCCTCAGCGGACTGAGGCGAACCGCCTGATGACAGCCTGGCGACGACTCAGCGGACTGTCACAAAACAGGGGCGCCCAGCGCCCCGGCGGTCATCAGGCTGACATGTCACTTTTTTACAGTCCGGGCTGCAAGCACCTCCCCTAGGTCTGCGCTGACCAGCAGCCGAACCCAGAGGCAGGGCCGAGATTCCACCCCCTTTGACTGAAGTTCTGACATGTCCAAAACTCCCCAAACCTCCCGCCGCCAGGCCCTGAAGTTTCTGAGCACCCCCTTGATGCTGCCCCTGGGCGGCCTCGGCGCCAGCCTGAGCCTGACGGCCTGCGGCGGTGGCGATGATGACTTCCCGGCGCCCACGCCCGTGCCGGTGCCGGTCAATTACGTGTCCGCGGCCTTCACCGCCATGGCTGCCCTCGACCTGAGCAAGCCTGCCGCCATGGCCACCACCACGGTGGCGTCCACGCTCGACGTCAGCCTGTCCAACGGCAGCAAGCAAAGCTTCAAGCTGGCTTACCAAGCCTTCTTCCTGACCGGCGACGCCGTGCCGGACGGCAAGGGCGGCACCATCCAGGCTGGCAGCTACTACGACATCAACAACAAGCCCATCATCGACACGACCGTGGCTGGCAAGGATCGCCAGTTCTTCTCGGACTCGCCCGATGGCACTTCGCTGCTGAGCGTGGCCAACCCCACGGTCACCGGCATCAAGGGCAAGGCGGTGTTCGCCGTCGTGCAATTCGAATACACGACCTGGGCGCAAGACGGCAAGACCGATATGTACGGCAAGCTGCCCTCGCCCATCGCCGTGCTGACCCTGGACCAAGACCAGACCACCGGCAAGCTGAGCCTGGTCAAGTACCACAACGTCGACACCTCCTCGGCCAACGGCCTGTGGATCACTTGCGGCTCCAGCCTGTCGCCTTGGGGCACCCATCTGTCCTCGGAAGAGTACGAGCCGGATGCCTTCACCATTGCCTCGAACACCATGTTCAAGGCCTTCAGCAAGAACCTGTTCGGCGACGAAACCAAGGCCAACCCCTACCACTACGGCCACATGCCCGAAGTGACGGTCAACCCCGACGGCACCGGCAGCATCAAGAAGCATTACTGCCTGGGCCGCATCTCGCACGAGCTGATCGAAGTGATGCCGGACAAGCGCACCGCCATCATGGGCGATGACGCCACCAACGGCGGCTTCTTCATGTTCGTGGCCGACAAGGAAGCGGATCTGTCTGCCGGTACCCTGTACGTCGCCAAGGTCGGCGCCGGCTTCTCCATCGACCCGGCCGCTGCTGGCGCCGCGCTGACCTGGATCAAGCTCGGCTCTGCCACCAGCGCCGAGATCAAGAAGCTGGCCGACACGCTCAAGCCCACCGACATCATGGATGTGGCCACGGTGGACCCCAAGGACGCCAGCTTCACCAAGATCTACTTCAGCGGCAAGGTGCAGTGGGTCAAGCTCAAGCCCGGCATGGAAAAGGCCGCCGCCTTCCTGGAAACTCACCGCTATGCAGCCCTGATGGGCGGCAGCATGGCCTTCACCAAGATGGAAGGCACGACGGTCAACATCAAGGACAAGATTGCCTACTCGGCCCTGCAGAACATGCAGAGCTCCATGGTCAAGGGCAATGCCGCCAACAACCCGGACTACGGCGTGGTGATCGACAAGACCGTCAACGCCGGCGCCGTGCTGGCTCACACCTTGAGCGGTGGCCAGAAGGACACTGCCGGCGCAGCCATCAGCAGCGAATGGGTGCCCAGCCTGACCAAGGCCTTGCTGGTCGGCGAAGACATCGCCGCCGATGCCCTGGGCAATCTGGCCAACCCCGACAAGATCGGCGCTCCGGACAACCTGAAGTTCTCGGAAAAGCTGCGCACCCTCTTCATCGGTGAAGACAGCGGCTACCACGTCAACAACTTTGTCTGGGCCTACAACGTCGACACCAAGGTGTTGAGCCGTCTGGTGTCCATGCCCTCGGGTGCCGAAGCCACTGGCCTGGGCGTGGTCGACGATCTGAACGGCTGGACCTACATCACCAGCAACTTCCAGCATCCTGGCGACTGGAGCGCCAGCCTGCACAGCAAGGTTCAAGCCACCCTGGACCCGCTGGTGCGCGCCAACTACAAGGACCGTTTCGGAGCCGCCGTCGGCTACCTGACGGCCGAAGCCACCAGCATCAAGCTGAACAAGCTCTGATCCCCTGCGGCCTCGTGCCGCTTGGAGAGTGCAAAACAAAGGCCCGCTTGCCTCCTTGGCAAGCGGGCCTTCTTGTTTTGGGCGGCGCCGCGGCAGACCCGTCGATCAATCGATCGGCGTCAGCTTGGCCACCGACAGCGCCAGCCACTTCATGCCGTGGCGGCCGAAGTTGACTTGGGCGCGGGCATCGGCGCCGCTGCCTTCCAGGGTTAGCAAGACGCCCTCGCCGAACTTGGTGTGGAACACGCCCTTGCCGACCTTGAGGCCGCCATGCTCGTCGGCCACCTTCTGGGCGGCGGCCTGCTTCATGCTCTTGGGCACAGGGGTGGTGTCGTAGGCGGGCTTTTCGACCCGGCCGGCGCCGACCATGGACTTGAGGCCCGAGCCGCGCTCCCAGGCGCTTTGGTATTCCTTGGCGAAGCCGGAGCCGAAGCCCTGGTTGCGCGGGGTCAGCCATTTCAGGCAGGCCTCGGGCAGCTCGTCGAAGAAGCGGCTCTTGACGTTGTAGCGGGTCTGGCCGTGCAGCATGCGGGTCTGGCTGAAGGCCAGGTAGAGGCGCTGACGGGCGCGGGTGATGGCCACATACATCAGGCGGCGCTCTTCCTCCAGGCCGTCGCTGTCGGACATGGAGTTCTCGTGCGGGAACAAGCCTTCTTCCAGGCCGGTGATGAAGACCGCGTCGAACTCCAGGCCCTTGCTCGAATGCACCGTCATCAGCTGCACGGCGTCCTGGCCGGCCTGCGCCTGGTTGTCACCGGCTTCCAGCGAGGCATGGGTCAGGAAGGCGGCCAGGGGCGACATGATCTCGCCGGTTTCGGCATCGGGCGTGAAGTTGGCGGGCGCCACGGCGGCGGGGAAGCCCTCCGAGATGGCGCCGGGCGACAACTCATCGACCGGCAGGGCCACGGCGTCCTTGCCGAAGCCCTCTTGCGTGACAAAGGCTTCGGCGGCGTTGATCAGTTCGCCCAAGTTCTCCAGGCGCTCGGCGCCGTCCTTGTCGTTGCGGTAGAACTCGTTGAGGCCGGAGATCTCGAGGATCTGCTCGATGATCTCGCGCAGGGTGTGGCCTTGGGTCAGATTGCGGGTCGAGTCGATCAGGCCGGTGAAGGCCTGCAGATTGCTGCCGGCCTTGCCGGCCACCGCGCCCACGCTCTGGTACAGGCTGCGGCCGGACATGCGGGCGGCGTCCTGCAACAGCTCAATGGCGCGCGCGCCGATGCCGCGGGTCGGGAAATTGACCACGCGCAAAAAGCTGGTGTCGTCGTTGGGGTTCTCAAGCAGGCGCAGGTAGGAGAGCGCATGCTTCACTTCCGCCCGCTCGAAGAAGCGCAGGCCGCCGTACACACGATAAGGAATGCCGGCATTGAAGAGCGCCGATTCGATCACCCGTGACTGCGCATTGCTGCGGTAGAGCACGGCGATTTCCTTGCGATCGATGCCCGAACGATGGAGGGCTTGCGCCTCCTCGATCAGCCACTGGGCTTCCGCGAAATCACTGGCCGCCTCGAACACCCGCACCAGCTCGCCGGCGCCAGCATCGGTGCGCAAGGTCTTGCCCAGGCGGCGGCTGTTGCGGCTGATCAGCTCGTTAGCGGAATCGAGGATGTTGGAGAAGCTGCGGTAGTTCTGCTCCAGCTTGATGACCTTTTTGACGCGGTACTCGCGCTCAAAATCGGCCATATTGCCGACCCGCGCACCGCGGAAGGCATAAATGCTCTGGTCGTCGTCGCCCACCGCCATCACCCCCTGGCCACGGCCCGGGGGCGCGAACATCTTGAGCCATGCATATTGCAGCTTGTTGGTGTCCTGAAACTCGTCGACCAGGATGTGGCTGAAGCGGCGCTGGTAATGGTCACGCACGGCCGGGTTGTCGCGCATCAGCTCGTAGGAGCGCAGCATCAGCTCGGCGAAGTCGATCACTCCTTCGCGCTGGCATTGGTCCTCGTAGGCCTTGTAGATCTCGATCAGGGTCTTGGTCTGCTCGTCGCGCGGCTCGATGTCACCGGGGCGCTGCGCGTCTTCCTTGGCGCCGGCGATGAACCAACTGACCTGCTTGGGCACGAAGCGCTCTTCATCGAGCTTCATGGCCTTGATGACGCGCTTGATGGCCGAGACGGAATCGGAGGCATCGAGGATCTGGAAGCCTTGCGGCAGGCCGGCCAGCTTCCAGTGCGCGCGCAGGAAGCGGTTGCACAGGCCGTGGAAGGTGCCGATCCACATGCCACGCACCTGCACCGGCAGCATGGCGCCCAAGCGCGTCTGCATTTCCTTGGAGGCCTTGTTGGTGAAGGTCACGGCCATCACGCTGCCCGGTGTCAGCTGGCCGGTCTGCATCAGCCAGGCGATGCGGGTGGTCAGCACCCGGGTCTTGCCCGAGCCGGCGCCGGCCAGGATCAGGGCCGGCTCCTGCCCCAGGGTCACGGCGGCGTACTGCTCGGGGTTGAGGTTCTTGAGCAGGCCGCTGGCTTGGGGCTGGACCAGGGGCTCAGGCACGACCTCTGCCGCGAACTCGGCCTCGGCAAACAAATCCTCGTTCAGTTCTTCGGGCGGGGCTTCGGGGCGCGGGTCGTGGGGCATGTTCATCGTGGCATTTTAGGTTTGCGGCATCATGCGGCCGATGAATGCGCCAGAAGACCTGCCCTGCCCCTGCGGCCATGCCGCCAGCTACGCCGCTTGCTGCGGCCGCCTCCATGCCCACTTTGCTGCCAGCGGCGAGCTGATCGCAGACAGCGCCGAGGCCCTCATGCGCTCGCGCTACAGCGCCTTCGTGCGCGACGAGCTGGCTTATCTGCAAGCGACTTGGCACGCCAGCACGCGGCCCGCCGAGCTGTCAGCCAATGAGCCGGGCCTGAAGTGGCTGGGCCTGAACGTAAAAAAGCATGGTGAGCTCGACGCTGACCATGCTTGGGTGGAGTTCGTGGCCCGCTGCAAGCTCGGCGGACGGGCCCAGCGCCTGCAGGAGCGCAGCCGCTTTGTGCGCGAGAACGGGGTGTGGTTCTACCTGGACGGCGAGCTCAGCTGAAGCGGCCGATCAAGCAAATTCCTGTCGCACGCTGCGGGTGTTGAGGGTGTGTACCGTCCACAGGAGGGCGGCACTCCAGGCCAGGCACAAAGCTGCCAACACCAAGTGCGATCCAGTCACCCAAAGCAGCAGCGGCGAGGCCAGCAGCAAGCAGGCCAGCAAACCCAGGCAGAGCCGACGCGCCCATTCATAGCGGCGCAGCAAACCTTGGCCACCGACCAGCGCGGCGGCCGAGCTGCCGGCCATTGCCAGCAAGAGGCCCAGACCCAACCAGCTGCGCAAGCTGGGCAGGCCCGAACCCACGCCGCTGCCCAACCAGTAACCCAGCAAAGCCAGACCGGCCAGGCCCAGCGACATCAAGACCCAAGCCACGGTGCTGACCCAGGGCGAGCGGTATCCGACATGGAAGATTTGAGGCATGGTCTTGGTCTCCTTGGTACCTAGGGTTGGCACTGAGAGGGATGATGAATTCGGCGTGTGACAGCATTGTTTCGACCGCGGCGCGGCAACACCACACCCCCCGAAGTGGGGTTCCGGGCTTTACAGCGCTGTCCGAGTGAAGAAATCGCCATGCACCCGGGCCTGGCCACCTCGGAGCCGGTAATACTCACCCCCTCCATGTTGCAGATCATCCACATCGACGAGCACCTCGTCGCCATCGCCAAACCCGCCGGCTTGCTGGTGCACCGAAGCCAGCTGGCGGCACAGGAGCAGGTCTTTGCTCTGCAGATGCTGCGCGACCAGCTGGGCCGCCAGGTTTGGCCCGCGCACCGCCTGGACCGCGGCACCTCGGGCCTGCTTTTGTTCGCGCTCGATGGCGACACCGCCTCGCTGCTGGGCCAGACCTTTGAACAGGGCCAGGCACGCAAGCGCTACCTGACTCTGGTGCGCGGCTGGCCGGCGACGAACGAAGGTTGCATTGAGCACCCGCTGGCCCGCGACCCCGAGCTGCCCTCGGCCGGCCAAGCCTTGCTGGAATCACGCACCGACTGGCGCGCCCTGGCACGGGTGGAATGGCCTCTGGCCCTGGACCCGCGCTTTGCCACCAGCCGCTACAGCCTGCTCGAAGCCCGCCCACTGACCGGCCGCCGCCACCAGATCCGCCGCCACCTCAAGCACATCGCCCACCCCATCATCGGCGACGCCACCCACGGCAAAGGCGCCCACAACCGCGCCGTGGCCGCCTTTCTGGGCGAGCAGCGGCTGTGGCTGCATGCGCTGGAGCTGAACATCCGGCACCCATGGACTGGAGAGGCGCTGCAGCTGCGCGCAGCGCCGGGGCCGGAGTGGGGAGCACTGATGGCGCGCGGGGATTGGCGCAAGATGGACGGCCAGCCCTGGGCGGGCTCGGCCGAGCAAGCCGAGTTGATGCAACCAGGCTAAGGCCGATCAGGGCCCTTCGATCACCCGCATCTCCAGCTGCGACGCCCGCTCGCCCGAGCGGAACAAGGTCTGCGTGGCCGGCTGGAAATCCTCGGGTGCCGCGTCCTTGATGCGCACAAAGCGCTGAGGGTTGCGGTCCAGCAGGGGGAACCAGCTGCTTTGCACCTGGACCATCAGGCGGTGGCCGCGGCGGAAATTGTGGTTGACGTCGGGCAGCTCGATGTCCAGGGCCATGACCTCGCCGGGCACCACGGCCTCGGGCTTGTCCAGGCCTTTGCGGAAGCGGGCGCGCAGCGGCTCGCCGCGCACCAGCTGCTGGTAGCTGTTGAGGGTCTGACGCGGCGGGGGCACGTCGCTGGGCGGCGGGCCGGAGGGGCTTTCGTCTTCCATGTCGTGCGGGTAGACGTCGATCAGCTTGACGATGAAGTCGCTGTCGCTGCCGGTGGTGGACACATACAGCCGAGCCTTGATCGGGCCGGCCACCGTCAGGTCACGATCGAGCACCTCGGTCTGGTAGACCAGCACATCGGGCCGGGTGGCGGCGAAGCGCTGATCGCCCACCATGTACTCGGCGGGCATGCCCTGGGCGGCATAGCTGGTGAAGGGCACGGGCTTGCTGGGGTCGCTGACGTAACGATCCATTGCCTCGGTGCCTGCAGCTGCAGCCGGCAACTGCCAATCCAGCTTGCCGCCTGCCTGGAAATAGAGGCGACGCGATTTCGCCTCGGCCGGCGGCCAGGCCGGGTAGTGGCGCCAGACATTGCTGCCGGTTTCGAACATGGTGGCTTCAGCGATCTTTGCCTCTCCCTGGCCGCGCAAATGCTGCTCGAAGAAAGGCAGCATCACCTGCTTCATGAAGTACTCGCTGTTGTTGCCGCCGAAGCCCACGGATCCCAGGGACTTGCCCGCGGTGCGGAACCAGCCGCCATGGCGCCAGGGGCCCATGACGATTTGGTTGCTGATGCCGGGGTTGCGGGTTTCGATGCTGCGGTAAATGGCCAAGGGGCCCGGCAGGTCCTCGGCGTCGAACCAGCCGCCCACGGTCAGCACGGCGGCGCGGATGCCGTTCAGATGCGGGGTGATGGATTTCGGCTTCCAGTGCTCGTCGTAGCTGTCGTGCTCGATCAGGTCGTTGAAGTAGGGGTTGCCCGGCGTGCCCAGGCTCTTGGCGATAGTGCTGAGATTGCCCAGCTTAAGAAAGTAGTTGTAGGCATCGCCGCTGCTGTAGCGGAAATCACCCCAGCGCGAGGGCTCGGAGGTGGGGTTGGGCTGGGGCTTGAAGCTGGTGAAGAAGCCGTAGTTGTGAGCCAGCATGAAGGCGCCGCCGTGGTAGCCGTCGTCGCCCTTGTAGTAATCGGCGATGGGCGCTTGCGGCGAGGCGGCCTTGATGGCCGGGTGCGAATCGATGATGGAGGCCGCGCTGTAGAAGCCGGGATAGGAATTGCCCCAGATGCCGACCCGGCCGTTGTGGCCCGCCACATGGTCGAGCAGCCACTGCACGCTGTCGTGCATATCGCTGCTCTCGTCGACATCGTTCTTGCTCTTCTTGTTCGGCACATGGGGCGTCATCTCGACGAAGCGCCCTTCGGACATATTGCGGCCGCGCACGTCCTGGCAAACAAGGATGTAGCCGGCCTTGAGGAAATCCTCGCTGGGCGCCAGGCGGCCGCTGTAGCGGTCGGAGCCATAAGGCGCGCAGCTGTAGGGCGTGCGCGTCATCAGGACGGGGTACTTCTTGCTGCTGTCCTTGGGCACGTAGACCGTGGTGGCCAGGCGCACGCCGTCGCGCACCGGGATGCGGTATTCGTACTTGGTGTAGTTGGCTTTGAAGTCGTAGGGCGCGGCGGCGCCGGCGGAGGTCGGCGCCGGGGCCTGGGCTTGAACGGCCCCCGGGCTCAGCAGGATGGGCCCGAGGATCAGTGCAGCGGCAAGTGAACGAGGGAGCATGGTCTGGCCTTGAATGACAAAAATGAGGTGCCAGCGCGCTCAATTGCGGGCGTCAAGGCAAGCTGTCGCAAGACCTGACCCCCGCGGGCGGCGCGCCACGGCTGCCGCGATTGGGCCACGTGACATCCAAGCTGCGCACCCCGTGTTTGCCCGAGCAGAGTTTCCCGATCGACGGCAGCAAGAGACCCAAACTTCGGGCCGACAATGGGGCATGAACAGCAGCGGCAGCCCTTCCAACAGTCTCAGCCGCGGCGTGCTCTTCGCCGCCCTGTCCTACACCCTCTGGGGCTTGTTCCCGCTCTACTTCAAGCAGATCGCTCAAGTGCCCTCGCTGGAGGTGGTGGCCCACCGCACGCTCTGGTGCCTGGTGTTCTTGCTGGGCGTGCTGGCGGTGCTCAAGCGCTGGGCCTGGCTGGGCCAGGTGCTGCGCCAGCCCAAGGTGCTGGCGGCTTTTCTGCTCTCGGCCCTGCTCTTGTCGGTGAACTGGCTGACCTACGTCTGGGCGGTGCAGAACGACCATGTGCTGGACGCCAGCCTGGGCTATTTCATCAACCCCCTGGTCAATGTGGCCCTGGGATTCGCGGTGCTGCACGAACGGCCGCGGCCGCTGCAGTGGCTGGCCGTGGGCCTGGCCGCGGCCGGCGTGCTCTGGCTGACGCTGCAGACCGGGCGCCTGCCCTGGGTGGCACTGGTGCTGGCGGCCAGCTTCGGCGTCTACGGCCTGCTGCGCAAGATTGCCCCGCTCGGTGCGCTGGAAGGCCTGACCCTGGAAACCCTGCTGCTCGCCCCTCTGGCCGCTGCCGCCATGGCTTGGTGGACCTGGCAGGGCCAGAGCGCCCTGGCGCAAGGCGCCGAAGCGCCCTCCACCCTGCTCTGGTTGCTGTTCGCCGGCCCCCTGACCGCCGCGCCCTTGCTGCTGTTTGCCGCCGGCGCGCGCCGCATTCCCATGGCCACACTGGGCCTGCTGCAGTACATCTCGCCCAGCATCCAGTTCATGCTGGGCGTCTGGCTCTATCACGAGCCCTTTGCGGCCACGCGTCTGGTCGGCTTTGGCCTGATCTGGGCGGCATTGGCGATTTACAGCATCGAAGGCCTGCTTCGAAGCCGCCAGGTTTCCGCCACCACGAACTGAAACCAAAGCGGCGGGACACAGCCCCCCCCCAGCGCAGCTTAGAGCTTGAGAATTTTCGTAGCGAGCGGCTGTCAGGCTAGGCTGAGCTCGGACTGATCCAGTCCTGAGGACTGGATCTGCCTAGCGAAGGACTCGGCCTCTGGTCGAGGCGGACGGAGCGCAGGAACCGGAACGTACTTCCTGTACGTGAGGATTCCGACAACGCAATTGCGGCGAGACTCATATTCGCGAAGCGAATGTGATGTCGGAGCCAACACCGGACCAACGACGCATGGCAGTCGCGCAGTAGAAAATTCACAAGCTCTCAGCCGGCGGGTGCTCGTGCCAACAGCGCCGCCAGCCCGGTGCTGAGCACCGGCAGCAGCGCCACCAGCAGCGTGCCCGCGAAGATGGCCAGCATGGCCGGCAGCACCGCGCGGGCGACATAGCGGATGGACTTGTCGAACATCGCGGCAGCAAAGTAGATGTTCATGCCGGCGGGCGGGCACAGGAAACCGACTTCCATGGCCGCCAGGAAGATGATGCCGAAGTGGACCGGGTCGATGCCATAGCTCTGGGCCAGCGGCAGCAACAGGGGCACCAGCACGGCGATGGCGGCGAAGATCTCCATCAAGGCGGCGGCCAGGAACAGAAACGCGCACAGCGCCAGCAGGAACAGGTATTTGTTGGGGATCGCGCCCTGCACCCATTCCACCGCCAGATCGGGGATGCCCGCATCGACGAGGAAATTGGTCAGCGCCAGGGCCATGCCCAAGATCAGCATCACGCCACCGATCAGTTGCGCGCATTCCGAGAGGCAGCGCCCGAGCAGGCGCCAGCTGAGTTCGCGGTGGGCAAGCGCCTGGGTCAGCAAGGCATAGGCCGCCGTCAGCGCGGCACTCTCGGTCGGCGTGGCCAGGCCGCTGGCCAGCGAGCCGATCGCCACCACAGGCGCCAGCAGCTCCCACTTGGCCGACCAGGCCGCCGCCAGGGCCTGGCGCAGATTGGGCCGTACTCCCACTTCTGATGCAGCGGGCGCGCTGCCGCGCAGAAAGCCACCGAACAGCAGCAGGCAAGCCACCATCACCAGGGCCGGCAGCAGGCCCGCCAGGAACATGTCCATGATGGGCACGCGGGCGATCACGGCATACATGATCAGCGGCACCGAGGGCGCCAGCAGCACGCCCAGGGCGCTGGCACTGGTGACCAGGCCGATGCCGCGCTGCTCCGGGTAGCCGGCATTGCGCAGCAAGGGCAGCAGCAGGCCGCCAAGCGCCAGAATCGTCACGCCGCTGCCGCCGGTGAAGGCGGTGAAGGCCGAACACAGCACCGCCGCCGCCAACACTGTGCCGCGCGCGCCGCCGCCAAACAAGGCCACAAACAAGGCTCCCAGGCGCTGCGCCGCGCCGGTGCGCGCCATCACCAGGCCGGCCAGGGTGAAGAGCGGCAAGGCCGGCAGCGAAGGGTTGACCGTGATCTGGTAATGCGACAGCGCGATGGAGGCCAGCGGCAGGCCATCACTCCAGAACAAGGCCAGCGCCAAGCCGCCCAGCACCGCGAACACCGGCGCACCGGCCAGCAGCGCCAGCAGGAGCAGGGTCAGCGCCGGCCAGAGCGGGCCACCTTGACCATCAGCGGCTGCGGCCAACAGCCAGCCGGCCAGCGGCAGGGCCAAACACAGGGCCAAGCGAAGCCACAGGCCCTGAGCGCAACGGCTGGCAAGCCTCAGCCCCAGCAGGGCAAAACCAAGCGGCATGGCCGCCTGAACCCACCAGGTCGGCAGGCCGTAGGCGAGCGGATGCGCCGTCTCCAGCTCGCTGGCGACAAAACTCCAACTGGCCCAGGCCAGCATGCCGCAGAGCAGCGCGGCGCTGCCCTTGGCCGCCGCCTGCACCAGGGCCCGGCTGCGCTCACTGCCACGCTGCCCCAAGCCGCTGCCCAAGGTGCTGAGATGGCCATGACGCTCGGCCGCGACGGCACCGAACATGGCCAGCAGCAGGCCCAGATGCTGGACCAGCACGGAGGCGTTCTCGATACCGCGGCCCATCAACGGGCGCAGCGCGATCTCGGCCAGAGGCAGCAGCACCATCAGGGCCAGGGCCAGTGAAGCCAGGCCTTCGTCAAACCGGCTTAGCTTCTGAGCCAAGCTGCTGGGCGCTGATGTGTTGGAGGGGTCCGACGCCGTTTCCAAGAGCATGCTCACTGCCCCTTGCCGGCGCGGTAAGCCTTCAGGTGCAGGAACACCTCGTCAAAGGTCTCGGCCGGCACCATGCTGCCGCGGATGCGCGGGTAGAGGCGCTCGGCCAGCTCATTCCATTCGCGCATCTGCTCGGGTGAGGGTTTGTTGACCTTGAGGCCGCGCTTCTTCATGGCCTCCACCGCTTCGTCCACCTCCCGGCGCGCCTGCTGGCGCATCGCCAAGCCGGCCTTTTCGCCGCCACTCTTGAGCGCCTGCTGCGCCGCGGGGGTCATGGCGTCCCAGGCCTTCTTGGTGACCACCAGGGCGCCGACGATGGGCGCCCAGTTGATGTCCAGCATGTTCGAGGCGGTGTTGTAGATCTGGCTGGCCAGGGCGAAATACGGCGTCGACGGCACCACGCTGATCATGCCGGTCTGCATGGCCGGCAGGATGTCGGCCGTTTCCAGCGGCACCGGCGTGTAGCCGAGGTTTTTCATGATGGCCTGCTGCTCGGGCTCCGAACCCCAGGCAAAGAACTTCATACGCTTGAAGTCATCGGGCCGCGACGCCGGCTCCTTGGAGAAGAAGCGCACCCAGCCGGCATCGCCCCAGGCCACCACCACAAAGCCGCGTTCGAGA
Source organism: Paucibacter sp. DJ2R-2 (assembly GCF_025717675.1). Lineage (GTDB taxonomy): Bacteria > Pseudomonadota > Gammaproteobacteria > Burkholderiales > Burkholderiaceae_C > Paucibacter_A. Next base: position 52,087 of record NZ_JAJIRT010000002.1, read on the forward strand.
AAGCGCTGCTCCATGGCCGGGCGCATCTTCTCGCGCACATGGTCGACCTCCTCCCAGCTGCGGAACAGCAGGGGCAGGTTCTGCAAGGCGGCCACCGTCGGCTCGATCTCGCGCAAGCCCACCACCGACATCAGCGCGCCTTGCAACTGGCCGATGCGCATGCGCCGCGCCAGCTCGGCCTCGCCGCCTTGGCTGCCATCGGTGAACACCACAAAACGGGCATTGCCGCCCTGGGCCGCCCGCCAGCCCTCGCCCATTTCCATCAGTTGCTGGTGGTATTGCGAGTTCTTGGGCACCAGGCTGCCGATGCGCAGCTGCACCGGCGCTTGCGCCCAAGAGGTGGCAGCGGTGGACAGGGCCAGCAAGAGGGCGGCGGCGTGGCGGCGGTTCAATCGTGTCATGGTGGATTCGCGGTTCGGCGGAGTGAGAGGGGGCACTAGAGGCCGCGCCGGCCTCAGAACAAATCGTCGGCGCTGTCGAGCAGCCATTGCGCGCGCACGCGCATCACCTGGTTGCCCAGGCTGTTGCCGGGCACGGCCAAGGCCTGGCGGAGCAAGGCATCGAAGGCCGCGCGGTCGCCGGCCGGCTGGGCCAGGGACTCGGCCTTGCCGACGTAGACACCGGCATTGCGGCCGCCGCCGGCGGCGATGGCCTGCGCGAACAGGGCTTCAGCGCGGGCGCTGCTGCCGCCCGGGCGGGCCGCCTCCAGCGTGCCCAGCAAGGCGGCCAGCGCGCCGTCGCCATGCTCGGGCCGGGTCGCCCAGGCCAGCTCGGCCAGGCGCTGCACCGTGGGCAGATCGGCGACGGCTTCGGGGCGGTCCTTGGACAGAGAAATGGCCGCGCCCCAAGAAGCCGCGGCCCAGTAGGCCAGGCCCACTTGTTCGGGCGGCAGCGCCGGCAGCGCAGCAAGAGGCTGGCCGCCCTGCAAGGCTTTCAGCAGGGTGCCGCCATGATGTAGCTCCAGCGCCGTCATGGCGTGGCGCTGGGCGCGCTGGTACAGGCGAGCGGCGCGCTGGCGCAGCAGCTGCGCGGCGCGGGCATCGCGGCCGTCCAGGCGCTCGGCCTCGAAAGCCACAAAGGCATAGCTGTACTGCGTGAAGCCGCCGGCCACCGATTCGGCCAGGGCGAGATGGTCCGGGGTCTGGCGCAGCAGCGATTCCGACAGCTTCAGGTAAAAAGCGCCGGCCTCACGCGCCAGGCCCAGGTCTTCCTCCTCCGCCTGGCCCTGACTGGCCAACTCATCGGCCACGCCGCGCACCAGCAGCAGCCGCGGTGAACAGGCGCTGAGCAGGCTTGCCAGCAAGAGCAGACCGAGGAGTCGGGCCATCATGGGTGTGGTCGAAGAAGCGGCCGGGTCGACCAATGGCTGGCGAGTCTAGGCAGGCTTGATGAAGAAGCCGTGACGCTGTCATGAAGCTGCGCATGCGCTGTCACAGCAACGCCGCACACGGCCGTCACACGCGCCGGGGACACTTGAATCCCTATGTCGGCCGACCCAACAACTCACCCACTGCCAGCGACGGAGGAGCCGCCGCCACCTTCACCGCAACAGCGCTTGCGCGCTGCGGCCGAGGGTCTGACGACAGCACCTGTCACCCTGGCTCAGCTGGCCGCCTGGCAAGGCTCCGCCGCCTTGGGCTCGCTCTTGCTGCTGCTGGCGGCCCCTTGCGTGCTGCCGGTGCCGGGGGTGGGCAATGTCATGGGCCTGGCGCTCATGATGTTGGCACTGCCCTTGTGGCGCGGCGAGCGCCTGGGTGCACTGCCGCAGCGGGTGGCGGGTTTTCAGATGCCGGCGCGCTGGGCGCGCCGAGCCTTGCTGCTGATGGCCTGGCTCTACGGAAAAGCGGGCCGCTTCGCGCGCCCGCAGCGCCTGCCGGGCCTGCTGCCGCAGCCCGGCCCGCAACCCGGGATGGCGGCGCTGGTGGCTTTGATGGGGGCCTTGATCTTCCTGCCCTTGCCCTTGGGCAATGTGCTGCCGGCCCTCAGCGTGGCGCTGCTGGGACTGGCCCTGGCCTTGCGCGACGGCCTCTTGGTGCTGTACGCGCTGGGCGCCGGCCTGTTGGCCTGCCTCTACACCGCAGCGCTGGCTGCGGCGGCCTGGGCCTGGGGCCTGGGCCCGGTTTGGCGCAGCCTGGGTGCCGGCTGAAGCGGCAGGCGAACCCAGGCGCCAGTCCGGCTCTACTGCATCGCCACGCTCAGACCGCCGGCTGGCGCATCAGGTAATCGAAAGCGCTCAAGGCCGACTTGGCGCCATCACCAGCGGCGATGATGATCTGCTTGTAGGGCACGGTGGTGGCGTCACCGGCCGCGAACACGCCCGGCACCGAGGTCTGTCCCTTGGCGTCGACGACGATCTCGCCATGCTTGCTCAGCTCGACCACGCCCTTGAGCCACTCGGTGTTGGGCACCAGGCCGATCTGCACGAACACGCCGTCCAGCTCGATGTGCCGCGCCTCGCCCGTGGCACGGTCGGTGTAGCTGAGGCCGTTGAGCTTGTGGCCGTCGCCGGTCAGCTCGGTGGTCTGCGCCTGGGTGTGGATGCTGACGTTGGGCAGGCTCTTGAGCTTGCTGACCAGCACTGCGTCGGCCCGCAAGGCCTCACCGAATTCGATCAGGGTGACATGGGCCACCAAGCCGGCCAGGTCGATGGCGGCTTCGACGCCGGAGTTGCCGCCACCGATCACCGCCACGCGCTTGCCCTTGAACAGCGGGCCGTCGCAATGGGGGCAGTAGGCCACGCCCTTGTTCTTGTACTGCTGTTCGCCCGGCACATTGACATTGCGCCAGCGCGCGCCGGTGCTCAGAATCACGGTCTTGGATTTCAGCGAGCCGCCATTGGCCATCTTGATCTCGACCAGACCGCCGGGTTCAGCGGCCGGAATCAAACTGTCCCCGCGCTGCAGATTCATCACATCGACGCCATAGGCTTTGACATGGGCTTCCAGGCCCATGGCGAACTTGGGGCCATCGGTTTCCAGCACCGAGATGTAGTTCTCGATCGCCAAGGTGTCGTTGACCTGGCCACCGAAGCGCTCGGCGGCGATGCCGGTGCGAATGCCCTTGCGCGCCGCATAAACCGCGGCGGCCGCGCCGGCCGGGCCACCGCCGACCACCAGCACATCGAACGCCTCTTTGGCCGAGAGCTTGGCCGCATCCTTGCCAGCGGTGCTGCTGTCGAGCTTGGCGACGATTTCTTCCACCGTCATGCGGCCGGAGCCGAAGACCTGGCCGTTCAGGTAGATGCTGGGCACGGCCATGACCTCACGGGCATTGACCTCGTCCTGGAACAGGCCGCCGTCGATGATGACGGTTTGGATGCGCGGGTTCTGCACGGCCATCAGGCTGAGCGCCTGCACCACGTCCGGGCAGTTGTGACAGCTCAAGGACATGTACACCTCGAAGCTGTAGTCGCCGTCGAGGCTGCGAATCTGATCCAGCACTTCCGGCTCGACCTTGGGCGGGTGGCCGCCCACCCACAGCAGGGCCAGCACCAGGGAGGTGAACTCATGGCCGAGCGGAATGGCGGCGAAGCTCAGCTTCATGTCCGAACCGACGCGGTTCAGCGCGAAGGACGGGCGGCGTTCGGCCTGGCCGTCGGTCTTGAGGATGATCTTGTCGGACATGGCCGCGATGTCCTGCAGCAGGCCGAGCAATTCGCTCGAGGCCTCGCGCTGGTCCAGGCTGGCAATGATCTCGAAAGGCTGGGTGACGCGCTCAAGATAAGACTTGAGCTGGGACTTCAGGGCGGCGTCCAACATGGTGACTCTCCTAGGTGTTGTTCAGGCGTGGCGCTACAAAGCCACTCTGAAAACACCCTGGCGGAGGCCGGGACGCTTTCAGCGTTGCTTTGACATCAAGCCTTGCGCTGGGGGATTCGCAAGCCCTCCCGGGCCTGCGAATTCAATCTTCATTCGATCAGATCGAAGTTAAGAGACTTCTTAGATCTTGCCGACCAGGTCCAGCGAAGGAGCGATGGTCTTGGCGCCTTCCTTCCACTTGGCCGGGCACACTTGGCCGGGGTTGGCGGCGGTGTACTGGGCGGCCTTCAGCTTGCGCAGGGTTTCCGACACGTCACGGGCGATTTCGTTGGAGTGAACTTCGGCGGTCTTGATGATGCCGTCCGGATTGATCACGAAGGTGCCGCGCAGAGCCAGGCCTTCTTCTTCAATGTGCACGCCGAAAGCGCGGGTCAGCTTGTGGGTCGGGTCGCCGACCAGGGGGAACTTGGCCTTGCCCACGGCCGGCGAAGTTTCGTGCCAGACCTTGTGCGAGAAGTGGGTGTCGGTGGTGACGATGTAGACCTCGGCACCAGCCTTTTGGAACTCAGCGTAGCTGTCGGCCGCGTCTTCCACTTCGGTCGGGCAGTTGAAAGTGAAGGCAGCCGGCATGAAGATCAGCACAGACCACTTGCCCTTCAGGCTTTCGTCGCTGACGGTGATGAACTTGCCGTTGTGGAAGGCTTCGGTCTTGAAGGGCTGGACTTGGGTGTTGATCAGGGACATGACGTTTCCTTTGGGTTGAAAGACAGAACGGAACAAAAAGAACAGGACAAGCTCGAAAACCTGCGATGGACGAATCATAAAAGCAAGCCCCGGCTTGCTGGTTTGATTAATCAAATCACTGTCATTGCTTGAGCCTATTGAGCCGGACTATCGGGGGCCATGTCGGAACGTCATGCCACCGTCATGCGCGCAAAGCTTGTGAGTTTTCGTAGCGAGCGGCCGTCAGGCTAGGCGGACGGAGCACAGGAACCGGAACGTACTTCCTGTACGTGAGGATTCCGAGCACCGGACCAACGACGCATGGCGGCCGCGCAGTAGAAAACTCTCAAGCTCTCAGAAGGATTCCAGCGTCAGCAGCTCTTCCACGGTCTGCCGGCGGCGGATCAAGCGCTGCTGTTCTCCGTCGACCAACACTTCGGCCGCCAGCGGGCGGCTGTTGTAGTTGCTGGACATGGAGGCGCCGTAGGCTCCGGTGTCGTGAATGACCAGCACATCACCGACCTGGGCAGCCGGCAGCAGGCGCGGCTCGACCACGCCGCCGTCCACTTGCGTGAACACATCACCCGACTCGCAGAGCGGGCCGGCGACCACCGTGGGCCGCTCGGCGCGCGCCTCTTTGCCATCGACGGGCAGCAGGCTCATGGCATGGAAGGCACCGTACATGGCCGGGCGCATCAGCTCGTTGAAGCCGGCGTCGACCAGCACGAAATGGTTGCGGCCCACATCCTTGCTGGCATGCACCTCGGCCAGCAGCACGCCGCTCTCGGCCACCAGGTAGCGGCCCGGCTCGATTTCCAACTGCAGCGCGTGGCCCAGCAGGGTTTGCGCCTGCTGACGCGCCTGATCCCAGAGGCCGAAGTAGTGCGCCGTGTCGATGACCGGCTCACCGGCGCGGTAAGGAATGGACAAGCCGCCGCCGGCCGAGATTGCCTGCAGGTCCATGCCCGCGGCCTGCACCTGGCGCACCAGGTCCAGCATGGCGCCGCAAACTTCGGACAGGTGGCGGTAGTCCACGCCCGAGCCGATGTGCATGTGCAGGCCGATCAGGCGCAGGCCTCGCGACTGCACCACCGCCAGGGCGGCCGGCAGGTCGGCGTGCCAGATGCCATGCTTGCTGTGCTCACCGCCGGTGTTGGTCTTGTTGCTGTGGCCGTGGCCGAAGCCGGGGTTGATGCGCAGCCAGACGCCGTGGCCGGGTGAGGCGGCGCCCAGCTGGTGCAGCATGTCGATGGAGCCGGCATTGACCGGCACCTGGTGCTCGATCACGGTCGCCAGGGTCTCGCGGTCCAGCAGGTCTGCCGTGAAGACGATGTCCGAATGCACCGAGCCATCGGCGCGGTAACCGGCCGCCAAGGCACGCAGCACCTCGCCGCGCGAGACGGCATCGACCTTGACACCCTGCTCGCGCATCAGGCGCAGGATGTGGGTGTTGGAACAGGCTTTTTGCGCAAAGCGGATGGCATCGAAAGCCCGCAGCGCAGCGATGCGCTCACGGATGATGCCGGCGTCGTAGACCCACAAAGGCGTGCCGAAGTTCTGGGCCAGGCTTTGCAGGCGGGTGGGGGTCAGGGTTGCAGCAGGCATGGGCAGTCTCTCGCGGGCAGGGGTTCAGGGAATGAGCGAAGAATGCCAGTGCCACGCCATTCATTCAAATATTGATTTTTCTACAGTTCATTCACTTTGGATATGCTATCGGCATGAGCCCTGACATCAGCCTGCGCCATATCGAAGTGTTCCGCGCCGTCATGACGGCCGGCAGCGTCACCGAGGCTGCCTTGCTGCTGCGCAGCTCGCAGCCGACGCTGAGTCGCGAGCTGGCCCGCTTGGAACAACTGCTGGGCTATGCCTTGTTCGAGCGTCAACGCGGCCGCCTGCGCGCCACGGCGCGGGGCCTGGCCTTGTTCGAGGAAGTGCAGCGCAGCTACCAGGGACTGGACCGCATCCGCAGCCGCGCCGCTCAGCTGGGTCGAGACGAACAGGTGCAGCTGGCCGTGCTCTGCCTGCCGGCGCTCAGCCATGCCCTGCTACCCGCCGCCTGCGCCGACTTTCTGTCCGCCCACCCGGCGGCCCAGCTGTCCATCACGCCGCAGGAATCACCACTGCTGGAGGAATGGATGGCCGCCCAGCGCTTCGACCTGGGCCTGAGCGAGCAGCAGGCGCACAGCGCCGAGGGCACACAGCGAGTGCCGGTGCTGACCCTGGATGAGGTGTGTGTGTTGCCTGCGGGCCACCCGCTCCTGGAGCGAAAGGTCCTGCAGCCGGCCGACTTTGAAGGCCAGGACTTCATCAGCCTCTCGGCCGAGGACCCTTACCGGCTGCAGCTGGATGCCTTGTTCACTGATGCCGGCGTACAGCGCCGTCTGCGCGTGGAAACCCACAGCGCCGTGGCCGTGTGCGCGATGGTGCAGCAAGGCTTAGGCCTGGCCATCGTCAATCCCTTGACGGCGCTGGCCCTGGCCGGCTCTGGGCTGCAGCTACGCCGATTCAGCGTATCCGTGCCTTTTCAGGTCTCGGCCCTGCTGCCGCTGTACCGGCCGGCGCAGCCGCTGGCACAGAGCTTTTTGCAGTCGCTGCAGGCTCAGGCTGAGCGCATGAGCCGCGCCTTGGAGCAAGCGCTCCGCTGAATCTGTCAGAGCCGCTCGATGCGCGCGTAAGCCGAATGGTTGTGGATGGACTCGAAGTTCTCCACGTCGACGGTGTAGCGGCCGATGCGCGGATCAGCGTTCAAACGCAGAGCCACATCACGCACCAAGTCCTCGACGAACTTGGGGTTCTCGTAGGCGTGCTCGGTGATCCACTTCTCGTCGCTGCGCTTGAGCAGGGGCCAGATTTCGCTGGAGGCGCTTTCTTCGGCGAAACGCACCAGCTCTTGCCAGCTGACCGGCTGAGCGCCGATTTCGGCACGCACGGTCACCAGCGAGCGCTGATTGTGGGCGCCGTAGTCGGAGATTTCTTTGGAGCAGGGGCACAGGCTCTTGACCGGCACGGCCACCTCAGCCCAGACCGTGGTCTGGCCGGCGCGGGTCTCAGAGATCAGGCGGCCTTGGTAGTCCAACAGACTCTCGATGCCCGAGACCGGCGCGCGTTTGCGAATGAAGAAGCTGAACGCCACTTCGATGCGCCCTTCGACCGCCTCCAGCTTGGCCAGCATCTGGCCATGCAGTTCACGCAAGGAGCCTGCATCCAGCGGCGCTTGCAGGGCGTCGAGCCAGGCGACGAAGCGGGACATGTGCGTGCCCTTCTTCTCCGCCGGCAGGCTGACGTCCAGCGTCCAGGTGCCCACGGTGGGCTGCGCCTGCGTGCCGATCTGGATCTGCAGCGGGTAGCGCACATCCTTGACGCCGACGCGCTGGATGACGAGGTGGCGCTCATCGCGCTCGCTCTGGGTGTCGGGAATGTGGAGGGCGCTGGTGACTTGGTTCATGCAATCTGGTGCGCAGCCCGGCAATGCGGCCGCTGAAATATCGGGATAACCCTGAGAGCCTCAGCTTGCCAGCAAGCGACCGACCTTGCCGAGGCAAGGTCTTCGCAAAACGCTCACTGATTGGCCGCGGGACGCAGCAAGCTAGGCCGAGCGCCGAAGCGCTTGAGGATGGCTTGTTCGATGCCGCTGGCGTCCAGGCCGCAAGCTGCCATCAGCTTGGGCACCTCGCCATGCTCGATGAATTCATCGGGCAGGCCCAGCACCAGCACCGGCGGATTGAGGCCAGCCGCCTGCAAAGCCTCCATCACCGCCGAACCGGCACCGCCCATCAGGCAACCGTCTTCCACGGTGACCAGGGCGTCATGACTGCGCGCCAGTTCGGTGACCAGCTCGACATCGAGCGGCTTCACAAACCGCATATTGGCCACGGTTGCATCGAGTTGCTCAGCCGCTTCCAGGGCCGGGTAGAGCAAGGTACCGAAAGCCAGGATGGCGATGCGCGGCGCGCCGGCTGCGCCAGACAACTGCGGCTTGCTCGATTGCCGACGCAGCTCACCCTTGCCCCAGGGCAAGAGGCTCATGGTCTTCTGGATCTCGGTGCCGACACCGGCGCCGCGCGGGTAGCGCACCGTCACCGGGCCGCTGTGCTGGAAGCCGGTGTAGAGCGCTTGGCGGCACTCGTTTTCATCGGCCGGAGTCAGCACCGCCATGTTTGGGATGCAGCGGGTGAAGGCGATGTCGTAATTGCCAGCATGGGTGGCGCCATCGGCACCGACCAGACCGGCACGGTCCAGCGCGAACAGCACCGGCAGGTTCTGCAGGGCCACATCGTGGATCAACTGGTCGTAGGCACGCTGCAGGAAGGTGGAATAAATGGCGACCACCGGCTTCATGCCCTCGCAGGCCATGCCTCCGGCCACCGTCACCGCATGCTGCTCGGCGATGCCGACATCGTGGTAGCGGGTCGGGAAACGCTTGTGGAACTCCACCATGCCCGAGCCTTCGCGCATGGCCGGCGTGATGCCGATCAGGCGGCTGTCGGCCTCGGCCATATCGCAGAGCCAGTCGCCGAAGACCTGGGTGAAGCTGGTCTTGGCCGGCGTGGCCGACTTGACGAAGCCGACCGAAGGGTCGAACTTGCCCGGCGCCGCGTGGTACTTGACCGGGTCCGCCTCGGCCAGCTTGTAGCCCTGGCCTTTTTTGGTGACCACATGGAGAAACTGCGGGCCCTTCTTGCTGCGCAGGTTCTCCAGCGTCGGAATCAGGGAATCGAGGTCGTGGCCATCGATTGGGCCGACATAGTTGAAGCCGAACTCCTCGAAGATGGTCCCAGGCACAACCATGCCCTTGGTGTGTTCCTCGAAGCGCTTGGCGAACTCATACAGCGGCGTGTTCTTGAGCACCGACTTGGCGCCTTCACGGGCCGTGGTGTAGAAACTGCCGCTCATCAGCCGGGCCAGGTATTTGTTCAGCGCACCCACCGGCGGGCTGATCGACATGTCGTTGTCGTTCAGGATGACCAGCACATCGCCAAGCACGCCGCCATGGGCGACGCCGGCGTTGTTCAGCGCTTCGAAAGCCATGCCGGCCGTCATCGCGCCGTCGCCGATGATGGCCACGGCCTTGCGGTCCTCACCCTTGATCTTGGCGGCCATGGCCATGCCGTGGGCCGCCGAAATGGACGTGCTCGAGTGACCGGTGCCGAAGGTGTCGTACTCGCTTTCGTCGCGCCGCGGAAAGCCGCTGATGCCGCCCATATGGCGGATGGTGCTGAGCGCCTCGCGGCGACCGGTCAGGACCTTGTGCGGGTAGGTCTGGTGGCCGACATCCCAAACCAGGCGGTCATGCGGGGTGTTGAACACATAGTGCAGAGCCACGGTCAGCTCGACCGTGCCCAGATTGGAGCCCAAATGGCCGCCGATGCGCGAATTGGACAGGGTGTCCAGCACATAGGCACGCAGCTCGCCGGCCAGCCTGGGCAGGTCGGTGCGCGGCAGCCGGCGCAGATCGGCCGGGCTGTTGATCGTATGCAGCAGGGAGTCACTCATGGATGGTGCCGCGGCTTCTCAGTTGTCTCGTTCCACGACCATATCGGCCAACAAGCCCAGCCAGGCGGTGTTGCGCAGTCCGCTGGCCGCCAGGGCGCGGTGTGCGTCATCGCGCAGCTGGCGCGCCAGATTGCGAGCCGGCTCCAGGCCCAGCACCGACACATAGGTCGGTTTGTTGGCATCCTGGTCCTTGCCGGCGGTCTTGCCCAGCACAGCCGAATCCTGGGTCACATCAAGGATGTCATCGACCACCTGGAAGGCCAGCCCCAGGGCCGCGCCGTAATCCGACAGGCATTGACGGGCCATGGGGCTGATGTCACCACAGGCCGCACCCATCATCACACTGGCTTGCAGGAGCACGCCGGTCTTGCGGCGGTGCATATCACGCAGGGTGCATTCGTCCAATTGCTTGCCCACACTGGCCAAGTCAATGGCCTGGCCGCCGGCCATGCCGGCATGACCGGCCGAGCGGGCGAGCAGGCTGCACAGACGCGCTTGAAGAGCGGGCGCCATGTCTGAATCCGCAGCGTCCGGCGTCAGCACCTCAAAGGCCAAGGCCTGCATGGCGTCGCCCGCCAGCATGGCTTGGGCCTCGCCGAACTTGACGTGCACCGTAGGTTTGCCGCGACGCAGCACATCGTCGTCCATGCAGGGCATGTCGTCGTGCACCAGGGAGTAGGCATGGATCAGCTCCACGGCACAAGCTGCGCGCATGGCGGCCTCGGCATGACCCGCCACAGCCTCACCGGTCGCCAAAACCAGCAAGGGGCGCAAGCGCTTGCCACCGTCGAGCACGGCGTAGCGCATCGCTTCGCCGATACCGGCCGGGGCATCTACCGGGACGAATCCATCCAAAGCGGTTTCGCAAGCAGCGAGCGAGCGCTGCATCCATTGTTCAAACACACCAGCATCCACGCTCAGGATTCTCCCCATTGTTTCAATCCCTCGCCCTCCAGCACCTTGACTTGTTGTTCTACGGCCTGCAGTCGCGATCGGCACAAGCCCAACAGGCCGGCACCCCGCTTGTAACTCTCCAGCAACTGATCAAGCGGCAATTGGCCGCCCTCCATATCGGCCAGCAAACCTTCCAACTCGCCGAGCGCTTGCTCGTAGCTGAGGTGCGCCAGATCCTCAGCCGCCTGGGGAGAGGCGGCTTTGGTTGCGGCTTTGGAGGCACTGCTGGATCGGGTCATTGTTCGTTCAAGCAAACCTCGATTGTAGTCAGTCCGCTCAGCACGACTTTTTTGATCTGTAACAAGCTTGCCACGCAGTGCCGGCCATCTGTGGCGCCATGAGACAGCGCATTTCGCCCGGCCTGGGTACAATCCCGCCTCTTTGCCTGCTCGCGGCCCAGTGGCCGCTTGCCGGTCAGAGCGCAAACGGTTCGCCCCCTGCCGGGGCTGGGGCCTAGGCTCCCGTCGCCTCACCCAATTTTCCCATCGAGCCCCGTCAGGGGCCACATCGGCACAGGCCGACACCCCGGTTTCTAGGAGACCCACTTGGATCATGTCCGACCTGAGCATCGACCTCTCATTGATTGAAACACCACAAAGCTCCGGCGCGACTGCCCATGCAGCTTCGACCGCAGCACCCAGTGCAGCCAGCCAGCTGCCAGTCACCGCCTATTTCGACCCGGACCTGTACCAGCGCGAGCAAGAGCTGATCTTCAAGGCCGGCCCGCGCTATATCGGCCACGCCCTGGCCGTGCCGGAGGTGGGCGATCACTACGCCCTGCCGCAGGAAAAAGAAGGCCGCGCCCTGGTGCGCACCCCGCAGGGCCTGGAGCTGATCTCCAACGTCTGCCGCCACCGCCAGGCCGTGATGCTGCGCGGCCGTGGCAACACCCGCAGCAACATCGTCTGCCCTCTGCACCGCTGGACCTACAGCCTCCAGGGCGAGCTGATCGGCGCGCCGCATTTCGACCACGACCCCTGCCTGAACCTGAACAACTACCCGCTGCGCGAGTGGAACGGCCTGCTGTTCGAGGACAACGGTCACGATGTCGCCGCCTCGCTGAAAAATCTAGGGGCAGCTGCCCAACTCGATTTCTCGGGCTATGTGCTGGACAAGGTCCATGTGCATGAGTGCGACTACAACTGGAAGACTTTCATCGAGGTCTACCTCGAGGACTACCACGTCGGCCCCTTCCACCCGGGCCTGGGCCAATTCGTCACCTGCGACGACCTGGCTTGGGAGTTCGGCGAGCACCATTCGGTGCAGACCGTGGGCATCCACAAAGACCTGGCCAAGCCCGGCTCGCCGGTCTACCAGCGCTGGCATGAACAGCTGCTCAAGTACCGCGAGGGCCGCCCGCCCGAGTCCGGCGCGATCTGGCTGACCTACTACCCGCACATCATGGTCGAGTGGTACCCGCATGTGCTGGTCGTGTCCACGCTGTTCCCGCAAGGGCCGCAAAAGACCGCCAACATCGTCGAGTTCTACTACCCCGAGGAAATCGCCGCCTTCGAGCGCGACTTCGTCGAGGCCCATCAAGCCGCTTATATGGAAACCTGTGTGGAAGACGATGAGATCGCCCTGCGCATGGACCAAGGCCGACGCGCGCTGATGGAACGCGGCGACAACGAAGTGGGCCCCTACCAAAGCCCGATGGAAGACGGCATGCGCCACTTCCACCAGTGGTACCGGCGAGAGATGAAGCTGGACCGCTGAGCGCCCAGACCGACAAAACCTCCTTCGACGCCCTGCGCAGCTTGCCTGCCGGGGCGTTGTCTTTTCTGAGTCCACGCCCAAGCTTGCCCTGCCCTCCATGTCCGCCTCCCTGCTGATCGTCGCCGCCACCTTCTTGTTCGCCAGCATGGGCGTCTGCGTCAAGCTGGCTTCGCGCCACTACGACGCCAGCGAGATCGTCATGTACCGCAGCCTGATCGGCGTGCTGATCGTGGCCGGCATGGCGGCCTTCCAGGGCAAGAGCCTGCGCACCCAAGTGCCGCTCAAGCATTTCGGTCGCAGCCTGGCCGGGGTGCTGGCCCTGTCGCTGTGGTTCTACTCGATCGGCCAGCTGCCTTTGAGCACGGCCATGACGCTGAGCTATATGTCCTCGGTCTGGATGGCAGTGTTCATGATTCTGGGCGCTCTGCTGTTCAAGACCGCGCCGGTGCGGCCACGCCTGGTGGCCGCCGTGCTGCTGGGCTTTGTCGGCGTGGCCCTGGTGCTGCGCCCAACCCTGGCGCAAGACCAAATCAGCGCCGGCCTGATCGGCCTGGTCGCCGGCATGCTCTCGGCCCTGGCCTATTTGCAGGTGGCTGGCTTGGGCCGAGCCGGCGAGCCCGAATACCGGGTGGTCTTCTATTTCTCACTGGGCGGCGTGCTGGCCGGCGCTTTGATCACCGCAGGCATGCAGCAACTGGGCCTGACGCAAGGCCTGCACGGACACAGCCCGGAAGGCCTGGCGCTGCTGCTGGCCGTGGGCCTGCTGGCCACCGCAGCCCAGCTGATGATGACGCGCGCCTATGGCCGCGGCAAAGCTCTGGTCAACGCCGCATTGCAGTACCTCGGCATCGTCTTCTCGGTCGGCTACGCCCTGCTGTTTTTCGGCGAGGCCGTGGATGCCGGCACCCTGGCCGGCATGGCCCTGATTGTGGCGGCCGGCGTCGGCGCCAGCTGGGCGCAAGCCGGTAGACAATCGCCGGCGTCGCCACCCCAAGACCAAAGCCGCCCATGAGCCACAGCAACTATCAAACCTTGATTTCCGCCGCCCAGTTGCAGCAAGCCCTGGCCGCCGGCCAGCCCTTGCTCCTGGTCGACACCAGCTTCGACCTCGCAGACACCGGAGCCGGCGAGCGCAACCATGCCCTGGGCCACATCCCCGGCGCTCACTATCTGCATCTGGACCGCGACCTCAGTGCCGCGCAGACCGGACCGGACGGCGTGTTCCGAGGCCGCCACCCCTTGCCGGACCGCGCTGACTTCGCCACACGCATGGCGGCCATCGGCCTGCGCCCGGGTCTGCAAGCCGTGGTCTACGACGGCCAAGGCGGCATGTATGCAGCGCGGCTGTGGTGGATGCTGCGCTGGATCGGCCACGCCGAAGTGGCGGTGCTGGATGGCGGGCACGCAGCCTGGCTGGCCAGCGGCGGCGCGCTCAGCCATGCCCCGGCCCTGGGCCAGGCCGCCAGCCCGGTCTTGCAAGACAGCCAGGTCGGCAGCCTAGACGCCGAACAGTTGCGAGCAGAACTGGGCCGCGTCCGCCTGATCGACGCGCGTGCGCCCGAACGTTTCCGCGGGGAAGTCGAGCCCCTGGACGCACAGGCTGGTCATATTCCCGGCGCCAGCAATCGCTTGTTCAAAAACAATCTGCAAGAGGATGGCCGCTTCAAGTCGCCCGAGCAGCTACACCGTGAGTTCAGCGCATTGCTCGCCCCCTACCGGCCCGAAGAGGTGGTGCATCAGTGCGGCTCGGGTGTCACGGCCTGCCACAACCTGCTGGCCATGGAACACGCGGGGCTCACAGGTTCACGCCTCTACCCGGGCTCCTGGAGTGAGTGGTCGTCCGACCCGAGCCGACCGGTGGCCAAGGGCTGAAAGCGTGGACTGGGCAATTCACTTGACATAGCGCAAGATGGGCGAGCTCTGCCGCTACGAAACTGAAGTCCACAACAACGGAGGTTCGCCATGTTCAAGCGCATTCTGGTGCCCACTGACGGCTCAGACATTTCCACCAAGGCCATCCACACCGCCATCGCCATGGCCAAGCTCCATGGCGCCAAGGTCTATGCCCTGAGCGTCAAGGAGCCTTTTCCCTACAGCGCCGTGTCGGAAATGCAGCCGACCCCGCCGCAGGAATTCTTCGACGCGCAGGAGCGCATTGCCAGCGCCCGCGTCAAGGCCGTGCTGGGCTTGAGCGAAGCCGCCGGCGTGCCCCATGAAGGCCACACGCTCGAGGCCATCCACGCCTGGGAGGCCATCATCGAGTACGCGGCCAAGAACGACTGCGATCTGGTCGTCATGGCCTCGCATGGCCGCCGCGGCGTGCAAGCGCTCTTGCTGGGCAGCGAGACCCAGAAGGTGCTCACCCACTGCAAGGTGCCAGTGCTGGTCGTGCGCTGAAGCCCAGCGCACACAAGACAAAGGGCCGGGCTGCAAATACGCAGCGCCGGCCCTTTTTGCTGGAACGCTGGCGCGCCGACTCAGCTCAATGCTTGCCTGACAGCGCCACCACGACCAGGGGAATGGCCAGGCCGGCACTCAGCCAGAGCAGCTGCAGCCAGGTCTCGCGCAGGGGCAAGCGGCGCTGCAACTGTGGGATCAAGTCGGCCACGGCGACATAGATGAAGCTGCTGCTGGCCGCCACCAGCAAAAACGGGAACAGGCTTTCCCAGGGGCCGACCACAAAGTAACCGAGCACCCCACCGACCACCGCAGCCAGACCCGAGATGGCATTGAAGAGCAAGGCCTTGCCGCGCGAGAAGCCGGCATTGAGCAGCACGATGTAGTCGCCGACCTCTTGCGGAATCTCATGGGCGATGATGGCCAGCGAGGTGACCAGGCCCAAATGCGGGTCGGCCAGAAACGCGGCGGCGATGATGATGCCGTCACAGAAATTGTGGATGCTGTCGCCGACCAGCACGCTCAAGCCGCCCCGGCCCGCCTGCTCGACATCGAAATGATGGTGATGGTGGTGGCCATCACCTTCGTGATGGTGGGTGTGACGGTAGAGCTCGGCCTTCTCCAACAGGAAGAAGAACATCAGGCCGCCCAGCAAGGTCATGAACAGGGCATGCGGGCTGGCCTGGCTTTCAAAGGCCTCGGGCAGCACATGGAGCAAGGCCGTGCCCAGCAGCACCCCGGTGGACAGGCCGACCAGGTGCTTGACCACCCGGCCGAGCAGGCTGACGGTGACGCTGGCGGCAATCAGCACCGAGAGCAGGCCGCCGCTGAAGGTGGCCAGCACGATATAAAACAGAGTCATGTCATTCCAGGTGGCGAGCGCCTCGTGGCGCCCACACCGGCCCCAAAAGTGCCGGTCACAAAAACAAGGGGAGGCTGAACCAGCCTCCCTGCAGCCAAGCGGCGGTGCATCTGGCACCCTGCATTGGCTTTCTTCTTCATCTTAGCAAGCCTGTCAAGCGAGCGACTGCGCGACTCCGACACAGAGATGCCATCGGTTTGCCACGACAATGCCGCCATGAATTTGCCTGCCGCCTCCCGCGCCGCCGAGCTCTCTGTGCCGGCCACCGCCCCGCTTGCCGCCATCGACATGGGCTCCAACAGCTTCAGACTGGAGATCGCCCACCTGCCACGCGGCCAGTACAAGCGCCTGGAATACCTGAAAGAAACCGTGCGCCTGGGCGCCGGACTGGACGGTGAAGGCATGCTGACCGAAGCCGCCATGCAGCGCGGCCTGGACTGCCTGCGCCGCTTTGCCAGCCGCCTGGAAGGCTTTCCGGCCGCACGCGTGCGCGCCGTGGCCACCCAGACCCTGCGCGAGGCGCGCAACCGCAATGCCTTTCTGGCACGCGCCAAAGAAGCGCTGGGCTACCCGATCGAAGTCATCTCCGGCCGCGAAGAAGCACGCCTGATCTTCGCCGGCGTCGCCCGTCTGCAGCCCTCGACCTTGCCGCGCCTGGTGATCGACATCGGTGGCCGCTCGACCGAGATGATTCTGGGCCGTGGCCGCAAGCCGATCACGGCCGAATCCTTCCAGGTCGGCAGCGTCAGCCTGTCGTTGCGCTTTTTCCCAGACGGCCAGTTCACCGCCGAAGCCTTCCGTGCCGCGCAAGTGGCGGCCGGCGCTGAACTGGAAGAAGCCTTTGCCTTGTTCAAACCCTCGATGTGGCAGGAAGCCCTGGGCTCCTCAGGCACGGTTGGCGCTGTCGCCCAGATCCTTGCCGCCAGCGGCCAGACCGACGGCCGCATCACGCCCGAGGCGCTGCGCTGGTGCATCGAACGCGCCCTGGAAGCGGGCAGCATGGAGCAGCTCAACCTGCCCGGCCTGAAAGAAGACCGCCGCGCCGTGGTCGGCGGCGGCCTCTGCATCCTCTACACCTTGCTGACCCAGTTCGGCATCCGTGAGCTGCTGCCCGCCAAGGGCGCTTTGCGCCAAGGCGTGATCTTCGACCTGGTCGAACGCCTGGAAACCGAGCGCGCCGGCGATGGCGCCACCGTGCTGGACATGCGCGAAGCTTCGGTGGCGGCGCTGCAAAAACGCTTCGGCGTCGACCTGGCCCAAGCCGCGCGTGTGCAAGAACTGGCTCTACGCCTGTACAAGCAGCTGGCGCCGCGTGCCAGCCGAGCCCTGCAGCGCGAGCTGGCCTGGGCCGCCGCCTTGCATGAAATCGGCATGATGGTCTCGCACCACGACCACCATCGCCACAGCGCCTACCTGCTCTCGCATGTCGACGCGGCCGGCTTCTCGCAAGACCAGCTGCGTCGGCTGGCCGATCTGGCCCTGGGTCAACGCGGCGGCCTGCGCAAGCTGGAAGCGCAGATGAGCGACGAAAGCCTGCTCTGGCAGCTGCTGAGCCTGCGCCTGGCCGTGATCGCCTGCCATGCACGCGGCGTGACCGAACCCAAGGCCCTGACCTTGCGCCGCAACGGCCGTCAGATCGTGTTGAACCTGCCCAAGGCCTTGCCCGACACGCAGCCGCGCGCGCTCTATCTGCTGCAGGAAGAAGCCCAGGCCTGGGCGCGCTCCGAGGTCTTGGAGCTGCAGCTGAGCACTTGAACGCAAGGAGGCCTGTTTAGAGCTGATCCGGCCCCTGCACCGCCACCAGGGTCAGCTCACGCCGGCCCGCGCGCTCGCGCGCTCGCAGCCACCAAACCGCGCCTTTTTTGACCGCCCAGGCCTGATCCTGGCCGGCCAACAAGCGCGCAGCCAGGCGCCCCAGGGTCGGCTGATGCCCCACCAGCAGCACGGATTGGTGGGTCGGCTCAGGCCAGCCCGCAGCCGCCAGCAAGGCCTCCGGCTCGGCATCGGGCGCCAGGGCCGGCAGCAAGTGCAGGTCTCGGCCTAGGGCCAAGGCGGTGGCATGGGTGCGTGCGGCCGGGCTGCTGAGCACCAGGCAATCGTCCGGCAGTCGCTCATTCAGCCAGGCGGCCATGCGCTGTGCCTGGCGCTCGCCTTTGGCGGTCAGGCGGCGCTCCAGATCGCAGCCACCCTCAGCAAGGAGTTCAGCTTCGGCGTGGCGCCACAGAATCAGGTCCATATTCGGCGGCTCAGTTGTCGGCGTGATACAGGCGCATCAAGGCCTGCTGGGCGCTGAGGCCATGGTCAGAAACACGGCTGGAGCGCCCGTCCGGACCCAGCTGCCAGGCATCGAGGCTGTCATGCAGATAGGGCAGCAAGGCCTCATCGATGACCCGTTGACGCAAGCGCTCATCCAGCACCGGCCAGGCCACCTCGATGCGGCGGAACATATTGCGACTCATCCAGTCCGCGCTGGACAGGTAGAGCGCCTCGTCGCTCTCGCCGGGGCCCCAGCGGAAGTAGCAAATGCGGGTGTGTTCGAGAAAACGCCCCACCACCGAACGCACGACGATGTTGTCACTGATGCCGGGCAGGCCCGGCGGCAGCATGCAGGCGCCGCGCACGATCAGATCGATCTTCACGCCGGCTTGCGAGACCCGCAACAAGGCCTGGATCAGCTCCAGATCGGTCAAAGCATTGATCTTCAAAACCACCCGCGCGGGCTGTCCGGCCAGCGCCGCCTGCTCGACCTGAGCCAGGTACTCCATCATGCGGCTGTGCATATTGAAGGGCGCCAGCAGCAAGCGCTTGGGCGGCTTGATCTTGCCCAGCGAAGCCAGCTGGCGAAACACTGCATCAGCATCCGAGGTCAGTTCCGGGTCGGCCGTCAGATAGCCAAGGTCGGTGTAGAAACGGGCCGTGCGCGGGTTGTAGTTGCCGGTGGACAGATGGGCATAACGCCGGAACTTGGCGCCCTCGCGGCGCGTCACCAGCAGCAGTTTGGCATGTGTCTTGTAGCCGACGATGCCGTACACCACCTGCGCGCCCACGGCTTCCAGGCGCTCGGCCCAGTTGATGTTCGCTTCTTCGTCGAAACGCGCCTTCAGTTCCACCACGGCCATCACTTCCTTGCCGCGCCGCGCCGCCTCGATCAGCAAGTCCATCAGCGCCGACTTGGCGCCGGTGCGATAGATCGTCTGCTTGATGGCCAGCACATCGGGGTCCTCGACCGCCTGGCGCAGGAACTCCACCACCGGATCAAAGCTCTCGAAGGGGTGGTGCAGCAGCACATCGCCCTTGCGCAGACGGTCAAACATGGACTTCTGGCGCGGCAGCCGGCCTTGCGGCCAGACCGGCTCATGGTCGGGAAAACGCAGCTCGGGCGCCTCCGTCTGATCAATCAGCTCGTTCAGGCGCACCAGATTAACCGGGCCGTTGACGCGGTACAAGGCCGCCACCGGCAGCGCGAACTGCTCCAGCAGGAACTGTGACAGCTCGGCCGGGCAGGTGTTGACCACCTCCAGGCGCACGGCGCGACCGAAGTGACGCGTGGTCAGGCCAGAGCGCAAGGCATGGCGCAGATTGGCCACCTCCTCCTCATCGACTTCCAGATCGGAATCGCGGGTGACACGGAACTGCGAGAAGGCCTCGACCTTGCGGCCCGAGAACAAATCCTCCAGATGAGCGCGGATCACGCTGGTCAACAGCACAAACACCTGCTGCCCCTCGCTGACCGAGGCCGGCAGTTTGATCACGCGAGGCAAGACACGCGGCACCTTGACGATGGCAATGCGGTTGTCGCGGCCGAAGGCGTCCTTGCCCGAGAGGCGAGCGATGAAGTGCAGGGACTTGTTCGCCACCTGGGGGAAAGGATGGGCCGGATCCAGCCCCACCGGCACCAGCAAAGGCCTCACCTCGCGCTCGAAGAACTTGGCCACCCACTGGCGCTGTGCCTCGTTGCGGTCGGCATGGTTGAGCACGACGATGCGCTCGGCACGCAGGGCCGGCATCACATGGTCGTTGAAGATCGAGTACTGCTCGTCGATCAAGGCGTGGGCGGCGCGCCCGACCCGTTCGACATCGCGGTTATTGACCAGGCTCTCCGGATCGCGCGCGGCATCCAGCATGTCGGCAAAGCGAACCTCGAAGAACTCATCGAGGTTGGAGGACACGATGCAGATGTAGCGCAGCCGCTCCAGCAGCGGCACATCCGGGCGCTGCGCCTGAGCCAGCACGCGCCGGTTGAATTCAAGAATTGCCTGCTCACGATTGAGCAGCACCACGGGCGCTTGAGATACGGTCATCAGACCATTTTATGGACCAAATATGACAGTTCCGACAGCCATTCGGCTCATGCCAGCGTGCGCCCGGCTTCCGGCGCCATGGCCGGCCGCGGCAGCGCCAAAGTGCGCCCGGCCAAAAGACTGCTGTGGGCACTCCAATCGAGGATCTCCAGCTGACCGTCGGCGTGCTCGACCAGGGCGGTCAGGCTCTCCACCCAGTCGCCGTCATTGGCGTAGAGGATGCCGTCGATCTCGCGCAGCTCGGCATGGTGGATATGGCCGCAGACGACCCCATGCACGCCGCGCTTGCGCGCCTCGCGCGCCACCGCCACCTCAAAATCAGAAATGAAACTGACCGCCCGCTTGACCTTGAGCTTCAGGTACTTGGACAAGCTCCAGTACGGAAGACCCATGCGGGCGCGCAGGCTGTTGAGATGGCGGTTGAGTTTGAGCGTCAGCTCGTACAAGGTGTCGCCGACATGGGCCAACCACTTGGCGCACTGGATCACCCCGTCGAACAGATCCCCATGGGTGATCCAGAGCTTGCGGCCGTCGGCGGTCTCATGGACCCACTCCTTGGCGACCTCAATGCCGCCGAAGTTGTGGCCCAGGTATTTACGCGCGAATTCGTCGTGGTTGCCGGGAATGAAAATCACCCGGCAGCCCTTGCGCGCCTTGCGCAGCAGTTTCTGCACCACATCGTTGTGGGCCTGCGGCCAGTACCAGCTGCGGCGCAGCTGCCAACCGTCGATGATGTCGCCGACCAAAAACAGCTGCTCGCATTCCACTTCACGAAGGAATTCCAGCAAGGCCGCGGCCTGGCAACCCGGCGTGCCGAGGTGCAGGTCCGAGATCCAGACCGTGCGATAGCTGCGGCTGGGGAGTTCGCTCACGCTCTCGTCACTTGCTGCGGCGCTGACAGCGCTGGCCAAGGCGGCGCGTGTGATGGCGGGGTCGTGCTGCATGACCGGCAGTCTCGGTCGCAGCCATGTCGCTGCCATGGCAGGGCTGTGACGCTTGTGTGACGCAAGCAACCAGCGAGGCTGGCCTCGATAATCCCCCCATGCATCTGATGATTCCCCATGCCAGCGCCCTGGGCGAGGCCTGCCAGCACAGTCTTGGCGAACTGAACTTGCCCCATTTGAGCGAGCTGCTGGGCCGCCTGAGCCGGGACGGCGCGGCCATCGGCGACGACGAGTACAGCCTCAACACCCCGCAGGAGCTGGCCCTGGCTCAGCTGCGCGGCAGCGCCGCCGCGCCGGGCGAGTTGCCCACCGCCGCCTGGTTGGCCGACAGCCTGGGCCTGGATGCCAGCCAGGCCTGGGCACGGCTGACGCCGCTGCACCTGGCCGTGGGCAGCGACCACATCACCGCCCGCAACCCAGAAGAGCTACAGCTCAGCGAGTTCGACTCACGCGCGCTGTTCGAGGCCTTGGCCGAGCTTTGGCCCAGCGGCGAAGGCTGGGCCGCCCACTGGGTGGACACACAGTGCTGGCTGATCGGCCACGCCAGCCTGCAAGGCCTGGCCTGCGCCAGCCTGGACCGGGTGCTGGCCCGCAATGTCGCGGCCTGGATGCCCGAGGCCCGCCTGCTGCGACGCCTGCAAAACGAGATCCAGATGCTGCTGCACGAGCACGCCCTGAACGAAGCACGCGAACAACGCGGTTTGCTGCCGGTCAATTCGGTCTGGATCAGCGGCTGCGGCCGCCATGAAGGCGGCGCGCCACCGGCAGCGTTGCAAGTGGACGAGCGCCTGCGCGCGCCGCTGCTGGCCGGCGACTGGGCCGCCTGGGCCGAGGCCTGGGTGGCGCTGGACGCCGGCCCGGTGGCGCGCGGGCTGGACCTGGCCCGCGATGGACGCCCGGTCCGCCTGACCCTGTGCGGCGAACGCCTGGCGCAAAGCTATGCCTCGGTCCCCAGCAGCGCACTGCAAAGCCTGTGGCAGCGTTTGCGCCCACCGAGCGCCAACACCGCCGCCGTGCTGGGGGCTCTATGAACGCGCCCCGCCTGCTGAGCCGTGAAGTGCCGCCGCGCACCGCCTGGGCCCTGGAGCAAGCCGGTGTTGAGCCCCTGTTGGCCCGATTGTTTGCCTCGCGCGGTGTCAGCTCCGCCGAGGAGTTGGACGACGGCTTGGCCCGCTTGCTGCCGCCCGAAGACCTGAAAGGCATCCAAGAGGCCGCACGCCTGCTGGCCGACTGCATCGAGCAGCGCGAGCGCATCTGCCTGGTGGCCGACTACGACTGTGACGGCGCCACCGCATGCAGTGTTGCACTGCGCGGTCTGGCCCTGCTGGGCGCGGCGCCCGAGCAGCTTTGCTACGTCGTGCCCGACCGCGCCATCCACGGTTACGGCTTGACCCCGGCCATCGTCGAGTTGGCCCTGCCTCTGCGGCCGCAACTCTTGATGACGGTGGACAACGGCATCGCCAGCATGGCCGGCGTGGCCCATGCCAAGGCCCTGGGCCTGAAGGTGCTGGTGACCGATCACCACCTGCCGGCGCTCGTCGATGGCCAGGTCGAGCTGCCCGCGGCCGACGCCCTGGTCAACCCCAGCCAGCCCGGCTGCGCCTTTGCGAGCAAGAACCTGGCCGGCGTGGGCGTGGCCTTTTACGTGCTGCTGGCCCTGCGCAGCGAGTTGCGGCAGCGCGGCCACTATGAAAGCACCCCACAGCCCAAGCTAGACGGCCTGCTGGACCTGGTAGCCCTGGGCACGGTGGCCGACGTGGTCAAGCTGGACGCCAACAACCGCCGCCTGGTGGCGCAGGGGCTCAAGCGCATGCGCGCCGGCCGGGTGCAGCCGGGCATCGCCGCCCTGTTCACTGCCGCCGGCCGCGACTGCAGCCGTGCCAACGCTTTCGACCTGGGCTTTGCATTGGGCCCTCGCATCAATGCCGCGGGCAGGCTCTCGGACATGACTCTGGGCATTGAATGTCTGCTCAGCGATGACCCGGCGCGCGCCCTGGAACTGGCGCGCCAGCTCGACGCCATCAACCGCGAACGGCGCGAAATCGAGGCCGATATGCGCGAGCAAGCCGAGTTCAAGCTCGACGAACTGATGCAGGACCCGCGCCTCAAGGGTGAGCCCCCGGCCGCCCTGGCTCTGTTCGAGCCCGAATTCCACGAAGGCGTGGTCGGCATCATTGCCTCGCGCCTGAAGGACCGCATCCACCGGCCCACCTTTGTCTTCGCCCGCGGCGCCGACGGCCAACTCAAGGGCTCCGGCCGCTCCATCCCGGGCTTTCACCTGCGCGACGCCCTGGACCTGGTCAGCAAGCGCCACCCCGAGCTGCTCAAGAAGTTCGGCGGCCACGCCATGGCGGCGGGTTGCACCTTGGCCGACGATGGCTTTGAGCGCTTTGACGAGGCTTTGCAAGCCGTGGCGGCCGAATGGCTGGACGCCGCGGCCCTGACCCGCACCTTGCGCACGGACGGCCCGCTCGCCCCGGAGCTGTTCACCGCCGAGACGGTGCGCAGCCTGGACGCCCAGGTCTGGGGTCAGGCCTTCGAAGCGCCGCTGTTCTGTGACCGGGTGGAAGTCGTCTCGCAGCGCATCGTCGGCGAGCGCCACCTCAAGCTGCGCCTTCGCCAGGGCGGTGCCTTGCGCGATGCGATCTGGTTCAGCCATATCGAGCCGGTGCCCGAACGCGGCTTGCTCGCTTACCGCCTGAGCTTGGACGAATACCAGGGTCAGCAGCGGGTGCAGATGATCGTCGAGGCGATGACGGAAGAGGCCGGCGCCTAAAATGGCCCGGTGAATCCAAACGCCACCCGCCCCTTCGCCCTCCACCACCTCAGCAATGCCGATCTGCATTGCCACTCAAGGGTGTCCGACGGCACCTTGCAGCCCGAGGAACTGGCCGCACGCGCCAAGGCCAATGGCGTCGAACTCTGGGCCCTAACGGACCACGACGAGGTGGGCGGCCAGCAGCGCGCCCTGGAGGCCGCCCAGGCCCAGGGCCTGGCTTACCTGACTGGGGTGGAAATCTCGGTCAGCTTCGCAGGCCGCGTGGTGCACATCGTCGGCCTGGGCTTTGACCACCGCAACGAGGCCTTGATCCAGGGCCTGCGCGCCACCCGCGGCGGCCGCGAGCCGCGCGCCCGCGAAATGGCGGCAGGCCTGGCGGCGGTGGGCATCCAGGGCGCCTTCGAAGGTGCGCTTCAGTACGTGGGCAACCCGGAACTGATCTCGCGCACCCATTTCGCCCGCTTCCTGGTCGAGGCCGGCCATTGCAGCGACATCAGCGAGGTGTTCCGCCGCTTCCTCACCGAGGGCAAGCCCGGTTATGTCGAGCACCGCTGGGCGAGCCTGGGTGACGCCGTGCGATGGCTGCGCGAAGCCGGTGGCTTGGCCGTGATCGCCCACCCAGCGCGCTACGCCTTCACGCCGACAGAGGAGTACGCCCTGTTCACCGAGTTCATCGCCCACGGCGGCCGTGGCGTCGAGGTCGTGACTGGCAGTCACAGCGCCGCCGAGGCCGTCAAGTACACCGAAACCGCGCTGGAGTTTGGCTTGCTGGCTTCGCGCGGCTCCGACTTTCACTCACCGGATGAAAGCCGCATCGACCTGGGCCGTCTGGACGCTCTGTCCGGGCGCTTGCAGCCGGTCTGGATGGAACTGGTCGATCGGGTTCATCCGCCTCAGTGAAGCTGCTGCGGCGGCGCGCGTGTCTTTTTCGCACCGCTGCGCGCACGCGCACAAAAGCCAGCGCCACAATGGCCCATGGCTCAGTTCTTCGAAGTCCACCCGGACAACCCCCAGCCGCGCTTCCTGAAGCAGGTGGCGCAGATCCTTCATGGCGGCGGCATCGCGGCCATCCCGACCGACTCCAGCTACGCTCTGGTCTGCCATCTGGACGACAAGGCCGCGGCCGAAGCGCTGCGGCGCATTCGCGGCGTCGATGACAAGCACCACCTGACCCTACTCTGCCGCGACCTCAGCGAGCTGGCCAGTTATGCCCGCGTAGACAACCGGCAGTACCGCCTGCTCAAACTGGCCACGCCCGGCCCCTTCACCTTCATCCTGGAAGCGACCAAGGAAGTGCCGCGGCGCCTGTCTCACCCTTCGCGGCGCACCATAGGCCTGCGTGTGCCCGACCACCGGGTCACCCAGGATTTGCTCGCCGTGTTCGGCCAGCCCCTGCTGGCGACCACCTTGATTGCGCCCGGCGACAGCGAGCCTCTGAACGATGCCCAAGAGATTTCCGCACGCATGGACAAGCAGCTGCAAGTCATTCTGGACGCCGGGGCTTGCGCTCGCGAACCGACGACCATCATCGACCTGAGCCACGAAACACCGGAACTGATTCGCCAGGGCCGCGGAAATGCAGCCAGTCTGGGGCTTTTTTAACTTGACCACCGGAACCGCTTTGCGATGATCCTCAAGTCTTCAAGCAGCTTGCCGAAGATCCACGGGTAGGCTGCGCACACAAGAAAACAGGGTGGCAGCGTCAGCCGTGGATGTTTGTTGTCATTAGGAAGAAAGCGCCCGCCATGAGTCTTCTCTCAAAATTGCGTATCAGCCAGCGCTTGGGCTTGAGCTATGCCGTGCTGATCGTGTTGTTGATCATCATTGGCAGCTACGGGGCGTACAGCGCCAACCGCCTGGCCAAGGACCTCGACCGCACGGCCAATCAAAGCTTGGTCAAGATCGCCGCAGCCAATTCTCTGGAGGGCAACGTCAATGTCATTGCCCGTGCTTCGCGGGATCTGCTCCTGCTCGATGAAGCGCGCCAGATCAAGAAGCAAAAGGCGGCCATCGACGGCGCTGTGCAGGAAAGTGACAAGCAGCTGAGCAGCTTGGTCGCCACACTGGACAGCAGCGCCGAGAATGAGCTGGTCGGCAAGGTCAAGGAAGCCCAGGCCAAGTTCTTCGCCTCGGTCGAGAAGTTCCGCAAGGTGCAGCAGGACGGCAGCCCCGACGAGGCACGCGAGAGCCTGATCACCGACGTGCGCCCGGCCCAGCAGGCCTACCAGGACGGGCTCAAAGGCTTGGTCGATATGCAGTTCGAGAACGCCCACGACCTGGCGGTGGCCGGCGGTGAACTGGCCCGAAACTCGGTGCTGGTCACCGTGGTGCTGGTGATCGCCGCTGTGGTCATCGGCGGGGCTGGCGGCCTGGCCATTTCGCGCTCCATCGTCAACCCGGTCAAGCAGGCGCAAGCCGCGGCCGATGCGATCCGCAATGGCGACCTGACCCACACATTCGGCGCGTCGGGCAGCGATGAGCTGGGCCAGATGCTCGACGTCATGCAAGGCATGCAAGAAGCGTTGTCAGGCGTCGTCAGCAGCGTCAGCGCGGCCGCTGCCGATGTGGCACAGAGCTCCAGCCAGATTGCCAGCGGCAACAATGACCTGTCCGACCGCACGGCACGCTCGGCCTCCAGCCTGCAGACGACAGCCGCCTCGGTGGAGCAGATCGCCGCCAACCTCAGCGGTGCCAGCGAGCTGACCCGCAAGGCCGCCGGCATCGCCAGCAAGGCCCGCAATTCGGCCAGTGCTGGCGGCAAGGCCGTGGCCCAGGTGGTGGCGACAATGGAAGAGATCAGCGCCAGCTCGCGCAAGATCGGCGACATCATCGGCGTCATCGACGGCATCGCTTTCCAAACCAACATCCTGGCACTGAATGCCGCCGTGGAAGCTGCGCGCGCCGGTGAACACGGCCGCGGCTTCGCGGTGGTGGCCTCGGAAGTGCGCGCCCTGGCTTCGCGGGCCGCCTCAGCCGCCAAAGAAATCAAGGTGCTGATCCAGGAATCCACGGTCAAGGTGGAAACCGGAACCGACCTGGTCAACAACGCCGGTGTCACCATCAGCAGCGTGGTCAACGAGGTCAACGACATGGGTCAGCTGATCGAAGAGATCTCGCATTCCGCGCAGGAGCAAGCGACCGGCGTCGGCATTGTCAACAACGCCATGAACGAGTTGGACCGCAGCACCCAGCAGAACGCCAGCCTGGTCAGCGAGCTCAGCCATTCCACCGAGGCGCTGACCAGCAGCTCCTCACGCCTGTTGGAAGCCGTGGGCTTCTTCCGCACCCAAGCCTGAATTTCCAACTTTCAGCCCCTTTTTTTTGCTGACAAACCCCGACAGAGGACAGACATGACCCCTTCCAAACGACCATCAATGCGCGCCCATATGCTGCGCGCCTCGGTAGGCCTTCTCGGTGCCCTGCTGATCGCGACCAGCGCCATGGCTTCGCCCAAGGTCCTGAAGAAGGTCCCGCCGGAGTTCCCGGCGGCTGCCACCAAGAAGAACATCAAGACCGGCTCGGTCAAGGCCAAGATGAACATCGGCCCGGACGGCAAAGTCATTGATGTGCAGATCCTGGAATCGGAACCGCCGCGCATCTTCGACCGAGCTGTGACGGAAGCCCTCATGGAATGGCGCTTCGAAGGCAACGGCGAAAAGCAGTCCCACGAAGTCAAGCTCGTCTTCAGCAGCGAGGACTGAGTTCGCGCACAAGGTCCTGCCTGCGCAGGACCTTGTGGCTAACTCAGGCCCCTGCGCTTGCAAGCGCAGGGGCTGAGTGTGGACAAGCAAAGCCGCCTGCGCGGCTTTGCTCGCCTCGTTCAGGACGGCACGCATGCTTGCGGGCCGGATGCAGACGCACACAAGGTCCTGCCTGCGCAGGACCTTATGGCCAACTCAAGCCCATGCGCCTGCAAGCGCAGGGGCTGAGCGAGGACATGTAAGGCCGCCTGCGCGGCCTTTTGTGCCTCATTCAGGACGGCCCGCATGCTTGCGGGCCGGCTGAATTCGCACACACGGTGCCACTGACACCGCTAGGGCTGCACCGCACCCTTCGTCTGCTCCAACAACGCCACCATCCGCGCCCGGTCCAGGCCCAATATGACCTGACCCCGGACTAGAAACGTGGGCGTGCCCTGCGCCAGCGTCTCGCGGTAACGCTGCGCGCATTGGGCATTGCTCTCGATGAAGCATTCGGCGTAGGGAATGCGCTCCGCTTCAAACCACTGGCGTGCCTGCGTGCAGTAGACACAGCTGCGGCTGGACAGCATCACGATTTCGCCCGGTTTGGCCTTCTCCCGAAGGCTTTGCGCCTGGCCCTCATGCAGGCCCTGGCGGGCCCAAGTACTCAGGCCCCAGACCACGACCACGATCAGTGCCAAAGACCCCAGCTCTCGCCAAGAGATGGCTCCGAAACAAAGAAAAGGGCGGCGTCGATTCATCTCGGCACCGCCCTTGGTATGTCTGGAGATTCGCCGCTCAGACCGCAGCCGTCACGACGATCTCGACCTTCCACTCCGGCCGTGCCAGCTTGGCCTCGACCGTGGCGCGCGGCGGCGTGTGTCCAGGCACGACCCAGGCGTCCCAGGCGATGTTCATGCCGGGAAAATCGGCCAGATCAGCGATATAGATTTGGGCACGCAGGATCTTGCTCTTGTCACTGCCGGCACGGGCCAGCAAGGCGTCGATCATGGCCAGCACCTGGGCAGTTTGACCTGTGATGTCCTGGCTGGCGTCTTCGGGCACCTGGCCGGCCAGATAAACCACACCGTTGTGCACGGCCATCTCGGACATGCGGGCGCCAACATCAAAACGTTCGATCGTCATTTCCTTCCTTGCCTTTCCTGCTTCTTGGGATGCTTGTGCGAATGGCCGTGGGCGTGGGCTGCCTCCGGGCCATGCGGGTGTTTCTTGCTGCTGCCGGCCGGCGGCGCGACGGCCGCCTTCTGGCCCAGACGGCTTTCGGTGCCATTCATCAGCTTTTTGATGTTGGCGCTGTGGCGCCAGACCAGCAGCAGGCCCATCAGCACCAACACGCCGACATTGGGGCCGGTGCCCCAACCGAACATCTCGTAAATGGGCGCAAAGGCGGCCGAAACGATGGCGGCCAGCGAAGAGTATCGAGTGAAGTATGCAATCGCCAGCCAAGTCAGCAGCGTGGCGGCACCCAGCACCGGATTCAGCGCCAGGATCACACCGGCGGCCGTGGCCACGCCTTTACCACCTTCGAAGCGGAAGAACACAGGCCACAGATGACCGAGGAATGCGGCCAGGCCAACCAGAGCCGCCGTGCCCTCGCCGAGACCGAAGCGGGCGCCGAACTGCAGCACCAGCAGCACCGGCACATAGCCTTTCAGCGCGTCAAACACCAGGGTCAGAATCGCCGCGGCCTTGTTGCCCGAGCGCAGCACATTGGTGGCACCGGGGTTGCCCGAGCCATAGCTGCGCGGGTCGGACAAGCCCATGGCACGGCTGACGATCACGGCAAAGGACAGCGAACCGATCAGGTAGCCAACGAACGCGGCCAGAAGAGGGAAAAGAGTATCTTGCATGGGACGCTATTCTGCACTGGCGCACTGCACCGCCCGCGCCTGCAGCAGCTCAGGCAGAACCCGCGGGTCCAGGCCGACCAGATAGCCACGCCGACCACCGTTGATGCAGATGCGCTCCAGCGCCAGGATGCTGGCCTCGACATACACCGGCATGGCCTTGCGCGTGCCGAAGGGCGAGGTGCCGCCGACCAGATAGCCGCTGTGACGTTGCGCCACCTCGGGCTTGCAGGGCTCGACCTTTTTGCAAGGGATCTGACGCGCCAACTCCTTCAGGCTGACCTTCTGGTCGCCATGCATCAACACGATCAAGGGATGGGCGCGCTCGTCCTGCATGACCAGGGTCTTGACCACCTGGTGCTCGGGCACACCGAGCTGACGCGAACTTTCAGCGGTACCGCCGTGTTCGACATAGTCGTACACATGTTCGCTGAACGGGATCTCGTGCTGTTTCAGGAACTGGGTCGCGGGCGTCTCGCTGACGTGGGCATTCTTCTTGGCCATGCAGGTAATTTTCACCCAAGACCGGCCCTCACCAGGACGTCCTTCTCGCAAGCGGCAAGCTAGGGGTTGTTGCCAGGCACAGCCGGCCTAGGATCGCCACCGGAGCGGTCAGGGCGCGGCTGGAGCTGCGAAACCCTCACAACAACCGCCCGGGTCTTCCATGCAGCGCGACCCCAAGCCAAGGTGCGCGCGGCACAGAACCCCTGCTGAAGCGGAGATGGCGTCGGCTGCGCCTTCACTGCCCGGCTTAGAGAAGCTGGCGGGTGCCCCCACAGCCCCCGCCCGCGCTGAACTCCGCGCACCGCCCGTGCCTGGGCCGGCCGCTTGTGGGGTCGAAGGGGCCCGTGCTGAGCACGCAGTCAGCCGGGCAGGCGGGCAGACAAAGCCACACCAAAGAGCGGCAGTCCATGCCGCCTGCATTCAGCGTCATGCACGCATTGAACACCGTACATCAATCCCATGGCTCGACCGCCCCGGTCAAGCCACTCTAGGAGCATCCCATGGAAGCAGAACTGGACCTGAGCCGTGAATTCCCCAGCCCCAGCCTGAATGACGACGTCCTCAAGCTCAAGCCTCGCAAGGCCAGCGCCAAGCTGCCGGCGGGCCTGGCCGAAAAGCTGCTGAGCCAGGCCCCGGCCATGATCGAGGTCGACGGCCGTAGCTACCCGCGTGGCACAGAAGCCGTGGAGATCAAGGCCCTGAGCAAGGCCGCGGCCCTGACGGACAAAGGCGTCGAGGCCGGCACGGAGGCCTACATCCCCGAGCATGTGGATGTCGAGTTCGCAGCACGCCTGGAGCCGGCCAGCCTGCGCCGGCCCAAATTCGTTGAGCGCATCGACTACACCCAGGAGCAGCCCGGAGCCAAGACCATCTTCGGTGCCGACGGCCGGCGCGTGTTCTACAGCACCGCCTATCCCTGGCGCTGTAACGGTCGGGTCGAAAGCGCCTTGGGCTCGGGCAGCGGCGTGATGGTGGGCCCGCGCCACCTGTTGACCGCCTCGCACATGATCGACTGGCGCCCCAACAACACCACCGGCTGGCTCAAGTTCACGCCCATGTACTACAACGGCAGCGCGCCCTTCGGCAGCGCCTTTGGTGTGCGCACCTATTTCAAGGTCAAGGTCACGCCACCCACCGTCGACAGCAACGAAGCCAAGTTCGACTACGTCGTGGTGGTGCTGGACCGCCCCACCGGCAATGCCACCGGCTGGATGGGTACCAAGAGCTACAGCGACAGCTGGGACGGCGGCGCGTACTGGACCCATGTCGGCTATCCCGGCGACCTGACGGGCGGGCAGCGCCCGATCTGGCAAGGCGGCATCGCCCTCGACGGCGATTTCTGGAGCCCCGACTCCCATGAAAGCATGAGCCACCAAGGCGATGTCTGGCCCGGCCAGAGTGGCGGCCCGTTCTGGGGCTATTGGGATGGGCAGCCCTATGCCGTCGCCGTGCAAAGCGCGCACAACCCGAGCAACAACTTCGCCAGCGGCGGCTCGGATCTCGTGGACCTGGTGATCCGCGCCCGCAACGAATTGCCCTGAGCCTCTGAGACTCCGGGGCGATTCTGAACGCCCCCTGCAGGCCTGCACGCGCATCCGGCGCGGCAGGCCTGTTCGCGTTTTCGCCCCTGCAACATGCCGCTCTGCTGAATCTCTCGGTTCTGGCCCGAGAATCGGGGCCAATCTTGCAACCGGCCCGCGCGCCGCCATGGTTCATGAAGCCTGACCTGCCCCAGCCTGACGCACCGCGCCAGGACATCACCCGCATCCTGCTGGCCGTGCTGGCCGTGGCCCTGCTGATCTTTGCCTCGCTTTGGGTCCTGCAACCCTTTCTGGGCGCCACCGTCTGGGCCACCATGGTGGTGGTGGCCACCTGGCCCTTGATGGAAAGCTTGCAAGCTCGGCTCTGGGGCAGACGTGGTCTGGCCACGGGCGTGATGGTGCTGGGCCTGCTGCTGCTGCTTTTTGTGCCGCTGTCGATTGCGCTGTCCACCGTGGTGTCGCATGCCGACCAGGTGATGAGTTGGGCGCCCAAGCTGCTCGATGCGGAGATCCCCGAGCCGCCCGCTTGGTTGGCCGGCCTGCCTGTGATCGGTGAAAACCTGGCGGCCTTCTGGCACAAGGTGGCGCAGGAGGGCTTGAGCTCACTGCTGGCCATGATCAAGCCCTATGTCGGCAGCAGCCTCAAGTGGACGGCCGCGCAAGCGGGCAATCTGGGCATGGTCGGCCTGCAGTTCCTGCTCACCGTAGCCATCGCGGCCATCCTCTACAGCGAGGGCGAGAACGCCGTCCAGCATGTGCGCCGTTTCGTCCGCCGCTTGGCCGGGGAGCAAGGCGACGCCGTCGTCACCCTGGCCGGCCAGGCCATCCGCGGCGTGGCCCTGGGGATTGTGGTCACCGCCCTGGTGCAAACCGCGCTCGGCGGCCTGGGCCTGTGGATCAGCGGCGTGCCCTTCGCCGGCCTGCTCAGCGCCGTGATGCTGATGGCCTGCCTGGCCCAGATCGGCCCGGCCCTGGTGCTGGCGCCGGCCGTGGCCTGGCTGTACTGGAGTGGCGACAATGGTTGGGCCACGGTGCTGCTGATCTGGACCCTGTTGGTGACCACGCTGGACAACTTCCTGCGCCCCTGGCTGATCAAGAAAGGCGCCGATCTGCCCTTGCTGCTGATCTTCGCCGGTGTGATCGGCGGCTTGTTGGCCTTCGGCCTGGTGGGCCTGTTCATTGGCCCGGTGGTGCTGGCCGTGACCTACACCTTGCTGGAGGCCTGGATCAACGAGGGCCTGCCGGCGAAGGCACAAGCGCTGCGCGAGAAGACGGCGGCGCGCCAGGCTTCAGGCGGGCGCCGCGCACCTCGAAACTGATGCGCTGCAGCTCGCGGCCGCGGCCGTCCAGCAGGCGCAGCTGATGCCGCCCCGGCCAGGGCGCCCAGTTCAGCTGGCGCCCGCGGCCGAGGACCTTGCCGTCCAGCTCCCATTGGCCGTCCTGCCCCTCGAAGCGGATCTTCTGCGCCTGCGGGGGCATGTCGGCGTCGAGTGCAAACAGGCTGCCGTCCACCGGGCTGACGATGCCCAGGGCTGAAGCCTGGCCCTGCAACTGGCTGCCCGCGCCCCAGCGCGCCTGCTCGGTGCCGCGCACAAACCACTCGCGCCGCGCCGGTTCGGCCACGCCGTCGAACTGAACCGTCAGCGCCTGGACCGTGGCCGGCGCCGCCGGTGCACGCGAGGGCCGGCCTTGGTGCAGATAGCGCATCAGCCCGGCCCAGACCGGCGCCGCGCCGCTGATGCCGCTGACCCCGTGCATGGGCGCGCCACTGGCATTGCCGACCCAGACACCCACGGTGTAGCGATCACTGAAACCCAGGCACCAGTTGTCGCGCATGTCCTTGCTGGTGCCGGTCTTGACCGCCGCATAGCTGGCCAGGGCCAGCGGGCTGTCCAGGCCGAAGCTGATGGCGCGGGCGTTGTTGTCGGCCAGCATGTCGGCGACGATGAAGCTGGCTCCTGCATCGGCCACACGGCGGCGCCCCGCCTGTGCTGTCGGCACCTGCGCCAGAAACTGCACCGACCCCAGCACACCCCCATTGGCCAGGCTGCGGTAGGCATTGGCCAGGTTCAGCAAAGACACATCGGCGCTGCCCAGGGCCAGCGAGAGGCCGTAAAAACCTGCCGTCTCGCCCAGCTGCAGGCCGAGCTGGTTCAGGCGCTCGAACACCGCCTCGTTGCCCAGCATGGCCATCAGGCGCACGGCGGGCACATTGAGGCTGCTGCCCAGGGCGCTGCGCGCGGAGACGAAACCCTTGAACTGGCGGTCGTAGTTCTGCGGCACGTACAGGCCCGCGGGCGTGTTGATCTGCGCCGGTGAATCCTCCAGCAAGCTGGCCGCCGTGATCAGGCGCCGCTCCAGCGCCAGCTGGTAGATGAAGGGCTTGAGCGTGGAGCCCGGCTGGCGCCGCGCCAGCACGCCGTCCACCTGAGCGGCGGCCGAGAACGCGCCGCTGCTGCCCACCCAGGCACGCACCTGGCCGCTGGCGTTGTCGAGCACGATCACCGCGCCGTCTTCGACATTGCGGCCATTCAGCTCGGCCAGCTGGTTCTTGAGCAGCTGGGCGGCATAACGCTGCAGATGAGCGTCCAGGCTGCTGCGCTGGTGCGCCGGGCCCTCGGAGCGCAGCAGCTGGCGGGCGATATGCGGCGCCAGCTGCTCGCCCAAGGGCATGGTGGCCGGGCGCAGCAAGGCCGCCTCGGCCTGACCGGCCACCGCCTCGCAGCCCAGGCCTTGCAGCTTGAGCAGGCCGCAGGCGCGCTGGCTCCAGGCGGCCGCGCTGGCATTGGGCGCGCGCAGCAGGGCGGCGGCCAGGGCGCCCTCCACCGCCGTCAAGCCAGCCGGATGCTTGCCGAACACCACTTGCGAGAGCGCATGGATACCGACCAGCTCGCCGCGAAATGGCACGCTGTTGACATAGGCCTCGAGGATCTGCGCCTTGGTCCAGCGCCGTTCCAGCTGGGCTGCCAGCCAGACCTGGCCCAGCTTCTGGCCCGCGCTTCGGCCGCCGGCCGGGCGGGCCAAACCGGCGTCGATCAAGCCAGCCAGCTGCATGGTCACCGTTGACGCACCGCGCGTGCGCTGGTTCCAGAGATTGGCCCAGGCGCTGATGGCCACGGCGCCCCAATCGACGCCGCTGTGCTCGTAGAAGCGCCGGTCCTCGCCCAGCAAAATCGCCTGCAGCAAGGCCGGCGAGAGCTGGTTCAAGGGCAGCCAGTCCAGCGCGCGCCGCTGAGGATCGAGGCGCAGGGTCTGCAGCGGCTCGCCACGGCGGTCCAGCAAGGTGTAGTCCGACACGCGGTGCGCGGCCTTCAGCTCCTGGAAGCTGGGCTGGGCCCAGGCCGGTGCACTCGCGGCGAGCAGGCCGGCCAGCAGCCATGCCCCGCGAGCGCCGCTCCTCAAGGTGCCACCTCCAACGCCGCCTGCGGCAGCTCGGCAAAGTTCTCGGGTGCGTACATGGCCTCGACCCGGGTGCCGGGCAGCTGGAAGCGGCCGGCATTGTTCAGGCGCACGGTGTACTCCAGCACATGCTTGCCGCGCGGCAGGCGCTCGAAGTAGGCGCGCCAGGCCTCGTGGCTGCGCTCCTCAAAGCTGGGGCGCACGCGTGCATCGTCGGCTGCCTCATTGCTACGACTGAGCTCGGCCACACGCTCGGCGCCCAGGATGGCGCCACCCGCCGGCAGCGGATCGGCCAGCACCACCCAGGCCATATCGCTGCCCGCCTCCAGCTCCAAACGCACGCGCAATACATCGCCACGACTCCAGCGCCCGGCCACCTTCTGCTCCACGGCCTGCACCGTGCGCTGCAGGCGGTAGCCCGCATTGGCCGCTTGCTTGAGCGGCACGGCAGCCAGCGATTGCACGGTCAGCCAGGGCTTGCCCGCGCCCTTGTGCTCCACGCTCAGGGTGCCGCTGTTCCAGGGCAGCAAGAGCTTGCCGCCCTCGGGCTGGCGCGTCCAATCCAGGGTTTGCAGCGGCGCCGGGCTCAGCGTTGCCTCGGTCTTGCCTGCGGGCTTGACGCCCTCAAAGCGAGCGGCGAACTTGTCCAGCGCCAGCACGCCCCAGAGATTGGCCGTGGTGCTGCTCCAGGCGCCGCGCTGCTGGCGGCCCAGGCTGCCCTGCAGCAGACGCGGCAGTTCCTCGGCCCAGCCGGCTTCATCCAGCACGGCCAGCATCAGGCGCGAGGCGTTGGCATCGGCGTTGTCCATCAGCCACCACCAGGCATCGCTCTCTTCGGTGCTGAAACGCAGCACCGTGCCCTGGTAGCTCAGGCGGCTGCGCAGCAAGGCCTGGGCCTCGGCCAGGCGCTGGGCACGCTGCGGCGCCTGCGCCATGCGCTTGTGGATGTTGAGCCAGTCGATCACGGCGGCCGTCGGCCAGGCGCCCAAGGCCTTGGCGTTGACGGTGCTGAGCCCCGCGGGCGTGGCACGGCCGTAGCGCGACAAGGCCTCCAGCACCGCCAGGCGGCGCACATCGGCGTCGAGCTCGGCGCTGCGCGGCGACCAGCTGGGGCGGCTGATGCGTCCGTCGATATAGGCCGTCAGGCCTTGCAGCATCTTCTCGCGCAGGGCCACCGGGATGTCGCGCCCGGCCTCGTGTGAGGCAGCCAGCAGGTAGGCGGTCAAGCGCTCGCTGCCGCGCGGCGCCTCATCGGGGCGCGGCGGGAAGTAGTGGGCCAGACCATCGCGATCCAGGTAGGACGGCATGGCCGCCAGCACCGACTGCCACAGCGTCGCATCATGCAAACCCAGGGCCTTGGAGGTTTGCTGCTCCAGGCAGCTGTAAGGGTAGGTTTCGAAGAAGCGCCTCGGCCCGGGCAGATCGCCGGCCAGACGGCGCTGCAGCACCAGCTGCACACCGCCGCGCTTGGCGCCGGAGTCGGGCCAAGCGCCAGCGGGCGGCGCCACGGGCAGACTTATGCGGCCATCGAGCTGGCTCAGGCTGGCCTGCCAGACCTGCACCGGCACGGCGGGCAGCACCCGCTGGCTGACGCGCAGCTGGTCGCGCGCCAATGCAGGGCCGGGGCTGGCCGCGCCCTGCTCCGTCGCCGTGGCCTGCCACTGCAAGGCCTGCGCGCCCTCGGGCACCTTGATCGCCCAGCTCAGCTCACGCGCTTCACCGGCCGCCAGCTTCAAACTCTGGGCCGGCAGCTGCAGCACCGGCAGAGCAGGAGCGGCGCCATCCGCCGCCTGAGGCTGCGCCTGCAACTCGGCCCGCAGATTCATCGCCCGGCCGCTGCTGTTGCGCAGGGTCAGATTGGCCTGGAACTCATCGCCCTCGCGCACCAGCGGCGGCAGGCCGGACAACACTTGCAGATCCTGCGTCACCCGCACCGTGGCCTGACCCGTGCCGAACTGGTGGCTGCCCGAATCGGCCACGGCGACCAGGCGGAAGCTGGTCAGCGAATCGTTGAGCGGCACCTCGATCAGCGCTTCGCCGCGCGCATCGAGCTTGACCGTGCTGCGCCAGAGCAAAAGCGTGTCGAAGAGCTCACGGGTGGGCGCGCGGCCCCCGCCGCCGCCGGCCGCCACCGCCTTGCGGCCGTAGTGGCGCCGGCCAATGATTTCGCTCTGCGCCGTGGCCGTGTCCACGCCCCAGCTGCGCTGCTGGATCATGGCGGGCAGCAGCTCCCAGCTGCTGTTGCCGCGCAGGGCCAACAGACCTTCGTCCACGGCGGCAAATGCCAGCTCGGCCCCGGGCACCGGGCGGCCATCTTGCATCACCTGCACACGGGTGCGTACGGTCTCGCGCACGCCGTACTGGCTGCGCTCCGGGCTGACCTTGACTTGCAGCTGATGCTCGGCCAGGCCCACTTGCACGGCGGCCACGCCGAGTTTGAAGGAGGGCTTGGCCAGGTCCACCATGGCCGTGGGCGCCGGGGTGTTGCGCCCCTCGCGCCAGGCGGCCCACCAATTGAGCGGCTCGCGCCAGCCCCAGCTGAAGAAGGAGTACCAAGGCACCTGCTGGATGCGCCCACGCAAGGCCAGCACACTGACGTAGACATTGGGCGCCCAGGCGCGCTCGATCTTGAGCTCGAAGCTGGGGTCGCGGCCGCTCAGCTTGACGACGCGGCTGTCGATCACGCCCTCGCGCTCGATCGCCACCAGGGCCGTGGCCTCACGAAAGGGCATGCGCACCTGGAAACGTGCGGTCTGGCCCGGTTCATAACGCTTCTTCTCGGCGAGCACATCGATGCGGTCGTCGTTGTCCTGGGCAAACCAGAGCTCACCCTCCTGGCTCATCCAGGCGCTGGCCGCGGCCTGGCTGGGCCGACCGTCGCTGTCCTTGGCACTGAGCACCAGCTCCACCTCGCCCGAGACATCGAGCTTGGCCTCGCAGGCCAAGAGGCCCTGGGCATCGCTGCTGCCGCTGCAGACCGTGCCCAGGTCCTTGAGTTCGGTGCGGTTGTCGTAGGCATAGAAGCCACCCACCATGCGCTTGCGGCTGCTGAGGGTCTGGCGCAGCTGCGCCTTGACCTCCAGGCGCTGGCCGGCCACCGGCTTGCCGGCCGTGTCCAGGGCCAGCGCGCTGAAGGCCAGGCTGCCGCGATTGTTGGACCAGCTGCGCGTGCGCAGCCCCAGCACCAGCTTGGAGGGCCACAACGCCACGGTCTGGTTGACGCTGCGCACCTCGCCGTTCGGGTCGCTGTAGCTGAGCTCGGCCAGCAGTTCGCTGGGCCGGCTCAGGGCCGGCAGGTTCTTGATGACGGCCTCGGCTGCGCCCTGGCGGTCGGTGACGGCGGGCTGCTTGTCCAGCACCAGGCGGGTGTCGCGCGCCGGGCCGGCGCCCTCCTCGCCCTCGCCTTCGTCCTGGAAACGCTCGGCTTCACCGAGGCCGCGCGGCGGCTCGAAGCTGAACTTCTCGTAGCCGGCAAAGTGCAGGCTGCGCGGGCGCAGCAAGGCGCTGAACTTGAGCGGCGCCTGGGCCATGGGGCCGCCGGCCTGGTAATTGAGCTGCGCGCCCAGGCGCAGCTCCTTGGGCGCCACCTGCACCGCCTTGGGCGCGCTCAAGGTGGCGCTGATCAGGGGCACGCGGAACTCTTCGACATGGAAGCTGCCCGTCGTCCAGCTGGCTGCCTGGCCCTCGCGAACCAGTTCGATGCTGTAGCTGCCCAACTTGGCGCCCGCTGGAATCTGCCACTGCGAGCTGGCGCTGCGCGGGCTGTGCCAAGTGATCGGAATCTCCACTTCGCTGCCGCTGCCCTGATGGGTCAGCTTGAGCTTGGTGGGCAGCTGCTCGGGCGCCGCCAGCTTCAGGCCCTGACGGGTCTCCAGGCGGAAGAAATGCTTCATGGACACGGTCTCGCCGGCGCGCAGCAGGCTGCGGTCCAGCACCGTGTGGGCACGCACCTCGGCGCCGCCGGCGCCGTACAGCGTCGGCAGATTGAAGCGCCAGGGCTCGATGCCGCGGTTCCAGTTGCTGAAGACAAAGGCCATGTCGGTGGCACCGCCGGCCACATCGGCCTTGTGAGCGGTGACGAAGAAGCCGCGCTCGGCGACACAGCGCCTGTCGTCCCAGCTCGGGGGCTCTAGGGCCTGCTGCACCAGGGCGCGACCCTGGGCATCGGTGCGGCCGCCCCAGAGCGGCTTGCCGGCGCAGTCATGCACCACCACCTCGGCATCGGCCACAGGAAGGCCGCGGTCCAGGCTGGTCACCCAGACCAGGCTGTTCTCACGCGACCATTTGAAATGCACACCGAGGTTGGTGACCAACACGCCGGTGCGCACAAACATCGGCGCGGTCTTGTCCAGCAATGCCTGGCCCAGACGCGGCGAGCGCAGTTCCACCACGTGATAACCCGGCTCGGCCAAGGGCAGGCCGATGACCTCAAAAGGCCGTGGCTCAGCGCCCTGAGGCGGGGTGGCCGGCGGCGGCAGCTTGAGGCTGCGGGCCTCCGGGTCTTTGTCCAGCAAAGACAGCTCTCGCGTGCCGACCTGGCGCATCTGCTTGCGAAAGATCGCCTGACCACGCGAATCGGTGTCGGCGACCGATTCGTACCACTGGCTCTCCGGCAGGCCGGCCTCTCGGGCATTGAACACGCTCTCGTGATAACGCCGTACCCGCGCGTACCAGGCCAGCACATCGGCGGCGCTGCTCAGGCGCTTGACGCGGATCTCGCCGGGAGTGGCCGGCGCTGCGGCGGCGCTCGCGGAAGCACCGGCGGCACCCCAATCGCTCTGCACATGGCGCATGGTGATGGGAAGCAGGGACGGCTCCTTGCCGCCCGCCTCACGCTCGATCACGCCAAAGGGCGCGGCGGCAAACTTGGCCAGCGGCGGCGAAGCGCCCGTGGCCACCTTGAGAGGAAAGCTCGCAGCGTTGGCCAAGGCGCGGCCGCTGTTGTCCTTGAGCCCGGCCGGCATCTGCAGGGTGAACTGCGCGTTCTCGGCCAGGGGATAAGGAAACTCCAGCATGGAGAGCTCGGCCGTGTCCTCGCCCTTGGGCTTGAGCGGTTTGAGAAGCTGGCCCGAGGCGGATTTCAAAGTCAGTTGCAGCGCCTGTTCGCGGGCCACAGGGGCGCTGAACAAGACCCGCATCGGCCGCACCGGCATGCAGGGCACGTTGGCGCGCTCGCGCTCGCAGGAAAACTCGGCGCTGAAGGGGCGGCGCACGTGATAGGCGTGCGTTTCGGTGTCGCGCCGCGCCTGGACGGGTTTGTCACCCTCGGCCTTGGACCAGATCAGGCGCATCTTGGAGTCTTGCGGCAGGGGCCGTTGGCAGTGCAGCAGCCAGTGGCTGCCCGGCAGCTTGGCCGCGGCCTGGCT
The DNA here is from genome assembly GCF_025717675.1 of Paucibacter sp. DJ2R-2. Taxonomy (GTDB): domain Bacteria; phylum Pseudomonadota; class Gammaproteobacteria; order Burkholderiales; family Burkholderiaceae_C; genus Paucibacter_A. The sequence goes on from NZ_JAJIRT010000002.1 coordinate 92,372, forward strand.
GCGGCCGTGCGACTTGAGCACCGCGGCCAGCGCTTCGCCCTGCACGAGCTGCACAGGAATGCGTTCTCCGAGGCCATCGACCTCGCACCAGGCCCGCTGACGCAGCTGCGCCTCGCTGAGGGCGCCGTTGAAGCGAAGCAGGAAATGCTGGTCTTCCTCGATCTCGCTGCCCGGCCAGGGCTGCACCTGCTGCAAGCGCACCGGCCCGGTCTGGAAGCTGAAACTCTGCGGCCCGGAGATGGGCCCGCCCAAGGGCTTGAAGCTCTCCAGCAGTTGAACCTCGCAGCGCTGCTTGGGCCCCAAGGCCGGGCCGCTGGCCTGCCAGACCCATTCCCGCGCGCTGTTCCAGCGGCCGTCTTCGGTGCTGAGGGTCTTGCCGCCACAGCTCAGGCTCACGGGCGCGGGCAAGCGCGGGTCGCCCGCAGGCACCACCGCTTCGGAAAAGCTCAGGCGCAACTGCCGAAACTCCGGCACCTCGCCGCTCGGCGACACCGTGACCGTGGCTGCCTGCGCCAGCGGTGCCCACAGCGCCAGGCCGAGGGCCAGCCCGAAGCCGAGTTGATGTGTGGCAAACCTGCGCTGCGTGGACGCGCTCGCGTTCTTCGTCATTCCCCACCCTCCCAGGTGATCGATCGTGGCGGCGCTCAGTCTAGCCGCAGCACAGCGGCCTGCCGGATCGGTCCGATAGCGCACAGACCCTGCAGCGCGCCGGCACTACCGTGAGGCGGAATTTCAAACTTCAGGGCTCTGCATGAACACGACTGCGCCGCTGCGCTCGGCCTGCCCCAGCGCGACAAGGCGAACCCTTACGCAACAGCGAACGAGGGGCGGTCGCGCCATGTCACCCTGATATGGATGCAAGCAAACCGCCCGCCCCGGCGGAGACTCAGCCGAGCGTCAGCGACACGGACCTGGCGATGCTGCGGCCCGATCTGGCGCTGGAGGCAGGCTCGGCCGACAGCTGGGCGCTGAGCGGCCACTGGACCCTGGCCGGCTTGGGCCTGCGCTTGCCGACCCAGGCCCTGCCCGAAGCCAGCAGCCCGGCGCGCGTGCTCGATGCCACCGCCCTGCGTGCCCTGGACTCGGCCGGTGCCTGGGTACTACGCGCTTGGTTGGGCAGCGCAAAGCCCGCCTTGCAGGGCTGGCAGCCACAAGCCTTGGCCTTGATGAAAGAAGTCCTGGCGCGCGAAGAAGCGCAGCTCGCCAGCCCAACTCCCGGCAGCCGGCTGCAGCGCGTGGGCAAGGCCGCGGTCGCCATGGGCCAGCAGGCACAGGCCTTCCTGCACTTTGTCGGTGAGCTCAGCCACGCGGCCTGCCGTGCCCTGCCCCATCGGCGGCTCTGGCGCCTGCGCGCCATCGGCCATGAAGTCGAGATTGGCGGCTACGACGCCCTGCCCATCATCGGCCTGACCTCCTTTCTGCTCGGTGTGGTCGTGGCCTACCAGGGCGCCGATCAGCTGCGGCATTACGGCGCCAGCGTCTTTGTCGTCGAGCTGGTCGGCTACGCCATGCTGCGCGAATTCGCGCCGCTGATCAGCGCCATCATCATTGCCGGGCGCTCCGGCTCCGCCTATGCCGCGCAGATCGGCACCATGGTGGTGGCCGAAGAGGTCGATGCCCTGCGCACCCTGGGCATCGACCCCCTGCAGCGCCTGGTGCTGCCCAAGATCCTCGCCCTGAGCCTGGCCCTCCCCTTGCTGACCGTGTTTGCAGATATCACCGGCGTGTTCGGCGGCATGGTCATGGCGCGCTGGCGACTGGACATCGGTTACGGCGAGTTCGCTGAACGGTTCAGCCGAGTGATGCAGGGCTCAGCCCTGCTGCTGGGCCTGGGCAAGTCCCTGGTCTTTGCCCTGATCATTGCCGCGATCGGCTGCTTCCAAGGCTTTCGCACCCAGGGCAGCGCCGACAGTGTGGGGCGGCAAACCACGCTGGCCGTGGTCCAGGCGATCTTCCTGGTCATCGTCGCCGATGCCTTGTTCTCGGTGGTCTTCAATATGCTGGAGCTGTGATGATGACGACGGCCGCCGCTGACGCCCCCGTGATCGAACTCAAGCAGATCAGCACCCGCTTCGGCAGCCACAGCGTGCACGAGGGCCTGGACCTGAGCGTGCGGCGCGGCGAGGTCCTCGGCCTGGCCGGGGGCAGCGGCTCCGGCAAGTCCGTGCTGCTGCGCGAGATGATCGGCCTGCAGCAGCCCAGCGCAGGACAGGTGCGGGTGTTCGGCCAGGAGCTCGCCGGCCTCGATGCGGCGCAAGGCCTGGCCTTGCGCAAACGCTGGGGCATGATGTTCCAGCGCGGTGGGCTCTTCGGCGCGCTGACGGTGCAAGAGAACGTGGCCCTGCCCTTGCTGGAGCACTCGGCGCTCGAGCCCGCGCTGATAGCCCGCATCGCCAGCTGGAAACTTGCACTGACCGGCCTGCCGGCCGACGCCGGAGCGAAGCGGCCGAGCGAGCTCAGCGGCGGCATGCTCAAGCGCGCCGCGCTGGCCCGCGCCATCGCCCTGGACCCCGAGCTGCTCTTCCTCGACGAGCCAACCTCCGGCCTGGACCCGGAAAGCGCCAGCGGCGTGAACGACTTGATCCTGCGCACCCAGGCCTTGTTCGGCCCGACCGTGGTCATCGTCAGCCACGATCTGGACCTGCTCTGGCAGGTCTGCGACCGGGTGGCCGTGCTCGGCGAGGGCCGGGTGCTGGCCCTGGGCAGCATGGACGAGCTTTCCAAGAGCCCCTTACCCATCGTCGCGGCCTATTTCGACGACCGGCGCTCAGACGCTCAGAACGCGGCCGCGCAGAAGAACTCGGCCACGTCCGAGGAGGCCCCATGAAGCGCCGCCATGGATGACAAGCTCAACTACGCACGCGTCGGTGCCTTCGTGCTGCTGCTGGGCGCGCTGCTGGTGGCCGGCGTGCTGTGGCTGGCCTCGGGCCTGGGCACGCGCGAGAAGATGGATCCCTACCAGGCGGTGATCGCGGAATCTGTGGCCGGCCTCAGCATCGACGCGCCGGTCAAATATCTGGGCGTGGACGTGGGCAAGGTCGATCGCATCGGCATCGACCCGCACAACTCGGAGCTGGTGCGCCTGCACTTCCTGGTCCACCATGGCACGCCGGTCAAGCGCGACAGCGTGGCCGTGCTGAAGACCCAGGGCCTGACCGGCATCGCCTACGTCGAACTCAGCGGCGGCAGCGCCGCTTCACCGGCATTGCGCGCCGGCGCCGACGGCCTGGCGCCCATGATCCCTTTCAAGCCCTCGCTGAGCGCGCGCTTGGAGAATGTGCTGAGCTCGGTGCTGAACAATGTCGACCGCGTGTCGAACAATCTCAACGCACTGTTCGATGCCGAGAACCGGGCGGCACTGAAGTCGACCCTGGTCGATGTCGCCGCGCTGGCGCACACGCTGGCCAGCCAGCAGGCGGTGATCAAGGCGGCGCTGGCCGATGCCGCGCGCACGGCGGCGCTGACGGCCCGCGCTGGCGAGCAGCTGCAGCCGGTGCTCAGCCGCATCGCCAGCAGCGCGCAAGCCGTCGAACGCATGGCCGAGCTGGCCGCTTCGGCCAGCGCCCGCGCCGGCGAGACGGCCGAGGCCGCCACCCTAGGTTTACGCCAGATCGACGGGCAGACCTTGCCCGAGCTGGCCCGGCTGATGGCGGAGCTGCAGCAGCTGGCCGGCGCCCTGCGCCAGCTCAGCGAGCAGACCGCCGTCAGCCCCAACAGCCTGCTGATGGGCAAGCCCAAACCACAGCCGGGCCCGGGAGAACAGGCACCGTGAATACACAGCAGCGCAAGTTCGAGAACAGCTTGGCCGCGGTCGAGACGGCAGGGAGACTGTGGCGGCCTCGCTGCGGCCTATGGGCCTTGCTCGCCACCGCATCCCTCCTCTTGCCAGCCTGCTCCGGCAGCCTGCTGCCCAAGCCAGATCCACTGCCGGCACGCTTCAGCCTGGACGGCGGTTCAGCGGCGGCCACCGCCCACAGAGCCGCCCCGGGCGCCGCGGACCTCACGGTCGACCTGCCGCGCGCCGCACCTGGCTACGACAGCACGCGCATGCTCTATCTGCGCCGACCGCTGGAGCTGGAGGCGTTCTCCTTCCATGAATGGGTGGCGCCGCCCGCTCAGATGCTGAGCCCTTTGCTGCTGCGCGCCTTGCAGCAAGGCGGCAGCTTTCGCATCGTGCTGGCCGCCGCGGCGGCCGCGCCGACCCGCTGGCGGCTGCAGACCGAACTGCTGCGCTTGCACCAGGATTTCACCCAGCGGCCCAGCCGGGTCCGCCTGAGCGTGCGCGTGCTGCTGCTGGACGGCACCACGCGCCAAGCCCTGGCCCAGCGTGAATTCGACATCGTGGTGCCAGCCGCCCGCGACGACCCGGTGGCCGGCGCTGTCGCAGCGCAAGCCGCCACGCAGCAGTGGCTGGAGGCCGTCACAGCCTTCTGCAGCGAGCAGATCCTGTTGCAGGCGCAGATCGAGCCGACACCGGTGAGACGCGGCGAGCCATGAGCAGGCTCAAGCCGCAAGCGCCTCAGACTTGAGCCGGTGTTCCGGCCACCAAGGGGCAGGTCAGAGCGATGCGAGCGGCCAACTGCTCTCGCAGGGCGCGCAGGCCCTCGATGCGTTCGTCGATTTCCTGAAGCTTCTCCGCGAGCAGCTGGGTGATCGCCGGACCAGGCTCTGGGGCGTTCCAGATGGCGGGCAGCTTGTTGCCGACTTCGGCCAAGGTGAAGCCGAGCTTCTGCGCGGTCTTGATGTAGCTGACGAGCTCTTGAACCTCATCAGGATAGTCACGGTAACCGTTGTCCAAGCGGCGCGAACGGATGAGCCCCTGATCTTCGTAAAACCTCAGGGTGTCGCGGCTGACGCCGGTGGCGCTTGCAAGTTGGCCTATTCGCATGGTGCTTGAAATTGTGCTTGACCTTGGAGCTAAGCCCAAGCTTGACACTGACATTCACAGCAACTTTTCAGATGACCCCAGTGAAACAAGCCCGATATCTCAGCCTCATGAAGACCAGCGCCTGGTACGACCTCGTCGTCACCTGGCCCTTCGCCACCCCTTGGACCTTGGCCCTGCTCTACAGCGGCTTGAGCGCGCTCTCAGAATCGCTCGGGCTGCCCGGCACCCTGCCCCCTTTGAATGCCACCAGCGTGCTGTTCGGCAACCTCATGGGCTCGGTCGTGCTCGTCTGGTCCCTGGCGCGCATCCTGTCGCCGGCGGTGCGCCTGGGCCGCCTGGACGGCGTGGCGCGCTTGCTGTTCGCCACCTGGCAAATCAACGCGGTCCTGAACGGCGCCGGCGCGATCGTGCTTGCCTTCACGGCCATTGAGCTGCTGTTCGGCATCCTGCAGTTCCTGCCGGTCGAGGACGAAAGGACAGCAGCCGCTTAGACGAGAAAGCCAGCGCTGAGCATCAGCAATGGAGGGCCTGTCGCTCCCTGAGCTCACGCGCAGCGCCGGTCGCCGTAGAAGCGAGGCGATATTTTTTGCGGCCTTGTGCATCCAGGCCTCCGGGTCCGCCGTATGGATGGGCACGACGACACAAATCCCTGTGCCGCCCCATCCCCACATCGCCCCAAGGAGTCCTCGCGTGAAGCATTCAATCTCCCCTGTCAAATTCAGTGCCCTGACCCTGGCCGTCTCATTGGCCTTGGCCAGCTTGACCGCAGCGCCCGCCTTTGCCTCCAGCCATCGTGAAGCACCGTTCATCACCACCGTGCCCAAGGTCGACGGTTCCGATTTCTATATGTTTCGCAGCTACGAGGCCAATCGCAGCGACTATGTGACCCTGCTGGCCAACTACTTGCCGCTGCAAGACGGCTACGGCGGCCCGAACTACTTCGCCCTCGACCCGAACGCCCTGTACGAGATTCATATCGACAACAACGGCGACGCCAAAGAAGACCTGACCTTCCAGTTCCGCTTCAAGAACACCCTGTCGAACGGCGGCAGCGGCCAAGCGCTCAATGTGGGCGGCAAGATGGTGAACATCCCGCTGGTGCAGTTCGGCGGCGTCGGCAATGTCAAGGACGCCAATCTGCAATTGGCCGAGACCTACAGCGTCACCGTGGTGCGCGGTGACCGCCGCAGCGGCACCGCGCAGGCAGTCACCAATGCCAGCAGCGGCAGCACGACCTTCGACAAGCCGGTCGACAACATCGGCAAGAAGACGATTGCCGACTACGCCGGCTATGCGGCCAAGCACATCTACACGGTCAATATCCCTGGCTGCAATATGCCGGCCAAGCTGTTCGTCGGCCAGCGCAAGGATGCTTTCGCCGTGAATCTGGGCACGATCTTTGACCTGGTGAACGCACCCGTCAGCGTCATCACCGACCCCAGCCTGATCGGCGCTGCGCCCAACACCATCGACGACAAGAACGTCACCACCCTGGGCCTGGAAGTGCACAAGAGCTGCTTGACCAATGGCAGCGACGACGTGATCGGCGGCTGGACCACGGCCAGCATGCGCCAAGCACGCTTGCTGAACGGCAAGCCGGGCTCCGGCCATCAGGCCAGCGAGAAGGCCGGCGGTGCCTGGGTCCAGGTCTCGCGCCTGGGCATGCCTCTGGTCAATGAGGTCGTCATCGGCCTCAAGGACAAGGACAAATTCAACGCGTCCAAGCCCAGTGCAGACGCTCAGTTTGCCGATTACGTGACCCACCCGACCTTGCCGGCGCTGCTGGAAATTGCCCTGGCCCTGCCCAACACGGCACCGACCAATTTCCCGCGCGGCGATCTGGTCACCACCTTCCTGACCGGGATCAAGGGTGTCAACCAGCCCAAGAACGTGGTCGCTTCTGAGATGCTGCGTCTCAACACCGCCATCCCGCCGGTCGCGTTTGCACAGCAGAACCGTCTCGGCATCGTCGGCAACATCCTCGCCGGAGGCAATGACAACGCCGGCTACCCGAACGGCCGCCGGCCCAAGGACGATGTGGTCGACATCTCCCTGGTGGCCGTGATGGGCGGCCTGTGCATGGCCAATGGCGACACCGACAAGCTCGGTTTCGGCGCCACTTGCAAACCTTCCGCTGTGCCGCTGGGCGCCACCTCATTCAAGCTGCATGACGCCGTTGACCAGGCGACCGTGCCCTTGCTGAGCGGCTTCCCCTACCTGGATACGCCGGTTCCTGGCACCAAGTAAACAGCGAGACCACACACCATGAACAAGCAACTCTTGCTGTGCAGCGTTCTGCTCGCTGCCATGGGCCTCACGGCCTGCGGCAGTGGTGGGGACGACGACGCCTCGCCCACCACCCCGCCCCCCGTCGTTCAGCCACCGGAGCCGGCGACGGACGTGCCGAGCTCGGCCATCACCTCGGTCGAAGCGTATCGAAGCTACGTCGCCGGCCTGGCCCCGAGCGAAGTCGCCGAACCGCTGGGCTTGGACAAAGTCACCGAGGCGCCGCTGTCCGAAACGAGTGAGCCGGCCGACATCTGAAGCAAGTCTGACCCAGGGGCCGCCCTTGTGCATCTGCGCAGCGGCGGCCTCCTCAAGGATTCAAGTTGAAGACCCAACTCATGCCGCGTCTGTTGAGCCTGTTGAGCCTGTTGAGCGCCCTGCTCCTGCAGCAGCCCGCTATGGCCGCCCTCTACACGCCGGCCCATGATCAAGAAATCGTGCAGGAACTGCCCAATCGGCTCCCTGCCAGTGCTCGTGCTCAGCGCCAAGAATTGGCGCGCCGCCCGCAGCAGCTGAGTTTGGCTCTGGCCACAGCGCAAGCGGCCATCGGCCGAGCCCGCAGCCATGGCGACCCACGCGAGCTGGGTGTGGCCGAAGCCGCGCTTGCGCCTTGGTGGGGGCAGGAAAACGCGCCGCCGCAGGTGCGCTTGCTGCGCGCCAGCGTGCGCCAGAGCCAGCATGACTTTGCCGGCTCGCTGCGCGACCTCGACCGACTGCTTGCCCAAGCCAGCCAGCTGCCGCTGCAAGTACAGGCGCAGGCCGGCTTGATCCGCGCCTCGGTCTTGCAGGTGACCGGCCAATTGGCCATGGCTCGGCAGGCTTGTGAGAGTTTGACTGAAGCCCGCTTCGCCAGCCTCGGGGCCGCCTTGGCTCTGCCGGCGCAGGCCTGCCTGGCCGAGCTGCGCAGCCTGTCGGGTGAACCCAAGCAAGCGGCTGCTGAACTTGCCACACTGGCCAAGCAGTCGCCGGATGATGCCTGGCTGTCCCTGTTGAGAGCCGAACTCGCTCAGCGCATGGGCGACAGCGTCAGCGCCGGCTCACGCTACCGCGAGGCCCTGGCGGCCAGCTCTGGCGGCGACATCTACACCCGTGGCGCCTACGCCGACTACCTGCTCGAGCAGGGCCGCCCCGCCGAAGCGTTGCGCGTGGTCGAAGGCGCCGACGCCGAGTCGGATGCCTTGCTCTTGCGCCGCGCGATCGCCTTGAAACGACTAGCAAGTCCTTTGCTGCCCGCGATCGTGGCGAGCTTGACGGCCCGCTTCGAAGCCGCTCGCCTGCGCGGCGAGAACTACCACGCCCGCGAAGAGGCGCGCTTGGCGCTTGAAGTGATGGGACAAACCCAGCCTGCCTTGCAGCTGGCACTGCGCAACTGGGCGCACCAGAAAGAGCCCGCCGACGCCTTGCTGCTGCAACGCGCCGCGCTGGCCGCCGGTCAGCCCGCTGTCGCCGCGCAGGAGCTCCAAGGGCTTGCTCGAGCGGGCTGGGTGGATGTGCGTTGGGCCGCCAATCTGCCAGGCAGACAGCCATGATGCGCATCATTTCGATCTCGCTTGCCCTGGGCTTGGCCCTGGCCGGACCCGCACAAGCGCACAAGTCAAGCGACGCTTACCTGACGTTTCAAGTGAGCGGCCACACGATTTCGCAGCGCGTTGACATCGCCCTGCAAGATCTGGATCGCGACCTGGACCTGGATGCCGACGACGACAAACGCCTCAGTTGGGGCGAATTGCGCAAGCGCTGGCCGGATGTGGAGCGCCTGGTGGCCGACAGCATCAAGGTGAGTGCCGACGGCCACATCTGCACGATCGCCAAGAGTTCAGCACCGCAACTCGATCAACACAGCGATGGCGCCTATGCGGTCTTGCAGCAGACTTTGCAATGCGCGGCTCCGGTACAAAGCTTGGGCGTGGACTACCGGCTGTTTGCCGGCAGTGACGCCAAGCATCGCGGTATTGCGCGGGTCTTGTCGCCCTCGGGTGAGCAAAGCGCCGTGCTGGTGCCGGCCCAAGGCCTCAAGACCTTTCAATTCGAGACCAGCGCGCAAGATGAACTGCGCCGGCTGGGCAGCTTCGTGGTCGAAGGCATGCACCACATCTCGGTCGGGCTGGACCACATCTTGTTCCTGGTCAGTCTGCTGATGGTGGCCGTTTGGCGCCGTGACGGTGCTGCCTGGGTGGCCAGGTCCAGCAGCAGCTCGGCGTGGCGCGAGGCCTTCAAGCTGGTGACCGCCTTCACCTTGGCGCATTCCCTGACCTTGGGCTTGGCGGCAGCCGGCGTCTTGGCGCCGCCCTCGCGCTGGGTCGAGTCCTTGATTGCGGCCAGCGTGCTGGTCGCCGCCCTCGACAATCTGCGCCCCTTTGTGCGCGGTCCGCGTTGGCTGATGGTGGCCGTGTTCGGCCTGGTTCATGGCTTCGGTTTTGCCGGGCCGCTGCAAGCTTTGGGCCTGCAGCGCGGCAATCTGGCGCTGCCCCTGCTGGGCTTCAATCTGGGCGTTGAATTGGCGCAGCTGCTGCTGGTCGTGCTGATCTTGCCGCTGGCCATTGCACTGCGCAAGAAGCCGCTGTACGGCCAAGTCTTGGTGCGGCCGGGCTCGGCGCTGATCGGCAGCCTGGCAGTGCTGTGGCTGTTGGAGCGCAGCCTGAACCTCAGTCTTCTAGCCTGAGTGACTTGGGCCAAAGCAATTCCCAGGCTCAAGGCGCTCTCGCAAGAGCAGCCATGACTATTTTTTCGCCGGATTGCATCCAAGTCGACGCGGACGGCGTAAGCACGAGGAGATCGCCTCCGCCTGCGTCAGTTTCTCAAACTGGCGGGCCATGCCTCCAACCAAAAACCTTATGCCAGTCCAAACCAATCACGCCGCGCCCGAGCGATTGCCCGCCAGGCCCTCGCCACTTGGCGGCACAATGCGGCGGCAAGTGCTTTTTCTCCTTGCTCCGGAAGGTGCCCGCTGCGCCTCGGCAAACACCTTGCTTGGTAACTGCAATGGCTCACTTCGCTGGTCCAGCTGAAGCTCCGGACTCCGTCGGCGTCGAGCCCATGGAATTCGATGATCTGGCCGAAGCGCAAGACTGCGAGGCCTTGCTGGAGGATGGGCGCGCCGACACGGACTTGGCGCCGATACGCGCCCAGCCCAGTGCGGACGAGCACCAATTGCAAGCCTGGCTGGCGCGCATCGTGCACCAGGATGAAGCGGCCTTGGACGCGCTGTACCGCGCCTGCGTGGGTCGCGTCTATGGCTTGGCCCTTCGCATCGTGCGCAACCCGGCCATTGCCGAAGAAGTGACCGAAGACTGCTTTTGGCAGGTCTGGCGGCAGGCCCCTCGCTTCGAGCCGCAGCGCGGCAGCGCCTTGGCCTGGCTGCTGACGATCGCGCGCAGCCGTGCCCTCGACGCCTTGCGCGCGCGCCGCCGGGTCTTGGCCAACACCGTGTCGGCCGATGCGCTGGGCGAGGCGATGGATGCCTTGGCAGAGCAGAGCGATGCAGGCTGCGGTGGCGGCCCAGGCGATCCGCATGATTTGCTGGAAGCGGTGCAAAGCCATCAACAGTTGCACCAAGCCTTGGCGCAACTGGAAGCCGTGCCAAGGCAGTTGGTGGCGCTGGCCTTCTTCAAGGGTCTGACTCATGAAGAGATCGCCGGCCAGATCGGCCTGCCTCTGGGCACGGTGAAGTCCCATCTGCGCCGCGGTTTGTTGGCTCTGCGCAAATGCCTGGGACCGCAAACGTCAACGGCTTGATCTTCAGCAGATATTGACATGAACACTCATTCACGAACGACCTCCGATCTGGCCGCAGACTTGGCCCTGGAGCCCAGCACCTTGCCCGGGGTGGCGCCCGCCGCGGGCCTCGGCCTGCTGCCCGCGCTGGCCGTCGAGCTGACGCCGATCGAACCACCCTCGGAGATGGCCGGAGCCCTGCGCCGACGACTGCAGGCGCGCGCGGCACAAAGCGCTGCCGCCAGCCTGGGCATGACAACTCGTCGCCTCGCCGATGCCGTCTGGCAAGACCTGGCCCCAGGCGTGAGGGTGTACGGCCAGCGCCAAGACGAACTCGGCCAGAGCAGCTTGATTCAATTGGCTCCCGGCACCCTTTGGACCCCGGGTGCAGGCGCAGCCGCCCTGCATGGCCCGGACCTGGCCGTGCATGAACTTCTGCTTCTCAGCGGCGAGTTGCGGCTCGATGTAGCAGCGCTGGGCACGCCGACCTTGAGCGCTCAGGACTATCAATTGATCGGCTTGGCCGAACCCTGGCCGGCCGACGCAGGCCTGAGCTCGACATCAGGCGCTCTGCTCTACTGGCGCAGCAGCAAGAAAGCCGTGGCGGCCGCCCATGAATTTGGCCAAACCGCTGCCTCACACCGCGTCGCCGCCGGTGAACAAGGCTGGCAGCCTCTGCGCCAAGGCGTGGAGATCAAGCCGCTGCATGTGGTGGGCGAGCGGATTTCGATGCTGGTGCGCTTCCAGCCGGGCGCCACCGTGCCCGCGCATCCGCATGGCCTGGGCGAGGAATGCCTGATGCTGGAAGGTGATTTGTTCCTCGGTGATGTGCTGCTGCGCGCCGGCGAGTTCCAGTTCGCCCCGGCTGGCACCGGCCATGAGGGGCTTCTTTCTGATGTCGGCTGCTTGCTGTACTTCTGCGGTGCGATCGACCCCGCCGCGGCCGACCCGGCGATGCGGGCCGGCTATTGACGGGACCGCGCGCTGAATCCAAGGCCGGTCAATTCAGCTTTGCACCACGGTCCAATGCTTGGGTTTGCTGCTGCGGCAATGGAGTTGCGCGGCCATGCCGCGCGCGCCCGCCTCCATCACCCTGAAATGGCTCCACTTGAACACGAGACGCAGCAGCGGCGCGGCCACTCGCATCCAGCGCCGGCCTAACTCAACTTCATAACGGTAAGTCACGTCGACCTCTTGCACAGCAGGCGCCAGGGAGGAGCAAGGCACAGGATCCAAGACCCACAAGCCCTGGCCCAGCAAGTCACCGCTGGACTGGCCTTCGATCTCGCAGTGGCCGTCTGCCGCTCGTTCACGACGGGTGTTGAGTACATCGATGGTGAAGCGATAGCCGATCGGACTGCGCCAGGTGAAGGCCGCACGCGTACCCGCTTCGCCAACCGGCGCACGCTGCAGCAGACGCACCTGAGACACATGCGACCACCATTGGGGCCAGCGCTCCAGATCCGTCAGCAACTCCCAGACCGGCTGGCTGGAGCAGGTCATGCGCCAGCGGCTGATCAGGACAAACCGGGCCGCTGCGCTGGGGGAATATCGTCGATGTTGAGAGAGCATGCTCTGCATACGCCGCGTCGCGCTGTTTGGATCAGGTCAGGGACTCTAGAAACTCCAGATGGGCGCCGTCGCAGAACTGATCCACCGGTCCGACATTGGGTTGAAGCAACTTGGCTTGGTTCACGTGACGCTCCGCACGCCTGCCAAATTTCCAGATTGAACCGCCAGGCGATCCAGTCCCGACTGCAGGCCCAGGGGCAAGGAATTCAGTTAACGAGTCTGTTGCTGGAACTGAGAACCGAACGCGCAATGGAAAAAGGACTTAGAGGCTTTCGCTTCTAAGTCCTTAATTTCTCTTCTTATCAATGGTCGGAACGGTGGGATTCGAACTCACGACCCCTTGCACCCCATCCTATTAAACACGAATTTCCCGGGTTTTCCCTGGACGCCAACAAACGACAAATTCCCTTGAAAATCAATTAGTTATATACGATAGTTAATCCAACGACGTTCAGCGCGATTCGTCAAAATCCGCGTTCCGGTTTACCCATGGGTTTACCCATTGGAGGCTATCGAAATGACTCGCTACCCCCGCCAAGGCAAAGGTCGCCGCTGGACGGCAAAAGAACTCCAGGCTGTTCCCGCCGCATGGAAAGGTGACACGTTGAGCGACGGAGATGGTCTCAGCGGCGAAATAAGAACGTCCTTGGGCGGGGACGTGTCCGTCGCATTCCGCTTTGCCTTCAAGTGGGAGGGCAAGGTGAGTTGGCACTATTGCGGCACCTGGCCGATGAACACGTTAGAGGCCATACGAACGGAGCGCGATCACGCCCGATCTCTGGTGAGATCCGGCGTTAGGCCCACCGATGCCAAACGAGCGTCAAAGATTGAAGCCCAAGCGCAGGTCGAAGCAGTGCTCGCGGAGGTGGCGCGCAAGGACGCAGAAGACCAACCTGTGCGTGCAATGTATGAGTCATGGCTACGCGATGGCGTTGCGCGCGCCGACGGTAACGCGGAGATACGCCGCAGCTTCGAGAAAGATGTCCTGCCCAGCATTGGCGCCAGGCCGGTTCGCGAGGTCACTGAGCACGACCTGCGCGCCCTGCTTCGTCAAATGGTGAAACGCGGCGTGCATCGCCAGACCGTACGCACCTACAACGACATCGTCCAGATGTTCGCCTGGGCCGAAAAACGCAAGCCGTGGCGCGGCCTCATGGCAGACGGCAACCCCGCTGAGTTGCTGGAGATCGAGAAAATTCTCCCTTCCGACTCTGCCGTCGACAAACCGCGCGAGCGGGTTCTATCCGCAGAGGAACTGAGGGAGTTGCGTGACATCCTTGAAGGCATGGAGACTGTCTATGCAGCCCTGCCTGCCGGGCAGAAATACGGGACCGCCCGCCCGCTCAAGAAAGAGACCCAGCTCGCACTTTGGATCTGCCTCAGCACAGCATGCCGCATTGGCGAATTGCTGATGGCCCGCTGGGAGCATGTCGACCTGGATACCTGCGAATGGTTCGTGCCTGCAGACAACACCAAGACCAGCGTTGACTGGCGCGTCTACCTCTCCGACTTCGCGTGCCGACAATTCAAGGCACTGAAAGAACTGACAGGCGACACGCCGTACTGCTTTCCTGCACGGACCGCCAAAAGAGAGGCGCCGGCTCAACATGTCTGCGTCAAGAGCGTCTCCAAGCAGATTGGAGACAGACAAACTCAGTTCAAAAACCGCAGTGGCCCATTGAAGAACAGGCGGAATGACAACAGCCTCGTGCTGGCTCAGGGAACCAAAGGCGAATGGACGCCACATGACCTGCGCCGGACAGCCTCGACCATGATGCAAGCCCTAGGCGTTCTTCCCGACATCATTGATCGTTGCCAGAACCATGTGCTGGCCGGCAGCCGGGTACGCCGGCACTACATGCATCACGACTATGCCGAAGAAAAGCGAGCGGCCTGGGTCGGACTCGGGCACCGCATCGAAATCATTCTCAACAATCAGCCGGCTTGGTGACTGTTTGCGAGGGAGGGGAACTTGGAAGACGAATCGAATCGCCAAGGGGGTTGCGGAGACCAATTGGTTCAAGTCAGGCGCCCGTTCCGAGGCTAGAGGGCGGGGGTTCCTCAGTGGCTTCGAACTCCGAAAACAGTACGCGACCCCACGGCCCCATTCGCCGGAGATGGCGGAACCAAGCCACCTATTGCAGCGTCACAAGTTCCACGGTCTGCCTGATTCTACAAAGCCTACAACGGTTACTGGCCTCGGCCTCGTACAACCTATTGTTCGTCTAGGTAAGAGCGTTGTCGCAGCTGTCGCCCGTACTCAAGTTCGCCGTGACCCATGTTCTCGCGGATTCACCAGTTCGACCGTAAAGCGGCGGAAGATTACGGGTGAATCGTGGCCAAGCGTTCAGAGGCATGACCTCAACACGTCGGGCTAACGTACTACGCCATCATTCAGAATCTGCGCCGAACGTCCCTGGCACGAATGCACAGAGATCCAACTATGCAAACGCCTCCGCGGTCTTTCCAACGCGACTCGAAGGCGTCGACTGTTCCCAGTTCAAAGGTTGAATTCGCGACCGCACCTATTGCCAAGCGCCGAATCTGGACTGTTCGGAGTAAAAAGACCGACAAAGCTGAGGCAACTCACCCAGCTGTGTGGATTTAGGCTGCAACATTCACCAACCATCAGAAGTTCCCCTGGAACCCAGGCTCACCGTTCGAACGCGCAGATCAGACTGCGAGACGTCCTAACTGTTCATCGAGCCGCAACCGGTTTCCTAAGCCGTGCCTCTTTGAGTGCCACAGTCTGCAAACCGCCAGGAGCAATAGCTCGTCATGGATACAACATGTACGGTGTACCTTCGTAGCGGCGCCCCGCCTCAAGCCCGGTCGTGTCCAAGCCGTAGCCACGTACCAACCATCGACTGGTACCACCATTCGCCTCTCCAACTGGCGCGCGCCCATGCAGAGCCTTGCGGTTATTCACCAGCAGCACATCGCCAGGCTGAAGAACAACTTGCTGTGCGCAGAGCAAGCAAGTTTGCTCAAAGCGCTCCTTGGCTGAAACAATTTCGACGTCTTCGGAGTCGACAACGTTATTCGAATGGGAGTACCGAACCCAGGTTCCCTCGTCGCTTTCATGCAGCACATGCGAGTTGTACAGCACGTGTGCTTCCCCGAGGATCTCCCGTGTACCGCGCTGGAACGACCGCTGGGCAAGAAGTGTCACTCGATCCCCCTTCAGCACTTCGATCTGCGCTGCTGTTAGACCTCCAAGGATGCCATGCAATGGCATGACAGTAGTTGGGACGCCATCCTGGTTCCGCAGTGCCGCCAGAAATACGACATCGGGCGATGGGGCGATTCGTTCGTCAGAAGGATCGTTCGTCCCTCGGAAGGGAAAACTCGCAGCGTCTGTATGGCCCTTCATCGGCCCTTTGGACTTCTCCGCCATAGCGCCCTGTCCGTCCAAAGTGACGAGGTTCACAAACAATGCCCCGCCGTTCTCGGACTTATAAGAGACAAGCTCCATACCGCTCAATCGACTGAGGAGGAGGATGGCAACTCGGAGTGTCAAGGTCCCCCGCGTATCGGGAATCGGCGTCCAGTTCAATGGCGTATCGGGAAGGTCGGCAGGATCGAAGACGCCCTTCAGGTGTAGATACGGAAAGTCCCTAGCATGGCGGCTTACTTCATTTGCCGAGATGCCTCTAGCGGCCAATTCCGACACCAGTCCAGGCTGAAGCCTGCTTGCAAGTTCCTGCGGTGCTTCAAGCTGCCTTGCAATTTGCTCCAAGCCCTCCGCATCAACCGCCCTAGCGGCGCACAAACGCACGCCATCAGCCAACTCCGTCGCATCTACCACAAAGACCCCCTGTATTTTCATGTTGATATGTAGTTGATACGCACCTACATTCGCTATGCGACGCTGTCGCACACATCAAGGGGAAATTATGACGCTCGTAGCACCACGAGTTAGTCCGAGAACGGCTCAGAAGCGCAAGGCAGAACAACATGCCATCCAAAGCACTCATCTGCAGTCGAAGAAGCACTACCTCGAAGAGAAGAGACATGCCGCGAAAAACGTGCTGCCGCATAAGAAGAGTAGCGCCCAAGTTGAAGTTGCGCGTGAAAGCGGCTTTTTGCGCGTAACCATCCTGGTCCCAGAGTCAGCTGCGCCCGTGGGGCGCGTGACTTCAAAGATGCATCTGCCAGGTAGTTTGCAGCTCAAGAACAGCGTTGTACGTTTAGTGAACGCATTAAATGACGACGATAAACGGCTCAACCTCGCACAAATGGCGGAGCGACTGGAGGCTGCTGCGTCTCCCGACAACAAGTCTGAGAAGGTTCGTACGAAGTCAGCGCAAAGCACGATCGGTGTTACATCGTCAAAAGAGCTCCGGGAACTTATCGGACACGAGGCGCAGAAGCTAGGCATACCCTTGGCAGAAGCAGCTCGGAGGGCATTTGAACGGGGATTTCAAATACTAGAAGATCGCCTATGGGAAGAGTCGTCGGCTGTCGTCTCTAAAGACTTTGAGGACTACTACGGAAGATATTCTTCAGTGGAGACGATTCAATGGTCACTACGCGTAGCTCGCAACACATACGTTAGGGCCGTAGTTATCGCAAGAGAAAGAGGCATCTCTCAGTCTGCCTTGGCCTGCTGGTGCCTCTCCTACAAGGAAGCGTAGCCAGCCGCCTCAATGAGGTGTGGAGCATGGACTTCGTTTCTGACAGCCTTGCCAACGGCCGACGCAACACTTCTCACGCACGAGTACGTGGACATTGCCGTGGACTACGGCATCTCAGGTCAATACGTGACGCTGTTACTGGATCTGGTTGACCACTTCAGCGTCTACCCGATGGCGGTGCGAACCGACAACGGGCCGGGGTTCACCTGTCGAGCCTTCATTGCCTGGGCGCAGTCCCATGGCGTGCGGCACTTCAAGATCCCTGCTAACGGCAACAGGCAAGGACTCCTGCATGGCGTTGAGCGCCAGCAAGTAGCGACGCCTACGACGCTTCTCATTGGCAGGAGAAAAGATTAGCTGGTACAGAAAGTAGGTGCCGACGAAGCAGAGCGTTACTGCAGCGGCAGAAATCCCAGCGTCGTTCGCGGCAAGGTGACGCAGCTTGTCAACCAAGGGTGCCACCTCACCTGCCTTAGTTGAGGCGTAAACCGCTGCAGAGGCGATACCGCCAAACACCCACTTCCTGAGCACATCGTCAAGACCGTAGCCAACTTCGCCGTGTTCATGTCCGCCCTTGACCAGTTTGGCAATCGAAGCAAGGTTTTCCTTCGTTAGCGGTGCCGGTACGACGTCCTTCACTGGCTCGAGCTTTTCCGAGACGATCCTGGCCATTCCGTATACCAACAAAGGCAAGTTAGCCACGCCAAAGCTGAGGCGATCCAGGCCCAATATGTTGGTCTTCTCAAAGGCAAACTGTTTGATGTACTTGCCAAGGAATACGAACATGGGTAGGAGCGCTGCGATGTAAACGGCAAACATCCAGTGATTGCCGCGAACTGCAGCAGTGGCTGCGCTGATCGCGATGACCCCGTACAGCGGATAAAACTCGTACAACCGGAGGTATCCTTGTCGCCTCAACCGCAGGAAGTTTGCGGTGACCGACCAAGGGTTGAGCGTCGAAGGTATGTATTTTTCCTCGGCACCCTTGAATGCTTTCCAGAGGTTGGTTTCTAAAGCGCTCAGCCCCCGGAGCCGAGATTGAATTGGCATGAGATTGGACATCATCTATCAGTCTCCCTGAATTGCGGTTTCGCTTCTTACTTCCAGATCATCAGTTGCAAGTGGCTCACCAGATGACCCACTTCTAGTCCGACCGCCGATCTTGGTCCCCGACCGTTCAAGATCCGGCGCAATTGATCACCCTCGCTGAACGGCGAAGACCAGCAGTTGCCACCGGATGGCCCCCTGGCCGGAGCCGTGCTGATGATGGTTCTGCGGCGGCAAGGTATGCCCCTTCGCGATCCCGATCTCATCACCGCACCCTGCGCAGCGATAGATGCCGGCGTTAGGAGCGGTGGATCCCGGGGGATGAAGAGTGTCAAATGCTGCGTGCTGTGATTGGGTCAGAAATTGACCATGCTTGTACTGGGCCAAGTCAGGCTCCTTTCAGGGATGAAGGGGATGGTGGCTCTGGGAAGCCGTGAACCACCTTGGGCATATTTTTCGGTGCTTCCGGCCTTCTGCGGCATCAGCCTTTCGGCGGAAATGGATCCTTGCCGTGGCTGTCCTTGTACTGAATCTGTCCGTTCTGTCCATGGACCACCAGTTCAGACTTTTGGTTCTGCGAGATTTCCCGGGCGCGATCCACCGCGTCTTGCTTGCGGTCGAAAAGTTGGGTGTCGCGTTGGGCACCAGCACCCCGGACCGCCCATCCATCGTCACGGGGGACGACATGTTGATTGCGTTTGCTCATATCAAAGCTCCTTGTGGCGGCGTGATTGCCGCTACATAGGTGTGCGGTCACCAAATTCAGCGCGGACAACAGCCTGATCGCTGTCCGCGTGGAGAATGACGAACGCACACATAAATGCCCAGGGAGGAGCCGTGCCATCGAAACCGACTTCAGAACGCCATGCCAGTGTTGATGAGCTATCCAATGCGCTGATGACGCTGACTGCCGCCGAGCGGCTACGCCTATTCGCAAGAGCCCGCCTGCTTGTATGGGGCACCGAATACACGGATCCCCAGGAGTTATTCAATGAGGCAATCAAGCGCGCCTTCATCGCCGCAAGCGGATCAAAGCAGGAGAGAGAGCGCGGAAGACCTTGGCCTTTGGACAGGGTGGCGTTTCCAGCTTTTTTGTCCGGCTGCATGGATAGCATCGCTGATGCATCCCGTGAGTCGATGGGTCAAATCCAGACAGACCGATTGGAGGCATTGGCGGGCGAAGCCGGGGACGTGGACATCGTGCTCCACCGGACTGGTCGCTGGAACGCTGACGTCGTGGAACAAGCCATTGAGCTGGAAGAAACGGATGGCAGGCAGCAACGGGCTCGCGCCGACGTACACGTCATTGAGGCCCACTTTAAAGATGATCAAGAGGTGCTGGCGGTCATCGAGGGCGAGAAGGCAGCAATGCCTGTAGCTGAGGTGCTCACTTTGTTCGATCTCGATCAAAGGACTTACGACACGGCGCGGCGGAGGCTGAGAAGGCAGGTGGATAGATTGATGCCAGGGAGGAGACAGCGATGACCAACGAATCTCAGAAGACGCTCGCGGCAGTTCGAGCGCTGGCGCTCAAAGACCTCGAAGCCGCGTCTGACGAAGACATTCGGGTGGAGCTCACCGCAGAAGGCATCGATCCCGATCAGCTGGCAGCCAGCATCGCGCTAAGTCTCGATAAAGTTCTGGCACAGAGCCTCCGTCAACATGCCGCGGCCGCCAAAGTTGCCATGAAGGAGCGATCTGTCCCCAACAAGGTGCTGAGGCCTGCGCTGGAGCGCATTAAGGAGCGTGTCGCTCAAGCTTTCGCGGCCGAACCACAGTTGGCGACCGCATTTCGAGAAGGAAGGCGCCAGACCGATGCTGACCTAGAAACGCTGTATGACGATCTTGTGCTGATGGGCAAGATTCCAGAGGCCGATGATGGCCGTTGATATCCACAAACTCAGCCGCCCAGAGCGCTTGCTTTGGGGGCATGGCGTCAGGAAGCCCGAGCACATTGATCTAGAGGCCATTGCCAGCGCCAGGGGCGCTTACGTCGTCTATAGAAAGCTCGATGGTTGTGCGGCTCGCCTTGTGGCCGCCGGTGATCGTGCGGTCATCAGCGTTGCTATGGACGACAACCTCGGAAGAAGGCGATTCTCTTTAGGGCATGAGCTGGCCCACTGGATGCAAGATGCCCAGAGGACATCATTCAAGTGCTCTAGCACTGACATTGGGCCTCAGAATGCTGAAGCCAAGTCCATAGAAGCTGACGCCAACAACTTCGCCAGTCAGTTGATCCTTCCCGACTATCTGGTCTGGCCATGGGTGGCGGATCGCAAGCCCAGTCTCGATCTCGCGAAAGCAATGGGTGGCGAGTTTCAAGCCAGTCTGACCGCTTCCGCGTTGAAATTGCTCCACCGTGCCAAAGTACCGACCGCCATCACCTGCCACGATCAGCGACGGCTGAAGTGGTCTAGGCGAAGCCGTGATTTTTCAACTGACCTTTACATCCTCAACGAGTTGCACCAAGACACGATCGCATTCGAAATGGCGTTCGGCTCCGCCAAAGGCCTAGGCCGACCGGCGAGAGAGAGTGCCTCGCGGTGGATCAGCGGACCGGGGACCTATCGAATGGAAGTCTGGTCGCAGTCGATTGCGCTTCCTGAGGGTCTGGTGTTGAGCATGCTCACGATCGCATAACAGGCTATCCCGCCAAACCATCGACGACCGCAGCACGGCGCTGACGGGCCTGAACACGAGCATCAAGCCAACCCTTGCCGCTTTAGAGGTGGGGAAGCTTTTTTGCGGCTTTTCCGTTCAATGAATCGAGGCGCGATGGCAGCGTTATCCGTCACTGCGCTTCGGCGCTTGAGCAGAGAGCCCCGCCAAATTCTGGCAGTTCTTCCAATTGTCCGACAGCACTTCGCAGGGGCTCAGGTGCTACTCACGGTCGTGCGGAGTGCGCACTTTCCGAACGCGCCCGCAGCGCTTCATAGAGCTGAGCCGGACCGAGCAGGATGTCTTTTAGCCCATCGCGCACACGCTCCGAGCCTAGGGCCTGCGTGCTCATGGACTGATGGGCCTCGAAGGCGTCGATGATGGCGTCCATCAGTGCCTTACCCAGGTCGGGCGAGTTCGCGAACTGTTCCTTGGTATTGCTGCCAGCCTGCTGCACCAGGGTGTCGTTCTCCAGCAGCTTGCCCCTGAGTACGCCGTTCACATAGACCAGTTGGTCGTCGTCGCTCAGCTCGCCTTCGAACAGCCCGTTCACCTTCTTGATGATTTCGCCCAAGTAGGCCTGCTGCTTCTCTTGCACCGAGCCACTACCTACAGCGTCCATCGGTGGCAGCTTGTAGCTACCTTCCGCGTTCAAGTTCAACGGCTGATTGCCAGTTTTCTTCAGCGTGTGGTGAGTCAAAACCACCTTACTCAAATCCACCGTGTCTCGCTCGCGGCCAAAGTCCAGCAGTGGGATGAGGCGCTTGAAAAATAGGAACCGCTTCTCGATGCCGGTGTTTCCGTAGTCAAAGATTTGGCTCAGAAAGGCATAGAGCCGCGCATAGGCGCCCATATCGCTCTTGAACAGCAGCAGGGCATCGAGCATGTCCTTGGCTGCCTGGCTGGCCTTACCGTCCTGCTCTGCATCGGCAGCGACCTTGCCCTGCTGTGCGACTTTGTAGCGTTTGAGCAGGCGGTCGGCCACCGGCGCAATCGCCGCATCCAGCGCCTTTTGAGTGCCCTTGGGGTCAAGGTCCACTTTGGCCACGCGCTCGACCTCGAAGTCGTCGTAGTTGCCGCTGGCATCGAGCTTGGCGCGCAGGTCGTAGACAAGATGCGGGTCAGTCGCTGCCTCCAACTCGGCGGTCTCGAAATAGGTCTTGAAGGCCTTCAGGATTTCTGCCGGCTCGTTGACGAAGTCGAGGATGTAAGTGCAGTCCTTCTTCACTCCACCCGCCTCAAAGGCGCGATTCAGGCGCGAGAGCGTCTGTACCGCCTGGATGCCGCCCAGCATTTTGTCCACGTACATGCCGCACAGCAGTGGCTGGTCGAAACCTGTCTGGAACTTATTGGCCACCAGCAGCAAGTGGTAGTCGGGTTCAGCGAAGGCATCGCGGATATCGCGGCCCTTCAGCCCCGGGTTTAGGTCCTTGCTGGTCTCGGTGACGGCCTGCGGATAACTCTCCGGGTCGTTCACCTCCCCCGAGAAGGCCACCATCACGCCGAGCGGGTAGTTCTGCTTTTCGATGTAGGCGCGTATGGCCTTCTGCCAGCGCACGGCCTCGCGGCGAGAGCCCACCACCACCATGGCTTTGGCGCGGCCCTGCAGTAGCGGCTGCACGTTCTCGCGGTAATGCTCGACAACCACCTGCACCTTGCTGGCGATGTTGTACGGGTGCAGGCGAACCCACTGCATGATGCCCTTCATCGCCGCGCTGCGTTCGACCTGGCTTTCGTCGTATTCCTGGCCGTTGTGCGCCAGCTTGAACGCCAGCTTGTAGTTGGTGTAGTTCTTGAGCACGTCGAGAATGAAGCCCTCCTCGATGGCCTGGCGCATCGAGTAGACATGGAAGGGCTGCGGCAGGCCATCGGCCCCGGGCCGCCCGAACAGCTCCAAGGTCTTCTGCTTGGGCGTGGCCGTGAAGGCCACATAGGTCAGGCCCTTGGCGCCGGCGCTGTCACCGGCCCGCGCCGCCATCTGCGCCGCCAGCAGAATCTCCGTGTCGACCTCGCCGCCATCCTGCAATTCCGCCCATTCCTGGGCCGACAGCAGCTGCTTGAGCTTGGCCGCTGCCTCGCCGCTCTGCGAACTGTGCGCCTCATCGGCAATCACCGCGAAGCGCTTGCCCTCAGTGGCCGCCAGTTCCTGCACCGCTTGCAAGGCGAAGGGGAAGGTCTGGATGGTGCAGACAATGATTTTCTTGCCGTCCTTGAGCGCCTGGCCCAACTGCCCACTCTTGCTGCCCGACTCGTTCGTGATGCTGGCCACCACGCCTGTGGTGCGCTCGAAGTCGAAGATGGCTTCCTGCAACTGCGCATCCAACACATTGCGGTCGCTCACCACCAGCACGCTGTCGAACATCTTCTTGTGTTCAGCGTCGTGCAGGTCGGCCAGGAAGTGAGCCGTCCAGGCAATCGAGTTGGTCTTGCCTGAACCGGCCGAGTGCTGAATCAGGTAGCGCTGGCCGGCCCCCTGAGTGAGAACATCGGCCACCAGCCTGCGCGTGGCGTCGAGCTGGTGATAGCGCGGGAAGATGACGCTCTTGAGCTGCTTCTTGTCGTCGCGTTTGCCGATGAGATAGCGATGCAGGATGTCCAGCCAGCTCTCTCGGCCCCAGACCTCTTCCCACAGGTAGGCCGAGGCAAAGCCATCAAGATTCGGGGCGTTGCCGGCGCCGCCAGCATTCCCACGGTTGAAGGGTAGGAAGTTGGTTGCCGGCCCGGCCAGCCGCGTCGTCATCATCACTTCCGACTGACTGACTGCGAAGTGCACCAGCGCTCCACCTGGGAAGCCCAGCAGCGGCTCCTGCACCCCGCCCTTGGGCTGCGGATGCCGGTCGAAACGGTACTGGTCCACCGCATCACCCACGCTCTGCGTGAAGTCGCTCTTCAGCTCGACGGTGGCCACCGGGATGCCGTTCAGGAACAGCACCAGGTCAAGCTCTTCCTTCGGGTTGTTTGGCGAGTGGCAGACTTGCCGCACCACGCGTAGCCGGTTGGCCGCGTAGTTGGCCTGGATGGCGGGGTTGATGGCCAAGGCCGGCTTGAATTGAGCCAGCATCAGCGGCTCCTTCAGGCCCAGCATTTCCACGCCGCGCCGTAGCACGTCCAAGGTGCCACGGTCGGGAAGGTTCAGGCTCTTACGCACCCGTTCGGCCAGCACATGAGGCAGGGATGCGCCGTGGGTCTTGGTCAAGCGCTGCCAGCTGTCGGGCTGAGTGGCTTCGACCCAGGCCAGTAGATCGGGCATGAACAAGCCGTGCGTACGGTTGAAAAGGGCGGAATCACCCTCGGCATAGAGCCAACCGTTCGCAGCCAAGTGGGTGCAGATCTCGCGCTCAAAATGGTGTTCTTGGTGCAGGTTCATCATCGACTCAGCGCCCTCAGGCGGTCCATCACGAGACTGGCGCGCTCCGGCTCGGCAATCAGGCCTGGCAACACGTTCACAAAATCCTGGTGTGACAGCAAAGGCTTGAAGGCCGCGGCCACGGCCTGCCTTAACTCGGCGGGTGCAACAGCCAACTCTTCGGCCAGTTCCTCGCGCCCATCGACGATGTTCAACACGTCTTCCAGGTCGTGGCTGCTAAGAAAGTCGCCGCCACCCCGGCCGGCGAAGGCCTCCAGCTTCGTCGCCACAAAGGCCACCGCGCTCACCAGCCGGACCGCCACGCCCTCACCCAGGTCCATCAGCACGGCGGTTTCCACCGCATACGGATACCAGCGGTTGGAAAATCCGAGCACCTCGGGCTGCACCGGCATCAGGTCGAAGAGCACGCCCGAGGCCTTGTGCACCCAGCGGCAAATCACATCGCTGCTCACGTCGCGCGCGAAACCGCGCTCTGCCACCTGGGCTTCGATGCGATGGAACATGGCGCGGCTGGCATTCACCACCGCATCCACATCGCGGGTGGCACGCACGGGGTCGGCCAGTGGGTCGGTCACCAGCAGGCCGGCCACGGCGCCGCCCACGAAGACCACCTGCTCGCGCAACTCGCCCAGCGCCTCGGCGATGTGGCGCAGATAAGGCAGGTTGGGGTCATCTGCTCGCATCAGCACCTCCAGATTCGAAGCGCATCAGTTCGACTTCCATCAACTTGGCGGCCAAGCCACGCTCGCGCGCACGCCCGATGCGCAAGCCATCCAGCAGGGCCAGCAAGCGATGCAGGGCCGGGTCGGCAAGGGCCGCCAGTGGCGCAGTCCGGTACAGGGGCGAGAGCGTAGGGCCCTTGGCGCTGCCTGTGGAGTGCGCCCAGACCGGCGCTTCGCCTGCAGCCACCGTCAACTGGCTGGCCAGGGGCTCGGCACCAAAAGCAGTCGGCACGCCGCGCTTGATCGGGCCCTGCGTGGCCGGCCAGATGTAGCGTGCACCGTGCAGGACGAATTCCAGTAGGCTGGGGCGCACCGGCGACCACTCGCCGCGCCCCGGTGCCACCGCCAGACCGGACGCCACCGCGCGTTTCACGCTCGCGTGCGCCTCCGAGGCACTGATGGACAGTGCTTCGCCCAACGCTGCATAGGTCCAGCGCTGCGGCGGGTGTGCCGCCACCTTCAGCAGCACCAGCAGGTCTTGGGGTTTAAGTTCCATCGCATCGCCATATTCGCTATTCGCGAATTACGAATATCGCTGATGGCGCGGGTTTTGACAAGCCGGGCGGAGGAGTGACAACTTCAGGCGCCGGCCCTATCCTCCCGGCGGCGTCGGCCAAGGCAGAAAAGAGCTCATTGACTGACTTTTGCAGGTAGCCCACACTCACATAGGTCTCGCCGGGCACTGGAGAAAACTCCTTGCTTCCCCCGTACTTTTCCTCGCCGTATCGGAAGGCCATCGAGTTCGGGTCGAGCGCAGCAATCTCAGCCAGGCGGGAAGTAATCCAACTCGGAACCTCCTGCTGGTACTTCTGGCGGGCAAAGGTTTTCAGGTCCGCGGCCAGCGCATCGAGCCTGTGGTGGGTGCTATTGGTTCGCAGCAGCGCCTTCAGGACCAGCTCAAGCGCATGCCTGTACAGGAACAGCACGGGATTCGCGAGCCGGAAATCTTCCTGCTCCTGGCGCTTGATGGTGTCAGCAAGAATGTTGGCCGCGTGCAGGTATTGCTCGGCCATTTCTAGCTTGGTCGGAATGAATTCCCCGCCGAAGACGAATCCGTGCGGCCCCGAATAGGCATCTTCCCGCTGGTGCTCCTCGGAAAGCTCCACGAAGAGGGGAGCATGGGTGACGGGCTTCTGCATATGCGGTACCTGGTGCTAGTCCTCTGACCGGCCAGTGGTGACTTGGCTCCCCGGCAAGTTGTCTTGCCAGGCCGCGTAGGTAATCGACGTGCCCTTCAAGCGCCAAGTGTTGCGACCGTTGTCTGTCCGACCCAGCACCGTGGCAGAGGCCGCGCTGGGACTCTTGAAATCAGTGTCTGTGGCGAATAACAAATGCGACCCGTCCTCAGACAACTTCAACGTCCCGGCATTGCGCAACTCCTCACGCAGTTGCTGATAAGAGTGAGCCTGACCCGACCAATCGAGCTTAGCTTGCGAGCCAGCGAGCACGGTAAATGCTTTGCCGTTCTCTTGCGCCGCGGCGGCAAGGCCGTGCCTGGAGCTTTCCAGCTCGAAAGTCACCGTATCGCCTGCCCCTTCCAGTTCAGCCAGCAGGGCTTCGGCAAGGGCTGCCTTGCTCTTGCGGTCTTGTAGGCGCCAATGCGCCTCCAGCTTCGCCAGCATGGCGTTCTGGCGCTGCTGCATCACGTCCACCGTCCAGTCTGTGAACTGCAGCACTTGGGTGGTCAGGGCGAAAGCCGCGATACCACCCTTGGTGAAGTAGGCCGACTTCTTCCAGTCGAAATCGCGGTTACTGGCCGAGCTGTTCTTCTTCCTGCTCAGCAAGGCCAGATTGCCCAGCCGATGAACCCATAGCTGATGCACAGCTTTGTCTGGCACCCAGCCTGCCCATTGACTGTTGGGGGCCGGCTGTTGCGGCATGACATGCTCGACCGAGACCACCTCATGCTGGTAGCTAGCGCTGCCATCCGACAGCAGATGGTCCAGACGCAACAACAACAGCGCGAGCGCGCGGGGCGAGTGAGTCTCGTACAGCGGGCCGCTCAGGGCCGCATAGGTCTGGTGCTGCTCTTCCGGCGACAGTTGCAGCGGAGACGAAGCGGCCGACAGGTCGCTGCCAGCTTCGACCGCCCCTGTCAACGCCGAGAAGCGCTCGATACGTTCGTTGACGCCGGCCCTGCGTGCCAACATCGAGTAGCCCAACCGCTCCAGGTCGCGGAAGAAGCTCAGGACGGCTTCAGGCTTCTGTCGATACCGCACAAAGAAGGTCAGTGCAGGGGGTACCCAGTCCTTGAATTCCAGCCGGTTCAGCCAGCGCAGGTGCTCGTTCACCTGCTCAGCATGGTGCGTGCTGGCGTAGTCCGCGTCGCGCAACTCGCAAAACGCCTGCGCCATCGGCAGCAGCACCTCGTCCACGAAGCTGCGCGGCTGCTTTGCTGGCAGCACATGCTCCTTGAATTCCTTGAGCAGCGTGCCGTGCGGCTTGGCCCTGCGGTAAACCATACGGATGTGGCTGAACAAGTCGCCGAACTCGTCGCGGCCAAGGTCCTCCTCTTCGTCCTCCCACTTCTTTGTGTAGGCGTCCCGCAGCGAAGGCTCGATGCCGCCGATGATTTCAGCCTTGAGGATGTCGGTGGCGCTCAGGTCCAGGCCACGGCTGTTAAGCACGCCGAAAATGCGGTAAGCCGAATCCAGGTCCGGCGTCGCCACGGTCACCAAGTAGCACCGAGTAATGACGAACTGCACCAGCCGCACCAGTTCGGATTGCGGCAGCTTGGCGAGCCCTTCCATGAACAGTTGGGCATTCGCGCGCAGTCGTGCTTGCGCGTCGGGCAGCACCGTGTTGAGTTGGGCCACCGCTTGCAGACCGTTCTCATGCTGCACGTACTGGCGGAAGAAGTCGCGATCGCGTTCACGCAGCAAGAGGCGGTAGCGGGCCTGCGTGCCTTTGACCAGGCTACCCTTCTCGTAGATGCAGCCGGTAATGTCCTTCTGCAACTCGTCATCGCCAACCGTGGCACGAATGGCCGACAGCAGCAGCGTCAGCGTCGTCAGGCGCTGCTGGCCATCGACCACCGTCGCTTCGGGCATGGTCTCAGCTTTGATGAGCACGATGCTGCCGAGGAAGTACGGCGCTGCGTCGCTGAGCTGCGAGGGGGCGGAAGCCAGCGCGCCCAGCAGGTCGTCCAGCAGTTCCTGCGCCTGGTCGCGACCCCAGGCATAAGGGCGCTGATAGCCCGGAATCGTGAAGACATAGTCGTCGCTGAAGATTTTGGCGAGCGACTGTTCCTTGGCGGTGAGCGTGTGGGTCATTGTTTCCTCCCTGGTGTTGTTCTTCAGACCCTGCGCACGTCGATTTGGCCGGTGACGGCGGCGGCAATCAATGCACTGCGGCGCTCCTTCAACAGGCCAATCGCGCGGTCGGCCTCAAACTTCAAGGCATCAAGTCGGCTGTTTTCTTGCGCAATGAACTGGGCAATTTCAGATTGTTCGTCGACTGGTGGCAGCGCGACCTTCCGGGATGCCATGGCGCCTAGCGGAATTCGAGAGCGCGTGGTGCCAGTCGCCAAAACGCCGGCGTCGTGTGCCGCGCCAGCACTGAGCTGCCAAGCGACGAACTCTGGTGACGCGCGTGCTGCGTCGAGGCGAAATCGAAAGCAATCGGCTTTGACTAACGCAGGGCCAAGTCTGGCGGGCGCGACACAGGCCCGCCCCAACAGGTTGTTATCGTCGCCAAGGCCGGCCACCAATACATCTCCAGCATGGACGTTGTGGCCCTGAAGCTCGGCTAAGAAATACTCCTCATCAAGGTACACCGATTCGCCCTTGTTGAAGAAGCCTGAGCGAATGTTCTGAAGCCGGACAACTAACGCACCGCCATCCCTGTAGTGCTCCGATTTGATGCCGGAGCCGAACGGCCCGTCACACCTATCCTTGGTGACACGACCAAGCGGGGTCAGCGTCCAATGCGCCGGCACCTCGCTCAGCCACGCGACCCCGGAATCCTTCATCGGCGCGTCGGGGTTGAGGCCCCGGGTGACAGCGTGGGAGATGGTGGCCTGGCGCTTTTCGGCCAGCAGGGCAATGAGCTTTTCCTGCTCGGCAACCAGCGCGTCGATTTTGGCTGTCTCGCGGTCGAGGAACGCGGTGATGGCTGCCTGCTCTTCCTTGGGAGGCAGCACCAGTGGAAGCTCCATTATGTTGGTGGACGAGATGGAGGCGAGATTGGTGCTCTGCTTGGCCCGCGTCATGAAGTAGAACTGTGCGTAGGCCGAGCCAGTGAGCAGGTTCAACCACTCCGGCGATACCGCATGGGGACGCACCGAAAACACATGATTCTGATGAATGCAGTCGGGAATTTCGTCGCGCCAGATGCAGCCGCGCCCAAGCTTGTCCACGTCCCCGCCCTCGTTCATCAACACATCGCCATATTGCAGTGTGTATCTCGACAGCACATCAGGGGGCACCTCGATAGTGGCGACATCGCTCAGAGCCAAGTAGCCGTCTTGAACATTCGCAACACGCAGATATGGCACCACTACGGTCTGCTTGCCGTCGTTGTCCTTGCCTTTTGCGATGCCAGTCTGCACATTGGCACAGTGCCGAAGCCGAGTAATATCCCAATGCGCTGGCACCTCGCCTAGCCACGGCAAGCCGCTGTCCCTGTAGGCCTGATACTTAGGCAAACTCATTCCGACAACCCCCCCAGCATCTTCATGATGCTGGCCGTGACGTTCTTCAGCTCTTCGTCAATCACGTGCAGGCTGCGCGGCGGTTCGAAGACGTAGAAGTGGCGATTGAACGGAATCTCGTAGCCGACCTTGCTCTTCTCTTCGTCAATCCAGGCGTCCGGCGCATGCGGCAGCACCTCGCGCTTGAAGTAGGCTTTGATGTCTTCGCCGAGCGGAACGTTCTCGGTGTCGCGCAGCGCGCTGTCGGGTTGGGGCTTGCCCATCTGCTTGCCCTTGAGGCCGAGCACGACCTGATTCTTGTCGTCGCGCAGCGGGCGCTCCACCGTGATGGTGGTGTAGCCGAAGTCCTCGTTCCTGAAGATGCGAGCGATGGGCACGCGCTTGAGCTGGCCACCCTCCGGAACGCTGGGCGCAGAAGCCCCGGTCGGCAGCACCCATTGCCCGGAGGCATTGCCTTGAGCGTCCAACACGGTCAGCAGCTCGGCCTCCATGAACTCGCCGAACAGGCGTGTCACGGTGGCGATATGCGCGTCGCTCATCTCCTTGCGCTTGGAGCCCAGGCTTTTACGCATCTTCTGCCAGAAACTGCTGGCATCGATTAGCTGCACGAAGCCCTTGCGGTCCGCCGGCTTCTTGTTGGACAGAATCCAGACGTAGGTGGCGATGCCGGTGTTGTAGAACATGTCCGTGGGCAGGCCGACGATGGCCTCCACCAGGTCGTTCTCCAGCACGTAGCGGCGGATTTCGCTCTCGCCGCTGCCGGCGCCGCCGGTGAACAAGGGTGAGCCGTTGAGCACGATGCCGAAGCGGCTGCCACCGTCCTTGGCCGGGCGCATCTTGGACAGCAAATGCATCAGGAAGAGCATGGAGCCGTCGCTGACGCGCGGCAGGCCGGGGCCGAAGCGGCCATCGAAGCCTTTCTTCTCATGCTCCTGGCGCACGGCCTTCTCGACCTTCTTCCACTCCACGCCGAAAGGCGGGTTCGAGAGCATGTAGTCGAACTTCGTGTGGGCATGGCCGTCATCGCTGAGGGTGTTGCCGACGACGATGTTCTCGACCGGCTGGCCCTTGATGAGCATGTCCGCCTTGCAGATGGCGTAGCTCTCGTCGTTGAGCTCCTGGCCGTACATGGTCAGCCGCGCCTGTGGGTTGTGCTCCAGCAGGTATTCGCCCGCCACCGACAGCATGCCGCCGGTGCCGGCGGTCGGGTCGTAGATGGTGCGGACCACGGCATTGCCGGGCGACAGCACGTCGTCGTCCTCGATGAAGAGCAGGTCCACCATCAGGCGGATGACCTCGCGCGGGGTGAAGTGCTCCCCGGCGGTTTCATTGCTGATTTCGGCGAACTTACGAATCAGCTCCTCGAACACAGCGCCCATGGCCGTGTTGTCAACGGCCTCAGGGTGCAGATCGATGTTGGCGAACTTCTCAACGACGAGATAGAGCAGATTGGCTTTGGCCAAGCGCTCGACCTGCGTGTAGAAGTCGAAGCGCTCGAAGATGTCGCGCGCGGCCGGCGAGAAGGCCTGCACGTACGCATACAGGTTCTGGCGGATGTGGTCCTGGTCGCCCAGGAGCTTGACCAGGTCCAGCGGCGAACTGTTGTAAAAACTCTGCCCCGCCTTGCGCAGCAGGAAGGGTGCTGGGTTCAACCCGGCTTTGGACTTGGCTTCTAGTTCCTTAAGCACGGCTGGCTTGGTGGCTTCCAGCACGCAGTCCAGGCGGCGCAAGACGGTGAACGGAAGGATGACGCGGCCGTATTCGGATTGCTTGAAGTCGCCGCGCAGCAAGTCTGCTACAGACCAGATAAAAGACGACAACGCTTGATGATTCATGGAAGCCCAAAAAAAGTAGAGGCACGCGGCCTCCAGAATCTGGCAATTCTCTCAGCAAACGTCTTCTCTCCCTGTCTCGGCCTACCGTAGCCCGCTGTCGCTGAATCGGGCGCCCAGCACAGGCCGCCTGTCGACTGGTAAGGGTTCGAAAAAGCATGGCAGCGGAAGGAAAAGTAGCTTGAGAAAGAGCCGATTGCACCTTGCAACCACCGTGAACTTGCAGCTAAACCAGAGTCAGGCAATGGCTGAAATCGGGCCAACACCAAGGTCAGAAATTCTGCGGTCTGGCATGATCGCAGCGACCGAGAACCGTGGCATCCAAATGCTGGCGCTCAGCCTATCCTGCACTCAGTTTTTCTACTGTTCTTGGTCTTCAAGGCTGCGGCGAAACGCTGAAATTCAGGCCCAGATCACCGCCAATTCCTAACTTCTAGGGCACGCGGTGAGCTGAGTCGCTGGCCAACCGACAGCAATCAGGCGGATGTGGACCGAAACCGGACCATATCCGGACCAAAACCGGACCGTAAGCGAACCGTATCCGGACCGTATCCGGACCAAAAGCGGACCATATCCGGACCGTATCCGGACCCTTTTGAGCCCAGTGCACGTTTGGCCTCCCAGGCGCGACATCAAGTCGGCCTGAACGGGCTCCGGCGGCCCGGCATCGGGCGTGGCGGGTGTCAGCGGTGCCGGTCTGGCCAAAGGCCTGTCCGGCACGGGGGCGCGTTCATGCATCGCATGAAGGCATTGAAGCCCCCATCCGCTGACACGGGAGCGGGCCCGCCTCTCATCTTCCCTGCCGCTGCCGCAGCTGCCTTTCAGCGCGGCGCCAGCTCCAAACGATCAGAGTGCTCTCTGACGTCCAAACCATGCAGTGCCGCCACAGCTCGCGCAAAGCTCGTACTGTCGCCCGTCCTGAACAGGCCACTGACTCGCAGCGCCTTGAGCCTGTCGGAATCGACGATCACGATGGGCTTCGAGCTATAGCGGTTCATCTCGGCCACGGCCTCATTGAGGGTGACATCATCAAACGAGGCCTGGCCACGTGTCCAGGCCACTGCCCGGCCCAGACCTGGTCGATCAACTCGCACCTTAGAGATCCGTGAAGCGGCCATTGCGCCATCAACGCGCACACGCTCCCCTGCAGTCATCACGACCGGACCAGCACCCGCCGCTGCGGCCACCCGACCTGCCTGAGGCCGCAAGACAACCTGCCCCTCGATCAAGGTCACTTCGAGCGACGTGCTGACCTCTTGCATGCTCGGCTGCAAGCGCACGAGAAAAGCGGTTCCAGTCGCTTTGACCTCGGTCCCGCCCGCAGTCACCAGGAAGGGGCGGCTGGCGTCCTTGGCCACTTCGAACAGCGCCTCCCCGGACTCGACGACCACAAGCCGTTCAGACAAAGTCAGACTTGCCCGGACTTTCGTGGCGGTATTCAAAGACATGCGACTGCCGTCCTGCAGCATCACCACCCGGTGCTCCCCCACTCCCGTGGCATACACCTCTCCAGTTCGCCATGGCTGCAGCGCCAAGACCAGCACGGAGGCAAGCACCAGGAACACCGCAGCCAAGGCCCATTGCATCGGCCAGGGGACTCTCAAGCGATGCTCTGAAACCCTTTCGGCACTGCTCCAGGCGTTGACGCAGGCACTGAGAGTGAGATTCGCAACCTCCTGCCATGTCTCCGTACACCGTTCAAAGGCAAGCCGATGCGCGGCTGACTGGGCCTGCCACGCCAAGCACTCGCGCACCATAGCTGGCGTGCGGCTGGGGCCATGCAAACGGGCGATCCACACGGCAGCTTCAGCAGCGAGGTCTGGCGACACCAATGGCGGAGGCCGATCCCCGGCTTCTGCAGCCAACTCGTCTCGTCCACTATCCGTGCGCCCCGCCCTGCCCGGCACCGACTCAAACTCAGCGACCACTACCAACCTTCCATCCAGCTTGTCAGTTGCAGGGTGGCCTTGGCGACATGCTTCTCCACCGTGCTGATGCTCAAGCCATGATTCTGGGCAATCTCTTGGTAAGTCAAACCGTCGATCCGGTGCGACAGAAAAATTTCCCGGGTCTTATCAGTCAGGCGCCCTAACCCGAGACTCAGACGCGCCATGCGCTCCCGTGCCAGCACGATCGCCTCAGTGCCAGGAGCGGTGTCGAGCAGGACCACCTCGTCCACCATCAGCTGTTCGCCATGGCTGACGCTGGACCGGTGAGCATCAATGGACAGATTCAGCGCAGTCCGCATCAAGAAAGCTTCGGGTACATCCACCACCTGCTCGCGCTCATAACAGGCCAGGCGGACCCAGGCCTCTTGCACAAGGTCATCGGCGTCGTCGCCCGATCGCCCACGGCGAATCAGTGCGGCCTTTACCCTCTTGAAGATGGGCGGCAACGGAGTTTTCACGATGGACGCCCAATTAAATTTGACTGAACTGATCCAACGAGATCGCAAGCAACTGGGGTGGGTGAACAGGCATGCTCGCAATCATCCATCCGAAGTCGTGATGACCGAGTCATGGCGCCTCCTTGACGCGGATTGCTTCTCCGGGCACCTGTGACTGTGAGTTCTTTTTGCGAGAAGCAAGCGCGACAGATGAGTCACAGGCTGGCCAAATTGTGACTCAAAAGCGGCTGACTTAAAAGCATCAAAGCGAAAAACTTCGCCGATGCCCAAAGATACGTCGTCCAAGAGTCACCGAAAAAGCGCGCGCGAGCACCTCTCTCGCAACCTCGTTGTATTGCGCCGAAAAAAGGGTTGGTCTCAAGAAGATCTTGCGTTAGAAGCTGGGCTTCACCGCACCTTTGTCGCTCATGTTGAGCGGTGCGCGAGGAATATCTCCCTCGACAACATTGAAAAGCTCGCCATCGTGCTTGGCGTCGAGACTTACAGCCTGTTGCTTCCAAATTCGACCGAATAGCTTTCACCGCGCCTGATCGAATTTAACTCCGGATCTGATAGGGCTAGTTATTCAACCAGTCCAAGTACGCTCATCATGTATTTGCGTTGGCAGAGATTCAGGGGCAGCAGTCCACTACGGGGATGATTGGCAGGCTCACCATGCAAAACTCAATACTCCACAGTGTAGAGAGCATCACTGTTTGGCTGTGGATCTCTGGAAACTGCGAGGCAGGGTCGCTATGGCAGCCAAGAATTCGTAAACCTCCTGAAAGTTGCTTGAGACTGCATGAGCCAAGATAAGCTTGTCATCAACCTGGACTTCGACAGTTCGCGTGGCCACTTCCTGAGGGCTATTCAGCATCAATTAGACATCGTCACATTGCTGATCGCCGGCGCAGAGCGAGTGAGCGCGGAGGAAGCGCAGCCACAAGGAATTCACAACTTTAGCCCGGCACATGGTACCGAGCTGTCTCATGAGGAAGCCAGGAGTGCCGGGTTAGCGTGGCTGAACACCAGCTTCCTTCGAGATTCAATAGAAGCAACGGATCAATTTCTGGGCCGATGCCTATCATTCTGCAATGCCATCCGTATTGCCGGCAAAGGGAATGCCAGCGCCGATGAGCTTGAGCAGATATTGCGGCTCGCACCGCAGAGGCATCACAAAATGCACTTCCCCAAGAAACTGGAGGAACTGGAGCAGAAATATGGGGTCAGGCCCGAGTTCACTGCGCACGTCCTTTCGCTAAACAAGGTTCGAACTTGCCTGGTCCATCGCCTTGGAAAGGTCTCGCGCCTTGACACCAATAGCGAAGATCGCCTTGTTGCGAAGTGGGTCACCAGCATAATGGTTCTACGCGGACTGCAGACTGGAAGAGAACTGGTACTGACAGTGCCCGGTCAAGGCTTAGATGAAGAGACTGAGCTTGAGATGCGAATCGTCGAACATGAAAAGATGTTCAACCTCGGGACACAGATTGTTCTTGAGCAGTACGATATTTTCAGCACCATCTTCACGCTGTGGCGGTTTGGTTTGGCCTGTGCCGACGCGGTAGAACAGTTCGCCCGAGAGGTCGGCGTTTCCGTGAGTAGGCCGAGTGAATCTGGATTGCCGCACTCGCCGCTTCACCGGGATCAATAGTACGGCCCAGATCCTCGTTCGCACTGAGACAGACCTCATTCGGAAAGCGATCTGGCTGCGACGCGGAAATCACCATGTCCGTGTGTTGAACGCTTCCCTGCTCCTAATGAGTGGCCGGAGGTGCAACGGTTTCCCAACCAATCCGCTCCTCGCTTAGTACGACCTGGCTAGATTCCATACGAGCGATGGCGGCCAAGCGCTCGTTCTCTCGCATCTTGGACAGCCTCTGCTGATCACGGAATTCGCGTAGTTGCTCATCCCAATGATGCGCTATCAGAAAACTATAGGTCGCATCAGCTACGCCCAGGCCGGCTGCAAGAACCGTGGCCTCCAACATTGCATGCACCAATTGCTGCGACAAGACAGGCAAAAACGCGACAAGGGCACAAATAGCAACCCACGCCGCCCGAAGCATAAGACGGCGGCGCAGGGCCGTAGCCTTTTCTCTTGTCTGCAAGTAGCCATCAGCCCCAAGCTCTTGCCCGGATAGAACGTCATCGACCTTCGAACGCAGGCTCCATAGCGCAGTACTAGCCAACAAACAATAGGGACCAAGGGCTCCTGAGATCGTGGCCAAGACTTTGATGTCCAGCGCCCGCCAAGCCACCTCCGCCATCCCAAAGCCAATTACGGCAAAAAGGATCCGATAGATGGGGCGAGGGACGATGAGTGCGTCTATAACGCTGAACTCACTTCGCCGTTTTGCAACTTGGCCAGCAACCATTGCTTCATCAAGCCAAAGACTTCGTCAGCACTGGGCAATCCATTCCATACGTCGACATTGATGTGTCCAGTCAGCTTCAGATCGCTACCTGTCAGTACCGTCCCATCCTTCAAATGAACTGTGGGCTCAACACCTTCGGCCGCCCGCAAAGCTGATGCGAGCTTATTCAGCAGCTTCTGACCATCCTTCGTCGTGCTGCGATCATAGGTCACATGCAGCGAGTACTTGATGTTGGAATTATTGAGCGCATCTAGATCCAGCGCGGCAGCACGGTCTTTCGAGATCAACCCCTTCAGCACCCCGAGGATAAGACTGCTTGACTCTGCATCGTTATGCAGATCGAAGTCGCGTACTGCGTGCTCAGATCGCGCAACTCCCCCGTCGCCATCCGAATTGCCCCAGGCTGGTACTAGTGCCCCGCCCAGATCGATCGATTTGACAGGCGACTTCAGCGCTTTGGTCAGCGTTGACTTCGGCGGCTTCGCCGTCAGAACTACCTCTGCAAGTTCATGGATTTGACCAGCCTTGCGCAGCAACCAAGTCAAATGCTCTTCAACATGATCAGACCTTAGTGATTGCGATTGCATCAGGACAACGTGATTGCCGCTGATAGACATGAAGAGCGTACCCTCTACGAGCTCTTGTTGTTTGCCTGATGGAGTCTTGGAAACAGGAACGGCTCGCATCGCGAGCGTCGTCGCGCTGTCATCGTCTTCCAAATACAACGATGCCATACCTGGCGTGTATCGAGCTAGAAGCGCGTGAACAAAGCCAGTCTCTATCTTCGACTGACCGACGAGCCGCCAAATTGGAGATTCGTCCTGTGGAGCCAACGACTCTCGACGCTGCTTGATCATGCGCAGCTTGATGAGAGCCTGTTTGACCATATCCTCAAGAGTGGCAGTCGGCTTGATATTTTTGAACTCAGCGTACCGATAGCTGATCGCCTTTCGTCGGCGTTCTTTTGTTGTCATGCGGCTCCCTTTGCATTCGCGGCTTTAGCCCTTCAGGCCAAAGCCTGACTGTCATCGTCCAACATGAGGAGCGATGTTTCAGTCGCAACAATACCAGTATGTGGAGTCGATTTACTCTGACAATGACAAGTTCAGGTACCTCGTCAGAACACAGCTCAACTAAAGAAATCCATGGGCATCGCCGAGCTCACGTATTGAGACAAACGGTTCCCAATCGTCGGGTCTCTGGGTGCGGTAAACCCATCGAACTCACATCCCGGACCGCAAGCGAAACCAAGCCACCTTGCGACCATCGTCGCCCACCCGGTACTCCAAGTCGAACATTCGAGATTCCGAAAGCACCTGCGGCCAGGTCCGACAGCCGTACTTGGCGGGGGTCTGCTCGGAGTGGTAAGCCTCTATCCAAGCCTGGGCCCGTTCCAGCCTCGCCCAGCCATCCTCAGAAAGCTCCGTGGCAGCCTGCCTTAGCACCGAAACGATGCCGGAAAAAGGCCACCTGAAGCTGCCGTCTGGCGCGATGCCGTTGACCACCATGTCATGGAAGGCTTCAGTTGCTGCGAAGGCCGCCATCATTGCGCGCGCCTTCTCCATACCCTGAGCCCAGGCGAGCAACTCGCAGTGGTGGAGTTCAATACGCTCATAGCAGTGTTCGAGGTGCTCCAGGGCGGCAGTGCAACCCGCGTCGCTGCCAAGGTCGAATTTCTCAATGAGATGGTGCACCAGCTGGTTTCGCATGACCACCAATTCCTCGATAGCTGCCCGCGTTCTGGCCAGCCGTTGAGGCTCCATCGTGATGCGATGACTCACCGCCAGGGAGGTAAGGTCGGTGGGCACTTCGCCTACTGGTAGCAGTTCGCGCTCATGGCCGTCAGGTACGGCATAAGTCTCGAACAAAGACTTGACCAACGTGCCAAGGGTTTTGTCAGCCAACTTCTCGACGCGAGTGGCAAGCTGCGTCTCAATGGTCCGTGCAGGGCCCGCCAACTCGTGGTTGGCCAGCAGAGCCTTCATCAAGCACTCGTACTGTTGCAGGCGCAGCATGCATCGACCCAAGAGGCGCTCGACCTCTACTTGCGGCTCAGTACGTCGATCATCACTCATCGCATATTGGGTCACGAAAAGACTGTATCTCAGGCCCTATGCAGACGGCTGGAGCGCACCTCGGCGCATGCGCAGGGTTTTAGCCTTGGCAAAGCTGATTTCTTTGAGAAACTGGCAAGCCTGGACCGGCATCGTGCAACTCACGCGGCTTGGTGAAGTATCCACGGCCTGGTACACCGGGCAATCACCCAAGACTGCTCCGACCAAAGCTGCCGCATTCGTACCGTGGGAACGCTCAATAGCGAGCATCGATGGTGATCCACTCGCGACGACCTGTTGAAGCGCCGCATAGGGGCACTTTTGCTGACGAACGAGGCTGGCATCCCCGATGACACGAACTCGCGCCAGGTTCGGCGCCCGGCTCCGCGCAGATCGCAGAAAAAAGTCACCGCCAGCAAAAATGTACGTTGGGCTGAGGCCAAAAACGTCCAGCGAAGCACCCCAACAGCCAACTGCCGGTTTACCCATTGGTTTACCCATTGAGCGCAATCGCTGCCGGAAAAGAAAAACGGGTTAGCTGCTTTCGCTGCTAACCCGTTGATTTACTTCAATAAAATGGTCGGAACGGTGGGATTCGAACTCACGACCCCTTGCACCCCATGCAAGTGCGCTACCAGGCTGCGCTACGCCCCGACTTAGCTTTGCATTATAGGAGGTTTTTTACGTTCATGGCAAGAGTGTTTGTCGAATTGCCAATAATTCTTCTTTGACCTGGGCCAGAGTCAGGGGTTCGACCCCGCTCATCGCGCCACCGATGCGCAGCGAGATACCGGCCAGTTCGTCCAGACCTGCCGTGCTGCGGGCGGCCGAAGGCTGGGCCACCAGAGCTGCCACACCCGTGCTGGCGCCCGCGCCACCGGGCAAGGCAGCAGCTCGAACGACGATGTCGCCGCCGGCGAAGCTGGCTTCGTCATCGAGGCGTTGCGCTTCATCGGCTTCTTGCTTGAACACCAAGGCCGCGGCATCGCTACGGGCGGCGCCGCCTTCCATCAACTGGTTGCGAGCACCGCTGATGGTGAAGCCCTGGTCGTAGAGCAGGCCGCGGATGCGGCGGATCAGCAGCACCTCGTGGTGCTGGTAGTAGCGCCGGTTGCCGCGCCGCTTCATGGGCTTGAGCTGGATGAACTCCTGCTCCCAGTAGCGCAGCACATAGGGCTTCACGCCGCACAAATCGCTGACCTCACCGATGGTGAAGTAACGTTTGGCAGGGATGGCGGGCAGCGCGTTTTCCATGCAAATCAAGGGCTTTCGGTGGGGAGGTCAGACTCTACTCGAAGTCATCTTCCCCGCCTACCTCGCCCTGGACCACGTCCTTGAGCTTGTGGCTGGCATGGAAAGTGACCACATCGCGGGCCTTGATAGGGATGGCTTCACCCGTGCGCGGGTTGCGGCCCGGGCGCGGCGCCTTGCGGCGGATGTTGAAATTGCCAAAACCGGACAACTTCACGTCCTGCCCACGCACCAGGGTGCTGTGGATGATGTCGAAGAAGGCCTCGACCATGTCCTTGGACTCGCGCTTGTTCAGACCCAGCTTGTCGAACAGCAGTTCGGCCAGCTCGGCCTTGGTCAAGGTCGGGGTTTCAAGCGTGGGCAGCAGAACGCGGGCCGCGGCGATCAGAGCCTGATCGTCGAGCGCGTCATCGTCCCGGGTGTCGTGTGCAGTCATCAGCGTCTTGCCTTGCTTGCAGTCGTTGCTGCCATCAGCCGCGCAGGCTCGCGCCCAGTTGTTCAGCCAGTGCAGCCACCACGGCTGCCACCGTCTGCTCGATGCGCTCGTCGGTCAAGGTGGCTTCGTCGTCCAGCAGTTCGAGGCGCACGGCCATGCTGCGCTCGCCTTCCTTCAGCTCGGCATTGGCCTGCGTGGGCTTGAAGACGTCGAACAAACGGGCCGAACGGATCAGGCCGGTGTGGGCGCTGGCGATGGTCTGCATCAGCGCATCGTGGCTGACCTGTTCGCCGACGATAACGGCCAGGTCGCGCAGCACCGACTGCTGGCGCGGGATCGCCTGTGCGGCCGGCAGCTGGCGCTCAAGCACGGCCGGCAGGTCCAGCTCGAACAGCACCGGCGCGCTGGGCAGCTCGTAGCCTTGACGCCACTTGGGGTGCAGCTCACCGATCACGCCGATATCGCGGCCATCCAGCTCGACGCGAGCGCTGCGGCCCGGGTGCAGGGCCGGATGTTGGGCCGGCTTGAACTGCAGCTGTCGCGGGGCGAACAAGGCCTCCAGATCGCCCTTCACATCGAAGAAGTCGACCTGGCGATCACGCTGGCTCCACTGCGGCTGGTCCGCCGGGCCGAATGCGAGACCCGCCAGACGCATGGGCTGGGCCACGCCGGCGATGCTGCTGTCGCTCTCCTGCACCGAGGCGTCGCGCAGGAACACGCGGCCGATCTCGAACAGGCGCACGCGGCTGGCGCGGCGGCTCAGGTTGTGGCGCAAGGCCTGGATCAAGCTGCCCATCAGGCTGCTGCGCATCGCGGCCAGGGGCGCGGCGATGGGGTTGAGCAGCTGGATCGGGTTGCTGTTGCCGGCCAGTTCGGCCTCCCAGCGGGCTTCGACAAAGCTGAAGTTGATGGTCTCGAAATAGTCCCGAGCCGCCACGGCATGGCGCAGCGCATGGATGGCGCGGCGCGATTCCGAGGCCACCTTGGCCACCACCGGCGCCAGCGGCGGGGTGTTGGGCAGGCTGGGGTAGCCCTGCACGCGGATGATTTCCTCGATCAGGTCTTCCTCGATCTGCAGATCGAAGCGCCAGCTCGGCGGCGTCACGGTCAGCACGCCCGGCGCCTCGCTGAACTGCAGGCCCAGCCGGCTGAAAACGCGCGCGCAATCTTCCTGCGTCACCGGCATGCCGATCACCTTGGCCGCGCGAGCGACACGCAGGGCCACGGGCTTGCGCTCGGGCAAGGCGCTGATCTGGTCGTCCAGGGGGCCGGCTTCACCGCCGCAGATCTCGAGGATCAGCTGGGTGATGCGCTCGATGTGCAGGGCCGTGTCGGCCGGGTCCACACCGCGCTCGAAGCGGTGACCGGCATCGGTCGAGAAGTTGTAGCGGCGCGAACGGCCGGCCACGGCCTTGGGCCACCAGAAGGCGGCTTCGACGTAGACGTTGCGGGTGTCGTCCGACACAGCGGTGGCGTCGCCGCCCATGATGCCGGCCAGAGACTCGGGCGCCGAGGCATCGGCCACCACGCCCACGGTCTCGTCCAGCTCGACGGTGTTGCCATTGAGCAGCTTGAGGCTTTCGCCTTTCTTGGCCCAGCGGATCACCAGCTCGCGGTCGATCTTGTCCAGATCGAAGATGTGCGAGGGTCGGCCCAGCTCGAACATCACGTAGTTGGAGATGTCCACCAGCGGCGCCACGCTGCGCTGGCCGCAGCGGGCCAGGCGATCCACCATCCAGGCGGGGGTCTTGGCCTGCGTGTTGACGCCACGCACGATGCGGCCAGAGAAGCGGCCGCACAGATCGGCCGCCTCGATGCGCACCGGCAGCTTGGCGTCGTGTTGCGGCTGCACCGGGCTGATGGCCGGCGCCTGCAGCGGCGTGCCAGTCAGCGCAGACACCTCGCGGGCAACGCCGTACACGCTCAGGCAATGGGCCAGATTGGGCGTCAGCTTGAGGGTGAACAAGGTGTCGTCGAGATTCAGATGCTCGCGGATGTTCTGGCCGACGGGTGCACTCGCGTCCAACTCGAGCAGGCCGCCATGCTCCTCGCTGAGCTTGAGCTCACGCGCCGAGCACAGCATGCCGAAGCTCTCCACACCGCGCAGCTTGCCCACGCCGATCTTGAAGGCCTTGCCGTCTTCGCCCGGCGGCAGCTCAGCGCCCACGGTAGCCAGCGGCACCTTGATGCCGACGCGTGCATTGGGTGCACCGCACACGATCTGCAGAGGCTCGCCGTTATTGAAACCAGCACCGGCATTGACCTTGCAGACGCGCAGCTTGTCGGCGTTGGGGTGCTGCTCAGCCTCGAGTATCTCGGCGACCACGATGCCATGGAAGGGCGGCGCCACCGGGCGCAGCTCTTCGACTTCCAGGCCCGACATGGTCAGCAGGTCGGCCAGCTCTTGCGTGTTCAGCGGTGGGTTGCAGAAGGACCGCAGCCAGGATTCAGGGAATTGCATGTGAAATCTCTTCTTCTCTGCTCTCTCGAGCGTGTTCTGGTGGATGGCGGCGCGCGGGGCTTACTTGAATTGGCTCAAGAAGCGCAGATCGCCATCAAAGAACAGGCGCAGATCATTCACGCCGTAGCGCAACATGGCCAGACGGTCGATACCCGAGCCGAAGGCAAAACCGATGTAGCGCTCGGGGTCCAGGCCCATATTGCGGATCACCTGCGGATGCACTTGGCCGGAGCCCGAGACCTCGAGCCATCGTCCTTTCAGCGGACCCGAGCCGAACATGATGTCGATCTCGGCGCTGGGCTCGGTGAAGGGGAAATAGCTGGGGCGGAAACGCAGCTCCAGCTGATCGGTTTCGAAGAAGGCGGTGATGAAGTTCAGGTAGACCGACTTCAGGTCCTTGAAGCTGATGTTCTCGCCCACCCACAGGCCTTCGACCTGGTGAAACATCGGCGAGTGGGTGGCATCACTGTCGACACGGTAGGTGCGGCCCGGCGCGATCACGCGGATCTCGGGCATGGGCTGGCCGGCGTCAATCAGGGCCTTGTGTTTCTTGACATGCTGAACCGCGTAGCGGATCTGCATCGGGCTGGTGTGGGTGCGCAACACATGACCGCCTTCGATGTAGAAGGTGTCATGCATGGAACGGGCCGGGTGGTCTTCCGGTGTGTTCAGCGCGGTGAAGTTGAACCAGTCGTTCTCGATCTCGGGGCCGTCGGCCACGTCGAAACCCATGGAGCCGAAGATGGACTCGATGCGCTCCATGGCGCGTGTGATGGGGTGCAGGCC
Source organism: Paucibacter sp. DJ2R-2 (assembly GCF_025717675.1). GTDB lineage: Bacteria > Pseudomonadota > Gammaproteobacteria > Burkholderiales > Burkholderiaceae_C > Paucibacter_A. The sequence goes on from NZ_JAJIRT010000002.1 coordinate 135,498, forward strand.
GCCGGTGCCGCGGGCACGCCCGGGCAGGCTCACATCGAGCGCCTCGGCCTTCAGTTGCATCTCCAGCTCGGCATCGGCCAGGGCCTGACGGCGGGCCGTCAGCGCGGCCTCGATGCCGGACTTCAGCACATTGATCTCGGCACCGCGGGCCTTCTTTTCCTCGACCGGCATAGCGGCCAGGCTCTTGAGCAACTCGGTCACACGACCGGACTTGCCCAGAAAACGCGCCTTGGCGTTCTCGAGGTCGGCGGGAGTGGCGGCGGCGGCGAATTCGCCTTGGGCCGTCTGCAGCAGTTGATCAAGCTCGTTCATCGCGGTGCCAGTCGGGCGGACTGTCAGAAAAATTCGGGCAACAAATAAAAAAGGCCGACACCCTGGTGTCGGCCTAGAGGGTGCTCACCCCGGCTGTCCTGGAAACCCAGGGGCCGGGGCTGCCGCCACCACAAGCCAAAGCTTGCAGCTGAGGGGCAATTAAGCGAGAGCGGCCTTCACCTTGGCGAAGATGCTGGCAAAACCAGCAGGATCGTTGACGGCCAGATCAGCCAGGACCTTGCGGTCGATGTCGATCTGAGCCTTCTTCAGGCCAGCCACAAACTTGCTGTATGTCAGGCCCAGACCGCGGCTTGCTGCGTTGATACGCGCAATCCACAGGGCACGGAACACACGCTTCTTGGCGCGACGGTCACGGTAGGCGTATTGGCCTGCCTTCATCACCGCCTGTTTGGCGATGCGGAAAACATTCTTACGACGACCACGGAAACCCTTGGCCAGAGCCAAGACCTTCTTGTGACGGGCTCGGGCGGTAACACCACGTTTAACGCGAGGCATAGTATTTCTCCTTCAGAAGTCGATCAGAGGCCAGCGAAGGGCAACATTTGAGCCATGTGGCCCATGTTGGTTTCGTGCACGGCCGTCGTGCCACGCAGGTGGCGCTTGTTCTTCGTGGACTTCTTCGTGAGGATGTGGCGCTTGAACGCCTGACCGCGCTTGACGGTACCGCCCGGGCGGACGCGGAAGCGCTTCTTGGCGCTGCTCTTGGTCTTCATTTTGGGCATGTGAGTGCTCCTTTTAAGTACGTCCCAGGGGCGATTGCGGGCCTCGCAATACTTTGACCAGCCTCTGGAGACTAATAAGCCTGCCGACGACCAAATCGGCAGGCCTGAACTTGCGCGAACTGCCTTTGCAGGATGTTCGCCGAACCACCCGAGGGCGGCCTTGCTGCAATTGAAAACGGGCCACGGCCCGCTTTCAATTGCGCCCCTCGCGAGGCGCCATGCCCGCTCAAGGCGGGCCAGGTGATCAGCGCTTCTTCGGCGCCAACACCATGATCATCTGCCGGCCTTCCAGCTTGGGCATGTTTTCCACCACAGCCACGTCAGACAACTCGTCGCGAATGCGTTCCAGCAAGCGCATACCGATGTCCTGGTGGGTGATTTCACGACCGCGATAACGCAGCGTGACCTTGCCCTTGTCACCATCCTCGGCGATGAAGCGGCGCAGATTGCGCATCTTGATCAGGTAGTCGCCCTCGTCCGTACCCGGGCGGAACTTGACTTCCTTGATTTCGATGACCTTCTGCTTGGACTTCGCCTCGGCAGCGCGCTTTTGCTCGATGTACTTGAACTTGCCGTAGTCCATCAGGCGGCACACAGGCGGCGTCGCGGTGGCGGAGATTTCGACAACGTCCACATCCAGTTCGCCCGCCATGCGCAAGGCTTCGTGGATGCTCACAATTCCGAGCGGCTCGTTCTCAGGCCCGTTCAGACGGACTTCAGGAGCCATGATTTCGCGATTCAGCCGATGCTTACGCTCAGGAATGGCTCGACGGTCAGCAAATGTAGCGATGGTGCATACCCTTCAACGAGCCTCAAGGCAGGAGGCCCAAACAAAGCAAAAGCGCGCCTGACTGACAGCCATCAGACCTTGTCGGCAATGTCTTGGGAGGCCTTCGCAATGAAGTCTTCCAGAGGCATCACACCGAGGTCCTGGTTGCCGCGGGCGCGCACCGCAACGGCTCCGTTTGCCTTTTCCTTGTCGCCGACGACGAGGATGTACGGAACCTTTTGCAAAGAATGCTCGCGGATTTTATACGTGATTTTCTCGTTCCGCAAATCAGCCTGGACTCTAAGCCCTTGTTTTTGCAGCGATTTCACGATTTCAGCGACGTAATCGGCCTGCGCATCCGTGATATTCGCCACCACCACCTGCACCGGCGCCAGCCAAACCGGCAATGCGCCGGCATGCTGTTCGATCAGGATGCCGATGAAACGCTCCAGGCTGCCGACGATGGCACGGTGCAACATGACCGGGGTCTTGCGCTGGCTGTCTTCATCGACAAACTCAGCATCCAGACGCGAAGGCATATTGGAATCGATCTGGATCGTGCCGCACTGCCACTGGCGACCCAGGGCATCCTTGAGCGCGTACTCGATCTTGGGCGCGTAGAAGGCTCCCTCGCCATGGGCGATCTCGAACTCGCAGCCCGAGCGGCGCAGCGATTCCATCAGCACCTGCTCGGTGCGATCCCAGTACTCGTCCGTGCCGATGCGCGCCTCGGGGCGAGTGGCCACCTTGTAGACGATGTCGGTGAAGCCGAAGTCGGCATAGACCTTCTTCAGCAGTGCCGTGAAATTGGCGCACTCGTCGAGGATCTGGTCTTCGGTACAGAAGATGTGACCATCGTCCTGCGTGAAACCGCGCACGCGCATGATGCCGTGCAGGCCGCCCGTCGGCTCATTGCGATGGCATTGACCGAATTCACCGAAGCGCAACGGCAGGTCGCGGTAGCTCTTGATGCCATGCTTGAAGATCAGGATGTGACCCGGGCAGTTCATCGGCTTCAAAGCGTAGTCCCGCTTCTCCGACTCGGTGATGAACATATTGTCCCGGTACTTGTCCCAGTGACCGGACTTCTCCCACAGACCCTTGTCCAGAATTTGCGGCCCCTTGACCTCTTGGTAGCCGTTGTCACGGTAGACGCGGCGCATGTACTGCTCGACTTCCTGCCAGACGATCCAGCCCTTGGGATGCCAGAACACGGTACCGGGCGAATGCTCGTCGATATGAAACAGATCCAGTTCGCGGCCCAGCTTGCGGTGGTCGCGCTTCTCGGCTTCTTCCAGGCGTAGCAGGTACTTCTGCAGATCGTCCTTGCTGGCCCAGGCTGTACCGTAGATGCGCTGCAGCTGCTCATTGCGATGGTCGCCGCGCCAGTAGGCGCCGGCCACCTTCATCAGCTTGAAATGCTTGAGCTTGCCGGTGGACGGCACGTGCGGGCCACGGCACAGATCGGTGAAAGCCCCTTCGGCGTAGAGCGACACGTCCTGGTCGGCCGGGATGCTCTCGATGATCTCGGCCTTGTAGGCCTCACCCAGGCTCTTGAAATAGCTGACGGCCTCGTCGCGCGGCAGGACTGAGCGGGTGATCTTTTCGTCTTTCTTGGCCAATTCGCCCATCTTCGACTCGATCGCCGCCAAGTCTTCGGGCGTGAAAGGGCGCTTGTAGCTGAAGTCGTAGTAAAAGCCGTTCTCGATCACCGGGCCGATGGTCACCTGCGCCTCGGGGAACAGCTCCTTGACGGCATAGGCCAGCAAGTGGGCCGTCGAGTGACGGATGACTTCCAGGCCGTCGGCGTCCTTGTCGGTGATGATGGCCAGCTGCGTGTCGGCCTCGATCAGGTGGCTGGTGTCCACCATGCGTGCGGCCTCGCCCTGCCCCACACGCCCCGCCAAGGCGGCCTTGGCCAAACCCGCACCAATGGAAGCGGCCACTTCGGCCACGGTCACCGCCTGAGGAAACTCACGCTTGGAACCGTCCGGCAATTGAATCGAGATCATCTGAGCTGCTCCGAAAGAATCTGAAGCCCTGCAAGTGCAAGGCCGAAAAACAAAAAAGCGCGGCTGTCAGAGCCGCGCTTTTTCTTGGGTTGCTGCCCGCAGGCAGCTGAGTAGGGACGTGTGGAAGCCGCGGCCGACTAAACCTGTGGAGGTGTGGTCGTAGTTCGCGGTGTCATAACCATCGTGCCTTTCTCGCCCTTGTTCGTTGATGAGACCTCGATTGTAGCCAAGGAATCAGCGCCGACGCTGCGAGCGTTCGATCTCGTGGCCAATGACCGCGCCGGCGACGGCACCCACGGCCATGCCCAAGGCGGGATCCTCCCCGCGCGCCAGTTCGTGGCCGACCACAGCCCCGACCACACCCCCAGTCACCAGGCCGACTCCACGTGCCGGGCCGTAGCCGCGCCCTTCGTAGCCATGGTGATGGTGATATCCGCCGCCATGACGCGGAGGCAGGACGATACAGGCACTGAGGCTGGACGCCAGACCGAGCATGAGCGCAGCACGCAGCACCAGACGGAAGACAGAGCGAGGCGACATATGAAATCACTCCAGATGGATTGAGTTCATCTGCAACGCCGGTGCCTGCCCCGCGGTTGGCCGCGCTTGCGAATGCTTACAAGTGCCGGGAATTCAGTGCGGCCCGATTCACAGCGGCAGTGCCTGCACGCTGGGCGCAGCGCAAGCCTGGGCAAATTCATCGCGCAGGCGCTGGCTTTCGGCAATCGCCTGCAGCCAGACCCTGACCCGGCCGGCGGCGTCGTTGCCAAAGTGCTGGAAGTCCGAGCGATCGGGCAGCTTGGCGCGCGGCAGGCTGCGCACCCAGTCGGGATGCGGCGCCAGCAGGACCACATTGTCGAGAAACGGCGTCGCGCCGTGGCGGCGCTTCCAGGCCTTGTCCAGCCAGCCCGGCACCACCTGGCGCTGGAAATGTGGGTAGAGCACCAGGCCCTCGCCCGCCATGGCGGCGTAGTTCAGATGCAAGTGGTAGTCGGTGATGCCGCCGTCCCAATAGGCGCCGCGCGGCGCGCCCGGGATGTCTTGCACCGCCTTCAACCAAAAGGGAATGGAACAACTCGCCAGCAGGCTGGGCTGGAAGTTGGCCGCATCCAAAGCCACCTGCTGACTCGGGTAGTCCGCCAAAGGCAGGGGCAGTGACGTGCGCGCATCCGAGAACAGCACCCGCTCCAACCACTGCCCCATCGCCGGCCGAGCCAGGGCATTGGCGGCAAAGGCGCCGGCATAGCCCAAAGGCGTGCGCAGCCGCCCTTCCCGGCTCAGTAGCAAGCCACGACCACGCGAAGTCAGGATGTGCAGGCGCCAGCGCGGATGGCTGAGCACGGCCGCCTCGCGCCCGCCAAAGACCTCGTCGAGCTTGGCTGCGAAAGAGGCCGACACCGAGGCGGCGCTGGGCGGCTTGCCCGGCTCGCTGTCGTAGTGCTGGTGCACATACTCGTGGGACAGGCGGGCGAATTCGACTGGCGTCTCGGCCGCGTCGGCGCTGAGACAGGCTGTGGCCATACGCCAGGCGCCGATTGAAGCTCCGATCAAGTGCACTTCTTGCTCGCCGCGCAGCAACCAGTCACCGAACAGAAACTGGTCCAACGGGCCGAGAATCAAGCCTTTGGGACCACCGGCCGCGGCCGGCACCACGCGCACATCCTCAGGCCGCAAGCCACGCTCGGCCAAGCGAACGCGAGCTCGCGGGCCGGCGAAGATCTGCAGCGCTGGGGTGCTCATCGGCGGCGCAGTTCCTGCATCAGAGCTTCATCTCCAAATTGATGCCGAAGAAGCTGCGGCCCTTGCGCACGCTGCCGCTGCCGTAGCCGCTGCTGAGCAGAGTCTGGGATTCGGCATCGAGCGGCGCCAGGTTGTTCGCCGACACGCGCATCGACAAGGTCTTGCTGAAGGTCCACTGGGCAAACATGTCCAGCGCGCGCGAGCGGGACTGTTCAACCGTCTGACTCAGGGTCTGCTGGGTCGCATAGCCCGGGGTGTAGGCCAGGCTGGCGCCGGTGACCAGAGGCAGACCGCTGAAACGATAGTCAAAGCCCAGATTGCCGGACCAGGGCTGCTGGCCGTCCAGGCGGTTGTCCGGGCCGGGCAAGGCGTCGACCTTGGACTTGTAATAGCTCAACGAGGCACGCAGATTGAGGGCGGTCTTGGCATCGAACCAATCGGGCATCAGCTCACCGGCGCGACCCTTGATTTCCAGTTCCAGGCCGGTGGTCTGGGCTTTGGAGAAATTGGTCGGGCGCGAGACATAGCGCGGCACGCTGGCCCAAGACACAGTCGACAGGCTGGTGACGTTGCGAATCAGATCGTTGACTTGGCGATGGAACACGCCGACGCTGAGCATGCCGCCGCCGGTCAAGTACTTCTCGTAGGCCACATCCAGGCCGGTGGCCAGTTCGGGCTTGAGCAAGGGGTTGCCTTCGCGGTCCGGCGAGATCTCGGTGTTGGGCTTGCTGGTGTCGGTGAACAGGCTGCTCAAGCTGGGGCGGGCCAGCAAGGCATTCAGGTCTGGCGCCTTGTAACTGCGCGTCAGGCTCGCGCGGATCAGGTCCTTGCCCTTGGGGTCGAACTTGTAGTTCAGGTGCCAGAGCGGGGTCAGCACGGTGCTGGTGTTGCGCACCGGCGCGGCCAGGCCGCGGCTCTCGGTGATGATGCGCTCGCTGCGCAGGCCCAGGTAGGTGGACCATTGCGGCGACAGCTCCCACTCATCTTGCACAAACAAGGCCTGGCGCGTGATGCGGGCACCAAAAGGCTGGCCGTCGAAATCGGGCAGTTGGGGCTTGCCGGCTTCGCTGACTGTGCGGTCTTCCTCGCGGCGGCGCCATTCCAGGTCCCAGCCCACGGTCAGGCTGTGGTCCTCGCCCAGCAGCTGACCGAACTTGCCGGCCTGTGTGAAACCGCGGTCGGTGTTGTCACCGACCGCACGGCGCAGCTGGCTGGCTGGCAGAAAGGTCTGGTTGTCGAACGTACCGCGCGAATGCTGCACGCCGCCCTTGAGCTCGAGCTTCTGCTCGTCATTGAAGCGCTTAGACCAGACCGCGTTGCCGCGCAGGTTCTGCCAGGTGCCGTGGCTCAGGCTGTCGTCATCGAGCACCGCATTGGGACTGCTCGACACGAGCTCGTAGCTGCTGCGGTTGTTCCAGAAGCCTTTTTGCAAAAAGGCTTGCAGGGTCAGCGTTTCCTCGTCGCTGATCTTCCAGTTCAGGCGTGGCGCTGAGTTGAACCCATGGCCCCAGTTGGCCTGCTCACCTTGCTGGACGCTGTCTGAGACCTTGCCATCGCGGCCCGGCATGTGACGGGTGCTCTGGACATCGTTCTGACCGCGCCACTGGAAGAAGGACAGCGGCACGGACAAAGCAGCCGAGCCGATCTTCTCGCCCAGGGTGAAGGTGGCCGAGGGCGTGGGACGCACGGCGCTGTAGCCGATGCCGAGTCGCAAATCGCGCTGCGAGATGCGCGGCGCGTCCTTCAGGATGATGTTGATGGCGCCGGCCACGGCCTGAGCGCTCTGGTCGGCCGTGGGCGCCTTGGTCACTTCGATGCGCTCGACCTGCGAAGGGCTGAGCTGGCTCATGTCGAAGCCCGGGGGCGCCGGGTCGCCGTTGATCAGGATCAGGGTGTAGCCCGAACCCAAGCCGCGCATGCGCGGCGCGCCGCCCTGCATGTTCACACCGGGCAGGCGCTTGAGCACATCGGCCACATTGCTGTCGCCGAACTTGTCCATTTCCTCGCGGCCGTAGACCTGCTTGGCCACCGGCGATTTGCGGCGCAGATCGGTGTCGCTCTGCGGACGGGAGGTCAGCTCCACCCGCTCCAGCTTGTTGCCGGCCGCCGGGCGGTTGTCGCCCATACCAGGCACACCTTCCTGCGCCGCCACCAGCGATGCGCTCAAGGACAAGGCGCTGGTCGCCAACAGCAGGCGACAGGCCCGATTCACGGAAGTGCGAGACAGAGAATTCAATGAGGACTCCAGGGACAAGCATGACAACAGGGCGGCAGCTTAACGAGCGCGCGTGTCGCAGTCTGCCTGCAGCCGACCAAGCGCGACTTGTTGGGGCTGATTTGCGGCCCAGATGCGCCAACGGCGGCCGGGCCGACCGCTCATCCGCCCCGCTGGCCTCAGCTCGGCTTCTTGAATTTGGCGAAAGCTGCCGCCATGGCGCCGCTCGCTGCCGGCTCGGGCGCGCGTGCAGCGCCCTGCCCGGCTCGGCCGCCGCCCGAGCCCATGCGCTCGTTGCGGCCAGCCGGGCGGTAGCTGTTGTCCGGCTTGCTGCCGGCACGCGGCGTCGGCGCGTCCAGCTTCATGGTCAGCGACACGCGCTTGCGCGCCAGGTCCACCTCCAGCACTCGCACCTTGACGATGTCGCCAGTCTTGACCACCTCGCGGGCGTCGGTGACGAATTTGTTGGACAGCTGACTCACATGGACCAGGCCGTCCTGGTGCACACCCAGGTCCACAAAAGCGCCGAACTGGGCGACGTTGGACACCGTGCCTTCGAGCACCATGCCCTCGACCAGGTCCTTGATGTCGTCCACGCCTTCGTTGAAGCGGGCGACCTTGAAGTCGGGGCGCGGGTCACGGCCCGGCTTTTCCAGCTCGGTCAGGATGTCCTTGACCGTGATCGCGCCGAATTTCTCATCGGCAAAGGCCTCAGGCTTGAGAGCCCGAATGACATCGCTCTTGCCCATGACCTCGGCCGCCGGCTTGTTGACGGCCTTGAGGATGCGTTCCACCACCGGGTAGGTTTCGGGATGCACGCCCGAGAAATCCAGCGGGTTCTCGCCATCGCGGATGCGCAGGAAGCCGGCCGATTGCTCGAAGGTCTTGGGGCCGAGGCCGGCGACATCGAGCAACTGCTTGCGGCTCTTGAAAGCACCATTGGCATCGCGCCAGCGCACGATGGACGCGGCTACCGTGCCGGACAGGCCGGACACGCGCGACAGCAGCGGGGCCGAGGCGGTGTTCAGGTCCACGCCGACCGAGTTCACGCAGTCTTCCACCACCGCGTCCAGGGTCTTGGCCATGGCGCTCTGGTTGACATCGTGCTGGTACTGGCCCACGCCGATGCTCTTGGGGTCGATCTTGACCAGCTCGGCCAGCGGGTCCTGCAGGCGGCGGGCGATGGACACCGCGCCGCGCAGGGTCACGTCCAGATCGGGCAGCTCCTTGGAGGCGAACTCGGAGGCCGAATAGATCGAGGCGCCGGCCTCGCTGACCACCACCTTGTCGATGGGCGTGCCCGGGGCCAGCTGCTGGATGCGTTTGATCAAGTCGCCGGCCAGCTTGTCGGTCTCGCGACTGGCCGTGCCGTTGCCAATGGCGATCAGGTTGACGCCATGGGTGGCGCAGAGGCGGCCCAAGGTGTGCAGCGAGCCTTCCCAGTCCTTGCGCGGCTCGTGCGGGAACACGGCGCAGGTGTCCAGCACCCGGCCGGTGTCGCTGACCACGGCGACCTTGACGCCGGTGCGAATTCCTGGGTCCAGGCCCATGACCACACGCTTGCCGGCTGGCGCGGCCAGCAGCAGGTCGCGCAAGTTTTCGGCAAACACCTTGATGGCCACAGCCTCGGCTTCCTCGCGCAGGCGCGAGAACAGATCACGCTCCAAGCTCATGGACAGCTTGACCTTCCAGGTCCAGGAGATGGTCTTGCGAATCAGGGCGTCGCCCGGGCGCGTGCCCATGGTCCAACCCAAGTGGCGAGCGATACGCCCCTCTGCCAAACCCGGTTGACCGGCCACCACCTCTTCGTCCAGCGCCAGCTTGGCATCCAGGATTTCCTGCGTGCGGCCACGGAACACGGCCAGCGCGCGGTGCGAGGGCACGGTGCGGATCGGCTCGTCGTAGTCGAAGTAGTCGCGGAATTTGGCGACATCGGGGTTCTGCTCGTCCTTGCCATCCATCAGCTTGGACTTGAACAAGCCCTCGGCCCACAGCCACTCGCGCAGCTTGCCGATCAGCAAAGCGTCCTCGGCCCAGCGCTCGGACAGCAGGTCGCGCACACCGTCCAGCACCGCAAAGGCATCGGCAAAACCGGCGTCGGCGTTGATGAAGGCGGCGGCTTCCGCCATCGGATCCAGGCTGGGGTCGGCAAACAGCTTGTCGGCCAGGGGCTCCAGGCCGGCTTCGCGGGCGATCATGCCCTTGGTGCGGCGCTTTTGCTTGTAGGGCAGGTAGAGGTCTTCCAGCTCCTGCTTGGTGGGCGCGGCCAGGATGGCCGCTTGCAGCTCGGGCGTGAGCTTGCCTTGCTCCTCGATGCTCTTGAGCACGGCGGCGCGGCGGTCTTCCAGCTCGCGCAGATAGGCCAGGCGGGCCTCGATATCACGCAGCTGGCTGTCGTCCAGCCCGTCGGTCACTTCCTTGCGGTAGCGGGCGATGAAGGGCACGGTGGCGCCGCCATCGAGCAGCTCCACAGCGGCGTTGATCTGGGCCGGGCGAACGCTCAGTTCGGCGGCAATTTGAAGCAGGATCTTGTCCAAAACGTCGGCGAGGCAGTCAAAACAGGAAGCGGCGGAGTGTGCCACAGGGGCCCGGCGGTAGCCGCGCGGCCCGCCCGGGGATTCTCTGGCCCGGCCTAGGCCCAAATAGCCATCTCCAGCAAGCGTCACACATTTGCGCCATATTGCGAGGCGCTTCACGCCACGCGGCCGCCTGCGCGCAAGCCGCACTTGTCCACCTCAGCCCACCCGCCACCATGATGCACACCCTCCGTCACCTGCCCAGCGTCTGCTTGATCGCCGGCCTCGGCCTGTTCAGCGCATCCCCTGCCAAGGCCCAGGCCTTCGACACCGCGCGCATCTACGGCGCCGCCCCCGAGCGCGACGGCGGCCGCGTCGGCCTGGTTGCACTGGCCGGCCATGCCTACCAGGGCTCGAAGAAAAGCCGGGCCATGCTGGTGCCCAGCCTCGACTACCAATGGAGCAATGGCTGGTTCGCCGGCACCAGCAATGGCCTGGGCCTGAATTTCTCCAAGCAAGCCCAGTTCAGCTACGGCCTGCGCCTGACGGCCGATTTCGGCCGCGATGAAGACCGCTCACCAGCCTTGCGCGGCATGGGCGACATCGAGTTCCGCCCCGAGATCGGCGGCTTCTTCAATTACAGCCCGAGCCAAAGCTTGGCCCTGACCAGCTCGCTGCGCTATGGCTCCGGCCAGGATCGCAAGGGCCTGCTGATCGACCTGGGCGTGGCCCACCAGATCCCGCTGGACGCGAGCTGGCGCCTGGGCGTGGGCGCCGCCCTGACCCTGGCCAACCGCGAGGCGCTGCAGTCCTACTTCGGCGTCAGCGCGGCCCAGGCGGCCAGCAGCGGCTATGCGCCCTACCGCGTCGGCGCAGGCCTGCGCGATGTGCGGGCCAATGCTTCGGTCACCCACATCCTCAGCCCGCGCAGCAGCGTAACGGCCGGCCTCTCGGTCAGCGCCCTGCAGGGCGATGCCAAGAACAGCCCGCTGACGCACCAGAAAACCAGCGTCAACGGGCTGGTGTCCTTCGGCTACTTGTTCTGACCCAGGACGCGGCGGCGCTGCACCAGCCCCAGGCCCAGCAGCCCCGCCAGCGTCATCGCCAACGCGCCGGGCTCGGGCACGGCGCTGACCTGCAGGCTGCCGCGCCAGTCGATGGGCAGATTACTCGCACCCTGTGCATAGCCCAGGCCAAGGTTGAGATCGCCCTCGGGGCTGCTGATCTGCAGCCAGGCCTCGCCAGCGCTCAGCAGCTCGAACTGCAGCGCCCCCAGGCTCAGCCAGGACTGGGCGGCCGCGGCGGCAACACCGGGGAAGTTGGACGCACCGATCTCGCCGGGGCGCAGAAAGCCGCTGTCATCGCTCCAACCTTCGGCTGCGCCAAAGCCCTTGAAGCGCAGCTGGCTGGGGTCGAAGTCAAGCTTGAAGCCGTAGAACAAAAACACATCGTCGGCGGCACGGCCGGCGAAGGGTTGATCCAGGCGTATCGCCACGCTGAGGATCTGACCCAGCTGCGCCTGCGCGGGCAACTCCAGGCTCAAGAGCGGCTCCAACGGCAGGCCGGTGGGCGTGATCGCGCCGGCAGCGAAAGTCTGGGCTGAAGCCAGAGACGAAGCCAGGAGGCCGGCGGCGCCCAGCAATGCGGCCACCAGGTTCGGGCGGCCGAGCTTCGAACTGGCAATAGTTGCGAGTGTCATGGTCGTATTCCTGCGTAGGGTGATCAAGGCTTTTGCTGGCGGAAGATGTCGAACCAGGCGCGGTAGTCGGCCTGGGTGATGCAGGCATCGGCATCGAAATTGGCCAGGGGCTGGTAGCGGCTGTCGCCGGTGCAGGCACCCATGGCGGCGCGCTGGGCCTCGCGGTCGGCGGCGTCGATGCGGCCGTCGCCGTTGATGTCGCCGCGCTTGAGCAGGCGCAGGGCCAGGCGCGGCGCCGCTTCCTCGTAACCGTCATTCAGGAACAAGCCGAAGAAGTACTCGCCCTCCGGGAAGCTGGCCAGGCTGAAGCTCTGGCCGCCGGCCGGCGCGGCCACATAGTTCCACTTCAGCGAACCCGGGCCACCGGGCACCATGCCCTTGCGGTAGAAGCCCAGCCAATGCTTGTTGCCGGCCGGCAGGCCTTGCCAGCTCAGATTGATACTGTCGCCAATGCGGGAGACGCTGGCCGAGGCGCTGAAGCGCACCGGGTTGACCGGCGGCGGCGTCGGCACCAGCACCGGCGGCGAATCCTGGGCCTGGGCCAGGCCGTTGAGCACCGGGTCGGTGTAGTCCAGGCCCGCGCCTTCGACATGGCCGGCCAGGCGGCGCCAGTAAAGGCTCTCGCCTTCCAGCGTCACGCCCAGGTCGTACCAGCCGCGGCTGGCCTCCACGCTGCGGGTCTCGCTGTGGCTTTGGCCCGGCTGCAGCGTCAGCTCCAGCAGCTTGCCTTGGCCATAGGCCAGATCCACCAACTGGAGGCGCAGGACCTGGTTGCTGCTGTTGCTGTACTGCAGGCGCACGCTGCGGCTGGCCGGCTCTTCACGCAGGCTCACCTCCAACTGGCGCGCCGCGCTGCCCAGCGCACCGCTGAACTCGCGCACAAAACCGTTCTGGCCATGGACCTTGAGTTGGTAGCTATCGCCGCTCCAGTTCCAGACCTCGCGCTCGACGCGCGTGCCGGCGGCCAGGGTGTAGTGCCAGGGGCCGTCGCTGCGCAGGGCGGAGTAGACGATGAAGGGCTCGGCCACCGTGCCGCCATTGCCGAAGCTCAAAGCGAACTGGCGGGCCGTGCCTTGCACGGCGCCGTCCACCTCGGCGCGGTAGGGCATGGGGCAGGCCGGGCGCGGCTGGCCGGTGCTGACCTGCTCCTGGCGCGGCAGCACCTGGGCGGCGGGCGGCCAGGCCGGCGCGGTGGCGTCGTACTTGGGGTACTCAGCCGTGCGCGGCACGCCGGCCGGCCAGGTCGGGTTCGGCTCGTCGAAGTTGAAGACGCTGAGCAAGTCACCGCACACCGCACGGCGCCAGGGCGAGATATTGGCGCACTGCACGGCCGCACGCGGCAGGCCCTTGCCCTGCACCAGCCACTCTTCGAGGAAACGGATCTGCGAGGTGTGGTCGAAGAGCTGGGAGTTGACGCGCCCGCCCTTGCTCCAGGGCGAGATCACCAGGGTCGGCACGCGCGGGCCCAGGCCGATCGGCTCGCTGCCGTTGTAAACCTCGCCCTGCAAGCTGTTGGCCACCGTGCTGCGGCCGCGGCCGGCGTCCATGGGCGGCACGTTCGAGGGCATGTGGTCGAAGAAGCCGTCGTTCTCGTCGTAGGTGATGATGAGCACGGTCTTGGCCCAGACCTCAGGCTTGTCGACCAGGGCGGCCAGCAGGCGGGCGCTGAAGTTCTCGCCGGCATTGGGCGTGGGCGAGGGATGCTCGCAGTACTCTGTCGGCGCGCAGATCCAGGACACGGCCGGCAGGCGCCCTTCGCGCACATCGGCGGCAAAGTCATCGATCAGCCACTGGCCGGTGGTTTGCGCGGAATTCGATGCATTCGAGCCCGGGGCCATGGCGCGGCACTTCTGGTACAGCGGCGATTCGGGCGTCAGCTTGCGGCCGGCCGCGTCGACGCGGAAGTTCTTGAAGTACTGCAGGTAGTTGTCGCCGTAGTTGTCCCACTCCTGGTAGACCTTCCAGCTCACGCCTTGCGCCTCCAGCACCTCGGCATAGCTTTGCCAGCTGATGCCCTGGGCAGCGGGGTTGTCGTTGGCGATGTCGGCGTTGTAGGTGCCGTTGGTGACGTTGTAGAGCCGGCTGTCCGAGATGCCGGTGACGTAGCCGGCCGTGTGGCCGCTCAGGGCATAGAAGCGGTTCGGGTCGGTGGGGCCGAAGACCGAGCAGTGGTAGGCATCACAGGTGGTGAAGGCATCGGCCAGGGCGTAGTAGAACGGCAGATCGCCGCGGTCGAAATAGCCCAGGGACATGGAGGTCTTCTTGGGCACCCAGACGTTCCAGTCCTTCCAGGCGGCTTCCGTGCCCTTCCAGTGGTGGTCCAGGCCGACGTGCAAGGCGTTGGTGTTCTTGACGTCGTAGTGGTAGGGCAGCACATGGCTGCTGCCGCTGGGCTGGAACCAGACCGGCTTGCCCGAGGGCAAGGTGATGGCGCGCGGATCGCTGAAGCCGCGCACGCCGGCCAGGCAGCCGAAGTAATGGTCGAAGGAGCGGTTTTCCTGCATCAGGAAGACCACATGCTCGATGTCGCCGAGGCCGCCGCTGACGTGGCTGGCCGGTGTGGCCAGGGCGCGGGCGATGGTCTGGGCAAAGCTGGGCGTGCTGGCCAGGCCGGCAGTACCGGCAGCGGCGGCCAGAAAGCCGCGGCGGGAGGGGTTTTGAATTATTCTGCTCATGGCGGTCTCCAGGCCGACCGCACAAGCCAAAAAGCGCGCACGGCCGGGGGTGAAAACCGCCGATTCTGAGAACCCGCGATGTCAGGCGATCCAGCGTGGCATGAGCTGTTCAGACCATGCGCATGCGACCCTGTGCGAATGTCAGACCGCGATGCCGGCGCCGCGCTGCAAATGGCGCGCCGCGCCCTCGCCCGCCACCCAGCCGCTGGCCATGCTGGCGGTGAGGAGGTAGCCGCCGGTGGGCGCCTCCCAGTCCAGCATCTCGCCGGCGCAGAACAGGCCCGGCAGGCGCATGATCATCAAGTGATCATCCAGCTCTTCCAGGCGCACACCGCCGGCCGTGCTGATGGCCTCGGCCATGGGCCGGGTGGAGGCCAGGCGCAAGGGTAGGCGCTTGATGGTGCGGGCCAGGGTGGGCAGGTCGGCGTACTCTTCCTTGCTCAGCACCTCGAAGAGCAAGCCAGCCTTGAGCCCTTCCAGGCCGAGGCGGCTCTTCAGGTGCGTGGACATGGAGCGAGAGCCGCGCGGGCGGGCCACTTCGTCCATGACAAAGCTCTCGCTGCGGTCGGGCAGCAGGTCCAGGTGCATCACCGCCTCGCCGAACTCGGCGATCTCTTCGCGCAGCAGGCTGGAGGCGGCGTAAATCAGCGAGCCCTCGACGCCGCTGGAGGTGATGACGAACTCGCCCTGGCGGGCGAAGCGGCGGCCGCTGCGACCCTGGAAATGCAGGGCCACCGGCTTGACCGGCTGGCCGGCAAAGCGATCGGCAAACAGCGGCGACCAGCCCGGCTGCGGCCGGCCCTCGCGGGCCAGGCCCAGATTGAAGCCGCAGTTGGCGGCGCGCAAGCCGGCGATGTCCACCCCATGCGCGGTCAGCAGCGGCACCCAGCCGGCGTTGGAGCCGAGTTGTGGCCAGGACGCGCCGCCCAGGGCCAGCACCACGGCGCCGGTGTGCGGCAGGGTCAGCTGCTCATCCCCATGAGCGAAGCGCAGACAGCCCTCTTCGTCCCAGCCCAGCCAGCGATGGCGCATGTGAAAGCGCACTCCGCTGCTGCGCAAACGGGCCAGCCAGGCGCGCAGCAAGGGCGCGGATTTCATGTCCACCGGGAACACCCGACCGGAACTGCCGACGAAGGTGTCCACGCCCAGCTCGGCCGCCCAAGTGCGCAGGGCCGGGCCGTCGAAGTGAGCCAGCCAAGTGCCGACTTCCTCGCAGCGTTCGGCAAAGCGGCTGCGAAAACTCAGGCTGTCTTCGGAATGGGTGAGGTTGAGGCCGCCCTTGCCGGCCAACAGGAACTTGCGCCCCACCGAGGCCATGGCGTCGTAGACATCGACGGCCATGCCGGCCGCGCGCAGGCGCTCGGCGGCCATCAGCCCGGCAGGGCCACCGCCGATGACGACGGCATGGCGGGAATCGATGGCAAGCGGGGCTACAGACATGAATTGGGGAACTGGAAGTTGGGCCGGGAGTGTGCCAGATCGCGCCGCTGGGGTCGCCTACCTGTTTCAAGTCTGTGTGTATTCCCGCCGCATATCGATGTGTTCAATGTCATCGTCCAGATAGGGCTCCGACGTGGCGACAAAACCCAGGCTGACATAGAACTCGCGCAAATAGCTCTGCGCTTGGATCTCCACCGCCTGGCCTGGCCAGTGCTCGGAGCAGGCGTGCAAGGCCTGCTCCATCAGCGCCCGGCCCGCGCCCCGGCCGCGTGCGGCCGGCGAGGTGACCACCCGACCAATCATGGGCTGCGTCTGGCCTGGGCCCTTGGTACCGGGCGGCACCAGGCGGGCGTAGGCCAGCAACTCGCCGCTGTCGTCCTCCTGACCCAGCAGATGCAAGACCGCTGGGTCATGGCCGTCCAGATCCAGGTAAACACAGTCCTGCTCCAGCACAAAAACCTGGGCACGCAAGGCCAAGGCGGCGTAGAGCTCGTGGACGCTCAAGCCCTCGAAAGGCAGGCAGCGCCAGCGCAAGGTGGAGTCGGCCGCCATCAGACCAGCTTCACCAGCTGCTTGCCGAAATTGCGACCCTTGAGCAAGCCGAGGAAGGCCTCGGGCGCCGCCTCCAGGCCTTGTGCCACCGACTCGCGGAACTTGAGCCGGCCGCTGGCGACCAGGCTACCGAGTTCCTTGAGCGCCTCGGGCCAGAGCTCCATGTGCTCGCTGACGATGAAACCCTCGACCTTCATGCGGTTGGTCAGGATGAGCTGCGGGTACTGCAGAGGGATGGGCTCGCCGTTGTAGCCGGAAATCATGCCGCACATGGCGACGCGGCTGAAGGCATTGGCGCGCAGCAGCACGGCGTCGAGGATGAGGCCGCCGACGTTTTCGAAGTGGCCGTCGATGCCGTCCGGGCAGGCGGCCTTGAGCGCTTGCGAGAGCGAGGCCAAATCGGGGTGCTGGCGGTAATCGATGCAGGCATCAAAGCCCAACTCCTCGACCACGTAACGGCACTTCTCCGCCCCGCCGGCCAGGCCCACGGCCCGCGCACCGCGCGCCTTGGCGAGTTGGCCCACCACCGAACCGACGGCGCCGCTGGCCGCGCTGACCACCACAGTCTCACCGGCTTTGGGGCGAATGATCTGGGTCAGGCCGTACCAGGCGGTCACGCCGGGCATGCCGACCGCGCCCAGATAGGCCGACAGCGGAATGTGGCGGGTGTCCACCTTGTTGAGCACGCCGCGCTGGTTGGCATCGACCACGAAATGCTCTTGCCAGCCACCCATGCCCACCACCGAATCACCGACCTGGAAGGCGGGGTTGCGCGAGGCGACGACCTCGCCGGCCGTGCCTCCCAGCATGACGGCATCCAGGGCTTGAGGTGCGGCATAGCTCTTGCCGTCGTTCATGCGGCCGCGCATATAGGGGTCCAAGCTCAGGAAATGGTTGCGCACCAGCACCTGGCCTTCGGCCAGCTCAGGCAGGGCCTGCTCGACCAAGCGGAAGTTGTCCAAGCTCGCCTCACCCTGGGGGCGCGAAGCCAAAACGATTTGACGGTTGAAACTCATGAGAGGACTCCTTGTACTGACTGGGTCCGGATTCCACCATGGGCCGCGGCCACCCAGTGCAAAACAGGCGACAAAAAGGGCGGGATACAAACTCTCCTCAAGCCGCTCGTGCTGCAGCCGATACCCGATAGGTCACCGTTTGCTCGGACCCGGCCCCGCCACGCCCACACGGGCCGCGGGGCAAGAGACAGACCCGTGGGAGTGAAGCAGGCCACCCAGAGGGCCAAATTTCGACACATTCACGTTGGAGACTCTATGCAGCTGTCTGACTACAAGATTTCCACCAAATTGGTGGGCGCCTTCACGGCGGTGGCCCTGATCGGCGCCGTGATTGGCACGGTCGCGATCATCAATATGAAGCGCATCAACGATGCCGACACCAAGCTCTATGAGCAAGAGCTGCTCGGCCTGTCGCTGACCAAGGAAGCCAATGTGCGACGCCTGCAGGCCGTGGTGGCCGTGCGCGACGCCATCCTGGCCACCGATGCGGCCGAACGCGAGCGAGCCCTCGGTCTGATGAATGAATCGCGCAAGCAGTGCAACGACTTGATCGAGCAGGCCGGCAAGCTCTATGCCACCGACAAGGGCAAGGCCGAGCTGGCCTCACTGCGCAGCCACTGGGAAAAGGACCAGCAGGTCGCCCAGGAAATGATCAAGCGCATTGGCGTGACCGAGCTGTCGGGCTCCAACGATGCGATCAAATTCATCAAGTCCGACATGACGCCACAGGGTGTTCTGGTCGACCAGACCCTGACCGGCCTGACCCGGCTCAAGGAAGCGGAAGCCAAGGCTCTGTCCGACGCCAATGACGAGCTCTACCACAGCAGCCGCAACACCACGGTCGCACTGATCGTGCTGGGCGTGATGGCCGGCATCGGCCTCGGCTTGGGCATCAGCCGCCATGTCACCGCGCCCCTGGCTCGGGCCATGGAGGGTGCGCAGCGCATGAGCGAAGGCGATATGACCGTGGACCTGCGCAACGAGGGCCGCGACGAAACCTCGCAGCTGCTGCAAGCACTGGAGGCCATGCGCAGCCGCTTGCTGGAGATCGTCGCGAATGTGCGCGACAACTCCGAGAGCGTGGCCACAGGCGCGGGTGAGATTGCCCAGGGCAATGCCGACCTCAGCCAGCGCACCGAGGAGCAGGCCAGCGCCCTGGAAGAAACCGCCGCCACCATGGACGAACTGGGCTCGACCGTCCGCAACAACGCCGACAACGCCAAGCAGGCCAATCAGCTGGCCCTGGGCGCTTCGCAGATCGCCACCCGCGGCGGCGATGTGGTGGGCGAGGTGGTCGAGACCATGCGCGGCATCAACGACAGCTCGAAGAAGATCTCCGACATCATCAGCGTCATCGACGGCATTGCCTTCCAGACCAATATCCTGGCGCTCAATGCAGCCGTGGAAGCCGCCCGGGCCGGTGAGCAAGGCCGCGGCTTTGCCGTGGTGGCCAGCGAGGTGCGCAACCTTGCCCAGCGCAGCGCCGATGCGGCCAAGGAGATCAAGTCACTGATCAGCGCCAGCGTCGAGCGCGTCGAGCAGGGCACGATGCTGGTGGACCGCGCCGGCACCACCATGACCGAGATCGTCGGCGCCATCAAGCGCGTCAGCGACATCGTCGGCGAGATCAGTGCAGCCAGCAGCGAGCAAAGCTCGGGCATCGCCCAGGTCGGCGAGGCGGTCACGCAGATGGACAAGGTGACCCAGCAGAATGCCGCCCTGGTCGAGCAAAGCGCGGCGGCCGCCGAGAGCTTGCGCGTGCAGGCCTCGCAGCTGGTCCAGGCCGTGGCGGTGTTCAAGCTGCGTTGAAAGCTCTGATCTTTCGCGCAGGGCTGTGGCTGCGTGGCGTCACAGCCCTGGCTGGCCTGCTGTGCTGGGCCGGCCTTCTGCTGCTGCCCCACCCTGCCGAGGCGGCCGAGCTGCGCATCTGCCAGGCCGACCCGCAGCGCTATGCCTACCGCATGGCCTTGACGCGCCTGATCCTCGAGCGCACCGAGCGGCCCGGGGAGCGCTCACAGCTGCGCGCCTACGCTGACGGCCCCGATCCCACGCAGGAGCGCTGCCTGGGCCTCCTGCGCCAGGGCCAAGTCGACCTGGTCTACCTGCCGCCCAGCAAGGAACTGCTCCGGGAATTCAGCAGCATCAAAATCGACCTGCACAAAGGCATGTTGGGCTACCGGCTGCTGCTGATTCACAAGAAAGACCGCGCCCTGTTCGAGCAGGTGAACAGCCTGGCCGATCTGCGCCGCCTGACCGGCGGGTTCGGGCGGCAATGGGCCGACTTCGGCATGTTCGAGCGCAACGGCCTGCCCGTGGTCGGCGTGGCACAGGGCAGCGCCTTGCTGCCCATGTTGCAAAGCGGGCGCTTCCACTACTTTCATCGCGGCTTGCATGAGGCCTGGGCGGAACTGGAGGCCCACCCCGAGCTGAACCAGCTGATGGTGGAGCCGCGCATCGCCCTGCACTACCCCTTCCCGGTCTACTACATGTTCCGCGCCGACAAGCTGGCGCTGCGTCAGCGATTTGAAAAAGGGCTGGAACGCATCCAGGCCGACGACAGCTTCGACCAGCTCTTCCTCCAGCATTTCCAAAACATCGCCCGCCGCGCCCGACTGGATTCACGCAGCGTCATCGAGATTGAGCAGCCCCTGCCTCAGGGCCTGCCGCCCGTGGACACGCAGCTGTGGCGCAAGTCCTGATCACTCGCTGCCGCGGCGTTGCAAGGCTTTCAAAGCTCGCCCCTGGGTGGGCAGAGCCCGCAGGTATTTGAAGGTGGCGGTGGCATGGGCCACCAGCTGGCCGTCCTCGCCGAGGATGGAGCCCTCGCAAAACGCCATGGTGGTGGAGCGGTGCAGCAGCTTGCCCAGGGCACGCAGCTCGCCTTCGCCGGGGCGCATGAAGGAGGTCTTCATCTCCACCGTCACCACGCCCGGGCCCATGCCCTCGGCCTTCATATGGATGCTGCGCGCCGCATGGGCCATGGCCACGTCCAGCATGGTCATGAGCACGCCGCCATGGGCCACCTCCCAGCTGTTCAGGTGACCCTCGGAGAGATCCACCCGCAGCTCGGCCCGGCCGTCGCCCATGCTGTGCAGTTCCAGGCCCAGCTGTTCGACAAAGGGGATGTAGACGGGGAATTGAAGCGGAGGTTTGCTCATCGGCGCGATTTCGAAAATGGCAGTGCCGCCATCATCGCAAATGCGCGGCGCGCCGCTATTTCCAGCGCGAACGGATCCAGATCATCAGCACGCCGATCACCACCGCCACACCGCCTTTGATCGCCAGGATCCACCCCAGCAGCTCGGCATCGCTCAGGCCCTGCTTCATCAAAAACACCCCCAGGATGACGGCCAGCAGGCCGCCGTAGATCAAGACCCAGATCAGCGCTTCGACATGGCCCAGCCAGCGCGGCGGCGGGCGTTCCGATGGGTCTTCATGCTCCTCCATCTAGGCGAGCCCTCCCCGGCTCAGAACCACCCGTCCTGCATCTCGCGGCACAGCGGCTCGCGGCTCTCAACCACGGCCAGCCAGGCGCCGATCTTGGGCAGCTCATAACGATAGAAATACGCGGCGGCGGCGCGCTTGCCTTGCGCGAAGTCCGAGCTCACCGCCGCATCGTCCAGCGCCAGTGTGACATCGAGCCACAACCAGGCCAGCACCCCATGACCAAAAGCCTGCAGATACGGTGTGGCATTGGCCAGGGCCACCTCGGGCTCGCCCGTGGCCCAGGCGGCCTTGCTGGCCCGGCCCAGTTGGGCCAGGGCGGCGGCCAGCTGATTGGCCTGAGCCGCCAGGGCCGGCCGCCGCAGGGCGGCCTCGACCGTGCGGTTGATGCGCGCGGCCAGCACGCGCAAGGCCTGGCCGCCGTTCAGCACCACCTTGCGTCCCAGCAGGTCCAGGCCATGGATGCCATGCGTGCCCTCGTGGATCATGTTCAGGCGGTTGTCGCGCCAGTACTGCTCGACCGGAAAATCGCGCGTGTAGCCGGCGCCGCCCAGCACCTGGATGGCCAGGCTGTTGGCCTCCAGGCACCATTCGCTGGGCCAGCTCTTGGCGATGGGGATCAAGACCTCCAGCAGCTGCGCGGCCTCGGCCGCCGCTTCCGGCGCGCCGGTTTTCTGCTCATCGACCAGGCGCGCGCAGAACAGCTCCAGCGCCAGCGCGCCCTCGACATAGCTCTTCTGCGCCAGCAGCATGCGCTTGACGTCGGCATGCTCGATGATCAGCTGCTGCGGCTTGGCCGCGTCTTTAACGCCCATTCCCAGGCTGCGGCCCTGCGGCCGCTGGCGGGCATAGGCCAGGCTGGCTTCATAGCCGGCATAGCCCAGCATGGTCGCGGCCAGGCCCACGCCGATGCGCGCCTCGTTCATCATGTGGAACATGCAGCGCAGGCCCTCGCCGGGCTGGCCGACCAGATAGCCGATGGCCCCCGCCCCGCCTTCGCCAAAATTCAGCAGGCAGTTGCTGGTGCCACGGAAACCCAGCTTGTGGTTGAGGCCGGCCAGGGCCACCGCGTTGCGCTGGCCGTTCAGGCGCCCTTCGGCGTCAACGCCATGCTTGGGCACGATGAAGAGCGAGATGCCGCGCGCGCCCGGCACCAGACGGCCTTGCGCATCGGGGATCTTGGCCAGCACCAGGTGGACAATGTTCTCGCTCAGCTCATGCTCGCCGGCCGAGATCCACATCTTGTGGCCGCGCAGGCGGTAGCGCGGGCCCAGAGGGTCCATTTCAAAGCCCTCGCCATCGGGCACGGCCCGGGTCTGGATGTCGGACAGAGAAGAGCCCGCCTGCGGCTCGCTCAAGCACATGGTGCCGAACCAACGGCCCTGCAGCTGCGGCTGGGCGAACACGGCGCGCTGGCGCTCGCTGCCATGGGCCAGCAGCAGATTGGCATTGCCCACGGTCAGCAAGGCATAGCCGCTGATGCCCACGCTGGCCTTCTGGAAAAATGCATGGGCAGCGGTCTCGATCACGCAAGGCAGCTGCAGGCCGCCCTGGGCCTCGTCCTGCGAGGCGGCCAGCATGCCGGAGGCGATGTAGGCATCCAGCGCCTGCTTGGTGGAGGCGGGCAGAATCACGCGCTCGCCGTCGAAGCGTGGCTCCTCGGCATCGCAGGCGCGGTTGGCCGGCGCGAACTGCTCGGCGGCGATGCGCTCGCAGCTGTCCAGCACGGCGGCATAGCCCTCCAGCGAATGCTCGGCAAAGCGCGGCCGCTCACTCAGCGTCTGGACCTGCAGCCAGTCGCGCAGCAGAAAGTCCAGGGTGGCGCGCAAGCCCATCACAGCACCTCGAAGACGCCTGCCGCGCCCATGCCGCCGCCGATGCACATGGTCACGCAGATGCGCTTGGCGCCACGGCGCCGGCCTTCCAGCAGCGCATGGCCCGTCATGCGCTGGCCCGAGACGCCGTAGGGGTGGCCCAGGGCAATCGCGCCGCCGTTGACATTGAGCCGCTCCTGCGGAATGCCCAGCCGATCGGCGCAGTACAGCACCTGCACGGCAAAGGCCTCGTTCAGCTCCCAGAGGTCGATGTCGTCCACCGTCAGGCCCAGGCGCTGCAAGACCTTGGGCACGGCGAAGACCGGGCCAATGCCCATCTCATCGGGCTCACAGCCGGCCACGGCAAAGCCGAGGAAGCGGCCCAGAGGCTGCAGGCCTTCGCGCACGGCCAGAGCTTCGCTGACCAGCACGCAGGCGCCGGCGCCGTCCGAGAACTGGCTGGCATTGCCGGCCGAGACCAGGCCGCCGGGCAGCGCGCTGCGCAGGTCCTTGATGCCCTCAAAGGTGGTGCCTTCGCGCAGGCCTTCGTCGTGGCTGACCGTCACTTCACGCGTGCTCAGGCCGCGCAGCTTGTCGGCCACGCCCATCTGCACGGTGATGGGGGCGATTTCCTCGGCAAAGCGCCCGGCCGCCTGGGCGGCGCAAGCACGCTGCTGGCTTTGCGCGCCGTACTGGTCCATGCGCTCGCGGCTGATGCCGTAGCGCTGGGCCACGGTTTCGGCCGTCTGCAACATGCTCCAGTAGAGCTCGGGCTTGTGCGCTTGCAGCCAGGGCTCATGCGCCATGTGGCGGTTCATCTCGTTTTGCACGCAGGAGATGCTCTCCACCCCGCCGGCGACAAACACCTCGCCCTCGCCGGCCATGATGCGCTGGGCCGCCAGGGCGATGCTTTGCAGGCCGCTGGAGCAAAAGCGGTTGACCGTCATGCCGCTGACGCTGACCGGCAGGCCGGCGCGCAAGGCGATCTGGCGGGCGATATTGCCGCCGGTCGTGCCCTCGGGGAAGGCGCAGCCCATCAGCACATCCTCGACCCGCTCGGGCGCGAGGCCGGCGCGGGCCACCGCGGCCTGCACCACATGGCCGCCCAGGGTGGCGCCGTGGGTCATATTGAAAGCGCCCTTCCAGCTCTTGGCCAGAGGGGTGCGGGCGGTGGACACAATCAGGGCGTGGCTCATGGCGATTTAGCTCCGGAATTCTTCAGATGAGGGGTCGAGGCGGGAGGGAGGTTCAGCCGTTGAAGCTCTTGCCCTCGGCCACCAAGCGCTGCAGCAGGGGCGCGGGCTCCCAGAAGGCCGCATCGTCCCGCGGGTTGCGTGCCAGGCGCTTCATGGCATGCAGCACATTGAAAAGGCCCAGGCTGTCGGCATAGCACATGGGGCCGCCGCGCCAGAGCGGGAAGCCGTAGCCGCTGAGGTAGACCATGTCGATGTCCGAGGCGCGCTGAGCGATGCCCTCCTCCAGCAGACGGGCGCCCTCGTTGACCAGGGCCAGCACCAGGCGCTCGACGATCTCCTCATCGCGGATCTGGCGCGGCTGCAGGCCCAGGGCGGCGCGGTGCTCGGCCAGCATGGCCGCCACCTCGGGGGAAGGCAGCGCCTCGCGCCGGCCGGGCCGGTAGTCGTACCAGCCTGCCTGGGTCTTCTGGCCGAAGCGGCCGCGCTCGCACAGGCGGTCGGCGCTTTGCGAGTAACGCAGCTCGGGCCGCTCGATCGCGCGGCGCTTGCGGATGGCCCAGCTGATGTCGTTGCCGGCCAGATCGTTCATGCGGAAGGGGCCCATGGCGAAGCCAAAGGCCTCGGCCGCGCGGTCCACCTGTTCGGGCGAGCAGCCCTCGTCCAGCAGAAAACCGGCCTGGCGCGCGTACTGCTCGATCATGCGGTTGCCGATGAAACCGTCGCAGACACCGGCCACCACCGCCGTCTTGCGTATCTTCTTGGCCAGGGCCATGGCGGTAGCCAGCACATCGTGGCCGGTGGCCGCGCCGCGCACCACCTCCAGCAGCTTCATCACCTGGGCCGGGCTGAAGAAATGCAGGCCCAGCACATCCTGCGGGCGGCGGGTGAAACCTGCGATGGTGTTGATGTCCAGGGTCGAGGTGTTGGAAGCCAGGATGGCGCCGGGCTTGGCCGCGGCGTCGATCTGCTCGAAGACCTGGCGCTTGACGGCCAGGTCCTCGAACACCGCCTCGATCACCAGGTCGGCCTCGGCGATGTCGGCATAGCTCAGGCTGCCGCGCAGCAAGGCCAGTCGCGCGTCCAGCTTGTCCTGCTTGAGCTTGCCTTTGCTCAGCTGCGCCTCATAGCTGCTGCGGATGCGGGCCAGGCCGCGCTCCAGCGCCTCGGCTTGGCTCTCCAGCAGCACGACGGGCAGGCCAGCGTTGAGGAAATTCATGGCAATGCCGCTGCCCATGGTGCCGGCGCCGATCACCGCCACCTGGCGGATCTCGCGCAGCGGCGTGCCGGGCGGCAGATCGGCGATCTTGGACGCGGCCCGCTCGGCCACAAAAGCATGGCGCAAGGCCTTGGACTCAGGCGTGATCATCAGGGCCGCAAAGCCCTCGCGCTCGGCGCGCAGCCCTTGCTCGAAGGGCAGGTTTACGGCGGCGGCCACCGCCTCCAGGCAGCGCAGCGGCGCGGGGAAGTTGCGGCTCTGCGCGGCCACCATGTTTCGAGCGAACTGGAAGAAGGCCTCAGGGTTGGCATGTGTGGCCGGCAGATCGCGCACGCGCGGCAGCGGGCGCTGCGCAGCGACTTCGGCTGCAAACGCCAGGGCCGCCTCCAGCACCTCGCCGGCCACCACCCGGTCGAACAGCTTTTGCCCGGGCACCTGGGCCAGCAGTTCGGCCGCCACGATCTCGCCGCTGACGATCAGGTTCAGCGCCGCCTCGACACCCAGGGCACGCGGCAGGCGCTGCGTACCGCCGGCGCCGGGCAGCAGGCCCAGCTTCACCTCGGGCAAGGCGACCTTGGTGCCGGCGGCCACCACGCGGTAGTGGCAGCTCAGAGCCAGCTCCAGACCACCGCCCATGCAGACGCTATGCACGGCCGCCACCACCGGCTTGCTGCAAGCCTCGACCAAGGCCACCACGCTGGGCAGATTGGGCTCGCTCATGGCCTTGGGGCTGCCGAACTCCTTGATGTCGGCCCCGCCCGAGAAGGCCGCGCCGGCACCCGTCATCACCACGGCCGTGACGGCCGGGTCGGCCTCGGCCCGCTCGATGGCGGCGACGATGGCCTGGCGTGTCGCCAGGCCCAGGCCGTTGACCGGCGGATTGTTCAAGGTGATGACAGCGGTGCTGCCGCGGACTTCGTACAAAGCGGTCATGGCGGGGCCTTGTGAACAGGTTCAAACAGAGGGCACAGCCACCAGAGCTGGCCCGGAAAATAGAACGATCGTTCGATTCTAGGCAGAGCCTGTGCTGCCGTCCTGTCCCAGCGGCGACAAACAAGGCCTGCGGGCCTCAGGGTTAGCCCGAGTCGGCCGGCTTGCGCCTAATATGCGCGGCCTTCCAGAATCCAAACCTATGCGTCTTTCACTGCGTCCCCCTCGGTTTTTATCCGCGGCACTGCACCCCGACATCCCCAGCGATCCGGCGCTCTGCCCCAACTGCGGCAGCCGCTTCGCCGAGCCGCGGCCGAGCTACTGCGGAGAATGCGGGCAGGAGTCAAGGCTGCGCGCGCCGACGCTGGGCGAGTTCGGCCAGCAGCTGGGCGGCGCCTACATCTCCATGGAAGGCGCGCTCTGGCGCACGCTCTGGCGGCTGCTGCTCCTGCCTGGACAACTGACGCTGGAATACCTGAAGGGCCGCCGGCGCCGCTATGTGCTGCCGCTGCGTCTGTACCTGACCATCAGCGTGCTGGCCCTGCTGGCCCTGCGCCTGGTGACGGCGCCTATGCTGGAGGCGCAAGCCGAAGCGGACGAGCAAGAAGCTGTAGCCATCGCTGTCGCGGCGTCGGCGCCGGCATCCACGGCGCTGCGGGCGGGCGTTCCAGCATCGGCGCCTGCCTCGGCACCGCGCGGCGCCGTGGTGCAGCTGGACCCGGGCGACGATCAGAACTTTCAGGTCGGTGGCCTGGCCGGCCTGCGCTTTGGCATCAAGAACCAGAAGTTCTTCTGCGAGGGCCTGCCCGTGTCCATGTGCAAGCGCCTGGAAAAGCGCCTGGCCCAGGGCCGCGGGCACTTCAAGCAGGAAATCCTGCATGTGGTCACGCGCAGCCTCAACAACCTCGGCCTGACGATGTTCCTGCTGCTGCCGGCCTTTGCCCTGTGGCTGAAGCTGATCTTCATCGACAAACGCCTGCGCTACACCGAGCACCTGGTCTTTGCCCTGCATCTGCATGCCTTCTGGTTCGCCATGTTGCTGCTGATGCTGATCCCGGTGGAAGGGCTGCAGCTCACGGCCACACTCGCCAGCATGAGCTACCCCCTGGTCGCCATCCAGCGGGTCTACCGCACGCGCTGGTGGAGCACGCTGCTGCGTGCCGCGGTGCTGGCCATGCTCAACCTCTGCGTCACCACCCTGGTCGTGGCCCTGCTCTTTCTGGCCAATCTGGTGAGCTGAATCTAGGCACGGCCGGGCCGGGCCGCCCACAATGCGCGGGCGCAGCGCGATCTCTTGTCATCCGCCCGCCCAAGCCATGTCCACAAGCCCCCGCCGCAAGGCCACCCATCTCTTGAGCGCCAGCGAGCTGCGCGGCCTGGCCCAGCTGGCCACCCAGGGCACGCTGGGCGTGACCGACATCGTCGAGGGCATGCATCAGGCCGTCTGGTCACGGCTGGGAATGCAGGGCCGCCGCGAGGAAGAAAAAGCCCGCAGCGCTGGCCTGACCGGCCTGGTCTACCGCAGCATCCGCGGCGGCACCCGGCTGCTGGGCCAAGGGGTCGACCAACTGCTGGCGGCTTGGCCCGCCGATGCAAGCCAGCCGGCCAGCGAACCCTCGCCCCAGCGCCTGGCCCTGTTGGCGGCGCTCAACGGCGTGATGGGCGACCACCTGGCCGAGAGCGGCAATCCGCTGGCCCTGCCCATGACGGTGCTGAACCCGGATGCAGCAAGCGCAGCGCCCACGGGCCACCTGCTTCTGCTGATCCACGGCCTGTGCATGAACGATCTGCAATGGCGCAGCGAGAACAAGGCCGGCCACGCCCATGACCACGGCGAGATCCTGGCTCGCGCCCTGGGCGCCAGCCGGCTCTACCTGCGCTACAACTCGGGCCGCCATATCTCGGAGAACGGCCGGGACCTGGCGCAGCTGCTGCAGCAAACGCTGGACACCTGGCCGGTGCCGGTGAAGCGCATCACCATCGTCGGCCACAGCATGGGCGGCTTGGTCGCACGCAGCGCGATACAGCTGGCGCAAGCGGACCGTCTGGGCTGGCCCAAGCGCCTGCACAGTCTGGTTTTTCTGGGCTCACCACACCAGGGTGCACCGCTGGAGCGGGCCGGGCATTGGGTGGACCTGCTGCTGGGCAGCAACCGGCACAGCGCGCCACTGGCCCGCCTGGGTCAGCTGCGCAGCGCCGGCATCACCGATCTGCGCCACGGCCTGGTGCAAGACGCCGACTGGCAGGGCCGCGACCGCTTTGCCCCCGGCCATGTGCCGCATCAACCCCTGCCCCTGCCGGCCGGCATCGCCTGCTACACGTTGGCGGGCACCACGGCTGCCAAGCGCAGCCCCATGGCCGACCGGCTGCTGGGCGACGGCTTGGTGCCGCTGCGCAGCGCTCTCGGCGAACATGAGGATCCGGCCTTGCGCCTGGACTTTGCGCCCGAGGCCCGCAACATCCAATACCGATGCGGTCACCTACAGCTGCTCAGCAGCCCGGCGGTCAGCCAGCAACTGCTGGCCTGGCTGGCGCCTTCGCCCGCAAAAGCGGAATAAAGCGCGTCAGAGGCCGCGCAGCAGCTGCTGCACTTCGGCCTGATTGCCATACTGTTTGCCACTGGTGGCCAGGCGGTTCAGCTCGACCGCGGCCAGGCGCTTGTCGCCGGCCTTGAGGTAGAGCTTGGCCAGGCGCATGCGCAGATCGTGGTTCTGCGGCTGCAGCTCCAAAGCCTGCACCTGCACCTCGATCGCGCGCGGCAGCTTGTTGTCGGCCTCCAGCACCGAGGACAAGGTGTCCAGGAAGGCCGGCTGCTTGGGCGCGATCTGCACCGCTTTCTCGGCCAAGGCCAGGCCGCCCGGTTTGTTCAGCTTCATGGCCAACCAGGCCAGGTTGTTGAGCACGGCCGGGTTCTCGGGCTGCAGCTTCTGCACCGCCGCAAAGCGGCCTTCTGCCGCGGCCAGCTGGCCCTGATTCAGCTCGACGCCGCCGAGGTAGAACAGGAACTCGGCGTCGTTCGGGTGGGCCTTGAGCCAGTCCTGCGCATGCTTGTCGGCCTCGGCCTTGGCGCCGCCCAGGCTCAGGGCCAGGTGCAGCTTGCTCGCCACCGCCGGATCGGGCGCTTTCTCCAGGCTGCGGCGCATGGCGGCGGCGGCCGCCGGCCATGCCTTCTGGTTGGCCTGCACATCACCTTCGAGGCTGTAACCGAGCGGCGAGGCCGGCGCGCGTTTTTGGATCAGGGCCGCCGTGGCCAGCGCTTCCTTGGGCTCGCCATTGGCCAGCTGCAGTTCGCCGAGCCGGCGCTGCACCACCAGGTTGTCGGGCGACAGCTCCAGCGCGTGCTTTAAATTGCTGATCGCGGTCGGGTACTTCTTGAGCGCGGCATAGACCTCGGCCAGGCGCAGCGACGGCAGCGGCGAACGCGGCATGGCGCGGGACAGCGCGTTGAAGGACTCCAAGGCCTGCTGGTACTCACCGGCCACGGTGCGGGCCCGGCCTTGCGCTTCCATCAAGTCGGCACTTTCCGGCATGGCGGCAATGCCTTGCTCGGCGGCGCTCAGCGCAGCCTTGAGATTGCGTTCCTTGAGCTGGAAATCGATCAAGGCCACACGCGGCGCCGCGGCACTGGGCTTGCTGGCGATGGCCTTGTTGATCATGGCCTCGATCTCGGCCTTGGGTGCGCCGCGTTGCTCGGCCAGCTCGGCCAGCGCCAGCTGCGCGTTGACATTGTCCGGGTCGGCCACCAGCAAGGTCTCGAAGCGCTGCTTGGCTGCCGCCGGCTGCTTGTCATTGATGTCCAGCGAAGCCAGCAAGGCGGCGGCAGGATAGAACTTGGGGTCGATCTTGAGGGCCTGCTCCAGGCTCTTGCGGGCTCCGGCCGTGTCGCGCCGGGCCAGGAACACCAGGCCGCGCAGATTGTGCGCCATGGGTTTGTCCGGCTGCTTGCGCTCCAGCACGGCGATGGCGGCCAGCGCCTTGTCCAGATCACGGCGCTGCAGATGGGCGCGGATCAAGGCCACATCAGCCACCGTGCTGGGGTCAGAGTCGGAAATGCTCTTGAGCTCCGCCAGCACGTCCTCTGCCGAGGCGCTGGCGCCACGCCCCAGAGCCAGCTGGGTGCGGCTGCGCGTGTCGGCCGGGTTGAGCTTGGCCGCCTGAGCGAAATAGCCGGCCGCCTTCTTGTCGTCGCCATTCTGGCGGTAGGCCTCGCCGGCCAGCGAGTAGAGCTGGGCATCGATGGGTGACGCGCCTTGCAGCAGGGGCTGCAGCGCCGCCACGGCCTTGGCCGGCCGTCCGGTCAAGAGATAGACCTGGGTCAGCATGCGCCGGGCCAGCCCCAGATTGGGGGAAATCTTGAGCGCCTTGCCGAGATACTCCTCGGCCTGCACATAGCCCTTGAGCTCGAACTCGATCGCGCCGCCCAGCTGCAAGGCCAGAGGATTTTCGGGCGCCATCTTGAGCAGTTGCTGACTGAGCTCGCGCGCCTTGGAAAACTCGCGCTGACGGAAGGTCAGCAAGGCCTCGAAATACAGGGTTTGCGGATGGCCGGCCAGCACCTTCTTGAGCGCGGCCAGCTGTTCGGCCGCGGCCGGCAGGTCGCCGCTGTCCAGCCAGTGGTTGAGCAGGCCGGTGTGCGCGGACACATCACCGGGCTGCAGAGCCAGAGCCTGGCGGTAGGCCGCCACAGCGGCCTGGCCACCGGCCTCGGCCGCCTTGCTGCCCTCGGCCTTGTCAAGCGGCTTGCCGGCGCTGGCGGCTGCAGCCTGGGCTTGCGCGGCCTCGACCCGGCGCGTCACCATCAGGATGTCACCCTTGAGGCGCCAGCCCTCGGCCAGCTTGGGCTCGCGCTGCAGCAGCGCGTCCAGCATCTGCAGCGCGCCCGCGAAGTCGCCGTCACGGGCCTTCATGCGCACCTGGAGGATCTGGGTGGCCGGGAAATCGGGCTGGGCCTGGAGTGCCTCGGCGATTGCCGCACTGGCTTTGTCCTGGGCGCCGGTGGATTCATAGGCAATCGCCAGCGAGGTCAGCAGGTCGGCGCGCGCCTTGGCGTCGCCGGGCCGCGTGCCGCCATGCTGCTCGATCAAGGCCTTGTAAGAGTCATTGGCAATCATGGCCCGAGCCAAGACCGGCAGCACCTGGTCGGCCGATGCCTTCAAGGCCAAAGCCTTGCCCAGCTCCACCTCGGCCGAACGGCTGTCACCGGCGGCCAGAAAAGCCTGGCCCAGCAGGAAGCGCGCCTCGGCCGCCTCAGGCGACTTCTGCAGGGCATTCTTCAACTGGATGATGGCGGTCTTGTGGTCACCCTTGCCGATCGAGCCCCGGGCCGAAGCCATCAGGCTGTCATAACTCTCTCCGCCACAGGCCGCCAAGAGGCAAGCGGTCAGAACACTGGTGGCAATCAGCTTGGGAGTGGACATGGGATAGGCGCAATGGGTCTGAGGCTGAAGAAACCGGCCCCGCCGCTGACAGGGCGGCTGGAGCCAAGGAATGGCCGGCAAAGTATAGGGGCGGGTCCGGCTGGCTACACTGGCCCGATGCCTGCTCCAGACCTCGTTTCA
Source organism: Paucibacter sp. DJ2R-2 (assembly GCF_025717675.1). GTDB lineage: Bacteria > Pseudomonadota > Gammaproteobacteria > Burkholderiales > Burkholderiaceae_C > Paucibacter_A. The sequence goes on from NZ_JAJIRT010000002.1 coordinate 167,345, forward strand.
CCGGCCAATTCGCCTCGCGATGCCGAGCTTTTCTCTGCCAACCAAGCGGGCCGGGTGCCGCCGCCTGAGGTCTGGCTGAACCGCTTCGCAGCCCTAGGCCCGGCCTTCCATACCGAGCTGCCGCCGCAAGGCTTGCCCCAACCGGTCTGGGTGGCGCAGAGCACGGCCAGCGCGGCCGAGCTGGGCTGGCCCGAGGACTGGTGGCAGCGCGAGGACTGGAACGCCCTGGAGGTGCTGAGCGGCAATGCGGCCTGGCCCGGCATGCGCACGCTGGCCAGCGTCTACAGCGGCCACCAGTTCGGCGTCTGGGCTGGCCAGCTCGGCGACGGCCGCGCCCATCTGCTGGGCGAGATCGCCACACCGGGCGGCAGCCTCGAGTTACAGCTCAAAGGCGCCGGCCTCACGCCCTACTCGCGCCGCGGCGACGGCCGCGCGGTGCTGCGCTCTTCCATCCGCGAATTCCTCTGCTCGGAGGCCATGCATGCGCTGGGCATCCCCAGCACCCGCGCCCTGGCCCTGACGGCCTCGTCCCTGCCAGTGCGGCGCGAAACCTTGGAGACCGCGGCCATCGTCACCCGGGTGGCGCCAAGCTTTCTGCGCTTCGGCCACTTCGAGCATTTCTCGCACCGCCAGCAGCACCAGGAGCTGCACCAGCTGGCCGATCACTTCATCGATTTGCACGCGCCCGAATGCCGCGCGGCGAGCGAGCCCTATCTGGCCTTGCTGGAGCGGGTGGCCCGGCAGACCGGCGCCTTGCTGGCCCAGTGGCAGGCCGTGGGCTTCTGCCATGGGGTGATGAATACCGACAATATGTCCATGCTGGGCCTGACCATCGACTACGGCCCCTTCGGCTTTCTCGACGGTTTCAACCCAGGCCACATCTGCAACCACTCCGACCACCAAGGCCGTTATGCCTTCGCCCGCCAGCCCAGCATGGCTTTCTGGAATCTGCATGCCCTGGCCCAGGCCCTGCTGCCCTTGATCCAGAACGAGGGTGAGGATCCCGAGGCTGCCAGCGAGCGCGCGCTCGATGCGATCGAGCCCTACAAGCAGGCCTTCAGCGATCACTTCATCGCCCTGATGCGGGCCAAGCTGGGGCTGCTCAGCGAGCAGACCGAAGACACTGCCCTGATCGACGACTGGCTGCGCCTGCTGGCAGCGACCCAGGTGGACTACACCATTGCCCACCGCCGGCTCAGCCGATTCGGCCTGCACGATGACACCGGCGCCTTGCGCGACCTGTTCCTGGACCGCGACGCCTTCGACGCCTGGGCCCAGCGCTACCGCCAGCGCCTGCAAACCGAGGCCAGCCAAGACGGCGCGCGCCAGGCGGCCATGCGCGCGGTCAACCCGGCCGTGGTGCTGCGCAACCATCTGGCCGAGGGCGCCATCCGCGCCGCCCAGGCCGGCGATTTCTCCGAGACGCAGCGCCTGCTCCAGGTCCTGCAGCGGCCCTTCGACGACCCCAAACAGGCCAGCGACGCGGCCTTCCCGCCCGACTGGGCTCAAACCCTGGAAGTGTCCTGTTCATCATGAGCGACAAGAGCAGCAAGACCTACCCGGTTCAAAAGAGCGAGGCCGAATGGCGCGCCCAGCTGGACCCCATGCAATACCAAGTGGCCCGGCAATCGGGCACCGAACGCGCCTTCACCGGCAAGTACTGGGACCATTTCGAGAAGAACGGCCTGTACCGCTGCGTCGGCTGCGGCACGCCCTTGTTCGAGCCGGACACCAAGTTCGACGCCGGTTGCGGCTGGCCCAGCTACTGGGCCCCGGTCAATGCCGAGCTGATCGAGCGCATCGTCGATGAAAGCCACGGCATGGTGCGCGTCGAAGTGCGCTGCAACAACTGCGGCTCCCACCTGGGCCATGTCTTCCCCGACGGCCCCGAGCCGACCGGCGAGCGCTTCTGCATCAACTCGGCCGCGATAGACTTCGCGCCCCGGACCTGAGTTCCTCCAGGCCGCCCTTACTGCGGAGCCACGCCGGCCCGCCTTGCCCATGAAGCTTCTGCTCGACTTTCTACCGCTGATCCTGTTCTTCGCCACCTTCAAGTACGCGGACAGCCACAAAGACTGGGCCGCGGCCTTTGCCACCGAGCATTTCGGTTTCATGGTCTCGGGCGGCAAAGTCGGCACCGAGGAGGCGGCGGTCTTGCTGGCCACCCTGGTGGTGATGGTGGCTACCCTGGCACAGGCGCTGTTCCTCAAGTTGCGCGGCAAGAAGATCGACCTGATGCTCTGGATCAGCCTGGCTCTGGTCGTGACCCTGGGCGGCGCCACCATCTGGTTCCACAACGAGACCTTCATCAAGTGGAAGCCAACCGGCCTCTACTGGGGCATGGCCCTGGTGTTCTGGGGCTCGGTGCAGTTTTTCAAGAAGAACCTGATCCAGAAGATGCTGGGGGCCGAACTGGAACTGCCGGCTTTTGTGTGGCAGAACTTGAACCGCGCCTGGGTGCTGTTTTTCGCCACCCTCGGTATCGTCAACCTCTACGTGGCCTACAACTTCTCGACCTCGAGCTGGGCTGACTTCAAGGTCTTCGGCGTCACCGGACTGATCCTGGTGTTCACGGTCGCACAAGGCGTTTACCTGAGCCGCCATCTGCCCGAACTGCCGGACGACAAGGCCGAGCCCGCCAAGGCCGATGAAACTGGAACGCAACCATGAGCACCCACCCCGCCCTGAGCGAGATCATCACGGCGCGCCTGCAGGCTGCGCTGAGCCCTGAACGCCTGGAAGTCCAGGACGACAGCCACCTGCATGCCGGCCACGCCGGTGCCCGGGAAGGTGGCCATTACACGGTGCGAATCTGCAGCAGCCGCTTCGATGGCCTCGGCCGCGTGGCCCGCCATCGGCTCGTATATCATTCGCTGGGTGAGTTGATGCAGCAAGGCATCCACGCGCTGGCGATTGATGCCAGCACACCCCAAGAGAACTGATTCATCTCGAAATCGATCAGCGCCGATACGGCGCATTTTTTTAGCCCAAAGCCCTACCCATGAAGAAGTTTGTGCTCGCCGCCTCCGTCGCGGCCCTGTCCGCTGCGCTCCTGCCCATGTCGGCCAGCGCGCAGAACCTCGCCATCGTGAACGGCAAAGCGGTGCCCAAGGCCCGCGCCGAACAGCTGATCAGCCAAGTCACCAAGAGCGGCCAGCAAGCCCGCACGCCTGAGCTGGAAAACCAGGTCAAGGACGAAGTCGTGCTGCGCGAAATCTTCATGCAGGAAGCCGAAAAGCGCGGCATTCCGGCCAGCGCCGACTACAAGGCTCAGATGGAACTGGCCCGCCAGAGCATCTTGATCCGCGAACTGTTTGCCGACCACGCCAAGAAGAACCCGGTCACCGACGCCGATGCCAAGGCCGAGTACGACAAGTTCAAGGCCCAGAACAGCGGCGAGGAAGTGCGCGCCCGCCACATCTTGGTCGAGAAGGAAGAAGACGCCAAGGCCCTGATCGCCCAGATCAAGGCCGGCGGCAAGTTCGAAGAACTGGCCAGCAAGAACTCCAAGGACACCGGCTCCGCCGCCAACGGTGGCGATCTGGACTTCGCCAAGCCCAGCAGCTACGTGCCCGAGTTCGCCGCTGCCGTGACCAAGCTGAAGAAGGGCGAAATGACCGATGAGCCGGTCAAGACCCAGTACGGCTTCCACATCATCAAGGTCGAAGACACCCGCGAAGCCCAGTTCCCGGCTTTCGATGATGTCAAGGCTCAGATCGTCCAGCGTCTGCAGCAGCAGAAGGTCGGCGCGTATCAGCAAGAGCTGAAGAGCAAGGCCAAGACGGACTACAAGTTCGCCAACTGATGAGGCCCGTGGTGCCGAGCTCAAGCAGCTGTCGGCTCAAGCGCTGACCGCGCTCGCAGGCACCACGTTTTCTTGTCCGTCCACACACGCCGTACCCGTCAGGCCCAGCCAGACCCAACCCGCGCAAGGCCCTCAGGCTTTCCGCGGGTTTTTTACGGCCAAGGGCACATCGTTCACCGATCGATCCGAGGTTTCGTTTGCCCGCATCCCGTCTCGCCCGCCGCGTCCTGCCGCACCCAGACACTCTGGCCCAGACACCGGGCCTGCGCTGGCTCGGCCATTACCTCGCCCCACGCCCCTGGCTGTGGGTGGCGCACCGGCGTCGGGTCGCCATGGGCGTGGCCGTGGGCCTGGCGATCGGTGTCATTCCGCTGCCGACGCAGATGGTGCTGGCGGCCGTGCTGGCCATCATCTGCCGCGCCAATGTCGCCGCGGCCATTGCGGCGACCTGGCTGACCAACCCCTTCACCCTGGTGCCGATCTGGAGCCTGGCCATCGCGCTCGGTCGCCTGGCTTCGGGGCACAGCGGGCCGATTGCCACGCCGGAGATGCTGGCCATCACCTGGAGCGAACCGGCCAGCTGGCTGCCCTCGGCCTGGGCCTGGGTGCAGGCGCTCGGTGAGCCGCTGCTGATTGGCTTGCCATTGGCCGGCCTGGCCTTGGGTGCGGCGGCCTATTTGGTCGTCTACATCGGCTGGTGGGCCGTCATCCGCGGCGAGCGCTGGCGGCGCCTGCGTCAGCGCGCACGCGCGGCCTGAGCGCGGCGCTCAGGCGGCGGCCGTCGCTTCGTCCCGGAGCTCCGTCGTTGTTTGTTCGACCAGGCGGCCGGCCTCGATCCGCAGCTGACGCTGGCAGCGACGCGCAATCGCCGGATCATGGGTGACCAGCACCAGGGTCGTGCCCGCTTCGCGGTTCAGCTCGAACATCAGCTCCATCACGGCCGCGCCGGTGGCGAAATCGAGGCTGCCGGTGGGTTCATCGGCCAGCAGCAAGGCGGGCCGCACGACAAAGGCGCGCGCCAGGGCCACACGCTGCTGTTCACCGCCAGAGAGCACGCGCGGGTAATGGCCCAGGCGCTCGGACAGCCCCACCCGGCCGAGCATCTGCGTGGCCAGACTGCGCGCCTGCGGCTCGCCGCGCAGCTCCAGCGGCAGCATCACGTTCTCCAGCGCTGTCAGATTGGGCAAGAGCTGGAAGCTCTGGAACACAAAGCCCAGCTCGGCGCCTCGCACCGCGGCCCGCTGGTCTTCATCGAGCACGAACAGGTCTTGCCCGCGCAGACGCACGGTGCCGCTGCTGGGCGTATCCAGCCCGGCAAGGATGGCCAGCAAGGTGCTCTTGCCTGAGCCCGAGGCACCGACGATGGCCACCGACTCCTGTGCCCGCAGGCTGAAGCTGATGTCATGCAGAATCACCAGCTCGCCGGTCGCGTCCTGCACCCGTTTGTTGATGTGATCGACTTCCACAAGAATTTCGGACATGGCGGAACCCAAAGAATGAAGGACAGAAAAGCAGAGCCCGTCACGCAAGCGGCCCGGCGGGCAGCACTGCGCATGGCCTTGCACTGTAGCGTCTGCATCGCGGGCAGTGGGCTCGCGGGTCTTGCCAGCGCACAGACGAACGCCGACGAGCGCACGCTGGTGGTGCTTGGTGACAGCCTGTCCGCCGAATACGGCCTGAGCCGCGGCCAAGGCTGGGTGGCCTTGCTGGAGCAGCGCCTGGCCGAGCAGAAGCTGCCCCAGGGGCGCCGCTACCGCGTCATCAATGCCAGCATCAGCGGCGACACCACGGCCGGCGGTCGTGCCCGCCTGGCCACTTTGCTCAAGCTGCACCGGCCCGCCGTGCTCATCATCGAACTCGGCGGCAACGACGCCTTGCGCGGCCTGCCTCTGGCCAACAGCCGCGAGAACCTGCTCGCCATGGTGCGCGCGGGCAAGGCGGCCGGCGCCAAGGTGCAGTTGCTCGGCATGCAGGTGCCGCCGAACTACGGCGCCAGCTACGGGCGCGAATTCGCCGGCCTGTTCAGCGAAGTGGCCAAGGCCGAGAAGGTGGCCCTGACCCCCTTCTTACTGGCCGGTTTTGCCGAGCGGCCGGATGCCCAGGATTGGTTCCAGGCCGACCGCATCCACCCCCTGGCCAAGGCCCATCCTCTGATGCTGGACCAGGTCTGGCCGGTGCTCAAACCCTTGCTCTGAGCGCAGAGCGACGGAGAAAGAGCAACGCCGCTGCGGCCCAAGGGCCGGCAGCGGCGCTGCAATCAAGAGTCAACCGGAGGTGCCTGTCTTAGCGCTCCCGCTCGCCGTTGCGGCGCGGCGGCCCGTCGGAGTTGCCACGATCCCGCTGCGGGCCTTGTGACTCGCTCTTGCTCGGCTGCTGCGGCTGAGCTTGAGGCTGCGGCGCTGGCGCCGGGCGCATGGGCAGAGAAGAAGGCTCGGCCGAGCGCATACGTTCGGGCGGACGCTCGACTGGGCGTTGTTCCATCGGTCGCTCAGCCGGGCGCTCGAATTGACGCTCCATGCGGCTGTCGCCACGATCCGGGCGCTGCGGGCCGGCCCGTTCGGAACGGTCGGCTCCCGGACGATCGGCCCAGGGCATGTTCGGCGGCACGGCCGGCTGCGCCGGAGCTTGGGGCTGCGCTTGCACCGGCGGCGCTGCACGGTCACGGTCACGGTCACGACCGCGCCAAGGCAGATCGGCCGGGCCGCCCGAACTCTGCGGCGCCGGAGCGCTGAGCTCGCCACGCTGCGGTCCGACGCGCTGTTCACGCGCATCCCTCTCCTCACGCGGGACTTGCTGATCGCGGCGGCGATTGGCGAACGGGTTGTCGTTGCGCCAAGGCACATCGGCCGCGCTGCGTCCAGCCGGGACCTCAGGGCTCATGGCGGGCCGCTGCGGCAGCATCGTGGCCAGCTCCTGGCGCGCCGGAGCCGCAGGCAAGGGCCGCACCGGGCCGCTGTCGGCGGCCGGCATGGCACGGACCGGCCCACCGGCGCCCGGCAGATAGCTGATGGCACCGCCGACTTCGCGGTTGCTGCGTGGCTTGTTGACGGTCACCGGGTCGCGATCGAAATGGTTGTTCAGGCGCTGGACATAGCCCGGGCTGTGGCGGAAGCCCGGCACATAGACTTCACGCGGGGCCAGCGGGTACCAGCCGTAATGCGGGCGCGGCGGGCGAGCGCCGCCCCCGATGCTGATGCCCACCGACACTGAGGGGCCACCCACCCAGGCCACCAAAGCCGGGGCATAGACCGGGCGCGCCACATAGCGGCCCGGTGACCAGCACCAGCGGCCATTCCAGCTGACCCAGCGGCCATAGTGGAAAGGCGCGAAGCCCCAGGGCGCATCGTCCACCCAGCTCCAGCCCCAGTGGCGCGTCCAGGCCCAGTGGCCGTAGCGATACGGTGCCCAGTCGGCCACGACCACGGAAGGGAACCAGACGGCGCCGTACTCGGGCGACTGTTCCCAGCGGCCATGGCGGTCCAGATCTTCAGCGCCGGTCATCTCGGGCGAGACATAGCGCTGGCTCAGGCCTGCGTTGATGCTGTCGCCCTCGCTGCGGCTCTGTGCGTTGAGCCAGTCAATGAAGCCATCACCCTGCAAGCGCTGGCGCTCGGTGCGCGGGCCGCCGGCCCACCAGAACTCGGCCTGCTCGCCGTCCTGCAGCCAGACCGGCAGCGTGCCCTCGCCCTTGCTCGATTCAAAGCGCAAACGGCCCTGCAGGGCAAAGCCACGGCTGCCGCGGTCCATCTGCTCGACCCGGTACAAGCCCTCGCGCTCGGCGAAGAACAGGCCCTCGCGGGTCATCACCTTGTATTCGCTGACGGCCTCCTGCGAACGCAGGCGCAGCCCCATATCGCCCTTGGCCAGCATCAGCAGCACGCGGCCCTCGTCGAGCTGGCTGATCTCCAGGTCGCTGCGCTCATCGAGCCAGAAGCTGCTGGAACCGACTCGCAGGCTGACGCGCGAGCGATCGTCGGTGCGCAGGCGGTCGCCCTCGGAGATGGTCTGGTTGCGCAACACGCGCGTCCATTCCTTGTTCTCGGCGTCAAACAGCCAGGCCTCGCCAATGACTTCGGAGACCCGGCCGGCACGCGTCGGCGGGTCGCTGCCTGGCGCGGCTTGGGCGTGGGCCAGCTGCCAAGCGCTGAGGCCCAGCACCAAGCAGGCCAAGCACAGCCAGCTGCGCCAGGCCCAGGCCAGCGCAGCAGTGGCAGACAAATTTCGGGCGGCAACTTTCATGACAAGCTCCTGTGACCCCAGCTCAACGCGCAGTCTGCTGCCGCGGAGGACCGTCTTTACAAACAATCACCACAGCAGAGTGCGAGGTGCAGGCCACGCACCCGAAAGGTGCGTCTCAATCGTCCGCCGCCGGGTCCAGCTCCGGGAACAGCACCGAGGTGAAGCCAAAGCGGCTGAAATCCTTGACCCGCATGGGATAGAGGACGCCGTCGAGGTGGTCGCACTCATGCTGGACCACGCGGGCATGGAAGCCTTCGGCCTCGCGCTCGAAGGCCTGGCCTTCGGCGTCAAAGCCGCGGTAGCGCAGGCGCGCATGACGCGGCACCACGCCGCGCAGGCCGGGCACCGAGAGGCAGCCCTCCCAGCCCTCTTCATCGGCCGCGCCGAGCAGCTCGATCTCGGGGTTGATCAGCACGGTGGGCGGCACGGGCGGCGCGTCCGGATAGCGCACATTGCTCTGGTAGCCAAAGATGACCAGGCGCAGGTCGACACCGATCTGCGGCGCGGCCAGGCCGGCGCCGTTGGCTGCCTTCATGGTCTCGAACATGTCGGCGATCAGGTCGCGCAGCTCCGGCGTACCGAAGTTCGTGACCGGCTGGGCCACGCGCAACAGGCGCGGGTCACCCATCTTCAAGATTTCATGCACGGCCATGGCAACGTCGCGACATCAGTTAAGGTGGGCGGATTCTAGAAGTGAGCCCGGAGACACCCCCGCCATGCACGATTTTGTCCAGCCCCTCGGCCATGGCATCTATGCCATCGACACCGGCTTCCAGCGCCCGCAGTTCGACGCCGCCTATCTGATAGTGGAGGCCGGCCGCGCCGCCTTCATCGACACCGGCACCAACCACGCGGTACCGCGCCTGCTGGCGGCGCTGGGCGATCTGGGCTTGGGCCCGGAGGCAGTGGACTGGGTGATCCCCACCCATGTGCATCTGGACCATGCCGGCGGCGTGGGCCTGCTGATGCAGTCCCTGCCCCAGGCGCGCCTGGTGGTGCATCCGCGTGGCCTGCGCCATCTGATCGACCCGACCGCGCTCTACATGGGCGCCAAGGCCGTCTACGGCGAGGCCGAGATGCAGCGCTCCTACGGCCGCCTGCTGCCGGTGCCGGCCGAGCGGGCGCAGGCCAGCAGCGATGGCGAGACCCTGCACCTGGCCGGCCGCCCCCTGCTCTTGCTGGACACCCCTGGCCATGCCCGCCACCACCACTGCATCTGGGACGCGCACAGCCGCGGTTGCTTCACCGGCGACACCTTCGGCCTGAGCTACCGCGAGTTCGACACCGCGCAAGGCGCCTGGGCCTTGCCGACCAGCACGCCGGTGCAGTTCGAGCCCGAGGCGCTGAAAGCCTCGATGGAGCGCCTGCTGGCTTTGCAGCCCACGCAGATTTTCCTGACCCACTACAGCCGCGTCGGCGGCAGCGCGGCCGAGGTGCAGCGCCTGGGCCAGCTGCTGCGCGAGCAGATCGACGAGATGGTGGCCCTGGCCCATGCCGCGCCGTTCGGCGCCAGCCCCGAGCGCCACGCTTTTCTGAAAACCGGGCTGGAGGCCATCTACCTGCCGCGCCTGCATGCCCATGGCTGCACGCAAAGCCTGGTGGCGCAGCTGGGCCTGCTGGAGATGGACATCGAGCTGAACGCCCAAGGCCTGGGCGTTTACCTCGACAAGCGCGCCGCTGCGGCCTGAGGAACCTCAGTCCTTGCGGCCCAGTGACAGCAGGGCGTAGAGCAGGATGGCGCCAAAGGTGGCGGTTCCGATGCCGCCCAGCGCAAAGCTGCCCAGCTTCAAGGTGTAGTCGCCGGTGCCCAGCACCAGGGTGATGGCGACCACCAGCAGGTTGCGGCTGTCGCTGAAGTCCACCCGCTTGTCCACCCAGATCTTGGCGCCGGCCACGGTGATCAGGCCGAAGACGACGATGCTGACCCCGCCCATCACCGCCAGCGGAATCGCCTGGATCAGCGCCCCGAACTTGGGGCTGAAGCCCAGCAGCACGCCCAGCAGGCCAGCGATCACGAAGATGGCGGTGGAGTAGATGCGGGTGGCGGCCATGACGCCAATGTTCTCGGCATAGGTGGTCACGCCGGTGCCGCCGGCGGCACCGCTGACCATGGTGGCCAGGCCGTCGCCCATGAAGGCGCGGCCCATGTCGGCGTCGAGATTGCGGCCGGTCATGGCGCTGACGGCTTTCAGGTGACCGAGGTTCTCGGCCACCAGCACCACGACCACGGGCACGATCAGGAGCAGGGCCTGGGGCTCGAAGACCGGGCTGGCAAAACGCGGCAGGCCCACCCAGGCGGCATTGGCCACACCCGACAGGTCGATCGGCTTGCCCAGGCCCAGGCCATTGGTCAGCAGTGCGTAGAGCAGGCTGGCGGCCAGCAGACCCAGCAAGATCAGCAGGCGCTGGGCCATGCCGCGGCTGTACACCGCTACCAGGGCCACGCTCAGAAAGGTGGCACCCTGCATCCAGGCATCGAAGCCGGTGGGTGCCATGTTTTTGATCGGGATTGCGGCCAAGTTCAGGCCGATCACGGCCACCACGGCGCCGGTCACCACCGGCGGCATCAGACGCTCGATCCAGCCCGTGCCCAACCAGGACACCAAGGCGCCGATCGCAAAGTAGACCGCGCCGCAGGCGATGATGCCGCCCAGGGCCAGTCCGATATTGGCGTTAGGTCCCGCGCCGGTGTAGCCGGTGGCGGCGATCACCACGCCAATGAAGGCGAAGCTCGACCCCAAATAGCTGGGCACGCGGCCGCCCACCATCAGGAAGAAGATCAGGGTGCCGACGCCGCTCATCAGGATGGCGACATTGGGGTCGAAGCCCATCAGCAGGGGCGCCAGCACGGTGGCGCCGAACATGGCGATCACATGCTGCAAGCCCATGGCCAGGGTCTGCGGCCAGGGCAGGCGTTCATCGGTCTGTACCGCTTGCCCGTCTTGGGCCGGCACCTCACGCCATTGGAAAAGTCGGCTCATGCTGCATGCGCTCCATCGTGTCTTGACGCCGCAGTGTAGTGAGGCCAGCCGCCCCGCCGACCCAGGGCTTGCACGCAGCCCGGATGGGCCTCAGACGTCCAGGTTCAGTTCCTGAATCTTGCGCGTGATGGTGTTGCGGCCGATGCCCAGCTTTTGCGCCGCCTCGATGCGGCGACCATGAGTCAGCTCCAGCGCGGCGGTGATCAGGCTGGCCTCGAAACGGCGGCTCAGCAGCTCCCAGACCTCGGGCTCGCCGGCGGCCAGCAAGCGGCGGGCTTCACGGGCCATTTCCATCACCCAGGCTTCGCTGGCCACGCCCGCACCAGGCAGGGGCACGGCCGACGGCGCATGCGCCCCAGATTGAGGCGCGGCGGCAGCAGAAACCTCGCCTGAGGTCGCTGGCGCGTCCTCGCTGCGCTCCAGCGTCAGCTCGGTTGAGGTACCCGCTTGCAACAGCTCCTGGGGCAGATCCTTGGCTTCCACCACCTGGCTGGGCGCCATGACGCTAAGCCAATGGCAGATGTTTTCCAGCTGGCGCACATTGCCTGGGAAGTCAAAAGCCAGCAGCTGAGCCAGGGCGGCTTCGCTGAGGCGCTTGGTTTCAACGCCCAGCTCGGTGGCGCTGCGCTGCAAGAAGAAGCGCGCCAGCACACCGATGTCCTCGCGCCGCTCGCGCAGCGGCGGCAGGCGCAGGCGAATCACATTGAGGCGGTGGAACAGGTCCTCGCGGAAGGCGCCCTGGCGCACGCGCGACTCCAGGTTCTGGTGGGTGGCGGCAATCACGCGCACATTGGCGCGCAAGGGGCTGTGGCCACCGACGCGGTAGAACTGGCCGTCGGACAGCACGCGCAGCAGCCGCGTCTGCAGCTCCAGCGGCATGTCGCCGATTTCATCGAGGAAGAGCGTGCCGCCGTCGGCCTGCTCGAAACGACCGCGCCGCGTCGCCTGGGCGCCGGTGAAGGCGCCACGCTCGTGGCCGAAGAGCTCGCTCTCCAGCAGGTCCTTCGGGATGGCCGCCGTGTTGATGGCGACAAAGGGGCCCTCGGCGCGCGGGCTGTGCTTGTGCAGTGCGCGCGCGACCAATTCCTTGCCCGAGCCCGATTCGCCGGTGATCAATACCGTCACATGGCTCTGGCTCAGGCGGCCGATGGCACGGAACACGTCCTGCATGGCGGGCGCCTGGCCCAGCATCTCGGGCACTTGCGCGGCGGCCTCGTCGGCCACGGCCTCGCGCTGGCTTTCTTCCTGGGCGCGGCGGATCAACTCGACCGCACGCGGCAGGTCAAAGGGCTTGGGCAGGTATTCAAACGCACCGCCCTGGAAGGCCGCCACGGCGCTGTCGAGGTCGGAGTAGGCCGTCATGATGATGACGGGCAGATGCGGCAAGCGGGCCTTGACCTTGGCAAGCAGGTCAAGACCTGACCCTCCGGGCATGCGGATGTCGGACACCAGCACCTGCGGGCTGTCCTCCTCCAGCGCGGCCAGCAGATCGCGGGCGTTGCTGAAGGTGCGCACGGGCAGGCCCTCGCGGCTCAAGGCCTTCTCCAGCACGAAGCGGATGGAATGATCGTCGTCGACAACCCAGATGGATTTCATGCGGCTGGTTCCCTCTAGGGCAGGGGCAAGGTGATGCGAAAGTCGGTCCGGCCCGGTTCGCTTTCACAGTCGATCATGCCTTGGTGCTGTTGGGCGATCGTCTGCGCCAGCGTCAGGCCGAGGCCGGAACCGCCCTCTCGCCCCGACACCAGGGGAAAGAAGATGCGATCACGAATCTCGGCCGGAATTCCGGGGCCGTTGTCCTCGACATGCAATTCCAATGCCAAGCGCCAGCGCTGCTTACCAATGGTCACCTGGCGCGCCACCCGAGTGCGCAAGGTGATGGCGGCATCACCGGCCGCCATGCGGGATTGCAAGGCCTGGGCAGCGTTTTGCACGATGTTGAGCACGGCCTGGATCAGCTGTTCGCGGTCGCCTCGGAAGTCGGGCAGCGAGGTGTCGTAGTCGCGCTTGATCACCAGGCCGCGCGGATGTTCGACCAGCACCAGGGCGCGCACGCGCTCGCAGACCTCGTGGATGTTGACATCGGCCACCACCGGCGCGTGGCGGTGCGGCGCGAGCAGGCGGTCGACCAGGCTTTGCAGGCGATCGACCTCGTGGATGATGACTTGGGTGTACTCGCTGAGCTCAGGGCCTAACTCGGTGGGCGCCAGCTCCATGGCCAGCAGCTGCGCGGCGCCGCGGATGCCACCCAGTGGGTTCTTGATTTCGTGCGCCAGATTGCGCGTCAGCTCCTTGGTCGCCTGCACCTGGTCGAGCGTGCGCTCTTCGCGATCCTGGCGGGTCTGCTGTGCGTTCTCGATCAGCTCGATCAAGACCAGGTCGCCACCGCGCGGCGTGGCCGAGCCGGCCTCCAGCTGCGAGACGATCACATGGACCGGCACCAGCACCTCATGCGGCCGCACACCGCGGCGCAGCAAGGCATCGAAGCGGCTGCTGGAATAGGCATTGCGGGCCACGCCCTCGACCGTGTCGCGCAGGCGGCCGGCTTCGGCAAACCAGTCGTAGAGACTGCTGCGCTGCACGGCGCGGCGCGACAGGCCCATGACGTTCTCGAAGGCCGTGTTGGCGAACAGGCATTCGCCATCGGGCCGGACCACGGCCACCATGGTGGCCAGCATGTCCAGCGCATCAAAGACCGGCGGGGTGCGCTCGGCCGCTTGAAAAGCCCCGAGGGGCGTGGGAGCGCTTGGGCTCATGACAACAACTCCTGAGTACGGCTGCGCGGCCCCGGAGCCGGCGCGACGCACCGGGCCTCAGGACGGCGGTAGCTTGCTGATCTCGCGTTTGAGCGCCGCGACATCGCTTTCCTGGCGCGCGATGCTGGCCTTGAGCTCGGCCATGCGGTCCAGGTAGCGCTGGTAGTTGCGCTCGTCGGCGCGTCGCTCGGCGTTGCCGCCGGCGTATTCACGCTGCGTGGTGGCCAGGCGTTCCTCGGCCTCGCGCAGCTCGGTTTCCAGCACACGCCGGCGTTCGCCGTCGCGGCTGCGCTGCTGGTTGGGGTCGACCCGGCCGCCGTCGCTGCTGGCGCGCGCTGGTGGCGCGGCATCAACACGGCCTGCATTGCCGGTACCGGCCGCCCGCGGCTTGGGGGCCTGCAGGATGGTGATGGGCGAACCTTCGATGGTGCGGCAGCCCTTCTCCTGAGCTTCTTTGGCCGACACGGCGTCGGTGTAGAGCACCGGTGGGCCGGGGCAACGGTAGACCGTACCTTGGGCTTGAGCCGCCGCGGCCCAGGCCGACAGCGAGCAAACGGCCCAAACCAGCGGATCCGTGCGGCGCATCGAGCGACGCATCGAGCGGTAGGCGGGCATCGGCGGAGCAGATCGGTTCAACATGGCGCGATTGTGGCCCAAGCGCGGCCGGCCCAAGCGCGCAAGTGCGCGGCCGAAGGCCGGCAAACGCTGCGGCCACGAAAAAGGACGGCCTGAGCCGTCCTTCAAGATGAGCCTGGCGGCTCGTGAAAGCCCGGCCTTCAGCGCACCGATCAGCACGCTGGCGGCCGGCAGCCATCACAGGGCGTAGTACATGTCGAACTCGACCGGGTGCGTGGCCATGCGCAGACGGGTCACTTCCTGCATCTTCAGCTCGATGTAGGCGTCAAGGTAAGCATCGGTAAACACGCCACCCTTGGTCAGGAAGGCACGGTCCTTGTCCAGCGCTTCCAGGGCCTGGTCCAGGCTGTGGCAGACGGTGGGCACCAGGGCGTCTTCTTCCGGGGGCAGGTGGTACAGATCCTTGGTGGCGGCTTCGCCCGGATGGATCTTGTTTTCCACGCCGTCCAGACCCGCCATCAGCAGCGCTGCGAAGCACAGGTAGGGGTTGGCCGAAGGATCGGGGAAGCGTGCCTCGACGCGACGACCCTTGGGGTTGGCCACATAAGGAATGCGGATCGAGGCCGAGCGGTTCTTGGCCGAGTAAGCCAGCTTGACCGGCGCTTCGTAGCCAGGCACCAGACGCTTGTACGAGTTCGTACCGGGGTTGGTGATGGCGTTCAGGGCGCGGGCGTGCTTGATGATGCCGCCGATGTAGTACAGGGCGAAATCGCTCAGGCCGGCATAGCCGTCGCCGGCGAACAGGTTCTTGCCGTCCTTCCAGACCGACTGGTGCACGTGCATGCCGGAGCCGTTGTCGCCCACCAGGGGCTTGGGCATGAAGGTGGCGGTCTTGCCGTAGGCATGGGCCACGTTCTGCACCACATACTTCTGCAGCTGCGTCCAGTCGGCGCGCTCCACCAGGGAGCTGAAGCGGGTGCCGATTTCCATCTGGCCGGCGTTGGCCACTTCGTGGTGGTGCACTTCAACCGGGATGCCCAGTTGTTCCAAGATCAGGCACATCTCCGAGCGCATGTCCTGGCCGCTGTCGACCGGGGGCACGGGGAAGTAGCCGCCCTTGACGGTCGGACGGTAGCCGGTGTTGCCGTGCTCGTATTCCTTGCCGGTGTTCCAGGCGCCTTCTTCGGATTCGATCTTGAAGAAGGAACCCGACATCTCGTTGGACCAGCGCACCGAGTCGAAGATGAAGAATTCAGGCTCAGGACCAAAGTAGGCGGTGTCGCCCAGGCCGGAGGCCTTCAGATAGGCTTCGGCGCGCTTGGCCAGCGAACGCGGGTCGCGCTCATAGGCCTTGCCGTCGGCCGGGTCGACCACGTCGCAAGACAGGATCAGGGTCGGCTCTTCGAAGAAGGGGTCGATATTGGCCGTGTTCGGATCGGGCATCAACAGCATGTCCGAGGCTTCGATGCCCTTCCAGCCAGCGATGGACGAGCCGTCGAAAGCATGGCCGGAGACAAACTTGTCTTCGTCGAAGTGCGAAACCGGCACGGTCACGTGCTGTTCCTTGCCACGGGTGTCGGTGAAACGGAAGTCAACAAACTTGACTTCGTTTTCCTTGACGATCTTCATCACGTCGGCGACGGTCTTGGCCATCAGAAACTCCTAAACGGGTAAGTAGCGGGAGAAAGCTTGCGGATGCGTAGGTATTTGTTTGGCTTGCACTGCGCCGTCAGACACAGGCCGCGCCAGTTCAATAAAGCAGTTTGTGTGCCAGCTTGCGGCACTCCGGTGCGCACTGCGCATGCAGACGGGCACACAGCCCAAGCTGCCGCACCGCGCCGGCGCACAGAGCCGCCGAAGCTGCGGGATTATGGTCCGACCCCAGGCTCGGGAACAGGGCGAGCGAGCGAGTTTTCACGCTCAATCACCAAAACGGTGCGATTCGACGCCACTCATCGCACCAACTCAGTGCTCACAACAGCACCAAATTGGATCACGCCGCTTTTCAGTGCCTGGTAGGCAGCATCCATCTGTTCGGCCGGGCCTTTGACACCCAGCTCGATGTGACGGCCCCACTGCGGGTGGTCCACGCTGGGCAGGCTGAAGACCTTGATGCCGGGGAAGTCCGCCTCCACCCGCTCCATCAGCGGCGTCAAGCTGGCCTCCATCGCGCCCTGGACGATCAGGGACAGTTCCTGGCGCTGCACAGGGCGCTGCAAGTCGGCATGGCGCTGGTCCAGCACCCACTCCATCATCGGGTGGGCCATGACCGGAAAGCCCGGCACGAAGTAGACCGTGCCGACCGAGAAACCCGGGATCTTGTTGAAGGGGTTGGGAACGATGTCGGCACCGACCGGGAACACACCCATCTCCAGGCGGCGCAGGGTGTCGGGGTGCTCGGGGTCGACCGTCTCGCCCTTCTCCGCCGCCATGTTCTGGATGCGCTCCCAAATCAGCGCGCGCGCCTCCGGGTGCAGCGCCAGTTCGCGGTCCAGCGCGGCCGCCGCGGCCTGGCGGGTGTGGTCGTCGGGCGTGGCGCCGATGCCGCCGCAGCTGATCACCAGGTCGCCGCTGGCAAAGGCCTCACGCAGCCGGGCGCTGATGTAGGCGCGGTCGTCGCCCAAGTACTGGGCCCAGTCCAGGCTCATGCCGCGCGCGGCCAGGATCTCGATGAACTTGGACAGATGCTTGTCCTGGCGCTTACCGGACAGGATTTCGTCGCCAATGATGATCAAACCGACTTTCATGACTCTTCTTGCCTAGGCAGGGATTGGATGGGCGTCAGCAGTTCGACGGGGGCGGCGCCGGCGCTGCGGCTCTGGCGCAGCTCCTGGAGTGCGGCCAGACAGTAATGGCTGAACCACAGCGAGGAAAAGGCAAAGATCAAGGTGTAGAGCCAGATCGACACCAGGATCAACAAAGGTGCCAGAGCCACGGCCATCACGCCGAAGGCCCAGATGGCAGCCGGCGCCGCGCCCAGATAGCCGGTCAGCAGGCCCAGCCCCAGCAAAGGCAGGCGGTGCAGACGCAGCAGCTGGCGCCGCTCAGCCACCGAGGCATGTTCGGCCAGGGCGTCGTAAGCGAACACCCGGTAGCCGAGCCAGCCACAGATCAGCGGCGGCAGGATCAGCACCAAGGGCGGGATGAAAAGGAAAGGCAGGCTGATCAGCAAAGCCAGCAAGGCCAGTGCCGCGTGGCCCAGGGACCAGAGCAGCGACTGCACAAAGGCGGCACCCCGCTTGCGCTCCAGCAGCGGAAAGCGACGCTGGGCAACCAGATTGACCGCGGTCGGCGTCAGCAGCAGAGCCACCAGCAGCAGGCTCAGCACCACCACCACCGGCAAGCTCAGGGCCAAGACGAGCAAAGGCGCCAAGGCCGAGCGGAAACCGCCCAGACCGACATAGCTGAGCCAGCCCAGCAGGGTTTCGATCAGGCTCCAGGACTCGAGCGTGGCCCGCACCCCGGACACGGCCGTTTCCCAGAAAAAGTAGCCCAAGCCCAGGGCCAGCGCGCCAGCCAGCAGCAAAGGCAGCAAAGACAAGGCGATCACCCGCGGATGCAGGCAGTAGGCGGCCGCGCGCCAGAAGGCATCGGCGACTCGGCTCAGGGATTGGACGGGCATGGGTGGGGGGGGAGGAGAAGTGAACGGGTGAACGGGTGAACGGGTGAATGGGTGAATGGGTGAATGGGTGAATGGGTGAATGGGTGAATCGTGGATGGAGCTTTCGATCACGGTGCCTTGTTCACCTGCTCACTTGTTCACCCGTTCACCAAAAAAAAGCGGCCCTCGGCCGCTTTTCTTGAATGGGCTGCGCTTCGACCGCCCCCAGCTTACTCGTCGTCGCCGCCGAGCAGGCCACCCAGGATGCCGACACCGGCGGCGCCGGCTGCGAAACCACCCAGCACCGAACCTTCTTCCTTGCGGCCACCGTTCTGCGGCGCGGCCGCAAAAATGCGCGAAGCCAGGCGCGAGAAAGGCAAGCTCTGCAGCCAGATCTCACCCGGGCCGGTCAGCTTGGCCAGGAACAGACCTTCACCGCCGAACAAGGCGGTCTTGATCTTGCCCACGTACTGGATCTCGAAATCCACGCTGGGCGTGTAGGCCACCACGCAACCGGTGTCGACCAACAGGGTCTGGCCGGGTGCCAGCGTGCGGCGCACCACGGTGCCGCCGGCATGCACAAAAGCCATGCCGTCGCCTTCCAGCTTTTGCATGATGAAGCCTTCACCGCCAAAGAAGCCGGTGCCCAGCTTCTGCTGGATGGCGATGCCCAGAGACACGCCGCGCGCCGCGCACAGGAAGGCGTCCTTCTGGCAGATCAGGGTGCCGCCGAGCTGGCGCAAGTCCATGGGCAAGATCTTGCCCGGGTAAGGCGCGGCAAAGGCAACGCGCTGCTTGCTGCTGCCGTTGTTGGTGTAGATGGTCGTGAACAGCGACTCGCCCGTGATCAGGCGCTTGCCGGCGCCGAGCAGCTTGCCGAAGAAGCCACCCTGGTTGGCCGCACCATCACCGAACACCGTGTCCATATTGATGGCGGCATCCATGAACATCATGCTGCCGGCTTCGCCGATGGCGGCCTCGCCCGGGTCGAGCTCGACCTCGACGAACTGCATCTCGGCGCCCTTGATTTCAAAATCGACTACATCCATGGCCATGAAAAAACTCCTCGCTTGGGAAAGACTGCGGGCGCGATGTTAGCCAGTTTTTGCCCGCCCTGACTTGGGTCACCCGGCGCCGCGCACGGCCTCAGCGGACCAGGCCCAGCTGCACCGCACGGGTCAGACCAAGCTCCTGCCTATACTGCCGGCCATGAATGACAACGCCGCGCCCGAACTCGCGCCCAAACCGGGGGACAGCTATGTGCAGTCCTTCGCGCGCGGCCTGTCGGTGATCCGCGCTTTTGATGCCACCGCACCCCGCCAGACCCTGACCGAGGTCTCGCGTCGCTGCGGCCTGACCCGTGCCGGCGCCCGGCGCATCCTGCTGACCCTGGAAACACTCGGTTATGTCAAGAGCGACGGCCGCTTGTTCGCGCTGACGCCCAAGATCCTCGACCTCGGCTTTGCCTACCTGTCCTCGCAGCCGCTCTGGCAGTTTGCCGAGCCGGTGATGCAGCAGCTGGCCGCCGAGCTGAACGAGAGTGTTTCGGCCGCCGTGCTGGAGGGTCAAGATATCGTCTATGTGCTGCGCGTGCCGGCCCGCAAGATCATGAGCATCAATCTCGGCGTGGGCAGCCGCCTGCCGGCCTGGTGCACCTCCATGGGCCGCATCCTGCTGGCCAGCCTGCCCCCACCGGCCCTGGAGGCGCAGCTGGGCCAGCTGAACATCGCGCCCCTGGCCTCTCGGACCGTGGCCAATCTGCCCGATTTGCGCGAGCGCATTGCGCAGACCGGCCGCCAAGGCTGGTGCCTGGTCAACCAGGAGTTGGAAGACGGCCTGGTGTCCCTGGCCGCGCCCATCACCGACCGCAAGGGTCAGGTCATTGCCGCGCTCAACGTCGGCTCGCAAGTGAACCGCCGCTCGCCCGAGCAGCTGCTGGAGCAGACCCTGCCACGCCTGCTCGACGCGGCCGGGCAGATCTCGCGCCTGCTGCAGATCAAAGCCTGAAGACGGCTGGAACCGGCACTGAGCCGTCGTTCGCGGAGAAGTTTCAGCACGCAGAGTTCGCAGAGTTCGCAGAGGACCGCAGAGGACCGCAGAGGACGCTGAGAACACAATCCTCGCTCTTCTTCTCTCTCTGCGGTCTCTGCGAACCTCCGCGCGCTCTGCGTTCGTATTCAAATCTCAGCGAACGACGGTTCTGTGCCGAAGACAGTCATCCAGCCACCGTCACCGCGCCGACGCCGCCCCGCCACGAATCTTTCACACAAGCTGCCTAGCATCGCTCCAGCTCCACCCGGCCTGTTGCCGGTACGGATGCGCAGAACGAATGGGGTGCAGCATGCATGCAATCGAAGTGACGGCGCTGAGCAAGAGCTTTGGCGCACGACGGGCCTTGGACAGCGTCAGCCTGCAGCTGCGCCCGGGCGAAATGGTGGCGCTGATCGGCGCCTCGGGCTCGGGCAAGTCCACCTTGCTGCGCCATTTGTCCGGCTTCGTGGCCGGCGACGCCAGCTCCGGTGAGCTGCGCGTGATGGGCCAGCTGGTGCAGTCGAAAGGCCGCATCGCCGGCAATATCCGCAGCGTGCGCGCCCAGATCGGCTTTGTCTTCCAGCAGTTCAATCTGGTCGGCCGCATGACGCTGCTGAACAATGTGCTGACCGGCCAGCTGCACCGCATTCCCTTGCACCGCAGCCTGCTGCAGTGGTTCACCCGCAGCGAACGCGCCGCCGGCCTGCAAGCTTTGGCCGAAGTTGGTATAGACGACTATGCCTTTCAGCGCGCCTCCACGCTCTCGGGCGGCCAGCAGCAGCGCGCTGCGATCGCCCGCGCCCTGGTGCAAGGCGCCAAGGTGGTGCTGGCCGACGAGCCCATCGCCTCGCTGGACCCGGAGTCCTCGCGCAAGGTCATGGACATGCTGGCTCGCGTCAACCGCGAGCATGGCTGCACGGTTCTGGTGTCCTTGCACCAGGTCGATGTGGCGCTGCGCTACTGCCAGCGCGTGGTCGCCATGCGCGAAGGCCGGGTCGTCTATGACGGCCCCAGCAACGCCCTGAACCCAGCCTTCCTGAACGAGCTCTACGCCAGCGACGCCGACGCCCCGGCCCTGCTGCCCGAGGGCGAGGCCCTGGTCAGCCAGCCCATGCCCCTGCCCAGCGAGGCACCCAGCTCCGCCCCCGCAGCCGCACCGCACAGCCCGCCGCTGCCCGTGGCGGCCTGAGCCCCGACTTTCGACCCCGCCTTTTTCACTTGGAGAGAACCCCATGATCCGCAAGCTCTTGCTCGCCACCAGCACCCTGCTGGCAGCCACCCTGGCCCAGGCTCAGGACATCAATTTCGGCATCATCTCGACCGAATCCGCCTCCCACCTGAAGGCCGACTGGGCCCCCATCCTGGCCGATATGGAAGCCAAGACCGGCTACAAGGTCAAGGCCTTCTTCGCCAACGACTACACCGGCATCATCGAAGCCATGCGCTTCAACAAGGTGCAGATGGCCTGGATGGGCAACAAGTCCGGCATGGAAGCCGTGGACCGCGCCGGCGGCGAAGTGTTCGCACAAACCAGCTATGCCGATGGTGCCTTGGGTTATCACTCGCTGCTGATCACGCACAAAGAGAGCGGCATCAAGAGCGTCGAGCAGGTGCTCAAGAGCCAGCGCGAATACAACTACGGCGCCGGTGACCCGCAGTCCACCTCGGGCACCCTGGTGCCGGGCTACTACCTCTACGCCCTCAACGGCATCGACCCCAAGACCCACTACAAGTCCAGCCGTTCGGGCAACCATGAGTCCAACTTGATGGCGACCGCAGCCAAGCAAGTGGACGTGGCCATCACCAACACCGAAGTCTGGGAAAAGTTCCAGAAGCGCGAAGCTGAGAAGGCCAAGAACATCCAGATCCTCTGGAAGTCGCCCCTGATCGCGGCCGACCCCATGCTCTGGCGTGCCGACCTGCCGGCCGATATGAAGGCCAAGCTCAAGACCTTCTTCATGAGCTACGGCCGCGGCGAATCCGAAGCCTCCAAGCGTGAGCTGGCCAATCTGGCCAAGCTGACCTTCGGCGTCTTCAATGAATCCAGCAACAAGCAGCTGGTGCCCTTCCGCCAGCTCGAGCTGTTCAAGGACAAGGCCAAGCTCGAGAACGACGACAAGCTCGACCCGGCCGCCAAGCAAGCCAAGCTGGCTGAGATCCAGAAGAAGCTGGCCGAGCTGAACGCCCAGCTGGCTCAGGCCAAGTAAGCAATCAATCAAGCCAGCCAGCCGCCCCACCCCACCGCGACGCCCCCAAGCCATGAGCAGCAGCACCAGCACCGCCACCGCCGTTTCACCCAAGGCCCCCACGGACCCCAGTGGCGGCCTGCCGCGGGCCGGGCTCATGAGCTTGGTCGGCTGGGGCCTGGCCCTGGCGCTGTTCGCCTGGGCCTGGCGTGGCGCCGACATGCGCCCGGGCGCGCTCTGGGCCGACTCGGCCAATATGGTGAGCCTGGCCCGCGAGTTCTTCCCGCCCGACTTCACGGACTGGCGCACCTATGTGGCCGAGATGGTGGTGACGGTGCAGGTGGCGCTCTGGGGCACTTTGCTGGCGGTCGTCTGCGCCGTGCCATTCGGCCTGCTCAGTTCGTCGAACATCACGCCGGCCTGGGTGCACCAGCCGGTGCGGCGCCTGATGGACGCCGCACGCGCCATCAACGAGATGGTGTTCGCCATGATCTTCATCGTCGCCGTGGGTCTGGGCCCCTTCGCCGGCGTGCTGGCCTTGTGGGTGCACACCACGGGCATCTTGGCCAAGCTGTTCTCGGAGGCGGTCGAGTCCATCGACCCCCGGCCGGTGGAAGGCATCCGAGCCACCGGCGCCAATGCACTGGAAGAGATCGTCTACGGCGTGATCCCGCAGGTCATGCCGCTCTGGGTGTCCTACACCCTCTACCGCTTTGAATCGAATGTGCGCTCGGCCTCGGTGGTGGGCATGGTGGGCGCTGGTGGCATCGGCGTCATCCTCTACGAAGTGATCCGCAGCTTCCAGTACGCCCATACGGCCGCCGTGATGCTCATCATCATCGCCTTCGTCACCGCCATCGACCTGGTCTCGGCACGCATCCGCAAGGTACTGATCTGATGACGAGTTATCACATTGCCGCCCACAACCTGCCGGCACCGGTGCGTCTGAGCGAAGCGCCCACCCTGGCGAGTGACGCCATCGTCCGCGACAGCTCATTTGGCCGCTGGTGCGAAGTCGGCGCCAGCACCCGCATCGAGCACAGCGTCTTCGGCGACTACAGCTACATCGGCCACCACGCCGAGGTCATGGCCGCCGACATCGGCAAGTTCGTCAATATCGCCAATATGGTGCGCATCAACCCCGGCTTTCACCCGGTCGAGCGCCCTTGCCTGCACCACATCCTCTACCGCGGCAGCATGTATGGCGAAGGTTTCGGCGCCGACGACGCCGAGCTCTTCCACTGGCGCCGCCTGCAGCGCGTCAGCATCGGCCACGATGTTTGGCTGGGCCATGGCGTGATCATCATGCCCGGCGTCAAGATCGGCCACGGCGCCGTCATCGGCAGCGGCAGCATCGTCACCCGCGACGTGCCCGCCTGGACCATCGCCGCCGGCAACCCCTGCCGCGCTATCCGGCCGCGCTTCACGCCGGCGATCGGCAGCGCCATCGAGGCTGTGGCCTGGTGGGACTGGACGCATGAAGAGCTGCAAACTCGGCAGGACGAGTTGAAGGATGTGCGCAAGATGCTGGCCGCGCATGCGGAGAGGCAGGCAGGGTTGGCTGCGTAAGCAAGGCTGTGCCCCGGAACGGAGCGGCTGCCCCTGGGCCGGGCGCAGGGCCTGACGCCTGATACGCGTGGACGAAACGGGCAAGGCGTGAGACGAAGGGTTGGCTTGGCCGCCTCGTTGACCCACTCATCTACGTACAGCCATACCGCCAAACTTCGTCCTAAGCAAAGCGCGACTGGTACTCGCTCGGCAAAACCCCCAGCTGGACGGCAAATGCACGGCGCAGGTTGTATTCCGTGCCATAGCCACTCAGGCGCGCCGCCTGCTTGACGCTCATGCCGGGCTGCTCGAGCAGCCCACACGCCACCTCGGTGCGCAGGCGCACCAGAAACTGCGCGGGGGTGACGCCTGTCTCTTGGAGCAACTTGCGGTTGAGGGTGCGCACTGACACAGCGCAGGCGTCTGCCATTTGGGTGAGCGTGATGCTTTGGGGCAAGCGGGGGCGCAGCCAGTTGACCAGCTGCCCGCTCAGCCCTTGCTCATGGGACTGGGCCAACAGCTCGGAGCTGAATTGCCGCTGCCCGCCCGAGCGCTTGAGGAACAGTACCAAGCGCTTGGCCACACGCAGCGACGCCGCACGACCCAAGTCCTCCTCCACCAGACTCAGCGCCAAGTCCATCCCGGCGCTGATACCAGCAGACGTATAGAACTTGCCATCACGGGTGTGAATGGCATCGTCTTGCACCCGCACCAGTGGGTGCTGGCTGCGCAGTTGAGCCACATCTTGCCAATGGGTCACGGCGCTGCGCTGGTCCAGCAAGCCCGCGCGGGCCAGCACGAAAGCGCCGGTGCATACGGAGCAGCAGCGCGCCACACTGCTGCTGGCGCGCGCCACCCAGCGCAAAGTGAACGGGTCCTGCTTGCCCTCTGCGGAGCTGCCTGCGGCTATCGGCAATTCAGCGGCACTGGCCCCAGCAACGATCAGCGTAGCCCCCTCCAAGCCGCGTCGTGGCAGAGGCCTGGCCAGCAAGCTCACCCCGGCAGAGGATGACACGGCACCGCCGCCCGGTGCGATCAAGTGGATGCGGTACGGCGGCGCCAGTCCAGCGTCGCGGGCCTCGTCGTTGGCGGTAGAAAACACCTGGATGGGGCCTGTGGCGTCCAGCAACAAGAACTGCGGAAACACCAACACCCAGATGTCCCTCGTGACTGGTGCCTCCAGGCTATGGGCTGGGGGCGTGCGTGTCGCTTTGGGAAGGCTCATATTGGCAATTATTCAACCATGAATGGCAGATGTGCCAATCGTTGAGTACCTACGATTGCGTCCAACACACCCACAAGAGGTACCGCCCCTTGCTTGAACTCCGCCCCACCTGCGAACACTGCAACAAGCCGCTCCCACCCGATTCTTTGGAAGCACGCATTTGCAGCTATGAATGCACGTTCTGCGCCCACTGTGTAGATGGCCTGCTGGGCAACGTCTGCCCCAATTGCGGCGGAGGTTTTGAGCCAAGACCCATCCGGCCCGCCAGGAACTGGAAAAACAACAACTTCCTCGGAAACGATCCAGAGAGCACCAAGCTGAAGCACCGCCCGGTTGACCCCGATGTGCACGCGCAGTTTTCAGCGGCAATCAAGAAAATCGCCGCTGACAGAAGGTAAGGACCTGGCCTTGAACTTCATGAAACACCGCCTCACCCGCCCGGCACGCAGGCTCGTCACTGCGCTTTCCTGGGCTTTTGCAGTCACCCAGTCGCTTGCAGCCAAGGCGGCGGTTTTCCCCCTGCCCGATGGGTGTTCACTGGTCCCGCCCAGCGCTGCCTCAGCGCCTGCCCGCCCCTTGCCAAGTCGCCCGTTCCCGGGGGTGGCTCTGCAAGTTCGCACCATGCTTGAGCCGACCATGTTTGCCAGTGCGGGGCGCTACTACCTGATCTACGAACTGGACTTGCAAAACTATTCCGATTCGATGATGACCTTGCTCAGCCTGGAGGTCATGGATGTGAGCCGGAGCCCGATCAGGACCATTGCGACACTGGATGCGGCGCAACTCAATGCGCTCTTGCGCCCCACGGGAGTGAACTACTTGCAGTACCCCAGCCAGCCTCATGTGGACGCCAACCGTGCATTGGATGCGGGCCGCAGCGCCCTGGCTTTTCTATGCCTTGCTTTCGACGACACGGCCTCGGTGCCGCGCCAACTGCGTCATCGCGCCCACCTAGAGAACACCAGCACCGATGGCCCGGTGGTGACCGTGCACCGCGCGCCGCTGCCGGTCTTTGCTCCCTTGCTGGAAGGTTCGAATTGGCACCCACGCAATGGTCCCAATTTGGACACCCATCACCACATGGGCTACATGGTGGAGGGCGGTATGGCGCAAAACGGCAGGCGCTTTGCCATCGACTGGCGCAAGTCCAAGGATGGCAAGCTTCTTGTTGAGGGTGACCCACGCGATGTGCACGCCTACCCGGCCTATGGTGAGCGCTTGTTCGCCGTGGCCGATGGCATCGTCGTCGTGGCCACGGACGGCTACCCAGACAACGTTCCAAAAACAGCCGCCGGCTTTGAACCGGCAGTGCCACTGAACACGTACGAAAGCATTCTCGGTAACAAGCTTGTGCTCCAACTTGCCAATGGTCAGTTTGCCCAATACGCACACATGCAAGCGGGCAGTGTGCGGGTCAAGGCCGGAGACCGGGTACGCCGCGGTCAATGGCTGGGGCGGGTCGGCAATTCGGGTGACTCCCGCAGTCCCCATGTGCATTTTCAGTTGGCCAGCACACCGGATTTTTTGGCAAGCGAGGGCCTGCCATTCGTTTTCGATCGCTTCCGCATGACTGTGCCTGGGCTGGATTGGAGCGAGAGGGCCCAAGAGTTTCCATGGGGTGAGGACACGATGGTGGACTTTGGTGCGAATCGGGCTCAGCGGAAAGCAAGATCGCAATGAGCCCACCGGAGCCAGGCTTCAACAAGCAACTTGCCACACGTAAGCTCTTCATACTCCAGATGCCCGCGATGGCGCGTTTCTGCCTTGCAGGACGAGGGAGCGGATGGTTTCGACGGGTCGGGGCGGCTGCGGACCCTCGTTGAAGAACTCATCCATCCAAAGTAGTGGCGCCAGTTTGCACTTGCCTGGCTTGACCTTGTCCTCGGCCGCCTAACGCGATCTGGTGGTGTACGCCTCGCCCCCGCCTGGCAGTTGCACAGGCACGCTGTGCAGGTGCTCGATCAAGCCCGCCTGCGTCGGCAAGTCCATCAAGAGCTGAAGGTGTAGCGGCGCACAAGCCTGGGCCAGGCGCTGCGCCAGCAGGGCCGGCGCACCAATACAGGCGTGAGCGACGCGACCGGATGGCAGGGCCGTACCGAGCAGCACCGCGCCGCTGGCGATGCCCACGCCAAGCCTGATCTCCGCTTGGCCCGCATCCAAGCGTTCGGCATTGAAGCCGGCCATCACTCCGGCCATGTCTTGGGCCGCCTTTGCGGCAGCGCTGGACTCGGCGAACAAGGCCATCAGGCAGTCGCCGCAGTACTGGACCAGTTCGCCCTTGCTACTGGCCACGGCGTCCAGCATCAGGGTGCCCCAGTTGCTCAGCAGCTCCATCGTCTCCTGCGGCGTCTGCAGCGCGCAAAGGCGCTCCAGTTCATTCAGACAGGCCACCAGCACGACAGCCTGCGGCAGGCGCCGGGCTTGCGCAGGCGCAAGGGGAAGCAAACGGCGCAGCATGTCGGCCTGCAGGTCGGCAAACTGCTTGCGAGCCAGACTGGACTCCACCCGGGCTTTGAGCAGCCAGGGGTCGACCGGCTTGTGCAAAAAATCATCGGCCCCCAGCTCGATGCAGCGCGCCACCGGGGCCACCCCGCCCAAAGAACTGGTCACGATGACGGACACCGCGCGCAAGGCCGCATCTTCCGCGCGCAGCTTCAGCAGGCCGAAGCCATCAAGCTCGGGCATGGCGAGATCAAGCAGCAGCAGATCGAAGCGGTGCTGCCTCAACAAGTCCAGCGCCTCGCGGCCGTTCTCGGCGCTGCTGACGCGGTGCCCCATCAACTCCAGCGAGCGGCACAGCAGCAGGCGGTTGACCTTGTTGTCATCCGCCACCAGCACCCTCGCGGGCAAGGCTGCGGCCACGGGCTGCGGCACGCCAGGGGCCGGTGCGTCCGCCTGCGCGTGGGTTCCCGGCGCCAAGGTGAACTGATAGCCCAGCCCGGCCACGGTCGCAATGGCCCCGGCACCCAGCACTCGGCGCAGGCCGGAGATCTGCACCTGCAGATTGTTTTCCTCCACCACCAGGCCAGGCCAGACCTCGTCCAGCAACTCGTTCTTGCCGACCACGCGATCGCGCTTGTTGACCAAGGCCTTGAGCAGATCGAAACCGCGGCTGCCCAGGGCGATGGGCTTGCCATCCACCAGCAGCAGGCGCTCGGCCAGCCGGAGTTCGACATGCCCGAAAACGAGGCTGGAGGCTTGCGTACCCATCGGCGCCTCAGGCACGCGCCAGGGCCCGCAGGGCCGCCAGCGTTGCCATCAATTGTGTTTCTAGCGCTTGCAGCGCATCCACGCTGACCGCATCGGATGACGGGCCCTGCCACTCCAGCACTCGCGCCATCTCCGCCAGCCGGCTGGCGCCGAAGGTGATGCTGTTGCTTTTCAAGGTGTGCGCCGCCGTCTCGAAACGCTCCGCATCGCCCTGCGCGGCGGCGCTGCGCAGGTCAGCCAGCAGTGCCGGCGCTTCCTCGGCAAAGGCGTCGATCAGGGTGAGCACAAAGTCAGCCCCCGCATTGGCTTGCAGAGCCTCGAAGCAGCGCGCGTCGATCAGGTCTGGCGTCATGGTTCAAGTGTCCCTGCGCATGGCGGTGGCGGCCAATGTCTCGATCAGGGCCTCCACGCGCAGCGGCTTGCTGAGGTGCTCGTCCATGCCGGCGGCCAGGCATTGCGGGCGGTCGCCGTTGAGCGCATTGGCTGTCATGGCCACGATTCTGGGGCGTTGCCCGGCGGCCGGCCAGCGGGCAACGATTTCACGGGTGGCCTGCAGGCCATCCATCTCGGGCATGCGCACATCCATCAGCACCAGATCGTAGGTCTGCCGCGCGAGGCTCTCTACCGCCTCGCGCCCATTGCTGGCCAGGTCGGCACGGTAGCCCATCTGCTCCAGCAGGCGCATGGCCAGCTTCTGGTTCACGCCGTTGTCCTCGGCCAGCAGGATGCGCAGCGGGTGGCGCGTGGCCATCTGCGGGTCCATCGCCACCGGCGTGAAGGCCGGGCGCGGGGGCAACAGTTCCACCGCCACCACAGGGGCCGGGATGCTGAAGAAAAAGCAACTGCCCTGGCCCGGCCCGGCGCTCTCCACGCCCATGCTGCCGCCCATCAGCTCGGCCAGCTGCTTGCTGATGGCCAAGCCCAGGCCGGTGCCGCCGTAGCGGCTGCCGATGCTGCTATCGGCCTGGCTGAAACGCTGGAACAGGCGCGAGCGGCCCTCTTCGCTGAGCCCGATGCCGCTGTCGCGCACCTGAAAACTCAGCTGCCCCGCGCTCGGTGTCGACACCCTCAGCAGCACCTCGCCCGCGTCCGTGAACTTGACCGCATTGCTGAGCAGGTTGAGCAGGATCTGGCGCAGATGCGCCGCATCGCCCGAGACGGCCACGGGCACCTCGTCGTCCACTGCACAGGTCAAGCGCAGGCCTTTTTGCGCGGCCCGCACGCTCACCAGATCGAGCGCCAGGCGCACGCATTCGCGCAGCTCGAAAGGCTGCGCTTCGATCTCGAGCTTGCCAGCCTCGATCTTGGAGAAGTCGAGCACGTCGTTGATGATGGTCAGCAGCGCCTCGGCCGACTCGCGGATGGTCAAGGCATGGTCGCGCTGGTCTTCGCTCAGCGGCGAGTTGAGCAAGAGGCCGCTCATGCCGATCACCCCGTTCATCGGGGTGCGGATCTCGTGGCTCACCGTGGCCAGAAAGGCACTCTTGGCGGCGTTGGCCGACTGCGCTGCCTCGCGCGCCTGCAACTCGGCAGCAAGCTTTTGCTCCAGCAGCTGGGCCTGGGTGCGGGCGGCATCCGCTTGCAGATCCTCTTGCATCATGTCCACCGCCTTGTCCAGGGCGCGGATCTCGTCGGGCCGGTAAGGGGCGGCGTCAGGGCGTGTTTGCAGCAGCACAAAGCCGGTCAGCTCATCCCTATGCCGGATCGGCACGACCAGGCCATCCAGCCCGGTGCGCGCAGTCAACACGGCCGGCAAGCGCTGAGCCTGGATGCTGCGCAGGTCGGAGGCACGCAGGATCAGGGGCTCAGGCACATCGGTGCCAGTGCAAGCCAGGCGCGTGCCCACCTGTGCTTTCTCACCGGGCTGAACCTGGTAGACCGAGGCCTGCGCGCCGCCGGCAAACCGGCTGAAGGCCCGCAGGTAGTGAGCCATCAAGGCCTGCTGGCCTTGCACGCCCACGGCGCCCAAGGCGGCAGACCAGAGTGCCTCCTCCTTGGCAAGCCAGTTGCGATAGAACAGGCGCTGCACCAGCTTGTCGGCCACACCTCGCAGGTGCGGCACGGCGCCGGCAAACACCAGCGCCAAGGGCACGGTCACGCCCGCAGCCACGCGCGGATCGGCCAGCACAGGCAGGCGCATGCCCAGGCGCTGCATCAAGGTCGCGCCCAGCACCAGCACCGCAAGCACCAGACCCCAAACCAAGAGGCGATTGATGGCGAAGCCGAAGCCCAGCACCTTGTAGCGCAAGACCGCGTAGGCCAGGCCCAGCATGGCCAGCACATCCAAGGTGGCCTGCGAAACGTTCACGATCTGCTCGGCTTGGATGTCGCCCCGAGCTGACGATTCCGAGAGCCAGGAAAACAAGAAGCTGCTCAGGGTCAACAAGCTCACGCAAAGCCCGATCCATGCGTAGCGCTGGCGCTCCATCCCTCGGGCTCTCCACCAGGCGAACAGCATGCCAGCCAGGGTCGCAAGCTGGATGACCATGGCGGCCTGTGCAGCGCGCAGACTCACGGGCGGCTGCCACACCTGGCGCGGTAGCCAGCGCAAGGTGTGCAAAGCCTCCAGCACCGCAAAGAACAGGCCTGCACCGACCAATGCGACCAGCAGCCAACGCTGCCAACCCCGGGTCAGCCAGGCGAGATCTTTGGAAAAGTGAATCACGAAGTACAGATAGCCGACCGCGCCGACATACATCTGGATGGTCGGGCCTGTGAGGAACATGAAGGTTTGAAACCAGCCCCCAGGCAGATACTGCAAGACCCCTGCCGCGCTGTACATGGCCAGGGTGGCAGAGAGCGCACGGATGGCCTTGTTGTCGGCGCGCCGCCAGGCCAGCACGGTGGCCACCAGCAGGGCCATGCAGCTGTCCACCCAGTCGGTGAAGGTCATCAGTACCGCCAGGGGCGTGATGCGGCTCGCATCGGGC
This sequence comes from Paucibacter sp. DJ2R-2, assembly GCF_025717675.1. GTDB lineage: Bacteria > Pseudomonadota > Gammaproteobacteria > Burkholderiales > Burkholderiaceae_C > Paucibacter_A. The sequence goes on from NZ_JAJIRT010000002.1 coordinate 198,433, forward strand.
ACGGTGCGTACCTTCAATGAACGCTGTTGCCCGTTCGACTCCACCATGACCGGGATGGTTTCCCCGATGCCCATGAATCGCCAGCTATCACCGGGGATGTCAAAGGACAAGCGGTCGCCCACCTTCACACCTTGGTGCGCCAGATCGGAGTCCGCTTTCAGGCTCTTGATCTCACGCATCCACAAGACGCCCTTGAAACGCCAGCCCAGATCCGCGCCGACGCTGCCTGCCGCCTGCGCTGAGACCATGCGATCCACATGGGCCAGGCCCAGCCAGCGCACGCCCGCGCAGTACAGGCAGAACGCCAGCAGCAACACCTGCCACATCTTGGCGTTAGAGCCCGAGGGTGGCTGCCCGCCTAACAGGGCGCCAGCGTCGGCTTGAGTCAGGGCACTGTTCATGGTTTTTCCGTCCCTTTTTCGATCGTGCACAGAAGCATAGGCAGATCCAGCCGGCGCGCGAGGGCATCAACCCTGAGCAGCCCCGTTGATGCATCGTCAACTCGGCTGCCCGCCCTGTCCTTAAACGCCCTGAAGCCGGGCTGAAGCCTTCTGAAAGCGCAGCGCACGCGCTGCGAACCCGTTATGTCAACGCCCCTTCTCTTTCAGGAAGTTTCAGCGCAGCTTCAGACGCTTTCAGGACAGTCCCACCCGATCGACGCGACAGTCTCGCCACGGCCTCAAGACCTCGTTCAAGACGCCGTGGCACTGGCAGCACAGGCCGCCAGCTTCAACCCCAAATCCCACGGGAGAACGATATGTCGATCATCCTCAAGCGCCCTCTGATCGCGCTGGCCGCGGCCGCCCTCATGGCCGCCAGTGCCACCCCGGTGCTGGCACAACAGCTGCTTGCGCCGGACGCCATGGTGGCGGGCTACAGCCAGAGCTTCATGCTCGCCAAGTTCAGCCAATGGTGGCTGTCTTATCCAGCGGCCACCAGCCCCGTGCTCGACCCGACGGGCGCCCATTCCGCGCTCGGCGACCAGGGGCAGTACTTCTTCCTGCCCGGCTCCTTGGATGGCACGCCCCTCGTGCGCAACGTGACGGTCCGCTCCGACCAAACGCTGTTCCTGGATCTCATGGTCGTCACCGTCTGGCCCGACGCCAACGAGACCGAGGCCGATCTGCGTGCCATCGGCAACAACGTGCTGGGTCACATCAACAGCATGTCGATCACGGTGGATGGTGCACCCGCCTTGCTGCCGGCCGGCTACACATCGCTGGCCCAGTTTCGTCAGTCAAGCAGCTTGTTCCCCCTGAGCGTCACGCCAGACAACCTGGGCGGCTGGCCGCCCGGCGTCTACCCGGCCATCTCTGACGGCTATATGTTCGCGATGGAGGGGCTGTCCCCAGGCACACACCAAATACGGTGGACCTTCGACTCATCGCCGACCGGCCCCTTTGCCGGCCAATGGACCAACCTGCAGGACATCACCTACAACGTCAGCTCCGTGCCCGAGCCCAGCACCTGGCTCAGTCTGGCCCCGGGCCTGCTCGTCCTCGGTTCATTGAAGCTGCGCCGTCACGGCCAGGCCCGCTGACATGCGGCCCTGCGCTGAACACCATCCAAAGGAGACCACCATGTCGACATCCCAAAACCAAGTTTCCCGCCGCTGCCTGCGCCTGGCATCGCTCGCCGTCGCAGCCCTGGCCACCAGCCAAGTCGCGTTGGCGGCCATGCCCAATGTGCCGGGCCAACGCGAGCGCGCGGTGCAGGCCTTGCGCACCGGGCAGCTGAGCCCGCAAAGCCAACAAAGTGCCGTGCGCGCCGCCGCGGGCGCCCTTGAGTCCTGGCAGGGCAGGCTACTGGAGCAGCTGATCATTGACCACCAGCGCTGGATGTTCTCGATTCCGATTGGTGTGAACTCGGCCAACCCGGCCGAGACGGGCGCCAACTGCGGCCTCAACCAGCAAGGCTCGGTCTGGAATCTGGTAGGCCCGGGCGGCCTGCCGGTCTTCAACGTCGAGTGCAGCATCCCCGCGGGCAAGGCCATCTTCATGCCGGCAATGGGCTACTTCTATGAATACCCCTGCACCCCGGACTACCCTCAACTCCCGCCCGGCCAGAAGCTCGAGACTTTCCTGCGCGCCATGACGGCCGAGTTCATCGATGGCATCAGCCTGGCGCAGGCCACGCTCGACGGCAAACCGCTGAAGGTACGCCGCGCTGCGACCGGCATGTTCTCCTTCACCGGCGCCAAGGACTGGGTGAACTACGACAGCTGCATCACCGGCTCACCCCAGGTGGCACAGACCGACGGCCTGTGGCTGCTGATCGACCCGCCCTCGGTGGGCAAGCACACCATCAAGGTGAACGTCACGCACTCGGTCTATGGCGCACTCTTCGACGGCACCTGGGTGCTGAACGTCACGCGGCCGTGAGGCAGGGGGGCTGCCACTTGAGCCAGGCGCGGGACCTGGACACCTCGCCCTGTCTTACAGCGTCCGAGCCTGCTCAGGCATGGCTTCACAGCCTGCGCACAAGTACAAGTGAGACACAGGATCAAAAGGCTCGGCTGATGTGATCGCCGCCCTCCCCCTGCTGCATCTGCCAAGCGCAAGGACATCGCCATGAACCGACCTCCCCAACCGTCGCCCAACAATGCCCCGCGCGACGAAGACCTCGTCGACCAAGCCCATGTTGGCCACGGCGTACCCTCGCAAGACCCAGACCCGGCCGCACAGCAGGCGCTGGCGCCCGAAGACGCCGCAAGAGAGGCGAACTCGGTGCTGACCGGCGGTGGCTTGGTCGGCGGGGCGGCCCTCGGCGCGGTGATCGGTGTCGCGCTGGGCGGACCGGTCGGTGTGCTGGTCGGCAGTTCGGTGGGCGCGGTGGCGGGCGCCCTGGGCGGCTCAGCCGCCAGCGGCTTGATGCCCGAGAAGGACAGCAATCCCGGCGACTCCTCCGCCGCGCTCAAAGCCAAGCCAGCCATCTGATCCCAGCGCGCTGCATTGCCCGACATTGGAGCGGCGACGCCTAGCCCGCACCGCCGCTGCGCTCGCGAGCAGCCCGATCAGTTCGCCCGAAGCAGGCCGCGCGCCCAGAGCGCAGCAGGCCCAGCGAACAGCTCGGCCGCCACCAAGGCCGCGCCATCTGGAGCCAGTTGCAGCCAGGCCAAGGTGTCATGGTGGCTGCCCGGAATCAGGTCTTGCGTCCGCAATGACACCAGCCAGGCGTAGAGCGCAGCGTACTGCCCGGGGTGGCGCATCTGCGTCCAGGCCAGACCGACCAAATCGCCGTAGCCTTCCTCGCGCCGCGCCGCAAACATGGCGCCGTAGGCCTCGCGGTACTCGTCGCTCAGGCCGGCCGGCAGCTTGGGTACAAAACCGGCCGGTACGCTGGCCCAGGCGCCGTCGAGGTAGCGCCTGCAATGGCCCAGCTCATGGGCCACCATCAGTTCCACAGCGGCATCGCGCAGCGGCGCGGGGATGCGGTCCAGGGTTGCTTGCGCTTCCGGGTTGCCGCGCATGGACAGCACCAGCTTGCAGCGCCCGGCCACAAAGGCCATGGCCAGCGGGGCCAGGCCAGCCGCGGCCTGGGGCTGGACGATGATGTCCATGGGCTGGCCCAGGCCTCGGGCGTAGGCGAGGACGGGCGCGGCGGAACGCAGCCATTGGTTTTCGGTCGCACTCAGGTCCGCAGCCAGGGCCGGCAAAGCCAGCGGCCCGCCCAACAGGGACAAGGTCAAGCAGATGATCCAGCAGCGCATGGCAGGTCGCCTCCCTGCCCCGTCATCGGCCCGCGCGGGTCAGGCTTGAGCGACGATGGCCACCGATTCATCCATCGCTGGGCTCAATCGCACGCTTGAGCTGAATTCACGGCAGTCTCAGCAAGGGAACAAGTACGGGCAAGCTTCTGACCTCGCCCGGCCGGCCTGTCCTCAGGCCAGCTCAGCCCCGCTCAGCCGCCAGGGCGTAGCGCGCCACCCCGACCATGTCCGCACCAGGCTCGGCCTCCACAAACAGGCTCAGGGCATCGATCTGCAGGGGCTGCCCCTGCAAGGGCGCGCAGGCCTGCTGCAAGGCCGCTTCGACGGCGGCCAGCTGCTCGGCCGCGAGCGCATCGCTGAGAGTCAGGTGGAAACGGAAGGCTTCCATCACAAAGGGATAGCCCCAGCGCTGCAACAAAGCCTCTTGCTCGCTGCTCAGGCCAGCGCTGCGGCGGCGCTGGAGTTCGGCCACGCTGGGCGAGCGGCGGAAAGGGTCAAGCGACTGCACACAGTCGCTGGCCAAGTCCATCAGCCGCTTGTCCGGGCCAGTGCCGGCGCTGGCTGCGGGCCGCCAAGCCAGGAAGTTGTGCAAGCGAGCCGCCTGCACCGGCAGTTCGAATGGCGCGTGACGGCCGGCCAGGGCATACAAAGCGGCATCGAGCTCCTCGAAGCTGCAGCCCTCGGCCATCTCAAACGGTGGTTTGAGCGTGGCGTGCAAGCCGTAGCGCCGGGCACTGCGGCACAGCGCTGCGCGCGTCTCGTCCCCCAGGCCGCCCAGCGTCTCAGGCGCCAGCAGGCGGCCGGGCTGCCAGGCGTCACGCCCCAACCAGCGGGCGCCGAGCTCGGCATGCGGGCTGCCGGCGGCTGGCGCGTAATAGACGGCGTAACGGTGAACTTTGGCGGGCAGCAGCACCGCAGGAGGTGGAGAGATCAAGGCATTCACAGCAGACGCTCACCTTCGGCCAGATAGACCATGCGGCCCGCACAGAGCGTGGCCACCAGACGGGGCCGGCTCGGCTCCTGCGCGTCCACCACCAGCACATCGGCGCGGCGGCCCTCGCTGAGCTGGCCGCGGTCCTGCAGGCCCAAGGCCTGGGCCGGGTTGGCAGACACCAGGTCCCAAGCGGCTGCGAAAGGCATCACCTCGTCGTGCGCCAGCTTGAAAGCCGCGTTCAGGGGCGCCGGGTAGTAGTAATCGGAGGCGAGGATCTTGCACAGGCCGGCGCCGGCCAGGTCGGCCGCGCGCGGGGCGCCGACATGGCTGCCGCCGCGCAGCACATTGGGCGCACCACACACAACGGGCGAGCGCTCGGCGCTGGCCATGGCCGCCACCTCGGTGCTCAGGGGGAACTCGGAGATGCTGCAGCCCAGATCGCGGAAGCGAGCGCGCGTGGCCAGGCTGTCGTCGTCATGCGAGGCCATGGGGATGCCCAGCCGCCGGCACTCGGCCGCCAGGCGCTCGATCAGGGCCGGCACTTCGGCGCCACGGGCGGCCGCTTTTTCCAGCAGGGCGATGAAGCCGGCGCCGTCGGTGCCGGCGCGGTCGGCGTAGTCTTGCAGCTTCTTGTCCAGCTTCTTGCGCATCATGGGCAGATGCTCGTTGAAGGCCAGCAGGCCAATGCGGCCGCTGCGCAGCCATTCCATGGCTTGGTCTTCGCCCTCGACGTTGTGGCACTCGAAGCGCAGATGCAGGCGGTGATCCACCTGCAGGCGGCCTTCCAGCGAATCGAGCGCGGCCAGCAGCTCGCGCGCCGTGTCGCCGCCGCGCAGGCCGCCTTCCCAGGAATAGGTCAGGCCATGCAAGGCGGTGGTGATGCCATTGCTGGCCAGCTGCCGGTCGGTCTCCAGCATGGCCAGGTCGAGCGGGAAATGCACGCTGGGGCGCGGCATGATCTGGCGCTCGAAGGCGTCGCCGTGGAAATCGACGATGCCGGGCAGCACCAGGCAGCCGCTCGCATCGAGGGCCGGGCCAGGCAAGGCGCCATCGACCAAGCGACCATTCCGGATGCCCAGCACCAGCTCGTTCTCCTGCCATTGCTGGCCGGGGCGCAAGACCTGGCCCCCACGGATGGTGGACAAGGCGGCAACGCGTTGAGGGCTCAGCATGGCGGGTTCACTTCTTTCATCACAGAGTCAAAACCGGTTCATCGCGCCCAGCGTAGCGCCTGGCTTTGACATGGGCATGACGCGGCCATGAATATGAACGCAGAGCAAGCAGCCGAGGGACGCAGAGCTCGCAGAGCACAGGGCTGCAGCCTTCGCTGACACTGAGTGCTCCGCGTCTCCCTGCGACCTCTGCGTGCTGTGTTTCGCCCTGGGTGCCGGGTGCCGCCAACGGCCTTTGATGCAATCAAGGCTCGAAGACCAGCTGCACCCAGTCGCCGCTGAACTGGGCCAGGGTGTGCTGGAAGACGCGCCCCTGCTCGCTGCAGCGGTTGACCGAGTCGACCAGCAGCACCGGCCGCGAGCGCGGCTGGGCCAGCAGGCGCGCGGCCTCTGCATCAGGCAGGGCCGACATCACCCGGGTCTGGCCGCGGGTGTAGTCCTGCACGCCGTAATGCTGCAAGGCCTGGGTGATGGAGCCGCTCTCGCGCAGCAGCGCGTCCAGGCCGACAAAGCGCTTGGCCTCGAAGCTGTGGCGGGCCAGATTGATCGCGCGTGCGGCGACCGCATCCTGAGCGCCGCTACCGGCACTGGCATGGCCCAAGGTCAGCAGTTGCAGCAGCGGCGTGCCCGGTGGCAGCTCCAGGGCGTGCGCGAGCTCCGGCGTGGCCGGCAGCTCGTTGACGCGCAAAAGCTCGATATGGCCGCTGCGGCCCTGGCCGGACAGGTTCTGCGAAAAGCGGGTGCGCTTGCCCACGGTGTAGGCAATCGCATGCTCCTGCACAAACGTGCCACGGCCCTGCTCGACCCGCAGCAGGCCTTCGCGCTCCAGCACACCGAGGGCGCGGCGCACCGTGTGGCGGTTGCAGCCAAAGCGCTCGGCCAGCTCGGTCTCATTCGGGATGCGCTCACCGGCGGCGTAATGCCGCTCGCGGATGTCGCGCAGCAGCGCGGCCTCGATCTGGCGCCACACCGCCACGCCGGTGCCTCGTTCCACCACCTGGCCAAGCTGCTCTTGCATGCTGAGTCTCTATTCCCTGGATCACATTGCCAAACAGCTTAGAGACGATTCACGAAAGATTCATGTCGGCCCTGAAGAATGCGACGCATCGCCAGGACTTGCCGGCATGTTGCCGCCGCAAGTCGTCTAGACGATTAGATGCTTTGACGGGATCCCACGTGTCATCACACATCCCTCTCGCGGCAGCGCAGGACGCACGCCGCCACGCCCTGGGCCTGCTGGCCCGCGCCCGGCCTCAGGATCTGGAGCAGCAGCTGGCCGAGCTGCAGCCCCTGCCCCACTTTGAATGGCTGCGCCGGCCCGAGACCGGCATGCTGATGCTGCGCGGCCGCCTCGGCGGTGGCGGCCAGGTCTTCAATCTGGGCGAGGCCACCGTCACCCGCTGCACCCTGCGTCTGCAGGCAACTGGCCTGCCGGCCAGTGTCGGCGTGGGCACCGTGCGCGGCAGCGACCCGCGCCATGCCGAGCTGGTCGCTCTGGCCGATGCCTTGCTGCAAACGCCCGACTGGGCGCCGCAGCTGCAAGCCCGGCTCTTGCGCCCCCTGGCCGAGGCCGAACAAGACCGCCACGCCCGCCGCGCCGCCGAAGTGGCGCGCAGCAAGGTGGATTTCTACACCCTGGTGCGCGGCGAGGACTGAGCCATGAACATGAATGCGATGAACGCGAGCGCCCCCGCCGCCGGCCTGCACCTCGAGCAGCTGCTGCCCGGCTTTGCCGACCCGGTGCATGACGCGCAGCAGGCCTTCCGCTGCCTGCTGGACGCCATGTCCCGGCCCGGCAGCCTGCAAAGCCTGCCTTTTGAATTGAGCGCACCCGCCGGCCTGAAGCCGGCCTTGACCGCCCTGCTGCTGGCCCTGGCCGACCGCGACACGCCGCTGTGGCTGCCGCCCGAGCTGCGCAGCGGCGCCGCGGGGGAGCACCTGCGCTTCCATGCCGGCTGCCCCCTGGTCGCGGAGATGGGCGAGGCTCAGTTCCTGATGCTGCAGAACCTGGACGCGCTGCCGACTCTGGACGCCCTGCGCCTCGGCGATGCCGCCTACCCGGACCGCTCGGCCACGCTCTTCATCGAGGTGACCGCCTTGCAAGTGGGCGAGGGAACACTGCGCCTGCGCGGCCCCGGCATCCAGGGCGAGACACGCATCGAGGTGACCGGTTGGTCCGCGAGCAGCCAGGCTTTTGTGCAAGAAAACCGCCGTCGCTTCCCGCTCGGCGTGGACCTGGTGCTGTGCGCAGGTCAGCAGCTGCTGGCTCTGCCGCGCACCACCCTCATCGATTGGGAGCTCTGAGATGTACGTTGCCGTCAAAGGAGGCGAGCGCGCGATCGAAGCCTCGCGCGAGCTGCTGGCCCAGGCGCGCCGGGGCGACAGCGCCCAGCCCGAGCTCAGCATCGAGCAGATCAAGCAGCAGCTGCGCCTGGCCGTGGACCGCGTGATGTGTGAAGGCGCGCTCTACGACGAGGACCTGGCTGCCCTGGCCATCAAGCAGGCGCGTGGCGACCTGATCGAAGCGATCTTTCTGCTGCGCGCCTACCGCACCACCCTGCCGCGCCTGAGCGACAGCGAAGCTCTGGACACCGGCCGCATGCGCCTGGAGCGCCGCATCTCCTCGGCCTTCAAGGACCTGCCCGGCGGCCAGCTGCTGGGCCCGAGCTTCGACTACACCCAGCGCCTGCTGGACTTCGGCCTGATGCGCGAGTCCTCCAGCAGCAGCGAGGCGCAGTCCTCTCACAGCGCCGCCCGCGCCGAGCCCCTGCACGCGCCGCGCGTGACCGATCTGCTCAGCCGCGAGGGCCTGCTGGAAGCGGCCGAGCCGGAGGCACTAGGCGCCCCGCCGCCGCCCGACCTGACGCGCGAGCCCCTGCTCTTCCCGGCCGACCGCGCCACCCGCATGCAGAACCTGGCACGCGGCGACGAGGGCTTTTTGCTCGCCCTGGCCTACAGCACCCAGCGCGGCTATGCCACCACCCACCCGTTTGCGGCCGAGCTGCGCTACGGCGCCGTGCCGGTGGAGATGCATATCGAAGAGCTGGGCTTCGCCGTCGAGATCGGCGAGGTCGAGCTGACCGAGTGCCAGCTGATCAACGAGTTCCACGGCAGCGCCGAGACCGCACCGCAGTTCACCCGCGGCTACGGCCTGGCTTTCGGCCACGCCGAGCGCAAAGCCCTGGCCATGGCACTGGTCGACCGCTCGCTGCGCGCCGAGGAGTTTGGCGAGGACAGCGAGCTGCCGGCCAACAACGTGGAGTTCGTACTCTCGCACAGCGACAACGTCGAGGCCTCGGGCTTTTTGCAGCACCTGAAGCTGCCGCACTACGTGGACTTTCAAACCAATCTTGAGCTGCTGCGGCGCTTGCGGGCGGAATGGGACAAGGAGCAAGCGAAATGAGCAATGACTCAAAGCGCCTTGCAGGGCGAGCAACACGAACGCAGAGCAAGCAGCCGAGGAGCGCGGAGTTCGCTGAGTGCTTCGCAAAAGGTCTGAGAGTCTCTGCGCGCTCCGCGTCCCTCCGCGCCCTCAGCGCTCCGAGGTTCTCGGCGAACGCCGCGTCCTTGATAGACGACAGAAGCACCGCCGTGCACTTCAGGAGTCAAGTCCAATGAACAACACCAGCCACAGCCAGCCCGGCTACAACTTCGCCTACTTGGACGAGCACACCAAGCGCATGATCCGCCGCGCCCTGCTCAAGGCCGTGGCCCTGCCCGGCTACCAAGTGCCCTTCGGCGGCCGCGAGATGCCCCTGCCCTATGGCTGGGGCACGGGTGGCATCCAGGTCACGGCCGCGGTGATCGGCCAGAGCGACTGTCTCAAGGTCATCGACCAGGGCGCGGACGACACCACCAATGCGGTCAACATCCGCAGCTTCTTCCAGAAGGTGACCGGCGTGCGCACCACCGAGGCCACACGCGAGGCCACGCTGATCCAGACCCGCCACCGCATCCCCGAGACGCCGCTGCAGGACGGGCAGATCCTGGTCTTCCAGGTGCCCATCCCCGAGCCGCTGCGCTGGCTGGAGCCGCGCGAGACCGAGACCCGCACCATGCACGCGCTGAGTGAATACGGCGTCATGCATGTCAAGCTGTTTGAGGACATCGTGCGCCACGGCCGCATCGCCACCACCTACGACTACCCCGTGATCGTCAACGGCCACTACCTGATGCGGCCCTCGCCCATCCCCAAGTTCGACAACCCCAAGCTGCACCAGAACCCGGCCCTGCAGCTCTTCGGCGCCGGCCGCGAGAAGCGCGTCTACGCCGTGCCGCCCTACACCGATGTGCGCTCGCTCGATTTCGAGGACCACCCGTTTGCCATCGAACGCTGGAGCGAGCCTTGCGCCCTGTGCGGCGCCACCGAGTCCTATCTGGACGAAATCATCCTCGACGACCAGGGCCAGCGCATGTTCGTCTGTTCCGACACCGAGTACTGCAACACGCGCCAGGCCGAGGGCCACCGCGGCACGCAGAACAGCCCCACCAGCGCTGCTGACTTTGCAGGAGCGCAGGCATGAGCCGCCCCTTGCTGCAAGTCCGCGGCCTGGCCAAGCGCTACGGCGCCCGCATCGGCTGCGAAGGCATTGACCTCGACCTCTACCCCGGCGAGGTGCTGTGCATCGCGGGTGAGTCGGGCTCGGGCAAATCGACCCTGCTCAACACCCTGGCTTTCCAACTGCAGCCCGACGAAGGCCAGATCCAATACGACTTGAACGACCGCGGCCTCACCGACCTCGGCACGCTGACCCAAGCCCAGCTGCGCGAGCTCTGGCGCACCGACTGGGGTTTTGTGCGCCAGAACCCGCGCGATGGCCTGCGCATGCAGGTCTCGGCCGGCGCCAATATCGGCGAGCGGCTGATGGCCGTGGGCGCACGGCATTACGGCGACATCCGCGGCGCGGCGGCCGACTGGCTGGCGCGCGTGGAGATCCCGGCCGAACGCCTGGACGACGCGCCCAAGAGCTTCTCCGGCGGCATGCAGCAGCGCCTGCAGATCGCCCGCAATCTGGTCAGCCGCCCGCGCCTGGTCTTCATGGATGAACCCACGGCCGGCCTCGATGTCTCGGTGCAAGCGCGTTTTCTGGACCTGCTGCGCGGCCTGGCCGCCGAGCTGGACCTGGCCGTGATCCTGGTGACCCACGATCTGGCCGTGGCCCGCCTGCTGGCCCAGCGCCTGATCGTGATGCGCCACGGCCGCATCGTCGAGACCGGCCTGACCGACCAGGTGCTGGACGACCCGCAGCACCCCTACACCCAGCTGCTGGTGTCTTCGGTTCTGGCCGCATGAAATGAAGGATCAAGACATGGCCATCAACAAGAATCATCCCGTCCTCGAAGTCCGAGGCCTGAGCAAGACCTTCACCCTGCACCAGCAAGGCGGCCTGGAGCTGCCGGTTCTGAACGCGGTGTCCTTCGAGGTCCACGCCGGCGATTGCCTGGTGCTGGACGGTCCTTCAGGCGCAGGGAAAAGCAGCCTGCTGCGCTGCCTCTACGGCAACTACCTGGCCAGCAGCGGCGAGATCTTGCTGCGCGCGGCGGGCAGCGATGAGATCCTGGACCTCTGCCGCATCAGCCCGCAGCGGCTCACGGCTCTGCGCCGCGACACCGTGGGATATGTCAGTCAGTTCCTGCGGGTGATTCCGCGCGTCAGCAGCTTGAGCCTTGTGGCCGAGCCCTTGCAAGCCCTGGGTGCCGGGCGCGAGGAGGCCATGCAGCGCGCGGCCGAGTTGCTGGCGCGGCTGAACCTGCCCGAGCGGCTCTGGGGCCTGCCACCGGCCACCTTCTCGGGTGGCGAGCAGCAGCGCGTCAATATCGCGCGCGGCTTCATCGCGCCCAAGCCCCTCTTGCTGCTGGACGAACCGACCGCCTCGCTCGACGCGGCCAACCGCGCCGTCGTTATCGCCTTGATCCGCGAGGCCTGCGCCGCCGGCCAGGCGGTGGTCGGCATTTTTCATGACGCCGAGGTGCGCGAGGCCGTGGCCACGCAGCGCCTTCCCCTGCAAGCCCTGAGCTCAGCCGCAAGCCACCCTGAGCTGCGGGCTGCCGCCTGAACATTGCCCGCGAAAGAAGTGCACACGATGAACACCACCTCACCGCTCTACCTCACCCATGCCCACATCGTCCTGGCCGAGCAGGAGCTGCACGACGCCTCGCTGCTGATCGGCGCCGACGGCCGCATTGCCGCCATCAACCCCGAATCCGGCGGCGGCGCGCCCGAGCTGAGCCTGAACGGCCAATGGCTGCTGCCCGGCATGGTGGACCTGCACTGCGACGCGGTGGAAAAAGAGGTGGAGCCGCGCGCCCGCGTGCTCTTCCCCCTGGACTTCGCCTGCATCAATATCGACCGCCGCAATGCCGCGGCCGGCATCACCACGCCCTACCATGCGCTGTCATTTGCTCATGCCGAATGGGGTGTGCGCAACAACGAGACGGCCACCGAGCTGGTGCGCGCCCTGCGCCGCCTGAAAGCCCATGAGCTGATCGACAACCGCGTCCATGTGCGCTACGAGATCACCGACCTCAGCGCCCTGCCCCATGTGCTGGGCCTGTTGGACGAAGGCGGCGTCGATCTGCTCTCCATCATGGACCACACGCCGGGCCAAGGCCAGTTCAAGCATCTGGACAGTTATGTCGCCTACATGATGGGCAACCACGGCAGCAGCGAGCAAGCCGCCCTGCAAATGGCAGAGGAAAAGATGCAGGCCCGCCAAAGCGCCGACGAGCGTGTGCTGGCCGTGATGGAGCGCGCCAAGCAGCGCGGCGTGCCCACCGCCAGCCATGACGACGACGATCCGCAGCGCGTGCTGACCATGAGGAACCTGGGCGCCCGCATGAGCGAGTTCCCCATCAATCTGGAGACTGCCCGCGCGGCTCACGCCGCTGGACTGTCCACCATCCTGGGCGCGCCCAATGTCATGCGCGGCGGCAGCCAGAGCGGCAATATGCGCGCCCTCGACGCCATCCACGCCGGCGTGGCCGATTGCCTCTGCGCCGACTACGCGCCCGCCACCATGCTGGCCGCCGTCGACGCCCTGGTCCATCGCGAAGGCCTGGGCCTGCCCCAAGCCACCCGCCTGGTCAGCCTGGGCCCAGCCCGCGCCGCCGGCTTGAACGACCGCGGCGAGATCGCCGTCGGCCTGCGCGCCGACCTGATCAGCGTGGCCCGGCCCGGCGGCCAGGCGGCGGTGGAGCGCGTCTGGTGCGCGGGCAAGCCGGTGTTTGCGGCGAACTACCAAGGCCGCTGAAGCGGCCGGTTCGCAGGCCGAGGCCGGAGAGCCGGCGAGAATGCTGCACATCTGTGGCATCTTCTTCATGCACTCCACCCGCCTGCCATGTTCAGAGTCCTTCACCTCGCCAAACCGCGCCTGGGCGCTCGGCGTCTAACATCCATGGTCACCGGGCTGAGCGCCGTGCTGCTTCTGATGGCCTGCAGCGAACTCGGCGCCGGCACTGGCCAGATCAGCCAGCGCATCGGCGAGATCACGCGTGACCCGTCCGCGCAGCAGGTCGACCTGGCCAAGCTCACCAGCTTTGGCTGGGATCGGGTGTATCAGTTCGAGCCCGGCAGCACACGCGAAGCCATCTGCGATTTCATCCATGCCGGCCGCAATGTCTGCGGACGCGTCATCCGCTACCCGGCGGTGCCGGCCGATCACCAGGCCCTGGTCTTTGCCCTCGGGCCGCAGCTGACCCATGTTGAGCTGCATGCCCTGGCCCATGGCCGACTGGAGCTGAAGCAGGAGGCGGGCGGCCTGCCGAAATCTCGCGCCACCTTACGCATACGCCGGCTCAGCCTGGGCACGGCTCAGGAACAGATCGTGCTGGAGCCGCAATGAACTGGGCGATCAGGTCTGGGCCTCGGTGGCGCCGCGGCGTGCTTGCACTCGTGATGCTGAGCGTCTTGAGTGGGGCGGGACTGTGGATCGCCGGCGAGCAACTCAGCCGCCCTGCCCGTGCCAGCCTGGGCCCGCCGCCGGCCGATTTGCAGGCGCGCACGGTTCGCATCCCTGTCCCGCGACCCATTCCCGAACTTGCCACCGAGCAAGCGCCCGGCCAGATCAGCGCCTGGTTCTCCCCCGGCCAACCGGGGCGTGGCGCCGTGTTGCTGCTCCACGGCGTGCGCAGCCATCGCGGCCAGATGCTGGCGCGGGCACGCTTGCTGCATGAAGCTGGCTTGGGCGTACTGCTGATCGACCTGCCGGCGCATGGCGAAAGCAGTGGCGAGCGGATCAGCTTCGGCTGGCGCGAATCGCAAGGCGTGGCCGCCGCGCTGAACTTCCTGCGGCGCGAGCTGCCACAGGAAAGGCTCGGTGTGATTGGCGTGTCCCTGGGCGGCGCATCGCTGCTGCTCCTGCCACCGGCGGAGCGCGGGCCGCTGCAGGCGGTGGTGCTGGAGTCGGTCTACCCGACCATCGAGGAGGCGGTGCACAACCGCCTGCGCGTGCGGATCGGTGAGTTCCTGAGCCGTGGTTTGACGCCCCTGCTGCTGAGCCAGCTGCCGCTGCGCCTGGGTGTGGAGCCGGCGCAACTGCGGCCCGAGCAGGCGCTGCGTCAACTCGATGCACCGGTGCTGGTGGCCGGCGGGCAGTTGGACACGCAAACGCCGTCCGCCGAGACCCAGCGCATGGCGGCAGCCGCGCCGCAGCTGCAAGCGCTGTGGCTGGTCGAAGGCGCGCATCACACCGACTTGCAGGCCTTTTCGCCTGAGGCCTACCGCCAGAAGGTGCTGGCTTTCCTGATCCAGCGCTTGCGCGCTGATGCTGCTGCCGCCTCCTCCGCCACACCATGATCTCCATCCATCCCATACGCCCCGAGGATCTGGCCGATGTGGCCGCCTTGCACCGCGAGAGCTGGCGCAGCGCCTACCGCGGTATCTTCAGTGACGCTTTCCTCGACAGCGAACGGGTGGTCGAAACCCGACTGGCCTTGTGGACCCGGCGCCTGATCAGCGAGCCCTCGCCAGGCAGCTTTGGCTACATCGCTCGCGATCCTTCGGGCGAGGCGCTGGGCTTCACCTTTGCGTTTCCCGCCTTCGATGCGCAATGGGGCAGCCTGCTGGACAACCTCCATGTGCGGCCCGATCAAAAGGGTCGGGGCATAGGACGGCAATTGCTGCTGGCCTTGAGCGAGCGCTGCGCAGGCGAGTGGGCCGAGCTGGGCTTGTACCTCTGGGTGTTTGAGGCCAACACGGCCGCCCGCGGTCTACGAGCATCTGGGCGCACGGCCGGCCGAGCAGGTGGTGATCACGCTGCAGGATGGCAGCGAGGCGGCGGAGTGGCGCTATGTGTGGCCATCGCCGGGCGAACTGCTGCGGGTGCTGAGGCGCGAGGCCTAGCGACAAACAAAAAAGCGCCCGGCGTTCACGGCCGGGCGCTGTTTGGGCTGAATCTGCACGGGGCGCAGACCCCGTTGATTGAGGCATGCCTGCTGCCGACGGGCAGCGGGCCGGTCTCAATCACCCCATATGCAGTCCACCATTGCAAGAGAAGTCCGCACCCGTGGTGAAACCGGAGTCTTCACCCGCCAGCCAGGCGACGATGGCGGCGATTTCCTCGGGCGTGCCGAGGCGCTTGATGGGGATGGTGGCGACGATCTTTTCCAGCACATCGGGGCGGATGGCCTTGACCATGTCGGTGCCGATGTAACCGGGGCTGACCGTGTTCACGGTCACGCCCTTGCTGGCCACTTCCTGGGCCAGAGCCATGGTGAAACCGTGCATGCCGGCCTTGGCAGCCGAGTAGTTGGTCTGACCGAACTGGCCCTTCTCGCCGTTCACGGACGAGATGTTGATGATGCGGCCCCAGCCCTTGTCCAGCATGTCTTCGATCACCTGCTTGGTGACGTTGAACATGGAGTTCAGGTTGGTGTCGATCACCGCATCCCAATCACCGCGGCTCATCTTGCGGAACATGCCGTCGCGGGTGATGCCGGCGTTGTTGACCAATACGTCGATGGGGCCATGCTCGGCCTTGACCTTGGCGAAGGCCTCGACTGTCGAATCCCAGTCGGCGACGTTGCCGACCGAGACATGGAAGGTGTAGCCGAGGGCGGCCTGCTCATTGATCCACTTGGTGAAATCACGGCTGGGGCCGCAGCCGGCGATGACCTTGAAACCTTCCTTGTGCAGACGCTGGCACATGGCGGTACCGATGCCGCCCATACCGCCGGTCACATACGCAATCTTCTGGCTCATAAAAAACTCCTTGCCTCCATGGCTTTGAAACGATGACCTCGCGCCGTCGCCGCGTCCTACGCGACGGCCGAGGCTCTGCTGTTGTGTGTTGCCAAAGACGCGCTCAAAGGTTCCCGCAAGCCTTGTCAGGGGTCAAGCGGGTTTGGCCCTAATCTGAAATCAACGCTCGACCGTCAGCGCCACGCCCATGCCGCCGCCGATGCACAGCGAGGCGATGCCCTTCTTGGCGTCGCGGCGCTGCATCTCGTGCAGCAAGGTGACCAGGATGCGAGCGCCCGAAGCGCCGATCGGGTGGCCCAGGGCAATGGCGCCGCCGTTGACGTTCACGCGGCTCAAGTCCCAACCCATTTCCTGATGCACGGCGCAGGCTTGCGCGGCGAAGGCCTCGTTGATCTCCAGCAGGTCCAGGTCTTGCGCCTTCCAGCCGGCGCGCTCCAGGGCCTTGCGGGCGGCGGGCACCGGGCCCATGCCCATGATGGAAGGGTCGAGGCCGGCGCTGGCATAAGAAGCAATGCGGGCCAGCGGGGTCAGGCCCAGCGAGGCGGCCTTGGCCGCGCTCATCAGCATCAAGCCAGCGGCGCCGTCGTTCAAGCCCGAGGCATTGCCGGCCGTCACGCTGCCGGCCTTGTCGAAAGCCGGGCGCAGGCCCGCCAAGGCCTCGGCGTTGCTCTTGCGGTTGATGAACTCGTCGGCCTCAAAAACGATGGCGTCGCCCTTTTTCTGCGGAATGGTGACGGCAGCGATCTCATCCTTGAAACGGCCGGCATCCTGGGCGGCGGCCGCCTTTTGCTGCGAGGCCAGGGCCAGCGCATCTTGCGCTTCACGGTTGATGCTGTACTGCTTGGCCACGTTCTCGGCGGTGATGCCCATGTGGTACTGGTTGTAGACGTCCCAGAGGCCGTCGACGATCATGGTGTCCACCATCTTCCAGTCGCCCATGCGCTGGCCGTCGCGTGAACCCGGCAGCACATGCGGGGACAGGCTCATGTTTTCCTGGCCGCCGGCGATGACGATCTCGCTGTCGCCATCACGGATGGCCTGGGCCGCCAGCATCACCGCCTTCAGGCCGGAGCCGCAGACCTTGTTGATGGTCATGGCCGGCACGGTGTTCGGCAGGCCAGCTTTGATGACGGTCTGGCGGGCCGGGTTCTGGCCCGAGCCGGCGGTCAAGACCTGGCCCAGGATCACTTCGCCAATCTGGCTGCCGTCCAGGCCGCTGCGGCGCAAGAGGTCCTTGATCACCACCGCGCCCAGCTCGGGCGCTGCGGTCTTGGCCAGGCCGCCGCCAAACTTGCCAATGGCGGTACGGGCCGCCGCCACGATCACGATATCGGTCATTTCTCGTCTCCAGGGTGAGGCTGCATCTCAACAGGCGCCGTATTTCGGCACCCACAGATAACAGGTTAGCAGATCAGGGTTTCAACTAGGTTTCAGCAAGGTTTCAAAATGCAGGCAATCGCTCACTCCGCATCGGGAACAAAAAAACAGGACCGGCGCCAGCGGCACACGGTCCTGTTTGAATTCAGGCTTTCTGTTTGACGTAACGCCCGGGCGCCGGCTCGATCACCGGGTATTGCCGGCTGCCCGGCCCCTTGGGCGCGGCCACCTTGGGGCCGGCATGGCTGGCCAACCAGGCGGCCCAGTCGGTCCACCAGCTGCCCGGGTGCTCGACTGCCCCCTCGAACCACTGCTCCGAGGTGGCCGGCAGGGCCGCGGTCTTGCCCAGCCAGTGGCTGCGCTTGCCCTTGGCCGGCGGGTTGATGACGCCGGCGATATGGCCCGAGGCGCCCAGCACAAAGCGCTTCGGGCCTTTGAACACCTGGGTGCTTCGATAGGCGGCGTCCCAGGGCACGATATGGTCTTCGCGCGAGCCGTAGATGTAGACCGGCGCTTCGATCAGGCCCAGGTCCAGCTTCTCGCCGCAGATGGTCAGGCGGCCTGGAATCTTCAGCTCGTTCTGCAAATAGGTGTGGCGCAGATACCAGCAGTACATGGGGCCGGCCATATTGGTCGAGTCGCCGTTCCAGTACAGCAGGTCAAAAGCCGGAGGCGCCTCGCCCTTGAGGTAGTTGCCCACCACATAGTTCCAGACCAGATCGTTGGGGCGCAGGAAGCTGAAGGTGGCGGCCAGCTCCTGGCCCTTGAGCAGGGCCGGGCCCTTGGGGTTGCCCATGCTCTTGTCGCCCAGGCTCATCTCGCGCATCTTGACCATGGCCTCGTCGATGAAGATATCGAGCACGCCGTTGCTGGAGAAATCGATCAAGGTGGTCAGCAGGGTCAGGCTGGACGCCGGCTGCTGGCCGCGCGCCGCCAGCACGGCCAAGGCCGTGGCCAGGATGGTGCCGCCGACACAGAAGCCCAGGGTGTCGATCTGCTCGGCGCCGGTGATGTCTTGCACCACTTCGATGGCCTTGATCGGCGCGTTCTCAATCACCTCATCCCAGGTCCAAGCGGCGCAGGAGGCATCGGGGTTGCGCCAGCTCAGCACAAAGACCCGGTGGCCCTGCTCGACCGCGTAGCGGATCAGCGAGTTCTCGGGCTGCAGATCGAGGATGTAGTACTTGTTGATGCAGGGCGGCACCAGCAAGAAAGGCCGCGCGTGCACGGTGGCGGTCAGCGGCTTGTATTCGATCAGCTGGAAGAAGTCGTTCTCGAACACCACCGCACCTTCGCTGGTGGCGACGTTGCGGCCCACCTCGAAGGCGCTCTCGTCTGTCTGCGAGAGGTGGCCACGCTGGATGTCGGCCCAGAGCTGCTGCATGCCCTTGGCGATGCTCTCGCCCTGGGTGTCCAGCGCCAGCTTCTGCGCCTCGGGATTCAGGGCCAGGTAGTTGCTGGGCGAGGCAGCATCGACAAACTGCTGCACCGCGAAACGGATGCGCTCGCGCGTCTTGGCCTCGCCTTCGAGCTTGTCGGCCATCTGCTGCAAGGTGCGGGCGTTGAGCAAATAGAGCTGGGCAACGAAGCTGGAGGCCGGGTTGGCGCTCCAAGCCTCGGCGGCGAAGCGGCGGTCGCTGAGCGGTTTGGGCTTTGGCGCGGCTTCTTTGGCGGCTTCCCCTTGGCTGGCACCAAACACGCCACCCAGTCCAGCGCCCAGACCGGGCAAGGCCGAATTCCAGAGTTCGCTGGCCTGCTTGAGATAGTTGCTCTGCAGCTCGCTCAGGGCTTGGGCCGGGATCTGCAAGCCAGCCAGGCTGGACCACATCTCGCCCAGACCGGCCATGCCGGCACCGAGCTCGGGCAGAGCGGCCGCCGGGGCCGGGGACTCAGCTGCGGGAGCAGCAGCTGGCGCAGCCGAGGGCGCTGGTGCCGGCGCAGGTGCCTGGGCCGGCCGGCGGCGCGGAGCCGCAGCCTTCTTGGCGGCCGGCGCTGCACTGGCCTGGACCTTCTTGACCGCAGCTTTCCGCGCGGGGCTGGCCGGAACGGCCGGTTTCTTCGTGCTCATGAATATCCTCTGCCGCTGATCCGCGGCTCCACATTGAGATCACGCCTTGGCCAAGACCCTGGCGTGCAAAGACACGAAATCAGGCCGCGTGAGAAAGCGCACGCAATGTTGTACCCTCGCCCGCTTACCTTGCCATGACATTTCATGTATCTGATCGCAATTGCCTGGGGCTATGTTGCCTTGATGATGGCCTTGGCCGAAGCCACCAGCAGCCAAGGCAGCGTGCTGGGCGCCATCATCACCTTTGTTCTCTACGGCCTCTTGCCGATTTCGATTGTGCTGTACGTGCTGGGCTCGCCCAGCCGCCGCGCGGCGCGAAAAAAGCAGGAGCAACTGCAGGCTCAACTCGATTTCCCGCAGGAGCCGACCGAGGCCATGCCGCTGGATCCGCTGGCGCGTGCATCGGCATCACACCAGGCCGATGACCGCCACCATGCGGCCGGTCCGGGCGTCATGCCGGTAGGAAAAGAACCTTGAGGGTTCGCTGAGCGTGCACCAGTGGCCGCCGCTGACATGGCTGAGGCCGGCGGCACGCAGGCGCAGCCGCGCCAGCGCCGGCAGATCGGCCAGCCAGCGCGCTTCGCCGGCGGCATTGGCCCGGTAGACGAACTCCGCACCCGGCTGTGCCTGGCTGCGAGCGAAGGCCGCCAGCACTTCGGCGCCGACCTCAAAACGACCCGGGCCAATGCAAGGGCCCAGCCAAGCGCGCAACTCGCCAGGTGCGCAGCTGGCTGCCGCGCAGAGCGCCGCCACCGTGTTCTCGAGCACGCCACCGGCCAAGCCGCGCCAGCCGGCATGGGCACCCGCCACCGCGCCGGGCGCGGCAAACAGCACCGGCAGGCAGTCCGCCACCTGGATGGCGCAGCCAAGACCGGGCGTGGCCGACACGCTGGCGTCGGCAACCGGCGGCTCGCTGGCCGCCAGCAAATCGGAGCTCAGGCGCTGCACCTCGGCGCCATGCACCTGCTTCAGGAACACCAACGGCGCACCCAAAGCCTCGGCCACCTGGCTCCGGTTGGCCTGCACCCGGGCGGGCTCGTCGCCGACCGCGGCGCCCACATTCATGCTGGCGAACAGACCTTCGCTGCAGCCACCAGCGCGCGTCGTCATGAAGGCGCGAATGCGCGGCCACGCGGCGGGCAGCTGCCAGTCGGGCTGCAGCCAGTCGCGGTGCAGCGCCGCGGGGTTCAAGTCACTCGGCATCCGGGCAGGCCGAGGGCTGGGTCTTGGCGAAGGCGTCCAGGGCCATGCAGTTGCCGAACACGCGCATCACCTCGGGCACATGGTCGAGGCGGCATTCGAAACGCTTGGCATTGAATATCTGCGGCACCAGCACGCAGTCGGCCAGGCCCGGCGTGTCGCCATGGCAGAACTGGCCGGCATGGGCCTTGAGCCGCATTTCCACCACCTCCAGGCCACTTTCGACCCAGTGGCGGTACCAGCGGTTCTTGGTGTCTTCGTCCAGGCCCAGGTCCTTGCCCAGATAGCGCAGCACGCGCAGATTGTTAAGAGGATGGATTTCGCAGGCGATGTCCTGTGCCAGGGCGCGCACCTGGGCGCGGCCCAAGGCGTCGGCCGGCAACAGCGGCGGCTGCGGATGGGTTTCATCGAGGTATTCGATGATGGCCATGGACTGGCTGACCAGCGCGTCGCCATCGCGCAGCAGGGGCACGAGCTTGGACATGGAGGCGCTGGCATAGGCCGGGTCGAACTGCTCGTTCTTGGCCAGGTGCACGGCGCGGTAGTCGTAATCCAAGCCTTTCAACGCCAGCGCGATGCGCACGCGGTAAGAAGCCGAGGAGCGGAAGTAGTTGAAGAGTTCCATGGCGCGGATGATGCCATGGGCAAACAGATAAACTGATTTCCATGTGGCTCTCCCGACGTTTCAAGTTCTGCCCCAGCTGCGGCGCCGAGGTGCACTACCAGGTGCCTGCCGACGACAACCGCGAGCGCGCGACCTGCACCGCCTGCGCCAGCATCCATTACGAGAACCCCATCAATGTGGTGGGCACCCTGCCCGTCTGGGAGCAGGACAGCACTCCGCAAGTGCTGCTGTGCCGCCGCGCCATCGAGCCGCGCCATGGCAAGTGGACCTTACCGGCTGGTTTTCTGGAGCTGGGCGAGACCACGCTGCAAGGTGCGATCCGCGAGACCGACGAAGAAGCCGGGGCGCAGATCGAGATCGGCCCGCTCTACGGCCTGATGAATGTGGTCAAGGCCGGGCAAATCCATCTGTTCTACCGCGCCCGCCTGCTGTCCACCCATTTCAACCCCGGCCCGGAAACCTTGGAAGCGCGCTTGTTCGCCGAGCATGAGCTGCCCTGGGACGAAATCGCCTTCCAGACCGTGCGCGACACCTTGCGCCACTTCTTCGCCGACCATCGCGCCGGGAACGGTTTCCCGCTCCACTGCGGCGATATCAGCTACTGACGCTCAGTCGCTGCCGCCCTGCGCGGTCGCCCAGGGGCCCGTCACGCCGTCGAGTTCGCAATCCCAGAGCGCCTGCACATCCATGGCATCGCGCAAACCTTCGGCGTAGACCTTGAGTGCCAGGCTGCGCAGCATGACCAGCATGCCTCGCACAAAGGCGGCGCGCGCCGCGTCGCCCGAGGCGCCGCTGACGACCGAGGCGTCGAGCTTCACATAGTCCAAGCCTGCCTGGTAGAGCCGGTCGACCTGGGCCAAGCCCGCGCCGGCATGCTCCAAGCCCAGCTTGACGCCCAGCGGTCGCAGCTGCCGACCCATCTCCAGCAAGAGATCGAAATGCTGCACCGCGGCCGTCTCGGCCAACTCCAGGCCCAGCTTGCGGGCGGCTTGTGGCGCCTGGAAGACCTGCTCGCGCAAGCGCGCGACAAAGCCGCCGTCGAGCAGGCTGGCCGGGGCGATATTGACGCAGCGCAGCTTGCCGTCGCGGGCGATCGCCTCCAGCGCCAGGCTGACGGCCAACAGGTCCACCTCGGCCGTCAAGCGGCTGCGCACCGCCAGGGGCAGCCAGCGCGCGGCCGGCTCGAAGGGGCCGTCGGCCTCCAGCTGCAGCTGCAATGGGCATTCCAGATGCACGACTTGACCCTCGCGGTCGAGCAGAGGGAACTGGCTCAGGCGAGCGCGGCGCTCCTTCAGGGCCTCGAGAATCTGCGCGCGCCACACGCGCTCGCCCTGGGCGCTGCTGCCGCCCTCGGCGCCGGCCGTGCCGGCCGCTCCTGCATTGGGGCCGCGGAAAAAGTCCACCACATAGCCGGACTGGGTCTCGGAGCGCGCCAAGGCCGCATCGGCCTCGCCGAACCATTGGCCCAGGCTGAGTTCACGCGGCAGATCCACAGCGCCCAGCGAAACCTGAATGCCCGCGCCCAGACCGGGCAGGCTGACACGCAAGGCATCGGCCAAGGCCTGGGCCGTCTCGGCGGCCACATCGGGGGCGGGCAACCAGAGCGCGAAGTCCGAGCCGTTGAGGCGGCCGCCCAGGCAACCACGCACCCGGTCCGGGTAAGCCTTGACCGCACGCGACAGGGTCAGCAATGCCTGGTCGACCGCCGGCCGGCCCAGACGCTGATTGAGCAGGGCCAGATCACGCAGGCGCAAGAGCACCAGGCCGCCCCGCGCCGGGCCCTCGTCGCGCGTCAGGGCCGACTCCAGCTCGGCCAGGAAATGCTTGCGCGTGCTCATGCCGGTCAAGGGGTCGCAATGGGCTTGCAAGCGCAAGGCCTGCAGCTGTTCGCCCTGGGCTTCGAACATGGCCTTGACGCGCGTCACCATGGCATTCATGGCCTCGGTCAGGCGCTGCAGCTCGGGCACATGGGGCAGCTCAAGCAGGGAAAAATTGCCCTCCATCACGGCTCGCGCCTGGGCCACCGCGTTGTCGAGCGGGCGGCGGATGCGATGCAAGGCCAGATAGGCGCCGACGCTGGCCAGCAGACCCAGGCCCAGCAACAAGGCCGCCATGCGGGTGACGCTGCGCCAGAGTTCGTCGTGCGCATAGGCGCTGTGGCTGAGCACCTCGACCGAGCCGATGGCATTCCAACCACTGGACAGCTGGGCCACGCCGGGCTGCACGGCAATCGGCGTGAGCGCAATAAACCAGGCCGGGGCGGCGCTGGCACGGGCCGGGGCAACACGCTCGAAGGCCAGTTGGCCGTTGGGCTTGCGCCAGGCCACGCGCTGGTAATAGCCGGTATCGAACTGGGCCGAGATCAGCAGCTGCATCAGCTCGGCGTCCCCACCTTGCTGGGACAGAGCCAGGGCCAGGGCCGCCGCGTTGTCGCTGTTCTTGATCTGCAGCTGGGTTTGCAGCAGCTGCCGGGTCGAAACCGTGCTGACCGCGACGCTGCCCAACAAGGAGGCGAGAACCACGCCCAGCACCAGCAGCCAGACTTGACGCATCAAGGACATGGGAAGCACCTCCGCAACTGGGTTTGTTCGTTCGTATTCATGGTCATGGTGATTCAGAACCCTTCCGCCCGGGCTTTGCTGAGCAGATCGCGCCATTGTGAGAGCCGTGCCAGCGGGTCGCCGGCCGACGTGGCACCGACACCCTGCCACAGTCCCTCGCCATTGAAGCTGAAGACCGGCTGCAAATCCGTGCGCTGCGAGGCCGGCTTCACATCGGGCAGCAGGTTGTCCAGGATCAGCGGCTCGGCGCCGGGCTCGGCGTAGTAGGCCAACACCATATGGGCCAGGGTGCGGCCGCCCAGCTGGGCGCGGACATAGACCATGCGCAGCTTGGCCACCGGTGTGCCGCTGTTGAGCAGGCTGAAGTATTTGGCGATGGCGTAGTCCTCGCAATCACCGCGGCCCTTGTCCAGGCTTTCCAGGGGGCTGGCCCAAAAATCAGGCACACCCCAGACCTCGCTGTCATCGCGGAAGGCCAGGTGCTTGTTGACGAAGCTGTTGACCAGGCTCAGGCGCGGCAACTCTTCGACCGCCCCGGCCCGCTCGATCATCTGCAGCAGCTGCTGGGCTTCGCCGACCGTGCGCGGGCCGAAGCGCGCCGCCGCCTCCAGCACCTGCTGCCGGTCCAGGGCCTGGGCCGACTCGGGCGCCAGCGCCGGCAGGCCCAAGAAGGCCAGGGACAGCAGCAAAGCCGCCGGCCGGGCCCAGAACCGCGCACGGCGAACCACCCCAGCCGCCAAGCGCGAAGCAGGTAGCGCTGCAGGCGGCCAATCGACAGTGGGGCTGCATACGCAAAATTGCATGCGTCGGGGCGCCTCGTGAGAGAGAAATGAGGTTCAGGTGAGCCGGCCTGTGCCGATAATTCGAAAGACTGTAACCCTTGCACCTGCCTCCCGGCGCCAGCACAGGCGCCAAATCGCCCCCCAGTTCATGAGCACTGCTTCAATCCGCCAAGAAATTGACAAGTCCCGCGCCAGCGGTGTGCTCAAACAGATCATCATCCCCCCCTGCCCCGAGCTGCTGGCCCGCCTGCAACAGGCCATGAACGCGGCCGAACCCGACCTCAACGAAATCGCCCGCATCGCCGCCAGCGATGTCGCCATGTCGGCCACCCTGCTGCGCATCGCCAACAGCCCTCTGCACATTGCCGACGGCATGCCCTGCACGACCGTGGGCCAGGCCATGACGCGCATCGGCCTCAATGAAACCGCGGCCGTGATGACCGGCTTTCTCTTGCGCCACGCCATTCCCGTCAACAGCCCCCACCTGGCCCGCTTCTGGGAACGCTCGACCAAGCGAGCCCTGGCCTGCGCCTTCATCGCCCGCCAGCTGCCGGGGCTCTCACCCGACCTGGCCCACACCTACGGCCTGTTCTGCCACATCGGCATGCCGGTGCTGCTGCAAAGCCTGCGCGGCTATGGCAGCACCATGGTGGAGGCCGCCGCGCGCATCGACCGCAGCTACATCGCCACCGAGAACGCCAACCACCGCAGCGACCACGCGGTGGCCGGTGCCCTGCTGGCGCGCGCCTGGAATATGGCGCCTGAGCTGATGGCCGCCATCCGCTTGCATCACGACCTGGAGTCCCTGGGCCACGCCGGCATCGAGCCCGAGGTCCACACCTTGGTGGCGGCCGGCTTGGTGGCCGAACATCTGATGCGCCAGCACGAAGGCCTCAGCGAAGACGCCGACTGGGCCCAGCACCACCAGGCCGCCCTCGACTGGCTGCACATCAGCCTGGACGATTTGGAGCATTGGGACGAGCTTTTGCGCCCTATCCTCGATCAGGCCTGAACGCTGTCGGGCTGCCCGGCCCCGGCCTCTAAGCGGCCTAGACCGGCTTCAGCACACGCGTCGCGCCCGTGCGGAAGGAGGCCTTGCGGATGCGTCCGTCCTGCACCTCATAGATGCACAGCATCTCGACCTGACCCAGACCCTCGGGCAAGTTGCGGGTGATCAACTCGAAGTCCACGACCACGGCACCCAGCACGGTGCGCGAGATCAGCTGCGCATGGAGATCGGGCTCGGCAAGGCGGACCGCAAAGCGCTCGCGCATTTGGGCATGTCCTTGGGCCAAGCGCTCCCCATGCAGATTGAACTGCTCAGCGTCTTCCGCATAAGTGGCCAGCAGGCGCTCGATGTCCCGGGCGTTGTAAGCGTCCAGCTGTTCCTGGACGACGGCGAGCGGAGAAGGTGAATGCATCGCGAGAATTTCCGGTGGTTTGCCCACTGGCGGGCGGCGGGCTTAGATTTAGGCCGGCCGATTGTGCATGCCCAGACCCCTCGCTGACCCTTACATTGGCCGAGCCGTAGATTTGCCATCATTCGCCATCACCTATCCCGGAGCCTCGCCATGATCCACAAAGCCATCGCCACCGCCTGCCTGGCCCTGTTCAGCCTGGCGGCTCAAGCGCAGCCGACCGCCCCGGCCGCAAGTTCGGCAGCGGCTGCGTCCCCGTACGACGCCGCCCTGGCCAAGACCCTGGGCGCCGACGAGCGCGGCATGCGCCCCTATGTGCTGGTGATCCTCAAGAGCGGGCCGAACAAGCTGCCGGCCGGGCCCGAGCGCGACGCCATGTTCAAAGGCCATTTCGCCAATATGAGTCGGCTGGCGGCCGAGGGCAAGCTGGCCGTGGCCGGCCCGCTGGACGGCGTCGACGGCTGGCGCGGCCTGTTTGTCTTTGCCGTGGCCGACCTGGAGGAAGCCCGCACCCTGGCCGCCACCGACCCGGTGCTGATCCAGGGCGAGATGGTGGCCGAGTTCCACAAGTTCTACGGCTCGGCGGCACTGATGGCCGTGCGCGAGATTCACGACAAACTGCAGCCGCCCAAGCGCTGAAACACCCCTTTGGCGCTCAGGCTGGCCCGCCGTGGCGCGCCAGCCAGGCATGCACTTCCCCGTACCACTGGCGCGAGTTGGCAGGCTTGAGGATCCAGTGGTTCTCGTCCGGGAACCAGAGCAGGCGCGCATCGACCCCGCGCGCCTTCAAGGTGTTGTAGTAGGCCAAAGCATTGTGCTCGGGCACGCGGTAGTCGAGCGCGCCCTGGGTGATCAGGGTGGGCGTGTCCATGGCTGCGGCGAAGCTGAGCGGGTTCTGTGCCGCCACCTTGGCAGGGTCGGCCCAGTAGGTGGCGCCGAGGTCACGGTGGCGCTGCAAATAGCTGTCGGCGCTCCAGGTGGCGACGCGGTCGAACACGCCAGCGTGGCAGATGTAGGCGCGGTAGCGGCCGGCCGGCACATGGCCATTCATCCAGGCCACCATAAAGCCGCCATAACTGCCACCACTGGCGTACAGGCGCCGGCGGTCGGCCCAGGGCTGGGCCAGCAGCCAGTCGCTGCCGGCCTCGATGTCCTGCAGCTCCAACTCGCCCATGCGGCCCATGATGCTGTGGCGGAAAGCGTGGCCAAAGCCGCTGGAGCCGTGGTAATTCACCATCGCCACAACATGGCCCTGGCTGGCCAGCAGATGCGCATTCCAGCGGTAGCTGAAGGTGTCGCCCGAGGCCGAATACGGCCCGCCGTGGATCACCTGCAGCAGCGGGTGCTTCTTGCGGGCATTGAAGCCAGGCGGGAAGACCAGCCACATCTGCACCGGCTCACCCAGGGCGCCTTTGATCGTGACTTCCTGGACCCGCCCGAGCTGCATGCCGGCCAACAGTTCGTCATTGAAGGCATCGATGCGTTGCAGCGCCGCACCGCCCGGGCCGACCCGGGAAACCGGAGCGAGCGGCCCGGCCAACAGGCGCACCGGGTGCTGCAGGCTGTCGGCCGCCAGCGCCAGCATGGGTTCCGTGGTGCCGGCCGCCGTTTGGCTGGCAATGTCAAAGCTTTGCAGCCAGCCGCCGGTCCAGACCCGCTGCGCGGCCGCTTCGGCCAGCGGGCGGCGCCAGAGATGGCAGCGCCCCTGCTGCTGGGCGGCGAAGAAGATGCTGCGGCCATCGGGCGCCCAGCGCAGCGGCGCACTGGGCTCGATCTCGCAGACCGGCGCCTGCTCGGCCGGCAGCAGCTGCCAGGCCACGGCGGCGCTGTCGATGGCATCGGCGGCAATCAGGGCCAGGCGAGCCAGTTCGGTGTGGGTCGGCTGGCGCGGAGTCGCCAGCAAGGCCAGTCCGCCGCCCTGCGGGGCAAAGCGCGGCGCACGAAAACTCCAGGCCGGCTCGTCGAGCAGGGGGCGAATACGTCGCTCGGCCAGATTCAGCTCGGCCAGGGCATGGCGCTGGCCGGCCTGCTGGACCGCGGCCGGATCATGTTCGAAGACGATGCGGCGGCCGTCCGGGCTGATGTCGAAACTGTCGGCGTCGCTGCCGGCGCGCGGCAGCTCCAGGCCGCTGCCCTCCATCAGCAAGCGGACCCGGCCGCTCGCCACGTTCAGGCGCAGCAGCTGCAGCACCCGCCCGACCGGCAAGTTCTCATCGAAATGGCGGTACTGGGCCTCGCTGGTGGCCAGACCACTTTCCAGGCGCGCGGCGAACTCGCGCTGACGCCGGTTCTGTGCCGCCAAACCGCGCAGCTCGGGCCAGACCCAGGCCATGAAGATGATGTGGCGGCCGTCAGGCATCCACTTGAAGGCCTCGATGCCGGCAGCGACTTCGCTGATGCGGTGGGCCTCGCCGCCATCGGCGGCAATCAGGTAAAGCTGCCGGCTCTCGTCACGCCGGCCCTGCTGCTCGCGCCGGGCCAGAAAGGCGATCTGGCGGCCATCGGGCGACCAGGCGGGCTGGCTGTCCTTGTCGCCGCACTGCGTCAGCGCACGTGCCGCAACCGGGCCCGCGGTGGGCAGCAGCCACAGCTGGCTGAGGCGGCCCCGACCATCCGGTGAGGGGTCCGGGCGACTCAGGCTGCAGACCACCTGGCTGCCATCGGGTGAAAGGGCCAAGCCGGCCAGCCTTTGCAGCTGGTTCAGGGCTTCGAAATCAATCGGGCGGGAAGAAACCATGGCCCGCAGTCTAGCGATGCGGGCAGGCTGCTGCCGATCAGCCGGGCCCCGGCCGCCTGAGGCGGCGCCGGGGCTCCAACTGCAACTCCAGCTCAGTGCTCAGGGCAGCGGCGGGGTGTTTTCCGCAAAGTACTCGTGGGTGTCGGCGTTGTCCAGGGCCTTGGTCGGGTTGGAGATGGCCAGGGACTTGGCGGCGCTCTGGCCGTAGGCCCAATCATCGGTGCCCGCCACCACATTGAAGTGCGTCATCTCGTGCACCAAGGTGCCGGCCTTGGAGTCGGTGCCGGTCAGCGGCGCGCTCCAGAAGGCATTGCAGACGTAGATCTTGTAGGGCTGGGTCGGATAGACGTAGGCGTAATAGCTCTGTTTGCAGCTGCAATCCAGGGTCACGGCCTTGTTCTTGAAGGCATCGTTGGTTGCCACGAAGTGCGCCTTGGCGGTGTTCCAGTTGGCGGCCGTGTAGGAACCGAACCAGGTCTTGTAGCGCTGCGTGCCCGAGCCGGCTCCGCTCAGATAAGTCTGGGCGGCCTGGGAATAGTTGCTCGCTGCGGCGAACGCACTGGCCAGGGTGGTCTTTTGCGAGGCCGTGCAATTGCCGGTGTAGCTGATGCTGCTGGCCAGGGACGGGCTCTGCTCCTGCACCGCCTGCGGCGCTTGCGGGCTGCGGCCTTCCAGCCAGAAGTAGCTGGGCGCCGCTTCGGCCAGTGCCGTCAGGCCGCCGGTCTGCTTGCCCAGGCCGATGTACTCGATCGCGTAGCGGCCGTTCTGGCTCAGGTCATAGGTACCGGTCAGTTCGACCTCGAAGCTCTGGGTCTCGCCGGCGGCGATCAAGACATAGTCGGCCTCGGTCAGCGGGCCACGCTTGACCAGGGGGCCGGTGTAGTCGACCGGCGCGCCATCGCGGGTGATGCGAAACAGTGCCGCCAAGGGCATGGGGCCGGGCAGCTGCGAACGCAGGATCTGGCGCGCCTGACGCGAGTTGTTGGTGATGCTGACGGTGACATGCACATCGACATCGCCCTTGAGCACGGGCTGGGCAAAGGACAGGCGCACGTCCAGGCCGCTGCTGGCAGGGGCGGCTTGCGCGCCGCTGGCGACGCTGCAGACCAGGGCGGCCACGGCCCAGGCACTCAAACTCGGGCTGACATTGATTCGCTTCATGTGTCGGTACTCCATGGGGTGGAAAGTTCGCCGCGCCACAGGCGGCAAGGCGTGGGCCACTCTAGGCAGAGCCGGGCTCGGCTCCCAGCTGTCAGCTCTTACAGCTGGGAGCCCTTCGTCCGGGAGGCTAGCCATCCATCGCGCGCCAGCGCCAGCCGTCGCATGGCGGCCCAAGCGGCCCAGTGGCCGCGACAAGATCCACCCATCGACACCGCCAACCCAAGGAGATCCCCATGCTCAGAACCGCCAAGACGGCCCTCGCCACCATCACAGCCCTGCTGGCCCTGCAGGTCCACGCCGCCGCAACGCCGGCAACTGCGGCCACGCAACAGCGGCAGGACCTGCAGCTGAGCGTACGCGGTGAAGGCCGGCCGGTGCTGATGATCCCGGGCCTGAACAGCGCCGCCAGCGTCTGGGATGAAACCTGCAACCAGCTGCAACCGGGGGTGCGCTGCCTGATGGTGCAGCTGCCCGGCTTTGCCGGCCTGGCGCCGCTGGCCACGCCCGAGGGTTTTCTGGAGCAGATCAAGGGCCAGCTGCAAACATTGCTCAAGCAAGAAGCGCCGCAGGGCGCGACCGTGGTCGGCCACAGCCTGGGCGGCGTGCTTGGCCTGATGTTGGCGGCCGACAACGCCGGCGCATCGGTTCGGCAGCTGGTGGTGGTGGATTCCCTGCCTTTTCTGCCCGGCATCCAAAACCCTGCGGCCACGGTCGAGCAGGTCAAGCCCATGGCCGAAGGCATGCGCACCGGCATGCGCAATGCGCCCGCCGAGGGTTTGCGCGCCCAGCTGACGCCCATGATGGCCGGCATGACGCGCGCACCCGAACGCGTCGAAACCCTGGTCCAGTGGGGCCTGGCCAGCGACCGCCCCACCACCGCCCAAGCCATGTACGAGCTCTGGACCACCGACCTGCGCCCGCTCTTGCCACGCATCCAGGTGCCGACCACCGTGCTCGGCTCCTGGGCCGCTTACGAGCGCATGGGCAGCACCCAAGCCAGCACGCGTGCCATCTTCGAGCGACAGTACGCCGGTCTGCCAGGTCTGGACCTGCAGATGAGCGCGCAGGGCTACCACTTTCTGATGTGGGACGACGCGAGCCTGGTGCTCGGCGCCGTCAAGAAAGCACTGGCCGCTAACTGAGTGCCTGCGCGGCCAGGCCCAGCAGCGCACTGGCCGCCAGCACCCGGGGAACACTCCAGCGCCAGCGGAACAAGGCCCAGGCTGCGGCCAGCATCAGCGCCGCCGAGAGCGCATCGAAGCGCCCGCCCCAGCCCTGTGGCCAGAGCAGATGCAGGGCAAAGAACAGGGCCAGATTGAGGATGACGCCGACCACGGCCGCCGAGATGGCCGTCAGCGGCGCGGTGAAGCCAAGCCGCCCATGGCTGGCTTCGACCAGGGGCCCGCCCGCCAGGATGAAAACAAAAGAGGGCAGAAAAGTGAACCAGGTCACCACGCCGGCCGCCAGGGCAGCGCCGGCGAACAAGGCATCGGGCCCCAGCACCTGGGCACCCCAGCCGCCGACAAAGCCGACAAAAGCCACCACCATGACCAGCGGCCCCGGCGTGGTTTCACCCAAGGCCAGGCCGTCCATCATCTGGGCCGCGCTGAGCCATTGCTGCTGCTCGACCGCCCCCTGGTAGACGTAAGGCAGTACCGCATAGGCGCCGCCAAACGTCAGCAGTGCCGCCTTGCTGAAGAACCAGCCCATCTGGGTCAGCACCCCCTGTGTGCCGCCCCAGAGCCAGAGCGTCGCCATGCTGAGCAACCACAGGCCCATGCCCAGGCCCAACACCTGAGCCAGGCCGGCGCGCGAAAAGCGCGCATGGGCCGGCGTGGGCGTGTGGTCGTCAATCACCGCCGGCCCGGCCTGTGCCAGCTGCGCGCCGCCATGGCTGCCGCCCGTGGCAAAAGCTTCCGGCCGGATCCGCCCGCCCAGCCAGCCGGCCAGGGCCGCCGCGGCGATGATCAAAGGGAACGGCAGCTTCAGCGCAAAGATGGCCACAAAGGCCGCCACCGCAATCGCCCACAGCCAACGATTGCGCAACACCCGCCCGCCGATGCGATGGGCCGCATGCAGCACCAGGGCGGTGACGGCCGGCTTGATGCCGAAGAACAGCCCGGCCACCAAAGGCTGCTGGCCATGCACCAGATACAGCCAGGACAAGCCGATCAGCAGCAGCAGAGACGGCAGCACGAACAGCGCTCCGGCCATCAAGCCGCCCCAGCTGCGGTGCATCAACCAGCCGATGTAGGTGGCCAGCTGCTGGGCCTCGGGGCCGGGCAAGAGCATGCAGTAGTTGAGTGCATGCAGAAAGCGCCGCTCGCTGATCCAGCGCCGGCGCTCGACCAGCTCCTGGTGCATCAGCGCGATCTGGCCGGCCGGCCCACCAAAGCTCAGGCAGCCCAGCCAGAGCCAGAACTTGAAGGCTGCCCAGCGGCTCGGAGCTTCGGGCGCCGGTGGCAGCGCTTCGCCGCTCATGGCGCCGAGCGCGCCAGCCAGGCCGCCCGGTCCATGTCGTAGACCGAGGTGTCCATGTCGTACCAATGTTCCAGGCCGCGGTAGCTCATGCCCAGCTTCTTCATCACATGGGCCGAGGCCTGGTTGTCGGGGTGGCAGACGGCGCACAGCAGCGGCGTCTGCAGCTCGTCAAAAGCAAAGCTGGCCATGCGCTGCGCAGCCTCGGAACCCAGACCTTGGCCCCAACGGTCCTGGCGCAGGCGCCAGCCGATCTCCAGAGGCTGGGCCCGGTCGCGACCCAGATGCTGGATGCAGCCCGCGCCCAAGACCTGGCCCGTCGCCAGGTCCAGAAAGCTCCACCAGGAATAGCCCAGCTCCGCCCAGCGCGCCTGCACCCGCGCGATCATGTCCTCGGTCTCTTGGAGGGTCTCGCCGCGCCCGGTGATGTAGCGCATCACCGCCGGGTCGCGGTTCATGTCATGCAGGCCCTGCAAGTGTTCAGGGCTGCAGGGTTCCAGGCGCAGGCGGGCGGTGTGAAGAACAGTCATGGTGCGGACAGGAGGCGATGAAGAATGTGGCCCGCAGTCTAGCCAGCCGCCCATGACAATCCGAAAGACAGCCGGCTGGATAGCCTCAGTCCCCGCTGAACAAGGCTTCTGCCTCGCCGAAACCATAGAAGCGCTCGCCCATGGCCTGCCAACTGCCCTTCTGCAAAGCCTCACGGCCCATATCGCGCAGCAAGCCCATGACGCTGAGCATGGGGCAGACGCCCAGACTGACGCGCTGCGCCCCGGCGGCAAACAAGTCGGCCGCGCCAGGCGCCCCGGGCATGGCCATCAGGCTCAAGGGCCCGCCGAGCCCGCTGGCCAAGGTGCGGATCATGCTCAGGTCCAGCAGACCGGGCACGAACACCATGTCCGCGCCGGCCGCCAGATAGGCGCGGCCGCGCGCCAGCGTCAGGGCCAGGTGCTGCTCGATGTCCGCGCCTTCGGCGAGCAAAAAGCTGTCGCAGCGCGCATTGATCCACAGCGGCAAGCCGCTGCGATCGGCCGCCGCCCTGGCGGCCACCAGGCGCTGGCCTTGCTCGGCCGGCGAGTACAGGCCGCTGCCAGCCGATCCGTGCCGGCGGTCCTCCAAATTGACACCGACCGCACCGGCGGCAATGGCCGCCTCGACCGACAAGGCCACCGCCTCGGGGGCGGCACCGTAGCCGGCCTCGATATCGGCCGTCAGCGGCAGGTGCACGGCGGCGGAGATGGCGGCGACCTGGGCCAGCATGGCTTCGCGACCCATCAGCTCGGCATCGCCGAGGCCATGGGCATAGGCGATGGCGCCGCTGCTCGTGCCCAGCGCAGCAAAGCCTTCCTGCTCGAACACGCGGGCGCTGGCAATGTCCCAGGCATTGGCGAGCAGCAGGCCGCCCTGGCGGTTCAAGGCGGCAAAGCGCTGGGCGCGTTGAGTTTGTTCTTGGTGATTCATGGCAACTCGATTCATCAGAGCGAAGACAAAGAAGCCGCCATGGTGTCGAGATCTGGGGAGGCTGGCTCGCGCTTTTCGGCCATGAACGTCGGCCGACGTTGTTGTCCGAAAACCGCCAGCCGCGGGCCCTGCCCACGCCCGAGAATGGCACCATGGACCTGCCCCTGGACCCCGACAGCTGCTACCGCGCACTCGCCAGCCGTGATGCGCGCTTTGACGGCCGCTTCTTCATCGCCGTGCGCAGCACCCGCATTTATTGCCGGCCGATCTGCCCGGCGCCCACGGCCAAGCGCGAGAACGTCAGCTTCTACGCCACGGCGGCTGCAGCCCAGGAAACCGGCTACCGCCCTTGCCTGCGCTGCCGGCCCGAGGCCGCGCCCGACTCCGGCGCCTGGCTGGGCGTGGCCAACAGCGGACATTCCCATGCAGTGAGCCGCGCCCTGGGCCTGATCGAGATGGGCGCGCTCGATGAGGCCGGCGTGGCGGCGCTGGCCGAACGCTTAGGCCTGGGCGAGCGCCAACTGCGGCGCCTGTTCGCCGAGCATGTCGGCGCCTCACCGCTGGCCGTGGCGCAGACGCGGCGCGTGCTGCTGGCCCAGCAGCTGCTGCGCGAAAGCGCCCTGCCCTTGACCGAGATCGCCTTCGCCTCCGGCTTCGGCAGCATCCGCCGCTTCAACGAGGTTTTCCAGACCCTGTTCAAACGCCCGCCCAGCGAGCTGCGCCACGGGCCCGGTGCCCGGCTGGCGCCGGGCCGCGCCGGCGAGGTCAGCCTGCTGCTGCGCTACCGGCCGCCCTATGACTGGCCGGCCATGCTGGGCTTTCTGCGGGCCCGCGCCATCCCGGGCATGGAGCAGGTCGATGACGAAGAGTGCGGTCGTTATGCACGCAGCTTTTCCCTGGCTGGACGGCAAGGGACCTTGAGCGTCAGCCATGCGCCTCAGCAGCAGGCGCTGCAGGTCAGCGTGCGCTGCGAACACCTGGCCGTGCTGCCCCTGGTGATCGCGCGCCTGCGCCGTCAATTCGATCTGGCCGCCGACCCCGAGCTGATCGCCGCCCAGCTGGGCGCCCACGATGGGCTGATGGCCGGCCTGGTGCAGCGCCGCCCGGGTCTGCGCGTGCCCGGCTGCTGGGACGGCTTCGAACTGGCCCTGCGCGCCGTGCTGGGCCAGCAGATCACGGTCGGCGCCGCCATCCAGCTGGCGACCAAGCTGCTGGCCCGCTACGGCGAGCCCCTGCAGAACGTAGCCCCCGAACAGCCGTCTTTGCAGTGCCTGTTCCCTCGGGCTGAGGCCCTGGCCGGCCAGGACCTCAGCCACCTGGGCATGCCACGCAGCCGCGCCGCCACCTTGTCCGGCGTGGCCGCCGCCAGCCTGGCCGACCCGGGCCTGTTCGAACGCCAGGCCAGCCTGGAAGACGCCTTGGCCCGCTGGCGCGCCCTGCCCGGCATCGGCGATTGGACGGCCCAGTACATCGCCCTGCGCCAGCTGCGCGAGCCCGATGCCTTTCCGGCGGCCGATGTGGGCCTGATGCAAGCGATTGAACGGCTGGAAGGCAGCCGGCCCGATGCCAAGCAACTGACCAGCCGCGCCCAGGCCTGGCGACCCTGGCGTGCCTATGCGGCCCAGCATCTGTGGGCCGAGCTGGCAGAGCAGGCGCCGCGCTGAAGGTCGATCGCTTCCCTTGTCAGTCCGCTGCGGACCACCCGAGCTAACCCGCTGTCAAGATTGACAGCTACAAGCCTGTTCCAAGCCATTCAAGAATGCGCTCTGCCGCCGGAACAGCGGTGGCACTCACACCCCCGGCAGCCACAAGCCAGCCCGGGGCTGAATCGCAATTTGGACAAGGCAAGGGACACGATGTTGTTGCGACAAGGATGGAAGGCCAGGCCGCTGGCCCGACGTTGGCGGGCGCCCATGGCGCCGGCGGCCGGGCAGGAAGACGGCCGCGCCGCCGCGCTGGACTGGGGCCCGCTGCGGCAACGCTGGCAGGGGCGCATCTTCACGGCCGAAGAGATGGCCGAGGCCGGCCTGGGCAAAGCGCTGGCGGCCGGAGGGCGGCCCCTGCCCCTGCCCGCAGTCTGCCTGCGCGCACGCAGCGAATGCGATGTACGGCGCGCGCTTGAGTTCCTGCAGCGCCACGAGCTGCCCTTCGCCCTGCGCAGCGGCGGCCACTGCCTGGCCGACCTGTCCAGCCACGCGGAGCTGGTGCTGGACTTGAGCGAGCTGCGCCGTCTGGCCTGGGACGCACGCGGCCTGCAGGCGGGGCCGGGCGTCAGCACCGCCGAGCTGAGTGGCTTCCTGACCTCACGCGGCCAGCTCCTGCCCAGCGGCAACTGCCCCGCCGTCAGCCTCGGCGGCCAGGCGCTGAGTGGCGGCTTCGGGCTGATGGGGCGGCGGGACGGCCTGGTCTGCGACCAGGTCCAGGCCCTACGTATGGTCACAGCCGGCGGCGAACTGCTGGAGGTGAATACCGAGCAGAACCGCGACCTGTTTTGGGCCCTGCGCGGCGCGGGCGCGGGCCAGTTCGGGGTCGTCACCGAGCTTCATTTGCGCACCCAGACGGCCCAGGCCATGAATGTGGTTCACGGCTGCTGGCCCTTGACCGAGGCGGCCGCGCTGATCGCCCTGTGGCAGGAGCTGGCGCCGGGCGCCGACCCGCGCGTCAATCTGCAACTGGCCATTCTTGCCGGTCGGCCGGCCGGGCATGGCGGTGGCAGCGGCCAGCCCCAGGTCGAGCTCTTCGGTGCGGTGCTGGCCGAAGCGGCCGAGGTGCCGGCCTTGCTGGCCCCTTGGCAGCGCGCCCTGGGCCGGCTGGCCGAGACTTTGTGCGAATGGCGCCTGCCTGCCGCAGCGGCGGCCAGTTATCTTTGCGGCCGCCTGGACCGGCGCTGTGAACCGGCCTGGCAAGCGGACCCGCCCTTCCCGGCCCATGGCTACCAGTTCACCCGT
Source organism: Paucibacter sp. DJ2R-2 (assembly GCF_025717675.1). GTDB lineage: Bacteria > Pseudomonadota > Gammaproteobacteria > Burkholderiales > Burkholderiaceae_C > Paucibacter_A. The sequence goes on from NZ_JAJIRT010000002.1 coordinate 235,262, forward strand.
TCAGGCTTTTTCGAACAGGCCTTGTCGCGCGCCGCCATCGCCGGCTTGATCGAGCAATTCGCTGCCGGGCGCCCGGCGGCACAACAACGCGAGTTGTCCTTCATCCCCTGGGCCGGCGCCTATGCCCAGGACCTGGGCACTCCGGGCAGCTCCTTTGCTCACCGGCAGGCTCACTTCATGGTCCGCCACACTGCGGTGCTGGGCCCGAGCGCACAGGCCGCCGACTGCGAGCGGGCCAGGGCCTGGGCCGACGAATCCCGGGCCTGCATCGCACCGTTCGGCAACGGCCATGTCTACCAAGGTTTCGCCGAAACCGACTTGGAGGACTGGGACCAGGCCTACTACGGCGCCGCCCTTCCCCGGCTGCGCGCCATCAAGGCCCGCCACGATCCGGGCCTTTTGTTCCGGCACGCGCAGAGCATCGAGCCCGATGCAGGGCAGGACGAAGCGGCGCCGCTGCCCGCCTGAAATGACGCTGGGGCGGGCCTGCTTCAGCGCCCCTCGACCTGCTGGCGCCAATGCTGGTGCAGCGCCTCGATCTGATTCGAGCACAGCAAGGCCATCGCGGCCTCAATGGCTTCGATCGGCCAGTCCCACCACTGCATCTCCAGCAGCATGGCGATCTGCGCGTCGGAGAAGCGCTTCTTGATCGGCTTGGCGGGGTTGCCGCCGACGATGGCATAGGGTTCCACGTCCTGGGTGACCAGGGCACGGCTGGCGATCACGGCACCATGACCGATGTGAACGCCGGCCATGATCATGGCCTCGGTGCCGATCCAGACATCGCTGCCGATCACGGTGTCCCCGCTCTTGCGAAAGGCATCGAGCGCGCCCGCGAACGCCGGCTCTTCCTTCATGTAGAAAAAGGGGAAGGACGTGACCCAGTCATGGCGATGGCCTTGATTGCCGGCCATGACGAACGAAGCCCCGGACCCGATGGAACAGAAGCTGCCGATGATGAGCTGGTCGTCGCCGTTCACTTCGGGTGAGAGGTAGCGCGCGCAGTCGTCAAAGGCGTGCCCGTGGTAGTAGCCGGAGTAGTAGCTGTAGCGCCCGGCCTTGATATTGGGGTTCTTCACCTGCTCGCTGAGCGGTTTGCCTTTGAAGGGGCTGTCGAAGTAGTTGCTCATGACGGGCTCGGACACAGTTCTTCGGTGAATGGGCGAAAGGCTGCAGAGCGCGGCCAAACAGACAAGCGGCACTGTAGCCCCGCCCGAACGCCCTAGGCCCAAAAGAAAGGGCAGCCCGCAGGCTGCCCATGGTGAAGCACCGACTCTGACGCAGGCTCAGCTGCCGCGAAGGGCCAGCAACAAAGGCTCGATCTCGTGAGTCGTGAGTCGTGAGTCGTGAGTCGTGAGGAGCGTAAACCGCTCTGCCGCTCCGCCGTCAACCCGCTTCACCATTCACCATTCACCATTCACCTGTTCACCTGTTCACCTGTTCACCTGTTCACCTGTTCACCTGTTCACCTGTTCACCTGTTCACCTATCCACCTGTTCACCCATTCACTTCCCCACCGCCCCCCGCCGCCTCCCGCGCCCTTTGCTGCCGCACCCGGTCCACATAGGTCTCGGCGCGCGCCAGCTCGGTTTTCAAGATGGCGTTGTTCTGGCCCATGACGTCGATGGCCTTGGCGCGGAAGTTGTCCATCGCGTCCATGGCCTGGAAGGTCTGGTTGAACATCTCTTTCATCTTGTCGATGCCGAGCATGGGGTTCTGCGCGAACTGGGTGGTTTGCTCGACATGCTGGTTGAGCGCGCGGCCGGTCTCGCTGATCAGATTGCCGATGGTGGCGTTCACACCTTGCAGCATCTCCATCACCTGAATCTGATTGCCGGTGGCGCGCGCCACGGTCTGAGCCACGGCCAGGGCGCTCATGCCGGTGGTGGCGACACGGGTGCAGCCATTGATCATTTCTCGGCCGGTTTTCTTCAGCACATCAAGAGCCAGATAACCATTCACACAGACGGCTTGCTGGGTCTGGATGTCCTGGAGGTTCTGGCGCGCATAGAACAGCACTTCCTGGCGCAAGGCATGGGCGCGAGTCGGGTCGCTCAGCTCCAGGGCCTGCACCTTGTCGGCCAGCTGGCTGTCCAGGGCGCCGGCAAAGCGCGCGGCGGCGGCGAGCTTCTGCATCGCGTCCCAGAGCTTGGCGCGGGTGGCCTCGATGTCGACCACATCTTTTTGCATGTCGTCGCGGGCCGCATAGAGCTGGCCCATCGAGGTCTTGAGCTGCTCGGCCGCGCTCTGGTACTTGCGGAAATAGGCCTCCAGCTTGTTGCCGAAGGGAATGATGCCCAGCAGCTTGCGCGGCTGCAGCAAGTCGCCGTCGGCGCCGGGGTTCAGTTCATCGAGCTGGGCGCGGATGTCGGCAATCGCCTTGTAGGCCGGCGTGTCCTCGATGCCGGCGAAATTGCGATTCATGAAGCGGCCCTGCATCAGCGAGGACGCATTGGAGATTTCCTCCTTGCCCAGGGCGAAAGCGCTGTCCAGGCGCTGCTTGAAGGCGTCGGAATGCAGGTCTTCGCTGGCCAGGGCGTCGATGAAGCGCAGCACCTGGGCGTCGACCTGCTGGGCCAGCTCGGGCTTCAGGGGCACGGCCTCGCGCGTGGCCTCGGCGGCCACCGGGTGGATGACCTCGGGAGGCTGCAGCTGGAAGGCCGGAGCGGCTGTTGTGGTGCTGGTGCTCGTGTTGGACGGCGTGTTCATGGCTTGCGCTCCTCGGCGGCGATATTGAGTGCGGGGGAGTCCAGCCCTTGCGGGCCGAACTTCTGGCTCAGAAATTTGGAATGGACGAGAAAGGCGTGCGCGTCCTGCGCCGCCAGGTCCTCGCCGAGCTGGCCGACCTTGGTCTCGAGTTCAGCCAGGGTGTCGGCAAAAGTGGCCTGGGCGGTCTTGCCGTTGTCCAGGATCTTGCCGCTGGCGAAGGCCGCCGGAATGGACAGGTAGGTGTTGAGCGCCTCGGGCAGATAGCTGATGGCGATGTGGCGGGCATGGAAGCTGTCCTGCAGCGAGAGGCTGCCCTTGCTGCGCTCCCACTGTTGCAGCAGGCCATCGAGCGCAGCGCACAGGGCCAGCACCCGCGCCTGCAAGGCCGGTGGAATGCGGCGCTCGGGGTTGTGCTCGGTCAGCTGGCGCACGCCGTGCAGGGCGCGCTCCATGGCCTCGCGGGCATCGCCCTCGTCGCTGAACTGCAAGGCCTCCCAGGCCGGCTCCTGCGTCGAGGGGAAACCCAGCCAGAGCCCGCCGATGACGAAACCGGCAGCGTAGCCAAGCACCGCCACACCCAGACCCAGGCCGCCCAGCAGGCCTGCGGCCTTGAGCAGCAGCACCGCACTGGCCAGCCCGAGACCGCACCAGTTGGCCGGCGACGCCAGCAGTCGAAACACTCGGCCCATCATCATTGGTAGGCCCGGATGTCCTTGAACACGCTGTATAGCGGCGTGCGCCGGGCGTCAAAGACCCGGCCGCCGGTGGTCTTGACCAGCTCTTTCAGCTCCGCCTCATTGGCCTCGCCGAAGACGACCACAAACACCGGAATCGCGCGCACATCCTCGGGCAGGGCCTGGTAGTCGCGCTGGAACTGCGCCAGCGAGCGGCCTTTGTTGACCTCGCCATCGGTGAAGGCCACGACCGAATACTGGTAGTTGGGGCTCTTGCCGCGCTGCTCCAGCATATGGGCGAGTGCCTCATAGACCGCGTCGTAGAGGGCGGTGCCGCCTTTCATGCGCAGCTCGTCGGCGGTCTGGCGCACCTGGGCCAGCACCTGCTGCTTGGCCTCGCTGTCGGCCAACTCAGCCACGCCGCGCTGCGCCTTCGCGGCGGCCGGCAGCTCAAACGACTGCAAGCCATAGGGCTGATCGGCGAAGGGCTGCAACCACAGCCGCTCGCGGTTGCTCAGGCGGGCGATGCGGCCGGTCAGCGAGGCGTCGGCTCCGGCGATGTAATGCATGGCGTCGATCAGCTGCTGGCGCCGGCCACCACCGGCCATGCTGCCGCTGGTGTCGAGCACAAAGGTCGAGGCGATCGGCGTGCGGAACTCGTTCAGGTAGGCGGCGATCAAGCCATCGGCCAGGGCCCGGTCGGGCGAGAAAGGCAGCTCCACCTGCAAGCCCTGGCGCGGCAGCACATCGGCCACGCGCTCGTTCAGCTCGGGCTTGATGGGGCGGCGCAGGGTCTGGCGCGCCAGCCAGAGCTGGGCCGGCTCGCTCTTCAGGTACTCGGCCACCTTGAGGTAGTCGGCCCGCTTGGCCTCGTTGAGCAGCATGAAGGGGTAGTCGGCCGTGCTGACACCCTCATGCGGGTAGATCAGGGTCAGCTTCTCGCGCAACTTGCCCGAGGCATTGAGGCTGAGCAGCCAGCTCTCGTAATTGATGAAGGCATTGACCTTGGGGCCTTGCTGCAGGATGAACTGCTCGGACAGATAACTCGAGTTGTCACCGGGCAGCTTGTAACCCTTGAGGAAATCAGCAATCGCGCCGCGGTCGACATCGGCGGCGCTGAGGGCTTCGGACTTCTGGCTGGCCGCAGCCACCACCCCCATCAAGGCCATGAAGCCCTGGTTGGAGGTGGCCGGATTGGACAGCGCGTACTTCAGCTGACCGGCCTTGGAGGCGTTGGCGATGTCTCTCCAGCTCAGTTTGAGATCGGGCCGATCCCAGCCGTACTTGCGGGCCTCGGACTCGCTGACGCCGATGGCGATCGGCGAGAGCATGATCTTTTCCTGCAGCTTGACCCGGCCCTGGCCCTGCGGGCTGGACAGCAGGTATTTGGCATTGGCGAACCAGGCGGCGTCGCTCTTGGCCTCGCCGCTGAGCACGGCCTCGGTGCTCTCCATGGTGCCGCCAAACTTGAGCTTCAGGCGCACGCCGGTGGCCTTGCGCACCATCTCCTGCAAGGGCTCCACGTCCTTGAGGTCGCTGGTGGCGAGCACGGTGAAGTCCTCCTGGGCGGACTCCAGCTTGGGCGTGTCGGCGGCCGGCGCCTGCTCGGCCTTGCGTCCGCAGCCGGCCGTGGCCAGCAAGAGCGCACTCAAGGACGCCAGGCCCAGGCCTCGAAGCAAACGCATGGTGTTCAAGCGAATCATTGCGCCATCTCCTGGGCCACGACATCGATCATCTCGGCCATCAGTTCAAAAGACGGCGGGTCCACCACCTGGGTCAGGCGCGGCTCCACGCCCAGGCCGGTGGCCTGCACGGTCTTGACGAATCGAGCCGTGTCGGCGATGCGGAAACCGTACTCGACCGCAATGCCCTGCAGCTCTGCATCACTGGCCAGCAGCTCGCCCAAGGCCTTGGCCCGCTCATTCAGCGACACAAACACCACCTTGTTGACGATGGTGGGCTGCGGGTAGAGCAGCACCATGTCGGCGCTGACGCCCTTTTTGGCCAAGGCATGGCTGACGAGTTGGTTCTCGTAGATGAAGGCCAGCGGCGTCTTGCCCATGCCGATGGCCACGTAGTCGTCGAAGTTGCCGTTGACGTAGTTTTCCTGGTAGCCCTGGCGCTTGAACAGCTCGGCCAGCTTGAGGGCGGTGGCGCGGGCGGTCGGCCGGTCCGTCACCACATCGCCATTCAAGGCCTGGCTGGTCAGGGCCAGATACATGGCGCCGGAGTTGCTGCGCCGCAGGTCGGTGGTGGACACCAGCACGCTGCGGCTGACCTCGTAGGCGCCGGCGTCCTTGAGCTCCTTCCACTTTTTCTTGGCCAGCATGAGCTGGGTCAGCGCCGCCATGTCCAGGCCGTAGACCTTGGGCGACAGCGGTTTGGCCAGGCCGTTGGCGACCAGGATGCGCGCCACCGGCTCCCAGGAGGCGATCACCATCGGTGTATGGAAAGGTGCGACCTGGGCCACCGGCAGATTGGCCTTGCGGGCGGCGTCGACCACCTGGTTGGCGGCCACCACGCCGGAAGGGAAGAAGAAGTCGGGTGCGGTGTCGCGGCTGGCACCGTCGAGTTTGGCCGACATGTCACGGCTGCCGACCCGGGAGACGCTGACCGGCAGGCGTGCCGCAGCCAGACGCTGGATCACGCGAGGGTCCTTGAAGAAGGTCTCCACATCGAGCGCGATCAGGCCTTTGAGCTGCACCACGGCGGCCTGTTCGGCAGCCTCCAGCTGGGCTTGCGCCTCCTGCTTCTGCCCTCGCAGCGCCACGAACAGGCTGCCGCCAAAGGCTGCCGCCACCGCCACCGTGATCAATGCGCGCTTGCTCTTTGAGATCGCAGCCACAGGCCTCCCTTGCTGTTTGGATTGCGCGCAAATATAGACGCAAAGCGCCCTGCCGGAAGGCCGTCATGCCCCTGCCCTGCGGCGGCAAACCCGAAGGCGCCACACCCGCGTGCGATCAAGAACAGCTCGGGCAAACACCGAATCAAATATTTCGATTTAGCAGGCAGTCAAGGCTATATTTCTTTCGATCGCGAATTAAGGAAAGAATGTTTCCATCAATCGAAAGATTTTCCTTCGATATCTTTCAATAAGCCTTTTTCTTCCGACGATTTTCTCCATGCCAAACCATCCCACACCTCCTGCCTGTGCCCGCCCCTGGCTCCGCACCCTGTGGCTGGGCATCGCCCTGCTGACGGCGGCAGCCAGCGGCAGCAGCGTGGTCGCAGCACCCAAGAACAACAAAGCGACCGCCCCAGCGGCCCTGGACCCCTACCTCTGGCTGGAAGAGCTTCGCAGCCCGCGCGCCAGCGCCTGGGTGGCGGCACAAAACGCCCGAACCCAAGCCCCGAGGGCACAGGACCCCGCACATGAGGCCACCTACCGAAAGGTGCTGGACATCTTCAACACCCGGCAGCACATCCCCGAGGTGCAACAGCTGGGCGAGCACCTCTACAACTTCCACACAGATGCCGAGCACCCGCGCGGCCTGTGGCGCCGCACCCGGATGGAGGACTACCGGCACGCCGAACCCGACTGGGAGCCGGTGCTGGACCTGGACGCCCTGGCGGCGGCCGAGAACGAGCGCTGGAACTGGGGCGGACCGGTCTGTCGTGAGCCGGCCTTCGACCGCTGCTTGCTGACCCTGACCCGCGGTGGCGGCGACGCCACCGTGGTGCGCGAGTTCGACCTGCGCAGCAAACGCTTTGTCGAGGACCGAGGCTTCCAACTCAGCGAGGCCAAGCAAGGCATCAGCTGGCTGGATGCCGACACCCTGCTGCTGGCGCGTGCCGAAGGCGAAGCCGGCAGCACCCGCTCCGGCTACGCCCGCCAGGTCCGCCGCTGGAGCCGCGGCAGCGCGCCAGAGCAGGCACCGGTCGTGTTCGAGGGGCAAGCACAGGATCTGGGCGTTTCGGCCAGCGTCAGCCACACCCAGGGGCAGCGCTACGAGCTCTACCGCCGCATCCTCAGCTTCTACAAAACCGAGACTTGGCTGAAGCTGGACGGCCAGCTGCAGCGCCTGGCCATCCCCGACGATGCCGACATCGACTTCCTCGGCACGCAAGCCCTGGTGAGCCTGCGCAGCGCCTGGACGGTGGCGGGCAAGACCTGGCCCTCGGGCAGCCTGCTGGTGGCCGACTTGGCGGATCTGCAGGCCGGGCGGCCCGCGTTCAGCGTACTCTTCGAGCCCACGGCCAGCCGTTCGCTGAGCAGCTACACCGTGCTGCGCGATCACCTGATCGTCAACAGCATCGAGCATGTGCGCAACCGGGCGACCGAGTGGACACGCAGCGCCAGCGATGGACGCTGGCAGGCGCGCGAACTGAGCCTGCCCGGCCTGGGCAGCACCCGCTTCAGCGCCCTGGACGGCGAGCGCAGCAATGCCTACCTGATGCACTACAGCGACTTCCTGACCCCGCCCTCCCTGCTGCTGGGCGAAGGCGGCAGCGATGCGCGCGCGACGCTCAAAACCCTGCCGCCGCTGTTCGACGCCAGCGGCCTGGAGGCGCGTCAACACTTTGCCGTGTCCAAGGACGGCACGCGCGTGCCTTACTTCATCGTTCAGCGCAAAGACCTCAAGCTCGACGGCCGCAACCGCGTGCTGATGTACGGCTACGGCGGTTTCGAATCCAGCCAACGGCCCTTCTACTCGGCCAGCAATGGCAAGGCCTGGATGGAGGCCGGCGGTGTCTACGTTCTGGCCAATATCCGCGGCGGCGGCGAGTACGGCCCGGCCTGGCATGAGGCCGCCGTGCGCGGGCACCGTCAGCGCGCCTTCGACGACTTCATCGCAGTGGCCGAGGATCTGGTGCGACGCAAGATCACTTCGCCGCGACATTTGGGCATCGAGGGCTATAGCAATGGCGGCCTGCTGATGGGCGTGATGCTGACCCAGCGGCCCGATCTCTTCGGCGCGGTGCTCAGCCATGTGCCCCTGCTCGATATGCAGCGCTACAGCCAACTCTTTGCCGGCGCCTCTTGGCTGGAGGAATATGGCGACCCGAGCAAGCCCGAGGACTGGGCCTACCTGCGCCGCTACTCGCCCTACCACCAGCTCAAGAAAGGGCGGCACTACCCGGCGGTGCTGTTCAGCACCTCGACCCGCGACGACCGCGTGCACCCGGCCCACGCGCGCAAGATGGTGGCGCGCATGCACAGCCTGGGCATCCCCAAGGTCTGGCTGTTCGAGAACCCAGAAGGCGGCCATGCCGGCGCGGCCGGCGCCGAGCAGTTCGCCCGCATCGCCGCCATGGAGTACCGCTTCTTGTGGACTCAGCTGGGCGGGCCGCGACGTGACTGAAGGCAAGGCAGCTGCAGCGGGCCCAGGCAGCACCTGCCTGACAATGCCGCCATGCACCGGCCCCTGCCCGAACCCTCGCCATCGCCCCCGCATTCACACGCCCGAGCGCCCACGCTGCGGCGCTGGCTCGGTGGCCTGGCCGCCACAGCCAGCCTGGCGCTCTGTGCCGGCCTGGCGCTCTGGGTCTTCGGCCCCAAAGGTCTGCAGGTGGACCAGGTGGCCAAGACCTGGCAGCTGGAAATCGAGGTCGAACGCCGCACCCTGGAGACTGGCAGCGGCTGGTGTGATGAGCTGCCCGAAACCGCCCAGGTGCTGAGCCGCCGCTGGCTGGACAGTGACCCCAGCGGCCAGCGCAGCGGCGCCGTCGAACATTGCCATTACCGCTCGCCGCAGTGGCGCACCAGCTATGTGGCGCAAAGCCAGGGCCAAGCGCCGGCGGCAGCAGTGTGGCCGCAGCCTGTGCTGCGACCCGGCGACCCGGAACGCCAGGGCTTGGGCGAAGAACGCCTGGGCAAGCGCCAGAGTTTTTACGAGCTGCAGCTCCAAGCCAGCGACGGCCGCGCCTGGAGCTGCCGGCAGAGTCTGGCCGACTGGCAGGGCCGGCCCGCGCAAGCCCGCTACCGCGTGCAGGTGGACCGCTACGGCGTCGCCGACTGTGCCAGCCTGCCACCGGCTGCGCCCCCTGCCCGAGGTCCTGGCGCCGAACGCTGAGCCCCTGCCTCATTTTTCAGCAAAGCAGAAACAAGCTTTTGCAATCAATAGCTTGAGCGCGTCGCCCGCCGTTTGCGCACCTACTTATCCACAGAAGGCGGGGACAACGCGGCCCGCTGAAGGCACCCCCAGGGCAAAGCTGCAAGGCCCTCAAGGCGTGGCGCAGTGCAGTGCGGTGTGGGGCCCAGGCGCGATCGGGCCTGTCAGACCTTACACATGGCGGCGGCCGAGCGAAGCGGCCATGATCGCCCGGGCCGGAAGCAGCACCATCGACCCGCATCGCGCCGGCCCGGTCACCACTTCCACGCACCTGTCGCAACCGTGAGGACTCCCATGCAACACAGCACCGCAGCGCTCCTGTTGAGCGCACTCGCCGTTCTGAGCCCGGCTCAGGCGGCGCCCCAAGACTCCGAATCTGCACTCGCGGCCAAGGTCGGCCCGGCTGCCGCGGCGCGGCCGCTGACCGTGGCACGCGCCTGGGCCGCCGACATTCGCCTGGACGCCGGCAGCATGCTGGCCCACAACCAGGGCGAGCGCCGCATGGAGCGGCGCATCCAGCGCGCCGGTGCCGATTTCATCAAGCTGCACTTCGCCGAATTCCAGCTGCCGGCCGGCGCCTATGTGCTGGTGGCCTCTGGCGACGGCCGCGAAGTTCATCGCTATGAGGCCAAACCGGAGTCGCTGAACAACCGCACCTTTGATCGCAGCCTGGGCGAAGATGGCTTGCGCCAGTTCGCCGCCCTGTCGGTCTTCGGTGACAGCGCCACTCTGACCCTCGTGCTGCCGGCCGGCGTGCAGTGGAGCGCCAAGCATGCCCTGCATGTGGACAGTTACCACGCCGGTCAGATCGACGCAGAAACCTCGCCGCCTGCAGCCGGGGGTGGTCAGACACCGCTTTCGGTCTGCGGCGGCGACGAGCGCCGTGACCCGGTCTGCCTCGCCAGCAGCCATGCCAGCGCCGTGGATCGCAGCCGCCCGGTGGCTCGCCTGCTGATGGCCGGCAGCGGCCTGTGCACCGGCTGGCGGGTCGGCGCCGACAACCGCATGTTCACCAACAACCACTGCCTGTCGACCCAGACCACGCTGGCCAACACCGAAATCTGGTTCAACTACGAAAAAACCAGCTGTGGCGGCAGCACCCTGGCCCCTGTGACCAAGGTGACCGGCCAGACCCTGCTCAAGACCGACGCCACCCTCGACTATTCCTTGTTCACGATCAATGATTTCGCCAAGGTATCCGGCTTCGGCTACCTCGGTCTGGACCCGCGAGCCGCGGTCAAGGGTGAGCCCATCTTCATCGCCCAGCATGGCGGCGGCAAGCCCAAACAGCTTGCGGTCACCAGCGACCAGAATGGCGGCGCGGCCTGCCAAATCGACAATGCCTCGGTATCCGGTGGCGCCGCTGGTACCGATGTCGCCTACTACTGCGACACCGAAGGCGGCTCCTCGGGCTCGCCGGTGATCGCCGCCGGCAGCCGCAAGGTACTGGCCCTGCACCACTTCGGCGGTTGCACCAACCAGGGCGTGCAGATCAGCAAGATCTGGCCCCAGGTGGCCAGCCACTTCAACAACCAGGTGCCAGGCGGCGATGACGGCAACAGCGGCAACCGCCCGCCCGTGGCCGAGTTCAGCAGCAGCTGCAACGGCTTGGTCTGCAGCTTCAACGGCAGCGCCTCCAGCGACAGTGACGGCCGCATCGCACGCCACGACTGGCAGTTCGGTGACGGCCGCACAGCCAGCGGCGCCCAGGTCAGCAACAGCTATTTGCAAGCCGGGCGCTACACCGCCACCCTGACGGTCACCGACGACCGCGGTGCCAGCGGCAACAAGAGCCAGGAACTGGTGCTCAGCAGCGCCACGCCGCTTGAGTTGCAGTCCGGCGTGCCGGCCAACAATCTCGGTGCAGCCAAAGACCAGACCTTGAGCTACTTCATCAAGACCACACAGCCGGGCACCCAGGTCCTGGTTGGCATCAATGGCGGCACTGGCAGCAGCGGCAATGCCGACCTCTACGTGCGCGCCGGCGCTGAACCGACCAGCACCCAGTACGACTGCCGCCCCGCGCTGGCCGGCAACACCGAAAACTGCACCCTGCTTCTGGCCAACCCCGGCACGGCCTACATCAAGCTGGTGGCCAGCAGCGCCTTCAGCGGCGTCAATTTGCTGGCCAGCTTGCAAGTCGGCAACAACGGCTATCCCAAGACCGGTCTGGCCGCCAGCAAGGGCAACTGGCTGCGCTACGTCTACACCGTGCCGGCAGGTCGCAGCTCAGTGACCTTCACGACCAGCGGCGGCAGCGGCGATGCCGATCTCTACCTGCGCCGCGCCGAGGCCCCGGACACCAGCAACTACCAATGCCGCTCGAACGGCAGCACCAACAAGGAGACTTGTACGCTGACGGTCAGCGCCGGAGAGGCCATCCACATCGGTCTGCGTGCCTACGGCAGCTTCTCGGGGATGACGCTGGATCTCAAATAGACGCACAAGATGCGGCGGCCACCTCGTCTTGCGTGCAGGTGGCAGTCCGAACGCTCTGGCGCGGACTGGCTTATGCTTCCAGGCGCCATGGAACTGTTCATCGACGAGGCTCGCTACCAAGCCCTGCTGAGCAAGGTCGGGCAAGGCGCGGCTTCGATCGAAGAACGGCTGGCGCTGTGCTGGCATCAGCGGCAGCGCGAGCCTGCCGCCGCTCAGCAAATGGCCCGAGCCCTGCTGGAGCAGCCGCATCTGCTGGATGCATCGGGCCTTGCCCGCCTGGCCCTGGTGCGGGCCGAGCAGGCCCTGCTGGCGATCCGGGCCGAGCCGGCCGCCATGGCTTTGCAAGAGGCGCGCGAGGGCTTTGAGCTGGCAGCCGACGTGGAGGGCCTCGCCGACTGCGCCTGGTTGCAAGCGCTGCAGGCCGTGCTCGAGGGACGCCAGGCTCAGGCTTACCCCTTTCTGGACGAGGTCCGCGAGCGGGCTGGCGCTGCGTCGCTGCGCTGGCTGGCCGCGGGGCTGTGGCAGGACCTGCTGCGTACCTTCGCCGACCCGGTGGCCGGGCGGACGCGCGGCGCCCCGAGCGACGACGAGATTGCCGCGCTGCCACTGGGCGCCAAAGCCTGGGCCCATGAGCTGCGCGGCACACTGGCCGCCCAACGCAGCGACTACGGCCGAGCGGCAGCTGAACGCCTGCTGGCCTGCGAGTACGCCCTGGCTTCGGGCCAGGTGCACCGCGCCGTGGTGGCCATCCACAACGCGGCCGATGCCCTGAACAATCTCGGGGCCTACGAGCAGTCTTTGCACTGGATGGAACGCGCCCTGGCCTTGGTGCGCGAGCGCGCCTGGCCACAGCTGATGGGCTACAGCCTGGGCCAGTTGGGCGACACCTTGCGGCGACTGGGTCGGCTGGATGCGGCCCAGGAGGCTGTGCAGGAAGCCCTGGCCTTGCTGTCGAACTCGCCGACATCGCGTACTTTTGCGATCGCGCTGAAGTGCTGGGGCGATCTCTCGCTGGACCGTGCCGAGCCCGCCGCGGCGCTGGCTGCCTTCGAGCAGCTGGGGCACCACCCGCAAGCCCAGACGCAGCCCGATCTGGCCATCTTTGCCTTGCGCGGCCAGGCTCAAGCCCTGTCCCTGCTGGACCGGCCCGAGCAGGCCCTGGCCTGCGCCCTGCGGGCCCTGGAGCGCGCCACCGCCAGCGGCCATGCCTACCGCCAGATTGAAGCCTTGCGCGCACTGGCCAGCCTCCACACACGCCACCCTGTGCTGCCGCGCCCGCCAGGCAGCACGGCGCCCAACGCCGCCCTGCACCACCTGCTGCAAGCTCAGGCCCTGGCCCAGACCCTGCCCGGCTTTGAAACCCCGAGCGAGCTCTCGGAAGCGCTGGCCGACGCCTGGGCTGCGGCCGGCGATATGGCACAGGCCTTCCAGCTCTCACGCGCCGCCAACGCCGCGCGACAGCGCAGCCAGACCGAGCTGGCCAACCAGCGTGTGCTGGCCATGCAAGCCCTGCACCAGACCGACAAGGCCCGCGCAGAAGCGGCCGAACAGGCCCGCCGCGCCGACACCCTGGTGCGCGAGATGGCGCAGCGCGTGCAGCAAGGCAAGTTGCAGGCCCTGGGGCAGCTGGTGGCCGGTGTCGCCCATGAGCTCAACACCCCGATCGGCAACAGCCTGATGGCGGCCAGCCACTGGCAGGCGCGCAACGAAGCGTTGGGCCAGGCTGTTCAGGCGCAAGCCCTGCGGCGCAGCGCCCTGGACGACTACCTGCTGCACGCCCGCCAGTCGGCCGAGCTTCTGGCCCGCAATCTGAGCCGGGCCGCCAGCTTGGTCGAACAGTTCAAGCAGATCGCGGTGGACTCCACCACCGAGAAGCGGCGCCACATCAGCCTGCGCCCGCTGTGCGAAGCGGCCCTGCACACCTGCCAGCACGAGGCCTTGCAAGAACAAGGGCTCAAACTCGAACTGGAGATCCAAGTCGATGCTGGACTGGAGCTCGACAGCGACCCGGTGGCCCTGCAACAGCTGCTGGCCGAGCTCTGCCACAACGCCCGGCTGCACGCCTTCGCGGGCCGCAGCGAAGGCCGGCTGCGCCTGCTGGCCGAACCACTGCCCGGCGGCACCGGCTTGCGCCTGAGCCTGAGCGACGACGGCTGCGGCATCGCCGAGGCCGACCTGGGCCGCATCTTCGAGCCCTTCTTCAGCACCCGCTTCGGCCAGGGCCGCAGCGGCCTGGGCCTGCATGTCTGCCACAACCTGGCCTTGGCCCGGCTGGGCGGCAGCCTGAGCGTGCAAAGCACCCCCGGCCTGGGCACTTGCTTCGTCTTGGAGCTGGGCGAGATCCAGCGGGAAGCGGGTTGACGGCGCTGAGACGCTCGGCACTTAGGGCTTCGCGCCTTCAAGCCGTTTCAGGGTCAATTCGCGTTGGGCCTTGAGGCGTCGGATCTTCTCCTCCGCTACCGCCAGTTGCTCGGCGGACACACCCTGCGCGCGACCGAGGGCCAGCCAGTGTTCAAGCTTGGGCAGCTCGGCGTTCGCAGCTTCAACGAAAGCCTGCTGAACGGCGCGGTGCTCGTCCAACTCTCGACGCAGATGGCCCTCGTGATCGCTGAGCTGCCAGGCCGGGGTTTGAGCTTCCGGCGCGGGGCGGTGCAGGGGTGGTGTGCGCGGATCGCCATTCACGCGCGCGTCAGCCATGCTCCAGTGGGCAGGCTGCAGTGCATCGGAGGCCACAGGCGAAGGAAGTGCTGCTGGCGTAGCCGGTGGCACCGGCACCTGTGCTGCTGCTGAGGCCGAAGCAAGCGCGGGCTGCGGATGCGGCGCAGAAGCCGCCGGCGCCTGGCGCGACACCCGCGCGACCTCGGCCGGTGGCGCCTGCTCGGGCTGCATGGACAAGCCGGCGAGCACCAGTGCCGCGACCAGGGCGCTGGCCAGTAGCAGAGAACTGCTTGCGCCGCCCTGTTGGCTCGACCCAAACGGCGCGACCTGCGAGCGGGCCCTAGGATCAGTCATGTGAATGCCCATGGCCCTGCTGCGCGTCGGGCCAGGCCAGCACCGCAGCGGTCCACGACTCAGGCCAGCCGCGCCGGCCGTCGCCCCAGCGAATATCCGCATCCTGCAGCCACTGGACCTGGGCCTGCGCCCAGCCCTCGCGCATGCGGTCCAGGGTCAGGGCCAAGCGCGACTGGTAGCGAACGGTTTCGCTACTCAAGGGATGCACGCCCATGCTGCGTGCACTCAGCTGCACCCACTCCCGACCGACGCTGTCCACGCCCGGTGGGCGCACGCCCAAGGGCGGCTCGCCAGGCTGCGCCGCCATCAACAAACTGAGCGACCAGCGCTCACGCGCATTCTGCTTTGCCTCTGAATCGTCCAGGCGCCAATGCACGGGCTCCAGCTGCCAGCCCGCCACCGGCGCCTCAGCCAGGGCGCTGAGCTGTGCCGGCGCTTGCAGGGCCCGCAAACGCGCCTCGATCTGCTGGGCGCAAAGCGCCGTCGCGCATCGGCCGCGCCAGCCCTGCAGCGACTCGATGCGAGCGAAGTCATCGCTGTGGGCGCGGTAATAAGCCTCGATGTCCACGTCCGTGAGGGTGGCGCTGAGCTCGGCCCAGCCCTCGCGCGGGCCATGCGGATCACCATCCAGACCACGGAGCCGCACCCAAGCCGCGCGCTGCAGTCGCGCCTGCAGCCCACCACGCAGCGCCGCCACATCCTGGGCTTGCCAGCCGGGCTGGCTGGGCAGCCAACGGTCGGCGAAGCGCGCTTGCAGCAGTTCGTCGCCAGCCGCTTGCACGGGGCGCCAATCGCCGTCCAGCACCGCGGTGCGCGACTGCACATTCATGCGCCCCCAGAGTTCGCTCAAGGACAAGGAAGTGCAAGCAGAGTGAACGCATTGCCGCAGCACGGGTAGCCGGGCCGCCAGACGCTGTTGCGCCGGCGACAAGCGGTCATCGAGGCGAAATGCCGGCGTTGCGGCGAGAAACGCGCGGTGCGTCGCCCCCGGCTTGACGGCCTGCCAGCCCAGGCGCTTGCGTTCCGCAGCCCAGGCTTGCGAGAAAGCGGGCCCGCTCAGCTGTGTGAGCAGATGGATCCAGAGCCGCTCGACCTCGATCTCAAGCGGATAGGCCACATGCCGAGCCGGGAACAAGCGCTCGGCCGAAATGCCCTGTGCGACTTGGCGCCCCACCACCCAATCCCGCAGCCATTGCTGCGCCACCCGCTCGCAGGGCAGATCGGGCTCCTGGCGCTGCGCGAGCTGGCACAAGGCCGCCTGTGCATGGGCCGACAGCGTCACTCCCTCAACCACCACATCAGCCAGCGGCGCCGAAGCCACTGCAGCCGCTCGAGCACTCACAGAAACGTGCAAGACTGTCCACAGCCCAAAGACCAAAGCCAGCCCAGTCCGGCACCGGCCTCGCCAGCCGCGTCGCTCGCCCATGGGCTCAGAAACGCTCGGCGGCGCGGTTCAAGAGATGCACCACCATGGCAATGGCATGGGGCACCACCACGCGACCGACGGTCTTGCGGTCCTTGTGGTCGGTGCTGCTGAGCACGATACCGCCGCGTGCGTAAGACAGCGCGCCACCTTGACGCAGCAGCGGGCGGATGTCCGTCGCCGTCGGCGCCAGCGGCGTGAAGCTGCCCAAGGCCTCCGTCACCAGCGCGTCTTCGCTCAGACGCTCCTGGTCGTAATAGTCCTTGACCCAGGTCTCCCAGCCGGTGTGATTGCGTGCCGAAGTGGTCCAGGTGTGGTGCGGCTGGAGCAGGTCGGTGGTGTGCATCACAAAGCCCAAGCTCTGCACCGTCGGCTTGGCCAGAAACTGGCTCCACCAGTATTGGCCGAGGTTGTCGATGGGCTGGAAGGGCATTTTCTCAAAGTCCGCGTACATCGCCGGCGTCGAAGTGCTGCCCTGGCGGTAGTTGCGTTCGGTGATGCCGTAGGTGTTGTACTTGCTGCCGTCGCTGAACCAACCCTTCATGCCGCCCCGACCGTCGTCCAAGTGATCACCCACCAGCCAGGTCGCGGCGAGGTCGTCAATGTCGCCTTTGACGGTCAGCTTGGCATAGTTGTAGCCACCGAAGGGGTTGCCATGCACGTCCGGGCCTTGCGTGTGATTCTGGAAATGCCAATACGAGGTGTAGTTGACGATGCCTTTGCCCAAACCCCAGACCGGAGCCAACTGGCAATCACCGGTGACTGCGCCGCAGATATAGGTGTCGGCGAAGTCGTCCACGTCGTAGGCACCTTGGCCCAGCTGTTGAGCAAACTGTTCGACCGTATAGCCAGCCTTGACCAGGCCCGCTTGCAGCTTGACGAAATTGGTGCTGCTCGGGTTGCGCTGCATATACGCCACGGCATCCATGGCGATGCGTTTGTGCGTTTCCTGCGCGAAGGCATTGGCTTGGTTGGCCAACACGCAGCACATACCTGCAATCAACAGAGCCTTCATATGCGACGACACCGAGGAAATCAAAACCTTCATGCTCGCCCGCATTCATGACGTCGTGATGAAGGGATCAGCAAGCTAAAGCCACTGCGTTCGAGAGCAGGCCATGCGCAGTTTCTGGGCCAAATCGCGTCGCACTGATGGATTTCCCATCTGGACCTCCGTAACGATGAATGACCGACAACCACTGTGCATAACCATTGGTTTGCACTGCATGAAATTTTCTCTCGCTTACGCGACTGTCATCGTCAGCAGGAATACTTCTTTGCGGCATCGGTTCGTTGCCAATATCCAACTAGAAGGAGACTTTCGATGAGTGAGACCGCTGTAAATACCGCCTCGTCCCTGGAAATTCGCCGAGACTTCCTAAGGCGCAGCCTGATCGGCGCAGGCCTGGTGTCCGTGGGGTCCTCGAGCGCCTGGGCCCAGAGCCTGCCGGCCGTTCCCGCCAATCCGCAAGGGTCCGAAGGCCTGCAGACCATCGCCTCACTGGCGGCGCTTGGGCCGCTGCAGGCACCTGACGCCAATGGACTGCGCCTGCCCTCAGGCTTCAGCTCGCGGGTGATCGCACGCAGCGGGCAGAAGGTGGCATCGACCGGCTACACCTGGCACAGCACACCGGACGGCGGCGCCTGTCTGGCCAGTGGCGACGGCGGCTGGATCTATCTGTCCAATTGCGAGCTCGATGGTGGCAAAGGCGGCGTCTCGGCGATTCGATTCAACTCCACGGGCGGCATCACCAGCGCTTACTCCATCTGCAGTGGCACCAGCCGCAACTGTGTCGGCGGCATGAGCCCCTGGAAAACCTGGCTCAGCTGCGAGGAAGTCGACCGCGGTCGCGTGGTGGAGTGCGACCCTTTCGGCCAGAAGGCGCCGGTGGTGCGCAATGCCTTGGGCTGGTTCGACCATGAGGCACTGACCTTCGACACGACGACCGGTTTCATCTACCTGACCGAGGACAAGAGCGACGGACGCTTCTACCGCTTCCGCCCAACGCGGGCGAACGACCTGAGCTCGGGCACGCTGGAAGTGGCCCGGCGCGTCGGCTCGGCCGCGCCCTACTCGCTGCAGTGGCTGAGCGTTCCCACACCCAACCCCAGCAGTTCGGGCACGCGCACGCGCAAGCAGGTGAGCTCCAGTTCCAGCTTCAATGGTGGCGAAGGCTGCTGGTTCCACAAGGGCGTCGTGTACTTCACGACCAAGGGCGACAACCGGGTATGGGCCTATGAAACCGCAGCCAACCGGTTGAGCATCCTCTACGACGACAACACGGCCAGCAACCCGGTGCTGACCGGAGTGGACAACGTCATAGTCTCGGCCCTGGGCGATGTCTATGTAGCAGAGGACGGCGGCGACATGCAGATCTGCGTGATCCGACCGAGCGGCGAGGTGGCGCCTATTGTCAAGCTGGAGGGCCACAACGCCAGCGAAATGACCGGCATCGCCTTCAGCCCCGATGGCAGCCGCCTTTACTTCAGCTCTCAGCGCGGCACGACGGGCAGCGGCGCCAACGGCGTGAGCTTTGAGGTGCGAGGCCCCTTCCTGGGCATTTGAGGCTTGCGGGGCGGTACCCGCCCCGCTGCCTGCAGGACGCGCGAGCATCCACATCAAGCAATCACTGAACTGCCGTCATGGCAGCGCTCGAAGCACTTGCATCGAAAGATGGCCTCGGCCGCTCTTGCAACGTGTTCTGGAAGCAGCACGTCTGGGCGAGTGTCAAGCCCGTCCCGAACTGCAGTTGCAAGTCAGCGACGGCAGCCCAAACACCGTGACGCCTAGCCCAGCGCTGACCTGCTCCCACACAAACACGCATAAAAAAGGCCCGGTTCCTTCCGGAACCGGGCCCTCGGCTGAATCCGCTGAACGTCAGTGGCGCCGCACAACTCAGGGTGCGCGGGTGGTTGCCTTGAACGGCACCAGGTAACCACCGATGTTGAGCGTGGCCGTGGTCGTGGTCAGCGGCGAGACACTGCTGCGCACACGCACGCGAACCGACTGGCCCTTGCTCACGGTACCGGGTGCGTTGGTGAAGGCGGCGCCGGCGATGCTGTACTCACCATTCTCCACACTGATTGGGGCAGCGGTGTTGATGCCCCAGATACCGGCCGACGACGAAGACACCCAGGTGTCCGCGGTAACGTTGGTCGCTTCGGTGAAGGCAAAAGCGTCCGGCACGGCATCCTCAGCCACGGTGGTGACGTCGAAGTTGCCCGTGACGCCACCGATGGTGACCACTGCGCGCTTGGTCGCCAGGAAAGCACTGCTGCTGGTGACGCGGACACGGATGCCCTGACCATTCAGCACGGTACCCGGGGCGCTGGTAAAGGCGCCACCGCTGATGCTGTACTCACCGCCTTCAATGCTGATCGGGGTCGGTGCGTTGATGCCATTGACCGTGCGGGTCGAGGACACCACAGCGGTGTTGGTCAGCACACCCGAGATGGTGTCGAAGGAGAAAGCCGTCGGCACACGGTCGGCCGCGGCGGTGGTGACATCAAAGCGGGTGCTGAAGCTGCCCACATTCAGGGTCACGCTCTGGCTGGCCAGGTAGTCCGGGCCGGTGGTCAGGCGCACACGCACGGACTGGCCGTTGCTGATGGTGCCCGGAGCCGAAGTGAAGGCGCCGCCGGCGATGCTGTATTCACCACCGACCACGCTGATCGGCGTGGCGGTGTTGATGCCACCCACCACCTTGCTTTCCGAGACCACCAACGTGCCAGGCAAGGCCGTGGTGTTAGCCAGGAAGGCGAAGGCTGTCGGCGTGGTGTCAGGCGCCGCGGTCGTGACGGTGAAGCTGCCACTCACGCCGCCCACATTCAGGCTGACCGTGCTGGAGGTGGAATGCTGGCTGCTGCTGGTCACGCGCACACGCACAGACTGCGCATTGTTGACCGTGCCAGGTGCGCTGGTGAAGGCGGCGCCATTGATGCTGTACTCACCACCCGAGACGCTGATCGGCGTCGGGGCATTGACACCGGTGACAACCACAACCGGCGAGGTGATCCAGACACCCAGGTCCACATTGTTCAGGCTGGCGAAGCTGAAAGCCGCGGGGGTGGTGTCCACGCCCGAAGTGGTCACAGCGAAGCTGGCCGACACGCCACCGATGTTCAGCACGGTGGTGGTGGTTGCGCCGTAGCTGGAGCTGCTCAGCTGACGCACACGCACGGTCTGGCCCGACAGCACCGTGCCGGGTGCGCTGGTGAAGGCGCCGCCGTTGATGTTGTACTCACCACCGGTGACGCTGATCGCGGCCGGGCCGTTGATGCCGCGCACGATCACGCCCGCCGAAGCGGTCTGGGTCGACAGCGCGGCACCGGTCACCGCGGGGAAGGCAAACGCGTCCGGCGCGGTGTCCAGATTGGACGTGGTGACGTTGAACACGGCGTTGACCGTGCCGATGGTCAGCGTGGCGCTGGTCGTCTCGCCATAGCCCGCCGCA
Source organism: Paucibacter sp. DJ2R-2 (assembly GCF_025717675.1). GTDB lineage: Bacteria > Pseudomonadota > Gammaproteobacteria > Burkholderiales > Burkholderiaceae_C > Paucibacter_A. Next base: position 256,026 of record NZ_JAJIRT010000002.1, read on the forward strand.
CTGTTGACACGCACGCGCAGGGTCTGACCCTTGGCAACCGTTCCCGGCGCCGAGGTGTAAGGCGCGCCGGCGATGCTGTACTCACCACCCACGATGCTGATCGGCGTTGCGGTGTTGACACCCCAGACACCGATGCTGTTCGAGATGATTTGCGTGTTCAGCGCCGCGCTGGCCACCGGCGTGAAGGCGAAGGCGTCAGGGGTGACGTCTTCGGCCATGGTGGTCACGTTGAAGGGGACGCTGAGCGTGCCCACCGTCACCACGGCCGTCTTGGTGCTGCCGAAGCTGGTGCTGGACAGCAGGCGCATGCGCACACCCTGACCGTTGGTCACAGTGCCGGCTGCGCTGGTGAAGGCGCCGCCGCTGATGCTGTACTCACCGCCCACCACCGAGATCGGCGTCGGGCCGGTGACGGTGATGGTGGCCGTGCCCGAAGACACCAGGGTGTTCAGGGCTGCGTTCGCCTCCGGATTGAAGACGAAAGGCTTAACGTCGCCGCTGGCGGCCACGGTCGTGGTGTTGAAGCTGGCCGAGAAGCCGCCCACCACCACGGTGACGCCGCGGGTGGTCGAGTTGGCATTGGCGCTCATGACACGAACGCGCAGCACCTGACCGGCCAGCACCGTGCCGGGGGCGCTGGTGAAGGCGCCACCGTCGAGGCTGTATTCGCCGCCGCTGACCTGGATCGGGGCTGCGGCATCGATGCCGGCGATGGTCGCCGGCGCAGACACCACCCAGCTGTTCAGGGCCACATTGGCGGCGCTGGCGAAGCTGAAGGCATCGGGTGTGACGTCCTTGTCCGTCACCACCACATTGATCGACTTCTGCGCGCTTTCGCCGCGGTCATCGGTCACGGTCAACAGCACGGTGTAGGTGCCGGCTGCGGCGTAGCGGTGGCTGGCCGTGGCGCCTTCGGCGCCGGTGCCATCACCGAAGTTCCAAACGTAGGACACGATGGAACCGTCAATGTCGCGGCTGGTCGAGGCGTCGAATGCAAACGTGGTGTTCAGCGAACCCGTGGCCGGAGACACGCTGAACGCAGCCTGGGGTGCCTGATTGACCGTGCTGTCGGAATCCGCCAAGCTCAGGTGCCAGATGCTGCCCTGGATGGACTGGCCGGGCTCGCGGCCACCGTAAAGCACGGACACCTTGGCGATCGGGTCATAGGACAGCATCGCGATGTAGCGGGACGGCGGCGACACGGCCGGGGTCACTTCAGTCCAAACGTTCTTGGCGTAATCGTAGATCCAGGTGTCCGCCAGGAGTTCGGCGGTCGTGGGCACGGTGGCGTAGAAGTCGCGCACCGAGGTACCGCCGTTCATCACCACCACACCATGCTCCTTGTCGAAGGACATCTGGTGGCCCATGCGAGCCGGCGGGCTCACGGGGGTGATCATCTGCGTCCAAGTGTTGGTGGAGAGCTTGTAAGCCCAGGTATCACCCAGCGGACCCTTGCCACCCGGGCAACGGGTGTCGGAGCCGTCGCAACGGCCGCCGTACAGAATGAAAACATCGTTGACCGAGTCGTAGACCAGGCCGGAACTGATTTCATTGCGCTTGTAGGGGCCGACTTCGGCATTCGGCTTCTTCAGCGCCCAGGTCTTGGTGCGGGCGTCCAGCACCCAGGTTTCATTCAGCGACACGCCGTTGATGGAGCCGCCGAACATGACGATGGCCTTGTCAGCCGTCGAATAGGCCGCCGCCGGGGTGTTCGAGCCATAGCCCACATGGGGTGTCGGGCCGGTGTAGCCGTAATGGGCCAGCTGCAGCGCCGCCCACTTGCGTGTGACGGGCGAGTAGTACCAGGAACCTCCATCGGTCCAGACCTTGATCTGGTAGGTCGAGCCCGGGGCCAGGCCGTAGACCGGGCTGGACAGGGTCAGGGTCTTGGTGATGGAGTCGTAGGACTGCACATAGGCCTTGCCGTAGCCGGTGGCCACAGTCCAGTCCTTGAAGTAGTCCGAGGTCACATCGCTGGGCAGCGAGGAGTCCACCACGGTTGTCGTGTTGGTGCCGGCCTGTGCCGTGCGCACCGTGGCACGAGTGCCGGTGCACTTGTAGCCGCCACCGGAGAGCGACCAGTACAGGTGGTTGTAGTCGTCGTAGATGGTGACCTGGGTGTCACGGCCATCCGGGCCGGAGAAGCCGAAGGTACCCGGGCAATGGTCCGTGGGGTTCTCGATGGCGGTCCACTGGTCGGCCACGGTGTCGTACTGCCAGATGTCAGCCACAAAGCCCGAGGCACTGCCTCCGAACAGCATGAGTTTGCCATTCAGGGAGTCGAAGTCCATGGTCGTCCAGGCGCGCGGGCCCGGGCTGGTCGCGGAGCGGAAGGGCTCCAGCTGCGCCTTTTTGGTCCAGGTGGCAACCAAATTGCCGGCCCAGCTGCCGCTGGCGGCCAGTCCAAGCGCCAACAGCGTGATCGTGGACCTTGATCGTGTGTACATGTGCAGTCCCTTGAGATGTAGCAAAGCCCGGAAAACCGGGCAACTTAAGAAGCGTACGTCATCCGCCATTTCTTGACCGCCCCCTTAATCAGGGGGAACCCGTGAGAAAAGCCTCGCCCGCCCCCCCTTCCCCCCTGTCTAGGTGGCCAGCTCTGTAGGATGGCGTCAGCTCACCTGTCAAGTCGGCAATCGACTACCGAAATCTGCGACGGTGCTTAACCTTGGCAGAAACTGCTCGGGAGGCAGTCCGCCCTGTGCTTCGTGAGGTCGCTGCTCCATGTAGTTGCGCAGCCAGTCGTCGCTATGTGCCCGACCTGCTCGATGCCCTAAAACACGTAGGCATCCAAGACCTCGTGCCGGTTGGTCCGGTTGAATCTCTCGATACGGGCGTTCTGGCTGGGCCCACCAGGCTCTATGTGATTGAGCTTGGTATCTTTGGCCGCTGCACGGTCAATGAAGTCGTGGCTTGTCATCTCTGAGCCATTGCCCATACGGGGCTGCCCGGTGCGCCATACCAGTCGATCAAGCGATTCAGGGCTCGAATCAGCCGAGCCGATGGAATCGCAATGCCGACCTCGATGCACAGCGCCTCGCGGTTGGCGCCGTCAATCACCTTGATCCTGCGGAATCTACGACCGACGAAGAGCAGGTCGTGCATGAAGTCCCGCGCCCAGCCTTGGTTGACCACCGCGCCCGCATGCAGCAGCACGGGATCACACTTCGAGGTTCGCTTCTGAGTCCACCTGGGAATGTTGAGGCCCAACTGGCAATTCATCCGCCACACGCGCTTATGGTTCCAGCACCGCTTGCTCAGGCGCAGCCGATCAAAGCACGTCCAGGAACCACTGCGCGAGCTGACTTCAACGATGGCATTCAGCGCGTCGATCACTTCAGCATCACTGGCCACCGCCGGCTCGACCGGCTTGGGGTCCGAAGCCCTGGACAAGCCCATGATCCCCAAAACCTTGATCACCGCCTATGGGCCTATGAAACCGCAGCCAATCGGTTGAGCATCTTCTACGAGGACAACACGGCCAGCAACCCGGTGCTGACCGGAGTGGACAAGGTCATTGTCTCGACTCTGGGAGATGTCTATGTGGCAGAGGACGGCTGCGACATGCAGATCTGCGTGATCCGACCGAGCGGCGAGGTGGCGCCTATTGTCAAGCTGGAGGGCCACAAGGCCAGCGCAATGACCGGCATCGCCTTCAGCCCCGATGGCAGCCGCCTTTACTTCAGCTCTCAGCGCGGCACGACGGGCAGCGGCGCCAAAGGCGTGAGCTTTGAGGTGCGAGGCCCCTTCCTGGGCATTTGAGGCTTGCGGGGCGGTACCCGCCCCGCTGCCTGCAGGACGCGCGAGCATCCTCATCAAGCAGGCACTGAACTGCCGTCATGGCAGCACACGGAACGGCAGACGCACCACATCAGCAATCCGTCAGCAGCCCAGACCGGGCCGCTTGCCTGTTTTCGCAGCAACCCAAGTTTCCGCCTTTGCAATCAAGCACTTGCTGGGCCCGCCCGCAGCTTGCTCACGGACTTGTCCACAGGCGCTGGGGACAGATGCCAAGGCCTTCGCTACACATGGGCCCGGTCCCAAAGCAGGCCCGGTTCCTTTCAGAACCGCCCCCTCGATAAGGCTTCAAAACGCAGATGAAGTGGGCCATGCTGGCTGTCACACAAGAGCGCCACACTCGCCACGACTTCGCACTGCCAACTTGGCACTTCTCAACTGAAGGGAGATTTCATGAGCTTGCTGGATTCACTGCTGGGCGCCGTCAGCAACAACGGGGCGCAAGACGGAGGCGGCCTTTCCGCGCTGATCGGCATGGTCAGCGCCAGACCCGAGCTGCTGCAGATGGCGGCCAGCTTGCTGGGCAATGACGGCAGCGCGGGCGGGCTCGACGGCCTGTCGGACAAGTTCCGCGCGGCGGGCCTGGGCGATGTCATTGCCTCCTGGATAGGCAGCGGCCAGAACCAGCCCATCAGCGCCGATCAGCTGCAGCAAGTGCTGGGCAGCGATGCGATAGCAGGCATGGCGGGCAAGCTGGGACTGGAACCGGCGGACATGGCCGGCCAGTTGTCCAGCATCCTGCCGGGCCTGGTGGACCGGCTCACTCCGGGCGGCCAGCAGCCCTCGGGCGGCCTTGGCAATGCCGGCGATCTGATGGGCGCATTCGGCTCCCTGTTGCAACGCTGAGCACGCAAGCACAAAGCAAAGCAAAGGAAAAACACCATGGGAATGTTCAGCACGATTTTGGCCAAGCTCGGTTTTGGCGCCGACAAGGTAGAGGCCGCGATACCCACGGCCACAGCAGCAGCCACGCCCGTCCAGGAAGCAGCGGCCCCTACTGTGCAAGCCATCAGCGAGGTCGATGTGGTGGCCAAGCTCGCGGCCCTGGCCTCGGCCCATGCCGAGAAGCTCAACTGGAAAGTGTCCATCGTGGATTTGATGAAGCTTCTGGGCCTGGACAGCAGCCTTGCCGCTCGCAAGGAACTGGCCAAGGAACTGGGCTGCCCGGCGGACAAGATGGAGGAGTCGGCGCAGATGAATATGTGGCTGCACAAGACCGTGCTGCAAAAGCTGGCCCAGAACGGCGGCAACATCCCGGCAGAGCTGCTCTGAGTTCGGCACAAGGCGCCGCCTTGTACGCTCATGCGCAAACCGGCAGAAGCCCGAGCCCGACGCCCCGGCCTTCTGCTTTTTGGGCTCTGTCTTGGTGAGCGTGGCCAGGCGGCCTACTTCCGCGCCGGCGGCAAGTCAGCCCCGCTGCCCACCCGCAGCGACCCTAGCCCGACTGTGGCACGAGGTCGGCCCTGTTTGATCTCCAGCACCGACGAACCTCAAGCTCAGCCTCCCCGAGCACCCATCCACTTTGGATGCAAGGCCTGAGCGGACACGGCCACTTCCCGCATGCCAAGGCCGTCCCTTCATCTCGCGCAGTTGCTTCGGGGCCGCCGGGATTTGATCCAACGCAAGCTCGCATCGCGGCAGGCCGCAGCTTCACGCCACTGTCATCCGTAGCGACGAAGGTCTAGCCCGGATGTTTCACGAGGGACGAGGGAGTTGCGGGAATCCAGGCCGCAGCCAATGGCGCTGAGACAGCCGCAGCCGATGCCCCGAGGCATCGGCGAGGAGTTGAAGCGTCAGGGGCAAGGTCTGGGCCGCGCAAGCCCGCGTAGGCCCTGTATCCAAAAGGGATAGGACGTCGAAGCGAGAGAACGTCGTGCTCATCGCTGCTGCGGCCCAGCCGGGGCCGACCTCGTGAAATATCCGGGCTAGGGCCACGCCTTGCGCTGAACGGCCCGGCCGTGCAGCACTTCAAAGCAACACAGGAGTCTCCATGAGCACCCCAGGTGAACTGATCACAAACCACGTCTTCGACGAACTCCAGCCCGGGCTGCGCGCCAGCTTGCGGCGCGTCATCCGCATGGAAGACATCCAGGCCTTCGCGCTGGTGTCTGGCGACGTCAACCCCGCGCATGTGGACACGGCCTACGCGGACGCCAGCCGTTTCCGCGGTGTGATCGCCCACGGCATGTTCGCAGGCGCGCTGATTTCCAGCTTGCTGGGCACCGAGTTTCCCGGCCCCGGCACGATCTACATCGGCCAGAGCCTGCACTTCCACCGGCCGGTGCGGCTGGGCGATGCACTGGACGTGGAAGTCGTGGTGATGGACTGCGACGCCGAGACCCACAACGTTCGCCTGGACTGCACGGTCAAGAACCAGCATGGCGAGCTGGTGGTCAGCGGCGAGGCCCTGGTGCGCGCGCCCACCAGCAAGCTGGCCCTGCCCCGCGTGAGCTTGCCGGAGCTGCACCTGTTCGCCCCCCAGGCCCGCCTGTTGCACTGGCTGGCCAGTCTGCAGTTGCGCCAGGCACTGCGCTGTGCCGTCGTTCACCCCTGCGATGAGGAGTCGCTCAAGGGCGCGCTCGATGCCGGCAAGCACGGTCTGATCGTCCCGGTGCTGGTCGGCCCGGCCGGGCGCATTCGCGCCACGGCAGCGCAGGCAGGCCTCTCGCTGGAAGGCCTGGAACTGCACGACTGCGCCCACAGCCATGCGGCTGCAGAAGTCGCCACCGCCATGGCTGCGGCGGGGGACGTCGCCATGTTGATGAAGGGCAGCCTGCACACCGACGAGCTGATCTCTGCCGTGCTGGCCGAGCCGCGCTTGCGCACCGGCCGGCGGCTCTCCCATGTCTTCCGCTTCGAGGTGCCCAGCTATGCCAAGCCCTTGCTGGTGACCGATGCGGCCATCAACATCCGGCCCAGCCTGGAAGACAAGGCCGACATCGCCCGCAATGCCATCGAGCTGGCCCATGCACTGGGCGTGACCCAGCCGCGCGTGGCCTTGCTCGCCGCCGTCGAAACGGTCACGCCCCGGCTCAGTTCCACCCTGGACGCGGCCGCCTTGTGCAAGATGGCCGACCGCGGCCAGATCCGGGGCGCCCTGCTCGACGGCCCATTGGCCTTCGACAACGCCATTTCCAGCGAAGCGGCCGAGATCAAGGGCATCCAATCGAAGGTCGCCGGCCAGGCCGACATCCTGCTCGTGCCCGACCTGGAGTCCGGCAATATGCTGGCCAAGCAGCTGGAATATCTGGCCGGCGCATCGAGCTGCGGCGTGGTCCTCGGCGCCCAGGTGCCGATCGCGCTGACCAGCCGGGCGGACAAGGCCTTGTCACGCGTAGCCTCGGCCGCCCTCGCTTGGCTGATGGCCGAGAAAGGGTCTCAACCAGCAGCCGGCAGCGAGGCCGGCCGATAAGCGCAGCATCGGTGAGTTGCAGGCTCCGTCCTCGCGGGCGCCGCTGCGCAAGACAAGCACCCAGGCACTGTCTGCTGCGATGCAGATGATCAGCACGCACAATACCGACCAAGACAGGCATCGCTGCCGCGGTGTGAACGCGCCAACCGGGTGCTCAACCCACTTTCTCTTGAGATCATCGACATGCTGCAGAAGAACCAAGCTCTCTCCCAAGCTGCCGCCGCCATCGGCCCGGTGGTGGTGGTCGTGATGGACGGCTACGGCCTCTCGAAAACGGACGCCGGCAGTGCCATCGCCGCCGCCAAGAAACCGACCCTGGACACGCTGTTCGCGCAGCACCCGAACATCCGCCTGCGCGCCCATGGCACGGCCGTGGGCATGCCGTCTGACGAAGACATGGGCAACTCCGAAGTCGGCCACAACGCACTGGGCGCCGGCCAGGTCTATGCCCAGGGCGCAGCCCTGGTGGCCGACTCGATCGCCTCGGGCGAGATCTGGAAGGGCCAGGCATGGAAGGACATCGTCGCGGCCGGCAAGACCGGCCGCCTGCACTGCGTCGGACTGCTGTCCGACGGCAATGTGCACAGCCATATCGACCACCTCAAGGCCCTGGTGCAACAAGCCAAGGCTGAGGGCATTGCCACCGTGCGCATCCACGCCTTGATCGACGGCCGCGACGTGCCCGAGACCAGCGCGCTGGACTACGTCGTGCCCTTCGAGGCCTTTCTGGCCGAGCTGAGCCGCGACGGTTTCGACGCCCGCATCGCCTCCGGCGGCGGCCGCCAGTCCATCACCATGGACCGTTATGACGCCAACTGGCCCATGGTCGAACGCGGTTGGAAGACCCATGTGCTGGGCCAAGGCCCGCAGTTCGCCAATGCCACCGCCGCCATCGAAGGGCTGCGCCAGCAGCACCCAGGCGTGATCGACCAAGACCTGCCCGAGTTCGTCATCGCCGAGAACGGCCAGGCCATCGGCAGCATCGAAGACGGCGATGCAGTGGTGCTGTTCAACTTCCGCGGCGACCGAGCCATCGAGATCACCCGCGCGTTTGAAGAGGGCGCGGCCTTCGACAAATTCGACCGCGTGCGTGCGCCCAAAGTCACCTACGCCGGCATGCTGCAGTACGACGGCGACCTGAAGCTGCCGGCGCGCTTTCTGGTGGCGCCACCGGCCATCCGCAACACCTCGGGTGAATGGTTCAGCAAGCTCGGTGTGACGCAGTTCGCCTGCTCGGAAACCCAGAAGTTCGGCCATGTGACCTACTTCTGGAACGGCAACCGCTCCAGCAAGTTCGACGGCGAAACTTATCTCGAAGTGCCCAGCGATGTTGTGCCCTTCGAGCAGCGCCCGTGGATGAAATCGGCTGAGATCACCGACGCGATGATCGCCGCGCTGCAAAGCGGCCAGCACAAGATCCTGCGCTGCAATTTCGCCAACGGCGATATGGTGGGCCACACCGGCAACTTCCGTGCGGCGACCATGTCCATCGAAGCGGTCGATCTGGCGCTGAGCCGCCTGCTCAAGGCCGTGGACGCCGCTGGCGGCGTGGCCCTGATCACCGCCGACCATGGCAATGCGGATGAGATGGTCGAGTTGGACAAAAAGAGTGGCCAGCCTTCGCTGAACAAGGACGGCAGCTTCAAAGCCAAGACCGCCCACACGCTGAACCCGGTGCCGCTGATCCTGTACCACCGCATCCCTGGCCTGACCCTGGGCCTGAAGCAAACCGCCACCGCCGGCCTGTCCAATATCGCCGCCACCACGGCCGCGCTGCTGGGCTATGACAAGCACACCGATTGGGATGAGAGCTTGTTGACCGTGGGCGGCTGAGGCTGGACGGCTGCGGGGAGCCGCCCCGCGGGTCGGGTGATTGACATGATCTTGATCAAGGGCGAGCCGAGGCGCAGCGCCACAATGGAACGAACCCAAGCCATTGAGGAGGAACGCAAGATGCAAGTAAATCAAAGTCGAACCAAGGGGCTTAGAACGTCGGCATTGCTGGCATTGCTGGCGCCTCTGGCCTTGTCAATGGCGGGCTGTGCGATCGAGCTTCAGAACAAGCAGGGCGCCAAAGAGATTGCCGAGGCGGCCAAATTGCCCGGTTCGGTGGCGATCGGCTGGCGCGTGTTCCAAGAGAACTGCGCCGCCTGCCATGGCGCTGCCGCGAGCGGCACGGGCAAGGCGCCGGATCTCTTGCCCCGAGTGCGGGAGATGGGCTCCGAGCGCTTTTCCAATCTGGTGCTGAAACGCTATGACTGGGCAGCCACACCCGGCGCCGGCAATGCGGCCGGCTTGAGCCCACGCCCTCCGGGTCAGGTGCAGATGCCGGCCTGGCAAAGCGACCCCGTGGTGAACGCGCATATCGCCGATCTGTACGCTTACCTGAGCGCGCGGTCGGAGGGTACACAAGGGCCGGGGCAGCCGGCGCGCTAGTTTAGGTTGCCGCCCCCTGCGGGGCGGCCAACAGCCGCGGGCCGCTCAAGCACATGCGGCTTGTCGCAGGGTTCGACCGACTGGGGCAACCCGGGCTCTCATGAGGGATGGTGTGGAAGGGGCTCCGCCAAGCGGCTGAGCCCAAGCCCGGCTTTCAGGGTGTGCGCTGCGCCCTTCGATTTGCGCCAAGTCAAAGCCTTTGCAGGCAGACGGGGCGCCGACGCGGTACTCAAGCGCCTGTAACGGCCTTGTCACGCGCACCTGAACATACTGGCCGAGTCCTTCATCTCGAGCCGTTTTGTTCCGGCCACCATCATGCAAAAGTCCGATGCCGTCGCGTCCCTGGGTCAGCACAGCTTGCTCTTGCCCGCCTGGGTCAAAACCGCCTTGCTGGCCAATGATCGATTGAAGCTGTGCCTGACGGTCTTGCAAGCCGCCGCCAGCCATGCCATGGCCCCCAAACAGGCCTTGCCGGATTTGCGTCACGAGATGGCCGCTGCCAGCCTGGACGCCGCCTGGCTGCGCGAGATGCCGGCCCAGGCCAGCCGCGAGGGCGACGATGTGCTGCTGCCCGAGCTGCCCCGCCTGGCCGCCCAGTTGGCCGAGGATCTGGCCTTGATGGCGCGGCCCTTGCTGCAAACCGAAACCGACCGAGCCACGCGTGAGCGGGTGGCACGATGGACCTCGACCCTGGAAGCCGTGCAAGACGAGGTGCTCAGCCCCGCCCTGCTGCGCAGCTTGAGCCACGGCCACCGTGCCAAGCATGGCGAGGCCGACGACGACAGCTTGCACCTCTTGGTGATGGACCTGCACAAGCAGCTCAACCAGCTGGCAGCCAGCCTGGCCAGCGAGTTGATCGAGGGCGCCCATGTCTGGGCCTTGGAAGACGGCGACCGGCCGCGTGTGGCCGCCTTTATGCGCGGCCTGCAGCGCACCGCACCCTTGAAGTTCGACCACCCCGGTTTGGATACGGCAGCCACGCGCGACAGCGAGCGATTGCTGATCCAAAACGATATCGGCACCAATGATGCCCATGTGCTGGTGCTGCAAGTTCAAGGCTTGGCCATCAGCCTGACCTATTCGGACCTGCACAAAACCCGCTTCGAGTTTTTCCAGGCGCAACTGGCCGCCTATGGCGCGCAATGGTCCGTGCCCGAAGCTCGTGTCTCGGCGGGGCTGAATCAGGGTGAGGCCTATCAGCTGGGCACCGCGCGCTTTGAGGCCGAGGACGAGGCCCAGCTCTTGTGGATGCTGGAGGGCGTGGCTTCGCGCATCGTCTTTTTGATCGATTGGAACCGGGCCCGCAAGCGGCTGCTGAACTTTGTCGGCAAGCGCGAGGCGATTGCGGTGCTGGCCGAGGCGGCCCGGCAGGACGTGGGCCATATGGCCTGGTTGAAGACCGGCGGCGAGCGCATGTTGTTCGAAGCCATGCAGGCGCTGGGGGCCGATGCCTTTCGCATTGGCGATCGCTTGGACGAGGTCTTGGGCCAGAGCGGCGCACAGGCCTTTTTGAACGAAGTGCTGCGCATGGCCTCGCAAGCTTTGCTGCAAAAACAGCCCAGCGCCCTGGTGGCCGATGAAACCCGTTTGCTGCTGGCGCGGCAGTTGCAACAGCGTGCGCCCGAGTTTGACCTCTTGGCCGAACACGCGGCCTATTGCCAGACCCTGGCCGAGGGCATCAGTCAGGCCCTGGCCCATGGCTGGGAGCAGGACAAAGAAGCCGCCGCCAAGCTGGCTCAGCGCGCCAAGACCTGGGAGCGCCAGGCCGACCATCTGGTCATGCAAGCCCGCGAGCGCGCGCGCCGCCAGCCACGCTGGGCACCGTTCGCGGGCCTCTTGCAAACGGCGGACGATGCGGCCGATGCGTTGGAGGAATGCGCGTTCTTGCTGAGCTTGATCGCCGACCACCATCACCAGGGCTGGAACCGCGAACTGCGCGAGCTGCTGTCGCAGCTGGCGCAAGCGGTGCTGCATGCGACGCAAGAGCAGGTCAAGGCGGTGGCCGTGGCGCGCGGGCTGAATGCGGCCAGCGAAGCCGCCGAGCATGATGAGTTTGTGGCCGCCACTTGGCAGGTCTTGCGCGCCGAGCGGCAATGCGATGAGTTGCTGCGGGCCGCCAAACGCTGCATGGCCGCCGAGCTGTCGAACGCGGCCGCGCTGATGCTGGTCAACGACCTGGCCAATCAGCTGGAGTTGGCTTCGGACCGCTTGCTCAACGCGGCCTATGCCCTGCGCGAGCTGGTGTTCAGCAAGACCGAGGTGGGCGCATGAAAGCGATCAGCACAGCGGCCTTGCCGTCCGAACTCTTCCTCCTGGGCTGCGCCGGCCAAACGCCCTTGGCTCAGGCCAGCCCGCAAGGCCTGGGATTCAAGGCCTTCAATCTGCTGCGCATGGCGCAAATGGGCTTGCCGGTGCCGCCTGCCTTTGTGTTGGGCACGAAGTTCTGTGCCGACGCAGCATCGCAGGACCAAGCGGCGAGCCCTGAACTCTGGGCGCCAGCGCTGCAGGCTTTGGAATCGGCCAGTGCAGCGCTGCGCTTCGGCCATGCGGCCCGGCCCTTGCTGCTGTCGGTGCGTTCCGGTGCGCCGGTGTCCATGCCAGGCATGATGGAAACCCTGCTCAATATTGGCCTCAACGACGAAACGGTGCAGGGCCTGATTCGCCAGACCGGCAATCCGCGCCTGGCCTGGGATGCCTACCGCCGTCTGATTGCCAGCTTTGCAGAAGTGGTGGTCGGCCTGCCTGCCGCCTTGTTTGAGGACGAATTGAAGCGGCTCTGCGCCGGTCGTGATGAGCGCCAGCTCGACTTTGCCGAGTTGCGCGGCCTCACTCAGCGCTTTCTCCAGCTGTACAACCAAGTCGCCGGGAAGCCGTTTCCGCAGTCACCGCAGCTGCAACTGCAGCAAGCGATTGCCGCGGTGTTTGCTTCCTGGCAATCCGACAAGGCACGCAGTTACCGTGCTGCCCATGGCATTGCCGACGCCATCGGCACGGCCGTCACCGTGCAGGCCATGGTGTTCGGCAACGCGGGCGCGCGCTCGGGCGCCGGCGTGGGCTTCACCCGTGACCCGCGCAGCGGAGAACCCGGCTTGTGGGTCGATTTCCTGTTCAACGCCCAGGGCGAAGACGTGGTCTCGGGGCGCCGAAGCGCCCAGGGGCATGAGCAGTTGCAGCAGGTCTTGCCCCAGGTGTGGGAGGAACTGCAGCAAGCTTGTGCGCTCTTGGAACGCCAGATGGCCGAGATGCAGGACTTCGAATTCACCGTACAGGATGGGCGTTTTTACTTGCTGCAGACGCGGGACGGCAAACGCAGCCCGCAGGCCCAGGCGCGAATTGCGCTGGATCTATGCCGCGAGGGCGTGATCGATCAGGCGACCGCCCAGCAACGTTGTGCGGGTCTGGACGGCGAAGCCTTGCGGCTCAGCCGTGTGCTCGCCGCCGATGGACAAGCAGCACAAGCGCTGGCACGGGCGCAGGCGGCCAGCACTGGCGTAGTGGCAGGCCGCATCGTCCTTGACGAAGCCGGCGCGCGGGCAGCCCAGGCGGCCGGTCAGCCGGCGGTGCTGCTGCGGCGTGACGCCGAGACCGCCGACAGCGCCGCGCTGGCGCTCACCCTCGGGCTCTTGACGCAAAACGGCGCGCGCACCTCGCATGCCGCCGTGGTGGCACGGCAGATGGGCAAGGTCTGCCTGGTCGCCTGCGAAGGCATGTGGCTGGACGAAGCCGCGCGCGAGGTCCACTTCGGCGACCGCTGCTTGCGCGAAGGTGACTGGATCAGCCTGGACGGCAACGAGGCCTGTGTCTATGCCGGGCAGGTGCAGACCGAATGGTGGTGCCCGCCCGGACTGTTGGCGGAGTTGGAACAGCTGAGGCAAGACCTGCCACCCGCTCACACCCAGGCAGAGCAGCTTGTGGGTGCTTGAGGCCGCTGTGTCTTGATGGCGGCCTGCCTGTGCCGCCGCTCAAGTGTCATACGGCTTGGACTGCGCAATCGGCTGCCGCTCTGACGGGGTGGGTCTGATGGGGCGGCGGGGCGCAAAAGCGCTGGAGCAGCCTGAGGCCGCCCACGCTTCCGCCCTTCCCCCTCGGCCACTCAGCCAGTCAGCAGCCGCATCAAGGCTGCGGGCTCGGCAGCGGCCAATGAGCGCTCGTCCTGCTCATCCTTCAGCGCCACGCCGCTGAGCTTCCGGGCACGTGCCTCGCGCAGCAGCGCATGCAGCTTGGCGGCGGCGGCGGGCGCCGGCAGGCCTTCGGGGCGCACATTCGAGATGCAATTGCGTTCGGCATCGACCAGACCCACGCGCGGCGCCCAGCTGAAATAGATGCCCAGACTGTCCGGCGCCGACAAGCCCGGCCGCTCGCCAATCAGAACCACCACGCAGCGGGCCTTGAGGCGCGCGCCAATCTCGTCACCGATGGCCACGCGGGCCTGGACCGCCACCACCGGCGGCGCCCAGTTCCAGCCGCCCTCGTCCAGCAGGCGCTCGCGCAGTGCGGCCAGCAGCGGCAGGGCTTGGCGCTGCAGCGCCAGCGCCGAGAGGCCGTCGGCCAGCACAAAGGCCAAGTCCGGGGCCTCGTCAGCGCGGCCCGCCGGCTGCGCGTCCAGCAGCGCGGCACTGGCGGCATCGAGCTGACGACCCAGATCGGGGCGCTGCAGATAACGGGCACGATCCTCGGCCTGGCTGTGCACCCGAAGCGGCGCTTCGCCGAGCGCGCGCAGGCCCGCCAGCAAGGCCTCGGCATCCAGCGGCGTGTGCACGGCATCGCGGGCCTCGGCATGGGCCTGCTGGAAAGCAAGGTGGGCGGCGGTGGGCACGCTGGCGCCGGCGCGCCCCAGACCGATGCGTGCGGCCGTGTAGCGGCTGAGGCTGGCCCAGGGCTGCGCGGTCACGGCGGGCTTGGCGGTGGCACTCATGCCCGCTCCAGCAGCGCGGCAAAGCCGGCCGGCAAGGCGTCTGCCAGCCGCGGCGAGCCGCCGGGCTCGAACACGCCCATGCGCTGCAACCAGGCCTCGAACTCAGGCGCCGGCCGCAGGCCCAGCAGGCGGCGCATCGCCAGTGCATCGTGAAAGCTGGTGCTCTGGTAGCCGAGCATGATGTCGTCCGAGCCGGGCACGCCCATGATGTAGTTGCAGCCGGCAGCGCACAGCATCGTCAGCAGGCTGTCGACATCGTCGACATCGGCCTCGGCATGGTTGGTGAAGCACACGTCCACGCCCATGGGCAAGCCCAGCAGCTTGCCGCAGCAATGGTCTTCCAGCCCGGCGCGCAGGATCTGCTTGCCGTCGAACAGATACTCCGGCCCGATGAAGCCCACCACGCTGTTGACCAGGAGCGGCTCGAAGCGCCGCGCCACCGCATAGGCGCGGCACTCCAGCGTCTGCTGGTCGCAGCCCTGGTGCGTGCCGCTGGACAGCGCACTGCCTTGGCCGGTTTCGAAATACATCACCTGGCGCCCACCGCGTTGCAGCGCCAGCGCGGCTGCCTGCGCCTCGGCGAGCAGGTCCAGCGTGATGCCGAAGCCGCGGTTGGCGCCCTCGGTGCCGGCGATGGACTGGAACACCAGGTCCACCGGCGCACCGCGATGAATCGCTTCCAGCGTGGTTGTCACATGGGTCAGCACGCAGCTCTGCGTCGGGATCTCGTGGCGGCGGATCACCGCATCGAGCATCTGCAGCAAGCGCATCACCTGGGGCAGGTTGTCGGTGGCCGGGTTGATGCCGATGACGGCATCGCCCGCGCCCATCAGCAGCCCGTCCAGCAGGCTGGCGGCGATGCCGGCCTCGTCGTCGGTCGGGTGATTGGGCTGCAGCCGCGTGGCCAGCCGCCCACGCAGGCCCAGCGTCGAGCGAAAGCGGGTGACGACCTCGCAGCGCTGCGCGATCAACATCAGGTCCTGCGCCCGGCACAGCTTGCTCAGCGCGGCCACCATCTCGGGCGTCAGGCCGGGTGCGATCGCCGCCGTGTCCAGCGCCTCGGCCAGCAGCGCATCGCGCAGGCCACCCACGGTCAGATGCGCAATCGGCGCAAAGGCCGCGGCATCGTGCGTGTCGATGATCAGCCGCGTGACCTCGTCGCTCTCGTAGGGCACGACGGCCTCGTTCAAAAACGCCTTCAGCGGCAGATCGGCCAGCGCCAGCTGCGCGGCCACCCGCTCTCGCGCATCGGCAGCCGCCACACCCGCCAGCTCATCCCCCGAGCGCCGCGGGCTCGCCTTGGCCAGCAAGCTGCGCAGGTCCGCAAAATGAAAGCGCTCAGCGCCAAGACGGTGAACATAGGCCATCGCGCGAGTATGCGACAGCGTGAGGGCGGCAGGATGACAGGCGCGTGGCGGACGATGGCTACCTGCCGCTTGCCTGCAGCCGCGGAGCGCGCAACTCGGCCGGCTTCGCCTTCACGACCTGCGGCACCCAGCGCCGTATCCGCGCTACCGCTTCTCGCACGACACAGCCAAACCCGGCAGCGCTGCGATCGCGTTTAACTTGTCCGAGGGCAGCGGAATACCAGTGATGTCGATGGCGGTAAGCAAGGGCAAAGGCTTGTGTAGGCCTTGCCAGCGGGCGCTACAAGCCCACGAACTGGGCACCATGAATGGCTTTGAGCACTGACTCTGGGCCATGGGTACGAGCTGAGCCCCAAGATATGGCCCTAGGAAGCTGGCCTCGATCAGCGCGCCAAGCGCAAGAGCTTGCCACTGTCCGTCAAAAGCATCAAAGCGCCATCGGCGGCCTGACGAACATCGCGAATGCGCTCGCCCTGATCCTTGAACATCTCGGTGCGCGATTGAACCGTGTTGCCGCTGAGCTGCAGGCGCCAAAAAGCTTGGCCGGCCAACGAGCCCGAGAAGAGCTGGCCCTGCCACTCCGGGAACATGCGGCCGGTGTAGAAGACCAAGCCGGCCGGCGCCACCGACAGCGGCACCCAGTAGGTCAAAGGTTCCACATAACTCGGCGCATGAACGCCACCGCCGAGGCGGCAGCCTTCGCCGACCGGATCCCCGTAGTTGCAGCCATAGCTCTTGATCGGCCAGCCAAAGTTGGCCCCCGCCCGGGCGATATTGATCTCATCGCCACCCTGCGGGCCATGCTCGCTGACCCACAGCTCGCCCGTGGCCGGATGCAAGGCTGCGCCCTGAGGGTTGCGATGCCCAACGCTCCACAGGCCGGCACGAGCGCCCGCGCCGAAGTTGGGGTTGTCGCTGGGGATGCTGCCATCGCGCTGGATGCGCACCACCTTGCCCAGCGTCTGTGCCAGGTCTTGCGCCGGTGCACCGAGCTGGCGCTCGCCCAGGGTCACAAACAAACTCTTGTCACGCGCAAACACCAGGCGAGATCCGAAGTGACCGCCGCCGCTGACTTTGGGCGCCTGCCGGAAGATCGTTGCCACATCGACCAGCGCATTGCCGACCAGACGCCCGCGAGCCACGGCCGTGCCGGACTTGCCGACTTCCGCGCCCTGGCCGGCTTCGGCATAGCTGAGGTAGACCCAGGGCGTGCTCGCAAAGTCAGGGTCAATGGCCACATCGAGCAAACCGCCCTGTCCGGCTGACGCCACCGCGGGCACACCACCGATCGCCATCGATGCCCCTTGGCCGCTGGCCGGCAGCTTCAGCAGGATGCCGCCTTTTTGCGTCACCAGCCACTGGCCGTCGGGCAGCTGCGTCATGCCCCAAGGGCTTTGCAGATCGCTGCGCAAGATGCTCAGTTGCGGCGCGGCTGGGGTGGGTGCGGGCGTGGGTGCAGGCGTTGGAGCGGGCGTGGGGCTGGGTTCAGCCGCGACGGAGCTGCCCCCTCCACCACAAGCAACCAAGAGCGAGACGGAAATGCAAGCCAAGGTGCAAATCGAGGGTCGAGCGGACATGGCGGCGGTCTCCGGTGGCGATGTTTGCCGGGAGTCTATGCCGGCCTCCTTTCAAGCGCACACCCCGGCCAAGACCCGGAAGCAAAAGCCCCGGACGGCTTCCCGTTCGGGACTTAGGTCTCGTCAACGATTTCGCTACTTCCGCTGCCATACCGATGCTTTCGCCAAGCGTTGGGTGCGAATGGATGGTATCGCCGATGTCCACCGCGCCCGCCCCCATCTCGATCGCCAGGGCGATCACGCCGATCATGTCGCCGGCATGGGTGCCGACGATGCCGCCACCGACGATGTGGTGAGTCTCTTCATCAAACAGCAGCTTGGTGAAGCCTTCGTCGCGGCCGTTGGCGATGGCGCGGCCCGAGGCGGTCCAGGGGAACAGGCCTTCGCAACTGCGAAAACCGCGACTCCGCAAGCTCAACTGGAGTCTTGACTACTTACAGCACCTTTTCGGCTCGCGGCCTTCTCCTTGGTCACCATGGTGGCCGCCCATCATTTTCGATCGGAGCCTAATGCCATCTCTTGAGTGACAGCATGCGCGATCTCAACGATCATCTCGCCCGCGTATCGCAGTACAGCGGGGAACTGTACAAAACCACCATCAAGAGCCTGCCATGCCCATTCGTTTTGATCTGATCATCACCGCCGACGATTCAAACCGCAACGCCGAGTTCCGCCTTTGTGATGCCCAAGGCGTGCAACTCGCCTATCAAAAGACGGCTTTCAAGGACATCCCGGTGAGCCAACAGCGGGCTCTATTTGATTTGCGCAACCACCTGCGCCTGTATGTCGAAGCGGGCCAGCAACAGGCGGCCGTGGCGGCCGTTGGTGTGTGCATTGCCGAAACGATCCTGGGCAAAGACATCTTTACCCAACTCTGGGCATCGCAAGCGCAGCGCACGTTGTGCATCCAGTTGCCAGGCGCTGGGGACAGTGAAAACCACCTCGCTGCCGCGCTGGCTCGTGTGCCCTGGGAGATCGCCCGGCCGGCCGCCGATCACGCGACCCTTGGCGAGCGCAACCTGCTCGTCCGTGTGGTTCACGACATGCAGGCTACGGCGTCAACGCCAATTGAGCTAGGGGCGGACGAAGCCCTGCGCGTGCTTTTTGTGTTTGCCGAAGCGCGCGGCTCGCGTCCGCTGGGCGCGCGCAGGGAGCGGCGGGAGCTGTTGCGGCTCTTTGAGAAGGAAATCTACCCGCAGCGCCGCATCGTTGCGCACTTCCTCACCCATGGCGTCACCCGCGAGCGGCTGACAGCGCAGATTCAGGAAAACGGCGGCTACCACGTCGTCCACTGGAGCGGGCACGGCCACATGAACCTGCTTGAACTCTGCAAGCCCGGCGGCGCGAGCGACCGCCTCTCTGGCGGGGAACTGCTTGAAATCTTCACGGATGCTGGCGGCTTTCTCCCAAGGCTGTTCTTCCTCAGCGCCTGCCATTCCGGCGACATCCTGCAGGTGAAGGACTGGAGTGACTTCCTCGCCGTCGCCCAGGGCCAAGAGCCGGGCACGAGAGAAGCCAACACCAAGGACCTCGATCTCAAAGAACAGCCCGGCTACACCGGCACCGCCCATGCGCTGCTGCAAGGCGGCGTGCCCTCCGTGGTGGCCATGCGTTACGCCGTGGGTGACGACTATGCCCGAGAGGCGGCGGTGGAGTTTTACCGCGCCCTGTTCGCCCACGCCCAGCCGAAGAACGTCGCCGCCGCCCTCACCCAGGCGCGGCAGGCCATGCTGAATAGCAAAAAGCATAACCAAGCGCACTTCAGCGTGTGCGACCACGCCACGCCCGTGCTCTACGGCGAGGAACAGCCCGGCCTCAGCCTTTTGACCGGGCGCAGCCCAGCCCGCAATCCGCGCAATCCCCGCCTGCACACCATCACCGAGCTGAGTACGGCAGGGCACGAGCATTTCGTCGGGCGCACCTGGGAATTGGTCGGGCTGGGGGCGGACTTCATCGGCTCCAGCACCGGCGTGGAGGTGAAGCCGGTTGCCGTCATCACCGGGCTGGGCGGCATGGGCAAGACCGCGCTGACCGCCGAGGCCTTGGCGTTGTGGGAAACGCGCTTTGAGTGGGTGCTGCTGTATCAGGCCAAGCCGAATGCGCTCGGCTTTGACGCCACATTGCGCGACATCCACATGAAGCTCATGGGCGAGCTGAAGCTTTACCACGACCATGTGCGGGCCCATCCCGCCGATGCCATCCACCGCGATGCCAGCGCCGAGTTCACCGGCCCCCTACGGCTGGAGCGGCTCACGCGCAACCTCCTGCGCGCACTGAAGGACGAGCCCATCCTCCTCGTGCTGGACAACTTTGAGACCAACCTCAAGGACGCCGACCCCGCCACCCCATATTCAGCCTGCCAGGACCCGGCATGGGAACGTTGCCTGGCCGTGCTGGCCACCGAACTCGTCGGCTCGCCTTCGCGCGTGCTCATCACCTGCCGGCGTCCGCTCACAGCGCTCGCCGGCGGGGCGGCGCATGCCGTCCCGCTCGGGCCGCTGCCCGGCGCGGAGGCGGCGCTCTACCTGAGGGAGCAGCCCGGCCTGAGACGCTTGGTCTTTGGCGCAGCCCCTGAGGAGAAGAAGCTCGCACTCCGTCTGCTGAATGCCAGCCGCTTTCACCCACTGCTGATGGATCGGCTGGCGAAGCTGGCGGCGCAGGCGCCGCTGCGGCCCCAGCTGCTGGCCGCACTCGATGCGCTGGATAAAACCCAGGACTTCGCCCAGCTCCCGGCGCTTTTTGCCACCACGCCGGGTGATGCAAAAGAACTGGCCTACCTCGACGATGCGCTGGCTTCTTCGCTCGACCAGCTCATCCGCGACTTGGGCCCGGATGCCCGCCGCCTGCTCTGGATCATCGCCTTGGCCAATCAGCCCGAGGCGCAGGGGCTGGTTCAGCGCTTGTGGAGCGGGGAGACGCACGAGCAGCAGCAACTCCGGCAGATCAAGCAGATGCTAGACATGGTGCCGCAACTCCCGCCGGAGATGCCGGCGGAGTTGAACGCGATGCCACCGGAGCTTCGCGCGATGCTCGACGCCCTGCCGGCCGAGCGGCCGGCGCGGCCGGATTTGGCGCCGCTGTTGGCCCGGCTGGTGAGCGTGGGGCTGCTCACAGAGGAGCGCGACGCACCGGACGACGCCAACCCGAATCTCAGCTGCCACGAACTCGTCCGCGAACGCATCCGCGCCTGGATGGCGCAGCGGCCGCAGGACCATGCGGAGTGGACCGAAAACACCATCCGCCTCGCCTACGCCGAGCGGCTGGAGGCTGTGTATGACGCGCTCCAGCACCAGAACATGAGCGCCGCTCTAGAGGCAGGCAGCCGCGCCGTGGTCTATTGCGTGCAGGCCGGGGCCTGGGATCGGATGGGCGGTTTTGCCAGCCGCCTGGTCACAAGCACCAACGATCCGCGCTTGCTGGAGACGCTGATCCCGCATCTCCAGATGGCCGCCGAATCCACCTCTGAGGGCCGGCCGCGCTGGACCTGCCTCGGCAACCTCGCCGATGCACTGAAGAACAGTGGCCGTCCCGATGCCAGCCTGCTCTTCTACGAGCAGGCCGCTGCCCAGGCCCGCACCGTCGCCGAGGCGGGAGGCGAGGGCTCCCGGCAGGCGTGGTCGGACCTCGGTTGGATCTCTGGCAACTGGGCGCTTGCTCTCCGGGGTGACGGCAAGATCGACGCGGCGCGCCAGTGTCAGCTCGACAGCGCCGAGGCGGAGAAGCAAGCTGGCAGCCCTGCCATCCAAGTCATCGGCAGCGAGCTGGAGGCCCTGCGCATTGACATCCTGCAGGGCCAGGTCAAGGCGGCCTTGCCGAAGGTGGAGGCGCGGCTGGCGCAGGTTGATGCGTGGTGGCAGCAACAGCGCTGCGGCCAGCAAGTGCCCGAGGCCCCGGATGCAGAGGTCCTCGCTCGCGCGTTCATCAGCGCGCTCGACATTGCCACAGACGCTCACTTTGCCGAGAAGGACTGGCCCTCCGCCCTGCGCCGCCTTGAAGCCATCCTGGAGGTGAAACGTGCGCTGGAGCGCCCGGCGGAGGACATCGGCACCACGCGGATGAACCGCGCCAACGTGCTAAATCGGCTCGGCGATTTCGGCGAGGCCAAGGCCGAGCTGGAGGCCTGCCTCACGCTGTTCCAGTACGACCCGGCCAGGAGCGCCAGGGTGCTCAGCTCCCTCGCGGACTTGTTCGACAAGCAAGGCGACATCGCCCAGGCCATCATCCAGCAGCGCCGAGCCCTTGCCCTGCGCGAAGCTCTTCCTGATCCCGCTGCCCGCGCCGGCTCGCACAACAATCTGGCCCACTACCTGGTAAGCAGCGGCAGCCCAGCCGCCCTCGCCGAAGCCCCCCGCCATCAGCTCGCCGCCCTGGTTTACCGCCTGGTCGCCGGGCTGGGACAGCAGCTCCAGACCTCGCTGCACAACTACGGCGTTCGTTTCCGCCGCGCCCATGCCGCCGGCACCGAGCTCTCAGTCCCGCGCGTGGCGGAGCTGCTCGCCGAGCCCGCCTTTGCCCCGCTGGCGCAATGGTTGCGCCAACGCCAGCTGCCGCTGGAAGAGCTGCAAGCCGATGTGGATCGATTCCTCGCCCGAGCCCGACAGGACGGTAAAGCCCCATGAAGCTACCCCAACTTTTTCAAGCCCTCAGCGCCGCCGTGCAGCGGGGCGACCGCCCGGCCGCGCTGGAACTGGGCCGCCAGATTCAGCAACAGCTGGCCAGCGAAAGCGCCGAGCACGCCACCCTGGAGCGCCAGATGCGCGCCTTGCTGGCGGAGCTGGACGGTGCCCCGCCGCCCGCCGCATCACCTGCCCAGCCACTCGAGGAGTTGATCTTCGACCCACTCGCCGAACGCGGTGGCTTGGATGATCAGCCGGAGGAAGCGTCGCCCAGCGCAGAAAAGGAGACTGCCTCTTCAGCACTGACGGGCGACGCGCGCCTGTTTCCGCTGTGGTTTGGCACCAACCGCCGCGCCACGGCCGATGGCAAAGGCTTCAGCGGTGAGCGCGATGCGCAGACCACCGTGGGCCGGGTGCTCGTGCGCGTGCCCGAGGCCCACCGCTTCGGCGAAACCGGCAGCGGCTTTTGGCAAAAGCTCAAGCGCTTGGATTTCCGTGATGACCGCCTGCGCCTGCACGAGGTTCAGGTGCAGGACGAAGCAGGCTTCTACGCCAGCCTGCAAGCCGCCACGCAGCACGACGGGGCGACGCACGCGCTGCTCTTCCTGCACGGCTTCAATGTGAGTTTTGAGGAGGCCGCCATCCGCGCAGCGCAGCTCGGCTGCGATCTGGCGGTGCCGGGCGTCACGGCCTTCTTCAGCTGGCCCTCACGCGCTGCCGTGGCGTGCTACCCGGCCGATGAAGCCAGCATCGAGGCCAGCGAACGGGCCATCACCGATTTTCTGGTGGACTTCGCCACCCGCTCAGGCGCTCAGAAGATCCATGTGATCGCCCACAGCATGGGCAATCGCGGCCTGCTGCGTGCCTTGCAACGGATTGCCGCCAACGCGCAGACGCAGGGCCGGGTGAAGTTTGGCCAGATCTTTTTGGCGGCACCCGATGTGGACCGCGACCTGTTTCTCGACCTCGCTCATCTGTACCCGGCGCACAGTGAGCGCACCACGCTCTACGCCTCCGCTGCCGATCTGCCCGTGCATCTCTCGTCCAAGCTGCACAGCGCCCCGCGCGCGGGCTATTTCCAGCCCTACACCGTGGCGCCCGAGGTGGACACGGTGGCTGTGCCCGACTTCGACCTCGATCTGCTGGGCCACAGCTACTTCGCCCAGGCCGCAGCGCTGCTGCACGATATGTTCGACCTGATGCGACTGGACGCCCCACCGTCTTCGCGGCAGCGCCTGAGTGCAGCACTCGAAGAAGACCAGCGTTTCTGGAGGCTGCGGCTCTGATTTGCGCACCAGAAACGATTCGTCATACCCAGCGAAAAAGCCCTGACCAGTTTCCCGGACGGGGCTTTTTTCTTGCGCTAAGGCCGCTTACTTCTTGCTGGGCGGAAGGTCCGTGCAAGACCCGTGCGCCACTTCCGCCGCCATGCCGATGCTCTCGCCCAGTGTCGGATGCGGGTGAATCGTCTTGCCGATGTCCACCGCGTCGGCGCCCATCTCGATGGCCAAAGCGATCTCGCCGATCATGTCGCCGGCATGGGTGCCGACGATGCCGCCGCCGACGATGCGGTGCGTCTCTTCATCGAAGAGCAGCTTGGTGAAGCCTTCGTCGCGGCCGTTGGCGATCGCGCGGCCCGAAGCCGACCAAGGGAACAAGCCCTTCTTGACCTTGATGCCTTGGGCCTTGGCCTGGTCTTCGGTCAAACCCACCCACGCCACTTCCGGGTCGGTGTAGGCCACGCTCGGGATCACGCGGGCATCAAACTGGCTCTTGCTCAGGTGCGCATCGCCGAGGATGGCGCCAGCGGCCACTTCGGCCGCCACATGGGCTTCGTGCACCGCCTTGTGCGCCAGCATGGGCTGGCCGACCACATCGCCGATGGCGAAGATGTGCGGCACATTGGTGCGCATCTGCACATCGACGTTGATGAAGCCACGGTCGGTCACGGCCACGCCGGCCTTGTCGGCTGCGATCTTCTTGCCATTGGGCGTGCGGCCCACAGCTTGCAGCACGAAGTCGTAGACGCCTTCGCTCTTGGTGCCGTCCAGGCCCTCGAACTGCACCTTGATGCCTTCAGGCGTGGCCTCGGCACCGACGGTCTTGGTCTTCAACATGATGTTGTCGAAGCGCTTGGCGTTCATCTTCTGCCAGACCTTGACCAGATCGCGGTCGGCGCCTTGCATCAGGCCGTCCAGCATCTCGACCACATCGAGGCGTGCGCCCAGGGTCGAGTAGACCGTGCCCATTTCCAGGCCGATGATGCCGCCGCCGATGATCAGCATCTTCTTGGGCGTGCCCTTGAGTTCCAGCGCGCCGGTCGAATCGACGATGCGCGGGTCTTGCGGCAAAAAGGGCAGGCGCACCGCTTGCGAGCCGGCCGCAATGATGGCCTGCTTGAAGCGAAGCACCTTCTTGGCGCCGGTCTTGGCCTGGGCCTCGCCGGCGGTTTCTTCGACTTCCACATGGAAGGCGTCGATGAAGTTGCCGTAGCCGCGCACGGTGGTGACCTTGCGCATCTTGGCCATCTGGGCCAGGCCGCCGGTCAGCTTGCCGATGACCTTTTCCTTGTGGCCGCGCAGCTTGTCGATGTTGACGGTCGGGGCGCCGAAGTCCACGCCCAGATCGCCGAGGTGCGAGACCTCATCCATCACCGCGGCCACATGCAGCAAGGCCTTGGACGGGATGCAGCCCACATTCAAGCAGACACCGCCCAGGGTGGCATAACGCTCCACCAGCACGACCTTCAAACCCAGGTCAGCGGCGCGGAAAGCGGCTGAGTAGCCGCCCGGGCCGGCGCCCAGCACCAAGACATCGGCTTCCAGATCGACCGGGCCGCTGTAGCTGCCGGCGGCGGGGACGAAGGCGGGAGCAGGAGCGGGGGCAGGGGCAGCCGCCACAGGGGCGGCAGCTGCGGCAACAGGAGCAGCAGCAGGCGTAGGTGCAGGCGCAGCAGCCGCTTCGGACTCCAGCACCAGCAACAGCGTGCCCTGGTTGATCTTGTCACCCAGCGCGACCTTGACTTCCTTGACCACGCCGGCATGCGAGGACGGGATCTCCATCGAGGCCTTGTCGGACTCCACGGTCACCAGGCTTTGCTCGACCTTGACCGTGTCACCGACCTTGACCAGCAGCTCGATGACGGCCACATCCTTGAAGTCGCCGATGTCGGGAACTTGTACTTGAACCAATGCCATGTCAGGGTTCTCCGGTCAGAGCACGATGCGGCGGAAATCGGCCAGCAGCGAAGCGAAGTAGACATTGAAGCGCGCAGCGGCCGCGCCGTCGATGACGCGGTGGTCCCAGCTCAAGGAGAGCGGCAGCATCAGACGCGGCTGGAAAGCCTTGCCATCCCACTTGGGCTCGATCTGGCTCTTGCACACGCCCATGATGGCCACTTCCGGCGCATTGATGATGGGGGTGAAGTAACGACCACCGATGCCGCCCAGGGACGAGATGGTGAAGCAGCCACCGCTCATCTCGGCCGGGCCCAGCTTGCCGTCGCGCGCCTTCTTGGCCAGCTCGCCCATTTCGGCGCTGATCTCGAAGATGCCCTTCTTGTCGGCGTCCTTGATCACCGGCACGACCAGGCCGTTGGGCGTGTCCGCCGCAAAGCCGATGTGGAAGTACTTCTTCAGCACCAGCTTTTGCGCGTCGCCCTCGCCTTCCAGCGAGGCATTGAACTCGGGGAACTTCTTGAGCGCCGCCACGGCCGCCTTGATCATGAAGGCCAGCATGGTGACCTTGACCGCCGCCGGGTTCTTCTCGTTTTCCTTGTTCGTTTGAACACGGAAGGCTTCCAGCTCGGTGATGTCGGCGTCGTCGTGGTTGGTCACATGCGGGATGACCACCCAGTTGCGGTGCAGATTGGCACCGCTGATCTTCTTGATGCGGCTGAGGTCCTTGCGCTCGATGGCGCCGAACTTCTCGAAGTCCACCTTGGGCCAGGGCAGCAGGCCAGCCAGGCCCGCGCCGCCGGCCGCAGCCGGGGCAGCTGCAGGTGCCACCGCCTTTTGCGCTGCGGTCTGCACCGCACCGGCCATCACGGCCTTGACAAAGGCCTGCAGGTCTTGCTCCTGGATGCGGCCATTCGGGCCCGTGCCCTTGACCTCGTCCAGCGGCACACCCAGCTCACGCGCCATGCGGCGGATGCTGGGCGAGGCGTGCGGCAGCTTGCCCTTGAGCACGCTCGGGTCGTGAGCGGGCACGGCTACAACTGCAGCAGCAGCCGGCGCGGCCACCACGGCTGCAGCAGCCGGAGCAGTCACGGGTGCAGCAGCCACAGGCGCGGCGGCCACGGGTGCAGCAGCAGCGCCCTGCACTTCCACCAGCGCCAGCAGCGAGCCCTTGGCCACCTTGTCACCGAGCTTGACCTTGAATTCCTTGATCACACCAGCGTGCGAAGACGGGATCTCCATCGAGGCCTTGTCGCTCTCGACCGTGATCAGGCTTTGCTCGACCTTGATGCTGTCGCCGACCTTGACGAAGACCTCGATCACCGCCACCGACTCGAAGTCGCCGATATCGGGCACGAACACTTCGACCAGGCTGCTCGCTGCTGCCGAGGCGGCGGCCACAGGAACAGCGGCCACCGGCGCAGCAGCGACCGGAGCCGGTGCAGCAGGAGCGGCAGCCGGCACAGCAACAGCCGCCGAGCCCGCAGCCTCGACCAGCAGCACCAGGCTGCCTTCATTGACCTTGTCACCCAGGGCGACCTTGATCTCGCGCACCACGCCAGCGTGGCTGCTCGGAATCTCCATCGAGGCCTTGTCGCTCTCGACCGTGATCAGGCTTTGCTCCACGGACACCGTGTCGCCCACCTTGACGAGCAGCTCGATCACCGCCACGTCCTTGACGTCCCCGATGTCGGGAACTTTCACTTCTACCAATGCCATGTCTGTCTCCGCGAGCGCGATCAAGCGTACAGGGGGTTGATCTTGTTGACGTTGAGGCCGTACTTGGCAATCGCCTCAGCCACCTTGGTGGCCGGGATCTTGCCTTCATCGGCCAGGCTCTTGAGCGCAGCGACGACGATGTAGTGGCGGTTGATTTCGAAGTGCTCGCGCAGCTTGGAGCGGAAGTCCGAACGGCCGAAACCATCGGTACCCAGAACCTTGAAGCTGCGGCCGGCGGGGATGAAGGCGCGGATCTGTTCCGCGTAGTTCTTCATATAGTCGGTCGAGGCCACGACCGGGCCGCTGGTGCGGCTCAGCTGTTGGGTCACGAAAGGCACGCAGGACAGCTCGGTCGGGTGCAGCAGGTTCCAGCGCTCGGCGTTCTGGCCGTCGCGGGCCAGCTCGTTGAAGCTCGGGCAGCTCCAGACATGGGCGCCCACGCCCCACTCCTGCTCCAGCAAGACCTTGGCCGCCTGGCTTTCGCGCAGAATGCTGCCGGAGCCGAGCAAATTGACCGTCAGGGCCGTGCCGGCCTGGGCTTCTTCCAGCAGGTACATGCCCTTCAGGATCTGCGCCTCGGTGCCGACCTTGAGGCCGGGCATGGCGTAGTTCTCGTTCAGCAGGGTGATGTAGAAGTAGACGTTCTCCTGGTCTTCCACCATGCGCTTGAGGCCGTGCTGCATGATCACCGCCACTTCGTGCGCGAAGCTCGGGTCATAGCTGATGCAGTTCGGAATCGTGCCGGCCAGGATGTGGCTGTGGCCGTCTTCGTGCTGCAGGCCTTCGCCGTTCAGCGTGGTGCGGCCCGAGGTGCCGCCCAGCAGGAAGCCGCGCGCCTGCATATCGCCGGCCGCCCAGGCCAGGTCACCGATGCGCTGGAAGCCGAACATCGAGTAGTAGACGTAGAACGGGATCATGACCCGGTTGTTCGTCGAGTAGCTGGTGGCCGCAGCGATCCAGCTGGCCATGCCGCCGGCTTCGTTGATGCCTTCTTGCAGGATTTGGCCGTCCTTGGCCTCGCGGTAGTACATCACCTGGTCCTTGTCGACCGGGGTGTAGTTCTGACCTGCGGGGTTGTAGATGCCGATCTGGCGGAACAGGCCTTCCATGCCGAAGGTGCGGGCCTCGTCGACCAGGATGGGCACGACGCGCGGGCCCAGGTCCTTGTCACGCAGCAGCTGGGTCAGGAAGCGCACATAGGCCTGCGTGGTCGAGATCTCGCGGCCTTCGGCGGTCGGCTCGAGCACGGCCTTGAAGGTGTCCAGCGGCGGTGCGCTGAAGCTCTCGTCGGCCTTGACGCGGCGCTGCGGCAGGTAGCCGCCCAGGGCCTTGCGGCGCTCGTGCAGATAGCGCATCTCGGGCGTGTCGTCGGCCGGCTTGTAGTAAGGCAGCTTGGGCAGCTCGCTGTCGGGAATCGGGATGCCGAAACGGTCGCGGATGTACTTGATGTCCTCGTCGGTCAGCTTCTTGGTCTGGTGGACGGTGTTCTTGCCTTCACCGGCCTTGCCCATGCCGTAGCCCTTGACGGTCTTGACCAGCAACAGCGTCGGCTGCTTGGAGTCGTTGTTGTGGGCGGCATGGAAAGCGGCGAAGACCTTCTCGGGCTGGTGGCCACCACGGCGCAGCTCGAAGATCTCCTCGTCGCTCATGTGCTCGACCAGCTTGGCGGTCTCGGGGTACTTGCCGAAGAAATGCTTGCGGACGTAAGCGCCGTCATTGGCCTTCATGGCCTGGTAGTCGCCGTCCACGGTTTCCATCATCAGCTGCTTGAGCTTGCCGCTCTTGTCGCGCGCCAGCAGCTCGTCCCAGCCCTTGCCCCAAATCAGCTTGATGACCTTCCAGCCGCTGCCGCGGAACTCGCCTTCGAGTTCCTGGATGATCTTGCCGTTGCCGCGCACCGGGCCGTCCAGGCGCTGCAGATTGCAGTTGATGACGAAGACCAGATTGTTCAGGCCTTCGCGTGCGGCCAGGCCGATGGCGCCCAAGGATTCCGGCTCGTCCATCTCGCCGTCGCCCATGAAGGCCCAGACCTTGCGGTTCTCGGTGTTGGCGATGCCGCGTGCATGCAGGTACTTCAGGAAGCGCGCCTGATAAATGGCCATCAAGGGGCCCAGGCCCATAGAGACGGTCGGGAACTGCCAGAACTCGGGCATCAGCTTCGGATGCGGGTAGCTGGACAGGCCCTTGCCGTCGACTTCCTGGCGGAAGTTGTCCAGCTGCGCCTCGTTCAGGCGGCCTTCCAGGAAGGCGCGGGCGTAAATGCCGGGGGCGCTGTGGCCTTGGATGTAGAGCAGGTCGCCGCCGTGCTCTTTGCCTGGTTCGGCGCTCTCGGCATGCCAGAAATGGTTGAAGCCGGCGCCCAGCATGGAGGCCAGCGAGGCGAAGGAGCCGATATGGCCGCCCAGATCGCCACCGTCGGCCGGGTTCAGGCGGTTGGCGCGCACGACCATGGCCATGGCGTTCCAGCGCATATAGGCGCGCAGGCGCTTCTCGATCTCGATATTGCCGGGGCAACGCGCTTCCTGCTCAGCAGGAATGGTGTTCACATAGGCCGTGGTGGCCGAGAAGGGCACGTCGATGCCGGACTGGCGGGCATGCTCGATCAGGGTGTTCAGCAGGAAATGGGCACGTTCACCACCTTCTTCACCAATGACGGCGGACAGAGCGTCCAGCCATTCCTTGGTTTCCAGCGAATCGGTGTCATTGGCGGCTGCGCCTAGAAAGGACTGGGGCTGCGCGGACATGGCTTGTCTCCGAAGATTTGACTCGAGGGGCATGCAGCGGCTGGTTTTGCGCCAGCTTCACTGCCCGTCCCCAGGCTAAAAAACCTTGCCCGGACAATGCTCCGGACAAAGCAACGGCTTGAACGTCGTGTGCGTTTGCGGCGAGTGTCTCACAAGATTTGCCCACTCTCAAATGGTGCGAATGCTTTTCATATTGCGAAAAGAGTTACAGAGGAGTGTCAAACAAAAAGCCCCTGCCGCACCCGGATAATCGCCCGCTATGTCTTTTCTTACCGATCTCCAAGGCGCTGCGCGCCAGATGGTTCAGCCCCTGCGCCGGGTGCTGGTGCGCTGGTGGCTCAGCCAGTCGCCCTCGCGGCAAGACCGCTTCGCCACCCTGGGCCCGCTGATCTCCGTCCTGCTCTTCCTGACCGCCATCATCCTGGCCTTCTGGTACCTGCGAAACGAGGAAATCGAGCGCGAGTCGGAGGCCGTCAAGCGCGACAGCGAGATCGCCCAGCAGCAGATCCGCGTGCGCCTGAATGACAACCAGGAACAGCTGCTGCGCATCGCGCGCGAGATCGTCACCCGCGCGGTCGACACCCAGGAGTTCAGCGCCCAGGCCAAGGCCTTCGCCCGCGACCGGCCCGAAATCACCCACATCACCTGGCTGAGCAATCGCCGCGAGGCACGCGCCAGCGTCAGCGGCGCCGGCTTCCAGGACGACTCCCTGATGTCGGCCGAGGGCCATGACCCCTCCATGCCCCTGGCCAATCAGAGCAACCCGGCCGAGCTGGCCTTCCAGGCGGCGCGCGAACGCCGCCAGCCCAGTTACTCACCGCCCTTTGCCGACAACATCGGCACCCGGGTGTTCCAGATCCATGTGCCTCTGATCGACCGCAGCGGCTTTGCCGGCGTGCTGATCGCCGAGTACTCGATCGAAGCCCTGTTGCGCTACTACGTGCCCAGCGAGGTGACGACCCGCCATGTGGTGGCCATCCTCGACGCTGGCGAGCAGATCGTCGCCAGCACCGTCACGCAAATGCCGGGCACGCGCCCCAAGCGCGCCCTGATCCTGCACGAGGTGCCGCTGGCCCCGGCCATGAACGGCCTGGTGCTGCGCGGCGAGGGCTACCGCACCTCGATCGGACTGATCAGCAACACCTTGTTCTGGATGGTGGTGGCGCTCTCGGTGCTGACCGTCTGGATGCTGCTGGGCACCTGGAAGCACATGCGCCGGCGCCTGCACATCCAGAACGCGCTGTCCAGCGAAACCAATTTCCGCCGCGCCATGGAGAACTCCATGCTGACCGGCATGCGCGCCATGGACATGGAGTCGCGCATCTCCTACGTCAACCCGGCCTTCTGCGCCATGACCGGCTTCTCGGAAGCCGAGCTGATCGGCCGCAAGCCGCCCTTCCCCTTCTGGCCACCCGACCGCCTGGAGGAAAACGCCCGCCTGCTGCAGCAAGAGCTGCAAGGGCGCAGCCCGGCCGGCGGCGTCGAGGTGAAGATCCTGCGCAAGGACCACACCATCTTCGACGGCCGCGTCTACATCTCGCCCCTGGTGGACAGCAAGGGCAAGCAGACTGGCTGGATGACCTCGATGACCAACATCACCGAGGCCAAGCGCGTGCGCGACCAGCTGTCCGCCTCGCATGAGCGCTTCACCACCGTGCTGGAAGGCCTGGACGCCGCCGTGTCCGTGCTCTCGGTGCAGCAGGGTGAGCTGCTGTTCGCCAACCGCAGCTACCGGCTCTGGTTCGGCGCCGACCCGGCCGGCCATGCCCTGCTCTCGGGCAGCCAGCTGGGCCGCAGCAGCGGGCCGGACGCCGACGAAGAGGTGGACGACTACAGCGGCCTGCCCGCCCAGGCCCTGACCGAAATGGGCTCGGACCCGCGCGAGGTGTATGTCGAGTCGCTGGAGATGTGGTTCGACGTGCGCTCGCGCTACCTGCAGTGGACCGACGGCCGCCTGGCGCAGATGTTGATCGCCACCGACATCACCACCCGCCGCCATGCCGAAGCCCAGGCCGCCAACCAGGCCGAGAAGGCACAGATGACCAGCCGCCTGATGACCATGGGCGAAATGGCCTCCAGCGTGGCCCACGAGCTGAACCAACCCCTGACCGCCATCACCAACTACTGCAACGGCATGGTCTCGCGGGTTCGCAATGACAGCATCCAGAAGGACGATCTGCTGGCCGCGCTGGAAAAGACCGCCAAGCAGGCCCAGCGCGCCGGTCAGATCATCCACCGCATCCGCAACTTCGTGAAACGCAGCGAGCCCAAGCGAGAAGCGGCCCAGGCCTTCGACATCGTCGAGGATGCGGTCGAGCTGGCCGGCATCGAGCTGCGCCGCCGCAATGTGGCCATCCACACCTACATCGCGCAGCGCCTGCCGACCCTGATGGTGGACCCCATCTTGATCGAACAGGTCTTGATGAACCTGCTCAAGAACGCGGCCGAGGCGATCGACAACGCAGGCCTGCCGGTGTCGCGCCGCCACATCGAACTGCGTGTGGTGCCCAAGCACACCCCCGAACTCGGGGGCCATATCGACTTCAGCGTCACCGACATGGGCCCGGGCATGCCCGAGGAGGTGATCTCCCGGATGTACGAGGCTTTCTTCTCGACCAAGGCCGATGGATTGGGCATCGGCCTAGGGTTATGCCGGTCTATCGTGGAGTCTCACCAGGGTCGGATCCGTGCTGAGAACTTATACAATGGCGAGGCTGTTGTAGGCTGCAGGTTCGCCTTCAGCATCCCGGTAGACATCTCCCGAGTTGACCCGCCTCTGGCGAATGGGCCACTCGGGCCGACGACAGGATCCGAAGGATCCGCAGTAAACAAACAAGCGACACCATGAGTCTGATTCCGAAGAAGGGCAATGTCTACGTCGTCGATGATGACGAGGCCGTACGCGACTCGCTGCAATGGCTGCTCGAAGGCAAGGACTACCGGGTCAAGTGCTTCGACTCCGCCGAATCCTTCCTCAGCCGCTATGACCCCCGCGAAGTCGCCTGCCTGATCGCCGACATCCGCATGGAAGGCATGAGCGGCCTGGAGCTGCAAGACCGCCTGATCGAGCGCCACAGCCCCCTGCCGGTGGTCTTCATCACTGGCCACGGCGATGTGCCCATGGCGGTGCAGACCATGAAAAAGGGCGCGATGGACTTCATCGAAAAGCCTTTCAAGGAAGAAGAACTGGTGGCCCTGGTCGAGCGCATGCTGGACCAGGCTCGCAACGCCTTCTCCACCCACCAGGAAGCCGCCAGCCGCGACGCCCTGCTCTCGCGCCTGACCACGCGTGAATCCCAGGTGCTGGAGCGCATCGTCGCCGGCCGCCTGAACAAGCAGATCGCCGACGACCTGGGCATCAGCATCAAGACGGTGGAGGCGCACCGCGCCAACATCATGGAAAAGCTGAACGCCAACACGGTGGCCGATCTGCTCAAGATCGCCCTGGGCGCACCGGCCAAGGCCTGATATCGACTCACCCTGACGAGGCCGCTGAATGCGGCCTCGTTGCATTTCTGGAAGCACAAACATGACCGCCCAACTGATCGACGGCAACGCCCTGTCCCAACAAGTCCGCGCCGAAGTGGCGCAACGCGCCGCGGCGCTGACGGCCAAGGGCCTGAAACCGGGCCTGGCCGTGGTGCTGGTGGGCGACAACCCGGCCTCCCAGGTCTATGTGCGCAACAAGGTCAAGGCTTGCGCCGACGCCGGCCTGCACTCGGTGCTGGAAAAGTACGAAGCGACCATGAGCGAGGCCGAACTGCTGGCCCGCGTCGAGGCCCTGAACAATGACCCCGCCATCCACGGCATCCTGGTGCAGCTGCCCCTGCCCAAGCACATCGACGACCACAAGGTCATCGAGGCCATCTCTCCGGCCAAGGACGTGGACGGCTTCGCGATTGAGAGTGCCGGCGCGCTGATGGTGGGCGAGACCGGCTTCAAGGCCTGCACGCCCTACGGCTGCATGAAGATGCTGGAAAGCATCGGCATGAAGGACCTGCGCGGCAAGCATGCCGTGGTGATCGGCCGCTCCAACATCGTCGGCAAGCCCATGGCCATGATGCTGCTGCAGGCCAATGCCACCGTGACGGTCTGCCACAGCGGCACCGCCGACCTGGCCCACCACACCCGCCAGGCCGACATCGTCGTGGCCGCCGTGGGCAAGCGCGATGTGCTGACGGCCGACATGGTCAAGCCGGGCGCGGTGGTCATCGATGTGGGCATGAACCGCAACGATGAAGGCAAGCTCTGCGGCGACGTCGATTTCGCGGGCGTCAAGGACGTGGCCGGCTGGATCACCCCGGTGCCCGGTGGCGTCGGCCCTATGACCATCACCATGCTGCTGGTCAACACGATGGAGTCGGCCGAACGCGCCGCAGCTCAAACCGCAGGCGCCGTATGAGCAATCCGCTTTTGTCCACTGCCGCCCTGCCGGCCTTTGCCAGCATCCGCCCCGAGCACATCGCCCCGGCGGTCGAACAGCTGCTGAACAAGGCCGATGCCGCCCTGGCCCTGGCCACCTCGGAGGCGACGCCGGCCGATTTCGAAGCCTTGTCCGCCAGCCTCGGCGTGGCCACCGAACGTCTGGGTGCGTCCTGGGGCGCCGTCGGCCACCTCAATGCCGTGGCCAACACGCCCGAGCTGCGCGAGGCCTACAACGCCGCCCTGCCGGCTGTCACCGAGTTCTTCACCCGCCAGGGCTCGGACGAGCGGCTCTACGCCAAGTACAAGGCCATCGCCGCCAGCCCGACCGCGGCCACGCTGAACCCGGCGCGCCAGCAGGCACTCAAGCTCTGGCTGCGTGACTTCGTGCTCTCCGGCGCCGAGCTTCATGGCGAGGCCAAGACCCGCTTCGCCGCCATCCAGGAACGCAGCGCCGAGCTGGCCCAGACTTTCTCCGAGCATGTGCTGGACGCCACCGACGGCTATGCCTACTACGCCAGCGCGGACGAGATGGCCGGCGTGCCGGCCGACGCGGTGCAGGCTGCGCGCGCTGCCGCCGAGGCCGAGGGCAAGGAAGGCCACAAGCTCACCCTGCATTTCCCCAGTTACCTACCTGTCATGCAGTACGGCAGCCACCGCGGCCTGCGCCAGCGGCTCTACACCGCCTATGTGACCCGCGCCAGCGAACTGGGCGACAAACCCGAGCAGGACAACAGCGCCGTCATGCAAGAGCTGCTGCAGCTCCGCCAGGAAGAAGCGGAGCTGCTGGGTTTCGCCAATTTCGCGGAAGCTTCGCTGGCCGCCAAGATGGCCGATTCGCCGCAGCAGGTGCTCGATTTCCTGCGAGACCTGGCCCGCCGCGCCCGCCCCTTTGCCGAGAAGGACCTGGCCGAGCTGCGCGAGTTCGCGGCCCGCGAGCTGGGCCTGGCCGAGTTGCAGGCCTGGGACACGGCCTACGCCTCCGAGAAGCTCAAGGAAGCCCGCTACGCCTTCAGCGACGAAGCGGTACGCCAGTATTTCCCGGTGCCACGAGTGCTGGCTGGCCTGTTCAGCATCATCGAGCGCCTGTTCCAGGTGACGATCAGCGAGCAGCCGGCCGAGGTCTGGCACGAGTCCGTCAAGTTTTATCGTTTGGAGCGGAATGGCGCCCTGGTTGGCCAGTTCTATCTCGACCTCTACGCCCGCCCCGGCAAGCGCCCCGGCGCCTGGATGGACGAAGTGCGCAGCCGCTGGGCCCGGCCCGAGGGCACACAGCAGACGCCGGTGGCCCAGCTGGTCTGCAACTTCACGCAGCCTGCGGGTGATCGGCCGGCACTGCTGACCCACGACGACGTCACCACCCTGTTCCACGAATTCGGCCACGGCCTGCACCACCTGCTGACCCAGGTGGACGAGCTGGGCGTCTCCGGCATCTCAGGCGTCGAGTGGGATGCCGTCGAACTGCCCAGTCAGTTCATGGAGAACTTCTGCTGGGAATGGGAGGTGCTTCAGCAGCTGACCGCCCAGGTCGACAGCGGCGAGCCCCTGCCGCGCGAGCTCTTCGACAAGATGCTGGCGGCCAAGAACTTCCAGAGCGGCATGCAGACTCTGCGCCAGATCGAGTTCGCCCTGTTCGACATGCGCCTGCATGCCGAGACCGACAGCGCCGCGCAGATCCAGGCCGTGCTGAACGAGGTGCGCAGCGAAGTGACCCTGATGAAGTCACCCGACTTCAACCGCAGCCAGCACAGCTTCTCGCACATCTTCGCGGGCGGCTATTCGGCCGGCTACTACAGCTACAAATGGGCGGAGCTGCTCAGCGCCGATGCCTGGAGCGCCTTCGAGGTGGAAGGCGTGTTCAACGCCGAGACCGGCCGCCGCTATCTGCAGAACATCCTGGAAGTCGGCGGCTCACGCCCGGCCATGGACAGCTTCAAGGCCTTCCGCGGCCGCGAGCCCCAGATCGATGCCTTGCTGCGGCATCAAGGCATGAGCTGATGTGCTGCTCGGCGGGGCGGGCCGTTTGCGCCGCCCACCCCGCCCTTCATTCAGCGATGCAGCGGCAGGCGCGCCCTGACCTGATGGCGAGGCCCCACTTGCGCGAAAGAGAGCTCGCCGCCCAAACGCACCACCGTCTGCTGCACGATGGCCAGGCCCAGGCCGAAGCCCGGCAGGTTGCGGCTGGCATCACCGCGGGCAAAGGCTTCCAGCAGATGGCCAGCGCCGCCGGGCGGCAAGCCCGGGCCTGCATCCGAAACGATCAGCAGGGCACTGTCATCGCCGACCTGCGATAGCTCGACCTCGACTGGCAAACCGCCATGCTTGATCGCGTTGTCGATCAAGTTGACGATCAGGCGCTCGATCAACAAGCCATGGGCATTCTGGAGCTTCAAGCACTCAGGCACCTTCAAGGCTAAATCGCTCAAAGGCAGCTCAAAGCCAGCCAAAGCGCGCTGCGCCAACTGCACCAGATCCACCTCTTCCGCCAACTCCACAGCGCTGGCCCTCACAAACTCCAGAAAACTGGCTGTGAGTCGATCCGCATGGTCCACATTGCGCGTGATGCTGGCCACACCCTCTGCGTTCTCAACTGACTCGGGCAACATCTCCGCAGCCAGCCGGATGCGACTCAAGGGGCTGCGCAGATCATGCGAAACACCGGCCAGCAACAAAGCCCGCTCCCGCTCGTTGCGCTGCAAGCGATCCGCCAGTGACTGGTATGCGGCAGAGATGGCGATCAACTCGGGCGGCGCCCTGCTGGACTGCCGACTCAGCCTCAAGGCTCCCTGCTGATGGCCACTGTCCGCGTGGGCTTGCATGTGCGCACGCAAATGCGCCAAGGGCCCCGTCAAATCCCGAGCGAAGCTCCGGCTGAGCCAGGCGAGCACCAAGATCATCAGCGCCAGGCCGACGGTCATGCGCGGAGCCCAACGCGGCAGTGCCGCAGCACCCGCACCGCTCATCCAGACCGGAGTCGTGTCAGCCAAGCGGACTTGCGTCAACAGGCGGACCTGACCCTCACTGAAGTTCAGCCACACCTGGTCCGCCGTGATTCCGTGTCGGGCCAATTCCCGCAAAAACTCCACGGGGGCGGGCCAGGCCGTCACATCCAGTCTGAGCCCGTCCGGAGGGGCCGTGTGGATCTGGACACCCGAAATCAAGCCATAGGCCGGCACATCAATCGGGCGGGGCGCGCGCAGCGCCTGTATCAGCTGCGGCGCCAACGATGCCGCGAGGTGAGGCGCCAGCAACTGATTGCGCTCCACGACCAGCAAGCCACCAAAAACCAGCACAAAGCCGGCCAGCAGCAACACCTGGGCCAAGACCAGGCGCAAAAATAAGGAATCAAAGCGCTTGGGGATCATCACCGCCGGGGCTCCGCGAAGGCGCAAGCCTCGGCACAAAAGCATAACCCTCACCCCGAATGGTCTCTATCCAATCACTTCCGGGCATGGCCTGTTCCAGGCGGCGGCGCAGTCGCCCGACCTGCACATCCACCGTGCGGTCCTGCGGCCGGTAGCTGCCCGCCTGCACCGCCTCGCTCAGCTGCTCGCGCGAGACGGCCTGGCCGGGGGTGCGAATCAGCTCAATCAGCAGCCTGAACTCGATACCGGTCAGTGTGATGACTTGCTCGCTGACCGACACCTCGCGGCGCAGCAGGTTCACGTGCAGCGGGCCAAAGCTCCAGGTGGTGACCGGCTGGCTGGCCGGCGGCGCCTGACGTCGGATCAGCGCACGCAGCCGCGCCACCAGCTCGCGCTTCTCGAAGGGCTTGGCCAGGTAGTCATCGGCGCCCAGTTCCAGGCCCAGCACACGGTCGAAAGGGTCGCCTCGGGCGGTCAGCATCAAGATGCCCAGTCCCGGGTAGGCGGCCCGCCAGCGCCGGCACAGATCCATGCCACTGGCATCGGGCAGCATCACATCGAGCAGCACGACTGCCGGCAGCGCACTGGCCAGCGCCTGCTCGGCCTGCGCGGCATTGTGGGCCGCACGCACCGCCCATCCTTCCGCCTGCAAGAGGCGCAGCAGCATGGCGGAAAGCTCGACATCGTCGTCGACAAGCAGCAGGGAGGGCTGGGACATCAGGAGCGCCTTGGCAAGGTCGGGCGCACTCGGCAGCGAGTGCTGTGGGCAAGGCAGTGGATCGTAAGCCAATTCAGCGCGCGCCCTGTATGACATTGCTGCAGCCCATATGACAGCGGTGTCGTGAATCGTCGCGTTATGTCGCACACGCAGAAGGCGAATCTTCGGAAACTGCGATGCGTTGTACCGATGCCTGGATGGCCATACACAAGCCCTGACTTGGGCGATCCCTCGGTGCATGACAGCGACCTCATTCCTCCAACGATACAGAGCCTACAGGGAACATCCATGAACACCAGCACCGCCGCGGCCAAGCGCCCCACAGTTCGCCGAGTCACCAGCCCGATGTCAGGCGCGCCTCGTCCGTCCACGCTCTGCCTGGCCATCGCCACGGCGCTGAGCCTGGGCATCGTCGACACGGCAGAGGCCGCCGTCTGGACCTGGACCGGCGCGACCACCACCCCCGGCGGCCCCACCGCTTTGTGGAGCACGGCCGGCAACTGGAGTGGCGCCTCGGTCGGCGTACCCAAGGACGGCGACTCCCTGGTCTACAACGGCAACAAGGCACCGCTGCAAATCGTTGACATTTCCGGCGCAACGGCTCAGGTCCTGCTGCTGAAAGACATCTCCTTCACCGCCGATGCCACCGACTTCATCCTGACGCCCAAGGCCTCGACACCGACCACCTTGAAGCTGAGCGGCAACGTCAGCAACCTGGGCCAGAGGCAGACCTTCAACGTGGCCGTGGAAGCGATCGGCGGCAGCGCCGAACAGATCTGGAATGGCGGCAGCAACGGCATGCTGCTCAGCAATGCCTGGCTGTCCGGCAGCAGCACCAAGCTGACCTTGAGCAACAACGTGGCCATTCAGAAAGGCGGAACGATTGCCTTGGGCAATCTGGCCAATGAGTCACTGAACTTGAACATCAAGGCCGGCAGCAGCGCGACGCTGGACATCTTGGACATCGCGCGGGGCAAGCTGAGCCAAGGGACGCTCTTGGTGGACGGAAACTCGTCCAAACTGAGCACGAGAGACATCAACATCGGCCACAGCGGCACCGGCGTTTTGACGGTTCAGAACAGCGCCCAGGTCAACATCAGCAACAGCGCCAAGCTTGGCACTGCGCCGGACAGCAAGGGCACTCTCCTGGTCAGCGGTCTCGGCTCGCAATTCAGCAGCGCAGGTTCGCTCTTCCTGGTTGGCGAGCAGGGCTCTGGCAGCTTGACCATTGAGAACGGTGGTTTGGCCAGCAACGTCAATTCGGTGATTGCAGACAGGCTCGGCAGTACCGGCAACGCGGTGGTGACCGGCCAAGGATCGCAATGGGTCAATACCTTGAGCCTCATCGTCGGCCAAAGCGGCCAAGCTTCACTGAGCATTCTGGATGCAGGCAAAGTGACGGCGCAAGACTTGGCGATTGGCGCGCGGGGCGTGCTCACGCTCGATGGCGGCAGCTTGCAGATCGCCAACGCCTCCATGGCCAGCGGTGGCTCCTTCAACTGGATCAAGGGCGTTCTGGCTTACACCGACAAGGCCAGCCTGGGTTCGGCCCTGCTGCCCTCCTTCAGCACCCTGTCCAGCGGCAAGACCTTGAGCGTGGCCAATGCGCTGACGATCGGCGGCGCCAGCGCCCTGAACCTGAGCGGCGGCAACGCCAACGCCGGCAGCCTGGTCCTGCAAGGGCAAGCTGAGGTGGGCAGCTTCAGCGAGCTCAGCGTCGGTGCGGGCGGGATGAACAGCAGCGGCGTCCTGCAGTTGAGCGGCGGCACGTTCCGAACCGCCGGTGCAGCCGTGAGCTCGGGCATCGTGAATGGCTACGGCGTGATCACCGGCAGCGGCGGTTTCAACAACGCCGGCCTGCTGCGGCAGGGCGAAGGCACGCTGGTCTTGAGCAGCACCGGCCTCAATGAGAACTCGGGCACCTGGGACATGCAGGCCGGCCGTACGCTCAGTCTGCAAGGCGCAGACCTGAACAACCGCGGCAGCCTGAACTTGAACGGCGGCTTCATTTCGGGCACGGCCGCCGTCGTGAATGCGGCCCAAGGCAGCATCAGCGGCAGCGGTCGCATCAGTTCGGGCTTCAGCAACAACGGCAGCCTGATCGTC
Organism: Paucibacter sp. DJ2R-2; assembly: GCF_025717675.1. GTDB lineage: Bacteria > Pseudomonadota > Gammaproteobacteria > Burkholderiales > Burkholderiaceae_C > Paucibacter_A. Next base: position 296,397 of record NZ_JAJIRT010000002.1, read on the forward strand.
GACGCCGGCCGAACCCAGATCGATGCCAACTTCGTCAACCGGGGTCAGGTCTTGCTGAGCAGCAATGCGGCCAACCTGGCGGGCGGCCAGGTCGACAACCGCGGCCTGATCCAAGGTTTCGGCAAGATCAACAACAACATCACGCAAGCCGACGCGAACGGCCGCATGGAAGCTCAAGGCGGCACGCTGACGATGGCCGGTCAGATGGTCGGTTCCAACCGCGGCATCCTGGCCGCAAGCGACGGCGGCAAGCTGCTGATCAGCCAGGGCCTGGCCAGCAACGCAGGTCAAATCCAGCTGAGTGGCGGCACCGTGGACAACAACGGCCGAGCGCTGGTCAACGAAGTCGGCGCCAGCATCAACGGCTTCGGCACCCTGCGCTCGGGCACGCTGAGCAACAAGGGCCAGATCCTGCTGAGCGGCGGCACCTCGGACGTGCGCGCCGACATCGTGGCCCAGGCCGGCAGCGAGATCATCCTCTCCGGTCAGAGCAACACCAGCTTCTACGGCAGCGTCGAGGTGATGAGTGACGCGGAGCTGCGTGTTTCAGAAGGTTCGGTCGCCACCTTCGCGGGCCTGGTGAAGCAACGCACCGGATCCAATGTCAACGGCGACGGCAAGATGTTCTTCGAGGGAGGCCTGAACATCGGCAACTCGCCGGGCTACGGCTACATCCAAGGCTCGGTGGTCTTCGCTTCCAGCAACTTCTACGAAGCGGAGATCGGCGGCACCGCGGCCTGCACGGCGCAAAGCTGCGCCCTGGGTTCGCCCCTCTTGGACAGCAGCTTCGACAAGCTGGTGATCGGCGGCAACCTGAGGATGGGCGGCACCTTGACCTTGAAATCCTGGAACGGCTTTGTGGCGCAGGCCGGCCAAAGCTTTGACCTGCTCGACTGGGGCAGCAGCAGCGGCACCTTCAAGGCCATCGACGCCTCGGGCTTGAGCCTGGCCGCAGGCACACAGCTGGATTACAGCCAGCTCTACACCAACGGCACGATCACGGTGACGGCAGTGCCGGAACCAGAGAGCTATGCGCTGATGCTGGCCGGGCTGGGCGCCATCGGTTTCATCGCTCGCCGCCGGCGCGCCCAAGCCGGGGTCTGAGCCCGGCGGCCCGGCTGGGCGCCATGACATCGGCTTGACACCGGCTTGACATCGGCTTCACAAGGGGATTTCTAGACTGTGGCTCACACCCACCGTCTGGAACTCCCACATGAAACATCTGCTCCGTCACCGCCTCGTCAGCGCCCTGCTGGCCTCCACCTGCCTGACCCTCGGCATGTCGCCCAGCTGGGCCGTCACACCCACAGCCAGTACGCCGGCCAAAGTCCTGATCGTCGTCAGCGGCGAAGGTCGCGAGCAGGGCAAGACCCGGCCCGGCTTTGAGATGGACGAGTTCGCCCAGGCCTGGCTGCTGCTGCGTGCCAACGGCCTGAACATCGAGGTCGCCAGCCCCAAGGGCGGCGCCGTCGAGGCCGACCGCTACGACCCGGCGGACGATTACAACAGCCGCCTGGCCGCCGACCCGCAAGCCCTGGCCGCCCTGAAGCAAACCCGCAGCACGGCCGAGCTGAAGGCCAGCGACTACCGCGCCGTGCTGGTCATGGGCGGCAAGGGCGCCATGTTCGACCTGCCCAAAGACCCCGGCCTGCACACGCTGCTGCGCGAGATGGACGCCCAGGGCGGCGTGATCGCCGCCGTCTGCCACGGCCCGGCCGCCCTGGCCGAGGTGCGGCGCGCCGATGGCCAGCCCCTGGTCGCCGGCCGCCGCCTCACCGGTTTCAGCAATGAGGAAGAAGCGGCCTTCGGCAAGAAGTGGGCGGCTCAGTTCCCCTGGCTGCTGGAAGACAAGCTCAAGGCCCAGGGCGCGCGCTGGGACGAAGCCTCGCTGATGATGCCCAAAGTGGTGGTGGACGGCCGCCTGATCACCGGCCAGAACCCCTTCTCCACCACCGCCATGACCGAGGCCGTGCTGCGCGCGCTGGGCCAGGAGCCCAAGGCTCGCCAGCCCTTTCGCGATGAAGCCACCATGAGCCTGGCACAGCGCTGGCTGGAGGGCGAACAGGCCGCCGTGCAAGCGCAGCTGGCCGCCGATGCCAAGGCCTACAAAATGGAGCTGATCGCCATGCTGGGCGTCTACCAGTTCAAGAATGCCGGCGATGATGCGAGCCGCCGCCAAGCGCTTTCGCTGATGCGCCTGGCCGAGCCGCACTTCAAGCACGAGCGTCTGAGCCTGAGCATCCAGGAAGCGAAACAATCGCTGGCCACCGTCAATCACCACCAACCCTGATCGAGCAGCAAGGCCCCATGACGACGACACCCAGCCTGCCTCTGCGCATCCTCGTGGTCGAAGACCACGCGCCGCTGCGTGCCCAGATCGTCGAGCTGCTGCAAGCGGCCGGCTGGCGGGTCGAGGAAGCCAGCGACGGCCGCCTGGGCCTGCAGCTGGCCCTGGAGCAGCCGCCCGACGTGCTGCTGCTGGACCTGGGCCTGCCAGGCCTGGACGGGCTGCAAATCTGCCAGCGCCTGCGCCAGCAGGCCGAACGCCACATCCCGGTGCTGATGCTGACCGCGCGCGACAGCCTGGCCGACAAAGGACAGGGCTTCGCCGCCGGCGCCGACGACTACCTGCTCAAGCCCTTTGCCGGCGAGGAACTGCTCTGGCGCTGCCAGGCCCTGTCCCGGCGTGGCGAGCTCGGCCGCAGCCCCCTGCTGGAACGCGGCCCGCTGCAGATCGACCGGCGCAGCGCCGAAGTGCGCATCGAGGGTCAGGTCTTGCCGCCCTTGCCGCGCCAGGCCTACCGCCTGCTGCTGGCCCTGGCCGAGGCGTACCCGCGCACGCTCAGCCGCAGCGAACTGCAGCAGGCGCTCTGGGCCGACGAGCCGCCCGAGTCCGACGCCTTGCGCAGCCATCTCTACACCTTGCGCCAAGCCCTGGGGCCGGCGCAAACCTTGATCAAGACCGTGCACAGCGTGGGTCTGCGCCTGGACCTTCCCGCATGAACCTGAGCATCAACACCACCGGCTACCGTGCGCGCCTGCGGCAGCGCCTGATGCTGGCCTTCACCGGCTACACCGTGCTGGTCAGCGCGCTGTTCGGCCTCTTTGCCATGGCTTTTGTCTACACCGTCGAAGACCAGTTCTTCGACAGCGCCCTGCGCCAGGAAGCCCAAGCCCAAGACATCAGCCTGCGGGCCGGCAGGGGCTGGCGCGAGCCGGCGCAGGACTTCATCCGCCTGTACCGGCCTGGCCAGGCCCTGCCCGAGGACCTGGCGCAGGCGCGCCTGCGCGAGCCCCGGTCCCGCGAACTGAGCGGCGAGCAAGGCCGCCACTACCACCTCTGGCCCCTGCCCGAAGACCACGGCCTGCTGGTGGCCGAGGTCAGCGGCCAGCTGATCGTGCGGCCCATGCGCCGGCAGCTGCTGGTCTGGCTGGGCGCCTGGGGCGGCGGCCTGGCCCTGCTGGCCCTGGGCCTGGGCTGGTGGCTGGCGCGCCGCACCAGCGCGCCTCTGGCCCGGCTGGCGCAAGCGGTCGCGCAGAGTCGACCGGAACAATTTCCCACCGATCTGGCGGCGCGTTATGGCGACGACGAAGTGGGCCTACTGGCAGCCCACCTCGCCCAGCAAAACCAGCGCACGCGGGAGTTCATCGCACGCGAACAGGCCTTCAGCCGCGATGCCAGCCACGAGCTGCGCACGCCGCTGGCGGTGCTGAGCCTGGCCTGCGAGCGCCTGGCCGGCCAGAGCTTGCCGCCTGCGCAGACCGCCACGCTCAACTCCATGAGAGCAGCCCTCTGGCAGCTGCAGCAGACGGTGGAGCTGCTGCTGGCCCTGTCCCGCGAAGCCAGCCCGAACCCGAGCACGGTCGCGGGTCAGGCCCAGCCGCTGGCCCTGCTGCCCCAGATCGAACAGCTGGTGCTGGCCCACGCCCCCTTGCTGGATCAGCAAGGCATCGAGCTGGAGCTCGAGGTGCCGCCCGCCCTCACCCGCTCCTGGCCGCCGGCCCTGACCCAGCTGCTGCTGGCCAATCTGCTCGGCAACGCCCTGGCCCACCGGCAAACGCCGCAGATCCGCATCAGCGCCGATGCGCAGCACCTGAGCATCGCCAATGCCAGTGCCGCCCCGCCCGAGGCCCTGCTGGGCACCGACGCGGCCGGCCGCCAGCCCGGCCTCAAGGGCGAAGGCAGCGCCGGCCTGGGCCTGGGCTTGTCCATCGTGCGCCGCCTGGCCGAGCGCCATGGCCTGCGGCTGGAGCTGCAGCACGCTTCGGGCTGGACCACGGTCTGCCTGATGGACGCGCCGCCACCCGCGGATGGGGCCGGCACCGGCACTATCGTCTGAGCCCCGACAACCATGGTCTTTCTCCTGTTTGCCGCCCTGACCCTGGCCTGCCTGCTGGCCCCCAGCTGGCTGCTGCGCCGCGGCCTGCACCCGCTGGCGGCTTGGTTGTTGGCTGCCGGCATGTGGCCGACCAGCGTGCTGATCCTGGAGCTGCTGCCACGCGCTCCGGGCGGCGGGGACTCCATGCTGCTGGTGGCCCTGATCACCGGCAGCTTGCTGGGCCTGGCCCTGGCGGGGCTGGGCACCCTGCTGGCGCTGTGGCGGCGGCGCGGGCACTGAACCCACCCTGAGCCAAGTCGCTGAGCGGGGGGCCGCTTGCATCGTCCCCCCGCCGAGCTCACAGATGCTTCACACGCGGCCACTTAGCCTTGCCGTCCCGGCCCCGAGAGGCCCTGGCAGGTCACCGCTCATGAAGACACCCATCTGGAAGAAGAAAACTCGCGCCAAGATCATGGTTTCCATCCTCGGCCTCATCGCCGCCACGGCCGCGCTGTGGTGGGGCATCTTTGCACTCAAGCCCTATCAAATCTCGCCCGATCAGATGCAGGCGCGCTACCGCTACAGCGCTCCGGCCGCCTTCACGCCAACGCTGAAAGACCTGGGCCGGCACGGCTACGAGGTCCGCTTCAACAGCTTCGACGGCGCCGCCGTCAACGGCCGCCTCCAGTACCCCAGCGACCCGGCTCAGGCCAAGACGCCGTTCCCGCTGCTGATCGCCATGCATGGGCTGGGCCGCAGCCATATGCGTTGGTGGCAGGCCACGTACAAGGGCCGCGAAACCTTGGAGCACACCCACCTCGTCACCGAGCAAGCCCTGAAGCAAGGCTATGCCGTGCTGGCCCTGGATGCACGCCGCCACGGCGAGCGCAAGAACCTCGAATACAGCGTGATCGATCTGATGCGCGATATGGACCTGTGGGGCCAGCGCGAGCCCTATGAGCAGATGATCATCGACAGCATCAAGGACTACCGCCTGCTGCTGGACTGGCTGCTGCCGCAGCCGCAGATCGACGCCCGCCGCGTGCAGACCACCGGCTACAGCATGGGCGGGCAGATGGCGCTGATCCTGGGCAGCCTGGAGCCGCGCATCACAGCAGTGGCCGCCATCGTGCCGCCGCATGTGGACGACAAAGTGGCCGCCGTGTCGCCGCAGCGCTTCTTTGCCGGCCTCGCGGGCAAGGACAAGCTCTGGCTGCTCAGCGCCGACGATGACGAGTACGCCTCGGCCCAGCAAAACCAAGCCTTGTTCGAGGCCCTGCCAGGCGCCGCGAACCGGCATCTGCGTTTCCCCGGCGGCCACCTCTTGCCGACCAGCTATGCCGAGCAACTGCGTCCCTGGCTGGCACCGATGCCCTGATCGCCTGACATACACTGCCGCCATGGGCATCTTCTGGCGCATCACCTTGGCATGGCTGCTGGCCGTGGCCATGCCGATTCAAGGCATGGCCGCTGTGTCCATGCGCTTCTGCATGGCGCTGCCCCAGCCCAGCCCGGCCTGCCATGAGCAGGCCTTAGAGCAATCCGCCGAGCCCACAGCTCCGGCTGCTTTTGAGGAAGCTGCACCAGACCACGCAGGCAGCTGCAGCGCCTGCGCCGCCTGCTGCCACGCGGTCGCGCCGCCGAGCGTGCTGCCCCTGCTGGAGCCGGTCGCCGGCGAACTGCCCCAGGCCAGCGACTTGATCGCCAGCCACGCCCGCGTGCTGCCGGGCGGGCTCGAACGTCCACCGCGAAGCGCGCCCCGCTGATCGGCCGGGCCGGCACCGCATGTGCCGGACTCTCAGCCCACTGACCCAGCCCGGCTCCGGGGCGCCCGACGCTTGCGTCGACGCCCGGAGCCTCCCTCCGGTCCTTGCTGACTCACGCGAGAACACCATGAAATTTCCTGCACCGGGCAAGGCGCTCCCACGCCACTTGCTGTGCGCCTTGCTGTGCGCGCCACTGACCTTGGCTCTGGCGCCCGCGGCCTCGGCCTCGGCCCAAACGCCACGATCGACCAGCCCAAGCCCAAACACAAGCCTGAGCGCCGACCCGCTGGACCCCAGCGTGCCCCTGCCAGCGCTGCGCTACCGCTCCGCCCTGCAAAGCTACCGCGCCGATCCGGGCACCGAGTTGGGCGATTGGAAGGCCAGCAACGAGCGCGTCCAGCGCATCGGCGGCTGGCGGGCCTATGCACGCGAAGCGAACGCCAGCCCCGCCAACGCAGCGGCGAGCGCACCCGCGAGCCAAGCCAAACCCGAACCCGCCCCCAAGGCCGGCGGCCACAGCCACCACCACTGAGCCGCGCCCATGAATCCCTGCCAAAAAAAACATCATCCCGGCCGGCGCCGCATCGGCAGCCTGCTGACCCTGGCCGCCACCATGGCACTGGCAGGCTGTGCCAGCCTCCAACCTGAGGCCGCCCTGGCGCCAGTCCAGGAAGCCGCGCGCAAGCATCTCGGCGCCAGCGTCCAGCCCAGCCACAGCGACGAGGACTTGCGCGCCGTGGCCGAACGCGTCGGCGAGCTGCTGGCCGCACCCTTGAGCGCCGACGCCGCCGTGCAGATCGCCCTGCTCAACAACCGCGGCTTGCAAGCCAGCCTGGCGGAGCTGGGCATTGCAGAAGCCGAACGCGTGCAAGCCAGCCGCTTGCCCAACCCCGGCTTCAGCCTGGGCCGGACGCGGCGAGGCGACGAACGCGAGATCGAGCGCGGCGCCTCCTTTGACCTGGGCCATTTGATCGGTCTGCCCTGGGCGCGCGAACTGGAGAACCGGCGCCTGACGGCCCGTCAGCAGCAGCTGACGCTGGACGTGCTGAGCCTGGCCGCTGACACCCGCCGGGCCTACCTCCTCGCCGTGGCGGCCCAGCAAAACGCGGCCTATGCGCGCGAAGTCCAGGCGGCCGCCGAGGCCGGCGCCGAGCTCGGCCGGCGCATGGCCCAGGCCGGAAACTGGAATGCATTGCAGCAAGCGCGCGAACATGGCTTCTATGCCGAGGCCGCCTTGCAAACCGCCCGCGCCGAAGCGGCGGGGCTGGCGACTCGCGAGCGCCTGATTCGCCTGCTCGGCCTCTGGGGTGCGCAGACCGCGCGACTCACCTTGCCCGCGCGCCTGCCCGAGCTGCCGGCCGCCGCCCTGGAGCAGCCCGAGATCGAACAGGCGGGTCTGGCCAGCCGGCTCGATGTGCAGGCGGCCCGCAGCCAGGTCGAGGCCAGCGCGCGCAGCCTGGGGCTGAGCCGGGTCCGCGGTTTCATCAACGTGCTGGAGCTGGGCGCGCAGCGCAACAGTTCCAACGAAGCGCCCGTGCAAACCGGCTACGACATCCGCTTCGAGCTGCCCCTGTTCGACTGGGGCGATGCGCGGGTGGCGCGGGCCGAGGCCGTCTATATGCAGAGCGTGCACCGCGCCGCCCAGACTGCCATCGCCGCCCGTTCGGAGCTGCGCGAAGCCTATCTGGGTTACCGCTCGGCCTACGACATCGCCCGCCACCACCGCGACGAGCTGTTGCCAGCCGCCAAGCGCATTTCCGAGCAAAACCTGCTGCGCTACAACGGCATGTTCATCAGCGTGTTCGAGCTGCTGGCGGACACACGCGCCCAGATCGGCGTCGTGCGCGCCTCCATCGATGCCTTGCGTGATTTCTGGCTGGCCCAGGCCGACCTCGAGATGGCACGCCTGGGCAAGCCCGCACTTGACAGCGCGGCCGCCGCCAGCAGCGGCGCAGCGCCCACTGGCGCCGCCGCAGCAGCCCACTGATTTCAGGAGTTATCGATCATGCTTTCCCGACGCAATTTCTTCCAGGGCGCCGGCGCCTTGACCGCCGCCGTCTCGGCCAGCGCCGTCAGCCGCGTGGCCATGGCCGGCCTGCCCGAGCCCGTGCTGCAAGGCGCGGCCGACAGCGCGCCGCCCTTGCAACCGAGCACCGGCCGCCCCTACCGGCCGGTGCTGACCCTGAACGGCTGGACCCTGCCCTGGCGCATGAACCAGGGGGTCAAGGAGTTCCACCTCGTGGCCGAGCCGGTGCTGCGCGAGCTGGCGCCCGGCATGAAGGCCCACCTCTGGGGCTACAACGGCCAGTCACCGGGGCCGACGATCGAGGTCGTCGAGGGCGACCGGGTGCGCATCTTCGTCACCAACAAACTACCCGAGCACACCAGCATCCACTGGCATGGCCAGCGCCTGCCCAATGGCATGGACGGCGTGTCCGGCCTGACGCAGAAGTCGATTCAGCCAGGCAAGACCTTTGTCTATGAGTTCGTCGCGCGCCGGCCCGGCAGCTTCATGTACCACCCCCATGCCGACGAAATGACGCAGATGGCCATGGGCATGATGGGCCTCTGGGTCACCCACCCGGCGCCTGCGGCCAAGAAGCAGCAAGGCTTGATCGAGCCGGTCGACCGCGACTTCTGTTTCCTGCTCAATGCCTTCGACATCGAGCCCGGCGCGGCCACGCCCAAGATCATGACCATGCTGGACTTCAACCTCTGGTGCTGGAACAGCCGGGTCTTCCCCGGCATCGACACGCTCAATGTGCGCAAGGGCGACCGGGTGCGCATCCGCGTCGGCAACCTGACCATGACCAACCACCCCATCCACCTGCATGGCCATGAGTTCACGGTCACAGGCACCGATGGCGGCCCGGTGCCAAAGACGGCACGCTGGCCCGAGGTGACCACCGACGTGGCGGTGGGCCAGATGCGCCAGATCGAGTTCATCGCCGACGAGGAAGGCGACTGGGCCTTCCATTGCCACAAGAGCCACCACACCATGAACGCCATGGGCCACGGCCTGCCGACCATGATCGGCGTCGACCACAGCCAGCTGGCCCGCCAGATCACCCGTCTGGTGCCCGACTACATGGTGATGGGCGAGCGTGGCATGGCCGATATGGCCGAAATGACCATGCCCCTGCCCGACAACACCATGCCCATGATGAGCGGCGACGGCCCCTTCGGTGGCGTCGAGATGGGCGGCATGTTCTCGGTGCTGAAGGTGCGCAAAGACCAGAAAGCCGGCGACTACAGCGACCCGGGCTGGTACCGCCACCCGCCCGGCGAAGTCGCCTTCGAGTGGACCGGCGCCCTGCCCGAACCGGCCCGCTTCGCGGCCGACAGCGCCCTGCCCCGGGCCAAGCCGCCGCAAGCCCCGCGCTCGGCCGCGACCCCGGCCCCGGCCGTCGAGCTGCGGGCGCGCAAGCCCAGTGGTCATGGCGGCCATTGAAACCCCGGGGCCCAGCCCTGACACCGACAAGGGCAGCGAAACAGGAGGCCGAACATGGCTCGCAGCACAAGCACTGACACCCTGATGAACACCTGCAGCGACGCCGGGCTGGCGCGCCGGCGACTGCTGCTGGGCGGCGCCATCGGCCTGCTGCTCGGGCCAGCCGGCTTGGCAGGGGCGGCGCCGGCCGCGCGCAGCGCGCCCCTGATGCAGGTCTGGAAAGGCCCGGCCTGCGGCTGCTGCAAGGACTGGATCGAGCTGCTGCGGGCCCAGGGCCTGCGCGTGGAGGTCCATGAGCAGGGCAATAGCGATGCCCGCGCCCGGCTTGGCATTGCGCTGCAATACGGCTCCTGCCATACCGCCCTGATCGGCGGCTATGCCATCGAAGGCCATGTGCCGGTGCGCGAGATCCTGCGCTTGCTGAAGGAGCGCCCCGAGGCCATAGGCCTGGCGGTGCCCGGCATGCCGCTCGGTTCACCCGGCATGGACGGCCCGGAGTATGGCGGCCGCCGCGATCCCTACCAGGTGCTGCTGCTGAGCCGGGACGGCCGCACCCGCGTCTATCAAAACTACCCTTGAAGGAAGCCCCCATGAAATCTAGTTCCCATTGCGGCCGGGCCGGCCTCCTGGCCGCGGCCCTGCTGTCGACACTTCTGCCTCTGCCGGCGCGCAGCCAAGCCGCCAGTGCGCCTGCACATGGCGCACACAGCACGCATGCGGCCGGCATGATGGAAGGCCAGGGCGAAGGCGAGGTCCGCAAAATCGACCGCGCCGGCAAGAAGCTGACCCTCAAGCATGGCGAGATCAGCGGCATGGACATGCCGCCCATGACCATGGTGTTCGCGGTCAAGGAGGCGGCACTGCTTGATCGATTCAAGGTCGGTGACCAAGTTCGCTTCAAGGTCCAGCAGGTGGGCGCAAGCCTGCTCGTGACCGAGCTGCTGCCGGCCAGGCGCTGAACGGCCGGACACGTCTCACTCAGCGCGAACGAAGCCACCCGGCGAACTCATGGGCATGGCGCTTGGCCAGAACCCTGCAGTCCAAGTAGCACTGGAACCGGGTGCACACGAACAAGGTCACGACGGATGTCAGCGGGTTCCAGGAATACCCGCTGCAGTCCGTCCAGCTGATTCGCGACCTCGGGGCTGCGAGCGTGGCCGACCTCATCGACGTCGTTGGCGGCGCGTCCACGCTGCTTGATGTCGTCAATCAATTCCAGGCCGGCCAGCACACTGGCACCCCATGTGCTTCCATTGCGATGATGGATCACTGCCCAAACTTGGGCCTTGTGCGTGGACCAGAGTGGCGCCGGCTGGCCACTTTCGGCGGTTCAGATCATTCGGGCGCGAAGAATGAACGGCAGCAATATGCCCGAAGCGAAAGCCCGTCGAATCTCGGCAAGCGCTGTATGTGGCCATTCGTTCTGGGTGAGCCAAGGAACGCAGTCGCCGAGACCGGCCGCTGAGCGCTGGGCGCTTCATTGACCGGATGGCCACCTGTTCCGTCTCAAATCAGCCGGACGTTCCGATTCTGAGCGGCCGCCGAACCCAATGTGGCCAAGCCAAGCGAAAGTCACTGCCGACTGTCTGCCTTCAAGGGCTCCGAGTGGTTTCACCGTGTGAGTACTTTTGAAAGCAGCAAGTTTGAAGGCCGAGCGGCTGCTCCTGGCACGCTCCCGATTGCGGTGGCCGGGTGCAAGTGCCCCAGGGCGAGATCGCAACTCTGCTCGAGGCCAGTTGTCCGGGCCAGAGGCTTGCGCCCCTTAGCGCGGTTATGGTCGAATGATCCGATGTCTCGAGCCGTGCTGCTGGTACTACTGATGCTGGGCGGCGGAGCCAAGGGGCAATCCTTGACGGCTTTTGCCGACCCGATGCCCTGCCTGATCAGCAAACCAACCGATGGCCACAGCATTGTGAGGTGGGCTGCCGCCGACATATGGGCTCTGGTGAGAGCGATCGCCTGGAACTTGCGATGAAATCATCCCCGGATTCCTTAGTGGCTGACACCGCCAGTGGCCCCTCGTTACGTCGGCTCGAGCCCGCGATGAGCTTGGGCCTGAGCGATCGATTGATCGATCGGATGGTGTTGATAGCAAGCGCCGCCGCCGCAATCTCTGCTGCGGTTTTGTTTCACGCCCAGGTCTATCCAGTTTCGATGGTGGTCGACGCCTTGGCCGCGCTGCTGCTGGTCTTGCTGTGGCTTGTTCGGCATCGAATTCCTTCGGGGCGACGCCTGGCGTGTCTAGCCCTAAGTGGCATATTGGTAGCTGCGCCGGCGATTGTCTATAACCCGTACGCTCCAGACGGCTACCTGTTGGTGGCTGCGGTGATGGCCTTGTCGTTCACCAATTGGAGCGGCCCGCGTGCCTTGGCCTTACCGATAGCCTGCGTGCTGTTACTTGCGGCGATGGCGGTCGCAGTCAGCCTGGGCTGGATCCATGTGACCACGGATGCCCCTAATTTTGCCGCTCGACCGCAAGCTTGGGTCATCGTCTGCCTGACCTTGGTGGTGCTTGGAACTGCAATGGGCGGAGCGATTTTCGAGTTGAAGCACCGGCTTTTGAGTCAAATTGAACTCCTCGAGTCCGGCAATCGCAAGCTCTTCCGCTTCGCTTATCAGGACGCAGTCACGAGTTTGTGGAACGGTGAATTTCTGAGCCGGGAGCTCGAGCGGCACCGTGCCTCGGGCCAAGTGCACCATTTGATGGTGATTGAACTCACGGGGCTGCGTGAGCTGAGTGCTCTGAATGGACCGCGGCGGGTGGACCAGCTTTGGCGCGAAGGTGTCGAGCTTTTGCGCAAGAACCTCTCCGCCAAATCGTTGCTGCTTTGCCGCCTATCCGGTGATCAGCTGGCGGTGTGGTCGCCCGAGGTGAAGCCACACCGTCTGGTCGAGGCCAGCCAATCCTTCATGGCTCATGCACGGACCGAACTGTCATTAGACCGGCTGGGCATACAGTTCCATGCGGCCTTGGTGAGTTTTCCGGTGCACGGCGCCGAGCTGGACGCCTTGCGACGCAGCGCTCAGGTGGCCTTGAGGCGCGCGGTTGTTCAAGGTCCGGGTGCTTGCGTGGCCTTTGCGGACGAGATGGCGCAGCAATTGAGTGATGAACAACTGCTGAGGGATCGGGTGCGCTTGGCCTTGGATCAAAACGGTTTCTACGCCGTTTATCAGGCCAAAGTCGATCGTGAGCATCAGCAGGTCGTCGGCTTCGAAGGACTTGCGCGTATGCGTCCATTGGGTGATGAGCAGGTTCCCGGACCCGCGACTTTCATTGGCGTGCTTCATGCCGAGGGGTGGATGACCCAGTTCGGTGAGCGTATGTTGCAGCTCATCCTGCAAGACCTGCCGGCCTTGTGTGATCGCTATGGAGTCGACATTCAGGTCGCTGCCAACGTATCGCCTGCCTTGTTTCTTTCTCCTAGCTTTCCCGATCTGCTGCAGCGCCTACTGCTTGAAAGTGGCGTGAAATCCAGCAATCTCATCGTTGAGATCACCGAGGAAGTTTTCGTTGGTGATCTGCAGCGTCTGCGTCTGGCCTGCGGGGCGTTGCGGGACATGGGGGTTCAGGTCTCGCTGGACGATTTCGGCAGCGGCTTCTCCTCACTGAGCTACCTGCGCGAGGTGCACTTCGATGAGATAAAAATCGACCGTTCCTTCGTCCAGCGGATTGAGACGGATCGGCGCAGCCAACTGGTCTTGTCGACCCTGTGCGAACTCGGCCGCGACTTCGACTGTCGGGTCGTCATCGAAGGGGTAGAGACGGCGGGCCAAGTCGAAAGCATCAGCGGGCTCCAAGGCGTATTCCTGCAAGGCTTCTACTTCGCCCGGCCGCAGCCGCTGGACCAACTACTGGGGTCACTGACACTGCCAAACGCTGGCACCTTGAAAGCGACTCCGGCTGCCTGAGCAGAGATTTATCTTGAGGACCAACATAAGTTGATGAATTGGCGGGTTTGTTCCGTTGGCCCTCAGCGCAATGCAGTGCCGTCCTTCAAACCTCTTGTTTCATCGCATCAGCTTTGAGTTCCTGGTTCGGTCGAGCCCTTCGTCGGCATTGCGCTTGCATCATCGGACCGCCGCATGCGACTTGGGCTCCAGCTGTGTGAGACCTTCTTCCTCACTAATTGTCTTCCTCGAAAGAAAAACCGGCGGTATGCTGAGGCGCGCCTTTGCCGCTTTTTGGGCAACGACAGCCAATGGCTAGCGCGATTTTTCCAGGCACCAAAAACCGCACCGTCACGGCGCTGATGAGAACGGAGAAAAGCATGGGATCGGGCAGCAACATCAAAATCGGAGCCCGCCTAGGTTTGGCGTTTGGCGCGGTGTTATTGATCACGGCCTTGATTGCGGGCATTGGCGTCTGGCGGCTCGGCACGCTCAAGGCCGCAGCCAATGATTTGGCCACCATCGAGATGGACCGCAGCACTCTGGCGGCTCGCTGGACGGCCAATATCAATTTGAACTGGGTGCGTACCTCGGCCGCCTTGTTGGCCAGCGACGCCGCCTATGTCAAGTCCTTGCAGGCCGACATGGAGACCACCTCCAAGCTGATCGGTGAGACTCAAAAGCAGTTGGAGCCCTTGATTGCGGATGCCAAAGGAAAGGACTTGCTCGCCGACATCAGCAAGGCGCGAGAAAGCTACCGCGGGCCGCGCAGTGAACTGATGAAAAAGAAACTGGCAGGGGAAGACGTGGCTGAAGCGGTCAAGTCGAATTTGCAACCCTTGGCCACTTCCTATTTGGCCGCGCTCGATAGGCTGGATCAGCATATGGACGAGATGCTGAGAAAGAGTCAGGCCGACACCAATGCCGTGGCGCAGGCCGGCCAATGGATTTTGGGTCTGGGTGCCGTCTTGTCCTTGGGCCTGGGACTGCTGTTCGCCCTGGTTGCAACCAAGTCGATTACGGGCCCCATGAGCCAGGCGGTGGGTTCGGCCCAAGCAATCAGCGACGGCGACCTGACTGTGAGCATTGCCACACAGGGCAGCGACGAGTCCGCGCAGATGCTGCAAGCCCTGCTGGCCATGCGAGACAAATTGGCCCATGTCGTCGGCGAGGTCAGGGAGAACGCCGAGGGCGTCTCCACCGCCAGCGCCGAAATAGCCCAAGGCAACCACGATTTGAGCGCGCGCACGGAGATGCAGGCCAGTGCCATCCAGCAGACGGCGGCTTCGATGGAAGAGTTGGGCGCCACCGTCAAGCAAAACGCAGCGAACGCCCACCAAGCCAATCAAATGGCCGTGGCGGCATCCAAGGTGGCCATCAAAGCCGGCGATGTGGTCAACGAAGTGGTCGAGACGATGAAGGGCATCAACGACAGCTCCAAGCGCATCGCCGACATCATTACCGTGATTGACGGAATCGCCTTTCAGACCAATATCCTCGCCCTCAATGCCGCCGTCGAGGCGGCCCGGGCCGGCGAGCAAGGGCGCGGCTTCGCCGTGGTAGCGTCCGAGGTGCGCAGCCTGGCGGGGCGTTCGGCCGAGGCCGCCAAGGAGATCAAGGCCTTGATCAGCACCAGCGTCGAGCGGGTCGAACTCGGCAGCAGCCTGGTCGACCGGGCCGGTGTCACGATGACCGAGGTGGTGGCTTCGATTCAAAAAGTCACCCACATCATGGGCGAGATCAGCGCCGCCAGCAGCGAGCAAAGTTCCGGCGTGTCGCAGATCGGCGGTGCGGTGCAGAAGATGGACCGAGTGACGCAGCAGAACTCTGCCTTGGTCGAAGAGATGGCAGCGGCGGCCAGCAGTTTGCGCAACCAGGCCCAGGCATTGGTGCAGGTCATGGCGATCTTCAAGTTGGCGGACAGGCGCGCTCAACGCTAAGCTTCGTTCATGCGTACACCTTGGCTCATCAGGCCTGTTTCCGTGGCGTGGTGTGCTGGCCTGTGGGCGTACTTTCTGAAGGCTTTGCTGCTTGCTTTCTGGCTCATTTGCGCAGCCAAGGTCGGGGCGCAACCCTCCTCGCAGGCGAAGGAAATCAAGCCTCCTCAGACTGCGGCTGAGCGCGAGTCAGCATCAGCCGCAAGAGTCATGCTGCTGGTGTCCTACCACGCCGGCATGGCCTGGAGCGACGCGCAAATCGCGGGCTTGCGCAGCGAACTGCTCCGCTATGGCCGCCCGGTCAAGCTGAGCTTGGACTTTCTTGATACCAAGCACGTACAGCCATTGCCAGGCTATCTGGAAAAAGTCGAAGACCTGTTGCTGACCAAGTACGGCCTCTCGCCGCCGCGTCTTATGTTGGCCACCGACGACGATGCGCTGGACTTTGCCCTGCGCATGCGGGCACGCCATTTCCCGACTGTGCCGATCTTGTTCTCAGGAGTCTCTGGCAGTCGCCGGGCCAGTTTGCAGCAGGAGGGCAATATCAGCGGTGTGTTTGATGACACCAACGAGAGCCAAAACCTCGCCTTGATGTTGAAGTTGTTGCCACAAACCAAACGGGTCGTGATCGTGCATGACCAAAGTCGTACCAGCCTGGCTCAAGTGGCCAGCCTCGCACCTGTCTTGGCCCAACACTCCCGCTTGCAGGTCGAACATCTGACGCGGATGTCAGTGCGTGAGGTGCAGACCCGTTTGCGGGCCTTGCGCAACACCGATCTTGTGCTGGCCCTGCCTTTCAATCTTGATGCCCAGGGGCTCGTCATCAGCCATGAGGAAGCCAGCGAACTTTGGGCCAAAGCTGCAGCGGCCCCGTTGACGGTCACGCGCGACGTCAGCATGCGGCCGGACATCCTGGGGGGCTACCTGATCACCGGCCGCATGCAAGGGGAATATCTGGGCCGCTTGGCGGTGCAGGTACTGGAAGGCCGGCGCGCGGGTGATTTGCCAATGCTGGCGGCTCCGGGTGTGCCAACGTTCGAGCATCAACAACTTCGCCTCTGGGGCATTGATGAGGCGGCATTGCCCAACCATGCCATGGTGCTTCATCGCCCCGCCAACTGGTGGGCTGATCTGCGGCCCTATCTGGGCTGGTTGATCAGCCTGTTTGGCAGCTTGCTGATCATCATTGCGCTCTTGATCAACGGAATTCGGCTGCGCCACCGTTCGGAGCAGGCACTGCGTCAAAGCACTCAGAATTATCTGGCGCTTTTCAACGGCAGCAACGACGCCATCCTTGTGCGCGACGGCAAAAGCTTGGCCATCATCGATGTCAATCCGCGCTTTTGCAGTCTCTATGGCTATAGCCCTGCCGAGGCTCAGTTGCTCAGTGCGGCGCAACTCAGCGACGAAGCCAACTTTTACACCGGGGAGAAGATCACAGAGCGAATCAACAAGGCCAGAAACGAAGGTCCCCAGTTTTTTGAGTGGCGTTCGCGCCGCAGAGATGGCAGCCATTTTTGGGCCGATGTGTCGCTGACCTCGTTCAAATTGCCCGAAGGCGAACGCATCATCTCCACGGTGCGCGATATCTCCGACCGTAAACAATTGGAGACCCAAGCCCAGGCCTTCCAACATCAAGTCAAGCAGATTTATCAGAACCTGCCGGTGGCGGTATTTGCCATCGATGCAGGACATCGGGTGACCTTCTGGAATGAGCAGATGACGCGGCTGACCGGAGTTGCGGAGAAGGACATCATCGGCAGTGATGAAGTTTGGCGCGGCATCTACCCTACGGCACGGCCTTGCCTGGTTGATGCAGTGGTGGACGGCTTGGGCCTCGAGAGCCTAACGCACCTGTTTGGCGACCAACTCCGCAGCAGTGATGTGGTGCCGGGGGCATTGGAAGGGGAGGCCTCTATTCCTGCGCAAGGTGAACGGGCCGAGCTTTGGCTGCGCTTCTGCGCGGCGCCCTTGCGTGACGAACAGGGTCAAGTGATCGGAGCAATAGAAACCGTGATCGATGTGACTGCGCTCAAACGCACGCAAGCGAGCCTGCTCACGCTGAATCAACAGTTAGAGGCCCGCGTTGAAGCGCGCAGCCATGAGCTAGAACTGGCCATGGAGCAACTGCTGCAAGCCGACAAGATGGCTGCCCTGGGCAGTTTGGTCGCCGGTGTGGCTCATGAGCTGAACACGCCGCTGGGCAATTTATTGACCGTCGCCACGACGTTCGCAGACGTTAGCAAGACCTTTGGCCAAGAATTGCTCGACGGGCGCCTGCGCCGCACCGACGTGGTGGCTCGCTTGGATCAATTGCACGATGCCAGCCAACTGATCGAGCGCAATGCCAAGCGCGCGGCCAAGCTGGTGACCGACTTCAAACAAATCGCGGTGGATCAAAGTAGCACCCACCGACGCGAATTTGACTTGCGAAGCCTGGTCGATGACACCTTGTCGATGCTGAGCAGCAGCCACCTGTTGGGCCAAGTGCAAGTTGAACTCGACATTGACCCCGGCATTCATTTGCATAGCTTCCCCGGGCCGCTGGAACAGATCCTCAGCCATCTGGTGACAAACTCCGTCAAACATGGCTTTGAATCTCAGGCCGAAGGCCGCATCACCATTCAAGCTCAGGCAAAAGGCTCGGACGTCTTCATCACCTATGCCGACAATGGATGCGGCATAGCGCCGGCTGCGCTGCGACATCTTTTCGAGCCTTTTTACACGACCCGGTTTGGACAAGGCGGCAGCGGCCTGGGCCTCTACATCGTCTACAACCTGGTCACCAGCGTCTTAGGTGGCGGCATTGACGTTAGCAGCGAGCCGGGATGTGGCTGTCGTTTCGATCTGCACCTGCCACGTTATGTGGATTCGCAGCCGCCCGAAATTTAGGCCGATGTGCACATCCCCTGAATATCACGCGCCATGAAAGCGTGGATTGACAGTGTTACAGCGCCAGCAAAACTGCCGGCGGAGGCCCTGTCCATGGCTGACGCACGGTGATCTTCGCGCTCAGCGTTGTCATGATCTGGCTGCCCTTGCAGTTCTCCTGGCCTGTTCCCCTGGAGCGCCGTCGCACAAAGCTCTGGACAGGTCGGTGTTCAAGCAGGCCACATTTGACGCAGCACAGGCTCCCGTAAGCACTGAGCTGACCAACGCCAGCAAGTTCACCGTCTACGCCAGGGGCGGCCTGCGTCTCGCGTCCACTTGGTCCCACACTCCGACTTAGCTGACCAGCAGCTTCGGAAGATTGCACGGCATCCGACCCGTGGAGCTCGCAACGGCAGGTCTTGGCCATTGAGGTCGTTGGCCCACCAAAAACAAATGGACGCAGCCAGCCTCTTGATGAAGCTCAAACAGATTCCGCTTGAGCACATTGCTGCCCTGTATGACTGAAGTCCGACCTGCTCCTTTGGGCTGCCGATTCAAGCTTGAAAAAGGTCGAACGAATTGCAGAACGTATTCATGCGACAGGACACTAGGCGGTAGATGGGTCTTGATTGGCTCGCCGCCATAATCGCAATGCTTCGATGGGTCCCTCGACCAGGCAATCCAAAGGTTAGCCATGCTTGTTGATAAGAAGCTACTCGCTTTGTCAATGCTCCTGCTCACCAGTTACACGGCGATCGCACAGGAAGCTCTGCCCCTGAAGATGGAGGGCTGGTGGAGCAACAGTGGTAGCGGACACTCCAACAAAGTCGAGATCCAACTGGTCCGGATGGATTCGGTCAGCCAGGCAAGGTTGAAAGTTGTGTGGTGGCCCTACTGCCCGTGGGCCGAGACAAGCGCAGAGTTCATTGAAGGGGCCTGGGTTTTCAGCCCGAAAAGCTGTTCAAACCGTTCCGGCCCCATGGATATCACGGCGCGCCTGAAACCGGTTGAAGGCAAGAAGCGGCTGGAAGGTACTTACAACGACGATGATCAAAGAAAGGTCTATCTGACCTGGGAGTAACTGTGGCGGCAGGCTGAGAACCTGCTGATCACCGAGCTCGAAGCGGCCCGCCACTGGGGTCAGGTCCGCTCAAACGCTTGACAGCGCCGGCCGCGGCCAGCCGGGCCCGCCGATCAGGCGCTCGGCCTCGGCCGCTGGCAAGGCCTTGGCGAACAGCCAGCCCTGGGCCACCTGCACGCCCAGCTCCTGCAGCAGGCGCGCCTGTGCTTCTTCTTCCACGCCTTCGGCCAGCACCTGCTTATCCAGCGCCAAGGCCAGGCCGACGATGGTGCGGACAATCTCCTGCGCCTCGCGGCCGGCGCCCAGGCGGATCACAAAGCTGCGGTCGATCTTCAGCGTGTCAAAGGGGAAGCGGTGCAGATAGGCCAGGGAGGAGTAGCCGGTGCCGAAGTCATCGATCGAGATCTTGAAGCCCATCGCCGCCAAGGTCTGCAGCAGCTCGGCACAGCGCTGCGGCTGCGCCATGGCCATGCTCTCCGTGACTTCAAGCTTCAACTGACGCGCAGGCACCTCACCGAGGGCCAGCAAGGTGGCGCGTGCATCGGCCAGCAGCTCCTCGCCGCGCTCCAGCTGCAGGCCCGAGACATTGACGGCAATCTCGCCCTGAAAGCCGAAACCATGCCAGCGCCGCAGCTGCGCCGCCGCCTCCAGCAAGGTCCAGCGGCCGATGGCGGCGATCTGGCCGCTGGCCTCGGCCACCGGGATGAAGTCGCCCGGCATGACCATGCCGCGCTGCGGATGGGGCCAGCGGATCAAGGCCTCGAAACCGAGCAGCTGGCGTGAGGCCAGGTCCACAAAGGGTTGGTAATAGAGCTGGAACTCGCCTTCGCGCAGGGCCCGGTCGATGTGCTCGCGCATCAAGCGCCGGCTGTGCGCCAGCAGTTGCTCGGCCGGGTCAAAGGCGTGGCTGCGGCCGGTGCCCAGATCCTTGGCCTGGGCCAGCGCCGTTTCGGCCGCCACCAGCAATTCCTCGCTGCTGCTCAGGCCCTGGCCGGCCACGGCATGGCCCAGGCTGGCGCTCAAGGGTAGGCCGGCCAGCGCCGTCTGCACCGCAGATTGCAGCCCAGCTGCGGCCATACCGGCCAGACCGAAGACATCGCCGCCCAGGCGCGCCAGTCCGAGCAGACCCGGCTGGGCCTGCAAGCGCCGCGCCAGCTCCTGCAGCAAGGCGTCGCCGGCCAAGCTGCCCTGGCTTTCGTTGTAGGCACGGAATTCATCAAGCCCCAGCACCAGCACGCTCAGCTGCGCCGCGTCCGAGCCCTTGAGCACCTGGGCCAGCTGGGCACTGAACAGGCTGCGATTGGCCAGGCCGGTCAGGCGGTCATGGAGCGCGTCATGGCTGAGCTGCGCCTGCAGGCGGCGCTGTTCGCTGATGTCGGTCAGCGAACCGGCCATGCGCAGAGGCAGGCCATCGCGCAGGCCGCCCTCGCGCTGCACCAGACCGCGCGCCAGCAGCCAACGATCCTGCCCGCCCTGGCGCAGATGCAGCTCATGGCTGAACTGCAGGCTGAGACCCTGCAGATGGGCTTGCAGCTCGGTCTCAAAGGCCTGGCGGCCGGACGCGTCCAGGGCCAGGGTCCAGGCGGCCATCCCGCTGCCGGCCTCGGCCGCGCTGAGGCCCATCAAGGCCAGCCAGCGCTCGGAGTAATAGACCGTGTTTTGCTGAAGATCCCAGTCCCACAAGCCGTCATTGGCGCCCTGGCTGGCCAGGGCATAGCGCGCTTCGCTGGCCTGCAGCGCCGCCCAAGCCTGCTCGCGCCGCGCCTGCTCACGCAGGCCGCGCAAACCCAGTGCAGCCAACACCCCGAGCAAGAAGGCCAGGCCCGGAAAGGCCAGGGCCAGCCAGACCCGCTGCTGCTCGAAACCCCATTGCGCCAGCGCCAGCAGGCCCCCGACCAGCAGCAGGCTGGCCAGCAAGGCTTGCCAGAGGCGCCAGCGGCTCAGGCCCCAGGCGGCCAGGGCCGGCAGGCCCAGCATCAGGCCCAGTTCGGCCGCGCCCGCCCACTGCGGCCGCTGCAGGCTGCGCTCGCTGAGGATGTTGTCCAGCACCGTAGCCAGGCGCTCGACCCCGGGCAGGGCGCCATCAAAGGGCGAGGGGAAATGATCGCCCGAACCCAGCGCCGTGGCGCCCATCAACACAATGCGCCCAGCCAAGCGCTCGGGCGCCACCCGGCCTTCCAGAAGATCCAGAAAGCCGATGTGTTCGAAGCTGCCGCGCGGCCCGTAGTAATTGACCCATTGACGACTCAAGCCGTCGAGCGGCAGACGGAGGCCTCCAGCCAGGTCGATGCCGCGGCCGAAGTCCAGCCGCGTCTGTGCCCAATCCAGGCCACGTGCCGCGGCGGCCGCACGCAGGGCCAGCGAAGGGTAGACCTCGCCCGCCAACAACAAGGCCGGCAGGTCATGGCGCAGAGCGCCGTCGCCGTCGCGCCGGGCGGTGACATGGCCCAGGCCGGCCGCGGCCTCGGCCAGCGTGGGCAAGGGCGCTAACAGGTGCCCGGCTTGCAGCCAGGGCGGGGTCGAGTCGCCACGGTACTGCCGAAAAGCCTGAGCCAGCAACGCCGACCCGGTCCCAGCTTCGCCGGACGGTGCATCGGCTTGCGCCTCCTGCGGCAAGGCAAAGGGAATCAGCACCCGGGGCCAGGCCTTCATGATGGCGGCCAGCTGCACATCGCCCGCGGGCTCATCTCGGCTCGAATCAAGCAGGAGGAGGTCCAACACCGCCAAGCGGGCACCGGCCGCCTGCAAACGCTCCAAGGCCTGGGCCAGTTCGGCGCGGCCCGGCACCACCCGCCCCAGAGCCTGGACGGAAGCCTCATCCAACTCGACCAGCAAGATCGGTTCCCGGCTGGCCGGCTTCAGCGGGCCGCGCCACTGGGTCTGGGCATCAAGGCTCAGGCCATCGAGTCGGTGCAACAGGTCGACCCGGTCACGCGCCACCCAGAGTGCCGTGGCCAAGGCGCTGCAGAGCAAGGCCGCCAGCACAAAGCTCCAACGGCCCGGCCCCGGCAAGGCAGCGGGCGCCGCCATCTCAGAACTCGCCCAGGCGTTGGCGCAGCTCCTTCAGGCGCTGCTCGGCCCAAGGCTTGGGCTCGCTGCACTCGCCGCTGCCGTCACAGCGCGTGCCCAGGGCGGCGCGGCCCATCAGCAGGGGCGGCGGCGAGGGCCGCAGGCTGCGCGTTCTTGGCTGGCTGGACAGCGCCTCAACGGCCACCTCGCCACTCTGCACATGGACCGCCGTGGCCTGGTCGGCACCGACCTCGACCATGAATTCGGTGCCGCGCACGGCCGTCACGGCGGTTGGCGTGCGCACCTCCCAGCGGCCGCCGCCGGGCGCGATGCGCTGGCCGACCAGGCCCAGGCGCAAAAGCAGGCTGACATCGCGTTCGGCAGTGGCGCTGCGCGCCTGCAGGCGCTCCAGGCGCAGCTGGCTGCGGTCGGCCAGCAGCAGGGTCGAACCATCGACGCAGCGCAGGCGCACCCGGCCCTGGGCTCCGGTGCGCAACTCGGCGCCGGCCGCCAGACGCTCGCCCATGCGCAGGGCGCGCGGCGTGCTGCCCTCCAGCCAAGCCTCGCCGGCCACGGCCAGCACTTCACAGCCCGCTTCCTCGGCCCGCGCCGGTGACAGCGCGACCAGCGCCAGCAAAGCGGCGCAGCAGGCCAACTTGGATACATGGAAACAAATCCGCATGGAAACTCCCCAAAGCTGTTTGGAAACAATGGCAAAGGCGGAAGTGATGCTAACGCAGCGGATCGCCGAGCAAGGCATAGGGCGCCCAAATGAAGGCAAGAGGCCAGTGGCGGCCGCCCTGAGGGACGTCGGCCAGGGCCAGGGCGATCTGACGCGCCCACTCCTCCAGGCGCTGTGCGGCTCGCTGCTGGCCTGGCAAGAACTCATAGCTTGCAGCGCCATCGACGGCTTGAGACAGGGCAAGGCCCGATCAGAAATCGCCGGCGGTCGAGATCACAAAGGTCTCGCGCTTGATGTGGCGGGCCCAGGCGGCGTTGACCTGCTCCAGCGTAACGGCGCGGATCTGCGCCTCGCGCTGAGCCACGGCCGGCCAGCCCTCGCCGCGCTCGGCCAAGTGGCTGAGCGTGGCCGTCAGCTGGCCGTCGTCGGCGCGGCCTTGCAGACGGCCTTCCAACACGTCTTTCTTGGCCCGGGCCAGCTCGGCTTCGCTGACGCCGACCGTGGCCATCTTGACCAGTTCCTCGTCGATCAAGGCCAGCACCTTGTCGCGGTTCTGCGGCGCGAAGCTGCCGCCGATCGACAAGGTGGCGTCATTGCCCCAGCGCGGCACGCCGAGCGAGGCACCGACACCATAGCTCAGGCCTTCCTGCTGGCGCACGCGGCTGGCCAGGCGGCTCTCCATGCCGCCGGCGCCGAAGATCTGGCTGGCCAGGACCAGGGGGAAGTAGTCGGGGTCCAGCTCATTGAGCGGGAACTCCAGGCGCATGCGCAGAATGGCATTGGCCTTGTCTTTGGCCGGCACATCAAAGCGCGCCGGAGGAATGCTGATGTGCTTCGCTTCATAGCGCACAAAGCGCGGCGCTGCCGGCTTCTTCCAGGCACCGAACAGGGCCTCGATTCGCTCCGCCAGGCCGGCGGGCAAGGGGCCCACGGCACTGACACGTGCTTCATTGGCCGACCAGTAATCGGCGTGGAAGCTGCGCAAATCATCAAGCCGAATGGCCCGCAGCTCGGCCAGGCGCTGCGCGATGCTGAGCTGGTAATCGGGCTGGCCCTGGACCACGCCGAGGGCGAAGTTGTAATGCTCGCGCACCGCCTCCTGGCGCAGGGTCTCCAGCTCCGAGCGCGCACCCTCAAGGCGGGCGATGCCCTTCTTGACGATGCGGTCGAAGGCATCGGCCGGCACCAGCGGCTGCTGCAGCAGGCCAGCGACGATGTCCAAGGTCTCCAGCAGGCTGTCGGACTCGGCCGTGATGTTGACCACGGCGCCCTGGTCCGCGCCCGAGATCGACAGCCCGGCCTTGAGCCGGATCAGCCGGTCCTGCAGCGCCTGCTTGTCCAGGCTGCGGCTGCCTTCCAGCATCAGCTCGCTGATCAGGCCGGTGCCGCGGCGGGCAAAGGTGGCCTCGCGTTCGCCCCAGCGCAGCTGCAGCTGCAGGTGCACGCTGTTGCCGCGCGTGCGCTTGCTCAAGGTGTGCAGCTCGATGCCGCTGGGCAGGGTCTGGCTGCGCGTACGCTCGGCCAGATGCTCGGGCGTCGGGTCAAAACGCTCGCCGTCCTCGACCTTGGGCGGGCCCTTGAGCTCGGCCAGGCGCTGATCGAGCGGCGGTGCGGCAGGGATCTCCACCCGCGCTACCTCCTTGGCCGGCACATAGCGGCCCAGGGTGCGGTTGGCCGGCTGCAAGTAGGCCTTGCGCACCCGCTCGACATCGGCCAAGGTCACGCGCGGCAGGTCTTCCATCAGCTGGAACAGCAGGCGCCAGTCGCCGGCGCCAAGCAAGCCCGAGATCTGCTGGATCAAGGCCTCGGGGTTTTTCATCTGCTGGCGGTAGGAGTTCAGCGCCACCTCGCGCACGCGTTGCAGCTCGCTGTCCTCAAAGGGCTTGGCGCTGCGGCCCTCGACCAGGTCGAGCAGCAGTTTTTCAACCTTGTCGAAGTCCTCCTGTTTGGCCGGAATCGCCAGCGCCGAGATGCCACCCGGCGCCGCATTGCCAAGGCCGAACAGACCGGCGTTGATGGCCAGCTTGCTCTCGACCAGCTCCTTGTAGAGCTGGCCGCTGGGCGGCATGGACATCAAGAGGCTCAGCACCAGCAGCGGCGCCGAGTCGGCATGGGCGATCGCCGGCACATGGTAGTAGGCCAGCAGGGTCGGCTGGCCGCCGACGCGGCGCACCGTCACCGTGCGCTCGCCGTCCTGGGCCGGCTCCTCGGTGTAGAGCGCGGGCAAGGCCTGCGTTGGTCGGGCCAGGGGGCCGAACTGGCTGGCGATGCGCTTCAGCACGGCCGCCTTGTCGAAGCGCCCGGCCACCAGCACGGTGGCGTTGTCGGGCCGGTAGAAGCGCTTGTAGAAGGCTTGCAGGCGCTCGATCGGCACGTTCTCGATATCGCTCTTGGGGCCGATGGTCGAGTTGCCATAAGGGTGCCAGTCGTAGGCCACCGACTGCACGCGCTTGAACAAGACCTGCATGGGCTCGGTCTCTCCGCGCTCGAACTCATTGCGCACCACGCTCATCTCCTTGTCCAGGTCGGACTTGGCGATGAAGCTGTTGACCATGCGGTCGGCCTCCAGGCCCAGCACATAGGCCAGGGTGTCCTCGCTGGCATTGAAGGAGGCGAAGTAGTTGGTGCGATCGGCCGTGGTCGTGCCGTTGAAGCGCACGCCGCGCTCGGCGAAGGCGCCGGGAATGTCGCGGTGCGTGGGCGTGCCCTTGAAGACCAGGTGCTCCAGCAGATGGGCCATGCCGAACTCGCCCTGGCTTTCGTGGCGGCTGCCGACGCGGTAGGTGATGTTGACCGTGGTCGTGCTCTGCGCCTCGTCGGGGAAGAGCAGGATCTGCAGGCCATTGGGCAAGCGGTACTCCTCGATGCCGCCGAGCTCGCGCACGAACTCGGCGCGCGCCGGCGCGGTCACCGCAGTCATGGCAGGCGCTGCGACCGGCGCCACCGGCTTGGCCTTGCCGGGCACCGCCTTGGCCGGGCGTGCGCTGGGCGGCGCCGTGGCGGCTTGCACCGGCGCAAAGGCCAGGCTGCAGGCCAGCAGCACGAGAGAGAGTCGGAAGGGAGCGGGCAGAAACATGGTGGGGCAACCGATCAGCCAGGGGCACAAACACACGGAAGACACGCCGCCGACGGCGGCAAACTTCGGCATTCTGCGGCAGAGCTCGGCCGGGGCTGGGACAATCGGCCCATGAAAACACCCAAGCGCCTGCAAATCCTGCTCGAAGAAGGCCTGATCGACGGCGTCGCTCGCCAGCTGATGAGCGGCAAGGAGGCGCAGGTCTTTGTCGTGCGCTGCGGCGAGGAAACCCGCTGCGCCAAGGTCTACAAGGAAGCGACCCAGCGCAGCTTCCGCCAGGCCGTGGACTACACCGAGAACCGCAAGGTCAAGAACAGCCGCTCGGCCCGGGCCATGGCCAAGGGCAGCCGCTTCGGCCGCGAGCAGCAGGAAGCCGCGTGGCAGAGCGCCGAGGTCGACGCGCTCTACCGCCTGGCCGCCGCCGGCGTGCGCGTGCCCAAGCCCTACAACTTCTTCGAAGGCGTGCTCCTGATGGAGCTGGTGGCCGATGCCAATGGCGACGCAGCCCCGCGCCTCAACGATGTGCAGTTCACGCCGGAAGCGGCGCGGCGCCACCACGCCACCCTGGTGCGCGAGGTGGTGCGCATGCTGTGCGCCGGCATCGTCCACGGCGATTTGTCCGAGTTCAACATCCTGCTGGCCGAGGACGGCCCGGTGATCATCGACCTGCCGCAAGCCGTCGACGCCGCCGGCAACAACCACGCCAAGCGCATGCTGTTGCGTGACGTCGAGAATCTGCGCAACTTCTTCGGCCGCTTTGCCCCCGAATTGCTGGCCAGCGACTTCGGCAACGAACTCTGGGCCTTGTTCGAGCGCGGCAATCTGACGCCCGACAGCCCACTCAGCGGCCGCTTCCAGCAGCAGCACCGTCCGGTCGACCTGCGCGGCGTGCTGCGCGAGATCGACGACGCGCGCGACGAGGACGCCGCCCGGCGCCTGCGCATGCAGCAAGCCCCCTGAAGGCCTATTGAATCAGGCCCACCGAGCGCGTTTCACTGAACTTTTTCGTGACAGTTTTTATTTAGGGCGCGTTTTGCGCGACCTCAGCGACACTGCGGCCCTCACACCCGAACGGCCCCTCGCACCATGAAGAAGCTCTGCACCCCGCCCTCCGCCCGCCTGCAGCGCCGCTGGCTCGCTCTGCCCATGATGGGCCTGCTGGCCCTGGCGGGCTGCGTCACCGCGCCCACCCGCATGGCCGCGCCCGGCGATCTGGGCCAGACGGCCGAGGTGCTCGATGTGGGCACCCGCGCCAAGGGTACCGGGCTGTTCGCCGCCGAGGACTTCCAGGTGGGGTCCTACCAGGTCAGCCATGTCAAACGCGGCTGGGGCAGCAGCGAGGGCCTGTCACTGGGGATCTTCAGCAACAAGACCCACAAGCAAGGCTTCCAGTACCGCTTCAAGGGGCAGCGCGACTGGGACGCCAGCTGCGAATACCGCTCCAAGGAGCAGGGCCTGAAGATCGGCGTCCTGCTGGAGAACAACAAGGCCACGCTGTCCTGCAGCTGCCAGCACGGCGACCAGGAAGCGCGCCTGGAGCTCAAGGACGAATGGAAGCCACTGGAAGGCCGCATGCATGTCGGCGGCGCCGAGTACCGCATGAGCCAGATCGCCGAGCGCCGCAGCCAGAACGGCATGGCCGTGGAGCAAAGCCTGCAATCCCCGGCCCTGGGCTACCGGGTCGACAGCCTGCGCGGCGGCGGCCTGGCCGCGGTCGAAGTGCTGCACCCGGGTCGGATCTGGCAGCACCGCCAGCTGCCGACCGAACAGCGTGAACCCATGGCCTGCTTGCTGGCCGGCCTCATGCTCTACGGCCCGCAAGACGGGCGCTGACTTTGCCGTCAAACCACCTGGCAGGCGTTAGCATTTGAGCGTGCAGTGACTCAACTCTCAAGGGGATGCCATGAGCGCGAGCAAACTCAGATCCATGGTGGTGCATGTCAATGACCAGCCTCACTCGGCCCAAGTCATCGCCCTGGCGCAGCGCTTTGCTGCGACCCTGGGCGCCGAACTCTCAGCCGTCCATGCGGTGGCGCCGAGCAACACCGGGGCCTATATCTCGCCGGAAGGCGCCAGCCTGGCACTGGACCTGCACGAAGGCAGCGACCACCGCCGTGCGCAGCGCGCGCAAACGCTGGTCCAGGCGGCCGGCGGCGACATCAGCTTCAGCAGCGAAATGGCGGACTCCGTCGAAGCCATGGTGCAGCGTGCCCGCAATTGCGATCTCCTGGTGATGAGCCAGCAAGACCCGCAAGTGCCCGACGGCTCGGCCGATGGCTTGATCGGTCGCCTGCTGGTTTCGGCCGCCTGCCCCATCCTGTTTGTGCCCTATGTGAACGACACGCCCTTGGAGCGTTGCGGCGAGCGCGTGCTGGTGGCCTGGTGCGACAAGCGCGAAAGCGCACGTGCCCTGCGCGATGCCCTGCCCTTTCTACAGCGCGCCCGCCATGTCGAGCTGGTTCGTTTTGCCGAAAAGGCCGAGCTCGGCCCCGAACCGCTGCTGCAGCCGCAGGCCTATCTGCGTCTGCACGGCATCGATTGCACGCTGAAGGTGCTGCACCAACGCGACCCTTCAATGAGCGAGCGACTGATGTCATCCTTCATGCCCGACGCGTCCGTGGCCGAAGCCTTGCTGTCACACGCCGCCGACAGCGACAGCGATCTGATCGTCATGGGCGGCTACGGCCAGACCCGGCTCTGGGAGCTGGTCCTGGGCGGCGTCACCCGCTCGATGCTGCAGTCGATGACGGTGCCGGTGCTGATGTCGCACTGAAGCCGGTGACGCTCAGGCTGCGCCGTCTTGATGGCGAGTCAGGCGTGCGGCGGGCCACTGTGCCAGCAGCAGCAAACCCGCCATCAGCCACATGGGCGCGGCCGCCACGCTGGCCGCCGCCAGCAGGCCGAAGCCCACGGGCATGGCCACGGTCGCACCATTGGTGGCCAGCATGCGCAGGCCGAGGGCCTGGCCGTGGCGCTCATGCGGCGTGACCTGGTGCAGCATGGACAACACCATGGGCTGCACCGAACCCAAGGCCAGGCCCAGCAGGGCCGAGCCCACCATCAGGCCGGCCGTGCCCGGCAGCCAGTAGTAGCCGAACAAAACCACGGTGGCCAGCAGCATGGCGCTGCGCAAGGCCTTGAGCTCATCGAGATGCTGCGAGAAGCGCACGATGGCCAGGCGCACCACCGTGGCCGCCACCGCAAAGCTGCCCAGCACCACGCCGATGCTGGAAGCACTCAGGCCACGCGCATGGCCGACCACGGGCACGACAAAGCTGTGCGCATCCCAGCAGGCGGCCAGCACCACATTGAGCAGCAGCAGTTGGCGCAAGGCCGGCTGGCGCAGCAAGTCCCAGGCCGGGCGGGCACGCTGGGCCGCGCTCTGCGGCTTGGGCGGGTGGCGCGGCACGCGCCGCGCCATGAGCCAGCACAGCAGAGGCAGCAAAGCGGCCAGGGCAAAGGCCGCGCGGAAGCTGACATGGTCGATCAGCAGGCCTGCCACCACGGGGGCCAGGGCGTTGGACAGCGCCGGGCCCAGAGCCACCCAGCTGAACACGCGCTTGAGTTGCGAGGGGTCGTCAGCCATCAGCCCGGCCTCGCGCTGGATGGCCACGGCCGCCACGCTGAGCGCACCGCCGCTGAGCAGGCAGCTGAAGGCAATCGTCCAGACGCCCTGCCAGGCCAGGGCCACACAGGCGCCGAACAAGGCCATGCTGACGCCGATGCCCACCGGGCGGTGGAAGCCATAGCGGTCGGCCTGGCGCCCGGCCCACAAGGCCAGGGCCATGGGCGCCACGGCGAAGAGGCTGAGCAAGAGACCCACGGTCCACTCGCCATAGCCCTGGTGCAGCACCCAGAGGCTGGCGGCCACACGGGTGCTGGCCATGCAGGCATGCAGGGTGATCAGGGTGGCGATCAGCCAGGGAAAGGCGCGGCGCAGAGCGGCCGCGCTGGCGCGGTGGGCCTGGGTGTCTGGATCGGTGGGGTCAGCTTCGTGGGTCAAAGGAACATGCTTTCGAAGAGTCCCGCCTTCAAACAGCTGAAGGCGGTCGTTCTCCTCCTCCGCGCGGCGCCTCATCGGCACCGTCCCCGCCGCCATGGAGCGGCTCCTCGTCCCCCGGCAGGCTCAAACGCAGCAGCTGCTGGGCGGCATCGTCCGGCAGCGCTTCCACGCTCTTGAGCTTGCGTGTCATCACCCGCGTGCGGATCTCGGCCGCATCGATGGTGTGGCTGGCTTCATCCAGCTTTTTCTTGGTCTTGGCCAGCACCTCGCCGAACTTGCCGAACTCGGTCTTGACGGCGCCCAGCACCTCCCAGACCTCGGCCGAACGCTTCTCCAGCGCCAAGGTGCGGAAGCCCATCTGCAGGCTGTTCAGCGTGGCCAGCAGCGTGGTCGGGCCGGCCAGCATGACCTTGTGTTCGCGCTGCAGCGCCTCCATCAGGCCAGGCCGGCGCAAGGCCTCGGCATACAGGCCCTCGGTGGGCAGGAACAGGATGCCGAAATCGGTGGTGTGCGGCGGGGCGATGTATTTCTCGCGGATGCTGCGCGCCTCGGTGCGCAGGCGCTGCTCGATGGCCTTAGCAGCGGTCTCGGCGGCGGGCGCGTCGGCGCGGTCCTGGGCATCGAGCAGGCGCTCGTAGTCCTCGCGTGGAAATTTCGCGTCGATGGGCAGCCAGAGGGGCTGGCCGTCCTGGCGCTGGCCCGGCAGGCGGATCGCAAACTCCACCCGCTCGGCGCTGCCCGGCAGCGTGGCCACATTGGCCGCGTACTGCTCGGGCGTGAACACCTGCTCCAGCAGCCCGGCCAGTTGCACCTCGCCAAAGATGCCGCGCGTTTTGACATTGCCCAGCACCCGGCTCAGCGAGCCGACATCGCGCGCCAGGCCCTGCATCTCACCCAGGCCCTGGTGCACCTGCTCCAGGCGCTCGGCCACCTGCTTGAAGCTCTCGCCCAGGCGCTGCTCCAGCGTGGCGTGCAGCTTCTCGTCCACGGTGGCGCGCATTTGTTCGAGCTTTTTCTCGTTGTCCTGCTGAATCAGGCCCAGGCGCTGGTCCACGGTCTGGGCCAGGGCGCGCAGCTGCTGGCCCAGCTGCTCGGCCAGGCGCTGGCCGGCGGCGTCCTGCGCTTCGCGAGCCGCAATCGCCTGCAGGCCCAGGGACTGGTTGCTTTGCTGCAAGCCCTGGCTCAGCGCCTGCTGGAAGCGGCCCAGGCTTTGCTGCAGCTCCTGGCGGGTGGCGGCGCTGCTGCGGCTGAGCTCGTCACGCAGCTCGCGCTCCAGGCGCTCATTGCCCTGGCTGAGCTGCTGCTGCAGGAGCAGCAGGGTCGGGTCTTGCTCGCCCACCTGACTGGCCTGCCCCTGACGCCAGAGCAGGAACAGCGCCAGCAGCATCAAGACCAACAAAGACAGCAAGAGCAACTCGACAAGACTCATGCCCCGCATTGTCTCAGCCATGGCGGCAGCGGCTCGTGCTACGGGCGGTGGCCGCACATGCGCCTGGGTTTCTACGTTCTGGCATGCCGTGGGACCGGGCAGTTAAGCTGCGCGATCTGATGGAGCCCAGGAGCACTGGCATGAGCCTTGAATCCCAAACCTTGCAAGTCCAAGGCCGCATGAAGCAGCGCCTGCTGGGCCTGCTCCTGCTCGGCAGCAGCGCCTGGGCCGCCGCGGCCGGCGCCCTGAGCCCGCAGGAGCTGCCGCCCGCACTGCGCGACTGGTTGCCCTGGGCCATGCAAGGCCAGGAGAGCCAGCTCTGCCCGCTGCAACCGGGCCGCCCCGGTGACGCCGAGCTGCGCAACTGCCTCTGGCCGGCTCGGCTGGAGCTGCGCGCCGGGCCCAGCGGCGCCAGCTTCCGACTGGAGGTGCAGGTCTACGGCGCGGCCAGCCTGCTGCCCCTGCCCGGCGAAGCGGCCGACGATGCGCCAGGCTCGGGCAACAGCAAGCCCAGCCTCTGGCCGCAGGACGTGAAAAGCGCCGGCAAGCCCTTGGCCGTGGTGCTGGCCCAGGGCCGGCCCAGCGTGCGCCTGGAGCCGGGCCGCCATGTCATCGAGGGCCAGATCCCTTGGACCAGCACACCCCAAGGCCTGCTGCTGCCGCCCAATCTGGGCTTGCTCAATTTCTGGCTCGACGGCCAGGCGCAAAAGCGCACGCCCGATGCCCAGGGCCGGCTCTGGCTGAAGGCCAGCCGCGAGGACAGCGCCAGCAGCGAGGCCTTGAGTGTGCGCACCGCGCGCCTGATCGACGACCAGGTGCCCCTGCGCATCAACACCCACATCGAGCTGGCCGTCTCGGGCCGCGCCCGTGAGCTGGTGCTGCCGCAAGCCCTGCTGCCGGGCCTGGTGGCCGAGGCGCTGAGCAGCGCCCTGCCGGCCCGGCTGCGCGAGGACGGCGCCCTGCTGGTGCAGGCGCGCCCGGGCCGCTGGACCGTGGAGCTGCTGGCCCGCGGCATGGCGCCCACGCAAGCACTGACCCTTCCCGCCGCCACTGCCAAGCCCGGCGAGAGCCCGCTGGGCGAGGAGGTCTGGGCCTTCTCGGCACACAACGAGCTGCGCGTCGTCAGCGTCGAAGGCGCGCCCGCCGTGGATCCCAAGCAAACCGTCATGCCCGAGAGCTGGCAGAGCTTTCCGGCCTACCGCATGGCGCCCGGCGCCACCCTGCAAATCAAGCAAAGCCGGCGCGGCAACCCCGAGCCAGCGCCCGATCAGCTGCGCCTCACGCGCCAGCTCTGGCTCGATTTCGACGGCCAGGGCTACACCGCGCAAGACCGCATCGAGGGCGAGCTGAGTCGCTCCACCCGCCTGGAGCTGGCCGCGCCGGGCGCCCTGGGCCGGGCCGAGCTCGATGGCCAGGACCAACTGATCACGCGGCGAGGGCCCAGCGCCGCATCGGCGCCGTCCCAGCCCGACGGCATCGAGGTGCGCCAAGGCACGGCCAACATCACGGCAGAGAGCCGCTGGGCTCGCAATGCGCCGCTTCCGGCCAGCGGCTGGAGCGGTGATTTCCAATCGGCCCGCAGCGCCCTGCACCTGCCACCCGGCTGGCGCCTGCTGCACGCCAGCGGGCCTGACCGGGTGGCCGGTTCCTGGCTGGGCGCCTGGTCGCTCTGGGACTTTTTCTTCGTGCTGCTCAGCGCCCTGGCCGCCGGCCGTCTGCTGGGCTGGCCGCGCGGTCTGCTGCTGGGCGCGGCCCTGGTGTGCAGCTGGCATCTGCGCGATGCGCCGCAGTTCCTCTGGTTGTTCTGGCTGGGCCTGATGGCCATCAACCGCGCTCTGGGCAGCATGACCGAAAAGTTCGCCCGCCTGGCTCTGCTGCTGCGCCGCGCCGAGCAGGCCTGCATGGTGGCCATCGCCTTGCTGCTGCTGCCCTATGGCGTGGCCCAGTTGCGTTATGCCATGTACCCGGCGCTGGACCAACCGCTTGCACAGGTCTCCAAACACCAAGAGTTGGCAATCGTGGAGGAACGCGTTGCGCCTCCACCACCTGCACCCTTCATCCCACCGCCCGAAATGGCCGTGCCCGCGCCTGCAGGCTCCAGCTACAGCCGGCTCAAGGAAGCCGTCAGTGATGCCGCGCCCGCGCCGCAGAAAGAGTTGCGGCGGCTGGATCAAGCCGACCCCAGCGCCCGCGTGCAGACCGGCCCCGGCCTGCCCAGCTGGCATTGGCAGCAACATGCCTTGATCTGGCAAGGCCCGGTGCAGGCCGATCAAGCGCTGCAGCTCTACCTGCTGCCGCCGGCCGGCACGGCGTTGCTGCGCGTGGCCAGCCTGCTGCTGATGCTGGCGGCCTTGCTGGCCCTGGCCAGCGGCCGCACGGGTCAGCCCTGGTGGCCGCGGCGGGCAGGAACCGGCGCTGGCACCAGCGCTGCACTGGCCTTGACACTCGCCCTGGGCTTGAGCCTGCCTGCCGACCCGGCCCATGCCGAGAATGAGCCGGCCAAGACTGTGCCCGCAGAGAAGCCCCAGAAGTCCGGCGGCCTGCAGCCGCCGTCGGACGCCTTGCTGGCCGAGATGCGCCAGCGCCTGCGCCCTGCCCCGGATTGCCTGCCGCGCTGCGCCGAACTGGCCCGCCTGAACCTGCAGGCCGAAGGCTCGCGCGTGCTCTTGCGCCTGGAAGCCCATGCGCAGGCCGATGTGGCCCTGCCCCTGCCCGGCCAGGCCGGCGCCTGGCAACCGAGCCAGGTGCTGCTGGACGGCCAGCCCGCGCCGCTGCGCCGCGATGCCCAGGGCCAGCTCTGGATCGCCCTGAAAGCCGGCATCAGCCAGATCAGCATGGAAGCCGATCTGGGCGCCACGCCGGTGCAGGAGCTGGACATCAGCCTGCCCCTGCCGGTGCGCGAGCTGAAGAGCCAGCTGCGCGGCTGGCGCTTGCAAGGCCTCAATGCCCAGGGCCTGCCCGGCGCCGCGCTGAGCCTGCTGCGCGAGCAGAGCGCGGGCGAGGACAAGGCCAGCGCCGGCGGTGCCGATGCGCAGAACAACCCGCGCGATGCCCTGCCCGCTTTTGTGCGCATCCAGCGCCAGCTGGAGCTGGGCCTGCGCTGGACCGTGCACACCCGCATCGAGCGCATCGCCCCCAGCCGCGCGCCGCTGCGTGTGCAGTGGCAGCTGCTGCCCGGCGAGGCGGTGCAGGACAACAGCGTGCAGATCAGCGAGGGCCTGGCCAGCGTGCAACTGGGCGCGGCCGAGGTGCTGGAGTTCGACAGCGAGCTGCGCCCGCAGGCGCAGCTGACGCTGAAGAGCCATCCGGCCACCCAGCAGATCGAGCAGTGGACGCTGGATGCCTCGACGCTTTGGCATGTGGAACACCAGGGCCTGGCCCCGGTGGTGCACCAGCAAGGCGGGCGCTGGCAGCCGCTGTGGCGGCCCTGGCCTGGCGAGCAGCTGACGCTGAATTTGAGCAGACCGGCCGGCGTGGCCGGCCCCACCCTGACCTGGGACCAGGTGCTGACCGAGGTGACGCCCGGCGCGCGCAGCAGCGACTTCAAGCTCAGCGCCACCCTGCGCTCCAGCCTGGGCGGCCAGCAGACCCTGCAGCTGCCCGCCGGCGCGGCCCTGCAAGGCCTGAGCCTGGACGGCGCCGAGCTGCCCCTGCAAGCCAAGAACGGCGCCCTGCAGCTGCCCATCACCCCGGGCGAGCACCGGCTGGAGCTGCGCTGGCGCGCCGATGATGGCGGCATGGGCTGGTGGTTCCGCAGCCCCAGCGTGCAGCTGGGCGCGGCCGGCGTGAACGACAGCCTGCAGATCCATGTGCCGGGCGACCGCATCGTGCTGGCCCTGGGCGGGCCGCTGCTGGGCCCGGCCGTGCTGTTCTGGGGCGCGCTGCTGGCCGTGGCGATTGTGGCTCTGGGCTTGAGCCGCGTGCCGGGCCTGCCACTCCAGCTCTCGGCTTGGCTGCTGCTGGGCCTGGGTCTGGCGCCGGTGAGCCTGGCCGGCCTGGCCTGGGTGGTGGCGGGCTTTCTGCTGCTCTTGCTGCGCAAGCGCCATGGCCCCGGCCTGGCGCGTGGCCCCTTCATCGGCCTGCAGCTGTTGCTGGGCTTCTGGGCACTGGGCTGTGTGGCCGTGCTGCTGCAGGCGCTGCAGGTCGGCCTGCTGGGCCTGCCGGATCTGATGATCACCGGCCACGACTCGCATGCCAGTCTGCTCAGCTGGTACGCCGACCGCTTCAGCGCTGGCGCCGGCACGGCCCAAGCCTGGGTGATCAGCGCGCCGCTGTGGCTGTACCGCCTGGCCATGCTGTTCTGGGCCCTGTGGCTGGCCGCCTCGCTGCTGCGCTGGCTGAAATGGGGCTGGGAGTGTTTCAGCGAAGGCGGGCTGTGGCGCGAAGGCCCGCCTCGCAAGACCGCGAGCCCCAGGGGCGGCGCTGACACCTGAACCCCGCGCAAACCGCAACAACACCACAAGGCACACCTCTTGATGAATCCAAGCACACAGCAGCCCCGCCAAGGCCAGGCCCTTTTGGGTCTGCTGGCGGCCTGCTCGGCCGGCATGCTCTGGGGCACCGGCGCCTTGGTGGTCGATGTGCTGGTCAGCCGGCACGGCTTTTCGCCCGAGAACATTTCCTTCTGGCGCTTCAGCGTCGGCGCCCTGGTCTTGCTGGCCGTGTACGGCCGGCAGATCGACTGGGCCGTTCTGAAAAGCCTGTGGCTGACCATGGTGGCGGCCGGCGCCGCCATGGCCGGTTATGT
The DNA here is from genome assembly GCF_025717675.1 of Paucibacter sp. DJ2R-2. Taxonomy (GTDB): domain Bacteria; phylum Pseudomonadota; class Gammaproteobacteria; order Burkholderiales; family Burkholderiaceae_C; genus Paucibacter_A. The sequence continues at coordinate 332,656 of NZ_JAJIRT010000002.1, forward strand.
GCTGTGCTGGTTCTTAGGGATAGAGCGCATCGGCCCTGCCGTGCCCACCTTGATTGCGCTGTGCCTGCCGCCCGTGCTGGTGACGCTGATCGGCCTGGCCCGGGGCACGGAGGCGCCGGGCCTGGGCCTGTTTGCCGCCCTGTGGGCCGCCCTGGCCGGCACGGTGATGCTGGTGCTCGGCCATGGCGCCGGCATCGATGTCGGGCACACACAAAACCTGTGGATCGGCGTTGCTTTCTCGGTGGCATCGGCCCTGCTGTACACCGGCTTCACGCTGGTGAGCTCGCGCCTCTCGGTGAGCATGGGCCCAGGCCCATCGAGCGCCTGTCTCACCGTCATCGCGGCAGTGAGCACCAGCCTGTTCGCGCTGATCCGCCCTTTTCACTGGCCCGACTCGATTCCGCCGCAAGCCTGGTTCTTGTACCTGGGCCTGGTGACCGCCGCGCTGGCCTTGCTGGCCTTCAGCTGGGGCGCGGCACGCTTGAGCCCCAGCACCCTGACCGTGGCCACCTTGATGGAGCCGCTGACCGCCGTGCTGCTCTCGGCCTTGCTCCTGAACCAGAGCTTGAGGTCCAGCCAATGGCTGGGCGGCGCTTTGCTGCTGCTCAGCATCTGGGTGCTTGGGCGGCGGCAGGCCGCCGTCACGGGCAAGTAGGCCGGGCAAACCCCGCCGTCCTGCGACACTTCGGCCCCATGAGCCCCAGTCAACGCCGCGTCCTTCAAGCTGTTCTCTACGAAGCCTTTGCCGTGGCCATGGTGGGCCCGACCGTGGCCTGGATGTTCGCCGCTTCCCTGCAATCCTCGGCCCTGCTGGCCCTGGCCATGTCCAGCATCGCCCTGGCCTGGAACTACGTCTTCAACGCCCTGTTCGAGCGCTGGGAGGCGCGTCAAACGGTCAAGGGCCGGTCCTTGGGCCGACGGCTGCTGCACGGCATCGGCTTTGAAGGCGGGCTGGTGCTGTTCCTCGTGCCGCTGATGGCCTGGTGGCTGGACATCAGCCTGCTCGAAGCCCTGATCGCGGACCTGGCCATCCTGGCGTTTTTCTTTGTCTACGCCATCGCCTTCACCTGGGCCTTTGACCGGGTGTTTGGTTTGCCGGCATCGGCCCAGGTGGCTGCGGAGTGATGGCGCAGGATCATTCATCCTCGCTGTTGGAGCTGTTGCGTCAGCAGGAGCAGGCGCTGCATGAGCCCGGCGTGCGCCGCGACGTCACGGCTTTGCGCTGCTTGCTGCACGCGGAATTCATCGAAATCGGCCGATCAGGCCGGCGATACGACTTGCAGCAGATGCTCTCGCTCCTGCTCAGCGACGAGCCCGATGGCGCACCGGCGCCACCTCGCAGCCATGCGCAAGACTTCGAGCTGCAAATCCTGGCGCCCGACCTGGCCTTGCTGCTTTACCGCTCGGCCTATATCGACGCGCAAGACCAGGTCCACCGCCACAGCCGACGAAGCTCGCTGTGGCAACACGTGGGCCAGGTCTGGCAGATGCGTTTCCACCAAGGCACGGCCTGCGAGCCCTTCGACCTCATGGCTTGAAGCTCAAGCCGTCAACGACAGCCTGCCCCAATCCAAGACTTGCTTGCTCGCTTCATGGCCTGAAACGTCGCAGCCATGCAAGCTTGGCTGTCGCTGACTTTGCCCGCGGTTCGTGCAGACCGTCCCTGGCCTCACATTTGCTTGAACAAATGGGTGTAGCTCTCGGCCACCAGCAGCGACTCGGGCCTGTCCTTGAGCTTCAACTGCAGGCGGCCGCGAAAGTCTCGGCTGGCGCCGGCAATGGCCGCCACATTGACCAAGGTCGAGCGATGGATTTGCCAGAACTGATGGCCGTCGAGTTCCTCGGCCAACTCTTTGAGCGGCTTGCGAATCAAGGCCTCGGTCTCTAGCGTCACCACGCGGGTGTATTTGGTGTCGGCCTGAAAATACAAAACTTCGTCAACAGTCAGCAGCTTCAAGGTCTGCCCGACCGAAGCATTGATCCAGCGCAGCGGCGCCCGTGCTTGCAGGGTGGCTTGCGGATTTGATTGCTGGCTTGCTCGCAGGCTCGGCGGCGCCTCAAGCGGATCTCGCAACAGCTTTTTCAACACGCTGCCGATGTCGGCGGGCGGCTCTTGCAGGCGCTCTTTAAGGCGGCGGATGGTGGTGAACAGGCGCGGCACCGACAAGGGCTTGAGCAGATAGTCCACCGCGCCGGCGTCAAAGGCCTCGATCGCGTATTGGTCGTAGGCGGTCACAAAAACGATGTGCGTGCGTCCCTGCCCGGCCGATTGCGCGGTCAATTGAGCAGCCACCTCCAGCCCGGTGGCACCCGGCATCTGAATGTCCAAGAACACCACATCCGGTTGGAGCTCCGCCACCAGACGCAGCGCCGCAATGCCGTCGGCGGCCTCGCCCAGAATGCACAGCTCGGGCCAGACTTGGCCCAAAGCCTCGATCAACTCCTGCCTGAGCGTGGCCTCGTCTTCGGCCACCACGGCGGTGTAAGTTCTGCTCATCCATCATCTCCATCCGAGCCAGGGCTCATCGCACGGCGCAAGCGCGCAATCAAGCGATCCAATTGCGCCGGCGCTTGGGGCTCGCCTTGCGCGTAGGCTTGTTCAATCAGTTGCAGAGCATCAAACAACTGCTGCGGGTCAACTTGAGCAATCTTGGCGCGAAGCCGGGCGGCCATGGCCTGCTCGGCGTAGCGACTCTGCTCATCCAGCAAGCGCTGCAGCGCCAAGGCCCTGCCCCGGCGGCGCCGATTCATCTCGGCCAGCGCCACCACCAAGCCGCCCACGACCCAGACGTTCAAGGCCGCGCCCAGCACATGGAGCCAGGATCTATGCAAAGGGTTTTGGGCCTGGCAGGCCCCGCAGGCCAATCGCAAAGCTTCGGGGTCCAGCAGCAAAGGAAGCAGCAGGGAGAAAACCAGGTTGGACAGAAACGCTGCAGCGCCGGCCCCGACCCCGACCGCCAAGACCAGGCGTCGGGCGCGAACCGTCGGGTCAGCAGATTCGCTGCGATCGGCTGGCAACCAACACAACAAAAAGACCAGCGCTTGAAACAAGAGCTGAGCCGTGGCGAGGGCCAGCGGAGCCCAAGGCCGGGCCTGCGGCGCGAAGTCCAGCATCGGCCCCAATCTCTCGGTCCCCAGGTAGAGCGCCACCAACACCGCGCAAGCCAACTCACGGCCACGCAAGGAGCGCCAACTGCCGAGCAGGTGCGTCACCGCCAAGGGCAAGGCCAAGGACGGGTTCACCGCATATCCCCTTGCGGCAAAGGCAGACGAATCCGCGCCAGCACACCGCGGGGCTGCAGCGCCTCCAGTTCCAATTTGGCACTCGGGCCAAAGCAGGCCAGCAATCGGGCCCGGGTGTTGGCCAGGCCGACACCGCTGCCGCCGAGGCCGGAGTTGCTGCCAAAGCCGGCCCCGTTGTCACGCACTTCCAGGACCGCCTCGCTGCGATCAGCGCTGCTCACTGTTTGAGCGCTGATTTGCAGATGCCCACCCTCGGTCAGCGCCGCCAGCCCATGCTTGATGGCGTTCTCGACCAAGGTGGCCAGAATCAAGGGTGGCAGGCGCAGGTCCAGCAAGCCGGGTTCGGCCTTGATCTCAAAGCTCAGCCGATCACCCATGCGCATTTGCAAGATATGCAGGTAGTTCCGCAGCAGTTCCAGCTCCTGCCCCAAGCTCGACATCTGCTCGCGCATGCCGGGCAGCGCCGCGCGCAAATAGGCGATCAAGCTGCCCAGCATGTCGCGCCCCCGATCGGGCGTCGTGGCGTACAAGCGGCGTGTGGTCGCCAAGGTATTGAAAAGGAAATGCGGCTCGATCTGCGCGTTCAAGGCCAGCATCTGCGCTTCCATCTGCTGCGTGCGCAAGGCTTCGCTCTGGCGCTGGGCCAAAGCCAATTGCTGCTCGAGCTGACTGTCTTTGATGCGCAAGACCAGCACCGCATAGGCCATGCAGCCCAACAAGCTGTAGAGCGCCAGGCGCGTCAAGAAGAAGCCCCAGTAAACCGGCACATCAGGGGCCTTGTAGTTGACCCAGGCCAAGCGCAGCAGCATGGCCAGCGCAAGACCCGACACCACCAGCCCGATGCGAACCAGCCATTCACCACGCGGCCCGAGGGGATGCCGCTGGCGCCAAGCCGCCAAGCCGGCCTCGGCCAAAGCGGCGCTCAGCAGAACGAACACACCCGGCAACAGCGCCAGGCCCGCATAGGAGGCGGTCTCGAGCAGCCATCGCCGCGCCCCTTCGCCCTGGCCATCGTCCGAGTACCAGCTCAGCGCCCGCGCCAAGGCCAAGAGCACGCTCAGCGCCAGCATGATGGCAATCACGCGCAAATTGAAGATCGACAGGAACGCGTTTTTCATCGATGCCGGGCAAGGCAAAACTTCATTATGGGAGCGAGCGTTGGCTTGACCGATGCCAGCGCCCCCTCAAGCAAGACCATGGCGCATCAATCAGCCAGATCCACTGCGAACCAGTTGAGCTTCCAGCCGAGGTCGATGGCCCGGAGGCGCAGCACATGGCGGCCGGCCTCCAGACGGACCGGGCCAGCTCCGGCCACGGTCTGCCAGCTCTTGAAGCCGCCTGTTGCGGGCACGGCCTGTTCCAGCACGGACTGCCCATTCAGACTCAAGGCCAGGCCTTTGCTACCGGCCAAGCTGGCCACGCGAAAGCTGAATCGGTAGTTGCCGGCGCGCTGGACCTCGACGCTGTATTCGGTCCAACTGTCCTTGGCGATACCGGGGGCGGAACCCGTCAAGTTCAAGCCGGCTTGGCCGCCAGCATCTTCCACATCCTCTTGCGGTGCGACCTTGCCGACCGAGGCCTGGTCCATCCGGTTGAAGTCTTCCGCCTGGATGCGGCCAGGCAGCGCATGGACCTGGTCGGCCGTCAGCACCGGCGCACTGAAGTCGCTGAAGCGATCGCGGTTGACGGCCACCACCACATAGCTGTGCTTGCGCGCCGGGGAGGCCAAGTCCACATAACTCGGTACCTTGACGTCTGAAGCAATCCGCGCAAGGTTGCCCCCGACGCTGTCACTGCGGTAGACGTGATAGCCGAACACCTGGGGATCGGGGCTGGCCTGCCAGCTCAGCCGAACGGCCGCTTGGCCGCCAGCCTGGCTCAGCTGCAAGCCCAGCGGCGGCTGCGGAAAGGCCTGCAAGTTCGCGCGGCGCTTCCGCTCCACGGCCTGCGCCTGCGCCAGCTCTTTCTCAAAGGCCAGGGCGGTCGGCGCCGGACGCTGGTCGGCCGGCCTGTCCAGGCTCTGGGCCAGGCGGAAGCCCTCAATCACGCCGATCCAATCGAGCGGCATCGCGCCGCGCTGGGTGGCTGTGTTGCCGCGCCAATGCCAGGCGCCGCCGCGACCGGCGCGCTGCTTGCAGTCACCGTCCAGCCGCGCGCTGCCATCCACCGGTGCGCCTTCATAGTTCTCGCTCCAGCAGTCTTGCAAGAACTCGGCCACATTGCCGATCAAGTCATGGATGCCCAGCGGATTGGCCTTGTACATACCGACGATGCTGGCAAACCCCGCACCATCATCGCAGGGCGAAATGCCGCCCATAAAGCCTTTGTAGCTGGCGCCGAAGCGCTCCAGGCCGGCATGTTCGGCCGATTGGTCGGACACATTGGCGAACTCGCAGATGCGCTTCTGGTCGAGGTCGTCACCGAAGGGGAAGCCAGCCTTGCCTTTGCCCGCGCTGACCGCGTATTCCCACTCGGCCTCGCTGGCCAGGCGATAGCTTTTACCGGTTTGCTGGGACAGCCACTTGGCATAGGCGTCGGCGCCGGCCCAGCCTATGCAGACCGCCGGTTGGAACTCGCTGGTGGTCAGCTCGTTCTTGGCCCAGGAGCCGGGGGTGGGCCCTTGGCTGAACCAGCCCTGATTCGGCTGATGTATGCATTGCTCGGGCGCCTTGTAGCCGGTCGCTTCGATAAAGCGGCGGAACTCGGCCACGGTCACTTCGTATTTGGCCAGCTTGAAGGCTTTGATCTTGACCTTGTGGATGGGCAGGGCCTTGGCGTCTTGCGCCGCATCGCCCATATAGGGTTTGCCGCCACCCATTTGGAACTCGCCGCTGGGGACGGTCACCATCGGGGGTTCGATGTAGGCAGCGCTTGCAGCAACAGGTGCCGCAAGAGTGGATTGGATGCTCAGGCCAAGGAGCGATAGGGCCAGGATGCGGGGTGTGTTCATGCCTTCATTCTGCGAATTCAGCTGCCGGCCCGCTGCGCCAGGCGACGGAAGTGCCCTAGGCGCGGCTGAAACCGTTTAGGCGGCGACGAATTCGGCCCGATGTCGGCGCGGCAAGCGGGCAATGAACTCGGTGGAAGACACTTCACTTGGACCGGCGCTTGGCCTGTCGATCCCTTCCACCTCCGCACAGATGGACCGAGCGCCATCCACGGCGAGTCGAGAGATCGAGCACTGGCATCGCGCCAAGTACTTCCGCCCAGCGAGAAGCCGGCCCTGCCAAGGGGAATTCCGGATGAGTCGACCGTTCCAGGTTCGTCAAACTTGCAGTGGGGCCGTTGAGTTTCCTGTCCATGTGCCGGCAGGAGTTGCTGCACGGCGGTGTTGAGACCGGGGGCGAACCCGGCGCAATTCAGAGGGAGTAAGCAGTCATGAACATCTGTGCTTTGAGGATAGAGAGGCGGCCAGCCTTGAGCTTGGGCGGCCGATGGCGTGGCTCTCGCCTGCGCTCTGCGCTTGCTGCATCGCTCGTGCTTGTGGCCGGCGCGCTGGCCTGCCAAGGGGTCCAGGCCCAGCAGGCCGCGCCCGCAGAAGCCTCGAGCCTGCTGCGCAAGGACGCGCGGCTGATGCTCGACTACCAGACTGTGCGCGTGCAGGGAGACAGTCCCATTGATCTGGTGGGCTTTCATGTCTACGTGCCGGTGACCGAAGGGGTCTCGGTTGGGGCTGGACTGATGGGGCCGCTGATCGCCGGACAGTACGGAGGCTTCATGGGGGCCAGCGTCGGCATCCAGGGGCGTTTCCGCCTGAGCGGCCCCGTCGTGGCTCTGGCGGCACTGGCGGCCGGGGGTGGCGCCGGTGGACGCAGCCCCGAGCATGCGAAGAAGCTGTCCGGCACGGGCAGCTTCGTGCGCGGACAGCTCGCACTGGGCTACGACGCCGGCGACTTCATGGTCGGCGCCGGCATGTCCAGCATCAAGTTCCGTCGCTCGCTCATCGACAGCAGCCAGCTCAATCTCTTCCTGGACATCCCCTTCAGCTACCTCAGCGGCTCCTACGCACAGCGTGGCCAGCCGCTGTCGGGCGCGGACGACCAGCGCGCCGCCCAGGAGATGGGCGAAACCATGCTGAGCGTCTCGCTGGACAACTACCGCCAGCTCCGCGCACAGGGCAGCTACACCGGCACGGTGCGCACGGGGGAGTTCCAGTTCTCGCATTTCCTGACGCCGGACATGTTCTGGTTCGCCAATTTCGCCAGCGCCTACGCCGGCCTGCCCACCTACAACCAGCTGCTCGGCGGCGTCGGCTGGCGTTGGCGCCTGGCGCCGTCCTGGCGGCTCTACGCCCAACTCGGCCTGGGCTCTGGCGGCTACGCGCCAGAGCAGATCGATACCGGCCCGGGCCTGCTGGTCTATCCCAAGCTCTCGGCCGAATTTGCCCTGAGCAAGAACCTGGGCCTGGCGTTTTCGGCGGGTTACCTCAGTGCGCCCAAGGGCAGCTCACGCAACCCGACCTATGGCCTGACGCTGACCCGGCACCTGCGCTCCGGCCAGGGCGGCGACGCCGCACCGGCCCCGGCCAGTTATGAGGGCATGCGCATCACATTGCTGCACCAGTCGGACACCCAGCTGCGCTTCCGCGATGTCGACCGGCCCGCCCTGCACATGCTGGGCTTGCAGATCGACATGCCCGTGAGCGAGCGCTGGTACCTGCCGCTGCAGGCCTCGGCGGCCTACACGTCCTACCTCGGCTATCCCGGCTACGCCGAGATCTTTGCGGGCCTGGGTGTACAGACCAAGCTGGCGCCCGGGGAACGCGTGCAGGCATTTGGACAAGTGATGGCGGGCGCCAATGTGCATGGCAAGGGCGCCAAGATCAACGCCGGCCTGCGCTACCTGCTGGACGAGCGCCTGGCCCTCAGCCTCAGCGGCGGCCGCATCCAGGCCCGCAGTGCCAGCGGCGGGCGCTACAGCGCCAACAACCTGGTGATCGGGCTGGACTATCGGTTTTCGGTGCCGACCCGCTGAGGCGACCACGGGAATTCGCAGTCCAGTGGCCCAGCTTGCGGGCCCAGGATCGAGTTCAGCTTTGAGGAGATGGCGGCCACCGGCCACTGAAGTCCACCCAGTTCTTTGGGGTGAAGCCAGCCATAGAAGCCAGATCGCTTCCGCGGCTTGCGCAGCGGCTGTAGGGCGCTTGCAGGCCAGCCCCAGTCACTGTGACGTGCAGCGGACTTCGCCCGAAGCGCCGACATCCGGGTCAACAATGCAGCGGCACCTGTCCATGGCAACTGAGAGACGGACTGACGGCGTCGGCCACTCAACAGTCACTGCCTCGCAGCAGAGTTGGCGGTGTCGATGGCAGGTCTCCCATGCGCAGCGCTCATTCAGGCACGTAGTTCGCGAAAGCTTCATGCCCATCACGCCCGGCAAATGATCGGCGAAGAACTCTGCCTCGCTTGGGTGCATGCACGCTCATGGCTTTCACGGACTGCGGGCGCAGCATGCACAATCCCGGCCAAGCCCACGCTTTCATACACCGCCATGCCGATCCATGATTGACGAGACGCGCCTGCAGGCCCTGGTCCGAATGGACGTGGCGCAGCGCCTGCGCAGCAATGATCTGAGCTTGACCGTGGGCAATTTTGTGCTGGCGCTGCTGATTGCGGGCAGCCTGTACCAGGCAGCGCCACCGGCCTGGGTGGCCTGCTGGCTGGGCTTGCAGTTCGTCAGCGCGGGCTTTCATTTGTGGCTGGGCTTGCGCTGGTTGCGCAGTTCCTTGACGCAGGCCAACGCGCCCATCTGGCTGCGCCGGGTGACGCGCACCTCGGCCATCAACGGTTTCCTGTGGCTGATGGCCGTACAGGTCTTCTGGCCGGGCGGCAGCGACGCTCAGCGCTTGTTGTTGTTGGCTTGGATGATCGGCATCAGCGCTGCGGCGCTGCACTCCTTGCATGCCTATTTGCCGGCCTATTTCGCCATGGTGGGGCCGGTCCTGCTTGGGCTCTTGTTGGCCGTGCTGGTGCATGGCGCGGTTGACACTTGGGCCGTCTTGGCCGTGCTGCTGCTCGGCGCCACGCTCTACATTCACTTTGCCGTTTCCCTGCGGCGCCTGCTGTGGGACTCATTGCGCCAAGCCCATCAGCTCGCGCAACTGAGCGAAAGCTTGCAGCTGGAGAAGGACTCGGCCATCAAACTGAGCCAGTCGCGCAGCCGCTTCCTGGCCGCCGCCAGCCATGATTTGCGCCAACCCGTGCACGCGCTCTCGCTGTTCGTGGGCGCCCTCAAGCTCAAGCCCAGCGAGGCGCAATCTGCGCAGATATTGCAGCATGTCAGCAGCGCTGTGGATGCCATGGGGGCGATGTTCAACGCCTTGCTGGACATCTCCAAGCTGGACGCCGAGCAGCTGCAGCCCCAGTGGCAGGCCGTGAACTTGCGCGAGCTGCTGGGCCGCCTGGAGGCGGACCACAGCCTGCAGGCTCAGGCCAAGGGCTTGCGCTTTCTCTGCGATGTGCCGCCGGCTCCCACCCTTCTGATGGTGCGCAGTGACCCGGCCTTGCTGGAGCGGGTGCTGCGCAATCTGCTCTCCAACGCGCTGCGCTACACCCCGCAAGGCGGTGTGCTCTTGCGGGCCCGCAGGCGCCAGAACCGCATCGAGCTGCTGGTGGCGGACAGCGGCGTGGGCATCGCCCGGGAGCGCCGCGCCGAGGTGTTTGATGAGTTCGTACAGCTTCATGGTTCCGGACAGGGCCTCGGCCTGGGCCTGGCCATCGTGCAGCGACTGTCCAGCTTGCTGCACATGGGGCAGCGGCTGCGCTCGCGGCCGGGCCGGGGCACCATGTTCACGCTCTTGCTGCGGCCTCAAGACGATGTGACGGACGCCAAGCCCGGCCCGGCGATTCAGCCGCAGCTGCGCGGTGAGCTGGTCATCGTTCTCGATGAAAACACGGAGGTGCGGCTCGCCATGTGCGCGCTGCTGAAGGCCTGGGGCCTGGATGTGGTCGGTGCTTCCAGTGTGAGTGATCTGATGCCGCAGCTGATGGGCGTGAGCGCCGCACCGCGTGTGCTGCTGTGTGATTACCGACTGGCGGCCGGCGAAACGGGGGGCGACGCGATCGCGAAGCTCCGTGAGCTGTTCAACAGCGACATCCCGGCCCTGCTGCTGAGCGGCGACACCGGCCATGAGCGCGGGCGCGACGCGAATGAGCAAGGCCTCACGCTGCTGCAAAAGCCACTCACACAAGATCAGTTGCGTGCGGCGGTGGCTCGGGCCTTGGTGCCCGCCAACACCCTCAGTACGACAGTGCCTGGCTGACCATGCCGGCCGCGCGGGCCGCCTCCACGGCCTGCAGCCGGTGCACCACGCCCAGGGCTTTGAAGATGGCTGAGACATGGCCCTTGACGGTCTTCTCTTCCATGCCCAACTCGCGCGCAATTTCCTTGTTGGACTTGCCATTGCAAAGCTCCTGCAGGACTTCACGTTGGCGTGGCGTCAAGCCGTCCAGGCTGGGCTCGGCCGGGCCGGCGTCAGGCGCCATGGCCATCAGCGGCGGCACATAGATCTCACCGCCGAGCACCAGCGTCAGCGCTGCCAGCAAGGTGGCCGGGCTGGCCGACTTGGGGCAGTAGCCACGGGCGCCGGCCTTGAGCACACGGCGCACATCGGCTGGGTCTTCCGAGGAAGACAGCACCAGGCTGGGCAGCAGCGGATGGTGGCGCTTGAGCTGCTCCAGCAAGGCCATGCCGGCCATGCCGGCCATGCGCAGATCCAGCAGCACGGCGTCCACATCGGGGTGGCGGGCCAGGCAGTCCATGGCGGCGACTCCGTCGTCGGCTTCCAGGATCAGCTCGGGCGCCCCCAGGCTTTGCAGCGCAGCGACGACGCCGGCACGCACCAGAGGGTGGTCATCGACGAGCAGTAGTTTCATGGCACGCACTCTAGCAGCCGGCGCCGAAGCAGGGTAGGTCCCGAGACCAGGTCTTGGGTCCAAGGTCCGATTGTGCGTGCAGTTGCGAGATTAGAAACTCGCGCTCGTTGAAGCCAAGCAGGCAGATCCTGCCCAGTCAACGCAGCGCCCGAGCCCCAGCACCACGCGCAAGAGCACAGGCATCGGCACAGGCACGCGGGCCACCAATCAAGCAGTTTCTATTCAGGGAATCGACATGAACAAGCAAGCATTGCACCTTCGTCATTCAAGCCGGGCAGCCGGCTTGCCGCGCCCCTTGCCTCGCCCATTGCCGCTGTGCCTGGCCATCGCCGCGCTGTGCAGCACGGGCCTGACCGCCGCGGCCGACCTGACCTGGAAGGGCGGCACGACCAACGGGCAAGACAACGACAAAGGACGCATGAGCGTCGGCAAGAACTGGACCCCAAACGCCCAGCCTGGGCTGGGGGACACCTTGCGCTTCGGCAACTCGATCTACACGGCGGTCACGAATGATCTGGGCCCCCAAACCTACAACCAGATTTCCTTCGAGGCCGGTGCGAGTGCCTACAGGCTTGACGGCGTGGGCAACAACATCGGGCTCACCAACGGCATCGTCAACCGCAGCAGCAATGTGCAGACATTTGACTGGGGCAGTACGGCGGGTTTCGTCATCAGCGCGGCTCAAACCTGGGACGGCGGCACGGCCGGCATGAATGTCACCGGTGGCATGGATCAGCAAAACAATCTGGTCCTGAGCAACAAGGTCAGCTACACCAATCTGAACGCCAACGCCATCGGCAGTGGCACCACGGACAACGCCGCCTTGACGATCCAGAGCGGCAGCAGCTACTTCAGCGCAAACTACACCTCGCTCGGCCGGGGTGTTGGCAGATCCGGCACGGTCATTGTGCAAGGCCTGGGCAGCAGCTTTGCCAGCGGCGCTCAACTCTACGTCGGCGACGGCGGCGATGGCTGGCTGCAAGTCAAGGCCGGCGCCAGCGCCAAGAGCGCTGAGCTCATCATGGGCAGGCCGAGCGGTGGCGGCTACGGTGTGGTCGAACTGACGGGCACGGGATCGAATCTGCAGTCCGCCTCGGCCTGGGGCGGCGCAGGTATTTTGAACGTTAGCAATGGCGCCAGCGTCCAGATTACGGGCGGCATGACCCTGGGCGACCAAGCAGGCTCGAGCTTTGCGGCCGGGGTGGGCGGAGGCGGTGCCCGCTTGAGCGTGGCCGGCACACTGCTGCTGAGCAGCAAGGGCTACGGTCGGCTTGATATCCAGGCAGACGGCATGGTTGAGGCAGGGCATTTGGTGGTCGCCAACGGCAGCGTCGTCAATCTGCAGGGTGGCACGCTCAAGCTCCGCACAGGCGGCGTCGCCGGGACGTTCAACTGGGAGTCCGGCACGCTCAATTTCTCCGGGGACTATGCGACGGGCGACTTCCTGGGCCATGACATGGTTCTCAGCGCCGGCCAAACCCTGAAGGGCGACGCCAGCGTTCGCGTAGGCGCTGGCGACAATCTCGCCCTCACCGGGGGCCAGCTGCAGGCGAACACCTTCCGCATCGATTCCAATGGCCGCGTCACCGTCGGTCGCGCCAGCAGCCTCAGCGCCACCGCGCTGGAGAACTACGGGCGCCTGACGCTGGACAGCGGCTTGGTGAACGGCGCCTTGAGTAACGCCGGCTATATGACGGGCTCGGCCAGCTTTCAGGCCTATCTTGGCAGAGGCGGCTTCAGCAATAGCGGCCGTTTTGAGCAGGGCGACTTTGTCGAACTGGCAAATGCAAGCAGCAACACCAATAGCGGTGTGTGGACCCTGGGCCCCGGTGCCACCCTGCAGCTGAAGTCAAGCAATCTGAACAACCACGGCCTGCTGAGTTTGGCGGGCGCCACCATCGGAGTCCCCGGCGGCGACCAGAGCAAGCTGGTCAATGAGGCCGGCGGCACGATCAGCGGCAATGGCTTCATTCGCAGCAATTTCTCCAATCTGGGCAGCGTGATCGTCGAGGGCGGCAAGCTCGCCATCGACAAGAGCTTCAGCAACGGCGGCCAGATCCTCTTGAATTCGGCCAACGCCAGCTTGAGCGGCGGGGCGATCACCAACACGGGCCGCATCGAAGGACTGGGGCAAATTGGCAATGACATCGCCAACCAGGGCTTTGTCAGCGCCAAGGGCGGCACCCTGACGCTCGCTGCCGGGGTCAGCAACAGCGGCACGCTGACCGTCGGCCGCGACGCGACCTTGCGCCTGACCCAGGGCCTGCAGCCGAACACGGGCAAGATCCAGCTCGCCGGCGGCACCTTCGACAACAATGGCCGGGCCCTTGTCAATCAAGCCGGGGGTGTGATCAGCGGTTTCGGTGAAGTGCGCAGCGGCCCGCTCAGCAACAACGGCCTGGTGCTGCTGAGTGGCGGCGTGTCAGCCGTGTACTCGCAGGTGGTGGCCAATGCGGGCAGCCAGATCATTCTCTCGGGCAATAGCAACACCACTTTCTATGACAAGGTGGAGGTGCAAGGCGGCGCCGAACTGCGCGTCTCCGAGGGATCGGTGGCCACTTTCGCGGCCGAGGTCAAGCAGCGCAATGGCTCCGACGTCAACGGCGACGGCAAGATGTTCTTCGAGGGCGGCCTCAGCATTGGCAACTCGCCGGGCTATGGCTACATCCAGGGCTCGGTCACCTTCGCCAGCAGCAACAGCTACTTTGCCGAGATCGGCGGCATCCATGCTTGCAGCGAGCTGAGTTGTGCTCCCGGTTCCCCACTGCTGGACAGCAGCTTTGACAAGCTCGTGGTCGGTGGTAATTTGAAGTTAGGCGGCACCCTGGTATTGAGCTCCTGGAATGGCTTTGTGGCGCAAGCGGGCCAGAGCTTTGATCTGCTGGACTGGGGTAGCACGAGCGGCACGTTCAAGAGCATTGACGCCAGCGGACTCACCTTGGCGGCGGGCACGCAGCTGGACTACAGCGAGCTCTACAGCAGCGGCACGATTTCGGTCACCGCCGTGCCTGAACCCGCGAGCTATGCCTTGCTGCTGGCTGGGATGGGCCTGCTGGCATGGCGCCGGCGCAAGCTCGACTGATCTCGCGGCGGGGCAGCGCCAGCGCCTGACAGTGGGCGCGTTGCCTGCTCCGCCCCCAACGACATGCTCACGCCGGAGTCATTTCCATGAAGTACCTTCCTCAGTTCGTGTTTGCCCTGCTCACTGCGACGGCCCTGGCGCCAGCGCAGGCCGCAGAAAACTCCTACAACCTCGTCGGCAGTGGCGGCAAGTGCCTGGACAGCAGCGGCGGTCTCGCCCCATGTGGTGGGGTCGAACAGCGTTTTGTCTTCGCTGCCGATGGCGCGGTCATGGTGGACACCGGCCAGGGCATGCGCTACCTGCGCGGCCGGCTGTTTTCGAGCAAGTCGGTCGACTTCAGCGACGCGCCGTCCACCGGCACGTCCAGCACCTTCTGGACCCAGCCCGGCGGCGACCGCCTGCAGCTGGCGCAAACCGGATCGGCGACGCCGATGTGCCTGTCCTTGCAGTCAAAGGCGGGCGCCACAAGAGGCAGCCCCGCAGTACTGAGTGCCGAGCTCGCGCTCTGCTCGGCCAGCGCAGCCAACCAGAAATGGCAGCGCGCCAACGCCCTGCCCCTCGGCGCGGCTGGCTCCCACCAGACCCAGCTCAAGAGCGTCGCGAGCAAATGCCTGCAGCAGTCTGACTTCAACGCACCGCTTGCACCGGGCAAGCTGACGGTTTCGGCCTGCGCATCGGTGGCCAAGAACGAGTACTTCACCTTCACCAACCAGGGCGCGATCATGCTGAATGGCTTGTGCCTGAGCGCATCGGGCACGGCTGTGGGCTCAGGCGTTGGCCTGGGAAGCTGCGGCGAGATCGGCGTGCCACCGGGCGACCTTCAGAAGTGGAAGCGCGCCGGCAACTCGCGGATTGTGTCGGCCAGCAACGGCCTGTGCTTAGGGATAGCCAATCGCTCCACCCAAGACAAGGCCGCCGTTGACCTCGAAACCTGCGACGCCAGCAACCCGTTCCAGACCTGGATCACCGGCAACACCGTGGCCAGCGACTGGCCGGGCCCGGACAACAAGCCCACCACCTATGTGCCGGGCCAGAAGCTGAGCAATGGCCAGGTCAACACGATCGTCAACTGGATTCAGAGCGAAACCTCGATCACCAGCACCCCGTTTTGCTACAAGACGGCGGCCTATGACCGTGGCGTCGGCATCTTGCCCGCATGCGGCGACGGCCAGTACCAAGACGGCGCCTTGTGCTACAGCGACTGCCGCAGCGGCTACCACCCGGTCGGCTCGGTGTGCTGGAGCAACCAGGCCCTGTCTTACCAGCCCGGCAACAAATGCACCCATCGTGACGCGCTCGGCACCTGCTGGGCATGGAAGATGAACGATTGCAGGGACGGCTACACCAGCGATGGGCTCGCCACCTGCTGGCTCAACAACTCCTCCTATCAGAACGGCGCAGGCAGCTTGCTGAAATCCTGCAAATCCAATCGCGTGCTGCAGGCCGGCCTGTGCTACCTCAAGCCGCGCGACGGCTACCAGTGCAACGCCACCAACTGCAATCAGCGCTGCGCCGCAGGCATCGTCGATTGCGGGGCGGCGGCCTGCGCCAGCAACGCCAACCAATGCGCCAACACCATCACCAATATGGTGGTCAGCTCGGCCATGATGATTGGCAGCTTTGCCACGGGGGGCACCATGGGAGTGGCCAAATCTTCGGTGATGACCGCCAAGAACGCTTACATGGCGGCCACGACTGCCTACGATCTGGCGCAGGCCTTGCTCACCTTGTCTGAAAACATCAACAACTTCATGAACCTGGCGGAGAACAATCTTGCTTCGATTTCGAGCACCGACATCGAGGCCCAGATCGCCGCCAAATACAAGAAAGGTGACGCCGACTACAGGCACATCGCGCGGGAATGGGCGGCACGGCAGATGATGTTCTACATTGCCGACCTGCTGCTGGATCTCGACACGCTCATCATCACCTCGATTGACCCGACCGGTATCACCGGAGTCATCGACGCCTTTGCCAAGCCGCCCTGCAAGGACCATACGCCGATGCCGTGATATCGGGTTGAAGCCGGCGGTGAATGGCGTTAGGGCCTTCTAAGACAATGTCGTTGGGTCGCGAAGGATCGCCTCAGCGGGTCAGTCGCCCCCCGCCTCCTCGCCTGAAACTCAAGCCGCCAGCGACAACTTGCCCCGCTCCAGCAGTTCGCGCGCCAGCTCGCCGATGCGGCGCAAGGCTTGGGGATGGGCCGGGCCCCAGCGGCCACCGACGCTGAGGCGCAGGCAATGCTTGAAACGCGGGCCGGCGCTGAAGAGCTGGCCCGGGGCGATGCAGATGTTCTCGGCCAGGCAGGCTTCGTAGAGATGAAGGGCGTCGATGCCGGCCGGCAGCTCCACCCAGAGGATGAAGCCTCCGCCCGGGTCGGTGATGCGGCTGCCCTTGGGAAAGCTCTCAGCGATCAGGCGGCGCGCCAGGTCGACCCGCTGCGCCAGGGTGGCACGCAGCTGGCGCAGCGCGGCCTCATTGCCTGACTGCCCCAGCAGCTCGGCCAAGGTCAGCTCCAGCACGGCGGTCTGCACACCCGACTGCACGGTCTGGATCTTGCGCAGGCCCGGTGTCCAGCGCCCTGCGGCCACCCAACCCAGGCGCAGGCCAGGCACCAGCGTCTTGCTGAAGGACCCACACAACATGACCTGGCCGCTGCGATCGAAGGACTTGACCGCGCGGCGCTTGTCCTCCTGCTCGGCCAGATCGTTGTAGACCGCGTCCTCGATCAAGGCCACATTGCGCGCCTGCACCAGCTGCGCCAGACGGCGACGGTCGGCCAGCGACATGGAGCAACCCAAGGGGTTGGACAGGGTGGGCACCAGCAAGACGGCCTTGACCGGCTGGGTCTCCAGCGCCAGCTGCAAGGCGTCGAGCGAGACGCCATGGCGCGGGTGGGTGGGAATCTCGAGGGCCCGCAGATGCAGGCTTTGCAGAATCTCCAGAAAGCCAAAATAGGTCGGCGATTCCAGCGCCACCACATCGCCGGGCTTTGTCACCGCTTGCAGGCACAGGGTGATGGACTCCAGGCAGCTGTTGGTCATGATGATGTCATCGGCCTCCAGCTCGCAGCCCATGCCCAGCGCATGGCGGGCCACGGCACGGCGCACCGCCTCCTGGCCGCTGCCCAGCTGGTAGGTGCAGAGCAGATCGCGGTGCCGCTGCACGGTGCGGATCAAGGCCCGGCGCACGCGCTCCTGATCGAACAACTCGGGCTCGGGGGCGGCTGCCCCGAAGCTGATGATGTCGGGCGACACCGACAGGCGCAGCACCTGCTGGCCGAGATCGTCCAGATGCACCTTGCGCGACAGCCGGCTCGGGCGCGAAGTCTGCGGTTCCGGCAAGGACTTGGGTCGCTGGGCCACGAAATAGCCCGAGCGTGGGCGCGCCTGGATCAGCAAAGCATCCTCCAGCCAGCGGTAGGCCTGCACCACCGTGGACTGTGAGACCTGCTGCTGCCGGGCCAGCTCGCGCACCGAGAGCATGCGTTCGCCGCGCGCCAGGGTTCCGGCCCGGATGGCGCGGGCCAGCTTCTCGGCCAGCTGCACATAAAGCGCGGGCTGCCGGGTGGTATCGCCGAGGGCTGCTGCGCTGGGGTCCTTGGGGTCGCACTGGTCGTGCGGGTCGTTCGGGTCGGCTGCTTTCATCGCCCTATTCTGAAGGCTGCACGGCGTTCCATGACCATACAGATGCGGGTTTTTACGAGCAGTACAGCACCGTTTTCCAGCGCTCTGTACGGTACAGATCGGCCTGGGCTTGTGGCTGTTGCGCCGGCCTTGGCCTGCCTAAGCTGAGCGCCATGGACACCACCTTACGAACCGCAACACAGTCCGCGCTGCCAGGTTCACAGCCGCAAACCCAAGACCTGCTGCCGGAGCAAGCCTGCCAGCTGCTGCAGCTGCACCGCCACCAATGCGCCCGCCTGCAAGTTCAGCGCGGCCAGCTCTGGCTGACCCAGGAAGGTCGGCTTGAGGACCGGCACCTGCGAGGCGGTGAATACACCCTGCTGAAAGGCCCGGGCCGCTTTCACCTGGGCGCGCTGGGGCCGGAGGGCTGCCGCGTCCAGTTGCTGCGCGGCGCGCGCTGAGGCGGGATGCCGGCGCCGCAGGGGCTACGTGCGCCGCGTCACAGTGACACCGACTGCTCTATGGGCGCGCCACAGCAGCTGCGCCAGCCATTGAGGTGATCCGGCTTCAATGGCCGGCTTTACCAGAAGAAGCCCGTCAGTCTTTATCGTCAGGGGCAGCAATGTGCCCAATGCGGGTATTCGTGCGTGCTCCTTGAATTCACGCAGCCGGCCATGGGCCGCCTATCGCGGTTTGAAAATGCGTTCTTTGCGGCCAGCGCCAGCGTCGTGTCTCCGGCGTTCCGTATCACCGCTGCGGGCGAGCTTGTGCCTTGGAACAGCCCGTTCAGGTTGGACTGACGCCATTGAGCGGGCCGATCTGCGCCGGCAGTTTGGCGGCGAGTCTTCTTGCGAAATTACAAGGCCCTGCTGATCCGCCAAACATAGCAAGGTTGTGTGTTGTGCTGGGTACCGAGAACACGTCCGTCCCTGATTCGGCTCAGTTCATTGCGCTGGAAGCACTTTGCAGCCGATCCAGAACGTCCTGAGGCTCCGCACGTTGTCGGTAGTCGGCCTCGACATGGGCGTAGCTGACGAGCCCATCGGCGTCGATGACAAAGGTTGCCGGAACCGGAAGTACCCATTGGCCGTTGCCGTTCAGTGTGGGTAGGTCATTTCCGACTTGCGCGTACAGCTCGACCAGCTCGTGGCTGAGCGTGAAGGCAATACCAAATGCTTGGGCTGCAGCCAGGCTGCTGTCGCTCAACACAGGGAAAGCCAGTTCGTTCTTCTGGAGCGTGGAGAGCGAGTTGTCGGGTGTCTGCGGTGAGATGGCGACCAAGGTGGCGCCCAGCTCACGCAATGAGGGAAGCAGCCGCTGCCACTCGCGCAATTCCAGGTTGCAATACGGGCACCAGCCACCACGGTAGAACACGATCACCAGCGGCCCAGAGCTGTTCAGCGTCATCAAGACCACTGGATTGCCGTTTGCATCGGGCAGAGTCAGTGCTGGCAAAGCGGCACCGAGGCTCAGCGCCGTTTGTTCAATGCCGGTGGCTCGCAGTTGTGCCGTGGCGGCCTCCATCATGGCCTGCCGCTCTGCGGGAGCCCGTTGCTTGAAGCCAGTTTGGTAGTCGGCCAGCCGTTGCTTGAGTGTGCTCATGGTGTATTCCTTCAATCGTGTCTGTGATGAGGTGGGCGGATTAACCATCAGCGCGTGCGCGTCAGGCTGCCCGCAGTGACGGTGATAAGCAGGCCAACCACGGCGATCAGCAATCCCGTGGCTTCGATGCCGGTGGGCACATGCCCGAGCACCGGCCAGGCCAGGAAAGCGGCAATGCCAGGCGCCAGCGCCGGAAAGACCGCCGCCCGGGCTGGGCCTAGCAATGCCACCATCTTCGAATAGGTGTAAAGCGTGCCCGCGCCAGCGATCAGGCCCTGAACCACCAGCTCGGTTAGCAGGACCGTCGGTGCCACGGCGAGCAAGCGGTGAAGGCCGTGCGTGGCCAGGTAGATGGGCACATAGGTCACCAAGGCCATGAAAGAGATGACGGCCGTGGTCAGCAGCGGCTCAAGTCTGTGCCTACGCATCACGATGCCGAAGCCTGCCCACAAGGTGCCTGCAGCGATGAACAGGGCATCACCCCACAGGGCGCGTCCAGCAAGACTGCGCAGCTCCAAGCCGGAAAGGAGCACCAGTCCGGCGATCACCACGGCGATGCCCGCGATCTTGCGCAGCGTGAGGCGGTCACCCAGAAACAGTGCGGACATCAAGGTGCCCATCACGCTCATGGCGGTGAATGGGAACACGGCGGCGTGTGAGGCCGGTGCCCATTGCAGGGCCGTAAACATCAGCAGCCCGAACAGTGGCCCGGCGAGCAGCGAGACCGTCAACCAGGAGCGCCAACGAGCGAAGAAGCCGGAGGCGTCGCGTCGCAAGGCAAAGACAAGCACCGGCAGCGTGACCACACCGGCCGCGCCAAAGCGCAGAAAGGTCATGTCGGCAGAGTCCATGCCATGAGAAATGCCCCAGCGTGCGAACACCGTGTATAGCGCCCCGATGCTGGCCGCGACCAGGCCCACGAGCAGGCCCTGTGTCACTTTCGAGTCTGACGCGGGCTTGCCGGTGGCAAGGTTGAGGGTGGCTGTCATCTGGCTCATGGCGGGCTCCTGTTTGGGCATGTAGGTTCAGGCGTCCAGCGACGGGGCCGCAGCAAAGTCCACCGGGATCTGTGTGGACCCATGCAGAAAGTTGCTTACCATCTTGTCGCCGACGACCACGAGGGCATCGACCAGGTTGGCTTCGGTCCAGCCGGCAGCGAAGAAGGCCTGCACCAGCGCTGGGGCGGCATGGCCTCGCTCAAGCGTGATGTTGCGCACCAACTTGGCCAGCGCATCCAGGCGCGCATCGAAAGCCACGCCGCCACGACGGATCTCCAGAATCTGTTGGGGCGTGAAGCCCAGCATCGCGCCCAGCGCGGTGTGCGCCGCCAGGCAGTAGGCGCAGTTGTTGACCTGGCTGACCACCAAGTTGATGACTTCGCGCGCCTTCGGGCTGAGGGAGCTCTTGGCGTTCTGCAGCGCCAAGTAGGTGGCCAGTGCGGTCTCGGAGTGAGCGAAGGTGGCGTACAGATTGGGCACGAAACCCAAGCCCTTTTTCAGGCTGTCGAAGATGGCCTGGTTAGCGGGCGAGACTTGTTCGTAGCTGGGTACCTTGATGGTCTTCATGGGGGGCTCCTTCAGAAAGGGTGGTGAATCGGTGGAGTGAACTGTGATTGCTTCTTGAAATTTGCGGTAGTCGGTCGCCAGGCCTATCATTCATTCCATTTTGGAATCAATGAGACATCAATGGATCGCTTGCTGGCCATGCAGACCTTTGTTCGCGTCGTCGAGACGGGCAGCTTCTCGGCCGTGGCGCGTGAGCAGTCGAGCACCCAAAGTGCCGTCAGCAAGCAGGTAGCCGCGCTTGAGCGCCACCTCGGTGCCAAGCTGTTGACGCGCACCACGCGCAACCTGTCGCTCACCGATGACGGCGAGCGCTACTTCGAAGACGTGCGGCGACTGGTCGCCGAGGTCTTGGAAACCGAAGAGCAGTTGCGCCGAGGCGAGCAACAACTCAGCGGCTGGTTACGGGTGGCGGCCTCAGTGGGATTTGGCACCCGGGTGCTGCGTCCGCATGTGCACAGCTTTTTGGCGGCGCATCCGGGCGTGAAAATCGACTTGAAACTCAACGACGGCTTCATCGATCTGGTCGAACACGGTATCGATATGGCGGTGCGCATCGGCAATCTGGCCGACAGCACGCTGGTGGCGCGGCGTATTGGCAGCATCCGGCGCGCGGTGGTCGCCAGCCGGGCCTATGTGCAGGCCGCCACGGTCGAGCGGCCGATGCCGCTGATCCCAGAAGACCTGAAACGGCACCCATGCATCGTCTACACCGAGCTGCGCAACCGAAATCTGTGGGACTTCAGCACGCCAGACGGTTCCACAGTCTCGGTGCGGGTAGAGGGTCCGCTGCAGACCAACACGGCAGAGATCGTACGAGCGGCGGTGCTTGATAGCGTGGGCATCGCGTACTCACCCACTTGGCTGTTTCAGGATCTGATCGACAGCGGCGATGTGCAAGTGCTGCTGCAAGGCTGGCAGCCCAGCCCCTTGCCACTGCACTTGGTAAGCCCGCCGGAGCGGCGCCGTGCGGCTAAGGTACGCGCCTTCGCAGAACACCTGGCCAACGCATTGATTGATTGTCCGGCGTGTCAATGAACCTTCAAGCCGCAGGGGCGTCCGTCTGAAGAAAGCCTCACCACCATGAGCGCCACGTCCAACACGACATCGCGCCTGCCGCAGGTTTTGGAAGAGGCGCGCGCCTGCACGATCTGTGCAGCGAATCTGCCACATGGTCCACGCCCAGTGCTGCAGGCGGATGCCCGCGCGCGCATTCTGATCGTCGGTCAGGCACCGGGCAGCAAGGTCCATGCAAGTGGCGTGCCTTTCGACGATGCCAGCGGCGAGCGACTGCGACAGTGGATGGGCATCAGCCCTGAGCAGTTCTACGACCCGCAGCTCGTCGCCATCCTGCCGATGGGCTTTTGCTACCCGGGTACCGGCCCATCGGGCGACCTGGCACCGCGTGGCGAATGCGCGCTGCAGTGGCGCACAAAGCTTTTGCAAGCGATGCCGCGCATTGAGCTCACACTGGTCATCGGCCAGTACGCGATGGCGTGGCATATCGGCAAGGCTCGCCGGCTGCAGGCACAAGCAATGTGATCGAGACCGTGCGCGCGTGGTGCGAGCACGGGCCGGGCGTTGTGCCGCTGCCGCACCCAAGCCCGCGCAACAACATCTGGCTTAAGGCCAAACCCTGGTTCGCGAGCGAAGTGATTCCGGCTTTGCAAGCCAAAGTCCGATCTTTGATACTTCCAGGCTGACTCACCATGCCCCATGGCCTGCATGTAGGTCGCATTCGAGCGGCTGCTGCCCAAGATGGGAGCGGGTGGCAGAAATGGGTCGTCACTTGACGTAAGAGCCATAGCGCTGAATTTCCGCTTTGGGCACTTTGCAGCCGGTCATTCTGAGCACCCGAATGACCGAAGCCACCGAAAGAGGTAGGCCGCTCAGCAGTACGGAGTCCAAGGTCTGCAAGCGATCCAACTCAAGGGCGGCACATGGGATGCCAACGTGCTGGCCTGCTGGGATTCGATTGACGAAAGGAAGGCTGTCTGCACCGGCTGTCGGCACGCGCCGTAGTCGCTCATGAGAGGGCAGCAAGCACGGCGCGCAACTTGCGAAGCTCAACAGGCTTTGATGCCCTAGGGCATGGGCGGCCGGGTGCGAGTGCTAGCCCGGATAGTTCACGCGGGACGCGGGAATTGCGTGCGTCCAGGACGCAGCCAGTGGCGCCGAGACGGCCGCAGCCGATGCCCATTGGCATCGGCGAGGAGTTGAGGCGTTAGGGGCAAGGTCTGGGCCGCGCAAGCCTGCGTAGGCCCAGTGTCCAAAATGGATCGAATGTCGAAGCGAGAGATCATCGTGCTCATCGGTGCTGCGGACCGGCCAGGGCTGACCTCGTGAAACATCCGGGCTAGGGGTTGGTCGATTGCCATGAGCACCCGATGATGGCCCCGCACTGCGAGACCGGCCTGGGCCAGCTCTGCAGTCCACCACCATCCCATCACCCGGAGCCCCGCCGCCATGACACTAGCCATCACTGCAGAACACCTGGCCCTGATCGCCGGCCGCAAGACCGCGCTGATGCCGGCCTTGGCCGAGTGGATGAACACCTTGTGCCCGCAGTACCAGATCGACACGGCCCAGGAGTTCGCCCATTTCCTGGCCCAGGCCTGCCACGAGACCGACCATTTCAAGACCTTGCGCGAGTACGCCTCGGGCAATGCCTATGAAGGCCGGGCCGACCTGGGCAATAGCCAGCCGGGCGACGGCGCGCGCTTCCGCGGCCGCGGCATCTTCCAGACCACGGGCCGGGCCAACTACCTGCAGCTGGGCATCAAAAAAGGCTCGCGCGACCTGTTCATCAACAAGCCCGAGCTTCTGGAAGAGCCGGAGATGGCGGTCTGGAGCGCCTGCGAATACTGGCTGACCCGCAACCTCAACGACGCCGCCAACCACCCCGACAGCGACCGCCTGAAAAAGAAGTACCGCGGCAGCGTGCTGGATCTGTCTCCCGTCGAGTTCATCAGTTACACCGTCAACGGCGGCAACCGCGGCCTGGAAGACCGCAAGGCCTTCTATGCCAAAGCCTTGGGCATCTTGGGCCAGGCCGAGCTCGCCAGCCTGGGTCGCGCCATGCCGGCCGCTGCGCTGGCACCGAAGAAGAAAGACAAGAAGGCCAGCTTGGCCAAGCCTGCCAAGCCCGCGAAAGCCCCCAAAGCTGCCAAGCCCAGCAAAGAAGCCAAGCCTGCCAAAGCCGAAAAGAAGCCCGCGGCCAAACCCAAGGCCGCCGTGCGAACATCGAAGCGCAAGCACTGAATCAGGAGCCCTCCCCCATGAGCAGCATGAGCCGCGTCACCGGCATCGGTGGCATCTTCATCAAGTCCGCCCAGCCCGAACTCATGCGCGCCTGGTACCAGCGCCATCTGGGCATCCCCATCGAGGCCTGGGGTGGCAGTGCCTTTCGCTGGCGTGGCGAGCACAACCCCGAAGGCCAGGGCAGCACGGTCTGGAGCATCTTCGAAGCCAGCAGCCGCTACTTCGACCCCAGCACGGCGCCCTTCATGGTGAACTACCGCGTCGCCGATCTGCACGCCCTGCTGGCCCAGTTGCGGGCCGAGGGCTGCACGGTGGACGAGAAAGTGGATGAGTCCGAGTACGGCAAGTTCGGCTGGGTCATGGACCCCGACGGCAACCGCATCGAACTCTGGCAGCCGCCCGAGGGGCAGTAGGCTCGCGATTCAGCGCAGGCTGGACGCGCCCGGGGCCGCGGCGGCCGGCTCATCCAGCTTGCGTGCCGGGCTGACGTTGACGTCGCCGGTGATGGCGCGCTGGGCCGATCGTTCGGCGATCTGCGCCACGGCGCCCATCAGGAAGCGGGTATCGAACATGCGGCCGACATCGTTGGCCGGAGACTTGGGGTCGAAATACTTGGTGTTGTCTCGGCGCAGTTCGCGCTTCTTGACCTCCAGGGTCTTGGCATCCAGGGTCAGGGTCTGCATATACATATAGACCGCCACAAAGATGGAGCTGGCTTCCTTCTCGCCGGTGTTGGGGTCCAGGGTGACATGGTCCCCATCGGGCGTGATGGCGCTGACGCTGAGTTCACCCGTGCCAAGGTCCTCCAGGGCCTGACGGCGCAACGGCTGCACATAAATGCCGATGCCGGCCAGCTTCTCGCCCATGCCCTTGACCGAGGGCATGGTCCACTTGGGCAACACGGCGATGATCTCGTCCCATTGCTGGCGCGCGGGTACGGCACGCAGATGCTCGATCAAGAGCGCCTCGATGCGCGATTCGCGTTGCATCCGGCGCGCATCGTCGATCTGTGCCGCCTCGGCCCCTTCGGGCAGCCAGTCCAGCAGCACGCGTTGGCTGTCGGGCTCAGTCTGGGCCAAGCCCTGATCGAGCCCGCTGAGCACCATGCGGTTGAGCAGGCGCGGGTCGAACTTGATCTCGCGGCGCGTGTAGGGCTCGAGATGGCTGCCCACGCCGGGCCGCTGGCGGACGATGGTGATGCGGTCGCCGATGGCCGAGATCAGGGCCACGGTGCGCGCAGCCGAAGCCGCGGGTGCAGCTGCTACAGCGGGCAGCGGCGCGGCCGGGCCGGCCTGGACGGCCGATTGGGCCCAGGCGGGCGCTGCAGCAGCCCAGCAGCTCAGGGCCAGCAGAGTGCGGCGAAGTCTTGGAAAACGAAACAGCTCTTGCGTCATGGGTGACAACCCTCCCTCGGGTCTTGGTGTTATGGCTGCGCGATCGTACAGGCCCGCAGCGTGCTTTCAGCGGCTTCCCTAACCCTCGCCGCCCTCAGCTCACCATGTCAGCTCAACCCGTCAGCTCAGAGCTTCAGTTCGGCCTCGTTCAGCACGGTCGGCATGGGCAGGCCCGCGAAAGCCGCCAGCAAATTGTCCACCGCGAGATTGCACATGGCTCGCCGTGTGGGCACGGACGCACTGGCGATGTGCGGTGTCAGCACAAGCGTGTGGCAGGCCAGCAAATCGGGGTGCACATGCGGTTCGCCCTCGAAGACATCGAGGCCGGCCGCCGCCAGTTGCCCTTGCTGCAGGGCGCGAGCCAGGGCCACATCGTCCACCACGCCACCGCGCGCGATGTTCGTCAGCGTGGCGCTGGGCTTCATCAGGTCCAGGTCAAGAGCTGCCACCAGATGGTGGGTGGCCGGGGTGTAAGGCACGACGATGACGAGGTGGTCGGCCTCGCGCAGCAGTGCCTCCTTGCTGACCCAGCGGGCACCGATCGGCGCCTCCTGCTCGGGCGCAAGCCGGCTGCGGTTGTGATAAATCACCTTCATGCCAAAGCCCAGGGCGCCGCGCCGGGCGATCGCCTGGCCGATGCGTCCCATGCCCAAAATGGCCAAGGTGCTGCCGTGGATGTCAGCGCCGGCGAACAGGTCCACGCGCCACTGCTTCCAGTCGCCGCGGCGCAGGTAATGCTCGCTCTCGCTGATGCGCCGTGCGGCGGCCATCATCAGAGCGAAACCAAAATCGGCCGTGGTTTCGGTCAGCACATCGGGCGCATTGCTGACGCGCACACCGCGCGCACTGCAGGCGGCCAGGTCCACATTGTTGTGGCCCACCGTCATCAGGCTGATGACGCGCAACTCGGGGCAGGCATCGAGCAGCTCGGCCGTGATCTGCTCGGTGCCCGAGGCGAACAGACCGGCTTTGCCCTGCAGGCGCTGGCGCAGCGCCTCGGGGCTCAGAGGCTGGTCGTCGTCGGCATAGTCGAGCTCAAAGGCCTGGTCCAGGCGCGCCGCAATGTCGGGAAAGATCCGGCGCGCCAGCAGCACCTGGGGCCGGGTCGGGGCAGCAGCCTTGCTCATGGCCAGCCCGGCTCAGCGATAGAAACGGGTGAACTCAGCCACCGGCGCGCGCTCGGTCAGCAGGCTGTTCTCCACAGCGGCTGGGTCGGCGTGGCCCAAGGCCATGCCGCAAACCACCATCTGGCCGGGGGCCAGCTGCAGTTCCTCGGCAATCAGGCGGTGGAACTGGGTGAAGGCCGCCTGAGGGCAGGTGTGCAGGCCGCGGCCGCGCGCCGCGATCATCACGTTTTCCAGGAACATGCCGTAGTCCAGCCAACTGCCTTGCTGCATCAAGCGGTCGATGGTGAAGATCAGGCCCACGGGTGCATCGAAGAACTGGAAGTTGCGCGCATGTTGGGCTTGCATGCGGGCCTTGTCGGTCTTGGCGATGTCGAGCAGGCCGTACAGATCCCAACCGACCTTGCGGCGGCGGTCGATGTAGGGCGAGACCCACTCGGTCGGGTAGTAGGCGTACTCCTCCGTGTGTTTCGCCAACTCGGCCGGGTCGAGGTAGGCCGCCTGGATGCGGTCCACCAGGCGCTGGCGCGCCGCACCGGTCAGCACATGGACCTGCCAGGGCTGGGTATTGGTGCCCGAAGGCGCCCGGGACGCCACGTTCAGGATCTCCTCGATCTGGCTCTCCGGCACCTCGGTGGGCAAGAACGCGCGCATGGAACGGCGGGTCACGATGGCGGTGTCTACGGCCGCGGTGTCGGCGGGCGTGACGGGCTGGAACAGATTCGGTGTCGTCATGGGATAGCGCAGCGTCCTGGTGGGCGAAGAAAGGCCAAGGTGGCCTACGGTGGGGAAATTCAACCACAAAGGCGCGGGAAGTTCTGCGCTGCGATTCAAACGCGCAAACAAGAGAAGCTATGTCGAGCAGCTTCTCGACTCCAGGCGCGCATCGAATTCAAGGTCAAGAATCAACCTTGCCTATGCACCGCCTACTTTGCGCAGCGCTTGAGTTCCACGTGATGAATTGGAAACGCTGCCTTCAATGCATCGGACTGAAACTCGACTCGTGCCACGCCCACTCGTTCATCGGCATTGAGGTACAGCACAAACTGCATCTCCTGGTTTGGCTGAGGAAGCACCCAGATGACAGGGCCGGCATACCTGGCACCGCCCTCGCAGCTGAGGCAAGTCTCTGTCCGAAACTCGCGGTGTTGGCCGGCGTTCTTGAACTTCAAGCTGCGGGCGCCTACCGAGACTCCGAGCTTGGAATTGCAGGCCGCCTCGCCGGGTACCCAGAACCCCTGCAAATGAACTGGGACCGGCGCTTGAGCCTCGGCCAGCCCCGCGCTCAGAGCCAGCACAAGCACGCATGTGAGAAAAGACCCAATGTCGCTAAAGCTTGCGGCAATGGAGCGCCCGTCGCTACTTCGCCGTAAGCCTGCACCTCTCCGGCTCATGGCGCCGAACGAGGCGGCGAGGCCGTGAATTTGGAGAAAAAGTAGGCCAGGTCGTGTCCATAAGCGGCGCCGTCCTTCAGATCGCCGGCACCACCGACCGATTCGTTTCGTGCTGGAAGGGGAGAAGCTTCGCAGACGACAGGCTCTCCCGAGCAGAACCAGGCCGAACCGGCCTCCATCCATTCGAGCGTCACGCGTGTGATGTCCTGGCCGAGCAAGGCGCCGTTCGGCAGCACTTCCGGCAAGACCGGCAGCACTTGCTTGCGGCTGTGAAAGTGGCCCGCGTAAGCAAGCAGGCGGCTGCGGCTCATGATGTCCTTCAAGGCCGCAGCCACGCTCTGCTCGTACTTGCTTTGGTCCCGCTGAGAGAACCCCGCGTGGTAGTGAAGGATCAGCTGGCCTTTCTGCTGCCGCTCCAGCAGAAAGGCATGAAGCTCCCACATGACCTGCGAGGCACGGCCGTCGGTGCCATGCTTCCAGAAACGCGCTTCTTCTCGGGCCGCTTCTGGCGGCATTTCTAGAGAAACCACCAAAGGCCTGCCTGACGCCTGAATCTTGGCCTCAACCAGGCAGCGCACAAAGGCAGGGGATTCCACGGTGCCATGGATCTCGCCCACATAGAGATTCTCTGCCGCCACCAGGGTGCGAAAGGCTGACGTTTCGGGGCAGGTGCCTGCCTGGCTGACGCCGGCCAGCAGACTCAGAAGCAAAAAGAACAGGCGACACCGCAAGAGCATGAATCTCAGTCTCAGAACGCACATAGAAGAGGGCAACCACTGCTCCGAATGAGCAAGGGCGCAGCATGCTAACGCACATCCAATGCGTACTACTCTGCGATCTTGCCGATCCGAAAGCTAGGTTTCACCGCCCCCGCCACCCCGCCCAGGCCCTGACCGCCTCGTTGAGGGTGTTCACCTGCACCGCCACCGTGCTGGCGATGTCGTGGCCATAGCCGCCGGCCATGCTGAGGGCGACAGGAATGCCACGCTCGCGCAGGGCCGAAAGCACACGGCGGTCGCGCTCCGCTAGGCCGGCGCTCGTCAGCTTGAGCCGGCCCAACCGGTCGCCCTCGTGAGGGTCGGCGCCAGCCAGATAGAAGGCCAGGCCGGGCTGGGTGCCGGCGGCCGTGTGGCGAACCCAGATCTCCTCCAACGCGCGGTCGAGCGCCTCCAGATAGGGCGCGTCGCTGCAGCCGTCGGGCAGTTCCACATCGAGGTCGCTGCGCTCCTTGCGAGCCGGGAAATTTTTGGCGCCGTGCATGGAGAAGGTGAACACGCTGTCGTCGCCTTCAAAGATGGCGGCCGTGCCATTGCCTTGGTGCACATCAAGGTCGATGACGAGCACGGGCAGCGTTTCTGTATGACCCAGCTGCTGCCACTCCCGCTGCATCAGGCGGGCGGCCACTGCCACATCGTTGAACACGCAATAGCCCGAACCCCGGTCGGCAAACGCATGGTGGGTGCCGCCGGCCATATTGGCGGCCACGCCCTCGGCCAGGGCGGCGCGGGCGGCGGCGATGCTGGCGCCGACCGAGTGCAGCGAGCGCGTCGCCATTGAAGGCGACCAGGGGAAACCGATCTCGCGCTGCTGTGCCGGGCTGAGTTCGCCGCGCAGCACCGCGTCGATATAGCCCGGCGTGTGCACCAAGGCCAACTCGGCCGCGCTCGCGGCCGGCGCAGCACACATCTGCAGCAAGCCGGGGTCGGCCTCGAAATGCTCGCGCAGCAGGCGGTACTTGCTGGCCGGAAAACTGTGGCCCGGCGGCAGGGCCAGGCTGTGGGCGTCGGAATGAAAGGCCTGCATGGGGGGGAGAGTAGCCGCAGCGGCTTTCCGATGCTGTCATGGGGCTGTCACCGCCAGGCGCCAAGCTGAAGCCGAAGGCAGGAATTCCGGGTGGCACCCCTAATTTGTTGCACCGCAGCAAATAACACTTGCAATGCCGCTCGACATCCCTATACTTCGTTTTGTTGCAGTGCAACATTAAACGCTGTCGAACGATTTCATCCATCGAATCAACGGGGGTCACCCCCCACAAGGAGTGCTCCATGCTGACTACAGAACAAATCATCGCCGCCCACAAAGCCAATGTCGAAACCCTGTTCGGTCTGACCAACAAGGCTTTCGAAGGCGTGGAAAAGCTGGTCGAGCTGAACATGCAAGTGGCCAAGACCGCCCTGGGCGAAGTGGTGGAATCCACCCAAGCCGCCCTGTCGGTGAAGGACGCTCAAGAACTGCTGGCCCTGCAAAGCGCCCTGCTGCAGCCGAGCGCCGAGAAGGCCGCTTCCTACAGCCGTCACCTGTACGACATCGCCACCAGCACCAATGCCGAAGTGGCCAAGGTCGCTGAAGCCCAGATCGCCGACATCCAGTCGAAGTTCTCGGCCGTGGTTGAGAACGCTGCCAAGAACGCACCGGCCGGCACCGAAAACGCCGTCGCTCTGGTGAAGAGCGCTGTGGCCGCTGCCAACAACGCTTTTGAAACCGTGCAAAAGGCGGCCAAGCAAGCCACCGAAGTGGCCGAAGCCAACTTCGAAGCCGCCACCAACAGCGCCGTCAAGGCCAGCCAGACCGCCACCCGCGCTTCCAAGCGCGCTGCCGCCTGAGCGACATCAGTTGTCTCCTCGGCACCGATGAAGCCAGCCTAGCCTGGCTTCTGACCCTGCCCTTCAAGCCCAGCATCCGCTGGGCTTTTTTTCGTCTGTTTGCAAAGTCAGCTGCCGGCACAGAACCGTCGTTCGCTGAGATTTGAATACGAACGCAGAGTGCGCGGAGGTTCGCAGAGGTCGCGGAGAGAGAAGAAGAGCGAGGATTGTGTTCTCAGCGTCCTCGGCGGTCCTCTGCGAACTCTGCGTGCTGAAACTTCTCCGCGAACGACGGCTCAGTGCCGAATCCGGTCAACAGAAGCAATCGACTGGCCTTGCCGAATCCTCAGCCCTGCCCCGCCAACACCCCCGGCTGGTCGAGTTGATCGGCCACCAGTTCCAGGCGCAGCAGCGGGTTGTCCAACTGCATCAGTCGCTGGCGCTCCTCGGGAGGCAGGGGCAGCAGCTCGCACCAGCGGTTGGCCAGCCAGCCACTGTCGTCCCAGCGATAGGGCGGCTGCACCGGCACATCCACGGCTGCAGCCCCCTGCTCCAGGCTGTGCAGCAGGCTTTGCAACAAGGCGGCGGTGGACTTGAGGTCAGGCGGTACGGCCACGGCCGCATCGTCGGCCAAGGTCTCGATCTGCCCGACCCAGAGCCCGCCGGGCAAGCAGTCGCTGCTCAGCAGACGAAAACGCCGGGTGCCGCGGCAGCGGATGCGCAGAAGCCCGGCTTGCGCGGTCTCGCAATGCTCGATCTGCGCCAAGGTGCCCACACTCTGGAAGCGTTCTTGCACAAAGGCTTCACCGCGCGCGGGGTCACGCCGCCGCACCTCGCCGCCTTCCAGCAAGCTCAGCACACCAAAAGGCCGGCCTTCGCGCCAGCAGCGCTGCACCATGTCGAGGTAGCGCGGCTCGAAGATCTGCAGCTGCAAATAGCCCTCGGGGAAGAGCACGGACTGCAGCGGAAACAAAGGCGTGGCAGATTCGTTGATCACGGGCGGTGCACCTTGGGCGAGGACGCTGCGCCGCCGGCAGCCGCGCCAGTGGCAAGGCCCCAAGCCTAGCCCAGACCGGCAGCAAATCCGGCCGCAAGGGCCTAACGCGACTTTTCAGCGATGCGTGCGCGCAACTGCGGCAGCGCCGCCTGAGCGGCCTCGCGACCCGCCTGGATGGAGCGACGGCGCGCGCTGAAATCGGCGCTGCCGACGCCGTCCAGCTTGGGGCGAATCAGCACATCGGCCTCACGCAGCTCAAAGTTGTTGATGCTGCGACCCATGATGGAGAAGGTCTGCATCAGCATGGGAATGGCGCCCGTGCCCGGCTTTTCCTCCGGCGGCGAGGAGATGTCCACCGCGATCACCAGCTCGGCGCCCATCTGGCGCGCATAGCGCACCGGCACCGGCGCGACGAGGCCACCGTCCACATAGTCGCGGCTGCCAATGCGCACCGGCTGGAACACCGCCGGAACCGAGCTGGACGCGCGCACCGCCACCCCGGTGTCACCACGGCGGAACAAAGAGCCCGAACCGTCGGACAGGTCGGTGGCGACCACGCCCAGCGGCATGCGCATCTGCTCGATGTTCTTGCCGCCGGTTTTCTCACGCACATATTTGGCCAAGGCCTCGCCGCGAATCAGGCCGCGGGTCGGAAAGGCCCAATCGGTGATGGCACCCTCGTCCATGTTCTCGGCCAGCGTGGCCAACTCGCGCCCGCCCATGCCCGAGGCATACAAGGCCGCCACCAGGCTGCCGGCCGAGGTGCCGGCCACCAGGTCGACCTTGATGCCCTGCTCTTCCAGCACCTGGATCACGCCGATGTGGGCAAAGCCACGCGCCGCCCCGCCGCCCAGGGCCAGACCGACCTTGGGCGGCACCGGCGGGGCCTTGACGACTGGCACGGGCGCTGGCGCCACCGGGTCGGCCGGCGCCGGCGAACTGGGTGAGTTCGGAGGTACTGCGGGGCCGCTGCCGATCAGCGGCAGCTGGGCACAGGCGGCCAGGGCCAAGGCCAGGACGGCCGTAGCCAGTTGAGGGAGGTAGGACTTCGCTGCCGAAGCGAGCGGGGCGGAAAACTGGAGCGCGGTCAGAGGCATGGCGCGGATTCTAGGGATACCCTGCAAAACCCCGAATCGGACTGCGCCAGCGGCCGGCCACAATCGCGGCGCCCTCACCGTTTGGCCACCGCCCCGCTGCCCTTCTGCCATGTCCCTTACGACCTCCGCCCCGCGCACCTGGCGCCTGATCGTTCGCCGCAGCCTGATCGGCCTGCTCCTGCTGGTCCTGCTCCTGGCCATGACGCTCTGGGCCTTGCTGCGCGCCAGCCTGCCGCAGCTGGACGGCCGCATCGAGCTGCCGGGCCTGAGCGCCCCCCTGAGCCTGGCCCGTGACAGCCTGGGCACGGCCGTGCTGCAGGGCGAGAACCGGCTCGATTTGGCGCGTGGCCTGGGCTTTGTCCATGCGCAGGAACGTTTTTTCGAGATGGACCTGAGCCGCCGTTCGGCCGCCGGTGAGCTGGCCGCCTTGTTCGGGCCGCAGGCCGTGGAACGCGACCAGGAGCGCCGCCTGCACCGCCTGCGTGCGCGCTTGAGCGAACGCCTGGCCGGCATGAGCGACGCCGACCGCGCGCTGCTGCAAGCCTATGCCGGCGGCGTCAACGCCGGCCTGGCGGCCTTGCGCGTGCGGCCCTGGCAGTACCTGCTGCTGCGCGCTCAACCGCAGGACTGGCAACCAGTGGATTCGCTGCTGGTGATCGGCGAGATGTTCACCATGCTGCAAAGCGGCGGCATCCAAGGCGGCTTCGAACGCGCCCTGTTGCGCGAGAAAGCTGGAGACCCCTTGTTCGACTGGCTGACGCCGCGCGGTGGCGCCTGGGATGCGGCCCTGGACGGCAGCCAGCTGGCGCCACTGGCCCTGCCCGGCCCGGAGCTGATCAATCTGCAGAAGGCCGCCCATCAGCCGGAAGCGGTGGCGGGCCTGCGTCCGCGCGCGCCGGAGGACGAGGCTGTGCTGGGCAGCAACAACTGGGCCGTGGCCGGCGGCCGAACGGCCGACGGCCGCGCCATCCTGGCCGACGATATGCACCTGGGCCTGGGCGTGCCCAGCATCTGGTACCGAACCCAGCTGCAAATCGGCCGTGGCGACGGCGCCCTGCGCGCCGCGGGCCTGAGCCTGCCCGGCGCGCCCAGCCTGGTCGTGGGCAGCAACGGCCATGTCGCCTGGGGCTTCACCAATGCCTATGGCCAGTGGTTCGACTGGATCCGGCTGCCGGCCAAGCTGCCCGAAGGGCGGCTGCGCGTCTTCGAGGAAAGCATCGCCGTCAAGGGCGGCGCGGCGCGAACGCTGCGCGTGCAGGAAGTGGACGGCGCGCCCATCATGAAAACCGTTCAGGGCCAACGTTATGCCCTGCGCTGGGTGGCGCACCAGGGCGAGGCCTACAACCTCGGCGTCGACGCCTTCATCCAGGCACGATCACTGGATCAGCTGCTGAGCCAGGCGCGCATGGCCGGCTTGCCGCAGCAGAACATGCTGATGGCTGACAACAAAGGCCAGATCGCCTGGACGGTGGCCGGCCGCCTCTGGAGCGAATCCGGGCTGGGCAGCCGCTATGCACGCTTCCAGAGCCTGGACACGCCGGCGCGCGGCTGGCTGGCGCCGGCCGACTACCCCCTGATCCAGAACCCCACAGACGGCCAGCTCTGGACCGCCAACAACCGCCAGAGCGCTGGCGCCTGGGGCGAGCTGATCGGTGACGGCGGCTTTGACCTCGGCGCGCGTGCGCGCCAGGTGCGCGAGCGCCTGAGCGAACGGCCGCAGCACGACGAGGCCAGCCTGGCCGCCATCCATCTGGACCACGAGGCGCGCTTCATCAAGACCTGGGCCCGCCGCATCGAGGCCGGCGCTGCCGGCCACGCGCCCCATGCCGAGGTGCTGCGCCTGCTGCAGCAATGGAATGGCCAGGCTGCCGCTGACCAGGTCGGCTACCGCCTGGCCCGCAGCGTGCGCCTGCACACGCTGGACGCGCTCTGGCTGGCCTGGACCCGGCCGCTGCTGGGAGCGGAGATGCAGGGCGACGAGAAGACCCGCATGGCCTGGAAGAAGAACTTCGAATACAGCGCGGTGCAGGCCCTGGAGCTCAAGCCCGCCCATCTGCTGCCGCCCGGCTTCAGCAGCTGGCAGGCTTTCGAGCGCAGCCAGGTCGATGCCGCCGTGGCCGAGCTGAGCGAAGGCGGCAAGCTGCCGCTGGCCCAAGCCACCTGGGGCCAGGCCAACCCGAGCCGCATCCAGCATGTGCTGTCGCGTGCGATTCCGGCCCTGGCGCCCTGGCTGGACATGCCGCAAGAGCCCATGGACGGCGACGCCAATCTGCCCCAGGTGATGCAGCAGCGCCACGGCCAGTCGCAGCGTCTGGTCGTGTCGCCCGGCCATGAAGACCAGGGACTTCTGAGCATGCCCGGCGGCCAGAGCGGTCACCCGCTCTCGCCCTACTACGGTGCCGGGCATGCCGACTTCATGCGCGCACGTCCGACGCCCTTGCTGGCCGGTCCGGCGCAGCACCAGCTGGAGGCACGGCCCCCTACCAGCCCAGCTATCCGGCCCTGACCTGGGCAAGAACGGGCGAGGCGGTCTCAGCCGCTCTCCGGCCCGAGCTCGCCTTGATCGGCCGGCAGGTGCAGGCCGGCAGCCACAAAAGCGGCAAAAGCCTCGGCCGAAAGCGGCCGGCTGAACAGATAGCCCTGCACCTCGGTGCAGCCCTGGCTGCGCAGGAACTGCAGCTGGTCCAGGGTCTCGACACCCTCGGCAATCGTGCGCAAGCCGAGACTGTGGGCCATGCTGATGATGGCACTGACGATGGCCCGGTCCTCGGGGTCGTCGCCGAGGTCACGCACAAAGCTCTGGTCGACCTTGAGCTTGTAGACACGGAACTTCTTCAGATAGCTGAGCGAAGAGTAGCCGGTGCCGAAATCGTCGATGGACAGGCGGATGCCGCGCTCGTGCAGCTCGCTCATCACCGCGATGGCGCCCAGCGGGTCTCGCATGGCCACGCCCTCGGTCAGCTCCAGCTCGAGCAGCTCGGGCGGCAGTTGGACCTGCTCCAGGATGCGCCTGGTCAGCTCCGGAAGATCGTTATGCCTGAACTGCACCGAGGAGATATTGACCGACATCACCAGCGGCGCCATGCCGGCATCCAGCCATCGTTTGAGCTGGGCCAGAGCGGTGCGCAGCACCCACTCACCGATGGGGACGATCAAGCCGCTGGCTTCCGCCACCGGGATGAACTCGGCCGGCGAGACCCAACCGAGCTCCGGGTGCTGCCAGCGCAGCAAAGCCTCGGCGCCGATGACCCGGCCGGTCAGCAAGGAAACCTGTGGTTGGTAGACCAGGCTCAGCTGTTCACGCTCCAGGGCCCGGCGCAGTGAGTTCTCCAGCTGCAACACGCGCACCGATTCGGCCTGCATCTGGGCCGTGAAAAAGCGGTAGCTGTTGCGGCCGTCGTGCTTGGCGCGGTACATGGCAATGTCCGCACATTTGCACAGGGCGTCGAAACCGTCGCCATCGGCCGGGTACATGGCAATGCCGATCGAGGGCGTGACATTGAGCTCGTTCTGCTCGATTTGGAAAGGTTCCCCGGCCAGCTCCATGACCTTCTCGGCGACATGGCCGGCCCCGGCCGCATCGGTGCCCGGCAGTACCAGCACGAACTCGTCGCCGCCCAGGCGCGAGACCGTGTCCTGCTCGCGAACAGCGGTCTTGAGGCGGCGCGCCAAGATCTTCAGCAGCTCATCGCCAAAGCGGTGGCCCAGGGAGTCGTTGACGTTCTTGAAATGGTCCAGGTCGAGAAAAACCAGGGCCAGGCTTTCGCCGTGACGGCGGGCGATCTCGATCGCCTGGTGGCAGCGCTCCGCCAGCATCACGCGGTTGGGCAGACCGGTCAGCGCGTCGAAATGAGCCAGACGCTGGATATGGGCCTCGGCACGCTGCTGCTCCAGCACCTTCTGCTCCATGGCCAGCACGGTCTGCTGCAGCTGGCGGGTGCGCTTCTTGATCAGATGCTCCAAGTCGTCCTTGGCCCGCACCAGGGCACTTTCGGCGTTCTTGCGCGCGCTGATGTCCATGGTGATCCAGATCGAGCCGCGCGAGAGATCCGTGACATCGATGGCTTTGCTGCGCACCTCGCAGTGCACCGGCGTGCCGTCCTTCTTGCGCAGCAGCATTTCGCCTTCGAAGGCGCGCCCCTGCCTGAAGGGCTCGTAACAACGCTGGCCGGCGGCCTCCCAATCGGCATCGGTGAGGTACCACTGGCGCGAAGAGCTGCCGTCCAGTTCGCCATGGGCGTAGCCGAACAGCTGCTCGAAGCTGCGGTTGCAGCGCGTCACGCGACGCTCGCGCAGGAAGACGATGCCGACCATGGAATGTTCGAGGATCAGGTGCTGCTCGGCGGTGACGGCGGCCAAGGCGTCCTGGGCCAGCTTCTGTTCGGTGATGTCGTCGACGATCCAGATCGAGCCCTGACTGGGGTCTTGGGGCTCGATCAGGCGCCCGGTCATGCTGCTCCAGAACAACTCGCCGCTGCGCCGCCGCATCAGCCGCTCGGTCTTGTAACGCTGGCCGCTGGCCAGCACCGGATAGGCTTCGGCGCCCAGCTGCTTGAAGGCGGCCTCGTCGGGGTAGATCTCGATGCTGCTGCGGCCGAGCGGAGCCTGGGCATCGGCGTAGCCGAAGATCTCGGCGTAGCGGGAGTTGCAGCGCACGATGACGCGCTGCTTGACGAAAACGATACCCACGCCGGCATTGGCCAGGATGATGTCACGCTCGCGCAGTGCCAGCTCGAGCTGGGTGTCGACGTCAGCGTTCGGCGCAGGGACTGAGGGCAGGTCTTCGTTCATCGTGTGCTGTGCGAGCGGGGCGATCCTGAATCAGCGCTCGACTCGCGGGTCGGGAACTGTCCCCTGCGGCTGCCGACTCCGGCCACATCAGGACAGCTGCCAATGTACATGGCCGGCGCGCCATCACGCCGCTTTGTAGGTCTGCAAATGGATGCTTGTTTCGGTGGCTCCGATGCCCTTGATCAGGCGCACCCGCTCCAGCACATCGGCCAGCTCCGCCAGGGTGGCCGCGCGCAATTCGGCCAGCAGATCCCAGCGGCCGTTGGTGTCGAACAGGCCCGACACCCCCGGCTCACCCAGCAGGATGCTGATCACCTCGCGGGTCTTGTTGCCCTCCACGGCGATGCTCATCCAGGCGCAGATCTCATTGGGTGTGACGTCAGGCCGCAAACGCACCGTGTAGCCGACGATGACGCCGGCGTCTTCTAGCTTGGCGATGCGGTTGGTGACGGTGCCGCGCGAGACCTTGAGCTTGGCCGCCAGGGTGGCCACGGTGGCGCGGGCGTCCAGGCGCAGCAAGGCCATCAGTTGTTGGTCGAGGGTGTCCATTGGGGGGGAAGATGAATCGTGAATCGTGAATCGTGAATCGTGAGTCGTGAGTCGTGAGTCGTGAGTCGTGAGTCGTGAGTCGTGAATGGTCGATTCGTAAGCACTCAGCCGGTATTCACCATTCACCATTCGCCATTCACGAATCACCCTTTTTGATCTCATCAAATTGCCATTTCGCCAATCGACTCTACCAAAATGACAAATTCCCATCACTAATTGATCAATTCTTGCTCTTCTCGCTAGCAGCGAGCTTGGGAAGAATCCATGGCAACAGAACAACGGAGACTTCCCATGACCACTTTGCTGAACACGCAAGACGTCGCCCGAATGGCCCAGACCCTCGGCATGGCCGAGTTTTTCAAGCGCATGGTCGGCTATCTCGAAGCCGACTACCTGCGCTGGAACGAGTTCGACAAATGCGCCCGCGTGGCCAGCCACTCCGACGACGGCGTGATCGAGCTGATGCCCATCGCCGACGCCAGCCTCTACAGCTTCAAGTACGTCAACGGCCACCCCAAGAACACCCGCGCCGGCCTGCCCACCGTCATGGCCGTGGGCTTGCTGGCGGACGTGGCCACCGGCCGGCCCGAGCTGCTCAGCGAACTGACCCTGACCACCGCCATCCGCACCGCCGCCACCTCGGTGATGGCCGCCAAGCAGCTGGCACGCAAGAACGCCCGCAGCATGGCCTTGATCGGCAATGGCGCGCAAAGCGAATTCCAGGCCCTGGCCTTCCACCACCTGCTGGGCATCAGCGAGATCCGCCTCTATGACATCGACCCGGCCGCCACCGCCAAGCTGCAGCGCCACCTGAGCGCCCTGCCCGGCCTGCGCCTGATTGCGTGCAAGAGCACCGCCGAGGCCGTGCGCGGCGCCGACATCGTCACCACCGTGACCGCTGACAAGACCAACGCCACCATCCTGACGCCCGAGATGATCGAGCCCGGCATGCACATCAACGGTGTCGGCGGCGACTGCCCCGGCAAGACCGAGATGCACCGCGGTGTGCTGGAAGCCTCCAAGGTCTTCGTCGAGTTCGAGCCGCAATCGCGCATCGAGGGCGATCTGCAGCAAATGCCGGCCGAGTTCCCGGTCATCGAGTTCTGGCGCGTGCTCAAGGGCCTGAGCGCCGGCCGCGACAGCGAAGCACAGATCACCTTCTTCGACTCCGTCGGCTTTGCCCTGGAGGACTTCTCGGCCCTGCGCCTGCTGCGCGATCTGGCGCGCGAGCTGGGCCTGGGCCAGGATGTCAGCCTGATCCCGCAGATGGCCGACCCCAAGGACTTGTTTGGCCAGTTGGGTCTCGCGACGGCGGCGGCTCCGGTGGCAGTACAAGCGGTGCAAGCGGCCGCTTGACCCCGCGTTTCAGGGCAGGCCGAGCTTGAACCAGGACTCACCGTCCGGCATGCGCAGCCGGGCGCCGGCTTCCGGCTCGCTGCGCAGGCGCTGAATCTCCGCCTCCAGGCGTTGGCGATCGGCGGCCGCCAGGGCCGCCAAAATCATGGGCGCCAGACCCTGAGTTTGGGTCGCGGCTTCCAGGCTGGCCTGCTGGCGCGCCAGCTGCCGGGCCCGGAGCTGCCGCCCGGCCTGCTCCGCCGCCTCGGCCTGGCCCAGGCCACGACAGACCCGCTCGAGCATACGGTAGGCCGGCAAGGCGACGACATCGCGCACGCGCAGATTCGCCGGCTCGAACAAGGCGCTCAGCAGTTGCAAGGCCTGATCCAGATCACCGCGGCTTTCAGCCATCAAAGCCAATTCCAGCTGCACCGGCCGGCGCACCGCGTGCCAGCCCTGAGCGCTGGCCTCGACCACACAGTCCTCGAACAAGGCCTGGGCCTCGGCCAAGCGCTGGCTGCGACGCCAGCAGCGTGCTTGATTGGCCTGCCACATGCAGACCATATAGCGCCCAGGCACCTGCGGCAGCCACAGCTCGGCCCTTGCCGGCAGGCCACGCGCGCGCGCCAAGACCGCATCGGCCAGCTCGCTCAAGCCCATGTCCTGGTAGGCGTCATACAGGGTACAGAGCAGATGCATGGCATTGGACGTGCGGCGCAGCTGCTCAAGTGGCGGGCTGCTATCGTCGCTGTGTTCCAGGGCCTCGAACATGAAACGCTCGGCAGCCACGCCGTCGCCCATGCTCAGATAGGCCATGGCCACCCGTTCCAGGGCCTGCGCCGCCGTCATGCGCTGGCCCAGGGCCAGGGCGTCCTGCAGCGCCACATGGGCGGCGCGCAAGGCCTGCTCCGGCATGGCCAAGTTGGCGTGGGCGAAGGACATCTTGATCATCAGCTCGGCACGCTCGGCCGAGGCCTGGTCCACCGACAGCAGATCGAGCATGGCCGCGCTGTCCTGCAGCAGCTCGCTGAAGCGGTCCAGCCGGGTCAGGCAATCACCGCGCAGCTGGTAGATGCGGCGTGCCAGCGGCCGCAGGCTGGCCGAGCCAGCGGCTTCGAGTGAGTCCAGCAAGCCGCGCGTGAGGCTGAGCACGGCCTCATAGGCTTCGGCCGCCAACAAGGCCTCGGCCTGACTCAAACTCTCTTCGATCGCCGCAGGCGATCCCGATTCCAATTCCAATGCCATGGCAGGCCCCAAATCTCGTGGTCCTACACCCTGCCCTGCTTCTTATGGCTTGGCAGTTTAGGCGCCACAGCCGCTGCTGGACATGGGGGCAAACCGGGGCTGACAGCGGCGACTCAGTCCGGCAGGGCGCGCAGAGCGGCCAACACCGCCTCGTCCAACGCCGGCAAGGCCTGCGCCAGCGCGGCCAGCTGGGCCCCGTCGGCCGGGCGCTGGGCGGCTGCCCAGATCGGCGCCGGGAAATGGCTGTCCCAGTCGAAACGGGCGATCACATGCCAGTGCAAGTGCGGCACCACATTGCCCAAGGTGGCCAGATTGACCTTGCGCGGCTGCAGCTGCTCGCGCAAGGCGCGCTCGACTGCGATGACAGCGTCCATGCATGCCGTGCGATCTGCGGCCTCAAGATCGCTGAATTCGGCCACATGCGCCTGCCAAATGACGCGGTAAAAGGCCGGAAAATCGGCGTCCAAAACCCGCACCACGCGGTAGCGAGGGCGCTGCAGCAGCAGCTGAACGCCCGCTTCGGGCAGTGCATGAACAGGGTCACGGCACAAAGGGCAATCACTGAGACAAAGCGACATAAGAGCGAGCCCGGGCTGACTAAGATGCGCCGACTGTAGCAATGCCTGCGAGGAGCACGCCCGATGACATCACACCCACAAGATCCCTTGCCGGCTCGGCGTAACTGGCTGCGCCGCCTGGGCCTGCTCGGTCTGCTGAGCCTGGCCGCTAGTGCCCAGGCAGAGAGCGGCAACGCGGCGGCCTGGCCGAACCGCTCAATCAAGTGGATCGTGGCCTACCCAGCCGGTGGCGGCTCCGACTTCCTGGCCCGCCAGCTGGCACCGCAGCTGAGCAAGCAGCTCGGCCAGCAGATCCTGATCGACAACCGCCCCGGTGCCGGCGGTGGCATCGGCACCGACGCGGCCGCCAAATCAGCCCCCGATGGCTACACCTGGCTCAGCGGCGACAACGGCGCCATGGTGTTCAACAGCGCCATGTACAAAAAGCTGCCCTATGCCACCAGCGACTTCCAGGCCGTGGGCCTGATGGCGCGATTCCCCTTGCTCCTGGTGGTGAACCCGCAGGCTGGCTTCAGCAGCGTCGGCCAATGGCTGTCGGATGTGAAGAAGAACCCCGGCAAGTTCAGCTATGCCTCACCCGGCGTGGGCAGCCCGCACCACCTGGCCATGGAATTGTTGAAGGAGCGCAGCGGCAGCTTCATCGTCCACGTGCCCTACCGCGGCACCGTCAACGCGGTGCAAGACCTGTTGGCCGGTGTCGTGCCCATGGCCATCCTCGACACCGCTGCCGGCCTTCCGCAAATCCGCGCCGGCAAACTGCGCGCCCTGGCCGTGCTGAGCAGCAAACGCGTGGCCCAGCTGCCCGATGTGCCGACATTCGAGGAACTGGGGCTCAAGGGCGTCGATGTGTCGGCCTGGCAAGGCATGTTCCTGCCCCGAGGCACGCCCGAGGCAGTGAACCAGAAGCTCAGTGCCGAATTGCAGAAGGCCTTGATGGTGCCCGAGCTGAAGGCCAGGCTGGAGGAGTTTGGCCTGGAGGTGACGCCCGGAGACGCCGCCAGCCTGAGCCGCTTTGTGCAGCAGGAGACTCAGGGCTGGCACGCGCTGATCAAGGAGCGTCGCTTGGCGGCGGAATAGCGGTCGTGCTTGGAGCGGCTTGGGCGGAGGCATGCAGCGCGGCCAGCCGTTGGGCCAGGTCCAGCAGCCAGTCCGGGTCATTGGCCAGGGCCACCATCAGACGCGGCGCCCAGCCGGGCTCGGGTGCCTGGCCTTGCTTGAGACAGGCCTCGCCTTCCGCAGCCAAGGCCGCCAAAGCGTCGGCGCCCAGGGTGGCGGCCAGGCCTTTCAAGCTGTGCACGGCCAATTCGGCCTCGGCCAGCTGGCCTTGATCGAGCAATTCCGCCAGCTGCGCCGGCAGGGCTGCGGCCTTGCCGTGAAAGCTGCTGACCAAGCGCAGATAGAGCGGCGCCTTGCCCATGAAACGGTCCATCAGGGCCTGGGCATCCAGCCCCCAGGCCAGGGCATGCTGCTGCAGCTCCGACGGCAGCAGCAGGCGGATGAACTGGGGTTCAGCCTCGGCCTCGGTCTCTTCGCGGCTCTCTGGCGCTTCGACCGCCGGTGCGGCGCGGCCGCACCAATGCAGCAGCTTGGCACTGAGCTCACTCATCTCGAAAGGCTTGCCGACATGGTCATTCATGCCGCACACCCGGCAGGCCTCTCGGTCGGAGTCCATGGCATTGGCTGTCATGGCAATGATGGGTAGCTCGCTCAAACCCAGACCAGCGGGCGCTTGGGCACGAATCAAGCGGGTGGCCGCGTAGCCGTCCATCACCGGCATCTGCAGGTCCATCAACACGGCGTCAAATTCCGGCGCGTCCGCGGGCTGGGCGCGCAATCGGTCCAGGGCCAGTTGGCCGTTGACGGCCAGGGTGACCGAGGCCCCGGCCGCACTCAAGAGCTCCATGGCCACTTGCTGGTTCAAGTCGTTGTCCTCGACCAGCAGCAGGCGCAAGCCCTGCAGTCCATGGGCACTGGCCGGCTGCAGCGTCTGCGCGCTCAGCGTCTGCGCATCGGCCACGGGCAGAGACAATTCGAAGGCAAAGCAACTGCCCTCGCCGACACGGCTGTGCAGGCTCAGCTCGCCGCCCATCAGCTGCACCAAACGGCGGCAGATCGACAGGCCCAGACCCGTGCCGCCGAAGCGCCGAGTGGTCGAGGCCTCGGCCTGCGAAAAGCCTTCAAAGATGCCTTGCTGGTGCTCGGGGGCGATGCCGATGCCGCTGTCCTGCACACCGAAATACAGACGGGCCAGACCCGCATTCAGCTCCAGCAGGCGGATTTCCAAACGCACCTCGCCGCGCTCGGTGAACTTCAGTGCATTGCTGAGCAGATTGATCAAGACCTGCTGCAGTCGCAGGGCATCGCCGAGCAAGACCGGTGGCACCGCCGCATCGACCTGCCAGCACAAGGCCACCGCCTTGGCACCTGCCTGGGCCGAGATGATGGCGGACAGCTCGGCCAGCAGCTGAGCGAGCGCGAAAGGCTGCGGCTCCAGCACCATCTTGTTCGCTTCGATCTTGGAGAAGTCCAGGATGTCGTTGATCAGACCCAACAAGGAGCGGGCCGCACCCGAAGCCTTGCCGGCGTAGTCAAGCTGGCGCGCATCGAGCTCGGTGTTCTGCAGCAACTGCAGCATGCCCAGCACGGCATTCATGGGCGTGCGAATCTCATGGCTCATATGGGCCAGGAATTGACTTTTGGCAGCGGTGGCCGCTTCCAGCTGACGGTAGGCCCGGGCATTGTCCAGGGCGATGGCGCCATAGCCGCACAAGGCTTGCATGATGGAGCGCTCGCGCTCGCCATAGGCGTGCACATGCGGTGACTGCACCGACATCACACCCAGCAGCCGCTCGCCTGACAGCAGCGGAAAGAACATCAAGCTCAAGGTGTCGAGTGTGCCGGGGATCGGGCTGCCGGCCTCGTCGCGGGCGGGTAGATCGATCAGCACCGGCTCACGCTCGCGAGCACAACGCGCGAAGGACGAATCGAGCGCATCGAGACTCACTTCGTGCGTGGGCAACACCGTGCCGTTCTCGACCCCGAACACCAGGCGCAAGCTGCGCTGCGTCTCATCCAACAAGCAGACACCGAAAAAACTGGCATCGAGCAAGCGATGGACATGGCGATGCAGGGAGGCGAACACCGCATCGGCATCGAGGCAGGCCGTGATCTCGCGGCCGATATGGCCGAGCGCCTCCAGCATCTGGCTGGTCTCCAGTAGGGCCTGAGCGCGCCGCGCCTCGGTCTGGGCCAGCTGCCGCTGCAGCTCGGCCTCGGCATGGGCACGCTGGGTGTCCTGGCGCACCTGCAGGGCGATGGCCCGGTTGCGCCCCTCGGTGACGAGGCGGCTGTCGCGCGCCTGGCCTGCGGCCACTGCATGCTGATAGGCCAGGCGATGTTCGCCGGCCTCGGCGCAGGCGCGAGCCAGTTCGTCGAGCAACTCGCTCGGCATGGAGAAACCGGCGATGGTGGCCGCCGCTGCCTGAGCCTGCTGCAAAAAATGCAGGCAGGCGCTGGCCGCGCGCATGCCAGGTGGCGCAGGCAGCGAGTGGCTGCGGTGCAGCTCGGCCATCACGCGCAAGACCTTGATCTGCTCCTCGACATTGCCCTGTTCGCAGACCAGGCTCAGG
Organism: Paucibacter sp. DJ2R-2; assembly: GCF_025717675.1. GTDB lineage: Bacteria > Pseudomonadota > Gammaproteobacteria > Burkholderiales > Burkholderiaceae_C > Paucibacter_A. The sequence goes on from NZ_JAJIRT010000002.1 coordinate 377,621, forward strand.
GCCGCCTGGATCTTGTGCAGGGCCTGTTCGGGGCGGCCGAGGCGACCCAGGGCATCGGCCTGGCCGCGCCAGCTGCGCAGCTGGGCGATCGGCTCGCCCAGGGCGGCCGCGCAGGCCTCGGCGCGCTCGAACTGCTGCAAGGCGTCGGCCGCGTCGCCCAGGTCTAGCTGCAGCTCGCCCAAGGCCTGCAGCACCATCGCATAGTTGGCCGAGCCGGTCAGGCCGCTCATGACCGGCAAGGCCGCCAGCAGGTTCTCGCGTGCATCGCCAAGCCGCCCGAGCAAGCGCAGCACATGGCCGATCTGGGTCAGGGCCAGGCCCAGCATGGCCGGCCAGCCACAGGCACGCGCCAGTTGCAGAGCACGCTCGTCCCATTCCAGGGCGGCATCCAGATCACCGAGGCTGGCGAAGGAATCGGCGCCATTGCTGGCCGAGAGCACGGCGAAGCGCAGCTGACCGGTCGCTTGCGCGGCCTCGTAAGCCTGCATGAAATGGCCGATCGAAGCGCCCAGCTCGCCGGTGTAGCCGGCCACGACGGCGCGCACACTGGCCAAGCCGGCCAGCACGCCCGGCCCATGCTCACCCTGCAGTTCCTCGGTCTGCGCCAGGCTTTGGCCGGCGGCGCGCGCATCGCGGAAGGCCGCGAACAAGAGGCGGCGCGCCAAGACCACGGCCAGTCGCTGGGGATCGCCGGCGGCACGGCAATCGGCCAGGCATTGTTCGAGCAGCTCATCGCGCTCGCGCGGCCGGCCGGCATCGCTGCATATCGAAACATGGAGGCTGCGGGCATCCGCCATGCCAGCCCGGTCCGCGGCCGCCTCAAAGGCCGCCAACGCGCGAAGCAGGCCTTGCTCGGCGGGCTGCGGCCGGGCGAACAGCCAGTGGACTTCAGCCTCGACCAGATCGAGCCGCGCCGCAATGCGCAAGCGCGCCGCTTCGGGCATAGGCAAGGCGGCCAGCAGTTGCCGGGCCTGCTGCGCCAGCTCCAGCGCACGGGCGCTGTGGCGTTGGCGCAGATGCCAGGCCAGGAGCAGCTGCAGCTGCAAGCGCGCCGCCGAGCCCGCCTCGGCCTGAGGCAGTGCGGCCTCCCAGACAGCCACCTCGCTGTTGAGCGCAAACAGTTCGACCGAGGGCTGGAGTTCCGTCACAAGAAATGCACTGCCTGAACGGGGGTGGAGCACCCATTCCAACACAGCGCCCAGACGGCAGCGCTCAAATAAAGCGCCTTCCTGGGTCTTTCTCAGCCGGTCAGTGCTTTGTCAGCTCAGACCAGAACGCGCTCAATGCCGCCGTTATTGGCCTTGGCCACATATTCCGGCAACCAATTCTCGCCGAGGATCTGACGCGCCATCTCGACGACGATGTAGTCGGCCTCCAGCAGACCGTTCTGCAGGTCACCACCATAGCGTGACAGCCCTTGCAGGCAGCTCGGGCAGCTGGTCAGGATTTTGAGGTTCTCGGCCGCCGCGACCTTGCCGCTCTCGCGCAGATTCGTCTCGGTCTTGCGCAGCTCTTCTTCCTTGCGGAAGCGGATCTGGGTCGAGATGTCCGGCCGGGTCACGCCCAGGGTGCCGCTCTCGCCGCAGCAGCGCTTGCTTTCGACCACGTTGTCACCGACCAAGGCCTTGACCGTCTTCATCGGCTCCTGCAGCTTCATCGGTGTGTGGCAGGGGTCGTGGTAGAGGTAACTCTTGTCGCTGCCGAGCGTGATGCCCTTCTCCAGCAGGTACTCGTGGATGTCGATGATGCGGCAGCCGGGGAAGATCTCCTCGAACTTGTAGCCCTGCAGCTGGTCATAGCAGGTGCCACAAGAAACCACCACGGTCTTGATGTCCAGGTAGTTCAGGGTGTTGGCCACGCGGTGGAAGAGCACCCGGTTGTCGGTGATCATCTTCTCGGCCTTGTCGAATTGGCCCGAGCCGCGCTGCGGATAGCCGCAGCACAGATAACCCGGAGGCAGCACGGTCTGCACGCCGGCATGCCAGAGCATGGCCTGCGTCGCCAGGCCGACCTGGCTGAACAGACGCTCGGAGCCGCAGCCGGGGAAATAAAACACGGCTTCCGTCTCGGCCGTGGTGACGGCCGAGTTGCGGATGATGGGCACGTAGTCCTTGTCCTCGATATCCAGGAGCGCCCGCGCCGTCTTCTTGGGCAGGCCACCGGGCAGCTTTTTGTTGATGAAGTGGATGACCTGTTCCTTGATCGGCGCCGGGCCCAAGGTGGCGCGCGGCGCGGCGGTCTGCTTCTTGGCAAAGGTCTTCAGCACATCGTGCGCCAGGCGCTGGGCCTTGAAGCCCACACCCACCATGGCGGCCCGGGCCATCTTGATGGTCTCGGGGTTGGTGGCGTTGAGCATGAACATGGCCGCGGCATTGCCGGGGCGGAAGCTCTTCTGACCCATCTTGCGCAAGAGGTTGCGCATATTCATGGTCACATCGCCGAAGTCGATCTTGACCGGGCAGGGGTTGGCGCATTTGTGGCACACCGTGCAGTGGTCGGCCACATCCTCGAACTCTTCCCAATGCTTGATCGAGATGCCGCGGCGGGTTTGCTCTTCGTACAAGAAAGCCTCGACCAGCAGCGAGGTGGCCAGGATCTTGTTGCGCGGTGAATAGAGCAGATTGGCGCGCGGCACATGGGTGGCGCAGACCGGCTTGCATTTGCCGCAGCGCAGGCAGTCCTTGATCGAGTCGCTGATGGCGCCGATATCGCTCTGCTGCATGATCAGCGACTCATGCCCCATCAGGCCGAAGCTGGGCGTGTAGGCATTGGTCAGATCGGCAAAAGTACCGTGGGTGGACGCATTCGGACGCAGCAGCTTGCCCTTGTTGAAGCGGCCTTCCGGGTCGACGCGCAGCTTGTAGTCGGCGAAATCGGCCAATTCCTCATCGCTGAGGAACTCCAGCTTGGTGATGCCGATGCCATGCTCGCCCGAGATCACGCCGTCCAGGCTACGCGCCAGCTTCATGATGCGGCCGACCGCCTCATGCGCCGTCTGCAGCATCTCGTAGTTGTCGGAGTTGACGGGGATGTTGGTGTGCACATTGCCGTCGCCGGCATGCATGTGCAGGGCCACCCAGACCCGGCCGCGCAGCACCTCCTGGTGGATGCGCTTGCATTCCTCCAGGATCTGCGCGAAAGCCGCGCCGCTGAAGATGCCTTGCAGCGGCTTGAAGATCTGCGTCTTCCAGGACGCACGCAGGCTGTGGTCTTGCAGCTGGTCGAAGTAACTGCCAGCCTCCTCGGGCCTTGCAAGATCCAGCTCATCCTTCCACAGCTGCCACTGCGCGCCCACCTCGGCCAGCAGCGCCAGGGCCTGCTGAACGCGGTCGCCGAGCAGCTCAGCGCTGGGGATTTCGCCGGCGTCATCGCTCTTGCCCAGGGGCAGCTTGGCGCTACCGAACAGCTGCTGCAGCGCGCCGACCAAGGCCAGCTTGTTGCGCAGAGAGAGCTCGATATTGATGCGCTCGATGCCCAGGGTGTACTCGCCCATGCGCGGCAGCGGGATCACCACATCCTCGTTCACCTTGAAGGCATTGGTGTGCTTGGAGATGGCGGCTGTGCGCTTGCGGTCCAGCCAGAATTTCTTGCGCGCATCGGCGCTGATGGCGACAAAGCCTTCGCCGTTGCGGCTGTTGGCTAGGCGCACCACTTCTGAGGTGGCTCGGGCCACGGCGTCGGCATCCTCGCCGACGATGTCGCCGACCAGCACCATCTTGGGCAAGCCGTTGGACGAAGCACCGGCTGCATGGGCGCGCTTGCTCTTGGTCGAGTAGCCGACGGCCTTGAGGTAGCGATCATCCAGATGCTCCAGGCCGGCCAGGATGGCGCCGCCCGGGCGGGCCGCCTCGGCGAACATGAAGTCGCGGATCTCGACGATGGAGGGCACGCAGTCCTTGGGGTTGCCGAAGAACTCCAGGCAGACCGTGCGCACATGGGCCGGCATTTTGTGCACGACCCAGCGGGCGCTGGTGATCAGGCCGTCGCAGCCCTCTTTCTGGATGCCGGGCAGGCCGGCCAGGAATTTGTCGGTGACATCCTTGCCCAGGCCTTCCTTGCGGAAGGTGCGGCCCGGGATGTCGAGCCGCTCGGTGCGCTCCAGCTTCTTGCCGGTCGCGTCGAAGTAGCGCAGCTCGAAACTGGCCGTCTCCACATCATGGATCTTGCCCATATTGTGGTTGAGGCGGGTCACCTCCAGCCATTTGGCTTCGGGCGTGACCATGCGCCAGCTGGCCAAGTTATCGAGCGCCGTACCCCAGAGCACGGCCTTCTTGCCGCCGGCATTCATGGCCACATTGCCGCCGACGCAGGAAGCCTCGGCACTGGTCGGGTCTACAGCGAAGACAAAGCCATGCTGCTCGGCCAGGTCGGCGACGCGCTGCGTCACCACGCCGGCCTCGCTCCAGATGGTGGCCACCTCGCGGTCCATGCCGGGCAGGGTCAGCATCTCGACGCCGCGCAAGCCTTCGAGCTTTTCGGTGTTGATGACCGCGCTGTTCCAGACCAGGGGCACGGCGCCGCCGGTGTAGCCGGTGCCACCGCCGCGCGGAATGATGGTCAGGCCCAGCTCCACGCAGCCTTTGACCAGCTGGGCCATCTCGGCCTCGCTGTCCGGGGTCAGCACGACGAAGGGGTACTCGACACGCCAGTCGGTCGCGTCGGTGACATGGGAGACGCGCGACAGGCCGTCGAACTTGATGTTGTCGCGCGCCGTGGTCTTGCCCAGCAGCCGGGTCGTGCGGCGGCGCAGCTCGGCCACCACCTCGAACTGGCCGGCGAACTGACGCACCGCAGCCTGGGCCGCGGCCAGCAGCTGGCCGACATCGGCATCGCGCTGCGGATCAGTGCCCGGGTCGCGGCGGCGCTCCACTTCACCCAGGCGGTGCTGCAAGGCCTCGATCAACTGGCCGCGTCGTTTCGGGTTGTCAAGCAGGTCGTCTTGCAGATAGGGGTTGCGCTGCACCACCCAGATGTCGCCGAGCACCTCGTAAAGCATGCGGGCCGAGCGGCCGGTGCGGCGCTCCTCGCGCAGCTTGTCCAGCAAGGCCCAGGCCGGCTCGCCGAGCAGGCGGATGACGATTTCCCGGTCGGAGAAAGAGGTGTAGTTGTAGGGGATCTCGCGCAGGCGGGGCGACGCTGCATGAGCCGCATCGGCAGCGGCGTTCGGGGCAGCGGGATCTTGGAGCATCAGCGGATGCGGTGCATTCATGGCGGCCAGGTGCGGGCAACACACCCATGGTTGGCTGCGGCCTGGCCCCTCGGGCTCTGGCGCCCGAAAAGCCCAGCCGCAAGGCTGGGAAATTGGCTGGAACGAACGGACCCAGGGCAGCAACGGGCTTGTGGCCCAGGCCTGTCATGGCCGGCCCTGCGCCACACCGGCAACCGCCGGCGGATCGCGCGGCCGGGCCTTGCGCGCTCGGGCCGTGATCGTACCGCAGCGCAGCATTTGCCCTGGCCTCTGGCGACGATTGGCCTTGCATCTGGAGCGCTCTCTCCAGGGCTAATATGGCGCCGCCCTCAGCTGAAGCCGCCGCCATGAACATCTCGTCCACGCCCACCTGGCCCCTGCCCTTCTGGATCGCCCACCGCGGCGCCGGCAAGCTGGCGCCCGAGAACACCCTGGCCGCCTTCCGCCTCGGCGCCGCCCATGGCTACCGGGCCTTTGAATGCGATGTGAAGCTGAGCCAGGACGGCGTTCCCTTCCTGCTGCACGACAGCAGCCTGCGCCGCACCAGCACGGGCTCCGGCCTGGCCAGCGCGCAGAGCTGGTCGGACCTGAGCCGCCTGGACGCCGGCAGCTGGCACAGCCGCGCTTACGCGGGCGAGCCTCCGGCCAGCCTGGAGGCCGTGGCCCGTTTCGTCCAGGCCAACCGCTTCGGCCTCAATCTGGAACTCAAACCGACGCCGGGTCAGGAGCGCCTGACCGGCCAGGTCGTGGGCCGCGAAGTGCTGCGGCTTTGGGGCGGTGCGGAGGCGCACTTGCCCCTGTTCAGCTCTTTCGAGCCCGTCGCCCTGGAAGGCGCTCGCGAGACCGCCCCCGGCGTGCCACGCGGCCTCTTGCTCGACAACCCGCGCGAAAGCTGGCTTGCCGAGGCACAAAGCCTGGGCTGCGTGGCCGTCATCACCCACTACCGCCTGATGGACGCGGCGCGCGTGCAAGCCATCCACGCGGCCGGCATGAAAGCCCTGATCTACACCGCCAACGATGAATCGGTCGTGGCCTGGCTTCGCGCCAATGGCGTGGACGGCATCATCACCGACGCGGTGGACCGCTTCGCGCCCGGCGACTGAGCTCATCCCAGGCACCAGATGGCGCCCGTCATTCGCGGAGAAACATGGCACGCAGAGGCCGCAGGGAAACGCGGAGCACGCAGAGACAGCCAAGGTTCAGGCAGATCCTCTGCGAGCTCTGCGTCCCTCGGCTGCTTGCTCCGCGTCCGTGTTCCGGATTTTGTTTCTCAAGAGCTCAAGCGCGCCTCAGTCCGGTTTCCAGCGCCGAAATCCCCGCTGCACGGCAGGCCGCACACGCAGGAAGCCCAGGTAAGCCCATTCCATCAGGCGCGCCACACCGGGCAGGCGCCCCAGCCAGGCCAGCCAGCGCCAGCCGGGCAACTTCGCCCACAGAGCCAAGAAGGCCTCAGCGCCACTGAGCAAGCGCCCGTCGGGCAGCTGCACATGAAAGCGCGCCAGCAGCTCCGCCTGTGTGCGCCCCGCCGGCAAGACCTGGCCCGGGTCATTGACATCGGCAAAGCAGACCGGCTGGCCCTCGGCCTGGTCGCGGTAGAGCGCGATCTCGCGCCGGCACAGCGGGCAGGCACCGTCGAAGAGCACGGTCAGCGATTCGCTGGGCTGTTCAGAAGCTTGCGGTTTCATCGGCGAGGTGCTGACAACAAATCATCGGCTGAGGCCAGGCCGCGCGTGCTGCGCGTCCACCAGGCGGAGAAGGAGGCGCAGCCCGGCGACACCTCGGGGAACAGGGTCGGCTCGGGCAGGCACTCGGCCCAGCGCGACAGCCAGGCTTGCAGATGCGGCTCGGCGCGGCAGCGCACCCGGCGCGCGCCGGCCAAGGCTTGGCCCACCACCGCTGCATCGCCCCACCACATCAGCGCACCGAGCTCGGCCATGCGCGCCACGACAAAACGCCAGCGCCGCTCGCTCCAGGGCCAGGCCTCATGGAAATCCTGCAGCCAGAGGCCGATCACCAAGGTGTCCGGCGCCAGATCGGCCGGCAGCTCGCCCAGGTTCCAGGGATGGACCAGCCAGACCTCGCGGTTTTGCACCAAGCTCGCATCGGGCGCACTCACCAGCACGTCCAGTGGCGGCGCCGCGAGCAGGGCCGGAGCCTCGGTCGCATCGGGCCTCGCTGCAGACACCGGATGCAGGGCCGGCAGAGGCTGCCGCGCCAGCTGATCCAGGGCCTCGTAGCTGACATCGATCACCGTACCCGGGCTGTGCCAGGTCAGCGGGGCATAACGCGCCACATTGTCGGCATTGAACAGATAGGGCTTGCGGCTGCCGGTGCCAGCCACCCATTGCCAGCTCAGGTGGTTGCTGGCCAGATCGCCGTCAAGCAAATGGCCGTAGAGCCAATCGGCACCGGTGCGCCAGTGGATCTTGCGCACATGGACCAGATAGCTGGCCAGCCACATGCGCGCATGGTTGTGCAGCATGCCTGACTGGTACAGCGTGCGCACGGCCTGGTCGACCACCGGCACGCCCGTGCAAGCCTGGCGCACATCGGCCGGCAGCTCGCGGGCATAGGCCGCATCGGGCAGCGGGCCTTCGTGCAGGGAGTCAAAAATGGCCTCGCCGCGGTGCTGCCAGACATGGCGAAAGTAAGCGCGCCAACCGAGCTCGAACACCAGCTTGTGCTGCACCTCGAGCGCATGGCGCTGCTGCACGCCCGCCAAGACCTCAGTCAAGCTCACAAAGCCATGGGTGATGTATGGCGATAAGCCCGTGACCGCGCCGTCGAGAGCATTGCGGCTGCGCGCATAGGCCGCCGGGTCAACCGCCGCGATGCGCGCCTGCGCGGCAGCCAGGCTGGGCTCGAAAGCTTGCAGTGCGGTCGGCTCGCCCCCGTAAGCCTGGGAAGGCCGGTGCCAGCTATTGCCTATCGTGTACTCGCTCATGCCCATCCTTGCCGCTGTCGCCTGTGTCCTTGCTGATGATCAACACAACAGCGTCCCAGCATAGGGTCGGGCACGGAGCACCGCTTGGACAGGGCTATTGCGAATGGAATGCTCGGGTGTACTGCATGCCCGGTCGGCCCAGCAGCCGTGGCGTGAAGCCGCCTTTTTCGTAAAAGCCCTGCTTGCCCTCCGCGCAGAAGAGCTGGATGTCGCGGACGCCCTGTTGCAGGCAATGCTGAACCAAGCGATCGAGCAGCTGCGCACCCAAGCCACGCCCCTGCTAGGGCCTGTTAACACGACGCCGATGGGCCGCGAAGGCTCGCCTCAGCGGGTCAGGCTAGGCGCGGCGTGCCGCCCGCACTCGCGTGCGGGCCAGCGCTGCAACGACGCCTGGCCCGCTGAGACGAGCCTTCCCGCAGGGTTGCGGCCAGAAAGACCGCCGGCCGCGTTGCAAATCCTCGCCGGGTATCCAACCCGGCTGCGGTTTGCGCCTTGCCTGCGGCCTTTCTGACCGGCAACGCGGCCCATCGGCGTCGTGTTAACAGGCCCTGAGCCGGCAGCACGATCATCTCGGTGATAAAGGCATGCAAGACACCATCGGAAATCACCCGACCGAAGCCCACCAGCTCCTCACCGGCATAGGCCGCGCACTGTGCCCAGGAACCCGCCAGGGCGCGCGCATAGAACTCGGGCTCACGCTGCACGCCACCGGCCCAGCCGGTGCTGTCGTAGAGGCGCTGAAATTCTGTGGCATCCGGTGCCTCCTGAGTGAATCGAATCTGCATCAGGCCCTCCCTAAAATCCCTCATAAACAAACAGCTCGCTTTCCCTGCCCAAGCCTCGCACCGACCGGCCCGAGAATTCCAACGTCGTTCAATCTGCCGCGCTCTGCGCGCATGACCCCATGAAAACGAAAGCTCCCCTGTATCGCAAGGTCAATACCACCGCGCGCGGCGTGCATCACCGTTTCGGCAGCGACTTTCGCCACTCACGACGACAAGTCAACCAGGGCGACCTTGCAACAGAGGCCGTGCCGATGACGCAAGGCGTTCGCAGGGGCCTGGACTACACGCCTTTGTTTCGCTTTCTGCTCTCACGCGTCGGGCAAGCGTGGGACACCGTATTCAGCGAGGCTGTCGCCAGACTGGATCGCAAAGAGCTGATTTTCTGGATGGTGTCCCTTCATCGCTCTGAGGCCCAAGACTGCATACGAACCGGAGAGGCCAGCTACTTCAGCGGCCTTTGGGTGGATGACGCAGGCGTGCTTCAGTTGGTCAACCCTTCCATGAATGCCAGCAGCCTTGCTCCCTTTTGCGCTTGCTGCACCCACACCTTCAACGGCCACCCGTTTACCCAGCGCTTCGATCTGGAACAGCGGCCTGATCGATCCCTGACGCGGCAACTTTGAAGCCAAGGCAGCCTGAGCTGCGCGAGCAGCGACTCGACTGAAAAAGAGGAGTAGGGGCAGTTCGGCCCTGCTACTGAATCCTCGCGTAGACGCAAGTATTCCTCGGCTCCCCCTGCGGCGACAGGCTGTCGCAGCGCAAGATGCCTTCGAGATCGAAGCCGCAGCGTTCGGCCACCGCGCGGCTGGCGCGGTTGGTCTCGTCCATGCGGATCTCCACGCGGCGGGCGCGCAGTTGCTCGAAAGCCAAGCGGCTCAGGGCCGCCACGGCCTCACTCATGAAGCCCTGGCCCTGAGCGCTGGCGCGCAGCCAGTAGCCGATCTCGAAGCGCCGCACGGTCCAGTCCATGCGGTGCAGGCCGGTGCCGCCGAGCAGGCGACGGCCTTCGGGCGCGCGGTCGTAGATCTGGTAGCAGAGGTCACGGCGAGCGATGAAGTCGGCGCATTGACGGCGCGCCACCGCTTCGGATTCCTCAAAGCTGGGCACCTGCTGTGCCCAGGGCATCCAGGGGCTGAGCAGGCCGATGGACTCGGCCACGGCCACGCTCAGCGCCGGGCCGATGCCGGGCCGCGGTGCGGCCAGCAGCAGGCGCTCGGTGGTGATCGTCTCGGGCACCTCGATCAGGATGGGGTCGGGCACGCTGGGGTCAGGTCTTGCTTCGCTCATTTATTGGGCCCCAAATCCAGCGCCAGGCCGCTGGCACCGGCCACGCCTTGCGGGTTCGCGTCCTCCAGGTCCGCAACCTTGGGCAACTCGCGCACCTCGCGGATGGTGGGGTGGCGCCATGCAATCAGGCTCAGGCAGAGCGCGCCAACGCCTGCGAACAGCAGCGAGGAGCGCAGGCCCACATGCTCACCGAGCCAGCCGCCCAACAAGGCGCCGGGGCCGGCCGGGATCAAGATCAACCAGCGCATGGTGCTGGTCATGCGGCCCAGCATGGGCGCCGGTGTGACGGCCTGGCGCAGGGACAGGAAGTTGATGAAGATCAGCACCGCTCCGACGCCGAACATGAAGAGCATGAAGGCAAAGGCCGCCACGCCCCAGGCATTGGCCGGCATCAGACCCAGCAGCAACCAGCCCAGGCCCGAGCTGGCAATACCCAGCACCAGACAGGGGCCCGGCCCGACCCGCGCGCTGATGCGGTGGCCGAACACACTGGCCAGCACCGTGCCAGCGCCCAGGGCCACATAGCTCAGTCCCACCTCCTGTGCACTCAGCCCCAAACTGCGGGTGGCAAACAAGATCTGCACCACCTGGGCGGCGTTGTAGCAAAGCTGCCAACCGCCCACCGTGCAGGCCAGGCTGACCAGCAAGGCCCGTTCGCGCACGAACTGCACGCCGGCCTTGAGGTCGCGCCAGAAGTCGGCTTCGCCGGCCGGGGCCAACTGCTCCTGCACCTTGATGCCACGCAGAATCAAGGCCGAGAACAGCACCAGCACGGCATCCACCGCCAGGGCCATGGGTGCACCCAGCAGCTTGATCAGCACACCGGCCACGCCAGGCCCGGCCACTTCGGCGCCGCTGGAGGCGAGCGCGTTCTTGGCATGGGCCTCGACCAGGCGGTCGCGGCTGACCACCTGGGTCAGCACAATTTGCGCGGCACTGCCGGCGATGGTGTAGACCGTGCCGAGCACAAAGCCCACCACATACAGCCAGTTCATGGTCAGCCAACCCATCCAGGCCGCCAGCGGCACGGTGGCCACGGCCAGGCCCAGAAAAGCCTCGCCAAAAACGTAGACCGGCAGCTTGCGCACGCGGTCCAACCAGACGCCGCCGGGCAGCGAAAACAGCACAAAGGGCGCGATTTCCATCGAGGTCAGCAAGCCCATCTGTGTGGGGCTGGCATTGAGAAGCACGGCTGCCGTCAGTGGCAGGGCCAGCATCGTGATCTGCCCGCCCAGGGAGCTGATCAGGATGGAGGTCCAGAGCCGGCGGTAGATCGCGTCACGCAGCAGGTCGCCGGGCGGCAGGGTCAGCAGGCGGCGCATTCGCTCGAACAAGAGGCCCGGCCAGAGGCCGGGGCGCGACAGGGACACAAAAAAGCGGGAAGCCATGAGAAACACACTCCGAAACGGTTCCCGGTGTGCTGGCTCCCGCGCGCAGGGCGGGGTCAGGGGCAACACCAGGGCACTCCGCCAAGGTGGCGAAACGCGGGAAACAAGCGAGAGAAGACAGAACAGGGTGAGCTTGAAGCGAAGAAGCAGGCCGGCAAATCAAAGGCACGGCGACTCACCGAGGGGGAGGAGAAAACCGAAGCAGCGCCGCGTCAATGCGGGCAGTCGGCGGCAGCCTGGGGCCAGGCTGCGACTCTCACGCAGGCGAGCGCCGCACGGGGTGTGCGTCGTCGGGTGCGGTCGAGGAGCTTGGTCATGGTCTGATCTGAATCAAGAGCAGCCATGCTAACAGCGGCCCACGACGCGGAGCAAGTGCGAGTGGTCACGCCCCCGCACATCGGGGGCGCTGCGCGAACCCTCAAACCGTGGTCGACGACAAGTCGCGGGTCGGACGGCGCTGCACACCCCAAGCCCGCAGCACATGCGCCCGACCCACGTCAGGCGGCGCCTCGTGCGAACAAGAGCTTGCCGGGCACGCTCAGCAGCAGGCAAGACCTGACACTGGCCTCAGAAACCGACCGCAGCGCCGTCGCGACGCGGGTCGCTGGCGGCCACATAGCCCTCGACCGCCGGGTCGCCCATGCGCCAGATGAACTGGCCGGCGCCGAAGTCTTGGTAGCTGTCGTGGATGTCGCCAATCTGATGGCCCAGCTCGCGCAGGCCAGCCACCGTGGCCGCCGGCATGTGCGGCTCGACATTGAGCGACAGGCCTTCGTTGAAGCGCCAGCGCGGCGCATCGCAGGCGGTCTGCGGCTGCTGGCCGTAGTCCAGCATGCGCACCAGGGTCTGCATATGGCCTTGCGGCTGCATATTGCCGCCCATCACGCCATAGCTCATGAGCGGCTGGCCGTTCCGGGTCAGAAAGGCGGGAATGATGGTGTGGAAGGGACGCTTGCCCGGGGCCACCACATTGGGATGACCCGCTTCCAGGGTGAAGCAGTGACCACGATTCTGCAAGGACACGCCGTAACCGGGCAGCACAAGGCCCGAGCCAAAGCCCATGTAATTGCTCTGGATGAAGCTGACCATCATGCCGCTCTCGTCGGCCGCGGTCAGGTAGATGGTGCCGCCCTTGACCGGGTTGCCGCACTGGAAATCCTGGGCACGATTCGGGTCGATCAAGGCGGCGCGGCGGGCCAGGTACTGTTCGTCCAGCAGCTCGGCCGTAGTCACATCCATGCTGCGCGGGTCGGCGACATAACGGTACACATCGGCGAAGGCCAGCTTCATGGCCTCGATCTGCAGATGCTGGCCGGCCACGCTGTCGACCGCATGGCGGCGGAGATCGCGGTGCTTGAGGATGCCCAGGGCGATCAGGGCCGCAATGCCCTGGCCATTGGGCGGGATCTCGTGCAGCTCGTGGCCGGCATAGCTTTGCGAAATCGGCGTCACCCACTCGGGCTGGTAAGCCGCAAAGTCGGCCGCGGTGATGGCGCCGCCGGTGCTGCGCGCAAAGGCCTCGACGGCCGCCGCCACCTCGCCGCGGTAGAACGCTTCGCCTTTGCTCTCGGCGATCAGGCGCAGGGTGCGTGCTGCGGCCGGGAACTTGAACAGCTCGCCCACCTGGGGCGCGCGGCCGCGCGGCAAGAAGGCCTCGGCGAAACCGGGCTGCCCGGTCAGATCGGCCAACTCCGCGGCCATGGCCCATTTGCTCTGCACCACCACCGGCACGGCATAGCCGCGCTCGGCGATCTCAATGGCCGGCGCCATCAGGTCGGCAAAAGGCAGCTTGCCAAAGCGCTCGCTCAAAGCCACCCAGCCGGCTACGGCACCCGGCACGGTCACGCCGCCCCAGCCGCGTTTGGGCGGGGTCTTGGCATCCGAGCCGTAGGTCTTGAAGAAGTGTTCGGACGTCCAGGCCTGGGGCGCCGTGCCCGAGGCATTGAGGCCGTGCAGCTGCTGGCCGTCCCAGAGGATGCAAAACGCGTCTGAGCCCAGGCCGTTGCTGCAGGGTTCGACCAGGGTCATGCAGGCGGCCGTGGCAATCGCCGCATCGACGGCATTGCCGCCCTGGGCCAAGATGCGCAAGCCCGCTTGCGCAGCCAGCGGGTGCGAGGTGGACACGATATTGCGCGCGAACAGCGGGCTGCGTGTACTCGGGTAAGGGTTCTGCCAGTCGAATGCCTGCATCGCGAAGTCTCCTGTGTGGGCCGGATTGTGGCCCGCCCCGGCGACTCAAGGAATGGGGACTTCCACACTCAGGCCGATGAAGTCCACTGCCTGGTTGGGCTTGCGGATGTCGGCATTGCTGACGTGGCGGTAGTCCAGGCTCAGGCGCCAGCGCGCATCGGCGCTGCGCAGGCCCAAGCCCATGACATCGAAGAACTGGAAGTTCGTACTCTTCTGGCGATCGCCGATGCGGCTGTGGCTGATCAGGCCGGCGCCGATGCCCAGCTCCAGATCGAGGCGCAAGCCCGCCGCCGGCGCGCCCAGGTCCCAACGCAGGGCCGGGATGAAGGCCGCATCGACAAGGTGGCGCGGCTCGCCCTGGCGGGCCTGCCAGGCGCCTAGCTGCAGGCGCGGCGCCAGCTGCAGGCTGAGGGCGCTTGAGGGAGAGCGCCAGGCCGTGCATTCGCCCAGGCGCCAGCCCAGGCTGGCGGCGCGCAGCTCGCGGTCCTTGGCGGCCTCGAAACGCAGGCCGCTCGGGCCCTGCTTCGCGCACAAGGCCAAGTCGATCGGCGCACCCTGCCAGGCCAGCCAGGCCCAGCTCGCCAAGCTGCCGCCCACGGCCATGGATTTGAGCGCGGCTCTTTCTTCGGCCTGGGCCAAGCCGTGGGCGCTACTGAGCAGCAGGGCCATGCTGGCTACCAGGCATTTCGAAACTCGTTTCATACCGCTTTCTTCTTCAAACTCTGAATCCAGGCCCGGGGCCCAGGCGCACGCACGCGCCGCAGGCCGCCCAGCAGCCAAAGCTGGCGGATCACCAAAGCCGATCCCCAAACCAGCAGACCGGCAAACAGCACATCGCTGAGGAAATGGCCGCCTTGAAAAATGCGCCCCAGCCCGATCAAGAGACCCAAGCCCAGGGCCGCCCGGCCCCACCAGCGCCGCCGCGCTGGCGCGGCAAACAAGGCCGGCGCCAGCAAGGCAAAGCCCGAGGCGGCGTGGCCGCTGACGAAGGAGTAGCGCTTGCGTTCGGGGTTCAGCCCGGCCGGCGCCAGCGGTGGGCTGTAGGCTTCGCTGCCGCCGAACTCCAACAGTTGCACGGGCCGGGGCCGCGACCAAAACTGCTTGACCGGCCCATGTACCAGAGCGCCCACCACCAAGACCAGCACCAGCAAGCTCACCCAGAGACGCCGCCAATGCGGGCGCGACAGGCGCCAGCGACCGGCCAGCAAGCGCAAGACCAGAAACAGCGCCAGGCCCCGGGTCAGCCAGGGCACGCCTTCGTACAAGGCCCGCACCCAGGCTTTTTCCGCATGGACGAACTGTCCGGCGTACAAGGCGCGGCTGAGGCTCAGGTCCAGTGTGGGCCAGGCCGCGAACAGCGCCAGGCACAGAGCCAGACACAGGGCAAACGCCCGCATCTCACGATGACGCGCCCGGGGGCTGTTCCAGACATGCTTCATGGTCGTTCGCCTTTGTCCATCCACTGCAGCAGCACATAGCCCGGGCCAGGGCGCAGGATTTCGTAGGCCGTGCTCGGTGGCGCACTCTTGAGCTCATCGGCGCGGGTGAACACCCAATCACCGACCCGCGGCTCGGGCAGGCCCGGCGTGGGCTGCTGGCGGTAAAAACCAAAGCTCGGTGTCTGGCTGCGCCAGAGCCAAACCTGGCCGGGCAATGAAGGATCTCGCTGCGCCGCCTGCAGGGCGGCTGCCCGCACCGGCCCCTGCAAGACCTGACCCCACCAGGGCACCACCACCGTCACCAGCAGGCCGCCCGAGAGCAGCGCCGTACCGAGGGCGGCCTGCGGCAGGCTCAGACGCGGCCACAGCCACAACAAAAGCAGCATCGCCAGCAGCAGCCCCAGCAGCCCTGGTGCGAAGCTGGGCAAGGCCGGCGAGGCAGCAATCAGCTCGGCATACAAACCCGCCTTTCCCGCCGTCAGCCGCCCCGAGGCCGCGGCCGCCATCAGCCCACCGAGCAACACGGCCAGACCAGCAGCCGAAAGCGCGAGAGCCCAACGCCAGGCGCGGCTCAGCGGCGAACTCAGGGACATCGCGCCCAGCAGCAGCCAAGGTGTCAGACCGTAGAGAACATAGTGCGGCAGCTTGGTGCCCGAAAGCGAAAAGAACACCAGCACAAAGCCGGCCCAGCAGATCAGAAAGCTCGGCAAGGGCTGCTGCCAATGCCGGCGGATCTGCAGCAAGGCGGCAGCCAGCAGCGGCGTCCAGGGCAGGCTCAGCAGGGGCAGCATCAGCAGGTAGTACAGCGGCCCGCCGCCATGGCCCTCCAGCGGTGAGCTGAAGCGCTGCAAGTTGTGCTGCAGCAAAAAGCCATCGATGAAGGCCCAGCCGTGGCGTTGCAAGGCATAGGCATACCAGGGCGCCCAAGCGAGGAAGAACAGCGCCAGCGCACCAGGCTCGGCCAGGGTCCGCCAAACCGCGCGCGGCAGCGCACGCAGGCCCTGCTGGCGCCACAGCCAGAGCAGCAAGGTGGCGAAAGGAATCAGCACCGCCACTGGCCCTTTGGTCAGCACACCGAGGCCCGCCCACAAGGCCGCACGGCGCAGCGCCCAGGGCCGGCCGGCGCTGGACTCCAGATGCCGCCACAGGTCCAGCAGGGTCAGCACCAGGAGCAGGTTGAGCAAAGCATCGGCGGTGGCCGCACGGCCGATCAAGAGCACACCCAAGCTGCTGCCCAGGGCCGTGGCGGCAAACATAGCGGTGGCGTCACCAAAACGCGGCCGGGCGAAGCCGGCCAGGGCCAGCACCCAGCCCAGGCCGCACAGGGCCGAGGGCAGGCGCGCCGCGAACTCGTTGACGCCGAACAAGGCCAGGCTGCTGGCTTGCAGCCAGTAGACGCCGATCGGTTTGTCGAAACGATCGCGGCCGTTGAGCGTGGTGTGCAACCAATCGCCACTGGCCAGCATCTCGCGCGAGGCCTCGGCAAAGGCGCCTTCGTCCACATCGAACAGCGGCGCCGCGCCCAAGCGCAGCAGAAAAAGCGCCGCCATGGCCAGAGCCCAGAGACCCCAGGCCTGCGCGCTGAAGCGCTGTGGAGCGAGTGCGGTCATGGCGCGGTCTGGCTCCAGCCACGCTCGGGCGCGGGGTCGGCCTCCGCCGTGTGCAAGGCGCGCTGGTAGGGGCGCACCTGGCGGCCCTCGAAGTACACCCGCATCAAGAGCTCGGCCAGCACGCCAGTGGTCAGAAATTGCAGGCCGCCCAGGATCGAGAAAAAGCCCAGCAGCAAGAGCGGCCGGCCGCCAATCGACTCACCCAGCAGCTTGAGCACGCCCAGATAACTGAGCAGGGCCATGCCCACCATCATCACGCCCAGGCCCAGCACGCCAAAGAAATGCCCGGGCCGGGTGCCGAATCGCAGAAAGAAGAACACGGCCAGCAGATCAACCACCACGCGCAGCGAGCGCGAGATGCCGTACTTGGACTGGCCACGCAGGCGCGCATGGTGCTGCACCGGCTCCTCGGCCATGCGCTCGGGCGCGGTCACCGTGGCCAGCCAGGCGGGGATGAAACGGTGCATCTCGCCGTACAGCCGCACCTGCTTGAGCACGGGCGCACGGAAGGCCTTGAGGCTGCAGCCCAGATCCTGGAACTGCAGGCCGGTGATCTTGCGGATCAGGCGGTTGGCCAGCAGCGAGGGAATCTTGCGCAGCCACAGGCCATCTTGCCGCTGCTGGCGCCAGCCGGCCACCAGGTCCAGCTCTTCGCGCAGCAGGCGCTCGACCAGACGCGGGATGTCGCTCGGATCATTTTGCAAGTCACCGTCCATGGTGACGATGACGTCGCCACGGGCCGCATCGATGCCGGCCTGCATGGCCGCGGTCTGCCGGAAATTGCGCGCCAGGCGAATGACGCGGATGTGCGGGCCGACGCGGCGGGCATGCTGGCTCAGCAGGGCTGCCGTGCCGTCGCGGCTGCCGTCGTCCACCACCAGCAGCTCCCAAGGCTGGCCATAGTCCGCCAGCGCGGCTTGCACCGCGTCGATCAAGGGCGCGGCGTTCTCGCGCTCGTTGTACATGGGCACGACCACGCTGAGCCGATGCGCCGGCAGCGGCTCAAGAGCGATGGCCGGCTTGCTGATCGCAGCCGCCAGCGCGGGCTCGCCGACCGGCGCTGCACCCAGCGGCGGATCAAGGACCAGGGAAGTAGGTGGATTCATCGTCATGCGACTCGCAAAGTGGCGGCCGACGCGGGCGCCGGCAGTCCGTAGAAAAGCAGGACCAGCAGGCCGGCGGCCGTGCTGAGCAAGAGAGCCAAGCCGTGGACCGCCAGGGCGGCGGCCAGGATCAGCGGCAGGGCCAGCTCGGTGCCCAACCAGGCGGCAACACCGGCCACGCCCGCCTCATAACTGCCCAGGCCGGCGGTGGCCTGAATCGGCCACATGCCGCCCAACTCACCGCCAATCGCGGCCAGCAGCCCCTGCAACGCTGAGCTGTCCAGCAAGGCCATCAGCAAGCCGCCCAGCGCCGCCAGCTTGAGCCACCAGTTGGCCAGGCTGAGCAGGGCTATCGGCCGCTGGGCGCCCTGCGACGGTGCCTGAGCCAGCGCGCCCCGCAGGCGCTGCCAGCGGCCGGAGGGCGCAGCGCCGGGCCGAAGAGCCAGCCGCCCAAGCATTGCGCGCAACAGCACGGAGCCCGCCAGAAAGATCAAGGCACTGATCAACAAGGCCAGGGCCGCGCCCTGCCCCAGCCACCAGGCCAGCAGCGCGGCCAAGCTCAAGCTGGCAAGCACCAACAGATCCTGCAGGCGCAGCCAGACCAAGCTGGCCAGGGCCTCGCCGGTCGTGGCGCCGTACTGACGCTGCGCCAGCCAGAGGTAACCCAACTCACCGCTGCGCAGCGGTGCCCAGTTCAAGGCCAGGGTGTGCAAGAGCAGCAGGCGCAGGCTGGCGCCGTAACTCAAGGATGCCGTGGGCACACCACTCTGCTCGCGCCGCGCGCGCCATTCCAGCTGCACCCGCCAGCCGCGCAGGCCCAGGCTGAGCAAGAGGGCCAGTGCGGCCAGCAACCACTCGGCAGCCGAAACGCGGGCGAGCGTGGCGCGCCATTGCTGCAGATCGATTTGCGGCGCGGCCCAGGCGAGCAAGAGCAAAAGCAGCACCAGGCCCAAGAGCACGCGCAGCAGGGCAGCAGGACGCGCGAGCTGGCCATAACGCCAGAGCTGCCAGCCGGCGGCGGCAATCAGGCACAAGCCCATCAGCCATTGCCCGGCTTCGGCAAGCGGGTAGCCCCAGGGCGTCAGCGCCAGCACACAGCCGCTCAGCAAGCCCACAGCCGCGCGCCCGCGCACGCCCCGCACGCCTTGCATCCAGCGCGGCGCACGCGGCACGGCATGCAGCGCCAGCAGGCCCACCACCAAGCCCAGCGCCCACCCGGCCAGCACATCGCTGGCCCAATGCGCGCCGACGCCGACGCGCGCCAGGCCGACCGACACCGCAGCCCAGATCAGCAAGACCTGGCCCCAGCGCGGCGGCCGGGCCAGCGCCCAAATCAGCAAGACCAAGGTCGCCGCAGTAGCCGAGTGGCCCGAAGGCATGGCGTTGAAGTAGAGCGGATCTCCGGTGACCCACAACTCGCCTGCGTCCAAGACCGAGGGCGGGCGCGGCGCATTGATCCATTTCTTCAGGACCTGGGCCAGCAAGCCGCCGAGCAGCAGGGCGAACAGGCTTGCAGGCCAGAGGCGCTCGGCCAGGGCCGGCTTCTGCACCGATACAAAACCCAGGGCCGCCCAACCGAGGCCGGCGACGCTCAGCAAGGACCAGAGCGTGGGCGAGAACTGCGCCAGCGTGGGCTGCAGCTGGGCCAGCCACAAGGGCTCGCGGCCGGAGCCGCGCACAGCCAGGGCCAGCAGCGCCAGCAGGCAGGCCAGAAACACGACAGCCACCTGCCTCGCTCGCGTGAGGGGCGCTTCAGGCAGGCGGCTCTCGCAGGCGATGGGAATGGCAGGGCTCATGAGCTCGCCATGCTAGGCAGCCCGTATGACGCGCTCTTGTCAGTGATTCGACGGAATCAAGACAATCAGGCGACCGCCCCCACCCGCCTGTTCAACGGCTCACAGACCGCAAACGCGGCCGCCCCATCAAGGCAACAACAACTCCGGGCGCACCGTCATGCGGCGCAGCGGCTGGCTGGAGCCGTCCATCTTGAAGGGCGCGCCGCCGCAGCGGGCGGCGCAAGCGGGTTGGGCCAGGGCCTCGTCAAACACCTCGCGGGCGCAATCCAGGCAGCTGCCGCAAGCGGCGGCCACCCGGGTTTCGTCCTGCAGCACGTCAAAGTTGCGCACGCCGTCGGCCACCTGGCGGCGGATGTCGCGGTCGGAAACACGGTGGCAGAGGCAGACGATCATGGCGCGGGGCGTTGGCCTGGGTAGAGCAGTCCGGGCGTTCAGGGACAACGCCACTCTATCGCAAATGCGAACACTTCTCAATCATGTTCGCAAGCATCCCCCCAGAACACAGGGCCATGCCACGCAAAGTTTGACGGGCGCCGCCCCTCCCGGGACGGCCAGCCCGTGCTTCTGGACCGATCAGGACAGCTGCGATTGCAGCCAGTTTTGCTCGCCCAGCTGAGCAACCAGACCGATCTGGGTTTCCAGATGGTCGATGTGCTCTTCGGTGTCTTCGAGGATGCTGACCAGCACCTCGCGTGAAACATAGTCCCGGATGCTTTCGCAGTAGGCGATCGCCTCCTTCAGCAGCGGGTGCGAACCGACCTCGATCTTCAAGTCGCAGTGCAGCACCTCGACCGCGTTCTCGCCGATGTAGAGCTTGCCCAGGTCTTGCAGATTGGGCAGGCCTTCCAGCATCAGGATGCGGTCGATCAGCTTGTCGGCGTGCTTCATCTCCTCGATGGACTCGTCGTGCTCATGCTTGGCCAGGCGCTCCAGGCCCCAGTTTTTGAGCATGCGGTAGTGCAGGAAATACTGGTTGATGGCGGTCAGCTCGTTCTTGAGCTGGGCATTCAGGTATTCGATGACCTTGGCATCACCCTTCATGGTGGCTTCCTTTCAACAAAGCATGCAAGTGGCGCGCAAGCCGGAGGCGCACGCGGACAAAGCATTGTGCGTGCAGCCGCTCCACGCTGAGGCAAGACCGCGCTCGCCCGGTCGAAACAGCTTGCATTCTCATCTCCGCACCCGACTGCGACGCGCACAGGATAGTCGCGGCTGCGCTCGAAAGAGATTGCAATTACGAATCGTTCTCATTTAAGATGCAAGCCATGTCATCCTCTTCCATCCGTCCCGCCAGCCTGCTGGCTGCCAGCCTGGCGCTGGAAACCGAAGCCCCGGGCACGCTGTCGGCCACGCGGCCCACGCCCGCCGTTTCGCCTGCATCGCCCGCTTCGCTGGCAGCCCTGTCGTCGGCACGCCCCGGCGCTGCGCCGCGCCGCCTCAGCAGCGAAACCTTGCTGGCCGACCGCCGAGAGGTCGAGATCGAACATGCCGGACAGATCTACCGGCTGCGCGTCACCTCGCTGGGCAAGCTGATCCTGACCAAGTAGCGCCGACGCCGCCCTCCACCGTCCCGCCTGCCCACCCGAACGACTTCCTTTTTGCCGCTTTCTTTCCAGATCCCTTCGCTTTTTTCATTTCTGTTTCGCACCAGCCAGCCTCGCCCCGCGCCAGCCCGCCCGTGCCAGTCCCTTTTCCAGACAAGGACTCACGACCATGCTGCGCACGCACGCTGCCGCCTCGATTTCCTCGCGCCCATTTTTCTCTGGCGCTGAAGTAAGCCATTACCCAAGCACGCTACGACCCATCGCCCTGGCGGTGGCCCTGATGGCAACGCCTGGGCTCGGCCTGGCCCAGAGCGGCTCGCCGAAGCCCGACCAGGCGACGCAAGCCGGCGCGGTGACGGCCTTGCCCGAGATCACCATCAGCGCCACCCGCACCGAGCGGGCCAGTGACAAGGTGCCCAACACCGTCACCGTGATCGACCGCGCCGCCCTGCTCAAGCGTGAGGCGCGCAACCTCAAGGATCTGCTCGATGACGAAGTCGACCTGGCCGTGCGCAGCGCCGCCACCCGCTTCAGCGCCGCTGGCAGCTCGCTCGGCCGCGCCGGCAACGAGGGCCTGAACATCCGTGGCTTGGAGGGCAACCAGGTGCTGATGATGGTGGACGGCATCCGCCTGCCGCAGGCCTTCAGCTTCGGTGCCTTTGCCAGCGGCCGCGCCGACCAGGTGGACCTCGATGCGCTGAGCCGCGCCGAGGTGCTGCGCGGCCCGGCCTCGGCCCAGTTCGGCAGCGACGGTCTGGCCGGCGCCCTGAGCCTGAGCAGCCTCTCGCCCGAAGACCTGCTCAAGGACGGCAAGACCCAGGCCGGCCTGCTGCGCAGCAGCCTGGCCACGGTGGACCGCTCGCAGCGGCTCAGCGGCGCCTTTGCATTCCAACAAGGCGAATGGCAGCACCTGCTGCAGCTGAGCCTGGCGCGCGGCCATGAAACCCAGAACCGCGGCGAGCGCAAGGATCTCAACAGCCTGCGCACTGCGCCCAACCCGGCCGACATCCACAGCGAGAACCTGCTGGCCAAAACTGCCCTGCGCCTGAGCCCCAGCCAGCGCCTGCAAGCGACGCTGGAGTTGCGCCAGCGCCGCCAGGACACGGAAGTGCTGTCGGGCCGCGCCCCCGTGGTCAACGACAAGACACCCTCGGCCGTGATCGACCTCGACGCCCAAGACCGCCTGAACCGCCGCCGCGTCTCGTTGGAACACCGCTACGACGACCTGAACGGCGAATGGCTGCAGTCCCTGCACAGCCAGATCTATGTGCAGCACAGCGAGACCCGCCAGCGCAGCGTGGAAGACCGCCACCAGTCGCCCGACCGCATCCGCGAAGGTTACTACCGAGAGGAACTGATCGGCTTCAGCAGCCAGGCGCAGACACAGCTCAGCGGCCAGCGCCTGAGCTACGGCATCGACCTCAGCCGCAACCGAATCAGCGGCCTGCGCGATGGCACCGTGCCGCCGGCCGGCGAGAGCTTCCCAAGCAAGCCCTTCCCCGACACCGACGCCAGCCAGATCGGCGCCTTTGTGCAAAGCGAGATCGAGACCGGCAGCCTGAGCCTGATTCCGGGCCTGCGCTACGAGCGCTATCGGCTCAGCCCCAAGAGCAGCGGCTACAGCGGCGCCGTGGTCAGCCTCAGCGACCAGGCGCTGACACCGCGCCTGGGCCTGGTCTGGCGCGCCAGCGAAACGGTCCAGCCCTATGCGCAATGGGCGCTGGGCTTTCGCGCACCCACGGCCGATCAGGTCAACAACGGCTTTGCCAACCCCGTGCATGGCTATGAAAGCATCGGCAACCCGGACCTGAAAGCCGAACGCGCGCAAAGCCTGGAGCTGGGCCTGCGCGGCCGCGTGGCCGAGCAGTTGCGCTGGCAGCTCAGCGCCTACCGCAACCGCTACCGCGATTTCATCAGCCAGCAGGTGGTGCGCGGCAGCGGCAAACCCAAAGACCCGCTGATCTTTCAGTCGATCAATTTGAACCAGGCGCGCATCCAGGGCGTGGAGGCCCGTGTGTTCTGGCAGGCCCAGCCCGGCCTGGAGCTGAGCGCCGCCCTGGCCCGCAGCCGCGGCCACAGCGAGCAAAACGGGGAGCGCAGCCCGCTCGACACCGTGCAGCCCGACCGCGCCCAGCTGGGCGCGCGCTGGGAGCGCGGCGACTGGAGCTGGAGTGCCAACTGGCAGCTGGCCGCCGCCAAGCGCGCCCAGGACAGCAGCGTCGCCAGCCAGTTCCTCACGCCCCGCTACCAGGTCCTGGACCTGGGCCTGGGCTGGCGTGTCCAGCCCGGCTGGCGCCTGCAGGCCCAGCTGAACAACGTGGGCAACAGCCGCTACTGGCGCTGGGCTGATGTGCGCGGCCTGGCCGCCAACAACACCGAGCTGGACGCCTACACCGCGCCCGGCCGCCAGCTGCAGGTCTCGCTGGCCGCCGAGTTCTGAGCCCGCGCCCTTTTCCACACCCAACACCCGGAGAGTTTCACCATGCAAGCCAGCTTCAGCCGCCTGCGCCAGGCCTTTGGCCACGCCCGCCTCAGCCCCGCCGCCGGCCAGCCTGCCCGCCACCGCGACATCGCCCTCAAGCTGCAGATCAGCGAAGGTGAGCTGGTCGCCGCCCATCTCGGTGCATTCACCGCCGAGGAGTCCCCGCTGCGCGCCCAGCGCTTGCAGCCGCTCTGGCCCGAGCTGATCGAAGCCTGCGAGGCCCTGGGCGAGCTGATGGCGCTGACCCGCAACGAGTCCTGCGTGCACGAGAAGACCGGGCCCTACCGCAGCGCCAGCGCGCAAGGCGGCGTTGGCCTGGTGCTGGGCGGGGCCATCGATCTGCGCCTGTTCTACCGCGCCTGGGCCCATGGTTTCGCGCTCAGCGAGCGCCTGGCCGATGGCGCCGAGCAGCGCAGCCTGCAGTTCTTCGACGCCAGCGGTCAGGCCATCCACAAGATCTTCTTGCGCCCGGAGAGCAATCAAGCGGCCTACCAGGCCCTGCTGCAGCGCTTCGCGCACGAAGACCAGGCGCCCGGCATCCAGATCGAGGCCGCGCCTGCCGAGCCGGCGGAGAAGCCCGATGCCGAGATCGACCTAGCCGGCTTCCACGCCGCCTGGGCCTCGCTGCGCGACACCCATGATTTCTTCGCCCTGCTGCGCCGCTTCGGCCTCAGCCGCACCCAAGCCCTGCGCCTGGCTGAGCCGCAGTTTGCCCAAGCCCTGCCCCTGGCCGCGGCCCAGGAGCTGCTCAGCCGGGCGGCGCAGGAGGTCGTGCCCCTCATGGTGTTCACCGGCAATGCCGGCGCCATCCAGATCCACAGCGGCCCGATCCAGCGCGTGGCGGTGATGGGCCCCTGGCTCAATGTGCTGGACCCCGGCTTCAATCTGCATCTGCGCGAAGACCACATCGCCCAGGCCTGGCTGGTGCGCAAGCCCACGGTGGACGGCCTGGTCTGCTCGCTCGAGCTGTTCGACGCCCAGGGCCGCAACATCGCCATGCTGTTTGGCGAACGCAAGCCCGGCCAGGCCGAGCGTTGCGACTGGCGCACCCTGCTGGAAAGCCTGGCTGACCGTCAGGCCGCCGCTGTGGAGTCCTGCCCGTGAAGCGCCGCCAGTTCAGCGCCGGGGCAGGCCTGGGCCTGCTGATGGCCGCCGGGGCGACGCCTCTGTGCGCTGCGCCCAGCCCGCAGCGCCTGATGAGCATCGGCGGCGCGCTGACCGAGCTGGTCTATGCCCTGGGTGCGGAGGCCAGCCTGGTCGGCGTGGACAGCACCTCGCTCTACCCGCCGCAAGCCCAACGCCTGCCCAATGTCGGCTACGCCCGCACCCTGGCCACCGAAGGCCTGCTGGCCCTGCAAGCCCAGCTCATCATCGCCACCGAAGACGCCGGCCCACCGGCCGTGCTGCGCCAGCTGGAAGCGGCCGGCATGAACCTGCAGGTGCTGCGCGCCGAGCACCGCTTCGAAGGCCTGCTGGCGCGCACGCGCCGCCTCGGCGAGCTGCTGAACAGGCGCAGCGAGGCAGCCGCCCTGTGCGAGCGCCTGGAGCGCGACTGGCAGGCCAGCCTGCGCGGGGTGGCCCAGCGCAGCGCCCTGCCCGGTGGCGGGCGGCGCTCACCGCGCGTGCTCTTCATCCTCTCGCACGGCATGGGCCAGGTACGCATCGCCGGCCAGGATACGGCTGCCGATGCCATGCTCAGTTATGCCGGCGCACGCAATGCCTTGCAGGGCGTGAGCGGCTACAAGCCCTTGACGCCGGAAGCGGTGATCGCCGCCGCCCCTGAGCACATCCTCCTGACCGAGCAAGGCCTGGCTGCGGCCGGCGGCCTGGAGGCCTTGCTCAAGCTGCCCGGCCTGGCCCAGACCCCGGCCGGCCAGCAGCGCCGCGTGCTTGCGCTGGATGCCCTGGAACTGCTGGGCTTTGGCCCGCGCCTGCCCCAGGCCCTGAGCCGGCTGGCGCACGGCCTGTACCCCGAGCCCGGCCGCGCTGGGGCCGGCGCATGAATCCCTGGCTGAGCACGCCCGCCCAGCAACGGACACAGCGGCCACAGCTCTCAGCCACCGGACTGCTGGGCCTGGCCCTGCTGCTGGGCAGCGCCCTGGCCCTGCATCTGGGCGCGGTGCAGATCGCACCGGGCGACTGGCTGCTCTGGCCGGGTGGCGAAGCGCCGCTGAGCGGCGGCGCCCATGTGCTCTGGCATCTGCGCCTGCCGCGTGTGGGTTTGAGCCTCGCGGTGGGCGCGGCCCTGGGCCTGGCCGGCTGCCTGAGCCAGGCTTTGTTTCGCAACCCCATGGCCGACCCCGGCCTGCTGGGCATCAGCGCCGGCGCAGCCGCCGCCGTGGCCCTGTGCCTGACCCTGTTCGCCGGCCTGCAGTTCCAGCTGCCGCCGGCCTGGCGGATCTGGCTGCTGCCGGTGGCGGGCTTTGCCGGGGCGCTGGGCGTGTGCTGGGCGCTGGAGCGCCTGGCGCGCTGGCTGGCGCCGGGCTCGGTGTCGGCCCTGCTGCTCTGCGGCCTGGCGGTACAGGCCCTGGCCTTCGCCCTGGTGGGCTTGTGCAGCCATCTGGCCACCGATGAACAGCTGCGCGCCCTGAGCTTCTGGAGCCTGGGCTCGCTGGCCGGGGCCAATGGCTGGCTGCTGCTGATGATGGGCGCGGCCCTGCTGGCCGTGGCGCTGCAGGCCCGGCGCTGGGCCCAGCCCTTGAATGCCCTGGCCCTGGGGCGCGAGCAGGCGGCCCATGTCGGCGTCGATGTGCAGGGCCTGCGGCGGCGCAGCGTGCTGGGCATTGCCCTGCTCTCGGCCCTGGCCGTGTCGGCCTGCGGCAGCATCGGCTTCATCGGCCTGATGGCGCCGCATCTGGCGCGGCAGTTGGTCGGGCCCGATCTGCGCCGCTTGATGCCCTGCGCCATGCTGAGCGGCGCCCTCTTGCTGCTGCTGGCCGACACCCTGGCGCGCACCCTGGCCGTGCCGGCCGAGATCCCGGTCGGCATCTTCAGCGCTCTGCTCGGTGCGCCCTGTTTCTTGTGGCTGCTGCGCCAGTCCCTGCGCCACGGAGCTGTCGCATGAGCCGCCTGCTGCAAATGGACCAGCTGGGCCTGCGCCTGGGCTCGGGGCCGGGTGCGCCCGAGCTGGGCCCCTTCAGCCTGACTCTGCAGGCGGGCGAGCGCGTCGCCATCCTCGGCCCCAGCGGCGCTGGCAAATCCAGCCTGCTCCGACTGATAGCCGGCGAGTTGCGCCCGCAGCGCGGCCAGCTGCGCCTGGACGGCCGGCCGCTGCAGGACTGGCCAGCCGCGGAGCTGGCCCTGCGGCGCGCGGTGCTGCCGCAGCAACACGCTGTGGCCTTTGGCCTGCCGGTGGAGCTGGTGGTGTCGCTGGGCCGGGTGGCGCAAGCCACGCGCGATGGCGACCCGCAGCAGGCACAGATCGTCGCCACCGCCCTGCAGCAGGCCCAGGCCGGGCACCTGGCCGGCCGGCGCTTCGACAGCCTCTCGGGCGGCGAGCAGGCGCGGGTGCAGATGGCGCGCGTGTTCGCCCAGGCCTGGGACAGCGAGGCTGGCCTGCTGCTGGTGGACGAGCCCCTGGCCGCCCTGGACCCGGGCCTGGCCCTGGAGCTGATGGAGCGCTGGCGCCGCTTTGCCGCCGCACGCGGCCATGCCTTGGTGGCGGTGCTGCACGACCTGAACCTGGCGATGCAGAACTTCGAGCGCCTCTGGCTGCTGCAAGCCGGGCGCCTGCTGGCCGACTGCGGCGCCGTGCCCGCCGCTCTGCCCTTGCTGGAGCAGCTCTACGGCGTGCGCCTGCGCCTGCTGCGCGATGGCGAGGGTTCGGCCCTGGTGGCCAGCCTGGCGCCTGCGGCCGCGCCGCGGCGCGTGGCCTGAAGCTTCAACGGCCAGCGCCAGGAGCCCATGTCGATGAACAAGCCGCCCGCCCTCGCCACACCGCGCCGCCCGGCTGTGCTGGGCCTGGTGCTGACGGCCCATCTGAGCGGTGTGTTGGGCCTGGCCTGGGCCTTGCACGGGCGGCCGGCCAACCCGCCTGCGGTGCGGCCGATGACGGTTGCCGTGTCGCTGCTGCCGCAGAGGATTCCGCAGGCGAAGGACTCGGCTCCGGCGCCCCGACCTGGGCGGGCGCCGAGGCCACCCCTGGCTGCCGCAACCACCTTGCCCGTGTTGCAGGCGATGCCACAGGCCCCCTCTCTCGTCAGTGCCCCTGTGACGCTCGAAGCCGAAGCCAGCAAGGCCCGTGCAGACCTGCCTCTGCTGGCCGCAGTGGCCCAGCACGTGGCAGCCAGCCCTGTCAGCGCCCGGCCCAAGCCCGCACATCCGGTCGACACCGGCAGCCCGGCGCAGCTGCCGGCCGAGCATGGCGATTGCGCCGCGCGCCAGGCCGCCCGGCTCTACCCGGCGGCGCTGCGCGAACGCGGCATCGAGGGCCAGGTGCTGCTGCGCGTGCAGGTGGCCGAAGACGGCCGGGCGGCCGAGGTGCGCGTGCAACGCGGCAGCGGCTGGCGCCTGCTGGATCAGGCCGCACAGGCCCTGGCCCTGGCCTGCCGCTATGTGCCGGCCCAGGCGCGCACGCAGGAGCAGCTGCAGGCGCTGAGCAGCTGGGTGGAGGTGCCGGTGCGTTTTGCCTTGCAGCATGGCAGCAGCACTAGCAACAGCGGCAACCCCACAAGGCCGACAAGCCCAGAAGCGCCGCACTGAGCACCGCACTGAACGCCGCAGCAGCCCAGACCTATGTCGCTTTTCCCCGCTGAGTTCTCTCACCCCGTTTTCCCATCCCCCCTCGACTTGTCCCTCGCCCACAAGGAGACCCGCATGTGTGACAGCCCCAATGTCTTCTCCGCCCTGATCGAGGGCGAAGCCCAAACCGGCTCAGCCGCTCCCGCCCTGCTCGGCGGACTGGCCCGCAAGCCGGCGCTGCCGAAAGAACCCGCGGCGGAGGAGCACCGCCTGGGTTCGCGCCGACGCCGGCTCTGGGAGCTGCCCAGCCAGGCCTTGTGCCCGGTGATCGGCGTCTGCCTGCCCATGCCCTTGCTGCGGCGCCGCCTGGGGCGCCTGCCCGGCATCAACCCGCGCGCCAACGATTACGAACTGCACTGCCTGGCCATCGACGCCTGCGGCCAGCGCAGCGATGTGGCCGAGCTGCTGCAGCGCGAGCTGGACCAGCGCTTCATCCGCACCCTGCGCCTGGCCGCTGCCTGCAAGACCACCCTGGCCCTGGCCGCCTGGTGGGCCACGGCCGCGCAGGGCCAGCCCCTGCGCGAGGGCGAGCCGCCGCTCGACGTGGCCGCCTGCTTCTGGGCCACCCTGACCCACGCGCGCTGCGAGCACAGCCTGCAAGAGCAGGTCCTGCGCGACATCCACATGCTGCAACACCAAGTGGGCGCCGCCAACCGCGCCGATCTGGGCCGGCTGGAAGCCCTGGCCGACGAGAACGCGGTGCTGGCGGCCGAGCTGGCGCGCGTGCAGCAGCGCAGCCAGCGGGTGCTGCAGGAGCGCGCCGCAGCGCAGGAGCGCCAGGCCGCCGAGCTGGTGCAGCTGCGCGCCCAGCTGCTGGGCCGCGACACCTTGCTTGCCAGCCTGCGCGACGACATGCAGGCGCTCGAAGCCGCTGCGCCGGGACTGCGCCACCGCCAGGAGCAGGCCGAGCAGATTCGCCAACAGCTCACTCGCATCCAGGATCTGGAGCGCGCCTTGCTGCGCGCCCGGCAGGACGCAGCACGGGCCGAACAGCGCCAACGCGAAAGCCGGGCCGAGCTGCAGCGCCTGCAAGCAGCCACCACGCCGGCCGAGGACGAACTGCGGGCCGAGCCCCTGCCAAGCAGTGCCGCAGCAGATCTGGCCGAACGCGCCGTGCTTTGCGTCGGCGGCCGGCCCGGCGTGGTGCCCATCTACCGCCAACTGATTGAGGGCACAGGCGGCCGCTTTCTGCACCACGACGGCGGCGAAGAAGACGCCGTCGCTAAGCTCGACGCCAGCCTGGCCGCCGCCGACCTGGTGATCTGCCAGACCGGCTGCATCAGCCACGACGCTTACTGGCGAGTCAAGGACCACTGCAAGCGACATGGCAAACGCTGTGTCTATGTCGAGTCCCCCAGCGGTAGCAGCCTGGCGCGCGCCTTGGACCAACTGACGGAGCCGGCAGGCAGGTCTCTCCAGGCTTGACTTCGAGGTACGAGACACGTTAATTTGGTTTAATATATTTATAATATTCCAAACCAAAACTGCCGAACAGTCCACCCTCATGAACCCAAGCTCCTACGCCAACTACATCGCCGGCCAATGGCTGGAAGGCCCCAACCAGCGCGCCAACATCAACCCTTCGGACACCCGGGATCTGATCGGCCATTACAGCCAGGCCGATGCGGCCCAGGTGGAACTGGCCCTCGCCAGCGCGGCCGCCGCGGCGCCAGCCTGGGGCCTGTCGACACCGCAGCAAAGAGCCGACGCACTGGACACCATCGGCCAGGAACTGCTGGCCCGCAAGGACGCACTGGGCGAGCTGCTGGCGCGCGAAGAAGGCAAGACGCGCGTGGAAGGCATCGGTGAAGTGGCGCGGGCTGCTGCCATCTTCAAGTTCTTCGCGCAGGAGGCTTTGCGTCAGCGCGGCGACAAGCTGGCCTCGGTGCGACCCGGGGTCGAGGTGGAAGTGACCCGCGAGCCTTTGGGTGTCGTGGGCCTGATCACGCCCTGGAATTTCCCCGCAGCCATTCCGGCCTGGAAGATCGCGCCGGCCCTGGCGTTTGGCAATGCCGTGCTGTTCAAGCCGGCCGAGTTGGTGCCGGGCACGGCCTGGGCACTCAGCGAGATCATCAGTCGCGCCGGGCTGCCGGCGGGTGTGTTCCAGCTCCTGATGGGCCCGGGCGCGGTGGTTGGCCAGGCCATGCTCGACGACGCGCGCGTGCAGGGCTTGAGCTTCACCGGCTCGGTCGGCACTGGCGCCCGGGTGGCCCAGGCCGCCGTGCAGCGCGGCGCCAAGTTCCAGCTCGAAATGGGCGGCAAGAATCCCTGGGTGGTGCTGGACGACGCCGACCTGGACCTGGCCGTGAACTGCGCGGTGCAAAGCGCATTTTTCTCGACCGGCCAGCGCTGCACGGCCGCCTCGCGCCTGATCGTGCACAAGGCGGTCTACGCCCAGTTTGTCGAGAAAATGGCCGAGGCCACCCGCGCGCTGCGGGTCGGCCACGCCCTCGCGCCGGACACACAGATCGGCCCCGTCATTGACGAACAGCAGCTGAATCAGGACCTGCGTTACATCGCCATGGCCCGCGCCGAAGGCGCACGCCCGGTCTGCGGCGGCGAACTCCTGAAGCGGGACACCCCCGGACACTTCCTGAGCCCCGCCCTGTTCGTCGACTGCGACAACGCCATGCAGCATTGCCGCGAAGAGATCTTCGGCCCTGTGGCCAGCGTCATTCCAGCAGACAACTACGAGCATGCGTTGGCCTTGGCCAATGACACCCCCTTTGGACTGTCCAGCGGCATCTGCACCCGCTCACTCAAGCATGCCAGCCATTTCAAGCGGCATGCCCAAGCCGGCATGGTGATGGTGAACCTGCCGACCGCCGGCGTCGACTACCACGTGCCCTTCGGCGGCCGCAAGGCTTCCAGCCAAGGTGCGCGCGAGCAAGGCAGCTACGCCGCCGAGTTCTTCAGCAGCGTGAAGACCAGCTATCTGCTGCCGTGACCGGGAAGGCGACTGGATGGCGGCTCGAATTTGCCTCGATCCGTGCAAAGCGCACAAACCAATGAAATACCACTTAAGCCCGGGGATACCCTGAGCCTCGCCCGCTTCATAGAATTTCCCTGGCCTGCAAAACCTTTCTTTTTGCAGGATTGCCCATCACAAAACAAGGGATTCAAGTGAAGCAAGCGACGATCAAGCTCAAGAGTGGCATTCAATTGGTTTCCGCAGCAATGCTGCTGTTGGGCGCCAGCGCCGCCCAAGCCGTCCCCACCATCGACTTTGGCGCAGCCAAGGGTTTCAGCGCCTTCATCCTGGGCAATGTCGATGCGGCCAATGACATCGAAGGCCGGATGGCCGTCGCCGGCAATTTGAACGCCTCGGGTCTGTCGATCAACTACCGCACGCCTTCCACAGTCAGCGGCCCGGCGCTGGTGGTGGGCGGCAATGTGAGCTTCAACGGCGGCCGCATTTACAGCAATGCCCCGGCCGGCGTGGACTCGACCAAAGGCTCCCACCTGCCCTATTGGGACCAGAGCCTGAGCCAGTACGGTAATAGCTATGGCGTCTTTGGTGGTAGCAAGACCGGCTCCTCGGCGGACCTGGACCTGCGCAAGCAAGCCGGGCTGATCGACTTCAACGCCGCAGCCGCCACCTTGCGCAACACCACCACCCAGCTGGGCAGCCTGAGCGCCACCGGCAAGACCCAGATCAGCAGCTACAGCGAGAACGGCAAGGCTGTGATCAGCGGCATCAGCTTCATCGGCAGCGGCGCGGACTTTGAAGTCTTCAATGTCAACACAGCCACCTTCCGCAACCTGAGCCTGAGCGGCATCAAGGCCGGCGCCACCGTGGTGATCAACTACACCGGCACCGACGCCGTGCTCTTCGCCGGCGGCCAGCTGACCCAGAACGTCGGCATCGGCGGCCTGGACGCCTGGGGCAATCCGGCCACCCAGCTGGATACGCTGAACGCCAACGTCCTGTTCAACATCAGCCAGGCCACCGATCTGACCGTGGGCAGCTTTGTCGGCGGCAGCATCCTGGCGCCGAATGCCTTCGTTTATGGCGGCGAGCAACGCACCGGCGGCGGCCATGTCGAAGGTCAGCTGATCGCGCTGGGCCTGAAGAGCAATCTGGAAATCGGCTACTCGCCGCTGGTCTCGGCCGTGCCGGAGCCAGGCAGCTTTGCCATGCTGCTGGCGGGCCTGGGCGTGATTGGCTTCATCGCCCGCCGCCGCAAGACCGACTGATCACCAAGCCCATCCTGCGCTGCAAGCGACAAGAGCTCCTTCGGGAGCTCTTTTTGTTTGTCCACGCACAGCGCGTTTCTTCATGCGCTGAAGTGCTGCAGCGGCATGGACGCGTGCTGCAATCGCAACCATACGCATCGGCAACACTGCGGCGTGGCGCACGAGCCTGAAGAGACAAGACAGGCGCCAGCGGCAAACGCTTCAACCTCGATCTTGTTGGTCCGCAAGGTCAAGGCCCCTGCCAGACGAAAAAAAGGCCGGTCAGCAGACCGGCCTTGATGCCTCGAAGCGCGTAAAGCGCTGCGACTTGGGCTCAGCGCTGGCGACGCCGCGCCATGAAACCCACCACGCCAAGACCGGCCATCAAGAGGGCCAAACTGCCCGGCTCAGGGACGGCGGACACGGTCAACAGATCCTGATAGGTGCCGTTGCTGAGCTTGGTGATGGTGTACAGATCCGGCCCGGCATAGCCCAGAGCGGCTTGCAGATAGCCATTGACACTGGCCACGAAGGCAGTGTTGTCAGCACCGGTGCCGCTGCTCAAGGCCTTGACGAAAAACGCGCCTTGGCCACTCGCCACATTGAGTGCATTGCCCGCGCTCTCGTGGGTGATCTCCCAGACGGCGGTCTGGAAGGCTGCCTGTTCCGTGCTGCTCAAAGAGCTGCTGAAGCTGGTGGCGAACAGGCCTTGCAGCAGCTTGGTTTCAGCACTGCTGAAGCTGCCTTCGGTGTAGGTCTGAAAACCGCGGCGGCTGCTGGCGTGATCCTGGGCCAGTTCCACGCAGTAGGCATAGAAGCTGGCGCCTGCGGCGTTCTCGAAACGCAGGGCGCCGGTACTGTAGTCATTGGAGCCGCGCTGCACACCGAGGCTGTCAATGTACGAAGTGCTCAAGGCGAGATCGCCGTTGGAGTCGACAAACTTGAGGCTCTGTGTTGAAGCTGTGGCGCCACCGACCACCAGGGTCAATGCAAGGGCGCTGAGGACTTTGTTGAAAGCGAACATGATGGTCAGTCTTTCTCGATCAATTCATTCAAGAGAGGTATTCGGGCGCGCGGCTCAGGCTTTCTGACGGCGGCGCTTCAGGCCGGCCATGGCGGCAAGTGCCACCAAGCTCAAGGCCAGGGTCTGCGGCTCGGGCACGCTATTGCCGGTCTGCAAACGGCCGGAGTAGGCCGCGCCATGCTTGCCGCCAAGGACATCGCCGCTGACGCGCAGTTCCCAGGTGCCCGCACTCAGCAAGACCGGAGCCAAGCTCCACTGCTCGGCGCCATAGTCGGCTTGGGACCAGTCCACGGCCAGCTGTTCCGTAAAGCTGCGACGGGTGCTCATATCGGCCTGCCCTTGTGCGTCGAGCTTGACCAAGTAGACGTCGACCACATCAACAGCCATGGTCGATTGAGTCAGCAAATTGCCGCTGACCAAGCGATTCGAGCTCAGCGTCAGAGTGCGGAATGCGTCGGAAAAGGCCTCACCGCCCTGAGTGCGGATGGCGTAGTTGGCGAACTCACCGTCAACACCCAGGCTGAGCTGAGTTACCGGACCGGCATGCACCTGGGAGGCCAGGCTCAACAAGCCTGCGGCCAGGGAAACCATCGCTCCAACTGCTTTTTTCGTTCGCATCACATTCACCCTCGGTTCGAAACTTTTTGACTTGCAGAACCGGCTGGGCCAGTCCAATCAAGAACCACTTCAATCTAGGTCTAGATGCTAGGGGAAGGGTCGGGGGGAGTCGCCCCCCCGACTCGGTGACACCGACGCGGGCTCGTGTGAAAAGCACGGGAAAAGCGGGCTTTTAGAAAGCCCGCTCTAGGCAGGCCCGGTGCCAAGCCCACGCAGACGAAAAAAAACGCCCCGAGAGCGGGGCGTTTTTTCAAGGCCGGAGCAGTGCCGCCGGCGCTGGCTTCAGCTCAGCTTGCCATGGCAGGACTTGAACTTCTTGCCGCTGCCGCAAGGGCATGGATCGTTGCGGCCGACATGGCCGTACTTGGACACATCGAAGCCATCGGCCGGGTCTTGCGACACCGAACCATCCTCGTTGGGATGGGTGTAGGTGACGTTGCTGACCTGGTCGGCCCGTGCCTCCAGGGCTTGAGCCGCGCGGTCGGCCTCTTCCTGGGACTGGATGCGCACATTGAGCAAGGTGCGCGTGACTTCCATCTTGACCACATCGAGCAACTGCGAGAACAGCTCGAAAGCCTCGCGCTTGTACTCCTGCTTGGGGTTCTTCTGGGCATAACCGCGCAGATGGATGCCCTGGCGCAGATAGTCCAAGGAAGCCAGATGCTCACGCCAGTGTTGGTCAATGCTTTGCAGCAGGACCATGCGCATGAAGGGCGTCAGCTGGTCGATGCCGACACGCTCGATCTTTTCGTTGAAGGACACATCGCCAGCCTTGACCACGGCTTCAACGATTTCCTCGTCGGTGATGGCGTCGCTCTTCTCGACCAGTGTCTTGAGGGCCATGTCGAGCTGCCATTCGTCACGCAGCACGCGCTCCAGACCAGCCAGATCCCATTGCTCTTCCAGGCTTTCGGCCGGGACGAAGGTGCGCACCACATCGGTCAGGCTGCTGGCGCGCAGATTGGCAATCTGGGCGACCAGGCTTTCGGCTTCAAGGATGTCGTTGCGCTGCTGGTAGATGACCTTGCGCTGGTCGTTCGAGACATCGTCGTACTCGAGCAACTGCTTGCGGATGTCGAAGTTGCGGCCTTCGACCTTGCGCTGGGCGCTTTCGATCGAACGGGTGACGATGCCGGCCTCGATGGCCTCGCCCTCGGGCATCTTCAGGCGGTCCATGATGGCGCGCACGCGGTCGCCCGCGAAGATGCGCATCAGCTGGTCGTCCAGCGACAGATAGAAGCGCGAACTGCCCGGGTCACCCTGACGGCCCGAACGTCCACGCAGCTGGTTGTCGATGCGGCGGCTCTCGTGGCGCTCGGTGGCGATGATGCGCAGGCCACCCTGGGCCTTGACGGCCTCGTGCAGACCGGCCCATTCGCTCTTGAGCTTTTCGATGCGTTCGGCCTTGACCGAATCCGGCAATGCAGCGTCGGCCTCGATCACCTTGACCTGGTTCTCGACGTTGCCGCCCAGCACGATGTCGGTGCCGCGCCCGGCCATATTGGTGGCGATGGTGATCACGCCGGGGCGGCCGGCCTGGGCCACGATCTCGGCTTCCTTGGCGTGCTGCTTGGCGTTCAGCACCTGATGCGGCAGCTTTTCCTTGTTCAGCAGGGCCGAGATCAGCTCGGAGTTCTCGATCGAGGTGGTGCCCACCAACACCGGCTGGCCGCGCTCGTGGCAGTCGCGGATGTCGCGCACCACGGCCTCGAATTTTTCCTTGTTGGTCTTGTAGACCAGGTCCAGTTCGTCACGGCGCTGGGTCGGGCGGTTGGGCGGGATCACCACGGTTTCCAGGCCGTAGATTTCCTGGAATTCGTAAGCCTCGGTGTCGGCAGTGCCGGTCATGCCGCCCAGCTTGCCGTACATGCGGAAGTAATTCTGGAAGGTGATCGAGGCCAGGGTCTGGTTCTCGCTCTGCACCGCCACGCCTTCCTTGGCTTCCACAGCCTGGTGCAGGCCATCGCTCCAGCGACGGCCGGTCATCAAGCGGCCGGTGAACTCGTCGACGATGGTGACCTCACCGTTCTGCACCACATAGTGCTGGTCACGGTGATAGATGTGATGGGCCCGCAGGGCCGCATACATATGGTGCATCAGCGAGATGTTGGCCGCGTCGTACAGGCTGGCGCCTTCCGGCAGAAGGCCAATCTCGGCCAGCAGCCGCTCGGCGTTGTCATGGCCGTCTTCGGTCAGGTAGATCTGGTGCGACTTCTCATCCACGGTGAAGTCACCGGGTTCGATCACGCCCTCACCCGTGCGCGGGTCGAGCTCACCGATCTGCTTCTTCAGCAGCGGGGCCACCTTGTTGATGGCCAGGTACACATCGGTCTGGTCATCGGCTTGGCCGGAAATGATCAGCGGCGTGCGGGCTTCGTCGATCAGGATCGAGTCCACTTCGTCGACGATGGCGAAGGCCAGCGGGCGCTGCACGCGGTCGGCCACATCGTGGACCATGTTGTCGCGCAGATAGTCGAAGCCGTACTCGTTGTTGGTACCGTAGGTCACATCGGCGGCATAGGCAGCCTGCTTCTGCTCGCGCTGCATATTCGGCAAATTGATGCCGACCGTCAGGCCCAGGAAGTTATAGAGCTGCGCCATCCATTCGGCATCGCGCTTGGCCAGGTAATCATTGACCGTCACTAGGTGCACGCCCTTGCCGGTCAAGGCATTCAGGTAGACAGGCAGCGTGCCCATCAAGGTCTTGCCTTCGCCGGTGCGCATTTCAGCGACCTTGCCCGCGTGCAGCACCATGCCGCCGATCAGCTGCACGTCAAAGTGACGCATCTTCAAGGCACGCTTGCTGCCCTCACGGACCACGGCAAAAGCCTCGGGCAGCAGTGCATCCAGGGACTCGCCCTTCGCCACACGTGCCTTGAACTCGCCGGTCTTGGCCCGCAGGGCCTCGTCATCGAGGGCTTCGAACTGGGGCTCCAGCGCATTGATCTGCTGGACAACGCGGCGGTAGCCCTTGAGCAAGCGCTCATTGCGGCTACCGAAAATCTGGGTGAGAAGCTTGGGCAACATGCAGCGTGATGGTTTGTTCGTTGAACGGGAGCTCGCCAGGGCGGGCTCCTCGGAGCGGCTGTCGCTGCCGGCGTGCATCGTGAAATTCGCGCCGCGAGACTGGGCCAGATTTGGTCTTCTTGCTGTTCTTTTAGAGCAATGCCCGGTCCATATGGGGCGCGGCGGCGGGCTTGCAAGCACGCCAACGCGCAAATTCCCTGAAAGTCCAGGCACAAAAGCCCGTCAGTTTAGCATTCGCCATCCCGGCTTCCGCCTCGCAGCAACCCGGGCAAGCCCGCAAGCACGGGGGCGGCCACTACACTGGCCCCATGCGTCCGCTCTTCCGCCCTCTCCCACCCAGCCGCCACCGCAGCGGCGACAAGGGAACAAGCCAGGTGCCCGACCCCTTGCCGATTGCACGTGCGCTGGCTGGGCACGAAGGCCTGGCGCGCCTGGGTCGCCTCTTGCACGAGTCGAACCGGCGCATGGCGGTGATCCTGCCCGCCCTGCCCGGCACCCTGAGCCGCTTTATCAAGCCCGGCCCGGTGGACGAAGAAGGCTGGAGCTTGCTGGCCGCGAACGCTGCAGTGGCGGCCAAGCTCCGTCATCTGCAACCGCACTTAGAAGCGATGCTGGCCGAGCAGGGCATCCACCCACACCAAGTGCGCATCAAGGTGCAGCAGCAAGGCTGAACGCAGGGCCGAGAAAGACGGCTCCGTCCTGCTGGAAATCACCGAGAGACGAAACGGCAGACGAAAAAAAACGAGCCAGCTTGCGCTGACTCGTCTTCATGTTTTCCTGGTGCCGGCTATCGGATTCGAACTGATGACCTACCGCTTACAAGGCGGTTGCTCTACCAACTGAGCTAAGCCGGCACTAGCCCGCCAGTATAGCCGACTTTCCTAAGGATCGATCAAACTTTTATTTGATTCGAGTCAAAGTGGGGCGGCCACCGCTGGGGCCCGGACCTTCCGGCTCACCATCGTCGCTCGCCGCCGCAGCGGAATCCGGTGTGGCGGGCGCAGGAACCGACGCAAGTACCGGCGCACTGGGCGCCTCGACCGGCTGTGCCGGCTCGACAGGTGCCGAAGCAGCCGCCTCAGCGCCGGGCACAGCCGCTAAACGCAAACCGCGTGGCGGCTTCGCAGCAGCGGCCACGGCCTCGGCATCAGGCGTCGAGGCAGCTGCAGGCGCGGCAGCCTCGGGAGCCGGGAAGGCCATGCCCTGACCGTTCTCACGGGCATAGATGGCCACCACATGATCGACCGGCACGATGATCTCACGCGCCGTCCCGCCGAACCGAGCCTTGAACTGGATGGTCTCGTTGCCGAGGTCCAGGCTGCTGGTCGCATCAAAGCCGACGTTCAGCACGATCTCGTTGTTGCTGACGTACTCCATCGGCACCTGCACCATGCGGTCGACGTGAACCGCGATGTAAGGCGTGAAGCCGTTGTCAGTGCACCAGTCGTGCAAGGCGCGAATCAGGTAGGGACGGGTCGAGCTGCTGCCCGGGCCGCCCTTGTCTGTGCTTTGATCCATGTCGAACTCTTGTGCTCGCTTCGCTGCGTTCAGCGCTTACTTGCGCATCACCTTTTCGGACGGCGTGAGCGCTTCGATGTAAGCCGGGCGCGAGAAGATGCGCTCAGCGTACTTCAGCAGCGGCAAGGCATTCTTCGACATGTCGATGCCGTAGTAGTCGAGGCGCCAGAGCAGGGGCGCAATGGCCACGTCGAGCATGGAGAAATCATCGCCCAACATGTACTTGTTCTTCAGGAAGATGGGGGCAAGCTGAGTCAGGCGATCACGGATTTGCGCGCGGGCCTTTTCCAGCTGCTTGTCGGTGGCCTTGACGGCTTGGCTGCGACCTTCCAGCACATTCACATGGGCGAACAGCTCCTTCTCGAAATTCAGCAGGAACAGGCGCACACGAGCACGGGCAACCGGGTCGCCGGGCATCAACTGCGGGTGCGGGAAGCGCTCGTCGATGTACTCGTTGATGATGTGCGATTCGTACAGAATCAGGTCGCGCTCGACCAAGATGGGCACTTCGTTGTACGGGTTCATCAGCGCGATGTCTTCGGGCTTGGCGAACAAGTCCACATCACGGATCTCGAAGTCCATGCCCTTCTCGAACAGCACGAAGCGGCAGCGATGCGAGTAGGGGCAGGTGGTTCCAGAATAAAGCACCATCATGGCGGCAGGCTCCGAGAGGTCAGGTGAAAAGGCTGCGGATCACATCGAGTCTTGCAGTGAGCCGCACAAAAGACAAACGCAGCGGGCGCTCCGGACGAGCCACCCACTGCGTGTTGGACCCAGCCGCCGCTCGCGCAGCCGCCGGGACCGGGACGAAAAACGTTACTTCACGTCTTTCCAGTACGAGGCATTCAGGCGCCAGGCAAACACCGTGAACACCGACAGGAACAGCAGCACCAGCACACCCAGGCGGAAGCGCTGGGCTTGCGCCGGCTCGCCCATCCACTGCAGGTAAGCGACCAAGTCGCCGACGGCGCTGTCGTAAGCGCGGGCATCCAGCGTTCCGGGGGTCAGTTGCTCGAAACCCTTGAAGACATGAACGGTCTTGCTGTGGTCATGCGGATCGGTTTCTTCAGCAAACTTGGCGGCGCGCTGACCTTGCAGTTCCCACAGCGCGTGCGGCATGGCCACGCTCGGGAAAGCCAGATTGTTCCAACCCGTGGCCTTGCTTTCGTCGCGGTAGTAGGTGCGCAGATAGGTGTACAGATAGTCAGCACCCGAGCCCTTGGCACCGTCGGCACGCGAACGCGCGATCACGGTCAAATCGGGCGGCGTGGCACCAAACCAATCCTTGGCCTGCTTGGCATCCATCGAGACCTTCATGGTCTCGCCCACCTTCTCGCCAGCGAAGAGCAGATTGCTCTTGATCTGAGCTTCCGTCAGACCCAGATCGCGCAGGCGGTTGTAGCGATTGAAAGCTGCCGAATGGCAGTTCAAGCAGTAGTTGACGAACAACTTGGCGCCGTTTTGCAACGAGGCCATATCGGTCATCTTTTCCTTGGGGAACTTGTCCCACTCGATGCCGCCTGCGGCCGCATGAGCGCCGGAGACCAGACCCATGCCCAGAGACAGGGTGGTCAGCAGCGTAGCGATGAGCTTCTTCATTCTCTTGACTCCGATGCTTGTGTTCAGTGGGCGTGGAAGGTCACGCGGTCAGGCACGGCCTTGGGCGTACCGAGCTTGCTCCACCAGGGCATCAGCAGGAAGAAGCCGAAGTAGAAGATGGTGCCGATCTGAGCGATCAGAGTGCCGATGTCGGTCGGCGGCTGGATACCCAAATAACCCAGCACCAGGAAGAACACCACGAACACGGCGTACACATGCTTGTGCCAGTCCGGGCGATAACGGATCGACTTGACCGGGCTGTGATCCAGCCAGGGCAGGAAGAACAGAATCACCACCGCACCGCCCATCACCACCACGCCCCAGAACTTGGCGTCGAAGATCTTGAGCAGGAAACAGGCCGCAGCAGCGATCACCAGCACGGCCAACTTAGCCTTGCTACTGAAGCTGCCCTTGATCACGGCCAGCAAGGCGCTCAGACCGATGATGCCCACCAGCACATTGACCATGGTGTCGGTCGTGGCGCGCAACATCGAATAGAAGGGCGTGAAATACCAGACCGGCGCGATGTGCGCGGGCGTCTTCAGCGGATCGGCCGGGATGAAGTTGTTGTACTCCAAGAAGTAGCCACCCAACTCCGGCGCGAAGAAGATGATGCTGGTGAAGACCATCAAGAACAGGCTCAGCGCATAGATGTCATGCACCGTGTAGTAGGGATGGAAAGGCACGCCATCCAGCGGGTGACCCTTGGCATCCTTCGGCGCCTTGGGGCCCTTGATTTCTACGCCATCAGGGTTGTTGGAACCCACTTCATGCAGCGCAATGATGTGCGCCACCACCAAGCCCAGCAGCACCAGAGGCACGGCAATGACGTGGAAGCTGAAGAAGCGGTTCAGCGTGGCGTCGCCCACCACGAAGTCGCCGCGGATCAGCAGCGCCAGGTCCGGGCCGACGAAAGGCACGGCCGCGAACAAGTTCACGATCACCTGCGCGCCCCAGTAGGACATCTGGCCCCAGGGCAGCAGATAACCCATGAAGGCTTCGGCCATCAAGCAGAGGAAGATGCCGCAACCGAAGATCCAGACCAGTTCGCGCGGCTTGCGATACGAACCGTAGATCAAGCCACGGAACATGTGCAGATAAACCACGACGAAGAAGGCGGATGCGCCCGTCGAGTGCATGTAGCGGATCAGCCAACCCCAGGGCACATCACGCATGATGTACTCGACCGATGCGAAGGCCAGGGCGGCATCGGGCTTGTAATGCATCACCAGGAAAATGCCGGTGACGATCTGGATCACCAGCACCACCAGTGCCAGCGAGCCGAAGATGTACCACCAGTTGAAGTTCTTCGGAGCGTAGTACTCCGAGAGATGCTCTTTGTAGAGCTTGCTCGCGGGGAAACGGTTGTCCACCCACGTCAGCAGTTTTTCGCCGGCGCCAGCGCCAGCGGGAGCTTCTTTGAATTCAGCAGCCATGTTGACCTCTGTCCTTTAGCCTTGTGCGACCTGATGCCGGAGCATCAAGCCTTCTTGTCTTCGCCAATCAAGATCTTGGCGTCGGACAGGTACATGTGAGGGGGCACTTCGAGGTTGTCGGGCGCCGGCTTGTTCTTGAACACGCGGCCAGCCAGGTCGAAGGTCGAACCGTGGCAGGGGCAGAGGAAACCGCCATGCCAGTCGTCCGGCAGCGAGGGCTGCGGGCCGGCCTGGAACTTGTCGCTGGGCGAGCAGCCCAGGTGCGAGCAGATGCCCACGCCGACGAAGAACTCGGGTTTGATCGAACGGTGGCCGTTCTTGGCGTAATCCGGTGTCGGATACGCCTTGCGATCCGAATTCGGATCGGCCAACTGGCCTTCGGTGCCGTTCAGCGCAGCCAATTGCTCGGGCGTGCGACGGACGATCCACACGGGCTTGCCGCGCCATTCGACGGTCATTTTTTCACCCGGCTTCAAGCCGCTGATATCGGCTTCCACGGCCGCACCGGCGGCCTTGGCGCGCTCGGACGGAGTGAAAGTACTGACGAAAGGTACGGCGGTGGCAACGCCGCCAACGGCGCCGGCGCAACTTGTGGCGATGAGCCAGGTGCGCTTGCCGTGGTCCACTTGCTGGTCACTCATGAGGATCCTCAAACGAGACTTCTGATCGGGGGCAACCCGGGATTCTAACGGACGCTATCAGCTCTCACTATCGGCAAGCGCGCCCGAAACTGTTTTCCGCGCCACAGTATCAGCGTTTTACCGGTTTTCGTCCGCGGCTGCGTCGACAATCATGGCCGTTGCGCGCCGTTCTGGCGTTCAGTTTGTTTTTTGTCAACACAGCAAGCGGCCCGGCGCCGCTGACGGAGAGATATCAATGAGTTTTTTCTCGGAATTCAGGGAATTCGCGGTCAAGGGCAATGTGGTTGATCTGGCCGTGGGCGTCATCATTGGCGGCGCCTTTGGCAAGATCGTTGACTCCGTGGTCAAAGACTTGATCATGCCCATCGTCGGCAAGGTGATTGGCGGCCTGGACTTCTCCAACTATTTCGTGGTGCTGGGCAGTGTGCCGGCCGATTTCAAGGGCGCGCAAACCTATGAGGCGCTGACCAAGGCCGGCGTGCCTCTGTTCGCCTACGGCAGCTTCCTGACCGTGCTGCTGAATTTCGTCATCCTGGCCTTCATCATTTTCCTGATGATCAAGCAGATCAATCGCCTGAAGCGCGCCGAAGCGCCAGCCGCCGCGCCGGCCGAAGCGCCCGTCACGCCCGAAGACATCGTGCTCTTGCGCGAAATCCGGGACTCACTCAAGCGCTGAGCCCGTGCACCCCTGAGGCCTGGCCTCACCCCCTGACGCCCGGACCGCCTGTAAGCAAAAGTTTCACAGGCACCGGGCGTTAGCTATTTGGCAGCCACGGACTCAGGTCGGCGCCCAACTGCACGGCAATTGGCCGCTTATGGCGCGATACTGAGTTCATTCTTTGTGGCACGCTGGCGTCACCCTCCTCCACTCCACCTTCATGAATTCGCCCGACCTCGGACTCAACCCTCATCTGGAGGCTGCACTCCAGCGCATACGGACAGCCGCCGAACAGGCTTCGGAGCGCTGCGCCGAGGGTCTGGGCCTGGCGGCGCTGTCGGCCGGTCAGGCCAAACGGCGCGACCTTTTGTTGGCAACCCAGCTCCTGTTCCGCAAGCAACAGGCCTTGTTCGGCCAGCGCTTCGCCCAGGATTTGCGTCAGCAGCTGAATCTCGAGCAGGCACCCAAGGCCGAAGTGGCAAGCGCCGGGAAGAAGGACTGGACCGAACTGTCACTGTTGGATGACGACGCCGTGGACAATATGGTGGTCGGTGACCGCATCGGCCTGGCAATCGGCCATCAGAGTGAGTGGGAGCTGCGCGAAGTCGAGTCCTATGTCGCCAGTCTGCGCGCCGGCGAACGCAACCCTCTGCGCCCCGAGTTGGTGGCCCGAGCGCTGCTGAGCGCCGTGCAAGCGGTCTGCGAGGAGCCCGACAGCCGCCAGGTTTTGGTCGACGAGATGACGCGCTCAATGACCCAGGAGATGCGCGCCTGCTATGCCGACATCGCCGAGCTGTTCCGCAGCCGCGGCCTGCGGCCCCAGGATTTGCGCGTGCGCGGCAGCGAAGCGGCTGGCAGCCACAGCACCCGCAATCAAGCGCTGTCGGGCCATTCGGTCAACGGTGAACTCGATTCCGGCTCGGGCGGTCCGCGCTCACAGTTTGGTGGCGCCTATGCTGGCCATCATGGTGGCGGCAACAGCACCAGCGGCTGGCAGCAGCAGCAAGGACAAGTGCCAGGCGGCCGCGGCATGTCGGGCGGCGGCGGTGGCATGGGTGCGGTCGACGGCCAGCTCATGGATCTGCTTCGCCGTTTGGCACAGGCGCCAGCTCCGTCCGGAGCGATGAGCCCGGACGGCACTGCCTTTGTCGCCGGCGCGAGCAGTTCTGGCTTTGGCGGCA
This sequence comes from Paucibacter sp. DJ2R-2, assembly GCF_025717675.1. Taxonomy (GTDB): domain Bacteria; phylum Pseudomonadota; class Gammaproteobacteria; order Burkholderiales; family Burkholderiaceae_C; genus Paucibacter_A. Next base: position 421,995 of record NZ_JAJIRT010000002.1, read on the forward strand.
GCGGCATCAGCGCCGCTGCCGGCTCAAGCTGGAGCGAAGACTTCGGCAGCTCCGCCTGGCAAGGCGTGCAAGCGCCCAATCTGATCCAGATTCACCGGGACGAACTGCGCCAGGCCGCCACCGGGCGCCTGGACCACATGGTCATCGACGTGGTCAGCAGCCTGTTCGACCAGGTGCTGTCCGACCCCAAGGTGCCGCCGCAGATGGCGCGCCTGCTGGCGCGGCTGCAGTTGCCAGTCCTGCGCGCGGCGCTCGGGGACTCGACCTTCTTCTCGTCGCGCCGCCACCCCGTGCGCCGCTTCGTCAACCGCATGGCCTCGCTGGCCTGCGCCTTCGACGACTTCAGCGAAGCGCCGGGCAGCGATTTCCTGGCCCATGTCCGGGATTTGGTGCAGGAAGTGGCCAGCGGTGATTTCGACCGCATGGATGTCTACGAGAGCAAGCTCGACACCCTCGAGCGATTCATCCAGGAACAGGTCACCGGCAGCCTGAAGTCGCAAGGAGAGGCCGGCCAAGTCGGCGACCTGGCCGAACTGCTGGACCGCAAGGAAGTCGATCTGCGCCTGCAGCAGCGCTACACCCAGCAATTGCAAACGGCTCTTGCGGCCGTACCCATGCAGGACTTCCTGCGTGACTTCCTGGCCCAAGTCTGGAGCCAAGCCATCGTGCTGGCCGCACGCGACCCGCGCGGCGCGGCGGACCGCAATCAGCGCTTCCGCCAGCTCGGCCGCGATCTGGTGATGAGCGTGCAGCCCAAGGGCGGCACCGCACAGCGGCAGGCCTTTCTGGGTCAGCTGCCGACGCTGATGCGCACCCTGGGCGAGGGCCTGGACCTGATCGCCTGGCCGGAAGCCGCGCGCAAGGACTTCTTTGCTGCCTTGCTGCCGGCCCACGCCGAGTCCTTGAAGGGCGTGCCGGCCACCGCCCTTGAAACCAATTTGCTACTCAAGCAACTGGACAGCGTGTTTGGCTGCGCCCCGCCGGAAGAACAAGACTTGCCGGCCTCGCAAGCCCCAGTCACCGTGCCACAAGACTTGGACATGGGCAGCCGTCTGAGCGCGCAAGAGGCCAAGAGCCTGGGCCTGGTCAGCGAAAGCGGGGTCGACTGGGACGGCACGGTGGACATCGTGCTGGGCGAAGAAGGCGAAGCTCCCTTGCAGGCGGTGGACATCAGCATTGACGGCCTGCCGGCCGCCACCGAGGCGCCCGAACCCAGCCAGGGAGAGCTGCTGATCGACCATCTGCAACTCGGTTTCGCCTACCAAATGCACACCGGCGACAGCTGGCACAAGGTGCGCCTGGCCCATATCAGCGCAGGCCGCAGCTTTTTCATCTTCACCCAAGGCGCCAAGCATCAGGAGACGGTCACCATGACCGCCCGCATGCTCAAGCGCCTCTGCGAAGCCAAGCGCCTGCGCGCTTACGAGCACGCCTACCTGATGGAGCGCGCCATCTCGCGCGCCCGCAAGCAGCTCGCCGCCATCGGCAGCAAGAGCTAGGCGCGACCGATCAACAGGCGCGCCATGCGAATGGCAGCCGCCATGCTGGCGGGGTCGGCCCGGCCCGTGCCCGCGAGGTCAAATGCCGTGCCGTGATCGGGACTGGTGCGCACAAATGGCAGGCCCAGGGTGACGTTGACGCCCTGCTCCACACCCAAGTACTTGACCGGTATCAGGCCATGGTCGTGGGTCATGGCCACCACCACATCGAATTCGCCCGCATGCCCAGGCGCATGGCGCGCCCGCATGAAGACGGTGTCCGGCGCATGGGGGCCGCTGACCTCCATGCCCTCGGCGCGCGCCTGGGCAATGGCCGGCGCAATGTGCAAGATTTCCTCGTCGCCGAACAAGCCACCCTCTCCCGCATGCGGATTCAACCCTGCCACGGCAATGCGCGGCCGGGCGATCCCGACGCGCTGCAAGGCCGCTTGCGTGATGCGCAGGGTCTCCAGCACGCGAACGGTGTTGATCTGCTCGATCGCCTGGCGCAGCGAACAATGGATGGTCACCAGCACCGTGCGCAGCTCCTCATTGGCCAGCATCATGCGCACCGGCGGCAGGGACGCGCCAGGCGGCACCGAGCGCGCCTGCAAAAGCTCGGTGTGGCCGGGAAAGTCGACCCCGGCCGCATGCAAAGCCTCTTTGTGAATTGGTGCCGTCACCAGACCCGAAGCCTGCTTCGCCTGGATCTCTAGCACTGAAGCCTCGATGCTCAAGGCCGCGGCCGCGCCCGCCCGGGCTGATATTCGGCCCAGAGGCTCAGCGGCCAAATCAACGGGCAAGCCTGCCGGCTGCCAGACCGGCAAAGCATTCGGCGGCCGCTGCACAAACTCCTGCAAGTTACCGAGCACTGCCACCGGCCGCGACAAACCCATGAAAACCAAAGCCCGCCTCAGCACGGACACATCGCCGACCAGGCACAAGTCGCTGAATCCAGACTCAGACAGATCCGCCGCCCAGGCGGCCACCGCGACCTCGGGGCCGATGCCGCAGACGTCGCCCATGCTCAGCAGCAGCGGCAAGCCGGCTTGAGGATGTGCGCCGAAATTCTTGGCCATATTCATGCGGGATTCGGCAGATCAATGAACTGCTGACTCACACCAAACCGATCCGCCAGATGCCGCCCCAGGGCCTGGACGCCATAACGTTCTGTCGCGTGGTGCCCAGCGGCGATGAAGGCCACACCGGTCTCGGCGGCCAGATGGGCCTGCGGCTCGGAAATCTCGCCGGTCACGAAGACGTCGACACCGGCAGCGATGGCGGCTTCGAAATAGCCTTGAGCTCCGCCGGTGCACCAGGCCACGCGCCGCAGCTCGCGGCCATCGCCGGGCGCCAAGATTGGCGTGCGACCCAGCCCCTGCTCAATCTCCGAGCCCAACTGCTGCAAGGACTGAGGCTGCGGGAGCTGGCCGACAAAACCCAGGTCTTGCTCACCAAAACGGCCGTCCGCCTGCCATCCCAGCACGCGACCGAGTTGCGCGTTGTTGCCATGCTCGGCATGCGCATCGAGCGGCAAGTGATATGCCAACAGGCTGACATCGGCGGCCAGCAGGCGTGCCAGACGCTGCTTCATCCAGCCGGTGATGCGGCCGTCCTGGCCACGCCAGAACAGACCATGATGCACCAGGATGGCATCGGCGCCGGCTTCAATCGCCGCCTCGATCAAGGCCAGGCTGGCGGTCACGCCGCAAACCAGATGGCGAACCTCGGCGCGGCCTTCGACCTGCAAACCGTTCGGCCCATAATCCTTGAAACGATCGACATTCAGCTCCATATGCAGATGTCGTTCGAGGCTGTGTCTTGATGTCATCGGTGGGCCGCCTGGGTCAGAGGAGTTGTTTACGTGCGCAGACTTTGGTTGATTTTCGCTCAGGCCACCACGGTGGTGCTGGCCCTGCTGTTTGTCGTCAGCACGCTGAAACCACAGTGGCTGGGCGATGCCAGGCTGGGCGGCCAGAGTGGCAACAGTGACAACAGCGCCAGCTTGCCGCTGTTCAACACGGCCCAACCTCGCCCGCCCGCCACCGCAGCCAGTGGCGCCACGTCTGGTTCAGCACGAAGCGGTTATGCGCTGGCCGCGCGCCGCGCCGCACCGGCCGTGGTCAGCATCACCGCCAGCAAAGCTCCCAGCCGCGCCAATGAGAACGCCGACCCCTGGTTCCGCTTTCACTTCGGCCCCCGTGGCCGCGGCCAGCAGTCTGAGCGGCCTCAGACCGGACTGGGCTCGGGCGTGATCGTCTCTGCCGACGGCTATTTGCTGACCAACAACCATGTGATCGATGGCGCCTCGGACATCGAAGTCATGCTCAGCGATGGCCGCCAAGCCCGCGCCACCCTGGTCGGCAGCGACCCGGAAAGCGATGTGGCGGTGCTCAAGATCGCGCTAGAGCGCCTGCCTGTGATCCAGCTCGGCAATGCCGAAGACCTGCAAGTCGGCGATGTCGTGCTGGCCATTGGCAACCCCTTCAATGTCGGCCAGACGGTCACGTCCGGCATCGTCAGCGCCCTGGGTCGTAATCAACTGGGCATCAATACCTTCGAGAATTTCATCCAGACCGATGCTGCCATCAATCCTGGCAATTCGGGCGGCGCCCTGGTGGACGCCGAAGGCAATCTGGTCGGCATCAACACCGCCATCTTCTCGCGCAGCGGTGGCAGCCTGGGCATTGGCTTTGCCATTCCGGTCAGCACGGCGCGCCAGGTGATGGAGTCATTGATACGCGACGGTCAGGTGGCACGCGGTTGGATTGGCGTGCAGACCCGTGAACTGACGCCTGAGTTCGCTGAAGCCTTCAAAGTCACGGTCAAGCAAGGGGTGCTGATCAGCGGCGTGGTGGCTGATGCTCCCGCGGCCAAGGCCGGTCTCAAGCCGGGCGATGTGCTGACCCGCGTCGGCGAAACGCCCGTGGCCTCCCCTGCCCAGTTGCTCACCGCCGTCTCGGCGCTCAAGCCCAAGACCGGCACCCAAGTCACCGTGCATCGTGCGGGTCAGCAACTGGACATCGCCATCACCGTAGCGCAACGACCCAAGCCGCAGGCAGAGCGCGAGTAGGGAGGCCAAGGGCCTTGGGCTGCTCTCGGCCCAGAACCGTCGTTCGCTGAGATTTGAATACGAACGCAGAGTCCGCGGAGGTTCGCAGAGGTCGCAGAGGTCGCAGAGAGAGAAGAAGAGCGAGGATTGTGTTCTCAGCGTCCTCTGCGGTCCTCTGCGAACTCTGCGAGCTGATACTTCTCCGCGAACGACGGCTCAATGCCGATTGCAGCCGTCACCCCGTTCCGAGCCAGCCAAAAAAAAGGCGCCCCAACCGGGCGCCTGATTTGGCCAGAACTGCAAGCAATCACTCTGGGCTGTCCGGTGCTTTGGAGTAGCGAATGAAATAACCGGCCGCAAACAGGCCCAGCTCGTAGAGGATGCACATGGGAATCGCCAGCGCCAGCTGAGACACCACATCGGGCGGCGTGATGACCGCTGCAATGACAAAGGCCAGGACGATGAAGTACTGGCGGAAATCACGCAGCTTCTGCACCGACACCAGGCCCATGCGCGCCAACACCACCACCACCACCGGCACCTCAAAGGCAGCTCCGAAGGCGATGAACATGGACATCACAAAGCTCAGATACGCCTCGATATCGGGTGACGCCGTGATGCTCTTGGGTGCGAAGCTCTGGATGAACTTGAACACCTGGCCGAACACGAAGAAATAGCAAAACGCCACGCCCACGATGAACAGCAAAGTGCTGGAGAACACGAGGGGCAGGACCAAACGCTTTTCGTGCGAATACAAGCCCGGGGCGACAAAAGCCCAGACCTGGTAGAGCACCACCGGCAGGGCCACCAGGAAAGCCGCCAGCAAAGTGATCTTCAGCGGCACCAGGAAGGGAGAGATCACATTGGTCGCGATCAAGGTCGTACCTTTAGGCAGCTGCGCCACCAGGGGAGCGGCCAAGAGGTCGTAGAGCGCAGCGGGGCCCGGATAGAAGGCCAACACACCAAACACCAGCAGCACGGCCAAGCTTGCGCGCACCAGGCGGTCACGCAGCTCGATCAGGTGGGAGACAAAGGGCTGCTCGGTGCCCGCGAGTTCGTCCTCGGGCTTGTGGGAATCGGTCATGGAAATCGGCGTGCAGAGCTGGGGCGGAAGCGCGCCACGCGGGCGGCACCGGACTGGGCATGACGGCGCACACCTTGGCGCTGCTTGTACCACTGCGGCGTGGCGCCGCGTTTGACCCGCCAGTTCTTCTTGGGGTGGCTGTAGCTGGGCGGCTCGGCATGTTCCGAGCTCAAGCTCGGGGTGCGGCCGCTGACATCGGCCCAAGTCTGGTCGAAGGCCTGAGTGGCGGAATGGATTTCTTGCTGCACGCTGTCTTGGACATCACGAGCAGCCGTCTCCATCTCCGTCTTCATTTTCTTGAGCTCTTCCAGCTCCATGGAACGGCTGACCTCCGCCTTGACATCGGACACATAGCGCTGTGCCTTGCCAATCAAATGGCCGATGGTGCGCGCCACGCGCGGCAGGCGCTCGGGGCCAATGACGATCAGGGCCACGCCACCGATCAAAGCCAGCTTGTCAAATCCGAAATCGATCATGCGAAGGTCAGGCGCTCAGCCGGCCGGCGAAGAGACAACAAGGCGCGGGCGCTCAAGAACGGGTCTTGGCTTCGACGTCGACGGTGTTGGCATCCTGCGCCTTGGCGCTGTTGCTGACCTGCTGGGCCGGCGTGGCTGCGGTATCGCTGCTGGAACCGTCCTTCATGCCGTCCTTGAAACCCTTGACGGCCGAGCCGAGGTCAGAGCCGACGTTCTTCAGCTTCTTGGTGCCGAAAACCACGATGACGATCAACAGCACGATCAGCCAGTGCCAAATACTGAAGGAACCCATTATTTCTCTCCTGCGATGGAAGCGGCCATTCTAGTTGGCGCGCATGACAGTTCTGCGAGCGCGGACTTGAGCGACCTCAACCCTTGGCCCAGGGACGGGGCCCACCCATGACATGCATATGCAGGTGATAGACCTCTTGCCCGCCATCTGGGCCGGTATTGATGACAGTTCGGAAGCCATTTGTGACACCCAGCTCGCGCATCAGCTTGGGCGCTAGAACTGTCATACGGCCCAGCAGCTCGGCATGGGCCTCGGTGGCCTCGGCCAGAGAGGACAGATGCAGTTTCGGGATCAGCAGGATGTGAACTGGCGCCCATGGGTTGATGTCATGAAAGGCCAGGATGTGCTCATCCTCATAAACCTTGCGGCTGGGAATCTGGCCCGCGGCGATCTTGCAAAACAGGCAATTGGGATCGTGTGACATGAGCGTAAGGATATTCAAGAAGCGAGCAAAACAGGTTCGATCAGGCCATGGCTCGGCCGGCATTCATGGCCAGCCAGCCGCGCAGGACGCGATACAAGAACCAGATCGACACTAGGACCCAGGCGATCCAGCCAGGGACCAGAAACAAAGTCCAGAGTGGCGCCGTCAGCAGATACAAAAAGCCGGCCCAGGCGACCGAGCGCAAACGCCAGCTGAAGTGACTGGCCTGCCAGCTGCCAGCGGCATCACCGCGCTTGAGCAGGTCGATCACCACAGCAATCAGCAACAGCAAGACACTGGCCTGCACGCCCGGCAGCACCGCCCCGACCGCCACCACGGTGTGCAGAAGATAGCTGATCAAACCCACGGTGCGCAGGCTGCGCTCCTGCTGCGCGTCCAGCAGCACGGTGTTGGTGTTGGTGTTGTCAGTCATTGGGCTCCTCCTCGCCTTTGGCCTTCTGGCCACGGGCGGCGAATTCCTGCAAGCCGGACAAGCCTTCGCGGCGCGCCAGCTCGTTCAAGACATCGGCCGGCTTCAAGCCGAAAGCCGAGAGCGCAATGATGGAGTGGAACCAAAGATCAGCGACCTCATAGACCACCTTTTGCGCATCGCCATCCTTGGCGGCCATGACGGTTTCGGTGGCCTCCTCGCCGACCTTTTTCAAGATGGCATCCAGGCCCTTGTCAAAGAGCTTGGCCACATAGCTGGTGGCCGGGTCGCCGCCGTTGGCGGGCTTGCGCGACTCGATCACGGCGGCCAGTTTGGCCAGGGTGTCATTGCCTTGCGTGGAGGGGTTCATTTGTAAATCCGCTCCGGGTCCTTGAGCACAGCGTCCGCCGCCACCCAGGCTCCGTTGTCAAAACGTTGGAAGAAACAGCTGTGGCGTCCGGTGTGGCAAGCGATGCCGGGCTCGTGCCCGTTCTGCGTGATCTTGAGCAGCAGCACATCGTTGTCACAGTCCAATCGCATCTCATGCACGGTCTGGGTGTGGCCGGATTCCTCGCCCTTGTGCCAGAACTTCTGGCGCGAACGGCTCCAGTACACCGCCTCGCCCTGGGCCGCCGTGCGGCGCAAGGCCTCGCGGTTCATCCAGGCGAACATCAGCACGTCGCCGCTGTCACGCTCCTGCGCGATCACGGGCAGCAGCCCGTCGGCATCCCATTTGATTTGATCCAGCCAGTCGTCAGTCATGCGCAGCAGTGTAGTGGCGGGCTGGCTCAGACCTGGTGCGTGGGGCCGGTGTGCGAACGCTCGGCGGCAAACCAGTCCAGCACCGGAATCGTGCCCGGCAGCACCGGCCGCACCTCGACCGGCAGCGCCTGCCAGGCCATGGTCTGCTGCTCGCGCATCTGGAACTCGCCCTGCCAGTCGAAGACCTTGCAGAAATGCAGGCGCACGCGGGCATGGGGGTAGTCCATCACCAGCTCTTGCCAAGGGTGAGCGGCGCCGATGGTGATGCCCAGTTCTTCTTGCAACTCGCGGCGCAGGGCTTGCTCCACCGTCTCGCCGGCCTCCAGCTTGCCGCCGGGGAATTCCCAGTAGCCGGCGTAGACCTTGCCTTCGGGTCGCGAGGTGAGCAGGAAGCGCCCTTCCCGACCATGCGCATCGCGCTCGACCAATACGCCCACGGCCACCTCGACCGGCACGCGGTCGGTGGGCGCCATTCCGGTCAAGGACTCAGACATGATCGAGACCCTCCGGCGCCTGGCCCGCAATCACGGCCGGCGCCTCCTGCACCGGCGCGCCACGCCCGGCCAGATCGCGCGCAAACTGCGCCGCCACCCGGCCCGAGCGAGAGCCGCGCTCCAGCGCCCAGACCAAGGCCGGCTGGCGCGCCGCGGCGATTTGTGCCTCGTCCAGGCCGTGATAACGCAACCATTGCGCGGCAATCGCCAGGTACTCGTCCTGGCTGAAGGGGTAGAAGCTCAGCCACAGGCCGAAACGCTCGGACAGGGAAATCTTTTCCTCCACCGCTTCGCCGGGATGGACCTCACCGTACTCGGTGTGGCGGTAGCCCAGGTTGTCACGCATCTGCTCGGGCAGCAGATGGCGGCGGTTACTGGTGGCATAGATCAGCACGTTATCGCTGGCCGCGGCGATGGAGCCGTCCAGCATGGACTTGAGCGCCTTGTAGCCCAGCTCGCCTTCGTCGAAGCTGAGGTCGTCGCAGAAGATCACAAAACGCTCGGGCCGCTCAGCGACCAGGTCGACGAGATCCGGCAGGTCGACGAGGTCGTTCTTGTCCACCTCGATCAGGCGCAAGCCCTGCGGCGCGTACTCGTTGAGCACGGCCTTGATCAGCGAGCTTTTACCTGTGCCGCGCGCGCCGGTCAGCAGCACATTGTTGGCCGGGCGGCCCTGCACAAACTGTTCGGTGTTCTGACGCAGGCGGGCTTTTTGCGGCTCGACCTCCAGCAAATCATCGAGTCGGATGCTGGCTGCATGGCGTACCGCTTCCAGCACCGGCGCGCCGCGGCGACGGCGGTAGCGGAAAGCGGCGCCAGCCTGCCAGTCGGGGGCGGCCAGGGCCTGGGGCAACACGGCCTCCAGTCGCCCCAGCAGCGCCTCGGCGCGGCTGAGCAAGCTGTTCAAAGGGCTGGCGGGGGAAAGCGAATCGAGCAGTGACATACAGGCAGTTTAAGGGCGCGCCGCTACCGCCCTGTGGACCGATGACTCAGCGTGCCAGCATGCGCAGAGCCGCTTCCATCTGCTCGATCGGGCTGCGCTTGAAGCCCGAGCGGGCATAGCGCTGCAGTCGGCCGATGACGAAGCTGACCAGCACCGAAGCTTGCGCATTGGCCTCCACCGTCGGCGTGCTGCTGCCATTGGCCTCAGCGGCGGCGCGCAAGACCTGGCGCAGAGAGCTCTCGATGCGGTCAAAAAACTGGTTCATGCGAGCGACCAGGCGTTCGTTCTCGTAAACCAGGGCGTCACCGACCATCACCCGGGTCATGCCAGGGTTGCGTTCGCCGAACTGCAAAAGCACGGCGACGATCTTCTGCGCCTGCACCGTGCCCGAGCCTTCGCGCTCGATGATCTGGTTGACCAGGGAAAAAACGCTGCCCTCAATGAACTCGATCAGGCCCTCGAACATCTGCGCCTTGCTGGCGAAATGGCGGTACAACGCGGCCTCGCTGACGTCCAGCTTGGCGGCCAGGGCGGCGGTGGTCACGCGGTCGGCACCGGGCTGCTCCAGCATGCCGGCCAGGGTCTGCAGGATCTGCACACGACGCTCGCCAGGGCGGGGCCGCTTGCGCGCAGGCGGTGCGGTGCTGACGGTTTCGGCGGACTCAGTCGATGGCGCCTCGACGGGCACGGCAGTGGATTCGGGCACGGAGGCTGACATCGGTCGGTCGGTTGAAAAAGTGGCCGACCACGCGGGCCGGAAACGCGACTCAGCAGGCGAGGCTCAACCCACTGCGCGGCCGATTCTGGCACAGCCGAACCCCGCTCCCGATGTCAATCGGACCTTCAGTCGCGCAACCAACCCAGACGACGTGCTTCGTAGATGGCCTCCACCTTGGAGCGCACATGAAGCTTGCGGTAAACCCGCTTCACATAGGTCATCACCGTGTGCGGCGAGACCTGCATGAACTTGGCGATCTCATCGAAGGTGAAGCCCTTGGCGGCCAGGTGCAGGACTCGTGATTCCTGCTCGGACAGGGCCACGGCGTCTTCGTCCGTGGCCAAGGCATGAGCAACCGCCGCACCAGAGCCAGACGCCGCCGTATGTTGCGGCAATGCTGGTGCCAGACGCAGCAGCAGACGGCGCGCAATCACCGGGCTGATCGGGCTGCCGCCGGCGCGCAAGCAGCGCAGTTGCTCGGGCAGATCAAGGGCCAGGCTGTCCTTGAGCAAATAGCCGGTAGCCCCGGCCTCGATGCTGGACAGCACATGCTGCTCATCGCCGAACACCGAGATCACCATGACCTCGCATTGCGGCCGCGTCTGCGCGGCATGGCGGATCAGCTCGATGCCGCTGCCGCCCGGCAGATCGAGGTCGACCAGGAGCACGTCAGGGTTCAGGCGGTCAAACAGCTGCCGACCTTGGGCCAGATCGGTGGCCATGCCGAGCAGGCGGATATCGGTCACCGAGGCCAAGGAACGGCTGAAGGCGTCGCGGAAACTGAGCTGGTCTTCGACGATCAGAACGGAGAAAGCGGACATGGAGGCCCCGGGTTGAAGCGGCCGATTCTGCACGGCCGCTGCGGGCGCGGCAAACTCAAATCACTGACTGAGCCTTCTTTGACCCAAACACCACGCTCCGCAGCACACAGATCAGCGATTCAGCCACAAGAACCTGACGTCGGATCCCCACGGCATGCCGTCTCCAACGATTTCAATTGGGCCAGGCTGCGCACCCGCTGATCGACATAGACTGGTCGACGGCGCAAACGCGCCCCCGCCTCGGGGCCTATGGTGGCGCGCTGGAGCCAACGCTGCATCCAGACCGTGGACATACCGACGCCGCGCGCCACCTTCTGGTGCACCAGGGTGTCTTCCACCAGCGTGCACTGGCCGGGCTGCAGGCGCAGGCGGGCCAGCAGATGGCGGAACATGCGCGCATCGGGCTTGGGTCGCAGCTGTCCGAACATGCGCATCTGTTCCATGGCGACCACGCCTTCGAAGTCACGCGACATGCCCAGCGCCGCCAGCACCCGCAAGGCATAGGCCAACGGCGCATTGGTCAGCAGGAACTTGCGCCCAGGCAGGCGGCGCAAGGCCGCCAGATCATGGGCATGACTGTGCAGATGGTCTTCCAGGCCCGGCAAGGCATGGGTCTGCGCCAGGAAATGGGCTGCCGACACGCCATGGTGCCGCTCCAACCCGAGCAAGGTGGCGCCGTAGCGATGCCAATAGCGGGCACGCAGCTCACTGGCCTCGTCACGCGGCAAGTCCAGATACTCGGCGATGTAATCGGTCATCGCCACATTGAGCGCCCCGAACACATGGCCGGAGGCCTTGTGCAGGGTGTTGTCGAGGTCGAAGAACCAGACCCGGGAACTGCGCCGGTCAGCCATGGGGCGGTCTCAGTGAGACCGAATCATGGTTCCGTACGCTTGGTCCGACAGGATCTCCAGCAGCATCGCATGCGGCACGCGGCCGTCGATGATGTGGACGGCGTTGACGCCACTCTTGGCGGCGTCGATGGCGCCGGCGATCTTGGGGATCATGCCGCCGCTGATGGTGCCGTCCGCCACCAGCTCGTCGATGCGGCGCGGGGTCAGCTCGGTCAGCAGCTGGCCATCCTTGTCCAGCACACCGCGGATGTTCGTGAGCATCAAGAGCTTCTCAGCCTTCAGCACCGTGGCCAGCTTGGCCGCCACCACATCGGCATTGATGTTGTAACTTTCATTGTTCTCGCCGAAGCCGATCGGGCTGACCACGGGGATGAACTGGTCGTCCTGCAAGGCTTTGACCACGCTGGGGTCGATGGAGACGATGTCGCCGACCTGGCCGATGTCGTGCTCCTTGCTCGGATCGTCCTTGTCTTGAATCATGAGTTTCTTGGCGCGGATCATGCCGCCGTCGCGCCCGGTCAGGCCCACGGCCTTGCCGCCGGCGGCATTGATCAGGCCCACCACATCCTGCTGCACCTCACCGGCCAGCACCCACTCGACCACGTCCATGGTCTCCGCATCGGTGACGCGCATGCCCTGGATGAAATGGCCTTGCTTGCCCAGCTTGCTCAAGAGGCCTTCGATCTGCGGGCCGCCACCGTGCACCACCACCGGGTTCAGGCCCACCAGCTTGAGCAGCACCACGTCCTCGGCGAAGTCTTTTTGCAGCTCCGGGTCGGTCATGGCATTGCCACCGTACTTGATGACGATGGTCTTGCCGTGGTACTTGCGGATATAGGGCAAAGCCTGGGACAGGATCTCGGCCTTTTCACGCGGGGCAATGTGGGCCACATCGGTGCTGGAGGTGGCGGTCGTGTCGTTCTTCATGGCGGGCGCGCAGGCAGCACACAGGAGTTTGAAACTGGCGCGATTGTAGGGTCGCGGTGTTGGGTCGCGTGTGGGGTCGCGAACCTGGCTGACACGGCTTAAGCCAGGCTTCAGCCAGGGCAGCCACAATGCCGCCATGCAAGTCGCCTCCTACCTGAAACTGTCCATCGCCGTCGCCCTGGTGACCATCGCCTTGAAAACCGGCGCCTGGTGGTGGACCGACTCGGTCAGCCTGGCCGCCGATGCGCTGGAATCCCTGGTCAACCTGGCAGGCGCCATCTTCGCCCTGGCCATGGTCACGGTGGCGGCCAAGCCGCCGGACGCCGAACACCCGTTTGGCCACCACAAGGCCGAGTACTTCTCCAGCGGCTTCGAAGGCGTGCTCATCATCGCCGCGGGTCTGGGCATCATCTGGGCCTCGGTCCACCGCCTGCTGGACCCGCAGCCGGTCGAGGGCCTGGGCCTGGGCGTGGCCCTGGCCATCATCAGCTCAGCCCTGAATGGCGGCCTGGCCTGGGCCATGCTCAAGAAGGCGCGCGAGCACCGCTCCATGGCCCTTGAGGCCGATGCCCGCCATCTGTTCACCGATGTCTGGACCTCGGCCGGCGTGGTGCTGGGCTTGGTCGGCGTCATGCTGACCGGCTGGCAATGGTTGGACCCGCTGCTGGCCGCCGTCGTGGCCCTGAACATCTTGCGCGAGGGCGTGCACCTGGTCTGGAAGTCCAGCCACGGCCTGATGGACCAGGCCCTGGATCCCGAAGAACTGCAAGCGGTGCAGCAGGTGCTGGACCGCTTCGCCCAGGCCCAGCACATCCGCTTCGACCACATCGCCAGCCGCAGCGCCGGCCAGCGCCGCTATCTCGACCTGCACATGCACATGCCCGCCAGCTGGAGCCTGGGCCAGGCCGCGGCCGAGCGCAATGCGCTGGAGCGTGCGCTGATGGCCGCCGTGCCCGGGCTGCGCGCCAGCATTCAGCTGCTGCCCAGCGATGTGGAGGCGCATTTCGATGACCCACAAGATGAACCGATCCTGGAGAAGCAAGCATGATCGCCGTGCTGCAACGGGTGCAACACGCCCAGGTTGAAGTAGATGGCCGCATCACCGGCGCCATCGGACCGGGCCTCTTGATGCTGGTCTGCGCCGAGCCCGGCGACAGCGAGGCCCAGGCCGACAAGTTGATCGCCAAGGTGCTCAAGCTTCGCATCTTCAGCGACGCGGCTGGCAAGATGAACCTCAGCGTGCAAGACATCGCCGGCGGCCTGTTGATCGTTTCGCAATTCACCCTGGCCGCCGATTGCAGCAGCGGCAATCGCCCCAGCTTCACCGGCGCTGCCGGTGCCGAGCAAGGCCGCCGCCTCTACGACTACTGCCTGGCTGCAGCGCGGCGCCAGCACTCCCAGGTCGAGGCCGGCGAATTCGGCGCCGACATGAAGGTCAGCCTGCTGAACGACGGGCCGGTGACGATTCCGCTGCAGATTCGCTGAGGCGCAGGATGGGCCGAGGGGCCGAGCTAGCGGCGGGAGTCAACGGACCCGCTGCCGCGCGCGTCGCGTCGCGCCGGCGACCGGGTCGGGCGGCGCCACGGCTGATGCGATCTGCAGGCAACGGCCCGCTTGCCACTCGGCGTTCAGGTCTTGCATCAGCGACTCCAGTTCCAGCCTTTGGGCCGTCAAAACGGCCTGCATGGCATCGATCTCGGCCAGCCGAGCCTGCATGCTCTGCAGGATCTGATCATGCGGCAGCCCCTCGCCCTGGGCGGGAATGAGGCTGCGCAAGGATTCCAGCGAAAAGCCCAGGCCTTGCGCGGTCTGAATCAACAAGAGGCGCTGAACGCTCGCCTCGTCATAGACCCGATAGCCATTGGGGCCCCGACTGGCCGGCGGCAGCAAGCCGCTCGACTCGTAGAAGCGAATGGCGGAGGCCGCCAAGCCGCTGCGCTTTGCCAAATCACCGATCTTCATCCGCTCACACCCACGCTTTGCCCATGCGACCGAAGAATTTCAGCCGGGCACTTGACCTTGAAGCCAGCTTGAAGCTTAGCATCGGCGCCAAGCCAGCCCGGCCCCCACTCTTTTCCTGATGAGCCCCGCATGAGCACACAGTTGACCGTCAATGGCCAAGGCCACAGTCTCGATGTCGAAGCCGACACCCCCTTGCTCTGGGTGCTGCGAGACGAACTGGGGCTGACCGGCACCAAGTTTGGCTGCGGTGTGGCCAGCTGCGGTGCCTGCACAGTGGACATCGACGGCACGGCCACCCGGTCCTGCGTGATGCCCGTCGGCGCCTTGCAGGGCAAGCACATCCGCACCATCGAGGCCGAGCCCGATCGCATCACCGCCGCCCTGCAGGCAGCCTGGATCCAGCTGCAAGTGCCGCAATGCGGCTACTGCCAGAGCGGCATGATCATGGCCGCGACCGCGCTCTTGCGCAGCACGCCCAAACCCAGCGACGCCGACATCGACGCCGGCATCAGCAACCTCTGCCGCTGCGGCACCTACCAGCGCATTCGCGCGGGCATCCATGCGGCCGCGGCGCAAGTGCGCGGGAGCGCGGCATGAAGCGCCGCGGCTTTCTGATTGCCGGCGGCTTGCTGGGCGGCGGCTTGCTGCTAGGTGTGGGTTTGAGCACCCCGCCCTCGGCCAGATCCAGGTTGGGTGACAAGACCACGCTGCCGACCG
Source organism: Paucibacter sp. DJ2R-2 (assembly GCF_025717675.1). Classification (GTDB taxonomy): domain Bacteria; phylum Pseudomonadota; class Gammaproteobacteria; order Burkholderiales; family Burkholderiaceae_C; genus Paucibacter_A. The sequence goes on from NZ_JAJIRT010000002.1 coordinate 437,429, forward strand.
AGGGCGGGCAGATTGCCCTGAACGGCTGGGTCAAGCTCATGCCGGACGGCCGCGTCATCGTCGCCACACCGCGGGCCGAGATGGGCCAGGGCGTGCACACGGCCTTGGCCATGTTGGTGGCTGAAGAGCTCGATGCCGATTGGAGCCAGGTCAGCACCGAGCAGGCGCCGCTGGCTCAGATCTATGCCAACACCGCCCTGCTGCTCAATGTGCTGCCCTTCAGCTCGGACGATGACAGTCTGCTGGCGCGCCTGGCGCGGCGCTCGGTGCAGCGCGTCGGCTATCTGCTGAGCCTGCAGGTCACGGGCGGCTCGTCCAGCGTTCGCGACGCCTGGGAACCGATGCGCCTGGCCGGCGCCACGGCCCGCGCCCTGCTGGTCGACGCTGCGGCTCAGCGCTGGAACGTGGCGTCCGAGAGCTGCCAGGTGCAGGCCGGCGTGGTGCGCCACCCGACCAGCGGACGCCAGGCCGGCTTTGGCGAGCTGGCCGCCGATACCGTGAACATCGCCCCGCGCCGGGACGTCGCAATGAAAGACCCGAGCCAATTCCGCCTGATCGGCAAACCCATGCCGCGCACGGACATTCCGGCCAAGGTCAACGGCCGCGCGCAGTTCGGCATCGACATGCAGCCCGAAGGCCTGCTCTACGCCGCCATCCGCCATTGCCCGGTGCTGGGCGGCAAGGTGCGCCAGGTCGACAGCGCTGCCGCCAAGGCCCGCCGCGGCGTGGCCGATGTGCAAGTCTTGCAGGAGCGTTCGGTGGTGGTGCTGGCCGACCGCTACTGGCGCGCCAAGTCGGCGCTGGATGCGCTCAAGATCGATTGGGACGAAGGCCCCAATGCCCAGCTGGATTCCAGTCTGATCCGCGCCCAACTGCAGGTCGCACTGGACGCCGGCGCCAAGGGCAGCGGATTTCGCCAGCAAGGCGATGCCGAAGCTGTCTTGAGCGCAGCCGGCCGCAAACTGGAAGCGAGCTACTACGCCCCCTTTCTGGCCCATGCAGCCCTGGAGCCCATCAACTGCACGGCCCAATTCAAGGATGGCCATCTGACGGTCTGGTGCGGCACCCAGGCCGCCTCGCTGGCGCGCTGGAAAGCGGCACAAGTAGCCGGTATCGATAGCGAGCAAGTGACACTGCACGTGCCCCTGCTGGGCGGAGGCTTCGGCCGCCGCCTGGAGCTGGACATGATCGAGGAGGCGGTGCTGCTGGCCCTGCAAACCCAGGGTCGGCCGGTCAAGCTGCTGTGGTCGCGCGAGGAAGACATGCAGCACGATATGTACCGCCCCGCCGCCATGGCCCGCTTTGTCGCCGCACTCGATGAACAAGGGCGGCCGCAGGCCTGGCTGAACCGTGTGGCGGCGCCCTCCATTGGCCTGTCCACCACCGAACGCCTACTGCCCTCGATGGCGGCCGATTCCCCCGACAAGAACCAGATCGAAGGCGCCTTCGACCTGCCTTACGCCATTCCCAATCTGAGCGTGCGCCAGCTGCGGGTCAAGACGCCCGTGCCGGTGGGCTCCTGGCGCAGCGTCGGCCATTCCTACAACGCCTTCTTCACCGAAGGCTTCATCGACGAGCTGGCCTATGCGGCCAGGCAAGACCCCTTCGAATACCGCCGCTCGCTGCTGGCCGACAAGCCGCGCCACCGCGCGGTGTTGGAACTGGCCGCGACCAAGGCCGGTTGGGCTCAGACCTTGCCGGCCGGAAGGGCCCGCGGCATTGCCTTGCACGAGAGCTTCGGTTCCTGGTGTGCCCAGGTGGCCGAGGTCTCACTGCAGGACGGCCAAGTCCGGGTGCACCGTGTGGTCTGCGCCATCGACTGCGGTGTGGTGGTCAACCCAGACACGGTCGAAGCGCAGATGCAAAGCGCCATCGTCTACGGCCTGTCCGCCGCCTTGTACGGCGAGATCACGCTGAAAAACGGCCGCGTCGAGCAGAGCAATTTCCCCGACTACGAGGCCATCCGCCTGGCGCAGATGCCGCAGATCGACGTGCACATCATGCCCAGCAGCGCGGCACCCGGCGGCGTGGGTGAGCCGGGCACGCCGCCGATCGCGCCGGCCGTGGCGAACGCCTTGTTTGCGCTGACCGGCCGGCGGATTCGCGATCTGCCGCTGCGGGCGGACCTGTTCGCCTGAAAGCGCCTTCCCCTCAGGCTGCGCTGGCCTGGGCTTCGAGTTCGGCCTTCAGGCCTTGGGGCAGTTGCAGTTGGCGCGCCAACTCATCGAGGTAGGCGCGCTCCATAAAGCTGGTTTCGTCAGCCACCAAGAGGCTGGCCAAATACATCTCGGCGGCCAGCGCCGGGCTGCTGGCGGCTTGCGCCACCTGGGCCGGATCCAAGGGGCGAGCCAGTTCGGCCTCCATCCACTGGCGCAGGGCCGGCTCGGCCTGCAGGCGCTGCAGCTCGGTCTCCAGCAGGCCGCGCTCGCGGGCGTCTAGGTGGCCATCGGCTTTCGCCGCCCCGATCATGGCCTGCAACAAGGCGCGGCCATGCTGCTCAGCGGGCGGCGCGCTCAGCTGCGGGGCAACAACTGCCGCAGGCTGCGGAGCGTGCGCTTGTTGCTGCTGTTGTTGCTGCTGCTCTTGCCAGGACTGGTAGGCCTTGTAGGCCACTGCGCCCAGTGCGGCGAGGCTGCCGTACTTGAGCGCCTTGCCGCCGAAGCTGCGGCCGCGTTTGCTGCCCAGCAGCAGGCCCAACGCACCGCCCGCCGCGGCGCCACCGCCGATCTGACCCCAGTCCGGCGCACGCGCGCCGCCGCTCTTGCCGTCCAGCAGGCCCAGGCCCGACTTGAACAGCTGCTCCAACATATTCTGTGCACTCATGGAATAGGTCTCCTGATTCGTTCTTCAAGCGGTCTGCTGCAGGCGTGCAATGCGCTCTTCCATCGGCGGGTGGCTGGAGAACAGCGCCATCATGCCGCCGGGGCGTGAGCTGATGCCCATGGACTGCATGGCCTTGGGCATCTCGCCCGGATCCAGGCCGCCCAGGCGAGCCAGGGCATTGACCATGGGCTGCTTGCGACCCATCAGCTGGGCGGCGCCGGCATCGGCACGGAACTCGCGCTGGCGCGAGAACCAGGCCACGATCATGGCCGCGACCACACCGAGCAGCAGGTCCATGACGATGGTGGTCACGTAGTAACCGATGCCAGGGCCGTCGTTCTGGTTGCGCAGCACGATTTTGTCGACGAAGTAGCCGACGATGCGCGAGAGGAAAACCACAAAGGTGTTCATGACGCCCTGGATCAGCGCCATGGTCACCATATCGCCATTGGCCACATGGGCCACTTCATGGCCAATCACCGCCTCAACCTCTTCGCGCGACATGGACTGCAGCAGGCCGGTGGACACCGCCACCAGGGCCGAGTTCTTGAACGCGCCGGTGGCGAAAGCATTGGGCGCACCTTCATAGATGCCGACCTCGGGCGTGGCGATGCCGGCCTTCTCGGCGAAGCGCTCCACCGTGGTCACCAGCCAGATGTGGGTGGTGTCGTTCGACTGGTTGATGATCTGCACGCCCGTGGTCCATTTGGCCATGGGCTTGCTGATCAAGAGCGAGATGAAGGCGCCGCCAAAGCCCATCACCATGGCAAAGCCCAGCAGCGATGTCAGGTTCAAACCATTGGCCGTGAGGAAGCGATTCAGGCCCAGCAGATGGACCGCCAAACCCAGCACCAGCATGACGCCGAGGTTGGTCATCAGGAACAGAAATATTCGTTTCATGGTGTCAGCACTCCAAGATTCAATAAAAGCTCAGCGCAGGCTTCAAGCCGAGGGCAGCGAGCGCGGCGGCACCAGCGTCGCCGCCTTGCTTTGCATCAGTTTGAGCAAGAGGCTCAGGCCACCGCCCAAGAGCAAGAGCAGGAAGATGCCCAGCCCCCAAATCAGCCAGACCAAGGGCGAGAGCCAGTCGCCCAGCACCGGCATGGTCTCCAACACACCCTTGAGCAGAGGCGCGAACAGGTCCACGAACTCGGCCAGGCCTTGCAGCAAGCCCTCGGGCACCCAAGGCGCCAGCCAGCTCGGCAGCTGCAGATCGGACAGGCGCGCGCCCAAGGTGGGCAGCCCTTCGGCTTGCGAGCCCAGGGCCGCCACGGTCCACAGGGCCAGGCTGTGGAAGGCCCAGCTCGCCAGCGACCACAGCGCCGCCAGCAATCCCAGCACCAGCCAGGTCAGCAGGTAATAGGCCATTGTCTTTCCCCTTTTTCAGAAATCGAGATGCGCACATTCTCTGCCTGTCGACACTTCCAAACAAGCAACGCTGGCTTACTATTAACTTCTGTTTTTAAGAAGTCAACGCCATGTGCTCGGAGCCTCCATGCTGAATTTCAGACATTTGCATTACTTCTGGGTTGTGGCCCAGGAAGGCGGTTTCGCACGCGCGGCGGAGCGGCTGGACATGGCCATCCAGACCATCAGCACCCAGGTGCGCGAGCTGGAAAAGTCACTCGGCCACCAATTGCTCAAGCCGGCCGGCCGCGGCGTGGCGCTGACCGAGGCGGGCCAGGCCGCATTTGCGCGCGCCGAGGAGATCTTCCGCCTCGGCAGCCTGATCACAGAGGAAGTCCGGCAGGCTGCGCAAGGCCCGGCGGCGCGACTGGCGGTGGGCCTGACCGACGGCATTTCCAAGTTGGCCGCCCATGCCCTGCTGGCGCCGGTCTTGGGCACCGAGTCTCTGCGCCTGCTCTGCCACGAAGGCGAGGTGGACCCTCTGCTGGCCGAGCTGGCCATGCACAAGCTGGACCTGGTGCTGGCCGGGCGACCGGCGCCGCACAAACCCGGCCTGCGCCTGAGCAGCGAGCTGCTGGCCCAGGCACCGGTGGACTGGTACGGACCAAAGAGCCTCGTGCACGCGGCCGAGTTGCGCGACTTCCCCCACTGCCTGAACCGCCTGCCTGTGCTCTTGCCCACCGCCCACTCGGCCTTGCGCGCCACGCTCGATCACTGGTTTGCCGAACAGGGGCTGCAGCCGCGCATCGTCGGTGAATTCGAGGACAGCGCCCTGTTGGCCGTGTTCGCCTCACGCGGCCTGGGCGTGTTCCCGGTCAGCCGTCTCGGTGCCGAGGACCTGGAGCGTATGCACGGCCTGCGCCTGCTGGGCCGCTGCGAGGACGTGAAGGAAGAAATCCATGCCATTCGCTCGCGGCGCGGCCAGCATCATCCGCTGGTGCTGCAGCTGCTGGCGGCGGCACGCGCGGACTCGTGAGCGTGCGCAGGCCGAGCCGGCTGTGGACAACACGAGCCTGGAGAGGGACTGACTGTGCTGGAATGGTGTCAGCAAGCGTGCGGATTCAGGCTGCCGCCTCCCGCCTTCCATGTTCTGACGACGGTTGAATAACGATGAAAACCCCGGCGACTCTGCGCACCCTGGCATCGACCGATGCCGCCGCGCTGCTGCACTTCGAACTGCACAACCGTGATTGGTTCGAGCATCACGTAGAAGCCCGAGCGGCCGATTTCTACACGCTGGGCGGCGTGCAAGCACATATGGCCGAGCTGCTGACCCTGCTCGACCGCGGCGAGGCGCATCCCCTGCTGATCGTGAGCGCGCAGGGCGAGATCCTGGGCCGCGCCAATCTCAAGGCCATGGAAGCCAAGCGCGGCAGTGGCGAACTGGGCTACCGCATCGCTCAAGCCCATGCCGGGCAAGGTCTGGCTAGCTTGGCTGTTCGTGAACTGATGCGCCTGGCGCATCAGCGCTGGGGCCTGCGCCACCTGCAGGCCTACGTGGCCGTGGACAACCCAGCCTCGGCGCGCGTCTTGCTGAAGAACGGATTTGAGCGGGCCGAATGCCACCCCGGCATGGCCCGTGTGCAGGGGCGGCAGATCGACTGCCACCGCTACGAGTGCGCGCTGGGTGGCGCGGGGCCTCTTTAGGACAGAAAGCCCGAGCTTTGGGCTTGATGTCCTCAGCTTGGCCGCGTGCAAGCGGCCTGCCTCAGTCGCCTTGTAGGCTGAGCCCGCGCATAGAGCAGCACCTGCGTGCTGCTCTATGGCTGGCGAGGGCCGGTCCGCATGCTTGCGGACAGGCCGCGCCCTCGCAGGGCTCTGAGCCCGCGCACGTGACAGCACCTGCGTGCTGTCACGTGGCTGGCGAAGGACCGACCGCATGCTGCGGTCGGGCGGGCCCCTCCTGAGGCGAGAAAGCCCAAGCAGTTGGGCTTTCTGTCCTCAGTCGCCTTGCAGGCCGCGCCCTCGCAGAGCTCGGGCCCCTCCTGAGGCGAGAAAGCCCAAGCAGTTGGGCTTTCTGTCCTCAGTCGGCATATTGCCCCGCTGCCTTGATGACGGTGCCCCATTTGGCGATTTCGGCTTCGACGAACTTCTTGTGCTCGGCACCGTTGACCCGGGCATCGGTGACGATGACAGCACCCAGGGCTTCCTGGCGCTTGTGGAAGTCGGCGTCGGCCAAGGCGGCTTTCAGTGCGGCGGTCAGCTTGTCCAGCACCGGCTTGGGCGTGCCCTTGGGGGCGTAGACGCCGTGCCAGATGTTGACGCTGAAGCCCTTGAGGCCGACTTCATCAAGGGTCGGAAGCTTGGCCAGAGCGGGGGCCGTCAAACGCTTGCTGCTGGTGACGGCATAGGCCTTGACCTTGCCGCCTTCGATCTGGCTGGTGGTGTTGGTGGTCTGGTCGCACATCAGGTCGATCTGGCCGCCGAGCAGGTCGGTCATGGCCGGGCCCGTGCCCTTGTAGGGCACCGTGGTCATGTCGATCTTGATGGTGCTCTGGTACAGCAGGCCGCACAGGTGCGAGGCCGAGCCCAGGCCGGCATTGCCGAGGTTGACCTTGCCCTTGTTGGCCTCCAGCCACTTGGCCAGCTCGGCATAGCTGTTCGCCGGCATCGAGGGCTTGGCGATCAGGGTCATGGGCACTTCGTTGATCAGGCCCAGGTACTCAAAATCGTCCAGGGTCTTGTACTGCATATTGCGGTACAGCGAGGGCGAGGTGGCCATGCCGATGTGATGTAGCAGCAGGGTGTAACCATCGGGCGCCGCTTTGGCGACCTTGGTGGCCCCCAGCGTGCCACCGGCACCGCCGACGTTCTCGATCACGATGGTCGCGCCCAGTGGCTTGCGCAGGGCCTCGGCCAGGTCGCGGGCGACCTTGTCGGTGGGGCCGCCGGCCGAGAAGGGCACGACGATATTGACGGGCTTCTCCGGGTAGCTGGCGAGGGCGGCGCCCGAAGCCAGGGTCAGCAGACTCAGGGTCAGCAGGGGCAATGCGGTCTTGTTCATGTCAACAGTCCTCGAATGGCGAGTGGGAGGACTGTCATCCTAGGCGGCAGGTCGGGCCTCGCGACAGCGGAAACTACGTAATCCGCGAGGCTCCGCCAGTAAAGCTTGGGAATTTTTGTAGCGAGCGGCTGCAAGGCTAGGCTGAGTCCGGACTGATCCAGTCCTGAGGACTGGATCAGCCTGACGAAGGACTCGGTCTCTGGCCGAGGCGGACGGAGCGCAGGAACCGGAACGTACTCCCTGTACGTGAGGATTCCGACAACGCAGTTGCGGCGAGACTCATATTTGCGTAGCGAATGTGATGTCGGAGCCAACACCGGACCAACGACGCATGGCGGGCGCGCAGTAAAAAACTCCCAAGCTCTCAATCGAGCCGGCGCGCGTCTTCAATCACCCGCCCGTCATTGGGTAGGCTACCCGGGGGCAGCAGCTGCACTTCGGCGCGCAGCTTGGTGATGTCACGCAGGGCTGCGGCGAGCTGCTCGGCCAGGCCTTCGCGGGGCTCACCCTCGGGCAGCTCGAGCTTCAAGGTCAGGCGGTCCTGCGCCATTTCGCCCTCGACCACCAGGCGCGCCCGGCCGGCCTGCGGAAAACGGGTTTGCAGCTCGGCCAGCTGCGAGGCGTGGATGAACATGCCGCGCACCTTGGCCGACTGGTCAGCCCGGCCCAACCAGCCGCGAATGCGCTGGTTGCTGCGGCCCGTCGGGCACGGGCCGGGCAAGACGGCGGAGAGGTCGCCGGTGCCGAAGCGGATCAGCGGGTAATCGGGATTGAGCGTGGTCACGACCAGCTCACCAACCTCGCCCGCGGCCACCGGCTCGCTGCCACCGGGCCGCACGATCTCGACGATGATGCCTTCGGCCAGCACCAGGCCCTCGCGCGCCGCCGTCTCGTAAGCGACCAAGCCCAGGTCGGCCGTGGCATAGCACTGATAGCCGGCCACACCGCGCTCAGCCAGCCAGTCGCGCAAGCTGTTGGGAAACGCCTCACCGCTGAGCAAGGCGCGCTGCAGGGAATCGAGGCGCAGGCCGCTCTCGGCCGCCTTGTCGAGCAGGATTTTCAGAAAGCTGGGCGTGCCGACATAGGCCTGCGGGCGCAGGTCACGCATGGCCTGCAGCTGCAGCTCGGTGTTGCCGACGCCGCCGGGGAACACGGTGCAGCCCAGGGCATGGGCGCCGCCTTCCATCATGGCGCCAGCAGGGGTCAGGTGGTAGCTGAAGCTGTTGTGCACCAGGTCACCGGCGCGCAGGCCGGCAGCGAACAGGGCGCGCGCCACGCGCCAGTAATCGGCGGCCCGGCCCTCGGGCTCGTAGAGGCCGCCGGGCGACTGAAACACGCGAGCCGCGCCGCCGCTGCGCACGCAGCCGCGCCAGCCGATGGCGGAGAAACCACCCAGCGCATCGTAGGGATCCGACCCTTCAAGGCCCTGCCGCTCGCGCAGCGCCTGCTGGCTCGCCGCCAACTCGGGCTTGCGAGTCACAGGCAGGCGCGCCAGGGCGGCACGGTTGCAAACATCGGCCGGGTCCACGCCGGCCAGCAAGCCGGCGTAAGCGGAGGTCTGCGCCTTGGCATGGCTGAGCTGCAGGCGCAGGGCCGCCATCAGCTGAGCCTCGCGCTCGGCCGGTTCGCGGGTTTCCAGCGCGTCGAAAAACTCGCCGCGTTCGGGAGAGGGTGCCGTCAAACTCATGGCGTTTCGTCCGTCCAGCGGCTAAGCCGGCGTTTGATCTCGTCCAGCAGACTGCGCACCTCGGCAGCGCTCTTGCATTGGCGGGTTTCCCACTCGGGGCTGCGCCCCGGGCGCTTGACCAGCCGGGCCAGCAGCAGGCCGGTCTGGGCGCTCAGTTCCAGCACCGGCTGGCCTTGCAGGCTGAAGGCATCGCCGCGCGCCTCCAGCGAGCGCAGGTCGCGCAGATTGCGCTTGAGCGTCAGCAAGGCCTCCTCGGCCTTGAAGGGCGGGAGGGCGAAGAAGGCGTCTTCATTCATGGCCGGACTTCTGAATTGAAAGGAAACAGGCGTGCCCATGGTTCAGGCCAGCCAGCGCTTGCGGCGCTTGTAGCTCTTGACGTCCTTGAAGCTCTTGCGATCACCGCCACCGGTGCCGAGGTAGAACTCCTTGACGTCTTCGTTCTCGCGCAGGGCCTGCGCGGCGCCGTCCATGACCACGCGGCCACTTTCCAGGATGTAGCCGTAGTCCGCATAACGCAGCGCCATATTGGTGTTCTGTTCGGCCAGCAAAAAGGTCACGCCTTCCTTGCTGTTGAGGTCTTTGACGATCTCGAACACCTCTTCGACGATTTGCGGCGCCAAGCCCATGGAGGGCTCGTCCAGCAGCACCATGCGCGGATTGGCCATCAAGGCACGGCCAATGGCGCACATCTGCTGCTCGCCGCCCGAGGTGTAGGCGGCCTGCGAGCTGCGCCGGGTCTTGAGGCGGGGGAAGTAGTTGTAGACCTTCTCCAGCGTCTCGGCCACGGCGGCGCGGCCGTCGCGCCGGGTGTAGGCGCCGGTCATCAGGTTGTCCTCGATGCTCAGGTGGGCGAAGCAGTGGCGCCCCTCCATCACCTGCACCACACCGCGGTTGACCATCTCGGCGGTGGACAGCTTTTCGATGCGCTCGCCGCGCAGCTCGATGCTGCCCTTGCTGACCTCGCCGCGCTCGCCGGCCAGCAGGTTGGACACCGCCCGCAGCGTGGTGGTCTTGCCCGCGCCATTGCCACCGAGCAAGGCCACGATGCGGCCTTCCTGAACCTGCAAGGACACGCCCTTGAGCACCAGGATCACGTGGTTGTAGATGACCTCGATGCCGTTGACGTTGAGGAATGGGGTGGGGTGCATGGTGGGGTGAATCGTGAATCGTGAATCGTGAATCGTGAGTTGGGGGCTTGGACAGCGCTTCATGCCCTCGCGAACAGACAGGAAACGTGAGAGGAATGGCGAGGCATTCACGACTCGCCATTCACCACTCACGAATCACCCGTTCATCGCACTCAAGACTGGCAATCCGCCGGAGTCCGCCGCTCCAGCTTCTTCTCCGCCGCGTACTTGTCTGCGGCCTGCTTGACCATGGGCTTCAAGATCTGCTCATCGGCCTGCATCCAGTCGGAGCTGAAGTTCCACTTGGCGCCGTCCCAGGTGTGCACGCGTGCCCAGCTGGAACCCATGTGGTCGGCGCAGGAGGTGGACAGCGGGCGCAGCACACCGGCCAGGCCCAGGGCGTCGAGCTTCTTCTGGTCCAGGGCCAGGTTCTCCAGGCCCCAGCGCACCTGCTCGGCCGTCATGATCTTGCCCTTGCCGTAGCGCTCCTGGGCGCGGCGCACCGCCTCGATGCCCAGAGCCTGGATGATCACGCCCCGGGTGTAGAGCACCGAGCCGACTTCGTCCTTGGGGCCTGCGCCCTGGCCCTTGTCATGGACATGCTTGAGGATGTCCTGGATGACCTTGGGGCTCTGGCCCGAGGTATTCAGCGCCAGCGCGTTGTAGCCCTTGGCGCCCTCGCCCACGTCCTTGACATCGGGCTCGGCTCCGGCCCACCAAACTCCGTACATCTTCTCGCGCGGGTAGCCGGTGGCCTGGGCCTCTTTCAGGGCCGTCGAGTTCATCACGCCCCAGCCCCAGAGCAGCACATAGTCGGGCCGCTGCTGGCGCACCTGCAGCCAGGCCGACTTCTGCTCCACACCCGGCGCCGTAACGGGGATCTTGATCAGATCGAAACCGTGCATCTTCTGCCGCTCATCGAGCAGGGGCATGGGTTCCTTGCCGAAGGGCGAGTCGTGATACACCAGGGCGATCTTCTTGCCCTTGAGCTTGTCGAAGCCGCCCTCTTTCTTGGCCAGGTGCTGGATCAGCATGTCGGCCGCCGTCCAGTAGCTGCCCATCAGCGGGAAGTTCCATTTGAAGACATTGCCGTCCTGCGAGGCGGCCAGGCCATAGCCCAGGGTGATCAGGGGGATCTTGTCCTTGATGACCTTGTCGGTCAGCGCGAAGGTGATGCCGGTGGCCTGCGGGTCGAAGAGCGTGGCGCCCTTGCCTTTCAGGCGCTCGTAGCACTCGACACCCTTGTCGGTGGCGTAGCCGGTTTCGCATTCTTCGTATGTCAGCTTGACGCCGTTCACACCGCCGTCGCGGGCGTTGATCATCTTCAGATAGTCCTGCTTGCCATTGGCCCAGGGCGTGCCGTTGGGGGCATAGGGCCCGGTGCGGTAGACCAGCAAGGGGAAGAACTGCTCCTTGGCCTCAGGCGCGGCTTGGGCCGGGCTCGATAACAGGCCCGAAGCAGCGACAGCCAAAGCAAGAACGATGGACGGCTTCAGTTTCATGCGTGTCTCCAGTCGATGCGCACTCAAGCGGTGCGTTATGGGTTGAACAAAAAGCAGGCGCGAGAAATCAGTGCGAAGGATCAATGTGGGAAAGGCCAGAGCCGCAGCTTTTCCTTGCCCGTGGACCACAAGCGAGCCAGGCCATGCGGCTCCTTGATCAGGAAGAACACGATCAGGGCGCCGAACACCATCAGTTCCAGATGCGAAGCGGTCTCGGTGCCCATGGGGATGCCCAGCCAGTGCGGAATCTGGTTCAGCAGCAGCGGCAAAAAGATGATGAAGGCCGCGCCAAAGAAGCTGCCCATGATGGAGCCCAGGCCGCCCAGGATGACCATGAAGAGCAGCTGGAAGCTGCGGTCGATGGAGAAGGCCGCCGGCTCCCAGGAACCCAGATGCACAAAGCCCCAGAGCGCCCCGGCCACACCGACGATGAAGCTGCTGACGGCAAAGGCGCTGAGCTTGGCGTAGACCGGGCGGATGCCGATGACGGCCGCCGCCACATCCATATCGCGCATGGCCATCCACTCACGGCCGATGGCGCCGCGCACCAGGTTCTTGGTCAGCAAGGCGAACACGCAGACAAAGCTCAGGCAGAACAGGTACTTCTGCGCCGGCGACTCGATGGCCAGGCCGAAGACGCTGAGGTCCGACACCGAGACATTGCCCGAGGACGAGTTGTTGGTGAACCACTTGATGCGCAGAAAGGCCCAATCGCAGAAGAACTGCGCCGCCAGCGTGGCCACCGCCAGATAGAGGCCCTTGATGCGCAGCGAGGGAATGCCGAACAGCACGCCAACCACCGTCGAACAGGCTCCGCCCAGCAGCAAGGAGAGGATCAGCGGCATGCCCTCGATGCGGACCTGGAAGTTGTAGGCCGCATAGGCGCCCACCGCCATGAAGGCCCCGGTGCCCAGCGAGATCTGGCCGCAGTAGCCGACCAGCACATTGAGGCCCAGCGCCGCCAGCGACAGGATCAAGAACGGAATCAGGATGGCCCGAAACAGGTACTCATTGCCCAAGAGGGGCAGGCCGACAAAAGCCAGGGCCAGCAGTGCCGCCATGGCCCAGCGGTCCTGGCGGATCGCCAGGATGGCGCTGTCGGCGCGGTAGCTGGTTTTGAATTGGCCGTTTTCGCGGTAAATCATGGGAGTCGATTGCCTCTTGGGTCCAGGAGCGAATGGATGACTGGCGCTTCAGTAATGCACCCTTCACGCTTGACGAATCACACCCGATCAATGATCTTTTCGCCGAACAGCCCCTGCGGCCTGAACAGCAGGAACAGCAGCGCCAGCACATAGGCGAACCAGATTTCAATGCCGCCGCCCAGGGCGGGGCCGAGGTAGACCTCGGAGACCTTTTCGCCCACGCCAATCAGCAGGCCGCCGATGATGGCGCCGGGCACCGAGGTGAGGCCACCCAGGATCACCACCGGCAGCGCCTTCAGCGCCACCAGCGAGAGCGAGAACTGCACACCCAGCTTGCTGCCCCAGATGATGCCGGCCACCAAGGCGACGAAGCCGGCCACGCTCCAGACGATGACCCAGATGGTGGACAGCGGAATGCCGATGGACTGGGCGGCCTGGTGGTCATCCGCCACGGCGCGCAGGGCCCGGCCGGTGGCCGTCTTCTGGAAGAACAGGGCCAGCAAGGCGACCATGGCCGCGGCAATCAAGGCCGCGTAGAGGTCTTCCTTGTTGATCAGCACCCCGCCTTCAAAGCTCTTCTCGAACAGAAAGATCGGGTCCTTGGGCATGCCCACATCGATCTTGTAGATGTCCGAGCCGAAGATCATCTGGCCCAGGCCTTCGAGGAAGTAGGTGATGCCCAGCGTGGCCATCAGCAAGGTGATGCCCTCCTGGTTGACAAGATGCCGCAAGGCCAGGCGCTCCACGCCCCAGGCCACCGCCACCATCACCGCAAAGGCCGCGACAAAGGCCAGCAGATTGGCCAGCAGCGGGCTGCTGATGCCGGTCCAGAGCGGGATCCACTCGGCAAAGCGCGCCATCGCCAGGGCCGCGAACAGCACCATGGCGCCCTGCGCGAAATTGAACACGCCCGAGGCCTTGTAGATCAGCACAAAGCCCAGCGCGATCAGCGAATACAGCATGCCCGTCATCAAGCCGCCGAAGATTGTTTCTATGACGAATCCCATGGTGTTGGCTACTGCGCAGCCCTCATGCGTCGTTGCGCGGTGCTCGCCATCCTCACGTACCCAAAGTACGTTCCGGTGGCTGCGCTCCGTGCGCCTTGCCTGAGACCTGCTCGCTACGCCACTCCTTTCGATTGTTCAATGCGAGGTGCCCAAATAGGCGCGGATCACGTCTTCGTTCTGGCGCACCTCGTCCGGCGCGCCATCGCCAATCTTCTTGCCGTAGTCCAGCACCACGACGCGGTCGCTGATGTCCATGACCACGCCCATATCGTGTTCGATCAGCACGATGGTGCTGCCGAACTCCTGGTTGACGTCGAGGATGAAGCGGCACATGTCCTGCTTCTCTTCCACATTCATGCCAGCCATGGGCTCATCGAGCAGCAAGACTTGCGGCTCCATGGCCAGGGCGCGGCCCAGGTCCACGCGCTTTTGCAAACCGTAGGGCAGGCGGCCGACCGGGGTCTTGCGATAGGCCTGGATCTCCAGGAAATCGATGATGCGCTCGACCTTCTCGCGCTGGGCGATCTCCTCGCGCTCGGCCGCACCCCAGCCGAAGGGGTTGCGCAAGGCCTGCTGGAAGATGTTGCAGCGCATGTGCAGGGTGCGGCCGGTCATGATGTTGTCCAGCACGCTCATGCCTTTGAACAAGGCCAAGTTCTGGAAGGTGCGGGCCACGCCCATCTCGGCCACCTGGCGCGAGCTCATGTGTTTGAAGGTCTGGCCGCGAAAGCTGATCTGGCCCTGCTGCGGCTGGTAGACACCGTTGATGCAGTTGAGCATGGAGCTTTTCCCCGCGCCGTTGGGGCCGATGATGGAGCGGATCTCATGCTCGCGCACATCGAAGCTGATGTCGGTCAGCGCCTTCACGCCGCCGAAGCTCAGCGAGATATTGCGCACCTCAAGAATCACCTCGCCGGTCTTCTTGGCCGGAGTGTTGTTGTCGCTAATGCTGCTGTCCATTGGATCCATCAGGCGGCACTCCTCACGGCCGGGTAGGTCTGGGCATCTTTGATGCACAGATCGGCGGACACCTTGCCGCTGCGCCCGTCCTCGAACTTGACAGCGGTCTCGATGTACTGCGAGTTGCGGCCGGCGTACAGCGCCTCGATCAGCACGGCGTACTTCTCGGCGATGGCGCCGCGCCGCACCTTGCGGGTTCGGGTCAGCTCGCCGTCGTCGGCGTCGAGTTCCTTGTGCAGGATCAGGAAGCGGCTGATCTGGCTGCCGGCCAAGAGCTCGTCCTGGGCCAGGTCGGCATTGACCTGTTGGACGCAGTCGCGGATCAACTCGTAGACCTCGGGCTTCTGCGCCAGGTCCGTGTAGCCGGCATAGGGCAGGTTGCGGCGCTCGGCCCAGTTGCCCACGGCGTCGAAGTCGATGTTGATGAAGGCGCAGACGCGGTCGCGGCCGTCGCCAAAGGCCACCGCCTCCTTGATGTGGGCAAAGAACTTGAGCTTGTTCTCCACATACTTGGGCGCGAACATGGCCGCATCAAAGGCGCCGCCGGACAGGCGGCCGACATCCTTGGCCCGGTCGATGATCTTCAGGTGGCCATGGGCGTCGATGAAGCCGGCGTCGCCGGTGTGGTACCAGCCCTCGGGCGTCAGCACCTCGGCCGTGGCCGCTTCGTTCTTGTAATAACCCTTGAGCAAGCCCGGCGACTTGACCAGGATTTCGCCGCTCTCGGCCAGCTTGATCTCGACCCCCTCGATAGGCACGCCCACGGTGTCGGCACGCGCCTCATGGTCGGGCTGCAGGCAGACGAAGACGGCGGTCTCGGTCGAGCCATAGAGCTGCTTGAGGTTGATGCCGATGCTGCGGTAGAAGCTGAACAAATCAGGGCCGATCGCCTCGCCCGCGGTGTAGGCCACCCGCACGCGCGAGAGGCCCAGGCTGTTGCGCAAAGGCCCGTAGATCAGCAGATCGCCTAACTGGTATTTCAGTCGGTCCAGGGCGCCGACCGGCCGGCCGTCCATCAGGGCCGGGCCGACCCGCCGGGCCAGCGCCATGCAGCGGGCGAACAACCAGCGCTTAGGTCTTGATGCGTCTTCCATGCGGATCATCACGCTGGTCAGCAAGCCCTCGAACACCCGCGGCGGCGCGAAGTAATAGCTGGGGCCGATTTCCTTCAGATCGATGCTGACGGTGCTGGTCGATTCGGGGCAATTGACCACATAGCCGCAAGCCAGCCACTGGGCGTAGCTGAAGATGTTCTGGCCGATCCAGGCCGGTGGCAGGTAGGCCAGCACCTCTTCGCGGCCCGTCAGACGGTCGAAGCGGGCGCCGGCCTGGGCGCGGTCGATCAGGCTGGCATGGGTGTGGACGACGCCCTTGGGGTTGCCGGTGGTGCCCGAGGTGAAGAACATGGCCGCTTCATCGCTGCTGCGGCCCAGCGCCACCTCACGGGCGAAAAAGTCCGGGCGGCTCAGGGAGTCCTGGCGGCCGCGCTCGAGCAGTTCGTCGAGCGAATGCAGCCCCGGCTCTTCATAGGCGCGCAGGCCGCGCGGGTCGTCGAACCAGATCTGGCGCAGCTGCGGGCAGTGCTCGCGCAGCTCCAGCATCTTGTCCACCTGTTCCTGGTCCTCGACCACGGCGAAGGCGACCTCGGCATTGTTGACAGGGAAGACGAACTCGGCCGCCACCGCATCCTGATAAAGCGGCACGGGAATCGCGCCCAGGGACTGGGCCGCCAACATGGCCGCCGACAGACGCGGCCGGTTTTCGCCGACCACGATCAGGTGCTGGCCGCGTTGCAGGCCGGCAAGCGCCAAGCCGTGGGCCAGCTCGCGCACCAGCTGCGCCAGCTGCGCCCAGCTCAGGGTCTGCCAAATCCCGTATTCCTTCTCGCGCAAAGCCGGCGCATCGGGGCGCTCGGCGGCGTGAGCCAGCAAGAGGCGAGGAAAGGTCGCATCCACGTTGTATGTCTCCTGTGCCGTGCATGCGGCCCTGCAAGAAGCAGGGGCTGCCGACATCTCTTGACCGCATGGTAGGCCGTCACTTTGACGCCGTGTTGTCGTTGTAACGACAATCCAAGGGACACCCCGAGCGGTACTTTCCCGGGGGTGCCGTGTAAGGCCTGCGTCAACTTGCAAGGTGGACACTGCCGCATGAATCCAGCGTCAGGCCCACGCACCGCTTCAGAAGCGGCCATGCCCAGCATCCCCTTGCGCCAGCGCGCCCGCCCGGCCAGCACCGCCGAGCTGGCCGCCATTCCCTGGCTGGCCCTGCTGGATGAACCGCAGCGCGAGCGCGCCGTGCAGCAGCTGCAAGTGGCCGAAGCCGATGTGGGCGAGCGCGTCTGCCGCATCGGCCGGCCGGCCACCTTCTGGTTCGGCGTCATCGACGGCCTGCTCAAGATGAGCAATGACGACTCCAGCGGCCAGGCCATCACCTTCACCGGCGTGCCGCCGGGCGGCTGGTTCGGCGAGGGCACCTTGCTCAAGCGCGAGAGCTACCGCTACAACATCCAGGCGCTGCGGCGCAGCGTGGTGGCCGGCTTGCCGATCGAGGCCTTTCACGAGCTGCTGGAAGGCAGCATCGCCTTCAACCGCTTCATGCTCAACCAGCTCAACGAGCGTCTGGGCCAGTTCATCGCCGCACGCGAGATCGACCGCATCTCCGACCCTGAGCTGCGCGTCGCCCGCAACCTAGCCGCCCTCTTCCACCCGCAGCTCTACCCCGGCGTCGGCAGCCTGCTGCGCATCACCCAGCAGGAGCTCGGCTATCTGGTCGGCCTGTCGCGCCAGCGCGTCAACCAGGCGCTCAACACCTTGGCCGCGCACGCCTTGATCCGCATCGAGTACGGCGGCTTGCGAGTCCTGGATCTGCAGGGCTTGCGGCGTTTCCCGCAACTGGGGCCAACACCGGGCTGAAAGCCGGGGCCAGAGCAAGCGCTGCTGCTATTCCTGGCCGAGGGAATCGGGCACCGCCGGACTTGGAGCAAGCGGATGACGAAGATGCAGCAGGACCGCCACAGCGCCGAGACAGTTCCCTTTGCCGCCCCGGCCTCGGCCGAACTGGCGCGCATCGACCAGCATCTGGATCTCGGTGAGAACCAATCGGCGCAAGCACTGCTGCAGGCCTTGCGCGCGCAGCCGGGCTTGCAAGCCGGCGAGCTCCTGCGCCTGCAGGTGCGCGAGCTGCGCCTGAACCTGAACCAGGAGCTGCGCCTGGACCAGCTCGATCAGGTCTTCGACCTGGTCGAACGCGCGGAACAGCTCGGCGATCCCCTGACACTGGCCGAGGCCTTGTGCTGCCTGGCACGCTTCCAGAGCCGCGCCCATGTCATCACCCTGGCCCTGCAATCGCTGGGCCGCGCCGAGGTGATCTACACCACGCTGCAGGACGAGCAGGGTCAGAACCGGTGCCTGATGCTGGTGTGCAAATTCCTGCATGACGAGGCCATGCATGAGGAAGCGATCCGCCGCCTGGAACCCTGGGTGCTCGATGAACAGCGTCTGGCCCAGCTGAGCCCGGACGACCGCTACACCCTGACCATCAGCCTGGCTGCGGCCTACTCCTTTGTCGACCGCATGGCGGAATCGACCGTGCTGCAGGAGCGCGCCTACGAAGACTCGAAGCGCCGGCAGATCCCCAGCCGCATGTTCCGCGATGCCGTGAACCTGGCCAACAAACGCCTCTGGGAAGGCCGGCTCGACGCGACACGGGCCTTTCTGGACGAGGCCGAAGCCTTGCTGCTGGATCATGAGATCAGCGACGGCCAGCGCAGCTTTTTGCTGCAGAACCAGGCCCTCTACCTCTGGAAGATGGGCCGCCATGAAGAGGCCATCGCGCGCTTTCACCAGGCCCGCGACAACGCACGCCGCCATGCACAGTGGCCGATCCTGAACCGCGCCCTGATGCGGCGCGCCGAATGCGCCGAGGAGGCCGGCCTCTGGGCCGAGGCCTTGTGTGCGCGCCGCGAGCAAGTCGAGCTGGCCGAGACCCAGCTCAAGACCCTGAAGCAGAGCACGGGCAACAGCCTGATGCGCATGCTGGGCCATGTACGCACCCAGGCGCAGAACGACTATCTGCGCCAGCATGGCAATGCCCTGGAGCGCGAACTGGCCGAACGCAACCGCCAGCTGCAGGCCACCCTCTTGAATCTGCAGGGCGAGATGCAAGTGCGGCGCCAGGCCGAGACGGCGCTGCAAGAGGCGCGCGACGCGCTGGAACTCAAGGTCGAGCAACGCGGCCGCGAACTGGAGCAGGCCATGCGCTTGCTGCTGGAGCGCGAAAAGCAGGCCGCTTTAGGCCATCTGGTCGCCGGCGTGGCCCATGAGCTGAACACGCCCATCGGCAACGCCTTGCTCGCCACCAGCACCCTCAGCGACGGCCTGCTCGCCCACCGCCAGGCCTTTGAGGAAAACCGCCTGCGCCGCTCCGACATGAACCAGCTCCATGCCGAGCTGGAGGACGGCCTGGGCATTGCCAGACGCAGCCTGGCACGCGCCGCCGACCTGGTCAGCCGCTTCAAGGCCCTGGCGCTGGAACAGAGCAGCGCTCAGGTGATCGAGTTCCAGCCACAGCAGGTGATCGAGAACACCCTGGCCGTGATGGCGCCCGCCCTGCGCGCCGAACAGGTCGAGCTCGACAACAGGGGTCGGCCCGGTCGCCTGCTGCGCAACGACCCGGGCGCACTCGGCCAGGTGCTGGCCCAGCTGATCGAGAACAGCCTGGTCCACGGCTTCCGCAACTGGCCCCCGCCACATCGCCTGACATTGACAGAAGCCGTGCAAGAGGGCCATTACGTCCTGCGCATCGAAGACAACGGCCGGGGCATGGCCACCGAGCATCTGGCCCGGGCCTTCGATCCCTTCTTCACCACCCAGCTGGGCCAGGGCTCATCGGGCCTGGGCCTGCACATGGTCTACCGCCTTGTGACCCTGGGCTTGCAAGGCGAGATCAGCCTACACAGCGCACCGGGACTGGGCTGCAGGGTGACGCTGAGTCTGCCCTTGCGTGTGGACGGATCAGGCCAGGTTTGACGGCACGGCGGCTGAGCTTTCGAACCGCCTATCGCCTTCAACAGGTCGCCTTCTTGGTCAACGTTTCTTGGCCCGGTATTGTTCGTCGACGATCAACTCATTCGTGCCCGGGGGCAAGACCTGGAGCGACTTCAGGAACTCGATCAGGGCGTCTTGATCGGCCTTGGAGGCGGACTGAAAGGCCTGCCTCGAAGCCAAGGCCTCGCCGGCGTGCCCAAGCACCGCCTGGCGCATGGTGGTGAACAAACCATGGTGGAAGTAGGGGCCCGAATTCGCCACGCCCCAAAGACGCCGGGTCAGGAAGCGCCGATTGCCGCCGAGGAATTTGGGCGCCCACACGGGCCAGTTCATGTCCAGGCTTTCCTGCACCATCTCGTCATTGGGGTCGGAAATGTCGTGCAGCTTCAGATCGGTGTAGGCCGGGACCCACAGCACATCGTCTTGCGGATGGGCTGGCTTGAGACGCGGTTGCGGCAGGCTGTCGTCGTTCAAGGCCACGCGAACCGCCTTGGCATCGCCGGCCTTCATATTGCCGGGCGGGTTGAAGGGGCCGGGCTCCACAAAGGTCCAGTTCTGGCGGCTCAAGGGCAGGCTGGGCGTGTGGCAGGACGCACAGGCAAACTGATTGTTGAACAAGGCCTGGCCCCGGGCGATGGCCTGCTCGATCTCCGGCTTGTTCGGGATGACCTGGCCCGGCACCGCCATCACCGCCTGGAACAGGGTGGCGGCGGTGACATCGGCACGCGTCAGCTCATTGCTGTAACCATCGCCATCCGGGTCGGTGTTGGCACCAAAACGCTCGATGGTCTGGATGCCATGGTGGTGGTTGAAGGAGGTGTTGGTGAAGTCACGCAGCGACACCGAATTGCCCGCCTGGTGCCACGGCCGGATGACCAGGGTCGGTGGATCCAGAGGCGTGGCGGTGATCAAGCTCAGGCGCGGCAGGCCCTGAACCTCGCGCACATCCCACAGGCCATCTTCCTTGCGAGTCAGGCGCCCAAAGTTGACGCCCTTGCTGATCAGCAAGCGGGTCTCGCCACGTTTCATGCTGTCGCGGATGCGCTGCAGATCGGTGCTCATCTCACGCGCCAGCATTTCCACGTAGCCCGACCCAAACAGGCCCGGCGTATGGCGGGAGTTGCCCACGCTGGACAGCGTGACCGGCTCGCCCTTCTCGTCCAAGGCGCCGCGGGTGGGCGTGGTGTCGGAGCGGTCAAAGGTCACCGCATCGAAGCGCTGGCCCAAGACGAACACATTGGTGACGAAATCGCCGCTGCCCCCAGCCACGCCAAAAGGCTGGTTGTGGCAGCCCATGCAGGAGTTGGCATCAGGCCCTGAGATGCGATTGAAACCGCGCGCCCCGGTCAGGCTCAGCGTGGGGTCCGACAGACCCCGCCCGTTGCCCTTGGTGCGCGGGCGCCCGCCGCCCTCTTCCGTCGTCCAATTGGCCGAGAACACACGCCGCCCATGCTCGAGGAGCTCAGTCAGCGGGATCTTGAACTCCTCGTCGTCCTGGAGGTGCTGCGCCAGGCCGAGCTCATTGCCGATGCCGGACTGCAGCCTGGAGGCATCGATCAAGCTGACCGCCCCCCAGGCCAGCGAGCACAGCAGCAAAACAGCAGCCGGCAGGGCCCATCGACGCAGATGTTTCATCATGGGTGTCTCTTGCTCAAGCTCATCTCAAAAGTTCGCGGCTTCAGTTGTTCTTGGGCTGCACATCGGGTGACACCAGCTCCACATTCAACAACTGGGCCTGGTTCAAGGACCCGCTGGGCGCGCTGCTGCTGCCGCGTGCCACCAGCGCCCCCTGGCGCCAGACCTCGACCATCAGCCCACCCGCTGGCACACCCGAAAGCGTGAAGCGACCTTGTGCATCGGTATTGGTCATGCCACGGTAGCTCCGCAGCGTCGAAGAAAACACACGCACCTCGGCATTGGCCAAATCAACCGCGCTCAGCGCGCTTGCGCTGACCGCCTGTCGCCCTGCGGCTGTACTGCTGCTGGCCCGCAGCTGGGCTGGCGCACTGGCGGCGAGCAAGGCTTGGCCACCTGCGGCACCATTGAGAGTCGAAGCCAGGGCCGGTGCTGCCGGCAAGACGGTGTTGACGCGATAGCCGCCCTGGGCTGTCGGCGTGAACACCAGGTAGGCCCGGTCGAGATCGAACAAGCTGGTCGAGGTGAAGTACTCGTATACCGCTGTGGCCGAGGGAATTTCCAGAATCGGCGTGGCGCTGAAGTCGACCTGCTGGAAGGGTGCCGAAGGCCCCGGGGTCAGACCGGCGATCGAGCCTGTATTCAAGGCGGTGATGCCCTGGTAGGCGAAGACGATGCGGCCGTCGCGGAACAGCTGGATCTGCAAGGTATTGCTGCCGCCCTGGCTGTAATGACGGGTGCGGTCGTAGGTGACGACAAAGCGGTCCGGCAGCTGGTCATTGATCCACACGCCACCGCCACCGATCAAGTCGTCGAAGAAGGCCGAGATGCGCTTGCGGTTGTTGAATGCGGAGACGTTTTCCGTGTAGGTGTTGTCCGCGGAATCAAAGGTGATGTAGCCATTGCTGCCAACAAAGGCCACCGTTTCGTTGGCACCGTAGAAGGGGAAGCTGAAGGGCAAGGTGCGTTGCGTCGAGCAGTCGTCGCAGGTGGTCCACAAGACCCCGTAGTTGCTCACGAATGCAGCCTCAATCAAGGTGATGGTGCCAACATCGGTCGTGCCCGCAACCACCGCGGCGGTCGTCGCTGATGAACCGTGTCGCGGCAGTCCGCCGCTGGGCGTGTACTCTGCCTGCACCACCAGATCACCCAGCACCGTGGGTACACCGATGATTTGGAAACGTCCATCAGCATCGCTGGTCCCCGAGCGACCGCCGGGCGCCGTCAGCTGTACACCCTGCACAGCCCGCCCCTGAGAATCCAGGACCTGACCGATCACACGCGTCAGTGGGTCCGGCGCCACCTGCACCTGGACGACCGGCGCGCTGCCTTCGTTGCCGCCGAGATCGCCGGCCACAGCGCCCAAACTCAGGCTGTTGACGCCGACCGGTACTGTCAGCGTGTATTGATAGGGCGCGCTGGTGCTGGTGAAGACGGTCTGGTCGTCAACGGTGAAGCGCACCGCCGTGACCGTGATGTCATCCTGGGCGTCGACCGACACAGTCAGAGGCGCACCTTCGTAAACCAAGCTGCCTGCAGCGGGCGAGGTGATGGCGGCCGTGGGCGGCACCCCGGCCAGGTCCACGCGCGGCTGGTACTGGCCGATGTAGAGACGGCTGTCCCCGCTGCTGCCGCCGCGCGAAAGACCACCACGATCACCGACCAGGTAGATGAAGCTGTCGTCCACGGCTATGCCCATGCCGTTGTCATCGCGCGCGGTGAAATTCAGGATGGCACGCGGCTGCAGGGTCTGGGGATTGGTGATGTCGACGATGGGCACGCCGTTGACAAAGAAGACATCGGCGCCGAGCGCGAAGTTGCCCGACAGCACGACGTTGTTCAGGAGTCCGCCCAAATTTTGCTGGGTCCGGGAGAGCAGCACTGGCGCGGCCAGATTGCTGATGTCCACCGAAGTCATGCTGTTGGCATAGTCGGCCACAAAAGCGGCATTGCCACGCAAAGCGACGCCGCGGGCGTCGCCTGTGGCCACGGTGCCGCGCAAGACCGGTGCGGAGAGATTGCTCACATCCACAAGCTTGAGTCCGGCACCACCGGCAGCCACAGCAGCCAGATTGCGGGTCGGGTCCAGCTCCAGGTTCCAGGCGGTACCGCCCAAGC
Source organism: Paucibacter sp. DJ2R-2 (assembly GCF_025717675.1). Lineage (GTDB taxonomy): Bacteria > Pseudomonadota > Gammaproteobacteria > Burkholderiales > Burkholderiaceae_C > Paucibacter_A. Next base: position 460,889 of record NZ_JAJIRT010000002.1, read on the forward strand.
TGATCACGCCGGCCTGAATCATGGCGCCAGGATTGGCCACGCTGATGATGTACAGGCTGCTGCCAGCGGCCACATAGGCGGTGGTGCCTCGCACCTTGACGCCCATGGCATTGCCCACGCCTGCGAACGTACCCAGAAGCCGCGGCGCAGTGGGCTGCGAAACATTGACCACCTTCAGACCCGCTGAAGTGGCGAGGTAGGCAATATTGCCTGCCAAGGTCACGTCGTTGGCTGTGGCGCCAAGATTCAGTGCCGCCACCACGCTGGGGCTGCGGCGGTCGACACTCAGATTCACCACCTGCAGGCCGGTGGATCCCGCAGCCACAAAGGCATATTCACGGTTCACCGCCACACCGTTGGCATAGCCGGGAATCGCCACAAAGGACAGCTGTGTCGGTGCGAAGTCTTGCACCACTCCGCTGACCTGGAAGCTCTTGCCATTGTTGCTGACCGTGATCGTGCAGGTGCCGGCCTGGCTGGCAAACACCCGCCCATCGGGCGAACCAAAATTGCAGCTGGCCAGATTGCTGCTGGCATACGTGGTCTGGCGTTGGGCGCTGGTCAGGTTGATGTCATAGCCATCGATCATGGTGCCGATCACTGTCAGCTGCACGCTGGCCGTGCCGGTGATGGAGTTGACCACCAAGGTGAAGTTGCCGGGTGTCACACGCAGGCTGCGCAGCGCTGCTGCCAGGTTGTAGCTGGCGGGATTGGTGGGGTCGCTGCCGGTCGCCAGCTCGACACCGTCGCGGACGCCGTCGCCGTCGCTGTCCGCCACCAAGGGATTGGTGCAGAAGCCGCGCGTGCACTTGAGTTCATCACCGTCGGAAATGCCATCGCCGTCGCTGTCCGGATTGCGCGCATCGGTGCCGGCGCGAAACTCCTCGAGCGCATTCAGGCCGTCGTGGTCGAGGTCCAGCAAGGCATCGGCCGGGCTGTTGGGGTCCATGCCCAGGCGCAACTCCTCGTCATCAGGAATCCCGTCGCCGTCGCTGTCGGCCCCGGTGAAGGCCACGCGCAGCTGCAGCAGGCCTTGCGAGCCTTCGTTGCTGGCTTGTACGACCACAACACCGCTGCGTACGGCCGTCACCAGGCCCTCGGGACTGACCGTTGCAATGGCGGGATTGCTGACGGCATAGCGTGTGCCGCTGCTGGCCGAGCTGATGTCGTTCGAGTCGCTGCTGTTGGGATAGGTGGCCATCACGCGCAGCTGCGTGGTCGCGCCCACATTGGGCAAGGTCTGAACGGCCGCCGTCACCTGCACCGATGTCGGGATGGGCGTGGTGGGGCCGAGCGTGATGGGCGGCAGGTTGATGGAGCCATTGGCCGGGATGGTGAAGGATGCCGACTCGCCGTAGGTCGTGGTGCCGCCATTCACGCAGGTGGCGCGCGCCCTCACCGTACCGAAGTTGGCAGGAATATTGGGCAGCACCCAGGTGCCGTCGGCCTTGGCCTGCACATTGCGATTGAGGACACTGACGGTGCAGCCCTCATTGAGGCCGGTCGGAGGCGGGGTTTGACTGTTTGCAATCAGCGGCTGCAAACCCAGAGTCACCAGGCCGAGACCGGACCAGCACAAGACACGGAGATTTCTCTTCAGTGATTTCATGATCATCCCGACAGTCAAAACCAACGTTTCTTTGCAAACAGCCTAGAGGCCAGGCTTTTTTTCGAAATGTGCGAACGGATGCTCATCTGCCGCCGCCATGGCCAACTCCTTGCGCTCGAAGAGCCGGGTGGATGCATTGACCAAGCCGACATTGACGAGACGCCAGCCATCACGTTCCTTGGAGAAGAACATGCTGTTGACACCCCCGCCGTCGCGCTGCACATAGGCAACTGCCACCGGCCCCAGATCCCAGACAAAGCGCAATGACAGCTGACTTAGGCCTTTCAGAAAGGCCTGGCCGTCCGGGCTGTCGCGGTAGGACTGCATACGCGCCCAGGAGGCTTCGCTGACAAAGGGGCGCAGCAGCTCGAACTTCCCTTGCTGGCCGGACTGGGTCATGCGCGCGATCAGCGCACCCACCTCTTCATTCACGCCCGGCTTCTTGGCAGTCAGCGCCGATGCGCCCTGCATGTGCAAAGCACTCACCGCATCGCTGGGGCTGGCGCCCAAGCTCAGCTTGTAGGGCAGGCTGTTCAGGGTCGCAGCCGAGCACAGCTGGGCTTGCTGCGCCTGGCCGGGGCCGACCGAAGACAGGTACCACTGCTGAATCAGCTGCGAAGGAATGCTCATGGGCCGCTGGGGCAAAAAGCCCAATTGGCCATCGGGCCTGCGCTTGAATGCGAAGGCCGCGGCAAAGGGCTTGCCACCGCCAGCGGGCTGCAACTCGACCCAGACCATCTGGACATCGTCAAACTCGAAGGCATAGGTCAGGCGCAAGGGTTTCAAGGCCTTGAACTGCGAGCGGTAGGCGTCCACCTGCGACTGCACGCCCGCCGCAGAACCTCCCGGCTCGTCGCTGGCCAACAAGCCGTTGAGGGCGCTTTTGTCATCGGACTGCAAGGCACTCAGCACTTTGTAGACCGCCAACTCCAGCCCCTTGGACGTGGGGCCAGGCAAGGCCGCGCTGCGGTATTCCTTGCCACGCACACCGAGGCAGGCTGCCGTCACAAGCTCCTTGGACTCGACGCGAAACAGCAAAGGCAAGCCCAGCTGCCCGAAGTCCTGCGCGGAGGCCATCGGTGCCGCTGCGGCCGCCCCGAGCAGCAGCGCCAGCAGGCGCGTGGCCCTGGCGAAGTTCAAACGCTTGCTATCAGTACGCACACTTGGCCTCACTGAAGCTGACCGTGCAGCTCAAGAAGTCTTGCGAATATTCAAAGGTGCTGGACGACCCGTCGATGTCGTAACCGACCGAGAACTTGCCATTCACCTTGAACCCGACCGGGTCGAAGGTCATCAGGCCGCCATCCAGGCCACTGCTGCACTTGGGCTGGTTGTAGGTCACCTTCGAGATGTGAATGGGCCAAGAGGCGCCGCCACTGAAGCTGGCACTGGCCTTGAACGTGGTCTTCTCGCAGCCGAGGATGCAATCGACGGAGAAGGATCCGCTGCCCGCGATCTTGGCCGTGATACTCGGCGTGATGCTGGTGTCCAGGCCGGCAAAGATGCAGCCAGAGCGGTCGGCAGCGTCGTCGGAGCAACCATCCTTGCGGTAGCCGAGCTCACCGGCGATGCTGGCCGTACCGCCGATGAAGACGCCACCGTTGAGCTTGGCCTTGATCTCCACGGACGCCACACCGATGTTCACCGGACCGCTGGCCCAGTCGACAAACGGCGGGCCCGGTGGCGGCCAGATGCGCCCCTCGATGCTCAGGCTGCCGAAGTTGCCGGCCATCTTGGCGCTGCTCTTCTTCGACACGCCAGTGGTCTTGCCGCAGCACTCGTTCTCCTTGATCTGCAAGGAGGCTTCCTGCATCACATTGGCCGTGATGGTGACGCTCAACTTCTCCAGCGCCTTGAAGCCGTCGTTGAACTTCTTGGTCACATCGTTGGGGAAGCCCAGCTTCTGCGTGTAACTGGTTTCCGTGGTGTTGATCTTGATGTCAGAGAAATCACCGTTCTTGCAGACCTTGCACTTGTCATCGGGCTTCGGGCTTCCGTTCTGCCCGGCATCCGCGACACAACTGGCGCCTTCGCATTTCTTGCAGGTCGGGCAGGTACCGGCCGAGCCTGAACTGTTGGGGTTGCCGCCGCAGTGCCAGCCCGCCTTGATCACACCCGCGCCGACATCGGAGGTGATGGAGGAGCCATCCGGGCTGACCGTGGCAGAGCCGATGGCCACAAAGCTGGCGAGATCGTGGTCGTAGGAGTACATCTCGGTCACGGCGCGTGGTGCCAAGCCGTCGACGTTGGGAATGGTCATGCGCGCCGGCGGATTGAAATGGGTGCCGACCGGCTGGATGGTCACGACAAAGCGCGGCTGCTGACCAAAGCCCGGCGACATCGGCACCTTGTCCATATTGACCGGCGTGACGAACACGCAGCCGCTGCGCGAGCCACCCGGGAAGGTGGCCGAGCCGGGTGCAATCTGCAGGGCAAAGCCGGGCGCCTCGGGAATGGTCAGGGTGCCGCCGGTGGTTTCGTTGACGCAGACACGGTTGCTGGGATTCAACTCCGGCAGATAGATCGGCATACCCAGAACATTGTTCTGACCGGGTACGGTGATCATGTCGAAATCCAGGGTCGGCCAGAGACCTGGGCGCGCAGCCGTGCCGCCGTCCACCATCAGCTTGAAGATGCCGACCGGAACCGGTTGCATCAGGAACTGGCCTTGCGCATCGGTGCGCACGGCCGTCGCCATTTCCTGGGGAATGTTGCTGGCGTTGCCCTGGGTGATTTGCAGCAGACGCAAAGTGGCGCCAGGAATCGGCTGGTTGCTGTTGTCCAGAACCACGCCGGAGATGCGGGTCTCGCTCGCCGGGCCGGGCACCAAGCCGGTCGCAGCAAAGGCCGCGGCGTAGCCTGGATTGCCGGCAAAGCTGAGCTCGACCACATTGTTGTTGACGCCCGGATTGGGACCCAAGGCCAGGGTGGCCGCCACCCGGCCGTCACCGTCACTGGTGGTCTGGAAACGCGTGGCACCATCGGGGCCGAAGCTGCCATGGCCGTCCTTGACCTCGAAGGTCACTGGCACATTGGCCAAGCGGTTGTTCTTGGCATCGGTGACGATGGCGATGAAGGGCAGCGGCAGCGCTTGACCGACCACGCCCGTCTGGTTGTTCCCGGAATCCACGACCACCAGATTGGCGGCACCGGGCAAGCCACTGGCCGAGAAGTCGGCGGTGGTGCTGACTCCTGCCGCACTCGCTTCCACGAGGTTGTTGCCCGCGCCAGAGCGGCTGCCAAGCTGAAGGAAAACGCGCGCCTGGCCCTGAGCGTCGGTGTTGACGGCCACGGCGCTGAGGCCAGTGCCGGCATTGCCGCTGGGGCTGACCAGCCCGTCTTGTGCAATCACGCGGAACACGACGGGCTTGCCCGCCATGCCCTGACCCTGGCTGTTGACCAGCTTGACCACCAAGGGAGCCGGCAATTGGCTGCCGACGCGGGCCGACTGGTCGTTGCCGGAAAGCACCGTCAGGCCGGCCTGAGCACCGGAGATGCGCTGCACAGTGGACGTGATGGTGGTCCGGTTGCCGGCGCGATCGGTCGCCACCGCCTGGATCTGGTTGCTGCCCAGGCTCAGCGGCACATTGCGCGCCACAAAGCTGCGGTTCATGACTTCCGCCGCCACGCCATTGACCGTCACCGTGGCCTGCTGCGGGTTGACCGTCCCCACAACGATGTCGTTGACCATGCCGGTCACTGTGGCGGTCGCCGCAGCGGTGCTGCCATTGCGCGCGGGTGAATAGATCTCGACACGGGGCGCGGTCGTGTCCAGGGTCACCTGGATGGAGGCCGAGGTGGTGCTGCCATTGCTGTTGGCGGCCACTGCCGTCACCGTGTTGGGACCTTCATTCAGGGGCACAGAGGCTGAAAACTGCTTGCCGCTCAGCGGCACCAGAATGCCATTGACCTTGACCTGAGCCGCACCATCACCGACCGATCCAACCAAGGTGATGACCGGCGTATTCAGATACGCGCCATTGGCTGGAGAACTGATGCTGACGCCGCTGGCCGTGCCATTGACAGCCACAGTGAAAGGCTCGGAATACACCGTTTGGCCATAGCCCTGGAAGGCGGCCGCGACTCGGTAGCGCAGCAGGCCCGGCGTATTCTCCAGCACCGTGGTGCGCAAGCTGAAGGTCTGATCGCCCGCTTGGCTGTCGCCGTCGCGCCCCTCGTCATTGAGGATGCCCAGCGTTCCGATCACCTGGTTGGATGCATTGACCTTCTGCAAGATCACCGAGCCGGCAATAACGCGCGGGTCATTGATCCTTGCGCTCACCAAGGCGCCCATGGCCGTGCCGACAGTGCTCACCGCTGGGCTGATCAGGGCCCCGGTGACGGTCGGCGTGGCTTGCGCGCTTTCCACCGTCACAGGCAAAAGCGCCGACAAGGTGCGCTTGATTTCCCGCTTGTAGCCGGCCGAGACCTGAAGATTGACCACACCCGCCGTCGCCTCCTGAAGACTGACGCGCAAGCTGTAAACCTGATCTCCGGCGACAGCATCGCCCTGCAGGCCATCGTCGCGCAGGGCCCCCAAGATCTGGTTGTTGCCGTCGGCCTTGATCCGCGCCAAGCTGGCACTTCCGGCGATGTAGTTGGGGTCAGTGATGCTGACCGTGACCAGCACCGGCGTGGCGACGCCCACCGTGATCTTGTTCGGCGCCAAGGCCGGTGGCCCCATGGTCCCGGCCTGCGCAGGCCCCCAGGCCATCAGGCAGCTCAAGAGCAGCGCACCGGCGGTACCCAGGCCCACCGCACGCTTTTTCATGATTCGGATCATTCTTGCCTCCCCGGTTGGACCGGAACACGGCTGCACACGACTGCAAGCTCAATCAAGCCGCATTCGGTGCAAAACCAGCAATTAATCAGTTACCTAAACAGACCAGAAAAATGGCGCCGCCGCGCCACAGCAGCCGCCAGCAAGGCCAGGGCCACCAACGCCCAGCTCTGCGGCTCGGGGACTGAACGACTGAATTCGACGGTCAGGTCGTCCATGACCATGGAACTGCCCAAGCTGCCCCCCTGGATGACCACACGCGCAATCCGACCGGCCGAATCGGAGAAGCTCACAAATTCATTGTTCAAGCTTCCGACATCGCCGCTGAGCAGCAGATTCGAAGAGAACAGGCTGTGCACCGAACCCAACAGGCCACCGCCAGCGTCGTAGGCAAAAAAGCTGAGCTTTTCGAAATAGGTGAAATAGGCGCCGACACTGAACACCGGTTGCGCAAACAGGATTTCAAGTGCACCGCCGTCATCCAGCACCGCGGTGTCACCCGAGCGCGGCGGAAACTCATCCACATTCAGCGATCGCCCCACCTTGAGCGCCAGGGCATTGAAAAAACTCAAACCCGACCACTGATTCGAGAGGCGGTCCTGGTCCTGAAGATCGTCAAAACCATAGACCACAGGCGCCGCCTGGGCCGACTGCGCAAGCAAGGACAAGAGAAACAGCGACCAACCTGCAGCCCAGACGCGAACCAGCTTCTTCATGTATTTCTCCTGAGCAATCACGCGGACGCCCCATGCACCGACAGCAGCGAACGATGCACGCTTGCGGCCCCGATCCGCTTGCAGCGAGGGCCATCAGCAAGTTGAAAACAGCCACACTCCGCAGCCGCTATCCGCACACAAGCTCACCTTAGCAGCGGCTTGTGACAGATTTTTGAGGGCGGCTCCCGCCCCCCTAATTCGAATATTCAGCGCCATCACAGGACGGTCTCGGGCGGCTAGCCCGGACGCATCACGAGGGGTGCAGAAAAGTGGGGACTGAGACGGCCGCCGTCAATGCCCTGAGGCGCGGCGAGGAGTTGAGGCCGCAGGTCAGAAGTGAGGTCTGGGATCAAGGCAGCGCAGCACGCGCCGTCAAACCATGTCAGGCATTCAAGACACCAAAGGCCGAGGCTGACACACCCTGCGCATCTTGCTGCTGTCGTTGGCGGCAATGGGCCAGATGCGCCGGTGTCATCTCGAACAGCAGGCTGGGCGCCTGCCCGGGCAGATCGGCCAAGGCGCCCTTCAGGCGCATGCCCAGCCGCTCCAGGGTGCGGCGCGTCGGCAGGTCGGTCGGGCGCACCAAGGCCAGAACGGCCGGCGCATGCAGGTGCTGAAACGCCAGCTCCAGCGCCAGCTGACCCATCTCCGTGGCATAGCCCAGGCCCCAGGCCTGAGGATGGAAGAGCAGGCTCAGGCACAAACTCTGCCGGCCGTCGACCGACTGCCACATCAAGCCGCCGAAACCCAGCAGCTCGCCGCCCTCCTGCGCACCGGCCGACAGGGCCCAGCAACCAAAACCCCAGCGCTGCCAATGCAGCTGCCAAGTCTGGAGCTGCTCCAGGCTGCTCTGGCGTGAAGCCGGGCCGGGCTTGACCCTTTGGGTCAGCGCATCGGCCTGAATCTGCTGCAAACGATCCAGGTCTGCCACCGTGGGCGCGCGTAAAAACAGCCGCCCGCTCGCCATGGGACCCCAAGCCTCGTTCAATGCCATGAATGCCTGCCCTTCAACGGTCAAAACCAGTGAAAACCCTAGGCCACACCTTAGCGGCAAAGACCGCCCAGCGAACACCCCCCGATCACAGGGGCGCGCTATCCGCACAAATCGGCGTAGGCGCGCCACAGGCCACTTCGCTTGGCGGCCGCCACATCGAGCTATACACTGTATAAAAAAACAGTCATGATCCATCCCTCGCTCTCGCAGCCACTCATCTGTTCACCCCCTCATGTTCGCCCCGCTCGTCAATGCCAGCCCCGCGTCCTGGCCGGCTCCGCTGTCCGCGGCGCCGGCCCTGGGCGAGCGCGAGGCGCGCCTGCTGGAACAGCAGGTCTGGCGGGCCAGCAGCCTGGGCGCCAGCAGCAGCCCCTGCCTGAGCAGCGGTTTTGCCGCCCTGGACGCCGAACTACCCGGCGGGGGCTGGCCCACGCACAGCCTCAGTGAAATCCTCTGCCCGCCGGGTTTGCATCTGGAGTGGCGCTTGCTGCTGCCGGCGCTGCGCGGGCTGCTGGCCGAGCCGCTGACCCTGGCCGCAACTTCGCGCGGCCGAGGGCGTGCGCGCAAACCCAGCGCCCCGCGCGCGCAACAACAACGGCCGCTGCTGCTGATCAACCCACCGCTGATTCCGCATCTGCCGGGTTTGCAGGCCGCCGGCCTGGCGCCGCAGCAGCTGATCTGGCTGGCACCGGAGACCCCGCAGCAGCAGCTCTGGGCGGCCGAGCAGGCGATCAAATCCAATGCCGCCGCCGCCCTGCTGCTCTGGCTGCCCCAGCTGCGGCCCGAACAGCTGCGGCGGCTGCAGACCCAGGCCCTGGGCCTGGACGCGCCGCTGTTCCTGTTCCGGCCCGAGGCGGTAGCGACGCAGTCCTCGGCCGCTCCGCTGCGCCTGCATCTGGACCTGGCCCTGGGCGCGCGCAGCCCGCAACAAGAGCTGGCCGATCTGCAGCTGCGCATCCTGAAACGTCGCGGCCCGGCCTTCGAGGGCCTGCTGCAACTGCCCGCCCTGCCCTCGGGCCTGGAGCGGGTGCTGACGGCCACCATGCTGGCGCGCGGCCTGGGGCGCCCAACGCCGGCACCGCACCAACACCCTGTCTTGCAGCCGCCGCACCCGGCAGCCCCCTCGCGCCATGCACTGGCTCGCCCTGCTCAGCCCGCCCGCGCCGCCGGATGAGGCCGCGGACCGCAGCAGCCCCCGGCCCGAACAAGCGCCCACCACCCCAGCCCTGGCCTGGTGGGCGCTGCAGTTCTCGCCGAGGGTCGCCGCGCTGGAGGAGGCCGTGGTGCTGGAGGTGGCCGCCAGCCTGCGCCTGTTCGGCGGGCCCGAGGCCCTGCACCAGCGGGTGGCGGAGCGCATCGGTGAAGCCGGACTGAGCCTGGCCGCCCTGGCCTGGGCGCCGACAGCGCTGGCGGCCCTGGCGCTGGCGCGCGGGGCGCTGGCGCAGCCGGGGGCGGCGGGGGCACCGGGTGGGGCCTGCGTGCGGGCCGATGGCCTGTCCGCCCCGCTGGCCAGCCTGATGGACCCGCTGCCGCTGTTCACCCTGAGCGCCGCGCAGGCACAAGCGCCCATGCTGGCGCGCCTGGGCTGCCGCACGCTGGGCGATGTGCGCCGCCTGCCGCGGGCGGCCCTGAGCCGGCGTTTCGGGCCAGGCCTTCTGCGCGCGCTGGACCAGGCCTATGGCCAAACGCCGCAAGCCCATGCCTGGATCAGCGCGCCCGAGCAGTTCCGGGCGCGGCTGGAGCTGCCGCAGCGCCTGGACAATGCCTTGGCCTTGCTGCACCACGCCCAGGAACTGCTGCGCGAGCTCTGCGCCTGGTTGGCGGCGCGCCACGCCGGCATCGAGGCCTTCGAACTGGCCTGGGCCCATGACGCCATGCGGGCGCGCGACATCGGCCCGGGCGGGCGGCTGCTCGTGCACAGCGCCGCGCTGACGCGCGATTTCGGCCAGCTATCGCGCCTGTTGCACGAGCACTTGCTGCGCCTGGAGCTGGCCGCGCCGGTGGCCGAGCTGAGCCTGCAGGCCGGCGAGGTGCGCGCTCTGGAGGAGCGCAGCGCTAGCCTGCTGCCGGCCGGGCCCGAGCAGGCCAAGGAGCCGCTGGAGCAGCTGCTGATGCGTCTGAGCATCCGCCTGGGCGCGCAGGCGGTGCGCTGCGGCCAGCTGCAACAAGACCACCGGCTGGAACAGATGCAGCGCTGGGTGGCCTGGAACGAAAGCCCACCCAACACGGCGGCCACAGCCGCTGCGCCAGACACCCTGCCGCTCTGCCCACAGCCGACCTGGCTGCTGGCGCCGCCGCTGCGCCTGAGCCTGCGCCAGGACCAGCCGGTCTACGGCGGCGCGCCGCTGCAGCTGCTGGCCGGGCCGCAGCGCATCGAGGGCGGCTGGTGGCAGCCGGCGGCCGACGGCCAGAGCTCGCAGCACCAGCAGCGCGATTACTTCCTGGCCAGCAGCCCGCAGGCCGGCCTGCTGTGGATCTTCCAACAGCGCCTGAGCAGCGAAGAAGAAGGCTGGTTTCTACACGGGCTGTTCGCATGAAAAAAACAAGCCTGCTGCCCGCCTATGCCGAGCTGCATGCACTCAGCAACTACTCCTTTCTGCGTGGCGCCTCCACGCCGGGCGAGCTGGTGGAACGCGCGCATGAGCAGGGTTATGCCGCCCTGGCCCTGACCGACGAATGCTCGCTGGCCGGCGTGGTGCGCGCCCATGTGGCGGCCCAGGCCTTGCCGCGCGACCCGGTGACCGGGGAGCCCGAGCTGAAGCTGCTGATCGGCGCAGAGTTCAGCGTGCGCCGACTGGCGCAGGCGCCGCCCGGGCCGGCCGGGTCACCAGACTCCACGCCCGACCCGCTGATGTTCAAGCTGGTGCTGCTGGCGCGCCATCTCGAGGGCTACGGCAATCTCTGCCAGTTCATCACCGGCCTGCGCCGCAGCGCTGCCAAGGGCAGCTACCGCCTGAGCTGGGCACGGCTGCAAGAGGCGGCGCAACGCGGCGAGCTGGCCGACTGCCTGGCCCTGCTGCTACCGCTGCGCGAGGCCAGCGACGAAGAGCTGCTGATCCCGGCGCGCTGGCTGCTGCGCCATTTCACCGGCCAGGCCTGGATCGGTGTGGAGCTGCTGCGCGAGCTGGGCGACGAGCTCTGGCTGCAGCGCCTGGGCCAGCTGTCCGAGCAGACCGCGCTGCCCCTGGTGGCGGCCGGCGATGTGCACATGCACCGGCGCTCGCGCAAGGCCTTGCAGGACGTGCTGACCGCCACCCGGCTGAACCGCCCCATCGCCGCCTGCGGCCACCAGCTGCAAGCCAATGCCGAACGCCATCTGCGCAGCCGCCTGCGCCTGGGCCAGCTTTACCCGCCGGCCCTGCTGGCCGAAACCTTGCGGGTGGCGGCGCAATGCCAGTTCTCGCTCAAGGAGATCCGCTACCAGTACCCGGCCGAAGTCGTGCCCGAGGGCGCCACGCCGAGCAGCCATCTGCGCGCCCTGACCGAGGCCGGCGCGGCGCGCCGCTGGCCCCATGGCCTCAAGCCCAAGCTGCGCGCGCAGATCGAGCATGAGCTGGCCCTGATCCAGGAGCTGGGCTACGAGCATTACTTCCTGACCGTGGCCGACATCGTCGCCTTCGCGCGCAGCGTGGGTATCCTGTGCCAAGGCCGCGGCTCGGCGGCCAACAGCGTGGTCTGCTACTGCCTCTTCATCACCGAGGTCGACCCGGCGCGCAGCAGCCTGCTGTTCGAGCGCTTCATCAGCCGCGAGCGCAACGAGCCGCCGGACATCGACGTCGATTTCGAACATGAGCGGCGCGAAGAGGTGATCCAGTACCTCTACCGCAAATACGGCCGCGAACGCGCCGCGCTGACCGCCGTGGTGATCAGCTACCGGCCGCGCAGCGCCATCCGCGATGTCGGCCGCGCCTTGGGCCTGGACGAGGCCCTGGTCGAGAAGCTGGCGGGCGACCACCATGGCTGGAGCGAGGAATCCCTGCCCGACGATCGCCTGGCCCAGCTGCAGCAGGAGCTGGGCTTTGACCCGCAGGATCTGCAGATCCGCCAGCTGGTGCGGCTCTCGCGCCAGCTGATGGGCATGCCGCGCCATCTGAGCCAGCACCCGGGCGGCTTTGTGCTGACGGCCGGCCCGCTCTCGCGCCTGGTGCCGATCGAGAACGCGGCCATGGCCGACCGCACCGTGATCGAGTGGGACAAAGACGACATCGACGCCCTGGGCCTGATGAAGGTCGATGTGCTGGCCCTGGGCATGCTCAGCGCCTTGCAGCGCAGCTTCGCTCTGATCAGCCGCTTGCGCGGCTACCCGGCAGCCCATCCCTTCGGCATGAGCGATGTGCCGGCCGACGACAAGCCCACCTACGACATGATCTGCCGCGCCGACACGGTGGGGGTGTTCCAGATCGAGTCACGCGCGCAGATGTCCATGCTGCCGCGCCTGCGGCCGCGCTGCTTTTACGACCTGGTGATCGAGGTGGCCATCGTGCGGCCCGGGCCCATCGAAGGCGGTATGGTCCACCCCTATTTGCAGAACCGCGCCCTGCCGCCGGACCAGATCAAATATCCCAAAGACGATCTGCGCGCCGCGCTCGAGCGCACCTGCGGCATCCCCATCTTCCAGGAGCAGGTGATGCAGGTGGCCATGATCGCCGCCGGCTTCAGCCCCGGCGAGGCCGACCAGCTGCGCCGCGCCATGGCCGCCTGGAAGCGGCCCGGCGACCTGGCCCGCTTCCACGAGAAGATCCTCACGGGCATGCGCGAACGCGGCTACGAGGACGCCTTTGCCGAGGCCATCTTCCGCCAGATCAAGGGCTTTGCCTCCTACGGCTTCCCCGAGTCGCATGCGGCCAGCTTCGCGCTGCTGACTTACGTGTCCTGCTGGATCAAGCGCCATGAACCGGCGGCCTTTCTCTGCGCCCTGCTGAACTCGCAGCCGCTGGGTTTCTACACCCCCAGCCAGCTGGTGCAGGACGCCCGCCGCCACCGCATCGAGGTGCGGCCCAGCGATGTCAACCACGGTGGCTGGCTGAGCAGCCTGGAGCATCCCGAGGCGCCCGAGCCCGCCGAGCGCCTGGACGACGGCGTGCAGCCGGCCGTGCGCCTGGGCCTGCATCTGGTCCACGGTCTGAGCCGGGCGGCGGCCCTGCGCATCGAGGCCGCGCGAGCCGCTGAGGGGCGGTTTGTGGACACGCAAGACCTGGCCCTGCGCGCAGCCCTGGACCAGCAGGAGCTGCAGCAGCTGGCCGCGGCCGATGCCTTGCAAAGCCTGGCCGGCCACCGCCGCCAGCAGGTCTGGCAGGCCTCGGCCCTGCGCGCCCAGCCGCCGCTTTTGCGCCAGGCCTATGCCGCCGAGGAGGACCTGGACCTGCCGGCGGCCGCCGAGGGCGAAGAGGTGGTCTGGGACTACGCTGCCCTGGGCCTGAGCCTGCGCAGCCATCCGCTGGCCCTGCTGCGGCCCCGGCTGGCGCGCCTGGGCTACCGCAATGCGCAGGAGCTGCGCGCCTGGCGCAGCGGCCAGTCGGTCCAGGCCTGCGGCCTGGTCACCGTGCGCCAACGCCCGCAAACGGCCAAGGGCGTGCTCTTCATCAGCCTGGAAGACGAAAGCGGCAGCGTGCAGGTGATCGTCTGGCCGGACGTCTACGCCGCCTTCCGCCGCACCATCCTGGTGGCGCGCCTGCTGGCGGTACAGGGCCAGTGGCAGTTCGAGAACGGCGTGCGCAATCTGATCGCCCGCCGCGTGCAAGACCTAACGCCGCTGCTGGGCCGTCTGGGCAAGGACGTGGGCAGCCGAGATTTCCATTGAGCCGTTGCGGCTGCACACACACCAGCACAAATCTCGACGCCCCGCAATCCGGTGATGCCGCATCCCGCGTTCCCAGGACAGGCGGCCCGTCCCTAGTGCTTCCCCCCTTTCCGTGACTTGCATCACGTGCGAACGTCTGATGTACGAGAACCTTCAGGGGTTCATTCAATCCATTTCATCGAGGGATACTGAATGCAGACTGCACATCGCCTGGCTGTCACGGCCGCCGTGCTGGCCGCTCTGGCCACACCGTCGTTCGCCGACACCACCACTTACACCAGTTCGGCAGCCTTTCTGGCCAGCCTGAGCGGCACCAGCTACACCGAGGCCTTCACCGGCCTGAGCAGCCCGGACGCTGGCGCGGCCCTCAACTTCATTTCGGGCGGCTTCAGCTACAGCATCAGCTCCCCCGGCAGCCTGTACGCTTCGGGCGAAGTCCTGGGCACCAGCCTGCCCGATGAAGCCCTGACCATCACCTTCACCAGCGGCAATGTCACCGCCGTGGGCGGCAACTTCTTCAACGTCAATCTGTCTGACGCCTTCCAGCAAGCGTCTGTGAAGCTGACCCTGAGCGACGGCACGACGACCACCTTCACCCCGGCCAGCGCCGCCGACAGCTTCCGTGGTTTCGCCTCCACGCAGGTCATCAACTCGCTGACCATCAGCGCCCCCGGCGCCACCCTGTACGCCAGCGTGGACAACCTGACCGTGGGCGCGGTCACCCCGGTGCCGGAACCCAGCAGCTGGGCCTTGATGGGCCTGGGCCTGGCCGGCATGGGCGTCTTCGCCCGCCGCCGCCTGAACAAACAAGACTGACTGTCCGATGGGCTCGGGCGCCCGACTGGCGCCCACTTTGATGCCGTCGATTCTTTCGTTCCATCCATGTTGACGATGCGGTGCCTGCACCGCAATCCGGAGTGCATATGACCCGAAACCACAAAAAGCTGTCCCTGCTGGCCCTGTCCCTGGGCTTGGCCCTGGCCAGCCAGGCTCAGGCGCAAAACGCCCTGAACGGCCAACGCGAAGCCGTTGACCGCCTGGCCACCGCCACCGGCAGCAGCGCCGACATTTCCTACAACGCCGCCACCGGCGCCGCCCGCTTCGTGCGCGTGCCGGCCGGTGCCAAGCTGGCCGCCCGCGCCGGCGCCGTTGGCGATGCTGCCAAGCAGACCGCCACGGTGCAGTTCCTGAACGAATACGCCGCCCTGTTCGGCATCCGCGATGCCGCCAGCGAGTTGTCGGCCCCGGCCATCAGCAAGGACCGCCAAGGCTCCACCCACCTGAAGTACCAGCAGGTCTACCAAGGCGTGCCAGTGTTCGGCGGCGAGCTCAAGGCCCACTACGACGCCTCGAACAATCTGGTGGTCGTCAACGGCAACTTCATCCCCGGCATCAACGTCAAGGCCTCGCCCAGCCGCACCGCCGATCAGGCCAGCCAGATCGCCATGGCCGCCATCAACGCCGAACTGACCCGCCCGACCCGTCTGTCGGCCAGCACCCCGACTCTGATGATCTTCCGTGAAGGCCTGGCCAAGGGCGTCGAAGGCGCCAACCACCTGGCCTGGCAGGTCGAAGTGGGCAACAAGCACGATGTGCGCGAGTTCGTCTACGTGGACGCCCACACCGGCAAGGTGATCGACAAGATCAGCGGCATCCATGAAGCCATGAACCGCCGCGCCTTCGACGGCCAAGGCAAGCTGCCGCCGGTGCCCAATTACCCGAACAGCCCGTTCTGGGTGGAAGGCCAGGCTTTCCCGACCGGCACCGTCGAAGCCGACAACATGATCTCCGCCTCGGCTGACATCTACAGCATGTTCAAGAACGCCTTCGGTCGCGACGCCTTCGACGGCAAGGGCAAGACCATGGACTCGATCTTCAACCGCGGCGATGCCTGCCCGAACGCCTCCTGGAACGGCACCTACATCTCCTTCTGCCCGGGCACCACGACCGACGACGTGACCGCGCACGAGTGGGGCCATGCCTACACCGAGTACACCCACGGCCTGATCTACCAATGGCAACCGGGCGCCCTGAACGAGGCCTACTCGGACATCTGGGGTGAAACCGTCGACCGCATCAACAGCCGCGGTACCGACACCCCCGACGCAGCCCGCACCGACGGCGCCTGCACGGTCTTCACCAAGGTCGGCGGCGTACCCGGCACCGACAACTCGGTTCGCTGGCTGATGGGCGAAGATGCCACCGCATTCAGCGGCGCCATCCGCGATATGTACAACCCCACCTGCTACGGCCACCCGGCCAAGGTGACGGACACCCGCTACCGCTGCACCACCGCCGATGCCGGCGGCGTGCACAGCAACTCCGGCGTGCCCAACCACGGCTACGCCCTGTTGGTGGACGGCGGCAGCTACAACGGCCAGACCATCTTCTCGATCGGTCTGACCAAAGCCGCCCACATCTACTATCGCGCCCAGAGCGTCTACCAAGGACCGGCCAGCGGCTTCGCCGACCACGCCGATGCCCTGGCTCAGTCCTGCGCCGACCTGAGCGGTCAAAACCTGAACGACCTGAAGACCGGCGCCCCCTCGGGCGAGCTCATCAACGCCCAGGATTGCGCCCAGGTCGCCAAGATGGCCCAGGCCGTCGAGCTGCGCACCGCTCCGGCGCAGTGCAACTTCGTGCCCCTGCTGGCCAAGTCGCCACCGGCCCTGTGCCCCACAGGCACCGTGGCCCCGATGCTGTCGGACAGCTTCGATGGCGGCAAGGCTGGCGGCGTGCGCTGGCAAGTCAGCTACCAAGGCAACAACCCTGAGTTCACCCCGCGCAACTGGGGTGTGGTCACCAAGCTGCCCAGTGGCCGCTCGGGCTATGCCCTGTTTGCTGCGGACCCGAACATCGGCACCTGCGCTGCAGGTGGCAACGAAGCCGGTCTGCAACGCATCGAGAGCCCTGAAATCAGCATCCCGGCCGATGCCACCGCTCCGAAGTTGACCTTTGATCACTGGGTCGCCACCGAGTCCAAATGGGACGGCGGCAACCTGAAGATCAGCATCAACGGCGGCGCCTGGCAGCTGATCGCCGCCTCGGACTTTGTCTACAACCCTTACAACACGACCCTGAGCACGGTCGCCCAAGGCAATGACAACCCGCTGGCAGGTCAACCGGCCTTCTCAGGCACGGACGGCGGTTCGGTGAGCGGCTCCTGGGGTCGTTCCATCGTCAACCTGTCGCGCTTCGCCAAGCCCAACGACAAGGTCAAGCTGCGCTTTGAGCTGGCCACCGATGGCTGCGGCGGCGTCACCGGCTGGTATGTGGATGATGTGAAGGTCTACCGCTGCACACCGTGATGAAGCGCTGATCCGGGCGCGCCAGCGCCTGGTCATCACTTCTTCCCTCACAAGGGCTTCCTCCGGAAGCCCTTTTTTCATGGCCCGCCCTGCGCGAGGTGGGAGCCGGTCAGAATCGGCTTCCCTTCTTCCATGGTCCCAATCCGCCCCGCACCATGAGCATCACGTCCGCCCCAGCACGCCCCAGCCAGGCCGAACTTTCCGACTTTCTGGCGGCCGAATTCCCGCAAAGCAAATGCAGCATCGAATCCCTGGCACCGATGCGCGCGACCGTGCGCCACCCGGTCAGCGAAGCCGAGCTGCGCCCCGGCGGCACGGTCTCGGGGCCGGTGCTGATGACAGTGGCCGATGTGGCGCTCTATGTCGCCATCCTGGGCGAGATCGGCATCGTTCCGCTGACCGTGACCACCAGCCTCAACATCAACTTTTTGCGCAAGCCGGCCGGTGACCGCGACATCCTCGCGGTCTGCACTTTGATGAAGCTGGGGCGAACCCTGGCGGTCGGTGAGGTCAGCTTGTACTCCGAGGGCAGCGAGGACCCGGTGGCCCATGTGGTGGGCACCTATGCCATACCACGTGCAGCGCAGCGCTGACTTCCGCCAGCCCGGCCAGTTGTATTCGCACCCTTGCAAGGATTCACGGTCAAGTTGGCGGCCCCTGAGCCGAAGACCCGATGGGCGCACCAAGGCGGTTCAATAGGTCCGCGCCCACCCCAATAGCCATTCGTTTGATGAAGTACGCAGCACCCACTCCCGGGGCGGCGAACCGTGGAGTACAGACGATGCGCAAGAACCTGCCGGTCACGCAGCGGGAATACGATTTCCCGTCCGACGCAACCCTGATGTCCACCACGGACATCCAGTCCAAGGTCAGCTATGCCAACAGCACCTTCGTCGCCGTCAGCGGCTTTGAGGAAAAAGACATCCTCGGCCAGCCGCACAACCTGGTGCGTCACCCCGACATGCCCGAGCAAGCTTTTGCCGATATGTGGGCGACCCTGAAGCAAGGCCAGTCCTGGACCGCGCTGGTGAAGAACCGGCGCAAGAACGGCGATCACTACTGGGTGCGCGCCAATGCCACGCCGGTGGAACGAAAGGGCAAGATCGTCGGCTATATGTCGGTGCGCACCAAACCCGGCCGGGCCGAAGTCCAGGCCGCCGAAAAGCTCTACCAATCCTTCCGCGAAGGCAGGGCCGGCAGCCAGGCATTCCACAA
Source organism: Paucibacter sp. DJ2R-2 (assembly GCF_025717675.1). Lineage (GTDB taxonomy): Bacteria > Pseudomonadota > Gammaproteobacteria > Burkholderiales > Burkholderiaceae_C > Paucibacter_A. The sequence continues at coordinate 479,311 of NZ_JAJIRT010000002.1, forward strand.
GGGCTTGATCATCCGCAGCGGCCTGCTCAACATCGTGTCGCGCAGCCTGCAGACCCTGTCGGTGCGCTGGCGAGTTCGCATTGGCCTGATCATGACCCCACTGCTGAGCCTGGCGGCTGCAGCCACGCTTGACCTGGCGCCGGGCTCGCTGCTGACCTTGGCGGCCGTGCTGACCGTCTCCACCGCCCTGAGCGCCTGGTGGCTGACGGCCCAGGTGACGGCACCGCTTGAGCTGCTGGCCGCCCAGGCGCGCGGTGTCGCCGCCGGAGACACCCAGTCCAATGTGCAAATGAACCGGGTCGATGAGATCGGCATGACCATGCGGGCCATCAACCAGCTGGGCCTGATGTTCCGCTGGATCGTGGACGATGTCAGCGAGCAGGTGCTGACCGTGCGCAGCGCCAGCGGCGAAATCGCCCAGGGCAATAACGACCTCAGCGCACGCACCGAACAGGCGGCATCCAGCCTGGAGGAAACGGCCGCCTCCATGGAGCAGATGAGCGCCACGGTACGCAACAATTCAGACACCGCCCAGCAAGCCACCCTGGTCGCCCAGGAAGCCAGCGCGGTCGCCGCACAGGGCGGCGAGGTGGTGGGCCGGGTCAACCGCACCATGGAAGGCATCACCACCTCCAGCCGCAAGATCAGCGACATCATCAGCGTGATCGACGGCATCGCCTTCCAGACCAATATCCTGGCCCTCAATGCAGCGGTCGAGGCAGCGCGCGCCGGCGAGCAGGGTCGCGGCTTTGCCGTGGTGGCCGCCGAGGTGCGCAGCCTAGCCCAACGCAGCGCCGAGGCTGCCAAGGAAATCAAGACCTTGATCAGCGACAGCGTCGAGAAGGTCGAACATGGCGCCCGCCAGGTCGGCGATGCCGAGCACACCATGGGCGAGATCGTGCAGCAGGTCAGCCGGGTCAGCCAGCTGATCAACAGCATCAGCGGTGCCAACCGGGAGCAAAGCACCGGCATCAGTCAGGTCAGCGAAGCCGTTACCCATCTGGACCAGGTCACGCAGCAGAACGCCGCGCTGGTCGAGCAATCGACCGCGGCGACCGAAAGCCTGCGCAACCAGGCCGACCAGCTGGTGAGGGCCTTGGCGATCTTTCGCGACGACAGCGGGCGCCGCTGAGGCGCAGTGCGCAGCCCTCAGCCGAACTCGCGGCGGCGACATCCCGGCCGAGAACTCGATGCGCGGCTGACGCACACACGCGCACATCGAAGCCTGCCTTGTCGCGAACAGCGAGGACACTGCGCGCTTTGCTTCAAGCCTTGCTTGAAAAGGAACGCGCGCCCATGCCTCAACTCGAAACCATCAGCAGCTTTGCCCTCCAGGGCCTGAGCTGCCGCACCAGCAATGCCGCCGAGATGGACCGTCAGAACCCGGAGCGCGGCCGCATCGCTCCCTTGTGGCAGGCCTTTGCCGCCGCCGGCCTGCACGGCGATGTGCACGGCGCCTACTTCGATTACGCCGACCGCCACCATGGCGAGTACAGCGTACTGGCCGGAGTCAAGGCAAGTTCAGGCCAGGGCACGGCTGCCACCAGCGCCAGCTCGGTGCAGGTGCCGGGCGGGCTCTACCTGGTGTTCGAAGCCCAGGGGCCGCTGCCGGAGACCCTGATCCGGGCCTGGGGCGAGGTCTGGGCCTATTTCGAGCAGGCCGAGGCCCCGCAGCGCGCCTATGGCGTGGACTTCGAGCGTTACCTCGGGCCCAGCCACGCGCAGATCTGCATCGGCCTGGCGGCCTGAGCCGGAGCGGCGTGGCCGCTCAGAAGTGAATGCCCTTCATCATCTGCTGCAGGGCGATCGCCTCGGCCGAGAGCTGCGGCTTGGAGCCGGGCTTGGCGCCCTTGGCCGCGTCGCTGTCAGGGAACATGCGGAAGCTGGTGTTCATGACGATCTGCGCGACACGCGGCACCAGTGCATGCATCAGCTCGCCGGTGATGCCCAGACGGGTGGCAATGCGCACCGGCTTGGCAATGCAGGCCTGCGCCACCATATCGGCCGCTTCCTCGGGCGCCAGGGTGGGCACGTTCTTGTAGATCTGCGTCGGCGCGATCATGGGTGTGCGCACCAGCGGCATATTGATGGTGGTGAAGGTCACGCCCAGGTCCGCATATTCGCTGGAGGCGCAGCGCGTCCAGGCATCGAGCGCGGCCTTGCTGGCCACATAGGCCGAGAAGCGCGGTGCATTGGTCAGCACGCCGATGCTGGAGATATTGACCACATGGCCCTTCTTCTTGGCCACCATGCCAGGCAAAAGACCCATGGTCACGCGCAGGCAGCCGAAGTAGTTCAGCTGCATGGTGCGCTCGAAGTCATGGAAACGGTCGTAGCTGCTCTCGATGGCGCGGCGGATCGAGCGGCCGGCGTTGTTGATCAGGAAATCGACACCGCCAAACTGCTCGCTGATGGCGGCAATCATGGCCGCGCAGCTCTCCTCGTTGGCGATGTCGGCCGAGAAGGCGTGCACCTGGGCTTGCGCGCCAGCGGACTCACGGATCTCCTTCACCGCCTCGGCCAGCTTGATCTCGTCGCGGGCGCAGATCAGGGTGATGGCGCCGGCTTCGGCAAACTTCTTGGCCGCCGCCAAGCCGATGCCCGAGGAGCCACCCGTCACCAGCACCACCTTGCCGGCCGTGGCGCCGCGCAGGCTGCGGTCAATCGACAGATCGGGATCGAGGTGGCGCTCCCAATAGTCCCAGAGCCGCCAGGCGTAGTCATGCAGATTGGGGCAAGCAATGCCCGAGCCCTTGAGCGCGGCCTCGGTCTCGCGGCAGTCGAAACGAGTCGGGTAGTTGATGAAGGTGAACATATCGTCGGGCAGGCCGAGATCCTTCATCACCGCATTGCGAATGCGCCGCACCGGCGCCAGGGCCATCAAGCCCTTCTTGACGCTCTTGGGAATGAAGCCGAGCAGGGCCGCATTGATGAACAGATTCATCTTGGGCGCATGCGCGGCCTTGGAGAAGATGTCCAGCACATCGCCGACGCGGTAACCCACCGGGTCCACCAAGTGGAAGCAGGCGCCGCTCTTGCGTTCGCGGTGGGCGATGTGGTCGAGCGCGTTGACGACGAAATCGACGGGCACGATGTTGACGCGCCCGCCTTCCAGGCCGATCGAGGGCATCCAGGGCGGCAGGATCTGGCGCAGGCGTTGAATGGGCTTGAAGAAGTAGTACGGCCCGTCGACCTTGTCCATCTCGCCGGTGCTGGAGTCGCCCACCACCATGGCCGGGCGGTAGACCGTCCAAGGCCGCTTGCACTCCTTGCGCACGATCTTCTCGCTCTCGTGCTTGGTCATGAAGTAGGGGTGATCGAGGCCTTCGGCCTCGTCGAACATGTCCTCGCGGAACACGCCCTCGTAGAGGCCGGCCGCGGCGATGGACGAGACATGGTGAACATGGCCGGCCTCGATGGCCTGGGCAAACTCGACCAGGCTGCGCGTGCCGTCGACATTCACCGCGACTTGCGAGGCCTCGTCGGCCTTGAGGTCGTAGACCGCGGCCAGATGGAAGACATGATCGATCTGACCCTTGAGTCGCTTGATGTCATCGATCGCCACACCGAGCTTCTTGCCCGTTAGGTCACCAAAAACGGGCAGCGCCCGGGGGCTGTTCTTGGCCAGGCCCCAGAAGGCCAGCAGCTCGGGCAATTTGTCCCGGCTCTCCTCGCGCAGCAGGAAGTGAACCGTGCTACCGCGGCGGGCCAGCAACTTCTTGACCAAGCGCTTGCCAATGAAGCCCGTGGCCCCGGTGACGAAATACTGCATGTGCATGTCTCCTGCTGATGGAATCGCAAAACTCTTGTAAGCGGATTCTTGACCAAGTGAAAGCCGCCGCCGCTGCGCGCTTTCCCGCACAAGCGCTGATCCAGCTCTTAGGTAGAGCGTACTGCCTAGCTTTCCCCGGTGCCAAATGCCAGCGGCGCGATCTATAGTGAAGTTGTCGCTGGCAAAGGCTGGCGAAAATCCAACCAACGCCCCCAAGGACTGACAACATGGTCAAGAAGCTTCAGAAAATGGCAGCCAAGAAGAACTCCGCTTCCAATGGAGCCTTTGGCGGCGCCCTGCCCGCCGGCCTGCTGGACAGCCAGCTGGCACAGAGCGTGCGCGACTCCGCACAACAAATCTGGGCCGCCGGCCTGGGCGCTTTCTCCAAGGCTCAGGGCGAAGGCGGCAAGGTGTTTGAAGCCCTGGTCAAGGAGGGTCTGAACTTGCAGAAGAAGACACAATCCGCCGCCGAAGAAAAGCTCGGTGCCATGGCCAGCAAGGTCAGCGGCATGGCCGGCGACGTCGGCAGCAAAGCCGGCCAGCACTGGGACAAGCTGGAATCCATCTTCGAAGAACGTGTCGCCCGTGCGCTCAAGCGCCTGGGTGTGCCGGCTGCCAAGGACATCGACGAGCTGATCGAGCGCATCGACGCCCTCAGCGACGCCCTGGGCCTGAAGGTTCCGGCCAAGAAGGCTGACAAATCCGCCAAGGCCGCACCCAAGGCCAAAGCAGCTGCCAAGCCGGCCGCCAAGCCTGTGGCCACCAAAGCCCCGACGAAGGTCGCAGCAAAGGCCCCGGTGAAGGCTGCCGCCAAGAAGGCGGCCGTCAAGGCTCCGGCTCAGCCCTTTGCCAAGGCAGCACCGAAGGCAGCCGCCAAGCCGGCAGCCAAGGCCGCGGCCAAGCCCGCCGCCGCTGCACCCAAGGCTGCCGCAGCGAAGACCCGCGCCAAGAAGGCCGCCGCTCCGGTGAGCGCAGCAGCGCCCGCCGCCCCGGCCGCTGGCAGCGCCGAGACCGGTACTCAAGCCTGATCTTCAACCCGCTTCGCTGACCCCAGCCCCGCATGCCCAATCGCCGCCCGACCTCGCCCGCCCAGGCTGCCAAGCAGACGCGCCGCTCCGGCCGTCCCCGCATCGGCCTCGCTCTGGCAGGCGGCGGGCCCTTGGGCGCGATCTATGAAATCGGCGCGCTTTGCGCGTTGGAAGAGTCGATCGAGGGCCTGGACTTCTGCGACTGCGACTCCTACATCGGCATCAGTGCAGGCGGCTTCATTGCCGCCGGCCTCGCCAATGGCATGAGTCCGCGCATGCTCAGCGCGGCCTTCATCGAAAACAGCGTCACCGCGCCCGACAGTTTCGACCCCGCCGAGCTTATGCACCCGGCCTGGGGCGAGTTCGGCGAACGCCTGCGTCTGCTGCCCGGTCTGCTGAAATCAGCCGTTTGGGACCACTGGATGGAAGGCCGCTCCTTGCTCGGCGCCTTCGAACGCCTGGGCCGCGCCCTGCCGACCGGCCTGCTTTCGGGCGACGCGCTCGAAGCCCAGGTGCGCCGCCAGTTCGCCCTGCCCGGGCGCAGCAATGATTTCCGCGAACTCGGCAAACGCCTGGTGCTGGTGGCCACCGACCTGGACAGCGGCGAGGCCGTGCCCTTCGGCCTGCCAGGCTGGGACGATGTGCCGATCTCGCGCGCCGTGCAGGCCAGCGCAGCCCTGCCGGGCTTGTTCCCCCCGGTCAAGATTGCCGGCCGTCACTATGTGGACGGCGCCCTCAAGAAGACCCTGCATGCCTCCTTGCTGCTGCAAGAAGGCGTGGACCTGCTGATCTGCCTGAACCCACTCGTGCCTTACGAGTCTGACCGCGATGGCGTGCCGCCATCCAGCGCCGAGGCTGGCGGGCAGATTCCGCATCTGGTCGACGGTGGCCTGCCCCTGGTGATGAGCCAGACCTTCCGCTCCCTGATCCACTCCCGGCTGGAGCTGGGCATGAAGCGCTACGAGCACACCCATCCGGCCACCGACATCCTCTTGTTCGAACCCGACCACCGCGATGCCGAGATGTTCCTGGCGAACACCTTCAGCTACTCGCAGCGCCGCCATCTGGCCGAACATGCCTTCCAGACCACGCGTGCGCGCCTGCGCCGCCGTGCGCCCAAGCTGCAGGTGGCCTTGCAGCGCCATGGTCTCAGCCTCAAGCTGGACGTGTTGCAGGAACCGGGCCGGCGCCTGTTGAGCGAACCCGCCGCCACCCGCACCGAAACCGCCTTGCGCCGGCTGCGCGCCGCCCTGAGCCTGCTGGAAGCCCGGCACGCCTGAGCATTTGGCGTGACCGGTTTCACGCCCGGGCCGCGCAGCCCCTGCATGCAGGGGTATTCCCGCAGGTGCCACTCCGCAAGAATGACTTCCAAGGCCTCCGCACCGGCGGCCCAGCACCCAGGAAGTCTCCCTCATGCACAAGAAGCTCATCTCCGCCCTGCTGCTCGCCACGCCCCTGTTGAGCCTGGCCGACGGCGGCAATCTGGTGCTCAACGGCAGCTTCGAATCGGTGCTGATCAACTCCAGCAATCGCTGGGAGATCTTCAGCAACATCAGCGGCTGGACTGGCGGAAGCGCCGGCATCGAGGTGCGCAACAACGTGGTCGGCCTGGCCCGTGATGGCGTCAATTTCGTGGAGCTGGACACCACGGCCAACAGCAGCATGTTCCAGACTGTCGCCACCCAGGCGAATCAGCGCTACACCCTGAGCTTTTTCTATGCCGACCGGGTGAGCAATGGCCAGGCCAGCAACGGCCTGGACTGGAGCCTGGACGGCACCCAATGGACCACGGTCAGCGGCGGCAATGGCGGCAGCAGCCACGATTGGAAGCAGGTGCAGTTTGACTTCACCGCCAGCGGCGCCACCACCCTCTACTTCCGTGCCAGCGGCCTCAGCGATCAGCTGGGCAGCTCGCTCGACCAAGTCAGCATCACCAGCGCTGTGCCAGAGCCGCAAAGCTACGCACTGATGCTGGGCGGCCTCGCCGCCATCGGATTCATGGCCCGCCGTCGCCAGCGGCAGGCCTGAGTGGCAGCCACGCCTCGCGCGTGGTCATGCAAAGAGAGAGAGAGCGAAAGTAGAAGAACCAGGACGACGTTGGAACAGGGCGGGCGGCGAGGTCCACAAATCGCCGTCGCAGCCCAGCGAATGGACAAGAACGCAAGCGAAGACAGAAGACGCACTGTTCAGGGCGCCCCGGCCACGGGGCGCCCTCTTTTTTTGCGGCTTCGATCGAAGCCCAGCGGACCCAGCGAAGGCTGAGGTCGATCAGCCCAGGTAGCGGGCTTGCAGATGCGCCTTGAAATGCGCCGGGTTCAGGGTCTCACCGCTGGCGCGGCGCACCAGCTCGGGCGTCTCGAAGCGGCTGCCTTGCAGCCAGATGTTCTCGCGCAGCCAGTCGAACACCGGGGTCAGGTCACCGGCAGCGATGCGGGCGTCCAGGTCCGGCATGGCGCGGCGCATGGTGGCGAACCACTGGGCGGCATACATGGCGCCCAAGGTGTAGCAAGGGAAGTAGCCGATCAGGCCGCAACCCCAGTGCACGTCCTGCATGCAGCCGTCCTTGTAGTTGCCGCGGGTGTCCAGACCCAGCAGCTCCATCATCCTGGCATCCCACAGGGCCGGGATGTCCTCGACCTCGATCTCGCCCTCGACCAGCGGCCGCTCAATCTCGTAGCGCAGGATCACATGGGCCGGATAAGTCACCTCGTCGGCGTCCACGCGGATCAAGCCCGGGTTCACTCGGGTCAGCAGGCGATTCAGATTGCCAGGCTCAAAGGCCGGCTGTTCGCCCAGATGGCGGCTGACCAGGGGGCTGAGCAGGCGCGCAAAAGCCGGGTGGCTGCCCAATTGCATCTCGAAGGACAGGCTCTGGCTCTCGTGCAAGCCCATGGAGCGAGCCTGGCTCAGCGGCTGGCCCAGCCACTCGCGCGGCAGGTTCTGCTCGTAACGGCCGTGGCCGGTCTCGTGGATGGTGCCCATCAGGCTGGGCAGGAAATCGTCCTCGCGGTAACGCGTGGTCATGCGCACATCCTCGGGCACGCCGCCGCAGAAAGGGTGGCTGCTCTCGTCCAGGCGGCCGGCCTCGAAATCGAAGCCCATCAAGCGCATGGCATCCAGACCCAAGTTCTTCTGCGCCGCTTGCGTGAAGGGGCCGACCGGCTTCAGGGTGGTCTCCTGCGCCTGCTTCTCCCGCACCTGGCGGATCAGGCCCGGCAGCCAGCTGCGCAGGTCGCCAAACACACGGTCCACCTCGGCGCTGCGCATGCCGGGCTCGTACAGGTCCAGCAAGGCGTCATAACGCGACAATCCCGTGCCATCGGCCAGCAGCGTGGCCTCCTCGCGGGTCAGGCGCACCACCTCGCGCAGATTCTCGACATAGCCGGCCCAGTCATTGGCCTGGCGTTGCGCGCGCCAAGCATGCTCGCAGCGTGAGTTGGCCAAGGACTTGGCTTCAACCAGGCTTTGCGGCAAGGCGTTGGAGGCGCGCCAGGCGCGGCCCATCTCGCGCAGATTGGCGCGCTGGTCGGCCTCCAAATTCTCGGCAGCGGCTTGCTCCAGCAGGCCTTTCAGCTGCGGCTCGGTGGCCAGCTGATGCAGCAATCCGCCCATCTCGGCCAGAGCCAGCGAGCGCGCCTCATTGCCCTTGGGCGGCATATTGGCCGACTGGTCCCATTGCGCGATCGATTGCAAATGGCCCAGGCGATGCAGACGCTGGTGACGCTGGAACAGTTCGGTATAGGCAGGCGTGCTCATGAGGCGATTCACGAAGAGTTGGAACTGGAGCGCATTGTCCACGCTCGGACCTGCGCTTTCGAACTCAGGGGCTGGCACCCGGAAAGACCCAGACCAAGGCCACGGTCATCAACACATAGCGACAGAACTTGCCCACGGCCATATACGCCACACAGGGCCAGAAAGGCAGACGCAGCCAACCGGCCACCGCGCACAGTGGATCACCCACCACCGGCAGCCAGCTCAGCAGGCAGGCCTTGGCGCCGAACTGCTGCAACCAAGCCAAGGCGCGCGGATTCGGTGGCTTGCTTTTCAGCCGGCTCTCATAGGCCAGCACGGCGCCCCGGCCCATCCACCAGCTGATCGCACCCCCGGCCGTGTTGCCCAGGGTGGCGACCAGCACGGCCGGCCAGAACATGGACGCATCGGCCTTGACCAACAAAAACACGGCCGGCTCCGAGCCCATGGGCAGCAAGGTGGCCGAAACGAGCGCAATCAGGAACAATGCCGGCAGGCCCACAGCGGGCAGCGCGGCCAGGGCAAGCAGGCCGTGAATCAAGCTTTCCAGATAGGCTTCCATCCAACGCATTATCCTGACCGGCCGATGAACGCCACTGCCTCCACCCCCATGCGCCCGAGCCGACCCCTTGCGCTGCGCTTGCAGGCACGCTTGTTTTTGGCCCTGCTTGCCGGCTTGGCCTTGCCGAACACCGCAGCAGCAACGCCGGCCGAAGCTCGCTGCACCACCTTGGTGGCATCGGGCAACCCGCAGTACCCGCCCTATCTTTGGCGCGATCCGGCTGACGAAAACCGGCTGACCGGCGCCAACGCCGACCTGATGCAATTGCTGGCCCAGGAACTCGGTGTGACCATCGAACTGCGCTATGTCGGCCCCTGGGGTCGCGTGCAGGAAGAAGCCAAAGCCGGGCGCATCGACCTGATCGCCGGAGCTTTCTGGACCCAGGCTCGCACCGAATACATGGACTACTTCACCCCGGCCTTTCACCAGACCCGCTCGGTGATCTGGGTCGGAGACAAGTCGCGTCTGAACTATTCGCGCTGGAGTGATCTGGTCGGGCAGCAGGGCGTGACCGTGATCAACAACAGCTTCGGCGAGGCCTTTGACCGCTACGCCAAGCAGTCGCTCAAGATCAGCCAGGTGGCCAGCCTGGAGCAGGCCATCCAGATGCTGCAGCGCGGCCGTGCGAGCTACTTGATCTATGAAGACAGCCCGGGCCAGGCCTTTCTGGCCAAGCTCGACATCCACAACGTCAAGATGCTCTCACCGGCCGTGGCCAACGAGAACCTGCATCTGACGCTGTCGCACAAATCACCCTGCAACACTGGCGAGTTGCGCGGCCGCATCGCCCGCGCCATGCACAAGCTCGGCGGCGCCAGCGTGTTGCCCGAACTGCTGGAGAAAAACATCCAGCTTTGGCGCCAGCAAAGCCCGCTGGTGAAGTAGCTCACGGGTCGTCGCTACGGCAAAAGCGTGCGACGGTTATAATCCTGCCTCATTTTTGGGCAGATGGATTCGCCCAAAAAACGCTCACCCCGCTGTTGTTCCGCTACCCCGCCCGCCTCCATGCCTGCCGCCCTGCCGACGCTACGCCTCGGCGCCCATTCCCTGCCCAACCGACTGTTCGTGGCGCCCATGGCCGGTGTCACCGACCGGCCGTTCCGCCAGCTCTGCCGGCGCCTGGGCGCGGGTTATGCGGTCAGCGAGATGGTGACCTCGCGCAAGGACTTGTGGAACAGCCTCAAGACCTCGCGCCGCGCCAACCACGACGGTGAAGCCGGCCCCATCGCCGTGCAGATCGCCGGCACCGACGCGCCCATGATGGCCGAAGCCGCCCGCTACAACATCGAGCGCGGTGCCCAAATCATCGACATCAATATGGGCTGCCCGGCCAAGAAGGTCTGCACCAAATGGGCCGGCTCGGCCCTGATGCAGGACGAACCCCTGGCCACCGAGATCATGGCCGCCGTGGTCGAGGCCGCCGCCCCCTACGGTGTGCCGGTGACGCTGAAGATGCGCACCGGCTGGTGCGAAACCGAAAAGAACGCCCAGCGCCTGGCCCTGGCCGCGCAGGACGCCGGCATTGCCATGGTCACCGTGCACGGCCGCACGCGCGAGCAGGGCTACAAAGGCCTGGCCGAGTACGACACGGTGGCGGCGGTCAAGGCCGCGCTGCAGATCCCGGTGGTGGCCAATGGCGACATCGATTCGCCTCAGAAAGCCAAGGCCGTGCTGGAGCGCACCGGCGCCGATGCCCTGATGATCGGCCGCGCCGCCCAAGGCCGGCCCTGGATCTTTGCCGAGATCGATCACTTCCTGCGCACTGGCGAGGAGCTGCCGCCACCGCGCGTGCAGGACGCCAGCGACTGGCTGATCGAACACCTGCACGACCACTACAGCCTCTACGGCGCCCTGGCCGGCATGCGCAGCGCGCGCAAGCACATCGGCTGGGCCGTGCGCGGCCTGCCCGGCGGCGAAGAGTTCCGCCAGCGCATGAACCTGCTGGAGAGCTGCGAGGCCCAGGTCCACGCCCTGCGCCAGTGGTTTGCCGAGCTCGCCGACCAGCATGAACGCCTGCCCATGTCGACGCCGCCCCTCGGGGACGACGGCGACGACAAAGACGACGACGCACAAAAAGAACACGCACCGAAAGCTTCCGCATGAGCACCACGCCCACCCCGATCGACCAATGCGTTCGCGAGAACCTGCAGGCCTATTTCAGCGACCTGGAAGGCGAGGAGCCGCATTCCATGCATGAGATGCTGATCAAGCTGGTGGAAAAGCCGCTGCTGGAGGTGGTGATGCAAAAAGCCCTGGGCAACCAGAGCAAGGCCGCCGAATGGCTGGGCATCAACCGCAACACCTTGCGCCGCAAGCTGACCGAACACCAGATGCTGTGAGCGCGGTCATCGCCTCGCCAGCCGCACCCCAAGAATCCACACTCCCCGACGAGCACCTGCCATGACGCCTTCGCCCACTTTGACCGCCTTGATTTCCGTGTCCGACAAGACCGGCATCCTCGAATTCGCCAAGGCGCTGCACGCCCTGAACGTGCGCCTGCTGTCCACCGGCGGCACGGCCAAGCTGCTGGCCGATGCTGGCCTGCCGGTGACCGAGGTGGCCGACCACACCGGCTTCCCCGAGATGCTGGACGGCCGCGTCAAGACCCTGCACCCCAAGGTGCACGGCGGCCTGCTGGCGCGTCGCGACTTCCCGGAGCACATGGCTGCTGCGGCTCAGCACGGCATCACCATGATCGACATCCTGGCCGTCAACCTCTACCCCTTTGAAGCCACCGTGGCCAAGCCCGGTTGCACGCTGGAAGACGCGATCGAGAACATCGACATCGGCGGCCCAGCCATGGTGCGCAGCGCCGCCAAGAACTGGAAGGACGTCACCGTGCTGACCGACGCCGGCCAGTACGCCCAGGTCTTGGCCGAGCTGAAGGCTGAAGGCAAGACCAGCGACAAGACCCGCTTTGCCGCGTCCGTGGCCGCCTTCAACCGCATCGCTCAATATGACGCTGCGATCAGCAATTACCTGAGCGCTTGCAGCGAAGACGGCAACCAGGCCGCCTACCCCGGCCAGATGAACAGCAGCTTCGTCAAGGTGCAAGACCTGCGCTACGGCGAGAACAGCCACCAGACCGCCGCGCTCTACCGCGACCTCTACCCCGCCCCCGGTTCCCTGGTCACCGCCAAGCAGCTGCAAGGCAAGGAACTCAGCTACAACAACATCGCCGACTCCGACGCCGCCTGGGAATGCGTGAAGAGCTTCGATGTGCCCGCTTGCGTGATCGTCAAGCACGCCAACCCCTGCGGCGTGGCCGTGGCTGCCAACGCGGCCGAGGCCTATGCCAAGGCCTTGAAGACCGACCCGACCAGCGCTTTCGGCGGCATCATCGCCTTCAACCGCGAAGTGGACGGCGCGGCTGCTGCGCACGTATCCAAGCAATTCGTCGAAGTGCTGATGGCCCCGAGCTTCAGCGCCGAAGCGCTGGAAATCTTCAAGGCCAAGGTCAATGTGCGCCTGCTGCAGATCGACCTGCCCCCAGGCGGTGCCACCCCTTGGCTGCAAGGCCGCAATCTGGGCGACAGCAAGCGCATTGGATCCGGCATCCTGCTGCAAAGCGCCGACAACCACTTCCTGAAGAAGGAAGACCTGAAGATCGTCACCACCCTGCAGCCCAGCGCCCAGCAGCTGGATGACCTGATGTTCGCCTGGACCGTGGCCCAGTATGTGAAGAGCAATGCCATCGTCTTCTGCGGCGGCGGCATGACCCTGGGCGTGGGCGCCGGCCAGATGAGCCGTGTCGACTCGACCAAGATCGCTGCCATCAAGGCCGCCAACGCCGGCCTGGAACTGAAGGGATCGGTCGTCGCCAGCGACGCCTTCTTCCCCTTCCGCGACGGCGTGGACGTGCTGGCCGATGCCGGCGCCACCTGCGTCATCCAGCCGGGTGGCTCGATGCGCGACGACGAAGTGATCGCCGCTGCCAACGAGCGCGGCCTGGCCATGGTCTTCACCGGCGTGCGTCACTTCCGCCACTGATCGTCCATCACCCTGCAACCGGTCAGCTTGCATGCGGCCGGCCCTGTCCTTCATGAGGCCGGGCCGGCCGTTCTGCTTGTGCAGCCGCCCGTCTTTTGTGCAACTAGACGCCATCCTCTAGCCAAGGGCTGACTCGCTAGGCAGGGCTTGCGCTTGCGGTTAGCCTTGGCGGCAAACATGAAAAGACCGCCAGGAGACCATTCAATGGATCAAACGCTGCAAGAGCGTCTGCATCTCGTACTGGAACAGCAGCGCGCCGCATTCAGGGCGGAGATGGCGCCCAGCCGCGAGGTCCGCCTGGACCGGCTGGAGCGCGTGCGCCGCATGACGGCCAAACACAGCGAAGCTCTGGTGAAGGCGATCTCGGCCGATTTCGGCCACCGCGCCCGCCAGGAAACCCTGCTGGCCGACATCTTCACGGTCGAATCAGGCGCCCGCCATGCGCAAAAACATCTGCGCGACTGGATGCGCCCGCGCCGCCAGCCCACCGCCCTGCATTTCCTGCCGGCCAGCAATCGGCTGATGCGCCAGCCCCTGGGTGTGGTCGGCGTGGTCGCGCCCTGGAACTACCCCTTCTACCTGGCCCTGGGCCCGGCCGTGGGGGCCCTGGCCGCGGGCAACCGGGTGATGATCAAGCCCTCGGAGCTGACGCCCCGCACCGGTGAGCTGATGGCCGCCATGGTGGCCGAGTTCTTCGCGCCCGAGGAAATGACCGTGCTCAACGGCGACGCCGAGCTGGCCCGCGCCTTCACCGCCCTGCCCTTCGATCACCTGTGCTTCACGGGCTCCACGCCGGTCGGCCGCATCGTCGCCCAGGCGGCCGCGCAAAACCTGACCCCGGTGACGCTGGAGCTGGGCGGCAAATCGCCGGCCCTGGTGGACCGCAGCTGTGACCTCAAGCTCACCGCCAGCCGCATCGCCCACGGCAAGCTCTTCAATGCCGGCCAGACCTGCGTGGCGCCTGACTACCTGCTGGTGCCCAAGGACCTGGTCGAGCCCCTGGTCCATGAGATCAAGCTGGCAATGCGCCGGCTCTACCCCAAGCTGGGCGGCAACCCGGACTACACCCACATCGCCACGCCGCGCCACCTGGCCCGTCTGCGCGGCCTGCTCGACGATGCGCGCGCCAAGGGCGCCAAGCTGATCCCCAGCCATGAGGAAAAGCCCGGCGGCCGCGCCCTCGTGCCCCATCTGCTGCTCGGCGTGAACGAACAGATGACGGTGATGCAGGAGGAGATCTTCGGCCCCCTGCTGCCCATCGTGCCCTACGTCGAGGTGGACCACGCCCTGGCCTATATCAACCGCCACGACAAGCCCCTGGCCCTGTACTGGTTCGGCCGCGATGCGGCCATGCGCGAGCATGTGCTGAGCCAGACGCAGGCCGGCGGCGTGACGGTCAACGACTGCATCTGGCATCTCGGCCAGGAGGAGCAGCCCTTCGGCGGCGTCGGCGCCAGCGGCATGGGGGCTTACCACGGCGAGTTCGGCTTCCGCAGCTTCAGCAAAGAGAAGCCGGTCTTCCACCAGTCGCGCTGGGCCGGCACCCGCCTGTTCTTCCCGCCTTACGGCAAAACCTTTGATCGCCTGCTGGGCCTGCTGAAGAGAATTGCATGAGTTCAACGGCTTCCTCCCCCGCTCTGCCGCAACGCCGCCGCTTTTTGAAGTTAGGCCTGGGCGCCACCGTGCTGCTGGCCGTGGCCGGCGCCGGCACGGCCTTGCTGAGCAAGCCCGGCCTGGTCGAGGGCCGCTTGAGCGCGCCGGCGCGCCAGCTGATGCGGGCCATCACCCTGGCCGTCTGCGGCGACCTCTTGCCCCCCGAGGGCCCGGCCCGCGAAGCGCGCCTGAGCAGCCATCTGGAACAAGTCGACCGCCAGATCGCCGGCTTCCCGCCGGCTCTGCGTGCGGAGCTGGGCCAGCTGCTGACCCTGCTGGGCACAGCGCCCGGCCGCATCGGCCTGATGGGTTTGCGCAGCCCCTGGGCCGAGGCCTCGACCGCCGAGGTCCAGGCCCGGCTGCAATCCATGGGCCGCTCCGGCCTGGCCTTGCGCCAGCAGGTTTTCCATGCCCTGCGCGACCTGAACTGCCTGGTTTTCTTCAATGACCCGGCCAGCTGGGCCCTGGTCGGCTACCCCGGTCCGAGAACGAGTTGAACATGAGCAGCAACAGCAACACCGGCGCGATTGCAGGCATTCCCGATCCGATCGCCGACGGCCTGGCACGCGGCTGGACGGTGCTGGGAGGCCCGCACGGCGCCTTGCCCGCCAGCCTGGACTGCGATGTCGCCATCGTCGGCAGCGGTGCCGGCGCCGGCATCACGGCCGAGATGCTGGCGCGCGCCGGCCTCAAGGTCTTGATCATCGAAGAAGGCCCGCTCAAGTCCAGCCGCGACTTCCGCCAGCGCGAATCCGACGCCTACACCCAGCTCTACCAGGAAGGCGGCGGCCGCAAGACGGCTGACCAAGCCATCCCCGTGCTGCAAGGCCGCTGCGTGGGCGGCAGCACCACGGTCAACTGGGCCGGCTCCTTCCGCACCCCGGCCGAAACCCTGGCCTTCTGGGGCGAGCGCTTCGGCCTGAGCACGCTGAGTTTCGACGCCATGACGCCCTGGTTCGAGCAGGTGGAGAAGCGCCTGAACATCTCGCCCTGGCTGGCGGAACCGAACGCCAACAACCAGGTGCTGCGCCGCGGCCTGGAAAAGATCGGTATTCCTGCGCCCACCATCAATCGCAATGTCAAAGGCTGCTGGAACCTCGGCTCCTGCGGCCTGGGCTGCCCGACCAACGCCAAGCAGTCCATGCTGGTCACCACCATCCCGGCCGCCCTGGACCTGGGCGCCACCTTGCTGGTGCAGACCCGGGCCGAGCGCTTTGAGCTGCAAACCAAGCTGGGCAACAGCGACGAGCGCGAGGCCGAGGCCCTGATCTGCCAGCCCATCCAGACCGACGGCAGCCCGGCCGGCGCGCCGCTGCGCGTGCGCGCCAAGCATTTCGTCGTGGCCGGCGGGGCCATCAACTCGCCCGCCCTGCTGCTGCGCTCGGACGCCCCCGACCCCTTCAATCTGCTCGGCCGCCGCACCTTTTTGCACCCCACGGTCGCCAGCTGCAGCGTCATGCCCGAGGCGGTGAACGGCTGGGCCGGCGCGCCCTTGGCGCTCTACTCCGACCATTTCCTCAGCACCCAGCCCATGGACGGCGTGATCGGCTACAAGCTCGAAACCGCGCCGGTACACCCGGGCCTGGTGCTGACCAATCTGGGCGGCATCGGCAGCGCGCTGGCCGAGCGCGCCCGCGCCCTGCCGCAAACGGCTGTGTTGATCGGCCTGCTGCGCGATGGTTTCCACCCCGACTCCATCGGCGGCAGCGTCAAGCTGCGTCGCGATGGCAGCCCGGCCCTGGACTACCCGGTCAACAGCTATCTGCTGGAAGGTGCCCGCCGCGCCCACCTGACCATGGCCGAGGTGCAGTTCGCCGCCGGTGCAAAAAGCGTGCACCCGGTTCATGAGCTGGCGCAGGACTACCGCAGCTGGGCCGAGGCCAAGGCGGCCATCCAGGACCTGCCCTACAAACCCTACATCACCGGCTTTGCCAGTGCCCATGTGATGGGCGGTTGCGGCATGGCGGCCGATGCCGCCCGCGGCGTGGTTCGACCCGACGGCCAGCACTGGCAGCTGCGCAATGTCTCGGTGCACGACGGCTCGACCTTCCCCACCAGCATCGGCGCCAACCCGCAGATGACGGTCTACAGCCAGGCGGCGCGCATGACGGCGGGCCTGGCCAGGCGGCTGAACGGGCGCGAGGTGCGGCTGATGACTCAAAGCTAAGGAAAACAGTTGGGCACAATGCCGGCTGTTCCGTCAGCCCCCAGCCCAACTGCAGTGCCTTGCCATGCCTCATGACTCGATCCGCGTCTTGTTTGTCTGCATGGGCAATATCTGCCGCAGCCCCAGTGCAGAAGCCGTGTTCCGTGAGCAGCTACGCGCCCATGGCCTGACGCATCGCTGCGAGGTGGACTCCGCCGGTACGCACGGCTATCACGTGGGCGAGCCGCCCGACCCGCGCTCGCAAGCCCATGCGCGGCAACGCGGCATCGACATGTCGGCCCTGCGCGCCCGCCGGGTGAAAGCCGACGACTTCGCGCACTTCGACCTGTTGCTGGCCATGGACGCCGACAACCTCGCCCTGCTGCGCCAGCGCTGCCCAGCCGACCAACCGCAAAGCAAGCTGCGCCTGCTGACCGACTACCGTCAGCGCCAATCAGCCCAGGCCGTGCCCGATCCGTATTACGGCGGCCCTGAAGGTTTTGAACAGGTGCTCGACATCATTGAAGACGCTTGCGAGGGCTTGCGGCAACAGCTTTTTCCAGCCTGAGTTCTTCAGGCTCGCCCCAGTTCAACGCCGGGCTGAGGGCAGCCTCAACACATCTTCTCGCTGCCCAGCGCCTCGGGCGTGGTGATCATGACCAAGGGGCGACGACGGCGGAGCGGCGATTCGTGAGATTCGCAGCCGCGCGGCCGCCGCCTATGGCTGGGACCAGCTCGACAAGCCCCTGATCCGATCAGCAAGCCTGAGGCGGTTGCGGCGCGACTTGCGCCAGCGACGTCAACTCGACTTGCGGGCCACGACGAAGGCGCGGATGTCTTTGCCCCGCGTGCCGTGCCGCTCAACACTCAAGACCTCCAAGCCCTGGCGCGCCAATGCCGCCAACAGCTGCGGCTGCTTGAAACACAGCACATGAGGGGCTTTGCCAATGGCGCGCATCAGCGGCAGCGCGAGGGTGGGGATGAGCGGGTTCATCTCGCCGATGCAGGGCGTCTTGGTGATCAAAAGGCCGCCCGGCCGCAGGGCTTGCACGGCGACGCTGAGGGCCTGATCGAGATCGTCCACCAGGTGCAGCAGATTGAATGCCAGCACCACGTCATAAGCGCCCGGCGCAAATTCAGGTGCGTCGGCATCGGCCAGCGCGAAGCTCAGCTGTGGCAAGGGCTGGCGGGCCAGCTTCTCACGCGCGATTTCAATCATGTGGCTCGACACATCGGTCGCCAGCAAGTGGCGTGTGCCGGACGCCAAACGCAGCGCCGTGCTGCCGGTGCCGCAGCCGAGTTCCAGCACCTCTTGGTCTACCGAGAGCAGGCCCTGAACACGGGCCAGCGTGGCTTCGTAGCCCGCCATATCGGCAATCGGGTCGGCCGCGTACTTGCGGGCGATGCGATCCCAAAAGCGCGCTTTGCGGGCAATAGCGGCCGGGGTGGCGGGCGCTGTTGGGCCAGCTTCGGCGCACGGGGCAAGGGTGGGAGACGACATAGGGGCTGCGGACGGAGTCCGGGATGGAGATGACAGCTGCATACTATCTATGCATGAGTTCGCTGGAAACGCCGAAATCTGCACAGGGCATATACATTGGCGTATGGAAAAACTGGATTGGAACCAGCTCAGGGCGTTCTTGGAGACGGCTGAAACCGGCTCGCTCTCGGCAGCGGCGCGCAAGCTGGGCCTGACCCAGCCGACGCTGAGTCGCCAGGTGGCGGCCATCGAGCAGCGCATGGGCGTGACCTTGTTTGAACGGGTGGGCAAGGCCATGGTGCTCTCCACCACCGGCATGGAGCTGCTCGAGCACGCCCGCGCCATGGGCGCAGCGGCCGACGCCATGGGCTTGGCGGCCACCGGCCGCTCTCAGGCCGTTGAGGGCGTGGTGTCTGTCTCGGCCAGCGACGCGGTGGCCGCGCACCTGCTGCCACCGCTGGTGCGGCAACTGCGCAAGCAAGTGCCGGGCATTGCCATCGAGGTGATCTCGTCGAATGCGCTGAGCGATCTCTTGCGCCGCGAGGCCGATATCGCGATTCGCCACGTCAAGCCCGATCAGCCCGACCTGATCGCTCGCCTGATCCGCGAGGCGACGGCCGGTTTCTATGCCTCCGAAGATTGGGTCCAGGCGAACGGACATCCGCGCAGCGCCGAAGACGCCGCCCGCCTGCCCTTTGTGGGCTCCGATCGCACAGGCCTGTTCCTGGGCTATCTGCGCCAGCACGGGCTGCCGCTCACCGAGGCCAGCTTCAGCTGTTACTGCGATCACTCCATCCCTCAGCTGGCCCTGGTACAGCAGGGCATGGGCATCGGCGCCATGATGGACGAGATCGCCCGGCGTACGCCTGGGCTGGTTCGTGTGTTGGATGAGGTGCCGCCGGTGCGCTTCCCGATCTGGCTGGTGACGCACCGCGAGCTGCGCACCTCGCGGCGGATTCGGGCGGTGTTTGAGGCGCTGGCGGAAGGCTTGGCGGAGGCGCGCTGAACTGGGCCAGGGCTGACGGTCGTCCAGCTCCGGATTGTCGGAGCCTGCCTCGCCCCGCTACCGGCGGGCATGAAAGCCAAGCTCCCCGTCCGAACGCCGGCCGCTGACGCCCTGGACGCCGCCAGGGGATAACCCGCAAGAGGCGGCTGAGACCTACAGGCTCTAATGCCGGCTTGTTCTCCCTAGCTGCAAGCTTGCACGGATCATGGGTTCATTTCTTCGATCGCTGCCCCTGGCTCTCACCCTGGCTTCCTGCTTGGGCGGGGGTTTGCTGCCCACCCAAGTTCAAGCCCAGGCCGCAACGCTGAAGCCGCACGCCCAAGGGCCCGAGGTGGACGAAGCTCCGCTGCGCGCCCACCTGGCCCTGCTGTCCTCCAACCTGTTCGAAGGCCGCGGCACCGGCCAGCGCGGCGGCGAGCTCACTGTGGCTTATCTGGAGACGCAAGCCAAAGTGCTGGGCCTGCAGCCGGCCGTGCCCGGCGGCGGCTACCGCCAGGCCGTGCGCTTGCTGGGCGCCCGCACGCTTCAGGCGCAAAGCCAGCTGCAAATCGAAGGCGGCAAGACGGCAGCGCCGGTGCTGAAGTTCGGCGCCGACTGGGTCTACGGCAGCGGCAATGGCCAGGCGCTCAATGCTTTGGCCGATGAGCTGGTGTTTGCCGGCTACGGCATCAGCGCGCCTGAAGAACGCTGGGACGATTTCAAGGGCCAGGACTTGCGCGGCAAGGTGCTGATCGTGCTGGCCAACGACCCTTATCCCACCGAGGCCGAACCCGGCCGCTTTGCCGGCAAGGCGATGACGATTTACGGCCGCCGCGGCTACAAGTACGAGGAAGCCCTGCGCCGCGGCGCCAAGGGCGTGCTGGTGCTGCACACCGAGGCCTCGACCCTGAGCAGCTGGAGCGTGGTCAGCCAGGGCGCTTTCAGCGAGCAGTTCCAGCTCGACGGCGCCAACCCGGGCCTGCCACTGCAAGGCTGGATCAGCGAGCCAGCCGCCCAGCAGCTGTTCCAGGCTGCCGGACTGGACCTGGACGCGCTGCGCGCCCAGGCCGAGACCCGCGAGTTCCAGCCCGTGCCCCTGGGCCTGCGCCTGCGCGGCGAGCTGCATGCCGCCGTGCGGCGCCTGGAGCAGTTCAATGTGGCCGGCCTGGTGCCGGGCAGCGACCCCAAGCTCAAGGACGAACTCGTCATCTACACCGCCCACTGGGACCATCTGGGCACGATCACGAACGAGCGCGGCGAAACGCAGATCTTCAACGGCGCGGTGGACAACGCCTCGGGCACGGCCGCCCTGCTGGCGATGGCGCAGGCTGCCGTGCGCCAACCGGCGCGGCGCAGCCAGATGTTCCTCTGGGTGGCCGCCGAAGAGCAGGGCCTGCTGGGCAGCGCTTGGTACACCCAGCAGCCGCTCTGGCCCCTGGCCCGCACGGCGGCCGGCCTCAACCTCGACACCCTCAACTTCGTGGGCCGCACGCGCGACATCGGTGCTCATGGCGCCGAGCGCAGCGATCTCGGCGCGCTGGCGGCCCAGGTGGCCCGGCAAATGGGCTTGAGCATCGCGCCGCCGCGCGTCGATGTCGGCGGCTATTACTTCCGCAGCGACCATTTCAGCTTCGCCAAGGCCGGCGTGCCGGCGTTTTCGGTCAGCAGCGGCGGCCAGTACCTCGATGAATCGCCGGCCGTGGCCGAGAAGCGCCGCGCCTACGGCAAGCGCTACCACCAGCCCAGCGACCAGTACGACCCGAGCTGGGACCTCGCCGGCATGCGCGAACAGGCGCAGTACACCTTGCATCTGGGCCGCGCGGTCGCCGACGCGGAGGCCCTGCCGGCCTGGCGCGCGGGCGACCCCTTTGGCGCGGTGAAGCGCTGAAGTGCCATGAATCAGGCAAACCGTCTGAGCCTCCTGCAGGGCCTGCTGCTGGCACTGTTCGTGATGCTGAGCCTGCTGATGTTTGGCGGTGCACTGTTGACCTGGCGATTGCGCTGTGAAGGCTTTGGCTGCATGGGCATCGGCATCGTCTGGATGGCCTGGGCTGTGTTGGTGGCTGTTTGCCTGGTGCTGGGTCTATCCTTGCAGGCCTCTCTGAAGACGCGTTTGCCCGCAGGCGCACAGCGCCTGCTGCGCCTGACACTCTGGTCGCAAGGCGGGCTGACTGCAGGGCTGCTGATCTACTGGATGCTGCGCGGCCACTGAGACGTCTTCCGAGCGAGGCCGGCCAACGGCTACCATCTCGCCATGTCTCTTGCTTCCGCGGCCGGTCTGGCCCTGTCTTCGCTGGCGCGCTTGATCACCGGCGCCCAAGGTCACTGGAAAGGTTGCCCGCCCATGGCGGAGCAGCGCATCTATTTCGCCAACCACCAAAGCCATTTCGATTGGGTGCTGATCTGGGCCGCGCTGCCGCGCGAGCTGCGCGCCCAAACCCGCCCGATTGCCGCCCGCGACTACTGGACCAGCAGCCCGCTCAAAGGCTGGCTGACCCGCGCGGTGTTCAACGCCATCTACGTCTCGCGCACCCGCAGCTCGCCCGATGAAGACCCGTTGGAGCCCCTGATCGAGGCCTTGCGCAACGGTGACTCCCTGGTGATCTTTCCCGAGGGTACGCGCTCCAACAAGGGCGAGCCGCAGGCCTTCAAGGCCGGGCTCTACCACCTGGCCGAACAGTTCCCCGAGGTGCGCCTGATCCCGACCTGGATCGACAACGTCCAGCGTGTCATGCCCAAGGGCGAGATCGTGCCGGTACCGATTCTCTGCACGGTCACCTTTGGCGCGCCGATCCAGCTCAAGGCCGACGAGGACAAGCGCGCCTTCCTGGAGCGTGCGCGCGCGGCCGTGCTGGCCTGCCGCCCGGGCTGCGGCGAAGGGGGCGGGGCAGCATCATGATGAATCCGATTCAATGGCTCAAGTCCCTGGACAGCAGCGGCCAGGTCGCTCTGCTCTTCATCATTTTGTTCGGCGCCCTGATGCTGCTCAGCCTGGCCAGCTTTGTGCTGCAGCTGCGTGCCCGCCACCGCGGCCTCAGCCAGGACGATGACCGGCCGGGCGAGGCGGACAGCCACCTCGACTCCACCCTCTGGGGCGATGCACCTCTGACCTTGGCACCGCGCCGCCGCGGCCTGCGCCATGAACTCGGTTTCCTCTGGGGCGGCGCCTGCCTGTTCTGGGCGGCCTGGATCTCAGGCCCGCTGGGCGCCACCTTGTTGTTCGGCGTGCTGTCTTTCCTGGCCCTGCGCGAGTTCATCACCCTGATGCACACCCGCCGCGCCGACCACCGCAGCCTGATCCTGGCCTTCTTTGTCATCCTGCCCGTGCAGTACGTGCTGACCGGCGGGAGGCATTTCGATCTGTTCTCGGTGCTGATCCCCGTCTACGCCTTTCTGGCGATTCCGGTGGTCAGCGCACTGGCCGACGACCCGGCCCGCTTCCTCGAACGTAATGCCAAGATCCAGTGGGGCATCATGGTCTGCGTCTACGGCCTGTCCCATGCGCCGGCTCTGCTGCTGCTGGACTTCCCCGGCTACCGGGGCCGCGGCGCCTTCCTGCTGTTCTTTCTGGTGATGGTGGTCAGTTGCGGCCAGCTGGCCCAGCTGGTGGCCAGCCGGCGCCTGCGCCGCCGCCCGGTGGCGCGGCGCATCAGCCGCAGTTTCTCAATGCGCGCTTGGTGGATCGGCACCCTGAGCGCCGCCCTGGTCGGCGCCCTGCTCTACTGGATCACGCCCTTCAAGGTCGGCCAGGCCCTGGTCATGGCCTTCATCGCCGCCGGTGCCGGCAGCTTCGGCACCTTGGTCATGAAAGCACTGAAGCGCGACGCCGGCGTGCGCTACTGGGGCAACCGAAGCTCCATCACCGGCGCGGTCGGCCTGCTCGACCGCATCGCCGTGCTGTGCTTCGCCGCGCCGGTGTTTTTCCATTCGGTGCGCTGGTATTTCAAGCTGGCGCTGTAGGGCAGCGCTGGGTGCTCGCCACACACGCTGCTGACTCCAATCGCTACACTTCGGCCACCTTGCAATTAGACGAGGGGAGGCGCGATTGAAACCCAAATTGTTTCGGCGCGGTCTTGCGACATCCATCGCATGGCTGTTTTTCTTTCTGCTTTGGGCCAGCGGCGGCCCTGCGCTGGCCGAACCGCGCACGGTGCGAATCGCCACCGACGATGCCGCGCCACCGTTCAGCCATGTCCAAGACGGCAAGCCCGACGGGCTCTACCTGAAGCTGGTGCGGCGCGCGGCCGAGGCCTTGCCCGGCTGGCGCCTGGAGTTCAAGCCCATGCCTTGGGCGCGCGCGCTGCGCGAAGCTGAGCTGGGCGAAGCCGATGCGCTGCTGCCGCCCTACCACGGCATGGGGCGCGACTGGATCGCACACTACATCAGCCTGCCCTACCGCGAACAGGTGGTACTGAGCTGCTCGTCTACCAGCGGCCTGGGCGCAGGCAGCCATTGGCCGCAAGATTTTGGCGGCCGGCGCATCGGCGTGAACCGTGGCTACCTGATCAGCCCCACGGTGGTCGATGCCGTCCAGCGCGGCTGGGTTCACAAGGTCGAGTTTCGCAACGGCCGAGATGCCCTGGCTGCGCTGGCAACAGGGCAGATCGACTGTTATGCCAACGAGCGAATCAGCATAGAACTCACCCACAAACAAGCCCTGACGGACAAACTCTGGGCCCCGCGCATGCCGGCGCAGCTGAGGCCAGCGCTGGCGCTTTCCGAGCAGCAGGCCTATCTGGTGCTTTCACGGCAGGCGCTCGCCAAGCGGCCCGAGCTGGCTCAGTTTGCCCGCGAGCTGGAGTCACAGCTGAACCTTTTGCATGAAAGCGGCGAGCTGCAGCGCTTGCTGGCCGAGATGGGCGAAAAGCTCTGAGCGCGGGCGCTGGCCACAGGCCCGAGATGGGGCTTGCCGCCGGCACCACAAGCACGCGTAGTTCTGAAGGCTCAGGCCTCAGCCACCTTCTGCCCCCCTCAGCAAGCCTGGGCTCAGGATGCCTGCAGCCGGAAGTAGGCCACCGTCTCATTCAGACGCTGCGCCTGCTCACGCAAGCCATGCGCCGCCGCTGAGGACTCCTCGACCAGGGCGGCGTTCTTCTGAGTGTGCGCATCCAGTTCGCCAATGGCCTGGTTGATTTCGCCGATGCCGCGGCTCTGGTGGCTGGAGCGGTCGCCCATGCCCTGGATCAGCTGGCTGACGCCCGCGATTTGCTGCGACAAGCCTTCCATCGAGGCCCCGGCGGCCTGCACCTGGCCATAGCCATCGGCCACTTTCTCCCCACTGGCGGCGATCAGACCATTGATCTCGCGAGCCGCCAACGTGGCCCGCTGCGCCAGGCTGCGCACCTCGGAGGCCACGACGGCAAAACCGCGCCCCTGCTCGCCCGCGCGCGCCGCCTCGACGGCCGCATTCAAGGCCAGGATATTGGTCTGAAAGGCAATGCCGTCGATGACCGAGGTGATCTCGCCAATGCGCTGGCTGGCCTGGGCAATGCCCTGCATGGTGCTGACCACCTGCTCCACCACGGCCGCGCTGCGGTCGGCCGTGTCTGAGACACCACGGGCCAGGGCACCGGCTTCGTTGACCACCTTGACCGAGTCCTGCACCGCCTCGGTCATCTTGGCCATGGTGGCCGCCGTCTGCTGCACATTGGCAGACTGGCTCTCGGTGCGCTCGCTCAGGTCCTGATTGCCCATGGCGATCTGCGCGGCCGCCGAGGCCACCGAACTGGAGGCGCAGGCGATCTCGCCGATGACCTCGCGCAAGCGAGTCTGCATGGCCGCCATCGCGCCGATCACACTGCTCTGCGCAGCAGGCACGCCGCCCGCTGCCTGAAGCTGGATTCGCTGTGACAGATCCCCCGAAGCGATCTGCCCTGCCACCTGTGCGGCCAGCTCCGGCTCTCCGCCGAGCGTGCGAGTCAACCAGCGCACCACCGATTGCGCCACCAGCGCGCCCACCAGCACGGCCGCCAGCATCAGGCCGATTTGCATCTGCACGGTCTGGCGGTAGCTGGCCTGAGCCGCCAGGTACTCCTGCTCGGCCACCTGCTGCTGCAGCTCGACCAGGGCCTCGATCCGGCTGGAGATAGGGTCAATGGCCGGATACATCTGCTGTGCCGTAAAGGTTTGCAGTTCGGGCAGGGCCTGGCGCTCGAACAGCTGGCGCAGCGCCAGCAAGGGCGCTTCGGCGGCGCGCATGGCGGACTCGACCTCCTGGGCCAGCGCCAGCTCGCTGGCGTCCATCTGAGTGGCGCGGTAGGCCGCCCACTCACGGTTGACCGTGTCCCGGGCGGCCTGCAGGTCCTGCGCGGCTTGCTTCATGTCGTGGCCGCTGTGGGCCGCCTTGTGGGCGCCGTCCACCACCTGAACCGCATAAGCATCGGCCACACGCTTGAGCTGCTTCAAAGGCAGCACTCGGTCTTCATACACCGTGCGCATGCCTTGCTCCAGCGCACCGAGGCGCTGCAGACCCAGGGCCATGGCCAGCAAAGTAAAGGCCGTCAACACGGCCGCGAAGACACGCATGCGCGTGCGCATGCCAAAGCCAACTGCTCTGCTCATTTTTTCTTCTCCCTGAAGAAAGCTCTGTCAAGACTCCTGGCCCAGCTTCATGGAGCGGGCTCAGGGCATGGCCAGCATTCTTCTCAGGCGCGCATCGCGAGGCCAGTCGATAAGCCGGGATTTCCGGGCCCAGTTCCCTCGGAGTAGGCCGTTATGACAAAACCCTCATATGCATTGAAGAGATGCAGCAAAGATGAGATATCCAACCGTGACGGTTTGGTGTCAGGTCTGAGCCAAACAGCCCATCACCGGGCACGCCGCGACAGCTGCGACACTTGCGGCATGAGAATTCTCGGCATCGACCCTGGCTTGCAGACCACGGGCTTTAGCTTCGGCACGGCGCTGGCGCGCCTTCACATTCGCCGTGCGAATGTGAGCCTGCGCAGAACCCCTCCCCACGCGAACCATTCCTGAGACCCTTTTCACCATGCGCATACTCGGCATCGATCCTGGCTTGCAGACCACGGGGTTTGGCATCATCGATGCCGATGGCCCGCGGCTGAGCTATATCGCCAGTGGCACCATCAAGACCAACGCGGTGGCCACCGGCGACCTGCCGGCGCGGCTCAAAATCATTTTTGACGGCGTGCGCGAGGTCTGCACGCGCTACCAGCCGCAATGCGCAGCGGTGGAGATCGTGTTCGTCAACGTCAACCCGCAGTCCACCCTGCTGCTGGGCCAGGCGCGCGGCGCGGCGATCACGGGCCTGGTGGCCGGCGACCTGCCGGTGGCCGAGTACACCGCCCTGCAAATGAAGAAGGCCATCGTCGGCAACGGCCACGCCAAGAAAGAGCAGGTGCAGCACATGGTGCAGCGCCTGCTTAACCTGCCCGGCGAGCCCGGCAAGGACGCTGCCGACGCCCTGGGCCTGGCCATCATGCACGCCCACGCCAGCGTCAGTTTCGCGGCCATGAGCCGAAGCACCACGCTGCAGCGGCGCCAGCACGCGCAGTTCAAGGGGAGCAGGACGTATTGAAGGGCGAGGGATGAATCGTGAATCGTGAGTCGTGAGTCGTGAGTCGTGAGTCGTGAATGGTGAGTCGTGAATGGTGAGTCGAGGGGCAGAAGCGATGGCACCATTCATCATTCATCATTCATCATTCATCATTCATCATTCATCATTCATCATTCATCATTCATCATTCATCATTCATCATTCACCATTCACCATTCACCAGAAAGCCCACCCATGTTCGGCATTGCAGACTACGGCGCTTTTGTCGCCGCCATCCTGGTGTTTCTGTTGATCCCCGGGCCCGGCAATCTGGCCCTGATCACCTCGACCAGCAAGGGCGGCCTGCGCGGCGGCATCGCCGCTTCCGCCGGTATCGTCGCCGGCGACCAGGTGTTGCTCTGGCTGGCGGTGGCCGGTGTGGCGGCCTTGCTGGCGGCCTACCCGACCGCGTTTGCCGCTGTGCAATGGCTGGGCGCCGGCTATCTGGCCTGGCTGGGCCTGAAGATGCTGCGCGCCAAGCCGGGCGCGGCACCGATTCTGAACATCCAGCCGCGCCAGTATTTCCAGCAGGCGTTTTTCATCACCCTGCTCAACCCCAAGGCCATCGTCTTCTACATGGCCTTCTTCCCGCTGTTTGTGGACCCGGCGCAAAAGCCGGGCCTGCGCACCTTCGCAGCCATGGCCGCCACCATCGCGGTGCTGGGCTTCAGCTACGGCGTGGTGGCCAGCCTGCTGACCCATCATCTGGCCGCGCGCATGCGCGCCAACCCCAGCATCGCCCGCTGGCTGGAGAAGCTGGCGGGGCTGATGCTGCTGGGCTTCGGCTTGCGGCTGGCGCTGAGCCGCTAGGTCCGCTGCGCGTTCAGGCGCTCAGGGCGCGGCGGCGACGGCTCAGTCCGAGCACCACGGCCAGGCCGGCCAGGCCCAGGGCCCAGCTGGCAGGCTCGGGCACGGCGCTGATGCTCAGCTCGCCCAGGCTGTCCAGGCCGCCCGCGTTGTAGGTGAAATTGCTGCTGCCGAAGAAGGACTGCAGTTGCAGCGTGGCGCCGGGCATCGCGAAGCCGCTGAAGCCGGCGTTGGGACCGATCAGCTGGCCGCCCTCGAACTGGGCGTAGGGATCAAGGGCTTGGCCCAGCTGGAAGGTCTGGCCCAGAAAGCTCAGGCTCAAGCCGGTCAGGGCCACGCTGCCATCCGGGCCCGCCAGGGCGGCTGCGGCATCGTCAAAGCTGAACTGACCGCTGAGCAGCTGGCCGAGCTGCGGGCCGGAAATGACGGTGCCGCTGAAGTTGTAGGTGGCGGCCTGAGCGGTCAGGGCGCCAGTGAGCAAGGCCATGGCGGCTGCGCCGCGGATCAGGGTGTGAGAGAACTTCTTCATGGTCGGTGATTCCAGAAAATGGTGGGCAGGTGGCACGAGGACCAAGCCCTCGCGCCTCAGCATCAGTAGCGGTAATTGACGGGGCTCAGCTGATCGCAGCGCAAGCCTTTGAGCTGCACCAGCGGCCGGCTCTTCTGGAAGCCCGAAGTGCCCTTGGCGTCGATGCCGACCAGGGCATTGCTGCTGACATTGGTGCAGACGATGTGGCCTTGGGCAAAAGGGTCGGCCAGGTTCAGACCCAGGCTTTGCAGCAGGGCGCGTACATCGAGCAGGTCATCGGCGGGGTTGAAATCAGTGATCACATCGCCGGCATCGGTCATGCTGGTGTAAACGAACTGGTCGCGGCCGCCACCGCCGGTCAAGGTGTCGGCACCGGGGCCGCCTTCGATGATGTCGTCACCGGCCGTGCCCACCAAGTTGTCGCGGCCGGCCGTGCCCTTGATGGCCTTGTACAGGTTCAGGCCCAGGACCATGGGGTCGTGGTCGCTGGAGCGGTAGGGTTCGGCGCTGTAATAGCCGGCCGGGTTGAACTCGGTGTTGTAGTCGATGACGGTGGGCTCGTCGGCATTGATGTGCCAGGAGGTGGCGCCGCTGACCTTGGGCACGATGGACGCGCTGCCGAAGCCATGATCCAAGCGGCCGGCAAAACCGTCGAAGACGTAGGAGTAGTCCTCGGGGTCGATGCGACCGACCAGGTCGACGATGGCGCCGCCCTGGGTCAGGATCTCGATCGGGTCTTCCTTGGCATAGGCATTGAAGTCACCAAGCAGGATCACGTCCTGCGTACCGGCCGCCGCCTGGACCTGGCTGACAAAGACCTTGAGGCGCTGCGCCTGCTGCTGGCGGGTGGCGTTGTAGCAGCCTTGCAGATCGTTTTGGTCGGCGTCGGTGCCCGAGGCACCGCTGCAGCTCTTGGACTTCAGATGGTTGACCAGCACCGCAAAATGCTCGCCATTGGCGGCGCGGAAGCCTTGCGCCAGGGTCGGGCGGTTGTTGACCGGGTCGGTGTCGGACAGCGGCGCGCCCACCGGGCTCAGCTTGGCCGGCTTGTAAATCATGGCCACACGGATGGCGTCGTCGCCGGTGTCGCCCGGCAGGGCCACGGAGGCATAGGTTCCGGCGCCGAGCACGGCGTTCAGGCCGTCCACCAGGTTCTGCACGGCCACCTGGCCGTTGTTCTGGATCTCCATCAGGCCGACGACATCGGCATTGAGCGTGCTCAGCGAAGCGACGATCTTGGCCTTCTGGCGGGTGAACTCATTGAGGTTGTCGGCGCCACGGCAATTGGCGGCCGAGCTGGCACCGCCCAGGCTGCAACCCTGGCCAGTCTGGCCCGAGGCCGTCTGGCCGTTGGTGAAGGTGGTGAAGAAGTTCAGCACATTGGCGCTGGCGATGCGCACATTGCCGCCCACGGCCGGCGCGGTCTGCGGGCGCGGGTTGCTGCGCTGGAACTGCGGCGTGCCCACCGGCTGCAGGCGGTACATGGAGGCACCGGTGGCATTGCTGGTGGCGGGGCCGAAGTCGATCACGCCGGTCAGCGACTCGATGGTGTCACCGGCGCGCACCGTGTTGTCCTGGCCCATGAAGGGCACGGGGTTGGGGTTTTGCACCAGGGTGTTGTCATCCAGGATGATGGCTCGGGCCAAGTTGGCCTGGTAGAGCGCCTGGGCATCCGGGCCGGGGCGCAGGATGTTGGTCGGGTTGAGCAAGCGGCCGCCGGCGGCCAGGGTCAGCTGGCCGTAGCGGCCGAGGAAGTAGTTCTGCTGCACGGTGATAGGGCCGCTCAGCGTGACCAGCATGCCTTCATAGGCCTCGAGCGCGCCATTGGGCAAGGTGGCCAGGTTGACGGCCGTGGGCTCGATCTGGTGGCCGCTGCTCAGCACCGTCAAGCCGCTGATGTTTTTCAGCTGGGTGATGGTGCCCTGGCCGGCAGTGAACTCGGTGACCACGCCGCTGAGCTGCAGCTTCTGGCCCACGGCCACGATGGGCGCGGTGCTGGTGAAGACGAAGATACCGTCCGAGGTGGCGGGGTTGCCGTCGCCCAGCGGGTCTTGCAGGTAGAAGCCGGTGGGGCTCAGGTAGGTGACCACGCCGCCGGTGCTGACGGTCTGGTTCAGCAGCGGGCTGCTGGCGCCACTGCCCTGGATGCTGTAGATCGGCGTCAGGCCGGCCACATTGACCTTGAAGCTGCAAACAGCCGTCTGCGCCTCGTTGTTGGCCCACTGCAGATTGAGGCTGTAGCTGCCGCCGCCGACCGAGGCATCCACCTCGACCTCGGCCGTGGCCACGCCGCCATCGGCCTCCGCCGGGGTGAAGGCGCCCAGGGTGATGCCGGCAGGCCAGTTGCCCGAGATGGAACGGGCGTTGACGATGCTGTCGGCGTCGCTGGCCGTCACATTGAAGCGGCTGGTCTGGCCGGCCGTGGCCGAGCTGTCGGGGCAGACCGGCACGATGGGCTGGTCGCCCGGCACGCCGCCGCCGCAGACGTTCGCCGGCGTGGCCGAGTTGCGCAGCAGCGGGCTGCCGATGTCGAAGTCCTGGCTGTTGTTGTTGTCGTCCTTGCAGCCGGCGCTCTTGCGCAGGGCCGAGCTGGTGTTGCTGAGCGCTGGCGTGGGCGCAGTCTCGAAACCATTGGCGCCGCCGTAGCCGACCAGGTCGATGTAGCTGCTGGCGGCCGGATTGGCGCCGCTCAGGGCGGTGCTGTTGGCCACCAGGGCGATCTTGCCGGCGCTGGCGCTGAGGTTCAGGGTGCCGGTGCCGTCTTGCGTGCTGATGTCGGCGCCGAGGCTGCCGCCCGTGCCCTGGCGGATCAGCAGGTAGCGGCCCGGCTGCAGCACGGTGTTGCTCAGATTGCTCAGGGCCGAAACGCTCCAGTTGCCGGTGCCCGTGGCGCTGGCGTACTGCAGCGAGTAGCCGGCCAGGTTGACCGGCTGACTGCCAGCATTGAAGAGTTCGACATAGTCGTGCTTGAAGCTGGGGCTGCCCGTGGTGGCACCACCACCGCCGTAGACCTGGCTGATGACCAGACCATTGCTCGACGCCAGGGCCAGCGGGGCGGCGAACGCAGTGGCCAGCAGGCCGACGAGGGTGTTCAGTTTCATGAGGACTCCGACATGAAAAGAAAAATGGGATCAAGGGAGGGGGAAAGCGGGGTGGCGAACGACACAGCATCCCCGGCGCCCATGCCGCAAACAAACGTTTGCCAGTGCAGTCTTTGGCCAATTCAAGCCGGACGCAATAGATGCTAGTGCGGATAGATGACAACTTGAGACACCCGAAACGCGGGGGCTGCGAGGGCAGGCGCTCACGGGTCTGAGGGCCAGTCCGGGCTGCTGACAAAGCCGGGCGAGCGCGCCTCCTAGAATCCTGTCCAGCCCAGCCAGCCTCGGACGGCGCGCCAGCCCTCCGCTGAAGTGTGCGCCGCCCCTGCCGGCCGCGGCCCGAACTCGCCAACCTCGCTCCCTTCCCCATGACCTTGACCCAGATGCTCGCCGGCTTTGTGCGCCGGCATTGGCCGGCCTATGCCGGTTCGGCCCTGATGCTGGCTGGCATTGCCCTGCTGATCGTCTGGATCCCCCGCCAGGTGGGCCAGGTGGTGGACGGCCTGGTGGCCGGCCGCTTGCAAGGCACAGCCCTGCTGCACGAGCTGGCTCTGCTGGTGGGCGCGGGGGTCTGCATCTACCTGCTGCGCGTGGGCTGGCGCCTGGCCTTGTTTGCGGCCGCCTACCGCCTAGGCCAGCAGCTGCGCACCCGGCTCTATGCCCGGCTCAGCCTGCAAGGCCCGGCCTACTTTCAGGCCAAGCGCACCGGCGACCTGATGGCCCTGGCCACCAACGACATCGACGCCGTCGAAATGGCCGCCGGCGAAGCCCTGCTCGCCGCGTTTGACGGCAGCCTGACCCTGCTGCTGGTGCTCTTGATGATGACGGTGGGTGTGGACTGGCGCCTGGGTCTGGCCACCCTGATTCCTTTTCCCTTCATGGCCTTTGCCTTCTGGCGCATCTCCAACCATGTGCACCATGCCTGGCAAAGCTCCCTGTCCCAGTTCTCCGGGCTGAACCAGCATGTGCAAGAAGGCCTGAGCGGTGTGCGCACCCTGCGCGCCCTGGGCCTGCTGCCGCGCAACACCCGCCAGTTCAGCGAGCTGGCCGCCGGCGCCGGCGAGGCCAGCTTCCAGGCCCAGCGCTGGGAGGCGGCGTTCGAGCCCGCCGTGGGCATGACCCTGAGCGCGGCCATGGCCATCGCCCTGGGCCTGGGCGGCTGGCTGGTGGCGCGCCAGGAGCTGAGCATCGGCCAGCTGACCTCCTTCACCATGTACCTGGGCCAGCTGATCTGGCCGATGTTCGCCGCCGGCTGGGTGCTGTCCTTGCTGGAGCGCGGCCGCGCGGCCTGGGACCGCCTCGGCCCAGTGCTGGAAGCGCCGCTGAGCCTGCAGGACGAGGGCCAGGCTGATCTGCCGCCGGCGGCCACCCTGCGCTTCGAGGCAGTCAGCTTCAGCTACCCCGAGGCTCAGAAGCCGGCCCTGCAGGACATTGCGCTGGAATTGCCACCCGGCCAGACCCTGGGCCTGGTGGGACCGACCGGGTCGGGCAAGTCCACACTCTTGCGTCTGCTGCTGCGCCAGTTCGAGCCCAGCCAAGGGCAGATCACCTTTGGGGGCCAGGTCTTGCCCGCGCTGCGCCTGGCGGCGCTGCGGCGCGCCTTGGCCTGGGTGCCGCAAGAGCCCTTCCTGTTCTCGGCCCGCATCGGCGAGAACATCGCCCTGGCCCGGCCCGAGGCCAGCGCCGCCGAGGTCGAAGAAGCAGCGCGCCTGGCCGCCGTGCACGAGGACATCCTGCGCCTGCCGCAGGGCTATGCCACCGAAATCGGCGAGCGCGGTGTGACGCTCTCGGGCGGCCAGCGACAGCGGGTGGCGATTGCCCGGGCGCTGCTCCATCTCGGTGTTCCAAGCGCCGGGCCAGCCCATTCAGGAGGCATGGGGGTTCTGCTCCTGGACGATGCGCTCTCGGCCGTGGACACCGGCACCGAAACACAGATCCTCGACCACCTGCGCGCCCAGCGCCGCCAGCGCCCCGAGCACAGCGCCATCATCGTCAGCCACCGCCTGAGCGCGGTCATGGAGGCCGATCAGATTCTGGTGCTGCGCGGCGGCCGCATCACCGAGCGCGGCAGCCACGCCGAGCTGCTCGCCCTGGGTGGCTGGTATGCCACGCAGTGGCGCTATCAACAACTGGAGGCCAGCCTTGACGCACTCTGACACCGCCACGGCAGGCAACGACAACAGCAACAGCAGCGCCGAAGCCAGCAAACCCGAGTCCCCCTGGGCAGCGGTCGGCCTGCTGATGGAAGCGGCCCAGCCCGAGCGGCCGCAGCTCTGGCGCGGCCTGGCCTGGCTGATCACGGCCGCCGGCCTGGAAGCGCTGGGGCCCATCCTTGGCAAGCACTACATCGACACCTATTTGCTACCCGGTCGTTTCGACGGGATGGACGTGCAGGCCATGGCCAGCCTGCTGGCTGCCCTGCTGCTGACCGGCTGGGCTGCCAGCTGGATCCGCTTTGCACAGCTCAGCCGCATGGCCGGCGTGGCGCGGCGCTCGGTGCAGCGCCTGCGCGAGCGGGTCTACAGCCATGTGCTGGCCCTGCCCATGGCCTTTTTCGACCGCGCCATCACCGGCCAGCTGGTCAGTCGCGTCACCAACGACAGCGAGGCGGTCAACACCCTCTACCGCCAGGTCTTGTACGTGATGCTCGACTCCAGCATCGTCGTGCTCGGCTCGCTGATCGCCATGGCCTGGCTGGACTGGCGGCTGATGCTGATCGTGGCCATGCTGGTGCCGGCCATGCTGATCATCATCAGCATCTACCGCCGCCTCAGCGCGCCGGCCGTGGCGCGTGCGCGCGAGTTGCGCAGCGACATCAACGCGCAGATGGCCGAGAGCATGGCCGGCATGGCCATGCTGCAATCGGCCGGCGCTGCGCCGCGCTTCAGCGCCCGCTTCGAGGCCACCAATGCCCAGCACCGGGGCGCCCGCGTACGCGAGCTCAGCGCCAATGCCTGGCTGCTGCGCCCGGCCCTGGACCTGCTCAATGTGCTGCTGCTGGTGACCGTGATCTACGGCTTCGGCCAGCGCGATCTGAGCGGGCTGGAGGTGGGCTTGCTCTACGCCTTCCTGAGCTATATCGCCCGCGTGGTCGAGCCACTGAGCCAGATCACCTTGCAGTTCAGCCAGCTGCAGCAATCGATGATTGCCGCCGCACGCGTGCGCAGCCTGCTGCAGGAAACCGCACCGGTCAGCAGCAGCCAGCAAGCCGGCCGGCGCATCGAAGCCGGCGAGATCCGCATCGAAAGCCTGGAGTTCAGCTACCAACCTGGCCGCCCGGTGCTGGAGCGCTTGAACCTGCACTTCGAACCCGGCAGCTTTGTCGGCATCGTCGGCCACACGGGCAGCGGCAAGTCCACCCTGCTCTCCCTGCTTCTGCGCTTTTACGCCCCCCAGCAAGGCCGCATCACGATCGACGGCCAGGCCCTGGACAGCGTGCCCGACGAGGCCTTCCGCCAAGCCGTGGGCCTGGTGCCGCAAGAGCCCTATCTGATGGCCGCCAGCGCGCGCGAGAACATCACCATGGGCCGCCCCGACATCAGCGAAACGCAGATGCGCGAGGCTGCCCGCGCCGCACGCATCGATGAATTCCTGTCCGCCCTGCCCCAGGGTTATGACACCTTGCTCGGCGAAGGCGGCGCCCGCGTTTCCACTGGCCAGAAACAGCTGATCGCCATGGCCCGCGCCCTGGCCGGCGCACCCAAGATTTTGTTCCTCGACGAAGCCACCTCCAATATCGACAGCGCGACCGAACAAATCGTCGGCGAAGCCCTGACGGCGCTGCGCGGCCACGTCACCGTGGTGGCGATTGCCCACCGCCTCTCCACCATCCGCGAAGCCGACCAGATCGTCGTACTCAACCACGGCCACCTGGTCGAACGCGGCAGCCACGGCGAGTTGATGGCGCTCGAGGGCGGGCTGTATCAGCGGTTGGTGCAGTTGCAGGATTTGAGTGAGTGAAGCGGAGAGAAGTGAACGGGTGAACGGGTGAACGGGTGAATGTCGGCGAAATAACGCTGCGATTTGATGGCAACATAGCCACCTACGATCCAGCTGCCGACGCCCGACGAACCGACCAGGTTGTTTGTAACAAGCGCGGCTTTTGTCGTGAAAATTAATGCTGGATGAAATGCAGACAATCAGCAGGAAAAATCAATTCCGACAAGCACTTACTTGGCCATGCGTGCAACCGGTTATTGCGACGGCAGCCGTGATAAGCGGCGTTTGCCTGCGATATACAACACGTTAGGCCTCTTTCATGGTGTTCCTCATTTCCTCTCGATCCGGATATGAAAGCTTCGTCGGCCTTGGTGCCTCGGGTTGTGCGCTGTGGGTTACGGCTGGAGTTCTCTCGCCGGATGAGTTGGAAGCGCTCAGAGCTGACGGTGCCGATGTGACAGATTTCGACTACGAGATTGCCGAGGGTGAATGGGACGCAGTCGAGTGCGCCGTTGCAACTATCAAGGAGCATCACCCAGGCGAGGTCGTGTGGGCACAAGCATGATTACGCGCTGGAGGCCTAACAGGTCGCTCGAGTGGACCTACGCCAGCTGGCCGCGCTACGCTGCCTGTATATCTTCAGCTCCGCGCGGCCAGCTAGCTTCGGCCCCTCAGCTTCAACGTTAGCCGTCAACAATGGATAGATTCGTCTTCTACTCAAAGCC
This sequence comes from Paucibacter sp. DJ2R-2, assembly GCF_025717675.1. Taxonomy (GTDB): domain Bacteria; phylum Pseudomonadota; class Gammaproteobacteria; order Burkholderiales; family Burkholderiaceae_C; genus Paucibacter_A. The sequence continues at coordinate 515,336 of NZ_JAJIRT010000002.1, forward strand.
GAAGCTCGTCGCAAGCCTGGCGCCGATGTTCGTCATTGCGGCCGCGCTGTTCTGGATTGGTCTGAAAAGCGGCGTTCTAATGATTCTTGCTGCCTCGTGGGCGCTAGTAGTTGTTGCACTTCTCCTGAAGATGAGCCCATTCGATCGACCACTGCTGGAGTTCGGTAGTGCTGAAATATCTTTCGGCCCTGGCTTGGCGACTAAGGTACCTTTGTCCAGTATCAAGTACGCAAAGTCTGGCGGCAGCAGCCCTAACGCATGGCCAGGCAACGTCAGAGTTTTGCTGGAAATGGAGGCGCGAGTTACTGGTGGCCAACGGCATCATGATCAGAAGGTAATTCAATTGTTCTGTGTTGACGCCACGCCCGAGGACATAGCGAAGCACATTAACGCTCTCGTTGGATTGGCAGGGCGCCATGACGGCTAACCATTCGCTCAACCGGACCCGCAACGGCATGCCGCCTTCGGGCCTCATTTCATTCTGGCCCTTCGGCGTCCTGCCGTCGCGGGCCGGGTAGCTCAAACGTTAGGCCTCATAGTCTCCACTGCAGCGCCTCGCGCCTTCTCCAATACTTAGACACAGCAATCTGTATGCAACGCCGACAGCTACTTCAAACTTTCCTGTTCGCAGCACTAGGTCCAATCGTTACGGGCTGCGCGGCCCCGCCGCCCCGAAGGCCGATTGACGACCAAACCATTGGATCCGCAGCCTTCATCCTCTTGTCCGATGAAGAAGGGTACTTGAGTCGTCCAGGATTCTCGAGATACAAACGACTGACGTACCCTCTCGGAGACACATTCCTCGCTGCGCTACAGAGTGAAGGTGAACAGATCCTAAGAACTACACGCCCCAATTGGAGGGTACCTGACGCCGGCGTCGTCGCGCAAGAAACCCGTCGGGCGAAACTGGCGGCAAAGTCTGTTGGCGTTAGCCTCGACCTCACATCTGAAGAATCTGCTGCTCTCGCGAAAAGACTGGATGTCGATCTGCTGTTCGTCTTCCGAAAATTCTTCATGGATGAGCGAGGTGTACCTAGCGGTTTCGGATTGCGCTTCGATAGCGGCACGCCGAATGTTCGCTCTGAGGTACTGCTCTACTCTGGAATGTCGTTGGTCCTCTTTACCCGTAGTGGAGAGCGCCTTGTCGGACGCTTCAGTCAAGAGAATGTCGCTAAAGAACCTATGGAAAGATACGGATTAACAACCGAACTAGAAGAAATCACGAAGCAAGATGTTCTGACGAAGGTGCGAAGCGACTTGCTCACGCTCGCAATTAATGATCTCGCTGCTGCAATGGCACGACACGGGTATAGCAACAGGTAAACGTTGCCACTTTCGTCGCGAATGAGGCCTAACCATTCGCTCAACCGGACCCGTTGCGGCGTGCGGCAGAAGGCCCTCCATTTCATTCTGGGCCTTTAGCCACACACCGCAACGGTCCGGTTAGCTCAAACGTTAGAGCGCACCATGCCTACTCGCGTCAACGGCGTAATCCCAGAAGACATCTCCCTTGACTCCATGTCCGGGCA
>NZ_JAJIRT010000020.1 GCF_025717675.1 Paucibacter sp. DJ2R-2
AGATCCAAACAAAGCCGCAACATCAGCCCAAATCCAGCTCTTGAGTCCCGGTTCTTCCCAGAACCTTGTCAGGCAAAGTCCTACAGAGCTGTCCCCTTCGCGGGGCACTGGCCCGGGGAAAGCGTTGTCCCCTCAGGCCGGGCCGGGCAGTGCATGAACGATGTCACGCCTGCCGGGCCTGACACGACAGCGCCGGCTCAGGCGCCGCCCAACAAGGCGTCCAGGCGCGCCAGCTCGGTGCGTGCCACGGGCAAAAGGTCGGGGGCCTCGTCGAGCAGGCTGTCGATGGCGCGGGGCTCCCCCTGGAGCAGATGGCGCAGTGTCTTTTGTGCTTGGGCCGATTTGCCCAGGCCTGAGCAGGCAAAGGCCAGCGTGTACAGGCTGGGGCCGTGATGGGGATGCAGTTCCAGCGCCTGCTTGGCATGCAGAGCGGCTTGGGCCAACTCGCCAGCGCTGAGCAGCAAGGCCGCCAAGTCGCTCATCAGATCATGAGAGAGCGGTTCGTTCTGCAAAGCGTCCTTGAGCATGGACATGCCACGCCCCAAGCGACCTTGCGCCGCTTCGGCAAACGCTGCATTGCGCGCCTGAGCCAGCAGCAGGGCCGCCTCTGGGCTTAGTTCCGCAGGCCGCGCGAGCGGCTGCGCCTCTTGCTGGCCTTGTGTCACGGCCTTCTTTGTTCCTTGCGTCATTGCGTGCATTTCAATCTCCAAGGGGTTGATGCCAAACAGTGCCAGCGCCCGCTTCCCGTGCGCCATCGTTCTCGCTGCCAAAAACGTCGGGTCAGCCACCCGCCCCAGATCCGGCTTGCGGCCAGAGGGCGGGCTGTGCGTGCTGCGGCCTCAGCGGGTGCTGGCTTGAAACTGCGCGGGGCGCGCATTTCGACCGCAATGCTGAGGACTTTAGGCACAGCACCGGCTGTTGTTCGCGAGAAAAGCACAGGCTTGCCGCCTTTTCTCAAAGGCTGTGCCGAGCGCGAGGCGCCGAAAACAAGTCAGAGCGAGGCACCAGGGATGCTCCTCCCGACCGGCACCAGGCCGACCCGCTCTTGTTTCAGCACACAGCTTCTCTACGACGATCTCTACGAAGGATTCGCGCCACCACAGTCAGCTCCGCACTCAGCCACACGATTCATGATCGCAAGCGCTGGGGCCACAGGTACACGATGGACCGCAGGGCAGCCCGCAATTTGCCACCCTGCCCCACCCGCCCAGCACGGGCAGGAAGGGGATCCATCAAACAAGCCGAGGCACCCACCGCTTATCCGGCGATCAAGCCTATTGACAAACAGCGCTCAAGTTCGCTCGGGCGTTGTCCGATACCACTCTCAACGGGTCTGGAAACAGGCGCGTGGTCCGGTAACAAGGCCGCTGGTTGAGCACTCTCGCAAGGGAATGCAGGGCTTCACAGGCTGACTGGCGCCGGGCGGTGTGGATGGAAAAGCGTCAAGGCTTTCATCCGCGTCACAAATGTCACAAGGCATTTGCCAACACGTCGGCGCTGAGCCGGGAATCTTCGTAGCTGAAACAGGAGCGCATCATGCCCGCAATCATCAATAGCAATATTGCTTCTCTGAACGCGCAACGCAACGTTGCCACTTCACAATCCTCGCTGTCCATTTCCATGCAACGCCTGTCCTCAGGCATGCGTGTGAACTCCGCCAAGGACGACGCCGCCGGCCTGGCCATCGCTGAGCGCATGAGCTCTCAAGTGCGTGGCATGAACGTGGCCGTTCGCAATGCCAACGACGGCATCTCGCTGGCGCAAACGGCTGAAGGCGCACTTGGCAAGGTGGCGGACTCGCTGCAACGCATGCGTGAACTGGGCGTGCAGGCCCGCAATGCCACCAACACCACCCAAGACTTGGACTCGATCGGCAAGGAGTTCAAGGAACTGGGCTCTGAAATCCAGCGGGTGCTGGGCGGCACGACCTTCAACGGCACGGCCATCCTGGGCGCCGGCGCCGGCGCCAAGGACTTCCAGATTGGTGCCAACACCACGGCCAATGACGTGGTCACGGTGACCACCACCGACATGACCGGCAATGGTGACATCACCGCGGTCACCGGCGACGCGATCGACAACACCAAGACGGCTGCGGACCTCAAGACCACCATCGACCAGATCGATACGGCCATCAACACCGTCAGCTCTGAGCGCGCCACCTTGGGTGCCGCCCAGAATCGTTTCGAAGCGGTGATCTCCAACCTGATGGTGTCGGTGGAAAACCAGAGCGCATCGCGCAGCCGCATCTTGGATGCCGACTACGCGACGGAAACCGCCAATCTGAGCCGATCGCAGATCCTGCAACAAGCCGGTACCGCCATGATTGCGCAAGCCAATCAGATGCCGCAGCAAGTCCTGTCGCTTCTTCGATGACCCCGGGCCAGCCTCGCTGGCCCTGAGTACACCCGTCGTCGCAGGAACGGAAAATCTCACCCCTCCAGCACAAGCCCCTTGACGCTGCCCCTCGACCGGGCAGCGTCATTTTTAAGGGCTCTTTTTAAAAAGAAGGCAAGAAAAAATCTTCAAGTGATGCAAGGCAGCGCTCGATAACAAAACCAACGGGCCCGAGGAAACAAGGGACACCGTGGTCCGGTCAGCCGGCCGCATACCCCAAGGCTTATCAGCCGGGGTTTGAGGCAGGACGCGGACGGTGCAGACCAGGCAGCGCAAGCGGCCTGACTGCTGGCAAGGCGGCCTTTTTATGGCGGCCTGGTTATCGACCGTATAGACCGGGTTTCCGGAATGTCTTGAACACCGAAAGGATTGAAAATGCCCTCCATCATCAATACCAACGTTGCCTCCCTGAACGCGCAACGTAACGCCTCAAACACACAGCTCTCGCTGGCCACTTCGATGCAGCGCCTGTCTTCCGGCATGCGCGTCAACTCGTCCAAGGACGACGCGGCAGGCCTGGCCATTGCCGAGCGTATGCAAGCCCAGGTGCGCGGCATGAATGTGGCCGTGCGCAATGCCAACGACGGCATTTCCTTGGCGCAGACCGCTGAAGGTGCTTTGTCCAAAGTGGGCGATTCGCTGCAACGCATGCGTGAGCTGGGCGTGCAGGCTCGCAATGCCACCAACACCACCACCGACCTGGACTCGATCGGCAAGGAGTTCAAGGAACTCGGCGCTGAAATCCAGCGCGTGCTTGCCGGCACCACCTTCAACGGCACGGCCATCTTGGGTGGCGGTGCGGGCGCCAAGGATTTCCAGATCGGCGCCAACACCACGGCCAATGACATCGTCACGGTGACCACCACCGATCTGACCGCTGATGCCGACATCACGGCGGTGACCAATGACGCGATTGACAACACCAAGACGGTGGCCGACCTGAAGACCACGATCGACCAGATCGACACGGCCATCAACACGGTCAGCTCGACGCGCGCCACCCTGGGTGCAGCCCAGAACCGCTTCGAGGCCGTGATCTCCAATTTGATGGTGTCGGTGGAAAACCAGAGTGCCTCGCGCAGCCGCATCATGGATGCGGACTACGCCTCGGAAACCGCCAATCTGAGCCGAGCCCAGATCCTGCAGCAAGCCGGCACGGCCATGGTGTCGCAGGCCAACCAGATGCCGCAGCAAGTGCTGTCTCTGCTGCGCGGCGGCTGAAGCCTCAGTCCCTACAAGCTCCATCTGAACTTCGCTCCGCCCCGGGTTAGCCCCGGGCGCGGAGCTTTTTTATGGGCGTGGTTTAGCCCCCTATTCCCGCTTTCAGGAGGCCAGAGACTGCTCAAGAATTTGCACATCGGGATGAGACATTTTTTGCATCACCCGCCGTCCGGACCCAAGCTGACCCCAACGCCATGACGGCCAGCTTGATCAGACCGGGCGAGTTGCCGGGACAGCCTCAAGCTCAGGCTTGAAGCCAACCCGAATGACACGCCGGCCTGGCCGGGAGTTGCCGGATTCTGTAGGAGTTCTCAAATGCCGCAAACCATCAACACAAACATTGCCTCGCTGAATGCGCAGCGCAATCTGAATATGTCGCAGGGCTCACTGGCCGTGTCCATGCAGCGACTGTCCTCGGGTATGCGAGTCAACTCCGCCAAGGACGACGCGGCAGGGCTGGCCATCGCCGAGCGCATGCATGCACAAGTCCGGGGCATGAACGTCGCGATCCGAAATGCCAATGACGGCATCTCGCTGGCGCAGACGGCTGAAGGCGCCTTGTCCAAAGTCGGCGATACCTTGCAGCGCATGCGAGAGTTGTCCGTGCAGTCACGCAATGCCACCAACACCACCACCGACCTCGATTCCATCGGCAAGGAATTCGGTGAACTGGCCTTGGAAATTGGGCGCGTGCTGGCCGGCACCACCTTCAACGGCAAAAAGATTCTTGGCGCCGACGCGGTCACACCGCAGGAATTCCAAGTCGGCCCCAACACCGGCGCGGAAGACACCATCACGGTGACCACCTCCGACATGACCACGGACCCGACCATCACGGCCGTGACCGCCGCGGTCATCGGCAATTTGTCGACCACCGCCGACCTCAAGGTCATCATCGATGACATTGACGTGGCACTGAACACGGTCAGCAGTCAGCGTGCCACCCTCGGCGCCTCGCAGAATCGCTTCGAAGCGGTGATCTCCAATTTGCAGGTCTCGGTGGAAAACCAGAGCGCCGCCCGCAGCCGAATTATGGATGCCGACTACGCGGCGGAAACCTCCAACCTCAGCCGCACGCAGATCCTGCAACAGGCCGGCAATGCCATGGTGGCCCAGGCCAACCAGCTGCCGCAGCAGGTGCTGAGCTTGCTGCGCGGCGGTTGATCCCAGCCGCGGCCGGCCCTGAGGCCAGCACTGCGGGCGCCGATTCAGCACTCAAGTTCAAGAACAACCGGCCGATACCGCCTTTGCGTATCGGCCTTTTTGTCTAGCCTCCGCGAGCCTTCGCCGCTTTGAGAACAAGACACGGTCGCGGAACTATCGCAAGCCTAAGGGAGTCCCATCATGGCAGCCATCACCTCCGCCGGCATTGGCAGCGGCCTCGACATCGAGTCCTTGATCACCAAGCTGGTTGCAGTGGAACGCCAACCGATCAGCACGCTCAAGACCGCCACCGACGGACTGAAGACCCAGCTCTCGGCCTATGGCAAGGTGCAAAGCAGCTTGTCGGCCTTGCGCGACGCGGCTGCAAAACTGACCAACCCCGAGACCTGGGGCGCCGGCCTGGGAACGTCCAGTGACAGCAACAGCATCACGGTGACACCGGGCAGCGGCGCTGCGGCCGGCAATGTGTCGGTGTCGGTCAGCCGCCTGGCCACGGCCCAGTCGGTGTCCACCAGCTACCAGCCCAGCACCGGTCCGATCGGACAAGGCACCTTGACCATCGAGCTCGGCACCTGGAATGCCGATCAAACCGGCTTCGACCCCAAGGCCGGCGCCAGCGCCATCAGCATCGACATCAGCGACGGCAGCAATTCTCTGGCCCAGATCCGGGACAAGATCAATGCCGCCAAGGCGGGCGTTCAGGCGTCCATCGTCACCGACCAGGGCGGATCTCGCCTGGTGATGCGCTCCACCGAGACCGGGGTCAGCAATGGCTTCCGGGTCGCAGTGGTCGACGGCGATGGCCTGCTCGACGGCCAGGGCCTGGACGCCCTGTCCTTCGACCCACGCAGCCCAGAGCTGTCCAAAACCACACAAAATCAGGCAGCCGGCAATGCCCTGGCCAAACTCAATGGCCTGGACATCGAATCCGAGACCAACACACTCAAGCAGTCCATCGACGGCTTGACCATCAACCTGCTCAAGACCACCACCAGCGATGTCACGCTGACCATTGCATCGGACAAAGAGGCCATCAAAAAGGCCATCAATGACTTCAGCACCGCCTACAACTCGGTGGCCTCCTTGCTGCGCGACCAGACCAAGTACGACCAGGCCAACAAGACCGCTGGAACGCTACAAGGCGAGGGCTCGGTGCTGAGCGTGCAGTCCGGGCTGCGCGGCGTCAGCGGCGGCTCCACCACCCTGGGCGGCAAGTTCAGCCGCCTGTCTGACCTGGGCCTGGACCCCAGTGCCGACGGCACGATCAAAGTCAACACGGCCAAGCTGGAAACCTCCATGGCCGACCTGGACAGCCTCAAGCAGTTGTTCATGGGCGTGGACAGCAGCAATGCCGAGAACAACGGTCTGGCCCAGCGCATGCGCAAATTCGCCGACCTGGCCCTGGGCATCGACAGCAGCCTGAGCACCCGGCAAAAAGGCCTGCAGGACCGCATCACCGGCAATGGCCTGCAGAGCTCCAAGCTGGAGGACAAGGCCACCCTGACCGAAACCCGTCTGCGCGCTCGCTACACCGCGCTCGATGTGCAGATGGGCAAGCTGAACAATCTGTCCAGCTATGTGAGCCAGCAGATGGCCATGCTCAACAGGTAGGTCCAGGCCTGAGCGCGCGGCCCCGTCCACCGATCCTTCCGCCCCGCTGTCACGGCGGCGGCTTCGCAAGAAGCCGCCGCCGTTTGCCTTTCTGGGACCCACCGCCGGCGGCCAGTGGGTCTGCAGCTGCGTCATATTTCGCGCTTTCGGCAAGGCCGCGTTTGCAGGGGCTCAGAGCCGCGCAGGACACTCAAGTTCGCCGGCCCGGGGTCGAAAACAAATCAACAAGACCCCCTGAGAAAGCTCCCCATGTACGGTAACGCCTCTTCCCCGTTCGCATCCAGGACCCAGCGCGCCTCGATGTACCGCAAGGTGGGCCTGGAAACCGACGTCCAGAGTGCCAGCCCGCATCGCTTGGTGAGCATGCTGTTCGACGGCATCTTCGACGCCATGAATCAAGCGCTGGTGGCCATCGCCAGCAACAACACAGCGCAAAAGAACAACTCGCTGTGCCGTGCAGTTCGCATCCTGGACGAGGGACTGAAGTCCACCCTGAACCTGGAGGCCGGACCGCTGGCCCAAGACCTCGGTGACCTCTACGCCTATCTGTGCATGCGCCTGACTCAGGCCAATCTGCATGGCGACAGCGCCCGCATCGAAGAATGCCAACGCCTGCTGACGCCGGTGCGCGATGCCTGGAACGCGATCGCGCAGTCGCCCGAAGTCCAGCGGGCCGCTTGACCCCAACTGCGGCACGCACTCCCCCATTCCTTCTGCATCTTCCGGAACTTGTGATGAACACCCAACTTCTGAGCTACTACGAAGCCATCGAGCAAGCCAGCGCCGATATGCTCTCGGCTGCCCGCACCGGCAACTGGGACGAAGTCGTCAAGCTCGAAGGCGCTTGCGTCCTGTTGATCTCCCAGCTCAAGCATGCGGCCGGCAACGAAAAGCTGGCGCCCGAAGAGAGCCGGCTGAAGACGCGCATCATGCAGCGCATCCTGCTCAACGACGCCGAGATCCGCCACCTAGCCGAGCCCTGGCTGGACGATCTGGACCAGGTCCTGACCGGCAAGAGCAAGACCTTGCACTGAGTCCGCCGGCCTAACCACAGCTTGGGGCCGAATTGAGTGCCCCGGGCAGCATGAATCTCGCATGAGCCATTCAACGCCCTCCACCACGCCCGACCCGGCCACTCCAGCCGACTCGGGCGATTTTCGTATTCAGGCGCCGGGAGAAATCCTGACCCTGCTGCGCCGCCTGCAGAGCGAGCGCAGCCACCTGATCCTCAGCAATGCCGCGGGTCTGAGCGTGCAGAGCAGCCTGTGCAGTGTGGACGCGGCCTCGGGCCGACTGCTCCTGGATTTACCCGCAGCCGGCAGCCCCTTGCCCGCGCTGCTGGGCGCCGAAGAGCTCACCGCGGTCGCCTATCTGGACCAGATCCGCCTGCAGTTCGAGGTCGAGGGCTTGCTGCTGGTGCAGCCCGACGCACCAACAGAGAACAGCGGCCAGGCCGTGATGCAGGCCAGCTTGCCTTTGGTGCTCTACCGCTTCCAGCGGCGCCAGGCCTTCCGAGTTCGCCCCAACGGGCGAACGCCGCAAGCCCGTTTCAGCTTGCCGACTGGCTCCGGCGAGTTGCTGAGCCTGCGCGTGCTCGACCTCAGCCTGGGCGGTCTGGCCCTGCAGCTGCCGGCCGGGCAAGACGCCCCGGCGGCCGGCACCTTGCTGACCGGCGTGCTGGTGGAGTTAGACCGCCACACCCGGCTGACGGCCGATTTGCGCCTGCAACATGCGCGCCCGCAGGACGACGGCAGCCAGCAACTGGGCTTGCTGTTCGAAAAGCTCGACCCCATGGCCACACGCGATTTGCAGTACTACATCGAACAGGTGCAAAAAACCGCCCGCCTGCTGCGCAAGCCGGCCACCGCATGAGCCGCGACTTGCAGCACCAGCGCCAGCAGGCGGGCTTCACCTTGCTGGAAGCTGCCGTGGTCATGGCCGTGCTGGCCGTCATCATGACGGTGGCTGTGCCCAGCTACCGCGGCCATCTGCAGCGCCAGCAACTGCGTGAAGCGGGCAACAGCTTGCTGGTGGACTTGCGCAATGCGCGCGAAATGAGTGTCAGCCAGCGCACGCCGATGTTCGTCAGCTTCCATCGCGGGCCGAACTGGTGTTGGGGCGTCAGCCAGGGCATGCCCTGCGACTGCGGCCCGACCGTGGCCGGCAGCGCCAAGGTCGTGGACCCGGCGACCGGGCGGCCCAAGGCCTGTAGCTTGACGCGGCACAAGGGCAGCGAGTTTCCTGATGTGAGCATGGACAGCGCCGCGGACGCCGAATTCGAACCCACCTTGGGTCAGGCGCAAAAGTATGGCAGCACCGCCTTCAGCAGCGGCCGGGGCCAGAAGCTGCAGGTCGACCTCAATGCCATGGGCCGAGCCCAAGTTTGCGGGTCCGCAACCAGCTCGGCCACGCCTTGCTGAGACTCCTGGCGCTTCGCTGACGACGACGGGGCGAGCGCTTCGCAGCGTCGCCCCGCACCAGCAAGTCGAGCAGTTCGCTCAGACCTGCATATTCATGATTTCAGAGTAGGCAGAGACCAGACGGTTGCGCACCTGCAAGGTGGCTTGAAAACCGATCTGGGCCTTCTGCATGGCCACCATGGTCTCTTCCAGGCTGACCGTGGGGTTGTCCAGCTGAACCTCGCGCTGCAAGCGGGAGGCTTCGTTCTGCGCCTGGCTGACCCCTTTCATCGCCTGCGCCATGGCATCGCCAAAACTGGCGCCACCGGTCGCCTTGGCCTTGGACAGCGGCTCGCCATTGATGTTCAGGCCAGCGCGCGCGGTGGCCTGGGCGAAATCAAACGGTCTGAGCTTCAGTTCCATGGGGGACTCCATCCACGCTCACGACCAATGGCGGTGCCTCAGCCGGAGCGATAGACCGAACTGTAGGCAAAGACTGGGGCGCTGAAGGAGGGAACTGCGCTCGGTTCTTCGGCCTGTTCCCGGCTTTCTTTAGGGGGCAAATCCGAATAATTCATCACATCGGCAATGCCTGTAGTGCGCCGTGAACCCCATCACGGCTTCGCCTGACCACCTCGCCCTTTCACCGCTACAGACACCGCCCACCAGCCCGACCCGACTCATGGACAACGCACTCAGCCCCGCCGCCAACACCTTGCCCATGGTGACGCCCGAGCCTGCCAGCTTCGGCGCCCGCCTGGCAGCCCTGCCGGTGCGCAACAAGCTGATGATGGGCGGTGGCCTGGCCATGCTGGCGGCCGCCGTGCTGGCCATCACCTTGTGGTCCAACCAGGGCGACTACCGGCCGGTATTCACCGGCCTGTCCGACAAGGACGGCGGCGCCGTCATCGCCCAGCTGGCCACGCTCAATGTGCCTTACCGCCACGAGCCCGGCGGCATCATCCTGGTGCCGGCAGCGCAGGTCTATGACGTGCGCATGAAGCTGGCCTCGGCCGGGCTGCCCAAGGGCAGCAGCGTCGGCTTCGAGCTGATGGACAAGAGCTCGATCGGCCAAACCCAGTTCAATGAACGCCTGAATTTTCAGCGTGGCCTGGAAGGCGAGCTGACGCGCACCATCACCGCCTTGGCCGACGTGGCCGATGCGCGAGTCCATCTCGCCATGCCCGAGCAGAACGGCTTTTTCCGCGAACAGCAGAAGCCCAGCGCCTCGGTCATGCTGACCTTGCGCGGTGGCCGCTCGCTGGACCGGGCACAGATCGCCGGCATCGTGCACCTGGTTTCTGCCAGCGTGCCGGGCCTGTCGGCCAAGGCCGTCAGCGTGTTGGACCAAACCGGTGCCCTGCTGTCGACCAGCCCTGAGATCAGCAATGGCCTGGACAGCCAGCAGCTGCAATACAAGCAACAGATCGAGTCCAACTTCAACAAGCGCATCTACGAACTCTTGGAGCCGGTGGTGGGCCGCGGCAATCTGCGGGCGACCGTCACGGCCGATCTGGACTTCAACCAGGTCGAAAGCACCGCCGAAGAGTACAAGCCCAACCGCGGTCAGGGCACCACGGCCGCCATCCGCAGCGCCCAAACCAACGAATCGACCAATGGCGCGGCCCAGCCCCCGACCGGTGTGCCCGGTGCCGCCGCCAACCAACCGCAAGCCCCGGCCACGGCCCCCATCGAAGGCGAGGCCGCGCCTCTGCAGGCCACCGGCGGATCCGGCAACAACAGCACCAAGCGCGACTCGGTCACCAACTACGAGCTGGACAAGACCGTGCGCGTGGTGCGCAACGCCACCGGCAATGTGCGCCGTTTGAACGCGGCCGTGGTCATCAACCATCGCCCCAACACCGATCCCAAATCCAAGGTCGCCAACATCCCGGTGCCGCAAGAAGAGCTGGACAAGCTCACGGCGCTGGTCAAGGAGACCATGGGCTTCAACCAGGAACGCGGTGATTCGCTCAAGATCATCAGCGCCCCCTTCTTGCAAGAAAAGCATGAAGAGCTGGACCTGCCCCTGTGGAAGCAACCCTTTGTGCTGGACCTGCTGCGCACCGCCGCCGTGCCCCTGGCCCTGGTGCTGGTGGCCTTGATCGCGGTCTTCGGCATGGTGCGCCCGGCCATCAAGGCGGCCAACCCGCCTCCGCCCGAGGCCACCGACAACGCCTCGCAGCTGGACGCCGTGGTGGACGACGACAACGAGCTGCCCGCCCTCGGCGCGGACGGTGCATTGCCGGCCTTGAGCGGCCCGGTGGCCAACGAGAAGCTGGAACGTGCCCGCCTGCTGGCCCGCGAGAACCCGATTGCCGTGGCCAACATCATGCGCAATTGGATCAATGGCGAGGTCGAGTGAATCGCCCCGCCCGCTCAGCCGCCCTCCCCCACCGATTGACCACCGAGCCTGACCATGGATGACAAAGGAGTAGAGGACGCCGCCATCTTGCTGATGTCCCTCGGCGAGGAGGAAGCGTCCGAAGTCTTCAAGCATCTGGCCCCGAAAGAGGTGCAGAAGCTGGGCGAGACCATTGCCAAGCTCAAGGTCGTGGGCCGCGAGAAGGTCGAGCAGGTGCTGACCCGCTTCGACAAGGTGGCCGAGACCCAGAGCACGCTGGTGTCGGACACCGACGAGTATGTGCGCCAGGTGCTGCGCAAGGCCCTGGGCGAGGACAAGGCCAATCTGCTGCTGGACCGCATCCTGCAAGGCAGCGATGTGTCTTCGATCGAAAGCCTGAAGTGGATGGACGCCGCCTCGGTGGCCGAACTGCTGCGCAACGAACACCCGCAGATCATTGCCGCCATCCTGGCCCACCTGGACTTTGATCAGACCAGCTCGGTGCTGCGCGTCTTCACCGAGCGCCAGCGCAACGAGGTGCTGGTGCGCATCGCCACGCTGGACGGCATCCAGCCGATGGCGCTGAAGGACCTGAACGAGGTCATGAGCCAGGTGCTGGCCGGCGGCGAGCGCATGCGCAAGTCCTCGCTGGGCGGCGTCAAGACGGCGGCCGAGATCATCAATATGTTGGGCTCCAGCGTGGAAGCCTCGGTGCTGGACTACATCCGCGAAGCCGACGCCGACCTGGCCCAGAAGATCATGGACAACATGTTCACCTTCGACGATCTGGACAAGATCGACGACAAGGGCATCCAGGCCGTGCTCAAGGAAGTGCAGAGCGAATCCCTGGTCGTGGCCCTCAAGGGCGCCAGCGCCGAACTGCGCGAAAAGATCCTGCGCAATATGTCGAGCCGTGCGGCAGAGACTCTGCGCGAGGACCTGGATTCGCGCGGCCCGGTGCGCCTCTCGGAAGTCGAGAGCGAGCAGAAGGAAATGCTCAAGATCGTGCGCCGTCTGGTGGACGAAGGCACCATCGTGCTGGCCGGTGGCGGCGACGACCAATTCGTTTGAGGCGATTGAGTCATGACCCCTCGCCCACCCCGTCAAGTTCCACCGCCGCCGCGCGACCCCTCGCAGCCGGCGCGCACCAGCAGCTACAGCCGTTTCATCCCGCGCGAGGAAGTGCAGAGCTTCGCCGCCTGGAACCCCGATGCGTTCCAAGGCGCCATGAACGCGCAGCGTGCGCCCATCAGCGCGCCCGCCCCGGCGCCCAGCCAGCAGGCCGCGACCGAACCAGCACCGCCGCCGCAGCCTGACTTGCAAGAGCAACTGCATGCCGCCCGCCAGTCCGGCTACCAGGACGGCTACCGCGACGGCATGGCAGCGCTCGATGCCTTCAAGAAAAGCTTCGCCCAGCAGATGAGCGCTCAGCTGGGCCAGCTGGTGCAGAACTTCGACGCCGACTTCCGCGCCCTCGAAGACGAGATGGCGGCCACCCTGGCCCGCTGCGCCGTCGAACTGGCCCGCCAAGTGGTGCGCAGCGAGATCACCCAGCGCCCCGAACACATCGCCAAGGTCGCGCATGACGCGGTCGAGGCCCTGCAGCTGTCGGCCCGCCATGTGCGCGTGCGCGTCAACCCGAGCGACTACCCGCTGGTGCAAGAAGGCGCCGGCGAGGAGCTGCGCGCCCGCGAGGCCCAGCTCCTGCCTGACCCGGATGTGCCGCGTGGTGGTTGCCGGGTGGATTCCGACATCAGCAGCGTCGACGCCAGCCTGGCCTCTCGCTGGCAACAAGCGGCCGCCGCCATGGGCCAGGCCTCGCTGTGGGAAGACCGTCGCACCGGCCGCAGCGACGGCGACGCGGGCAGCAGCAACAACTCGCAGGAGGCCTTGTGATGGCCGACTTCGACACCGTGCAAGACGAACTGAACGCTGCAGCCGGCAGCCGCCAAGGCCGCTGGCAGCAGTATCTGAGCAATCTGCAGGAATTCGCCGGCAACAACCTGCCGCTGGAGTCGCAAGGCAAGCTGGTGCGTGTGGCCGGACTGGTGCTGGAAGCGACCGGGGTCAAGGTGCCGGTCGGTTCGGTCTGCGAAATCCACATGCCCAGCTCGTCGATGAATCCGCAGCGCGGCCAGCGCCCGGTCAATGCCGAGGTGGTGGGTTTCTCGGGCGACCGTGCCTACCTGATGCCAACCGACGAGATCCAGGGTCTGTCCAGCGGCGCCATGGTCGTGCCGCGCGCCCTGCCCTTGATGGGCCCGAAGCTGGGCCAACCTTTGCACCCCTGGCGCCGCAATGAAGACCGCGGCCTGCACCTGCCCATGGGCCAAGGTTTGCTGGGCCGTGTGGTCGATTCACACGGACACCCGCTGGACCGCCGCGGCCCCCTGCAGATGACCCATGCCGAGCCCATGGTGCGCCGCCCCATCAACGCCATGGACCGCGACCCGGTGCGCAGCGCCCTGGACACCGGCGTGCGCGCCATCAACACCATGCTGACCGTGGGCCGAGGCCAGCGCCTGGGCCTGTTCGCTGGCACCGGCGTCGGCAAATCGGTGCTGCTGGGCATGATGGCTCGCTACACCCAGGCCGATGTCATCGTCGTCGGCCTGATCGGCGAACGCGGCCGGGAAGTGAAGGAATTCATCGAGGACATCCTCGGCGAGGACGGCCTGCAGCGCTCGGTCGTCGTGGCCGCCCCGGCCGACGCCCCGCCCCTGGTGCGCATGCAAGGTGCCCACTACGCCACGGCGATTGCCGAGAACTTCCGCGACCAAGGCCTGCACGTGCTGCTGCTGATGGACTCGCTGACCCGCTATGCGATGGCCCAGCGCGAGATCGCTTTGGCCATCGGCGAGCCGCCGGCCACCAAAGGCTACCCGCCCTCTTGCTTCGCCAAGCTGCCACAACTGGTCGAGCGCAGCGGCAACGGCCTGCCGGGCGAAGGTTCGATCACGGCCTTCTACACCGTGCTCAGCGAAGGCGACGACCAGCAAGATCCGATCGCCGACGCAGCACGAGGGATTCTGGACGGCCACATCGTGCTGAGCCGCGAACTGGCCGAGGCCGGCCATTACCCGGCGATCGACATCGAGCGCTCGATCTCTCGGGTGATGACCAATGTGGCTCCCCAAAGCCATATCGACGCCGCACGCCGCTGCCGCCAGCTGCTCGCCAAATACAACAAGGCCCGCGACCTGATCCAGTTGGGTGCATATGCCCCCGGACATGACCATGAACTGGACCTGGCCGTGCGCCTTCACCCCGACATCTCCCGCCTGCTACAGCAGGACATGCACAGCCCGGCCTTGCTGGCCGACAGCGTTCGCCAGCTGTCAGCCGTCATCAAGGACGCCTGAATTCTGCCGATACACCAGGGGTCCGCGCCGGACCACTTTGACTTACCGAGGATCGCTTCATGAGCAGTTCAAGCAATCTCCAAGTGTTGAGCATCCTGCTCGAACGCGCTGAAGCCGAGCGTGACGAAGGCTTGCGTCAGTTCCAGGAAGCCCAGGCCCGCGCCGACAAAGCGCGCGCGCAGCATGGCGATCTGGCCCAATACCGCAGCGACTACCAGCTGCGCTGGAGCCAGCAGTTCGCCCGCCAGGGCACCATGGACATCGTCGCCTGCTACCAGAGTTTCGGCGGCCGCCTCAACGAAGCCATCACCAGCCAGAGCAATCTGGCCCAGTTCGCCGACCAGCGCGTGGTCACGGCTCGCGAGCGCCTGCAAGGCCTGGAGATGCGCGTCGCTTCGGTGCGCAAGCTGCTGGAGCGCCGCCGCCTGGAGATCAGCCGCTCGGCCCAGCGCCAGGACCAAAAGGCCACCGATGAGCAAGCCTCGCGCAGTGCCTATGCGGGAGGAAACCCCTTCATGCGCCTGAGTGCCTGAGGCCAGCTGGAAGCCCACCATGAATGCCCCCCTGCAAAACCAGCTTCTGCGTAGCGGCCACTCCGGCAGTGGTGGCACTGATGTCTTGCGAGCCGCTTCGGCCACTGCACGCCAGCCTCAG
Source organism: Paucibacter sp. DJ2R-2 (assembly GCF_025717675.1). Taxonomy (GTDB): domain Bacteria; phylum Pseudomonadota; class Gammaproteobacteria; order Burkholderiales; family Burkholderiaceae_C; genus Paucibacter_A. Next base: position 15,153 of record NZ_JAJIRT010000020.1, read on the forward strand.
CCCGCTTTGTTCGGCGCCGATGACACCGCCCTGCATTTCAAACGCATGCTCAGCGAGTACAAGCAGAGCGAGCCGACTACCGCTCCCGCACCCGCACCTGCACCTAGTGCAGCCCCCTTGAACTCGGGTTCCCCCTCGCCGGGCGCGGCCTCTGGGCGCAAGGAAACTGGCGCGCCGAGCGCCGCGGCGAAGCCAGAAGACAAAATGACTCAAGACGCCCGGCTGCAGACACGCCGAATCCAGGCCAGGGCCAACGATCAGGCGCAAAGTGCGAAAACCGAGAGCGGCAAGCCGACCGCTGCAAGTCCGCAGAGTCCTTCCAGTGTGCCTAGTGCTACAGAGACGGTCGATGCAGCCCAGGCGTCCGAGGAAGACCGGCCGCTCAGCCCGCAAGCCAACACACAGCTCGCGGCACCGCCAGGACTTACCGCAACTCAGTCTGAGTACACCGCCCTGAGCAGCTACAGCTGCGATATGCGCGGCGACAGAACGTCCACCCGCCCAGCAAACGACACGCAAACGGACACATCTCTGGGTGTTGGCGGGGATAGGCCCATCTCCACAATCGATGACAGGCGCGGACTCATCGAGCACAGTGCAAAGATGTTGGACCCCGCAGCAGAGGAAGCACAACTAACCACAGCTCCGGAGATTGGCTCTGATGAGATAGCCCTAGCTCCCCATGAACAACGTGGACAGGTTGAGCGAAACGCCAAGCTTTCGGCTGGCCCAACAGAAGACAGAAAGCTGACTGCAACTCAGCTAGCTGGCACGAGTGAGCCTGCCACTTCGGCCTATGACAAGCGTGGACATGTTGATCGTGTCGACCGTATTCTTGCTGGCGGATCGACCGAAAGCGGCGCTCGTTCGCACGACGCCGCCGGCACTTCGGCCGCGCTGACAGCCTTTCAAACTGAGGCCGTCCTCGAAGCCGAGGCAATTGCCAGTGATGCACCAGGAGCGAATGCAGGCATGCCCGTCGTACCGATTGGGCAGCTTCAACTCAATCACCAAATCGCGAGTGCCCTTGCCCCGATGACCGGACAGGGCGAGCGCCTCACTCCGATCTCGGGTGCATCACTGAGTGGTGACTCCGCAAGTGGGCCAAAGGCTCCGCGTTTGTTTGAGCTGGGGCGTCTTGATCGCAACGCAGGCTCGGAGCGCGGGCGCGTTGAACCATCCACGGCTGCCGCCGAATCGGCGGCCTTCAGCTCAGCAACTAAAGGCCAGCTGAGCGGCAGCACCAGCGAAGCAGCAAGCAGCTTTGTGCAGGAGCTTCGCGGCGCCCTGTCAGTTTCGGTGCCTGTGGGTACAGCAAGCGCAACTGACACGAGCCATGGTCTCGATCGTTTCGAGGTGTCCAGCAGGAATACCAGCGAACCGACGACATTCAGCATGACGCAAGGCTTGCACGAGGCCAGCTTTGCGCCTGAGCTGGGAGCGCGGCTCAGTGTGCTGGCCGCCGAGGGCTTCCAAGAGGCTCAGCTGCATCTGAACCCAGCCGAACTGGGCCCGGTGGCCATTCAGATTGTGCTGGAAGGACAGCAGGCCCAAATCTCTTTCCATGCCGAACATGCTGAGACTCGTCAGGTCTTAGAGCAGGGGCTGCCCGATCTGGCCGCCGCCCTGAGAGACGCTGGACTGACTTTGAGCGGCGGCGGCGTTTTTGAACAAGCGCGCGATCGATCGAGCCAAGAGCAGGCCAGCGGCAAGGACGTGACCGCTCGATCCAAGTCGGCACGATCCATCAAGCTGGATGACACATCAGCCAGCCTTGCAGGGGTCGCAACATCAGCACGTCGCAGCCAGGGTGTGCTTGATTTGTACGCATGAAACCTGACATTCACCCCGCACCGAAATGACAAGCGCCGGTCCGCCTTTTCTCCCCTTGAAGCCGCGCTTGCGGCGTCAATAATCAACTTCAATTCGTACCCAATCGCGAACGTTTTCGCAGTATCTGCAATCACGTGAGCAATGGGACGCTGAAGAACACAGGAGTCCCCATGGCTACACCAGCCGCTGCACCCGCCGAGGCCCCAAAGGGGGGTGGCAACAAGAAGTTGATCATCATCATCGCGGCCGTGCTCGTGCTGGTTCTGGGCGGCGGTGGCGCTGCACTTCTTTTGATGAAAAAGAAGCCGCCGGCCGATGACGAGGAAGGCGGCGATGCCGCAGCCTCACACCAGGAAGCGCCAGCCCATGCAGCACCCAAACCTGGTACACCGCCAGTGTTCGTGCCACTCGACCCCTTCACCGTGAACCTGTCCGACAAGGATGTGGACCGCTTTGCCCAGGTGGGCATCACGCTGGAAGTGATCGATGCCAAGACCGCGGACCAAATCAAGGCCTACCTGCCCGCCATCCGCAGCAATGTGCTGATGGTGCTGTCGCACAAAACCTCGGTGGAATTGCTGAGTCGCGAGGGCAAGGAAAAGCTGGCCAAAGAAGTGCTGCGGGAATCGGTGCGCCCCATGGGCATCGAGCTCGATGACGAAGATGAGCACGAAGAAGACACCGCTCCGAAGAAGAAAAAGAAGAAGAAAAAACCGGCCGTGGTCAGCCCCGTCACCCAGGTCTTGTTCTCCACCTTCATCGTCCAGTGAGCCCGCTGTTGAAGCACATCGGTGATTCGCCATGAATCAGCAAATCCTCTCCCAAGACGAAGTTGATGCGCTACTGCAGGGCATCACCGGCGAGAGCCAGAAGCTCGACGCCGAGGAGGAGCAGGTAGGCGGCATACGCGACTACAACCTGGCCAGCCAGGAACGGATCGTCCGTGGGCGCATGCCCACGATGGAAATCATCAACGAACGTTTCGCGCGCAACATCCGCGTCGGCCTGTTCAATTTCATCCGCAAGAGCCCGGAAGTGGCCATCGGTGGCATCAAGGTGCAGAAGTACAGCGCCTTCCTGCGCGAGATCGTGGTGCCAACCAACTTCAACATCGTCTCGGTCAAGCCGCTGCGTGGTTCCGGGCTGATCGTCTGTGATCCGACCCTGGTGTTCGCGGTCATCGACTCCTTGTTCGGCGGCATCGGCAAGTTCCACGCCCGCATCGAGGGCCGCGATTTCTCCGCCACCGAGCAGCGCGTGATCTTGCGCCTGGTCGAGGTCATCACGGCCGAGTACCACAAGGCATGGAAAGGCATCTACCCTCTCGAGCTGGAATACCAACGCTCGGAGATGCAACCGCAGTTCGCCAACATCGCCACGCCCAGCGAGATCGTGGTCTCCACCTCGTTCACGCTGGAAATCGGCGAGACCAGCGGTACGGTCTACTTCTGCATCCCCTACGCGACACTGGAGCCGATTCGCGACGTGCTGTACTCGACCACGGTGGGCGACTCGACCGAGCCCGACCGTCGCTGGGTCAATCTGCTCAAGCACCAGATCCAGGCCGCGCAGGTGGAGCTGGTGGCCGAGTTGGGCACCGCACCGGCCACGGTGGAGCAATTGCTGGCCTTCAAGCCCGGCGACTTCATCGAGCTGGACCTGGAAACCATGATCAAGGCCAAGATCGACGGTGTGCCCATCTACGACTGCCACTACGGCACCTCGAATGGCAAGTACGCGATCAAAGTGGAAGAAATGCTGACCAGCCCTGACCAGGGTTGGCTGGGAGCACGCAATGTCACCTGATACCCCATCGACTGACGAACAAGACGCCATGGCCGCGGAATGGGCGGCCGCCCTGGCGGAGTCCAAACCGGCAGAAGTCGCCGAAGAGGTGTCAGCGCCCAGCGAGCAGGTCGCACCGGCCAGCTTCGCCAACTTCTCGCCCACGCCGAGCAATCTGCCCAGCGGCGACATCAACATGATCCTGGACATTCCCGTCCAGCTGACCGTGGAACTGGGCCGCACCCGCATTCCAATCAAAAACATCCTGCAACTGGCACAAGGCTCGGTGGTGGAGCTTGATGCTCTGGCCGGTGAGCCCATGGACGTGCTGGTGAACGGTTACTTGATCGCACAAGGCGAGGTGGTGGTGGTGAACGACAAATTCGGCATCCGCCTGACCGACATCGTCACACCATCCGAGCGCATGCGCCGCCTCTCGAAAGCCTGAGTTCCCGGGGCAAGACCCGGCACTTCGGGGCGCATGCGCGCCCTGCCTTGGCCCACAATCAGGGCCATGAACTCTTCACCTCTGCTGCCCTTGCTCTGGTTTCTGGCCATTCTGTGCCTGATTCCCCTGGCTCTGTGGCTGCTCAAGCGCACGCCACTGGGCGGCGCCGGCAGCCAGACCCAGGGCGTCATGCGCTTGGTCGCACACCTGCCCATCGCACCGAATCAGCGTCTGCTGACCGTGGAAGTCGGTCAAGGAGAAGACCGACGTTGGCTGGTACTGGGCGTGACCGGGCAACAGATCAGCACTTTGCATGTGATGCCGCCACAGGCCGAAACCCCCAGCGCTGCCGGCCTGCATTCACTTGCTAACGGCAGTTTTGCGCAGCAACTGGGCGCACGCCTGCGCGGACAGCAGCCAAGCCCAGCGAGCAGCGAGCGAGGCCGCGATGCGAATTGAAGCCAAGCTCGCCCGTGCCGCTTGGCTGACTGGCAGCCTGCTTTGGCTTGGCACCGCCTGGGCACAGCCGAGCACACCGCCGGCCACCATCCCGCTGCTACTGGGCCAAGGTGCCAATGGAGGTAGTTTCTCAGTACCCATCCAGACCTTGCTTTTCTTCACGGCACTGGGCTTCCTGCCGGCAGTGCTGCTGATGATGACGGGCTTCACCCGCATCGTCATCGTGCTCTCGCTGATGCGCCAGGCTCTGGGCACCCAGGCGGCGCCACCCAACCAGGTGATCGTCGGACTGTCCTTGTTCCTGACCTTCTTTGTGATGAGCCCAACCTTGGACAAGGTCTATGCCGAGGCCTGGCAGCCCTACAGCGCCGGACAGATGCCTTTTGAAGAAGCGCTGAAGAAGGCCGAGCCGCCCATGCGCAGCTTCATGCTGAAGCAAACGCGCCAGGCCGATGTTTCGCTGTTTGCGCGCTTGGCCAAGCTCGATGAAAGCGTTAAAGCCGAGGACGTGCCCTTCAAGGTGCTGGTGCCGGCCTTCGTCACCAGTGAACTGAAGAGTGCGTTTCAGATTGCCTTCCTGATCTTCATCCCCTTTCTGGTCATCGACATGATCGTCAGCAGCGTGCTGATGAGTCTGGGCATGATGATGCTGTCCCCGGTTCTGGTCGCTCTGCCCTTCAAGCTCATGCTCTTTGTGCTGGCGGACGGCTGGAACTTGTTGCTGGGCTCACTGGCGGCCTCCTTTGTCACCTGAAGGATTCGGAACACCTCATGGACGCACAACAAGTCTTCACCTTCGGCCAGCAAGGCCTCTACATCCTCATGCTGGTGTCCGCACCGGTTCTGCTGACCGTGCTGGCCGTGGGCGTGCTGGTCAGCGTGTTTCAAGCCGCGACGCAGATCAATGAGTCGACCCTTAGCTTTGTGCCCAAAGTGGTCGCGGCCGTGTTGGTGCTCTCCATCACCGGTCCCTGGATGGTGACCACCCTGGTCGAATACATCCAGCGAACGCTGAAGACCATCCCGCAAGTGGTCAGCTGATGTTTTCCGTCACGGAGGCACAGCTGCTGGAGTGGTTGAATCCCCTGCTGTGGCCTTTCATACGGACGCTGGCCCTGTTCGCCGGCATGCCCATCTTCAGCCAACGCAATGTCCCGGCTCGAGTCAAGGTGGGCTTGGCCTTGCTCATCTCACTGGCCGCCCAGCCCTCCCTCCCGACAATGCCGCTGGCACCGCTGGACTCCCTGCCCATGCTGCTGCTTTTGTTGGCGCAGCAAATGCTGATCGGGCTGTCCATGGGTTTTGCCGTGCGCCTGGTGTTTGCATCGCTGGAGTTCGCCGGCGAGTTGATCGGCTTGCAAATGGGTCTCAACTACGCCGGCTTCTTTGACCCCGCGACCGGCAGCCAGGGCACCGCCAGTGCCCGTTTCTTTGGCAGCATGGTGGCGTTCCTGTTCATCGCCATCAACGGCCATTTACTGCTGATCAATGCCTTGATTCAGAGCTTCCACGCCTTCCCCGTTGGCGACGAGCCCTTCCACTTCCTGCGCGTGGCGACACCTCAGATATGGGGCGCGGAAATCTTCCGCATCGGCCTTTGGATTGCCCTGCCATTGATCACGATGTTGATGTTCGTGAACCTGGTGCTGGGTGTGATCTCGCGCGTCGCGCCGCAGATCGGCGTGTTTTCGGTCGGCTTCCCGCTGACGGTGAGCATCGGCCTGATCGGCATGGTCGCCACCCTGCCGTTGATGCAAACGCCATTCACGGTGGCGCTGGAGCGCTTGTTGGCGGCCTTCACCTAAAACGCATGTGCGTTGCTGGTGCCCAGGACGGGACTTGAACCCGTACGACCGTGAGGTCGGCGGATTTTAAGTCCGCTGCGTCTACCAATTTCACCACCCGGGCGGCGGCCAAGCTACCGATTATCGCTGGCGCTGAAAAGCGCCAGCGATGGCAGCCTGTGAAAAGCAAAAAGGGAAGCCATGCGGCTTCCCTTTTGCTGAACTGGAGCGGGTAACGAGGCTCGAACTCGTGACCTCAACCTTGGCAAGGTTGCGCTCTACCAACTGAGCTACACCCGC
>NZ_JAJIRT010000021.1 GCF_025717675.1 Paucibacter sp. DJ2R-2
TGCTTAAATATTAGCCTGACGATGACCTACTTTCACACGGGAACCCGCACTATCATCGGCGCTGAGGCATTTCACTGTCCTGTTCGGGATGGGAAGGAGTGGGACCGCCTCGCTATGGTCATCAGGCTTAACTGGTTGGCTTGTTGAGTTCTATGGCTAAGACTCTCAACAGGCCCAATTTGTAGAGCTGCGCAGTATACCCGAGTATCTCGGGTATTGCACTTCGAATCAGCTTTGATTTTGATTGCGTTCACACGTTCAATTGAATGAACAGACTTCTGAAGAACGACATAACTTGCATTGACTACTCAATAGTCCTTGTCCAGGTCAGTGATCGACTCGCGTCGCTCACGAACTGTCAAAGTTATAGGGTCAAGCCTCACGGGCAATTAGTACTGGTTAGCTTAACGCATTACTGCGCTTCCACACCCAGCCTATCAACGTCCTGGTCTCGAACGACCCTTCAGGGGGCTCTAGGCCCCGGCAAGACTCATCTTGAGACGAGTTTCCCGCTTAGATGCTTTCAGCGGTTATCTCTTCCGCACTTAGCTACTCGGCGATGCCACTGGCGTGACAACCGATACACCAGAGGTGCGTCCACTCCGGTCCTCTCGTACTAGGAGCAGGCTCTCTCAATCTTGCAGCGCCCACGGAAGATAGGGACCAAACTGTCTCACGACGTTTTAAACCCAGCTCACGTACCTCTTTAAATGGCGAACAGCCATACCCTTGGGACCGGCTACAGCCCCAGGATGAGATGAGCCGACATCGAGGTGCCAAACACCGCCGTCGATATGAACTCTTGGGCGGTATCAGCCTGTTATCCCCAGAGTACCTTTTATCCGTTGAGCGATGGCCCTTCCATACAGAACCACCGGATCACTTTGTCCTACTTTCGTACCTGCTCGACTTGTCAGTCTCGCAGTCAAGCACGCTTATGCCAATGCACTATCAACACGATTTCCGACCGTATTTAGCGTACCTTCGAACTCCTCCGTTACACTTTGGGAGGAGACCGCCCCAGTCAAACTGCCCACCATACACTGTCCCCAATCCCGATAAGGGACCAAGGTTAGAACCTCAAACACACCAGGGTGGTATTTCAACGTTGGCTCCATGAGAACTAGCGTCCTCACTTCAAAGCCTCCCACCTATCCTACACAGATCTGTTCAAAGTCCAATGTAAAGCTACAGTAAAGGTTCATGGGGTCTTTCCGTCTTTCCGCGGGGAGATTGCATCATCACAAACATTTCAACTTCGCTGAGTCTCTGGAGGAGACAGTGTGGCCATCATTACTCCATTCGTGCAGGTCGGAACTTACCCGACAAGGAATTTCGCTACCTTAGGACCGTTATAGTTACGGCCGCCGTTTACTGGGACTTCAGTCAAGAGCTTGCACCCCATCATTTAATCTTCCAGCACCGGGCAGGAGTCACACCCTATACGTCGACTTTCGTCTTTGCAGAGTGCTGTGTTTTTAATAAACAGTTGCAGCCACCGATTCTCTGCGGCCCCATTCTGCTCACCAAGTCAATGGATCACATACTAGAGGCACACCTTCTTCCGAAGTTACGGTGTCAATTTGCCGAGTTCCTTCTCCAGAGTTCTCTCAAGCGCCTTAGAATACTCATCTCGCGCACCAGTGTCGGTTTGCGGTACGGTCGTCAATAGCTGAAGCTTAGTGGCTTTTCCTGGAAGCAGGGTATCACTCACTTCGTCTGCAAGCAGACTCGTTATCACGCCTCATCTAATTCCCCCGGATTTGCCTAAGGGATACGACTACACGCTTGAACCAACTATTCCAACAGTTGGCTGAGCTAACCTTCTCCGTCCCCACATCGCACTATTGATCGGTACAGGAATATTTACCTGTTTCCCATCAGCTACGCATCTCTGCCTCGCCTTAGGGGCCGACTCACCCTACGCCGATGAACGTTGCGTAGGAAACCTTGCGCTTTCGGCGAGGGGGCTTTTCACCCCCTTTAACGCTACTCATGTCAGCATTCGCACTTCTGATACCTCCAGCAGGCTTCACAACCCACCTTCACAGGCTTACAGAACGCTCTCCTACCACGTGCAATAAATTGCACATCCGCAGCTTCGGTAACTGGCTTAGCCCCGTTACATCTTCCGCGCAGGACGACTCGATCAGTGAGCTATTACGCTTTCTTTAAATGATGGCTGCTTCTAAGCCAACATCCTGACTGTTTTAGCCTTCCCACTTCGTTTCCCACTTAGCCAATTTTGGGGACCTTAGCTGGCGGTCTGGGTTGTTTCCCTCTTGAGTCCGGACGTTAGCACCCGGTGCTCTGTCTCCCAAGCTGTACTCATCGGTATTCGGAGTTTGCAATGGTTTGGTAAGTCGCCATGACCCCCTAGCCATAACAGTGCTCTACCCCCGATGGTAATACTTGAGGCACTACCTAAATAGTTTTCGGAGAGAACCAGCTATTTCCAAGTTTGTTTAGCCTTTCACCCCTATCCACAGCTCATCCGCTAATTTTGCAACATTAGTCGGTTCGGACCTCCAGCACCTGTTACGGTACCTTCATCCTGGCCATGGATAGATCACTTGGTTTCGGGTCTACACCCAGCGACTAATTCGCCCTATTCGGACTCGATTTCTCTACGGCTTCCCTATTCGGTTAACCTCGCCACTGAATGTAAGTCGCTGACCCATTATACAAAAGGTACGCAGTCACCCTTGCGGGCTCCTACTTTTTGTATGCATACGGTTTCAGGATCTATTTCACTCCCCTCCCGGGGTTCTTTTCGCCTTTCCCTCACGGTACTAGTTCACTATCGGTCGATTACGAGTATTTAGCCTTGGAGGATGGTCCCCCCATATTCAGACAGGATTTCTCGTGTCCCGCCCTACTTGTCTTACGCTTAGTTCCACACCGCAGCATTTCTCATACGGGGCTATCACCCGCTATGGCCGGACTTTCCATTCCGTTCTGATATACACGATGCTAAAACGTAAAGGCTACTCCAATTTCGCTCGCCGCTACTTTCGGAATCTCGGTTGATGTCTTTTCCTCGAGCTACTGAGATGTTTCAGTTCACCCGGTTCGCCACAATGACCTATGTATTCAGTCAGAGTTACCCCTCGCGGGGTGGGTTTCCCCATTCAGAAATCTCCGGATCAAAGCTAATTTGCCAGCTCCCCGAAGCTTATCGCAGGCTATCACGTCTTTCGTCGCCTGTAATCGCCTAGGCATCCACCATATGCACTTAGTCACTTGACCCTATAACTTTGACAGCGCTGACAGCACTGTCGGTCAAGAACTCGTACAGACCCCATTCATGAGTCCATACGTTTATTGAGTATTTACGCGTTACGCCGTTCTTCATACCTAAACAATTTCTTGCTCAGTTGAAGTCTTGTGTTTGACGCAATCAAAATGTTGCCGACGGCACGGTGTCTAGCCCCTCAAATCCGAAGATTCGCGAAGAAACTAAACTTTCCGTCGACAACGCTGATTCGACTCTACAAATTGTTAAAGAACAACAGCCAATAAAGGCTGGCAAACCACAACGTCCTTCCTGGACGCTTTGGTTTGCCAACTCTTGAATGAATAGTTTTGGTGGAGGATAACGGGTTCGAACCGTTGACCCCCTGCTTGCAAAGCAGGTGCTCTCCCAACTGAGCTAATCCCCCGCAAACCTCGCCATACGTCGTTACTCAATACCTTACATAGCGTTGCTATGCTGCGGTATCTCGCGCCTAGTCTGACGAGCTTTGTATGCGTGGTGGGTCTGGCTGGATTCGAACCAGCGACCCCCGCCTTATCAAGACGGTGCTCTAACCAACTGAGCTACAGACCCACGCGTTCATCACTCGTGGCCTGCGGATCTGAGGCTTACCTGCTTTTCCAGCTATGAGGCTAGCTCCACAGGCTCACTTCTTCTATTCATTCACTGTTGTGATACAGCCGATAAGTGTGGGCGCTTCAATCTGAGTGCATGTGGATCTCGCTCATGACTTGTTGCATGCAACAAACCACTGCTCGACCATTTTCTAGAAAGGAGGTGATCCAGCCGCACCTTCCGATACGGCTACCTTGTTACGACTTCACCCCAGTCACGAACCCTGCCGTGGTAATCGCCCCCCTTGCGGTTAGGCTAACTACTTCTGGCAGAACCCGCTCCCATGGTGTGACGGGCGGTGTGTACAAGACCCGGGAACGTATTCACCGCGGCAAGCTGATCCGCGATTACTAGCGATTCCGACTTCACGCAGTCGAGTTGCAGACTACGATCCGGACTACGACCGGTTTTCTGGGATTAGCTCCCCCTCGCGGGTTGGCAGCCCTCTGTACCGGCCATTGTATGACGTGTGTAGCCCTACCCATAAGGGCCATGATGACCTGACGTCATCCCCACCTTCCTCCGGTTTGTCACCGGCAGTCTCATTAGAGTGCCCTTTCGTAGCAACTAATGACAAGGGTTGCGCTCGTTGCGGGACTTAACCCAACATCTCACGACACGAGCTGACGACGGCCATGCAGCACCTGTGTCTAGGTTCTCTTTCGAGCACTCCCAAATCTCTTCAGGATTCCTAGCATGTCAAGGGTAGGTAAGGTTTTTCGCGTTGCATCGAATTAAACCACATCATCCACCGCTTGTGCGGGTCCCCGTCAATTCCTTTGAGTTTCAACCTTGCGGCCGTACTCCCCAGGCGGTCAACTTCACGCGTTAGCTACGTTACTGAGAAGAAACCCTCCCAACAACCAGTTGACATCGTTTAGGGCGTGGACTACCAGGGTATCTAATCCTGTTTGCTCCCCACGCTTTCGTGCATGAGCGTCAGTACAGGTCCAGGGGATTGCCTTCGCCATCGGTGTTCCTCCGCATATCTACGCATTTCACTGCTACACGCGGAATTCCATCCCCCTCTACCGTACTCTAGCCATGCAGTCACAAATGCAGTTCCCAGGTTGAGCCCGGGGATTTCACATCTGTCTTGCATAACCGCCTGCGCACGCTTTACGCCCAGTAATTCCGATTAACGCTTGCACCCTACGTATTACCGCGGCTGCTGGCACGTAGTTAGCCGGTGCTTATTCTTCAGGTACCGTCATTAGCCCACTGTATTAGAGCGAGCCGTTTCTTCCCTGACAAAAGCGGTTTACAACCCGAAGGCCTTCTTCCCGCACGCGGCATGGCTGGATCAGACTTGCGTCCATTGTCCAAAATTCCCCACTGCTGCCTCCCGTAGGAGTCTGGGCCGTGTCTCAGTCCCAGTGTGGCTGGTCGTCCTCTCAGACCAGCTACAGATCGTTGCCTTGGTGGGCTTTTACCCCACCAACTAGCTAATCTGATATCGGCCGCTCCAATTGCGCGAGGTCTTGCGATCCCCCGCTTTCACCCTCAGGTCTCATGCGGTATTAGCCACTCTTTCGAGTAGTTATCCCCCACAACTGGGCACGTTCCGATATATTACTCACCCGTTCGCCACTCGTCAGCTTAACCTGTTACCGTTCGACTTGCATGTGTAAGGCATGCCGCCAGCGTTCAATCTGAGCCAGGATCAAACTCTACAGTTCGATCTTGATTTACTCAACGGAATCGACTTAAACCTCAAACTCACTTTTACATGAGCCTGCATAGTTCAAATCTATTTTCCGTGAGCGTTTAAAGTCCAAGAGACTTGAATACAGTCGCCTGCATTCAGCACTCATCTTCAAACGCCCACGCTTATCGGCTGTTAATTTTTAAAGAACCAAGAGAACCGAAGCTCATCTTGC
>NZ_JAJIRT010000022.1 GCF_025717675.1 Paucibacter sp. DJ2R-2
ATGTATGCGCTGGTGGCGCTGGGGTACACGATGGTGTACGGCATCATCAACCTGATCAATTTTGCGCACGGTGAGATTTTGATGGTGGGGGCGCTGGTGAGCTGGACGGTGATCAGCGCGCTGGGCGACTCGGGGCTGCCGGGCTGGGGGCTGATGCTGATCGGCCTGGCCTGCGCTGTCCTGGTCTGCACGACGCTGAACTTCATGGTCGAGAAGATTGCTTACCGGCCGCTGCGCAATGCGCCGCGCCTGGCGCCGCTGATCACGGCCATGGGCATGTCGCTGCTGCTGCAGACCCTGGCCATGATCATCTGGAAGCCCAATCCCAAGCCCTTCCCGCTGCTGTTGCCGACCACGCCGATTGACTTGGGCGGGCCGGTGATCACAGTGACGCAGTGCGTGATCCTGGGTGCGACGGTGATGATTCTGGCCACGCTGATGTGGCTGGTGAATCACACGAAACTGGGCCGCGCGATGCGGGCCACGGCCGAGAACCCCAAGGTGGCCGGCCTGATGGGCGTGAAGCCCGACTTCATCATCTCGACGACCTTTGTGATCGGTGCGGCGCTGGCCGCGGTGGCCGGCCTGATGTGGGCGGCCAACTACGGCACGGTGCAGCACACCATGGGCTTCATGCCAGGGCTCAAGGCCTTCACGGCGGCGGTGCTGGGCGGCATTGGCAACTTGGCCGGGGCCATGGTGGGCGGCGTGCTGCTGGGCTTGATCGAGGCGATCGGCGCGGGCTATCTGGGTGACCTGACCGGTGGCGTGCTGGGCAGCCACTACGCCGACATCTTCGCCTTCGTGGCGCTGATCCTGGTGCTGACCTTGCGGCCCTCGGGCTTGCTGGGTGAGCGTGTCGCGGACCGGGCCTGAGCGTCAAGGAGACTCCACATCATGCAAAAGAACAAACTCTTCGTCTTCCTGCTGGCGGCCCTGGGCCTGCTGGTGGTGCCGCTGATCGCGCAGCAATTCGGCAACGGGCCGGTGCGCATCATCGACCTGGCCCTGCTCTACGTGATGCTGGCCCTGGGCCTGAACATCGTGGTGGGCTACGCCGGTCTGCTGGACCTGGGCTATGTCGCGTTCTACGCGGTCGGCGCCTATATGTTCGCGCTGCTCTCGAGCCCGCATTTGAGCGAGAACTTCGAGGCCTTCCGCATGGCCTTCCCCAACGGCCTGCACTCGCCGCTGTGGATCGTGATCCCGCTGGCGGCGGGGCTGGCGGCCTTCTTCGGCGTCATGCTGGGTGCGCCCACGCTGAAACTGCGGGGCGACTACCTGGCCATCGTGACCCTGGGCTTCGGTGAAATCATCCGCGTGTTCCTGAACAATCTGGAACACCCGGCCAACATCACCAACGGCCCGCGCGGCATCGGCCAGATCGACTCCATGCACTTCTTCGGCCTGGACCTGGGCAAGGGCACCGAGCTGTTCGGCTTCGCCATCCCCTCGGTGACGCTGTACTACTACTTGTTCCTGGTGCTGGTGGTGTTCAGCGTGCTGATCTGCTATCGCTTGGAGAACAGCCGCATCGGCCGTGCCTGGATGGCCATCCGTGAAGACGAGATCGCCGCCAAGGCCATGGGCATCAACACCCGCAACCTCAAACTGCTGGCCTTCGGCATGGGCGCCACCTTTGGCGGCGTGGCCGGCTCCATGTTCGGCGCCTTCCAGGGCTTTGTGAGCCCCGAGTCCTTCAGCTTGCAAGAGAGCGTGATGATCGTGGCCATGGTGGTGCTGGGCGGCATCGGCCACATCCCCGGCGTCATCCTGGGCGCGCTGCTGCTGTCGGCCCTGCCCGAGGTGCTGCGCTACGCGGCCGGCCCGCTGCAGGAGATGACCGGCGGCCGTCTGGACGCCTCCATCCTGCGCCAGCTGCTGGTGGCCCTGGCCATGATCAGCATCATGCTGGTGCGTCCGCGTGGCCTGTGGCCGGCGCCCGAGCACGGCCGCGCCGCGCCGGTGCCGCAGAAGTGAACGCCGGGTCTGCAAAGGAAAACAAGCCATGACAAGCAACAACAACAGCAGCAGCAACAACGCAGACGTGGTGCTCAAGGTCGCCGGCGTGTCCAAGCGCTTCGGCGGCTTGCAAGCCCTGGCCGATGTGGGCATCCAGATCAACAAAGGCCAGGTCTACGGCCTGATCGGCCCCAATGGCGCCGGCAAGACCACCTTCTTCAACGTCATCACCGGGCTCTACACCCCGGACGGCGGCAGCTTCGAGCTGGGCGGCGCGCCCTATGCACCGACCGCGGTGCACGAGGTGGCCAAGACCGGCATCGCGCGCACCTTCCAGAACATCCGCCTCTTTGCTGAAATGACGGCGCTGGAGAACGTGATGGTGGGGCGGCATGTGCGCTCCGGCTCGGGCTTGCTTGGCGCCATCTTCCGCACACCCGGCTTCAAGGCCGAGGAAGCGGCGATTGCCAAGCGAGCCCAGGAACTGCTCGATTACGTGGGTATCGGCAAGTACGCCGAGTACAAGGCCCGCACGCTGAGCTACGGCGACCAGCGCCGGCTGGAGATCGCGCGCGCCCTGGCCACCGACCCCAAGCTGATCGCGCTGGACGAGCCGGCCGCGGGCATGAACGCCACCGAGAAGGTGGTGCTCCGAGAGCTGATCGACCGCATCCGCAAGGACGGCCGCACCATCCTCTTGATCGAACACGATGTGAAGCTGGTGATGGGCTTGTGCGACCGCGTCACGGTGCTGGACTACGGCAAGCAGATCGCCGAGGGCACGCCGTATGACGTGCAGCGCAACGAGAAGGTGATCGAAGCCTATCTGGGCGCGGGCCACACCAACCACTAATGGCAGAGGCCAGCGCGGAGTCACAGAAAGAACGCAGGGCCGAAAGGCCAGTGAATCTTCCGGTGACTCGGTGCGTGCAATCAAGGAATTGAAGACATGGCGACAAACATATTGCTCGAAGTGAGCGGACTCAAGGTGGCCTACGGTGGCATCCAGGCCGTCAAGGGCGTGAACTTTGAAGTGCGCGAGGGCGAACTGGTCAGCCTGATCGGCGCCAACGGAGCGGGCAAGACCACGACGCTCAAGGCCGTGACCGGCCTGCAGCCGGTGGCCGACGGCGACGTGAAGTACCTGGGCCAAAGCATCAAGGGCCAAGGCCCCTGGGACCTGGTCAAGCAAGGCCTGGTGATGGTGCCGGAAGGGCGGGGCACCTTCACCCGCATGACCATCACCGAGAACCTGCAGATGGGCGCCTACCTGCGCAGCGACAAGGCCGGCATCGAGGCCGACATCGAGCGCGTCTTCGGCATCTTCCCGCGCCTGAAGGAGCGCAGAGCCCAGCTGGCCGGCACCATGAGCGGCGGCGAGCAGCAGATGCTGGCCATGGGCCGGGCGCTGATGGCCAAGCCCAAGGTGCTGCTGCTGGACGAGCCCAGCATGGGTCTGTCCCCCATCATGGTGGACAAGATCTTCGAAGTGGTGAACGACATCCACAAGCAAGGCGTGACGGTGCTGCTGGTGGAGCAGAACGCCAGCCGGGCGCTGCAACTGGCCAACCGAGGCTATGTGATGGAGTCGGGGCTGGTGACCATGACGGGCGAGGGTCAGGCCTTGCTCAATGACCCCAAGGT
>NZ_JAJIRT010000023.1 GCF_025717675.1 Paucibacter sp. DJ2R-2
AGATCCAAACAAAGCCGCAACATCAGCCCAAATCCAGCTCTTGAGTCCCGGTTCTTCCCAGAACCTTGTCAGGCAAACTCTTACAAGCGCGCTGCAGACCGTGAAATATCTGGCTTTTCTCACCCATGGGCGAGCTGGGTTTGCCCCTGTCAGGGGAGCCGCGGCGCCGCTCAGAGCAGCAAGGTCGCCAGCACTTCCAAACGCAAAGCTCCATGCGCTTCCAAGGCCTGCATCACCCCGGGCAAGAAACGTCGGTTGTGTTCGATATTGCGTGCCACACCGTAAACGGTGCGCCGCACATCGTCGACCGAAAGCTCAGGGCCGCGCAGCGCCGCAAGACCGACCAGGTAGAAGCGGATCAGGGCAAGCCGCACCGCCAGTTCCATGAATTCATGCGGCAGTTCGGCCATGCCTTCGCGTGGGAACACAGACGAGAGCACGGAGTTCAAAGCATAGTTCTTGAGCAGATGTCGATGCTCGGCGAGAAATGGCCGGAGATAGTCTTGGTCGGCCTGCTCATAGCGAGCCAGGCAGTGCGCCGGTGACTGGCCAAGTTCCAAGCCCTTGCTGACTTCATCCATCAAGGCGCGGAATGACGCACGGCCACCATGGTCACGCATGAAGCGCTGACTCGCCGCCAAGAGCAGACTGAACTGCGCTCCCTTGGGCACGCTGAGACCAGCCACCAGCTCCGGCGCCCTTTGCAAAGTCTGCGGGCCCAGGAACTGTTCCAGCACCTGCTCGAGCGCGGCCTCGGCCGCGCCGAACTCCTGCCCGGCCAAACCCGCCACGCGGCGCAGGATGAGACCGCCATAGACCAAGGCTTGCTCGGCCGACAGGCTGTGCAGACGCAGCAGTGCAGAGATCACGGAGGCCAGCAAGCCACCATGGCGGCGCACGAGGTCCTGCTCTTGCGCGCCAGCTGACGCTCGCCGCCGATGCAAGGCGGGTGGTCGCTGTGCTGAAAAGGCCAGTGGGAGCTCCACCAGGTCCAAGGCCTGCTCGTCGGCCAGGGCCAGGCGCGCAGCTTCTGGGCAGCTCAGACTGGCGGCCATGGCCAGGCGCTGGCCGTCATGCACATAGATGCGAGGGAAATCACTGCAGGTGCTGGACAGGGCCTCGGCCCCGAGCGTGGTCTGGATGCTGCAGAGCTGCTGCTCGTCAAGCATGGGGCAGCTCTCGCCCAGCGCCAGCGGGATGCTGGCATAGGCGCCCTGCGCTTTCGCGGCCTCGCTGCTGAGCTGCACATGCTGGCGCAGATGCGAGGCGAGAGGTTCGATGCGTATGGTTTGGTACTTGCGGTAGGTCGGCTCATCAATGGCGATATGCCAGCTGCTGCAGCAAGTTTCCACGCAGGCCGAGCCGACGCATTGAAACCCCTGCATATAGCTGGGCGCCAGCACATTCACCGTCTTGCTTTGATTCATCACTTGCCAGCCTCCGATGGCATCGCCGTCCCGATGCTGAATTGGAGCGCTCAGCCGGGCCGAGCCATCGCTGAAAAAGCCGGCAGCGGCCGGCCTTGATCAGGCGGCCAGGGCGAAACGATGGCGCAGTGCGACCGCTTGCTCGGCGCGACCGGTGCCTTCCAGCACCAAGGCCAGGTTGTGGGCAGCCAGATGGCTGCCGCGGCCGGCCACCGCGCCGCTGAGGTCCGGGCGCTCGCCGATCTCCAGGCAGCGCAACCAAGCGTCTTCGATCAGGGGTAGCAGGCCCGGCGCCTGATCGGGCAGATCGGCCGCACAGTCGAGCAGCAGATCGCCGAGGGCAAAGAAGAAATCCGGTGAGTGGGCGCAGCGATCCAGCTGGGTCTGCGCGAAGTCCATGCCCTGGTCGTGACGTTTGAGTTGCTTGAGCCCGAACAGGCGGCGCGCCACCAGATCGGGCCACCAAGACACTTCGCCCGGACACAGCGCCACGGCACGAGCAAAGCTGGCCTCGGCCGCCGCATAGTCCTCGTAGACCGAACAGTCCTTGCCGAGCTGGTAGTGCAGATAGGCATCCTCGGGCTGCAGCTGCAGGGCTTTCAGCAGCAAGGCCTGGTTGCGCCCGCGCTTGGCTTGCAAGCGCGCGGGCAGATAGCCGTCGTGGCCGATCTGTACCGGCAGAGGTCGACAGGGCAACCGGTGCTGGGGCTGCTCATGAATGCGCCCGGCATAGCGCAGATGGCCGGGCAGCAGCCGGCTCAGGCGAGCATGGGCCAGCCTGTCCTGTCCGTCAGAAAACTGGTCCAGCAGCTCGATGCTGCCGACGAAATCGGGCCGCTGCTGCTTGAGCTCCAGCAGCGCCTGACCGCCATCGATCAGCCATTCGTCGGCATCCAGCACCAGATGCCAATCGGCTGCGGCCAGGTCTAGGGCCGCATTGCGAGCCGCAGAAAAGTCGTCGCACCAGGCAAAGTGAGCCACGCGCGCACCGGCCGCTTGTGCCAGGGCCGGCGTGGCATCGCTGGAGCCGGTGTCCAGCACCAGCATGTCATCGACCCAGGGTTTGACGCTGGCGAGCAAGCGGCCGATCAGCGCCGCCTCGTTGCGCGCGATCACGACCAGGCAGACGCGGTACATCGCGGCGCCCCGGTAATTCAGTGCATCTGGATGGCGCCCTGGGCGCGGCCCTTGCCGGCGCGGGCGGGCGGGTTGCACATGCCGCAGACATAGTGACGGGCGATCTCATGCGGGTGGGTCACGAAATGACCGCCGCAGCTCGAGCACTTGGTCATGGTCAGCATGCCGTTGTCGATGAACTTCACCAGGCGCCAAGCACGCGTCACCGACAGCATGGCCTCCAGGCCTTGCGCCTGGGTCTGCTCCTGATAGAGCTGGTAGGCCTTGATCACCGCATCGATCTCGTCCAGCTCCGACACCTTGTTCAGGTACTCGTGCACATTCAGGAAGAGCGAGGCGTGGATGTTCGGCTGCCAGGTCATGAACCAGTCGGTCGAGAACGGCAGCTGGCCCTTGCTGGGGCTCTTGCCCGAGACTTCCTTGTACAGGCGCAGCAGGCGCTCATAAGACAGGTCGGTCTCCGACTCCAGCACTTGCAGGCGCGCACCCAGATTGATCAGGGTCACCGCACGTTCAATTTGGCGGGCTTCGGTCAGGATGCTCTTGTTGCGCATGATGGAGTCTCTCGAAATTTGGTGTGTGTTTGCGGGGCCAGCGCCGGGCCGCTCCCAAGCGGCCCCGCCGACCGAATCAGCGACGGGCCCTGCCCGGCGACGATTCGAACCCTCTCGGAGGGTGCTGGCCTGTAACCAGGCCAGCGGGTGTAAGCGTTCAGGCAGCTTCTTGGTGACGGCCGGCCATCAGAATCGATGCGTGGAGGCGACCGACGCCGTCGTTGGCGGCCGAC
>NZ_JAJIRT010000024.1 GCF_025717675.1 Paucibacter sp. DJ2R-2
TGCGTATTTGACGCGTCAGGGGCTGCGCAGTGAATCGGGACGGACCCGGTAGGGAGTTTTTTTACAGCCTCAACGTTCGAGCTGAGGGGCCGCAGCCAGCTGGCCGCGCGGAGCTGAAAATACACAGGCAGCGTAGCGCGGCCAGCTGGCGGAGGTCCACTCGAGCGACGGGTTAGAGCGCTTTCTCACGACTCACGAGCCAGCAACTTGAACCCAAAGACATCTGCTTCGAACAACTCGCCATCAGGGTACTTGAGAACACCGCCATGCTCGGCGAAGGTATCGAGAATTTGAACCGCATGCTTGCTTGCCAAGCAGAGCGCTTGAAATGAATTTTCGCCGTAGATGACAAAAGGTTTTTCCCAGAGCCGCTCAACCGAAACTGAACATTCCCACGCAGGCGACATTCTTTCGCTGGGCGCGGGTTTCCAGATCAAGATCTGTATTGGGAATTCCGCTTCGCCGGGCCGTTGGCCAACGAGCGCGTATTCGGCGATGACTTCGTTTTGCATGCGAGTGCGCTCTAACGTTGAAGTTCACCGGCGGACTGAGGCTTGCCGAAGGACGTCCGGTGGAAAGCCCGGTTAGGTTTCACCCCAAAACCCACGCTCAAAAGGCTGGAAATCCAATGCCTCGTTCTCACCAATTCCAACCTTGGCCATGAGCCCTACGTACACGTCCTGCACATTGTCGAGCGCGGATTCCTCGATAGGGCCGAATCTCTCCCCGCCCGAGGAACCAAGACCATAAGCAAAATCAATCTGTCCGCCCCAGCAATCGTATTGAAGAAATAACCAGTTCTTCGTGGAATCGAAACCCAGTGAAGACGCGATCTCAAAGACTTGAGCCTCATGCATGACCTTGCCGATCAGGTTTGGAAGCATTACACCAACACCGACAAATGGGGTTTGAATCTCACGTAAAACCGCTCCCGCAGGAACTTGTGTGGGGCGGACTACAGAACCTGGTGCGAGAAATCCTGCGAACTGGTAGGTCATGATCGGTTGTGTTTGTGAAACCTAACGTTGAAGCTAACTGGCCCGCAGCGGCGTGACGCGACTGGCCAAGAATGAAATGACGGCCAGACGGGGCATGCCGTTGCGGGTCCGGTTGAGCGCCCGGTTAGACCTCATATTTCTCTGCCAGCCTCGGAAAGCGCTCTGGTAAGTCATCTTCGGACCATTCTTCACCGACTGGAGGGGCAAGCTCGATTGTGAAATCTCGCTCGAGCTCACCTCCGCCTTTGCTCTCGTACGCCTTTAGCGCCTCGTATGCGAAAGACTCAAGCTCAAAGTAGTCCTGCTGCGGCACCTCAGCCAGTGAGTCAGGGTCTGCGAGCGCTGATTCGAACCGCTCTCGTCCTTCTGATATCAACCAATGACAGAAATACCGAAAGCCGTCGTCCGAACACCCACCATTCATCAGATAGGCGGCGCCCCACAAATCCCAGCGATTCGCCACATGGATCATCTGGTCGTACTTTCGCTGGAAGTCCTGAATTTCTTCTAGCGTAAGTTCAGACAAGTGCTTACCAAGCGCATCAACTCGCGCCTCTGTATCGCTACCTGCGGAAGCTCTGACGGTTTCGATTGCGGTCCAAAACTGGTCGTCGGTCATGATCGTCTAGGTGAGGTCTAACGTTGAAGCTCAGCGGTCGGCGAAGCCGTCCGCTGCAGCGACCTGTTGTGCGGAGCCATGTTGAAAGCCCCACGGGTTGAAAGCAAAAACTGTACATCGGAGCCACACCCACGTTGCGAGCGCCCGAGGCGACAGGCTCGCCGCAAACCCAAAGACTCGCCGCGCGCCATGGAAAGTGCACGCCCGACTTTTCCTGAACCGGCGAAATCTCTGCTGGCAAAGCCTGATACCGGTGGGGTGACGACCGAGCTGGTAAACCGCTGCGGAAATTGCTCCGCGTGATCGCGCCAAACGCGCAACCGGCCACGGCTCTTTGATGAAGGATTAGCCTGCTGCACAACGTTGAAGCTGAGCCGCGAGCGGCGGCTTGCCGACGCGAGTCGGCTCGAGCGACTGGTTAGCCATCTAGCCCTACTTAATCGGCGGCTTGCTAGCAGACGCAAGCTTAAGGTTTAGAGCATCTCGCTTGGCTTTCAGGATTGCGGGCTGAACGAAGTAAAAGTCAAACAGACCGTCGAGAACATCGAGCGTCCATTCCGCCTCGCCGGGCTCGACCGGTAAGACCTCGCCTGTCGCCGTTGCCTTAATCGGATGAGCCGCGAAGTTGCCAATATTTCGTACTGCATCTACAGCTTCAGACAAATGCGAGGGCAAGGCATTCGATGAGATCAACTCGTCAATCTCCTTAGCCAAATCAGGCTTCTTGATCCCCGCTCTCTCCCGGATCAAGTGTTGCAAGCACCGACGGCTCAGTGCGGCACTGGCTTTCGGGCTGTCCGCAAGTACGGCGGCGGCTTCCCGATAGTCCGATGCGAATTCCTCTGGAACGTCTTTATGAGGAGAGGGCCGAACGTTAGATTTTGGACGTGCCAGGTAGCGGGCTAGCTCGGCGCCAGGTACAACCACCGATCCAAGTTCTTGGGCGAATTTGGAGACCACCGTAAGGATGAATCGACTGCATGCCGGGCAGGTCGTTTGTTCGAGGTACCAAAGGCCATCTATGTCGCGCCCAATTTCGTTGGAGCGGACCTTGTCGTGGAAGTCAGTACGGCAATGTGGGCATTTCATGGTGTATTGATGGCTAACGAGGCTGTCCAATAACCCGATATCCCCAACCACCCGCACTACTCTGGGCGTGTGAATGTCGGCGAAGGCGA
>NZ_JAJIRT010000025.1 GCF_025717675.1 Paucibacter sp. DJ2R-2
CCGGTAGGGAGTTTTTTTACAGCCTCAACGTTCGAGCTGAGGGGCCGCAGCCAGCTGGCCGCGCGGAGCTGAAAATATACAGGCAGCACAGCGCGGCCAGCTGGCGAAGGTCCACTCGAGCGAAGGGTTAGGTTGCTTGCTCACGTTTCGGCCGAAAAAAAGGTAAACCCGGAAGGCCTGTCCACCAAGCCACGGATGAAGCCAACTGGCTCGCATTCGGAGGCAACAAGCGCCAGGGAGTTCGCGCCAGGCTGAGACGCGTACGGCTCAGTTCGCCACTCCTGCGCCACCACGTTTATGGCTGCACGCTCCGCGCTTTCTGGAGCCTTGGCCCAAACAATTCGGGTAGTGAAGAAGCCTGCAATTGGCGGCGCTTCGTCTGCAGAATCGATGCGAAGGCCATTACCTTCGAGCAGCACGCGAAAGAACGGCATTCTTGGAGCAACCTAACGTTGAAGCTCAGCGGTCGGCGAAGCCGTCCGCTGCAGCGACCTGTTGTGCGGAGCCATGTTGAAAGCCCCACGGGTTGAAAGCAAAAACTGTACATCGGAGCCACACCCACGTTGCGAGCGCCCGAGGCGACAGGCTCGCCGCAAACCCAAAGACTCGCCGCGCGCCATGGAAAGTGCACGCCCGACTTTTCCTGAACCGGCGAAATCTCTGCTGGCAAAGCCTGATACCGGTGGGGTGACGACCGAGCTGGTAAACCGCTGCGGAAATTGCTCCGCGTGATCGCGCCAAACGCGCAACCGGCCACGGCTCTTTGATGAAGGATTAGCCTGCTGCACAACGTTCGCGCTCAGCGGTCGGCGAAGCCGTCCGCTGCAGCAAAGGGTTGAACATCACGCGGCATTGAGGCGCCGATCTGATAGCCAAAAATCAATGTCTTCATGATGTCGCCAAAGCAGCCTACCAACCGATACAAGCATTCGTCAGCATCCGTGAAAGCGAAGTACGAACCGTCATCGCTTACGAACAAGATCATGTGATCGTTATGCGCATTTGCGAAGGCTGCACAAGAGCCGATTTGGAATCGCCACGGTGAGAGAAGCTCAGCAACATCTGCACGGTGCGAGCGGTAGAAATATACGTTGCTCGCTGCGGCCTCTGTACCAGGACCGCAGCTTCCGACTTGCAGGCCAGCGTATTGGCGCAGGATCGCATCCACGCGCGATTTCGCTGTTGTTGGAATGCCTGCTTGGACAGCGATCGCTTCGCTGGCCGTCCAACCCGCTGCCTCGAAGATGGGCTGAATTGCCTCTGGTAGATCGACCATACTTTCAGTGATGTTCAACGTTTGAGATGAGAGGTGTGACCCGGCTTGCCGGGGCACGTCCTCTCGATTGAAGGGTTGGGCGTCATTTCGCCGCTGGGCTTGCTTGTGAATTGGACCACCGCTTTTCAAGCACCAGTGCTCTATGGAGCACTTGCTGAGGGAGGCCTTTCTTCTCGGACAGTGATTGCAGCGCTTGAGCAATGTCTCGGCTTACCGGAAACCCGCCCTCAAGCCATGACACGGCTAGCGCTGGCCAGTGCTCTCCCCATGAGCCAAGAGCGAAAAGTACAAGCCGTTCCAGTGAAATGCTCTCGATGCACGCAGGCGGGATTCCGACTGCGGCAAGACTGGCTTGCAGTTGAAGCTCTACGTCCTGAAGTGAGTGTTCAAGGAGCGGCAGTAAGGCAACGTAGTTTCTGCCTGAATTGACGGCTTCCATTGCCTGTGGCGACGTGCCAAGGCACGCACAGACTTCAGTGATGGATTTGCTCGGCATGCGCTCTATGACGCCCAACGTTCGAGCTGAGCCGGCCGCGGCGGCAGGACGCGGAAGGCCGAGAATGAAATGACGGCCTGCCGCGGAATGCCGTTGCGGGTCGGATCGAGCGACCGGTTATGCGTCGAATTCATGGAGAACCTCTGCAGTTTCAGGCTCCGACGAGGCGAAGACGCTGACGCAGCCATTGCCAGTGACAACTAGCCATTCGCGTCGTTTGGTTGCATAACCCTGCAAGGCCGATTCCTCTTCTGACCAACCGCCGGCTTGCACCTCAAGCACATGGTGCCCACGAGGGAAGTCCTCCGAGGACCAGTACCGCGCGAGTTCCACCTCGTCCAAGTAGCGAAGCGCGGCTGCATCTCGGAACCATATCCGGAGGCCTTGAACCCGTCCATCGGGCAAACGTTCCCTGGCAACGATGATGACGAGCCCGCCTGAGTCGAGCGTCAGACTCTGGATGTCCGACTCCTCGCGAACTCCTTGAGCTGAGGTGAAGGCTGACGCTTTAAGACGCATAACGAGGCTGTCCAATAACCCGATATCCCCAACCACCCGCACTACTCTGGGCGTGTGAATGTCGGCGAAGGCG
>NZ_JAJIRT010000026.1 GCF_025717675.1 Paucibacter sp. DJ2R-2
ACTCGCCTTCGCCGACATTCACACGCCCAGAGTAGTGCGGGTGGTTGGGGATATCGGGTTATTGGACAGCCTCGTTATGCAGCAAGCTAAGCAACGCTTGAAGGTCCGGTTTCGGTCGTTCGCTCGCCTCGATCGCGCGGAGCAATCTGCCATGATTTCCTCGGCGTCAGGATGCATCCGATCCGGCTCAGCATTCGGCCGCCGTGATCTTGCCGGTCTTGGCCAAGCTGCTCATTCTCTTTTCTTGTTTCTCCGTCGGCCCGCAGAAGAACAACGCGCTTGCCGCCTCAGCCGAGCGCCTCATGGGTACAGCTTCGGTATGCTGTCGGCCACCTCCACCGCAGTGCCCTCGAAGTGGCTCTGCATAACCGGTCGCTCGAGCCGATCGCCTGCGGCTCCGGCTCAGCTTCAACGTTAGGCTTCTATGGTCAAGTTGATCGCGGGAATTTTTCTGGGATTGCTTCTTGCGGGCATGGCTGCAGCAGAGCCCGTCCGGATGCTAAGTCTGAAGGTGTTTGAATTTTCCTCTGCTGCCACTGCGATGAGCGGAGCTCAGCGGAATTCGATTCAGCACATGGTGTCGCAGATGAGAGAGAAGTGCATTCGAGAACCATTTGAGTTAGTGGCTTCGGTGACAGAGGTGCAGAAGAATCTGAAAATTAGTGAAGAAATGAAACCTAGCGCTTTGGCATTGGAATTCACAGCCGCATTGCGAGTGGCTGGCGTACCGGAAAAAATGATCTACAACTCAATTGTTTCCACTCAGCACTACGCACACCAGACCAAATCGGAGAAGCCGATCAAAGGCAAGGCCATTGAAATTTCGCTCGAATGCACCCCGTCGGCTGGAGCTATCAGGCGCGCCGCCTAACCGGTCGCTCAACCGGATCCGCAACGGCATGCCGCCTTCGGGCCTCATTTCATTCTGGCCCTGCGGCGTCCCGCCGTCGCGGGCCGGTTAGCTTCAACGTTTGGCCGCACAAACATGCATCGTCGCTTCGCCCTCTTCTCTCTCGGCACTCTTGTGGCCGGTTGCGCATCGACCGACAACAGACCCCTTGTATTTCCTCCCGATACGCCACTTCAGGATCCTTTACCAGGCAAGGCAATCGCCTACTTGATCCGAATACCCCGGGACAATGCGGCTGTGGAAGTCCACATAAATGACACTTTGCTGGCAGTTCTACCACCGGACGCGTACACGGTTCTGTCACTTGATCCTGGACAACACAACCTGGAAACGAGGGTTCGACCCGCCACCCAGGATGCAGTACAACAACTTCTGACTGTGAAGGCCGAGGAACGCCGCTTTTTCTACACATCAGTGCCCACGCGATCCTCAGTCAACTTTGGCATTATCCCAATCGCGTCAGGCTTTGTACCCTTGTTCACGCCCTCAACCGTTGCGATTGGCGCACGCAGGTGGACAGAATGTCGTGAGATCGATGCGCAGGGATTGCTATCAAATGCAAAGTTGGTCCTGCCGGAACGTGCGGCCTAACCCTGCGCTCGAGTGGATTCGGCCATCTTTCCGCGCTACGCTTCCCGTATATTTTCAGCTTCGCGCGGCCAGCTGGCTGCGGCCGCTCAGCTCGAACGTTAGGCCTCAAAACAAGCTATGGAACCCTGCAAGCCGCATCCGAGTAACGTGCCAGGTGACTTCTATGTTGAGGATGGGTGCTGCCTCTCATGCAACATGCCATTCACCGTTGCGGACGATCTCTTTGAATCATCTCCGGATGGCCATTGCTACGTAAGCAAGCAGCCCTCGAATGCACGAGAAATGCATCGGATGATTCAGGCATTTGAAGTTCAGGATGTCGGCTGCATCCGATACAAAGGGTCCAATCGAGTGATTCAGATTCGGCTGGTTGCATCAGGAGAGGCCGAGCAGTGCGACCATCTGCATCGTGATCTTGCTGCTCTTGGAAGAGAAGTTGCTGCCGACCGAGGCGGACTCAAAGACAAGGCCACCCCGCGGCGAGCATGGTGGCAACTTTGGAGCTGAGGACTAACCATTCGCTCAACCGGACCCTACACGGCGCCGCGCCTTCGGGCATCATTTCATTCTTTCCCTGCGGCACTTCGCCGTTCCGGGCCCCTCAGCTTCGACGTTGAGGCTGTAAAAAAACTCCCTACCGGGTCCGTCCCGATTCATTGCGCAGCCCCTGACGCGTCAAATACGCAGAC
>NZ_JAJIRT010000027.1 GCF_025717675.1 Paucibacter sp. DJ2R-2
TATTTGACGCGTCAGGGGCTGCGCAATGAATCGGGACGGACCCGGTAGGGAGTTTTTTTACAGCCTCAACGTTGAAGCTGAGCCGGAGCCGCAGGCGATCGGCTCGAGCGACCGGTTATGCAGAGCCAAGTCGAAGGCACTGCGGCGAAAGTGGCCGACAGCATACCGAAGCTGTACCCATGAGGAGATCGGCTGAGGCGACAAGCGCGCTGTTCTTCTGCGGGCCGACGGCGAACCAAGAAAAGTAAACGAGCAGCTTGGCTTAGACCGGCAAGATCACGGCAGCCGGATGCTGGTCCGGATTGGCTGCAGCCCGACTCCGAGGAAATCATGGCAGATTGCTCCGCGTGGTCGAGGCGAGCGCCCGACTGAAAACGGATCTTCAGGCGTTTCTTAGCTTGTTGCATAACGTTTGAGCTAACCGTGACGCCGCAGCGTGACGACGGCTGGGCCAGAATGAAATGGAGGCCCAGACGGCGGCATGCTGTGGTGGGTCCGGTTGAGCGAAGGGTTAGGCCGCACGTTCCGGCAGAACCAACTTCGCATTTGAAAGCAATCCTTGCGCATCGATCTCGCGGCACTCTGTCCACCTGCGTGCGCCAGTCGCCACGGATGACGGCGTAAACAAGGGTACGAAGCCTGACGCGATCGGGACAATACCGAATGAGACTGAGGATCGTGTGGGGATTGATGTGTAGAAGAAGCGGCGTTCTCCGGCCTTCAAAGTCAGGAGTTGGTGCGGGGTATCCTGAGTGTCGGCGCGAACCCTTGTTTGTAGACTGTGTTGTCCAGGATCAAGGGACAGAGCGGTGTATGTTGCGGGCGGCAGTGTTGCTAGCAAAGTGCTATTCAATTGAACTTCCACAGTTGCATTGTCCCGGGGTATCCGGATCAAGTAGACGATTGCCTTGCCTGGTAAAGGATCCTGAAGTGGCGTATCGGGAGGAAATACAAGGGGCCGGTTGTCGGTGGAGGCGCAACCGGCTCCGATCGTGCCGAGGGCAATGAGGGCGAAGCGACGATGCATATTTTGTGAGGCCTAACGTTCGAGCTGAGGGGCCGCAGCCAGCTGGCCGCGCGGAGCTGAAAATATAAAGGTAGCGTAGCGCGGCCAGCTGGCGGAGGTCCACTCGAGCGACCGGTTAGCCCTCATGGTGCGGGGCTGGTGATTTTGCTAGCCGAACCATAATTGTTCCTGTGGTTTCATGAAGGTGAGTTTCGGTTTGGGAGTAACCATGCTTTTCGTAAAGCTGAATCAGCTTTGTATTGGTTGACGACGTCCAAGTTGCGAAAGTGCTCAGGCCCTGGCCAGCAAACCATTGCTCACCTGTAGCGAGCAACAGATTGGCAATGCCAAGTCGGCGGGCAACTGGATCGACAAAAGTCGTAGAAATAAGGCCAAATGGATCTTCCCCAGTCCTGCTTTCCCGCCTGACAATCGTGTGCCCCAGAATGTTGCCGGAGGCATCTTCTGCAAGTAGTACAGCAGCGGTTGAAAGGCTGGAGTCCAAATGCCACCGAACGCGTTCCCTAAGCCAGTCCATTGAGTACAGCGCCGTTCCAGTGGCTTCGCCTTCGACCTCAATCAACGTAGCGCGCATCCACTTAGCAACACGCTCAATCTCAGCCTCGGAAGCCGGATCAATAGGGCGAATGTGAATCGCGCTCATCGGAAAATGCTCATTTCGATATCGTGGCGTCTGAGGGCTAACGTTGAAGCTGAGGGGCCGAAGCTAGCTGGCCGCGCGGAGCTGAGAATACAAAGGCAGCATAGCGCGGCCAGCTG
>NZ_JAJIRT010000028.1 GCF_025717675.1 Paucibacter sp. DJ2R-2
CTACAAGGACTTCCCACCGTTTCAAGCTCCAATAGCAAGACCTGACCCTTCGGGGTCTTTTTCATTTCTAGACCTGTGTTCTGAACAGCGGCAACGCAACGAGGAACAGACTGAACATCTACAAACGGGCTTGCTGCGGACGATGCCGCTGCCCCAGATACGAACCGCTCAGCAAGACCCCATTCGTTCGTCGTTGTTGGCTCAGCGTGCTGAGCGTGCAACGGACAGGTTATCGGGTTCACCTGCTGCCGGTCTGACCTGTGCTTTGCTTCTACGAACGTGGGTCTGTGATTCAGTGAATGAGTGAGGGGACTCAGGCTGGCTGCGGCTCCTTGAGCGCCGGCAACTTGCACTGAGGAACAGGCGGTACATGCTCTGGGTCGTAGTCGATTCCCCGCGTCAGCACCGCCCACAGAATGCGAGCGTTCTTGTTGGCTAGCGCCACCAGAGCCTTCTGCCATCCGACACGGTCGCGCAGTTGCAGCAACCACTGCGAGATGCGGTCATTGCGTTTGGGCGCGGCCAGCAATGCGGACTTGGCGCCCTGGATCAGCAAGGTGCGCAAGTAGTCATCGCCGCGCTTGGTGATGCGGCCCAGCCGGTTCTTGCCGCCAGTGGAGTTTTGGCTCGGCACCAATCCAACCCAGGCGCTGAATTGGCGTGCGCTCTTGAACTGGTGCATGTCGCCCACGGCAGCCACCAAGGCCGAAGCGGTCAGATCGCCCACACCGTGCAACTGCGCGGCACGAGCGGCGGCCTGATCGGCACGTACATGCTGCTTGACCTGCTGGTCACACCAGGCGATCTCGTCGTCCAGCACACGCCAGTGCGCCTGTGTGCGCTGCAGAGCCAGGCGCATCACGCCGGGCAGTTCGTTGCTGGCGTCTTCCAGCACATCGTTGAGCACACGACGCAAGGCATCAGGGCTTTGCGGGAAGACCAGGCCGAACTCAGCCAGCAAGCCGCGAATGCGGTTGATGCAGGCGGTGCGTTCCTCCTTGTAGCCTTCGCGCAGCCGATGAATCCCTTGCCAGCCTTGCTGATCCGGCGTCTTCACAGGCACACAGCGCGTACGCACCCGTGAGGCGGCCTCACAGATCGCTGCAGCGTCGTTTGCATCGTTCTTGCCGCTGGCGCCTTGCACGCGGAATGGCGCGATGAAGTGGGCCGCGATCAGCCGGGCATCCAACCCCATCAGGCGTAGACGGCGGGCGAGGTGGTGCGCGCCGGAGCAGCTTTCCATCGCGACCACGGTGCCCGCAGGCAAACCCAGCGCCCAGCTCAAGAAGCGCTCCGGAGACATCGGCCGCGCCAGCACGGTAAGGTCGACGTTATCGACCGCGTGAACCTGGTAAACACGCTTGGCCAAATCTACACCGACTCGGGTAATCTTCTCCATGGACTTCCCCTTTCAAATGGCAGCTGATTGATGACTTCGAGAACCACCAATCTTGGCGCATTGACGCCGTTTGCCCGAAGGTGGGAAGTCCCTTCGTATTCG
>NZ_JAJIRT010000003.1 GCF_025717675.1 Paucibacter sp. DJ2R-2
GTCGGCCGCCAACGACGGCGTCGGTCGCCTCCACGCATCGATTCTGATGGCCGGCCGTCACCAAGAAGCTGCCTGAATGTAGACCCCCGGCTGCGCGGGTACGCGCAGCCACCCCCCGAGGGGGTACGAATCAAGCGCGGGCAGGGCCCGCACCTGATTCGCTCCGCGGGGCGCTTGGGAGCGGCCCGGCGCTGCCCCGCAAAACACCAACCAAGAATTCGAGAGACTCCATCATGCGCAACAAGAGCATCCTGACCGAAGCCCGCCAAATCGAACGTGCGGTGACCCTGATCAATCTGGGTGCGCGCCTGCAAGTGCTGGAGTCGGAGACCGATCTGTCTTACGAGCGCCTGCTGCGCCTGTACAAGGAAGTCTCGGGCAAGAGCCCCAGCAAGGGCCAGCTGCCGTTCTCGACCGATTGGTTCATGACCTGGCAGCCGAACATCCACGCCTCACTGTTCCTGAATGTGCACGAGTACCTGAACAAGGTGTCGGAGCTGGACGAGATCGATGCGGTGATCAAGGCCTACCAGCTCTATCAGGAGCAGACCCAGGCGCAAGGCCTGGAGGCCATGCTGTCGGTGACGCGTGCTTGGCGCCTGGTGAAGTTCATCGACAACGGCATGCTGACCATGACCAAGTGCTCGAGCTGCGGCGGTCATTTCGTGACCCACCCGCATGAGATCGCCCGCCACTATGTCTGCGGCATGTGCAACCCGCCCGCCCGCGCCGGCAAGGGCCGCGCCCAGGGCGCCATCCAGATGCACTGAAGGCCTTTGCGCCGTATTCGATTCATCTTGCTCGCGGCTGCACCCCCATGCCTCTGACGCGTTGGCCCCTGCCTGCCTTGCTGAGCTGGGGTGCCGCCTGGCTGCTGTTCATGCAGCTGCAGCGCCTCGGGGTCTCGCCCATTTCCGCCTTGCTGGCCGCAGCGTTCCTGGGCGCCGCACTGGCGTTTTTTCACAGCGCACGCTGGCGCCGGCTCATGGTGGCGCTGGGTTTCCCGCTTTCCATGCTGCTGACCGGCGGCGCAGCCGCGTGGCCGGCTTGGGCCTGGCTGCTGCCGCTGGCTCTGCTGTTGCTGGCCTACCCGCGGCGCAGCTGGGGCGATGCTCCCCTGTTTCCAACCCCTCGCCATGCTTTGCAGGCGCTGAGCGAGCTGCTGCCCCTGGCGGCCGGCGAACGCGTGCTCGATGCCGGCTGCGGCCTGGGCCATGGTTTGCGCGAGCTGCGCCGCAGCTACCCGCAGGCGCATCTGCATGGCATCGAGTGGAGCCCTTTGTTGGCGCGCCTCGCCGGCTGGCTCTGTCCCTGGGCGCAGATCGAGCGGGGAGATATGTGGGCGCAGAGCTGGCAGCCCTTCGGCCTCGTTTATGTATTCCAGCGGCCCGAGTCCATGGCACGGGTCTGGAGCAAAGCCCGGGCCGAGATGCGTCCGGGAGCCTCCTTGGTCAGCCTGGACTTCGAAATTGAGGGTCAAGTCGCGCAAGCTTGCCTGGAACTCGGCGGCCGGCACCGGGTCTGGGTCTACCGCCTGCCAGGGCCGGCGCGCTGATGGGGCTGGTTTTGGCCGGTCAAAGCCGGCCAGTTGAAGCGAACGGCCGCGGCCCGGCCGGGCACACTCAAGCGCAACCCGCTCCGGCCGATAAGGGCTGGAGAGCTTCCTAAGAAAACACCATGTTCGTCATCATTGGTTGGGCCGTTTCCATGGCTTGCATCTTCGGCGTCTATATTGCCCACGGCGGCAATATCAGCGTCATCTTGCACGCCTTACCCTTTGAGGTGACCACCATTCTGGGGGCCGCCATTGGCGCCTTCCTGGCCAACAACCAGATGAAGGTGGTGAAGAGCGCCGTGGCCGGCCTGGGCCGTTGCTTCAAGGGCAGCAAGTTCAGCAAGGCCCGCTATATGGAGCTGCTGGCCCTGATGTACGACATCTTGCAAAAGGCTCGCAAGGAAGGGCTGATGTCGATTGAAAAAGACGTCGAGGATCCGCACAGCTCGCCCTTGTTTCAGAAGTACCCGGTGGTGGGCAATGATCACCATGTCACCGAGTTCATTACCGATTACCTGCGCATGATGGTCTCGGGCAACCTCAATGCGCATGAGATCGAGTCGCTGATGGACGCCGAGATCGACACTCACCATGCGGAAGAGCATGCGGCGGTGGCCGCTTTGCAACGGATTGCGGGCGGCTTGCCGGCTTTCGGCATTGTGGCGGCCGTGCTGGGTGTGGTGAACACCATGGGCTCGGTGGGTCAACCACCGGCCGTGCTGGGAGGCATGATCGGTTCGGCCCTGGTCGGTACCTTTCTGGGTATTCTGATGGCCTATGGTTTTGCCGAGCCGCTGGCCGGACTGCTGGAGCAGAAGGTGGAAGATGCGGGCAAGGAATTGCAGTGCATCAAGACCACCTTGCTGGCCAGCATGCAGGGTTATGCGCCGCAGGTGGCCATCGAATTCGGTCGCAAGGTGCTGTACTCCGGCGACCGCCCCACCTTCTCTGAGCTCGAAGCTCATGTGAAGAAGAAGTGAGCGCAATGAGCAGCAGCAAGCCCAATCGTTGGTTCGAAGTGGCCTGGCCCGCCGCCGGGCCGCTCCCAAGGCGGGCCGCGCCCCCTCGGGGGGCAGGAGCCGTAATCGGCGAGGTGGGGGCAGGGCCCGCTGCCGGGCCGCTCCCAAGGCGGGCCGCGCCCCCTCGGGGGGCAGGAGCCGAAATCGGCGAGGTGGGGGCAGGGTCCGCCGCCGGGCCGCTCCCAAGGCGGGCCGCGCCCCCTCGGGGGGCAGGAGCCGTAATCGGCGACGTGGGGGCATGTTATGGCTGGTGACGCCAAGAAACTCCAGCCCATCATCATCAAGCGCGTCAAGAAGGGCGGCCATGCCGCCCATGGCGGCGCCTGGAAGATTGCCTACGCTGACTTCGTGACGGCCATGATGGCCTTCTTTCTGCTGATGTGGCTGCTCGGCTCGACCACCGAGGGTGACAAAAAGGGCATTGCCGACTATTTCGGCTCACCGCTTAAAGTCGCCATGCAGGGCGGCTCGGGTTCGGGTGATTCCTCGCATGTGGTCAAGGGCGGCGGCAAGGACCTGACGCGCGAGTCCGGGCAGGTCAAGGCCGGTGATGTCGAGGCCCGTCAGCGCACTTTCAGCCTGCGCGCGCTCAAGGAAGAGCAGCGCAAGGCGGAGAAGGCCCGGCTGGAGGAACTCAAAGACAAGGTCGAGGAGGTGTTGGCGAACAACCCTCAGCTGGCAACGCTCGGCGGACAGATCCGCCTGGACATGACCAAGGAAGGCCTGCGCATCCAGATCGTGGATGAAAACAACCGTGCGATGTTTGACAGCGGCAGCGCAGTTGTGAAACCCTATATGCGGGCTTTGTTGCGGGAGCTGGGCTCGGTGCTCAGTGAAGTGCCCAACCGCCTGACCTTGGAAGGACACACGGATGCCTTGGGATTCGCCGGTGGTGAGCGCGGCTACAGCAACTGGGAGCTGTCGGCCGACCGTGCCAATTCCTCCCGGCGCGAGTTGATTGCGGGCGGGCTGCCCGAGTCGCGTACGCTCCGGGTTCAGGGCTTGGCGTCCAGCAAGCTGCTGGAGCCCAAACAACCTGAAAGTCCGATCAACCGCCGCATCAGCATCATTGTCATGAACCGCGATGCTGAGGACGCGGTACTGAAGAATGTGCCCCCGGAAGAAGAAAACGATGAGGCGGGCGTTGCTGATGCTCCGGCGGCAGCGAAAATCCCCTCAAGTTCCAACCCCAAACCCCGATAAGTCTCTCTAGCCCCTGCGAGGAAAGCCATGAGCACTGACATGAAATTTTTGGTTGTTGACGATTTCTCCACCATGCGCCGCATCGTCCGCGGCCTGCTGAAGGAGATTGGGTACAACAACTGCGAAGAAGCAGAAGACGGGGTGGACGCCCTGAGCAAGCTCAAGCTGGCCAAGTACGACTTTGTTGTTAGCGACATCAATATGCCGAATATGACCGGCTTCGAGTTGCTCAAGGCGATCAAGGAAGACCCCAACCTCAAGCACCTGCCCGTGCTGATGGTGACCGCCGAGGCCCGCAAGGAAGACATCGTGCTGGCTGCCCAGAGCGGCGCAGCCGGCTACATCGTCAAGCCTTTCACCAAGGCCACGCTGGAGGAAAAGGTCGTCAAGATCATGCAGAAACTGGCCGCTTCGGCCTGAGCACCAGGAGACGACCATGCATTTGGACGATCTGAGCAAACTCTCCAGCGGCACCGATCCGCTGTCTGTCTCTCCTGAAGTGTTTCAGCAGATCGGCACCATCACGCGGGTGTTGCACGACACCATGCAGCAGCTGGGCGTGATGCCCAAGCTGCAGGTGGCGACCGACGGTCTGCCTGACGCACGAAGCCGGCTGAGCTATATCGCCACCAAGACGGCTGCGGCCGCCAACAAGGTGCTGAATTCGGTCGATCAGGCCAAGGAAGACCACGCCTTCATCACCTCCGCGACCAATGCCATGGCTGCGGCCATCGTGGCGGACCCGGTCAAGGCGGTGGCCAGTGGCGCGGTGATGAATTTCGTCAAGGAAGTCGAGGACCGCACGGCCCGGATTGACGGCCATCTGACCGACATCATGATGGCGCAGGACTTCCATGACCTGACCGGCCAGGTGGTGGCCAAGGTGGTGACCCTGGCCAATGATCTCGAAGACAGCTTGGTCAAATTGCTGGTGTCCATCGTGCCGCCCGAGCAGCGCGAAAAGGTCGACCCCAACATCTTGCAAGGCCCGGTGGTCAACCCCGAAGGTCGTACCGACATCGTCGCCGACCAGGGCGAAGTCGACGACCTGCTTGCCAGCTTGGGCTTCTGAAGCCGGCCATCCAAATAGGTCCATGCAAGAAACCCGCTACGGCGGGTTTTTTCTTGTCTGCTCCTCGTCGAGGATCGGTCGGCGGCTAAGGGCACAGAACCGTCGTTCGCTGAGATTTGAATACGAACGCAGAGTGCGCGGAGGCTCGCAGAGGTCGCAGAGAGATAAGAAGAGCGAGGATTGTGTTCTCAGCGTCCTCTGCGGTCCTCTGCGAACTCTGCGTGCTGAAACTTCCCCGCGAACGACGGCTCCGTACCGCAAGCCGACCCAAGCCCTGCGGATCACTGACGATGCTCTTCCGGATGACGGGCGCAGTGAAAGCGCGCTTTCCCGGGCCTTTTCTGGCTTAAGTTTTCCGGCCTGCCGCGAACAATGGCGACACGGGCAGTGAGTCTGCTCGTCTAACCGCATTCGCCATGGCCGACCAAGACGCACAGGACAGAAATTTACCGGCCTCAGCCCGCAAGATCCAACGATCACGGGAAGAGGGCCAGCTGCCGCGCTCACGGGATCTGGCCCATTTCGCCATGATGGCTGCCGGCGGAGTGATCCTTGCAGTCGGAGGCCCCAGCATTGCCAGCTCCTTGCAACGCATGCTCGAAGGCGCCTTGCACTTCGATGCCCGCCAGCTCGCTCGCTCCGATTTCATGGCCATTCGCTTGACCGAGCTGACCCTGCACTTCATGAGCCTGATGCTGCCGATTAGTGTCGGTTTGTTGGTGGTGGCGATCGCCAGCAATCTGGCTCTGGGTGGCTGGAACTGGACCATGAAGCCGCTGCAGCCCAAGTTCTCCCATCTCAACCCGATCAGCGGTTTCGGCCGTCTGTTCAGCGGGCAGGGCCTCGGTCAGGCCATGAAGGCGGTTTTGCTGGCCGTGGTGCTGGGCGTGGTTGGCGCCTTGGTGCTCAAGGACCGCATGGCCGCCTACATCAGCATCATGAGCGTGCCCCTGCCAGCGGCCCTGGCCTATGCCGGCCAACAGCTGATGAGCGGCCTGGTCCTGCTCGGTGTGGCCCTGGCCTTGTTTGCCGCCATCGATGTGCCGCTGCAGCGCCAGCTCTACCTGCGCCGCATTCGCATGACCCGCGAAGAGGCCAAGCAGGAAATGAAAGAGGTCGAGGGCAATATGGAGATCAAGGCCCGCATGCGGGCCAAGATGCGCGAGATGGCCAAGCGCCGCATGCTCGCGGCCGTGCCCACGGCCGATCTGGTGGTGATGAACCCGACCCACTATGCGGTCGCGCTCAAGTACGACGACGCCAGCATGGCCGCACCCAAGGTGGTCGCCAAGGGCGCCGACCTGCTCGCCATGAAGATCCGCGATCTGGCCAAGGATTCCAAGGTCCCCGTGCTGCAGTCGCCGGTGCTGGCCCGTGCACTCTATGCCCACGCCGAGGTGGATCGCGAGATCCCCGCCGCCCTGTTCGGTGCCGTTGCCCAGGTGCTGGCCTACATCTACCAGCTGCGCGCCGCCATGGCCGGGCGCGGCCAGAAGCCCGAGCAGCCGACGCCGCAAGTGCCGCCTGAACTGGATCCGCACAACAAACCCCATGCCCGCTCGGCCGCCGATCTGGACCTGCTGGAGGATGACCAAGAATGAATGCGCTGATTGCTCAGATGCAGGCCCTGTTCGGTCCACGCGCCGCGCTGCTGAGCGCGCTGGGCGCGCCGGTGGCGGTGATCCTGGTGCTGGCCATGATGGTGCTGCCGCTGCCGCCCTTCGCCCTGGACCTGATGTTCACTTTCAACATCGCCCTGGCGGTGATGGTGATGATGGTGGCGGCGAACATGGTCAAGCCGCTGGACTTCGCGGCCTTTCCGACCGTGCTGCTGCTCACCACCTTGCTGCGCCTGTCGCTGAACGTGGCCTCGACCCGCGTGGTGCTGATGGAAGGCCACACCGGCACCGGCGCGGCCGGCAAGGTCATCGAGGCCTTCGGCCACTTCCTGATCGGCGGCAACTTCGCGGTCGGCCTGATCGTCTTCGCCATCCTGGTGGTGATCAACTTCATCGTCGTCACCAAGGGTGCCGAGCGGATCGCCGAAGTCGGTGCGCGCTTCTCCCTGGACGCGATGCCGGGCAAGCAGATGGCGGTGGACGCCGACCTGAATGCCGGTCTGATCAACGAGGCCGAGGCCAAGCGCCGCCGCGCTGAGCTGGGCGACGAGGCTGACTTCTTCGGTTCCATGGACGGTGCCAGCAAGTTCGTGCGCGGCGATGCCGTGGCCGGCATGCTGATCCTGGCCATCAACATCGTTGGCGGCTTCATCATCGGCGTGGTCCAGCATGGCCTGTCGGCCGGCCAGGCGGCCGATTCCTACATCCTGCTGGCGGTCGGCGACGCGCTGGTGGCCCAGGTTCCGGCCTTGCTGATCTCGGTGGCAGCGGCCATGGTGGTGTCGCGCGTCGGCACCGAGAAAGACATCGGCAGCCAGATCGGCCGCCAGGTCTTCGGTTCGGCCAAGTCCCTGGCCATCACCGCCGGCGTGATCGGCTTGCTGGGCTTGATCCCGGGCATGCCCCATGTGGTCTTCCTGCTGATCGCCAGCGCCCTGGGCTATTTGGCCTGGTGGCTGCGCACCCGCGACCAGGCGGCTCAGAAGGCAGCTCAGGCGACACCCAAGACGCCGGTCGCCGCTGCCGCCGAACCCAATGCCGAGGCCAGCTGGGACGACCTGATCCCGGTCGACACCCTGGGCCTGGAGGTCGGCTACCGCCTGATCAGTCTGGTCGACAAGAGCCGCGAGGGCGATCTGCTCAGCCGCATCAAGGGCGTGCGGCGCAAGTTCGCGCAAGAGGTCGGCTTCCTGCCACCGGCTGTGCACATCCGCGACAACCTGGAGCTGCGCCCCAGCCAGTACCGCCTGAGCCTACGTGGCGCCGTGGTGGGCGAGGCCGAGGCCTTCCCGGGCATGTGGCTGGCCATCAACCCGGGCCAGGCCACCCAGAAGCTGCTCGGCACCCAGACCACCGACCCTGCCTTCGGCCTGCCCGCCGTCTGGATCGAAGAGCGCCAGAAAGATATGGCGCAAATGGCCGGATTTACCGTGGTTGATTGCTCGACCGTGGTGGCCACCCATCTTTCACACTTGATGCAGGTTCACGCGGCCAAGCTGCTGGGCCGAGTCGAGACCCAGGCCCTGGTTGAACACCTCACCAAGCAGGCGCCGCAACTGATCGAAGATGTGATTCCCAAAATGCTAGGCATCGCCAATTTGCAACGTGTCCTCCAGCTGCTGCTGGAAGAGGGCGTGCACATCCGCGATATGCGCTCCATCGTCGAGTCCATCGCCGAGAACGCCGCCCAGATCAGCGATCCGGCCGAGCTGGCCCGTCGCATCCGCACCCATATCGCCCCGGCCATCGTTCAGCAGATCTACGGCCCGGTGAAGGAGCTGGACGTGATCGCCCTCGAGCCCGAGCTGGAGCGTCTGGTCACGCAAGCCCTGAATTCCCCCAACGGTGCCGCCCTGGACCCCGGTGTCGCCGACACCCTGGCCCGCAGTGCCGCCGAAACCTCACAAGCCCAGGAAGACCGCGGCGTGCCCGCCTGCCTGCTGGTGCCTGACCTGATCCGCGCCCCCATGGCCCGCCTGCTGCGCCGCGCTGCGCCGCGCCTCAAGGTGCTGGGCCACAGCGAAATTCCTGAGACTCATTCCATCCGCATCGGTTCCATCATCGGAGGGGCGGCATGAACCCCCACGCTCACATTTGTTCGCTGCCCCTAGGGCGCGTGAAGAGCCCTTTCAGGTCTCTGGGGGGCTTGGCCTCCTTTGAGGCAAATCGGCAGGAGGCCCCATGAACGTGAAACGCTTCACCGCCCGCACATCACGCGAAGCCATGGCCCTGGTCCGCAAGGCCTTTGGCGACGATGCGGTCGTGCTGTCCAACAAGCCCTGCGCCGAAGGCGTGGAAGTGCTGGCCATGGCGCCGGAGGGCATGTCCCAGATCGAGCGCGTGGCCGCCACGGCACCGCGTGTGGCTTCGCCCGGCCGTCTGGCGGCACGCCCCGCTGCACCGTCCTCGCCGGTCATCAATCCTTCCGCCAAGAGCTTTGCAGCCCGCACAGGTCAGCGCAGCGAACCGAGCTTCGGCCACAACGATCCAGTCAGCGGCTTCGGCAACGAGGTCGCCGACGATGTGCAGACCCTGGCCATGAGCACCTTGTCCTTCCAGGACTATGTGCGTGAACGTGTGCTCAAGCGCCGCCAAGCCGAGCTCGACGGTGCTCCCGATCCGGTCTATGCCCAGCAGCAGGCCGAGGCGCCCGCGCCTCAGGACCAGCCCGGCGTCAGCTCCCTCAATGCCGTGCGTCAGCAGCGTGCTCAGGCCGCCTTGCAAGCCATGCAACCGCGTCGCCCGGAGCCGGCTCAGGCCGCGGCGCGTCGCCCGCTGCCCGTGCCGCCTTCGCCGCCGGTGCTGCGCGACGAGATCCGCATGCCCCACGCCGGCCGTGACCTGTCTGCCGCCGGTCTGGCCGCTGAACTGCCCGATCTGCCCGGCCGCGGCCGCCGCGACCAGCAGGACATGATGAACGAGCTGCGCCAGGTCAAGGGCCTGATCGAAGAGCGTTTCGGCGCTCTGGCCTTCATGGAAAAGCTGCAGCGCCAGCCCATCCAGGCCCGCCTGACGCAAAAGCTGCTGGAGCTGGGTTTCTCGCCCGCCCTGGTGCGCAAGCTGGTCGAAGGCTGCCCCAATGAGTTCAAGGGTGCACAAGCCGCCAAGGGCGAGCCGGCCGATGAAACCCAGTGGGCGGCCAATGTGCTGTCCCGCAATCTGCACACCGACGAAACCGGTCCGGCCCTGGAAGAGCAGGGTGGCGTGTTTGCCTTGATCGGCTCGACCGGCGTCGGCAAGACCACCACCACGGCCAAGATTGCCGCCGCCTTTGCCACCCGCTTTGGCGCTGCCCATCTCGGCCTGATCACGCTGGATGCGTATCGGGTCGGCGCCCACGAGCAGCTGCGTGCCTATGGCCGCATCCTCGGTGTGCCGGTCCACACCGCCCATGACCGGGCTTCGCTGGAAGACCTGCTGGAGCTGCTCTCGGCCAAAAAGATGGTCCTGATCGACACGGCAGGCATGGCCCAGCGCGACAGCCGCACGCAGGAGCTGCTGGACATGCTGGCCCATCCCAGCGTGCGCAAGATTCTGGTCGTCAATGCCGCACAGCAAGGCGAGACCATCGAGGACGTGACCACGGCCTGGCGTGCCAAGGATTGTCACGGCTTGGTGCTGTCCAAGATCGATGAGGCCGTCAAGCTGGCCCCGGCCCTGGACACTCTGATCCGCCACAAGCTGACCGTGCTGGGCGTCACCAATGGCCAGCGCGTGCCGGAAGACTGGCACCGTCTCTCGGCCCAGGCCCTGGTGCAGCGCGCGCTGCGCAGCACGGCCGCCGGTGCCTGGCGCATGGACAGCGCCGATGTGAACCTGATTTTCGCCGGAGGGCCCGCGCTTGGCTCTTCGCACACGGCCGCCATGGGCATGTTCTGAGCCCTGACGCAGCAGCCAACCGAGACTCACCCATCATGCGCGACGCTCACAGCACCTCTTCATCCCTCGCCCCGCAGGACCAGGCCCATGGCCTGCGCCGCCTGTTCGCCAGCTCGCGGGTGCGCTTCATCCCGGTCGTCAGCAACCCCCATGTGGTGGGCGGCGGCGTGCTGCTGGAAGGCTTGTGCGCGGCTTTTGCCGAGCTGGGCCTGCACACCCTGGTGGTCGATGCCGGCGAGAGCTCGCCCAAGCCCTCTGAGCTGGCCAGTGTGGACCTGGGCTCCTGCATTGAAAACTTGTCCAAGGATGTGTCCTACTTGGCGGCCCGTGGCCTGCCGATGCGCTATATCAATGCCAACGGCTCGGCCGCCCAGTTCCTGGAAGCGGTGACCGATGCCGCTCCCTTTGCCGATGTCGTGCTGCTGCACGCCAGCGCGGCCGAGCTGGCCCGCGTGGTGGCCCTGCGCGAGGTGCGCCCGGTGCTGCTGGCTGACACCGACAGCATGAGCGTCACCCATGCCTACGCTGGCATGAAGTGGTTGGCCAGCCGCGCCGGCCTGATGGTTTACAGCCTGCTGTTGGCCAGCTCGCCGCAGCTGCGCCTGTCCGACCGCATTGCCCAGCAGATCAGCTCTTGCGCCGATGGTTTCCTCGGTGCCGTGCTGCGCGACTGGGCCTGCCTGGACCCCAAGACACCGCCGACGGCACCGGTCTCGCCCGAGATCCGCCATCTGGCCCGTGAGCTGCTGCTGGCCGCCCCGCCAGGAGCCGCGCTGGAAGCCTCGGTCAACGCCAGCCCGCTGCGCCCGCCCGTGCGCATGACGGCCGCTGCCCGCCCGGCCATGGCTGCCACCTACTGATTGCCGCAGGAGCTGATGATGTATACCGCCAAAGGCCGCCTCGATAACTCCTCGCTGATCAAGCAGTACAGCCCCCTGGTGCGACGACTGGCGCATCAGATGATTGCCAAGCTGCCCGCCAATATCGAAATCGACGACCTGATCCAGGTCGGTCTGATCGGCCTGACCGATGCGCTCTCGCGCTTCGACATCGGCCAGGGCGTGCAATTCGAAACTTTTGCCACCCAGCGCATCCGCGGTGCCATGCTCGACGAGCTGCGCGGCGGCGACTGGATGAGCCGCGGCACCCGCCGCCAGCAGCGCGAGATCGAAGGCGCGGTGCGCAAGCTCGAGCAGCAGCTGGGCCGAGCGCCGGTCGAGAGCGAGATCGCCGCCGAGATGAAGATCCCGCTGGACGAATACCAGGACTTGCTTGGCAAGGTGCGCGGCACCCAGCTGGTCTATCTCGAAGACATGTCGGGCGACGAGGGCGACGAGGACTTCCTCGACCGTCATGTCGCCGACCACAGCAACAACCCCATGTTGCGCCTGCAGGACCACCGCATGCGCGAGGCCCTGGTGGCGGCCATCAAGAACCTGCCCGAGCGCGAGCAGCACATGATGAGCATGTACTACGAGCACGACATGAACCTGAAAGAGATCGCGGTCGTGCTCAAGGTGACCGAATCGCGTGTCTGCCAGCTGCACAGCCAGGCCATCGCCCGCCTGCGCGTCAAGCTGCGCGATTGGTAATTCTCCGCTTCATCGGCGCCCGTCGGACTTTGCTGCTAGCCTGCAAGGCAGCCGGGCGACTCATGCCCAAGGGGAGGGGCCTATGTTTTTCGGAATGAAGCGGGGCACGCCGGGCGCGCCTGCAGGGGCGGACCCCAAGCCGCGATCGCCCCAGGCCGCAGCCGACGGCAGCCAGGCTCTGACCCAGCTGGTCCAGAGTCTGTCACGCTCGGTGTCCAATGTCGGGCGCGATGCCGCCGAGGTGCGCGGCGTGCTGGAAGACGCCCAAAAGGTGGTGAACACTCAGTGCGAGGCCATGGGCGCCCTGTCCGGCGAACTGGTCCAGGTTCAGCAAGCCCAGCAAGGCATCAACCAGGCCACCGAGCAAAGCCGTCACGCAGTACTGCGGGCCCGTCAGTCCCTGGCCGGTATTGGCAATGAGGTTGGCGGCATTGTGCAGACCTTGCGCGAGGTGTCCGACGCGGCTTCAGACATCAGCAAAATCGCTCTGCAAACCCGCTTGGTTGCCTTCAATGCCTCGGTGGAAGCCAAACGCGCTGGCGAGGCCGGGCGCGGCTTTGGCGTCGTCGCCGATGCGGTCAAGGACCTGGCCGGCAAGGTTGACGCGTCCTCCAAGGCCATCATGGGCACCTTGTCGGCTCTTGATGCTCGCATCGAGGTGTTCAGCCGCGAGCTGCGCAGCGATGGGGGGCAGGCACACAAAAGCGCCATTCACCAAGCCTTCGCCGATGTCGAGCATGATGTCGACCGCATCGCCAGTTCAGCCCAGCAAAGCGAGCGCATCACAGCCTCACTCGGCGATCGTGCGCTTGAACTGGAGCAGGAGATACAGCAGGCCATGATCAGCCTGGACAGCGCCGCGCAGTGCAGCAATCGTTTCCTGAAGCTGTCAGAGGAGCTGATCGAGCAGATCGCGGCCTCGGGCATCAAGGTCGAGGACGCGCTGTATATCGAAGCCGCGCAGCGCGGCGCTGCACAGATTGCCGAGCTGCTGGAGCAGGCTTTGCAGAGCCGCAAGATCTCCATGCAGCAACTTTTTGATGAGCGCTATCGCCCGATCGCCGGCAGCGAGCCGGCCCAACATTTGAGCGACTTTGTCGAACTCGCCGACCGCCTCTTTCCGGCTGTTCAGGAAGCGATGCTGCAGCTCAGCGACAAGGTGGTGTACTGCATTGCCGTGGATCGAAATGGTTATGTGGCCACTCACAACAAGAAGTACTGCCAGCCGCAGCGCCCCGGCGATGTGGTTTGGAACACGGCCAACAGCCGCTATCGGCGCATCTTCAACGACCGCACCGGCCTGGCCTCGGCCCGCAATCAGCGCCCCTTCCTGCTGCAGACTTACCGCCGCGATATGGGCGGCGGCCGCTTCGTGTTGCTGAAGGAAGCCTCAGCACCTATCACCGTGCAGGGCCGCCATTGGGGTGGCTTGCGCCTGGCCTTCGGCTTCTGAGCCCTTGGCGCGCTCCGAGCATTAGAGCCGCCAGCAAAGGCCAGCGAAGCGGTTCTGGCTAGGCGGACCGGTGCCGACAGTACGCTCAGTACGGCAAGCCGGGCCAACGACGCCAGAAGGATTTTTATGGCGACTCTCAGGGTGCGACGCAGGCGCGGTTCTTGCCCGTGTGCTTGGCCTCGTACAGCGCCACATCGGCGCGGTCCAGGGCCACTTCCAGGGTCTCGCCTGGGCGGTACAGGGTCACGCCGGCCGAGAAGGTGACAAACACGTCCTTGCCCTCATGCATGAACAGGCTGGCCGACAAGGCGCGCTGCAGGCGTTGCAGCACGGCCTGGGCTTCCGCCACCGGTGTGCTGGGCAGCATGAGCACGAATTCCTCGCCACCGTAGCGGGCCACCAGGTCACCGGGCCTTAGGTGTTGCGACACCCGTTCGGCCAGAGACTTGAGTGCCACATCACCGGCACCATGGCCCAAGGTGTCGTTGAGCTTCTTGAAATTGTCGATGTCCAGCAAGGCCAGGGCGATCAAGGCGTTGTCGCCGGTTTCGCGCTCGGCCTTGGCCTGCTCGGTGGCGAAGGCCGCCAACAGGCCGCGCCGGTTGGCGATCTGGGTCAGCTGGTCGGTCTGCACTTCATTGGACAGGCGCTGCAACTCGCCTTCCAGCTCGGCCACCTTGCGGCTCAGGCTGCTGGCCTTGTCATGCTCCAGGGTCAGGCGATCCTGGGTCTGCTTGACCAGAGACTGCACGCTGCGGCTTTCCTCCACCATCTCGCGCACCACGCCGGTCAGGCTCTCCAGCGAGTCGGCCTTTTCGATCACCTCGGCATAACGGCCGACGCTGTTCTGGAAGCGGTCGGTGTGCTGGCCCAGCTCGCCCAGTTCGGCCAGCATTTGATGGATCAGGGACTTGAGCGAATCGCGGGCGCGGCTGCGTTCCTCGCGCAGGGTGCGCTGGCGCTCGCGCGTGCCGCTCAGCATCTCGGTGACCGAGCGCACGCCGCGGCCGCTCAGGCCCTGCTCCAGGGTGTCGTTCATGGCCTCGCATTGGCCCTTGGCCCAGGAATCATCCTCGGCCAAGTCGACCAGACTGGCGCTCAGTTCACGGCAGAGTTCGCCCAGCTCGCCGAACAGATGCTGGCGGTGGTCGAGCAGAT
Source organism: Paucibacter sp. DJ2R-2 (assembly GCF_025717675.1). Lineage (GTDB taxonomy): Bacteria > Pseudomonadota > Gammaproteobacteria > Burkholderiales > Burkholderiaceae_C > Paucibacter_A. Next base: position 14,551 of record NZ_JAJIRT010000003.1, read on the forward strand.
GGCGCGCGCGCTGGCACAGGGTTTCGATCAGTGCCGCCTTCTCGGGCGTGGGGCCTCCGGCCTGCAAATCGAGGTGGGCAGCGTCGAGCTCGGCCATCAGCTCGTCGGCATAGCGTTCCGGGCTCTTGAGGGCATGTTGGACAGTGCTGTGTAAGCTGGTTTCGATGCCGGGCCATGGGCTGGGCAAGCCAACACCTGCGGCGCGGAAACTCAGGACTTCGCTGTCCCTTTTGTTGCCGCTGATTTCAGGCTCGGTCGGCTCCAGGGTGCTGGGCGGGAAATCTTCCTCGGCGAAGAACTGGCTGGGCGTGCCGCCGGGTTCTTCCGAGGTGGCGATGCTGGCGTCGGCGACATCGCTGTCCCAGCTGCTGACCAGCTGATCCAGGCGTTTGAGCAGGCGTTGACCGTCGCTGCGGTTGCCTTCCAGCACGCGCTGCAAGCCGTCCTTCTTGCGTGCCACGGTCCATTGGCGGCCGCCGCGCTCCAGGCCGCGCACCAGGCGTTCCAGGGTCTGGGCCATGGCCTCGGCTTGGGCTCCCGGGCCTTCGCTGCGCTGCAGGCGCTCCAGCTCGCGCAAAGCCTCGTCCCAGCGTCCTTCGCGCACGCAGACCTGCAGCTCCAGCCGTACTTGTGCATTGCTGACGCCCATCGTCAGCAGTTTGGCGAGCACGGCCTGGGCCCGTTCGGGCAGGGCCGCGGCGGCCGCCTCGACACCGGACTCCATGGCAAAGGCGCGCGCATAGTTCTCGGGCGTCGGTTCCAGCTGGGCCTGGGCCAGGCGCAGCAAGGCCGCCTTGGCGATTTGGGCCGGCGGCGTGGCGCCGGGCTTGCGGGCTGAGTTGGCGGGCAGAGGCGCGGGGCGGCGTGAGTCGTCCATCATTTCAAGGGCAGTTTGCCGCCATGGGGTCGCAGCGTGCCGCTGGGCAGGCCGCTGCCGGCCGCGCCCGAGTCGCCGTCGAGTTCGTTATGGGCCTGGGCGATCCAGGGGGCTTTGCGCGGCAGCACGGTCTGTGCCAGCCACAGTTCGATTTCTTCCGGCGGCAGCGGCTTGCTGAACAGAAAGCCTTGCATCAGGCTGCAACCCAGGCGGTGCAGCACATCCATCTGGCGCAAGGTCTCCACGCCCTCAGCGATTACGCGCAGGCCCATGGCGCGGGCCAGGGCGATGATGGCGGTGACCACGGCCGAGCTCTGCGGCGTGATGCCCAGGTCTCGCACAAAGGTGCGGTCGATCTTGACCTCGGAAATCGGCAGCGTCGTCAGGTAAGCCAGCGATGAATAGCCGGTGCCGAAGTCGTCGATGGAGATCTCCACGCCCACTTCGTTCAACCGGTGCAGGGCCGGGATGACGTTCTGTAGATCCTTCATCAGATTGTTTTCGGTGATCTCCAGCTGGATCGCCCGGTGCGGCACGCCATAGGCGCTCACGCACTGATGGATGTGCTCAACCAAATCGGATCGCTCGAACATGCGGCTGGGCAGGTTGACGGCGATCGAATCCGAAAAACCAAAATTGAGCTGCCAAACCTTGGCCTGGCGCGCCGCTTCCTTGAGCGCCCATTCGGACAGCGGCACGATCAGGCCGGTTTCTTCGGCCAGGGGAATGAACTCGCTGGGCGGCACCAGCTTGTCGCCGCGCTTCCAGCGCATCAGCGCCTCGGCGCCGACCATGCGGGCGGCGCGCACATCGATCTTGGGCTGGTAGTGCAGCACGATCTCGCCGCGCTCCAGGGCCTTGTGCAGGGCGCTTTCCAGTTCCAGCTTCTCGCGGCCCTGGCCGGCCAGCTGCGGCGTGTAGAGGGCGGCGGCATTGCGGCCCTGCGATTTGACGGCGTACATGGCCACGTCGGAATTGCGTAGCAGATCAGCCATGGTCAGGCCGTCGCGCGGGTAGATGGCAATGCCGACGCTGGCGGTGACAAAACACTCCTGGCCCGAGATGAAGATGGGCTCGCGCATGGCGTCGAGCACGCGTTCGGCGACACGCTCGGCATCGCGCTCGTCCGTGATCTCGGGCAGCAGGGCGACGAACTCGTCGCCACCGAGCCGGCCGACCGCTTCCAGCGTGCGGTGCGAGCGCCCGCCTATGGTCTCCAGCATCCCTTCCATGACTTGGTCGGAATGGCGCACGCAGGCGCGCAGGCGCCGGCCCACCTCGATCAGCAGCTCGTCGCCGGCAGCATGGCCCAAGGTGTCGTTGATGATCTTGAAGCGGTCGAGGTCGATCAGCAGCAGGCCGACTTCATGGCCGCCGCGACGCGCTTGCTCGATGGCGCGCTCGACGCGCCAGATCAGCTGGCGCCGGTTGGGCAGGCCGGTCAGGGCGTCGAAGTGGGCGAGCTGGCGGATGCGGTCCTCGGCCTGGCGGCGGTCGGTCACGTCCTGCATCACGCCGGTGTAGCCGTTGGCATTGCCTTGCTCGTTGAATTCGGGTTCGGCCTCGATATGGACCACACGTTGGCGGCCGTCGAGCAGGGTCACCGGCAGGTCAGTCACCAGCACCGAGTTGTGGGCGATCACGTCGCGCAGCAGGCGCAAGAACAGGGCCCGCTCCTCATGCGGGATCATGCGCATGACACCGATGAAATCGAGGCCTTCCTGTGGCCCGCGGCCGAACACCCGCAGGGCTTCCGCAGCCAGGGTGAAACCGCCGCCCACATGCCATTCGAAACTGCCCATGCGGGCCAAATCCTGCGCACGCGCCAAGCGGGCCTTGCTGCGCTCCAGCTCGATACGGGTGCGCGAGCTGCGCAGCAGATAGCGCAGGCGGCCGGCCAGCAGGCTCCACTGGGTGGACTTGACAAAGAAATCGGTCGCGCCGACCTGGTAGGCGCGGTTGATGGAGGCGTCGTCGTCGAGGCCGGTCAGCATCAGCACCGGGGTCGACTCGAAGCCGGGAAACTCACGCAGGCGGGTGCAGGTCTCGAAACCGTCCAGCTCGGGCATCATCGCGTCGAGCACGATCAGGTCCGGCGACATGAGCGCAATCTGTCCCAGGGCCGCTTCGCCGCTGGATGATTCGGTGACCTCGAAACCTCGCTCACGCAGCGCCGCCGCCGTCAGCAGCAGGTTGACCTCGTCGTCATCGACGAGCAACACCTTGGCGCGTTCCGGCAGTTCGTCGTGGATGGTCGATCCGGCTGAATTCATGGCGTCGTCGGGGCGAGGGCGGTGAGTGCCAGGCGCACTTGTTGGATGTCGTCAAGCATAGCGTCCAACAAGGTCTCCATGCCTTCAGTCTGTTGATTTCTGGCCTGGGTCTCGATTTCGGCACAGCGCTCGGCCAGCGCCATCGCGCCCAGGCTGGCCGAGGAAGACTTGAGTGTGTGGCTGATGTGGCGAATCACCTGCAGGTCCAGGTTGTCGCCGCGCGCCTGGCTGAGCTCGGGCAGCATGCGGTCGAGCGACTTCATATAGGCCGCCAGCACGCGTTCGATCAGCTTGTTCTGGCCGCTCGGGTCCAGCTCGCGCAGCCGCTCCAGGGCGATCGGGTCCAGGCAGATGCTCGCAGCGGTGGGCTGCGCGTCGGTGGGGGCAAGGGGCGGCGTGGACATGTCAGAAAGCAGATGGCGGCAGGACTTGATGCGCAAGCTCGTGATGTGGTCCGCCAAGCGCCGGTGCGGGCGGGCGGGCATGCGGGGCCTGATCAGGATATCGGGGCAGCGGGAGCAAAGCTTGAGAATTCTTGGGGCACTTGGCGCGGTTTTCCCTCGCTTGGCTCGGTGGTGTACTGACGGGCTTCATTTTGCCTGTAGCAAAGCCCTCCATCGGCAAGGCCGGCGTCGCGGCTTGTCGGGCTGAAATGAGGGTGGCGGTGGCAGTCACTGACGGAATGTAGCCGCACTGTCAAGGACTTGATCCAAGCGTCTGAGGCCGGCTGACGGTGCGTTTCCACTGAGTGCGCTGAGCGCCCGATCGTGCTCCGTACAATGCCTCGCATGAACAGCTCCAGCGATGCCCGTGTCAGCACACGCCGCCTGCCCCGCCGGGCCGCCGCTGCCACTCTGGCGCTGGTGCTGGCTGGCGTCTCTTTGCTGAGCCTGGCCTGGTTTGTGGCGCTGCAGGAGCTTGTTTCCCTGAGCTGGACGATCAGCCTGCTGACGGTGTTTTGCACCGGCCTGCTGTTTTTGTTGGTCGCTGCTCTCGGTTGGCATGTCGGCGTGCGACTGACCCGCCAGCGCCTGCACGACAGCCTGCGCGAGGCGCGGCAGCACAGCCGCTTGATGTCGCAGCTGCAAAACGACTGGCAATGGGCCACCGACGCTGATCATCACCTCGTGCGTTGGCAGGGTCCGCGTGAGGCGCTGAGCTCGCAATGGGTTGGCCACAGCACCTGCCAGGCGCTTTGGGAGCGGTTTCGTGCGGTGAATGGCGCCGAGGGCGTCGCGCCCGGCAGCTTGCGTGAGTTGCTCGGCCAACAGGCTCAGGAGTTCGAGCTGCAGGTGCAGACGGTGGACGGCGCGCCGCAGGCCGGTTTGTGGCTCTTGCACGGACTTGCGCGCTGGGATGCTCAGGGTTGTTTTGAAGGCTATTGCGGCAGCGCCCGGCCTTTGCAGGAATTGGCCGCGCCGCTCGATCTGCCGCCGCCGGTGCCGAGCACGGCCTGGCTGGAGGCCTTGCCCGGCCCGGCCTGGCTGCTCAGTGTCGTTCCACCGGTCTTGCTGCTGGCTCAGAATGCGCAGGCCGCAGCGGCCGGTGCGCGTGTGGGCGAGCGCTGGCAAGACTGCCAGGGGCAGTTCAGCGCCGGCCTGTGTGAACGCTTGAGCGGACATTTGCCGCGCGCTTACACCGATGCATCCGGCAGTTACGCCCTGGCGCTCTTGCCGCCGGTCACAGCGCCGGCCCTGCCGCCGCCCAGCGATGCCAGCGAGCACGAGTCCTTCAGCTACACCGTCTCCCATGATTTGCGCGCGCCACTGCGCGTGGTCGAGGGCTTTGCCCGCATCTTGAAAGAGGACTACGGTCGTTTGCTGGATCGCATCGGCAATGACCACTTGGACCGGGTCATGGGCGCGGCCGCGCGCATGAACAGCATGATCGATTCCTTGCTGTCGCTGTCCCAGCTCTCGGCCCAGCCGCTGGCGCGCCAGCCGGTCGATCTGTCGCAGCTGGCCGGCTTCGTGGTGGAAGAGCTGCGCCGCAGTGCGCCCGAGCGCTCGGTGACCGTGCACATCCAGCCCCGCATGGTGGCGCAAGGCGACCCGACCCTCTTGCGCATGGTGCTGGAGAACTTGCTTGGCAACGCCTGGAAATACAGCGGCAAATGCGCGCAGGCCCAGATCCGCTTCGAGGCTCAGCTGGAAGAGGGGCAATGGACTTACCGGATCAGCGACAACGGCGCCGGTTTTGACATGCGCTTCGCCGACCGCCTGTTCGGCGTTTTCCAGCGCCTGCACAGCGCCAGCGACTTCCAAGGAACGGGCGTTGGCCTGGCCTCGGTGCGCCGCATCGTGCGTCGCCACGGCGGCGACATCTGGGCCGAGTCGGCCGTGGGCGAGGGCGCCCGCTTTTACTTCACATTGGCCGGCTGAGCCAGCATCTCTACGGCTTCGACCAGCAGGCGCGCCTGCTCGACATCCGACCTGCCTTCACTGGCACTCAGCTTTTGCAGCCGCGCCAGGGCGTCGCCGCGCGCCAGCGAGTAGCGGTGCATCAGCACGCCCACGGCCAGGGCCTGCAGATCGTCGAGCACCGGGTGAGGATCTCTCCGGGCATGGGCGCTGGGTGCGACTTCCAGGCTCGTGTTCTGGCGCCGCTGGGCAAACGCAGCTTCAACGGCGGGCACGATCTGGTGGATGTCCAAGGGCTTGACCAGGTAGGCGACGGCGCCGAGTTCCTTGACCTTGGCCACGGTTTCCTCGTCGGCAAAGGCCGACAGGAACATGAAGGGGATCTGCAGGTACTCGCGCAAGTAGGCGGCGACATCGAAGCCGCTCAAACCTTCCATGCGGATGTCGAGCAAGGCCAACTCGGGGCGGTGCTCGCGCGCCAGCAGGATGGCGTCGTCGCCGTTGTCTGCGTCAATGACTTCGAAGCCGGCCTGCGCCAGCCCATAGGTCAGGGTCGCCAGAACCAGACGGTCATCGTCGACTACGAGAATCTTGCCCTTGCTGCTCACCGTTGGAGGCCCCCCGCTGTGCTGGAATACGGCCGGCTGCTGCCGACCTTGTGTTTGGCGGCATTGTCGCCCAAACCGGCGAACGGGGCTTCCTGGGGTGACTACGGGGCTGCGGGCGGGGTCGGCAGCAGGCTGACGCTCGGTTGCAGCAGCTCGACCCGGCAGACCACCAGCTCACCCTCCTGCTCCAGGTTCAGGCGTGCGGTGCGGCGCGGCAGCAGGGCGCGCACCAGGCCTAGACCCGAGACACCGCCGGGCACTTGCGCCAAGCTGAAGTCCAGCGGCAGACGGCCTGGGTTGGTGATGGCCACGCTGACGCTGTCAGCCCCGCAGTGCAGGGTGCAGCTGACGGCGCCGGCCGGGCTGTGCTTGAGCGCATTGCTGAGCAGCTCGTTGAGGGTCAGGGCGATCGGGATCGATTCCGCTTCGGGCAGGGTCCAGTCATTGACGCGTTCGGCCGTGGCGCCCTCGATATGGCTGGCGATCTGGCGCCCGCTCATGCGCTGCACCGAGCCGATGATGGCGTCCACCACGCGACGCAGGCGCAGCGGCCCGGAGCTGCCGACTTGCAGACCGTAGACCTGGGCAATCGCTTGCACCTGGCCGACCGCCTCGTTGATCACGCCAGCCACCTCGGGTCGACGCGCCGCGATCTGCTGCAGCAGACCGGCCACGCCTTGCAGATTGTTCTTGATGCGGTGGTGCACCTCGCGCACCAGCAACTCGCGCTGCGAGATGGCGGCTTGCAAGCGCGCTTCTTCGGCGGCGCGGTGCTCGGTCACATCGCTGGCCACCAGCAGCAGCTGCTCGGGTGTGCCTTCGTCGATCGCGTCCGGGCTGTCGCCGGTGCCGGCCAGGTGCAGGATGCGCGCGTCCCAGACGCGTTCATGTTCGCCCTCGCCGAGCCGGTACTCGCGTTGCAGCACGGTGCTGGCGCTGGCGGACAGGGCGCTCAACATATCGCGCCGGATCAGCTCGCCCTGCATGGGGCCGAACAGGTCCTCGGGGCTGGCGCCCATCAGTTCCTCTTCGCTGCGTCCGGCCAGCGCGGCGGCGGCCTGGTTGATCTGTTCGACCCGCAAGGTCTTGGCGTCATGCAGGCTGATGGCCAGCGGCGCGGCTTCGATGATGCGGCTCAGCGAGGCCTGCGCCTGCAGGGTCTGGGCCTCGGCCTGGCGGCGGCGGTCGATGTCGAGCAGGGCGAAGGTCAGCTGGCGGCCGGTACCGCGCGCGCCAGTGACCACCACATTGCCGACCACCCAGAATTCGCGCCCGTCGCGCGCTTTCAGGCGGCACTCGAAGGCCTCGGTCTGGCCCTCGGTCATTTCGTCCAGGTAATGGGTCTGGCGGAAGGGGTGGTCAGACGCCGGCGTGGCCACAATGCTCATGGAGTGGCCTGCAAACTCGCTCAGGTCGCCGCCGAACATGCGCCGCGCAGACCGGTTCATCCATTCGATGCCGCCGCGGCCGACCGTGACGATGCCGACCAGCACCGAGTCCAGCACCGCGCGTTCGCGCTCGGTCTGCAGCATCAGTGACTGCTGGGCGCGCCAGCGGTCGTCCACATTGACGTAGGTGGCGATGATGCCCTCGTCCGGCGCGCCGGGTCGCATCACGCGCTTGCTGACCTGCATCCAGAGCACGCTGCCGTCCTGGCGGCGCACGCGGCGCTCGCCGCGCCACAGGCCCTGCCGCTGCAAGGCCTCACGCACTTCGGCACTCAGGTGCTCGAAATCCTGCGGGCTCTCGAACAGGGCTTCATGGGCCAGGCCGCCGAGCTCGTGGATGCGGTAGCCGGTCAGGGCGGCCAGCGCGTCATTGGCACGGGCGATGCGACCCTTGCGCAAGATGGCGATGCCGACATCGGACAGGCTGAACATCAGCTCGCGGTCCTGCACCAGGGCCTCCAGCTCGCTCTGCTGCGCCTTGAGGCGCGAGATGTCGCTGATGACCACAATGGTTTCGCTGTCGCGCGGCGGGCCGCTGTCGGCCTCGCCGGCCGGGGTGGCCGCGCGCACCTGACGCAGGCTCAGGGACAGCCAACGCGGCTGGGCGGCTTCGCTGCCCACTTGCAGGAATTCGGCCTCGAAGGTTTGCTGGGCTTGCAGCTTGGGCAGGGCGTCCTGCACCTGCTGCGCCAATTCGGGAAGGGCCGCAAACAGCTGCGCCACCGGCGTGCCGGCATGTTGCAGACCGGGCAGGCCCAGCATCTGTTCAAAGCCGCCGTTGCAGCGCACCAGCTGATCACCGCGCAGATAGGCCAGGCCCAGGCTGGCGCTGTCCATGATGGTGGTCAGCTCATGCAGCAGCTGCTCGCTGCGGGTTTCGGCCTGGGCCTGGGCCGTCACATCCAGGGTGACGACCGAAGTGGTCCGTTTGCCCGAAGCCAGTTGGCCGGGCTCGACCCGGGTCAGCAGCCAGCGCCGGCCCAGTTCGGGGTGGCGCACGGCGTAGCGGACTTCGATCCGATCGCCTTTTTTGAGTGCTTTTTGCAGCCGTTCGAATTCATGAAGCGAGCCTGGCTCAACGATGTCGCGGCCAACGCCTTGCAGGCTGGCCAGCGAGTTGCGCTGGCTGGACGTCGTCTGGCCCAGGCTGCCTGTCGCCGGTGCCGGTGTGCGTGGGGCGCGCGGGCGCAGCCAACCGGCATCCTGCTGGAAAGTCGCCAGGCCAACGCCGGCGGTATCCATCAGGGCGTCCAGCTGTTGGTGGGCGAGATCCCGCTCTTGCTCCGAGCTGCGGTCCTCCAGCACGGCCAGGAAGCGGCGTGCCGAGCCGCCGCTGCCGGCCAGGGGCTTCAGCCGGCCGAGCAGCCAGCGCGTGCGTCCGGCCGGGTCGATCAGGGTGGCCTGGGTCAGCAGCCCTTCGTCCTGCGCAGTCAGGGCTTCGCTGAGGCGGCCCTGGTCCCAAGCCAGCAATTGCTGGATGGCGGCATCGGCCTCGTGCAAGGTGCTCAGCGGGCGCAGGCACAGGGCACTGAAGGCGCTGTTGGCTTTGAGCAGCAGGCCCTGCGCGTCGAAGCTGCACATGGGTAGGGGGCTCATGTCGAGCCACTGGGCCAGCTCGGTCTGGGCGCGTTCGGTCTGTTGGCGCAGCAGCTGCTCGCGCGCGCTGGCGTCGCCCGGCTGGGCCGGGGCGGCAACAGGGCTTGGTGTCGCGGCGCCGGGCAAGGCCTGAGCCTCCGCGGCGGGCTCGGGCGAGCTGGCCTTGCCGGCCGCCGGCTTGCCGCGGTGTTTTTCTTCCGGGCGGGCATGCAGCATCCAGCGCGCCGCATCATCGTCGCGTGGCTCCAACGCCACCAGGGTCAGCAGCGCTTTTTGGCCGCTGACCAGCTTGATGCCGGTCGGCGGCGGGCCCTGGCGGCCATCCAGCAGGGCGCGACTGGCCAGGCGCAACCAATCGCCAACACGGCCGCCATGGCTGGTCTGTAAGCCGTGCAGGCCCTTGCCGCCACTCAGCCCTGCGGCTTGTTCCAACAGGCTCTGCGCACTGGGATTGGCTTCCACCACTTCCAGCGCCTCGCCGAGCAGCAGGACCGGGTCGCTGATGAGCCCGAACACGCCGCGCAGGGCGGCGAGGTCTTGAGGCAGGAGAGAGAGTTGGGCTGACATTGGCGCCGAGTTTACGGGCCGCCCAGAGGAGGCCGGGTTCACTCGAGCTGAGCTGCCTTGCTCAGTGCCCGCAGCACGCATTGGTTGATCTCCTCGGCGCTCAGCATCAGCTGCTCGGCGGCGCTGCGGAAGTCATAGACCGATTCATTCTCGATCGCGTGCACCAACTCCAGATAGGGCTGGTAGGGGCCGCTGCCGTCGACCAGGGCCTGGCGCACGCGCTCGGGCATGGGAATCGACTGCAGCAGCTTGGTGAAGGGCTGCTTGAGCATGTGGTCGAGCAGGGAGAACAGTCCGCAGATGAACATTTCGTCGCGCAGCTCGCTGTCGCTCATGCTCTTGGCCAGCTCCTCCATCAGCAGGCCGCGGCGCAGGGCGGCAAACATGATGGGGCGCATGCTGTGGTCCTTGCTGGCCGTGGTCAGCAAGAGCGCCAGCCAGCGCTTCAGGCGCGGGTAGCCCAGCAGCATGATGGCGTGGCGGAAGGAGGACACCTCGACCGGCAGGCCGAAGGCGGCCGAGTTCAGGTAGCGCAGCAGCTTGAAGGCCAGGCTGGGGTCGCGCTTGAGGGTCTGTTCCAGGCGCTCGATGTCTTCGTCCTGGTCCACCCGGGACATCAGCTCAACGATCACCTGCAGGTCGGCCTGAATATCGGTGCGCGGTGCATTGGCGGGCGGCTCGTAGGGGCCTTGCATGGGCCAGCCGATCACGCCGGTCGCGCCGCGACCGAAGGCTGCGTCGATGTCGGCCGCACTGCGCAGGCCCGCCACATAGCGCGGCAAGGCCGGCATAGCCACATCGGAGGGGCGGTTTTCGTCGTCAAGGTCGAGTACGGCCTGCTTGAAGCAGGGCAGCAGCTCGGCCGGTACAGCAGCGGCGGGCCGGCCTTTTAGCAGCAAGCCGGTGCCGCGTTTCTTCAGTGTCAGCAGCAGCTCGGCATGCGCCGCGTCACAGGCCATGAAGGCCGGCACCTCGATCAGCACATTGGCGCTGAGCTCGCTGCCCAGCAAAGCCGTCAGCAGGCCTTCGTTGATGACGTTGAGAATCACTTGGCCGCCGCCGGCCGGCCAGACTTCGGCCACGGCGGCCAGCAGCTCGGCCGCCTCCAGCGGTGCGTCCGGGCGCAGGGGAACCACGGTCAGCCGGGTTGCGCCGACCATGCGTTGGCGGTCGATCAAAGGGGTGTAGCCGAGGGCAATGGCGCCGAGTATGGGATGGTTCATGAAGCCGCTGGGGGAATCAAACGTTGAGGTACTGGAACAGCGACATGCGCTGCACCATCGCATAGGTTTTCAGCGCCGTGTCATAGCCGGTCTGCTGGTTCTGGAAATCGGAAATGCCTTGCACCATGTCGAGGTCTTCGGCCGCGGAACGTTCGGCCTGGTTGTACTGCTTGAGGGCCGCCATGCGGGACTCGGTGCCGTCCAGATTATTCAGCCTCTCGCCCAGCTGACTGCGAACATTTTGTAAGTTCGTCATCACCGCATCCAGGTCGCGCACGCGGCCGGAGTTGGACTGGGAAATCTCGACGCCGGTGCGCAGCGGCGTGCGCAACTCGGCCACGGTGCGGTCCAGCACGTCGAACAGCTTGAGCGAGTTGGTGGACGGTTTGATCTCGAAGCGGTCGCCGTCGACCGGCTGGCCCGATATATTGATGGCCATGCCGTCGAAGGTCACCGCCTTGCCCGGGGTGAAGGGGCCAGACATCACGGCGGCGCCCAGGTCGGTGTCGGTCACGGTGACGGTGGCGCCAGGCCCGGTGCCGCTGATTTCGATCAGGTAGTTGTGACCGGTCAGCTGCGAGGGGTCGGCCGTGCGGCCGGCGTCAATCCAACCCTTGGGCGCCGCGCCAGGTGGCACCGAGATCAGATTGGGCAGGGGGCCGGTTTCGAAGGTGCCGTTGCCGCTGCTCGCTTGCTCAAACACCAGACGGCCGTCCACGGTGAGCGGGAAATTGTCGATATTGCCGGTCTGGATGGAACCCGACACGCCGTTGAAGCGCACGCCGCCGGCTTGGTCCAGGAAGGGCGGGTCGCTGGCGCCCTGGCCTGAGAACAGATAGCCGCCGGCGCCATCGCCGCGGTTGGCAATCGCCAGCAGCTGGTTGCGCAGGCCGGCGATCTTGTTGGCCAGACCGGCGCGCTCGGCGTCGCTGTAGCTGGCGTTGCCCGCGGCGATCATGGTCTCGCGCATCTGCTGCAAGAGCTCGTTGGCGTCGCCCAGGGCGGCTTCGCTGAGCGTCATGCCGTTGCGGCTGGCTTCCAAGGCGCGCTGGTTGGCATCGACCCGGCCAATGGTGGCGAGCGAGCGCTCGGCGCGCGCGGCGCCGGTCGGGTCATCGCTGGCCAGATTGATCTTCTTGCCCGAGGTCAGCTGCTGCTGCGAGGCCTGCATGGCCTGCTGGCGGCGCTGCAAGGTGGCGATGCTGGTGTCAAAGATATTGGATGTGGCGAGGCGCATGGCGGTGCTCCTTATTCGTATGGGGTCGGCTCAGTGCCTGCCAGCCGCTGAGAGCTCAGCGCGCAGCCAGGCGCAGCAATTCATCGAACAGGCTCTGGGCGGCTTGCAGCACCTTGGCCGCGGCTTGGTAGCCCTGCTGGTACTGCATCAGCCGGGCGGCTTCTTCGTCGAGGTTGACGCCGGCCTGGCCAGCGCGGGTGGATTCCGCCTCGGCCGCCACTGCCACGGAAACGCTGGACAAATAGGTGGCGCCCTGCACCCGCGAGCCAATTTCGCTCATGGTGGCGGAGTAGGCTTCGTTGATGGTGGCGCCAACAGCGATGCTGCCATCGGCGCGCACACGCTGGCCGACGAATTTTTCGCCCTGGATGTTCAGGAAAGCCTTGGCATTGCCGTTGTTGGTGGCCGGAAACTGGGTGCGCTCCAGTGTGATGGTGTCGTCCTTGCGCGGCACGCCGTTCAGGCTGAGCTCGAAGCCCAGGTCGATCGGCGGCACGGCGGTGGGCTGGTTGCCGATGTTCTGGCCGGCTGACCAGGTGCCAGTCAGCACCGAGCCGTCGCCCAGGGTCAGGGTGTACTGCAGCTTGGCTGGGTTGGTCGGGTCGGGATCACCGAACGCGAGGCTGATGGGCAGCTTGCTGGCGTCGAACTTGTCGTTCACCGCGTAGATGGAATTGACCGTGGTCGAACCCTTGTTGTCGACATTGGTGGTCGCGGTCAGTGGCGATGCGGCGGCGATGCCGGTGGGCTGCTCCAGCACCCGGCGCATTTCCACCGCGGCCTGAGCGACGGGCTCCAGGATGTAGGAGTCGCCGGGGCCGGGCGGGGTGGCCGAGAAGTCGATGCGGAAGCCATCCACCGTGTCGCCATTGACCACGGTCTGGCTGTAGCCATCGCTGATCCGGGTCAGCTTGTAGCTGGCGCCGCCGCCGGTCGGGTCGGTCTCCAGGCGGTAGGCGCTGGCCTGCAGCTGGCTGGCATTGGTGATGGTCATGGTCACATCGGACGCAAAGCTGCCGTCGGGCGCGCGCGCATTGGTGCTTGCCGGCAGGGCGCGGGGCGCGCCGAAGGCAAAGATGGGCACGCCCTTGCCCGGTGGGTCAGACAGGTCCAGACCCAGGGCCTGCTGGTCATTGACCCGCGAGGCCAGGGCAGCAGCCATCTGGCCCAGCATATTGCGGGCGTCCTGCAGGTCCTTGTTCTGGTATTGCAGCAGGGCGGAAATTGAGCCGCCGGTCAGCACGCTTTCGTCCAGCGAGCGCGGGCCGCCGGAGTCGGTGATGCTGAGGGCCGCACGTTGGCTGTCGTAAGGGTCTTGCGTGACCGTGAGTTCCTGCGCCTGCGCGCCCAGTACCAGGCGCTGGCCGCCGCCGATGAAGACGCCCAGGGTGCCGTCGGTGGCCGGCAGGGTGGACACCTGGATGTACTGGCTGAGCTCGGAGATCAGCTTGTCGCGCTGGTCCAGCAGGTCATTGGGCGTGTGGCCATTGCCGTTGGCGCGCGAGATCTGGTCGTTGGCGAACGCAATTTGCTTGCTCAGCTGGTTGACCACATCGACATTGGCCTTGAGGTCGCTGACCACGCCCGACTGCAGTTCCACCAGTTGCTGGCCGGCGCTGGCGAAGCGGGCCGCGACTTCGGTCGCCCGGCCCATCACCACCTGGCGCGCGGACGGGTCGGAGGGCCGGCTGCTGACGTCCACCATGGCGTTCAGGAACTGGCCGGCGGCGGCACCCAGGCCGGTTTCACCGGGCGGGAAGATTTTCTCCAGCTGGGACAGCTGGCTCATGCGGGTCGAGTCCATATGGGCCAGCGACTTGCTGCCGGCCGCCTGGCGGGTCAGGAATTCATTGTGCGAGCGCTCGACCGTCTGGATCGTCACGCCCTTGCCGAAATAGCCGGCGCCGGTGTACTGGCCCTCGGGCGTGGTCAGCACCACCGACTGGCGGGAGTAGCCCGGTGTGTTGGCGTTGGCGATGTTCTGCCCGACCGCCTGCAGGGCGGCCTGGTTGGCAAACATCGCCCGTACGCCGATGGACAGCAATCCGCTCATGGCTTGCGCTCCTCAGGCCTGAACTTCAGGCCAGGGCGCGCTGGACGCGCACCGTGGTGTTGATGACCCGGGCCAGCTTGCTGGCGTACTCGGGGTCGGTGGCATAGCCGGCGTTCTGCAAGCCCTGGGCAAAGCCCTTGGCGCCGCCGTTTTGGGCCTGCGCCACCACCTTGCTGTAGCGCTCGTTGTTGCTGATCAGCTTGGCGTAGTCCTTGAAGGCCTCTTCATAGCTGCCATAGGCGCGGAACTTGGCGGTGACGCGCTGGGCCTTGCCATCGATGAACTCGGTGGTCTGCACCTCGGCCACGGCGCCCTTCCATGCCGATGTGGCCTTGATGCCGAAGACGTTGAAGGAGGGCTGGCCGTCCTTGTTGTTGATTTCGCGCTTGCCCCAGCCGGACTCGTGTGCGGCCTGGGCAATCATGAAGCTGGCCGGGATGCCGGTGCTGGCCTCGGCGGCCTTGGCCGCGTCGTCGTGCTTCTGTATGAAGCTGGCCACATGGGGCGCCACATTCTTCTTGGCCAGTGTGGGCAGGGGCTGCAAGGTCTTGAGCGGCTCGGCCTTGCCGTCGCTCACGCCCATTTGGCGCTGCAGCTGACGCGCAATCGCATCGGACAGGCCGCCGGGCAAGCCGGTCATCTTGCCGGCGAATTGGGTGTCCAGCATCTCGCTGCCCATCTGAGTGGCGGAGTTCTCCAGCATGCCGGTGGCCATGGTGTTGGAGCGCATGCTCTTCATCACCTCCTGCATGAACAGGGACTCGAACTGCTTGGCGGTTTCGCGGATGCTGCTCTTGGGGTCGCGCGCGGCGGCCGAGCGCAGGGCTTCGATCGAGCGGTGGTCATTGCCCAGGCTGGTGCCACCGCCCAGGGCCATGCCATTGTTGGGAGAGAGGGCCATATCAGATCACCTCCAGCTCGGCGTTCAGCGCGCCGGCGGTTTTCATCGCTTGCAGAATGGCCAGCAGGTCTTGCGGCGTGGCGCCCAGCGAATTCAGCGCCTTGACGACATCGGCCAGCTTGGCCCCGGCGGGCAGCTGGATCAGCGAGCCCGGGTCTTGCTTGATGGAGATGTCGACTTTCTCGGTGACCTGGGTCTGTCCGCCCGACATGGCATTGGGCTGGCTGACCTGGGGTGTGGAGCTGATGGTGACCGACAAGTTGCCGTGCGCAACAGCGCAGGCGGCCAGGGTCACGGCCTGGTTCATGACCACCGATCCGGTCCGGGCATTGATGACGATGCGCGCTGCAGGTTCGGCCAAGTCCAGGGCCAGGTTTTCCATATCGGCCAGGAAGTTGACGCGTTCGTCGGGGTCGTTGGGGGCGCGCACGCGCACCACGCGGCCATCCATGGCCTGGGCCACACCGGCGCCCTTGGCCTTGTTGATGGCGCGGGCCACGGCTCGTGCGGTGTTGAAGTCGGCGGCGTTGAGGTCGAGCTGGATGAAGTCGCCGTTCTGCAGCGGTGTCGGCACCGAGCGCTCAACCAGAGCGCCGGCTGGGATGCGGCCGGCCGAGAGGTGGTTGATTTGGACCTTGGAGCCGCCCGCCGAAGCGCCGGCACCGCCAACGATCAGATTGCCTTGTGCCAGGGCATAGACCTGGCCGTCGGCGCCACGCAGCGGGGTGGTGATCAGGGTGCCGCCGCGCAGGCTCTTGGCATTGCCGACCGAGGACACGGCGATGTCGAGCTGCTGGCCGGGCTGGGCGAAGGCGGGCAGCTGGGCGGTCACCATGACCGCGGCGATATTGCGCGGCTGCATGGTCACGCCTTGCGGCAGGATGACGCCGAACTGCTGCAGCATGGCGGCCAGGCTCTGGCCGGTGTAGGGGGCCTGGGTGGTCTGGTCACCTGTGCCATCGAGGCCGACCACCAGGCCGTAGCCGGTCAGGGCATTGGTGCGAACCCCTTGGATCGCGGCCACTTCCTTGATGCGGGCCGCTTCGGCCTCAACGGGCCACCAGAGGGCGGCGCTGGCCAGCAGGGCGGCGAGGCCGGTCAGGGCGCGTAGGAGTTTGTCGGTGGCTGTTTGCATGATGGTCGTGGAGGGGGAATCCTCTACGACCGATTCTGGGCAAACTTAAGTCGGCCAAAGGTTCAAAAAGAACCGCGACAACCAGCCTATTCCATGGGCGTCGGCGGTGGCGCCGCGGCCCTTCTGTTCGATGCGAACATTGGCCACGGAAGCCGATGGCACCACATTGCCCTGGGTGATCGAGCGCGGGTCGACCTGGCCCGAGAAGCGCAGAACATCGACGTTATGGTTGACGCCGATCTGCTTCTCGCCGCTGATCATCAGATGGCCATTGGGCAGCACGGCGGTCACCACGGCGGTGATGCTGCCGGAAAAATCGTTGGTGTTTTCGTTCGTGCCCTTGCCGGTCGACTTGGTGGCCGAACTGCCGCCGGCCGAGGCCCGGCCGAAGGAGTTGGCGCTGACGAAGGGCAGGGCGGTGACGCCAGCCGTCAGCGAGCCGCTCTTGTTCAGCTCGCTGGTGCTGCTCTGGCTGGCGGTGACCTTCTCGACGATCTGGATGGTCAGCGTGTCACCGACCAGGCGGGCGCGGTGGTCCTCGAACAGGGGGCGGTAGGCTGCGGCCTGGTAGATGGCGCCATTGCTGGGCGGCTGCAGCGGCAGGGCCGGCAAATTGACCACCGGCGTGTGCTGCAGCTCGACCTGCGGTTCGCGGTACAAGGTGCTGCAACCGCCGAGCAGCAAGGCGCTGCCCAGGGTCAACAGGAATCGGGCGTCAGGCAGGGTCTTCATGAGGCGCTCCATCAGATCTGGGCGAGCTTTTGCAGCATCTGGTCCGAGGTCTGCACGGCCTTGGAATTGAGCTCGTAGGCGCGCTGGGTCTGGATCATGGACACCAGCTCCTCGACCACATTGACGTTCGAGGTTTCGACAAAGCCTTGCTGCAAGGCGCCCAGACCATTGGCATTGGGGGCGCCGGCATTCGGTGTACCGGATGAGGCAGTCTCCGAGAACAGGTTCTGGCCCTTGGGGTCCAGGCCGGCCGGATTGACAAAATTGGCCAGCTGCACCTGACCCAAGGTCTGCGGCGCGGGCGAACCCGGCACGGTGATGCTGACGGTGCCGTCGTTGCCGATGGTCAGGCTTTGGGCATTGGCCGGCACGGTGATGCCGGGCAGCACGGTGTAACCGTTGTTGGTGACGATCTGGCCAGCCGAGTCGAGCTGGAAGGAGCCGTCGCGGGTGTAAGCGGTGGTGCCGTCGGGCATCTGCACCTGGAAGAAACCATTGCCCTTGATGGCCAGGTCCAGATTGTTGGTGGTCTGCTGCAGATTGCCCTGGCTGTAGATGCGCGAGGTAGCGACCGGGCGCACGCCCAGGCCGACCTGCAAGCCGGTGGGCAACTGCGTCTGTTCGGTGGTGTTGGCACCGCTTTGCCGCAGGTTCTGGTAAATCAGATCCTCGAACACCGCGTGCGAGCGTTTGAAGCCGTTGGTGGCGACATTGGCGAGGTTGTTGGAGATGGTGTCCAGCTGGGTTTGCTGGGCCTCCATGCCGGTCTTGGCAATCCAGAGTGAGCGGATCATGGTGGGTGTCCTTCAGGCGAATCGGGAGGTCAAGAGGTGCCGAGCAATTTGGCCGACTGCTGGCCCTGGGTCTGGGCAATCTGCATCAGCTTCATCTGCTGCTCGAACTGGCGGCCGGCCGCGATCATGCTGACCATGGTCTCGACCGCGCTGACGTTGGAGCCTTCCAGCGCGCCGTCTTGCAAGCGGGCCGTGGGGTCGGCGGGCAGGTCGCCATCGGGGGCGCGGAACAAGCCGTCGGCGCCCCGTGTCATACGCGCCTCGGGCGTGACCAGCTTGAGCTTGCCGATGGTGGTGCTGGTGCCATTGGCGGCCTTGGCGCTGACCGTGCCGTCGTTGCCGATCGACAGCTCGGTGTTTGGCGGTGCATTGATGGGGCCGCCATCGCCCTGAACCTGCAAGCCATTGCGCATGACGAGCAGGCCTTCGGCGTTGACGTCGAGCGCGCCGGCTCTGGTGTAGGCCTCGGTGCCGTCCAGTCCTTGCACGGCCAACCAGGCGTTGCCCTTCATGGCCACGTCGAGATTGCGGCTGGTGGCCTGCATCACGCCGGGGTCAGAGTTGTAGCCGGTGGTGGTCTCGAGTGCATAAGCGCGGGTGCTGGCGCCGTCGCCGCGAATCGGCACCGAGCGAAAGGCCTGCAGCTCGGCGCGAAAGCCATTGGTCGAGACATTGGCCAGGTTGTTGGCCAGCACATCCTGTCGCTGCATGGCCGCCTTGGCGCCTGCCATCGAGAGGTAGATCATGCGGTCCATGGCGGGTCCTTGGCTTCAATCAGGCGAGAGTGGATTCAGGTTCAGACAGATCAACGCAGGTTGACGATGGTCTGCAGCACCTGATCCTGGGTCTTGATGGTCTGGGCGCTGGCCTGGTAGGCGCGCTGGGCGGTGACCATATTGACCAGCTCGGCGGTCAGGTCGACATTGGATTCCTCCAGTGCGCCCGATTGCAGCTTGCCCAGATTGCCGTCGCCTGGCACCCCCACCACCGCCTCGCCCGAGGAGAAGGTGCGAGCCCAGACGTTGCCGCCCATGGGTTGCAAGCCTTGCGGGCTGCGGAAGGTGGCCAGCTCAACCTGGCCGGCCGGTTTGGACTGACCGTTGGAGTAGCGCGCCATCACGATGCCGCTGTTCTCGATCAGGATGCCCGAGAGCTGGCCCGGGGCATAGCCATCTTGAGTCAGGTTGGTGACGGCGAAGCTGGAGCCGTTCTCGGTGGCGCCGAGCATGTCGAACTTGATGCCGGGAATGTCCAGGGTGGTCGCGCCGGCCGCGTTCTTGCCGGCCGGTACATCCATATTGATCTTGGTGGTCGGGTCGATCGGTTTGCCGCCGGTCTTGGGGAAGGTGACGGTGGCATAGGGCGTCAGCGGGTTGCCGTTGGCATCGGTGCCGATGGCGCCGCCGAGTGCATCGGTGGCGAAGGGCGCGCCGTTGGCGGTGGCGAAGATGTTCCAGGTGGTGCTGCCGTCGGCTGCCGGCTCAGTTTTCTGGAAGTACATGGTGATGGCCACATCCTGTCCCTTGGCGTCATAGGCCGTCAGCGAGGTGGCGTTGTTGTAAGTGGCCGGGTTTTTCATGTCGATGCCGGGCGCCGCGGCATTGGCCGTGACCTTGGAGCGCGAGTCGAGGTTGAACTCGGTGGAGATCTCCGATGTGGTCTTGGGGGCGATGCCCGAGGTGGGCAGCTTCAGCGGCTGGGCCAGGCCGGGCTGGATCACACCACTTCCATCGGCCGGGTAGCCCATCAGCTTGAGCTGGTCGTTGTTAACAATGAAACCGTTGCGGTCGAGCTTGAACTGGCCATTGCGGCTGTACATGATCGGATTGACGCCGTCACTGACCTGGAAGAATCCGCCGCCGTTGATGGCCAGGTCCATGGGGCTTTCGGTGGTCGTGATATTGCCCTGAGTGAACTGCTGCGCCACGGCGGCCAGGCTGGTGCCGATACCGACCGGGCTGCTGCCCGCGCCGTTCAGGGCGCCGGCATAGACATCTTTGAACTCGGCGCGCGACGCCTTGGAGCCATAGGTGCCGGCATTGGCGATGTTGTTGCCGATGACGTCGAGGTTCTTGCTCGCGCCGTTCAAACCGGAAAGGCCTTGTTGGAAGCTCATGGTGTTTCCTTCGGATGGATCTGTTGTGATGGACTGCTGGAGTGAGCGCTGCGCGAGCGTTGTCAGTCGAAAGTCTTGACGCTGGCGTAGTCCACCAGCCCGGCGTTCTGCAGCTGCAGCTTGAGCGAGGTGCCGGTCGTGTTGACGGCCAGCACCTTGTCCTGGGCATACAGGGTGCTGCTGACGGTCGCGGTGCCCTTGGTGGCAGTGATGCGGAACTTCAGCCCGGCGTCGTCCGCGTATTTGTCGGAGGGCCACTTGAAGTCATGGCGCCCGGTGCCCTGGGCGCCCAGTTGCACCGTGTCAATGACGCCGCCGGCCGGGCTCAGCACTTCAAGCTTGACGGCATCGGCCGGGCTGCTGATGGCATAGCTGCCCTCGGCGACTCCGTTGCTCATTTGTAGGCGATTGCCTTCCACGCTGACTTCGCGGCCGACCAAGGAGACGCTCTGCAGCGCCTGCATCTGGGTGAACTGGTTGGCCAGGGACTTGATGCTGGTGTCCAGGGTGCTGACGCCGCTGACCGTCTGGATCTGCGCCATCTGGCTGGTCACCTGGGCGTTGTCCATGGGGTTCATGGGGTCCTGGTTCTGCATCTGGGCCACCAGCAGCTTGAGAAATCGGTCCTGCGTGTCCACCGCCTTTTTGCTGGCCGATTCTTGCGCGGAGTTGGTGGTGGTGTCGGTGGACTTGACGGCGCTGATGACATCCATGGCGGGCCTCTTTCAGGTGGTGCTCAGGACTGGCCGAGCTGCAGGGTTTTGAGCAACAGGTTCTTGGCCGTGCTCATCACCTCGATGTTGTTTTGGTAGGAGCGCGAGGCTGAGATCATGTTGACCATCTCCTCGACCGTGTTGACATTGCTGTAGGTCACATAGCCTTCGGCATCGGCCTTGGGGTGCTTGGGGTCGTGCACGCGCCGGCCAGGGGTCTGGTCCTCGCTGATCGTGCTGACACGCACGCCGGCCGCCGCCTGGTCGCCACTGGCGCCCATGAGAGCGGTTTGAAATACCACCTGCCTGGCCTTGTAGGCCTTGCCATCGGGGCCGGCCACGGTGTCGGCATTGGCCAGATTGCTGGCCACCACATTGAGGCGCTGGCTCTGCGCGCTGACGGCGCTGCCGGCAACATTGAAGATCTGAAACATGGACATGAGGTGCTCCTGGTCGGATGACTGCTTGGGCGCTCAGTGCATCAGGACGCGTTGTGCGACTTCATCGCGTCGAGCGTGGTGCGCACCGAGCCGCTGATGAAGCGCAAGGTGGCCTCGTACTTGACCGTGTTGTCGGCGAAGCTGGCACGCTCACGGTCCATGTCGACGGTGTTGCTGTCCAGATTGGTCTGGGCCGGCACCGCGTAGAGTTTGCTGGCTTCGCTGCGGCCGCCGCCGGCCAGGCCCATATGGCCGCCTTGGGTGGTCAGCAAGTTGCTGCTGCCGCCGGCGCTGGAAGCCGTGGCCTCACGCAGGGCGCGGGCAAAGTCCAGGTCGCGGGCCTGGAAGCCCGGGGTGTCCGCATTGGCGATATTGCTGGCAAGCATGCGCTGGCGTTCCGAGCGCAAGGCCAGGGCCTGGGTCTGGAAGTTCAGGTTGTCGGTCAGTCGATTCAGCATGATGCGTGCCCCGGTGATGGTCGGGCTGGAGCGCCACGCCTGGTCAGCTGCAGAGCTGCCAGGTTCCGGCCGGATGGACGGGATTGGGCGATGTGAAAGGATTGTGTTGGGTGCTTTCGAAAACATTAGCGGGAATAGCGTGGGCTTTGCTGCGCATTTCGGACCAAGGGCGACGGGGTGGCAGGCCTAAAGTCCACGCATGATTTCCCGAGCCTGCATTCCTGCAACTGAGTCGCTCCGCCGTCCGGCGCTGGCGGTTCTGCTGGTGCTCGCTGGCCTGCCCCTGGTGGCTCGCTCGCAGGCACCGGCTGCAGCTCTGTCCGGTCTGAGTGCCGAGCTGCGCTTGCAAGTGCAGGACATGGCTCAGAGCGGAGCGCGTGCCGGCATGCCGGCACAGGCCCGGGTGGATGTGCAGGTCGGGCAGCTCGACCCTCGTCTGAAGTTGGCGCCTTGCAGCCAGGTGCAGCCCTATTTGCCGGCCGGCCTACAGATGTGGGGTCGCACCCGCATCGGTCTGCGCTGCGTCGACGGCCGTGCGCGCTGGAATGTCACGGTACCGGTGCAGGTGCGGGTGTTTGCCCGCGCCGTGGTGGCCGCTGAACCCCTGGCTTCGGGGGGCAATCTGACTCAAGCGCAGTTGGCAACGGCCGAAATAGACATAGCTGCAGTGCCTGGCGCGGTATTCACAGATGCCGCCGGCCTGCTGGGGCGTACGCTCAGCCACCCGGTGGCGGCTGGCGAGGCCTTGAGCAGCAGCAGCTTGAAGATGCGGCAATGGTTCGCTGCCGGTGAGACGGTGCAGGTCCGGGTGTCCGGCCCGGGTTATGCCGTCGCCGGCGAAGGGCAGGCCATGGCCGCAGGTCTGGAAGGACAGAGCGTCAAGGTCCGTTTCGACAACGGACGGGTCGTGACGGGTCGGGTCGTCGGTGAGCGGCGAGTGGAGGTGCTGTTGTGAACAGGCTTCCGCTTCAGCCGGCCGGTGTTGCGGCGCAGCTCTGTGGCAGTGACAAACTGCCGCGGGGTGGGGTCGATCTTGTCGAAAGTACTAAAGTCTTCATGTTGAGCGTCGATACACCGGAAAACCTGGACAGGTTTGGGCATGACCCAGGCCTATGGAGAGCACCATGAAAATCGGTAATAGCCCAGAAATCGCAGCGTCGGCCGTTGGTGCCGACAAGGCGGGCGCAACCCAGGCCGGGCGTTCGCAGGCTCAGGGCGCGGCCGCAGCGGTGGCCGGCAAAAAGGCGCCCGAAGCCAGCGCCACGTTGGAGCTGTCGACCAATGCCACCAAACTGCTGGCCGGCGTTCCTGAAGATGGCAGCTTTGACACGGAAAAGGTCGGCCGCATCTCCCAGGCGATTTCAGACGGCAAATTCACGGTCAATGCCAATGTCATTGCCGACAAGCTGATTGCCAATGCCCAGGAAATGCTCAGTCGCATGTCGCCGCACTGAGGCGCTTTGACGGCCGTGTCAGCAAGCGCGAGTCGGCCTGCTGCCAGGAGTTTCGATTGATACCCAACGCGTTCTCAACGCCTTATGGCGGGGACAGCCATGCACGCTTTGCCTCCAACTGAATCCAGCCCGGCCGCGGTCGGCCAGCAACTCGAACAACCTTTGTTGGAGGTGGAAAGCTGTCTGAATCTGCTCGGCGACGCCTTGTTGCGCCGGGACACCCAGGCGATCGAACAGTACGCCGGTCGCCTGCACCAAGCCTTGGCGCAGGCCATTTCCAGCTTCAGCGAAGCCGCACGCGCCGGCGCCGTGCCACCCCATCTGCGCCACCGCTTGGTCCAGGCCGGTGGGCGGGTGGCAGCGCAGCGTGAGTCTTTGGCCCGTGCCACGGCCGCACTTGACCGCGCCATCGATGTGCTGATGCCCGGCGAGCCCACGGGCTTGTACTCGGCGCTCGGCAAGAGTGAGCGCAAGAGCTTGGGCGGCCCCTCGATTCAGGCCTGAGTCCAAGCCGGCTCGGGCCGCTATGGGCCCCAGAGCCGACCTCGCTGCCAGCCACGCTCACTGCGTGGCTTTTTTTCGTACCTTGTCCAGGTAGGCGTGGCCGTCCGGCGGCAGGCCGCTGCGCTGCGATTCCCAGATCATCTCGCCCAGGCAGTCCATGGCCACATGGTGGGCCTCATGGAGCGAATTGCGCTTGGCCGCCAGCAGATCGACCGCCTGGCGGACGCCGTGCGGCTGGTCGATGGACTGCTGCTCGCTGATGGTCAGGTGCATGGACAGGTGCAGAAATGGGTTGGTTCGACCCTCCTCCACGCTGTACACCGCGGCCAGCGCCGCTTCCTCGTCGCCGAGTTCGGCGTGGTACTCCGGATGCTGGGCGATCCAGTCGGCGGCGATCGCCTCCATGGGAATCAAGGGCAGGCCGTCGCGCAGCTTGCGGTAGGTGGCGCAGAAAAAACGGCGCACCTCGAGTTGGGAGGGAGCAAACATAGGCGACGATTGTCGCCGCAGTCACTCAATCCTTGCTTGGCTTGAGCTCGGGCTCTTGCTTCTCAGCGCGGCTCCAGCTTCCGCCGGCGCGGGCCTGCTGTTGCTGGCGTGCCTGTTCGCGCTCTTGGGCCATCAGCGCTTCGAGCTGCAGCCTTGCTTGGCGGGCGGCGGCAATCAGGGCGCCGGTGTCGTGTTGCAGCGGCAGCATTTGCTCAAGCTGCTCGATATTGTGCTGGCGGAAGCGCCAGGCCAGCTTGCGTGCGGCATGGGGCTCCAGCCCCAAAACCTCCATGACACTGCGCCCACTGTTGAGGGCTGCATCAAAGGTTTCCCGTTCGATCAGCTCCACGCCGAGGTTGCGCAGGCCGAAGTAATGGCGCACATGGCGTGCCCTTGCCACCACCCGGGCTTGCGGAAAATGTTCGCGTGCCAGCTCGGCAATCTTCAGGCTTTGCTCCATATCGTCGACGGCGATCACCAGCACTTTCGCCTGTGCTGCCCCGGCGCTGCGCAGCAGGTCCAGGCGCGTTGCATCGCCGAAAAACACCCGCCAGCCGAACTTGCGCATGGCCTCGATCGCTTCGGCGTCATGGTCGAGCACGGTGGCTTCATAGCCGTGGGCGAACAGCAGGCGGCCGACAATCTGGCCATAGCGCCCAAAGCCCGCGATCAGGATAGGTGCCGGTTCCGGCGCTTCCTGTTCACCCGGCAGCGCCTGCTTGCGGCGCTGCAAGCGCGGCAGCAACAGGCGATCACTGAGCAGCAGCAGGGCCGGCGTGCAGGCCAGGGACAGGGCCACGGCCGCCACCAGGGCCGAGCTTTGGGTGGCATCGATCAAGCCGGCCTGCTGCGACAGTTGAAAGACCACGAATCCGAATTCACCGCCCTGGGCCAGCAGGATGACGAACACCGGGCGCTCCAGCACCGGGATCTGCATCCAGCGCGCCATGAAGCTCAAGAGCAGACCCTTGCAGAGCAGGAGTGCGGCCAGCAGCCCCAGGACCAGGGCGGTTTGCTCGCGCAGTACGCGCAGTTCCAGGCCCATGCCCACGGCGATGAAGAACAGGCCCAGCAGCAAGCCTTTGAAAGGCTCCAGATCGGTCTCCAGCTCGCGCCGGTATTCGCTCTCGGCCAGCAGCACGCCGGCCAGAAATGCGCCCAAGGCCATGGACAGACCGACGCTGTGCATCAGGGCCGCCGTGCCGATCACGAGCAGCAGGGCCGCCGCGGTGAAGATCTCGGGTGTGCGGCTGCGCGCAATCCAGCGCAGCGCCGGTCGCAGGGCCAGGCGACCGCCCAGCACGATCAGCAGCACCATGCCCAGGGCCTTGGCTGCTGCCCAGCCGCTGCCGCCGCTGCTGGGGTCCGCTGCGGTGGCAGCCACGCCAGCGGCCGCGACGATGGGCACCAGGGCCAGCACGGGAATCGCCGCGATGTCCTGAAGCAGGGCGACGCTGAGGATGCTCTGCCCGGCCGTGGTGCGGCCCAGATTGCGCTCGGCCAGCACCGCCAGGGCCACGGCCGTGGACGACATGGCCAGCCCCAAGCTCAGTACCAGGCCAAGTCCGGCAGGCACGCCGAACAGCGAGGCCAGGCCCAGGAGCAAAGCGGCGGAGCCGAAGAGCTGCAAGGAACCCCAGCCGAAGATCGGCCGGCGCAAGGCCCAGAGGCGTTTGGGTTCCAGCTCCAGGCCCACCAGGAACATCATCAGCACCACGCCGAACTCGGCCACTTCCAGAATCTGCCCCGGCTCGCTGATCCAACCCATCACGCTGGGCCCGATCAGCACGCCGGCGATCAGATAGCCCAGGATGGAACCCAGGCGCAGAAAACGTGCCAGTGGCACGGCGACCACCGCCGCGCCCAGGCAGACCAGGGGCAAATGCAGCCAGCTGCTACCGGCGGCGCTCATGGCTGCGCCTCCTGCGGCTGGCGTTGCAGGCTTGAGAACGGGGCCGGGCGGGCGTCCAGGGGAACTTCCGGAATGACCTGCGCGCTGCGGCCGCCGGCCTCGCACCATTGTGGGTAGTGCATCAGCTTGTCGATGAAGATCTGGGCATGTTGCTGCAGTTCCAGCTCTCCGGCTTGGTGGGCGCTGTGCAGCAGCAGGGGCGGTAGGAAATTCATGCCGCAGATGCGCGCGGTCTGGGCGTAGGGCAGCAAGAAATCGCCGATCGGATGTTCATGGTGGCCGCTGGCGCTGTAGGCCTCGGCGCTGCCGCCGGTGGAACTGACCAACCAGACATCCTTGCCGTGCAAGGCGTGACCGCCGGGCCCGTAGGCCCAACCAAAGCTCAGCACCTCGTCCACCCAGAGCTTTTGCAGGGCCGGCATGCCATACCAATGGAGCGGGTGCAAAAGCACCACCAGCTTGGCGGCGCTCAAGGCGCGCTGCTCCTCGGCCACATCAATGGCGTAGTCGGGGTAGCGGCGATACAAATCATGCAGGGTCCAGCGCACAGGCTGGGTACTCAGTGCGTCCAGCAATCGGGCGCTGACGCGCGATTGGGCCCTATCGGGGTGGGCAGCGAGGATGAGGATGTCAGAAATCTCGGGCATGCGCCGAGGTTAACCCGAGCAGGGCACCGTTAGGATGTCGGCCTGTGTTGTCGCTTGCAGCGGCTTTTGTTGACGCCCCTGAGGAGTGTGCCCATGCCCGTGATCCTGATCGCCAATCCCAAGGGAGGGGTAGGCAAGAGCACCTTGTCGACCAATGTGGCCGGCTACCTCGCGTCGCGCGGCCACAAAGTCATGTTGGGCGATGTCGACAAGCAGCAATCGGCCCGCCGCTGGCTGGCCCAGCGCCCGGCGCAGCTGCCCTTGATCCAGGGCTGGGATTTCGATGGTGAGCAGGTCGTTAAACCGCCCAAGGGGGTCAGCCACGTCGTGTTGGACTCGCCCGCCGGCCTGGATGGCAAGCGCCTCAAGACCCTACTCAAGCTGGCTGACAAACTCATCATCCCGCTGCAGCCCAGCATGTTTGACATCCAGGCCAGCTTTGACTTTGTCCAGAAACTGTCGGAGCTGCGCAGCCGTGATGACCCGCCCAAGCGTCTGCCCCAGCTGGCCCTGGTCGGCATGCGCGCCAAGGAGGGCACGCTGTCGCTGCAGCAGCTGCGCGGTTTTCTCGCCGGGCTGGACACGCCCGTGCTGGCCATCTTGCGTGACACCCAGAACTACGTGCAGCTGGCCGCGCAAGGTCTGAGCCTGTGGGATGTCGCCGAAGGCCGGGTCGAGCGAGACCTGGCGCAATGGGCGCCGCTAACGGCCTGGCTGGACGCCAAGTCGTCCTGATGCGCAGCACCCCATTCCGTGCGCCATCAGAACAGCTGTGCGGGCGTATCACCCATCGGGGTGTGTACCCCAGTCGCCTGCGGCGCTCTATCATTCAGCCCGCATGAGACACACCATAGGCTGCGCTGAAGGATGGGCATGAAGGTTTTGCTGATCGACGATCACCCGCTGATATTGGCGGCTTTGAAGACCGTCATCGAGGGCATGGGCGATCATGTGCAGGTGGTCGGCGCCGAAAGCGCGGCGGCCGCGCGCCAGGCTTTGTTGGCCCACAGCGACTTCAATCTCGTGCTGCTGGATCTTCAGCTGGGCGACGCCAGCGGCTTCGATGTGCTGGACGAGTTCCGCACCGCTTATCCGGCCCTGCCGGTGGTGATCATCTCAGCCTCTGATCGTGCCAGTGACGTGATCCGTGCGATTGACCAAGGTGCCATGGGCTTTGTGCCCAAGCGTGCCGAGACCGAGCTGCTGTCCCAGGCGCTCAAGCTGGTCATGTCAGGGGGCATCTATGTGCCGCCCATGGGTCTGGGCTCGGACGGCAGCTCGGAGCAGGACAGCGTTGCACGCGGCGACGCCTTGAGCCCGCAGCAGAGCAAGCTGCAGCAGATTCAGCAACAAGCGCTTGCTTCAAACTACCAAGTGACGACCGGTCTGGAGGGCTTGGCCCTGACACCGCGCCAGACCGATGTGCTGGCCCTGCTTTTGCAAGGCAAGCCGAACAAGATCATCGCGCGCGAGCTCGGGGTTTCGGTGGAGACCATCAAGGACCATGTGGCTGCCGTGCTCAAGGCCCTGGGTGTGGGCTCGCGTACGCAGGCGGTGTTGGCCGTCGGGCAAATGGTGCAGCGTCAGCCCGACGCGCATTTCTCGACCTGGCGGGTGGCCCCGCTCTGACCCTCGGGCCCGGTTGGTCGGGGTTGGTTCAGACCGGCGTATAGGCCAGGCGTACGTAAATAGGCGCAAAGGCCTCGGCCTGGGTGATTTCCAACAAGCGCTCGCGCGCCAGTTCCAACATGGCGATGAAGGTCACCACCAGCACCGACTGGCCGCGTGACACATCGAACAGCTGCTCGAACTCCACGAAACGCTGCCCCTGCAGCCGGCGCAGCACGATGCTCATGTGCTCTCGCACCGACAGCTGCTCGCGCGTGATCTTGTGGTGCTGATTCAGCTTGGCGCGACGCAGGATGTCCAGCCAAGCATCACGCAAGTCATTGGCGTCGACGTCCGGGAAGCGTGGCTGCAGCGACTGCTCGATGTGAATCTGGGCCCGTAAGAAATCCCGGCCCAAGACCGGCAGGGCGTCCAGCCGGGCTGCAGCCAGCTTGATCTGCTCATATTCCAGCAGGCGCCGCACCAGCTCGGCGCGTGGATCTTCAGGCTCTTTGCCGTCTTCGCTTTTCTTGGGCGGCAGCAACATGCGCGACTTGATCTCGATCAGCATGGCCGCCATCAGCAGGTACTCGCTGGCCAGCTCAAGGTTGTGCTTGCGCAGCTGGTCGACATAGCTGAGGTACTGGCGCGTCACATCGGCCAGCGGGATGTCCAGGATGTTGAAGTTCTGGCGCCGGATCAGGTAGAGCAGCAAGTCCAGCGGACCCTGGAAGGCCTCCAGGAACACCTCCAGCGCATCGGGCGGGATGTACAGGTCCAGCGGCATCTGGAACAGCGGCTCGCCGTAGAGCCGCGCCACGGCCACACTGTCGATGGTCTCCGGCAAGCCGGGCAGAGGGTCGGCCGGTGGCGGCGGCAGGTCGGCCGCGGGCGGGTGCTCGCTGCTCATGGTCTCGGTCGGTGCGAGAACCGGAATCTCTGCTTACTTGGCCTGGGTCTGGTAGACGTAGGGCTGCTGCTCGACACGTGCGGCCCGGTAATCTGCCTGGGCGGCCCGGTCCACGGGCTTGTCCCAGAGCAGGGCACGGCCGGCACGTTGTTCCGCCTCCAGCGTCGGCTTTTTGGCCTTGAGCTCATCGATGAAGGTGCTGGCTTCGGACTTGTAGGCTTTCCAGAACAGAGGCATGGTGTGGGCAGGTGCTGAGGGGCGGCGGACCGCAATCCGCGAATTTTACAGGCTGGCTGCCTTGGCCGAGGCCAGCCACTGCGTGAAATCGCCATGAATGCCTTGCGGGCCCAGGGCCTCGGCCAAGCCGCCGCGCTGGATCAAGCTGGCCGGCTGCTCGTTCAGCCCGCACAGCAGCAAGGTCTGGCCTTGTTTCTGCAGGCTGCGCTGCAATTGCAAGAGCGCATCGAGACCCGAGCTGTCCATCGAGATCAGCATGTGCATGTCCAGGACCAAGGTGTGCTCGCCCGCTTGCAGGGCCTGGCTCAGTCCTTCGACCTTGCCGACCGCGGCGAAAAACAAAGACCCGAACAGTTTGAGTGCTCGTGTGCCGGGTGGTAGCCCTTGCGACGGCAGCACTTGCACCGTGAAGAGGGTGCTCATACGGTAGATGAAGAACAGACAGGCCAGCACCAGGCCAGCCTCTACGGCGATCATCAAGTCGAAGATCACGGTCAAGCCGAAGGTGCCCAGCAAGATGGTGCGGTAGGGCAGGCTGAAGTGGCGCAGTCGCGCAAATTCGTGCCATTCGCCCATATTCCAGGCCACCACCAGCAGTATTCCTGCCAAGGCCGCCAGCGGAATATGGGCGGCCAAGGGCGCGGCAACCAGCACGATGATCAGCAGCACCAGCGCATGCACCATGCCCGCCACCGGACTGCTGGCACCGGCGCGCACATTGGTGACCGTGCGGGCGATGGTGCCGGTGGCCGGGATGCCGCCGAACAGCGGTGTTAGCAAATTGGCAATGCCTTGCGCCATCAGCTCCTGATTGGGGTC
Source organism: Paucibacter sp. DJ2R-2 (assembly GCF_025717675.1). Classification (GTDB taxonomy): domain Bacteria; phylum Pseudomonadota; class Gammaproteobacteria; order Burkholderiales; family Burkholderiaceae_C; genus Paucibacter_A. Next base: position 44,662 of record NZ_JAJIRT010000003.1, read on the forward strand.
ATGCCGCGGTTGTTCGCTGAGCTTGTCGGCCACGCGTGCGCAGAGCAGCGACTCGATGGCGCCGAGCAGGGTCAGGGTCAGCGTGGGCATCAGCAGCTGCTTGACGCCAGTCCAGCTGAAGCTCGGCCAGGCAAAGCTGGGCAGGGCCTGGGGAATGCCGCCAAAGCGGCTGCCAATGGTTTCGAGCGGCAGGTCCAGCCCGTAGCAGGCCAGGGTGGCGGCGACCAGGGCAATCACCGTCCCCGGCAGCAGGGCCATCGAGTGCCGCAGGCGAGCGCGCCAGGCCAGGGCTCCTCGCTCCATGGCATAGGTTTTGGGCCAGAGGCTGACGATGGCCACGCAGGCGCTGCCGACCAGGAGCGCCATCGGATTGATCTGCCCCAGATGCTGCGCGATCAAGTGAATCTGGCTGAAGAAGTCGGCCGGCATGTGGGCAATCGGCAGGCCCAGGAAGTCCTTCAGCTGGGAAAGGCCGATCAGCACCGCGATGCCATTGGTGAAGCCGATGACGATGCTGACCGGGATGTAGCGCACCCAAGCGCCCAGACGCAAGGCGCCCATGACGGTCAGCAAGCAGCCGGCCAGCATGCTTGCAATCAGGAGATTGGCCAGACCGTAACGCTGCACGATGCCGTAGATGACGACGATGAATGCGCCCGCCGGACCGCCGATCTGCACGCTGGAGCCACCCAGGGCCGAGATCAAGAAGCCGGCAATGATGGCGGTGAAGATGCCCTGTTCCGGTTTCACGCCCGAGGCGATGGCGAAGGCAATCGCCAGCGGCAGGGCGACGATGCCGACCGTGAAGCCGGCGCCCAAGTCGGCGATGAAGCGCTGACGGCTGTAGCCCTGCAGCAGGCTCAGCGAGCGGGGTCGGAATGGGTGGAGCGGCAACATGGCGTTGCTCTGATTCTGCGCCTGCTGGCCGCAACTGAGACGCTGATCAGCCGGCGTAGTTGCGCACGATGTTGTCGATCAGCTGCGCGCTGCCGGACTGACTCAGGCGGCGGTCGAGATGGGCGAGGATCTGGCGCGCCCCGGGAAAGTCCTGACGCAGGCCCACATGGAAGGGCACGGACGCAGCCATATACGGGGCCGGGATCGACATCACCTGAGCGTGGATGGCTAGTTTCTTGAGTCGCCACTGCGTGACCAGGGGGCTCAGGGAGACATGGACATCACCACGCGCCGCCATCACCATGCGGAAGATGGCGTCATGGCCGGTGGTCCACTCGACATGGGGGAAATCAGCCAGGGTCTGCTCGGCCCATTGATTGCCTTTTTGGTCCACCAGTTGAAAGGCCTTGAGTTCCTCACGCGAGCGCAGCTTTTCGAGCTGTGCACGCTGTGGATGGCGCGCGCTGAAGAACAGATGCGGCCGCAGTTCGACAAGGGGCACGTCGTTGAAGTGCGCGTAGACCTTGCGCTCATCCGAGGCGAAGGTGCACAGGCCATCGGCCTGGCCGAGTTTGACCACGGCCTGGGCGCGCCGCCAGGGCAGGCCCAGGTTTTCGATCTCGATGCTGTCCAGGTCCTTCAGCAGCGCCTGCAGCACATCGGGCAGGATGCCCTGGACGCGCCCGGGCTGGGTCAGCGGGTCAATGAAGGAGTAGGGCGCGTAGTCGTCGTTGTAGCTCATCAGCAAGCGCTGGCGGATGCCGGCGGCCTGCAACGTTAGCGGGCCTATCAGCAGGCCAGCGCCGAGCATGCCGGCGCCCATCAGGCCCAGGGCCTGGCGACGCGGCGTGCAGGCTTGAACCCGGGCGCACTGCGGCATGGGCCTGTTCGCTTCAGCGTACCCGCATGCCTGGCTGCGCGCCGGGGAATGGCTCAAGCACAAAGATGCCGGGCGTGGTCTTTTCATCGGCGTGGCTGGCAGCCAGCACCATGCCCTCGCTGATGCCGAACTTCATCTTGCGCGGCGCCAGATTGGCCACCATCACCGTCAGCTTGCCTTCGAGCTGCTCGGGTTGGTAGGCGCTCTTGATGCCGCTGAAGACATTGCGCAGGCGGCCTTCGCCCACGTCCAGGGTCAGGCGCAGCAGCTTGTCCGAACCCTCGACATGCTCGGCTTTGACGATCTTGGCGATGCGCAGATCGACCTTGCTGAAGTCTTCGATCTTGATCTCGGGCGCCAGCTCCTCGCCGCCGGGCACGGGCACGGGAGCGGCGGCTGCGGCCGGTGCTTCGAACAGCGCTTCCAGCAGCTTGGGATCGACCCGTTGCATCAAGTGCTCGTAGGCGCCGATCTGGTGGGCGCCCAGGGCGCGTGCGCTGTCGGCGAATTGCAGCGGCGCGATGCGAAGGAAGGTCTCGACCTTGGCGGCCAGCACTGGTAGCACCGGTTTCAGGTAGAGAGTCAGCAGGCGGAAGGCTTCGATGCAGACGCTGCAGACATCGTGCAGCACGGCATCCTTGCCTTCTTGCTTGGCCAGCTCCCAAGGCTTGTTCTGGTCCACATACTCGTTGACCCGGTCGGCCAGCAGCATGGTCTCGCGCAAGGCCTTGCCGAACTCGCGTTCTTCGTACAGCTCGGCGATGGTGCCGCTGTGGGCGCGCAGACCGTCCAGCAGAGCACGGCCTTCTACGCCCAGATCGGCCGACAGGTGGCCGTCGAAGCGCTTGGCTAGGAAGCCGGCAGCGCGCGAAGCGATGTTGATGTATTTGCCGACCAGATCGCTGTTGACGCGGGCGACGAAGTCATCGGGGTTGAAGTCGATGTCCTCGACCCGGGCGTTGAGCTTGGCGGCGATGTAGTAGCGCAGCCACTCGGCATTCATGCCCAGGTTCAGGTACTTGAGCGGGTCCAGGCCGGTGCCGCGGCTCTTGCTCATCTTCTCGCCGTTGTTGACGGTCAGGAAGCCGTGCACGAAGACATGGTTGGGCGTCTTGCGGCCGCTGAAATGCAGCATGGCCGGCCAGAACAAGGTGTGGAAATAAGTGATGTCCTTGCCGATGAAGTGCACCTGCTCGACCGACTCGTCGGCCATGAAGGCCTCGTAATCCTGGCCGGTCTTGCTGAAGTAGTTCTTCAGCGAGGCGAGGTAGCCGATCGGCGCATCCAGCCAGACGTAGAAGTACTTGCCCGGCGCATCGGGAATCTCGATGCCGAAATAGGGCGCGTCGCGGCTGATGTCCCAGTCACCGAGCCCACCTTTGCCGTCTTCATCCTTGGTGAACCATTCTTTGATTTTGTTCAGCACCTCGGACTGCAGGCGGCCCGGGGTTTGCGTCCACTGCTCGAGGAACTCGACGCAGCGTGGATCGCTGAGCTTGAAGAAATAATGCTCCGAGCTCTTCATCACCGGCGTGGCACCGCTGAGCACCGAGAAGGGATTCTTCAGTTCGGTCGGCGTGTAGACGGCACCGCAGGATTCGCAGGAATCGCCGTACTGGTCCTTGGCGCCACATTTCGGGCATTCGCCCTTGATGAAACGGTCCGGCAGGAACATGGCCTTTTCCGGGTCGAAGAACTGCTCGATGGTTTTCACCTCGATCAGCTCGTTGCGACGCAAGGCCTTGTAGACATCTTTGGACAGCTCGTGGTTCTCGACCCCGTCGGTCGAGTGCCAGTTGTCAAAGGCGATGTGGAAGCCGTCCAGATAGGCTTTGCGGCCGGCCGCGATCTGGGCCACGAACTGTTGCGGCGTGATGCCGGCCTTCTCGGCGGCAATCATGATGGGCGCTCCGTGGGCATCGTCGGCGCAGACGAAATGCACCTGCTGGCCCAGCATGCGCTGGAAGCGCACCCAGATATCGGCCTGGGTCCACTCCATGATGTGGCCAATGTGGCAGTTGCCATTGGCATAGGGCAGGGCGGTGGTGACGAAGAGCTTGCGTGTCATGGTGTCTTTGCGGGCCTGGCGGAGGTGCCGGGGAGGCGCGCATTTTAGGGCCATGCGTGCACAGGCCTGGCCGCTGCCGCCGCAGCGGGCCGGGCTCAGTTGCTCGTGGCAGGCGCCGCAGGGTCGGAGCTGACGCCGCCTTCGTTGGGCACCGCTTCGCCGCTGCCGTCTTCGGCGGGCGCGTCCTGATCGGGGCTGCCGTCAGGCTTTTGCAGCTTGCGCTGGCGTTTCTCTTCGGTTTTCTTCTTCTTGGCCAATTCGCGTTGGCGTTTTTCGTATGAGTAGTTCGGTGTGGCCAAGGACATGCTCCTGCAAGGCATCTGCGGGGCGCAGATAGGGGTGTCACTGTAACCGCTGGACGCTGTGGCCGGCGCGCTGGCGTGGTTCTGGCGCGCCTCCAGTTAGCGTGAAAAGCTCGGTTGAACATGAAGCATCGGCCCTAAGTGCCTGATTCTTATGGTCTAAAAAGACTATCCACTTTCGCTGTGGATAACTTTGTGGACAAGGCCCTCTGGAGCGCGCCAAACCCTTGTGGCGAGGCCATCTGGCTTAATCTGCCTCTTTTCGCGGCACTGGCGCTGTCTCTATATGAATCAATGACTTAGCGATCGTCTGCGCGAGCTGCCCGGCGCGGCCCCAGAGTTGCTTGGTCCAATTCCTGTGGATCAAGAAGTGGGGATAAGTCAAGCCCTGAACACGCTTCGTCGCGAAATTCAGTGACATTGCGGTGACAGACATGCCTCGTTTTTGCACAGCTGCTGTGGACAACTTTGTGGGCTGAATCTCGATAGCGTGGCTAAGTGCTTGATAGGGCTGGCGCTTTGCTGGTCTGCCTGGTTTTTGTGCAGGCGTGCGCCGGTATCGGGGGCGATGCCTAGGTCTTTGCGTGCGCTGCATGGCTAAAATCGCGCACTTTGCACGGTAGCGGCATCAGGGCAACAGATGACTCAGGCACAACAGGGAAGGACGGCGGCCAAAGCCGCCGAGGGTTTTGAGTTGAAGAGCACGACGCTGAGTCTGCTGTCGCTGCAGCTCAAGACCGCAGACCTGGCCGAACTCGGGCGCCAGCTGGAGCTTCGCTTGGGCGACACGCCCGATGTGTTTGGTCACGAACCCTTGCTGATCGATCTGAGCCAGCTGCCGCTGGAGGCGGCCGAGGCGAGCGATGCCCAAGAGCAGCCGACCCAGCTCAGCCTGGAGCCCGTGCTGCCGGGGCGGGCCGACGTGGATGTGGCAGCTTTGCTCGCTTTGCTGCGGCGCCACCGCATGGCGCCGGTAGCGGTGTACGGCGCCCAGCCTGCTGAGTTGGCGCAGGCCCTGTCCTTGGGCTTGGCCGAGGCGCCCGAACCCGACGTTCCGGCCGCGCCGCGCGCACGCTCGGTGGAGCCGGCGCCGGTGGTGCAGGAAGTGATTCGGGAAGTGGTGCACGAGGTCATTCGTGAAGTCGCTGTGCCGGGCGAAGCGGTCCGCACCCTGGTGGTGGACAAGCCGCTGCGCTCGGGCCAGCGCATCTATGCCAAGGGCGGCGATTTGGTCGTGCTGGCCCTGGTCAATCACGGTGCCGAGGTGATCGCTGACGGCCATATTCATGTCTATGCGCCGCTGCGCGGCAAGGCCATTGCCGGTGCGCGCGGCAACACCGAGGCGCGAATATTTGCGGCGAGCATGGAAGCCGAGCTGATTTCGATCGCCGGCATTTACCGCACCACCGAGAACCCCTTGCCCGATACGGTGCAGGGCAAGCCGGCCCAGATCCGGTTAGAGGGCGAGAAGCTCGTGATGGAAGCGCTGAAGCTCTGAGCGTCTGATTTGAAAGAAGGGCCGGGATCACCGGTCGGAACGAAAAAAGCAGGTCGGCGCTGGCGCCGGCCGCCTCAGTTGTAGTTTTGAAAGGATCTGATTCGATGACCAAGATCGTCGTGGTGACCTCGGGCAAGGGTGGCGTGGGCAAGACCACCACCAGCGCCAGTTTCGCAACCGGCCTGGCCTTGCGTGGACACAAGACCTGCGTGATCGACTTCGACGTCGGTCTGCGCAATCTCGACCTGATCATGGGCTGCGAGCGCCGTGTGGTCTATGACCTGATCAACGTCATCAATGACGAGATCAAGCTCAGCCAAGCGCTCATCAAGGACAAGCAGCTGGACAAGCTCTTCATCCTGGCCGCTTCGCAGACCCGCGACAAAGATGCGCTGACCTATGAAGGCGTGGAGCGCGTGCTCGAAGAGCTCAAGTCCATGGATTTCGAGTACATCGTCTGCGACTCGCCGGCCGGCATCGAAACCGGTGCACTGATGGCCATGCACTTCGCCGACGAGGCGCTGGTGGTGACCAACCCCGAGGTCTCCTCGGTGCGCGACTCGGACCGTATCCTGGGCATGCTCAACAGCAAGACCAAGCGCGCCATCGAAGGCAAGGATCCCATCAAGGAGCACCTGCTGATCACCCGCTACAACCCCAACCGGGTCGAGGGTGGCCATATGCTGTCGCTGGAAGACATCCACGAAATTCTGCGCACGCCGCTGATCGGCGTGATCCCGGAATCGGAAGTGGTGCTGCAAGCCTCCAACCAAGGCTCGCCTGCCATCCATATGCAAGGCACCGATGTTTCGGAGGCTTACAAGGATGTGATCAGCCGCTTCCTGGGCGAAGACAAGCCGATGCGCTTCATCGAAGCCGTCAAGCCCAGTCTGTTCAAACGCCTGTTCGGCGGCAAGTAAGCAGGAGGACCGGATGAGTTTCCTCAAATACTTTCTGGGTGAAAAGAAAAGCACCGCCAGCGTCGCCAAGGAGCGCCTGCAGCTGATCCTGGCCCACGAGCGCAACGGCCGCAAGCCCAGCGCCGATTACCTGCCTCAGCTCAAGAACGAGCTGCTGGCGGTGATTTCTAAGTACATCGACATCGACATGAAGGACATCAACGTCGATGTTCAGCATCATGGTGATATGGACGTGCTGGAGCTGAAGATCGAGCTGCCGGAAGGGCGCTGAGATTGCGAGTTACGAATCAAAAGGCCGCTGAAGCGGCCTTTTTTTGTGGGCGCATCGCAGGGCCTTGCATGGCGCCTATCGGCACTGAGCCGTCGTTCGCGGAGAAGTTTCAGCACGCAGAGTTCGCAGAGGACCGCAGAGGACGCTGAGAACACAAACCTCGCTCTTCTTCTCTCTCTGCGACCTCTGCGACCTCTGCGAACCTCCGCGCACTCTGCGTTCGTATTCAAATCTCAGGGAACGACGGTTCTGTGCCGCAAGCAGCCTTTTCAAGCTCTTCTTACTTCGCGCCCCAGTTGTCCCGCAAGCCCGTGATCTTGTTGAAGACGGGTTTGTCGCTGCGGTGGTCGACGCGGTCGGCGACGAAGTAGCCGTGGCGTTCGAACTGGACCTTCACATCGGCGGCAGCGCCCGCGAGGGATGGCTCCAAATAGCCGGTCACGACTTTGAGGCTGCTCGGGTTGATGGCTTCGAGGAAATCGCGGCCGCCGGCATCGGGTTGGGCTTCGGTGAACAGGCGGTCGTAGAGGCGCAGCTCGGCGCTGATGGCTTCGTGCGCACCCACCCAGGTGATCACGCCCTTGACCTTGACGGCGTCAGCGCCGGGCGTGCCGCTCTTGGTGTCGGGCACCAGGGTGGCCAGCACCGCGGTGATCTCACCGACTTCGTTCTTCTCGCAACCGGTGCATTCGATGATGTAGCCGGCCTTGAGGCGTGCCTTGTTGCCAGGGTACAAGCGGTGGTAGCCCTTGCTCGGAACTTCCATGAAGTCTTCGCGCTCGATCCACAGGGCCGGGCCGAGGCTGAAGCTGCGCTGGCCCAGCTCGGGCAGATGCGGGTGGGCGGGGGCGCTGCAGGGTTCGCGGTGTTCCAGGCTGCCGAAGATGTCCGCGTAATTGGTCAGTTTGAGCTGCACCGGGTCGAGCACGGCCATGGCGCGGGCGGTCTTGCCTTCCAGATCGCTGCGCAGGCAGCCGTCCAGCACGCTGTAGTCCAGCCAAGCATTGCTCTTGGTCACGCCGGTGGCTTCCACCATGGCGCGCACGCTCTCCGGCGTGTAGCCGCGGCGGCGCATGCCGACCAGGGTGGGCATGCGCGGGTCGTCCCAGCCGGCCACATGGCCTTCGTCGACCAACTGGCGCAGCTTGCGCTTGGAGGTGACCACATAGCTGAGGTTCAGGCGACCGAACTCGTACTGATGCGGCAGCGGGCGCTCGAGCAGGCCGCCGTCGGCCAAATGGCCGAGCAGCCAGTCGTAGAAGGGGCGCTGGTCTTCGAATTCCAGGGTGCAGATCGAGTGGCTGATGCGCTCGAGTGCGTCTTCGATCGGGTGGGCGAAGGTGTACATCGGGTAGATGCACCATTGGTCGCCCGTGTTGTGGTGGGTGGCGCGGCGGATGCGGTAGAGCGCCGGGTCACGCAGATTGATATTGGGGCTGGCCATGTCGATCTTGGCTCGCAGCACCATGGCACCATCCGGGTGCTTGCCCTCGCGCATTTCGCGGAAACGGTTCAGGTGGTGCTCCACGCCCAGACCGCGGAAGGGGCTGTTGACGCCCGGGGTGCTGAAGTCACCACGGTTGGCGCGCATGTCATCCGGCGTTTGTTCGTCCACATAGGCGAAACCGGCGCCGATCAGGTGCTCGGCCGCGCGGTACATGAAGTCGAAGTAGTTGCTGGCGTAGAACAGATGCGAGGTGCCGCCCTGGTTCCAGTCCCAACCCAGCCAGGACACCATCTCCTTGATGGCGTCCACGTATTCTTGCTCTTCCTTCTCCGGGTTGGTGTCGTCAAAGCGCAGATGGCAGATGCCGCCGTAATCGCGCGCCAGGCCGAAATTCAAGCAGATGGCCTTGGCGTGGCCGATGTGCAGATAGCCATTGGGCTCGGGCGGAAAGCGGGTGCGGATCTTGGCCGGGTCCAGGGGGCCTGCTGCATGGTGGGCGGCGTCGCCCGGGCTGCCGGCAAAGTGACGCTGGGGCTGGCCTTCTTGCTGGGCCAGGTCGCGCTCGATGATGGTGCGCAGGAAATTGTTGCCGGGCTTGGCGGCCTCGTTTTTGGCCTCGTCTTTGGCAGCGTCGTGGGTGTGGGACATGGGGTTTCAGCCGGCCGTGCAGGGCGGGATTGGAATGCGGTGAAGGCGAAATGCCTTGTTCAAAATGGACTTGGCCGCGATTTTATCGGCCCGGGCTCACATGCCCTTGAAAAGTGGTGCGTACAGGCGGCTGACGTTGAGTGTGTCGGGGCTGCCGTGCAGATGCAGGGTGAGGCGGCCGCTCTCGTCGCGCACCGCGCGGTCGATGGCATCGGCCCGCACGACCACGCTGCGGTGCACCTGCCAGAAGCGTTGGCTGTCCAGCTGGGGCAGCAGCTCGCGCAGGGAAATGCGCACCAGATGCTCCTTGTTCCGCGTCAGCACCCGCACGTATTTGTCGGCCGCCTCGAAGTACAGCACCTCGTCCACCGGCACCATCTGTATGGTCTGACCGATGCTGACTTGCAGCAGGCGCAGTGGCTCGGGGCGGTTGAGGCTGCTTGCCAGAACACCGGCGCTCAAGAGTTGACGCAACTGATCTACGGTGTTTTGCAACAAGGCCGGCGCCGGCTGCTCGGCCTGCCGGGCCAGCAAGGCCTTGCGCAGGCGTTCGCAGGTCTGCGCCAGGCGTTCGGGTTGGACCGGCTTGAGCACATAGTCCACGGCGGCGTGCTCAAAAGCCTGCAAGGCGTACTGGTCGTAGGCGGTGACGAAGACGAGCAGAGGGAAGGGCGTGCCTTCGCTGGGCCAGTCCTCGGCCAGGGCCGCTGCAGCTTCCAAGCCGCTGAGGCCCGGCATGCGGATGTCCAGGAAGCAGATGTCGGGCTGCTGGCGCAAGGCCTGGTCGACGGCCTCTTGCCCGTGGCCGGCCATGGCCACGACCTCGAGCGCCGGCCAAAGCCGACTCAGCTCTTGCCGCAGGCTCTCGGCCAGCAGGATTTCGTCTTCGGCAATCAGGGCGGTGCAGGCGGGCAAGTTCATGGGGCAGGGTGAGTTTGTGTCAGGAGACTCAGAGGCATGTGGATGCGGGCCCGGGTGCCAAGCTCCGGGGCTTCAAGCGCCCGTAGGCTCAGGCCCGCGCCGGCGCCGAACTGCGTGGCCAGGCGAGCGCGCACCTGATGCAGGCCGAAATGTGTGCCCTCGGCCTCAGAGCTGGGCTTGGCCGCAGACAAGCCGACGCCATGGTCCAGCACTTCCAGAATCAATTGATCGCCCTCGCGCCGGGCGATGACCTGCAGCCGGCCGCCGGCGATGGCCGGCTCCAACCCATGCTTGATCGCGTTCTCAACCAGGGGCTGCAGCAGAAGCGGCGGCACCGGCAGCTCGGCCAGCTCGGCCGGAAGATCCAGCTGGGGTTGCAGGCGGCTGCCCATGCGCACCTGCATCAGGGCCAGGTAGTCGCGCAGGCGAGCGAACTCCTCGCGCAGCGGGTGGCTGCCGCTGCGCGAAGCGTTCAAGGTGGCGCGCAGAAAGGCGATCAGGTGGTCCAGCATGCTTTGCGCCCGGGCCGCATCCATGCCGATCAGCACACGGAGATTGGCCAGGGTGTTGAACAACATGTGCGGCTCCAGCTGCGATTCCAGCAAGCGCAGCTGGTTCTCGGCGGCCAGGCGCTGGGCCGTCTGGGCCTGGGTGCGGGCCGCCTCGACCTGACCCTTGCCGACGAAGTAAATCGTCAGGGCCAGACCCGGCAAGAGCGAGACCCCCAGCATGCCGGCCGCCGAGCGCAAATTGACATGAAACAGACCCGGCTCATTGCGTCCGGTCAGCACATTGCCGAGCTCGATGCCCAGGGAGTAGCCGAGCAAGGTGCCCAAGAGCAGGCAGAGCAGCATCAGCGGCCAGCCCGGCCAGCCCTGAGTTTCCAGGCCTTGGCGGGTGCGCCGCAGATTGATCAATACGGTGCAGGCCTGCGCCAGCAGCTGGATCATGGCCGAGCAGCCCAGGGTGACGCACAGGCAGTACAGCCACTGGTTCTGGGTGCGCTGCCAGTTGCGCCCGAAGGCGTCGGGCGTCTGCAGGGTCAGCAAAAGGCTCATGAATCCCGTGATGCCGGCAATGATCAGTGCCTGGCGCAACAGCGGGCGAGTCCAGATCGTCGGGGCGGAAGTGGTCATGGGCGGCAAAGTGTGCAGGGGACGGCTGGAGTGTCAGGGCTGGCGCGCCCTCCGGCCAGCGCGCTGCGACCGCCGGCCCGGTGGCGGCGCGAAATGAAACAGGAGAGCGCGGAGTGGCTGGGCAACGAAGCGCCGAAGCGCCGTGTTGCGGGCTCAGCGGCGCCGGCTGCTGCTCTTGCCCGCGCTGCCGCCCAGCAGGCTGCCCAGCACGCCGCGCACGATCTCGCGGCCGACCGAAGAGCCAATGCTGCGCAGAGCCGACTTGGCCGCCGTCTCGGCCAGGCCTTCGCGTCGGCCGCCGCGTGGGCCGGTGCTGCCGAAGAGCACATCCTTGAGACCGCCGAGCAGGCCGCCGCCATCCTCGCTTTCTGCGGCGCCGCTGCCGGCCGGGGCCGGGGCTGCAGCGCTTGGTCCGGCCGCCGCCGGCGCTCGGCCGCGCAGCTTCTCGTAGGCCGATTCGCGGTCCACCGCCTGCTCGTAGACGCCGGCCACCAGCGAGCTCTTCAGCAAAGCCTGGCGCTGCTCGGGCGTGATCGGGCCGATCTGGCTGCCCGGGGGCAGGATGAAGACGCGCTCGGTCACGCTGGGCCGGCCCTTCTCGTCCAGCAGGCTGACCAGAGCCTCGCCCACGCCAAGCTCGGTGATGGCCGCGGCGACATCGAGGCCTGCATTGGCCCGCATGGTCTCGGCCGCGGCCTTGACGGCCTTCTGGTCGCGCGGCGTGAAGGCGCGCAGGGCGTGCTGCACCCGGTTGCCGAGCTGGCCCAGCACCGCATCGGGGATGTCCAGCGGGTTCTGGGTCACAAAATAGACGCCCACGCCCTTGGAACGCACCAGGCGCACCACCAGCTCGATGCGCTCGACCAGGGCGGCCGGCGCGTCCTTGAACAGCAGGTGGGCCTCGTCGAAGAAGAACACCAGCTTGGGTTTGTCCAGGTCGCCCACCTCGGGCAGGCTTTCGAACAGCTCGGACAGCATCCAGAGCAGAAAGCTGGCGTAGAGCCGCGGTGCGGTCATCAGCTGGTCGGCGGCCAGGATGTTGATGACGCCCAGGCCGCGGTCCTGCTGGATCAGGTCTGCAATATTGAGCATGGGCTCGCCGAAGAACTGGTCGCCGCCCTGGGCCTCGATCTGCAGCAGGCCGCGCTGGATGGCGCCGACGCTGGCGGCCGAGACATTGCCGTACTCGGTGGTGAACTGCGCCGCGTTCTCGCCCACATGCTGCAGCATGGCGCGCAAGTCCTTGAGGTCCAGCAGCAGCAGGCCGGCGTCGTCGGCGATCTTGAACACCATCTGCAGCACGCCTTGCTGGGTCTCGTTCAGGTCCAGCATGCGCGAGAGCAAGAGCGGGCCCATGTCTGACACGGTGGCACGCACTGGGTGGCCTTGCTTGCCGAATACATCCCATAGCGTGGTCGGGCAAGCCAGCGATGCCGGCGCCTCCAGGCCGCGGTCCTTGAGTACTGCCTGCAACTTGGGCGAGAGGCTGCCGGCCTGCGAGATGCCGGTCAGGTCGCCCTTCACATCGGCCATGAAGACGGGCACGCCGATGCGGCTGAAGTTCTCAGCCAGGGTCTGCAAGCTGATGGTCTTGCCGGTGCCGGTGGCGCCCGTGATCAGGCCGTGGCGGTTGGCCAGGGCGGGCAGCAAAAAGCACTCAATGGCGTCGCGGCGGGCCAGCAGAATCGGGTCAGGCATGGGGTGTCCGGGTGGCAAAGCTAAAATCGCAGTCTATCCAACTCAAATGAGGGTGCGCCCGAGGCGCATCCAGCAGGAGCAGAGCCATATGGCTGGTCATTCCAAGTGGGCCAATATTCAGCATCGCAAAGGCCGCCAGGACGAGAAGCGCGGCAAGATCTGGACACGCATCATCCGTGAAATCACGGTGGCAGCGCGCCAGGGCGGCCCGGACATCAAGGACAACCCTCGCCTGCGTCTGGCGGTGGAAAAAGCCAAGGCCGCCAATATGCCGGCCGACCGCATCAAGTACAACATCGACAAGGCCAGCGGCAACCTCGACGGCATCAGCTACGAGGAAATCCGCTACGAGGGCTACGGCATCGGCGGCGCGGCCGTGATGATCGACACCATGACGGACAACAAGGTCCGCACGGTGGCCGAGGTGCGTCATGCCTTCAGCAAGTACGGTGGCAATATGGGCACGGATGGCTCGGTGGCCTTCCAGTTCAAGCACTGCGGTCAGCTTATCTTTGCCCCCGGCAGCTCGGAAGACAAGATCATGGAAGTGGCGCTGGAGGCCGGCGCTGACGATGTGGTGACTGACGAAGACGGCGCAATTGAAGTGCTGACGCCGCCGACCGAGTTCGAAGCGGTGCAGGCAGCCCTGGAGGCCGCCGGCTTCAAGCCCGAAATGGCCGAAGTGACGATGCGGGCCGAGAACACGATCAGCCTGAGCGGCGATGATGCCGCCCGGATGCAGAAACTGCTCGACGTGATCGAAGACCTGGACGATGTGCAGGCGGTCTATCACAACGCCGCCATCGAAGTCTGATCCGGCCCACCGTGCTGAACAGCAGCCTCGCGCAGGCAAGAGCAACCGCAAGTAAAGCGCTGACGCAGCGCATGGAAGTCATCGAATGAAGGTCTTGGTACTGGGCAATGGCGGGCGCGAACATGCGCTGGCATGGAAGCTGGCACAGGCGGAACGCGTGAGCCAGGTCTTTGTGGCGCCAGGCAACGGCGGTACGGCCCGCGATGCGCGGCTGAAGAATGTGCCCATCACCGACGTGAAGGCGCTGGCCGACTTCGCCGAGGAGCAGAAGATCGCCCTGACCGTGGTCGGCCCCGAGGCCTTCCTGGCCGCCGGCGTGGTGGACGAGTTCCGCGCTCGTGGCCTGCGCATCTTTGGCCCGACCAAGGCGGCCGCGCAGCTGGAGTCGTCCAAGGCCTTCGCCAAGGACTTCATGAAGCGCCACGGCATTCCCACGGCGGCTTACGAAACCTTCAGCGATGCCGCGGCGGCCCATGCTTATGTGGACGCCCAAGGTGCGCCCATCGTCATCAAGGCCGACGGCCTGGCTGCCGGCAAGGGTGTGGTCGTGGCCATGAGCTTGGCCGAAGCGCATGAGGCCATCGACTGGATCCTGGCGGACAACAAGCTGGGCGTGGTGCACAACGAGGGCGGCGCGCGCGTCGTTATCGAACAGTTCCTGCACGGCGAGGAAGCCAGCTTCATCGTGCTCTGCGACGGCAAGAATGTCGTGTCTTTGGCCACCAGCCAGGACCACAAGCGCCTGCTGGACGGCGACGAAGGCCCGAACACCGGGGGCATGGGCGCCTACTCGCCCGCCCCGGTCGTGACGCCCAATGTCCACGCCAAGGCCATGCACGAAATCATCATGCCCACCATCCAGGGCATGGCGCGCGACGGCATTCCTTTCACTGGCTTTCTCTATGCCGGCCTGATGATCGACGAGCACGGCCAGCCGCGCACGGTCGAGTTCAACACCCGCATGGGCGACCCGGAAACTCAGCCCATCATGATGCGGCTGAAGAGCGATCTGCTCGATCTGTTGCTGCATGCAACCGATGGCACGCTGGACCAGGTCGAGCTGCAATGGGACCGCCGCGTGGCGCTCGGCGTGGTGGTGGCCGCCCACGGCTACCCTCTCACTCCGCGCAAGGGCGACGCGATCAGCGGCCTGCCGGCCGACGCGGAGAATGTCATGGTCTTTCATGCCGGCACCGCCGAGGTCGACGGCAAGCTGCAGAGCTCCGGCGGCCGCGTGCTTTGCGTCACGGCTCTTGGCGAGTCGGTGCGCACGGCGCAGCAGGCGGCCTATGAGGCCCTGGTCCAGATCCAGTTCGATGGCAAGCAGTACCGCCAGGACATCGGTCACCGTGCGGTGAAGCGTTGAGTAAAGCGAAGTCGAGCTTGCCCTCCGTGCCGCAGTGGATCAGCGGCCCTATGCCGGTGCAGCCGCAGGGCAGCCGCCTGGCCCGTGGCCTGCTGGCGCTGGCGGGTTGGCGGCTCGATTTCCCGGGTCTGCCGGGCCAGCAGGGCGTGATCCTGGTCTACCCCCACACCTCCAACTGGGACTTCGTCCTCGGCCTCTTGGGCAAGGCGGCGCTGGGCGTGCGCCTGCGCTTCTGGGCCAAGGACAGCCTGTTCCGCGTGCCGGTGTTCGGGCCCTGGATCCGTTCGCTCGGTGGCGTGGCGGTGAACCGCAGCAGCCGCAACGGTCTGGTCGGCGACACGGCCGCACAAATGCAAGCAGCCGCACGCGCGGGCCAGATGTTCTGGCTGGCCGCTGCACCCGAGGGCACGCGTTCGCTGGCCCAGGGCTGGCGTTCGGGCGCCTACCAGGTGGCTTTGCAAGCCGGCGCGCCGGTCGGCCTGGCCACATTCGACTTCGCCACCCGCACCATTGCGCTCAATCGCTTCGTACGCCTGAGTGGCGATGTCGAGGCCGATCTGGCCTTGATGGCCGAGCATTTCGCCCCCTATCGCGGCAAGCGCCACCACCTGGCCAGTCCGATCCGGATGAACACCAAGACATGAGCATTCCACCCAGCTTCGGCACGGCGACCCTCGATACGCAGCGGGTCCGCGACTACCTGCTCGATCTGCAGGACCGCATCATCTCGGCCTTGCAGGCGGTGGACGGCAACCCCTTTGTCAGCGATGGCTGGACGCGCGAGCCCGGCAGCCGCCTGGAAGGGGATGGTTTGTCGCGTCTGATCGAGGGCGGTGCGGTCTTCGAGCGCGGCGGCTGCAATTTCTCGCATGTGCGGGGTCGGGTCTTGCCCCCGTCGGCCACCCAGCATCGGCCCGAGCTGGCCGGTGTGCCCTTCGAGGCCATGGGCGTGTCCCTGGTCATGCACCCGCACAACCCTTTTGTGCCGACCGTGCACATGAATGTGCGCATGTTCGCGGCCTTGCCCGAGGGGCAAGAGCCTGTGGTCTGGTTTGGTGGCGGCATGGACCTGACGCCCTACTACGGCTTCGAGCGCGACGCCCAGCACTTCCATCGGACCTGCGAGGCGGCCCTGCAGCCGCATGGCGAACAGCTCTACCCGCATTTCAAGCAGTGGTGCGACGAGTACTTCTTCCTCAAGCACCGCAACGAGCCGCGCGGCATCGGCGGCATCTTCTTTGATGACCACGCCGAGGGCGGCTTTGAGGCGGCATTTGCCATGATGCGCTCGGTGGGCGATGCCTTCCTGCCGGCTTACTTGCCTATCGTCGAGCGTCGCCATGCTTATGCCTATGGCGAGCATGAACGCGATTTCCAGGCCTACCGTCGCGGACGCTACGTCGAATTCAATCTGGTTTTTGACCGTGGCACTTTGTTCGGCCTGCAGTCGGGTGGGCGTACCGAGTCCATCCTGATGTCCATGCCGCCAATCGTCAAATGGCGTTATCAGTGGGCGCCGGAAGAGGGCACGCAGGAAGCGCGGCTGTACAGCGATTTCCTGCGCCCGCGCGACTGGGCTCATGAGCCGGCCACCCATCTATGGCTCTAGACCCCGCCCTGTCGGCTTCACCCGGCCCGCGCCGGGCACGGGTCGGCTTGTTCGGGGGCTCGTTCGATCCGGTGCATGTGGCCCATTTGGCCCTGGCGCGTTGTGCGCTGGAGCAATTGGAGCTGGATCAGCTGCTGTGGCTGCCGGCCGGTCGGCCCTGGCAAAAGACGGGGCGTGGCCTGGCCTCGCCCGAGCATCGGCGCACCATGGTGGCGCTGATGCTGGCGGGTGAGTCGCGTTTTGTCATTGACGACAGCGAGCTGGAGCGAGACGGCGCCAGCTACACCATCGACACCGTGCGGGCCCGTCAGGCCGCACATCCGGACGAGGACCTGTTCCTCGTCATCGGCCAAGACCAGTACGAGCGCCTGCACAGCTGGCGCGAGTGGCGCGAGTTGCTGCAGCGGGTGACGCTGGCGGTGGCGGCACGGGCGGGTCAAGAAGTTCGGGGTTCTGCCGATGTGCAGATGGAGCCCCATTCCTTGCTGAAACTGGCCCTGCCAGCGATGCAGGTTTCATCAACCCAAGTGCGCGAGCTGGCCTCGCGTGGCGAGGACATCCGCCCCTTGGTGGGCGACGCGGTCGCGGGGTATATTGCCCAGCACCGTCTTTACAGTGAGTAGGTACTGAATGGACATTCGTAAGCTGCAACGCGCCATCGTCGATGGTTTGGAAGATGTGAAGGCCCAGAACATCGTGGTCTTCAACACGGAGCACCTGTCGCCGCTGTTCGAACGCGTGATCATCGCGTCCGGCACCAGCAACCGGCAGACCAAGGCCCTGGCTTCCAGCGTGCGCGTGACAGTCAAGGAGCGTGGCATGGATGTGCTGCGCTGCGAAGGCGAAGAGAACGGCGAATGGATCATCGTCGACTGCGGCGCGGCCGTCGTCCACGTGATGCAGCCGGCCATCCGCGACTACTACCATCTCGAAGAAATCTGGGGCGGCAAGCCGGTCAAGCTGGCTTTGAACGATGGCAAGACCAAGCTGGTCAAGGCCTCGGAAGAAGAGGACGAAGAAGAAGACGCAGCTCCAGTCAAGAAGAGCGCGGCGAAGAAGAAAGCGGCTGTCAAGCCTTCGCTGCCGGGCAAGCCGGGCGTGAGCAAGAAGGCGGCGGCAGCTGCCGCGGAAGCCAAGCCTGTGGCCAAGAAGGTTGCGGCCAAGAAGGCTCCGGCCAAGAAGAGCGCCAGCAGCCGAGAGGTCGATGCCAAGACTCCGGCCGCCAAGACCATCAAGGTTGGCCTCACCAAGCCGGCGACCAAACCCGCTGCCAAGAAACCTGCGGCCAAGAAGGTTGCGACCAAGACCGTGGGTGTGAAGAAGGCCCCGGCCAAGGCAGCCGCGGCCAAGCCAGCCGTCAAGGCTGTGGCCAAGAAGGTCGCCGCTAAACCGGCCACCAAGCCGGCCACCAAACCGGCCGCCAAAAAGACAGCGCTCAAGAAGAACGTTTGAGCGCCGTCTGAACGATGCGTTTGTTCTTGATCGCCGTGGGCCAGCGTCAGCCGGCCTGGGCGGATACCGCCTATGAGGACTTTGCCAAGCGCTTTCCGCCCGAGATGCGCTTGGAGCTCAAGGTCGTCAAGGCCGAAACCCGGGGCAGCAAAACGGCCGAGCAATTGATGGCGGCCGAGGCGCAGCGTCTGGAGTCGGCCTGCCCCAAGGGCGTGCGCCGCATCATCCTCGATGAGCGTGGGGAGCGCCGCACCAGCAAACAGCTGGCCGAGCGCATGCAGCTCTGGATGGGTGAGGGCCGTGATGCGGCCCTCTTCATCGGCGGCCCCGATGGCCTGCACCCGGAGCTCAAGGCCACGGCCGATGAAACCCTGCGCCTGTCCGACCTGACCCTGCCGCATGCCTTTGCCCGCGTCCTGCTGGCCGAAGGCTTGTACCGCGCCTGGACCGTGATGACCGGCCACCCCTACCACCGAGAATGAGCAGCTCCGGCAATTTCATCTATCTGGCTTCGCAAAGCCCGCGCCGGCGCCAGCTGCTGGAGCAACTCGGCGTGCGCCATGAGCTTTTGCTGCCCGGGCCCGAGGAAGATGCTGAGGCGCTGGAGGCCGTTTTGCCCGGCGAGGCGCCTGAGGCGTATGTGGCGCGCGTGACCCAAGCCAAGCTCGATGCTGCGCTCTTGCGTCGCGCTGCGCGTGGCCTGCCCGAAGCACCGGTGCTGTGCTCCGACACCACCGTGGCGGTGGATCAGCAGATCCTGGGCAAGCCGGTCGATGTGGAGGACGCGTTGCGCACCCTGCGTCTGCTGGCCGGGCGTCGGCACCGCGTGATCACGGCGGTGGCTGTGGGGCAAGTTGAGCGGCGGGAGGCTGCCCTCAACGTTTCCGAAGTCGAGTTCGCGCCGGTCGGTGAGGACGCCCTGCGCCGCTATGTGGACAGCGGGGAGCCCTTCGGCAAGGCGGGCGCCTATGCGATACAAAGTCAGGCGGCCGCCTGGATTTCGCGCATCGAGGGCAGCTATTCAGGCATCATGGGTCTGCCCCTGTTTGAGACCGCGCAATTGCTGAGCGCCTGGGGCTGGCGCTTCTGAGATCCGATCTTCGCGCAGGGGCGCCGACGACAGACCGAGTCTTGTCGCATGAAGGCCCGAACGTTTCACGGCCCTCATGCAACAGCACTTGCAACAGCATTTGCGACAGCATTCGAGGATTGAGACGAGACGCCATGGAAGACATCCTGATCAATTGGTCGCCGCAGGAAACGCGCGTGGCCGTGGTGGAAAACGGTTCGGTGCAAGAGCTCCACGTCGAGCGCACGCTGGAGCGGGGCCTGGTGGGCAATGTCTATTCGGGCAAGGTCGCCCGGGTGCTGCCTGGCATGCAGTCCGCCTTCATCGACATCGGCCTGGAGCGGGCCGCCTTTTTGCACGTGGCTGATCTGCACCTGACCGGCACCCAGGCGGGACGAGGCCACCATGGCGAAGCCGGCGTGGCCACGCCGATCGAGCGCCTGGTGTTCGAGGGTCAGACCTTGACTGTGCAGGTCATCAAGGACCCGATCGGCAGCAAGGGCGCGCGCCTGTCCAGCCAGATCAGCATTGCCGGTCGCATGCTGGTGTTCCTGCCGCAGGACGAGCACATCGGCATCTCGCAGAAGATCGGCTCGCACGAAGCCCGCGAACAGCTGCGCGCGCGCATGCAGATCCTGGTCGGCAAGGCCGAGGAGGGCGGCGGTGGCGGCTTCATCCTGCGCACCAATGCCGAGGATGCCAGCGACGAGGAGCTGGGTTCCGACATTGCCTATTTGCGCAAGGCCTGGGCGGCGATCCGTGAGCGTGCTTTCAACTCTCCGCCGGGCACTTTGCTGCACCAAGATCTGAGCCTGGTCGAGCGGGTGCTGCGTGACCTGACCAGCGATCGCACCGGCTCCATCCGCATCGATTCCAAGCTGCAGTACGACGTGCTGCATGCCTTTGGCGAGACCTTCATGCCGGCGGCAACGGCCAAGCTTGAGCATTACCGCGGTGAGCGGCCGATCTTCGACCTCAACAACATCGATGCCGAGCTGAGCCGCGCCCTGGCCCGGCGGGTCGATCTGAAGTCGGGCGGCTACCTAATCTTCGACCAGACCGAGGCCATGACCACGGTCGACGTGAACACCGGCGGTTTCGTCGGCGCCCGCAATTTCGACGACACCATCTTCAAGACCAATCTCGAGGCGGCCGGCGCCATCGCGCGCCAGCTGCGCCTGCGCAATCTGGGCGGCATCATCATTGTCGACTTCATCGACATGACGCGCGAAGAGCACAAGTCGGCCGTGCTGACCGAGTTCCGCAAGCAGCTCAGCCGCGACCGTACCAAGGTCACCCTGGGCGGTTTCACCCAGCTGGGCCTGGTCGAGATGACGCGCAAGCGCACGCGTGAGTCGCTCTCGCGCATGCTCTGCGAACCTTGCCCGACCTGCGAAGGTCGCGGCCAGGTCAAGACCGCTCGAACCATTTGTTATGACATCATGCGCGAGATCCTGCGCGAGGCGCGCCAGTTCTCGCCCAAGGAGTTCCGCGTCGTGGCAGCGGCCAATGTGGTGGAGATGCTGTTGGACGAGGAAAGCCAGCATCTGGCCGGCTTGTCGGATTTCATAGGCAAGCCGATCTCGCTGACGGCCGAGCCGACCAATCAGACCGAGCATTACGACATCGTGTTGCTCTGATTGCGGCCGTCGGTGCCGCCTGGCGCTACAACGCCCGCATCAGCGGTGTGCTTTAACGCCCTCAGGCAAAATCCCGACCCTGGCCCGCGGCCTGCGCTGTGGACCCCTTCGCTTTGTTTTCTATGAGCACCTCCATGTCCGACCTATTTTCGCGCCGAGCCCTCCTGCAGCAAGCCGCCGCGGCTTCCGCCGCCGTGCTGGCTGGGCCTGCCCTGGCCCAGTTCCGGGTGGAAATCTCCGGCGTTGGCGGCTCGCAGCTGCCCATTGCCCTGCCGGATTTTCGTGACGAGTCGGCCAGCGGCCAGGCCGTGGCCGCCATCATCCGCGCTGACCTGGAGCGCAGCGGCCAGTTCAAGATCATCGATTCGGCTCCGGGCCTGTTCGAAGGCAGCGCACCGAACTGGAGCGAATGGCGCGGCAAGCAGGCCGATGCCCTGGCTGCCGGCTCGGTCAGCCGCTTAGCCGATGGTCGTTTCGATCTGCGCTACAAGCTCTGGGATGTGGTCAAGGGCGCTGACCTGGGCGGTGAAGCCCATGCTGTGACCGCAGAGGATGTGCGATTGGCGGCCCACCGCATTGCCGACACCATCTACCAAAAGCTGACCGGCGAGCGCGGCGTGTTCGCCACTCGCATGGCCTACGTCACGCGTGCTGGCGGCCGCTACAGCCTGCGCATCACCGATGCGGACGGCGAGGGCGGTCAGGTTGCCCTGGCCAGCCCCGAGCCCATCATTTCGCCGGCCTGGTCGCCCAATGGCCGCGAGCTGGCCTACGTGTCCTTCGAGACACGCAAGGCGGTGGTCTGGGTGCAGGATCTGCAGACTGGACGGCGACGCAAGCTGGCCGATTTCCGCGGCAGCAACAGCGCGCCGGCGTTTTCGCCCGATGGTGAGTCGGTGGTGCTGACCTTGTCGCGCGAGGGGGGCTCCCAGCTCTTCGTGATGAACCGTGACGGCAGCGGCGTGCGCCGCCTGACGCAAAGCTCGGCCATCGACACCGAGCCGGTGTTTGCCCCCGACGGCCGCTCGATCTACTTCGTCAGCGACCGGGGCGGCAGCCCGCAGATCTACCGCGTGGCGGTGGGCGGCGGCGCGCCCGAGCGCGTCAGCTTCAGCGGCAACTACAACATCAGCCCGACCGTCAGCCCCGACGGCCGCAGCCTGGCTTTTGTCACCCGCCTGAACGGAAGCCAGTTCCGCATCTGCGTGATGGATCTGGCCTCGGGCGTGGTCCAGCAGATCAGCGATGGCAGCGACGACGAGAGCCCGAGCTTCTCTCCCAATGGCCGTCTGATCGTCTATGCCACTCGCTCCGCCGGCCGCGATGTGTTGATGACCAGCACCCTGGACGGCCGCATCAAAGCCAAGCTGATTTCGACCTTGGCCGATGTGCGAGAGCCGACCTGGGGTCCCTTCGGCCGTTGATTTCTTTGCGCTTGCATCGAGCGAAACTTGTGCAAGCTGTATGACAATTCGCAGTTGTCAATGCGCCGGTCGGACCGGTTAGCGGCGGAACTTTTTCAAGACAGATCCATGTGATCGAAACAGGAGTGCTTTTCATGAAGATGACGCGTTTTGCTCTGTCCCTCTTGGCCGCTGCCGCCCTGGCTGGCTGCAGCACTGCCGTGAAGCTGGACGAGCCAGCGCCGGTGGAAACCCGCCCGGTGGCGCCTGTGGCCCCCACCAATTCCACTGCAAATGCTCAGCCCATGGCCGAGTCCAAGGTTCAGACCGTGGATCTGGGCGCTCAGCTGACCGCAGCCGTCGCCAACCAGCGCGTGGTCTATTTCGATCTGGACAGCTACACCGTCAAGGACGAGTTCCGTGGCTTGGTCGAAGCCCATGCCAAGCGCCTCAACAACGACCGCAAGATTGCTCTGAGCCTGGAAGGCCACACCGACGAGCGCGGCGGCCGCGAATACAACCTGGCCCTGGGTCAGAAGCGTGCCGAAGCGGTGGCCAAGTCCCTGGGCCTGCTGGGCGTTGGTGCAGCCCAAGTCGAGCCTGTGAGCTTTGGCAAAGAGCGCCCGGCCGCCCAAGGCAGCGATGAGGCCGCCTGGGCCAAGAACCGCCGCGTCGAGCTGAAGGACAAGTGAGATGAAGTTGCCGCGGCTGCTGCCGTTCTGCCTGGTGCTGGGCTTGGCCTTGAGCCAACCGGCGCGTGCCGGTCTGTTTGAGGACGAGGATGCTCGCAAGGCCATCCTCGACCTGCGTGCCAAGCTGCAACAGAGCGAGGACGCCCAGCGTCAGCGCGCCGAGCAGCTGAGCGCGCTGGTGCAGGACCAGCTCGGCCCATTGCGTCGCAGCCTGCTGGACCTCAATGGACAGATCGACACCTTGCGTGCCGAGATCGCCAAGCTGCGCGGCCAGAACGAGCAGCTGGCACGCGAGCTGTCCGAGACCCAGCGCAAGCTCAATGATCAGTTGCAGGCCTTTGATTCGCGCTTGAAGCCCATGGAGCCACAGAAAGTGGCACTCGATGGCCGCGAGTTTCAGGTGGACCCAGAGGAGCGCCGTCAGTACGAGGCGGCCATGGGCCTGGTTCGGCGCGGCGATTTCAACGAAGCGGGCGAGGCCTTGAGCAGTTTTGCCCGTCGTTTCCCGGCCAGTGGCTACAGCGACTCGGTGCGGTTCTGGCAGGGCAATGCCCAGTACGGCAAGCGTGAGTACAAGGAAGCGATCGCCACCTTCAAGGCCTTCATTTCCGGCAACCCCGAGCACCCGCGCGCGGCCGAAGCCTTGTTGGCCCTGGCCAATTGCCAGATCGAGCTCAAGGACACCAAGGCAGCCCGGCGCAGTCTCGGTGATTTGATCAAGGCCTACCCCGGCTCCGAAGCGGCGCAGGCTGGCAAGGAACGGCTGGCCGCGCTCAAGTAAGGGCGCTGGCTTTTCCCGACCGTTCAAGGCTCTGCGTGCAGAGCCTTTTTTGTGCGCCAACAGGATCTCTGGCTTGATGGATATGCAAGGACAAGACGATATGGCCGAAGCCATGAATGCAGTCACCGACCTGTCGGGCCTGGCGGAGTTCCCGGCCGACAGTGAGCGTCGTTTCGGTGGTCTGCGGCGCCTGTACGGTGAAGCCGACTATCTGCGCTTGCGCGCTGCGCATCTGGTCGTGGTCGGCTTGGGTGGCGTCGGCTCCTGGGCCGTGGAAGCGCTGGCGCGTTCCGGTGTGGCCAGCCTGACCTTGATCGATCTGGATCAGGTCTCCGAATCGAACATCAATCGTCAGATTCAGGCTCTAGGGTCGACGGTGGGCATGGCAAAGGGCGAGGCCCTGCGCTTGCGCATCCAGGACATCCATCCCGACTGCGAGGTGCGGGTGATCGAAGACTTTGTCGAACCTGGCAATTGGCCGGCCCTGCTGGGCGGCAGCGAGGCCGAGTCTCGGGTAGACGGTCTGATCGATGCCTGCGACCAAGTGCGTGCCAAAGCTTGCTTGGCGGCCTGGGCGCGCGCGCGCCAGCTGCCTTTTGTGACGGTGGGTGCCGCAGGTGGCAAACGCGAACCCCATCTGCTCAGCATCGAAGACCTGGCGGACACCACCCATGATCCTTTGCTCGCTTCGCTGCGCCAGCGCCTGCGCAAGGAATACGGTGCTCCGCGGCAAGGCAAGCTCGGTGTGCGTTGTGTGTTTTCGCGTGAGGCGGTACACCGCCCGCCCGAGGAAGGAGAGGGCGGTGAAGCCTGTGCCGTCGACGGCACGCTCAATTGCCATGGCTATGGCTCCAGCGTGGCAGTGACGGCCAGTTTTGGCATGGCAGCGGCGGCGGCCTTGATCCAGGCCGTGCTGGCCCGTGCGCGCTGAGGAGCCGCTTTTCATTGCACAAGAAGTTCTTGTGAAAGTATTGCCGGAAGCAAAAAATCCTGGCTATAATGATGGGCTTCGCTTGATGGGTCGTTAGCTCAGTTGGTAGAGCAGCGGACTTTTAATCCGTAGGTCGCAGGTTCGAGTCCCGCACGACCCACCATCTTGCTAAAAGCAACTCTGTTGCTCGGTAAGTGCGAAGAAGCTGAAAAGCAGATTTTTGAGATATTCGCTGAAACAGTGGAAATTCTAAAAAATCATGCTATACTGCAAGGCTTGCAAGGTTGCTAAGAAATTAACGCCAAGCAAGACAAAAGCGTAGGGCTCTTAGCTCAGTTGGTAGAGCAGCGGACTCTTAATCCGTAGGTCGAGTGTTCGAGTCACTCAGGGCCCACCAAAATTAAGAATGAAATCAAGCACTTAGCGCCAAACGGCCCTAGGTGCTTTTTTTCGTCCCGGTGCTGGTGCCAGTCTGGTGCCAGTATTTGTTGAGTTGATTCGTTGTTCGGCTCATGTTGCGCTAGTGCGTCGAAGCGTCCGCCTCTATTCCAGAGTTCGACAGAATAGTGCCGTCCAACGCAGCTTGAGCTTAGTAAATGCGGTTCTGGTCGCTCAGAAGTCCGTGTTTTGCAAAGACTCTCGGGACCGTCTCGCTTGCACGGCTGCAGCAAGCTCTCAAAAGCTCTGGGTCCATCCTGGGATCTGTGGGTCAAGGGTGGGATGTCTCTCCCATCGGTGGTTGCCCGGGATCGCTCCCTTGAATTGGCAGCTTTCTGTCCATGCAGACCTTAGGTTCAAAAATCTGCTTGTTTTGCACGTGCCTGAAGACGACGTCGATAGCCTATAGGCCGCTTCGCAGCGGTTCCGGCCGTTGGCCTTCGGACGGCGAACTCACGCTGACTGGTACCAAGCGGACACTGGGCTTGGCGACCGGCGGTGGTGTGAACGTCAGCTGTACGAGGTATTGCAGCCGTAGGACTCGCGAGTGTCGGCTGGCGTCACACCGGCGACAGCTTCTCTACAGTTTGAGCTTTCGCTGCCACCCTAAGCCGCCACAGATGCTGGTGAAATTGATTCCGGCAAGCCGGACGATCAGGAACTGGTTCCGCAGTCGCCGTGTCAGTATGTAACCCGAAAGGGGACGCCAGACCAATCCGGCAGCTTGGATCTATCCCTGACCTCCCCGCGCCTTTTGGCGCATGCCCGCTTTATTGCTGACGATTATTGCAGCGGCTCGTAGGTTGTTCTTCTTGACCAGCTGTGTGCGTCAGCATGGCAAGGCCGGGGGAGTTGCGCAAGACGCCCTATCCCCAACGTTCAGTCCAAGCTTTGCGACGCTATGGCTTGGTGACTTCCGTTCGTCTAGTCTCCTCGTCACTATTGATGAGGTATCACTTCCCTTCGCAGAAAGCACTTCGGCTTGAATGCTTCAGGCGCTGATAGGCTGGTGTCGCCAGGTGCGAAGCGCAGCCGTAGCGCTACAGCGTAGCTACGTGCGAGGTCATCACGCACCAATGCTCGCTTTTGAGGCGCCCTGGCTGGCTTTGGGCCGCCTGCGGAGAACTACTCTGCCAGACAGGGGCGGCGGGAGAATTTCGCGCGCTAAGGGCGAACAACATTGGCTCGTATAGAAGTCTTTCACCCTACCTAAAGCCGCGGCACACGAATCATCAGCAGCTTGTAGGGTGGCTGGCGAGACCTGACCCCGACCGCCCAAGATCGGGTACGCGCGCGCCGCACCATGTCGGGTTCTTGGTGCTCAATCCGTTTTTTTGATGAAGGGGTAAGTACCGTGGCGGCAACCCTCGGTAGCCCGAATGATCGGAAAAACACGCGAGGGAGCGAAGAATGAAAACTGCACTGGCGCTAGCTATTTCCTGCGCACTTTTCTCCGGCTGCGCACTGACGCCAAGCCAGGTAGCGGTACCCAAACCGGTACCGCTCACGACTGGGACCGGAAGTACGAAGAGTGCGATCCAGGACCCGTGGGTGAAGGCGCTCGCGGATGCAGACGCACTTCGCACCAATGGAAACCGCATTCCTCTGACCACTGATCAGCCGAACCTCCAAGCGCAGCTAGAGCTCTACGCTGCGTTCTGGCGCGACACCGAGGGCGAGTACCTCTTGCTCGGGCGCGACATCCCGGGCCGGGGGCGAGACGTTGCGGTGCTTACCGCTGCCTACTACGCGGTCAAGAACCACATGAAGGAGGCCCGCTACGCGGGAATCTTCGCTGCGCTCTTTGGGTCATTTTCGGACACCTATCGGGTCGAGACCCAGGCCAAGAACTACCAGACCGCCTCGGCCACGATGCTGTGCATCTCCGAAGCGGTCGACAAGGTGCCCAGGTCCGCGTGGAGCATGTTGGACGCGACCGGCGCCTTCAAGAAGGAGAACACCTCACTGCTCACTGGGACAGAGAGCGAGCGGCTGGGCGCCCTGGCCACGCTCAACGATGTGTTTCCCGCGGTGAACCGAACGATGAACAAGGCGCTGGCGCGCCTCATGAAGGACCAGCGCGAACTGAAGCTCTCGGGCGTCAACATGGAGAGTCTTAGAGCTGCCTATGACAAAGAACGAGAGGCACGGGACAAGGCGATCAAACAAGGCGAGGAGCTACGGGCCGGAATCGTTAGCATCGCCAACGTTACGGAGAGGGCTGCACGCAATGCGGAGGTCGACTCGGACATGGCCAACATCACGGCCCTGACGACGCTCCCGCCGAATGCGGACAAGTGCTATGCCGGTACCGGCGGTTGACTTCGCAGGTCCGGGGGTCTACGCGGTGGCTTGCCTACTGGGCTAGGCGCGCTTTGCTCGGGCTCATGCTTTTTGAATGTTGGATGGTGAGAGCAGCGGTCGCCCGACGACTTTCGGCCGAACTCCATGAGCAGCCCGCCGCCGCCGTCTCGACGGACCTATCGCAAGCACCTAGTTCTCTCAGCCAGCAAGAAATTGAGCCACCGCGAAGCCGACGGTCGCCGCCGGCAGTTTGTCGCCGGCACCGGGTCTTGCCTGGCGAGACAGTAAGCTGACCTTCGGTGGATGGATGCGGCGGGCCCGGGGCGGCTAACGGCGGATCTGCTGGGCACCCGGTCCCGGCCACAAGCGGTCGTGGACGAAGGTCTGCATCCCAACGACCAAGTGTTGACGTGGCCGCTGCAACGGCGTGTCAAGGAATGGCGGCTGCACTCGCATCGTCGTCTGGCTCGAAGCCAAGCGAAATGCAACGACAGCGAGCGCACGGTCATCCTGGATACCAACTTCACCCTATTCGTGCGCCGTTTGGATGCAGAGCTCCACTCGAGCTGCATTGGCGCCGCCCGCGTGCGCCAGATCAACCGTGCCCTTCGACTGCAACCGCGCGACGCGCAGGAGGGTTGGCAACAGCGTGTGAGGCGGGCGCCACGGCTTGGCACCCTCGGGAAACTCAGGAGAACTGCTTCCAGAGCTCGGTTTCGAGAAACCAAGGGCTGATCCGGCTGGCCCCGAGCCGGATTTCCTCGAAGTCGGTCACCTCGGCCAGCAACTTGTGCTTTGTGCCCGAGTTGTCAAAGATGTAGGCCCGGTGGGCCACCTTGCATGCCTCGGTCATCAGGGCGATGGAGCGGTGGTACCTGCTTACCACGAGCTCATCTTTCACGGGATGCCCACCCTGCAGGACACGCCGGTGCACGCGGTCGATGTTGATCGTCGGGTCGTCGGTGGCCACGAAGTAGAGGTACACGCGGTAGCCGCGTTCCCTCGCCTGCCGCATGAAATTGATCTTAGACGGGTGCGACATCACGGTCTCGAACGTGAACGTCTGGCCTTCCTCCAGCAACTCTTGGCGCACGGCATCGGCAAGCGACGCCGCGAGATAGGAGTCGTAGGGCCCTGGCACCCACAGCCTCATCGCGTCATCGAGTGTCATGCCCGCCAACAGGGCCTGTAGGTCCAGCCGCTTCTCCAGCCCGAAGGTCTCCAGGCTCTTCTTGATGCGCTTGAGAACCACAGCTGGCTCGCCGCTGACGCCGAGGCTGCGCAAGCTCAGGAAGCCCGCAGAGGCGACCAGGTCTCGCTCCATCTCGTCGGCATTCACGAAGACGCCAATCCACTGGGGCTTCAGGTCTGGTTTGATGGTGCTCTTGCCCGATCCGTTCGGACCGGCGAGAACCCGGAGTCGAGGCTGCGCGGGCTGTGCCGCTGGCGCTTGAGGTGGTTTTGCGGCCTTAGCCGCTGCATCCGCGCCGGGCGGCTTACTTGACACGCCTGAGGACGGTGCCGGTCTTGACGCGCTTGCCGACCGGCAAGCTCTTGATGACCGTCACGCTCCCATCGAGCGCGCGCTTCACGACCTGACCATTGCTGGTCTTCACGGTCACTGCACCAGTCTGCTGCAGCGTGGTCCGGTAGGCCTCATGACCAGCCTTCGCCGCCAGCGCCGGAATGCGTCGCTCGACGATCTGCATACCGCGTTCGGTGAGGGTGTTACGGCTGGTACGGGAAGACATTTTGTGGCTCTGCAACGGTTTGTGTAAGTCTACCAGCGGAAGCCCTGCTGGATGTGACGGCAGGTTAATGTCCCGCTGTCAGCATGCGGTGCTGGTGTGGAGCGGCCCCCCAATGAATGCTTTCCGGTACCGGATTTGGGCTCGCCAACTTCTGCTGTGGGTCGGCAGCGCAAGGTGGCGCTGCGCCGAACCAGTCGTTGACGAGCACCTCGCTGCCGCGCCGTGTCGAGTGTCCGGTGACGGATGCAAAGCCGCCGTACGAGTTGCTACCCGGCGAAAGGCGGGTGACGGTCAAAGCGGCCGCTCAATCCCTAGATGCGAATGACTCCGACCAGCCTGGAGGCGTCGTTGGCTGCCGGCCGGCAGCTATGCAGGGCGGATTCAACTGGTCGATGCAGCACACTAGGACCCGCTCGGGCCGAAGGAGTGTTGGAGATGAAACAGCGACCGCGGATCTACTACTCAGACAGCCAGAAGGAGCTGATGCGGGAGCGTTGGAAGGATGGCTGGACACTGCACGAGATTGGGAAGCTTTTCGACCGAGGTCACTCGTCGCTCCAACAGATCATTGCCCGGACCGGCGGAATTCGCCCAACAGATCGCAGCCACTCACGGCTCGCGCTGCCCCTGGCTGAGCGGGGGGAAAGATTTCAATTGGACTGGCGCTCGGCCGGTCAATCCGTTCCATCGCCGCACAGATTGGCCGAGCGCCATCCACGGTGAGTCGAGAGATCGAGCGCAATGGCGGGCGCATCGGCTATCGAGCCAGCCATGCCGACAGTGCCGCATGGGATCGCGCGCATCGCCCAAAGCAATGCAAACTGACTCAAGATCGAGAGCTGGCGCGCACAGTGGCCAGCAAGCTGCGTCTGCGGTGGTCTCCCGAGCAGATCGCCGGCGGGCTCAAGCATACTTATCCGAGCGACGAGAGCCAGCACGTGTCGCACAAGACCATCTACCGAAGCCTGTTCATTCAAGCGCTCGGCGCCTTGAAGAAGGAACTTCTGGAACATCTGCGACGAACTCGCGGTATGCGCCACTCTCGTCAATACACGCAAAAGACGGCTGGCCACGGGCAGATCGTGGACGCAGTTTCGCCGTGTCGTATCTGATCAAACAGCTCATTGGGAATATCGAGGTGCAGCCGTTCGACTGCCTCCCAGGCGGGATTTTTCATGTTTTTAGGGACTCAGTTGACGGGCGCTATCGCAGCGTCGGCCTTCGGCCGTAATGCACACATCGAGTACCAACCAGCGGTAAGCAGACTTAGCAAACCAAGAGCTATCAACGTGCGGTCCAGCTTTTGCAAGGAGGCAAGACTTCCCATGAAGATCGGAAAGGCGAAGAAGCCGACGTGGAAGTGCGTGTTGAACAAGGCCATGGCCATTGGCCGACTCGTCGCTGGAAACACGTCCGAGGCCCACACACTAAGAATCGGCGACACCGCGCTGTAGCCGATTCCGAATACGAGGCCAGCAACCACTGCTGTCCAGATGGTGGGAAAAGCCCCTAGCGCAATGAATGACAGTGCCATGCACACGAACGCCCCTGCGACCGCCTCCTCGCGAGGCCGCTTCTGTATCCAGGTCATCAGCACGAAACGCGTCGTGAAGAAGGCAAGAGTCATCGATGAGAAGAAAGCACCCACCAAAATCCCATGGCTTCTGAGGTGCAAAGCGCAGTATCCAAACACCATGCCCCAGCTGATGCCCATAACGAAATTTGTCGCTGACGCCAGTCGGAACGCACCTGACCTGAAGAATGACAGGTAGGAAACCGGGGGCGGCACTATCGTTGACCTAGAGACTGCGTGCGTGACGCAAAGGCGACCCAGGATTGCAACGGCCAACAGTCCGGGCACGGACAACCACAGGAAGTAACCTCGCAGGCCGACGTGGTCCAGCACGAACTCCGCCGCGGCCGGCCCGATGGCGTTAGGCAACGTGATCATGCTTCCGAACAGTCCGAACAGATATGTGGTCCTGGGTCCTCTCAACATGTCGCGCGCTACAAACGTGGAGGCGGCAAAGTAAACGCCGAAACCCAGGCCGAAAACTGCCCTGCAGATGGCCCCGCCGACCGTTGAGCGTATCCACCATTCGAATCCTGCGAAACTCAGAATCATCAACACTTGGCCCGCAAATGCTACCTGTAGTGGATTCAGGCTTCGAAGAAGCCTTCCGGTCACCAGTATGGCGATGATCACTGGGGCAATCGGGCTTGAGAGCACGATACCGATTTCGCGGCTCGAATGTCCATTCCTTTCAAGTACGAGGGATAGCAACGCGAGCGTCGAGCCGGTCGTAAACAACAAGAAGGTAGAGACGCAAAGCTGTACGAACGCCCTGCGTTGAGACGGCGACTCAAACGATTCACTCATGTCGGGCGCAAACGTCGTGGATGAAGTTGATCAGCGCCTCGGGCTGCTCCACCCGCGACGCATGTCCTCCGGGGAGTGTGAGCACCTGAGTAGCGCAGATTGGTGCCAGCATTGGGTTCAATACGGAGGTCGCCGTTAGCTGCGTAGCTTAGATCGAAGTCTATGACCGTTGTGACCAGGTATCCATGGTTCATCAGTTCTGCGACATAGACCTGCTGACCGATGGTTCTGCGCCTAAGGACCACAGCATGGTGTTTGAGTCCTTCGAAGCCTAGCTCTGTGGATTTGGCGCCAACAAGTCATACGCCCGTGACATCGATCAGCTTCAAATGCATGCGACCCTCCCTTTCGAGTTTTCTATGCATTGCAAACGGGCTTCGTCTTCTATTGGTTCTCGGTATTTCCCCGGTGGCTCATCTGGTGAGCTTTTGAGGCGCAAGACTTCATGGGCACTTCAAGCTGCACGCTCTGCGCTTGTGCACCACGAAACAGGGAAACGATATGAGCGACTCAGATGCAACTTTTCCGACTGCCAAACCGAGTAGGTCTTTGGCTGACGCACCAACCACATCACGCAGAAGCCTTCCTTGGTCCGCTCTCGGCAAGGCTGCTGTCGCTGCTCTGGGCGCCATCGCGACGGCGCTTCACTTCATCGGGCAGGAGGCTTACGACCGGTACCTCCTTCATTGGGGATTTGACAGCGGGTTGCTGCCGCTGGATACCAGCATTCGCGTGCACTACGGCTATAGGGCTGTACTCGAAGGCTTGCACACATTGTTGAATAGTCCAGCAGGCGGTGCTTTCCTTGCGGCCATTTTTTTCATGTGTGCCATTCAGTTTTGGGTAACCTCCGCCACAAGAAACTACCCTCCAGAAAACACGCGACTGGGCAGGTGGCTGAAGCGTAATGCCGATCGGCTTCCTCGCTGGCTCAAGAGCCTTGTCTCATCCTTTGGGCTTTCGGGGCTGATAGTTGGACTTCTGTATTACCTGGTTTTGGCTGCCTTCATTGCGTTGGCCGTAGCGCCCATTATTGGCGAGCATGCAGCGGATAAATGGGCGAAGCACAAGGAGGGTCAGATCCAATTGGGTTGCCAGCGTAGTGGAAAGCGCGGCGTTTGCACGGAGCTCAGCGACGAAGGGAAGGTGGTTGGCAGAGGTTTCATTATTTCCAGCTCGACCACCTACATCGCCTACTTTGATGTGGCCGCGAAGCGCAGCCGTCTGATCAAGCTCGGCGACATTGAGCTGACAGGGTGGGTGCCCTAGGGTCCTTTTCTACCTTGGACTTCGAACATTGGGTTTGGGCGTCAGATGAGTGGATGTTCGCTCAGTGCTGAGGCTGCTTTCAGGTAGTTGCAGCAAACGGTCGGAAGCCTCTATAGCGGATTGTTGTGGCCTGCTAGGGGGCAACCAGTTCTGCTGGTGGAACTTGCGCCGATTCAGTTGACACATGATTGCTGCCGCTGCTGTTGCTCGAATTTAACCGGGGATAGATAGCTCAGCGAGGAATGTAGCCGCTGCTGGTTGTAGAGGCCGATGTAGCTGCGCAGTGCGGTACGCAGTTGCTTGTCCGTCTCGAACGACATGCCATGCAAGGACTCGGTCTTCATCGAGTGGAAGAACGACTCCATGTGCGCGTTGTCGTTCATTTTTCCGGGCCGGTTCATGCTCTGCTTGATGCCCAGCCGGTTCAGTTGCTCCCGATACTCGTATGCCGCATATTCGATGCCCCGATCGCTGTGGAAGATCAAACCCGGCGACGGCTGGCGCTTGCGCACGGCATGATTCAGAGCCTGACGCGTCAGCGCAGCATCGCGACGCCGGCTCAGGCTCCAGCCCACCAGCCGCCGGGAGTGTCGATCCATCACCGCCGCCATGTAGCGCCACTGGCCCGCCACTTTGAGGTACGTCACGTCACCGACCCAGGCCTGGTCTGCATCGCTCAGCGCCACGTCTCGCAGCGCATTGGGTACGCTGGCGAAGAACTTGCGTTGCCCCACCTTGGCACGCCGGTACAGCCGGGCGCTGCGCCCCTGCAGGCCCGCCTTGCGCATCAGACGCGCCACCCGACGGCGCCCCACCTGAACGCCCTGCTGCTTGAGCTGCTGCGCAATGCGCGGGCTGCCGTAGTAGCCTCGGCTTTGCTCGTGAACCAAGCGCACCTGCTCAATGAGTTGCTCGTCGCCGGCAGCTCTGACGCTGCGCTCACGCCGGCACCAGGCGTAGTAGCCTGCGCGGGTGACTTGGTACAGCTTGCACATCACTTGGATCGAGTGGGCTTGCCGGTTTGCCGCGATGAAGGCGAAGACTTCCGCTTTTGATCTGCTGCAAACCGGATGAATTTTTTTAGCAGATCGTGCTCCGTCTGCAAACGCTTGAACTGCTGCTCGACTTCGCGCAGCCGGCGCAGCTCCGCCACTGCTGCGGGTTCAACCGGCTCGATGGGGCCGGACAGCTCGCCATCACGCTCTTGCTTTCGCCACTTGGACAGCATGAAGGGATGAATGCACAAGGACTCCGCCACGTCCTTGATCAGCACCCCTGGCTGCTCGCTCATCAGCACCGCCTTGAGCTTGAAACTCAGCTCGTAACGGTGAACTTTTCTTGGCCCTGCTGTTCCCATTGAACACTTCCTTCGTTAGGTGGATGTGTCAACGAAACCGATTCAAGCTCCCAAGACCAGAGGCACGACTGAAGTGCATGAAATGAGTTGATCGTGAAGTTCTCGAGCCAAACTGACAGCCGGGCATCGCCCGCACCGAGACCCGCGAAGCACTCCTCGATGACAACGTCGTCGCGCACCAAGACCTGCATATCGAGTCGACCGTGTGTCTCACCAGGCTGCCAGGTGCCACGGATGGCAGGCAGTTCACCCTTGGGAAGCACCCAGCCGTCATGGGCGTTTGACGCCAACCCATGGCGTGTGAACAGTTCGAGCAACCAAGTCTGGGGGGTCAACTCCGGCCTGGCGTCGCCAAGTTCGGATGGTTCCGCCGTGGGTGTACTTCGCTTGCTGAAGAGACGCCTGATGAATCGCATGCTCTTATCGTGATGGCGGCGCCGAAGTTCATGCTGGTATCGGTGTATCGGCCATCCAGCCAAGTGATTGGGAAAACCCAGTGTGCCCGAAAGCAGGCATTCGTGAGTGGCGAGTTCTGGTCGGCTGCGTGAATTCAACGAATCCGTGCGAATACCTGCAATAGGCACATTGCCGCCCAACGATTGCCAAATCCGACCGACTGCAACAAGCCTTTTGCTGTCATCTGCTTGGCATTGGTGAAACCTGGCCCTCCGCATGGAGTAGCCATTGCCAAACGTCGGCTTTAGGGATCAACCGGGTCGATGCGGCGGCTGTACAACGGTGCAATTTTGATCGCCTCGGCTAGCGTTGGCCTGGACGGTTCCGGGATGTCGGCCTTTATGCATCCTTGCCCATTCTGCGGCGCACGCTGCTTGACTTGCTGTGCTGAGGCGCTTGTCGCGCGAATGCCTTAAATTCGAGGCATGCACAACCGATCGATCCGTCTTAGCATCGTCCTCGTTTTCCTGGCTTTGGCCTGGGCCATGCTGCGGTTCGGCGAATTTGGCGAGCATTTCACGCTGGCCGGCTTGCGCACTATTTTCAATGCACATGAAATTGCTGGGGTACTGATTTTCACCGCCCTGTTTGCGGCCGGCAATTTGCTCCAGATTCCGGGCTGGCTGTTTCTGGCCGCCGCAGTGCTAGCGCTTGGGCGAGTATGGGGCGGCCTGATCACATATTTGGCAGCCTGTGCGTCCTGCCTCAGCACCTTCGGCTTGATCCGTTTGCTGGGTGGCGACGCGCTGCGCCAATGGAGCAACAGTGGCACGATCGCGAAACGACTATTCGCGCGTCTTGACAGTCACCCGCTGCAAAGCGTCACGGCGCTGCGCCTGATGTTCCAGACCGTTCCGGCGCTAAACGTTGCGTTGGCGTTGTCAGGGGTAGGTTGGCGCAGCTACCTGCTCGGTACATTGATAGGTCTGCCGGTACCCATTCTGCTTTATGCACTGTTCTTTGATCAGGTGGCGGCCTGGGCGCATTGGAATTTGGGTTGAGCGCGTGGCGGCCGCCTGCTCGCTCCGGTGTAACTTTTGCAAGTGGTGCTGCGATTGAGACATGGTGAGCCTTGGGGAACGGCGCACGTCCCCAACTTTCCTGCCCCACTTGGCAGGCAGGATGTTGGAATCGCCTCGGCGTGCAGTTCAATACCGGGGCGATTCAAGACAGTAGCAAGAGCACTCGCAGGCGTATGGCAATGGAGATTTGGAAATTGCGCTTGACGGCGCGGTTAGGGGCAATTCCCATAGCCTGAAGTTCAAATCCAGCGCAGATCCTCGGGGTTCCATGTGGCTGTCTCCGGACTCTTGGCGGCCTCGACGTGCGTAGGGGGCACAGTGAGTCAATCAGAAGCGCTACGGTTTCATAGAGGCCAGCCGCATCAAGGCGGTTCTTGTTTAGGAAGGGCTGCCATTGGCGTAGCTTGGCTGAACGCTTGGGTCAATGCCAAGGGGGCTGAGTAGGCAGATCAGTTTGCCGCCTCGCAAAGGTGTCTGCGATGGCCGCCGCCAGTGTGGCGCCCTCCAGTTCGGTACGTCATGCAATCCCCGCCGGGTCAAAGAAGTCCTTCATGCGGCTGTTCGTTTGTCCTTGTTGAAATCGCCGTGCAGATATGACAGTCAGTTGGGTTGAAACCAGTACCTGAGCGCATCAAGGAACTCTTCACGCGAGCCAAAGAAGACCTTCCACAACACGTAGTACAAAGGTACGCAAAGCAGTAGCGCGATAAGTCCGGGATTGATGTCTGCCTCTCTCGCAAATTCAGTGGCAGAAAATCGTGCACCCCTGCTGTCGCGTTGCAGACACGGACGAACCATGGCGCTCAGTTCCTGGTGTAGGCCCGCAGCGACTGCGAGGTTCGCAAGCCTACTAGCAAGTCGAACAGGTTTTCACCTGATACGCGTGAGCAGGCTGTTAGATCGGTTCAGAAGAGCTGCGAAGAGTGCCCGCACCACGAGCAAAGGTGAATTTGGCGAATGATTCACCGCGAGGCGGTGTCGGCATTTGAAGCACATTGCCCATCATGGTCAAAGCAGATCAACGCGAGCGCTGTTTAGCCGACGCAGGAAATCGTCCAGGGCGGCGCGTACGGATGTCCGTCGACTTGCGAGGTTGTCATGGCGCCCTGTTGGCCGTTGCGAGGTCACAGAATGTGCCCGTGACATCCTTGCTGAGGGCTGCAATTCTTGAGTGGCTGGAGCGTGCTTCGTTGATTGAGTCCGGCGCTTCGATGAGGGTGTTCGAGTCCAAACAGTGCACGAATGCTCGGGTCAAAGTGACCTTGAGGCTTCCGCTTGATTGCGCGCTTGAGCTTGCGTCGGCTGCACGCGAGGCTTGCGTGCCTCAGGGGCTGTATGTGGCGAAGCTCATGGCGTCTTGCCCACCTCGTCCAGTCGCGCCAGACCAGCGAGAAAGCCGCGCCGCGTTGATTCGATCCAACGCCATGCTTGCGGCCTTGGCTGCTGATCTGAGGGGTTTGACTGCGACGCTTCGTGCGAACTGTGCTTCGGTTCCTGCCTCTTGTGACACGTCGGTAGCGCAACTGACAGAGACTGTCGTTCAACATCTTGCATTGCTTGCACCCATGGTTACTGCGCTGCAGCCGTCCGTCAGGTCTGGCCCGCTTCGACAAGCTGTGAGCGCCAAAGCTGCGCGGAAAGAACAGGGAGAGCTCAATGCTTCCACACCGTGACATCGATGGTGTTCTGGTGCACTGGGGCGATCGCCTGTTTTATCCGAGCAATCGGGTGTTTAGGGTCAAGCCACCTCCGCGATTGGGCGCGCCGCTTCAGCGTCAAGCGGGAGCCATTCGGCGGCGAATAGAGGCGACTGTTGTCAGAAGGGCCCCTCAAGTCATGGTGAAGGTGACCGGTGGCGGTCGCGGCATGGGGGCCATTTCTGCTCACTTCCGCTACATGAGCAAGAACGGTCGCCTAGAGTTTGAGGATGATCGTGGCGTCAGAGACACGGGCCGCGAGGCGATGAGCGCCTTGTTGGAGCAGTGGCGTTTCGGAGGTTCCTTGATTGAAGAGAACAGCCCCCGGCGCGAGGCCTTCAATTTGATGCTCTCAATGCCTCGGGGTACTGCAGGGCAGAGTGTCTTGCAGGCAGCTCGAGAGTTTGCTCGGATCGAGCTCAAAGAGCATTGCTATGTGATGGTGCTTCACGAGCATCAGGAAAATCCGCATGTGCATCTGTGTGTCAGGGCTGAATCTATGGACGGGGTGCGACTGAATCCTCGCAAGGCTGACTTGCATCGCTGGCGGGAGACATTTGCAGAGCGCCTTCGCGGGCTGGGTATTGAGGCCGAGGCGACACGCCAGGCCACACGCGGTGAGGGGCGTTGTTATCAAAGTCTCTGGCAGAGCAGCGCTCAAGAGCAAGGTCGCCTTAAGAGGCCTGCTTCGCTCATAAAGTCAGGTGGGGCCTATCGACGCAATCGAGTCGGCGCCCTGGAGGCTTGGGCTCAGATCGTGTCCGCGCTCAGAGCGTCGACAAAGGCTGAAGATCGGGAGCTCGCCGCACGCATCTCCAGCTTTCTTCAGGAGTCAACGTTTGGCAGAGAATTGGCGGCGCAGCGGGATCGTGCCGTGCATTCGCGCAGGCCCATGCTGGGCACTGCTCTTTCATTGCCCCAGGCCATCCAGGATCTCAAACGTGATCGTTGAATTCGCGATAGAGCTAGGACGCGGTCGATGCGAGTCTGCACTCATGTGATGCGTGGCGATTTTCTAGCTCTTCGGTTTGCCGTTGAGGCAGTTGCGCCAGGGCACCGTGCGCGTTGGGCGCATGTCGCCTTTCCAAGCCTTTATGTCTGACGAAAGCAAGGATTGGCTGAAGGCAGCGTGGGCATGGTCCCTGAACTGAGTCGCCAACACCAGCCGTCTGAGCCGCCATGCAGAGTGGTTCCTGTGCAGCCGAGTGCAGAAGGCTGATCCTGAGATGTTGATCTGTCGATGTAGAGCGGTATTGGCGATCGGCCCGTGTCGGTCAGGATGGCAGACGCGGAAGGCGCCGTGCGTGGCAAACGGTAGCGTTGTGACTTGATGAAGGAGCGCCGCGCTGTCAAAAGCTCGTGGAGTAGGTTTAGGTCTTGACGGTCCTCAACGGGCAGCCACTCGGGCGTCACTGGCATCAAGGACAGGCTTTCAAGTGTGGGGACGCCTGCTTCACTGACCCAAAAGGCCCCAATCATCAATTGCCGCAACTCTGGTGACGAGCTCCAGAGCGTCAGCTCCGTTTGAAATCGCCGTTCAAGGCGTCGAAACAGGGGCTCTTGGAGTACCCAGGCTTGATCGGGCATGTGCTTCACGACTGCTTGGTAGCCAAAACGGCCTGGCATCAGGTCTTTGAGTTCTGCGATCAGCAACATCAAT
The DNA here is from genome assembly GCF_025717675.1 of Paucibacter sp. DJ2R-2. GTDB lineage: Bacteria > Pseudomonadota > Gammaproteobacteria > Burkholderiales > Burkholderiaceae_C > Paucibacter_A. The sequence continues at coordinate 83,439 of NZ_JAJIRT010000003.1, forward strand.
GGGCGAGGCCGACGTGCGCGGCGCAGCTGGTTCCAGTGGGCGAGGCGCCTAGCGTCGATTTCTTCGCGCCGCTCCACGGAGAAGCTCTCGGGAATAAACAAGTGGGTGAGCAAGGCCTGTCCGCGAACTTGCTTGGACTCGGCCGCGTGAAGCAACATCCTCCTGACCGTGCTCCAGGTTCGTTTGCCCGCAAACCCTGCATGCCATCGGGTCAGTTCCGCCTGATCCCAGAGGTACTGCAGCAGGCAGCCCAGCGACATGCGCGTGGCACCCGCGCTGCTCGCGGCTCTGGACTCACGCGCATCACAGTGGGCGTCTGAGTTGCCCTGGCGTGCAGCTCGTTGGCTCAAGGAAAAGTCCACCTTGAGCTGGGTCTCACCTGTTCTAGGGTCTTCACGGATGGCATGTCCAATCAAGGGTGCGAGGCCCGACCATGAGGCTGGTGGCTCGAAGGAGCTGCACTGGCTTGCATGGCAATGGCCCGTATCTGGCATGCGTTTGACGATGTGGTCGGAACCGTAACGCGCGATATACATTTCGACGCCCTCGGGGGTGCACAGACAGCGAGGTCGTTGGTGAGATTCATGAGCATCGCGGATGGCTTGAGCAAAGCCTGGATCGGAGGCGCCGATCTCTTGGCGGCCGACTAAGAACCGACCCGCGTGCCAACCGATGTCGCCATTCGTAGCTTCCGGCTTTGTCAGGTCGGTATCTTTCCTTTGCGTCTCAGCGTGCATGGGTCAAACCCTCTCGATCTCGGGCTCGTTGAGGTTCAGGCGGCGGGTTATGGGTCCGAGCTCGCGAGGGAGCTGTGATGTCGTACACCTTGACCTTCGGGCTGCGGCCTGTCTGTATTCGCTGCATCAGCTGATCTGTGGCTGCTGCCATGACGGCGACACGCATGCCGTCGGGGACCTGCTTGGCGATCAGCACGGCTTCGATGGCTGTGAGTACGGCCTTCCTGCCTCCGTTGCCTCTGGCCGATGTTTTGGGAGCTGCTGCTTGTGAAGCGCTTTCAGGCGTTTCTTTGGCGTGCTCGATCCTATTGCTCATGCGGGCCACTTTCTCTCGCTGTAGCAACTCCAAGTCGCTGGCTTGGGGCTCGTAGCCGACAGTCTTGATCCTCCGCATCGACGCTTCTAGCCAGACCATGCGCTTGAAGTCTTCATGACCCGAGATACGCAGACCCTTCCAGTTGCGGGCCTCTGCCACGTCCACCATGGACCGGGCGACCGAGGGGTTGTTGGTCTCCGTCGCCAGCCGGACGGTGGATTCAATGAAGGCCACACGTGCGCCGTCGCCTTTGAACCGGTACTCGGTGTGGCCAATGCTTAGAGGGCCGAGGGATAAAGGGCTGCGCTTGATCACATAGCGCTCCTCCAGCGCAGCTTCGATCTGGGCCACCAACAGGCTTCGTTGGCTTTTTCGTGAGCCCTTCTCAGGAACTGTCGACACAGGAGGGGCAACATCGCCAACCAGGCGCGTGCTTGCCTTTGATGAAGCGGGGGCTTGGCCAGGCTTAGCACTGTCAATCGCCCCAGGCGCAGGTGCTCGGGCAGGTGCTGCAGGCTCAGACCTTTGGACGGCTCGCACCCATGTGCCAGCGGTCTTTACCACTTGGATTCGGGAACCGTCCTCCGCCACTTCGACAAAGCGGCTGCTGCCTAGACTCTCTGCCTTGCTCACCATGCCTGAGAAGGTGGGTATTCGATAGGTCACCTCCTCGAACGGATCTCGCAGCTCGTAGTGCTTGGCAGCGGAGCGGGTGGTGGATGGGCCTATGGTGCCAGTCATAGCAGTGCGAGTCTGGGGTTCAACGAGACCGCCGGGCTTGGATGCCGGGCCGTATGTCGGTGCGCTGTCAGCGTCCATGTTCTAGCTCCGTGTGGGATGTGGCCAGTGCGAACTTCAGTTCGGGGTCGAGCTGCTGCCGTTTGGCGGCGTCCAATTCGTTGGAAGCGTGCGGTAGATTTCGATCTCAACCCTGCGATTGCGGCTCCTCCCTTCGGGCGTGCTGTTGTCGGCTGCGTGATCCCCGTTGGCTTGGTAGGTGCTGCGAATGCGGTCGGGCTGGACGCCTGCCGCGACGAGGAAATCAAATGCTGCTTTGGCGCGGCCGCTGGCGATGCGGATTTCGGCTGGAGTGGCCGAGCTGCCGTCGGTTCGTCCTCGGATCACCACCAGGGGTGCGGCTTTTGCTGCTTCGACCAGAGCATTGGCGCTTGGTTCAGGCAATTGGAGTCGTAAGCTGCCCGGCTCAAAGAACAGCGTCAGCACTTGATTGGCCCCTGGTGGCAAGTTCTTATGTGGAGGAATGCTGGCTAGGAGCTGCAAATGTGTGTTGAGCAAGCCCGTAAGTTCCGCTGTCGTCGCAGTGCGTGCCGCCAGCGCCTCCTGACGCCCACGTTCAGCGTCCTGATTCAAAAGTTTGGCGTTGTGGAGCTCACTCCTGCACGCATACAAACTGACCGTGCTGGCAGTGTTGGCCGGGCGCCGCCGGCTCTCATCCACCGTTGGGGGCTTTGGCGCTGAGCTGCATGAGCTCAGAGTCAGTAGGGCAGCGAGTGCAAGGCCGAGGCCGGCTCGTCTGGGGAGTGGTTTGCCTCGGCGATATGCTGCAGACGGTGCCTTGGGTGTGTGATTCGATTGAGGCCAGGTGTCGTGCTTATCCATGATTGTTGGCATGGCGGGTCTCCGTCGGCTTGGAGTCGTGGTGATAGTTTCATGGCGCAGGGCAGGGCGCTGCGCTGTCCTCTAAAAGTTCGTGATGGATCAGCACACCGTCGGCGTCAGCCAGCGGGCTGATCGTTCCTCCGTATGTGCCCAGGTTTGCTCCCTCATCGCTCAGAAAGTTGAGCAGTGCCTCGGCGATGGTGCTTGGCGAGCCTTCGAATTTCTCCGGGAGTGAGCTGAAGTCGTATGCCAAGGTGTCAGCATTGAGCGTCTCTCCTGGCGCCAGCTCGTCTTTGATATGGCGCCAACGTTGCTGCACGCGAGCCAGGTGAAGCTCCATGTTGATGGGCTGAATCACGGGCGGTGGCAGGAGGCGACGCATGAAGACCGGATCCCGGTGGTAGCGAATCTTCTCGGCCAGAATGGGTTTGCAGTTCTCAAAGATCAGCACCATGCGTTCACTGCCCAGCTCTTTGAACTCCTGCGGCAACAGCAGTGCGCGGCGCTGATCGCTTTCATTGCGGCTGACCGTGCTGTGCCCCTGGGCGCTGAAGGACTGGCTGTGCCCGCGAGAGGTGCTGCGCTCCGTGAAGTAGCCCAGCATGGCGCTGTACTCGTCCGCATCTCGCTGTTCGCGCGGTGAGTAGAGGATTTGCAGGCCGTGGTTGGTGGCGAAGGACCGTGCGTCTTTGTCCCCGTAGACCACATCGAGCTGGGACATGGCCTGGACCACGGTGAGCAGTCGCAGGTTGTAGCCCGCCAGGAAGCCGGCGGCGCTGCTGATGATGGGCACTCGGCCCATGGATGTGAACTCGTCATGGACCAGCAGGCACTGCAGCGTCAGCGAACTGTCTTGTTCAGGCAAGCGTCGGGTGTTCAGGTGGATCAGTTGCGAGAAGAAAAGATTGAGCAGAGGCTTGGAATTTGCCAGCCGATTGGGAGGGATGCGCACGTAGATGGACATTCGGCGACGGCGCAGATCCTCAACTCGGAAGTCTTGGCCACTGGTCGCGGCATCCACCACGGGATCGGCAAACAGGGTCAATGGCGCATTGAAGGTTGCAACGATGCTCGAGAGGGTGTTGTCTGAGTTGGAGAGCAGGCGCTGCAGTGCGTCGGCGCATTCGCTGGACAGCGGTCGCAGGCTCCGGCTTCGTTCGCTCATCAAGCTGCTCAAGTGCTCTTTCAGTGGTCGCCCCTTGCCCGAGGACTGGCGCAGCATTTCGCCCATGGTTCGGGGCAACTCAGGCGTTTCAAGCAGTAGCAGTCCCAGCCCCATGAAGAGGCTGCGCGCCTGATCGTTGAAAAAAGCTTCGGACGAGGTGCTGCCGCTCTCGCTCGGAAAGAATGTCTGTGCAATGGCCAGGAGGTCGCCGACACGATGGAGGGACGTGATCCTGACGGAGGCCAGAGGGTTCCAGCGGTGGCTGCACGCCTCCTCGTCGAATGGAGAAAACGCATAGACCGCGTGTCCGTGTGCGGCCCGGTAGCCGGCCGTGATGTCGTAGTTTTCGCCTTTGATGTCCAGTACCACCACAGAGTCGGGCCAGTTCAAGAGGTTGGGGATCACGACACCCACCCCCTTGCCGCTGCGAGTGGGGGCCGACAGCATGACGGACAACTGCCCCTTGAGGCTCAGAAAGCGGCCGCGATGGCGTCCCAGAAGAATGGCCGGTGAGCCGTCGCTGGAACAGAGTCCTGTGCGCGCAATCTCCGCCTGCGTGGCGAAGCGTGCGTCTCCATGCAGTGGTCGGCGCGTGCGTACGCCTGCGGCCATGGCCGCCGTGGGCAGCACCAGCAGCCCTATTCCTGCGATGCCGATGGCGAGCTGAAGACGCTTGCGAAGCATGGGGTCGTTGGCGTACAGGCGCCAGTAGCTAGAAATGCTGGTGGGCCCGGCCAGGCGCGGGTCCGCCCTACACCAGACCAAGAAAAGGACCGCAGCCAGGTAGCTGGCGATACCGGCCATTGCTAGCAGGCTTGCAGCGCCGAAGATGCCCGCAGCCAGCTTGCGACTTGGGGACCATGCTGGGCCCGGCAATGCACCAGCGCGGCTCATACTGGGCTCCCAGCACGGTTCTGTATGGGCTTCAGATCCGTTGCTTCTGCCATCCCTGGCAGTGGCCTTCGGCTTGGCTGGCCCAGGTGGCGAGCTCGCAGACTGCGTGGGCGGTACTGCAGCTCGGAGATGAATCGGCCTTGTTCGTCCCGTTCGAACTGAACGATGACGTCGACAACAATGTCCAACAGGCGTCGGATCTCTTCCAGGCTAAGGCCGCTGCCAGCTTCGGTTTCGCGGATCATCAGCGCCATCTGTTCGATGGCCAGGGCGCAACTGCCTGCGTGCACGCAGGTGATGCTGCCCGGATGTCCGGAGGCGGCCAATCTCACGAAATGAAAGCACTCGTCGCCACGCAGCTCGGCCAGAAAGATGCGATCCGGTTTCATCCGCAGGCAGGCTTCCAGCAGTGATTTGGCAGTGACCCGCGCTGTGCCTTGATCGTCTTTGCTGTAGTAGAGATGCACTGCGTTCGGGTGGTGGGGCAGGGTCAGCTCCGGGGTGTCTTCGATGGTGATCAATCGTTCCTGCCTTGGGACTTCGTCGATCAAGCTCTTCATGAAGGTGGTTTTGCCTGAGCCGGTTCTCCCACTGATGATCAGGGTCTGGCGGCGCTGGATCGCAAGGCGCAGCATCTCCACATAGCGACCGCGTGACTGCAGGGCCAGAAGTTCTTGTTCGATGGGTTCAAGGCCGCTGGCTTCGATGTCCTGATGCAGGCGGGAGAACAGTCCTTCAAGGGCTAGGTCATCGAGGCACTTGTTCAGCGTCGAGGGTTTGCGCACGGTGATTGAGACCGTGCCTCGTGACACCGCAGGGGGAATGGCGAACTGGATGCGTTCCCCGCTGGGCAATGTGGCGGAGAGCAGCGGGTGCTCCTGGTTGATTTGTTGATCGCAGAAGGTGGCGACGGCGGTGGCCAGAGACAGGCAGCGTTCTTGGGTCATGCATGGTGCCGGTACAGCTTTCCAGCCGCTGGCGGTCTCCACCATCAGTTCGCCGGGTCGGTTGACGCAGACTTCGTAAACGCCGGCCTGATCGAGCTGCTCACGCAAGGGACGCAGGAACTCAGTGACGGAGGTGGCATCTCCGAGCCAGGCGGCGTCGCATTTGGAGTCGTCCTTGAACTCCCCAGGAGACTCTTTGATGATCTCGCTCATGGCGCTTCCTGGCGCGGATTGCTGCGCGGCGCCGGCCTCAGCTCGTATACCGACGAAAAGTCCACATCGTGGGCGACGTAGATGCCCACCAATGCACCTTGGTTCTGATAGATCAGCGGGGGGATGTTGATGGTGCTGTCCAGCACCTTCTCCGCCAGCTTGCTGGTGTTGGCAGTGGTGGAGGGCAGCACGACGGTGTCGTTGCCCCCCCGCCTGGGCTCTCTTTCGCTCTGGTTTTGGATCACCAGCTTCACTGAGTCGTCGATCAACGAAAGCAGGAGGGCTGCGCCTATGCGTTCGCCCCAGCGTTTGTCGACATGTCCCTCGATGCCGGACTCACCCAGCGGCCCTGTGCCGGGTGAATCCAAGTCCACGACGATGCCCAGTGGTGTTCGTATACGTGTCCAAAGGACCGGAATGCGGATCGAGCCCGGCTTCATGCCGCTGACCCGGTACTCTCCGTCCAAGTGGGATCCGCGCTCGATCAGCAACACGCGGCCGTCTTCGCTGTACACATGGCGTTGAACCTGGCACCCAAGCAGGCCAGAGGTGGCGCTGATGACGCGTGTCTTGAGTGCACAGGTAAAGGCGGTGCCCTTGGGCAGCATCAGGCTGCGAGGGCTCAGGCGCGAGGCCATCACTCTCGCGGTGCTGGATGCCTGGAGTTGTCCTCCAAAGAGTCCGTTGCCGGATGCGGCCCTCTCGGTGGGGCGGAAACCGGCGAGGGCCTGATCGCCAGGGGTTGAGATGGGTGAACCCCGCGAAGCGGCGGATCGCACGGCCAGCTCGCCGTCTCGGTCTTCAGCGGGCATCTCATTCAATTGGAGCTTGGGGCTTGCAGCCAGCTCGGCGCCTTGAGTCAAAGAAGCCAGCAGGGTTTGCAGACGGGCTTGGTATTCCTGAAGGTTGCGGGCGGTGGCATCCAGGGCATCCGTCGTGCCGATTGCTCCTGCTGCCTGCTGCGGGGCGTCGCCTGATTCATTGGCAGTTCGGGGGAGCGTTGCCATTGAGATGAGCGTGCTTGGAACAGGTCGCGTGCTGACCAGCAGAATCGGGGCATCCTCGGGATGCATAGTTGATCGCTCAGACCTCCCCGGGTTGGAGGCGCTGGTTTTCCGAACTCCGATGGGATCTGCCAGGTCTTCCGAAGTGGGGATAGGTGCAGGGATGGTGACCGTAGCGACAGTGCCCGAGGGGCTCGGGTTTTGATTTTTGGCGGGAGGGAAGCTGATGGAGGAGGGATCAGCGGAGTTGGCTACAAGGTCGAACTTGCGTAGCTCGAGCGAGGCGGCCATGGGCCTGTCTCGTAGCGACCGGGTCTCAGTGCCTGCCGGCTTTTTGAGATATGTCATCAGGCGCTGAATGCCCATCGCTGTCAGCGCACTCAGCGCGAAAATCAGCAGACCCACCGCCCACAGTCCCTTCTTTGACCACTTGCGCCTCGTGTTGTCGCACACATCAGGAATGGCAGGCTCGCCTGGAAGTGGAGCCATGCCGGGTGCTTGGCTGTCGAACCCTGGTTGGGCGTCGGCATCTCTGTGGCCACTGGGTGTGGAGGGCTCAGCGCAGCCGGTCCGGTCCTTCGTGGAGGTGTCTGGGCTCATGGCAAGCCTCCAGATTTGGCAGCGCGCCTTGCTTCAAAGCCAGGCTTCAGCGAGCGCACCACACCCGGCACGGTGGTCCCATGAGAAGGCGGATTCCCGTCCAGATCGAAGGCGTCGTTCCAAAGGCCAATCACGGCCGCGCCGGTGCGGAGCATCCAATGCCTGCTGACGCGATCAATCACCAGCATGTCGTCTTCCATGCGGGCGTTCACCACGTTTTCGCTGCCGTCGCCCTGGACCTGGAAGACCGCGGGCACCTCACGATTGCCGGGATACTGCAGGTAGGTGAAGCGACCGTCGTCAAACACCAGTGACGGGAGGATCTCCTGGGAATCGGAGCCCTCTGCCATCGAGTATTGAGTGTTGATGGGCTGCGCTTTGGAATGGAGCCTTTCCGCCACGACTTGCGAGTCGGAGAGGGGCGGCTGCAGGGCAGCTTGCTGCAAGCTGTGCAGCACATGGGGCGGCCAGGAGAACGGGCGTGTCGGCGCAGCGATTTCTTGCGAGTTGTCTGTTTCTTTTCGTGTCGATGGGGCCTTGACGCGAAGGCGGTACACCGGCGGATGAGGGTTCCTGTCGCTCAAGACTTCAAAGCGAAAGGCATGCACGCGCTGGTCGGTGACAACAGCCAGGTTGTTGGCCGCTGAGGCGGTGCTCTTGGGCTTGATGAACAGATGACGGTCACCCGCCTGGGCCACCACACACCAGGCGGAGTCGGCCCTGAGGCAGTCACCACCGAGCCCCGCCGCCACTTCCCGGATGGTTTCGTCGCCGTCCAAGACGACATGGGTCACGATGCCACGCCGTACCGGCACGGTGACCACCGACAGAGCGCTGTAGATCACCTCGCGCAGGCGCGGCTCGGGTGTTGCCGGAATGCCTGGTGGCGTGCACAGTGCTGCGCGGCAGGTCAACAGCGCCGTGGCCGCTGCAAGCAGTGTTCGCGGATTCATGGCCGTTGCCCCGGCACGTTGGTATTGATTTCGGGGTCGGATCGGTAGGCCGTTACGACGAAGCCGAACGGGTTCTCAAGGCGGTCGCGTTCCTTTGCCAGTGCCTCAGGTTGGTATTGGTAAACCACGCTGGCCACGTGGCGACTGTTTAGCTCCGGCATGTTGCGCTCGCTGGCTCGAACGATCTTGTCGTAGGTGACCGTGGCTTCACCGCGATTGCCGCTGCGGCCCGATGCGGCTAGGCGAATGTGGATCACCTGAATGCGCCAGTCTTCGCTGGAACCCACACGCTTGTGCAGCGGAGCATCACCTTCGAACTGCCGGCTGTAGTCGGAAAACACTGTGGGAACTGCCATGCGGGCGACTTGGTCGAAGTCGCGTTGAAGGAACATCCAGCTGTAGCCCTCGCGAGCACGCACGAAGGTGGCCAGGTTGTGCTTGTCCAGGGCCTCCAGAGGCGGAATGGATTCCACACTCAGTCGCTGCTGGATGGTGGCCTCGCCAGTGACGCGGTCCACCACGATGGGGATCTCGATCACGCGACGCAGTGGCCCTTGCACAAAGACGGCCGCGATGCCCATGAGACCCAGACCTAGGCCTGCGATCGCCACCCACCAGGCGCGGCGCTCAGAGGCTTCGAGCATCACGGACCGATCAATCTCCCAGGCTCGATTGCACTCTATGGCCTCCACATCAGCTGGTGGTGGATTTGAAACGGCCTTGGGGTCTGGCCATGCGGCAGCGTGACCTCTGTTCAGGATGGCACTCATATGAAGATCTCCGATGGCACTGCGGTACCGGCCGCTCAGCGTGCGTTCTGCTTGATGGCGTGTGGTGGGTTGCGAGGTGGGCCAGTGGGGGCTCTAGGGCAGGAAGTCAGATACCTTGCCCCTTCGGGAGAGCATCTGGTACTGACGCTCGCGGTCACGCGAGCGGGCGATGCGTTCTTCGCTGTCGGCCATGCCCTGCAACATCTGAATCTGCGACATCTCATGGGAGAGCAAGGCGTTCTCTGCGCCGATGCGCGCCTGAACTTCCAGCACCGATTTCTGATCGGTCGTCGCGTTGACCTGCGCCATGAGGGTTTGGATTTGGGTCAAGCGGCCAGCTGCGGCTCGCATCGCGTCCTGCAGCAAGCCTTTGTGCTGGTACGGCTGCGCCAGCCGCGCCTGGCATTGATTGCGTGCCTCGCCATTGAGATCCAAGCAGTTGTAGACCATGCCGCGGTCGCGCAAGACCTTGGCTGTGGTGCTCAAGCCGACGTAGCCGGAACTGTCGCTCGCATTGAGCAGGGTGTAGGCCTCGGCAGGCACATAGTTCTTCAGCAGCGGGTTGTTGAACACGGTGCCGAGGTTGCGGCTGCCGGTGCTCGCCTGGATTTGCTGCTGCATCTGCTGAATCTGGGCGACCTGGTTGTTGATCTGGGTGATGTCGTTGACCACCTGTTGAACGGTTTGGGCCAGGTTGGCCACATCGATCACGGGGATGCCTTGGGCCAGAACAGGCGCAGCGCTGAGCGCAGCCGACAGTGCGGAGATGAGTTGGAAGGTGTGAGCCATTGAGTCCTCCTGTGGACTGCGGAGATCAGCTGCGGCCGCGTTGGGCGGCCAGTTTGTAGGCGGCGCTTCGGACGGCGCCGTAGCCACGGCGAGCCATGTCGCCAAGTTCCTGCACTGCCGCGCTGGCAGTACGGCCCGTGTTGGCCGCCCGATGTCCTGCTGCATAGGGAAGACCTGCGCCTGCTCGCATCACGCCCCCTGGGGCGGAGCCTGATTCAGAGGCTGAGGGTGCCGAGCGTCCACGCGAAGCCGTCATCGCGTTCTGAATCATTTGTATGCCTTGCTGGACGGCTGCCCCGCCCGTCAGCGCCGAGGCCAGGTTTGGCGCCTGGAAGCAGATGATGGCCATCAAGACCATGACGATGCAGTACCGAATGGACTCGGTCACAGCGTTGAAGCTGGGGCCAAGAAAGCCGCCGTGGTCTTCAATGGTGTGGACCATCGCCTGACCCATGTGCAGGCTCAGGCCCAGGGCAAAGAAGGAGAACCAGGTCAGGACCACGGCGTTCAAGACCATAGACAGCCAACTGTCGAAGAATCGAGCGGTGGGCCGCCATGCCAGGCAGAGAATGAACAAGGGCCCGACAGCGAGGACAAAGGCGAGGAAGAGCTTTGCGAGTGTGACCACATAGAGGGCGATGCAAAGAAAGACTGCATTGCCGATTGATGTCAAGACAACGGCGAACAGCAGGTCCAGTCGTGTGAGGCTGACTTCCCGGAAGAGGTCAGAGACCAGTTGGCTGGCCTGGTCGTTGAAGGTGTCCAAGAGCGAGTAGGGCGAGGTCACCGTTAGAGGATCTGATGACGAAGGTAAGAATGTTGTTGCTACACCGTAAGCCAATGCCTCCGCGGTTTCGGATACGTGGCGTATGTAGAAGGCAGACTGCAGTGCAAAGGCCAGGACCAAGCCCACTTTGAAGACCTTCCACGCGAACACCGGGATGCTTTCTGACACCTCATTGCGCAACACCGCCCAGCCATAGAGCGTCACCCAGACAGTCATACAGGTCAGTGCGAGCGGGGTGATGGCCGTCATCAATGCTGTCACCACACCCAGCACATAGGTGCCGAGCACTGCATGTAGCTGATTGCCGACCCAGGTGAACATGGCGTGGCTCCCGACTGCCTATTGCACAGCCGGGGACGGCAGGCTTTTGGTGCTCACGCAGTCCTGGTTCAAGTCGGGGTAGCTGCAATGCATCCATTGCCCACCCGTCTTCACAATCCACAAGCGTGAGCGCTTCTGTGCGCCATAGGTAGACGCACGGCAGGTGGTGGGTCGGGCATAGATCTCGGTGCACTCCATCAGTCCTTCTGGGGTTTCAACCATGCGCCAGCCTCCCCCCAGACAGCCAGGACTCGCTGCGGCGCAAGGCTTTGGCAATAGTGCGTGAGTGGTGGGCGGTGTTTCGATACGCTTGCTGCCGCCGGGAAGGATGCGCACCGCCTCATTGCCCTTGACGTACTGGGCTTGGGCCGTCAGCGCTGCCAGGCACAGCAGGGCTATCGTGGGGTGAGCCAGATTCATGCGGAACTCCTTGAGTTGCGGGCCTTGCGAAGCTGCACGTCCTGGAGCAAGCGGGGCAACCACTGCGCGGGCGCTTCGCCATGAGCCAAGCGCAGACTTTCGAGCAGGGCCACGTTGTCGGTGGTGGCGGAAAGCACCGTGATGAGGTCATCCAGACCTGTCAGGTCGAGCTCGCAGATGGCACTGTGGTGACCTTGCTTGACTAGAAAGCGGCGTCCGCCTTGGGCGCTCAGGCTGCGCACGATGTCGAATTCCGCGTCGCTGAGGCCGAAGCCATCTACGTACTCTTCGCGCACCGCTTCAGGATTGGCTAGAAAGATCTTGGTCACGCTCTGCTCGACCAAGGTCCGGCCGATGGGGTGGCGCAGGACGTCCGAGGGACTCTGGGTGTCGAAGATGCCCAGGCCGTTTTGCTTGCGGATGGTCTTTTGCTGGTGCTTGGCGAAATCGCTGAAGATGTCGTGGTCCAGCGCTTTCCAAAACTCGGAGATCACATAGATCAGTCGATCTCCATTGACCAGCTCGTTCATCAGATGCAGCAGGTACATCATGATCGGTGTGCGGACCTCGGGCAGCTCCAGAAATTCGGTGGTGTCAAAGCCCAGGATGGTGGCCTGCGGCATGTCTCCCAGCTGATCAGGCGCTTCGTCGAACACCCAGCCGAGCGGGCCACCTTCGCACCAGCGGCCCAGGCGCTCATAGAGGCTGTTTTCTCCGGCCTTGGGCAGGTTCTGGCGCAGCGTTGAAAAGCGGCGTAGCGGCGCCGGCATCATCGCCACGGCTTTGACTGCATCGGCGATGGCGCGCTCGTCGGCGGGTAGAAGCGGCAGAGCAGTGCTGGTGATGCAGGTTCGAATCAGCTGCTCCCAGAACTGCAGACGTGCTGGCGTGGGTGGTTGCTGCAGTGGGTTGCATCCGGTTGCCTTGCCGGCTTCAAGCGTGAAGTAGCGGCCGCCGAGTGCTCGCAGTGCGATCTCGCATCCGCGGTCCAGATCAAACAGGACCAGGCGCGGAGCAGGCTGCCACTTCTGCGTCAGGGAGAGAAGGAACATCTCCAGCGTGGTTTTGCCGACGCCGGTGGAGCCGATGATCAGGGTGTTGCCTGGCAGCTTTTGGTCGATCGAGTCTTCTCCATCGGGGCTGCTGTGCAGGTTGAGGTAGAAAGGTTGTCCTGACGGTGTGCGCAGCAACGCCAGGGCCTCTCCCCAGGGGTTGCCGTCACGCTTGCCGCGCGCGAAGTTGTGTCCGCTGGCCAGGGCGGCAAAGGCGCGCGATGAGAGCTTGGCTTCGCGCGGACGCCACTGCCAGTTGGTTGGCATTTGGGCGAACCAGGCCGCATCGGCGACGAGATCCACCGGTGCCATCTGCAGTGCCGAAGCTTCACCGACAGCCCCAATGGCCTGGGCTGCCCGTCGGCCGGCATCGGCGACATCCTTGCCGAAGACGATCAGTGAGTAGTGGTACTCGCCCATGCAGAACTGGCCATCTCCGAGCTCGTTCATGGCCAGGTCCATCTCGGCCACTTGGCTGGCGACCGCGTCGTCGCTGGCGATCAGTTGGTCGCGCTGCAGTTCCAGTGCGCGCATGGCCTGCCGGCGCGGAAGGATGGAGAAGCTCTGGGTTTCGATGAATTCGCTGTGTTCGTAGAGCAATGCGTTCAAGATGCCAGGCTCCACGGCATCGGCGTATTCCTTGATGTCGACCAGTGCGGCGTAGCGGATGTGGCTGCCTTGCCGGAGTTCAAGCTTGTCGCCTCCGAAGGACAGACGTGCCGTAGGCAAGGTTCGATAGAGAGGGGTCGGCGTCATCGGGATTGGCCGCCAGCAACCATTCACCAGAAATCCCAAAAAGGCGGCCACCTCGGACCAGCTGCGCCCCTGATGCTGTCGGGTACCCAGCAGCTGCGGACCAAAGCCACGCAAGACCCGCTCCACGAGGGCTGACCGTTCTTCCATGACGCGCAAGGCCTCTGCTTGTGCCTCGGCGATGGCAGCTCGCGTGCGTTGTCGAGCCTGGAGAGCCCGGCTGATGCGAAAGGCATGGGGGCGGTAGACCAAGGTCAGATAGAGCTCATTGCTCATCATGGGCCGTTGATTCAAACCGTCCTGGTAGCGGCGTGACAGGTCTTGCGCAAAGCCTGGATGCGCCGGATCGCGCAGGCGGTCGCCAACGGTCCGATGAATGCGGTGGGTCCAAACCGCCCACTGGCCGCCCGAGAGGTTGCGCAGCAGGCTGCACAAGGCTTCATGGCGCTCTGTGATCTGGTGATCGTCCGCACACTCGAAAGCCACGCCTTCAAGCCGCCACACCCTCAGATAGTCTCCACCGCGGGTGATCACATCATGAGGGCTGACCAGGGACGAGAAGGGCACAAAGCGCGCCATGGGGTTCTCGGCTCGGATCTGTTCCCAGTGTCGCGGTCGGCGGCCACGAAAGAGGCTTCGGTTCGGTGCCGCGTGGTCCGCGGCGTTGGTGTCAGGTATGCCAAGCATCGGAGGCCCCCCGGTACAGGTTGGGTGCATAGCTGCGTGCGTTCCAGAGGCCGTGATTGCGGTCCCAGCGGCGCAGCTTCAAGGCCACAAGCATCTGTCGCAGACGCTGGTCGTCGCGGCTGGTGACGATGCGCATCCAGAAGAAGGTGGGCAGCAGAGCGGCCAGCACGGCCAGTGCGATCCAACCGCTGAGCAGGAGGCCGCCCCACAGGCATATCAGCAAGCCGCTGCCGGAGAGCAGAACCAGTGGCACCAATGGAACGCCCAGCTTCATGGCCGGACGAGTAGCGCCTTTGTAGATGGCCTCGCTTTGCATGATGGTGCTCGTCAGCGATCAGAGCACGATGAAGCTGGCGAAGGCCGCGGCGCCGCCGACCAAGGTACCGCCGATCAGCACGTTGGCCACGTCAACCAGACGCGCCCCCTGAAAGATCATCTTGAAGCCAGCCCAAATGATGGCCATGGTCACGACGGCCACTGAGATGGTCACGAGGATGGCATTCACATTGGTGACCGTGGTGTTGATTTTTTCGAAGCCCTGGGCCATGGCGGACGAGGACACCAGTGCTTGCGCCAGGGCGATGAAGATCGGCGTGTCGCGCCGCACAAGATCGATGCGTTTCATGTCTTCTCCTTCGGTGGGTGTGTTGGGGAAGGGGATGTGGATCGCTGGGCGGCCGCCATCACTTTGCGGACGTAGCCGTGCTGAAATCCAGTTATGACGTTGCCGCTGTAGTAGCAGGACAAGGCGCGCCGAAGTGCCGATTGAGGGTCGAGGCCTTGGCCTTTGTTTGGCGCCGCTCTCTTGAAGCATTCGGTCAGAACGGTTTGCATGCCAGCAAGATTCGCGCAAGGGCTAAATGCCGTCTCCAGGGCCATGCCCAGGCGTTTGAAGTGTCTGACGTTGATTTGGCCGAGACCGACGCTGAAGTTCCAGCCCACGGCATGCAGGGCGCGAGCCGTGGCCACGGCTTCGGCAAGGTGGCGGGGCTGACGATCCAGCATGCCGCCGACAAGGCCTATTGCATTGGGATTGAAGCCGCTCTCGACGGCGACCAATGCGCGCGCGGTGTCCACATGGACGGCCGGAGCGCAGGCCAGGGCCAGGGCTGCAAAGGTGGCGGCGTCCATGGCGTCAGCAGCCTGGGCACTCGTTGGGTGGTGGCTGCATGGACAGCCAACGGGCGTAGTCTTCGTCGAAGCGTGGGTCCCATGTGCTCAGTTGCCGCTTGGCCTCCGGGCTGAATTCGGTCACGCTGTCACCATTGAGAGACCACCAAGTGCGGGACCAAAAGTCGCTGCGAAGGTTGACTGCCACGGCCCCGTCGAATTCGCAGACGGGGATGACGCCGTTCGGCCGCTCGACGTAGTGGACGTACTGGGGTGGGCAGTTGCCGGGGGCCTGGGCCCATTCGTGGGTGCCACTATTGCCTGCGCCAGCCATGCCGCAGTGCGGAAAAACGCGGCCGCGTGCGAGATCGCGAAGCAGCTGGCGAATCACGGGCACACATTGGGGAATCGCCCGCCAGCTCGGCGCGGCAAAGCACAGCAATACCAGGCAACCGTCGACGGCGAAGGCCGGTGTGGCTGTCAGCGTGATCGCGGCCAGCAGCAGCCCGGCTGCCCGCTTCGCCATGCTGAACCCCAGCGATCCTCGTAGTGCGAGTGACGCGGCGTGAGGCTGCTTGAGATCGCAAAGGGGTAGCGAAGTCGACACGATGGTCTCCAGGAGCTTTGCAGTCCACCTCGGGCTGCGTGTTGAAACTCTAGGACGACGTTGCTGGGGACCCTGCGATGACTTCTGCCTCAAATTCAGCGTGTCGTGGGGCCGGTCAAGTTTGGGAGGTATGACCTCGGAAGCGGGACCGCTTGAGGGTGATGCTCCGTCAAACGTCAATACAGGGACGATGGAGTGACGCCCTTGCCGCTCCAGGGGATCAAGGAGCGAGTCATGTGGGTGATCTGGGTGCGCGAACCTGAGCCGGAACCGGATGCCGCCTACTGGCCGGGGCGCCGATTGCTGGCTGCTTTGGATGCCGTGCTGTGGCCCGGTCTTTGGATGGTCGGCTCGAGGTCCTTGCCCCCGGCTTCGGGCGACTTGTGGCTGATGGTTTGCGGGTTCGCCTTTCTCAGTTTGTGCTCGCGCTTGCACCGGGCTGTCGCCATGAACGGGCGTTACCGCTTCACCACCTGGCTGGTGGCCAAACTCTTGTTCGCGATGGCCCTGGTGGGATGCCTGATCCGGTGCAGCGCCCCAGGCTGAGCGATTGCGCCGGCGGTGTTGTTAGGGTCGCGGTGGCTCAACGTACTGCGGCTGCGAACTGGGCTTCTGCGTGTTTCAGTAGGTCAGCATTCAGTTCCCGGTACTGTGGCGATCCCGGTTCGCTGAGATAGCCTGCCCAAGCACTCGCTGTACAGGCATTGGCACCCAAGCCTCGGTTGAAGATGGTCATGGCCACCGCAGAAGGAAGGCCGGTCGAGGCGACAAGATCGCGAAACTGTTCGTTGTTGGTATTCAAGGTCATGGCGTCATCCTAGCAACTGGGCACGAATGCTTGGGCTCTGAAACTGGGGGGAAGGGCGATCAACGCTCGATGCGATCTTGCCGTCAGGGCGATGGTTCGAATGGTCGAGCACGTCAGCGTTTGCCGCATCACGCGGCCTATAGGACTTGCGCGCAATGTGTTCAGTCTTGGTTGACGTGCCTGGCCGCACGCGACACAAAGTTACATTCTCCGTAAATTCACCCTTGCAAATGATTTTTATGGGTGATATTTTTCGGGCGTGATTGGATCGTCTAGCCGGGCGCCGGCCTTTTGGGCCGGCGTGCACCTACAGAGTGCAGACCATTCACACGATTGCAATGCGGCTGGAGCGCAAGTCAAGCTCTGAAAGACATAGCCATGTGGGCCATGTTTGATGCCTGCCGTGTCGCCAATACGGGGCGGTTTGTGGAGTGGCCCCAGGTCCACTCGTTTCTAAATGGTCGATTCGGCAATTGCGGATTACACAGCTCGCCGGGTACCGACCGACAACAATTCACGGAGCAATCAAATGGCTAAATCTCTGAAACAGGCATTGGTAATTGCCGCACTGATCGGATCTAGTTGCGTCGCGCAGACTGCTGTCGCGGCCTGTCTGAACGTTGGCTTTGATTCTTGGCCAGCTACTGGATGGACGGCCAGTCTCGATACCTCAGCTTGCCTTACCGCCTCGGCCACTGCGGCCTTGGACATCTCCACCTTCCAAACGGGCAGTGATGCCCGCATTGAGGCAGACATCATGCTGCAGGGCTCAGGCTCTCAAGCATCGCAAGGGGGCCTGGTCCTCCGAAGCTCCGGTAGCTATGCCAACGGTTATCTGGTGCTTCTGCATCGGCTGGCCAATGGCAACAGCACCGTGGAAGTCTTTAAGAACGGTGTGTTCAAAACCAGTCAGGCTATTTCAGCACTCGCTTGGAACACCGCATACCACCTTCGCATTGACGCGGTTGGAAGCACCTTGCAGGTGTACTTCAACAATTCCAGCACACCGACGCTGACCTACACAGACACTTCGACGCCATACACCTCCGGAAAGTTTGGCCTGTTCCGAGCCGGTACGGGTGCTAATTTCAACAACATCACCCAGACGGCGTTGAGCGCGACGTTGCATACGTCGGAGCTGGGCTACCAAACTTATGCAGAAAAGCGTGGCCTCTTGCGTGCCACGCCTGCAGGCAGTGCATTGCTTTCCATCGCGGGGGCTTCCTGGGCCTTGAAGAACAGCAGTAATACGGCGGTCGCCACAGGTACGGTCGGCGCAAAGACCAGTAAGTGGGGCATTGACTTCTATCCGATCGATTTCTCTTCGGTGACGGCCGCGGGCACTTACACGCTGGAGGTGACGGTCAACGGGAGCCTGAAGACATCGCGCAGCTTCAAGATTGGTGACGCTCCATTGCTGCAGACGGATATGTACACGATTGCCGTGCAGCAGCTGGAAGACCGATACGCAGGACCGACTCCTTCTGCGCTCGCTACGACAGGCATGACCCTGCTCGGCGGCTATTTGCCGGCCACAGGGACTGCTCGTTCGGATATCCGCCTTTCCAACAATCCGGGCAACGGTCCGGTTTCGGCGGGCTCCACGGCGGACGCATCTCCTGCGATCCCGAAGATTTGGGTTGACTGCAGCAGCAACTACACCGAAATGGGATCCGCTTCGATTGCAACTCGAGCCTTGGTGGAGCTGTACACCTTGAACAAGAGCCAGTTCTCGGCAGCCAATCAGTCGACGATGCTCACCAACATCAAGCGAGGTGCTGACTACATCGTGGGATTGCAGGAGTCGCATCCCGGCGACAGTTTGCGAGACGGCAGGTTCCGGCATTCGCTCATGGTCAATCTCGCGAGTGAAGTCGGCGCCGAATCGGCCTGGTGGGCTGGCAACGTCCACCCCTGGAACAACCAAGGGGTGGGCATTGTGACCCTCGCGCAGGCGTACACCGCACTCAAGAATCAGACCGGATTCAACAGCAATGCGACTGCCTATCTGACCGCCGCGAAGAAGGCCTGGACAGTGGCCAAGGCTCGCCCGTACTACCTCGCCGAAGACGTTGAGATCAGCAACCTACCGGGCTATTACGCTGGCTATACCTTTTGGGAAAACCCGAATGAGTTGGCTCGTGGCTTCTATGGCATCACAGACGACAACTGGAGCTTCAAGGCTGTGTCGCAGCAGACCACCAACTACAAGGGATTGCGCTCGCGTGAATTGCTAGAGTTCCTCTGGGCATCTACCTCGCTGTACCAAATCACTGATGAGTCGGGCAGTGCCAAGCAAAAGTACCTGGACGAAGCCGTTGCCGTCGCAGACGAGTTGATGAGTCGCCAGTACCTTGACCACGGCAATAAGTTCGATGGCGTGTATGGCATGTTCCGGGAATTCAGCCAGACCGACGCGAATTCAGGGGGGCATGCGGCATTCCTGAGTGAGTCAGCACAGGCCGGGTGGGTGCATCTCGGCAATTACATCTACACCAACCTGGATGGGTTCTTGGACCTTCTGAAGTTGGCCCCGACCGACGCCAAGGCCGCATCGTGGGATCGTGCAGCGCGCGCCTGGGCGGAAGCGTATGAACGCCCCGCAGCAGCGGCCAATCCCTTCAAGATCGCACCCAACACGGTCTATCCCGACCCCAATGGTGATGGTTCGACGAGCGATGCTTCTATTTATTGGTTCGGCAATCGTCTGCATGGGGGCAGCGATGTCTTCGGGCAAGCGGCTCGCAGTTTGCTGCGTATGGGCAACTACTTGAATGACGAGAGTTATCAGGTGCTCGCCAATGCCAATGTGCAGATGTACACGGGCCTGAATCCCGGTGCCGTGCTTGCTTCGACCGGTGAAGTGAAACCTACATCCATGATCAAGGGTGTGCCTTCAACATCTTTGGCCGCGGGTTTCATGGAGCCATATGCCCCCAAAGGGTCCATCAACAACGGATTCAACTCGACCACAACATTTAACACCGCGTTCTACACGAAAGTGACGAATGAGCACGTCATCCCGGCAGATGGACCGAACGTGTTCGGCGGCAGTGACGAGAGTTGGATTGCACATAGCCATGCCTACGTGATGGGGGCGGCAAATCTGGAAGCACCTCATCGCGTGGAGCTTGACTTCTCCGAGGGCGCAGCCACCGTTGGGGCGACGGTTCAGGCCAGCTTCCCGGCCAATGCATCGATCGCCACCCGCAGCTACACGGTGCCTTCGAGCGGCAAACTCACCATCACTGACTTGCCTTTGGGTCAGAAGGTGGTGCTGCAGGCGCAGCGGCCAGGCTTTGCCAGCTTTGCCTTGCCGGTCAACACGGTGGGTGGTGGCTCTGGGGCCTGGGTGGTGGATTGGAGCAACTACCTCGGTGCGGCGTTCACTGGGGTGCCTGCCACCGCTTCCAAGAGCACCAACTACACCATGACCTGGACGGTGCAGAACTTCGGTTCTTCTGCGGCGACGCCAAGCATGGCCTTCTCGGGGGCTGGCGGGACGATGGGAAGTGCCACTGCTACCGCCACGGTCCCTGTGGGTGGCAGTGTCAGTGGAAACGTCAGCTTCACGACGGGTGCCAACACGGAGCCGTACTCCGTGCGAGCTGTGTTCACATCCGGAAAGAACGTTCAGAAGATCACCGCGACCGGCTTGATTCAGTGAGGGCGTGAGGAAGAAGAAGAACTACCGAAGATAGAGATGTCCCCTGGCTTGGCCCGGTCTGTGATGGACCGGGCCTTTTTTTGTTCCTCCGCCATTGAGTAAAAACCCGCTTCGAATTGCCCCGAGGCGATTCAAGCCGAATCAAACCCGCCTACTGGCACGGTATGGACAAAATCTTGGCCAAGGGCGGTCAAGCCATCCAGCAAGACAACAGACTCGGGAGTGAGTTGTGTGCGGGAGTAATCGTGGACTTTCATAAATGGAATTTAGCTACCACCCAGTCTCTGTACTCTTCGTCGGTCAGGCTTGCTCGGTGGGCCAACATGGCCTGCGCATCCTTGCCGGCCAAATAGCGCAGTTGAGCTGAGCCGTCGGTCGCGGCTTGGTAAATGACCTCGGCAATTTGGCTGGCATCAGAGTAGTCTTTTGCCCGATCTGGTTCCATGAAAGTCGACATTGCAGCCTTCAGCGAGGCATCGTAGGCACTCAAGCCGGCTTGCTGCATGAAGTCTAACGAGCGCCCGCCAAAGTCGGTTCTCACACCGCCAGGTTCAATCAGCTTGACTTGGATGCCATGAGGCGCCAATTCCAGCGCGAGCGATTCGGACAGCCCTTCAATTGCAAACTTTGTACCGTGGTAGATCGAGTTGAAGGGCAGTGCCAGCCGCCCGCCGATGGAAGACACGTTGATCACCAGGCCCGCCTTGCGTGCCCTGAAGTGCGGCAGACAGGCCTGGGTGGTGTAGATGGGACCAAACACATTGGTGGCGTACTGGCGCTCCAGTTGCGCGGCTTGCACGGCTTCCAGCGGGCCCACGAGGCCATAGCCTGCGTTGTTGAGCAATACGTCGATACCTCCAAATGCCGTCAAGGTCGATTGCACGGCCTGCGCGATGTTGGCGCGGTCTGTTACATCCAGAGGTAGCACGACAACACGCTCCAAGCCAGCCAGATCGCCTGCAGATTCGGGCTTGCGCATAGTGGCCGCCACATTCCAGCCCTCTGCATGGAAACGTAGGGCGGCGGCGTGGCCGATGCCAGTGGAGGCTCCGGTGATCAAAATGGTTTTCATATTTGCTCAGAGTTCTGTTGGTGGTTGAGGAGTCTCAATATCGATCATTGCCGAATGAAAATTCGCTTAATAATCAAAAAAAGTGGATGGCTATGCCTTGATGGCGTCCCAGCACATCTGGAAGGCAGTGTTGCGTGTGGCGGTGTCGTTGGCTACAGAGTGTTGGCCTATGAGTTTGGCGGTCTCATGCACAGAGCCCACCAGGCTGGCAATCAAGAACGGCAAAGGCACATCCTTCAAGGTCTCTTCTTGCTGACCAGCCGCCAGAAGGCTCTGAAATACAGCAGCCAGGCGCGCACTCAGGGAACGGTTGGCTTCGCTCATGTACTCCGAGCTGGCGTATTGCTCCATGAAGACCAGCTCCGCCTGATTGGCCAGGCGGTTTTCCAGACTGTTTAGCCACAGCTGGCGAATTCGAGCTTTGATGGGCGCCTGGCTGAGGTCCCCCTCGAGCAATCGGGCAAACGTGACAGTCTTGGCTCGTTCGTAAAGCGCGTCCAACAGATCCTTCTTGGACGGGTAGTAGACGTACAAAGTGCTGGTCGCGATTCCGGCACTTCGGGCAATTTCGGACAACTTGAGCGCACCGATCCCCCGCGCAAGCACACATCGGTAGGTGGCCTGGGCTATAGCCTCTAGTTTTTGCTCGTCTTTTAACTTCACAAACGCAAATATAGGCGAATTTCTATTCGTTAAAAACAGAAGTCTATGTATTCGGCACGGGCATCACAACGCCGACTGCAGTCGCCGTTCGGCAGGTGAGGAGGGTGGCGCACAGTTGATGAGAGCCTAGGTCAGCGAAGGGGTGCGCTTGGCCGAGGGCAGATCCAACACACAAAACATCGCGCGATCCGTCGGGGTCAAGCACGCCTTGCCTGTGTGCATCGTGACTGGCAATGTTGAGGGGCGACTTCTGTTTGACGCTGGTGAATACCGCTCAGTGGCAGGACGGGCACGGCCTAATGGATCGTTTCCGCAGGCCTTTGCGGCGCTCGCGCACGCCAATACAAAACGTTAGCGCAAGCGAGACCGGCGCCAGGAGCGAGCACATCCAGGGTGTGCACATCATGCCCAGGTTGTTGGCGATCCTGCCGCTCGGGCAGTGCCATCTAATCCATCGAGCTGCGAGTGGCGCATCCCTTTGAACAGCCAGCATGCATCGCACTCACGTGCAGTGATCTCGCGGACAGCCGGGAAGGCGAGGGCAAAGCGCGATAGTAGGAAGCACCGAACCTAGTTGTCATGACATTGGCTGCCGAGGCCTACGCGAGAATAGGGGTCATCAATAGTTGAAGGTAGGAAATGGCCAGCGTCTTCTTCTCGTACAGCCACAAGGACGAAGCTCTGCGAGACCAGCTTGAAACCCATCTGGCATTGCTCAAGAACCAGCGGCTGATTGAGGCTTGGTACGACCGCAGAATCGTCGCCGGCAGCGATGTCGACGACAGCATTTTCGAGAAGCTCGAGACGGCGGACATCATCTTGCTGCTGGTCAGCTCGGACTTCCTTAGCTCAACATACTGCTACTCCCGGGAGATGCAGCGGGCGATGGAGCGACACGACGCCAATGAGGCCCGCGTCATCCCGGTCATCCTGCGTCACTGCGACTGGCTTAGCGCGCCCTTTGGAAAGCTCATGGCCGCGCCTCGAGACGGCAAGCCTGTGACCTCGTGGCCCGATCGCGACGAAGCACTGGCCGACGTGTCCAAGCAGATTCGAAAGGCGGTCGAAGTTGTCCTCGCCACCGGCTCGGCCTCTCGGCTTCCCACTGTCGTGCCAGCCACCCAACGCGCACCGTCGTCTAGCCTCATCAATTCGTTGCCCCGTTCGAGCAACCTGCGCCTGAAGAAAGAGTACACCGAGCAGGACCGCGACGAGTTCCTTAGCTCGTCCTTCGAGTACGTTTGCAATTTCTTCGACGGGTCAATTCACGCTGTGGGTGAACGTAATCCTGACGTCACAGGCCGTTTCGAACGCATCGACTCCAGGCGCATGGCGGCACTGCTTTACCGCGGCGGCAAGAAAATCGCTGAGTGTTCAGTGAGGGTGGATGGCTTTAGCCGCGAAAACGGCATAGTGTTTTCCTACGATGCATCGGTACACCAGGGCTCGTTTAACGAGCTGCTGAACGTGAAGGCAGACGAGCAGTCCCTGTTCTTGACGATGATGGGAATGTCATTCAACAGCGACCGCGACAGGCAGTTGACGCCGGAAGGTGCCGCGGAGTTTCTTTGGGAGCTTTTCATCAAGAACGCCCAGTAGCCCATCACCGTCAACGTCCTGTGCCCAATTCCCCACTTTCACGCGACGGCTCGGTAGATTCCGAAGTGGCGTGACTGGCATGTCAGTCGGACGGGCTCTCCAGGTTGGCGTGCAGCACCAGCTGAACAGCCGTTGGAAGCTTCCGGTGTCTTTGCACCAGAAGCATTGCAGTCAGGCAGCGGCGTTGGGGTGGGAAATCTTCAACATGAAGCTCTGTGGAGCACTAGCTGCTGGAGCTTCAAGATACCCGTGTGCAGGGACCGAGAGCAGTTTCTTGCTGTCAGGATGGATGACAATGAAGGCTTGGTCGGGAGCCGGCCACTGGCGCTGGACCTCGCCGCGGTTTCGTTGGTTCAGCACGCATTCTTGCCTGGGGTTTTCTATCGATGGGGTCCATCGAGTCTGACTCGCCCCGACTTACCGGAAGCTCGCATTGAGCTTCAACCATCGATGACATCCTTGGATTCAATAGCAAAGCGCATTGCTGACCTCGACAATCTGCTGCAGCTGCTTTGCAAAAGCGTTAGGACTTCCACACCCTGGGAACTCAAGCTGCATGATTTGCTGACCCAAGCCGATCAACAAATGTTGCTCGCGCGCTTGTGTGTGTCGATGGAGGGCAAATCGGTGGAGCTGAATGATGCCGTCGGCGCAATTTGTGACCATTTGCGCGCAGCAGAACTTTCAATCTCCAAGGGGAGATGTGAAGCACCGACTCGCGTTGCAGTCAAGATTGCCAATGGACTTGCGCGCAGCATTCGCGAGAGCCTTGCCTCAGCTGGCGACTGTTGACACACGCAAAGGACCTGCTTACTGGGGCTGCTCAATGCGGATGCAGGCTTGTGGCGTAGAGAGGAAGGCCTGTTGGCAGCGAGCGGACGCCATAGTGACCTGAAAGTGCTGGGTATGTTGCGATGTGCCAGCAGCCGAATTCAGAGCGTGACAAGCCTCTTGTTCCCAGCCGGTCTTTTGTGAAACAGGCCAGTCGCTGATTTCGGATCTACCAGAGAAAGCCTGGATCACGCCTTCAGTGCCGGGAAGGCGATGACAAAGTCCTGGAAGGCCGCGTTCCAGCCTGCTAGCTAAAAGCTAGGGGAATAGACTTGGACGAGGCCCCGGGGGCCGAGCCCGAAGGGCTCGACCACCGCAGGGCAACAGGCCTACTTGCCGTGCTCCTTGCGCACGCCCTTGAAAGGCGTGCCGTCTTTCTTCTGGTCCATGAAGCGTCCTGTATCGGTGTCCCGCTTCACCCAGGTATCCGTGACGGGGTTGTGGGTCTGCGAGCGGTCGCGTACGGCGCCACGGCGAGCATTGTCGCCAACGGGTGGGTTCTTAGCCATGATGTACTCCTTAAACGTTGAGGGTATGGGTCCAACGAGGCAAACCACTGCGGGTTAGGAAGTCCACCAGGTGCTTGCTGCCGAAGAACTGGATCTGGCCGCCTGAGCGGAAGGCCAGCGCCGATTGGTCAATGCGCAGCGAATTTGCCCGAGCCCTTGCTGTCAGCTGCGCCAGTAGCTCGCTGTTCGCGGTTGTGGTGCCGCTGCTCGACCGTGCGTCGAATACTGCGAAATTGACGTCGCCGCCGCTAACTGCCGGTTGCCGAAGATGCGCAAAATTGATCTGCATTCCAAACTCCCTGCCCGCGTAAAAGTGCAGGCATGGGGGAAGTCTGAACGGTCGCTAGATCACGGAGTGACCTGGATAAAACCACAGCCTACGAGTAGAGCTCCGCCGCGGCCCTCAAGAGTTCTGCCACACGCTGACGAAGCTCTGGCGGCGCCAGGACCTCGACGTCGGCGCCGAACCTCAGCACATCTGTGACCAATTCTTGATCCTTGGAGTACGGGACCTCCAATTGGTAGCAGCCGTCGGTAAGCCACTTGCTGGTTTGCTTCGAGTGCCAGCGCTCTAGTGAGACGTAACGGGCTCGGGCTTTGCTGAACTTCAACACCGCGCGCTTGTCGGCTTTGCCCGCGTAAATGCCGTACCCACTCCGAAAATGTCCGTCCAATTCTTCCTGGCTCACCTCGAAGGTCGCCTTTTCCGTGAGATCCACTTCCTGGATGGCGTCTAAGGCAAAGATACGCAACTCGTTCCGTAGGTGGCACCAAGCATCGAGCAACCAGTTTTCGCGGTAGTGAACCAACCGCACCGGCGACACCTCGCGTTGGGTCTCTTCGTTCCTGTCTCGGTTGAAGTAGCGCATCACCACACGCTTGCGTTCCAAGACAGCCTGGGTCAACAGTTCGAAGTTCTTCACCTCGATGCGCCGGCCAGCGAAGTGGATGAGCTTGACGCGCTTCTTAACATCCTTCGCGGCAGCCAACGATTCTCCAAGCAGGCTCTCAAGCTTCTGCTGCAGCGGGTGAAGGTGAGACTCCAGCAGTCCGGGTTGGATGCCACTGACCAAGTGCTGCATTGCCAGTAGAGCGTACAGCTCGCTTGCGTTGAACCACAGCCCCGGTAGCTCAAATCGCTTCCCTCCGGGAAGATCGTGGACGACCCATTTTTCAATGTCGCGATCAAACTCGATTGGGCAGTCGATGCGGTCACGTAGAACAGCTATGTCGCGTTTGATCGTGGACTGTGACACTCCGAGTTCATTCATGAGCTCCTGCATCGTTGCGCCGTTTTTGTGCCGAACGATACTCAGAATCTTGTGAATCCGCTCTGTGTTTTCCTTCTTTGCTCTTGATGGCATAACCTCACCTCCCAGTGAAACCACGATGCCGCATTCCGTGTTCTCGAGTGCGGCATCGGTCGTTGATCAAAGCAACTTCTAACGCACACGATACATGCATTGGTTGTCTGCCGAGGTGTTCGTGCTCGCCTGACTGGGTTGGACACCTTCATGGCGTGGAGTTCATCAAGTTGCTGTTGGCAATTTGAGTACTCACCACCAGCCTTCTTCCTGGGGCACGCATGCGACGGGTATGCGGTGACTTGCCGCCGGGTCTATTTGGAGTGATGGGAAGGCAAGTTCGTCGTCGTTCAATGGCCTTGCCTCAGCGCGGTTTATTGCTTCAGCTTTGGCAATCATTTGGCTCGTCAGCATGGCCAAGGTTGATCCGGAGTGTTTTCAACCAACCGGCACCAGGAATTCGGCTAGAACTTCTCGACCGAACGGTCCGCTGCGGAAAGCGTCGTTCCTTGCCCGAGCTTCGCGACCACTGAAATTTCTGCGCCGGGGTATCGCAGCAATCGATGAACAACGCCATAGATCAGCGCGCTCACCGCTATCGAGTCCAGTGCCGGCACCGCGGTCAATGCAAGATTCCAGGGCGGTGACAGGGCTGCCCAGGTGCTGCCGACAGCCCAGGCGATCAGCGCGTCGGCTCGCCAGCGCGATGCAATGGCTGCATCACTTGGGGCCAGCGCTACATGGACCAGGTAGATGCCGGCAATCGGCGGAATGCACACCCCGAGCCACAGCAGATAGGGCACCAGCAACTCGCCGATGCCGGCCAGGCCCAGGCCTGTGCCGACGAGACCGGCAACCAAGGTCAGCTGCCAGGGGGGCTGGCGCGGTCTTAGGGTGCTACCGATCAGGGTGGTGGCATAGAGGTTGAAGCTGTTGGTGGACCAAGCCGTCAGAGCGACGATCAACAGTGCCGGCACGCCCAGCCCAAGGGTCAACATGATTCGCACCAGATCCTTGTCGCCACTGGCCAAACTAGGCAGACCGGCCAAGGTCAGTACCAGCGGAAAGCCCAGGCCATAGGCTAAGGCGCAGGCTAAGGCCGCATGGCGGGGCGACTGGGCGAAGCGGCAGATGTCTGGTGACAGCACCGCCCCGACCATCAGGCCTCCGGCCACCATCGACACACCCATGCCCATCGGCATGGCGATGGCCGGCACGAAAGACCAGACCGGGGAGAGGCCACCGCTTAGCGCGGCAATAAAGGTCCAGGCCAGCAGCA
The DNA here is from genome assembly GCF_025717675.1 of Paucibacter sp. DJ2R-2. Lineage (GTDB taxonomy): Bacteria > Pseudomonadota > Gammaproteobacteria > Burkholderiales > Burkholderiaceae_C > Paucibacter_A. The sequence goes on from NZ_JAJIRT010000003.1 coordinate 110,916, forward strand.
GCATTTTCAGCGGCGTGGTTATGGCCGACAGCAGATCAAGCGCCCGAAAGCCGATCATCGCCGTCACCGTGGTCAGCACGCAGCCGCCCAGCGCCAAGGCCCAGATCGGCGCTCTGGCCAAGGCCGGGCTGACTGAGGCCAACGCCTGGCCGAACATCATCGCCACTACGCCATACCAGCCGAGGATGCTCAGGCCCAGCACGCCATTGGCCAGCCGTGCACCATATTCGCCAAAGGCATCGGTGATCAGCTCGTAAGTGGTCTTGCGCGTGTGTGCGCCGGCGGCACCGGCCAGAGCGGCGATCAGTGCCAGGATCGCACCGCCTGCTAGGCTGGATTGGATCGCGCGGACGGCACCGAGCGCATGACTCAGCTCGGCGCCCATCACGAAGGCCGGCAGCGCAATCATTACCGCCAGGAGGATCAGCACGATGCGCCAGGCGCTGGCGCGGGGGGCATTCAAGGGCGTCATTGTTTGCATGCCTCAACGGTCCATCACCGTCTGCTCCACCGGCTTGTAATCGTGGTCGTAGCCGAAGTAGCGCGGCCCGACCAAGGCTATGGCTTCCGGCGTACGCCAGGCCGGCACGCAGGGCAGGCCCAGCACCGCAGCGCGCAGGCCGAAGCGAGCCTGCTCGGCGGTGATCGGCTCGCCGGTTTCCAAGTCAACCAGCACGATCAGGTCCGGCGTCGTGCACAGCACGGCTTCGTCGGTGCGCGCCATCAAAAACTCGTTCTGGAACTGCAGCTGCAGGCGCTGGCCAGCGTTGTCGTCGAGGCCTTGCAATTGGGCTACGCCGCGGCCAAAGCGGCCGTCCGTCGTGCGCTGTACATCGGTGATCTTGCCTTTGAACAGACAGAATCCCTCGGTCACGCGCACCAGTTCGGCCACCGGGTCGAGGTGGCGGGCGCGAGCGTCGAACAGCGCCTGGCCGGCCCGCTGCGTCATCGTGATCGAGCCGCGCACCAGCGCCTTGCGCGCCTGCGCCGCCGTCATCGGGTATATGGCCATGCAGCAAGAGCCCCCCATGTCCATCGTGACGCTGCGCACAAAGCGCTCGGTGAATGCATTGCTGATTGTGCTTATCGTCAGCGTATTGCCCTTCTCGTCGGCCAGGGCCAGCGGACTGGCCGCAATGCCCTGCAGGGTGCACAGGGTCATCTGGATCTCGGGGAAAGCGCGGCCCATCGTGTCTCCATCGATCAGGGGCAGGCCGGTGGCGCTGGCGATGCTGAACGGGATCGTCGAATTGAGGCCACCGACCTCGATCGACATCACCGCCTTGGCCTTCTTGCCCAGCAGTGCTTCGAGGCTCCGCAGCGCGGCGATCATCGGTCCTATCTCGGGCAGCTTTTCAAGCATCACGGCCGGTGCACCGGCCATCGCCACCGGCACGATCAGGTCGTCGTCGTCAAGCTCGTCGATCTCGATCAGCCGCACCGGCCCATGTTCGCGGATCGCCCGCTGGGCCAACAGCTTGCCGAGGTAGGGGTCGCCGCCGCCACCTGTGCCGTAGACCGCGCCGCCGATGGCAATGGCCTCCATATCTATTGCTTCGATCAGGGTCATGCCGTAGTTCCAGTCGCAGTTCCAGTTTCGTTCAGGTCCCCGATCACGCGCACGCGGATGCGGGTGGCGTTGCCACCGATGTAAGCCAGCGGCACGTCCTCGACATCGAGCAGGGTCAGAGTTTGTGGGTTGGCACCGGCCTGCACTGCCGTCAGTTCGGCATCGGCCCGCACCCGGGCAATTGCTTGCTCGCGAGTCATGCCTTCGTCCAGCCGCAGGACGCGGTCGCTCTCGCCACTGACCTGGGCCATCGCCGCACCGACCGCATTGGCCACCCCGAAGTGCGGCGGAATCGTCACCAGCGCTTCGCCGACGTGCTCCCGAAGCAGGATGCTGCCGCCGCCGACGACCACCACCGGCAGCACCACCGCCGAGGTGCGCATGCGCTCGACCGCATCAAAGACCATCTGCTGCAGCCGGGCGTGGCAGCGCTGCACCGCGTCAGCAGCCAGGTGCGCGACCCTGCCTGCATCGCCCAGGGTTGCGACGCCCGCCGCCACGGCAATGTCGGTGGCCGTCAAGGTGCGCCCCCCGAACACCAGTGCCTCAGTGTGGATGTTGTAGCCGACACTGCGCGGGCCAAAGGTCGTTTGGTCGGCATTGACCAGCGAGCCACCGCCCAGGCCGATGCTGTAAACATCGGGCATGCGGAAATTTGTGCGCACTCCTCCGACCTCGACCGCAATGCCGGCCTGGCGCGGAAAGCCCGCCTGCAGCACGCCGACGTCCGAGGTTGTGCCGCCGATGTCCACCACGATGGCGTCGGCGAGCCCAGACAGAAAGGCCGCGCCGCGCATCGAGTTGGTCGGCCCGGAGGCCACGGTCAGAATGGGGAAGCTCGCCGCCTGTTTGGCGCTCATCAACGTGCCGTCGTTCTGTGTCAGGTAGAACGGCGCGTTGATACCGCTGTCCTTCAGGGCCTGCTCGAAGGCGGCCACGACGTCCAGTCCCAGCGGGCCGAGGCAGGCGTTCAGGATCGCCGCGTTCTCGCGCTCCAGCAGGCCGATGCGGCCGATCTGCGAGGACAGGGTGATGCGCGCGTCGGGCATCACCGCGCGCACCAGTGCGGCGGCAGTATGTTCCTGCGCATCGTTTATGAAGGAGAACGCGCCGGCGATCGCCACGTCGCGCAGCCCCAGCGCCGCGAACTCTTGCGCAAAGCCATGGATTTGCTCTGGCTGCATGGTGGCAAGCTCTCGGCCGTCGAACTCGTAGCCGCCCTGGGCCAGGCGCCAGTGCATCGGTACAGCGTCCAGCATGTCCTCGGGCCAGGCTGAGGTGGGCGGTAGGCCGCTGGTAGCCGGTAGGCCCAAGCGGATCATGCCCACCGGCGCTAGGTGACGACGCTCGACCAAGGCGTTGGTGAAGTGCGTCGTGCCTATCATCACAGCGCCGATGTTGGCACTTTCGATGGCGGCACCGGCCACCACCTCTTTCAGTGCATCGACCACGCCGCTCATCACGTCGGCGGTGGTTGCCGTCTTCAGCCCGAACAAAACCTCGCGGCCGCGCATCACGACGGCGTCGGTGTTGGTGCCGCCGACGTCAATACCCACTCGAATCATGGCGCTCTTCCTCACAGGCGGAACTTGGCTTCGAGACCGACAGTGCGCCCTGTGGCCAGCGAGCCGATGTCGTAGGGCAGGCCGCTGTAGCGTGACGAGTTGTAGTCGGCGTAGTAGCGCTTGTTGGCGAGATTGCGACCGACCAAGGTGACCGACCAGCGGTCCTTGGCGTCACGCACGCCAATGCGCAGGCCCAGCAGATCGAGTGCTGGCGACACAGCTAAGTTGTCCGGGTGCCAATACTTTTTGTCACGGTGTTCGTAGTCGGCGCGCAGCAGGCCTTCCAATCCATTGCCCAGCGGCTGCGTGTACTGCGCACCGAAGTTGATCTTAAAGGGCACTGTCTTCGGCGTGTGGTTGCCGACCGTGCCTGGTTCGGCCGTGCTGCGACGGATGCTGCTGGCGGTGATGCCCAGACCGCCATCGAACTCAAGGCCCTTCATCGGCAGGAAGCGGAAGTCCATGTCCAGGCCCTTCAGCGCCACTGAGTCGATATTGGTAATGACCTGGGAGCCGCTGGCGATATCGACCTTGAAGAACTGGAAGTCCTTCGAGCGCGAGACGAACAGTGCAGCATTGAACAAGAAGCGTCCCTCCATCAAGATGGTCTTCGCGCCAATCTCGGCATTGCTCAAGGTCTCGGCCTTGAAGTCCGGGATACTCGGCGCGTTGAAGCCGCCGGAGCGAAAGCCGGTGCTCAGCGTGGCGTAGGCCAGGGTGTCGCGGCTGTACTTTTGGGTCAAAGTGAACTTGGGCTGCCACTTGGAATAGGTGGCCGAGCGCTCGTTGCCATTGAGCACATTTGTCTGCTTGCGCTGGTCGCGGTCATAGCGCAGCGCGCTGGACAGAGTCAGCTGCTTGCTGAAGTCCACATCGACCTGGCCGAACAGGGCCGAAGAGCGGTTGTGGTTGGATTCCTGCAGATGGACAATGGTCTTGGCGGCATCGTCCCACTGGCCGGTCGAGCTATCGATATCGATGAAGGCGCGTGTTTCCAGATTGCGCAGGGTGTTCAGGTAATAGAGGCCGCCGATCCAACGCACAGGCAGGTCGTCTGGCGAGGTCAGGCGCAACTCCTGGCTGGTCATGCGTACACCGAGGTTCTGGCCCTGGCCGGCCTGGAAACCCAGACCCAGAAAACCGCCGCGCGAGTCGGTCGGGTTGGAGAAATCGACATCGCCGCGGTAGCGCTCGGTCAGATTTGTGTAGCTGGTGATGGACGTTAGCGTACCTACATTCAGCTCATACTGGACCTTGGCACTGAGGTCATCGGTGTGGCCCTCGGTGCGGCCCAGGATGTTGGAACGCGGTGCCACGATCGTCGCCGGATTGCGGTCAGTGACTATGCTGTCCCAGGTCGCACCGGCGGCATAGTCGATCACGTTGGCGCGCAGGTCGATCTGCAGGCCGGCACTGGGCTTTAGCAGCAGCTTGGCCCGAAGCGAGTTGTCATGACCGACGGCATCGACCTTGGCCCCGCTGTAGGTGTTGGTGATCAGACCGTCGCTGCTTTTGGTTTGCGCAACGACGCGAAACAGTGCCGTGTCCGGCGCCAGCGCGCCGCTGACGCCTCCAGACAGTTCGCGTACATTGCCATTGCCGACCTCCGCGCCGACAAAGCCCACCAGCTTGTTGCCAGGTGCTTTGGTCTCAATATTGATCGCCCCGCCGATGGCGTTGCGGCCATACAAGGCTCCTTGCGGGCCCTTCAGAACTTCGATCCGTTCGATGTCGAACAGATTCATCTTCAGCTGCTTCTGGTTGTTCTGCGGCACGCCATCGACCACCACCGCCACCGGAGAGTCGGCATTGTTGATCTGGGTCACGCCACGCAGCACGATGAAGGAGTTGCCGTAGGTGAAGGAGTTGTCGAAGGACATGTTCGGCGTCAGGTTCACGAAGTCCTGTGTGCTACTGATGCCCATGCTCTCGATCTGCTTGGACGAGAAGGCTTTCACCGAGGCTGGCACGTCTTGTAGGCGTTCAAGCCGACGCTGTGCACTGACGACCACCGTCTCCAGCTTGGGCGGTGCATCGGCAGCGGCGGGCGGCTCGCTGACCTGGCTCCAAGCCGATCTGGTGAGCAGGGCTAGCGCGGCCAGGGTGAGGGGTTTCAGCCCGTGGCGAGCTTGCGATGAGCACTTCATGTAAGGGTCCTTCGAGGTTGGCAAGGGGATGAATGAAGTCTGGGCGAGGCAGCCCGCTAGGGCAACGCATCTGGCGGGGGGCATGGCCGGAAAAAACGGGGGATGGGGCAAACCCGAGCGCATGACGCCGAGCGGCGGCCGAACGTGCCATGCACAATGAACCGGCATGACATCGACCGCCGAGCCCGCCCTGCGCTTTGAACCCTTCGTGCATGTGGACGAGGCCTTGTGGCGCCAACGCGTGATCGACCGGCTGCTGAACGCCGCCCCCAGCTCAGCCCGGCTGACCCTGCTGAGCGCACCGGCGGGCTTCGGCAAGACTACGGTCCTGGCACAGCTGGCCGACTACACACGCGGCGAAGGCTCTGTTGTCGCTTGGCTGAACTGCGACGAGCGCGACAAGGACCCGGTGCTGTTCGCCGAGAACCTGCAGGCCGCGCTGGGCCGCTGCAAGCTGAGCCAAAGTGCCAGCCCGTCTGGACCCTCTGCCTCCTCTGCCTCCTCTGCTCTTCGCCTGGCCGAGCTGCGCGAGCCCTTGCTGATCTGCCTCGACGACTACGAATGCGCGTCCAGCGTTGCGGTGGACGCCATCGTCGAGGAGCTGGTGCTGGCCGCGCCGGCCAATGTCAACATCGTACTGGCCAGCCGCGAAGCGCCCCATCAACACCTGACGCGGCTGCAGCTGGCCGGAAAGGTGCGCCTGGTCGATGCCGAGCTGTTGCGCTTCACCCGCGTTGAGTCGGTGCAGCTGCTGTCCGACGCCTTGCCCGAGGCCGCCGCTCAGCAGGTCGCTGCCTACGCCGATGGCTGGCCGTTCGCGCTGCAACTGGCGAGACTGCGCGTGAGCGGCGGCGCGGCGACCACCGACTGGACGGTCGATGCGCAGGCGAAGATTCCGCGCCGGCAGATCTTTGATTACCTGGCCGAAGAGGTGCTGGCCACCTTGCCTGCGGAGTTGCTCGAATTCCTGGGTGACGTGGCGGTGCTGGACATCGTCGATGTGGCCAGCGCCAATGCTTTGCGCGGCCGGGACGACAGCCTGGCGCTTATCCAGCAACTGGCGCGCATCAAGCCGATTGCCGTGGTCGATGAATCTCCCTGGTCGGCGCGGCTTCATCCGCTGCTGCGCGACTATCTGGTCGACGCTGCCGAACTGATTTCACCGGGGCGCATGGCCAGCCTGCACCTGCGCGCGGCCCGTCACTTGGCCGAGCGCGGCCAGCTTCATGAGGCGGTGGCCCATGCGGTGGCCGGTGGGCGGCTAGACATGGGGGCCGATCTGATCGAGGCTGCGGGCGGCTTTCTGCTGCTTGCCAACGAGGGCGCGGTGCGCTCGCGTTTACTGCTACAGCAATTGCCCGAGGCGACGATACGCAAGCGACCGCGGCTGCGCCTGCTGCAACTGGTACTGCAAGTGCTGGAGGCCGACCCGGCTAGTGCGGCCCTGGAATTCGAACGGTTGGAGCAGCAGATCCGCGCGGCCGACACCGGCGCCGACGACCCGGCACGATTTGACCTGGAGGTGTCGCGCTGCATGATGCAGATGAACCCGGCCGAGCACAATCTGCGCTTTTCGCCCTGGTCGGTGCTGGACCAGGCGCGGCGGCTGGCGCGCGCTCATGCTGGGCAGGACCAGCGCCCGTTGGGCTGCACCGTGCCGATCGAGATATTTTTCTTGCACCGTTACGGCCCGGTCGAGCGCTGCGAGCGCCGCATCCGAGAGGTTGAGGCAGTGTTCGCCAGTGGTGCCTACACTTACAACAGCCCTTGGATATGGGTCTACCACGCTCGCAGTGCCTTGGCACGCGGCGACCTGGCGCAGGCTGAGCGTGACATCCGTCAGTCGCTGCAGCAGGACGCGAATTTTCTCAACTTCCGCCAGGGTTCGCTGAGCCGACTGGTTAGCAGCCTGCTGGGCCATATCGCCCGCCTGCGCGGCGAGACCGAGGTCGCATTGGAACATTTCTCGGCCATGGTGCCGTGGGGACCCACGCGGCTGCTGGAGGTGCTGTACGCCGGCCATATCGAGACCGCGCTGTGTGAGTTCGCGCTGGGTCATGCGGATCGTGCGATGGAATTGTTAGAAGTTGCCCGCCACCTTGCTTTCGAGGAAAGCCTAGCGCATCTGGAGGTGCTGGCTGGTGCCGCGCAAGTGCAATTGTTGGCACGCCTGGGCAACTTGGACGGTGCGCAGGCGCTGGCCGCGCGCATCAAGCTCGACGAGCTTTGGGCCCTGGCACAGGAACCCTTCGCCTTGCCCTGGATCTCGGTCGAAGGGCTGGCGCAGGCAAGCTTCTTCTTGCAGATGGGGTACGGCGATGCAGCGGCGGCTGATTCGACCGCAACAGCGTTGCTGGGCCTGGCGAAACGCACCGGTCATCGCCTCGGCGAATTGCACGCTCACTTGATGGCGGCGCGTGCACGCGAGGCGCTAGGTAATGCCGGCGCTGCCCAGCGCGCGCTGCTGCATGTCTTGGTCCTGGGCACACACAGCGGTGCAATCCAGCCCTGTCTCGACTTCGGCGCCGAGCTGATCACCCAGGTACGCAGCTGGCTTTCGACTGCCTCGGCGGCCGATAGTAGCCCCGAGCTGCTATGGGCGCAGGCGCTGGTAAACACTTGGGAGCAACGCTTCCGCAGCCGCGCTCTGGGAGACGCCGACAGCCCGCTGACACCACGCGAGGTTGACGTGCTGTGCGAACTCGCCAAGGACCACACAACCAAGCTGATCGCCAAGAACCTGCTGTTGTCCCCAGAAACCGTCAAGCATCACTTGAAGGCGATCTTCTCCAAGCTGAACGTGCGCACGCGAGAGGATGCGATCCTGGAGGCAAGGCGGCGAACGTTGATGCCATGAGGGTAAGGAATCCCGACTCTACGGAGACTCGTTGGCACTGACCTGCTGGAGCTCATTCAGTACGACAGATTTCTGGGCAGCGCCTACGCCGGATTTGGGCTGTTTCTTGCCTATCTCCTCCTTCGGCATGAAGCGGTCGCCGCGGCAGCGCATGACGTTGTCTTGACCATCACTTGAGGCGCTGGCCTGACCGCGGTGGACTCGATGCGCCGACGGATCGCATCAGCTCGGCAATGCATCCAGAGTCCAGGCGAGGCGTGCGTGGCGCTTTGCCTATGCGATTGCCTGGTTTCAGCTACCGATCTCCCCACTGCATCAGCCCGCCGTCAATCCTAGGGCCATTGCTTAGCGACGCCATGCTGTCCACAGACTGGATGAAGGCGCCTGCAACCGGACACTGGCGCGCAGGACTGGCGTCAGCACAGCCATCAAAGGGGCCGCGAGAACACGGTGCCGGTCAACGGCATCTCTAACCCCATTCGAAGCCAGCAAAAGAGCGGGTTCTCAGCCAATCAGCTAGGACCAGGCTCACAAGGGCGGAAACACTGGTGGGGTGGGACTTCGCCATGGCGCTCAGCGCCGGCCCATGCCCTCGCAGGTCAATGCTGACCCGCGCTCGACGAACAGCCCCGGGGAGGGCTGCCGGACGGGCATTCGCAGATCGAAGTCGCGCAGGCCATACCTGAAAATTTGCACCTGAGTATTCTTCAGGTGGGTGAGTCAAGAGTGGAAGGTGCCTGGCACCAAGATACTCTGGTCGACTGTCTGAATGTTTGTGCGGCCGCAGAACGCCATGCTGGTGTCCAGCTCTTTGTGCAGCAGTTGCAAGCAACTCGTCACTCCGGCCTCGCCCATCGCACCCAAGCCGTAGGCCATCGCACGGCCAATCATCGTGCCTCGAGCGCCAAGAGCCCAAGCTTTGAGGACGTCCTGGCCTGAACGTATGCCGCCGTCCATCCAAACTTCAGTCTTGGAACCGACGGCTTTGACAATGGCAGGGAGTGCTCGAATGGTGGATGGCGCGCCATCCAGTTGGCGGCCGCCGTGATTGCTCACAACGATGGCGTCGGCTCCATGTTCTGCTGCCAGTTCAGCGTCTTCCACTTCCATGATGCCCTTGAGGATCAGTTTGCCCCCCCACTGATCCCGAACCCAGTCGATATCGGACCAGGAGAGTCGCGGGTCGAATTGCTCGTTCGTCCAAGCAGAGAGCGAACGCATATCGCTGACGCCTTTGACATGGCCAACCAGGTTGCGAAACGTTCGGCGCTGAGTGGCCAACATTCCCAGGCACCAACTTGGTTTGGTGGCAAGGTTGAGAATGTTTCGAACTGTGGGTTTGGGTGGTGCGCTCAGTCCGTTCTTGATGTCTTTGTGTCGCTGACCAATGACCTGCAAGTCCAGTGTTAGGACCAGAGCGCTACACCTTGCGTCATGGGCGCGCTGGATCATCTTTCGCATTGCATCACGATCGCGCATCATGTAGAGCTGAAACCAGAATGGGCTGCTGGTGTTTTCTGCAATGTCCTCGATCGAGCAAATGCTCATGGTGGACAGGGTGAAGGGGACACCGAACTTCTCAGCGGCTCGAGCGGCATGGATCTCACCGTCGGCATGCTGCATGCCGGTGAGACCAACGGGTGCGATGGCTACGGGCATGCGTGCCGCTTGTCCGACCATACGGGTCGCGGTCGAACGGTTTTCCATGTTCACGGCCACGCGCTGGCGGAACTGGATGCTCTGAAAGTCAGCTTCATTGGCCTTGTACGTAGACTCAGTCCAGGAGCCGCTGTCTACGTAGTCATAGAACATTCGAGGCACACGTCGTTGGGCAAGCTGGCGCAGGTCTTCAATGCAAGTGATCGTGCTCATGATTTCATGGGTAAAACACAATTTCATTAATGTATCACTGAAGATTCGAATTCGTGGATCGTTTGACGTGGCGCTCCGCGACAAGCCTCCGCTTATTGGTGTGACCACCTCATGCCTGACTTGGCACTTCATACATGAATGCTGAAGCGTGGCCAGATGAACCAATCTGGTGCTTGCGAGGTCCGCAACTTGCGCGGCCAGCGAGTATGTATGGAGAGGTTCGGGCGCTGTAGGGCCGTCACGTCTGGGTGGCCTCAGTGAGGAGCCGCTGGCGCTTGGCTTGTATCTGCCTTCTGCTTGCAGTGCTGCCTGTGCCTCCACGAATGCTTGGCTTCCCCAAGCTTCAGTGCGCGCTGCTTGCGTGTCGCTTTCAAGTTCTACCCGTTCTGCCAGATCTTGTCTGGAGAGCTACGACCCTGGCCTGGTCGAGGGGCCAGGGGAATTGTTACGTTGTGAATCCATTCGCCAGCGCGGCCGCTCGTCTTCAATGTGATTGCAACCTTTGTTCTTAACCTTGGTGCCTCCACGGGCGAGTTCGGCGAAGCCTGCCCTGGCTGGCATATCAATCTTGAAGTGCAGCTGCTCAGAGCGCTTTCAATTTATTACACCCACTGGATGTAAGTATTGACGCAAGATGGCTTGCGTCCTAAAGTGCTTCTCATGAAAAGCAAGACGACCGTCCGTGTTGGCCTTCGGCGAACCGTGGCTTCCGCTGGAGTTGGCTTGGAGGGGCGCGCAGTGCGGCTGATAGGAGTCGCTGCAGCCGCCTCTGTTTGCTCCTTGGCGGCAATGTGTTGACTCAGAGAACTGACCAGCAAGTCCTCGGCCCTGGGCATTGAAAACCGACCGACCTTCGCAACACGCGCTAGGTGAGTTGACTCCAACATTTGAATCCCACCCTCTCTATGTCCGATCTACTCTCATTCCAAGAAAAGCTGGGTGCAACGTTGATGATGCGAGAGGCGCGCGAAGCTGCTGATCGAATCACGTTACAGGGCTCGCAAGATGCCTATCTCTATAGACGCATCGGGGAGAAGCTGCGCGCTTTGGGGCCGCGCTCCGTGGTGACTTGTGCGCGCGGCAGCTCGGGTCATGCAGCGACCTATCTGCGCTACTTGGTGGAGGTGGAGTTGGGGGTGCTAGGGGCCTCGCTGTCTCCATCTGTGAGCTCGATTTACGGCAAGCAGCAGGATCTTTCCGGCTGTGTGTTCATTGCCATCTCGCAGTCAGGGCGCAGCCCCGATTTGCTTGCTGCCACGAGATCAGCCAAGGCCTCTGGTGCGTATGTGCTGGCCTTGGTCAATGTCGAGGACTCGCCGCTGGCTGCTCTGGCGGATGACACTTTGCCTTTGCGAGCCGGTCCCGAATTGAGTGTGGCGGCGACTAAGTCTTTCCTCTGCACCTTGGCGGCTTCTTTGCGGCTCGTTTCCGAGTGGACGCAGGACGAGGGACTGCGCCGTGACGTCGAGTTGATACCGCAGAAGCTACGGGAGTCTTGGGATCACCGCTGGGATGCTCTTGGCGCAGCACTTCTGTCGGCCCAGCATCTGATAGTACTGGGGCGTGGTGTGGGCCTGGCCGTGGCGCAAGAGGCTGCCCTGAAGTTCAAAGAGACCTGCGGCCTGCACGCTGAAGCATTCAGCAGCGCCGAATTTCGCCATGGACCTATGGCGCTGTTGCAGCACGATATCGCGGTGCTGCAACTCGGCCAGCGGGACGCCAGTGAGCCCGCTACGCGGGAGTTGGCGGAGCAGCTTAGCGCCGATGGGCACCGCGTTTTTCTGGCCGGTATCCAGGCTTCGGGACCCCATTCTTTGCCTCTCGCGGAGGCCTCGGCGGCCTTGGTGCCGCTACTGTGCGCCCAAGCGGCCTATCAGCTCGCCGCAGCCCTCGCCGTTGCCCGGGGCCTGGATCCAGATAAGCCACCTCTGCTGCGCAAGGTGACGGAAACCATTTGATGCAAGACGGGTTCGCCCGTGTGCATTGAGAGCAGGGCCCGATGTCGCTATTCAGGCGGCATTCCTGCACGACCAACTTGGCGATCAATTTGGTTGGGGGCAGCACGACCGATAGCAACAAACCGACAGCAATGGAGACCGACACTATGCATGCATTCCGACCTTTGCAACTGTGCGCGCTGATGGCGCTGGCAAGCATGGCCTCTCTGGCCACCGCAGCAACGCACTACGAAGGTGCCAAGTCGACCGCGGTCATCAAAGATGGCTGGCTCTACACCAACACTCAAACTGCGACCGGGCAAGCGCTCGTGACCGCGGTGAAGCCCGCAGCGGTGGCAGGTGTCATTGGTGTGGGCGACACGCGTGTTTACGGCGCAGCCTTTGACAAGGGGCGCAAGCTGAGCGTCAACCAGTGGCAAGCGGTCCTGAGCATGGACGCTTACCCTGAGAACAGCACGACCAACTACCAAGACCCCGGTCCCTGGCGCTATTGCGAGGTGGACTACGAAGCTGCACAGGGAATTTCAGACTATCGCGGCAACACCTTTGGCCCCGTTGGCGTGACCACGGTCGGTGACTTCCCTGACTATTTCAAGAAGGCTTTTGCCCCCAATGTTCTGGGCAAGCCTAACGCCACTAACGCTGACATGTTGGCCTGGGGCGTTCAGGTCACGGGCGTGCCGGCAGCCAGCTTCAAGGCTGACGATTCGAGGCTGGATCCGTATCCCAATCTTGCGCGTTCCAATGCCACCAAACGCGCAGCTCTGGGCAAGATCTGTCAGGCTTTGCAGGCAGCCTTTGACACCAAGCAAGTCCAGTATGTGATGAGCCACTACGCGCACATCGACAACGACAAGCTACAACCCGTGCTTACTGCTCTGAAGGGCCTGGGCTTCACGAACTTCAGCAGCTTCAATCTGGTCGGTTTGGCTTTTCAGGTGCAGGTGAACACCGGCTCCATAGCCAGCGCTTCTTCCTTCTCCTCGGTGCGCCAGGCAGGCAACTGCGGCAGCATGAGCGCAGAGACCTGCTTTGCCACCTACCTGACCGATCAATACATTCGCTGGTTGAAGTCGCCGAGCTTGGGCGATGACGCGTCCAATTGCTGGCGCGCCAACATGGCTCTGGACATCTATAAGAAGGACCCTACGATGTCCAGTCTGACCGTTGTCAATCAAGTCATCAACGGCAGCTATCCGAACAACTCCGGAAAATGCCCGACCTCGGGAGTTCGGTGGTCGAAGAACATGGCTTGGCAGTGAGTTCAGCGGATTGCTCGCAACTGGCCCAGCGGTGCTGCCCATTCTCGGAGTCTAGATCTTGAGAACTCTGCTTCGAAAGTGGGTGGCGCCCCTGCTGAGTGTCTGTGCGCTTTGTGCTTGCGGTGGCGGCAGTGCTGTCACCAGCCCAGATGGAAGCAGCGCACCTTCAGTTGAGGTTCCTGTCGCGGCTGCTCGGGCTTTGCAGCCCGAGCAGCGAAGGCGCGCAGAGTCATTGATGGCGATTTGGGAAAACGGGCAAATCGAGAAGGCCTATGGATATGCCGAGAACATTCGGGATGGCCGTGGTGTGACTTGGGGCTGGGTCGGTTTCACCACGGCCGATGGCGATGCCATCGCCGTGCTGGAAGAGTTTGAAAGCCTGCATCCCAATAACCCCTTGAGTCCTTTTTTGACGCAGCTGCGGGCCATGGCAGTCAGCGATGAGGCCGGTTTCATTCGAGCAGTTCATGCCTCAGCAAGTGGCGAGTTCAATGCGGATTTTGAACGAGCCCAGAATCACCAAAGCGACCTGAAGTACTACCTTCCCGCGCTGAAGGTCGCCCAAAAGCTGGGCCTGAAGACTGCAGCTGCGATCGCCCAAATCTACGACAGTGCGATCAATCATGGATTGGAAGGGGTGGACGCACTGGTGTCCCAAGCGACACAGGAGCTGGCTGGCACTCCGTCGAGCGGTATCGACGAAGTCCGCTGGCTCAATGCCTATCTGGACATCCGCTATCGCGTACTCGTTGCAGATCCAACGTGGCGTTCGTCTTCCGACAGAGTTGCGGTGTTCAAGGAACAGATCGTGGCGCGCGGCAATCTCAACCTGGATCGGCCCATCCATATTGAATCCGTCCAGTACGGAGTGTTTGACATCCGATAGAGCCTGCAATGCTCACGATTTGAGACTGTCCACCTGCCTGAATGGGGCAGCATGCGTCCTCAGGTGATCTACGCGCTGCTGCGCCGTCTGACACGCGGCTTGCATGCTTTCATGGCGTTTCAGTTGCAAGCCTGGGTACTGTTGGGCAGCACACTGCTCGCGACCATTGGCCTGCGTAGTTGGTTTCACGGGGATCGACGGCCACGCAAGAGGCGTAAATGGACCCGCTCGTACCGTCTACGTAGGGTCTGGCCATGGCGGCCCTGACCTGCGTGCGCATCTCAGGGGCTACGACGTAGCTCCTTTTCGGACGCCTCTAGCGTCCGTACGACATCGCCGTCACTCAAGCAAGGCTGATTTGATGGGATGTCTGCAAATTATTTGCGCATGGATCGATGGGCCCATTCGGTCGGGCTGCAGTGTGTGCCGCTTCGGGCTGATTGAGATGGAAGCAGGGCCAAAGGGCGCAGGCGAGGGTGGTCGTGTACCAAGGACATGCAATCGTGCCTGGATTGTCGGTGTCAGTGAGCCCAGGGGTTAGCAGTTTGAACCTAGAGGCCCCATCAGAGGTACTCAGATTCCATCAATCAGCGGCATAGGCAATGCCAATTAGACTGAGGAGTCCAATAGCAAAAACAATAGGGCTCGTTTTGTCAACCACAGGAGCGAACGATGACCCAAGAACTTAAATGTCCTTTTCACCAGACTGCGGCCCGCAGCACACATGGCGCGCAGTCCAACGCCAACTGGTGGCCGAATCAGCTCAATCTGGCGATCCTGCACCAGCACCAAGCTGCTTCTAACCCGATGGATGAGGGCTTCGACTATGCCGAAGCCTTCAAGACTCTGGACTACCCGGCGTTGAAGGCTGATCTGGCTGCGCTGATGACGGACTCCCAGGATTGGTGGCCTGCTGATTGGGGGCATTACGGCGGGCTCTTTATCCGTATGGCCTGGCACGCTGCCGGGACCTACCGCACGGCTGACGGCCGTGGCGGCGCCAACAATGGCAATCAGCGTTTTGCACCGCTGAACAGCTGGCCGGACAACGGCAACCTCGACAAGGCCCGGCGACTGCTTTGGCCGATCAAGCAAAAATACGGTAACGCTGTTTCCTGGGCTGACCTGTTCATCCTCACCGGCAACGTGGCCATGGAGACCATGGGCTTCAAGACTTTCGGTTTTGGCGGTGGGCGAGCCGACATCTATGCACCGGAGGAGGACATTTTCTGGGGCGCGGAGTCGGAATGGCTGGCGACCAGCGATAAACCCAACAGTCGATACAGCGGCGAGCGCCAGTTGGCCAATCCGCTGGCGGCCGTGCAAATGGGTTTGATCTATGTGAACCCGCAAGGCCCTGATGGCAATCCAGATCCGATCGCTTCGGGTCGCGATGTGCGCGAAACCTTTGCCCGTATGGCCATGAACGACGAAGAAACCGTCGCGCTGGTGGCTGGCGGTCATACCTTCGGCAAGATGCACGGGGCAGGCGATCCCACGCTCGTCGGTCCAGAGCCTGAAGCTGCGCCAATCGAAGAAATGGGTTTTGGTTGGATCAACAAGCTGGGTACCGGCGTGGGCGTTGACACAACCACCAGCGGTTTCGAGGGCGCATGGAAACCCAATCCGACCACCTGGGACATGGGCTACTTGAAAGTGCTTTTCAAGTATGAGTGGGAGCAGGTCACCAGCCCGGCGGGCGCAATTCAGTGGCAGGCCAAGAACGTCGCGCCCGAAGACATGGTTGCGGATGCACATGTCCCCGGGAAGATGCATGCGCCGCAGATGACCACCGCCGACATGTCTTTGCGGTTTGATCCTGCCTACGAGAAGATCGCTCGTCGTTTCCTTGCCCAGCCGGAAGAATTCGCCGATGCCTATGCACGTGCCTGGTTCAAGCTGACTCACCGGGATTTGGGCCCGAAGGGGCGCTACCTCGGCCCGGAAGTGCCAAGCGAAACGATGATCTGGCAAGACCCGGTGCCGACTCGCGAGCATGCGCTCATTGAGATGCACGATGTTGTCGAATTGAAGGCCCGCATTCGAGCGAGCGGCTTGACTGTGACTGAGTTGGTCAGTACTGCATGGGCCTCAGCCTCGACCTACCGCGGCAGCGATATGCGCGGCGGAGCCAATGGCGCTCGCCTGCGCCTTGCGCCGCAAAAGGACTGGGCGGTCAATCAGCCGGCGCAACTGGCCAAAGTGCTGGCTGTGCTGGAAGGCATTCAAAGCAGCTTCAATCAGGGCAGGACCGACGGCAAGCAAGTGTCGCTCGCCGATCTGATCGTGTTGGGTGGTGCCGCTGGCATTGAAATGGCTGCCAAGGCAGCCGGTCATGAGGTCGTGGTGCCGTTCAAGCCAGGTCGCACAGATGCAAGCCAGGCGCAAACGGACATTGAGTCTTTTGCCGTGCTTGAGCCGCAAGCTGATGGATTCCGAAATTGGCGCAAGATGGCCCTGAGTGTCTCCCCGGAAGAGATGCTCTTGGATCGTGCGCAACTGTTGACGCTGTCGGCGCCGGAAATGACGGTTTTGATCGGTGGTCTGCGGGTGTTGGGCGGCAATGTCGGCAATGCCGATGCAGGACTTCTGACAAAACGTCCGGGCCAATTGAGCAACGACTTCTTTGTGAATCTACTCGACATGTCGACGCAATGGCGCCCGGTCGAGGACAACCTGTACGAAGGACGCGATCGCAAGAGTGGCCAAGTGCGTTGGACGGCAACGCGCGTTGACCTCGCCTTTGGTTCGAACTCGCAGCTGCGCGCCTTGTGCGAGGTCTATGCCCAAGAGGACGGCAAGGCCAAGTTTGTCCGCGACTTTGTCGGTGCTTGGGACAAGGTGATGAACCTTGATCGCTTCGACTTGAAGTGATGCGTTCCGCGACGTTGGAGGTGTCGACGTCGCCGCAGGTCCGCTCCGTTTGGGCGGACCTGCTCGCACTGTTGTGGCTGGCTCAAGTTGCATGCAGCACGGACAGCGCCAAACACCAACTCCAGCTGATGGGATATCGGCGAGCGAAGACAGCATGTCGGATTTTGGCGGACGAACAGAAGCAGGTTTTACAGCTCGCGCAAAGGCTCAACGTTTGCCCCTGCGAGATTGCGCAGGCGCGCCGTATTGGTGAAATGGCGCGAGCAGCAACGTTCCCAGAGTGCCTTCGACGCATCTGCCAAGCGTACATAGGATTGAAGGCACTGCATGCCGACCGACCTGACTTGACTGAGTGGTGTGAAAGCCGACTGCGAATTCACGGGGCGCAGATGCAATTCATGGAATTCCCCGAGACCGGTCCACCTGAAGCGCATGCGCAGGAATATTAACCAAGTACCTACCTGATCGCCGGGACGCGTAGTTTCCGGCGAACGCTCGAACGCATGGAGCTTGAACGAATCAAGCTCGCATGCACTCCAATCGCGACTATTGCTGGCTTCTAAACGGTACCCGTTGCTGATTTGCATCGGTCCCGTGTGGCTCGATGGCAGGGGGCGAACGAGTCGCCTCAAATTCTTGACGCCCTTGGGCCGAACGCCAGCGAACGTATGTAGGACTGAGTTCATGCCGCCCAACATTTGGCGCTGCAGCACGCTGCGATGCTGCTGAATGACAGCGTGCAGACCGCCTAAGCAGGCCGCGAGTTGCAAGGGCCGCGGCATTGCAGCCTGAGGCGGACGTGGTGAACTCAATCAGCCAGGAAGCTGGCGGCCGAGATGTCGAAGGCGTCCATCGCGCGCAAGACCTGACCCCGGGCGTCGAGGCGCAAGATGCGGAAGTCGTGCATCACCCGGCCGTCGTAGAGCCACCAGCGTATGCCCAGAGTTTTGGCGACGAGATCCGTGTCGGCACGCTTGCCGGTCAGGAAGTGCCAGTTTTCTCGTTTCATGCCGCGCATCTCGCGGTATTCCCGCCACAGGGTCGGCGTATCGTGCTCAGGGTCGATGCTGATGACGAAGAAGCGCAGCTTTTGGCCACGGCGGTCAGCTTCGGCCTGGATTTCGGTCAATTTGCGCCAATTGACCGTGCAGACAAAACGGCACTCGCTGTACTCCATCGCCACAATGGCCGGCTGGCCAGCGAAGTCAGCGAGGTTGTGTTGGCGCTCGTGGTCATCGACGAAGCGACCAGGCAGGCGCCACAGCATCGTGCCGCTATCTGCGGTGCTGCCGGCTAGCGCTGCCGCCGGCACGGCCATCACCAGGGCAAAAAGCAGCGTTGCATTGAACCAGTTTTGGCGCATGGGCTGCTCAGTATTTCTGCAGCACCTTGACGTCAGCCGAGGCTTTGGACACGTAGCCTACGGCGCCCGGTGTGGACTTGACCGCAGCGATCACCTCAAGATCACTTGCGCGTACTGGCGGCGGATTGATGCCCTCGCGGAAACCTTTCTTGGCCCAAATGGAAGCGTACTTTGCCGCATCGACCTTGATCACCTTGGCGAGGAAGTCGGCTTGCGCAGCGCTGTTGTCCATCGGAGCGAGCTTGGTCCCGCCGGCGGTTTGTTTGTCGCCGACAAAGACCTCCCGGATTTCGTCCGCACTGAGTGTGACGTTGGCATTGGCGATCATGAACACATCACCGGCTTGAGCCGCTTGCGACAGCAGCAGTGAGGTGGTGAGGGCGGCGGCAAGCAGAGAAGTGGGTTTGTGCACGGCCTGCTCCTTAGAAACGGATCGCGTATTGCGCACGCAGCGAATTGACGGTGCCCAAGGGATTGGCGGCATCCCGGTTGTTGTCCAGCTGCACCTTCACAGCCGACCTTGGATCAAGGTCAT
Source organism: Paucibacter sp. DJ2R-2 (assembly GCF_025717675.1). Lineage (GTDB taxonomy): Bacteria > Pseudomonadota > Gammaproteobacteria > Burkholderiales > Burkholderiaceae_C > Paucibacter_A. The sequence goes on from NZ_JAJIRT010000003.1 coordinate 129,805, forward strand.
AGCGCAGTCCGATGCTGGCTTGACGGTAGGAACTGCCGCTCTCCTGCAGGGCGAAATAGGGGTCGGCGCTATCCAGCGAGGCCTTCTCGACTCGGACAAAACCAGTCAGCCTGCTGGCGAGGTTGTAGCCGACCTGCATGTACGCGGCCCAGGAGCGATGCTTACCACCACCGCTGGCGAGATCGCGATTGTTGAATCGGTAGTACTCGCCGATCAGCTCAAAGCTGTCGCCCTCCCAAAAACCGTAGCCCCCAAGGAACTGGGTGCGGGCTTTGCCCTGGGTACTGCCGTTGGCATTTTCTCCGCCGACCGTTTGGCGCATGCCGTGCAGACCGAGAGTCAGGCCGGGCACCGCCTTCAGGCTCAAACCGACATTGAAGCCGAGCATAGGGCTGCGGTTGTCATCACCGCTGGCATTGAAGTCCAGAACGCCTTCGCTGATGCGATTGCCGTTGCCAGTGTAGAAGTCGTAGTTCACCCGACCTAAATCTGTGGATGCCCGGCCGGTCACCCAGGCGCCGACTGTGTGTGCCGGCAAAATTCCACCTTGGTCCTCGAAGGCGATGAAGCGCGGCCGGGTGATCGCGGTCTGGATCTGCGCGCCGTGGTGGAAGGCGGTATTCCAGTAGCCATAGGGGGTGTGGAAGCGACCCGCCCAGAGCACGAAGTCATCGCTGAAGGCATAGCCGATTTGCAGTCGTTCGGCGTCTGTGGCCAGCGAGCCACCTTCGCCGTACTCGAACGCCAGTTCGATCAAGCTGCGCACGTTGCTGCCGAACTGAGGGGTTAGGTAAATGTCCATCACACCGAGCTTGCTGCCACTACGCAGGCCATCGGCGCTCTTGTTGTGGTGGACATAGCCGACATCGAGAAAGCCATGCAGGGGCACGCCAGTGTCTGTGCCCCTATTAGCACTTGCGGTGGCGGCTGCCAGGTCGCGCACGCCTTGCTCCAGTGTTTCGATTCGAGCTTGGGCTACCGGGTCAGGTTCGACAACTGGCGTCTTTGCCGGCTGTGCAGGTGCTAACGCCATCGCCGCTTTGGGCTGCTTTTCCAACTCGGCCAGGCGCTGGTTCAGTTGCTCGATCACTGCGAGGCTCTTCTCCAACTTGGTTTCGAGCGCCTTGATGCGCTCTGCTTCCTTGCTGTCTTTGGCAGCTGCCATAGCTGGAAGCGTGTAGGCGCTTGCCAAGGCGACGGCCAAGGCGCTCACGCGCAGTCGGGAGAGTTTCATTCGGGCTCCGTAGAAGATGGGTTGAGTGGGGTGAGCGGTCCGGTTTCGGGGCGGCGGGTCGCTTCATGCGGACAACGGCAGAAGCGGTTAAAGAGAGCGAGCTGGAAGTGACGCATCCTAGGCAAATGGCTCACCTTTGTTTGTCGCATAAAACAATACGGTCCGCCAGTTCTTTGCAACTTTCGATACCGATTGTTGTAAATGTATGGAATCATTGTTTCCCTAAAATCGGTGGCGCCGGTCTGGCTTCAATCCAGGTGCGCGCAAGCCGCAGGCCTATCGAGCTGATCCAAGGAGGCGGAACATTTGCAGGAATCAGGATGTACGTCCTAAGTAGAGTCAGCATTCGAGCGCGTTCGATGAGGTCGTTTTGCGTGATCAGAGCTTCTCCCATGGTTGGCGCTGTTTTGTCTTTGAGCGGCCGCTTTCACGGTCGATTCAAGGTTGTCTATTTGGAACTAGCGAAGTCGATTCAGGTTCGGGCGGAGATCGGCGCTTTCATGGTGCGGATTCCGTTGTTCGATCACGCTGAAGCTTCATTGGTGCTTGGCTAGAGGCGCCGAGATGCGCTTGGTCCCCTTGCTGTCCTTCGCTGCCGCAACAGTCGGACGCGACAGGGTTCTGGCCAAGGCGAAGGCCAGGGTGATTTCTCGCAGTTGGGAGAGTTTCATGCGGGCTTGATGGTTGACGGGTAGCGCAGCGCCAGTCCCTTTGTCTGTGCCGCGCCTCTTTCACCTGTCCGCATGTGGTGCCGAATGGGCCTATCTGAACTGCGCTCATCCAAGGCAGATGGACGATTCCATAACGTTGACCCAGCAGGCACGGCTCCTATTTTCTCAAGCGACCGCACTTGCCATAGATCACGACCACAACCGCCCATTGAGGGACCCGTCTGAGTCTGACCGGGTGCCGCTTCATGTTTGCTTTTCGCGCTTCCCTCTGGTTGGAACCTGACCGGAAGTGGCGCAGCGCTCTAAATTGAGGAGTTTTAAATGCCGAGGGATGTTTCCAGGTCGGGTTCGAATCACCAAGGATTCAAGCGCTTGTTCTCGCCAGCGCTGCGCCTTATGCAGCGCTGCCAGTTTTCGGCCAAAGCCGCCATCATCAGCGCGGCCTTCTTGATTCCCATGCTGGTCTTGCTCAGTTCGTTCTGGCAGACCAAGCGTGAACTGATCGAGGCTACGCGTGTGGAGCGCAGAGGCGTTGAATACGTAGCCAAGCTGTTGCCTGTGCTGCGGCAAGCGCAAGTGCATCGCGATGCAGTGTTGCGTCAGAGCGTGAAAATGGCTGGCGGTGAAGTAGGTGGCGCCACGGCACTGACTCACGCGATCAAGGCGCTGAAGCCGCTGGATGCGCAGTTTGGCGCATCCTTCGAGACGGCCGAACCATTGGCAAAGGCTGAGCAGGCCTTGGCGAGCTTGCCGGGCAGCAGCGAGGGCCTCTTCAAGCTCTATGCTGGACATGCGAAGCATGTGGCTGGCTGGTCGCGGGTTCTGGGTGCGGTGGTGGATTCCAGCGGGTTGGTGCTCGACCCTGATCTGGATAGTTATTTCACGATGGACGCTGCCTTTCTGGTGCTCCCGGAATTGATCGAACACGTGAGCAAGATGGGCATTCTTTCGGCCACGAGTTCGGCCGCCGGACAGGGGGCTGATATTGCGGCGCAGGAGTTGGCGCGAATGGATGCGCTGATCGAACTGTTCGAAGCCCGCCTCATCGACGATGCCTCTAAAGTGGCCAAGGCCCGGACGGAACTCGCGGCTGTCTTGGACCTTGCCGAATTGCCAAAGCAGATTGCCAAGTTCCGCGATTTGGCCACCGATTCACCGGGTGCGGGTGGTGTGGAGCAGGCGCAGAAGGTCTCCGCCAGTGCGGATGCATTGGTCTCGCAACTCTGGAAGCTGCAAGGCAAGTACAACCAATTGTTGGCCGCCATGTTGGAAATGCGGGAAGCTGATTTGGGTGGCCGGCTGACATCGACCCTGGCGCTGGTGAGCGGCTTCATTGTGCTGGCGGCTTATCTGTTTTATGCCTTTGCTTTGGCCATGAATGCAGGCATGCGCGCGGTGACACGCGAGGTAATCGCAGTGGCCGATGGTGATTTGACGACAGCAGTCAGAGTGCGCGGTCGTGATGAATTGAGCCAGGTGCTGTTGCATATGCGCGATATGCAGCAACGTCTGTCCGGAACGCTGGGTAAGGTGCAGCGCTCAGCCGATCAAGTCGCTTCGGCCAGCCAGCAACTGACAATCGGCACATCAGATCTATCCAATCGTACCGAGCAGACCGCAGCGCAATTGCAGAAGACGGCCAGTTCCATGGAACAGATGCAAGTCACAGTGGCCAGCACTGCTGCAACGACTCGGGAAGCGGCCGCGCTTGCGGAGCGAAATGCCAGCGTGGCGTCGCGCGGCGGTGAGGTGATTGGCGAGGTCGTGGCGACGATGCAGCGCATTCAGTCTTCAGCCAACACCATCAATGACATCATCGGCTTGATTGATTCGATCGCGTTCCAGACCAATATCCTGGCGTTGAATGCGGCGGTCGAAGCGGCTCGTGCGGGTGAACAGGGCAAAGGCTTTGCTGTGGTCGCGTCTGAGGTGCGTAGTTTGGCCCAACGATCGGCCAATGCAGCGAAGGAGATCAAGGGGCTGATCGGCGTCAGCGTCGAGCAGACCGAATCCGGCGTGCGGGTTGTGCGTCAGGCCGGCGCGACGATGGAGGAGATTGTCTTGTCAGCGGGTCGAATAAATCAACTGCTTGCTGATATCGCTCGGGCTACCGCAGAGCAATCCATTGGCATCAGTCTGGTGAGCGAAGCGGTGGGCCAGCTGGATCAAATGACACAACAAAACGCGGCCTTGGTTGAGGAGACGCTGGCGGCCTCCAACACGATGATGGAGCAAGCGGCCGGGCTGGCTACTGAGGTGGGCACCTTCAAGCTGCCTGGATGAGAGACTCGCAGTCGCGAGGCAAGAAGGAGGCAGAAGTTCTAGTGTCTATTGGCAGTGCACAGCTGCCTCTTCGTCGAGCTGCGAGAGGAAGTAGCAGAGTCCTCGCCACCTTGACGGTCGAGTGACCAGCGACTGCGCTTAGACAAATACCCAGGCTTCGGAATGTGCGCCATTGGATGTGTCGCAGCATAGGTGTACGGATGTCGCCCCAGCGTGTGTGCGAAGGGCACCTTGATGACAGGTCTCACATTCGGGCTTGGGGTATGGGTTTGGTTTGTGTCGAAGTCCATGCCTTGGTGGTGCTTGCTGGCGCGTCTTCATCGACTTTTCCATCAGCATCAGGCTAGACATCGATGCCAGAGCTCCAGCCCGAACGTCACCGTTCATCCAAATGGGGCGTCTACGCTCGAAAGTGGCCAGGGATGGGCTTCGCCGGCATCCACCAGCTCTTCGACTTGGTGTAACTGCAAGTGCTGAATGAGCTTACCAATACGCATCGCTGAGATGCTCGCTTAGTTCACAGCAGGAAGACCGAGCGCGTTCATTGTTTGTGTCGTCATCATCCCGGTGGTTGGCAAGTTCTTCACCGTCTGGAAGTTCGACAAGGCCTCCCGCGTTTCAGCAGTGAAGACGCCGTCCACGACCCCATGAAACAGGCCCAGGCGCTTCAATGCGATTTGCACACGCATGACCTGTAAACGGAGCTTCTCGCCTCGGGTCAAGTCTGGTGCCGCGCCCTCGTCTTGCTGAGCCGACGCCTTTGAGGCGCTTCCCAGTGGCTGCGCTGCCGCGGGGATTGGAGCCTTTGACTTCGTACCCTTCTGATCCGCTCCCGAGTCTTCAGGCACCAAGGAGTAAGACTGTCGCGGCGGCGGAGCCGGAGTCAGCGTCGGGGTGGGGGCTGGCGTTGGTACATAGTACGGTGGTGGACTTGGCGCCGCCGACCCTGTACCAGACCCGGAGTAGTGCGAACTGTGGCTGGCGTGCGATCGGTGGCTGGAATGGGATCGGTGGCCAGCGAACAGGTTGTCCATCTCAAGGTTCAGCGGCCTCAGAGACACGGGCTTGGGTTCGAGTGGCGGGGACGCGGATCCTGTCGCGGCCTCGGCATTGGCCTTTGTGCCGAGTAGCGGGGCACTGGCGATGAAGAGAGCCAGGGTATGAATGAATTTAGACATGTGCGCCTCCAAAAACCTGCACAGGGACGGGCTTGATGCCCGTTCGATAGAGTGAGCTCTTGTCCCAAACGAAGAAGCCTGCACACGCTCCTTTGAGTGCGCAGCCTTCGCATGCGGGCGTGTAGTCGTTCTTCCAGTCTGAAATGCTTCGAGCTGCGAATCGCCGCAGTGGTTCGGGTACTTTGCAAAGAGGCATGTTCATCAGGACTGGGCATATGCCGCTATGCACCAAGTTCTGGACGGCGACACCCAATTCGTCGGCATATTCAGTGACGTCGACGAGGCACGCTTCCTGGTTGGCCAACGCAAACCCGATCGGTTCCGTGGCCATCAAGGCTGCCGCTTTAACAAATGGCAAACTGTGCCCTACAAAACGGGCCCATTGCTCAAGATGCTCAATCACGGGCTTCACCATCACGGTTCGGAGCTGAATGCCTTGGCCGAATTGCTGAAGATTGAGCAGCCCCGAGAGCGTTTCGTCAAAGGCTCCGGCGGACTGCACGACGAAATCATGGACTTCATCGTTGCCTGCATACAGCGGGATAAGCCAGTTGGTACGACCAGGTGGCAGTCCGCTGAGGAGGGCCTCCGCCACCTGGTCATCGCCAAGACAGCGGCCGTTCGTGAGCACCTCCACTTTGGTATCCGGCCACCGCGAATGGATGCAATCGAGGAGTTTTCGCAGCCGCATTGGCTGGAGCGTCGGTTCCCCTCCTGTGATCCCGACCACTTCCGGCGCAACGGACACCAGTTCGACAATGCGCTCTGCCTCGGTGAAAAGCCAACCGTCATCGTCTGAAGTCGGTGGCTGCGAGCACATCAGGCAGCGGCTATTGCACTGATTGGTGACGAACAGAGTGTGATGGCGGTCGCTGGGGCGAAAGCAGACGACGGCGCGGGAGCTACCCTGCGCCAGTTTCACAATGTCTCCGACCTCGAGGGAGCCGAGCGCACCAGGTTCCTGAGCTGAAGTTCGCGTTCGAACTTCGATGGTGATAGGGCCTGTCCAGTTAGACCCACTCAATTGAGCCAGGTCAGGGTCGATCCGGTCCACCCTGAACATGCCAGAGGCATGTGCTTCAGTCGTTAGGTGCACATTCCGCATGACTACGAGCCCTGTCCGGCCGGACTTGCCCAGGCATGAAAGAGCACCCCAGCGCTGCCCCCGCATTCCCGGGTCGCAACCAGTCTTTGCAGCATCTCGCCAAAGAGTGCTTTGCTCCTGAGGCAGTGCTCAGTGCTGGCCGTTGGCCGAGCAGTGCCACTCAATGATGCTGCATCGACAGGGCTGGGAGCGCAATGGTGCTTGAACGAACAGGCCTTGCAGGCCTTATCAGCATCGGCGGAGCCTTCACGGGCGATGCGTTGAGCGGCTTCGCTCGCCAGCAAGGTGGTGAGAGGCGTACCGATGAGTCCCATCCGGAAGCTGGTGTCACCCGCTTCAGCGAGCATCCGCGCCTCGTCGCTTGGGTAGACATGCCCGTCGTAGTTGTAGACCAGCACGGCGCTGCCGGCTGCGTTCGGACTTTGCAGGTCCACATAGCCCGCGTCGAAGCTGCCAATCAGCTTGTTCAATACGAGGCTCGCGTGGACTTCCCGGATGGGCACTCCTCTGTCGTTCCACCAGAGAATTCGGTCGAGCGCTCGTCGGTAGAAAGCCATGAAGGCGTTTGTGGTGTATCCCAGTAGTCCAAGGTTGCGGCGCGCAAATCCGTAGTGGCTGAGCGGGCGAAGGAAGATCTCGTGCAGCCCGAGCGACACATATTCATCAACGATGTCCTCAGGATGATCAAGGCTGGTCTTGGTGGTTGTCATCAAGGCAGAAATGCTCTCGCGGCCCAGTACTTCGACAGCCAACTTGATGCCAGCAACCGTGCGATCGTAGGAGTCACGACTTGGAATAGGGCGGTTCTTGTTGTGCAGCCAGGCGGGCCCGTCAATGCTTGTCGATAACTTGACGTCGTACTGGGCAAAGTATCGGCACATGTCGGCAGTGAGTTGGTGGAGCGTCGAGGCGATGACGAAGCGAATGGGGCGTCCTCGGCGATTGTGGTGATGTGCCAGCGCTTCGATTCCGAACTCAACAAGGTCGAATCGATTCAAGGGGTCGCCCCCTTGGAACTCGACAGTGAGGGAGCTCGCGCCGCTGTCCATGATGGTGTCACAGGCCATCAAAAGTTGATCCTGCGTGAGCGAAAAGCCTTCTGAATCGATTGCTCGGCTGACCTGGCAATACTGGCAGCTGTGCGCGCACTGCAGGGTTGGGACAAGAATATGTAGTTCCGGCCCGTTGGCGGCGATCGAGCGCTTCGCACTCAGTCTGGCGGCATACAGGCGATCCAGGCCTGGGCTGTTTCCAGCGCTTTTCAACACGTGCCTGGACTTGAGCTCGCGGACCGTGGCTGCTGGAAGGCCGGCGGGATCCCGTAGAAGTTGCTCGACTTCAATCGGGGACAGGAAGACCACTTCCCCAACCGGGGACAGGCAGGCCATCAGGGTTTCGTTGATCTGATGTACTTCGAAACTACGGATCTCTGGCGCATAACCTCCAAACTTCACGGGGACACTCCCTTCTTGCTGGTGTTTGAGTATTCAAGAGTAGCGTCGACATGGTTGAAGGCTTCTTCATCGAAATCCTGTAAGGGCTCGTCGATGTAAAGCCTCATCCGGTGGCACCTCGTGAGTCAACTGGACGCGGACGAGCCGCGGAGAAAATTGCGGTCAAGACTAGCGTTTTCGTCGGCGTACCTTCTGTCGCGAGAATTGTCGACATAGCTTTCACGGAATGTGGAGCGTGGCTTTCGTTGAATAGCCGTGGTCGCAACGGCCTGCGATCTGCCGCCAACTTGGCCCCATCCTGAAAGATGCAATTGGCTGATGGATCCCATGTGTTTGGGTTGATGGTCTCAAGCACCTGGCTGCTCCAGTAGGGCGTTTGACTCAGTGGGTTCTCTCGGCTTGAGTTCGAGCGCGTACCGAACACCAGCGCTTTGCTCAGGTGAGGTTGGTTCAAGAACGCTCTTGCGACCATTGGCATAGAGACAAGCTCTGCTCAACTGGATAGATTCTCGTAGACCAAGATTTGCCTGGAAATTCCGTGCAACTCCGTCTACCGATTGTCGCGCATTTATGGAATCATTGTTTCCCAAAATAAGGTGGCGCATCGCTTGCCTTGAATCAAGAGTGCGCAAGCCGATGGCCTATTGAGCTGATGCGGGGTAGGACCAATTTCAGGAGCCAGGATGTACGTACTAAACAGAGTCAGTATTCGAACCCGTTTGATGGCGTCATTTTGCGCAATTGCAGCTCTGCTTGCGATTAGCGCTGTTTTGTCTCTGTCCTTGATCGACCAGGTTCACGGTCGACTGAAGACTGTCTATTTGGATCGAACGAAGGCGATCCAGTCTCTGGCGGAAATCAACTACCTCATGGTGCGCAATCGAGTTCTCGTTCTCGACATGCAACAGAGGCCAGATCAAGAGAATTTGACAAAGCGAAGCGTTGAGATCTTGAGCAACGTCGAGCGTGTAGGGAAGGCCTGGGACGCGTACAAATCTACAGCGATGGCTCCGGACGAAGAGCGTTTGGCTGAGCAATTCATTGCTGTGCGCTCGCGTTACGTGAAAGAAGGAATACTGCCAGCGATGCGGGCGATGCAAGCTGGCAAGTTGGAAGAGAGCTTGAAGGTCAATTCAGACGTTATTCATCCAATTGCACCCATGGCGCAGAAAGCATTGGATGAATTGATCTTGCTGCAAACCGATGTAGCGAAGAACGAGTACGAGCAGGCAACGGAGGACCGGGCTACAGCGATGAAGCTGACGATTGGCGCTTCGTCCGTCGGTATCGCGGCTGCACTCTTCTTCGCTTGGCTGGTTACTCGCTCCATCACCAAGCCTCTAGCGCTGGCCATTGACTTCTCTGAGCAAATCAAAAACGGAAATCTACGAGCCCGAATTGACAACGTCACCAGTGATGAGCTGGGTGTGCTGTCTCAGGCGCTGCGCGAGATGCAAGGGGCACTTTCTGGCTTGGTACTCAGCGTGCGAGAAAATGCTCACAGCGTCGCCACTGCAAGTGTTCAGATCGCCCTTGGAAACTCTGATCTCAGTCAGCGCACTGAAGAGCAAGCCAGTGCGCTGGAGCAAACGGCGGCCACCATGAGTCAGTTGGATGCCGCGGTCCAGAACAATGCGAACAATGCGAGGGATGCGAATGAGCTGGCCCATGCGGTGGCCAAGACTGCGATCCGTGGCCGCGAGGTCGTTGGTGAAGTCGTATCGAGCATGGGGGAAATCAGCTCGGCCTCCGCCCGCATCTCTGAAATCATTGGCACCATCGATCAGATCGCCTTCCAAACGAACATCCTGGCGCTCAATGCCGCTGTGGAAGCCGCTCGCGCAGGGGAGCAGGGGCGTGGCTTTGCCGTGGTTGCGGGTGAAGTCCGGGCTTTGGCGCAAAGGTGCGCAGCCGCCGCGAAGGATGTCAAAACACTGATCGGTGCGAGTGCAGTTTCCGTTGAAAAAGGAACGTCGATGGTTGAGCACGCAGGCTCAACCATGGCGGAGCTGTTGCATTCGATTGAAATCGTTACATCGAGGGTAGGCGGCATTGCGGCAGCAAGCGTGCAACAGGCGAATGGCATTCGACAGGTCAGTGAAGCCATCAGTCAGATGGATCGAGTTACGCAGCAAAACTCTGCATTGGTCGAGCAATCGGCCGCCGCAGCTGAAAGCTTGAAACATCAATCTAGCCAATTGGTGGACGCTGTCGCTCGATTTCAAGCGTAAGGGGTGGGTGCTTGTCAGCCATCAAATCCAGAGCAAGGTGGCAATGGTCAGATGCGGTTGATTTTGATGGTGCAGGCCCTGCCAGACGAGATGGTTTCCCGGAAGAAGGGGGCAATGGACTGTTGCTGCTTCTTCTGCTCGTCGGTTGCGCAGTTTGCAGCTGGTCCTTCTTGCCTGCACCATGCTTTGCGGTCAACTATTCGATGGTGCCGCTACTTTGCGGCTCCCCGCTCGCAGCTGGCCCAGTGTCAAGGGTCTCTGTCATATCAAGTACCTTGGCGAGAGAGTGGTTCTGCTCGAGTCTTGCCTTGTGGACTCGGGCTACTGTTGGGCCTGAAGTGCATTCAATCCGTTGGCGATCGCCCTTTGCCTCCTAGGCCGGCGATCCGCAGAACCCAGATGTGGTGCCGTGGTTCTGGGGATGCATAGAGACCTCATGTATTTGTGAGGCTGTTCATCTTCTGATCCCAAAGGATGAAAGAGCGGAGTTCCTATGTATGAGCAGCCATGGGTTGAGAGTTCGATGGACGACGAGCCTCAGTCGGGCCGACAGATAGGCGTCCGTTGCCGATGGCTTCGTTACGAATTGGATGGAGCGTGCTTACACCTCAGTTCGGCATGTTTATATGTGCCGGGTGTCTGGTGAAATCCACGGACATGACGCCGTTGGAGGCAGATGCCTCATCCGCCGGCCAGGTCCAGCCAGTTGGAGGATGGTGTGTTTGCCAGTCTACCCTTGAAGGAGTTTGCCACTTGGGCGTGTGCCACTTTGGTGGAGGCGAGTCGGCCGAGGGGGCATTGGTGGAGACTGCGACTCTTAGTTTTAATGGAAATCTACGAGGCTTTGATACCAAAAATCTGCTGGACTCCGCGAAGTTCCAAAGGTCGACGCTCGCGAGAGTGCGAATTGGCATGTCGCTAGGCAGTTCTGCCGTACTTAAATGCGGCGAACGTGCCCCGGCCAGATCTGGCAATCGCATTCCGGGCGCCCAGGGGGGCGTCGACGCATTGCCGAGCGGTCCAAACACATTCAAGGGTGAGTCGGTGTCGGCTAGCACCTTGCTCTCTGGGCCTTTGGGCGCTAATCGCGGTGCGGGAGGTAGCTGTGACGTCGGCGCTCGAGTCAAGCAAGGAGACGCTGGCTGCAGCTTCGTGACTGCGTCGTCTGCAATAGCTCCTGCAATGAGAGGTGTACTCAGTGCGCAGGCAGTCATGCAGAAATATCGCCTTGTCGAAGTGTTTGGTTCGACAGCTCATGATCGACGTTCAAGCAGTACGACGCTCTCTTTAAGCAGGTGTGCGCTTCAGTTCAGATCAACCATGCGTCGAAGGACTGGCCTTACAGAAAGTGAGGCTTTGTCCATTGCTGCGGTGACGGATGCTGCATTTGGATTGAACCTTTTGTTGCTCGTCTGGAACTCAAGGGTTTTCGAGGACAAGAATGTTGAAGTGGCCCAGCTCCAAAAAAATGCGTGAGGATGCCCCGGTTGATGGTCGAACGCCGTCGGCTGAGTCCGCGGAGTTGGCGCTGCTGGAGTCCATTAAGCGTGGACGGCGGAGCGAATTTGACGTCCTCTACCGGATCTATCACCCCCGGTTGTGGCGATTTTTAGCGCACATGATGCGCCGCCCGGAAGCGATCGAGGAGGTGTTGAATGACACGATGATGGTTGTTTGGCAGCGCGCTGAGAGCTTTGACGGGCGCAGCAAGCTGTCGACATGGATTTTTGGTATCGCCTACCGCAAGGCGCTTAAGGCATTGGCTAGGCAGGACTTGCCGGTGGACGACGGAAGCGTTGATGAGCCGATGGATCCCGGGCCAGGACCGGAGCAGCGTTTGGATCTCGAGCAACTGCGTGGTCGGCTGCGTGAAGCAATGGCAGAGCTGTCGCTCGAGCATCGGACGGTTGTGGAGCTCTGTTATTTCCATGATATGGCCTATGCCGAAATTGCTGATGTGGTGCGCTGTCCACCCGAGACCGTGAAAACGCGAATGTTTTACGCTCGGCGGCGGCTACGTCTGCTGTTGGACGACTTGGCCGGGCGGCAAGGTGAATTGTGATGAGCGTGGTCGTACACATGGAAAAAGATGAACACGTGGCTGTGCAGGCCCTGCTGCCCTGGTTTGCGCGCGGCAAGCTCGGGGAGGCTGATTTGAAGCAAGTGCGGCAACACTTGTTGCACTGCCAGGCTTGCCGCAATGAGTTGGCTGCTGAGCAACCCATGCAGACGGTGCTGGCCGTGGCGCGAGCTCAAGGTGATTGCGGTGATGTCGAGGTGGGCTTAGCCAAGATGCACGCACTGATGCGGCCTGCCAAGTCGACGGCATCTACGGTGCCGCGGTGGATTGCTTGGGTACTGGGCCTACAGGGGGCGGCGATTGCCATGTTGCTGGGTTTGTGGCTGCAGGCGAGCCCGGCTGAGTCGGTCTATGAAGGATTGTCGGCTTCTAACAGCGTGCCTGTTGTTGCGGATGCATTGGTCATGTTCAAGCCCGAGACGAGTGAACGCGCAGTGCGTAAGTTGCTGCTGTCCGAGGGGGCTAGTGTTGTAGGTGGACCTACTGAAACCGGCGCTTGGTTGTTGCGCGTTGATGCGAAAGGCCTCGCTGCACTCCGCAAAGCGCCTATCGTTGCGCTTGCAGAGTCACTGCAACCGAGACCGCCGCGATGAGGGCTTGGCGGAACACCCTTGTTTTGTGGGCCTGTTGGTTGCTTGTTGGCGGTGCGTGGGCGCAAGGAAATTTGCAAGCGGACGAAGCGCGACGTCAAGTGCTTGTCATGCTGCAACTTCCCAAGGCGCATTACCGTCCGGATGGTAGCTACGCTGGTACGTATGGCGAAGGCGTGGGCCGGCAGTCGCGCCGGCATGTGGCTCAGGCCTTGGCCCGTACGCATGGGCTGGAGATGCTCAGCGAGTGGGCGATGCCGCTGGCTGGCGTGGACTGTTTTGTCATGCGTCTGCCTGAGGGTGATCCTCGCTCAGCGAATGAATCGGCTCAGAAGGTGGGGGAAGACCATCGAGTCGCCTGGGCTCAAGCGGTGAGTCTCTATGAAGCGCAAGGCCTAGCGTCAGTGAGTCAAAAGGAGCCGCTCTATACGGCGCAGCCCGCAGCCCAACAGTGGCAACTGGCTGAGTTGCACAAGCTTGCCACCGGCCGTGGCGTGCGCGTGGCGGTTGTGGATAGTGGCGTCGAGACGCGTCATCCGGATCTTGCTGGACAGATCGCCTTCAGCGAGAACTTTGTCGACGACCGGCCTCTGCAGGCGGAGGCTCATGGCACTGCGGTGGCCTCCATCATTGCGGCGAGAGCTGACAACGGCGCCGGCATCGTCGGCGTAGCGCCACAAGCTCGGCTGTTGGCATTGCGCGCCTGCTGGCAGGCACCGCGGGACCAGACGCTGTGCACAAGCCTTGGCTTGGCCAAGGCCTTGCATGCGGCGATCCAGCATGGCGCGCACATCATCAATATGAGCCTGGGTGGCCCTGATGATCGCTTGCTGGCGCTATTGCTGGACCAAGCGCAGGCGCGCGGCGCCACCATCGTTGCGGCGCAATCGATGCGGGGCGGGCCATTTCCGGCCAGCCATCGAGGTGTGCTGGTCGTTGGCAGCGCACCGCCCGGGCCGGAAGGAACTTTGTTCGCGCCGGGGCGTGATGTGCCCAGCGCCGCACCGGGCGGTGGCTGGACAGTGGTGACGGGTTCGTCCTTTGCGGCCGCGCATGCCTCAGGTTTGCTGGCGCTGGTGCGTGAATTGGATGCAAAAGCTCAGCCCTTGGATGTGTTGAAGGCGACGTTGATCACCGACAAAGGCCGCATCGACGGTTGTGCGACCTTGGCGCACCATGCTGGGCGCCGTGGGCCCGTGTGCCTTGCGCTGGGGCAAACTTCCGACTGATGTTCTCCGCGCGCTTGCTTCGTTTGACGCTCTTGATTGTCTCGCTGCTCGGTGTCACCGGGCCGGCGTGGGCCGATCTGGGTGGGACCTTGTCTATGCAGACCGATGCAAGGAATCGAGGCATGTCCTACAGCAGCAATCGGCCAAGCGTTCAATTGGGTCTGGCGTGGGATGGCGACGCGGGCTGGTATGGCGGCGTACAGATGGCGCAAGCGCGTTTTACCGCAGGCCGGCAGGGCGCCTGGCTGCAGGGCTACAGTGGCCGGGTCTTCGCGATCCTGCCGGGGCTCGACGCAGAAGTAGGTGCCTTGGCCCACACGTTTCACCGGGCAGGACCTTATGACTTCAATGAGGTCTACGCAGGGCTGTTGGGCGAGCGCTGGAGCGTGCGTTTTTTCCACTCGCCGGACTACTATGGCAGCGGCAACCGCAGTGCCTATGCGGAGTTCAACCTGCGGTGGCCACTCGCCAATGGGGTTGCTGCAATTGGCCATGTCGGTGTGCTGGATGGGCGTGGAGGGCGGATCCTGTCCTATGTCGGGTCGCATGGACCGACTCGCGTGGACCTTCGCCTCGGCGTGTCCTGGCAGCTTGGCGCCAGCAGCGACTTGCAACTCGCTTGGGTGTCAGTCAGCCGTGGCGGGCCCTATATCTGGACGGATTCGAGTCGTCGCCAAACTGCGGTGCTCGGACTCACGACTGCCTTTTGATTATTTGCAGATCCTGCCGCCTGTCGTTCATTTCACCTAGCCTTGAACCTGACCCCGCCGGACGGGTACTCACCGGGCAATGAGTGCCAAGAAAGGGCGGACATGAGGAAAGCTTCCAAGGTAATGTTGTACGGGCTATGCGCTGCATTGGCGGCCATCGCCGGTTGTGGTGGCGGCAGCGGCGAAGGTCTAGATGCCAATGGCAGGCCGATCGGTGAGGGCGACGATCCAGCGGGACCGATGACGGCCAAGTTCAGCTCCATCCAGTCCCATGTGTTCACGCCCGCCTGCACGGCTTGCCATTCCGGGGCTGCAGCGCCTCGCGGTTTGCGCTTGGACGCGAGCAACAGCTTTGTGATGCTGGTCGGCGTGTCTAGCGGAGGTGTGCCAGCGCTCAAGCGCGTGGCGCCAGGTGATGCGGACAACAGCTACTTGATTCACAAGCTCGAGGGCCATCAGGCCGTCGGAGCTCGCATGCCCCTGGGTGGTCCCTATCTGGACGCCCAGACCATCGGGCTCATTCGTCAGTGGATCAACAACGGAGCACAAAAATGAAGGCCTTTCGATTGCTCATCGGTATGGCTTTTGTGCTGCTGTTTTCAAGTGTCAGTGCTGAGCCCTATCTCGCTGTTCGAAGCGGTCTCAAATGCGCCGCTTGTCATGTGAACCCCACCGGCGGAGGGCTGCGCAATGCCGTTGGTAATGCATTCGTTCAAGGCGCCATCCCGGCTACTTCCTTGCCCGAGGCGCTTCAGGGTTGGAATGGATCGCTGTTCGATGACCGCCTGCGCCTGGGCGGCGATTCGCGTAGCGCTACGACGCGTACCTCAGTCTCTGGTCAGCCCGTGCGCAGCGTTGGCGGCACCGAGCAGGTGCGGCTTTATGCCGACGTGCAGCTCATCAAGGACTATCTTGGCGTCTACCTCGATCAGCAGGTTGGACCCGGCAAGGCTGAACGGCAGGAGGCCTACGTGCGGCTGCAGACGCCAGGTCTGGGCTGGTACGCCAAGGCCGGCCAGTTCTACTTGCCCTTTGGATGGCGCCTGCAGGACAACCTGACTTTTGTGCGCCAGCTGAGCGGCGTGAGCATGACCGTGCCCGACAAGGGGCTGGAGTTGGGGCACGAGAGCGATGAGTGGTCGATTCAGTTGGTGCGAAGCAATGGCCCTGGCAACACGGGTGCTTCTAAGGGGCACCAGACCACGGCCCAAGCCACCTGGATGCAACCCTGGGGCCGTCTAGGTGTCGCTGCTGCTCAGGTCAAGTCTGCGACAGGGGGGCGCCAGGCGTATGGTCTGTTCGCGGGCACGACGACGGGGCCGGTGGCCTGGCTGGCCGAAATCGACCTGGTCAGCGATGCCGGATATCCGGAGGGCAAGCGTCGTCAAGTTGCCGCGCTACTGGAAGCCAACTGGTTGGTGCGGCAGGGCCATAACTTGAAGTTCACGAGTGAGCATCTCGATCCCGACCGCCGCGTGGCTCATGACGACAAAGTGCGATATAGCCTCGTGTATGAGTACACGCCCATTGCCTTCTTGCAGCTGCGCATGGGCTATCGAAAGTTCGGCGGCATCCCGCAGAACGCAATCGACAACCGGCGACAGAGCTTCGTCGAGCTCCATGGCATGTTCTGAAATCTTCTTGGAACGTCGGACAGAAATGGCCGAGCCGCTCACCAAGCTGTCTTTGGCGACGATCTACTTCACGGAGCGTTGCAACTCGCGCTGTGTGAGCTGCGACTATTGGCGGCACGGTCGACGAGACATCGAGCTTGCGACCGTGCAGCAGATGCTGCCGGGGCTGCGTGAGCTCGGCACGCAGACCGTGCTGGTCTCTGGTGGCGAGCCGCTTCTGCACCCGCAATGGGCTGAGATTTCTGAACTGCTGAAATCTAGCGGCCTCAATTTGTGGCTGTTGACAGCGGGCCTGAGTCTTGCCAAGAACGCAGCTGAGGTTGCAGGGCTGTTCGAGCAGGTGACCGTGTCCTTGGATGGCAGCACGGCCGCGAGCTATTCAGCCATCCGCGGGCTGGATGCCTTCGAGGCGGTCTGCGCCGGCATCCGAGCCCTGGTGCGCGAAGGTGTGCCCGTGGGGTTGCGCGTGACGGTGCAGCGGCGCAATGCCAGCGAGCTGGGCGATCTGGTTCGGCTCGCGCGCAAGTTGGGCGTGGGCGGGATTTCCTTCCTGGCTGCGGACGTCAGTCATGGCGAGGCCTTTGGTCGCCATAGCGAAGTCGCCGAGGGTGTCGCCTTGCGCCCGGAGGACTTACCTGTGCTTGTCGCGGCCCTTGATGCGCTGGAGCGAGACCATGGCGATGACTTCGACAGCGGCTTTATCGTCGAGACGCCGGCCAAGCTGCGCCGGATCGAGGCCCACTACCGGGCCCTGCTCGGCCAGGGCGAAGCACCGCCGGTACGCTGCAATGCACCCGAGCACTCGATCGTCGTTGAAGCAGACGGCGGACTGAGGCCTTGTTTCTTCATTGCCGGCCCTACCCAGCTTGGCGAAGCCGGATTGAGCGAGGGACTGAACGCCGCCTCCATGCGCCACTTGCGCGCGGACATCCGCGCTGGCCTGCGGCCCGAGTGTCGGCATTGCGTATGCTCCAAGTGGTTTTCGACATGAGTCGCTTTGCCAATGAAGCGGCCTATGACCTCTGGGCCGAAAGCTACCCGCCGCTGCCGCACAACCCGCTGATGCACGCCGAGCAGAGCGCTGTGCTGAGCCTGCTGCCGGAAGTGATTGGCCGGCGCGTGCTGGATCTGGCTTGCGGCAGTGGGCGCTATGGCCTTTGGCTTCAGCCGCGCGGCGCGAGCCTGATTGTCGGTACCGACTTGTCCTCCGGCATGCTGGCGCGTGCGCCGCTGGCCCACCGTGTGCGGGCTGATATGGGGAGGCTGCCGTTCTCCGCGGCAAGCTTTGATGTCATTGTGAGTGGACTCGCCGTCGGCCATGCGCCCAGCCTCAGTGCCTGGATGGCCGAGGCTGCTCGCGTGCTCGCTCCTGGTGGCCATCTCGTGTATTCCGATTTTCACCCGGCGGCCGCGCGCGCTGGTATGACACGCAGCTTCACCGACGCTGCTGGCGAGCGCCACGAACTGCTGCATGCCGTCTATGACCTCGACGCCCATCTGGCGGCTGCCGGGCAGGCTGGTTTGGTGTTGGAGGCCAGCCGCGAAGTGTGTGTCGGGCGCGAGTTGTGTGAGCCCTTCACCGGCTCAGAGGCTTTCTATTCACGCTGGGCGGGGCTGGCTGTTGTTTTGGCCTTGAGGCTGATGAAGCCGTGAGCTTTCACTTCTTCAATGCGGCCGATGGCATGAGCCTGAGCACGGAAGGTGGCTTGATTGCTGCCGGGGAGGGGGGCTTGCGTGTGGACCTCGGCGGTGCGCGCTTGCTGCCCGGCCTGATCAACGCCCACGACCATTTGCAGCTCAACGGCGCACTGCCGCGCCTGAAGTTTCGCGAGGGCTATCGCAATGCGAGCGAATGGATTGCCGACATCACCCCTCGCTTGTCAACCGATCCGTGCCTGCTTGAGCACCGATCCAGGCCGCGTGTAGAGCGTTTGCGTGCAGGCGGACTGAAGAACTTGCTGAGTGGCGTGACGACGGTCTTGCATCACGACCCGCGGGATCCCGTGCTGGACGAGCCCGGCTTTGCGGTCGACGCGCCGGCGCCTGGCGGATGGGCGCATTCTCTGGCGCTGGACGGCGATGAGGCCGTGCGCGCTTCGCATCAGGCGACGCCGCTCGGTCAATCCTGGATCATCCATGCGGCCGAGGGGATCGACAGCGCTGCGGCGCTGGAGTTTGATCGGCTCGAAGCCCTGGGCTGCATCACGCCGGGCACGCTGCTGGTTCATGGCCTGAGCCTGAGTGCCGCGCAGCAAGACCGTCTTGTTCAGGCGGGCTCTGCTGTTGTCTGGTGTCCAGGCTCCAACTTGCATCTGTTCGGCCGGACGCTGGACCCCGACGCCTTGTTTCAACAGGGTCGGCTGCTGTTGGGCAGCGACTCGCGCATCAGCGGCGGGCGGGATCTTCTGGCGGAGCTGGCCCTGGTGCAAGCGCTGACGGGCTGGCATGACGAACGCTTGGAGACCTGGCTGACCGAAGGCGCCGCCCGCCTGCTGGGCTTGAGCGATCGCGGGCGACTGGAGCCCGGCTTGCGGGCTGATCTGATTGCCTTGCCGCCTGGCCTGCCGCTGGCGCAAGCGACCCGGGCCGACCTGCGCCTCGTCGTCGTGGCCGGGCAGGCGCTCTATGCCGATGCCGATCTGGGCGAGGCGCTCCAGCTGATGCCGGTGCGGGTGGACGGCCGCGCCAAGGCCCTGGCTCGGCATCTCCTCGCCCCTGAGCCCGGGTTGGAATTGTTGAACCCTGGGACCTCTGTATGAAGCGCGTGCTGCTGATCAACCCTCGCATCACCTCGAATGCGCGCTTCCCTCTCGCTGTCATGCATCTCGCTGCGGCGCTGAGGGGCCGTTATGCCACGCGCATCCTCGACGGCAACCTTGACCCCAATGTGCCTGAGGCGGCTGCTGCCGCGGTGCGCGAGGGTGGCTATGCCGCCGTGGGCCTGTCGGTGATGGGCGGGCCGCAGCTGCCGGGGGCGCTGGCCGTCTCACGCGCCATACGCGCCGTGGCACCCGAACTGCCCATTGTCTGGGGCGGCTATTTCCCGACCCTGTGCACGGACGCCACCTTGAACAGCGACTGCGTGGACTACGCCTTACGCGGCCAGGGCGAACAAGGCTTTGTCGAACTGCTGGATGCGCTGACCCAGGGCCAGCCGCTGGGCGAGGTGGCCGGCCTGTCTTGGTGCCGCGAGGGGGAGATCGTGCACAACGCCGACCGCACCTTCTCGACCGCTCCGCTGCAGCTCGAGCTCAGCTATGACGAGGTGGACGAGCCGCAGCGCTATCTGGGCCCGACCTATCTCGGCCACCGCACCACCGGCTATCAGGCCGCCCTGGGCTGTCGCTATCGCTGCACTTTCTGTGGCGTGGCCGCCATGTTCCGTGGCAAGACGGCCTTACCCGAAGCCGAGCGCCTGGAGCGGGATCTGCGTCGGCTGCAGAGCCGATTCGGTGCTGACTCGGTGCAGTTCTACGACCACAACTTCTTTGACCGAGAGGTGGAGATGGCGCCGGTGCTGGAGGTCCTGGCTCGCGTGCAGATGCCGTGGTGGTGCTATGCCCGCGCAGATGCGCTGCAGGGCCTGTCCGCTGCCTCTTGGGCCCAGGTGCGGCGCAGCCGGCTGCGCATGGCCTATATCGGGGCCGAGTCGCCCAGCGACAGCATGCTGCGCGATATGCGCAAGGGAACGCGCTCTGACCAGACTCTGGCCGTCGTCGAGACCTGCCGCGCCAACGGCGTGGTGCCCGAGCTGTCCTTCATGCTGGCGCCGCCGCACGACCC
This sequence comes from Paucibacter sp. DJ2R-2, assembly GCF_025717675.1. Taxonomy (GTDB): domain Bacteria; phylum Pseudomonadota; class Gammaproteobacteria; order Burkholderiales; family Burkholderiaceae_C; genus Paucibacter_A. The sequence goes on from NZ_JAJIRT010000003.1 coordinate 149,987, forward strand.
CGAGGGCGAGACGGAGAGGACCTTTGACTTCATCCGTCAGGTCAAGCGCCTGCACCCGCAGGCCGAGATCATGTTGCACATCCACACGCCGCTGCCGCCGCGGCGGCTGGGTGAGGGGCGCTGGACGCCGCGTGACCCGGCATTGCCCAAGGGCTTTGTGTTCCCCGACAGTGCCGATGCCTGGGCGCAAAAGGAATGGGTGGACTACTGGTGCCACAAGGACGCAGCCTGGCTCAGTCCTGCCTTGCGCGAGCGCATTCGCGACTTCCGAACGGTGCTGGGCTGCCGCTTCCCGACGCTGACCGATATCCGTGCGCCCGCTTGGCAGAAGACCGCCCTGCGCGCCGCTTCGGCCTGGCGCTACCGGACGGCGCGCTACGACCGGCCGCGCGAGCTTCGCTGGCTGGAGCGCGCCGTCAAGTTGTGGGATCCCCAACTGAATGCACTGTGATGGCACGGGTCGTTCAGATCAGTTTCCATCGTGACCCGCAGGGGCGGGCGCCAGCGCAGCTTTTGCAGGTCTGGCCGACTGTCCCTCAACTCGCTCAGGCCGCGGCCGCTGCAGGCGCTGATGTGGCGGTCGTACAGGCCTGTGCCTCTGAGGAGCAGCTGCGGCAAGGCGGTATCGGCTACCACTTTTTGCCCTGCGACAGCGAACCGGAGCGACTGGCCAAGCTGCTTGATCGTCTGCGACACGAGCTGGTGCATGTCCAGGGCCTGGGCTTTGTCCAGCAAGTGAGGGCGCTCGCTTCCCTGGTCCCAGGTCGCCCCATGGTGCTGCAGGACCGCGCCGATGCACCGCCGCGTCCCTGGCACTGGCCGGCCTGGCGGCGCGCGCTGAAGACGGCCCGCGGCCTGATGTTCTGCGCGCGCGAACAGGCCTTGCCCTTTCGCCGCCGAGGCTTGATCGCTGCGCAGACGCGCATCTATGAAGTCCCTGGTTCGAGCTGCGCCTTCGAAACCCGCGACCCGGCAGCTGCGCGCGCCGACGCCCAGCTGGTTGGTGAACCCTGCCTGCTGTGGGTGGCACACCTGGATCGCAACAAGGACCCATTGACCGTGCTTGACGGCGTGGCCTTGGCCGTGCCGCGCCTGCCCGGCCTGCAAATGTGGCTCTGCTATGGCCGATCACCGCTGCATGACGCCGTTCGGGAACGCATGCGTGACCCTTTGCTCGCCGGGCGCGTGCATCTCCTGGGTGCCCAGCCGCATGCGCGCATCGAGACCTTGATGGCCGCGGCCGACATCCTGGTCCAGGGGAGCCACCGCGAGGCCACGGGCTACAGCGTCATCGAGGCCTTGGCCTGCGGCCTGGGCGTGGCGGTGACCGACATCCCGTCCTTCCGGGCGCTCACCGGCGGCTGTGAAGCCGCACGCCTGTGGCCGGCCGGTGACGCGTCAAGGCTGGCCGATGCCCTGGTGGAGCTGGCCGCTTTGCCGGCGACGCAGCGTCGCGCGCTGGCCCGGGCGCGTTTTGACTCGCACTGCTCGGTGGAGGCCCTAGGCCGCCGCTTGATGGCTGCCTATCAGGACCTGCTTGCCGTATGAGCGACGTGGCCCTGGCCCCCGCAGTCGTCGATTTCCGGCGCGCCTTCCTCGTCAACCTCGCTTCATCGATCGGCGGCGTTGCGACACGTTTTTTGCTGGGGCTGCTGCTGGCGCGCCTGCTGCTGCCGGCCGAATTGGGCTTGTATGCGGTGGCAGCGACATTGTTCGGTATCACCCAGCTGCTGCGTGACGTTGGCTTGTCGGCCTATCTGCAGCGGGAACCCGAGCTGACGGCGCAGCGCTTCTCGGCATGTCTGGGGCTGATGGCGAGCACAACCGTGGTGGCGACGCTGGCCCTGCTTGTTCTGGCAGAACCACTGGCCCGGCAATTTGCGCAACCCGGTCTGGCGGCGCTGCTGCAGGTGATGGCGCTGGGCTTGCTGCCGTCGGCATTCGGCAGTGTCATGGCCGCACTGCAGGTGCGCGAGCTGGCTGCGGCGCGCATTGCCTTTGTCTCACGCATCGGCACGCTGGGCCATGCGGTCGTGGCACTGTTCCTGTCAGTACAGGGTTATGGTGCGCTGGGCCTGGCCTGGGCCCAGGTTGCCAACGTCTGCATTTGCGGACTGGCCTATGCCTGCCTGCCGTCAGGGCGCAACTGGTGGCCATCGTGGCGTGGCTGGGGCGAGGTGCTGCGTTTTGGCCTCCGCGCTTTGCTCGTCAACTTGCTGAATGGGCTGAACGGCGCGTTCCCTGATCTGTGGCTGGGGCGGTTTGGCTCAGCCCATCTCGTGGGACTGTTGGGCCGCGCCCAGGCCGTGGTCGGCCTGCTGCAGGCCGTGTTCGGCCATGCCTTGAGTTTTGGTGCATTGCCGATGCTGGCCCGCCAGCATGCAAACTGCCAAAGTTTGGAGCCCGCGCTGCGCCATGCCACGGCGCTGTTGACGGGCCTGGGTTGGCCGCTGCTAGCCCTGACCGTGGCTCACCGGGAGGCGCTGCTTGGGCTGCTCTATGGTCCTGCCTGGGTCGACTGCACGCCGGCTGTGCTCCCCCTGGCGCTGATGACCGCGCTGGGGCTGGTGTTCGCGCAGCTCAATGCCGCGCTGGCCGCCATCGGCCGGCCGGAGCTGGCTGCGCTGCCGATTGGCGTGACGCTGGCTGCTCGCTTGGTCTTGGGCGCGGCACTCTTCGACGGCAGCCTGCTGTCCTTTGCCTGGGCCTTGTTCGGGGCGGCGGCCGTGGCGCTGCCGGTGCAGCTCTGGCTGGCCGCCCGGCATCTTGACCAGTCGCCGCGTGCGCTGGCTGCTGCGCTGGGTGGCAGTCTGCTTGCGACCTTGGCGGTCTTGGCCGTGCCGCTGGTCTTCGTACCGATCGCCTGGCTGGCGGCCATGCGCTGGAGCCGCCACCCGCTGCTGGACGAGGCGCTTCAGCTCATGCGACGGCGCATGACGAGCAGGAAATGATCACCCAGTCGATTGATGCCCGGCCAGCCGGCCACGCGCCTGTCCAGTGCCCACAGCCTTTCGTGCCAGCGTGGGTGGCGTTCGGCCAACCACGTCAAATAGGGCGGCGGCACAAAGACACAGAGGCCACGCTGCACTTCCAATTCGAAGTGCGATGCAAAGGCGGCATGGAACTCTCTTGGCGTGTAGTAACGCGTCCAAATGGTACGGCCGTTCATGCCCACAGCCACGGTGTCGCGCGCAAAGCGGATGCCCGCGCGTGCCCAGCGGCGCTGCCGCACATAGTGGGCGATCTCCCAGGGGCAGTAGCGGCCGATGACGGTGAAGACCAAGCGGCCGCCGGGTTTGATGAGCCGCGCGCATTGGGCGGCGACGGCTCCCAGGTCAGGAACGCAGTTCAGCGGGCCGAGGTTGGAGTAGGCGCCGTCGAAGCTGGCATCACCTTCCAGGTGTTGCAGCTCGTGAGCACCGATGGCGCGCGCGTCGACGGCCAGTCCAGCGGCGCGTGCGCGGTCGCGCGTGCGCTCCACCATGCGTTCGGACCAGTCCGTCGCCGTCACAAAGTGGCCTTGGCTTGCCAAATGCACAGCATCCAGTCCGGTGCCGCAGCCCAAGTCGATGAGCCGGTTGCCCGGCTCGAAGCTGCGTCCCAGCCAGCGCCACATCTCGGCTCGCATGTCCTGGATGGCGGTGTTGTTCCCGCGTGGGCCGTCGTAGTCTGCGGCGACGCTGTCGAAGGCTTCTTGAGTGTCAAGCAATTGGGTTTGTGTCTTCATGCGGAGGGCTCGTTTTGAAAATCGCGATCGTGGTGCCAGGCGGTGTGGATCGCTCGGGCGAGGTGCGGGTTGTGCCGGCTTTGTTGGCTTTGCTCAAGCGCCTTGCCGTGCTGCACGAGGTGCATGTGTTCGCTCTGCGGCAGGAACCTGATCCGGGCCAGTGGTGGCTGTGCGGCGCGCGCGTGCACAACATCGGTGGGCCCAGCATGGCGCTGGGTCAGGCCCTTGCCCTGTGGGCCATTGCCAAGGAGCACCGGCGCGGCCGCTTCGAACTCATTCAGTCGATCTGGTCGGGACCCGCCGGACTCGTGGCTGTGCTTGCAGCAAAGTTGCTCGGGCTGCCGAGTGCGGTGCATGTGGCCGGTGGCGAACTGGTGGCCTTGCACGACATCGGCTATGGCGGCCGCCTGGCGTGGCGCGGTCGCCTGCGCGAGGCCCTGGTGCTGCGCGGCGCTGATGTGCTGACGGCGGCCAGCCGGCCGGTGCTTGATCAATTGGCTGCGCTGGGTCATGCGGGTCAACGCCTGCCGCTGGGCGTGGACCTCGCCGAATTCCCGCTCAGCGAACCACGACCGCGCGTGGTCGGTGCCGCGCTGCGCCTCGTGCAGGTGGCCAGCCTCAACCGTGTAAAGGACCAGAGCTGCCTGCTGCGTGCTTTGGCGCAAGTGCCGAGGGCTGAGCTCGACGTGATAGGCGAGGATACCTTGAACGGCGAGATGCAGGCGCTCGCTGCGCAACTGGGGGTCAGCGGTCGTGTGCGCTTTCATGGATTTTTGACTCAGGCTGAAATGCGGCCGTTGCTGGCGCGAGCGGATCTGTATGTTGTCAGTTCTCGCCACGAAGCTGGCCCGCTTGCCATGCTCGAGGCTGCTGTGCTTGGCGTGCCGAGCATTGGAACTGCTGTAGGCCATCTGGTCGAGTGGACGCCGCAGGCGGCGCTGGTCGTGGCTCCAGGCGATGTGCAGGGGATGGCGGCACTGATCGCCCGTGTGAACGGTGATGAGGTCTTGCGGTTGCGGCTGGCGCGTGAAGCTCAGCGCTTGGCGCGCGCCGAAGATGCCGACTTCAGTCATGGCCAGTTCGAGCAGCTTCATGCCGAGTTGGCCGGTCGATAGTTGAGGGCGCGGTGCATGGAATACAGCGTCTGCGCCCGAGGCTGCGCGCCGAGCACAAAGCTCAGCGCTTTGCGCCAGTGCGGCCGGCGCGTCCAGTCCGAGCTGGCCAGGGAATGCTGGCCTTGCAGCATCATCGCGGTGGCGGCCTGCTCCGGTGGATGCAGCCGCCGCCACGCCAGGCCCAGCGCATCGGCAGGCCCGTGCGACCATTCGATGCCCGGCAGCAGCGGAATGTCCAGCCGCGACAGCGACACGTCGGCCAACTGCCAGCCGCCGCAGGCTCGGCGCAGCCAGGGCGGGCATGCTGCAGACGCTGCAACGATGCTGGGCGTCAGGCGGGCGGTCATCGGCTTAGGGAATTGCAAAGGGAACAGTTGCTGCGTCAGTGTCAAAACTGGCAAGGCCCACCAAGCGGCGCGGCCGTCGTTGGCCGGAGCCAGCGCCTCATTCCAATCGGCGGTGCTCATGCGCTCAGCGAGCTGCGCGATGTCGTGCAATTGGATCAGCCTGACGCTGCGAACACACAGATTGCCCGCTGCGTGCATAAGCAGATGGCGCATCAGCGCTGCGAGGCTGGAGTACGGGTTCAAGCCTGGTTTGGCACCTGGAGAGAGTAGCCCCGCCGTGATGTCGACCTCGCGCAGTGGCAATGGCTCGCGCACGGCTTCATGAAGCTCGATCTTGATCGGGTTGTGCTCATGCTCGCCGAAGGCGCGGTCTGCGGCTTGTTGCAGCGGCTCGTAGGCGATGTGGCGCTGCTTGGTGATACCGACCGCGTAGCCGGCGGCAAGGATCAGCCTGCCGCTCTCGGCAAGGTCGACCGGCTGAGCCAGCAGGTCCACGTCACTCATGGGGCGTTCGCCTTCCGCGTAGATACTCAGATTCAGAAGGGCCGAGCCCTTCATTGCCAGCAGCGGCAAACCGGCGTCGCGGGCCGCGTGATGCAGGCATTCCAGCAAGGAGCGCACCTTGCGCTCGCGCCGGCGCCCCTGCTCGGCCTGTTCGGCCAAAAAGGCCTGCCAGGCCGGCGGCCCCGCCCACTGAAGCCGATTGGCCAGCAGCGCGCTCACGCCGTGCATGACGGACACGGCCATCGCAGCCCGCCATTCGAAATCACTCCAGGCCGGCGCTTGGTGCGTGGCCTGGGTCAGCTCAGCGGACAGACGCTCCGTCGTGGCCTTCAGCGCAGCTCGCAGCGCAGATGCCGGCACCGCCGTATCTTTCTCCATCTCAACTTCCTTCACGGACGACTCCTTCATGAGCACCTGGCGCCCCGATCCCCGGCAGATTGCCGACCCGTTTGCCGAACAAGCCTCCTTGCCCCTGCGGCACCGCTTCACTCTGCTCGGCGCTGACGTCGAGTTCTGCAGCAACAGTGCCGAACTGCTTGCCCTCGCGGATGAGGCCTACGCCGGTTTGCCGGCGCATGCGATGGGCGGGCCGGCGCTGCAGGTCGAGCTTCGATTGGTGCAAGAAGGCGCAGAGTTCAGCCGTGAGCCGCCCTCTGCACGCATGTTGGGCGGAGCCGGCTTGTTGGGCGCAGCTATGGATGCGAACAACCTGGCGCTGGTGAATACAGCCGCCGGTCGCGCCGTCGTGCAGGTGTCGCGTGCGCTCCTGGCGTGGCCCTATCACGTGCGCTATGAACTCATCGAGTTCGCCGTTTTCACGCTGGCCTGCCGGACACAAGGGCAGTTGGCTTTGCATGCGGGCTGCGTGGGTCTGGGCGGCATTGGCGCGCTGTTGATCGGTGAGAGCGGCGCCGGTAAATCGACTTTGACCCTGCACGCGCTGGGCGAGGGACTGGACTTCCTGACCGAGGATGCCAGCTTCGTCGATCCGCTGACGCTGCGCGCGACGGGCATCGCGAATTTCCTGCACCTGCGCCAGGACGCGTTGCGCTGGGTGGACGATGCAGCGCAGCGCCAACGCATCCAAGCCGCACCGGTCATCCGCCGACGCAGCGGCGTCGAGAAATACGAACTGAATCTGCGCGGAGGCTGGGCGTCGCTGGCCGCAGAGCCGCTGCGCTTGGCGCATCTGGTGTTCGCGGCGCCGGAGCCGGCGGGCGACGGCGAACTGCTGCGGCGCCTCGACGCCGATGAACTTTTCCATCGCCTGCAGCAGAGCCAGCCCTATGCGGCCGGCCAGCCCGGCTGGGCTGTGTTTGCCCAACGCTGCGCGCGGCTTCATGGCTGGGAGCTGCGCCGCGGCAGCCATCCTCGTGGCGGGGCGCTGGCCGTGAAGGGGTTGCTCATGGCATGAGAGCCGCAGCCGGTTGCAGGGTGTCGATCAGCTGGGACCAGCGGCGCCTGATTTCGTCGCCCGCGTGCTGGCGAACTGAGGCGTCCAATCGGCCCAGATCCACCTGTTCATGCAAGAGATCGCGCACGGCGCGGTAGACCTCGGTGCTGAAACTGCCGCGGAACATCATGGCCAGCTCGGCGCTGTCGTCCCAATGGGTCTTGCTGCCCAGCTGGGCCTTGACCTGCTCGTGAAAGCTTGTTCCTGGCAGCGGGTAGGAGACGCTGACGCCGATGTGGTCGGGCCGGGCCTCCTCGATCAGCTGGCGAGTCTGCAGCAGTTCAGGCAGGCCTTCGCCGAGATAGCCGAGCTGGATGAAGAAGCCCACGCCCACGCCTGCCGCCTGCAAGTCCCGTCGGGCTTGCAGGATCTCTTCCACCGTGGTGCCTTTGTTCATGGCGTCCAACACCTTCTGACTGCCGCTCTCGGCGCCAATCCAGGCCTCGCGGCAACCGGCATCGGCCAGAGCCCGGGCCATGGCCTCGGTGATCAGGTCGGCCCGGGTCTGGATGGAGAAGGGGATGCCGCCGCCGAGCCTCGCCAGCTCGGCCGCGAACTGTTCTACCCAGTCGACGCGGAAGCCGAAGATGTCGTCGGCGAACCAGATGTGATCCGGGGCGAAGCGCTCCTTCAGCTCCACCATTTCCGCGGCTACGGCCGCAGCGCTGCGCTGTTGGTATCGCTGGCCCCAGATGGGCTTGGCGCACCAGGAGCAGCGAAAAGAACAGCCTTTGGATGCGGCCATATTGAGACCGAAGTGGCCATGGGCTGCCACCCAGGTGGTGCGATAGCGCTCGATGTCAACGAGTTCCCAGGCGACCGGTGCTTCAAGCTCAGTGGTCTCTTTGCGTCTGAAGTTGATCGGCTGCTCGAGCCCGGCGACAAGGTCCGCGTCGCTCAGTCTAGGTCTATCCTGCAGGCGCTGCAGCAGCGCTGGAAGCACGTCAAGCCCTTCTCCGCGGAGTACCACGTCCGCACCTGCGTTCCGGTAAACCTCGGGCGCGTCACTGGCGTCAGAGCCAGCCACGACGATGCGCGCTCCGGACTGGCGGCCGCTGGCGATCATCTGGCAAGCGGCCTCGCGCATCTTGGCCAGGCACATCTTGCTGAGGTAGTTGTAGTTGTCCTCGTACAGCAGCACAACCTCGGGCTGTGTGGCAGCGATTTTGTCGTCGAAGTCCTGCGTGCCAGCCGCCAGCATCGCGTCGAAGAGGGTGACCTCATGGCCGAGGCGCTGCAGCAATGCTGCAACTTGCAAAGTCGCAAGCGGAGGGTAGGGCTTAGCGCGTTCGAACTGCTTGTTGTCGAAGCGCAGGAAGAAACTGTGGGCGACCAGGATGGAAAGCACGCCGTCACCTTTCGTGAAGTCGGCCTGTATGTCCCTGCTGGTTGCCTGCAGGTTCAATGGGCCTGCAATCGTGTTGCTTCATTGGAACCGCAATTAGCTATGAGTTCGATTCAATGTGCCGTGAACGGTGGTCAATCCAAGAGCCTTCTGGGGAACTTGCAGGTCAGGGTGATTTTCACTTTCGTGATGGGAGTTCCAATTCGTGTGGATATGTGGAATCATGGTTTCCCTTGTTGTTCTTGGCGTTGCAGGCAATTTGATTGGGTAAGGGACTGCGCTTATCTTGCCCACATCACGTCGGGTCGTATCGGTGACACTGTGCTGGCCAAGCTCGGAAAGCTGCTGCTCGTGTCCTGCACTTTTCGGAAACAGTAGCAGCCACCTCAGCGTCTGTTGACGTTTCAAACCGTAGAGAGACTCTATGTCTGAGAACTGGGAAAGATGCGATCGACCTTGCGCAATGGCCGTGGACTCTGACCACGGCGACGGCGATTCTCAAATCGGAGGTGCGCCCCAACGCTTTCACGGATGGGCTTTAGGCTGTAGCAAAGGAAGGTATCGGGCCGGCGCGAGTGCCACATGTCGTGATGAAGGTGGGCGCCTACTGCCGGTGCTCAAGCACATCGCCATTTGGGGCTTGCAGGCACTCCTGGTGTTTTTCGTACCGCCGGCACATGCAGACGCGGGAATCTTGGTTGTTTACGCTGAGCAGTATCGGCCGTACTCGTGGCAGGAAGGAACTCAGGTCCAGGGTCTTGAGGTTGAGCTCGCCGAAGAAATTCTGCAGCGTCGCATGGGTCTGGCTGTCGAGCACCGTGTACTCCCCTGGGCCAGAGCACAAGCTGATGTGTCCATGGGAAATGCGGACTTCTTCTTTGCGGTCGAGACGCCAGATAGAAATCTGTTTTCCCGACCTATCGGCGGCGGCTTGATTCCTTGGCGCGCCAGTGTGTTCGTACGAGCCAAAGATGGCGAGGAACTGTCGGGTGCAGCGGTCAGCCTAGAGGCTCTATGCAGTCCAAAGACTGGCGCAGTCAGAGGAAATGGCTGGGTAAGAAAGCACTTGCCCTGCGGGACGCTTTCTTTTGCAAACAGTCCACAAGCGCTGGTTCGAATGCTTCTTTTGAAGAGAACCGATTTGATTGTCGACGACGGCCTGATGCTCAGAAGCACGGCCAGGCAACTTCAGGTTGAGAACGATTTGCTCGAGATTCCACTTAAAGGGGAATCGGTATCAATTCAGTTTCGAATCAGCCTGAAGAGCCAACACCAAGCCCTGATCCCTCAGCTAGAAAAGGCGATAGACACCATGCGAGTCGACGGCACCCTGAAGAAAATACTTGGTCGATATGCAGAGCCACTTCGCCCGTGATGGTGCGAACAGATTTTTCGCGGCTGTGAAATTTTTCTGTGGCTGTGAGCATTCAATGGGTGGGGTACTGACTTGTCGAACCCCCGCACAAAGTTCACTTTACGCTGGAGGCTGCTGACACCGCATGAACTACGGTTCTATTGCGCCCGGTGGATTTCGCTTGATACATGGCTTGGTCCGCTTGAGCAATCAGTTCGTCGACATCGCTCCGGGTGGGCGCGCCTTCAGAGCTAGACACACCAACACTTATCGTGAGTGGTTCGCATCCAGCAGGTACTTCGACCCTCTCCAGTTGAAGCGCCTGATGCAGTCTCATCATCACTGCAACTGCACCCTGTGCACTCGTCTCGGGAAGAATGATCAAGAACTCTTCGCCGCCCCAGCGCCCAACAATGTCGGAGGTTCTCAGCTCGCGATTCAGCAGCGCTGCAGTGGTTCGCAATACCTCGTCGCCTTGCTTGTGTCCGCCTAAGTCGTTGATGCGCTTGAAGTGATCGATGTCAACAAATGCGAGGCCGAGGACTTTGCCACTGCGTTCATGTCGCGCCCATTCGCCACGCAAGATCCTTGCTGTCTCAAAGCGGTTGAGAAGCCCAGTGAGGCTATCGGTTGTGGCGACCTTCTTCATGCTTTTCAGCAGACGAGAGACATACAGACCCAGGAATGAAATGTTGACAGCACCAGCAACAGATATGACGAAAACAAAGAGGCCCAAACGGGAGTCGCTCGAAGGGACTTCAGTCTTGGATACCCCTGATCCGACAAAAAACGCGATGGTCTTAACAGCCAGAAGCAGCGCATACAGGATGCTCGGAAGCAGCGCTATCAGCCCGGCCGTCCCGAACTCTCGACGCAGAGGTCGAGCAAACATTGCAGCTCCAATGGCGCAAAACGCAATGGCGCTCCCATTGAGGCTGATGACTTGTGCTGTTTGCTCGCGCAGCATTGCGAGGGGATTGAGCGCAATTATTGAGAACGCTGCTAAGAGGCAGATCCAGATCCAAGCGAATCGAACACGTTCGTTCAAGAAGTGGTCAACGCCCGCGTTGGAAAGCGCGTAGCCCCAAATGGCGAGAAGCAGGCTCAGGGCACCGACGCCCCCCGAATTCCATGTCATCGAAAGAGCGAAGAGCGCTATCGACAGTGCTTGAAACAGGGCATAGAGGGCCCAGTAGGAGCTCGAAACACGGCGCCGTTTGTCCACGCAGGCTATGCCTGCCCAGGCTACGGCATAAACGAGAAATTGCGCGCCAACAACTATGGCCAGATCGTCGCGCATAAGGGAGATGTCCAAGCTTTGATAGATGAAATTAATCGTAGCTGGTCGGCACTGAACTTGGGTCGGCAGCATGCCTCGCTCACGTTGCTTTGTGCACACAAAGCCACGTGAGTCGCTCGAGCGCCGTATTTACGGCCTTGTAGTCAGTCGGACCTGAAATTCATCATTGCAATGACTGCTTATAGGTGATAGCACTGATTGGGCTGGCCAGTGCAGTCTCATGCCGTTGAAAAACTCGTGGCTTGTTCCCATCCGCATTGGCGGTCACACCAGTCGGGTAGAGGACGGGGAGGGTTCCCGGCACTGCGTAGCGTGTGCTGCCTGGCTTCCCGGCCTACTTGGGGCAGAGCACGACTGCGGTGAATTTGTAGTTGGATTGCATCCCGTATGCATGGCAGTCGAGTGTGTGTGGGTGTCTCTTCGCACGGGGCTGTTTGGCTTTGTCGAATGAAGGAGATTTTCAGCGCTGCGGAATCCGAAAGAAGCTTGCGCAGTCACATGAATGGTGCAGATTTTGGATGGCATTCAAACCGAGCGTAGCTTGCCTTGGCGCTCCTTCATCCAAAGCTCGTCGGTGCTGCTTGCTTGCTGTGGGGCATTGGCCGTCCGCACCGTGTATGGCCACATCGCCGGGACGAGTTCCTTCCACGCATTTCTCGTGACTCGGGTACTGAGCTTGATGCATCGAATGACGTGATTGCACTGCCACGGCGAAGGTGTGATGTCCGCTCCTGGGGTCAACCAATGGGTGCCAACTGCTCCGTAGACCATTGGGTTCTTTCGGGCATTCGAGGGTGCCTTCTTCGTTCGTTTCATGTGTGTTGCGAGCTTGGTTCGCGCATAGATGTAAACCCTGCTACTTTCATCCTTGAGATTAAGATTCATTGGTGATACTCTTCAATCGTTGAAAAATTCCCCCAACTAAGGAGACGTCGATGAGAGATTTGGCACGAGGCTTGTTTGCGGTTTCAAGCATTGCATTCGCCGTAAGTGCGATGGCTGCTGAAGAGCAGACTGAGACCAGCAAGACAGGTGAAAGCGCGGTTCAGCTGGAGCAGGTGGTGGTTCAGGCGCGTCGCCGTGAAGAACGTCTTTCCGACGTTCCGGCATCCGTTTCCGCCATGAGCGCCGCTGCGCTGAAGTCGGCGGGCGTGAGTAGCGTCGCGGGCCTCACGCAGTACATCCCGGGTCTCAATGTTGCAGAAGGGGTGGACAACAACACGGCACGCTTCTTCATTCGCGGCATGGGCACGGCGACGCCAGCCGTGGGTATTGAGCCTTCCGTGCCGGTCTACATTGATGATGTCTACACGCCCTCGGGCCTGGGCTCCAACATCAATCTGTTCTCGGTTGATCGCGTGGAAGTTCTGCGCGGTCCGCAGGGCACTTTGTACGGCCGCAATGCATTTGGCGGTGCGATCAAGGTTTACACCAAGCCCCTCAACGACAGGGCTGATGGCTACGTTGAAGTTGCCACTGGAAATAGCAACCGTCGTGATGTCAAGGCCGAGATGAGTGGTGTCTTGGTGCCCGGCATGCTTCGTTTCAATCTTGGCGCAGCTTCTCTCATGCGTGACGGCTACCAGACCTTGGTGAACACCGGAAAAAAGGGCTGGGGTGAAGACACCAAGGTGCTGAAGGGCAAGCTGCAATTCGACCCGACCGACAAGCTGCGCTTCACTGTCGCCTATGACAAGACCGACGCCGATGCGGCGGCGAAGCAGCTGAAGATCACGAACAGCGGTATGAAGGACATCTTCAATACGGGTCCGTTGTCTGGCTATCCGAAGATCGTGCCGAATCGCTTGCAGTCTTCGACAGATCCTGATGTCCTTGACACCGACACCTACGGTAATTCGACCGTCAAGGCCCGAGGCTTGACTTGGTCTGCCCAGTGGCAGGTGTCGGACGAGCTGGTGATCAAGTACCTCGGTGCAGATCGGAAGATGAGCAATGGTCGTATCTTCGACATCGAAGGCACAGCGGCACCTTTCCTTGCAGTCAGTGAGCAATTGAATTTGCGCGGCAAGAGTCACGAGCTGCAGGCCAACTGGACCAGCGGAGCCCTCAGTCTGATCGGTGGCCTTTTCTACTATCAGGAGGACACCAGCTCACGAAGTGGTGAGGTAAATAACTTCCTCTCGTTCCTCGATTCGAAGCACCAGGCTAGCTATGTGACGGACCCGAATGGTCGCCAGACAGCTGTTGACATTCGCCGAGTTTTTGACGGCTTGTCCCAGCAAGTCACATCGAAGGCCGCTTTCGTCAATGCCGGCTATGCGTTGACCAAAGACGTCAATGTGACCGGCGGCATCCGATTCACCGAAGACGACAAGGCCACCCAAGGGAATCGTCCGAGCACGACCTTTGTTGGCGGTTCCCTGGCGGACTTCAGCACGAATTCGTGCTTCTGCGTGCCTCAGGGCGCGACCATCATTGATACCGCCTTCGGTGCACAACTTTCTGGGCAGCGTAAGTACCGTGCTGTGACGCCGGAGTTCACTGTGGACTACAGCTACGCAAGGAATCAGATGGCATACGCATCGGTCAAGCGTGGCTTCCAAGCGGGCAGCATTTTCCCGGCCTCGAATGTGGTGCCGGGTGCCGCACTCAGTACCGACGCGCAAGGTGTAGATGCTCTTGAGTTGGGCAACAAGGGAACCTTCCTTGATGGCCGTTTGAGCTTGAATGCGTCGGTCTACTACAACCGATACAAGGACCTTCTCGTCTCGGTGAATACGGCGGTACCCATCGCTGTAAGCGCAACCGGATTTGCTGGCGTTCCGCAGAATGCAGGTGCGGCACACAGCACTGGCATTGAGTTGGAGTCTCGCTACCAAGTGACTCGCGAACTGCTGTTGACCGCCAACGTCGCCTACAACCAGTTCAAGGTCACTGAGGTGATGGCTGCCTCTCCGACAGGTCCGGTCAACATCGCGAACACCTTCCTGGATGTCCCGACGCTGTCGCCATCCCTGCAGGGCAACGTGCGCTTTGACTACAGGTTCAATCTCAATTCGGGTCTGGCTGCTCGCATCTTCGCGAATGCGGCGTATCGCTCAAAGGTGGGTATCAATTCAGCCAATGCGTCTGAGAGTTCTGGCCTGGGCTTGGTTGGAGCCAATCCGGCAACCGACAAGTATTACATCAGCCCAGCAGTGACCTTGATTTCGGCCGGCGTCTCGCTGAACACTGAAGACCAAAAGTGGCGAGTCGATTTCATTGGTCAGAACTTGAACAATCAGCGTCGCCCAGTTTCGACTGTGGCTGTCGTGCCTGACTTCTTCGGCGCGATTCAGCAATGGAACGAACCTCGCAATTGGCGTTTGAGTGTGACGCGCTCGTTCTAAGCGTGTAAGTCGAGAGCAGGGCGAGCTTTGTGCACGGCACGAGGCTCGCCTTTGCTCTTCATTCGCCGCCTATGTTTGTCGGCGAAACAAGAAACCTTTGCCTCCCATGTCGGACCTCGCTGTGACTGCTGAAAAACTCACCCAATTTCCCACGCTCGACGGTGCATTGCCTCCAGAAAACGTTGAGCACGCGCGTTTGCTTCCTGCGGACAAAGTACTGCCCGCTGACTGGCTGGATCGTCTGAGCGGTGACGCTGATGCTTTGCGACTTCATGGTGAAGATTTGCGTTATGTCGGAATGCCCGTCAGCGGAATTTGCACGGGACAGGTGTACTTGAGTGGTGATGGGCGCCTTTGCCACTGGGATGTCTTCAAGGCCTATGGTGGGCGCAAGGACACTGGGGATCCGCACGGGCCGCATTACGCAGAGCCGCAGGTGCCTGATCAGCCTTTCCTTCTTGGAGTGGCTTTTCGAACTTCAGATGGCGAGCTGCGCACCCTGGATGCGCAAGGCTTCAAGAACGTTGACTTTGAAGGGACCTACCCTATCGGTAGGGTTCGCTTCAATGACCCGGATTGCTCCATCGGCGTAGAGCTGGAAGCGTTCTCACCTTTCGTGCCCCTCAATTCTGACGACTCGGGGCTGCCGGCTACCGTGCTCACCTATCGCTTCAGGAATCTTTCGACGGAGATTCAGGAACTGACCGTTGGAGCCTGGATGGAGAACGCGGTCTTTCCCTTCGAGATCAAGCCAGAAGGTCGTCGCAAGAATGAGATCCATACCTCCCGCGACAGCGTCGTTCTTCATTGCACGGCGGAGTTGGAGGACCCGAGCGTTGTTGTTGACGGATGGGGTTCCATGTCCTTGGCGCTTTTGCACCCTGGTGGTGCCGGACATGCCAAGCTTGACTTGCAAAATCCGAGTGACTTTACTGAGCAGACTCTGGACCTTGCCTCGGAAGTTTGCGGACAGGCCAGTGCAGACTTGAATGAGCGAATCCTGGGCGGCCTGAGCAAGAAGATCATGCTTCCGGTTGGTGGCTTTGCTGAGCTCAACTTTGTCGTCAGTTGGCACTTTCCTCGGTACTCGGGCGGAAAGGTCTTCTTCTCGACGATGGAGACGATTCCAAAGCTCAGCAGCAAGCGGCGCTATTACGCCACCAAGTTTTCTGACAGCTTGGAGGTGGCACGCTATGTCGAGCGCCACTTTGAACGACTGTCTGCTGCCACCAAGCTGTGGGTCTCAACCTGGTATGACACCAGTTTGCCGCGCTGGTTCATGGACCGAACCTTCATCAATACCTCCATCTTGGCGACGCAAACTGCGCATCGCTTCGAAGATGGTCGCTTCTACGGCTGGGAGGGGGTCGACTCTTGCCCCGGAACTTGCCAGCATGTGTGGCAGTACGCTCAAGCCGTTGCTGCTGTTTTTCCTGACCTGGAGCGATTGACTCGCGAGCATGTGGACTATGGGATCGCCTTCCATTCCGATGGTTCCATGGACTACAGAGCTGAGGCCTCCAGTCATGGCGACCAGGCGGTGGCGCCAGCCGAAGCTGTAGGCGAAGCGATCATGGCCGTGGACGGGACGGCCGGCACCATCATTCGCGTGCTTCGGGAGCATAAGCATTCCCCC
Source organism: Paucibacter sp. DJ2R-2 (assembly GCF_025717675.1). Lineage (GTDB taxonomy): Bacteria > Pseudomonadota > Gammaproteobacteria > Burkholderiales > Burkholderiaceae_C > Paucibacter_A. Next base: position 166,118 of record NZ_JAJIRT010000003.1, read on the forward strand.
GACATTCAGTTTCTGCGTCGCCTTTGGCCCCGAGTCCGAAAGAGTCTTGAGTTCCTCATGAAGTTTGACCGTGATGGAGACGGGCTGCTTGAGGGGCCGCAATACAACACTCTGGATGCGACCTGGTACGGCAAGATTCCATGGATCAGCTCACTCTACCTGGCCGCTCTGGCGGCTGGTAAGCAGATGGCGATCGATATCGATGATCAAGAATTCGCAGCGCGTTGCGAAGCCTTGCTTGCAGTTGGTCGCCAGAGCTTTGTTGAGCAGCTCTTCAACGGCCGCTACTTTGAGCACGTTGGGGATGCGACCAGGCCCAGGGCCGTGGACTTGCAAGAGGGGTGCTATATCGATCAGGTGCTGGGACAAAGCTTCGCGCATCAGGTGGGCGTCGAGCGTGTCATTTCACAAAAGCACAGCGTGTCTGCACTTACCGCACTCTGGCGCTACAACTTTGCGGTCGATGTGGGTCCGTATCGCAATGGGTTCACTGGAGTCAGCGGTGGGCGTTGGTATGCCATGCCAGGCGAAGCTGGCATGCTGATGTGCACTTGGCCCCAGGCAGCGTACGACCCCAGCGGCCGGATCCAGGCAGACATTGGTCTTGGCATCACGTCGGAGGGCTACCTCAATGAATGCATGACCGGATTTGAGTATCAGGTTGCTGCGCACATGCTGGCTGAGGGTATGGTCTTTGAGGGGCTGAGTCTCACCCGAGCTATTCACGACCGCTATGCGCCTTCGCTTCGGAATCCGTGGAACGAAGTCGAATGCGGCGATCACTACTCGCGGGCGATGGCGAGTTACGGTGTGTACATCACGGCTTGTGGCTTCGACTACCACGGACCTCGCCAGTCTCTGACGATGGATCCGAAGATCGGCGAAGAGAGCTTTAAGGCACCGGTGCTGTTTGCTGAGGGCTGGGGAAACTACTCTCAGAAGCATGTCAGCTATGGAATTGAGGCGGACCTGTATTTGAAGTTTGGCAGCGTCAAGCTGAGGACGCTGAAGGTGCGCCCACCCGAGGGGATCAAGGTCGAGTCCGTTGAACTGAACGCTGCAGGGCTGGTGCATGACTGCAAGTTCAGCGAAACCGAGGATGGCATGCTGGAGATTTGCTTGGGTTCGACGGTCGTGCTTGATGCGGCGGGCACACCTGGGCTGAAGCTTCGCGTCACTGGGCTCGCCTCCTGAGGAATTCGGTCCGTACCGGTGGGTTTGATGCTACATAAGGAACTTCATGTTTGATCGTAAGAGGGCAGTCTTATATGCACTGCCAATCTTCTTCCTGGCCATCATGGTCGGCCCCGCAGGCAGCATTATTCAAGGCATTTACACGCGTGAGTTCGGTGTCAGCCTCAGCGCCATCGCAACAGCCATCACCCTGTGCAAGATTCTCGATGCACTGACTGACCCTGTGGTTGGTATGCTGTCTGATCGCACGCGCCATTGGCCTGGTGGGCGAAAGTTCTGGGTGGTGTTGGGCTCGGTGATCCTGCTGATCGGGGCCTACTTCCTCTTCAATCCCACCCAAGAGCGGCTGTTCGACGGCTACTTCTTCGTGGCCTACTTTGTCACCCTTCTTGGATGGACGGTGGTGGAGGTTTCGCACCTCTCCTGGGGCGCCGAGCTCAGCCGGGATTACGACGACCGTTCGCGCATCTTTTCCTACCGCACCGGTTTCTTGTTTGCTGGCACTTTGTTGTTCTTGGTGCTGCCGCTCATCATCGAGTTGCACAAGACCGGCAATGTGCACTCGCTGTTGCTGGCAGAGTACAACGGTGAAACGCTGCGAATTGCGTTCATGTTGATCGCCTTCGTGTTTCCGCTCACCATCTTTTTGGCCACGCGCTTTTGCCCACAAGGTGAAGTGGCGGAGCAGGCCGCGAAGCGGGTCTCGCCTAGAGAGCTCATGCGCACCTTGCGCGCCAACCGGCCCTTGCGTATTTTTTCGGCGATGGTGGTGCTGTTCTTCATCGGCAATGGCATGCAGGTGGCATTGGCGTATCTGCACCTGGCCAGCTATCTGCAGTTGGGCAAGCAGGCCCCCTTCATCTATGCGGTGTGCCTCCCGCTCAACCTGATCATGATCCCAGTCTGGCTGAAGTGGATGGGCCGGTTTGAGAAGAGCCATATGCTGCTGCTTGGCATCGCTCTGAGCGGCTTCTTCTTCATCCTGCTGGGCTTCATCCGGCCCGGTCCGAACGCCTTCATCCAGTACCTCTTGGTGTTTGCGGCTTTGCAGCTGGTGCAGCCTGCCTGGCAGATTCTTCCGCCTTCCATCCTGGGCGACGTGTCTGACTACGCCACGCTCAAGACCTCGGTAGATCAGACGGCCACCTTCTATGCCATCTACGCCTTTCTCTACAAGGCCATCTCTGGCCTGGGTGCCGCTTTTGGTTTCGCCTTGGCAAGTGCCTTTGGCTTTGATCCAGCCAACAACACCCACAGTGCCTCTGCCGCTTTCGGGATCTGTATGGCAATGGCATTTGTGCCGGCATGCCTTGCTTTTGGCGCGGCCTGGTGTGCTTCTCGCCTGCCCCTATCTCGTGCCCGTCATGGGGTGATTCGCAAGCGCCTGGAGCGCCGGGCGCAACGTCGGGCCGCAGCCCTAGGGGTGGGTTAACGGGTGTAGCAGTCCGATATGATTTCGGCACCCCACCCATTGGGTGGCCATGACCCCTCTTTACACAGGCTGAGCTACATGCCCAAACAAGTCGAATCCAAACCTGTCCCTGAGGCTGACGAGCGCTTGTACAAGGCGCCTGCCCTTGAAAAAGGTCTGGACATCTTGGAGTTGATCGCCGCGCAACGTGGGCCGATCACGGTGGCTGAGATCGTGCGCCAGCTTGACCGGTCCACCGGTGAGCTTTTCCGCATGATCCAGGTGCTGGAGTTCCGTGGGTTCCTGGAACGCGCCCAGGGCACGGAAGGCTATCACCTGACGGACAAGTTGTTTGCCCTCAGCATGAACCAGCCGGCGGTAAAGGGGCTGGTAGAAGTGGCGCTACCGTGCATGCGCCAGCTTTCGCAAGACATCGGGCAGTCCTGCCATTTGGTCCTGCACTCGCAAGGCCAGATGGTGGTCGTTGCTCGTATGGAGTCCAGCGAGGACATCGGGTTTTCGGTACGAGTGGGCTATCGCCGTCCCCTGATCAGCACGCTTTCTGGCGCGGTGCTGTATGCCTTCCAGAACGAGAAGACGCGCGAGCGTTGGGCACGCTGGTTCGACACTGATGCCGCTGACTACGACGCTGAGATGGATGCTTTCATCAAGCGAGTCAACAAGATATGCAAGTCCGGCTACGGCGTATTGCCTAGCAACTTTGTCGCTGGCGTTACCGATTTGTCTGCGCCTATCTGCCGCGGTGAATTTGCCGCTGCTGCTTTGACCGTGCCCTTCGTCAAGTCATCCAGCATGGTCTGTACACAAGATGAAGCGTTGGCGCACCTGAGTCAGACAGCGGCGACGATCGCGAGCCAGTTGGTGGTGAGTGACGCGCGGACTTGAGTCTAGGGTTGTTGGTTGCGCACTTTGAGTCATCGTGAATCGCACTGGCCTTTGTGCAAGCTGGTCGTTTCGTCGCGTCGTCAGGTATCCGTTGCCGGAACGGCTGATGGGTGCGGAGCAGTTGGAAAGTGCGGGTTGGGGATAGGGATGAAGCGAGGAATTCAACCGTTAGCAATGTGAAGTCAGCTTAAGGCTGACCAGTGGCGTGCTCGGCGGGCCTTCTGAATTGCCATTTTGCCCATCATGGGCCTTTCGCCGGCCGGCTACAGCATCCGCGCGACCGTCACTCCGTTTGGGTCGAGAAAGTTGACCGTCAGCGCTGGTAAGCGCTGAGTCTTCGAGTCCTTTATCGCAAACTCAAGTTAAACATTTCGAGACATGAAGTTGGTGTGCTTGTCGTCATTTCCGTTTGACGACAGGCCCTTCTTTCGAGTCTCAAAGGGAAGTACCCAAAGTGGCACCACACGATCACGAATACTCCGTCATGGGCGGCGTCAACCGAGCGAGAGTTGGTCGGGTCCTCGCGCTCGGTGCGGGAGTGCTTTCTAGCTGGGCTGTCTACGGGCTGTTGTCGGCGGTAGACCTGGCGAGGGCTTTGGGCTGGAACGTCAATTTGCCTCCTGCTGTGTTGTCACTTGTCGGCGCGGGCGCTTTCTTCGGGCTTCTGTATTACCTGCTGAGCAGGTTCGCCTGGAAATGGCCTGTGGTCACGTGGTTGATCAAGGTGCCCGATATTTCGGGGGCCTGGGATTGTGAAGGCGTGACCCTCGATGCAGTGGGCAAGCCGAAGCACTGCTGGCAGGGTGAAATCACGATCAAACAGTGCTGGGACAAGCTGAGGATTCAGCTCAAGACAAGTACCTCAGGGTCGAGCAGCATCTCCGCAGCGGTGGCCCACGACAGCATCAACGGTTTCGTGCTGCTGTACCACTATCGGAACGAACCTAAGCCTGGGCCTGGAGATCTTGCGGCTCATGCGGGTTGTGCCGTGATGACTATCGGTAAGGAACTCGAATCCGCTACGGGCGAATATTTCAACGGCCGCGGGCGTCTGAACTTCGGAACGATGCAGTGGAGGAAGAGGAACTGATGGCCAAGGACATCAACACGCGACTCACACGTTTGCGAGAGCGCCGTAAAGGCCCGGACAACGTCTCGATGGAGGCGATTGCCAAAGCTGCGACTGCAAGTTTGCGCCCAGCGACGGTCGTGACACCCGAGGCCTGGGAGAATCGGGGGGGCGCTACACAGCACTGGACACGCTATGCGATCGGCTCGATGCAGGCGGTGAGCCATAGGTCTACCGAAATCAGCCTGGAGACCGGCTTGCGAGTGGCTGATCAGCTTCGTGATCGACTTGCAAGGGCCGGCGTCCATGCCGAATTCCGACTTCAGGGCTCTGTCCCACTGAACGTTCACATCCAGGGTGTCAGTGATGTAGACCTTCTTGCAATCTCAACGGAGCTCTGGACATACGATTCGAGCGGGGCCAAGGCTCGCCTAGGCGAGTATCGCAACCCATCTCAGAAGACTTCTGTTCAATTGCTGCGGGAGCTCCGTCAGCAGGTCGAGGCAGACTTGCCTAACGCGTTTCCGGCTGCGAAGGTCGACACGATGGGTGCCAAGTCGGTGAAAGCCTCTGGCGGGTCGTTGCCTCGCGACGTCGATGTGGTGCCTTCGCACTGGCATGACACGACCAGCTACCAACTCAGTGACCGAGAGATGGATAGAGCCGTCACGATCTACAACAAGAAGACCGGCGAGACGATTGAAAACCGCCCGTTCGTTCACATCGACCGAATCAGAAGTCGTTGCGAGTTGATCGGTGGAGGACTACGCAAAGCGATTCGGCTGTGCAAGAACATCAAGGCGGATTCCGAGCGCGGCATCCAACTTTCAAGCTTCGACATTGGCGCGATCATGTATCACGCAGATATGAACGCCTTGCGCGCGGGTCAGTTCACCGATCTCGCAGTGCTTGCAGAGACTCAGCGGCATCTCGATGCCCTATATGCGAATCAAGCGCTCGCTGAGAGCTTGATGGTGCCGGACGGCACCCGATGCATCTTTGACACCCCCGACAAGCGTGCCGGGCTGCTTGGTTTGTCCGTGGAGATGGATGAATTGCTTGACAACGTATTTGAGGAAAACGGTGCAGGTTTAATCGGCTCAGCACTATCCCGGCAATTGAAGCGTGAGAGGGTGAGCGCCTTGGCAATTTAGCAGTTGCCTTTGATGCTGTAGCAATCAAGAAACTGAAACTGATCAAGTGGGAGTGGAAGTCATCGAAAAGGCCATGTTGACTTTCGAGAAATGGCTCTTTGCATGAGCAGGACTTTAAAAAGGTGGGAAGACAAAGGCATGTGTGGCTTTGCTTCTTTTCTGCATCCCATATGTGCTCAAAGTAAAATTCACTTTACTCTCTCTTTGTGGCGGTCAATTCCGTCGTGCCCACCTATTTTTCTGAACGAAGTCGCTATGCTTCTTCAATAGTTTGTTGCCCTTACCAAGCATATGCATATGGGGCTTCGCCGCCTGGGCCGGGGAATATTTCATCTAAGCGATTTAGGGTGGCTGCATCCAAAACCACTTCTGTTGCTCGAATCGCACTATCCAATTGGTCAATTGCTCTGGGCCCGATGATCGGCGCCGTCACAACTGGATTGTGCAGCAGCCAAGCTAAACCAATAGTCGCAGGCTGTTCGCCGAGTTCTTTGCATAAGTCTTCATATTGAGTCAATTGGCTCTGCCATTTGTTGATGGCGGATTCCATCTCCAAACTATTGCGTCGACCGCTTGCTTTGGATTTATCCAATAGTCCGGCCAAGATGCCCCCAGCCAGCGGACTCCACGGCATTATGCCCATGCCATAGTGCTTGCATGATGGAATTACTTCTAGCTCTATAGTTCGGTTAACTAGACTATAGATACTTTGCTCTGCTATCAAGCCGTGCATTCCACGCTTGTCAGCCTCTTGGTTTGCTGTGGCAATATCCCAGCCGGCAAAGTTGCTTGAACCGTTGTAAACGATCTTACCTTGGATCCGCAACGAATTCATAGCATCCCAGATTTCGCTCCAAGGGCATTCTCTATCAATATGGTGCATTTGATAAAGATCTATCCATTCTGTCTGCATACGTCGCAAGCTATCTTCACAGTGCTTTTTGATTTTCATGGCAGACAAGCACAAGCCATCTGTGTTGGGCTCTCTTAAGCGGTCATCTCGTTTGACCGAGCCATATACTTTTGCAGCCAGCACTACAGCGTCCCTGCGCCCACCGCCTTGAGCAAACCATTTGCCAATAATCTCTTCGGTAAGTCCCTTTTTTTGGAAATCTCCGTTTACGCTTTCGCCGCCATAAACGTCGGCAGTATCAAAGAAGTTGATGCCATGGTCCAGCGCTTTGTCCATTATTCTAAAGGCTTCTTTTTCAGATGTTTTCCATCCAAAGTTCATTGTTCCCAAACAAAGATTGCTGACGATTACGCCATTTTTCCCTACGCGCCTATGTTGGATCGGCATAATTTTTCCTTTGATTTTTGGATTTGCAAAACAATGGCAAAAGAGCCTTGGCCTTTAGTTTTTTCGGATGTTCTGGTGGCACTTTTTGATTCTTCATGGCGCCCCATCAAAGTCGGTGCAAAAAGTGCCAAGATACTTCTGGAACTTCGGTCGCAACCACAATAGCCCTTGAGCAGGGCCTCTTGTGATGGCGAATGATCTTGGTTCAAAACCATGTCTAGTCTCTATGCAGCGTCCTTTGACGCGGCGTCATTCACGGAAACCTTTTCGGTCAATGCTCTGGCCGAACGGATGATGTGAGTGGTCCTGGGAATCGGTTTTCGACCAAACCAATGAACCACCCGTCGGGCCTAATTCACAACAGAAGTAGCGCCGCGTCCTGCTTAGCTAGTTTTCATGAATGTCGAGGGTCGAGGGGCTGATGCGCAGTAGATGTTGAATTCGGTGGAGGTCGCCGGTCGCTCGTCCACGCATCCGGCAGGACAGCACCTCAGAGGTCCTGCTTTCTTTCAGTCCCCCAGCCGGATCAGCAACTCCTTCGCTGTCACCATCTGGCCGGTGGTCACCAGCAGTTCGGCCACGCAGCCATCTCGTTCAGCGAAGACCGACGATTCCATCTTCATGGATTCGATGCAGAGCAGGGTGTCACCGCGGCGAACACGTTGGCCCACGCGAACGGCCACGCTGGCGACCAGGCCGGGCATGGGTGCGCCCACTTGGCTGTTGTCGCCGGGCTCGGCCTTGGCGCGGTCGCGGGTACCAGCTTGCTTGCCCGCACGTTCCACGCGAAGCAGCCGGGGTTGGCCATTCACTTCAAAGAACAACTCTTGTGTCTCGTCGGCGTCTTCCGCAGTGGAGATGCCCTGCAACCGAATGGCCAGTGTTTTGCCGGCATCGATGCGTACGGCCAGTTCGTCACCTGCCTTGAGTCCATGGAAGAAGCTGGATGTGGGCAGTACGCTGACGTCACCGTAGTTGCGCAGGTGGGCGTGGTAGTCGGCAAACACCTTGGGGTACATGAGGTAGGAGGCCAGCTCTTGGTCGCTGGCGTGGTGGCCCGCGATCTTGGAGGCGTGGTTGCGCTCGGCCTCCAGATCCGCTGGCGCCAGGCCCAGGCCGGGGCGGCCGGGCAGGGGAGACTCGCCTTGCAAGACCTTGGCTGCCAATTCGGCTGGGAACCCGTCGGTAGGCCTACCTAGGTCACCCTTGAACAGCGAGACCACCGAGTCCGGGAAAGCAATGTCGCGCGCGGGATCCAGGACATCCTCGGCCGAGAGGCCATTCATGACCATGAAGAGGGCCATGTCGCCCACCACCTTTGAGGTGGGGGTGACTTTGACGATATCGCCAAAAAGCTGGTTGACGTCAGCGTAGGCCCTCGCAATTTCGGACCAGCGGTGGGCAATGCCGAGGGATCGCGCTTGTTCGCGCAAGTTGGTCACCTGACCGCCCGGCATCTCGTGGCCGTATACCTCGGAGGTGCCAGCGCGCATTTCGGCTTCGAACGGTGCGTAGTGGCGGCGCACGCCTTCCCAGTAGGCCGAGATCTCTCGCATGGAGGTGGTGTTCACCTCGGGGCAGCGTTCCGTTCCGGCTAAGGCATCGGCGATGGCCGTGAGGTTGGGTTGCGAGGTCAGCCCCGACAGTGCATCCAGGGCTCCGTCCACCGCATCCACGCCAGCGTCGATCGCTGCCAGCACGGTGGCGGCAGAGATGCCCGAGGTATCGTGGGTGTGGAAGTGGATTGGCAAGCCGGCTTCCTCGCGCAGCACACGCACCAATTCTCGGATGGCGCGGGGGCGGCAGATTCCGGCCATGTCCTTGATGCCCAGCACGTGGGCGCCCGCACGTTCCAGCTCCTTGGCCATGGTGACATAGGCCTTCAGGCCGAACTTGGGTCGGCTGCTGTCGAAGAGGTCACCGGAGTAGCAGATCGTGCCCTCACACACTGCACCGGCTTCGATCACGGCGTCCATGGCCACGCGCATGTTCTCCACCCAGTTGAGCGAGTCGAACACGCGGAAGATGTCCACGCCGGTCTGAGCCGCCTGGCGAATGAAGAACTGGACTACGTTGTCCGGGTAGTTGGTGTAGCCCACTGCATTGGCTGAGCGCAGCAGCATTTGCAGTGGCAGGTTGGGCATTGCGGCACGCAGGCGACGCAGGCGGTCCCAGGGGTCTTCTTTCAGGAAGCGAAGGGCCACGTCGAAGGTGGCACCACCCCAGCACTCCACAGAGAGTAGGTGCGGCAGCATGCGTGCGTAGTAGGGCGCGATGTCAGCCATGTCCCGCGTACGCATGCGCGTGGCGAAGAGCGATTGGTGGGCATCGCGCATGCTGGTGTCGGTGAGCAGGACCTGCGGCTGTTCACGCATCCATGTGGCGAAGCCTTGCGGTCCCAGCAGACGCAAGCGGTCCCGTGTGCCAGCCGGCAATTCGCCATGTCCGCCCTGGGCGGGCTTGTGCGCGGCGGGGATGGCATGCTCCGGCGCTTTGCGCCCCTTCATCTCAGGGTTGCCGTTGACGGTGACTTCGCCCAAGAAGCGCAGCAGGCGAGTGGCGCGGTCGCGGCGTGGCGCCAGACGGAACAGCTCGGGCGTGTTGTCCAGGAAACGGGTGGTGCAGCTGCCGTCCGCAAAGCTGGGATGGCGGATGACGTTCTCCAGAAACTGGAGGTTGGTGGCGACGCCGCGGATGCGGAACTCGCGCAAGGCGCGATCCATGCGCTGGATGGCCTCGGCTGGCGTTTGTCCGCGTGTGGTGACCTTGACCAACAAGGAATCAAAGAACGGGGTGATCACGGCGCCGCTGTATGCGGTGCCGCCGTCCAGGCGCACGCCAAAGCCTGCGGCGCTGCGGTAGGCGCTGATGCGGCCATAGTCGGGAGCGAAGCCCTTTTCTGGGTCTTCTGTCGTGACCCGGCATTGCAGTGCATGGGCTTGCAGTCGGATGTCTTGCTGGGCAGGAACGCCGGACGCTGCTTCACCGATGCGTGCACCCTGGCTGACGCGGATTTGCGCTTTGACAATGTCGATGCCGGTCACTTCCTCGGTGACAGTGTGTTCGACCTGGATGCGCGGGTTCACCTCGATGAAGTAGTACTGCTCGCTGTCCACGTCATACAGAAACTCCACCGTACCGGCGTGGGTGTAGCCCACGCGATGACAGAGCTTGAGCGCGCTGGCGCAAAGGGCCTGGCGTTGGGTGTCTTCGAGGTAAGGGGCTGGTGCTCGTTCCACCACCTTTTGATTGCGCCGCTGTACCGAGCAGTCGCGTTCAAAGAGGTGCACAAGCTGGCCATGCAAGTCGCCAAGGATCTGGACTTCCACGTGGCGAGCACGGCGGATGAGCTTTTCCAAGTACACCTCGTCGTTGCCGAAGGCGGCCAGTGCCTCACGCCGACCGGCGGCCACTTGTTCCAGCAGCTGATCGGCCGACTCGATCGCGCGCATACCCCGCCCACCGCCACCCCAGCTGGCTTTCAGCATCAGGGGATAACCGATCTCGGCGGCGATGCGGAGTTGCTCATCTGGTTCTTGGGGCAGGGCCTGCGATGCGGGGATGACTGGCACGCCCGCGGCCATGGCCGCAGTTCGGGCGGCCACCTTGTTGCCCAAGGTTCGCATGACCTCTGCCGTGGGGCCGATGAAGCAGATCCCCTCATTGGCGCAGGCATCAGCGAACTCTGGGTTTTCGGATAGGAATCCGTAGCCGGGGTGAATGGCATCGGCGCCGGCTTCCCGGGCGATGCGCATGATGTCGGGAATGTCCAGATAGGCGGCAATGGGCTTCTTGCCCTCGCCCACGAGATAGCTCTCATCCGCCTTCAGGCGGTGCAAGGCAAAGCGGTCTTCGTTGGCATAGATGCCCACAGTGCGTATGCCGAGCTCGCTGGCCGCGCGCATCACCCGAATGGCGATCTCGCCTCGATTGGCGACCAGCAGGGTCTTGATCTTGTTCACAAATGCTCCGTTCCGATTGCTAATAAATCAGGCAGCGCTCCGCGGCGGCACTGCGCCCTGGTCAAGCAAGGGCGGGGCCGGCAAGCAGCGCTGTGTAGCGCTGGTGTCCTCAGTTGGCGGGCGGAATCACGCCTTTGGTCAGGATCACATTGCCGTACAGCTTTGTTTCTCCGGTTGCGATCACGAGGTAGCTGCGGGCGGCGCGCTCGTAGAAGGCGTGGCGCTCGATCTTCCCGAGTTGGCCAAACGCGGAACCGGACTGCTTCACCACGATGTCCCGGTACTCGTTGGCAATGGGGGGCACATCCTCGCTTCCGACGACTTGCATCACATGGGCTGCAGCGTCGACATAGGTGTCGAGTGGCAGCAGAGACAAGACAGCTGTCAGCACATGCGTAGACGAAACGCCATCCAGTCGGACGAGTCTTTGGGCGACGCGCTGAGCGGGGAAATTGGCGTCAACGATGGCCACTTCGTCGCCGTGCCCCATGGCGCGTAGGTGTGCCAGCAGCTCGGGGGAAAGGATGGGGTCGATGTTCTTAAGCATGATCAGAGGGCTATCCGTAGTGAAGACCGGCCGAAGGGCTCTTTAATGTCACTGGTAGAATAACAGTTCATCAGTGAAAATCACAGGCATGATCGCCATGTTGTCGGCAATGGGCGTTTTGTATCTGTTGGCAAGATTTTTGTTGACCAGTGTTCATCCATGAATGTACGATTCATGCATGAAATTTACGGCAGGATTTGAAGCCTGCAATCTTGTGCGCAACCCGGCGGAGCTAGGCGATGAGACTGAACCAGAAGACCATCTTGATCACGGCAGCAGGTCAGGGAATTGGGAGGGCAAGTGTGCTGGCGTGCGCCGCGCAGGGTGCGCGTGTCATCGCCACCGACATCAATCAGGACTTGTTGGATCGCCTGAAGGCTGACGCCCCGGGCGTTGAAGTGCATCGTTTGGATGTGATGGATGCTTCGGCGATCCTGGCGCTTGCTCAGCGGGTCGGTGAAATTGACGCGCTCTTCAACTGCGCCGGCTATGTGCACAACGGCAGCGTCTTGAACTGTGAGGAAAAGGATTGGGCATTCAGCTTTGAGCTGAATGTGACCAGCATGTACCGGATGATCCGTGCCTTTTTGCCAGGCATGCTGGCCAAGTCCGAACGGACGGGCGGCAGCGCTTCTATCTTGAACATGGCTTCGATGGCCTCATCGATCAAAGGCTTCGCCAATCGAACAGCCTACGGAGCCAGCAAAGCGGCAGTGATCGGCTTGACCAAGGGCGTGGCAGCAGACTTTGTTCGCGCCGGCTTGCGTTGCAATGCCATCTGCCCGGGCACTGTGGACACGCCTTCGCTGCGTGAGCGAATTGCAGCCAATCCGGATCCGATTCAAGCAGAAAAGGACTTCATTGCGCGCCAGCCTATGGGGCGTCTTGCGACCGTAGACGACATCGTCCCTCAGGTGGTCTATCTGTTGAGCGATGAATCCAGCTTTGTGACCGGTCAGGCCATTCTGGTCGACGGAGGGGTGACGATTTGAAGCCAGATGCGACTGGTTCTCGGTCTGCAGAGGCGGTTCGACTCGACAGCCACCACCATTTCTGGCGACCGTCGCGAGGTGACTATCACTGGATGTCGCCGGATGACCCAGCGCTCGCTCCACTGAGACGAGACTTTCTGCCGCCGGAGCTTGCCGCTCTGATGCAGGCGGCAGATGTCCGGCATTCGGTTCTAGTCCAGGCTGCAGCAACGGAGGCGGAGACTGCTTTCATGCTGGAAATCGCCGAGGTGACGCCTTGGGTCGCGGGAGTGGTGGGTTGGGTTGACCTAGCAGCCCCAGATTGCGTCTCGCGACTCATCCGAATGGCAACCAACTCAAAGCTCCGCGGCATACGTCCGATGCTGCAGGATTTGCCGGACCCACATTGGCTGCTACGGGCGCCAGGCGTGCAGGTCTGGGACGCCATGACGCTTCTGGAGCTGAAGTTGGACGCACTGGTGAAGGTGGACCATCTGCCTATGCTGGAGCTGTTCGCCCGGCAGCATGCGGGACTTGAGGTGGTTATCGACCACGCCGCCAAACCCGCCCTGCGGGATGGATGGTCCAGCGACGGCATGAGCCACTGGCGCTCGCAGATGCGCTCCTTGGCACAGCAGCCTCAGTTGCATTGCAAGTTCTCAGGGCTGTTCAACGAGGCCTCAGTTGCTGACGTGGCCACGATGGACAAGGCGCTCCATGCGATCCGACCCGTTTGGGAGTTCCTGTTGGAGCATTTTGGTCCCAGTCGACTTATGTGGGGCAGTGACTGGCCTGTGCTCAATTTAGCCGGCAACTACGAACGTTGGGTCGCGGTGAGTGATGCGCTCATCGGCGAGTTGTCACCCCATGAACAGAATCAGATCTGGTCGGCGAACGCTGTGGCGTTCTACGGCCTGAAGGTCTGAGCTTGAACACTCAGGATTGAATTTATGAAACTACTTCGAGTCGGCCCGAAGGGCCAAGAGAAACCCGCTTTGCTGGATTCGCAAGGAAAGCTTCGCGATTTGTCCGGCGTGGTCCCGGATCTCGCTGAGGATGTGCTGCTGCCTGAGGGCTTGGCTTTCCTGCGCTCGGTGGATCAATCGCTGCTCCCTGAGATCGAGGGCGTCCTTGGGAGTGACATTCGTGTGGGGCCTTGTGTGGCGCGCGTGGGCAAGTTCATTTGCATTGGCTTGAATTACGCTGATCACGCTGCTGAGTCTGGCATGCCAGTCCCTTCGGAGCCGGTCGTATTTGGCAAGTGGACAAGCGCCATCGTCGGGCCGAACGATCCGGTTGAGATCCCTCGTGGCTCGGTGAAGACCGACTGGGAGGTGGAGTTGGGTGTGGTGATCGGCCGTGAAGGTCGCTACATCAAAGAGGAAGATGCGCTGTCGCACGTGGCCGGCTATTGCGTGATCAACGATGTCTCCGAGCGCGAGTTCCAGCTGGAGCGCGGTACGCAGTGGGACAAAGGCAAGGGCTGCGACACCTTCGGTCCCATCGGCCCGTGGCTGGTGACTGCTGACGAGGTTCCGGACCCTCAGAACCTCGACCTTTGGCTCGAAGTGGATGGGCGCCGCTACCAGACCGGCAACACGCGCACCATGGTGTTTGGTGTCGCGTATCTGGTGAGTTATCTCAGCCGCTTCATGAGCCTGCAACCAGGCGACATCATTTCCACAGGAACGCCTCCAGGCGTCGGCCTCGGTCAAAAGCCGACGCCTGTCTACCTTCGCGCTGGACAAACCATCCATTTGGGCATCCAGGGCCTGGGTGAGCAGCGTCAGACGACCGTACAGGCCTGAGTTCCGCCAGCCTTCTATTTCACAAAGTTAGCCCAACACCATGCCAGTGATTCGCAATTTGCGCGTGCTCGATGTGCGCTTCCCAACTTCACAGAGTCTGGATGGCAGCGATGCCATGAATCCGGACCCCGATTACTCAGCGGCCTACGTGATCCTTGAGACCGATCAACCTGGCCTGGAAGGTCATGGATTGACCTTCACCATCGGGCGGGGCAACGAGATCTGCTGCGCTGCGATTGATGCCATGCGCCATATGGTGCTTGGGCTGGACTTGGACTGGATCGCCGCTGACATGGGGCGATTCTGGCGTCACATCACTTCTGACAGCCAACTTCGTTGGATCGGGCCCGATAAGGGGGCGATTCATCTTGCCACCGGTGCGGTGGTCAACGCAGTGTGGGATCTGTGGGCCAAGTCGGTCGGAAAGCCGGTGTGGCAGTTGGTGGCGGACATGAGCCCCGAGGAACTGGTTCGCTGCATCGACTTCCGCTACATCACAGATTGCATCACCCCAGAAGAGGCACTGGTTCTGCTGACGGAACGGGGCAAAGGCAAGGCCGAGCGCATCGCCACGCTGAAGACTGAAGGTTTCCCTTGCTACACCACATCGGCTGGTTGGTTGGGGTATGACGACGCCAAACTGCGCCGTCTGTGCCAGGAGGCTGTGGATGCGGGCTTCAACCACATCAAACTCAAGGTCGGCCGGGATCGTGAGGACGATGTGCGCCGCCTTCGCATTGCGCGTGAAGTGCTCGGTCCAGATCGCAAGCTGATGATCGATGCGAATCAGGTATGGGAAGTGCCGCAGGCGATTGATTGGCTGAAGGACTTGGCGTTCGCCAATCCATGGTTTATTGAAGAGCCGACGAGCCCAGATGATGTCGAGGGCCACCGTGCCATTCGCGAGGCGGTGCTGCCGATGAAGGTGGCCACCGGCGAAATGTGCCAGAACCGCATCATTTTCAAACAGCTCATCATGCGTGGGGCAATCGATGTCGTGCAAATCGACTCTTGCCGCCTGGGTGGTGTGAACGAAGTGTTGGCTGTGATGTTGATGGCTGCCAAGTACGATCTGCCGGTGTGCCCGCATGCGGGTGGCGTTGGCCTGTGCGAATACGTGCAGCATCTGTCAATGATTGACTATCTGTGCATAGCCGGTACACGTGAAGGCCGGGTGATTGAGTTCGTCGATCATTTGCACGAGCACTTCGAAGATCCTTGCGTGATCAAGAATGCTGCCTATATGCCGCCCACAAAGCCTGGCTATTCCATCACCATGAAGCCCGCTTCCTTGGCGGCTCACATTCATAAGCGTGATTGAGTCGACTCAGCTCGCATCTGGAGATTCCATGCAATTGCATTTGGATAACAAGGTCGTCATCGTGACTGGGGGCGGGGCAGGGATTGGCGGAGCCATTACCTTGGCGCTTGCTGCTGAGGGTGCCATTCCTGTTGTGTTTGGCCGAAGTGTGCTTAGTCCTGATTTCGAGCAAAGCCTGCACGCGTTGCAGCCATCGGCGCGCTTCTATCAACTCGACCTCTCCGATGAGGTGGCTTGCCGGATGGCGGTGGATCGATGCGTTCAAGAGTTTGGCGCGATCTATGGCCTGGTCAACAACGCAGGCGTCAACGACAACGTCGGTTTGGATGCAGGCCTTGCCGACTTCCAGGCTTCGCTCGTGCGCAATCTGCATCACTACTATTTGATGGCCCACTTGTGCGTGCCGCACTTGCGCAAGAGTCGTGGAGCCATAGTCAATATTTCATCGAAGACGGCAGTCACTGGGCAAGGAAACACAAGCGGTTACTGTGCGGCCAAAGGCGCTCAGCTCTCGCTCACGCGAGAGTGGGCGGCGGCACTTCGAGGTGATGGGGTTCGGGTCAATGCGGTGGTGCCTGCTGAAGTCATGACGCCGCTGTATCGAGAGTGGCTCAGCAGCTTTGCGGATCCCGACCAGAAAGTTGCTGAGATCACGAAGCGAATTCCCCTGGGTCAGCGAATGACCACGGCAGAGGAGATCGCGGCGCAAGTCGTCTTTCTCATGTCGGTGCGTGCAGGGCACACGACGGGCCAATGGGTGTTTGTCGATGGCGGCTACACGCATCTGGACCGTGCGTTGGATTGAGTTGCTGCTTCCTGACTAGTGAGAGTGGTGATGTCCGCACGACAGTGGGACTCTGTGTTCTCTTCGTTTGAGGGGCAGTGATATGACCGCGCGTTGGAGGCTATTTCTGTTCTGGAGCGCAGGAGCGACTCTTGGACTATCTGGCTGGTTGTTCTGGCCGGTTGATCCCTTAGGGGCCATGCCGCATGTTCTTGTTGGCACAAGGGATGCTGAAGGCGAACTGGAAGTTTCTCCTGTGCGACCGGCGCCTTCGCGGACGCAGGTCATTGAGCCGCCTGACCGCGCAGACCGAGATCTTCTCGGGGTTGGCTCGGAGGGCTTTGGCCCCCATATAGAAGCCGTACTGAACCGCGGAACCCCACGACAGGCTCAGTGGCTGTTGGAGCAATTGATGAATTGTCTTCCTGCAAATCCGATAAGTCGTACACAGCCAGCTGTGGCTTGCGTTGGTGTGGATTCGGGGCGGTTGAAGCAAGCAGATGAGCTCGCGCAAAAGGCGATCAAATCTGAGCTACTCGGTTCCGCGCCAGTCTTCGCACAGTGGGTTATTCAGCGGCATCCCTCCAGTGCCAGCTGGCGCGAAGCCGCGCGCAGCGCGCTGAACGAAAGCGTCAGCCGAGGTGATGGAAATGCTCTGCGGTTTGTGGCGGAGCAGGGCGGGGCTGTTGGGTTCTCTGCTGTTGAGCGCCACGCGCATGGTGTGGTCTTCGAGGCGCATTGGGGACGTGGACCATACAGAGACCCTAGTCTTCTTGATCCTCGGCCGCTGTATTCCGTGCATCAAAAGGCCGCGGCCGTTTTGAGTGAAACGGATAGTGCGCAGGTCCAAGCCATCGCATGGGGGCTCAGCAGGCAGTTTCCTCGTCGAGAGGATAGCTAGGTGCAAACGGGCTGAATGGCTTCTGGATTCCCGTAGGTCGTTTGTTCTAGGTCTGGCGCTATGGAATGCCTTGACTTGCGAATTGAGGGCTGCTTCCCTTTGCATGGGCATTCATTCCCTCGTCGCGAATTCCACAGATGCTTTAGTTTTCCCTGGGCGTCGCGGTGAGCCAAAACGGTCTTGTCGAACTCGCAATCGTCTCGGCCAGAGGCCTGTATGCGTTTGGACATCCCATCTTGAATTGAGCCATCGCGAATGGATGGATCGTGTCCACGCAAAACTGAACTGACCCCGTGAAGTTGGACGGGTGGTGGGCTAGTTCGTGGCGACGCGTTGACGAAATTCGGTGGGGCTCAGTCCGTTCAATTTCAGCCTTATTCGGTCCTGGTTGTAGTAGCGGATATAGCCCCTCAGGCCGATCTCCAGTTCGTCCACACTGGCGAATTTGTGGAGATGAAATACTCCGATTTCAACGTCCCGAAGAAGCTCTCTTTCGCAGCATTGTCCAAGCCAATTTCCTTTCGAGACATGCGTTGCGTGATGGAATGTTCGCGGAGGCTTTGCCGGTACTTGTCCATCTGATACTGCCAGCTTTTGTGGGAATGCAGAATCGGGCGGTCATCTGGTCCGTGGCGAGAGAACGCCCTGCTGAGCATCCTGCCGATCATTTTGAAGAGCGGCCGCCTTGCGGTCGTATACGCACGTATCTCGCCGCTGAATAAGTCCATTACGGGGGGCAGGTAAAGCTTCTGCCGGCTGACCTTGAACTCAGTAACGTCGGTCAGCAGCCGTCATGAGCCTGAGCCAGTCAGCCAAGCTCAATGGGCGGGAGCCCAGGGCCTTCCTGAAGGGCGTGCTGAATATGCTGCTGGCTAAACCAGCCAGTCGCATTGCGGAATTGGTGTCGCACCGATGGACGCAATCGGCATAGACCAAAGTCCGCTTAGGCCGTCAGCCAGGCAAGGTGAGTTGGCGGGACGTATACAACGCGCTCCTGTAATTGCCGGCTTTGCTGCGGACGGATAGCTCGACTCAGACTCTTGCCAAGAGTCTGATATAGCGAATGCTGAGTCCATGAAAGCACCTGTAGGTCGAGGAGTCTTGAATCAGTCCAAGTCGCACGCGTAGGTTGATGCGCATGTGCCCAGCGATGCGTCGGTGTGCGTACTGAGTTCCGCCTCCATTCCCGGCACACCTTACCTTGGAAGCATGCAACGCTCCAGAGATACGTCACTGGCCTAAGTCATTGACCTCTTGATGGTCGTCCGTTGAAGAGGGTACGTTCCCACGGTCTCCTCCTGATCGGCCAGCAGCTGGGACACCGTCGAACTTCAGAGGTCGAGCATTTCATTTGAGCGTACGAAGCTGCCCTCCTTGATCGCGCGCTCAAATGGCTGCTTATGTCCAAATCATTCCAGCCTCAAAGATTGCATTGGGTTGTAAATTCGCGTAATCTAGAGTCATTGATGAATCTTTTGTTCGTGAAATTCGGTGCAGGGAACATCGTGTCAAGCATGCAAATCATGACAGTCACCGCAGTCACCGCAGTCGACGCGGGCGGGGCCGGATTGCTCTTCGCCAAGCAATCTAGACGTGCTGACTATCGAGGGAATCAAACCATCTACGTTTCATCTGGACCGGTTCAAGGCTTTGGCATTTGTTCAGGTGTACATGTCATGTCGACTGCCGGCGTGGCCTTCGGTGCAGACGTCAGTCTGTCGCTGACAGAGGCGTCGCAACTTCGACTGAAGGTCTCACGCAGCGCCTTATCACTGCGGTGTGCGTCATCGACGTTCAGCGCAGGTGGGAAATCGGTTCCCATGAGAGGCCCGCCCTGATAGCTCTCACGCTCGGACCTGTTGTCGGCATGACCAATATGTGTGTCCTGATTGTGCCGAACGTCGATCTGGGTGTTCGGTGGGCGATGGCTGACATTTCTTGCGGTTGCGTAGTCTCCCTGCCCCACTGAGTCGGGTTGTCGCGTTAGTTCGGCCCGGGCGCCCTTGGCAAATTTGTGTCAATGGGGCTATTTCGCCCTAACGGGTCCAGTTCTTGGATTTTGCTGTCAGTCGCTTGCTGGGAATGCGTCCCTAAGGCGTGGTTCGAGTTGCATCACCTATTGATCTCAGTTGATGCAGCCTTGTGCTGAGGCCTAAGTTGAGCAGCGATTGCTTTCATGACCCGCCATCTTCAAAGGCCTCTGGTTTATCCGCCCACTATTGAAAGAAAAGAAGACCATGAGTAAGACGTTCAAACTTTTTGGCAGCTTGCTGGCTGCTGCAAACCTTGTTGGCACTGCCGTAGCTGACACGGTAAAAATGACCGGGGCCACAACGGTACTTAACGTGGTGATCTCGCCGGCAAAGCCGGCGGTCGAGAAGAGCACCGGGCACACGCTAGCCATCATCGGCTCGGGCACAGGCAAAGGTCTCGCTGATTTGGTTGAGGGCGCTAGCGACATCGCCATGGTGTCGGAGCCGATGGAAATTGCTATCGAGGCGGCGGCTGCAGCTGGCAAAAAGGTCGATCCCAAGACGATCCAGTTCTTCGAGCTGAAGAAAGACGAAATTGTGTTTGTCGTGCATCCGTCCAACCCTGTGGGCAAACTTACTTGGGAACAGATTCGTGACATCCATACCGGCAAGATCACCAATTGGAAGGGTGTCGGCGGCAAGGACCTGCCAATTGTTGTCTACAGCGACGCCATTACCGGTGGCACGCGTGCGATGGTGAAGAAGATCGTGATGGGAGGTGTTGAGTACGGATCGACCGTGAAGGCGCAGACCAGTGTCAAGCGCGCAGCTGAAATGGTCGGTGCCGATGAGGCCGGCATCACCGGCGTAGGCAAAGGTTTTGTCGATTTGTCCAAGAACAAGACGCTCGATACGAAGAAGCTTGAACGCCCGCTCGCTTTGGCAACGATGGGTGCGCCCAAGCCTCCTGCCAAGGCTGTGATTGATGCTTTCATCAAGGAAGCCAAGTCGCAATGATGCGGCGCAATGTCTTCAGTCGTCGCACTACTCACAACAAAAGTAGCCTTTTCCTATGAATCAACTCGGCCTACGTAATGCTGGCATCGGTGTGCGGCTTGGTGGCGCGTTCGGCGCTCTGACACTGTTGTTGTTGGGCAGCGTGATCTTTGGTGTCACGCGCCTGGCCGCACTCAATCTCACAGTGGCATCACTTACTCGGCAGGCGCAAGTGGAACAGCTATCTGCGACGATGATCTCAATGGCGCACGAGACTTCGAGTGCACTTGGCCGCGCCGTGATGGCTGATGAAATGGATTTGATCCAGTCCAGTCTCAAGGAAGTCGACAAACTACACGGCGAAATCGACAGGAAACAGGAGTTTCTGACTCGGGTCGTAAGCAGCGACGATACCCGTTTGCTGTTGAAGGCTGCGGAGGAAGCCGAGGCGGCATATCGAAGCAACCTGGACAAGGTGGCTGCTGCAATCAAGGGGGGGGACACCGACGCCGCGCGAATAGCGCTCAATGAAAAGTCGCTTCGCAGCGCACAGTCGAGCTATTTGGCTGCACTGTCAGAGCTCGTAGAGAGGGAAGGTAGGGCTATGGACGCCGCCAAGACTCAAGCGGATTACGCTTATGCAGAGAGTCGAAGCCTTCTGCTTTTCGCTGCTTTGTTTGCTGGCGTTTTGGCTGTTGTTCTAGCCATCTGGATCACTCGCGGACTGACTCGTCCCGCGGCGGAAGCTGTTGCAGTGGCAGCCCGCATTGCTGGTGGTGACTTGACCCAGGATGCGAGCTCGGACAGAAACGATGAAATGGGCAAGATTCTCAATGCGATGCAAGTGATGCAAGAGTCATTGCGCGCCTTGGTAGGGGGTGTTCGCAGTACCAGTCACAGTATCGCGACGGCCAGTGCTGAAATCGCAGACGGAAACCTGGACTTGAGCCAGCGTACCGAGCAACAGGCATCGGCCCTAGAGGAAACCGCTGCATCGATGGAGCAGCTGGGCGCAACAGTCAAGCAAAACGCTGACAACGCTCAGCACGCCAACAAATTGGCGCAAGGCGCCTCGGAAGTAGCCATGAAAGGTGGCGCAGTTGTACGAGAGGTCGTTGAGATGATGCGGGGTATCAACGACAGCAGCAAGAAGATCGTCGACATCATCAGTGTCATTGATGGCATCGCATTCCAGACCAACATCCTTGCATTGAATGCTGCCGTTGAAGCGGCCCGCGCCGGCGAACAAGGCCGAGGCTTCGCAGTCGTGGCCAGCGAGGTGCGCAGCCTTGCGCAACGCTCGGCTGCTGCGGCCAAGGAGATCAAGACTCTTATCGGAGCCAGTGTCGAGAGCGTCGAGCAAGGGGCATCGTTGGCGGATCAGGCTGGTGCGACGATGGTGGAGATTGTGACTTCAACCAAGCGCGTGTCAGACATTGTCGGAGAGATCAGCAGAGCGAGTATGGAGCAAAGCGCTGGCGTGGTGCAGGTGGGAGAGGCGGTCAGCCAGATGGACCAGGCCACGCAGCAGAATGCCGCCCTGGTGGAAGAGAGTTCCGCCGCAACTGAAAGCCTAAAGGTTCAGGCTCAATCTCTCGTGAAAGCTGTTGAGGTTTTCAAGCTGAGTGCGATGTAGGCTTTGTTGGGCGGCGGGTTGCTGCCGGTCTCATGGACACCTTGTTAAGGTGTGAAGTGAAATCGGAGGTGGGTTCTGGGAGCAGGAAGGAAATTCAGCTGGGAGTTCAAAGTTGAGGTGGTGAAGCTGGTCCAGGAGCGTGTCGTGTTGATCAAGCAGGCGGCGCTGGCCTTGGATATCCACCACGGGATGCTGAGGACTTGGATGCGAGAGATTGCGGTCGATCTGCGGCAGGCATTTCCCGGCAAAGGCGTGATGAAGCCCGAGCAGGCCAAAAATGTGCAGTTGAAGCAGGTAGTGGGCAGGCTGAAGATTAAGCGAGACATCTTAAGTAGGGCCACGGCATGCTTTGCCAAGGACTCATTGTGAAGTTCGAGTTCGTGGCGAAGCGCCGAGGGTTTTGGCCGGCGTTGGTGATTTGTGGGGCGCTCGGTGTCTCGCGCAGCGGCTTCTATGCCTGGCTGATTAGGCTGAGAATCGCGGGCAGCTTGACCCATGAGGGCATAGGCAAGCAGGTCAAACAAGATTCCTGGACAGTGACCGCACCTACGGCGCCCGCCGGGTCTGGCGCGACGTGCTGGCCAGTGGCGTGGACTTGTGGGCTGCACCTGATCGAGAAGCTCATGCAGCAGCAAGCGCTGCGTGCAAGGCCCAGGCGGCGCGGCCTACCCAAGGATGACAGCCAACGAGGCGTGGCCGCGAGCAATGTGCTGGATCGACAATTCAAGGCCAAGGGGCCGAATCAGAAGTGGGTGGCGGACTTCACCTACATCTGGACGGCCGAAGGCTGGCTGTACGTGGCGGTGGTGCTGGACCTGTTCTCACGCCGCGCAGTGGGCTGGTCGATACAGGCCAGCATGACATCGCAGCTGGTGGCGGATGCGCTGATGATGGCCGTTTGGCGTCGCGGCAAACCGCTGGCACTTTTGCATCATTCGGATCAGGGCGCCCAAGGCGGATTCAACCGGTCGTCGCAACACCTTCAACCAGGAGGTGTTTTTGGGGCGACCCATAGGATGGATGAAGCAGTTGACTGGCATAGACGCAATACGATCTCCTGGGGCACCTCCGCTACGGCGAGAGGTCGAGCGTCAGTTCCGGGTTCAGGTTGCAACCGGCGTCACGAGCGAGAAGGCCGCAGACGCCGTTGGCGTTTCGCAGGCTGTGAGATCTTGATGGTTCCAGCACCGTGGCGGCATAGAGTTCGAAAAATCTCATCGAGATTAGTTCGGCGCCCGCGGAATCGGCAGCAGCCTAGCCCTTGCGTACTTGCTTTTCCAGCCGTACCAAGTTGCCGCGCAGATGCCGTGCTTGCGGCAGGTCTCTGTCACCGCGACCCCGGCTACCTCTTTCTTCAGGATCGCCAGGATCTGACTCTCGCTGAACTTGCTCTTCCTCGTTACTACCTCATCCTCCTTCGTTGGGCCCGCACTCTCCCGTTAGGCACGGTCTGTTTTCAGGGGAAGCTGACGTTTTTTGGGGGGGGCATGGTTTGGCACCAGTATCTCGGATGCTCTGTCCTTGGGAGCTACACCATGAATACCAATCTTGGAATCATGGTTGATTTGCGCACGCGAACATTCAATGTATTATTTATACATGTATTTGAAATGTGTTTTAATGATCATTTGGAGGCGATGATGGTCAGGTCATCGGAGCTTGCGCATTTCGCGCGGGCTTTTGAGGCTTTGCATTGAGCTGCGCATGGTGACCGGACAGTCGCATCTTAGGAACATCAAGGGCCAAAAATGCTTCATTGGATCAACGATCAATCGATGGCGCGCAAGTTCGTGCTGATTGGCGCCCTGGCGTTTTGCATGACCGCAGTCCCGACTTGGATTGCCATCAAGTCTCATAGCGAAGATATCGCCATGGCAGACGCTGAAGCTCGAGGCTTGGCGCCGGCAGGAGACATGCTCAGGCTCGTGAGATTGACTCAGCAGCACCGCGGAATAACCGCGCTGGCGCTCAGTGGAAAGCCTGACGCTGCCAAAAATCGTTCCCTTAAGCAGGCAGAAGTTGAGCTGGCCTTAGCTAAGGCTATCAAGTCCAGCGGCTTGCTGAAAAGCCAAGCGCTCAACGCCGAATTGGCGCGGATCAACACGGGCTGGGACGAGATTGCGACAGCACTGGGCCGACGTGACCTTGTTGGACCAGCCAGCTTTCGTGCTCACACATCCCTGATCGAGCAGGAACTGGCGGCTCTAGAGAACGTTGTGTATGTGTCAAGCATGCACCTAGACCCGTCAGCTGCTAGCTACTACCTCATCAGTGCAGTCCTGATGCACGCCCCGCAGCTCAGCGAATCGTTGGGGCGGATGCGGGCAGTGGGAGTGAGTCTGCTTGCGAAGGGCCAAGCGTCACCAGAAGAGCGCATGCGATTACAGACCTTGGTCGAGACCGCGCGTGTCCAGCTTGATGCCACAGCGCGGGACTTTAAGCGCAGCGTGGAAGCAGATGCGTCGCTGGGCCCCGCGCTGACTGCACGACATGCGGCAGCCGCGTCGGCGGCTCAGGAGGCCATTGAGATGGTTGACCGAGGCATTCTGAAACCGACCGAGCTGACTATGCCAGCGGCAGACTACCTGGCCGCAACAACGCGCATCATTGATACGCAGTTCGCCTTTATCGAGCCGGCTTTTGAGAAGATTGAGAAGTTGCTATCGACTCAAGTCGCGGACGCCAAGAGCACCGTGTTCGCGATTGCGGCCCTTGTACTGATGGCTACAACGCTTGGTTTCTGGTTGATGTGGACAGTGGCGCGCGCAACCTCACGTGCAATCGGCTCAGCGTTGGCGCTCGCCAAGGCTGTCGCCGCGGGCGACTTGACTAGCGACGTAGGCCAAGCAGGTCGCGACGAGCTCGGCCAGCTTCTTGGTGTGCTGCAGCTCATGAACGGAAGCCTTGTGAAGCTCGTGACCGAGATACGACTCAGTGCCGAGTCTGTGTCAACCGGCAGCACTGAAATTGCTGAGGGCAACTCAGATCTGTCGCAGCGCACCGAGACTCAAGCAAGCAGCCTGCAAGAGACGGCTGCTTCGATGGAAGAGTTGACGGCCACAG
Organism: Paucibacter sp. DJ2R-2; assembly: GCF_025717675.1. Lineage (GTDB taxonomy): Bacteria > Pseudomonadota > Gammaproteobacteria > Burkholderiales > Burkholderiaceae_C > Paucibacter_A. Next base: position 191,114 of record NZ_JAJIRT010000003.1, read on the forward strand.
TTCGCGAGAACAGTGACAGCTCGCAGCAGGCGACCGAATTGGCAGAAAGCGCCAGCGAAGCGGCTAGGTCGGGTCAAGCTGTGGTTGCGCAAGTCATAGAGACCATGCATAGCATCTCGGCGGCGAGCGGGCGCATCGCTGAAATCACAAGCATCATTGATGCGCTCGCCTTTCAGACAAATATCTTGGCTCTAAACGCGGCAGTCGAAGCCGCGCGAGCGGGGGAGCATGGGCGAGGCTTCGCCGTCGTTGCCGCCGAGGTTCGCACGCTAGCTCAGAGGTCCGCCACTTCAGCGAGGGAAATTAAAGAGCTAATCAGCTCGAGCAGCGAGCGCGTTGATGCCGGCACCAAATTGGCTGCCGAGTCGGGGCACGCGATGCACGAAATTGTGGGGCGCATAGCCAAGGTATCCACCTTGGTGAGCCAGATTCGAGACTCCAGCAGTGAGCAGGCACAAGGCATCGCCCAGGTTGGAGAAGCGGTGTCGCACCTTGATACCGTGACCCAGCAAAACGCAGCACTGGTTGAAGAGAGTGCGGCAGCTGCTGAGAGCTTGCGACTGCAGGCTGAAGGGCTGACTGATCTGGTCAGTACTTTTCGCATTGGGTTGCAGCCTATTTGATGCCCTAGTGCGCAGCTCTACGAGCTTCCTTACCCTTGCGCGCAGCCGATGGCTCGTAGTGAATCATGGGTCTTGGAGCAGCAGTCGATACCTAGTCGGGTGACTGTTTCTAGCCGCAAAGGTGCGTTGCGACTAGCCCTGGAATCAGGAGTGCAATTGGTCATGGCGAACGACGCCGATTCTGATCGTTTTGGGATGATGGGGATAATTGCGGATGAGCTCGTTGACGCCATCATCACAATTAGACCGGATCAAACAATTGTAGTGGCCAACAAGGCTGCAACCCAGTTACTGGGTTATTCTCAGGACGAGCTACTTGGGCTGGATTTAACTTGGCTGATGCCAGAGCGATTCCGCGACGCGCACCGTACAGGCATGGCGGCATACCTGAAGACTGGAGGCAAAGTTCGCAAGTTTAATGGCTACATTGATATTATTGGCCTCACTAAGGAAGGCCGAGAAATTCCTCTATCGCTCAGCATGACTTGCACCGTCCACGGAGACCAAATGTTCTTGACCGGTGTATTGCGCGATATGTCTGCACTCGCTGCTGCGAAACAGACAATTCACCGACAGTTGGATGAATTTCGGGCTGTCAATGATCATTGGCAGCGATTGGCGGATCAAGATCCACTCACGCAAACGCTGAACAGGCGAGCCCTACAGCGGCTTTTACCTGAATTGTGGTATAGCTCAAAACCACCTTTGGCGCCGATGGCGATTCTGCTGTGCGATATAGATCACTTTAAACAGTATAACGATACCTACGGTCATTTAGATGGCGATAGATGTCTGATTTCTATTGCGAAGGCATTGAGAGATACTTTGGGTGATGCGGCACCATTGGTGCGGTTTGGTGGCGAGGAATTCATTGCGCTATTGCCGTCCGGCTACCCAATTTCCGCTCTGGAAGCAGCCACAAAAATGCAGCGAGCCGTGTGGGATCTGAACATCGAACATACAGGGTCGTCAGTGAAATCTACGGTCACCTTGAGTATTGGTGGGGCTATTCATGGTGAGTTTGATGTCAAGCCTGAATCACTATTGCGGCATGCGGACGACGCGCTATATGTGGCTAAGCGCGTTCGCAATTACATAGTTTTTTGGAATTCGAGGCTGATGGGGGCGTAATTGCCAATAATTCAATACTGTAAGCTTCCCAGTCAAGTAGACAGTCGATTGCTGGAATCTACGGCATTGGTTTTCCTGTACAAGATCTGATTGCGAGGCCGTCCGCCTAGGGCGTCGTGAGGACGCTGGTCGTTGTAGATGCGCGGCCATTCCTCGGTGATGTGCTCGACCTGTTCAATGCTCTTGAACACCTAGGCGTCCAAGACCTCGTGCCGGTCGGTTCGGTTGAATCCTTCGATGTACGCGTTTTGGGTGGGCTCGCCGGGTTCGGTGTGATTGAGCTTGATGCCCTTGGAGGCAGCCCAGTTGTATGCGTCCGGCCATCCCGTCTTGAATTGAGGCATCGCGGCTGCAAGGATCGTGTCCACGCAATCAATGAACTGACCCCAGAAAGCTGGACTCATACGAGACACCAACTTGAACAAATACTCCGAGCAGCAAAAGCTGGATGCCGTCGAGAGCTACCGCTCTGGCGAACTGGGGCTCCGAGCTACGGCAGCGCTTCACAGCGTCGACGTCGCATCGCTTCGCAAATGGGTTGCCGCATATGAGGCAATCGGTATCGCGGGAATCCAACGGAAGCGGCGTCAGGCGTACGACCTAAACTTCAAGCTGGAGGTCCTCCGGAAGCTCAAGTCGGAGGGACTGTCCTATCGACAGGCGGGAGCCCTGTTCAATGTCCGCCGCTTCGACTCCATCGCCTCATGGGAGCAGGCATATGACAGAGACGGTATAGCCGGTCTGATGCCTCATAAACCTTCACATCGAGAACGCGCTGCGCAGAGTGGCGTGCCAAAGCCCGCGACCGATCCTGCCAACGCGGAGACACCGAGCCGCCAAGAATTGCTTGACGAGCTGGAAGCTCTTCGCACGGAGAACGCCTACCTAAAAAAATTGAAGGCCTTAGTTCAGGCTCAAGCGAAATCGGCGCCAGGCAGCGGGCGCAAATCGTGATTGAACTAAGGCCTCAATATCCTCTCGCGGCGCTCCTCCGCGCCGCAGGCCTAGCCCGAAGCACCTTTTACTATCAGCAGACCGCTCTGCAGGTCGTAGACAAGTACGCGGCCACCAAAGACCAGATCAAGGCGATTTACGACCGACACAAAGGCCGATACGGCTATCGGCGCATCACGGCGACGCTGCGCAGGCAAGGCAGCGTGATCAACCACAAGACAGTGCAGCGACTCATGGAAGAGCTGCAGCTGAAGTCGCTCGTCCGCTTGAAGAAGTACCGGTCGTACCGCGGGCAGGTGGGGCAAGTTGCTCCGAATCTCATCGACAGAGACTTTGAGGCAGCGCGTCCAAACGAGAAGTGGGTGACCGACGTTACCGAGTTCAAGGTCGACGGGCAGAAGCTTTACCTGTCCCCCGTGATGGACTTATTCAGCGGCGAGATACTTGCGTATACGACCGCGAGAAGGCCGCTTTTCAACATGATCGGCACGATGCTCAGCAGGGCGTTCTCTCGCCTCGGACCAGATGACCGCCCGATCCTGCATTCCGACCAAGGCTGGCAGTATCAGATGGACAAGTACCGGCAACGCCTCCGTGAACGTTCCATCACGCAAAGCATGTCTCGAAAGGGAAATTGCCTGGACAATGCTGCGATGGAGAGCTTCTTCGGGACGTTGAAGTCGGAGTATTTCCATCTCAACAAGTTCGCCAGTGTGGAAGAACTGGAGGTCGGCCTGAGGGGCTATATCCGCTACTACAACCGGGACCGAATACGGCTGAAATTGAACGGACTGAGCCCCATCGAATATCGTCAACGCGTCGCCACGAACTAGCCCACCACCCGTCCAACTTCACGGGGTCAGTTCAATCAACAGGTGGACACGATGGCAAGCGAGAAACCCGCAAGACGACGGAACTACAGCAAAGCGTTGAAAGCTCAGGAGCTGGTCGAATGCGCAGCACCAGGCGCTTCGGTTGCGAAGGTTGCCCACGGCATCAATGCCAATGCCGTGCACCGCTGGCGGCAATTGCTGCGCGAGGGCAAGCCATCGGCTCCCGCGATCTCAAGTGGCTTTGTTTCGGTGTCGCTTGCCACGATGCCCTCGGCGTCGACGCCCATCGCCGGCGCCGACATCCAGGTTGAACTTCGCCGTGGCGCCATCGTCATGACGATCAACTGGCCGACATCGGCGGCGGCCGAGTTCGCCGCCTGGACACGCGAGCTGCTGCGTTGATCCGCATCGACTCTGTGTGGATGGCGGCCTTGCCGCTGGACATGCGGGCGGGCACCGAGTCAGCGTTGGCCCGCGTGGTCTAGGTCTTCGGCGCGGCTCATCCGCATACGGCTTACCTCTTCGCCAATCGTCGAGCCAACCGGATGAAGGTGCTGGTGCACGACGGTGTTGGCATCTGGCTGGCCGCCCGGCGGCTGCATCGTGGCAAGTTCATCTGGCCCCATCACGTCAAAGTCACATTGAGTCTGAGTCGGGTGCAACTCGATGCACTGTACGGGGCTTGCCATGGCAGATGATGGGCGAGGCCGAAGTCATTCGCGTGCTGTAGTGCAATTGCCGGAAGTGCCGATGCCTGCTGGTATCGAAGCGGGCAAGATGCATTCTCATAATCCACGAAGCCCAACTCGATGACCTGACGCCCGCGCAGCTGCGCGAGCTGAGCGAGCGACTGCTGAACGAGGTACGCCACAAGCAGGCCACCATCGACAAGCTCACGCACGAGAACGCGGTGCTCAAGCGGATGAAGTTCGCGGCCAGCAGCGAAGTGTTCCAAGGCGATCAGCGCAGCTTGCTCGAAGACTCGGTCGATGAAGACCTGGAGGCCGTGCAAAGCGAGTTGCAGCAACTCTCTACCAAGCCGGCCAGTCCAGAGCGCCAGACACCCAAGCGGCAAGCGCTACCCGCAGAGCTGCCACGCCGCGAGTTCCGCCACGAGCCCGACAACACCCAATGCGCCTGCGGCTGCCAGATGAAGCGCATCGGCGAAGACGTGGCCGAGAAGTTGGACTACGAGCCGGGCGTGTTTACCGTCGAGTGCCATATCCGTGGCAAGTGGGCTTGCGCCAAGTGCGAGCGCCTGATGCAAGCGCCGGTCGAGGCACACGTCATCGACAAGGGCATCCTATCGCTGGCCTGCTCGCGCAGGAGCTGGTCGCCAAGTACGCCGATCATCAGCCGCCGTATCGCCAGGAAGGCATTTATGCCCGCTCCGGCGTGACACTGCCGCGCTCGACATTGGCCGCCTGGGGCGGCGCATGTGGCGTGCAGTTACAGCCCTGGTGGACGCACTCAAGACAGAGATGCTCGGCCACCGCGTGCTTCATGCCGATGAGACGCCGGTAGCGATGCTTGACCCCGGCGCGGGCAAGACGCATCGGGCCTATCTATGGAGCTACTCCACCGGCCAGTTCGAGGACAGCCGCATCGTCGTCTACGACTTCGCCGAGAGTCGCGCCGGCAAGCACGCGATGGAGTTCCTGGGCGACTGGCGTGGCGCGCTCGTCTGCGATGACTACTCCGGCTACAAGGCGCTGCTGGCAAAAGGCTAGCTGGAAGTCGGCTGCATGGCGCATGCGCGGCGCAAGTTCTACAAACTCTGGGCAAACCATCGCAGCCAGATCGCCGAGCAGGCACTGAGCCACTTCGGCAAGCTGTACGAGGTCGAGCGCGAGGTGCAGGCATCTGCGCCGCAGCTACGTCTGCAGGCCCGACAGAGCCAGGCCAAGCCTGTGGCCGATGCATTGCATCTCTGGCTCACGCTGCACCGGCAGAAGGTGCCAGACGGCTCCGCCACAGCCAAGGCCATCGACTACAGCCTCAAACGTTGGGTGGCGCTCACGCGCTACCTCACAGACGCCATGCTGCCCATCGACAACAACTGGGTTGAGAACCGTATCCGGCCGGTAGCGCTGGGCCGGAGCAATTGGATCTTCGCGGGCAGTCTGCGTGCGGGCAAACGGGCAGCGGCCGTCATGAGCTTGATCCAGTCAGCCAAGCTCAATGGGCTGGAGTCGTGGGCCTACCTGAAGGACGTGTTGACCAGGCTGCCGACACAGCCCGCCAGCCGTATCGCTGAGTTGCTGCCGCATCGCTGGGCGCAGCCGACATAGCTTGAAGCTAGGTCAGCCAGTCAAGATGACTTGGCTGGACGCATACGCCCAGTCGGTGAAATCCCTGGCTTGTCATCTCCGGGTCGTTGTCTATGCGGTTGCTGTCCGGGGCACCGTACCAGTCGATCAAACGCTTCAAGGCTCGGATCAGCCGAGGCGATGGAATCGAGATGCCGACCTCGATGTACCGCGCCTACCGGTTGGCTTCGTCGATCATATTGAGAGTTCGAAACTTGCGACCGTCGCAGAGCACGTCCTGCATGAAGTCCAAGGCTCAACCTCGATTGACCAGAGCGCTTGCTTGCAGCGGAACAGAATCGCGCATCTGGATGCGCTTCTTGGTTCGCTTGCGGATGTTGAGCTCCCGTTGGCAATACGCGCGCCGCTCGCGCTTGTGATTCCAGCGGCGCCAATTCTGACGCAGCCGGTCGAAGCACTTCCAGATTTCCCAGCGCGGGCTGATTTCAACTATTGCGGTGAGCGCGTCGATCACTTCGGCTTCTCGTGTCACCGCCGACCCGGCAGGCTTGTTGTACGCCATCCTAGACAGACGCAAGTTCCCGCAGGCCTTGCTCACCGTCAGACCTCGGTCTTGGATCAGGTCTTCGGCCGCCAACCGTTTAGCTGACGGCTTCAGTACTTTTTGCAATGACTTCCTTCATCGCCGCCGCTTCCAACGCCAGGTCGGCATACATGCGCTTGAGCCGGGCGTTCTCCGCTTCAAGCTCGCGCATGCGTGTCAGCTCGGACATCATGGCACTTGCGTACGTGCTCTTCCAGCCGTACTAGGTCGCCGTGCTGATGCCGTGCTTACGGCAGACCTCAGCCACTGGCACTCCTGCCACGCCTTCCTTCAAGATCGCCGCAATTTTGGCTCTCGTTGAACTTGCTCTTCCCATCTACGCCCCTTCCTTTTCGGCGGACCGCAATCTTCAATTTTTAGCTGTCTGTTTCTGGGAGGGGGCTTACGCTATGACCGCGTCCAGCGGTACACGATGAAGGTAGGGAATCCAGAAATGATGAAAAGTGCAGCGGCAACGGCCGCGGAGTGACCAGCAAATTCGGCATTGGGCCATCTGTCATCCAACAGGAGTGATGTAGCGAGCCAAGAAAGAAACAGGATGCTGGGCGCAAGCAAGCGCAGCCAAACGGTCCTCGCAGAGAGAGCCCAGGCAGCGGAGACGTTCGCGAGAATGCCGCCGCAGATCAAGTACACGGCCAGAGTTGCGGTGCTTGGTGTCATAGGGCGCCGTATGAATGGAGCCCCGAAAGATAGATGTTCACGCCGAGGAATGCAAAAAGAGTGATGAGTAGCCCAACAAGCGACCACCATGCCAACAGGCGATTACGACGACCGCCACCGACTAGGCGTAGGTGGAGCCAAGCGGCGTAATTCAGCCACACCACCAGCGCCCAGGTTTCCTTCGGGTCCCAGCTCCAGTAGCCGCCCCATGCTTCGGCAGCCCATAGCGCGCCCAGCACTGTGGCAACGGTGAAAGCAACGAAGCCGACTGCGATGAGGCTGTAGCTTGCCTGTTCGAGGGCCTTCTTGGCTGGCAGGCGTACCTCGGCAAAGGGGAGATCGGCGGCCAGCCAGGCCAGGCTACACATGGCGGCTAGGCAGAACGCGCCGTAGCCGATGAAGTTCGCCGGCACATGCAGCTTCATCCAGTAGGAGTCCAGCGCAGGAACGAGCGGCGCTTGCTCATGGCCGCCACGTGCCAGCGCGTACCAGAACAGGAATGCAACGGCAGCCGAACCAATTGGCGCCAGGAAGGCGCCCAGGTTCGCCAGGTCTCGGCGGGACTGAAGTCGCAGCTGCATGGCGCCAACTATCAGCACGAAGAGCACGAACACCTCGTACAAGTTGCTTATTGGCACATGCCCGATGCCGTCGGCGAGCCGATACGACTCCACCCAACGCAGCGCCAGTCCGCTTGCGCCCAGACCCAAGGCTGACTGTGTTAGGCGAGCGGGCCATGGGTTGGCGGATTGACGCCACCAAGCCACGGAATAAGCTGGCAAAGCCGCAATAGTGGCGAGGCCCATGCCGAATATCTGAGCTTGGCTACTGCCCAGGGTGCGGGACAACGTGGCCACACCACACCAATGGACAAGTACGCTTACGAAAAATAGGGTTAGTGCGCCTACGATCCAGTTCATACAGACTCCTTCCGCATGGGGTCAAGAAAGGCCAGAAGCTCTTCATTCAGGCCATCTAGTGGGCGGTGTGCTGCTAGCGCGAACATCACGCCGCCTGGGACTTCGCGCACCCACAGACGCCGCTCGGGACACAGCACCATCAGCGTGACGCCGAGGGCGAGTAGGGCCATACCTGCGTAAACAATGATTTCGCCGGGCGCTTCGCTAACCTGCAGCACGCTGGCTGCCACTGGCCGCACCTCGTCAACCTGCACCAGTGGCGGTTTGCCAGCTTCGGCCCAGTGGCTGTAGGCCAATAAGGCGTCGCTAACGAACGTCAGTGCATCGGCGGGCGTCTGCTCTGGGTGTTGCGCGATCCACGTCTGCATGGCGTACCGTGACAGCAACTCGACCAGCACCCGCTGAGTGTTGGCGTCCCCAACCCGTGCAAAGCCACCGTTTAGGAATTGCTGGAGTGCCAAGGGCAATGCCTGTGCGACCACCTTGGGTGCATCAGCCGTCAGTTGCGATGTAGTCGCTGGGTCTTGGAGTGCCCCCAGCAACTGGCGGTAGTCATGCAGCGTGCCGTCGGAGCCCACGGGAATTCTCAAGTAGCGCTGCTCGGATTGCCCGTCCATGACGCCGAACACCGAATATTGGCGCCCGTCAAAGGTCAATGGACGTAGAAATACGGTCTCGGTCTGAATCTGCCCCGAGCTGTCGCGCAAGCGCAGCTCGACGCTAGGGCCCAGGTCGACCCGTTTTGCCGCTTGGCTGCCCGAGAGGAAAGTCTCCCGCCAGCTTCGTGATGCCGATGCTTCCGGCGACACGAGATTGCGCGGCTTGTAGCCTGTGAACTCTGCCGTCTGGGGTTGGCCGTCGACAAGAATCGATTGTGGTTGCCCGACCTGGGCTTGCATTTTCCGGCTGTCCACGCCGCCGCGAAGCAGCCACGTGCCGCGAAGTACTGATCCGCCGTCATCAAAGCCAGACTGGTAAAAGCGTAGCCGTCCATGGTGGGCCGGTGCGTTCATCGACACTCGCAGCGGCACAGGACCACTGCGAACTGCGGGGTCGTTAATCTCGATGTCGCTTACGAAGTCCCGTGGCTGGCCGCCTGGATGTGTCTCGATACGGAACCCGACGAGACGCACGGTCACAGGCAACTGCCGTAGCAGGTACCCATCAGATAGATTGAGGCTGACCCATTGGTCGGCTTGGCCTTCCACCAAACGCATCGCACCGCGAAACGCGCCGGCGTCCGGCCTTAGGCGGCTTGACGCGCTCAGCTCAGCTGGTGGGCGTCCCATCGGAGCTGGGTCCGCTCGGCCGGAAGCGAGCTTTACCTGCAAGCCGAGATTGGCATCCACGAGTCCGCCGACGCTGATGACGACGATGGCCAAGTGCGTTGCGATATAGCCGAGTCGGCGAACCTGCCCCTTCTTGGCTGAAATCGTCAGACCCTCTCCGCGCCAGCGCCATCCGCCCGCCCGCAGTGCTACCAGCACCTGCGCCTGAAGGTCGGCATGGATGTTCAGCTGTGCCCGGACAGGCAAACGGGCCAGTTGGTCAGCATTCAGGTGGTGTTTGAACCCACGCGATTCACGCCACATGCCCGGCGTGTGACGCCAGACACACAGGCCAGTAGACACAGTCAGGAAGCCGAGCAATGCTAGAAACCAAGGCGCGTGATAGATGTCGTGCAAGCCTATCAGGCGGTAGCTGCTGGCCCAAATCAGCCCGTATCGGCCCACATCCAAGGCGAAAGGCTGGTTCTGCTCGACCAACGAGCCGATGCTGGCCGCGACGGCCACCACTGCCAGCACAGCGACCGCGAATGGCATGGAGCCCAGTAGGCGCAGTAGGCGGTTCATCGGCGCACCACCCAGGCATACATCGCTGGCACGACCAGCAGAACATACAGAGGTGCCGTTAGCATGCCGCCTACCAGCGGCGTCGCGATGCGACGCATTACGTCCACGCCGACGCCGTCAGACCACAGCAGCGGCAACAAACCGCCGAGGATGACAGCGACAGTCATCGCTTTCGGCCGCAGCCGCAGCAAGGCACCGCGTGTGACCGCTTCGGCCAGCGACAACTCGGGATGCCGGCTGCGTTCCTGATCCAGGTAGAGCAGCATTACTACGCAGAACTCGGCTGCAAGACCCGCCAGCGCGAGCAGCCCGACAGCGACGGCGAACGACCATTGCAGGCCGAGCAGCCAGCACAGCCAGAATGCGCCCGCTGCCGCAGCTGGTAGGCTGGTCAGCACAATGGCTACACACCGTGCACAGTGGAAGTGCAGCGCGAGGATGCCGGCTACCAGCGCCAGCGTTGCCGCGCTGATGGCCGCCAGACGCCAGCGTCCTTCGGTCAGGCGCAGCTGCTGACCGACGAACGTCAGTTGCGAGCCATCGTGGCGAGCCTCAAGCTCCTGCAGGGCCAAGCGTGCGTGGGCGAGCACTGCGCCTGTGTCGGCGCTGTCCAGGTCAAGTTGCACATCGGCCACGGGCTGGCCGTTCTCAGTCTTTAGTTCGCTCGGGCCTTCAGTCAGTCTCAGCTCGGCGACCTCGGCCAACGGCACGATGGCGCCGCTGCTGGAGAGCAACTGTAGGCGTCCGAGGGCTTGGATAGAGTCTCTGTCAGCGCGGGGCAACCGGACTACCACTGGGACGCGCTCTCGCCCGATGCTGAGCACATCGACCACCTCGCCGCCGCCAGCAGGCCCAGCCACCCACTGCGCGACGTCCGCTGCACGCAAGCCTGCTTGGGACAGGCGCGCTCGGTCCAGATGCAATTCGAGGAACCTCCCCTGAGCGCTTCGCTCGGCCACTGCGCGGCGCACGCCGGGCACATGCTGCAGCAATGCCTCCGCCTCGAGGGCGACGCGAGCCGCATGGGCGGCATCCGGAGCCGTCACGCGCAGCGCCAGAGGCGTCCTACTGCCGCTGGCCAGCATGTCTATGCGCGTCCGGATGGGATGCCCCCAGCTTGCTGCCAGCCCGGGGAGTCGCAGCTCTGCGTCCAGCCGGGTGATAAGCGCCGCCATCGGCAGTGACGGGTCTGGCCACTCTGCGCGCGGCTTGAGTCGCACGGTAGTTTCGAGCATGGAAATTGGCGCTGGGTCGGTCGCGGAGTCGCTGCGACCGGCCTTGCCATGCACTGAGGCCACCTCCGGCTGCTGGCGAATTAGCGCGCTGGTGCGGCTCAGGATGTCTGCGGCCTCATCGACGGCCACGCTGGGCAGCGTCGTCGGCATGTAGAGGAGGTCGCCTTCGTCCAGCGACGGCATAAATTCGCTGCCCAGGTGAGCTAGCGGCCACAGCATCGTCAAAGTTGCCAGCGCGCTGACTGCGATTGTGCGGCGAGGGTAAGCGAGAGCAACGCGCAGCAGTGGGCGGTAGCCCGCCTGCAAAATGCGGTTGATGGGATTTCCCAGTTCGGGCTGCACTGGCCCGCGCACGAACTGGGCCATCAACACCGGCACGAGTGTGACGGCAAGCGCCGCTGCTGCTGCCATCGCGTAGGTCTTTGTCAACGCCAATGGAGTAAAGAGACGACCCTCCGGCCCTTGCAACGAGAACACGGGAAGGAAGGACACGGTAATGACCAGCAGCGAGAAGAAAAGCGCTGGGCCTACTTCTTGTGCAGCTTCCAGCACCAATGCGCGGTGGCTCATGCCTGCTCCTGGCTGCTCGAGCTTGCGGTGCAGTGTCTCGACCATGACCACGGCCGCATCGATCATGGCGCCTACCGCGATGGCCAAGCCGCCCATAGACATGATGTTTGCGGTGATGCCCTGGCGTTCCAGCACCGCGAGCGCGACCAATAGGCCGACCGGCAGGCTGAGCACCGCCACCAGCGCCGAGCGCAAACGACGTAGGAAAATCAGGCAGACGACACAGACAACGACGCCTTCTTCGAGAAGACGAGATGCCAGCGATTTCACGGACGCGTGGATAAGCGTCGAGCGGTCATACGTAACTTCCAGCGCCACGTCCTTGGGCAGACTGGACTGCAGCTTGGCCACGCGCTCGTGGACGGCACGCAGAGTGCGCTCGGCGTTCTCGCCCTGGCGCATGACAACGATGCCACCTGCAGCATCACCGCGTCCGTCCAGGTCGGCGACGCCTTCGCGGGGGGCGGGGCCCCAACTCGCGCGCGCCACCTGGCCCAGCCGGACAGGCTGCCCGGCGGAGTCTTGACCCACGACCGCGTTGGATATGTCCTGCGGGCCAGTGGTGCGGGCATCCATCGCGATGACGGTGCGCTGCCTTCCGACTTCCATTGCGCCACCGCCGCGCAGTTGGTTGGCATCCCGCAGCCCTTGGGATACCGACTCCGGTGTGATGCCAAGTGCTGTTGCGCGGATCGGGTCCAGTTCAATCTGCAGCTGCCGAGCGGAGCCTCCGATGCTGGCGACTTCGGCAACTCCCGAAAGGCTTTGCAGCGCGGGCCGAACCACTGTGTCTTGCAGCGCGCGCAGGCGGTCCAGTGGCAGCGGGCCTGTCAAGACGTATTGGTAAATCCAACCAGTGCCCGCCGCATCTGGTCCGAGCGCCACCTTGCTGCCGGAGGGGAGGGCGGACTGCAGCTGCGACATGCGCTGCTGGACAGCAGCGCGCGCCTCGGCTGGAGAAACGCCGTCATGGAATACAACGTAGATGAATGCCTCACCGAACATCGAGACAGCGCGGACCGTCGCGGCACCGGGTATGCCCGGCAGCGTTGATGTGATTGGGTAGACGGTTTGGTCTTCAACTTGGCGCGGTGGTTGGCCAGGGGCCTCAACCTTCAAGATGACTTGCGTATCTGACAGGTCGGGCAGAGCGTCGAGCTTGAGCTGCCAGGCCAGCGCAGTCGCGATTGCACCGAGCATCGCCACGGTCAGCACCACCCAGCGCCCGTGATTCAACGAGGCTCGGATGACCCGAGCAATGAGTCGGTCAGTGTTCATGGTGATGTTCCGCAGTGACTGCTGGCACCGCGGTCGAAAGAGCAGTGCGGGTAGCCAAGCGGGCGCGGGCTGCTGTCCACGAGGCCTCCGTACCAATCAGGAATTGCCCATTGACTACGACACGCTGGCCGGCTTGGAGGCCGGAGAGCACCTCAACACGGTCCGCATCCTCTCGACCCAGACTGACCTGCACCGGGCGAAAGCGGGTGTGCTCGTCCGCCACGATGACTTGGTCGGCTCCGGCGATACGCATTACCGCATCGCGTGGAACGGTCAGCAACGCCGGCGTCGCGCTGGCCAACTGAACCCGTACTAGACTGCCCGGTGGAAATGCCGCTGTTTGGCTGCCCGGTTCCAGTGCCGCACGTAGTTTGGCCAAGCGGCTAACGGGGTCGACAAGTGCTTGCTGAGGCTGAATCGTCAGGGCGACGACTTGGCGGGGATCGACGCTGGACTGCACCCGGACCCGGACCCGGGCGCGGGCGCCAAGCGTGCCCAGCTGTTCCGGCGAGAAGCTCAACTCCACCGCGATGCGGCGTGTGTCGGCATAGCCTAAGACGGGCTGGGAAGGGCTGACAGCGCTGCCCTCGCGCATGCTCAGGCTAGTGACCACGCCGTCTCGCTCAGCTCGAATGGGGACCAGCTCTCTCACCCGCCGGCTGGTTTCAAGCTCCTGCAGGACATCTTCCGGAATGTCGGCAGCGAGCAAGCGCGTGCGAGCGCGAAAGCGCTCCTTGGCGATGCTGGCCAACATGATTTCTGGCGCAGCATTGCCGATAGCACCCATGCCACCGGACCGGTTCAACAGGCCGTCACGTCTGGTGAGCAGGTCGAGATATTCACGCTGACGTTGCTGCAGCTCAGGCGAGTACAGCTCGTAAAGCAACTGACCTTTGCGCACTGGCTGGCCCACACCTCCTACGGCCAGGCTCCGCACCCAGCCCTCGGCCTTGGGCGCCAGCAACACGCTAGCGCCTTCGTCCTGAACCACCTGCCCACTGCCCAGGGCATGGCTCGCCAGGGGTGACGCACCCACCGCCTCAGTCACCAATCCGATGGAGCGCTGCTGTGCAGCGCTCACCTGGACAACCACTTCGGTATTGGAGTTGCTGACTTCCGCCCTAATGAGCGCCATATTGCAGATGGGGCACGTGCCTGGGGCGTCGCGCAAAACATCCGGATGCATCGGGCAGGTCCATCCCTGAGGCACTACCTCATTGACGGCTTGTGCCACCGGCTTAAGGCTAATGCCGTGCGGTGCCAGTTGGCGCACTAGGGCGTAGCCGGTCGCGGCAATAGCCACGAAGGCCATGCCGATAGCGATGCGTTTGGACATAGGAAGTTCTCGTTGTCACGCGGCTACCAGAGCCGCGTAGTGCTTAACGCACGACGATGTTGTCGCCCTTGCCGGCCTTGGGATCAGCATCGTTGCTGAACTGCAAGATGGCGATGGCACCCGTCAGGGCTTGCTTCATCACGTGACTGACCAGCGCATTGGCGCCTTCGACCGGCGAGATGATGTCGAACGCAGCACCGTCGCCAGGGCCAACAGTGAAGCTCTGCGCGCCGTAGATGACGTTCTTCGGATTGCCGCTGATGTAGACGCGATCCCAGATGCCCGCGATGGGGTGGAAGGACGAGAACTCATTGACGCCCGCGTTGACGAAGTGGATGCGAACGCGTTCACCCGGCTTGGCCTGCAGGATGCGGGTCGCGGCGGGATCATGCACGGGGTCGTACTTGAAGATGCCGCCATTGAACATCGTGTTGGTCCACTTGCCGGCCATCATGTCGGCCTGGTTGTCAGGGTTGGGGTACAACTCGGACTGGACCAGCACGTACTCGCGGTCGGCCTTGGGCAGCGCGTTGGCGTCCTTCGGGTCAACGATGATGACGCCAAACATGCCGCGGGCGATGTGCTGGATCATCGGGTCCGAGCCGCAGTGGTAGAAGAAGGTGCCCGGGTAAGTGGCCGGGAAGGTGAACTTCTTGCTTTCACCCGGCTTGATGGACTCGAACTCCTTGACGACGTCGACGCGAGCGGCGTGGAAGTCGGTGGAGTGCGAGTTTTTGCTGGTCTTGTCGTTCACCAGGGTGAACTCGACGATGTCGCCTTCGGTGACGCGAACGACAGGCCCCGGAATTTGGCCGTCGTAGGTCCACGCGCGGTACATCGTGCCCTTGTTATCAATAGGCAGCTCCACTTCTTTGGCGGTTAGTGTGACCTGCACTGTCTTGGCGTGCGCGACGCCCACGAGTGCCAGGGCCATGGCCAGGGCTAGCGATGTCTTCTTCATGGTCATACTTTCAGTTGTCGTTTCTGGTTTCACTTGGCGGTGGTCTTGCTAACGAAGCGGAGATAGGCCACCAGTTCCCCTATCTCCTCGTCGGTCATAACGCCGTCCCACTTGGGCATGAGCACAGACTTGCCTACACCCAGGCCGCCGGCCTTGATGGCCTTGAAGAGCAGTTCGTCGGGTGTGTCGCCCATGCCTTTCGTGTCCGTGTGGTCACGCGGCTTGACGGCCATATCGCGGCTGTTGATGCCATTGCCGTCTCGATTGACGCCGTGGCACTGCACGCAATAGGCGTTGTAGTTGCGCACTGCGCGAGCGGGCGGTTCGGCCGCATGCGTGACGGCGGCAGCCAAGAAGGCAGCCGTAAACGTGATCCAGCGCTTCATTTCGCACCCCCTTGCTTAAGCGTGTTGATATAGCCGGTCAGCTTCTGCACGTCGGCATCAGTCAGATCCAGCTTCGGCATCCAAATGTGCGGCTCGAACTTCTGCGGGTTGCGGATGTACTCAACGACGTAGTCAGGCTGCAGTCGCTCACCGGCGCTGAGAAGTTCGACGCCTGAGCTGCCGCCCGAGCCCGGTTTCGCCGAATGGCAGGACGCGCAGCCGCGCAGCTTGTTGAAAAGTAAGGCTGCCATAGACGCATTGACTGGGTCGCCCTTGAACGCCCCTTTGGTGACAAGGTCGCTGGTAGTCAACGCCATCAACGCGTCTGCAGCCGCTGTGGCGTCGGCGGCGTTCAACTTTGGATGGGGAATGAGCTTCGCTGCGTCGATGACGTCAGGCGTTCCCGGATCGCTTGCCTTAACTGCGTTCGCAAACGTGGCGCCACCTGGACGCAGTACGGTAGGCTGTTGCAGCCATGCCGTGAGCCAGTCGCGGTTGAACTTGTTGCCAGCGTAGTAGAGGTCCGGACCTTTGCGTTGCAGGAGCCGTTCGAGACCGCCTTCAGCGGGCTTAGTGACGGCGTGGCAGGCAACGCACTGGCTTTTCAGCAGCTCGGCGCCGGTTGCGCCGTGGGAGGTCGTGGCTACACCGAGTGCGGTCACGGCCAGCATCGTGAAGGTGATTTTTTTCATGGCTGCGACCTCACTGGATGGCCTGACCCTTGAAGGTCTCGTTGGTGTAGATGCCCGGGCCCTTCTGCAGCGACTCCTGGTAGTAGAAGTTCGGCTTGGGCACGCGCTTGTTCCACGGATAGAAGGAGTCGTTGCTCTTAATTTCCGTGTACTCAATGACGGTCATCAGCCCGCCATGAGGGCGGTCACCGTTCATCGTGTGGCTGTCCACGTGGTCATGGACCATCCAGCGACCAGGGTTGTCGGCCTCGAAGATGAGGTCGTAGCGTTCGCCAGGGCCGATGAGTACGGTGTCGGCAGTTATGGGAGACGCCAGCGGGAAACCGTCCTTGAAGGCGATCTGGAAGGCGTGGCCGTGGATGTGGATTGAGTGGACAGCATCACCCGCGCCAATAAGGCGGATGCGAACGACGTCGCCCTTTGTAATACGCAGCGGTTCCGTCTCTGGGAAGGCTTTCCCGTTAATGGTGAAGTAGTCGAATTTGTCGCCCGGCAGTCCGCCAAACCCGGGCTTGTTCGCCCACTTCGAATCCCAGTCGGACAACATCAGGATGAAGTCCTTCGTCACGCGCTTTTCCAGAGCTGTCGGCTTTTTGGGCTTGACGATGAATGGACCCCACATGCCGCGCAGCGCAACGTGTTCGTTCACGTTGACATGGCAGTGATACCACATCGTCCCCGAGGGCTCTGCCTTGAACTTGTAGGTGAAGCTGTCGCCGGGCTTGATGCCTTCCTGGGTTACGTCCGGAACTCCGTCCATCTTCCAGGTGCCGCGCTGCAGCATGCCGTGCCAATGGATCGTGTGGGGCAGGGCAGTCAGGTTGTTGACCTGAATTTCCATGTCGTCACCCTCGTCCACGTAGAACATTGGGCCGGGTACCTGGCCCGCAAACGCGAACGTGTGGAACTGCTGCTTTTCCACCAATGTGATTCGCGTGTCCTCGATATTCATTTCGAACTCGCGCTTAGCGGCCCAGGCTTGGCTTGAGAGGAGTGCTGTCAGTAGCGCGATAGTGGTGGCGGCTCCGCGCCATGTGAGACCAAGGGTGTGGCCTGGATTCATGAGACCTCCAAACATTTGTGAGACTCAAAGATACATTGTTTATGATTGTTAATCAAGTAGAGCCCCTGAATGTTTTGCGGCTAATACTATGTAAATACTTAATTGCTTGCGGGATTTAAAGGTTCATGTGAGTTGCATGTTAAATTGGACGTGCAATGTATGTTTTCTGCTGCAAAGGTCGTGCGTGTTTGCTGAAGCGTCGCTGGGTGGCGACGTCGATGCTCTTGCTGGCCGCCATCGCTCCTGACATCTCACGCGTCCTGCAACATGAGGTAGGGCGGGTGCTGGCTGAAGCATTCCGCGGCCATTGCGAACGCGGTGGCTTGCCAACTCTGGACTGCTGCGCGATGTGCGTTGTCCGGTCGCTGGGCAATGCTCCGCCCTTATCGATGGGTGATGCCGCCGATGCCCAGCCCTTCGAGTCTTCTGGTGCCTCAAGTGCAGCCCATGACACACCCTCGCCCGAGCCTCGGGTCTCCTGTTGTCGCGGGCCACCCCGCAACTGACCCGCCGCCGTTGCGGCAGCAGTTCGCGATGCGCGAATAGACCACCTCGACTTGCCAAGTCCATACGAATTTAAGGTTTCCCGTGAAAAATCGCTTCCCACTTCGCCTTCATCCTCTGGCGCGCGCCATCGCTCTCTCTCTCACTGCAATGTCAGCCACGGCCGTCATGGCGTGCGACGACTGCAGCGACGATCGGCCTGTTCAGAAGCTGGCGCTCGTTCGTGTGCAAGGTGCTGCACCCAGTTCGTTGCCTACAAATATTCCCACGACCCGTGAGTCGGTTACCCGTCAAGACATTGAGCGGACCATCAACGCGACCGATGCGGAAGACGCGCTCAAGTACCTGCCCAGCCTGTTGGTACGCAAGCGCTACATCGGCGACTACAACCACGCTATCTTGTCCAGCCGCGCTTCTGGCACAGGCAACAGTGCACGGTCGGCGGTCTATGCCGACGGCATCCTGCTGTCCAACTATCTCGGCAACGGTGTTGGCGGCCTGAGCTTCCCACCCCGATGGGGGTTGGTGACTCCAGAAGAGATTGAACGCGTGGACGTTATGTATGGACCGTTCTCGGCCGCCTATCCCGGCAACTCAGTTGGTGCGGTGGTGGACTATGTGACACGCATGCCGACCAGGTTTGAGGCTCACGCCAAGCTGGGATACGTATCGCAACCGTTCGACCTTTACGGAACGAACTCAACCTACCGGGCCACGCAGGCTAGCGCGTCGGTTGGCGACCGTTCGGGTGACCTGGCTTGGTGGGTCAACGTCAACCGCACTGACAGTGACGGCCAGCCGCTGACATTTGCGAACCGCTTGGTAAGCACTGGGGTCGCTCCAACGAAAGGGACTCCCGTAGCTGGCGCTGTTCTGCTTCCCAACAGCAACGGACAGCCCTGGTACATGCTGGGCGCTGTGACCCGATACAGTACAACGCAAGACCACCTCAAAATCAAGCTTGCCTATGACCTAAGCCCGACGCTGCGGGCTAGCTACACCGGGGGCGCTTGGCGCAATGAGTCGGAAGGCAATTCTCAGAGCTACCTTTGGGACGCCAGCGGAGCGGCTGTCTATGCCGGCCCCATCGTCATCGACGGTAAGCAGTTCGCTCCGCTGACGGGTGCAGACTTTGTGGCCACCCGGGAACAACTGGTGCATGTGATGCAGGGCGTGTCCCTCAAGAGCCGCACGGGCGGCGCCTGGGACTGGGAAGCTGCAGCGAGTACGTACGACTACCGGCGGGACAAGAAGCGGCAGAACGCCGCCGGCAATCCCCTGCCTGGTGCTTTGACGGGCGGCGCAGGCACATTGGCGGACGGTGGCGACACTGGCTGGAGCACACTGGCGCTAAAGGGCATCTGGCGCCCCGCTGGAGGAATGCATGTTGTAGACATGGGCGTTCAGCAAGACAGCTACGAGCTCGCATACTTGACTTCGAGCATCACAGGCAACTACCTCGCAGATGCGCCGGGCGCGCTCGTAGCTAGCGTGCAGGGCAAGACGCGGACGCAGGTTTTCTATGTTCAGGACGCCTGGTTGCTTGCCGCAGAATGGAGGGCCGTGCTCGGCGCGCGTACCGAGCGCTGGCAGGCCTATGGCGGTCGAACAGACTTCTCGGCAACCGGGACGCCGCCGCCCAGCATCTACGCTGCTCGCAGCGCGGGCTTTATTTCGCCAAAGGCAGCGCTCTCCTGGCAAGGGACGCCCGACACAGTGCTGAAGGCTTCCATTGGTCGGGCAGTGCGCCTGCCGACTGTGTCGGAGCTGTATGGAGCCACGTCCACCACAAATTCCCGCTACATCAACGATCCGAGCCTGAAGCCAGAGAAGTCCTGGACGGGTGAACTGAGCGCAGAGACCAGTTGGGGCGAGATCCAAACTCGGTTGACGGCATTCGCGGAATCCACCCGCGATGCGTTGTATTCGCAGACGCTCTTTGATGCGGTGGCAAACAACAACATCACTCGCGTCCAGAACATTGACCGAATCGGCACACGTGGCCTGGAGGCCACTCTCGCTGCGAACGACTGGTTGCTGAAGGGGCTGGATTTGTCCGCCAGTGCCACCTACGCGGACTCAAAGATAAAGGCGAATAAGGGCTTCGTTGCGGTGTCTGGCGACACGGTAGGCAAGTGGCAGCCCAACATCCCTCGTTGGCGCGCGACCGCCATGGTCGGGTATCGCTTCGATGAGCAGTGGAGTGGCAGCCTCGCGGTACGGCATAGCGGTCGCCAGTACCGTACGCTGAACAATACCGACGTGAATGGTTATGCGTACATGGGCGTTAGCAGGTACACGACGGCCGACCTGCGAGTCGTGTGGAAGATTGACCGCCAGTGGAGTGGCGCCTTCGGTGTGGACAACCTGAACAACGACAAGTACTGGAACTTCCATCCCTATCCTCAGCGCAGCTACTTAGCCGAGCTGAAGTTCGACCTGTGAGGAGCGCGACCATGAAATATTTCATCGCCTCGCTGCTACTGCCGCTTTCGGTGATAGCGCAAGCTCATGTGACGCTCGAGCAGCCCGAGGCCGAGGCTGGAAAATCGTACAAGGCTGTACTGCGGGTCGGCCATGGTTGTGATGGCAAGGCCACGCGCCAGGTCATCGTCACGTTGCCGTCCGGGCTGCGAGGCGCGAAACCTATGCCAAAGCCGGGATGGGAACTGGCAACGCATCGTGCACTCCTTGAGCGCCCATATGAATCCCACGGCAAGTCAATTGCCGACGAGGTAGTTGAGGTTCGATGGACTGCGTTAACTGAGGCCAATTTTCTGCAGGACGACTGGTACGACGAATTCACGCTGCGCGCAACGCTTCCTGCCGCCCCAGCAACCCTTTGGTTCAAGGTTCGCCAAGTCTGCATCAAGGGTGAACTGAACTGGAGCGAGGTGCCAAGCGCAGCGGTGCCTAGGCCAGGAGTGCCCGCCGTGCGGTTGGACGTGGTGAAGGGGGGGGGGGGGGGCTGAGGCCCGCTGAGGCGGCTGAGCTAGTGCATGGCCCGCCATCTTGACGGGCCGTGCACTGCAGCCTTGAGCAGCTTGACAAGCTGCGCCGCGCGCACCGCTTCCCGCAAGCGTGCAACGTGCTGCGAGTTGGGCTATTGCTGCACCGTTGCTGCTTTGCGCTTGCGTGGAGTGATTGTTATTGGCTGCGGTGCAATGCCCAGTAATGAGGCGGCTACGGTGGGTGCTGCAATTGACTCGGCAAGCGTCATTGAGTCCAGCTCAGCCATGAATGCGTCAATCGCTCGCGACATGCGGCGCTTCAGATTGCAGGTTGGCTGAATGGCGCAATGATGAGGGGTCGCCTTGTCATGGCAGGCCACGATAGAGAAGTCCTTCTCCGCCATTCGAACAATGGAGCCGATTGAGATTTCACTCGGGTCCTTGGCTATTCGCATGCCGCCGGAGCGGCCGCGCACCGTAGTCACGAAGCCCGTTTGTGCTAGCTCATTGACGATCTTGGTGAGATGACTCCGCGAGATGTCATAAGCCTTCGCAATTTCGTCGATTGTAGACATGCCATCGTCGCGGTGGCGCACAGCCAGATACATCATCACGCGCAACGTGTAGTCGGTGTAGACGGTCAAGCGCATACGGGCCCTCATAAATTCATGGAGAGTCTACCTTATAAGACATCGCGTCGCCTATTGCTTTTCTTGTTGGGTAGCCTTAAAATGCCATCAGTCATGTATGTTATGTGAGCGTATGAAACCCACTCTGGTATCGCTGCCTCTGCTTGGACAAGGTCCAACTTATGCGCCGCATGGTTGGCCGCCTTTGCGGCTTGCGTTTCGGCCGTTCTACCTGTTGGCCGCGCTCAGTGCTGTGCTGCTCATGCCGCTTTGGTGGGCTGTCTTTACGGGGAGTGTCGTGCCTGCAACTGGTTTGGCGCCTTCGCTATGGCACGGTCACGAAATGCTTTTTGGGTTCGTTTGTGCCGTCGTGGTTGGTTTTTTGCTGACGGCGGGAAAGAGTTGGACTGGACTCGCTACGCCGCGTGGCGCCCATTTGGGGGCGCTGGTGCTGCTTTGGCTGACTGCTCGAGTGGCGGCTGTACTTGCGCCGTATTCTGTCTTTTTCGTGTTGGATGTGGCCTTTCTGCCTATGGTCGCAATTTTGTTCGGCGATCTGTTGGTGCGCTCCAAGAATTTCCGCAATGCTGGCGTCGCTGTGGTGCTGATGGCGCTGGGTTTGGCAAACTTGGGGTTTCATCTTGGAGCGAGCGGTGTGTTTAGCTGGCCGGCCCAGCGTGCGCTGCATGCAGGAGTAGCGCTGCTTGTAGTGTTGGAAACGGTGATTGGCGGCCGAGTCATCCCGTTCTTTACGCGCAACGTGACGCCTGGACTCAGCAATACAGTGCCAGTGTGGCGGGAGTACTTGCTGATGGTCGCCACCCTGGTGAGTCTTTGGGCGTGGCTGCAGGAATGGCCTCGTGGCCTGGCTGCGACGGTGCTGACGCTAGCGGCGATGCTGCATGCGTGGCGACTGCTAACTTGGTCTCCGCAGGTTACGCTGCACAGGCCAATTCTGTGGTCGTTGCACTTGGCCTATGCCTGGATTCCTGTTGGGCTCGCGCTGTTGGCCTGGGCCGTATGGACGGAGTCTTCGGTCTCACCGGCCCTACATGCGTTTTCGGTTGGTGCGACCACTGGTCTCATCATTGCGATGCTCACCAGGACCGCTCGCGGCCACACGGGTCGACCTCTCCAGGTGGGCTGGGTTGAGACAGCGGCTTATGTGTTGGTTGCCGTCGCCGCTCTAACTCGGGTCGTGCTGCCCTTGACTTGGCCGCTTGCAACGCCTGCCGCATTGGTCATGGCAGGCGTTTGCTACGCGTGTGCTTTCGGGCTTTATCTCGCTGTATATGCCCCATGGCTGCTTCGTCCTCGCGTCGATGGGCAGGATGGCTGACATGCGCCAATTATCTTCACCTCGCTGGACTGAGGCTGTTCCTTGGGTGGTGGTCGGCATGCTGCTCGGAATTTCCTTCTTCGCGCAGCCAATCAAATTCCTAACGCCCGGTCTCAGCAACGCCCAATTGGTGTCAGTCGGGGCCACCATCTTTGAAGCATCACATCTCATGCAGTGGACTGCGTTTGCTTTGCTGTTCGTGAGTGTGGTGCCCGGAAAAAGTCCTGCCTCCAAGGCGCGTCTATATCTTTTGGCCGCCGCTGGCACGTTGATTGGGCAGCAGGTCTTCGTGATGCCAACTCTGATTCAGCGACTTGTTTCGCTGAATGAGGGCAGAACCTCGCCCAATTCGCCGCACCACCTCGCGTATGTAGTGCTCGAATTGCTCAAGCTGAGCGCGCTTGTCTTACTCGCGCGGCTGCATGCTAGCCAATGCCACCTTGGAGAGGTTCAATGAACACCGCCGCCATCTTGTTATCGGCCTTTGTTTTGTCGGTCGTCGCCTTGTTGATTTTTATCTGGACACAGCGAAGCGACATGTTTGAGCGCGGGGCGAAGGGTGCTGAGGTCATCTTCGCTCCTGGCGAGATCGGTCTTGTCGAGGACCCTGCTGCGGGACGGACGCCGCCAATTGTCAACAATGAACTCCTATCCCGCGCACGTGCTGATGCGTCGACTGCACCGCTTGTTTTCTTTTTCATCTGCTGTGCCTTTGTATGGCTGCTTGTCGCTTCCGCCGCTGGCTTAACGGCGTCCATCAAGCTTCATGAGCCTGATTGGCTTGTGGGCCAGGCTTGGCTTACCTTTGGCCGAATTCGGACCATCCATTTGAATGCCGTCGCGTATGGCTGGGCGCCGATGGCCGGCCTGGGCATTGCCTTGTTCGTCATCCCCCGACTCTTGAAGACCGAACTCGTGGGAGCGAAGTATGCGTTTCTTGGCGCGGCTCTCTGGAACGCAGCCCTCATCGCCGGCCTAGGCGCCATTGCAGCAGGATTCAGCGACGGCCTCGAATGGCTGGAGATTCCCTGGCAAATTGACATTTTGTTCGTGGTTGGCGGTGCCCTGGTTGGCGTGCCCCTCGTGCTGACGCTACTCAACCGCAAGGTCGAACATTTGTATGTTTCGGTCTGGTACATGGGTTGCGCACTGTTTTGGTTTCCCGTGCTGTTCCTCGTTGGCAACGTGCCTGATCTGCACAAAGGCGTGCAGCAAGCGGCGACGAACTGGTGGTTCGGTCACAACGTGCTTGGGCTGTTTTACACGCCGTTGGCCCTAGCTTCGGTGTACTACTTTCTGCCCAAAATCGTCGGCCGGCCGGTCCAGAGCTACAACCTATCGCTCCTGGGCTTCTGGGGGCTGGCCTTCTTCTATGGGCAGGTGGGTGGTCACCATCTCATCGGTGGCCCCGTTCCCGGATGGCTCGTTACGCTGTCCATCGTGCAAAGCATGATGATGATCGTGCCGGTCCTGGCCTTTACTGTGAATCAACACCAGACATTGAAGGGGCACCTCGACGCTTTTCGAACGTCGCCTACGCTGAGGTTCATTGGCTTTGGGGGCCTGATGTACACAGCCAGTTCCATTCAAGGCTCCTTTGAGGCTTTGCGCAGCGTGAACGTGGTTACCCATTTCACCCACTTCACCGTGGCACATGCGCATTTGGGTTTGTACGGCTTCGTGACAATGGTGTTCTTCGGCGCCCTTTACTTCGTCGTGCCTCGGGTTTCTGGCCGCGAGTGGCCGTCGCAAATTCTCATAGCTGCGCACTTCTGGCTTGCAGCGGTGGGCATCACGGTCTACTTCGTCTCCCTGACCATCGGTGGCTGGCTGCAGGGGAGGGCCATGCTAAACGCGAGTCAGCCTTTCATCGAGTCAGTGGCGCTCACCATTCCCTATCTGAAAGCGCGCAGCATCGGAGGCGGGCTCATGGCTTTGGGTCATCTTGTGTTCGCCGTCCACTTCTTGATGCTACTGGCTGGCAAATCCGCTGGGCGCAGCCAGCCGACCTTGCTGAAGACACTGTGAGGGGCGAGCATGCATAACGAAACCAAGTTGATCGCCGGCGGCATGACGATGTTGAGTATCGCAACGAGCGTTCTCGTTGTCGTGCCCTATATGACAGTTCGGGATGTGAAGCCACCTGAAGGTCTAAAGCCATATACGGGTATGGAACTGCGGGGTCGTCAGGTCTACATCGCCAACGGCTGTGTGTACTGCCACTCCCAGCAGCCGCGCGCCAAGAACTTCGCTCCAGACTTCGCGCGTGGCTGGGGGCGTGCGAGCGTCGCCGCGGACTATGCCTACGACACACCACACCTCCTTGGAACGATGCGAACAGGGCCGGACTTGTTCAACATTGGAGCGCGCCAGCCTAGCGACCAGTGGCACCTGGGGCATCTTTACCAACCGCGGGCCTACGTACCGGGTAGCGTGATGCCGAGCTACCCCTACCTTTTCGACATCAAGACCAGCCTGGAAACGGGGGACACAGAGGTCAAGTTGCCTCCTGGCCATGCGCCGGCGGGGAAGCTGGTCGTGGCCAATCGGGACGCACTTGACCTTGTTGCCTACCTCAAGGCTTTGAGCCACAACTATCCGGTGGTAGAGGCGCCTGCAATGGCTGCTTCTAGGCCGCCCGCCAGCCGCTGAACGCCAACTGTGGAGTAGCAATGAAACAAGACCCTCACATCACGGCTCAGCAGCAGCGCGAGAACCCGGACCCTCACGAGAAGACCAATCCGATTCCCTGGCCGCTGATCATTTTGGTAGCGCTGCTGTTTTCCTTCGGTATCGCTTACATCAGCACCGCCGATATCGCGAGCCCGTCTTCTTGGGGTGACGGTCGGGTAGCGGAAGAACTTAGTGGCAGCAAGAAGGAGGGCGCTGTCAAGGTGGACGGTGCCGCGCTGTACGCTTCTTTGTGTGTTGCCTGCCACCAAGCCAGTGGGCAGGGTCTTCCCGGGGTGTTTCCTCCTCTCGCGGGTAGCGAGTGGGTGAATGGCAAGGACACTACGGCGGTGGCCATCGTGCTGCATGGGATCACAGGCAAGCTCACCGTCAAAGGGAACGAGTACAACGGCGTGATGCCCGCGTTTGGTGGCCAATTGTCGAATGAGCAGATGGCAGCGTTGCTTACCCATATTCGCACCCAGTGGGGCAATAGCGCCCCGGCGGTTAGCGCAGAGTCGGTGGCTCAAGCACGTGACACATTCAAGGACCGCACGGCACCATTCGCCGGCGCAAAGGAACTTCCACCCCACGATTGACTTGATTGCTCTGCAGTCAACTTGGAGACGAAGAAATGTTGCATTGCAAATGTTTGTTTGATGGCGCAGTCCGTTGTGACGAGGAACTGGCTGCAGAAGAACGGACGCTAGGTCTAGAGCTAGGCCTCGGTGTCATTCTTGCCCTCATTCTTGCTTCCACCTTAGTTCAGGCGTTCGGAGTGTTGTATGGCTGATTTGCATTCAGCCCAAGGGGGCAGCGTTAACCGAACCACGTTGCGCCGGCTCGTCGACGCCTTCTATGTGGACGTACGAAGGGACGAATTGTTAGGGCCGGTATTCGAAGCGAGTATCCCTGCGGATGCTTGGGAGGTGCATTTGGAGCGAATGACCGATTTCTGGAGCACGGTCATGCTTGGCACGCGAAGCTTCAGAGGTAACGTGTTTAAGAAGCACGTGGCCCTGGCTGACATTGCCGACGTCCGGCCTGAGCACTTCTTGCGTTGGATAACGCTTTGGAATCACCATAGTTCGGCCCTGTTCCCGGCGGAAGTTGCGCAAGAACTGCAAGAGACCGCCAAAGGCATTGGGCGGAACTTGTTTTACGGCTTTTTCCAGCAGTTCGCGCGTTTCGTTGTGGTCGACGGCAAGGCGGTCGGGTACGAAGCGATCTAGGAGCCGCTCGTCGTGAACCGTATTGGATCCACCTTGGCCGCGTGTGCACTTGTGCTGGCCGGTTTCTTTGTCGTCGTCGGTCCGATGACGGCTGGCTTTCAGTTCTGGACCTTTGAGTCTCTCCGTCGCGACTCGGCGGCGAGCGGGAATTTGCGCTTCCCAGTGTTGGAACTCCGCGAGGCGTCTGGAACAGCTCGCAGAGTGCCTTCAACAGGTCACGTCGGGATAGTGAACTTCATTTACACCCGATGCGAGTCAGTGTGCCAGTCATTGGGTGCTGAATTCTTCCAGGCTCAACAGGTGATCGTGGCGGCCGGGTCGTCGGTCCGCTTGCTGTCAATGTCCATCGACCCTGAATATGACACCGCGGGAGCTTTGATGGCGTATGCCCGTCGCTACAACGCCAACCCTGGCTTCTGGACGATTGCTGCGCCGCTTTCCCTTCAAGACGCGACGGCTGCAAGGAGGCAACTCGGCATCGTGGCGATCGAAGACGGATTTGGTGGCTTCACCCACAACGGTACCTTGCATGTTGTGAATCGAGATGGGCGAGTTGCAGCAATCTTCGATACGCCTGACTGGCAACAGGCACTGGCCTTCGCCCGACGTCTGGATGGGGAGCTCCCTTGAAGAGACTTGTTGCATTGGCCTTGCTTTGCCTGCTGATGGTGCCGCAAATACGAGGCGTCTTCGAAGGCCGCATGAGCTTTCACATGGGGCTCGAGTTCCCCTTTCTGTTCGCGATTGGATGGCTGTTCGCCAACAATGCCGATGTACACCTGAAGTTTATTGCTCGCATTGACGGCGGCGGCCTCCTCGCGGCCACTTTCGCATCTTGCGTGCTTGCCGGTTGGATGATTCCAGTAGCGGTGGATCTGTCGTTGTTGGAGCCGAAGGTTGCGGCGCTCAAATACCTTACTTGGCTGCTGGCCGGTGCTCTTGTGCACGCGGCAAGAAGACGCCTCACGCCAGTCATTACTTCATTTTTCTTGGGGAACTCGGCATGGATGATGGCAACAGCCGGATTGCTTTACTTTGATGCTGAGCAGCAGCTGTGTGTCAACTATCTCGTCGATGACCAGCAGGCAACCGGCCTTGCGCTGCTGTTCTGGGGCGCGGCTTTCGCCTTGGCGACAATGAGCGTGTTGAAACCTGTTTTACGAGACCAAGAGGCGTCGGTTTAAAGAATTTCTAGAAAGGATGTGCAATGGAGCAGAGGCAACATTGTTCCGACGTCGCTTCAAGTCATAAGCAATTGGGCGACGAATGGTTGCAAATTGTGGAGCGTGAATTGAGAGATTTACGCGAACCCCACGAAGTCTTCAAGTGCTTTTTCCATAACCTCTGGCTGTTGCTCGACAAGCCGATTTTTGTGGCGCAAGCTGAGCTCCTGTTGCTTGCGAGAACTGGTATGCATGCTGAAGCTTCCCTCGAGGGAGCGCGAACTTTTCTCGCGCGCGTTAGTTCTGAGCTTCCTAAGATCGCAGGGCGGATCAGTCCAACTAGTGCTTGGGCGATTGAAATTGATTTGTATTTGTCCATCCTGCTAGTTCAGGGCATAGCACTGGACAACTCGATGAATTTTAGGCGCGCACTGCACCGGAAGCTGTACGAAAATTGGATCGCAAGCCTGCACAAAAAGCACTTGCCGACAACCTATTTTGAAATCCCTCATCGCGACTAAGTCGTCTTGGTTTTTGAACTGCCTCCGAAAAGTTTGACGCATGTTAACGAGAGCCTCAATGGCCTGCGTTGTTGCGGCAAAGACGCGCTGGCAAGGTTGCTGACGCTGCCAGGCAGCCGCATCCCGGAGTGAACTCCAAACTGATCGGTGTTCTCGCCGTGGCGCCGGCTCCGACCCGATAGCTATCCCGTCAACAGGACCAGGCCAGCGGTAGACCTCTGGTTCGAAGTTCTTTGGGCTGTACCCATCTCTAGGTTGGAAATTCAAGGCATCGCCTCGCCCCTCTGAGCGTAAGCGTCTGGCTAAGTCATGTTGACTTGGCTGGCTGCCGGCGAGTAGCAGCCATGCCGACGAAGTGGCGCAGTCTCTTTGCCGGAGCTCGTGTCGTGCAGGTCTAGGTCGACGACTCACCCGAATTCGCCGCTTGGCACCTCGCTGAGGTGCTCTGTGAGTTCCGCCCTTTTGGTCTCCGAGCTTGCGTTGACAGCCACGCACCGATGCCGTCATGCGCCAGCACCTTCATGAGCGTGGCGCGTCGGTTGGCGTAGAGGTCGGCATGGTGCGGCTTGGCGCTGCCAAAGACCTGAACGACACGGGCCAGTGCGGTCTTCGTGCCGGCCCGCATGTCCAGTTGCGTCGTCGCGAGCCACACAGTGTCGATGCGGATCAACGCAGCAGTTCGCGCATCCAGGCAGCACATACATCGGCAGCGTTTGCCGGCCACGTCACCGCGATGATGGTCGAGTCGCGGCGGACCTCAATGCGGATGGGCTCAGCGCTGGGCGCAGGCGGCGCGGGTGTCACAGGCATCGGCAGCTCGATGAAGCCAGCAGGCTTCTCGCTGACGATCACTGAGTCAATAGGCTGCTGAGCCCTCTCTTGGAACTAGCGCCGCAGCAGGTTTGCGCTAATGCTCTGAGCCATCGCTACTGTGGCCGTCGAGATCCCCGGCTGCAGGGGGGGGAGGGGCTTGCACGGTCTGAGCCTTGAACTCGGCGCTGTGAATTCGCCGCCGGCGGCCTGGCGCTGCTTGGTCCATGGTGCGTACGTATCCATCAAGTCGCTGATGGATGCGAGCATCCTAGGCACTGCTTTGCGGATCAACATGACTTGCCAGGACGCTTACTTCTGAGCAGCCGGCGATGACCTTTTGCTAATGCTCTGTTCCCTTTGACATGTGGGCGGATGGTCTTGCCGATTCTCTGTATGAGAAGGGTTTCAGTTTCGGCGGAGCACGTGACTTCAGCTTGGCTGGCCCAAAACTCGGCTACGTTGAGAGTTTTTACCAATAAATTAAATATTCATAAGTGATAAATTGGATGGCGGCAAAGTGAGCTATGGGGACAGGTGGTGCCTTGGCTTTTTGTCTGCTTGCAATCTGCCGCGCTTGTCAATCAAACGCGCGAGCGTGGTTTGCAATGCGACTGTTCCCACACACACTTCAAGGTTCCAATATGTCCACAAACAAGGAAGCTCTCCGGAGCACTCTGTCTTCGCAGCCAAGAGCGCAGCGCACGAAGTCCCATACGCACAAGCTGCATGCGGTGGCGGTTTCAGCAATTCTTGCAGCAGGCCTGTTCTCTCATTCCTTTGCTTCTGCAGCTTGCTTGAACGTCCATCTCGCAAATTGGCCGGTGGCAGGATGGAGCGCCAACATTGATGCGGCAGATTGCGTAACGGCCACAGCTGCTGCAGGCCTCGACATTGCGACAACGGAGTTGGGTAGTGACATCCGATTCGAAGCCGATATCACATTGCTTGGTACGGGCGCTCAGGCATCACAAGGCGGCTTGGTGTTCCGCAGCAGCGGAAGCTTCACAAACGGCTACTTGCTGCTTTTGCATCGGCAAAGTACGGGCAGCACCATCGAGCTCTTCAAGAACGGTGCGCTTCTGTTGACTCAGCCAATTTCAGCATTGACGTTTGGAACGGCCTATCACGTCAAGGTTGAGGCCATTGGGGGCAGTATCAAGGCCTACTTCAATGGGGCCACCACTGCCACGCTCACGTACACGGACTCGTCTTCGCCTTACTTGAGTGGACAACTGGGCATGTTCCATGCCGGCACAGCAGTACGTTTCAATAACATCAATTTGACCCAGTTGAGTGCGCCGCTTGCAACTGGCGCCACCGTGCATTCGTCGGAGCTGGGTTACCAAACCTATGGAGAGAAGCGTGCCATGGTTCGTGCGAGCCCGCAGACCAGCGCGAGCTTCAACGTGGCCGGTGCGACCTGGCGACTTCTGAATTCGGCGAACAGCGCCGCTGCTTCCGGGACGGTTGGCGCGAAAGTGAACAAGTGGGGTGTCGATTACTACCCCATCGATTTCAGCCAAGTGACCAGTGCTGGCACCTACACGATGGAGGTCACGATTGGGGGGTTCACCCAAACCTCCAAGCCGTTCAAGATCGGTGATACGCCACTGATGGATTCGAGCATGTACACCATCGCCGTCCAACAGCTGGAAGATCGATTTGGTGGCCCAACCCCGCCTGTCATGGCTGCGCGCGGCATGCCGTATCTCGGCGGCTACTTGCCGGCGACAGGCAACACCCGAGCAGATGTCCGTCTGTCCAACAACCCGGACCCCTCTGGTACCAGTCTGATCGCCAGTGGCAGCACCGCCAATGCGGTTCCGCCCATCCCTCAGATCTGGATCGATTGCGCAAGCAATTACACAGAGATGGGATCCACGGCAATCACTACGCGCGCGCTGGTGGACCTGGATGCACTGCATCGGAGCCGGTTCTCGGCCGCCCAGAAGAGCGCCATTCTGACCAACATCAAGCGTGGCGCCGACTACATCGTCGGTCTTCAAGAGACCTCTTCGGACCCGCAGGTTGACGGGCGGTTCCGTCATTCGCTGTACATCAACCTGCTCAAGGAGTTCAACAACAGGAACGCATTCTGGGCCGGAAAGGTCTACGTTTGGAACAACTTGAATGTCGGTGCGGTCACCTTGGCAAAGGCCTATCAGGCGCTCAATGGCGTCGCGGGCGCCGGCGCAAATGCTGCTGGCTATTTGACGGCCGCGAAGAAGGCTTGGAAGCTGGCCAAGAATCGCCCGTACTACTTGCCCGGCGAGGTTGACATCGTCAACTCGATCGAATCGTCAGGCGGCCCGGACAACTGGCCGTGGTATCAATGGCAAGCCGAAGCTCGCGCCATGTACGCCATCACTGACCCGCGTTGGGACATGGGCACTGTGACGCTCCAATCTACGGGATACAAGGGCCTGCGAACTCGCGAGCTGGTCGAGTATTTGTGGGCGTCGACCTTGCTGTATCAGGTCACCGACGAGACGGGTGCTGAGAAGGACAAGTACTTGACAGAAGCCAAGGCGGTTGCGCGCGAAATTGCTTCGCGGCAGTACCTGAACCACACGCAAAAGCTGGCTGGTGTCCATGGCATGTTCAAGGAGTTCAGCCAGTCGGATGCCAATACGGCGGATGACAACTCGTTCCTGATGGAGTCTGCTCAGACGGGCTGGATGCATCTCGGTCACTACATCTACACAAACTTGGATGGTTTTGTCGATCTGCTGAAATTGGCTCCCAACGATCCTGATTCCGCGAAGTGGCACCGTGTCTTGCAGACTTGGGCAGAGGGATATCAGAAGCCTGCAGCCAATGCGAACCCGTTCAAGATCGCGCCCAACACGGTCTACCGTGATCCGACTGGCACTGGCAACTCCGCCAATGCTTCGATCTATTGGTTTGGCAATCACTTGCATGGTGGAAGTGAGGTTTGGGGGCAGGCAGCACGCACCCTCTTGAAGGTTGGCAACTATTTGAATGATGAAAGCTACCAGGTCCTTGCCAACGCCAACGTTCAGATGTTTGCCGGCTTGAACAGCGGCTTCGCCGTGGCGGGCGGTGTGAAGCCAAGTTCGATGTTCAAAGGCATCCCCAATACTTCGTTGGCGAATCAGCTGATGGAGTCGTGGGCCGCTGATGGATCGGTCTTCGGTGGTTACACCACGACCCCTGGTAACGACTCTTTCTGGGTGAACTTTGACTCGACGCGCCAGCTGCCGGCTGATGCGATCAACAACGGTTCGGGCGAGAGTTGGATCGCCTACAGCCATGCCTACGTCATGGGGGCTGTGAATCTTGAAGGCGCTCACGCAGTGAACCTCGACTTCACCAATGGCGCGGCCGCAATTGGTGCAACGGTTTCTGCGAGCTTCCCGTCCAACCCTGGAATCGCAACTCGCAGCTACACCGTCCCCAACAGTGGCAAGCTGAGCATCACGGATTTGCCCCTGGGGCAGAAGGTTGTGCTCACAGCGCAAACCAGCGGGTTCAGCAACTTGAGCCTGCCCGTGAATACGGTTGGCGGCGGAAGCAGCAACTGGGTGGTCGACTTCTCGAGCAACCTGAGTGGAAGCCTGTCCGCGCTCCCACAGACGCTGAGCAAGAACACGACTTACACCGTGACCTGGACAGCGATGAATCGTGGCACAACGGCAATAACTCCGGCTATCGCATTGTCTGCAGCTGGAGGTGTCTTGAACCAAGCCGCGGCAACAGCTTCCGTTGCGCCTGGCGGCGTTGGGACCGGCACCTTCACGTTCACGACGGGTGGCGCGGCTGAGCCCTATGTTATTCGCGCCAATTTCACATCGGGCCGAAATGTTCGCAGCTCAAGCCTGACAGGTCTGATCCAGTAAGACTGCGTTGGCGGATCTCGCCTTCGGGCGAGATCCGCCTCATACCTCTCACATGCCCTTGAGGCAAAAGCAAAATGAAAAACTTCCTCGCTGCAACTGTCTGCGTCGGCCTGGTCCTGTTTGCGCAGGACTCGCAAAGTTCGCCTGTGCACTATGACGAGGCCGTCTCAGGAGACCTGGTTTCTGGGCCCGTGACGCAGTTCTCCCTCGGCCTCGGCATCAACACGATCAGCGGCACCATGACCTTGAGCAGCACAACGGATGCACTCGGCGAGCCGCAAATGTTCATTGATCAGGACCCATTCGCTTTTTCTATCGTGCCTGGAGGCCATATCCGGCGAATGTCCGTGACTGGGCAATTTTTTGCAAATGGACAGAGTTCAAACACGACAGCCTTCTCTTGGACTTGGACCCTGGTTGATGCCTTGTCTCAAGCCCTGATTGGACAGGATTGCTTGAGCCTGGTTGGCAGCACTTGCCGCTCAATGGCGGCAGGTGGAAGCGACCTCTTCAGCGGGCTCTTGGGCCAGAGCACGTACATGGTTTACAGCGCTGGAGCTTTTCAATCCCTGGACTTCATGCAGCCCGCTGGGGGGAGCTTTCAGTACACGACGAGCATCGAGGTCACCGATGTTCCTGAGCCCAGCACCTTCGCATCCACCTCGGCGGCTTTGCTTGGCTTGGGTCTCGTAACTGCGCGCCGCCGGCGCCGTTCTGAGGCCATGTCCTGGTCTACAAAACGAGCGTAATTTAGAAGGGACTTCCTGGGGGTAAGTCCGCCTTGCCCTTGTTCCCTCGTAGCGATGTGAACAATTCTCTGCAACATTTGAATGACGCCGTTCAGCACATCAGGTCCTCGCCTGACGCGGGCCCTTTGAGTTGTGCCGGTATCGTGGAACGCAAGTCCATCAACCAGAACTGTGATGGGCATGAACAAGAGTCGATTCACTGAGGAACAAATCGTTGGATTCCTCAAGCAGGCCGAAGCCGGTCTGCCGATCGGGGAGCTGTGCCGTCTCGGCGGCTTCAGTGACACCACCTTTTATAGATGGCGGGCAAAACGCGGCGGCGCGCATTCCATGGGTGACCAGCGATTGCAGTTGCTCGAAAATGAGAACGCCAAGCTAAGGCACATGCTGGCCGAGGCGCACTCGAATATCCGCGAACTCAGGGGCGCACTCTGCGTAAAGGCCTAACCTCGCATATCAGGCTCGCAGAATTGAGTCTAGAGGCCAGCGCCCATCCTAAAGAGGGCGCAATGCCCATCAGAAGTTCTCAAATGGACAAGCGCGCCTGTACCGTTGTACCTGTGCGTCATGCCGCGTCCATGCCGGGATATCCAACGCCAGCGATCAGCGCCGAGGGCTTGCACTCGCACGAACGGCAGTCAGACTTCTAGATCTGACCTTGGCGTGTGGGGATGGCTGGGTAGCTTTGTTAGCCTGTGGGTGCCGCCCAATTTGCCATCGCATCAATGGCGCCTGTTATGGGCATGCGAACTGCACACGCTGCGACCGAGCTGTCGACCCATAGATTCAGCTCAACGTCGCCATTCAAGAATCCGATTGGGCTTTCGGTTCAGTGATCACGATACTTCTAAGCCGGGGCCCCCGGAAGCTTTTTCACTGAATGGAGTACGCGATGAAAACTAGGTCTATGGCACTCGCACTTTTTGGACTTGCGGTCTTCGCAGGTGCCGGTGCGGCGCACGCAGTAACTGTTCCAATGAGCCTGATAGACCAAGACGGCCGGGAAGTTCCGGTCGGGAGTATTGAAGTCCAGGCCACAACATATGGCGTCAAGCTAATTCCAAATCTGTATGGACTCCCTCCGGGTCTGCATGGCTTTCATGTTCATGAAAAGCCCAGCTGTGGGCCCAGTCAAGTGAATGGGAAAGCTGTGGTCGGCGGTGCAGCTGGCGGGCATTTTGATCCTGCACAAACCGCTCAACACTTGGGTCCTTGGGGTGATGGTCACTTGGGGGACCTGCCCTCACTTTACGTTGATGCGAAGGGCCAGGCGACCAATGCCGTCGTGGCCCCGCGCCTGCGTTCCAGCGATCTCAAAGGGCGTTCGCTCATGATTCATGCAGGAGGTGACAACCATGCTGATCATCCAGTTGCACTCGGCGGTGGCGGCGCCCGTATTGCCTGTGGTGTTCTGGATTCTTGATCGCGGGAGAAACAATGATGAGTTTAAAATTTGCCAATGAAGTTTTCGGTTGGACCCGTGCGCTCGCTCTAGTGACTGGGTTGGCATTCGCGGGTTTGAGTTCAGCCGCGGAAGTTCCGGTTCCAGAGAGTCTTGTTGCCCCCGGGGCAGTCGCCGAAAGTGCCGTAATCTTCGCCCGTGGTTCGCAGATCTATCGTTGTGAGCCAGATCCTGTGGCACCTGGATCTGGCAAGTGGGTCTTTCAAGCGCCGGAGGCTGACTTGTTTCAAGATGCGGCCTTCACCAAGCTCATGGGTCGTCACTACGATGGCCCAACATGGGAGGCATTTGACGGCAGCAAGGTAGCAGGCAAGTCTCGAGCCTCGGTACCTTCAGCAAGCCCGAAAGCGATCCCTCAATTGCTGCTGGATGCTCTGCCAACGCCGTCGTCTGGAGTCTTTCAAGGCGTGAGTTTCATTCAGCGCTTGGACACCAAGGGGGGCGTCGCTCAGGATGTAGCTTGCGGAAAGGGGCTTTTGGGTACGCAGCTCCGTGTGCCGTACACGGCTGCTTACGTCTTCTACAAATAGGGCTTAAAGGGCGGCTCGCCTGTTCTGACGGTGCCTATCGCTTGCACGCTACGATGTGTGCTGCCCCAGGTGGGGGCAGCATGATTGGGAAGCTGAAGTGGTAGAGAATTCTGTAGGCGATGGCCGGGAAATCAGTGCTGAGGACTTGCAGCGCTTGCGAGAGACCCTGCTCGATATGTTTGGGGGTCTGCGTTATGACGAAGTCACCATTCGTGAGGTCTGCAAGCGGGCCTGTGTGAGCCCAAAGACGATCTACAAGTACTTCGGCACCAAGGATCAACTGATCTACTCTTGTATCCAGCCGGATATGGACGAACTCAATCAGCAGTTGGCAAAAATCGGTCGCAAGACTTCGCTTGATGCGTCGAAGAAGGTTGTGGCCATCGCCAAGGCTTGGTGTGACTTCTATATGGCCCGCCATCGCCTTGCGACGGTCGTGTTCCTGCGCATACCCTCAGCCTATTGGCTGTCGAACCCTCATTTCATCCAAACCGCCGTGATTCAAGCCAATGTCCAGGTGCTGAAAGAGGGCCAGAAGTCGGGCCTTGTGAACAAGGATGTTCCAGCTGATGTGCTTTTGGACATGATGACGGGGGCGTCTCATCGGATGATGGCACGTTGGCTCCTGCTTGAACCAGATAACGGCTCGGCCATCAAGCGCATGCTTATTCGTGGCTTGACTAGCATGGCTGCGCCGTAGATCCCTCATTGGCTACTGGTGGGGAAGTTGAATCCAATTGACTCCTTACGCCACCGCTCGGTCGCTTGCTTCATCAGGGTCAGATTGCCTTTGAAGCATCGGCAGGCGCTGCAAATCACCAGATGCCGATTGAGCCGCCATTGAGCGAATAGCGAGTTGGGTTCGTCTGCATCTTGCATCAGCAACAATGAGCTTTGCCGACAGGTGATGTCTAAGGACTTCATTTGCCTCTCTGCGGCGAAAACCACTTTTGCTCGAGGCATTCGCGCAGGCGTAGACGCGCTCGGTGCAGCAACACTCCGCAATTTCCAGGGCTTACGCCCAGTGTCTTCGTGATTTCTTCGACGTCCATGTCCATCCATTCACGCAGCATGAAGGCTCGTCCTTGCTTCTCCGGAAGATGATCGATGCAAGCTTCCAGAACTGTGAAGAACTCGGCCTGCTGAAGTGATCGTTCTGGATCTCCCCAATCTGAAGGGGGATTGGACCAGTGCCCATCGGACAAAAACAGTGTGTCCATCAGGCCGGGATCTTCGTCCAGGGAAACTTCCCGCGGTTGCTTTCTGAGCTGATCAATCAGCTTGTGCTTGAGGATGCCGAACACCCAAGTTTTGAACTGGCTCTTTCCTTGGAATGAAGGCGCGCGCATGAGCGCAGCAAGCATGGTCTCCGAGACTGCGTCTTCTGCACCGGCGCTGTTTCGCAGCTGAAACCTCGCGAACTTCAACAATTGCGGCCGAAGGCTGGCCAGTTCCGCCGCCACCTTTGGATCCGGGTCACTCACTTGATCTTCGTTCTCGGGCTCAAGGTCGACTGGATGCATTGATGCGACTTCCATCGCACAGACGCTGTTGATCACGCGGTCGTCGCGGTCGGGTTGCGACATGTCAAGAAGCCATCTTCGGAAAATCTCGACTGGTAAAAGTAAGGAATCGACGTTATCCTATCTTCTTTTTTGCTTTGGTGTGCGTGATTTCAATCCGACGCAATCTGAGGCTGCCGTGTCGACATCACGGCCTTGATTCGCGTCTACCGAGGCGACTTGAGGTGGCTTTGGCGTTGAGGCACACGGCGCAATTCACGTAGTAATTTCATGCCCGACATTTCAACCATCAAGGCTGCACTCAGCAGCATCGAGACTGCCGCCGACATTGCCAAGGTGCTTCAAGACTCCAACTCATCATTGGAGAAGTTTGAACATAAGTCGCAGCTTGCTAATCTGGTTGAAGCTTTGGCGAATGCCCAAATGGACTTGGTCAATTTGCAAGGAAAGCTCTCCGAAAAGGGAAATAGGGTCGCTCAACTGGCGCTGGTGCTTGAGTCTGACCTGAGCTATTTCTTCTGACTATTTGTTGGACGAGTTTGTGGGCTGCCGCTGTGCTTTAAGGTAGCTGTTAGCAGGCTACGCCTTCATGTGCCGCTTCGAGCTGTATGGGGCTGGTCTGGCTGACGCTTGAATGACGCCGTGTCAGGCTGTAGCTGCGGTCTGTAGTCGAGAGTCTCAGGCCATGCCGCGTTGAGCGTTCTGTAGACTTTGCGTGCAAGCCATTGGTTATTGATCGAACTGGAGCGCCCCTGTACGGTCGATTTGCGCCGCAGCTCGCTGCACGGTTCATGCTTCCCCTGAGGTCCTTGTGCAGCAGCAACAGCCCAAAGGGTTCTCTTGTGTGTTGACTGCCACGTTCTGTATCGGCGCAGAAGCGGCAGCAACTTGCCTCGATGCCAAACGGCCATGAGCAGCGCCGCTTCTCGATGAGTTGCAGTCCGAAATCCCCGCCGCTGGCCAGCACATCGCGCCAGAACTGACGGGTGCCGTAGGTGCGGTCACTGTCCCGGCGGCCATTTTTTTGACCAGCATGCTGATGGTCTCCTGGATCAGGAAGCGGCTTGCGGACTGGGCGTCACTGCTTCATCGAATCCCTTATGGGTCTTAGGTCTTCCAAGTGCAGATCAAGTGGGTGCGATCGGTGCGATGCGTGTGCCACTTTTGGTGTTGCGCTTGGTACCGCGTTTAGCAGGCTTGTTGGCCATGGCTGGTTCCTTGAGTGGCATGTAGATGTGGAGTTAGTAGCTTGAGATCGACGGGCTAGACGGATGAGTCGAGGCTGGATGCGAAAGAAGCCCGCTGCAAACGGGGATAAGTCCGCCTACAGATAATGGTTTCAGTGTTTTTGGAGTTTTAACCATGCAGTCT
Source organism: Paucibacter sp. DJ2R-2 (assembly GCF_025717675.1). Lineage (GTDB taxonomy): Bacteria > Pseudomonadota > Gammaproteobacteria > Burkholderiales > Burkholderiaceae_C > Paucibacter_A. The sequence goes on from NZ_JAJIRT010000003.1 coordinate 229,800, forward strand.
CTCGACAACCCCGCGCAGGACCGCGAAATCGGCCGCCGCAGCGATGCTGGCGATGCCAGCACGCAGGACAGCACCCGCACCGACGACACCCGCATCGGCGCCGTCCGCCCCTTGATTTCGCCGGCCCTGCTGCTGGATGAGTTGCCGCCGCCGGACAGCTCGCTGCAGCTGGTCGAGCAGGCGCGCCGCGACATCAGCGATGTGCTGCACGGCCGTGATGACCGCCTGCTGGTGGTGGTGGGCCCATGCTCCATCCATGACCACGACCAGGCCATGGACTACGCCCGCTTGCTCAAGGACCTGCGCGCCGAGTTGCACAAGGACCTGCTGATCGTCATGCGCGTGTACTTCGAGAAGCCGCGCACCACGGTCGGCTGGAAGGGCTACATCAACGACCCGCGTCTGGACGGCAGCTTCCACATGAACGAAGGCCTGCGCCTGGCGCGCAAGCTGCTGCTCGATGTGACGGCGCTGGGCTTGCCGGCCGGCACCGAGTTCCTGGACCTGCTGTCACCGCAGTACATCAGCGATCTCGTGTCCTGGGGCGCCATCGGCGCGCGCACGACCGAGAGCCAGAGCCACCGCCAGCTGGCTTCCGGCCTGTCCTGCCCGGTCGGCTTCAAGAACGGCACCGACGGTGGCATCAAGGTCGCCAGCGATGCGGTGCTGGCCGCCAGCGCCAGCCATGCCTTCATGGGCATGACCAAGATGGGCGCGGCTGCGATTTTCGAAACCCGCGGCAACGACGACTGCCACATCATTCTGCGCGGTGGCAAGGCGCCCAATTACGACGCGGCGTCTGTTGCCGCCGCGTGCGAGGCCATGCGCAGCGCCGGCCTGCGCGAGCAGGTGATGGTGGACTTCTCGCATGCCAACTCGAGCAAGAAGTTCGAGCGCCAGATCGATGTCGGCCGCGACGTGGCCGCACAGATCGCCGGCGGCGACGCACGCATCACCGGTGTGATGATCGAGTCGCATCTGCAGCCGGGCCGGCAGGATCTGGCCGAGGGCCAGACCAAGCAGGATCTGCTGCCCGGTGTGTCCATCACCGACGCCTGCCTGGGCTGGTCGCAGACCGAGCCACTGCTGCGCGAACTGGCGGCAGCCGTGCGTGCACGGCGCGGCTGAGCCTGAGCGGCAGCAGATCGGGGGAGACCGCGTACGGTCGCTCTTTTTTCTGGTTGAGGGCAGGTCTGCAGGAATCCAAGCACAGTGGGCGTGCAGCCGGGTCGTGACGGCTGGGCGACGCGCTGAGGGGATGAATACGATCCAGTGGCTTGCTTCCAATGTAGCGCCGGCAGCCCTGCCATGCGGCCGTCCGATTCTGTGGTCCTCGCGGCTCGACCTTCTTGTAGGTCATTGGTGCCAAGGCCAGAGCGCGCTCACCCGTTCGATGGCTCTCGTGACCAATGTTGCGTGAACGTGTGAGTCTTTCTATTCCAGATAGCTAAGTGGAGTTGATGGACCCCAGGACGTGCGCAAGCCCTTCACAAGATGCTGAATCGGTGGGACAGCAGCTGGCGTGCGCTTGCATTCACACTGTCCTTCTTCGAGCTTTCCTGGTGGGTGTTCTTGAGTCTCGTCATCAACTCTGACGATACCTGCGATGCTTGGTCACACCTGCGAAACCTAGGATGGTCCGCTTATCGAACAAGGAGGCAGGAAATGCATTCAATCGTCATCAAGCCCGTTGACTTCAATCGGGTGTTCGTGGATCAGGGCTTGGCGGTATCGGACTTCAAATACATCATCCTGGCCGAGGGGGACTCGTGGATGGAGCGCAGCGCCGTTCTGCAAGGGTCACTTCCGGATTTCTACAGCTTTTTGTCAGACTCCAAAGACGAGCCCACACTGATCATCAACTTGGCTACTTTTGGTGACGAACTCCGTCGAATCGGCACGGTGCAACGCAAGGAATTCAAGTATTGGCTGAGGCAATTCGAGTACGACGCTATTTTCTTCAGTGCAGCAGGCAATGACTACATCGATGCGGCGCGTGACCCCGATCCTGGACAAGGAATCCTGAAGCAGTTCAACCATGCAGGTGCGCCCTCCGCTGCGAACGACTGCATCGACTGGCTGGCAGTCAATGAGCTGCGACAGACGTATTTGGGCCCTTGCTTCAAAGCTGTTTATGACATGGTTCAAGCGAGCCCACGAAACAAGGGCAAGCCCATTCTGGTCAATAGCTATGACGTGCCTGTCGCCCGCAACGCTCCAGCAGTCAGGAAGGCTTGGCTCTATGAAGCCTATGTCAAGAACAACATCCCGGAGGCGCTATGGCCAGCTGTGACGGCTGCTATCTTCGCGTCTATTGGTGACGAACTGAGTTCATGGGCAGTAGGGCGCCCTTGCGTGGCTCTGGTTCCAACTCGCAACGTGCTCAGTCCAGCCGATCCGACGAGTCAGGGCGAAAGTGGCGACTGGATCAATGAGATTCATCCGAATCGGCAGGGCTGGGAGAAGTTGGCGCCGATTTGGCGGGCGACGTTCCGAAAGGCAGTGGGATTGCCGGCGGAAGCCTGAGGGCGAGGCAGTCTGAGCTTCGTTTTTGAGTGTTCGAAGTTCTTGGCGAGCTGCCCAGCTTCTCACCCACACCCAGGCGGTTCAGTGGGTTGCAGGGCCTTGCTCAGGTGTGGCTTGGATGGTGTCCAGCCATTCCTGCCAGGTTGATTCGCTCACGTCCAGACCTTCAATGGCTTGCGTGGTGTGCGGCGCGTGAGGCTGGCGCAGACCCTGAATGAGTCGGCCTACCCATTGACTGATTGGTGTGCTCAAGGTTTCAAGATGTGGCATGACAGGCTCCAGTTGCATAGAAGCTACTTTCGGCGGTCAGCTTCAAATCGTCTATCCGACTCCTGGGTGCCTACCTTTGGGGGGGGCTGTGCGCGACTAGGGTGTGTGGGATGTTGGGGGGCGCTCTCGTTCTCGCGGTCGAGGGGTCTGTTTTCGGAGTGTTGAGTTGCCGGAGCCACAGCCAGCGCCCTCGCGACTTCTCAGTGTTCTGGCGGGAATGCTTTGCCAGGTCTCACGCTGTTCAGTCCGGTGGTTGTCGTGCGGTCTGATCTATGGATTTGGAGTCCCTTGCCACTGTCGTGATGAATGATCAGGGTTGATGACAGTGCTTTGCACGATCACGAATGAGGTGTTGTTGGTCGAAGCGTTTTTGTGTGGATGGCACTCTTGGGCAGCGCGCCTCCTGGAGGGCAACTCGCCTAGGGCAGTCGGCTCATCCCGATTCCTTTGGATGAGGCCGTTTCGAGCCTGGCTGTGATCTCGCTGGTCGGGGTGCACGACGGCTCCCACATGGTGGAATGCAGCGAGGTGGTGACCTTCCCGCGGTGGCGGTGGGCCACTTGATTCCACTGTGTGCCATGGCCGGGCTGAAGCCGACTGAACGACAAGCGTAGCGTGCTCAGGTTGACGGCAAAGATGTGCGAACGCCTCGTACTGAGTTCCTGTGCGCTTTCCAACGGATCACACCTGCGATGCGCATGCCGATGGGCCGAAAATTGGTTTATGAGTTCGCGCGGTTCCTCGCGCGTTATTTCCGTTTTTGTTTTTTGAGCGTTTTTCTTGAACCTGGGGGCGCCGCAGTGGCCGGGTCGGTCGCACGCATTGCAAGCGCCAACCAGGTTGAACCGTTTATCTAAGGGCTTCAGGGAGACTCCTCCCGCATCGTTCGAAACCGATGAGCATGAATGGACCCATCTGCAGTTTCACGCCTTCGCTGACACCTCCGCTGCTGAGGGCGCCTAGCTGGATTCCAGCAGGCCGTGGGCCGCAGCTCTTTGGGCGGATGCTCTTCGATTGCGGCAGTGCAGACGCGCATTGATACGCTGGAAGCGTGAGTTCACGGAGGTCGTTGTCAGGCCGGTGCGTTTTGCGATTTCCTTCGTGCCCAGGCCTTGCCACTCCATAGAAAGCAGGGTGACATCGTGGGTTTGCAGTCTTGCCGATTCGCGCAGGCGGTCTTGCAGATGTCGAGTCAACCATTCGTGCAGCTCGGCTGCGAGTGCGCGAGCCAGTGTGCGCACCAATTGCGCTTGCTTGCCTTCGAAGTCGTCCGGCGTCGCGCTGCCCAGGCACAGCATTTCGAGGCGATCTAGATTGGATCCTGCGGGCGTGGGCACGATGAGGCAAGATTTGAAACCATACTGATTGGCAAGTTCGATGGCTTGTGCATCGTTGGCGTCTTGCCGTGGCACTTGGTGGTCCGTACCGGCCACAGTGCGGCTTCGGGCGAAGCGAAACCATGGGTGTTCCAACATGGAGCCGACCGTGCACTGAGCCTGTGCGAAACCAGGATGGCAAGCAAAGAGGCTGAAGCTGGAGGCCTCTAGGCCACCCTCAGGGATGCTGGCGGTGTAGATGCTGCCGCTGGCGCCGATGGCCATGGTGGCCCGAGCCAGGCGATCGAGCAGCTCAGGCGGGCTGTTCGCGAGCGGGATCTGGACGATGGCCTCCAGTGCATTCTCCGCATAGTGCTCTGTCTTCGCGATCTCTAGGATGGAGCTGTGCGGTGCTTGTGTATTGGATGACATGGTCAAACTCCCGTTTGATTTGGGCGAGCAACAGCGGGGCTGTGAAGCGCAAGGGATCGTTGTCCAGGCAGGCGTCGAACTGTTCGCGGTTGTCAAACAAGGTCCACCACTCGGTCCTTGCGTTGCCTCCGCCTGCGCAGGTCCGGCCGGCTGCTACGCCGGAAGGTACGCTCAAGAGCTGAACCTTCCAGCCTGCGCTAGGGGCAGATGCTTTGAGTGGCGCAGGGGGCCGGGTGGATTTCGCGGTCCTCCTGCGATGGGCGGGGTTTTCCAGCCTGGAGGGTATTGCCGGTCTGGCATTCCCTGCGTCTCTGACTTCGAGCATTCTGTTGTTCAACACGGCGGGCTCCGGGTGTGAATGGCCAGACGCGGGGCGGTGCGCTTGTGACCTTGGCTGTCACTGGTCGCGGCCCTCTATTGCCGAGCCAGCCGCAGCTGGGCCATGGGCAAGCTCGTCGAGAGGGGCGGGCGCCTGACGTGCCGGACCTGATGGCCAGGAAAGACTACCGGCGCCCAAACGATGGCGTGCGTTCGACGGTCGGGATCATGGCGGGCACATGCCGCGAGTTCAAGGGCTGAGTTCCCATGTGGGTGTGAGCGTTCGGTGGGCCCTTGTAGAGATTGCCCGTTCGCCTGCGTTGTCGCAGTCGATGCTGTTCCGCGATTGATGCTGTGCACGATGGGCGTTAGCCGTGCATCCGGCTCTGGGTGCTGCGTAGGTCCTTTCGCACCGTGCGCTGCCCAGGGGCAAGGGCGAAGGTTTCATGGTTCGATACGGAAGCGGGAGAGCAGGGCGGTCACTCGCGGGCAGTTAGCCTGGCCCTAATGGTGCTTTCGTTCGGTGTCCGTCAGAAAGAGGAGAGCGGCCGCGCTGGCTTTCTCGCCTTCTGCGGCTTCGCATCCTAAGATTCAAAGTTGTCGTCCAACTTCGATGCATGACGCCGCATTGCGATGGTGAAGAACTGGCAGTCCGTGCTCTCGCGTGTCAGGGCCGCCTTGATGCGCCGTGGCCGCACGCGCCATGATGCGGACGATTTGGTGCAGGAGGCCTGGATCCGTCTGGCCTGCCAGGAGCAGCAGCAGGTCATCACCAGTCCTGAAGCCTTTTTGATGCGGATTGCGCTGAATCTGTCGATCGATGAATTTCGCAATGCCAGAAACCATGGCGAGCAGGTTTTGATCGAGGACCTGGTGCTGGTCGATACCAGACCTTCTGCCGAGTCCACACTTTTGGCTCGAGAACGGTTGACGCGACTGAGTGAGTGCTTGGCGCAACTGGATACCCGTACTCGCAGGATATTCTTGGCCCACCGTGTCGATGGCATGAGCTATCTTGAAATTGCAAGGGAGCAGCGTTTGAGTATCAGCTCGGTGGAGAAGTACGTCGCCAAAGCCACCTTGGTGATCACCCGGTCAATGGAGGGCTGGTAGCCATGGATGCTTCAGCAGACCCCGATTCAAAGGATACCTCGGGTCCCCACGTGACGCCTGAAATCGCGGCCGAGGCCTCGGTCTGGATTGCCCGGCTGCACGGGCCGGATCGTGGGCCAGAGATGGAACGCGAGTGTTTGGCGTGGCAGGCCCGTTCGGCCGCCCATCGATTGGCGTTTGAGCGATGTACCGACGTGTGGGAGTCGGTGCCGGGCGTCCGCTTGGCGGATGCTTTTGCGAGCGCCTCGCGTCGTGCATCCGACGCAGGCGGCGGCGGTGAAGCAGGTCCGGGCTCCCAGAGGTCCGCCAGCCGCATCTGGATCCTGGCACCGGCCTTCATCGTCCTTCTTGCCGGGGGGAGTGGCTATTGGCACTTTGTGCGTGGCGGCGAATCCTTTGGTACCCAAGTGGGCGAACAACAGCAACTGATGTTGGTGGATGGCACCCGCATGACCCTGAACACCGATACCCAGGTTCGCGTGGACATGGGGACGTCAAAGCGAACCGTCGAGTTGCAGCGTGGTGAAGCCTTGTTTGAAGTCAGCAAGGACCCGGAGCGGCCCTTTGTGGTGAAGGCTGGTGGCAACGAAGTGGAGGCTATCGGCACGGTGTTCTCGGTGCGCATGCCGGGTGGCAGTGGTCAGGGTTCTCAGGAGTCGGCAGTGACGCTGATCGAGGGCCAGGTGGCAGTGCGACCGCCTGTGGCTAGAGACGTCCGTGGATCTGAGGCCGACAAGGCAGTGTTGATGCAGCCAGGGGAGCGCTTGCGTTGGGTTCCACAGGAACTGGGCGCCAGTCGACCCGTGCGACCGCAGCTGGATCGGCCGAAGTTGGCGACTGTGCTGGCCTGGCGACGCAATGAAGTGGATTTCGAGGATGCGTCCTTGATGGAGGCCACATCAGAGATGAATCGGTACAGCCGCACACCGATTGTCTTGTTGGGGAACGGCACGCTCGGGACGCTTCGAGTCAGTGGTCTGTACCGGACGGGAGATAGTGCGGGCTTTGCCCATGCAGTGGCTGCCTTGCACGGCTTGCGGCTGCGTGAGCAGGGCGGACGTCTGGAGTTGTCGCAGTCTCAGTAGGGCAAGCCCTGGCGGAAACGCACTCGACCAGCTCGTCATCTCGATGTCACCAACCTGGAACTTCGAGAGAGGCACGAGATGTTAGGCAAAGTATTCAGAGGCAGTCGATGGGGCGGCAGCCATTTGTTGGACAGCGCCTTGCTTGCGCTGGCTTTGTGCTGTGGAGCGGCATGTGCCAGCGAAGCTGCTAGTGCTGCAAAGCATCGGATTGATCAGCCGGCGCAACCTTTGGGTGAGTCGCTGCGGGCGATCGCCCGACAGACCGGCGTCTCCATTGTTTTTGATCCTGGCAAGGTCAATGGCCGAACATCGCGCTCGGTATTCGGCCATTTGACGGCAGCAGAGGCTATTGCTCGTGCGCTGGAGGGGTCTGGCCTGACTCCCACTGTGATGAGTGACGGTTCGATCGTGGTTCGCCCCGCACCGACGCCGGGTACTTCAGGGCCGGCCAGTGGGCCGGGCGCTGCGACCGTTCCTACTCTGGAACTTGCGCCTCGCCCTTCGGGCATGGCCGTCGCTGTGGCTGATGCTTCAAGCAGCCGACCCATGATGGCCGTGACGGCCTCGCTCGTGAACTCCGATGCGGCCTCGACTGAAGAGGGCCATGGAACGGTGGCTTCACTCGGTCGGATTGAGGTCACCGGATCTCGCCTCAAGCGCATTGAGGCGGACGGCCCCACGCCTGTCAATGTCTACACGCGCGGCGATATCGACCGCAGCGGTCAGCCCTCGTTGGAGCGCTTTCTCAGCACTTTGAACGAGGCCTCGGTGAGCCCCGGAGAAAGCAGCTTTGTCGCCACGACCGGTCAGGGATCCGTCCAGCTTCGGGGTTTGCCTTTAGGTTCAACCTTGGTGCTCATCAATGGTCGCCGTTTGCAGGCCGTGGGTTCCTCGTCGGCCAATTTCTTCAATCTCAACCTGATCCCCATGGCTGCGGTCGATCGCATCGAAGTCGTTCCCGTAGGCTCATCTGCAGTCTATGGCGGAGATGCGCTGGCGGGTGTGGTCAACGTCATTCTCAAGAAATCCCTCGACGGCTTGGTGCTCGATGCACGCCTTGCCTCAGGGCAGGGCAGTGGGGATGGAAACATTTCCATGGGTGCTGGCACTCGCACGCAGTCCGGCTCCTACATCGTGCTTGGCGCCTACAACAAGGCCTCTCCGCTGACCATGGCCGAGCGGGGTTTCTTTGTGGATGCCGATTACCGGCGCTTCGGCGGTGTCGATGCGCGCACCCGTTCGTGCACCCCGGGCACGGTGAGCAGCAGCACAGGTGCGAATCTTCCAGGGCTGAATTCATCGTTCGCAGCCATCCCGACGATGGCGCCAGGCCAAGCCTTGACCCAGGCCAGCTTCACCGCAAGCGCCGGGCAGGCCAATCTGTGCAATTCCATGGCCAATGGCAAGGGCAGGGCGCTGGTGCACGGCACGGAGAGCCTGTCTTTTCATGCCGCCGGGGACTACCGGCTTAGCGATGACTGGTCGGTGTTCGGTGAGTTGACCCTTGCAAAGGACAAGCTGTCGGCGGAAGAAGGCGGTCTGCTTTTGAGCAATGTTCTGGTTCCTGCCACCAATCCGCACAATCCCTTCAGTGTTCCTGTACGTGTGACCGCCCGCCTAGGTCCTGAGAACGGATTCGAGCGGTTGGCTCGTGACACCGATTTCACACGGGCTTTGGTGGGGATGCGCGGTGAGCTGCCGGCTGGATGGGAGCTGGAGGCTTCGTTTTCAAGCACGCGCGACGATGGTCAGCGACGCCTGTCCAACACCACGCCCAATGTGGCAGCCCGCACCGCGGCCTTGGCCGCGTCCAGCGCCGCTGCTGCACTCAATCCCTTCACGGCGGGCAAGGCGGCCAGCGATGAGGTCCTCCAGGCGATTTGGTCGGACTCGATTCGCGACAACCATGGCCGCAAGGACCAGGTCAGTGCTTTTCTGCGTGGCTCGGTGTTGGAGTTGCCCGCCGGGAGCGTGGATCTGATCGCGGGCGCGGAGGCGGCTCGCGATCGGTACCGGACGGTCACGCCGGGGAGCTTTGACATCGCCGCGAGACGCTCTAACAGTGCGGCCTTTGGCGAAATGCATGTACCTCTCTGGCGATCCAGTCCCAGCGAGGGTCCTGCCCGCGAGATGGCGGCGCTCACCATCGCTGCGCGGCGTGACCACTACAGCGACTTCGGCAGCGCAAGCACATACCAAGCTGGCTTGGAGTTCCGTCCGAGTAAGACAACGCTCCTGAGGGCTTCAACCGCCACGTCCTTCAAGCCGCCTACTTTGCTCCAGACCAAGGTAGATGATCTGCGCTACAGCACGGAAGCCTTTGGACTGGTGGATCCGGCACGAGCGAACGCACCCATTGTGGGCGGTGAGGTGTTGCGCACCACCAACCGGGACTTGAATCCCGAAACCGGCCGTGCCTTGGCATTTGGCGCTGTTTGGGAGCCTGAGTCCGCGCAAGGGACCCGTCTCGGTGTGACGGCTTGGCGCGTGAAGATCGATGGGCTGATCTCGCTTTTGTGGCCGCAGGTGGTCTTGGCCAATGAGGCTCGCTTTCCTGGTTTTGTGACGCGTGCGCCAGCGGCTCCTGGTCAGGTAGGTGCTGTTACACAGGTGCTCTATGCCGAGGTCAATTACGGCGGTGTTGACACCTCGGGGCTGGACTTGGAAGCGGCCCATGCCTGGAAGACCGAGGGGAGCAAGTGGACCTTGTCCGCCAGTGCCACGCGTACTCGCGACTACGAGGTGACGCTGGCACCAGGAGCTCCGGCCGAGAACCGTCTGGGACGACGTGCCATCGACTTCTGGTCACCGGCGTGGAAGGGGCGTCTGTTTGCAGGCATGGATCGTGGCGCATGGAACATGGGACTGACCAGCCGCTACTTGGGGCGCTACCGAGATTCTTTGCCCAGCGAGCGCCGGCTCGGAGGCTATTGGCTTCACGACATGGCGGCGACTTTCAAACTGGCACCGCTGGGTCTGAGCTTGGCTTCCGCCAAGGACGCCTCGCTCTCTTTGTCGGTGGCCAATATTGCCAATCGCATGCCGGAGTTTGTCGAATCCTCGCCCTACTACGACTTCACCCAGGGTGATTGGCGCGGCCGCTACCTGAGCCTGCGTTTGTCCATGAGTTGGTAAGCGCCGACCAGGGGTCTGCCGAGTATGGGGGGACATGGGCCCTTGCGGCGATCCGGTCCGCGCCGTGTCCTCGCTGTCCTTTCGTTGCCTCAGCGGTTTCCGCACTTTTCCGCAAGCCCCTGAGCTTTCTTCCTGCGATGACCTAGGGCAGCGCACTTCGTGGCGTCGCCTGGCGCATCTCAGCGCCCGTGCTCAGTGGCTCCCTTGTTGACTGGGCTCGGCCTGGCCTCGTAGGCCGGACGTTGCTTGGCTCATTTCTATTCCTGTTTTTGAACCCGACCGATGAGTCCGGGGGATTCCATGTTGCAAACACTTTTCTCCCATTTGATGCGCGAGGGCTGGACTGGCTTGGATGACGGGCTTTGGTTCTGCCTGTTGATCTTGTGTCTTGTGTTGCCACTTCCAGAGGCCCATGCGGCCATGGGGCCGACGGTGCGAGAGCTGATCGAGTTCACGCGCATCATTCAGCCGATTCAGCATGACGCTGAAACGCTGCAGAGCCAGGTGTCGCCGGATGGCTCACAAGCCTTTGTGGTCACCCGTACGGCTAAGGTGGCCAACGACGTGAATCGGTTCGAGATCTTGCTGCTGGACCTGAACGCCGGGCGCCTGGCCGCCTCGGCACCTGGTGCTGCTGTTCGCGTGTTCTCGGTGGAGTCGCGCAATGATGACGACGATGCGAACCCTTCGTTGCGCGAGGTCCGCTGGCATGACCATCGAAGTCTTGTGTTTCGGGCCCGCCTGCACGACGAGCCGTTCCAGGTCTATCAACTCGATGTGTTGACCCAGCGCTTGACGCAGTTGACCTACGCGCCCCTGGGGGTCCTGTCCTTTGACGTGTCCGGTGATTCGAGGCGCGTGGTCTATGTGGCCCCGGTGCCCAACCCTGCGATGCCCCCTGGAGCGCGCAGCGTGGTGGTGGGAACTCACTCATTCTGGAGTGTCCATTTTGGGCAGGACAGCTTTCGGACCCAGCAGCGCCGCTATCAGTTCTTTGTGGCGGAATCGGGCTCCCGCATGGCCGCACGGCCAGTCGGTGTGCCCTTCCCGGAGAGCGCCGGTGGCTTCCCATCGGTCAGCATGTCACCGGACGGACGGTGGTTGGTCTTGCCCAAGTACGAGCCGGGCCGGCAGCTCGCGTGGGCCGCGGACTACCCTCAGATTGCTGAGGCGACTGCGAAGTACGGACCATCGGTGACACTGGATCCGCTGGCCTACTACTCGCGCCCCATGAGCTATGTCTCGCGACGTTTGGTGCTCTACCGCCTCTCCGACGGCCAGGAGCAGCCCATCCTCGACGCGCCAGATGATGTCTTGCCGGGCAACCAGACGCGCACGGATCGGCTCTGGCAGGATGGTGGCGTTTCCTTGGTGATCGCTGGTACCTATCTGCCGCTGCAGGACGCTGTGAATGCGCCAATGCCTGCCAAGTCAGCTTCGGCCAGTCCGTCGTCTGGCACGCCTCACTCCAAGCCAAGCCCCGCGTCTCACATCATTGAGTTCTGGCCGGATACAGGGCGCTGGCAGATCATTGCCGCACTCGGGCAGCGTTTGAAGACGGCCTTTCCGATCGCCGGCAAGGCTGGCGCATTCATGGCGATTGATGGTGGGCAGCACCGCCGTTTTGAGCGTGGCGCGGATGGTGTTTGGCAGGAGTTAGAAGCCGCTGTAGGCCCGGACCCAAGTGCGCCAGGTTCAGGCCCGGCCTGGCGCCTGAAAGTCGCTCAATCCCTGAACCAACCGCCTGACATCGTCGCCCAGGGCCCTGATGGCGCCGAGGTGCGCCTGACTCAGCTGAATCCGCAATATCGTGCTTCCCAGTGGGGCACGATGCGTGAATACGATTGGACGGACGTGGCGGGGCGCCAATGGCGTGGGGGCTTGATGGTGCCTGCGGACTTCAAGGCGGGTATGCGCTATCCCCTGGTGATTCAGCCCTATGGCTTCTCGCCCAACCGCTTCTATCGCGATGGCTCCAACGACTACGACGGATTCACCAGCGGCTTTGCCGGTCGAGCTTTTCTGCGTGAAGGCATTCTGGTGTTGGCCTTCCCCTGGCGAGCCAGCAGCGGTGCGCCGACTGACGAACCTGGAGCGCGCCAAGCTTTCCACGATGGGGTGAGGGCGGCCATCGATGCGCTGGTGAAGGACGGTTCGGTGGATCGGGAGCGCATCGGCATCTTGGGATGGAGTGCCACGGGCGAGCGGGTGCTGAACTTGCTGACCTTCACAGACACACCGATCCGAGCAGCCACCTTGTTGGATGGTGATGCCAACACCCTGTATTCCATGACGATCACCTATGCGGTGATGGATGGCATCCAGGCTCGCAAGGAACGAACCAACGGGGGCGGCCCTTTTGGAGAGTCACGCACGCGTTGGATTCGCAACGACCCCTCGCTGTACACCGACTGCATTCGAGCGGCGCTGCGCATCGAGACCTATGGGCCTGAGGTTCATAACAACTGGGACATCTATGCACTTTTGCGCAGGCAATATCGGCCCGTTGAGCTGCTCATGATTCCAGGTGGTGCACATGCACTGGCGCGGCCCAGCGAACGCATGATTTCGCTGCAAGGCAATGTCGACTGGTATCGCTTCTGGTTGAAGGGCGAGCAGCGCAACGAGCTGATCGTGCCTGGGGAAACGACTGCCAGCTTGAAGGAACAGTATCAGCGCTGGCAGCAGATGGGAACACTGAAGCAAGCCATGGACAGGCAGCCCGCATGTGTGCGTACGCTGGATCAAAACTGAGTTGGACTACCTCAAGTAGGCGAGATGAATTACGACCTGCGACCGGAACTCGCAAGTATTGACGAGTGTTCATTGTCCGGCCCCGGTCTGCTGGGCCCACCACATCTTGGCGTAGATGCCTCCGCCTGCAAGCAGGTCCGCATGCTTACCTTGCTCAACGATTCGGCCGTCAGCCATGACGGCGATCAGGTCGAGGTCTTGAAGCACCGAGAGTCGGTGGGCGATGGTGATGGAGGTTCGACCCGCGGTGACTCTGCGTTGTTCAATCAGGATCTGGCGCTCGGTGTTGGCATCGAGCATCGAGGTTGCTTCATCGAAGACAAAGATCTGCGGGCTCTTCAGGATGGCGCGGGCCATGGCGACTCGCTGGCGCTCACCGCCCGAGAGCCTTTGGCCACGCTCGCCAACCCGAGTCTCGAAGGCCTGTGGCATGGACGTGATGAGGCCATGCATTCCTGCGAGGCATGCGGCTTCCTTGACGTCCTGGATCGTCGCACCTTCCCTGCCGATGGCGATGTTGTCAGCGATGGTGGCATCGAACAGAACGACATCTTGTGGCACCACGGCGATCATGCTTCGCAGCGTGCTCAGCGGCAGGGTGTGGATGGGAACATCGTCGAAGAAGACCTGGCCAGATTGGGGTATGTAGAGCCCCAGCAAGACTCGCACCAGTGAGGACTTGCCGCCTCCGCTTTCCCCGACGATGCCGATCGAGCTTCCTGCGGGGATGTCCAGATTCAATCCATCGAGCACAAGGCGCTGCTCATCGAAAGCCATGTGAATGTCGGAGAAGCGGATGTGTGGCGCTTTGACAATGGGCTGGGATGTCCCCATGCTGCCGGCCCTGGGTCTGGGATCGCTTGCTTTGATCTCGGACTGCGTCCTCCGCTGGTCGGCTGATTCAGCCTCTCGTTCTTGCTGAAAGACTTCCATGATCGGCCGGATGAAAGCCAGGCTCTGCAGCGAGTCACGTAGGGCTGAGCTCATCATTTCTAGCAGGCGAATGAGTTGGACCATGTAGAGGTTTGCCAAGAAAAACCCGCCAATGCTCAGCTCACCCGAAATCAGTGCACGGGAGGCGAGTAGCAGCGATGCGGCAATCGCCAAGCCGAAGGCTGCTGTGGTCAGCAGGGCCTGGCTGAGTCGTCGCCCCTGCAGCCTCGACCAGGCGCGCTCAAGCTCCTGTGTGGCTCGGTTGAATTTTCCTTGCGCCCACGTCTCGGCACCAAAGCACTTGAGGGGTTCACAGTTGCTCAGGCTGTCGCTCATGAGTCCGTGCGCATGGAAGTTGGCGCGAGAGACGAACCCTGCCGCAACTTTGATCCGGGAGGACCAGATCAGGACCAGGCTCAGGTAGGCGAATGCAGTGGTGGCGAAGATGCCATTCAATGCGGGCTGGCCCAGGGTCAAGAGCACGGCGCTGGCAGTGAGAGCCTCCGCCAAGATCGGGACTGCGCTGCCGGCCAGATTGAACAGAATGACTTGGTAGGCGGAGATGGCCTGCTGCAGGATCTGGACCTTGGCATCGCCTCGCGCATGCAAATGCGCGGATAGGGGCAATGCCAAGACGTGCCGGAAGAAGCGCTGTCGTAGGTGCGCGTACAAGCCTTGCTCCGCGGAGCTGAGCATCCAGGGGCGCAGATCGGTGCACAGACGCGCCCCACACAGACACAGCAAGTAGGCCAGGCTGAACCCGAGCAATTGGTTGGCTGCAGGAGCCTGATCCGCCGGGACACTCTGGGCTGTGGCCCCATCGATCATGCCTTTGAGCGCAAGCGGTGCCACGCCAGCTAGCAGACCGCCAGCGACGGCCAGAAGGTTGGCCGCCAACAAGTGGAAAATTTGCGACCGACTGCAGCCCGTGAACAGGAGCTGGAGCGCTAGACAAAGCTCAGTCAGCGCATTCTTGAATGGCTGCATGCCGTCCTGGCGCGGCGCCTCTGTCCTTGCTCCACTGCCACCGTCGACTCCGTCGCTGGTCCTCCTGTTCCTCATGAGGTGGTCCCTAGTTCTGCCGTGGACGCCTTTTATGGCCGACTAGGGCTGCCAGCGGCTGAGCCAGGCCTCCACCGCAACCAAGGCATGGATCTGTGAGCTTGACGCGGATTGGGTGCTCGGACGGTCGAACAGTTGGGCCTGCAGACGACTCCGATCGAGTAAGCCTCGGCGGCAGAGCTCTCCGTCGAGCAAGAGCTCACGCACCGTGTTGATATTGGCGTTCAGCACGGCTTTGACGTGTTCTTCCATTCCCCCCTTGGAACGACGTCTGATGATGGAGGCGGGGAGGTCGTTCTCAAACGCCCGTCTTGCCAATGCACGGCCCTGTCCTCCTCGTGTCAGCAGATGGCTGGGCAGGCGTAGGCATAGTTCCACCAAGGGCTGAGAGAGCAGTGGGTTGACGAGTTCCGGGGCTGCTTCTTGCTCGAAAGGGTCATAGTAGCCAATGGGCTGCATGAGGGCCGTGGCTTGAGTGAACTTGCCAATCGGCAGACGCTGGGCCTCATCTTGGGCCGGATGGCTGAAGAGCTCCATGTCCACGCCTTGGGCCGAGGACTCTGTGCTGAACGCCGTCGCCGGCCCCGATGTGGCTCTCAGGGCGGGGTCGGGTTTCAAGCGTTCCCTCAGCGCAAACCGTGCGGCCCGCCAGACCGATGTGCGCCCGAGGCGTGCCGCGTCCAAGGCTGCGCTTGCAAAGCCTGAGTCCAGGCCTCGGGTGGCCAGGTAGTCGGCCGCCGGCCACCACGACGAAATTTCGAAGAACAGCGCATCGCCACCTGCGCCGGTGAAGAGGGCCGGCGCTGCGTGAGCCGCGGCCAGGTGCGCATCGGTGCGCGAGTTCATCCAGCCGAGGTAGTGCACTGGATCCGGCATGCGTGCCGTCTGCAGCACGCGCTCCAGCTGGAATCCAGGTTCACGCTCTCGTTCCAGCAGATCTCGGCCGGCACGCGATGCTGCCAGGCGCGCGTAGTGGCGTTCGTCACTGTTGGAGCCAGGCGAGTGGTAGTTGAGACAGATCACATCGGCGGGCGAGCTTCCCGCGGCCAGACAGCTGAGCATGATGGAGGAGTCGACACCGCCGGACAATCGCAGCAACAAGGTGTCATAGCTGCCTGCCCAGGCCTGGACACAGCTTCGCACGGTGTGTCTCAGCAAGCTCGCCGCGTCCTCGAATGGCAGATACAAGGGTGAACGAGCGAAATGGACCGCGTCCCAAAGCAGGGTCGGCCGACCCTGACTCAGGTCGAGCATCTCGCCTGGCAGGACCTGTTGCACACCATCCAGGGCGGTCCCCTTTCCAATCTGGGGGCCATGCAGCAGCTGCGCTCTGAGGGCATCCCAGTTCACGCGGGGCAGCTCTTGGGCGTCCAGCACTTGAAGCGCATCCTCCAGCCATGAGAAAACAACCGTCACTCCGTGCCGCTGCAGATGGAAGCAGGGCAAGGTGCCGCTTGGGTCGCGCAGCACGCAGTGGGCCCCACCCTTGTCGGTGAAGAAAGCGATGTAGCGTCCCCAGAACTGCTGCTGCAGCGCTCGTCCCCCGCTGTTCAGGATTTCAGTGCTGGATTTCTGGTCGAAGTTGCCTTGCTTTGCTCGCGGATGGAATGCTTGTTCTAGGCTCTGCCGCTGAAACAGTTTGCCCAGGATGACGCCGCGGTGGTCGTGCAGCAGGAGGGAATCGTTGATTCCCGTTTTTTCCCCTCGCGTGTAGACCTGCATGCCGGGGCGGCTCAGCACCTGCCGCCAGACTTGGATTTGTCGAGTCTGGGATCCCAGCTCATTGGCGGCAGCACTCGGGTCGGCCAGGTTGGAGTCCCAGACAAAAGCAAGATAGCGAAACATGGCGTCAGGTGCTCCGGCCTACACGACGAGGATGGGGCAAAACTGGCGAACGCGCTCATGCTGGTCGTTCAAGACCATGTCGCCACGCTGAACCCAGGAATGGGCGGCAAAGGGATTTGACTTGACACCAATCACCCATTGAGCTGAAAGGCCTTCAGTGGCTAGGAAGCCCAGGAGGGACAGGGAGTCATGAAGGCACTGCTGCTGCGTGCTGAAGAAGAAGGGGCGAAGCGCGGCATATGCGGCACATGCACTCTGGATGGCCTCTATCGACTCAGCGCCGGGGCCCCGTAGTCTGTGCTTGCGCGAAATGCGCGCGCAGACGATGGCCCACAAGGACCGATGGCGAAGACACCAGCTCGCACTTGCTGAACTTGTTAAGAAAGCAAAGGAACGCCGGGCGCTGATCCGCGCAGTCGTCCCGTCATGATCCAGTTCCTGCAACGCAGTTGGCAGTGCTGTTTCAGGGGCTTGTTCCGGGGCCGCTTCAGAGGCAGGCCGTATCAGGAGCTCCAAGGCAACGAGTTGTTGCACCGTCTTGTGATTGGGTAGCGGGGTGTCCGTGTTGTGTGGCTGGGCGTCAAAGGCTGGCCAGCCCTTGATCAACTTGCTCAGCGGCAGAGCTTCCGGCTTGCTGATGGCCAAATAGCGGTTTCGGCGCAAGTCGAGCAAGACCACGCAGCTTTCGCAGGCGCAAGCCCTTACATGGTGGGCCAGTTCCAGTTGCGGCTTCGAGTGCGCATCTTGCATGGCGTTCTCCGAGTCCAGGTCCTTGGTTTGGCGTGAAAAGCATCCGGAGGTCGGCTCTTTGGTGGGTCTTGGCGGTCGCCTCCGTAGTGGACGATCGCCGTTTACTTAGACTTGGCGCGGCTGCGTTACGTCACGACACGCCGCCTCAGGGTTTTTGCATGGCAAGCTGAGTTTGGGATCTCACGCTGTGGGAGTGGATGCTTTTGGGGTCAGTCCTGGGCGCCGTTGTTTACGGAGCCCAGGACTTTCTCTCAAGCTAGGCAGCGCGCTCCGTTGTGGCGCGTGCCAAGCTCATTCAGGGCTCGCGGCGACCCGGGATCACCGGGTTTTCCTCGGCATATTCCAGGGCTGGGAAGCCCAGGGTCAGTTCCTTGGCATCACCCAGTTCGATGACCGGGGTTTGTTGCTCCAGTTGCGATTTCTCGTCCATGACAGACTCCTTCAAGTTGAGGTTGAGACCCAGTGCCTGAGGCCTTCTTGACCTCAGGCAACTTGAAGTTAGCTCCGGCTGTCGGCTGTGTCGATGTCAAAGGGACGATGCCGGTCTGTGTTCGGCGGCCGTGATCGAGGCGAGCCCATGGCTACAGCTACTTGGAATTTGCATCTTGGGCGGTCGAGCAGCGATGCTCTACTTGTTCGGCAGTCAGGGTGATCAGTTGGGCGCAGGCCATTGCTTGCGGTATTCCGAACGTTTTTCACGTTACTTGAGGGGTTACATTGAGGGAAATGGCCTTGAAATCGTCATTGTTCAATGGGGCCTGCCAATTCCCTCAGTCCTACTCCCGATCCAACGTCTCAAGTGTGGAGCTTGTGTTGGCAGGCGGCTGTTGGCCGTGACTTCCTGTCTAGCCCGTCGCTCGCTCGACGGATCCGAGCCAGGCTGCTTGATGCGCATCAGCGGTCTGGGCGGGTCCTGATCGACTACCTGATCCTGCCTTCCGAGATCCATGCCGTGTCTCAGATCTCTGCCGATGATTCGGTGGGCAGTGTGGCCCGGGCGGTTGGCAACGTGGTGTCGCGATGGGTGCGTGAGGCGCAACCCGTGCGCAGCCCGGTTCTGGCTGGCCCCTACCGGGCCCAGCGCATCGATTCGATCTCGAAGTTGCGAGACGAGTTGCGCATGCTGGCATGGCGCTCGGTCGCGGTGGGGGCTTGCAAGACACCGACCCACCACCCTTACGGGGGACTTCGGATCGCCTTGGGGCTGACGCCAGCCAAAGGTTTCGATGCCCGTCCCATGTTGCGGCACTTCGGCGATTCGGTTCCTGTATCTCGCGATTCTCTGCGCCGCTGGATCTCGAGGAGACCCACACAACAGGAGCGATGCGCTTGGGAGCTCACTCGTGGCTTGGTCCTGGCGACAGGCACTGTCGGACCTAGGCCCGCGATGGCCCGGCTGGTGGATAGTGCTGCGGCCAGCCTTGTGGCTGCGGGCGGGGGGTACGGCATTGATGCCGCGCTCGAGGTCCTTGCGCTTTGGGTGAGCGTGCGTCTGAATGCCAACAATCCGCCTGATCTGTATGCGAGCTCCAGTCATTTGGCCGCAAGGGGCCGCGCCTTGGTGGCCTGCCTGGCTCGGGCTCATCGACTCTGTTCGGCAGCCTCCGTGGCGAGATATTTCCACCGCGCCAAAGCTACGCTGTGCGAGCAGATGGCGGCATGCCGTCGACATCCCCTCGATCGGTTGACGCTTGCGATCCCCCTGCGTCGCATCCTGGACGAGGCGGCCTTGTTGCGAGTATCCGGGGTGGGGTGCCTGCCCTTTTGCGGCAAGCGTGTGCACCACCCTGCGAAGCCTGACCCGACCGCTCATGACGCCTGAGCGCTCCGGCGCTTGATCGTCAAACGATGGCCCGTAGCGCGCTTGTCTTTGGCATCCGTTGCGGCGACTTTCATTGGACTGCCGGTCACAGCTCCGGGTGGGGCTTGATTCCGCGTGGATGCAAGGTGGTCTGCATGCCGGGCCTGCGACACAGCAGGCCTGGTAAGCGTCCATTGCTCAACCTCGGTTTGCCGCCATGCAACGGCACGCTTGCTGAGTTGAACTTGCCCCGGGAACTGATGCTCGGCGATCAAGCTATAGATCGTGGATCTGCACAAGCCGGTCATCTGCATGACGGTGGGCAAACGAACCAGTTTCGGCTGTGCCGAAATGATCTCGGCTTGGGTGCTGAGCAATGTGGGCTGCATGGCATACCTCCTTGGGTGGTGTTCCATGGAATCTAGTGGCCTGCGCCGGCCTGACCTGCGGTGACTTTCCGGAAAAAATGAGCCCCTTTCAGCTTCGGTCTCGTGCCCTTTAGCTCACTTTGTGGTGTTTGTCAGGGCCAGGCGATATCCGGCCCCAATGCATGAGGCGGTTCCAGTAAAGGCGCGACCTACCCATGCCCAGGGATCGCAGGCCCGCTGCCTTCGCGCTGCGCGCTAACGAGCCCGCTTAGCGAACAGCCTGCGGCCCCGTCCGCCACGCTTCGCTTCTCGTCCATGGCCTTGGGCAGATCGCCACCCTATCCATTCGCCACGCCCGAAGCCGGCCGCGCCAAATGCCAAGGTGCTCGATGCGGCTCGAAGTCCGCGCCAGTCGCTGCGCTTGTTGGCACGTCCTTCGCAGGGGCGCCGCATCTCGAAACGCCGGTCGACTTCGCCAAACTACGCCGCCCGCGGAAATGTCTGCCTGCGCGCTGTGCTGCCCGTCGCGCTCCCCCCACGCGCCCCCATCCGTGGGTGAGGGGGACTTGTGGGGGGATCTTTGATGCGGCGGGCCCAGACAGGGGCTCGCTGCTTCGGCTGCTGTGAACCCCACCCATCCCCCACCCCTTCCCGTGAGGGAAAGGGTCATGCCCACCCCCCGCCCGCCCGTGGGCGGGAGCGAGGAGTCCGAGCAAGAGGATCAGCAAAGAGGCAGCCATTCCGGCCTTGCCGGTTGATCACTCTTCAAGGAGAACGTTATGGCTTCCGTTCGAGTGGAGCAACGCAATGCTCATTTGGCCGCCCCCGTCCGGCTGGACTTCGTCAATCGTCGAGATGGCAAGTTGGCCCGGGCTGTGCTGACTGCCATCAGTAACACCCGCCATGGCAGCGGAGATGAGCGCAAAGAGGAATGCACGGCTGTGCAGTGGACCCTGTGGGGCAAGCAGGCTGAACATGCTGCCGAATACCTGGGCAAGGGTTCGCATGTGAATGTGGTGGGCCGGCTGCGTAACAACAACTATCACGACGATGCCGGCGCCGATGTGTACGCGATGGCCTTCACTTGTGAGGAAATCGATTACCTCGACACCCGTGCGTCAGCCCAAGCGCGCCAGGTCCGTGCGCAGGAAGGCGAGGGCTGGGGTGAGTCTAGTATGGATGCACCGGCGCAACAACGCCGCCGCAATGCAAACCAGGGCAGTGCCTCACGCAAGCCCAAGCAGGGTTGATGGTTGTCGGCCTACACAAGCCAGGGCGAGGCGGACGCCTCGCCCACCCTCTTCGATTCATAGATTCAGTCAACCCATTTGGGCAAGCACACATCATCAAGGAGACCAACATGCAAACAGTGTCTGCATTGGCCACACGATTTGGCCGCAAGAGCACGGTCTATCGCAGTGATTTTCCATTGGCGGAAGATCAGATGCGAGCCACGGCGCCTTCCATCTTTGCCGTTGGCAAGCATGACAGCCGCTCTGAACGGTACACCTACATTCCGACAATTGAAGTACTTCGCGCCTTGCGCCATGAGGGGTTTGAGCCGTTCATGGTGGCACAGAGCGCCAGCCGAACGGCCGGCAAGAGTGAGTTCACCAAGCACATGATCCGCATGCGTCATGCCGAACAGGCGCAGGCCAAGTCGGAAGCGCACGAGATCATTTTGATCAACAGCCACGACGGTGCCAGCTCCTATCAAATGTTGGCGGGAATGTTCCGCTTCGTCTGCTGCAACGGGCTGGTGGTCGGCGACATCGCCAACGACATCCGCATCCCGCACAAAGGCCGAATCCAAGATCAGGTGATTGACGGTGCCTTCCGAGTTCTGCAGGACTTCGAGCTGGTCGAGTCCTCCACCGAAGAAATGAAGGCGCTGCCGCTGTGCCACGAGGAGCAGCACGCTTTTGCGGAAGCTGCTTTGACGCTGCGTTATGGCGGAGATGAGCTTGAGTTTCCGACAGAGGGTGCGTTGCCTGCAGTGCACGTCGCACCGATCACGGCTTCTCAACTTCTGCAAGCGCGGCGGCGAGAAGACGAGGAGGGTAGCCTGTGGATGACCTTCCAACGCACGCAGGAACATCTGCTGCAAGGTGGTCTTCCCGGGCGCAGTGCGCAAGGCCGCCATGTCCGAACTCGTGCAGTGGGTAGCATCGACCGCAACGTCAGCCTGAACCGTGCTCTCTGGGTGTTGGCCGAGGAGATGCGCAAGCTGAAGCATTGATGCGCTGACATACCCTGAACGTAGGCCCGGCGGCTCTCACGCTACCGGGCCCATGGCCATGTCGCCAGCAAGCCGGTGATGGCTCCGGCAGCCCCTGCCACCAGACAGCCAGCCAGTGCGGGCAAGCGGCCTGCGTGGCGCTGGTGCACGCCTGTCTGTCTCTCTATGGTTTTTCTGATGTGCTGCAGCGCCCGGTCAACTTCAGCCTTGAAGGCTTCGCTGATTGCCTTGTTCATCGCCCCCGTTTGTGATTCCATCGCTTGCACGGCGTGGGCTTCCACCAGAGCTAGAAGTTGCTTCAAGGCGTGCACCTTGACCTTGTCGCCCAAAGCGTTGATCTGGGTCTCGAAATCAGAGAGTTGATCAGCCAGCTGCGCGCTCGCCTCGACCTGCTGCCGGGTCACTTCTGAAATCGCCGGTAGTAGCGTGTCGACCCTGTCGAGCAACTGGCCAAGTTCGCCGATCGCTTCGGCAATCAAAGCTTCGCGAGAGCTTTGCGGCGACTTCATCGTGGCGGGGTGCTCAGCCAAGTCAACCTTGTTTGGAGGGGACCAGCTCACGCAGGTTCAGTGCATGGAAGCAAGCATCGAGCTTGGGCAGCACGCCTCGGGCCAGGCGCTGCGTGGCCAGGCCTTGCGCATGAGCAAGCCGCGATTCGTTGTCTGCGCTGTTCTTGATGAGCGCTTTGTAGTCGGTCGAATCGGAGGCAACAGCGACCAGGTCAACGTCAGGGCCGTTCAGACGCCCATAAATCTCGTTGAAGCCAAGTTGACAAGCCAAGGAAACCCGCGCCATGGGCGACTGCTGCAGGAAGGCTAGCAGGGGCTCGAACTGCCGTTCTAGCTCGCTGTCGTCCTCGACCATATTGAAGATCACACGGACCTTGCCCGGGGGAATCCCCAGGCGAGAGAGCTCAACCAGGGTCGCTATGGTGTCGCGCTGCTGCTTGCCGGCCGGGACAGCGGGGACGATGAAGATGTCAAAGTCTTCGTGGCTCCCTTGGTAGCGCCTCATCAGGGTCAGCAGGTCCTCGATGTTGCTCGCACCTATGTCGACGACTACATCGTCCACGATTTGAAGGAATTCCTGCAGCTCGGCGAACTGCCGCCCACGGATGACGTGGTCCAGCTCTTCGCCTGCGTTGATGCTTTCGATGGAAATGAGTTTGGCACCAGGCAATCGGGGTGCAAGCAAGTGCCGAGCGATCGTGGACTTACCGACATTGCCTGAGAAACTGAGAACAGCAATTTTCATTTCGCAATCCTCTCTTGCATCAGGGGATTGGTGATCCGGTTCCTCATGAAGTCTTCGGCAACCTCTTTGCCACTTCGGGCATCACCCGAGTCGCGGTGTTGAAGCGACTGCATGCGCGCTTGACTAGACTGAGCAGGGCCGGGCGCCTCGTGCGGTGCAAGCTGCACACTGTTCGGCGGATTTGGTGTCCGGCCCGCATTGCTCGGAGCGTAGGTGCATCCAATGTTGACTTCACGTCTGACCGTGCTGACGCTCACCGCTACGCCCGCGTCCTTCAATGCCACGCGGATGGCTTCGAAGCTGTACCCCTGTTTTCGCAAACACTTGATCTCGGCGCTGAAAGCCAGCGCCTTGCGATTGGACCTGCCGGGTGGGAGTTTGGGGGCGAGCATCATGGAGCGAAGGACCGCTGGTCAGGGTCTAAGTCTTGCCCGCTTGGGATACCTTGGCGGCGGCGAAACAAGCGTGAAATTAATCGCTGTGTATCACCGGGTCGCGGAGCGTGTACTTGCGGACCGCTTGTGCGTCGGATTAGGAACGGATGAGGTGCTGTCAAGGTCCGGATGCGGGCGAGATTTGAGCCGGATATCGTTCGGAAGTGGTCCACCTTTGGGCCTGTTGCTGTCAGGACTAGGACACCTAAGCCAAGCCTGCATTGGGTCTGGCGGCAACCGGGCACTGCACTTGGCACAAGCGGCCTGTGGGCCTAGCTGAAAGGGTGGTAGATCGGAGAGTGCAGGATAGGCTGACTGCCAGCATTTGGATCCCACTTTTGCTTCCTAGCGCGCTGTTGTGGGCTGGTTTTTTGTCGGACTGCTGCGCTCCGCCCAACTGAAAGGGTTAGAAATCAGGTTTAGGCTGATTGCGGACGATCTCCGGCGACTGCTTGGCGTCCGCCCGACATTAGAAATGAAGCCCATTGCCTATGTACGGAAGCCTGAGTCCGCAATGCGCCAGCTACCTTCTGACACCGACGACGACGTTGCCTCTTCAGGCGTTCAGAGGGTAGTCCCGATGGCTCGGCTAACTTGACGCTGATACCGTCCTTCCAAGAATAGTAGGGAGGACTATGAGAACTACCACGCTTCAAGCTGAAGGTGACGGGTGCACGCCGCGGCTGCAGCCGTTTGGATGGATGGTTAGCCGTGTTCGTATCGTCACCGCTATCGTGTTGGTGATGTCGATGTCGGCGTGCGGCAACATCGGGTACAAGCCTCGCGGCTTTGAAGTTCAACCAGTCATCGAGCCGCAGTCCACTGCAGACCAATCGGTTCCAGACGCTCACGTCAAGAGTACGCCAAGGAAGATTGTCATCTTCTTCGACGGAACTCAGAATGATGAAGGGTCAGACACAAACGTCAAGCGTCTGCATTCGCTATTGACACTGCAGGCCCGTCCAGACATTGCGAGCCTGTACGTCCTAGGCGTTGGTACAGAGCTCGACCCAATCGGTGCAGTGACTGGTGCGGGCATCAATGCGCGGGTCGAGCTCGCCTACGAATTTATCCTCAACCACTTCCAGCCGGCAAAGGATGGCGTGCCAGCAGACGAGATTTACATCTTCGGCTTCAGCCGCGGCGCATATGCTGGCAGGATTCTGGCAACGATGCTGAACTATGCAGGGATCGTTGAGGAAATCAAGGAAAAGCCCGGTGACCTTCGAAGGTTGACTCCAAAGGAGTTGAGTGCCGCGGTACACGCTGCGACGTTTCCGTGCTTCGAGTGCGGTGCAGTCGATAAGCCTCGTGATCGTCCGGCACGGATTGAGGCAGCACTCAAGAGTGCGAATCTGAGGTCTGTGCCAAACGGGCCCCATGGTGTTGCTGTTCCAGTTGCTGTGCTGGGTCTGTGGGACACGGTTCAGGCGCTGGGTATGCCCGCCATTGGACGCAGTTTGCTGGTTCCGTTCCTGTCGGCACCTCCTGAGGTGGACGTCGATGAACCCAACCATCGTTATGGCGAGAGGCTTTGCAACGTGCAGCGCGCCTTTCATGCGATGTCGATAGACGACAACCGAGAGACTATATTTACGCCGCTGTTGCTTTCTCGTGCCCATCACTTCGATGGATGCAAGAGCGGCTTCGGGATGTTGGATGACAAGGGAAGCATTCAGCCAGGTCACTTGCAGGAGGTTTGGTTCTCGGGCGCCCATTCAGACGTCGGCGGAGGCTACGCGAACGGCGCGCTAAGCGGTGTCAGTTTGAACTGGATGCTGAACCGACTTAGGTGCATGGACCTGTTGCCGGGCGACGATTGCAAGTCGAAAGGGGAGCTTTGGGCGCCTAAGCGGTACGTCCGTGAGGATGTCTACGGTGGGAGCCATGACCCTACTGCGGGGATCTGGTTCTTCTATCCAAAGGTCAACCGCGACCTCGTGCGGTACGCATTCAGTTCAACATCGATCTGGGGTTCCGCCATTCCGCAGATCTGCGTCCATGAGAGTGTCTTCACTCGGCGCAAGCTGATTGACCCGAAGTACCACGAGTACGACCAGTTGTCGTTTACCAAGCCCGGCGTCATCGACTTGGAACCCGCCAACTACGGCAAGGGGCGTAGTTGGAAGCAGCTTCGTCAGCGGCAAGCAACAGTGCCAAGCGCGCCCCCTGTGAGGGTGGAAGTTGTCCCGTACGAGAGCTGCAAGTTTCTGAGCCAGGCGGTCAAGGTCGGAGGTCTCCAATGAAGGTGCTCCTCGTGGTTAGCGCAGCAGTCATCCTCGGCGGGTGCGCCGCTATCCAATATGAGGTGATGACCGTCGATTCAGCGCCGCCGGCAGCCGCGGCACAAACCGCTCGCTGTTCGATGAACTCCCCCGCCGAAAAACCATGCCTAGCGCTGACCTACGCCGATCAGTGGACATCTTCGACCGGCATTGTGGTGAAGGATGTCGGTGAGAAGTTCTGCATCTCTGTTCTTCCGCATCAGGTTTGGTTTGATGCGGACCGCCGGAACACGCCCCCGTACGGTGAGAAAGGGAGCTGGATGATGAACTTGGCCAAGAGGCGTCATGAGAATGAAGGGTTCTTTGCCTTGATGGTTGATGTGAGGTCGTCGGACGACTTCGCGCCAAGCAACACTGCGAAAGCTGTGAAGGTTCCGGAGAACTTCGAGTACGTTGCTGAAAGCACTGGCAAGCTGGTGCTGTATCCGAACGATGCATTGGGGCCTGAAAGCGATCCCACCTACTACTACAGAAAGAACAACTCCGGCTTCGTCTGGGTGAGCATCAGCCGGTGCGGACGGCAGTGATGCGAGGGCGCAAGCAGGTCGGCGTTCCCCGGGGCGAAGTTTCGATGGGCATATGAGCTGGCGCTGGCGAGTGAGTGTTTGCAGCTTTGGTCTTAGCCAGTGGGCTAGCCACTGCTGCCGACAATCCATTTCAGGATCTGTACGCTCAACTGTCAGCCATCGCCCAGGGGGGGCGACGGCAACCTCGAGGAAACACCACTTCTGCGCAGTGAGTCAAGGGCCGCCGACTGAATACGTGCTTCCGTAATATCCGCTTTGAAACAGTGAGATTGGCTTGCCAACCCAACGCGCGACCTCTCGCTGTAAGGCGAGGAAATCGGGCCCCTCCTGAGAGTGCGCAGACATACGGCCGATCTTCATAACCCGTGCTTCACCCGCACCCAGCACCGTGGAGTCGTAGTAGCCGCCGACCAGGACGGCAGCCAGTTTGGCTCCAGGTTCTAACTTAATGTTCCATTGGACTGACTCGTAGGAGCTCAGGACCAGCACGACGGGCCGTCCTGAACGGCGCACATTCACCAACACGCGTCCTGTACCTCGCAATTGGCCGGGTTGCGCAATCTTCTCCCGAGCCTCGTAGACGCCTATGCCCTCCACTTGGGCGTTTCGAACCAAGTGCGCCAGCGGCGAGTCTGTCGACAAGGCTGTGCTTTGGCTGTTGGGCTGTTCCTCCGTGTCGATTTGACGCAGTGTTTGTTGGTTGGTTTCGTCAAGCATTGCCGCCACCACTTCGGCGGCGGGAACTGGCTCACCGGTCGCCAAGCGTTCCGAAAACCAAAGCGTGGGGTGGTTGATGTGGACCAGGCGATTGATGGCTGCAAAGTACTGCACGCGGCGCTGAGTTGCGGCTCCGTCCACTCGGGCCAAAGTCCCCTGGCTCGCGTTAAACAAATAGTTGCCATTGCGAGAGCTCTGCCAGCCAGCTGCGCTGCGCATGTTCAGGTCAACTACGAATATTTCGGGCGTCGAGGTGGGGGTTGCCGACCGAACGCTGACTGGATCGAAGCTATTCTCTTGAACCTCTAGCGTTCGAAGATCGATACGCAGTAGTTTGCTTTGATCACTTGTGACCCATTCACTGCCATCTGCTGAAAGCTGACCATTCCACATGCCTGCGGCCATGAACCGTCGGTCTGCGCTAGGCTTTTCTGTGACCAGCATCGCTTCTAGCTTCCCATCCTGTTCGGTGACTTCGTACTGGTACATACCGAGGAGGTTCAGGGCGTTGAACCGGTTGCTGTTGTCAGGCGAGGGCAGAAGTACCTCAGTGGATGAGGGGCTGCTGGTCCGGATGGCTGCTTCTTCCGCGGTACGCAGACTCAACAGGTGCATATGTCTGTTGTTGGCACGACGAACGCCAATGAACCAAGTGCTGAGCCAGTGGATTGAACTGGCATCCTGCAGTTGCAACAGCGTTTCCCCTCCGTCGCTACTGCGGATTCGGGCTACGCCAGACGCTGTTTGCGCGAATAGGCGCCCATTGGGAGACACGCTGACTTCGCTATAGGCTCCGCGCTCCTTGAACATGCTGCGCCCACTGTCCAGAGCTATCAACTCCAGGCTATCGGTGCTTCTTAGCGCTGCGACTGGGGCCTGTCCGGTGTCTTGCACAAGGGAAACGCGCTCACTCTGCATCGTGATCGATGGGGGGGCATTTCCGACCGAGATAGGAGGTAAAGAAAGCAGCGCTCGTACGCGTTGAGCACCCATCCAGCGGGCCAGCCTCAGGTCGAACTCTTCGAAGCAACTTCTATTTTTGACGCCCGAGCGAACTTCAGTCTCAGAGTGGCGCCAACTTGGCAAGAAATCTGGACTGCAGGTCAGCGCGCGCGCGCGCAATCGCGCACTCCAGGCTCTTTCGAATGATGCCAAGTCTG
This sequence comes from Paucibacter sp. DJ2R-2, assembly GCF_025717675.1. Classification (GTDB taxonomy): domain Bacteria; phylum Pseudomonadota; class Gammaproteobacteria; order Burkholderiales; family Burkholderiaceae_C; genus Paucibacter_A. The sequence goes on from NZ_JAJIRT010000003.1 coordinate 258,124, forward strand.
TCGTTCTGACATTCAGCGACTCGACCATTCGGCCATGTGCCTGCTGCATTTCGCCGCTAAGGGGTACAGCAGTGTTGATCCTGTCCTCTGGGCTGTCGATTCGATTCAGCGCATCGCATCCCGTTAGAAGCAGGCTTACAGGCAGAACAAGGCAAGTGAAAAAAACCGTCAGAGTCTTCAAAGGCCAGCCTTGTAGGTCAGTTGTGCACGGTCGCTGCCTAACTCGTGAGTCCAGATGTGGGTGACGCTGGACTTGCGAACGTTGATGATCGCCACAGCACCTTCGTGCAATGCCAAGGTCAATCCGTCAGCATGTGGAATGCCGCGGTCAAAAGTGCTACGTAAGTCAACCAAGCGATCGGCGAGAGACTGTTCTTTCTGAACCTCACCTAGCTCGTTGAAGATTACTAGTTTCGCGTACTGAGAAATGCCGACATAGGTTCGTGTCTTCGAATCAAAGGCGATGCTCAGGATCCCTCGGTTCTGAAGCGGTCGAGCGCTGAGCCAGGAGTGTTTTTGGGTGTCGTAGCGATAGAAATAGCCTTGGTCGCCCAGAGTCACAATGCCAAGAATGCTGGACTGCCTATCCCAAGCCAAGCCGTAGCCCATGGAGAATTCAGGCAAATTTGCCGGCGGCTTAATCTCCTGACTTTCCTTCCCAAAGCCTCTTGGCAACCATCTCAAGGTGCTTCCTGGACCTCCGAATGCATAGGCCTCTGTGCCATTCTTAATTAGAACGGCTGCTCCGTTTGCGCGCTCCAGGAGGCTGCCACCGAGCACATTGCCGGCTTGACGTTTTCCGCTTTTCGGCCCCGTGTTGGTCCATGCCAGACGTTGTCCATCGACACTCAAGAGATCGAACGTGAAATGAACTCGAGGTGCTTCGGGTATCGCTGGGCGCTCAGGGCTTCGCGCTCTTGTTTCGTTGTTCGATCGGGGCGCAGCTTGGCCGTCGGGATCAACGGCGCGAGGCGCGTCTAGGCCCTCATCAAGTGAGAGAGCCTGAAAAGCTTCGGATCTTCTAGGGCGCACTGTGTCTTGGGTTGAGCGGGGCGCTGTTGGCGTTGGCACGTTCATTGAACGAGCTTCGCTGCTTCCAGGACAGGGCTGCTCTTGGTAGGACACTTTGTTGGTGGTATCGGTGCAGCGATATACACCCGCCAGTGCTATTTCTGGCGAACAAGATAGTGCAAAAGCGAGCATCAAGGCCTGTGGCCTATACAGGTTGCAATTCAATGTGGTCTCCCTGAGTCTGCACTTGCGGTCATTGCGCCGCTCTAATGGGAGTGCATTTTGCTGGGCATCGCGTTCTATACAGCGGTTGCATTTCACGGTTGAAGGATGTGCTTAAGCTCGTACTCGAGGTGCTTAATTACATCGACCGTTGGCATGTCTTTGCTGAGCGCCTAACCATTTACGGCTCCTGCGGTTGCCAAGGCGGCTGCCGCGCGGCGGAGCCTGACCAAGGCCGATTCGCCAGTTCTACATTGAGAGTCCAAACCGGCATCATCAGCTACATTGAGGACCATGCTGGTACGTTCAATGCAAAGGCGGCAAGCGAGGTTGCTGAGCTGGAAAATTACCAAGTCAGTGAACTTGCTGGCCGTGGTTTTGTTCTTTTGGACGGCAGCGGCACCGGCAGCGGCGACGGAGCCGATCCGGTTTGCTGTTGCAACAGGATGGGTATCTCCCTTCATCCTCCTGCGCTCTGGTGAATTGAGTGGCGGGCTGCTTTACGACTTGATGGAGCAAGTAGCACGTGCGGCCGGAGCCGAGGCGCGATATGTGATGCTTCCGCCGCGGCGCGCAGCGCTAGAAATGGCTGAAGGTCGTGTGGACATCCAATGCCTTGTAAGTCCCGCCTGGCGCCCGGACGTCCCTGCCGAACTGTGGAGCCTCCCGTTATTGAAGTTGGAAGACGTTTTGTTGGCTGGCCCGACGTTTCAAGGGGAGCTGACTGAACTGCTACAGGACGTTGGAACAGTTCCGAAACTCAAGTTGGGTGTTGTGGCTGGCCACCGATACCCTGGAGTCGAGCGATTGCTGGAGCGTGCGCAGTTGGAGGTCGAGGCGGCACCCAGCCTGCAGACTATGTTCGAAAAGCTGATGCGCGGCCGTACTGATTTGGCCGTGTCCAGTCGTTTGGCTGCAGTGCAATTCAATAAGGATAAGGTTGCTAGGGGGCAGGCGCGGATCCTTCAGACTGTCGACCTGCGGTGGGGGCATTGTGTGGTGAGTGCACGTTCGGCATTTCCTGCTGCCCAACTGTTGGCAGTCGTGAACCGCGTTGCCCAAAGCAGCGAGTGGCGCGAGACGCAGATGCGCTACCAACACGCCCTTTCAGCTAGACCGTCGCCGCATTGATTGAAACGCCTCGGGGGGACCTCGCCCTTTGAACCTGGTTCAGCTTCTAGGGGCCAGTTCAAACATGGGAATTACAGTCTATTTTCCGGGGGCGACGTACGCGGAGACGACGGATTCAGCCTGAAAACTCATAAGCAAATGACTGCTAGTGTTGTCAGCTAGATTGCAAAGGACTTTTCTCCGGACAATTCAATGCCCGGAGGTTCCTGTCAGCCGGCTGCATGCTGATAGTTGTACAGCGGTCGGGACCGGAGCTCGGTCCAGAGCCAAGCCGCCTGCCGTTGAAGGCTGAGCTTTAGCGCTGCGCGCGCCGGCGCAGCAAGGCGAATGCGCCAAGCCCCAGGAACATCAAAGCTGTAGTTGAGGGCTCGGGAACGGCCGTCACAGCGGCATTTACAGCATTGGGTGCAAAGTCTGGAATCGCCGACACGCCCGAGACCGACACGCCATTGAAACTGTTGCCCGTGAAACGCGGCCACAAGTTCCAGGTGTAGTTGGCCTTGCTGAAACCGTTTTCGGGCAAGACAGAGCCTGCGATGGTGGCCGAAATGGTGGAGCCAAAGATTGTGGCTGCACCGACATTGACGCCTCCACTAATGATGGAGCCATTGGCATTGACCACCACCGTTCGATCGAACAACACTTGGGTCAGCCCAAGGCTGTTGCCGAAGCCAGCGGTGCCTTGCCCTCGATTGAAACCCCAGACGTAAGCGGCCAAGGAGGTCGGCGAGATATTGCCGGCCATGGTGGCAGACAGTTCAAAAACATCACGGTCGGCGTCGTAGTTGACCCAGCTCGCTATGACATCAAACTCGCCGGTTTGAGCACCTTTGTAGGTGCTCAGAAAGTCCCCCATGGGGTCTGCGACTGTCACCGCCTGAGCAGGAGAGGCCGCCAATGCAGCCGCACTCAGAATGATGGCCGAACTGGCTGCATAGGCTTTGTTCAATGCGCTTTGCTTCATTTGTAGTTCCTGGTTGAATATCGAAGATCCGATGGAGCCAACGCCAAAAAGTGCGTTGACTCGGGGTGAGTACCCTCAGACCTACAAAACGTTGCTAAGCAAGGCCCTCAAAGTAGGGGGGTGTATTCTGGCGAGGCAATGTTGCCGGCGCGCATGCCTTTCAAAGCTAGGCAAGCATTCAGTGTTTAACCTGGAGCTCCTTTTCTAGCGCCTCCAATGCTGTACGCAACTCGGGCAAGTAGTCGTAGCCGTCGTAGTGGCGGTCTTGCACGCCGCTGATGCCGTGGCTTTGGAGCCTGCCGCGGGTGTCCTTGCTGATCTTGACGCTGGCCAGGATGGTCTCGACTCCGCTTCGGATTCGTTTGGTCTGAAAGCCGATGACCTTCTCGCCCACTGCATCGCTTGCCCAGGCGCTCAGAGTCGAGCTGACCACATGGGTCGTGCCGACGCTTTCGCCTGCGGCTGAAGAGATTGCATATTCACCCGACATGTCTAGGACCTTGATGGCTTCGAGCGCTTTGGCGGTCAGGGGTAGGGTGTGCCTTCGAGGCTGTCGACCTGGGCGGCCCTTGCAGTCGAATATGGTGATGGTGTCGGGTGTCACGTCAGCAGACTTAAGCCTGACCAATTGCTCGATTCGCTGCCCGCCGGTGAGCAGGTGCAGTCTGAGAGTCGCGCCCTTGATGCCGGGCAAATCCTTGATGCAGTTCCAGTAGGTCCGCATTTCTTCGGCTGATAGTGGGTTCTTGGATGCCCTGTTGGCGTCGCTGTTGGCGGCGGTTTCAGCCGCGGGGTTGTGCTTGACCTGGTAGCCTTTGAATGCAACCGGAATCTTGGGGTTTGTCTTGGATTTGCGAGCGACCTCGTATGCCGCCCCCATGTAGGCCCGGAGCTTGTTGGCCGTGCGTTCCTTACCGGCTTCGATCAATCGCCGGCTCATGTCAGCCACTTGTTCGTCGGTTACGTCCGCAGCAGGCTGACTTGCAGTCTCAGGAAAGGCCACTATCGCGTGATTGGTCAGAATGGATTTGGCGTCCTTGCATGAGGTTCGGCCGAGCGCTTCCAGGTACAGCCAGTAGGCCTTCAGCAACTCGGCCAGCGTGTATTTGCTGCGCCGGTCAAGCTCGGCTTGGGCTTGGGCCTTTGCTGCGGCCTGGTCGTTGATGGCTTGGACTTCGGCTTCGGCCTTGGCTTGTACCAGTCCGGCGTGCCCACCTTTGGGCTTGGCATCTTCGTGCGACATGGCCAGTCTTGTTGCCTCAGCTGTTGCCGCCGCGATAGTCCAACGGCCTTCGCTGGGGGCTAGGGCCTTGGGGGGCAACCTACCGTCATACAGGCCAATCTCTACACGATCGGTCTCGCCGTTGAATGTGTAGCGCCAATAGAGCTTCACCGCTCCGGTGGATAGTTTTCGGGCTTGCAAGGCGCCATTTGGGATGACCTTTGCCAGCGTGGTGAACTGTCCTTGCTTCAGGCTAGCAATTGTCTCGCCAGCGGTTTTTTGTGCTTTGGTAGCCATCCTGGACCCCGTCATCTGGTGCCAGTCTGGTGCCAGTCTTGCCTCAGCATTTTGGAGCTGGTGCCAGTCTGGTGCCAGTTTTGGCGTGATTGATGCTGGAAATTCTAGGACGTTGTTGGAGGCGTTTCTATATAAATCAATGACTTGCGTTTGACTCGTTGTCCGGCGGCAGCCATGAAAATCCATGTATTTCGGACTCTTAATCCGTAGGTCGAGTGTTCGAGTCACTCAGGGCCCACCAAAATTAAGAATGAAACCAGCACCGAATGCGAAAGCAGTCGGTGCTTTTTTCATGGCCGGCAGGCAATTGCTGCTGCGTCCGGCTGGGGTGGTTTCACGCCTGGTTTGGCTGAAGGGGTGGGCTAGGGCCAGCAACGCTGCTGACCCCCGGTGTTGAGTCTCAGGCCTTGGCGCTTGGAGCCAAGTCGGGGGAGCCCACCACGGCCATGGTCTGGGTGCCGGTGACGATCATGCGCACCATGACGACCAGTTGCTCGGTCAACTCGGGCAGCTTGTCCTGCGGCAAGTCCATGGCGGTGGAGCCGATGGCGAACACCAGGCGGGTGATGGCCTTGGCCGTGAGGCCCGGCTCGTACAGGCCAGTGCCATTGGCCTCTGCCAGGCGGATCAGATCCTGCCTCAACTCTTCTTCGAAAAAACTCAGCTGCCGGTCGACGGCATGCTTGAATGCGTCCGAGCCGACCGTGCCCTCGCGCAAGAGGATGTGCAGCAGCACATCGCCCGAGCTCAGCTGGTCCATGAAGGCTTGCACGGCGCTGCGCACCACGCTGGCGCCGCCACTGGAGCGGCGCCGGGCTTCGCCGATGATGCTGCGCAGCGACAGGCCGGCCCGCTCGATCAGGGCCACGGCCAACTCGTCCATGTCGCGGAACTGGCGGTAGAAGCTGTTGGGGGCAATGCCGGCCTCGCGAGCCACTTCGCGCAAGCTCAAGGAGGAGACGCTGCGGTGCGGCCCGACCAGCTTGAGGGCAGCCTGGACGATGTCGTCGTGCGTGATCAAGGCCTTGCGCCCAGGGCCGCTGGCGCCCGAACTCTCGGGAAGCTCCAGCCCGTTGGCGGGGCCTGGGAGATCAGCGAGTGGCGGTGGCGCGAGCGTTGGGGTCATGAAGGCGGGCGTGGCGAGGCTCGCATCATAACGAAGTCTTAATTAATATACGAGCGTATATAAATCTGTATGCGTATGCATATAATGGCGGCAGTTCAGTGTTTCCCCCTGGACGGAGTGCCTTTCGTGACCGCTTTGACGACCACTGCTTCGACTTCTCTCCCAGCCTCTCAGTCCGGCCTGCTGCGCCGCTGGGCCCGTTCCTTCGTGGACCCGGCCGTGTTTGACTATTGGGCCGGCCACATCAATCGCCTGTGGACCTGGGAGCGCCCCCTGGCTCGCGTGGTCGAGCGCCACGAGGCTGCGCTGGGCTCGGTGACCTTGGTGCTGCAGCCCAACCGGCACTGGCAGGGTTTCCTTCCTGGCCAGCACCTGAACCTCGGCGTCGAAATCGATGGCCGCCGGGTGACGCGTTCCTACAGCTTGTGTGATGTGCCGCGCGCCGATGGTCGGATTGCCGTCACCGTACAGCAGATCGATGGCGGTTTGATGTCCACGCAGTTGTGCACGCGAACCCGGGTCGGCGATGTCCTGGACATCGGCCCCGCCTATGGTGAACTGACGCTGCCAGCTCAGGCCCAGGCTCGCCACCTGCTGCTGGCCGCTGGCAGCGGCATCACGCCGCTGATGAGCTTGGTGCGTGAGCAGGCCGAACGCCAGATGCCGCAGCCCGTTACCCTGATGTACTGGGTCAAGACGGCCGCTCAGGCCTGCTTTGTGCCCGAGCTGCAGGCCCTGGCCCAGCGCTTCCCGAACTTCCAGTTTCAGCTGATCGCCACCCAGCAAGGTGGCCGCCGCATCGATGCCGAGCTGCTGGCTCCGCGCCTGGCCGAGGGCGCCGGTCAACTGCAGGCGCTGGCTTGCGGCCCGGGTGGCTTTGCCGCGCTCGCGCGCGAGCTGCTGAGCGGCCAGGTCGCCAGCTTCAAGGCCGAGGCTTTCACGCCCGCTGTGCCGCTGAACACCGACAGCAAGCACCAGGTGCAAGTGGAGCTGCGCCGCTCCGGTCGCACGCTGGAGGTGGCCTCGGGCATGTCCCTGCTGGCCGCCCTGGAAGCCCAAGGCCTGCGACCGCAATCGGGTTGCCGCATGGGCATCTGCCACAGCTGCGTCTGCACCAAGCATGAAGGCTTGGCCGAAGACATGAACACCGGCGAGCGCTGCAGCGAGCCCAATAGCGCGATTCGCATCTGCGTCAGCCGCGCCTGTACCGACCTCAGTTTGGATCTGTAAACAGCCCATGAGCAAGTCCCTGACCCGCAATCTGTCCCACGACGAGCTGGAAAAGTTCGGCGCTGAAATCGAGGCCCTGCGTGCCCGCACCGTGGCCGATCTGGGCGTGCGCGATGCACGCTACATCCGCAACATCTTCAAGGCTGTGCGCTGGACCGAGGTGATCGGCCGCGCTGCTTTGATGATCGGCGCCTTTTTGCCCATGCCTTGGATGATCGGCTTTTGGATCGTCGGCGCCTTGAGCCTGGGCCTGTCCAAGATTCTCGACAATATGGAGCTGGGCCATAACGTCATTCATGGGCAGTTCGACTGGATGGGCGACCCCAAGTTCCAGGGCAAGAGTTTCGAGTGGGACATCGTCGGTACCAGCGACAACTGGCGCAAGACCCACAACTTCCGCCACCACACCTACACCAACATTCACGGCCTCGATGACGACATCGGTTACGGTCTGCTGCGCCTTTTCCCCGAGCAGAAGTGGCAGCCGCTGGCGCTGATCCAGCCGATTGTTGCGGTGTTCTTTGCGCTCTTCTTCCAGTGGGGCGTGGCCATCCAGAACCTGCCCAAGGGCGGCTATTTCGGCAAGCATGGCCCTGCCGCGCGCCGCGAGTTGAAGGTGGCCGGCCGCAAGATCTCGCACCAGCTGATCAAGGACTACCTGTTCTTCCCGGCCCTGGCCGGCCCGGGTTTCCTGGTGGTGCTGACGGGCAATCTGGTCGCCAATATGCTGCGCAATGTCTGGACCTACACCATCATCTTCTGCGGTCACTTCACCACCGAGGTCGAGACCTTCCATCGCAATGTGCTGAAGAACGAGACCCGCGCCCACTGGTACTGGCGCCAGATCCGCGGCTCCAGCAATCTGGCCGGCGGTTTTGTTCTGAACACGCTGTCGGGCAATTTGAGCCACCAGATCGAGCACCATCTCTTCCCCGATGTGCCTGCCAATCGCTATGTCGAGATGGCACCGGCGGTGCGCGACATCTGCCGCCGCTACGGTGTGCACTACAACACCGGTTCGCTGTCCAAGCAGTTTGCTCAGGTGATCTGGCGCATCCTGCGCCACAGCCTCCCGAGCCGGCCGAGCCGCGCCCGTGTGGCCAGCCTGCAAAGCTGATTCCCGAGTTTCAGCCAGGCAAGGAAAAGGGCGGGGCGCCATCGGCGCTCCGCCCTTTGTCGTTTCAGGCTGCTTGGGTCCGGTTTACCAGATGCGCAAGCGCTCCGCAGCCGGCTTGAACAAGGCGTCACCGGCTTTGGTGCCGAAGGCCTCGTGGAAGCCGTCATGGTTGCTGACCGTGCCGTTGGCGCGGAACTCGCCGGGCGAGTGGCTGTCCGTGGTCAGCTGCTGCAGCATGCGTTCGTCTCGGTACTTGTTGCGCCAGACCTGCGAGAAGCCCAGGAAGAAGCGCTGCGCGCCAGTCGTGCCACCGATCACCGGCGCCGGCTTGCCACCCAGTGAGCGCAAGTAGGCCTTGTAGGCGATCTGCAGGCCGGACAGGTCGGCGATGTTCTCGCCCAAGGTCAGGCGGCCGTTGATGTGCTTGCCGGGCAGGGGCTGGTAGCCCTCGTACTGCGCCACCAGCTTGGCGGCGATGGCTTCGAAGGCGGCGCGGTCTTCCTTGGTCCACCAGTCGCGCAGCACGCCGTCGCCGTCGAACTGGCTGCCGCGGTCGTCAAAGCCGTGGCTGATCTCGTGGCCGATGACGGCACCGATGGCGCCGTAGTTGATGGCGTCGTCCGCTTCCATGCTGAAGAAAGGCGGCTGCAGGATGGCGGCCGGGAACACGATCTCGTTGGCCGAGCCGCGGTAGTAGGCGTTGACGGTCTGCGGCGTCATGCCCCATTCCTTGCGGTCCACGGGCTGACCGGCCTTGGCCACCATCTGCGCCCAGGCGAAGCGGGCGGCGCGCTGGCTGTTGCCGAAGGCGTCACCGGGCTTGACCTCCAGGCGGCTGTAATCGCGCCACTGCTCGGGGTAGCCGATCTTGGTCGTGTACTTGGACAGTTTGTCTTGGGCTTGCGCCTTGGTGGCCGGGCTCATCCAGCTCAGGCCATCGATCGAGTCCTTGTAGGCGGCCATCAAATTGGCCACCAGCGTCTGCATGCGGGCCTTGTAGGCGGCCGGGAAATGGCGCGCCACCCAGAGCTGGCCCACCGCCTCGCCGAGCGCGCTGTTGCTGTCGTTGATGGACTGCTGCCAGCGAGGCAGCTCGGTCTTGGCGCCGGTCAAGGCCTGGCGGAAAGCGAAGTTGGCTTCGCGCACGGCCTTGGGCAGCACATCGGCGCTGCGGCTCAGCGCGTGCAGGCGCAGGTAGAGCTTCCAGTCCTCCAGCGGCTGCTCGGCCAGCAGGTCGGCCAGGGCGCGGATGGCGCTGGGCTGGGCCACATCGACAGTCTGGGTCTGGCCCAGGCCGGCCGATTCCAGATAGGCCGTCCAGTCGAAGCCAGGCGCTTGCTCGCGCAGATCGGCCACGCGGGTCGGGTTGTTGGTCTTGACCGGGTTGCGGTTGTCGACCTTGTCCCAATGCGCGGCGGCGATGCGCTCTTCCAGGGCCAGCACGCGCTGGGCGGCCGCTGCGGGCTCGGCTTCACCGGCGAAGCCTGCCAGCTGGCTCAAATAGGCGAGGTAGGCCTCTCTGGCCTTGGCCATGCGAGCGTCGTCCTTGAGCAGGTAGTAGTCGCGGTCGGGCAGGCCCAGGCCGCTCTGGCCCATGCGCACGCCATTCATCTTGGGGTTCTTGGCCTCGGCCGTCACGCCCACGCGCACCGGCGAGGCGGCGAACAGCTGTGAGCGGCCCAGCCATTGCGCCAGCGCCGTTCGGTCCTTGATGGCCGAGATCTCTTTCAGCAGCGGCTGGATGGGCGCCAGGCCGGCGCGCTCGATCGCCTCGGTGTCGAGGTGGCTGCGGTAGTAGTCGGCGATCTTCTGGGCATTGCTGCCGGCGGCGTGCTGGCCGCGGGCCAGCTCGTCGATCAGGGCGCGCACGCGTGCGTCGGACTGGTCGATCAGCAGGTCAAAGCTGCCATAACGCGATTTGTCAGCGGGGATCTCGGTGTTCTTCAGCCACAGGCCGTTGACGGCGCGGAACAGATCGTCCTGCGGCCGCACGCTGGGGTCGAAGCTGCTGCGGTCCAGGCCCTGGATGGTGGGCGCGGCAGTTTCGGCGGCCAGGGCCGGGCCGGCACCGAAGGCCAGCTGGGTCAGCAAGGCCAGGGTGGCGAGCTTGAACGGGGTTTTCATCATCAACATGGGCAGGTTTTTCCTGAAAAAGGGGCGGGGTCGAAGGCGGGCGCTCACCAGATGCGGATGCGCTCGCCCTCGGGCTTGAACAGGCGGTCGCCCTTGCGGGTGCCGAAGGCTTGGTGGAAGGCGTCGTGGTTGACCACGCCGCCGTTGGCCCGGAACTGGCCCGGCGAATGCGGGTCGGCCATCAGCTGCTGCAACAGCAGGGGCGGGCGCACCTTCTCGCGCCAGATCTGCGCGAAGCCGAGGAAGAAGCGCTGCTCACCGGTGTAGCCGTCCAGCACCGGCGCCGGCTTGCCGCCCAGCGAGGCCTGATAGGCCTTGAAGGCGATCTGCAAGCCCGACAGGTCGGCGATGTTCTCGCCCAGGGTCAGCTGGCCGTTGACGCGCTTGCCGGGCAAGGCCTGGTAGGCGCTGAACTGCTGGGCCAGGCGCTGGCCCAGGGCCTCGAAGGCCTTGCGGTCGGCCGGCTGCCACCAGTCGCGCAGCATGCCGTCGCCGTCGTACTGGGCGCCTTGGTCGTCGAAGCCGTGGCTGATCTCGTGGCCGATCACGGCGCCAATGCCGCCATAGTTGACCGCGTCATCGGCCTTCATGTCGAAGAAGGGTGGCTGCAGGATGGCGGCCGGGAAGACGATCTCGTTGAAGGTCTCGTTGTAATAGGCATTGACCTGCTGCGGCACCATGCCCCATTCGCTGCGGTCGACCTTCTGGCCCAGCTTGGCGGCCTCGCGGGCCCAGGCGAACTGCGCCGCGCGCTGCTGGTTGCCAAGTGCGTCGCCGGCCTTGACCTGCAGGGCGCTGTAATCGCGCCAGGTGTCGGGGTAGCCGATCTTGACCAGATATTTGGACAGCTTGTCCTGGGCTTGCAGCTTGGTTTCGGGCGTCATCCAGCTCAGGCCATCAACCGAGCTTTTGTAGGCGGCCAATAGATTGGCCACCAGCTCCTGCATGCGCGCCTTTTGCGCCGGCGGGAAATGCTGGGCCACATAGAGCTCGCCCACGGCTTCGCCCAAGGCCTCGTTGATCGCATCCACGCCTTGCTTCCAGCGCGGCAGCTCTTGCTGCGTGCCGCTCATGGCGCGGCCGTGGAAGGCAAAGGCCGCGGCGCGGAAGGGCTGGGGCAGCACGGCGGCGTGGGCGTCCAGGGTGTGCAGCTTGGCGTAGAGCTTCCAATCGGCCAACGGCGCCTCGGCCAGCAGCTGGGCCAGGCCGCGGATGGCGCTGGGTTGGGCCACAGTCAGCTTGTCTACGTTTTTGAGCTGGGCGGCGGCGAAGAAGGCGGTCCAGTCCAGGCCCGGCGCGGCCGCGCTCAGCTCGGCCGGCGTCATCGGGTTGTAGGTCTTTTGCACATCGCGGCTGCTGACCACATCCCAGTGCGCTTGCGCCATGCGCGTCTCCAGGGCCAGCACGCGGCGTGCGGCCTCACCCGGCTGGGCTTCGCCGCTCAAGCGGGCCAGCTTGCTCAAGTAGGCAAGGTAGGCGCTGCGCGCCTTGGCCAGGCTGGGGTCACGCGGGTTCAGGTAGTAGTCGCGATCGGGCAGGCCCAGCCCGGACTGGGCCAGCTGCAGGCGGTTGATCATGGGCTGCTTGGGGTCGGGGCCGATGGCCAGACGCAGGGGCTGGCTGATCTGCCCTTGAGCACGCGCCAACCAGGCCCACAGCTGCTCGCGGCTGGCGAGCGCCGCGATCTCGTCCAACTGCGGCTGCAGCGCTGCCAGACCCAAGCGGTCGATGGCCGCGCTGTCCTGGAAGGCGGCGTAGAACAGGCCGATCTTGGCCTCTTTGCTGCCCTCGGCCTGAGGCTGGGCGGCCAGGCCCTCGGCCAAACCGCGCACGCGTTGGTCACTGAGTTCGGCCAGTTTTTCAAAGCTGCCCCAGGACCCCTTGTCGGCCGGGATGGTGGTGGCTTTGATCCAGCCACCATTGCTGGCGCGGAAGAGGTCGTCCTGGGGCCTGACCTTGCGGTCGAAATGGGGCAGGTCCAGCCCTGAAACGGCCGGGGCGGCTGATGCGGCCAGGGCACTGGCGCTGAGGCCAGAGAGACCGGCCACGTGCAGCAAGGCCACCAGGGTGCAATGTTTGAAGGCGTTCATGGCGCGAGTTCAGAGATCAGAGATCGGAAAAAGAAAATGCCCGGCTTCCTTCGAAACCGGGCATCTGCATTCAAGAGAAAAAGCTCATGTGGAGATCGGTTGGCCTGAGCCTACCCGGCATGGCCGGGTGTGCCGAAAGTCAGCGCTCGGGAGTTTCCCGAGGCGAGCTTCAAGGCCGTGCTCAATCCAGCGAGACGGGCTGGCCTTGAACCCAGACCTGCTGCAGCTGCAGCTCGGGGTTGAACACCACCACATCGGCCCAAGCGCCGGCCTGCAGTCGGCCGCGCTCGGCCAGACCCAGGTAGTCGGCCGGGTTGCGCGACAGGCGCGCCGAGGCGTCTTCCACGCTAAGGCCCACCTCGACCAGATTGCGCAAGGCCTGATCCATGGTCAGGGCGCTGCCGGCCAGGGAGCCGGTGGCCAGGCGCACGCAGCCCAGGCACTTGAGCACGCGTTGCGAGCCCAGGCTGTATTCGCCGTCCGGCATGCCGGTCGCCGCGGTGGCGTCGGTCACGCAGTAGAGCTTGGGGATGGCGCGCAGGGCCGCACGCATGGCGCCCGGGTGCACATGCTGCAGATCGGGGATCAGCTCCGCGTACTCGGCATGGGCCAGGGCCGCGCCCACCATGCCGGGCTCGTAATGGTTGAGGCCTGGCATGCCGTTGAAGAGGTGGGTGAAGCCGGCCACGCCGGCCTTGAGTGCGGCCACGCCGTCCTCGTAGCTGCCGGCGCTGTGGCCGATCTGCACGCGGATGCCCAGGGCGCTGAGCTCGGGGATCAGGGCCAGGTGGCCGGGGATCTCGGGCGCCAGGGTCAGCACCTTGATGGCCGCCAGGGCAGAGAAGGCCTGCACCGCGTCCAGCGTGGCGCGGCTGACGATGTCGGGTTGGGCACCGAGCCGGCGTGAGCTCAGGTAAGGGCCTTCCAGATGCACGCCGAGGATGCGCGCCTCGTCGGCTCGCGGCTCGGCCATCACCGCGCCAATGCCTTGCAGGGCGTGCTCGATATCGCCCTGCGGCGCGGTCATGGTGGTGGCCAGCAGGCTGGTCGTGCCGTGGCGGGCATGGGCGCGGGCAACGGTGCGGGCGCTCTCGCCGCCCTCCATGATGTCCACGCCCAGGCCGCCGTGCACATGCAGGTCGACAAAGCCGGGCAGGATCAGCCGGTCTCCGGGCGCGCTGGCGTCCTCATGCAGGGCGGCGATGCGCCCGTGGGCTTGGAGTTCGAGATGGCCGCGCACCCAGCCCTGCGGGCCGAGGATGCGACCCGAGAGGGACTGCTGCGGGTTCATGGAAGTGACAGGTTAGGAAAGTACGTGATTCGACATCAGTCGACCACGATCAGTTCGATGCCGAGGCGCAGCAGGCCTTCGCGGTACTCCTGGTTGATGCCCGCATCGGTGATGACGGTGTGCACGCGGTCCATCTGGATGATGCGGTGCAGGCTGACCCGGCCGAACTTGGAGGCGTCGCTGACGACGAAGACCTTTTTGGCGCGCTCGACCATTTTGCGGTTGATGCTGGCCTCGGCCTCGTGGTGGGTGGTGATGCCGAACTGCAGGTCCAGGCCGTCCACGCCGAGGAAGAGCTTGTCGAAGTTGTAGCCGTTCAGGCTGGCCTCGGCCTGCGAGCCCTGGATGGACAGCGATTTCTTGCGCAGCAGGCCGCCGGTCAGCATCAGCTCCACACCCTCGGCATCGGCCAGTTCCCAGGCGATGTTCAGGCCGTTGGTCATCACCGTCACGCGGGCGTCGGCCGGCAGGTGGCGCAGATGTCGGGCCAGGGGCATGGTGGTGGTGCCCGAGTCGATGATGATGTTGTCGCCCGGCTCGACCAGGGCGGCGGCGCGTGCGCCGATGCGCTCCTTCAGCGTCGAGTTCAGCTCATCCTTCTGGCGGATGTTCTGCTCTTGCGGCGGCATGCGGTTCATGCTGGCGCCGCCGTAGTTGCGGGTGACCAGGCCCTGGTCCTCGAAGACGCTCAGGTCGGTGCGTATGGTCACGGCCGACACGCCCATCATGGGCACCAGCTCGGCCACCTGCACGCTGCCTTGCTCCATCAGCATCTGCAGGATTTGTTCGCGCCGCTCTCGGGTATTCCTCATGGACTCGTGGCTTTCGATTCAAGAAGTTTTATGGGCTCAAACTCAAGCTGACTTGTGGCCGACCCGGTTGAAAGCTTTTGTTCGGAATGAATCTTAGTTGAACGAAAGAATCGAGCTATTGGTACTTTCGATGTGTCGGCGGCTCTCAGCCCATAGGGCAGTTTCGGGCGCAGGCCCGGGCATAGCGCGCCAGCTCCAGCCCCACCTTGTGGCGGGCCAAGGCTGCGGGCTCGGCGGCCAACTCGCCGGCCAGCACGGCCTCAAACTGCTGCGGCAGATGCTGGCTCAGCAAGGGCAGGGGAATGCCGCTGGCCGTCAGATTGGCAATCAGGCGCTGCAGGGCGGCTTGCACCTCGGGCTCGCCCCAGTAGTAGCGGCAGCGGTCGCTGAAGGCAAAGCGGCGCAGCAAGCGCTGCTCGTCCGTACTGCCGGCGTAGTGCTTGGCCCAATGCTTGGGTTGCTCCAGCATGCAGCGCTCGAGCAGGCCGGGCAGATCGGCCTGGTGCTCGGCCGGCAGCAGTTCGCGCTCGATGGCCGAGAGCGCAAACCAGGCCTCGCGCAGGGCAAAGGTGACCGCTGGGCCGACCTTGAGGATGGCGTAGTGATCGCGCACCAGGGCGTGCAGCGAGGCCTCGGTCTGGTAGTCGGTCGAGTGGGCCTCGAAGACCAGGCGCGGCTGCGATTGCACAAAGGCCGAGAGCGCCGCGGCGGCGGCCGGCTGGTAATGCTGGACCTGGCTGTGGTCGAAATCGACGCCGGGCTGCACCACCATGGCGATCACGCGCAGCCAGGCAGCATCCAGGCCCTGGGCTGCAAATGCCTGCTCATGCACGGCCAAGGTGGCGGCGGCTGCCGCCGGCGCGGTGACGGCCACGCCGCCGCCCAGGGAGGCTTCGCCGCCCGGCACCGGCACCTCGGTGCCGATCACATAGACCGGTGGCGCCAAACCCAGGCGCGCGGCCGTGGCCTCGGCCACCAGGGCCAGATCGGCCGAGCGCGCGGCCACGGTCGCGTCGCTGAGCGGCCGGGCGTCGTCGGCGCAGGCCATGCTGCAGTCGAGGTGGATCTTCTCGAAGCCCGCCGCCACATAGGCCTCGATCAGCACGCGGGCATGGCCCATGGCCTCGGTGGCCGGCAGATGCTGCCAGGCATTGGGGCCCAGGTGGTCACCGCCCAGGGCGATGCGATCGAGCGGGAAGTTAGCTTCGGCCGCCAAGGCCTGCACATAGTCGCGGAACTGCGGCGGCGTCATGCCGGTGTAGCCGCCGAACTGGTCCACCTGGTTGGAGGTCGATTCGATCAGCAGCGGTGTGTCGTAGCTGCGCGCCACCTCCATCGCCGCTCGCAGCACGAAAGGATTGGCCGAGCAGACGCTGTAGAGGCCGACGGGCTGGCCGCTGCGGTGGGCGGTGATGGTGGCGAGCAAATGGGACATGGGGGCAGGCAGAAAGTGGAACTGGGGGGAACTGGAGGCGGAGCGGCTTCAGCTCAGGCGCTGCCGCGCCAGCAGCGCGGCACCGCGCGCGCCCCCGGCATCGCCGAAGCGTGGTGGCAGGATGGGCGGCACGCTGACGCCCTGGAAGAGATGCGGGCGAATCGCCTCGGGCAGCTCGGTGTAGAGGCTTTGCAGCTTGGACAGCCCCCCGCCCAGCACCAGCACATGGGGGTCATAGGCCATGACCAGGCCAGCCAGGGCATGGCCCAGCAGGTCCAGATGCACGGCCAGGGCCTGGCTCGCGTGGCCGTCGCCCGCCTCGGCCGCGGCCACGATGGCCGGTACGGCTTGTCCAGCCGGGCCGCCGAAATGTTGGAACAGAGCCGCCAGGCCGCTGCCCGAGACGTATCGCTCGACGCAGCTCTGCAGCCCGCAGGCACAGGCCAGCAGGGGCAGGCGGTGGCGCTGTTGCAGCAGCGCCGGCAGGGCCCAGTGGCCCCACTCACCGGCCAGTCCGTTGTAGCCGGCGATCAGCCGGCCCTGGACGCAGAAGCCGCCGCCTGCCCCGGTGCCGAGAATGGCGCCGAACATCGAAGCAAAGCCCTCGGCCGCGCCGCCTTGGGCCTCGGACAGGGCAAAGCACTGGCAGTCATTGCCGATGGCCACTGGCCGGCCCAGGCGCTCGCGCAGGGCTTGCGGCACGGCGCGGCCGCTGAGCGCGGGCACATTGGAGCTGAGCTGCAGGCCGGTCTGTGGGCTGATGATGCCGGGCAGGCCCAGGCCCACGCGGCCGTTGCAGCCCAGGGCCTGGTCGGTCTCGCTCACCAGCTCGGCAATCGCCTCGACAAAGGCCTCGAAATCCTGCGTCGGCGTGGCCACGCGGCGGCGGTAGAGCTCGGCGAAGCCGGGGGCACCCGAATCAAAGGCGACCAGCTCGATCTTGGTGCCGCCGATGTCCAGGCCGTAGCAAGGTGCGCCGGCCGGCGGGGTGGACTCAGTCGCAGTGGACACGGGCGGATTCGACATAGGGATAAATCTCCACACCCTGCACGACCCGGTTGACCGTGCCATCGGGGAAGGGATTGTCCGGCGTCAGGCCCAGGGCCACCGAGCGGTGCAGGGCGTACTGCTGGGCCAGGATCAGCCACAGCGTGGTCAGCCAGCTGTCGCTCAGGCCGCTGGGCTCGGCGCTCAGGGCGCGGCTCAGCAGAGGGTTGTCGCCCTGCAGCGCGCCGGCACCGGCTTCGCCGATCAGCAGCACGCGGCCGGCGATGCCGTCGCGCAGCAGCTCGTTCAGCAGGTCTTGTTCATAACGGCGCGCATGCGCATCCTGCGACTGGAAGATCACGACCAGGCTCTTGCCATTGAGCATGGACTTGGGGCCGTGGCGGAAGCCCAGCAAGGTGTTCGAGAAAGCCAGCACGCGGCCGCTGGTCAGCTCCAGCACCTTGAGCGCCGACTCTTGTGCCAGCGCCTCCAGCGGGCCGCTGCCCAGGTAGACGATGCGGTCGAAGGGCTGGGCGGCCAGCTCGGCCATGGTGGCCGCCTGCTGGGCCAGCAAGGCCTCGGCGCGCTGGGCCACCAGTTCCAGGCGGGCCAGGCGCTCGGCCCAGGGGGCGCGGCTGAAGGCGGCCAGGGCGGCCAGCTGCATGCTGCTGAAACTGCTGGTCATGGCAAAACCGCGGTCGCAGGAGGCGGCCGGCATCAGCAGGTTCAGGGTGTCGGCGCGGGCGGCGTTGTTGCGGTAGAGCTCGCCCTCGGCATTGCAGGTGATGTTCAGGAAGCGCGGCGCATCAATCTGCTGACGCAGCAGCTCGACGGCAGCCAGGCTTTCCGGGCTGTTGCCGCTGCGCGCGAAGGACACCAGCAAGGTGGGCTGCTCGCGCTGTAGATAGAGCTCCGGGTGGGTCAGCAGGCTGGTGGTGGCCACGGCGCGCACCTCGGCCGGCCAGTCGCGGTTGATCTCGTCGGCAAGGGTTTGGCCCACATAGGCCGAGCTGCCCGCGCCGGTCAGGATGACGCGGTGGCTGGGTTCCTTCAGGCAGGCGTCCAGAAAGGCGCGCAGCTGGGCCTGATGGTCGGCCAGCGAGGCGGCCAGTTCACGCCAGACGCGGGGCTGCTGCGCGATTTCCTCCGCCGTGGCCAGGCCTTGCAATTGCTGCCAGTCGCTGGCGGAGCGGTTGAGAAGAGTAGTCATCGGATGGATCGAAAGATTGCAGGTAAATTTATCTTTTAACTTTCGATTCGTCAAGAAAATTGACGTAAAGAAAAGAAATTACGATGAAACAAAAGAAGTTGCTTTCGAAAAACAGGCTCAGCTGTCTTTGCGGCGCAGTTGGTCCAAGGCCACGGCCAGCAGCAAGATGCCGCCACGCACCATGTACTGGTAGAAGGCGTCGATATTGAGCAGGTTCATCGCGTTCTGCACCGTGCCCATGATGAGCACGCCCACCACCATGCCGGAGATGCTGGCACGGCCGCCCATCAGAGACACACCGCCCAGCACGCAAGCCGAGATCACGTTCAGCTCGAATCCTTGGGCCGCATTGGGCTGGCCGCTGGTGATGCGCGCCGCCAGGATGACGCCGGCCGCCGCCGCCACCACACCCTGGATCAGGAAGATGGTGATGCGCACGCGGGCGACATGGATGCCGGCCAGGCGGGCGGCTTCCGGGTTGCCGCCGATGGCCAGGGTGTTGCGGCCGTAGACGGTGCGGTTGAGCAGCAGGGCAAACAAGGCCACGCAGGCGATGGTGATCCAGACCGGCACCGGCAGGCCCAGCCAGAAGGCATTGCCCAGCTCGAAGAAGGCATCGGCCGAGATGCCCACGGCCTGGCCGCCCGCGGTGATGAAGGCCAGGCCGCGCACGATCTCCATGGTGGCCAGGGTGGTGATCAAGGCATTGATCTTCCAGCGCGCAATCACCACGCCATTGACCCAGCCGATCACGGCGCCGGCCGCCAGGGCCGCGGCAATGCCCAGGGCGATGCTCTCGGTCTGGTTGATCACGGTGGCGCAGAGCACGCCGGCCAGGGCCACGGTGGAGCCGATGGACAGGTCGAAATCGCGCGAGGCGATGCAGAAGGTCATGGCGCAGGCCACCATGCCGATCTGCGAGACCGACAGGGCCAAGCCGATCATGTTCGGCACACTGAAGAAGTACTCCACCGTCAGCGAAAGCACGCCGAAGAGCAGGGCAAAAATCAGCAGCAGGCTGTGCTCGTCTATCAGACGCAGCAGAGTCTTTCGCGTGGCGGGGGATGAGGCGGCGGCAGCTTGCATGGGCTCTGGCATGGGCATGGGAGGCAAAGAGTCGGTGCTCGTGTTCATCGGGGTCGATTCAGGATTCGGTGACAGTCGAGATCAAGGCTTCAGGCCGCTTGCGCTTCTTGGCGGGCGCCGCCATCGGGCAGGGCCAGGGCCAGCACCCGGGCTTCGTTGGCCTCGCCGCGGGCCAGGCTGCCGGCGATGCGGCCTTGGCGCATGACCAGCACGCGGTCGGCCAGGCCCAGCACCTCGGGCAGTTCGCTGGAGACCACGACGATGGCCACGCCGCGCGCGGCCAGCTCATGCAGCACCTCGTAGATTTCGCTCTTGGCGCCGATGTCGATGCCGCGGGTGGGCTCGTCAATGATCAGCACCTTGAGTTCGCGCTCGGCCAGCCAGCGGGCCAGGATGGCTTTTTGCTGGTTGCCGCCCGAGAGCAGGCGGATCTCCTGCGCCGGGCTGGGCGTCTTGATGCGCAGGCGGGCGATGAACTCGGCCGCCACCTCGGCCTCGCGTTTGGCGTTGAGCAGCAGGCCGGAGTTGTTGCGTCGGCAGCTGAGGTTGATGTTCTCGGCCACCGAGCGGCAGCCAATGATGCCTTGCTCCTTGCGGTCCTCGGGGCAGAACATCAGGCCGGCGGCGATCGAGCCGGCGACCGAATCGCTGCGCATCAGCTCGCCGTCCAGCCACACCTGGCCGCTGCGGCGCGGGTCGGCGCCAAAGACCAGGCGCATCAGCTCGCTGCGGCCCGCGCCCATCAGGCCGAAGAAGCCGACGATCTCGCCGGCGGCAACCTCGAAGCTGGCCGGCTCGGGCAGGCTGCGGCCGCTCAGCTGCTGCACCTGCAGTCGTGGGCTGCGTGCAGCCGTTTCGTTAGCTGCCGCGGCTTGCTTTTTCCTGCCGCTGCCGAACACATCCTGGATCTCGCGGCCCACCATGGCCTGCACCAGCTGATCGCGGCTGACGCCTTGCAGGCTGGCGAAGCGGCCGACCGAGCGGCCGTCGCGCAGCACGCTGGCGCCGTCGCAAAGGGCGAAGATTTCATCCAGGCGGTGCGACACATAAATCAGCACCTTGCCCTGCTCGCGCAGCTCGCGTACCAGGCGGAACAGGGTCTCGGTCTCGCTGTGCGAGAGCGAGCTGGTGGGTTCGTCGAGCGCGATCACGCGCGCATCTCGCAGCACTGCCTTGCAGATCTCCACCATCTGGCGCTGGCCGATGGAGAGCTCGATCATGCGAGCGTCCAGGTCGAGCGCGATGCCGATGCGGGCCAGCTGGGTACGCATCTGCGCGCGCGCCTCGGCAAAGCGCACAAAACCCCAGCGCTGCGGCAGACGGCCCAGCCAGAGGTTCTCCAGCACCGTCATCTCGGGGATGTACTGCAGCTCCTGGTGGATGACGGCAATGCCCTGGTTCAGCGCATCGGCGGCACTCTTGAACTGCAGGGCCTGGCCAGCGAGCTGCAGGCTGCCGCCGTCGGGGCGCAGCTCGCCGCCGAGGATCTTCAGCAACGTGCTCTTGCCCGCGCCGTTCTCGCCCAGCAGGGCATGAACCTGGCCGGCCGGGATGTCGAGGTCCACGCCTCCCAGGGCACGCACGCCGGGGAAGGATTTGCTCAATTCACGGATGCAAAGGGATGAATGCATGGCTTTTGGGGGAGCTCCTGGGTTTCGAAACATGAACGCAGAGTGCGCAGAGCATGCGCGGAGGACGCAGGGTTGTGACCGACGCGGCAATCGGCCCCATGTTTCCTGGCCTCTGCGATCTTTGCGACCCTCGGCGGGCTCTGCGTTCTCTTTCTTTCGCGCGCCGCGTTCAGAGCCCCAGGCTGGTTCGCACCTGCTTGAAGTTGGCACGGTCGGCCAGGGTGCCGCTGGTCAGGGTCAGCTTGGGCGGCTCCTTGCTGTTCTTGATCCAGTCGAACATGGCGACCGCCGTGTCGTAGCCATGCTTGCGTGGGCTCAGCATCACGGTGGCGACGAAGCCGGTGGGCTCGGCCTTGGCGAACTCGTTCACAGCCGACTGGCTGCCGCCGATGCCCACGCCGATCACGCTGGCGGCCTTGAAGCCCTTGCCCTCGCTGGCGCGCACGCCGCCGAGCACCGCCTCGTCATTGGGGCCGAAAACCAGCCACTGCTTGAACTTGGGGTTCTGGGTCAGGGTGACGGTGGCGGCGTTGAAGGCGTTCTCGGTGTCGGCCTTGGGCATGGGGGCGCTGACGATGTTGGCGGCCGGCAGGCCGGCCTGGGTCAGCACGGCACTGCTGCCATCGGTGCGCTCTTTGGAGGTGCTGAGCTGGTCGTAGGTGACGCGCAGGGCGCCGACCTCGGCCAGCTTCCAGCCGCGCCTTTTCACTTCGGCCAGCAAGGCCTCGCCGACCTGGGCGCCGATCGCGCTGGCCGAGATGCCGACATGGGCGATCGCCTCGATCGGCTTGCCGGCGCCGTTGACCAGGCGGTCGTCCACGCTGATCAGCTTGAGATTGGCCTGGCGCGCCCGCGCCTGCAGGGCCGGGCCCAGCTTCACATCGGGTGCGCAGACGATCATGCCCTGGGCGCGCTGGGCGGCCAGGTTGTCGATGGCGGAGAGCAGCTTGTCGCCATCGGGCGCCGCGATCTTGATCAGGGTGAAGCCCTTGTCCTTGGCTGCCTGCTCGGCATGGCGCCATTCATCCTGGAACCAGGGCTCGTCGACCTGCTTGATGATGAAACCGATCTTGATCGGCGCAGCGGCATCGGCGGCCAGGGCAGGGCCGCTGAGCACGCCTGCAGAGAGCAGGGCGGCGCTGCTGGCCACCTGGATCAGGCTGCGGCAGAAGCTGCGGCGGGCCGCGGGCATCGTGGTGGCAGTGGCGTCAAGGCAATTCGTGGCGGTCTGTTTCATCGCATGTCTCCTCGGGGCGGGCCAGCGGGCCCATGGCGTCTGGATGGCTTGATTGAGCTTTTGTTGCGGAGCCCGCAAGTCTGGGCTGCGGGCCCACCGGGGCCAGTCGCAGAAGGGAGTTTCGTCCCTTTTGCGGCGGCATCGGCCCCAGCTCGCGGTGGTCTTCTGTTTAGTGCTTGTTTCTTTCGAAACGAAACCAACAACTTTCGAACTTTCTGAGAAATCAAGGCGCAGCGCCGGTCGGCGTGACTCACAACACAACTTTCGAAGTGTGAATGTAGCAATAAAAATCTTTCTTTTCACCGTTATGGCAAGAATTTCTGCTAGTGGTTTCTACTGAATTTGTCTTTTTGCAGGGGTGTTGCTGGTTTTCTTCGTTGACATCTTGCTTTGTGCTGCATAGAGTCTTTCCATTGCTTTCGATTTGCGCAAAACGAGCGAGAGGCTCGCTGCGCAGGCTGAAGGCGCCGCCTAGCAAGGCCAGCATCACAAATTCACCGCAAACCAGGCCACGCCGGCTCCAGGGCGAGGCCTGAGGAATTGCAGGACGTCGTTGTTTCAGAGGGATTCGCAGATGGTCAAGAACCGCTCACCGCAGCGTCAGCAGCAAAGCCCGGCGCGACAAAAAGCGCTGCGCTCGCCTGCCCTGGCCCTGGCTTTGTTCCATGCTTGTGGCGGTTTGCTGCTGACAGCGGCTGAGGTGGCCGCGGCGCCCTTGGGCGCGCTGCGCGAGATCCAGGCCGTGCCGGCTTCGGCCACGCCAGCGCCAGGCGAGGGTGTGCAGCAATGGGACCTGCGCACCGACACCAAGATGCGTCTGCGCATCAGCCTGCTCAAGCCCGATGTGCTGCGCCTCTGGGCCGGTGCCAAGGACCAGCTGCCGCCGGCCACGGACAAGGCGGCGCCCATCGTCATCGAGACCGTCAACCAGCCGGTAACGCACAGCTGGAGTGATCAGGGCGACCACCACCTGCTCAAGACCGAGGCCCTGGCCCTGCGCGTTTACAAGAAGCCGCTGCGTCTGGCCCTCTATAAGGCTGACAACCGCAGCCTGCTTTGGCAGGAAACCCAAAGCCTGGACATCGCCGACAAGCTCAGCGTCCAGACCTTGAGCAGCCAGAAGGACGAACGCTTTTTCGGCGGTGGCCAGCAGAATGGCCGTTATGAATTCAAGGGCAAGCAGCTTGAGGTTTCGTACTCGGGCGGCTGGGAAGAGGGCGACCGGCCCAGCCCCGCGCCGTTTTTGATGAGCTCGCGAGGCTGGGGCATGCTTCGCAATACCTGGAGCGATGGCAGCTACGACCTGCGCTCGCCCGAACAGATCTCGCTGCAGCATCAGGAGGGCCGCTTCGATGCCTTCTTCTTTGTCGGCCCCAGCATCCGCGAGGTCCTGGCCCGCTACACCGAGCTGACCGGCCGCGCCCGTCTGTTGCCGCGCTGGGCCTACGAATACGGCGATGCCGATTGCTACAACGACGGTGACAACGTCAAGAAGCCTGGCACCGTGCCCAAGGGCTGGAGCGACGGCCCGACCGGCAAGACACCCGATGTGCTGAACTCGGTGGCCCGCAAATACCGCGAGCACGACATGCCTGGCGGCTGGATCCTGCCCAACGACGGCTATGGCTGCGGCTACACCGACCTGCCCGATGTCGTGAAGGGCCTGGCCGATCTGGGCTTCCGCACCGGCTTGTGGACCGAGAACGGCGTGGACAAGATCAAATGGGAAGTCGGCACGGCCGGCACCCGCGCGCAGAAGCTGGACGTGGCCTGGACCGGCCAGGGCTACCAGTTCGCCATGGATGCCAACCAGGCGGCCTTCAAGGGCATTCTGGACAACTCCGACGCGCGGCCCTTCTTGTGGACCGTGATGGGCTGGGCCGGCATCCAGCGCTATGCCGTGACCTGGACCGGCGACCAGAGCAGCAGCTGGGACTACATCCGCTGGCACATCCCGACCCTGGTCGGCTCCGGCCTCTCGGGCCAGGTCTATGCCACCGGCGACGTCGATGCCATCTTCGGCGGCAGCCCCGAGACCTACACCCGCGATCTGCAGTGGAAGACCTTCACGCCGGTGCTGATGGGCATGAGCGGCTGGGCCGAGGCCGCGCGCAAGCACCCTTGGGCCTATGAAGAACCCTACCGTAGCATCAACCGCAAATACCTGAAGCTCAAGATGCGGCTGACGCCGTACATGTACACCCTGGCCCATGAGGCCGAGGTCAGCGGCGCGCCCCTGGTGCGCGGCCTGATGTGGGACCACCCGCAGGACCCGGCCGCCTACACCGAGGCGCACAAATACCAGTTCCTGCTCGGCCGCGATCTGCTGGTGGCGCCGGTCTATCGCAGCCAGGCCGCCTCGGGCGGCTGGCGCAAGAACATCCACCTGCCGCAAGGCCTGTGGTTCGATTACTGGGACGGCCGCAGCGTCCGTGCGCCCGAGGCCGGCCGCACGATAGACCTGCAAGTCGGCCTGGACAAGCTGCCCGTCTTTGTGCGCGGCGGCGCCATCCTGCCTCTCTACCCGGAAAGCCTGTACGACGGCGAAAAGCCCAAGGACGAGCTGGGCCTGGACCTCTATCCCCTCGGTGAATCGAGCTTCACCCTGTACGAGGACGATGGACTGACCCGCCAGTACCGCGAGCAAGGCAAGAGCAGCCGCCAGTTGATCCGCATGAGCGCGCCGATGGACGGCGCCGGCGATGTGCGCGTGCAGGTCGGCGCGGTCGAGGGTGAGTACGCCGGACAGCTGGCTCAGCGCCGCCTGGCCTTGAGCGTGCACACCCGCGTCAAGCCGCAAGCCGTGGAATTGGGCGCTCAGCTTCTGCCCGAGCTGGCCGATGCCCAGGCTTTGCAAGCGGCCAGCCAGGGCTGGTTCTTCGATGCGGCCGACCGCTTCGGCACGGTGCAGATCAAGACCGGCCCGCGCTCCATCCGCCAGCCGGCCAGCTTCCTGCTGAAGATCGCTGCGGGCAGCGTGCTGGCCGGCAGCGAGGATTTCCCGGCCGCCCCGGTGCTGGGCCGCCAGGTGCCGGTGGACAGCCTGACCGTGGTCAACCGCCCGGCCGAAGAGCCTGGCCACAACATCGAGCGTGCGTTCGACGGCAAGCCCGAGACCTGGTTCCGAACCACCCGCAACCAGGCCATGAAGGCCGGGCCGCACGAGTGGGTGCTGGGCCTGGGCGAGCGCCGCCTGATCGACGGCATCGAGATCGCGCCGCGCAATGACAAGAACTGGAAGTACGGCCAGGTTCGCGACTTTGAGGTTTACATGGGCGACAACAACGGCGACTGGGGCGCCCCGGTGCTGGCCGGCCGCCTGCCGCTGAAAGAAGGCCTGCAGACCATCAACTTCCCCAAGCCGGCCGCCGGCCGCCTGCTGCGCTTCCGGGTGCTGAGCACGCACAACGCCACGGCCGATGCACCCGCTGCGGTGGACCCCATGGTCACGGCGGTGGTGGACAAGCCAGCTGCGGTGCCGGCCAAGGCCTTCAATGCCCTGGTGCCCAGCGAGGTCGAGCCCATCGCCTTGTCGGAGTTCCATGTGCTCGAACACCGCGCTGCCGAAGGCGCGGCCGAGCAGCAGCGTTACCTTTCCGAGCTGCCGGCTGTCGGCGCCGCGCGCCGTGACCGCCCAGCCAGCGCCGCCACGCAGATGCGCATGAACGGCCTGCAGTTCCACAAAGGCCTGGGCGTGGGCGCCAGCAGCCGCCTGGACTTCAGCCTGAGCGGCAGCTGGAACCTGTTCCGCGCCGACCTCGGCGTCGACGACAGCTGCCGCAGCTTCGGCGGCCTGCAGTTCCAGGTCTGGGGTGATGGCCGTCTGCTCTATGACAGCGGCCTGGTCCAGGCCCCGGCCGTGGTCAAGCCCGAACTCGATGTGCGTGGTCTGCAGCGCCTGAGTCTGCGCACCCTGGGCGCCACCGGCAGCCAGGCCCACAAGGTCTGCGCCAACTGGGCCAATGCCTCGCTGCTGGGGCTGGACGGCGCCACGGTGAAACACGAGACCGCGCCGCCGCCGCCTCCGCGGCAAGGCGGAACTGCTGCCCCGCGCTGACGACCCAGCCAGCCCCCGACCTTTCCCCCTTCACTGACCCCCATTCGTTGGCAAGAACAGGCCAGCCGCGTCGCGGCGTGCCCAAAACCCTGGAGATGAGACGATGAAACGTACGAGCAAACTGGTGGCCGTCCTGGCCGCAGCCGGCCTGGCCTCTTGGGCCCAGGCCCAGACCGCGAGCCCGAGCAACAAAGAAGCGGGCGAGAAGCTCGACCGCGTCGAAGTGACCGGCTCCAGCATCAAGCGCATCAATGCCGAGACCGCTTCGCCGGTGCAGGTGGTGGATGCCAAGCAGATCGAGAACATGGGTGCCAAGACCCTGCAGCAGGTGCTGGAAAACCTGCCCGCCAATATGCCGGCCCTGCAGGACTTCCGCTCCATGTTCACCGGCACCGACGGCGCCTCGCAGGCCAATTTGCGCGGCCTTGGCGCGCAAGGCACGCTGATGCTGCTGAATGGCCGCCGCCTGTCTTTCTACGGTGCGCCTGACGGCTTCCAGACCCAGTTCGTCAACATCGACACGATTCCGGCTGCCGCCATCGAGCGCATGGAAATCCTGACCGATGGCGCCTCCGCCATCTATGGCTCGGACGCCGTGGCCGGCGTGATCAATGTGATCACCAAGAAAGAGTTCAGCGGCTTGCAGCTGAGCGCCAACACCGAAAGCTCGCAGCGCATCAAGGCCTATGGCCAGCATTCGGCCAGCGCCATGTTTGGCTTCGGTGATCTGGCGCGCGACAAGTTCAACGTCTACGGCTCGGTCAACCTCTACCAGCGCGACACCGTGTCCCCGCAAGACACCCTGGACAAGCGCCCGGCCGGCTACTACATCGACAACCCGAACTACATCAAGAACTTCCGCATCAGCGACGGCAGCACGCCGGGCGTGCTCAACCCCGGCACCCAGTTCGTGTTCGACAGCAAGAACGCGCGCTCCAGCATGGCCGTGCCCGGCTGCACCAGCATCGTCGTCACCGGTGCCAACAGCAGCTGCGCGATCAACAACCTGCCTTATCAGCTGGCCGTGGTCGGCAAGTCGGACCGTGCCACCTTGTTCCTGAACGGGGTCTATGCCGCCAGTGCCGATATGGAGTTCTTCGGCCAGGCCAACTACACCCAGATCGAGCTGAGCTCGGTCAACCGCCCGGCCTTCTTCAACAGCGGCTCGACCAGCAACTGGTTCTCGCGCGACACCGGCACCACGCTGAACACCTTCACCCAGCCCTTCCTGGGCCCGAACAACGTCTACAACAAGCTGACGCCCGAGCTCAAGGCCAAGATGGGCGGCGCCGCTGGCCTGACCTATTACTTGCTGGACGATGTGAATCACATCGGCCAGAAGAACGAGGACAAGAGCTACCGCGTGCTGGGCGGTGTGCGCGGCAGCTTCGGTGCCTGGGACTACGAGTCGGCCCTCAGCCTGGCCGGCAGCCACTCGACCCTGTACCAGACCATCAACACCAGCAAGAAGGGCTTCGAAAAGGCTTTCGGTCCCTACACCTACGATCCGGTCACCAAGCGCACCTACATCGCCGACAACCCGGCCTACAAGTTCGGCGTGAACAGCGACAGCAACGCAGCCCTTCTGCGCGAGGCCTTCCCGACCTTCGACATCCAGTCCTGGACCAAGCTGGCCACCTGGGACGGCAAGATCGAAGGCGAGGTCGCCCGGCTCGACGCCGGCGCCGTGCGCGCGGCCTTCGGCGCCCAGCTGATGCGCGAAGAGTTCTACACACCGGGCAATCCGGCTGCCGCGGCCGGCGACATCACCCAGCAGGGCGGTTCCTGGTTCAAGGGCGAACGCAATGTGGCGGCCCTGTTCAGCGAAGCCATCGTGCCGCTGAGCAAGGACCTGGAAATGGACGCGGCCGTGCGTCTGGACAAATACCCCAACTTCGCCGCCAATCTGGCGCCCAAGATCGGCCTGAAGTACCGCGTCATGCCCGAGCTGCTGCTGCGCGGCACCTACTCGGAAGGCTTCCGCGCGCCCAATCTGGCCGAATCCGGCAACGGCGGCGTCTATGCCCAGACCGTGGTGCGCGATGAGTTGCGTTGCACGCAGACCGATGCCATCGCCAACCTGCTGAAGAAGTCGACCGTGGCCTCCGAGCGCGAGCGCGGCACTCAACTCTTCAACAGCAACTGCAGCACCGTGGTTGGCGGCATGACCCCGCCGAACAAGGACCTGCAGCCCGAGAAGGCCAAGATCTCGACCCTGGGGCTCGTGCTGCAGCCGCACAAGGACTTCAATGTCTCGGCCGACTACTTCTTCGTCTATCGCCGCAACGAAATCGTGCGTGAAGACTTCACCCGTTTGTTCAAGGACGCGGTCGAGAAGTACGGCCCCGGCCTAGAGGGCGCACCCAACGCGCAGCGCGTGCCGCTGTCGGACGGTGACAAGTCGGTGATGGCGGAAGTGGCCGCCATGTGCGCCAACCCGGCCAATGCGGCGGCTTGCGCGGCGGGCGTGCCCAAGTACACGGTGGGCAATCTGGCCGGCCTGGTCAACAAGTACCTGAACCGCGGCCGCACCCTGGTCGACGGCTTCGACCTGGATGCCCAGGGCCGCTTCAGCCTGGGCGACTTCGGCCGCCTGGGCCTCGGGCTGAAGACCACGATCATGAACCGCACCCTCTACAACTATGAAGACGGTGAAGGCTGGTCGGGCAACTACATCGGCCTGCACAGCAACCCCAAAGTCACGGCCACTCTGAATGCCGATTGGAAGTACCGCGACCTGACGACCAGCTTGTTCGTCAACTACACCGGCACCCGTAAATGGGCCGACTACCCCGGGGACGAGACCTACACGCCGGAAGCTTGCGAGACCAAGGGTGGCGCCCTGACGGCGGACGATTGCCGCCGCGGCATCCCGTCTTACACCACGGTCAATCTGTCGATGAACTGGACGCCGATCAAGCACTTGAACCTGGGCTTGAACGTCAAGAACCTGTTCAACCGCCAGCCCTATTACGACCCCAATGGCTGGGAAGGTTATGACCACCGCTACAACATCTTCGGTCGGGTGTTGAGCGTGTCGGCCAGCTACAAGTTCTGGTGATGGATTGAGGCCAGGGCTGCGGCCCTGGCCTGTCGACCTCTCCTTGTGGCCCGCTCCCGGGCATCAGGCGCGCCATGGTCATGGCCTGCGTCTGACTTCATCTCACCCCACCTCACACCTCACGCAGGAGTTCCCCATGTCGGATCACCGCAGTCTCCGTGCCATGCGCATCAGCGCCGTGGCCCAGGCCCTGGCTCTGGCCTTTGGCGCCGCTTCGCTCAATCTGGCGCTGGCGCCGGCCGTGCGGGCGCAGTCCAATGCCACCAGCACGATTTACGGACAGCTGCCGCCCGGCGAGGGCCTCAGCGTGCTCTTGAAGAACTTGGCTACCGGCGTGCAGCGCACGCTGCAGCCCGATGCCAATGGCCGTTTCCAGGCCACCTCCATGCCGCCGGGCCGCTACCAGGTGCAGCTGCTGCGCGGCAGCGCAGTGGAGAAGAGTCAGGAAGTTGAAGCCTTGGTGGGGCAGGGCGTGGAGGCGAACTTCGTCACCATCAACAGCCTGGACACCGTGCGCGTCAGCGGCGGCGTCAAGCGCATCGATGTCTCCAACACCAACAACGGCGTGACCTTCACCGCGCGTGAACTGGCCAAGCTGCCGATCGCCCAGGACATAGGCGCCATCGTGCAGCTGGCACCGGGCACCTACAAGAACACCAATAGCGTGTACGGCAGCGCACCCAGCATCGGTGGTTCGGGCGCGTCGGAGAATTCCTTCTACATCAACGGCTTTCCGGTCACCAATCTGCTGACCCAGGTGGGCGCATCCGAGCTGCCTTTTGGCGCCATCGCCAATGCCCAGGTGCTCAGCGGCGGTTACAGCTCGGAGTTCGGCCGCTCAACCGGCGGCGTGGTCAACATCACGACCAAGAGCGGTGGCAACCAATGGGAAGTGGGCGGCAAGCTGACCGTGGTGCCTGCCTCCTGGCGTGCCAAGCAGGACGCCAGCTACTACCCCAACACCGGGGCCAACCCGCTGACCGACGGCAAGCTGATTTCCGAGAACCTCAGCAACTCCAAGACCCAGACCTATGGCCTTTACGCCGGTGGCCCCCTGATCAAAGACCAGCTCTTCATGTTCGCCGCGCTGGAGCAGACTCGCAGCGAGAGCAGCAGCGTCGCGCCGGCCAACGGCCAGGCCTTCAGCAAGACCGGCTACAGCGAGTCGGAAAGCCAAGTGCGCCGCTACCTGCTGAAGCTGGACTACCACCTGAACGACAACCATCACTTCGAGTACACCCGCATCGGCGACCGCACGCGTGGCGAAAGCAAGGCCTTTGGTTATGACTACGCCGCCAATCGCAGCGACGGCATTCAGTCCGGCGGTTCGCTGAGCATCAACTGCTGCGGCGCCGGCAGTGCGCCGGGTGCCGAGGTCGATGTGCTCAAGTACACCGGTTATCTGAACGACGATGTGACGGTGACGGCGCTCTACGGCGAGTCCAAGACCACCCATTCGCTGACGCCCTTCGGCTACAAGCCGGGCACCTACCAGACCAGCTCCTCGGTCGCCACACGCGTGCCGGGCCTGAGCTACCCGGCCGGCCAAACCACGGGCGGCGATTTGCCCGCGCCCGGCTCGGGCGATGGCCAGAAGGTACTGCGCCTGGACGCCGAGTACCGTTTGGGCAAGCATTCGCTGCGCGCCGGCATCGACCACATCAAGGTCGAATCCGTGGTGGGCAAGAGCCAGGCCGGCGGCGGCCTGTGGAGCTATCGCAAGATGAGCGACCCCAACACCAAGCCCTTCAAGGCTTTCGAGTCGCCGCTGCAGGGCGGCGGCTTCGGCACCCAGGGCTTCTATGTCAGCGAGGTGATCAGTTACTCGATTGCCACGCCCACCAGCACCCAGAGCGCCCAATACATCCAGGACCGCTACCAAGTGACCAAGGACATCTTGCTGGACCTGGGCCTGCGCAACGAGCAGTTCACCAACAACAACAGCGAGGGCAAGCCTTTCATCTCTCAAAAGCGCATGCTGGCGCCGCGCCTGAGTGCGACCTGGGACTTCAACGGCGACGGTTCGACCAAGCTCTTCGCCCATGCCGGCCGCTACCACCTGCCGGTGCCCTCCAATCTGTCCAGCAATCTGGCCAGTCCCTTCCGCAGCACCGACAAGTTCTACACCTACACCGGCGTGGACCCGAGCACCGGCGCGCCCACGGGCTTGCATGCCATCTCGGACGTGGTCTCGGCCAACAATGCCTTTGGCCAGAGCAAGGACCCACGCACCATCGTTGCCATCGACTTGAAGCCGCTCTACCAGGACGAGCTGGCCCTGGGCTTCGAGAAGTCGCTGAGCAAGGAGCTGGTGGTGGGCGGCTCGCTCAACTACCGCACCCTGCGCAGCACCAACGACGACACCTGCGACCAGCGCCCCATCGACGCCTGGGGCGAGGCCAAGGGCGTGGACACCAGCCACTACGGTTTCCCCTGCGCCGTGATCAACCCCGGCGAGGCCAACAGCCTGTGGCTGGACCTGGCGGGCGATGGCAAGCTGACGCGCGTGGACATCTCTGCCGAGGCCTGGGGCAACCCCAAGGTCAAGCGCAACTACCTGGCCCTGAACCTGTTTGCCGAGCACCCCATGCGCAACGGCTGGTACGGCCGCGTCAACTACACCTGGTCGCGCAGCAAGGGCAATGCTGAGGGTCAGATCGACTCGATCGGCGGCGGCGATGTGGCCCTGACCGTGGGCACCGATTTGAAAGAGCTGATGCTCCATTCCTACGGCTACCTGCCCAATGACCACACCCACTCGATTCGTGCCTACGGCCTCTACCAGCTGACGCCCGAGTGGACGGTGGGCGGCAATCTGAACCTGACTTCGGGCCGACCCAAGAACTGCAAGGGCAATGTGCCCGAGTCGGTGGTGGAAGACCAAGGCTATGGCGCCAGCTACTTCTTCTGCGATGGCAAGCCGGCGCCGCGCGGCAGCTTCGGCCGCACGCCCTGGACCACGCAGCTGGACTTGAACCTGGCCTACAGCCCGAGCTTCGTCAAGGGCCTGACTGCCAAGTTCCTGCTGCTCAATGTGCTGAATAAGAAGACCGCCACCTCGTACAACGAAATTCGCGAGGAAGACGATCACATCAGCCCGCATTACCAGGAAGTCACCAGCCGCATGTCGCCCCGCTCGGCCCGTTTGACCGTGGAATACAACCACGCCTTCTGAGTCCGGCGCCAGCGCTTTCAACCTCTTTTCTTTCTTGCGAGAACTGCCATGTCTGACTCTCGATCTGTGTTTCGCCATGCCTTGTTGCTGGCGGCCTTGCTGGGCCTGAGTGCCTGCGGTGGCGCGGCCTCGCTGGCGGAGGAGCCCAGCCTCGCCCGCGCTGCCGCCGACGCTGCCGATTCAGCCCCCAGCAGCCTGCGCGCGCAGGCTGCTGCCCGGGGCGAAGGCCTCGCTGCCGCCGGCGCAACTGCCGCCAAGCCAGGCCCCGCCCGCGTGGCCCTGGCCGGCAATGCCTTCATCACCAGCGCAGCGCCCGATGCGCCCGAGTGGATCTCCTACAACGAAGGCCTGATGGACTGGAGCGATGCCCGCACTGTCATCAGCAGCTGGGTGCGCGTGGCCCAGCCCGGCAAGTTCAACATCAGCCTCAAGGGCACGGTGCCGGCCGGCAGCGTCAGCCAGGTGCGCGTCTCTGCCCTGGGCAAGAAGTTCAATCTGCGCCTGACGCCCACGGGCGGCCCCTTCACCACCCTGGCCACGGTCGATGTGCCGCAGGCCGGCTATGTACGCATCGATGTGCAGGGCCTGAGCCGCACCGGCGCCGAGTTCGCGCAGCTGCAAGCCATTGAGTTGACGGGTACGGCCACTGCCGGCCTGGTGTTTGCCAATGTCGAGGCCGATTGGGGCTACTACTGGTCACGCCGCGGCCCTTCGGTGCACATGAGCTACAGCGCGCCGGCCAACACCGAGTACCTCTACAACGAGCTGACCATTCCGCTGGGCGAGGACGCCGTCGGTTCTTACTTCATGGCCAATGGTTTCGGCGAGGGCTACTTCGGGATCCAGGTCAAGGAAGAGGAACGCTGGGTGTTGTTCTCGGTCTGGGATGCCGACAGTGGCAAGACCACCTTGATGAACAAGGGTCCCGAGGTTGTCAGCAACGAGTTCGGCGGCGAGGGCACGGGCGGCCAGAGCTATCTGGTCTACCCCTGGAAGGCCGGTACCACCTATCCCTTCATCACCCGCGTGCGCCCGGACGGGCAGGGCAACACTTTGTATTCCTCCTGGTTCTATGCGGTGGAGCAGGGCCAGTGGCGCTTCATCGCCACCTGGAAGCGGCCCAACACCAACACCTGGCTGACCGGCCCTTACTCCTTCTGCGAGAACTTCATCGACACCAATGGCTTCGCCGGCCGCAAGATGCTGATGGGCCAGCAATGGGCCGTCAACAAGAGCGGCGCCTGGACCGAGCTGAACAAGGGCTGGTTCACCGTGGACCCGACCGGCGGCACCCGCCAGCGCCTGGACTTCGCCGGCGGTGTCGACGCCAGCGGCCAGTTCTACCTGCGCAACGGCGGCTTCTTCAACGAGACCGTGCCGGCCAACCAGAGCTTCACCCGCCCGCTGACCGGCAAGAAGCCGAACGTGGATTTGAGCGCCTTGCCTTGATCGGAAGGCCGCTTCGCGCCCGGGCTTTCGCGCTCGGGTGCGCGGCGCCACAATGCGCCGGCGCCTCAGGCTGAATTACTCTTTTTTCCCTTAATCCCATGCACGCACGCACCATGCAACGCCGACATTTCCTCTCCACCAGCTCCGCTGCCCTGGGCGCCGCGGGTTTGAGCACCTTGATGCCTGTGGCGGCCCGCGCGGCTGGCCGTGAGCGCCTGCGCCTGGGCCTGATCGGCACCGGCATGCGGGGCCAGGTCTTGCTGACCGAGCTGCTGCGCCGCGACGATGTCGAGGTGGTGGCCCTGTGCGACATCGAGCCCATCATGCTGGGCCGTGCGCTGGCCATGGTGGAGCGCTTCAAGAAAGCCAAGCCGCAGACCTACGGCGAGAACGGCGACAAGCTCGCCTACCGCAAGCTGCTGGAGCAAAAAGGCCTGGACGGCGTCATCATCGCCACGCCCTGGGAGTTGCATGCCTCCATGGCCATCGATGCGATGAATGCCAAGGTGCCGGTCGGCTGCGAGGTGGTGGCCGGCATCACCCTGCAAGACCACTGGGACGTGCTGCGCACCCAGCAGCGCACCGGCACGCCTTATATGCTGCTGGAAAACGTCTGCTACCGACGCGATGTGATGGCGGTGCTGCAGATGGTGCGCGTCGGCCTGTTCGGTGAACTGGTGCATCTGCAGGGCGGCTACCAGCACGATCTGCGTGCGGTCAAGTTCAACAACGGTGACCCGGCCAAGCCCTACGGCAGCGGCGTGGAGTTCGGCGAGAAGGGCTGGAGCGAAGCGCGCTGGCGCACCGAGCATTCGGTGCAGCGCAATGGCGAGCTCTACCCCAGCCACGGCATCGGCCCCTGCGCCATGTACGCCAACATCCACCGCGGCAACCGCTTCACCCACATCAATGCCTTCGCCAGCAAGGCTCGCGGCTTGAACGACTACATCAGCAAGAAGATGGGCGCCAAGGACCACCCCAGCGCCAAGGTGAAGTTCAAGCTCGGCGATGTGGTCACCACCACCCTGGCCTGCGAGAACGGCGAAACCATCATCCTGCAGCACGACACCTCGCTGCCGCGCCCCTATTCCCTGGGCTTCCGCGTGCAGGGCACCGATGGCCTGTGGATGGATCTGAACCACTCCATCCACATCGAAGGCATCAGCAAGCCCCACCAGTGGGAGGACTTCAAGGCCTACCAGGATAAATTCGAACACCCGCTGTGGAAGAAGTACGCGGCTAAGGCCGAAGGCGCCGGCCATGGCGGCATGGATTTCTTCGTCGTTCACGCCTTTGTCGAAGCGCTCAAGGCCAATGCGCCCATGCCCATCGACATCTACGACGCCGTGGCCTGGAGCGCGATCACGCCGCTGTCCGAGCAGTCCATCGCCGAGGGCTTCAAGACCCTGGCCTTCCCGGACTTCACCGAAGGCCTGTGGAAGACGCGCAAGCCCATCTTCGCCTTCGACGACAAGTACTGAGCCGCCGCATGAGCAGCCACCCGCGCCGCAGATCCTGGATCGCCGGCCTGCTGGTGCTGGCCCTGGCAGGCTCGATTTCCGCCCCAGCCTGGAGCGCGCCCGCGCGCTTCGAGCTGGGCCGGGACGAGTTCCTGTTGAATGGCCAGCCCACCCAGCTGATCGGCTGCGAGATGCACCCCGCGCGCATCCCGCCCGAGTACTGGCAGCACCGCCTGCGCATGGCGCGCGCCATGGGCTGCAATGCGGTGCCGATCTATTTGTTCTGGAATCAGCACGAGGCGCGGCCGGGCCGCTTTGATTTCAAGACCGGCAGTCGCGACATCGCCCGCTTCGCCCGCCTGGCCCAGGCCGAGGGTTTGCTGGTGCTGCTGCGTCCCGGGCCCTATGTCTGCGGTGAATGGGATCTGGGCGGCCTGCCGCCCTATCTACTGGCCCATGCGGACATCGGCCTGCGTGGCCAGGACCCGCGCTATCTGCAGGCAGTGACGCGTTATGTGAGCGCCGTCTCCCGAGCGCTGGCGCCGCTGCAGGTCCAGCGCGGCGGTCCGATTGCCATGCTGCAGATCGAGAACGAGTACGGCAGCTATGCCAATGACCGCGGCTATCTCAAACGCTTGGCTGCGCTGTGGCGCGCCGAGGGCTGGCAGGTCCCGTTCTACACCGCCGATGGCCCGACCGCCCAGATGTTGGGCGCTGGCAGCCTGCCCGGCGTGGCCGTGGGCCTGGATTCGGGCAGCGAGCCGGCCCACTTCGAGCTGGCCCAGCGCCTGAACCCCGGCGTGCCGGTGTTCAGCAGCGAAACCTATCCCGGCTGGCTGACCCACTGGGGCGAGGCCTGGGCACGGCCCGAGGTCGAGCCTTTGTTGAAGGAGGTGGACTTCCTGCTGCGCGCGGGCAAGTCTTTCAGCTTCTACGTCGCCCACGGTGGCAGCAATTTCGGCTTCACCGCCGGCGCCAATTCAGGCGGCAAGGGCTATGAGCCCGATGTCACCAGCTACGACTACGACGCGCCGATCGACGAGCAGGGGCGGCCGCGCGCCAAGTACTTCCAGCTGCGCGAGCGCATTGCGGCCCTGCGCCAGGATCGCAGCCCCTTGCCCGAATTGCCCGAACCGATTCCGGTGATGAGCCTGCCGGCCCTGCAGCTGGAGCCGCATGCCTCGCTCTGGCAACACCTGCCCCCAGCTCGGCGCAGCTCGCATCCCAAGACCTTCGAAGCCTTGGGCCATGAGCAGGGCTTGATGCTCTACCGCACCCGCCTGGTCGGTGCGCGCAGCGGCAAGCTGGTTCTATATGGTTTGCATGACCTGGCCAGTGTGTACCTCGATGGCCGCCTGATCGGTCACCTGGACCGCCGCCTGGGCGAGAACAGCCTGGAACTGCCCGCCAGCGATGCGGCCGAGCCGCTGCTGGAGATCCTGGTTGAGGCCATGGGCCGCATCAACTTCGGCCCGCTGCTGGTCGACCGCAAAGGCATCACCGAGCGTGTGAGCCTCAACGGCATGACCTTGCTGGGCTGGGACCACCACGCGCTGCCCCTGCGGGAGCGCTGGGTGCAGGGGCTGCCGGCTGCATCCGTGGCGGCGCTGGACCCACGACCGGGCCGTTTCTTCAAGGCCAGTTTCGAGATCGCTGGCACGCCAGCCGACACCTTCCTGGACCTCTCTCACTTCGGCAAAGGCATGGTCTGGGTCAACGGTCACAACCTCGGCCGCTACTGGAATATCGGCCCCCAGCAGCGGCTTTATCTGCCCGCACCTTGGCTGCACCGCGGTCGCAATGAGCTGATCGTGCTGGATGTGCGCGACACGCATGAAACGCAGGACGCTCGTGCAGGGCAGGGCCCTGTGGTCAGGGGCTTCGAAGCGATGAATCCCTGACTGCCTCGCCGTTGAGTGATGGCCTGCAGAGGCCCTAGCTCGCTGTGCTGGCCTCTTGCAGGCGTCGGCCGCGCTGGGCCTGGCTGCGCAACAACAGGAGGCCGGCGATGCCGACCAGCATCAGGCTCGAAGGCTCAGGAACGGTGCCGCCCAGACCGGCCACGGCCAGCACACCGCTGCCTTTGGCGCCGCCCGCGTTGATGGTCGCCATCTGCTGGGCGCTGAGGGTGTCGTCAAAGAAGAACACGCTGTCCATCAGCCCACGCAGCGGATATGCGCCGTTGGCGTTGCGGCCGATGTCGATGAAGTTCTGGGAGGCGTTGGGGCTGTCCGCCACCGTCATCGCCAGCACGCCGTTGACGTAGAGCGATTGGTTGATACCGTCGAAGGTCTGCGAGATCAGGGTCCACTCATCGCTGCTCGCCGTCCCCGATCGAACGACGCCGTTGTGTGAAACCGACCACCGACCACCGTTGGCCTGGGTGAATCGGTCCCAGCCACCGTTGTCGTTGGACAGGAAGATGTTCCAGGCATTGGGGTCGGCCAGCTTGACCCAGGCGCCCCAGGAGAAGCTGGGGTTGGTGTTGCCACTGGAGTTGATATTGGCGCGCAGCCAGGACCGGCCGCTGCCGTCGAAGGAGGCCGCTTGACCGCTCAAGCCGGTGACGAAGGAAACAGCGGCACCGGGCGCGGTGAGGGCTGGCCCCGCACCGGCAGCATTGGCCCCGTTGCCGTCCAGCAAGTAGAGCCCTTGCAAGACCGGCGAGGCTTGGGCAAGGGCGGCCATTGCGCCGAATGCGCAGGCGACGGAAAGGCCTCGCACTGACTTGCTGAATTGGGAAGTTCGCGTGGGTGAAGTGGTCGGCTTTGGCATGGTTGCGCTCAGTGTTGATGAATCGGACTGGGTACCGTCGCTGACGCCAACCGGGCCGCCTTTGGGTGTGGAACGGAGCCTGTCGTGTGGGACCTTGCTCGCCGATTTCAGAATACAAGCGCTGGCCCGGCGCGGCGCTTCAGGCCTAGGTCAGCTCAACACATATTCCACAGTTCGCTCATTTAGATCGAGCGGACCCGGACATCGTTCGAGTTCGTGGACCTTGAAGTGTCATTGGCCCCGTGTCGAATTGAGGTGATCTGTGCTTGGGTGCCAACGCTAGGCTTTGACCCCATCATGCGGTGCTGTCGGCAAAGGTCATGGAGCAGTCGCTCGCAAAGTAGTTTCAGTACGCAGAGCCCGCTGAGGACCGCAGAGGACGCTGAGGCCCAAAGTGCTGCCTTTCCCTCTGCGACCTCTGCGGTCCTCTGCGCACTCTGCGTCCGTATTCAGCCGCATGCGAGTGGTCGTTTGCCGTTTGCAGACTCAGTCCGCCTGCTGACCGCGCAGAAAAAAGCCCGCCGAGCAGTGGGCTCGGCGGGCTTGAATTCAGAATTGGGGTTGACGAGCCCGACCTCGGCACTGGTCACAACGGCTAGGGCTGCTTGGTTCCCCACCTGACCCGGTTGGCCGCGCTTCCATGCGAGGAGGCCCGTCAAAACGCATTGTAGTCGATGCCTCAGGGCTCTCGAGCCGAAGGGCGTGCGCAGGCGTTCAAGCAGCGCCCAAGTTCAGCGGCTGGCCAGTTGCAGCACGGCCTGAGTCAGCACATTCAACACCCAGCTGCTGCCGTCTTCGTTATTGCCTTCGGTATTGCTCAAGCCGAAGTAGGCCGTCTTGCCGTCTTGCTGCACGAAGACCATGCCCATGAACCCAAGGTAGGCCCCGGTATGGACCAAGCCGCGCCGGCCCTGGGCCTGCATGGCCACCCAGCCGAGGCCGTATTCGCCTTCGGGCAATTGGCGCAGGCGCTGAACATACTCGGGTGCCAGGCCATGGGTCTGGCCTTGCAGGGCGCGCTGATGCTCGGCCAGCCAGCGGCCGTAGGCGGCCGGGGACATCCAGACATTGCCCGAGGGGCGCAGCGCGCCGTCCACCCAGACCGCCCATTCTGGCGCCAGCGCTTCGAAGGGCTTCAAGCTCTGCGGCTTGGGTCCCACATGGCCTTGCGGCGCGCGCGGTGCTGGGTTCAAGCTGAGTTCCAGGCCGAGGCCACGGGCCCAGTTCAGCAGCAGGCTGTCGAAGTCCTGGCCGGTGGCGGCTTCCATCATGGCGCCGGCCAAGGTGTAGCCGGCGTTGGAGTAGAGCAGCTCCTGCCCGGGCGGCAACGCTGGCTTGCGTGCCAACATCCATCGGGCGAGCAGGCGTCGGCGCTCGCGGTCGCTCGTCGGCAGGGGCTCCGTCTGGATGGCCAGGTAGGCCGCCAGCTCTTCGAGTTCACTGGGGTCCTGGAAGGCCGGCAGGCCGCTGCGATGGTCGAGCAGCTGGCGCAAGGTGATGGCAGCGAAGTCCGGGTGTTGCAGGGCGATGAGCTCGGGCAGGAGTTCGGCCGGGCGGCTGTCCCAGCGCAGCTTGCCCTGGCGTACCAGCTCCGCAGCCAAGGCGGCCGTCATCGCCTTGCTCAAGGAGCCGAGCTGAAAGGGCTGCTCGCTGGACAGGGCCGGGCCTTGCGACTGCCGGCTCAGGCCGGCGCTGCCAAGGTAGAGCTTTTGCAGTCCCTCTGGCTGGCTGCCGAAGACGGCGCCGACCAGGCCGGCTGCCACCGCGGCCCCTGCCACCTCGTTCAGACGCGCGGTTTCTTGAAGTAGCTCGGGATGGCGAATTTCTTCGCGTTCCGCCCCGCCACCGCAAGCGCTCAAGACGGCTGCGGGCAAGAGGAAGGCGGGAAGCAGGGGCAGAAAGGCGCGGCGGCGCAAGAGCGGGGCGGACATGGCGAGCAGTGACTCCAAGGTGTGAAGTCGGCGATTCTTGGCAGCGGGTGCTAAAGAACGTCTAAAGCTCGTTCAACCCGGTGTTTGGACGGGCAAGTCCAGTTCGAAGCCGATGCCGCGCCCATGCAGGCCTGGCCCGCAGCGCAGCTCGACCCCCAGGCTGTGCGCGGCCTGGGCCGCAATCGCCAGGCCCAGTCCGCTGCCGGGCTCTTGCGCATGCGCGCCGCGCCAGAAGCGCTCGAACATGTGGGCACGCAGCTCGGGCGCAATCCCCGGGCCGTCATCACGCACGGCCAGGCGCATCTCTGCGGCGCCCAGCGGGCTCAGTTCGACCTGCACTTCGCGCGCGCCGTAGCGCAGGCCGTTGTCCACCAGGTTTTGCAGCAGCGATTGCAACGCGTGGCGCGGGCCGTGCCAGGGCCAATGCTCAGGCCCGTCCAGTGCCAGGCTGACCTTGCGTTGGCGCGCCTGCGGGTGGGCTTGTTGCAGCACCCAGGCGCAGAGCTCGACCAGGTCAAAGTCTGCGCTCGGGGCGGGGCCGGCGGCTGGGTCCAGGCGTGCCAGGTCGAGCAGCTGCTGGGACAGGTGAGCGGTGCGCTCGACGCATTGCAGCAAGGCCGCGGCTGCCCCTTGCCGGCCGGCTTCGTCCGGGCTGTGCAGCAGCACATGGGTGTGGGCGCCCAGCGCTGCCAGCGGCGTGCGCAGCTCATGGGCGGCGTCGTGGACGAAAGCGCGCTCATGGGCGCGTTGCTCACTCAGGCGGCTCAGCAGGCGGTCGAAGGCATGGGCCAACGGTTGCAGCTCGGCATAGCGCAGATCCAGCTGCAGCGGCGCCAGATCGCGGCGCAGGTCCAGCGCCGCGATGCCTGCCGTGAACTCGCGCAAGGGCCTCAGGCCGCTGCGCACGGCCAGCCA
Source organism: Paucibacter sp. DJ2R-2 (assembly GCF_025717675.1). Taxonomy (GTDB): domain Bacteria; phylum Pseudomonadota; class Gammaproteobacteria; order Burkholderiales; family Burkholderiaceae_C; genus Paucibacter_A. The sequence goes on from NZ_JAJIRT010000003.1 coordinate 299,179, forward strand.
GAGCGTCAGCAGCAGCACCGGCAGGGCCAGGGCAAGGGACGGGCCCACCTCCGAGGCCAGCCATTGCAGCAGCATGGCATCGCTGGGCAGCGGGTCGGCGATCCGCAGCGTCCAGAGCGGACCCTCTGCCCTGAAAGTGGCATAGGGCCTGCCGGCCAGATTCAGCTGACTCATGCCTTCGGGCCAGCGGCTGTCGCCGAGCTCGGGGCCGCTGTGAAAGACCCGCTGCCCGTCGCGCCGGAGCAGTTCCACGCTCAGTTGCCCGGCTTCCCAGGCGGCCTCTTCGCGCAGTTGATCGAATTCGGCCAGGAAGCCGCGCAGAACGGCGCGCGCGCTGTCTTCATTGTCCAGGCCGTCGAGGCTGCGGGCCAGCAGGCGGCCCAGCTGATTGGCTTGCGACTGCCGGCTCATGTCCTGGCGCACCGACCAGTAGTTCAGGCTCACCACGCCCAGCGCGATCAGGGCGAAGGCCAGCAGCAAGGCGCCCACCGTGCGGCGCCCCAGGCTGCGCCTCATGGCAGGGACTCCAGCCAGTAGCCGACGCCGCGCAGCGTGCCAATGCGTTGCGCACCGATCTTGCGGCGCAGATTGCTCAGATGCACTTGCAGCGCGGCGCTGTCCATGGCCTCACCCAGCGGCTCCATTTTTTGCGCCAGCTTGTGTTTGCCGACCACCTCACCACCGCCTTCGGCCAGGGCCAGCAGCAGCTGGAATTCGCGCGGGGTCAGTTCCAGGCTGCGGCCCTCGATGCGGGCCAAGGACTGCTGTGGCAGCAAACTCAGTGCGCCGAATTTCCACTCCTTGCCGGTCTGCGCCGCTTGCCGCCTACGCACGGCACGCAGGCGCGCCAGCAGCTCGGGAATTGCGAAGGGTTTGACCAGATAGTCGTCGGCACCAGCGTCAAGCCCGGCCAGGCGCTCATCGAGTTCGCCCTGCGCGGTGATCAAGAGGATGGCGGTGGCGTCGTTCTGGGCTCGCCAGGCCTTGAGCAAGCTGAGCCCGCTGCCATCGGGCAGGCCCAGGTCCAGCAGCACGGCTTCGCAGCCGGCATCTGCAAGCCGGTGTGGCGCGTCGCCGGCCCGGCGCAGCCACTGGACGCTGAAGCCATCTAGTTTGAGCGCCTCCAGCAGCGCCGCACCGAGCGATAAATCGTCTTCGATCAGCAGGATGTGCATGGCTGGAAAAAAGAAAGGGCAGCCGCAGCCGCCCTGTGTCGATGCGCGGCGCGCCGGAATCAGCGCAGCTGAAGGTCGTCGTCGCTGAAGCGGATGTTCAGAGGCTCGATCAGCAGCTGCTTCTCGCCCGCTTCCAGGCTGCCTGCGACCCAGGCGTCGATACCGCAGGCCTTGGCCACTTCCACCGTGCGGGCGGCGTCGGCCGCGGGCACGAAGATGGCGAAGCCGGCGCCCATGTTCAGGGTCGAGTAGGCCTCGCGGTCATCCTGCTTGGCATGCTCCTGCATGAACTTCAGCACCGGCGTGACCGGGGGCACGGTGTGGATGCGGTAGGTGAACTGGCCCGGATGGCGCAGCAGCTTGCGCCAGCCATGGCCGGTGATGTTGGCGCAGTAATGCGGCTGGATGCCGGCCTTGTAGAGCGCTTCGGTCACCGGCGAATACAGCACGGTGGGGGCGAGCAGGGCGTCGCCATAGCTCAGGCCCGGCTCGATTTCGGTCAGGTAGCCTTGCGGCAGGCGCTCGACCAGCTTGCGAGCCAGGCTCAGGCCGTTGGCATGGATGCCGCTGGAGGCCAGCAGCACGATGGCGTCACCGGCACCCAGCTTGTCACCCACTGAGAGGCGTTCTTTGGGGTTGATCAGGCCGGTGCAGGAGGCCGCCAGGTCGATGCGGCCGCTCTCGACGATGCCGGCCAGGGCGGGCGTCTCGCCGCCGCCCCAGGCCACCTGGCAGGTGTCGCAGGCGCGCTTCCAGCCTTCCACCAGGCTTTGGGCCCGGCCCTTGTCGCCGAACCAGTCCGAGCCGCCTGCGGCCCAGTAGGCCTGTACCACCAGGGGCGTGGCACCGACGGTGATCAGGTCGTTCACCGCCATGGCGATGGTGTCCTGGGCGATGCCGTCGTAATAGTTCTTGCCCGTCAGCTGGCGCATCTCGTCGGCCACCAGGGTCTTGGTGCCCAGGCATTCGACGATGGACGCGATATAGAAGGGGCCCACATCCACGACATAGGCCGACTCGCCGCGCGAGGCCAGCACTTCCGTGAAGCCATGGGCGGCCAGATGGGCGCCGGTGGCGGCCGCGGCGCGCTGCGCGCTGATCTTCAGCGGGTCGATCAGGTCGTAATTGACACCGGCTTGTTCGTAGCTGAGGGTGTCGGGCGAGGAGGGGGTGTGGGATGCGGGCGTGCTCATGGGCCGGGATTATCGCCTGTCCGCTCGCCGGCCGGCCCTGGTGCCTGATGGGGCTGCTGGTGGCCCGTAGAATGCCGCGCATGAGCTACCAGGTCCTCGCGCGCAAGTACCGCCCCCACAGTTTTGAAGAGCTGGTGGGCCAAGAGCATGTGGTGCAGGCCCTGGCCAATGCACTGACCCAGCAACGCCTGCATCACGCCTATTTGTTCACGGGCACCCGAGGCGTCGGCAAGACCACGGTCTCGCGCATCCTGGCCAAGAGCCTCAACTGCACCGGGCCCGACGGCACGGGCACCATCACCGCCACGCCCTGCGGCGTCTGCGATGCCTGCCAGGCCATCGATGCCGGCCGTTTCGTCGACTACATCGAGCTCGATGCCGCTTCCAACCGCGGGGTCGAGGAAATCAGCCAGTTGCTCGATCAGTCGGTCTACAAGCCGGTCATGGGCCGCTTCAAGGTCTACATGATCGACGAAGTCCACATGCTCTCGAACACCGCCTTCAACGCCATGTTGAAGACGTTGGAGGAGCCGCCGGACTACCTGAAATTCGTGCTCGCCACCACCGATCCGCAGAAGGTGCCGGTCACCGTGCTCTCGCGCTGCCTGCAGTTCAATCTGCGGCCCATGGCGCCTCAGACCGTGCTCAGCCATCTGACGCAGGTGCTGAAGCAGGAAAGCGTGCCGGCCGATGCGGGCGCGCTGCGCCTGCTCTCGCGGGCCGCGCGCGGCTCCATGCGTGATGCGCTCTCGCTGACCGACCAGGCGATCGCTTTCGGCGCCGGCTCGCTGGTGGAAGAGGGCGTGCGCCAGATGCTGGGCACGGTGGATCGCGGCCATGTGGTCGCCATCATCGATGCCCTGGCCGCCGCCGACGGTGCGGCTGTGGTGGCGCAGGCCGATGGCCTGCGCGCCCTGGGCCTCTCGGCCGCCGGCACGCTGGAGGACCTGGCCGGCTTGCTGCAGCAGATGGCCGTGGCCCAGGCCGCGCCCGGCGCTCTGGACGAGACCGACCCCGACACCGCTGAGGCCGAACGCCTGGCGGCGCTGCTGCCGGCCGATGAAATCCAGCTGATGTACAGCATGGCCTTGCACGGCCGCGCCGAGCTGGCCCTGGCGCCTGACGAATACGCCGGCCTGTTGATGGTGCTGCTGCGCATGCTCAGCTTTCGTCCCGCCGGTGCGGCCGGCCAGACGCTGAACAAACCCGCTGCGGCCGTGGCTCGGCCGGTGCGGGCGGCGCCGCCGGCGGCTGCCTTGGCACCCGCGGTCGCACCCCTTGTTGCCGCTGTACCTGCGCCAGCTGCTGCGCCAGAACCGCTGCCGGCACCCGAGCTTCCGCTCGCGGAGCTTGCTGGTGTCGAGCTAGTGCCGCCAGCGCGGCCCATCCGGGTGCCGCAGGCGCAGGAGCCAGCGGCTGCTGCCTATCAGCCGCAACAGCCCGTGCCCGAAGCTGTACCTGAGCCCGCAGCGCCCGCCTTTCGTGCTCGCCCAGCCGAAGCCGCCGGCGGAAATGGCCACAGTGCGCGCCTCCGCCCGCGCCCGGTCGTTCATGCGGCGGTGGTCGAGGACGAGCCCGGCGATGGCCGGCCCAGCGACGACGGTGAGCCGCCGCCCTGGCTCGATGCGCCAATGGCCGATGAAGACGGCGCAGCTGGCTCGTATGCAGGCGGGGCCGCGTTCGACGAAGGCGAGCTGGCTCAGACCCCACGCGGCGGCCGCGAGCCGGCCGGTCGGCAGTCCTATGCTTCCACCGCCGGTGAAGACGTGCCCCTGCAGCCCACCGAACTCGGTGCGCAATGGGCGGCGCTGATCGCGCCCGTGGGTCTCTTGGCCCTGACCCGCGAGCTGGCGGTGCGCAGCGAGTGCGTGGCCCTGGAGAACGGCCCCGACCTTTGCAAGCTGCGCCTGCGCGTCGAGCGTGAGTCGCTGCGTCAGCCGGCCCTGAGGGACAAGCTGCAGGTCGCCCTCGAGGCTGGTTTGCAAAAACCGGTGCAGATCGAGTTGGAGGCCGGTGTGCCTCAGGACTCGCCGGCGCTGCGCGATCTGGCCCGCATCCAGGCGCGCCAGCGTCAGGTCGAACAGATCGTGCTGGACGACCCGATTGCCCAAGCCTTGATGGCCCAGTTCAAGACAGCACGTATCGTGCCGGGATCGATCCGGTCCCACTGAAAACCAACGAACACTGAACCATTGATTGAGGAGTATTGAAGATGATGAAGGGTCAACTCGCCGGCTTGATGAAGCAAGCCCAGGCCATGCAGGACAACCTCAAGAAGGCCCAGGATGAACTGGCCAATGTCGAGGTGGAAGGCCAGTCGGGCGCCGGCCTGGTCAAGGTGCTGATGACCTGCAAGAACGCGGTCAAGCGCGTCACCATCGACCCCAGCCTGCTGGCGGACGACAAGGACATGCTGGAAGACCTGGTCGCCGCGGCCTTCAACGACGCGGTGCGCCGCGCCGAAGAGGTGAGCGCCCAGAAGATGGGCAAGCTGACCGCTGGCATGCCCCTGCCTCCGGGCATGAAGTTCCCTTTCTGAGCGCGCCACGTTGACGGAATCGTCGCCCGCCGGCTTGCTGGACGCGCTGATCGAGGCGCTCAAGCGCTTGCCCGGCGTGGGCCAGAAATCGGCCCAGCGCATGGCCTACCACCTGCTGCAGCACGACCGCGAAGGCGCCCGCCTGATGGCCGGGGCCTTGCGCGCGGCGGCCGAGGACATCGGCCATTGCGAGCGTTGCCACACTTTCAGCGAAACGGCGCTGTGCCGGGTCTGTGCCGACCCCGAGCGTGATGCGCGCCTGCTTTGCGTGGTGGAAACACCGGCCGACCAGGCGGCGCTGGAGCGCAGCAATTCCTACCGCGGCTACTACTTTGTCTTGCTCGGGCGTCTGAGCCCGCTGGACGGTGTGGGCGTGCAGCAGATCGGCGCTGCCGAGTTGCTGGCCCGCGCCGCCGAGGCCGGCGTGGAAGAGGTGATTCTGGCCAGCAGCTTCACTGCCGAAGGCGAGGCCACCGCTCATGTGCTGGCCGAGGCCCTGCGCTCGCGCGGCATCCGCGCCACCCGCCTGGCGCGCGGCGTGCCGGTGGGCAGCGAGCTGGAATATGTGGATCTCGGTACCATCGCTCACGCTTTGGTCGATCGGCGTTGATCGGCCCGGCCTTCACCCCAAGGAAGTCATGACTCTCGCCAACACCTGCATCATCGTCGCCAGCCTGCTGCCCATCGTCTGTGCCGGTCTGGCCAAGTCCAAGGGCTTTGGCAAGCGTCGCCGTGAAGGCGGTTACGACAACCACCAGCCCCGCGCCTGGCTGGCCACCCTCAGTGGCTGGCAGGCGCGCGCCAATGCCGCCCAGGCCAACAGCTTCGAGGCCTTGCCTCTGTTCATCGCTGGCGTGCTGGCGGCGCAGCAGATGCAGGCGCCGCAGGCCACGGTCGATGCGCTGGCCTTGGGCTTCATCGCTGCGCGGGTCGGCTATATCGGCGTTTACCTCGCCGACCTGGCGGCCTTGCGCTCCCTGATCTGGTTCGTCGGTCTGGGCTGCAGCATCGCGCTGTTCTTTGTCGGCGCCAAGTAAGGCGCTTGCCGGCATGAAAAACGGGGCCCTCGGGCCCCGTTGATCTTTGTGACGCTGGCGCCGTGCAGGCTCAACGTTTGATCGATGTGCGCGCGGCAGTCTCGGGCGCCGCTGCGACCGTGAGGGCGCGCGACTTGCTGCTCTTGCTGGCCGGTTTGGCCGCCGCTGCCACGCGGATGTTCTTGCTGGCCCGTGGCTTGGCGGCTGCCGGTTTCGCGGTCTTGCTGCTGGCGAGCTTCGTGGCGGCCGGCTTGTTGGGCAGGTACACCGCCAGCGCCTGGCCGGGTTTGAATTTGGCGCCCACCGCCACCTTGTTCCACTGCGCCACCTGGGCCGGGCTGACGCCATAACGCGCCGCCACCGTGGTCACGCTGTCGTTGCGTCCGGCCTTGAGTTTGACTCGGCGCAAGGCCGGCACATCGGGGGCCAGAGTGATCGAGGCGTTGTCGGCCAGGTGGCTGGAGACATCCTCGCTGCGCTTGGCGCTGCGCGGCACGAGCAAGGTGGACCCTTGCTTGACCAGCATGCGCGGCGGAATCTTGTTGACCTCACGCAGCTCCGACTCATCCATGCCAACCTGCTTGGCCGCCGCCGAGGGGTGCATGGTCTTGGGCACGACCCAGGCGGTCCAGCTGGCCAGCGGGCCACGGTGGGCGTTGAGGTTGCGGGCGAAGGACTTGGCGTTGTCGTAGGGCAGCAGCAGCTGGTTGCTGCCGGCCGCCAGCATCACCGGCTTGTTCATCTGCGGATTGAACTGCTTGAACTTCTCGAGCGTGATGCCGGCCAGGCGGGCGGCCGTGTCCAGGTCGATGTCGCGGTCGATGGTGACGCTCAGGAAGTAGGGGTGGTTTTCCACCGGCGGCAGGGACAGGCCGTACTTCTCCGGGTTCTGCACGATGTTCTTCACCGCTTGCAGCTTGGGGATGTAGTAGCGCGTCTCCTCGGGCATGCGCAGGCTTTCATAGTCGGTCGGCAGGCCGGCCTTCTGATTGCGCGCAATCGCCTTGGCCACATTGCCCTGGCCCCAGTTGTAGGCGGCCAGCGCCAGGCGCCAGTCGCCACCGAACATCTTGTTCAGCCGGCCCAGGTAGTCGAGCGCGGCGCGGGTCGAGGCCAGCACATCGCGGCGGTCGTCACGGAAGATGTTCTGCTTGAGCGAGAAGTCACGGCCCGTGGCCGGCACGAATTGCCACATGCCCGAGGCCTTGGCGGTGGACATGGCCTGCGGGTTGAAGGCGCTCTCGGTGAAGGGCAGCAGGGCCAGCTCGGCCGGCATGCCGCGTTTCTCGACCTCTTCGATGATGTGGAACAGATAGCGGCTGCCGCGCTCGGTCATGCGCTGCACATAGTCGGGCCGGGCGCTGTACCAGGCCTCGGCGCGGCGCACACCCTCGTTTTCCAGGTCTTCCAGCTGGAAGCCGGCGCGCAGGCGGTCCCAGAGGTCGCGGCGCGCGGTCGGGGCGTCCAGGTCGATCTTCATGCCTGGGCGCAGGCTGTCTTCCACGGTCGGCGCGCCGAGCGCTTCGTCCGGGGTCTGGCTGCCCATGCTCAGCAAGAGCGGAGCCTCGGGGGTGGCCGGTGCAGCAGCCTGGCTGCCGAAGCTGCGCGGCAAGGCGTTGCGTTCGCTGGGCGGGCTGGTTTCGCCGGTCTGTGTCGGGCTGCTGGCGCAAGCGCAGAGCAGGGCGGCCAGGGCCAGGGCGGACAGGCGCTGCAGGCCGCAGCTCAAAGTGGGGCGTGAAGTCATCGGTAGTCGTTCTTCCATTGCCGCAGGGCGGCGAAGACAGCGAGGGATGGGGCGGCCGGGGCTTGCAACTCGCCCGCGGCCGAGGGCTCGAGGGCGGAGAAGCTGGCGTGGCGACGGGCTGCAGCCTGAACGCTGGGTTCAGCGCAGCGCAGAAAAGGGTTGATCTGCAGCTCCAGTCCAACGCGGGAGGGCAGGGTCGGTTGACCTTGGGCGCGTTTTGCTTCGCACCAGACCTGGTAGTCGGCCAGGGCGCGGTTGTCGGGCTCGATCTCGCGTGCGAAGCGCAGATTGGCCAGGGTGTACTCATGCGTGCAGCAGACCCGGGTGTCGGCCGGCAGGGCGCTGAGCCGCGCCAGCGAGTCTTGCATCTGCGCCGGTGTGCCCTCGAACAGCCGGCCGCAGCCGCCCGAAAACAAGGTGTCGCCGCAGAACAGCAAGGGGCTCTGGCCGGCTGCGGGCTGCCGGATCACATAGGCGATGTGGCCGGCGGTGTGGCCGGGCACGTCCATCACCTCGATGTCCAGGCCCAGCAACTGCAAGCGTTGGCCTTCCTGCAGCGGCGTGAAGGGTTCGGGTATGTGTTCGTTCGCCGGGCCCCAGACCTTGCCATCGAGCAGGGGGCGCAGCGCTGCGATGCCACCGACATGGTCGCCATGGTGGTGCGTCACTAGAATGCCCCGCAGGCTCAGGCCACGTTGCTGCAGCGCTGCGAGTACCGGCTCGGCCTGACCGGGGTCGACGACGACGGCGTCGCGGCCGTCGCTGAGCATCCAGATGTAGTTGTCCGTGAAAGCGGGGAGGGCTGTCAGTTCCATGCGCAGGTTTTCATTCCGCCGTTCTTCATTCCGGGAACTCCCTTCCATGTGCGCTGACTGGCCGGCCGGTGTCGGCCTGCAAGACCTGACCCCATGCCGCCATCCGCTGCGGCTTCGCTGCGCGGCTCGAGAAGCGAGCTTGGCATGACACGCGAAGCTTCGATTATAGAGTTGGCCTCCTGGCTGCAGACGCCGCCCGGCCAGTACCTGCTGCAGTGGGAGCAGCGGCAGCTGGACGCGGCCGTGGCCGACATCTTCGGCTTCCATGCCTTGCAGCTGGGCCTGCCCGAGCTGCCGGCCCTGCGCGCCAACCGCATGCCGCACCGCTGGCTGGCGCTGGATGATCAAGCGGCTAGCAGCCACGCGCAGATCGCCAGCCCGGTCTTGCTGAGCGAGTTCGACGCCTTGCCCTTCGAGAGCAACAGCCTCGATCTGGTCGTGCTGCCGCACAGCTTGGAGTTGGCGCCCGACCCGCACCAGACCTTGCGCGAGGTCGAACGGGTCTTGCGGCCCGAGGGGCGGCTGGTGATTCTGGGCCTCAATCCGGCCAGCCTCTGGGGCCTGAGGCAGAATCTCGGTCGCTTGCTGCCGGGTGAGCAAAAGCTCTTCCTGCCCTTGGCGGGTGAGTTTTTGGGCTACTGGCGCTTGCGCGATTGGCTGCGCCTGCTGACCTTCGAGGTGGAAGCCGCGCGTTTCGGCTGCTACAGCCCGCCGCTGCGCAGCGAGGCCTGGTTGGAGCGCTGGGGCGGCATCGAGCCCATCGGCGCGCGCTGGTGGCCGGTGCTGGGCGCGGTCTATTTCATTCAGGCGGTCAAGCGCGTGCACGGCATGCGCCTGATCGGGCTGCGGCGTTCGCGCAAATTCGCCCGGGCCGGGGCGCCGGCCGTGCTGACGCAAGCCAGCCAAAGCCCCATGCCGGCCTTGCGGCAGCCCGAGCCACCGGCTCTGGCCGCTGCAGCGCCACCTTCGTCTTCTTCTTCCCTTTGAATTTCACCAGCGACCCCCGACCCATGAATGCAGCAGTTCCCCCGTCCACTCCCGAGGCCAAGGCGCCGGTCAGCGTCGCCAAGCCGGTGGTGGTCATCTACACCGACGGCGCTTGCAAGGGCAACCCGGGCCTGGGCGGCTGGGGCGCCTGGCTGAGCGCCGGCGGCCATGAGAAAGAGCTGTTCGGCGGCGAACGCGACACCACCAACAACCGCATGGAACTGACGGCCGTGATCGAAGCCCTCGCTTCGCTCAAGCGGACCTGCCAGATCACCATCTACACCGACAGCGAGTACGTGCGCAAAGGCATGACCGAATGGATCGGCGGCTGGCAGCGCCGCGGCTGGAAGACGGCGGACAACAAGCCGGTCAAGAACGCCGAGCTCTGGCAGCGGTTGGATGCCTTGCGCAAGCTGCACCAGGTCGAGTGGCGCTGGGTCAAGGGCCATTCCGGCGACCCCGGCAATGAGCGTGCCGATGCGCTGGCCAATCGCGGCGTGGCCTCGGTCGGCCGCTGAATCTGGCCGCAGCGGCGGGCGCGCTCTGTGCGATTGCCGCCCGTCCACCGTCACTGACACCTTCCAGCCCGTGCTTCATGCCCTGAGGCCAGCGGGCGACTTGTGCAGCCGCTAGAGTGCACGCTCGGAGAACCCATGAGCTCGAAAAAACTGCACCGTGTCGTGGCCATTGCGGCCTTGTTGGGATTGAGTGGCGCCGCCTGGTGGTGGCAACACCGCGTGCCGGTGGCCGATGCCATGGCCGCGCCGGCCGAGGGCAAGAGCGCCCCCGCCAAACCCGGCGACAAGAAAGACGCCAAACCCTCCGGCCCGATTCCGGTGGAAGCCGGCCGGGTGCAGCGCGCCGATTTGGCAGACGAGGCGCAGGCCGTGGGCAGCTTGCGTGCGGCCCAGGCCGTGGTTCTCAAGCCCGAGGTCAGCGGCCGCATCGTCAAGCTGGGTTTCAGCGACGGCCAGATGGTGCGCAAGGGGCAGCTGCTGGTGCAACTGGACGACGCCCTGCAACTGGCTCAGCTGCAGCAAGCCGAGGCGCAAGCCGGCATAGCCCGCACTCAGCTGCAGCGCAACCGCGAACTGCTGGCACAGAACTTCGTCAGCGCCAATGTGGTGGACCAGGCCCAGGCTGCGCTGCAGGTGGCCGAGGCGCAGGTGGCACTGAACAAGGCCCAGCTGGCGCGCATGCAGGTGCGCGCACCCTTTGGTGGCCGGGTCGGTATCCGCGCCGTCAACCTCGGTGATTACGTCAAGGACGGCAGCGATCTGCTGAGTCTGGAAGATGCTTCCTCGATGTGGGTGGACTTCCGCCTGCCCGAGCGCTATGTGCCGCGCCTGAAGGCCGGCCAAGAGGTCGAGGTTTCGCTGGACGCCTGGCCGGGCCGCAATTTCAAGGCGCGCATCGAAGCCCTGGACACGGCGCTGGACGCTGCCGGCCGCTCCCTGCTGGTGCGCGCGCGCGTCCTGGGCGCGGCACCGGAGCTCAAGTCCGGCCTGTTCGCCCGCGTGCGGGTGGTGTTGGCCACCCATGCCGGCGCCTTGCTGGTGCCGGAAGAAGCGCTGGTGCCGCTGGCTGGCAAGCAGTTCGTGATCAAGCTGGTCGAAGAAGAAGGCCAGCTCAAGGCCCGCCGTATCGAAGCCAAGCTGGGCCTGCGCCTGAACGGTCAGGTCGAGCTGCTGGAAGGGTTGAAGGAGGGCGAGCGCGTCGTCACCGCCGGCCAGGCCAAGCTGCTGCGCGGCGATGGCCAGGTGGTCAAGGTGGTCGATGTGGACAAGAAGGCGGCCAAGCCAGCCGCATCGGCACCGACCGCAGCGTCCTCCGCCGCCAGCCGCTGAAAGCCCACCGGCCATGAAGATTTCTGAAACCTCCATCCGTCGCCCGGTCTTTGCGACGGTGATGTCCCTGCTGCTCTTGCTGGTGGGCCTGGTGTCCTTCGGCAAGCTCTCGCTGCGCGAGTACCCGCGCATCGACGAGCCGGTGGTCACCGTCAGCACCCGCCTGGTGGGCGCCTCGTCCGAGGTGATTGAAAGCCAGGTCACCAAGCCGCTGGAAGACTCCATCTCCGGCATCGAGGGCGTCGACATCGTCACCTCGATCTCGCGCTCGGAGTCGAGCCAGATCACGGTGCGCTTCAAGCTCGAGAAGAACCCCGACAACGCCGCCGCCGATGTGCGCGACCGGGTCGCCCGCGTGCGCGGCCGCCTGCCCACGGCGGTGGACGAGCCGGTGGTGGCCAAGGTCGAGGCCGATGCCCAGCCCACGCTGCGCATCGCCTTCACCAGCGAGACCCTGGACCCCCTGCAGGTCACCGATGTGGTCAACCGCATCGTCAAGCCGCGCCTGCAAACCATTCCCGGCGTGGCCGATGTGGAAATCGGTGGCGACCGCCGCTATGCCGTGCGCGTCTGGCTCGACGCCGCCCGCCTGGCCGCCTACAAGCTGACCGTGCAGGATGTGGAGGACGCGCTGCGCCGCCAGAACCTGGAAGTGCCGGCCGGCCGTATCGAGAGCCAGCAGCGCGAGTTCAACGTCACTGCCCGCACCGACCTCAACACCGTGGCCCAGTTCGCTGAGGTGAACTTGCGACAGGTGGGCAGCTATGGGGTCAAGCTGCGCGATGTCGCCCGCATCGAGGAAGCCGCCGCCAGCGAGCGTTCGCGTGTGCGCTTGAATGGCCTGCCTTCGGTGTCCCTGGGCGTGATCAAGCAGGCCACGGCCAACCCGCTGGAAGTCTCGGCTGCCGTCACGGCCATGATGCCGCGCCTGCAGCAAGACCTGCCGGCCGGCATCACCGTGCGCCCGGCCAGCGACAACGCGCTCTTCATTGAGCGCTCGATCGAATCGGTCTATCACACCATCGCCGAGGCGGTGGTGCTGGTGGCCCTGGTGGTGTTTGTGTTCCTGCGCACCCTGCGTGCCTCCATCATCCCGCTGGTGACCATCCCGGTCAGCCTGATCGGCGCCTTTGCCATCATGGCCGCCGCTGGCTTCACCGTGAACACCTTGACTCTGCTGGCCCTGGTGCTGGCCATCGGTCTGGTGGTGGACGATGCCATCGTCGTGCTGGAGAACATCTTCCGCCACATCGAGGAAGGGCTGGAGCCCTTCCAGGCCGCGCTCAAGGGCGCCAAGGAAATCGGCTTCGCCGTGGTCGCCATGACGCTGACCCTGGTGGCGGTGTTTGCGCCGCTGGCCTTCACGCCGGGCCGCACCGGCCGTATTTTTGTCGAGTTCGCGCTGACCCTGGCGGGAGCGGTACTGGTCTCGGGCTTTGTGGCGCTGACGCTGACGCCCATGATGTGCTCCAAGCTGCTGCGCCATAACGCCAAGCCCACACGCTTCGACGCCGGCATGGAGCGGGTGCTGGTCTTGATCAGCGAGCGCTATGCCGCTGCACTGCGCCTGGCCCTGCGCCAGCGCTGGGTGGTGGTGCTGGTGATGCTGGCCTCGGCCGGCGGCACGGGCTGGCTGTATATGAACGCCAAGTCGGAGTTGGCGCCGCAGGAAGACCGCGGCGTCATCGTGCTGCCGATCAGCGCGCCCGACGGCTCGACCCTGGCCTTCACCTCGCGCTATCTCGATGCCATCGAGGATATCGCCGCCACTTACCCCGAGTTCGATCGTCGCTTTGTGTTTTCGGGCGGCGGCAACGTGGCCGGCGGCCTGGCCATCTTCCGCACCGTGGATTGGGACCAGCGCAGCCGTTCCAGCGCCGAGCTGGCGCGCGCTCTGCTGCCGCAGATGAATCTGCTGCCCGGCGTGAGCGCGTTTCCCATCACCCCGCCCAGCCTGGGCCAGGGCTTCACCTCGCGGCCGGTCAACTTTGTCATCGTCACCGGCGACAGCTACACCAACTTGGCCAAGGTCACAGCAGACTTCAGCGCCGCTCTGGCCAAGAACCCAGGCCTGGTGCAGATCGACAACGACCTGCGCCTGAACAAGCCCGAGCTCTTCCTCGAGGTGGACCGCGAGCGCGCCGCGGACCTGGGCGTGCCGGTGGACCAGATCGCCCGCACGGTCGAGACCATGCTGGGCAGTCGTGCGGTCACGCGCTACAAGCGCGATGCCGAGCAGTACGACGTGCTCGTGCAGACCGAAAGCCAGAACCGCACGACGCCCCAGCAGATCGAGCAGCTCTATGTGCGCGGCAAGGGCGATGCCTTGGTGCCTTTGTCCAGTCTGGTGACGGTCAAAGAAGCGGTCAGCCCACGCGAGCTCAACCACTTCAACCAGCGCCGCTCGGTGGCCATCAGCGCTGGCTTGGCCCCGGGCTATTCGCTGGGCGAGGCGCTGGAGTTCATGGACAAGACGGCGCAGCAGATTCTGCCGGCCGGCTATGCGACCGAGCTGAACGGCGTGTCGCGTGAGTTCAAGTCCAGCAGTGGTGCTTTGAGCCTGGTGTTTGTGCTGGCGCTGCTCTTCATCTTCCTGGTGCTGGCGGCGCAGTTCGAGAGCTTCATTGACCCCTTTGTGATCCTGCTGTCCGTGCCCTTGTCCATGGTCGGCGCGCTGGCGGCCTTGCAATGGGCGGGCGGCACGCTCAATGTTTACTCGCAGATCGGTTTGATCACGCTGGTGGGCTTGATCACCAAGCACGGCATCCTGATCGTCGAGTTCAGCAACCAGCTGCGCCAGCAGGGCAAGGGCACGATGGAGGCGGTGGTCGAGGCCTCGGCCCTGCGCCTGCGGCCCATCCTCATGACCACCGGCGCCATGGTGCTGGGCGCCTTGCCCCTGGCCCTGGCCACCGGTGCCGGCGCCGAGAGCCGCCAGCAGATCGGCTGGGTCATCGTCGGCGGCATGAGCCTGGGCACGCTGCTGACCATCTTCGTCGTGCCCACCATGTACACCTTGTTTGCCCGCAAGAGCATTCCGGGCGAGATCACGACGCCGGCGATGGCTAGCTGAGAGAGGAACTCGCTGCACCGCCGATTGAGGCGGGATTGTTGGCTGGAGGCAGCACAGTGCCGTCGTTTGCTGACGTTTCAGTTCGACCGCAGAGTGCGCGGAGGACCGCAGAGTCCGCGGAGAGAGAGGAAGAAGATTTCTTGTCTCGGCGTCCTCTGCGGTCCTCAGCGAGCTCTGCGTGCTGCAACTTCTTCGCGAGCGACGGCTCCGTGCCGATGGCAGCCATCAGTTGACCGCCGAGTAAGCTGCTACTTATGTGAGCGGGCTAGGGTTCTGAGCCTCAGCCCAGCGTTTCCAGGGCGAGTTGTAGCGCCTGTTCGGGCGCCACTTGCAGGTCGGGCTGGACGCCGTGCCCGTCCAGGCGCTGGCCGCTGGGCGTCAGGTAGTCGGCCACCGGTAGACGCAAGCGATAGCCGCCTGCGAGCGGCAGCGCTTCGCTCGACAGCATGGCGCCGGCCGTGCGCTGGCCAATCAAGCGGGCACCCAAGGCCTGCCGAAAGAGCCAGGCCACGGGCTCCGAGGTGCTGGCTGTTTGCCCGTCGATCAGGACCAGCAATCGCCCGCGGAAGCCGCCTGCAGGGCTGGCCGGTATGTGCAGGCGTGCCACGCCCGCCGTTTGCAGGGCCTGGCTCAAGGCTGCGAGATCGAGCGTGGCGAGCGTGGGCATCTGCGCCAGCGCAGCCGCATCGGGTTCGTTCCGGCCCTGGCCATACCAGCGGCGTGAGAGGAAGACACCCGCGTCCACCGGGGCCGGGGCCAGCAGGCCCAGCAAGCTGGCGGCCGCCGGCAAGGCGCCCCCGGCGTTGCCGCGCAAATCGATGATCAAGGCCTCAGGCCGGGCGGCGGCCAGCGCTTGCGCAGCCGGCAACATCTGCGCCGCCTCGAGCGCGAAGCTGGGGATGCTGAGCAAGGCCACGCCGGGCCGCGGCCAGCTCAGCTGCGGCAGGGCCGCGGGAGCCGCTGGGGCGCTCGCCGCTGGCGCTTCGGGCTGCGGCGCCAGCAGGGCAAAGTGGCTGAAGCCGAGTTTCGCGGCTTGCTGGCTGCGGTTGAAGTGCAAGGCGATGCCGGCGGCATCCAAGCCCTCGGGTGCGGCCAGCAAGGCCTGGCGAAAGGCCGCAAAAGCGGGGCTTTGGCTCCAAGTGGGCAGGGGCAGCAGGCGATCGCTCAAGGCCAGAGCTTGGGCGTAAACGGTTTGTGCGCTGGGCTCCGGGGCCGCCGCCTGGGCCAAGGGGCTCAGGCTGAGCGACAGCGCGAAGATTGCGAGCACGCGCTTGGCCAGGTGGCCAGGGACATTGAAAGACGAGCGAATCAAAACAGGACTCCTTGGGATTTGCGCCGGCCATGCCGCACGGCGCCCGGCGCGACAGGCGCCAGGGCTGTGCAGCCTAGGGGCTGCAACTCGGCCTGAGAGGAGTCCGACGACCGTCTGTGACCAGGCGGACGCGGCGGTGACGAAACCGCCAGGCCAGGGGCGAATTTGCAGGCCTCAGGGACGAAACTGCAGGGCCTCGGGGTTCGCGCTTGGCAGTTCGGGCGGCAGTTCAAAATCGGCGGACACGGGGATCAGCGCGTCCAGACCGCGCAGGCGGAGCTGGCGTTGGCGCCCCGTTTGGCCCCAGGCCTGGACCCGCTCGGGCGCCACCAGCCAGGAGCGATGGACCCGCCAACAGGCCAACTCGCCACCGGCCAGGGTGGTGGCCAGCTCGCCCAGCGGCAAGCGCAGCAGATGGGCTTGGATGCCGCGGCCGTCTTCGGCTTCAAGCTGCAGGCGCACATAGTTTTGCTGGGCCTGCGCGCAGACAAACTGATCGCGGCGAAAACTCAGCTGCTCGTCGCGATTGCGGCCCTGCACCACGATCAGGGGCGGGGCGGCGGCCGGGGAGGCGCCGGGCTGGGTCTCCGCGTCCGTTTGCGCGCTTGGTCTCGCAGGCTGGACAGTCAGCGCATCGGCTCGCCCTTGCCACAGCAGCAGCGGCAGCAGCATCAGCAAGAAAGGCAGGGCGAAGGCGAGGCTGAAGATGGCGAAGTCAGCCCAAGAGGGCGCGCGCGGTGCCACCCACCAGCAGCTGTGGCCATAGCTCAGGGTCACGCTGAAGCCGGCCCAGATCGCCAGGGCCAGCAACTCATCTTGCAGGCGCCAGCTTGATTGGCGGGCTCGCCGCCGCAGTGACCAGGCGCGCATGGGCAGCACCGCAAGCAGCAGGCACAAGCCGTAGCCCAGCAGGCGCAGCACCCAGCCCGGTGGGCGGTAGCGCTCCCCGCCGAAAGGCTGCAGCCAGAACAAGACCAGCAGCATCAGGCCGGCCGCCAGACCAAAACGCCGCAAGGCCGCCCAAGGGCTGGCTTCGAAGTGCCAGCGTTGTTGCAGCCAGGCGGAAACGGAGGGCAGGGCGGACATGGGGCGGCGGGTTTGAGGCAGGCGAGGGTGCAAGCAAGTAGGCAAGCGAGGAGGCGGCGGATTCTAGAGTTGCTCGCAGCCACCGGCTCCGCCGAACCACCGAGCGCCTGCGGGTTTGCCCCTCGGCAGGCCGTGGCCGCTGCATGCGAATATGCAAACGCACGATCTGGATCTGCCCTCCACGCCCCCTACAGCAAGCCGGTCAGCCGGTACCCTCATGCCCGCTTCAATGCCAGTCTTTCTGCGCCGCCTGGCGCTCTCTTTGCTCTTCACCTGCAGCCTGTCCGAGGCCCTGGCCGCCCCGATCGCCGTGCCCGGCACCTTGCGCTTTTGCGCCCAAGGCAGCCCCAAGAGTTTCGACCCGGCCAACAGCGACTCGGGCATCGACCATGCGGCGACCTATCCGATTTTTGACGGGCTGATCGACAACGAGCCCGGCACGGATCGCTTGATCCCGGCCCTGGCTGAACGATGGACGGTGGCCGCCGATGGCCGCAGCATTCGTTTCAAGCTGCGCCATGGCGTCAAGTTTCACAGCACGGCCTACTTCAAGCCCACGCGGGACTTCAATGCCGACGATGTGATCTTCACCTTCGCGCGCCTGCTGGACCCGCAGCATCCATTCTCCAAGGCGCACCCCATCGTCTCGCCCTATGTGATCTCGGCCGGCTGGAAACAGCTGATCGCGGGCGTGGATCGCATCGCGGATGACGAGGTGCAGATCCGCTTTCATAGCGTCGACGCCACCTTTCTGAACTTGCTGACCTACGCCTTTGCCGCCATCCAGTCGGCCGAGTACGGCGCGCAGCTGCTCAAGACCGGCAAGGCGGCGCAGATCAACAGCCTGCCTGTTGGTACCGGCCCCTTTGTCTACAAGAGCTACCAGCCCGACAGCATCTTGCGTTACAGCCGCCACCCGGATTTCTTCCGCAGTGATCGCCCCGTGGTCGAGCAGCTGGTCTTCGCCATCACCACCGATCGCAATGTGCGCACCCAGCGCCTGCGCCGCAATGAATGCGACATCGCTGCGCTGACCAACCAGGCCGATCTGATCGAGCTGGAGCGCGACCCGGCCATCCAAATCCACAGCGTGCCCGGCCTGAATATCGGCTTTCTGGCCTACAACACCAAGAAGCCGCCGCTGGACAAGTTGGCCGTGCGCCAGGCCCTGGACATGGCCATCGACAAGAACACCTTGGTCAAGACGGTGTTCGGCGGCGCTGGTGAGCTGGCCAACTCCCTGGTCGCGCCGCCCAGCTGGGCCTTTGATGCGAGCCTCAAGGCGGCGCCCTATTCGCCCGAAAAGGCGCGCGAGCTGCTCAAGAGCGCCGGCGTCAAGAACCTGAGCCTGACGCTCTGGGCCATGCCCGTGCAACGCTTCTACAACCCCAACGCGCAGCTGATGGCGCAGATGATTCAGGCCGACTGGGCCAAGGTCGGTGTCACCGCAAAAATCGTCAGTTATGAGTGGGGCGAGTATTTGAAGCGCGTGGACCAGGGCGAGCACGACACCGCCATGATCGGTTGGAATGGCGAGGCCGATCCGGCCTCCACCCTGGGCCAGCTCAGCTGCGGTGCTGCCAGCGGCAGCTTCTGGTGCGACCCCGCTTACGACGCCCTTCTTGCCAAGGCCCGCCAGACCCTGGATATTCCAGAGCGCAAGAAGTTCTACAGCCAGGCCCAGCGCATGGCGCTGGCCCAACTGCCCTGGACACCGATCGCCCACGGCAAGATCGCGGTGGCGGTGCGCCAGCGGGTGCAGGGCTTCAAGCTGGCGCCGGACGGCAATTACCGCTTCGACGGCGTGACGATCAAGCCCTGAGGGGCGGCCCGGGTGAGCGCGCCTAAAATGGCCGGCATACCAATGAGGGACCTGCAGCAATGAGCATCAAGAGCGACAAGTGGATCCGCCGCATGGCCGAACAGCACGGCATGATCGAACCCTTCGAGCCGGGCCAGATCCGCGCCAACGCCGCCGGCGAGAAGATCGTCAGCTACGGCACTTCGAGCTATGGCTACGACATTCGCTGTGCGCCCGAGTTCAAGGTCTTCACCAATGTCTACAGCTCCATCGTCGACCCCAAGAATTTCGACGACAAGAGCTTTGTCGACATGGAAGGCGACCACTGCATCATCCCGCCCAACAGCTTCGCGCTGGCGCGTACGGTTGAGTACTTCCGCATCCCGCGCAATGTGCTGACCATCTGCCTGGGCAAGAGCACGTACGCGCGCTGCGGCATCATCGTCAACGTCACACCCTTCGAGCCCGAGTGGGAAGGCTATGTGACGCTGGAGTTCTCCAACACCACGCCGCTGCCGGCCAAGATCTACGCGGGCGAAGGTTGCGCTCAGGTGCTGTTTTTCGAGAGCGACGAAGTCTGCGAAACCAGCTACAAGGACCGTGGCGGGAAGTACCAGGGCCAGCGCGGCGTGACCCTGCCGAAGACCTGACTCGGCCTCAGTGCCCGGCCAAACTTGAGTGAAAACAGCCGGTGAATCGCCGGCTGTTTCGCATTTAAGTTTCGCCAGCGGCCGGCATCATGGCGCCATCCCGGTCCTGTGCAGGCCGGAATCGCGAGGCCCATATGATCATCCCGCTGCATCTTCTGCCCGAGTTCAATCAAGGCGCGCCGATCCCGCTGGATTTTTCGCTTCCTCGTGAAGTGCCGCAGCCGCTGCAGGCGCTGGGCGAGCTCACTTCGCCCATCGTCGGCCCGGTGGCTCTGTCCGATCTGCATTGCTTCCAGGCCTTGATGGCCGATGAGGGCGAGCAACTCCAGCCCACCCGCATGCTGTATGACCGGCTCTATGCCTTTGAATGCCTGGCCCGGGCTCATGCCTGCGCCAACCCGGGCTTGCGAGCGCTGGCGCTGCGCCTGTTCAGCGACTACCAGCGCGCGGGCGAGTGGATTGGTCTGATGCACTGAGATGCAACTGAGGCAAGCGGCCTCCTGCTTGCCTGAATTGCAGCCAACGGTCCTCGCTTGCGAGGGCCTTTTTTGTTTTTGGGGCTCACAAGGCCGTCAGCCAGTCGCAACGCAGCTGGCCGCGCCGGTGCAGTTGTTGTCTGAGATGGGCATAGAGGCTGGGCATCAAGAAGCCCAGCAGGCACAAGGGCAGCCATTGCCATTCGTGCAGCAGCAAGGAGGGCGGCAAGCCGGCCCAGCCCAAGAGCCAGACGGTCAAGATCACATCCCAGGCTTGACCTTCAAGGCGGTGGCCACGCGCGTGCAGACGCAACCAGCGGATGACTTGAGAGACCTGTTGCAGGGTCATGGACGGCTCCCCGATACACGACGCCTGACGGATTTGTCAGTTTGGCGTCAGATTGAATATCGGCGAGTTGGCGTGCAAGTTCCAGTGCGGTTTGAGCTTTTTTGAGAAGGAGAGGCGGGTGGCTGCTCTACGGCATGGCTGTCTTCAGCGCGATCAGCGGTGTTTGTGCTGGCACTGCGTGGCTCCAGCCTTGTGGCCGGCGGCTGTCGCTGCTGTTGCGGGTCGTTTCTTGCCGCGCTGAGGTTCCTTGCAATCGGCACAGCGACCGTACAGGGTGATCTCGTGGCTGTCGACGCTGAAGCCGGGTGGGGCCAACTGGGCCAGGTCACCCGGGCAGCGCTCCACATCGAACACCCGCTGACAGCAGGTGCATTGGAAATGATGGTGGTGGGCATGGCCTGACATCTCGTAGCGCGGGCCTTCTCCCGGCAGCTGTACCAGGCTGATGGACTGGTCTTCCAGCAACAACTTGAGGTTGCGGTAGACCGTGGCCATGCCCAGCGCCTCGACATCGGCGCGCGCAGCGTCCAGCACCTCCTGGGGCGAGAGCGGGCGGCCTGCGTTGGCAATGGCGTCCCGGATGGCTGTGCGTTGGCGGGTGGTGCGTTCCATGACTGGCGTGATGCGCTTGCGCGAGATGAGTGGCGCGGTGATTGTCGCTGCGATCGTTTTTTGCGCATCTTAATAATGCGTTATCAATATCGAATAATGCAGAGCTCAGATGTGATCCACCCAGGCCTGCCGGGATGTGCGATCGCGCGAACGGAGATGCTCACTTGAATGCCATGCTTTCCTTGATGCCGCCGAGCACCGATCTGCCGCAACTGCCGCGGCCGCATGTGGCTCTGCACCCGCGCGCGCGGTTCAGCGAGTCTCCCGATGTGTTGGCGCAGGTGGGGCCGCCCCAGCGCCATGGGGGCGGGCCGGATCTGGCGGTATGGCTGCGCTCGGCTCCGAGCGATTTCCAGGCCTGGATGGATGCCTTGCCCGAGGACGCTTTGCCCAGCTTGCACCGCGTGGCCGATGCGCAGGGCTTGGAGCGCGACCTGCAGCAGGGTCTGGATGCGCTTGGCATGTCCAATGGCGAGATGCGCAATCTGCTGCTGGCTGATCTCATGCAGCTGGTGCGACGCTTCGTGCGCTTGAATGGCTGTGAGCAGCTTTCCTTGCGCCTGGGTGACCTGCGCAGCGAGGTCGATCGTCAGTGGCTGTGCATGGGAGCGCCCTTGCGCATGGTGTGCAGCTACCGCGGCCCGGCCAGCGAATGCCGCCTGGGCGCGCGCGCTTCGCTGGATACCGCTTGGTTGGCGCAAGAGCGTTGCCCGGCGTCGCTGCTGGCGCCGATGGACGTGGTGGTCTTCAATGCCCGGGGTCGGATGCTGCACCGGCGGCCTCGCTTTTTGGTCACCGACGGCCGTCCGCGCCCTTGGGCGCTGAGTCTGGTGGCTGCGCCCTTTGACGATCTGGCTTGATCCTGGGGCCGCGAATCAGGGAATGTCCTAGGCCATTGCTTGGTCGATTCGAAGGGATGCCTTTAGTCATGTGTCTTTTGGCTGTGTATCGTTCCGCGCTTGTCTTCCAACTGCGTTGCATCCCCATGAAACGACTGATCCCTGCCGGCCTGCTGCTGGCCATCACCGCCGCCCATGCCGCCGAAGGCATGTGGATGCCGCAGCAACTGCCGCAGATCGCCAAGCAGCTCAAGTCCGCCGGGCTCAAGCTGGACCCCAGCCGCTTGAACCAGCTGACCGAGTTCCCCATGGGGGCCGTGGTCAGCCTGGGTGGCTGCACCGCCTCCTTCGTCTCGCCGCAAGGCCTGGTGGTCACCAACCACCACTGCGCCTACGGCAGCATTCAGTACAACTCGACGCCGCAGCGCGACCTGCTGAAGAACGGCTTCCTGGCCGCTGACTTCAAGGACGAACTGCCGGCCGCCCCGGGCAGTCGCATCTTCGTGACCGAAGAGGTCAAGGACGTCACCGCCCAAGTGCTGGACGCCAAGACCGCGGCACTCTCGGGCAAGGCCCGCGTCGACGCCATCGAAGCCAAGGAAAAAGCCCTGGTCGCCGCCTGCGAGCAGGACAAGGCCTACCGCTGCCGTGTGGCCGGCTTCTACGGCGGCCTGCAGTACCAGCTGATCAAGCAGATGCAGATTCGCGACGTGCGTCTGGTCCATGCGCCGGGCGATATGGTGGGCCGCTTCGGTGGCGACAGTGACAACTGGATCTGGCCGCGCCACACCGGCGACTACAGCTTCTACCGCGCCTATGTGGGCCCGGACGGCAAGCCCGCCGACTTCAGCCCCAACAACAAGCCCTACCAGCCCAAGCACCATCTGAAGTTGGCCAGCACGCCGTTGAACGAAGGCGACTTCGTCATGGTCACTGGCTACCCCGGCCGCACCCAGCGCCACCGCCTGCCGCAGGAAGTGGATTTCGCTTTCAGCTTTTCCCAGCCCACCGGCATTCAGAACATGCTGACCCAGCTGGACCTGATCAAGCAGGAAACCAGCGGCCGTCGCGAGGCCGAGATCGCCTTGGCCGGCTCGGTGGCCGGTTTGGGCAATGCCTCCAAGAATATGCAGGGCCAGATGGCCAGCTATGCCGGCAGCGACATCCTGGCTCGCAAGCGCAAGGCTTTTGAGGATCTCAAGAACTGGGTGAACAGCGACCCCGCTCGCCGCGCCAAGTACGGTGCCGACCTGGCCGCCGTGGAAAGTCTGCTGGCCGAGCGTCAGACCCTGGCCCGCACCGAATCCAGCCTGCGCGCCTATTCGCCGCGCCTGCTGGGCACCGCCCGCGGCCTCTACCAAAACGCCCAGCAGCGCCTGCTGCCCGATGCCCAGCGCAAGCCGGGCTACCAGGAGCGCGATGCCCTGCGCCTGCGCCAAGGCCTGGAGTCGCAAGACCGCCGCTACGACGCGCAGACCGACATCCGCCTCGCTTCGCACTTCTATGCCAAGTACCTGGCCCAGCCGGCCGAGCAACTGAGCCAACCCCTGCTCAAGGCCATGGGCCTGAAGGCCGGCATGGATGAAGCGGCCGTCAAGGCCCGCCTGCTCGAACTGCAAGCCGCCACCCAACTGAGCGACAAGGCCAGCCGCCTGGCCTGGCTGGACCGCAGCGTCGCCGACTTTGCCGCCAGCAAGGACGCTTACATCGCCGCCGCGGTGGCCTTGTACGAGGAAGACGAGCGCATCGAGAAGCGCGACAAGGAAATGGAAGGCCGCATCGACCAGGCCTATGCCAACACCATGGCCGCCCTGATGGCCTTCAAGGCCAGCAAGGGCGAGGCCCTGTACCCCGACGCCAACGGCACCCTGCGCGTGAGCTACGGCCATGTCCAAGGCCGCAAGCCGGGCACCGATGGCAACGACTGGCTGGCTTTCACCACCTTGCGCGGCATCACCGCCAAGCACACCGGCACCGGTGACTTTGATGCCCCCGAGGTGCAGCGCAAGGCCATCGAAGCGCGCCAGTTCGACAAGTACGCGGTCAAGTCCCTGGACTCCGTGCCGGTCAACTTCCTGGCCACGCTGGACACCACCGGCGGCAACTCCGGCTCGCCGGTGCTGAACAGCCGGGCCGAACTGGTGGGCCTGCTGTTTGACGGCACGCTCGACGCCGTCATCTCCAACTGGGACTTCAACACCCAGATGACGCGCAGCATTTGCATGGATGCACGCTACATGCTGTGGCAGATGAAAGTGGTCGACAAGGCCGACCGCCTGCTCAAGGAAATGAACGCGCTCTGATCGCCGCCGTTCCTGCTCTCAAGGCCCTCCGCTGGAGGGCCTTTTTCATGGGCCTTTTTTTGGGCTCTCTTGCGGCGCACTCAGGGTTTGTCTGAGTGCCTCCTCACACTGCGAGAGTCGCGTAAAAACAGGTATGGTGCCGGCTTCCCATACCCGGGCGGAGACCCTCGCATGAAACTCAAGACCTGGCCCCATCGGGCCGCAGTCCCTGTGCTGGCATCGCTGGCATTGCTGAATCTGGGCGCCGCCCAGGCCGAAGAAGGCATGTGGATGCCGCAACAGCTGCCCCAGATCAGCAAGGCGCTCAAGCAGGCCGGCCTCAAGCTGGACCCTGCCAAGCTCAGCCAGCTGACCGAGTTCCCCATGGGCGCGGTGATCAGCCTGGCCGGCTGCACGGCCTCTTTCGTTTCGCCGCAAGGCCTGGTGGTGACCAACCACCACTGCGCCTACGGCAGCATCCAGTTCAACTCCACGCCCGAGCGCGACCTGCTCAAGAAGGGCTTCCTGGCTGCCGACTTCAAGGACGAGCTGCCGGCCGCGCCGGGCAGCCGCGTGCTGGTGACCGTCGATGTGCGTGATGTCAGCGCCCAAGTCATGGACAACGCCACCTCGGCGCTCAAGGGCAAGGCCCGCAGCGATGCGATCGAAGCCAAGGAAAAAGCCCTGGTGGCCGAGTGCGAGAAGGATGCCGGCCACCGCTGCCGCGTCGCGCGCTTCTACGGCAGCCTGGTGTTTCAGCTGATCAAGCAGATGGAAATTCGCGACGTGCGCCTGGTGCACGCGCCGGCCCAGGGCGTGGGCCTGTTCGGCGGTGACGCCGACAACTGGATGTGGCCGCGCCACACCGGCGACTACAGCTTTTACCGCGCCTATGTCGGCCCGGACGGCAAGCCGGCTGATTTCAGCGCCGACAACAGGCCCTACCAGCCCAAGCACCACCTGAAGCTGGCCAGCAGCCCCTTGAAGGACGGTGACTTCGTCATGGTGACGGGTTACCCGGGCGGCACCGACCGCCACCGCCTGCCCACCGAAGTGGCCTTCAACTTCGACTGGGAAGCGCCCGAGCTGGTCAAGGCCTTTGCCCAGCAGCTGGACCTGATCAAGCAAGAGACCGCCGGCCGCCGCGACGCCGAAATCAAGCTGGCCAACACCGTGGCCGGCATCGGCAACTACTACAAGAACCTGCAAGGCCAGCTGCAGAGCTGGCAGGGCAGCGACATCCTGGCCCGCAAGCAGGCCGATTTCGCCGCCCTCAAGGCCTGGGTGAATGGCGACGCCGGCCGGCGCGCCCAGTACGGTGCCGGCCTGGCCGAGGTCGAGCGTTTGCTCGACGAGCGCCAGGCCATCACCCGCCGTGAGCTGCTCCTGAACTTCGCCTCCACCACCTTGCTCAGCGGTGCGCGCACCCTCTACCAGCAGGCGCAGGAGAACCTCAAGCCCGACGCCGAGCGCAAGCCCGGTTTCCAGCAGCGCGACCAGCAGCGCCGCCGCCAGGCCGTTGAGGCCATGGAGCGCCGCTATGACGAGCAAGTCGACAAGCGCGTGGCCTCCTATTTCTTCGCCCAGTACCTGGCCCAGCCGGCGGCGCAGTTGAACCCGGTGCTGCTGCAAGCCCTGGGTCTGCAGCAAGGCATGAGCGAGAGCGCGGTGCGCGCCCGCCTGGACGCCATCTATGCCGGCAGCAAGATGGCCGACAAGACCGAGCGCATGGCCTGGTTGTCGCGCAGCGTCGATGAGTTCAAGGCCAGCAGCGACAGCCTGATCGCCGCCGCCGTGACCCTTTACGCCGACGACCGCGCCCGTGAGGACCGTGACAAGGAACTGGGCGGACAGGTCCAGCGTGCCTATGCCGAAACCATGAAGGCCTTGATTGCCTTCAAGGCCAGCCAAGGCAAGGCGGTCTACCCCGATGCCAATGGCACGCTGCGCGTCAGCTTCGGCAAGGTGGCCGGCCGCGCCGAGGGCGCCGATGGCACGGCCTGGTCGGCCTTCACGACCCTGCGCGGCATCGTGGCCAAGCACAAGGGTGAGGGCGAGTTCGATGCGCCAGCCGAGCAGCTGGCCGCCATCAAGGCGCGCCAGTTCGACAAGTACGGGGTCAAGTCACTCGACTCGGTGCCGGTCAACTTCCTGGCCACCCTGGACACCACCGGCGGCAACTCCGGCTCGCCGGTGCTGAACCAGAACGCCGAGCTGGTCGGTCTGCTGTTCGACGGTACGCTGGACGCCGTGATCTCCGACTGGGACTTCAACCCCAAGACCACGCGCAGCATCTGCCTGGATGCGCGCTACATGCTCTGGCAGATGAAGGTGGTCGACAAGGCCGAGCGCCTCCTGAAGGAAATGAAGGCGCTGTGAAGCGCGGCCAGCCCCTGCGGGGGCCGGCCTGTCAGCGATCCCTGCTGCCCGGGTAAGTGCCCGGCAGCAGGATGCTGCGGTCCACGCCCTCCAACCGGGTATGGCCGCTGAAGGCCATGGTCAGGTCCAGCTCCTTGTGGATCAGCTCCAAGGCTTTCGTCACCCCGGCCTCGCCCATGGCGCCCAGGCCATAGAGGAAGGCGCGGCCGATGTAGGTGCCACGCGCACCCAGGGCCCAAGCCTTGAGCACGTCCTGGCCCGAGCGGATGCCGCCGTCCATATGCACCTCGATCTCGCGGGCCACGGTCTCGACGATGCGGGGCAGGGCGTGGATGCTGGACTCGGCCCCGTCGAGCTGGCGTCCTCCATGGTTGCTGACGATCAGGGCATCGGCGCCGGAGTCAACCGCCAGACGCGCGTCCTCGACATCCTGGATGCCTTTGAGGATGAGCTTGCCGCCCCAGCGCTTCTTGATCCACTCGACATCGCCCCAGTTCAGGCCCGGGTCGAACTGCTTGGCCGTCCACTCCGACAGCGAGCCCATGTTCTCCACGCCTTTGACATGGCCGACGATATTGCCGAACTGGCGCCGTGAGGTGCCCAGCATCCCTAAGCACCAGCGTGGCTTGGTCATCAGGTTGATCAGGTTGGCCAGGGTGGGCTTGGGCGGCGCCGAGAGGCCGTTCTTGATGTCCTTGTGGCGCTGGCCGAGGATTTGCAGGTCCAGGGTCAGGACCAGGGCGCCGCAGCGGGCGGCCTTGGCGCGGTCGATCAATCGCTCGATGAAGTCGCGGTCGCGCATCACATAGAGCTGGAACCAGAACGGTGCTTTCGTGTGTGCGGCAATGTCCTCGATGGAGCAGATGCTCATGGTGGACAAGGTGAAAGGGACACCGAATTTCTCGGCCGCGCGGGCGGCCAGGATTTCGCCGTCGGCGTGCTGCATGCCGGTCAGGCCGGTCGGCGCGATCGCCACCGGCATCTTCACATCGACGCCCACCATGCGCGCCACCGTGCTGCGGTTCTCCATGTTCACGGCGACGCGTTGGCGCAGCTTGATGGCCTGGAAGTCCGCTGAGTTGGCGCGGTAGGTGCTCTCGGTCCAACTGCCCGAATCGGCATAGTCGTAGAACATGCGCGGCACGCGCTTTTGGGCCAGCAGGCGCAGGTCTTCGATGCAGGTGATGACGGGCATGGCGAACCGTTGGGTCAATGAGAACGCGGCCATCCTAGCCCGGAACACATCACCTACACTGCGGCGCCATGGACCCAAGCCCGCCGCCTGTACCGACTCATCCCATTTGGCTGCGCCTGCTGTGGCTGCTGGGCGGTGTGCTGAGCCTGGTGCTGGGCATCATCGGCATCTTTGTGCCTCTGCTGCCGACCACGCCGTTTGTGCTGCTGGCCGCCTTCTGTTTTGCGCGCGGCAGCAGCCGCTGCGAGCGCTGGTTGCTGGGCCACCGCGTTTTCGGCCCCATGGTGCGTGACTGGCGCGCCAATCGCGCGGTGCCCTTGCGAGCCAAGCAGCTGGCCAGCGTCATGATGACCTTCGGCTCGGTGATGGCGGCCTTCAAGCTGCCGCTGCATCTGGCTTGGTTGCCCGCGGCCTGCTGCGCCGGCGTGGCGGCCTGGTTGTGGAGCCTGCCCACGCGCCGCCCTTGAGCGGCCTGTGCCGCTTGTTCTTTAGCTTGGCCGGCCGCGCGGCAGACGCAGGCGCACGCACAGGCCGCGCTCGCTGGCCGGCAATTCGACGTCGCCGCCCAAGCGCTCCATCAGCGAGGCCACGATGTAGAGGCCCAGGCCCGAGCCTCCCTTGCCACGCTTGGTGGTGAAGAAAGGTTCGAACATGCGGGCGCGCACATCGGCGCTGGCGCCGCAACCGTCGTCCGCCACATCAAGCAGCACATAACGGCCCTCCAGGCGCGCGCTGATCAGAATCAGCCCGCCGCGCCCCTCGGGAAATGCGTGGTTGATGCTGTTCATGATGAGGTTGGAGACCACTTGCGTGAGCAGGCCGGCGGCCATGCGCAGCTCGATCGCGGCGTCCACATCGAGCTGCACCGAGACCATGGCCTTGCGCAGCGCCGGGCCCAACACCGAGGCAATGCTGCGCAGATAGTCGAGCAGCACGAAGTCGCTGACCTCCTCGGAGGCCTGGTCCACGGTCACCTTCTTGAAGTTGCCGATCAGGCTGGCCGCACGCTGCAGATTGCGCTCGACCAGATCGCTGCCGCTGATCAAGCGGGTGGACAGCTCGGTCAGTTCGACCCGGCTGACCCGTTCGCTGCGCAGGGCGGCGGCGAGTTTTTGGGCGTTCTCGGCCACACTGGAAGCTGCCGTCACGGCCACGCCGATGGGCGTGTTGACCTCATGCGCCACGCCGGCCACCAAGCGGCCCAGGGCGTCGGCTTTTTCCTGCTCCATCAGCCACTGGGCGTGTTGGGCGCATGCCAGGTCGTGGCCGACCAGCAGGCGTTCGAACAAGCGCCCGAGGTGGCTGGCCTGCAACATGTCCTGGCGGCTCCAGTTGCGGCTGCTTTTCTGTTCCAGCCAGAGCAGGGCGACCAGACGGTTCTGCACGAACAGCGGGATCTCGATACGCGAAACGGCAGGTGCCAGACCCGGCAACAGGGCCAGCTCGGCCTCGCAGGGATGCAGGCGCAGATCATGCAGGGCTAGGGCCTCGCTGCGGCCGGCCAGCAGCTGCAGGTAGGCGGCTTGCGCCGGTGCGCGCAGCAGTAGCCGTGTTGTGCCATCTTCGGCCGGCTCGTCATGCAGGCGCAGCACCCCGGCGCTCTCGCTGGCCCACCAGAAATGCACGGTGTCCAGCTGCATGATCTGCAGGGCGGCACTGCGCATTTCCGAGGCGGCGAACACCACATCGGCCTCGCTTTCGATGCGCCAGTGCCGGTTCGACAGCTCCAGCAGCAGCTCCTCGGGAGGCTTGCGGGTCAGGTCGTAATGGGCCAGGCGCAGCAGGCGCTCGGGCAGGCTCAGCCGTTCGATTTCTTCGCGCAAGGCCTGGTGTTGCCAGAGATGGTCGAGCGCAGCCTGCGCATCGCCCTGGGCTTGTAGCAGACGTGCCAGCTGCAGATGGGCCTGGCTTTCGCCGCTGCGCGATTGGATCTGGCGCGTCAAGGCCAGCGCTTGCCGGGCGCTGCGCAGGGCTTCGTCGCGGTCGCCGCGGGCCAGGGCGATCTCGGTCCAGGTCTGGCAGGCCATGCCTTCCAGCCATTGGTGGCCCAGGCGGCGCGCCCAGGCCAGGGCCAGCTGGCAGGGCTCGGCGGCCGCCTCGACCTGGCGCCGGGCCAGCGCCGTGCGCGCCAGCTGCCAATAGGCTTCACCGATGAACTCCGGGTGGGGGCCGCGCTGGGCCTGTTCCAGGCCGAGACGGAATTGCGCCTCGGCGTCGGCCAGCTGGGCATTCTCGAAATGCCCCACGCCCATATTGAGCGCCAGCTTGGCCGCCAGATAGGGGTCGTCCAGCTGGCCCAGCAGCTCGGCCGCATCGCGGTGAAAGCGTCGGCCGCGGTCCCAGGCGCCCAGAGCGTAGTGGATCTGGCCCAGGCCAATGCGGGCCGCCACGCCGACGCGCAGCTGCTCGGCTTGCTGTGATGTCCGCTGCTGTGCCTCCGCCGCTGCCTCCGCCTGCGGCTCGCCACGGGCTTGCGCGAGGTTGGACAGGTCGAGTGCGCGCGACCATTGCTCGGTGGCCTCGAAATACTCGCCTTTTTGGTAGGCGATCCGGCCCAGCGCCTCGTGCAGGCAGGCCGCCTGGGAGGTCAGGTGGGCTTCCGCTGCTTCGTTCAGCGCGCTGTTCAGCTCTTGCTGCAAGCTCAGGGCCTGGCCCATGCGCTCGGCCAGGTAGAACTGGGCATAGAGGGCGTCAAGTGCCGCCGCCAGCTCACCGGCCTGGCGCAGGGCCTGGACCAAACGCGCGTGGCGCGGCAGGGCGCAGTGGGGGTGGCGGCTGGCCAGCCGTGCCAGGCGTTGCAGGGCAGGGCAGCTCCGTCCTCGCGTGGCGGGGCCGGTTGGGCCGTTGGGGGCTGGGGCGGGCTGGTTCAGCAGGGCAGCTCTCCTTCAGGCCGCCTGCTTGGCCCTGCGAGGCGCAGGGCGCGCAGATGCTGCGGCCGCAGAGCGGAAGGATAGCAGCGCAGCGCCTGTTCCGGCCCGGCTGGCGTTCAGAACAGGCTCAGGTTTTCTGCCGGCGCCGGGCCAGTGCTGGCGGGGGCGCGCTTGGCGCGGGCGCGCATTTCAGTGGCTTGGCCGGGGCGGCTCAGGCTGCCCATGCGCACGCCGAGCAGGCGGAGGCGCTTGTCCAGCGCCACCCGTTTCAGGCAGGCGCCGGCGGCTCGGCGTATGGCCTGGGCGTCTTGCGTGGGCAAGTCGAGGGTCAGGTCGCGGGTGACGGTGTGAAAGCCTTCAAAGCGCAGCTTGATGCCGACCGTGCGGCCGAGGTAGCCCTTGCGCTGCAGGTCGCTGGCCAGCTGTTCGCACAGGCGCGTGAAGATGGCGCCCAAGGCGGCGCGGTCGTGCACGGCGTGCAGATCGCGCTCGAAGGTGGTCTCTCGGCTGATGGACACCGGCTCGCTGTGGGTGACCACGGGCCGGTTGTCGCGGCCATGGGCTGCTTCGTGCAGCCAGGCGCCGAAGCTTTTGCCGAACTGCGCAATCAACATGGCCGGTTCGGCCGCGGCCAACTGGCCCACGGTCTCCAGGCCCAGGGCCTGCAGCTTGGCCCCGGCCTTGGGGCCGATGCCATTGATCTTGCGCACGCCCAGTGGCCAGATGCGGGTCTGCAAGTCGTCGGGCGCCAGCAGCAGGCTGATGCCATCGGGCTTGTCCAGCTCGGAGGCGATCTTGGACAGCAGCTTGTTGGGCGTGATGCCGATCGAGCAGGTCAGGCCGGTGGCGCGCAGCACCGAGTTCTTGATCTCGCGCGCCACTGCTCGCACGCCGCCCAGCGGGTCAAAGCCCACCGCTTCGCGGATGCCGGCGATCTCGCCCAGGTCGATGTAGATCTCGTCGATGCCGCGGTCCTCGATCACCGGCGCGATCTCGGCCACCGCCGCCTTGAACAGGCGCGAGTAGTGCCGGTAGGCATCGAAATCGGTGGGCAGCAGGATGGCATCGGGTGCGCGCAGGGCGGCCTTCATCATGCCCATGCCTGAGAACACGCCCAGGTCGCGCGCGGCGTAGGTGGAAGTGGTGATGACGCCGCGGCCGGTGTAGTCGCGCAGCCGTGAATACTCGCGCGTGCCATCGGCCAAGGTGCGCGGCTCGTGCATGCGCCGCCCGCCGATCACCACCGCCTGGCCTTTGAGCTCGGGGTAGCGCAGCAGCTCGACCGAGGCATAGAAGGCGTCCATGTCCAGATGCGCGATCAGGCGCTCGGGCAGGGAACCAGAGTTGGCCTGGAGTGCGGCGAGGGAGGAGGCGTCGGAGGGACGAGGATCGGGGGCGGCAGCCATCGCAGCATTGTCCGCCTTGGGTACTGACAGGCCATGGCAGCAATGGGGGCTCAGCGTAACCGCGGCTTCATGGAGTTTGTGCACAATGCGCGAGCCCGAGAGTTCAGGGCTGTATCACCAAGAGGCGACGCTCCACACCATGGCTGATTCTTCTCCTGCTCCCGCTGCCGGCCTGGCTCAACTGAAGATCGACCGGACGGCCGCGCCGGCCTCCGGCAAGCGCCGCCGCCTGCCTTGGCGCTGGATCCTCGCTCTGCTCGTGCTGCTGGGGGTGGCCGCTGTGGCCCTGATGCCGCGCCCGACCGAGGTGCGGGTCAGCTCGGTGCTGCAAAGCACGCCGGCGGCCCAGTATGCGCAGCTCACCGCTTCAGGCTATATGGTTGCGCAGCGGCGTGCGGCGGTGGCCTCCAAGGCCAGCGGCCGGCTGATGGAGCTGAATGTGCGCGAGGGCTCGGTGCTCAAAAAAGGCGAGCTGATCGCCCGCATCGATGCTTCGGATGTGCAGGCGTCCATCGCTGCCGCCGCGGCCGGCGTGCGTCTGGCCGAGGCCGGTGCCCGCCAGGCTCAAAGTGCGGTGCAACAGGCGCAGGTCGAGTGGAACAATGCCGAGGCCGAGTACCAGCGCAGCCTCAGCTTGCAAAAGCAGGGCTTTGTCTCCGGCCAAGCGCTCGACGCCGCCCAGCGCCGCCTCGACGCCGCGCGCGCCTCCCAGGTCTCCGCCCAAGCGGGCGTGGCCTCGGCCCAGGCGGCCGTGCAACAAGCGCAGGCGCAGCTGAATCTGCAGCAGGTGAATCGGGAGTTCACCGAGATCCGGGCGCCATTCGATGGCGTGGTGCTGGTGAAGAACGCCAATGTGGGCGACATCATCACGCCCTTCTCGAACGCCGCCGGTTCGCAGGGCGCGGTGGTCACCATGGCCGACCTCGGCACGCTGGAAGTGGAGGCGGATGTGTCCGAGTCCAGCCTGGCCAAGGTCGCCAGCGGCCAGCCGGTCGAGATCAGCCTGGATGCCTTGCCGGGCCAGCGCTTTCAAGGCCAGGTCGTGGGCATTGTGCCGACCGTGGACCGGGCCAAGGCCACGGTGATGACCAAGGTGCGCTTCGACCAACTCGACGCGCGCATGCTGCCCGAGATGAGCGCCAAGGTCGTGTTCCTGTCCAAGAAGCCCGCGCCTGCGGAGCTCTTGCCGGTGCTGGCCGTGAACCCCAAGGCACTGCAGGAAAAGGACGGCAAGTTCTGGTTGCTGCGGCTCAGCCGCCAGGGCGATAGGGAGTTGCTGGAGGCGCTGGAGGTGCGCAAGGGGCGGGTGCTGGGCGATGTCCTGGAAGTGAGCGCGGCGGGTTTGAAGTCCGGGGACCGCGTGGTGCTGGAGCCAGGGCCCAAATTGGCCGCGGGCAGCCAGGTCACCCTGTCAGCCAAGCCATGAGCGACAAGGCCCCGCTGATTCATATCGAGGCCTTGTCCAAGGCCTACCGCCGCGGCCAGCAGGACATCCCGGTGCTGCTGGATGTCAGCCTTGATGTGCAGGCCGGCGAGTTCGTGGCCTTGATGGGCCCCAGCGGTTCGGGCAAGAGCACCTTGTTGAACCTGATCGCTGGCATCGATCAGCCCAGCAGTGGCCGCATCGTGATCGGGGGCGTGGACATTGCCACCCTGGGCGAAGGGGCGCTGGCCGATTGGCGCGCGGCGCAGGTGGGCTTCATCTTCCAGTTCTACAACCTGATGCCGGTGTTGACGGCCTTGGAGAACGTCGAACTGCCCTTGTTGCTGACGGGGCTGTCGGCCCGCGAACGCCGCCTGCATGCCGAAGCGGCCTTGTCCTTGGTGCGGCTGGATGACCGCATGGATCACTTTCCCAACGAGTTGTCGGGCGGCCAGCAGCAGCGTGTGGCCATCGCCCGCGCCCTGGTCAGCGACCCCAGCCTGATCGTGGCCGATGAGCCCACGGGCGACCTGGACCGCGTGACCGGACAGGAGGTGCTGGACTTGCTCGAGGACCTCAATCGCCGGCTGGGCAAGACCATCGTCATGGTGACCCACGACCCCAAGGCCGCAGCCCGGGCCCGGCGCCTCATCCATCTGGAAAAGGGCGTCTTGGTGCCCGATGTGGCCGGCGCCCCTGCGCCATAAGCCGAGCCCGAAACCGCGTCCGCCCCCGAGTTCAGCCGCCTGCCATGCCCTTTCTGCTCAAGCTCCTGCTGAAGAATGCCTTCCGGCATCGCTTGCGCACGCTGCTGACCTTGGTCGGCCTGGTGGTGGCACTGTCGGCCTTTGGCCTTTTGCGCACCATCGTCGACGCCTGGTATGCCGGCGTCGAGGCCTCCAGCAGCACACGCTTGGTCTCGCGCAGCGCGATCTCGCTGACCTTCCCGCTGCCTCTGGCCTATGCCCAGCGGCTCAAGGCGGTGGAGGGGGTGAACCGTGTGTCCTGGGCCAACTGGTTCGGCGGCGTCTACATCACCGAGCGCAATTTTTTCCCCCAGTTCGCGGTCGAGCCGGCCAGCTACCTGGCGCTCTACCCCGAGTACCGCCTCAGCGATGAGCAGCGCCTGGCCTTCATTCGCGACCGGCAAGGCGCCGTCGTCGGGCGCAAGCTGGCGGACAAGTTCGGCTGGAAGATCGGTGACCAGATTCCGCTGCGCGGCACGATTTACCCGGGCACTTGGAGTTTCACCCTGCGCGGTATCTGGGACGGCGCCGAGGCCAAGACCGACGAAAGCCAGATGCTGTTCCATTGGGGCCTGATCAACGAGAGCTTGCGCAAGCGTTATGGCAACCGGGCTGATTTCGTCGGCGTTTATGTGCTGGGCATCGAGGAGCCGCAGCAGGCGCCGCTGGTGTCGCAGCGCGTTGACGCCCAGTTCAAAAACTCTCTGGCCGAAACCCTGACCGAAACCGAGAGTGCGTTTCAGCTCAGCTTTGTGTCCATGAGCGAGGCGATCCTGGTGGCAGTGCAGGCGGTCAGCTACATCATCGTCATCATCATCATGGCGGTGATGGCCAACACCATGAGCATGACGGCGCGTGAGCGGCTGGCCGAGTACGCCACCCTCAAGGCCCTGGGCTTCGGCCCCGGTTTCGTGGTGAAGCTGCTGCTCGGCGAGAGCCTGACCATCGCCCTGGCGGGCGGCCTGCTGGCGGTGGCCCTGACCCTGCCCATGGCCGCTGCCTTTGCTCAGGCGGCAGGCACCTTGTTCCCGGTGTTCCAGGTCTCGCCCTTGACCATGGGCTTGCAATTGGCGGCGGCCCTGGTCGTGGGTGCGGTGGCTGCGGCCTGGCCGGCCTGGAAGATGAGCCGCATCGACATTGTTCAGGGCCTGCGCCATGTGGGTTGAAGCGCAGCAGGGCTCGGCCATGGGTGCCTGCCTGAATCGGCGAGGCCGGTGTACATGAGAGCCATTCCACTCAGCTACATCGCGCGCAACCTCTGGGTGCGGCGCGTCACCACCTTGCTGACGGCCGGTGGCATGGCCCTTGTGGTCTATGTCTTCGCCACCGTGCTGATGATGAGCGAGGGCATACGCAGCACCTTGGTGGCCACCGGGCAGGCGGACAACGTGATCGTGCTGCGCAAGGGCGCCGGCGCCGAGATCAACAGCGGAATCTCGCGTGGCCAGGCCGCCATCGTCGAGAGCCTGCCCGGCATCGCCACCGATGCCGCCGGTTTGCCGCTGCTCAGCAAAGAGCCTGTGGTGCTGAACAACCTGCCCAAGCGCGGCAGTGGCAAGCCCAGCAATGTGACCGTGCGTGGCAGCTCGGAGCTGGGCCTGCAGCTGCGCCCGAGCTTGCGCCTGATCGAGGGGCGCATGTTCCGGGCCGGCAGCTCCGAGATCATCACCGGCCGCGCGGTCGCTCAGGGTTTCCAGGGTGCGGGCCTGGGCGAGACGCTTCGCTTCGCCGGGCGCGATTGGACCGTGGTCGGCGTCTTCGATGCCGGCGGCAGCGCTTTCGATTCCGAGATCTGGGGCGACAGCGAGCAGATGCTGCAGGCTTTCCGGCGCGACGCTTTCTCCAGTGTGGTGTTCCGCTTGCAAGACCAGGCCCAGTTTGAGGCGATCCGCGCCGCCATCGAGGCCGACCCGCGCCTACAGCTGGAGGCCAAGCCCGAGATCCGCTTTTACGCCGAGCAGAGCGAAGCCCTGGCGACCTTCATCAGCATCCTGGGCACGTCCTTGTCGGTGGTGTTCTCGATCGGCGCCATCGTCGGCGCGATGATCACCATGTTCGCGGCCGTGGCCTCACGCATTGGCGAAATCGGCACCTTGCGCGCGCTGGGTTTTCGCCGCGGCGCGGTGCTGCTGGCCTTCTTGCTGGAGGCCATGCTGCTGTCCTTGATCGGCGGGCTGCTCGGCCTGGCGGCAGCCTCGTTGATGCAAACCGTCAACATCAGCACCACCAATTTCCAGACCTTCTCGGAGCTGGCGTTTCAGTTTCGCCTGACGCCCGCCATTGTCTGGAAGACCTTGCTGTTCTCCCTGTTCATGGGCTTTGTGGGTGGTTTCATCCCCGCCTGGCGGGCGGCCCGGCTCAAGATCGTCGACTGCTTGCGCGCCGCTTGAGTGCAGCGAAGACGGCTCAGCTGCAGTCTTTGCTGCCGCAGGAGCTGATGCCACTGGCCTCGGTGGCCAGGGGCTGGGCGATCGCACCACTGACCGGGTCGTAACCGACCTGGCTCATGTGGAAGACCAGGGCCGCGTCCATCATGTCGGCGTGGGCCGGAAACCAGTTCACCAGCTCGGGCAGCAGATTGCGCATGGGCTCCAGGTCGGCATGGGCATGGGTGTGAGCCAGCACCTGGCGCATCACATCCAAGACCATGGCGTGCTGCTTGCTGTGGCAGTTGTCGGCGGCAAAGCCGGTGGCAGCCATCCAGCCCTCTTCCATGGCGAAATGGGCCTCGGTGTGGCTCAGCAGACGCGCATACAAGGGCAGGGGATCGGGCTCGGGCTGGGCCAGGGCTTCGCCCAGCTCATTGAGCAGGGCGACGAACTCCTGGTGGGTCTGGTCGATCTGGGGCTGGTTCAGGACCAGGGCGTCGGTCCATGCAAGGGTGGTGCTCATAGGGCCGGCAGGGTAGCGCATTTGGCGGCTCGGGCGCGGACGGTTCGCGGCTTTCTTGTCGCAAATCAATCAGACTGCCGTTGGGCCCTGCCGCTGCGGTCCTGGGTTCAGGGTCGCTCGGCCCAGGAATCAACGGCGATGTCAAAGCGCAGATTCATCCCCTTGCCCAGGGTGTCCACCTTGAGGGTGCCGGTCACGTTCTGGGCCAGGCTGCGGCCGCGCGCGTCGGCCTGGTAGCGGGAGCTGACGTCCAGCTGGATCACCATCATGAAGCGGCCCTGGATGTCGATGCGATGTGGGCGGCCGGTCTCGGGGTCGACCCAGGCGCGCAGCTGCACCTTGCGAGTGAAGCTCTTGTCCTCAGCCTCGAACAGGGTCCAGCTTTGGCCGTCGAGCGCGACGCCCTCGCTGCGGCGCACCGGGGTGTCGGGCTTGAGCCAGTCTTGGCCGCGGCTCATGGTTTCGCCGATCTGCTGGTTCTGGCCTTCGCGCTCGGCGTCGCCCGGTGCCAGCGGCGGCTCGGCAGCGGTGATGCGGTAGATGGGCTTGCTGCCCTCCCAATGGTCCAGCTTGCGGCGGGTCAGCGTGGTGTCGGTGTAGTTGCTGGTGGCCTCGATGCGGGTGCTCGATTCATCGGGCACGACCTGCTTTTGCGCTTCCAGATGCGCCAGGGTCTTGAGCCACAGCGGGTCGGCCGCCTGGCTGCTCTGGGGCAGCAGTTGCAGGACGGGCAGCAGGGCCAGGGACAGGGCGAGCAGAAGTGCGCGTGGCATGGGGCGTGGGGCCGAAGCCGGGTGGTGATGGCGCGCGATTGTGGCCGTGCGTGCAGCGGCTCCGTGCCAGCCCGTGGCCGTAGCGGCATCCGCGCCGTGGGGTAGCGCCGGGCAGGCTGTTCATCTGAGGTTCATCTGCGCGTGCGCTGCGGTTCATCTGCAGTTCATGGAGCGATCAGCCCGGCTTGATGGAATGAAGGCCGTGCAGCACCCCAGGGTGCGGCGCTGAATGAAGCAGAGAAATCGACCGGTCGGCCTCGCTCACGATGCCAACCATTCCCCTCAACCCGCCTGCGTCTGCAGCGCGACCGCAAAGCTCGCCATGAATATGAAATCCAAGCTCTCCACCGGTGTTTTGACCCTGGCCGCCTCGCTGGCCCTGTTCGGCACCAACGCCGCCCTGGCCCAGACCGGCGAAGCACGCGTCTACAACAGCAATATCAGCCTGGCCGAGGTCGAGGCCGCGCAAAAGGCCTGGGGCGAGGCCCTGGTCAAGATCAGCGACGACTACCAAAGCGGTGGCCTTGCCAAGGCCAAGGCCACGGCCAGCGCCGTGCTGGACGGCGCCTACGGTTACAAGCTCGGCCCGGTGCTGTTCAAGCCCACGTTGACGGTGGAGCCACAGACCTTCCGCACCACCAAGGAGGGCGCACTGTCCTATTTCGTCGGCGGCGACGCCAACTTCCCCAAGGACAGCGGCTTCGCGCTCAAGGGCTGGAAAAAGGTCGAGGTCAGCAACGCCGCCGTGCACATCAACGGTGATGTGGCCAACACCATGGGCAAGGTCAGCATGACCGACAAGAACGGCAAGGTCACCACGGTCGACAAGACCTGGACCTTCAAGAAGGACGACAGCGGCGTGATCCGCATCGTGCTGCACCACTCCTCGCTGCCCTACACGGCGAACTGAGTCGCGGCAGCGGGTCCGGCCAGAAGCAAAAAGGCTCAGGCCGGCTCGCTGTCGATCTTGTAGCCCAGGCCGCGCACGGTCTGGATCAGGGGTTGCTCGCGGCCCTCGTCCAGCTTGGCGCGCAGGCGGCGGATGTAGACATCGACCACATTGGTCAGTGGATCCTCGCTGTAACCCCAGACGGTGTTGAGGATGCGCTCGCGGCTGAACACCCGGCCTGGGTGGCGCATCAAAATCTCCAGCAGGGCCAGCTCGCGCGCCGTCATGGTGACCAACTGCTGATCTCGCCGCACCTGCATGCGCTCCAGGTCCAGCACCAGATCGCCCAGGCTGAGCTGGCGCTGGCGGACGCTGCTGCCGCCCGCGTCTTCGCCGGGCGCTTCGGCGCGGCGCAGCAAGGCCTCGATGCGGGCCAATAACTCCTCGAAGGCAAAAGGCTTGGTCAGGTAGTCGTCGGCGCCGCAGCGCAGGCCGCTGACCTTGTCCTCCAGCGCATCCATGGCGGTGAGCATCAGCACCGGCGTGCGGCAGCGCGCGGCGCGCAGGCGCTGGCAGGCTTCCACGCCGCTGATGCCGGGCAGCATCACATCGAGCAGGATCAGATCGGGCTCGAGCTGTTCCACGCTTTTTTGCAGCAGGTCGCCGCGCTCGATCACGGTGATCTGGTAGCCCTCGGCCCGCAGGCCGCGGTTGAGAAAGTCCGAGACCCGGCGGTCGTCTTCGACGATCAGGAGATGGGGCATGTCGTGGGCCTTGCTGCTCAGGCTTGCGCCGCCGCATCCAGCGGCAGGATCAGGCAGGCACGGCAGCCGCCCTCGGGCCGGGCTTGCAATTCCAACCGGCCCTCATGTGCGGCGGCAATGTCCGCGGCGATCGCCAGGCCCAAGCCCATGCCCTCGGGGCGCAGGCGGCGCGCGGCCTCGGCGCGCCAGTAGCGCTCCTGGGCGCGGCCCAGTTCCTCGGGGGCCATGCCGATGCCGCTGTCTTCCACGCACAGCACGAGGCGAGGCTGGGGCGTGGCCAGATCCAGTCTGGCCCCCAGGAAGACCGAGCCCGGCGCGGGCGTGTAGCGCAGGGCGTTGTCCAGCAAGATGGTCAGGGCCTGGCCCAGCTTGGCGGCCTGGCCGCGCAGCTGCAGGCCTTGACCGGGCAGGGCCTGCAGCAGCTCCAGCGCATCGCCCTGCAGCTGCAGGTCCAGGCCTTGCGCGGCCGCCGCGCCGCGTTGCTGCTCCAGCGCTTGCTGCAGCAGGGCCGGCACATCAATGGGCTGTCGCTCGCCCTGCAGGCTGTCCTCGCCCTGGCGGGCCACGCTCATCAGCTCGGCAATGCGAGCGCCCAGCTGGCGCGCGGTGGCGGCCACGCGTTCCAGGGCCTCGCGGTAGACGCTCTCGGCATGGCCGCTGCGGCGCAGGCTGATCTCGGCCTCGCCGAGGATGGCGGTGGTGGGCGTGCGCAGCTCGTGGCTGATGTTGGCGAAAAACTGGCGGCGTGAGTGGTCGATCTCCAGCAACTGCTGGTTGGCGGCGTGCAGGTCCTGGGTGCGCTGGGCCACGGCGTCTTCCAGGCGCTGGCGCTGGCTGGCTTCGTTGGCGCGGTGCAGCTGGATCTCCTCGGCCATGCGGTTGAAGCTCAGGCTCAGGCGGTCGAATTCGTCGCGGCCATGCACGGCGATGCGGTGCTCCATGCGGCCGGCCTGCAAGGCCAGGGTGCCGTCCAGCAAGGGCGCCATGCGGCGGCGGATGTCCCAGGCGAAATAGGCCACAAAGCCCATGGACAGGACGATGGTGGACAAGATGCTGAAGATGGCCAGGCGGCGCGAGCGCTCCAGCGCCGTTTGCGCGGCGGCCTCGGTGGCGCGGCTGTGCGTCTCTTGCAGGCGGATCGCCTCGGCGATCAGGGTGCGCATGTCCTGACCCTGGGAGATGTCGAACACACCCAGCATCTCGTCCCAGACCGTGGCCCGTTCGCTGCTCGGGTTGGGGTGGGGGGTGTGCGGCTGGGCCTGCAGGATCTGGGCGCGCAAGGCCTCGAAGTTCGTTTGCAGCGCGGCCAGGGTCTGGCGCGACACGGTTTCGATGGCGCGGTCGCCAGGGTCAGAGGACTCCAAGGCGTGCAAGCGCTCCAGCTCGGTCAGGCTGGCCTGCATGCGCTGAAGATAGCTGTCACGCAAGGGCACGGGCGCCGCATCGGTCAGCAGGTACTGGGCGAACCAGACCTTGAGCCGCTGCTTGTTGGCGGCCAGGTCCAGGTACTGGACCAGGGCGTCTTTGGCGCGCAGGCTGCGCGAGCGCTCCAGCTCCGACTGGTTGACCAGCCAGACCACCACGGCGAACTGGGTGGCCACCACGGCCACCAGCACGCCCAGCCAGACGCTCAAGCGGGCTTTGAACATGAATGAGGTCTCGGTGCTGGCTCGCTCGGATTTACGCCAGGCGGGCGCGGTGGCGGGCCACCTGGGCTCGCACCTGGGCTGGCGCCGTGCCGCCGAGGATGTTGCGGGCGTTGAGCGAGCCGCGTAGGCTCAGCACCTCAAACACATCGTCGCCGATGCGGGCATCGAACTTCTGCAGCTCGGCCAGGGGCAGCTGGGACAGATCGACGCCGCTGGCGATCGCGGTCTTGACCGCGTGGGCGACGATCTCGTGCGCATCGCGGAAGGCCAGGCCCTTCTTGACCAGGTAGTCGGCCAGGTCGGTGGCGGTGGCATAACCCTTCAGGGCCGCGCGCTCCATGGCCTCGGGTTTGACCGTGATGCCGCCGGCCATTTCGGCAAAGATGCGCAGCGTGTCTTTCAAGGTGTCCACCGTGTCGAACAGCGGCTCCTTGTCTTCCTGGTTGTCCTTGTTGTAGGCCAGGGGCTGGCCCTTCATCAAGGTGATCAAGCCCATCAGATGACCGACCACGCGGCCGGTCTTGCCGCGTGCCAGCTCGGGCACATCGGGGTTTTTCTTCTGCGGCATGATGGACGAGCCGGTGCAGAAACGGTCGGCCAGGTCGATGAAGCCGAAGCTCTGGCTCATCCACAGGATCAGTTCTTCCGACAGGCGCGAGATGTGCACCATCACCAGCGAGGCGGCGGCGCTGAACTCGATGGCGAAATCGCGGTCGGACACGGCGTCCAGGCTGTTCTGGCAGACACCTTCCATGCCCAGCGTGCGGGCCACGCGCTCGCGATCCAGCGGGTAGCTGGTGCCGGCCAGGGCGGCCGCGCCCAGGGGCAGGCGGTTGACGCGGCGGCGTGCATCGACCAGACGCTCGGCGTCACGGGCGAACATTTCCACATAGGCCAGCAGGTGGTGACCGAAGGCGACCGGCTGTGCCACTTGCAGATGGGTGAAGCCCGGCAAGATGGTCTCGGCGTTCTTCTCGGCCACATCGACCAAGGCGGTCTGCAAGGCCTTGAGCAGGAGCAGCAGCTCGTCGATCTCGCCGCGCAGCCACAGGC
The DNA here is from genome assembly GCF_025717675.1 of Paucibacter sp. DJ2R-2. Lineage (GTDB taxonomy): Bacteria > Pseudomonadota > Gammaproteobacteria > Burkholderiales > Burkholderiaceae_C > Paucibacter_A. The sequence continues at coordinate 341,035 of NZ_JAJIRT010000003.1, forward strand.
GCACATCGGTGGCGACCTGGTCGTTGCGGCTGCGGCCGGTGTGCAGGCGCTTGCCGGCCAGGCCGACCAGGGCGGTCAGGCGGGCTTCGATATTGAGGTGCACGTCTTCCAGATCGAGCTGCCAGTCGAACTGGCCGGCTTCGATCTCGCTCTTGATCTGGGCCATGCCGCGCTCGATGTCGGCCAGGTCCTGGGCGGCCAGGATGCCCTGGGCATGCAGCATCTCGGCGTGCGCCAGGCTGCCCTGGATGTCGGCCGCCCACAAGCGCTTGTCGAAGAACACGCTGGAGGTGTAGCGCTTGACCAGATCGCTCATGGGCTCGGAGAAGAGCGCGGACCAGGCTTGTGCCTTGTTGGCGAGCTGGTTGTCACTGGGCTGACCGGGGGCTTGGGCGGAGGAGGACATGGGCAGAAGGGCGCTTTGCTGCTGAAGAAGAGGCTGGGGCCCTCGGGGCTGACGCACAATCCGAGGGCGCCCGATTCTATCGAGCCGCACCGGCCGCAGCCCCGCGCGGCTCGCATGACTTCAGGAGCTGTGTCCCTCGTGTCCTCGCCTCGCCCCAAGCCTTCCTCCACCGATGCCGAAGGCGGCACGCCCAGCCGCGTCAGCGTCTGGCCGGACACCACCAGCCTGACCAGCATCCTCGGCCTGCCCACCCAGCCGGCCGAGGAGACCGAGGTCCTGCCTCTGTTCGACCCACAGCGGGTCTTTGATGTCTGCCATGTCGGCCTGGTGCTGCGCGCGGTGTTGGGCGTGCAAGGGCTGCTGGGCCTGGGCCTGGCGCTGGCGGCGCGCAATCTGGACGAGTGGATGAGCTGGGTGGCCAGCGGCACGGTGGTGACGCTGTCGGCCGTGCTGCTCTGGTTGCTGCTGGTCTGTGCCAGCAAACGTCTGCTCGCCCGCTTCAGCGAACCCGCGCAGTGGCTGAGCTTGTTGAGCTTGGGCGGCCTGTGTTCGTCCATGGGCTGGCAGCTGCTGAGCTTTGCGGCCTTCGAAGCGAGCACGCTGTTTCGCTTGGTCAGCATTTTCGTGGCCGGCGCCGCCGTGGCTTCCCTGATGTTGGCCTGGATGAAGCTGCGCGAGCGCTCGCAGCGCCCGGCCGACGCCCTGGCCCAGCTGGTCGAGCTGCAGGCACGCATCCGCCCGCACTTTCTTTTCAACACTTTGAACAGCGCCATCGCTCTGGTGCGCCTGGACCCGCTCAAGGCCGAGGGCTTGCTGGAAGACTTGAGCGAGCTGTTTCGTGTCGCCCTGGCCGATGCCACCACGGTGGTGCGCCTGGATGAGGAGGTCGAGCTGGCGCGGCGCTACCTCGACATCGAGCAGGTGCGCTTCGGCGAACGCCTGCGCCTGCACTGGGACTTGGACCCCGCCGCCAGCGGCGCGCGCGTGCCGCCCCTGCTGCTGCAGCCCTTGGTCGAGAACGCCGTGCGCCACGGCGTCGAACCCAATGACGATGGCGGTGACGTCGAGATCCGAACCCGCCGGCGCGGCGCCGAGGTGGAGATTTCCGTCAGCAACAGCGTCGGCCGCGTGGCGCAAACATCTGGTCACGGTTTGGCTCTGCGCAATGTGCGCCAGCGCCTGCGCCTGATGCATGATGTCGCGGCCAGCTTCGAGCTGAGTCCTTCGCCGGGGCGCTTTGCCGTGCGCATCGTCCTGCCGCTTTGACCCTTGCCTTGTCTTGCCGTTTTTCAGTTTCACGCCATGCAGTCCGCTGCCCTCACTGTGTTTCTCGTCGATGACGAACCCCTGGCCCGCTTGCGCCTGCGCAGCCTGCTCGAGGCTTGTGTGGACCCGCGCGCCGAGGTGGTGGCCGAGGCGGGCAGCGCCACCCAGGCTCAGCACTGGTTGCGCGATCACAGCTGTGACCTGATCCTGCTTGATGTGCAGATGCCCGGTGCCGATGGCCTTCAGCTGGCCGACAGCTTGCAGCAGCAGATGGCCCAGCCACCGGCCATCGTCTTCGTCACCGCCCATGCCGGCCATGCCTTGCGAGCTTTCGAGCTGGAGGCCATGGACTACCTGACCAAGCCGGTGCGGCGCGAGCGTTTGCAGGCGGCGCTGACCCGTGTCGCCCAGCGCCTGGCTGAGCGCTCGGCCATGCAGACCTTCCAGGCCACCCAGCCCGGCGAGTTGGAGCCGGAGCAGCCGGTCATTGTGGTCAGCGACCGAGGCCGTTTGATCCGCGTGCCGCTGAACGAAGTGCTGTACCTCAAGGCCGAGCTGAAGTACCTGACCTTGCGCACCGCCACCCAAAGCCTGGTGATGGACGGCAGCCTGTCGGAGCTGGAGCCTCGCCTGGGCGAGCGCTTTCTGCGCGTGCACCGCAATGCCCTGGTGGCCAAGTCGGCGGTGCGCCAGCTGGAGCGCCATGCGCCCAGCCATGCCAGCCCGGACGATGGCAGCGATACCCAGCTCGGCGGCTTGGACCTGGTGAACGCCGAGGTGGCCGATGGCTGGGCGGTGCGCATCGCCCATGTCAACGAATGGCTGTCGGTCTCGCGCCGCCAGGTGGCGGCCGTGCGGGAAGCGCTGGCCGACCGAGGCAGCTGAGTTAGGCCCCTATCATCTGCGTCCCGACTGAGCAGACAAAATCGTCAGAGGGACCCGGGGAGGGGAAACATGGCCACAGAGCCAGGCGTTCGAATTCATCGTCATCCATATCGCCGCCGATGGCTCGGCGTGCTGGCCGGCTTGGCCGGGCCGGGCCTGGTCGCCTGGCTGTACTGGCCCGTGCACGCGCCGGCTGAGGCGGCGGCTGAGCTCGCTGCGCGCACGGCGACAGCCCAGTCCGCTGCGGCTTCGGGCGCGTCGATCAGCCCTTTCTGGAGCCTGACTCGCGAAGCCGAGGACCAGGTGCTGGCCGAGCAATACCGTCGTGCCGGTGTGGCCACGCTGACGCCGCCGCCGGGCTCGCGCATCGACGCAGCGGAGTGGGAAGCACGGCGGGTCGATGCGCGCTGGTGTGCCGATGAAGCTTGGCGTCAGGGCGAAGGCGAGGACGCTTCAGCTGACGGCCAGCGGAGTCGGGCTATGCGTCGCTTGGTCGACGAGTCGGCGCGGCAGCTTCGCTTGCGGGCTGATACGCAATCTCAGGTGGTGGCGGAGTGGCTGCAGTTTCGCTACCCGGCCGACGAGGCCATGAAAGCTCGGGCCCAGGCCCGGCTGCAGGAGCTGGCTCGTCAGAGTCGCCAGCCCTTCGCCGTGTATCAGGCCTTGCAGGCGCATTGCTCGGGTGCGGCGGCTTGTACACGTGTCCCGGCGTCCCTGTGGGCGGAGGTAGAGCCGGACAATCGCCTGGCCTGGCTGGCGGCCCTGGGAGAAATGCCCACGGCGAGCGCCCAGCGTGCGGCCTTGATGCGGGCTGTACAAGCGCCCCGGTCCATCGAATACGGCCGCCACGCCTTGCAGGCCTTGCTGAGCCTGCCCTTGATTCAGACCCCAGGCCTGCGCAAGGCGGCGCAGCAATCGCTGTGGGTGCTGTTCGCCGTTGACACGGGGCTGTTTCATCGCAGCGGCCTGATGCGCTTGTGCACAGTGCAAGAAGCTGCGGCGGACCTAGAGTTGAAGCAGGCCTGCTCGACCCTGGCGCAGCAACTTTGGAAAGAGAGTGAGGACCTCGGCGCACTCGCCTTGGCCGAAGCTCTCGGCAGGCGTGCGGACGGTGCCACACACGACTGGATTGCTCGTGGGCAGGAGCGCATGGGTCTTCAAGCCGGCGCACTTTCTGAAGGTGGAAAGCTCTACGAAGCCGCCGCGGGCCAGCCTCTGGAATGCTCAAGCCGGCCCGATTTTGTGCAGTACTTTGCCGATCTGGCGACCCTCGGCGAGCTGCAGCTTTTGCATGCCCGCAAGCTCTCCGCGGCCCAAGCCGAGGCCTTGTCGCTGACGAATAAAAAAAGCCAGCCCTGAGTTCGCACCCAAGGGCTGGCCGAAGTTTCACTCGTCAGGGATTCATAAACACCGTCATCAGGGCTGGTAGCTGACCGTCAGCTTGTAAGTGCCGGCGGCGTAGCCCTTGAGCAGCACATAGACCTCGCTGTTGCCGCTCAGATTCACGGCGCAGTTTTCGCTGGAGGTGCTGCCGTCGGACTTGCAATCAAAGCTGCTGGTCGTGGGCGCGGCGCCGACCTTGACGTAGAGGTCGATGTCGCCTTCGCCGATGGTGCTGGCTTTGAAGGCGCCGGCCTTGGCCTTGAAGGGGCCGAGCACCTGGCTGGCGCCCGTGGCCAGGCGGCCCTTGAGGATTTCAGTCTTGTCGCTGGGCACGCTGCTGCCGGGGCCGTCGCTGCCCAGTTCCACCGCATAGGACAGGCCCAGGCGCGCGAACTTCAACGAATGGTCGGCCTGGCTGCCGGTGTTGGCGTAGGTGTCGTTGGCGGTGTGGATCTTGGGGTTGTCCTGGTTGAAGGCGGCCTCAAAGGGCATGGACGCTGCGAAGCCCTGGGCGGTCCAGGAGGCATGGTCCGAGCAGCCGTAGCCGCAGACATCGGTGCCGATGCTCAGCTCGGGCTGGTAGGTCTGGATCAGGTTGTTGACGAACTGGTTCTGCGCCGCATCGGTGTAGTCGGTGTAGATGTAGATGTCCTTGGGCGAGCCCTTGTAGTTGGTCATGTCCAACTGCATCACGCCCACCACATTGGCGCCCAGGCGTTTGTGACTCTTGGCAATTTCCTGCGAGCCGCGCAGGCCCACTTCCTCGGCCGCGTAGGCCATGAACTGGATGGTGCGGCGCGGCTTGTAGTTGTTGGCCATCAGGGTGCGAATGATCTCGGTCAGGCTGGCCACGCCCGAGGCGTCGTCGTCAGCGCCCGGCGCCACCGTGGTTTCGGTGGTGTTGGAGCCGTTGATCGAGTCCATGTGCGCGCCCAGCACGATCACTTCGCGGCTGTTGTCGCTGCCTTTGATGGTGGCGATCACCGATTTTTGGGCCCAGGTCGGGTGGTTGAACTGCACCACCGAGTAGTCGCTGCGGCCGGCGCCCAAGGCGGCCCATTGCTGCTGGATCCAGTTCGACGCGGCCACGCCCGAGCTGGTTTTGTAGAAACGGTTGGTGAAGCTGGACAGGTCGATGATGGTCTGGCCGATGCGGCTGGCCTGCATCTGCGTCAGCATGGGCGTGACCAGGGCCTGCTGGTCGATCACGTAGCTGGGGCGCGAGAGCAGAGGCACGCGGCCTGCCGCCGTGGCGTCGCCCGTGCTGCTCAGTTGGCCGCGGGTCTTGGCAGCTTCGGCGCTGTGGGCTTGCAGGGTGGCCAGGCCGTCTTCCAGGCTGGCGTGGAACATATAGCCACCGCAGCGGCGCAGCTCTTCGTGGATGGAATCGGACAGCTGGCCGAGCAGGTCTTCGTCGATTTGCAGCAGGTGGATGGATTCGGGCTGGGCGGCTGCCGCAGTGCTGGCGGCACCGCTGCTCAGGCCGGGCCGGCGTGCTCCGTTGGCGGAGGTGAATTCACCGGAGCGGCTCAGGCCGCTGCTGATGCTCAGTCGGGGGCGGGCGCTGTCGCTGTGCTTTTGCAGCTGGGCCAGGGCGGCGTCGCCCAGGCTGATCCAGATCTTCTCGCCGGCCAGGCTGGCGTGGCTCAGCGCCGCCAGACTCAGGCCTAGGGCGGCCAGAAATGGTTTGTTCATGGACAGTCTCCTCGTCTTGGTTGTCGTAGAGCGCACGGCTCATGCTTTCGAACAGACGATCTTAGGAGGCTGCAAACGCAGAATCGACAGGGTTTTCGTGTGGATCTTTGCTCAATTGTTTCGCAAGTCTTTCGGGTATTCCCTAGTTTTTGCGTTCTTGCCAAGGTCGGAACTGACATCTGCATGCCACAAAAACTCCTGAAAAACCGAGTTGGCACCCAGGTGTGGCAATCACGCATCCCCTGAAACGGCCTCGTGAAAACCATGAGGACCACTGCCAGAATGTGGTCCGCGCCCGCTCCGGGAGCACCAGATCGGGATTTTCCGAGGGGCTCCAGAGTGGCAGGGCGCACATGTTCGAGTCCACGTAAGCAACAAAATGCTGCAGGCGGCCCACCAGGCCAAGCAGCGACTCTGAGGGTTTCTCATGTCCCGTTCCATCAAGCGCCAGGCCCCCATGGCCCTGACCGGCATCGCCTTGGCTAGCGCCCTGGCCTGTTCTTCTTCCTTCGCTGCCGAGACACAGTCGCTCGAGCGCGTTGAAATCATCGGCAGCCACATCAAGCGCGTTGACGCTGAAGGCGCTTCGCCCGTGGCCGTGTTCCGCCGTGAGGACATCGCCAAGAGCGGTGTCGCCACCGTGCGCCAGCTGGTTGAGCAACTGGCCGCCAGCACTGGCAGCCTGAGTGACCTGGGCGGCAGCAACAGCTTTGCGGGTGGCGCCTCTTCGGTGTCGCTGCGCAGCCTGGGCAAGCAGTCCACCCTGGTGCTGATGAACTTCCGCCGTGTCGCCAGCTATCCGCTGGCCGACTACAGCCAAGTTTTCACCAATATCGACACGCTGCCCTTGGAAGCCATCGAGCGCGTGGAAATCTTGAAGAGCGGCGGCTCTTCAATCTATGGCTCTGACGCTGTGGCCGGCGTGATCAACATCATCACCCGCCGTGACTTCCAAGGCTTGATTGGCAAGGTGTCTGGCGAGCGTTCCTTGTTGAACAGCCAGTTCAACGACAAGTCCGTGACCCTGACTGCCGGCTATGGCGATTTGGCCACCCAGCGCTTCAATGTGCTGGCCAATGTCGACCTCTACAAGCGCAACAGCGTGATGTGGAACGAGGTCTTGGGTGACTCTAATCCGGCCTACGCTGCCTTCTCCTCTGGCTTCGGCACCCCGTCGAGCTACAGCTACCCCGGCAACGTCTTGACCAAGGGTGCAAACGGCAAGAACACCATCGGCCCGGTGGCTGGCTGCCCAGCCAACCTCGTGATCGGTGGACTGTGCCAGTACGACCGCTATGAGCGCTTTGAAGCCACGCCCGCTGCCGACCGCGTGACGGCGCTGGTGGCCGCCAAGTTCCAGATCAATCCGGATCTGCAGGCCTATGGTGAAGCGCTGTACGCCAGCACCAAGACCAGCTACGAAAGCGCCTACAACGCCTATGGAACTGCCCAGGGTACGACCGTCTGGGGCGACCCAACGACCAATGGCCTGCGCAGCTTCACCAACCGCGGTCTGCCTGCTGGTCACCCACTCAACAACACCGGAGCCGAGGCTGAGTTCCGCTATCGCTTCGTGGACTCTGGCGCCGGCAGCGTTGTCGACACGGACCAGTACCGCGTGCTGGGTGGCCTCAAGGGCGTCTGGGGTGCCTTCGATTGGGACGGTGCTGTGGGCGTGATGGGCGGCAAGAGCCGCATGGCTCAGCGCGGCGCGTTCAGCGAAGCCGGCTTCAAGGAAGTCATCGGCGATTACACCAAGAAGGTCTTGGACCCCGACTTCTTCAACAAGCCCAATGGCTACAAGATCGGTCAAGTCAACAGCCCGGAAGTGCTGGCCAAGCTGTTCCCGACCTACGGCTATGACGCTGAGATCAAGCAGTACTTTGTCGACGGCAAGCTGACCGGCGAGCTGGGCAGCCTGCCTGCTGGCGCCATTGGTTTTGCGACCGGCTTCGAACTGCGTCGTGAAGAAGTGAAGATCACGCCCACGGGTGGTCTGGAGCGCGGCAACATCGTCGGCAACGGTTCGGTTCGTTCGGACGCGGCGCGCAACTTTGGCGCCTTGTTCGTGGAAGCCAACCTGCCCCTGACCAAGACCCTGGAGCTGGCCGCTGCTGGCCGCGTGGACAAGTTCCCTGGCTTCGGTGCGCACTTCTCGCCCAAGGTCGCTCTGCGCTTCCAGCCCAGCAAGGAGCTGCTGTTCCGTGCCACCGTGGAGACCGGCTTCCGTGCTCCGAATCTGACCGAGAACGCGCCTTCGACGAAGTTCGCATTCAACAACGGCATCAGCGACCCCAAGCGTTGCGCCGCGGCGACCAACTACGCCAAGGATCTGAAGGCGCAAGCCGCAGCTCTGCCGGCCAACAACCCCGACAAGCAGCTCTTGACCGCCCAGGCGGACAACGTGACCGGCGAATGCTCGCGCGGTCTGGCCAGCATCGTGGCTTACAACCCGGACTTGAAGCCTGAAACGGCCCGCTCCGCAACCCTCGGCTTGGCCTTCTCGCCCGTCAAGGACCTGAGCGCAACCATTGACTACTGGCATATCGAGCGCAAGGACGAAATCGGTCGCAAGGGGACCAACGACCTGCTGAACATCGAAGACACTTTGCCTGCCGGTGTGATCAACCGTCTGCCCTTGGCTGACGATCAGATTTTTGATGCCGCAGCCCGTGCCAAGTACGGTGTGACGGCCGGTCGTCTGACCTCGGTGGTCGCGACCTTCGAGAATCTGTTCCGCACCAAGACCTCGGGTTGGGATGTGACCGTCAAGGGTCAGGTCGTCACGGAAGTGGGCAAGTTCGGTGCCGATCTGGACCTGACTTACACCGAAGGCCTCTACTACTGGAGCGCTGCGCGCAAGGGCTATGGCGACAATATGGCAGGCCGCTACGGCACGCCGCGTTGGAAGTCGCGCTTCACCTTGAGCCACTCGGTGGCCAATGTGTCGCAGGCGCTGAGCTTCCACTACCAGAACAGCACGGCCCTGAACAGCGATTTCAATGCCCCTGCCTGGACCACCGAAGACTGCGCCAAGACCAAGGGTCTGAATGCTGATCAGTGCCGCTACGGTGCCTACTCGCGTGTGGACTACAACGTCAGCTACAGCCCGATCAAGGCTTTGAAGCTGAGTGCCAACGTTCGCAACATCCTGGGCACCCGCGCGCCGGTGGACTATCGCGGCTTCGGTATCGGTGGCGTGATTCCTCCGGATCGTGAAGACGTCCAAGGCCGCATGCTGCGCCTGGCTGCCGAGTACACCTTCTGGTGATCTGAGCTGCCCCGGGGGTATCTGGTTCGAGCCGACTCGCGAGAGGCGGCTTGGATCCCGAATCCCTCGAGCATGAACCTGAGAGGCCGGCTTGATGCCGGCCTTTTTTCATGCCCGCCCTTTTTACGGTTTGCCGGCTTTCGGCACTGAGCAGCCGTTCGATTGGGCGGAGATCGGGCCGACTGGGCACTCTGCTCCGTTCATGTCCCCCGGCCCCAGCCTTCGGCTGGCGCCTCCTCCTTTACTTCACTGCGCAGAGCACCCAGCCGCCCCGATCCAGCAAGGCTTTGCCCCTTCGACGAAGACGCCGCCCGATTGAACTGACAAGGGGTGTCGGGTGAGTGCTGAAGCGAAGTCAAGGAGGAGGGCCGCGCGCAGCGCGGGCCGGGGGACATGAGCGGAAGCACTCGCCCGGCGACCCTTGGCAACAGCCCAATCTGAGCGACTGCTGGGTGCCGAAACCCGCTGTCAGCTAGCCTTGCGCCAATGCCGCCTCAAGCTGCTGCTTCAAAGCACGCAGCCGCTGAAGCTCTTGCTCGGGCGCTTGCAGGGCGGGCCAGAGCAGGGCGACCAGATCGCGGGCGCTGCGGTCGGTGTCGATCTGGCGGCCCGTCAGGATGACCTCCCAGAGCATGTGCTCCATGGGGCCGAAGACCAGGGAGCGCAGCAGGCGCAGCGGGATGTCGGCGCGCAGCTCGCCGCTGGCCTGGCCGCGGGCCAGCAAGTCCATCAGGGGCGCGGTGTAGCGGCGCTGCAGTTCGACAAAACCATCGCCCAGCTTGTCGTCGCCGCTGCGCCGGCCTTCCGAGAGCACCAGGGCACACAAGCCCGTGCCTTGGATCAGAAACAGGCGCAAATGGGTGTGGACCATGAACTCCAGCTGCTCGCGCACCGAGGCTTCGCGCGGCAGGCCGGCCTCAATCTCAGCAATGATCTCGTCATACCAATCGGCGATCACGCGCATGCACAACTCGCGCTTGCCCCGGAAGTACGTGAATACCGTGGCCTCGGACACACCCAGGCGTTCGGCAATTTCGGTTGTCGTCGCACGCTCGAAACCTCGCTCGGCAAACACCTCGCGGCCCACGCGCAGGATGTCGCGCACGCGCTGCTCGGCCTTGGCGCCGGCGGGCGCACGGCGGGCGGGCTGCGTGGCCGCGGCTTTGGTGACGGCGGCGGTGGGGGAGGGCGTTGAGGCAGTCACGGCGCGATTCTGCGCAATAATTGAGTAGAACTCAAGTCGGACTTGCCAGTCTTTCCGGTCTGGCCTATTCTTCGCGCCTCGCCGCCTCTCACAATTGGTGTGCGAGGCCCTGAGAAGAATTTGAGTTGAACTCACCCGTGGCCCTGGCGTCGTCGCTGCGGGCCGCCGTTTTTCGGAGACCCCATGGCCCAGCTGACCACCAAGCTCAATGCCCGTTCGGCAGATTTCAAGTCCAACGCCGAGGCCATGCAAGGCCTGCTTGACGACTTGAATGCGCACCTGGCGCAGATCGCGCTGGGCGGTGGCGACGCGGCACGCGCCAAGCATGCGGCCCGGGGCAAGCTGCTGCCGCGCGACCGCGTCGAGATGCTGCTGGACCCGGGCACGCCGTTTCTGGAGCTCGCGCCCTTGGCCGCGCTGAACATGTACGACAACGCCGCGCCTGGCGCCGGCATGATCGCCGGCATCGGCCGAGTTTCGGGTGTGGACTGCATGATCGTCTGCAACGACGCGACGGTGAAGGGCGGCACCTACTATCCGATGACGGTCAAGAAGCATCTGCGCGCGCAGGAGATCGCGGCGCAGAACCGCCTGCCTTGCGTCTATTTGGTCGACTCGGGCGGCGCCAATCTGCCCAACCAGGACGAGGTCTTCCCGGATCGCGATCACTTTGGCCGCATCTTCTTCAACCAGGCCAACCTCAGCGCCGAGGGCATTCCGCAGATCGCTGTGGTCATGGGTTCTTGCACGGCCGGTGGCGCCTACGTGCCGGCCATGAGCGACGAGACCATCATCGTCAAGAACCAGGGCACCATTTTCCTGGGCGGCCCGCCGCTGGTGAAGGCAGCCACCGGCGAGGTGGTGACGGCCGAAGACCTGGGCGGCGGCGATGTGCACACCCGGCTCTCGGGCGTGGCCGACCATCTGGCTCACAACGACACCCATGCCTTGGCCCTGGCCCGGCAGTCGGTGGCGGCGCTGAACTGGCGCAAGGAAGGCGCGCAGCAGCAGCGCCTGCAAGCGCCGCGCGCGCCGCTGTTCGATGCGGCCGAGCTGCACGGCGTGATCCCCACCGACACGCGCAAGCCCTTCGATGTGCGCGAGGTCATCGCCCGCATCGTCGATGGCTCCGAGTTCGACGAGTTCAAGGCCCGCTACGGCGCCACCCTGGTCTGCGGTTTTGCGCACATCGAGGGGATGCCGGTCGGCATCGTCGCGAACAACGGCATCCTGTTTGCCGAGAGCGCCAACAAGGGCGCGCATTTCATCGAGCTCTGCTGCCAGCGCAAGATCCCCTTGGTGTTCCTGCAGAACATCACCGGCTTCATGGTTGGCCGCAAGTACGAGAACGAAGGCATTGCCCGCGCGGGCGCCAAGATGGTGACGGCGGTGGCCTGCGCCAGTGTTCCCAAGTTCACCATCATCATTGGCGGCAGTTTCGGTGCCGGCAATTACGGCATGTGCGGCCGTGCTTTCAGCCCGCGCTGGCTCTGGATGTGGCCGAACGCGCGCATCTCGGTGATGGGCGGCGAGCAAGCCGCTTCGGTGCTGGCCACGGTCAAGCGTGACGGCATCGAAGGCAAGGGCGGCAGCTGGAGCGCCGAGGAAGAAGAAGCCTTCAAGGCGCCGATCCGCCAGCAGTATGAAGACCAAGGCCACCCTTACTACGCGAGCGCCCGCCTCTGGGACGACGGCGTGATCGACCCGGCCGACACCCGCCGGGTGCTGGCTTTGGGTCTGTCGGCGGCGATGAATGCGCCGATTGCCGAGACGAAGTTCGGCGTCTTCCGCATGTGATGGGCCGCAAGGCTAGGCAAGACCTGACCCCCATGACCTTGATAGAACGCCTGCGCCGCATCGCTTTTCTGCCGGCCGCTCTGAAGTGCCTTTTGGCGGCCCCGCTGCTGGTCGGCGTGAGCGTTGTGCATTCGCAAGCCAGCGACACTGCGGTCACAGCTCCCGCTGCGGACGCCGAGCGTCTGCATCTCGATGTGCGCGAGCAGATCCTGCGCGTGCCGGTCGAGGTGCAGGATGCCTTTGGCAAGCCCAGCAAGGGCGATCTGCTGGTCACCACCTTCCGGCCGGCCGGCCCTGGGCCCTTCCCGCTGGTCCTGATCAGCCATGGCCGCTCGACCGACAAGCGTGCCGAGTACAAACGCCAGCGTTTCGAGACGGCCGCCCGCTACTTTGTGCGCAAAGGCTTTGCCGTGGCTGTGCCTCTGCGTCTGGGCTACGGCGAGCTGGCCGAGGCCGGCGACCCGGAGAGCAGCATCTCCTGCCGCGAGCCGCGTTTTGCGCCGGCCCTGGCGGCGGCCGCCTCGCAGATTCTGGCGGTGGTTGGCTATATGCAGCAGCAGGCTGACATCGATGCCAAGCGCGTGGTGCTGCTCGGGCAATCGGTCGGTGGCATCTCCACTGTGGCCGCCACGGCGGCCGGCTTGCCGGGGCAGGTGGCTTCGATCAATTTCGCCGGCGGCCATGGCGGCGACCCGGACAAACACCCCGGCGAGCCCTGCGGCGGCACGCAGCTGCGCCAGATCTACCAGGCTTATGGCGAATTGATCGCGCAGAACTCACCCCAGCTGAAGTCGCTCTGGGTCTACACCGAGAACGATCGCTACTTCGCGCCGCGCTACAGCCGCAGCTGGGCCAAAGCTTTTGCTGAGGCTGGCGCCTCACTGGATTACCGTCTCTTGCCTGCCTTCGGTGAAGACGGCCATACGCTGTTCGGTGCCGGCAGTGACAGCTGGCAGCCCCTGGTCGACGAGTTCCTGGCCCAGCTGGGCTTCAGCACCCCGGGGGTGATCGCCGTGCCGCCGGCCAATGCCGAGCTGGACGTGCAGGACGAAGCGGCCTTGCCCCTGAGCGGCTCCGGCGCCAAGGACAGCTATCGAAAATTTCTCGCCGCCAAGAAGCCGCGCGCTTTTGCCTTCAATGCGCAGGGCCGCACCGGCTATGCCTTTGGCGATGCGGCCGTGGCGCGGGCCCTGGCGTTTTGCCAGCGTTACAGCAACCAAACCTGTCAGTTGTACGCGGTGGACGACGCCGTGGTGTGGAGCAGAAAGCAGCAGCCATGAGTGAACAGCAGAGCAGCCTCAAGATCGAACGCAGCGGCCCCTCGGGCCAGATCGCCCGCGTCACCCTGAACCGCCCCGAGGTGCGCAATGCCTTCAACGAGGGCGTGATCGCCGAGCTGGGCGCTGCGTTCGCGGAACTGGGCCGGGACACCAGCCTGAGTGCCATCGTGCTGGCTGCCGAGGGCAAGGCTTTTTGCGCCGGCGCCGATCTCAACTGGATGAAGGCCATGGCCGGCTACAGCTGGGACGAAAACCATGCCGATGCCTCCCGCCTGGCCGAGATGCTCTGGACGATTTACAGCTGCCCGGTGCCGGTGATCGCCCGCGTGCAGGGCGATGTCTACGCCGGTGGCGTGGGCCTGGTGTCGGTCTGCGATGTGGTGGTCGCCGTGGACACGGCGGGCTTTTGCCTGTCCGAGGCCAAGCTGGGCCTGCTGCCGGCCACCATCGGGCCCTATGTCGTGCGTGCCCTGGGCGAGCAGGCCTCGCGCCGCTACTTCATCACCGCCGAGCGCTTCAGTGCCGCCGAGGCCCATCGCCTGGGTCTGGTCCATGAGTTGGCCACGGCCGAGACCCTGGACGAAAAGGTCGAAGCCCTGCTGTCCGCCCTCTGTGCCAACGGCCCGGCGGCGGTGCGCGCCTGCAAGTGCCTGGTGCAGGATGTCGCACACGCGACAATCACGGCTTCGCTGCGTGATGACACCGCGCGCCGCATCGCTGACATCCGTGCCAGCGACGAAGGCCGTGAAGGTGTGCAGAGCTTTTTGAACAAGAGCCGGCCGAGCTGGTTGGCCTGAGTTCTTTTCGATCCCGTTTGATGACTTCCAGCAGTACACCTTTGACACCCCAGCAGGATTGGCAGCGCCGCAGCGTGGCCGCCGTCTGGCACCCCTGCACGCAGATGGCGCGCGCCGAAGTCGTGCCGCCGCTGCCGATTGCCCGTGGTGCCGGCCCCTGGCTTTACGACTACGAGGGCCGGCGCTACTTCGATGCCAACAGCTCCTGGTGGGTCAATCTTTTTGGCCATGCCGATGCCGGCCTGAACGCCGCCATCAAGGCGCAGCTCGACACCTTGCCCCATGTGATGCTGGCCGGCTGCACCCATGCGCCGGCCGTGCGCCTGGCCGAGCGCCTGAGCGCGCGCACGGGCGGGGCCCTGGGCCATGTCTTTTTCGGCAGCGATGGCGCCAGCGCGGTGGAAATTGCGCTCAAGCAAAGCTTCCACAGCTGGCGCAACCGTGGCCGGGCCGAGAAGCGCGAGTTTGTCTGCCTGAAGAACGGCTACCACGGTGAAACCATCGGCGCCCTGGCCGTGACCGATGTGAAGGTGTTCCGCGACGCCTATGACCCGCTCTTGATGCGGGCGCACATCGTGGAGTCGCCCGATGCCCGCCTGGGCAACGAAGCGGCCGCCCTGGCTGCCATGCGCGAGCTGCTGAGCGAGCGTGGCCCGCACATCGCCGCCGTCATCATCGAGCCTCTGGTGCAAGGCGCTGCCGGCATGGTGATGTATGACGCTGCCTATCTGCGCGGCCTGCGGGCCTTGTGCACCGAGTTCGAGGTGCACCTGATCGTCGATGAGATCGCCATGGGCTGCGGCCGCACGGGGACCTTTTTTGCTTGGGAACACGCTTTGGTTGACGGTGGGCAAGCCAGCGCCGGGCCGTCCCAAGCTGGCGGCGCCCCCTCGGGGGGCAGCTCGTGTACCCACGAGCGTGGGGGCGTGTCCATGTGGCCCGACTTCATCACCCTGTCCAAAGGCATAACCGGCGGCACCATGCCCCTGTCCCTGGTGCTCACGACCGAGGCGGTCTACCAGGCTTTCTGGAGTGAAGACGTCAGCCGCGGCTTCTTGCATTCGCATTCCTACACCGGCAATGCCCTGGCCTGTGCCGCAGCGAATGCGGTGCTGGACCGCTTCGATGCCGGTCAGCTGCAGGCCAATGCCGAGCAGGCTCAGCTCTTGAAGCAGGCCTTCGCGCCGCTGGCCAGCCACCCACGCGTGGCCCATCTGCGCCAGCAGGGCATGGTGCTGGCCTTCGATGTGATCGAGCCGGGCCTGCGTTTTGCCGAGCGTTTCCATCTGGCCGCGCGCGCCCATGAGCTGCTGATTCGCCCCATCGGCGGCACCGTGTACCTGATGCCGCCCTATCTGATCGACGCCGAAGCGGCCGCCTTCCTGGCCCGCGCTGTGCGCCTGACCTTGGATGAGGTGCTGTCCCAATCTTCTGAGGGCAGCGCCCAGCCCGTGAGCAAAGAAGTCCATGTTGCTTGATCACCTGAGCGCCAAGCTGCGCACCATCGAAGCCCAGAGCCTGACGCGTTTCCTGCGCCAGGCCGAGAGCGGCACCGCGCCGCGCCAGCAGGTGCGCGGCGCCGACGGCCGCACGCGCGAGCTGCTGATGTTCTGTTCCAACGATTACCTGGGCCTGGCCGCCGAGCCCGCGCTGCGTGAAGCCTTGATCGAAGGCGCCCAGATCTATGGCGGCGGCTCCGGTGCCTCGCCCCTGATCAGCGGCCACAGCCGCGCCCATGAGCAGGTGGCTGAAACCTTGAGCCGCTGGCTGGTGCCCCACATCCCCGAGGCCCGTGCTCTGGGTTTTTGCACCGGCTATATGGCCAATCTGGCCGTGGTGACTGCGCTCGGCGATGAAGAGGCCGAGATCTTCTCCGAGGCCTGGAACCATGCCTCGCTGATCGACGGCACCCGCCTGGCACGCGCGCAAGTGAAACGTTATGCCCATGGCGATGTGGCGGCGCTGCGCGAGCTGCTGGCCGCCAGCACGGCCAAGGTCAAGCTCATCGTCACCGATGCGGTCTTCAGCATGGATGGCGATCTGGCGCCGTTGCCGGCCTTGCTGGCCCTGGCTGAAGAGTTCGATGCCTGGCTGATCGTCGACGACGCCCATGGGTTTGGTGTGCTGGGCGAGCACGGCCGCGGTTCACTGGAGCACTTTGGCTTGCGCAGTGAACGCCTGATCCTGGTCGGTACCCTGGGCAAGGCGGCCGGTCTGGCCGGCGCCTTCGTCGTGGCCCATGCCACCGTGACCCAGTACCTGCTGCAGGCGGCCCGCAACTACATCTTCTCCACCGCCTCGCCGCCGGCGGTCGAGCATGCGCTGCTGAGCAGCTTTGCCCTGATCGAGGGCGATCTGGGCAAGGCCCGACGTGCCAACCTTCGCCACTTGCAGGCGCGGCTGCGCGTGGGTGTGGATGCCTTGCTGGCCCGCCACCCGGCCCTGGGCTGGCGCCTGGCGCCCTCGGACACCCCTGTTCAGCCCATGATCGTCGGCGGCAATGCCGAGGTCATGGCCCTGGCCGCGCGCCTGGAGCGCGAAGGCATCCGCGTGCCGGGCATCCGTCCGCCCACCGTGCCCAAGGGCGAGGCGCGGCTGCGCATCACTTTGTGCGCGACGCACAGCGATGCGGATGTGGATCAGCTGCTTGCCGCGCTGGCTGAGGCTGCCGCCGACATGGACAGGGCCGCCGCATGAGAGGTTTTTTCATCACCGGCACCGACACCGAAATCGGCAAGACCAGCATCACCGCCGGCCTCACCCATCTGCTGGCCGAGGCTGATTTGCGGGTGGCGCCCATCAAGCCGCTGGCGGCGGGGCAGGAGCTGGTCGACGGCGCGTGGGTCAATGACGATGTGCAACGCCTGCAGGCGGCCCAGCGTCTGGGCATGCGCCCCGAGCAAGTCGGGCCTTTGCAGTTCCGCGCGGCCTGTGCGCCGCACATCGCCGCCGCCCTGGAAGGGCAGCGCATTGAGCGCGCGCCGCTGCTGGCCGCCATCCGCACCAGCGCCGCCCTGGGCGAGCTGGCCCTGGTGGAAGGGGTGGGCGGTTTCCGTGTGCCCCTGGGCGAGGGCTTTGACACCGCCGATCTGGCGCAGGATCTGGGCCTGCCTGTGGTCTTGGTCGTGGGCCTGCGCCTGGGCTGCATCAACCATGCCTTGCTGACGGCGGAAGCCGTGCGCGCGCGCGGCCTGGCCCTGGTCGGCTGGGTGGCCAACACCGTGGACACCGCCATGCCTTATGTGGCGGACAATCTGGCCGCGCTGGACGCGGCCCTGGCCGCGCCCTGCTGGGGCCATGTACCCCGCTTGTCTGACCCTTCCGCCGCGGCCGTGGCCGCCCATCTGAATCTTGAGCGCGTGCAAGCCTCGCTGGCCGCCTCTGCCACCTGATACCTGACATCTGCTGTTTTTCGGAATCGCCATGAGCCACTCTTCCCACACCCAAACCACCAACCAGATCCAATCGCTGACGCCGACCACGGACGCCGACCGCCAGAACGCCAAGCCCTGGACCGTCAACGAGGTGGTGGCCTTGTTCGATCTGCCCTTCAACGACTTGCTGTTCAAAGCCCAGCAAGTGCACCGCGAGAACTTCGATGCCAATGCGGTGCAGCTGTCCACGCTGCTGTCCATCAAGACCGGTGGTTGCGAAGAGGATTGCGCCTACTGCCCGCAGTCGGCCCACTTCGACACCGGCCTCAAGGCCGAAAAGCTGATCCCGCTGCAAGAAGTGCTGGAAGCTGCCCGCGCGGCAAAAGCCAATGGCGCCACCCGCTTTTGCATGGGCGCCGCCTGGCGCTCGCCGAAAGAGCGTCATCTGGAAGCCATTGGCGAGATGGTCAAGGAAGTCAAAGCCATGGGCCTGGAAACCTGCCTGACCGCCGGCATGCTGGGTGACGGCCAGGCCGAGCAATTGGCCGAAGCGGGCCTGGATTACTACAACCACAACCTCGACACCTCGCCCGAGTTCTACGGTCAGATCATCACCACCCGCACCTACCAGGACCGCCTGGACACGCTGGACCGCGTGCGCAATGTCGGCCTCAAGGTCTGCTCCGGTGGCATCGTCGGCATGGGTGAAACCCGCCGCCAGCGCGCCGGCCTGATCGTGCAACTGGCCAATCTGAACCCATACCCGGAATCGGTGCCCATCAACAACCTGGTGAAGGTTGAAGGCACGCCGCTGGCCGACAAGGGCACGGAGGCGCTCGACCCCTTCGAATTCATCCGCAGCATCGCCGTGGCTCGCATCACCATGCCTCGTGCCATGGTCCGCCTCTCGGCGGGCCGCGAAGAAATGCCCGAGAGCATGCAGGCCCTGTGCTTCCTGGCTGGCGCCAACAGCATGTTCTACGGCGACAAGCTGCTGACCACGAGCAACCCGCAGGCCGAGAAAGACCGGGCCCTGCTGAACCGCCTGGGCATGCGCTGCGCCAGCGAGGCCAATCTGGCGCCGCAAGAGGCAGCGGCTGGCTGTTCGCACGGCCACTGAGTGCGCGGAGCATGGCCATGAGTCTGTGCGCATCGACCTGGCGGCGCATGCTGTGCGCCGCCGTCGGAGCCTTGGCCTTGGGCGCCCAGGCGACGAAGGCCGGAGAGCTCTTGATCAGTCAGCAGCTGCTTCCGGGTGGTGAGCTGGAGGTCCGTTACACGCCTCCCGAGGGTGTGCATGAGCTGAGCTTTTTCGATGCCGCCCGGGACGCTCACAAGCGCTGGCGCGGCGAGATGATGAAGCCGCAAGGCTCATGCACAGAGCTGACGGCGACCGGCATCCGGCTGCGCCAAGAGCCTGACTGCCGCAGCGCCGTGCTGCGCCTGAAGGCGCGCGTTTTGGCGCTGGATGCGACCTACGAAGCGGCCCAGCCGCTCAGCGACTCCAGCGGCGTGCTCGCTTACAGCGGCCATGCAGCAGTCCTGCTCAAGGGCCATGGCTTGCGTTGGCGCTGGCTGCCGCCGCAAGGCGGCATCGTCATCCACCAGGGCCGCGTGGAGCGCGCGCCCGTCGAGCAGAGTGCGAGTGCGGAGCAAGTGGATCGCGTCCTGGCCGGCGCCTCTCGCGATGAAGTCCGTGCTCTCGGCGTGGCCCAGTATGTGTACATGGGAAGTTCCACGGGGCTGACCGCCTTGCCCGGTGCCAATGTCCTGGTCGACCCGAGCCTTGATAACGAGCGAGTTGCACGCATACGAAAAGTGCTCGACTACACCTTGGCCCGCCTGACCCAACTCTATGGTGCGGCCTTGCCCGGGCCGGGCGCGGTGGTCACTGCGGTATCGGGCCTGCCTGGTTTTCACGGCGACACCACGGCCGGGCGCATGATGCGCCTGCGCCTGCCGCGGACGCTGGAGACCATGCCCGGCACCGCCTTGGAAGGTTTCGTCACGCATGAGGTGGTGCATTGGTGGAACAGCGGGCTGTTCGGCACCGATCAGCAGCGCCCTTGGCTGCATGAGGGCCATGCCGAATGGATGGCTCGCTTGCTCTTGCGCGAGCAGTCGCTTCTGGATGCCGCGGAGCTGCGTGCCGATATCGAGTCGAACCTGAACAATTGCGTGGCCGCCCGCGGTGCGCAAGTGGCTGCCGCCATGAAGCCGGGGCGCCAAGGTGACGACGCCTATGCCTGCGGCATGAGTCTGATGTTGCTCGGCCAAGCCCAGCGCACGGCCCGCGACGACAAGCTGTCGGCCTTGGCTCAGATGGGGCCGCTGCACAGCAAGGACCGCCCGCTGGACGTGGCCGCCTTTGTGGCCTGGGCCGATGCCGGTTCCGCCGTGGCTGCGATGGCGCAGCTCTTGCAGGACCCGCAGCAGCCTTTTGCCAGCGGACTCTTGGCGCGCCTTCAAGCGCTGGGCCTTGCTGATCCCGAGCCGGTGCAGCGCAGCGAGCAGCTGCCCTTGGGCATGCGCAGGCAGTCGGCCGCCGCGCTGATGTCCGCCTTGATGCGCAGCGATTGCGGCGGCTCCGTCGGCTTCTGGACTTTGCCCCAGGCCTTCAGGTTGGACCCAGCTGTGCAGTGCCGCAGCCTTCGTGTCACTGGCGAGGTTGAGTCCCTGGCAGGGCAGCCGGTGCTGGCCGACCCTGTGGCGGCGTATGCCGCTGTGGCAAAGGCATGTCAGGGCGGGCAACCGATCGCAGTTCGCTATGCAGCGGGCCCGGACACCGAGCTGGCTTGCCCATCGAGCTTGCCGACGCCGCCTATGAATCAAGTGATTCGCCTGCGGGCAGACGCTTTGCGTCGACTGGGGCTGTGAGCCCCATGCAATACAAGCCGGACGCATTTCCGGGCCAAGAGGAGACCAAGCCATGTTTAAGAAGATCCTGATCGCCAACCGCGGCGAAATCGCTTGCCGCGTGGCGGCCACTGCGCGCCGCATCGGCGTGAAAACCGTGGCCGTGTATTCCGAGGCCGATGCCCAGGCCCGCCATGTGCAGGCTTGCGATGAAGCGGTGCTGATCGGCGGCCCGGCGCCGCGTGATTCCTACCTGCAGTGGCAGCGCATCATCGACGCCGCCAAGGCCACCGGCGCCGAAGCCGTCCATCCAGGCTATGGCTTTTTGAGCGAGAACGAGGAGTTCGCGCAGGCCTGCGCCGCGCATGGTCTGGTCTTCATCGGCCCGCCGGCCAGCGCCATTCAGGCCATGGGCTTGAAGGCCGAGTCCAAGCGCTTGATGGAAGCGGCCGGCGTGCCCCTGGTGCCCGGCTACCACGGCGCCGATCAAGACCCGGCCCTGCTCAAGGCCGAGGCCGTGCGCATCGGTTTCCCCGTCTTGATCAAGGCCAGCGCCGGCGGTGGTGGCAAGGGCATGCGGGCGGTGCACAGCGCCGACGAGTTTGATGCCGCGCTGGCTTCTTGCAAGCGCGAGGCGATCAATAGCTTTGGCGACGATGCGGTGCTGATCGAGCGTTATGTTCAGCGCCCTCGCCATATTGAGATCCAGGTCTTCGGCGACAACTTCGGCGACTGTGTCTACCTCTTCGAGCGCGATTGCTCGGTCCAGCGCCGCCATCAGAAGGTGTTGGAAGAAGCCCCGGCCCCGGGTATGACGGCCGAGCGCCGTGCCCAGATGGGTGGCGCGGCCGTCGCGGCGGCCAAGGCCGTGGGCTATAGCGGTGCCGGCACGGTGGAGTTCATTTGCGAGCAGGATGGTCGCTTCTACTTTATGGAAATGAACACGCGCCTGCAGGTCGAGCATCCGGTGACGGAAGCGATCACCGGCCAGGATTTGGTCGAGTGGCAGCTGCGCGTGGCCTCGGGCGAGCCCTTGCCGCTGAAGCAGGACGAGTTGAGCATGCATGGGCATGCCATCGAGGCGCGCATTTGCGCCGAGAACCCCGAGGCTGGTTTCCTGCCCGCTACCGGCGCGCTGAACGTGGCCCGCTGGCCCGAGCATGTGGCCTTCGAGCGTGGCCCGGTGCGGATTGACGCCGGAGTGGGCGAGGGCGATGCCATCAGCCCCTTCTACGATTCCATGGTCGCCAAGCTGATCGTCTGGGGCGAGGACCGTGCCCAGGCCCTGGCCCGCTTGGACGCCGCCCTGCGCGACACCCATATCGTCGGCCTGCAGACCAATGTGGCGTTTCTGCGCCGCTGCGCCGCCACGGCCTCGTTTGCCAGTGCCGATCTGGACACAGCCCTGATCGAGCGCGAGCGCGCGGCCCTGTTCGAGCAGCCAGGTCTTCCACTGCAGATCAGCGCGGCCGCTGTGGTCGCCCACACCCTGGCCGCCGAGGCGCAGCAACAGGATGCCGACCCTTGGAGCCGTCGCGACGGCTGGCGCTTGTTCGGCGCCTCGGCGCGCCGCTTCGATCTGGAGATCGCCGCACAGCGCCACGCGGTGCTGCTGTCGCGCCACCACCAGGGCGGCATGCAGCTGAGCATCGACGGCGGCGAGGCCCTGGCTTTTGCTGTCAACTCCAGCAGCCTGGAACGCCATGAGCTGCTCTTGGGCTCGGGCCTGGCGCAGCAGCGTGTGCTGGTGAACAGTTATGCCGACGGCGAAACCGTGGCCGTGTTCGCGCCGCAAGGCAGTGCCTACATCACCGAGATTGATGCCCTGGCCCATGCCGGCGACGGCGCCGCCGAAGCGGGACGCCTGACAGCGCCCATGCCCGGTAAGCTGGTCAGCTTCTTGGCGGCGGTGGGCGACAAGGTCAGCAAGGGCCAGCCCCTGGCGGTGATGGAAGCCATGAAGATGGAGCACACCATCAATGCGCCCAAGGACGGCGTGGTGGCCGAGTTGCTGTTCGCTGTAGGCGACCAGATCGGCGACGGCGCAGAGCTTTTGCGGCTCGAGGCTTGATGCGATAAGGGGCGCGGCGATGTTCGGAGCGCCAGCTGCGGCAATGGGCACTCAACCGTTGTTCGCGAAGAAATTTCAGCACGCAGAGCTCGCAGAGGACCGCAGAGGACGCTGAGACTAGAAATCCAGCTCTCTTCTCCGCGACCTCTGCGGTCCTCCGCGCACTCTGCGTTCGTATTCAAATCTCAGCGAACGACGGCTCTGTTCCGACAGCAGTCTTGCCCAGCAATGAGGAGTTTTAAATGAAGCTACCCAATCATGTCACCCTCGTCGATGTCGGCCCGCGTGACGGCCTGCAGAACGAGAAACAGGCGGTTTCCACCGAGGACAAGGCGCAGCTGGTGGCCATGCTGCAGGCTGCGGGCTTGAAGGAAATCGAGGTCACCAGCTTTGTGTCACCGAAGTGGGTGCCGCAGATGGCAGACAACATGGCGGTGATGGCGGCCATCGCCCGCCAGCCCGGTGTGCGCTATTCGGTGTTGACACCCAATCTCAAAGGCTTTGAGTCGGCCCTGCCCACCCGACCGGATGAGATCGTGGTCTTTGCGGCGGCGTCCGAGGCTTTCAGCCAAAAGAACATCAATTGCAGCATCGCCGAGAGCATCGAGCGTTTCGCGCCCGTGGTCGAAGCCGCGCATGCGGCCGGCATCAAGGTGCGTGGCGCCTTGTCCTGCGCGGTGGGTTGCCCTTACGAGGGGGACATCAGCGCCGACCAGGTTGAGCGCGTGGTGCAGCTGATGAAGGGCATTGGCGTCGATCACCTGGGCGTGGCCGACACCATCGGCGTGGGCACGCCGAGGAAGGTCCAGGCGGCCATGGAGCGGGCGCTCAAGCACTACCCTCTGGTCGAGGTGAGCGGCCATTTCCACGACACCTACGGCCAGGCCCTGGCCAATATCTACGCCTGCCTGGAGCTGGGCGTTCACCATTTCGACACCAGCGTCGCCGGCCTCGGCGGCTGCCCCTATGCCAAGGGTGCCACCGGCAATGTGGCCAGCGAGGACGTGGTCTTCATGCTGAACGGCTTGGGTATCGACACCGGCATCGACCTCGATCTTCTCGTCGACGCCGGAGCCTTCATCTCGGGCGTGCTCGGCCGTCCGCCGGTCTCGCGCGTGGCCCGGGCCTTGCTGGCGAAACGGGCGGGCTGAACCTGCTTTGAGATGAGTCCAAGAGCATGAGCCGATCGGCTCATGCCCAGGTATTGCGGGTCATTCCGAGGTCACGGCATTTGTCGACACTGCACGCTGCAGGTCTTGCACCAAGACAGCAGTCGCCAGTTCTACAAGCCCACCCTACGGAGTCGCCCACATGACCTTCGCACCGTCCCGCATCGCTGCCGCCATCGCCGGCCTCGGTCTTCTTGCCCTGAGCCAGAGCGCAATTGCCGGCCTCAGCCAGTTCTCCAATTTCACACCGATGACCGGCAATGTGGCTGCCGGCGCACTGCCCGAGACCGCACCTTTCCAGCTGTCTTCGGCCAACTTCAGCCAGACCATCCTGGCCGACCGCGCCACGCAGAACAGCCTGGTTCCGGGCAGCAACTCCGGTTCCTGGGACATGATCACCGCCAATGAGACCGGCCCGGACCGCGGCCGCTACCTCTTCATGCCCTTCGAGACCAACACCGCTGGCGTGCAGCGCGTGGACCTGTGGGACAACAACTACGCCACCCGCACCGTGACCATCGTCGCACCGGGTACCCAGAGCTTTGTCTCGGGCGACGCTTCGCGTTGGACCCCTTGGGGCAGCTATGTCACGGCCGAAGAGTCCTGGGGCACGGGCAGCACCCGTGGCCGCCTGTTCGAGCTGACCAATGCCACGACGGCCACGGCCAACGGCGGCAACTTCATCCAGCGCAGCATCCTGCCGCGTGTCTCCCACGAAGGCCTGGCTTTCGATCAGCAGAACAGCCTGTACTTCGTCGATGAGCTGAACGGCGGTTCCGTCTACAAGTATGTGTCGGCCAATCCCAATGCCAACAATGGCAACGACTACTTCGCAGCCGGCCAGACCTTCGCATTGAGGGTGGGTGCCGGTGGTCAGTTCGAAGGCACGAACGGCTCGGCCATCGCTGGTGCCGCTTCCTGGGTGGCCATCACCAACGCCAGCGGTGGTGCCCTGGCTGGTATCTCCACGGTGCTGGCTGATGGCACCATCGACGGCCGTGCCACAGCTGACCATGCCAGCGTGCTGGCCACTGGCTACAACCGTCCGGAAGATCTGGAGATCCGCACGCTGGCCAATGGCAAGCAGATCCTCTACTTCACCACCACCGACTCCGACAACGACGGCAACAGCAGCAACGGCCGTGGTCGCGTCTACTCGCTGAACCTGGACAGCACCGAGGTCAAGCTCTTCGCCGACAACAACACCATCGACATGGCCACCGGCCAGAAGGTCGGCGCCACCTGGAGCAACCCGGACAACCTGGCCATCGACGCCGACGGCAATATCTATGTGATCGAAGACCAGGACGGTGGCAAGGCCGACATCTGGTTCGCCCAGGACACGGATGGTGACGGCGTGGCCGATGCCGTCGGCAAGTGGGCCAGCCTGAGCACGACCGGTGCCGAACCTACCGGCCTGTACTTCGACACCCTGAACCCCAATGTGGCCTATGTGAACGTGCAGCATCCGAGCAGCGGTGTTGATCGCCTGGTCCAGATCACGGCCGTGCCTGAGCCGCAGACCTACGCCATGCTGCTGGCCGGCTTGGGCCTGGTGGGCTTCGTCGCCCGTCGCCGCAAGGCCTGACCGGCCCTGATGTTCGGCGCGGCCCCGGGCCCAGTGGGCCGGAGCTGCGCCGACCATTTTGTTTGATAACTTATTTTCTCGACGGCAAGCCAGCTCCTGAATTCGGCGTGCAAGCCAGCCTGTCGGCCTCAGTCCTCACGGAACCGACCCATGCTGAACTTGCACCCCGCCTCGCGCATCACCTTGGCTGGCTTGATGAGCTTGCTGACCTCTGTGGCCAGCCAGGCAGCGCCCAATGCGCTCAACGCCTTTGTGCAGACCAATCTGGTCGCCAACAGCGCCAAATACCAACCGACCGCTCTGATCGACCCGGATCTGGTCAACCCCTGGGGCATTGCCCTTCGCCCGCCCGGCATCGGCGGCCACATCTGGACCAGCAATGCCGGCACCGGCACGACCAGCACCTACATCGGTGATGTCAATGGTCTGCCTCTGCATCAGGATGGGCTCAAGCTCGTGCCCATCGTCACCAGCGCTCGCGACCGCGACCCCTTCGCCACCGGCAGTGACGGCGTGGCCCAGGTGACCGGCCAGGTCTACAACGCTGCCAGCGATGTGGCCGGCCAGCCGCTGGAATTCAAGGTCAGGGGCGCGGCCGTCAACTACAACAACGGCCAGAGCGCCGGCGTGATCGAGGGTGCCGCCAAGTTCGTCTTCGTGACCATGGACGGCACCATCAATGCCTGGCGCAGTGGCACCAACCCGGGCATGTTGGAAGCCGTGGTGGTCAAGGACTATTCCCTGATCCAGCCGGCCGCCCATGGCCTGCGCGTCGCCCCGGGTTACACCGGCGTGGCCATGACGACCGATGCTTGGCGCCTGGATGCTCAGGGCCAGAAGCTGGCCGACAATCGCCTCTATGCCGCCGACTTTGCCAACGGCCGCATCCAGACCTTTGACAACCAGTGGCAGGACGTCAGCGCCGCCGGCAGCTTCGCCCGGCCCGAGGGCCTGGCCTCCAGCTACCACCCTTTCAATGTGCAGGTGATGGGCGATCGGGTCTATGTGGCCTGGGCCGAAAACTCTTTTGAAATCGACGAACCGACCGAGGAGATCCCTGGCGCCGGCTTCGGTCGTATCGCCGCCTACGACCGCGATGGCCGCTTGCTGCAGGATTTCTCCGAGCACAGCCTGCTCAACGCCCCCTGGGGCATGGCGATCGCGCCGCAGAGCTTCGGTGCCTTTGCCGGCGCCTTGCTGGTGGCCAATTTTGGCGATGGCACCATCGCCGGCTACGACGTGCAGAGCGGCGCCTCGTTGGGCTATCTGCGCGATACGCAGGGTGAGGTCATCAGCATCGACGGCATCTGGGGTCTGACCTTCGGCAACGGCGTGGCGCTGGGCGACGCCAACGCGCTCTACTTCACGGCCGGCCCGGATGAAGAGCGCGACGGACTGCTGGGCAAGCTGGAGCTGGCGCCGGTGCCCGAGCCCGGCACAGTCGCCCTGATGAGCCTGGGCTTGCTGGGTCTGTTCGGCCTGCAGGCCCGGCGTCGCCGCCAGGCCTGAGCTCAGCTCAAGCGCGCGCGCAGGAAAACCAGCGTGCGCTGCCAGGCCTGCTCGGCGCAGGCCGCATCAAAGACATGGGCGCGGCTGCTGTTGAAGAAGCCGTGGGCGGCCGGGTAGTGGTGGATTTCGGCGCCCGGCGGCAGCTGGGCCACGAAGGCCCGCACGGCCGCGGGCGTGCACCAGTCGTCGATGTCGGCATAGTGACCCTGGAATGGGATCTTCACATTTTGCGGCGCCGCAAAGTCGGCCGGCGGGATGCCGTAGAAGCAGCTGGCGGCGGACAAGCCCTGCACATGCACGGCGGCCGCCACCGTCAGTGCGCCGCCCATGCAAAAACCGCTGACCCCGACCTTGGGGCTGCCGCATTGCTCGCGCAGATGGCGCAAGGCGCCGGCCAGATCCTGGTGGGTGGCGTCGGCAAAGCTCAGGCCGCTCATCAGGTGGCTGGCCTCGTCGGCATCGCTGGCATGGCGGCCGCGGTAGAGGTCGGGCGCCAGGGTGTGAAAGCCGGCCGCCGCATAGCGGTCGGCGGTGGCGCGGATGTTCTCGTTCAGGCCCCACCATTCCTGCAAAAGGATCAAGCCCGATGCGTCAGGCCGTGAGGCGGTGGCCAGGTAGGCGGGGCTGTGGGCGCCGTCGGGGCGCTGGAATTCGATCATCTGACCCATGGCAGGTCGCTCCTTCGGTGTCGCGGCCCGCCATGCTGCCACAGACCGCGGCTCAAGCCTCGGGCAGCAGCAATTGCAGGCCGATGCCGCGCCCATCCAAGCCATCGCAGAAGCTGAGCTCGGCGTGCATGCGGTCGGCCATGCGCTTGACGATCGCCAGGCCCAGGCCGGTGCCTTGCTCGCTGCTGCCGGGCACGCGGTAGAAACGTTCGAACACGCGTTCGCGCTGTTCGGGCGCAATGCCTCGGCCGTTGTCGCGCACGCGGACCTCCAACGCCGGCCCGAGCCGACTCAAGCTGACCTCGACGCGACCCCCTGGGGCGGTATAGCGGATGGCGTTGTCGATCAGGTTGTCGACGATGGAGCAAAAGCCTTCGTGCTCCAGGCGGAAGGGCAGGCTGTCGGGGGCCTGCAGCGAGATCTCGATGGCACGTGGCCGAGCCAGCCCGGCCAGCAGGGCGACTCGTCCGCGCAGCAGATCGGCGGCATCGACCGGGCTGGCCTCGGGTTCGCTCGGCCCGGCCTCGGCGCGGGCCAGGGTCAGGAGCTGGGCCAGCAGATGGGACACGCGGGCGATACCTTGCTGGAGGGCGCCGGCGGCCTCGTGGCGAGCGGGTCCTTCGGCTTCGCTGAGCAAGAGATGAGCCTGGGCATTGACGGCGGCCAGGGGCGTGCGCAGCTCATGGGCGGCGTCGGCCAGGAATCGCCGCTCCAGCTCCAGGCGCTGGGCCTCGTGCGCCAGCAGATCATTGAGTTCGCGCAGCACCGGCGCAGTCTCGGCGTAGAGGCGATCCACCTGCACCGGCGCCGTGTCGCCAGCCCGACGTTTGGCGATGCGCTGCGCGAGCTGCGCCAGCGGCCTCAGGCCGACGCGCACACTCAGCCAGATGACCAGGCCGTGCCAGAGAAAAACGCCCAGCTGCGACTTCAGCACCAGCCAGAGCAGGGGCAGCACCGCGCTCAGCGGGGTTTCTAGGGGTTCGGCGATCAAGAGCACACGGCCCATGCCCTGGCCCGGATCCGAGCGCTGGACCATCCAGCGCGGCGCCTCGCCCGGGCCCGGTGCTGCGTCCAGGCGCGTGGTCGGCGCATTGGCGCTGCGATACAGCAGCCGGCCTTGGTGGTCCCAGAGCTGGTAGACGGAGCGCAAGCCCTTGGCGACGTCTCCCTCCAGACCCAGCAAGGCCATCACGGCATCCTCGGTGCTGTCCATTCGGGCTTGCAGTTCGGCCTCCGGGCTGAGCGCGGCGCCGGCCAGCACCGTCGCCATGCGCTGCAGCCGGGCGTTCACTTCGGCCTCGCCCCAGGCCACGCCGCGCCAGGTCAGCAGCGCGGCCAGGGCCAGCCAGGCCAGCACCAGAGCCAGGGCCTGCCATGCGATCAGGCGCTGGATCAGCGAGGGGTAGCGCTGCACCGCGGCCTGTACATGTGTGTTCTTGCTCGCCATGGCCACCTTCATGCACTCGGCACATCGAGCACATAACCGACACCGCGCACGGTGCCGATCAGCTCGTTGCCCAGCTTCTTGCGCAGCTTGTAGACATGGACATCGGTGGCATTGCTGTCCAGGGTGTCGGCGAGCTGGTGGCGGGCATCGATCTGGGCTCGGGTCAGCACCCGTCCCGGCTCGGCCGCCAGGGTCAGGAGGATGTCGTACTCGCGCGCCGACAGCATCACTTCCTGGTTGTTCAGCAGCACGCGGCGGCGCGCAGTGTCGATGGACAGCGGGCCGAGCTGCCATTGATTGCTGGCCTGGCCGCTGTGGCGGCGCAGCAGGGCGCGCACGCGCGAGAGCAGCTCTTCCATGGCGAAGGGCTTGCCCAAGTAGTCATCGGCGCCGGCGTCCAGGCCCAGCACGCGCTCGCCGACGCTGTCGCGTGCGGTCAGCAGCATCACTGGTGTTTGCCGGCCAAGCTGGCGGAACCAGGCCAGCAGGTCCAGGCCCAGCTCGTCGGGCAGGCCGATGTCCAGCAGCAGCAGTGCGAAATCCATTTCGCCGAGAAAGCGGCGAGCATCGCCGCCGTTGCGCAGCCAGACGACCTGGTGGCCGGCCATGCTCAACACACGTTGCAGGGAGTTGCCCAGGGGCAGATCGTCTTCGACAAGCAGGATGTTGGCCATGTGCGGGAGGGCTGGCGCGTGAGTCCGGAGTTAGGCGTTGGCGGCGGATTCTAGGGCGGGTATCTGGCAGGGCTGTGGCCTGCCTGGAGCGGGTCTTCATCCAGGCTTCATCTGGGCATCATTTCGGTTTCCTCGCGCCCGGCTGCGGTGCGTTCGCCAGCCGCTGCTGGCGGGCCGCACCGTTCACAGGGCCTTCATGCGCCCGGTTTCAAACTGGCCGCTTGATTCACAACATCGAGATCACTCCATGAGTACAGCCCTATTCGCGCGGCGCCTCTGTGCCGTCGCAGCCTGCCTGTGGGCGGCGTTGCCATGCGGGGCGCAGGCACCCCAAGCGCCCGCCACGACCTTCGCCGTGCCCGCGGTACAGAGCCAGCGCTTGCCGGCCTTCAGCAAGTTGCAGCTGGACGGCGCCATGGACCTGCAGCTCATGGCCCATGGTGAGGCCGTGCTGGAGCTGCCAAGCGGCGGCGTGCGTGCCTGGGTGGACGGTGACACCCTGCACCTGATGTCGCCGGTCAGCGGCACCGTCGCGAGCGAGCTGGGCTTGAGCGCGCGGCCGCGCGTGCGCCTGCAGCAGCCTGCCGAGCAGTTGCAATCGATCGAGCTGCGTGGCTCCAGCCAGGTGCAGATCGGTGCCCTGCAGGCAGGCCGCTTGAAGCTGTTGCTGAGTGGCTCCGGTGGCTTGCGGGTGGAGCGGGTCGAGGTAGGACATCTTGACCTACTGGTGCACGGATCGGGTTCGCTGCAGCTGGGCCAGGTACAAGCGCGGCGCTTGGCCATCAACCTCACGGGTTCAGGCAGCGTGCAAGTCGGTGCTTTGCAGAGCGAGCAGCTGGAAGCCAGGTTGCGTGCCTCCGGCGGGGTCAGCATCGAGGCGGGCCGGGCGCGCGAGCAGGAATGGCTGCTTTCCGGCAGTGGCGATGTGCGGGCTGCCGGCCTGCAAGGCGAGCGGGTCAAGCTGCGTGGTTTTGGTAGTGGCGATGCTGATCTCGGCGCCATGGAGCAATTGCAACTCAGCATTTACGGCTCGGGCGACGTCAGCTATGCCGGACAACCGGCCTTGCAGCTCTGGATGCTTGGCTCGGGCTCGGTGCGGGCCCGGGGCGAAGCCAAGCAGGGCCAGACGCTGCTGGCGCGACCCTGAGTGGTGCGCGCCGCGACGGCCCTGCAGGCCCCAAGCGTGCGCTGCGCGCCCGTGCTGCCGCGGCCTTCATGGCCGCTTCATGCGCGTCGGCCGACACTGATTTTGCGTTCCCGAGATGAGCGTCTCCTTGAATGAATCCATGACTGCGAAGCTGAACACCATGAAACTCACACACCACTTCAACGGGCTGATGGCCTTGATCCTGTGCAGCGCAGGCTACGCACAAGCCCAGCCTCCGGCCCCCGCACCGGACGGTCAGACCATGCGTTGGGGCGCAGCCCTCATCAGCCTGCCCAAGTACCCCGGTGCTGATCGCCAGCAGCTGTTCGCCGCGCCCTTGATCGAGGCGCGCTTCGGCGAGCATTTCTTTGCCAGCACTCTGCAAGGATTGGGCGCCGACTGGCGGCCAGCAGAGGGCCTGAGCCTCAGTGCCGCCTTGGTGCTGGACAGCCATTGGCGGCGCCGCAAGGACCTGCCCGCCGCCTGGGCCAGCCTGGATGAAGTCAAGTTCGCGCCGACCCTGCGTTTGGCAGCGCAGTGGCAGGTCGAGCGGTTCAACGTGGAGCTCAGCAGCAGCTCTCGCCTGGGGACGCTGAGCCGCGGCGCGGCTGGCAGCAAGAACAAGAAGGGTGGGCACAGTGTGCAGCTCGATGCCAGCTATGGCTTGTTGGCCACGCCTGGCCTGGCCTTGGCCGCCGGCGTCAGCGTCGAGGCCATGGATGCCCGCCTGGGCCAGGCCTTGTTCGGCGTCGATGCGAGCCAGGCTGCCAGCAGCAAGCTGCG
Organism: Paucibacter sp. DJ2R-2; assembly: GCF_025717675.1. Classification (GTDB taxonomy): domain Bacteria; phylum Pseudomonadota; class Gammaproteobacteria; order Burkholderiales; family Burkholderiaceae_C; genus Paucibacter_A. The sequence goes on from NZ_JAJIRT010000003.1 coordinate 372,305, forward strand.
CGTGCACAGCGTCCGTGCAGGAGTGGCCAGCGCCGGCGTCTTTGCTCAAGCTCAGGTGCCGCTGGACAGGGATTGGAACTTCAGCGCCCGCATGGGCTTGCAGAGCTTGCGCGGCGATGCCGGCAACAGCCCCTTGGTTCAGAAGCGCCGCCAGCCAACGCTGGCGATGAGCTTCAGCCGCGCTTTCTGAGCCCGGTGCTCAGGGCAAGGCCTGACCCCGCGCACAGACAAACAGCCGGTACCAATCCTCGCGGCTGAGTTGCACCTGAGTCGCGGCACCGCAGGCCCGGATGCGTTCGGGCTGGCTGCTGCCGATCACGGGCTGGATGCCGGCCGGGTGCCTCAGCAGCCAGGCCAAGACGATGCTTTCGGGTGCCACCTGGTGCTGGTTGGCCAGTTCGCGCACCAGGGCGGTGCCGGCCTGAGCGATGCGATCGTCGGCCGCTGCCGCGCCACTGAAGCGGCCTTGGGCGAGCGGGCTCCAGGCTTGCAGCTGCACGCCCTCGGCCTGGCAATGCTGCAAGGTGCCGGCCCAGGGCAGGGCGGCGCCACTTTGGCCATCATTGAAGCTGGCATCCTGGGCCAGCCAGTCCAGCTTGCCCAGGCTCATTTCCAGCTGGTTGGCGACCAGAGGCTGGTCCAGCGCCCTTTGCAGCCAGCGCATCTGGCTGGTCTGCATATTCGAAACGCCGAAGTGGCGCACCTGGCCGCGGCTCTGCAGCAGGCGAAAGGCCTCGGCAATTTCCTCGGGCTCCATCAGCGGGTCCGGCCGGTGCAAGAGCAGCAAGTCGAGGTACTCGGTGCCCAGCCTCTCCAGGCTGGCTTGCACCGAGGCGATGATGTGCTCGGCCGACAGGTCATAACGCCCTGGCCCCGCGTCATCGGCAAAGCGGATACCGCATTTGCTCTGCAGGATGATGCCGTCACGCAGAGAAGGCTGGCGGCGCAGCAGGGCGCCGAAACAGCGCTCGGCCCGGCCGCGTTTGTAGATGTCGGCATGGTCGAAGACGGTGATGCCGATGGACTGTGCCGCTTCCAGCGCCGCATGGGCTTGGGCGATGTCGGCCTCGCCGATGTCCTGGGCGTCCCAGGGGCCGCCCAAGCTCATGCAGCCCAGGACCAGGCGGCTGCTGCCGGGCAGAAAATGGTTCAGCGGTAGAGGCGTGGGCGTCATGGTTCAGCGATGCGATGCGATGCGGGGTGGAGTGAGCCGCTGACTGTAAGGAAGCCGGGCGCAGGAACGGTCAGGATGGAATCAGCTGCGATTCAGGATCTTGGGCACCGCATTGGGCCGCAGGCGGAAGGCGTCCGGCATGCCCGAGCCCAGCAGCGGGCGCAGATAGAGGCGGAAGGCGTCGGTGATGTTGGTGCCGCAGGGGCTGATGAATTCGTCTTCCATCACCCGGGTCTTGCCGGCCACATCGGCCAGGGGCAGCAGCTCGTAGTCCACCGAGTAGGTGCCGCTGCGCTTGATGGCCACCGAACCCGAAGTTCGCCCGCCGGCGCCGTGGAAGGCGAACTGCACGGCCTTCTCGCCGACTTCGCGCGCTTCGCGCTGGTCCACGTCCGAGACGCAGCCGATGAAGCTGCGCTGCAGATAGCCGAAGGTATCGCCGCGCACGCGCTTGATGCCCAGCCGGCTCTTGATCTCCTCACACAGCAGATCGGCCAGGGCGCCATTGCCCGAGAGCTGCACATTGCCGTGGGCGTCGCGCTCCAGGTCTTTGGCCAGTTGGGCGGCGATGGGCTGGCCGCTGGCATCGTGAATACCTTCGGACACGGCGATCACACAGCGGCCGTAGCGTTCATACATGGCCTTCACATCGGCCAGGAAGCGATCGAGCTCGAACACCCGCTCGGGCAGGTAGATCAGGTGCGGGCCGTCGTCGGGAAACTTTTTGCCCAGGGCCGCGGCGGCGGTCAGGAAGCCGGCATGGCGGCCCATGACCACACCGACGTAGACGCCGGGCAGGGCGGCGTTGTCGAGGTTGGCGCCGGCAAAAGCCTGGGCCACGAAGCGCGCGGCGGAAGGAAAGCCGGGCGTGTGGTCGTTCAGCACCAGGTCGTTGTCAATCGTCTTGGGGATGTGGATGCAGCGCAGCGGGTAGTTCGCGGCTGCAGCCTCCTCGCTGATGATGCGCGTGCTGTCCGAGGAGTCGTTGCCGCCGATATTGAAGAAATGCGTGATGCCGTGGGCCTGCAGCACCTGGAAGATCTTGTGGCAGTAGGCGGCATCGGGTTTGTCGCGGGTGGAGCCCAAGGCTGAGGAGGGCGTCTGCGCCACCAACTCCAGGTTGTGGCTGGTTTCCTGGGCCAGGTCGACAAAGTCTTCAGTGAGGATGCCGCGCACGCCGTGGCGGGCGCCATAGATGGCGGCCACACCGGCCTGGCGGCGGGCTTCCAGCACCACGCCGACCATGGATTGATTGATGACGGCAGTCGGGCCGCCGCCCTGGGTGACGAGAATCTTGCAGGGGCTCATGAGGTGCTCCGGTGACGGTGGCAGGCGGCGAACGCAGCCCGGCCATGGGGCTTGATTGTGCGGCAGCTCAGGCCAGGTTTTCGCGAGCTTGTGGCTCGCGACTCAGCCGCCCAGTAGCTGCTGCACTTGATCGGACGCCTCAGCACGGTCTATGGAGGCCGGGACCTCATCGGGGCGCAGTGCACGTGTCAGACAAAGCCGCGTGTGCCGTCGGCTTCTTGCATTAGCGGTTCTAATCGAACTGAAGAGGCAGAAATGCCGCTTCCCATCGGCCGACATAGCTCGTACAAAGAGACACCTCAACTCGGCCACAGAGCCACGGAGACAGACATGCTGATCGGTTGCCCCAAGGAAATCAAGAACCATGAATACCGTGTCGGCCTGACGCCGGCCAGCGTGCGCGAGCTGAGCAGCCGCGGCCACCAGGTGCTGGTGCAGGCGGGGGCTGGCGCCGCCATTGGCCTCAGTGACGAGCAGTATGTGGCCGCCGGCGCCGCGATCGAGGCCGACGCGGCCCGCATCTTCGCCAAGGCGGACATGATCGTGAAGGTCAAGGAGCCGCAGCCGCAGGAATGCGCCATGCTGCGGGAAGGTCAGATTCTCTACACCTATCTGCATTTGGCACCGGACCCCGAGCAGACGGCGGCCTTGGTCAAGAGCGGCGCCATCTGCATCGCCTACGAAACCGTCACCGGGGTCGGCGGCGGCTTGCCCCTGCTGGCACCCATGAGCGAAGTGGCTGGCCGAATGTCCATTCAAGCCGGCGCTGCCCATCTGGAGAAGAGCAAGGGCGGCATGGGCATCCTGCTGGGCGGCGTGCCCGGCGTGGCCCCGGGCCATGTGGTGATCTTGGGCGCCGGCGTGGTCGGCACCCATGCGCTGCAGATGGCCGTGGGCCTGGGCGCGCGAGTGACCGTGCTGGACAAGAATGTCGACCGCCTGCGTCAGCTGGATCTGGTGTTTGGCAACCGCATCTGCACCCAGTACTCGAACGTCGCCAGTGTCGAGGAGGCGGTGCTGAGCGCCGACCTGGTCATCGGTGGTGTGCTGATCCCCGGCGCGGCGGCGCCCAAGCTGGTGACCCGCTCCATGGTCTCGCGCATGAAAAAGGGCGCTGTGGTGGTCGATGTGGCCATCGACCAGGGCGGCTGCTTCGAGACTTCGCACGCCACCACCCATGCCGAGCCGACCTTTTTGGTCGACGGTGTGGTCCATTACTGCGTCGCCAATATGCCGGGTGCGGTCGCTCGCACCTCGACCTTTGCGCTGAACAATGCCACCATAGGGCACGCCGTGGCATTGGCCGACAAGGGCTGGAAGCAGGCCTTGATCGACAACCCGCATCTCTGCGCCGGCCTCAACGTGGCCCGGGGTCATGTCACCTATGAAGCGGTGGCCCGTGACCTCGGCTACGAGTATGTGCCGGCCGAGGCTTTGTTCGACTGATCGATCGATCAAGCGAACGGCGAACGCCGGCGGCGAGGCCCGCATCATCTGATTTCGTTCAACCCAGGAGGTTTCTCATGTCCAGCATCAACCAATCCCAGAAAGACCGTTTGATGGACGATCTGCATGCGGTCGTCGCCGAGGCCGAAAGCCTGTTGCGGGCGACCGCCGGTTCGGCGAGCGAGGGCGCCAGCGAACTGCGCGCCAAGGTGCAGGCCAGCCTGGACCGTGCCAAGCGAAATCTTCATGATCTGCAGGATGCCGCTGTCGACAAGGCCAAGGCCGCCGGCCGGGCGACCGACCACTATGTGCATGAGAACCCCTGGCAGTCGATCGGCGTGGCGGCCGGCGTCGGCCTGTTGCTGGGCATGTTGATCGCCCGGCGCTAAGGGGCGCTAAAGGCCTGAGGCCGAGCAGCGCGCTCGGCCTCATGAGCAAAAAAAGCCCCGCGGCCTGAGGGCCTGCGGGGCTTTCTATTCTTTGAACCGTTGACGAGGCGAAAAATTCGCCAGGTGTCAGGTCTTGCCTGGTGCCTGTTCCATCCAGCGCTCGAGCTGGTCGGCTTGCATGGGGCGGGCGAACAGATAGCCCTGACCCTCATGGCAGCCCAGCTCCATCAGCTGTTGACGCTGCTCTTCAGTTTCGATGCCCTCGGCGATCACGGTCAGATTGAGGCCGCGGCCGAGGTTGATCACCATCTGTGCAATCGTCGAGCCGGCGCTCGAGGTCTGTGCCTCGCGCACAAAGGCGCGGTCGATCTTGAGCCGGTCGACGTCGAGCTGGCGCAGATGGCTGAGCGAGGAGAAGCCGGTGCCAAAGTCGTCGATGGCCACGCTGACGCCGCAGCGCTTGATGTCAGCCAGGATGTGCATGACCAGTTCCGTGTCCTCCATGGCCATGGACTCGGTGATTTCGAGTTCGAGATTGCGCCCGTCCACGCCGGTGTCACGCAAGGCACTGCTCAGCACGGCCATGAAGCCGGGGTGACGGAATTGCGCCAGCGAGACATTCACGCACATGCGGAAGTCCTGGTAACCGAGCTCAAGCATGCGTTTGAGCTGGTGGCAGGCGGTGCGCAGCACAAACTCGCCGATGCTGATGATCAGGCCGGACTTCTCCGCCAGCGGAATGAATTGGTCGGGCGGTACGAACTGACCCTCTTCGGTGCGCCAGCGCAGCAGTGCTTCTGCGCCCAGGGGCTGGCCATCGCTGAGCAGGACCTGGGGTTGGTAGACCACGAACAGGCGGTTTTCCTCGAAGCCGGCGCGCAAGCCCTTGAGCAGCTTGAAGCGCTCGCGTGCATCGGTGCCCATGGCAGAGGAGAAGTACTGCGAGGAGCCTCGGTGCTGGGACTTCGCCTGCTTGAGCGCGATCTGGGCGTCGAGCAGCAGCTCGGAGCCCACGGCTGCGGACTCGGCCAGGCGCACCAGGCCTGTGGTGGCGGACAGCTGCAGGCGTTCGCCGGCCACCGAGAAGGGCTCCAGGAAGACCTGTTGGATGTTGTCGGCGCTGACTTGGTCGCTGGGGCCCAGCAGACCGAAGGTGTCGGCGCCGACCCGTGCCATGGCGGTGTTCAGACCCAGGGCTTCACCGAGGCGCAAGACCACGGCGCGCAGCACCTGGTCGCCAAAGTGGTGGCCGAAGGCGTCATTGATGTCGGAGAAGTCGTCGATGTCGATCAGGGCCAGGGTGACATCGGCGGGGTTTTTGAGGTTTTTGTCCAGCAACTCGACGAAGCGATTGCGGTTGGGCAGATGCAGCAGTTGGTCGTTGTAGGCTTGGTCCAGCAGCTGGCCATAGAGAACCACGTTCTCGAAACCGACCGAGATGTTGGAGCAGAAGGCGCGCAACAGCTGCTGGTCGGTTTCGCTGAGCTCGCGGCCGACGTCGACCAGGGCCGCCATCGGCCGGCCATTGCTCATGCCGAAATACAGGCAAGTGCCTTCGTCGTAGATGTTCTGGCGCTGGTCCAGGCATTGCTGCAGGCGCTCGCGCACCGTCTTGATCTGCACGGCCGAAAGCGGCGCATTGATCATGCCGCTGTACTGGCCGGCGGCGGCCACCACCCGCACCTCGGCGTCGGCTTCCATGCCGACCTGGGCGCAGACCAGGCCCTCCGGCAAGATGCCCAACATGGCGCAGAGCTGGGTCACCACGCCCTCAGCGAAACGATGCAGGCCGCGCAAACGGCTCAGCTCGGTGCTGGCGTCGACAATCATCTCCAGCCCGCGCCGGTTGGCTTCCAGCGCGCAGATCTGCCGGTAGGAGCGGATCGCCGCTGTGAGCACCGTGTAGAGGCGGGTGCGGGTCAACTCGGACTTGGTCTTGTAGTCGTTGATGTCATAGGCCTGCACCGTCTCGATCTCGGGCGCATAACCCGGCTGGCCGGTGCGCAGGACGATGCGGGCGGCGCCGAGCTTGAGCTCGTCGCGGATGTAGCGCACCAGCTGCAGGCCGGCGTCTTCGGACTCCATCACCACATCGAGCAGAACGACAGCCAGATCGGCTTCATTGGCCAGCACCTGGCGTGCTTCGGCGGCCGAGGTGGCATGCAGAAAACTCAGGGGCAGGCCTTCCACCAGAAGGCCTTGCATGGCCAGCTCGGTGGCCTTGTGAACATCGCCGTCGTCATCGACGATCAGAACCCGCCAGGGATGGATCAGGTGAGCATCGGTCGGGTCCGTTTGCTCGGGGCTGTCCAGAAATTCCAGCAGATCGTCGTCGTCTTCGTGATCGGGCTTGGCCGGACTGTTTGTCTCGCGCATGAGGGCCTGTGCTCCAGCCGATGGATTGACAATAGCTTGAGGGTATTTCATTCTGTACCCGGTCGCCATGAGCGCAAGTGCCTATGTGGTGGTACTCACGATACATGCAGTTTGAGTTTATAGAGCATTTGCCGGCTATGTGATCGCTGTAAATGCAATGCAAGATGGTCACATATGGGAGGCAAGCATGAATGAAACCGGGCCCCGGCCTGAATCGCGACAAGAGGCCGGAGGTACTGCGGCGGCTGCGGGCCTTGGCGCCGGGCCTCTGGGGCGCCTGGCTCGTGTGCTCCTGGAGCTGCTGCAGACTCGGGTTGAACTGCTGTCCAGCGAGCTTGAAGCTGAGAAGCTTCGCCTGTTCGGCGCCCTGGTTCAGATGCTGCTCGCCCTCTTGATGGCCGGCGGTGCGCTGTTCATGTTCAGCTTGGCTGTTCTGCTGCTGAGCCCTGAAGGTTGGCGCTGGTTCAGTGGCCTGGTCTTGACGGTGATCTATGCAGGCCTGGCGGCTTGGGCCTGGTCCGGTGCGCGTGCGCAGCTGAGCCAGCCTTCGGGCTTGTTCGCGGCCAGCGCGGCTGAATTGGCGCGCGATCGCGCTGGTCTGGAAAGGTGAGCCGCCATGTTGTTTCAGCGTGAACTGAATGAGCAGCAGCAGCGCCAACTGGCCTTGCGGCTGCGACACATCGAGCTGCGTGCCGAGCTGGCAGTGGCGCACCGTGATCTGCTCCAGCCCTTGCAGTTGGTCCAGGGCCTGATGGGCTCAGGGCCACGATTCCGTTCCGGCCTGTGGGGCGGCCTGGGCCTGGCGGCCGCGGCTTTGGCCTGGTACTTCAGAGGCGCAAGGTCGAGCGCTGGCAGCCTGGGTGCAAGCTTGAACTGGCTGCGCTTGGCCTTGCGGGTCGCACGCCTCTGGACCGCGGTCAAAGCCGAATTCAGGGCCGATTTCAGGCCTGAGGCGGCGGCAGATGGGCGAGGGCAGGGGCAGGGCGCGCGCCCTGCCGCCAGCGAAGCCGAGCTCTGACCGCCAGAGCTTCAGCGTGGCCGTTTGCCGGGCGCTCGCGCAGCAGGGCTGTTTGGGCTGGCGGAACCGGCAGGGCGAGCCGGGCGAGTGCCAGCCTTGGCCGGGCGGCTGCCGTTGTCGCGCGGCGGCAAGCCGGTGTGCTGGGACAAGATCTGACCCTGGCGCGGTGCCGCCGGACGGCCATTGCCCAGACCTTGCTTGGCCAGGGGCTTGGCCACTGAGGTCTTGACGCCGGTCGGCGTTGAGTTCTTGCGCCGCGCACTTTCGTAGCTGCCGTCGGTGACCGGCTGGTAGGTCGGGATCAGGTGGTACTTGCCATTGCCGATCAGGTCCTCGCGGCCCATGGTCTTCAATGCCTCGCGCAGCATCGGCCAGTTGTTGGCATCGTGGTAGCGCAGAAAGGCCTTGTGCAGGCGGCGGCGGCGGTCGCCGCGGACGATGTCCACGGTTTCGCTGGTCTCGGCGCTGCGGGTGATCTTCTTCAGCGGGTTCTTGCCCGAGTGGTACATGGCCGTGGCCGTGGCCATGGGGCTGGGGTAGAAGGTCTGCACCTGGTCGGCGCGGAAGCCGTTCTTCTTCAGCCAGACCGCCAGATTCATCATGTCCTCGTCCGAGGTGCCCGGGTGGGCGGCGATGAAATAGGGGATCAGGTACTGCTTCTTGCCGGCCTCTTCACTGGCCTGCTCGAACATCTGCTTGAACTTGTCGTAGGTGCCGATGCCGGGCTTCATCATCTTGGACAGCGGCCCGCCTTCGGTGTGCTCCGGCGCGATCTTCAGGTAGCCGCCGACATGGTGGGTGACCAGCTCCTTCACATACTCCGGTGACTTGATGGCCAGGTCGTAGCGCAGGCCAGAGCCGATCAGGATCTTCTTCACGCCCTTCAAGGCGCGCGCGCGCCGGTACATCTTGATCAGCGGGTCGTGGCTGGTGTTCAGGTTGGAGCAGATGCCCGGGTAGACGCAGGAGGGCTTGCGGCAGGCGGCCTCGATCTCGGGGCTCTTGCAGCCGATGCGGTACATATTCGCGGTCGGGCCGCCGAGGTCGGAAACGATGCCGGTGAAGCCCTTGACCTTGTCGCGCATCTCTTCGATCTCGCGGATCACCGAGTCTTCGCTGCGGCTCTGGATGATGCGGCCCTCATGCTCGGTGATCGAGCAGAAGGTGCAGCCGCCGAAGCAGCCGCGCATGATGTTGACGCTGAATCGAATCATCTCCCAGGCCGGGATCTTGGTCGCGCCCTCGTGGCTGCCGTTCTCGTCGGCATAGCGGGGGTGCGGCGAGCGCGCGTAGTTCAGGTCGAAGACATGGTCCATCTCCGGCGTGGTCAGCGGGATCGGCGGCGGGTTGATCCAGACGTCGCGCTCGCCGTGGCGCTGCACCAAGGCGCGGGCATTGCCGGGGTTGGTCTCCAGATGCAGCACGCGGTTGGCGTGGGCATAGAGCACCGGGTCGCTCTTGACCTGCTCGTAGGCCGGCAGGCGGATCACGGTGCGCTCGCGCGGCGGCATCTGGATTTTGCCGCTGGGCGGCTGGGCTTGGGGCTTGCGGACGATGGTGATGGGCTTGGCGCCGTCTTCCAGCCCGGGTGCTTTCACCTGGCCGGTCACGCAGGAGGCAGCCTTGCTCTCGGCCGTCTCTTCGATGGTCTGGTAGGGGCTGATCAGGGTGTCGATGCGGCCGGGTTGGTCGACGTTGGACGAGTCCAGTTCGAACCATTCCGACGAAGTCGGGTCGTCGGTGCGGCGCATGAAGGCCGTGCCGCGCACATCGGTGATGCTCTCGACCGGCTGGCGCGCGGCCAGGCGGTGGGCAATTTCAACAATGGCTCGTTCGGCATTGCCGTAGACCAGCAGATCGGCTTTCGAGTCCACCAACACCGAGCGGCGCACCTTGTCCTGCCAGTAGTCGTAATGGGCGATGCGGCGCAGCGAGGCCTCGATGCCGCCGATGACGATGGGCACATCGTTCCAGGCTTCCTTGCAGCGCTGGGTGTAGACCAGGGTGGCGCGGTCGGGTCGTGAACCGCCCAGGCCGCCGGGCGTGTAGGCGTCGTCGCTGCGGATTTTTCGATCGGCCGTGTAGCGGTTGATCATCGAATCCATATTGCCGGCCGCAATACCGAAGAACAGATTCGGCTTGCCCAGCACCTTGAAGGGATCGGCACTCTGCCAATCGGGCTGGGCGATGATGCCGACGCGGAAGCCCTGGGCCTCCAGCGTGCGCCCGATCACCGCCATGCCGAAGCTGGGGTGGTCCACATAGGCGTCACCGGTGACGATGATGATGTCGCAGGAATCCCAACCCAGCTGCTCCATCTCGGCCCGGCTCATGGGCAGGAATGGGGCAGGACCGAAGCGCTTGGCCCAGAACGGGCGGTAGGCCGTCAGGGCTTTGTTCGGTTTCGGAACGGTGAGGGTGGGGTGTGCGGACACGGCGGCGGTTTCCAAAAGAGCAACCTGCGATTGTCCCAGGACTGCGGGCAAACCCGGCATCAGCCGTGAAATTTGCGGGGCTTTCTGTGTGGAAATGCAGGGGAGCGCTGGCCGTGCTGCCTGCACAGGCCCACGTCAGCTTTCCCGCTTCAGGCCCTGACAAATGCCTTGCTGGCCGAGGCGGGCGATCTCCTCTGCGCTCATCGGTGGCAGCAAGGGTTCGCGGCTCTGCGCCAGGCTGGTCAGAAAGCCTTCGATGGCGGTCTGGCCGACTTCCATCAGGTCAAAGGACTCCGGGTCCATGATCCATTGGTGCAGCAAGCCGTCCACCAGGGCCACCAGGGCTACGGCGGCGCGGCCGGTGTTCAAGCTTGGCGGCAGCTGCCCCAGGCTGATGGCATGTTCAAAAGCCAGGCGGTTCTGTTCGCGCCAGTTGCGGTGCGACTGCAGCTTGCGCTCCTGCAGGGCCTGCATCTCGCCGGTGTATTCGACCTTTTGCATGGCAATTTCGAACACGCGCCGGGTGCGCTCGTTGTGCATGGCCGAGTAGAAAACGTTGATCAGGCCCCAGCGCAGATCGGCAAGGCTGAGCACGCCGCTGGCGTCCACATTCATGTCCATGCCTTCTTCAAGGGGCATGGTGGCGCGTTCCATCATGGCGTCGAAGAGCTCGGCCTTGTCCTTGAAATGCCAGTAGATCGCACCGCGAGTGACCCCGGCGCTAAGGGCAATGTCTTGCAGGGAACAGCGCGAGACGCCGCGCTGCTGGAACAGCTGTTCCGCCGCGTCGAGCAAGCTCATGCGTGTTTCTTGTGCTTCTTGTTTGGTTTTCCGGGCCATGGTGCAGGGATTTTAAGTCACAAAACATACATGCGCGAATGTATGTATATACTGGCGACCGTTCTGCAACAGCCCCACGACTCGAGCGTGCCTGACATTTGTCGCCGGCGCTTGATCTGAAGCAAGATGCCCGACACGCCAAATCACACTTTTTCGATCGCCCCTGCTGCGTCGCACGCTCAGCGAAACCAAAGGACAAGCCCAATGCTGCCCTCCCAACTTCAAGCCCCTGATGCCCTGAATCCCGCCCGTGACGCTCTGCGTACTCGCGCGCTTTATGTGCTGCCCCTGGTGATCGCCGTGGCTGCCGCGCTGACCGCCTGTGGCGGAGGCGACAAGGCCGGTGCTGGCCCGGCCGGTGGCGGCATGCCGCCACCAGCGCCGGTCGGCGTGGTCAAGACGGAGCTGCAGGCTGTGGGCCTGCAGACCGAGCTGCCGGGCCGGGTGGAAGCCCAGCGCACGGCTCAGGTGCGCGCCCGCGCCAACGGCGTGGTGCTCAAGCGCCTGTTCACCGAAGGCTCCGAGATCAAAGCCGGACAGGTCTTGTTCCAGATCGATCCGGCACCGTATCAGGCCGCCCTCGACAGCGCGCAGGCCAGTCTGGCCAAGGCGCAAGCCAATCTGGCCCAGGCCGCCGCGCAGGCCGAGCGCAACAAGCCCTTGGTCGAGGCTCGTGCCATCAGCCAACAGGAATACCTGAGCAGCGTGGCCGCCGCCAAGGCCGCCGAGGCCGATGTGGCCGCTGGCAAAGCTGCGGTGCAGAGCGCCAAGCTCAACCTCGGCTACGCCGCCGTCACAGCGCCGATCTCGGGCCGCATCGGCCGTGCTCTGGTGACCGAAGGCGCCCTGGTCAGCGCGGCGGAAGCCACGCAGCTGGCCCTGGTGCAGCAGACCAGCAGCGTCTACGTCAACTTCACGCAGAGCGCCAATGAGGTGCAGCAGCTGCGCCGTGCCCTGGCGGGCGGCAAGCTGCGCTCGGCCGGTGCTCAGGCCGCCCAGGTGCGCATCGTGCTGGACGACGGCAGCGAGCTGGCCAAGCCTGGCCGCCTGCTGTTCACCGACCTGAGCGTCGATGCCGCATCGGGCCAGGTCAGCCTGCGCGCCGAGGTGCCCAATGCCGAGGGTCAGCTCTTGCCGGGTCAGTATGTGCGGGTGCGTTTGTCGCAAGGCGAGCTTCCGGCCGGCATCCTGCTGCCGCAACAAGCGGTCAAGCGCAGCAACCAGGGTGACTCGGTCCTGGTGGTCGGTGCCGGCAACAAGCCCGAGCCGCGCATGGTCAAGGTCGGCAGCGCCCAGGGCAACCAATGGGTGGTGCTGGACGGCCTGAAGCCGGGCGAGCAAGTCATCGTCGACGGCTTCCAGAAGATGTTCGTGCCCGGCGCGCCGGTTACGCCGGTGCCTTGGTCGGCCGCTTCTGCTTCGGCGCCGGCCGCCCCCGCCGCTCCGGCCTCAGCCGCCAGCCGCTAATACGAGGTTCACAACATGGCACGTTTCTTCATTGACCGGCCGGTCTTTGCCTGGGTGATCGCACTGTTCATCCTGGTCTTCGGCGCGGTCTCCATCACCAAGCTGCCGGTATCGCAGTACCCCACGGTTGCGCCGCCCGCCCTGTCCATCAATGTGGCCTATCCCGGCGCCTCGGCCAAGACCCTGGACGAGAGCGTCATCTCCGTCATCGAGCAAGAGCTCAATGGCGCGCCCAAGCTGGCCTATCTGGAATCGGTCAGCCAGGCCAATGGCACGGGCGCCATCACCGTCACCTTCGAGCCCGGCACCAATCTGGAGCTGGCTCAGGTGGAGGTGCAGAACCGTTTGAGCCGCGCCTCGCCACGCCTGCCCGCTGCGGTGACGCAGCAAGGCGTGCGCATCGACAAGGCCGGCAACAACTTCTTGCTCTTTGTCATGTTGTCCAGCAAGACGGGCACCTTAGACACCAAGGCTCTGGGTGACTATGCGGCGCGCAACATCGTGCCCGAGTTGCAGCGCCTGCCCGGCATCGGCCAGGCCCAGCTTTTCGGCACCGAGCGCGCCATGCGTATCTGGCTGGACCCTGCCAAGCTGCTGTCCTTCAACATCAGCCCGGCCGAGGTCAACGCCGCCATCCGCGCCCAGAATGCGCTGGTGCCGGCCGGCTCGATCGGCGAGCTGCCGAATCTGTCCGAGCAGACCATGTCGGCCACCGTGGTGGTCAAGGGTCAGCTGGAAAGCGCGGACCAGTTCAAGAACATCGTCTTGCGCGCCAACACCGATGGCTCCAGCGTGCGCCTGAAGGACGTGGCTCGGGTCGAGCTGGGAGGTCAGAACTATGGCTCCTACTCTCGCCTGAATGGCAAGCCGGCCACCGGCATCGGCATCCAGCTGGCGCCAGGCGGCAACGCCTTGGCTTCTGCGACTGCCGTCAAGGAACGCATGGCCGAGCTGCAAGCCTACTTCCCCGAGGGTGTGGCGTACGAGGTGCCCTACGACTCGTCCAAGTTCGTCAAGATCTCGATCACGCAAGTGGTCGAGACCCTGGTCGAGGCCGTGGTCCTGGTGTTCCTGGTGATGTTCCTGTTCCTGCAGAACTGGCGCTACACCCTGATCCCCACCATCGTGGTGCCGATCGCCTTGCTGGGCACCTTCGCCATCATGTTGTGGATGGGTTTCTCCATCAACGTGCTGACCCTGTTCGGCATGGTGCTGGCCATCGGTATCCTGGTGGACGACGCCATCGTGGTGGTGGAGAACGTCGAGCGCATCATGAACGAGGAGGGGCTGCCGCCGCTGCAGGCCACCCGCAAGGCCATGGGCCAGATCTCGGGCGCCATCATCGGCATCACCGTGGTCCTGGTCTCGGTGTTCGTGCCCATGGCCTTCTTCGCCGGATCGGTGGGCAATATCTACCGCCAGTTCTCGCTGGCCATGGTGGCCTCCATGCTGCTGTCGGCCCTGATGGCGCTGACCCTGACCCCGGCCCTGTGCGCCACTTTGCTCAAGCCGGTGGAAGCCGGCCACGGCCACGCCAAGACCGGTTTCTTCGGCTGGTTCAACCGTGGTTTCTCGCGCACGGCCAAGGGCTATGAAGGCTGGGTGGCCAAGCTGCTCAAGCGCAGCGGCCGCATGCTGCTGGTCTACGGCGTCATCGTCGCCGCCGTCGGCCTGATGTACACCCGCATGCCCACCTCCTTCCTGCCCAACGAAGATCAGGGTTATCTGATCGTCAATGTGCAGCTGCCTCCGGGCGCCACGGCCAACCGCACCGAGGCGGCGGTCAAGCAAGTCGAAGACTTCATGCTGGCCCAGCCCGAGGTGCAGAACACCGTGGGCGTGATCGGTTTCTCGTTCTCGGGCCAAGGCCAGAATGCCGCCCTGGTGTTCGTGCCGCTCAAGCCCTGGGAAGAGCGCATCGGCCCGCAGCACAGCGCTTCGGCCCTGGCCGGTCGTGCCTTCGGCGCGATGATGGCGGTGCGTGATGCATTCATCTTCCCGCTCTCGCCTCCGCCGATTCCCGAACTGGGCACGGCCACCGGCTTCGCCCTGCGCTTGCAGGACCGCGGCGGCCTCGGCCACGAGGCCCTGCTGAACGCCCGCAACCAGCTGATGGGCATGGCCAGCAAGAGCAAGCTGATCACCGGCATGCGCCCGGACGGTCTGGAAGATGCGCCGCAGCTGCAGCTGGACATTGACCGCGACAAGGCGGCCGCGCTCGGCGTGAATTTCGACGCGGTGGCTGCCGTCATCGGCACCCAGCTGGGTTCGGCCTATGTCAACGACTTCCCGAGCAACGGCCGCCTGCAACGTGTGGTCGTGCAAGCGGAAGCCCAGGCCCGCATGCAACCGGAAGATCTGCTGCGCCTCAACGTGACCAACACAAAGGGTCAGAGCGTGCCGCTGTCGGCCTTTGCTTCGACCCACTGGATCACAGGTCAGATGCAAGCCACGCGCTACAACGGCTATCCGGCCATGCGCCTTGCTGGCGATGCGGCACCCGGTGCTTCCACCGGCGCGGCCATGACCGAGCTGGAGCAGATGGTCAAGCAGCTGCCACCCGGCATCGGCTACGAATGGACCGGTTTGTCGCGCGAAGAAAAGCTCTCGGGTTCGCAGGCCACCATCCTGCTCGTCTTCTCGCTGCTGGCCGTGTTCCTGTGCCTGGCTGCGCTGTACGAGAGCTGGTCCATCCCGCTGTCGGTGCTGCTGGTCGTGCCGCTGGGCCTGCTGGGTGCGTTGATGGGTGCGAGCTTCCGCGACATGCCCAATGACGTGTACTTCAAGGTCGGCCTGATCACCATCATCGGCCTGTCCGCCAAGAACGCCATCCTGATCATCGAGTTCGCCAAGGACTTGCAGGCCGAAGGCAAGGGGCTGATCGAGTCCATCCTCGAAGCCTGCCACCTGCGCTTCCGTCCCATCATCATGACCTCGCTGGCCTTCATCCTGGGCGTGACGCCGCTGTTCTTCGCCACCGGCGCCGGCTCAGCCAGCCAACGTGCCATCGGCACCGGCGTGCTCTCGGGCATGGTGTCGGCCACGGTTCTGGCGGTGATTTTTGTGCCGGTGTTCTTCCTGGTGGTGCGCCGCGTGTTCAAGGGCAGCGAACGCCAACGCCGCATCTACGCCCATCAGGCCGATGGTGCCCAGCCCAGCGGTGCTTTGCCCGCCGAGGAGGTTTGAATGGAAAACAACAAGAACTTTCGCAAGACCCCGTTGCTGCGTCTGAGCGCGTTGGCCTTCGCGGCCCTGAGCCTGACGGCCTGCGGCAGCCTGGCGCCCGAGCATGCGCGCCCGGCCGCCCCGGTGGCTGCACAGTGGTCGGCCCCGTCCGCCACCAGCGGCACGGCCGCGGCCGAGCTGAGCTGGCAGAGCTTTTACGGCCAGGACGAGCGCCTGCGCGCTCTGATCGACCTGTCACTCAAGAACAACCGCGATTTGCGCGTGGCTCTGCTCAATGTCGAGCAGGCCCGGGCCCTGGCCCGCGTCAGCGAAGCCAGCCGCCTGCCCACGGTCAACGCTGGTTTCAGCGCCAGCCGCCAGCCCAATAGCAATGGCGTGGGCAGCAGCAACAACTTCCAGGCGGGCCTGCAGGTCACGGCCTATGAGGTCGATCTGCTGGGCCGGGTGAAGAACCAGGTCGATGCCGCCACGGCCCGCTACCTGGCCACGGCCGAAGGCAGCCGCGCCGCCCAGATCAGCCTGGTGGCCGGCGTGGCCTCGGCCTATCTGGTGCTGCAGGCCGATGAGGAGCTGCTGCAGCTGGCCCAGCGCACCCTGGCCTCGCGCGAAGACACGCTGCGCCTGACCCGCCTGAAGTTCGAGGCGGGCGCGGCGTCCTCGCTGGACCTGAGCGCGGCCGAGTCGGCCGCAGCCGCCACCCGCGCGGCCGTGGCCCAGCAGCAGCGCCAGCGTGCCCAGGACGAGAACGCACTGGTGCTGCTGGTCGGTCAGCCCTTGCCGGCCGATCTGCCGGCGGGCCAGCGCCTGCAAGCGCAAAGCCTGTCCGATGTGCCGGCCGGCCTGCCCTCGGAAGTGTTGGTGCAGCGCCCCGATGTGCTGCAGGCCGAGCAGCAGCTGCGCGCCGCCAATGCCAATATCGGCGCGGCGCGTGCGGCCTTCTTCCCCAGCATCACCCTGACCAGCAATCTGGGCACGACCAGCTCGCAGCTGTCCGAATTGTTCAAGAACACGGCCTTCAGCCTGGTGGGTCAGGCCTTGATGCCGATCTTTGATTCGGGTCGCAACGAGGCCAATCTGCAAGCCGTCAAGGCGGCCCAGGGCGTGGCCGTGGCGCAGTACGAAAAGGCGGTGCAAACCGCCTTCCGTGAGGTGGCCGATGCACTCGCGGGCCGCGCCACCTTCGGCGAGCAACTGCAGGCCCAGGCCGCGCAGAGCGCCGCTGAATCGCAGCGCCTGAAGCTGGTGGAACTGCGCCATGCCAACGGCGCCTCCAACAGTCTGGAGCTTCTCGATGCGCAGCGCGCTGCTTTCGCGGCCGAGCAGGCCTTGCTGCAAGTGCGCCTGGGCTCCTTGCTCAACGGCGTGCAGCTCTACAAGGCTCTGGGCGGTGGCTTGAAAGCGGGTTGATGCGCTGAGTGGTTCTTCCCAAGCAAAAGGCGCCCGGTCGATGTGACCGGGCGCCTTTTTTTCGCTCATTCATGCGGATGGATTTGTGTCCATCCGGCCTTCAGGCAGCTCTCAGTGAGCTTGGATCCAGGCCAGGCCTTCTGCCCGAGCGTAGCGGATGGCGGCGCGCTGGCTGTGGAAGCTCGGCGTGAAGCGCATGACGCGGTCGTGGCTGGCCATGCCTTGGCCAGAACGGATGGAGACCGAGGCGGCGAAGCTGCCGTCGGATTGCGGCTTGATCATCGGCGAGACCAGGTACTTGCCGACTTCGATGCTGTGCTTGTTTTGCATATTCTTGTTTTCTTGCAGTGCGGCTGGGCTGGCTGCCCGTGCCGCAGGGATTGGAATGAAAAGATTCAGTCCAAGGAGTTCGGAAAAGCGTTCGAAACAGGGGGAGGGTAGCTTGCTACGGCATGTTGGGGCATGCAGTGGATCGAGAGTCCTCAAGGTCTCTATCGATCTCAGGGCCGGGCTTGGGATGCTCGGCTTGGCTTGAGGTGCTCGGCCATGGCGGGGCCGCCTCAGCCTGCCATCATCGGCAGGGCTTGTCAGGTCCAGTGTGTGCGCTTTGACAGAGCGCGATGCTGGCCGGACTTGTCTTCTTCGTTTGTTTTTCTACTTCTTGGTACTTCGTTTTCTGTTGCCCAGGTCAAGGTGCCCGATGCAAACAAAAAACAATGGGTTGACGCTTGCACGCCAACCCATCAGGTGAGCGGCGCTCAAGAGCGCCACTCGCCGGGCTCAATTACAGAGCGCGGATGTTCGAAGCTTGCAGACCCTTAGGGCCTTGCTTGACTTCGAATTCAACCTTTTGGTTTTCGGCCAAAGTGCGGAAGCCGCCGTTGTTGCGGATTTCGCTGTGGTGGGCGAACAGGTCCTTGGAGCCGTCTTCAGGCGTGATGAAGCCGAAGCCCTTGCCGTCGTCGAACCATTTCACGGTGCCAGTTTGCATTGTTGTCATGATGTGTTCCTTTTGAACAAATTAAAAATACTCCGCGGCTCGCGACAACGCAAAGCCTGCGGAGACAGAAACACTCAAGAACAGTCAAACGGGGAGTTGAAACTGAAGCGAGCCTGGCGCGACGAATGAAGCGAACGTACGGCGGGGCTGCAGATTGAAGACCTTGAAGAAACGGTCTTGTGCGTATCTATGCCGCTAATGTAGCACAGATCCCAGCGCGTGGCGATGGGACTTGTTCTGCGCCCCAGTAACTGGCAAGCTGCGCGGCTCCATGAAAACTGCCTCCAGTCTTGCGCCGCCCAGCGGCTCCACGCGCGCCTCGGTGCTTCTCTGTTTGCTGCTGACGTTGGGGTCAGCCAGCGTTTGTGCGGCGCCTGATGAAGAGCTGCTGGGTCGCGCCCAGGGCTATCCGGTCGGGCATGCCAGCAACTGGTTCAGTCAGGAATCGGTGCGTGTGGGTTCATTCAGTCATCAAGGCGAGATCCTGGGCTTGATGAATGGCGGCGTGCGGGAACTGGCGCCCAGTGCTCAGCCCCTGACCTTGCTGCGCAGCGCGACCGAGCCGACCTACCGCTGGCATATCGATGCCTTGCGCAATTTGGGCGTGGATGACTATCTTGCGCGCCAGAGAGTCATGGGTCTGCTGGTGATCAAGGACGGGGTCATTCAGGTGGAGCGCTATCAGTATCGGCGTGGCCCACAACACCGCTTTGTTTCGAACTCCATGTCCAAGTCCTTGGTCTCCTTGGCCGTGGGGCTGGCCTTGAAAGAAGGTTTGTTGCATTCGCTGGACGACGCGGCTCAGCGCTATGCACCCGCTCTGACGGGCTCTCTTTACGGCCCTGTGCGATTGCGAGACCTTCTGCGCATGGCTTCCGGCCTGCGCTTCACCGAGCGCTACGACGGTGTCGACGATCTGGAGCGCTTCGGACGTGTTGCTGCGCGCGAAGGACTGGAGGCCGCCGCTGTGCAGCTCGGTACACGCGCAGCGCCGCCGGGCGAACGGTTCAATTACGCCAGTGCCGACACCATCGCACTGACCTTGGTGCTGCGTGGTGCGACGGGCATGGGCCTGAGCGAGTATTTGCAGAGCCGGCTCTGGGAGCCCATGGGTGCGGAGATGTCGGCCTTATGGCGAACCGACCGGCTGGGCGTGGAGATTGCCAGCGGTAATTTCAATGCCGGCCTGCGTGACTACGGCCGCTTGGGCATGCTCTTGGCCCATGACGGCCAGCGACCGGACAGCGGCCGGCAGGTCTTGCCGCGTGACTATCTGCTCGAAGCGACCGATGCCGGACGGCACCCGGCAATGTTTTCGCCCGGCCAGGCCACGCCCTACTTTGGTTACGGCTACCAGTTCTGGACCTTTCCAGGTCGCGCGCGCCGTTTCGCCTTGCTGGGTGTCTATGGGCAGATGATTTTTGTCGACCCGGCGCTCAAATTGGTGATGGTGCAGACCAGTGCCAATGCCAAGCCTCATGCGCGCGACACCAGCTTGGCTCGCGAAGCTGATGCTTTCTGGCGCGGCCTCGTCGCCTACTACGGCGGCAGCTGGTGAGTGCCGGCTAGGATGCAGTCGCTAAAGAAGAGGAGTCTCTGCGATGCGAATTGAAATTGAAGCCGGCGTACGCTTGTTTGTGGATGTTCAAGGGCCTGGCTTGTTGCCTGACGGTCCTCTCATGCGTGAGCTTCCGACCTTGATCTGCATGCATGGCGGACCGGGTTTTGACCATGCCGCGTTCAAGCCGGGTTTCGGCGCCTTGGCCGATATTGCTCAGGTCATCTATTACGACCATCGCGGCCATGGGCGCAGCGACCCGAGGCCATCCAGCGAGTGGAATCTGGACACCTGGGCCGACGACGTCGTGCGCCTCAGCGATGCTCTGGGTCTGGTCAAGCCCATGGTGCTGGGCCAGAGCTTCGGGGGCTTCGTGGCGCAGCGCTACATCGCCCGCCACCCTGCTCATGCCAGCAAGGTGATTCTGTCCAGCACCTCGCACCACATGGGCTTGTCGCGCAAGCTGGCCGCGTTTCAGCGTCTCGGCGGGGACGCGGCACGGGCCTTGGCCGAGGCTTTCTGGACTGCGCCCAGCGACAGCAGCTGGCAGGCCTATTGGCACGGGGTGCGCGGGCTGTACAACACCCGCCCGCCACTGGATCCCGAGGCCGGTGCGCGAACCCTGATCAAGCCCGAAATCCTGTTGCACTTTGTCGCCGGTGAGAAGCAGGGCATGCAGTTGCTGCCCGGCTTGGCGCTGGCGCAGTGCCCGGTGCTGGTGCTGTGTGGCGAGGAGGACCCGGTCTGCCCGCCCGAGGATGCCGAGGAGATTGCCGCGGCTCTACCCAGCCAATGGTCGCAGCTGGTGCGTTTTGCCGGTGTCGGGCATGGCGCTTGGCGAGACGACCCGGAGGCGGCATTCGCCGTCCTGCGCCGCTTCATTCAGGCTTGATGCCAAGCCCCTCCATCGCGCGTCTCAAGCGCTGATCAGCGCGGCCAGTTCGCGTTCGACCAGTGAGGCGTCGCCGAGATTCATTTCGATCAGGCGGCGCAGATGGGTGATGCTTTCAATATCGATGCTGCGGCACAGCACGCCGGCGCGCTCACCTTCCACATGTGTCAACTCGCCGGCCATGGCAATGCAAGTTTCGCCATCGGCAAGCAAAATTTTGAGCAGACAGGGCGCGCCAAGACTGGCGCCTGCGCCGGCCGGCAGTCGCAGCAAGGCGCCCTTGAGCGAGAGATCGAGCACCTGGGCTTGCAGATGGGCTTGTGTGGTGATGAGTTCGGCATGCACGTCGAAGGCGACGCGGGCGAACTGGCGGCGTTCGGTATTGATGGCAGTCTCCCAATGGCGAGGAATGTCCCGAGCCATGCTAGCAGAGGGGTTGGGAAAACGGCGAGGCGAATCAGCCTGGCTTTGTGGCTCAGTTGGGTGTGCCAGGCTCAGCCGGTCCAGGGCTCGCAGATGGTGCTTTGCTCCACAGCCTTGCGAAGGCGCGCCGGCACCACGGCGTCCAGGCCCATGGCCTCCAAGGTGTACCAGGAGGCGCGCAGATAGGCCGCGGTGGCGTGTCGGGCTTCGCCCAGGGGGACGCCGCGCAATTCGGCGCTGTCCAGGGCGAGGCTCTCAGACATGCGGCTTTGCTGGTGACTGCGCGGCTCGATCAGCGGCGCGCGGTAGCGCAGCGCAATGCGTGCGAGTAGGCCTTGCACCTCGTCCGTGTGCGCATGGGGCCCCAGCAGCTTGGCCAAATCGCCGAGCACCTGTTCGGCTGCGGCCGCCAGCAGGCGAGCGGCATGGTCGCTGCCGCCGGCCAGATAGAGGGCCGCCGCCAGGTCGACGTACTCCAGCGCCAGGGCCAGCTTGGGCAGATCAGTGTGCGAACTCATGGACGTAGGTGGGAGGCGAGAGGCCGTTTTCAGCGTGCGACAGTGTAGGCTGATGGCCGGATACCTATGCAGGGTTGAAGCGCGCATACCGTCACGGAAGCGGCGCGCCTCTGCACCGGCCCACACTCAGTTCAGCGCCACCGGAGACAGACATGCAAGATTTCAAGGAAACCATGGACCGACGCGGCAGCCTGCTGCAGCTCGGCGGCCTGTTCGTTGCGCTGGCGGGCTCTGGCCATGCTCTGGCGGCACCGTCTGAAGGCGAGGATGGTGCTTATGACGAAGACTCCATCCTCAAGGCCGCGACCGACTTCTTCGGCGACAGCACCGAGGGCCTGGCGCGGGTGATCGAAAAAGCCTTCAAGGAGCAGGGTAGACCCAATGCCTTCATCAAGGGCGAGGAGGTCGGGGCGGCACTGAGCGTCGGTCTGCGCTACGGCGAGGGTCGTTTGCAGATGAAGTCGGGCGGCAGTGCGCCGGTGTTCTGGGCCGGGCCATCGATCGGCTTCGACGCCGGCGTCAACGCATCCAAGGTGTTCACCTTGGTCTACCACTTGCCCAAGCCTGCCGCCATCTACCAGCGCTTTCCGGGCGTGGATGGCAGCCTCTACTACGTCGGCGGCGCCGGCATCAACTACCAGCGCCTGAAGGGCATCACCTTGGCGCCGATTCGCCTTGGCGTGGGTTTGCGGGCCGGGGCCAGTGTGGGTTATGTGCATTACCGCAGCAAGAAGTCATACAACCCCTTCTGATGCGAGGCGCCGGGCATGCGGGTGACTGCGGGCCGCCGCCGCGCATGCATTCCAAGCCCGATTTCTGCCATTTGGTGGCCAGGATCTTGGCGCTCGTCACAAGAGACTTGGTGTGAGCTGACGCGACTTCTAAGCTGACTCCCAGACCACATGTTTTCGACGTCACGAGTCGGAAGTTTTGTGGCAAATCAGGCCCACCGAACGGAGTCACCATGAAGCCCATTTCTTTTCTCACCCCCTTGTTTGCCATCGCCATGACTTTGGCCACGGCCACGGCCTCGGTTCAGGCGCAGACGCATTTGCAGCGCGTCGATGTGACCGGGCAAGGCGTCAATGATTTGCAGCTGCCACCCCTGAGCATGGTCTGCCCCGCATATGCACAGACCTTGCAAGAGCAGCTCAGCGCGGTGGCGACGCGTGAAGGCAGCGCGGCCACCGTGCGGGTGAGCTTCAAGGTCGGCGGCGAACAGCCCAGCGATCTGCGCATCCAGGACGGACCGCTCGAGTACCGCAAGGCAGTCCGCCGCGCCATGCACCATGTCAGCTGCCAAACCGGCGTGGCACAGGGCGGCGAATACAAGCTGGTGCTGAGCTTCAATGCCGCCGGCCCAGAGGCCACAGCAGCCGCTGGCATGGCCCGCCAGGAGCGCGTGGCGCTCGCCATGCGTTGATGGGGCGGCCTCAGGGCAGCCAGATCTCGAAACGTGTTCCGCTGTGGCGCTGCAGCGGGTCGCGCGGCTGGAGCAGCACGTGACCGTGGCGTTCGCCCAGGTTGTGGGCGCGCGCCACGGCGGCGCACAGCTCCATGCCCAGGCCGGTCGAGGAGCGCGCCGAAGGGTCTTTGGCATCAAGTCCCAAACCGTCATCTTCGACGGCAAAGACCAGGAATCCGTCGCGGACCCGCACATCCAGCAGCACGTCGCTGCGGGCAAAGCGCCAGGCGTTGTGCAGGGCCGCCTCCAGAGCCAGCAGCACCAGGCGCGGATCGAAGTACCAGAATGCCGGTGCCGATGCCTCGCCGCTCAAACGCAGTGGCGCTCCATCGGGGCGTGAGTCCATGCGCAGCAGCTGTTGCAGGAAGTCCCGCGGCGATTCGTCCGAGACATGGGCATTCATGTGCCGCTCGGGCGCTGCGTAAAGTGTCAGGTAGGCGACCAGGCGCTGGCGCAGCTGTGCGCAACGCTGATGGGCCCGGTGCGCGGGCTCGGGCGCTGGCTCGAGAGCCAGCAGGCTCAATTCCGCCTCCAGGACACCCAACTGGTTTTTCAGGTCATGCACCAGCATGGCCAGCAATTCGCGGTTCATGGCGCGGTGCTGGCGCCTGTCAGCGGTGCCGGTGCGCTCATGCTGAAGGCGCCATTGCCCTGCAAAGCGGCCAGAGTCTCGCGCAAATAGCGTCGCATCTGCGCGACCCGGTCGTTCGCCGGCAGCAGCTTCTCCAGGCGAGCCAGATAGTCGCGCACCTGATTGAGGCGGCCGTCGTCCATCCGCTTCTTCAGACGCAAAGCCATGCAGTTCATCTGCGCACATTCGAGCAGCACAGTGGTGTTCTCGGGGTACTCCGCCAGCTCGGCTTCGATCGCCTGCAAGGCTTCGTCGAGCTTGCCACTGCGCAGCAGCAGCTTGGCCTCATGCAGGCGGGTCTTCAAGCCCTTGGATGCGGCGTGGACCACCAGCTCGATCTGCTCGCTGTGACCGGTGTCGGTCAGGGCTTTGCAGACCAGCTGCTGAATACGGCTGTTCTCATGATCGGCGCTGATGGCTTGCGCAATCAACTTCAGACCAGCTTCGACTTGACCTGTCACCAAGGCCGCCCTTGCCAGCGCCACAGAGGCGAAATCGGCCTTGCCCGTGCTGTGGTGGGTCAGGGCCTGGGTGGCCTCGCGCAGGGCCTTCTCGTCTTCACCCAGCAAGGCATGGGCCTGGGCCCGTATGGCCATGGTGACGCATTCGAAATCGGGTTCGTGCGCGCCGCGGGTGGCGCGGGTGGCGGTATCGCTGATCAGTTCCAGGGCCTCTTTGGCCTCACCGAGGTCAATATGGGTTTGGGCCAGGGCGTGCAGGTCCTGCGCTTGGGCCGTGATTGAGCCCTGGCTGGACTTGATCGCCTTGAGCAAGCTGGCCTTGGCCGTGGCCAGGTCGCCGTTGCGGTAGGCGCTTTCGGCCAGCTGTCGCAGCCGCCGTGCTGAAGGCACCACCTGGGCGCTTTTCTTCATCATCTGCATGGCGCTCGTGGGGTCACCGAGAGCTTCCATGGCCTGGCCGGCCACATCAAATGCAGCCAAGTTCTTTTCGCCCTCGGGTGTCGCGATGATGGCCAGAGCCAGGCGCTTGGCCTCGTCAAACTTGCCGGCAGCTTTTTGCGCACGGGCCAGGCCGATCTGTGCCCACATCAGTCCGGCGCGCAGGTCGAGCGCGCTCTGAAACATTTGGCGGGCTTCCTCGGCATTGCCCAGATCCAGCAAGGTCTGCGCCTTGAGTTGCAAGGCGTACATGAACCAGCGGTCCTTCTTGGCCAGCACGGCGTCGCAGGCGAGCAGCGCGCCAGCGAGGTCGCCTTTGCTCAAGGCCTTGCTGATGTCCAGCAGGGCGTGGCGCTTGTCCAATTGGCTCTTCAAGCGGTCTTCGATGTCCCCGGCGGTGATGGGCTTGAGCAGATAGGCATCGGGCATGTGCTCGCTGGCCGCGGCGACCGAGTTGTAGTTGCTCTCGGCCGTGATCATGAAAAACAGCGTGTCGGGTGGCAGCAGCTGGGCCTCACGCAGGAACTCGAACAGCTGTTGGCCGTCGGTCTTGTGGTTGAGGTTGTAGTCGCACAGGATCAGCCCGTAGTGCTTGCTGCGCACCATGCGCAAGGCGTCTTCAGCGGAGCCGGCGGCGTCGATCTTGCCAATGCCCAGCATGCCCAGCTGGCCGCGCAAGGTGGTCTGCTGCGTGGCCATATCGTCCACGACCAGGGCTTCGATTCGGGAATACGGTGTGTCGACGCGCATAAGCTCCCTTGTGCGGCAATTTTGTCGCTTGGCTGCGGCCCGAGGGGCCGGCTTGGCGATCAGCTTGACGGGCCTAGCTTACAGGAGCAACAGCCGTGCGGCGAAGTGCCCGGTGCCTGGGCAGCGCTGGAGCTCAGGCGTAGGCATTGAGCCGCGTGCCCAGATGTCCGCTGCTTGCGAGCGCAGGCTGGGCTGGCACGGAGGCCAGCAACTCCAGGGCACCTTGGCCTTGCATGTCGATCGCCTTCTTGAGCACCAGCATCTGCGCACTCGACTGCACGCTGCCGGGCGCGGCGGAGCCGGCCTTGTGGGCCAGGGCGGTGTTGGCGAGTTCCATGCGGGGCTCCTTGGTGCTGCTTCTTCCGCAGTTGTCGGCCGCCCCGGCCTGGAACTTGAGCCCGGATCAGCCGGTGTTGCGCAAACCCGCGGCGATGCCGTTGATCGAGAGATGGATGCCGCGCTGGACGCGTTCCATGCTGGGGTCGCTGGCGCGGCTCTCCAGCGGCACCGCGCGGTAGCGGCGCAGCAGCTCGACCTGCAGGTGGTTGAGCGGGTCGATGTAGGGGAAGCGGTGGCTGATCGAGCGGGCCAGGGCCGGGTTGCCGGCCAGACGTTCGCGCTCGCCCGTGATCAGGCTCAGCGCCAGGCTGGTGCGCTCGAACTCGGCCTTGACCGCGGCGCAGATTTTTTTGCCCAGACGCTTGTCCTCGACCAGGTCGACATAGCGCTCGGCAATCGCCAGATCGGTCTTGGCCAGCACCATGTCCAGGTTGGACAGCAGGGTGCGGAAGAAAGGCCATTGCTTGAACATGCGCTTGAGCAAGCCCAGGTTCTTGCCATGTTGCTCGCTGCCCTCAGGGCCGAGGAAGTCGAGCACGGCCGAGCCGAAGCCGCACCAGCCGGGCAGAGCGACGCGGCTCTGGCCCCAGCTGAAGCCCCAGGGGATGGCGCGCAGGTCTTCGATCGCTCGGGTGGGCTTGCGCGAGGCCGGGCGTGAGCCGATGTTGAGCTCGGCGATCTCGCGGATGGGCGTGGCGGCGAAGAAATACTCGGCAAAGCCGGGCGTGTCGTAGACCAGGCCGCGGTAGGCGCCGAAGCTCAGGTCCGACAGCGCTTGCGCGGCCTCCAGGAAGCTCTTGGGCGCACTCTTGGTCGGGTGCAGCAGGGTGGCTTCCAGCGTGGCGGCCACCAGGGTTTCCAGATTGCGCCGGCCGATCTCGGGGTTGGCGTATTTGGAGGCGATCACCTCGCCTTGCTCGGTGAGGCGGATCTGGCCGTTCACCGTGCCCGGGGGCTGGGCCAGGATGGCCTGGTAGCTCGGGCCGCCGCCGCGGCCCACGGTGCCGCCACGGCCGTGGAACAGGCGCAGGGTGATGCCGCGGGCCTCGGGCAGGGTGGCGAACATGTCGACCAGTGCGATCTCGGCGCGGTAGAGCTCCCAGCTGCTGGTGAACACGCCACCGTCCTTGTTGGAGTCGGAGTAGCCCAGCATGATGTCCTGCTCACCACCGCTGCGCTTGAGAAGGGCGGAGATGCCGGGCAGGGCGTAGAACTCGGCCATGATGACCGGCGCCTCGCGCAGGTCACCGATGGTCTCGAACAGCGGCGAGACGATCAGGTCGCTGACGGCCTCGCCGTCCAGCGTGCCGCGCAGCAGGCCGACTTCCTTGAGCAGCAAGAGCACTTCCAACAGGTCGCTGACCGACTCGGTGTGGCTGATGATGTAGTGGCGCAAGGCCTCGCGGCCGAAGCGCTGCAGGCTCTCCAGCGCCGCCTCGAAGATGTCCAGCTCACCCACGGTCTTTTCGCTGTACTGGGCGCCGTGCACGCGCAGCGGCCGGGCGTCTTGCAGCAGGCGCAGCAGCAGGGCCCGGCGGCCGGCTTCGTCCAAGGCGCTGTAGTCAGCCTCGACGCGGGCGGTGCTCAGCAGCTCGGCGATCACGGCTTCGTGCTGGTCCGAGCTCTGGCGCAGGTCCAGCGTGGCCAGGTGGAAGCCGAACACGCGCACGGCGCGCATCAGGGGTTTCAGGCGCGGCGCGATCAGGGCACCGGCATGGTGGCTGCGCAGCGAGCGCTCGATCACCTGCAGATCGGCCAGCAGCTCGTCGGGGCTGGCGTAGGGCGCTTGCGGGGCCACGGCGTGGCGCAGGGCCTCGGTGCCGGTCAGCTGCTGCAAGCTGGCGGCGGCTCGCGCATACATGCCGGTCAGGGCGCGGCGGTAGGGCTCGTCCATGCGGTGCTCATTGCGGTCCGGGCTGCGCTCGGCCAAGGCCTGCATCTCGGGCGTCACCTGGGCCAAGCGGGCCGAGATGGACAGCTCGGCGCCCAGCTCATGCAGCTCGGTCAGATAGTGGCGCAGCGCCACTTCGCTCTGACGCGAGAGCGCATGGCGCAGGGTGGTGGCGGTGACGTTGGGGTTGCCGTCGCGGTCTCCGCCGATCCAGTGGCCCATGCGCAAAAAGCTGTTGAACTCATGGCCGGGCAGGGCTTCCTCTAGCTCGGCATAGAGCTTGGGGATCTGGCGCAGGAAGGTGGCCTGGTAGTAGGACAGGGCGTTCTCGATCTCGTCGGCCACGGTCAGCTTGCTGTAGCGCAGCATGCGGGTCTGCCAGAGTTGGGTCACGCGGGCGCGAATCAGGGCCTCGTTGTCGCGGCGCTCGCGCTCGCTGTGCAGGCTGTCGCGCTGCTCCACCAGTTGGGCCACGGCGCGCTCGGCATCGAGGATGCTCTTGCGCTGCACCTCGGTCGGGTGGGCGGTCAGCACCGGCGAGATGAAGCCGTGCTGCAAGGTCTTGGCGATCTCGGCCGGCCGCACCCCGGCCTCGTGCAGGCGTTCAAGGGCAAAAGCCAGCGAGCCTTCAGCCAAGCTGCCGGCGCGCTCGTGCACCTCGCGGCGGCGCACATGGTGGCGGTCCTCGGCAATATTGGCCAGGTGCGAGAAATAGCTGAAGGCACGGATCACGCTGACCGTCTGCTCGCCCGACAGGCTCTTGAGCAGCTTGTCAAAGCTCTTGCCCGCGGCAGCATCGTGCTTGTGACGGAAGGCCACCGAGAGCTGGCGGATGCGCTCGACCAGCTCGTAGGCCTCGCGGCCTTCCTGTTCGCGGATCACCTCACCCAGGATCCGGCCCAGCAGGCGGATGTCGTCCATCAGCGGCTGGTTTTTGTCTGCCGCCTGGCGGCTGCTGGTAGTGGCCGGAGGGGCGGATTTGGCGCGACGCGGGGCGGCTTTCGAGGAGGCGGGCATGGCGGGGCTCGGCTGGACAGGGGTGATGTAACAAGGTTACGTTATTCCAACTCTAGCAGTTTCTTCGCGTGGCCAATTTCGGCTGAGTTACAACAGCCGCCTGCTAGCATGCCGGCCATGAAAGAAACCATCATCATCGCCACGCGCGAAAGCCGCCTGGCCCTCTGGCAGGCCGAGCATGTCAAGGCGCTGCTGGAACAAAGCCTGCATCTGAACGTCGACCTGCTGGGCATGACTACCCGCGGCGACCAGATCCTGGACCGCACCCTGTCCAAGGTCGGCGGCAAGGGCTTGTTCGTGAAAGAGCTTGAAACCGCGCTGGAAGAAGGCCGCGCCCATCTGGCAGTGCATTCGCTCAAGGACGTGCCCATGGAGCTGCCCGAAGGCTTCGCCCTGGCTGCCATCCTGGAGCGCGAAGATCCGCGTGATGCCCTGGTGTCCAACCGTTATGCCTCGTTGGCTGAACTGCCGCAAGGCGCCTTGGTTGGCACCTCCAGCCTGCGCCGCGTCGCCCAGCTCAAGGCCTTGCGCCCCGATCTGCGCATCGAGCCGCTGCGCGGCAATCTCGACACCCGCTTGCGCAAGCTGGACGAAGGTGGCTACGACGCCATCGTCCTGGCTGCGGCCGGCCTCAAGCGCCTGGGCCTGGCGGATCGCATCCGCTGCCATTTCAGCGTCGAAGAGATGATTCCTTGCGCTGGCCAAGGCGCCCTGGGTATCGAACTGCGCGCCGATGCGGCAGAACTCAATGCTCAATTGGCCACCTTGATCGACCGCCCGACCTGGCTGGCCACGCAGACCGAACGCGCCGTCTCGCGCAGCCTGGGCGGCAGCTGCAGCATGCCGCTGGCGGCCCATGCGCGCTGGCAGGGCGATCAACTGCAGGTGGCCGTGGCCCTGGGTCATGCCGAGTCGCCCGAGCGGCCATTGCTGAAGGCGCAGCTGCAGGCCGTGGTGCGAAGCGATGCGGAGGCCGTGGCCTTGGGCGAAAAGGCCGCGCAGGCCCTGCGTGATCTGGGCGCGGCGGACTATCTGCCCGCGGCCTGACTCGCTCGCCGCCATGGCGTCGCCCGAAACGGCCGCTTTGCAATTGATCCTGACCCGGCCGCAGCAGCAGGCCGGCGACTGGCTGCAGCGTTTGCAAGCGCAGGGCGTGCCGGCGCGCAGCTTTCCGCTGCTGGCCATCAGCCCCGCGCCGCCCGAGCAGGCGCAAGCGGCCTGGGCGGCCTTGCCGCGGGCGCGCCTGGCCTTCTTCGTCAGCCCCAATGCGGTCGAGGGCTTTTTTGCGCAAGCACCGGCGGGCTTTGAATGGCCCGCGGCCTGTCTGGCCGCCTGTGTCGGGCCCGGCAGCGCGCGCGCCTTGCAGGCGGCCGGCGTGGCGGCGTCCCTCATCATCCAGCCGCCGGCCGACGCGCCCAGCCTCGACTCCGAGCACTTGTGGCCCCAGCTCAGTGGCATGGATTGGCAAGGCCAGGCGGTGCTGATGCTGCGCGGTGAGGGCGGCCGTGACTGGCTGGCCGAACGCTTGCGCGAGCGTGGTGCGGCGCCGATCGAGTTTTTCAGCGTCTACCGGCGCGGCTGCCCGCAGTTGGATGCGGCGCAGCAGGAGGAGCTGGCCGATCTGCTCGCTCAGCCGCAGCGCATGCTGTGGCTGTTCAGCAGCGGCGAAGCGGTCGGACACTTGCACCGCCTGGCGCCGGCCGGCGTGGACTGGTCACGTCAGCGCTGCCTGGCCACCCACACCCGCATCGCCGAGCGCGCGCGAGCCGAGGGTTGGGGGCATGTGGTTTTGACGCGACCCGATGCGGCGGCCGTGGCCCAAGCCTTCGGTGCGGTGCAGGCCGACGCCTACAATCATTTTCACTGTGAGTGATCCCCAAACCCCCCCTCTCGACGCCACGACGGGCGCTGCTGCGCCCGCCAGCGATGCGCCCGGCGCGAGCCTGAATTCCGCGACTTCTGTTCCCTCCGCAGCGCTGCCCGCCGCCGCCTTGCCGAGCTGGGTGCCGGTGACCCTGCTCTTGCTCGGCGTCGCCTCGCTGGCCGGTGTTGGCCTCGCTTGGCAAGGCCTGAGCCGCCAGCAGGCGCTGGAACAAGAGCTGGTGCGCCGCCAGGAGCTGGTGCAGGCCGAGGCCAGCGAGGCCCGCGCCGCTTCGCGTCAGTCGCAAGACCTGACCCGCGACACCGCCGCCAAGGTGGCTTTGCTCGATGCTCGCCTGGCCGAGGTGGCTTTGCAGCGCGGGCAACTGGAAGAATTGATCCAGTCCATGTCCCGCTCGCGCGATGAAAACGTGATCGGCGACATCGAAGCCTCGATCCGTGTGGCCTTGCAGCAAGCCGCCGTGACCGGCAGCGTCGAACCTCTGGTGGCCACGCTCAAGCAAGCCGACGAGCGCCTGCTGCGCTACAAGCAACCGCGCATGGAAGGTGTACGCCGCGCCGTAACGCGCGATCTGGATCGCGTCAAGGCCATCAGCGTGGTCGACGTCTCGACCTTGACGATCAAGCTCGACGAAGTGGTGCGCTTGCTGGACGAACTGCCTCTGCTGGCCGTGGCCGAGCGCGGCGGTGAGCCACCGGCCTCGGGCGTCAAGCCCAAGCCGAGTTCGGCGGGGGGCAAGTCGGCTGGAAGCAAGGCCGAAGTTGCGCCGAGAGAAGAAGATGGACTTCTGGCGGTCTGGTGGTGGGGGGCCAAGACCCGCTTGGCCGAAATGGCCGGCCTGGTCTGGGGCGAGACCCGGACCCTGGTACGCGTCACCCGCATCGATCACCCCGAGGCGGTGTTGCTGGCGCCCGAGCAGGCGTTCTTCCTGCGCGAGAACCTCAAGCTGCGCCTGCTCAATGCCCGCCTGGCCTTGCTGAGCCGCCAGTTCGACACGGCACAAGCCGATCTGCGCGACAGCCAGGACGTGCTGAATCACTATTTCGATGCCCGCTCGCGCAAGGTCAGTTCGGCCATCGAGCTGGTTCGCCAGGTGGCTGGCCAGGCACGCCAGGTCAATGTGCCTCGCCCCGATGACACCCTGGCCGCGCTGGCGGCAGCTGCGGCCGGTCGCTGATCACGCCGGTCAGGGCTGCGGCTCCCCAAGTCAATAAGAACGAAAGCAAAGGTTCGGTTCATGCGTACGGTGGTGTGGTTGGTCCTCTTGTTCACCGTGGCGGTGGTGGCTGCGCTGGCCTTGGGTCAGAACGATGGGCTGGCCAGCTTCTACTGGAACGGCTGGCGCCTGGATGTGTCGCTGAACCTGTTCTTGCTGGCCTTGGTCGGCACCTGCTTTGCTTTGGTCACCGCCATCCAGACCATCGGCGCCCTGACCAGCCTGCCGCGTCGCGCGCATGAATGGCGCCTGGCACAGCGCGAGCGTGGCGCCCAGCTGGCTTTGCGCGATGCGCTGGCCGAGTTCTTTGGCGCCCGCTACGGCCGCGCCCAGAAGGCCGCCCAGCGTGCGCTCAGCATCCATGCGCAAACGCCCGAGCTGCAGCAGGACGAGGGCTTTCTGGCCCTGGGTCATCTGCTGTCGGCCAGCAGCGCCCATCGCCTGCAGGACAAGCGCCGCCGTGATGAGCAGCTGCAGCTGGCGCTGGACGCTGCCAAGCGTTCGCCGCAAGGCCGTGCGCAGGAGGAGGGCGCCCGCTTGCTGGCTGCCGAATGGGCCCTGGACGACCGCGATGCACCGCGCGCGCTGAGCCTGTTGGCTGAGCTCTCGCCGGGCGTGGCGCGCCGGACCCAGGCCTTGCGCCTGAAGCTGCAGGCCAGCCGTCTGGCCAAGCAACCGCTGGAGGCGCTGCGCACCGCACGTCTGCTGGCCAAGCACCAAGGCTTTTCCAAGGTCGCGGCGCAAGGCCTGCTGCGCTCTCTGGCCTTTGAGGCGCTCGACGCTGCGCGCGATGCCGACCAACTGCGTGCCGTCTGGCAGCAGCTGGACAGCGCTGACCGCCGCGATGTGTTCGTGGCCGCGAGGGCGGCCCAACGCGCGGGAGCGCTCGGCGTGCCCGATGACGGTCGTGGCTGGCTGCGCCCCTTCTGGGACGATGTGGCCGAGCTGGGCGCCGACGAGCGGGCGACGCTGGCCGAGGCCTTGGTGCTGGTCTTGCCGGGCCTGGGGCCCGAGTGGCTGCAGCGCCTGGAGTCGGCGGTGCAGCGTTTCCCGCGCGACCGCGCCTTCAGCTATGCCCTGGGTCATGCCCTGGCCGAGCGCCAGCTCTGGGGCAAGGCCCGCTTGATTTTGGAGCAGGTCGCTGATGAATCCAGCTTGGCTGTGGCGGCGCGTCGGCGCAGCTGGCTCATGCTCGCTCGGCTGGCCGAGCAGGACGGCGACCTGGAGCGCCGTGCCCGGTGTCATGAGTCTGCTGCGCTGGTCCAGTGATGCAAAAAACTGAAATCTTTGCTTCAGCGGTATAAACCATGCTATAGTCTGAGGCTTGGCGGCTGTAGCTCAGTTGGATAGAGTACTTGGCTACGAACCAAGGGGTCGTGGGTTCGAATCCTGCCAGCCGCACCAAAAGAAGAAAACGAAAAGGTCAGTGAGAAATCGCTGACCTTTTTCAATTCCTGTTGTGCCGAGTGAATACTTGGCCCCGAGTTTCCCTCGACGCAGTGTCTGGCGAAGGGGTTGGGTTTGAATTGAGGTATTGATTCAAATCGGCTCGGATGGGGGTTTTGAAGAGTTCGCAAGAATTTTTAAAAAGACTTGTGCGGTACGAAAATACCGTGCTATAGTAGAGGGCTTGGAGCGGCTGTAGCTCAGTTGGATAGAGTACTTGGCTACGAACCAAGGGGTCGTGGGTTCGAATCCTGCCAGCCGCACCAAAACAATAAGAAATGCACAAAGCCTCGATGAGAAATCATCGGGGCTTTGTTGCTTTTGCTCAGGTCAAACCTTCGGCCTGCGGCAGGGAAAGGCCCAATTCGGCCAGCACCTGCTCTGTGTGTTCGCCGGGTTTAGGGCCTGCTTGCGGCGTACGCAATGTGCTCCGGGAAAAGCGCGGTGCCGGGCTCGCTTGCCAGTGCCCCTCGACCATGACATGACTGGCGCGCGCCTGCTGCTGCGGATGTCGGGCCGCTTCGTCCATGCTCAGCACCGGAGCCACGCAGCATTCCAAGCCCGCCAGATCATTCATCCATTGATCGCGGCTGCGAGTCTTGATGCGCTCGCTGACCCGTTCGCGCAGTGCCGGCCATTCGCTGCTCTGCATTTGCAGCCCAGGGTCGACGTCATCAAAGCCCAGACCTTGCAGCAACTGCGCATAGAACGGTGCTTCGATGGCGCCGAGGCTGAGGAACTTCCCGTCGGCGCATTCGAAGCAGTCGTAAAACGGTGAGTTGTGCAGGAAGAAGTTGTCTTGTGCACGATCCTGCCAATGGCCCTCGCTGCCCATGGCCAGCACCAGGCTGCTCAAGGTGCCCAGGCCGTCCACGATGGCAGCGTCGATGACCTGGCCCTGACCCGAGCGCTGTGCTTCCAACAAGGCGCTGAGCAGCCCCAGTGCCAAGAACATGGCCCCGCCGCCCATATCGCCCAGCATGCTGGCTGGCGCACTGGGCGCCTGTCCGGGGCGCGAGGCGATCGACAGGGCGCCGCTCAAGGCCAGGTAGTTGATGTCGTGCCCCGCCCGATGGGCCCAGGGTCCGGTCTGGCCCCAGCCCGTGATGCGGCCGTAGACCAGGCGCGGGTGCGGCTCGGTGAAGCTCTGAGGGCCCAGGCCCAGGCGCTCCATCACGCCCGGCCGGAAGCCTTCGATCAGTGCGTCGGCGCTGAGGATCATGGCGCGGGCTGCCTCGCGGCCGGCCATGGTCTTGAGGTCGAGACAGACCGATCGCTTGCCTCGGTTCAGCGCGGCGCCGGTGCCGATGCGTTCGGGCTCGGCGGCGGCAGAGGGTCGCTCGATCACGATCACGTCGGCGCCCAGGTCGGCTAGCAGCATGCCGCACAGTGGTGCCGGGCCGATGCCGGCCAGTTCGATCACGCGCAGGCCGTGCAGTGGGCCGGAGGCGTTCAGAGGTGCATGCATGGGGGAGCTTGTCGGTAGTGGGGGTGCTTGCTGGGACAATACACCCATGAGCAAGGCATTCACCAAGGAAAGCGACGCCGATGATGACGAGGATCTGGCCCTACCGGCCTTGCCTCAAGGTGCGCGCAATTACATGACGCCGCAAGGCTATGCCCGCATGCGGGCCGAATTCATGACGCTGTTGGACGAGGAGCGGCCCAAGATCGTCGAGATCGTTTCCTGGGCGGCCAAGAATGGCGACCGCAGCGAGAACGGCGACTATCTCTACGGCAAGAAGCGTCTGCGTGAAATCGATCGTCGCCTGCGCTTTCTGAATAAGCGTCTGGACCTGGCTGAGGTGGCTGACCCGAGCCTGCACCACGGCAATGAGCAGATCTTCTTCGGCGCCACTGTTAGTTACGCCACCGCCAAAGGCGAGGAGCGCACCATCACCATCAAAGGCATCGATGAGTCTGACAGTCTGGCCGGCGAGGTGTCTTGGGTGTCACCGATCGCCCGTGTGCTCTTGAAGGCGCGAGTGGGCGATGAGCTGCAGTTGATGACACCCGGCGGCGTCGAGCAGATCGAGGTGCTGGAAGTCAGCTACCCGAAGCCGGAGGCTTCGAAGCCTTAAGGTTTGACGCGCCAGACCCGCAGCACGGCGGGTGAGCGCTTGAGTGTGCGCAGCACATCGGCCAGGTGCAGGCGGTCGCGTACCGACAGAATGAGGTTCATCTCGGCGGTCTCGCGTTGCTGCATTTCGTCGCTCATCATGATGTGCGTGATGTCAGCTTCGGCGGCGCTGACTGCCGACGCCACTTGTGCCAGCACGCCCTTGCCATTCTTGAGCAGCAAGGACACGGCGGCTTCGAAGGGGCGGGTCAGCTCCTCGGCCCAGTTCACCGCGATCCAGTGTTCGGCGTCGCGCTGGAAGAGCTTGCGGCCGACCTGGCATTCGGCCGTGTGCACCAACAGGCCTTCGCCGCGACCCAGATAGCCCTTGACCTCGTCGCCGGGAATGGGGCGGCAACAGGCGGCCAGACGCACCGAGGCGCCTTCGCTGCCGTCCAGCGTGACCTGACCCTGTGACGGCCCGTCATCAGCGGTGAAGCGGCCGATGCTGAGCATGACCGCATCGGGCCGCTGGCCTTGCTCGGCCAGCATGCGGGCCAGCTTCTTGGCCACGATGGTGGCGATCTTGCGGCCCAGGCCGATCTCGACCAGCAGCTCGTCAGCATGGCGGTTGCCGGCCCAGCGGGCCAGCTGTTGCCAGAGCAAGGCTGCGTCGTCGTCTTCGTCACTGAGGCTGGGTAAGCTCAGCCCTTCGGCCCGGAGTGCCTGAGCCAGCATCTTCTCGCCCAGATCCCGGCTTTCTTCCTGCTCCAGGTTTTTGAGGAAGTGGCGGATCTTGGAGCGGGCCCGGCCTGTGCGGACAAAGCTCAGCCACGCCGGATTGGGGCGGGCGCCCGCGGCCGTGACGATTTCGATCACATCGCCGCTGCGCAGCTCGGCACGCAGCGGGACCGGCTCGCCGTTGATCTTGGCGGCCACGCAATGGTCGCCCACGTCCGAATGGATGGCATAGGCGAAGTCCACCGGCGTGGCGCCCTTGGGTAGGGCCATGATGCGGCTCTTGGGGGTGAAGACGTAGACAGCGTCCGGGAACAGGTCGATCTTCACGTGTTCGAGGAACTCGTTGGCGTCGCGTGTCTCGTCCTGGATGTCGATCAGGGACTGCAGCCAACGCGAGCCCAGCTGCTGGGCGCTCTCGGCGCTGGTGCCGCTGGGGTTGCCGCCCTTTTTGTACAGCCAATGGGCGGCCACGCCTTTTTCCGCCACCATGTGCATGGCCTCGGTGCGGATCTGAAACTCCACCGGCGTGCCCAGCGGGCTGACCAGGGTGGTGTGCAGGCTTTGGTAGCCATTGGGCTTGGGGATGGCGATGTAGTCCTTGAAACGGCCCGGCTGCGGCTTGTAGAGCTGGTGCAGCACGCCCAGGGACAAATAGCATTGCGGCAGCTCGTCGACCACGACGCGGAAGCCGAAGATGTCGCTGACCTGGGCAAAGCTCAGGTGCTTCTCGCGCATCTTCTTGTAGATGGAGTAGATGGCCTTCTCGCGCCCATGGATCTGCACCGGATGGGCGCCAGCAGCGAAAGCCTTGACGACATCGCGTTCGATGCGTGAAACCAGATCGCGGCGGTTGCCACGTGCCTTGCCAATCGCCTTCGACAAGGCAGCGTGGCGCCAGGGATGGATGTGCTGGAAGGACAGGTCCTGCAGCTCGCGGTAGATCTCGTTCAGGCCCAGGCGGTGCGCGATGGGCGCATAGATGTCGAGCGTTTCCCGGGCAATACGGCGGCGCTTGGGTGCGGCCATGGCCTCCATGGTGCGCATATTGTGCAGACGGTCGGCCAGCTTGATCAGGATGACGCGCACATCGCGCGCCATGGCCAGCAGCATCTTGCGAAAGGATTCGGCCTGGGACTCTTCCTTGGTCGAGAACTGCAGCTTGTCGAGCTTGGTCAGGCCATCGACCAGCTCGGCCGTCGGCGCCTCGAAGCGCTCAATCAGTTCCGTCTTGGTGACGCCACAGTCTTCCATGGCGTCGTGCATGAGGGCGGCCATGATGGCCTGGGCGTCCAGACGCCACTCGGCGCAGATGCCAGCCACGGCAATCGGGTGGGTGATGTAGGGCTCGCCGCTGGCCCGGAACTGGCCGAGGTGGGCTTCATCGGCGAATTTGTAGGCCTCGCGGATGCGCTTGATGTCCGCTTTCGGCAGGTAGCCCAGATGCTGGACCAGGGCGTCAAACGATGCCGCCTCGGCGGCCGTTGGCTCGGGGGCGGGGCGCAGACCCGACAAGCCGCTGAGCGCGGCGGGCAGGCGAGAGACAGCAAATGATCGAAAACCCATGGCTCGAATTTAACCGATGAAATCAGCTGCCATCTGCGCTGGCGCAGAAGACCGTGTCATTCGGCATCGCCTGCTTGTCATCTCGATGAGCAGAAACGACAACGGGCGCCCGAAGGCGCCCGTTGTTCAGAGCAGTGGCGTCTGAATCAGACCGGCACTTTGCGCAGCATTTCAATGCCGACTTCGCCAGCCGCGATCTCGCGCAGGGCGGTGATGCCGGGCTTGTTCTTGCTTTCGACCTTGGGCGTGTGGCCTTGGCTCAGCATGCGGGCGCGGTAGGTTGCGGCGAGCACCAGCTGGAAGCGGTTGGGGATCTTGGTCAGGCAGTCTTCAACGGTGATGCGGGCCATGTGTGGATTCCAGTTCAGGTGTTCGTGGGGATCGGATTCTGAAGATATTTGCCAGGCAAACAGGCTTCAGGGCAGATCAAGAGCGCGGAAGA
Organism: Paucibacter sp. DJ2R-2; assembly: GCF_025717675.1. Taxonomy (GTDB): domain Bacteria; phylum Pseudomonadota; class Gammaproteobacteria; order Burkholderiales; family Burkholderiaceae_C; genus Paucibacter_A. The sequence goes on from NZ_JAJIRT010000003.1 coordinate 410,083, forward strand.
CGGCTGAGCGATTCCGGCGCTGAGCCGCGTATTTTAACCGCTGTGCGTGGACGATGGCCTTGAGATCGAAAACTGCGGTGTCAAACACGGCGTTCACGACCACGAAATCGAAGTTTTGCGCTTGCGCCACCTCGATGCGTGCATTGGCCATTCGCTGGGCAATCACCTCAGGCGCGGTGTCGCCGCGGCGGTTCAATCGTTGCTGCAGCTCGTCCCAGCTCGGCGGCAGGATGAAGATCAGTACCGCATAGGGGAACAGCTGCTTGATCTGCAGTGCCCCTTGGAAGTCGATCTCGAGCACCACATCATCACCATGGGCCATGCGGGCTTCGATGGCGGCGCGTGAGGTGCCGTACAGATTGCCATGCACCTCGGCCCATTCGAAGAACTCACCACGGGCCGCCATGGCGCGGAACTCGGCCTCGGGCGTGAACCAGTACTCTCGGCCGTGCTGTTCCTGGCCGCGCGGGGCACGCGAGGTGTGGGAGATCGAGACGTCGAGCTTGGCGTCGAGTTCCAGCAAGGCCTTGACCAAGCTGGATTTGCCGGCGCCGCTGGGTGCAGCGACGACGAAGAGATTGCCGGGATATTCCATGAAACGGAGCGTTGTCTAGAAGGGAGGGCTGCGAAAGGCTGTGGGGCAGCCGGCTTATTCGATGTTCTGCACCTGCTCGCGCAACTGCTCCACGGCGACCTTCATCTCCACCGAGATATTGGTCAACTCCAGGGCCGCGGCCTTGGAGCCCAGGGTGTTGGCCTCGCGGTGCAGTTCCTGAATCAGGAAGTCCAGGCGCTTGCCGATCTCGCCACCCTTCTTGAGCAGACGGGCGATTTCTTCCAGGTGAGCGCGCAGACGGGCCAGTTCTTCAGCCACGTCGATGCGGATGGCGTAGGCCGCCGCTTCGTTGAGGGCGCGCTCGCGCAGGTTCTCTTCGGGGATGGTCTGGGCCGCGCCGGTGCTGGCCAGGGCTTCTTGCCAACGTTCGAGAAAACGCTGCTGCTGGCGTTGCACGATGGCTGGCAGCATGGGCTCGGCGGCATCAGCCAGCTGGCGCAGATGGCTGATGCGCTCCAGCAAGATGGCGACCAGCTTCTCGCCCTCGCGTTCGCGTGCCTCCAGCAGGCCTGCCACGCACTGGCGAGCGGCCTCCAGGGCCGGTTCGTCGAGCTTCTCGGTCGCCGAGCCGCCACCCTTGCACCAGATCAGGGCCTCGTGGACCGACAGGGGTTGGGCCTTGGGCAGCCAGTTCTGTACCGAGCCTTCCAACCGTGCCAGCTTGTTCAGCTGATCAGACTGTGGCTGGGGCCAGTTGCTGTCGCTTTCGCGCTGGGTGTTGATGCGCAGCTCGATCTTGCCGCGCTTGAGTTTGGCTGTCAGCAGTTCACGCAGGGCCGGTTCCAGACCGCGCAAATCCTCGGGCATGCGAAAGCCCAGGTCCAGGAAACGGCCGTTGACCGAACGCAACTCGACGGTCACGGTGGCCGCGCTGGCGCTCTGGCCTGCCGCAGTGTTGGCATTGGAGGCCCCGGTGTTTTCACTGGGGGCGGAGGGTTGCGAGCTGACGCTGGCATATCCCGTCATGCTGTAGACTGGCATCTAGCGTTCGGTGTGGAATAAAACTCGATTATGTCAAAGCCGAAACCGGCGCCCTTGCCTGCGGGAACGGTGGTTGGGGGCTACCAGATCATCAAACGGTTGGCAGCAGGCGGATTCGGCGTGGTGTATTTGGCCGAAGACCCGGAACGCCACCTCGTCGCCCTCAAGGAATATCTGCCCTCCAGCCTGGCTGAACGTTCGCCAGGCGAGTTGACGCCGCGCGTCAAACCCGAGAAGCAGCCACTGTACCGCCTGGGTCTGAAGAGCTTCTTCGAAGAAGGCCGTTCCCTGGCGCAGATTTCACACCCGAGCGTGGTTTCGGTGCTGAACTTCCTGCGCGAGAACGAAACCGTCTACATGGTGATGAACTACTTGCAGGGCGACACCTTGCAGGATTTCATCGTCACGGCGCGCGATATGAAGCGCGACAAGGTGTTCCGCGAGTCGACCATCCGCAGCCTCTTCGACGAGATCCTGCGTGGCTTGCGCATCGTGCACCAGCACAAGATGCTGCACCTGGACATCAAGCCAGCCAATATCTTCATCACCAATGAAAACAAGGCGGTCTTGCTGGACTTCGGCGCGGCGCGTGAGGTGCTGAGCAAGGAAGGCAATTTCATCCGTCCCATGTACACGCCGGGCTTCGCTGCGCCCGAGATGTACCGGCGAGATGGCGCCTTAGGCCCCTGGACCGACATCTATGCCATCGGCGCCTGCATCTACGCCTGCATGCAGGGCTATCCGCCCAACGACGCGCCGCAGCGCCTGGAGAAGGATCGCCTGGCCTTGAGTTTGTCGCGCTTGCGCAATGTCTATTCCGACAATCTCATCGAAGTGACCGAATGGTGCATGTCGCTGGACCCTTTGTCGCGTCCCCAAAGCGTGTTCTCCTTGCAGAAGGAGCTGGCACGTGAGACCGAGCGTCGCTACACCAAACTCAGTTTCAGCGAGCGCCTCAAATTGCAACTGGAGAATCTGAAGACCGGAGCCAAAGCGTGAGGTTCAGCACCTTCCAGGTGAGCCGTCGCGGCCGGCGTGAGAAGAATGAAGACCGCATGGGGTATTGCTACACCCGTGAGGCCGGGCTGTTTGCCTTGGCCGATGGTCTTGGTGGGCATCCTGAGGGCGAGGTGGCTGCGCAGATGGCGCTACAGACCCTGGCGGCGCTGTTCCAGCGCGATGCCACGCCGGCCTTGCAGGACCCGGCGGCTTTCTTGCAGGATGCCGTGCTGATCGCCCATCAGCAACTGCTCCGCTATGCCGCCGAGAAAGGCATGAGCGACACGCCGCGCACCACCATCGTGGCCTGTGTGTTGCAAGGGCGGCGGGCTTTCTGGGCGCATTGCGGCGATTCGCGCCTGTACATGGTGCGCGCCGGCAAGCTGATCGCGCGCACCCGCGACCACTCTTACCTCGAGCTGCAAAACGCCTTGGGCCGGGTGCCGCAAGAAGGCGAGACCTTCAACCGCAATGTCTTGCTGACCTGCCTGGGCAGCCCGGGCAAGCCCATGGTCGACACCCATGGCCCCATGCTGCTCGAACAGGGAGACCGACTGCTGCTCTGCTCCGACGGTCTGTGGGGCACGGTGCCCGATGATTTGATCACCGAGCATCTTGCTGCCAGCGCGGTCGCTGATGCCGTGCCGGAATTGGTGGAGCAGGCCCTGCGCAATGGCGGGCCGCGCTGTGACAATGTGACTGCACTGGCGGTGGAGTGGGAAGGCGAGGCCGATACGGACGACGGCCATACCGAAGCCGGCATTTCCACCCGCAGCCTGTCCGACGACGGCTTTGCCACCACCATCCAGGCCGCCGGCCAGGATGCCCGCTCCGGCGGTGATGAGCTGGATGAGGCCGAAATCGAGCGCTCGGTGCGCGAGATCAATGAAGCCATACGCCGCGCCAACGAGCGCCAGAACGGCGTTCTCAAGAAATCCTGAAGGACTTTTCATCATGACTGAAACAAACAGCGCGCTGCGCGCCAGTGGCCGCGCGGCGGATGCACTTCGCCCAGTGCGCATCACCCGTCAATACACCTGCCATGCCGAGGGATCGGTGCTGATTGAATTCGGCGGCACCAAGGTGCTGTGCACGGCTTCGGTGGAAGAAAAAGTGCCGCCGCACAAGCGCGGATCGGGCGAAGGCTGGGTCACCGCGGAATACGGCATGCTGCCGCGCGCCACCCATACCCGCAGCGACCGCGAGGCCGCCCGTGGCAAGCAGAGCGGTCGCACCCAGGAAATTCAGCGCCTGATCGGCCGCTCGCTGCGCTGCGTCTTCGACTTGAAGCTGCTGGGCGAGCGCACCATCGCACTCGACTGCGATGTGCTGCAAGCCGATGGCGGCACCCGCACCGCGGCCATCACCGGTGCTTACGTGGCAGCCGCCGATGCGGTCAGCTGGCTCATGGCTCAGGGCAAGATCACGGCCAGCCCGATCCGCCAGGCGGTGGCAGCCATTTCGGTGGGCATCGTCGAGGGCACGCCCTTGCTGGACCTGGAATACACCGAAGACTCGGCCTGCGACACCGACATGAATGTGGTGATGACGGCCGACGGAGGCTTTGTCGAGCTGCAAGGCACGGCCGAGGGCGTGGCCTTCAGCCGCACCGAGATGAATGCGCTGCTGGACCTGGCGGAGAAGGGTATTCGTGAGTTGCTGGCTGCCCAAAAGGCAGCTCTGACGGCATGAAGATTGTTCTCGCCTCCAACAATGCCAAAAAGCTGATTGAGCTGCAGGCCTTGTTCGCGCCCCTGGGCGTGGAGTTGCTGACCCAGGGTTCGCTCGGCATCTCGGAGGCCGAAGAGCCTTTTGGCACCTTCGCCGAGAACGCCCTGGCCAAGGCCCGGCATGCGGCCGAGGCCAGCGGTCTGCCGGCCCTGGCCGATGACTCCGGCCTGGCGGTCGAAGCTCTGGCCGGTGCGCCCGGCGTGCTTTCGGCGCGTTATGCCACGCTGTTCGGCCAGCCCAAGTCGGACGCCGATAACAACCGCGTGCTCTTGGAGCAAATGGCGCAGTTTCCTGCGTCCGAGCAGCGGGCGGCACGTTTCGTCTGTGCCTTGGTGGCCGTGCGCAGCGCGCGCGACCCCGAGCCGCTGATCGCCATGGGCCGATGGCAGGGGCAGATCTTGAGCGCTGCCCAGGGCGACGCGGGCTTTGGCTACGATCCGCTGATGTTCATTCCGTCCCTGGGGCGAAGCGTGGCCGAGCTGAGCGCCGCGGAAAAGAATGTACAGAGTCACCGGGCCTTGGCGGCCGCCAATCTGGCGGTGCAGATGCGCGAGGTCTGGCATCTTGGCTGATGTCATTCGCCTGATGCGGCCGGGCACGCTGAGCCTGCCGGCGCTGCCGCCACTCTCGCTCTATGTGCACCTGCCCTGGTGTCTGCGCAAATGCCCGTACTGTGATTTCAACAGCCATGAGTGGCGTGTCGACGGTGCCGCGCGCGAACTTCCTGTGGACACCGCGCGAGCCTACCTGGCCGCCTTGCGGGCAGACCTGGAGGCGGCATTGCCCTTGATCTGGGGCCGGCCGGTGGTCAGCATCTTCATCGGCGGCGGCACGCCCAGCCTGTTTCCGCCGGAGCAGATTGCCGAGCTGATCTCGGACCTGCGCGCCCGCTTGCCGCTGGAGCCGGGCTGCGAAATCACGCTGGAAGCCAACCCGGGGACTTTCGAGCGCGACCGCTTCAAGGGCTTCCGCGCGGCCGGCGTGACCCGCTTGTCCATCGGCGTGCAGAGTTTCGACGATGCCAAGCTCAAGGCCTTGGGCCGGGTGCACAGCGGCGAGCAGGCGCGAGCCGCCATCGCCGAGGCAGCGCAGGCGTTCGAAACCTTCAACATCGACCTGATGTACGCATTGCCGGGCCAGAGCCTGGCCGAGCTGGATCTGGAACTGAGCACGGCCCTGGCTTTTGTGCCGCCGCATCTGTCCGTCTATCACCTGACCATCGAGCCCAACACCCGTTTCGCCACAGTACCGCCGCAGGACCTGCCCGATGCTGACCTGGCCAGCGAGATGTTGGACCTGATCACGGCGCGCACCGGTGCCGTGGGCATGGATCGTTATGAAGTCTCGGCCTATGCCCGGGCTGGACACCGTTGCGCCCACAATCTGAACTACTGGCAGTTCGGTGACTACCTCGGCATCGGCGCCGGTGCGCACAGCAAGATCTCCTTCCCGCACCGCGTGCTGCGCCAGGTGCGCTGGCGTGAGCCGGCGGCCTATATGACGCAGGCGATTGACGGAACGGCGGTGTCCAACGAGAACGAAGTGGCCCGCGCCGAGCTGCCTTTCGAGTTCATGCTCAATGCCTTGCGCCTGCGCGAGGGCGTGGGCCTGCAGTCCTATCTGGAACGCACCGGCCTGCCGCCGTCGAGCATTGCCCGCGCCCTGGAGCAAGGTCGCCAGCGCGGCCTGCTCGAGCTCGACCTGGCGCGCATCGCGGCCACCGCCCGGGGCTTCGATTTCCTCAGCGACCTGCAATCCCTGTTCTTGGCGGATTGATCGCTTCGGCGCCTCAGGCTGCCATCACATAGACACTCAAGGCCTCATGCTTGGCATGACGCTTGGCCGTGGCCGCAGCGCTGGCCACATCTTCGGCGCGCTGCAGGCTGCCGGGGCTGACCCGAACCGCGCCAATGCTGAGCGTGGTGCAGGGGTGGAAGCGCATATCGCCGTGGCGGTCCTCGGCCATGATGCCGCCGGCTTGCAGTGCTGCGGCATCAAAGAGGTTGCGGGCCAGTTCATTGAAGCCGTTGACGATCTGCTCGCAACGCTGCTCCCAGTCGGCGCTCTGGAACAGCATGACGAAATCATCGCCGCCGACATGGCCGAGAAAGTCGCGCTGGCTGTCGCAGTGGTTGCTGGCCACGCGCGCCACCAGGCGGATCATCTCGTCGCCGCGCCAATAGCCGTATTCGTCGTTGAAGGGTTTGAAGTGGTTGAGGTCGGCATAGGCGGCCACGAACTCGCGGCCACTGGTCAGCAGCCGTCCGATGTGCTGGCTGATCGGGATGTTGCCGGGCAGGAAGGTCAGCGGGTTGGCGTGGCGCGCCGCTTCGATGCGCGCTTCGGTGACTGAGCGCACCAACTGCTCGCCCGTGCCCAGGCCCAGATAGCGGCCTTCGCGCACGATGATGAAACCTTCGCGCAAATAGCGCTGGTCGGCCGAGGTCAGCACCGTCGTCAGTGCCTCGATGCCGGTGTCGGCGTTGACGATCAAGGGTGTCGGGTTGGCGAACAGGGTGCAGGCGTGGCGACCGTACAGGTCCATGAAGAAAGGCTTGGCCCAGCGGTTGATGAACTGCGCCCGGTCGACCAGGGCCACTGGCTCCTGGGCGGCGTTGAGCACGGCAATGGCGTGCAAGTCCTCGTGTGCATTGAAGACGCGGAACAGTTGCTCGTGGGTGGTGTCCGCCGTCACGCTGACGGCTTCCATCATCAGGCGCTCGGCGGTCACGCCATTGCTGGAGGCGCGGCGCAACTCGGGCAGCACGGCAATCTCGCTGCTGGCCAGCACCTCGCGCGCGCCAGGGAGGGCTTCGCGTGCGCCATCGCGGCTGGGGCGGCCGATCAACCAGCCCTGCCCGAAGGCCACGCCGAGATCGCGCAGCACGCGCAGTTCCTCTGCGTTTTCGATGCCCTCGGCCACCAGCTGGGCGCCAAAGGTTTCGGCCAGCTGCAGCAGGGCGCGGAAGGTCTGCAGCTTCTCCGCATGGTCGGGCAGGTCGTGGGTGAAGTATTTGTCGATCTTGACGATGTCGGGCTGGATCTCCGACCACAGGCGCAGCGAGGAACGGCCGTCACCGAAGTCGTCCAAGGCGATGCCCACGCCCTTGCGGCGCAGCACGGCGATGGCGCGGCGCAGGCTCTCGATGTCGGCGACGCGCTCATGCTCGGTCAGCTCGATCATCAGGCGGCTGGCGCAGATGCCATGTTCTTCGCAGACAAACAGCCGGTCTTGCGCCACGCCCTCGGAGACGGCGCTGGACAGGGCCGTGGCGCTCATATTGAGCAGCAGGCGACCGGGCAGCTTGAGCCGGCTCCAGTCCGCAATGGCCTGCATGGCGCAGTGCACCTCCAGCTCGTTGCTCAGCCCTTCCTGGCGTCCGGCGCTGAACAGGGCATCGGGGAATTCAAGGGCGCTGCCGAGGGGGCCGCGCACCAGGGCCTCGTGGCCGTAGATCAGGCCGCAATCGAGCTGCGCAATCGGCTGAAATACCGTCGTGAGCAGGGCCTGATCAATCAGTGTCTGCACGCTCAAGGGGGCGCGCAGGGCCGGTGGCGACGCGAGCGGCGGGCGGTTCAGAGTGGCGGTGTTCGTCATACCTGGCATGCTGCCGCGCATGCGTGACAGGGCGACGAAACGCGGCCCCGGAAACGACGAAGGCCGCAGCGGCGTGAGCAATTGCTCAGCCCTGCGGCCTTGGCGTTAGGCCCGGTGTGGCGGCCGGCCTACACGCGATTGAGTGACATGCCCGAGGTGCTGCGCAGGCGCTCAATCAGACGCGGTGCGATTTGGTTCAGCGGTAGCACTTCGTCGGCGGCACCGGCGTTGATGGCCTCACGCGGCATGCCAAAAACCACGCAGGTCGCCTCGTCTTGCACCAGGTTGTAGGAGCCGGCGTCCTTCATGACCTTCATGGCCTTGGCGCCGTCGGCGCCCATGCCGGTCAACATGATGCCCAGGGCATTGGGCCCTACCACACGCGCCGCGGAATGGAACAGCACCTCGACCGAGGGCTTGTGCCGGTTCACCGGTTCACCGTCCTGGACCCGGGCGATGTAGTTGGCGCCGGAGCGTTCGACGCTCAGATGGAATCCGCCCGGAGCGATATAGCCGTGGCCGGGCAGTATGCGCTCGCCGTCCGTGGCTTCCTTGATGCGGATGCGGCACAGGCTGTCCAGGCGCGCTGCATAGCTCTTGGTGAAGCCGGGCGGCATGTGCTGGGTGATGACCACGGCCGGGCAGTCGGCGGGCAGATTGACCAGCACGTCCTTGGTCGCTTCGGTGCCGCCGGTGGAGGCGCCGATGAAGATGATTTTTTCGGTCGAAAGCCGGCCCAAACTGGCCATGGTGACGGGCTTGGCCGGCGCGGCCGGTGCGTGCCCCGCATGGGCCGAGGCGCCAGTGGCACCGGAGGCGGGCAGGGCGGCATGGCTGCGCCGGATGTGGGCCTTGGCGGCAATGCGAATCTTGTCGGTGATGTCATCGGCGAGCAGCCGGATGCCATCGGCCACGCCGATCTTGGGCTTGGCCACAAAGTCCACCGCGCCGAGTTCGAGCGCCTTCAGGGTCACTTCGGCGCCGCGCTCGGTCAGGGTGGACACCATCACCACCGGCATGGGCCGCAGGCGCATCAGGCGGGACAGAAAATCGAGGCCGTCCATGCGCGGCATCTCGATGTCCAAGGTGATCACGTCTGGGTTGAGGGCGCGGATCATCTCGCGCGCCAGCAGTGGGTCGGCGGCGGCGCCGATGCATTCCATATCGGGCTGGCGATTGATGATCTCGGTCAGGATGCTGCGCACCAGCGCCGAATCGTCGACCACCACCACAGTTGTTTTGGCCATTGCGTACTTCTCCTCTTGGGCCTGAAATCAGAACAGGTCGACCGAGCCGCCCGTTGCCACCACGGGCTGGGCTTTCTGCGCGGCATTGCGATCCTGTTGCACCAGGGCGTCGGTGTTGGCGGGGGCCAGTCGTTTGACCATGGCCTTGCCGCTGAAGGGCAGGAAGCAAACCTTGCGCGGGTAAATGTCCATCACGTCCTTGGACACGATGGGGATGCGCTCGAGCTTGAGGAAATCGATCACAAAATTGGTGTTGCGTTCGCCGACATTGATGGTGTTCATGCCGGCGATCACGGCGCCTCCGCCAAAGATCTTGGCTTCCATGCGGCCTTTGGAGGCACCGCGCTTCATCATCTCGTTGATCAGCAGTTCCATGGCGAAGGAGCCATAGCGGCCTGAGTCGCCGCTGCCTTCAGGCAGCATGAAGTGATTCATGCCGCCGATTTGCGCATGGCGGTCCCACAGACAGGCTGCAATGCAGGAGCCGAGGGTGGTCATGACCAGCAGGTCTTCGTTGTCAACGAAGTATTCGCCGGGCAGGATCTTCACCGCCGCATTCTTGAAATGGGCGTCGTAGAAGAAGAACGATGCTTCACCTGGCTTGCGCGGCACTGCCTTGAGCTGGGCAACGCGGGCCGCTCCCGCGCCACTGGTGAACATCGAGCCGGTGCCTGCACCGGAAGGGGGCGGGGGGGTGCTCATGTTTTTTTATCGGTCGCTGGAGTTTGAACTTGAGGGCTGCGCCGGCGCTGGGCTCAGACGCGCTCGTAAATGGTCTTGCCGCGCAGGCGGAAGAGGTCGCGCGAATCGGTGAAATTCTCGGAGTGGCCGACGAACAGCAAGCCGTTCGGGCGCATCACGCGGTGGATGCGCTCCAGCACCTTGCGCTGCGTGGGCGGATCGAAATAGATCATCACATTGCGGCAGAACACGATGTGGAAGGGCTCACCCAGCGACCACTGCGCATCCATCAGATTCAGAGACTTGAAGTCGATCCAGCGCTGCAACTCTGGCTTGACGCGGATGCGGCCCGAGTTGCCGCCGGTGCCACGCATGAAGAAGGTCTTCAACCGGGTCGAGTCCAGACCACGCGCGTCGGCGTTGTAGACGCCGCGGCGCGCCGTGTTCAGTACATTGGTGTCGATGTCGCTGGCCACGATCTGCATCTGCGCATTGCTACCCAGGGCTTCACTGCAGGTGATGGCGATCGAGTAGGGCTCTTCGCCCGTTGAAGCCGCGCAACACCAGATGCGCACCGGCTTGCCGGCCAATGGCTTGAGGTCGTCGGTCAGGGCGTGGAAGTGGTGCTCTTCGCGGAAGAAGGAGGTCAGGTTGGTGGTCAGGCAGTTGACGAACTCCTGCCACTCCTGTGTGCCCTCTGCGCCGCTGGCGTTCTCCAGCCATTGGAGATAGGCCGCAAAGGACTTGTGGCCGGTCTCGCGCAAGCGCCGGGACAGGCGGCTGTAGACCATGGCGTGCTTGCCATCGTGCAAGCTGATGCCGGCATGCTTGTAAATCAGTTCCCGTACGCGGTCGAAATCGGCGCGACTGAAGCTGAACTCGTGGTCGATGACTTCGGCGCCTGAGGCACTTGGAACAGCTGGCATAGGTGGAGCTCGGTTATCGCCCATGGCGGCTGTGCGCAGCCCGGGTTTTGATTTTGCATCGACTGGCAGTCTGGCGGTTCAAGCGTCTTCAGCATAGGGCAAACAAAGCCGCCAATGAGGGCCAGATTGCAACTTTGGCCACAAACCCCCACTGCTAGACTGAGCCCGCACTCGCCCTTGGAACATCTTGGAAACAAGCCCACCACCCGCTTTGATGGACGCTCGACGCCTGCGGCTCGATCTGGCCCTGCAGCTGTTGCAGCAGGCCGGCGCTTTGCTGCCTGAGGCGGAACCTTACAGCGAGGATTGGGTGCAAGGCATTCTGGATGCCTTGTGCGACCTGTCCAGCAAGGACGCTTTGACCGGCCTGGTCAATCGTCGCAGTTTCGAGATGGCGCTGTCGCGCGAAGTGGACCGGGTTGCTCGGTCCGGCGAGTCGGCCTTGCTCCTGATGCTGGACATCGACCATTTCAAGGCCGTCAACGACAGCTACGGCCATGCGGCCGGTGATGTGGTGATTCAAGCCGTGGCCGGAGCGCTCAATCAGGTGGTGCGGCCCATGGATACGGTGGCCCGCGTTGGCGGCGAGGAATTCGCCATCGTCCTGCCCAAATGTGCGGCCGGTTTTGCCGCGACGGTGGCTGAGCGCTTGCGTGAGCGGGTGGCCGAGTTGCGCATCGAGATTGCCTCGGGCCAAGTTTTGTCGGTGACGGTCAGCCTGGGTGGTGCTTTTGCGCCGCAGTGGGTGAGGTCTTCGTCCTTGCTTTGGATGGAGCGGGCCGATCGTCAGCTTTACCGGGCCAAGGCCGAAGGTCGCAACCGCGCCTGTCTGGAGAATCAGGTGGAGTCCCTGGTCAGCGCCGAGGAAAAAGGCATGTTGTTCGCCATAACGCAACAGGAAAGTGAATGAGTACGACACCTGATCCTGCTGCATCGATGCCGATGGCACCGCAAGGGGCGGCTCGGCCGGCGCCCAAGGCGGGCAGCCGCGCGGGTGCCCGCACTTTGGCCGTGACCAGCGGCAAGGGCGGCGTGGGCAAGACCTTTGTCACGGCCAACCTGGCTGCCGCTTTGGCCCTGCGCGGCCAGAAAGTGCTGGTGCTGGACGCTGACCTGGGCCTGGCCAATCTCGATGTGGTGCTGAACTTGCACCCCAAGCTGACCCTGCACGATGTGTTCACGGACAAAGCGACCCTGGAGCAGGCCATCCTGCCGGCGCCGGGCGGCTTTTCGGTGCTGCTCGCCGGCTCCGGCATGGTCGAATACTCGCGCCTGACGCCTGAGGTGCGAGACAAGCTCTTGCACATCGTCGAGATGGTGCGTCCGCGCTTCGACTGGATCTTGTTCGATACCGGTGCTGGTATCTCCGATGTGGTGCTGTTTTCCATCTCCATGGCCGCCGATGTGCTGGTTGTGGCCACGCCGGAGCCCACCTCGCTGACCGATGCCTACGCCACCATCAAGGTGCTGGCCACCCAGCAGGACCGTCGCGAAGTCGGCCTGCTGGTCAATCAGGCCAACCGAGTCGGTGAAGGCAAGCTGATTTGCGGGCAATTGCAGCAGGTGCTGCAGCGCTTTGTCGGCGCCAAGCCTGGCCAGGCCTTCAAGTTGGAGTTGCTCGGCGAGGTCAAGAGTGATCAGGCGGTGCGCCAGGCGGTGCTCAAGCGCCAGTTGGTGCTCGAACACTACCCTGGCAGTGACGCGGCCCAGGCCATCAAGGCATTGGCCAATAAACTGCTGGGATGAGCAGTTCAGACACGTCCCCCGAATCTTCCTCTTCCTCCACGCCGCCCGGCTCGTCAGAGCTCAGGCCTGCCACTGCCTTCGAGTGGGTGGGCGGCGAGGCGCGAGTGCGCGCCTTGGTCGATCGTTTTTACGACCTGATGGAGTTAGAGCCCGCCTTCACCGAACTGCGAGCCGCCCATGGCCCCAGCCTCGACAGCGCTCGCGACAAGCTGTTCTGGTTCCTCTGCGGATGGTTGGGCGGCCCCGACCATTACATCGAACGCTTCGGCCACCCGCGCCTGCGCGCCCGGCATCTGCCATTCAAAATTGGCATCGCTGAGCGTGACCAGTGGGTCGCCTGCATGGGCATGGCCATGCAAGATGTCGCGCTGGACCCCGCGTTGCAGCAGCGTCTGCTCGAGAGCTTTATGGGGACGGCGGACTGGATGAGGAATGTTTGAGCCCCTCGCCCGCGGGTACGCGGGCGGTCCCCCGAGGGGACCGGACTCAGCGGCCGGCGTGGCCGGCGGCTGAGCCCTCAAGCCGGCCATGGGGCGGCCCGGCGGCCGGCTTGAGTGGAACTGGTGGCGCTTTTGCGCTACGTGCCTGCCAGTAAGACCATCAAGGCGCCGCTGCCGCCGTCGCTGGCGCGGGCCTGGACAAAGGCCAGGACTTGGTCTTTCTGCACCAACCAGCGGCGCACGCGCGCTTTCAGCACCGGCTCGCGGCCGGGCGAGCCATTGCCTTTGCCGTGGACCACGCGCACGCAGCGCAGGCCGCGGCGAGCGCTGTCCTGGACGAACTGGCCCAAGGCCTCGCGGGCCTGATCCCGACGCAGACCGTGCAAGTCCAGCTGGGCTTGCAAGCTCCAGTGGCCGCGCCGCAGCTTGCGCACCACTTCTTGCGTGATCTCGGGCCGGCGAAAGGACAGGGTGTCGTCGGTTTCCAGCAAGGTGTCGACATCAAAGTCGTCGGACAAGGCCTGCAAGAGGACCTGTCGCTCATCGGCTTCACGCTGCAGGGGCTCGGGCGCAGGCGGGGGCAGGCGATGCATCACTCGCTGCTGGCTGGCCGCCAGGCGCGTGACCGGGCCGATGCTGAGCTCGAAGATGCGCCGTTCCTGCTCGGCCAGGCGGGCGGCCGCGGCCAGGCGCTCCTGGCGTTCTTCCTCGGCGCGCCGCTGCAGCGCCAGTTCGCGCTGCAGCAGCTTCAGGTCTTGAAGGCTGTTCAGGGCGGGCGTCGAGCGTTTGGAGGGCGAGGGCTTCATGGCGAGCGCCATCATATTTGCCCACGCTCCGCCATCGAGATGACCTCGCCCATGCCCACCACGAAATGGTCAAGTACCCGGATGTCCACCAGGCTCAGCGCCGACTGCAGGGCCTTGGTCAGGATCTCATCGGCGCGCGAAGGTTCGGCCACGCCGGAGGGGTGGTTGTGGGCCAGGATCACGGCGGCCGCGCCCAGAGCCAGGCCTCGTTTGACGACCTCGCGAGGGTAGACGCTGGTTTGCGTCAAGGTGCCGCGAAACATCTCCTCCAGCGCGATCAGGCGGTGCTGGGCGTCAAGGAAAAGCACGGCAAAGACCTCGTGATCCCGGCCGCCGAGCTGGAGGCTGAGGTAGCGGCGGACTGCCTCGGGGGCATCGAACACCGCACGCTGTGCCAACTCACCGTGCAGGGACCGGCGGGCAATCTCGAGCACGGCCGCGATTTCGGCCCGCTTGGCCGGGCCCAGGCCTTTGATCTGCTTCAGGTCCGCCACGCTGGCATGCAAGAGTCCGTGCCAGCCGCCAAAGCGGTCGAGCAGTTGCTGCGCCATCTGCAGCACGGGCAAACCCTTCAGCCCGGTTCGCAGCAGCAAGGCCAGCAGCTCCGCATCGGCCAGAGCTTCAGGGCCGCGGGCCAGCAGCTTCTCGCGTGGCCGGGCGTCGGGCGGCAGGTCATGGAGCGGCATGGCGGAGACTCCGGACAGGCTGGAGGCAGGGGGCTGGGGCAAGAGGGAAGGGAGGTCTGCAAGGCTTTGGCGGCGCCTCGCCCAAGCCCAATGCGCGCAGGCCCTAAAATCGCGGCAATTCCGACCCCGTGCCCTCATGAATCTTATCCAAGCCGGTTCTTTCCTGACTCTGCACTACCGCCTTTCGGGGCCGGACGGTGCCGACGTCATCAACACCTTCGATGACAAGCCAGCCACGCTGTCCCTGGGCACGGGCGAGTTGTCGCCGGCCATCGAAGCGCGCCTGATCGGCCTGGCCGAAGGCACGCGCACCCAGTTCGAGCTGGCCGCCGGCGAAGCCTTTGGTGAGCGCAATGCCGATATGTTGCAGCGGGTCAAGCTGAGCTTGTTGCGCCAGCTCGGCGACCCGCACGAGGAGTACCACGTCGGCGATGTGGTGCAGTTCCCCACGCCCGACGGCCAGGCCAGCTATGCGGGTGTGATCCGGGAAGTGGATGGCGAAGCGCTTTTGTTCGACTTCAACCATCCGCTGGCCGGCCAGCCGGTGAGTTTTGAAGTGCAAGTGATCGGGGTGCTCTGACATGCCGAATATCAAGCCTCAGGAAGTTCTGCTGGCCGAACCGCGCGGTTTTTGCGCCGGCGTGGACCGTGCCATCGAAATCGTCGAGCGAGCGCTCGTGAAGTTCGGCGCGCCGATCTATGTGCGCCACGAGATCGTGCACAACACCTATGTGGTCAATGATTTGAAGGCGCGAGGCGCCATCTTCATCGAGGACTTGGCCGAAGTGCCGCCGGGCGCCACCTTGGTGTTCAGCGCCCACGGCGTCAGCCAAGCGGTGCGCCAGGAAGCGGCCCAACGCGGCTTCCAGGTGTTTGACGCGACCTGCCCCTTGGTGACCAAGGTCCATGTGGAAGTGGCCAAGCTGCACCGCGAGGGCTATGAGTTCATCATGATCGGCCACAAGGGGCATCCCGAGGTCGAGGGCACCATGGGCCAGCTCAGTGAAGGCATCTATCTGGTCGAGGAGGTCGGCGATGTGCCCCATGTGCGCGTCAACAATCCGGCCAAGCTGGCGGTGGTGACGCAGACCACGCTCAGCGTTGACGATGCGGCCGAGATTCTGGCGGCGGTGAAAGCGCATTTCCCCTTGGTGCGTGAGCCCAAGAAGCAAGACATCTGCTACGCCACCCAGAACCGCCAGGACGCGGTCAAGGTGTTGGCGCCGCAGGTCGATGTGGTCATCGTCGTTGGCAGCCCGACCAGCTCAAACAGCAATCGCTTGCGTGAGCTGGCTCAGCGCCTCGGTACGCCCGGCTATATGGTCGACGCCGCTGAAGATTTGCAGCCCGAGTGGCTGGACGGCCGTGCCCGTGTCGGCCTGACCGCCGGGGCCTCGGCGCCGGACGTGTTGGTGCAGGCTGTGATTCAGCGCTTGCGCGAACTGGGCGCGACCACGGTGCGCAGCCTGCCAGGCGTGGAAGAGCATGTGCGCTTCCCATTGCCCATGGGGCTGGGCGACAAATCCATGGCCGAGCTGAGCAGCTCTCGATCTTGATGCCGGTGCAGCGTCATGCCGGCGGCGCCCCACTCGGCGCCGTTTTGCTTTCATAGAATCGACCGAATTCCAAGGACACCTTTTCAAATGCTAGACATCAATCTATTGCGCAAGGACCTGGCCGCCGTGGTGGCCCGTCTCAACACCCGCAAGAACCCGCAAGCCTTCCTGGATGAAGCCCGTTACGCCGCGCTTGAGAGCGAGCGCAAAGGGGTGCAGATGCGCACCGAGGAGCTGCAAAGCCGCCGCAACAGCCTGTCCAAGCAGATTGGCATGTTGAAGGGCAAGGGTCAGGATGCATCGGCCGTGATGGCCGAGGTCGGCGGCATTGGTGATGAGCTCAAGGCTGCAGCCGATCGCTTGGAAGCGATTCAGGCCGAACTCAGCACCATGCTGATGAGCGTGCCCAATCTGCCGCACGAGAGCGTGCCGGTGGGCAGCGACGAGAGCGGCAATGTGGAAGTGCGCCGCTGGGGCACCCCGCGCAGCTTCGATTTCGAGGTGCGCGACCATGTCGATCTGGGTGCCGCCCTGGGCCTGGATTTCGAGACCGGCGCCAAGCTCAGCGGTTCGCGTTTCTCCTTCCTCAAGGGCAAAGTCGCCCGCCTGCACCGCGCCTTGGCCCAGTTCATGCTGGACACCCAGACCGAGGAGCATGGCTACACCGAGTGCTACACGCCCTACATCGTCAATCGCGAGGTGCTGGAAGGCACGGGCCAGTTGCCCAAGTTCAAGGAAGACATGTTCTGGGTGCTGCGGGGCGGCGATGACCAGGCGCAGGAGCAGTACCTGATCTCTACCTCCGAGATTCCGCTGACCAACACCGTTCGCGAGCAAGTGCTTGATGCTGCTGACTTGCCGATCAAGCTGACCGCGCACAGCCCGTGCTTCCGCTCAGAAGCCGGCAGTGCCGGTCGCGACACCCGGGGTCTGATTCGTCAGCACCAGTTCGACAAGGTCGAGATGGTGCGCATCGAGCACCCCGAGCACAGCATGGCCGCGCTGGAAGAGATGACCCTGCATGCCGAGGCCATCCTGCAGAAGCTGGGCTTGCCTTATCGCACGGTGTTGCTGTGCACCGGTGATATGGGCTTTGGCGCCACCAAGACCTATGACCTCGAGGTCTGGGTGCCGGCTCAGAGCACCTACCGTGAGATCAGTTCCTGCTCGAATATGGAAGCCTTCCAGGCGCGCCGCATGCAGGCCCGCTTCAAGAACGAGCAGGGCAAGAATGAATTGGTCCACACCCTGAACGGCTCCGGCTTGGCCGTCGGCCGCACCTTGGTGGCTGTTCTGGAGAATTGTCAGAACGCCGACGGCAGCATCACCGTGCCTGAAGTTCTGCGGCCGTACATGGGCGGAGCAGAAATTCTGCGGGCCTGAGCGAGAAAGTACTGGCAAATCTGAAAAAGCTCGCTATACTAGCGGGCTTACTCGCGGCAACCAACGCGAGCACCAGAATACCGGAGAGGTGGCAGAGTGGTTGAATGTACCTGACTCGAAATCAGGCGGACGGTAACGTCTCGGGGGTTCGAATCCCCCCCTCTCCTCCAAGTAGTACGTAAAAAACGGGCCCTCTGGGCCTGTTTTGCGTTTCTACCCATCATCCTGCCCATTAGTGGTTGGTCCGGTTGCCTATAGCTTGCTCGTGTGCATCGTTTACTTGGTTGTAGCTACAGGGACTTCACCGTCGTAACCTCGGCCGGAAACCCTGCAACCGCACATTGACGGTGGCGACCAAATGGAGAGATCTCCCTCTTGCCGCCTAGTGGGGCCTGCTTGGAATCAGTAGAGGCCGTCGTTACAACTTTCAAACCTGTGGTTCTTGGAGCGCACGGAGCACAGTTTCCCGGTCCGGGGGGGCGTGATGGCAGAGGTGCAGCATGCTTAAGGGTTGCCCTCTGCAAGGTTTTGGCGTTTACCTGTCATTGTTGACAAATGGAAGTTGTTGGCGACAGATGGCATAAGTTTGGCGGCGTAAAGTCAGATTCACTGCGGTCAATCCAGATCCAATGAGCACATTCCTTCGCCGAGGCCATCCGTTCGGATTGCATCAAGGCGGGAGAGGGCGAAGCGCGGGAGAATGACGCGCATGCTTAAGCTTCTTTTTCCAATGGTTGCCATTTTGCTGGCGTCCTGCGGTGGCGGTGATGCTCCGGCCTCTGCCACCTGTACCGCTTTGCCGATGGTTCGAATCCAATTGTTCGGCGATTCAACGCAGGTTGGTTTCGATTCCGCCTCGCCCGGTGAGGTGGCGCCGCACAACCCTGCCGCCGCGCTGCAAGCCTTTTTTGATGCTCGATATGGATTGGGTAAGGTCAAGGTCAGCAGTCGGGCGGTGAACGGGTCCGGCGCCTGGCAACTGGTCGCAGGTAGCGACACCTTGAACTTGCCTTGGCCTGGTTCAGTGGCGGCCGAAATCGTCGTGGTGAACCACGGCATCAATGACTTCTATCTAGTCAATGACATCGCAGCCTATCGAAAGAACCTGCAGACGTTGAGCATGGCACCCGGCGCTCGCGTCGTGTTCGAGACACCCAACGTCTTGCGAAAGCTGGATATCAGCCCTTTTGTGAGGGTTATGCGAGAGGTGGCCGCAGAGAAGGGGCTTCCGCTGGCTGACGTGTTCGCCTACACCAGCGCTCTGCCCGACTGGCCGGTGCTGCTCCACGACAACGCCCACCCGAGCGACAGCCTGTATCAGATGATCAGCCGTGACGTGCTGCAGCCGACTATTGCGCCCATCGTGGCGCAGATGCTTTGCCGGTAGCTATTTCACGGCGCAATTGGCTGCACCTGGCTGGCGCGACATCGCTCAGGTGAATGTGATCTTTGCCATGGCGCCGGCAGTGCTTACCCGGGGCAGTGCGGCGGTGGCGGCGATGATGCCTAGATAAGTGCATGAAAAGTCCAGTCGAATTGCAGGACTGCTTTCTGCTGTGTATGGCGGTGGCTGTGCGCTAGCTTTTTGGATTGGTGGGCGACTTCCCGTACAACGGGCCTCTCGTGGGGCGCATCTTCACCGATGTGGGTTGGGCTGCGCAGCAAGTTCATCAGGGAGAACTGGATGAGCCTGCGATTGAGGTGGCGATGCGATTGTTGGAATTAGCACTGAGCATTCCGGTGGCGCAAGAGATTCGATCTCTATCAGGGAGGGCGGCCTGGGCCCGCGTCGAAGTGAACGCCCCCGCGGCGCTTCTGGGGCCGCCATCAAGGAATCAGACAACTTCTCATTAGACGCCGCTGGAAACGGCGAGTCCACAGTGCCTACCATCCGATTCATGATCAGTGCAAAGGGTTGTTTCTAGGAGCAGCAGGTGTCGGCAGACCGGTGAACGAACCGGGGAACGTAATCAGATCGGCAATGAGTAGAGCAAGCATTCTCGCGACCTGCAGCCTGATTTCCGATGCCTTACCTCAGCAGGCGCAGCAAAACGGGCCCATGTGGCCCGTCTTTGTTTTGTGCGCGCCGATTTTGTGATCGGCGTTGGATGGGGGCAAAGGTGTGCCGTCGACTCAGTCCGGCATACCCATCAGCAGGTCACCGCCGGCATCGAGCCAGGTCTCCCAGTCGCAGTCTTCAAGCTCTAGCGTTTGCGGAGTGGCCGTAGGCAGGGCGGGTGCCATTGGGGCGATGTTGCCGTGCTGGGATTCGCGCATGCTGCGGGCCTTGATCCGACGGCGCATCGCATGCTGCGGCGTGGCGGCAGCGTGGACCTGCGGCAGGACCGAACTGAGAAACGAGGCGTGGCTGCTGGAACGGTTCTGGAACTGCATGTGGGCTCTCCTGTCGATGGATGCAACTGTCCTCCGAAGGTGGCCTGCTTCACACCCCCGCAAAGGGTGCCCTCCGATGGGGGAGGTGAACTGGCTTGACCGATGCTCCCAGCTCTGATTGTCCGGCGTGCCCGCATATCTGTGACGCCCGGCGTGAAGATGACCAAAATCTCCTCAGGCCGCCCTCACAATGAGTGCTTGGGCTGGCGCCGTCGATGCCCGCGCTGTGACGAACGCAAAGGAGTCTTCCATGTGCCCACGCAATTCGCTGGCAAGGCGCCTTTTGCTGGCCATTCTGCTCGGCCTCGCTGGCTTCGCGAACAGTGCTTCGGCCAATACGAGTTCACTGCAGATTTCGGCTGACGGCGCGTGGGTCTTGGAAGGCGAGGGCCTGCTGCGCTGGCCGCGTTGCGTTGAGGGCATGCAGTGGGATGGCAAGACCTGCCGCGGCACGCCGATGCTGATGACGCGTGACGAAGCCATCTCCTTGGTGCGTGCGCGCAATGCCACCCTGGCAGCCGCCAAATCTGCCGGCTCGGACGGTGTGTGGCGCTTGCCGCGCGTGCCCGAGATGCGGCGCCTGGCGCAGGCGGCGCACCGGCCTGCCGGCGTCAAGGATGGCGCGACTGCGGGCCTGGACCCGCGCTTCTTTCCTGCGGCGCCGGCAGGGCTGCATTGGTCGGTCACCTCACAGGTCGATACCGCTGCGGTCAACCCTTACAACTACGGCAATATCGCCCAAGGCCGGCGGCCGGACAATGCCAACAGCATTGCTTTTCTGCATGGTTGGGCGGTCGATCTGGACAGCGGAGAAGCCCAGGGCGAAGTGCCCAAACGCAGCCGCCTGCCGGTGCGCCTGCTGCAAGTTCTGCCCTGAGCGCGAGAATGCGGTGCGGACAAAAAAATGCCCCGGCAGACTCGCAAGCCTGCAGGGGCCGGTTCAGTCGCCCTGAGGCGGCAAACCAATCGATCGGGCATCCGATCGAGGAGACAAAGTGGAACTGAAGCGCGGCGTCACTCGCTTTTCAGCAGCGGGCGCCCTTCGGTCACAATGAATGCCACTATAAGACCAATCTAGGGTTCTGGCTTCGAAGGATTCCAGCTTTCTATTGCCGTTTTTTGCACGATTGAACGAAAGTTACAGGCTTCGTTCTGTGCCGCTCAGAGGCTGGCCGGGGATGCTGATTCCTGTGCGGCTGCTTCCACGGCCTCGCGCGTCAAGGGTGCGGCGAAGGTGGACATGAAAGCGTAGACATAGTCCCGCAGATAGGCGCCGCGGCGCACCGCCAGGCGGGTCATGTTGTCGGCAAACAGATGACGCGCGTCGATGGCCGAGAGATGCAGGTCGCGCTCGTCGTCGTAAGCGATCGAAGCGACGATGCCAACGCCAAGGCCCAGTTCCACATAAGTCTTGATCACGTCGGCGTCCATGGCGGCCAGCACGACATTGAGTTCCAAGCCAGCAGCGCGGAACGCGTCGTCGATGTGGGAGCGGCCGGTGTAGCCGAGCTCGTAGGTGATGATGGGGAACTTGGACAGTCGCTCCAGGGTCAAGACCTGACCCTCGGCCGCTTCTTTCGCCAGCGCATGGTCGGGTGGAACGACCACCGAGTGGGTCCAGCGGTAGCAGGGCAGGGCGATCAGCTCGTCATACTGGGCCAGGGCCTCGGTGGCGATGCCGATGTCGGCTTCGCCGTCGAGCAGCAGACGGGCCACCTGCTGAGGTGAGCCTTGGTGCAGATGGAGGGCGACATCGGGGTGGGCGGCGCGGAAATCGCGCACCACCGGCGGCAGGGCATAGCGGGCCTGGCTGTGGGTGGCTGCGATGCGCAGCGTGCCCACACCGGTGCGGGCGAAATCATCACCGGCGCGGCGCAGATTGTCGGCCTCGTGCAGCATGCGTTCGATGATGGGCAGCACATGGCGGCCCGGTTCGGTCAGGCCGGTCAGACGCTTGCCAGCGCGCATGAAGATCTCGATGCCCAGCTCGTCCTCCAACTCGCGGATCTGCCGACTCACGCCGGGCTGCGAGGTGTGCAGGGCATGGGCCACTTCGGTCAGATTGAAGCCGCGGCGCTGGGCCTCGCGGATGGAGCGCAGTTGCTGGAAGTTCATGCCTCAGGCAGTCCGGGTGGTGCTGGCCGCGCGCGGGGTTTCGGAGTTCTGGCCCGCTTCAAACAAGCTCAGTCGGCTGGCCGCCAGATGCACGCGCTGACCGCTGTAGAGGCTCAGGACCTCGGCGCGCTCGCGGCTCAGCTCTGCTTCCAGGTGCTGGCCTTTGGGGCCGAGCAGCTCAACGCGAGCGCTGGCGCCAAAGCTCAGCACGCGCTCCACCGTGGCCGACAGGCCTTGGGCATCCGGCGCAGTCAGGATTTGCAGCTCATGCGGGCGGGCATAGGCCTGCACCGGGCCGGTGGTGTTGAAGGTGGCGCCGTGCTGCAGCTGGTGTTCGCCGATGTGGACCACGCCGTTCTCGGCATGGCCCTCGAAGCGGTTGACCGCACCGAGGAAGCCGTAGACAAAAGGCGTGGCCGGCTTTTCATACACCTCTTGCGGCGTGCCGATTTGTTCGACGCGGCCATGGTCCATCAGCACTACGCGGTCGGCCACTTCCAGGGCTTCTTCCTGGTCGTGGGTGACGAAGACGCTGGTGATGTGCAGTTCGTCGTGCAGGCGGCGCAGCCAGCGGCGCAGTTCCTTGCGCACCTTGGCGTCGAGCGCACCGAAGGGCTCGTCCAGCAGCAGTACGCGTGGCTCCACGGCCAGGGCGCGGGCCAGGGCGATGCGCTGGCGCTGGCCGCCGCTGAGCTGGGGCGGGAATCGGTCGGCCAGCCAGTCCAGCTGAACCAGGCTCAGAAGCTCATGGACCTTTTTGCGGATCACCGCCTCGCTGGGCCGCTCCTTGCGCGGCTTGACGCGCAGGCCGAAGGCCACGTTCTCAAACACCGTCATGTGGCGGAACAGGGCGTAATGCTGGAACACAAAGCCGACCTGGCGCTCGCGCACATGGGTGTCGGAAGCGTCGTCGCCGTCCAGCAAGACCTGACCCCGGTCGGCCGTTTCCAGGCCGGCAATGATGCGCAAGAGCGTGGTCTTGCCGCAGCCCGAGGGGCCCAGCAGGGCGACCAACTCGCCGGAGGGGAAGTCGAGGCTGACGTCGCCCAGGGCCGTGAAGGCGCCGAAGGACTTGTGGATGTTGCGGACTTGGATGCTCATGTCGATGCTTCCTTCAGGGATCGGTGGGCGCGCCACTCGACGAATTGCTTGAGAACCAGGGTCACCAGGGCCAGCAGGGCCAGCAAGGACGCGACGGCAAAGGCGGCGGCGAACTGGTACTCGTTGTAAAGAATTTCCACGTGCAGAGGCAGGGTGTTGGTGTAGCCTCGGATGTGGCCGGACACCACCGAGACGGCGCCGAACTCGCCCATGGCGCGCGCATTGCAAAGAATCACGCCGTAGAGCAGGCCCCACTTCACATTGGGCAAGGTGACGCGCCAGAAGGTCTGCCAGCCGGAGGCGCCGAGCACGGTGGCGGCTTCTTCCTCGTCGCGGCCCTGCGCCTGCATCAGCGGGATCAGCTCGCGCGCCACGAAGGGGAAGGTCACGAAGATGGTGGCCAGCACGATGCCTGGCACGGCGAAGATGATCTTCACATCGTTCGCCTGCAGCCAGGGCCCGAACCAGCCTTGCGCGCCGAACAGCAGCACATAGACCAGGCCTGCCACCACCGGTGAGACCGAGAAGGGCAGGTCGATGAAGGTGATCAGGAGTTGCTTGCCGCGGAAGTCATGCTTGGCCACGGCCCAGGCGGCGCTGACGCCAAAGACCAAGTTCAAGGGCACCGAGATGAAGGCCGCGATCAGGGTCAGTTTGATGGCGGAGACCGCATCGGCCTCGACCAGGGCAGCGATGTAGACATCCCAGCCTCTGCGCAAGGCCTCGTGGAAAACAGCCACCAAGGGCAGCAGCAGGAAGAGAAAGAAAAAGCTCAGGCCCAGGGTGAGCAGAGTCCAGCGCACCCAGGGAGCCTCTCGGGTGGCGGGGTTGCTCTGGTAGCGGCCGCCGCTGCTCTTTTGCGGCACGCCCAAGGCGGAAACGATGCCAGCCATTATTTGCGTCCTTCCTGTCCGTTGCGGCGCGAGCTCCAGGCTTGCAGGCCATTGATGGCCAGCAGCAGCACGAAGCTGAACATCAGCATCACCGCGGCAATCGCCGTGGCGCCGACATAGTCGTATTGCTCCAGCTTGGAGATGATCATCAGCGGCGTGATTTCGCTGACCATGGGCAGATTGCCGGCAATGAAGATCACCGAGCCGTATTCGCCCACGGCGCGCGCAAAAGCCAGGGCGAAGCCGGTCAGCAGGGCCGGCGTCAGCGTCGGCAGAACGACCAGGCGGAAGGTCTGCCAGCGGTGCGCGCCCAGCGAGGCGGCGGCTTCTTCGAGCTCGGTCTCCATGTCCTCCAGCACCGGTTGCACCGTGCGCACGATGAAGGGCAGGCCGATAAAGATCAGGGCCACCAGAATGCCCAGCGGCGTGAACGCCACCTTGATGCCATAAGGCGCCAGCAGCGAGCCGAGCCAGCCATTGCCGGCGTACAGCGCGGTCAGCGCGATGCCGGCCACGGCCGTGGGCAAGGCGAAGGGCAGGTCGATCAGCGCGTCCACCAGCTTCTTGCCCGGGAACTCATAGCGCACCAGGCTCCAGGCCAGGATCAGGCCAAAGACCAGATTGATGGCGGCCGCCAGCAGCGACAGGCCGAAGCTGAGCTTGTAGGAAGCCACCACCCGCGGCGCACTGGCTGCGGCCCAAAAGGCCTCGGCGCCATGGCCTGCCGACTTGATGAACACCGCTGAGAGCGGGATCAGGATGATCAGGCCGAGGTAGAAGAGCGTGAAACCCAGGGTCAAGCCGAAGCCGGGCAGCACGCGGCGCTTGGCCCGGCGCTGGCCCGGCTCCAGCGAAGGCAGCCCGGCCGGACCGGCGCTGCTGGTGATTGCGTGAGAACTCATGAGAAGCGATTCCAGCCCTGAGGTTCAGCGCTTGATGCCGGCGACGATCTGGTCGTACTGGCCACCGTCGGCAAAGTGGGTCTTGCTGACCTTGGCCCAGCCGCCCAGCAATTGGTCGACACTGAACAACTTGATCGGCGCGAAGCGCTTTTCTTCGCGCTTGAACACGGCCGCATCACGCGGGCGGAAGTTGTGGCGGGCGATGATGGACTGGGCCTCGGGCGTGTAGAGGAAGTCCAGGTAGGCCTTGGCGGTGGCGGCTGTGCCTTTCTTGGCGGCGACCTTGTCGTTGATGGCCACGGGCGCGTCGGCTTCAATCGAAACGCTGGGGTTGACCACCTCGAACAAGCCCTTGCCGAATTCGTTTTCGATCAGCTCGGCTTCCGATTCAAAGGTCAGCAGCACGTCACCGATGCCGCGCTGGGTGAAGGTGGTGGTGGCACCGCGGCCACCGCCGTCCAGCACCGGCACATTGGCGAAGATCTTGCTCACCAGCTCCTTGGCCTGCGCTTCAGAGCCGCCCTTGGCCAGCACGCTGCCCCAGGCCGCCAGGTAGCTGTAGCGGCCGTTGCCGGTGACCTTGGGGTTGGGGATGATGACCTGCACACCGGCACGGGTCAGGTCGTTCCAGTCCTTGATGCCCTTGGGGTTGCCTTTGCGAACCAGGAACAGGATGGTGGAGCTGTAGGGGGCCGCGCCGTTGGGGAAGCGGTTGCGCCAGTCGGCCGGGGTGAATCCTTTTTCGGCCAGCACATCGACGTCGGTGGCCTGATTCATGGTCACCACATCGGCTTCCAGGCCGCCGATGACGGCACCGATCTGCTTGCTGGAGCCGCCGTGCGATTGGTTGATGGTCAGGGTCTTGCCGCTCTTGGCCTGGTACTGCTTGATGAAGGCCGGGTTGATCTCTTTGTAGAGCTCGCGGCTCACGTCGTAGGACACGTTCAGCAAGGCATCGGCTGCGCCTTGGGCTTGCGCAGCGGCGGGCATCAGGCTCCAGGCCAGCAGGGCGGTGGCGGCCAGGGCAACGGTGCGGCGGGAGGTCTTGTCCATGATGTGCGGCGGGGCAGGGCATGCCCGTATGTGAGGTCGGACCCGCACTGTGCCTGCCGCTCTTTATTCATGGAACAATAGTTTTTTAATTTGTTTATCTGCGAATCGAATAACGAGCTGAATTGAAAGCCGGCCACCGGCTGCAGGAGTTCGGGCGCTGCTGTCGGCCGCCAGAGGGCGTGAAGCTCCTCTGATTCACTTGGAGCCCACGGTGACCCAGCGCCATTCCAACCAGTTGTCCGGCCGGTGCACCACCTCAACATTGCTGCGCGCTGCCCAGGGGATGAACTGGCGGTGCAGCGGGATGTAATGCACCTGTTCGGCCTGACGCCGGAAGGCCTGCTTGATCAGCTGCTGACGCTTGGCCTCATCGGGCTCCTTGCTGGAGGCGGCGACCAGGGCATCGAGCTCATCGTCCTTGAAATTGCCGCGGTTGTACTCGCCCACGCCCTTCTCGCCGCGGTTGCGGAAATGCGAGGTGAAGATGCTCTCGGGGTCGGTGATGGAGCCGCCCCAGCCGAACAGATAGGCCGAGGTGTCCAGCTGCTCCAGCTTGCTGAAGATCAGGCCCTTGGGCTGGGCGTTCACGCGGGTTTTGATGCCGAGCTTGGCCCATTGCGAAGCCAGGGTCATGCAGATGCGCTCGTCGTTGACATAGCGGTTGTTGGGGCAGTCCAGTGTGAACTCAAAGCCGTTGGCGTAGCCGGCCTCGGCCAGCAGCTTCTTGGCGGCCGCCAGGTCGTAGGGCAGGCGGGCCTCCAGGGCCGGGTCCTTGAAGCTGCCCAGGGGCGAGGGCACCAGGGCACCGGTGGGCGCGGATTGGCCGTTCATCAGCTTGGTCTTGATCAGCTCAATGTCGATGGCCTGGTAGAGCGCGCGCCGCACCCGCACATCCTTGAAGGGGTTCTTGCCCTTGACATTGCTATAGAGCAGCTCATCGCGACCCTGGTCCAGGCCGATGAAGATGATGCGGTTCTCGGGGCCGTTGATGATCTTGACGCCGGGCGTGCGCGACAGGTTTTCCAGATCACGCGGCGAGGGGTCGAGCACGAAGTCCACCTCGCCCGAGACCAGGGCGGCCGTGCGGGTGGCGTCGCTTTTGATCGGCGTGTAAATCACCTCCTGCACATTGCCCTCGATCTGGCCCCAGTACTTGGGGTTGCGCTTGAACACCGTCTTGCTGTCGGGCGCGCGGCTGACCAGCATGAAGGGGCCGGTGCCATTGGCGTTGAAGGCGGCGTAGGACTCCTCTTTGGATGAGAAATCCTGGGTGCGCGTGGCCTTGTGGGCCTCGGCCCAGCCGCGGCTCATGATGTAGAGGGTGGCCAGATGCTGCAAAAAGACTGGGTTCACCTGCGGCAGCTTGAACTCCACCGTCAGCTCGTCCACCTTGCGCGGCTCGCCCACCGCATTGGCATACATGGCGATCTGCGAGCTGGGCTGCTGGGCGCGCTGGATGGAGAAGACCACATCGTCGGCCGTGAAGGGCCGGCCGTCATGGAACTTCACGCCGGGGCGCAGCTTCAGGCGCCAGCTCTGCGGGCCCAGCTGCTTCCACTCGGTGGCCAGTTGCGGCACCAGGTTCAGCTGTGGGTCGCGGGTGACCAAGAACTCGTAGATCTGGCCGTTGACGGTGTTGGTCAGGGTTTCGTTCTGCGCATAGGGGTCCAGTGTCAGCGGGTCGCCAGCGCTGGCCCAGCGCAGGGTCTGGGCATGGGCCGGGGCCGGGGCCGGGGCCGGGGCCAGCAAGCCCAGGGCGGCACTCAAGAGACAGGCCAGCAAGGGCGATTTCATGAAGGGGACTCCGGGGAACAAAAGCAGGTGGGCATGGGGGAGGGGCGGCAGTGTACGCAAACCGCTCCCTCGGCGTGCCCCGAGTGGCCAATGGTCGCAGCTTTGCCATTGCCATTGCGAAGATCGTCTTGCGAAAAGCTTCGTAGACAAGGAGACTGCTATGCGGTTTGAATGCCGGGCTGATGGCCGGAGCAGACCCCTCCGGTCTCAAGACCGGCCCAGCGCCCCTCAATGCATCCACGGAGCCGCGACCCATGACACGTTTGACCGCCCAGGATTTCTCGCCCGAGATCCTCCAGCTCTTCGACCACTATGTGCACGGGGGGCTCAGCCGCCGTGGCTTTCTGGACCAGGCCCAGCGCGCCCTGGGCAGCGCGGCCGCGGCCACGGCCACCCTGGCCGCTCTGTCGCCGCGCTTTGCGGTCGCCCAGCAGGTCAAGCCCGACGATGCGCGCATCAGCACGCGCTGGCTGGAGATCGATTCGCCGCAGGGCAATGGCCGAGTGCGTGGTTATCTGGCCCGGCCCGCCGGCGCCAAGGGCCGCCTGCCTTCGGTGCTGGTGGTCCATGAGAACCGCGGCTTGAACCCGCATATCGAGGACATCACGCGCCGCCTGGCCTTGGACGGCTTCCTGGCGTTTGCGCCCGATGCCCTGTTCAATCTCGGTGGCTATCCCGGCGACGAAGACAAGGCGCGCGAGCTCTTCGGCAAGCTCGATGCCGGCAAGACCCGGGCCGATTTCGTGGCCGCGGCCCGCGCGCTGCAGGCCTTGCCTGAGGGCAATGGCCGTGTGGGCGTGGTCGGTTTCTGCTTCGGCGGCGGCATCGCCAATTACCTGGCCACCCAACTACCCGATCTGGCCGCTGCCGTGCCTTTCTATGGCGGCCAGCCACCGGCCGAGGAAGTGGCCAAGATCAAGGCGCCACTGCTGATCCATTACGCCGCCCAGGACGAGCGCATCAACGCCGGTTGGCCCAAGTACGAAGCCGCGCTCAAGGCGGCCGGGGTGCCGTTTGAGGCGCACATCTACGCCGGCACTCAGCATGGCTTCAACAACGACACCACGCCGCGCTTCGACGCCGAGGCGGCTAAGCTGGCCTGGCAGCGCACGGTGGACTTTTTCAAGGCCAAGCTGGCTTGATGTTGATGCATTGATGAGCTTGTCAGGGCAAGGTCATGGGCAGGCGGCGATGATCTGCCGCTGCGTGTTTGTTTCAACTCCATTCCCCGCTTGCCCATGACTGATCTGAGCTCCTTCGCCATCACCCGCAAATGGCCGGCCCGCCACCCTGAGCGCTTGCAGCTCTACTCGCTACCGACGCCCAACGGAGTCAAGGTGTCGATCGCGCTGGAGGAGCTCGGTCTGCCCTACGAGGCGCACCGGGTCAGTTTCGACAGCCAGGACCAGTTGTCATCCGAGTTCCTGTCTCTGAATCCGAACAACAAGATTCCTGCCATCCTGGACCCGCAGGGGCCGGGTGGCGCGCCGCTGGCGCTGTGGGAATCCGGCGCGATCCTGGTCTATTTGGCCGAGAAGACCGGGCAGCTTTTGCCCACCGATGCGGCGCGCCGTTATGAGACTTTGCAGTGGCTGATGTTCCAGATGGGCGGCGTCGGCCCGATGTTTGGCCAGCTTGGCTTCTTTCATAAATTTGCCGGCAAGGACTATGAAGACAAGCGTCCGCGCGATCGCTATGTGGCAGAGTCGCGCCGCTTGCTGGCTGTCCTGAATCAGCGCCTGACGGGCCGCAGCTGGCTGATGGGCGATGACTACACCGTGGCTGACATTGCGGTGTTGCCCTGGGTCAGCAATCTTCTGAACTTCTACGGCGCTGGCGACCTGGTCGGCTTTGCAGATTTTCCCGAGGTCGACCGGGTGCTGCGCAGCTTTTTGGCACGCCCGGCCGTGCAGCGCGGTTTGCTGCAGCCAGGCACGCCCTGAGCGCCAGCCCCTCCAATGGGGGCCCTCTTTGGAGTTAGAGCGAAATGCAGCGCCGGCGCGCACAGTGCACCGCAAGCGGGATGTTCCGCGGCGCACAGGAGCTCATCATGCATTTCGAAGAAGTCGACACCGGTGACTACCGCATCTACGCCGGGGCCATGAATCGCCTGAATAGCTATGGCTATGTGGCCGCCGTGGTGGTGGTTCGTGTGCGCGGCCAGCAGGCGCGGCAGGAGGCCTTTCGGGATGAAAGCCTGGCGGGAGGTTTTGGCTGGTCTTCGCCGGCCGAGGCCCTGCGCTTTGCCATCAATGCCGGCCGCGACTTTGTGATGTGCCGGGTCGGCGCTCTGGCCTGAAACTTTGGCCCGCGTTGTGGCCTGTGGTTGAAAAGCGCCGTTCACTGGGGCGGGCGGCAGTCGCCCAAGGTCGATAAACCGCTGTTCGTCGCCTCGACGCCGGCAAAGCCTTGGTCGCCGGGCGCAGTGCGGCTACGCTGGCCGCATGTTGAAAGTTCCCTCTCCGCTGAGCCGTTCGGTTGCAAGCTCTAGCAGCGCCACCAGCCCGATCGGTGGGCTGCACCCGCCGGCCGAGCTGGCCGAGTCGGCCGTGCTCAGTCAAGGCGAAGCCTGGCAGGCCTTTCTGGCCTATCTGAACCCCAGCCGGGTCTTGTCGACCTTGGGCTTGGCCGGCTTTGCGGCCTTGCTCTTGTCGCCGATCTTCGCCACCAGCTTCCCGGTGCTGCTGGGCCGCACGCTCTTCGTGGGCCTGCTTGGTCTGCTGGCTTTTGCTGCAGCGGGCCATTGGCCCCGCCGCTTGCCCAAATGGTTGGGGCGCTGGCTGATGCAGGTCCTGGCCGTGGTGCTGATGGTGCCCACCGCCACCTTGGTGGTGTATCTGGTGGCGGTCGGCGGCGATCTGCAGCGTTTGCTGAACAGTGAGAACCGCATCTTTGGCTTCCTCTGGATCGCGGGTTCCGGCCTGCTGGTGGCACCTTTGCTCGCCATGGGCGCGCTCTACCGGCAGCGCGACGCCGAGGCACGCAGCCAGGCCTTGCGTTTTGAGCTGGAACGCAGCGAACTCGAGCGTCAGGCCCTCGATGTACGCCTGCGTCTGTTGCAGGCCCAGGTGGAGCCGCACTTCCTGTTCAACACCCTGGCCAATGTGCGTGCCTTGGTCGAGACCGGCAGCCCGCAGGCGGCGCCGGTGCTGCGCAGCCTGATCGCCTACTTGCGCGCAGCCATGCCGCGCCTGCAGAACGAAGCGGCCACGCTGGGCGACGAGCTGACCCTCGTGCGTGCCTATCTCGAGCTGATGCATCTGCGCATGCCCGACCGGCTCAGTTTCGAGATCCAGCTGCCTCAGACCATGGAGGCCTTGCGCTTCCCGCCCATGGCCTTGCTGACCTTGGTGGAGAACGCGGTGCGCCATGGCATCGATCCCAGCGAAGAGGGCGGCCATATCGAACTCGGCGCCGCGCGCGAGGGAGATTCTGGACCGGCGCGGCTCTGGGTCAGCGACAGCGGCATCGGACTGCAGCAGGACGGCGGCAGCGGTACCGGTTTGCGCAATCTGCGCGAGCGCCTCAAGGTCTTCTACCCGGCCGGCGCCCAGCTGACCCTGAGTGAAAATTCGCCGCACGGCTTGCGCGCCGAGATCGAGTTCCAGCCATGAATCCAAACCCCTTGCCGAATACGCCCGAGCACCCCGCACAGGCCACAGGGCCCACGGCCTTGGTCGCCGATGACGAGCCGCTGCTGCGCGACAGCCTGGTGCGCGCACTGGCGCAGGCCTGGCCTGAGCTTCAGGTGCTGGGTCAGGCGCGCAATGGCCGCGAGGCGGTGGAGAAGTTCGAGCAGCTGCGGCCCGATATCGTCTTTCTCGATGTCCATATGCCGGGCATCAATGGCGTGGAAGCAGCGCGCCAGCTGGCTCGGCGCGCCCACATCGTGTTCGTCACCGCCTATGAGCAGTACGCCGTCCAGGCCTTCGAGCAAGGGGCTTTGGACTACTTGGTCAAGCCGGTCGAAGAGGCGCGTCTGGCCGACACCGTGGCCCGGCTCAAGCAGCGATTCGCCGAGAAGCCGCAGCAGTTGCAACAGCCGCAGGCCGCGGAGCAGTCCGCGGCGGCGCTGGATGCTGTGCTCGCCCAGCTGCTGGAGCGGCTCCACCGCTCGCCGACGGCGAGCGCGGCCATGCCCTCAGACGCGGTGGCAAGCATCTCGTCGCCCGCCTCGCCGGCCGGGCCGTTTTTGCAATGGATACGCGCCTCGGTCGGCGCCAGTTTGAAGCTGATCCCGGTCGACGAGATCATCTATTTGCGCTCGGACGAGAAGTACACCCTGGTGGTCTGGCCCGAAGGTGAGGCCTTGATCCGCACGCCCATCCGTGAGCTGATGGAGCAGATCGACCCGCAGCGTTTCGCCCAGGTTCACCGTTCGGTGGTGGTCAATCTGCATGCCATCAGCCATGTCACCCGCGGGCCCAACGAGACCGCCGATGTGCACCTGAAAGCCCGGCCCGAGGTGCTGCCGGTCAGCCGCAGCTATTTGCATCTGTTCCGGCAGATGTGAGCGCCGCGTTCAGTGCACTGTTCAGTGCCGGGTCAGTTCCTGCTCAGCGCCCGCTGGCCGGTGCGGTGACCACCACCGGGTCCAGGCGCCAGAGCACTGGCGTCTTGCCTTCCGGCGTGAAGAACCAGCTCTCGACCACGCCGACGAGGATCAGCAGCAGCAGGGCCACGAGCAAAGCCGTGTGCAGACCGCCTTCCGAAAACACATGAATGTTCTTGCGGGCCATGATGCGCTCCTTGCGAGTGGAAAAAACGCCGATCGGACCGCTCAACTTTAGGCTCGCTCTCGCCTCAGGTCCAGGCCTGTTACCGGCCTGCCGGCCATGAAAAAAGCGGCCGAAGCCGCTTTGTCTAAGGAGCGAGGGATTGAGGTTTAGATCGCCTCGCTGCGCGCCATCAGCCAGGCCAGGCCCGCGCCGCTGAGCAGCGGCGCCAGGCGGCGGCGCACTTCGGCGTGGTACTGGTTCAGCCAGGCGATTTCATCGGCGCGCATCAGGCTCAGGTCCAGGCAGCGGGTTTCGATCGGGCACAGGGTGAGGGTCTCGAAGTGCAGCATCTCGCCAAACTGGCCTCGCTCGGGCGTGTCCAGGCCGGTGTTGAGCACCAGGTTCTCGATGCGCACACCCCATTGGCCCGGGCGGTAGAGGCCCGGTTCGATCGAGGTGATCATGCCGTGCTCCATGGCCATGGTCGCGTCGGGCACGGCCTTGGAGATGCTTTGCGGGCCTTCATGGACGTTCATGAAGTAGCCGACACCGTGGCCGGTGCCGTGGCTGTAGTCCAGGCCATGCTCCCACAGCGGGCTGCGTGCCAGCACGTCCAGCATGGGGCTGAGCGTGCCGCGCGGGAAGCAGGCGCGCGAGAGGTTGATCGTGCCCTTGAGCACCAGGGTGTAGTCGCGCTTTTGCGCGGCGCTGACCTCGCCGATGCCCCAGACGCGGGTGATGTCGGTGGTGCCGCCCAGGTACTGGCCGCCCGAGTCGATCAGCAGCAGGCCGTTGCCTTCGATCACGCTGTGCGAGGCGGGCGTGGCGCGGTAATGCGGCATGGCGCCATTGGCATTGAAGCCGGCGATGGTGGGGAAGCTCAGGCCCTTGAAGCCGGGGCGGCGGGCGCGTGCGGCCGTCAGCTCTTCGTCGATGGTCAGTTCGGTGATGCGCTGCTGGCCCAGGGCGCCTTCCAGCCAGGCGTAAAACTCGCACATGGCGGCGCCGTCTTGCTCCATGGCTTCGCGCACAAAGGCCGCTTCGGCGGCGGTCTTGCGGCTCTTGGCCAGGGTGCTGGGGTTGATGGCTTCGCGGATGCTGGCGCTGGCCGGCACGGCTTGGCGCAGGCCGAAGGTGACGCGCTTGGGGTCCATCAGCACGCGCGCATCGGCCGGCAGGGCGGCCAGGGCGGTGGCGGCCTCAGCGTAGGGGCGCAAGCTCACGCCGTCAGCGGCCAGGCGGGTCTGCAGGGCGGCGTCGATCTTGCCTTCGGCCACAAAGAGGGTGGCGGCTTGCGCGTCCAGCAGCACATGGGCCATGAAGACCGGGTTGTAGTCGACGTCGGCACCGCGCAGGTTCAGCAGCCAGGCGACATCGTCGACGCTGCTGATGAAGTGGTGGCTGCAGCCTTGGGTGGCCACGGCGGCGCGGATGGCGGCCAGCTTGTCGGCGCGGCTGACGGTGGCCTGCGGTGCGGCGTGTTCCCAGACCGCGCTGTCGGGCAGGCCCGGGCGCTCGGCCCAGACTTCGTCGACCAGGTCGATGTCGGTGCGCAGCGTGATGCGGGCCTCTGCCATGGCCGTGCTCAGCAGGCGAGCCAGGGCCAGGCCCAGCACCTGGCCGTCCACAGCCAGGGTCTGGCCGGCTTGCAACTGGGTGGCAATCCAGGCGATGTAGTCGGTGGCTGCGCCACTCATGACCTTGACCAGCTCGATGCCGGTGCCGGCCAGCTCGGTCTCGGCCTGGGTCCAGTAGCGGCTGTCGGCAAAAATGGCGGCGCGCTCGCGCGTCACCACCAGCGTGCCGACCGAGCCGGTGAAGCCCGACAGCCACTGGCGTGCCTGCCAGCGCTCGGGCAGGTATTCGGACAGATGCGGGTCGGCCGAAGGCACCAACACGGCTTGCGCATTGTTGCTCTGCAGGGCGTCGCGCATCTTTTCAATGCGCAGGGTCAGGGTGGAAGTGCGGGCGTCCATGGTCTGGTCTCCGAAGCGGTCGAGCGGCGCGGGTGTGTGCCGGAAGTGGGCGGAATTGTAGGTGGCACGGACTAGCCCAGGGGCAGGGCTAATGCCAACACAGGCCGTCTTCAGGCGGGCGGCAGCCGCAGTTCGAACAAGCAGCCGCCTTGGGCGTGGTTGTGGGCGCTGATGGATCCGCCATGCGCGGCCATGATGCGGCGCGAGATCGCCAGACCGAGGCCGATATTGCCAACACCGGGCTTGTGGTCGCGGCCCTGCACAAAGGGCGCGAACACCAGATCGAGCTCGGCCGGCGCAATCCCGGGGCCGTGGTCGCGCACGCTCAAGCACAGGCCGGCGACGTCCTGGCTGGCACTCAACTCGACGCTCGATCCTTTGGGGCTGAAGCGCAAGGCGTTGTCCAACACATTGCGCAAGGCCTGCTGCAGGCGTGCCGGTTCGACCGCGGCGCGCAGCTCCTGCGGCGGCAGCTGCAGGTTCAGTTGCACGCCGGCCTGCTCGGCCTGGGGCTGAAGCTCGCGTGACAGGGCGATCAGCAATGGGCTCAGGTCCTGCACCGTCAAGCTGAGCTGGCCCCCGGTGCTTTCCAGCCGGGACAGGTCGAGCAGCTTGTCCACCAGCTCGAGCATGCGCTGGCTGGCAGCATGGATGCGCGCGAACATGTCCTGCAGGCGCGGCGTTTCTCCGCTGCGGCCCACCCCCAGCTCCGAGAAGCCGATGATGCTTTGCAGCGGCGTGCGCAGCTCGTGGCTCATATGGGTGACGAATTCGCTCTTGACGTTGTTGGCCCGCTCGGCAGCATCGCGTGCTTCGCGGGTCTGGCGTTCGGCCTCAACAAAGCGGCTGATGTCGATGGCACTGCCCAGCACACCAGCGGTGCGGCCCTGGGCGTCGGTGAAGACGGTGCGGTGGGTCAGCAGATGGCGCCCGTCCTCCTGCATTTCCAACTGCTCGCTGCCGCCGCTGCGCAGCAGGCGCGTGTCTTGCTCCTCGGCCTGATGGGCCAGCGTGGCCGGGCGCAGCTCGCTCAGGCGGCGGCCCAGGGCCAAGTCTTTGTCGACCCCGGCCATCTCGCTCCAGGCCTGGTTGACCATGACAAAGCGCAGGCCCAGGTCTTTGGCAAAGATGGGAATCGGACAGACGTCGATCAGCCGGGCCGTGAAATCGAGCTGGGCCTGCAGGCGCTGGCGCGCATCCTCGCGCTCGGTCACATCGATGGCAAAGCCGACGAAGCCACCAATCTGGCCGTTGTCCTGACGCACCGCGGTGACACTGACCTCCAGCACCCGTTGGCGCCCTTGCTGGCCTTGCAGGCGCAAGGCGATGGGCAGATTCAGCAAGGCATTGCTCGGGTGGAAGAGGCTGCGCGCACGCGCCTGGTCACGCGGGTCGATCAAGGCCTCGAACTGGGTGCCCAGCTTCGCGCCCTGCTTGCCCAGGAAATCGGCATGGTTGACGAACTGCAGCCGGCCTTCGGCGTCGGTTTGAAACATCAACTCCTGCACGCTGCTGATCAAGAGTCTTTGCTCGCCTTCCTTGCGTGCCAGGTCGGCATGTGCGGCCTGCAGGTCTTGGCGGGCCAGGTCATAGGCGGCCAGGGCCCGCCAGGCCAGCGCGCCCAGCATGGCCATCAGGGCCAGACCAGCCAGCAAGCTCAGGCCGACCACCTGAGCGCGTTGGGCGAAGTCCTCGGCCAGCAGGCTTTGCGAGCGCTCGACGATCAGCACCCAGGGGTAGTTGCGTGTGAGGCGGTAGCTGCCCAGCGCCGGCTCGCCGTCCAGGCCATCGGCCGTGCTGTAGCTGCCGAATTCCCGGGCTTTCAGCAGGCTTTTGAACACCTCGTGGGAGGGCAGCAGGCTGCCTGGTGCCAGATGGAGGGTCTGGTTTGCCGCGATCAGCTGGCCCTCGAGATTGAACAAGCCCACACGATGGCCGCTTTGCCCGAGCTGCCGCTCGAACAGGTTGGCAAAGTAGTCGGGGTTGAGCACTGCAATCAAATGCCTGGCCCCTTGGCTCTGCTTCACAGGCATGCTGAAGGCCAGCAGCGAGGCGCCCGAGGCCGGCACCTTGTCCTGCACCTCATACAGGTCCCGCCCGGCGATCAAGCTGCCCAGGCCAGGGACACCACCGCTGGGCAGCAGCCGGGCCAGCTCCACCACGTGGCCTTGGTTGTCCGGGTTGCTGCTGGCCAGCACCAGCCCGCGCTCATCAAGCAGGGAAAAGCTGCGCACAAAGGGCAGGTTGCTCAAGCTCTGGTAGAGCAGGCCGGCGATGGCCCGGGCGTTCTCCGGGTTCGCAGCCAGGCCTTGCAGGCTGCGTGCCACGCCTTGCAAGGCCAGCTCAGAGCTGCCCAGGGCCTGATTGCTCTGGACTTCCAGGGTGTGGGCGTAGAGATTGCAGTGTTCGCTTTCGGCCTGACGCTCTTGCTTGTTGACCAGCCAGAGAAAGCCCGCGCCAAGCAGCACCAGGGCCAGACTCAGCAAGCTGCAGCCCCAGATGGCCATCCGGCCGTTCACCCAGGCGGGCAGTTGCGGTGCACGGGGGCTGTTCATGAAGGCCAAGCGGGAAGCGCTGGGGGTTAGCGCTTCAGCACGATGTCGCTCAGCCCATGCTTGCGGGCCGCCGCGCTCAGGCGCCCGTCGCCCTGGATGGCGCTGACGAAACCGTTCAAACGCTGCAACCATTCCTCGTCACCGGGCTTGGCGGCATAGGCGTACGGCATGACCGAAAAGGGCGTGGGCGGCGACACCAGGCGTGCCCAGTCGGCCTTGTCCAGCAGGCGGCGGCTGTAAGGGTAGTCGGTCATGAAGATGTCGACTCGGCCCGCTTCGAGCTCCTGTTCGCGTGTTTGCGGGGGGCGAATCACCACCGTCTGCGCCTGCTTCAGCCAGGCGCTGACGATGGGCTCCATGAAGGTGCCGGCCTGCACCGCCACCTTGACACCGGGCTTGTCGATGTCGGCCCAGCTGCGGATGCTGCGGCTGGACCGGGTGGTGATGCCGTAGACATCGCTCTGCAAATAGGGTTTGCTGAAGCTCAGCTGTTGGCGCCGCTCGGCCGTCATGCCAATGGCGAACATGGCGACATCGCAGCGATCACTGCGCAGGTCCTCGATCAAGCTGGCGAAGGACGATTCGACACGCTCCAGCTTGACGCCCAGGTCCTGGGCCAGGGCGGCGGAGAGGTCGATGTCAATGCCGATCAGCTCCTGCGTGCGCGGGCTGCGGAAGGTGACGCCGTAATAGGCTGGCCAGATGCACACGCGCAGCAACTGGCTGCGCTGCACGCGTGTCAGGACCTCTCCGGCCTGGGCCGGGACTGGAGCGGCGCTCAGGAATGCCAAACAGCCCAGGCCGGCCAAGACAGGAGCAAAGCCTGGAATACGAATCGAACTGCGCATGACAAAAACCCCTGTGTGCGGCATGCATTCAGGCACCTTTGCGGGGGCCGTACAGGGCCCGGTGCTCCCACGGGCTGCCGTCTTCGGCGACTGTATAGCAAAGCCCAGGGCGTTTAGGTCATGGAAAGGGCGGAGAAGCCGGCCTGAACAGGCTTTGTCGCCCGATCGATCTCACAGTTCCGTGCGCAGCGCCCACAGCTCGGGGAAGAGCACCGTGTCCAGCATCTTGCGCAGGTAGGACACGCCCGAGGTGCCGCCCGTGCCGCGCTTGAAGCCGATCACCCGCTCAACCGTGGTGACATGGCGGAAGCGCCAGAGCCGGAAAGCGTCTTCCAGGTCGACCAGCTCCTCACCCATCTGATACAGGTCCCAGTGCTGCTCGGGGCTGCGGTAGACCTCCAGCCAGGCGGCCTTGACGCCTTCGCTGGCGGCATAAGGCTGGGTCCAGTCGCGCTCCATGGCTTCGGCCGGCACGCTGATGCCGCGGCGCTGCATCAGGCGGATCGCCTCGTCGTAGAGCGAGGGCGCGCGCCAGGCGGCTTCTACCTCGGCCAGCAGATCGGGCCGGTGGGCGTGGGGCTTGAGCATGGCCGCGTTCTTGTTGCCCAGCATGAACTCGATGCGGCGGTACTGCGCGCTTTGGAAACCGCTGCTGTTGGACAGGTAGGGGCGGATGGCCGTGTACTCGGGCGGCGTCATGGTGGCCAGCACATCCCAGGCATGGACCAGCTGTTCCATGATCTTGGACACCCGGGCCAGCATCTTGAAGGCCTCGGGCAGACGGTCGGCCGCCACACAGGCCACGGCCGCCTGCATCTCGTGCAGCATCAGCTTCATCCACAGCTCCGAGGTCTGGTGCTGGACGATGAAGAGCATCTCGTTGTGCTCGGGCGAGAGCGGATGCTGGGCGCTGAGGATCTGGTCGAGCTTGAGGTAATCGCCGTAGCTCATGTCTTTCGAGAAATCGAGCTGAGCGCCTTCCTCTTTGACAATCTGCTCGGTCCGGCCCGTCTGGCCTTCGTGATGGTGCGGGCAGCTCATGTCACGGCTCCCTGGCGTGCGAATTCGGGGCGCTGCCACTCTTCGGTCTTGAGCACCTGGTAGAGGTGCTCCACGGCGGCATAGACGTCCGCAAAGCCGATGTAAAGCGGTGTGAAGCCGAAGCGCAGGATGTGGGGAACCTCGTCGAGTCGGGCCGGGTCACCGGCGCGGAAGTCGCCGATCACGCCGCGCGCGATCAGGGCCTGGATCACCGCATAGCCGGCATGCTGCAGCGGTGCGGCCAGGCTCAGGCAGACCTGGCTGCCGCGTTGCTCAGGCTTGCGCGGCGAGGCCAGGCGCACACCCAGGGCGCCGCAGCGTTCTTCGGCCAGGGCTATGAAGAGCTCGGTCAGCGCGATGCTCTTTCTGCGCAGCGCGGCCATGCCGCCCAGGCTCTCGGCCGCCAGCACCGTGTCGACCCCGCATTCCAGCGCCGCGGTGGACAGCATGGCCGGCGTGCCGCAGATATAGCGCTTGATGCCGGGGGCGGGCTGGTAGTCCGGCGTGAACTGGAAGGGTGCGGCATGGCCCAGCCAGCCCGAGAGCGGCTGCCAGAAGCGATCGGCATGGCGCGGGTGGGCCCACACAAAAGCCGGGGCGCCGGGGCCGCCGTTCAGGTATTTGTAGCCGCAGCCGACGGCGAAGTCGGCATCCGCCCCCTTCAGGTCCACCGGCACGGCGCCGGCCGAGTGGGCCAGGTCCCAGATCACCAGGGCGCCGGCCGCGTGGGCGGCGGCGGTCAAGGCCTTCATATCGTGTTTGTAGCCGGTGCGGTAGTTGACCTCGGTGATCATCAGCACGGCCAGATCGGCGTTCAGCGTGCCGGCGATCTCGTCCACGCTGTCCACCAGATGCAGGCGCGCGCCATGCTGGCGGGCCAGGCTTTCGGCGATGTAGAGGTCGGTCGGGAAGTTGCTGCGCTCGGAGACGATGAGCTTGCGCGCCGGGGCATCCGCTTGCGCGATGCGCAAGGCAGCGGACAGCACCTTGTAGAGGTTCAGCGAGGTCGAGTCGGCCACCACCAGCTCGCCCGGGCCGGCGCCCACCAATCGGGCGATCTTGTCGCCGATCTTGCCGGGCAGGTCCATCCAGCCGGCCGTGTTCCAACTCTTGATCAGGTCCTGGCCCCATTCGCGCAGGATCACCTCCTGCACGCGGCCCAGGGTGGCGCGCGGCAGCACGCCCAGGGAATTGCCGTCCAGGTAGATGACGCCGGGCGGCAGGTCGAACTGCTGGCGCAGCTCGCGCAAGGGGTCCTCTTGGTCGAGGACGTCGCAGTCTTGCAAGGTGGTCATGGTCGTGTCTCCAGGGGAAAGTCGAAATCAGTGGGTTCGTTCAGAGCGCGCGCAGCACGGCGCGCACCGGCGAGGCGCAGGCGCCGGCCAGTTTCAGGGGCAGGGCGATCAGCTCGTAGTCGCCCTCGGGCACCTCGTCCAGCACCAGGTTCTCCAGCACGCGCAGGTCCAGTCGCAGCAGCTGCTGGTGACTGTCCAGGCTCTTGCTGCTGGCCGGGTCCACCGAGGGCGTGTCCAGGCCGATCAGGCGCACGCCGCGCGCGGCCAGCCAGGCCACGGTCTCGGGCGCGAAGGCGCTGAAATCAGGGTTCCAGACCGTGTCGGCGCGCTCGCAGCAGCGCACCAGAACGCGCGGTGGCAGGCCATCGGCCGCATGCTGCACATGTTCGATGCGGATCAGCGGCCCGCAGCCGATCGCATGGATCACGCGGCAGGGGCCCAGATAGGCGTCGAGCGCCACGTTGGCCGCGTCGGCGGCATCGTTGGCGTAGTGCAAGGGCGCATCGGCATGGGCGCCGACATGAGGCGACATGGTCAGCGCGCTCAGATTGACCGGGCAGTCGGGCGAGAGCCGTGCCGTCCAGTTCAGGCGGTAGGGCTCGTCGCCGGGAAAGATCGGGGCCTCGGGCGAGACCGTGGGCGAGATGTCCCAGAGTGTCTTGGGCGGCATGTGTGGGGTGCTCTCAGTGATTCATCAACAGCTCAAACATTGCGGCCAGTCCCCGGGGGAGGGGGGCAAGCTCACAGCGGGCGAGACCTTAACAAGGCCTGAAAGCGCGTGGTGTCGGTTAATTCCAACATCTGCTCACGCGCATCCAGCGCCGGGTTTGAAGCGAAATCTGAAGCCAGATTGAACAGGGTAAGTCCCGATCCGGCAAGTTCAGAATAATTGTTGACGCTTAAACTATCAAGGCCTAAAGTGCGTCGCAAGTTCACAGATTCAGCGGGAGCAGAGCATGCGCATCACCTGTATCGGCGGCGGCCCAGCCGGCCTGTATTTCGCTCTGCTGATGAAGCAGCAAGACCCCAGCCATGAGATCACCGTGCTGGAGCGCAACCGCCCCGGTGACACCTTCGGCTGGGGCGTGGTCTTCTCCGACCAGACCCTGGGCGCCATGCGTGAAGCCGATGCGCCCACGGCCGAGGCCATCCTGACCGCCTTCAACCATTGGGACGATATCGATGTGCACATCGCCGGCCGCAGCATGCGCTCGGGCGGCCATGGTTTTTGCGGCATCGGCCGCATGAAGCTGCTGAACATCCTGCAAACGCGCTGTGCCGAGCTGGGTGTGAAGCTGGTCTACGAACATGATGTGCAAGACGATGAAGGCGTGGATGCGGATCTCATCATCGCCTGCGACGGCCTGAACAGCCGCATCCGCCAGAAGTACAGCGCCACCTACCAGCCCGACATCGATCTGCGCCAATGCCGCTTTGTCTGGCTGGGCACGACCAAGCTCTTCGACGCCTTCACTTTCGATTTCCAGAAGACCGAGCATGGCTGGTTCCAGGCCCATGCCTACAAGTTCGACGAGACGCACTCGACCTTCATCGTCGAGACGCCCGAGTCAGTCTGGCAGGCCGCTGGCCTGGAGGCCATGAGCAAGGAAGAGGGCATTGCCTTCTGTGAGCGCCTGTTCGCCAAGGTGCTGGACGGCCACTCGCTGATCAGCAATGCCTCGCACCTGCGTGGCTCGGCACAGTGGATCCGTTTCCCGCGCGTGGTCTGCAAGAACTGGGTGCATCACAACGGCCGTGCGCCCGTGGTGCTGATGGGCGATGCCGCCCACACCGCGCACTTCTCCATCGGCTCGGGCACCAAGCTGGCGCTGGAAGACGCCATCGCCCTGGCCCGAGACATTGGCGAGGCCGGCGGTGATCTGACGCGCGCCTTGGAGGTCTATCAGGCCAGCCGCAGCATCGAGGTGCTGCGCATCCAGAACGCCGCGCGCAACTCCACCGAATGGTTCGAGAACGTCGATCGCCATGCCCATCTGGCGCCCGAGCAGTTTGCCTATTCCCTGCTGACCCGCTCGCAGCGCATTTCGCACGAGAACCTGCGCCAGCGAGACGCCGGCTATGTGGGCCGCTTCGAGGCCTGGCTGGCAGCGCAGAGCGGCCTGCCCGAGCAGGCCGTGCCGCCCATGTTCACGCCTTTCCGCCTGCGTGGCTTGACGCTCAAGAACCGCGTCGTGGTCTCGCCCATGGCGCAGTACTCCTGTGTCGATGGTGTGGTCGGCGACTACCACCTGATGCACCTGGGCGCGCGCGCCACCGGCGGCGCCGGCCTGGTCTTTGCCGAGATGACCTGCCCTTCGGCCGATGGCCGCATCACGCCGGGCTGCCCCGGCCTCTACACCGATCTGCAGGGCCTGGCCTGGCAGCGCATCGTGGACTTCGTGCACACGCACAGCAGTGCCAAGATCGCCATGCAGCTGGGTCACGCCGGCGCCAAGGGCTCGACCCGGCGCGGCTGGGAGGGCATCGACCAGCCGCTGGAAACCGGCAACTGGCCTTTGATCTCGGCCTCGCCCCAGCAGTACCTGGCCGCTGTGAGCCAGACCTCGCGCGCCATGGATCGCGCCGATATGGACCGGGTGCGCGATGACTTTGTCGCCGCCGCCCGCCGCGCAGCCGCGGCCGGATTCGATTGGCTGGAGCTGCACTGCGCCCACGGCTACTTGCTTTCCAGCTTCCTCTCGCCGCTGACCAACCACCGCGAGGACGAGTACGGCGGTTCGCTGGAGAACCGCCTGCGCTATCCGCTCGAGGTCTTCCGCGCCTTGCGTGCGGTCTGGCCGGAGGAGCGGCCGATGTCGGTGCGCATCTCCGCCCATGACTGGGTGCCCGGCGGCAACACGCCGGAAGACGCGGTGCTGATCGCGGCGGCCTTCAAGGCGGCCGGCGCCGACCTGATCGATGTGTCCTCGGGCCAGGTCAGCAAGCAGGAGAAGCCCACCTACGGCCGCATGTGGCAGACCCCGTTCTCCGAGAGCATCCGCAACCGCGTCGGCATCGCCACCATGGCCGTGGGTGCCATCTCCGAGGCCGACCATGTCAACAGCATCATCGCGGCCGGCCGGGCCGACCTGTGCGCCATCGCCCGCCCGCATCTGGCCAACCCGGCCTGGACCCTCAGCGAAGCGGCGCGCATCGGCTACCAAGCGGGGCCCGGTCTCGACTGGCCGCGCGCCTACCTCTCGGCCAAGCCGCAGCTGGAAAAGGAGTTCGAGCGCCAGCGCGCTCAGCAGGCCTCGGCCAGCGCGGGCCTGAGCGCACAAGAGCAGGCCAACAAGGCCTTGGGGGTCTGAGCCATGGCTGGCAACTTTCCGCCTCTGGTTCAGCAACCGTTGCAAGGCCTGCACGCCGTGGTCACCGGCGGTGGCAGCGGCATTGGCGCGGCCATTGCGCAAAGCCTGCTGCAGGCCGGCGCCCGCGTCACCTTGATGGGCCGCAACCACGAGCGCCTGCAGGTGCAGCAGCTGGCCCTAGCGGCCCTGGGCGAGGTGGGGTTTCAGATCGTCGATGTCGGGGATGAGGTCAGTGTGCAGCGCGCCTTCGCCGCCGCCACGGCGCTGGCGCCGGTGGACATCCTGGTCAACAACGCGGGCCAAGTGGAAACCGCGCCGATCTCGCGCACCTCGCTGGAGCTCTGGCAGCGCATGCTGCAGGTCAATCTGACCGGCACGTTTTTGTGCAGCCGCGAGGTCTTGCCGGTGATGACGGCGCGCGGCTTCGGCCGCATCATCAATGTGGCCAGCACCGCTGCCTTGACGGGTTATGCCTATGTGGCGGCCTACTGCGCCGCCAAGCATGGCGTGCTGGGCCTGACCCGTGCCATGGCCCAGGAAACGGCCAAGAAAGGCGTCACCGTCAACGCCGTCTGCCCAGGCTACACCGAGACTGACATCGTCGACCGGGCGGTGCAGACCATCATGCAAAAGACCGGCCGCAGCGCCGAGGAGGCGCGCGCCGAGCTGGCCGCCGGCAACCCGCTGGGCCGCCTGATCCAGCCGCAGGAAGTGGCGGCCACGGTGCTTTGGCTGGCGCGCCGTGACAGCGCGGCCATCAACGGCCAAGCGATCTCGGTCTGCGGGGGCGAGCTGCCATGACAAGCATGACAAGCGCCCTCGGTCCCGCCGAGCTGGACCCGGGCCTGGACCTGGGGCCGGATCTGGAATCGCGGGTCATCGACGACCACCACCAGGCGCTCAAGCTCTGGCTGCGCCTGCTGGCCTGCACCAACCGGGTGGAGGGCGTGATCCGCAAGCGCCTGAGCCAGGATTTCGCCACCACCTTGCCGCGCTTCGACCTGCTGGCCCAGCTGGAGCGCCACCCCGAAGGCCTGGCCATGCGCGAGCTCTCGCAGCGCCTGATGGTGACCGGCGGCAACATCACCGGCATCACCGACCAGCTCGAATCCGAGGGCCTGGTGGTGCGCGAGGCCCATCCCAGCGACCGTCGCTCTTTCACCGTCAAGCTCACGCCGCAAGGCCGGCGCCAGTTCAAGCGCATGGCGGCCACGCATGAGCAATGGGTGGTGGAGCTGCTGGGTGGCTGGTCGGCCGAGCAGAAGACGGAGCTCTACGGCCTGATGGCCGTCTTGAAAAATCATCTGGGTGCGCTGGATGCTGCCGCAGCGGCGACCGCCGCGGCCACCAGCCCCGTGAGCAAGGAGAAAAAGAAATGACGGAACGCGCCATGAGCGAACACCTGCGCGAGGGCAACCGCCAGAGCCTGGAGGGCTACATGCCCCAGCACTTCGGTTGGGCCCAG
Organism: Paucibacter sp. DJ2R-2; assembly: GCF_025717675.1. Lineage (GTDB taxonomy): Bacteria > Pseudomonadota > Gammaproteobacteria > Burkholderiales > Burkholderiaceae_C > Paucibacter_A. The sequence continues at coordinate 454,940 of NZ_JAJIRT010000003.1, forward strand.
CACGGCGATGTGGGCCTGATCACCCTGAACCGGCCCGAGCGCAAGAACCCGCTGACCTTCGAGAGCTATGCCGAGCTGCGCGATCTGTTTCGCCGCCTGAGCTATGTCGATGAAGTGCGCGCCATCGTCGTGCAGGGCGCGGGCGACAACTTCTGCAGCGGCGGCGATGTGCACGAGATCATCGGCCCGCTGACCACGATGAGCATGCCCGACCTGCTGGCCTTCACCCGCATGACGGGCGATCTGGTCAAGGCCATGCGCGCCTGCCCGCAGCCGGTGATCGCCGCCATCGACGGCGTCTGCGCCGGCGCCGGCGCCATCATGGCCATGGCCTCGGACCTGCGCGTCGGCACAGCGCGCAGCAAGACTGCGTTTCTGTTCACCCGCGTCGGCCTGGCCGGCTGCGATATGGGCGCCTGCTCCATCCTGCCGCGCATCGTCGGCCAGGGCCGCGCGTCTGACCTGCTCTACAGCGGCCGCAGCCTGGGCGGCGAGGAGGGCTTGAGCTGGGGCTTCATGAACCGCCTGGTTGAGCCCGAGCGTCTGCTGCCCGAGGCCCTGGAATGGGCGCAGCAGATCGCTGGTGGCCCGGCCTTTGCCCACGCCATGACCAAGAAGATGCTGCACCAGGAGTGGGCCATGGGCGTGGACGAGGCCATCGAGTCCGAAGCCCAGGCCCAGGCCATTTGCATGATGACGCAGGATTTCCATCGCGCTTACTACGCCTTCGTGGCCAAGCAGCGGCCCGAGTTTCAGGGAGACTGAGCGATGAGTGAGTCGATGGCAAACCCCGCGCTCAAGCACCTGGAGTGGCCGTTCTTTGAACCGCGCCACCGCGAGCTGGCGGCACAGCTGGACGCCTGGTGCGCCGAATTTCTGCACAGCGGCCATGGTGCCGATGTGGATGCCGAGTGCATCAGCCTGGTGCGCGCCCTGGGGCAGGGTGGCTGGCTGCGCCATGCGGTGGCCGGCACGGCGCTTGGTGGCGCGGCGGAGGTGATCGACACCCGCGCCATCTGCCTGCTGCGTGAAACCTTGGCTCGCTACAACGGCCTGGCCGATTTCGCCTTTGCCATGCAGGGCCTGGGCTCAGGCGCGATCTCGCTGGCGGGCACGCCCGAGCAACGAGCGCGTTATCTGCCGGCCGTGGCGCGCGGCGAGAAGCTGGCGGCTTTTGCCCTGTCCGAGCCGCAGGCTGGCTCCGATGTGGCGGCCCTGCAGTGCAGCGCGCGGCTGGACGGTGACAGCTATGTCTTGAACGGCGAGAAGACCTGGATCTCCAACGGGGGCATTGCCGACTTCTACGTGGTGTTTGCTCGGACTGGGGAAGCGCCCGGTTCGCGCGGCATCAGCGCCTTCATCGTCGATGCCGGCACGCCGGGCTTCGAGATTGCCGAGCGCATCGAGGTGATTGCGCCGCACCCGCTGGCGCGGCTGAAATTCAGCGACTGCTGCATCCCGGCCAGCCAGCGCATCGGCGCGCCGGCTGAAGGCTTCAAGATTGCCATGCGCACCCTCGACGTCTTCCGCACCTCGGTGGCCGCCGCCGCCCTGGGCTTTGCGCGGCGCGGCCTGCAAGAGGGCCTGGCCCAGGCCAAGAGCCGGGCCATGTTCGGTGCCCATCTGGCCGATCTGCCCCTGGCCCAGGCCAAGCTGGCCGAGATGGCCTGCACGGTGGACAGCTCGGCCCTGCTGGTCTACCGCGCCGCCTGGCAGCGCGACCAGGGCCAGACGGTCACGCGCGAGGCGGCGATGGCCAAGCTCATGGCCACCGAGGGCGCGCAGCAGGTGATCGACGCCGCGCTGCAACTGCATGGCGGCCGCGGCGTGCGCAGCGGCGAAATCGTGGAATCGCTGTACCGGGAAATCCGTGCCCTGCGCATTTACGAGGGCGCGAGCGAGGTGCAGCAGCTGATCATCGGACGGGACTTGTTGAAATGAGCAACTCTGCCTCCAACACTGCCATGGCCTACACATCGCACCAGGATTGCTTCGCGTTTGAGCACCTGCCGCCGCGCGAGCAGTGGCCCGAGCTGATCTTCGAGCTGCCCGAGCTGCAGTTCCCCGAACGCCTGAACTGCGCGCATGAGCTTCTGGACGCCTGGGTCGAGCGCGGCCAGGGCGAGCGCCTCTGTGTGCAAGGCCTGGGTGTCGGCGGTGAGCCGGTGCGCTGGAGCTATGCCCAGCTTCAGGCCGAGGCCAACCGCATCGCCCATGTGCTGGTCGATGAGCTGGGCGTGGTGCCGGGCAACCGCGTGCTGCTGCGTGGTGCCAACACGCCGGCCATGGCGGCCTGCTGGTTCGCGGTGATGAAGGTGGGCGCCATCGCCGTGGCGACCATGCCCCTGCTGCGCGCGGTGGAGCTGGAACAGATCATCCAGAAAGCCGAAATCCGTCACGCCCTGTGCGACGAGCGCCTGGCCGAGGAGCTGCACCTGGCGCGCGAACGCTGCCCGGGTCTGACACAGGCCCTGCTGTTCCACAGCGCCGCGCCTGATGGCCTGGAGGCGCGCGCCGCGGCCAAGCCGGCGCAGTTCGCCACGGTGGACACCGCCGCCGAGGACTGCTGCATCATCGCCTTCACCTCGGGCACCACCGGCCAGCCCAAAGGCACCATGCATTTCCACCGCGATGTGATGGCCATCTGCCGCTGCTGGCCGCCGCATCTGCTGCGCCCTCAGGTCGACGATGTCTTCATCGGCAGCCCGCCGCTGGCCTTCACCTTTGGTCTTGGCGGCCTGCTGCTGTTCCCGATGACGGTGGGCGCCTCGACCGTGCTGCTGGAAAAAGCCTCGCCCGAGGCCTTGCTGCCGGCCGTGGCCCGCTATGGCGCCACCGTCCTGTTCACGGCGCCCACGTCTTACCGGGTGATGGCCCCGCTGCTGGGCGAGCATGAGCTGAGCAGCCTGCGCAAATGCGTCAGCGCCGGCGAGGCCTTGCCCGCCGCCACGCGCCAGCTCTGGAAAGAAGCGACCCGGGGCCGCACGGCGGCGGGCGAGGGCGGTATCGAGCTGATCGACGGCATCGGCGCCACCGAGCTGCTGCACATTTTTATCTCGCACGACGAGGCCACGGCCCGGCCCGGTGCCACCGGTCGGCCCGTGCCGGGTTACCGCGCCTGCGTGCTGGGCGAGGAGGGTCAGGTCTTGCCTCCCGGTCAGGTGGGTCGTCTGGCCGTCAAGGGCCCGACCGGCTGCCGCTACCTGGCCGACGAGCGCCAGAAGAACTATGTGCTGAACGGCTGGAACCTGACCGGCGATGCCTACCTCGTCGACGAGCAGGGTTTCTTCGTCTACCAGGCGCGCACCGACGACATGATCATCTCCGGCGGCTACAACATCGCCGGCCCCGAGGTGGAAGCGGCCCTGCTGCTGCATCCGGCCGTGGCCGAGTGCGGGGTGGTGGGGCAGGCTGATGAGGAGCGCGGCCAGATCGTCAAGGCCGTGGTGGTGCTGCGCCCCGGCTTCGAGGCCGGGCCCGAGCTGTGCAAGACCTTGCAGGATTTCGTCAAGGCCACCATCGCTCCGTACAAATACCCGCGCGCCATCGAGTTCCGCGAGCGCCTGCCGCGGACCGAGACCGGCAAGCTGCAACGCTTCCGCCTGCGCCAACCCGCCTAGAGCTTGTGAATTTTCTACTGCGCGACTGCCATGCGTCGTTGGTCCGGTGCTCGGAATCCTCACGTACAGGAAGTACGTTCCGGTTCCTGCGCTCCGTCCGCCTTGCCTGACAGCCGCTCGCTACGAAAATTCCCAAGCTAACAGTTCCATTCCTCGTGTTGTGATTTGCTGATTGTCCCATTCACCCCCGCCCTGGAGACCCTTGCCATGAAGACCAAGCGCTCAATGATGATGAAGCTCGTGCCCGCCGCCTTGAACTCAGCTGCGATGGCTTGCGTGTTGCTCGGCGCCAGCGGCTCCGCTTTGGCGGCCGACAAGGTCAAGGTCGGCCTGCTCAGCACCTTGTCTGGCCCTGGCGCCGGTCTGGGCGTGGACATCCGCGATGGCTTTCAGCTGGGGCTCAAGCATGCGGGTGGCAAGTTCGGCGGCCTGCCGGTCGAGCTGATCACCGCGGACGACCAGCAGAACCCCGAGGTCGCCAAGCAGACCTCGGACCGCCTGATCAAGCGCGACAAGGTCGACTTCATGACCGGCATCGTGTTTTCCAATCTGATGCTGGCCGTAGGCCCCAGCGTGTTCGAGAGCAAGACGCCCTACATCAGCGCCAATGCCGGCCCTTCGCAGTACGCGGGTGAGCAATGCAACCCCTATTTCTTCAACGTGGCCTGGCAGAACGACAACCTGCATGAGGCCGTGGGCAAGACGGTGATGGACAAGGGCTTCAAGAAGCTGGTGCTGCTGGCGCCCAACTACCCGGCCGGCAAGGACGCGCTGACCGGCTTCAAGCGCTTCTACAAGGGCGCGGTGGTCGAGGAGATCTACACCAAGCTCGGCCAACTGGACTATGCCGCCGAGCTGGCGCAGGCGCGCGCCGCCAAGCCCGATGCCATGTACATCTTCCTGCCCGGCGGCATGGGCATCAATTTCATCAAGCAGTTTGTCGGCGCCGGGCTGTCCAAGGACGTGACGCTGTTCGGCCCCGGCTTCTCGGCCGACGAGGATGTGATCAAGGCCGTGGGTGAGCCCATGCTGGGCATGTTCAACAGCTCGCACTGGGCGCATGACATGGACAACGCCGCCAACAAGAAGTTCGTGGCCGACTTCCAGAAAGACTACGGCCGCCTGCCTTCGCTTTACGCCAGCCAGGGCTATGACGCGGCCTTGCTGATGAACGCCGCGGTGCGCGATGTGAAGGGCAAGATCGAGGACAAGGATGCCGTGCTCAAGGCCATCAAGGCCGCCAAGTTCGAGTCCGTGCGTGGTGCCTTCAAGTTCAACAACAACCAGTACCCGATCCAGGACTACTACCTGCGTGTGATCGGCAAGGACACCCAGGGCCGCGTCACCAACAAGACCCTGGGCAAGATCTTCAGCAACCATGCGGACGCCTACGCGGCGTCGTGCAAGATGGCGGCCAAGTGAGCTGAGGCGCAGCGATGGATTGGGTGCTCGTCGCCGAGCAGGCCTTGAACGGCCTGCAGTTCGGACTCATGCTGTTTTTGCTGGCCGCCGGGCTGACCCTGGTGTTCGGCATCATGGACATGATCAATCTGGCCCATGGCTCGCTGTACATGGTGGGCGCCTACTTGGCGGCCGCCGTGGCGCAGGCGACGGGTTCCTTCGGCCTGGCGGTGCTGGGTTCGCTCTTGGGCACGGCGGTGTTCGGCATGCTGCTGGAGATGAGCGTGCTGCGCCGGCTTTATGCGCGCGACCACCTGTCCCAGGTGCTGGCGACCTTTGCCCTGATCCTGATCTGCAACGAGGGCGTGCGCATGATCTGGGGCGAGCAGCCGGTGATGCTGAACACGCCGGCGGCGCTGTCCGGGCCGGTGGAGCTGCTGCCGGGGCTCTACTACCCGGCTTACCGCCTGCTCATCATCGGTGTCGGCTTGGCGGTCGCGCTGCTGCTTTATGTGCTGGTGACGCGCAGCCGCATCGGCATGTGGGTGCGGGCCGGGGCCTCGAACCGGCCCATGGCCACGGCCTTGGGCGTGAACATCCGCTGGTTGTTCACGGCGGTGTTCGGCTTCGGCGCGGCGCTGTGCGCGCTGGCCGGCTCACTGCTAGGCCCGCTGCTGGCAGTGCAGGTGGGCATGGGCGAGAGCATCCTGATCCTGGCTTTTGTGGTGGTCGTGATCGGCGGCATCGGCTCCATCCGCGGTGCCCTGGTCGGCGCGCTCCTGGTGGGCGTGGTGGACACCTGCAGCCGCAGCTTGTTGCCCGCCGCTTTGCGCCAGCTGGCCTCGCCCGAACTGGCCGCCAATTTGGGCCCGGCGCTGGCCTCCATCCTGATCTATGTCTTGATGGCGGCCGTGCTGTTCTGGAAACCGCAGGGCCTGTTCCCGGCGCGCGGTTGAGATGCGATGCGGACCCACGAACACAATTCCATGAAGCACAACAACACGGTCTCCCCAGCGCCTGCGCTCAGCCGCCTGGACCACCGCGGCCTTGGGCCTTGGGCCTGGCCGCTGCTGGCGGCCCTGGCCGCCTTGCCGCCGCTGCTCACAGCCCTGGGCCTGGAGTTCTACACCGGCGTGGCCAGCCGCGTGCTGATCTTTGTGATCGCAGCGTCCAGCCTGAACCTGATCCTCGGTTTCGGCGGCATGGTCAGCTTTGGCCACGCAGCCTTTGTCGGCCTGGGTGCGTACACCGTGGGCATCTTGATGGACGCGGGCATCAGCTCGGCCTGGATCGCCTGGCCGGTGGCCATGTTGGTCAGCGGCCTGGCGGCGGGTTTGATCGGCGCCATCAGCCTGCGCACACGCGGGGTTTACTTCATCATGATCACGCTGGCCTTCGCGCAGATGTTCTATTACCTGGCCGTGTCGCTCAAGGCCTACGGCGGCGAGGACGGCTTGCCACTGGTCCAGCGCTCGCAGCTCAGCGGCCTGGTTAATTTGCAGAACGATGCGCAGATGTACTGGCTGCTGCTGGCCTTGGCGGCGGCGGTGATGTGGGGCTTGCAGCGCCTGATCAACTCGCCCTTTGGCCACCTGCTGCAGGGCATCAAGGAGAACGAGGCGCGCATGCATGCCCTGGGCGCGCGGGTGTTCGCCCTGCAGTGGCAGGCCTTTGTGCTGGCGGGGGCGATCGCCGGCCTGGCCGGTGCGCTGCTGGCGAACCTGAGCGGCCTGGTCACGCCGCACACCTTGCACTGGTCGCAGTCGGGCCAGCTGATGATCATGGTCATCATCGGCGGCGCCGGCTCGCTCTGGGGCGGGGCCCTGGGTGCTGTGGTGCTCTTGCTGCTGGAGGAACTGCTCAGCGGCTACACCTTGCATTGGCAGATGGCACTGGGCCTGCTGCTGCTGGCCGTGGTGATGCTGGCGCCGCAAGGCCTGGCCGGCCTGGCCGCACGCTGGAGGGCACGGGCATGAGCGCGGCACTCCAGAACACCGGGCCCATGCTGCAGGTTGAGCGCCTGTGCAAGCGCTTCGGCGCCCTGGCTGCGACGGATGAAGCCAGCTTTGCCCTGCACCGCGGCGAGATCCATGCCTTGATCGGCCCCAATGGCGCCGGCAAGACCACGTTGATCCATCAGCTCTCGGGCGCGCTGCGGCCGGACAGCGGCCGGGTGCTGCTCGACGGGCAAGACCTGACCCCGCTGGGCATGGCCGGCCGCGTCGCCGCCGGCTTGGTGCGCTCCTTCCAGATCACCAGCATCTTCAAGCGCCTGAGCGTGCACGACAACATCGCCCTGGGCTTGCAGGCGCGCCGGCCCGGCTTGCCCAACCTTTGGCGCCGCGCCTCGGCCGAGCGGGCCTTGCAGGAGCAGGCGGCCGCCTTGCTGGAGCTGTGCGGCCTGGCGGCGCGCGCCGACCAACTGGCGGGCAGCCTGGCCCATGGCGAGCAGCGGCAGCTGGAGGTGGGCCTGGCCCTGGCGGCGCAGCCGCGCCTGCTGCTGCTGGATGAACCCATGGCCGGCATGGGCCCTGATGAATCCGAGCGCATGGTGCTGCTGTTGCAGCGCCTGCGTGCCGAGCAAGGCCTGACCCTGCTGCTGGTGGAGCATGACATGGACGCGGTGTTCCGCCTGGCCGACCGCATCTCCACCCTGGTGTTCGGCCGCATCATCGCCAGCGGCACGCCGCAGGAGATTCGCGAGCACCCCGAGGTGCGCCGCGCCTATCTGGGCGACGAAGCCAGTGACGAAATGGAGGCCGCGCTGTGAGCAAGGGTGCTGGCGTGCAAAGCTCGGGCGGCGAAGCCCTCTTGGAAGTGGGCGGCCTGCAGGCCGCCTACGGCAGCAGCCAGGTGCTGTTCGGCCTCGATCTGCGTTTGCAGGCCGGCGAGGTGCTGACCCTGCTGGGCCGCAATGGCATGGGCAAGAGCACGACGTTGCGCTGCCTGTGCGGATGGATGGCGCCGACGGCCGGGCGCATTCGCTTCTGCGGTGAGGATGTGACCGGCTGGTCGGCCGACCGGATCGCCCGCCTGGGCCTGGGCCTGGTGCCGGAAGGGCGGCAGATCTTCCCCAACCTCAGCGTGCGCGAGAACCTCACGGCCTTTGCCGCCAACCGCTGCGCCGCGCGCGAGCCCTGGACCGAGGAGCGGGTGTTCCACCTGTTCCCGCGCCTGCAGGAGCGCGCCGCCAATATGGGCAACCAGCTCTCGGGTGGTGAGCAGCAGATGCTGGCGATTGCGCGCGCCCTGATGGGCAACCCGCGCCTCTTGGTGCTGGACGAGGCCAGCGAGGGCCTGGCGCCCCTGGTGCGCGAGGAGATCTGGCGCTGCCTCGACCATTTGCGCGCAGCGGGGCAGACGATTCTGGTGGTGGACAAATACGTGCGGCGCCTGATCCGCCTGGCCGACCGGCACCACATCCTGGAGCGCGGCCGCATGGTCTGGTCGGGCGACTCGGCCGAGCTGGCCGCGCAGCCCGAGCTCTGGCAGCGTTATCTGGGGGTGTGATTGGTGAGCACGCATATGAACACGAACACGGAAACGAAGCTCGGCGAGCCCGCGCCCCGCTGGGTGTTCGAGCGCCGCGAGCGGGTGCGTTTCGGCCATTGCGACCCGGCCGGCATCGTCTTCTACCCGCGCTATTTCGAGATGCTCAACGCCTTGATCGAAGACTGGGTCAGCGAGGGCCTGGGCGTCGATTTTTCGCAGCTGCTGGGCCCTCGCCGCGTGGGCCTGCCGACCGTGCACCTGGAGACCGATTTTCGGCGCATCAGCCGCATGGGCGACACTCTGATCCAGCGCATCGCCATCACCCGGCTGGGCCGCAGCTCGCTGGGGCTGACGGTGCATTTTGAGGGGGAGGGCGATGAGGGCAGGGCGCCTGAGTCGAGTGAGCCCCATCCCGGCCCTCGCGTGGTGTTTCAGCAGGTGCTGGTCTGCACCTCGCTGGACACCCACCGCCCCCAAGCCTTTCCCGATGATTTGCGCGCCGCCTTGACCTTGACGCTGCGCGCGCCCGGCTCGCAAGACGGGCCCAAGGAGTGAACTCACCATGAGCAGTACCGATCAGAACCCGACTTCGCTCGACAAACAAATCCTGCAACCGGCCGGCTGGGCCGCGCCACGCGGCTATGCCAATGGCGTGGCGGCCACGGGCCGCCAGGTCTTTGTGGCCGGCCAGATCGGCTGGAACGCGCAATGCCAGTTCGAGAGCGATGACTTCATCGCCCAGGTGCGCCAGGCGCTGATCAACATCAAGGCCGTGCTGGCCGAGGCCGGCGCCACCCCTGCCCACATCACCCGCATGACCTGGTACCTGCTGGACAAGCGCGAGTACCTGGCCCGCGGCCGCGAGGTGGGCCAGGCCTACCGCGAGGTGCTGGGGCATGAGTACCAGATCGCCATGTCAGCGGTGCAGGTGGCGGGCTTGATGGAAGACCGGGCCAAGGTCGAGATCGAGGTCACCGCCGTCATACCTTGAACGCCAACCCGGACTTTGCGCTGCCTCAGCCGGGCTGAGGTGCCGGCTGGTTACAGTGGCCTTACTTCCAATGGCCTGAGCCGCAGGCCGCGATGAGATTCACAGGCGCTGTCGGTGCCAACCGACAACACTTTCAGAGACCACGAACGAAGAAAACAGATCGAGAGACACACCATGAGCAAGAGCAACAAGGCACCTTCTCCTTCATTCCACTGGGACGACCCCCTGCTGCTGAACGAGCAGCTCAGCGACGACGAGCGCATGGTGCGCGACGCCGCAGCGGCCTATTGCCAGGAGCGGCTGGCGCCGCGCGTGCTCGAGGCCTTCCGCCATGAGCGCACCGACCTGGCCATCTTCCGCGAGATGGGCGAGATCGGCCTGCTCGGCCCCACCATCGCGCCCGAGTACGGCGGCCCTGGCCTCAACTACGTGGCCTACGGCTTGATCGCCCGTGAGGTGGAGCGCGTTGATTCGGGCTACCGCTCGATGATGAGTGTGCAGAGCTCGCTGGTCATGGTGCCGATCAACGACTTCGGCAACGAAGCCACCAAGCAGAAATACCTGCCCAAGCTGGCCACGGGCGAGTGGATCGGCTGCTTCGGCCTGACCGAACCCAACCACGGCTCCGACCCCGGCTCCATGGTCACCCGCGCCAAGAAGGTGGACGGCGGCTACAGCCTGACGGGTTCCAAGATGTGGATCACCAACAGCCCGGTGGCCGATGTGTTCGTGGTCTGGGCCAAGGACGACGAAGGCGCCATCCGCGGCTTTGTGCTCGAGAAAGGCTGGAAGGGTCTGAGCGCCCCGGCCATCCACGGCAAGGTGGGCCTGCGTGCGTCCATCACCGGCGAGATCGTCATGGACGGCGTGTTCTGCCCCGAAGAAAACGCCTTCCCCGAAGTGCGCGGCCTGAAAGGCCCGTTTACCTGCCTGAACAGCGCCCGCTACGGCATCGCCTGGGGCGCGCTGGGCGCGGCCGAAGACTGCTGGCACACCGCCCGCCAGTACGTGCTAGACCGTCAGCAGTTCGGCAAGCCCCTGGCCGCCAACCAACTGATCCAGAAAAAGCTGGCCGATATGCAGACTGAGATCACCCTGGGCCTGCAAGGCTGCCTGCGCCTGGGCCGCATGAAGGACGACGGCACGGCTGCGGTGGAGATCACCTCCATCATGAAACGCAACAGCTGCGGCAAGAGCCTGGACATCGCCCGCATGGCCCGCGACATGCTCGGCGGCAACGGCATCAGCGATGAATTCGGCATCGCCCGCCATCTGGTGAATCTCGAGGTGGTCAACACCTACGAAGGCACCCACGACATCCACGCCCTGATCCTGGGCCGGGCGCAGACGGGGATTGCGGCGTTCTGAAGCGAGACCCGACATGACATGCGATCCATCGAGGTGGGATCGCATGCTTGTTTCTTTCCTCCGTTCTTCCGTACTTCCCTTTCTTCTCTTCTTCCTCTTGATGTCAGTGCAGCAGGGCTGCGGGAGCTTGCAGCCGGTAGATCGGCTGCGGCTCTCTCAGTTGCCGAGGCAAGCTGTCGACCGGGCTGCGCACCGCGCCACCCCCCAGCTTGAGCACATGGGTGTAGATCATGGTGGTGGCCACATCTGAGTGGCCCAGCAACTCCTGCACCGTGCGGATGTCGTAGCCTGTTTGCAGCAAGTGGGTGGCGAAGCAGTGGCGCAAGGTGTGCGGCGTGGCAGGCTTGCTGATGCGTGCGGCCGCCAGCGCCCGCTTGAACGCCCGCTGGAAGGTCTCAGCGTAGAGGTGGTGTCGGCGGATGACGCCGCTGCGTGGATCGGTGGACAGCCGGTCTTGCGGAAACAGCCAGAACCAGGCCCAGCTGCTGCCCGCGCGTGGGTATTTGCGCTCCAGCGCGTAGGGCAACTCCACCCCGGCCTGGCCTGCTTCCACATCGGCCCACCACATGGCGCGCACTCGGCGCAGTTGGTCTTGCAGCGCGGCGCCCAATGAGTTGGGCAACATGACGACCCGGTCCTTGCTTCCTTTTCCTTGCCGCACGTAGATCGCGCCCTGGGAAAAATCAAGATCTTTGACCCGCAGCCCGAGGGCTTCGGAAATGCGCATGCCGGTGCCGTACAAAAGCTGGGCCAAGAGCTGATGCTCGCCCTCCATTCTTTGCAGCACTGTCGACACCTCGTCCGGGCTCAGCACGACCGGCAATCGCCGCTTGGGGATGGGCCGGCCAATGTCTTTCATCCAGGGCAGTTGCAAGCCCAAAACTTGCCCGTATAGAAAGAGCAGGGCAGACAGCGCCTGCCTGTGGCTGGACGGCGCCAATCCACGATCCGCCGCCAGGTGAGTCAGGTAGGCCTCCACCTCAGCGCCGCCCATGTCGCGCGGGTGGCGCAGGCCATGGAAACGGATGAAAGCCCGGCACCAATGGACATAAGCCTGCTCGGTGCTGCGGCTGTAGTGAAGCAATCGAATTCGCTCGCGCAGCTGATCCAGCAGCTTCACCGGGCGCAGCGGTGATCGGGGTGAGTGTTGCTGCTGTTGCTGTTGCTGCGATGCAGACGACGAGCCCGTCGCTTCGCCAGAAACTGGAACTCCAGGTTCTTTGCGAGCTGAAATAACGCCACGATTTGATGGCAACATACGCTCCGCCTTCCCGCCTGAGGGTGCCGCGCGAACCCGTCAGAGTGTTTGTAACAGGCGCGGCTTTTGACGTGAAATTTAATACTGTATGAAACAACAGTCAATCAGCGAAAAAAGTCAAAGCCGACAGGCACTTGCCTGGACTCGCGTGGACCCGGTTATTGCGACGTCAGCCGTGATAAGCGGCGTTTGCCACCGATATACAACACGTTATGGCTCATGAAAAACACTGAGACACTGCGGAACGTCATTGCCTCATTCGAGGGAGTTCGCTGGGCGACCTGCGGAACCAGAGAGGACCAAATTGGTGAGAGTAGGCAGCAGATTGCTTGGGTCAAGTTTCAACTCGAGAAGTCAGAGAACGGGTGGCGCACTCTTGAGTTTCTTACCTGGTGCCTACAGGACGCTTCGCGAGATCCTCTAGCGGCAGTACTGTTTCCTGTTACTGCACCGCCAGTGCTGAATGAGCCGGGCGAGTGCATCTGTTTTTTGTTCGAAGTTCCGATCACGGAAGAGCGGCATGACAGGGTGGAAGTTTTGGCTGTCCACTTGGCTCAGATCAAGGAAGAGGATTGGCCGCAATGCAGAGCCTGAGCCATAACCAGTCGCTCAACTGGACCTGCACCGGCACTTCGCCTACGGGCCTCATTTCATTCTGGCCCTGCGGCGTCCTGCCGATTCAGGCCAGTTAGCTTCAACGTTATCCCTCATCATGAAGTGCTGCCCACATTGCCAGGCTCGATCAATACCATGGCTTTCGGCAATCCGCTCAAGCAAGCGCCGTCCGGTTCGATGCGCGGGCTGCGATGAACTCTGCTTTCTTCCAAGCATTGCATCGGTTCCGGCTGCGGTGATGTTCGAGCTGGCAGCAATAGCAGCCTTGGTACTCTGGGGATTCCTTAGTGGGCTGGCCTTGCTTTTTGCAGCAGTTGCTGTCGCTGCCGTACTCGCTTTCCTTCCTGCCATTAGCTGGTCGTTGAAGCCTATTACTCCACGCAGCGACAAGCTTTCTATTTCACACCCGTCGCCGCTCTATCCTGGCAAACCATGAATACTTCTAAACCTTGGGCGCACCTGAGGGATAACCGGTCGCTCAACTGGACCCGCAACGGCATGCCGCCTGCGGGCCTCATTTCATTCTGGCCCTTCGGCGTCCTGCCGTCGCGGGCCGGTTAGCTCGAACGTTATCCCGCATGGCTAAGCTGATTCTCCGCCTAGCATTTGGTCTAGTCGTCGCCACAGCATTTTTGGCCGCCGCTGGGCCGATGGCGCTCTACTGGCTTGGACTCGACGCAATTGATACCCTGCCAATTCCGCCATCTGCGGTCGCGACTACAGAGCAGCAAGCCCTATCCTGGCACCGTGTGCGAGGTGTAGGAACGCCAAAGGTCCCGAGGCTCAATCCCTACTCGTATCTCTTGTCTACGGTCCGGGGTGCACCGCAAGATCCAGGAGTGCTTGCCGCGTGGCAAGTTGCTTCGGGCCATCTCCTGGTTCATCGACGTACGTCGGGCATGTTCTGGTGGCACCTTTCAGGTGCTGCGCTCACAATCTGGATAACCCGTAATTGGTCAGTCCAGCAGATACTGAGCCAATCAAGCGAACACGGGGTGCGCGGTGCGGGATAACCAGTCGCTCAACCGGACCCGCAACGGTATGCCGCCTACGGGCCTCATTTCATTCTGGCCCTCCGGCAGCATGCCGTCGCGGGCCAGTTAGCTTCAACGTTGGGCGTCATGAACAAGGATGAAGCGATTGCCAAAATAAGGCACTCCCAGGTCACCGTGGAGGCGCAAGTAATTACACCGCCTGGTCGCTCCTATGCTGAATATGTGCGGGAGCTGTATGGAAACCTTTTGGCCTGTGTAATTGAGCCTGTCAAGGTCAGGGTCACATCGGCTTGCGCGTTAGAGGGCGATTTCGAGCGTTACCGGAACGAGAAGGTCTGGGCAATAGCCCGCGATGGTGGCAGTTGGTTGCTAGCGCTTGAGAATGCAGATGACTTTGCCCTCGGATTTGGGGATGATCCCATGGACATAATGATGCATGGTTTCTCTTCAAACGACGCGCTCGGTGAGTGGTGCACATGAAATGTCGAGCGCTTCATTTGTTACGTGGCAAGCGCGGTGACGCCCAACCCTTCATTGCAGCGGACCTGCGCCAGCTACGCTGGCTGGTCCGCTGAATTCAAACGTTATGCAGCAAGCTAAGCAACGCTTGAAGGTCCGTTTTCGGTCGTGCGCTCGCCTCGATCGCGCGGAGCAATCTGCCATGATTTCCTCGGCGTCAGGCTGCATCCGATCCAGCTCAGCATTCGGCCGCCGTGATCTTGCCGGTCTTGGCCAAGGTGCTCATTCTCTTTTCTTGTTTCTCCGTCGGCCCGCAGAAGAACTACGCGCTTGCCGCCTCAGCCGATCGCCTCGTGGGTACAGCTTCGGTATGCTGTCGGCCACCTCCACCGCAGTGCCCTCGACGTGGCTCTGCATAACCGGTCGCTCGAGCCGATCGCCTGCGGCGTCGGCTCAGCTTCAACGTTGAGCCTCGCGTGCAAAGTGTGCACATTGCCTCCGCACCATGAATAGCCAAAGGTACCGATCGCTCCGAACAT
>NZ_JAJIRT010000029.1 GCF_025717675.1 Paucibacter sp. DJ2R-2
CTGCGTAGCCCTGGATCACGCCTTTGTTCGTGGCCATCTTGGCGCTGTCGGGGTCGGTGATGTTGGACTTGAGCTCTCGGCCCTTGGCATTCAGTCGCTTTGGGTTCTGGGCGACAAAAGCCCGGGTGCGTGCGGCCTCCTCGCGCAAGGCTTCCACGCGGGCTTGCCGTTTGGCTTCCAAGGGCTCCTGAGCGCCTGCCTTGTCCTGCGCCTGGTGCAGCGCCAGGATCTTGTCGGCCGCCTTGTCCAGGCGCTCGGCTCGGTGGCGCAGTTCCTCCTGCGTGCCGCTGCGCTCCTTGCTGGCATTGCTGGGCAGCTTGACGCCGTCGATGGCGAACATCTCCCGGCCGATCAGGCCCTGGGCGTCACAAGTCATCAGCACCTGTGCAAAGAGAGGCTTGATCTGATCGCTCAGCGACACCACAAACTTGGCAATGTGCGCGTGGCTGGGCTGGCTGTCACCACTGATGGCGATGAACTGCACGTTACGTGAGCAGGCGGCTGCGATGCTGCGGCTGGAGATCAGACCTTGGCTGTAGGCCAGCAAGACGATCTTGAGCATCACGCGCGGGTCGTAGGCGCTGGCGCCCGTGATGTCGTTGTTGAAGCGCGCATCCAGGGCGCTCAGATCCAGCTCGTGATCGACCAGGTAGCTCAGCGCAAAGGCAAAACTGCCTGGCACGATCTGCTCCGACAGCACCACGGGCAGCATCATCGCGTGGCAATCACTGGGCTTGTAGCGCGGCATGGCGGACTCCTGGACGGGTCTGCGTATTTGACGCGTCAGGGGCTGCGCAGTGAATCGGGACGGACCCGGTAGGGAGTTTTTTTACAGCCTCAACGTTTGACATGAGAGGCGCTTGTAGGCCGCAGGCCGGAAAGCGTCCTCTCGATGGAAGGGTTAGGCGTCGCCGAGCAACTTGCGAAGCATGTTCTTGCGGGCAACGTCATGACGGTACGGGACATAGCGTTCTTGGAGTTCAAGTGTTTCGAGCCAGCCCGCAGCGAACTCTTTGTCGGTACGCAGCGATTGCTTCTGCTCCGCCCATCGGGTATCGAACTCTTTAAGTCTTGCCGCGATTCGATGGGATTCTGCCCAGCATGCTTGGCAAAGGAGGCGCCGCTGGTCAATAGGAGCCTTCTTCTCCTCAAACGTGTACTTCTGATCCTGCGCAGAGAAAACCGATTCGGCCTTGCAGTGCCAGCAGCTGTAGAGGATATCGGTGTACTCGCTAGTCCACTCCGCTGAAACCGAACGCTGGCTCGCTTCGGACCACTTCGACGGGTCGGCTGAAACGGCGATCGACGGTGACTTCTTCGGCATCGCGACGCCTAACGAGGCTGTCCAATAACCCGATATCCCCAACCACCCGCACTACTCTGGGCGTGTGAATGTCGGCGAAGGCG
>NZ_JAJIRT010000030.1 GCF_025717675.1 Paucibacter sp. DJ2R-2
GCAGTGGCGGCAAGAGCACTTGCTGCCACAGCGGGCCAAGTGGCTGGACACACAGCAGGATGAGGCATGGCTACTGCTGGAGCGGGACTTGCTCGATGCCAGGCGGGCATCTGACCAAGAAGGGGTGCTTGGCGCCCAGGAACGGGAGTATGTGCGCTTGAGCGAGCAGCACATTGAGCGCTGGAAGCAGGAGCAAGCCCAGGAAGAGGAACGCAGGCTTCAGGAGATGGAGGCCAAGAACCAAGAACTCGAACAGGCCGCCGAGCAGATTGCTAAGCAAAACCAGACCCTGAGCCAGACAAATCAAGAGTTGGATCTCCGAGCCGCTGAACTGGCTCAGGTCAATGACGAGCTAAACGAGAAGTCTCATCAGATAGAGGCGCAGAACTTGGCACTGAGCCGAAGCAACGAGGAGCTGGATGCTGCTGCCATCAAGCTCGGACAACGGAACAAGCGGCTGAAGCTCGGAGCTTGGGCCCTTGCGAGTTTAGCCATCCTGTTGAGGCTGTAAAAAAACTCCCTACCGGGTCCGTCCCGATTCATTGCGCAGCCCCTGACGCGTCAAATACGCAGACCCGTCCAGGAGTCCGCCATGCCGCGCTACAAGCCCAGTGATTGCCACGCGATGATGCTGCCCGTGGTGCTTTCGGAGCAGATCGTGCCAGGCAGTTTTGCCTTTGCGCTGAGCTACCTGGTCGATCACGAGCTGGATCTGAGCGCCCTGGATGCGCGCTTCAACAACGACATCACGGGCGCCAGCGCTTACGACCCGCGCGTGATGCTCAAGATCGTCTTGCTGGCCTACAGCCAAGGCATCATCTCCAGCCGCAGCATCGCGTCCGCCTGTGAGCGCAACGTCCAGTTCATCGCCATCAGCGGCGACAGCCAGCCCAGCCACGCGCACATTGCCAAGTTCGTGGTCTCGCTGAGCGATCAGATCAAGCCGCTCTTTGCCCAGGTGCTGATGACCTGTGACGCCCAAGGTTTGATCGGCCGGGAGATGTTCGCCATCGACGGCGTCAAGCTGCCCAGCAACGCCAGCAAGGAGCGCAGCGGCACGCAGGAGGAACTGCGCCACCGGGCCGAGCGACTGGACAAGGCGGCCGACAAGATCCTGGCGCTGCACCAGGCGCAAGACAAGGCCGGCGCTCAGGAGCCCTTGGAAGCCAAACGGCAAGCCCGCGTGGACGCCTTGCGCGAGGAGGCCGCACGCACCCGGGCCTTCGTCGCCCAGAACCCCAAGCGACTGAATGCCAAGGGCCAAGAGCTCAAGTCCAACATCACCGACCCCGACAGCGCCAAGATGGCCACGAACAA
>NZ_JAJIRT010000031.1 GCF_025717675.1 Paucibacter sp. DJ2R-2
CTGCGTATTTGACGCGTCAGGGGCTGCGCAGTGAATCGGGACGGACCCGGTAGGGAGTTTTTTTACAGCCTCAACGTCGAAGTTGAGACGCGAGCGACGGCTGGGCACGGAAGGCCCAGAATAAAATGGGGGCCTGAAGTGACCAGCCGTTGCGAGTCGGCTCGAACGACTGGTTAGCCCCCACTGCCGCCCGACCTAGAGAAGTATTCCGGTGCGGTGCCGGGTGGAAACTCACCGGCATCTGCGTAGTTGAAGCCGATGCCAATGCATTGCTTTGGGAGTCCGAGCGCCGTAGCGAGGGCATCATGCCGTTCCATTGCAAACACGTAGTCGGGATTGCGAAGTACCGTCTCTATGGCGGCAGCGTCTGAGGCGCCGAATACGGCGGCCAAGCGCAACGCATCTCCACCGCGAGGTGAGTTGTCTTCAACCTCTTCGTCGAAGTAGCCGGGAGAGGAGTTGTACTCATCAGTCTTCTCTCCGTCTTCGTACAATTCGAAGTAAAGGATGTCGTCGTCGTGGTTCAGTACCGCCAAGACCGGGCAGTGAAAATGGGCAGATAGTTGCAGAGCCAAACCCGCCAGGTCCTCTCCGTCCTGTGACTCGCACGCCTCGTCAAGAACTGTGGTCATCTCCCTGTCGGTTTGCGATACGAACGCAGAACGCCCGTCCAGCCAATCTAGAACCTGCCGTTGCGATGGACCTCGAAGGGTATGACTGGTGTAGAACGAACCCATGATGGCTCCTGTGGGGGCTAACGTCGAAGTTGAGCAGCGAGCGACGGCTGGGCACGGAAGGCCCAGAATGAAATGGGGGCCTGTAGTGACCAGCCGTTGCGTGTCGGCTCGAACGAATGGTTAGGCATCTGGCTGAACCAGCACCCATTGTGACGTGAAGTCTGGATCGATCACAGTTTCACCCGTGCCTCGCAAGTTGTATGACCCTGGAGGAATTGCTCTGAATACGTGCGTGGCTGGCGGCAGAGACTTGCTTTCTCCCTCACGAGTTCCGCGCAGGACAAGATTGATTCCGGAGTCTGCATTTGCCGAAACCACTGTTCCATGGAATTGCTCCTGGCGCAGTGTTTCACCACGACGATCTTCAATGGTGACGCCAACCAAGACGTACTTGCCAATCAGTTCGCGAGCAAATTCCGGGTCGAATGGAGGACGGTTGTCGTCGAAACTTGGGGGATGCTGCATTTGAGATGTCTAACGAGGCTGTCCAATAACCCGATATCCCCAACCACCCGCACTACTCTGGGCGTGTGAATGTCGGCGAAGGCGAG
>NZ_JAJIRT010000032.1 GCF_025717675.1 Paucibacter sp. DJ2R-2
GCAACCACACCCGAACCCACGGTACGGCCACCTTCGCGGATAGCGAAGCGCAGACCGGTTTCCATGGCGATCGGAGCGATCAGCTTCACGGTGATGCCGACGTTGTCGCCAGGCATGACCATTTCCTTATCCGCGGGCAGCTCAACAGCACCGGTCACGTCAGTCGTACGGAAGTAGAACTGGGGACGGTAGTTGTTGAAGAACGGAGTGTGACGGCCGCCTTCTTCCTTGCTCAGCACATAGACTTCAGCAGTGAAGTGCGTGTGCGGCTTGATCGAACCCGGCTTGCTCAGCACTTGGCCGCGCTCGACGTCTTCGCGCTTGGTGCCGCGCAGCAGGATACCGACGTTGTCGCCAGCTTGACCTTGGTCCAGCAGCTTGCGGAACATTTCCACGCCAGTCACGGTGGTCTTCTGCACGTCGCGGATACCGACGATTTCGATTTCTTCGCCGACCTTGATGATGCCGCGCTCAACGCGACCGGTCACCACGGTGCCACGACCCGAGATCGAGAACACGTCTTCCACCGGCAGCAGGAAGGCGCCGTCCACGGCACGCTCAGGCTGGGGGATGTAGGTGTCCAAGGCATCGGCCAGGCGCATGATGGCTTGCTCGCCCAGATCGCCCGTGTCGCCTTCCAGAGCCAGCTTGGCCGAACCCTTGATGATGGGGGTGTCGTCGCCGGGGAAGTCGTACTTGCTCAGCAGCTCGCGCACTTCCATTTCCACCAGTTCCAGCAGCTCGGCGTCATCCACCATGTCGCACTTGTTCAGGAACACGATGATGTACTTCACGCCCACTTGGCGAGCCAGCAGGATGTGCTCGCGGGTCTGGGGCATCGGGCCGTCAGCGGCCGAGCACACCAGGATCGCGCCGTCCATCTGTGCGGCGCCGGTGATCATGTTCTTCACATAGTCAGCGTGGCCGGGGCAGTCAACGTGAGCGTAGTGGCGGTTGGCCGTTTCGTACTCAACGTGGGCGGTGTTGATCGTGATGCCGCGTGCCTTTTCTTCAGGTGCAGCGTCGATCTGGTCGTAGGCCTTGGCCTCGCCGCCAAACTTCTTCGACAGCACGGTTGCGATCGCAGCCGTCAGGGTCGTCTTGCCATGGTCCACGTGACCGATGGTGCCGACGTTGACGTGCGGCTTGGTGCG
>NZ_JAJIRT010000033.1 GCF_025717675.1 Paucibacter sp. DJ2R-2
GGCGCCGCTGGTGCGGTTGCTGCTGGGGTCGACGACGATCAGGCTGCCGCCGACGCGGTTGCTGGCATAGGGCTCCACCGGCAGGGCGGCCTGCACCTCGATCTGCACATGGCCGATCTCGTTGACATTCAACTGCTCGGCGTCCAAGGGCTGCAGGCTGTTGATGTCCAGGCGGTGCTCGATGGCGCTGATGCGGCCCTGCACCCAGCGGTTGCCATGGCGCAGCCAGTACTTGCGGCCGGGTACGGCCGGTTCGGTGTCCAGCCAGGCCAGTGTGGCTTTGAAGCTTTGCGTCGGCTGGGCTGAACCCGGGGTGACGATCCAGTCGCCGCGCGAGACGTCGAGCTGGCGGTCCAGCACCACGCCGGCCGATTCACCGGCCACGCTGTGGCTCACGGTTTCGCCGGCACGGCGTACTTCGGCCACGATGGCGCGCTCGCCGCTGGGCAGGATCTGGATTTCGTCGCCGGCCTGGATCTGGCCATGGGCGATGCGGCCCCAGAGGGTGCGCGGCTGGTTGCCTGTTCCTTCGCCTTCACGGGCGACGTACTGCACCGGGATCAAGACCTGACCCTCGACCTTTTCCTGCACGCCCGGCAGGCTTTCCAGCACCTGCAGCAGCGAGGGGCCCTGGTACCAAGTCGCCCATTCACCGGCCAGGGGCTGGGTGACGTTGTCGCCGCGCAGGGCTGAGACTGGCACGATGGCGGTGATGGCAATGCCGGCCTGCTCGGCAAAGGCGCGCAAGGCCTTGGACACGGCAGCAAAGGCCGGGCCGGGCTGCTCCAAGGCATCGAGCTTGTTGACGGCGAAGACGATGCCGGGCACGCGCAGCAGATGGGCCAGCAGGCTGTGGCGGCGGGTCTGCGGTAACAGCTCGACGGCCTCGACCGAGGTATCCAGCTTGGTGATGTCCACCAGCACCACGGCGGCATCGCTGCCGGCGGCGGCGGTGACCATATTGCGGGTGTACTGCTCATGGCCGGGCGCGTCGGCAATGATGAACTTGCGCGTCTTGGTGGCGAAGTAGCGGTAGGCCACATCGATGGTGATGCCTTGCTCGCGCTCGGCCTCCAGGCCATCGGTCAGCAGG
>NZ_JAJIRT010000034.1 GCF_025717675.1 Paucibacter sp. DJ2R-2
AACGTTGAAGCTGAGGGGCCGAAGCTAGCTGGCCGCGCGGAGCTGAGAATACAAAGGCAGCATAGCGCGGCCAGCTGGCGGAGGTCCACTCGAGCGACCGGTTGGGCCTCGCCGAGGTTGTCGCTTGTTGCTTGAGTCTGGCCATGAGCTCTGGCTACAGGCAGAAATTACGAGAGACCAAACACGACAAGAACGGCGTGAGGAAAAATTGACAAAGCGCGCACACCGCGAGCAGCACAAGCATGACAGCCAGCAAGGCCGAGTTTGCCTTTTCGTACCGGCTGAATACCGCGAAAGCGAGGATGGAAGCAGCCCCAGGAAGCGCGACAATCAATGCGATAGATGCGGTAGCTGAGGGAACCATCGATGCCGCAGAGTAGATGGCCAGGGTTCCGGTTAGTACGGCAGCGTGCGCCAACAACGACCCAAACATAGCCGCCGCCAGGAGCAATGAAGATGTTCGGAGCGATCGGTACCTTTGGCTATTCATGGTGCGGAGGCAATGTGCACACTTTGCACGCGAGGCTCAACGT
>NZ_JAJIRT010000004.1 GCF_025717675.1 Paucibacter sp. DJ2R-2
GCGATCGCAGCCGTCAGGGTCGTCTTGCCATGGTCCACGTGACCGATGGTGCCGACGTTGACGTGCGGCTTGGTGCGTTCAAACTTGCTTTTTGCCATTTCTGCGCTCCTGAGAAGGACTCGATCAGACTAGAAGAAGAAAAGAGGTGGTGCCCATGACGCGGATCGAACGCGTGACCTCTCCCTTACCAAGGGAGTGCTCTACCACTGAGCCACATGGGCATCGGCACAGGTTTGCAGGCAAAACAACCAACAAACCGGTAACGACACTACCAACAACACTGCGCCTTCCGCCGCTTCGCACCCAACACTGGAGCGGGAAACGGGAATCGAACCCGTGTCATTAGCTTGGAAGGCTAAGGTTCTACCATTGAACTACTCCCGCCCGGGAGCCTTGCGACCTTGCTTGAGATCGAGCTGCCGGACCAGCCGACAGCTCGAATCAAGAAAAGTTTTGCCTTGGTGGAGGAGGCTGGATTCGAACCAGCGTACGCGTAAGCGGGCAGATTTACAGTCTGCTGCCTTTAACCACTCGGCCACCCCTCCGAGGCAAGCCTGCTACTGTAGCACAGCATTTTTCACTCGCCAAGAACTTTTCTGGAATTTGAGACATCCAGCTCCTTTTGGTGAGCCACGGGCCGTGGCCGCACCATCTCGTCCCGCCACCGCTTGGTACCCAACCCTTAAGTACCAATAGATCAAAGACGAAGAGAACTCTCCATCCAATGCACCGAAGTCAATGCCACCCCGCCTGCCCTAGGTGAGATTCAGACAAGGACTCGATGGGCCACCAGGCCTATCTCACTGGCGAATTGAAACGCACCCCACCTTAGCCACCCCAGTCAATACCAATGTGCTACCAAGAGCTGCCGCCATCGTCGCCCCCGTACGACAGTCGACAGTCGCTCTGAAGCCCATTTACAGAAGCAACACAAGTGCCCCAAAACATGGTGGCAACATCGCCACAGCAGGGAAAACACGAACCGAAAAGTGGTAGCAAAGTGGCACTACCGAGCCGTATAGTGGCATGGCATTGGTTGCATTCGTACGTCATAGGAGGCACCAGACACATGCCAATTTGCAGATTGGCATTGCACTGGTTCCGCGTCGTAACAGGCCGACTCATCCATTCCGGCCAATATCGAGGAGCAGTTATGAAGGTCAAGAAGAATCCCGTCGCCGCGGCAGTCGCGCTGACGCTGTTGAGCGCGGCCATTTCGGCGCAGGCTCAGCAAGCCGCCCCGAAGCAGGACACCTCCCAATTGGAGCAGGTGGTCGTGACCGGTATCCGCGCATCGCTGGAGACCGCAGTCAACATCAAGAAGAACGCCAGCGCCGTCGTGGACGCTGTGTCCGCAGAAGACGTGGGCAAGCTGCCTGACTCTGACGTTGGCGAATCCCTGGGACGCCTGCCCGGCATCACCGTGGGCCGCGCTTTCGGCCAAGGTGCCTCCGTGTCGGTCCGCGGTTCTGATCCGCAGATGACCTACACCACCTTGAATGGTCAGACCGTCGCTTCGACCGGCTGGTATGACCAGTCCACCGTGGATCGCTCTTTCAACTACTCCCTGCTGCCCTCCGAGCTGATCGGCGGCATGGAGGTCTACAAGTCCTCGCAGGCTGACCTGACCGAAGGCGGCATCGGTGGCACGGTGATCGTCAAGACACGCAAGCCGCTGGACCTGAAGGCCAACACCATCTTCGGCAGCGTGAAGCTGGGCAAGGGCACTGTCAGCACCGACCTTTCCAAGGACGTTGCTGGCCTGTACAGCTGGCGCAATGACAGCAAGACCTTCGGTGTCTTGATCGCTGGCGCCAAGGAAGACAGCCAGTACATCCGTCGCGGCATCGAGTCAGACGCAGGCTGGGCCGGCGATGTGGCTCCTGCTACCTTTGTGCAGGACCGCAAGCGCAGCTCGATCAACCTGACGGTGCAGGCCAAGCCCACCAGCAATGTCGAACTGGGCCTGAACTACCTGAGCCTGGACCTGACGGGCGATAACACGAACAGCAACCTCTACCTGTTCACCGGCCAGAACGACCCGAACCCCGACCAACCCAATGCGGTGACAAACTGCGTGCTGAAGAACGCAGCGGGCCTGTGCGTGAAGGCGGAAGCCGGCGCTAAGAACCCGGTCAATACCTTCATGCAAACCTGGGCTCGCCAGGGCAAGATGTCCTCGGACAGCCTGGTCCTGAATGGCTCGGTCAAGGGTGACAGCTTCAAGCTGGAAGCCGTGGTTGGCGAAACCAAGGCCAAGGGCGGCACCTCGCACACCATGAACTATGGCGTGGGCTGGTGGGACGCGGGTCAAAGCCTGCCGAAGTTCCAGGGAACGATCGACGGCACCGGCAAGCAGATCGCGATCACGCCGAGCGTGCCCATGGACGTGTCCGTGTCCAATCTGCCCAAGCAACTCGCCCCGACGGGCTGGGCCACCGACCAGCAACAGCCGAACTCTGACAAAGAGCGCTTCGCTCAAGCAGACGCAACGTTTGATCTGGACTGGAACGGCCTGACTTCGTTCAAGGCCGGCGTGCGCAGCACCAGCCACAAGTACGAGCAAAGCGCCTTGCGCGGCAAGTTCTCGAGCACCGTGGTCGTGGGTAACACCAGCGACCTGTACAGCGGCTCCATCAAGATGGGCCCGAATGGCTGGGCCTTCCCGGAAGCCAATCTGAGCGGAATGGCCGCCCTGTACGACAAGAACACGGCTTCCTGGACACCGCAACGTTCGAGCTATGCCGCGATCGATGAAGACAATACCGCGGCCTACGGCATGTTCGAGTTCGAGCAAGGTGGCTGGCGCGGCAATTTCGGCCTGCGCTATGTGCACACCAAGGTGACCGGCAAGGGCTATCTGTTTGACGGTACCCCGCTTGCTGCCAACGATGTTCCCAACAACGACGGCTGGAGTAACAAGATCCGCGAAGAGAACTCGAGCTACAGCGACTGGCTGCCCAGCCTGAACGCCGCTTACAAGCTCGACCGAAACACGGTGCTGCGTGTGGCCGCTTCCAAGGCCATCACCCGCCCCAACTTCGAGTACATGTTCCTGACCAAGCAAGCCGGCTACAACGACGACCGCGTGGGCAACGAGTCCATCACCTTCGGTACCGTGGGCCTGAAGCCCCAGTCGTCCAAGCAGTTTGATCTGGGCATCGAGTACTACTACGGTCGCGGCAATATGGTGTCGGCTGCGTTCTTCCACAAGACGATCGACAACTTCGTGACTGCCAACGTCAAGACCAATCAAAAGGTCGGCGTGGTGGATCCGCTGAGCAAGGTCGACAACTGGACGATCAACAACTACGTCAACGCGGGCGGCGGCAAGATCAACGGCCTGGAAACCCAGATCAACCACAGTCTGGACAACGGCTTCGGTGTTGCAGCGAGCTACACCTACGCGGATGCCAAGGCTCCGGCCTCCAGCTACCCCGACAACCTGGCCCTGTTCACGCAGTCGTCCAAGCACACCCTCAACCTGGTGGGCTTCTACGAAACTGAGAACTACTCGGCTCGCGTGGCTTACAACTGGCGCTCGAAGTACATGATTCGTGAAACGGGCTACTACAGCTACCGTATGCACGATCCCTACGGTTCGCTGGATTTCAGCGCAGGCTGGAACATCAACAAGAACCTGCGCCTGAGCTTCGAAGCCATCAATCTGCTGAAGCAAGACGACATCCAGTACGGCGCCGCAGACGCCAAGAACGCCAACGTCAAGCCCAGCATGCGCGTCGGCTATCCTGCCTGGTCCTTCATGGGCGAGACGACCTATCGTTTCGGCCTGAGCGCCAAGTTCTGATCGAGCATCAAGCTCACAGCAAGACAAAAGCCCGGCTCTGCCGGGCTTTTTTTGTGCGCCAAACGTCCTGGCGCCGATCACCCGGCGAGCAAATCAGGCGGGCTGAGTGCCTCTCGCAGCAGCCGCGCGCAAGCCCTCAAGCCAGGCTCGGTGCCCGGGAAGCTCGCGGATCAAGGCCTGCGTGGCCGCGTCAACATGAGCCAAACGCTGGCGTCCATCCTTGTGCTCGGCTGCCGAGATCGGGAACCCACGGGTCGGATAACGCATGCCGTTCAAAACGTACAGATAGTTCTCCACACTGAACAGATCGAAGCGGCTGAAGAAATCCGTCTGATGCGGATGACCGGCCGACCATTTGGCGAGGCGTCCGCGCAGCACATCCGACAGATGGCAAGCCTGGCGGTTGTCACGCCAGAACTCGGAGTCGCTGCGATCGGAGATGTGATAGTGCAGCTGCACGAAATCGATGATGCGCTCCCAGGCATAGGTCAGCGCATCATTGACATGATCCCGCAAGGGCGGGGCGTCGCTGCCGAAACGTGGGAAGTTGCGCGCAAGAAGCCCCGCGGCAAAGTCGGTCAGCAGAATCGAAGTCGCCTCCAGCGGTTCGACAAAACCCTGGGCCAGGCCCAAAGCCATGCAGTTCTGTGTCCAGCTCTGTTTGCGATAGCCGATCTTCATGGCTATCTGGCGCGGTGCAAAGCTGTCAGCGGGCACGCCAAGATAGCGGGCGAAGGACGTGACCGCCTCCTCATGGCTCATATAGGCACTGGCGTAGACAAAGCCTGTGCCGCGACGCTCAGTGACGGGGATGTCCCAGATCCAGCCGGCCGCATGCGCGGTAGCCAGGGTGTACGGGGGAATCTCAGCACCGGCTTTCAGCGGCACCTGCTGCACAAGCGCCGTGTCAGTCAGTATCTGGTGAGACTTGTCCACGAAGGGCACCTTCAGCGCCCCCTGTGTCAGCAAGGACGCGAAGCCGCTGCAGTCGACAAAAAAATCAAAGACCAAGCGTTCACCGGACTTGGTGATCAGCACTTCGATATCGCCATCGGGGGCGCGCTCGGCACCCACCACAGTGGCGCGAAGATGTTGAACCCCAAAGCGCTGCATGGCATTGCGAGACAGCAGGGCGGCGAACTTGTGCGCGTTGACGTGATAGGCGTAGTCCACCGCGCCCTCGTAGGCAGGCGATTCGATCCGCTTGGGTGAGCGCATCGCCTCCGCCAGGCGGGTGCTGCTCGACACATCAGAGAACGGGCGAACCGGTTCCGACAGCCAATGCGGCGTGACATCCACGCCGCCCGGATACGGTGAAGCGAAGGGGTGGTAATAGAAATGCTCCGCGCCAGGCTTGCCGGCATCCATCCAGTTCTGAAACTTGATGCCGTACTTGAACGTGGTCTCGCAAGACAAGATCAAATCGGCTTCGCTGATGCCGAACTTCTGCATCGAGGTCTTGATGAAAGGCACCGTGCCCTCCCCCACCCCAATGATGGGCACATCTTCCGATTCGATCAGCGTGATCTCAATCTCGGGATCGGCCTGCAACTCACGGCCGAGATGGTTGGCGGCCAACCATCCGGCCGTGCCGCCGCCGATGATGGCAATTCTCTTGTTCTTCATGACACATACCCTTGTTGCTCAACGCAAGCGCAACGAAATCAAGGCCCACAGAAAAACTCATGGCCGTCACCTCATAAGGGTCGCCAGCGATTTCCTGCGATTGCCGATTTCGCCACTTTTTCGAGACTGCCATGATAGGGCGAGCTGAGCTGCCAAAGGGCTGAGGCAAAGCATTTCCAGGGGTTTCTCCTCGCCATGTTTCATCCCGCGCAAGCACACCAACGGCTCCCGGTCAAAACTACATGTTCGCACCCCGCTCAACGCCATAGGAGAAGCGCTCGAGCGCGCCCAGCGCAAGGTGACTCTCAATACTCTCGCAAGCAAGCACAACACTGGTTTTTAATTGGTTTTATCGAGTGTTTTGAGCAAGCGGGGCGCGAGCGGAATACCAAGATCAGCCAGGTCAATGACAGCTAGTACGCCATTCATGGAGGATTCATTCAAACCCGAGAAAATCTGGGCGCGCGCATGATTTCGCGCGCGAAGCAGCGAATACCAGTACTTAGCAAGCAGTATCGGTCAGGCCTGCCGCAAAGAGTATTTCAATACCTATGATCAGGACTTCGGTCGCAGCAGTTTTCGGCCATCTGACATGCTTTCAGAGAAAACCATGAAATTTGCATCCATGGCGATGGCACTGCTGCCTCTGCTGCTGACGGCAGGCTGTTCCACTCTTCCTTCCGGCGCGGGCCATGGTTTGGGCGTCGAGTCTCAGGATATTGAAGCTTGCAAAGCCTACAGCCTCGAAATGGTGAAGCCCCAAATGCGGGTGATCACGCCAGCACTGACCACGCCGGGCCGCACCGTCTGCACTTCAGGTTCGTCGCCGGGGTCGACCAATTGCTCCTACATTCCCGGCATCATTTACCCCGCCGTCGAAGAAGACGTCAGCATCGAAGCGCGCATACAGGTTCTCGCCGAATGCTTGTTGGCAAAACAAGAAACCGCACGCATCGCGCGACTGGCGGCTCAAGGCGAAGCGACCAAACCGGACAAGTCTCAGAACACACCCGAGGCGGTTGCCGCCCGCTCTGCGCAGGCCGAAGCCCTTGCTCGCCAGTTGCTCACGGACAAATCGGGCCCGCCGCCCTCTTCGACCGTAAAGTCGGCGCAGGCCAGCAAAGACTGCGAGTTCTGCCCAGCGATGATCAAGGTGCCAGGCGGCAGCTTCAAGATGGGCAGCAACAACCACTCGTCAGAGCAGCCCATCCGCACGGTCTCCGTCCCCAGCTTCTTGCTGGGCAAGTACGAGGTGACTCAGGGCGAATGGAAGGCCGTCATGGGCAGCAACCCCAGCGCCAACACCTCTTGCGGCAATCATTGCCCCGTGGAGCGCATCAGCTGGAACGATGCCAAAACCTTTGTTCATCGGCTCAACGAAAAGACCGGACTGAAGTTTCGACTCCCCAGCGAAGCTGAATGGGAGTACGCCGCACAACTCAGCAGCAGCGGCCCCAGCAACCCCGAGGCCGAATTGGAGCGGCTCCACCGCAGCGCTTGGTTCAGCAAGAACAGCCGGGGCCAGGTTCACGCCGTGGGACTCAAGGCACCGAATCGGTTCGGTCTGCACGACATGCAGGGCAATGTCTGGGAATGGGTCGAGGACGCCTTTCACGAGAGCTACCAAGGGGCCGCCTTCGACGCCCGAGCGCGGTCGAGCGGCGCGGAACCGGTCAAGCGTGTGCTCCGCGGCGGCTCCTGGTTCAATGAACAGAAGCAGCTGCGCCCCCAGCACCGCAACTCCGAAATGCCGGAGGCCAGCTATGTGTTCTTTGGCCTGCGATTGGCGCGTGATCTGAACTCCGAGGAGCCGGCACCGAGAGCAGATTCCACCGCCTCCGCCATCAAGCCGGCAAGGTCTGCTGAGGCTTCAGGCCTCATCCCTTGACCATAGCCTTGCTCCTGCGCCGATCCAACTCGCTCACCAGGACGAGACCCAAGGCTGCAAGAGCGACGGCGAATGCCAGCCAGGATCTCAAGTGCTCGGTTCACCACGGGTCGCCTTCGAGTTAGCCGGCCGCGCGCGCGACGGGGCGAACGCTCCACACCCATGGATCGAGCAATCAGCGCCCGCTCCGGCCGTAACAGGCGACCGCACTAGCGCAAGACAGGCAGCTTCTGCGGCTGCAGCTCAATCACGCGCCCCGCCATGGCGATGGTCTCTTGGCGATGCGCGATCACCACCCGCGTCAGCTGGAGCGCACGGATTGAGTCATTGACCTCCTGCTCGCGCTTGGCATCGAGGTGGCTGGTCGCCTCGTCAAGAAACAGGATTCGAGGTTGCTTGTACAAGGCGCGCGCCAACAAAAGGCGCTGCTTCTGCCCGCCGGAAATCGCCGCCCCCATGTCGCCGATCAGGGTTTGCCAAGCCATGGGCATGGCCAGCACATCTTCATCCACGGCCGCCATGCGGGCACACAGTCGCACTCGCTCCATATCGACATCAGCGGCCCCAAACGCGATGTTCTCAGCGATCGTGCCGGCAAACAGTTGATCGTCCTGCATGACCGCACCGAGACAATCGCGCCAGGCTCGCAGGCCGATGGCCGAGAGCGGCCGACCCATCACCAGAATCTCGCCCTCGGTCGGCGTCAGCAGACCCAGCATGATCTTCAGCAGGGTGGTCTTGCCGCAGCCCGAGGGGCCCACAATAGCCACCGACTCGCCGGCGGCAACGCGAAGACTGATGCCATCCAGCACCCAGGGCTCATTGGCACCGTAGCGGAATCGCACCTCACGCAGTTCGATATCGGGCACGGTCGCTGCAGGCAGACCACTGCCGCCCGAAAGTTCCGGTTCGCTGAGCACAATGTCAGCCAGTCGCTCACGCTGGATGCGCAGCATGCGCACCTGGAAGGCCAGATCGACCAAGGCGCTGATGCGGCCGCTGAACTGCAGCTTGTAGGCGGCATAGGCAAAGCTCATGCCTATGGACAACTCTCCGCGCATCACCAGCTTCGCACCGAGGTAGATCACCGCGATGTTCTCGACGCCGAACACCAGCGCATTGGCGGATTGGTACAGCGTCGTCAGCCGCTGAGTCGCAAGTTCCCGGTTGCTGGTGTTGACCAACAGGTTCAGCCAGTGGGCGCGCCGCTCGTCCTCGCGATTGAAAAGCTTGATCGACTGCACGCCGCGCACCGACTCGAGCAGATGGCTGTCTTGACGCGCCGCATGAACAATTTGCTCTTCGTTGGCCCGCCGAAATGGCGCATAGGAAAGCACGCGAATCAGCACATAGATGAGCAAGGCGCTCAAGGTCACCAGCGCCAGCTGGACGCTGTAGACCAACATCATCGCGAAAGCCACGCCGGCCATCAGCCCGTCCAGTGCGGCATTCAAAGCGGCCGCTGTCAGGGTCTGACGGATGTTTTGAATGGCGCCGAAACGCGACATCACATCGCCCAGATGACGCCGCATGAAGTAGTCCATGGGCAGGCGCAGCAACTTGCTCAGCACACCAGATGCCCACTGCAAGTTCAGCTGGGTGGAGAAGTAGATAACCATCCAGCTGCGCATGGTGCTGATCAAGAGCTGCAGCACCATCAGCAGGAAGAAGCCGAGCGCAAGCACCTGCAACAGATCCATGTCCTGCTGGACGATCACGCCGTCCAGCACCCATTGCTGGAAGAACGGCGTCACCACGGCCAAGAGCTCCAGGGCCAGGGACAACATCAGCACCTGGGCCAGCGAACGCTTGAGCCCAGTGACTTGCCCGACCAACTGGCCCAAGCCGACTGCCGGCTTGGGCTCGTTGCGCTCGAAGCTGGGCATGGGCGAGAGCTCCAGCGCCACGCCGGTGAAATGCCGAGAGGCCTCGGCCAGACTCAGCTGGCGCACGCCATAGGCCGGGTCGTGGACCGCGAGGCGGCGCGCGCCGACCCGGCGCAGCACCACGAAATGGTTCATGTCCCAATGCAAGATGCAAGGCATCTGCAGCTGCCCGAGATCCTCCAGTTCCAACTGCACCGCCCGCGCTGCGAAACCCAGTTCGTCTGCGAAGCCGATCAGCTGTTTCAGCGTCATGCCCTTGGCCGAGGCCTGGAGACGCTGGCGCAGATCGGGCAGCTCCTGCCATTGCCCGTGGTAGCTGCTGATCATGGCGAGGCAGGCCAGACCACACTCAGCCGTCTCCGTCTGTTGCACCATGGGCAGACGCGCCCCGAAGCCGAACTGCAAACCTTGCATCAGGCTCATAGCCGCCCTTTCAGCGCCAACATGGGCTCGAAGATCCATTCGATCAGACGCCGCTCGCTGAGCATCACGTCGGCCTCCACCTGCATATCGGCTTGCAAGGCCACCGGCTGGCCATAGGCCATCACGGTCTGACTCAAGGGTCGAACCAGCACGCGGTAGCTGCGCTCACCCGCACTGCTGCTGCCCACTTGAGCCAGCAGGGCCGCCCGCGAAACCTCCTGCACCACGCCCTCATGCTGGCCAAACTTTTGATACGGGAAGGCCGCATAGCGCAGGGCCACTTTTTGCCCGGGCCGCACGAAAGCCGCCGCACTTGATGGCAGCTGCAGCTGCGCCTGCAGTGCAGCGCCAGCCGGCAACAAGAGTGCCAACACCTGGCCGGCCACCACTGTCTGTCCGGCATGGGCCTGCAGCGAGGTCAGCACGCCGTCCACCGGCGCACGCAGCTGCCATTCATGCCGTCCCTGGGCTTCGGCCAGCTCCTGTTGCAAAGCCGCCAGCTGACGCTCAACCAAAGCTCGTGGGCTGCCATCGCGCAGCCCCTGGGCGCGCAGTTCCGACTCCACGGCCACCAGCTGCTTGCGAATTTCACGTTCATTGCGTTCCAAGGCAGCCAAGCGAGCCTGCTGATCCAGCACCTCGTCGGCACGCTGCTGCACCTGCAGACCCGACGCGAAGCCCGTGCCCTGCAAGGCCTCAAAGCGCGCCAGGGCTTCTTGCGCCGACTGAAGGCGGCGCCGCAGCAGCAATTGTTCAGCCTGAGCGCGCGGCAACTCCGCCATGAGTTCGCGGCGCTTCTGGCGCAAGGCTTCACCCTGGGTGACGGCCAATGCATCCAGGCGAAGCAGCTCAGCCTGCAGGCTGCCACGCTGCTGCTCCAGGCTGCGCACCGCGCCCTGTGCCAGGTCGCCGGCCTCGGCCGGACGCTCGACACGCAGACGAAACAAGGCCTGGCCCCGGCGCACCGCCGCGCCCTCGCCCACCAAGGCCTCGGCCACCAATCCCGGCTGCAAAGCGGCGAGGTTGACCAGACCTCGGTCCGGCACCAGATGGCCACTGACCCGAGCTCGCTGGGTGTAGCTGACGAAAAACAGCATCAGCAACACGCCCAGCCCCAGGGCCAGAGAAGCCATCGAGATCAACCAAAAGCTGCGTGGGCTGCGCAGCAAAACACGCCCCTGACCATGGCCATGACGCTGATGATCCAAAGCGGCTTGACGGAACTGCATGCGAATCACTCCGGCAAGGTTCAAAGCCCGAAAGGACAGAACCTTTCGGGCCGACCTCGCAGGTCCGGGGCGACTCAGCGCCGCCGCCGGACCCGCGCGATCAGGGCTTCAGCACAGATCGCTGTTGGCGCCACCACAACGCGGCGTGCGGGACGCCGGCGGGCAGGCATTGCTGACGCAATTCGCGCTGGCCGGCGGGCAGCCCTGCGTCTGTGGCACGCCGGTTGGGCAGCCAGTCGCGGCATTGACCGTGATGCAGGGGCGGTTGGTCGGATCGTCGCCACAGGCAGCGATCGAGGTGTAGCCGCCAGCCACATCGCTGAGCTCGGCTTGGCTGAGCTGACGCACCGAGGTGGTGGCCAGATGGAGTTTGTCGATTTTCTTCATGGTCTTGATGGGATTGCTTGTTGAGCGGCCGGCTGGCCGCCCGGGTTACAGGTCGCCAAGGCAGGCCTCGTCAAGAGACCCGCACTCACTCACACGCACCAGCCTTTGGTGGCCCAAGGTGGGCAAGCCGTCGTGTGCGCCGGAGGGCAGGTGGCCGAGACCGGCGGCGGGCAGGTGTTGGTCCGGCACGGATCGTTGCTCGGGCACGGGCCGCAGTAGGCGTTGGACAGCGAGGTGTTGCCCGTCGGGCCGCCATCAGCGCCGACCACCTGGTCGACTTCGGCGGGCGACAGACTGCGCACCGAGGTGGTGCTCAGCTTCAGTCGATCTGATTTGCTCATGGAGTTTCCTTGTCGAGTTGGAATGCGGCCGGCATTGGCCGCAAACGAAGTGCAGGGCTGTTCACGGCAACCCCAAGGCGGCTCCTCTTCGCGCCCCGGGCTCCGTGCAGCCCCGGTCGCGGCCAAGGCCGCCGTCGCTGCTGCACCGTCAGGCCCGGCCGAGCCATCGGGTGCATCAGACGAATTCAAGTCATTGCTGTGTCTGGCTCAGCCACGGCCGGGTCCCACGCTCGGGCGTCACCGATCCACAAAGCCCTTTGGCCGGCCAGAAAGGGCAGGCT
Source organism: Paucibacter sp. DJ2R-2 (assembly GCF_025717675.1). Lineage (GTDB taxonomy): Bacteria > Pseudomonadota > Gammaproteobacteria > Burkholderiales > Burkholderiaceae_C > Paucibacter_A. The sequence continues at coordinate 11,870 of NZ_JAJIRT010000004.1, forward strand.
CCAGGGCAGCGCCAATGGACCGCTGCCTTGCTCCGCGAGGACCAGGGCAAGACCGGCATAGCCCTCCAGCAGACTGAGATTGGGGTCAGGATCCTGTTCCAGCAGCGTCAACAGACCGGCTTCACCGTCCAGCGGATGACACTGCTCGAAGCGGCCCGCCAACTCCTCTTGGCCCGGCGCCAGCTGGCGCAGCAACCAGGCTGAACCCACGCTGCCATGGCAGAGCCAGGCGTCGACAAAGCCCAGGCCCAACAAGGGCCGCTGGCTCAGGGTCTGCAGCAGGCGCTGGGCCCAGGCTTCCAGCGCGGGTTCGTCGAGGGCCAAGGCGGACAGTTGCAAGGCCGCCGCCGTGCCCAGATCGCCATAGCACCAGGCGCAGCGGGTCAAGCCCGGGGCTTCGACCGCGGCGCCGAAATGTGAGCGCCCGTCTTGTGACTCATGACGGCGCAGGTGGCGCAGTGCGCCATGCAGCAAACCTCGCGCTTCGCCCTGTCCGCTGCGGCCACTGGCCAGTGCAAAAGCCAATGCCGCCAGCACACCCGCCTGGCCGTGGGCCAGGCCCAGATCGGTACAGCCGGTCGGATGCGCGTCACCCATGGGAAAGCCGCGAATCCAGGCCGGCGGGGTGAACCAGAAGACTTCCTCGCCGGCCGCGGTCTGAACACGCGTAGCCCGGCTGCTCAGCCGGGCCAGACAGGCTGCGACCAAAGGCAACCGGCTGCCCTGGCGCTCACGGTAGGCGGCATAGACGAGCAAACCGGCGAGGCCGCTGATGACGTCAAAGTGCTCGGGCAGATCGCGGTCATGTCGCAAACCGTCCAGAAGATGCTCGTCGGCCTCTTGGGCCGCATCCTCGGCCATGCCCAAGCCGTAAGCCCGGTCCAACTCCAGAGCTGCGAAAAGCAGGCCTTGAGCACCCTGGAACAGTCCGTGCGGATAGCGCGGCAGCAACTCCAGCAAACGCATCAACGCCTCGGCCATCCAATCGGCTGCGATGCGTGTATCGGGCGCCGCGCGCGCGTCCAGGGCGGCCAGGCAAAGCAGCTGACCGGCGGCGCCGCAGGCATAGCTGGCATCCGTCCAGGGCTGTTCCAGTCGCTGCAGCAGGCGCGTCCGCAGGGCTGCGATCAGCCGCCCTGATGGGCTCGCTTCGGCCTTCATGCATCGCTCCCTTGCGCCACAGGACGACGCGCCTGACGGGCCCGTTCCAGGCGACGGGCAAAGTCATACAGCAGGGTCTCGTGGCGGCGTGGCTCGCTCGGCGCCAGCCGGTTGCAATGCATATGGAGCAGGCTGTGCATCACGCTCTCACGCTGCACCTCGGGTAGAGCCGACAAGTGCACATTCAGCTCAGCCAAGAGCGCCAGCCGGCGCGGCTCACTGCGCTGCAGCTGCTGCTGCCAGGCGCCCAGGTGGCCCTGGCCCCTCTGCAAACCCTCCAGCTCACGGCGGAACTCGCGGAAGCGTGCGCCGATGGCCACGAGAGCGGCCGAGCGGCCACTGGCACCGGATTGTTCTTCCAGGAACTGACGAGACAAGGTGTCGAGCAGTGCTTCGCGCTGCTGCGGTTCCGGGCTCAGCAATCGGGCATAGGCATCGACCGAGGCCAGAGCGAACAGCCAGCGCGGCGGAGCACCGTCCGGGTCGGTCTCGGTCGCGGCAGCCTCCAGATCGAGCAGGGCCAGAGCATCGTCGGAATCGATGGCGAACAGCTGCTCGCACAGCCGCAGGCCATGCGGGCCGCCATAGCGCTGCGACTCCGGTAGGTAGTCGTCGCCCTGCACGCGCCAGAGCAGGCCCGCACGCTGAGCGTCGGCCAAGCACGCCAGCAATTGCTCGTGCGCCAGGATCAAGGCCGCGCGATCTCGGCCTTGCAGACGCAAGCGCAGGTGCTCGAAACTGTCCTGATAGCGGACGAAGAACCACGTCTTGATCAGCCCTTGCATCTGCAACTGACGCAAGCAGGGCGCCACCCATTCGCGCAACACCCGGTCGGCATAACCGGCACCGGTGTAGAGGCGCAGATAGACCCAGTCCTCCAAGATTGGGCGGCGTTCACCCTCGCCCTGCAGACCGGCACGTTCCGGGTTCCAAGGCTGGGCACGGCGGGTCTTCGCTTGCCGCGGCCGGCGCAGCGGCAGCACCCATTCCTGGCTGCGCTGGCCAAACTCCTGCTGCGCAGCCGCCGTGTTCAGGGCCAGGCATTCATGCAAGGCCACTTGCGGCAATTTGATGATGTCATCGAGCAGCAGGCTGACCGAAGCCGGGTTGTCCAAATCCACCGGCAGATGGTTGTCGTGCTGATCCCAGGTGACAAAGCGGGGCAAATTCAGAGCCTCTCGCCAGGCGCTCAAGCCACCTTCCACCACGGCTTGATTCAAGGCCGCGATCTGCTTGGCATCAAGCAGGCAGCGTGCTCGCGCGAGGATCACACCCTCGAACTCCAAGCGTGGCAGCCACGGCAGGTGTTGGACAGCGGCCGGCCAGGCAAAGCCCAGCCAGGGCCCGTCCTCATCCTGCAATCCAGCCAAAAACTCGTAGGCGCCAAGCTGGCGCGCATGGTAGTTGTGGGCGCTGCTGAGGCGCGGGATGACCCGGCGCCCACTGCGCAGTTCACGCAGCACAAATCGATCACCGAGCAGCTGAATGCTCAGATCCGAGAGCCACAGCTGCTGCTCGCGCGGCCGGTCGCTGCTGCCCGCGAACACCAATTCGTGGCTGGCCAGCGAGGGCCGCCGCAGGATGTTGAGCAGGCGATCCTGCGGGTGGTGGATCAGCTCCGCGTAAATGCAGTCGGGGTTCTCGTCACGATGTTCGCGGGCGTAGTGGGAGGCGGCCTCGCTGAGCTCGGGGCTCAGGTGGCAGAAACGAGCGATCAGCTCCAGGCCATTGCGCCCACCCATGCCGCGCAACTCGAACTGTGGTGCCTGGCCAGGCGCCGTCGGCAACACGCCCAACTGGGCGTAAACGCCCTCAGGCAGGCTCAAGGACGCGGGTTCGCCCAGGCTTTGCAAATCCGCACGCGACAGGGTGATGCAAGCAGCACCCGGCCCCTGGGCAAACAGGCGGCTCAGCACCAGGCGCTCGAAGGCCAGCAGCGGTGCTTGCACGGCGCCGCCTTCGCCGGGACTTGCACCACCCAGGCGCAAGCCCTGCAGCAGTGGCGAAGCCAGGGCACCACGGTTCGGATAAGCAAGGCCCAGCTCCGGATGCAGGGCGAAGGCGAGATTGACCTCGCGATCCTCGAAACGCTCGCGGAACAAGCGCTTGTAGTCCTGCTGCACCGACGAGGGCCTTGCCGTGTGGCGCATCAGCAGTTGCAAGCGCTGCACCAGATCGGCGGCCAGAGCCGGGGCGACCCGGGCCGGGCGCGCATCCAAGGTGTCGATCTGCAGCACGCCGCGACTGAGATCCTCCGGGCCGATCTGACCCTCGATCGTGGCCCGCAAGGCCTGATAGGCCCCGACCAGTGAGGCCGAGCTGTCCGCCTGCGCACGCAGCTCGTGCAGCTGCCGCTGGATCTGGCGCAAGGGCAGCAGGGCAGGATGGTCCGGCGACTGGGCCAGCGCCTGGTCCAGGCTGCAGGCATTGCTGGCCGTCGGCGCCAGCAGGGGCAGGATCAAACGGCGCTCGATCAGCTGATGCAGAAACTCAGCGGCATCGTCGGCGTCGACCTCCAAGCCTAAAGCGAGCTCCTCCCGCAGATCGGCAAAGCTGCGCGGCGACTGAGCCAGCCGCTGCAAAAGCGCCAGTGCTTCGCTGTGAGCCAGTTCTACGGCCCGATAGCTGCGCTGACGATTGGCCTGGTACACCCAGTCGACGTAACTCAGGTGGGCACCGCAGCGGAAGGCCGTGTTGCTGAACTGCCAACGCAGGGCTTCCCGCCAGCTCCGGTCTTGCAAGGCCGCATCGATCAGCCAAGCCTCGACGCCGCTGTCCAGATGAATACCCCGGCGCAGCGCCGGCGCGGCAGGGCCGGAATCGGCGAGCCCGGCCACCTCGGTGCTGATGCGAGCCAGTTGCACCTGAGCAAACAGGCCAAACGGCGTGCAGCGATAGGCCGCTCGGCTCACGAAGCGAGCCAGGCTGGCGATCAGCTTCTTGCGTTCGCTGGCACTTCGGCTGACATCGCCCGTTCCTTGGCGCAGATCCAGCAAGCGCGCATGCAAAGACGGGCTGGACACATACAAGGCTTCGTCCACCAAGGGCAGCGCGCATTGATCCAGGATGTATTGCTCGCGATCCGAGCTCCGGCACCAATCCTCGAACTGCCCCAGTGGCAGCAGCGGATGGCGCAGCAAGGCGAAATCGCCCGGCGCAACGAGTTCTTCCATGGTCTCCCTCCGGCGAATTCGCTCGGTTGCTGGGGTCCATGCCCAAGGGCCGGACCCATCCAGGGCGGCTCAGGGCGCAGACGCGGAACTGCAAAGCTGTACTGCTACTGCTGGAACTGCTACTGCTGGAACTGCTGGAAACGCGGGGCTCGATCGGCCGCGGCAACAAGGCCACGACCGAAGAAAACTTCGGGCGGGACCTGCGCACAAACCTCAATCAAGCGAAGCTGTCGCTCAGGAACGACTTGAATGCCGGGCGAGACCCGACCAGATCTTTCCCCTTTCTGACACTGCATCACGCAAATACCAGGAAGAGTCCAAATCGCTTATTTCGAATACCAATTTAATACCCGATGGGGATTCAGGTAATTGCCGCAAACCCGTAGGCCGAACCGACCGCGTGGTTCTCAGACCCGCCGCCCGGCGACAAGAACAGGCGCTCAGACCTTGATATAGATCCGGCGCGCGTCCAGAACGCGGACGATCAGCGCCCACACCGCCACGAATGCCAGCGCAAACGCCAGTGAGGCGTTGAACGGCCCGGCCAAGCGGCCGATCCAGCCGAAGGCGCCGGCGTAGAGCGGGGCCATCAAGCCGAAACCTTCGAGCACCACCGTGCACATCCAGGCGCCGGCGTATGCGGCGATGGCGTTGACACCAAAGCTGCGACCCAGCGCCGGCCAGCCGGCTTGGTCGATCAGGCGGTGGGCCAGGGCCAGGGCCAGGGCGCCAAGGCCGCCGGTCCAGAGCACGAAGCTCGGGGTCCAGAGTTGCTTGTTGAGCGGCTGGAACTCAGCCACCAACAGGCCCAGACAAGCACTGCCCAGACCAAGCAGCCAGAGGCTTTGCCGCTGGGCGCGGCGCAGGTACTGGCCGGCTTGCAGGCCCAGCAGGCTGGTGGCCAGCGCGCCGAGGGTGCTGACCAAGCCTTCCGGATCGTGACCCAGGCCGGTAGCCGCATTCCACTCATAGCCAAAGCGACCGAACAAGGCGGCGTCCCAGCGCGAGGCGATATTGCCCACCTTGTCGAGGCTGCCGCCCCAGGCCAGCAGCGCGCCATAACCCAGCAGCAGCGCGGCCAAGAGCCACCACAGCTGAGCCTGGCGGCGCAGGTGGAGAACGACCAGGCCCGTCACGGCAAAGCAGATGGCAATGCGCTGCAGCACGCCAGGGATGCGCAGCTCGGGCTTGCCCATCAGCCACCAGGCCAAGAGGTGCAGCACCAGACCCAGGGCCAGGATGCGCAGGGCACGGATCAGCACCGTGCGGCGCAGCGGCGCCAGCGGCGCTTGCGCATCGACACGCGGGCCAAGAGCCAAGGCCAGCGAGACGCCGACGATGAAGAGGAAGAAAGGAAAGATCAGGTCGGTGGGCGTGCAGCCATGCCAAGCCGAATGCTCGAGCGGCGCGTAGACATGACCCCAATCGCCGGGGTTGTTGACCAGCAGCATGGCCGCCACCGCCAGGCCTCGCAAAGCGTCGACCGACCCAAACCGTTGGCTAGCGCTCATCGCGGCCCGCCCTTTCCATCGCATGCAAACAAGAACACAGATTCACTCGACCCAAGAAGCGAACTCGGGCGAACGGTCACGGCGACCGGAATCAGAAATCACACAAGCTGCTCAAGGCCGGCTCGGCCGCCGGCACTGTGTCCAACTGGGCCACGCCGCCGGCGCGCAAACGCTTGACTTCTGCGTCCACCTCGGCCGGGCTCAGCACCTTGTTGCGGGCATGAAAGACCCAGTCCACATCTTGCTCGTACGCACGTGCCTGGCTGCTGGCCGGCAGCAAGCCACCGGGCGAGAACCAGAGGTTGAAGTTGATGGACATCAGCGAGACCGGGTAATTGCGTCCGCCATGCGTGGCCAGCTGCCGGCCATCGAGGAAGAGCTTGACCTGACCGCCCGAGACCTGCATCAAGAGCTGATGCCAGCCGTTCAGGTTCGTGAACTCTTCGTGCGACTGGTTGTAGCTCTTCCAGGGCTCGAGCTGCACAGTCTGCCAGGCAATGCCATAGAGCCGCGTCTTCTCGCTGCCCCAGCCGCCGTTGGGCAGGTACTCCCAGTCGATCTCGCTGAACTCGGGGTCGAAGTCATGGCGCAAGGGCGCCACCACATAAAAGGTCTGGATCACCGGGTCGCCATCGACGCCGCGCACGGGCGCATCGCTGAAGCGCAGGCGGGCCGCATACGTGCCTTCCAGATACTTGCGTTGGTGGCAGATCTGGGCCTGCGCCGTGCCGGCGCCATTGCCGTCGGTGTGTGCGGCCAGACGCAGCAGGCGGTTACCGGCTTGCTGCGGATCATCGACCAGGCTCAGCTGCTCGGCGCTCCAGCGCGCACCCGTCACGCCCGGGTGGCCCGCTTTGCTGCGTGGCGTCCAACCTTGGGCCCAGAGGCCACTCAGTTCGCGGTAGCTGAAGTCATCGAAGAACAGGCCGCCAGGCGCAGGGCTGGCGGCCTGTGCCTGAACCGCGAGCAAACCCGCCACAACACCGGCCAGACCAAGAAAGAACCCGCGCATGACCTCAGCGGCTCGCAGCTGGAGCGGCATCACCCGCCGCTGGGGCAGCCTCTGCCGTTTGCGCGCCCGGGATCTTCACGAAGAACATCAGAACCAAGGCCGGTACGCCGCAAGCAATCGTCCAGAGGAAAAAGCTCTGGTAGCCCATGGCCACCTGGATATCGCCGCTGATGGTCTTGGAAAAAATGAAACCGAGTTGCATGACGCCAGAGCCGAGCGCGTAATGCGCGGTCTGGAACTTGCCCGGCGCGACCGCCTGCATGATGTAGAGAATCATGCCGACAAAACCGAAGCCATAACCGAACATCTCCACGGCCACGGCCGCGCTGATGTGGAACATGTCCTGCGGCAGGCTCACGCTGAGGTAGTAGAAGGTCACATTGGGCACAGCCATCATCAAGATCAGCACCGGCATGGCGCGCTTGAGACTCAGCCAAGACGTGAAGTAACCACCCAGGATGGAGCCGACCAGAAAAGCGGCCGTCCCCACCGTGCCGTAAACGCCGCCAATCTGTTCGGTACTCAGCCCCAAGCCGCCCTTGTCGCGCGCTTCAATCAGGAACAGCGGCCCGATGGTCTGCACCTGCCCCTCGGCAAAGCGGAACAGCACGATGAACAAAATCGCCAGCCAGATGCCAGGCTTGCGCAGGAAGTCGCCGATCACCTCGCGCAAGGTACGTGCCACACCCGCGGCACTGATGTCGGCCGTCTCGGTGTTCAAGGTGCCGGGCAAGGCATAGGCGTTGTAAGCGGCCAGCAGCGCCAGCAGCACCGCCAGCAAGACAAAGATGATGGACCAGGCGTTGAAAACGCCGTAGCGGGTTTCCAGATGCCCGGCCAGAACCAACAAGCCGCCCAAGGTCAGGAACTTGGAGGCATTGAAGAAGGCGCCCTGCCATCCCGCATAGGCGGCCTGCGACTTGGCATCGAGCGCGGCCATATAGAGCCCGTCACAGGCGATGTCGTGGGTGGCCGAGGCATACGCGAGCACGAAGAGCACGCCGATGGAGGCCGCAAACCACATCGGCAACTGCAAGGCCAGCGCCATCAGGCCGAGGCCAGCGGCACCGGTGAACTGCATGGCCACGACGATCAGCTTCTTGCTGCGAGCCAACTCCAGGAACGGGCTCCACAAGGGCTTGATCGCCCAGGCCAGTCCCAGCAAGCCGGTCCAGCGGGCGATCTGGTCGTTGGGCACGCCCATGTTCTTGAACATCAGGCCGGCAATCAGCATGACGACAAAGAACTGCATGCCCTGCACAAAGTACAGGCTGGGAATCCATCGGATCGGGGAACGCCCTGCCGCGGCTGACGACTCTTGGCTCATGGCCGGTCTCCTCATGTGTTGTTCTCAGGCTATCAAGGCGCGCCGGACTCAGGCATCCAGTTGCACAGGCGAAACGGCAACGGCCACATGCTCGCCCTGCAACCATGCCTGCAGGCCGGCCAGAGCGCCATCGGCATAACCCCAGCTCACCACGGTCGGACCCGGCACATCCAGGGCCTGGAAGGGATTCCAGAGCACCAAGTGCAGATCGGGCGTCCAGGCGCGGGCGTTCTGGCCGTAGCGCATGCGGTGGGTCGAGGCAACGATGTTCAGGCGTCCGTCCTGCGGTACCGTGGCCCAGTCCAGGGCCAGGATGTCATCGACGAATTCGATCTGGGCATTCGGGAAGGCGCGGAACAGCTCGACGATCTGCGCGCCCGAGGGGCCGGCTTCCGAGACGCCATCGGTCGGCACTTCGGGTTGCACGTAGACGCGCAGCGCTGCATCGCGAGCCGGCGGCGTGGCGCCGCGCAAGGCGGTCAGGCCGGCAGCCCAGGCCTGGCGCATCAGGCGGTCGTCGGCGGCACGCGGCTCGCCTTGGTAGTCGTCGTGGCGCACCGGGTAGGCGGCGGCCAACTTGTCCAGGCGGGCGGCGGCGATGCGGCCCTGCTCCAGCGTCAGCTCGCCGCGCTCGAAGGCGTCTTTCAAGGCTTGGATGGACCGGCCCTGCTCTTCCAGGTCACCCTGGGCCAGGATCATGTCGGCGCCGGCCTGGATGGCCATCACGGCGGCGCGGGCGTAGCCGTAGCGCTCGAAGATGGCCTTCATCATCAGCGCGTCGGTGATGACCACGCCGTCGTAGCCCCACTCGCGGCGCAGGATGTCGCCCAGGATCTTGGTCGACAAGGTGGCCGGGTGATCGGGGTCGATCTGCGGGTAGACGATGTGGGCGGTCATCACGGCCGGCGCAGCGTCGCGCAAGGCCTTGAAGGGGCGCAGCTCCAGCGCGTCCAGCTCGGCGCGGCTCTTGTCCACCGTCGGCAGGGCCAGGTGCGAGTCCACATGGGTGTCGCCGTGGCCGGGGAAATGCTTGACGCAGCAGGCCACGCCTTCGCGCAGCGAACCGGCCATCCAGGCGCCGGCCAAACGGGTCACATCATCGGCATCTTCGGAGAAGCTGCGCTCGGCGATCACCGGGTTGGCCGGGTTGTTGTTGATGTCCAGCACCGGCGCGAAGTTCCAGTTCACACCGATCGAGGCCAGGCCGCGTGCGACCGCGGCGCCGACCTTCTCGGCCAGGGCCGCATCATCGGCCGCGCCCAGGGCCATGGCCGAAGGCGCTTGCGGCAGGAAGGTGGCGCGCACCACCGAACCGCCTTCCTGGTCGAGGCCGATCAAGGCGCCGGGGCCCATCACCTCGCGCAGATCGCGGGTCAGCTGGCGCACTTCGGCTTCGGTGCCCAGGTTCTTGCGGAACAGGCAGACGGCGCGCACCTGGTTGGCGCGCAGGAACTCGGCGGTGGCCGCGTCCAGGGACTTGCCCTGGATGTCGACCATCACCAGCTGGCCGGGATGAAAAGCAGTCATGACAGCCGGCCCCGATCAGTTCGTCTTGGTGACCTTGGCCAGATGCGGCGGCGCATCCGGGTTGCGGCCGCGGGCGCGGGCCAGGGCTTCCACCATGGGGTAGAAGCTCTGCACCACGGCGATCGGGTCCAGGTCTTCATTGCCGGTGCAGGCCAGGGGCAGCTCGGCGCCGGGCGTACCCACCGGCGCGGCCAGCAGCACGCGGGCACCACGGCCGCGCATTTCCTCGGCCAGAGCGATCAAGCCGGCCTGGGCCGGGCCACGCGGTGCGAACACCAGCATGGGGTAGCCCTCGTCCACCAAGGCCATGGGGCCGTGCTTGACCTCGGCGCCCGAGAAGGCCTCGGCCTGGATGCCGCAGGTTTCTTTGAACTTCAGCGCCGCTTCCATCGCGATGGGCAGGCCCGTGCCACGGCCGATGACGAAGAGCTTGTCTGCGTCCTTGAGCACGTCGACGGCCACATCCCAGCGCTGCTTGGCGGCCTCTTCGAGGGCCGAGGGCAGCTGTTGCAAGGCAGCCTGCAGGTCTTCATCACCGCTCCAGGCGGCCACCACGCGGGCGCCGGCCACCAGCTGGGCGATATAGCTCTTGGTGGCGGCCACGCTCAGCTCGGGGCCCGAGCGCAGCGGGAACACGAATTGCGCGGCATCGGCCAGAGGCGAGCTCTCGGCGTTGACGAAGGCCACGGTGCGGGCACCGCCTTCACGGAAGAATTTCGTCGGTGCGACCAGATCGGGGCTTTGGCCCGATTGCGAGAAGGCCAGGGACACCAGGCCATCGCAGACAATCTTGCTTTGGTACAGCGTTACCAGCGACATCGGCAACGAAGTCACCAGGCGGCCCATGCGCGCCATCATCAGATAGGCCATGTAGTGGGCAGCGTGGTCCGAGCTGCCACGGGCCACGGTCAGCAGGGCCGTGGGCGGCTGCTCGCGCAGGGCCTCGCCGAGCTCGGCGTAGGCATTCTGGTCATGGGCCAGCTGGTTCGCGACAGCGGCGGGGGCACTCAGGGCTTCTTGCAACATGCGCGAGGCATGCACCAACTCAGGCGAGGTCAATTTCTTCTCCTTCAACGACCACGCCTTGCAACTGCAAATCACGGTCCAGTACAACAAAATCCGCCCAAGCACCAGGCTGCAGGCGACCGCGATCTTCCAAACCCATGTAGTCGGCCGCAAAGGTCGACACGCGCCGCGAGGCGTCTTCAATCTCCAGGCCCAGGCCGACCAGATTGCGCAAGGCCTGATCCATGGTCAGGGTGCTGCCGGCCAGGGTGCCATCGGGCAGGCGCACGCCGCCCATGCACTTGGTCACGCGGTGGCGGCCCAAGCTGTATTCGCCATCGGGCATGCCGGCCGCGGCCGTGGAATCGGTGACGCAGAACATGCACGGGATCGAGCGCATGGCCACGCGGATGGCACCGGGGTGCACATGCAGCAGGTCGGGAATGATCTCGGCGTACTTTGCGTGAGCCAAGGCGGCGCCCACCATGCCGGGCTCGCGGTGGTGCAGGCCGGACATGGCATTGAACAGATGGGTGAAGCCGCCTGCTCCATGAGCCAGGGCCTGCACGCCGTCTTCGTAGGTGCCGGCGGTGTGGCCGATCTGCACCTGGAAGCCTTCGGCGCGCAGCTCGCTGATTAGCTCCAGCGTGCCGGGCAGTTCCGGCGCCAGCGTGATCAAACGGATCGGCGCCAGCGCATGCAGGGCGTGGATCTCGGCCAACGTGGCCGGCTTGGCAAAGTCGGGCTGGGCGCCGAGCTTGCCGGGATTGATGTAGGGGCCTTCCAGGTGCACGCCGAGCAGGCGGGCCGAACCCGGTGCGCGCTGAGCGCAAAACGGGCCGAGGGCGCTGAGCGCCGAGCGGATCTCGTCCAGCGGCGCCGTCATGGTGGTGGCCAGCATGGAGGTCGTGCCGTGGCGCACATGCAAACGCGCGATTTCACCGGCGGCGTTGCCGCCTTCCATGGTGTCGTGGCCGCCACCGCCATGGACATGCACATCGATGAAGCCAGGCAGCACGATCTTGCGCGCGCCGGCATCGTGCCGGACCTGGCTTTCTGTGACCGGGCTGCCGTGGATGGCGCTCACGCGCCCTTCCGCGTATTCCAGTCGACCCCGTACAAAGCCTTGCGGCGTGAGGATGTCTGCGTCGATGTGCTGTACTGGGGTCATCCTTCGCCTATCCCTCGCGCCGCATCTCGGCGACAAAGTCGTAGTAATCGCTGCGGCAGTAGGAATGCGTCAGCTCGACGGCATGACCCGATTCCAGATAGCCCACACGGGTGATGAACAAGACGGCCTGCCCCACCGGCACTTCCAGCAGGCTGGCGAGCTTGGTGTCGGCATTGATGGCACGGATGTGCTGCAGCGCACGCACCGGGGCACCGCCGAGCTTGGCCAGGTGTTCATACAAAGAAGCTTGCACCGCGGCCGGGTCCGGCAAGACCGTCTCAGGCAGCACGCTGACCTCATAGGCCATGACCACGGTGTCGGCCAGGCGCAAGCGCTCCAGGCGCGCCACGCGCTCGCCGGTGGACAGGCCCAGGCTCAGCTGCTCGTCCGGCGCGGCCGGCGTGAAGCTGCGGGTCAGCCAGCGCGAGCTGGGCTTGAAGCCGCGTTGCTGCAGCTCTTCCGAGAAGCTGGTCAGGCGCGAGAGCGGCTGCTCCAGCTTGGGCGCGATGTAGTTGCCCGAGCCGCGCTTGCGGATGATCAGGCCTTGCTCCACCAGGCGGTCGATGGCCTTGCGCGCGGTCACGCGCGACAGGTCCAGCGACTCCGACAGCACCCGCTCCGAAGGCAGCGCCTCGTCGGCGTGGTAGACCCCTTCGCGGATGGCCTGCGCCAGCTTGTGGGCCAGCTGCATGTACAGCGGCGAAGCGGCGTCCGGATCGGGCTTGAATTGAAATGCGATGCTCATCACGAAATCCTCAGCGTTGCAGTGCGCTGCGCACCAGGTGCAGCGCACCCTCGGCCGAGTCACCTCGAGGTGACACGCAGCGGGCACGAATGGTGCCTGAGAATTCGGAACTCAAACGCACAGCGATGCTGCCGCACAGCGCCAGAGGCAGTTCAGATTGAGGATCCAGGGCGTGGGCGAGGCGTTCCAGCTCGCTCACGGCGTCGGCCACAAAGCCCGCCGCCACCGGATCGTTCGGGGCGTGATCAAAGACCAGCGGGGCCAGGCTGGCATAACCATGCTGGCCGGCGGCAGCGCACCAGGCCAGGATGGTGGCGCGGTCCTGACCGGCCACAGCCCAGACGGCACGGGCCAGCGCACCAGGCTCGGCGCGGCCGTCCAAGGCCTGCTGGGCGTGGCGCATGGCCTTCAGGCCCAACCAGGCGCCGCTGCCCTCGTCACCGCAAACCCAGCCCCAGCCACTGATGTAGACACGCTCGCCATTGCGGCGCAGGCCTTCACCGACGGTGCCGGTACCGGCCGCGACCACTGCGCCGGGTTCGCCGCCATGGGCGCCCAGCAAGGTCGTGAAACCGTCGTTGTCCAAGGCCACCAGGGCATAGCCGGGCTGCAGGGCAGAGAAGGCCTCGACCTGCGCCTCCACGCCCGTGCCTGACAGGCCCAGACCGATGGCGCAACGCGAAAGGTCCAGCTCACCCAGGCCCGCTTGTGCTGCCGCCGCTTGCACGGCCTGCTGGATGTGGCGCCAGGCTTGCTCCGCGCCTTGTCCCAGGGCCGAGGGGCCGGACTCGCCTTGCCCCAAAAGCACACCGGCCCGGTCGCTCAGGCGCACGCGGGTGCCGGTGCCGCCGCCGTCCACCCCGATCAGGTAGAGCACCGCCGCCGAAAGATCGGAAGCTGTGGCGCCCTGGAGGGCGGGTGAACGAAGGATGACCGTTTTCATATTAATACCAGTTTAGTACCAAAAATGAAGACCCGTCAATTGCTGGAGAACCCTTGTTGCAGCTTTGCGCAAACGCGGCGTCAGAGGTACAAACTGAGGCAGTGTTGAGCGACAACACCATACCAATTTAGAACCAAGCTGGCGACTGGTAGCAGCCCGGAGTGCATGCAAATCTTGAGTCAAGCTTGAGCAGGTCTTGAAGAGGTCTTTAGAGCAAGGCCCTATTGACCGGCAAAACGACAGATTGTCGTTGACGCTGCTTTCGATTCCGGGCGCTTGGCCTCGGGGATAGCCCTGCCCCGAGGCCCTGGAAACTCAGTCCAGCGCCCAGTCCAGAGCGCGGCCGTGCTGCGCCAGAAAGGCCGCCGCAGCGCTGAAATGGCCGCAGCCGATGAAAGGCACAGGCGGCCGCAGGGCCGAGAGCGGCGAGGGATGGTTGGCCTGCAAGACGCAGTGCGGCGCAGCGCCCGGGCCCCGGGCCGCCGCGATCAGCGGCGCCTTGGCCTGCGCGTAGGCGCCCCAGAGCATGAAGACCTTGGGCGCGGGGTCGCGCGCGGCCGCGGCGATCAGGGCGTCGCTCAGGGCTTCCCAGCCCTGCTTGGCGTGGCTGGCGGGCGCGCCGTCTTCCACGGTGAAACAGCTGTTGAGCAGCAACACGCCGCGCCGCGCCCAGGCACCCAGATGCGACGACATGGGCGGCTGCTGGCCCAGGTCGCGCTGCAGCTCCTTGAACAGATTGCGCAGACTGGGCGGCGGCGCGATGCCCTCGGGCACCGAAAACGCCAGGCCCTCGGCTTGGCCAGGCCCGTGGTAAGGGTCCTGGCCCAGGATGAGCACACGGGTCTCGGCCAGGGGCGTGAGGCGCAGGGCACGCAGCGGCTCGGGCGGGTAGATCCGTGCGCCGGCCTCGCGGCGGCGCTGCAAGAAAGTCAGCAGGCGCTGGCCCTCGCCGCTGGCCGCCCAGGCATCGAGCACCGGCTGCCAGCCGGGGTCCACAGGGGCCAGCAGGTCCAGATTCACAGGCCAAAAACAGTCATCAGGCAAACAAGGCGGCCAGCGCCTCACCCGGATCGGGCGCACGCATGAAGGCCTCGCCGACCAGGAAGGCATGCACGTTCGCGGCGCGCATGGTCTGCACATCAGCCGCAGCCAGAATGCCGGACTCGGTCACCAGCAGGCGCTCGGCCGGCACACGGTCCAGCAGGCCCAAGGTCGTATCCAGCGTGACTTCGAACGTGCGCAGATTGCGGTTGTTGATGCCGACCAGCGGGGTCCTGAGGCGCAGGGCTCGGTCCAGCTCGACACCGTCGTGCACCTCGACCAGCACGGCCAGGCCCAGGCTTTGCGCCACTGCCTCCAGATCGGCCATCTGCGCGTCATCGAGGCAGGCGGCGATCAGCAAGATGCAATCGGCCCCCATGGCCCGCGCTTCAAAGACCTGGTACTCGTCAACCATGAAGTCCTTGCGCAGCACCGGCAGCGCGCAAGCCGCGCGGGCCTGCTGCAGGTAGGCGACCGAGCCCTGGAAGAACTGCGCATCGGTCAGCACGCTCAGGCAGGCGGCGCCGTGGCGGGCATAACTCTGCGCGATGGCGGCAGGCTCGAAGTTCGCGCGCAGCACGCCCTTGCTGGGGCTGGCCTTTTTGATCTCGGCGATCACGGCACTTCCCTTCAAGGGATTGCCGGCGACGATCTGGGCGCGCAGCGCCGCTTCGAAGCCGCGCAGGTCAGCGCGGCGCTCGGCGCTCTCTGCCTCCTCGCGCAGGCTGGCCAGCGAGCGCTGGCGGCGCAACACGGCCAGCTCTTCATGTTTGACCGCAACGATGCGGCGGAGGATGTCGGACATGGTGGGAATCGGCAGATGGAAGATGCGAGGGTGCTCAGCTGCGGCCGAGCGATTGAGTCGCCACCACAAACTGGTCGAGCTTGGCGCGGGCCGCGCCGCTGGCAATGGCCGCGCGGGCGCGGGCGATGCCGTCGGCGATCGAGCTGGCCACATTGGCGGCATACAGGGTGGCGCCGGCATTGAGCAGCACGATGTCGCGCGCAGCGCCGTCCTCGTTGGCCAGGGCGCCGAGCAACATCACGCGCGACTCCTCAGGGCCGGCCACGCGCAGGCTGCGGTTGGACACCATGGCCAGGCCAAAGTCCTCGGGGTGGATCTCGTACTCGCGCACCTCGCCGTTCTTCAGCTCACCGACCAGAGTGGCGGCGCCCAGCGAGATCTCGTCCATGCCGTCCTTGCCGTAAACCACCAGCGCATGCTCGGCGCCCAGGCGCTGCATCACGCGCACCTGGATGCCGACCAGATCGGGGTGGAACACGCCCATCAGGATGTTGGGCGCGCCGGCCGGGTTGGTCAGCGGGCCCAGGATGTTGAAGATGGTGCGCACGCCCATCTCCTTGCGCACCGGCGCGATGTTCTTCATCGCCGGATGGTGGTTGGGCGCGAACATGAACCCGATGCCGGTCTGCGCCACGCTCTCGGCCACCTGGGCCGGGCTGAGCATGATGTTGGCGCCCAACTGCTCCAGCACATCGGCGCTGCCGGTCTTGCTGGAGACACTGCGGTTGCCATGCTTGGCCACCTGCGCGCCGGCGGCCGCAGCCACGAACATCGAGCAGGTCGAGATATTGAAGGTGTGGGCGCCATCGCCGCCCGTGCCCACCACATCGACCAGATGCGGGTGCAGGGCAGGCTCCAGCGGCACCTTGTTGGACAGCTCGCGCATCACCTGCGCGGCGGCGGTGATCTCGCCGATGGTTTCCTTTTTCACCCGCAGGCCGGCCAGCAGGGCAGCGGCCATCACGGGCGACATCTCGCCGGCCATGATGCGGCGCATCAGGGTCAGCATTTCGTCGTGGAAGATTTCCCGGTGTTCGATGACGCGGGTCAGGGCTTCGGTGTCGGTGATCGGCATCTCAATTTCCTCTCAAGCGAAGTACTCGCGCACGGCCGCCACAGCGTGGTCCACACCGGCCGCATCCACATCCAAATGGGTCACAAAACGCAGGCGATAGAGGCCGGTGGCCAGCACGCCGCGCGACTTCAGATAAGGCAACAAGCCGGCAGCCCGCTCGCCCTGCGCCACATCCACAAAAACGATATTGGTCTGCGGCGCTTCCACGCTCAAGCCCGCAATGCCTTGAAGGCCTTGGGCCAGGTGCTGAGCCAGGGCATGGTCCTCGGCCAGGCGATGGACGTGATGGTCCAGCGCGTGGTGAGCCGCAGCCGCCAGCACACCGGCTTGCCGCATGCCGCCGCCCAGCATCTTGCGCCAGCGGTGCGCGCGCTGGATCAGCGCCGCCGAGCCGCAGAGCACCGAACCGACCGGCGCACCCAGACCTTTGGAAAAACAGACCGAGACGCTGTCGAAATGACTGCAGATGCGCCGGGCCGCGGCATACGGATCCGCGGCATCCACGGCCACCGCGGCATTGAACAGGCGCGCACCGTCCAGATGGCGCGTCAGCCCATGTTTCTGCGCCAGAGCCGAGGCCGCGGCCAGGTAGTCCAGGGGCAGCACCTTGCCGCCGATGGTGTTCTCCAGCGTCAGCAAGCGGGTGCGGGCGAAGTGAGCGTCATCGGGCTTGATATTGGCCTCGATGTCGGCCAGCGACAGCGAACCATCGGCCTGGTGGGGCAGCGGCTGGGGCTGGATGGAGCCGAGCACGGCCGCACCGCCGCCTTCCCAGCGGTAGGTGTGGGCGAACTGGCCGACGATGTACTCCTCGCCGCGCTGGCAATGCGCCATCAGCGCCGCCAGATTACTCTGCGTGCCGGTGGGCATGAAGAGTGCCGCCTCAAAGCCGAGGCGCTCGGCCAGAGCCTGCTGCAAGGCATTGACCGAGGGGTCATCGCCAAACACATCGTCACCCAATGGAGCCGCCATCATGGCAGCCCGCATCGCGACCGTCGGCTGAGTCACCGTATCACTGCGAAGATCGACAACAGTGCTCATGGTGCTCAAAGGGCCAGTTGGAGAAAGTTCTTGAGCATGGCATGGCCATGCTCGCTGAGGATGGACTCGGGGTGGAACTGCACGCCCTCCATCGGTGTGGCCGTGCCGGCCAGTTCGCGGTGACGCACGCCCATGATCTCGCCGTCCTCGCTGCGGGCGGTGATGTCGAAGACTGCGGGCAGCGTGGCCTCCTCGATCACCAGCGAGTGATAACGGATGACGCTGAAATCACGCGGCAGGCCCTGGAACACGCCCTTCTGATCGGTGCTGATGATGCTGGCCTTGCCATGCATCTGGGTCTTGGCGCGAATGATCTTGCCACCCATGGCCGCCCCCATGCTCTGGTGGCCCAGGCACACGCCCAGGATGGGCAGCTTGCCGGCGAAATGCTGGATGGCCGGCACGCAGATGCCAGCTTCCGCCGGCGAGCACGGCCCGGGCGAGAACACCAGGTGATCGGGACGCAAGGCCTCGATCTCGTTCAGGGTGATCTCGTCATTGCGAACGACTTTGACCTCAGCGCCGAGTTCGCCGAAGTACTGCACCAGGTTGAAGGTGAAGCTGTCGTAGTTGTCGATCATCAGCAGCATTTAGAAGCCCTCCTCAACCAGTTCAGCGGCGCGCAGCAGGGCGCGGGCTTTCGCTTCCGTTTCTTTCCACTCCAGCTCGGGCACCGAGTCGGCCACGATGCCGGCCGCAGCCGAGACGTACAAAGTCTGATCCTGCACGATGCCGGTGCGAATGGCGATGGCCAGGTCCATATCGCCGGCAAAACTCAGGTAGCCGCAGGCGCCGCCGTAGATGCCGCGCTTGACCGGTTCCAGCTCGTCGATGATCTGCATGGCGCGGATCTTGGGCGCGCCCGAGAGCGTGCCGGCCGGGAAGGCAGCGCGGAACACATCCATATTCGACAAGCCCTCGCGCAGCCGGCCTTCGACGTTGCTGACGATGTGCATCACATGCGAGTAGCGCTCCACCGCATAGGCATCGGTCACCTTGACCGAGCCAATCTCGGCGATGCGGCCCAGGTCGTTGCGGGCCAGGTCGATCAGCATCAGATGCTCGGCGCGCTCCTTGGGGTCGGCCTTGAGCTCGGCTTCCAGGGCCAGGTCTTGCTCGGGCGTGCCGCCGCGCGGCCGCGTGCCGGCCAAGGGGCGGATGGTGACCTGCTGGCCCTCGGCCGTGCGCTCATGCCGCACCAGGATCTCGGGCGAGGCGCCGACGATCTGGAAGTCCCCCATGTCGTAGAAATACATATAGGGGCTGGGGTTGAGCGAGCGCAGGGCGCGGTACAGGCTCAGCGGTGACTCGGTGTAGCGCTTGGACAGGCGTTGGCCGAAGACGATCTGCATGCAGTCGCCGGCGGCGATGTAGTCCTTGGCCTTGAGCACGGCCGCTTCGAAATCGGCGCGCGCAAACTCGCGCTGCACCGGGTGCGCCTGGCCGCGCTTCACCTGGGGCGCGCTGACGCTGTAGCTCAGCTTGTCGCGCAGCTCGGTCAGGCGCTTCTTGGCCTTGTGGAAGGCTTCGGGCTGGGCCGGGTCGGCATAGACGATCAGGTAGAGCCGGCCCGAGAGGTTGTCGATGACTGCCAGCTCCTCGCATTGCAAGAGCATCACATCGGGCGTGTCCAGACCGCCGGTCTTTTCGGTCTTGGCCAGCTTGGGCTCGATGTAGCGGACCGCGTCGTAGCCGAAGTAGCCGGCCAGGCCGCCACAAAAGCGCGGCATGCCGGGGCGCAGGGCCACTTTGAAGCGCTGTTGGTAGGCCTCGATGAAGGCCAGCGGGTCGCCTTCATGGGTCTCGATCACAGCGCCGTCGCGGATCACCTCGGTCCTGCGCCCATGACTCTTGAGCACGGTGCGGGCGGGCAGGCCGATGAAGGAGTAGCGCCCGAAGCGCTCGCCACCGACCACGGATTCGAGCAGAAAGCTGTGCTTGCCCGAGTTGCCGCCGTAGGCGCCAGCGCCGGAGCAGAGTTTCAGGTACAGAGACAGCGGGGTCTCCAGGTCCGCGAAGGCCTCGCTGATCAGCGGGATGCGGTTGTAGCCCAGGCTGGCCAGGCTTTGGAATTCAAGTTCAGTGATCATCACGTCAAACCCTTGCAGGCAGGCGACGCGCACCGGGATTCAGGGGGTGGCGGTGGCGCGGCGCATCAACAAAGAAGAGACGACGGGCGCTGGGGCTGGATCAACGACAGGCAACACCCAGGTTTGGGCGCACGTAGAGCAACGTCGATTCAGAGGCCATGGTCAGGCATGGTGTGGCGAGCGGCGCGCATGGCGGCCCGAACATCACGCCTGCGGCAAGCAGCAGGCCAAGCGGCGTCTTCTTCAGCGGAGGAAGGCGAGCGGGCAACGCCAGGGCCAGGCTCCCCGGTCGTGCGACCCCTTGATGTGCTTGCGCGTGATGAACATAGTGCGTTCGAGTGTAGCAGCCCCATTCAAACAGGCGTTGGCAGAGTCTTGAGCTTGCGGCCATACTGCCGCTTACCTTTGCTTACCTCCGGGACAGCAAAGCGGAACACAACAAAGACAACGGAGACAAGACGAATGCGTGGAATTTCTCTTCAGGCCCGCTTGGCCACGGGCCTGTTTGCACTGGCCGGCCTTTTTCTTTCAGCCGCGGGCAGCAGCGCTCAGGCGCAGACAGTGGATCTGGCAGGGGTCAAGTACGAAGCCCAGGCCGACGTCGGCGGCCAGAAGCTGCAGCTCAACGGCGCAGGTATCCGCTACAAGGCCGTGTTCAAGGTTTACACCGCCGGCCTCTACATGGCCGAAAAGACCAGCAATGCCGACGCGGTGCTGGCCGCACCCGGCGCCAAGCGCATCCATCTGGTCATGCTGCGCGAGGTGGACGGCAATGAGCTCGGCAAGCTCTTCACCAAGGGCATGGAACAGAACGCCTCGCGCGAAGAATTCGGCAAAGCCATCAACGGCGTGCTGCGCGTGGCCGAGATCTTCTCCACCCGCAAGAGCCTGACCACGGGCGAATATTTCTGGGTCGATTACGTGCCCGGCACCGGCTCCACCGTCTTCCTGAACGGCAAGCCCATGGGCGCGCCGATCAAGGAACCCGAATTCTTCAGTGCCCTGCTGCGCATCTGGCTGGGCAAGGCGCCGGCCGATGACCAGCTCAAAGAGGCCCTGCTCGGCGTCAAGCGCTCGCTGCGGGAGCGAGGCTGATCTGATCGAGCCGGTCCAGGTGCTGCAGAGCGGGCAGCGCTGTGATCGGCTCGCCATGGTTGTAGCCATAGCTGAGCAGCAACACCGGGCAGCCGGCCGCCGCTGCGGCGCGCGCATCGTTGCTGCTGTCGCCAATCATCCAGGTCTCGGCCGGCGCCGTTCCCAAGGCTTCACAGGTCTTGAGCAGGGGCAAGGGGTCGGGCTTTTTGCGCTCGAAGTCGTCGCCGCCAAAGACGAAATCGAAGAAGCCTGAGAGCTCCTTGCGCGCCAGCAACTCACGCGCGAATGCCGCTGGCTTGTTGGTCAAACAGGCCATGGGTCGCCCGGTCGCTCGCAGCCGCGTCAGGCCTTCGCGCACGCCGGGGTACACCTCGGAGAACTGCCCGTTGAGCTCACGGTAATGCGCCTGGTACAGCGCCCACGCCTGCTCGTAGAGTTGGGCCGGATCGGCGCCGACATGATCCAGAGTGCTGCGGATCAAATGCTCGCTGCCCTGCCCCACCGTGCGTTCGACAAAAGCGCGCCGCACCTCAGGCAGGCCTAACTCCGTCAATACACGGTTCAGGACCGCGACAAAATCGCCGAGGGTATCGACCAGGGTGCCATCAAGGTCGAGGATGAAGGCGGCAGGAAGAGTCATGGATTGGGGCACAGATTCAGCAATCAGGCGATCAGATGAGCGCCAAGCATATCGCCGCGCAGAATCCGCCCTTGCCGACAAGGGCACACTCGCCCCATGACACACGCGCCACTCGCCTTTCTGCACACCTCGCCCGTCCACATCGCCACCTTTGATCGACTGGTTCAGGCACGCGCGCCGGGCTTGCCCGTGGCGCACCATGTCGACCCTGCACTGTTGAGCGATGCACAAACACTGGGCGCTGATTCGCCCCACATTGTCGAACGCGTCGAGACGGCCATGCGGCAGGCGGCGGCTGCAGGAGCGCAGGTCGTGGTCTGCACCTGCTCAACCCTGGGTGGCGCGGCCGAACGCACGCCACTGGGCGCCGGACGCCATGCCGCACGCATCGACCGCGCCATGGCCGACAGCGCGGCTCTGCAAGGACCGCGCGTGCTGGTGGTCGCTGCGCTCGAGAGCACGCTGCATCCAACGGCCGCCCTCATCGAGGATTCGGCAGCACGTTTACAGCGCAGGGTGACACTTGACTTTCTGGCCCTGCCACAGGCATGGGCGCTGTTCCAGCGCGGTGAGCATGCCGCCTACCTCGAATCCATCGTCGCAGCCCTGCGCGCGGACGCTCGACCGGTAGATGTGGTGGTGCTGGCCCAGGCCTCTATGGCTGCCGCTGCGGAAGCGCTGATGCCTTATCGGGTGCCCATCCTGTCGAGCCCGAGCCTGGGCGTGGAACGGGTGCTGGCCCTGCTGCGGTGCTGAGTCCCAAGGCTCAAGCGCTGAAGGTCGGAGTCAGGGCAAGCGCACGCGATCGCGCTCTTCGACCCGAACTTCTTGCGCCCGGCCGCCACCGACCGAGTAGCTGATCCACAAGCTCTTGCGCTCACCCGGCGCGGGGTCAAAGCCGAAGAGGCGATTGCTGACCTCGACATCAAGACGGTCGCGGCGCATCTGAGACTGCAGGCTGTCGGTCACATCGCGGGTCTGACGGCCGACGCCGTAGCGGGCGCTGATGATGCGCAGATCGCCGCGGTTGTAAGCACTGTCATTGCCGGCGCCCTGACCCCAGCCGCCCTGCCAACCGCCATGGCCCCAGTTGCCGCCGCCCCAGCCGGTGAACTGGTTACCGTCCACATGGCTGTATTCGGGGTAGTCGAAGATGCGCGTTTGGCCGTCGCGGCCGCGGGCGTAGATGCGCAAGATCTTGTTGCGACCGGGATCCGGGTCGACACCGAAGACATTGTTCTCCAGCTTGAATCGCCGGTCCTGGCGGGCCAATTGCTTGAGGCGCGGCGTCACATCGACATGGTGCCGCTCGGTGCCATAGCTGGCCTGCAGGATTTGGTACTCGCCGTCATCGCTGTTCTGGCCGCTCTGGCCGTGGCCGTGCCCCCACGCCGACGCCCCCGGACGCACGGGCCCTTCGCCCCAACCGCCTTGCCAGCCGCCCTGTCCCCAATTGCCGCCGCCCCAGCCGGTGAACTGACTGCCGTCTACTTCCCCGTGCTCACGGTATTCGAAGACATGCTGATCGCCGTCGCGGCCCCGTGTGTAAATGCGCAAGGTCTTGGTTTCGCCAGGCGCAGGGTCGACGCCAAACAATTCGTTGACCAGCCTGAAACGGCGATCCTGCCGGGCCAGTTCCTTGAGGCGCTGGGTGACGTCAACATGACGCAGGGCCGTGCCGTAGCTGGCTTGCAGGATCTGATAGTCGCCGTCATCTTCGCCGCGCTCGGCGGCAGCCGGCCCGGGCAGTGCCAGCATCAGCGCAAGAGCCAGCCAGAGACTGCGCGAGAGGAAAAACAGACTCCGAAACACACTCACGACACACTCCTTGATGTTCTGCGCAGTTGCGGCGTCATGCCGCTTCAGGCGCGATGCACGGCAGTATCCACCCAAGCCAGGGACCGGGGCGGGGTCCCAGGAAAGTGTTTCAAATCGGGCCTGACCGCGTGAATAAGACCGGCAAGGCTTGACCCTGGCCTGCCGCGCCGCGACCATGCCTCTGGCTTTGCCCTGCGTCACGTCCGTTGCGCAAACAGGGCCGCACAGGGAGGCTCGCATCATGTTGAAAACGAAGAACCGCTCAGTTTTCTTTGGCCTGGCCGCATGGACCCTGGCGGCCACACTGGCCGGCACAGCCAGCAGCGCCGCGCAGGCACAGAGTTATCAGTTGCTCGACCTGGGCTATCTGGGAGGCGGCCCCGGTGGCTTCTTCTCGCAGGCCACCGGCATCAACGCCCAAGGGCAGGTCGTGGGCATCAGCAGCGCCTTCGACAACGGCGCCTCGCGCCAGTACGGCTTTGTCTGGAACGCCGGCAGCATGAGTCCGCTACTCCCCCTGGGCAACACCGGCTTCACGAGCTACACCGGCGGCATCAACAACGCTGGCCAGATCGCCGGCACCAGCTACACCGCCGGCCAGGCGGCCGTGCACACCGTGCGCTGGCAGCTGGGCAACTCGGCCAGCACCGACCTGGGTACGGGACTGGCCTTCAGCTTCGGCAATGCCATCAACAACAGCGGCGTGATCGGCGGCCATGAGAACAACCAGGCAGCGCGCTGGTCGGCCAGCAACACCAAGCAGCTGCTGCCCTCTTTGGGTGGCAGCCAGGGTTTTGTCTATGGCCTCAATGACGCGGGCCTCGCGGTGGGCGAAAGCCTCACCATCGCGGACGTGACCAGCCGCGCCACCCTGTGGAACGCCGCCGGCCAGGCCAGCGATCTGGGCACGCTGGCGGGTGGCAGCTTCAGCTGGGCCACCGGCATCAACAGTGCCGGCCATGTGGTCGGCGCCAGCGATCTGAACGGCAACCCCAACATCTCGCACGCCACGCTGTGGCGCAACGGCCAAGTCTTGGACCTGGGCACCTTGGGCGGCCAGTACAGCGACGCACGCGCCATCAACACCGGCGGTCTCGTGGTGGGCGGCTCGTACTTGGCGGGCGACACCGTCCAGCACGCCATGCTCTGGAACGGCAGCACCTTGTTGGACCTCAACGCCTTGGTCAATGCTGCGGGCGCGGGCTTTGCCTACCTGGAAGTGGCGACCGCGCTGAACGATTCCGGCCAGATCGTCGGCAATGGCATCACGCTGAACGGCCAGACCCATGCTTTCCTGCTGACCCCGGTGCCCGAGCCGCAGACTTGGCTGCTGATGTTCTGCGGCTTGGCAGGCTTGGCCTTGCTACGCCGTCGGAAGGCGAGCTGAAGTCAGCGTAGCAGGGCAAGCACCCGAGCGGGCCTGCCGCGCGGCACCCACGCCAGAGGGCTGGCTGCCTGCTGAAGAAGCCGGCAGACTGCGCAGCTTCGCTGCATCTCTTCTTGCCCACCATGCCCTCCCCTGCCTTGCTCTCTTCGCCGCAGCTGCGCCGAGCCCTGCTGAGCCTGATCGCTTTGCCTCTGGCCGCCTGCACCGCCGTGGGCGAGGTGGCCTACGACCTGCGACTGGAGCATGAGCGCGATCGCTGCCAGGCCTTGGTGGCCAACAGCGAACGCAACAGCTGCCTGGAACGGGTGCGCAGCACCGAGCGCCAGGCGGAGCAAGTGCGCAAGCAACACGAAGACGGCAAGGACAAGCGCCCCGCCGAGCGTGGCGATCTGTGCTTCACCCGCAGCACGGGCGAACGCGTCTGCCCCAACTAGGCGGTGAAGAAGTGAACAAGTGAACCGGTGAAGGCGCTGCGGCGGATCGGACATTTGTCTTTTAATAAGACATTTGTCTAAAATGCCGGCATGGACAGCAAAAAAGAGCTGCTGCTGGCATTGCTGCAGCAAGACCCCTTCATCAGCCAGCAGGCACTGGCCGAGCGCCTGAGCCTGTCGCGCTCGGCCGTGGCCGGGCATATCGCGGCGCTGACGCGCGAGGGCCGCATCCTCGGCCGCGCCTATGTGCTGCCGCAGCAGGCGCCGGTGCTGTGCATCGGCGGCGCCAATATCGACCGCAAACTGCGCACCCTGGGCGCGCTGCAGATGGGCAGCTCCAACCCGGCCGTGATGAGCGAAAGCCTGGGCGGCGTGGCGCGCAATGTGGCCGAGAACCTGGCCCGCCTGGGCCTGCCCACCCAGCTGATCACCGCCGTGGGCGAGGACGCCGCCGGCCAGGCCCTGCTGGCGCAAGCGGCGGCCGTGGGCCTGTCCACCCAGGGCACGCTGCGCGCGGCGGACGCACCGACGGGCAGCTACACCGCCGTGCTCGATGCGGCCGGCGAGATGCAACTGGCCCTGGCCGCCATGCCCTTGGCCGAGCGCCTGGACCCGGAGTTTCTGCGCCGCAGCTGCGCCCAGCGCCAGCAGGCGCGCCTGATCGTGCTGGACCTCAATCTGCCGGCCGAGAGCATCGCCCTGCTGCTGCGCGAAGCGCAAGAGAACCCGGGCCGGCGCCTGCTGGCCGTGGCGGTCTCCGAGGCCAAGATGCGCAATCTGCCGGCCCAGCTGCAAGGCTTGACGACCTTGCTGCTGAACCGCGGCGAGCTGGCGGCCCTGCTCGGACACGCCCTGCCCGCCCATGACCCTCAGCAGCCCCTGCCCGCCCTGGCCCCGGCCCTGGCCGAGCTCCATGCCCGCGGCCTGCCCCAGCTGGTGCTGAGCCTGGGCGAGGCCGGCTTGATCTGCAGCGAGGCCGGCCAGGCCCCGCTGCATCTGCGTGCCCCGGCCGTGCCGGTCTGCGATGTCACCGGCGCCGGTGATGCCCTGGCCGCCGGCGTCTGTGCCGGCCTGCTGCAAGCCGAGGCCAGTCTGGCCAGTGCCTGCCGCCTGGGCCTGCGCCTGGCCGCCCTGACCGTGCAAAGCCCCCACACCGTTCACCCCGAGCTCAGCCCCGCGCTGCTGCAAGAGCAAGAAGATTTCACGAAGCCACACGCATGAACTCCATCTCCCGCACCACCCCCTCCGCCGATTTCCTGGTCTTCTCCGCCGAAGTGGCCGCCGCGCGCGCCGCCGGCCAGCCCGTGGTGGCCCTGGAGTCCACCATCATTTCGCACGGCATGCCCTACCCGCAGAACGTGCAGACTGCCCGCGAGGTGGAGGCCCTCATCCGCGCCGAGGGCGCCGTGCCGGCCACCATCGCCATCCTGGACGGCAAGATCCGCATCGGCCTGTCCGACGCCGAGTTGGAGCTGCTGGGCCGCTCGCCTGAGGCGATGAAGGTCAGCCGCCGTGACCTGCCCTTTGTGCTGGCCAGCGGCCGCATCGGTGCCACCACGGTGGCGGCCACCATGATCTGCGCCGAGCTGGCCGGCATCGAGGTCTTCGTGACCGGCGGCATCGGCGGCGTGCACCGCGGCGCCGAGACCAGCTTCGACATCTCGGCCGATCTGCAGGAGCTGGCACAGACCTCCGTGGCCGTGGTCTGCGCCGGCGCCAAAAGCATTCTGGACATCGGCCTGACCCTGGAGTACCTGGAAACCCACGGCGTGCCCGTGCTCAGCGTGGGCCAGGACCACTTTGCCGCCTTCTACACGCCGGACAGCGGCTTCAAGGCCGACTTCCGCCTCGACACGGCCGCCGAGCAGGCCCGCTTTCTGCGCTGCAAATGGGACCTGGGCCTGCGCGGCGGCGTGGTCGTGAGCAACCCGGTGCCGGCGGCCGAGGCCATGCCGCGCGAGGAGATAGCCGCCATCACCGCCCAAGCCCTGCAAGAGGCCGAAGCGCAAGGCATCACGGGCAAGGCCGTCACGCCCTTCCTGCTGGCGCGCATCAAAGCCCTGACCGAAGGCCGCAGCCTGGCCACCAACATCGCCCTGGTGAAGAACAACGCCCGTGTCGGTGCGCAGCTCGCCCGCGCCATGCAAGCCCTGGCCTGAAGCCCATCCCCGTTCACGGAGCAGCAATACGCGCCATTTCTTGATCGCGTAAGCTTCGGCACCCCTCTCACAGTGCACCGTTTTCAGGTGCCTGCGCCGAAAGCGAACAAGAAATGCGCCTCAAGCCCGTCGCCCTGAGCACCATCGTCCTGCTGAGCCTGGCCGGCGGCGGCTGGTACCTCCAGCAGCACAAGAAACCAAGCCCGGGCGCCGACAGCGCGGCGCCTGCCAGCCCCGCTTCCGCGGCCAGCGGCGCAGCCGGCAGCTCCAGCAGCAAGAGCCCGCCACAAACCGTGGGCGTCATGGCCGCCCGACTGCAGGACGTGCCGGTGACGGTGGAAGCCAGCGGCACCGTGGCCTCGCTCAAGACCGTGGACCTGCGCGCCCAGACCAGCAGCGTGGTGCGCGAGGTGCTGATCAAGGACGGCGACACGGTGCGCCGGGGTCAGGTCTTGTTCCGCTTCGACGACCGGCCGGACCGGGCCAATGTCGAGCGCGCCCGCGCCCAGCTGGCCCGCGACCGTGCCAGCTTGGCCGATGCCGAGCGCCAGTACAAGCGCGCCCAGGAGCTGCGTGCTCAGAACTTCATCGCCCCCAGCGCCCTGGACAGCAGCCAGGCCGCGGTGGAAGCGCAACGCGCCGCCGTGCAGGCCGACGAGGCCGCGCTGAGAACGGCTGAATTGAGCCTGGGCTACAACGAGCTGCGCGCGCCCATGGACGGCCGCGTCGGCCTGATCAGCGTCAACCCGGGCAGCCTGGTGCAAGGCGGCAGCGCGGCGGCCACGCCCCTGCTCAGCATCGTGCAGATGAACCCCATCGGCGTGAGCTTCAACCTGCCGGAAAGCCAGCTGGCATCGCTGCTGGCGGCCACCCGCGCCGCGCCGGGCGAGAAGAACCCGCCCGCACTCGATGCCCAACTGCTGATGCCCGGCGCGCGCGGGGGCAGTGATCAAGCGGCCAAGGAACAGCCCCTGAAGGGCAAGCTCGGCTTTGTCGACAACCTCGTCGACAGCAGCACCGGCACGATCAAGGTGCGGGCCGAATTCGACAACAGCCAGCAGACGCTCTGGCCCGGCCAGTACGTGCGCATCCGCATGACGCTGCGCACCATCAAGGACGCGGTGGTGGTGCCACAGGCGGCCATCATCCAGCGCGGCAACGAGCGCTCTGTCTACGTGGTGGGCGCCGACAAGGCGGCCGAGATGCGCCCGGTGCAGACCCGCTACCCCTTCGGAGACTGGATCGTGGTCGAAGGCCTGAAGGCCGGCGACAGCGTGGTGGTGGAAGGCAAACAGAACCTGCGCCCCGGCACGCCGCTCAAGCCCCAGCCGGCCCAGCTGAACCCGGCCCAGGGTGGCGGCAAACGCGGGGCTGCGGCGGCAGCTGCAGCCTCTGGCGTGCCTGCTTCCGCATCCGCAGCATCCGCCGCCGGAGCCTGAGCATGCGCCTGACGGAAGCCTTCATCCGCCGGCCGGTCATGACCGTGCTGCTCAATCTCGCCCTGGTGATCGCCGGTCTGGCGGCCTGGAGCAAGATCCCGGTGGCCGCCCTGCCCTCCTACAACACACCGGTCATCAATGTGCAGGCCAGCCTGCCCGGCGCCTCGCCCGAGACCATGGCCTCCTCGGTGGCCCTGCCGCTGGAAAAGCAGTTCTCCACCATCGCGGGCCTGAGCGCAATCTCCTCCAGCAGCATCCTGGGCTCGACCTCGCTGACCCTGGAGTTCGACCCCTCGCGCAATATCGATGCGGCCGCGGTGGATGTGCAGGCGGCGCTGTTCCGCTCGCTGCGCGCCCTGCCCACCGAGATGACCTCGCCGCCCAGCTACCGCAAGGTCAACCCGGCCGATGCGCCGGTGCTGCTGGTGGCGCTGACCTCGCCCTCGATCAATCTGTCCGAGCTGAACGATTTCGCCGAGAACCTGATCACCCCGGCCCTGTCCACGCTGGACGGCGTGGCGCAAGTCTCCATCTTTGGCCAGAAGCGCTATGCGGTGCGCATCAAGGTCAACCCCGAGCTGCTGCAGCAACGCAACTTGACGCTGGAAGAGCTGCAAGCCGCGATCCGCGGCGCCAATGCCAACACGCCGGTGGGCGTGCTTGACGGCACCCGCCAGACCCTGACCATCCAGGCCAACAAGCAGCTCAAGAACGCGCGCGAGTTCGGCGCCATCGTGGTGGGCAGCCGCAATGGCGCGCCCATCTTTCTGCGTGATGTCGCCGAGGTGCAGGACAGCTTCGAGACGGTCAAATCCTTCGCCAGCTTCAACGGCGAGCGCTCCATCACCCTGGCCGTGCAGCGCCAGCCCGATGCCAACACGGTCAAGGTGGTCGATGCGGTCAAGGCCATGCTGCCGCGCTTCCAGGCCCAGCTGCCGGCTTCGGTGCAGATGAGCACGCTGAACGACCGCTCGCTCTCGGTGCGCGAATCGCTGCACGACGTTTATTTCACCCTGGCCCTGACCGTGGCCCTGGTGGTGATGGTGATCTTCATCTTCCTGCGCAAGGCGGTGGCGACGCTGATCCCGACGCTGTCGCTGCCGATCTCGCTGATCGGCGCCCTGACCCTGCTCTACGCCCTGGGCTACAGCCTGGACAACATCTCGCTGCTGGGCATCACCTTGGCTGTGGGCCTGGTGGTGGACGATGCCATCGTCATGCTGGAGAACATCGTCCGCCATGTCGAGGACGGCATGGAGCCGTTTGCGGCCGCCGTGCGCGGCGCGCGCGAGATGGCCTTCACCATCGTCTCGATCTCGATCTCGCTGGTGGCGGTGCTGATCCCCATCTTCTTCATGCCGGGTGTGATCGGCCTGCTGTTCCACGAGTTCGCGGTGGTGGTCAGCCTGTCCATCCTGGTCTCGGCCGTGGTCTCGCTGAGCCTGGTGCCCATGCTTTGCAGCCGCTTTCTGCGCCACCACGAGCCGCAGGAGGAAGGCCGCTTCGGCCGCCTGTTCGAGCGCGGCTTCAACGCCGTGCTGGGCGCCTATACCCGCAGCCTGGATACCGCCCTGCGCCACCGCCGTTGGGTGCTGGCCGTGGCCCTGCTGAGCTTTGCCGCCAGCGCCTGGCTCTACGACCGCATTCCCAAAGGCTTCTTCCCCGAAGAGGACATCGGCCAGATCCAGGCCAGCACCGAGGCCTCCGAGGACATCTCCTTCAACGCCATGCAGGTGCTTCAGGAGCAGGCCGCCGAGATCGTGCGCAAAGACCCGGCCGTGGCCAGCGTTTCGGCGGCGCTGGGGGCTGGCGGTGGCGGCGGCAATGCGGTCAACACCGGTCGCATGTTCATCAACTTGAAAGCACGCGGCGAGCGCCCGCCGATGAAAGAGGTGGTCGAGGGCCTGCGCAAAAAGCTGCGCGCCGTGCCCGGCCTGGCCGTCTACCTGCGCCCGGTGCAGAACCTGCAACTGGGCGGGCGGCAGAGCAAGAGCCGCTACCAGTACACCTTGCAATCGGTGGCGGCCGGCGAGCTGAACAGCTGGGCCAGCAAGCTGCAGGAGAAGCTGCGCGGCGACCCCATGTTCCGCGATGTGACCAGCGATTCCCAGCTGCGCGGCCTGCAGGCCAACCTCATCATCGACCGCGAACGCGCCGCCGTGCTGGGCGTGCAGATGCAGGACCTGCGCAGCGCGCTCTACGCCGCCTTCGGCGAGCGTCAGGTCAGCAGCATCTATGCCGAGAGCAACACCTTCCAGGTCATCATGGAGGCGGCCGACAGCGAGCGCCTGAACGAAGAAGCCTTCGGCAAGATCTATCTGCGCGGCAAGGGCGGCGTCTTGGTGCCGCTGACGGCCTTTGCCAACGTGCAGCGCGGCCTGGGGCCCACCTCGGTCAACCACCAGGGTCAGCTGCAGGCCATCACCCTGTCCTTCAATCTGGCACCCGA
Organism: Paucibacter sp. DJ2R-2; assembly: GCF_025717675.1. Taxonomy (GTDB): domain Bacteria; phylum Pseudomonadota; class Gammaproteobacteria; order Burkholderiales; family Burkholderiaceae_C; genus Paucibacter_A. The sequence continues at coordinate 42,918 of NZ_JAJIRT010000004.1, forward strand.
CGTGCCCCTGGGCAATGCCACGGCCAAGCTGGACGGCTACGTCAAGGAGATCCAGCTGCCGGCCAGCATCATCACCAGCTACGGCGGTGATGCCGCGGTGTTCCAGGATTCGCAAGGCGGCCAGCTGCTGCTGATCGGCCTGGCGATTGCGGTGATCTATGTGCTGCTGGGCGTGCTCTACGAGAGCTACATCCACCCCATCACCATCCTGGCCGGCCTGCCTTCGGCGGCCGTGGGTGCGCTGATCACGCTGGAGCTCTTCGGCATGGACCTGACGCTGATCGCCACCATCGGCATCCTGATGCTGATCGGCATCGTCAAGAAGAACGCCATCATGATGATCGACTTCGCGCTGGAGGCGCAGCGCCACGGCGGCATGAGCCCGGCCCAGGCCATCCGCGAGGCCTGCATCCTGCGATTCCGCCCCATCATGATGACCACCCTGGCCGCCTTGATGGGCGCCCTGCCCATCGCCCTGGGCCTGGGCGCCGGCGCCGAGCTGCGCCAGCCCCTGGGCCTGGCCGTGGTCGGTGGCCTGATTCTGTCGCAGGCGGTGACGCTCTACATCACGCCGGTGATCTACCTGGCCCTTGACCGCTTCAGCGGCAAGGGCCCAGACACCCGGGTGGTCGAGGACACGCCAGCCCCCCCGGCGCACGCCCATGCAAACACGGCCTGAACCGGGCGCGGCTAGCGCAAAATCACCACGCGCGCTGCGGCAAGTTCTTTGCCTCGGTGCTACCTTGTCGCACCTGCTGCTTTTGGCAGCGCCAACGAAATGAACACATCCATGCTTTTTTCTGCCCTCCAAGTCGGCGCCCTGACCCTGCCCAACCGCATCCTGCTGGCCCCGCTGACGCGCACCCGCGCGGACGCCGGCCACATGCCCAATGCGCTGATGGCCGAGTACTACGCCCAGCGCGCCAGCGGTGGCCTCCTGATCACCGAATGCACCATGGTGGCCCCCAACACCTCGGCCTTCATCAACGAGCCCGGCATCTACAACGCCGAGCAGATCGAAGCCTGGAAGCAGGTCACCGCCGCCGTGCACGCCAAGGGCGGCCGCATCTTCATGCAGATCTGGCACGCCGGCCGCGCCGCACACCCGGCCATGAACGAAGGCACGACCCCGGTGTCCTCAGGCTCGGTCGCCATCGACGGCGAGGTGCACACCCCCAATGGCAAGGAAGCCAATGCCCAGCCGCGCGAGCTGCGCGCTGATGAAATCCCAGCCCTGGTCGAGGCCTATGCCCAGGGCGCGCGCAATGCCATCGCCGCCGGCTTTGACGGTGTCGAGGTGCATGGTGCCAACGGCTACCTGATCGACCAGTTCCTGCGCGACGGCGTCAACAAGCGCAGCGATGCCTACGGCGGCTCGCTGGAGAACCGCGCCCGCTTCCTGTTCGAGGTCCTGGATGCCGTGACGGCCGCCATCGGCGCCGATCGTGTGGGCCTGCGCCTGTCTCCGCTGAACAGCTACAACAGCATGGTCGACAGCGATCCCGTAGGCTGGATCGGCTTCCTGGCCGAGAAGGTCAGCGCCTACAAGCTGGCCTACCTGCACGTCATGCGCGCCGATTTCTTCCAGGTGCAAAAAGCCGATGTGATGCCCGTGGCCCGCGCCAAGTACCAGGGCGTGCTGATCGGCAATATGGGTTACAGCGGCGAAGAGGCGAGCCAGGCCATCGAGGCGGGCCAGCTGGATGCGGTGGCCTTCGGCACCAGCTTCCTGGCCAACCCGGACCTGCCGGCCCGCCTCAAGGCCGGCGCCGCGCTCAATGCACCGGACCCCAGCACCTTCTACACGCCGGGCGCCAAGGGCTACACCGACTACCCGACGCTCTGAGTGAGGCTCCGGCGCTCGCGCTGAGCTGAGCCAAACTCCACACATTTGCGGGCAGCCTTCGGGCTGCCCGCTGTGTTTTGGGACCAGCGTCCGCGCCGCTGGGTAGGATGACGAAACTCCATGGAGGGCGGCCGGGCATGGTCACGACGATCAAACGCGAAGATTTCTGTTTTCTGGTGGTGGACGATTTCTCGACCATGCGCCGCATCATCTCGGGCCTGCTGCGCGAGCTGGGCTTTCGCAAGATCCTGGAGGCCGAGGACGGCCAGGTCGCGCTGCGCACCCTGGAGCTGGCGGCCGAATCGGGCGAGCCGGTGCACTTTGTGCTCAGCGACATCAATATGCCGGTGATGAATGGCTTCCAGCTGCTGGAAGCCCTGCGCCAGAAGCCCGAGGGCACCGCGCTGCGCCAGGTGCCGGTGCTGCTGGTCACGGCCGAGGGCCGCAAGGAAGACATCGTGCGCGCCGCCCAGCTGGGCGCCAGCGGCTATGTGGTCAAGCCTTTCAACAAGGACACCATCGGCGACAAGATTCATCTCGTCCTGAAGAACCGCCACGTCATGGTCGCTTGAGCGCAAGCGACCCGGCTTGGCTGTCTTTGCTCACTCAAGCCCGCGGCAGCGCCCCTTTGCGCCAGGCCTGACCCAGTGTTACCAAGCCGCGCTCCAGCAGCATCAACACCTGATCAAAACCGCTGGCCGGGCCAAAGTATGGATCGGGCACATCCTGGCCGGCCATGCCGGGCACCAGGTCCATGAACAGGTGCAGGCGATGCTGCAGCTCGGGGGGGCAGATCTTGCGCAGGGCGACCAGGTTGTCGGTCTCCATGGCCAGGATCAGCTCGTAACGCTGGAAATCCTCGGTGCGCACCCGACGCGATCGCCACTTCTTGTCGATGCCCAGGCGCACGCGCTCGAGCGCCGCGGCCGCCCGTTTGTCGGCCGGCTCACCGCGCGAACCGGCATGGACACCGGCCGAAGCCACATCGACAAAGGCCGCATCAGCACCCGGGCCGAAGCCGGCCCGACGCGCCTTCAGCAGCGCCTCGGCCATGGGCGAGCGGCAGATATTGGCCGTGCAGACAAAGAGAACGGCAGGCACGGCGATCAGCGCGCGAGTTCGGCGCGCATGGCGTCGATCACGGCCTTGTAGTCGGGCTTGCCGAAGATGGCGGAGCCGGCGACAAAGGTGTCGGCGCCGGCATCGGCGATCTGGCGGATGTTGTCGACCTTGACGCCACCGTCGATCTCCAGGCGGATGTCACGGCCGCTCTTGTCGATGATCTTGCGCGCGGCCTCCAGCTTCTTGAGCGCGCTGGGGATGAAGCTCTGGCCGCCGAAGCCGGGGTTGACGCTCATGATCAGGATCAGGTCGACCTTGTCGATCACCCACTCGAGCACATCCAGCGGCTCGGCCGGGTTGAACACCAGGCCGGCCTGTTTGCCCTCGGCCTTGATCAGTTGCAGGGTGCGGTCCACATGCTTGGAGGCATCGGGGTGGAAGCTCACCAGATCGGCGCCGGCCTTGGCAAAGGCCACGGCCAGAGCATCGACCGGCTCGACCATCAGGTGCACATCGATGGCGGCAGGCGTTCCGTCCGGCTTGACCGAATGCTTGCGCAGCGCCTCGCAGACCATGGGCCCGAAAGTCAGATTGGGCACGTAATGGTTGTCCATCACGTCGAAGTGAATCCAGTCGGCGCCGGCGGCCAGCACATTTCGGACTTCTTCGCCCAGGCGAGCGAAATCGGCGGACAGGAGGCTGGGGGCGATGCGGTATTGAGGGGTGCTCATGGCTGGCTGCTGGCGCGCGGGCGCTCGGTGGGGCGGATGGGGGATTTTAGAAGGTAGAAGGCCGGCGGCTCAGCCCGCGTACCGCTTGAGATCGCCAGCGCAGCCCGGCTCGGCTAGGGCCGACGAATGCTGCCCGGCTTGGCGAACAGATCCCGACCCTTCCTGGCCAGACTCATGAACAAGCGCAGCACCAGGGCGAAGACGATCACCGCGATCACAAGCACCACCAGCAGAAAGGTCAACAGCTTCTGATTGTCGATGTCGGCGTGGATCGAGGCCTGAGCGCCGGAGCTCAGGGCCAGGGCGCACAGTCCGGCAAGCAGACTTCTGACACGGCGGTTCATCGACTCGGTCTTTCTTGGCCGCGCGGGCCATGGCTCCAACACCCACACAGGCGTTGGACTCGGTTTCAAGACCCGCATTGTCTGACGCTTTGCAAGGACCTCAGCCTGGCAGGTGGCAGACCGCCTCTATATTGTTGCCCTCGGGGTCGAGGACGAAGGCGCCGTAGTAATTGGGGTGGTAGTGCGGGCGCAGACCCGGCGCGCCGTTGTCGCGGCCGCCGGCGGCGATGGCGGCGGCGTAGAAGGCATCGACCTGCGCCCGGCTGGCGGCGCGCCAGCAGAGGTGGCAGCCTGTTGTCACCTCCGGGCCGCCGTAGGGCGAGGGGCCGTCGATGAACCAGACGTCGGTACGCTTGCCTTCGGGTTCGCTGGAGTCCGGGTGGCCGAAGCCAACGATATTGGCGCCGAAATTACCCTCCAGGGCCAGGGTGTAGCCCAGTGGCGCCAGCGCGGCGGCGTAAAAGGCTTTGGCTTGGGCGATATCGCGCACGCGAAAGGTCATGTGGTCCAGCATGGTTGGGCTCCTGGCGTTGGGTTTCAAGGCCAAGCTGAAAGCCAGCAAGGCGCCCAGCACTGTATGTTCATACAGCAATGCAAGGCAATAGGCCCAACTCCCGTTTACACAGACTCTTGTGCGATTGCCGCCGCGGGCGCGGCACCGGCGGCTGGCGGCGTGCCTCAGCCCTTGCGCATCCGCTTGGGGCTGGCGGCGGCAGGGGCCTCTTGCCCTGAGGCCAAGCCACCGAAGCAGCTGAGCAGTAGGATGTCGATGATCTGCGCATCGCTGTACTGGCCGGCGGCCTTGAGCAGGCCCAGCACCGGGTCGCAGGCGCGAGCAAACAAGGTGTAGAGCAGCACCTCGGGCGGCAGCTCGGCGCGCAGGCTGCCGTCGGCCTGACCGGCTTCGATCCACTCGCCCAGCAGGTCGGACAGGCGCAGCAGCCGGTCCATATAGCCCTTGTGCGCCACCAGGGCGGCGCGCAGCGTCGAGTTTTGCGAGGGCAACGAGGGCATCTCGCCCGCCAGCTGCACCTGCATGGTCCAGCGGGCCACGGCGCGCAACTGCTCCAGCGGCGCCGCGGGCTGCTGGAGCAAGCGCTCCACCTCGGCCAGGGCCAGATCCAGCACGCGCACCATGGCGGCGGCGGCCAGTTCTTCCTTGGACGAGAAGTGCTTGTAGAGGCTGGCTTTGGCGATACCGACATCGGCCACCACCTCGTCCACCGTCATCAGGTCAAAGCCTTTTTCGGCCAGCAGGCGATTGACGGAGGCCACGATGGCGTCCTCACGCACTTGCAACACTTGTTCGCGAAAAGAGACTCTTGCCATGGCGCGATTCTAGGCGCCATCGGCCGCGGAAACGACAGCGCCGTTTCCAAACACCCGAATTCGTAACTTTTTAAACGCAACAGTTGACTTTGTGAACTACTCAGTTCACATTTCATCCCAAGCGGTACAGATCACTCACGGCCCACGGGCCTCACACCCAGCACATTCGGCAAAACCTTCGCCCACCCACCCGGCACGCAGACGCAGCACAGCCCACGGAGACCCATCCATGTTGAACTGGCTCATCAATCCCTCCCGCCTGGCACGCCTGGCACGCAGCGAGCTGTTGCCCGACAGCAGCGCCTGCGTGTCGCCGCTCGCGCCTACCCAAGCCGACATGCCGCGCCTCGAACGTTGGCGCGAGGCGGTGCGCCTGGCCGGCATGGAGCGTGCCCTGGACCCGGCCGCCACCCAGGGCCAGCTCAGCCTGCTGGTGCCCGAGGACACCGCCTTTGCCGCCTTCGAGGCCGAGCTGGAACAAAGCGGCAGCAGCTGGGCGGCGTTCTGCGAAGACCGTGCCGGCCTGCGCCGCTGGCTGCTCGGCCATGTGCTGCCCCAACCCTGCACGGCGCAAGCGCTGCGCAGCCACCGCGGCGCGGCGCTGGACACCCTCGGCGCCCACGCCCTGCGCCTGGCCCCCGCCTCCGACAGCCTGACCGCGCCCACCCTGCTCGACGCCAGCGGACGCCGCGCCCAGCTGCTGAGCAGCCGCCAAACCGGGCCGCAGCGCCATCTGCATGTGATCGACCGGGTGCTGCAGCCAGCGGCGCAGGGTCTGCTGGATCTGCTCGCCCAGAACCCCGAGCACCGGGATTTCCTGGCCGCCCTTCGCAGCACCGGCCTGGACGCGCTGCTGGCCGGCAGTGGCCCCTTCACCGTGCTGGCGCCCAGCAACGCCGGCATGGCACGCCTGGCCCCGCGGCTGGGCCTGCGCGAGCGCGAGCTGGCCCGCCAGCCGGCGCTGCTGCGCCAGGTCTTGCTGCAACACCTGCTGCCGGGTGACTGCCCCGTGAACGATCTACCCTGGGGCGGCCAGTTGCGCACCGTAGCCGGCGAGGCCTTGAGTTTCAGTGCGCTGGGCCTGCTGGGCGAAGGCGAACAGCTCCAGCCCCTGCTGCCCGGCAGTGATCAGCTGGCCCGCAACGGCCGCTTGCATCAGGTGGAGCAGCTGCTGATCCCGCCCTCGCTGCAGGACGAACACGAAGCGAACGCTGCCGCCGACGAGCTGACGGCGATTCCGCTGCCGCTCTGGCGAGCGCCGCCCTGCGCGCCGCGCAGCCACGCGCACTGAGGCCGGCACCGCAGCCGCGGTTCATCTCCTCTCACTTTTCCTTTTCTCTTCAGCCGCGCCTTCCAGGCGAGGCCGGGTGGGCGCGAGCCTGCCTGTCTTGTTGCTTGACTCTCGCATGGGCTTTGCCCTCGTTCCTCAACCTCTCTTTTGTTCAATTCAAGTAAGGAGCACGACGATGTCCCTCATCAATTGGCTGAAACCTTGGGTCCTGCTGGGCTCTGCCGCCCTGATGCTGAGCGCCTGCGGCGGCGGCGATGACCCTGCACCGCCACCCAAGCCGGAACCAACCCTGGTCGATGTGGCCAAGGCCGATGCGCGCTTCAGCATCCTGGTCGAAGCGGTGGTCGCCGCCGACCTGGCCACCACCTTGTCGGGCGCTGGCCCCTTCACCATCTTTGCGCCGACCAACGACGCCTTCGCCGGCCTGCTGACCGAGCTGGGCGTGAGCAAGGAACAGCTGCTGGCCAACAAGGACCTGCTCAAGACAGTGCTGACCTACCACGTGCTGCCCGCCCGCGTCGCCAAGGCCAATGTGCCGGCCGGCAAGGCGATCAGCACCGTGCAGGGCGGCATCTTCAAGGTCGATGCCGTGGGCAATGACCTGGTGATCACCGACGGCCGCAACCGCAAGGCCAAGATCACCGCCACCGATGTGGCCGGCAGCAACGGCCTGATCCACGTGATCGACAAAGTGATCCTGCCCGCCAATAAGAATCTGGTGGAAACGGCCATCGCCACGCCCGATCTGAGCATCCTGGTCGAAGCCGTGGAGGCCGCAGACCTGGGCGCCACCCTCAGCGGCACCGGCCCCTTCACCGTCTTCGCGCCAACCAACGCCGCCTTCGCCGCGCTGCTGACCGAGCTGGGCGTCACCAAAGCGCAGCTGTTGGCCAACAAGCCGCTGCTGACCAAGGTGCTGACCTACCACGTGCTCTCGGGCCGCGTCCTCAAGGCCGATGTGCCCATCGGCACCGCCGTCAACACCGTGCAAGGCGAGAGCCTGACGGTGGACGCCAACCTCGACATCACCGACCGCAACGGCCGCAAAGCCCGCATCACCGCCACCGACGTGATGACCAGCAACGGCGTCGTTCACCTGATCGACAAGGTCATCCTGCCCAAGCAGTGAACCCCATTCACACGTTCACCCACCCAAGCACCACCACCAAAGGCAACACCATGAAGCACTTCATCGCCATCACCGCCCTGAGCCTGAGCGCCCTGTCTGCCCAAGCCAAGGACATCGTCGACACCGCGGTTGCCGCCGGCAACTTCAAGACCCTGGCCACCGCCCTGCAAGCGGCCGGCCTGATCGACACGCTCAAGGGCAAGGGCCCCTTCACCGTCTTCGCCCCGACCGACGAGGCTTTCGCCAAAGTGCCCAAGGCCGATCTGGACGCTCTGCTGAAGGACAAGGCCAAGCTGACCGCCGTGCTGACCTATCACGTCGTGCCGGGCAAGGTCATGGCCAAGGACGTCAAGGCCGGCAAGGTCAAGACCGTGCAAGGCAGTGAGCTGACCATCGGCACCATGGGCGGCGTCACGGTCGACCAAGCCAAGGTCACCGCCACCGACATCGCCGCCGACAACGGCGTGATCCACGTCATCGACAGCGTGATCATGCCCAAGTAAGACAGCGCATCGCAGCGAAAACCGCCAGGGGTGATGGACCACCTTGGCGGTTTTTCGTTTTTCTGTTCAATCCTCAGCACGGGGAGGACTGAAACCGGCACAGAACCGTCGTACGTTGAGATTTGAATACGAACGCAGAGTGCGCGGAGGCTCGCAGAGGTCGCAGAGAGAGAAGAAGAGCGAGGATCGTGTTGTGAGCGTCCTCTGCGGTCCTCTGCGAACTCTGCGTGCTGAAACTCCTCCGCGAACGACGCCTCAGTGCCGCCTTCAGCCCGCCGCTGGCGAACGAAACGCCGCACGCGCTGTTGCCACCTTCTCGCGCGTGATGCATCCCGGCGCGTGGTCATTGATCAATCCCATGGATTGCAAAAAGGCGTACATGGTGGTGGGCCCGACAAACTTCCAGCCGCGCTTCTTCAGGTCCTTGGACAAGGCACGCGAAGCATCGGATTCGGTGACGATTTCGCCGGGCAAAGGCTCGGCGTGATGGCTGGGCTCGAAGCCCCAGATGTAGCGCGAGAGCGAACCCTGCTCCGCGACAAGTTCCCGCGCGCGGCTGGCGTTATGGATGACGGCCTCGATCTTGCCGCGGTGGCGCACGATGCCGGCGTCCTGCAGCAGGCGCTCAACGTCGGCCGGGCCGAATCGCGACATGCGCTCGATCTCGAAGTTGGCAAAGGCCGCGCGAAACGCCTCGCGTTTATTGAGGATGGTGCGCCAGGACAGGCCCGACTGAAAGCCCTCCAGGCAAAGCTTCTCGAACAGGCGCCGGTCGTCCGCGACCGGAAACCCCCACTCGGTGTCGTGATAGTGCAAATAGGCCGCATCGCCGGCGGCGGCCGCGCACCAGCGACAGCGCGGCCAGCCATCAGCGGGCAAATAGAGGGTTTGTTGCGGGGTCATGACGCGATCCGGAAAAAGCGGCCAAGCCGGCAGCCGCGCAGGGGAATGGCCCGCAGCATAGCGCCGCCCGGCAACGAAGAACCTAGAATCGGCCTCATGCCAAACCCTCAATTCAAATGCACGGTGCTTGTGCAAGTCCTGCCCGAGCAGACCGACGTCGCCCAGGGCGTGCACGCCTTCAGCTACACGATCACGATTGAGAACATCGGTGATGTCAGCGCCCAGCTGATCGGCCGGCACTGGCACATCGCCGATGCGCGCGGCCACGAGCAGGAAGTCCATGGCCTGGCCGTCGTCGGCCACCAACCGCTGCTGGCGCCGGGCCAGAGCTTCCAATACAGCTCCTGGGCGCAGATCGCCACGCCGCAAGGCAGCATGCGCGGCCGCTTCCTGTGCGCCACCGAAGACGCCACGGTGTTCTACGCCGAGGTGCCCGAGTTCATGCTGGCCGACAGCGGCGCCCTGCATTGATGCTGACGCTGCGCCCCGCCCCGAGCTGGGACCTGACGGCGCTGCTGAATGCCACCGACGCGCGCGCCGAACTGGCCGCGCGCAACCTCTGGTTGGCCCGCCTGCTGGAATGGCTGCGCCACCCGGCCAGCCAGGAGGAACTGCGCAGCGGCGCCACCTTGCTGCCGGTGCTGCGCCTCAAGCACTTGCTCAATGTGCTGGAACGCAACCCGGCCCATGCCCAGGCTGTGACCCAGCTGCTCAATTCGATCTGGCGCGATGTTGACGCCAGCGGCCTGTTCGCCGATGTCGGCTTTGCGCCGCGCGTGGCGCTCTGGGCCGAGTTCCAGCACCGCCTGCAGCAGCGCCTGCTGCCGCGCACCGCCGACACCCGCGATCTGGCCGAGCTGTTCGGCCTGCTCTTCCCCGAGCGCAGCGACGAACAGTGGCTGCTGGCCCTCGATGAAGCGCTGCTGCTGCGCCTGGCCGCCCTGCTGAACCCGGCCCTGCCGGCAGCCGCAGAAAGCGCCACGGTCGACGCCGCCCCGCAATGGCGCGAAGCCATGCTGCGCGGCCTGACCGTGCTGGTCAGCAGCGTGCGCGCGGCCGGCCTCTCTGGCCCCTTGCGCCGGCGCATGAGCCCCGATTTGCTGGCCGACCAGCCCTTCGAGCAGTTGGCCGGCGCCTGCGACGGCCTGATCCTGGCCCTGCAAAGCGGCGACGCCGCGCGCAGCGCCCAAGCCCTGCAGCTCCTGCGCGCCCTGCTCGACGTCTGCCAGCGCGCCGCCTCCAGCGTGCCCGAACATCTGGAAGCCTTCGGCGTGTCGGTGGACATCGTCTTTGCGGTCGAACAGATGCTGGCTCGCATCGAACGCATCGAAGCCCTGCTGGACTGCCTGGGCGCCGAACACCATCCGCGCGAGCTGGCCCGCCTGCTGGCCGGCCTGGTGCGCGTGGGCCATGAGCGGCGCAGCATCCGCACCCTGTTCTCCCACCATTACTCGCTGCTGGCCCGCAAAGTGGCCGAGCGCAGCGCCGAAACCGGCGAACACTACATCACCCGCAGCCGCGAGGACTACCGCCAGATGCTGCGCCACGCGGCCGGCGGCGGCGCCATCATCGCCGGCACCACCTTCGCCAAATTCATGGTCATGGCCCTGGGCCTGACCGCCTTCTGGGCCGGCTTCTGGTCGGGCGTGAACTACGCCGCCAGCTTTGTGATCATCCACCTGCTGCACTGGACCGTGGCCACGAAGCAGCCGGCCATGACGGCACCGGCCATGGCCGCCAAGTTGCAACACATCAACACGCCTGTGGGTCTGAGCAGCTTTGTCGACGAGGTGGCGCATCTGCTGCGCTCGCAGATCGCGGGCATCCTGGGCAATCTCGCCGTGGTGGCGCCGGTGGTGCTGGCCGTGCAAGGGCTGAGCCAGGTCCTGACGGGCGCGCCCCTGGTGGGCAAAGAGAGCGCCGAGTACGTGCTGCATTCGCTCAGCCTGCTGGGCCCCTCGCCGCTGTTTGCGGCCTTCACCGGCGTGCTGCTGTTCGCCAGCAGCTTGATTGCCGGCTGGGTGGAGAACTGGTTTGTGCTGCACCGGGTTGAAGCCGCCATCGGCTGGAACCCTGGCCTGATCGCTCGCCTGGGCCAGGCGCGTGCGCAACGCTGGGCGGCCTGGTGGCGTGGCAATGTCTCGGGCCTGGCGGCCAATATCTCACTCGGCCTGATGCTGGGCCTGGCACCGGCCCTGCTGTCCTTTGTCGGCCTGCCGATTGAGGTGCGCCATGTGACCCTGTCCACCGGCCAGCTGGCAGCCGCCGTCGGCACCCTGGGCTTCGATGTGCTGCAGCAGCCCGCGTTCTGGTGGTGCGTGGCCGGCATTGCCTTGACCGGTGTGCTGAACCTCGGCGTCAGCTTCTACCTGGCCTTGCGCGTGGCCCTGCGCTCGCGCGGCATTCAGCTGGCCGACCAGGCCTTGCTGCGCCGCTCAATCTGGCAGCGCTTCCGGGAACAACCGCGCAGCTTCTTCCTGCCGCCGAAAGACTGATCCGGCCAGCCGACTTATTTTCCCTGTTCGTCCTGTTCCGGCAGGCGACGCTCGCCACCCTTGCGACCGGAAAACATGGTCCACCAGATGATGAACACGAACAGCGCCAAGGCCCCCAAAGCCTCCAGCAAAAGCAATCCCATCGCAGCCTCGATTCCCAGCAGTCAGTGGCTGCGGCAGGGCGCAGCCGGCGCGATTCTAGGCCTGCTGGCCGCTTGCTCCAGCACGCCACTGCCGCCCGAGCCACCGGCTCGCCCGCCTGCACCGGAAATGACGCCCGAACGCGAAGCGGCCAGCCCGAGCCGGCCGCGCCAGGTACTGCAGCGCGAACGCTCGCGCTGGGTGGCGGTCGACTGGAGCGAGCTACCCGGCTGGGGCGAGGACCGTGCGGCCGAGCTCTGGCCGGCCCTTTTGCAGGGCTGCGCCCGGCCGGCCGCCGGCTGGGCCGAGCTGTGTGCGCGCGCGCTGCGCAGTTCTCCGGGGGACGACCACGCGGTCACGCTGTGGCTGATGCAGCATCTGCAAGCCTTTCGGGTCGAATCACCCGAGGGCGAGACCCAGGGCCTGCTGACCGGCTACTTCGAGCCCATGCTGGACGCCACGCGCAAGCCTCAGGGCGACTACCAAGTGCCGGTGCATGCAGCGCCGGCCGATTTGCAGCAGCGCCGGCCCTACTTCAGCCGCCAGCAACTCGAGGGCGAGCAGCGCCAGCGCTTACGCGGCTTGGAGCTGGCCTATCTGGACGACCCGCTGGACCTCTTGATCCTGCAGATCCAAGGCTCGGGCCGGCTGCGCATCAAAGCCAACGCGAACGACGACAGCGGCACTTGGGTGCGCCTGGCCTTCGCCGGCCACAACGACCACCCGTATCAATCGATCGGCAAGGCCTTGATCGAGCGCGGCGAGCTGCGCCCGGGCGAGGCCTCCTGGTCCGGCATCCGCGACTGGATGCGCCGCAAGCCGCAGCAGGCGCGCGAACTGCTGTGGGGCAACCCGCGCTATGTCTTTTTCCGCGAAGAGCCGCTGGTCGACCCCAATGTCGGCCCGCGCGGTGCCCAGGGCGTGCCGCTGACGCCCGGCCGCTCCGTCGCGGTGGACCGCGCCAGCATTCCCTATGGCACCGCGCTCTGGCTGGAAGCGGGCGACCCGCTGCAAAGCGGCAACTCGCCGCTGCGCCGCCTGGTCATGGCCCAGGACACCGGCAGCGCCATCACCGGCGCCGTGCGCGCCGATTTCTTCTGGGGCTGGGGCCGCGAAGCCGAGGCCCAGGCCGGCCGCACGAAACAGCCGCTGCGGCTGTGGGCGTTGTGGCCGAGGGGCGGCGGGTGAATGGTGAATGGTGAATGGTGATTGGTGATTGGTGATTGGTGGACAAGCGAACGGGTGAACGCCGGGTGTTCCCCACGATTCACCATTCACGACTCACCAATCACCCATTCACCAACTCACTCCCCCACCACCACACCCTTCCAAAACGCATAACGCCCCCGAATGGCGGCAGCGGATTCGCTGGGCTCGGGGTAGCTCCAGACCGCGTCGGCGTTCATCTCGCCGTTGACAAACAGGCTCAGGTAGTGAGCCTGGCCTTTGTCGCTGCTGCTGCGGTGGTTGCTGAAGCTGGTGTACTCGCGCTTGAGCGAGTCGGCGGGGAAGTAGTGGTTGCCGTCCATCAGCACGGTGTCATCGCTTTCGGCGATCACGACGCCGTTCCAGATTGCTTTCATGCTTGCGGGCCTCCCCGAGTTGGATCAGGCCGGCATTCTAGGAGGCCCTCCCCCGCACACGGCGGTTTCAGTTGCGCCCGGCCATCACACCGCCGTCCACATCCCAGACCGCTCCGGTGACCCAGGCCGCGCGCTCTGACAGCAAGAAGGTGATGACTTCAGCCACGTCCTGCGGCGTGCCCACCCGGCCAATCGGGTGAAAGCTGTTGAAGCCTTGCAAGGCGCTCGCCACCTCGGCCTTGGGAATGAAGCTTTCGTAGATCGGCGTCTGCACCACCGCCGGCGACACCGCGTTGACGCGGATGCGATGCGGCGCCAACTCCATGGCCAGATGCTGGGTCAGCGCATGCAAGCCGGCCTTGGCCATGGAGTAGGCCGAGGACGGCGTCGCCGCAATCGCCTGCTGGGCCCACATGGAGCCAATGTTGACGATGACTCCGGGGCGCTGCAGCGCCACCCACTGGGCGGCCACCGCCTGGGTGATGAAGAAGGTGGCCTGATTCAGGCTCATGTATCGCTCGTAATCCGCCAACTGGTGCTCGAGAAAGGGCTTGGGGGCAAACACGCCGGCGGCGTTGACCAGCAGGTCGATGTCGCCATGCTCGGCCCTCAGGGTTTCGATCAGCGCCGCGGTTCCGGCGGGGCTGGCAAGGTCGGCATTCAAAGCGCTGACCGGGCCCAGGCGGGCCAACTCCTGGCGCGCCGCCTCCGTCTTCTCGGGGTGCCGACCGACGATCAGCACCTTGCCGCCAGCGACCAGCACCTGGCGGGCGACTTCCAAACCCATGCCGCTGCTGCCGCCCACGACGCACAGCTTCTTGCCTTCGAACTCTGGCTTGCTCATCTGAAAACTCCAATGCTTGAATTTGAATAAAGAGGAAAGTACGAGCTCGGCTTGAGCTTGGCCACAGAACAAGAAATACTTTCTGTAAACCCAGCCTGACTCTGTGATCTCGCCAGGCCGTATAAAAACGAAACCCCGAAAAGATGGGCGTATTCTTCGCAATCGAGGCCACGCCCACAAACCATAAAAACCTCAGCGACGAGATAGAAAAAGTTTTTGATCATGAAGCTGCCAGTTCACTTGAATGCCTTGCGCGCCTTCGAGGCGAGCGCTCGCCACCAGAGCTTTTCAGCCGCCGCCACCGAGCTCCATGTGACGGCGGCCGCGGTCGGTCAGCTGGTGCGTTCGCTGGAGGACTGGCTGGGCATGCCGGTGTTCCAGCGCGCCAGCAGCGGGCGCACCCGGCTGATACCGACCGAAGCGGCCGAACAGGCCTTGCCCGAGATTCGCGCCGGCTTCGAGCGCCTGGCGAGCGGCCTCGCCCGCCTTCAGGACGCCAGCCCCAGTCGCGGCGCGCTGACGGTGACCTGCAGCCCGGCCTTCGCCGCCAAATGGCTGCTGCCTCGCATCGAGCGCTTTCAAACCGCCTGGCCCGAGATCGAGCTGCGCCTCGACACCAGCCACAAGCCCGTCGACTTCATCGCCCAGCGCATCGACCTCGGCATCCGCTACGGTGCCGGTCGCTGGCCCGGCCTGCAGGCCGAGAAGCTGATGGACGAGGAGATCTATCCGGTGTGTTCGCCGCGCCTCATGGCGCAGGCGCCGGAGCGCTTGCGCCAGCCGGCCGACTTGCTCGGCCAGGTGCTGATCCATGACCTGTCCATGGACGGCCATGCCGACTTCCCCAGTTGGGAGCGCTGGCTGCAGCAAATGGGCGTTGCCGGCGCGAATGCGCCCTTGCGTGGACTGAGCATCAACAACTCCGCGGCGGTGCTGCAGGCAGCCGCCGAGGGTCAAGGCGTGGCATTGGCCCGCAGCGTCATGGCCCACGATGACCTGGCCGCAGGCCGATTGCTGCGGCTCTTTCCCGCCCTGAGCTGGCGCACGCCCTTGGCCTACCACCTCGTGCACCGTGGTGAAGGCCGCTTGCCGCCCAAGCTCATGGCCTTCCGTGACTGGCTGTTCGCCGAGGCTGCTGCGGCCCCCGCTGCCTCCGCAGCGACAATGCCGGTGTGAAACGCTATTACTCGCACCAGAACAGAGACATCTTCGTCACGGCCGGCTCGGCCAAAGAGCTGGCTCCAGGCAGCTTTGGCGTCTGCGCCATCGGCGGCGGCGCGGAAGGTTGGGCTGTGGTGCACATCGGCCCCGAAGGCGATGTCGCCGACCTCGGCGGCGAGTACTACTTCGCCACACCCGAAGAAGCGTTGGAGTTCGCCCGCGACTTGATCGACCTGATGGTCGGCACCGCCTGAACGACTGACCGGGCTTCGTGCCGGCCTTCGCACAAGCGTGCTGGCTCAAGGGCTAAACCCTGAGCGCGACGCACAGTGCCGGCCGCTATGCTCGGCCGCCCTTGCCCAGTCCCCGCTGCTTCCCCCGCCTTCGTGAGATTCCGCCTGCCCGCCCGCTTTCTCTGCATCTTGGCCTTGCTTGGCAGCGCACCGTGCTGGGCGACGTCTTCTGCGGTCGAAAAGGACGCAGCCAACACCATCACCTGGCTGATGCCCGACAGCCTGAGCGTTGGCGGCGGCGCGGCCAGCCTGGGCTTCTCGGACCAGCTGGTCGACTATCTCGCCCAGGCCCTGCCACAGGTCCATCACCGCAAGGTGGTGGCCAATGTCAAGCGCAGCTGGCAGATGCTGGCGCATGGTGAGCCAGTGTGTGTGAGCTCGGCCGTGCGTACGCCCGAGCGGGCCACGCAGGCCTATTTCCTGCCCGCTCAATGGGTTCTCCCGCCCCAGCTGATCGTGCGCCAGGACCGGCTCGCGGCGCTGCCGCGCGCACCGGGCGGCGAGGTCGACCTGCCAGCGCTGATGCGGCAGGCCCGCTTGCGCGGCGCCCTGTTCGAGGGCCGCAGCTACGGCCGCGCCATTGACGAGCAGTTGGCCCAAGAGCGCGAAGCAAGCCCGCGCATGAACCACTATGCGCAAGCCGGCGCCGCCGACAAGCTGCTGCAGATGCTGCGTCTGGATCGCGCCGACTACACCATCGACTACGACTTCGCGCTGAAGCTGGTCAGCCAGGATGCCCGCACCCCCGGCGCTGCGCTGCTGAGCCTGCCCATCCTGGGCGCCAGCGAACCCGTGATCGGCAGCCTGGCCTGCCCCCGCAACGCCTGGGGCTGGGCGACCTTGCTGCGCATCGGCCAGGTGCTGGCCGCGCCCGCCGGCACCGAGTTCTTGCGCGAACGCATGGCCGCCCGACTCAGCCCGGAGGCCCGGCGGCAACACAGCCACAGGCTGGAGCAGTTCTACAAAGACCGCAGCCAGCGCAGCCGGCCTCAGTGAGGCCACCGCCGCACTCGCTCAGCTCACAAGCGCATCGAATCTCGCTATGCTGGCTGCACTCCAGCAGCGAGCGCAAGTGATGAAATTGCCCTGGACCTTCCTGTTGTATACCTTGTTGGCGGCTCCGGCGCTGGGCCTAGAGCCGCCCCGGCCACGCATGCAGTGGTTGATGGGCAGCCAGGCTTTGGACCCGCAAGGCCGCCCGATTGCCAGCCCCGGGCAGCAGTTGGTCGAGTTCATGCAGAAGGCTTGGCCTGAGGTCCGCCACGAGATCCTCTACGCCAACGGCAAACGCAGCGTCCAGCTCTTGATGGACGGTGAGCCGGCCTGCCATGTCTCCCTGGTCCGCACCCTGGAGAGGGAACGTCAACTGCTGTTCACCAGCACCGCCCTGATGCCGCCGCCCAGCGTGATCGTTCGCCGCGACAGCCTCGCCCGCCTGCCCCGCGACGCCCAAGGCGCCGTGGACCTGCCGGCCCTGCTGCGCAATCCGGCCTTCAAAGGCGCCTTGGTCAGCGGCCGCAGCTACGGCAGCGCCATCGACCCACATCTGCAAAGAGCCGCGGCGGCCTTGCCCAAGACCATGAGCTACTTCTCGCCCAATGACTTCGGCGGCAAGGTGCTGCTCATGCTGCAAAGGCAGCGTATCGACTTCACGATCGAGTACGAGTGGATTCTGGGCATGATGGACGAAGCGGGCCAGAGCACGAGCCAGCTGTTCGCCTTGCCCATCCAGGGCGCCATGGCGCTGAGCCCCAGCGGCATCGCCTGCCCGCGTACGGCCTGGGGTGAAGCGGCTATGCGCGGCATCGACAAAGCCTTGAGCACCCCGGCCGGTGCGGCCATGCTGCGCAAGAGTTTCATGCCTTCTTTAAGCCCCGCCCTGCAAGCGCGTTATGGGCCGGCGCTCGAAGCCTTTTATAAGCGGCGCGCCCTGGGCCGACCGGACGCCTAGACCGCAAGGCGCGCGCGGCTGAGTCCTGTTTTGCCGGTGCGATGCTGGCGTCACAACCCAGAAGACAAAAGCAAATCAAGCCGGCTATGCTTCGCCCTGTTTGCACTGCCACGCGCACGCACCATGCCTCAGCACGACGAAAAGCCGCCGCCACGCTGGACTCATGTGTCAAGTTGGGTCGCCACCACGGGCCTGCTGTCGCTCTTGCTGAATCTAGGCAGCGCGTCTGCTGCGATACAAGCTGCGTCGGCGTCGCGCCCAAGCGAGGGGAAGATGCGCTGGCTGCTCGTCGGTCAAACCGTGAGGGATCCCAAGGCCACAAGCGAGAACCCGGAGTCAGCCACACCGCCTGAGCTCATACTCCGTGAGCTGCAGCAGCACTGGGCCGATCAGGGCCACGAGATTTTGCATGCCGAAGGCACAAAGATGCACAAGCAGACCTATCAAGTCTGGTACAGCCCCGAGCGTCTGCATCAATACGCAAGCCAACTGGATCAGTTCTATCGGCAACGTGCGCGTGCTGAGGCTTTGCCATGAGCAGGACCGCGCCATTTCGCCGTCTGTTCGGACTGGCCGTCCTGGTGAGCGTGATGTTGGGCTGGGGGCAGGCTAGCGCCGAAACCAAGCAGGCGCCACCGAGCCTTGACCACATCGTGTGGCTGCAAGGCAGTACAGCTCGCCTCAACCCCATCGTGGCCTTTCTGAAAGAGCAAATGCCCGGCATCCGCCACGAGCCACTGGACACCAATGCCGTGCGCAGCTGGCAGATGATCCAGCGCGGCGAACCCGCCTGCCGGCCAAGCACGGTGCGCACCCGTGCGCGCGAGGCCGAGGCCTACTTCGCCGACACCCTGCTGGCCTTGCCGCCCGAGCTGGTACTGCGGCGCGACAAGCTGAATCTGCTGCCGCGCGATGCCGAGGGCGCTGCCGACCTTGGCCGCCTGCTGGAACAGAAGCGCTTGCGCGGCGCCTACGCGCGCGGCCGCAGCTTCGGCGACATGATCGACGCGCTGCTGGCCGCTCAGCAGAAGAACAAAAACCCCATGCTGGCCGACTACGCCACTGTCGCCTGGGGCGACCGCATGCGCGACATGCTGGCCAAAGACCGCACCGACTATCTGATCGATGCGCCGGGCGCCTTGGCCCAACTGCAAAAACTGGGTCTGGCGGCCGAAGACTACGTCTCACTGCCCATTCACGGCGCCACCGAGCCCCTGGTGCTGGGCATCGCCTGCCCGCGCAACCCCTGGGGCCGCGTCGCCATCCAGGCCATCGACCAGGCCTTGGGCACGCCGGCCGGCGCCGCCCGCCTGCGCGAGATCACCAAGGATTGGCTCGACGCAGCGGGTCGCGAACGCTTAGCGCCACAGCTCGAACAGTTCTTTCAGCGCCGCAGCAAGCCGCTGAATCCAGGCTGAGGCCCGGCGGGCTCAGCCCTGACCCAGCAGCGCCGCCCCCAAGGCCTCCGCCACCTCGATGCCATCGACACCGGCCGACATGATGCCGCCGGCATAACCAGCACCTTCACCGGCGGGGTAGAGCCCCTTGATGTTGAGGCTTTGGTAGTCGCGGCCACGGGTGATACGCAGGGGCGAGGAGGTACGGGTTTCGACGCCGGTGAGCACAGCGTCGGGGCGCGAGAAGCCTTTGATCTGGCGCTCAAACGCGGGCAAAGCCTCGCGGATCGCGTCCAGGCAGTACTCGGGCAGGCTGCCGCGGCCTTTTTGCTGCA
The DNA here is from genome assembly GCF_025717675.1 of Paucibacter sp. DJ2R-2. Lineage (GTDB taxonomy): Bacteria > Pseudomonadota > Gammaproteobacteria > Burkholderiales > Burkholderiaceae_C > Paucibacter_A. The sequence goes on from NZ_JAJIRT010000004.1 coordinate 62,256, forward strand.
AATCGGTCAGGGTCACGCCGGGCTTGTAGCTGGGCTCGACATTGCCCAGCACCTTGGAGCGCTGGCGCTTGATGAAGTCACCGACCAGGGCGCCGGGAGCCAGATAGCCGCCCTCGCCCAGCTCGTATGCGCGGCTTTCCCAGATGCGCTGGAAGGCCATGCCATCGAGCGGGCTGACCGGGCCTTCGTGCTTGCCGTCCTGGCGGTAGTCCTGCGGGCTGATGCCGACGACGATGCCGGCATTGGCATTGCGTTCGTTGCGCGAGTACTGGCTCATGCCGTTGGTGACGACGCGCTCGGGCTCGCTGGTGGCGGCCACCACGGTGCCGCCGGGGCACATGCAGAAGCTGTAGACCGAGCGGCCGTTCTTGGCGTGGTGCACCAGCTTGTAATCGGCCGCGCCGAGGATGGGGTTGCCGGCGTTGGGCCCGAAGCGGGCCGCGTCGATCACGCTTTGCGGATGCTCGATGCGGTAACCGATGGAGAACGGCTTCGCCTCCATGAACACACCGCGCTGATGCAGCATGGTGAAGGTGTCGCGGGCACTGTGGCCCAAGGCGAGCACCACATGGTCGCTGCGGATCTGCTCGCCCGACTCCAGCGTCACACCGCGGATGTGCTCGCTGCCATCGGCGCCCTTTTCGATGCGCACATCGCTGACCTTTTGCTCGAAGCGGATCTCGCCGCCCAGAGCCTCGATCTCGGCGCGCATCTTGATCACCATGCTGACCAGGCGGAAGGTGCCGATGTGAGGCTTGCTGACGAACAGGATCTCCTCCGGCGCGCCGGCCTTGACGAATTCGGTCAGCACCTTGCGGGTCAGGTGGCGCGGGTCGGAGATCTGGCTCCAGAGCTTGCCATCGGAGAAGGTGCCGGCGCCGCCCTCGCCGAACTGCACATTCGATTCGGGGTTCAGGCGCTGCTCGCGCCACAGGCCCCAGGTGTCCTTGGTGCGCTCGCGCACCTGCTTGCCGCGCTCCAGCACGATGGGACGCAAGCCCATCTGGGCCAGGATCAGGGCGGCAAAGATGCCGCAGGGGCCGAAGCCGATGACCACGGGCCGCGGGCGCTCGCCGCCGTTGAAGAAGTCCACCGGCGCATGGCCGACGAATTTGTAGCCGGTGTCGGGCGTGGGCTTGATGTGCGGGTCGCCGGCGAACTGGGCCAGCAAAGCCGCTTCGTCGCTGAGTTCGCAGTCGACGGTGTAGATCAGCTGGATGGCCGACTTCTTGCGCGCGTCATAGCTGCGCTTGAAAACGGTGAAGCCCAGCAGCGCCGCATCGCTTTGCAGCCCCAGGCGCTGCAAAACAGCCGGGCGCAATGCGTCTTCGGCGTGGTCCAGCGGCAAGCGGAGTTCGGTGATGCGGAGCATGGTGTCTTGGGGTGGTTCAGGGTGAGCGCAGGGCAAAAATGTGCGGCTCAAAAAAACACAGGCCCCACCGGGAGGAAGGGCCTGTTGTCAGCGCAGAAGGGGCCGTCAGTCATTGCAAGCAAGACCTGGCTCCCTCGGCCACGGGGCTTCAGCCGCCGCTGCTGGGGCGCTTGCCCGGGTTCTTCTTGCTGCGGGTGTGCGCGCCGCGCTCCAGGCTGGACTTCTGGCCGTGCGGGGCGGTGAAGGTCACGCCCTTGGGAGCGGCGGGACGGGGAGTGGCGCGTGCTGCGGCTTCGGTGATGATTTTGTTGCCCATGATGGCTCCGGTACGGAAAAAGAAATCGGAAAAAACTGCAAAACCCGGGGTCTTGCCCACCAATCCACTGCCGCCGCCCGCACAGACTTTGAGCGGCTGCGGCAGGGTGGGTCGTGGATCGAACCTGGGATTTTACTGTGTTATCACGCGCGCCGGGCTTTTTGTCCCCTCAGGCCCTGCCTGGAGCCTGCAGCAACTGCTCCAGGGCGACCGGCCGGTGCAGCAAATAGCCCTGGCTGAAATCCACTCCCAACGCACTCAGACGGCTGAGCGCGGCAGCGCTGTCGACGCAACCGGCCACGGTGCGCAGGCCGATGATCTGGGCCACGTCAACAAAGGCGCGCACGGCCGCTTCGTCGAGTGGATCTTCGGCCAGGTCGCGGCTGAACTGGCCGGCAATCTTCAGGTAGTCGAGCGGCAAGCTCTTGAGGTAGCCAAAACCCGAGGCGCCGGCGCCAAACTCATCAAGTGCCGCGCTCGCCCCCAGAGCCCTCACCTGCTCCAGGAACAGGGCGGCGTCGGCCAGGCCGGCCACGGCGGTGTGCTCGCTGATCTCGAAGCAGAGCTGGCGGCAGACCTCGGGCCCGGCCGCCTGCAGCAGCTCCAGCGCCCAGCGGTGGAAGGCGCGGTCGCCGATGGCCTGCTCCGACAAATTGATGCTCAGCTCGCCGACGCTGCGCGGCAAAAGAGCCTGCAAGCGTTGCACCACTTCAGCGAGCACCCAGCGGTCGATCTGCGCCGCCAGCTGGAAGCGCGCCGCTGCGGGCAGGAAAGCGCCGGGCAGCAAAAGCGGGTCGCCCGCCGGCGCCGGCTCTCCGACCATGCGCAGCAGCACTTCGGCACGCACATGGCCGGGCGCCAGGCGGTGACCCGGCCGCAGGGGTACGCGCTCCTGCGCCTGGTGCAGGTCCTCGATGCGCTGGCCGTGCAGGACAAAGCGGCCTTCACTGAGCGCCCGGGCGATGCGCTCGTTCCACTGCAGCTCGCCCGCGCGAGCGGCGGCGGCGGCATTGCTGTCCTGCCAGACATGGACGCGGTTGCGACCGGCCTGCTTGGCGGCATAGCAAGCGCCATCGGCGGCCTTCATGGCCAGGTCGAGGTGGCTCCAGCGTGCATCGAGCGGCACCAGGCCGACGCTGGCGCCGACGGCAAAACGCCGGCCGTCATGAATGAACTGGAACGCCTCCATGCGCTCGCAAATCTGTTGCGCCACCCGTTCGGCCTGCAGCGGCGGGCAATGTTCCAGTAGCACGGCGAACTCGTCCCCGCCCAGGCGCGCCAGGCTGTCGCGGCTGCGCACCACGCCCAAGAGCAGGCGCGCCACCTGCTGCAGCAGCAGATCGCCGACGGCATGGCCGCAGGCGTCGTTGACCGCCTTGAACTGATCGAGGTCGATGCACATCAGCGCATGTTGGGCGGGCGCCGCCTGTGGCTGCGAGGCCTGCGCCTGCTCCAAGGCGGCCCGCACGCGCTGTTCGAACTCGCTGCGATTGATCAGGCCCGTCAAGAGATCGTGGCTGGCCCGGAAGCTCATCTCGCCGGCCTGGCGCCGCTGTTCGGTGACGTCGTGAAAAACCAGCACCGCGCCGAGCAGTTCGCCGCGCTCATTGCGAATCGGTGCGGCCGAGTCGGCCACGCCCAAGCGGCGGCCGTCGAGCGCGATCAGCTGGGCTTGGCCTGCCAAGCCGGCCGGCTCACCGGTGGCCAGGCAGCGCGCCACCGGGTTCTCGACCAGCTCACCGCTGAGTTCATGGACCACATGGAAGACCTGCTCCAGCGGCCGGCCGAAAGCCGCCTCGCCGCGCCAGCCGGTCATGCGCTCAGCGGCCGGATTCAGCCAATGCACGCGGCCGCGGGCGTCGGTGGTGATGACGGCATCGCCGATCGAACGCAGGGTCACCCGCAGCAGCTCATGCTGCTCGGCCAGCTCAGCCGCCAACTGCTCGGCGAGCTCGGCCGCCAAGCGGCGCATCTCGGTCAGGTCCCAGTTACAGCCAACCAGGCGCAGGGCGCGGCCCTGGCCATCGCGGATGACGCGGCCGGAGGCGCGCAGATGATGGATGCTGGCGTCCGGCCAGACGATGCGGAACTCGATCAGAAAGGGCTGGCTGCCCTCGATGGCCTGCAGCACGGCCTGATGCACGGCCGCCAGGTCCTGGGGGTGGATATGGCGGGTCCAGAGCTCGTAGCCGTTCAGCCCCTCCTGGCCCTGGGCCGGCGGCGACAGGCCGTACAGCCGGTACATCCAAGCGTCCCAATGCAGATAGCCGCTGCTCAGGTCCCACTCCCAGATACCGATCTGGCCGCTGTCGGCCGCCACGGCCAGACGCTCCTCGCTGGACTTCAGCCGCGCCTGCATCTGCACCTGCGTGCTGACATCCTCGACCGTGCCGACGAAACCGAGCAGCTGCTGATCCGGCCCCAGCACCGGCCGCGCCCGTGAATGCACATGGCGTTCGCTGCGGTCAGGCCGGCGCAGGCGGTATTGCTGGTCGAATTCGCACAGTTCCTTGGCGCAGCGCTGCCATTCGTCCAGCACGCGGGCGGCGTCGTCGGGGTGCAAGGTGGACGGCCAGCCCCGCCCTAGGCTCTGAGCAAGACTGAGGCCATAAATCTGCTGCCAGCGCGGGTTGGTGTAGCTGCATTCGCCCTGTGGGTCGGTGGCGTAGACACCGAGCGGCGAGGACTCGCTCAGGGTCCGCAACCAGGCCTCGCGGCGCGTCAGCTCGCGCGCATTGGCCCGGGCATCCAGCTCGGTGCGCCGGCCCTGCAGGGCCAGCGCAGCCGCCACGGCGAGCTGGCGCAGCACACCGGCCTGCGCCTCGCTGAGCCGGCGCGGCTCATGGTCGAGCACGCACAAGGTGCCGACCAGATGGCCATCGCGCAAACGCAGCGGCATGCCGGCATAGAAGCGCAGGCCGCGGCGCCCCGGGCCGCCGCGCACCACCGGGCTGTCGGCGAAACGCGGGTCCAGCGCCGCATCGGCCACCTCGAACAGATCGCTGCCCAGAATGGCGATGTCGCAGCAGGTCAGCTCGCGCGGCAGCTCGCCCACCTCGGCCAGACCGACGCCAGCCTTGAACCAGACCCGCTGCGCGTCCACCAAGGCCAGGCGTGCCACCGGCGCCGCACAAGCCAGGGCGGCGGCCTGCACCAGGGCGTCAAACTCAGGCTCGGGTGCGCTGTCCAGCACCTCCAAAGCGTACAGCGCGGCCAGACGCTCGGTCTCGGCGGCAGGCGCTGGCATCTGTGTCATGGCGGGCTCCCCCGGCTGGCAGGTCGGAGCCACCGCCCCCGCCAACAAATTGTTACGACTGATTGTGAGCCGGGGCGTCGCCGCCGACATGCGGGTTCGCCCTGATGGGCCAGGCCTCGTCCGCCCGCCGTGCCGGTGCGCTGGCGTACCGACGCCAGACCGGGCCCGCGCCACATTCGAATGCATTCACACTCAGCCACCAGGATGGACCCCATGACCCACGCTTTCCAGCCCCTCGCGACCCACCGCCTCGTGCCCGCGGCCGTCGCCGCTTCACTTTTGCTCTTGCTCGGTGCCTGCAACCGTGCGCCCGAGACGCCGGCCACGCCCACGACGTCGGTGGGCAACCAGATCGACGACACGGTGATCACCAGCCGCATCAAGACCGCCTTGCTCGAAGACCCCAGCATCAAGAGCCTCAGCATCGATGTCGAGACCCGCAAGGGCGAAGTCATCCTCAGCGGCCATGCCGATCAGCAGAGCCAGATCGACTTGGCCGGTCGCATTGCCACCGCGGTGGTGGGTGTGAGTTCGGTCGACAACCATCTGGCGCTCAAGGGCCCGTCCGCCTCGGTCGGTCAGACCACCGACGATGTGATCGTCACCAGCCGGGTCAAGACCGCCCTGCTCAATGAACCCCTGGTCAAGAGCTTTGACATCTCGGTCAGCACCCTCAAGGGCGATGTGCGCCTGACCGGTTTCGTCAACAACCAGGCCCAGATCGACCGCAGCATCGCCGTGGCACGCGCCGTCGAGGGCGTGCACAGCATCCACGACGAGCTGACGATCAAGAAGTAAGCGATGCGGCCCGGGCGTTGAGCAGGGCCTGGGCCAAGGCCCGGCCGCTGCGCCAGGCGCCTTCGACTTTTCCGCCCATCAGCCAGTCACCACACAGACCCAGGCCGGCGGCCGCATCCCAGTCGCAGCCCAGGGTCAGGGGCGGCGCGCTGTCGGCATAACGCCATCGATGCACGGCCAGTTGATCGGGCGAACGGCCACCCAGCTCGGCGAACGCGGCCAGCAGGGGCTCGCTGGCCTGTTCGAGCGTCAGCTCCAGATTCGCCTCGCTCCACTCGGCCTCGGCATGAAGCAACCAGGTTTCGCCGCTGCCCGCCAGCGCACGGCCCGGCTTGCTGCTGTCGCGAGCCACCCAGCGCAAAGGGCCCTGGTTGACGAAGGCGGCATCGAAATCCAGATCCAGCGCCTGCTCGTAGCGCAGCATCAGCGCCCAGCTGCCACGCATTCGGGCGGCAGCGGCACGGGCCCGCAAAACTTCGCTGTGGCCGGCCAGCAAGGGCGCGGCCTGCGGCGCGGGCACGGCCAGCAGCACGGCGGCGAAAGCCTGGGTGGCCAGCACCTGATGCTCCGCTTCGGCCAGCTGCAACTGCCAAGCGCCATCGGCGCGGCGCTGCAGGCCTTGCACGGTAGCCTGGACATGAAGCGGCAAGGACTGCGCCAGCCAGCGCGCCGGCGCCGTCATCTGCGGCAAGCCGACGAAGCGCTCCGTCTCACTCGCCCCGCGCTCCGCTGGGCTGGGGCCGAACACGCGCAGGCGCGGCTGCCAGGGCGCGGCCACGCCGGCCGCCTGCCAGCGCGCCAGCTCGGCGCGGAACTCAGGGTCGCGGGCGGTGAAGTACTGGGCGCCATGGTCGCATTGCCAGCCCTCGCCGCGGCGTGTGCTCATGCGGCCGGCCGGGCCACGGCTTTTCTCGAACAGCTGCACGGGCACGCCGGCCGCCTGCAAAGCCTGGGCGCAAGACAGGCCAGCCAGGCCAGCGCCGACGATGGCCACGGAGGCATTGGAGGAGAGAGACATGGGCGGCGGAGCTCCAGAAGACGGGCTGCTGATTGTGCGGTTCCAGGTGGTCGAAGGTTGGACGCACTCGGCATGCGCCGGGACCCGGGTCGGGCATTGCCGGACGGCGCTGCGGCGCGGCCACGCTTGGGCTAGGCTGCAGCCCATGTCATCCCCACACCCCGCCCCGCCCCTGCACCCCAAGAAGCTGCTGCACAGCAAATGGACCGCGTTGCAGCCGCAGCAGCGCGAGCGTCATTTCATGGTCAGCCGGGTGATCGCGCCCGAGATCGGCCCCAGCGGCCAGCCCGGCCCGGTCGAGTGGATCGAGCTGGAGGCGGTGCTGTCCAAGCGCGTGCAGCGCCTGGCCTGGCGCGACTTGCGCGACAGCGAGCGCTGGCGCCAGGGCTGGCTGGCATGAACGACAACACCCCGTTTCAGGGCATGAGCAGCCTGCCCGAGGGCTACCGTGCCCTGGTGATCGGCGCCTCGGGCGCTCTGGGTGCTGCCTTTGTGGCGCACTTGCAGGCCGACCCGCGCTGCGCCGGCGTCATCGGCCTGCACCGGCAGTCCGCGCCAGCCCTGGACTTTGCCGACGAAGCCAGCATCGCCAGGGCCGCGCAGGCCCTGCGTGAACAGGCGCCCTTTCACCTCCTCATCAATGCCGCCGGCCTGCTGCACAGCGCCGACTTCATGCCCGAGAAAAAGCTCGGCGAGCTCAGCTACGCCCAGTTGCAAGCCACCTTCCTGGTCAACACCTTCGGCCCGGCCCTGCTGCTGCGCCACTTCTTGCCGCTGATGGACAAGCAGCGCAGCGTGCTGGCCCTGCTCTCGGCCAAGGTGGGCAGCATCGAGGACAACCGACTGGGCGGCTGGTACAGCTACCGCGCCTCCAAGGCGGCCCTGAACATGCTGCTCAAGACCGCCGCCATCGAAGCCAAACGCAGCCTGCCGGGCGCGGCCCTGATCGCCCTGCACCCAGGCACGGTCAGCTCGGCCCTGTCACGCCCGTTTCGCGGCGACGAGATCGGCCGGCCGCCGGCCCTGGCCGCGCAAGAAATGCTGGCCGTGCTGGACCGCGTGCAGGCCGAAGACAGCGGCAGCTTCTTGAGCTACCAGGGCGAGCGCCTGCCCTGGTGAGCGGCGACCAGGCATTTCGCCTGGGCGATGGGGTACCGCGCCGCAGCCATCCTGGCTATGCTGTGCGCCTACCGCCCTCATGCCCTCTTTGCGATCAGGAGCCGAAACATGCCTGGGTTCACGAGGAACTGGATGCCGCTGACCGCAGCGCTTTGGGCGATCTTGCTGGCGCTTGTCCTGCTGCCCCGCCCGGCACAAGCCGCGCCCTGCAGCCGGCCGCTGCGCATCGCGATGATGGAGTGGCCGCCCTACTTCTATCCCAATGACAAGGGCGAGGCGGTGGGCGCCGACATTGAACTGATACGTGCCGTCTTCAAGGAGGCCGGCTGCAGCCTGGAATTGGGCGAGGCGCTGCCGCGCAACCGCCGCTACGCCATGTTCAAAGCCGGCGAGCTAGACATCATCCCCGGCGCCTCGGACACACCCGAGCGGCGCGAGTTCGCCTGGTTCGGCCGCGCCTACCGCATGGAGACGGTCAGCCTCTTCACTCTGCCGGCCAAGTTGCCCCTGTACCGCGATGTCAGTGGCTTTCAGGACCTGCTGAACCGGCGCATTCCCTTGCTCAGCCTCAATGCCGGCTGGTTCGGCGCCGACTACGAGCAGTACATCGGCCGCCTGCAGGAAGCGCGCCTGAGCTCCACCTTCGAGACCTTCGAGAAAGGCCTGTTGATGCTGGCCCGCGAGCGCGGCGAGCTGGTCATGGCCGACCATGCCACCCTGCTCTTTGAAGCCGGACGGCTGAAGATGGAGCTGGCGCCTTTGCCCTACCACCCCTCGAACGCGCCCGTGCACCTGATGTTCAGCAAGAAGACCGTCAGCGAGGACGAGGTACTGCGCCTCAATGCCGCACAGGAGCGGCTGGAGGCGCGCGGCCTGCTGCGCGCCATCCGGGCGCGCTACGGTGTGCAGTACTGAACCCGCTGCCCCTGCCCTCAATCAGGGAAGGACACGGTTACCCACGCCGTGGTTCATGGCATTGAGCAGATCACCGTTGTCCTGGGTCAGCTCCCAGGCAAACAGGCCGGCCAGGCCCTGCTTGACGGCGTACTGGCCCTTGGCGATCACGGCGCGCGGGTCGTCGTAGCCCATCCAAAGCTTGTGCTTGGGGTGGAACAGGCTCCAGGACTGGGTCTGGGCATCGAACTGGGCCAGGTAGCCGTTCACGCCTTTGCCCTTGGGCCCGAGGTAGCGAGCGGCGATTTCGCGGTAGCCGGCCGAGCCATCGGCGCCGGGGTAGCCGCCGGTCTTGAAGGCACCCGTCTGCGGGCGATCAACGCCGGCAAAGCCACGGCCGTACATGGCCACGCCGCCCACCAGCTTGGCACGTGGCACACCGGCGGCCTCGAGGTTGCGCACCGAGCGGTCGAGGCTGTCGTCGGCCTCGATCCCGGCGGCGTTGCGGCTGCTCATCAAGCTGCTGTGGTGGCCCGCGCCCCGTGACCAGTTGCCGTAGAAGTCGTAGGTCATCATGAAGATGAGATCCAGCGCAGGCGCCGCCTGCTTGAAGTTGATCCGCTGGACCACTGCCTCGCCACTGTTGATCGCGGTGCTCAGCAGATAGGGCCGGCCAGTCTCGGCCTCCAGGCGCTGCAGGCCACGGCGCAGGCCGACCATCAGGTCGGCATAGGCCTGGCCATCGGTCGGGCTGCCCAGGGGCACGCCGTTGGCGGAACCGTTGTCGCCCGGGTGCTCCCAGTCGATGTCGATGCCGTCGAAGCTCGGGTGATCGCGCAGGAACTGCAGGGACGACTCGACAAAGACCGCGCGCTTGGCAGCATCCGGTGCCATGTAGAAAAAACCGTCCGAGCCACCCCAGCCGCCGACCGAGGCCAGCACCTTGACTTGGGGCTCGCGCGCCTTCAAGCGCGCAAAGGCGGTGTCGAAAGTTTTCTCGGCGCCGCCGGTGCTGAGCTGGAAGTCCTTCTTGCCCACGCAGCGCGCCGCGTCCTTGGCGATCTGGCCCGGGCCGCAAAGGCGCAAAAAGGAGTACAGCAGGTGGGTGACGCTGCCGGCCGGGATGCGGTCGACGTGGCCGGCGCTTTCCCACATGGGCACATAGACACCCACGACCTTGGCGCTGGTGCGCTCGACCGGCAACGGCTTGCCGCCGAAGCGGGGGTAGGACGGCTCCGCCGCCTGGACGAAGCTGGCCAACAGGGCCAGCGCAAGACTGGTGGCGACGAAGAAGGGACGGCGGGCAGACAACAGCATGGTGGAAAGAAGGGGCTCAAACGATGACGCTTGAGCCTAGCAGGGACACCGCCAGATCAGGCTCACCGAACCCTCAAGATTGGCTTAAGCAGTGCACGATGGGCGGCGCATTGCGCCCATCACTCAGGGCGCCAGATCGACGCGCAGTTGCAGCTCGCGCTGGGTCTGGGATTCGGCCGCCCGGGTGCTGAGCACGCCGCGTTCCTGCGCCTGCACCGCCACACCGGTGCGCGCCACCGTCAGCCATTCGCCCAGGCGCAGCTGCACGCTGCTGTCGAGCTGGGTCTGGCCGGCCGGCTGGCCGTTCGGGCCGGGCTCGCCCGAGGGGGTTTGCACCTTGAGGTCCAGGCGCGCCGGCTGCTGGCCGCCGGGCCAGAACACGGCCACGGTGAAGCCGCGCGTCTGTTCGACAAAGCCGCTGCGCGGCTGAGCGCGCACGCGGGCGTCGGCCATATTGGGCACGCCACCCCCGGCCGCCGCCGCGCCGTCCATTTGCACCGAGACATCAACCCACTGCACCGGCACTTTCTCGTTGAGCTGGAACTGCGCCTGTCGGCCGTTCAGCACCAGCACACGCTGGGTCTGCTGGCCGCTCTGGCTGTGGCTGCTGGTGCTCAGGCTCACACCGGGCGTGGGCGAGACGCTGCCGCCCGTGCCCACCACCACGGCGCCGTCGCGCACGCCGGCCAGGCTGGCGCCGTCCATGCGGCTTTCCACCCAACGCATCTCAACCCAGAGGTTGCGAGACGGCAGCTTGGCCGCGGGCTGAGCCAGCGCGAGCATCGGCATCAAGCCCAGTGCACTCAGAAGCAAGCAGGCACGGCGGGGAAGCAAGTGGGATGCGTTCATGCGCCCAGCATAGGCCGACCCGGCCTAGCGCGCCAGCGCGGCCAGAGCCGGAATGCCGACCGGCGGCTGCGCGCACCAGGGCAGCCAGAAGAGGCGCTGGGCCAGATGCTCGTCCACGATGCGCTGCATCTGCCTTTGCTCGCCGGCCAAGCGGGCGCTCAAGAGCGGGTCGTGCGCGCCGGCGGCCAGCAGACTGCGGTTCATGATCCAGGCAAAGGGCTCAATGCCGGCGCGGCGCAGATCGCTTTGCAGCGCCGCCGCTTGCGAGACCGGCGTCTGCTCGGCCAGGGTGACCAAGAGGATGCGGGTGTAGGCCGGGTCTTGCAGGCGCATCAGCGGTGTGATCAGTCTTGCGGCCGCAGTTCCACCACCCTGCAATTCACGGCGCATTTGGCGGTCGTAGGCGCCGGTGGCATCCATCAGCAGCAACGAGTGGCCGGTTGGCGCGGTGTCCAGCACGACGAAGGCGCTGCGCGCCTCGCTGACCACGCGCGAAAAGGCGTGGAACACCGCCACCTCTTCGGTGCAGGGCGATTGCAGGTCTTCCAGCAGCAGGGCGCGGCCGGCCTCATCCAGATCGCGACCCTTGTGGGCCATGACCTTGGCGATGTAGGCCTCGGTCTCGCGCTTGGGATCGATGGCATCGACGCGCAATCCGGGCACTTCGCCCTGCAGCGTGGGCAGCACATGGGCGGCCGGGTCGGTGGTGCTCAGGTGCACCGCATGGCCGCGCTGCACCAGGCCTATGGCCAGGGCGGCGGCGATGGTGGTCTTGCCCACGCCGCCTTTGCCCATGACCAGGATCAGACCCCGGCCGGCGGCGGCCAGCTCATCGCACAAGGCCGAAAGGCGGGCGGCCTCATCGGGCGCCGCCAAGGCGGAAGCGCCCAAAGCTTGGGCCGGCAACGTTGTGGAGGGATCTTGAAACAAGGCGCGCATCGCGGCCAGGCCCACCATGTCCATTGGCCGCAGCGGCAACTCGCGGCGCGGCAGTGCGGCCAAGGCCGCGGGCATGGCGGCCAGCGCCGTCTGGCCCTGGGCCTCGAGCGCGGCCGCCACCGTGTCATCCGAAACGCTGGCATGGAAGACGCCGTTGACCAACAAGCGCTGGCGCTTCAGCCCCAAACTCTGCAGCTCGACGGCACTGCGCGCGGCCTCGTCCAGCGCGCCACGCTCGGGTCGGGCCACCAGCACCACCTCGGTCAGCGCCGGGTCGCACAAGGCCGCCAGCGCGGCCTGGAACCGTGCCTCCTGCATCTTCAAGCCCGAGTGCGGGCCAAGGCAGGAAGCGCCGCGATCGTTGTCGGCCAGAAAGCCGCTCCAGGCCTTGGGCAGGCTGAGCAGGCGCAGGGTGTGGCCCGTGGGTGCGGTGTCGAAGACGATGTGGTCATAGCCCGGCGCGCCTTCGGCCAGCAGGCTGGCGAACTCGTCAAAAGCAGCAATCTCGGTGGTGCAGGCGCCACTGAGCTGCTCGCGCACGGTGTCGCGCTCGGCGGCGCTGGCACCGGCGCCCAGCTGCGCCAGCACGCGCTGGCGGTAGTCCTCGGCGGCCTGGTTGGGGTCGATGTTCATGACCGACAAGCCCGGCGCTCCGGGCACGGCCACCGGCTGCTGTCGCAGCGGGATGGCCAGCATCTCATCGAGGTTGGAGGCCGCGTCGGTGCTGACCAGCAGCACGCGCCGGCCGGCGTCGGCCAGGGCCAGGGCGGTGGCGGTGGAGCAAGAGGTCTTGCCGACACCGCCCTTGCCGGTGAAGAACTGGAAGCGTGGGGTAGTCGAGATGTCCATGAACTCAGCCTAAGGCATCATCAGGGCCTTGACTGTGCGTTGGGTCATGCCGCCTGCGTTCTTCCTTTGCGCAAAGGCCACAGCAGATTCAACCCCAGGCCGGCCAGCACCAGGCCGGCGGCGATCAACTTCCAGGCAGGCAGGCTTTCACCCAAGACCAGGGCCGCGGTGCTCATGCCGAAGACCGGCACCAGCAAGGCCATGGGGACGACAGTGGCCGGCGCATGGCGAGCCAGCAGCCAGCCCCAGGCGGCGTAGCCAAACAAGGTGTTGCCCAGAGCCTGCCAGAGCACGGCCGCCCAGGTGCCGAGATCCGATTTGTGCAAGCCTGCCGCCATGGCTTGCGGCCCCTCGACCAGCAGGGAAAGCAGCAGCAAGGGTGGCACGGCGAAGACACTGGTCCAGACCATATAGGCCAGCATATTCACCCGCCCGGCCTGCTTGCCCACCATATTGGCGCAAGCCCAGCTGAAGGCAGCGGCCAGCACCATGGCCAGGCCCAGCGGCGTGGCACTGCCATCGGTGTGGCTGGCGATCAGGGCGATGCCCGAGGCCGCCAGGCCCAGAGCCAGCCACTGATAGCCCCGCACCGGCTCACGCGTCACGCGCATGGACAGCATCAAGGTGAAGAACACCTGCGTTTGAATCACCAGCGAAGCCAGGCCGGGCGAGATGGCGGGCTGCGGCCCGCGCATGGCCAGAAAGAGCAGGCCGAACTGACCAACGCCGATCAAGAGTCCATAGCTGGCGAGATTGCGCCATGGCAAGTCAGGCCGCTGGATGAAGAACACGGCCGGCAGCACCGCCAAGCTGAAGCGCAAGGTGGCGAACAACAAGGGCGGCAAGGCGTCGAGTCCGAGGCGGATGACGACGAAATTGCTGCCCCAGATGGCCACCACGGCCAGGGCGAGCAGGAAATGCTTGAAAGGCAGGCGGGCGCTGGCGCTCATGTCCGGGAGTTCGCGAAGTGAAGACCCAGACTATCAGGCTGGCCCCGGCTGCAGGGCCGGCATTGGGCGCTGTGCGCGCATCGCGCCCTGAAGCGCCTGCCTGCAGGGACCAAAGCCGGCAGCCCCGGCCCAGACTCAGGCGTCGCGTCGCCGCGTGGCCACGACGACAGCCAAGGCCAGCAGCCCGGCCAGCAACAAAGCCGCAGCACCGGGCTCCGGCACCGGCGACACCTGACCGGCACCGTTGATGGTGTTGACGAAGCTGCCCATGTCCTTGTTCAGATAGCCGCTGGTCACCAGCACATAGCGGCCGCCCGTGTTCAGGTCAAAGTTCATGGTCGCCGGGCCGAAGCCAAGGCCGCTGACGCCCTTGAGGATGTTGACGCGTGCGTCAGCCGGGTTGAATGCGGTCTGGTAGAGGAACAGGTAGTTGTCCCAGACGCCGCCGGTCGTGCCGGTGTCGCCGGGCACCAGGCTCTCGAAGCTGTAGCTGCCGGCTTGGTCGACACTGAACTCGAAGGCATTGAAATGCACCGCATTGGCCACGGAGGACAAATTGGGGCCGCTGCCGATCAGGCGTTGGAAGGTCGGGCTGGCGCTGATGTCGCCGCTGAACTGGTAGCTGGCAGCCTGCGCGGCACCGCCGGCGCTCAAGGCGCCAGCGGCACAAGCCAGGGCTGCAAGACGAAAACGGCTGTGGGTCTTGAGTTTCATGGAAAAGGTCTCCTCCTCGATCGATGTTGTGAGCGCGGGCCCCTGCGTGCAGACAAGGCACGAAGAAAAAGCCCGCGACGGTTCCAGCCAAGCTCCGCCCTAACGGTCGGTTCAGCCGGGGAGCGGAATATAGAGTTGTTCCGCCTCACTTCGCGTCAGGGAAAACCAGCCTACGCCGACAGAGAAGCTTCAGAGCCGCCGCGCCGCCCGATCGGCCGGATAGATGACCACGCGCTGCAGCCAGAGCGCGAACTTGTGGCCGCGCGGCTGGGCCGTGCCCTGCAGGCCGGCCAGCAAGGCGTCCGCCCGAAGCTGCAGGCGGCGGCCGCTGGCGTCCATGCGGCAGCGGGCCGGGTCGAGCCGGGCTTGCACGACCCAGGATTCAGGCAGGTCCACCCCGGCACGGCGCACCTCCTCGCAGCTCAGCCAGGGCTGACCGTCCAAATCGCGTTCGATGTGCAGGTAGGCGCCCAGGAAGCTGTAGCGCTGCCCCTGGACATCGGCCCAGCGCGCCGGCGCGGCCCAGGCCCAGAGTTCGGCCAGGCCGGACAGCAGGGCCGGCAGCAGCAGATAGGTCAGCGACAGGGCGCTGAACAGCGCGCCCCACAGGCCCAGCCACCAGATGGGCAGCACGCAAAGCAGCAAGCCCAGCAAGAACTGGCCCAGCAGACGTGCGCCGGAGTGCTTGCCATCCGCCCGTCGCCATGCCGCCTTCATGGCCCGGCTCAAGGCGCGGCTGCTGCGAAAAGCGATGCGGTCAAAAGGGGCCACGAGGTGACGATCCAGCCCGCGGTGAATCGGGCGAATGGCTGATGAAGCGCACCAGCGTAGCAGGGCCAGCGGCGCAGCAGCAGGGCAGCCCACCCGCATGAGCGCCGGCATGCCTGTCAGCCGGGCAGCGCGAAATCCACAGTCCGCGGCGGCTTGCCGTATTCCTGAACTTCAAGAATCACACGCTGCCGCGTGGGGTCGAATCGCATGGCATTCACGACCTCTCGGTCGAACTGGGTCAAGGCCGTCTCGGTGTAGAACAGACCCAGGTAGCGATGGCGCACGGACAGGATCTGCCAGTAGCTGCCGAAAGCGCCTTGGTTCTGCACCCGGCACTCCAGTGGCGCACCACAGTCGACGCGGCGCGCTTCGGGCCTCAGCCCTTCCAGCAGCAGCAGGACCGCGATCAGCAGCATGAGGACGATCAACTGGAGGGACAGACCTGCCAGCAGCAGCCCGCTCAGGAGCTTGTTCCAGCCACGCTGGGCGGCGGCCACGCGCACCCGCAAGAACATGAAGATGCTGCAGACAAACAGCAGGAGGAAGGGCGTGAGGTGAAAAGGCTCTTGCAAGGACAGCGGCCCAAAGATCATGAACAGGCTCACGCCGGCCAGCCCCCAAGCCACCGCCCCAGGCCCAGCGGGCACCCACTTCAACGCATCGATCCGGCGCATCGCCTGCTCCCCCTGCTTTCTTCTGTAGTCACGACTTCGCCCGCCCGCCAGGCAGGCGCTGCGCAGCGGCTCCGGGCGCCTTCAGCCGCCGCGCAAATGCCGCAGCGGCACGCCGCCCCCGGCCTTCACTTCACCGAGCGAAAAACTGGTGTGCACATCCTTGACGTTAGGCAGGTGCAAGAGGGTGTCGATGGTAAACCGGCTGAAGGCCTCCAGATCGGTGGCCAGCACTTGCAGCTCAAAGGTGCCGGCGCCCGAGATGTAGTGGCAGGAAATCACCTCGGGCAGCTTGCGGATGGCGTCCTCCAAGGGCTTGGTCGAGGTGCCGGTGTTGCGGTCGGCGTCCACGCGCACAAAGGCGAGCACGCCGAGGCCGATCTTGCGGCGGTCGATCTCGGCGCGGTAGCCGGTGATGAAGCCCTGTTCCTCCAGCCAGCGCACGCGCCGCCAGGTGGGCGCGGTGGACAACCCGATGCGCGCCGACAGCTCGGCATTGGAAAGCCGCGCATCCTTCTGCAGCTCGGCCAGGATGGCGATGTGATAGCGGTCCAGGGTGTCACCCTGGGGCTGATCACCGGCCAGGCCGGCATCTCCCGGCGCCGCTGGAGCCTCGTCGGTGGACTGCGGGTTTTTACCAGACGACGACCTTCTGATTGCCATTTGTTTCCCGAATTTAGATTTCCAGAAAGATTATTGCTCAAGCAGCCGATTTGCAAGCCCAAATAGCAAGCACCGCTCGCCGCCATTTCCCTACACTTCTGCCTGCCTTCTGACGCGGGCGCGGCCGGGCCGCGCCCTCTGTACATCAGGCCCCAGCACCGGACATACTGCCGGTCACCCGCACACGGGAGCATGGCCGCCACAAGCGGCAGCAGCCAGCCCGGTTCAACCCCGAGACAAGCCGAGACACCCCACATGAATGCTCCCCTGCCCGACCACATCCTGCGTGCGCTAGAGAAGGTCACGCTGGACGACAAATACGCGCTCGACAGCGGCCGCGCCTTCATGAGCGGGGTGCAAGCCCTCGTTCGCCTGCCCATGCTGCAGCGCACGCGCGATGGCATCCAGGGCTTGAACACCGCCGGCTTTGTGTCGGGCTACCGCGGCTCGCCGCTGGGTGGCTATGACCAGGCCCTGCAAGCGGCCAAGAAGCATCTGGCCAAGCAGAACATCGTCTTCCAGCCCGGCGTCAACGAAGAACTCGGCGCCACCGCCGTCTGGGGCACGCAGCAGCTGGACCTGTTCAAGGAAAAAGCCAAGTTCGACGGCGTTTTCGGCATCTGGTACGGCAAGGGCCCGGGCGTGGACCGCTGCATCGACGTGTTCAAGCACGCCAATATGGCCGGCACAGCCAAGCATGGCGGCGTGATCGCCATTGCCGGCGATGACCACATCGCCAAGAGCTCCACCGCCGCCCACCAGAGCGACCACGTCTTCAAGGCCGCCGGCTTCCCGGTGTTCTTCCCCAGCAGCGTGCAGGACATCCTGGACATGGGCTTGCATGCCTTTGCCATGAGCCGCTTCTCGGGCCTGTGGTCGGGCATGAAGACGATCCAGGAGATCGTCGAGTCGTCCGCCTCGGTCAGCGTCGATCCGGACCGCGTCAACATCATCCTGCCGGAAGACTTCCGCATGCCGGCCGGCGGCCTGCACATCCGTTGGCCCGACCCGCCGCTGGACCAGGAAGCGCGCATGATGGACCACAAGTGGTACGCCGCCCTGGCCTATGTGCGCGCCAACAAGCTGAACTACAACGTCATCGAGACCAAGCAGGACCGCTTCGGCCTGATCGCCTCGGGCAAGGCCTACAACGACACCCGCCAGGCTCTGCATGACCTGGGCCTGGACGACGACACCTGCCGCCGCCTCGGCATCCGCCTGCACAAGGTCAATGTGGTCTGGCCGCTGGAAGCGACCATCACCCGCGATTTCGCCGACGGCCTGCAAGAGATCTTGGTCGTTGAAGAAAAGCGCCAGGTCATCGAATACCAGATCAAGGAACAGCTCTACAACTGGCGCCCCGATGTGCGCCCGCATGTGCTGGGCAAGTTCGACGACGACGCCGACAGCGGCGCCCTGGGCGGCGAATGGGGCATGGCCAACCCGAGCAAGAACTGGCTGCTGCGCCCGCAGGCCGACCTGACCCCGGCCATCATCGCCCGCGCGATTGCCAAGCGCCTGAAGAAGCTGGGCGTGGACGCCGATGTGGCGGCCCGCCTGGACGCCCGCGTGGCCCTGATCGACGGCAAGGAAAACGCACTCAAGGCCGAAGAGAAGACCGCCGGCGGCGCCGACCGCACGCCCTGGTTCTGCTCGGGCTGCCCGCACAACACCAGCACCCGCGTGCCCGAGGGCTCGCGCGCCGTGGGCGGCATCGGCTGCCACTACATGGTCACCTGGATGCCGGGCCGCAACACCGCCACCTTCACCCAGATGGGCGGCGAGGGCGTGCCATGGGTGGGCCAGTCGGCCTTCACGAATGAGAAGCACATCTTCTCCAACCTCGGTGACGGCACCTACTTCCACAGCGGCATCCTGGCGATCCGCCAGAGCATCGCCTCGGGTGTGAACATCACCTACAAGGTGCTCTACAACGACGCCGTCGCCATGACCGGCGGCCAGCAGGTCGGTGAGCGCGCCGAAGGCCACAGCGTGCTGCAGATCATGCAAAGCCTGATCTCGGAAGGCGTGGCCAAGCTGGTGATCGTGACCGACGAGCCCGAGAAGTACATGGGTGTGTCCCTGATCGCCGGCGTCACCGTGCACCACCGCGACGAGCTCGACGCCATCCAGCGCGAGTTCCGCGAGATCCCCGGCACCACGGCCATCATTTACGACCAGACCTGCGCCACCGAAAAGCGCCGCCGCCGCAAGCGGGGCAAGCTGGTAGACCCGGCCAAGCGCGTGGTCATCAACGAGCTGGTCTGCGAAGGCTGCGGCGACTGCAGCATCCAGTCCAACTGCCTGTCCATCGAACCGCTGGACACCGATTTCGGCCGCAAGCGCCAGATCAACCAGAACAGCTGCAACAAGGACTACAGTTGCGTCAAGGGCTTCTGCCCCAGCTTCGTCACCGTCGAGGGCGGCGAACTGAAGAAGCCCAAGAAGGACAAGCGCCTCAACCCCTTCGATGCCTCGCTCGGCGCCGTGCCTCAGCCCATCATCCCTAACGCCGAAAAGGCCTGGGGCATTGTGGTCGCCGGCGTGGGCGGCACTGGTGTCATCACCATCGGCCAGCTGCTGGGCATGGCCGCCCACCTGGAAGGCAAGGGCGTGATCACGCAGGACGCGGCCGGCTTGGCGCAAAAGGGCGGCAGCACCTGGAGCCACATCCAGATCGCCAACAGCGCCGACGCCATCCACTGCACCAAGGTGGGCACGGCCGAGGCCGATCTGGTGATCGCCTGCGACTCCATCGTCGCCGCCAACAAGACCACCCTGGCCGTCATGCGCGAAGGCCACACCTTTGTGGCGCTGAACACCCACGGCTCGCCGACCGCCAGCCTGGTCAACAACGCCGACTGGAGCTTCCCCGGCGCCGCCTGCGAAGCCGCCGTCATGGCCGCGGTGGGCAAGGATCATCTGGGTCTGTTCGACGCCGAAGAAGTGGCCGTCAAGCTGATCGGTGATTCGCTCTACACCAACCCCCTGATGCTGGGCTATGCCTGGCAAAAGGGCCGCGTGCCCCTGAGCTATGCCGCCCTGATGCGCGCCATCGAGCTGAACAATGTGCAGATCGACAACAACAAGGCCGCCTTCGAGTGGGGCCGTCGCTGCGCCATTGATCTGGCTGCCGTGCAAGGCCTGTACGCCGCCCGCCAGGTCATCAACATCGTCAAGCGCCCCAGCGTGGACGAGCTGGTGGCCAAGCGCGTGGACTTCCTGACCGGCTACCAGAACGCGGCCTATGCCGAGCAGTACAAGGCCTTCGTCGAGAAGGTGCGTGCGGCCGAGGGCAGCCTGAACAGCTCGGCGCTGACCGAGGCCGTAGCCAAGTACCTGTTCAAGCTGATGGCCTACAAGGACGAGTACGAAGTCGCCCGCCTGCACACCGACAAGAGCTTTATCGAGAAGGTGGCCGGCCAGTTCGAAGGCAATTACAAGCTGGTGCACCACCTGGCCCCGCCGCTGCTGGCCAAGAAGAACGCCAAGGGCGAGCTGGTCAAGCAGCAGATGGGCGCCTGGGTTCGCCCGGCCTTCGGCCTGCTGGCCAAGCTCAAGGGCCTGCGCGGCACGGCACTCGATGTCTTCGGCTACACGGCCGAGCGCAAGATGGAGCGCGCCCTGATCGGCGAGTACCGCGCCGCCATCGAGGCCATCCTGTCCAAGGGCCTGACGGCCGATCGCCTGAAGCTGGCCACCGAGATTGCCCGCATCCCCGAAGAAATTCGCGGTTATGGCCATGTCAAGGAACGCCATGTCCACGCGGCCAAGGCCAAGTGGGAATCGCTGATGCAGCAGTGGAAGCAACAGGCCTGATCGCTAGGCACTCACCTGCACGCAGAAACCCGCCCTGATACGGCGGGCTTTTTCTTTGGGCCTTCGGGCGTTTGTGTTTGATCAGCCGGAACCGACCAATTAGTCATGGAGACACGGACGATCTCAGTGGCGACGCGGGTGTCGACTTGTCGTTTGCAGTGCAGTCGATGATCGGCATAGATCTCAGCGCATGTTTGCCCTGAGCAAGCGCTTGGGCATGACGTTGCGGCAGCTACGGCTTTGCAGCGATTGCGGACACCCGGGTGCACGTTGATGATCGGCCGCTGTCGGCCAGGAGCCGTCACTCAGGATTGCATTCGGCAGGTCTGCTTCGTGCCCGGAACTGCCGTTCGAGGTTGTTGCCGGCCAATCCAAAAAGCTAGTGCTGTGCAACATACGCCTGCCCTTGCAAGCTGTTGGCAAACGGGAAGTACTAGAGACTAAAGAATTGACCATCGGCTTACCAATAGTGGCGAGCATGGCCACGGGCTGATTCGGCCACTGGTTTCGGCAGCACGGAATTTGCAGGTCCGACCCCTTAGGTGAAGGGTGCCCTGAATCAGCCCGAACGGGGAGAATCTATTCGCGATCTGTTGCTTGCGTTAGCACATTGTTTGCAATCTAAGGGTTATGCGCCCTATTCTCGATTTCACAATTCTGTTTGGCCTACTTTTTACTTTAGGATTTACGAATGCCCTCTGCGAGCCGTGCATATTTTTGGCGCTCATTACTGACTTCAAGCCTGTTGATAATTCCATCGCTCGCACATTGTCAATGGCGACCGGAGCTGTTTTATCCACTCGATAACAAAATGAGGAATGGTCAGACTGGTAGTGCAATAACAAGCATGCTTGGGAGCGCTGGCTATATTGGCGGAATCTGGTTTGATGGGACTGTATCAAACTATTCGTCCGGTCAGGATGGGTGGGGTCGCGTTTCCCATAGCCAGCTTCTTGATAGTCAAAACAATATCACAACCGAGTTGCCGTACTCCCATACTGTGACTCCGCTGTATGAAAGTGGTTTTGGTCACGTTGCCAGTCAAGCGTTACCTGGTGGCCGGCTTCAAAGTATCATGCAATATCAAGGGCCCACCTATCTTGGTCAATATGCCTTTAATGAGAGCAAGAGTGCTATCGGCTGGAACTGCACGGCGCGTTTGCAGTTGGCAGGCGTATCATGCATTGAAAATCAAAAGTCATTTTCCAGTGCGGAATACTCTGACATTATTCGCGCGCGCGGTGACGGGACGCTGACATTAACGGGGCGTGTCAGTGGATTTTTCACTAATGGTTCAGAGGTCTTGGGAACCAAAGAGTCGGGCTATAAAGATACCGCATTCCAACTCAAGGTTTGGAAAGACTGGGGTACCGGTAACTTTTCAGGCGTCGATGACGTGAGAGAAGATTTTTGGCTTGAAAGCGGTGAAGCCGTCAAATACAGTAATAGCGTCTGGGGTAGTAATTACCAGCACGATGTGAGAATTGCCGACGCAGCGCTTTTTAGTGAATTCCATGTGGATTTTTCATACACGGTCGATTTGAAATCTGGCGAAAGTGTCGGAGTTATCGGTCGACTTACGAACTCGATGGGAGCCACTCCCGGCTTTGGCAATAGCATGTTGCTGTCCACGGCCACGATCGACGGCTTTTCATTCAGCAACGCAGCCGGAATTGACTCCAGCAGCGGATTGTTGAGGTATTCAGAGGCTGACAAATTGTGGCAGTACCCGACGCCAGTACCCGAGCCTGAAACTTACGCCATGTTTATCGCCGGCCTGGCCCTTATGGGTTTTGCAGTTCGTCGCCGCAACAAGCAACAGTAACCGCAGGCCTCGGCCTACCGACAGAGCCGACTTAAGTGGTCAGTTTTTTGTTGTCTGGTGCGAGGCAAGACGGTTGGCAGCGAGCGCCAAGTCTAAATTCTGTTTGGCTGGTTTGGGCACGAAGCAGCCATCGACGACGAAAGCGTCAGCGGCTCCTTTAGGTCGATAGCAGTCGGCTGTCGGTATGCGCTCCAACGACCGCACCTTACCTAAAGCCGGCACATCGGTTGCCCCGAGCCCGCCAGCGAGTTGCGCTGCCTTGGTCAGTGCAACCCAGGATGCAGGGCCCACCAGGTCGGAATCCGCACGCCCTGGCGCGGCCCGCCCACTCACCGGACACAAGACAACAGCAGCGTCGTCGTGAACATTCAACGCCTGCGCGTCAGAAGCAATCGGCCTGATTGCGGGCTGAAAACTCAGCCGCCTGGCTGCCCAAGCAAGGCCCGCCGCTTGGACCCACGCCGCGGGCCTTGCTTGCTCTTTTCGGGCGATGATGTCGCCCATCCGCCCCAGAGCCCTCGCATGAGCATGAGCAGCGACAACCACAGCAACAGCACCCCCGCCGCCCCCTTCGACCGCATCCACGCCCGCAGCACCCAGCTCGGCGAGGGTCTGACCATCCGCCGCGCCCTGCCGACCAAGCAGCGGCGCCGTGTCGGCGCCTGGTGCTTTCTGGACCACATCGGCCCCGTGCAGTTTGAGGGTCAGGCGCTGGCGAACGGCGGCCTGCATGTCGGCGGCCATCCGCACATCGGCCTGCAGACCTTTACCTGGATGATCGAGGGCGAGATCCTGCACCGCGACAGCCTGGGCAGCGAACAGCTGATCCGGCCCGGCGAAGTGAACTTGATGACGGCCGGCCACGGCATCGTCCACACCGAGGACGCGCCCGCCGGCACGGCGCGCATCCACGCGGCCCAGCTCTGGATCGCCCTGCCCCCGGGCGAGGAAGACCGGCCGCCGGCCTTCGAGCACCACGCCAGCCTCCCGCGCTGGCAAGAGCAGGGCGCGCAATGGACCCTGCTGGCCGGCAGCCACGCCGGCCGCACGGCACCGCCGCAGGTCTACACGCCGCTGCTGGGCCTGGAGATCCATGCACCAGAGGAAGCCGTCGAGCTGCAGCTGGATCTGCGCGGCGATTTCGAGCACGGCCTGCTGCCGCTGGAAGGCGAGCTGGGCCTGGACGGCGAGACCCTGAGCACGGGCGAGCTCGCTTATCTGGCGCCGGGGCAGGCGCCCGCGTCCTTGCGCCTCAGCGCCGGTGGCCGCCTGCTGCTGCTGGGCGGCGAACCCTTCCCGGCCGAGATCGAGATGTGGTGGAACTTCGTCGGCCTCAGCCGCGCCGCGGTGGCCCAGGCGCAAGCCGATTGGGATGCGCAGCGCGAAGGCGGCGGCCCGCGTTTCGGCCTCGTGCAAGGCGATGAAGGCCGGCGCCTGGAGGCACCGCGACTGCCGGCCAGCGGCTACTGAAGCCCGCTCCAGCGGGCCCCGGGTTTGCCTCCAGAGCTCGCGTGAGCGAGCGCAGCTAGACTCGGCCGCCGCCCAAGGCCACCACCTACATCTTCAACAGGCCTTGGCGCAGGAATCAGGGAGCCCCAACCATGAACCGCGTTTTTCTTTCTTTTTCTCCGCGCCTGACCGGGGCGCTGCGCCTGGCCTTGCTCTGCAGCGCCCTCAGCCTGAGCGGCCTGCCCGCCACGGCCGCAGACACCGGCGGCAGCACCAGCGCCGCAGCCGCTGCCCCCGCGCGCACCGACGACCCGCAAGCCGTCTTTCTTGAAGCACAGCAAGCGGCCCAGACCGGCCCCAAGGACATCGCCATTGCAGGCCAGGCCGTGCTGCATCTGCCGGCCAACCGCCAGTTCATTCCGCAGCCTCAAGCCGCACGCCTGCTGCGCGCCATGGGCAACCCCGGTGAACACCAGGAACTGGCAGGCCTGATCTTCCCCACCGGCAAGGACGGCGAGGCCGACTGGTTCGCCACCCTGCGCTTCGAGCCCGCCGGCTACATCAAGGACGACGACGCCAAGGACTGGAACGCCGACGAGATGCTCACGTCCTTCCGCGAAGGCACAGAAGCCGCCAATGAAGAGCGCGCCAAGATGGGCGTGCGCGCGCTGGAAATCGTCGGCTGGGCCGAGAAGCCGCTCTACACCTCGGACAGCCACCGCCTGGTCTGGGCCATGTCCTCGCGCGGCAAGGGCGCGCCGGCCGATGAGGCGCAAGGCGTCAACTACAACACCTATGCCCTGGGTCGCGAGGGCTATCTGAGCCTGAACCTGATCACCGGCCTGGCCCAACTGCCGCAATACAAGCCCGAGGCGCAGGCCTTGCTGGGCGCGCTGGAGTTCAGCGAGGGCAAGCGTTATGCCGATTTCAACAGCAGCACCGACAAGGTGGCCGAGTACGGCCTGGCCGCCCTGGTGCTGGGCGTGGGCGCCAAGAAGCTGGGCCTGCTGGCGGTGGTGTTCGCTTTCGTGGCCAAGTTCGCCAAGGTGATTTTTGTGGCCGTGGCCCTGGCTGGCGCCGGCGTGCGCAAATGGTTCCAGCGCAAGAAGCCCGAGGCGGTCGAAGCGCCGCCGCAGGCATGATCAAGCTGCTCCTGCTGGCCTTTTCCGGCCTGAAGTTCGGCAAGCTGCTGGCCAGCGGCGGCACCATGCTGCTGTCGCTGATCGTCTACGCCTTCATCTACGGCTGGCGCTATGCGGCGGGCTTCATCGCCCTGCTCTTTGTCCATGAAATGGGCCATTACCTGGCCGCACGTCAGAAAGGCTTGAACGTGGGCCTGCCCACCTTCATTCCTTTCGTCGGCGCCTGGATCGAGCTCAAGGACCTGCCGCACAACGCCGAGACCGAGGCCTATGTCGGCCTGGGCGGCCCGCTGCTGGGCACGGTGGGCGCCCTGCTCTGCTATTTCATGGCGCGCTCCTGGGGCGCGGACTGGCTGCTGGCCGTGGCCTACAGCGGCTTCTTTTTGAACCTGTTCAATCTGATCCCGCTTTCGCCCTTCGACGGCGGCCGCATCACGGCCGTGCTCTCACCCCGCATCTGGTTCCTCGGCGTGCCGGTGCTGGGCGCGCTGCTCTGGTGGCGGCCCAGCCCCATGCTGCTGCTGATCGCCCTGCTCGCTTGGCCGCAACTCTGGAAGGCCTGGAAGTACCGCAGCGACAGCGCCGAGGCACTGAGCTACTACGCCGTGCCTGCCGCCACCAAATGGGAGTACGCCAGCATCTACATCGCCCTGGCTGGCTTTCTGGCGGTGATGACGCACGATGTCCATGAGATGTTGGGCCAATCCGGGGCCCGCTAGCCAGGTCCAGCGCTGATGATGTCTTGCGCTGGGTTTGGAGGTGTTCGCGTTTGGCTTTGAATTGCAAGGTCGGCGTACGGCCCTGGCCGTACGGCGCCCTTGCCAGCATCCGGGCTCAGATGGTGTTTGCTACTGCCGGCCGGGCCGGTCATTCAGACGTCCAGATTGAGCGGCAGCAAGGTGCCCATAGCTGAATTCCAGAGCCGCAGCACCTTCGTCAAGTGGGGACTCGCCGCTGACCTTCGCGGTGCCAGTTTGGTCGCCGAAAACCGGTCGTTGGATCTGACGAGCCGCAGAAGGCAAGTTTCGGCCGTTGCGGTCATCGGTAGGGCCAGATCGGCAGCCGAAAACTGGTCGGTCGGTCCGGCGAGCAGTGGCCGGCAAGTCCTGAGTAGATTCAGAACGTTTCAGCAATATTTCAGGTCTTCTAAGGACAGGTCAGTGCGCGTGGGAGAACACTGGGGCCTCATCAAACGGGGAAGAACCATGTCGGACAGCTCAAATTCGTGGATCCAGATCGCCAGCGCTATTGACGGTGGAAACGACTATGTGCTGCAGGTGGAGGCGCCCGCCGTTGCGGGCACACCGGTGGTGCTGAGCACGCCCGGCACGAACGGCGGCTCCCGTTGCCTCTGGCAATTTACCTCTGACGGCCGCATCCTGAGTCAGTTGATGGGTCAGCTTGTGCTTGGCGCAAACTCCGATGGCACGCTGGTCGTCGTCCCCTACGACACCAGCCCGACGCCAGACCCGACGCAACTCTGGGATGCAGGCGGCACCAACACATCCAACGTCATTCAGTTGAGAAACCGCAACTTGCAGCTTTACATGGTGCCGCAGGGTGGCGAGTCAGGGCCCTTCACGCCATCGGGCGGGCTCACCGTGCTGTGCGCTCCCGGCACGGGCGTTGACGCTGGCAACATCAGTTATGGCTGGGAGCAAGTGCCGGGCACGCCGCCGACGATCCCGGCCCGCTTCTCGCAGTTTCTCGGCCACGGCATCCCCTTCGATATCTCGAAGCTGGGCTACTGCGCGAACACTGCGGTGCAATTGCAGTTCCTGCCTGAGATCCCTGATGTCACCCCGACAGCCGAGGCAATCCCGCCGGCCAATGCATCCAATCGCAAGCGATTCGAATCTGCCGAGCACACCTTCCTGGGCGGCAGCGTCTCGCTGCAGTACCCCGACGGCACGACGGTTTCCGGTGCCACCCAATGCTTCCAGACCGCCGCCGGCCGAACGCTTTCCTATGGCCAGATCACGGCCCTGGCCGGCGATTTCTACGGTGTGCCCGATCAGCCCGTCTGCATGTATGGAGCCCCCGCC
This sequence comes from Paucibacter sp. DJ2R-2, assembly GCF_025717675.1. GTDB lineage: Bacteria > Pseudomonadota > Gammaproteobacteria > Burkholderiales > Burkholderiaceae_C > Paucibacter_A. The sequence continues at coordinate 89,032 of NZ_JAJIRT010000004.1, forward strand.
TTCTTAGCCGGCTTCAGCCTGCTATGGAACGCCACAACGGAATTGGACCGCCTGCTCATTACGATGGGTCGGGAAAGCTACGCCATCTATGAGAAGTACCTGAAGGGAGGATCTACTGCCGAGGAGTACGGAGACATTGGCAGCAACCTTGAGAACGAGTACGCGAACATCACAGCGGGTCAGGAGCCACGTGTTCCCTTGTTGAGGCCATTCCATTGGCAAGACTTTCTCCATGCAGTCTTGTACGGATCGCGTTTTCTGAAGCTAGCCCAGAACAACGTTGACCACTTCGGCATCAATGCCTATCGAGCCTACTCGGTCGCGCACATGTGGGCCTGCAGGATGGCGAAGCAAGCCAATGGCGATGCCAGCCAGTTGCCCCTTGCCTACGCAATGAATGCCTTTGCCGACCACTACCTGAGTGACCTTTTCTCGGCCGGCCATCTGCGGGTGCCGCGAGTGCAACTGGGCAGCGAGAACAAGCTGCTTGCCGAGCAACTCAACCTTGCCGACCCCACCGCAGCGCAGTTCAACAGCAATGTGGGCAACCTCGTCTTCAAGACCACCGCGGTAGGTGGACTGCTAGCCAAACTGATGCATGACGAGGACAGCCATTGGGGCCTGCTGGTGCGCAATCAAAAGGGCCAGTCTTGGCGTTGCTTCGGCGATGGTCGATACCTCGACAACGTCAACAGCGTGAACCGCTCCATTGCCGCGACGGCATTGCAGGCCTCCGCCGACGAGGTCTATGCCGCCTTCAAAGGCACGCTGCCCAAGGTGCCGGCAGCACTGGCCTACACGCCGATACTGAGCGACTTTGACGACCCGGTGAACGGGCCAGCCAGCAAGCTCAACTTCCCCGGGCTGTATGTGTGGCTGGACGGCCAGTTGCAGCGCCGCACGCCCGATAACGATCTGAACAGCCGGAAGTGGATGACCAAGTGGGTCTACAGCAGTGGTTGGGGGTTCTACGGCGTGTACAAGGGCCGCACCACGCCCACCTACTACCTGCTGGGGTCGTCTGCTGCGCCGACCTTCAGCCTCATCTCAATCAATCAGAGCAGCACCATCTGGAAGCCCGGAGACAAGGTGCGCTACGCCTTCGCGTACCGCAATGGGCTGATGGAAACAGACATGAGCCCGTGGGCGGAATGGCAAACCATTCCCGACGGCATGGGCGGCGCAACAGTGTCGATGCCTGTCGCCACCGTCCCGGTATCGGGCTACCCGATCCAGTACTACGTGGTGTACCGGCAGTTCTCTTCGGCCAGGCAGCCTGGGCCAATCGAAGGGATCGCGCTGATTAAGTATGCCAAAGCAGCGCTGACCTTTAACGATACAACCCCCTAAAGCGCTTGCGCCCCTGCGCAGCTCCGGCAAGGTCCCCAACTCGAGAGGCATGAATCATGAGTTTCGACTCCAACAGCTTTACCCTGCAATTGCTCTCCGCCGACGGCACGAGCTTCCCAGCGGGCATTCCCGTCGCCTTGATTGCGGGGGACGACCGGAAGAACCCCGAGGCCCGAGGAAGCACCGATGCCAACGGCTACGTCACCTTTGCGATGGACCCGGCAACCATCACCCAACCAAGGCTCCTGTTCGATCGCAGTGCCATCCCCGCGGAACCGCCGGCACCTGACCGGGTGAAGCCGCCCGCGCCGTCGGCCGGTCAGACAGTCACGATAGCCAACCCGGCAGACGGCGGCTGGCAGTACCAGGCGGACGCGGGCACCAGCTTGCAGTACGGCATCTTCTGGAACGAGGGCAACACCGTCGCGTATGCCTTCAGCTTCGTCACCATCTCCGGCGAGTCCGCCCTGTCCGGCTGGGCCAGCACTACGCTGACGACATACGCGCTTCCCACGCTGACTGTGCCCAGGGATACGAGCGGCGTGGCGCTGGGCCGGATCGTCTACCGGCAATTCACCATCGACGGGCAGCCTCAGCCGCTGGAGACGGTGACGCAGATTGCCGACAACACGACGACGAGCATCGTGGATACCCTGCAATAGCTCGTCCACACCGCTCGTACGTCAATATCGGATCGGCAAGGACATTTTCTTTCGCTCCGACGAACTGCGAATTTCGGCTTTGGGCACATTGCCGCCACTTACAACTGAAGTCCGACCGGCTCCTTTAGGCCGCTGGACAGGGTTAGGAAACAGCGCTCGTCGCCCCCGCCCTCCAAACCCGCTGCGCAGTTCTCCTGCCACGGGCTCTCTAATCTGTTGTGTCCATACTGGGATTGGCGCTCCGCTTGAAGCGCTTCCCACATCGCCAAGTTTCAAAGCCTGCCGCCCCGTTCGATGCAAATTGCTTGATCAGCGCCGGCTTTCAATCTTGGGCCCCTGGCAAACCGAACAGCGGATCCACCACCCGCCCACCGGCTGTCACAAACCACGATCCCAGTAAGGCAGCTCCGGGTCAAAACGCGCGGCCAGGAAGTCCACAAAGCTGCGCAGCAGCAGTGGCTGGTGGCGGCGGCTGGTGTAGACCGCATGGATGCCCAGTTGCTCGGGCTCCAGGCTGGGTAGGATGCGCTGCAACTCGCCGCATGCCAGGGCCGGGCCGACCAGATAGGTGGGCAGCAAAGCCACACCAGCACCAGCCCGTACCGCGTTCAGCAGTACCGTGGTCTCGTTGGCGCGCAGCCGCGGTTCGCCCAGGCTAACGTGCCGCTCGAGCGGCCCCGCCGGTGTCTGCTCGAACAAGCTCCATTGTTCGCGGCCATAGTGGGCATGGCCAAGAAAGGCATGGCCGCTCAGGTCCGCGAGCGTCTCGGGCCGGCCGGCCCGCTGCAGATAGGCCGGCGCCGCACACAGCACCGAGCGGCAGACGCTGAGACGCCTCGCGATCAGGGCTGGGTCCAGCTGATTGCTGATGCGCAAGGCCAGGTCGATGCGCTCCTCGACCAGGTTCAGCGCATGCTCGGCCACCTGCACCTCGACCTGCGTCTGCGGATGCAGCAGCAGAAAGGCCGCCACCGCCTCGGCCAGGTGCTGCTGGGCAAAGCTGCTGCTGGCGGTGATGCGCAAACGCCCGGCCACTTCGCGCTGGCCCTGGCGCGCCGACTGTTGCGCCTCCTCGGCGAGCTCCACCATCTGGCGGCAACGCGGTAAGGCGTCCAGCCCGGCTTCGGTCAGGCTGAGCCGGCGCGTGCTGCGCTGCAGCAGGCGAGCGCCCAACCATTGCTCCAGCGCCTCCAAATGGCGCGAGGCCATGGCGCGCGACATTTCCAAGGCCTCGGCCGCCGCCGTCAAGCTGCCCCGATCCACCACCGCCACAAAGACCTGCATCGCCCGCAAGGCATCCATCGCCACTCCAATTCGATCGATTCATGCAACAAATACGGCAACGATACGCTGTTTATCAAACGAACCGGTGCAAATAGAGTTCAGTCATCGCAACAAGACGGGGCGCCAGCCCCAGACAGGAAGAATCATGAACAGCAACTCACGCCACACCCAAGCCGTGTTCCGCCTGCCTCGTTTGATGGGCGCCCTCGGACTGGCCAGCACCATGGCCTTGACAGTGATGGCCAGCTCTGGCGCCCAGGCCCAGGCCGGCAAGCCCGCGCCTGCACAGGCGCCGCTGGAGCTCAAGGTCATCAACCACGGGCCGGCCAGCTTCCATGTCAACTCGGTGCTGGTGCAGGGCGAGAAGGAAGCCGTGCTGCTGGATGCCGGATTCACCCGGGCCGACGCCTTGCGCGTGGCCGCCGCCGTGCTCGACAGCGGCAAGACCCTGAGCACCATCTACGTCTCGGCCGCCGACCCCGACTACTACTTCGGCCTTGAGGTGCTGCACGCGCAGTTCCCGTCCGCCCGCATCGTCACCACGGCGCAGAACCTGAAGAAGATCGAGGCCTCCCTGCCGACCAAACTGCAGGTCTGGGGCCCACGTCTGGGCGCCAATGCGCCGCGCACGCCGGTGCTGCCCGAAGCCTTGAGCGGCAACACCCTGCAGTTGGAAGGCCGCACGCTGGAAATCCTCGGCCTCGACGACGCCTTGGCCCACCGCAGCCATGTCTGGATTCCCTCGATCCAGGCGGTGGTCGGCGGCGTCAGCGTTTTCGGTGGCCTGCATGCCTGGACCGCCGACACCCAGACCGCCGCCGAGCGCGCCACCTGGCTGGCCAAGCTGGACGCCATCGCTGCGCTCCACCCCAAGACCGTGGTGCCTGGCCACATGCAGCCGGGCACGGCGCTCGATGGCAGCGCCCTGGCCTACACCCGCGGCTATCTGCAACGCTTTGAGGCCGAGCTGCCCAAGGCCGGCAATTCCGCCGAGCTGATCAGCGCCATGAAGGCCGCCTACCCGCAGGCCGCCCTGGGCATGGCCCTGGACATTGGCGCCAAGGTCAACAAGGGCGAGATGAAGTGGTGAGGCACTGAATTGGCCAGGCCGCCCGGCCTGGCCTCGCCCTCATTTGGGCTGCCGGCAGACCATCTCCGGCGCCTGATAGCCCCAGACGATGCGGGCTTCCCCCTGGTGCTCCCAGAAGCTCTCATTGCGCCCGACATAGCGGCTGCCGCTGGCGCTGCGCTCGGCGAACATCAGTGAGCTGCTGTCACCAAACTCGGCCACCAGGGTCGGCGGCTCGGTGGCAAAGAAGTTCACCACCACCTCCTTGGCCGCATTGCCATCGCAGGCCCAGCGGATCGGCCCCTGCGCAGGCAGCAGGCGATAGCGCGCTTGCAACTCGGCAATGCGATGGACGTAGCTGTCTTTCACGCAAGCCGGCTTGTCCTGGCTCTTCCAGCACTCGTCCCGACCCTTGACCCAGCCGCGCTGCTCGGCCTTGAGCAGAGGCGGCCGCTCCTTGGCGGCCTTTTTCAAAGCCAGGCTGTAGACCTGACTCAGCTGCTGGTCCAGTTGCGCGAGACCGGCATCGGCGCAAACCAGGGCCGCCATGCTGCCAGGCTGGACCTTGACACAGTCGAAGGCCGGCCGCGGCCCCGCCTGCACCGCGGGCGCTGCGCCACAGAAGAGCGCCAGCAGCAGGCCGACCTGGCCTCGCCGCATGCGGCTTAAGCTACGCTGAGCGAGGACCAGGGAACGCAGGGAGAAGCAGAACATGGCAGGGGCTCCGAAAGTTAGCAGCGATCACAGATTAAGCGATCTTCCCGCCCGCCCGGCGCTGGGCCGGCGCCGGCTCCTCCTGGGCCTGGCACAGGCCGGACTGCTCAGCCTGCTGCCCACCGTGGTTCACAGCGCGCGAGCGCTCTGGGTGCACAACGTCACCCGCCTGTACAGCGTGCCGGTCGCCGGGATCGAACACCCCCGCTCGGCCGCCGACATCGCGGCTGCTTTGCGCGCCTGGCCGGGGCAAGTCGCCGTGGGCGGCGGGCATTTCAGCATGGGCGGGCAGGTGGCGATTGCCGGCGGCCTGCAGCTGGATTTGCGCGGCATGAAGGCCTTGGTCTGGCTGCGCCCGGATCAGATGCGCGTGCGGGTGCAGGCCGGCATGTGCTGGCGGGATCTGCAAGACCATCTCGACCCGCTGGGCCTGGCCGTCAAGACCATGCAGAGCTATGCCAACTTCAGCATCGGCGGCTCCGTTTCGGTCAATGCCCATGGCCGCTATGTCGGCCATGGCCCGGTGGGCCGCACGGTGCTGGCGCTGCAATTGGTGCTGGCCGATGGCCGCATCGTCGAGGCCAGCCGCAGCGAGAACGCCGAGCTGTTCCGTGCGGCACTGGGCGGCTACGGGGCGCTGGCGGTGATCAGCGAGGTGGAGCTGGAGCTCGCCCGCAACTGCAAGATTCGCCGCGAAGTGAAAAGCGTGGCGCTGGCCGACTACCCGGCCTACTTCCAGCGCGAAGTGCTGGCCCGCGAAGGCTGCGTGCTGCACAACGCCGATCTGCTGCCGCCACGCTTCGATCGGCCGGTCGCGGTCAGCTGGCGGCGCTGTCCGGACGGCACTGCGCTGACCGAGACTGCCCGTCTGGTGCCACGAGGCGCCAGCTACCGGCTGGAGCAGAGCCTCATCTGGGTGATGAGCGAGCTGCCCGGTGGCGCCTTGTTGCGCAGCCAGGTCGTGCATCCCTTGCTCAGCGCCGGCGAGGCCGTGCAATGGCTGAACCATGAAGCCAGCCTCGATGTGGCCCAGCTGGAGCCGCGGCAGCGCACCCTCTCCAGCTATGTGCTGCAGGAGTACTTCATCCCGCCGCGTCACTTCCTGGGCTTTGCCCGCGCCATGGCGGCCTTGCTGCGCCAGCACCGGGTGATGGCGCTGAATGTGTCCATCCGCCACGCGCCGGCCGACACCGACAGCCTTCTGCCCTGGGCCCGGGAAGAGGTCTTCTGCTTCGTGCTGTACTACAAGCAAGGCACGGCCGAAGAAGCTAAGACCCAGGTGGCCGGCTGGACGCGCGAACTGATCACCCTGGCCCTGGAACACGAGGGGCGCTACTACCTGCCCTACCAGTTGCACGCCAGCCGCGCGCAGTTCGAGCGCGCCTACCCGGAGGTGAGCGAGCTGCGCCGGCTGAAGCAGATTCACGACCCCGCCGGCAAGCTCAGCAATGAGCTGTGGTCGCGCTATCTTTGAAACCCAGCGCCTGTCGCTGCAAGCACACTGAACTCAATGGCCGATTTGCACACAAGCGCTCTTGCCCCGTGGCTGACACCATGGCTGAGTGCATTGCTGGCCCTCGCCCTGGCCCAGAGCCTGTTCCTGGCCACGGCCTTGTTGTGGGGCCGCGCCGGAGAACGGCGGCGGGCGAATCGATGGCTGGCCGCGCTGCTGCTCCTGCTCTCGGTCTTCATCGGCCATGCCTGGCTGGACCTGGGCGGCCATCTGGCACAGGCGCCGCGCTTGCAGCGCCTGCTCGGCCCCCTGCCCTTGCTGCTCGGGCCGCTGCTGTGGCTCTATCTGCAAAGCCTCTTGCAGCAGGGCCGGCCGCTGGACCGGCCGCTGGATCGGCGGACCGCTGGCCACGCCCTGCCCTTCCTGCTGGCAACCCTGGCCTGGCTGCCGCTGTGGATCTGGCCGGATGCCCTGGCCAGCCGCTTTGGCGCGCCCAGCAGCCCCGGCCTGCTGCCCCGGCCGCTGCTGCTGTTCGCGGGGTTCAAGGCGCTGCACCTGGGCGTCTATCTCTTCCTCAGCCTGCGCCTGCTGCGCCAAGCCCGGGCCTGTGAACACGGGGCGGCCGAGGCGGGGCTGATCCGCGGCCTGAGTCACTTGAGCCACCTGCTGAGCGGCGGCCTGGCGCTGGCCGCCCTGCTCCTGGTGGCCGACAACCTGGGGCTGGCCAGCCCGCTCAGCCCGGACCTGTGCGCGGCGGCAGCCTTCACGCTGTTTGTCCATGGCCTGGCCTTCGTCGCCATGCGCCTGCCCCTGGGCTACCAGCCGCCGCTGGCGCCTCGGTCTGAAAGTACGCCACCCCGGCCCAAGACGCCGCCCCGCCTGAACCCGGACGAGCGCGAGCAATCGCTGGCCCGGCTGCAGGCCAGCATGGCGCAGGAGCAGCGCTTCCGCGACGGCGAGCTGAGCCTGGAACAGCTGGCCGCGCATCTGGCGCTGACGCCGGCCGAGCTCTCGCAGCTGATCAACCAAAGCTGCGGCTTGAACTTCCAGGAGTTCCTGAACGGCCATCGGGTTGAGGCGCTCAAGCTCAGCATGCGTGCGCCCGAGAACCGGGACAAGGCGATTCTTGACCTGGCCTTGGAGGCTGGTTTCAACAGCAAAAGCTCGCTCAACCGGGTGTTCAAAAAGCACACCGGCCTGACGCCCAGCCAGTACCGCGAAGGCGCCGAGCCGCCCTGAAACCGTGTCCCAGGTCTCGATTTGACTGGGGCGCAGGGCTCAAAACACGATTTGGGGCGCCTCAGAACGGCGCTCCGGCAAGACTGGCGGCACCAAGAACCCCGCCACCCGGGGTCCGCTTCACAGCCAGGAAGACCATGCCACCCTTTGCCCAAGCCCTTCATCTCGCCGCCCTCGTTCGTCGCCTCGGCAGACAAGTAGCGCGGCTGCTGCCGCTCCTGATCGCCGCCTTCGCCACCGGCTTTATGGGCCAAGCCGCCCACGCCGGCCCGCCAGTGCATGAAGAAAGCTTCCGCCGCATCGGCGGCATCGAGCAATGGGTGACCGTGCACGGCGAAGACCGCGAGCAGCCCCTGCTGCTTTTCCTGCACGGCGGGCCTGGCAATCCGCTCAGCCCTTTTGCCAAAGCCATGTACGGCGCCTGGAGCCGCGACTTCGTGCTGGTGCAATGGGACCAGCGCGGCGCCGGCCAGACCTTTGCCCGCCGGCCCGAGCAGGAGGCCGAGGCCTTGAGCATCGAGCGCATGGCCCAGGATGGCCTGGAGCTGGCCGCTCAGCTGAAGCAGGAGTTCGGCGGCCGGCCGCTGATCCTGATCGCCAGCTCCTGGGGCTCGGCCCTGGGCGTGCACATGGTGCAGCGCCAGCCGGAGCTGTTTGCCGCCTACCTCGGCACGGCCCAGCTGGTCAGCGGCCGCGCCAATCTGCTGGCCAGCTACCAGCAGACCGTGGCCCGCGTTGAAGCGGCAGGGGACTCGGCCACCGCTGCCGCCTTGCGCGCCCTGGGCCCGCCGCCGCACCGCGACCCGCGTGCCTTCGGCGTGCTGCGCCGCGCCATCCGCAAGCTCGAAGCGCAAGCCTGCACGCCGGCGCCCCGCCACTGGTGGCAGCCCGAGGCGCCGTACCAGGAGGCCCGTACCCAGGCCGCGCTCGAAGCGGGCGAGGACTACTCCTTTCTGCAGTTCGTCGGCCTGGCCGGCGACGGCATGCTGTCCACCTTGGACCTGCACCGCCTGGGCCGGGTCTACCGCCTGCCCCTGCACTTCATCCAGGGCGAGCAAGACCTGCTGACCACCCCAGACGTCACCGAGGCCTGGGTGAATACCTTGAGCGCGCCCGAGAAAACCCTGACCCGCGTGCCCCGTGCCGGCCACGACCCCAACCCCGAGCTGCTGCAGGCCCAGTGGCAGCGGCTGCTGCTGATCAAGGCAGGGCCGAAGCGCTAAAGCGTTGAGGTGGTGGCGGCACTGCGCCGCGCCGAAGTCCTGACCATCGAGGCGCGCGCCAAGCAGGCGGCCGCCCTGGCCGAAGCCGAAGGCCGGCGCGCCATCAACGAGGCGCTGAACACCTTGTCGGCCGCGCAGATCGACCTGCAGGTGCGCACCTTGCTGCTGCAGCAGCTGCCGCAGATCATCGAGCAGGCGGTGCGGCCGATGGAGAAGATCGATTCGATCCGCATCTTCCAGGTCAATGGCATGCCCGGTGCCGCCGGGGACTCGGGCGGCACGAGTGGTGGCGCCAACGGCGGCACGCAGGCAAACGGCACCTTCCCCGAACAGGTGATGAACTCGGCCCTGCAGTACCAGATCGCCAAGCCCATCGTCGACGCGGTGATGAAGGACGCGGGTCTGAGCAACGAGGGCATCACGGGCATGGCGCACAGCCTAGCCGGCATGCTGCAGCCACCGGCCGAGCTGCGCAGCTGATTGGACGCCGCCGCGGGAACGCTGCGGCCTACGCTCAGGCCTGCAGCTCCCGGTGCAACCAAGCCCGGGCCAGAGCCCAGTCGCGCTTGACGGTGGCGGGCGAGAGGGCCAGCAGCTCGGCGATTTCCTCGATCTCCAGCCCACCGAAGAACTTCAGTTCGACCACCTGGGCGGCGCGCGCGTCGACCTGCTCGAAAGCCAGCAAGGCTTCGTGGACGCGCAGCAGCTCCGGGCTTTCGCCCTCCGCAGCCACTTGCTGGGCCTCGGTCAGAGTCAGGGAAACCAGGGGCACATCGCGCTTGAGCGCCTGCTTGGCCACCGCATGGTTGACCAGGATGCGCCGCATCATCAGCGCGGCCATGCCCAGGAAATGGGCCCGGTTCTGCCATTGGGTGCGGGTCTGGGCGGCCAGGCGCTCCCAGGCCTCGTGGGTCAGCGCCGTGGCGCTGAGGGTGTGGCCGGCGTATTCCTTGCGCATCTGGGCTCGGGCGCCGCGCTTGAGCTCGTCGTACAGAAAGGTGAACAGCTCGTTCACGGCTGCAGCGGGCGGACCGGCCGGCTCTTGGCTGGCCAGCCAGCGGGTGATCTCCTGCGGGTCGAGCACAGGACGAGATGGGGCCGGGCTGCTCATGAAAACCATTATCAAATGAGCGGAGCGCGGTCCGCTTGCGGGTGGACCCGCAGGCCCATGAGCCTTTTCGAACGGCCAGCCTGCGTTAGCAGGCAAGACCACCCGTTGGTGGTTGCTGCGAAAGACGCCCATGAACTCTCTGTCACCCTTGTCTGCGTTGGCCAACTCATCCGGCCTGCCGCAATTGCTTTTGGCCCTGGCCCTGCTGCTGTTCAGCCTACCCAGCCCGGCGCGCGAACAGCCCGATCCGGTGGCCTTGGACGCCGCCTTCAAGCCCGCCGAGCAAGCGGCGCAGTTGCTCAGCCTCACCGAGGCCAAAGCACTGAAGGGACTCAAGCGGGTGGCGGTGTCGCAGTTCAGCGTCGAGTTCGTCACCAGCGACAGCGTCAGCGCCGAAACCTCTGGCTTTGCCGCCGCCGGGCGCGCCCGCGTCACGGCCCATCACCGCCTGATCGGCGTCGGCCAAGCTGAGTTCCAGGCCCTGGGAGATGCCATGCATGCTGAGTTCCTGCGCCAGCTGCAGGCCAGCGGTCTGGAGGTGGTGCCGAGCGAGCAAGTGCTGGCCGCGCCCAGCTACCGCAAGCTGGCGGCCACGGGCTTGGCAATGCCGGACGTCCAGGACGGCGCCATCACCGTAGCCCCCACCGGCATGACGCTCTACGGCGCCAACCGCCTGGCAGCACAGACAAGCCAGTCTGCAGGGCTGCTCAGCGGCTTGCAGGCCTTCGGCAGCGCCATGTCGGCGATCGGCAATATCAGCGAGCAGCAGGCCCTGCAGGCCGAACTCGGCGACGCCGCCTTGCTGGACGTGCATCTGCGCGTGCATTTCGTGCAATTGACCAACCAGAACAAGGGCTTCTTTGGCCGCCTGGCCAGCCAAGCCTCGGTGTCGGCCCAGACCGCGCCCAGCATTCGCAGCGCCCGCATGGGCGTGCAGGTCGGCGCCTACAGCGCCCAGTTGGCGCTCAAGCAAGCCCTGACCCTGGACACCAGCGCATTCAGCGAAGTGCGTGAGTCGGCCAGCAGCAAGGCCGAGATCGCCGGCGCGGTGCTGGCCGGCCTGATCAGCCTGGCTTCCGGCAGCAAGAACAACAGCGACAGCCAGCGCTTCGAAACCGTGGCCGAACCGAACCGCTACCGCGAGGTGCTCAGCACCGGCCTGGCCCAGACCCAGGCGATGCTGGTCGCGCGGCTGCAGGCGGAGCGCTGAGTCGCCGCATCAGCATCTCCAGTGGCCCTTGCGGAAAGCGGCGCAGCCAGGCCCAGCTGCCCACCAAGGCCAGGGCACCGAAAAGCAGCCCGGCGGCCGCCACCTCGGCCAAGCTGCGCCCGGACAGCCAGCCCATGGCCTCCAGCGTGCCCATGCCCAGCACGATGTGGGCGAGATAGACACTCAGGGTGCTGCGCCCGAGCGCACGCAGGGCGGGCCAGTTCGGTGCCCACAGAAGCGCGGCCCCGATCAAGGCCGTGGCCAGCCCGCCGGCGCTGAACATATAGAGCGGCGTCGGTGGCAAGGGCGAGCTGCCCAGCCAGGGCGCAGCGGCCGGCCAAAGCTTGGGCAGCGCCTCGCGCAAGGCCAGGCAGGTCAGGAAGACTAGCGCGCCGCCCCAGGCCAGGCGCAAGTGCCAGTGGCGTTCGCCCAGAGGCAGGCCGGCCAGCGCCATGCCCCAGAGGAAGAACGCCATCCAGGGCAGGATCGGATGAAAGCCGTTGAACAGCAGATGGCACACAAAGCCCTCGGCCTGCCAGAAGTCCACATAGCTGAGCGTGGCCCAGTCCCAACCTTGCTCGTAGTTCCAGTTCAGCAGCGCCAGCACATAGAGCCAGGGCAAGAGCAGGGCCAGTGCCATGCAGAAGCGCGCCGGCACGCCCAGAAAGAAAGCGCCGAGCGCGAAGTAGCAGGCATAGAAATGCAAGATGTCAGCCGGGAACACCGTGACATTGAGCAAGCCAAGCAGGGCCAGCCAGAACGCCCGGCGCCAGGCCTGGGCACGCGCCTGGGCTGGACTCTGGCGGACGGCGCCCAGCACCAGGCCCATGCCGGCCAGAACCACAAAGATGGCGGCGGTGCGCCCCTCCAGGGCCAGGAAGGCTCGGCCCAGAAGGCTGGACGCCGGAGCGTCCACACCCATGGCGAGGCGGAAGTTCACCAGGACCATGCCAAGCATGCTGAGCCCGCGGAGCAGGTCCAGCCCCGGCAGGCGTGACTGGCGAGCCAGGGGGGAAGCGGTCGTTGCCGTGGTCGTATCGGTCATGGGCGGTTGCTGCAGCACGGCGGGGCGCCATCAAGGTAGAAAGTTCGGCAGCATAGGGTCGGCACAGCGGCTCGCGCGCGACTGCCGCATGCTGCAGCCGAGTCGCTCGCCTTGCGACCTTGAGTAGCACGAGCCGGCGAATCAGGCCACTTGGCGCTGAGCCAACCAGGCCAGCAGCGCATCCAGGGGCATGGGTCGGGCATGCAAATAGCCCTGGATCAGATGGCAGCCGAGCTCCTGCAGGCGCTGCTGCTGCGCCTCGGTCTCGATGCCTTCGGCAATCACCTGCATGCCCAGCTGCTCGGCCAAGGAGATGATGGCGCGAGCAATGCGGGCGTCACCTTCGCCCAGCATGACAACGAAGGAACGGTCCAGCTTGAGAGTGGAAAAGGGCAGGCTCTGCAAGCGGTGCAGGGAGGAGTAGCCGGTGCCGAAATCATCGAGGTGCAGATGGAAGCCGGCGGCGGCCAGGGCGTCGAGCTGTTGCTTGGCGAAGTCGGCATTGCTGGCCAGGGCCGATTCGGTCAGCTCGAAGTGGATGCTGTCGCGGGACAGCCCGGCGCCATCGACCAGGCTGCACATCTGCTCGACCAAATGCCGGCTCATCAGCTGGCGCGGCGACAGGTTGACATTGACCACATGCCGGGCCTTGACGGCCAGCAGGGCCGGCAAGGCAGCGATCACCTTGCGCGCGACCGCAGCGCCGAGCTCATTGATCAGCCCGGTCTCCTCGGCCACAGGGATGAAACGCGTTGGCGAGCAATAGCCACCGTCCAGCGGCCAACGCGCCAGGGCCTCGAACATGGCGACCTCGCCGCTGCGCACATCGATGATGGGCTGGAACCAGACCTCGAGCTGATCCTGGCGCAGGCACTCACGCAGCTGCTGCTCCAGCAACATGCGTTCCTGCACATCGCCGAGCAAGGCGTCGTTGAACAAGCTGTAGCGGCCCTTGCCGGCGCGCTTGGCGGCATACATGGCCAGCTCGGCATTGCGCAGCAGATCGTCCTTGTTGAGCGCCTGGCCGGCTTGAGTGGCGACGTAGGCAATGCCAATGGAGCCGGTCACCGTGACCTCCAGGCCCTGGTAGCTGACCGGCTGGGCCAGGGCCTGCTGCACCCGGCGCACAAAGCTCAGCACGCCCAGCTCGCCCTTCTCGGCGACATAAATCAGGGCGAACTCGTCGCCGCCCAAACGCGTCACCACATCGGAAGCTCGCACCAGTTCTTTCAGCCTGCGCCCGGTCTGCACCAGCAGGTGGTTGCCCAGCTCATGGCCCAGGGAGTCGTTGAGCAGCTTGAAGTCGTCGAGGTCGATCAGCAGCAGGGCCAGGGTCAACTCGCGGTGCCGGGCCTGCTGACCGAGCAGATGATCGAGCTGCTCGTAGAGCTGGCGCCGGTTGCCCAGGCCGGTCAGCGCATCGGTGCGCACATCGCGCTCCAGCTCATCGCGCGCCTCGTCCAGGCTGCTGACCATGGTGTTGAGCGCCAAGGCCAGCTGATCCAGTTCGTCCTGGCCCTGCACCGGCCAGTGCGGCGGCGAGGCCGCAGCGCCATGGCGCTGCCGGCGTGCCAAGCGGGCAAAGTCGGCCAGGCGCCGCAGGATCAAGCGATCCAGCAAGAGCACGGCGGCTGCGGCTGCCAACAGCACCAGCACAAAGCTGTTCAGCAGCAGCACCAGCAGGCCGGTCTGGCGCTGCCGCTCCAGGGCCGGCGGCAGGTCCACCTGCAGCAGCAGCTCGCTCACGCCCAGCGCGTCGCGGATGGGCTGGGTGACTTGGGCCGCGCTGTTGTGCACCGGCGCCGCCGCCGCGCCCAGAGCCTCGGCGCGCGCCGGCAAGAAACGGAAGTCGACACCCGCGCCCTGCGAAAGCTCGCGCAGATTGGGCTCGTCCAGCACCTGAACCAGCACCAGCCAACCGACTTGGGGCGACAGTCGCTCGGCCCGGCGGACCGGGCTGAAGACCATCAGCAGGGGCTGGCCATCGGCCCAGCGCTTGGCATCACCGCCAATGCTGCGTCCGGCCAGGGCCGGGTCCATGACCAGGGCCCGCATGTGCTGCACCAGCGGCCGGCTTTCGTCGAGCCGCTCGCGCTGCCCTTCGCGCATCTCGACCCCAGCATGCAAATGCCCGTCGAGGGCCAAGAAGGCCACCGCGCTGACCTGCGCATTGCGCAAAGATTCGACGGTGAAGTTGACGCTCAGGAACTTCTCGTCCTGCTGCTCCATGAACGCGGCGGCGTCATCCCAGAAACCGTAGTCGCTTGCCACCCGCACCCGCGCGGTGACGTCTTGCTGGATGGCGGAGCTCACGCGCGCAACCCGCTCGCTGACCGCACGCTGCTCGAACTCAACCAGGCTGCGGTCCAGCATCCAGGCACTGGCAGCAAAGCTGAGTGCGCCCACCACGCAGAGCAGCAGCACCAGGATGCCCAAGGTCTTCAAGCGCAGGCTGCGACGACTCCAGAGGTACATGCGGTATCCGGCGAAGGTGCGGTGGTCTTGGCTGTCGCCAAGGCGGCTGAGCGCATCTTAGGGGCGCCCAGCAGCTCGTCAAAACATGGGGCGCAGTGGACGCGCCGCAGCGCTCAGGCCGTGCCCGCCAACACCCGGCTGATGGGGCTGACGCCACCCGCTTCCATCAAGGCCGTATGGATGGCGGCCACCAGTTGCTCTTCGAGCACCGGTTTGTGCAGCAACACCAAGCCCGCGGCATGAGCTTCACGCAGGCGCTCGGGCGCGGTGTCGCCGGTGATCAGCACGGCCGGCAGACCGGGCAAGGCATTGCGCAGGCTGTTCAGGGCCGAGATGCCGTCGTCGCCGTCGCGCAGGCGGAAATCGGTCAGGACGATGTCGGGGCGGCGCACCATGCACTTGAGCAAGGCCTCACGCGTGCTGCCAGTGGTGACGACCTCGCAGCCATGGCTGCTCAGCAAGGCCCTCATGGCCTCGCGAACCGGCGCCTCGTCGTCCAGCACCAGCACGTAAAGATGCGGCAAACGCCTTGCCGTGTCGGCCGGCGCCAGCTCGGGCACGCCGCTGCCTTCGGCCGCGGCGATGCTGAGGCTGAAGCAGCTGCCCTGGCCGAGCGTGGAACAGAGATGCAGCGGCAGGTCCAGCAGGTCGACCATGCGGCTGACGATGGACAGGCCCAGACCCAGGCCCTTGGCACGGTCGCGCTCGGCATTGCCGATTTGGTAGAACTCTTCGAAGATGCGCGCCTGCTCGGCCGGCGCGATACCGCGCCCGGTGTCGCGGACATTGATGCGCCAGATCAGATCCTCGCCGTCCTCGTCGTCGGTCTCGGCCACCACCTCGACATGCACGCCGCCCTGGTCGGTGTACTTGATCGCGTTGTCGATCAGATTGCGCAGCACCCGCTCCAGCAGCAAGGGGTCGGTGTCCACATAGACAGCGGCCGGGCAGTCCAGCTTCAGGCTCAAGCCCTTGCCTTCGGCCGTCTGCGCCATTTCCTGGCACAGGCGCTGCAGCCAGCTGCTCAGGCAGAACACCTGGTTGGCCACCGGCACCACCTGGGCATCGAGCTTGGAGATATCGAGCAGGCCATCCATCTGCGAAGCCAGGGACTGCAGGGCGAGGTTCATATGCCGGCCAATTTCGCTGCTCTCGCTGTCCAGCGGGCGCCGCACCAGGGCCGAGCCGAGCAGGGGCAGGGTGTGCATGGGCTGGCGCAGATCATGGCTGGCCGAGGCGAGGAAGCGGGTCTTGGCCTCCATGGCCTGCTCGGCCTTCTGCAAGGCCAGGCGCAGCTGCTGGTTGGTCTGGGCCTGCTGCTGGCGGATCAGCACCGACTCGACGAACACGCGGTAGGCATCGCGACCGAGGCTGGCCAGAATCCAGGCGAAGCCAAGAATCAGTGCGCCCAGAGCGACTTCCAGCCAGCTGCTGTCCCGGCCACCGGCATGCCAAACCAGCCAGGACAGGCTGTTGGCCAGGCTCACCGGCAGCAAAAAGGCCAAGAGCACCGGCGCATAGCCGGCCGTGGTCGCGACCGAGCCGGCACACAGGCCCAGCAGCAGCATGGTCTGCACCATGCGCTGGTAGTCATCAAAAAACGGCACGAAGCCCAAGGAAGCACTGAAGACCAGACCGTTGAGCAGGCTCAAGCCAATGGCAGCGTGCAGGCGGCGCGTCAGGGACAGATGGCGCCAGCTGGCCAAGCGGCCCAGGCCCCACCAGCGCAGCGCCAGCACGGCCAGCACCACGGCCAGCCAGAGCAGGGTCAGCCAGTGGCCGCTGCCCTGCCAGGCCATCACGCTGATCACCGCGGCGCTGATGCCCACCGGATAGGGCATGCGACGGCCTTGCTGCGCCAGCAGGCGCAGCAACTCCTCGTCAACACTGGCCTGTTCGGCCTCGATCGGTCGGTTCATGAAAAAGAGGCTGCCCGCAGGGCGATCACCAGGTGCTAACGATCAACGCGGTGCCACCAAGTGCATGCCGGTGATCAGGGCGCGCAGGCGCAGCTGATCGCTGTCCAGCCGGCGCATTTGGGCGCGGACATTGGCGCGCTCCTCGTCGGTCTTGGCATTGCGCAAGACCTGCTCCAGGCGCTGCAGCTCGCCGTCATTGCGTTGCACTTGCTGCTGCAGGGCGTAGAGATGCTGGCCCAGCTGGTAATGGTTCATGAAGGCGTCTTCGCCGGCCTGGCCGCGGCAGCCGCCCCAGTAGGTCTGGTTGCGCGAGCCCTCGCGCCAACCCGAGCTGGCCGTGCAAAAGCTGCGAATGCCTTGCTCCCAGGCCTGATTCCAGGCGGCGCGATCGGGTGCGACACCGATCTTGGCGCAGGCCTCCACATGGTCATCCAGGCGCTGCGCGCTGCGGCCTTCGCGCCCGTCGGCCAGGCCGCGGGCCGACCAGTCGGCCTGCCGGCATTGAGATTCGCTCATGCTGGCGCAGCCGCTCAGCGCGAATGCCAGCAGCAGACAGACCGTCGCGCCGGCGGCACGGTGACAAAGCATGTTTTTCATGGGCAGGATGCTAGCCCAAGGACAAGGGCCGGAACGCGAGTTTCGTCAAGCCAACATCACGCGCGCGGGTTGCCGTGCATCTTGCAACACCCCGTCGAGCAGGTCGAGGTAATAAGCCAGGGGCGGCGTGCGCTTGCCCGGGTGCTTGGCCAAGTCATCCCAGCGACGCAGCTGGATGGCGCGCGAGGCCTGCGGCTGGGCCAGGAAGAGCAAGCGCTCCTCGGCGTTCATGCGCCCGCCCTGCAAGGACAGCGAATGCAGGGAGGCCGCCGACAAGCTCTCGGCATAGGCCGGGTCACTGCCGACCAGAAAGCGCTTGGCCTGCACATGGAGGCGGATGGGCTCCAGCACCTCGGCGCCGAAGCCGCCGCTGGACAGCAGCACCAAGGCGCGGCTTTCATGCTGGTCATCGTGCAGCACCGCCTCGGCTGGCGCGTCGAGCAGCTGGCCGAGATCGTGCAGAAAGGCAGCCGCCACCAAGGCATTGTCGGCATGGGCCCATTCGGCCAGCTGCGCACATTGCAGCGCGTGCTCAAGCGCACTCACGGCCTCACGGCGCTCCAGGCGCTGACCCGTGTACAACAAGGCGCCACGGCGCTGAAACAGGGCTTCGATCTTTCTGACGACGTCCATGGCAGGCACTCCGGTAAACACAACTTCCAGTGGCAGGCATCTTGCGCCCGCCACCGTGACCGCCGCGTGACGCGGCTGTGAGCGAGCCGTGAAGGTGAAGAATGACCTAGGGCGGCATTCAAATTCCCTGAACCCTGGCATCAAGCGCCATGAACCGCCGGGCCGAAGTCACGGCGCACACTGCCGACATCGCGACACACCGGCGCCACGCGCCAGCCCGCCATGACGACTTCAGCAACTGCTTACGCCCCTGACTCCGCTGTACAGCGCTACAGCCCGCTGGCCATGGCCTTGCACTGGCTGCTGGCCGTACTGATCATCGCCACCTTCGGCTTCGGGGTGTACATGGCCGACCTGCCCTTCTCGCCCAGCCGCATCAAGCTCTACAGCTGGCACAAATGGGCCGGCGTGACCATCCTGCTGCTGTCCACCGTTCGCTTGCTCTGGCGCCTGGGCCACCGACCGCCCGCCGATGCACCCATGCCGGCCTGGCAGGCTCGCGCCGCGCACGCCACCCATCTGCTGCTTTACCTGCTGTTCTTTGCCGTGCCTCTGGCGGGCTGGGCCTACAGCTCGGCGGCCGGCTTCCCCATCGTCTGGTTCGGCGTGTTGCCCCTGCCCGACTTTGTGCCGGTGGACAAGGCCCTGGCCGACACCCTCAAGGAAACCCACAAGCTGCTGGCCTTCGCCATGGCCGGCCTGGTGCTGATGCACATTGCCGCGGCCCTGAAACACCAACTGCTGGACCGCGACGGCCTGCTGCTGCGCATGATGCCGGCGCGCCGCTGAACCCAACCGAAAGCCCGAGCCATGAAATCCACACGATTGATGCACGCCCTGCTGGCCGCCAGCCTGTTCACAGCCCTGCCCGCCAGCTGGGCGCAGAGCAAACCTGCGGCCACCAAGCCCTCGGCCCCAGCGGCGGCGGCCGTGGCCGCCACGCCTCAGCTGCAGGCCGCGGGCAGCGAGTTGCTGTTCGTCAGCCGCCAGATGGGCGTGCCGGTGGAAGGCCGCTTCAAGAAGTTCGACGCCCAGCTTGCCTTCGACCCCAAGAAGCCCGAGACCGGCCGGGTCACCTTCAGCATCGAGCTGGCCAGCGCCAGCATCGGCGCACCCGAGTTCGACGCGGAACTGGCCAAGGCCGCCTGGTTCGACAGCAAGCGCCTGCCCCAGGCCAGCTTCCAGAGCAGTGCCATCAAGGCCATGGGCGGCGGCAAGTTCGAGGTCAGCGGCAAACTCAGCATCAAGGGCCAGAGCCGGGACCTGAGCGTGCCCATCAGCCTGACCCAAGCCAGCGGCGTGACCACGGCCACCGGCGCCTTCGTGCTCAAGCGTCTGGAATTCAAGATCGGTGACGGCGAATGGGCCGACACCTCCATGGTCGCCAACGAGGTGCAAGTGAAGTTCAAGCTGCTGTTCAGCGGCATCGCACCGCTCTGAGGCCGACCGCCGCCACGTTTCCCTCCTGAAAACCACCGTCCACCCTGCTTTTTACCCAAGGAAGTCCCGAGATGAAAAAGACCCTGATCGCCGCCCTGACCCTGGCCACCGCCGGCTTCGCGCAAGCTGAATCGGCCACCTACGCCATCGAGCCGACCCACACCTACGCCACCTTCGAGATCTCGCACTTCGGCGTGTCCACCAACCGCGGTCGCTTCGACAAGAAGGAAGGCACGGTCACCCTGGACCGCGCTGCCAAGACCGGCCGCGTTGAGCTGACCCTGCAGATGGCCAGCATCAACAGCGGCTCGGCCGCCTTCGACAAGCACCTGCAAAGCGAAGACATCTTCGACGCCGCCAAGTTCGCCACCGCCAAGTTCGTGGGCGACAAGTTCAGCTTCGCTGGTGACAAGGTCACCGAGGTGGCCGGCGAGCTGACCCTCAAGGGCAAGACCGCCCCGGTCACGCTCAAGGCCGTCGGTTTCGGCTGCTATCAAAGCCCCATGCTCAAGCGCGAAGTCTGCGGTGGCGACTTTGAAGCCACCATCGACCGCACCCAATGGGGCGTGGACTACGGCCTGGCCTGGGGCTTCCCCAAGACCGTCAAGCTGGTGATCCAGGTGGAAGCCGTCAAGCAGTAATTCGGCACCGACGCCCGACCGCCTGCCCGCCCGCCGAGCCCTCGGCCGGCGGGCTTTTTCATGGCGCTTCGTGAAGTCCGTCACAGAGGGCCGCAAGCGGCTTGGCGGTGGCTTCTGTACAGCCTGCCGGACTGTCGCCCGTTCCTGCAATTCAGCCGTCCGCCCACACGGTGTGTCGCGGGCACATCGCCCGCCCGGTGCGGCTTGCGTACAGTGCGAGCAAAGACCCAAGGTATTCCCCAAGCCCATGCCCCCCTCGCCCGCCTCATCTCCGACGCCCTACCAACGCTGGCAGCAGATCTCCGCGCTGGTGCTGCGCTGGTTTCACATCTACGCCGGCTGGCTGGTCAGCATCAGCTGGAAGAACTTCATCATCCTCGCGGTGCTGCTGCTGATCGGCGCCAATATGGTGTCGAATCTGCCACCCTTCACCTGGCGCATCACCGAACAGGTCGAGGAAAGCTCCGTGCCGCGCAGCAAGCTGCCGCGCCTGCCGCCGGCGCACAAGGCCGAAAAGCCGGAGAAAGCCGAGAAGGCGGCCAAGCCCGCCGACAGCCGCGGCATCCATTACGAGATCAGCATCGACGAGCGCGGCGTGCGCGTGGTGCCCAAGGAAAAGGGTAGCGACAAGAGCGGTGACAAGGCCGCATCGGAGGCCGCCGGCGAGGAAGGCGGTGTGAACATCCCCTTCCCCGCCTCGGGCGATCGCGCCGAAATCCGCCGGGCTGTCGAGGAAGCCCGAGCCTCACTGGAAAAGATTGCCGAAAACGCCCGCGACGCCCAGGAGCGCGCCGAGCAGGAAGCCCAGGAGGCGCTGGACGCCAAACAGGCCGCCGAAGAAGTGCGCGCGGAAACCGAGCGCCTGATCGAGCAGGCGCAGAACAGCGGCCCGCAGTCACGTGTGCGAGTCATCCATTTCGGTGACTTCCTGGTCGACCTGGCCGCGCTCTGGGTGCTGGGCTCGGTGCTGATCAAAATCACCTACAAGGGCCGCATCCAGGCCGAGGTGAAAGCCGCCCAGGCGACCGAGACGGCCGAGGCCGAGTCGCTCAAGCGCCAGGTCATCGAGGCACGCATGGCCGCCATGCAGGCGCAGGTGGAGCCGCACTTCCTCTTCAACACCCTGGCCTCCATCGACCATCTGATCGAAACCGACCCGCCGCGCGCATCGCAGATGCAGAAGAATCTGATCGCCCTGCTGCGCGCCTCCATGCCCACGATGCGCGAAGCCAACGCCAGCGGCGTGCGCGATCTGGGCCGCGAACTGGCCGTCATCAAGCCCTACCTTGAAATCCTGCAGATGCGCATGGAAGAACGGCTGCAGACCGAGATCGCCGTGCCGGAGGGCCTGCTGTCGGCCGAGTTCCCGCCCATGATGATCCAGAGCCTGGTCGAGAACGCGATCAAGCATGGTCTGGAGCCCAAGGCCGAGGGCGGCAGTCTGCTGGTCAAGGCCGAAGTCACGCATGGCAAGCTGGCCGTGACCGTGGCCGACACCGGCCTGGGCTTTGGCCGCGCGGCCACCGCCGGCACCGGCGTGGGCCTGGCCAATATCCGCGAGCGCTTGATGATCCTCTACGGCTCGCGCGCCAGCGTCACCGTCACCGAAAACCAACCCAGCGGCACCGTGGTGACCATCACCGTGCCTTACCGCAGCCGTGCCGACGATCAACAAGGAGCATCCGCATGAAGAGCTTTGCCAAATTCACTCTGGCCCTGAGCCTGGTTCTCGCCCTGGTGGCTGCGGTGTCAGGCATCTGGCTGTGGCAGGAGATGCTGGCCCACCCGGGCGTCAGCGTCAGCATCAACGGTGAAGACCTGGGCCTGCAGGAACTCGGACTGCACGAGTTCGGCGCCGGCCACTGGGGCGAACTCGTGCTGGGCGGCTTGGCCGTGGGCTTTGTGATGGTGTTCGTCCTGCCCTTTGTGCTGCTGCTCGGCGTCGGCCTGCCGCTGCTGATTGTCGGCGGCGTGCTGCTCGGTGTCCTGGGCATGGGCCTGGCGGCCATGTTCAGCGTCGGCGCCTTGCTGGGTTCGCCCTTCATCCTGCTGGGCCTGCTGATCTGGCTGCTGCTGCGCGACCGCCGTACCAAACCGCAAGCCCGTGCTTGAAGCCCGAATCCCGACATAACATCCGCGCATGAACACGCCGAACACCTCCAACGCCCCCACCCGCGTGCGCGCCATCCTGGCCGACGACGAACGCCTGATGCGCGAGCAGCTGCGCAGCCGACTGACCGAGGTCTGGCCCGACCTGGACATCGTGGCCGAGGCCAAGAACGGGCTGGAAGCGGTGGAGCTGGTGCGCGAGCACCGGCCGGATCTGGTGTTCCTGGACATTCGCATGCCGGGTCTGACCGGCGTGGACGCCGCGCGCCAGATCGCCCAGCTGCCCGAGGATGACAGTTGGCTGGTGCCCGAGATCGTCTTCATCACCGCCTACGACCAGTACGCTGTCGAAGCCTTCGAACAAGGCGTGGCCGACTATGTGCTCAAGCCCGCCGAACGCGAGCGCCTGCTGGTGACGGTGGAGCGCATCAAGAAGCGCCTGGCCCAGCGCAGCGAGGCCGCCGTGCCCGACACCGCCGAGCCGGCCGGCGCACCGCTGCAGCAACTGCTGCACAAGCTTTCCGGTCAACTCAACCCTGGCACCAAGCCCGACTATCTGCAGTGGATCCAGGCCACGGTGGGCCCGGCCATCCAGATGATCCCGGTCGAGGACGTGCTGTTCTTCATCAGCGATGAAAAGTACACCCGGGTGCAGACCGCCCGGGTCGAGGCCCTGATCCGCAAGCCCATCAAGGAACTGGTGGACGAGCTCGACCCCAGCCTGTTCTGGCAGATCCACCGCTCCACCCTGGTCAATGCCCGCGCCATCGATGGCATCACGCGCGACTTCCGCGGCCGCCAGATGGTGGGCGTCAAGGGCCTGAGCGAAAAGCTCGAAGTCAGCCGCAGCTACACGCATCTGTTCAAGGGCATGTAAGCCCGGCGGCCTTGCAGATGGGCCGCTAGGTTCTGCTTCCGGCACTGAATCGTCGTTCGCTGAGTTTTGAATACGAACGCAGAGTGCGTGGAGGCTCGCAGAGGTCGCGGAAAAGAGAGCAGGATTTCTAGTCTCAGCGTCCTCTGCGGTCCTCAGCGAGCTCTGCGTGCTGAAACTTCTCCGCGAACGACGGTTCTGTGCCGCCAGTAGACCTTCGCAACCTCATCTCACCCCCATCCCGCCCCGATTGACAATCCGTCAATTGAGATTAAAGTGATATCACCTTTAATCGGAGGACGCGATGAGAACCCAGCAAGAATTTCGCACCGAAACGGCCGCACGCACACACAGCGGCGCCCTGGCCGTGACCCTGGCGCTGATCGGCCTGGCCGGCGGCACCGCCCTGGTGATCAGCACGGTCAGCCTGGGGCCCTGGGCCTTGCTGCCCGGCTTGGCCCTGGTGCTGGTCGGCATCCTGGCCTTGGCCGGCCTCTATATGCAGCAGCCCAATGAAGCGCGCATCCTGACCCTGTTCGGCCGTTACTGCGGCAGCGACCGCCGCGAAGGCCTGCGCTGGGCCAACCCGTTGATGCTCAAGCGCAAAATTTCGCTGCGCTCGCGCAATTTCAATGCGCCCACGCTCAAGGTCAATGACAAGCGCGGCAACCCGGTGGAGATCAGCGCGGCCGTGGTCTGGCGGGTGCGCGACACAGCGCGCGCGGTCTTCGAGGTCGACGATTTCGAAGTCTATGTGCGCATCCAAGCCGAAGCGGCCATCCGCCATCTGGCGGCGCAATTCGCCTACGACGAGGGCGACGACATCCACTCCGGCGAGATCACCTTGCGCGCCGGCCAGGACGAGGTGGCTGCCGCCCTGGTCAAGCAATTGCAGGAACGCTTCGGTGATGCCGGCGTCGAAGTGCAGGACGCCAAGATCACCCACCTGGCCTACGCACCCGAGATCGCCCAGGTGATGCTGCGCCGCCAGCAGGCCGAGGCCATCATCAGCGCCCGCAAGAAGATCGTCATCGGCGCGGTCAGCATGGTGGAAGAGGCGCTCAAGGGTTTGAGCGAGCGTGCCATCGTCGAGCTCGACGACGAGCGCAAGGCCGCCATGGTCTCCAACCTGCTGGTCGTGCTGTGCTCGGACAAGGAGACGCAGCCCATCATCAACACCGGCACCTTGTACAACTGACAGGCCGCGCCGAGGGAGGAACGCCATGAACCCGAGCCTGAACGAGCGGCACGCCTCGAAGCATGAGGAATGGATCTGGCGCGAAAGCCAGCCCATGTGGCTTTTGTTCGCCCTGCTGCTGCCCATCGCATTGGGCGGCCTGACCCTGAGCTGGAGTGGTACGGGCGACCGGCCCCTGCCGGTCGCCGCCGCCGCTTGGATCTGCGCCGCCCATCTGTTGGCCCTGTTGCTGCTGGGCCGCCTGGTGACCGAGGTGCGCAGCGACCGCCTGGTCTGGCATTTCGGCTGGCTGGGCTGGCCGCGCTGGCAGTTGCGTTTCGAGGAGATCGAGCGCGTCGAGCTGACGCGCAACCGCGCGCTCGAGGGCCTGGGCATTCGCTTCACCAGCAGTGGCCGGCTTTACAACGCCCACGGGCTCTCGGCGCTGCGCTTGAAGCTGCGCGATGGCCGCCAACTGCGCCTGGGAACCCAGCAAGGCCAGCGCCTGCTGCAAGCCCTGGAGCCACGGCTGCAACGGCCGCCGCAACGGCGCTGAGCCCATGGCCAGCCCCGACAAAAAGAGCTTCGCCCTGCGCCTGGACCCGGCGCTCTGGGCGGAGATCGAGCGCCTGGCAGCGCAGGAGCTGCGCTCGGCCAATGCGCAGATCGAGTATTTGCTGCGCGAGGCCCTGGCGCGGCGCGGCATCAAGCCGGCGGTGAACCGCAGCCCGCGCGGCCGGCCGCCCAAAGAAGGCGGCAGCGGCGGCGAGGACACAGACGCCGGCGAGCCTTGATCGATCAGCCGCCCGGTTTCTCGACCTGTGCCGCCTGCGCAGCATTGGACGCGGCGCCCTTGGCAGCGAAGGTCTCGCGCAGTCGCTTGAGCTTCTCGCGCGGGTCTTCCTTGCCCGAGCCTTCGTTCAAGCGCATCTCGGTGATGAAGCGGCTGGGCACGCCCATCACCAGCTCACGGTTCTTCTTGCGCCGCCGCAAAGTGCTGACGGCCAAGGTGGTGCGCGCCCGCGTGATGCCCACATACATCAGGCGCCGCTCTTCTTCCAGGCGCTGGGCGGTCATGTCCTCGTCATCGGCCTTGAAGGGCAGCAGGCCTTCGTTGACGCTGGCCAGAAACACATGCGGCCACTCCAGGCCCTTGGACGCATGCAGCGTCGTCAGAGTGACCTGGTCCTGTTCTTCATTGCGCTCGGACAGGGAGATGATGACGCTGATGGTCTGCGCCACCTGCAGCACCGACTCCTTCTGCGCCTCGATGGTTGTGCCGCCGTCATTGGTGACCTGGCCGCCGCAGCGCTTGGCCACCCAATCGACAAAGTCGAGCACATTGTTCCAGCGCGCCATACCGACCTTCTCGTTCTCCTCGCTCTCGATCAGGTGCTGCTCGTAGCCGATGTCCTTGAGCCACTCCAGCAGCAGCGCCTTGGCCGGCTCGGCGCCCTCGGTGTGGCGGGCCCGGTATTCCAGCTCGTTGACATAACGGCCAAATTCGTGGAGCGAGCCGATCGCCTTCTTGCTCAGCACCGCCGCCAGGCTCTCGGCGAACAAGGCCTCGTACATGCTGCATTTCCACTGCCCAGCAAACTGACTCAGCGCGCCCAGGGTCTGGTGGCCGATGCCGCGCTTAGGGGTGGTGATGGCGCGCAGGAATGCCGGGTCATCGTCCTGGTTGACCAGCAGGCGCAGCCAGGCACACAAGTCCTTGATCTCGCTCTTGTCGAAAAAGCTCTGGCCGCCCGAGACCTTGTAGGGGATGTTGGCGCGGCGCAGGGCCTGTTCGAAGATGCGCGCCTGGTGGTTGGCGCGGTAAAGGATGGCGAACTCCTTGAAGTCCTTGGCCTTGCCATCGCCGCGCAAGGCCTGGATGCGCGCCACGGCGCGCTCGGCCTCATGTTCCTCGCCGTCCGACTCGATCAGGCTGACCGGCTCGCCATCGCCGAAATCGCTCCACAGCTTCTTTTCGAACAGCTTGGGGTTGGTGGCGATGACATTGTTGGCCGCGCGCAAGATGGCGCCGGTGGAGCGGTAGTTCTGCTCCAGCGGAATCACCTTCAGGTGCGGATAGTCGACCGGCAGGCGTTTGAGGTTTTCAATGGTGGCGCCGCGCCAGCCGTAGATGCTCTGGTCGTCATCGCCCACGGCGGTGAACATGGCGCGCGGACCGACCAGCACCTTGAGCAGGTCGTACTGCACGGCATTGGTGTCCTGGTACTCGTCCACCAGCACATAGCGCAGCTGGTCCTGCCAACGGCCGCGCGCCTCGGCGTCCTCGCTGAGCAGACGCAGCGGCAGGCTGATCAGGTCATCGAAGTCCACCGCCTGGTAAGCAGCCAGGCGCTCCTGGTAGCGCTCCATGACGACGGCCGCGGCGCGTTCGTTGTCGTCGCGGGCCATGGCCATGGCCTGCTTGGGCGTCAGGCCCTGGTTCTTCCACATCGAGATGGTCCACTGCCAGGATTTCGCCTGGTTGGCGTCGACCGTGCCGCCGGCGTCGCGCAAAAGACCCAGCACATCGTCGCTGTCGAGAATGGAGAACTGCTCCTTCAGACCGACACGCGTGCCCTCCTGGCGCAAGATGCGCACGCCCAGCGAGTGGAAGGTGGAAATCACAAGATCCTTGGCCGCGCGCGGGCCGATCAGGCTCTTGGCACGCTCACGCATCTCCTGCGATGCCTTGTTCGTGAAGGTGATGGCGCCGATGTGCTTGGCCGCATAGCCGGCTTGCAGCAGGCGCGCAATCTTTTGCGTGATGACGCTGGTCTTGCCCGAGCCGGCGCCCGCAATCACCAGGCAAGGACCATCCAAATGGTGGACGGCCTGGAGCTGGGCGGGGTTGAGCTTGGAGGCGGGCTTGGCGGACATGGCGAGCGGAGGGGAGAACGGGCGATGATAGCCATTCGTGGCCGCTGCCCGGCCCGCCGCCCATAAACTGCCCCGCATGCCGATGACCGCGCGCCTCCGCTCCACCGTCCTGCTGCTCTGCGGCCTGCTTTGCGGGGCGCTCGGCAGTGCAGTCCAAGCCCGGGACCTGCTGGCCGTGGGCACACAGTTCCCACGTGTCCTGGAGCTGGACTCCAAAGGGCAGGCGCGCGGCATGGCCGTGGACCTGTTGAACAGGGCCGCGGCGCAGCAAGGTCACAGCCTGCGTTTCGAGATCCTGCCCTGGGCGCGGGCCCAGCTGATGGTGGAGCAAGGCCAGGCCGACGTCTTGATCGGCCCCTACCGCAGCCCGGAACGCCTGGGCCGTTTCCTGTTCTCGCAGCTGGCTTTCTATGAGGATGCCCTGGTCTTCTACGCCAGCCCGGCCAAGGCCGAGCTGTGGCGCGGTGACTGGAACAGCTTGTCCGGGCGCTCGGTCGGCCTGGTCCTGGGCTGGGCCTATGGCGAAGCCGTCGAGCATGCCCGCAGCAAGCTGCAGATCAGCAACCCCGGCGACGTCGCCACTGGTCTGCGCATGCTGCAACGCGGTCGCATCGAACTGCTGGCCAGCAACGAGCGCAACACCACGCCAGTGCTGGAGGCCCTGGGCCTGACGCAGCAGTTTGTGCCCTTGCAGCCGCCGATCGCCGTGCAGGCCGGCCACTTCGCCTACCCTCGCAACGCCCAAGGCGAAGCGCTGCGACTGGACCTGGACCACAGCCTGGAGACACTGCGCAGCTCGGGCGTGCTGCGTGAGTTGGGGCGGCAATGGGGGGTAAGAGTTCCAGACTGAGCTCGAGCCACAAGGCATGAGCCGGGTGGAAGGCTGGCTGAAGCTGCGAACGTACGCCAATCGAAAAGCTGCAGGCATAGGCGTCACGGAAACTGAGCCTATCCAGCTTTATGCTGCGTTCATGAACACCCCAACGCCCTCCCCTCAGCGCCGTCGATTGCTGCTGAGTGCTCTGGCCGGCTCGACCGGCCCCCTCTTCATCCGCCACGCGCGGGCCGACTCGGTGGAGCGCTTCGCGCTCGGCATCGCCTCGGGCTGCCCGCGCCCGAGCACTTTGGTGCTGTGGACACGGTTGAGCGGGAGCGAGCTGCCGGCCCAGGTGAAGGTCGACTGGGAGTTGGCCGAGGACGAGGGCTTCACCAAGCCCGTGGCCAAGGGACAGGAGCTGGCTTTCGCGGCAGACGGCCACAGCGTCCATGCCGAGCCAGCTGGCCTCAAGCCAGACCGCTGGTACTGGTACCGCTTCACGGCCCTGGGCGCCCGCAGCATGACTGGGCGCACCCGCACGGCGCCGGCCCCAGATGCCAAGGTCAGCGAGCTGCGCTTCGCGATTGCCTCCTGCCAGCGCTGGGACCATGGCCGTTATGCCGCCTGGGCCGATATGGCGCGCCAGGACCTGGATCTGGTGCTGTTCCTGGGCGACTACATCTACGAGTACGCCGCGGTCTCCAATGCCTCGGCCAGCGGCCCGGCGCCGCGCGTGCATCTGGGCGGTTTGTGCCGCAGCCTGGACGACTACCGACAGCGCTACGCCCAGTACAAGAGCGACCCGGCGCTGCAGGCCATGCATGCCCGCGCCCCCTGGATCGTCACCTGGGACGACCACGAGGTCGACAACGACTGGGCCGGCGACAGCTCACAAGGCCTGGAGGCCGATTTTCCGCAGCGCCGCGTGGCGGCCGCGCAGGCGTATTGGGAACACATGCCTTTTCCCAAAGCCTTGCGACCGCGCGGCCACGAAATCCGCATCCATGAGCGCTACGACTGGGGCCAATTGGCCCGCATCATCAGCGTCGACGGCCGGCAATGGCGCGACCCCCAGGTCTGCCCCAAGCCCGGGCGCGGCGGCTCCAACACCTTGTCCATCAAGGACTGCCCCGACTTTCTCGACCCGCGCCGCAGCCTGTTGGGCGCCGCGCAGGAGCAATGGCTGGCGCAGAGCTGGGACGCTTCCCGTCCCTGGAATCTGCTCGCTCAGCAAACCTTGATGGCACGCATGAACTGGCAGGAGAACCCCGAGCGCCCGGGCGTCTACTGGACCGATGGCTGGGACGGCTACCCGCTGGCCCGGCGGCGCCTGCTCAGCGAGATGGCGGCGCGCAAGCCACGCAATGCCGTGGTGCTGGGCGGTGATGTGCATGCCAACTATGTGGCCGATCTGCGCGCTGATTTCGATCTGCCCGTCGGCGCCGGCAACCCGGTGCTGGCGACGGAGTTCTGCGGCACCTCGATCAGCAGCCAGGGTCTGGATCAGAGCCGCATCGACCGGGCGCTGCCACACAACCCACATCTGCGCTATGGGCGAGGCGACCAGCACGGCTATATGCGCTTCCAGCTCAGCCAAGCCAAGCTGGAGGTTGAATTGCGCAGCGTCAAGGAACTCTGGGATGCGGGCAGCGCGCTTGAAGTGTCGGCGCGCTTCGCGGTCGAATCAGGCCGGGCAGGCGCTCACTCGTTGAGCGACACCTGACGCAGCTCGGCGCTGTCGGCCATCGGCGTAGCGAGCAAGGCACTGGCGCCTGTGGCCAGCTGTTGGCGCCCGCGAGCCTCCAGCGGCGCTATGGGCGTCTGCCGGGGTGCTGACAAGGCCGCTTGGGTTTTGGCCAAGGAGGTGGTGGCCGGGATGCTTTGTGCGGTCGCAGGCCCCTGCAGATACTGGCGCCCCAGCCAACCGCCGACCAAGAGGCTGACCGCAATCACGCTGACCAGGGCCAATCGCTTGCTGCGCCGTGGCGCCTCATGCAGACCTTCAGCTCCTGCTTCCACAGTTTCTGTCACGACGTCAGCCGCGGCGGCGTTCATGCCTGGCATCGGTGTCAGACTCAGAGCGGAGTGATTTTCGCCCGCCAGCCAGGCCCGCAAATCGTCGGCCAGGGCCTCGGCGCTGACATAGCGGCGATCGGCACGGGGCGCCACCGCTTTGTGCAGCAAAGCGTCCAGACTGAACTGCTCCGCGCCACTGAGATTGGACCAGCTGGCTGAAGGCGAGGCCTCATCGACATCACCACCAAAAGCCGAAGGCAGACGGCCATCGACCAGCATATAGAGCAAAGCGCCGAGGCCGTAGACCTCGCTGCCCAGGCTGGGCGGCTCGCCGGCCAAAGCTTCGGGGCTGGCATAGCCAGGAACCGAACCCAGGCCCATGCCGCGCTCGAATGGATCTTCCGGGTCGGGCATGCGCATCAAGCCCATGCCCATCAGGGTCAGTCGCTGGTCGGGCGTGACCCAGATCATGCCGGGGTCCACCTCAGCCAGCAGCCAGCTTTGCTGGTGGGCATAGCGCAGCACCTCGCAGAGCTGCACCACCAGGCTCAAGCGAGCTCGCAAAGGCATGTGTGAACAGGCCCGGATGATGGGCTGCCCTTCGGCCCAGCCAAGGATCATGTATGGCTGGCCCAGCGGCGTCACGCCGCTGTCGCTGGGCACGGAAATCTTGGCATGCGAGAGCTTGCCCAGGTCATGCGCCTGGTCGGCAAAACGCAGCATCACACCCGCGGCGCGTTCGCTGCGCGGCAGCACTAGCACAGCACTGGACTGTCCCGTGGCCAGCGCATGCTGGGCGCGGTACCACTGGCCGCCGGGTCCGCCGTCGACGCCATGCACGGCAGCCGCGAGACGCCAGACGCCCAGGGCTGTGCCTTCGCGCAGCGTGGTCGGTGCGGCCGGGGGGGGGAGGGCAAGTTCAGGCATTCGCATAGGGTTTGTGCTGACATGCTAGGGGATTGCGACCGGCTTGGGGAAGAGGTGTGGCCCTCGAACCGGGGGTCCCTGAGCATTTGCTCACGCGATTTAGGGCTTATTCACTCCCTCGGCGAGGCATGACAAGCCCTGCGACTCTGACCTGGGTCGGAAGGCTGGTCGAATGCGCCCCGCCGGAGCGGCCTGGCCCTTGCGATACTGAAGCTTCATATGAGTGCCATTCTCGCCGTCACGCTGCCCTTTTTCGCCCTGGTTCTTTGCGGTTATGCGTCGGCTCGCCAAGGCCTGCTGGCGGAGAGCGCAATTCCGGGGCTCAACAGCTTTGTACTGTTCTTCGCCCTGCCCTGCCTGCTGTTCCGTTTCGGCATGAACACGCCGGTGCTGCAACTGCTGAACCCGACGGTACTGGGCGTCTACCTGAGTGCCGCCCTGCTGGTCGTGGGTTTGTGCATTGCCCTGACCCTCTCGGCCCGGGTGCAGCTCAAGGATGCAGCCTTCGGCGCCCTCGTGGCCGCCTTTCCCAACACCGGCTTCATGGGCGTGCCCCTGCTGGTGGCCCTGCTCGGGCCGGCGGCGGCGGGGCCGGTGATCTGCACCATCCTGGCCGATCTGTTCTTCACCAGCTCGCTCTGCATCGCCCTGGCGCGCGCCCATGACGCGGTGGTCGGCGCTGATGGGCGCAGCGCCGCCGGCGCGGCAGCACGGCAAGCGCTGCGCGGCGCGCTGTCCAACCCCCTGCCTTGGGCCATCGCCCTGGGCGCTCTGGCCAGTGCCAGCGGCCTGCGCCCGCCCGGCCCCGTGGACAGCGTGATCCGCATGCTGGCCGATGCCGCCACACCCGTGGCCTTGTTCACCATCGGCGCTGTGCTCTGGCGTGCAGGCCGGCATGCGCACAGCCGCACGCCGCCGGAACTCTACCTGCCGGTGGCCGCGATCAAGCTGCTGTTGCATCCGGCCCTGGTGCTGGGCCTGGGCCTGGGCGCGCGCCGTCTGGGCCTGCCGCTGGGTGGCTTCGAACTGACCGTGCTGACCTTGGCGGCCGCCTTGCCCAGCGCCAGCAATGTTTCGCTCCTGGCCGAGCGTTTTGGCGCCGACAACGGCCGCATCGCCCGCATCATCCTGGCCAGCACCAGCCTGGCCTTCCTGAGCTTCAGCGGTCTGGCCTGGTGGCTACAAAGTCACCCGCTCTGAGCAAGCTTGTGAAGCCCTGCGCCCTCCGAAACGGCTTCTTGAGCTGCGTCAAGGCAGACCGGCCGCAGGGGTGAGAATGTGACGAATTCATGACAAACCGAATCACGCCATGAGCACAGCCGCACGCAAGACCGCACCCGCCGCCCCCAAGAGCCGCAGCAGCGCCGCCAAGCCGGCGCCCCGCCGCAGTCGTAGCGGCGACACCGCCGGCCGCCAGGACCCGGCCGGCATCGCCCGCCATGTCGTCAAGGAGGCCGTCGCCGCGGCCCAGGCGCGCGAGCTGGAGGCCTTGAAGGACATCGTCGCCCGCCAAGGCCCGGCGGCGCTGGCGTCCTCGGTGCGCGCCATCGTGGCCGGCTGCGCACCCGACGATGCCCAGGCCCTGCGCCAAGCCCTGCTGCAGGAATTGCAGACGCCCGAAGGCAACGAAGCCGGAGTCGACCCCGACCAGGCCCTGTCCAGCCACTGGCGCCACGGCGCCTACCCCTACAAGAACCTGCTCTCGCGCAAGAGCTACGAGAAGCAAAAGTACCAGCTGCAGGTCGAGCTGCTCAAGCTGCAAGCCTGGGTCAAGAACAGTGGCCAGCGTCTGGTCATCCTGTTCGAGGGCCGCGATGCGGCCGGCAAGGGGGGCACGATCAAACGCTTCATGGAACACGTCAACCCGCGCGGCGCTCGCGTCGTGGCGCTAGAGAAGCCCAGCGAGGTTGAACGCGGCCAGTGGTATTTCCAGCGCTATGTGCAGCACCTGCCCACAGCCGGCGAGATCGTGCTGTTCGACCGCAGCTGGTACAACCGCGCCGGAGTCGAACGCGTCATGGGCTTCTGCAGCAACGACGAGTACACCGAGTTCATGCGCCAGGCGCCTGAGTTCGAACGCAATCTGGCCCGCAGCGGCACGCATCTGGTCAAGCTCTGGTTCTCGGTCAGCCGCGAGGAGCAACGCCGTCGCTTCCAGGAGCGCGAGGCCCATCCGCTCAAGCAATGGAAACTCTCGCCGATCGACCTGGCCTCGCTGGACAAATGGGACAGCTACACCAAGGCCAAGGAGGCGATGTTCTTTCACACCGACATCGCCGAGGCGCCCTGGACCGTGGTCAAGTCGGACTGCAAAAAGCGCGCGCGTCTGAACGCCCTGCGCCATGTCCTGCACCAACTGCCCTACACCAACAAGGACATCGACAAGATTGGCCCGCTGGACCCGCTGCTGGTTGGTCGGGCCAATGTGGTCTACGAGCGAGGTGAAGGCCAGGGCGGCTGAGCCGCTTCGCTCACACCCGCTCCAGGGCGCGGTGCGGCAGCGGCGGCAGCTGCACCTGGACGGCATCGCCGGGACGCACCCAACCGCCCTGAAGCACCACGGCCATGATGCCGGCCTTGCGGATCAGCTGCCCCTCGGGGCCGCGGTCCAGTACAGCGGCCAGCAGGCCCGGCATGAAGTTCTCAATCTGGGCGCAGGGATTGCGCAAGCCGGTGATGCGCAGCCGCACCTCGACGCCCATCTGCAGTTCCGTGTCGGTCGGCAGCGCCAGCAGATCCAGGCCTGTGGTGCAAAAGTTCTCGCCCATCTGACCCGACGCCAGCACCAGGCCTCGCCCGGCCAGCTCTTCAAACAGCTCGCGCTGAATCAAGTGCACCTGGCGCAGGTTCGGCTGGCTGGGATCTTGCGCCACGCGCGAACGGTGTTGAACGGTCAGGCCGAAATGGGCATCACCGCACACGCCCAGGCCGGCTTCCAGCTCGATGGCCTCCACGACCTGCTTGGAAAACTCATGCACGGCACTGCAGCTGACGCTGAACACCCGGGGCAGGACCTTGGAACTGGGCTCACTCGTCATGGGAAGGCCGACCTCTGCTTCGCGTGGGGAAGAAAACGCGCCGCAGTATGCCTGCCCAGGACTCAATCGAGGCTGCCCATCAACTGCGAATCGCCCGCCTGACGCAGGGGCAGGTAGATGTGGAAGATGGCGCCGGGCTTGTCGCTGCCGTCGTCGACGCGGTTCTCTGCGTAGATGCGCCCCCCGTGGATTTCGATGATCTTGCGGCAGATCGCCAAGCCCAGCCCGGTGCCGCCGGAGCCGTCCTTGGTCTGGCTCGACTGCACAAAGGCATCGAAGATTTTTTCCAACTCCTTCGGCGGGATACCCGGCCCCTGATCGGCCACGGAGATGTGAACCTCGCCCTGCGGCGTCAGAGCGGCGCGCACATCGAGTGCGCCACCTTCGGGCGAGAACTTGATGGCGTTCGCCATGACGTTACGGATCACTTGCTGAAACCGGAGCGGATCCACCTTGGCCGCCAGCGGCGTGGCCGGCTGGCGCAGGGACAGACGCAAGGTGCGCCTCGCCATCAATGGTTCGAGTTCACGCATCACGCCCTGGATCAAGCCACGCAAATCGCAACGCTCCAAATCAAAGGTGCCGACGGAGCTTTCGATCTTGGAGACATCGAGCAAGTCGTTGACCAGGGCCAGCATGCGCTGCCCGGCCTGCTGAATGTCCTGGAACATGCCACCGAGCTTGGGCTGCTCGCGCGAGCGCGCCAGGCCAAGCTCGGAAAAACCGAGGATGGATTGCAGCGGCGTGCGCAGCTCATGGCTGATGTTGGCGACGAACTCACTCTTGGCGCGTGAGGCTTCCTGAGCGACATCGCGGGCCTCGCGGGTGGCCCGCTCGGCGGCACGGAATTCGCTGACATCTTCCAGCGTGCACAGGATGCCTGCGACCCCGCCGTTCTGATCGGGCACGCGCACCTTGGTGATCAGCATGTCTCGCAGACTCCCGTCGCGGTGCTTGATCTGCGTCTCGTAGCGGATGCGGCCGCCGTCGCGCAGCAGGCGCGCATCCTGCGCATCATGCTCTGCGCGTTCAGCCTTGGGCATGAAGCCGCCGACCTCCTGGCCGATGGTGGCGTAGCGGCTACGGCCGGTGAAGTCTTCCCAGGCCTGGTTGACGGTCACATAGCGCCCGGCCGCATCGAACATGGACACCGGCAAGGGACTCATCTCCTGCAGCAGCGCACTGAAGGCCAGCTGGTGCTGCAGACTTTGCTGCGCTTCGCAGCGCTCGGTCACATCAACCGCGCTGCCGGCGAAGCCGGTCAGGCCCTGACCGCGGACCTCCTGCAAGGGCAGGACGGACATTTCAAAGCGGCGCAAGCGGCCGTCAGGCGCCACCAGGGCGAACTGGGCCGTACGGGCCTCCTCCAGCGGGCCGCGCGGGTCGAACAAGGCCTGCACTCGCGCGCGGTGTTCGGGCACCACCAGGTCGGCCAAATGCAGGCCCTGGGCTTCCCGGCTCGGCAAGGCGCTGAGGCTGGCCCATCGGGCATTGACAAAGCTGATGGCGCCGCTGGCATCGGTGCGGAACACAAACTCCTGCAGGCTGCGCAGCAGCACGCGCAATTCGTGCTCACGCGCCGCTACCCGTTCATGTGCCCGGCTCAGTGCAGCCCGCCCGCGTGCACTGTTGCTCAAGCTGCGCAAGACCACCCAGGTCGCTCCGGCGATCAACAAGGTGCCAGCCGCTGCAATGCCAAGCAAGACGTAGAGCATCTCACGCCAGCTTTGCAGGGCCAGTTCCATGGGCTGCTCGACCAGCAGCACCAGCGGGCGGGTGCGCGAGGCACGGAAGGCCACCACCTGGGTTCCTGCGACCGCACCGGCACCCACATAACTGCCAAATTCACGGGCCGGCAGCCAGTCGCTGAAAACCGGATGGGCACTCAAGCGGCTGCCGGGTGCCTGGGGCACGCTCTCGCTGCTGGCCAGCAGCTGGCCGTCGAAGCTGCTCAGCAAGGCAGCGCCCTGCAGATCGGCCAGGGCCTGGCTCTGGTAATTGGCCAAGGTGTCGGGGTTGATCAAGGCCAGCAGCAACAAGCGCCGGCCGCCACCCAGATTCAGCTGGCGCAGCAAGGGCAGCATGCTGACCGGCGACGCGACCGGGCCGGCACGCAGATCGCGCACGCCGCGACCGGGCAGCATCCGGCCCAAGCGGTCGCCGCCGTCGCTGGGCCAGGTGCCCAGCAAGCTCAGCTCGACCTGCAGACCGGCCTCGCCCGCCTCCGAGCTGGCCAGCACATGGCCCTCGGGGCTCAACAAAGCGACACTGCGCAGCACCGTCTGCCCCTGCAAGGCCTGGCGCAGCCCGGCCTGGGTCGTGGCGGCATCGGCGCTACTGGCTGCAGCATCGGCGGCCAGCCAGGCAGGCAGAGCGGGGCTCTCGGCCAACACTCGCAAACTCAGCGAAGCAGCCTCGACGGCACGGGTGATCTGATCCTCAAGCACCCGGCTCATCAGTTCGGCCCGCGCCCGCGCTGCATTCAGCGCTTCGTTGCGCTCGTACCAAGCGAGCACAGCCAGGGCCAGCAGCAAGGCCAGGCTCAACAGACCGGCAGCCAGATAGACCCGCAAACGCTGAGACAGAGCCGGCGTGTCGGTGGAATGAAGCATGGCCGAAGAGGAGCTGGGGCCCATCGTGCTCAACCTTGGTCCATCAAGGATTCAAAACTGGGCGGATCCTGGTTGATCCGCTCGCGCAGCGCGATCATCTCACTGGCGTTGGCCAACAGCAGATCCACCAACATAGGGTCAAACGCCAGGCCGCGTTGCTCGGCCAGCATCTGCAGTGCGGTGGCATCGTCAAACGCCGGCCGGTAGCAGCGATCCATGGTCAGGGCATCGAAGAAGTCGACCACGGCGACGATACGGCCAGAGAGGGGAATTGCCGCGCCAGCCAGGCCCAGAGGGTAGCCGGCGCCATCCCAGCGCTCATGGTGGTTCAAAGCCACCTCAGCGGCCAGCTGGAACAAGGGGATGCGGGAACGACCGAGGATCTGTGCGCCCATCAGCGGGTGGCTGTTCATCACGCGCCGTTCCTCGGCGCTGTAGGCGCCTGGCTTTTTCAGCACATCATCGGGCACACCGATCTTGCCGATGTCATGCATGGGCGCAGCCCAGCGCAACATTCGCGCGGCCTCCGCCGTTTGGCCGGCCAGCAGAGCCAGGGCTTCGGCCAGGAAGCCGATGCGCAGGATGTGCACGCCAGTGTCGTCGTCACGGAAGTCGGCGGCGCGCGCCAGGCGCAGCAGTGCCTCGTGATGGGCGCGGGCCACCTCGCGCAGCGCCTCGTTGCGCTCGTGGTACATGCGGCCCAAGTCGGAGATGATGCATTCCATCTGGGCCGCAGCTGCAGCGTCGAACTGCAGACTGGGAGCTTGAAGAAACTCGGGGGCCGCCAGCAGATCGGCCGGATGCGCTGAAGTGGTCATGGGCATGATTGCAAAGCCTTCGCCGTGTACGTCAAGGCGGTGTTCAGTCGATCAGCCAGAGGGCGGCCAGGCTGTCGATCAGCCGCAGCGGGCTGAAGGGCTTGACCAGATAGTCATGGGCGCCGGCCTTCAGGCCTGCTTCTTTGTCGCGCGCCTGGCCACGGGCACTGAGCAAAATGACATGGGTGTTGCGCAATGCCGGGTCGGCGCGCATCTGGCGGCAGGCCTCCAAGCCATCGATGCCGCCGGGCATCATCACGTCCATGAGCACGTAGTCCGGCTGCAGCTTGCGGGCCTGATCCATGGCGGCATCGCCATTGGCTGCTTCGTGGATCTCGTAGTCTTCGAATTCCAGCGTCATGCGGATCAGCCGGCGGATGTCCGCATGGTCATCGACGATCAGGATCTTTTTCATGGCGGTGGCTCCTGTCAGATTTCATTTCAGTGCGGCTAATTTATCATTTATATCAATTGAGAGTCGGGAAAAAATGCGTGTGCTTCCGTATAAATTCGGCAAAATCACACAATGACTGAATCAAACAAGCGCAGTGACGAGGACGGTGCCGATTTCAGCACCATGGAAGTGGCGCGCATGCTGGGCTTGGCGGTGCGCTCGGTCCAGCTGATGGTGGACCGCGGAGAACTGACTGCCTGGAAGACGCCTGGCGGGCACCGCCGGATTTCCAGCGAATCGGTACGTGCCTGGCAGCTGCAGCGCCAAGGTCCTGGCGCCCTGGCCCGGAGTGCCGCGCGGGTTGCCCTGCCGGCCGACAGCGGGCTCGCGGACAAAGCCAAGCCCCGACGCATCCTGGTGATCGAAGACTCGGTGCACTACCAGAACCTGATCGGCATGCTGCTCAAGCAACAGTTCCCCGAACTCGAGCTGCACAGTGCGCACGACGGCATCGTCGGCCTGGCCATGGTCGGCCAGCTGCAGCCCGAGGTGCTGATCGTCGACATCCTGCTGCCTGGCATCGACGGCGCCACCTTGATCACCAGCTTGCGCTCCCATGTGCAGTTTGCGCACAGCCGCCTGATCGTCGTCACCTCGCTGGACGAGGACCAGCGCCAGCCCTTTGCCTTTGCCCTGAGTGGCGTGCCGGTGGTGCACAAACCGCGCCTGGTGCTGGACCTGCCCGGCGCCTTGCAAGCGGCACTGGCTGCGGGAGCCGCCGAGTGAACACCCCGACCGACATCACCGGGCCGCGACGCGTGCTGCTGGTCGAGGACGACCCCTCGCTGCAGCGTTTCGTCAGCATGGTGCTGGAGGACCTGGCGGTCGAGCTCACCGTCTGCGGCGATGTCGGCTCGGCCTTGCTGGCCCTGCAGCGCAACGCCTTCGAGCTGCTCATCACCGACTTGATGCTGCCCGACCGCTCGGGCCTGGACCTGCTGGCCGAGCTGCAGGCCCTGCCGGCGCTGCGAGGCAGCGCCCGCCTGGTGGCTTTCAGTGCCGGCCTGCAACCTGAGGTGCGCAGCCGCCTGCAGACCCTGGACGTCGAACGCATGCTGTTCAAGCCCTGCAGCGTCGGCGAGCTGGAAGCCTGCGTGCTCGAGATCCTGGGCCCGGTGCCGGCGGCCAGCGATGCGCCCGCGCCGCCGCCGCCGCCGCCGCCGCAGCAGCCCGCGCTGCAGGCCGACCAGGAGGCCATCTTGCGCAATTTCGGCGGTGACGCGGCGCTCTACCGCGGCTTCCGCGCCGCCAGCCTGGAGCAGTTCGGCCAAGACCTGCAGGAAGGCGAACGCGCCTGCACGACTCGCGACACCCCAGCGCTGCGGCGCCTGGCCCACAGCCTCAAGAGCGTGCTCCTGATCCTCGGCCTGGACAGCAGCAGCGACCTGGCCAACCGCCTGGAACGGCAGC
This sequence comes from Paucibacter sp. DJ2R-2, assembly GCF_025717675.1. Taxonomy (GTDB): domain Bacteria; phylum Pseudomonadota; class Gammaproteobacteria; order Burkholderiales; family Burkholderiaceae_C; genus Paucibacter_A. The sequence continues at coordinate 128,226 of NZ_JAJIRT010000004.1, forward strand.
TCGAGCAGTCGCTGAACGCGGGCGCCGCCTGGCCGGCCGAGGCCGACGGCTTGTGGCAAGAGCTCAGCCTGCAGCTGCGCGCCATCCGGGCCGAAACGCCCGAGCCATGAGTCCACGGCGTCCGGCGGCCAATGCCCTCGAGCCCGGCGCGGCCGAGCCTCAATTCGCAGAGCTGTACGAAGAGCTCAAGCAGATCGCCCGCGCGCGGCTGCGCCGCGCCGGCCCGACACGCCTGCACCTGAACACGACCGCGCTGGTGCACGAGAGCTTTCTACGCCTGAACCGCAGCGATGCCGGGCCCGAGCCCGGGCCCAGGTCCGGCCCCCGCTTTGCCAGCTCCGGCCATTTCCTGGCCTACGCTGCCCGGGTCATGCGCTCGGTGATCGTCGACCTGGCGCGCGAACAAGCGGCCGAGCAACGCGGCGGCGGCCAGGCGGATCTGAGCTTGGACACCGAAGGCCTGGCCGCCCTGCCCGGCGCGAGTCCGGAGCCGGCCGTGCTGGCGGTGCATGAGGCCTTGCTGGCTTTGCAAGAGCTGGAGCCGCGCCTGGCCCAGGTGGTGGAGCTGCGCTATTTCGGCGGGCTCAGCGAGGGCGAAATCGCCAGCAACCTGGGCCTGACCGAACGCACCGTCCGGCGCGACTGGCAAAAAGCCCGCGCCTTGCTGCTGAGCATGCTCACGGCTTGAACGGCGGCACGGCCGCAGCGCTCCATGCACAAGCAGCCACCGCGCTGCGCAGCAAGGCGGCACGCCCATCCATGGGCCCGTGCGGCAGGTGCGGCCCCGACGCGACGCCGCTCAGCGCCGGCTCCGGCCAGGCTTCACGCCACAGGCGCTCGGCCTGCGCCCAGGCTTGGGCCTGCAGCGGGCCGGCCGGTGTGGCGCAGCCCAGCTGCAGTCGCTGCGCGAGCACAGCCCAGGCCAGCGGGTTGCGCAGGCCGATGCTGCCGCGCAGCAAGACCACGGCTTGATCCAAGTCCTCTCTAGGCCCGCTGCTGGCCTGAGGCAGGGCCGAGCGGACCTGTGCGCGCAGCGCCAGCAAGCGGGCGTGGTCCAAGGCGATATAGGGCTCGGCTTTGGACAGCAAGGCCAAGGCCTGATCCACGGTGAGCAGCGCCGCATTTGCATCGCCTGCCTGAAGCTGCAAGGCGGCCCAGTGGCTGAGCGCGGCGATGCGGCCACTGTCCTGCGGCGCCGCCTCGGCATACAGGCGCAGCGCTTGTTGCAGCACGGCACTGCGCTCGCTGATGGCGGCACCGCGCTCGACCAGCACATCATGGCGCGCCAGGGTCCACTCGGCGCGCAAGAGGCCGGTGGCGGGCAGCTGCGTGTCCAGCTCGCCCAGCACCCGAGCCGCGGCCTCGCGCTGATCCGCCGACCACAAGGCCCAGAACAAGGAGAGGCCGGCCTCCGTGCTGCGCGCATGACCCGCCCCGAGGCGCTGCTTGAGCAGGCGCCAGCGCAAGCCCGCAAGCTCCAAGCTGCGCACCTCATCGCTGAGATAAACCGCCACCGTGGCGCTGAGCCGCAAGAGCTCCTCGGCCAGCTCGGGGTCGCTGGGCAGGCGTTGCTCGATCTGCGCCATCTGCTGCTGCAGCAGGCGGCGCATGCCGGCGGCGGGATCCTGGGCATCGGCCTGGCGCGGATCCAGGGTCTTGAAAAGTTCCAGCAAATAGGTCTTGATGGCCTCGGCGCGCCGCGCCTGTTCGGCCGCCTCGCGCGCCTGCCACCAGCTGCTCGCCAGCCCAAGACCGAGGCTGAGGCTGACCGCCCCCGCCGCCGTCAGCAGCAGCCAATGCCGGCGCGCCGCCTTGAGCTGGCGCGCCAGCCAGGAGATGCGGCGCGCCTGCAGCGGCAGGCCGGCCAGGTGGCGACCGATGTCATCGCTGAAGGCCTGGACCGAGCCATAGCGCTGGGCCGGTTCGCGCGCCAGGGCCTTGGCCAGCAAGGCATCGATATCGCCGCGCAGCCAGCGCTGCAGGCGCCGCCGGCTCAAGCCGCAGTGCTCGGCATGACCGGGCTGCACCGACTCGGAGGCCAGCAAGGGGCCGGCGCTGTCTGGCACGGGCGGGCGGCCACAAAGCAGTTCCTGCAGCACCGCCCCCAGTGCGTAGACATCGGTGGCCACGCTGATAGGGCCGCCCTGGACCTGTTCGGGCGCGGCATAGGCAGGCGTCGCCAGCAGCAATCGGCTCGGCTCGCCCAGCGCGGGCTCGGGCCGCAGCAGCTTGGCAATGCCGAAGTCCAGCAGCTTGACCTCGCCATGCTCAGTCACCATCAAATTCGACGGTTTCAGGTCCCGATGCACCAGCAAGCAACCATGGGCATGCTGCACCGCCGCCATCACCTGCTGCATCAGGCGCAAGCGCTCCCGTGGCGCCAGCGCCCGGGCTTGGCAGTGGGCGCTGAGGCTCAGGCCCGGCACATATTCCAGCGCCAACCAGGGCTGCAGCTCGCCACCAGGCAGCTCGGCCGTGCCGGCGTCATAGAACTGGGCGATATGGGGGTGCTGCAAGGCCGCGAGGATGTCGCGCTCCTGGGCAAAGCGCCGCCGCCCCTGGCCCAGCAAAGCCAGGGCAAGGGGCAGCTTGAGCGCCACCTGACGCTGGTATGCGCCGTCACAGCGCTCGGCCAGCCAGACCTCGCCCATGCCGCCCTGTCCCAGTCGGCGCACAAGGCGCCAAGGCCCCAGCACCTGCTCCGGGCTGAACTCAGGCTCGCCCCCCGTCTCGCTGCCCAGCAGCGTGGCGGGCAGCTCCAGGCGCGGCTTCGTCGGCCCGTCCTGCGCCAGCACCCGAGCCAGGGCTGGGCGCAAATGCAGCGCAGCGGGCGGCAGCGCCTGCAACCAAGCGGCGCGCTCAGCCTCCGGCAGATCCAGGGCCGCATCCAGCAGGGCCGAGAACTCGGGCCAATCCACAGCGGCGCAGGGCAAGCTCGTCATGGGCAGCCATGATGCCAGTGCGGCCGAACAGAACGTCAGGACTGCGGGCCGCGCCGTTGCTGAAGCCTCAGGCCCAGGCCCAGCAGGCCGAGCGCCAGCAGCGCCGCGCTGGAGGGCTCGGGCACGGCGCTGACCGTGAAGTCATGCCCGCTGGCGCCGACCGTGTTGAGCGCCGCCACAGAAGGGCGCAGATAGAAATTCGCCGTGTGGCTGAAGTCGGACTGAGCCCAGCGCGCCAGAGTGGCACTGGAGTCGACCGAGGCGCTCGCGTACAACATGCCCGAGACCATCAAAGAATGGCCCACCTCGGTGTCCAGAGCCAGGCTGTACCAGCCCGTGCTCTGCGTCTTGGCGTTCCAGCTGAAGATCTTCTGGGTGTTGCTGGTCCGGTCGGTGAGGCGAATTTCGGCCACGCCGTCGACGGCCAAGTGCCCACCCACCTCGAAAGAGGGCTGACTGATCTGCCCCTCGATCCACAGCAGCAATTCATAGCGCACCGGCGCACCCGGCGCCAGGCCCGCGCCCTGAACCTGCACGGTGTCGGCAAAGGTGGCCTGGGCTGTGCCGAAAGAGTAGCCGTAGTAATACGGCGCCGGGATGCCGCTCGGGTAGGCCGATTCGGCAAAAGCCTTGAGCCGGCCCATCGAGGCCTCCAGGGTGGCCCAGCCATAGCCGCCATTGCTGCCATCGACCCGGGCCGCCAGGCTCTGCGGCACTTGCGCCTCGGGCTGGTCCATCCAGTTGAAGTGCTCGGTGCGCTGGAGGTCCTCGCGCGGCCCCGGCGCAAAGGTCGAGGCCAGGGTGTTGACATGGCCGGTGATCTGGTAGTTCTGGGCCTGCGCCCCGGCCGCCGCCAACAGCAAACCCAGCGTCAGGCACAAGCCCGCGCCGCTGCGTGTCATCGAATTCTGGGTCTTCATCTTCCGCTCCTTGAATGTCGAACGCGCACCATGCGCACTCGCTTCAAGCCAACGGAAACCGGGCGCTGAACCCGGACATGAGGAACTAGGGGGGCAGACCTTCAGACGCCGCTGTGCAGCATGCCCAGGGTGCGTGCACGTGTCACCGCATGGCGGCGCGAACCGGCGGCCAGCTTGCCGTACAGGCCCTTGAGGTGCCATTTCACCGTCTCGGTGCTGACCCCCAGGGACTGGGCAATTTCCTTGTTCGAGTAGTTGCGCGCCAGCAGTTGCAGGATCTGGCTTTCCTTGGGCGTCAGCGCCTCGCTCGACGCCGCGGGGCTGAGCAAGCGCGGTGCCAGGCTCGGCTCCGCTGGCGTGGCTTGCGGGCTCAGGCTGCGGTAGCCGAGCAGGTGCAGCATGGTGCGCGGGTTCTTCAGCTTCATGGCGTCGCCCTGCTCATGGGCCAGGCGCGCCATGCGCGAGTAGGAATAGGCTTGCGCCATTTCGTCGGCCTCGGCCCAGGCATCGGCCAGATAGTCCAGCAAGGCCGGCGGAGGCTTCCAACCGGCGATGTTCAAGCCCCGGTTGAGCGCGGTCTGGGCGTAATGGATGGGCGCGCTGGGCGCCGTCATGCCCGGCGGGGGCGGCAGGCGGGCGCCGCTGTGGCGGTGCACCTCGGCCAGGGCCTCGGCGAGATCCACCGCCAGGGCCGAATAACCGAAGCGCTCGATCAGCTCCTGGGCCTCGGCAATGGCGGCCAAGGCCGCCTCGGTGCCGCCCAGCTGCGCCAAGGCGCGGGCCTGACGCACCAGATTGAGGGCCAGATTGACATTGGACTGGGCCGCACGGTAGAGCGCGATGCCCTCTTTCATCACCTCGATGGCTGCCGGCGCCTGGCCCTGAGCCAGCAGGGTCAGGGCCAGCTCGCTGCAGGCGAAGGCCTTGGCTGTGCCGGGCGGCGCCACCCGCAGCAAGGCCAGCGCTTCGTTGAGCACGGACTGACTTTCCTCAAAGCGACCCAGGTGGCGCAAGACGCGGCCGATCTGGGTCTGGCTGGTGCCCATCAGCACCGGCCACCCGGTGCGCGCGGCCAGCTCGGCCGCCTGCTCGAAGCAGCTGCCGGCATTGTTGAGGTCGCCCAACTCGAGCCAGGCATTGCCGGCATTCATGGTGATGATGCAAACGAAACGGCGCATGCCCATGCTGCGGGCCAACTCGGCGGCGCGCAGAAACAGGCCGGCAGCCGTGGCGGGCTCGCGCAGGCAGAGCGGAAAAGCCTGGGCCGCCAGTTGCCAGGCTTCGCTGGCCGGGCCGCCGCTCGCAACGGCGGAACCCAGGCCTAGGTCTTGCTGGCGCGCCAGGTCCTGGTGGGTCTGGCTGAGGCTGAACTCGCTGCAGGCAACTCCGCGCGCGATGCCGGCTCGTTGGGGGTCGCCACTGGCCGCGGACTGGATCTCGGCCTCGCGCAAGGCCTGCAGCTCGCGGCTGCGTTCGCCAGTGGCTTTCGCCAAGGCCGCTTCGACCAGGCAGGCGTCACAGGCGGCGGCCGGGTCCGGCGCCAGCCGCAGCTGGGCACGAGCACGCGCGAGTTGAGCCTCGGCCTCGTCCAAGCGGCAGAAATGCACGGCGATTTCACCGGCCGCCAGCGCCAACCTCAAGGCCAGGCCGGCCGCCTCTTGTGCGCTCAAGGGCCGGCCCGCGGCCTCGAAGATGGCCTGACGACGCTCACATTCAGCAATCAGCTTGAGCGCACGCAGGCTGTCGCGCTGGCGCAAATGCCAAGCCAGGGCGGCCACCAGCTGCAGGCGCTCCACCCCGGTGGCTTCTTCGAGCGCCAGTTCCAGCCGCGCCAGTTCGTCGTCGCACAGCTCGTACTTCATGCCGCGAGTCTAGAGGCTGAGCAAGGCCGTCCGACTCAGGCAAAGCCCATGGCCCCTCGAAACACGGGGGTCCCAATGGCGCGGAAACACCCCATTCACGCACCAGCCTGGTGCCTGCGGCCACAGGTTTTCCCGGGGGGGTGGCCGCGCCACCTCCACCCGCGGCGGGGGGGGTGATGGCGCGAGGGGCTGGCTAAGGTGAAGGCCATGTTCTGAGAGGTGCCCGCCGCCGGCTCAGAACGCCACGAAATTCAGACCCATCAAGGAGTGTTGACCCATGAAACATGAACACCTGGCCGGGAGTGCGCGCATCGGCGCTGGCCTGGCCCTGCTGAGCGCCCTGCTGGCGCCCCAGGCACAAGCCACCCAGCTGCCGCCGCAGAACCTGGCCCAACTGATCGCCCGCGCCGATGTCATCGTCAGCGGCCAGGTCACGGCGCTGAAGGACGGCATCCAAGACGGCCTGCCCTACACCGAGATCACGCTCAAGGTCAGCAGCAGCGCCAAGAAATCGCTGGAGGCCAAGAGCAACTACACGATCCGCCAGTACGGCCTGCTGCGCGCGCGCAAGCTCGACGACGGCCGCTACCTGCTGCCCGCCAAGATCGAGGGCATGCCCAACTGGCAGGTCGGCGAACGGGTGATGGCCTTCATGAACAAGCCGGCGGCCCGCTCGGGCTTCAGCACCCCCGTGGGCCTGGCCCAGGGCAAGCTGACCATCACCGGCAACAAGGTCAGCAACGGCTTCAACAACGTCGGCCTGTTCGAGGGCATGGTGGTGACACCGGGCCTGCTGCGCCGCAATGAAGCCCGCATGCTGGAAAACCGCGCCGGTGGTGTGGACCTGAACACCTTGCAAGGGCTGGTGCAACGCAGCCTCAAGAACAACTGGCTGGCCACGGGAGCAATGCGCTGATGAACACCCACTTCAAGACCACGCTGCTGGCCGGCCTGCTGCTGGCCGCCGCCAGCGCCCAGGCCGCCGGCCCGCTCTACCTGAACGACAAGCCGGGCAACCCTCAGCCCTTGCGCTGGGACACCACCCAAGGTCCGATCAAGGTCTACACCGATGTCGGCGTGTTCACCCGCAAGAACGACGGCAGCGTGTTCCTCAGCGCCGAGCAGGCCAACGCCATCACCGCGTTCGCGCTCAAGCAATGGAGCTCGGTCGCCACCTCGACTTGGCGCGCCCAGACCGACCCGGCGCAGTTCACCCCCTTCACCGCCGTGCCCAGCATCGGTCGCGACGTCAATGACGCCGCCAGCGCCCAGTTGGTCTATGGCCAGTACAACCAGGGCGGCTTCTACGTCATCTACGACGAAGACGGCCGCGTGCTGGAGGAATTCTTCGGTGTGCCGCGTGACCAGGTGCTGGGCATCGCCATGCCCGAGTTCGCCGAGGACCGCGACGGCGACGGCTACCCCGAGACCATCGTCAAGGCCACCGCCCTGATGAATGGCTGGATGGTCGGCCACGAAAGCCCGCCCGTCGGCCAACGCTCGGCACCGCCGGCTGACGTCAACGGGGCGCGTTATGCCGGCGTCTTCACACACGAGTTTGGCCACGCCATCAACCTGTCGCACTCGCAGGTCAACGGTCAGCTGGCTTTCATGAGCCAGCCCGGCTACGGCCGCGACCTCTACCCCGGCGTGCCCGGCTGTGTGGCACCGGTGCACCATTGGCTCTACGGCCCGGCCGCCAGCCATATCGACCCCAAGCAGGTCGAGACCATGTTCCCCTTCATCGACCCGCAAAGCGTGGCCAAGGGCCGCTCGATCGGCCAGGAGATGAGCACGGTGGACCGCGCGGACGACATTGCCGGCATCTCCAACCTCTACCCCACAGCCGACTATCAGGCCCGCACCGGCTCCATCGCCGGCAGCTTGCTGCTCAAGGACGGCAAGACCGGCTTCAGCGGCATCAACGTCGTCGCCCGCAATGTGCGCGACCCGCTCGGTGACGCGGTCTCGGCCATGTCGGGCGACCAGAGCCAGGGCAAGCTGGGCCCGGACGGACGCTTCCGCATCAACAACCTGAAACCGGGCGAGCGCTACCAGCTCTACATTGAGGAAATCAGCGGCGGCGGCTACCCGACCCGCCCGGCCATGCTCTTGTCCCAGGCCGAATACTGGAACAGCGGCGAGAGCCATGACCCGAAGCTGGACTCGCCCTGCCTGGCCGGCGCTATTGAGGTGCAGGCCGGCACGGTCAGCCCGGCCGACATCGTCTTCAACGGCCACCGCGACGGCGTGCAGTACGACTTCATCGGCGGTGTCTTCCTGAGCAGCATGTCGGCCGACGGCCAGCGCGCCGGTGGCGCCTACGGCTTCGGCTACCCGCTGTACTGGGACGCCAAAGAGGGCATTCAGCTGTTCCCGGAGAGCCTGGACCTGCTGTCTTCTTCGAGCAGCAATATGTCCAGCGATGGCCGCAAGATGCTGGTGGAGGCCAATTTCGACGGCATCGTTCACACCGACCCCGATGGCTACAGCTACACCATCAAGCAGATGGCGCTCTGGGACTTCGACACCGGCCAGGCCAGCCCCATGGGCGCACTCAGCGATGAGTGCGGCCTGGGCGGCGCCGCCGGCGTGACCAGCAGCTATGGCTTCGGCATGAACGCCAACGGCACCGCCGCCGTGGGCTACAGCGGCCATAAGAATGCCGATGGCAGCTGCGTCATGCACGACTGGGACACCGACCTGGGTTTGCAGGTCGTGCCCTACCGTTGGACGGCCGCAGGTGGCGGCAAGGCCCTGAAACTGGACGGCCTGGACCTGCGCGGCCTGCCCTGGATGCGCGCCAACGCCGTCTCCGGCGACGGCCTCGTGGTGGTGGGCACGGCCAACTACACCCGCGCCATTGGCTGGGTGGGCGACGCCAATCCGGTGGACCTGAGCGCCCTGACCGGCGCGATCAGCGCCGATGCGGTCAACTTCGACGGCAGCCGCGTGCCCCTGGCCACGGCCCAGGGCATGCTGATGTGGAACGCCCTCAAGGGCACCGGCCCAGATGCCTTCACGCCGCGCAGCAGCCCCAAGTACTGCATCGACATGCCCTTCATCAGCTGGGACGGCATCGACCACTGCGCGGTCGACGGCGCGGCCTGGGTGGAAGCCAATGCCGGCACACCGCAGCTCAACATCAGTGCCATCAGCGCCGACGGCCGCGTGGTGCTGGCCCGGGCCGGTGACTTCTTCACCATGTTCGCCGGCTTCATGTGGGTGGAGGACATCGGCTGGATCGGCCTGAACGACTTCCTGAAGAAGCAGGGCGTGGTCGAAGCAGACAAATACGGCCTGGAAAACCCGATCGCCCTCAGCGGCGGCGGGCAGGTGCTGATGGGCGGACTGACCGGCGCGCAAGCAACCTGGCGCGTCGATCTGAGCACCGTCTATGTTTGCAAGAACGGCCAGTCAAGCGCCGTCGCTTTCCCGGCCGGATTGAGCGACCCCATCAAAGCCGGCGCCAAGCTCGGCCGCTGCGAGAACCTCTGACCCTGTGACGAGGCGCTGCCTCGTCCCTACCGGAAACCCCTATGAAACTGCGCAATTCCTTCCCCCTCCACGCCCTGGCCCTGGCGGCCTTGCTGGGCAGTGCCGCTGCAGCGCACGCCGAGATGACCTTCTACAGCTCGCAAGCCTCATTCCAGGCCGCCATCTCGGCGCCGGTGGTGGACCGCTTCGACGACCTCTTCTGGGCCCAGGGCCCGGGCTCGCTGTACCGCGAGCCGGGCGCCGGCTACGGCTATGTGGTCAATGCGCTGAAGTTCGACGGCAGCGACTACTCGAGCTTCTACAACGCCGGCAGCGATGCCGATGTCTGGCTGTCCACCGACCAGGCCACCGACGTCATCAGCTTTGACTTCAACTACACGGACAAGGTCTACGGCGTCGGCGGCTTTTTCTTCGGCACCGACGCCCTGGGCGTCTTTCAGCCGGGCCAGAGCATCAAGCTGAACGCCCTGGACGCCGACGGCGTCGAACAGGTGGTCTTCATCGAAAACGCCCAACCGGGCACCTTCTACGGCTTTGCCTCGACCAGCCAGATTCGCTACTTCGAGATCAGCGCCGTGCAGCCGGCCGGTGGCCTGACCTGGGTGGCGGCCAATGACCTGGTGCTGGGCACGGTGGCGGCGGTGCCGGAGCCCAGCAGCGGCGCCCTGCTGCTGGGCGGGCTTGGGCTGCTGGGCTGCGGCGCCGCCCGGCGTTCGACAAAGGCGAAACCCAGGGCTGAGAACCCGAGAAATCCGCAAAACTGACAAACCGCTGCCAAGGGGCTGCGCCAGCGCAGCCCCCCTTGGAATGAGCACTTCGAGGCCGCCTGAACCTGCGTGAACAAGCGCACGGCAGGCGGCCTTTTCAATTGATAAAGCTAGTTTTTATCATTTCTATTATTTAAAGTGGAGTCCTGTACCGCAAACCGAGGACGTCGACATGAGCGCGCTCCAAGTGATACCCGATCCCAGCGACCACGCGCTGTCCCCCGTGCGTGAGCGCCTCGACACGGGTCGCAGCCAGGAGTTCTTGAGCTGCCAGTTGGGCGGCGTGTCCTACGGCATCCCGCTGCGCTGCGTGCAGGAAATCCGCTCCTACGAAGCCCCCACGCAGATCGCCAACGCGCCGGCCTGGGTCAAGGGCATCGTCGATCTGCGCGGCGTGATCGTGCCCATCGTCGATCTGCGCATGAGCTTCGGCCTGCCCCAGGTGAACTACGACGCGCTGACCGTGACCGTGGTGCTGCACATGCGCGAGCGGGTGATCGGCGTGGTGGTCGACTCGGTCAGCGATGTGCTGGCCCTGAGCGGCCCACAGATCAAGCCCGCGCCCAGCTTCAGCCACGCACTGGACGCCAGCTACATCGCCGGCATCGGCACGCCAGACGCCGAGGACACACAGCGCATGCTGATCTTGCTGGACATCGAACGCCTGCTCGGTGGCGCCGCCATGGGCCTGCTGCCCGCCGACCTGCTGCCGCTGAACTGAGCCATGCCTCACGCCAAACACCCACTGCATCGCGCCTTCAACCCCATCTGCCACCATCAAGCCTGAATCACACCATGAAGCTGATTGCCTCGCTGGGCATCACCCAGCGCCTCTACCTTGTATCCGCCGTGGTGTGCAGCAGCCTGGCCGCGGTGACGATTTACGCCTGGTCCAACTTGGGCTCGGTCACCGCCACCGCCCTGCAGACCGAGACCGTGCGCGTGCCACAGCTCTCGCGCATGAGCCAGATGGAGCTCAACTTGACGCACGCCTCGCTGGAGCTGCGCCACGCCATCCTGGCGCCCACGCCCGCGGAGCAGGCCAAGGCCTTGACCGAAATCCAAGCCCGTCGCCAGCTGATCCAGGAAGAGCTGGATGGCTTTGAGCAGCACCTGAGCACCGAGAAGGGGCGACAGATGTTTGCCGGCCTGCCCACCAAGCTGCAAAGCTTCTGGCAAACCGCCGAACAAGACATTCGCATGCTTGAAGAGGGCCGCAAGGCCGATGCCTACGTGCATCTGACGGACCAAACCGTGCCCAAACGCAATGAAGTGCTGGCCGTGCTGGAGCCCTTGGTCAACTACCAGACCGAATTGCTGGTGCGCGATCTGCAAAGCGTGGAGACACGCACCGTGCAGATCGAGCGAGGGCTGGAGCTGCTGGTCGTCGGCAGCATTCTGCTGCTGCTGAGCTCCACCTTCCTGATCGGCCGGGCTTTGCGTCACCGACTTGGTCTGGCGCGGGCCGTGGCGGAACGCGTGCGCGACGGCGACCTGACGCCACTCGGCGAAGACCCACGCCGCGATGAGTTCAGCCCCTTGCTGGCTGCGCTGCGGCAGATGCAGTCCGGCCTGTCAGACCTGGTCACTCAGGTGCGGGGCAGCTCGGAGAGCGTGGCCACAGCCAGCAGCGAGATTGCGCAGGGCAGTTTGGAACTGTCCAGCCGCACTGAAGAGCAAGCCAGCGCCCTGCAGCAAACGGCGGCCTCGATGGAGCAGTTGGGCGCCACCGTGCGCCAGAGCAGCGAGAGCGCCCAGCAAGCCAACCAACTGGCTCAAGGCGCCAGTCAGGTGGCCATCCAAGGCGGATATGTGGTGGGCCAGGTGGTCAGCACCATGAAGGACATCAACGAAGCCTCACAGCGCATCGCCGACATCATCGGTGTGATCGATGGCATTGCCTTCCAGACCAACATCCTGGCGCTGAACGCCGCCGTGGAATCGGCACGGGCCGGTGAACAGGGGCGAGGCTTTGCCGTGGTGGCCAGCGAAGTGCGCCATCTGGCACAGCGCAGCGCCGCGGCGGCCAAGGAAATCAAGAGCTTGATCACCGCCAGCGTCGAACGGGTGGAAAAGGGCTCGCAGCTGGTGGACGAAGCCGGTGCCACGATGGACGAAGTGGTGCGCGCCATCCAGCGCGTGACCAACATCATGGGCGAAATCAGCGCCGCCAGCGTCGAGCAAAACGCTGGCATGAGCCAGATCAGCGACGCCGTCACACAAATGGACCTCACCACACAGCAGAACGCGGCCTTGGTGGAAGAAAGCGCAGCCGCAGCGGACAGCCTGCGCTCGCAAGCGGCTGGCCTGGTGCGGGCTGTGGGGGTGTTCCATCTGAGCGAGCAGGACTCGCCGAAGCCGGCGCTGGAGCAGGTGCGCAGGCTCAAGCCGGTGGCACAGCCCCCGGCTTTTGCGCCCAGCCCCGCCTCGAACGCCGCCTGGGCTGGACAAGAGCGTCGCGGCGCCGATCGCGCAAAGAATGTGGTTCGACCCAACTTCAAGGCCGCGCCGACGACGGCGTCGCGTGCCAGCACGCGCGTCGCCACCGCCACTGGCACGGACACCGATCAATGGCAGAGCTTCTGATGCACGCCGCAGGCGCGCCAACAAGCCTGACCGAGCGATAGCGCACAGACCCACGCCGGCTGCCGCGCCAGCATTCGGGCTTCTTGAGGAGCTCGATGATGAATGTGTCCAAACGCTTGGCTCTGGGCTTTGCTGCCGTGTTGATGATTCTGGTGATCGTGGCCGGCATCGCCATGGTGAAGGTGTACGCCATCGAAGGCGCACTCCAGGCCAACAGCCAGGAGCACACACAAATTCAGCGTTACGCCATCAACTTTCGCGGTTCGGCGCATGACCGCGCCATTGCCAGCCGGGACTATGTGCTGGCCAGCACAGCCGAGCAGCGCAGCAAGGAGGCCAGCACCATTGCCAGCTTGGCCAAGTTCTATGCGGATTCGGCGGCACCGCTCGAAGAAAAGATCGGCCGGTCCGCGGACGCGCGCGAGCTGAAGCGCTTGTATGGCGCGATCCAGGCGATCGAAGCCGAATCCGTCGCTTCAAGCCAGGCCGTGATGAGCGCCATGGATCAGGGCGATACCGCGACAGCCGGCGCCGCGCTGTGGACGCGGGTGAAGCCGCAGTACGTGCGCTGGCTGGGCGCGATCAACGCGCTGATCGATTTCGAGGAGGCTCGGGTCCAGGCGCTCAACAAGGTGGCGATGGATGAGGCTGAGGGCTTTCGCGCCGTGATGTTGACGGCGCTCGCCTTGGGTCTGATCTGCGGCAGCGCCCTGGCCTGGTCCATCTCCGGCAAGATCTTGGGGCAGTTGGGGGCCGAACCGGCCCGCCTGAGCGAGGTGGCGCAGCGTGTGGCCGGGGGTGATTTGAGTGAGGTCGAGGGTGCGGCGCAGGCCACGCCGGGCAGCGTGCTGGCCTCCCTGGCCGCCATGCAACAGGCCCTGGCACGCGTGGTCGGCCAGGTGCGGCAGGCCTCGGACTCGATCGCCACCGGCTCGGCAGAAATCGCCAAAGGCAATCTGGACCTGTCGCAGCGCACCGAAATGCAAGCGAGCAGCCTGCAAGTGACCGCGGCCACCATGGACGAACTGGGCAGCACGGTGCGCAACAACAGCGACAGCGCCAAACAGGCCGATCAGCTCGCCAAGCAGGCCTCCGCGGTGGCCGGACAAGGCGGCGAGGTCGTGGGCAAAGTGGTCGCCACCATGCAGGACATCAATGAAAGCAGCCGCAAGATCGGCGACATCATCAGCGTCATCGACGGCATTGCCTTCCAGACCAATATCCTGGCGCTCAATGCGGCAGTGGAAGCGGCGCGCGCGGGCGAACAGGGGCGCGGCTTTGCCGTCGTCGCCTCGGAAGTCCGCAGCCTGGCCCAGCGAAGCGCCGAGGCGGCCAAGGAGATCAAGTCCCTGATCGGCCGCAGCGTTGAGCAGGTGGAGCAAGGCAGTGCCCTGGTCGGACAAGCCGGCCAGACCATGGGCGAGATCGTGCAGTCGATCCAGCGCGTGAGCGACATCGTGGCCGAGATCACCGTGGCCACCCTGGAGCAAGGCAGGGGCATCGCGCAAGTGGGTCAGTCCGTCAGCCAGATGGACCGCTCCACCCAGCAGAACGCCGCCCTGGTGGAAGAAAGCGCCGCGGCGGCGGAGAGCCTGCGGGTTCAGGCCCAGGATCTGGTGCAAGCGGTCGCGGTGTTCCGCCTGCGCGACGCGGCCCGGCGAAGCTGAGCCCGCTCAGATCGCCAGCGGGTCCACGTCCACCGCCCAGCGCAGCACGCCCTTGTGCTCGCGCTTGAGCAGGTGCAGCTCAGGCATCCAATGCCAGAGCAGGCGCTGCAGATCGCCGCGGCTGCCGGCCTCGACCAGCATCTGCAAGCGCTCGACATTGGCCACCCGGGCCACGCTCATGGGGATGGCCGGGTAGATCAACGTGCCGCGCGCCTCGGGCAGGGCCTGGGCAAAGGCGGACGCCGCTTTCAGAAAGCCCAGGGCCGCTTCGGCCGTGCGCCCCTCGGCGCGCAGCAAAGCCAGATGGGCAAACGGCGGCAGGCCGGCCGATTCGCGCTCGGCCAGCTGGCTCTTGGCAAAGGCCTCGAAGTCATGGCTTTGCAGTGATTTGTAGAGCGCATGCTCGGGGTGCCAGGTCTGCACCCACATCTCGCTGCGTGCCGCCGCTTCGGCGTCACGCCCGGCCCGGCCGCCGGCCTGCATCAACAGGGCAAAGAGCCGCTCGGGGGCGCGGAAGTCACTGCTGAACAAGGCACCGTCGGGGTTGACCGCCGCGACCAGGGTGATGCGACGGAAGTCGTGGCCTTTGGTCACCATCTGGGTGCCGACCAGGATGTCGACCTCGCCGCTGTGGACCGCCGCCAACTGCGCCTCCAGCTCGCCTTTGTGCTTGCTGCTGTCGGCATCGATGCGCAGCACGCGGGCGCCGGGCAGCTGTTCCTGCAACTGCTCTTCCAGGCGCTCGGTGCCGCGGCCCAGGGGTGCGATGTCCTGGTTGCCGCAAGTCGGGCAGGCGCTGGGCACCCGCTCGGTGAACCCGCAGTGGTGGCAGCGCAGGGTGCGGTCGCCCTTGTGGAACACGCGCCAGGCGCTGCAATGCGGGCAGTCGCTTTTCCAGTTGCATTCGGCGCAGTGCAAGACCGGGGCATAGCCGCGCCGATTCAGGAAGATCAGGCTTTGCTCGCCGCGCGCCAGACGCAGGCGCAGGGCCTCCAGCAGCGGTGCGGTCAGCGCCGTCGTGACGCCTTTGCTCAGCGGCAAGCGCTTCATGTCAAAGAGGCGCACACGCGGCAAGGCGCCGCCACCGATGCGGCCCGGCAGCAGCAGGCGCTTGTAGCGCCCTTCATTGGCCTTTTGCCAGCTCTCCAGCGAGGGCGTGGCCGAGCCCAGGATGACCGGGATCTTTTCCTGATGGGCGCGGTAGATGGCCAGATCGCGGGCCGAGTAGCGGGCGCCGTCCTGCTGCTTGTAGGATGGGTCGTGTTCCTCGTCGACGACGATCAGGCCCAGGCGCGGCATGGAGGCAAACACGGCCAGGCGCGTGCCCAGCACCAGATCGGCCTCGCCCATGTGCGCGGCCAGCCAGTTGCGCAGGCGCTGAGCCGGGGTCAAGGCGCTGTGCAGGGAGACGATGCGATGGCAGGCGGCACCATCGGCTTGCAGGCCGCCGAAGCGCTCGGCAAAACGCGCTTCCAGCTGCGGCGTCAGATTGATCTCGGGCACCAGCACCAGGACCTGGCGGCCTTGCGCCAAGGCGTGCTCAGCGGCGCGCAAATAGACCTCGGTCTTGCCACTGCCGGTGATGCCGTAGAGCAGCACGGGTGCGGGGGCACGGTCGCGGGCGGCGCTCAGCAAGGCATCAAGCTCGTCCAGCACCTGCTGCTGGGCCGGGTTCAATGTCGGCCGTGCCGGCGCTGGCGCCGACGCGTCGGCCGGCGTGGCCAGAAACTTGTCGAGCTTCTTGAGCCGCGCACGGAGCTGGGCACTGTCCAGCTCGCGCAGCTGCGGCGGCAGCACGGCCAGGGCCAGCTCGCCAATGCTGCGCTGGTAATAGCTGGCGGCAAACTCCAGCAGCTGGCACCAGGCCGCGCTCAAGGGCGGCAAACCCTCCAACTCGGCCAGGATGGGGCGCAGCATGGAGGCCTCGACCTGCCCCTCGGGTTCACCGGGCCAAACGATGCCCATCAGCTCGCGCCGACCCAAGGGCACACGCACCAGGCTGCCCGGTGCGAGCGCCCGCTCACTGAGATAGTCCAGCGGGCCGCTGAGGCCGCTGTGCTGCGGCGCCTCGACCGCGACGCGGATGCGCAGCAAGCCGGCCAGCTCAGTCATGCGCGCAGCTCAGGCCGGGCTCGACACCAGTCGCTTGAGAGTTTGAATGAGCTTTGCGAGCTAAGTGCATGATTTAAAAGGGCCCGAAAAACAATGCACCAAATCTGTGGATAACTTTGTGGGGAAAGTTCGAAGAATGCACGCCGGCACGATGTGTCACAGCACTTACCAATGCCAGACCATTCTCCTCCGTGCCGAGTCGCCGTCTTATAAATCAAGCACTTAGCGAGCAATCGGGAAAACACCAAGCTGCAGTGCAGCACAGGCCCCGGGTCTGTCTCGCTTCGAGAAAATTGGGGATAAGTCTCTACCCTGAGTGCTTACTTCACGTTTTGTGGCCGTGTTTTTTGGCCCGGCCGCAGCGGCCGCCGGGCCCGGGCCGCGCTCAGACGCCGGCGCGCAGGCGACGTGAGTGGGCGTGCACCTCGTCCACCAGGGCCGTGACATGCTCAGGCGGGGTGAACTGGCTGATGCCATGTCCCAAATTGAACACATGACCGTCCCAGCCACCATCGGCACGCTGCGGATTGCCAAAGCTGTCCAGCACCGAGCGCACCTGCTCGCGAATGGCGTCCGGCGGCGCGAACAAGACATTCGGGTCGAGATTGCCTTGCAGGGCGACCCGGCTGCCGACCTGAGCGCGAGCGCGGCCGAGGTTGGCTGTCCAGTCCAGGCCCACCACATCGGCGCCGGCATCGGCGATTTCGTCCAGCCAGAGCGCACCGCCCTTGGTGAACAGGATGCGCGGGATGCGCTGGCCTTCATGCTCGGTCTTGACCTGGGCCAGCACGCGGCGCGAGTAGTCGAGGCTGAAGCGCTGGAACATGCCGTCGGCCAGCACACCACCCCAGCTGTCGAACAGCATCACGGCCTGGGCGCCGGCTTCGATCTGGGCGTTCAGATACTGAGCCACGGCGTCGGCATTGACCTGCAGGATGCGGTGCATCAGGTCGGGGCGGGCGTACATCAGGCTCTTGACCTGGCGGTAGTCGTCCGAGCCGCCGCCTTCGACCATATAGCAGGCCAGGGTCCAGGGGCTGCCGGAGAAGCCGATCAGGGGCACGCGTCCGTTCAAGGCCTTGCGGATGGAGCTGACGGCGTCGAAGACGTAGCGCAGCTTGTCCATATCAGGCACGGCCAGCGCCGCCACGGCGGCCTCATCACGCACGACCTTGGCGAACTTGGGACCCTCTCCGATGGCGAAGGACAGGCCCAGGCCCATGGCATCGGGCACGGTCAGGATGTCGCTGAACAGGATGGCTGCATCGAGCTTGTAGCGCTCCAGCGGCTGCAAGGTCACCTCGGTCGCGTAGTCGCGGTTGGTGGCCAGACCCATGAAGCTGCCGGCCTTGGCCCGCGTGTCGCGGTACTCGGGCAGGTAGCGGCCGGCCTGGCGCATCAGCCAGACGGGGGTGTAGTCGGTAGGCTGGCGCAGACAGGCGCGCAGGAAGGTGTCGTTTTGCAGAGGTGCATTCATGCGCGGATTATCCGATGCCGCGATAGGCTGAGCTTGCTGCAGAGCAAGCAGCGCGCCTGGGACCTGTCATCAGTTACCGTCATCAAGCGCTGCGATACTCGGCCGGCACTTGATTTCGCACGGCGGGCCGCCACATGGCGCTCTACCCTCGAACGATTCCATCACGGAGGATTTCCATGTCGGCCATCTCGATGACCAAGCGCGGCGCCACCACGACGGCGGCCGCCCTCGCCCTGACCCTCTCGCTCAGCGGCTGCGGCTACAACGAATTCCAGACCCTGGATGAACAAGTCAATGCCAACTGGGCCGAGGTGCTGAGCCAATACCAACGCCGCGCCGACCTGATCCCCAATATCGTCAACACGGTCAAGGGCGAGGCCAATTTCGAGCAAGAAACCCTGACCAAGGTGATCGAGGCTCGCGCCAAGGCCACCAGCATCCAGGTCACGCCCGAGCTGGCCAAGGACCCGGAAGCCTTGAAGAAATTCCAGGCCGCCCAGGGCGAGGTGTCGAGCGCCCTCTCGCGCCTGCTGGTGGTCAGCGAGAACTACCCCAACCTCAAGGCCAACCAAGGCTTTCAGGACCTGCGCGTGCAGCTCGAAGGCACGGAGAACCGCATCACCGTGGCGCGCAACCGCTACATCAAATCGGTGGCCGACTACAACGTGCACACCCGCCAGTTCCCCAGCAACCTGACCGCCAAGGTGATGGGTTATGAGGTCAAACCCAATTTCACGGTTCAGAACGAGGCGGCGATCAGCAACGCCCCGGCCGTGAGCTTCGACAAGCCGGCTTCCAAATAAGCAAGCCATGAGCAAGGCGCTTCGCCTGCTGTTTCCGCTTTGGCTGTTTGCCCTGCTGAGCGGCGGCGTCGGCATGCCGGCCTGGGCCCAGGACGTGCGCCCGGTGCCGGTGCTCAGCCACCAGGTCATGGACCAGACCGGCACGCTCAGCACGGCGCAGCGCGAAGCGCTGGAAAGCAAACTCGCGCGCCTCGAGCGCGAGACCGGCACGCAGCTGGTGATCCTGATGGTGGCCAGCAGCCAACCCGAGGACATCGCGGCCTATGCGCAACGCGTGGGCGATGCCTGGAAGATCGGCCGCAAGGACGTGGGCGACGGCGTGTTGATCGTGGTCGCCAAGGACGACCGCAAGGTGCGCATCGAGGTGGCCAAGGCGCTGGAAGGTGCTGTGCCCGACCTTGCGGCTCGACTGATCATCCAAAGCGCCATCACGCCGGCCTTCAAGGCAGGTGACTATGCCGGTGGCTTGAATCTGGCCATCGACCAGTTGGACGCGCGCATCCGCGGTGAGGCATTGCCGCCGCCTACTGCGGCCACCCGCCCCGGCGCCGGCGATAGTGGCTTTGATTTCGAATCGCTGGCGGCGCTGTTCTTCATCGGCGTGCCCATGCTCGGTGCCGTGCTGACCGCTGTCTTCGGCCGCAAGCTGGGCAGTGTGGCGACGGGCGGCATCGCCGGTTCGGCCGCTGGCTGGCTGGCCTCCAGCCTGTTGATTGGCAGCCTGGCCGGCTTCGCATCCCTGGTGCTGGTGGGCTTGATGGGTGTGGGCGCCTCACGCGGCCGCAGTGGCCGCAGTGGCCGTGGCGGAAACCACGATCTTCCCATCATCTGGGGTGGAGGTGGAGGCGGCAGCTGGGGTGGCGGCAGTAGCGACAGCGGCGGAGGGTTCTCCTCCGGCGGCGGGGGCGACTTTGGCGGCGGCGGCGCCTCGGGGGATTGGTGATGGGAGGCAGCAAGAAGCAAGGCTGGCTGCGTTGGCTACGCCACCGCTGGACGGACAGCGGCGATGTGCGACGAGCGCTGCCGGACAGCGCCATGGCGCGAATCGAAGCGCTGGTCAGAGCCAGTGAATCGATGCACAGCGGCGAGATCTGCGTCTGCGTGGAAGCCGGTTTGCCCTTGTCCTATTTGTGGAAGGGCTTGCGGGCACGTCAACGCGCCTTGACCCTGTTCGGCAAGCTCAGGGTCTGGGACACCGAAGCCAACAACGGCGTGCTGATTTACCTCTTGCTGGCGGACCAGGCGGTGGAGGTGGTGACCGACCGCGGTCTCAATGCCGTGGTCACCGCTCAGCAATGGCAAGCCTTGATTGCAGCACTGGGCGAACATCTGCGAGCCGGGCAGTTTGAAACCGGACTTTGCGAAGCGGTCGAGGGCGTGAGCCAACTGCTGACTCAGCACTTCCCTCTGGCACCGGGCCAGATCAACCCGAACGAACTGGCCGATGCCGTCGTGCGCCTGTAGGCAGTTGCGCCGATTCAGCGCCCCTTGATCGGCTTCAAGCTGCCGCTGAAGCTTTCCGTCAGGGGCTTGCTGCCCAGGGCGGGAAACTTGAGTTTGGCTTGTGGCACGCGCACATCGGGCAGATGGTCGAGCAGATGGCGGATCAGGGTCAAGCGGCCCAAGCGCTGGTCATTGAAATCCACCAGGGTCCAGGGCGCGCATTTCTTGTGCGTCGCCTTGAGCATGCGTTCGCGAGCCAGGCCGTAGTCGGCGTAGCGGGCGCGCGCTTCCAGGTCGATCGGCGAGAGCTTCCAGCGTTTCAGCGGATCACCCAGACGCTCGGCAAAGCGCTGCTCCTGCTGGGCCTGATCGACGCACAACCAGTACTTGAACAAGAGAACGCCGTCGTCCACCAGCATTCGTTCGAACACTGGCGCCTGCTTCAGGAAGGCCTCGGTCTGAGCTGGCGTGCAAAAACCCATGACGGTCTCGACGCCCGCGCGGTTGTACCAGCTGCGGTCGAACAAGGCGATTTCGCCCGCGGCCGGCAGATGCGGCACATAGCGCTGGAAGTACCACTGTCCGAGCTCGCGCTCGCTGGGCTTACCCAGTGCGACGGTGTGGCACTGGCGCGGATTCAGCGTTTCCGAAATGGCCGCAATCGTGCCGCCTTTGCCGGCCGTGTCCCGGCCTTCGACCAGCACGACGAGGCGTTTGCCGGTGTGCTGTAACCACTGCGCCATGGCGCTGAGCTCCAGCTGCATGGGCGCCATGCGCTCCAGGTACTCGGACTTGCTGAGCTTGCTGCCGTTGCCGTTGCCGTTGGCAACACCGGACTTGGGTTTCTTGCTGGCCATCGTCGCTCCCGATCAGAAGCGAAGCAGCATACGACCAAAGCGATCAGGCCAGCAGCAGCGTCTGCATGCCCACCCAGCTCTCGCCCGGCGCTAGCTGCACCGGCTGGCGGATCTGGGCCGCCTCGATGCAGAGCATTTGCTGGTAGCCCTCGGCCGGCATATCGGCCAGGGCCGCGCACTTCTCGGCGCCCGGGTTCCAGACCACCGTGTCTTCGAAACCTTGCTGGCGGATCAGCAGCTGGCGGCTGCGGTTGATCAGCTGTTCCTTGAGGGCCAGGTCTTGCTTGAGCCCATGGTAGATGCGGTCCAGATCGCCGCCCGGCAGCAGCAGCTCGACGCGCTGACGCTTGAGCTCGCCACCGGCGGCGCTGTCCTCGTACTGCAGACCGCTCAGGCCCTCGACGCTGCTCGAGTCCAGATCGTTCAGGCGCAGATAGGTGTGCAGGGCGCTGGTGAAATCAAAGCTCGACTCGCCGGTGTTTTCGCAGGCCAGCTCGATCTGCAACTCGCGGCCGCTGATGCGCACGCTGAGTTCCAACTCAAACGCGTGTGGCCAGAACATGCGGCTTGCAGCATCGTCGCTCAGGCGCAGCACGGCCAGGGCATCGTCGGCGCCCTGCTCGGCCGAGACCAGCTGCCAGGGCTTGCTGCGGGCAAAGCCATGGCGCTTGAGCGGGCCGCGCGTGGCGAACTGCGGAAAGATCACAGGCACGCCGCCACGGATCGCCTCACCGTTGGCATAGGCGGTCTTGGGCGAGACGTAGAGCTGTTCCTCGCCGCCGGCCGGCACCCAGGACAGAAGGTGAGCGCCATGCAGCAGAACGGTCGCACGAGCGCCGTCGGGCGACAGCAGTTCAATCGCATCGAGGCCCTGGTGGCGGGTGATGGCAATGGACTTGGGCGTGGCGGCGGTCATGGCGAGGCTCTCGGCGATGAAGGGGTTGTTCTTGAGGATTTCAAAAGGACAACGCCCGCCAGACTTGCGTCGGCGGGCGCTGGGTTCAGAGCCAGAAAAGCGGAGCTTCCCGACCCTGGAACTTGCGAATTACTTCTGACGGAACTTGCGCAGCGCCGCGATCTGAGCCGCCATGGCGGCGAATTCGCTTTGCGCAGCGGCAAAGTCAATGTCGCTCTTGGCGTTCTTCATCGCTTCCTCGGCCAACTTCTTGGCTTCGGTGGCCTTGGCTTCGTCGAGGTCCTTGCCGCGGATGGCGGTGTCGGCCAGCACAGTCACCGTGCCCGGCTGCACTTCCAGAATGCCACCGGCGACGAAGACGAACTCTTCGCTGCCGTCGGCCTTCTCGATGCGCACGGCACCCGGCTTGATGCGGGTGATCAGGGGCGTGTGCTTGGGCAAGATGCCCAGCTCGCCGCCTTCACCCGGCAGCGCGACGAACTTGGCTTCGCCGGAGAAGATCTGCTCTTCGGCGGAGACCACGTCAACATGAATGGTTGCCATGATTTGTATCGTCCTTAGCGTTGAAAAAGAGAGTTAGCAGGAGCTGCCGCCGAAGGTTTGAGGCCCGCGGCGGCGAGATTCCATCAACCCAGCTTCTTCGCCTTTTCGAACGCTTCGTCGATGGTGCCAACCATGTAGAACGCTTGTTCCGGCAGGTGGTCGCATTCGCCAGCCACGATCATCTTGAAACCGCGGATGGTTTCCTTCAGCGGCACGTACTTACCGGGCGAGCCGGTGAACACTTCGGCCACGTGGAAAGGCTGCGACAGGAAACGCTGGATCTTGCGAGCGCGGGACACGGCAAGCTTGTCTTCAGGAGACAGCTCGTCCATACCCAGAATCGCGATGATGTCGCGCAGTTCCTTGTAGCGCTGCAGCACTTGCTGAACGCCGCGGGCGGTCAGGTAATGCTCTTCGCCGACCACGTTCGGGTCCAGCTGACGCGAGGTCGAGTCCAGCGGGTCCACGGCGGGGTAGATACCCAGCGAAGCGATGTCACGCGACAGCACCACGGTGGAGTCCAAGTGGGCGAAGGTCGTGGCAGGCGACGGGTCGGTCAAGTCATCCGCAGGGACGTAAACGGCCTGGATGGAAGTGATCGAACCGATCTTGGTCGAGGTGATGCGCTCTTGCAGACGACCCATTTCCTCGGCCAGCGTCGGCTGGTAGCCCACGGCGGACGGCATACGGCCCAGCAGCGCGGACACTTCGGTACCGGCCAGGGTGTAGCGGTAGATGTTGTCCACGAAGAACAGCACGTCCTTGCCTTCGTCACGGAAGGACTCGGCGATGGTCAGACCGGTCAGGGCCACGCGCAGACGGTTGCCCGGAGGCTCGTTCATCTGACCGTAGACCATGGCGACCTTGGAGTCTTCGAGCTTCTCGAGGTTCACGACGCCCGAATCGGCCATCTCGTGATAGAAGTCGTTGCCCTCACGGGTACGCTCGCCCACACCAGCGAACACCGACAGACCGCTGTGGGCCTTGGCGATGTTGTTGATGAGTTCCATCATGTTCACGGTCTTGCCCACACCGGCGCCACCGAACAGACCCACCTTGCCGCCCTTGGCGAACGGGCAGATCAAGTCAATCACCTTGATGCCGGTTTCCAGCAGCTCTTGCGAGGGGCTGAGTTCGTCGTAAGCAGGAGCTTGGCGGTGGATCGAAGCGACTTGCGCCTGATCAACCGGGCCACGCTCGTCGATGGGCGAGCCCAGCACGTCCATGATGCGACCCAGGGTGGCCTTGCCGACCGGCACCTGGATGTTTTCGCCGGTGTTGTACACCTGCGAACCGCGGCGCAGACCGTCGGAAGAGCCCAGAGCAATGGTACGCACCACGCCGTCGCCCAGCTGCTGCTGAACTTCCAGCGTCAGGGCGGAGCCCTCCATCTTCAGCGCGTCATAGATCTTCGGCATCTGGTTGCGCGGGAACTCCACGTCCACCACGGCGCCAATGCACTGAACGATCTTGCCAACCGCGTTGGTTTGAGTGTTCGACATATCGATTCCTTCAATCAGTATTCGTTGCGTATGGTTTGGCGAGCAGCGGGATCAACCCACCGCGGCCGCGCCACTGACGATTTCGCTCAGTTCCTTGGTGATGGCGGCCTGGCGGGTCTTGTTGTAGACCAGCTTCAGCTCACCAATCAAGGTGCCGGCGTTGTCGGTTGCGGCCTTCATCGCCACCATGCGTGCCGATTGCTCGGACGCCATGTTTTCCGCCACAGCCTGATAAACCAGCGCTTCGGTGTAACGCACCAAGAGCTCGTCGATCACGGTCGCCGCGTCGGGTTCGTAGATGTAATCCCAGGCGTGCGAAGACTTGTCGGTGTTCGCGCTCTGCATACCTTCGGAGCTCAGGGGCAGCAGCTGCTGCACCACCGGCTCCTGCTTCATCGTGTTGATGAAGCGGGTGTAGCAGAGGTAGACGGCCGAGAGCTTGCCTTCCGCGTACGCGTCCAGCAAAACCTTGACCGGGCCGATGATCTTCTCGATATGCGGCTGGTCACCCATCTGCGTGACATGCGAGACCACCTTGGCGCCGATGCGGTTCATGAAGCCCAAGCCCTTGTTGCCGATGGCAACGACTTCAGCTTTTTGACCGCCCGCTTCCAAGTCTTTCAACTTGGCCGTGGCTGCGCGCAAGAGATTGGTGTTCAGACCACCGCACAGACCCTTGTCCGTCGTGACCACCACGAAACCGACCTGCTTGGCCGCATCGTTGGCAACCATGAAGGGGTGCTGGTACTCGGGGTTGGCCTTGGCGAGGTTGGCGGCGATATTGCCGATCTTCTCGCTGTAAGGACGGGCCGAGCGCATCCGTTCCTGCGCCTTGCGCATTTTGGATGCAGCGACCATTTCCATGGCCTTGGTGATCTTCTTGGTGTTCTCGACCGACTTGATCTTGCCGCGAATTTCCTTGCTTGATGCCATGATTTCTCCTGTTCAGATGGGGCGGTTCAGCGCTTGGTGCTTGTTCCGCCCCGTCATGGGCATTAAGCGAAAGACTTCTTGAACGTGGTGATCGCAGCGTTCAGCTCGGCTTCCGCATCCTTGTCCATGGCCTTGTCGGCTTCCAGCTTGGCCAGCAGAGCGGCGTGGCTGGTCTTCAGGAACTGGTGCAGGCCGTGCTCGAAAGCCAGAACCTTCTTCACGTCCAGGCTGTCCATGAAACCCTTGTTGACCGCGTACAGCGTCGAAGCCATCAAGCTGATGGGCAGCGGCGAGTACTGAGCCTGCTTCAGCAGTTCGGTCACGCGGGCACCGCGGTCCAACTGCTTGCGGGTGGACTCGTCCAGGTCGGAAGCGAACTGCGCGAAGGCAGCCAGTTCACGGTACTGGGCCAAGTCGGTACGGATACCACCGGACAGGTTCTTGATCAGCTTGGTCTGAGCAGCACCACCGACGCGCGACACCGAGATACCGGCGTTGATGGCGGGGCGGATACCGGCGTTGAACAGGCTGGTTTCCAAGAAGATCTGACCGTCGGTGATCGAGATCACGTTGGTCGGCACGAAGGCGGACACGTCACCGGCTTGGGTTTCGATGATGGGAAGCGCGGTCAGCGAACCGGTCTTGCCCTTCACTTCACCCTTGGTGAACGCTTCGACATAGTCGGCGTTCACGCGAGCGGCACGCTCCAGCAGACGGCTGTGGAGATAGAACACGTCGCCAGGGTAGGCTTCGCGGCCCGGCGGGCGACGCAGCAGCAGCGAAACTTGACGGTAAGCCACAGCCTGCTTGGACAGATCGTCATAGATGATCAGCGCGTCTTGACCGCGGTCGCGGAAGTACTCGCCCATCGTGCAGCCCGAGTAGGCCGAGACGTACTGCATGGCAGCCGACTCAGAGGCCGAAGCGGCCACGACGATGGTGTACTCCATCGCGCCGTTGGCTTCCAGAGCGCGCACCACGTTCTTGATCGACGAAGCCTTCTGGCCGATCGCAACGTAGATGCAGGTCATCTTCTGACCCTTCTGGCTGATGATGGCGTCGATGGCCACAGCGGTCTTGCCGGTCTGGCGGTCACCGATGATCAGCTCACGCTGGCCACGGCCGACGGGCACCATGGAGTCGATGGACTTCAGGCCGGTTTGCATCGGCTGGTCCACAGACTTACGGGCGATCACGCCGGGAGCGACCTTTTCGATCACGTCGGTCAGCTTGGCGTTGATCGGGCCCTTGCCATCGATCGGCTCGCCCAGGGCATTGACCACACGGCCGATCAGCTCGGGGCCGACGGGCACTTCCAGAATGCGACCCGTGCACTTGACGGTGTTGCCTTCGGAGATGTGCTCGTAAGCACCCAGAATCACGGCGCCGACGGAGTCGCGCTCGAGGTTCAGGGCCAGACCGTAGGTCGGCTTGCCATCGGCACCGGCCGGGAACTCCAGCATTTCGCCTTGCATCACGTCGGACAGACCGTGGATGCGGCAGATGCCGTCGGACACGGACACGACGGTGCCCTGGTTGCGGACGTCCGTCGATGCACCCAGACCCTCGATACGGGACTTGATGACTTCGGAAATTTCAGCAGGATTCAAATTCATTGCTATGGCTCCCATCTGGACTAACGTCTGTTGCCAGAGCGGTAGACACAGGGATGAACGAAAGGGGGTGGCGTCGCGCTCAATCGCCTTGATCAGGCGGTGAGCGCCACTTTCATGCGCTCCAGGCGGGACTTGACCGAGGTGTCGAGCACCTCATCGCCAACCACCACCCGGATGCCGCCAATCAATGCCGGCTCCAGCGTGACATGGGCTTGCAGCTTGCGAGCGAAACGCTTCTCCAACGCCGCCACGACCTCGGCCAACTGGGCCGGCTCGATCGGGTAGGCGCTGAAAATGGTCGCATCGGCCACGCCTTGAGCGGCATTGGCCAGCGCATGGAACTGCGCTGCCACCGCGGGCAAGGCTGCCAGGCGACCATTGGCGATCACTTCACGCAGAAAACTCTGCATGCCTTCGGCCAAGGGCTGAGCAGCGGCCGCCGTCATGATGGCAAGCACTTGCTCAGGCTGGGCCTTGGGGCTATCGGCAAACTGGCGCAGCTCGGCGTCTTGCGCCACCAGAGCCAGCGCAGAAATCTGCTGGCCCCAGGCCTTGACGTCAGCCTTCAGCGCGACTTGGTAGAGCGCTTCAGCGTAAGGACGGGCAATGGTTGCGAGCTCAGCCATGATTACAGCTCCGTCTTCAGACGGCCCAGCAACTCGGCGTGCACGCTGGCATTGACCTCGCGCTGCAGAATCTGCTCGGCACCCTTGACGGCCAGTGCGGCGACCTGCTCGCGCAGGGCCTCACGGGCACGCATGGCTTGCTGCTCGGCTTCAGCCTTGGCAGCGGCCACGATCTTGGCGCCTTCTTCTTCTGCACGCGTCTTGGCGGCGTCCACGATGGCGGCGGCACGCTTTTCAGCGTCGGCCAGCTGCTTGGTGGTTTCACCGCGCGCTTGGGCCAGTTGCTCGTCGACCTTCTTGTTGGCCGTGGCCAACTCGGACTTGGCCAGGTCAGCCGCCTTCAGACCGTCAGCGATCTTCTGGGCGCGCTCGTCCAGGGCCTTCATGACCGGAGGCCAGATGAAGCGCATGGTGAACCAGACAAGGATCGCAAAGACGATCGCCTGCAGGAACAGGGTTGCGTTGATATTCACAGCACGATCCTTTCAACCGTGAAAGGTTGGCCGTTCAATTAGATGGCGAAGGGCTTGGCGAATGCGAACAGCAGAGCGATAGCCACGCCGATCAGGAAAGCAGCGTCGATCAGACCAGCCAAGATGAACATCTTGGTTTGCAGTTCGTTCATCAGCTCAGGCTGGCGAGCCGAGGATTCCAGGAACTTGCCACCCATCAGAGCGATACCGATCGAAGCGCCCAGAGCGCCCAGACCAACGATGAGACCGCAAGCCAGCGCGACGAGACCGAGGATGTTTTCCATGATTAGCTCCAGAAGGGAAAGTAAAGAAAAAAGGAAAGGGACAAACGAACTTACAAACTTACAAACTCAACAGCAGGACAGCTGCAGCGATCAATGTTGATCGTGCGCCTGGCCGGTGTAGATCAAGGTCAGCATCATGAAGATGAAGGCCTGCAGGGTGATGATCAGGATGTGGAACAAGGTCCACACCGTGCCCGCCACCAAATGGCCCAGACCCAGCCAGAAGCCACCCGACAGGGGGTTCAACTCCCAGGCCCAGACGCCACCCATCAGCGCGATCAGCATGAACACCAGCTCACCCGCAAACATATTGCCGAACAACCGCATGCCGTGAGACACGGTCTTGGCCGCGAACTCGATCATCTGCATCAGGAAGTTGATCGGGTACAGGAACCACTTGTCGCCGAAAGGCGCTGCCAGCAGCTCATGCGTCCAGCCGCCGATGCCCTTGATCTTGATGCTGTAGAAGAAGCACATGATCAGGACGCTGGTCGACAGACCCAGCGTGGTGGACAGGTCGGCGGTCGGCACCACACGCATATAGGCGTGGTGGGCGTCATGGCCCATGGCGGCATAGGCATGCGTCCAAGCGGACGGCAGCAGATCGACCGGCAGCATGTCCATGAAGTTCATCAGGAAGATCCAGACAAACACGGTCAGCGCCAGAGGCGAGATCACCTTGCGGCTGGCGGCGTTGTGGATCACGCCCTTGGCCTGGTTCTCGACCATTTCAGCCAGGATTTCCACGGCAGCCTGGAAGCGGCCCGGCACACCCGAAGTGGCCTTGCGCGCAGCGCGCCACAGGAAGAAGCAACCGATCACGCCCAGCAACACCGAATAAATCAGTGAGTCGAGGTTGAACAGGCTGAAATCCACAATGCTGGTCTGCTTGACCGCTTCACCGGCAAAGTTCACTTGCATGTGCTGCAAGTGATGCTGGATGTATTCGCCCGCGTTCGGCGCGTGTCCTTCGGCTGCCATTGTCAGTTTCCGTCCCGCTTGGCGTGGCTTGCGGCCACGCGATTTTTGCTGAAACGACCCTGCAGAAGCAGGGCCACCCAATTAACTTTCAAACACCCGATCAGCCCAACCAGCAGTGCTGGCCAGTACAGCCCGGGCATCCATTTCGCAGCCGCGGCCAACATCGCCACGGCCAACATGATCTTGATCAGCTCCCAGAACATAAAGCCCAGCACCGCAGCGCCAGGAATCCCTCTGAAGAGCCCGGTCATACCCCATGCCATCAAGGCATTGGGCAGAACCACCGCCGCCACCCCACACAGGGCCGACCGCGCTTTTTCAAACCCACCCAGCACGCCGTCGCCGGCCAACCAGGCTCCCAACCACCACAGCACAATGATCAAACCACCGGCCACGGCCTGCGCCCCCACCACCCGCCAGGGTGACAAAGGCGGATGACGCGCCACCAAGGCTTGCGCTTCCTCCCGCGTGAGCGTCTTGAAAGCTGCCTCGTCGACCCCATCCTCTTCAGCATCACCGCGGCCGTCATCATCCCAATCGGCCGGACGGAACTTTCGCTCTGTCGTTGGCTTGGACTGCCCCACTGGCGCACTTGCGGGCTTGGCAAGCTTTGAACCCCTGGAATCGCTCCGGTGTTCGCCCTCAAATTCGCTCATGACTGGATGACGGCTGTCGGCAAAACCCAAAGATTATATGTGGAAACCCGTAGCCCTGGAAAGCCGGACTGTCGGGAGCACCCTCCAGACCTTCTTGCGTGGCCGGGCCATGGCTGCGCGCGCATGATCCGACTGGTCCATGACTTTTGCCTGACAGCCCGGGCTCCCGCCGGGGCAATCGACGCGAAATTGCTAGGCCCGGAGCCGATGCGGAGGCAGGCCCGGCACGGCCACACGCAGCTGCAACACACAGCCGGCCCAGGGCTGGGCGGCCAACTCTTCGGCCGGGCGCTTCTCGCGCGCCGTCGTCAGATAGAGCGTGCGCAGATCGGCCCCACCAAAGGTAGGCATGGTCGGGCAGCGCACCGGCAGCTTGACTTCCATCAAGAGCTGACCCTCGGGCGAAAGCCGCAGCAGACGCTGGCCCTCGAACATGGCGACCCAGTAGCAGCCCTCGGCATCGACCGCCGCTCCATCGGGGCGGCCGCCATAGGTATCTAGAGCCTGGCCGGCGGCACGCGGCTCGAAGCGAGCGAACAACTCGCGCTCACCCAAGTGGCCGGTGTCCGCACTGAATGGGAAACGATAGATTTCGTGCGCCTTGGTGTCGGACCAATAGAGCTGGGTCTGATCCGGGCTCCAGGCCAGACCATTGGAGGTGGTGATGCCAGCGGCCGCCTGACTGAAGCGACCTGACTCATAACGATACAGGGCAGCGTCAGGCGCGCGCGCGTCGTCGATGCTGCCAATCCAGAAGCGGCCCAACACATCCGGCTTGCCGTCATTGAAGCGCTGGCGCTCCGGCGCATAGGGAGGCGGAGCCAGCAAACTGCTGTCGCCACTGGCCAGGTCTAGGCGGAACAGACCTTGGCGCTGCGCCACCGCCAGACCGCCGCCCTCGATCAAGGCGATGCAACCAGGCTCGCTCGCGACCGCCCAGCGGCGCAGCTCGCCGTTTGAGGGGTCGAGACGCAGGATCTGGCGCTCGGCAATGTCCACGTAGTAAAGCGCCTGCTCCTCAACGCACCAGAGCGGTGACTCGCCCAGGGTGGCTGCAGCCGGACCGGCCGGTGTGACAAGGTACAAAGGGGCGGACTCGGAACTCATACAGGCCTGACGCAAGCGCAAAAGCGACATGCTACGGCCGTAACCCGATGAAACTGGGCAGGCCGGCGCTCAGTCCAGCTCGACGCGCAAATAGTGGGCGCCGGGAATGGGATTGAAGTAGTAGGGCGGCACCGCCGCAAAACCCAGGCTCTCGTACAAGCCGCGTGCCGCTTCCATATCGTCCAGCGTATCCAGCAACATGGATGAATAGCCGGCCTGGGAAGCCCGGTCGATCAGGCCCTGGGCCAGCAGACGTCCCAGCCCGAAACGGCGGAAGGCGGGGCGGACGAACAGGCGCTTCATCTCGCAGGCATTGGGATAGTCGACATCGGGCAGATTGCGAAAGCCTCCGCAGCCGGCCACCGCACCGTCCACCAAAGCCAGCAAGAGCAGACCTCCTGGCGCGGCGTACTGGCCGGGCAAGACGGCCAGCTCGGCCTCGAAGTCCTGGAAACAAAGATCCACCTGAAGGCTGGCGGCATAGTCACGCAGGATGTCGCGTGCCGCCGACCAGCTCGGGCCGTCGTCAGGCGTGATCAAGGTGATGTCGGGGCTTTCGTCCATGCAGCGCCGCAGTGTAGTGAATGAATGCTGGCGGGCTCAAACGACCGGGGCAGGCGTCACCAAGAGATAGACGCCGGCGGCGCAGGCCGCCAGCAGGGTCAGGGCAAACAAGCGGCTGGCCCAGGTGTCGCGAGCCGGCGGCACGGCCGCCTGCAAGCGCTTGTCACCCGAAAACATGGGGCCGATCAGATCCTTGCTCCGCCCGAGGCGGTAGTAGGCAATCGCGGCCACATGCAAGGCCACCAGGGCATAGAGGCCCCATTGCCCATAACTCTTGTGATAAGCGGTCCAGGCCAGGCTGATCTCCGAACTCACCTGACTCACCAGCGGGCCGCTGAAGGCGATCTCGTCATCGGCCACCAAGCCGGAAGCCACCTGCAGCAGAAGCCAGGCCAACATGGCCAGCACCGAATACGCACCCAGCGGGTTGTGACCGACCTCGAAATGGTCATCCGCCCGGGGCCGGCCGCGCAGGTAACGCAACAGCGCCGCCGGGCTGTAGAGAAAGCTGCGAAAGCGCGACCAGCGCCCGCCCACCACGCCCCAAAGCAGGCGAAAGCCCAGCAGCGCCAGCACGGCATAGCCCAGGCGCATATGCCAGACCATGGCATTGCCTCCGACCTTGGCACTGAGCACAGACCCCAGGACACAGAGCACCAGCGCCCAGTGAAACAAGCGGGTCGGCAGGTCCCAGATCCGCACCCGCGTCAACAAGCCCTCGGACATGTGCAGCCCTCCATTCAGCTGCGGCAACGATACCCCAGTCGCGCCCCGCCGACAGCTCGGAAAAACTGCCAGGTCTTCCGTACACTCAAGCCGGCCTTTGGCTGTATCGCCTGTTCAATCCACACCGAGGACGCAACGCATCATGACGACCCCGACCAAGCAACACCTGACCCTGGCCCTGCTCTGCCTGAGCGCATGGGCGACCAGCCTGCCGGCCCAGGCGCAATTCCAGAAACCGGAAGACGCCGTCAAGTACCGCAAGGCGGCCTTCACGCTGATGGGCAGCCATTTCGGGCGCATGGGCGCGATGGTGCAAGGGCGCGCGCCCTTTGATGCCGCCGCAGCGGCCAGCAATGCGGACATCGTCGCCAACCTCTCGCGCCTGCCTTTCCACGGCTTTGTCGAAGGCACGGCCAGCAAGGAAAAAGGCGGTGCCAAGGCCGAAATCTGGAGCGAGCGCGCCAAGTTCGACGAAGCCGCCAAGAAGATGCAGGACGAAGTGGCCAAGCTGGCTGCGGCCAAACCCGCGACCGTGGAACAGCTGAAAGCCAGCTTCGGCCCGGCCGCCAGCACCTGCAAGTCCTGCCACGACAGCTTCCGCAACGACTGAGCCCTCGACGCCGCGCCGCCCTGCGGCTGAAGCTCAGGGCTGGCCGTTGGCGCCGTGGTTCCGGAAACCGGCGCGCTGCTCCAGGCGCGCCAAATAGGCACGGGCGGCGGGCACATCCGGCCGCCCCGCATCCTCCAAGGGTGCCACACGCCAGCGCTGCAGCGAAAGACCCAACACCACGTCGGCCAATGTGAATTGCTCGCCACAGACAAAGGCGCCGGTCCGCGCCAACTGCGCATCGAGGATTCGGACATGGCGATGCCAGGCCGCCACGCCCTGGGCCAAAAGCTGCGGGTCTTGATGGGCCGGGCTGTGCCGCACCAGGCTCATGAAGGCGTAGCGCCAGGCGTTGTTGAACTCCCCGGCCTGCCAATCCATCCACTGCTCGACCTGCGCCCGAGCCTGCGGCGCCTGGGGCAGCAAGTCCAGGCGCTGCTCGCGTGCCGCCAAATAGCGGCAGATGCTGTTGCTCTCCCAGAGCACGAAGTCGCCATCGATCAGCACCGGCACCATCGCGTTGGGATTGAGGCGAGTGAATTCGGGCGTGTCGGTCGCGGCAAAGCCCGAACCCCAATCCTCTCGCTCGCAGTCGAGGCCCAACTCCTCCAGGGTCCAGAGGACTTTGCGAACGTTGATGGAGCTGGCTTTGCCCAGTAGTTTGAGTTTCATCGGAGTTTTGGAATGAGCGCCCAGTTGTCCGGGCGGAATCTGGCTCAGGGGAGCGCTGCGTGCACTGTCTGAGCGAAGCCCAGCACGACCCGCCGGGTCGAAGCCGACTTCTTTTCAATCTTGGTGACGGTCAAACCACCAATCTCAGCGGTATTCCCGACATGGGTGCCGCCACAGGGCTGCAGATCGACGCCCTCGATGCGGAGCACGCGCACGCGACCGGTTCCGCGCGGAGGCTGCACGCTCATGCTGCGAACCAGGCTCGGATTGGCGTCCAGCTCTTCGTCCGTGATCCAGCTGTGGCTGACGGCATGGGCCTCGGTCACCAGTCGATTCAGGCCCTCGGTCAGCGCCTCTTTGTCAAACGGCGCATCGGTATGGAAGTCGAGCCGCGCATAGCTCTCGGTGATGGAGCAGCCATCGACCGGATAGGGCAGCAGCGCGCAGAGCAAATGCGTGGCCGTGTGGAAGCGCATCAAGGCATGGCGGCGCGCCCAATTGAGGCGAGCCTGCACCTGCATACCCGGCAGCAAAGCCGCCAGCAGCTCCTCCTGGCCCGGGGCCGGCACGTGGAGAATCTCCCCCTCCGCCCCCGGCTCCTTGCTTTTTCGGGTGTCCGCAATGGCCAGCATCCGGCCATCTGGCAGCAGCAAGTCGCCCGCGTCACCCGCTTGCCCACCGCCCAGCGGGTAGAACACGGTGCGATCGAGCACCACGCCGCGTTCGTCGACGCGCAGCACAAGCGCCTGGCATTCCCGCAATGCCGAGTCCTCGCGGAACAAGGCTTCGGTTCCCTGATTCATCATCCCCAGCACTCCCTCGCGGCTTTGAGCCGCAACCCTCCGCTTACAAGCGGACTTCGCCTGTGATCAGGGGCACGACGTCACCGCCGATCCAGGTTCCCTCCGCATCTCGCTGGACATGGATGCGCCCCGCTCGACCCAACTTGGCTCCTTGCGCGGCGACATAGCGATCGGGCGCCAGGCCCGCTTCGATCAACCACAGGGCCAGGCCGGCATTGAAGCTGCCGGTGACCGGGTCTTCAGGCACGCCGATATCCGGCACGAAGGCGCGCACCTCAAATTGCTGCGGCGAGGCTGCCGGATAGGCACCCACCACGCCGAGCTTCAAACCCTGCATGGCCCCAAAATCGGGCAGCAAGGCCAGCACGGCCTCGGCCGAGCGCAGGCGAGCGGCGATCCAGCCCGGCCCGTTGTCCACCCAAACCACATCCAGCACGGCATCGGCAGGCAGCCTCAAAGAATGCAGGACTTGCGCATGCAGCTCGACCGAGACCGGGCCGGAACGCTTGAGCGGCGGCGCAGCGAAAGCCAGGCGCTCGCGCTTGCGATCGCCGCCACGTTGTATCGTCACCAGGCCGATCTCGCACTCCTGCACCACCCGGCCTTTTTGCTTGGGTACACCGCCGGCGCTCAGCCAGCAATGCGCCGAACCGAGTGTCGGGTGACCGGCAAAGGGCAGCTCACCGCCGGGCGTGAAGATGCGCACCCGGTAATCCGCCTCCGCCCGCGTGGGCGGCAGCAGAAAGGTGGTTTCGCTGAGGTTGGTCCAGCGGGCAAAGCTGGCCATGGCGGCGTCGCTGAGCCCCTCGCCGTCGATGACGACGGCCAGAGCATTGCCCAGCAAGGGCATGGCGGTGAAGACGTCGACTTGAGCGAAGCGGCGCGTCTGCAAGCTCATGGGGTGGGCTGAGCGCCGTTGTCCAGCGCCTCGCGCAAGACCTTGCCCAGGATGGCCACACCTTCTTCGATCTGCGGCGGCGTCAGGGTCACAAAGGACAGACGCAGGGTGCGCGGATCAGGGTTCTGGGCGTAGAAGGCGGCGCCGGGCACGAAAGCGATGCCGGCATCGACCGCCTTGGGCAACAACTCCATGGCATTCATGCCTTCGGGCAGGCGGATCCAGAAAAACATACCGCCCTTGGGGCTTTGCCAGACGCAACCCGGCGGCAGGTGCTTTTCCAGGCCGGCGGCCATGGCATCACGGTTGGCCTTGTAGCGGGCCCGGATCTTGGGCACATGCTCATCGAGGAAGCCGTTCTTGACCACCTCATAGACCACGCGCTGGTTGAAGCCGGGCGTGTGCAGGTCGGCTGCCTGCTTGGCCTGCAGCAGCTTGGGGTAGAGCTCGCTCGGGGCGATGATGAAGCCCAGGCGGAAGCCGGGCGTCAGCACCTTGGAGAAGCTACCCAGGTAGATGGTGCCTTCGGGCCAGAAGGAGGCCAGGGCCGGCAGCGGCGGCTCGTCGAACCAGAGGTCGCCGTAAGGGTTGTCCTCGATCACCGGCACGCCGGCGGCCTTGGCGGCGGCCATCACGGCCTGGCGGCGTTCCAGGCTCATCACCCGGCCGGTGGGGTTCTGGTAGTTGGGCAGCAGGTAGGCGAAGCGGGTGCCGGGCGCGTCATGCGGCAGGCGTGCGAACTCGGCCGGATCCACGCCTTGCTCGTCACTGGCCAAGCTCACGAAGTTGGGCTCGTAGGGCGTGAAGGCCTGCAGGGCACCGAGGTAGGTGGGTGTTTCCACAGCCACCGGCGCGCCAGCATCACAGAGGATCTTGCCGACCAGGTCCAGGCCTTGCTGGGAACCGCTGGTGATCAGCACCTGATCGGGGTTGACGGTCATACCCAAGCTGGCCATGCGGGCCGCCACCCATTCGCGCAGCGGCGCAAAGCCCTCGCTGGCCGCGTACTGCAGGGCTTCCTTGGCGTTGTGGCTGAGCACCTGGTCGCAAGCGGCTTTCAAGGCCTCGACCGGGAAGGTCTCGGCCGAAGGCAGGCCGCCGGCCATGGACAGGATGCCCGGTTTTTCGGTGACCTTGAGGATCTCGCGAATGATGGATGGGTTCATGCGCGCGGCGCGGCGTGCTTGGTTCCAGATGCTGCTCATGCTTCTTGTCTCCTGCTGATTCATTCAAGAAAGGCGATTCGTTCAATTCAAAAATTCTGGCCTGCCCAAGCCGGGCGCGGCGGCCTCACCCGGGCTTTTACCACCGAGCGGGGCCGAGTCGGCGCCGGCCAGCATCCAATCGACCGCCGCGCGTGCCTGCAGCACGGTTGAATCGAAAAAAGGCAGGGGGCTCAGACGCTGCGCCTCGGCGTCAAGCAAGAGCCCGACTTCGGTGCATCCCAGGATCACGCCTTGGGCGCCGCGCGAGGCCATCTCCTCGACACAGGCCAGATAGTGAGCGCGCGATTGCGGCCGCAGCTGGCCCCGGCACAGCTCTTCATAGATCACGCGGTTCACTTCTTCGGCGGCAGTGGCCGGCGGCGTCAGCAATTCCAAGCCGTGCCCGGCCATGCGCTCTTGGTAGAAGGAGTCTGAGGCCATGGTGTAACGGGTCGCCAGAAGGCCGACCCGACGCAAGCCCTGGGCCTGCAGCGCGGCGGCCGTGGCGTCGACGATGTGCAGCAGGGGCAGGCCGGCCTGCGCTTGCACCTCATCAGCCACCTTGTGCATGGTGTTGGTCGCCAGCAGCAGGGCTTGGGCGCCGGCGGCCTTGAGCCCAGCAGCGGCTTCACCCAGCAGGCGGGCGGCCGCAGCCCAGTCACCACGCTGCTGCATCGCTTCGACCTCGGCAAAGTCCACGCTGTGCATCAGCAGACGCGCGCTGTGCAGGCCGCCCATGCGCGCCGCCACTTCGCGGTTGAGCAAAGCATACAGATGCGCGCTCGACTCCCAACTCATGCCACCCAAGATGCCTAGCAATTTCATAGGCCCAGTCTAGCCGCCACAACCAATACAGAACCAATACACTTAGCCATACGTTTTGAGAATCTGTATCGGTATGAGCACCAGCACAGCCCTGTCCCGCAGCGCCAGCCTTTCGCTGGCCCAGCAATTGGCCCTGCGTTTTTCGGAACGCATCCAGCAGCGCCTGCTCCTGCCCGGCGCGCGCCTGCCCTCGGTGCGCGAATGCGCGCGCCACCATGGCGTCAGCCCCTACACCGTGGTGGCCGCCTACGACCAGCTGCTGGCGGCCGGCTTGCTGGAGGCGCGCAAGCAGCGCGGTTTTTTCGTTCGCGATATGCGCGATGCACGGGCCCCCAAGGCCAAGGCGGCCCCGGTCCAGGCCGTGCAAGCGCCGCCGACGCCGATCGACGCCAGCGCGCTGATCCGCGGCATGTTCCAGGCCGATGCGCGACACGCCCCCGGCCTGGGCACCTTGCCCGGCGAATGGCTGGACCTGCCGATGTTGCAAAGCGCCATGCGCCGCGTCGTCAGCCAGAGCGAGGAGCCGGACCAGTTGGCCTTGCAGTACGGCGAACCGGGCGGCGACCCGCGCCTGCGCAGCGCCCTGAGCCGGCGCCTGGAAGACATCGGCGTCCATGCAGCACCGGAGCAGATCATCAGCACCGTGGGCGCCACCCATGCGCTGGACCTGATCACCCGTTGCCTGCTGACACCGGGCGACGCGGTGCTGGTGGACGACCCGGGCTGGGCGATCGAGTACGCCCGTCTGTCCCAGGCCGGCATGCGCCTGCTGCCGGTGCCGCGCGGGCCACAGGGGCCGGACCTGGAGGTGATGGCCCGCCTGATCGCCGAGCACCGGCCGCGCATGTATGTGACCGTTTCGGTGCTGCACAACCCCACGGGCAACAGCCTCTCGCTGGCCAGCGCTCACCAGATCCTCAAGCTGGTCGAGGCGGCCGATATGTTGGTGGTCGAGGACGACACCTACGCCTTCCTGGCGCCCAACCATGCAGCACGGCTCTCGGCCCTGGACGGGCTCAAGCGCACGATTTATGTCTCGGGTTTTTCCAAGATCCTGACTCCGGCCTGGCGGGTCGGCTTTGTCGCCGCCAGCGCCCAGGTCGTGCACCAGCTGACCGAGCTCAAACTGCTCTCCACCCTGACCACCAGCCCGATGATGGACCGCGCCGTGGCCATCTGCCTGGAGCAAGGGCAGTTGCGTCGCCATGCCGAGCGGGTGATCTCGCGCCTGGATGCTGCGCGGCAACGCGTCGTGCACCTGGCCGAAGAGGCGGGCTGCCAATTCGTGACGCCGCCGCAAGGCCTGTTCGGTTGGCTGGAGGTAGGCGTGGACACCGAACGCCTGGCCCAGCGCATGCTGGACGCCGGCTGGCTGATCGCGCCGGGATTGCTGTTCAGCCCGACGCGCCGTGCCGGCACCCTGATGCGCATCAACTTCGCCACCTCGCAGGACGCACGCTTCTGGCGCCTGCTGCAAGAACTGCGCTGAGCCCTCGGCCTGCCTCAGGGCAGGCGGCGGAATTCCAGAGGCAGATCGCTGCGGTTCAGACGCACCCAATGGGCGGGCGAGGTCATCACCTGTGTGCAGATCTGACCATCGGTCGGCGTGGTGGCGCGGTACTCCAGCCTTAGGCGCGTCACCTCAGACCGCAAACCTTGCACCTCGACGCCATGGCAGCCGGTTGTCCCGGACAGACCGAGAAACACGGCGGCGACCATTTCCTTGTCGAAGTCGACCGCCGGCGCCGCGCTGGCATCGCCGCGATGCTCGGCCCACAAGCTCTGGAAAGCCTTGCGATCGCGAATCAGGACCTCTCGCGCAGTCACGACGCGCGAATGGGCTTGCTGCTCGAGTGAGAGGAAGTCGGCAACTTGGATCGCCACGCGAGCGGTCAGCGCCGGGAAATCATCTCTTTGCGCCTGCACATGAAAGACGCCCACGCGCCCCGGCGCTTGATAGCGACCACTGAAGGCATCGACCTTCCCGCCCTCGGGCTCCAAGACCTTCCAGCTGACCGGCTGACGGATGTAGCGCACATTGGGCGGGTAGTTGATGTCCGCCATCAATTGGCGACTGGCGCCGGTCAGCAGCTTGGCGTCATCGAGCTGAATACTCAGGCGCGGGACAAACGGCGCGGTCGGGTCATCCGGCTTGCCTGCCGCCAGCAAGGCCAGCAGCTCCGCCTGTCCTTGCTTGCTGAGCCGGCTACCCAGCTGGTCGAGAAGTTGGTCTTGCGCATCGCCCTGCTCGGGCGCGGTCGGCGTGGCCGCCTTCAAAGGTGTGGCCAACAGGTCCGCCAGAGGGCTGAGGTCAACGGTGCTGGCCAGCGCGCTGACCACATCGGCCTGCGCCGCCTTGATGCGGTCGACGCTCAAGCTTTGCGCCGTGCTGCGGTCAAACTGCTGGAAGAACTGCTCGGCGGGCGCCCGCGCCAGCCGCACCAGCACCATCTCCGTCAGCGGGGTCAAGTTGCTCAGCGGCGCAGCGCTGCCTGCCAGCGCCAATGAATGCAGCTTCAAGCCCTGAGCTTCAGCGTGCAGCTGCAAGACACAGGGCAGACGGCCGTTCTCGATCTTCACAAGATAGCTGCCGTCGGCCGCGGTGGTCGCCGTGCCCGTGCCCTGCTCGCACCGCGCCTGCACCTTGGCGGCCGGCAAAGCCAGGCCGACGGCTGCCGTGCCACTGAGCTGCAAGACCGGAGGCGCCTGCGTAGCCGGGGGCTCAGCCCCACCGCAGGCGGCCAGACTCACCGCCGCCACGGCCACAGCCACAGCCGGCACCAGCAAGACCGCCGAAGTCAGCCGAGCCAAAGGCCAAGCGCTGTAATGGCTGCTCTCCATGATCCTCATCCCTTTGGTGTTCGCGGCAGATTGCCTGCGTGGAATAATATCCCACGCATTTTTCAAACGTCAATCGCTGAATGAGGGCAAGCGCACCCTGATTGAAGCGAGCAATGCGGAAATCGCACACAAGAAACAAAGTGCTGCGCGCGCGCCGACATGCAGCAGCCTCAAACGGGGGCTACCATTGCGATCCGCTGCCTGTATCAGCTCGGGCAGCACCGAGACTGACCGCCCTTGCTTTGCTCATGAGTGCCCCCGCGAACGCTGAACTCCGCTTCCTTGTCGTCGATGCCCTGGCCGGCGTGCAAACCTTTGCACGCCAATTGCTGGAGGGCTTCGGCTTTCCGGCTCACAGCATCCGCTGTGCCAGCGACACCGACTCGGCCCTGGCCTTGGGTCTGGAATTCAAACCCGACTTCCTGATCACGGACTGGTTTGCCAAGGCGGGCATGAATGGCATCGCCCTCTATCAACGCCTGAAGACCGCCAACCCGGGCTGCCGCCTGGCCTTGCTCAGCTTCGAGGTGACGCCCGCCCATGAAGCCGAAGCCCATGCCGCCGGTTCTCGCTTCCTCTTGCGCAAGCCCTTCACGGCCGACGACCTCAAGACCACCATGCAACGCTCGCTGGAGCTGCTGGCCACGGAGCGCCCCGAGTTGGCGCAACGCCTGAATGCCGTCATCAAGGCCCAGCAGGGCCCGGGCAAGCTGCCGGTCAAACTGGCCTTGCCGCCCTTGCCT
This sequence comes from Paucibacter sp. DJ2R-2, assembly GCF_025717675.1. Classification (GTDB taxonomy): domain Bacteria; phylum Pseudomonadota; class Gammaproteobacteria; order Burkholderiales; family Burkholderiaceae_C; genus Paucibacter_A. The sequence continues at coordinate 168,681 of NZ_JAJIRT010000004.1, forward strand.
CCCCAGCTGCGGGCCGGCGACCGGGTCCAGTACGGTAGCTCGACCGACACCGTGCAGTTCGTGGTGGTACGCAGCGGCGAGTTGGTGGTGCAACTCAAGGGCAAGCCCGAGCTGATCCCCGCACACAAATTGCAGCGCCTGTGAGCCACCACGATCTGGCCCAAGATCTGGCCTCCCAACTGGCGCGCGCTTGGCGCGGTGAGGGCCTGCTGGACGCCCAGGCATGGCCCGCCGAGGCGCCCGATTCGCTCTGTGCCGACCGGGCCCTGGCCGCCTTGGCTGAGCAACTGAACTGGCAGCCTGCTACGGCACCGCAATTCTGGAAAAGCGGTGGCCCCTCACGCCAGGCCGACTTGAGCCATGCGCCACTGGCGCCATTCGGCGTGCGCATAGCACCGGCCGACTTCAGCGACCTTCGCCTGCAGCGTCCCGGTGTCGAGGCCGAAATTGCCCTGCGTCTGGGCCAAAGCGTCGATGCCGAATCGCTGGCCCGAATGAAACCTCAGGCCGCCGCCGAGCTGGTCGATGGTGTCTGCGTGGCCGCCGAATTGGTCAGCTCGCGCTGGCAGCAGGGCCAGGCCGCGCCGGCCTGGTTGCGTCACGCCGATGCCTTGTCCCATGGGGCGCTAGCCCTGGGCGAATGGCATTCACGCCAGAGCTGCGCGGCCATCGATTGGTCGCAACAGACCTGCAGTATTCAGCGCAATGGCGAACCGCCTCGGAGTGCACGCGGCAGCCACTCACTCGGAGACCCTTTTTGGGGGCTGCTGGGCTGGCTGCGCCACGCCACCCGCGAGGGCCGCAGCCTGGCAGCCGGTTCTGTGGTGACGACCGGTGCCTGGCTGGTGCTCAGCGATCTGGTGGCTGGCGACCAGATCTGCGTGGGTTTCGATGGCCTCGGAGAGCTCAAGCTGTGCGTCTGAGCCGCTAGCGCGGGAGCGTCAGCGCTCAGTACCAGGCCAGAAGCGCCAGCAGAATCGGGTACGGCAAAGCCACGGTCGGACGCAAGGCCGATTTCAAGTACTCCAGCAGCAGACCGAGGCTGCCGGGCCGCTGCTGCAACCACTCGCTGTGCAACTGCATGGCCTCGCTCGATGCAACGTCGCTGCGACGCAAGGCCTGCTCCAGCCTCAGTAAACGGTCCGACAAACGCGCCTGAAAGGTCTTGAGCACCGCCTCCTGGAGCCAGACCAAAATCAGCAATGCCCAGAGCCACGGAGCACCCCAGGCAGCGGCGCACAAGCCCATGGCGAACAACTTGAGCGCCAAGGCGGCGAGCTCGTACTGCTCATGGGCCTTGAACAAGGCCAGCCATTCCTGGCGCCGTGCCTCGTCGGCCACGTCAGCCCGCTCCGGACCGGCGTTGGTGCTCATTTCGCTTCCAGCTGTTCCCAGCGTTCCATCAAGACCAGCAGCTCTTCGTCGATCTGGCCGGCCCGGTCCGTCACCTCGGCGATACGAGCCGCGCCCTGGCTGTACAACTCGGTTCCAGACAGCAAGGCATTGAGCTGCTTCTGCTCGGCTTCGAGCGCCGCCACCTTGCCCGGCAGCTCATCGAACTCGCGCTGCTCCTTGTAACTGAGCTTTTTCTTGTTGGCGACCACCGGTGCCGGCGCTGGGGCCGGAGCAGGCCCGGCTGGCGTCGGCGCAGGCGTGGCCTTGGCCGCCAGGGCAGCCGCGCGCTTGGACTGGACCAACCAATCTTGCACGCCGCCTTCGTACTCGCGCCAACGGCCGTCGAGCTCATTGACGATGGTGCTGGTGACAACGTTGTCCAGGAATCGTCGGTCATGGCTGACCAAGAAAACGGTGCCGTCGTAGTCGGCCAGCAACTCTTCAAGCAGCTCCAAGGTCTCGATGTCGAGGTCATTGGTCGGCTCGTCGAGCACCAGCACATTGGCCGGGCGTGCAAACAAGCGGGCCAGCAGCAAGCGGTTGCGCTCACCGCCGGACAGGCTGCGTACCGGTGAATTGGCACGCGCAGGCGAGAACAGGAAATCGCCCAGATAGCTCTTGACGTGCTTCTTCTGGTTGCCGATCTCGATCCACTCGCTGCCCGGGCTGATGGTATCGGCCAGCGTGGCGTCGAGGTTCAGCGTGTCGCGCATCTGGTCGAAGTAGGCCACGGTCAGGCGCGAACCCTGACGCACCTCGCCGCTGTCCGGGGCCAGCTCGCCGAGGATCATTTTCAACAGCGTGGTCTTCCCGGCTCCATTTGAGCCCACCAGGCCGACCTTGTCGCCCCGCAGAATGGTGGCGGTGAAGTCACGCACGATGACGCGGTCGCCGTAGCTCTTGCAGACGTTCTCCAGCTCGGCCACGATCTTGCCGCTGGCGCCACCGGTGTCGATGTCCAGCTTGACCTTGCCCTGCACATCGCGCCGCGCCGCATGGGCCACGCGCATGGACTCCAGGCGCTGGATGCGCGCCACGCTGCGCGTGCGCCGCGCTTCCACGCCTTTGCGGATCCAGATCTCCTCCTGGGCCAGGATCTTGTCGAAGCGCGCATTGAACAGCGCCTCGTTCTCCAGCTCGTAGGCCTTGGCCGCAGTGAAAGCAGCAAAGTTGCCGGGGTAACCGCGCAGCTGGCCGCGGTCGAGCTCGACGATGCGATTGGCCACATTGTCGAGAAACGCCCGGTCGTGGGTGATCAGCAGCAAGGAGCCCTTGAAGTCGTTGAGCAAGCCTTCCAGCCAGGTGATGGCATCCAGGTCCAGGTGGTTGGTCGGCTCGTCGAGCAAGAGCACATCGGGCTGGGCCACCAGGGCCCGGCCCAGGGCCACACGCTTCTTCAGTCCGCCCGACAGCGAGCCCACCAGACGCGAACCGTCAAGATTCAAACGGTGCAGGGTTTCCTCGACACGCTGCTCCCAGTTCCAGGCACCGATGTGCTCGATGCGCTCGGCCACCCAGTCCAGATCGTCCTCGGGATCGTGAATTTCATAGCGCGCCCGTAAGGCCTTGGCCTCGGCCACACCCTCGCTGACGGTGTCGAAGATGCTCGACTCGGCGTTCATCACCGGCTCTTGCGGCACATAGACGCTGGTCAGGCCTTGCTGCAATTGCAACAAACCGTCATCGAGTTTCTCGATTTGAGCCAGCACCTTGAGCAAGGAGGACTTGCCGGTGCCATTGCGGCCAATGAGGCCGACGCGCTCACCCGTTTCGAGTGAGAAGGAAGCGCCATCGAGCAGGGCCACGTGGCCGTAAGCAAGATGGGCGTTGGAGATGGATAGGACTGCCATGGGGGCGCATTGTCCTCGACCCGGAGCTCAGGCTCGAAACACGTGGCCCTAAAGCGGAGCGACAGACACCCAATCCGGGTGAAAACCCAAGCAATTAGCGTTTTCCCCGCCCTCCATCCTCAGGGGGTACCAGGGATTTCATGGGTTCGTCATCAAAACGATGACGGTACAAGGAACAACGTGTGGTCCTGCACAGATTTTTAGAGCAGGACCTCCGAAGTTTCCCCGGACCTGGTGCCGGGTGCAGTTTTCGACTCGTATTTCAGGAGAAGAACATGTCTACCGCTTCCGTTTTCGCCCGGGCCTTCATTCCCGCCCTGGTCGCCGCCCTGGCCGCTGGCAGCGTCAACGCTGCCACGCTGGATGAAGGATTCGACGCCGTCTTGCCGGCCGGCTGGACCGCCAAGAACAACAGCGTGCCCCTCGGCACCAGTGGATGGTTCCAAGGCAATGCCACGGTGTTCGCCTCGCAGTCGGGTGCCGCCAATTCCTACATCGGCGCCAACTTCAACAACACCGCCGGCGCCGGCGAGATCAGCAACTGGCTGATCACCCCGACCCTGAGCTTCAACAACGGCGACACCCTGAGCTTCTGGAGCCGCAGCGTCACCGATTCGCTGTACCCGGACCGCCTGGAAGTGCGCTTCAGCAATGTCGGTGGCACCGATGTCGGCAACAGCGACACCAGCGTCGGTAGCTTCACCACCCTGCTGCTGAGCATCAACCCGAATCTGGAACAAGGCGGCTACCCCGGCGAGTGGACCCAGTACAGCGCCATCATCAGCGGCCTGAGCGGTGCCACCGACGGCGCCATCGCCTTCCGCTACACCGTCAACTCGGGCGGCCCGTCCGGTGACAACTCAGACTACCTCGGCATCGACAGCGTCAGCATCACCGCCGCCGTGCCGGAACCCACCACTTGGGCCCTGATGGCTCTGGGCCTGGGCGCCATCGGCCTGCGCCGCCGCAAGCAGTTGCAGCAAGACCGCTGATCCCAGCTGGCTTTCGCACTGACAGGAACCCGCGCTGGCAACAGGGCGGGTTTTTTTATGCCCGTGGCGCGCAGATGCGCCTGGGTTCGGCCCTCAGAGCTGCAGCTCGACGCGGTTGCGACCCTGGCTCTTGGCGCGGTAGAGCGCTCGGTCGGCCCGGCCGAACAAGCGGTCGGCATCATCGCCGCTCTGCCACACGGCCACGCCGATGCTGGCGCTGCGTACCCCCGGCAGGGCGGACGCTGCAGAGGCTGAATTGGCGATGGCAGCGCGCAGACTTTCGGCCATCGCCAGTGCCTGATCGGCCCCCATTTCAGGCAGCAAGACCGTGAACTCCTCGCCGCCGTAACGGTAAGCCCGGCCCGACTTCAGCTCGGCTTGAAGGCACAGGGAGAACTGCCTCAGCGCAGCATCGCCGGCGCGGTGGCCATGCTGGTCGTTGAAGGCCTTGAAATGGTCGATGTCCAACATCAGCACCGCAAAGGACTGCCCGGCATGTTGAGCCAGGCCCAAAGCACGGACCATGTCCTCATCGAGTGCGCGGCGATTGGCCAGACCGGTCAAACCATCACTCAAGGCCAGTTCGCGCACCTCCTGCTCAGCCCTCGTCTTGCACATCAGCAGAAAACCGAGGCTGCAGATCACCAGATAGACAAAGCTGAAGACGAAGACCGGCTCCTGCCAGCCCTTTGACATATCCAGATAGTCGGGCTGGTCAGCCCCCAAGGCCAGCAGCAGGGCGCGCAGCGGCAGGACCAGGCCCATCAGCAAATGCACGAGGGCCACCAAGGTCTGGACTCGCACCAGACCGTCCAGTCCCAAACGGGGGGCGAACGGCGGCGCGGCGCGGCGGTCGCGCCAGAGCACCCAGGCACTCAGCAGTTGCAACAAGCCGTAGGCAAAGCCATTGAAGATGGTGGCGCCGACATATCGCCCACCGAAGGCAAGGCCCACCGCCGTCACCGCCAGACCCATCAGCAACAGCGGCTGCCAGCGCCAAGCCAGACCAAGGAACTGACGAATGGCCACGAACAACAGAGCGACGCCGAGCGCACCCAGGGCATTGGCCAAACCACCCGAGAGCAGCGCCGGAAGATGGCCGGCCCCGGCCAACAAGGAATAGGACAAGCCCTCGGCGGCAATGCCCCAGGTCCAGGTGCGCAAGCCATTGGCTTGGTCCGCCGAGCTGCGGGCCAGCCAGAGCGTGAAAGCCACGGTGACCAGCAAAGCGGTCTGGGCGAGAAACAAGGTTCGAAGGTCCACGGCAGACTGAGGCAGCATTCACAAGGGGCGGCAGGAGCAAGGGCTCCGCCGCCATCCTAGCCGGCGATGATCACGACAGTTCGCCGAAACAAACCCGCTCACCCCTACAGCCACGGTCTGCCAGCGCACGGTGGCGAGCCAGAGCGAGGCGCATGCTGCAGGCATTCTTTCACCGCAACAACGAGGTCGATGCCATGTCCAAAGGTCAACGAGGCAACAAAGAAGTCAAGAAGCCCAAGCAAGACAACAGCGGCGCGAAATCCGGCGTGCCCCTGGCCATGCCCTCGGGCCTGACCCCGATCGCACCGGCCCGCGCCGAACTGCCACGCAAAAAGCCCTGAACGCCGACCCTCAGGCGCAGAGCTGCGCCGCGTGGTGGCGCAGGTGATCGCCGACAAAGCTGGCGATGAAGTAGTAGCCATGGTCATAGCCGGCGTGGCGACGCAGGGTCAGGCCTTGCCCGGCGACGGCGCAGGCCGCCTCGAAGGCTTCCGGGAACAGCTGAGTCGCCAGAAAACCATCGGCCAGACCTTGGTCGATCAAGATGCCGCCGGGGAACTGTGGCCGGCGGGCCTTGGCATGCATGAGCATCAAGGCGGTTGCATCATGGGCTGCCCAGTCGGCCGCGTCCCCTCCCAGGTAGCCCTGGAAAGCCTTCTGGCCCCAGGGGCACTGCATGGGTGCGGCAATCGGCGCGAAGGCCGAAAGCGAACGGAAAGCGCCGGGATGGCGCTGCGCCAACACCAGCGCACCATGGCCGCCCATGGAATGGCCGAAGACACCGGTCCGCTCGGCTGCCAGGCCAAACTCGCGCTGCACACCTGGCAGCAGCTCGTGCATCAGATAGCTTTCCATGCGCCAGTGTCGGGCCCAGGGCTGCTGCTTGGCATCCAGGTAGAAGCCGGCGCCGACACCGAAATCCCAATCCTTGGCTTCATCGGGCACTTGAGCGCCGCGAGGACTGGTGTCGGGCATCAGCAGGGCCAGGCCCAGCTCGGACGCCAGACGCTGCGCCCCGGCCTTCATGGTGAAGGTCTCCTCGGTGCAGGTCAGGCCGGCGAGAAAGACCAGCAGCCCCTTCGGCTGGGGCGGCAGGTAGAGCGCAAAGCGCATGGGCAAGCCGATCTCGGCCGAGGCATGACGGTAGAAGCGCTGACGTCCCCCGAAACTGCCATGCTCCCCGAGCAGCTCCAGCGCTTGCAAAGCTCCCGCCACGCTCAGAACTCCACCACGGCGCGGATCGACTCGCCGCGCTTCATCAGATCGAAGCCTTCGTTGATCTGCTCCAGCTTGAGCTTGTGCGTGATCAGCGAATCGATATTGAGCTTGCCGTCCATATACCAGTCGACGATCTTGGGCACATCGGTGCGGCCGCGGGCGCCGCCGAAGGCGCTGCCTTCCCATTTGCGGCCGGTCACCAGCTGGAAAGGCCGTGTGCTGATTTCGGCGCCGGCCTCGGCCACGCCGATGATGATGGAGCGGCCCCAGCCCTTGTGCGTGCACTCCAGGGCATCGCGCATGACTTTGGTGTTGCCGATGCACTCGAAGGAATAGTCGGCGCCACCATCGGTCAGCTGCACGATGTGGTCGACCACGTTGCCGACTTCCTTGGGGTTGATGAAGTGGGTCATGCCGAACTGGCGCGCCATGGCCTCGCGGCCCGGATTGATGTCGACACCGATGATCTTGTCGGCGCCCACCATCTTGGCGCCCTGAATCACGTTGAGGCCGATGCCGCCGAGGCCAAACACCACCACATTGGCGCCCGCCTCCACCTTGGCGGTGAACAGCACGGCGCCAACGCCGGTGGTGACGCCGCAGCCGATGTAGCAGACCTTGTCAAAAGGCGCGTCCTCGCGGATCTTGGCCAGGGCGATGCCGGGCACGACGATGTGGTTGGAGAAGGTGGAGGTGCCCATGTAGTGAAAGATGGGCTTGCCGTCGATGGAGAAGCGGGCGCTTCCGTCGGGCATCAAGCCCTTGCCCTGGGTGCTGCGGATGGCCTGGCAGAGGTTGGTCTTTCGCGAGAGGCAGAACTTGCACTGGCGGCATTCCGGCGTGTAGAGCGGGATCACATGGTCGCCCGGCTTCAACCAGGTGACGCCCTCGCCCACTTCCAGCACCACGCCGGCGCCCTCATGGCCCAGGATGGCCGGGAAGATGCCTTCCGGGTCGGCGCCCGAGAGCGTGTAGTAGTCGGTGTGGCAGATACCGGTGGCCTTGATTTCGACCAGCACTTCGCCAGCACGTGGGCCGTCCAGTTGCACCTCTTCGATGCTCAAAGGGGCGCCGGCTTTCCAGGCAACGGCGGCACGGGTCTTGATCATGGGGAGCTCCAAAAACAATGGGGAAACAGACGCTCAATCGTCAGGCTGCCGCAGCATAAACGGCCTGCCCCGAGTCTGCAGCTGGAGCCGCCCAAGAGCCCGAATTCGTGAACGAATGCACAGTGACCACCCCCGATTCCTTCACCGATTCAAGGGGGATCGACCCTTGAATTCGTGACGCAATTCACGAATAGAGGCCCACCCCCCGCAGACAAACGATGTTGGCAGGCACCGACGCTCCCTAGTATTCGCCCCGCTACACCAATACCACCCGAATACCAAATACATCGGTACCCCATGAACATCCGTCAAATTGCCAGCAGCCTGATCCTTTCCCTGAGCGCCGCGACCAGCATGGCCGCCCCGGTGCTGATCGACTTCAACCAGCAAGCGTCCACCAAGGTGGGCAACAGCCTGCAGATCAGCGACTTCCTGATCAGCGACGATTGCGCCGGCCTCAAGAACAAGACCGACTGCCTGGTCGGCCAAGTCGCCAACAAGAACTTCTCGCTCTTCAACAACTACGGCGGCTCCGTCACCAGCCTGAGCCGCGTCGATGGCAAGGCTTTTGATTTCCTGAGCATCGCCCTCGACCAGTACATCAACAACGGCGACAACGGCAAGACCCCGGTGGAGTTCAACTTCAGCTACACCGACAAGACTGGCGCCAAGTCCACGGTCAAGGTCGACCACAAGGCCGGCTGGGAGCAGTTCAGCTTCAACCAAGGCCTGAGCCTGCTGAGCGTCAGCTGGACCGTGAAGAACTCGCAGTGGATGCGCTTCGACAACATCAGCGCCCAAGCCACGGCCAACAAGGTCCCGGAACCGGCCTCCCTGGCCCTGACTCTGCTGGCCCTCGGCGGCCTGGCTTACAGCCGCCGCAAGAGCAGCAAGCGCGGCTGAGGCCCGGCGGCCTGTGCCGCCGCCCCCGCACGATCAAGCACCGTCAGCTCCAGCTGCGCGGTGCTTTTTTCTTTGCCTTCAGGCTTTGGCCAGCGCAGCCTCCAGCGCGTCAATGAACATGGCGGCCACGTCGAAGCCGGTCTGGTCGAAGATCTCTTGGAAGCAGGTCGGGCTGGTGACGTTGACCTCGGTCAAGTGGTCGCCGATCACATCCAGGCCTACCAGCAGCAGGCCGCGTGCCGCCAGCAGCGGGCCGACAGCCTCGGCGATTTCACGGTCGCGCGCGCTGATCGGCTGGGCCACGCCCTTGCCGCCCGCGGCCAGGTTGCCGCGCACCTCGCCGCCCTGCGGAATGCGCGCCAGGCAGAAAGGCACGACCTTGCCGCCGATCACCAGCACGCGCTTGTCGCCGTCCTTGATGGCGGGAAGATAACGCTGCACCATGACGGTCTCGGCGCCGTCCTTGTTCAGAGTCTCGATGATGGCACCGAGGTTGAGGCCATCGGCACCGACGCGGAAGATACCCATGCCGCCCATGCCGTCGAGCGGCTTGAGGATGATGTCTCCCTGCTCGGCATGGAAGGCCCGGATGGCCGCCTCGCTGCGCGTCACCAAGGTGGTCGGGCAGAACTGCGGAAACTCCATCAGCGCCAGCTTCTCGGGATGGTCGCGCAACGCGGCCGGTTTGTTGAAGACGTGCGCGCCCTCACGTTCGGCCTGGCCCAGCAGATGGGTGGCGTAGAAGAACTCACTGTCAAACGGTGGGTCCTTGCGCATGACGATGGCATCGGTCTCGGCCAGCACCAGCTCCTGCGTAGCCAGCACCTCGAACCAGGGCGAGACCTGACCGGTCAGCGCGATCGCACGCGCCTGGCGCGCCACCACGCGGCCGCCGCTGCGCCAGACCAGATCCTGCGGCTCGCAGGCCCAGATCTGGTGGCCGCGGCGCAAGGCCTCGCGCATCATCACAAAAGTCGTGTCCTTGTGGATCTTGAAGGACTCCAAGGGGTCGGCAACGAACAGCAGTTTCATGGCGGATTCACTCACGAGAAGAGCAGGAAAGAAAAAAGGGTCAGGTCTTGCGCAGCTTCTGCACGGCCAGCGCGGCCGAGCCGGCCACCACGCCCCAGAAGGCGGCGCCAATGCCCAGCAGGCTCAGGCCCGAGAGGGTGACGAGAAAGGTCAGCATGGCCGCGTCGCGGTGCTCGGGCTCGGCCAGGGCGCTGTTCAGGCCGCCGGCAATCGTGCCCAGCAAGGCCAGGCCGGCCACGGCCGCCACCAGCTCGCGCGGAAAGGCCACCAGCAGGCCCACCACCGCGCCGCCGGCCAAACCCAGGGCGATGTAGAACAGGCCGGCCGCCATCGCTGCGGTGTAACGCCGGGCCGGGTCTTCATGGGCCTCGCGGCCCATGCAGATGGCCGCGGTGATGGCCGCCAGATTGAAGGCATAGCCACCGAAGGGCGCCAGCAGCAAGCCGGCTGCACCGGTGACGCTCAAGCTGGCCGACACCGGCGTGCGGTAGCCCGCCGCCCGTTGCGCCGCCACGCCGGGCAAGTTCTGCGAGGCCATGGTGACCAGGAACAAGGGCAAGGCCACGCCGATCAGGGCCGGCAGGCTGAACTCGGGCGCGGTCCAGACCGGCGCCGCCCAGGCCCAGTCCACGGCCTCCAGATGCAGACGCCCTTGCAAGGCCGCCATCACCACGCCGGCCAGCAACACGCCGGGCACGGCATAGCGGGCCCAAAAGCGCCGGCCCAGCAAATAGGCCGCCGCCATGACGAGCACCAGACCGGGCGCGGTTCGGACCGTCAGCACCGCATCGAGGCCGAAACGCGCAAGCACCCCGGCCAGCAAGGCCGAAGCCACGGCCAGCGGAATGCGGTCCATCAAGCGCTCGAACCAGCCGGTCACGCCGAACAGCACAATCAAGCCGCTGCAGACCAGAAAAGCGCCCACGGCTTCCGGCATGCTCAGGCCCGAAGTGGCCGCCAGCAGGGCCGCGCCAGGTGTGGACCAGGCGGTCAGAATCGGTTGGCGCGTCCACCAGGACAAGCCCAAGCTGGTCGCGCCCATGCCCAGGCCCAGAGCCCACATCCAGGAGCTGGTCTGGGCCGGCGTAGCGCCCAGGGCTTGCGCAGCCTGGAACACGATGGCCACCGAACTGGTGAAACCGACCAGCACGGCCACAAACCCGGCCACCGCGGTGGACAGGGAAAGTTCCCGGTACCAGGCATTTTTTTTCAGCATGCGCGCAGCATAGCGGGCCGGGTCCGGCCTTGTTGTGGCAAGCTCAAGCCAGGACTTTGCGAACCCACCATGTGCCGTTTTCTCGCCTACCTGGGTGACACGATCTTTCTCGATGAGCTGGTCTGCAAGCCGCAGCATTCCCTGGTGCGGCAGTCCTTGCGCGCCGACCAGGCCAAGGCGGTGACCAATGGCGACGGCTTCGGCATCGGCTGGTACGGTGAACGCGAAACACCGGGGGTGTACCGCGAGGTGATGCCGGCCTGGTCGGACGAGAACCTGCTGGCCCTGTGCGCCAATGTGCGCTCCCACCTGTTCTTCGCCCATGTGCGGGCCGCCACCGGCACCGGCATCGCGCGGCAGAACTGCCACCCGTTTCACTACGGCCCCTACCTATTCATGCACAACGGCCAGATCGGCGGCTACGGCCAGATCCGCCGAGCCATGGAGGCACGCCTGCCCGATCACCTCTATGCACGCCGCCTCGGCGCCACCGATTCCGAGCTGCTCTTCCTGCTCATCATTGCCCGCATGGAAATTGGCGAGGGTGTGGCCGATGCCGTCAGCCAAGTGCTGCGAGAAACCATGGCCATGATGCAGGTGCTGAACATCCACGAACCGCTGCGCTTCGCCGCGGCTCTCGCCGATGGCGAGCAGGTCTACGCCTTCCGCTTCGCCAGCGACAAGCGCGCGCCGACGCTCTATATGCGGGAGGAAGACGCGCGAGGCTTGGTCGTGGCCTCCGAGCCCCTGGCCGATGACCAGCAGGGCTGGGAGTTGATCCCGCAAGGCACGGTGCTGCTGCTGAGCAGCCAGGGCTTTCGTCACGAAACCCTGGCCTGAGGCCGCTCAGCCCAGCGGGCCTAGATCTCGACCTTGGAACCCAGCTCGACGATGCGGTTGGTCGGCAGGTGCAGGAAGTCGGCCGCGGCGGCCGCGTTGCGGTGCATGCTGGCGAACAGCTTTTCGCGCCACAAGGCCATGCCGCTGCCAATCGTCGGGATGACGATGTCGCGCGAGAGGAAGTAGCTGGTTTCCATCTCGTCGAGGTGGACCCCGTTCTGCTCCAGCATCTTCAGCGCATAGGGCACATCGGGCTCGTTCTTGAAACCGAAGTGCAGGCTGACGGCCCAGCAGGCATTGCCCAGCGACTCCACATGGACCCGCTTGTCGAAGCCCACCCAAGGCACCTCGTGGTGCTTGACCGTGACGAACAGGTTCTGCGCATGCAGCACCTTGTTGTGCTTGAGGTTGTGCAGCAAGGCATTGGGTGTCACACCGGCCTCGGCGGACAGGAACACCGCCGTGCCTTCGACACGCTGTGGCGGGCTGACGAACACGGCCTCCAGAAAGCTCTTGAGGTCGATCGCATCCTCGCGCAGCTTGCTGCTGAGCAGGCGTCGGCCCTGCTTCCAGGTCAGCATCAGCGTGAACATGCCGATGCCGATCATCAGCGGGAACCAGCCACCGGCGAACAGCTTGAGCAGGTTGGAGCCGAGGAAGATCACATCGATGACGAAGAAGAAACCGGTGGCCAGCAGACACAGCGGCAGCGGGTACTTCCAGCCGTAGCGGATGACGAAGAAGGTCATGACCGTGGTGATGGTCATGTCGATGGTCACCGCAATGCCGTAGGCACCGGCCAGCTTGCTCGACGAGCCGAACAGCACCACCGCCAGCACGATGAAGACGAACAGGCCCCAGTTGACGAAAGGCACATAGATCTGGCCCGTGTCACGCACGGAGGTGTGCAGGATGCGCATGCGCGGAAGGATGCCCAGCTGCACCGCCTGCTTGGTGACCGAGAAGGCGGCCGTGATCAAGGCTTGGGACGCCACCACCGCGGCGCAGGTGGCCAGGATGAAGAGCGGGATCTCGGCCCAGGCCGGCGCCAGATTGAAGAAGGGGTTTTTCACCGAGGCCGGCTCGGCCAACAGCATGGCACCCTGGCCGAAATAGTTGACCACCAGGGCCGGCATGACGATGCCGTACCAGGCAATGCGGATCGGCTTCTTGCCGAAATGGCCCAAGTCGGCGTACAGCGCCTCGCCGCCGGTCACCACCAGCACCACGGCGCCCAGGGCGACAAAGGCCACCCATTTGTATTCAAGGCAGAAGGCCACGGCGTACATGGGGTTCACGGCCACCAGCACATGTGGGTTGGTGAGGATGTGCGGCAGGCCCAGCAGGGCCAAGGCTGCGAACCAGACCAGCATCACTGGCCCGAAGGCCTTGCCGATGCCGCCGGTACCGAAGCGCTGCACCGCGAACAAGCCCGCCAGAACCACCAGGGTCAGGGGCAGGATGGCGTCGTGCAGATGAGGCGCGTAGACATCGATGCCTTCGACCGCGCCGAGCACCGTCATGGCCGGCGTGATCACCGCGTCGCCGTAGAAGATGGCGGTCCCGAACAGGCCGACCAGCATCAGCACACGGCGCAAGCGCGGGCTGCTGTTCACCGCATTGGTGGCCAGGGCCAGCATGGCGATCAGGCCGCCTTCGCCGTTGTTGTCGGCGCGCAGGATCAGCATCACGTACTTGAGCGAGACGATGATGGTCATCGTCCAGAACAGCAGCGAAAGCACGCCGAGGATGTTGTCCGGCGTGGTGGCGACATGGCCACCGTGAAAGACTTCTTTGAGCGCGTAGAGCGGGCTGGTGCCGATGTCGCCGTAGACGACGCCCAGGGCGCCGAGGGTCAAGCCGGCCAGGGCTGAGGGCGAGCGGGCCGTGTTGGAAGAACTCACGTGATGTTGCAGCACGCTTGCGGCGCCGCCGAGCCAAAAGTGCTATTTTGCGCCTGCTTTGCTGCGCTGCGGCAAAACTGATGAAACATCGGCATCGGCCGCCACAGGCTCGGCATCGGGCGGCACGGCAGCCAGCGCCTGCTGCACAAAAGCCACGGTGGCGCTGAACAGGAAGTCGCGGTTCTCGGCCCGGCTGAAGCTGTGGCCCTCATCCTCGGCCGTCAGGAACCAGACCGGCGTGCCCGCCGCGCGCACCGCCGCCACCATCTGCAAGGCTTCACCATAGGGCACACGCGGGTCGTTGCGGCCATGGACGATGAACAGCGGCTTGCGCACCGCTGCGGCCCGGCTCAGGGGCGAAATGCCTTGCAAAAATGCGCGCATCTCAGGGTCGCGCTCGTCGCCGTATTCGGCGCGGCGGTTGTCGCGACGGTAGCTTTCGGTGTTCTCCAGAAAAGACACGAAGTTGGCAATGCCCACGCGACAGATGCTGCCGGCAATGCGGGCCGACTCGTGCGTGGCCACCGCCAGCGACATATATCCGCCATAGCTGCCGCCGGAAACGATGACGCGGCGCGCGTCCATCTCGGGCCGGCTGGCGATCAGGTCCAGCAAGGCGCTGATGTCGCGCACCGCATCTTCGCGGCTGCGGCCGTTGTCCAGCTTGAGAAAGCGCTGGCCGAAACCCTCGGAGCCGCGCACATTGGGCAGGATCAGGTGCATGCCCAGGGTCTCGACCAGGTAGCGCAAGCTGCCCGACAGATGCGTGGGCCGGGCCTGCGCGCTGGGCCCGCCGTGGATGCTGATGAACACCGGGCGGGGCCCCTTGAAATGGGCCGGCGGCGCGATGTGCAGGCCGCTGATCTCCAGGCCGTCGAAACTCTTCCAGCGCAGGCTGGCGTAGTCCAAACCGGAAGTGGCGCCCTCCTCCCGCCCGGACCATGCCTGCAGGCCCGGCGCCTCGGGCGACCAAGTGACGATACGCCCGGGGCTCTGTGCCGAGGCGTGGTTGAAGGCCAGCAGGGGCAGGCGCGGATGCCATTGCGGCCCCTGGATCACTCCGGCCGGCAAGTCCGCCGCGACGCGCTGCAAGGGCTGTTCGCTGCCCAGCCGAGCCAGGCGCAGCACCGACACGCCGGCCTCGTTGTGCACCAGAGCCAGGGGCAAGGCGCTGCCAACCGGCGGCAGCGCCAGGGCCTCGAGATCGCCGGCCAGCTCGGGCAGGTTCACGGCGCGGCGCTGGCCCGTGGCGAGCTGCAACTGCACCAGCTGGCGGAAGTCGCCGTTCAAGGCCTGGCGCTGCAGCAGCACATCGTCTTCGCGGTGACGGTCCGCGTTGCTGACGCCGACCAGGGCTTGGCCACCGGGCGCGGCGGCCGGGTCCAGATCGAAGCGCAAGGTCTGGCTGCGCCCTTTGAGGGTGTGCAGGGCCAGCACCGTGCCGGCCGAGCTGATGCGCAAATCGGTGTAGCGCCCGCCGACAGTGTCGCCGAGCAGGCGCGCGCTCTCGGGTCGGGTCGGGTCCATCCAGAACAGCTGGCTGCGGGCACTGCGCGTGCGGGGCGAGGGCGCCGCAGCAGCGTCTTCAGCATCGGCTTCCGCTGCGTCACTGGTCACCGGATTGCGGCTGCCGTCCAGCTGATCCAGCACATAGACCAGACCATCCCCTTGCGGCAAGAACTGAAAAGCGCTGACGCGCGCACCCGGCGGCGTCAGGGGCTGCGGCTCGGCCAGGCGGGAGGAGTTCGCCTCGGGCGACTGCAGGCGGTAGAGCCGAAACGCCTCGTCGCCGCCACGGTCGCGGCTGAACACCAGGTACTCGCCGCGGCGCGGTTCCCACTGCGCGCTGTCCACACGCTCGCGCCCACCAGTCAGCGGCTGCGGGCGCGCGCCGGGCTCGGCCAAACGGTGCAGCTGCAGGCTGCCGCCGGCGCTGGCCAGCACCAGCATTTCGCGCCGCTGCGGATGCCAACCGACAAAACGCAGCACCGGGGCTTCGGCGCCAGCCGCCGCCACCCGCTGCAACGCCGGCAGGCCATCGGCCTGTAGACCAGGCGGCGGCGACAAAGGCCGGGCCAGGGCCAGGGCTACCCATCCAGCCCCAAAGAGGAACAGGGCGCCCACACGGCGCCATGTTTTGAAATGCTGATTCATTGCGCAACACCAAAAAAACAGGGGCGACTGCCTTCGCAGCGCCCCTCAAACCGACGCGGCCAAGGCCGCGTTCGGGACTGTCCGCTTGTTTACTTGAAGGTGTAGCTCGCGCTCACCGAGAAGCGACGACCCAGCTGACCGGCATTGCCTGCATCGTAGTAAGTCCAGGGCGAAACCGGGCCGTTGGTGTTGGGGTAGGTCCCTTCCAAATTCAGCACGCTGAAGGACAGCACCAGATCCTTGAAGCCCTTGTAGCTGCCGCCGATGTCCACGGTGTTGGTGGCCGAGACATAGCAATAGTCGTTGGCACGCAGGAAGCTGTTGTAGGCCGATGTCGAAGTTTGGCAGGTGTCGGTGGTCGAGCTCTTGAGCTTGTCCACGTGGTTCAGACGCGCGAAGCTGCTCCAGTCACCAAGCTTCCAATTCAGGCTGACCGTGGCCTTGGTCTTAGGGATGTCGTTGGTGGTGGTGCCGACCGAGTAGGTGGTGTCGCCATTGGCCAGGATCTTGTAATCGAAGCGGCTGGTGTAGGTGCCTTCGATCTTCAGCTTGAACTCACCGATGGATTCGGTGGGCATGCGCGCCGACAGCTCGTAGTCCAGGCCCGAGGTCTTGGTCCAGTTGTAGTTGCCGTACTCGCGAACCAACATCAGGATCGGGCCGCTGTTGGGCACGCCTGGCAGCCAGGTCGCGGGGTTGGGGTCACGAATGACCTGGCGGCTCGGCGTGGCCGGCGACTTGTTGGCGTCCTCCATGATGTCCACCCCGCGCTGCGAGCGGATCTCGTTGTTGCGCTGGAAGTACCAGGCATCGAGGCTCAGGTCGACGTATTTGGTAGGCGACAGGATCACGCCCAGGGTGAAGGAGCGCGATTTCTCCGGCTTCAGGTTGGGGTTGGCGCTGATGGTGGTGGCGATGCTGCCCGGGTTGGGTGTGCGCGAACTGAAGCCCAGCACATTGCAGTCGCGGTTGTTGGCCGGGTCGGCCTTGCTGACCGGCTTGTCCGGGTTGCTCAGATCGCAGCGCAGATTGTCGGCCACCGCATAGGTGCCAAAGCTGTGGAAGGACGAGGCGTAGGAGTTGCCGATCTGCGAGATCGAGGGCGCGCGGAAGCCGGTGGCGGCCGTGCCGCGCAGGGCCACGAAGGAAGGCATAGCGCTCCACTTGAAGCCCAGTTTGCCGGTGTTGGCGCGGCCGAAGTCGCTGTACTTCTCGGCGCGCAGGGCGGCTTGCACTTCCAGCGCCTTGTGCACCGGCAGGCTCAGCTCGCCGAAGGCCGCATAGGAATTGCGCGAGCCTGAGGTGCCGTTGGCCACCAGGCCGATGAAGTCACCGCTGGTGTAGGCCTCGTTCGGACTGGCCGACAAGGTCTCGCGGCGGAACTCGCCGCCCACGGCCACACCGGCCATGCCGCCTGCCAGGTCGAACAGTTCACGGCTGGCGCGCACATCGACGGAAGCGATGGTGGCCTTGCCGTCGATCACCGCATCCGACGCAACGCTGGCGATGGCCGCGGCGTCATTGGCCTTGCCGAAGTGGTAGCTGTTGGAGGCGATCGCCTTCTTGAGCAGGGAGGAGCGCAGCTCATTGCTGCGCACGCGGCTCATGTCCTGGCGTGTGTAGAGCAGCGCGCTGTCGATGTCCCAATCGCCGATCACGCCACTGATGCCGGCGGTGAAGCGCGAGGCCTTGAGCTCGGTGGTGTCGAAGCGCGGCACGTCGGCGAAGCGGTAGATCAGCTGCACGGCTTCCGGCTTGGCCTTGCCATTGGTCGGGTTGTCCGGGTGGCCGATAGGCAGGATGATGGTCGGGAAGGTCTGCAGCGAACCATCCAGCTTAGGCCAGGTCACGGCTGTGTTGGCGGTGGCGCTGCTGAAGATGCTGGTGGTCAGCGTGCGCGGCGCGACATAGGACTCGGTCGTGGTCTTGGACAGCATGACGTCCGCGTACGCCGTCAGCTCCGAGTTGATGGCGAAGGTGCCGCGCACGGTGGCGCCGATCTTGTCCTGCTTGGAGATTGCCTCAGTGGCGCTGTCCACGTCATAGCGGCACATGCCATTGGGCATGTTGGCGGTGGTGGACGTGAAACCGGGCAGGCGATTGGGCAGGCCCTTGCCGACGGTCAGCTCATCGGGGCAGCCAGCCAGAGAGCCCAGGAAGAACTTGCCCGAGGTGCTGGAGTTGGCCACGCTGATGCCGTTGAGCGTGGTGCTGCCTGAGGTGCTACTGGGCAG
Source organism: Paucibacter sp. DJ2R-2 (assembly GCF_025717675.1). Taxonomy (GTDB): domain Bacteria; phylum Pseudomonadota; class Gammaproteobacteria; order Burkholderiales; family Burkholderiaceae_C; genus Paucibacter_A. The sequence goes on from NZ_JAJIRT010000004.1 coordinate 186,791, forward strand.
GCTGTAGTAATTACCCCAAAAAGAGGCGACGCTAGAAGGCGAGAAGCGGCTCAACGATGAGTTGAGATTCAAGGCCTGGTCATAGAGCTCGGGGGCGCCGCGGTCACGCAAGTCCGGGTACATCACACGGTCGCGCTGCGAAACATCCACGCCACCGAAGACATTGAAACGGTCGCGGCTCAGATCGCCAAAACCGAAGCTGGCATTGGCACTCTTGGTGCCGCCCACGCCCTTGTCATTGGCGGTGTAGGTGACGCCGGCTTCGGCGCCCTGGTAGTCCTTGCGCAGCACATAGTTCACCACGCCGACCACGGCGTCCGAGCCGTAAATGGCCGAGGCACCGTCCTTGAGGATTTCGATACGGTCGATGGCGCCCTTGGGAATGGTGTTGACGCTGACCAGATTGCCACGGCCGAAGTTCACGTCGACCGCAGCAGCCGGCGCGATGCGGCGGCCGTTGATCAGGGTCAGCGTGCCTTGCGAGCCGAAGCCGCGCAGCGAGATGGTGGACAAGCCGCTGACGAAGCCCGAGGCTGCGCCGTCACCGACCGAGCTCAGGTCGACCGCGCCGGTCGAGCGCAACAACTCTTCGATGGTGCCGAAACCGGAGTTCTTGATGTCTTCGCGGCTGATGGTCTGCACCACCGACGGCGTTTCGCGATCGGTGCGCTTGATCATGGAGCCGGTGATGGTGACCCGTTCCAGCTCGGCCTTGGGCGCGCTGTCGGCGGCCTGCGCTTGAGCCTGGGTGGACGCAGCCAGGCTCAGGATGGCCAGGGCGATGAGGTGAGGACGCTGCTGTTGCACGAGGAATCTCCAACGGTTCTTTGATGAGATGGGGCTTGGCACCAGGCTTTGGGGTCCTGGCGTCAGGGCTCACGCAAACCATAGAAGCGCGTCACAAAATCGACATGAGTAAAGGTTTGTTAAAGTGAAAAAATGGTTATCTCCAGCGCGCCCAAGGCCCTTCCCATCGCCCCAGAAGCAGCTGACAGCTTTGTTCGCAAGCGCCTGAGCCTGCGCCATTTGCGGGTGCTGCAAGCGCTTTCTGAGGCGGGAAGCCTGGGGGCAGCAGCCGATGCCTTGCATGTCACCCAGCCAGCCGTCAGCAAGGCTCTGAGCGAAATCGAACAAGGCCTAGGACAAACCCTGTTTGTGCGCCGAGGGCGCAGCTTGCGCGCCACAGCGCTGGGTGAACGGCTGATCCGGCTGGCGCAGAAACTCGATGCCGACCTGCAACGCGGCGGCGGCGATGTCGCCTCCATCGTGCGCGGTGCCTCCGGGGAGCTGCTGATCGGCGCCACCAATGCTGCCCTGCCCCAGGTGCTGCCTGATGCGATGGCGGCGATGAAGCAGGAGTACCCCCACATCACCCTGAGCGTGCGCACCCATGCCCTGACCGGGCTGATCAACGAACTGCGCGAAGGCCGGCTCGATCTGGTGGTGGCGCGCATCCGCCCGCATGAGGCGCCGCCCGATCTGGAGCCCTTGTGTCTGATCGCCCAGCCCGAGGTGGCGGCCATCAGCACGGTGCACCCCTTGGCCAAGGCCAGCCACAAGCTGGGCTGGGACACGCTCAATCAACAGGCCTGGATCTGGCCACTGCCCGGCACCCGCTCGCGCAGCCTGCAAGACCGGCTCTGGCACGATATGGGCCAGACCCTACCCACCAATCTGGTCGAAACCGGCGATGTCATGCTGACGCTGAGTCTGCTCAAGCGCATGCCCATCCTGGCCCTGCTGCCCCAACATGTAGCCAAGCTGGCCGCACAAAACGACATCGCCAAGATCCTGCCCCTGGACGCCGACCTCGGCCTGGCCGACCTGACCCTCTGGCATTTGCGCGAGCCGCAGAGCGAGGTTGTCGAGCGATTCAAGCAGCTGATGCTCGAAGCCAGCCAAAAGCTCGGCTGAGCGCTTGCAAGTTTTCTACTGCGCGTCCGTCATGCGTCGTTGGTCCGGTGCTCGGAATCCTCACGTACAGGAAGTACGTTCCGGTTCCTGCGCTCCGTCCGCCTAGCCTGACAGCCGCTCGCTACGAAAATTTCCAAGCTTGAACGGCAGGATCGACTTGCAGCCGCAAACCGATCAAGCGTAGACCTCGGCTTCGGGGTCCGTGACTTCGAGCTCATAGCTCGCCGCCAACATCGCCAGGCGAGCGATAACGCCGTACATATAGAAGCGGTTCGGGGCGCTGGCACCGGGCTTTTCGCCCGGGCGTGGCAGCTGCGAGCTCTGGGCAAAGGCCAGGGGAACAAAGCTGGAACCCGGGGCATTGAGGTTCTCTTCGCTGCCTCGCTCGGCATGGATGCGGTAGAAACCGCCGACCACATAGCGGTCCATCATGTAGACCACCGGCTCGGCCACGGCCTCGTTGACACGCTCATGTGTGACCACGCCTTCCTGCACCAGCAGCTGATGTGGCCCCTGCCCGCTCTGGAACCAGTTCAGCGACTCAGCGCCGCGGCGGCCCAGATCGGCCAGCTCCTTGGCATCGCGCAACATCAGCGTGCCTTGGCTGTGGCCGCCGGCATCCGGCTTGATCAGCACAAAAGGCTTTTCCTGGATGCCGTAATCCTTGTACTTTTTGCGCGTCTTGCTGAGCACCAGATCGACCTGAGTCTGCAGCGCCTCCAAGCCATGACCAGCACTGAGATCCTCGCCGCTGACCGGCACCGACATCGGGTGGATCAGCCAAGGATCCATGCCCAGCAGCTTGCTGAACTTCTTGGCCACTTCCTCATAGGACTTGAAGTGCTGACTCTTGCGGCGCAGGGTCCCGCCCGCATGCAGGGGCGGCAGCAGGTACTGCTCATGCAGATGCTCCAGCACCCGCGGCACACCGTCTGATAGCTCGTTGTTGAGCAAGATGGTGCAGGGGTCGAAATCCTTCAGACCCAGCCGACCGCGCTGGCGCAGCAGAGGCTCGACGGTCAGGCTGCTGCCGTCGGCCAGATTCAGCTCCGTGGGTTCAGTCACCGCCGGGTCCAGCGAACCCAAGCGGACGTTCAGACCGGCTTGCGTGAAGATGCGCTTGAGGGTGGCGAGGTTGCTGAGATAGAAGCTGCTGTGGGTCTGCTTGCCGGGGATCAGCAGCAGGTTCTTGGCCTCGGGGCAGATCTTCTCGATCGCCGCCATGGCCGCCTGCACCGACAGCGGCAGCATGTCCTGCGTCAGGTTGTTGAAGCCACCCGGAAACAGATGGGTGCCCACCGGCGCGAGCTTGAAACCGGCATTGCGCAGGTCGACCGCGGAATAGAAAGGCGGCGTGTGCTCCATCCATTCGAGGCGAAACCATCGCTCGATGGCCGGCATGGACTCCAGGATGCGCTGCTCCAACTCGTTGATGGGGCCAGTCAAAGCGGTGGTGAGATGGGGAACCATGGTCGGGGAGTGCTCGGGTCGGGCCGAAGGAAGGAAAGAGGGAAGGCAGTGCGGCAGGCTGCGTTTGATTCTAGGAGCACGCAGCTTGGGGCGCCCCTGGCTTTGCCAAGGCCGCCACAATGAAAAAAGTTTTGCTGCAAGCGATATGCTTGTCCGCATGGACACGCGCAGAACTGCCACTTCGTCATGAAGGCCAAGATCTTGATCGTCGAGGACCAGGCCGACATCCGACGCTTGATCCGTTGGGCACTGGAAGACACCGGACATCAGCTCTACGAAGCGCCCAATGGCCATCTGGCCATGGAATTGGCCCGCACCTTGCAGCCCGATTTGGTCTATCTGGACCTGATGATGCCGGGCGACATCGATGGCATCGAAGTGTGTCGCCAGATGCGCGCCGACCCACGGCTCACCCAGGCCCTGATCGTCATGCTGACCGCCGACGCCAGCCAAGCCACCAAGACCCGTGCCCTCGCAACCGGCGCCAACTTCTTCCTCGCCAAACCCTTCAGCCCGGCCAAGCTGCTGGAACTGACCGAGGTCTTGATCAAGAAGCGCCAGGAAAGCGCAGCGCCCGATCCCGGGCCGTGATCGCGAAGGGCGGCAAGCGGTACGGAGCCGTCGTTCGCGAAGAAGCTTCAGCACGCAGAGCTCGCTGAGGACCGCAGAGGACGCTGAGACCAAAAATCTTGCTCCTCTCTCTGCGGCCTCTGCAGTCCTCCGCGCACTCTGCGTTCGAACTGAAACCTCAGCCAACGACAGCTCTGTGCCGACTGCCGCCGTCCGCGCAATTCAAAACAAAAGCCGCCCGATCCGAAGACAGGGCGGCTTGTGGCTTGCAGGGGCTGCGCAGGGCGCAGCCAAGGGCGCTCAAATCACTTGTGGTACGCGGTCTCGCCGTGCGAGCTGATGTCCAGACCTTGGCGTTCGTCTTCTTCGCTGACGCGCAGACCGATGACCAGATCGACCAACTTGTAAGCGACCAGGGAGACCACGGCCGACCAGATCACGGTCACGCCCACAGCCTTGGCCTGCGTCAGCACCTGACCGGCGATGGTGTAGGCATCGGCCGTCACCATGCTGACCGTGACCCAGTCAGCGACCAGGCTGGGGCCACCCAGATTGGGCGAGTTGAAGACACCGGTCAGCAGAGCGCCAACGATGCCGCCCACGCCGTGCACGCCGAAGACATCGAGCGAGTCGTCCGCGCCCAGCAGCTTCTTCAGACCCGACACACCCCACAGGCAAGCGAAACCAGCGATCACGCCGATGATCAGGGCACCGCCGACACCGACATTACCCGCCGCAGGAGTGATGGCCACCAGGCCGGCCACAGCGCCCGACGCAGCACCCAGCATCGAAGCCTTGCCCTTGTGCAGCGCTTCGCCGACGGACCAGGACAGCACCGCTGCGGCCGTGGCCACCAGGGTGTTGATGAAGGCCAGGGCAGCGAAGCCATTGGCTTCCAGCGCCGAGCCGGCGTTGAAACCGAACCAACCCACCCACAGCAGCGAGGCGCCGACCATGGTCAAGGTCAGGCTGTGCGGGGTGAAGGCTTCCTTGCCGTAACCGATGCGCTTGCCGACCATGAAGGCGCCGACCAGACCGGCCACGGCGGCATTGATGTGCACCACGGTGCCGCCAGCGAAGTCCAGCGCGCCCCATTGCCAGAGCAGACCGGCCTTGCCGTTCATTTCATCGACCACACCTGCAGCGGTGTAGGCATCCGGGCCCATCCAGAACCAGACCATGTGCGCCACCGGCAAATAGCTGAAGGTGAACCACAGGGCCAGGAAAGCCAAGGCAGCGCTGAACTTGATGCGTTCGGCAAAGGCGCCAATGATCAGGCAGGCGGTGATGCCGGCGAAGGTGGCCTGGAAGGCCGCGAACACGATCTCGGGAATGACCACGCCCTTGCTGAAGGTGGCTGCGTTGGCAAAAGTGCCGGCCGCGTTGTCCCAAACGCCCTTCATCATCAGGCGGTCGGTACCGCCAATGAAGGCATTGCCCTCGGTGAAGGCGAAGCTGTAGCCGTAGATCACCCACAGCACGATGATCATGGAGAAGGCGACCATCACCTGCATCAGCACCGACAGCATGTTCTTGCTGCGCACCAGGCCGCCGTAGAACAGAGCCAGGCCGGGCACGGTCATCAGGATGACCAAGAGGGTGGACAGCATCATCCAGGTGGTGTCGCCCTTGTTGGGGACCAGCACCGGAGCGGCAGCGGCAGCCTCGCTGGCAGCAGCAGCTGCGGCCGGGGCGGGTGCTTCGGTGGGCGCAGCGACCGGAGCGGCGCTGGCCTCGGGTGCCGAGGTCATGGCGGTGGCCGCAGCCACCGGGGCCGAAGCCGCGCCGTCTTGCGCCCAGGCGGCCGGTGCGAGCACCGCGGCGGCCAGGGCCAAGGTGGCGAGAAGTTTCTTGATGATCATTGCAAATCTCCTACGGATTTGGGGGTGCCTTGCTGGCGTCTTGTTGAAGTGCGCTCGGGCGTGTTCAGAGCGCGTCCTGACCGGTTTCGCCGGTGCGGATGCGCACCACCTGATCCAGCGGAGAGACAAAAATCTTGCCGTCACCGATCTTGCCGGTGCGGGCGGCGCCCTCGATGGCCTCGATCACCTGCTCCACCACGGCGTCGGCCACAGCGGCCTCGACCTTCACCTTGGGCAGAAAGTCCACCACGTACTCGGCGCCGCGGTAGAGCTCGGTGTGGCCTTTCTGGCGTCCGAAGCCCTTGACCTCGGTGACGGTCAGGCCCTGCACGCCGATGGCGCTGAGGGCTTCACGCACTTCGTCGAGCTTGAAGGGTTTGATGATGGCGGTGATGAGTTTCATGAGGGTCTCCGGGGTCTTGGTTTCGATCAGACGAGCGATCGTTCAGTTCAGAAGGACTTCTTGGCCGAGAGCACAAAACCGCTCTTGCCGAGGTTCTTGGCCGAAGGGCCGCCGACATAGGCGTCGGTGTTGGTGCCGACGACAGCGGCGCTGAAGGCGATGCCCGCGTACTCCTTGCTCAGGGTGAGCGAGTAGTCGGTGTAGGACGCGGCAGAGTTGTGCTTGACATTCTGGCGGCCCAGATGCGGCACCAATGTGACGCCATCGCCCAGGTCCAGGGTGGCACTCAGGTCGAGGTAGCCGCTGCCCTTGCTGTCGGCCGTGCCGAACAGATTGGTCGTGCTGTGCGAGTACTTGGCGGTGAAGACACCGTAGCTCAGAGCGCCGTAGACCTCGGTGGTGTTGGCACTCGGGTTCAGGTCATTGCTGGGGTAGATGTATCCCAGCACGCCGACGTCCAGCGTCAGGCCCGCTGCGATTTCGGTCTTGTAGCCTGCGTAGACATCCAGCTCCAGCGAAGCGCCGCCGTTGTAGGGCGCATCCTTGATCCACTTGATGGTGGAAGCCCAGGTGCCGATGTAGAAACCGTTGGCTGCCGCGTAGTCCGCACCGCCTTGCAGGGCCGGCTTGACGCGGCTCTGCGAGATGCCGCGATAGCGGTAGTCCGTGGTCACGCTGGCATTGAAGCTCAGCGGGCTGGCGGCTTCCTCGGCCTGGGCGGCCAGGGGCAGCACAGCGCCGAGCGCGAGAGTGAGAGCAGCAGCTTTGGCGAACGATGTCTTCATGCGGAACTCCTGGATGTCAACAAAAGGTGAAAGAAGGAAAAACGGAGAGATACGAGCACTTGGCGGTATGCAGTGCAGCTTCCGTGCCAGCTTTGCGCGCCAGCGCTTTGCTCTCGCGGCATCGCGGCCTAGAGCGAAACCCGCAATGGGCGCACCAACTTGGCCTGCCCAGGTCGGACGCCGCCCGAGCTCAATGCACCCGATTGGTGCAAAGCACGCTTTGTGTGCCTGAACGGCGCAGCAGCCGGGCACAATCGGCCCAGGGCACGGCCTGCAGGGGAGCACAAGCCACCATGTCTCTGGCAATCGTTCACAGCCGCGCGCTGGACGGCCTGGCGGCCGAGCCGGTCCGTGTCGAGGTGCATCTGGCCAACGGCCTGCCCTCCTTCACCCTGGTCGGCCTGGCGGAGACGGAGGTCAAGGAATCGCGCGAACGTGTGCGGGCCGCCCTGCAAAACAGCGGGCTTTCATTCCCACACAACAAAAGAATCACTGTGAACCTGGCGCCAGCCGAGCTGCCCAAGGAAGGCGGCCGCTTCGACCTGCCCATCGCGCTCGGCCTACTGGCCGCCAGCGAACAGATCGACCCGCAGCAACTGCCCCAGCTGGAATGCGCCGGTGAGCTGTCCCTGGGCGGCGAGCTGCGCCCGGTGCGCGGCGCCTTGGCCATGAGCCTGGCGCTGCGCCGCGAGGCCAGCAGCCGGCGCCTGCTGCTGCCCGAGGCCAGCGCCGCCGAGGCCGCCTTGGTCGAGGGCGTGGCGGTCCATGCGGCAAGCCATCTGCTGGACCTGGTCGCCGCCTTGCAGCTGGGCAGCGACAGCCCGCTGCCGCGCGCGCAGGCGCTGCCAACCGCCGCGCCCGCCGGCGAGGAACTCGATCTGCGCGACATCAAGGGCCAGGCTGGCGCCAAACGGGCCCTGGAGATTGCCGCAGCCGGCGGCTTGAGTGTGCTGATGGTGGGCCCGCCGGGCACGGGCAAGTCCATGCTGGCCCAGCGCCTGCTCGGCCTGCTGCCGCCCCTGAGCGAGGACGAGGCGCTGGAATCGGCCGCCGTGCTCAGTCTGGCCGGCCAGTTCCAGCCCGGGCGCTGGCGCCAGCGGGTGATGCGCAACCCGCATCACAGCGCCTCGGCGGTGGCTTTAGTGGGCGGCGGCTCACCGCCGCGGCCGGGCGAGATCTCGCTGGCCCAGCACGGCCTGCTCTTTCTTGACGAACTGCCCGAGTTCAATCGCGCCGCGCTGGAGGCTCTGCGCGAACCCATGGAAACCGGCCGCATCCTGATTTCGCGCGCCGCGCGGCAGGCCGAATTTCCGGCCCGCTTTCAGTTGGTCGCCGCCATGAACCCCTGCCCTTGCGGCAACCACGGCAGCGCGCTGCGCGCCTGCCGCTGCTCACCCGATCAGATTGCGCGCTATCAATCACGCCTCAGCGGTCCGTTTCTGGACCGCCTGGACCTGTTCATCGAGGTGCCGGTGCAGCCGCCCGAACTGCTGCAAGGCGCCGCCGACGGCGAAGCCAGCGCCGTGGTGGCCGAGCGCGTGGCCCGTGCGCGCCAGCTCGCCCTGGAACGCCAGGGCTGCAGCAATGCCGGGCTCAGCGCCGCGCAGCTGGACCAGCATGCCGGATTGGAGCCCGCCGCCCAGGCCTTTCTGATCAAGGCTGCTCAGCGCCTGTCCTGGAGCGCCCGCAGCCACCACCGCGTGCTGCGCGTGGCGCGCAGCGTGGCCGACCTGGCCGGCAGCCCGCGCATCGAAGTGCCCCACCTCAGCGAGGCAATTCAGTACCGGCGCGGTTTGGCGCCTGCGTGAGCTCAAGCCATCAACGCAAGGCCGCCGAAGCCCCACGCCAGGCCGGATCGGCCCAGCGCTGGAAGGCGCCCAGGGCCGTGGCGTCGGGCGACTGGCGCAGCGGCGTCAGGCTCGTGAGGTCGAGCTGGATGAAGCGGCGCGGGTTGTAGCGGCCCTCGGCGCGCGACTCACTGGCCAGCAGCAGCTCGCGGCCACCGGGCACCCAGCCGGCGAACTCGACGTAACCCAGGCCGGGCGCAGCCAAGCTCGGCGGCAGCACATCGAGCGTCCAGCCCTGCGGGCCGGCGCGCAGCAACCAGAGCTCGCGCCAGCCATCCAGCGGCTGCGCCGCCAGGGCAATCGCCCGGCCTTCGCGGCTCAGCGTGGCCGAGGCCAGCGGCAGGCGGGCGACGCTGCACTTGCTCAGCACCAGCTGGTCCTGCTGGCGCAGCTGCAGACATTGCTCGCCGGGGCTGCTGCCGGCCACCAAGCTCAGCTGCAGCTGGGCGGAGAGCTGGCGGTCCTGCAGAGCCGGCAGCGCCAGCCAGCGCACGGCATTGACGCGCATGGCGGCATCATTGAACTCGCCCTGGTCGTCCTCGGCCAGCTCGGCCACCTCGACCTGGGCCAACTCAGCCTGTGCTTCGGCGGCCAGGGCCGGGGCCCGGCTCAGAAACGCGCGGCTGGCGGCCACGGCGGCACGGCGGCTGCGCAGCCGGTTGGCCTGGTACTGCGGCAGGCCTTGCAACGGCGCCTGCTGCAAGAGCGCGGCGCGGGCCTCGTCGCTGGCCAGGCGCTGGCTGCTGCTGAGGGTCGTGGGGCGGCAGTCCGGCTGCGTCAGCGCCAATGCGGCGCGCGCCTTGGCTGCGGGCGAGGCTGCAGGCAGGTTCAAGAGGGCGCGGTAGGCATCACCGGCATCGCAGAGCTTGACGCTGCCGTCGCCCTGTTCGAAGGCCTCGAAGCGCAGGCCATAACGCGCCGCCACATCGAGCAGGCCGGCGCGGCGCGCGCCGCTGCTGGCCGCGATGCGCTGGCCCAGCTGGCCGATCGCATCCAGCACCTCCGCGCCGGCCGCCGTGTTCAGCTCGGCCGCCGCTGCCGCCTGCACGAAGGCGCTGGCCAAGGCCAGAGCCAGGCCCTCCTGTCCCTCCTGCGGCAAGGCCAGTTGCAGCTGTGCCCGCAGCGCGGGTTGATCGCTCGGCAGCGGCAGCAGCTGGCTGCGCCGCACAAAGCCGCCGCGTTCGCGCCGGTAGTCCCAGACCTGCAGCCAGTCCAGCCGTTCCCCGCGCAGCTCCACGGCCTCGCCGCGAATCAGGCGGGCCTGCTCGGGGCTGCCTTCCTTGGGCGCGATGCGCAAGGCCGCACCGTCCTGCAGGACCAACATCGCTTGGCGCGACGGCGCTGCCCAGGCCTGCAGCGCACAGGCGGCCAGAGCTACAGCCACAGTCAGCGAGCAGAGCCAGGTGCCGCGCGAACGTCTGCGAACACGCACGGGCTGCGGCTGGCACCACAGCGGCCGCGCATGGAACAAGGGAGCGGGCTTGCGTTCACGCATGGCTCACTCCTGAGTTTGGGCTTGGGTCTGGGTGAGCTGGCCGGTGTTGCCCAGCAACCCCGAGCCGATGAAAGCACCGCTGGCCGAAGGCGGCGCGATGATGACCTGCACCTTGTCGGACAGCTTGTCGGCCATGGCCTTCTGTACCAGCAGCGGGTGCTGGCTCAGCAAGACACCTTCGCGCGCCATGCGCTCGGCATCGACCTTGCTCAGCTGGGCAATGCGGTAGGCCTCAGCATCGGCCATCTTCTCGCGCGCACGCGCTTCGGCCTCGGCCTCGATCTGGCGGGCGCGCGCATTGCCTTCGGCCATCTTGATACGCTGGGCGTTGTGGGCCTCGGCCTCCAGCGTGCGCTGCTCGATCTGCTTTTGCTTGAGCGGCAGGATGTGCTTCATCGCCTCCTCCTGGGCGCGCGCCGCAATCAGCTGCTCACGCTCCGCCGCCTCGGCGGCGATTTCGCGGCGCGACTTGTCGGCATGCGCCTCCAGCTCGGACTGCTTGACCTGCTGCGCCTTCAGTTGCAGCGTGAACTGCATCTTCTCGGCGGCCAGGCCTTCGGCCAGCAGGCCGTCCATGCCGGCGCGGTAGTCGGCCGGCAGGTCCACATGGCCGATCTGCAGGCTGCGCAGCTCCAGGCCCTGGCTGGCCAGCTGCTTGCTCAGGGTCTGGGCAATCGCCTGCTCGATCTCGCGGCGCTTGCTGGAGAAGATCTCGCGCACCGTGTGCTGGGCCACGACCGGGTAGATCGCCGACTGCAGGGCCGGTTCAATCAGGTCGCGCTCGATCTGCTCGGGCAGGCGCGTGGCCAGGCCCGGCAACTGGCGCGTGTCGATGCGCCAAGCCAGGGTCAGGTCCAGGCCCAGCGACAAGCCTTCCAAGGATTGCAGCGCTCCGGCGCCATTGGCCGCAGCCATGCGGCTCGCGTGGTAGGTCTGGTCGCGCAGAGGCAAGGCGCGCACCTCGTGCACGCCGGGCAAGCGCAGCAAGCGGCCTTCGCTGGCGCTGCTGAGGCTGCCGGTGAACAGATTGGTGCGCACCGCCACCTCGCCGCGGCCGACGGTGTAGAAGGGCGGCACCATCACCAGGCCGGCACCCGCCGCAGCGAGGCCGCTGAGCAGCAGCAAGGCCGGCAAGCGGCGCTGCAGGCCTCCGCCGAGGCGGGCAGGCAGGTGGCGCAGCGATTCGGGCAGATGCAAGGAGGGGAGCTTCATGGTGGTGGCCTCCTGGGCCGTGGGTTGGGGGTGAAGCCACTGTCGCTTCTGAGGCCGCGAACACGCCATGCCGGCCACGGGCGGCTTTGCTCCGGGGCGCGGAAGAAAGCTTCCGAGGCAGCACCGTCCGCGCCTCACATAATCCCCACATGACTCGCATTGCCGTGATCGAAGACGACCGCCCGACCAGCGACCAGCTGGTCGGCTGGATCCGCAGCACCCGCCCCGAACTGCAGATCGACACCTGGTTCGACCGCGACAGCGCTGAAAGCGCGCTGAGCCGCGAGCGCTACGACCTGGTGCTGCTGGACATCGAGCTGGGCCGCGAGCGCCATGCCGGTGTGGCCCTGATCAATGCCATAAACAAGCTGCACCAGGGCACGCCGGTGCTGGTGATCTCGGCCATGCCGGCGGCCATCTACCGCGGCATCATGAAGGCGCTGGACGCCTGGGACTATCTGCAGAAGACCACCTTCAGCGAGGCCGAGTTCGTCGACACCTTTTTGGACATGCTGCGCGCCTCGCGCAGCCGCCAGACCGCGCCCGAGGCGGCACAGAGCCTGGTGCTGGACCCGCTGTGGCAGCGCTCGGCCATGTGGCGCGGCCAGCGCATCAACCTGCCGCTGACGGCGCAGCGCATCCTCGCCACCTTGGTGCAGAAGCGCGGTGAGTTGGTCAGTTATGAGTCCTTGTTCGACGTGGTCAAAAGCGGGCGCAGCAAGGACAATGTCCGCAAGCATGTGGCGGCCATCCGAGAGGCCTTTCGCGAGGTTGACGCCGAATTCGACGGCATCGAGAACGTGCCCATGCGCGGCTTCCGCTGGACGGCCCGGTGAGCCTGCTGCGCCGCTTGCCGCGGATGCCGCGGGTTCCGGACATGCCCCGCCTGCCGCTGCTGGCCTTCCGGAACCGCATCGTCTTCCACGGCGTCTTCCTGCTGCTGGCCCTGGCCACGCTGCTGCTCGCGGTGACGCTGCTGCGCGAAGAGAAAGAGCGCGCCTACCAACGCTATGCGCAAGGCTTTGAGCACCAGCTGCAAGCGCTGGCGGCTAGGCTGCGCCACCCGAGCGGCCAGTTGGCGCTACTGAACCCCCAGGCCGAGGCCGAGGATGGCCAGACGCCGCTGCTGCTGCCCTTCTCGACCATCGATTTCGACGACCCCGCCAAGACACGCAGCGCCGTCGAGATGTCCGGCTGCGCGCGCGACCAGGGCGAGGGCCGCAGCCTCTGCCTGGCGCTGGGCAGCAATGCCTTTGCCGGCGGTTTTGTCTACGCCATCGGCTCGCTGCCGGCCGGCCCGCTGCAGGGCCGCCAACCGGGTCAGCTGCTGCTGGATGAGGTGCATCGGGTGCGCATCGGCCTGCAGTGGCGCGGCCAGACCCAGCAATGGCTGGCGCCCTTCGAGGCGCAGAGTGGCGGGCGCTTCCAGCAGCGCGGCCGGCTGACCGGCTTTGAAGTGCCTCCCGGCGAGACCCAGCTGCGCCCGGCCCGCCCGGACCGCGATTTCCGGGGCTGGTTGTGGCGTGAAGGCCCTTGCCTCGCCGATGCCGCACCCTCCACCGCCGACGACTGCCCGCGTCAAACCATGTTTTCCCTGCGCGTGCCCGTCGCGGCCTTGCAGCAGGCCTTGGCCGCGCCGCGCGCGCTGGTCTGGCCGCCGGCCGATCTGAGCCAGCTGCGCCTGCGCATCGAGCTGCTGGGCCCGCAGGGCGCTGTGCTGTTCGACAACCAGGCCGGCCCGGCCCATTCGCCGCTGACCCTGGGTGGCCTGGGCCGTGAACTGCAACGGGGCGAGCTGCTGCGCATCAGCCAGCAAGGCCGCAGCGTGGCCGAGCTGCGCGGCGCCGCGTCCGAGCCACTGGACACCCTGCCCTCGCCTTGGCTGACCCGGCTGATCCGCCGCCTGCCGCTGAGCCAGACACCACCGCCCCCGCTGGCCGAGGCCGAGGTGCTGACACCGTTGGGCCGCTACCAGCTGCGCCTCAGCGGCGACTGGCGCAGCGTCGACCAAGCGCTCAGCGCGGTGGCGACGCGGGTGTCCTGGCTGGTGGGCGCCATGCTGGGTGCGATCTTCCTGGCCTGGGCCATCATCACTCTGGGCCTGATGCGCCGCATTGCGCGGCTCACGAAGCGCGCTGCTGCCGTGTCCTACAACATGCAGCCGGCCCGCATCGACGAGCGCATCGGCGAGCTCGATGTGGCCGACCTGCGCGGCCGCGACGAGCTGGGCATTCTGGCCGGCACGCTGGCCGATCTGCTCTCACGCGCCAAGCTGGCGCTGCGCCGCGAGCAGCTGCGCGCCGAACATGAGCGCGATATGTGGCATGCGGTCGGGCACGAAATCATGTCGCCGCTGCAATCGCTGCTGGCCCTGCACCCGCGCGAAGACGACCCCAAGCGCCGTTATCTGCTGCGCATGCAGCAGGCGGTGCGTGTGCTCTACGGCACCGCCAGCCCCAGTGAGGCGCTGGCCGCCGCCGCCCTGAACCCGCAGGCCCTCGATCTGGCCGACTTTGTGCAGCTGATCGCCGAGAACGCGGCCGATGCGGGCATCGCTGCGGTGCAGCTGACGCCCTGGCAGGCGGGCGCGCTGCCGGTCGATGCCGACGAACATGCGCTGGAGGATGTCATCGCCCATCTGCTGCGCAATGCAGATCGCCACCGTCACCCCGGCACCGCCATCCGGATGACGCTGGAGCAGGCCGATGGCATGGCCCAGCTGCATGTGGACAATCAGGGCGAGGCCATCCCGGCCGCCCTGTTCGATCGCATCTTCGACTATGGCGTCAGCAGCGCCACCGAGGGCGCCGAGCACCGCGGCCAAGGCCTGTTCGTCGCGCGCAGCTACCTGGCCCGCATGGACGGCCGCATCGTCGCCAGCCACTTGCCAGACGGCGTGCGTTTCTCGATCAGCCTGCCGCTGCGAACCGGCGCTTGAAACTGCGCCGACCCTGGCCGCCTGATTTCAGGACTGCCGCTGCCACTGGCCGTTGCGGACCCGCAGCACATCGCCGACCTGGAACTGCGGATCGTTCTCGCGCACAAAGCTCTGCACGCGGCCGTCGTCGAGCTTGACGCGCACCACCCAGACCCGGTGCGACTTCTGGCGCTTCTCGATCTCATTGCCGGCCATGCCGCCAGCCACGGCACCGCCGACTGTGGCGATCTTCTTGCCGGTGCCGCCGCCGATTTGGTTGCCCAGCAAGCCGCCGATCACCGCGCCGCCGACAGCGCCCAAGCCGCTGGCCTTGCCTTCGCGGCTTTCCTCATGGACTGCGAGCACACGAGCGCAGTCTGAACACAAGACCGACGACTCGGTCTTGCCGGGTGCTGGCTCGCGCTCGGCCTTGCTCGGCAACGCCGCTGCTGTTGCCACGGGCGCAGGCACGGCTTCGGCCGGCCCTTGTGAACGACCGACGGCATAGGCGCCGCCCAAAAGAACCACAGCGCCAAGGACGCTGGCCATGATTTGACTGGAAGAAAAGTGCAAAGGGGCTTTCATCAAGAGACTCCGCGCCCGCCAAAAGGAGTCGAAAACGGCGGGCAGGGTTCGAGGTTCCCACGCGCCGGAGCATTTCGCGACTTTCTGCACGAATCAGTTGTAAGCGGGCGTAGGCCCGCCATGGCCGGTGCCGCTCAGAGCAGCGGTGCCAGCGCCCGCTCGGCCGCTTCCTTGCTCAGCGCCATGCGCTGCGCCCAGTCGGACACCTGGTCTTCACCGATGCGGCCGACATTGAAGTAGGCCGCGTCCGGGTGTGCAAAGTAGAAGCCCGAGACGCTGGCCGCCGGCGTCATGGCCATGCTGTCGGTCAGGCCCATGCCGATCTCTTCCGGCGTCAGGGTCTGGAACAGCGCGCGCTTGACCAGATGGTCGGGGCAGGCCGGATAGCCCGGTGCCGGGCGGATGCCGCGGTATTGCTCCTGGATCAGCGCCTCGTTGCTCAGCGCCTCGTCGGCAGCATAGCCCCAGAACTCGGTACGCACACGCTGGTGCAGACGCTCGGCAAAGGCCTCGGCCAGGCGGTCGGCCAGGGCCTTGAACATGATGGCGGAGTAGTCGTCGTGGTCGGCCAGGAACTGGGCTTCCTTCTTCTCCACGCCCAAGCCCGCCGTGACAGCAAACAAGCCGATGTAATCCGGCACGACGCCTTTCGGAGCGATGAAGTCGGACAAGCAACGGTTCGGGCGCTTGACGCCGTCCACCACCGGCCGCTCGCTCTGCATGCGCAGGCCATGCCAAGTCATCAGCACCTCGCTGCGGCTCTCATCGCTGTAGATCTCGATGTCGTCGTCGTTGACCTGGGCGGCCGGGTAGAGGCCGAACACGCCATTGGCCTGCAGCCAGCGGCCCTTGATCAGGCGCTCCAGCATGCGCTTGCCATCGCTGAAGACGCGCTGCGCCTCGCTGCCGACGATCTCGTCCTTGAGGATGGCCGGGAAGGGGCCGGCCAGATCCCAGGTCTGGAAGAACGGGCCCCAGTCGATGGCTTCGGCCAGATCGGCCAGGTCGTAGTTGCGGATCACGCGGCGGCCGATGAACTGGGGCACCGGCGGCTGATAACTCGCCCAGTCCACGGCATGCTTGTTGGCGCGCGCCTCGGCCAGGCTGACCATGGGCGTCTGCTTTTTATTGGCATGCAGATGGCGGACCTGCTCGTAATCGCTGCGCAGGTCGGCGATGAATTTGGCGGCGCGCTCGTCCGAGAGCAGATCGCTGCAAACGCCGACGCTGCGCGAGGCATCGGGCACATAGACCACCGGGCCTTCGTAATGCGGCGAGATCTTGACGGCGGTGTGAACCCGGCTGCAGGTGGCGCCGCCGATCAAGAGCGGCGTGCCGCGCGAGCGGAAATGCTCGTCGCGCTGCATCTCGGCGGCCACATGCTGCATCTCCTCCAGGCTGGGCGTGATCAGGCCGCTGAGGCCGATGATGTCCGCGCCTTCGGCCTTGGCGCGCGCCAGGATGTCCTGG
This sequence comes from Paucibacter sp. DJ2R-2, assembly GCF_025717675.1. Taxonomy (GTDB): domain Bacteria; phylum Pseudomonadota; class Gammaproteobacteria; order Burkholderiales; family Burkholderiaceae_C; genus Paucibacter_A. The sequence goes on from NZ_JAJIRT010000004.1 coordinate 203,321, forward strand.
CAGGGCACCATCACGCCCATGTTCACGACCTCGAAGTTGTTGCACTGCAGGACCACGGTGACGATGTTCTTGCCGATGTCATGCACATCGCCCTTAACCGTGGCGATGACGATCTTGCCCTTGGGCTTGGCCTCGCCGCCGGCGTCGATCAAGGCCTTCTTTTCGGCCTCGATATAGGGCAGCAAATGCGCCACGGCCTGCTTCATCACGCGGGCCGACTTGACCACCTGGGGCAGGAACATCTTGCCGGCGCCGAACAAATCGCCGACCACATTCATGCCGGCCATCAGCGGGCCTTCGATCACGTGCAGGGGCCGGCCGCCGCTGGCCTGGATGGCCACCCAGGCCTCCTCGGTGTCGGCGTCGATGAAGTCGGTGATGCCGTGAACCAGGGCGTGGCTGAGGCGCTGGTTCACATCACCGGCGCGCCAGGCCAGGCGGGCCGTGTCGTCGATGGCCATGCCCTTGGCGCGCTCGGCCACCTCGATCAGGCGCTCTCCGGAATCAGCGCGGCGGTTCAGCACCACGTCCTCGACACGTTCGCGCAGTTCGGCATCAAGATCGTCGTAGACGCCCACCATGCCGGCGTTGACAATGCCCATGTCCATGCCCGCCTGGATGGCGTGGTACAGGAAGACCGTGTGGATGGCCTCGCGCACCGGGTCATTGCCGCGGAAGCTGAAGGACACATTGGAGACCCCGCCCGAGACCTTGGCGCCGGGCAGGTTCTGCTTGATCCAGCGCGTGGCTTCGATGAAGTCGACCGCGTAGTTGTTGTGCTCTTCGATGCCGGTGGCGATGGCGAAGATATTGGGGTCGAAGATGATGTCCTCGGCCGGGAATCCCACCTCGTTCACCAGAATCTTGTAGGCGCGCTCGCAGATTTCGATCTTGCGGGCGAAGGTGTCGGCCTGGCCCTGCTCGTCAAAAGCCATCACCACGGCCGCGGCGCCGTAGCGGCGCACCAGCTTGGCCTGGCGGCGGAACTCCGCCTCGCCTTCCTTCATCGAGATGGAGTTGACGATGCCCTTGCCCTGGATGCACTTGAGGCCGGCCTCGATCACGCTCCACTTGGAGCTGTCGATCATGATGGGCACGCGGGCGATCTCGGGTTCGCCGGCGATTAGGTTCAGGAAGCGCACCATGGCCGCCTGGCTGTCCAGCATGGCCTCGTCCATGTTCACATCGATGACCTGAGCGCCGTTCTCGACCTGCTGTCGCGCCACGGCCAGGGCCTGCTCGAACTGGCCGTTCAGAATCATGCGGGCGAAGGCCTTGGAGCCGGTCACATTGGTGCGCTCGCCGACGTTGACGAACAGCGTGCCGGCACCAATCTGCACGGGCTCCAGGCCCGAGAGCTTCATGGCGGGCGGAATCGATGCGGCGGGGGATGTGGTGTGGGTCATGGCGGCCTTCGACGCAAAGGCGGAGCCGCGTACTCACCGCAGCCCCGCACGTGCTCAATCAAGAAAACACAGAGGAATCGGTGAGCGTCGTTGCCGGGCGCCGGCCCTGCGGTTTCCCCGGGCTGCACCTGTCCGAGCCTGGCGGCACACTCGGCTGAATGTGTAAACCCGTCGCAACGCTCCTCGGACCGCTGCATTTTACGCACCCCTCCGCGCCCGAACTCAAGCAAAGCCGGGCAAATGCCGACAATCTCTTGTGAACCCTGAACGGCCATCTTGGACCTGATCCAACTCCCCCCCAACAGCCTGCGCGTCGGTCAGGTGCTCAGCTTCGCCCTGCGCGACGCCGAGGGCAATCTGCTCTTCGCCGCCGGCCAGCCCCTGCCCAACACCCCCCAGGTGCAGGCCCTGATCGCCCGCGGTGCCTGGGTCCAGGCCCATGAAACCAAGGAGTACCAACGCGCCCTGGCGCACAAGATGGACACCTTGATGCACCAAGGTGCGGTGCTCGCGGACATCGTCAAAGTGCAGGCCGACTTCCGCCAGGAGAAGGCGCAGAAGGTCGAGCTCGGCGAGCAGGCCGCCTGGGCCGATCTGCAGATGCATGCCCACAGCCTGCTGCGCGAGCCCAAAGCCGAGGACTTCAAGCCGCGCTTCCAGCAGCTTCATAACGACGCACTGGCGCGCCTGAACGCCAAGCCCGATGCCGTCCTGTTGCTGCTGATCTTCGAGTCCAGCATGAATTTCCAGAGCTACAGCGACCGCCACGCCCTGCTCAGCCTGGTGCTGGCCGAGCTCTGCGCGCGCCAGCTGGGCTGGCCGGAAGACTGGCGCCTGGCGCTCACGCAGGCGGCACTCAGCATGAATCTGAGCATCACCGTCCAACAGGACCGCATGGCTTCGCAGGAAGACGGCCCCAGCCATGCCCAGCAGCAAGCCCTGGTTTCGCATGGCGACCGCAGCGCCGAGCTGCTCGGCAGCCTGGGGGTCAAGTCTGAACTCTGGCTGAAGACGGTCTGCCTGCACCACGACGCCGGGCCCGGCCCGCTGGCCGGCCGCGCCCCGGCCGAACAGCTGGCGCGCGTGCTGCGCCGTATCGACATCTTTGGTGCCCGGCTGAGCCCGCGGCGCTCGCGCCAGGCCATGGCCGGCGCCTCGGCCGCGCGTGCCGTCTTCCTGGATGAGATGAAGCAGCCCGACGAAGCCGGTGCGGCCTTGATCAAGACCACCGGCCTTTACCCGCCCGGAAGCCTGGTGCGCCTGGCCAATGGCGAGGTTGGCATGGTCATCAAGCGCGGCCACAGTGCCACCGAGCCCCTGGTGGCCTCCCTGCTCGGCAAAAGCGGCAACCCCTTGAGTGAACCGGTGCCGCGCGACACCCGCCTGGCCAGCCAGGCCATCGCCGCCAGCCTGGCGCCGCATGAGCTGAAGCTGCGTGTCAACGTCGACAAGCTGCTCAAGCTGGCCGGGGCCGGCTGAAGCTAGGCTCAGCCTTCAGTCAGCCTTCAATCAGCGTTCAGGCGGCCTGCTCGGTCAGCTGGCTCAGGAACTTGGAGCCTGAGGGCCGTGGCTGGTAGGCCGACACACCCTTGGCGATCGCCGCGATGTGGTCGGGCGTGGTGCCGCAGCAGCCGCCGGCGATATTGAGAAAGCCGCTGCGCGCGAACTCGCTCATCAGCCGGCCGGTGACATCGGGCGTCTCGTCGAAGCCGGTGTCGCTCATGGGGTTGGGCAGTCCGGCATTGGGGTAGCAGCTGACCGCCACCGGACCGGCCGCCTTGGCCAGCTCTTCGATGTAAGGGCGCATCAGCGTGGCGCCCAGCGCGCAGTTCAGGCCAATGGCCAGGGGCTTGGCATGGCGCACCGAATGCCAGAAGGCGGTCACGGTCTGGCCCGAGAGGATGCGACCTGAGGCATCGGTCACCGTGCCCGAGATGATGATGGGCAGGCGCTCACCGGTGTCCTCCATCAGCTCATCCAAGGCAAAGATGGCCGCCTTGGCATTGAGCGTGTCGAAGATGGTCTCCACCAAGAACAGATCAACCCCGCCCTCCAGCAAACCCTTGGCCTGCTCGTAGTAGGCGGCGCGCAAGGTGTCGAAATCGACATTGCGGGCACCCGGGTCGTTGACATCGGGGCTGATGCTGGCGGTGCGCGGCGTCGGGCCGAGGGCGCCGGCGGCGAAGCGCGGTTTGTCTGGCGTGCTGTATTTGTCGCAGGCGGCGCGAGCCAGGCGGGCCGCAGCCACATTCATTTCATAGGCATGCGCCTGCAGGCCGTAGTCTTCCTGCGCCACGGTGGTGGTGCCGAAGGTGTTGGTCTCGATGATGTCCGAGCCGGCGGCCAGGTATTGCTCGTGGATCTGGCTGATGACATCGGGCCGGGTCAGCACCAGCAGGTCGTTGTTGCCCTTGAGATCGGTCGCGTGCTCGGCAAAGCGGGCGCCACGGAAATCGGCCTCGCTCAGCTTGTAGCGCTGGATCATGGTGCCCATGGCGCCATCGAGGATGGCAATGCGCGTTTGCATGATCTCGGCTAGGCGGCCGCCGCGGGTGTAGGTGCTGGCTGAGGTGTTCATGCTGGCATTGTAGGAACGCCCGACTGTGCCAGGCTGAAGCACGGTTGGCTCCAACACCCTCCGGACGAAAAAAAGGCCTGCAGAGCAGGCCTTTTGGCGATCTGCGCAGCGCGCAGCTCAGATCACTTGGCTTGGCGGCGGCGACGTGCCACACCGGCCACGGCCAGACCACCGGCCAGCATCAGCAGATAGCTGGAAGGCTCGGGCACGGCGGCAGCAATCGTGCCATTGACGGCGAAGGGCAGTTCCACGGTCAAGCCAGAGCCGGTCTCGGTGATGGTGCCAAAAGCAGCGCCAGCCAAAGCTTGAGCCGCATTGCCTTCACGTGCGTCCGATGTCGGCGGCTGCCACGGGCCAGATGCCAGAGAACCGGTCAGGCTCCAGCGCAGCCAGTAGGTGCCGGCGTCCAGCGAGAAGTCGGCCACATCGGCTTGTGCCTTGTAGATGCCGCGCTGGGTGTTGGTCAGCGTGGTTTCGGTGACGCGATAGCCTTGCAGGCCACCGTTGGTCACAGCGGTGGTGCCCGAGGCCACCACGGTGCCGGTGTTCACGTCGCCGGAGATGATGCTCCAGGTCGCGTTGCTGAAAGTGAAACCTGTGGAACCGGTTTGGTAGCCGAAGAAGTCCAGGCTCTGGACATTCCAGACGCTACCGGCAGCAACCGTGAAGTCATCAGCCACGGAAATGCCTGCGGCGGCATTCATGCCGAAACCGAAGGTCGAGGCCGGCGAGGTCAGCACCGACAGACCGTTACCGCCAACGACCGGGCCGTTGTTGTAAATCACATCAGCGTGTGCGCCAGCGGCAGCCAGCAAGCTCAAGAGAATCAGCTTTTTCATTTCCACTCCGTCATTGAATTGCGTTACCCGCAGCCCAGGACGTCCAAGCCCCGGGTCTGCATCCCTCGTTTGGCGCACAGCTCCCGTTCGCCATCGAGCACACAAGTTAACAGCGAGAGGAATACTTCACATCCACGGAACTACGCTCAGGTAATCCACAGCTTGACAAGCAAAACGGCCTGCTTCATGCAGGCCGTTGGCGAGTGGATGTCGGCTCTTGGATTCAGCCGCTTCAGCGGCTGCCGGCAGGCCTGCCCTTGCCAGGGCCGCCGGGTCCGCGCGCACCGCGGGGGCCCGCGCCGTCGCGACGGCCGGCGGGGCGGCCATCGCCACGCCCCTCACCACCGGCATGGCCACGCGGGCCGCGCGGCGCCGGGCGCGGATCCCGCATTTCACGGGTTTCACGGGTTTCCCGGGTTTCGCGCGGCGGCTCTTCGGCCCGTTCGGCCCGTGCGATCTCCAGCAGCCCCGGCAACTCCTCGGCCGACACGCCCTTGAGCACGCAGAAATTCGGCAGTGTCAGCGTGGTGCGCTCGAAGTCATAGAGCAGGCCGGCACGGTTGCGGCGCTGGGTCTGAGCCAGATCACGCTCGGCCTGCTCGCTGGCGACCCGCTCCTGTTGGAGGTTGCGCCGGCGGGTCAGCTCTTCGCGAGCCGCAGCACGGTGTTCGTCGCTGAGTTCGCCGGCCGGCTGGCCGTCCAGGTCGAAGCGCTGCGTGGCCTTGCTCAAGGCGATCAGGTAGCCGGTGTTGCCGGTGAAGCGGCGCAGAAAGGCTGAAAGCTGGGCCTTGCTGAACTGGCCCGGAGCCCGCTCCTGGATATCGGCCTGCACCCGCAGCTTCAAGGGCTTGAAGGCACCGCCGCCGAACAGGGCCGGAAACAAGGCCTTGAGCTGGGCCGCACAGGCTGCCGGGCTCATCTCCTTTGCCGCGGCAGCAGCAGGCACGGCAGCCTCAGCAGGCGCAACCGTCTCCGGCGCCTGAGGCGGCGTGAGCTCGGCGTCAGCGGCCACGGTGGCGGCCACAACAGCGGCTTCGGCCTGGGCTTCCACCGGCGCGATGGGAGTGGGCTGCGTCGAATCTGGAATGTCGTTCATGAGGGCAAGTGCGGCAAGACTGCAAAAGGAATCGAGCGCGTATTGTCCACCCAGCGGCCCAGGCGCCCGTAACCACGCTGTTCGGCCACTTGCGCAGCGCGCACCGAAGCTCGTTCCATATCCTCAGTTCAGGCCACCAAACACCTTCTTGAGCAGGGCGCTGCCCGTGCCCAAGGGATCCTGGCGGATCTTGCGCTCTTCCTCGCCAATGATCTGGAACAGGCCTTCGATGGCCCGGCCGGTCACGTACTGCTGGATATTGGCATCCTCGGCGCGCAGCAGGCCGAGCCCGGCCGCCTTGCCGGCCACAGCGTTGTACTTGTCGGCCAGGGCCAGCCTCTGGGTGGCCTGGCTGACGATGGGCAGGAACTTTTCACTCAGGGGCACGCGCGTCTTGCCGGCAAAGAACTGGGTCACCGCGTCGTCGCCGCCCTTGAGCAGCTTCAGGCCATCTTCCACGCTCATGCCTTTGACGGCGGCCAGCAGCAAGGGCCGGGCCGCAGGCACTGCCGCTTCGGCGGCGCGGTTCATGGTCGTGAGCAGCTCATCGACCTTGCGGCCCTGCCCCAGGTTCTTGAGCAGCTTCGCGGCATCCTTGAGATGACCGGGCAGCTCGATGCGCACGGCCGGGTTGGCCAGAAAACCATCGGCGCGGCCGAGCTGGGCCACTGCCGTGGTACAGCCACGCTCCAGCGCCGCGCGAATGCCCGCGGCGGCGTCGCCCTCGCTCAGGCCCGCACGGGCCCAGGGGCTGCACAAACTCAGCAGCGGCAACAAGATCAAGGGGCGGCGTTCCATCATGGCGTCTCCTGCGTCGGCTTGCGGAAAGGGGCTGGGAAGATCACTCGGCGGCTTCGTCCAGGGACAGCAGGTCCTGGTCGATGGCGCCGAACAGGCTCAGGCCGTCACGGCCCTTCATCTCGATGCGGATGCTGTCACCGAACTTCATGTACTCGGTCTTGGCGGCGCCGCTGTCCAGCGTTTCGATGGCGCGCTTCTCGGCAATGCTGCTGTAACCGTGGCTGCCATCCTGCTTGCTGACCGCACCAGAGCCGACGATGCTGCCGGCGCGCAAGCGTCGGGTCTTGGCCGCCTGGGCGATCAGCTGGCCGAAGTGAAAACTCATCTCGGCTCCGGCCTCGCAGTGGCCGACCTTGCGGCCATTCCACATGGTCTGCAGGCTCAGGTCGACCCGTCCCTCGCGCCAGGAAGCCCCCAGCTCATCGGGCGTCACCGCCACCGGGCTGAAGGAGGCAGACGGCTTGCTGTGCAAGCTGCCACCACCCCGGGCCTGCTCGGCCGGAGCCAGCTGGCGCAAGCACCAGCCATTGGCCAACATCAAGAGCCGCACGCCCTCGAGCGCCTCGCCGGCACTCACGCCGCGCTCGACATCGCCGGTCACCACGGCAAGCTCGGCCACGAAATCGATGCCCATGGCTTCGGAGGCAAAACGCGCCGGCTCGCAAGCCCCGAGGAAGTCGTCACTGCCGCCTTGCGACAGGCAGGGCTCGCTGAGGAAACCGTCGGGCAGCTCGGCCCCGCGGGCCCGACGCAGCAGGGCCTCATGGCTCAGATAGGCCGAGGCTTCGAGCCACTGGTAGGCGCGCGGCAGCGGCGCCAGGCAGCGCTTGGGCTCGAAATTGAAGGCATGGCGCAAGCGGCCATGGTTGAGGTCGGTGTAGAGCGTTTCCAGCTGCGGCGACAGAAAACCCCAATCGTCCAGCACTTGCTGCAGCCGAGTGGCGATGCCGCTGGCGTAATGGGCCTGGCTCAAGTCGCGCGAGACCAGCACGAGCTGGCCGTCGCGGGAACCATCCTGGTAGGTGGCAAGTTTCATCGATGGTGACAATACAGCGCTGCGATGACGGCATTGTCCAATGCGAAACGATGCACCTCGAACTCTTCACCACTCAGCGCTGGCTTCTGGCCCGCCCCTGGCTGCTCGCCCTGGCCGCGAGCCTGGCCGCGCACGCCTGGCTGATGCAGGCCGGCAGCAGCCAGCCGACAACCAGCGCGGAGCGTGCGACGCCCGGCCTCACCACCGTGCGGGTGCTGAATCAAAAAATCTCTGCGCCAGTCGCATCCGGGATGACAGCCGAGCCGGCCGCGACGCGCAGGCCAGACCGCCCGCGCCGACCAGGGCCCGCCGTTCCTGCCGAAACGCCGGCTGCCCAAGCTGAATCCAGGCCAGATAGCGCACCCGATTCCGCAAACGGGCCGGCGCCCGTGCAAGCCCCACCGGCCAGCGTCCGCCTGGCAGCGCCCGGCGAATGGCATTACATCCTGCTGCAGAACGGCCAGTACGGCCGCGCCCGCCTCAACTGGCAACCGGGCGAGCGCGACTACAGCTTGCTGCTGGAACGCGAGCTGGATGGGCGGCCGCTGCCGGCCTGGAAAAGCCAGGGGCAGCTCGACGCTCAAGGCTTGAGCCCGGACCGCTATGTCCAGCAGCGCCGCGGCCGAGACATGGTCGCCACCAACTTTCGCCGCGAGGAAGGCTTGATCAGCTTTTCCGCCAGCAGCGAGGAAGTGCCCTTGCCGGCCGGTGTGCAGGATCGGCTCAGCTGGTGGATACAGCTCGCGGCCATGATCGAAGCCGCACCCGAGCGCTACCCGCCGGGCAGCGAGTTGCGCCTGCCCGTGGTCGCGCTGCGTGGCGAGGCGCGCGAATGGCGCTTCGAGGTGCTGGACCAGCAAACCCTTGAGTTGCCCGGCGCCAGCATTGCCCGCGCCCTGCATCTGCGCCGGGCCGCGCTCGGGCCCTACAGCGGCGACATCGAGGTCTGGCTGGACCCGGCGCGCGGCCATATCCCGGTTCAGTTGATCATGGACCTGCCCGATGATCGTGGTTGGCAGATGCAGTTGAGTGCGCCAGCAGAGAAACCCTGAGGACCCCGCATCCACGTGTGTTTTTTGACGCTTCCAACATGAAATTTCTGCCGCGAAGCGCCGAACAGGCCTGCAATCTGACACTATTTACTCACGGTCAGGTGCAAGGGGCTGCCGATAAGCCTTGAAAGACGGCACGCTGGCCGCAGTTGACGCTGAAAGGAGCCGACCATGCACATGCTTTACAACTCCCCCAGTTTCAGTGTCGTCAAGTTCGACGTGCAAGTCACCGAACCGGTCCCCGGGGAATTCCTGCAAGCCAACCCCGAGCTGCAGCTGCACCGCGGCGGCTATGAGATCGTCGACAAATTCTCGCGCCGCGAGATCTTCATCGAGGGCGCCCTGGCCCAGCAGTTCCAGGACGGCGTCGAGGCCTTGATTGAACAAGACCCGAGCGAGGAAGACCTCGATGACTTCATCGAAGGCTATGCCAGCATGGGCCATCAACCGGTGGTGATGCACTGAACTGCCGCTAAAAAACACCGCGCCAGGCCCTTGTCCTCGGCGCGCGGCTGCGCCAAGATGGGGCAGCGTCGGCTCTGAGCCGGCGCGCTTTCAGCAAGGGATGCAGCCCATGGTCAAGCGAACAGCGAGCCCCCGGCCCGCCAAAGCCAAGGCCCCCGCCAGCGGGGGCCCTGTTGTTCTTGGCAAGCCCGCCAGCGCCGCAACGCAGGCCGAGGTGCGCAGCGCTGTGCGCCTGCTGCCCTCGCCCGGCCTCAAGGACGCACCGGTGCTGGACCGCATGTGTTCGCAGTTCGTGCTGACCTTGACGGTCAAGCATGCCGGCCGCTTCAACCTGCGCCGTGATTTCAACGGCCTGCTGTCCTTCACCGGCCGCCATCTGGTCTGGCCGCTTCGCGTGCTGGGCCGCCTGCGGGACTATCTGGCCCTGCGCTGCCAGGGCAATGAACTTTGGCGCGGCCATGAGCAGCTCAGCGACGAGGCGTTTCTGCTGCGCCACGGAGTCTGGAACGGCCCGTTCTCGGAATCCACCCTGTTCTTTTATCTCGACGAATACGTCAAGGACGCACCCAAAGACATGCTGGCCTTGCTGGCCACCACCAGCGAATGGCTGGACCGCCAGCTCAAGCGCGAATCCACCCTGGTCGAGAAGAACATCGACGCACTCGGCACACTGCTGCAACTGAACCCGGCCGAACGTGCCCTGTTGCTCTACGGCACGCTGGCGCGCTACCAGCGCGAGCTGCGCGGCGCCCTGGTTGAGTTCAAGGTCAACACCGCCCAAGAGGCCTTCGCTGCGATTGCGGCGGTGGCCGGCGTCAACGAACAGGAAGTCGCCGAAGCGCTGCGAGCCGGCTCGCGCCTGGAGCGCATCGGCATGGTGGAAAACCTGATCTCCGAGCACAACATCACCGACCTGGCCGACCTGATGAAGGTCAGCGACCAGCTGCCACCGGTGCTGATGCGCGAATACCCCGGGCCACACGACCTGATGGCCGTATTCACCCGGCCGGCCACGCGCAGCCAGCTCGGCGCCGACGATTTCGAATTCGTGGCCGAAGACCTGGCCCTGCTCAACACCTTGCTGCGCCAGGCCGTGGCGCGGCGCGAGCCCGGCGTCAATGTGCTGCTCTACGGCCCACCCGGCACCGGCAAGACCGAGCTGGCCAAAGTGGCGGCGCAGGCCGCGGGCCTGGATCTGTACGAAGTGGAATATGCCGACCGGGACGGCAACAGCCTCTCGGGCCGTGACCGCTACCGCTCGCTGCAGATCAGCCAGGTCTTCCTCAAGGCCAGCGCCCATGTCGCCCTGCTGTTCGACGAGGTCGAGGATGTCTTCCCGCCCCTGTCCACCGACACCGCCCAGCTGATTGCACGCCTCGATTCGGCCGCCGAGGCGCCGACCTCGGGTTCGGTGTCCGGCAAGGCCTGGGTCAACCAGATTCTGGAGACCAACCCGGTGCCGGTGATCTGGATCACCAACCGCATCGAGCAGATCGACCCGGCCTTCCGGCGCCGTTTCCAGTACCACCTGGAGCTCAAGTCGCCGCCGCCCGGCGCGCGCCTGGGCCTGGTCAACAAGGCCCTGGCCGATGTCCAGGTCAGCGCCGAATTCGCGGGCCGCCTGGCCGAGCGACGCGGCCTGACGCCGGCGCAGATCCGCACCGCGGTGCGCTTTGCCCAGCTGGCCGGCGACCGCGAAAACTGTGAGCAGATGATCGAGCGCCAGCTCGCCAATGCCGACAAGGCCTTGGGCCAGCGCGCCCAGGGCCGAGCCATCCGGCCCACGGTGACGCAATACGCGCTCGAGCTCTTGAACTGCGAGTCGCGCTTCGAGCTGCCACGCATCGTCGCCGCCCTGCAGCGGCGCGGTGTCGGCAACCTCTGCTTCTACGGCCCGCCGGGCAGCGGCAAGACCGCCCTGGCCGAACACATCGCGCAGACCCTGCAGCGGCCGCTGATGGTGCGCCAGGCCAGCGACCTGGCCAGCAAGTTCGTGGGCGAGACCGAGCAGAACATGGCCCGCATGTTCGAAGCCGCCGAGTCGGAAGGCGCCGTGCTGCTGCTGGACGAGGCCGACAGCTTTCTGCGCAGCCGCCGCATGGCGGAGCGCAATTACGAGGTCTCCGAGGTCAACGAAATGCTGGCCGGCATGGAACGCTTTGCCGGCATCTTCATCTGCACCACCAACCTCTTTGAAGAGCTGGACGAAGCCGCGCTGCGCCGCTTCGCCTTCAAGATCGGCTTCAAGCCCTTGCGTGTCGAGCAGCGCCAGCGCATGTTTGCCCGCGAGGCCTGCGGCGACGAGGCGGCCACGCTGGACACCGATCAGATCAGCCGTTTGGCCGCCCTGGATCAGCTGACCCCCGGCGACTTCGCGGCAGTGCGCCAGCAGGTGGAAACCTTGGGCGAGGCCTTGAGCCCCGATGAGTTCCTCTCGCAGCTGGAGGCCGAGCACCGCGTCAAGCCCGGCGTGCGGGCGCGCCGCAGCATCGGCTTCAAGCACTGAAGTTCCAGCGCAGCGCCGCCAAGCTGTGGCATCGTCACGGCATGAACCACCCGCTTCTTGCCCGCCTGCTGATCCTGCTCACCCTGCTGCTCGGCGCCGCGCCAGCGCTGGCCAAGCCGCCTGCCTGTCCACCCAGCGCCACCGCACCGAGCGCGGAACAAGCCCAAACCTTGGCCGCCCAGGCACCCGACCGCGGCCTGCTCTACCGCCTGCGTCGCGACGGCATCAACTCCTACCTCTACGGCACCCTGCACATCGGCCGCATGGAGTGGCTGTTTCCCGGGCCGCAGCTGCGCATGGCCATGGCCCAGACGCAGCTGCTCGCCCTGGAGCTGGACCTGCAGGACTCGGCCACGCTGAAGGTGCTCAGCCAGCCACCACGTCAACGCGAACCCCTGCGCCTGAGCGAGGCCGAGCGCCAGCGCCTGGCTGCTCAGGCGCGCGCCGCCTGCCTGCCGGAAGGCGCACTGGCGGGCCTGCATCCGGTGCTGCAACTGAGCAGCTACACGGTGCTGCAGGCCCGCTGGGACGGCCTCGACCCCGGCTTCGGCCAGGAGCAGATGCTCGGCAGCTGGGCGCGCCAGCAAGGCCGCAGCGTCCATGCCCTGGAATCGGCCGAGCTGCAGCTGCTGGCTTTGATCCCCCAGCAGACCCAACAGGCGCGCCAGCTGCTGCTCAAAGGCCTGAACCAGCTCGAACGCGGCCAGGTGAGGCCGGCGCTGCGGCGCCTGGCGGAGGCCTGGGCCGCGGGCGACCTGGCGACCTTGCAGGACTACGAGCGCTGGTGCGATTGCATCCACGACGCTCAGGACCGGGCCGAGCTGCAGCGGCTCAACGATGGGCGCAATCCCGCGCTGGCGCGTGGCATCGCCGCCCTGCATGCGCAAGGCCGGCCGGTGCTGGCCGCCGTGGGTGCCCTGCATCTGAGTGGTGAGCAATCCCTGCCCCTGCTGCTGGCCCAGCTGGGCTTCGAAGTCGAACGCCTGGTGCCGGCGTCAGACGTACGCTAGGGAATCTCTGCATAAATCCGGGCGAGACCATGCAGTGCGGATCGGGATGGGCTGCAAGGCGCACTTCTCGCCAATAGCTGTAGCTATTGGCGAGAAGTGCAACGCCGCAGACCGCCCGAGGCCGCGCTAGCAGGGGCCGGGTTGATTCATGCAGAGCTTCCCTAGTTTGACGTCGTACCATGCAGGCCAGCCACCCAACCTAGGAGCACTCATGGCCGACACCAACAGCTTCAGCAAATTTGTCCCGGGTTTCGACTTCCTGCAAGGCCTGGTCAAGAACGCCGGCGCGGCCCTGCCCGGCATTGGCCAGTGGGTGGCGCCGACCCTGAACCCCGAGGAACTGGGCAAGCGCATCGAGGAATTGCGCACCGTGCAGTTCTGGCTGGAACAAAACGCGCGCATGCTGGGCGCCACCATCCAGGCCCTGGAGGTGCAGCGCATGACCTTGTCGACCCTCAAGTCCATGAATGTGCCCCTGGCCCAGCTCAGCGAGGCGCTCAAGGTGCCGACGGCAGAGCCCACGGGCCTGGGCAGCTGGCCGGGCGTGCCACCGGAAATTCTCGCAGCGGCCAGTCAAGCGACCGCTGCGCCAGCGGCCAAGCCGAAAAAGGCGGCCGAAGCGCCGGCGCCCAGCATGCCCGTGGTCGACCCCATGCAGTGGTGGGGCGCCCTGAGCCAGCAGTTCACCCAGCTGGCGGCCACGGCCATGAAGGACAGCGCCACCGATGCGGCCAAGAACCTGGCCGGCAGCATCGTCAAGCAGTCCTTCGACGCCGCCGGTGAAACCCTGCGCAAGGCGGCCACCGTGCCCGGCGCCATGGCCGGCAGTGCGGTCGGCCTGGTGGCCAAGAGCCTGACACCCAAAGCACCCGCTGCGGCCGCCCGCAAGACCGCAGCCAAGGCGGCGCCGGCCCGCAAGCGCAAGCTCTGAGCGGGCCGATGCAGCCGAGCGTCGACCCGTCGCAACGCAGCCACGTCCAGGCTCGCCTGGTCGCGGCCCTGTCGGCCGAGCTGCCGGCGCACGCCCTGCTCTGGCATGGCGAAGACACGGCGCCCTATGAGTGCGATGGTCTGACGGCCTACCGGCAACGCCCGCTCGCCGTGGCCTTGCCGGAGACCGAGGCCCAAGTCGGCGCGGTGCTGCGCATCTGCCAGCGCCTGCTGGTTCCGGTGGTGGCGCGGGGCGCCGGCACCGGTTTGTCCGGCGGGGCCATGCCGCATGCCCAAGGCCTGACCCTGGGTCTGGCCAAGTTCAAGCAAATTCTCGAGGTGAACCCGGTGGCGCGCACCGCCCGTGTGCAATGCGGCGTGCGCAATCTCGCCATCTCGGAAGCGGCGGCCGTGCACGGCCTTTATTACGCACCCGACCCGAGCAGCCAGATTGCCTGCACCATAGGTGGCAATGTGGCGGAAAACTCGGGCGGCGTGCATTGCCTGAAATACGGCCTGACCTTGCATAACGTGCTTCGTGTGCGGGGCTTCACCATGGCCGGCGACGCCGTGGAGTTCGGCTCGGAAGCGCTCGATGCGCCAGGCCTGGACTTGCTCAGCCTGGTGCTGGGCAGCGAGGGCATGCTGGCCGTCATCACCGAGGTCACTGTCAAGCTGACGCCCAAGCCCCAGCTGGCGCGCTGCATCATGGCGAGCTTCGCCGATGTGCGTCAGGCGGGCGCGGCCGTGGCGGCCATCATCGCGGCCGGCATCATCCCGGCCGGACTGGAGATGATGGACAAACCGATGACGGCGGCGGTGGAGGATTTCGTCCATGCCGGCTACGACCTGGAGGCCGCGGCCATCTTGCTCTGCGAGAGCGACGGCACACCCGAAGAGGTGGCCGAGGAAATCGAGCGCATGCAGGCCGTGCTGCTGGCTCACGGTGCAACGCAGTGCCAGGTCAGTGCCGATGAGGCGCAGCGTTTGAAGTTCTGGAGCGGGCGCAAGAACGCCTTTCCCGCCTCGGGCCGCATCAGCCCTGATTACATGTGCATGGACTCCACCATCCCGCGCAAGCGCCTGGCCGACATCCTGCTGGCCATCCAGCAGATGGAGCAGAAGTACCAGCTGCGCTGCGCCAATGTCTTCCATGCTGGCGACGGCAATCTGCACCCGCTGATCCTGTTCGACGCGCGCGACCCCGACCAGCTGCGTCGCTGCGAAGCTTTTGGCGCCGAGATCCTGGAAACCAGCGTCGCCCTGGGCGGCACGGTGACCGGCGAGCATGGAGTCGGCGTGGAGAAGCTCAACTCCATGTGCGTGCAGTTCTCGCCGGCCGAGCGCGAGCAGATGTTCGCGGTCAAGCGCGCCTTCGACCCGGCCGAGCTGCTCAACCCGGGCAAGGTCATTCCCACCTTGCATCGCTGTGCCGAGTACGGCCGCATGCATGTGCAACGCGGGCTGCTGGCCCACCCCGAACTGGAGAGGTTCTGAGTCATGCTGGGCGAGTTCCAGGAACGCATACGCAGGGCCGCCGCACAAGGCGGGGCGCTGCAGATCCAAGGCCAGGGCAGCAAGGCCTTTTATGGTGAGCTGCCAAAGGGCGAGCTGCTGGACGTCTCGGGCTTTGCCGGCATCAGCAGCTATGAGCCCAGCGAGCTGGTGATCACGGCCAAGGCGGGCACGCCGATATGCGAGCTCGAAGCCTTGTTGGCCGAGCAAGGCCAGCATCTGGCCTTTGAGCCACCCCGCTTCGGTGGCCGGGGCACGGTGGGCGGCATGGTGGCCAGCGGCCTCAGCGGCCCGACGCGCGCCAGCCAGGGCGCGCTTCGCGAACATGTGCTGGGCCTGAGCCTGCTGAACGGCCGCGCCGAGCTGCTGAACTTCGGCGGCACGGTGATGAAGAACGTGGCCGGCTACGACGTCTCGCGCCTGATGGCCGGCTCGCTCGGCGTGCTGGGCCTGATCCTCGAGGTTTCGCTCAAGGTCATGCCTCAGCCGCTGGCGCGCGCCACCGTGCGCTTCGAGCTGGGCCAGAGTCAGGCGCTCAACCAGCTCAACCGCTGGGGCGGCAAGCCCTTGCCCATACAGGCCAGCGCCTGGTGGGACGGCGCCCTGCTGCTGCGCCTGGCCGGCGCCGGCGCTGCCGTGCGTGCGGCCCAGCAGGAGCTGGGCGGCGAGCCCATCCCCGAAGCCTTGGCGCAACCGTTCTGGGACGGCCTGCGCGACCACAGCGACGAGTTCTTCGCCGGCGCCGCGCGTGCGGTGGCCGGCGGCGCCACGCTCTGGCGGCTGAGCCTGCCGCAGACCGCGCCGGCCCTTCAGCTGCCCGGCGAACAATTGATTGAGTGGGGCGGCGGGCAGCGCTGGGTCACCACGCCCTTGCCGGCTGCGCAAATGCGCGAGGCGGCGCTGGCAGTGGGCGGCCATGCCAGCATCTTCCTGTGCCGCGACGCACACAGGCACGGCGTTTTTGCCCCACCCAGCGAAGCGCTGCTGCGCATCCAGCGCGGGCTCAAGCAATCCTTCGACCCCGACCGGGTGTTCAATCCCGGTCGGCTCTACCCCGAGCTCTGAGCCGGCGCCCACCGCATGCAGACCACGCTTTCCGCCGAATTTGAGGGCACGCCCGAGGGCCGGGCTGCGGTCGACATCCTCAGCCACTGCGTGCATTGCGGCTTTTGCACCGCCACCTGCCCGACCTACCAATTGCTCGGCGATGAACTCGATGGCCCTCGTGGCCGCATCTATCTGATCAAGCAGGTGTTGGAAGGCGCGCCCCCCACGGCCGCCACCCAGCTGCATCTGGACCGCTGCCTCAGCTGCCGCAGCTGCGAGAGCACCTGCCCCTCAGGGGTGCAGTACGCACAGCTGCTGGAAATCGGGCGCGACATCGTCGAAGCCAAGGTGGACCGGCCGCGTGCCCAGCAAGCGGTGCGCTGGCTGCTCAAGGAAGGACTGACTTCGCCCGCCTTCGGCCCAGCCCTGAAGCTGGGGCAGGCGCTGCGGCCGCTGCTGCCGGCGGCGCTGAAGGACAAGGTGCCGGGCCCCGCACCGGCTGCGGCCCATGACTGGCCGACCCGGACCCATGCACGCAAGATGGCCCTGCTGCTGGGCTGCGTGCAGCCGGCCATGGCGCCCAATATCAACAGCGCCACCGCCCGGGTGCTGGACGCAGCCGGCATCCAGACCCTGGTGGCCGACAGCGCCGGCTGCTGCGGTGCGATACGCAGCCATCTCGGTGATCATGCCGGCGGCCTGGACGATATGCGCCGCAATATCGACGCCTGGTGGCCGCTGGTGCAAGGCCTGACCGAAGCCGGCCCGATCGAGGCCCTGGTGATGAATGCCTCGGGCTGCGGTGTCACGGTCAAGGACTATGGCCGCGCCCTGGCGCACGACCCGGCCTACGCCGACAAGGCGGCCCGCGTGAGCGCCGTGACCAAGGACCTGAGCGAACTGCTGCCCGGGCTGCTGCCCTTGCTCAGACCACGCCTCAAACCTCGGCCTCGAACGGACGGCGGCGCCGCGCGTGCCAAATTGGCCTTCCACCCGCCCTGCACGCTTCAGCATGGTCAGCAGCTGCGCGGGGAGGTCGAGGCTGGCCTGCGCGAGCTGGGCTTTGATGTCCAACTGCCCAGTTGCGACGCCCACCTCTGCTGCGGCTCGGCCGGCACCTACTCTGTCTTGCAGCCGGCTTTATCGAAACAGCTGCGCGATCAGAAGTTGCAGACCCTGGCGCCACTGCATGCCGACACCATCGTCTCGGCCAATATCGGCTGCATCCAACATCTGCAGAGCGGTACGCGCACACCGGTGCAGCATTGGATCGAAGTGCTGGATCAAGCGCTGGCATGACAGCCGACCGGCGGGCTCTCGCTGCGCGCGAGTTGTGCGCAGAACGCGCAAACTCGGGCAAATACCGAGACCACTGCCGAACCAGTTTTTTCACAATCAGCTCCTCAATGCAGGAGGGTGGAGCCTTTGTACGAACCGAGCTCCCAGCCAGCCAGCCCGGCCACAAGCGAGTGCAGCCAAGCACTTTGACACAGCGCTCCAAATATTTCTGCCGAGCCAGCCAGCCACAAGCGAACAGACCGGGTATCCCAGGGGGATCCCGGTCTTTTCTTTTTGATCGGCCCCCTACCGAAGGCCCGCCGCAGGGCCACTGAAAGCCGAGTCATCATGTGGACTGGATTGCTGTTTGCCCTCGGCGCCGGACTGATGTGGGGCCTGGTCTTTGTGGCGCCGCTGCTGATGGCGGACTACCCGCCGGCCCTGTTGGTGGCCGGTCGCTACCTGGCCTTTGGCGTGATCGCCCTGCCCCTGGCCCTGATCGACCGGCGCAGCCTGCAGGGGCTGGCGCGCGCCGACTGGCTGGAGGCCTGCAAGCTCAGCGCCATCGGCAATTTTCTCTACTACCTGTGCCTGGCGGCTGCCATCCAGCGCGCCGGTGCGGCGCTGCCGACCGTCATCATCGGCACACTGCCAGTGGTGATTGCCATCAGCTCCAATCTGCGCGACCACCGACGCGACGGCCGCCTGCCCTGGCTGCAGCTGAGCCCGGCCCTGGCCCTGATCGCCGGAGGCATTGCCTGCGTCAACCATGCCGAACTGCAGCGGCTGGCCGTCGGCCTTGAAGCCGGTCCCGAAGCCCTGCAGCGCTACGCCCAAGGTGCGGCGCTGGCGGTGGTGGCCGTGGCTTGCTGGACCTGGTATCCCATCCGCAATGCCGACTGGTTGCGCGCCCACCAGGAGCGCAGCCCGCGTGTTTGGGCCACGGCTCAGGGCCTGGTCACCCTGCCCATGGCCTTGCTGTGCTTTGCGCTGCTGGGGCTGTTGCCGCGCGATCTAGGCCTGCTGCCCGCTGGCTTCGAGCTGCCGCTGGGGCCGCGCCCCTTGGCCTATCTGGGGCTGATGGCAGCCATCGGCCTGTTTTCATCGTGGATCGGCACCCTGTGCTGGAACGAGGCCAGCCAACGCCTGCCGACCAGCCTGGTCGGGCAGCTGATCGTCTTCGAAACCCTGGCGGCCCTGGCCTATGCCTTTGTGCTGGCCGGGCGCTGGCCCTCGGCGTGGACCTTGAGCGGCATCGCCTTGCTGATCGCCGGCGTGATCCTGGCGCTGCGCATCAAGCCGCAGCCCAGTGCGGCCTGATACTTGGCCTCGACCTCAGAGCTTGGGAATACGGATGCGGCTCACCATCAGCGAGCCCGACACGGCATAGAGCAGCACCAGAGGGTGCAGGTAGAAGCCACCCAACTCCAGGCGGCCCAGCCACAGCTGATCACCGATCGCGCCCTGCGCTGCGGCGGCAGCCAGCACCATGACCAGGACCAGGGAGGTAGGGATGGGCGTGCCTTCGAAATACTTGACCTTGTCGCCACCTTCGCTGAGCGCCTCGGCCGTGATGTTGAAACGCGCCAGGCGCGACACGCCGCAGGCCACGAAGAACACCAGCACGATGCGGTCATAGAGACCCTGCATGCCGCAGCCGTAGGCAATGGCTGCGGGCGCCACGCCGAAGGAGATGATGTCCGCCAGGGAGTCCAGCTCGCGGCCCATGGCCGAGGTCTGCTGGCGCCAACGCGCAACGCGGCCATCCAGCACGTCAAAGACCAGGGCCACCGGGATCAGGGCGCAGGCATAAAAGATGTGCACGACCGAGCCGGTCTGCAAATAGCTCATCACCGCGAACAAGGCACCCATGCCGGCAAAGGCATTGGCCAGGGTGAACCAGTCGGCGAGATGGAACTCGCGGATCATGGCGAAAGGTTTGGGTCGATTCATGGGCTAAAGCATAAGGGAAGGCGCAGGGCCTTGAACTCAGCCGCTACGCCGCTCAGCGTGGATCGTTCTGCAAGGCGGCGGCCGAGATGGTGGTCGGCCCCACCCAGGCTTTGCGAGCCAGGTGAACGAACAAAAGATGAGGCGGCATGCGCAGCCAGTGACCACGAATGTAGAGCAGCTTGCGGCACAGCGGTGTGGCCCAGTCACGGGTGCTGCTGTGTTGGGGCCGCAGGGTGCGGCTGTAGATCCAGTCCAAGGTGTGCTCGGCGACGCCCTGGCTTCGCTCGGCCTTCAGAGCTTGCAAAGCCGAATCAGGCACGGGGCAGGCCAGCACCTGGACCAGATAGCGCAGGGCCAGGCGCAGAGGCATTTGCAAATCCATGGCAGCCGCACGCGCGACCAACTGAGGCCAGAAATTCGGCTCCCTAGAGAAATGGCGCAAGAGCAGATCGAGGTCGCTGAGGTCACGCAGCAAGTTCTCCGACTCGCCGTCGTGGAACAGATGGCAGGCGCTGTGCAAGACCATGTCGGTGGGCTGGAGCGTACGCATACCGGGCGAGCCGGGGATCTCCACGCTGTCGCGGATCAAGGCTTGCGCATCCGGCTTGAGCCGAGCCGTCGGCGGCAGGATGGTGTGGTGCACATCGAGCGCAGTACCTCGGTGCATCTGCCGCATGGCAGGGAGCTCGTGCATCCACTGCCGGTAGTAGCGCTGGTCGTAGGCATCGAGGGGCTCGCCGATCCAGCCGGTCATGATCAAGGCAGACTCGGCCTCGGGCAGCCGTTCGCGCGGCAGAAGGATGTCGATGTCGGCAAACACACGACCGCTGGCCGCCGGCAGATCGCCGACCACATAGGCAGCGCCCTTGAGGAGAATCAAGGGCAAGCCCAAGCCAGCCAGGGTGTCTCGCAGGAAGCGGCTCTCATAGCGAACCAGCATGTGCTGGCGGTCCGCCATGACGGCCGCGGATTCCATGTGATGGAGCGGCCGCTCCGGGACCTGCGCCAGAAGATCGGCCGCTTGCAAGCGGCGGTAGAGGCGGCCGAGCAGATTGGCATGACGGGCCTGGCGCACGAGCAAATCCCACTCGACGGCGCTCAGGGCGGCGATGCGGTGACTGTCCAGCAGGACCTGCCGCAGCAAACTCATGGCGGGTTCAAACGATGTTTGCATCGGCAGTCGACAAAGCCAGTTGGTCAAACACCTGCATGGCTTCGTCCAGATCGCTGTACTCGAAGCTGAAGTGTTGGCAGCGGTCCACCAAATCACCGACGGCGCGGAAACCTTCGGCCGCCAAGATGTGGTAATTCATGGCGTTGTCGGCAATCTTCATGAACGCTTCGCCGCGCGGCATAGGCGTCAGCTTGGTGCTCGCACCGGCCCGGTAGCGGGGCAGCACCATCCAAGCCGGCCAGGCGGGCTCATCGACGGCTTCGACACTGGCCTGCGGTGCTGCCATCATGGCCACGGTGCCCTTGGTGGTGTCATGAACCGGGCGGCTGAACAAGGCTTGCGGCGCAAAGCGCTGAATGACGTCGATCGACACATTCTTCAGGTTCACCGGCCTGGCCAAACCCAGCATGGCGCCGGTGTCCAGTCGAATGATGCTGAGTTCGTCCGACAACAAGCGCCAGCCGCGATTCACCAGGGCCGCACACAGAGTGCTTTTCCCGGAGCCGGGCGGCGCCGGAAGGATCAAGGTACGGCCATTCCGCGCCACGGCTGCGGCATGAAGAATCAGCGCATGGTTGCTGTAAGCCGTGATGCACCAGTTCAAGCCCCACTCGATCATGGGTAGAGCTTGGTCGCGCGGCAGCGGCGTGAAAGGCTCGACGCCGTCGACCGAGAACAGGGCTTGCGGACGGATCCAGCGGCGCAAGCCGCGGCTGGTATTCACCGCGACATGAAAGTCGATGAACTCCTCGGGGCCTAGCAGTCGGTGATGCGCATAGTTCTGCGCCACCTCAGAGGCGATCGCAGCGATGTCCGACTGCAAGCGGCAGTTGAACGGGCCAGTCGCAATTCGCAGGCCGTCCCCGAGCAAGGCCGCACGAAGCTCATGCTCAGACAGGTGTTCAAGCAGCACGGCTTGCCTTCACCAGCAAACCAGCCGCCAGCAAGGCATCCACTGCCTCACTCACCTCAACAAAGACCTGATCTGCAGCCGCCTCAGGCTCTTCCGCCTGGACACAACGCAACAACTCATTGACCGTGCAGGCTGACCCTGTGGAAACCTGCTGCCAGATAAAAAAAGCCAACCAACTCATCAACTGAGTTTCGCCGCTGGCTTGGTCAAAGAACACTTGCCCGTCTTCAAACTTGCGCCACAACAAGCGTCGAGCGGCGCCTGCGAGCACAAGCTCGGGCGCCACCGCGACGGACGTGGAAACGATCAAGTGACTTTCAAGCAACTAACGGGCCGACTACGAGTT
Organism: Paucibacter sp. DJ2R-2; assembly: GCF_025717675.1. Classification (GTDB taxonomy): domain Bacteria; phylum Pseudomonadota; class Gammaproteobacteria; order Burkholderiales; family Burkholderiaceae_C; genus Paucibacter_A. Next base: position 225,266 of record NZ_JAJIRT010000004.1, read on the forward strand.
TGCTGACTCTCACTCCAAGAGCTAGCGCTGACGCGAGGCAGCCTGGCTTGTGGCGCACTGACAGCCAAGGCTAGCCTCAAGCCTGACCGGTCAAGTACCTCAAGTACTGCACCACTTCGGCTCGATTCCAGGTCACCACCGGAGCGGTCAGCACGGTATATCGATTCGTGCCAACGGTCGAGTTCCACATGCTTTTCACCACGCTTGCGGCCGGGAAATTCAGACCGCCGTTAACGATGGCCTGCAGATACACGGCCACGATCAAGGCCTTCTCGTTGCCGTTGCCCAGATTCAAAGCGTCCATGAAGGTCGAAGAATCCGCGGCCGCGCCGATGGTCGGGCTGAAGGCGCAGCCCGTGGAGACACCGGTGCCCGTGAATTGCCCCGAGACTACGCTGGTCTTCCATTGGTCAGGGCGCTTGCCCGGAGCCGCGCAGCTGCTCGAACCCGTGCGGCTCAGATTGCCAGACGCTGAAAAACCGGAGGGCAGCTTGCAATTGCAAGCCAGCACCGGTGTCGAAGTCAGCGCCAAAAGGGCTGGCGCCGCGAGGCTACCGCGCAACAAGCGACGACGGCTGCCTGAGGGCACGGGACCCGCAATGGGGCTGACCTCGGGGGAGGCTTGGCTCACTGGCTGGTTGTCATTGAAGTTGTTCACGTTCTTGCCTCTGTTTCAGTGCGGTGCTCGCGGAATACTCGCCAGCCAGCAGTCAAGCCTGCCGACCCATCCGTCGCGCGAGACCTGGAGTGTCGCAGACGGCTTGCCCGATCGACTTGCAGCCAAGTCCATCCAAGCAAGCGTATGGTAGAGGACTCTGCGTTTGCGCCAAATGACAACCGAGCCCTCAATCCGGGGGGTCACAGCCACTTTTGGACACAAAATCGCGAGATCGTGAAAAGTTCCTTTCGGTGAAACTCTGCAAATCATGCCCAATAGACGTTTGGGGCACCTAGATGACATGTCACGTCACTTCGCGGCAAGAACCTGAGAGGCAGAACTTAATGGGTGGCACTCGGACGTTCTTCCAGTTTTTGATCTGTTTCGCGCTGATCTCGTCCACCACCGGGTGGGCGCAGTCGGCGTCATCGGTGGGGTCAGCCGAACCCTTGACCGTTCTGCTCGAGCCCGTCCCGCCCTTTTCCTACGAAGACCCTTCAGGACAGCCAGCAGGCTACGCCGTGGAATTGATGCAGGAGTTGCTCAAGCGCTCGGGCCATGGCTACAAAGCAGAGTTCAATTCTTGGGCGCGGATCTACCAGCGCGCCCAATCCACGCCGCGGGTTCTGGTGGTCAGCATGGCACGCCTGGCCGAGCGCGAGTCGGCGTTTTTCTGGATTGGACCGACCGCCGCGCGTCGGGTGTTTCTGTACCGACTCAAGTCACGACCCGAGATCAACCCGCCCACGCTGGAGGCCGCCAAGGCCTACAAGATCGCCGTGGTCCGGGAAGATGCCGCGGAGCGCGACTTGGTCGCCCAGGGCTTTGAGCTGGGCAAGCAACTGGACCGCAGCCCCGACCACGCGGCCATGCTGCGCAAGCTTTTTATTCAGCGCGACGACCTGGTCGCATTGAATAGCACGGTGGCAGCGGCGGTGACCGGCCAGTTCGGCTACGACTTCAAGCAGATCGAACCGGTGCTCAAGCTGTCCGAAACCTCGCTGTTCATGGCCTTGAGTCGCAGCAGCGGCGAAGGCTTGCACCAGCAACTGCTGCGCGCCTGGGACAGCATGAAGCGCGACGGCACAGTGGCGGCCATCGCAGCCGGCCACCCTTTCGTGGTGCTGGACTGAGCGCAGCTCAGAGCGCGGCTGCCTTGAAGCTGTCGCAGGCCTTCAGATCGCCACTCTCCAGCCCGCGCTTGAACCAGCGCACCCGCTGCTCGCTGCTGCCATGGGTGAAGCTTTCGGGCACCACCGTGCCCTGAGCGCGCCGTTGCAAGGTGTCGTCGCCGATCTGCGCCGCCGCATTCAAGGCTTCCTCGATATCGCCCTGCTCCAACCAGCTCTTGCTGCGTTGCGAGTGGAAGGCCCAGACCCCTGAATAGCAATCCGCCTGCAACTCCAGGCGCACGCTCAGGGCGCGGTAGTCCCGCTCGCTGACCCGCTGGCGGGCGCGCTCCAGCTTGGCCGTCGTGCCTTGCAGATTCTGCAGGTGGTGGCCCACCTCGTGGGCAATCACATAAGCCTGAGCAAAATCACCCGGCGCGCCCAAGCGCTCGCGCAAGGTGTCGTAGAAGCTCAGATCGATGTAGACCTTGCGGTCCGCTGGACAGTAGAACGGGCCCATGGCGGCCTCGCCCGTGCCGCAGCCGGTGTCAGACCGGCCCGAGAACAGCACCAGATGCGGCTGCTCGTACGACTGCTGGCTGCGCGCGAAGTAAGCCGTCCAGACATCCTCGGTGTCAGCCAACACCGTGCGCACAAAGCGCGCGCCGGCATCCTGAGCCGGCGGCCCGCTGCGCTGCGCGGCAGGTGCAGCGGCCGGCAGCTCGCCGCCGCCCCCCTGCAAGAGCCCCAAGACCGTCAGCGGATTGATGCCCAGAGCCCAGGACACCAGCAGCGCCAGCACGATGCCCCCGAGGCCCAGCCCACGCCCACCGGGCATGCGACCACCAAGGCCCACGCCGCCGCCGCGACCATCAGCCCGACGGTCCTCCACGTTCTCGCTTTCGCGCTGGCCTTCCCATTTCATGGCGCACTCCCGCTGCTCCGCCCGGCCCCGCGCCGGACGTCGACTTGCATCCTAGCCTGTGCCTCTTGCAGTCTGTCGCACAGACCTTGGCCACCAGTCGGTCCCTGCCGACACTGGCCACCAAGCTCACGCATCCCAAGGAGACAGCTCATGCGCCCCAATCGCCACACCCCCCTGCTGGCCCTGATCAGCCTGGCCCTGGCCTGCGGCACCGCCCTGGCCGGCCACGGCCAGAATGAGCAGGACTGGAACCTGCGACTCAAGAAAGAGGGAAACGGCTGGAGCCTCAACTTCAGCAGCACCCAGGACTACGGCAGCGGCAGCTCGCGCCTCAAGGGTTCGGGAAACTGGGTGGAGAAACAGCGCAGCGTCGCCGCCTTCAGCAAGCTGCGCTTGGAAGGCCCCCTCGATGTGCGCCTGAGCCAGGCCAGCGGCGACAGCGTCAAGGTGGCGGCCGATGACAATATCGAGCCCTTGATCGAAACCCGGGTCGAAGGCGACACCCTGGTCGTGCGCATCCAGAAGGACGCGGGCTTCCGTACCCGCCAAGCCCCTGTCATACGGATCGAGAGCAAGAACCTGCAAGCCGTGGCGCTCGAGGGCTCGGGCGATCTGCAGCTGGACCGATTCAAGGGCGAGCGCCTGAGCCTCAGCCTCAATGGTTCCGGCGATGTCCGGGTCGGCCAGCTCGAAGTGCAGGAGCTGACGGCCAGCCTGATCGGTTCGGGCGATTTGCAAGTGGCCGGCCGCGCCGACACCCAGAGCTGGACACTGAATGGCTCGGGCGATGTCGATGCCCGTGCGCTCAGCGGACGCAAGGTCAAGGCGGAACTGAGCGGCTCGGGCGATCTGGCCCTGGGCGTGTCCGAGACTTTGGACGCCAGCTTGCGCGGCTCCGGGGATCTCAGCTACGGCGGGCGCCCCCAGTTGCGCCAATCCATCAGCGGATCGGGCGAAATCAGCCGACGCTGAAACGCATTGCCCGCCCGGGCCGGCAGATGCAGCAGAATGCTCGCATCCGCCGGAGTTGCCCACTGATGACCACTGCCCCCGCGCCGCTGCCCCCGGGTCTGGCCGAAACCCTGCTCGAATTGCAGGAGCAGAGCCCGCTGCTGGTGGCCTTGTTCGACGCGCGCGATGTGCTCTGCCACGCCAACACGGCCTTCCGCGAAGCCTATTGCGTCGAGCCGGATGGCTTGCTCACCTGGGCCGACATGATGCGCGACAACCATGCGCAAGGCCACGGCGCCCTGATCGAAACCAGCGACATCGACACCTGGCTGGCCTCGGTCAGCAGCCGGCGCGGCAAGCTGCCCTACCGGGCCTTCGAAGTCGACCTCTGTGACGGCCGCTGGCTCTGGGTCACCGAGACCACGCAAGCGCAAGGCTGGATGTTGCTGGTCGCCAGCGACATCACCAGCCTTCGCCAGGACAATCGCAGCCTGCGCCTGGCCCATGTGCGCGCCCTGGCAGCGGCCCACACCGACCCGCTCACAGGACTGAGCAACCGGCGTCACTGCATGCAGATGCTGCAAGACGTGCTGGTACGAAGCGAGACCTGGCCGCTCTGCGTGGCCGCGCTCGACCTGGACGGTTTCAAGAGCATCAATGACCGCTTCGGCCACGGCTCCGGCGACCAGGTTCTGTGTGATTTCGCGCGCCAGCTGCAGGCCAGCATCCGCCGCGAGGACGGCTGCGCCCGCATCGGCGGAGAGGAGTTTCTCTTGATCCTGCCGGCCACCGCCGCCCCGCAAGCAGAGGCCATCATGAACCGTCTGCTTGAGCGCGTGCGCAAGGCCCGACCTCTGGCCGAACATGGCGAGCTGAGCTACACCTGCTCGGTCGGCTTGGCGCAGGCCATCTGGGGCGAGAGCGCGACCAGCCTGCTGGCACGGGCCGACGCCGCCCTCTACCAGGCCAAAGCCGCGGGGCGTGACCGGATCTGCCTGGCCGACTGAAAAGCGCCTTGCGCAGCGCAGCGCGCCGTCCAGTGATTGCTCCGGGCTGATGGCGTTTGCGCACGCGCCAGACGCTCAGTCAGATTCGCCCAGGAAGCCGCCACTCTGGTGAGCCCACAGCCTGGCGTACAAACCGCCCTGAGCCAACAGGCTGGTGTGGTCGCCCTGCTCGACGATCTCGCCGCCGTCCATCACGATCAGACGGTCCATGGCGGCGATGGTTGACAGGCGGTGGGCGATCGCCACCACCGTCTTGCCTTCCATCAGGCGGTAGAGGCTGGTCTGGATCGCCGCCTCGACTTCCGAATCCAGCGCGCTGGTCGCCTCGTCCAGCAGCAGGATGGGCGCGTCCTTCAGCATCACCCGGGCAATGGCAACGCGCTGACGTTGGCCGCCGCTGAGCTTGACGCCGCGTTCGCCGACATGGGCGTCAAAACCGCTGCGCCCCTTCGGGTCGCTGAGGCCGGCGATGAAGGTCATGGCCTCGGCCCGCTCGGCCGCCTGCACCATCTGTGCTTCGTCGGCGTCGGGGCGGCCGTAGAGCAGGTTGTCGCGCACCGAGCGATGCAGCAGCGAGGTGTCCTGGGTGACCATGCCGATCTGAGCGCGCAGGCTGTCCTGGGTCACGCCGGCGATGTCCTGGCCGTCAATCAAGATGCGGCCCTGCTCCAGGTCATGGAAACGCAGCAGCAAATTGACCAGGGTGGACTTGCCGGCACCAGAGCGCCCGACCAAGCCGATCTTCTCGCCGGCGCGGATCTGCAGGTCCAGGGCCTTCAGCACCGGCTTCGTGCCGCCATAGGCAAAGCTGACCTGCTCGAAGCGGATCTCGCCGCGGCTGACCTGCAGCGGCTGGGCGCCGTCCGCGTCGCGCACCGTCACGCCACGCGCCAGGGTGCTGATGCCGTCCTGCACCGTGCCGATGTGCTCGAACAGGCTGGACATCTCCCACATGATCCAGTGTGCGATGCCGTTGAGACGCAGGGCCATGGCCGTGGCCGCCGCCACCGCGCCGACGCCGACCTCGCCGCGCGTCCACAGCCACAGCGTCATGCCGGCGGTACTGGCGATCAGGCCCATGGACAGCACATGGTTGACCACCTCGAAACCGCTGACCAGGCGCATCTGCCGGTAAGCCGTGCCCAGGAATTCCTGCATCGCGCCGCGCGCGAACTGCGCCTCGCGCTGGCTGTGCGAGAACAGCTTGACGGTGCTGATATTGGTGTACGCGTCGGTGATGCGGCCCGTCATCAGGCTGCGCGCATCGGCCTGCGCACTGGCCGCTTGGCCCAGGCGCGGCACGAAGTGGTACAGCGCCAGACCGTAGCAAAGCAACCAGCCCAGGAAGGGCAGCATCAGGATCAGATCGAAACTGCCCACCACGCCCAGCATGGTGATGAAGTAGATGGTGATGAAGACCAGGATGTCGGTGACGATGAGCACGCAGTCGCGCACCGCCAGCGCCGTCTGCATCAGCTTGGCCGACACCCGGCCGGCAAACTCATCGGCAAAGAAGCTCATGCTCTGGCCGAGCAGATGGCGGTGGAAGTTCCAGCGCAGGCGCATCGGGAAATTGGCCGACAGGCCCTGGTACTTGCTCAAGGCCTGCAAGGCGATCAGCAGCGGGCTGAGCAGCAGGATGCCGGCCAGCAAGGCCAGACGGCCCTTCTCCTGCGCCCACAAGCGGTCGGCCGGCACCTGGCTGAGAAAGTCCACCACCGAGCCGAGCATTGCGAACAGCAGGGCCTCGAAAGCACCGATGCCGGCGGTCAGCAGCGTCATTGCCAGGATCAGGCCACGCATGCCGCGCGTGGCCGACCAGACAAAGGGGAAGAAGCCCAGCGGCGGCTGCGGCGGCGGGCCGGCCGGGAAGGGGTCGACCCGGCGCTCGAACCAGGAAAACAACATCAGCGGGCCAGCGCTGCGGGCGATGCGCCCGGCAGCGGCAGGGGGCGCCCCTGCGACTGCGCCGGTGCCGGCACCTGCAGGATGTCGGCCAGGGTCGGCGCAATGTCCACCACCTCCACCGGCGTCTTCACCTCACCGCGGCCCAGCCAGGCCGGGCCCCAGCCCAGGATGGGCACATGCTGGTCATAGCGGTGCGGCGTGCCATGAGAGCTGCCACCGGTGCGCGAGCTGAACAGCCAGTTGGGCTTGATGACGAACTGCACCGGCGCCGACACCTCAGGGTGCCAGGCCTTGCGCATGGCGTCCAGGAAGGGCGTGGCCGTGTCGGCACTGCGCAGCTGCGCAGGCGTGAAGGCGGCAACGATGCCGTTCATGCCGCGCAGCAGGCGTGCGGCTTCTTCATGAACATCGGCCGGCGCCAGGCCACGGGCCGCGATCAGCTGGTGATCAAAGAGCACGCCAGCGGCCGAAAACTTGACGGCCCAACGGCCCTCGCCGAACTTCTGAACCAGGCCGGCATTGAGCGCCGTCATGACCACGCCCGGATTGAGCAGCTCGGCGTCGCGCCCCTGGGTCTTGGCCCAGTCCGGCGAATCCGCAAAGCCATGGTCAGCCGTCAGCATCACCAGGTAGTTGGCGCGGCCAACCCGTTGGTCCAAGTACTGAAAGAAGCCCTGCAGATAACGGTCCAGGTGCAGGAAATGGTCGTGCGAGAGGCGCGACTCGGGACCGAAGGCATGGTTGACATAGTCATGGCTGGACAAGCTGACCGAAAGAATGTCGGTCTGCGCATCGGCGCCCAGCTGTTCGCCTTCGATGGCGGCGCGAGCGAAGGCCAGGGTCAGCTCGTCGCCATAGGGCGAGGGCAGGATGTTGCCGTAGAACAGCGGGCCCGGCTTCTCGTGCTTGGCGCCCAGAACCGCCGGCAAGCGATTGCCATTGCCGCCATTGAACTGCCAGGGCTGCCCGTCGGGCACCGAACCGGCATAGGCCGACTCGGGCAAGAGCGGCGCCCAAGCCTTGCCGAAGAAGGCATCGGCCGGCTTGGCGGCATTGAAATCACGCACCCACTGCGGGTGGCTGCTCATGTAGTAGGTGCTGGAGGCGAACTGGCCGTCCTCGCTCATATACATATACGCCGTGCCCTTGTGGCCGGCCGGCAGGATGGCGCCCCGGTCCTTGCCCGAGATGCCGATCACCTTGGACGCCGGCTGGCGCGTGCGCAGCACATCGCCCACGGTTTCGGCGCGCAGATTGCGCGGACTGGTGCCGGCCAGCGGGTCGGTTTTGTGATCGATGTATTGGTAGGCGGTGTCGCCGGTGTTGTAGACCGGTGCAAAGGTCTGCGCGTCGTTCCACTCATTGCTGATGATGCCGGTGCGCTGCGGGTAGGCGCCGGTCAGCATGGTGGCGTGGCCGGCGGCCGTGACCGTGTGGCCATGGGCGTAACGGGCATCGGAGAACCAGGCGCCCTGGTCGAGGAAACGCTTGAAGCCATCGGCCTGCAGCTGCTCGCGGTAGGCCAGCACCTGACGCATGGGCAGGCCGTCCACCACCAGGAACACGACCAGCTTGGGCGGCGCCTTTGCCGCGCCCGGAGCGGCGGACTCGGCCAAGGGCGTGCTCGAACAAGCGGCCAGGGCCAAGGTGATGCTCAGGGCCAGGGCCGCGAGAGGAAGTCTGGGCAAAGGTGAATGCATGGTGGAAGCGTGGTGAAACAGACAAGCGCCGTGGCAAGGAGGCGCAAGCTTAGTCGATCATGGCGACCCCGCCGGCCCGCGCGGCGCCACGCGCGGCAGGACGATCTCGAATTGAGCCCCCTCGCCCGGTGCGCTGCGCACGCTGATGCTGCCGCCCAGGGTGGCGGTGACGATGTTGTAGCTGATGTGCAGGCCCAGGCCGCTGCCTCCCTGACCCAAGCGGGTGGTGAAGAAGGGGTCGAAGATGCGGCCGATGTTCTCTGCGCTGATGCCACGGCCGTTGTCGCTGAAGAGCAGGCGCAGGCGCTCGCCGTCCAGGGCCTCGGCCTGCAACTGCAGCAAGCCACCCTTGCGGCCGTCCAGACCGTGGACCATGGCATTGATGATGAGGTTGGTCAGCACCTGGCCCAGCGGCCCCGGAAAGCTGTCCAGGGTCAGGCCTTCGGGCACCTCCAGGCGCAGCTCATGCTCATCGCGGCGCAGGCGGTTGCCCAGGGTCAGGACCACCTCGCGGCACAGCGTGGCCAGGTCGAAGACGCGGCGTTGGTCCGAGGTCTGGTCCACGGCGATCTGCTTGAAGCTGGTCACCAGGCTGGCCGCCTGGCCCAGGCTGCGCACCAGCAGCTGGCTTGATTCTTCGGCCGTCTGGCAAAAGCGCTCCAGCTCCGAACGCCGCAGCGCGCCCGACTGCACCTGCTGCAAAAAGCGCTTGCTGCTGTCGCTCAAGGTGCTGGCCATCAAGAGGCTGTTGCCGATCGGCGTATTGAGCTCATGGGCGACACCGGCCACCAGCGAGCCCAGGGCCGCCAGCTTCTCCTGCTCGACCAGTTGGTTCTGGGTGATCTGCAGGCGCCGGTAGGCCTCGGCATTGTCCAGGGCAACCGCGGCATAGGCGCCCAGAGTGCGCAGGATGTCCAGGTCTGCGGCGCCAAAGGCGCGCAGCCTGGGGCTCAAGGCGCTGATCACGCCCAGGACCTCGCCCTTGAGCATCATGGGCACATAAAGCCCCGAATGCACCTCGTCCGGCTCGGCGCCGCTCTGCAGCTGGGCGCGCAGCGGTGCCTCGCCCTCGGGCTGCAAGTCCCGGTTGTCCTGCCCCAGGTCGGCCAGGTTGAGCTCGCGCGCCTGCAGCGCGCATTGGGCCGCCGGGCCGGGCCCGTCGAGCGCGCGCTGATAGGGTTTGAAGGCCTGGCCGCGCTGCATGACGAAGTCGAAGTTGATCTGGCGCGCCTGCCAGTCCACCAGGCCGACGCCGAACACGCTGCAATCGACCAGCTCGTTGACATGGCGGTAGAGCGTCTGCTGGATCGCGGCCACATCGAGCGAAGCGGTGATCTGCCGGCCGATCTCGCTGAGCAGGCCGATATCACGGCGCGCCTTCTCCGCCACCTCGCGCTGCGCATCGGCGGCCTGCTTCTCGCGCGCCAGCTGTTGCTGCTGCTCCTGCAACTGCTCGGTGCGCTGCTCGACCAGCTCGCTCAGGCGCTGACGGCTCTGCTGCAGCACGCGCACGCGCAATCGGTAGGCCAGGGCCATGGCCAGCAGGAACAAAGTGACCATGCCCGCCCGCCACCACCAGCTGCGCCAGAACGGCGGCTGCACAGAAAGCTCCAGCAGCACCCGACTCTCGCTCCAGAGGCCATCCGGATTGGCTGCCTTGGCATGCAGGCGGTAACGGCCGGGGTCGAGATTGGTGTAGGTGGCCAAGCCCAGATCGCCGATGCCGTAGATCCAGTCACGGTCAAAGCCCTCCAGCTTCCAGGCATAGCGCAGGAGCTGCCGCTGATTGAAATGCAAGGCCGCCAGCTCGAAGCTGACCATGGTCTCGTGATGCGAGATCTGCAGGCTTTCGATCAGATGCAAAGGGCCATCCAGCCCCTTCAGGGTCGGCGCCCGGTCCGGCGTCGCCGCGGCGCCACTGGCCGCGGCACCAAGGGCTGGATCGACGGCACGCACCGAGCGGTTCAGGATCAACACATCGCTGAGCACCAGCTGCGGCGGCGTCGGGTTGTCGCGCAGCGCCTCGGGTTGGAAACGCAGCAACCCGGGCCCGCCAAAGTAAAGGCTGCCGTCCGGCCCACGCGCCGCCGAGCCGAACGCAAAACCGCCACCGAAACGGCTGCGCCCGGGGTAGAAGCGGGCCTGCCGGCGATCCGGCTGCACCCGCGTCAGACCCTGCTCATTGCTGAGCCAGATTTCGCCATTCAAGGCATCCTGGATGGCGCTGAACTCCCCCTTGGGCATGCCGGACAGCTCACGCCAGGACTTGATCTCCCAAGCGTCGCCACGCGCCAGCAACTGGTACAGGCCCATCTCGGTGGCCAGCCAGATCCGGCCCTGCGCATCCTGGCGCATGCCGAAGATCGGCAGCTTGCCCGGGGCCGGCATGTCGGCACTGGGCAGCACCGGCTGGCTGAACTGCTGCTTCTCGGCATCCCAGAGCTGCAAGCCGCCTTTGCTGCCGACCCAGAGCCGGCCGTCGCGGTCCTCCAGCAAGCAGTCCACCACGTCATGACTCAGACTGCCGGCCTGCCCAGGCTGACCGCGAAACACGCTGAGGCGGCGCTCGCGGTCCAGGCGGTAGAGCCCGCCGGCGCTGCCGGCCCAGACCTGGCCCTGGCGGTCACGCAGCAGCGAGCTGATGGACGCGCCACCCGGCGATCGATGGCCCAGCTCCACGGCCTGGCTGCGGCCGCGCCGCGGGTCGTAAAGCAACAGGCCGCCATCGCCGCCCAGCCACAGGCGCCCATCCGGCTCGGCCAGCATGGCCTTGATGCGCTTCAAGGGCACCGCTGAGGCGTCGATGCGCTCGGTGTCACCGCTGGGCAGATGCAAGCGGTTCAGGCCGCCGCCATAGGTGCCCAGCCAGGCATGCTCGGGGCCATCGAGCAGGGTCGCCATGACCGTGTTGTTGGACAGGCTGCGCGGGTCGCCCGGCACCTCCAAATAGCTGCTGAAACCGCGCGCGGCCAAGTCCGTCAGGCTGATGCCGCTGCCCCAGGTGCCGACCCAGAGCGTGCCGCTGCGGTCCTGCATCAAGGCGGCCACGCTGTCACCGGCCAGGCTGCTGCTGACGCCAGGCAGGTGCACATAGGACTCGCTGTGGCTTTGCCCGGCGCGCCAACGGTGCAGTGCCGGCGAGGCGCCCACCCCAATCCACATGGCGCCGTCCTGATCGAGCAACAAGCTGTGGACCACGGCGCGCGGCAGGCGCAGGTGTTCGGGCAAGGCCTCGGGCTGAGGCGGCGAGCGGCCATCGGCAGGAATGCGCCAGAGCTGCAGGCCAGCGGCCATGCCGACCCAGAGCCGGCCCTCGCGATCAAAAGCCAGGCGGCGCGCCAGCAACTCGACCGGGCTGAACTGCCCGGTCGGGCTGCCTTGCAAGGTGTTGAGCTGTTGCTGCAGCCGCCCTTGGGCGTCGATGTGCACGACCCGGTGACCTTGCGCCAGCCAGATCCCGCCCTGGCCGTCCGCCAGCAGGCTGCGCACACGCTGATCTTCTTGTGGCTGCGCCCAGCCCTCGGCTTGCCAGCGTTCGAAGCGGCCGCTCGCCGGGTCGAGCAGGAACAGGCCCATGGGGGTGGCCACCCAGAGTCGCTGCGGCCCGGCCGGCGCCAGACCCAGCACGGGTTGGTCCTGCAGGGCCAGCTCCTTGGGCATGGCGATGCGGCGCACGCTGTCATCGCGCAGATCGATGCGGTCCAGGCCGGTGCGCGTGCCGACCCAAAGCACTTGACCGGCACGGTCCTCCCACAAGCTGTGCACCAAGCCATGGCTGAGCTTGCCCGGCTGCTCGGGATCAGGCTCCCAGACCTTGAAATGGCGGCCGTCATAGCGGGCCAGGCCATTGCCGGTGCCGACCCACACCAGGCCCCGGCTGTCCTGCAGCATGGTCACCACGCCGGAGCCGGGCAGACCCTCGTCGCTGCCCAGCTGGTTGAAGCGCAAGCCATGCAGGGCGGCCGCCTGGGCAAGACCTGGCCCCAGGACGAGCAAGCCAGCCAGCAGCAGACGCAGCAGCGCGGCTTGCAAACGGCGGTACGGGGCTCGGGCGTGCTTCGGCAAGACGGTCTCTCCCACGGGGCCGTGCAAGCCTAACCCGGAGGCCGGCAAAAAGACATCGGGGCATATCGCGGCCAGGGCATATCGCTGCCGGCGCAACAGCGCGGCCCTCACACCTCCTACTGGACGCCGCCCTGCGCTTGGATCAGCTCGGCTCCGCCCGGCAGCCGCGCGGCTCGGCCTGCCAGCTCATGAGCTCGCCCCAGCTGGAGTCGGGCGCCGCCCGCTCCATGGCCGACTCGGCGGCCTGGCTCAGCTCCAGCCCGCTGGCACGCGGGCCGGTGGCAGCGGCGGCGCCGACGCGCAGGCTGGCGAACAGCAGTTCATCCTGCAGCTCATACGGCCCGCTCAAGGCACGCTGCAAACGCGCCTGGATCTGTGCCAGCGGCGCTCGCTCCATATTCTGCAGAACCACGGCAAAGCGCAAGGTGCCGATGCGCGCGACCACATCGTGGCCGCGCACCCGGCAGCGCAGGCGGGCCCCCACGGCCTGCAACAAGCCTTGCTGCTGCAGCGCTGAAAGCGCCTGGCCGCTGCGCTCGGCGCGCGCCTCGACCTGCATCAGCAGCAAGGCCGGCCGGGTGCCGACCCGGCGCGCCTGGCCCAACTCGCGGTTCATCAGCGCAGCCAGGCCCAACATGTCTTGCAACAGCTCCAGCGCCGGCAGCTCGCCGGCGCGGCGGCGCGGTCGCTCCAGGCTGGCCGGCAAAGGCATTGGCATGGCGTTCCCTCGGTCCCAAACGGCAGTGATCTTGTTCACGGTCGCAGATTCTTTTTTTGATGGTGGGCAGCCCCGGCGTCAGCGACGCCGATGACAGCCGGCCCCTGACACCCGCGCTGCGGGTGAAGGCACGACACCCTTCGACAGCCCCTTGTGTGGCCTCCCTGGAATCGACAAGCTGTCGTGCCTTCCCTTGTTAAAACGCAGCCCGCAGCGCAAACCCGACATGGCCGATGAAAAAAATTGAGGTCGCGGCCGGCTGCTAGAGTGCCTGCCCAATGAGCGACATCACCCAACTGCTGCGCGCCGCCCAAGACGGCGACCGCCAGGCCACCGATCAGGTGATGGCCTTGCTCTACGCCGACCTCCAGCGCCTGGCCCGACGCCGCCTGCAGCAGGCCGGCCACCTGACCCTGCTCGACCCCACCGGCCTGGTGCACGAAAGCTATCTGCGCCTGCAGGCCAGCGGCCAGCTCGACTTCCCCGACCGCAAGCATTTCCTGGCCTATGCCGCCAAGGTGATGCACAGCATCGTCATCGACCTGGTGCGCAGCCGCCAGGCCGAGCGCCACGGCGGCGGCCTGGAGCAGCTGACCCTGAACACGGCCGTGGCCAATCTGCCGCCGCAAGGCGACGAGCAAATCCTGCGCGTGCACGAAGCGCTGGAAGAGCTGGCCGCCCTGGAGCCGCGCCTGGCCCAGGTGGTGGAGATGCGCTACTTCGGCGGCCTGCTGGAAAGCGAGATCGCCGAAAGCCTGGGCGTGACCGAGCGCACCGTGCAGCGCGATTGGCAGAAAGCCCGGCTGTTCCTGTCCATGTCCCTGAGCTGAACGGATGGCCGAGATCGACAAAGCCCGCTGGGCCCGCCTGAGCCCCCTGCTCGATGAACTGCTGGACCTGGCGCCCGAGCAGCGCCCCGCCCGCCTGCAAGCCCTGCGCGATCAGGCCGAGCTGGGCCCCGAGCTGAGCACAGACTTGATCGAGGACCTGGCCGAGCTGCTGCTCCGGCAAGAGGCCCTGGAGGCCGAGGACTTTCTCGCCAGCCCCGCTCTCAGCGTGGCCGAGGCCGCCAGCACCCACAACCAGGCCGGCCAAACGGTGGGCGCTTACACCCTGGAGCGCGAAATCGGCCAGGGCGGCATGGGCACGGTCTGGCTGGCCCGCCGCACCGACGGTCGCTTCGAAGGCCAGGTGGCGATCAAATTCCTGAACACCGGACTGCTGGGCCGCGGCGACGCCGGCCGCTTTGCCCGCGAAGGCCAGATCCTGGCCCGGCTGACCCATCCGCACATTGCCCGCCTGATCGATGCCGGCGTGGCGCCCGAACACCAGCAGCCCTATCTGGTGCTGGAATACATCGACGGCCTGCCCTTGGACCGCTTCTGCGTCGAGCGCGGTCTCGACTGCGAAGCCCGGGTGCGCCTGTTCCTCGATGTGCTGGCCGCCGTGGCTCATGCCCACACCCGCCTGATCCTGCACCGAGACCTCAAGCCCACCAACATCCTGGTGACGGCGGCCGGCGAGGTGAAGCTGCTGGACTTCGGCATCGCCAAGCTGCTCCACCGCGCGGGCGACGATGACACCACGCCCCCCGGCGCTGCCACCGAGCTGACCCGTGTGGCTGGACGCGCTTACACGCCGCGTTATGCCGCGCCCGAGCAGATGCAGGGCGGCGAGGTGACCACCGCCACCGATGTCTATGCCCTGGGCGTGCTGCTCTACCTTTTGCTCAGCGGCCAGCACCCGACCGAGGGCCGCGACGAGGCGCAGACCACCCCGCTGGAGCGCCTGCGCACCCTGGTCGAGGTGGAGCCGAAGAAAGTGTCAGAGCGCGTGCCCAGCGGCGTGGCCCGCCAGCTGCGCGGTGACCTGGACACCATCGTCGCCAAGGCGCTCAAAAAGGCGCCGGCCGAGCGCTATGCCAATGCCGCAGCCTTGGCCGAAGACCTGCGGCGCTGGCTGGGCCATGAACCCATCCTGGCGCGGCCGGACCGCCCTGGCTATATCTTGCGCAAGTTCTTGCGCCGGCATCGCGTCTGGGTGGCAGCGGGCAGCGCTGCCGTGCTGGGCCTGTCATCCCTGACCGCGCTGAGCCTGAGCCAGGCCCGACGGGCCGAGCAGGCCGAACATGTCGCACGCCAGCGCAGCAGCGAATCGGATGAGTTGCTCAGCTATCTCCTAGGCGAATTCGCCGACAAGCTGCGCCCGGTCGGTCGACTGGACCTGCTGGACAGCGTCGGAGCCAAGGCCCTGGCCCATCTGGGCGCAGCCCGTGGCGCCAACGCGGCACCGCCCAGCCCGCAGGCGCGGCTGCAACAAGCCAAGGCCTTGACCGTGCTGGGAGAAGTCCAGGTGTCCAAGCTGCAGCTCGACGCCGCCGTGGCGCCGCTGCAGTCGGCCCAGGCCTTGCTGGCACAAGTACAGCCGGAGCCAGAGCTGGCGGGGCCGTGGTACCGGGCACAAGGTGCTGCCGCGTTCTGGCTGGGCCATGTGCACTACACGCAGCGCCACTTTGCAGAAGCGCGCCAGCAATTCGAGGCCTATCGTGATTTCAGCCAAGCCTGGCTGGACGCAGCACCGGGCGAGCTGGACGCCATGGTCGAGCTCTCCTATGCGCTCAACAGCCTGGGGAGCCTGCAACTGGACAGCGGTGATTTGCCCGGAGCCACCCGGTTGTTCCAGGCGTCCATTGCGCTGAAACAGCGCGCTCTGAGCCAGGACCCGCAGCAGCTGGGCCTCAAGGCCGAGCTGGCCGACAGCCTGACCTGGCTGGGAACCGCCTTGCTTTGGCAAGGTGAGCTGCAACAAGCCCGGACCTTGTTCATCGAGGCCTTGCGCGATGTCGAAGCCAATCGAGCCCTGGCGCCAGCCGACCTCGACTGGACGGCCCGCGCCGCCACGGTGCGCGACTGGATTGCCCAGGCCGAGGCCGCACTGAAGCACACGGAGCTCGCGCAAGAGCAATACCGGGCAGCCGCCGAGTTGATGCGCAAGCTGCTGCGCCAGGACCCCAATGAGCGCGGCTGGCAACAGCAGTTGCAGCGGATCGAAGCCGGTCAGCTGGCCCTGCGCAGCCACACGAGAGCCGCTCAATTGGCGCAAGCGAAAGCCTTGGACCAGGCATTGCGCGAGCAGGCACAGAAGGCCTCAGCGGCGGCAGGCCTGCGCCGTCTGCCGCTGCGCGTCAAGGTCGGCCTGGAGTTGGCGGCGGCACTGGAGGCGGCGGGGCAAGCTCAGGCCGCCGGCGAGGCCCTCGCCCAATGGGTCGCCCCGCTGCAGGACGGGCTGAAACGCAGCCCCACCGACCTGCCTCTGTTGGACGCCTTTGCCCAGCAGCAGCTGGACTTGGCGGCCTGGCGCAGCCAGCACGAGAGCACGGCGGCCGGGGCAGCGCTCTGTCAGGCACTGGTGACCCAATTGGACAAACAAAGGCCCTTGCTGCGCGTTCATCACGGCATCACCCGCAGCTGGGTGCGGGCACATTCCTGCCTGAACCGGGAGGCCGAGGTCAAAGAAGAACGGGACTGGCTGGAACAGCGGCACTGAGCTCAGCGCCGGCTGCGAGTGCTGGCATATGAAACAAGCTCACCGGCTCATTGGCATGAATCAAGCAACGGACCGGCACATTCCGGAGAGGGTTTCGTATGAGCAACACCACCAGCATCTACTACGTCAAAGCATCGCCCACGGGCAGCCGCAGCTCACCCATGAATGCGAGCTGCAGCTATTTCGCTGACCCCGCCTGCCAGCAGCCGATCTCCGGCACCCTGGTCTACGGCCAGGGCATCACGAATTGCCAGATCGCCCAGGCCAGCGGGTCCGGCCTGCAGCTGAAGAGCGCCACCTACGACACACTGAACCAGCCGGCGGCCAGCACGACCAGCAATTTCGTCACCGCTGTGAACGGCGTGGTCACCATCCCCATGCCGGCCGACGGCAGCAGCACCAAGGGCGTGATCCTGGTCTTCTCGGATGCGAACACGAGCGCGCTCTATCCGAGCTACGACCCACAGATCCGCAACAACGGCAACTGAGGCCGCGCTCAGTCCGGTGTCTGCGGCGGCGGCGAAGGCTGGCCCTCAGACACCGGCGGCAGGCGCCGCTGCGCGCGCAAGTCCAACACCACCGTGTGCGCCGTCTTGTCCTGCAGCCCCTGCCGGTTTGGGTCCCAGAGGATCTGCAGCAGACCGATGCCACCGGTGACGGTGGCCGCGGCATAACCGCCAAAACGCCTGAAGCCCAACATCAAGGTCATGGGCTTGCCGCTGAGTTCCTGCACACGCAGGCCCAGCAGACGCTTGCCCAGGGTCTGGCCCGGCCAGAGCAGGGGCAGCAGGCAGAAATACAGCGCCGGCGTCACATAGTGGCGCAGCAGCTCATCCATCCAGCGCTGGGCGGCCTTGAGCCAACGCATGGCCTGGGGCTGGCCGGCCAGCACCACTTCTTCACGCAGCTGATCCAGCTGTTTCTCCTGCGCGCGGACCAGGCCGTGCAAGGCTTGGTGGTGCACCTCGAGGGCCGCGGCTCGCACTGCGGCTGATGCCGCGGCATCTGCGGCATCGACGCTCCCTTCCGGCTCGTCCTCCGCCCGCTCACGCAACTCGCGCAACTCAGCCTTGCTGAGCGTGCCGCTCGCTTGGCTGGCGGTCTCGGCCGCCGACTCGGCATCAGCCTCCGGGTCGCCCTGAAACAGCGTCACCACACCCTGGTAGCTGAACCAGGCCACCAGCAGCCAGGCCAACCAGCGCCGCTGCGGCCGCAGCATCGGGGGCGGTGACGCCGCCGGTTCGGCGCCGGCCTCGCCGCGCTGCCGCCGCCGCCAGCGCAGGCGAGCGAACACCTCGGGTCGAAACTGGCGCAGCCAGGTGTAGAGCCCCAGGGCCGCAGCCATCATCAGCCAGTTGTTGGCCAGCTGACTCACCAGGGCGAGTACCGCCACATCGATGCCCATGGCCAGGGCCCGCTGGCGCGGCGTGGCCAAAGGCTGGCCGAGCAGCTCGGGCGCGACATTGAAGTCCTCAGGCGTGACGGTGGCGCGCGGATCTTGGGGCATGGGAGGGCAGGCAGTGGCAGGGCAGGGAAAGCAAGGCGGTCGTGGCCGTCGGCTGCACTCTAAGCGATGCCAGCTGTGAGTCACACGCCATGACAGACAATCGCCGCCGCCGGCTCGGAGGAGCCTAAGAACTTATCCGTAAATAGTCAGGGTCGGCTGGCGGCCGCTTTGAACGCATTGCTGCGTTGCAGATCCTCGCGATACCTACGGGTATCGCTCCGGTCTGCGCCTTGCTCTGCGCTCAAATCGCCTTGCCATCCTCTGACCCGCCTATTTGCGGACAAGTTCTAAGCCCAACAATTCGACCAGACACGCGCGCGCACTCGCGGGTCTGAAGATCGGAGAAAGGTCCCAGCGACGATGCAACGCTCAGTTCCCCATCAGCTCCGCCGCACAGCCAGCCCCGGGCTGCGCAGCCTGACGCTGTGCTTTTTCACCCTGTTCGCGGCAAGCACGCTGGCGCCGGCCGCGCCCGCCGGCGGCCCGCCGGAAGCCGGCCGGCCACGCGTCGGCCTGGTGCTGTCGGGCGGTGGTGCACGCGGCCTGGCCCATATCGGTGTGCTCAAGGCCTTGCAGCAGCTGCAAGTGCCGGTGGACCTGGTCGTGGGCACCAGCATGGGGGCGGTGGTCGGCGGCGCCTATGCGGCCGGACGCAGCGTCGAAGAACTCGAGCAGCTGGTGCGCACGGCCGACTGGACCCGCATCCTGGCCGACCGACCCGCGCGACCGGATCTGAGCTTCCGGCGCCGCGAGGAAGACCGCCTGCTGGCCTCCCGCATCGAGCTGGGCCTGGACCGGGAAGGCTTGTTGCTGCCCAGTTCGGCCGCCGGCAACAGTGCGCTCGAGTTCACCCTGGAGCGGCTGGCACCCAACCAGCGCTCCGAGCAAGCGATCGATCAACTGGCCCTGCCCTTCCAGGCCCTGGCCACCGATCTGGTCAACGGCCGCTTGGTTGTGCTCAAGGACACGCCGCTGAACCAGGCCATGCGTGCGTCGATGGCGGTGCCGGGGCTGTTCTCGCCGGTGCGGGTCAAGGGCCGGCTGCTGGTGGACGGCGGCCTGGTGCGCAACCTCGGCGTCGACGTGGCTAGGGCCATGGGCGCCGACGTGATCATCGCCGTCAATGTCGGCTCGCCCCTGCTGGATGAGCAGGAGATCCAGAGCGCGCTCAGCGTCACGGATCAGATGATCAAGATCCTGACCACCCAGAATGTCGAGCGCTCGCTGGAGGAACTGGGCAGCGCCGATGTCTTGCTGACGCCGGAAATGAGCGGTATCGGCCTGACCGATTTCGAATCCGCCGAGCGCGCCATCGATGACGGCCTCTTGACCGCCTTGGCGGCCAGCGAACGCCTGCGCGCGCTCGCCCTGCCCGCGCCGCGCTACGCCCTGCATGAAGAGCGCCGCCGCCTGCGCAGCCAGGCCGAGGCCGGGCCCTTGCCGCTGGCGGCCCTGCGCATCCAGGGCAGCCGCTTCACCAACCCGCAGGCCCTGCAGCGCGAGATCGACCTGCAGCCCGGCCAGTCCACCAGCCGCGAGCGCATCCAGCAGGCCAGCGCTCAGCTCTACGGGCGTGGCGACTTCGAACGGGTGCAGACCCAGGTCAGCGACGATCAGGGGCGGCGCGAGGTCGTGATGACGGTGACCGAAGCGGCCTGGCAGCGCAGCCGCCTGCGCCTGGGCATCGAACTGGCCAGCGACTTCAAGAGCTTCAACCGCAACACCTTGTCGGCCCTGCACACCTTGAGCTGGCTGAACAGCTGGGGTGCCGAGCTGCGCAGCAGCGTCAAGCTGGGCAGCTACAAGGAGCTCAAGTCCAGCGTGATGCAGCCGCTGGGGCCGGGCTCTCGCTGGTATGTGGAGCCTTCGCTCGAGATCATGGGCATCCGCGACAACGAATCGCTCAAGCCCTATCAATGGGATATGGCGCATCTGGGCTTCGCCTTGGGCCGGCAACTCGGCGCCTGGGGTGATGTGCAGCTGGCGGGCTTGCGCATCCGTTCGGACTATCGCGACGCCGACTTCCGCATCCGCGCCAACTTCGGTGTGCCGGAATTCCGCTGGCGCCTGGACAGCCTGGACGCGCCCGCCTTCCCGAGCAGCGGCCGCCTGCTCAACCTGGCGCTGCGCCGCTACCCGCTGACCGTGGAAGGCCAGGCCTCGACCTACCAGATCAAGTTCATGCAGGCCTTCCGGCGCGGCGAATGGGCCGGCCACCTCTACGGCGCCTATGCCGGCAGCCTGGGGGAGGCACGCATCGAGCTGCCGCAGGGCGAAGGTCTGGGCGGCTTCCTGCGCCTCTCGGGCAGCGAGCCGAGCTCCAAGACCCAGTCCTATGCCCTGACCCGCGTGGTGCTGGCGCGCCGCGTCGGCCAGATGCCGGTCGGCTTCGGTGACGCCGTGCGCGCCGGCTTCTCGCTGGAGCTGGGCCAGGAGCTGGCCGTGCCCTACGGCGAGCGCACGCTGCGCAGCCTGAATCGCTTCGCGGCCAGCGGCTTCGTCGCGGTGGACTCGCGCTTCGGCCCGGTCTATCTGGCCCTGGGCGCCACGCGCGACGGCGGCGGCCGCCTCTACTTCTTCGTCGGTCCGGTCTGGTGAGCGGTCACCCTGAAGCTACGTAACGTCCATCTTACATAGCGCAGTTTGGTAGCGAAATTCGGCACCCTGGGCCGCGCCACAGGGCCTGTGCCACAAGTCACTCGCCAAGACGAGGGCGGGCTCAGACACTGCGCATCGCCCTGAAACACGGGGCTTTGCAGCGCCCGCCGAGATTCAAACGACCACGACGGGCACCGCAAACCACCATCCAGGGAGGGTGCCCCATGTCTTCAACAATCAGCCAGCACGGAGCCGTACACGGCCCCGCTTGCCGGACCACAGCGCCGCACTGAAGCGGCCCCACTCCTGAATACCTCCTGTCGATGACTCACAAGGTCGTCGTGGCAGAGCCCTGCCTGACACCTCCCTTCACCACATTGGGAACTCAAGACATCATGAACAAGCCATCCATCCTGAGCCTGCGCGCCGCCGGCCTGATCTCCACCCTGAGCCTGGCTGTGGGCCTGGGCGCCTGCAGCGACGGCGGCGGCAGCTCGCCCGAGCCGCAGCCCGTCCCGAAATCCAAGATCACCAATGTGAACTACCTCGACGCGGTGGCCACAGGCGCGGTGGCCATCGAGCGCTTGGGGGCCATGCAGGCCAGCAGATCGCTGGCCGTACCCTTGGTCGAGCAGGCGCCCGGCCAGCTGCCTTGCCCTAAAGGCGGGACCGTGGGCCTGAGCCGCAATGGCAAGGAGCGCGTGTTCACGGTCAGCAACTGTCAGCTGGAGCAGATCACCTTGATCTCGGGCAGCTACACCATCAGCTACGACAGCTCGGTGCTGAATGCCGAGCACCGCTTCCAGGCACTCAACTACCGCATGGACGGCGACATCGCGGTGGAGACCCTGGATGGCAAGCTCAGCACCAAGACCGACAGCAGCAACAGCAGCGAGGACGGCGAACTGAGCGTGCTGCGCAATGGCAAGACCGACCGCTACAGCGCCTACAGCCTGCGTGCCAGCCTGGCAGTGGGAGGCCCGACGACGCTGAGCGCCAAGCTGGCGGCGGCGCGCTTCGAGCTGCCGCTGACCTTGAGCATGAGCATGAGCCCGAACCCCTACGTCGCCAGCCAACTCACGCTCACCGCCGAGGACCAGTCGAACCTGCGCTCGGCCAAGGCCGCCGACGGCCGGGACACTTTCGAGCTGCGCGGCACACCCGGAGACCCGAGCATCGAAACCCTGTACCCGCAAAAGGCCGAGCTGGACGCAGCTCTCAAACGCGCCCGCACCTGACGCTCCGCCCTCAGGCCAGGCATCCCGTCCGGTCCCGGAAGCCTCGCAAGGCTTTCGGGACCATGGGCTCCAAGCGTCCTCTGGCGTTGAACTGATCCCACCGAACCATGACACCCTTATTCAACCGCGCTTCCTTGGCGGCGCTGTTTGCCACCCTGCTCTGCGCCTGCGGTGGCGGCGGCAGTACCCAGAGCCTGGAACTGACGCCCAGCCGCGAAGAGAAGCTGATCACGCAGGGTCAGATGCTAGCCAGTCTGGCCGTGGCCCTGGTGGCCGATGACTACAGCCAGACCCTGATCCTCCAGCTCTTCCGCAATCAGGTGATGGATCTCTACCAGACCCAGACGGTCAGCGGCAGCTACCCCTGCAAGGTCAGCGGCCGCCTGGAACTGATCCGTGAAGGCCCCATCTGGCGCTACAGCGCGCACGACTGCCACAACATCAATATCCAGCTGGCCTCGGGCAGCTGGACCCTCGACACCAGCCAGGCCGCGAGCATGGGCCTGCAGTTGCAGATCAAGCAGCTGGTCTTCCGCAAGTTCTACAGCGACATCCCGGACATCATGGCGGACGGCAGCTTCAGCATCGACAAACCGAACGCCGGCGGCCTCGAACAACAAGGCCGGCTCAGCCTCAGCTATGGCGGCGAGACCCGGGTCTACGAGCAGATTGCCTTGTCGGGGCCCGCCAGCAGCGCCGGCAGCCAAGAGGAGCGGCGCCTGCAGGTGGCCCGCTCGCCCGGCACTCCGCTACCCTTGACGATGCAGCTTCGCAAGGGGCGGCTGATGACCGTTTCGGCCGCTGACGGGTCGAATGTCAGCACCGACATCGGCAGCACCGGCGACTATGTCCTGGAACTGCGCCACAGCGCCCAAGGCCCCGTGGTGCTCAGCCGTCAGATCAATCGCAAGGATCTGCAGCTGGCCATCGCCAAAGCACGGCTCTGAGCTCGGCTGGCGTCCGAAGCACACCAAGTCCAGTCAAAATACCAACTGACGCGACCGCGCCCCGGCCAACCCCTGCTGCCATGACAACCACTCACGAACTGCCCCATTTTTCCTTTGGCTCTGCCGCAGTGGCCTTGGCCGTGGCCCTGCTCGCCGGCTGCGGCGGTGGCGGCAGCGAAACCTTGGCGCTGACGCCTGACCGTGAGATCAAGCAGATCAACACCGACACCATGCTCAACGCGGCAGCGATCGGCTATATCGCTCATCTGCATGCCTACCAGGACACGGCGCAACTGCTGCGCGAGCGCGTGCTGGAGCTCTACAAGACCCAGCTGGTCTCCGGCAAGTACGCCTGCGCCAAGAGCGGCAGCCTGAGTCTGGAGCGCATCGGTGACATCTGGCGCTATGCCGCCCAGGACTGCGACATGATCAACGTCCAGATCCAGTCGGGTCAGTGGGAAATCGACGCCAGCCAGGCGGCCAGCGCGGGCGTCAAGGTCAAGCTGATCAATGTGCTGTATCCCAAAGCCTTTGTCGACACCCCCAATATCGTCGTCAATGGCGCCTTCACCTTCGACATTCCGGGCAGCCCGACGCCGAGCAGCCAAGGCACCTTGACTTACAGCTACTCCAACACGGTGCGCGAATACGGTGACATCCGCCTGACCCAGCGCCAGGGCAGCAGCGTGTCCTATGACCAACGGAGCATCACCATCGTCAAGTCGCCGGTCACCAGCCTGGTGTTGACGGCCGCCGCGAACGCGGCCAACGAACTCCGCGTCACCGCCGCCGACGGCTCCTCGGTCAGCCTGCCCCTGAACACCAGCAACGCCGCCGACTACACCCTGAGCCTGCGCAACAGCGCCAGCGGGTCGGTGCTGCTGACCAAGACGGTGAGCGACCGCGACATGCGCCTGGCCCGCATCGCCGCCCGGCTTTGAGGACGCATGCTCCGGGTTGACCCGGTGTGACCAATGGATGGGTCGAAGGCGAGGGCAAGAATGAGCTCCAACAGCGACGCACCCACCATGAAACTCCTGATCCTCGGCGGCACCCAGTTCCTCGGTCGACACATGGCCGAACAAGCCCTGGCCGCCGGCCACGAGGTGACCCTCTTCAACCGCGGCAACCAGGGCCGGCGCCTGCTGGCCGGTGTCGAACAGCTGCAGGGCGACCGACGCGGCGACCTGTCCATCCTGCGCGGCCGGCGCTGGGATGCAGTGCTGGACCCGAGCTGCTACGTGCCGAGCGCTGCGCGCCGCAGCGCCGAGCTGCTGCGTGATGCCGTCGATCATTACTGCCTGGTCTCCACCATCTCGGTCTACCCGCAGATCGACGCGGACACCGACGAGCACGCGGCCGTCGCCGAACTCAGCGCCGAGCAACTGGCGCAGGCCGAAGCTCAGGCCACAGCCCCCGGCTCGCAGTCGGGCGGCGGCTATGGCGCGGCCTATGGCGGGCTCAAGGTGCTGTGCGAGCGCACTGTTCAAGACTTGATGGGCGAGCGCGCCCTGATCCTGCGCCCGGGCTTCATCGTCGGCCCCTATGACTACAGCCCGCGCCTGCCCTACTGGCTGCAGCGCTTGGCCGATTCAGCCCGCGATGGCGAGCCGGTGCTGGCGCCGGGCCGGCCCGAGCGGCCGGTGCGCTTGATCGACGCCCGCGACATCGCCCGCTTTGCCTTGCAGCGAGCGCAAGCGCGCCAAGGCGGCCTGTTCAACACCGTCGGCGCCGACGGCCTCAATATGGGCGGCCTGCTGGAGACGGCGCATAGCGCCAGCGACAGCAAGGCCGAGCTGGTCTGGCTGCCGGATGAAAGCCTCCAGGCCGCCGGCATCCAACCTTTTGCCGACCTGCCCTACTGGCTGCCCGAAGCCGACAACGCCATGATGGACATGCGCAACCCAGCCGCCGCAGTGGCCGGGCTGCGCTTCACCGCGCTGGCCCAGACCCTGGCCGACACGGCGGCCTGGCTGAGCGCCGGCCCGCGCCCGAGCAGCCCATGCCTGAGCCGCGAGCGCGAACGCGCACTGCTCGAAGCCTGGCGGCCGGCTGCGCTGGTAAACCCCTAACGCGCCAGCGCCACAGCAGGCCGCGAGGCGGGTTTCCACCGCTGGGCGCGGCCGGTCGCGCTGCGCAAACTGGTCGTTTGCAGCGCTTCATTCGGCGCAGCCAACCGCAGCGAGACCTGGCCCCATGAAACACACCCTGCCCATCCTCACCGCCACCCTGGCCCTGCTCGGCCTGGGCCACGCTCCGGTTCAGGCGGCGGGCAGCCAGGGCACGGTCGGCCCGGGCATCGCCGGCCAGGAGATGGCCAGCCGCAGCATCATGCGCGCCTATTTCCGCGACATTCAGCAGGCCCGGGCCATTGCCCACAGCCGCTTCGAAACCCTGGAGTCCAAGTACGAACTCGGCTATGTGGTGGTGAACGCCAATGCCGAGGAGCAGCGCGAGCTGCGCGCCCTCGGATTCAGCTTGCAGGCCGATGCCAAATGGCAGGGTCGTCAGCTGGCCCTGGCACGCAGCGAGGAAAAAGCCGCCAAGCAGCGCCAGCAGCGCGCCCCGGGAGGGCCGCAGCCCAGCTTTGTCGGCATTCCGAACTACAGCTGCTACCCCACGGTGGAAGAGGTGTTCGCCGAGGGCGACGCCTTGATCGCGGCGCGCCCCGACCTGGCCCGCTGGGTGGACATCGGGGACTCCTGGCAAAAGACCCAGGGCCAGGGTGGCTACGACCTGCGCGTGCTGCGCTTGAGCAACGCGGCCTACCCGAGCGGCAAGCCCAAGCTCTTCATCAACGCCGGCATCCACGCCCGCGAGTACGCCACCACGCCCCTGGTGCTGGAGTTCGCCAAGCGCCTGGTGAACGGCCACGGCGTCGACGCCGACATGACCTGGATCCTCGACCAACACGAGATCCACCTGCTGCTGGCCACCAACCCTGATGGCCGCAAGAAGGCCGAGACCGGCCTGCTCTGGCGCAAGAACACCAACACCGCCTACTGCGGCGCCAACAGCAACTCGCGCGGCGCCGACCTGAACCGCAACTTCGGCTACGACTGGTTCGGCACGGCCACCGGCTCCAGCGGCAACGCCTGTTCCGACACCTACCGCGGCCCGAGCGCAGCCTCCGAGCCCGAGACCCAGGCCGTCGAGGCCTACATCCGCCGCCTCTGGCGCGACCGCCGTGGCCCCGGCCGCGACGACCCTGCGCCGGCGGACGCCAGCGGCATCCACCTCGACATCCACAGCCACGGCCGCCTGCTGCTCTGGCCCTGGGGCTCGAACGGCACGCCGGCGCCCAATGACACGCAGCTGGCCACCCTGGGCCGCAAGTTCGCGTTCTGGAACGGCCACACGCCGCAGCGCTCCGTGGCCCTGTACGAGACCGACGGCACCAGCGACGGCCCGAGCTACGGCGAACTGGGCGTGGCCGCCTTCACCTTCGAGCTGGGCACGGCCTTCTTTGAATCCTGTGGCTATTACCAGAACACCTTGCTGCCCAGCAATCTGCAGGCCCTGATCTACGCCGCCAAGGTCCTGCGCGCCCCCTACCAAACGCCCGCCGGACCTGATGCGCTGAATGTCAGCGTCAGCGGCCTGGCCGCCACCGGTGTGCCACCGGGCACCGTGCTGCAGCTCAGCGCCAGCGTCGACGACACGCGCTACAACAACAGCAATGGCGTCGAGCCCTCGCAGAACATTGCCGCAGCGCAGTTCTATGTCGACTTCCCACCCGGCGGCCGCCAGGCCTCGCCGCGGCCCATGCAGGCGGTAGACGGCGCCTTCGACAGCAAGCAGGAGGCCGTGCGGGCCACCGTGGACACCAGCGCCTGGGCGCCGGGCCCGCATCTGGTCTATGTGCGCGGCCGCGACGCTGCTGGCAACTGGGGTGCTTTGAGCGCCGCCTTCATCCGCATCGACCCGAACGCGAGCACCGCGCCGGTGGCCGCCTTCGAAGCGGTGGCCCAGGAGCGCAGCGTCACGTTCACCGACCGCAGCGCTGACAACGGCCAGATCGTCAGCCGCAGCTGGAACTTTGGCGATGGCCAGACCGGCAGCGGCGCCACCGTCAACCATGTCTACGCGGCCGACGGCAGCTACACAGTGAACCTCGCAGTGACCGACGACGAAGGCAAGAGCAGCAGCACCAGCAAGACCGTCAGCGTGGCGGCCGACACCACGCCGGTGCTGAGCAATGGCCAAAGCCTCAGCGGCTTGGCCGGCAGCACCGGCAACTGGAGCTATTACCGTGTGCTGCTGCCCCAGGGGGCGCGCAATCTGGTGGTCAGCACCAGTGGTGGCAGCGGTGATCTGGATCTGTATGTTCGCTACGGCCAGGCGCCCGACGCTGGCAGCTACGACTGCCTCAAGGAAAGCGGCAGCAACAACGAGACCTGCAGCCTGCCCACGCCGACTCCGGGTTACGTCTACATCGGCCTGTATGCCTATGCCAGCTACAGCGGCGTCACGCTCAAGGTCACTTACACGCCCTGAGAGCTTAAGAGCTTTTCTACTGCGCCACCGTCAGGCGTCGTTGGCCGGTTCTCGGAATCCTCACGTACAGGAAGTACGTTCCGGTTCCTGCGCGCCGGCCGCCTCGACCAGAGGCCGAGTCCTTCGCCAGGCAGATCAAGTCCTCAGGACTTGATCAGTCCGGGCTCAGCCTAGCCTGACGGCGGCTCGCTACGAAAACTCTCAAGCTCTGAAGCTACAGTGCGGTCCTTGTTCGACCCATCTTGAAGTCCGCCCTGTGATCGATCTGCCCAAACTCAGCAAACCCGAAAGCGGCCCGGCGCCGCGCTGGTTCCACATCGCCGTGGCCGGCAGCATGGTGCTCAGCTCGGTGGCCGCGGTCTATGGCTCCTGGCGCACCAGCCAGACCATGGCGGCCCTGGTCAAGGAGAACACCCGGCTGGTGATGGCCAACTCGACACCGCTGCTGGAATTCGGCACCGGCAATCAGGTGGGCGGCAAGGCGCAGCTGAGTTTCACGGTGCAGAACGTGGGCAATGGGCCGGCACGGGTGGTGTGGTTCGAGCTCAAGTCGAACGGCAAACCGGTTCCGCATGTGATCGAGATGGTGAACGAGGTGGCGCCGGAGCTCGGGCGCAAGCTGCTGATCAGCACCACGACCATCGCGCCGCGCCTGATTTCGGCCGGCAAGGAAATCCAGCTGTTCGGCTGGGACCGCCCGCCCGAGTCCGACGCCGCCGGCTTTGCGGCCTGGAACCGCTTTGACCAGCACCGCCAGCGCAAGCTCAGCGTGCAGGCCTGCTACTGCTCGGTGCTCGATGCCTGCTGGATTTCGAACCTCGAAGGCGACATCCCGAAGCCGGTCGAACGATGCGAGACCGAGGGCCGCCTCTCACCCCAAGGCTGAGGCGGCCTCGCGCCTCAGCTGCCGCAGGACGGCACTTGCGGCTTCTGGCTGGTCTTCATGCACTGCTTGAAGCCTTGCGGCAGGTCACGCATCTCCTGCGTCTGACCTGCGGCCACCGTGAACTGGCGGATCACCTGATGGGTGCAGGTGGTGGCTGGCTGGCCGCCCTCGCCCTCGGCCGTGCTGCAGCGGCTGGTGTAGAGCGCGTAATGGCATTCACCGCTGGGGCTGGCCACGCACTGGAAGTTGGCCGTGCCGGCGGCGTTCATGCTCAGCTTGCTGCTGTTGCCGCCTTCGGTGTGCGTCACGTGAATGGCGCAACCCGTGGCCAACAAGGCCAGCGCGGCGGCGGCGGAAAAAGACAAGAGGGAGCGAATGGCGGTCTTCATGGATGGGCTTTCCAGCGAGGCGCTGGTTGTTGGTGGATGGTTGTTGAGTAGGTCAGTGATGACACTGCCGGTGAATCGCGGCTTGGAGCCTGGATCACTGCAGATGGACGCATCCTAGGAAGGGCCGACACGGCCGTCCTGCGTTTTGCGACCCACTGCATGAATCGAGGCCTGAAGCGTCATGCCGGCGCCACTTTCGTTTCGCTTCGCACCTGATTCGTGCGTTCTGTGCCGCCCAAGCTGCAGACGGTCGGAGCCGGCTGGCTGGGCTCGAAGCTCGCCCCTACATTGCGATCCATGCCCTCGCTGCCGAGGGCGCCCCGCACAACTTCGGAAGGTCCGCCATGTCGACAAGCCCTCGCCTCTTCAGCACCCTTGCCCTTTCCGTCAGCCTCGGTCTGGGCCTGATGGCTTCGGCCGCACAGGCCGGCGACGACGCCAACAAGCCCAGCAAGTCCTTCAGGGCCGGCGTGGACATCAGCGAACAAGCGGACCTCAAAGACATCGGCCTGCCGGCCTACCCCGGCGCGCGGATCCACCGCGACAAAAAGGACGACAAAAAGGAAGACAACGGCAACGCCACCATCGGCTTTTCCTTCGGCCCCTTCGGCATGAAGCTGGTGGTGTCCAAATTCGCCAGCAACGACGAGCTGGAACAAGTCAGCCGCTACTACCGCGAGGCCCTGGCCAGCTACGGCACGGTGCTGGACTGCAGCCCCGGCAGCCCCGAGGCCTTGGCCGCCCAGGCCCGCAAGAGCCGCAAGGAAAAAGACCCCAACGGTTGCGGCGACGTCAGCGGCGACCGTGACGAACGCGTCTACAAGGTCGGCACCGAGAAGAACTTCCGCCTGGTCTCGCTCAAAACCGTGGGCCGTGAAGTGCAATTTCAGCTGATGCGGCTGGAGCTCAAGGGTCTCTGACGCAGAACCCTGTACGGCTCCCCATTTTTTTATCAGGCCGTGAGGCCGCTTCAACGATGCCTCTGTTTTCACCCACGATCCAGGCTTTCTGGCACGCCAGCTTCCTCGCCGGCGAACGGCTGTCTCAGGACGAAGACTTCACCGTCGTCGTCAATCCCAGCTTGGGGGAGGATAGACGGCTCATGATCCTGCGCCGCGCTGATGGCCGGGTCCATATCGCCCTGAGACCCGAAGTCGCCGAGCAACTGGAGCTCGCCCGCCTGCCGGGCCTGAGCGAGCCCCTGCTGCGGCAAGAGCTGAGCGAACACCACCTCCAGCTCCATGGCGCGGACCTGGTCTTCCATTTCAGCGAGGCCGATCAACACAGCCTGCAACTGGAGCAGCCGGCCCCGGGCGTGCGCCTCTTGACTGCCGCGGACGCGGCCGCTTTCGCCGAGTTCCAAGCCTCAGCCTCGGAGCAAGATCTGGACGATGCCTACGTGGAACTCGACCACTGGGCGGTGTTGGGCGCCTTTGAAGGCGAGCGCCTGGTGTGTGCGGCCAGCATGTACCCCTGGGATGATGCTGCTGACGATGAAGAACAAAGCAAGATTGCCGATGTCGGCGTGCTGACTCTGCCCTCAGACCGCGGCCGGGGCCATGCCCGCCGCGTGATTCGCGCGATCGCTCGTCACGCCTATGAACAGGGTTATGAGATGCAATACCGCTGTCAGACCGACAACGCCGCGTCGGCCGCTTTGGCGCGGGCTGCGGGGCTCAGTCTGTTTGGCAGCTGGGAAGTGCTTACCGCTGAGCAGGATTAGCCCGGATGTTTCACGAGGTCGGCCCTGGCCGGTCCGCAGCACCGATGAGCACGATGATCTCTCGCTTCGACCTTCGATCCATTTTGGACACTGGGCCTACGCGGGCTTGCGCGGCCCAGACCTTGCCCCTGACGCCTCAACTCCTCGCCGATGCCACTGGGCATCAGCTGCGGCCGTCTCGGCGCCACTGGCTGCGGCCTGGACGCACGCAATTCCCGCGTCCCTCGTGAAATATCCGGGCTAGGGCCTGTTCACACGACGTCGATGGGCCGCGACAGCAAGCCGGCAGCCAGGCCTGCGGCGCCGCTTGACGCCAGAAACGCCGGGCGAGCTCACAGCAAATTGATCTTCCTCGCCGCCGCCCGCAACTCCTCCCGGAAGTTCGGGTGCGCAATGTTGATCAGCTCCAGCGCGCGCTGCTTGGCCGATTTGCCGCGCAGCTGGGCGACGCCGAACTCGCTGACGACGTAGTTGATGTCGTTCTTGCTGGTGCTCATATGCGTGCCCGGGGTCAGCGTGGGCACGATGCGGCTGATGCTGTCGTCCTTGGCGGTGGAGGGCAGGACGATGAAGGCCTTGCCGCCGCGCGAGCGGTTGGCGGCGCGCACAAAATCGCTCTGGCCGCCGGTGCCTGAATACGGCGTGGGGCCCAGGCTCTCCGAGCCGCACTGGCCCAGCAGGTCGATCTGCAGCGTGGCGTTGATGGCGACCAAGTTGTCGTTCTGGCCGGCCAGATAGGGGTCGTTGGTGAAATCGACCGGGTGCATTTCCAGGCCCGGGTTGCGGTCCATGAAACGGTAGAGCTTCTGCGAGCCCAGCGCAAAAGTGGCAACCATCTTGCCCGGCAGGTAGTTCTTGCGCTTGTTGGTAACGGCGCCGCTCTCGACCAGGCTCATGATGCCGTCGCCGATCATCTCGGTGTGCACGCCCAGGTCGCGCTTGGCACTGAGCTGCATGACCACGGCATCGGGAATGCCGCCATAGCCGATCTGCAGGGTCGAGCCGTCCTCGATCATGTCGGCCACGTACTTGCCGATCGCCTCTTGCACCGGGCCGATCTTGGGCAGGCCCACCTCGGCCACAGGCTCGCTGCTCTCGATCAGGCCGCTGACCTGGGAGATGTGCACGGTGCAAGCGCCGTTGGCGAAGGGCACATTGGGGTTGACCTCGAGGATCACGGCGCGCGCTTTCTTGATGGCGGCCATGGTGTAGTCGGCCCCGAGGCTGAGCGAGAAGTAACCATGGGCATCCATGGGCGAGGCCATGGAGAGCACCACATCGGCCGGGATCTGGCCGCGCTCGATCAGGGACGGCATTTCGGAGAAATAGCTGGGGATGAAGTCGACCCAGCCTTCCTTGCCGCCGGCGCGCGAGGCGGCGCCGTAGAAGAAGGCCACATGGCGCACATGCTCGACGGTCTCGGGGTCGAAGTAGCCGTATTTGCGCACGGCCAGGATCTGGCCCAGCTTGATGTCGTGGAACTGCCGGCGCGCGGCGGACAGCGCATGCAAGAGCGTCGGCGGCTCGCCCACCCCGGTCGGGATGATGATGAAGTCGCCGTTGCGCAGCAGGCTCAGCGCATCTTCGGCCGCGGCCAGGCGGGTCTTGCGGTACAGATCTTGGACGGACATGGGGAGCCTGCCTTTTCTATGCTGCCGGCGGCGCGGGCCTTCCCGCGCCTGGGACAATGACGATCACCCCATCCTAGGCCGGGCAGCTTGCGGCGCGCTTGCAAAAGTGCGCGGAACTTCAACCTGACCTGACCCTCGCCCATGAGTTCCGCCCCCCATGTCCGCCCCTATGTCCAGGAAACCCTGGGCACGCTGAGCCTGCAGTTTTCCCACAGCGCCATCCAGAGCCGCATGGAACTGCTGCGGCCCGACGCCCTGGACCTCAGCTACACCCAGCTGATGATGGGCTTTCTGCTGTTCCAGCCGGCCCCGGCGCGCCTGGCCATGATCGGCCTGGGTGGCGGCTCCCTGGCCAAGTTCTGCCACCGCCACCTACCCGCGGCCCAGATCCAGGTGCTGGAGATCAACCCCCATGTGATCGCCCTGCGCCAGCGCTTCGGCGTGCCGGCCGACAGCGCGCGCTTCTTGGTCAGCGAGGCGGACGGCGCTGATTTCGTGGCCGCGCCACCGGCGCCACTCGATGTCTTGATGGTGGACGGCTTCGACCGCGAGGGCACGCCGCCGGCCCTGTGCTCGCAACGCTTCTACGCCGATTGCCACGCCGCCCTGGCCGCAGACGGCCTGCTGGTGCTGAATCTTCACAGCCACCATGCCGATGTGGAGCTGCATCTGGCGCGCCTGCGCGCCCTGTTCGGCGACGCGCTGCTGCAGGTGAACGACCCCGACGGCTGCAACCGCATCGTCATCGCTTGCCGGGGCGAGCTGCTGAGCCAGCCACGCGCCCATCTGCTGCGCCAGCCGGCGGGCCTGGACGGCGAGGCCTGGGCCGATCTGCGGCCGGCCATGGCGCGGGTCCATGCGGCCTGGCTGCGCTTGCAGAGTCAGGCCCAGCGCTAGGGCCCATGCAGCGGCCGCCCGCTCACGCCCGGCGCTGTCGTTTCACACCGGCCTCTGTCCATCCGTCGCAGCCCGCTGGGGCGGGGCGGGCCTGAGCCCTAGCATGCGGGCATTGAGATTCCCCAGAGCGAGGAGCCCGCATGAAACAAGAACTGCTGCAAGCGCAGGCGCTGCACAAACGCTATGGCACACGCGAGGCGGTGCGCGGCCTCAGCCTGACCGTCGGCGCCGGCGAGGTGCTGGGCCTGCTGGGCCCCAATGGCGCGGGCAAGTCCAGCACCATCGCCATGCTGGCGGGTTTGAGCCGGCCCGATGGCGGCTCGGTCACGGTGGGCGGCGCGGCGCTGAGCCAGGACGAGTTCGCCTACAAGCGCCGCATCGGCCTGGTGCCGCAGGAGCTGGCCTTGTTCGAGGACCTGCCGGCCCTGGCCAATATCGAGCTGTTCGGCGCGCTCTACGAGCTGCCGGCGGCGCAGCTGAAGGCGCGCGCACTGGCCGTGCTGGCCCAGGTCGGCCTGGCCGAGCGGGCGCAGGACAAGCCGAGCAGCTTCAGCGGCGGCATGAAGCGCCGCCTCAACATCGCCTGCGCCCTGGTTCATGAGCCGGACGTGCTGCTGCTGGACGAGCCAACCGCCGGCGTCGACCCGCAAAGCCGTAACGCCATCTTCGAGCAGCTCGAAGCGCTCAAGCGCGCCGGCAAGGCCTTGATCTACACGACCCACTACATGGAAGAAGTGGAGCGTCTGGCCGACCGGGTGATCATCATGGACCACGGCCAGCAAGTCGCCCATGGCAGCCTGGCCGAGCTCTACCGCCTGCTGCCCGCTGCTGAAACTTTGAAGCTGGAACTGGACCGCGAGATTGACGGCGCTCTGGAAGCCACGCTGCGCGCCCTGCCCGGCGTGCAGCAGTTGCAGGCGCGCGGCAGCCAGCTGCAGATTGGCCTGAGCGAGCTGGGCGCGGGCAGCGCGGCCGTGCTGAGCGCCTTGGCCGCGGCCGGGCTCAAGCTGCGCCACATCAGCTCGGGGCGAGCGAACCTTGAAGACGTGTTCCTAGCCCTGACCGGCCGCCAGCTGCGCGACTAAAGCCCAAGCCACCACGCCGCCCCCATCACAGAGACCGCCGCCATGAACGCCTTCCTCGCCCTGGTCCGCAAAGACCTGTACCTGCATTTCTCCAACCGCCGCGCAGTGCTGATGAGCATCATCGCGCCCATCCTGATTGCCGCCTTCTTCGGCAGCCTGTTCGGCGGCAAAGGGGGCGGCAGCAGCAAAGCCAGCCCCGTGCCGATCGCCATCAGCGACCTGGACCACAGCCCCCTGACGGCCAAGATCAGCGCAGCCCTGCAGGCCGACACCAGCCTGGCCGTGCAGAGCCTGGACGCCGACGCCGCCCTGGCCCAGGTGAAAGCGGGCAAGCTGCGGGCGGCCATCGTGCTGCCGGCCGGCTTTGGCGAGCAGGCGGGCCGCGCCTTGTTCGCCGGACCCGAGGGCAAGCGCCCCGAGATCACCCTGCACTACGACCCTTCGCAGGCCATGGTCCTGCCCATGGTGCGCGGCCTGCTGGCCCAGCATGTGATGCAGCTGGTCAGCGCCGACACCTTCAGCGGCCAAGGCGCGCCGGTGATGAAGGACATGCGCGCCCAAGTGGCCGACAACACGGCGCTGCCGGCCGAGCAACGCCAGGAGCTGACGGCCATGTTCGACAGCATCGCCCGCGTGCAGGAGCGCAGCGCCCGTGCACCGCAAGCTGGGGCTTCAGCAGCTTCAGCCGCTGACACAGGCCGCAGCAGTTTCACCATGAGCCCGCCCTTCAGCACCCGCGAGCTGGAAGCCAGCGCCAAGGCCGATGTTCCCTACAACAGCTATGCCCATTCCTTTGCCGGCATGGGTGTGCAGTTCATCCTGATGATGGCCGTGGACATCGGCGTGGCCCTGCTGCTGATGCGCCGCCAAGGCCTCTGGCAGCGCCTGCGCGCAGCGCCCTTGTCCAAAGCACGTTTGCTGGGCAGCCGCATCGCCAGCTGCACCCTGATCTCGCTGATCATCTTCGTGCTGATCTATGCGGTCGCCATCGCCGCTTTCGGTGTGCGGGTGCAGGGCAGCTGGCTGGGCTTTGCGGCCGTGCTGCTCGCCTTCTCCCTGCTCACGGCCAGCTTCGGCTTGCTGATCGCGGCCCTGGGCAAGTCGCCCGAGGCCACCCGCGGTCTGGCCATCCTGGCCACCTTGTTGATGGTCATGCTGGGCGGCGCCTGGGTGCCGTCCTTCGTCTTCCCCGAATGGCTGCAAACCGCCTCGCTTTTCATCCCGACCCGCTGGGCCGTGGACGGGCTCGACGCCATGACCTGGCGTGGCCTGCCCTTCAGCGAGGCGCTCGCCCCGGTCGGCGTGATGCTGGGCTTTGCACTGGCCTTTGGGGCGCTGGCGATTGCGAGGTTCAGCTGGGAGGAGTGAGGGGGGAGGGAACTCAGTGAACGGGTGAACGGGTGAACGGGTGAATCGTGAATCGCGAATGGTTGGGTCCGGAACGGCCGTGAGGCTCACCAGTTCACCCACTCCTCACTTCCGCGGCGCCAGCACGCCGCCATCCAGTCGCTCCGCACCGCCCTCGATGCGGCTCAGGCGCGGGTAGCGCAGGCCGCCGCGGTAGTCGATCTTGACCTGGCGGTAGCGGTCGCCCTCTCGCAGCAGCAGCTCCAGCGGCGCGGCGCCACTCTTGTTGGCCGTGATGGCGGCGGACAGGCGCTCGCTCTTGTAGGCCTGGTGGTTGACGGCCACCACGGTGACGGCGCGGCTCAGGCCCGCCTCGAAAGCGGGGCTGCCCCAGAGCACGGCCTCGACCTTGCCGTCGCGCTTGAGGTTGAGGCCCAGGCTGTAGGCGAAGTCGTCGTTCTTCCATTCGGAATCATCGGCGCGAGCGAACTCGCTGGGTGTCTCGGCCCAGCTCAGGCGCCAGCCGGCACGGGCCAGGCCGTCCAGCGGCGCCTCGGGGCCTTTGTGGTCCAGGCGTTGGCGCAAGAAGGCGGCCCAGTCACGCGGCTGCACACGGTTCAGAGTGGCGACGATGTCCTCGAAGGTGTAGGTCAGCGGCGCGATGCGGCCGTCTTCCACACCGAAGAACAAGCGCGCGAAATCATCGAGGCTGCGCGCCCCGCCGCTCTGCTCGCGAATCCAGGTGTCGGCGTCGAGCCAGATCAGGCCGCTCTCGGCGTAGTAGTCGGCGCCACGCTGCCAGCTTCCCCAGTCATTGCCGCTGCGGCTCTTGGCCATGGCGGCTTCGTTGGTGGTGTCCTGCAGAGTGCGCCAGATCCGGCCGGCGCGGTGGCTGTAGGTGGCCGCGATCTCGGCCCAGGCGTCGCGCGCCTGCTCGGGGCTGACCAGGCCAGCGCGCACCGCCAGCACCCGGCCCCAGTAATCGGTCTGGCCCTCATACAGCCAGAGCAGGCTGTCCTGCATGGGCACGTTGTACTGCGGTGTCCAGAGGTCGGCCGGGCGGCGGAACTTGCCGTTCCAGGAATGGGTGTACTCATGCGGCAGCAGGCTGCGGCTGCCGGCGCGCTTGCCCCAGTCCTTGAAGTAGCCCAGGCCCACGCCGTTCTCGCTGCTCTCGTGGTGCTCCAGGCCGATGCCGCTCATGCGGCCGGAGATGGCCAGCAGAAAGTCGTAATGCTTGAAATGCCGGGAGGCGAACAGGCGGTCAGCCTGGACCACCAGGTTTTTGTGGGCCTGGATCTGCGCTTCGCTGACCTGTAACTCGGCGGGGTCATCGGCCATGAGGTTGAGCACCACGGGCTTGGGATGGCCGGGCGGGTCCAGTTCGATGCGGCGGGTGTGGGCGCCGGCGAACATAGGCGAATCGGCCAGGGTCTCCAAGCTGACCTGCTTGAAGCGCAGGCGCTGGCGGCCCGGCCCTTCCTCGACTTGGCCGTCTACACGCAGGGCGCTGGCCTGGGTCCAGCCGGCCGGCAGGCTCACCTCGGCCTGCATCTGGATGGCGCTGGCATGGTGGCCGGCCGGGTAGAGCAGCATGCTGATCCACTGCAGGTTCAGCATCTCGGGCGTCATCACCACCCGGCCCCCTTCACGCTGCACCGGGCTCAGGAACTGGAAGGCCAGGTTCAGCTCGTTCACGCCAGCCGGCACCTCGACATGAAAAGCAAAGGGGTCCACCGTGTCACGCAGCCAGGCCAGCTCCTGCGTGCCAGCATGGATCTTGAGTCCGGCCAGGCGGTCCACCGTGCCATAGGGGCCATGGGCACCGGGCAAGTAACGCGGAAACAGCAGGGTCAGGCGTCCGGCCTTCACGGGCAGTTGCTGGCGCACCTGGAAGATGTGGCGATCCAGATCGGTGGCATCAACCTGGATGCGGATGGGGCCGAGGTAGGGCTGGTCCTGGGGCGGCGGAATCGGGTGCTGGGCCTGGGCCGACCCGAGGCTGAACAGACCGCAGAGGCTGAGGACGGCGCTCGCAGCGGCGACCCGCGTCAAACGAGCCCAGCCTTGCGGCATTGGCAACATCGGAATGTGCGACATGGTGGTTCTCTCCTCCCTGGGCCAGCGCTTGAAAGAGCGGCGCGCACTGGCGATCTTGTGAACTGGATTCGATTCGGCTGCTCTGATCAGGCAGCCGCCACGATAGCGAGCGGCAGCGCTTTGCAAATCCAGGTTGACCCGCCCTCGTGAGCATTCACACCCGGCGCTGGCGGCCAGGCTCAAGTAAGGCAGACCGTAGCGCGGCCGCCTGCCCCGCTTGTTCAACCATTCACCATTCACCTGTTCACCACACACCCCAAGGTGAACATTGCCACCCCCCTCATTTCCCGCTCCGGCCGTGGCTTGGCCTCCGCTACAGTGAGGCCACGTCCTCCCGGAGCCGCAGCATGAGCCTGAAGAACCACGATCCGACGCAGGCGGATCACTCCGGCGAGAGCGCCAGCCAGACCCCGGCGCCGGGCGGCGACCCGACCGGCTGGCAACAGGCCGCCAAGGCTCGCCCCCGCTCGGCCAGCCCAAAGCGCGCCGCCCACCCAGTGCCCACCGAACGCCGACCCGGCTATCTCGCCTCGCACTGGCATGGCGAGCAGAACCTGGCGCAAAGCTTCTGGCTTAACAATGTGCTGCTGTCGGTGCCGCTGGCCATGCTGCTGACCGGCGTGATGAGCTGGATCAGCGTCAAGGGCGGCAGCCTGCAAATCAGCGCCATCGCCACCTTGCTGGGCTGGCCGCTGCTGATGGCCTTCAATGTCTGGTGCATCGTCGGCGCCTGGCGGGCCGCGCGCGAATACCTGCGCATGGGCGGCGCCGCGCTCTGGACCTGGCTGGCTCGCCTGTCCCTGGGCCTGGGGGCGCTGCAAATGGCGGCCTCGCTGCTGTTCGGCTTGCTACCCGATCTGGGCGAGTACTGGCAGATGGCGCGCGGCATCGACCCGATCGGCCAAGCCACGCTGAAGGTGTCGGCGGACGGCCATGTCGTGCAGCTGCGCGGCCCGATCGGCATGGGCGATGCTGGCCGCCTGCAACGTCTGCTCGAGGCCACACCGACGGTGCGTCGCCTTGAGCTGGCTTCGCCCGGCGGCCGGGTCTATGAGGCCGAGCAGGTGGTGGCCTTGATGAGCAAGAGCCGCTACAACACCCGCGCCGTGGGCAATTGCGAGAGCGCCTGCACCCTGCTTTTTCTGGCCGGCCGCGAGCGCCAGCTGATGCCCGGCGCGCAACTGGGCTTCCACCGCGCCTCCACCGGCACCTACAACCCGGTGTTCGACGAGCTGGCCAACCAGGAGCTGGCCGCCCTCTACCGGCGCATCGGTCTGCCCGAAGACTTCATCCGCCGAACGGTCAAGACGCCGTCGAGCAGCATGTGGTACCCACACAGCGACGAACTGGTGGCCCACGCCTTGATCGCCGCTCTGCCGCAAACCCTGGATGTGGCCCTGCCGGCCGGCCAGGACAACCAGGCGGCCGATTTTGCCGACGCCCTGCAAGGCAGCCCGGCATGGCATGCGCTGGACCAGCGCTTTACCGGCACCCTGGAACGCCTGGCTGCGCGCATGCAGGCGGCCCGCGCCGCGGCCGCCACTGACGAAGCGCTGCAAAGCCTGGGCTATGCCGAGCTGGCGCCGCGCATGCCGGAGCTGATCGCCTCGGTCAACCCCGTCCAGCGTCGGCAATATGCGCAGCTGCTGCGCGCCCAGCTGAAAACAGCACTGGGCCAGCCGGGCACAGGGAGCGAAGCTTGCCTGGCCTTGCTGTCAGGCCAG
Source organism: Paucibacter sp. DJ2R-2 (assembly GCF_025717675.1). Taxonomy (GTDB): domain Bacteria; phylum Pseudomonadota; class Gammaproteobacteria; order Burkholderiales; family Burkholderiaceae_C; genus Paucibacter_A. Next base: position 264,422 of record NZ_JAJIRT010000004.1, read on the forward strand.
GTGGCGCTGCGCCGGCAGCTGCCGCTGGAGCTGCAGATCCGGGAGACCGCCTGGTTGGTCGAGGCCGCACGCAGCGAGCCGCCGCGCTTTGCACCCAAGCCCGCCACGGCCATCGAGCTGGAAGTGATGCGGCGCACGCTCGGCTCGCACAGCCCGGGCTTGCTGGCCGGCTTGTGGGAGCAGACCGCGGCGCCGCCCAGCGGCCGCGCCGCCGCCAACCGCTGCGAGACCGTCATCCAGACCCTGGACCGCGCCGCCGCTCTGCCGGTGGCCCAGCGCGAACTCGCCGAACGGGTGTTGTTTCAGCGGCTCTGAAGCTGGCGGGCCTTGCCAGGCAAGACCTGACCCCAGGTCCGGCCCGTACACCCCGCCCCAGACTGGCGCAGATCAGCACCGGGCCGAGGCGCCGCGCACCACAAGCGAGCAAACGACGGGCTGGCGCATGATCTGAGGCTCGCCCAGACACCCCCTCAAGCGCGGGGTCCCCAGGGAATACGCGTAGCGCTGACACGCGACTGTCACGGGCGCTTGGGTATGCTGACCAACGGAAAAGTGCTGGAGGAGTGGAAGCGTGAGAAGGCGCTCCGGGCCTCAGTCAACAAGGGTCAAGTCTTGCCCCTCGTGCTGAATGCCCACCAAGGAGACCGTCTTCTTTCTTTTTCCATGATTCGCAAACGTTTGGCAGCTTGGATTCAGGCGTACAGATGTCTTGCAAATGCCCTTGCTAGAACTGCCTGGCGCGAGCCTCGCGGCGGCTTGCTCTGCGGAGCGCGCGGCGGCGATGACCCGACCTGGCAGGCCAGTACCGTCCTGGAAACCGGTCTTTGAAGGCGGCTCCGTCGCATCACGTACTGCAATCTTGTTTCACATCCTTGTTCAACCTTTGCTGAGAACCACACCATGTTGATCCAAAAGACTTCCCTCGCCCTGGCTCTGGCCTTGGCCGCCGCTGTGCCCGCCCATGCGGACATCTCTGTCGCCGGCACCGGCGGCACCTACACCCAGTCCTTCGACAGCCTGGCCAACAGCGGCAGCGCCGCCGTGGCTTGGGCGAACGACAGCACCTTGGCCGGCTGGAGCCTGTTCAACAAGGACAGCGTGGCCATCGCCACCTACACCGCTGACAACGGCGGCTCCAACGCCGGCAGCTTCCGCAGCTACGGCGCCGCTGGCGTGGCCGAGCGCGCCCTGGGTGGCTCTGCTTCGGGCGGTACCTACTTCGGTTCGCCGGCTTCCAATACCGTGGCCGGCTGGATCGCCGTCGCCCTGAACAACGACACCGGTGCAGCACTGAGCGGCTTCAAGCTCGCCTTCGACGGCGAACAATGGCGCAATGGCGGCAACGCCGCCGCCCAGACCATGGTGCTGGAATATGGCTTCGGCGCCAGCTTCGCTACCGTCGCCAGCTGGACCGCCCCGGGCGGCAACTTCGACTTCACTTCGCCGGTGGTCGGCGCCACCGCTGCTGCTGTTGACGGCAACGGCGCGGGCCTGGTGGCCGGCCGCGGTGGTGAAGTGAGCACCACCTGGGCCGCCGGCGACACCCTGTGGGTGCGTTGGGTCGAAAAGAACGACGCCGGCAATGACCACGGTCTGGCCATCGACAACGTCAGCATCCAGGCCGTGAGCGCCGTGCCGGAACCTTCGACCTACGCCATGTTGCTGGCCGGTCTGGGCTGCGTGGGCTTCATCGCCCGCCGTCGCAAGGCTGCCTGAGCCTTCTGCCCTCGGTGAGTGAGCGGCGCGGCCCACCGCCGCGCTGCCTCACCATTTTTTTTCAAACCGGGGCGCCTGTGCTGTCACAGCGCAGGCGCTGCCGGCGATTGCCCGATTTCCGCGCCGCCACTGCGCCGCGCCACTTTGCCAGGTCGAACCACCATGCCCAGAAACGCCTCCCTGCTCAAACACATCCCGCGCGCCATCGCGCTTTTGCTGAGCGTTTCTGCCGCCGGCATGGCGGTGTCCGGGCCTTTCAGCCCCGACCACCAAGAGTTTGAAGCCAGCCTCTACGTGCCCTACCGGGCCGATGCCAAGGCGATCGCCGAGGCCCGCAGCTTCATCTTGAAGTTCGAGTACCCGCAGGTCGCACTGGCCCAGACCGTGTCCTGGCGCCTGGAACTGCTCGACCCGCAAGGCCAAGTGGCCCAGCGCTGGTACGGGGTCGAGACCCTGGTCCGAGGCGAGATCGAAGTCAAGGTGGACTGGGCCGGCCGCCAGAACGGCATCGCCGCCGCCGACGGCGTCTACCAAGTTCGCCTGACCGCCTCCTCGGTGGAAGCGCAGGAACTGCCCTCCGTGGGCGTGATGGCTGACTTTGTCGAAGCCAATCTGAGCGCCGCCGATGCAGAGCTGGTCGAGCAAACCTGGGATATGCAGGTTGGCTACGTCGCGCCGCCGCAGATGCCCGCCTTCCGCCCCATGCCGACCACCGCCTCCAAGGCCGCGGCGGCCAAGCAGGTTAGCAAGCCCGGCGTAAAAGCGCTGGCCGCACCGGTCACCGGCGGCCTGCCCTACACCGTCTACCTGGGCAATCTGCACAGCCAAACCGGCCACAGCGACGGCGGCGGCCCGATCGGCAACTGCAGCGGCGAACAGAACCCGCAATCGAATATGGGCCAGGGCCCAGCCCAGGCTTACCAGTACGCCATGGAGCGCGGCCTGGACATCCTGCTGACCTCCGAACACAACCATATGTTCGACGGCTCCACCGGCACGAACACCGGCCAGACCCCGGCCTACGCCAAGGACCTGTACAAGGCCGGCCTGGCCGCAGCGCGCAACTTCAATGCCGCCAATCCCAAGTTCCTCGGCGTCTACGGCATGGAGTGGGGCACCATCAGCGGCGGCGGCCACCTGAACATCCTCAACTCGCCCGACCTGCTGGGCTGGGAATACAACGCCAATGGCGAGCTGCTGGCCGATGTCTTCACCGAAAAGAACAACGCCGCCAAGCTCTACACCTTGATGGCTCAGCGCGGCCTGATCGGCCAGTTCAACCACCCGGCCAGCTCCGGCCAGTACCTGGTCAACGGCGTCGCCCTCGGCTACACGCCGGACGGCGAACAAGCCATGGCCTTGTGCGAGGTGATGAACACGCCCGCCTTCTCCAACACCACCAACGAGAGCGACAACGGCAACAGCGGCTACGAAGGCGCGTGCAAGAAGGCCCTGGAGGCCGGCTTCAAGATCGCCTTCACCACCAACCAGGACAACCACTGCGCCAACTGGGGTGCGTCCTCGATCAACCGCAACGGCATCCTGATCCCCAATGGCACGCCGCTGACCATGGACTCCTTCATGGAAGCCATCAAGGCCCGCCGCGTCTTCGCCACCATGGACAAGACCTCGCAGCTGGTGCTGACGGCCAACGGCCGTCTGATGGGCGAGACCTTCACCAACGCCGGCCCGCTGAACCTGGTCGCCAACTACGCACCGGGCGCCGGCAAGAGCGCCGCCACGGTCAAGATCTATGAAGGTGTGCCGCAGCGCAACGGCACCATCACCGAGCTGTCCAGCAGCGCGGTCAACAACTTCACGCCCTCGGTCGGCAAGCACTTCTACTACGCCAAGGTCACCCAGAACGACGGCAAGATCCTCTGGTCGGCGCCGATCTGGGTCAATCAGGTGGTGGACAACACGGCCCCGGTGGTCAGCGCCAGCGTCACCGGCAACAGCGGCACCTTGACCCTGCAAGCCGAAGCCAGCGACGACATCGGCGTCACGCGCGTCGACTTCCGGGTCGACGGTCAGCTCAAGGGCAGCGCCAGCAGCGCGCCCTACAGCCTGCAGATCGCCTCTAGCAGCCTCAGCAACGGCAGCCACGTCCTGAGCGTCGAGGCCGTGGATGCAGCCGGCAATGTCGGCAGCGCCAGCCCGGTGAACTTCAACGTCAGCAATGTGCTGGACGTGACGGCCAGTGTCAGCCTGCGCCAGTCCGGCCTGGTCTACAACCGCGTCACCCAGCTCTACAGCGGCAGCATCACCCTGAGCAACAGCAGCAACGCGGCCCTGGCTGGCCCGCTGCAACTGGTGATCCAGGGCCTGCCGGCCGGCGTCACCCTGGTCAATGCCAGCGGCATCCGCAATGGCCTGCCCTACATCAGCCTGAACGCCGCCAGCCTGCCAGACGGCGCCCGCATCACCGTGCCGCTGAGCATCAGCAACCCCGGCAAGCTGGGCCTGAACTACAGCGCCCGCCTCTATTCCGGCAGCTTCTGATCTGCTGCGCACGCAGCTCTCAAGGACATCTCATGAACAAGTTTTCTTCTTTCCCCGCCCTGCAACGCAGCGCCCTGAATCTGGCCCTGGCCGCCAGCGCCCTCTGCGCGACCTCGGCCTGGGCCGACACCAGCTTCCATGCCAGCGTCAACACGGCCGCCTGGGCCGGCGCCAGCGGCTGGCTGGATTTCCAGTTCAACCCCGGCCAGAGCCCGGCCCCGGCTGCTCAAGTGCGAATCAGCAACTTCAGCGGCAACTTCGGCAGCCAGCTCTTCCTCGAAGGCCAGGCCTCGGGCAACCTGGCCGATGGTTTCATCCTGGGCAACGGCAGCGCCTTCAACGACCTGTTCCACGCCATCCAGCTGGGCAGCAACTTCAGCTTTGACCTGACGTTCAGCGGCGATGTCTTCAGCACACCGGGCCAGGTCGGCACGACCTTCAGCCTCGGCCTCCTGGCCGGCGACCAGCAAAGCTACCTCGGCAACCCCGCCGGCGCGCTGTTCCAAATCGACCTGATGCCGGCCGACGCCGGTGCGCCCGCCAGCACCACGCTGAGCCTGCTGGGCGGCCAAAGCATCGCCACGGTCAGCGCTGTGCCGGAACCGCAGAGCTATGCCCTGCTGCTGGCAGGCCTGGGCGTGATCGGCTTGCTGGCGCGTCGCCAGCGCGCGGCTTAAGCCTTAGCGGCTTCGGGCGGCCATCCAGGCCGCCACCGCCGCCCGCTGGGCCTCGCTGTAATGCAGGCCCAGCTTGGAGCGTCGCCAAAGCACGGCCTCTGCATCGAGCGCCCATTCCTGCTCGCACAGATAGTGCAGCTCGGCCTCGAACAGGCCGGGCGCCACTTCGATACCCAGCTCGGCAAGGCTGCGCGCTGCTCCCAGCAGCAGATCCACGCGTGAACCATAGGCCCGCGCCAGGCGCCGTGCCAGGGCCGGCGGCAGGTAGGCGTGGCGCGCCTGCAGCGCTTGCACAAAGCGTTCGAAATCGCGGTCGGGGCGCTTCGGCGCACCGATCCACGCGGACAAATCCCCGCCGGGCAGGCAGGCCGCAGCGGTCCAGGCCGGGCGTGCGTCTCCAAGCATCTCGCCCAGCAGATCGGCCGCATCCTCGGCCAGCTTGCGGAAGGTGGTGATCTTGCCGCCCCAGACGCTGAGCAAGGGCGCGCCATCACCATGGGTCTCCAGCAGATAGTCGCGCGTGACCGCACTGGCGTCGCCCGAGGCATCGTCGAGCAGAGGACGCACGCCGGCATAGCTCCACAGCACCTGATCCGGACGTACCGGCTCCTTGAAGTAACGGCTGGCCTGCTCGCACAAGTAAGCGACTTCCTGCGCCTCGATCTCGGCCTTGGCAAAGCCGGCGATGGCGTCATCGGGCAGCTCCACATCGGTGGTGCCGATCAGGGTGAACTCACCCTCGTAGGGAATGGCGAAGATGATGCGCCGGTCGGGGTTCTGAAAAATGTAGGCATGGTCATGGTCAAAGCGGCGGCGCACGACGATGTGGCTGCCCTTGACCAGGCGCAGGCTTTTGGTCGCCAGGGGCTCTCCCGCGGCCGGCCGAGCCACTTGGCGCAGAAAGGTCTCGGCCCAGGGACCTGCGGCATTGACCAGGGCGCGGGCATGGACCTGACGCTCCAGGCCGGCCTCGCTCAAGCTCACGCGCCAACCACCGCCCTCGGCCGCGGTTTCGCGCTGCGCCGCCGTCACTGTGCAGCGGGTACGGATCTCAGCTCCCCGGGCGCGCGCGTCCAGGGCATTGAGCAACACCAGGCGGGCGTCATCGACCCAGCCGTCGGAGTAGACGAAGCCGCGTTCGAACTCGGGCTTGAGCGGCGCGCCCAAGGGGCTGCCGCGCAGACGCAAACCGCTGGAACCGGGCAACCACTCGCGCCGGGCCAGGTGGTCGTAGAGGAAGAGGCCGATGCGGATCATCCAGGCCGGCCGCATGGCTCGGTCATGCGGCATCACAAAGCGCAAGGGCCACATGATGTGCGGGGCGCTTTTGAGCAGCAGCTCGCGCTCCTGCAGCGCCTTGCGAACCAGGGAGAACTCGTAGTACTCAAGGTAGCGCAGGCCACCATGGATCAGTTTGGTGCTCGATGAGGAGGTGTGAGCCGCCAGGTCCGAGGCCTCGGCCAGCAGCACCCGCCAGCCCCGGCCCGCAAGATCGCGGGCGATGCCGGCGCCATTGATGCCGCCGCCCACCACCAGTACGTCAAAATGGTCCATCCCCGGACTCTAAGCCAAGGGCTTGCTGCCATGTCGTATTTGCTCGCTCTCGACCAGGGCACCTCCAGCTCGCGCGCCATCGTCTTCGAACGCAGCGGCCGCATCGTGGCCATGGCCCAGCAGGAATTTGCCCAGCATTTCCCGCAACCGGGCTGGGTCGAACACGATGCGCTGGAGATCTGGCAGAGCCAACTGGCCACGGCCCAAGCCGCCCTGCGCCAAGCGGACTTGCGCGCCAGCGACATCGCCGCTGTCGGCATCACCAACCAGCGCGAGACCACCGTGCTCTGGGACCGCCGGACCGGCCAGCCCCTTCACCGCGCCATCGTCTGGCAAGACCGCCGCACCGAGCCCTTCTGCGCCCAGCTGCGCGCGCAAGACCTGACCCCGATGGTGCGGGCCAAGACCGGCCTGCTGATCGACCCCTACTTTTCCGGCACCAAACTCAAGTGGCTGCTCGACCACATCCCCGACGCGCGCGCCCGGGCCGAGCGCGGCGAGCTGGCCTTCGGCACCATCGACAGCTGGCTGATCTGGAATCTCACAGCCGGTGCGGTGCACGCCACCGATGTCAGCAATGCCTCGCGCACCCTGCTCTTCGACGTGCAGCGCAATCGCTGGGACGAGGAGTTGCTGGGCCTGATGAACATTCCACCCGCACTGCTGCCCGAGGTGCGCCCGTCGAGTGGTGATTTCGGCCGCGTGGCGGCCCAGCACCTGGGTGGCGAGATCGCCATCGGCGGCGTCGCCGGCGACCAGCAGGCGGCCCTGTTCGGCCAAGCCTGCTTCCATCCCGGCATGGCCAAAAACACCTACGGCACCGGCTGCTTCATGCTGATGCACACCGGCACGCAGTTCCAGACTTCGGCCAACGGCCTGATCAACACCAGTGCCGCCCAGACCACTGCCACGCCCAAGTTTGCGCTCGAAGGCAGCGTCTTCATCGGTGGCGCCGTGGTGCAGTGGCTGCGTGACGGACTGAAGATCATCCCGAACAGCGGCGCCGTGCAAAGCCTGGCCGAAAGCGTGCCCGATGCCGGCGGCGTGATGTTCGTGCCGGCCTTCACCGGCCTCGGCGCGCCCTACTGGCGGGCCGAGGCACGCGGTGCCATCCTCGGCCTGAGCCGCGGCAGCACGCAGGCCCACATTGCCCGCGCCGCGGTCGAAAGCATCGCCTTCCAGAGCGCCGCCCTGCTGCAAGCCATGAGCCGCGACGCCCATGCCGCCGGCAGCGCCCCGCTGCAAGAGTTGCGCGTGGACGGTGGCGCCTGCGTCAACGACCTCCTGATGCAGTTCCAGGCCGATCTGCTGGGCATCGCCGTGGTGCGACCGCGCGTGATCGAAACCACAGCCCTCGGTGCGGCCTATCTGGCCGGCCTGAGCTGCGGCGTCTATGCCGGCCTGGAGGAACTCAGCGCCCAGTGGCAAGCGGAGCGACGCTTCGAACCCAGCGCCGACCGCAGCCGCGCGGCCGCGCGCATGGCCGAATGGGACCATGCCGTGCGTCAGGTCAGCGCCCCCTGAATCCGGGTCGAGAATAAAAAACCCCGCCGCGGCACGAGGCCGGGGCGGGGTCGGGTCAAACGCTGACGGTGCTTACTTGAACTGGTAGCTCAGGCTGCCGTACCAGAAGCGACCGCGCGGGTCGGTGAATGACGCGGCATAACCGGCTGCATGCGAACCGTAGGACGAAGACGCGACATAAGGCGGCTCGGCGTCAAACACATTGCGCACGCCCAGGCGAGCGGTCACGCCCTTGATGCCCTTGTAGGCGACCGACATATTGACTCGCTCGCTGTTGCGGACCTGGTGCGGTGCATTGACGCCAATATTGGCATCCACTGACGCGGCCGACTCCAACCAGCCACGCGTGTAGACATGCTCCAACGTCAGGCTGACCGTGCTGTATTGCCATTCCGCCGTTGCCGTGTGCTGCCAGCGAGGCACCGGGGCCACGGTACTGTCGCCACCTGTGCCGGCGAAGTGGCCGGTCGGGCCACCGGCGTACTTCTGCGCGTCGTACTTGATCACGTAGGAGCCAGCAACTCCCAGATTCAAGCGGCCACCTTCACCCAGGTTCAAACGGCCGCGCACGTCCACGTCCACACCCGAAATGTTCAGATCGCCGAGGTTGTCGACCGGCGTTTCCACGAACAGGATGAACTTCTGCGCATTGCGCTTGACGCGGCTGCCATAGCGCGACAGCAGGTCAGGCGTGGTCAGCAAGGTGTCGGCAGCAATGACGCCGATCGTGTCCTTCTTGTGGATGTTGTAGTAGTCCAGGGACATCGAGATGGCCTTGGCCGGCTCGAACACCACACCGGCCGTGAACTGACGGCTCTTCTCAGGCTTCAAATTGGGCGCGGCAGAGGACTTGGTCGGCACCTGCGTATTGCAGCGGCCGGCCAGTTCGGTCGGATCCGGGCACAGGGGATCTTCCACGCTGTCGGCGGTGTTGCCGAAGGACGGAGGCGAATTGACGTCCCACAGCGTCGGCGCACGGAAACCTGTGCCCACAGCGGCTCGCATCATCAGCTCTCGGCTGGGCTGGAAGCGCATGGTGGCGCGCGGGTTGAAGCTGGAACCGAAATCGCTGTACTTGTCATAGCGGGCGGACAGACCGGCTTCCCAACCCTTGGCGAAAGGCAGGGACAGTTCGGCAAACAAAGCCTTCAAATTGCGCGAGGCCTTGGTGGCGGGCACTGTGCCTTCACCGCCGATGTGCTGGCCGGCAGCATAGTCGGCGTTGAGCGGCCGGTCATCGGCCTTCTCATTGCGCAGGTCCACGCCAGCGGCCAGACCCATATTGCCGCCCGCCATGGCCATCAGCTCCTTGGTGACCTTGAAGTCAAAGGCGGTGGTGGTGCTGGAGGACTCGCGCATCTTGCCTTCCATCGCAGCCGAAGCCCAGAGCGCATCATGCGTCGCGTCGCCAGGGCCGAAGGGGTTCAGATTGCCGGTGGCAAGCGCCTTCAGGAAGCGGCCTTCATGGATATAGCCCTTGTAGTCCAGCAGGCCTTCGGCACGGGCCACATTGATGGCGGTGTCGTAGTCCCAGCCTGCGAGCACGCCGGTGGAGCCGAAGACAAAACGCTTCTGGGTGTTGGTGTTGTCGCTGATGCGGTTGCCGGCCGGGATGGCGCGCAAGGCAATGCCAGCCATGCCGGTGGCGGGCACGGTATAGCCCAGCTTGGTCAGCAGCTCGCGCGGGTAGTACTTGCTGGTCACCGGCATCAGGACCGGCTCGAAAGCAAACTTCTCGGCGTTGAAGGGGCCGAAGCCTTCGCGAATTGGGGTCGGTGCAACGCGACCGATGCCCTGGTTGCGGGCAAACGAGCCCTCGACGAAGAGCTGGTGATCCTTGGCGGCGTTGAAGGTCACGCGACCGAACACATCCGCCTTGTCCTGGTCAGGCAGGTTGTCCAAGGTGGCCGCAAAGATGAAGCGGCAGGTGCGACGCTCCAGCCCGTTGGGCGAGGGACCGCGCACGACGATGAAGGAGGTCGGTTCACCGCAGGGGGTGAAGCGCGGGTCGGCTGGGTACTCAGGATAGGCACCAGGGCCGATCAGGCCTTCGATATAGCCCGGGAACGGGGCGCTGGACGAGGGCTTGTCGGAACCCGGCACTTCGTCGACGCCGCGGTTGTAGAAGCCCTGGTCGATGGCGCGCAAGCGGGTGTTCTTCTGAACATTGGCGGTCAGCAGCACATTGAAGCCGTTGCTGGCGATGTCGCCAAAGCCGACGGCCAGGGTGGCACCCTTTTCCGCGCCGCCGATGCCGGCTTCGGTGTTGCCGTAACGCACCGAGACTTCACCGTTGCGATAGTCCCTGCGGGTGATGAAGTTGATCACGCCGGCAATCGCGTCGCTGCCATAGATGGCCGACGCGCCGTCACGCAGCACTTCGATACGGTCGATGGCGGCAAAGGGAATGCTGTTCAAGTCGACTGAAGCCGCGCCACCGATATTGCCGAACGGGTGGTTGGCCAGACGGCGGCCGTTCAGCAGGACCAAGGTGGAATTGGGGCCCATGCCGCGCAGATTGGCATTGGAGGTGCCGTAACCCGTGCCCTGACCGGTGTCGGACAGCATGGCGGAGTTGGCCGAGATGCGCTTGAGCAGTTCCTCGGTGTTGGTGGCACCGCTGGCTTCGATTTGAGCGCGCGTGACCACGGTCACCGGCAGGGCGGTTTCCGAATCCAGACGCTTGATCGAGGAACCGGTGACAGACACGCGTTCCAAAGACTCCTGAGCCATGGCGGGCGCCATCAAGCTCAGTCCGCTGGCATAGACCAATGCCAGAGCGGTACACAACCGTTTCTTCTTCAACATACGACTCTCCTTCTTTGTTCGAATCATGTGCAGTGGACTCGGACCGTCAGCCAGGCTGCCGGCCCAAGCCGCAAGGCCACACGCGGATGGTGCGGTGGCAGGATTCTTCTCCCCAGTCCGGTCCAGTCGTGCGGGGGCAAACCCTTCGAGTTGCCTTTTCGCATCGCCTCAATTCAGGGGGAATGACTTTCCGCACATGACAAGTCCATCGATGCGGCCTAGCCAGGATGCCCGCCTCACGGCGGACTCAGCCCGGCGGGTGGCCGTTCATCTGGCGCCAGGCCTGAATGCCGGCGACCAGGGGCCCGAGCTCCCGGTTCAGGGCCAGCAAGGCTTCGGGCAATTGAGCCGGCTCACCGCGCGGCCCGGTCGCTTGCTCCAAAGCCGCGGCCAGCTCAGCCAGGCGAACCATGCCCAGATTGCCGGCCAGGCCCTTGAGCCGGTGGGCGGCGCTGCCCAGGGCCGCCAAGCCGGTGATGCGCGCCTCCTCGAACAGCGACTGATGCTGGGCGTATTGCTTGGCAAAGGTGCCGAGCAATTTGGCGAGCAGCTCATGCCGACCCGCGCAGCGGGCCAATGCGGACTCAAAGTCGGTACCGGGAAGCTCCGGCCAGGTGCTGATGGCCGGTGGCGCGGCCGGCCGCTCGACGGCCGCACTTGGCGTGAGCGGCTCGCCACCGGGGGCCGACGCAGCGCCCCGGCGCGGCATTTCGGCCGTCAGCTTCAGCAGGGTGCGGATCAGCTCGCTCTGGTCGATCGGCTTGCTGATATGGGCCACCATGCCGGCGGCCAGGCAGCGCTGGCGCTCCTCGGCCAGGGCATGGGCGGTCAAGGCCACCACCGGCAGCTGCGGCGCCAGTTGGTGCAGGCGGCGGGTGGTTTCGTAACCGTCCATATCGGGCATCTGCACATCCATCAGCACCAGGTCGATGCCGGCCGGGCCGGCTTCGCGCAGGCGAGTGATCGCCTGCGCGCCACTGTCGGCGCTGATCACTTCGGCGCCGGCCACGGTCAGCATGTCCTGCAGGATCTCCCGGTTGATGTCGACATCGTCGGTGATCAACAGCCGCAAGCCCTGCAGGCTGGCGCCGGCGGCAGCCGGCGGCTCCCCCAGGTGCACGGCCGGCACCGTGGCACCGACCGGCAGCAGGGCGGGATCCACGCGCTGCAAAGGCAGACGCAGGGTGAAGCAGGAGCCTTGTCCGAGCACGCTGTCCACTTCGATCTCGCCGCCCATGGCGCGCGCCAGCTGGCTGCTGATACTCAGGCCCAGGCCGGTGCCGCCGAATTGGCGTGTGGTCGAGCTGTCGGCCTGCTCAAAGGCGCGGAAGATGCGCGCCTGCTGCTCCGGCGCAATGCCCAGGCCGGTGTCGGTGACGGACAGGCGCAGCCAGTCCTGTTGTGCCTCCAGCGCCAGCGTGACCCGACCCTTGTCGGTGAACTTGATGGCATTGGCTAGCAAATTGACCAGGATCTGGGTGACGCGCAGCGAATCCAAAGCCACCCAGTCAAAGCTGCATTTGTATTCCATGCGCAAGCGCAAGTTCTTGGCGTCGGCGCGCTCGGACACCAGGTCGATCACCTCCTTGGCCAAGTGCACCAGATTGCAGGGCAGGCTTTCGATGTCGAGTTTGCCGCTCTCGACCTTGGAATAGTCGAGGATGTCGTTGATCACCCCGAGCAGATGACGGCCCGAGCGAACGATGCGCTCGAAACCGTTGCGACTGGCCAGCGGGTCGCTGCTGCGGCTGACGCCCAGTTGGGCCAGGCCCAGTACGGCATTGAGCGGCGTGCGGATCTCGTGGCTCATATTGGCCAGGAAATCGCTCTTGGCGCGCGCCAGGCGCTCAGCCTCGTCCTTGGCCAGGCTGAGCTCGCGCTGCAAGCGCTTGAGCGAGGTGACATCGGTGCCCAAGTTCAGGATGCCGTAATGCTGCTTGCGCGCATCGACCAAGGCCACCATGGTCAGCAGATAGTCGTGCGGGCCGTCCTTGGGGTGCTGGATCTGCCGCTCGCTGCTCAGGCTGAGGCTGCCGGCCAGCAGTTGGGCGTCGCTTTCGGCAATCTCGGCGGCCACCTCGGGCGTGAACAAGCCGGCCGGCGTGCGGCCCAGCACCTGCTCGCGACTGAAGCCGCTGGCCAGCTCGAAGGCCCGGTTGATCAAGGTGTAATGGCCGGCGGTATCGCGAATGCTCAGGGTGATGGGCAGGGCTTCGAGGATGTCCTGCATGCGCTGTTTCTCGGCCTGCAGCTCGGCCGTGCGCAGGCGAACATCGTCCTCCAGCCGGCCCTGCTGCACGCGCAACTCGGCTTCGGCACGCACCCGGGCGGTGATGTCATGACCGAACAGCACCACACAGGCCTGGCCGGCCAACTGCATGCGGTCCATCTTCATGTCCCACCAGATGGGCTCGCCGTCGCGCCGGCGGGACTGCCACTCGAAGTACTGGGGGCCCTCGTTCAGCGTCCGTTGAACCCAGACCATCAAGGCCGCCTTCGAATACAGGCCGCCCGGGTGCATCAGCGCGGTGTCCAGGTCGGCGGCCCGCTCGCAGCCGTATTTCTCCAGCGTCTGGGCATTGGCGAAACGCAAGGCGCCGCTCTCCCCTTCGAGGATCTGGATGCTGGTCAGCGAGCTGTCCAGCAGCATGCGCAGGCGCTCCTCGCTTTCGCGCAGCTCATGGGCCACCTTCTGCTGCGCGCGCACGGTGTCGGCCAGCAAACGGCGCGAGCCCTCGAGCGAATGCGTGACCTCCCAGAACAGGGATCCGTAGCGCAGCACCAGCCAGCCAATCAAACCAGCCGACACGCTGAAGACCACGGCATAGCTGGCCAGCGGTGGCGTGTTGCTGGCATTCAGGCCGGGGAGCACGCCCTGAAGCTCCAGCAGCCACAGCGTGAGATAGCCAAGAACAGCGGCCAGCGTGCCACGCACGGCGGCCTTGGTGCCGACCATCATGCCCAAGACCACCACCAGGGCGAGCGCGCCGGACATGCCGGAGGAGCGCACGCCATTGCCGTACCAAGCCGCTGCGCCGAACAGCACCAGCAGCAAGGCGCTGCTGAAGAAAGCCGCCGCCACCCGTGCGCCCCAGCGCATGGCAAATGCCAACGAGCACAGGCATATGAACAGCACCGCCGAGCTGGTGCCGATGCGCGACACGCGCGCGGGCCAGGGCAAGGAGGTCTCGCTCAATGTGCTGGCGATCTGCGCCAGCGCGCCCAGCATCACCAGGGCCAGAAAGACCCGGGCATTGCGCGCCATGACCGCGTCCAGCCGCGACCTGAAACCCTGCAAGGACTGCTGCTGCGCCGCATCAAGCGGCGGCTCGATGGCGGAAGGCTCGTCAAAGGCCTCGGGCTTGCGAGCGTTGGAGGGCGCGAACATGGGGGCGAAGGTCAGCGCAAGCCCGGCCCTGGCTCAGGCGGAGTGCTGGCTGAGCTTGTGGATCACACGCCCCAGGAATTTTTCGACCTCCTGGCTCTTGCCCAGGGCGCCCATGGCCGCCTCCAGATGCTGCTTGATGATGCTGCTCAGGTGGTCTTCCTGCGACTGGCTCAGGCCCAGGTGTAGAAAGCTGTTCTCGACCTCGGCGTTGAGGCTGCCAAAGACTTGCTTGACCTCCTCACGCTGCGCCTGATTGCGGGCCGAAATATCGGTCAGCGCATCACGGGTCATGCTGACCAGATGGCGCACATCGGCCAGATCCTTGGTGGCCACCACGGCCTCCAATGCGCCGACTCGCTGCACCGCGCCTTCCACGAGCAAGGCGACATTGTCGATGGCACGGCCCATGCGCTCGGACTCGGCGCGGTCCATGTCGGCGCTTCGATCCATGCGCAAATCACGCACAAACAGCACCACACGTCCATAAGAAAAGCCGGTGTGAGGACCGAAGGGGCGGATGCGCTGACCCTCGGTCTGGCTCTGCAGATGATCGAGGATGGAGTTCTCCAGCGCGCTGCAGGGACCCTTGGCATTGCCGGAGTAGACCTCGCTGCCAGCACGGATGCGCACACAACCGTCCAAGGCGTAGCGCTGCAAGGCCTCGATCATGGCGCGCGCGACCGCCTCATAGCTGTCGCTAACCACCAACTGGCGTTGAAACTCCAGCACCACGCCGGCCTCACCCACCATATCGGCAGAAGAAAGCACGGCATTCATCACCTCGTCGAGCTGACCGCTCAGCTCACGCTGGCGGTCGCGGTGGGCCAGCACCAGGTTGATCTTGGCCAACAACTCGGGCGCGTCGAAGGGCTTGGACAGGTAGTCTGCACCGCCGGCCGCGTAACCCTGCAAGCGCTCCTCGATGCTGGTGCGCGCGGAATGGAAGATCACCGGAATCTCGGCGCTGGCGCCACCGGCTTTGAGCTGGCGGCAGGTCTCGTAGCCGTCCATCTCTGGCATATCGACATCGAGCACCACCAGATCGGGTGGATCACTCTGGCAGCGGGCCAAGGCCTCGGCCCCGCTGGTCACTTGGCTCACCTGGAAGTCGCCTTCCAGCGTGGCTTCCAACATTTGCAAGGTCAGCTCGTCGTCATCGACCAGCAAAACATGAGAACGCACCGTCATATTGTTTGACTCCCCTGGCGATCATGCTCGTTCGAAGGTGGCTCAGACACCCCGAACACGGCTCCATCAGACTTCTGGTTTCGACGCCCTGGCGCCGAACTTGAGAAAGCCGAAGGATGCCGGACCATTGAACCAGCAAAGCCGCGCAGTGACCAGCCCTGTTCTCTGCCTCGCAACAAGGCTGGCGCGGGGCCGCAACGCCCCTGCGATTAAAAGCCCAGGCTTTGCCCCGCACCGGCCAGGGTGGCCAGGCCAATCACGGCGAAGATGGCCGCGGCGATGCCGTGGACCAGGCGCACCGGAATACGGCCGGCGATGCGCTCGCCGAGCAGCACGGCCGGCACATTGGCGATCATCATGCCCAGGGTGGTGCCGGCCACCACGGCCACAAAGGCCTGGTACTGCGCGGCCAGGGCGACGGTGGCGATCTGCGTCTTGTCGCCCATCTCGGCCAGGAAAAAAGCGACGATGGTGGTGCCCAGCACGCCCAGCTTCAGGCCCTTGCCGCCCTCCTCTTCCTCGTCGATTTTGTCCGGGATCAGGGTCCAGCCGGCCATGGCAAGGAAGCCCACGCCCAGCACCCACCGCATCACGGAAGGGCTGACTTGCGCGGTGATCCAGGCGCCCAGGGCGCCGGCGCCGGCGTGGTTGACCACGGTGGCGATGAAGATACCGAGGATGATGGGCAGCGGCTTGCGAAAGCGCGCGGCCAACAAGAAGGCCAGGAGCTGGGTCTTGTCGCCGATTTCAGCGAGGGCCACGATGCCGGTGGAGACGAGGAAGGCTTCCATAGAGGGCGAACACTTTTCTTCCTGCGGCCGGCATGTAAGGAACCAATGACCACGCACACGCCGGCCGCAAAGCAGGTGTGGGTGGTCAAAGGTCTTGCCAGGGGTCAGGTCTTGCGTGTGGCGCAAACCTCGACACTGCCCGCGCCATGGTCGAACGCTCGACCAAGTGTGTTGACGCGGGCCGGCAGCCGGGGTGGCTGCAGCGGCTACTCCCCAATGACGCCGCAATTGTAGCCGGCGCCGCTGGCTGGCCCTGCCTGCGGGCGCGGAGGCAGCTCTCTATTTGCGCCCGCCGCGTTTGAGCGTCGGGCTGGCCAGGTCGACCTCCTCGGCCTTGAGCAGCAGCGCATCGGGGAACTGCTGACGCAGGGCCAAGCCGCCCTGTTTGAAATCGGCCACGATGACGGTGCGCAGGCGCTCGGCCTGCCAATGGCGGCTGGCCAGCAGCCGGGTCGATTCGCCGTCCAACGCCGCCAGCTCTTCGGGCACCCGGCTCAGCTCGGCCAGGGGGCGGCCGCGGATCAGGCCATCAGCGGCCAGACCGGCCAAGCCGGCCGTGGTCTCCAGCTGGCGGCCGAACTCGCCGATCAGCACCGCGCGGCGTGCCACCAATTCAGGGTCGGGCACGCGCTCGGCGGCCATGCGGCGGATCTCCTGCTGCATCAGCGCGGCCACCTCGCCGGCGCTCTCATGCTTGGTCTGGGCGCTGGTGATCAGCACCGCCCCGCCCGGCAAGGCCTCGATGCCGCTGGCCGCGCCATAGCTGAGGCCGCGCTTGATGCGCACCTCCTGGTTGATGCGCGAGGAATAGCCGACGCCCAGCACCGTGTTGGCCAGGGCATTGGCTTGCTGAGTCACCACCTCCAGGGCCTGCGTCTCGGGCTGCAGCTGGGCCAGCGGCACCGGGCTGGGCGCGGCGGCCGGCGCCATCACCAGCACCGCACTCTGGCCCGCACCGGGCAGGTCGACCAGCACCGTCTTGGTGGCCAGGGGCTTGGGAGCCAGGGCCGGCATCTGCGGCAGGGCCGTGCGCGGCGCGCGCCACTTACCGAAATGCTTGTCGGCCAAAGCGCGCGCCTGGGCCGGGTCGATGTCCCCGGCCAGGATCAGGGTGACCCGGTCGGGCCGCAGATGCAGTCGGTGGAAGGCGCGCACATCGTCGAGCTGGATGCGCGCCAGGGTGGCTGGTGTCGCCTGGCGGCCCTGCGGGCTGTCGCCCCAGTAGAGGCGGCGCGCCACTTGCGCCGCCAGCTGGGCGGGGTCGGAGCGGCCCAGCTTGAGGGCATCGGCAGCCTGCGCCTGCATGCGCGCGAACTCCTCCTCGCTGAGGCTGGGGCTGCGCAGCATCTCGGCCAGCAGGCCGAGGCTGGCGTCCAGGCGGTTGCTGGCCACGGTCACGCCGAGCTGGCTGCTGCGCGCGCCGCTGCCGATCTCAAGCTGTGTACCCAAGCCTTCGACGGCGGCGGCCAGCTCGGCCGCCGGCACGGCCACGGCGCCACGCTGCACGCCCTTGCCCATCATGGCGACGCTGAGCTCGGCCAGACCGGCCTTGCCCGGCGGGTCATAGACGGCACCGGTCTGCAGCAGCAGCATGGCCGTCACCAGAGGCTGGCGGTGCCGCTCCACCACGGCCAGGCCCAGGCCATTGGGCAGGCGAGACTGTCTGAACTCCGGCAGCTCCAGCGCCTGGGGCGAAGCCGGCCGGGGCGGCGAATCAAAACCCACCTGAGCCGTAGCGAGGCCCGGCAGCCAACCCAGTGCGGCCACCAAGGCAGCCTGCGCCGCGGGGCGCCACAGCCTTGCGAGCGCGCTCATGGCTTGCCCCCCTTCTTCTTGCTCGCCGACCCATCGGCCTCGTACAGCACGGTGACGCGCGCACCGCGCAGCACATCGCGCTTCAGCACCCGCTGCACATCGGCGGCCGTGACGGCCTGCAAATCGTTCAACTCGCGGTTCACCCACTGCACATCGCCACGCAGTAGAGCCGCCTCACCCAGCACTTCGCCCAAGCCCAGCGGCGTCTGCCGGCGGATCAGAGCAGCGGTCAGCAGCTGGGCCTTGACCTTCTCCAGCTCGGCCGGGGCGATGGGCTCCTCGGCCAGCTTGAGCAACTCGCGCGTCAGCGGCGCCACCAAATCGGCGGCGCTCTGCTTGCCGGCGGCGATGGCATGGGCCACCAGCAGACCGGCATCGGCATTGAGCTGGGCCTCGAAGCCGGCGCTCTGCGCCAGCTGCTCGCGATACACCAAGCTCTCGTTCAGACGCGAAGACTCGCCCATGGCCAGCAGGCCTTGCGCGACCTGCCAGACCGGCGCATCGGCGCTCGAAGCCTTGGGGCCTTGCCAGATCAGCAGGGCCGCCGGCAGCGGCACATTGGGTGCCTTGAGCTGGTGCAGCTCGTCGCGCGCGCGCCGCGGCTCGGCCACCTGGACGCGGGGCACGGGGCTGCTGGGCGGGCGGATGCTGCCAAAGTAATGATTGACCCAGCGGTTCAGCTGCACCGGGTCGAAGGCGCCGGTGACGATCAGCACCGCGTTGTCCGGCCGGTAGTACTGGGCATGGAAGGCGCTGACGTCCTGCACGGTGGCGGCGTCCAGCTCCTCGATGCTGCCGATCACCGGGCGGCGGTAGGGATGTTGAAGATAGCCCAGGCGCGGCACGGCATTGAACAGGCGGCCATAGGGCTCGGCCAGCACGCGCTGGCGATACTCTTCCTTGACCACCGCGCGCTCGCTGTCGAAATTGGCCTGGTCCACGGTCAGATTGGACATGCGCTCGGCCTCGGCCCAGAGCAGAGGTTCCAGATGGTTGGCCGGCACGACGCTGTGGTAGGCCGTCATGTCATCGGCGGTGAAGGCATTGTTGCTGCCGCCGACATCCTCGGTCATGCGGTCGAACTGCTCGTTGGCCATGTAGCGGGTGCGCTTGAACATCATGTGTTCAAACAGATGCGCGAAACCGCTGCGGCCGGCCGGGTCGTCTTTGCCGCCGACCCGGTACCAGAGCTGCACGCTGACCGTGGCACCGGCTTGGGGCAAGGCGATCAACTCCAGGCCATTGGCCAGGATGCGCCGCTCGAAGGCCAGCGGGGCGATCTTCAGCGGCGCGGCCGCGCCTTCCTGGGCTGCCGCAGCCTGAGCCCAGAGCACGGGGCTCCAGGCGCTCAGCAAAGCCAGGCTGATACCAGCGCTCAAGCAGCGGCGCCGCGAGTGTCGCGCCAGCCCCTCCTCGCCCCCCATGTTTTCCGTTCTGTACTTGCTGCTCACGCTGATCCCATCGTCTGATGCTCTTTTCGCTGCGGCGCCTCGCGCCACCGCCCATGCTGCCACAAGGGCGCCCCGGCTCCGTGAAAGCCGGCAGGTGAATACAGCCACGGCCGCTGCTGACAGCCCATGTCAGCAGCATCCTGGCAAGATGCCCAGGCCCTGTTGAGCAGCCTTGAGGAGACCCTTGCATGAACTATGCCTACACCATTGTCTACGTGGCCGATGTGGCTGCTTCTCTGGCCTTCTTCGAGGCCGCCTTTGGCCTGAAGCAGCGTTTCTTGCATGAATCGGGCGCTTACGGCGAGCTGGATACTGGCGCCACGGCCCTGGCCTTTGTCGACCACGAAACCGCGCTGGACAGCGTCGGCCAGCCCTATGTGGCGGCGGCTGAGAGTGCCCGGCCGCTGGGCATGGAGATCGGCTTGAGCACCGACGATGTGCCAGCCGCCTTCGCCCGCGCCGTCGCCGCCGGCGCCACGCCGCTAAAGGAACCGGTCACCAAGCCCTGGGGCCAGACCGTCGCCTATGTGCGCTGCCCGGACGGCAGCCTGGTCGAGCTTTGCACGCCGATGGCGTGACGCGCATGCGCGGCCTCGGTCCCCGCAGCCAGGAGCAACTCGCAGCGCTGGGCATCCACGACCTGGCCCAGCTGCGCCAGCAGGATGCCTACGCACTGTATGCCGAGCTCAAGTCACGATGGCCCGGGGCCAGCCTCAATCTTCTGTATGCCCTGATGGGTGCGCAGGAAGACCGCGACTGGCGCGACATCGCCCGCGAGCGCCGCAGCGAAGCCCTGTTGCGCCTGGACGACCTGGGTCTGGCACCCCGCTGAAACCTGAGGAGACACGCATGAAGCCCGATACCCACACCGATCCCCTGTCTCACCATTTGCTCAGCATGGCCTACAACAATGCCTGGGCCAACCACCGTCTGCTGGCGGCCTGCGCCCGGCTGAGCCAGGCCGAGCTGCAAGCCAAACGCTGCAGCTTTTTTCCCAGCATCCAGGCGACGCTGAACCACAACCTTTGCGTGGACTGGTTCTATGTCGACGCGCTGGAGCGCGAACTGGCGGGCCAGGCGCCGCACCCGGACTGCTACCAGTTCTTTGCTGTCGACGAGCCGTTTCAGAGCGCCGCCGAGCTGCAGCGCGAGCAGGCCGCCGTCGACCGGCGCCTGCTGGCCTACTGCGCGGCCCAGCGCGACGGCGAGCTGGGCCGCATCGTCACCATCGCCCGGCCCGGCGGTGCGCAGCAGGACAGCCGCACGCGCCTGCTTTCCCATCTGCTGCAGCACCAGATCCACCACCGCGGTCAGGTCCACGCCATGCTGTCCGGCACCGCCGTCAAGCCACCTCAGCTGGACGAGTTCTTCTGCGCCGGCGAGGCGGATCTGCGCGCCGAAGAGTTCCGCGCGCTGGGCTGGAGCGAGGCCCAGGTCTGGGGCTGACCCGACCCTGGCTCAGACCTCTGGCGCGGCCGGCGCGCCCAGGGCCTGCAAGGCCTGGCGGGTGTCGTTGAGCACGCGCTGGGCGACTCTGCGCTCGGTCTCGGGCAGCTGGCGCGCCGCTTCTGCCTCCAGCAGCAATGGCCGCAACAAAGCGTTGGCGCTGGCGCGGAACTCCTGCCCCAGGGTGTCGAGCTGGGCAAAGCTGTCGGCACGCATGGCTGTGAGGCGCTCGCGCAGCGCCGCCTCGAAGGCCTCGCGCTTGTGGCGCAGCTCCTCGTCCTTGCGGCCGGCCTTGTCCATCATCCACTTGAGCAGGCCTGCCACCAACAAAGCCCCGCCGGCCAGCGGCACGACCGGCGCGATCACCGGCAGCACGGCCGCTGCACCCAAGGCATAGACGGCCACGCCCGAGCCGGCCGCCGCCACGGCACCGGCGCCCAAGGTCAGCTCGGCCGCGCTCTCCGTGGAATTCTTGAGCCGCGTGCTGATTTGCAGCGCCGGCATCAGGCGGCGCAGCTGGCTGTGGTGCGGACGCTCCAGCACGCTGGCATGGACCAGGCTGAACTCCTCGCGGAACAGGCGCAGCTCTTCCTTCAGCAGGCGCAGCTGCCCTTCCTGGCGGCGGGCGGCGCGGTCCAGGCGGCGCTCGAGTTCCTTGGCAAAGGTCGAACGCGCCATCTCGGCCCAGACCTTGTGCTCGGTCCAGTCGTCGGTGCGCAGGCGCTCCAGCATCTGCAGCTCGACGGCATTGCCGGCGTCGTGGATCAGCTCCTCGAAGTCCTCCTCGAAGCTGCGTTTCTCATGGGCGATGCGCGCCTCCACCATGGCGAGGCGCTGGCCCACCTGCTGGAACAGCTGCTCCACCCGCTGCGCATAGGCGGCCGCCGAACCCGCATCTGGAACCGGCGCCAGCAAGCCGCGCTCGAACTCGCTGAGCCGCCGAGCCAGCACGCTCAGGCTGGAGCTCATGCCCTGTTGCAAGACCTGCTCACTGCTGGCGCCGTCCAGATAACGGCCCACGCCCAAGGCCAGATCCACATCACCCGAGAGCCGCGCCGCCGTCTGCGCTGCCGGCAGCAAGGGCCGGCCGCCGAACAGGCGAGCCGACTGGCGGCTGACGGTCTTCCACAGCGAAGGCGCGGGGCCCAGCGATTCCGCCAGGCGCGGCAACTCCTCCCCGGGCAAGAGCAAGGCCTGGGCCAGCTCCTGGGCAAATTTGTAGGCCTGCTCACCCTGCAGCTGCAGCAAGGGCCGGGCATCGAGAAAGGCCTGGCGGCGCTGCGCCTCAGGCGCCTCGGCGCTGGCCCGCCTGAGCTGGGCGAACGCCGCCTTCTGCTCCAGCGGCGACTCCAGCGCGCGCAAGGCCGCATGGGCACCCAAGGCCGAGTCCTGCAAGCGCGCCGCCAAGGCCGACACCAACTCGTACTCTCCCAGGGTGACAAATCCATCGGCCGCAGCCAGCGCCGCCAGGGCGCGGATGAAGGCGGCGGAGAAGCCGCCGTCCGCGCGAGCGAACTGCTCCAGATCAGGGCGATCCAGCGCCGTGCTGCTGGGCGCTACGAGAGGGTTGAGGGGCTGAGAAGAACTCACAGGCATGGGGCTCCGGGCTGATCGATCAGACCCGCATCGTCCCAGATTCTTCCGTGCGCGCGCCTCAGGCTTGCGCCGGCGCGCGCAAATCCTGCAAGCAAAGTCCGGCCGCGCGGGCCTCGGCCTCGTGTGCTTCATCGCGCCAGGTCTCGGCCAGAGCGGCGCGGTACCAGGCTTGCATAGCGGGCAGACCCAGCAGGCGCTGGGCATAGGCTTGCGCGGGCTCGCTCAAGGCCGGTGTGTAGCTCTGCACCCGGAAGGCCACAGGGGCGAAAAAAGCGTCGACTGCGGTGAAGGCTGGGCCGGCGAGAAAGGGGCCGCCAAAGCGCCTCAGGCCTTCCAGCCACAAGGCTTCGATGCGCTGCCAATCGGCCAACAGGGCAGGCGACCAGTCGCCCACCTGAACACGCAAGCCGCAGTTCATGGTGCAGACGTCGCGCAGGCGCTGAAAGCCGGAATGCATCTCGGCGCAGGCACTGCGCGCCCAGGCGCGGGCCGCGCGGTCCTGGGGCCAGACCCGCGGGTCCAGTTCGGCCAAGTATTCGACGATGGCCAGTGAATCCCAGACCGTCAAGCCTTCATCTTGCAGACAGGGCACGCGGCCGGTCGGCGAAAACAGGCGGTAATCACCGGCGCTGCCCGGCGCCTGGCCAAAAACCACCAAGCGCTCCTCGAAAGGAATCGCCAGCTGCGTCAACAGCAGCCAGGGGCGCAGAGACCAGGATGAGTAGTTCTTGTTGGCGATATAGAGCTGCAGCATGGCGAAAACTCGTGGGCAAAGTGGCGGGTGCCAGCATAAGCCAGGGCGCAGCGCCACGGGATGCGAACAGTCTGCAACGCTGGCCACTCCAACCATGCCGATCCGCAGCTCATCGCGGCCAAGCTTCCGTCTGTCCCGGCAGCTGGGTGAAGGCTATGCAAGTGTGACTATGCTGCGAGCCTGCAGTTCCCCGTCGGGCCCGGCGCCGCGCCAGGATTCGACCCCAACGTTTCTGCCATTCTTTTTTCTGAGGTGCACATGACATCGTCTGTTTCTGCTTCTGTTTCTACGGTTCGCGCATTCGGTCCCTCCTTGCTGACCCTGGCCAGTCTGGCCCTGGCCGCCACCTTGTCCCAGAACGCCATCGCGGCGGCTGCAGTCAAGGCCAGTGTTGAAACGCCGCTGATTGCGCGCTCCGCCCTGTTCGGCAACCCCGTCAAGAGCGGCGCCCAGCTGAGTCCGGACGGCCAATGGCTGTCCTGGATGGCGCCTGTCAATGGCGTGATGAATGTCTGGGTGGCGCCGGCCGACAAGCCCGAGGCGGCGAAGTCCATCACCGAATCCAAGGACCGCCCGATCCCCGGCCATTTCTGGTCGGGCAACAGCCAGCAGGTGCTGTTCGTCAAGGACAACGCCGGCGACGAGAACTTCCACCTCTACGGCGTGGACATCAAGACCGGCGCACAGCGTGACTACACGCCCTTCGACAAGGTGCGCGTGCGCCCCACTGGCTTCTCGACCCGGCGAGTCGATGAGATCCTGGTCGGCATCAACAACCGCGACCCACGCTGGCACGATGTGCACCTGCTCAACCTC
Source organism: Paucibacter sp. DJ2R-2 (assembly GCF_025717675.1). Lineage (GTDB taxonomy): Bacteria > Pseudomonadota > Gammaproteobacteria > Burkholderiales > Burkholderiaceae_C > Paucibacter_A. Next base: position 288,448 of record NZ_JAJIRT010000004.1, read on the forward strand.
AAGACCGGTGAGCTGAAGCTGGTCATGCAGGCGGATGGTTATGCCGGCTTCCAGGCCGACAACGATCTGAACCTGCGCCTGGCCCTGCGCCCCAACGCCGCCGGCGGCATGGACTTCTTCAAGGTGCAAGACGGCAAGGTCGAAGACAAGCCCTATCTGAGCACCAATCTGGAAAACAGCAGCACCTCGCCCCTGGGCTTCACCCATGACGGCAAGACCCTGTACTGGATGGACTCCCGCGAGAGCGACACCACCGCCGTGATCGCCGAGGACGTGGCCAGCGGCAAGCGCACCGTGCTGGCGCAGGACGCCCGCGCCGACCTCGGCGATACCTTGCGTGACCCGGCCAGCGGCGTGGTGCAGGCCTATGCCGTCGAGTACCTGAACAGTGAGTGGAAGTTCCTGGACAAAGCGCTCAAAGCCGACTTTGACTGGCTGCAAAAGCAGCTGGGCAAGGGCGAGGTCTATGTCGCCAGCCGCACCCGCAATGACGACAAATGGATCGTCGGCATCGACCCGGTGTCGAAGGTCGCCGCCACTTACCTCTACGACCGCAAGGCCAAGAAGCTGCAGGCGCTCTACGTCGCCCGCCCGGAGCTGCAGGGCGCGCCCCTGGTGGACATGCACGGCGTGGAGATCAAAGCCCGCGACGGCCTGATCCTGCCCAGCTACCTGACCCTGCCCAAGGACGCCGACAAGAACGGCGACGGCAAGGCCGACAAGCCGGTGCCCATGGTGTTGTTCGTGCACGGCGGCCCCTGGGCCCGTGATGGACATGGCTACAACGGCTACCACCAGTGGCTGGCCAACCGTGGCTATGCCGTGCTGGCGGTCAACTTCCGCGCCTCAACGGGCTTTGGCAAGAAATTCCTCAATGCCGGCAACAAGCAATGGGGCCTGGCCATGCACAACGATCTGCTGGACGCTGTGGACTGGGCGGTCAAGCAAGGCGTGACGACCAAGGACAAGGTCGCCATCATGGGCGGCAGTTATGGCGGCTACGCGGCCCTGGCCGGCGTTGCCTTCACCCCCACCACCTTTGCCTGCGCCGTGGACATCGTCGGCCCCTCCAACCTGGAAACTCTGCTCAGCACCATCCCGCCCTACTGGGAAGCCGGCCGCAAGCAGATGTACAGCCGCATGGGTGACCCGACCACCGAGGAAGGCAAGGCCATCCTGCGCGCCGCCTCGCCGCTCTACAAGGCCGACCAGATCGTTCGCCCCCTGCTGATCGGCCAAGGTGCCAACGATCCGCGCGTCAAGCAAGCCGAAAGCGACCAGATCGTCCAGGCCATGCAAGCCAAGAAGATCCCGGTCACCTACGTGCTCTACCCCGACGAAGGCCACGGCTTCAACAAGCCCAACAACCGCATCGGCTTCAACGCCGTGGCCGAGGCTTTCCTGGGCCAATGCCTGGGTGGCCGTGTCGAGCCCCTGGGCGAGACCGTGCGCCAGTCCACCGCGCAAGTCGTGACCGGTGCGGAGCATGTGCCGGGTCTGGAGGCGGCCGCGAAGAAGTAGACCGCTGAACCGCTGGCTCACTCATCGCCCGATCCTGGGCGGTGATCTGCGCCCTGGAGTCTGTCATGGCTCTGGGGCGCTTTTCTTTGCCGGGACGGCGAGAACCACCTGGGCCCAGTGGCGGGGAGCAGAACCCTGCGGTCGACCCGTGTGCGGATCGCTCACGCTGCGGTGGCTCGTCCCGCCGCCGGGCTCATGGTTCGCGGGTCGGCTCTGTGAGCCGACTCCCCTCGGTGCTCACTGCGCGGCTCAGCGGCGCCAAACTCCCTCCGTTCGCTGCGCTCACTGTGGTCAAACAGTGGCGCCGAGTCAGAACTTGAAGCGCGTGAGTACACGCGCCTGAGCCGCTCCGCTGCGCCCTCGGCCGCGCACAAATCGCTCGTCGGCGGGCCGAGCCACCTTCGGATGTGGCGCGCTCCACCGTTGATGGGGCACATCGCCCGCGATGCAAGCGCCCTGCAGCCCGGGCCGCTGCCGGGCGATTTGTGCAGGGCCGAGCAGCACAGTGCCTCGGGGCGCGCGCGTACCCGCGCGCTTCAAGCTCTGACTTGTCGCGTCTGTCTGAACGAAGCGAACGCAGGGAGCGGAGTGAGTTATGCGCCAGCCCCGAGGCGCGAGCAGCGCAGGGAAGTCGGCCCGGCAGGGCCGACCCCGTAACCATGAGCCCGGTGGCGGCGCGGGCTGCAGGGCCTCACGAGAACGACCCAAAGCTTGTTTCGTACCGAATATGTGCCCTCGCTCAGCCGCCAGACCCCAACATCCCCCGCTCCTCGATGAAACGCACCACCTCGGCCACGCCGGCCAGGGTCTTGAGGTTGCTCATCACGAAGGGCTTGCTGGCGCCGCGCATGCGGCGGGTGTCGGCTTCCATGATCTCGAGATTGGCGCCGACATGCGGGGCCAGGTCGGTTTTGTTGATGACGAAGAGATCGCTCTTGGTGATGCCCGGGCCGCCCTTGCGCGGGATTTTTTCGCCAGCGGCGACGTCGATGACGTAGATGGTCAGGTCGCTCAACTCGGGGCTGAAGGTGGCGGCCAGGTTGTCACCGCCCGATTCGACGAAAACCACATCGGCATCGGGGAACTGCGCCAGCATGCGGTCGATCGCCTCCAGATTGATGGAGCAGTCTTCGCGGATGGCGGTGTGCGGGCAGCCGCCGGTCTCCACGCCCAGGATGCGCTCGGCCGGCAGGGCGCCGCTGATGGTCAGCAGGCGCTGGTCTTCCTTGGTGTAGATGTCGTTGGTGATGGCCACCAAGTCCCAGCGCTCGCGCATGGCCTTGCACAGCATCTCCAGCAAGGTGGTCTTGCCCGAACCGACCGGGCCGCCGATGCCCACGCGCAGGGGCGGCAGGCGCTTGCTGCGACCGGGAATGTGGTGCAGCGGGGTCAGGTGCGAGGTGCTTGGATTCATGATCGGAACAGGCGGGAGTACTGGGTTTCGTGGCGGGCCGAGAGAATCGCCAGCATGGGAGAAAAAGCCTGACGCCGAGATCCATCGGTGGTGATCGCCTCGGCCACCGCCGCGGGAATCTCGGCGGCCAGGCGGGCCAGGATGCGCTGACCGGCGCTCTGCCCCAGCGGCACCGACTTGATGGCTGCGCCGACCATGGCCTCGGACCAGGCGAAGGCGTAGGCCAGCAGCGCATCCTCGGGCGCGGCCTCGCTGGCCGCCAGAGCCAGGGCCATCACCAGCGGGTAGCAGGGCTGACCCAAAGCCTGGCACTGGGCGATCTGCGCCGGGGTGGCGGTGTCGTGGTTGCGCAGCCAGTCCAGCAGCGAACGGCCCATCTGCTCGGACTGCAGGCGCAGCTCGGCGCTCTCGCGGGTCTGCAGCAGCCAATCGTTCAGGCGGCGCAAAGTGGCCAGGTCGTCTTCGCGCCAGGCGCGCAAGGCCTGGGCCGCCAATGACAGGTCGCCGCGCGCCTGGCTCAGGCGCAGCTGCTGCGAGAGCCAGTGGGCGGTGCTGGCTTCGTCATGCACCCAGCCATGGGCCACGGCCGATTCGATGCCCTCGGAATAGGAGAAGCCGCCGATCGGCAATGCCGGCGAGGCCAGCCAAAGCAGTTGCAGCAGGGCGCTCATGGATGATCGTGATGATGATGGTGAGGGTGGTGAGCATGAACATGGTCGTGCCCATGGTCATGGCTGTGCCCATGCGCCGCCGTATAAGCCCCGCCCTCCGGCTCGAAGGGCGCGTCCAGCGCCTGCACCTGCAGATGCGGCTGGGCGCGCAGCATGTCGGCCAGCACATGGTCGGGCTCGATCTGCAAATAGCCGGGCTGCAACTCGATGGGCACATGGCGGTTGCCCAGGTGGTAGGCCGCGCGGATCAGGTCAAAGGGCGAACCGTGCTCCGCGCAAGCGCTGATGCGCAGCAGCGCCTGGGGCGCCGCCTCGACGCGGATCAGGCTGCCATCCTCGGCCAGCAACACATCGCCGCCGCGCAGCTGGCTGCCGCGCGGCAGGAACACACCCAAGGCCCGGCCGCTGGAGTCCTCGGCCTGAAAGCGGCTCTTCTGCCGCGTGTCCCAGTCCAAGCTGAGGCTGGCCGCACGGCGCAGCAGCGCTGGTGCCAGTCCCTGGCCTTGCGGGATCAGGCGGGCCACTTGCAAGTGCGCTGCGGCGCTCATGCCAGCACCAAGGTCATATAGCAGCTGTGGGGGTCGAGCTGGTAGCGGCCGAAGGGCTCGCAGACGATAAAACCCTCGCTGGCATAGAGCTGGTGGGCCGGCTCGAAAAAAGCCTGCGTGCCGGTTTCCAAGCTCAAGCGGCGATAGCCGCGCTGACGAGCCTCGGCCAACACATGGCGCAGCATGCGTCGCGCCAGGCCGCGGCCACGCAGCGCGGCGGCGGTGCGCATGGATTTCAGTTCAGCGTGCTCCTCATCCATGCGCTTGATCGCGGCGGTGGCAGCCAGAATCGGGCCCGCCGGCTCGTTCAACCACGCCGTCCAGAAGGCGATGTCCGGCTGGCGCAGCTTGTTCATGTCCAGCGCATGCACGCTCTCCGGCGGCGAGGTGGCGCGCATGTCTTGAAGATGCTCTTCCATGAAGGCGGCAATGCGCGGGTCGCTGAGGTCATCGAGGCGGATCAGCAGGTCGGTTTCGGTGGGCATGGCAAGTGGGGGTATCAGAACAAGAAATAGCGTTGGGTCATAGGCAGGCTCTGCGCCGGCTCGCAGCTGAGCAGCAGGCCGTCGGCGCGCACGGCATAGCTTTGCGCATCGACCTCCATGCGCGGCGCGTAATCGTTGTGAATCATGTCGCGCTTGCCCAGGCCGCGGATGCCGCGCACGGCGGACAGCGTCTTTTGCAAACCATAACGCTGGCCCACCCCGGCCGCCAGGCCGGCCTGCGACACAAAACTCAGCGAGCTGCGCGCCAGGGCGCCGCCGAAGGCCGCGAACATGGGCCGGTAGTGCACCGGCTGGGGCGTCGGGATGGAGGCATTGGGGTCGCCCATGGCGGCCAAGGCGATGCTGCCGCCCTTGAGGATGATGCTGGGCTTGACGCCGAAGAAGGCCGGTTTCCAGAGCACCAGATCGGCCCACTTGCCGACCTCGACGCTGCCCACCTCGTGGCTGATGCCATGCGCAATCGCCGGGTTGATGGCCAGCTTGGCCACATAACGCTTGACCCGCGCGTTGTCATTGCCAGGCCCATCACCAGGCAAAGGCCCGCGCTGCACCTTCATCTTGTGCGCCGTCTGCCAGCAGCGCAGGATCACCTCGCCGACCCGGCCCATGGCCTGGGAGTCGGAGCTGAACATGCTGATGGCGCCCAGGTCGTGCAGGATGTCTTCGGCCGCAATGGTCTCGCGGCGGATGCGGCTTTCGGCAAAAGCCAGGTCCTCGGCAATCGCCGGGTCCAGGTGGTGGCAGACCATGAGCATGTCGACATGCTCGTCCAGGGTGTTGATGGTGTAGGGCCGAGTCGGGTTGGTGGAGCTAGGCAGCACATTCGCCTCGCCCACCACCTTGAGGATGTCGGGCGCATGGCCTCCGCCGGCCCCCTCGGTGTGGAAGGTGTGGATGGTGCGGCCTTTGAAAGCGGCCACCGTGTCCTCGACAAAGCCGCTCTCGTTGAGCGTGTCGGTGTGGATGGCGACTTGGGTGTCCGTGGCCTCGGCCACGTTCAGGCAGTTGTCGATGGCGGCCGGCGTGGTGCCCCAGTCCTCGTGCAGCTTGAGGCCGATGGCGCCAGCCTCGATCTGCTCCTGCAGGGCCAGGGGCTGGCTGGCATTGCCCTTGCCGAGAAAGCCCAGGTTCATGGGAAACGCATCGGCCGCCTGCAGCATGCGCTCCAGATGCCAGGCACCGGGCGTGCAGGTGGTGGCCAGGGTGCCGGTGGCCGGGCCGGTGCCGCCGCCCAACATGGTGGTCACGCCGCTGGCCAGGGCTTCCTCGATCTGCTGCGGGCAGATGAAGTGGATGTGGGTGTCCACCGCGCCGGCGGTGACGATCAGCCCTTCGCAGGCGATCACCTCAGTGCCGGGGCCGATGATGATGTCCACGCCGGGCTGGGTGTCGGGGTTGCCGGCCTTGCCGATGGCGACGATGCGGCTGTTCTTGAGGCCGATATCGGCCTTGATGATGCCCCAGTGGTCGAGGATCAGGGCGTTGGTCATGACCGTGTCGACCGCGCCTCCGTCCTTCCCATCACCGCGGCCGCGCTGCGACTGCGCCATGCCGTCGCGGATCGTCTTGCCGCCGCCGAACTTGACCTCCTCGCCGTAGCCTCCCGCGCGCAGGGTCAGGTCTTGCTCGACCTCGATGATCAGTTCCGTGTCGGCCAGGCGCAGGCGGTCGCCCACGGTGGGGCCGTACATCTCGGCATAGGCGCGTCGTCCCAGCGTGGCCATCACAAGCTCCCTTGCACCAGGCCGCGAAAGCCGTGAACGATGCGCGCGCCGGCCAGGTCCACCAGCTCCACGGTGCGCTGCTGGCCGGGCTCGAAGCGCACGGCCAGGCCGGAGCCGATGTTCAGCCGCATGCCGCGCGCCGCGGCGCGGTCGAACTGCAAGGCCGCATTGGTTTCGGCGAAATGGTAGTGGGAGCCGACCTGGATGGGCCGGTCGCCCGCGTTCTGCACCACCAGGCTCAGCGTGCGCCGGCCGGGGTTGAGCAGGTGCTCGCCCTCGGGCGTGAACAGCTCGCCGGGAATCATGCGCCGACCACCCGGGTCATCAAGGCCAGGCCCAGCAGCGCAATGCCGCCACCCAGCACGCGGCTCAGCGGCAGGGCCCAGCGCGCCTGCGTGCGGCGCAGCCACAGGCCCAGGCCCAGGCCGGCCACATGGAGCAGCCAGGTCGCCAGCACCATGCCCAGCAAGGCCAGGCCGCCGTCCAGCTCAGCACCATGGGCCACGCCGTGGAAGCAGGCAAAGAAGCCCACCAGACCCATGGCCAAGGCTGGCGCCAGTGCGCGCCGGGTGGCGGCGAGCAGGCCCAGGGCCAGCACCGAGGCGGCGATCATGGGCTCGACGGCCGGCAGCTCCAGGCCGCTCAAGCCCAGCAGCGCACCGACCAGCAGCAGCACGGCAAAGGCCAGCGGCGCCTGCCAGGGCCGACGCAGGGCCAGGCCGCTCCACAAGCCCACGGTCAGCATGGCCGCCAGGTGATCGGCCCCGCTCAAGGGGTGGAAGAAGCCGGTGATGAAGTCATGGCCGTGGGCGGCATCGCCGGTGTGCGACACGGCCACCAGGGGCAGCAAACCAGCGAGGGCGGAGACGAGAGCGCGTTTCATGAGGGCGGATTCCTGTCGGTGTCGTGGAAATGGATGAGGGGCGATCAAACAATCGGTTGGTGGACCGTGACCAATTTGCTGCCATCCGGGAAGGTCGCTTCCACCTGGATGTCGGGAATCATCTCGGCCACGCCGTCCATCACATCGGCGCGGCCGAGCAGTTCACGGCCCTCGCTCATCAGTTGGGCGACGGTCTTGCCGTCGCGGGCGCCCTCCATCACGGCGGCGCTGATGAAGGCCACGGCCTCGGGATAGTTGAGCTTGAGCCCGCGGGCGCGCCGGCGTTCGGCCAGCAGGGCGGCGGTGAAGATCAACAGCTTGTCCTTCTCTCTCGGCGTCAGTTCCATGGTGTCCTGCTCGGGTGTTGCGAGGGCTGTTTGCAAGTCCCGTGCCGACTTGGAGACCGCAGCGCGCAGGCGGCACGAAACCTGCTCGCAGTTCGCCCATGAGCGCCCTGCCCCACGATGTGCCGCTGCCCCTGCATCCGCCCCTTCATCCGCCCGAAGCCGGCCCGGCGCCGCAGCGCGTCATCAAGATCCGACGCGACTACAACGCCTGGGTGGCGCGTGAAACGCTGGAGGACTACGCCCTGCGCTTCACGCCGCAGCGCTTTCGCCGCTGGTCGGGCTTCCGGGTGGCCAACACGGCCTTCGGCGCGGCCTCCTTCCTGATCCTGGAGGCCGTGGGCGCCACCTTGCTGCTGCAGTACGGCTGGGCCAATGCGGCCTGGGCCATCGTCGCCACCGGCCTGATCATCTTTCTGGCCGGCCTGCCCATCAGCATCTACGCCGCCCGCTACGGCGTGGACATGGACCTGCTGACCCGCGGCGCCGGCTTCGGCTACCTGGGCTCGACCCTGACCTCGCTGATCTACGCCAGCTTCACCTTCATCTTCTTTGCGCTGGAAGCGGCCGTCATGGCCTACGCCCTGGACTTGGCGCTGGACATCCCGCCGCGCTGGGGCTACCTGATCTGCGCCCTGCTGGTGATTCCCCTGGTCACCCACGGTGTGTCGGTCATCAGCCGCCTGCAGCTGATCACGCAACCGCTCTGGCTGGTCCTGTTGCTGCTGCCTTTCGCGGCGGTGCTGTGGCAAGAGCCGCAGGCCTTTGCCGGTGCACTGCACCATGCTGGAGCACTCTCGGGCACGGCTGGCTTCGAGTTGCGCCACTTTGGTGCAGCGCTGACCGTGGGCATCGCCCTGATCACGCAAATGGGCGAACAGGCCGACTACCTGCGCTTCATGCCCGCCCTGCCGGCCGATGCCGCGCCGGCGCAGCGGCGGCGCTGGTGGGCGGCGGTGCTGGTGGGCGGGCCGGGCTGGGTGCTGCTGGGCGTGCTCAAGATGCTGGGCGGCGCCTTGCTGGCCTGGCTGGCCCTGAGCCACGCCGTGCCGGCCGAACGCGCGGTGGACCCCAACCAGATGTACCTGGCCGCCTACGAGTATGTGTTCCCGCACTACGGCTGGGCGGTGGCGGCCACGGCGCTGTTCGTGATCGTGTCGCAGCTCAAGATCAATGTCACCAATGCCTATGCCGGCTCGCTGGCCTGGAGCAATTTCTTCTCGCGCCTGACGCACAGCCACCCGGGGCGGGTGGTCTGGGTGGTGTTCAACACCTTGATCGCCTTCTTGCTGATGGAGATGAATGTCTTCGAGGCCTTGAGCGCCGTGCTGGGCCTGTACGGCAATGTGGCCATCGCCTGGATCATGGCCGTGGTGGCCGATCTGGTGATCAACAAGCCCCTGGGCCTGTCGCCCCCGGGCATCGAGTTCAAGCGCGCCCATCTCTACGACGTCAACCCGGTCGGCGTCGGTGCCATGGCCCTGGCCTCGGCGCTCTCGGTCAGCGCCCACCTGGGACTGTTCGGGCCGGATGCCCAGGCCTTCTCGGCCCTGATCGCCCTGGTGACGGCCTTGCTCGCCTCGCCCTTGATCGCCTGGGCCACGCGCGGGCGCTACTACTTGGCGCGTGCACCGTTCGGTGAAGACCAAGACGATGGCCGCCCCCTGCGCGCGCGCCGCTGCGTCATCTGCGAGCGCGAGTACGAAGGCCCGGACATGGCCCAATGCCCCGCCTACCAGGGCGCCATCTGCTCGCTCTGCTGCAGCCTGGACGCGCGCTGCGGCGATCTCTGCAAACCCCAGGCCCGGCTCTCGGCGCAATGGTCGGGCGCGCTGCGCCGCCTGCTGCCGCGGCCGCTGTGGCCGGTGCTGGACAAAGGCCTGGGCCATTTCCTGCTGCTGATGGGCGTGCTGCTGCCCCTGCTGGCGGCGCTGTTCGGCCTGCTCTACCACCAGGAGCTGCAAAGCCTGGGGTCCGGCGAAACGCCGGCCAGCCTGCGCGCCGGCTTCCTCAAGGCCTATGTGCTGCTGAGCCTGGGCCTGGGCATTGCCGCCTGGTGGCTGGTGCTGGCCCACCAGAGCCGCGAGGTGGCACAGGAGGAATCGAACCGCCAGACCGAGGCCTTGATGCGCGAGATCGCCTCGCACCGCCGCACCGACGAGGCCTTGCAGGCCGCCCGCGTGTTGGCCGAGCGCGCGCAAGCCGCGGCCGAGGCCGCCAACCAGGCCAAGAGCCGCTACGTCAGCGCCATCAGCCACGAGCTGCGCACCCCCCTCAACAGCATCCTCGGCTATGCCCAGCTGATGGCCGAGGACACGCACGAGCTGCCGCCGCGCCGGCGTCAGGCCGTGCAGGTGATCAAGCGCAGCGGCGAACACCTGCTGAGCCTGATCGACGGCACCCTGGACCTGGCCCGCATCGAAGCCGGCCGCCTGAGCCTGGAGCTGGCGCCCCTGCGCTTCGAGGACTGCATGCACGAACTGGCCGAGATGTTCGAGCCCCAGGCTGCCGCCCAGGGCTTGCAGTTCCGTTTCGAGGTGCAGGGCGAGCTGCCGGCCTGCGTGCGCGGCGACGAGCGGCGGCTGCGCCAGATCCTGATCAATCTGATCGGCAATGCCATCAAGTTCACGCCGCGGGGTCAGGTCACCCTGCGCGTGCGCCATGCCCGCGAGCTGGCCCTGATCGAGGTGGAGGACAGCGGCCCCGGCCTGGACGCGGCCGAGCTGGCGCGCATCTTCGAGCCCTTCACCCGCGGCAGCAGCCGCGGCACCGGCGCCACCGTCGGCGCCGGCCTGGGCCTGACCATGGCGCAGATGCTGGCCCGGCTGATGGGCGGCGAGTTGAACGCACGCAGCACGCCGGGCCAGGGCTCGGTGTTCAGCGTGCGCCTGTTTCTGCCGGCCTTGCCGGACAGCACCCTGCCGCCGGCGCGCGCGCCCCGCCCGCGCCTGGGCTATGCCGGGCCGCGCCGCCTGCTGCTGCTGGTCGACAACGAAGAGGCCGACCGCCAGCTGTTGATCGAGCTGCTGGCGCCGCTGGGCTTTGAGCTGCGCAGCGCCAGCAGCGGCCATGATGCGCTGGACCTGATCGTCAGCGGCGGCCTGCGGCCCGACGCCGTCCTGCTGGACCTGGCCATGCCCGGCATCGACGGCTGGGAGACCCTGCGCCGCCTGCGCGCCCTGAACCTGCCCCAACCGCCACGCGTGGCCATCGTCTCGGCCAATGCCTTCGAGAAAGGCCAGGAACATGAGGGCGGCATCAGCGCCGCCGACTTCATCACCAAGCCGGTGCGCCATGCCGAGCTGCTGGACTGGCTGGGCCAGGCTTTGGCGCTGCAATGGTTGGATCAAGCCACGGAAGTGCCGGAAGCCTTGCCGCTGAAGCAGACGCCCCTGCCTGCTGAACACCTGCCGGCCCTGCGCGAGGCCCTGGAGCTGGGCCACTACCGCGGCGTGCTGGCCGCGCTGGACCGCATGCGGGCCGGCCAACCCGACTGCCAGCCTCGTGTGGAGCAGCTGCGCGAGCAGGCGCGGCAGTTCCAGTTCGAAGCCATGCTGCTGAACCTGGAGGCCACGCCATGCTGACCACGACATTCAGCAGCACTGAGGGGTCGCGCAGCGAGCGCGTGCTGATCGTCGACGATGTGCCGGACAACCTGGCCCTCTTGCACGACGCGCTCGATGAATCGGGCTACACCGTCTTCGTCGCCACCAGCGGCGAGGCGGCCCTGGCCCGCGCGCGCCAGGCCCAGCCCGACATCGTGCTGCTGGACGCGGTGATGCCGGGCATGGATGGCTTTGAGCTGGCCCGCCGGCTCAAGGCCGCGCCGGCCACGGCCGGCATCCCGCTGATCTTCATGACCGGCCTGACCGAGACCGAGCATCTGGTGGCCGCGCTCGAAGCGGGCGGCGCCGACTATGTGACCAAGCCCATCAAACCCAAGGAGGTGCTGGCGCGCATGCAGGTCCATCTTCGCGCTGCTGCCCAAGCGCAAGGCGCTGTGCAGACGCGGCGCGCGCTCGATGCCTTCGGCTACGCCAGCGTCACCGTGCGCCTCAGCGACGGCCGCCTGATGTGGCAGACACCGCTGGCGCGCGAACTGCTGCAGCGCCACTTCCCGGCCGAGCCCGGCGGCCTGCTGCCAGCGCCGGTGCGCACATGGCTGGCCCGGCAATCGATCAGAGTCTCGGAACTGTCGCGCGAGCCGCCGCGCTTTCAGCACGAACAAGGCGCCTGCCGCCTCAGTTTTGCCCTGCACCCCTCGGGCCTGGATGCCTTGGACGAAGGCGACGAATGCCTGCTGGTCATGCGCGAGCACAGCGACGCCGCCCTGATCGAAGCCATGGGCCTGAACTTCCGCCTGACCGCGCGCGAGGCCGAGGTGCTCTACTGGGTGGTCAAGGGCAAGATCAACCGCGACATCGGTGACATCCTCGGCGCCAGCCCGGCCACGGTGAAGAAGCATCTGGAGCGCGTCTTCGCCAAGCTGGGCGTCGAGACCCGCACCTCGGCGGCGGCCATGGCCTTGAACCGCCTGCGCCAGCTGCACCCGCAGTGGGAGTTGTGAGGCCGCCCTCGGGCTGGCTTGATCAGCGCCGCGCGGCCAGCCAGTCCTGCAGCTCGGCCGGCGGCATGGGTCGGCCGAAGCAATAACCCTGAGCCTCCTCGCAGCCGAGCTCGATCAGGATCTGGCGCTGGCCCTCGGTCTCCACGCCCTCGGCCACCACGGCCAGGCCCAGGGCCCGGCCGATGCCAAGCACGGCGCTGGCCAGGGCGCGGTCGTCGGCATCGGTTTCCAGGTCGCGCACAAAGCTGCGGTCCAGCTTGAGCTCGCTGACCGGCAGGCGTTTGAGGTAGCCGAGGCTGGAATAGCCGGTGCCGAAATCGTCGAGCGAGAGCCGCACGCCCATGGCGAAGAGCTTGGCCAGCTGCCCGGCGGTGCGCGGATCGTGGTCCAGCAGCAGGCGCTCGGTCACCTCCAGCGTCAGCTGCTCGGGCCGCAGGCCATGCCGGCTCAGCAGGGAGGCCACATGCGCGGCCACATCGTCCTGCTGGAAACGGGTGGGCGAGACATTGACCGAGACTGCGCGGATGCCGGCCCCTTGCTCCTGCCAAGCCGCCAGCTGCTCGCAGGCCGCCTCCAAGACCCAGGCGTCCAAGGCATTGACGAGGCCACACTCCTCGGCCACCGGGATGAATCGATCGGGGGGCACCGGGCCGCGCTGCGGGTCGGTCCACCGCAGCAAGGCCTCGGCGCCGACCACCGCGCCGTCGCGCAGTCGCAGCTTGGGCTGGTAGTGCAAGCGCAAGGCCTGGGTCGACATGGCCAGGCGCAGCGCGCCTTCCAGCGCCACGCGCTCGTCCAGGGCTTGGTTCATGGCCGGTAAAAAGAAGCGCGCGCAATTGCGACCGGCGCGCTTGGCCTCGTACATGGCAATGTCGGCGTCCTTGAGCAGCTGTTCCGGGTCCTGCCCGTCCTCGGGGAAGCAGCTGATACCGATGCTGGCGCTCATCAGCAGCGGCGCCTGATTGGGCAATTGCAGCGCAGGCTCCAGGGCGGCCAAGAGCTTGTCGGCGACTTGCATGGCCTGCGTGCCGCTGCAACCGGGCAGCCAGGCCACAAACTCGTCGCCGCCAAAACGGGCCAGGGTGTCGGCCTCGCGCAGACAGGCTTGCAGACGTGTGGCCACCTGGCGCAAGACCTCGTCACCGATGGCATGGCCGAAGCTGTCGTTGACGGTCTTGAAGCGGTCCAGATCCAGCAACAATAGGGCGGCCGGGCTGCCGCTGAGCATGGCCACCGGCAGGGCCTGGCCCATGCGGTCGTGGAAGAGGCTGCGGTTGGGCAAGCCGGTGACGCCATCGAAGTAAGCCAGGCGTTCGATCTGGCGCAGATGCTCGTCGTGCTTGAGCGCCACACTGCAGAGCTGGGCACAGGCCTCGACCATGCGCCGGTGGAAAGGCGCCACTTCGCGCGCCTCACGGTAGTAGAGCGCGAAGGTGGCCGCGACACGGCTGCCGTCGAGCAGGATGGGGGTGGACCAGCATGCGCCCAGGCCGGCCGCCAGCGCCAGCTCTTTGTAGTCGGCCCAAAGCGGATCCGTGGCGATGTCGCGCACCTGCACCGCCTGCTTGCGCCAGGCAGCCGTACCGCAGGAACCCACGGAAGGGCCGATCTGCACGCCCTCGAGTGCGCTGCTGTAACTGAAGGGCAAGCTCGGCGCGGCCAAAGGGTGCAAATGGCCCGGTGCGTCCACCGCCAGCACCGAGCAGATCACATCGGGCGCCAGCGCCTCGACCCGCCGACACAAAAGGTCCATCACCACCGGCAGGGGCCGGCCCATGGCCACGGCTTCCAGCACCTGGTTCTGCAGCTGAGCCACGCTCTCTCTCTCGCTGCGCTCGTCCATGGGCCGCAAGGCCAGCACAGTCAGGGGCGGCGCATCGTCGCTGTCATGGGCCTGGAACTGCAACTCGAAGCTGGCCAGACCGCCGGTGGCCAGGCGCAGCTGGGCATGAAAACTCTGGCGCTTCGGGCTGCGGCTTTGCGCCAGCAAGGCTTGCCAGCGGGTCGAACTGATGTCGGGAAAGCAATCGGAGAGGCTGTCGGCGGCCACCGCCTGATCGAGAAAGAATCGGTTGGCATGGCAGATGCGGCCCATGCCATCCACCCAGACCAAGCCCAAGAAGGCCTGGTCCAGCGATGCGCAGAGGGCTTGGGCGTCAAGCGACGCGAGTCGGGTCAAGGATTGCACATCAGCCTGCTCGCTCCGGGTGGATCCACAGCCATGGTACGCCCCGCCCTGAGCCGAGGTGCGCCGCAGTGTTGTCCCTGCGCCGCACTCGGGGACTCACAGGGCCCGGGCGCTCACACCGTCTGGGGAAGCGGCTGCGGACGACCGAACAAACGGCGGGCGCGCCGCTTCAGGTCCAGCCATTGCTTGGCACGCGAGCGATCGATACGCTTGACATCGATGAGGGTCAGGTCTTGACAGGCCGAGAGGGTGTGCAGGCCGTCGGGATGATCGGCTCGCGCCATGGCACCTTGCAAGAACAGCCCGGTGGGCGCGTACTGCACGCGCTCCAGGCTGAGCTGCTCGAAGCGCAGCATGCGGGTTGCGCCGCCATAGGTCTGCGAGCTGTCCTGCACCGGCAGCATCACAGCGCCATCGGCCGCATGGAAGGGCCGACCGGCCGGCCGGGCGCCGCTGCGGTCGACCCGGATGGGGTTGCCCGCATGGAGTGTCCAGGGCCCGGTCAGCGCCGGTGCATGCGCCAGATGCAGCTCGCGTTGGTCGCGCGCACCTTTGCCCACCAAGGAGAAGAACATCCACCAACGGCCCTGATGCTCGATCAGCGAAGCGTCGGCCACCGGCAGATCGCTGAGCAGGGCGCATTCGCGCTGCCAGTGGTTCAGGCTGTCGTCGCCGCGGTAAAGCGCCACCTCGCCGGCTTGGGCGCTCTCGGGCACCATGAAGGTGGCGCCTTCATGCTCGAAGACCTGGGGGTAGGACAGATGAAAAGGCCGGGCCAGCACCGTGCGCTGGCTGCGCCACTGCAGATCGGCCGCGCTCAGCTCATGGCGCTCGATCACCGCGTGCTTGGTCCGGTAGTCGAAGGCTTCGACGAACACATGCAAGGCATCACCGCGGCGCAGTCCAAAAGGATCAGCCAGGTAGCGCCAGGGTCCGGCCGAGGGCAGCCAGACGATGGACGGGGCCAGGGCTTGCAGGCGGGCCGCGTCGAGCTCGGCAATCGGCGCCGGCACGATGCCGACCTGCCAGAAGTCGGTGCGCGGCCGCTTAAACATGGGCCGGACTGCCCTGCAGCTGCGGCTGGGCGCCCGGAGCCTTGGCGCGGCGGCTCAGCACATCGCGGTAGAAAGCGATCACGCGGGCCACGGCCTGCGGTCGTTCATAGGCGCTGAGGCAGTAGTCGACACGCTGGCGGTCGACCGACTGGCCGGGCTGCGGACGCAAGGTAGCCAGGCGTTCGCGCAAGGCGCGGCCCAGGGCCGCCACATCGCCCACCGGCACCAAGGTGGCCGGCTGGCCGGCCAGCATTTCCTGCGGCCCCTGGGTGGCCGTAGAAATGATGGGCAGCCCGGCCCGCATGGCTTCCAAAATCGCCAGCGGAAATGCTTCCTCACGCGAGGCGGAAACAAACAGGTCCAGGGACTGCAAAGCCGCGTCGACCTGAGCTCGGTAGCCCAGCAAGTGGATGCGTGGGTCGGCGCCGCAGAGACGCTGCAAGGCCTCGCGCTCCTTGCCCTCACCCAGAATGACCAGGGCTGCATCGGCCGGCGCTTCGGCCTGGAAGGCCTGGATCAGCAGGTCCATGCCCTTGCTGGGATGCAAACGCCCGACCGAGCCGACCAGGAGCTGATCGGGGCGCAAACCCAGCTCGCGACGCAAGCACAGCGACAAGGGCGCCGGCCCACGTTCGGGCGCCCAGTTGTGGATCACGCTGACGGCACCTCCATAAGCCTGCAGCAGCTGGGCCTGGCTGCGGTTGACGCAAATCAGGCCGTCCTGGCGGGCGTGGTGGTGGGCTTTGTAGCCCACATGGAGCGTGGCCACGCGGGCCGCGCCACGGACCTCGGCCACCGCCTTGCAAGCCGGACCCAGGTGGCCGTGACAGATGTCGGCACCCAGGCGACGGGCCAGGCGGCGCACCCGGCAGCCGCGCAAGAGCGGCAGCGCCAGGCCATGAAACTGGATGCCGGGGCCCAACTCGCCGGCCACGGCCGAGCCGCGGCTGCCGATCACATGCACGCGGTGGCCGAGGGCGGCCTGGGCATGGGCGAGGTCGATGCAATGGCGTTCACCGCCGGCAATGCGCGAGGAAAACACCACATGAACGATGGTGAGCGCGGAGCTGTTGGCGGGGCTGGCGAGGGACATATTGGGGGTCTCGGAGGCGGGCGATCGGTGTATCAAAATGAAACCGCAGCAAATCTTAACAATGCTTAACGTGTCAATTCCACCGTACAGGCCCCGTGTTTGCTGGGGTTTGGGCCGAAGTTGCAGCGGACGGGCTGCCGAGGCGCGGTGTTTGACACGCTTGCCTCGAGTTTGTTCATCGAGCGCACGCAATGAAAGCTTTTGCGCCCTTGGCATTGCTTTTCTGGAGGCGAAGCACAGGCCGTTCTCGATCACCGCGCGCACCGCGTTTCGCCCTGATGCAGCTCCGCCGGTAGGGGCTGCGGCACAATCCCGGCCCATGTCCAAGCGCTCGCCGTCCTCGGCCCCACCGGCACCGCCGCCGACCGGGGCTTCTGCTCCATCGCCTGCCGCCGCCTCGGTGGCACGCCCCGCCGCGGGACCCGCCGAACAGCGCCGCCTGCAGATGGCCGATATCGCCCGCCTGGCCGGCGTCTCGGTGTCTACCGTTTCACGCGCCTTGAGCGGCAGCACGCTGGTCAATGCTGAGACGCGGCAGCGGGTGGCCGAGTTGGCCCGTTCGCTGAACTACTCGATCAACCTCGGTGCGCAGAACCTGCGCCTGCAGAAAAACCGCACCGTGGCGGTGGTCGTGCCCTTCGAGGCGGCCTCGCGCCAGCACATCTCCGACCCCTTCTTCCTGGCCCTGGTGGGCAGCATTGCCGATGCGCTGACCGACCAGGGCTACGACATGCTGCTCTCGCGCGTCGACGCCGAGCACCTGGATCTGGCCGCACAGTTCTACGACTCGGGCAAGGCCATCGGCGTGATCATGGTGGGCCAGTGGCGCCACCACGACCAGCTCAACGCCCTGGCTGCACGCCAACTGCCCTTGGTGGTCTGGGGTGGCGCCCTGCCGCAGCAGCTCTACTGCACCGTGGGCGGCGACAACGCCGACGGCGGCCTGCAGGCGACGCGCCATCTGCTGGCGCTGGGGCGGCGGCGCATTGCCTTCCTTGGCGACGCCCAGCTGCCCGAAGTCTGGCTGCGCCGCGAGGGCTACCATCAGGCCTTGAAGGAAGCCGGCCTGCGCGCCGATCCGGCGCTGGAGTTGGCCCTGCCCTTCGAGCCGGCCGGCGCGCGCCTGGCACTGGAGCGCTGGCTGCCCGAAGCGCCGAACTTCGATGCCGTGGTCGCCTGCAGCGATTTGCTGGCCCTGCAAGCCATTCACACCTTGCGGGCGCGTGGCCGGGTGGTGCCCGATGACGTGGCGGTGGTCGGTTATGACGATATGCCCCTGGCCGCCTACTGCGACCCGCCGCTAAGCACGGTGCATCAGCCGGTGTCGAAAGCGGGCACCGAACTGGTGGCCGCTCTGATGGCCCAGCTGCGCGGTGAGCGCAGCGATTCACGCACCCTGGGCGTGAACCTGATCGTCCGGCGCAGCGCCGCCTGACGATCGATTGCAAGAGTTTTGTCAAAAACCTTGTTGCCATTAGGCAGATACGCGTTTCCCCTTGTTTGCAATCGATTGCAATAAGTTCCAGAATGGTGCCCAAGAAGACGGCAGTGGTGCACGATGCCCTAAAAGGCAGCAAGCCCACCAGCGGTCTCGATGTTCCGCGGGGCACGCCGCCTTCCCTGAGCATGCCCCGCCCCTCCAAGGAGACAGATACCATGCGACAGCACCAGCCATTCTTTTCCCGCCGCCCAGCTTTGGCCGCCATCACCCTGGCCCTGCTGCAACTGCCAGCCCTGGCTCAGCAAGCGGCCGCGCCCGCCGGCGAGGCCGAAGCGGCCCAGGACAGCAAACAAGGGGCTGACAAACAAGACCGGCTGAAACTCAACCAAGTGGTGGTGACCGGCAGCTCGGTGCGCACGACCAAGATGAAGCAAAGCCTCTCGGTCAGCTCCATCGACAGCGAGCAGATCGCCAAGGCCGGCGCCAGCAGCGCGGCCGAGCTGCTGCGCAGCGTGCCGGGCCTGCGCTCGGAATCGACCGGCGGCGAGGGCAATGCCAACGTCACCGTGCGCGGCGTGCCGCTGTCGGCCGGCGGCTCGCGCTATGTGCAGATGCAGGAGGACGGCCTGCCCGTGCTGCTCTTCGGTGACATCTCCTTCGGCACCGCCGACCAGTTCCTGCGCGCCGACTACAGCACGGCCCGCCTGGAGGTGGTGCGCGGCGGTTCGGCCTCCACCCTGGCGTCCAACTCGCCCGGTGGCCTGATCAACTTCATCAGCAAGACCGGCGCCGGCAAGCCCGCAGGTGCCATCGGCCTGAGCGTGGGCCTGGACGACCGCCTGATGCGCCTCGACGCCGACTACGGCGGCAGCATCGGCAATGGCACCAGCTTCCACATCGGTGGCTTCCAGCGCATCGGCGAAGGCGGCCGGCCGACCGGCATGAATGTCGAGAACGGCGGCCAGATCCGCGCCAAGCTGACGCAGAAGATAGCCGCGGGCTATGTGAGCGTCAGCGTCAAGGCCTTGAACGACCGCACGCCCTCCTTCATGCCGGTGCCCGTCACGGTAGACAAGGGTCAGATCCGCACCATCTCCGGCATCGACCCGCGCACCGCCTTCTTCATCACCCCCAGCCTGGCCAAGGACAGCGGCTACAACAAGGACGGCGGCACCAGCACCAGCAACACCCGCGACGGCCTGCGCATCAAGAGCCTGGCCCTGGGCTTCGAGGCCGGCCTGGATCTGGGCAACGGCTTCAGCGTGGAAGAGAAGTTCCGCAAGGCCAGCAACTCGGGCCGTTTCATCGCACTCTTCCCTGCAGACAACGGCAACAACGGCGCCGATAAGTCCTTCACCGGCACCTTGTTCAACACCTCGCTCGACAACTTTGACAACACCTTCAACGACCTGAAGCTGAGCAAGGTGATGCAGAGCGACGGCGTCAAAACCACCCTGGTCGCCGGCCTGTTCTACGGCGTGCAGAACGTGGCCCAGACCTGGTTCTGGAACCAGTACAAGCTGAGCATGCAGGGCGAGGGCTCGCAGGTGCTGAACGCCGCCGGTCAGCCGGGCACCGGCCCGATCGCCGAAGGCTGGACCACCTGGGGCGGCTGCTGCACCCGAACCTTTGACGTGCAGTACACCCAGACCTCGCCCTACGCCGCGGCTGCGGTCGACCTGGGCAGCCTGACACTCGACGGCAGCCTGCGCCGCGATGAGCAAAAGGCCAGCGGCTACTCCCTGTCCGGCAACAACACAGCCAAGACCTGGGACGCAGCCAGCCAGAAGACGGTCAACTACAAGGTCGGCCACACCTCCTACTCGCTGGGCGCCAACTACAGCGTGACGCCCAATCTGGCCGGCTTCGCCCGCGTCAGCAACGGCGTCTCCTTCAGCGCCGACCGCCTGCTCTACGGCAATCCGCTGGACGGCTCGGTGCCCATCAGCGTCAACGAGATCGACCAGGTGGAAGGCGGCCTCAAATGGCGCCAGGCCGGCCTGAGCCTGTTCGCCACCGTGTTCAACGCCCGCACGACCGAAAGCAACTTCGAGATCACCACCCAGAAGTTCAGCGCCAACAAGTACAAGGCCAGCGGCCTGGAGCTGGAAGCGGCCTACAGCTGGGGCGACTTCAGCCTGAGCGGCGGCGCCACCTTCACCAGCGCCAAGATCAAGGCCTCGAACGACGCCGCCATCGTCGGCAAGAAGCCGCGCCGTCAGGCCAACTTCGTCTACCAGCTGGCGCCGAGCGTGATGCTCGGCCAGATCGAGGTGGGCGCCGCCCTGGTCGGCTCGGGCAAGTCCTACGGTGACGATGCCAACACCATCACCATGAAGGGGTACACCCTGGTCAATGCCTTTGTGAACCTGCCCCTGGGTGACAAGGCCCAGCTCTCGCTGTCGGCGAACAACCTGTTCAACACCCTGGCCTACACCGAGATCGAGGGCGACGGCCATGCCGCACGCGCCTTCAACGGCCGCAGCCTGCGCGCCACGCTGAAGTACAACTTCTGATCGCGGCGGCCTCATGCAGCAGCCTAGCTCTGCCGTCTTGCTGGTGGGCGAGGCGCTGGTGGACGAGTTCCACGAGCGCCAGGTCGCCGGCGGCGCGCCCTTCAATTTGGCGCGCTCGCTGGGCGCCTTGCTGGCCGACGGGCCCGGGTCGCAAGCCCCGGTGTGCTTCGTCAGCCGCATCGGCCACGGCGATGCCGGTGGCGCCCTGATCCGCACCAGCCTGCAGCGCTTCGGCCTGGCGACCGAGGGCGTGCAGATCGACCCCACGCATGCGACCGGCCGCGTCACCGTCAGCGAGCAGTTCGCTGCCGACGGCAGCCCGGCCGGCCACAGCTTTCACATCCACACGCCGGCCGCCTGGGACTTCATCGCCTCGGAACCGGCCTTGGCATCACTGGAAGCCCTGCGGCCGCGTTTCCTTTACTTCGGCACCTTGGCGCAGCGTGGCGCGGTCTCGGGCGCCAGCATCCAGGCCCTGGCCAAGCAAGCCCGCAGCCTCGGTTGCACGCGCTACCTGGACCTGAACCTACGCGCCGGCACCGACACGCCCGAGCTGGCCGCCGCCTCGCTGGCCCAGGCCGACTGGCTCAAGGTCAACGACGAAGAGCTGGGCTTGCTCTTCCGCTGGTTCGGCCGCGTCGGCGATGCGGCGCTGAACCCGCTGGGCGACGCCCAAGCCTTGAGCTCGGCCGTGGCGACGCTGATGCAGCGCTTTGGCTTGCAGCGCCTGATCCTCACCCGCGGCAGCGCCGGCTATGCGGCCTTCGCCGCTGACGGTGAACTGCTGGCGCAAGGGTCAGGTCTTGCCATCGCCCAACTGGTCGACACCGTCGGCGCGGGCGATGCCTTCAGCGCCATGCTGCTGGCCAGCCAGATGGGCGGCCATGCGCTGCCGGACAGCCTGCAACTGGCCAATCGCTATGCCGCGGCCCTGTGTGGCGAGCGCGGCCCCATGCCCGAGGACGACGCCTTCTTCCTGCCATGGCGGCAGGCCCTGCAGCAACAGACGCTGACGGAAAACGCCTCATGAGTCATATGAACAAACCCAGACTCAGCTTCTGGCAGATCGTCAACATGAACATCGGATTCTTCGGCATCCAGTTCAGCTTCGGTCTGCAGCAGAGCAATATGAGCCCGATCTACCAGTACCTGGGCGCGGACGAAGCCAGTCTGCCCTTGCTCTGGCTGGCCGGGCCCATGACCGGCCTGCTGGTGCAGCCCCTGGTCGGCGCCTTCAGCGATCGAACCGTCAGCCGCTGGGGCCGGCGCACGCCCTACTTCCTGATCGGCGCCCTGCTCTGCAGCCTGGGCCTGCTGGCCATGCCCTTCAGCCCGACGCTGTGGTTTGCCGCCGGCCTGCTCTGGATCCTGGACGCCGCCAACAACGTGACCATGGAGCCCTACCGCGCCTACGTCTCAGACCGGCTCAACACCAGCCAGCATTCCCTGGGCTTTCTGACCCAAAGCGCCTTCACCGGCCTGGCCCAGACCCTGGCCTATCTCGCGCCCACCTTGCTGGTGCTGATGGGCATGGACAAGGACGCGCTGGGCAGCAACAACATCCCGCAGATCACCCTGACGGCTTTTCTCATCGGCGCCGTGTTTTCCATCAGCACGGTCTGGTGGTCGGTGCGGCGGGTGCCTGAGTTGCCGCTGAGCAGCGATGAGCTGGAGCAGATGCGCCGACAGCCGCGCGGCCTGGGCGCCGCGCTGCGAGAAATCTGGAGCGCGCTGCGCGAAATGCCGCGCACCATGCGCCAGCTCTGGTGGATGAAGCTATTCCAGTGGTACGCCATGATGTGCTACTGGATCTACATCGTGCCGTCACTGGCTCTGACGCTCTTCCAAAGCAGCGACCCGCATTCCCAAGGCTTCCGAGACGCCGGCCTGGTGAACGGACAGATCGGCGGCTTCTACAACTTCGTCGCCTTCCTCGCGGCCTTTGCGATGGTGCCCTTCACCCGGCGCTTTGGCCCCAAGCGCGTGCATGCGCTGTGCCTGGTGCTTGCCGGCGCTGGCATGTGGGCCATTCCCGAAATCCAGAACCGCTGGCTGCTGCTCCTGCCCATGCTGGGCGTGGGTCTGGCCTGGGCCAGCATCATGGGCAACCCCTATGTGCTGCTGGCCGGCAGCATCCCGCCCGAGCGCGCCGGGGTGTACATGGGCATCTTCAATATGTTCATCGTCATCCCCATGCTGATCCAGATGGTGACGCTGCCGCTGATTTATCACAGCCTGCTGGGCGGCCGCCCGGACCATGTGATCCGCCTGGCCGGTGCGCTGCTGGTCTGCGCCGCGATCGCGATGCTGCGCGTGCAGACCACGCCTCAGCCTTCCCCGTCCGAATTGAAATCATGAAGAACCAAGTCCAACTGATCACCTACGTCGACCGCCTCGGTGGCCGCCTCGACGGCCAGGACCTGCAGCGCCTGCGCCGCCTGCTGGGCCAAGGCGGCGCGCTCGGTGAGGTCTTCGGCGGCGTGCACCTGCTGCCTTTCTTCCATGCCATCGACGGCGCCGATGCCGGCTTCGACCCGATCGACCACACCCAGGTCGACCCGCGCTTAGGGACTTGGGACGACATCAAAGACCTGACGGACAGCCTCGACGTCATGGGGGATGTGATCGTGAACCACATGTCGAGCAGCTCGCCCCAGTTCCTGGACTACTCGGCGCGCGGCGACGCCTCGCCCTATGCCGGCCTGTTTCTGACCCTGGATGCAGTCTTTCCGGAGGGCGCCACCGAAGCCGATCTGCTGGCCGTCTACCGGCCGCGCCCCGGCCTGCCGGTGCAGATGGCCACACTGAAGAACGGCCAGAAGAAGCTGCTCTGGACCACCTTCACCGCTGCCCAGATCGACATCGCCGTGCACCATCCGCAGGGCCGCGCTTACTTGCTGAGCATCCTTCAGACCTTTGCCGACAAAGGCATCCGCATGGTGCGCCTGGATGCCGTGGGCTACGCCATCAAGAAGGCCGGCTCCAGCTGCTTCATGATGCCGGAGACTTTTGCCTTCATCGATGAGTTCGCGGCACAGGCGCGCAGCCTCGGCATCGAGGTGCTGGTCGAGATTCATGCTTACTACCAGCGCCAGATCGAGATCGCCGCACGCGTGGACTGGGTCTACGACTTCGCTCTGCCGCCCCTGGTCTTACACGCTTTCTTCTTCGCCCAGTCCGGCCCGCTGCAGCAGTGGATTACGCAGCGGCCGCGCAATGCGCTGACGGTGCTGGACACGCACGACGGCATCGGCATCATCGACATCGGCGCCGACGCCAGCGACCGCGAAGGCCAACCCGGCCTGGTGCCGCCAGCCGAACTCGATGCTCTGGTCGAACGTATCCACAGCAACAGCGGCGGCGAGAGCCGCCAAGCCACGGGCGCTGCGGCCTCCAACCTCGATCTCTACCAGGTCAACTGCACCTTCTACGACGCCCTGGGCCGCGACGATGTGCGCTACCTGCTGGCGCGGGCGTTGCAGTTCTTCCTGCCGGGCGTGCCCCAGGTCTACTACGTCGGCCTGCTGGCCGGCCACAACGATATGGAGCTGCTGGCCCGCAGCGGCGTCGGCCGCGACATCAATCGCCACTACTACGACGAGGCCGAGATTGCCTCCGAGCTGCAGCGCCCCGTGGTGCAGCAGCTGATCCAGCTGATCCGCCTGCGCAACAGCCACCCCGCCTTTGCCGGCGAGTTCAGCAGCGAGGCCAGCAGCCCGCAAGACCTGACCCTACGCTGGAAAGCTGGCACGCAAGAGGCCACGCTGCATGTGAACTTTGCCACCCTGGCCCACGAACTGAGTCACACCGATACGGCCGGGCAACTGCAGCGTCTGCAGTTCCACTGAAGCGCTGCGGGGACGGCTGGAATCGGCGCGGAGCCGTCGTTCGCGGAGAAGTTTCAGCACGCAGAGTTCGCAGAGGACCGCAGAGGACGCTGAGAACACAATCCTCGCCTTTCTTCTCTCTCTGCGACCTCTGCGAGCCTCCGCGCACTCTGCGTTCGTATTCAAAACTCGGCGAACGACGGTTCTGTGCCGACAAACGCCCTTGCCAAGCGACTCAGCGCGGCTCCGCCAACCAGTCGGTGATCAGCCCCACCGCTTCAGCTTCCATGCCGACGAAGCCATGCCAATGCTGCGGCTCGCAGGGCTCGCCGCTGGCGGGTCCGCCGCCGTCGGCCCAGATCAAGCGCTTGACCGGCGCGCCGCTGAAACGCTGCAGCAAGGCCGGCACCTCCTGCGGTTTGCACACCCAGCAGGCATCTTTCTCATGGTGCAAAAGCAGCACGGGCTTGCGTATCGCCGCCAGGTCTAGACTCGGCAGGGCGCCGGGCTTCTTCATGGCAACGATGCTGGAACTGAGCACCAGGCCGGCGATTTGATCGCCTAGGGCGATGGCGCCAGAGGCCGCCGAAATCGTGCCGCGGCTGGTGCCGACCAACCACAGCGGGCGGTCGCTGCGCGCCTTCAGCGCCGCTACCACATCGGCGATGTCAGCCAGGTGCGCGGGCAAGATGCGGTCTTCGTAGCCGAGCTCGGCGCCGTCGGCGCGCCGGCCAAAGATGGCCACCTGGTAGCCTGCGGCTTGAAACGCAGCCGAGCTGCGCACGAGAAAGTTGCCGCCCTGCGGCCGGCCATCGACCAATCGGCCAAAGCCGCCTCCACCGCCCGGGAACAGCAGCACCGTGGCACGCGCCTGCTCGCGCTCAGCCCAGAACACAGTCACGCTGCTGCCGTCCCGGGTGGGTACTTGAAGCATCTGCCCCTGGGCGGGCCCGGCCACACTCCGCGCCGCGAAGCAGAGCAGCATCGGCAGCAAGAGAAGCTGGTACAAAGCGCGAACAAGGGACATGGGCATGGCGGCGCAAGGATCGAGGTGCGCGGATCTTAGAACGGCCATCGCTCACAGTACTGGTGCACCGCCTTGCCCTGAAATGGGGCGCCCGCCCTGGCATGGGCAAAAAAAAGCCCCAGGCACAAGGCCTGAGGCTGGAATCCACCCAGGGGCGGTGGAGGAGACAACTGAAGTTGAGATAGCTATTGCAGCTTCCGTGCCAGCTTCTACCCTCCGATCATGAATTCGGTTCATGAGATGGAGGCAGCTTCGGTCCGCGCTGCGTTCCTCTCGCCAGCCCCAGTCACCAGACATCACGATGTTCGACCACTTCCCCTTGTTCCCATGGCTCCCTACGCGCCCCTCTGTCTGCGCAGGCTTTGCGTCAGCTCAAGTCCGAGCCAGCTCGTAAGGCGCCCAATCCGAGCATGGGCCACCCACACCACCGGCCCACAAGGAGCCAACGATGAGCGTGTTCAAGGATCTGTTCACTTCCGATGTCGGCCTGATGAGTGCCGCCGTGATTGCCATCACCCTGGGCATGGGTGCGTTCTATGTGCGCTACTTTCTGCGCCATATCGCCAGCGACAGCGCTGCTGCTGCACAGAAGCTGCGCTGAAAGGCACGGGCTCGACGGCTCGGACCTGAACGACGAGATAAGCATCGCGCGCCTCGGACTTGACGCGCGCAGTGCGTGGCCGCATCGACCCGCGTCTTCACCGAAAACGGACAGGCCCAGGCTGCGGCGCGGCGCTTCGCCCGCTAGAGGCCGTGACCCACGACTGATCGGCATCGATCAAACTGATCGCCGTCACCGGCGCAGCGCAGCATTTCGCGGCAGCTGTCCAGCAATTCAAGCGCCTGCAGACGTTCACGCTCCTGAGCTGGCAAAGGCTGGGGGGGATCACTCCGCGTGAGGCATGAGCGGCATGGCAGCCGGATGCATCTCTGTCAGGGCAAGAGAACTGAAGCACCCCAATTGCCGTGGCGGTTGCCGGGGTTCGCCTAGGCCACAGCTGCGCAGCGGCGCAAGGGGCGGGCATCCAGCAAGCGCAGCAGCGCTTGGTTTTGGGCTGCGGCTGCCTGTGCCCTCAAGGACACCCGCGCCTGGGTCGGACAGTTGATGCGCTGAAGCTCTTCGTCACTCAAACCCGCCAAGACCGCCAGCAAGGGCGCCGAATAGTCCATCTTCGCCGAGAACAGGCCATGGCCTGCCGCATCGGCAGTGTCGAGCGCCACGCCGCGCTGCAACATATAAGCAAACAAGGCCGCACCTCCGTCGGGAGCTTTGGTATTCAACGTGAACTCTCGGCGCCGAAGTGCCGCTTCCTCCGGCGTCAATGGGCGCATGCGCTTGTCGATGGACGCTATCTCCGCCTCGCTCAGCGGCGGCGGCTTGAACCCGAAACGCTCCGTTGAGTCATGGCCGAATCGGCGCAAGGTCCAGGACTGCAAGGTCGACCAGTTGCTGACTTCGGTCACCGTCGGCTGTCGCTCGCTGGGCCCAGGCAGGCTCCCGTCCGGCTTCGGTAAACGCACATTGATGAGCAAGCGCGTGGTGACATCCGGCGACAGACCGAGATCCAGCGCAAACTCGATCACGTCTGCGGCCTGGGTTTCGACCGCGAACCTCAAGAGGTCCTGGCCCGATGGGCCATCCAGTTTCAGGTTCACACCCTGGGCCTGCAGGGCCCGCAGCCCGTCAAGCTTCAAGGGCGTGTTTTTCTCCTGCAGCTCACGCAAGGCCTCCTGCCAGAGCGTTTGCCGCGCATCGGCCGACAGCGGCAGCTGCTTACGTGCGAGAACTGCCAGCAGGTCTGGGTTCATGCTGCGAAACACGGCCGAAGTGATCGCCGCTGGGCCGCCGGAATGCTCTTCCGCGTAGCTGCTGTCGTCGAGCAGAAGCGCGAGGATCTCGGGATGCGGGCGCTCAATGGCGCACTCCTTGGCGACGCGGAGCTTCACGTCCAGCGTGTAGACAGGCCGTGGTGGTGGCGTCGGCACGCTCATCAAGGCCTCAAGCGCCGCCTTCGTGTCCGCACAGGCGGCCACTCGCAAGGTCTGTTGCTGCCAGGCCTGATTGGCGAACTGCTCTTCTTGCTTTCTCTGCGCCACATGCCGCTCGGCAGAAAGCCGGTCCCGCTGCAGACGTTCGTAGATGAAGCCAGAAATCAGCGCACCCCAAACCACCAGAGCCAAGATGAAGACGGCACCACGGCCGAGCCAAGGTCCCCTCAAGGGCTGGTCCGCCGCGCCCGCGTTGTCACGCAGCCCCTGGGCAATCCATGACTGGATGGTGGGGCTGGCCGCAGCGATCAGCAGGGGCGGCAGAAAAACACCGGCCAGCACCGCCAGCAGGAGCAGCAAGAGCTGCCCTTCAGAAGCATGGGCAAAGGCCCACGCCGGCCCGGCCAGAGACAAGGTAACGCCGGCCACGGCCAGCCGAACAGTGGTTTTGTGCATTCGTTTGGAAGCCTGCTTCATCGGCTCGGTTCGGCTTGGACTCTTTCGCCCCGATACCGGCAGCGCGGGCAGCATAGCGGCCGAACGCCAAGTCTCCATGTGTCCAAAGTCTGCCGCCCGCAAGACTCAGGGCTTGGCCATCAACGCCACCAGCTGATCCAGCGCCGCGCCCCAGCCCTGCTGGAAGCCCATGGCCTCGTGGGTCTGGCGGCCGGACTCGTCGCTGTGCATGACCGTGGCTGTGTAGAGCGTGCCCCCATCGGCATGCGGGGCCAGGCTGATGACAGCGGTGAAGACAAAGGGATGAGCGGCCGCGTCGGCCGGGCGGAAGCCGGCCTTGAGCGCGCCGGTCCAGACGAGGCGCTCGTTCGGCACCAGTTCCAGATAGCAGCCTTCATTGGGGTGCTGCTCACCGGCGGGCGACTGCATCACGGTGCGAAAGATGCCGCCGGGGCGCAGATCGATCTCGCACTCGACGGTCTGCCAGGGCTTGGGGCAGAACCACTGCATCAGCAGGGCCGGCTCGGTCCAGCAGCGCCAAACCTGGGCGACCGGAGTCGGGATGACGCGTTGCAAGACCAGGTCGAGGTTGGGCATAGAGCTCATGGCAGGGTTCCGTTCGGCCAAGTGTGTGGGTGGGGTGGGAAGGCTGCAGGCGATTGTGACCACGCAGTCCAACGACGGCAAACCGGCGGCGGCTTTCCTGCGACAGGGCGTGGCCCGCAGGGCTAGCCATGTACGCCATCCGCCGTATATGCCAGCGCGAGCCTGCTGCCTACATTGGCTTCGTCAGACCGCACCCTCCCACCACCCCGGAACCCTCAGGAGCCCCGCCATGCCCGTCCCTTCCAAGACCCCCAGCCGCCGCGTCTTCTCGCTGAAAGCTCTGGCCGCCGCCAGCGCGCTGGCCGGCCTCAGCGTCACCGGCCTCTCGGCCCAAGCGGCCGACACCATCAAGGTCGGCGTGCTGCACAGCCTGTCCGGCACCATGGCCATCTCTGAAACCGTGCTCAAGGACACGGTGCTGATGGCCATTGACGAGATCAATGCCAAGGGCGGCGTGCTCGGCAAGAAGCTGGAACCCGTGGTCGTGGACCCGGCCTCCAACTGGCCGCTGTTCGCCGAAAAGACCAAACAGCTGCTCACACAAGACAAGGTCGCCGTGATCTTCGGCTGCTGGACCTCGGTCTCGCGCAAATCGGTGCTGCCGGTGGTCGAGGAACTCAACGGCCTGCTCTTCTACCCGGTGCAGTACGAGGGTGAAGAGCTGAGCAAGAACGTGTTCTACACCGGCGCCGCGCCCAATCAGCAGGCCATCCCCGCGGTGGACTATCTGATGAGCAAGGACGGCGGCGCCGCCAAGCGCTGGGTGCTCTTGGGCACCGACTACGTCTACCCGCGCACCACCAACAAGATCCTGCGCGCCTACCTCAAGAGCAAGGGCGTGAAGGACACGGACATCGACGAGAAGTACACCCCCTTCGGCCACAGCGACTACCAGACCATCGTCGCCGACATCAAGAAGTTCTCGGCCGGCGGCAAGACGGCCGTGGTCTCCACCATCAACGGCGACTCCAACGTGCCCTTCTACAAAGAGCTGGGCAATGCCGGCCTGAAGGCCAAGGATGTGCCGGTGGTCGCATTCTCGGTCGGCGAGGAAGAGCTGCGCGGCGTAGACACGAAGCCCCTGGTCGGCCACCTGGCCGCCTGGAACTACTTCATGTCCATCAAGAACCCGGCCAACACCGCCTTCATCCAGAAGTGGAGCGCCTACGCCAAGGCCAAGAAGCTGCCCGGCCACATGGACAAGCCGCTGACCAATGACCCGATGGAGGCCACCTACATCGGCATCAATATGTGGAAGCAGGCGGTCGAGAAGGCCAAGAGCACGGACGTGGACAAGGTCATCGCCGCCATGGCCGGCCAGACCTTCACCGCGCCCTCGGGCATCACCTCCAAGATGGACGAGAAGAACCACCACCTGCACAAGTCGGTGTTCATCGGCGAGATCAAGGCGGACGGCCAGTTCGGCGTGGTCTGGAAGACCCCGGCCCCGGTCAAGGCCAAGCCCTGGAGCCCCTACATCGAAGGCAATGACAAGAAGCCCGATGAGCCGGTGAAAAAGTAACTTTTTTATTGAGCTGACCAAGCGGGCCGCAAGGCCCGTGGTCGGCAGCCTTCCTTTTTGAACCGCGGAGCCCCCATGGCCACACTCGTGCACCGCGCGGCCTCCCTGCTGAGCGCGCTGCTGCTGAGCTTGCTGATGCTGCTACCGACGCCGCCCGCGCAGGCACTGACGCTGGCGCATGCGCGCGCCATGGCCAGCGACGAAGACAGCGAGGCCCGCATCGCCGCGCTGCATGCCGCCTTGCTCGCCGCCGCGCAAGCACCCGACCCACGCCTGCAGGCCTTCATCCAGGCCCTGGCCGCCGAGCAACTGAAGACCAGCGGCACGCGCCTGCTGATCCTGCACGCCGATGGCAGCGCTGAGGACGCCCTGAGCGGCGCCCCGCTCAGCCCGGTGCCGCAAGACCTGGCCGAGGTGATGATCAACAACCGCCTGCGCGGCGAGTTGGATCAAGCCCTGGCCGCGCTGCAATTGTTCAGCGCCAAGCCTGCCGAACGCCTGGCCGCCGCTCAGGCCCTGCAACAGAATGCCAGCGAGCAGCAGCTGCCCTTGCTGGACCGCGCGCTGGCCCGCGAGAGCCATGAAGACGTGCTGGCCGAACTGAGCCTGGCGCGCGCTGCCGCCTTGGCCGGCAGCAGCGACCCGAGCCTGCGTCTCCAAGCTGCGCGCGAGCTGGGCCGCTCAAACCGGCCCGCCACCCAGCTGCTGATCAACCAGCGCCTGGCCGAGGAGACCGACCCCAATGTCAAAAGCGCGCTGGCCGCCTCGCTGCGCAAGCTGGAGTCCAGCCTGGCCTGGGGCGAGCGCCTGGGCGAGCTGTTCACCGGCCTGAGCCTGGGCAGCATCCTGCTGCTGGTGGCCTTGGGCCTGGCCATCACCTACGGGCTGATGGGCGTGATCAATATGGCCCATGGCGAGCTGATGATGATGGGCGCTTACGCCACCTATCTGGTGCAGCTGGCCTTCCGCCAGTGGCTGCCTGCCGCTGCGTTTGACTATTACTTGCTGGCCGCCCTGCCGGCCGCCTTTCTGGCCGCGGCGGCCGTCGGCGCGCTGATGGAGCGCCTGGTGTTGCGCTGGCTCTACGGCCGGCCGCTGGAAACCTTGCTGGCCACCTGGGGCATCAGCCTGGTGCTGATGCAGGCGGTGCGCAGCCTCTTCGGCGCGCAGAACGTCAGCGTCGAGAACCCGGCCTGGATGAGCGGCGGCCTGCAGCTGCTGCCCTCGCTGTCCCTGCCCTGGAACCGGCTGCTGATCATGGGCTTCGCCCTGGCGGTGCTGGCCGGCATGAGCCTGCTGCTGCGACGCACCCGCCTGGGTCTGTTCGTGCGCGGCGTGACGCAGAACCGCGCCATGGCCTCCTGCATGGGCGTCAACACCGCCCGCACCGACACCTACGCCTTCGCCCTGGGTTCGGGCATCGCCGGCCTGGCCGGCTGCGCGCTGAGCCAGATCGGCAATGTCGGCCCCGATCTGGGCCAGAGCTATATCGTCGACGCCTTCATGGTGGTGGTGCTGGGCGGCGTCGGCCAACTGGCCGGCACGGTCTACGCCGCCCTCGGCCTGGGCCTGGGCAACAAGCTGCTGGAAGGCATGGTCGGCGCGGTGCTGGCCAAGATCGCCTTGCTGGTGTTCATCATCGTCTTCATCCAGAAGCGGCCGCAGGGCATCTTCGCGATGAAGGGTCGGGTGGTGGAGGCTTGAATGGGGCTGCTTTTGGCTTCTTCGAGTCTGTGCGTGGGAAGCGGACTCCGGCCGAGTGCCTCCGCTCATGTCCCCCGGGCGGGGCTGCGCCCTGCCCTCCTCCTGATGCCAGTCTCTTTCGCTTCGACACCCGACCGAAGCCCGCTTCCTGCCAACGATGGGCGTTCGCGGTGCATGGGTGGTGGGCTGCCCGAAAGGAAGGGTGGCTGGGTGCTCTGTGGAGCGAAGTCAAGGGGGAGGCACGGGCGCAGCCCGGGCCGGAGGACATGAGCGCAACAGAGCGCCCAGCCACCCTGACCACCCGAACCGAACAAGACCCCACTCAAGCGAGCCGCCAAAGACCATGAAGCCCCAATCCTTCCTCAGCCCCCGCGCCTGGCTGCTCGTTGCCTGCGCACTGCTGCTGATCTGCGTGCTGGCGCCGGTGCTGAACCTGTGGGTGCCCGAGGGTCAGGTCTTGCATCTGAGCGACTACGGCGTGGCCTTGCTGGGCAAGTTCATGTGCTACGCCATCTGCGCCCTGGCCATGGACCTGATCTGGGGCTTTGCCGGCATCCTCTCGTTGGGCCATGGCCTGTTCTTCGCGCTCGGTGGCTATGTGATGGGCATGCATCTGATGCGCCAGATCGGCCGCGAGGGTCAGTACCAAAGCACCTTGCCCGACTTCATGGTCTTCCTCGACTGGAAGACGCTGCCGTGGCATTGGCAGCTCAGCGACAGCTTTCTCGCCACCCTGGTGCTGGTGCTGGCGGTGCCGGGTGGCCTGGCCTTTTTGTTCGGCTACTTCGCCTTTCGCTCGCGCATCAAGGGCGTGTACTTCTCCATCATCACCCAGGCCCTGACCTACGCCGCCATGCTGCTGTTCTTCCGGAATGAGACGGGTCTCGGCGGCAACAACGGCTTCACCGATTTCAAGCGCATCCTCGGCCAGCCCATCCACACGGCACAGACCCGCATGGTCTTGTTCGTGCTCAGCGGCCTGGCCCTGCTCGGCTGCTATCTGCTGGCGCGCTGGCTGACGCAATCCAAATTCGGCCGCGTGCTGCAGGCCGTGCGTGACGCCGAATCTCGACTGATGTTCTGTGGCTACTCGCCCCTGCCCTACAAGCTCTGCATCTGGACCGTCTCGGCCATGATGTGCGGCCTGGCCGGCGCACTCTATGTGCCGCAGGTCGGCATCATCAACCCGAGCGAGATGAGCGTGGCCAATTCCATCGAGATCGCGGTCTGGGCCGCGGTCGGCGGGCGCGGCAGCCTGCTGGGGCCGATCGCCGGCGCCTTTGCCGTCAACGGGGCCAAGAGCTGGCTGACGGTCAGCGCGCCCGAGTTCTGGCTCTACTTCCTCGGCGCGCTCTTCATCGCCGTCACCCTCTTTCTGCCGCAGGGGCTGGCCGGACTGGTCTCCCGAATCAGCACTCAGCGAAAGGCAGGCCAGGCATGAGCCCCGATCTGCTCGAACAAGGCCAGGAACGTCTGGCCGAACAGCAAGGCAAACATGGCGGTGACCGCAGCCCCGGCTACGCCCGCCCGCACCGCGCCGGCGAGCTGGACCTGACCCACGGCCGCATCCTCTACCTCGAAGACGTGCACGTCGCCTTCGACGGCTTCAAGGCCATCAACGGTCTGTCCCTGGACATTGCGCCGGGCGAGCTGCGCTGCATCATCGGCCCCAATGGCGCGGGCAAGACCACGATGATGGACATCATCACCGGCAAGACCCGACCCGACCGCGGCGAGGTCTTCTTCGGCGGCACCATCGACCTGCTGCGCCACAGCGAGGCCGAGATCGCCTCCATGGGCTTGTGCCGCAAATTCCAGAAGCCCACGGTGTTCGAGGCGCTGAGCGTGTTCGAGAACCTGGAGCTGGCCCTGCAAGGCCCGCGCGGCGTGGCGGCGGCGCTGTGGCACCGGCTCAGCGGCGCGCAGCGTGATCGCCTGGCCGAGGTGCTGGAGCTGATCCAGCTGCAGGCCGAGGCGCAGCGCCCGGCCGGCTTGCTCAGCCACGGCCAGAAGCAATGGCTGGAGATTGGCATGCTCTTGATCCAGGAGCCCAAGCTGCTGCTGCTCGACGAGCCCGTGGCCGGCATGACCGACCAGGAAACCGAGCGCACGGCCGAGCTTTTTCTGCAGCTGAAGGGCCGGCACAGCCTGATCGTGGTCGAGCACGACATGGGCTTCATCGCCCGTCTGGGCGGCACCGTCACCGTGCTCTGCGAAGGCCGCGTGCTGGCCCAGGGCCCGCTGTCCCAGGTGCAGGCCGACGAACGCGTGATCGAGGTCTACCTCGGACGTTGAGCGGCATGCAAATCAGTTACTTCAATCCATCTTCATCCTTCTGCCTGCCATGCTGATCGCCCAGAACCTCCAGCAGTACTACGGCGGCTCGCACATCCTGCGCGATGTCTCGCTGCGCGTGCAGCCCGGCCGCATCACCGTGCTGCTGGGCCGCAACGGCGTCGGCAAGACCACCTTGCTCAAGTCGCTGATGGGCCTGGTGCCGGTGAAAAGCGGCGAGGTCCGGCTCAACGGTCAGGACATCACGCGCGCCAAACCCTTCGAGCGCGCCCGCGCCGGCATCGGCTATGTGCCGCAGGGCCGCGAGATCTTCGGCCGCCTGACCGTGGCCGAGAACCTGGCCCTGGGCCTGGCCACGCGGCCGGCCGGCACCCCCATCCCGCCCGAGCTGTTCGAGCTCTTCCCGGTGCTGCAGCAGATGCTGCAACGGCGCGGCGGCGATCTCTCGGGCGGCCAACAGCAGCAGCTGGCCATCGCCCGTGCGCTGGCGGCCGGGCCGCGCCTGCTGATCCTGGACGAGCCCACCGAAGGCATCCAGCCCAACATCATCCAGGACATCGGTCGCGTCATCCGCCGCCTGGCGGAGCGCGGCCTGGCGGCCAATGGCGGCCAGCCCATGGCCGTGCTGCTGTGCGAGCAGTACTACGACTTCGCCGAGGAATTGGCCGACGACTACTTGGTGCTGGAGCGCGGCGCCGTCATCTCGGCCGGCAGCCGCTCAGAAATGGTCAGCCGCGGCGTGCGCCAGCTGGTCTCGATCTGAGCGACGCCCGCAAAGCGGCTCAGGGCCGCGGACCGGGCGCATTGGCGCGCGAGGGCGAGGGCAGCCACTCACGATAGAAGCCCTCGATGCGTGGCCCCTGCTTGCGGATCACCGCATTGATACCCTCGATGGCCCGGGCGCCCAAGGCCGAGCGCGAACAGCCCACATGCAAGGTGGTGGCCGCATCGGCATCGCGCAGGGGCAGCAGGCGCAGCTCGCTGCTTGGAAGACCCAGCTCGCGGGCGGCAAAGCTGAGCTCGGTGGGGAAGGCAATGATGGCATCGACCTTGTCGTCCATCAGCATGCGCAGCAGGCCCGAGACGCTGGGGTTGCCGTGGCGCACGCTCAGGCGGGCGCCGGTGGGCAGGTTCTTGATCATGTGGTCGTAGCGCAAGCCCAGCGAGCGCCCGCCGGCCACACCGACCCGCCAGCCCTCTTGCGGCAGATGGCCAGGCGGCACCCCCTGCAAGAGCTCGGCCAGGTCCACCCGACCCTGGGCATCGAGCGCCAGCCGCAAGCGGCCCGCGCGTTCACGCTGCAAGGTGACCAGCTGGTAAGGCAAGGCGGTCAAATAGGGCTCGCTGTAATGCACGAAGGCCTCGCGCTCGGGCAGACGCAAGAAGGCCGCCACACAGACATTGGGCTTGTTGCGCAGCTCCACCGCGGCGCGGGCGTAGTTCCCGTCCAGCACCTGGTGCTGCAGCTCGGGCAGGCCGGCCTGGAACAGCAGCAAGGCCTTGTCGACAAAGCCCAGACCCTGGCCCAAGCCTTGCAGGATGGCCGTGGGTGGGGAATGCACCATGACCCAAAGCAGGGTCTCTTTCTCGGCCGCAGGGCTGGGCGCTGCCGCGGACAGCGGCGCCTGCGCCCAAGCGGCGGGCAAACCCAGCAGCGCCAGCGCAAGCCCCCAGGCGCCGGCCCGGGCCACTGGCCCTGGTCGATACCTTCCGGCCTTGTACTGCCTCATCTGCTCTGGTCCACGCGCTGTACCCGCTCTCGCCCTCTTCTGGGACCAGCATACCCGAGGCCGGCGGGGCGGTTCTCACATCGCCCAGAGCCGCGGCGAAGCCTCGTCCAGTCCCCAGAGCTCGCGCCGCCAGGCCGCCCGGCACTGGCGCAGCAATTCGAAGGCCGGCTCGACCAGGGGCGCCAGCACGCGCAGCACCAGCAGGCGCTCCTGCGCCGCCGTCACGCCCGCGGTGTCGCGCAGCGGGTGGGCCTCGATGCAGGCGCGCACGGCCTCGAGCGCGCGCTCGCGCCGCTCGCGCGACAGCGCCTCACCGCCAGCAAACACCAGGCTGGCCAGGCAGCGCCGCCCGGCCAGGCCCAGGGAGCCGTCCATCAGCAAGGCGTCGCTGCCGTCGATCAGACCGCGCTCCAGCCAGATGCCTGGAATCTCCAGATGCTGCTGGAACTGCCCCTCCTCGAAGGGCTGGCCGGCTTGGGGCAGGCCCAAGGCGGTGAGATCCCAGGCCATCAGCTCGGCGCCCGGCGCCAGTTCGAAGCGCGCCTCGTTGAGCGCCCGGCAGCCCGGGTAAGCCAGGGCTTCGAGCGGCAGCCATTCCAGGCGCGCGCCCGGGGCCAAGCGGGCGCGCAGGCTTTGCGTGGCCAGGGCGCCGGTGCTGCTGCGGTAAAAGCGCGTGGCACCCGGCGTGCTCAGCAAGGCATGGGCGCCCTCGCCCACGCTCAGTTCAATCTCCAAGCGGTCGCCCGCGACCAAGCCGCTGGGCGGATGGACCAGCACGTTGTGGCAGATCGCATCGCCCTCGGGGTAGAGGCTTTTCAGCACCCGCAGCGGCCCCTCGTGGCGGTGCCGCAGCAGACAGCGGCCGCCCTCCAGCCGGTAGTCCAGCGCCAGCCGGGCGCGCCAGCCCAGGCTGTCGGGCGTGCAGGGCAAGGCCTCGCCGCACTCGGGCTGAGGCATGAAGAGAGTGGTCGGCTCTGGAGAATGAAAAACGGGGATGCGCTGCATCCCCGTCAGGCTCGCAAGAAGCGGGCCAGAGTCAAGCCGACGATCAGCCGCGCTGGCGGCGGCGCACCACGGCCAGCAGGCCCAGACCCAGGCCCATCAGGGCATAAGTTTCCGGCTCGGGCACTGGGGCGGTGTTGATGACGAAGGACAGGTTGTCGGCATAGCCGTCGTTGTCGCTGGAGTTCAGGCGCTCCATGGACAGGCTCAGGTTGATCGTCGTCGTGCCCACGGGCAGGAAGCCCTGGACTTCGCGGAACAGCAGGCCGGTCTGATTGCCGCGGTCGGCCGGGGTGACCGGGCCCAGGGTGGCGGAGCCGATTTCGGTGTTGGCGCCGTCCAGGAAGGACACGTAAACCAGGGCGTTGTCGCCTTGGCTGGTCCAGCCGCCCAGGTAGCCGTCGAGCTTGAAGCTGGCGGTGCCGGTGGCGATCAGGCTGCTCAGATTGCTGACGTCAAACAGCTGGAAACCTGCCGAGGCCGGCGAGGCTTGGCCGGCGAACAGGTAGCTGCCGCGGTCGACCGGGCCCGGCTGGGTGGGCAACACCCAGTTGCTGCCGTAAGCGACCGATTGAAACAGGTCGGTGCCGGCGAAGGCGGTCCAACCGGCGACGCCGCCTTCGGCATTGCCATTGACGATCAGGTTCTGGCCCAGGGAGGCGGCGTGAGCGCCGAAGCCGGCTGCGAACAGGGAAAGCGCCAGGGCGCTGCGGGTGATGAGTTGGTTCATGGGTGGGAGGTGGGTGGGTGAGTAAGTGAATCGTGAATGGTGAATCGTGAATCGTGAGTCGTGAGGCGGAGCTTGGGGGTGAACGGGTGAACGGGTGAAGGCGTGAATTCCGGCGGCCTCCAGCCGACACGATTCACGATTCACCATTCACCCATTCACTTGTTCACCCCAGCTCCTCTGCGCCTCAAGCGCCCAAGCGGTACTGGTCCAGCAAGGCCGCGCCGGACATGGCCGGGTCGCTGATCGAGGCCTCGCCGGTTTCCAGATGGCCGGCGAAGCGGCGGCTGTAGTCGCCCTGACCGGCCACACGCACGCTGAAGTCGTACCAGAAGGCGCTCTCGCGCAGCGGCAGGCGCAGGCTGCTGCTGGTCTTGGCGGCCAGGTGGATCTGCTGGGCCGGCACGTTGTAGTACTTGTTGACCGAGACGATGAAGGTGCAGGCGAAGCTGCCGCTGTTGCTCAGCTCGATCTGCAGTTCGCCGTTGGCGGCATCCGGCGTGACGCGCACTTCGGGGTTGGGCTGGGCGGCCGCGGCCACGCGGCGGGCGTTGCCGGTGAAGTGGCGGTGGTAGCCGTTCGGGCCCAGCACCCAGAGGTCGTAAGCGCCGTTGGCGGCCGGCTGCCAGCTTCCGCTCAGCTGCTTGCCGGCTTCCACCGTGTAGCGGCGCGGCAGGGCGGCCAGGTTCAGGCGGTCGTAGACATGGAAGACGGCGGCCGGGCCGCTGGTGTCGCCCAAGCCATTGCCGGTGTGAGCAAACTGCAGCTCGACACGGGCGGCGCCGACGCGGCCAGCGCTGACCTTGACGGCGGCCGTGGTGTGCAGCTCATAGGGCAGCGCGCGGGCCGGGCGCGGGCCGGCTTCCTGCACCGGCACGTTCAGCGTGGTCGGCGTCGGCGGCGTGGTGGTGCCCGGCAGCGCACGGGCGCGGTTGGCCAGCTCCAGGGTCTTGGGCAGCTGGGCGAAGAAGGCGCTGTCTTCCGGGTCGCGGAAGTTGAAGGCCGAGCTCAGGTCGCCGGCCACGGCACGGCGCCAGGCGCTGATGTTCGGCTCCATCACACCGAAACGCTTCTCGATGAAACGGATCACCGAAGTGTGGTCCGCCACTTCGGAGTTGACCCAACCGCCCTTGCTCCAGGGCGAGATCACATACATGGGCACGCGCGGGCCGAAGCCGTAGGGCTTGTGCTGGTGGGTGGCGGCCGTGCCGTTGAGGATGTGGTGGTACTCGCCCGTGGTGTCCACGGTGGAGTCGCCGGCCAAGTCGGCCTTGGCCGGGTCGGCGTCCCACGTGATGTAGCTGGGGGCGGCCGGCGGCGGCATGTGGTCGAAGAAGCCGTCGTTCTCGTCGAAGTTGATGAACAGAACGGTCTTGCTCCAGACGTCTGGATTGGCGGTTAACGCTTCCAGCACCTTGGCGGTGTAGTCGGCGCCCTGGGCCGGGCTGGACGGTCCGGGGTGCTCGGAGCCTTCAGCCGTGGCCACGATCCAGCTGACCTGCGGCAGCTTGTCGGCCAGAACGTCTTCACGCAGCTTGTCCAGATCGCGGGTGCTGATGCCGCGGTCCTTCAGTTGCTGAGAGTAGCCGGGGCGGCCGTACCAGGCGTCGCGGAAGGGGCGGAAACCGGCCAGGGCGTTGTCGGTGAAGTTGTCCGCCATGTTCTGGTAGACCTGCCAGCTGATGCCGGCCGCTTGCAGGCGCTCGGGGTAGGTGGTCCAGGTGTAGTCGTCCAGCGGGTTCTCGTTGAACCAGTCATGGCTGTTGTCGGTGGACGGGCCATTGCCCTGGCGCAGCGGGTCGTTGCTGCCGGTCCAGATGAACAGGCGGTTGGTGTTGGTGCCGGTCTGGGTGGCGCAGTGGTAGTGGTCGCAGACCGTGAAGGCATTGGCCATCGCGAACTGGAAAGGCAGATCGCTCTGCTTGAAGTAACCCATCGAGTGGTTCTGCTTGGCCTTGGGCCAGGCGTTCATGCGGCCCTGGTCCCAGGCGGCCTGGGCATCGGGCCAGGAGTGCGGCGTGCCCGAGACGCGCATGTGCGCAAAGGTCTGCTGCGTGTTCAGGTGGAAGGGGGCCAGCGCCAGCGGGTTGACCGGCGGGCGGCCGGGCGTGGCGGTCACGGCATTGGGCTGCATCCAGACGCTCTTGCCGCTGATGCCGATCTTGTCGACCACGGGCACCGGGAAGGGGTCGGCAAAACCGCGCACGCCGTTGAGGGTGCCGAAGTAGTGGTCGAAGCTGCGGTTTTCCTGAGTCAGGATGACGATGTGCTCGACATCATGGATGGTGCCGCTGCGCACGTTGGCGGGAATGGCCAGGGCGCGTTGGATGGCGGGCGGGAAGGCGGTCAGGGCAGCGGCGGCGCTGGCGCTGCGCAGAAAGCTGCGGCGGTCTTGGGTGTTCATGGCTGAGGTCCTGCAAATCAGAGGTGGAGACGAACGTCGCTCAGGCCTGGCGGCGGCGAACGAGGGCGGCGATACCGATCAAACCGCCCAGCAACAGCGCGTAGCTCTGCGGCTCGGGCACCGGTGCGGCCGTGAAGCTGAAGTCGTCCATGACGAACTCACCGTGGTTCTGACTCTTCACTTGCACGGCATCGACCAGGCCGGCATAGCCGCTGGCCAGGAAAGTCGGGGTGGCCGAGGGGTCGAGGCTTTGCGAGCTGGCGACGCGCTGGCCTTGATAGAAAAGCTCGAAGCTCAGCACCGCGCCGCTCTGGCCGGCGAACCAGGCGCCGTCGAAGCGCACCGCCTGGCCAAAGCCGATCAGGCTGCTGGCATCGCTGGCCAGGAAGTCGTTGGCGATGCGGCCGGCGCCCGAGTGGGCGGTGTAGGGGTCGGCCGGGGTGGAGAAGGCGATCCAACCGAAACTGGACCAGTCCAGGCCGCCATAGTTGAGCGGCACCAGGCCATCGGCCAGGTCATCGAAGTTCAGCACCTCGGCTTGGGCGCCGCCGGCAAAAGACAGGCTGGACAGCAGCGCGGCGGCGAGCGCCATGCGGCGCAGGGTCGAAGGGCAGGACATGGGGAATTCCTCACAAATGGCAGCAGATGCCGCGCAATCTAGTGAGGGGATTTGCAGACCTGATGACAGTCCCTAGGCCGAACGGCAGGGGGATTCACCCGTCAGCGTGCGAGAGGCGCGCAAGGCGCCCTGGGTTCAGAGCTTGAGAATTTTTGTAGCGAGCGGCTGTCAGGCGAGGCTGAGCTCGGACTGATCCAGTCCTGAGGACTGGATCACCCTAGCGAAGGACTCGGCCTCTGGCCGAGGCGGACGGAGCAGAGGAACCGGAACGTACTTCCTGTACGTGAGGATTCCGAGCATCGGACCAACGACGAATGGCAGTCGCGCAGTAAAAAGTTCTCGAGCTCTCAGTCGGCCGTGAGTTTTTCCATGAACACCGCAAACGGATCGGCACGGTGCGCGCCAAAAGGCCCGCAGCGGCGGAAACCCAGGCGCTCGAACAGGCGCTGGGCCGAGCGCTGCTGCACGCCGACCTGCAGGCGCAGCAAGGGCTGGCCCGCGCGCAAGGCCTCGCGCTGCAGGGCTTGCAGCAGCATTTCGCCGACACCGCGGCCGCGCCAATTCGGCAGCACCATCAGCGCCAGCACTTCGGCGTACTCGTCATGCAGCAGCAGGCCGCCGCAGGCGAGCACGCGCTCCTGGGCATCGCGCAGCACCAGCAGACGCGTCTGCGGGCCGCGCAAGACCTCCAGCTCCGGGGCGCAGGCCGCACGGCTGGCAGGGCAAAGCTGGTGGCGCTCGGCCTCGAACTGTTCGAGCAGCGCCCGCAGCTGCGGCTGGTCGACGCGCTCGCGCTGCAGGCTCAAGCCCTGCAAGCCGGCCACTGGGCTGCGGATGGCGGCTCGCGGCGGCGGGTCGCCGGCACGCGCCACCCAGATCTGGGACGAACCAAGACTGTGGAAGTTCATGGGGCGGGCCTCCGAGTTTGCGGCGACAAAAGCCATGCGCAAGGGCATGGCACCAAGAACTGGCAGGGCGGAACGGGCGTTGGCGAGACGGGGCATGGCAAGAGCCTTTTTGGGGTGACCTGCACCGCGAGCGAGCAGCGGACAGGCCAAAAGCGGGGAATAGGGCGGATTGCAGGGTTTGTACGCAAGCCCCATGCCAAGTGCGGCGGTCCGTCTGCGCCCTGGTCGCGCTGGCCGACAATGCCCGCCATGCGCCGCGCCGACCGCCTCTTCCAGATCGTCCAGTTGATCCGTGGGCGCCGCCTGTCCACGGCCGAATTCCTGAGCCAGCGCCTGGAGGTCTCGGCACGCACCGTCTACCGCGACATCGCGGCCCTGCAGCAGCAAGGCGTGCCCATCGAGGGCGAGGCCGGCGTGGGCTACCGCATGCGCGCCGGCTTCGACCTGCCGCCACTGATGTTCAGCAAGGACGAGGCCCAAGCCCTGGTGGCCGCCCTGCGCCTGGCCCAGGGCCAGCTCGACAGCGTGCTGGGCCGGCAGGCGGAAGAAGCCATGTCCAAGATCCTGGCCGTGCTGCCGGCGCCGGCCCGTGCGGCGGCAGAGAGCCTGGCCCTGTTCGCACCGCTGACGGGTTTGGACGATGCCATGCGTGAGCGCCTGGCGCGCCTGCGCGAAGCCACCGAAGACCGCCGCAAGCTGCGCCTCGATTACCTGGACCTGGCCGGCAGCGCCAGCCAGCGCACCGTGCGCCCCCTGGCCTGCTACTTCTGGGGGCCCAGCTGGACCCTGGCCGGCTGGTGCGAGGTGCGCGAGGACTTCCGCAATTTCCGCGTCGACCGCATCCAGGCCCTGAGCGTGCTGGACGAACGCTTTCGCGACGAACCCGGCAAGACCCTGGCCGATATGCGGCGCGCCTTTGAGCAACGCGATGCCGAGGCGACCGGCCCCGCTTGAGCTGGATCAATGAGGGTGCCGGGATTCAGGCACAGACTGAAGGCTCTGCAGGGCCGGAATCGTCTGCCTCTGCCCACCCAGGAGCACATCACCATGCAAGCCAATGTTGGAACTCTGGACCGCAGCCTGCGCATCGGCGGCGGCCTAATCCTCATCGCCCTGGCCGCCACAGGCACCGTGGGTCTCTGGGGCTGGATCGGGGTGGTGCCGGTGCTCACCGGCGTATTCCGCTTTTGCCCGGCCTACCCCTTGATCGGCATGAACACCTGCGCACGCAAAGACCTCTGAAGCCCCGGGCCCATGGCCGAAGGGCTAGGCTGCCGTGTCTTTGCTGCCTGAACTCCCGACCATGACCCTGCTTCCCAAGTTGACCGTCGCCCTGCTGGCGGCTTGCGCCTCGGCCATCTCCCTGCCCGCTCACGCGGCCGATTCGGCCACGCCTTTGGTGACGGTGGCCCAGGTCGACCTGGCCCGCTACGCCGGCGCCTGGTACGAAATCGCCCTGCTGCCCAATCGCTTTCAAAAGCAATGCGTCGCCGACACGCAAGCGCGCTACCGCCTCGATGGCGAGCGGGTGGAAGTGGTGAACCGTTGCCGCAAAGCCTCGGGCGAGGTGGAGCGCACCGCAGGACACGCCAAGACGGTCGAGGGCAGCGGCAATGCCAAGCTGCGCGTCACCTTCTTCTGGCCCTTTTACGGCAACTACTGGGTGCTGGATCTGGACCCGGACTACCAGCAGGTGCTGGTCGGCGAGCCCAGCCGCAAGTACGGCTGGATCCTGTCACGCACGCCGCAAATGGACGAGGCCAAGCTGCAAGCCTTGCTCGACAAGGCCGAGGCGCTGGGCTACGACCGCAAGGCCTTCCAGCGCACGCCGCAGACGCAGCCGCTGGACTGAAGAAGCTTTCAGGCGCGCAGGGTGCGCGGCAGCAGGCGCGCCAGCAGCGCCCCCAGGCGCAGGCGCCCGGCCGGCGCTTCGATCCAGCGATGGAAGGGCAAGGCCGCCAGATTGCTCAAGCCCCAGGCACCGACAAAAGCCAGCAGGCCCGAGGCCGGCTGGCTCAGATCGTGCCGCTCCAGCAAGGCATTGCAGAGCAGGCAGATCGGGAAATGCACCAGGAAGAGCGCATAGGAATGCGTGCCCAGATGGGCCAGCCAGGGCCGGGCCGCGGCCGGCGACAGCGGTGCGCGCTGCTCGGCATGGCGCTGCTGCAACCAAGCCAACAGCAAAGCGGTGGCCAAGGCCAGGGCGATGCGCTCGCGGAACTCCAAGAGCAAAGCCACCAGGCCCAGAGCCGTCAGCAGCAGCACGCCGAGGCGGCGCTGCGGCCCGACCAGACCCAGCCAATGCACCAGGGCGCCGAGGCCGTAAGCGCCGAAGAAATACGGCGCCCAGTTGTCCAGCCCGGACTGGCGATTGAAGAACAAGAGCGAGGCCGCCATCAGCAAGGCCACCAAGGCCGGCCCGATGACACGGCGCCAGCCGCGTGGCAGGGCCAGGCCGCGGCTGAACCACAGCAGGCCCAACAAGACGGCGAACAGCTGAAAGTCGATGGCCACATACCAGGCGCCCACGGTCAGGGCTTCATAGCCCAGCACGCCCTGGGTCAGGGTCAGGTGGGCCAGCAGCTGGGCCAGGCTGACTTGGAACGGCACCAGCTCCGGCAGCCAGCGCGCCACCAGGGCCGAGCAGCACAGGGTCAGCAGCACCGCGGCCATGAAGGGCAGAGCCAGGCGCTGATAGCGGCGCCAGAGCAGCTCCGGCACGGCGCCTTCGAGCAGCTGGCCGCGCGAGGACAAGGCCCGTGCCGACAGAAAACCACCCACCACCAGGAACACCTGCACCGCCATGCGACCGTACTGGTAGGCCCAGGCCATCAGCTGCGGCAGCAAGGCCTGCATGGCCTCCGCCACCGGGCCGTAGGCGGACAGGTGGTGCAGCACGATCAGCTGGGCGGCGGCGGCTTTCAGGCCGTCGACATGCAATAGGCGGGCAGTGGTGGTCTTGCTTGAGCTCATGGCCAAGCGCCCGAGGCTTGTGGCTTCGGGCGCAGATTGCGTTCCAGATCCAGGGTTTGGGGCTGCCCGGCCAGCATGGCCAAGGCCATGCGCACAATGCAGCAAGCCCCGGTGCCAGCCCGGGGCCCAGCCGCCCCGAGGCGGGGCGGGCAAATCCGAGAAAACCCTAGATTCTAAACGCCGGCCAGGTTTGAGCGTTTAGAGGCGGATGCCAGCCAGCTCGGCGCTCTTGCGCGGGTGGATCAGTTGCACACGGCCGGGCTTGCCGTCGGCCCCGTTCATGCGCTCGGCACCCTGCAGGATCAGGGCCTTGACCTCGCTGGCCTTGAGCGAAGGCTTGAGCGCGATCAGCTTGGCCGCCAGATTGGCCACCTGGGGGCTGGCCATGCTGGTGCCGCTGAGCTTCATGCGCGCGCCGCCGGGG
This sequence comes from Paucibacter sp. DJ2R-2, assembly GCF_025717675.1. GTDB lineage: Bacteria > Pseudomonadota > Gammaproteobacteria > Burkholderiales > Burkholderiaceae_C > Paucibacter_A. The sequence goes on from NZ_JAJIRT010000004.1 coordinate 333,132, forward strand.
ACAAAGCTGTCCACCTCAAAGCCATTGGCATGCACGACCACGGTCTTGCCAAAGGTCGAGAAGCTGGTCTCCTGGCCGGCCGTGTCCACCGCGCCGGCGGTGATCAGATTGGGCAGCTCAAAGCCAGCCGGAATGTATTCCTGGAAGTCGGCGCTGTTGTCCTCATTGCCCGAGCCGGCCACGAACACGATGTCCGGCGCGCCGGCAATGGCCGCACGCAGGGCGTCGCGCTCGATCTTGAACAGGCGCGCAGCCTCGGCTTTGCGCGCCTCTGGCGTGCCGCCCTGGTTGTGGAAGGCCAGCGCGCCCTCGTAAGCGCTGGGGCCATAACGCCAGCTCATATTGACCACGCGCACGCCGGCCTTCTTGAAGCTCTCGACCATCTGGCCATACGCCGCGGCCGTGGCGCGGGCCTGGGCTTCGGTGGGCAGCTTGGGTTCCAGCTTGGCGCTCCAGAGCTGGGTGGCGGCGAACACGCGGGCAAAGGGGTTGCCCTCGACGGCGATGCCGGCGACATGGGTGCCGTGCACATAGAGGCTGGTCAGGCTCATGTCCTCGCTGAATCCCTTGACCTGCTCGGCCTTGAGGCCGGACATGGTGGCGCGGAACTGGCGCGAATCCGGCGTGTCCAGGGCGGCGCGCTGGTCCATGGCGCCCTTGATCAGGCTGCGCAGCTGCGGCCAGCGGCTTTGCGCTTCACCCAGGGGACGCAGCAGCTCAGGGCTGGGCTTGGCGTCCTCGTCAAACGCCAGGCCGGCCAGCGGCGCGGCTGGCTTGAACAAGGCCATGTCCACACCCGAATCCCAGACCGCCACCACCACCGGCGTGGCCTTCGCCTCGGCCGGGATGGCAAAGGTGCGCGGCGTCCAGAGGTCGGCACGCGCCTGCGTCTTTGTGTTGGCATCGATCACCGCCTGCAAGCCCGCCACGATGGCAGCCTTGTTGGGCGCGAACAGCTCGGCCTGCAAGCGGCTGCTGATGATGGCCAGGGCAATGCTGTCCGGCACCACCATCTTGCCGTTGGTGGCCATGGCGTCGATCTGGCTGCGGAAGGCGCCCAGCACCAGCTCGGGGTTGTAAGTCTCGGCCCCACCCTTGCCGGACTTGATGCTCTCCTGCACATCGGCCCAGGGCAAGGCGCCATAACGTTTTTCCACCTCGGCGCGCAGCCAGGCGGCGTCGCGCTTCTCCAGGCGCTGCTGCGAGAGCAGGTCGGTCAGCAGGCCGGCGCTGAGCTGGCCACCGATCTTTTCCTGCAGAGCGCGCGATTTGGCCGTCCAGGCCGGCACGGCCGCCCAGTCGCCGCGCAGCTGGGCCAGCGTGGCCAGGGCCGAGTAGTAGGCGCGCAGGGTGGCGGCGTCCTGGATGTCGTAGCGGGCGAGATCGTCCTTGACCTCGGTCTCCAGCTGCGCGCCCATGGCGCTCAGCTCGCTCAGCGGTGCACTCAGGTATTCGCTGGGCAGCTTGGCCAGGGTGACGGTACGGCGAGGCAGCTGGTCGGCGCGGGTGATGGGCTGGCGGGCGGAAGTGGCGGCAGTGGCGGCAGTAGCGGACTCAGGCGCGGCAGCGGCGGCTGCATGGCTGTCCATGGCCAGCGGGCTCAGGGCGGCTGCGGCGGCCAGGGAAATCAAGGTCTTGGCGTTCATGTCTCAGGTGCTCCAGTTCGGCAAAAAGTGACGAGTGGGGGCACGATAGACAGGCAGCCCGGCCTCGGCCGAGGCCAAGCGACGAGCTGCGGAATGGCCGACATGACTGGCGGGCGGGCGGAGCCCACCCGGTAAAACTCTAGATCAAGTGCTACCGCAGACGCACACGCGGCTGCGCACTCGCCTCGGCCATGCGGCCGACCACGGCCGCGCGGGCAAAACCATGGCGTGCGAACACCGCCTGCACCGCCGCCACGTCGGCCGGCGCGCAGGCCACGAGCAGGCCGCCGCTGGTCTGCGGGTCGCTCAGCAAGGCCTGGTCCTCGGGCGCGAAGCCGTTCGGCAGCTCCACCTCGGCGCCATAGGCGGCCCAGTTGCGGCCCGAAGCGCCGGTCACAAAACCCTGGCCGGCCAGGGCACGCACGCCGTCCAGCAGGGGCACGGCCGCCCAGTCCAGCTCCAGGCTGCAGCCGGCGCCGCGCGCCATCTCCAGCGCATGGCCGGCCAGGCCGAAGCCGGTCACATCGGTCAGCGCGTGGACGCCATCCAGGGCCGCCAGATCGGGGCCGGGCGTGTTCAGGCGGGTGGTGCTGTCCAGCATCTGCGCATAGCCGCTGGCGTCGAGCGCGCCTTTCTTGAGCGCCGCGCTCATCACGCCCACGCCCAGGGGCTTGCCGAGCAGCAGCACATCGCCGGGCCGGGCATCGGCATTGCGTTTGACCCGCTTGGGGTGGATCAGGCCCAGGGCCACCAGGCCGTAAATGGCCTCGACCGAATCGATGGTGTGGCCGCCGGCAATCGGGATGCCGGCCGCGCGGCAGATGGCCGCGCCGCCTTCCAGCACCCGGCCAATGGTGGCGACGGACAGGCGCGCAATCGGCATGGCCACCAGGGCCAGGGCCATGATGGGGCGGCCGCCCATGGCGTAAACATCGCTGATGGCATTGGTGGCGGCGATGCGGCCGAAGTCGAAGGGGTCGTCGACGATGGGCATGAAGAAATCGGTGGTGGCGATCAGCGCCTGCTCTTCGTTGAGCTGGTAGACCGCGGCATCGTCGGCCGTCTCAATGCCCACCAGCAGCTCCGGCGGCAGAGCCATGCCGGCCGTGCCACGCAGGATCTCCGACAGCACGCCCGGCGCAATCTTGCAGCCGCAGCCGCCGCCGTGCGACAGGGAGGTCAGGCGGGGTTCTTCAGTCGAGGTGTCGCTGGGCGAAACCGGGGCGGTGCTGGCGCTCATGGCGGGCTTTCTGGCGGGAGGGTCAAAGACAGAGACAAACAGACAGAGACAAACAAAGCGGCGCGCAGCATAGCCGCTGCAAGAAAGCAAACGGGCGCCCAGGCCCGAGAATAGCGGCCTTGCCAACCCGCACACCCACCCCACCATGAAACCGATGACTGCCCTGCCCCGCCGCGCCCTGCTGGGCTCCGCCCTGAGCGTCTTGCTACTGGCCGCCCTGCCCGGAGCCAGCCAGGCCCAGCAAGTGCTGCGCGTCACCGCCATCCCCGACGAGGCGCCGACCGAGCTGGCCCGCAAGGCCGCGCCCCTGGTCGCCTACCTGGAAAGCCGGCTGGGCATGAAGGTTGAGTTCACCCCGGTCACCGACTACGCGGCCGCGGTGGAAGCCCTGGCCAGCAAAAAGGTCGACCTGGCCTGGTTCGGCGGCTTCACCTTCGTGCAAGCGAATGTGCGCTCGGGCGGCAAGGTCATCCCCCTGGTGCAGCGCGAGGAGGACGAGAAGTTCCGCTCCGTCTTCATCACCAGCGAGCCGAGCGTCCAGAAGCTGGCCGACCTGAAAGGCCGCGACCTCAGCTTCGGCTCGCAGAGCAGCACCTCGGGCCATCTGATGCCGCGCAGCTTCCTGCTGCAAGCCGGCCTGGACCCCGACCGGGACTTGAAGCGTGTCGCCTACAGCGGCGCCCATGACGCCACCATCGCCGCCGTCGCCTCGGGCAAGGTCCAGGCCGGGGCGCTGAACATCTCGGTCTGGGACAAGTTCGTGGCCGAGAAGAAGGTCGACAGCGCCCGCGTGCGCGTGTTCTTCACCACCCCGCCCTATTACGACTACAACTGGAGCGTCCACGCCGACATGCCGGCCGCGCTGCGCGACAAGCTGAGCCAGGCCTTTCTGAGCCTGAGCCGCGACACCGCCCAGGGCAAGGACATCCTGGACCTGCAGCGCGCCACCCGCTTCATCCCGAGCAAGGCCGAGAACTACAAGGGCATCGAGGCCGCGGCCCGCAGCGCCGGCCTGCTTTGAAACTGGAGCTGCAAGGTCTGGCGGCCCGCCACCCGGCGGCCGCCGCTGGCCGGGCGCCCGCCCTGGCGCCGCTGAACCTGAGCGTCAGCGCCGGCGAGGCCCTGGCCGTGATCGGCCCCTCGGGCGCCGGCAAGACCACCTTGCTCCATGCCCTGGCCTGCGCCCTGCCGCCCAGTGCCGGCCGCCTGCAGTTGGACGACGCCGAGCCCTGGGCCTTGCCGCGGCGCGAGCTGCAGCGCCTGCGCGGCCGGCTGTTTCTGGCGCCGCAGACGCCGCCGCTGCCGCCGCGCCAGCGCGTGGTCACCGCCGTGCTGGCCGGCGCCCTGCCGCGCATGAGCCTGCTGCAAAGCCTGCGCTCGCTGATCTACCCGCAAGATCTCGCGGCGGCCCATGCCGCCCTGCAAAGTTTCGACCTGGCCGACAAGCTGTTCGAGCGCGTCGACCGCCTCTCCGGCGGCGAGCGCCAGCGCGTGGCCCTGGCCCGGGCCCTGCTGGCCCCGGCCCAGCTCTGGCTGCTGGACGAGCCGCTCTCGGCCCTGGACCCCAACCGCGCCAGCCAGGCCCTGGCCTTTCTGCGCGCCGAGGCCGGCCGGCGCGGCGTCACCCTGGTCGCCTCGCTGCACCAGGTGGAGCTGGCCCTGGCGCAGTTCCCGCGCATCATCGGCCTGCGCGAAGGCCGGCTGCAGTTCGACCTGCCGGCCGCGCAGGTGAGCCCTGAACTGCTGGCCAAGCTCTATGCCCAGCATGAGGACGAGTTGCAGGCCTGGGCGCCGGCAGACCATGAAGAAGACCTGCCGGCCACCGCGCCAGCGGTGCTGATGCAATGCCGGTGAGCGCGCCTTCCCCTTTTTCTCCTTCTGCTTCGCAAGCGCCCCAGCTGCGCGACCCCGCCTGGCAGGGCCGCTTGTTCTGGAGCCTGGCCGGCTTGGCCCTGCTCTGGCCCTTGCTGCAGGCCAGCGAATTCCGCCCCTGGCTGCTCTGGCAGCCCGACAGCCTGCGCGCCAGCGGCCAGTTCCTGGCCGACTTCCTGCCACCGGCCCACAGCGCCGACTTTCTGGCCCTGCTCCTGCGCGAGACCTGGCGCACCGTGGCCATGGCCACCGTGGGCATCAGCCTCGCCTTGTTGCTGGCCGTGCCGCTTGCGCTGCTGGCCACGCGCAGCCTGTCGATCTCGGCGCTGGCCGGACGCATGGCGGGCGGCCCGTTCTGGCTGCGCCAGTTCCTGCGCGGGCTGATGGTGCTGCTGCGCAGCGTGCCCGAGCTGGTCTGGGCCCTGGCCTTGGTGCGGGTGCTGGGCCTGGGGCCGGCGGCCGGCGTGCTGGCGATTGCGCTGAGCTACGGCGGCATGCTCGGCAAGGTCTATGCCGAGATCCTGGAAAGCGGCGACAGTGCCGTGGCGCAGAACCTGCTGCGCAATGGCTGCTCGCGCCTGCAGGCCCTGGCCTATGGCCTGCTGCCGCAGAATGCCGCTGAGCTGGCCAGTTACACCGTCTACCGCTGGGAATGCGCGGTGCGCAGCTCGGTGGTGCTGGGCTTTGTCGGTGCCGGCGGCCTGGGACAGCAGATGGACAACTCGATGAAGATGTTCCGCGGCGACGAGGTCTGCACCCTGCTGCTGGTCTTCGTCGCCCTGGTGGCCCTGGCCGACCGGCTCAGTGCCGCGCTGCGCAAGGCCTTGGCATGAGAACAACAAGGACAACGGAAAAAACGCCCGCGCCGCTGCTGGCTTTGCCGCCGGAGCTGCGCGCCGCGCGCCGCCGCGCATGGGTATTGCTGCTGGCCCTGGCCGGCTTGGTGGTCGCCAGCTTCGCTTCGTTGGACCTGCCCTGGGGACAGCTGCTCTCGCTGCCGGCCTGGCAAAGCATGGCGCGCTTTGGCGGCGAATTCTTCCCGCCCGAGACGCGCCCCGACTTCCTGCTCAAGGTCGCACGCGGCGCCTGGGAGACCTTGGCCATGTCGGCCCTGGGCACCCTGCTGGCGGTGGGCCTGGGCCTGCTGCTGGCCCTGCCGGCTGGCGCCCCGAGCGCCTCGGGCGCCCTGCGCGTGCCCACCCGCTGGCTGCTCAACGCCTTGCGCGCGGTGCCCGAGCTGGTCTGGGCCAGCCTGCTGCTGATCTCGGTCGGCCTGGGCCCCATGGCCGGCACCCTGGCCCTGGCCCTGCACACCGGCGGCGTGCTCGGCCGCCTGTTCGCCGAGGCTCTGGAGAACCTGCCCACCGGCCCAGCGCAAGCCCTGCGCAGCCAGGGCGTGAGCGCGCTCAAAGTGTTCTTCTACGCCCAGCTGCCGCAGGCCCTGCCGCAGTGGCTGAGCTACACCCTCTACCGCTGGGAGAACAACATCCGCGCAGCGGCGGTCTTAGGCGTGGTCGGCGCTGGCGGCCTGGGCCAGCAGCTGGCTTTTCATCTGGGCCTGTTCCAGATGGGCAAGACCGCCACGGTCTTGATCGCGATGTTGGGGCTGGTGGGGCTGGTGGATGGCTTGAGTGGGGTGTTGAGGTGGAGGTTGGGGCGGTGACGACAGAGGGGCCTGGGAGCGCATAAGCGATTTAAGAAATGCCTGGGCCGGATCTCTTCTTTTCACCCGCAAAAGGTGGAAAGTCACCTCCAGATTGTGCGGACTTTGATGGCTCTATACGCGTGGTACAAACCTCGGAAATCGACGGATCGGCACGCTCGCTGCGGTGCCCGGGCGAAATTCCGGAACTGAAAGTGGGTGCGATCTCGGCAGTACGCAGGACTTGAGTCGCCCGAAAACAAAGTTAGATCCCAAAATGAAATACATCTTCCGCCTACTCTCCTGCTTTGTCTTTTCCGCGACAGCGATTGCTCAGCCCGCGGCCAACTCTTCTCTCGCTGAAGCCGCAAGACTGATGTCACAGGGCCAACTGACGCAGGCGATTGCAGTTCTTGAGCCGCTTGCCAGTCAAAGGAACGTGGCTGCGCAGCACAACCTGGCAATGATCTACGCCCGTGGCGGTCCCGGAGTGTCGGCGGATCTTCCAAAGGCACTGGAGCTCTACCAAGCCGCGGCAAAGGAGCGATTTCTACCTTCCATTCATAACCTTGGCGTGATGTATCAGCTCGGGCAAGTCGTTCAGCAAGACTACGGTCGTGCCATGCAAAACTATCAAGTCGCAGGCCGCATGGGCTATGCACCGGCGCTTTCTAGCATCGCCTATCTGCATGCTAACGGCCTAGGACACCCGCGCGATCTCGTCGCGGCCTACGCCTACTTGCTCATCGCCGATACCTTCGGAGATGCAAACGCCAAGCCAAGCGTTGCTCGAGTCAAGGCCGCACTGACGCCAGACGAACGGGAGCAGGGAGAAATCATCGCGGAGAAGCTGTCACAGCGGTTCATTGCGAACATCAAGAACTGCCAGCGGGAGATTGCCAAAAGGAACAACCTTCCCTTTGATGAGGCCGCCCCTCCCACGTCTGGCTTGATGGTGTGGTGTGGGACCTAACCTGTCCGTCGAAGCGACACCCAACGGCGAGCAATTTCTTGGCTTTCCTCCCAGGTTTGTGCCGCCGTTGTGCGCGCCTCATGTCCAACACTAGTCCTCACGAAACGCGCACCATCTCCCTTGTAGAACGATGTTCAACGTCACTTTCATCAAGAACACCTTCGACGCTCCGTCACCGGACTCGAACGCGCGATTCGCGGCCCTTCGTCGTGACGACCAGCTGCCTTTCGCACCAACAGTTGGCCAAGAGTTCTTCTGGGCCACAGAGAAGGCTCAGAAGGTTGTTGCGGTCACCTGGAACTTCGAGGAATCATCCTTCACCTGCAAGGTCGAAGACGAGTTTGTTGATGCCCTTGGCATTGACGCATTTGATTTCGATGAACTCGTCGAAAACGCACCCTGTCGAGGTTGGAAGGTGGTCAGGATCTTCGATGCCAAGTAGTGGGAACTCCGCTCCGGCCGCGGCGCACACATCCCGTGCCGGGGCCGAGGTCAGGCCTTTAGTTTCAAGGCAAGACCTGACCCTTAGCGTATATACGTGGACTCATCAGGCACCGAGTCTGCACCAGCAGGAACAAAGTCAGGCCTGAACTTTCCTGAGGCTCTCCTTCGCATACATACGCAAGCACTAAACGGTGACGCGCCCTGTGAACTTCAGGCTGTTGGACAGCCTCCTGGATTTTCAAAGTAGCGAAAACGAAATGCCGAGCGACATCCCCAGCCCCATCGACCTTCGTCTCATGCGCGATGCCCGCGAGTGGGAAGAAACTGCGATGTCCAAGCGCCCGTGGCGCACCGAGTTCTTCGAGGCCTTCGCTTCGGAGATCCGTTCCCTTGGCCCCATCGGCCAGCGCATTCTGGAGCTGGGCTCCGGCCCCGGCTTTCTGGCCGAACACCTCTTGCTGCGCGAAGTTCCATCCCTCGAATATGTGGCGCTGGATTTTTCCCCGGCCATGCACGAACTGGCAGCCCAGCGCCTGGGCCCCTTGGGCTCTCGCGTTCACGTTCAGTTTGTCGAGCGCAGCTTTCGCGAGCCCGGTTGGTCAGACGGGCTCGGGCAGTTCGGCTGCGTGCTCACGAATCAGGCCGTTCACGAGTTGCGTCACAAACGCCATGCCGCCGAACTTCATCGTCAGGTCAGGTCCTTGCTCTTGCCGGGCGGCGTCTATCTGGTCTGCGACCACTTCGCCGGCGAAGGCGGCATGAGCAACAACCAGCTGTACATGAGCGTGGCCGAACAGGCCGCCGCTTTGGAAGCCGGCGGTTTCGCCAAGGTTGAACAAGTCTTGCTCAAAGGGGGCCTGGTGCTCCACCGGGCAAGCTAGGGAAGCTCTTCGGCTGTGCTGGGCCATACCTGCGAACTCGGGGTCAAGTCTTAAATGTTAAATCCTCACCCTTCACCCCTTCATCCATCTTTCCCGCCTGTCCGCTCAGCTTCGCTCACCATTTGGCTCATCCGCGACACTGCGACTGTTTGCCGTCACGTGTGGAATCCAACACTGACAATACCGCCCATCGTTGAGGCCATGCGGGCCGGTAGCTGAGCGGTTGCTGATAGCGGAATGATCAGGAGAACTTAAGGTTTAAGGCTTGACCCCGAATTTCGCGAATTTCGTGGAGCTTCAGAAGCCATGCCGCGCGCCGTGATTCCTAGCATGGATTCCAACTGGACACGCCACGGAGTACGGCCTGGCCCGGGAGCCCTCCAGGTACATCATGCCCCTCGCGGGCCTGGCCGCATGCCGCCGCTCGCCGGTTAACTCTACGTTTGGCTTCATCCATGCCGCTGATTCACGAGAGAACGAACGCTAAGGACGACTGTCACCATTTCAGATCGGATCGATCCGTGACGGTGCAAATTGGCCGAAGCACTACGCCAGGCATGTACATCTGGACCGTGTTCCATCCTGATATCAAGTGCGCCATATGGGGCGATGAGTGTGAAACGGTTGAAGTTGCAAAGGAGCAAGCTTGGCAATGGGTAGTGCAGTGGGTCGTGCCAGATGAAGCCTAAGCTGTATCTCAACCGGACCCGCAACTGCACTCCGCCTTCGAGCCTCATATCATTCTGGCCCTTCGGCATCGTTCCGGTCACGTGCCGCTTAGATTCAACGTTGAAGTAGTTTTTGCACCTTGCGGACCAACCGCAGATTGGAGAGTTCCATGTCACACCCGAACAAGCCCATCAAGGTTGCTCTGTGGATCAGATTCCTAGCGCTTCTGTATCTTGCTTGCGTGGCCTTCGCAATCCTTGTGCTTGTACAGCGGGTGCTTCAAGGTCAAACAGTTTCACTGCCAGGCCTCTCAGAGGACTTGCTTGGGTCGCTGCTCTTTGCCTATATGAGCCTTCTTTTCTTCTATGTTGCAGTCACTGGCTGGGTGCCCGTGAGGTACTTTCCGGTAGGGGCTGTGACCTGGCCGTACTTGCGCGATCGTGTACTCAGATCCGAGCAGCGAAAGCAGTAGTTTGATTGAGGCAACCTTCGCTCGCCTCCAGTCGATTGGGCTGCTTGCAAGAAACACGAGTTGAGTTCTGTTGTTTGCCAAAAAAAGGAGACTCTGCTTTGAAGCGATTCATGTTTGTTGCTTTCACCGACCAAGATGACCGTGTAGTTCAGGCGCTAGCAGACGCGTTGACGGGCGACTCGCGTTGAACTTCGAACTGCTCGCCCCGCTGGCCGTACTGGCGCTGATCGATAGCACCAGCTTCGGCACCTTGCTCATCCCCCTGTGGTTGATGTTGGCTCCCGTCCGCCCGAGACCGGGGCGGATTCTCTTGTTCCTTGGCACGGTGGCCGCGTTCTATCTGCTGCTGGGGATTGCCTTGCTACTCGGAGCTTCGTCGCTGCTCGACTCTTTGCAGAAGACGGAAAACATGCAAGCGCTACGGGTCGCTCAATGGATTGCCGGTATCGGGCTGATGGTGCTCGGTGTGCTGATGGAACCTTGGACCCAAGCGGGCAAGGAGCGTCGCGAGGCCCGCCGCGCGGAAAAACTGGCCCGTCACGGACCCAGCCTGCACATGCGGATGCGGGAGCGTGCATCCGATGCATCGGCCCCCGTCGGTGCGGTCATCGTGCTGGCCTTGACGGCAGCCGTCATCGAGGCGGCATCGATGATCCCGTATCTGGCTGCGATCGGCGTCTTGATCGCATCGGAGTTGTCGCTGGCGGGGCGCGCTGCGGTGCTGTTCGGCTATTGCCTGGTGATGATCGCTCCAGCATTGCTGCTGCTGGCGGCGCGACTTTTTCTCCACGAGCATGTCGCGCCCATCTTGACCAAGGTGGAGGCATTTCTGTCCCGCAATGCCAACGAGGCGACGGCTTGGGTGGTGTTTTTGCTCGGCCTGTATCTGGTGAGCGACGGCTGGAACGCGCTCGACGGGCCTTGAAGTTTTGTGTCGTCGCACGTAGTGCCGGGGCAGGGGTCAAACACGGTGCCGCAGGGCCGGGGTCAGGCCTTCAGTTTCAAGGCAAGACCTGACCCTCAGCACCGGCGCTGAGGCATATCAGCCTTCGAATTGCCTGTGTCGATTCGGAGCTGGTTTGCGAGCCTGCAGGGCAGCAAGCGCCTGACTCGCCTGAACGAAGCCGCAAGCATTCCAAGTTCAGAACGACATCCTCAGCGTGAAGCGGAAGGCGCGCGGCTCGGCCGGATGGATGTGTCGGTCGGCCACCGGTGCCGGCTCGCCCGGCAACTGCGACTCGTAGTGATACTCGATGTCGTTGAGCTTGCGGTCCAGCAGATTGAACACATCCATGCTCAGCTCGGCACGGCTTCCCAGCCAGCGGCCAAGCTGGCGACTGATGCGAAGGTTGGTCGTCAAGGACGAACGCGAGCGCACGCTGTTGTCTTCTGTCAGTGGGCCGGAGCCAAGGTAGCGCCACTGGACGCTGGCCGACCACGGCCCCAGCTCGCGCACCGTCACGGCCACCGAACCGACCTTGTCGACCGCATTGGGAATGCGAGGGCCGACCGGGTCGGCATCCGAGAAGCGGGCATGGGTCCAGGCCAAGTCGGCATCGACCAGCAGCCAGGGCAGCGGAATCCAGCGGTTGTTCCATTCGATGCCGCGGCGTGTGCTGGGTCGGGTCGGTTCGGTGGCGCCGGCGTCGCCCACGTAGACCAGTTCAGAGTTGAAGTCCAGCGTCCACAGGGCGAGCGAACTCTGCAGGCCCGGGATCCACTCGCTGCGGGCGCCCAGCTCCATGCCGCGTGAGGCGACCAAGCCGGGCACCTTTTCAACGGCGGCCCCGGTCTTGGGATCGACGGTGGCCGTGGTGCCGCGGGCGTCGTTGCTGTGGAAACCACGACCGGCGTTGAAGAAAAACTCGGTCTTCGCCCACGGCCCGGCGATCAGGCTCAGCTTCGGCGAAACCAGGTGGTCGCGGCTGCGGCCCGAGTTGGCGGCATGGGCCAGGCTGTCCACCGAGAAGTGGGCCGCATCGGCGCGCAGGCCCAGCACGGTGCGCAGCCAGGGCGTCACTTCAAGCGCGGTCTGCGCATAGAAGCCATACAGGCCTTCGCGGACCTTGTCGTCGCGGGTGGTGCGCATGAGCTGCCGCTGGACCGTGTCGAACAAGCCCACGCGGATGCGGTCCTGACGCAGCTGCAGGCCGACTTCGGAACGCGCAGGCAGCGAGCCGATGTGGTGCTCGACCGCGCGGCTCGCGCTGAAGCCATAGACCTGTCGACGGTCCTGTTGCGAGAACTGGTCACCCTCGTCGGGCCGCTCCAAGGCGTAGCTGAAGTTGGAGAACAGCTGGAGCTGGTAGTCGATGAGGTAGGCAGCGACGCGCGTGGCGCCGGACTCCGTGCTCTCATGCCACTCGCCGGAGAGGCTGTTGCGATGCGTCTTGCCGCCGTCGCTCGGGTCGAGCGAGTCGAAACGGCCGAAGGCTTGGCCCGGATCGCGGCCGGCGCCGAGCAGCCGCTCAGGGATCTGGTCGGTCGAGGTCCAGCGCGCCGCGTAGCCCATCAAGCTCGCGCTCCAGCCGCGGGCAGCTGTGCCGTTGCTGAGGGTGAGCAGGCCGTTACTCTTGCGCAGGCCTTCAGGCACCGTCCAGGGGCCGTCATTGCCTTGCAGCTCGACACCCGCGAGTAGATGCAGGCTGCCGCCCAGATCTGTGGACCCGGCGGCGATGGCCCGGCGATAGCCATGGCCGCCGAGCGAGATGGCGGCGAATGGAGCATCCAGTCGGCTGCGGTAGGCGATATCGGTCGAACCGGCAGAGGCGAAGTCGGCGTTCTGGGCAAAGTACGGGCCTTTGCGGTATTCGATTCGGTCGACCAACTCGGGCATGAGGAAGTTCAAGTCCGAGTAGCCCTGGCCATGGCCGTGTGTCGGCATATTGACCGGCAAGCCGTTGACGGAGGTGGCGAAGTCCGTGCCATGGTCGAGGTTGAAGCCACGCAGGAAGTACTGGTTGGCCTTGCCGTCACCCGAATGCTGGGTGACGATCAGCCCAGGGATGAACTCCAGCAACTCGCCCGGGCGCAGCGCGGGGCGGCTCTTCAGCAACTCGGCGCGGATGACGCCCTGCGAGGCCGCATCGGAGCTGCCGATGGCGTTGTCGTAGTGGCGGCCCGCCACCTCGACACGGTCCAGTTGTTCTGCATCGACGGTGACGGCGGGGGCGTCGGGGCCCGCGCCGGCCGGGGCGGATTGACCCAGCGCGGCAGAGGCTTGCAGGCACAGGCAAGCCAGGGCCGCCATCGGCTGAAGCAGCCGGCGCATGTCCGGTCTTCTGCGGGTCATTGGGCTGAGTTTGGACATGGTCACGCTGGGGTTCGGCTTAGGAGGAGTTGGCGACTTCACATACGCAAAGCGCTCGCCCTTGGATGCGTCCTGCCGGACAAAACCAAAGCACGGAGCAAACTTCGTGTGAAGACCGCGCGGGCTCCTGAGCACCGTGCGAATGCGGGCGGCCTGAAGAAAAAAGCGCGCGCTTCTGGGGTCAACCCCGACAGGACATTCCCGCAGGCCGTCACAGGCTCGCAAGATCGGGTCGCAAGGCCGCAAGTCGCCATCTGGGCGGCAGGCAGGCGCGGCGCTAGATTGGCATCACGCCACGCAGCAGTTCGCGGGCGCCCCTCACGCCAACCCAACTGGATGCCACGCCCGATGAAATTGCGACTCCTCACTCTCGCCCTGTGCACCCACCTCGGCCTGGCCTGCGCGCCGGCGCAGGCCGGCAAGGTTTTCCTGTCGGGCGGCGGCTATGACGACGCCAACACCAGCCTGTTTGTGCAAGGCCTGCGCAAAGCCACCGGGCGCGACTCGGCGTTCACGCCGCTCATCACCAGCACCGCCAACTGCGGCAGCGACTGGGCCACCACGGTCTGCCCGCGCATCGCCGTCATCACCGCCTCCAAAGCCAGCTACGCCGAGGGCCTGGACGCCTTCACCAACGACATCCCCGCCACCAGCACCAGCTCGCTCAAGCGCGGCTACTACAACCTCTTCCAGACCCACGGCTTCTCGCCCAAGTTCATCACCGCGCACATCGACAACCGCGCGGCGCACAGCAGCGCCAGCACACCCGAAGGCCAGGCCAATATCGCCATCCTCAACCAGGCCGATGCGATCTGGGTGGTGGGCGGCGACCAGGCCAAGGTTTCGCGCACCTTGCTCAACGACGACGGCAGCGACACGCCGCTGGCCGCGGCGCTGCGCAGCCGCTGGAGCAATGGCAACGGCGCCATCGTCATGGCCGGCGACTCGGCGGGCAACCACGCCATGAACGTCAAGATGCACGCCGCCGGCATCAGCTACGGCTACCTCTACTACGGCGCCAATCTGCATGACCGCGCGGTCACCGACTACCTCACCCTGGGTGACACCCGCGACGGCAGCAGCGCACTGCGCTACTTCGAGAACGGCGGCACCATGAAGGGCCTGGGCTTCTTGCCCGCCACGCTGCTGAGCGACACCCACTTCGACGCCCGCTCCGGGCGCCTCGGTCGCCTGGTTTCGGCGCTGCGCCATATGGGCATCCAGCAAGGCCTCGGGGTGGACGAGAACACCGGCGTGCTCGTGGACACTGCCGCACAGACCGCACAGGTTTACGGCGCCGGCACCTTGACCGTGGTCGACACGGCCGGCGCCAGCGTGCAGACCGGCACCTACTACAAGGTCAGCGGCCTGCGCGTGAGCCTGCTGAGCGCAGGCGACCGCTACAACTACGCCAGCAAGGTCGTCACCAGCAGCAAAGCGCTGATCAGCAGCCGCTATTACACGAGCTTCTACGACTCGCCCGACATCTTCGCGGCCTACGAGACTTCGAAGTCACTGACCCGCGTGGTCGATCAAACGCCGACCAGCAATATCGGCACCGCCCCCAAACCGGTCTACAGCAGCGGCCCGGCCTACCCGAGCGGCGCGCCGGCCATCAAGCTGCGTTTCACCCGCGACGCCTCGACCAAGGGCTATTACAGCGGCGGCAAGTACACGGTGGACAAGGTCAAGGTCGACGTCTATTGAGGGGCGTGCGGCACGCACTGACCGATCAAAGCCCGGATGCATGGATTTGCGGCATCCGGGCGGCCTGCGCACCGGGGGCGGAGTCTCGGAAACCTGACTTTCGATAACGCTTTCAGTAAGCGGCACAATCGCGCTCGGGCGCTGAGAACAACGACTCACACATCCCAAGCTGCCGATGGCTGCGGCAAATCGATGCCATCGGTGGGTGATCGTGCCGATCCAGGGTAGTGGCTGGAAGTTCGGTGTCTTGGACAGCCTCCTTGGGCAGCACACCACAGCCGGGAGCCAGATATGTCAGCCAGCTCTGCATCGCAGACCGAATCGGACAGAAGAACGCATTTCGCACGCATCGCCGGGGCGATGTATCTCCTCACGGTCGCGAGCGCCCTGTTCGGGGAAGCCTATGTACGCGGCTCCACGCTGGTCAGCGAAAGCGCCGCAGAAACGGCCAGAAACCTGATTGAGGCCAATCAGCTCTTCCGCATGGGCTTGGTGACCGACCTGCTGACCTTCACCGGTGTGGTCGTCCTCGTGTGGGCGCTGTACCAGTTGCTCCGACCCGTGGGCGGGCGACTGGCCGTCCTTGCCGTGTTCTTCCGCCTGATTGAACTGAGCGTGCACTTCTCGGCGGTCGGTCTCGGGATCGTCGCACTCTCCCTGCTGGGTGGCGGTGAGTACACGCGCGGCTTCGACACCGCCCAGCTGCATGGGCTCGTCGGTTTCGCGATTCGCGCGCAGATGACGGGCCTCAGCCTCGGATTCATACCTCTGGGCCTGGGCTCGGCGGTCTTTGCCCTGCTTTTGCTGCGCTCGGGCTACGTTCCCAAGCCTCTTGCAGCCTGGGGCGTCTTCGCCTCCCTGCTCCTGGCCGCCTACTCCTTTGGGATCATCTTGTCCCCCAGCACCAGCGACTTCTTCTATGTGGGCATGCTGCCCATGTTTGTGTACGAGGTATCGCTCGGGGCCTGGCTCCTCTTCAAAGGCGCCGGGGTCCCCGCAGCGCGTGCGGCTTCGGCTGCCTCGTGACCGAGCCCGCATCGGCATGCCACGTTCGGGCCTCATTCGTTTCAGGCCCGCCGGACTCCTGACATCTGGGCCAGGCGGGTTCGGAACGGAGCCACGTAGAACTTCAGGGCAGGACCTGACCCTCATTGCGAATGCCGGGGCCTCGCACCTGGGACTGACTCTGGCCTTCCAGCGCCGTGAGGCTTCACCGCCGGCCCGGGATGGCTTGGCTGGGCTTGGATTCAACCAGACGCATGCCCATTCATCGCAAATGAGAATTCATTTGCAATAATGCGGCAAGCACCCATGCTTGCCACGCCTCATCCAGCCCATGGAACGATCCACCCGCCAACGCACCGCCCTGCGCGCCGTCATCGACGCCGCGGGGCGACCGTTGTCGCCGCAAGAGGTGCTGGAAGCGTCTCAGCTGGAGGTGCCGGCCTTGTCGCTGGCCACGGTCTACCGCAATATCAAGGCGCTGCTCGATGCCGGCGAGATCAGCGCCGTGTCCTTGCCGGGCAACAGCCCGCGCTATGAATCCGCCCGCCATGAGCACCACCACCACTTCCAGTGCACCCAGTGCATGCGTGTGTTTGATGTGCACGCCTGCCCCGGCGATCTGTCCGGGCTGGCGCCGGCCGGCTTCCAGGTCGAGCGGCATGAGCTGACGCTGTACGGCCGCTGCAGCGACTGCGCCGCGCCGAAGAAGGCGTCGGGCAAGAGCAAGGCCCCGGCGGGTCGGCATGCGCCGACTTGATGGGGGACGCTTGGCCACCCAAAGCATGGACCTTGGCGCGCACCTGACTTCGATGATTCGCGGTCAGTGCTTGCCCCTGCGCCAGCTGCTGGTCCGCTTTCTCATGCTGGCCGTGTTGTTCAACGCGGCCGCCGGGAGGCCAGCCCACGAAGGCTCGCATCTGCGGCAGACGCTCGCTGCCGTGGCGACGCTGTCGGCCTCGGCCTCGACCTCGGCAGCGGACCCATCGGCCGACGGAGCCGCACACGGCAAAGCCCTCGAAGGCGCTTGCGCCTGGTGCTTTGCCTATGCCGATCTGGGCGTCGGGCTGACAGCGTCTGCCCCTCCGCACACGCCGGCCTGGTTGGACGAGCTGCCACGGCCGCAGCCGGCACGGGGCTTCGTCCCCAGCCCCGGCCATTGGCCCTTCGCCTCGCGCGACCCGCCCGCCTGCTGAAGCCCGCCGTCCTGGCGGAGCGCTAGACCTCATCACACAGTTCCGTGCCCCGGCGTCCAGCTGGCGGCTCGGCGTCGTCGTTCGTCTTTCCGAGTTTCTCCTCATGCTTTCCACACCCCGCTCCGCGCCCGGCGCGCGCCTTGCCGTTCTTCCCATGCTTCCCCTTCTGCCGCTGTCTCTCGCTGTGGCCGCCCTGTACACCGGACCTGTGAGCGCCGAGCCCGCCAAGACCGGCACCGAGGCGGCACAGCTGCCCGCGGTCGAGCTGGTCGGGCGCACGGAGTCCGGCGCGTATCACGCGGCCGAAGCGGCCGGGGCCAAGACCGATCTCGCCTTGCGGGAGCTGCCGCAATCGGTGCGCATCGTCACACGCCAGGCGATCGATGACCTCGGTGCCACCAAGCTCGACGATGTGCTCGACTACGTCGGCGGCGTCTCGCGCCAGAACAGCTTCGGCGGCCTCTGGGACAACATCGCCATCCGGGGCCTACCCGGCAACGAGAACACCGGCATGGCCACGCTGCTGAACGGCTTCTCCTCGAACCGCGGCTTCAATGCACCGCGCGATCTGGCCGGCGTGGAGCGGATCGAGTTTCTCAAGGGCACGGCTGCCGCGCTTTACGGCAGCAGCGAGCCGGGCGGGACGCTGAACATCGTCTCCAAACGCCCGCGCTGGAGTGCGGCCCATTCCGTCGAGGCCTATCTGGGCAGCTATGGCCTGCGGCGCGGCGCCCTGGACAGCACCGGGCCCATCGGCGAGAACCTCGCCTACCGACTCAACCTGGCCGTGGAAGACCGCGACAGCTTCCGCGATCACATCAGCGCCAAGCGCGAAGTGCTCGCACCGGCCTTTAGCTGGCGACTTGGCCAGGCCACCCAGCTGGACTACGTGGGCGAGCTCTTGCGGCATGCCAGCCCGCTGGACCGGGGCGTCGTTGCAGTCGACAACCGCTTGGGCGCCATCAGCCGCGACCGCTTCCTGGGCGAGCCGGCCGATGGCGAGGTGACGGTCAAGAACCAGACCCACCAGCTCATCCTGTCGCATGAGTGGAATGCCGATTGGCGCAGCCGCTTCGGCCTGTCCTACCGCGAAACTTCGATGGAAGGCTTCTCGACCGAGGCCACCGCGCTGCGCCCCGACAAGACCACGCTCACGCGCCAGCGGCGCTTCCGCGACTACGGCTCGGAAGACGCCGCGCTGCAAGCCGAGCTGCAAGGCCATCTCAAGACCGGCGCCATCGAGCATGAAGTGCTGCTCGGGCTGGAGAGCTTTCGCTTTCGCATGGACTCGGTGATGCGGCGCGTGAACCCGACGGCCACGCAGGCCTACGCCATCGACATCCAGAACCCGGTCTACGGCCAGGCCCAGCCGCTGCCCCTGCCCAACACCGACACGCTGGAGCGCCAGCGCAATACCGCGCTTTACCTGCAGGACGCCGTCAAGCTCGCGCCCGAGTGGCGTCTGGTGGCCGGCCTTCGTTTCGATGACTACCGCCAGTCGCTGCACAACCGGATCAAGGACAGCACCGCACGCCAGCAGCCCTCGTCGAGCTCGCCCCGTGTCGGCCTCTCCTGGCTGCCAACGACGCAATGGACCGTGTATGCCAACGCCGGCCGCTCCTTCCGACCCAATGTCGGCTCGGACTTCGCCTCGCAGGGCTTCGAGCCAGAGACCGGCCGCGCGCTCGAGCTGGGCAGCAAGTGGGAGAGTGCGGACCGGCGCATCGGCGCCACCGCAGCGTTCTTCGACATCCGCAAACGCAATGTGTTGACCGCCGACCCGGTGAACGCGGGCTTCTCCGTGGCGGCGGGCGAGATCCGCAGCCGCGGCCTCGAGTTCGACCTGGCCGGGCAGCTGAGCGCGAACTGGCGTTTGAACGCCAGCCTGGTGCTCAACGACGTCGAGATCACCCAAGACAACAGCCTGGAAGTCGGCGGGCGCCTGCTCAACGTGCCCAAGGTCAATGGCAGTGTGCTGGCGGTCTACGAGAGCGCCTTGGCCAACGGCCAGCGCTTCAGCATCGGCGGCGGGTTCACGCACATGGGCGCGCGGCTGGGTCAAGCGCGCACGCAGGCCGAGGCCAAGGCCGGCACGCCAGCCTTCGAGCTGCCGGCCTACACCACGGCCAAGCTGGTCACCTACTGGCGCATCCAGCCCAAGCTGCGCCTGACGCTCGACATCGACAACCTGTTCGACACCCACTACTACACCAGCTCCTACAGCCGCCTCTGGGTGGCACCGGGCACGGCGCGCAGCGCCACTGTGGGCCTGCAGGCCAAGTTCTGAGGCCCAGCATATGCACACCATGCCAGTGACCGCCACCACGGAGTTTCGCGAAGCTCCCTTGCCGCACGCCACGGCCCCACGCCGGCCCGCCCTCGAAGCGCGCGGCGTGATCGCCGGCTATGGCGCCAGCACCATCTTGCACGGCCTGGACCTGCGGGTCGGGGCCGGTGAGATCTACGCCTTGCTGGGCGCCAACGGCGCCGGCAAGACCACCACGCTGAGCCTCTTCCTGGGCTTTGTTCAGGCCAGCAGCGGGCAGGTGCGGGTGAACGGCATCGACCCCATGGCGGATCCGAGCGCAGCCCGGCGCCAGCTCGCCTACATCCCCGAGAACGTCGCGCTCTACGAGCACCTCAGCGCGCGCGAAAACGTCGCCTATCTGCTGCACCTCGCGGGCCAGCCTGCGGGTGTGGCGGCCATCGACGCCGCGCTGACGGCCGCCGGCCTGGACGCCGCCGCGCATGGGCGGCGCATCTCGGGCTTCTCCAAAGGCATGCGGCAAAAGGTGTCGATTGCTTTGGCGCTGGCGCGCCAGGTGCCGGCGCTCTTGCTGGACGAGCCCACCTCTGGCCTGGACCCGCAAGCCACCAGCGAGTTCAGCCGCCTGCTCGGGCTGCTGCGCGCGCAAGGTGTGGCGGTGTTGATGGTGACGCATGACCTGCTCAGCGCGGCCGATGTGGCCGATCGCATCGGCTTCATCGAAGGCGGGCGCCTGATCGAGGAGGTCGCGGCCACCAGCCACACCGGTGAGGAGCATTTCGATGTGCGCGCCCTGCACCGGCGCTACGCCGGCCAGGAGGCGCGGCGATGAGCGCGGTGCTGCGCATTGCCCGCGAGGAATGGCGCCTGCTGCGGCGCGACCGCGTGGCCGTGCTGGGCCTGACCCTGCTGCTCTTGCTGACGGCCGTGGCCGCCTTCACCGCCTGGGATCAGCGCCACAGCGCCGATGCCCAGCGCAGCCGCCACCAGGCGCAGGTGGATCACGAGTTCGAGGCCCAGCCCGAGCGGCACCCGCACCGGATGGTGCATTACGGGCACTTCGTGTTCCGGCCGCTGAACCCGCTGGCCGCCTTCGACTCGGGCGTGGACGCCTACACCGGCCACACGCTCTATCTTGAAGGGCACCGGCAGAACAGTGCTAACTTCGGCGATGTGCGGCAGTCTTCTCTGCTGCTGCGCTTTGGCCAGCTCACGCCGGCCTTTGTGCTGCAGGTGCTGGCACCTCTGTTGCTGATCTTCATCGGCCATGGATCGCTGGCGCGGGAGCGCGAGTCGGGCACCTTGCGCGTGCTGCTCGCGCAAGGCATTGCGCCGCGGCA
This sequence comes from Paucibacter sp. DJ2R-2, assembly GCF_025717675.1. Taxonomy (GTDB): domain Bacteria; phylum Pseudomonadota; class Gammaproteobacteria; order Burkholderiales; family Burkholderiaceae_C; genus Paucibacter_A. Next base: position 353,792 of record NZ_JAJIRT010000004.1, read on the forward strand.
GATCGTCGCGGGCAAGGTGCTGGCACTGAGCGCCGTGGCCACCCTGGCCATGCTGCCGGCCTTGCTGGCGCTGCTGTGGATCGGGCTCGCAACAACGGCGCCTTTCAGCCTAGCGGCCCTGCTGGCCGCGGGCTACGGCCTGTGGCTGCTGATCTGGGCGCTGGGCATCGTCGCACTGTCGGCCTGGTTCGCCCGCGCCCGCGACGCCCTGGTGGCCCTGCTCGCGCTCTGGGTGATCAGCGTCGTGCTGCTGCCGCGCCTGGCCCCCGAGTTGGCCACTGCCGCACTGCCGCTGCCGACGCGCTTCGAGACCGACATCGCCGTGACGCGCGATCTGGCGTCGCTGGGCGACAGCCACAACGCCAACGACCCCTACTTCGCTGAGTTCAAGAAGAAGGTGCTCGCGCAGTACGGCGTCGGCCGCGTGGAAGACCTGCCGGTCAACTACAAAGGCCTGCTGGGCATGGAGGGCGAGCGGCTCACCAGCGCATTGTTCCTGCGCTACGCCACGGCCAGCTTCGAGCGCCAGGCCGCGCAACTGCAATGGGTCGACCGCTTCGCCTGGCTGAGCCCGGTGATTGCGCTGCGCCGTCTGTCCATGGCGGCAGCCGGCACCGATTTGGACAACTACCGCCGCTTTGTCGAGCAGGCCGAGCGCCATCGCTACCGGCTGGTGCAGGAACTCAACCGGCTGCAGGCCGAGAAGCTCAGCTATGCCAGCGACCGCTCCAGTCGCGACAGCCGCATCAGTGCCGAGCACTGGCAGGGCATGGCCGACTTTCACTACGAAGCCGCAGCGCCCCGCGAGGCGCTGCGCCGCGCGGCGCCTGCTGCGGGCGTGCTGCTGCTCTGGCTGGCGGGCCTGGCGGCGGTGTTGGCGCTGGCCGCGCGCCGTCTGGGGAGGATCACGCGATGAACTGGTTTGCCCATGAATGGCGTCTGCTGCTGCGCTCGCGACTGGCGCTGATGGCGCTGGCCCTGCTGTTCTTGCTGTCGGCCCTGGCCGTGCTGTCGGGCCTGCGCGAAGTCAGGCACCAGCAGCAGACCATCGCAGAGCTGGCCGAGCTGCAGCAGCAGGAACTGGCCGCACAAGCGCGCAAGTACACGCAGGGCGGCGATGCCGGCTCGGCCGCCTACTACACCTTTCACAAGACCTGGGACCCGCCCTCACCCACCGCCTTTCTCGCGCTGGGCCTGCGCGACGCCGCGCCCTATGTGCTGCGCGTGCGGACCCTGGCGCTGCAAGCGCAGTTGCATGAGGGCGAAAGCGCCAACCCCGAACTGGCACTGGCCGGGCGCTTCGACTTTGCTTTCGTGCTGGTGTATCTGGCGCCGCTCTTCGTGATCGCGCTCTTGTACGACCTGGTTTCAGGCGAGCGCCAGTCGGGCCGCCTCGATACCTTGCTGGCCATGGCCGGCGCCGGCCGGCGGCTGTGGCTGCGCCGCGCGGGTGTGCGCAGCGGGCTGGTCTGGGTCTGCCTCATGCTGCCGGTGCTCGCCGGCGCGCTGAGCAGCGGCACGCCGGTGGCCGCGCTGGCGGTCGTCCTGCTCAGTGCAGCGGCCTACCTCGCCTTCTGGACCGGGTTGGCGCTGATCGTCGCGACGCGCAAGGCCAGCTCCGCCGCCCATGCGATGACGCTGATGGGCTGCTGGGCGCTGCTGACGCTCATCCTTCCCACCCTCGCCAACGCAGCGCTGACGCGTGCCGTGCCGGTGAATCAAGGTGTGGAGCTGATGCTGGCGCAGCGCCAGGCCGTGCACGGCGCTTGGGATCTGCCGCCCGAAGCCACCATGGAGAAGTTCTTTCGCAGCCACCCCGAGTGGAAAGACACGGCGCCGCTGCCCAAGGGCTTTCACTGGAAGTGGTACTACGCCTTCCAGCAACTCGGCGACGAAAGCGTGGCGACGCAGGTGGCGGCCTATCGCGAGGGCCTGCTCGCGCGCCAGCACTGGACCTCGCGCCTGGGCTGGCTGCTGCCCGGTGTTGGCGTACAGGCCGCGCTGCACCGCCAGGCCGAAACCGATCTTCAAGCGCAGCTGGCCTACCAGGACCGCATCGCTGAATTTCACGGCCGGTTGCGCGCCTTCTTCTACCCCTATGTGTTCAATGACCGGCGCTTCGGCAGCCAAGACTTCGACCCGCAACCGCAGTTCAGTGCAGAAGCTCGATCAAGGCCTCAGCTGGGCGCTGAGTTGCTGGGGCTGCTGCTGATGGGGCTGGCGGCCGTGCTGCTGGGCGCCAAGGCAGCCGGGCGGGTTCGGCCGGCGCGAGGCTGAAGAGCGATGGCAGGATCTCAGGTCTGAGTCGCGAATGAACTGAGCACGTGTCAGGCTTTGCTTCCCGCAAAAGGCGGGAAGTAGCGTCCTTAAACTGCTGCTTTTGCAGCGCCAATCGCGTGGCACGAACGCCGAAATTCAGCGGCTCATTCGAGGCACTGCAGTGCTCAAGCAAGAAGCTTCGGCAGCGGCACCTGAGTCTCACGCGTACGCCATAAAGCCCTTATCGGGCCATTCCAAACTGCCAGGTCCCGAGTGGCAAGTAGCTGCTCTTTCCACCGGTCAACTACATCGTGTAGACCCCATCCTGGCTGAAGCCTCGGAGCCGCGGCAGACAAGAGAGCATCTTTGGCGGGACACTTCCCAGCCTGATGCAGGCCGTCACATACACGCTGGTTGTGGATTGAAAGTCTCCGGCATCAAGAAGCTCACAAGAGCTGGGGCGGACAAACCCGGATTCAGTAACGATTAAAACCAGCAGCACAATCGCAGCAAGGCGCAGAAAGCTCCGCGCACCAATCCCACTTCAACGATGCGCCCAGTCATTCTGATCCGTCGCAGCCCTCTCACGCCGACAGGCGGGTGCGGCTGTGCTTTTCGGACTGTCGGACGATTTCACTAGGGCACCAATGCAACCCAAGCGCGGCGGACTCTTTCGCTGGATCGACGCATCGGGCCAGGCGATGGGAGCGCTGGTCCGCTTTGGCCTCGTGTCCTCAGCCGCAGTGGCCGCCGCACTGGGTCAATTCCTTCTCGCTGTGATTCTTGCCATCATTGCCCTCGGCCTCTTCGTTCGCCTGTGGCGAGGCCGCTTGAACGACAGCAAGAAGACGCGATGAAGCCCGGTGTGTTCCGCTGCCCGGTCTGCCAAGGCCCAATTGCCCTCTGGGCTTTGCGCTCTACCTGATTCACTTGCCATCATTGCCGCAGGGTGCTCACCAGCAATATCGCGGCCGTCAGACTTCGTGCCCTGCTACTGGCCGCAGTGGTCGAGCTGCTTCTGCTCTTGGGTGTCTGGCTGTGGCTGGGCGACCTTGCACGCGCGCTCGTCCTGTGTGCCGCCTTGGGCAGCGTGCTCGGCGTCGGCATTTGGTACCTAGCGGTCCACACACTCCTGGACATTGACCCGGTCCGACCACAGCCGCCGGCTGCGCCTCACTAGCCACTGACATGCGCTGTACGCACGAGAAGGCCGCCAGGGCCTTGCAATTTATGCCGGCTCATTGGCCCTAAGGGACGAAGCCCCGCTTTCCCCGCCCCCTGATTCCAACTGCAAAACCTCCCGCATGAAGCGCACCAGGGCCCGCGCTGTCTCCGAGCCGGCCGGCATGGGCAGGGTCAGGGCCTGGATCCATTCGCCTTCCAGAACATCAAGGCGCCAGCCAGGCAGCAGCTCGACCAGGCCGCTGCCCGGCGCCACGCAGAAGTCGGGGCAGAGCACCACGCCGGCACCGTGGCGGGCCATGGCCATCAAAGCGTCGAGATCATTGCCCCAGGCGCCGGCGCGCAGCTCCGTCAGTGTCAGGCGCTCGCCGCTGGGCTCGTGCAGCCAGCTCAGGCTCGTGTTGTCCTCATGCTGGCCGACCAGCAGGCAGTTCAGCCCCACCAGCGCCTGCGGCCCGGCTAGCGGCACGCTGCCGGCCGCTGCATAGGCGCGCACGGCGTAGCGCAGCAGGGGCTGGGCCACCCAGTCCTCGGGCGGGCGGGCGGTGGCGCGCAAGGCCAAGTCCACGCCCTCGGCCAGCAGGTCGACACGCCGATAGGTGAACAGCAACTCGTAGCGCAAGGCCGGGTGCAAGGCCTGGAAACGCGCCAGCAGCGGCGCCAGCACATGGATGCCGAAGACCGGCGGCGCGCTGATGCGCAAGGTGCCGCCGAGCTGGTCGCGCTCGCTGCGCAGAGCCAGGCGGGCGCCTTCGGTGGCCTCCAGCACCACCCGGGCGCGCGCCTGCAGGCGTCGGCCGGCCTCGGTCAGGCCCAGGCTGCGCGTGCTGCGGGCGAACAGGGCCAGGCCGACGGCGGACTCGATGGCCGCCACCCGGCGGCTGACGGCCGCCCGCGTCAGCCCCAGCTCGCGCGCCGCGCGGGCAAAGCTGCCGGCCTGGGCAATGCGGGCGAACAACTCCAGGGCATTGGCGTCCAGGGCCTGGTCGGCCGCCGTGCGGCGGCTCAGGGACAGCCTGGGGGCCTTGGGTTTCGCGGTCTTTGTCAATGAATCAGCACCAATGTGTCGAACCTACGCAGTCTAGTCGCGCGATTGTTGCCAATCTAGACTGGGCCCCAGAGTTTTCCATTGGCCGGCACTTTTTTCCACGCAGTTCCACGCAGTTCCACGCGATTCCACACCGCGCCACCTCACACCACGCCGGACCACCCCACGCCACCTTTCGCCCCAAGAACCGAGCCCGCCCATGAACAGCCCCGCCCGCGCCACCCCCCTGCCCCCGGCCCAAGCCGTGTACCTGCGCTGCGCCGACGGCCGCCTGCTGCACGCCAGCTGGCAGGAGCCGGCCGGCCCGGTGCGCGCCCTGGCCCTGATCAGCCCGGCCATGGCCGTGGCCAGCCCCTTCTACCGTGGCTTTGCCGAATGGCTGGCCGGCCGCGGCTATGCCGTGCTCAGCTACGACTACCGCGGCATCGGCCGCAATCTGCAAGGCTCGGTGCGGGATGAACGCGCCGGCCTGCGCGAATGGGCACAGCTGGACATGGCCGCCGCCCTGCGTGCCATCGAACACCGGCGCCAACGCGAGCAGCGGGCGCAAGGCCAGCCACTGGGCGTGCTGGCCATCGGACACTCCTTTGGTGGCCAGGCCATCGGGCTGGCGCCCGGCTTCGAGCAGCTGGACGCGGTGCTGGGCGTGGCCGCCCAAGCTGCTGACTTCCGTTACTGGGCTGGCCTGCAAAAAGCCAAGGCTGCGCTGTTCTTTCACGCCCTGCTGCCGACCTTGAGCCATCTGTTTGGCCATGCGCCGGGCTGGGTGCTGGGCGGCCGGGCGCAGAACCTGCCCAAGGGCGCGGCGCTGCAATGGGCACGCTGGGGCCGCCGCCGGGGCTACCTTTTCAGCGACCCGGCCGTGCAGGCCGATCTGGGCTACCACCGCTTCACCGGCCCGGTGCATTTGTGGAATGTGACGGACGACACCTTGTTCGGCCCCGGCCCGGCGGTCGACCAGCTGGGTCGGCAGTTCAGCAGTGCCAAGCTGCAGCGCCACACCCTGGACCCACGCCAGCTGGGCCTCCGAGCCATCGGCCACTTCGGCATGTTCCGGCGCGAGCTCGGCGCCAAGCTCTGGCCCCTGCTGCTGGCGCCGGTGGAGCTGGCCACGCCGCGGCTGCGCGACCGCTTGCATGGGGGCCTGCTCTGATCGGCACCGTGGCAGACGGCTGGCTACACTGGCCGTTCCCCAGCCATGGCCCCGCCGGGCCCAGGAGCCGCGCATGAAGCCCTTGAAGACACGCACCTCCCCTCAGCTGCTGTTTGCAGCCCTCTTGCTGGCCGGCAGCGCGCTGGCCCAAGCCCAAAACATCAAACCGGGCCTGTGGGAAATCAAGATGAACCCCCAGCTCAGCCCCGAGCGCCAGGCGGCCATGGCCCAGGCCCAGCAGCAGCTGGCGCAGATGCCGGCTGAGCAGCGCAAGATGATGGAAGAGATGATGGCCAAGGCGGGGGTCAACGCCAACCTGGCCACCGGCGCCATGACGCTCAAGGTCTGCATCACGGCCGAACAGGCGGCGCTCAATCAGCTGCCGGTCTCCAGCCAGGGCAATTGCAAGCACCAGTTGGAACGCAAGGGCGCACAGATCCTGAACCGCTTCAGCTGCAGCGAGCCCGAGCTCAGCGGCGAGGGCACGACCACCCTGAGCAGCCCCGAAGCCTACAGCTCCAGCATGAGCACCGTCAGCCGCGCCGGCGGCAAGACCGAAACCATGTCGGTCCAGAGCCAGGGCCGCTGGCTGAGCGGCGACTGCGGCGGCATCGCGCCGATGAAGACCAGCAAGTGAGTGTGCAGCGGCCGCGCCGCGTCACAGCTTGCCGGTGAAGATGCGGCCCAACCAGCCCAGATACCAAGCCAGCAAAGCCTCGTACCAGCGCGGCTGAGGCTGGGCCGGGGCTGCTTTCTCTGAGGGGGTCGGTTCGGTCATGGCATAAGCCTGGTGCAAGAGCAGAAGCCATTGTGCGCCGCGGGCCCGCCCTGCGGCATTTACCATCGCCCCATGGACAACGTCGATCTGCAAATCTTGCGCCAGGTGAGCGCCTGGCGCCACGAGGGCCGGGGCGTGGTGCTGGGCACCATCACCCGCACCTGGGGCTCGGCACCGCGACCGGTGGGCTCCTTGGTGGCGGTGCGCGATGACGGGCAGATCGCCGGCTCCGTCTCGGGCGGCTGCATCGAGGACGATCTGGTCGCCCGCCTGCGCGAGGGCGCCTTGCAGCTGGCCGCGCCCGAACTCTTGCGCTACGGCGTCGGCGCCGAAGAGGCCACGCGCTTCGGCCTGCCCTGCGGCGGCACGCTCGAACTCCTGCTGGAACCGCTCCATGCCGATTCTCAGATCGACGAACTGCTGGCCCGCCTGGACCGCGGCGAACGCGTGCAGCGCCGGCTCGACCGGCGCAGCGGCCAGGTCGAGCTGCTGGCGCCCGACTCCAGTGCCGATGCCCTGCAGCTGAGCGAGCAGGAACTGCGCAGCCACCATGGCCCGCAATGGCGCCTGCTCATCATCGGCGCCGGCCAGATGAGCCAGTACCTGGCGCAGATGGCCCTGGGTCTGGACTACCAGGTGCTGATCTGCGACCCGCGTGCCGAGTACATGGAGGGCTTCGCCGTGCCAGGCACGACGCTGACGCGCGACATGCCCGACGATGTGGTGCAGGCCTTGCGACCCGACGGCCACACCGCCATCGTCGCCCTGACCCACGACCCCAAGCTCGACGACCTGGCCCTGATGGAAGCCTTGCGCGGGCCGGCCTTCTACATTGGCGCCATCGGCTCGCGCGTCAACCAGAGCAAGCGCCGGGCCCGCCTGGCCGAGCATTTCGGCCTGCAGCCCGAGCAGCTGGCGCGCCTGCATGGCCCGGTCGGCCTGCACATCGGCGCACGCACGCCGCCCGAGATCGCTCTGTCCATCCTGGCACACATGACGGCGGAGCGCTACGGCGTGCAGCTGCAGGGCAGCGCGGCGCTGCCGGCGTCGACCGGGGGCAGCGCTTGCGAGACCTGAGACGCCTGCCCCTGCTGGGGCTGCTGCTGGCGGCTTCCGGCCTGTGCTGGGCCGGGCCCGACCTGGCGCTGCGCGAACAGGAGATCCAGCAATGCCGGCCCGAGGACATCGTCACCTGGGGCGATGGCCAGGACCGACCCGCCCTGGCCTCACCTCTGCTGCTGGCCTATTCGCATGCCGGCGCGCCGGCCTGGTTCACGCCGGCACAGGTGCTGGCCACGCTGGAGCGGGCGGCGCACAGCTGGTCGCGCTGCGGCGTGGCCAGCCGGGTCAGTCTGCTGCAGCCCGGCCAGGCCCTGCCGCCGGGCGGCGTCTTCGTGCAGTGGAGCGAGATCGGCAGCGCCGGCAATTTCGGCCTGGCCAATCTGAGCCGGCGCAGCCTGGCCATGAACCCGGCCATGTTCGCCCTGCTGCGCGAGCGCAAACCCAATTACCCGGCCGAACAGACCCTGCAGATGGTGGTGTCGCATGAGATGGGCCACTTCTTCGGCCTGATGGCGCATTCGCGCCGCTGCATCGACGTCACGTCCTACTACAGCGACGGCAAGGGCGGCGAATGCCTGGTGGCCGACCGGGCCCTGCTCAAGGCCTTCGGCGAGTACCGCTCGGTGCTGCCCACGGCCTGCGATATCGAACGCTGCCGGCGCGCCAACATCCCGCCCCACCCCTGAGAAGCTTCAGTCGGGCGGGAACATCCAGCGCTCGTAGATGCGCTTGGCCGTGCCGTCGTCGACCATGGTCTTGAAGACCGCGTTGACCTGGGCTTCGGCCCCCAGCTGGCTGGACTTCTTCGAGAAGGCCACGGTCAGATAGGTGGTGTTGAGCACCAGCACATCGCCGAACTCGGCCTCGAGCTTGAGCTTGTGGATGATGTGGCCGATGGTGGACAGGGAACCCGCAACGGCCATGGCATCGCGGTCGGCCACGGCCTTGCGGATGGCCAGGGTGTAGTCGAGCACCAGGTCCTTGCGGATCTCGGGGTCGACGTCGAAACGCGGGTCGACCTTGAGGCCACGCGGCGCGCCGACGATGATCTTCTTCAGGTCCTCATAACTGCGAATCCGCACGCCTTTGCGCGCGCGCACGCCAAAGTCAAGAGGCACGAAGGCTGTGCCCCGGTTGGCATAGGCGGCGCGCGCATCGCCCCAGGCCATGATGGAAAAATCGCAATCGCCCACTTCGAGGTCTCGCTCGACACGGGCGTAGGGCGTCAGGGTCTGAATGGTGCTGTGGCCGCTGCGGCGCTCGAACTCGCGCAGCAGGTCGACGATGATGCCGACATTCGGCTCGGCCGCTGTCGGGTCTGGGTTCCTTTTGGCCCAAGGGTCGAACTGGATCAGGTCAACCTTGAACTCGCGCGCCTGAGCGCTGGCTGCCAGCAAGGCCAGACACAGGGCCCAGGTGGCCCACCGAGTTTGCCCACCACCCACAATGCCTGACCCTTTTCCTTTTTACTGCCTTGAACCTGGAAGTTCTTGCCTGCCAATCTAACAGAGCCGCAGCGGTGGGGAATCAGGGCTCGGGCCGGTCGCGTGCCACACGTGCCAAGTAGTCCTGGATTTCGCTGTCGCGCTCCAGCCCGGCCGCCAAGGGCTTGAGCAGCACGCGCAGGCTGTTGATGCGGCGCCCGGCCGGAACGCCCTCGCGGCGGCGCAACTCGACAAAGCCCTGGCGCTGCCAGAAGCGCTCGCCGCGCTGATTGCCGACCACCACCCCGAGGCGCATCCAGCGCGCACCGGCGCGGCGCGCCCAGTCCTCCAGGCCCTGGTAGGCCCGCGCCGCATCGCCCTGGCCGTGGCGGGCGGTGGCGATGATGAAGAGGCCGAGGTGGCAGACGCCTTCCGCCACCATGTCCTCCAGCAAGCTGCCGTAGCCGACCATCGCGGCCTCGCCCTCGGCGTAAATGCCGAAATGACGCACGCGCCGGTAGCTGAGCTCGGGCGGCGGCAGTTCGTCAAACTCCTGCTGCGCTTCGTCAGGTCGCGGCGCCTCGTCACCGACAGTCCAGAAATACTCGGGGTTGGCGTCGAGAAAAGCTTGCACGGCCGGAATGTCGCCGGCATCCAGTTCGCGGCAGGACAAGGAGTCAGACTTGAATTGCAAAGGCGTGTCGCGCATGGTCACTCAGCTCAAACGGCCCGGCTGTAGATCTCGGGATCCAGGCGCTCCATGAAGGCCTGCGGCTTGGCGGACGGCGTGAAGCCGTACTTGGCGTACAGGCCTGCGGCCGTGCTGGTGGCCAGCAGAAAGCGACGCAAGGTCTGGAGGTCGGGGTGGGCCATCACGGCGTCCATCAGCGCCCGACTGCAAGCGCGGCCCTGCTGCTCGGGCAGCACGAAGACATCGCAGAGGTAGGCAAAGGTCGTGCGGTCGGTGACCACCCGGGCAAAGCCGACCTGGGCGCCGTCCAGAAACGCCCCGAAGCACAAAGAATGGGCCAGCGCCTGCGCCAGCGTCGCCTTGGGAATGCCCAGGCACCAGGGCGCCTGTTCGCTGAGGTAGCGGTGGATGACGTCCAGGTCCTGGTCCTGGAGCTTGCTGCTGATGCGGAAAGGGCTGCTGCTCATGGCGCTATTTCAGCAGATGTGCAGCCCGGCGCTGTGCGCGCTGCGGACCTCGCGCCAGGGCGTCACCAGCCTCAACGTTCGCGGCGCTGCTCGCGAATCTCACGCAAGCGCACGCATTCGGCATGGCCGGCATAGGCCGGCTTCTCGCAGCGGCGGTCCACGCACCAGATGCGCAAGAGGATGTTCTCCTTGGCGCAGGCTTGGCGAGGGTCGAGCGGCGCGGCGAGTGCATCCTCCGAAGCAGCTGCGGCCGGCGGCTGTGCCAGTTGGACCTGAGCGCTCGGGGCGGCGGCCGTCAGGCTGGCATCCTGCTGCGGCATGGCCGGCAGCTTGGCCCCGGCCTGGGCCGGCCCGCCATCACGAGGCGGGCGACGGGCCTCGCCTTTGCCCGAAGCTGCTGAGGCCCTTTTGGCCGGCACCGCGGCCTTCTGAAGCGCGGGCGCGGCCGACGCCAGCACCGTGGGCGAACTGGCCGACGGTGCTAGGGCCGGCGTCGACAGTGCTGGTGCCAGCTCTTGATTCAAGGCCAAGGCCGGCACGGCGGCCGAGGCGGGGCCCGAGGCCGGGTCCGCCAGCGCCATCCCTGGAGACGCCGCGGGTGCCACGGGCGCCGCGGGCCGCTGCAACAGCCACGCGCCCAGCGCCAGCAACACAGGCACGGTGATCCAGGCTGCCCAGCGCCAGGCGGCTGGCAGCGCTTGGCGTGCAGCCGGCACGGCTGCTGCTGTTGCTGCAGCTATCGCTGGCCTGGGCTTGCTGCGCCCGGCCGGAGGAGCCGCGGGTGGCGGCGCCGCACTGCGCGGCCGCGGCTCGGGCTCGCTCAGCGGCAGGGGCAGGTCGGCTTCTTGCAAGCCTGGGGGCTCGATGACACCGGTCAAGGCGTCGCGGAAAGCCTCCATGCTCTGGGGGCGCTCGAGCGGGCGCACCGCCAAAGACCAATCGATCGCCGCCAGAAAGGCCCGCGAACACCCTGGCAAGGCCCGGCCTGCCAGAGGCTCGTAGTCGTCGAACACCGCCCGCGCCGTGGCCGGCGGCGGCGGCTGGCCGGTCAGCAGGAAATGCAGCACTGCGCCCAGGGCATAGACATCGGTCCAGGGGCCTTGACGCAGGGCCGTGCTCTCGGCGTACTGCTCGATCGGCGCGTAGCTGGGCTTGAGGATGGCGGTGAAGGTCTGGGTGCGGTCACCGATGGCGCGGCGCGCAGCGCCGAAGTCCAGCAGGATCGGGTCGCCGCCATCGTCGGGCAGGAGGATGTTGTCGGGCGCGATGTCGCGGTGGAAGACCGCGGCCCCATGGAGCAGGCTCAGCGCTTCGAGCAGAGGCAGGAGCAGGCGGAGCAGCGCGGCTTCGTCCAGGGCCGGGGCGCGGCCGGCGCTGATGTCATCGCGGCGTTGACGCAAGGTCTGACCCTGCAGATAAGGCATGGCCATATAGGCCGTGCCATGGGCTTCCCAGAACTGGAAAACTTTGAGCAGGGAGCGGTGGTCGAAGCGGGCCAGCAGACGCGCCTCGTTGACGAAAGAGCGGCGGCCGATCTCGAAGGTCTCGCTCAGCGAGGCGGAACGCACCGACACCGCCGAGCCCTCGCCGCGCTGCGCCAGTTGGCCCGGCATGTACTCCTTGATCGCCAACTCGCGCTCCAGCGCATGGTCGCGCGCCAAGTAGACGATGCCAAAGCCACCGACACCCACGGTGCGCAGAATCTCCAGCGAACCGAAGCGGGTGCCGGGCGGCAAGGCATTGACGTCCTCTACAGGCGCGCCCTGCGCGCGGAGGCCGGTGCGGTCAAAGGGGACGTCCGACATGTCAATTCAAGCTGGCTGGGCAAACAAAGAGGCCGGCTGCATCGCCAGGATGCCGCCGAGAAGTTCGCCAGCCTACCCGATTCAGCGCGCGCTGCGAGTCCAGACGAAACCGAGTGTTAACCAGGGTTCAGCGCGCTCAGACTCAGGGCGCCACCGGCAGCGCCTTCAGGTAGTCGTGCAGCTCGCTGGCGATGCGCTGGCGCTCGGCCAGGCTCAAGCCGTCCGGCAGGGCTGGCATGGCGGTGCCAGGCTTGACGGACTGGGGCTGCAGCAGCCAGCTCTGCCAGGTGCGCGAGTCGATCAGCTTGGCGCGCACGGCCAGATTGAGTGGCATCTTGGCGCCGCCGAAGCCGTTGATCTGGTGACAACTCAAACAGTATTTCTGCACCAGGGCGGCCTGCTCGACCCAGCGGCTGCTGTCCATGCCGGCCGGCAGCAAGGCCTCGGGCTTGACCGCGCGCAGGCTGATCTCGGCCACCTGATAAGGCCAGTGCGTGCCACCCTCGACCTGCAGGCTGGGCGCGGCGAGGTTGTCCCAGATCAGGTAGTAGGGACCGAGCGCCACGTTCTTCTCGTTCTGGGCCAGGTTGTCGACCGTGAAGGCCCGGCCATCGGCCAGGCCGAGGGCCAGAAAGGCGCGGTACTTGAGGAAACGCGACACCGGCATGCGGGCGATGAAGCCGTCCAGGGCTTTGAACTCGAGCTCGCGGTCGGCCTGCGCGTTCCAGTCCGGCCCGAGCACGCGCACCAGCACTTCCTCGATCGGGAAGGCCTGGTAGCGGCGCTGCACCGCATGGTCCTTGCGGCTCAGATGCGGCTCGACCACGGTGATGGTCTGAGGCTTGAGCCCTTGGGCGGCCAGCTGCGCTTGCAAGGCCGGCGGCGTCGGCAAGGCCTCGGCCCGTGCGGCGCAGGGCAGCGAGAGCGCTGCTGCGGCCAGCCACAGAGCGCGCGCGGCGCTGCGCTGGAACCATGAATGCTGCCTTGCCAATGTGCTCATGCCGTGCTCCTGACCCGGGGCGGGTCTGGCCTGCATTGCAGCACAGACCTGCGCTCAGGCGAGCAAACTCGGCACCAGGCCGGTCCAGCGTTTGAAAGAGCGGCGGAAGTTGCTGCGGTCATGAAAGCCCAGGGCCTGGGCCACGCGCTCATGGCTCTGGCCTTGCAAGAGCAGCAGATAGAGCGCCCAGTGGGTGCGCACCTGGTCGAGCTGGGCCTGGAAATGCGTGCCGTGCTGGGCCAGATGGCGCTTGAAGGTGGCGCTGCTGACGCCAAAGGCCTGGGCGCTCTGCTCCAGCGTGGGTGCTTCACGCAGGCGCGGCAGCAGATGGTCGTAGAGCGCCGCCAGCAGGCCGCGGCCGGCGGCGCCGGGGTCGGCGCCCTGGGCCAGGGCCTGGGCGGCCATGCTGTCGGCCACGCCGCGCGGCCAGGGCTCGTCGAGGCAGGCGGCCGGCACGCGCATGGCGTCGACCTGGCAATCGAACTGCAGATCGGCGCCGAGGAACACCGCATGCTGCGAGAGGTCGCGCGGGCGGCTGCGGTTGAAGCTGTAGCGCCAGGGCAGGCGCCGGCCGCCCAGCCACTGGCACAGGGCGGTGACGGCGCTCATCTGCATGTCGACGACGAAATTGCGCTGTGCGGCGCCGACGCCGCAGGCCTCGGTCCAGATCAGCAGCAGCTCGTCCTCATGCCAGAGCAGGCGCGGCGTCAGCAGGGGCGAAAGCCGGGCGCTGTGCGCGGCCAGCAGCTCCAAGGCCTGGCGGCCGTTGCGCGCCTGGCCCAGGGCATGGCTGGCCAGGCCGGCATGGCCGGGCAGGCTGAGCTGGCCCAGCACAAACGCCGTGTCGGGCGCCTGCAGCTGCACTTGCAAGGCGGCCAGCAGATCAAGCAGCTGCTGCGGGCTGAGCAGGCTCGGCACGGTGCTGAAGCCGGCGGCGGCCAGCAGCTCGGACGGCCGCAGGCCGCGGCTGCGTGCGAATTCCAGCAGCAGCACGGCTTGATGCTCCCAGACCAGGCAGCGCGTGCCCAGTTGGTAGACAGCGCCCGGGGCCGGGCTGAGGCCGAGAAGGGCGGCGTTCATAGCCGGGCCGCCAGATGCAGCAGCTGCTGCGCACCGGGCTCTTCAGCATCGACCTCGCACCACACCACCCGCGCCGGCCGCTGGATGCGCTGGCCCTGGCGGCTGTGGTGGGCCAGGCTGCCCAGGGCTTGCTGCAAATGGCCGGCGGTCTGCGCCGCCAAGGCCGGGCCAGCGCCGGGCATCAGCAGGGCGAAGCGGTCACCGGCATAGCGGCAGAGCAGGTCCTCAGGGCGCAGGTTCAAGATCAAGAGATGACCGGCGGCCTGCAGCAGGCGATCGGCCTCGGCCAGGCCATGCTCGCGGGCGATGCTGTCAAAGCCGTCCAGGCTCAGCATCAGCAGGGCCGCGCCGGGCTGGCCCTCGCGCTGCTGTTCCAAGGCGATTTGGCGGGCCAGGTAGTCGGCATCGCCGAGCTGGGTGATGGCATCAAAACTGCGGTGCTCGCGGATCAGGCGCTCGCGCTTGAGCAGTTGATCGCTCAAGGCCCGCTCTTCCTCGCGCCAATGCTGCAGGCCGATGGTGAGCACCAGCATGCCCAGCGGCGTCAGACCCGATTCCAGCCAGTTGTCCCAGACCACGGCCTTGGGCAGGCGCCAGAACTCATCCAGCACATCGACCCATTCGCCCAGCAGGATGCCGGCCAGGCCCAGGCACAGCCAGTTGGTCACGCGGCCGCCGGGCCGGCTGCTGCGCAGCTGGGTGATCCAGATGGCGGCCATCAGCACCATGCCGCCCTCGCCGGCCACATCGATCCAGCGCCAGTCCTGCAGCGGCTTGGCCTCGCCGCCCCAGGCGAAAGCCGCCATCAGGCTGGCCATCAGCAAGGCCAGGAGGTGGCCGAAATGCGCCAGGCCCAGCACAGGAGCCTGGGGCACGGGCTGCAAAGCCTTGAGCAAAGGTGAGATGAGCATGGGCTGGCGATCCTAAAGAGGCTTTGTGACAGGCCGTCATGCAAGGGCTGGATGTGGACGGCGGGGGTCGAAACAGCTCAGTTCGGGGCTGGATCTGCGCTCTTGCAGCCGCTGTGGCCGCCCGGGGCCCAGCCGTCACGGAACTGCCATGCGGCCTGCCTAAGGTGCGGAGCCATTGCCGATCCGGCGCTTGCCTGTGCTCCACTGCGGAGCCCCCACCCACCATGTCCACCTCCTTCCGCCTGCCCTGCCCGGCCCTGCGCCGCCCTCGCCTGACGCCGCTGAGCCTCGGCCTGAGCGCCGCCCTGCTGTCCCTGACGGCGTCGCCCGCTCTGGCGCAAAGCGCCGCGCCCGCCCCGGCCGGTGCCGCCAGCGCGCCCACCACGCTGGAGGCCGTGCAGCTCAACGGCCAGGCGGCCAATCTGCGCAATGCGCTGGACAAGCAGCGCGCCGCCACCGGCGTGCTGAGCGTGGTCCATGCCGACGGCATCGGCCAGCTGCCCGACATCAATGCCGCCGAGGCCCTGGCCCGCCTGCCCGGCGTCTCGGTCGAGCGCGACCAGGGCGAAGGCCGCTTCATCCGCGTGCGCGGCCTGGGCCCCGATCTCAACGCCGTCAGCATCAACGGCACCCTGGTGCCATCGGCCGAAGCCGACCGTCGCGCCGTCGGCCTCGATGTGGTGCCGGCCGGCCTGATCCGCTCGCTGGAAGTGCGCAAGACCCTGAGCCCCGACCAGGACGCCAACTCGCTCGGCGGCTCGGTGGCGGTGAACACCGTGTCGGCCTTCGACCAGCCCGGCCGCGTGCTGAACCTCAGCGCCGGCGCCAGCTACGCCGCACTGAGCGGCAAGACGCGCCCGAACGGCGCCCTGATCTACAGCGACCGCTTCCTCTCCAACAGCCTGGGCCTGGCCCTGGCCCTGAGCAGCGACGAGCGCAGCTTCGGCTCGGACAATGTCGAGACCGGCGGCGCGTGGAATCTCAGCGGCAGCAGCCCCGCCTTGAGCAAGCTGGAGCGCCGCAGCTACACCATCAGCCGCGTGCGCCACGGCGGCGCCCTGAACCTGGACCTGCGCCCCGACCCGAGCCAGAGCTATTACCTGCGCAGCTTCAGCAGCCGCTTCACCGACACCGAACAGCGCCAGGCCCAGACCCTGGAGTTTTCTCCCGCCCTGGCTGCGGGCGCCAGCGGCGGCTCGGCCAAGGCGGCCCGTTCGCTGAAGGCGCGCGAGGAGATCTCGCAGGTCGACTCCCTGAGCCTGGGCGGCGAGCGCCGCTGGGGCGACTGGCAGCTCAGCGCCGCCCTCGGCACCGGCCGCGCCAGCGAGAACAAGCCCGACACCCTGTCCGGCGCCACCTACAAAAACGCCACGGCCTTCAGCGGCCTCAGCTTCGCCGACAGCCAGAGGCCCGTGATCAGCGGCCCGGCCGGCCTGGCCAGCAGCAGCGGCTTCGCGCTCGACAAGATCAAGCTGGAGCAAAGCCGCGCCACCGACCGCGAACGCAATCTGCGCGTCGACCTGCTCAAGGACCTGGACCTGGACGGTGCCGAGCTGGAGCTCAAAGGCGGCTTCAAGATTGCCCGCCGCCAGAAGGACAACGGCCGCGAAGTCTGGAGCTACAGCGGCAAGACACTGGCCAAGGCCCCCTATGGTTTCAGCAGCAGCCAGCTGTCCATGGCCAGCGTGGTGGCCGAGGGCATGCCACGTTATCCCTGGGGCGAGCTGGGCCCGAATCTGAGCGAGCAAGCGGTGCGGCAGCTTGTGGCCGGCCTCAAGCCGGCTGAGTTCCGCGAGGCCAGCGATTCGGCCATTGCCGACTACCGCATCAAAGAAGAGAGCGACGCCGCCTACCTGCAGGCCACCATCGACTGGAAACACACGCAACTGATCGCCGGTCTGCGCCACGAAGCCCTGCGCCTGGAGGCCGACGGCACTGGCAACAGCAAGGGCCAGTTCAGCGCCCAGCACAGCGAGAGCCGCAGCCGCCACTGGCTGCCGGCCCTGCTGCTGCGCCAGCAACTGAGCAGCGAGCAGCAGCTGCGCGCGGCCTACACCCAGTCGGTGGTGCGCCCCACTTTCGGCCAGCTCAGCCCCGGCTTTGTGATCGAGGACAAGAGCGCCGAGTTCGGCAACCCGGCACTCAAGCCCTTGCGCTCGCGCAATCTGGACCTGGGCATCGAGCAGCGCCTGGACCGCGACGGCAGCTTGTCCGCCTATGCCTTCCACAAGAGCATCCGCGACTTCGTCTACCGGACCAATCTGGCCGGCCAAGGCACATGGGCCGGTTTCGATTCGGCCCTGACTTACGCCAACGGCGAGGACGCCAAAGTCAGCGGCCTGGAGCTGGCCTATGGCCAGGCCTTGCGCGGCCTGCCGGCACCTTTCAACGGCCTGGTGCTGGGCGCCAACGCCACCCTGGTGCACTCCAAGGCCACCATCGCCGGCTACAAGAACGGCCAGCTGCAAAGCCGCCAGCTGGCCCTGCCCAGCCAGTCGGACCGCAGCCTCAACCTCAGCCTGGGCTGGGAAGGCCAGGGCCTGAGCACCCGCCTGGCGGTCAACCACAAATCGGCCTATCTGCTGGAGGTGGGCGATGTGCTGAACCCGGCCAAGGACTTGTGGGTGGACGGCCAGACGCAATGGGACTTCTCGCTGCGCTATGACCTCAGCGCCAAACTGCAGCTCAGCCTGGAGCTGCTCAACCTGAACAACAGCGCCTACTACGTCTACGCCGGCCAGCGCGCACTGAACGCGCAGTACGAGCAGTATGGCCGCAGCGTCAAGCTGGGTCTGAAACTGGCGGTGTTCTGAGCATGAGGCAACACACATTCGCACTCTTGATGGCACTTGGCTTGCTGGGCCCGGCCCATGCCACCCAGACAGCCGACCTCAACCCGACCCAGCTCCAGCTCGACAAGAAGGGCCTGCAGCTGCTCGACCGCCAAGGCCGGGAACTGGCGCGTTATGCCGTGCGCGCCAAGCGCTGGGACCAGCGCGCGGACGGCACCCAGGGCCATGTCGCCGTGCTGCTCGATGCCGACCGAGGCCGGCCGGTGCTGCTGCGCAGCGAGGGCCAGGTCTTGCGCGCCCAAGACCTGCCCGAGCCTGGCTTTGCCGTCGAAGCGCTCTGCCTGCACCGCGACCCGCAAGGCCTGCTGCAGCTCTTCCTGCTCGGCGAGGAAGGCCTGAGCGAGCAATGGCTGATCGCCGGCCCCGAGGGCGCGCGCCCGCTGCGCCGCCTGGCCACGGCGCCCGGCGCCAAGGGCTGCGTGGTGGATGACAAGCTGGAGCTGCTGCGCATCGAAGAACCCGGCCTGGGCCTGTGGGAACACAGCACGCGCATCGAGGGCAAGCCGCAGCGCCGCCTGCTGCGTGCGGCGAGCCGCTCGGCCAAATCCGCCCCGGTTGGAAAAACCTGGGACTGGCCGGTGCTGCAGCCCAGCGGGCAGACGGCGCCGGTGGCGCGCTTCGGCGACGCCGCGGACGACCCGGCGATCTGGGTGCACCCCAGTGACGCCCGCCTCAGCCGCATCCTCGGCACCAACAAAAAGCAAGGCCTGCTGGTCTACAACCTGCAAGGCGAGGAGCGGCAGCTGCTAGAGGTGGGACGCATCAACAATGTCGATCTGCGCCAGGGCCTGCAAGTGGCGCCCGGTCAGTCCATGGACCTGGCCGTGGCCACGCAGCGCGATGAGAAGGCGCTCGTGCTCTTCGGCATCGATGGCCAAGGTCAGGTGTCCGAGCTGGCCCGGCTGCCCACCGATCTGAAAGACATCTACGGCCTCTGCGTCGGCCGCAGCGCCGAGGGCGAGCTGGACGCCTACCCCAACGACAAAGACGGCCGCGTGCAGCAGATCCGCATCACGCGCAGTGCCGATGGGCGCTGGCAGTCACGCCTGCTGCGCCAATTCCAGCTGGCCAGCCAACCCGAGGGCTGCGTGGTGGACGAGGCAAACGGTCGGCTCTTTGTCGGCGAAGAGAAACGCGGGATTTGGCAGATCGACATCGGCAGCAAGGCCGGCATGACGCCCAAGCCGCAGCTGATCCTGCCGGTCGGCGGCGCCCTGGTCGCCGATGTGGAAGGTCTGGCGATCTACCGCGCCCGGCCGGGTGACGCCGGCTATCTGCTGGTGTCCTCGCAAGGCAACCACAGCTATCTGGTGCTCGACGCCCAGCCGCCC
Organism: Paucibacter sp. DJ2R-2; assembly: GCF_025717675.1. Lineage (GTDB taxonomy): Bacteria > Pseudomonadota > Gammaproteobacteria > Burkholderiales > Burkholderiaceae_C > Paucibacter_A. The sequence goes on from NZ_JAJIRT010000004.1 coordinate 372,835, forward strand.
TACGCCTTGCGCGGCGGCTTTCGCATCGGCATCAATGCCGAGTTGGGCATCGACGGCGCGTCGGAAACCGATGGCCTGGAGGTCAGCGCCGCCAACTTCGGCGGCGTCTACGGCCAGGGCCTGATCGTCGTGCAGGACGGCCACAAGCGCCTGCCCGACGGCCCGCAGAACTTCAAGCTGCTGCCCTGGAGCGAGGTGGCGCGCGCGCTCAAGCTGCCTTGAGCAGGGCGGCGATGTCGCCGCCGGTGATGGCGGACAGGTGGGCGGTGATCTGCTCGACCGGCCAGTCCCACCAGGCGATATCGAGCAGCTGCTCGACTTGCTCGGGGCTGAAGCGGCGCTTGATCGGGCGGGCCGGGTTGCCGCCCACCACGGTGTAGGGCGGCACGTCCTCACAGACCACCGAGCGGGCGGCCACGATGGCGCCGTGGCCGATCTGCACGCCGGGCATGATCAAGGCGTCGTAGCCGATCCAGACATCGTGGCCGATCACCGTGTCGCCCTTGTAGGGCAGATCACCGGGCTGCGGCGCGGCCTTCTCCCAGCCTTGGCCGAAGATGAAAAAGGGATAGGTCGAGATGCCCGAGCTCTGGTGGTTGGCGCCGTTCATGATGAAGCGGGTGCCGCGGGCGATGGCGCAGAACTTGCCGATGATCAGCTTGTCGCCGATGAAGGGGAAGTGATAGAGCACCTGGCGCTCGAAGTTCTCGGCCGGCTGCGGCGCCTGCCCCGGCTCACCGGGATCGTCGTAATAGCTGTAGTCGCCGACGATGATGTTCGGCTTGCGGATCACCGATTTGAGAAAGCAGACCTGGGGAAAGCCAGGCATGGGGTGAGGCTGGTCGGGGTTGGGGCCGTGCATGGCAGAAGGCGCTGCTGCAGCGCGAGGTCAGAACACCGAGATTGTGCCGGCGCAGCCCGAGGCGGCTGGAAGCCATGCCCCGTGGCGCCAGGCGCCCGGGGTCGTCTGCCAACTTGATCAGAACCTGAACTGCAGGCCCAAGGACAGCACGTTGATGTCGTTCTTCAGGAAGCGGTTGTACTCGAGCTGCAGACCCCAGCTGGGGTTGAAGTCATAGCCCAGGCCGGCGCCCAGGCTGGTTTCGCTGACCGAGTCGTGGCGCATATTCACCAGCGTGGCTTTCATCGTCGTGCGGCCCACACCCAGGCGCCCATACAACTGGACCGACTCGCTCAGCGGCGCGCTCAGGCGCAGCGCGGCGCCGACATGGTCCTCGGGGTAGACAAAGCCCTTGGGGTCGAGAAAGCCGACCATGAAATCGAAATTGAGGGAGCGCGCGAACAGCTCGGCCGAAAGGTTCGGGCTGAACTGGTAACCGGCGCTGAAGCCGAAGGACGGATCTGACTTGCCGTCGTAGACCTTGGACTTTCCCTTGGCACTGCCGAGATTGGCACTCAGGTAGAAACCTTTGCCATCGCCGACCGGGCCGGCTTGAGCGGCCGTCTGCATCAGCATGGCCGCAGCGGCGGCCGCCAACAGGGGAATTCCTTTCGCTCTCATCTTGAACACCATGCGCTCCTCACTCGTTTGGGTGAGCGGCAGAATATCAGTGGATGAGGCGTTAGGCATCCCCCAAAAGTAGGCCTCAGTGCGCAGGCAAAGGCCGCGTCGCAAGGGTCAACACGCTCCAATCACGGCGCGCCAGCTGGATCAGCACCAGGCCGGCCAGCAGGGGCAGCAGATAGATCAGCGCGTCGGCCAACATCAGCTGCGGCGAGCTCTGAGCCCAAGGCGCCACGCCTGCTTGCAGACCGTCCACCCATTTGCGGCCATAGATGGCCAGCAGGGGCAGCGCCAGCCAGGCGGAAGCTCGGCGCAGGCCAGAGCTGATGCCGCTGCCCAGCACCTCGCGGCCGGCCAGCAGGAACAGCGGGCTGACCACGAAGAGCATGGTGAAGAAGACATTGGCAATCGGCAGCGCCGCGCCCAACTCGGCGCGCAAGGCCCAGAAGGGCAGCCACAGCAGGCACAGCAAACCCAGGCCCAGAGCCGTCTTGCGGGCGCGTCGGTCGGCCAGCGAATCGCTGACTTGCGCCGCTTCCGAGGCCGGCTTTTTCATCAGATGCATGAGCAGCAGACAGAACAGGCCCACGGTGGCATCAATCGCCAGGGTCACCGGATAACCAAAGGCTTCAATGGACAGCCCCTGCCAGGTGGCGGTGTAGGCGATCGAGAGGTTCATCAGCGCCATATAAGCGGTGAACTGGGTGGCCGCGACCTTGGGGTTGGTCACATCCATGAACAGGGCCGAGCGCACGCCGTACATCAGGCCCATGAAGACATTGAAAGCCAAAACCGCGGCCCACAGCGCCGTGACCAGGGCCGGCTCCACCGCAGCCTTGCTGTCCGCCGCACGCGGCATCACATAGCCATGCTGCTGCAGCACGATGGCCAGGTAGACGACGGGCAGGCTCATCAAAACCACCGAGACGCTGAGCACCAGGCGGCGGCCGATGCGGTCGGACAACATGCCGCCGACCACCATGGCCACACCGCTGAGCACGCTAGTGGCCAGATTCATCCAGGCCACCTGATCATCATCCAGACCCAGCTCCACCGAGAGGTTGGACTGCAGGGCCAGGCTCAGTGACATGGCGCCGCAAGGCAGCAGCGCAAAGAACACGCCTGCATAAGCACCGCGCGTGCCGATGAAGGAACGGAAGGCGTCCATGGCGAAGCTGCGCATCTCGCCCAGGGCGTGACGCAAGCCCCGGCCCGCCTGGCTGGCGGCATCGCCGGCCTGGGCCAGCGCCTCTTTCATGGGCATCACGACGAGGCCGGTGACGGCCAGGATGCTCAAGGCCACAAAAACAAAGCTGTTCTGGAAGCCGATATAGGCCATCAGGAAGAGCACGCCGCTGCCGCCGACCGCCTGGCCCACGGCCGCACCGGCAAACATCAGGCCGTTGGCCAGACCGCGCTCCTCGGGGTGCAGGGTGTTGCAAGCCAGAGCGTCGATGGCCACGTCCTGCATGGCCGCAAAGGTGTTGTGCACCAGCAAGATGATGGTGAACAAGGCCAGTTGCTCAGGCAGCTTGACGAAGACCAGCACCCCCAAGGTGGCGGCCATGACCAGCTGCGTGCCCAAGATCCAGGCGCGGCGATGACCGAAGCGCTGCGAGCGGAACACATCGACCAGGGGACCGAAGGCCCATTTGAAGGCCCAGGGCAGGTAGAAAGCGGCGACAAACGCCCCGATCTCGGCCGGGCCCACGCCCATGCGGCGCAGCTGGGTGGCCACCGCGGTGGCGGCAAAACCGAGGGGGATGCCCTCGGTCATGTACAAGAAGAAAAAGGCCGACAGGCGACCGTTCCGGCTTCCCAGCAGATTGGGCAATCTCATGCGCTCATCCGCGCGCCGGCGGGCGCGCCCCTCATGTTGTTGTGGGGCGGATTATCCCGGTGGGCCGCGGCCGCGGCCATGCAGGCCTACCCGGAGGGTGGGCCCGGCGGATTCCTAGCGCGGGCGCAGGCTGGCCAGGGTTTCCACGCGCTTGAGCAGCTCGCGGTCGTTCCAGGGCTTCTTGAAGATGCCGTAGAGGCCTTGCACCTGGTGCACTCGCGCCTGCATCTCGTCGTGGCCGGTGATGGCGATGATGGGCAGGTCCTCGGTCGCCAGGCTGCCCTGGACATCGGCGATCAGCTCGAAGCCGTCCTTGTTGGGCATTTCCAGATCGGTGATCAAGACGGCAAAGCGCCGCTCTGCCAGGCATTGCAGAGCTTCCAGGCCATCCTTGGCCACGGTCACCTGGTAGCCAGCGCCTTCGAACAAGCGGGACAGCTTGGCACGCGCCACGGCCGAATCGTCAACCACCAGCAGCGGCACCGGGCCGGCCGCTGCCTGGGCGACCGCGATGGGCGCCGCGGCCTGTGGCGCAGCCGCCACGCGGTTCACCGGCGCATAGCCTTCCGGCAGCGGTGGCTGCACGGTGTTGTGGCCGGCCGGGGGGATCTGGTCGTCACCGCGGCGCACGCTGATGATGAAGACCACGATGGCCAGGGGCACGGCGATCAGCAGCGGCAGCAAATAGGGACCCAGCAGATCCGGCACTTCAAAAGGCATGGTGAGTTCTCCGCCCTTCCCCGGCCTGGCCTTGTCAGACCGCAGGGAAAAGCTCGATGCGTCGGTGGAGCGCAGAATCTACCACCGCCGCCGACCCGCCGGCGCGGGAAAAGCCCCGTCGCCGGCCGCCAGAACCGAGACTCAGAGGGTGAGAACTTTTGTAGCGAGCGGCCGTCAGACTAGACTGAGCCCGGACTGATCCAGTCCTGAGGACTGGATCAGTCCGGGCGAAGGACTCGGCCTCTGGCCGAGTCGGGCGGAGCGCAGGAACCGGAACGTACTCTATGTACGTGAGGATTCCGAGCGTTCGGCCAACGACGTATGGCGGCCGCGCAGTAAAAAGCTCTAACCCTCTCAGGCCTTGGCGGGGGCGCTGCCGACGGCCCGATAGGCCACGGCACCGAGCACGGCACCGACAATGGGCGCCACCCAGAACAGCCACAGCTGCTCAATCGCCCAGCCACCCACATACAAGGCCACGCCGGTGCTGCGCGCCGGGTTGACCGAGGTGTTGGTGACGGGGATGCTGATCAGGTGGATCAGGGTCAGAGCCAGGCCGATGGCGATGGGCGCGAAGCCGGCCGGGGCGCGGCCGTCGGTGGCACCGAGGATGACGATCAGGAAGAAGGCCGTCATCACCACCTCGGTCAACAAGGCGGCCTGCAGCGAGTACTGGCCCGGCGAGTGCTCGCCGAAACCATTGGAGGCAAAGCCGCCGGCCAGGTCAAAGCCGGCCTTGCCGCTGGCAATCAGATAGAGCACGCCGCCGGCGGCCAAGCCACCGAGCACCTGGGACACGATGTAGGGTAGCAGCTGGCTGGCCGGGAAACGGCCGCCGGCCCAGAGGCCCACCGACACCGCCGGGTTGAAGTGGCCGCCCGAGATGTGACCGACGGCATAGGCCATGGTCAGCACGGTCAGGCCGAAGGCCAGGGACACGCCATGCAGGCCGATGCCCACGCCGGGAAAGGCCGCGGCCAGAACGGCACTGCCGCAACCGCCGAGCACCAGCCAGAAGGTACCCAGAAACTCCGCGCCATAGGCTTTTGTATTCATGCTTGCATCACTCCATCCGTTGATTTGAGTCGTTCGCACCGGCACCTGGAGCGGCCGGCGGCGCGCCATGATGGACCAGGCCAGATGTCAAAGCAAGCACGGATACCCCTGGCTTTCGGCACCCCCGCGGCCGGCCTCTCCTTGGGTACTAAGCGGCCGGCCAGTGACGCTGAAACACAGCGCGCACGGCCGGCGCGTCCTCGGTGGCCAACAAGCCGGCATGAAACTCGGGCCTCTGCTGCTGCAGATGCGCGCGGCTGCCCGACCATTTCGACACCACCGTGGCCAGCAAGGCCAGGGCGCTGCAGCGGCCCGGGCCCAGGCAAGCGCCGCCGTACTGGTCGGCAAACAGCTCCCAGAGCTGGTGCAGCCGTGCCCGCGTGCCGCGACGGATGCGCTCCTGCACGGCCTCGTCCTGCTCGGCCTCGGCACACCAGCGCTGCGGGTAGTCGATCACGCCGATGGCGGCATAGCAGTTGGCAGCCAGGAAGACCAGGCCGCTCAGGGCCTGGGCGCGTGGCCCCGGCTCGCGCGGCAGCAGGCCGGAATCCGGCGCGGCATCCAGGCCCAGATGCATCAGGATGGCGGCGCTTTCGCTGATGACCTGGCCGCCCGGCAGGCGCAGGGTCGGGATCTGGCGCAGGGGATTGATGCGACCCAATTCCTCCAGGCCGGGCCCTGGTCGCCAGCTGGCGGCCTCGATCAAGCGATGCTCCAGCCCCGCAATGCACAGGGCCGCCTCTACAGCGGCCGAACCGGAACCCTGGCTGCCATACAGCTCATACATCGCTCTGCTCCTTCAAAGCACTGGCCAGGGTCGCTGCGGGCCGCGCAGGCGCTCGAACTCGGCACAGACTTGCAGCACACCCAGGTCATCAAAACGTCGGCCAATGATCTGCAAGCCGATCGGCAAGCCGGCCGCGCTGTAGCCGCCGTTGATGCTGGCCGCCGGCTGCTCACTCATGTTGTAGGGCAAGGTGAAGGCGATGTGCTCGAAGGGCCGCGCCGGGTCATTGAGCGGACTGGCTTGTTCGGCAGCAAAAGCCGTCTCGGGGCTGACCGGGCTGAGCACATAGTCGAAGGGCTGGCAGGCCGCCACGGCCGCCTCGCGCAAGGCCTGCATCTGGCTGTAACCCTGGAACAGCTCGTCCGCCGCCATGCCGGCCGCGCCCTCGACCCAGGCCCTGATGTAGGGCAAGACCAAAGCCTGGCGTTCGGGCGGCAAGGCGCGGTAATCAAGCCAGGAGCGCATGCGCCAGAACTTGTCCAGGCCGTCAATCATGGCGCGGTGGCAGAACGGGGCCAAGGGCTCGACATGCGCACCGGCCTGCTCGAACAGGCTCGCCGCGGCCACCACGGCTGCGCGCATCTCGGCGCTGGCCGGTGTGCCCCAGCCGGCATCAAGCAAAAGCCCCAAGCGCAAGCCCTTGAGCTCGCGGCGCAAGGCCAGCCAGTCCTGCGCAAGCGCGGGCAGGCTGCTGGCATCGCGCCAGTCGGGCCGGCTCAGATGGGCCATCATGCGCGCCGCATCCGCGACCGTGCGCGTCATCGGCCCGGCCACCCGGCCGGCATAGGCGGGTTGGATCGGAATTCGGCCCAGGCTGGGTTTGAGCGTGAAGATGCCGCACCAGCCGGCCGGCAGGCGCAGGGAGCCGCCGATGTCGGTGCCAACATGAAGCGGCCCATAACCCGCCGCCGCAGCGGCCGCCGCACCGGCGCTGGACCCACCCGGGTTCTTGCTCAGGTCCCAGGGATTGCGGCACAGGGCATGGAAGCTGGACAGGCCCGAGCTCAGCATGCCGTAGTCAGGCATGGTGGTCTTGGCCAGCAGCACGGTACCGGTCTCGCGCAGGCGAGCAGCCGGCGGCGCGTCCGCCGGCGCCGGGCTCAACAGGGAAGCGGCGCAGCCCAAGGGCATGGGCGTGCCACGCGTGGCGATGTTTTCCTTGAGCGTGAGCGGCACGCCGTCCAGGGTGCAGGCCGGGTCCAGGCCCGGCGGGCATAAGGGTTCACCGCGCAGCCAGCGTGCCTCGCTGACCCGGGCCTGCGCCAACGCAGCCTCGGCATCAAGGGCATAGAGCGCATGGAGCGCGGGTTCGCGCCGCTCGATCTGCGCCAGCACGGCACGCGTCACCTCGACCGGCGACAGCTGCTTGCTGGCATAGGCCGCAATCAATTCGGACGCAGACCAGAGCTGCAGGGGCTGGCTGGCAATGCTCATGGGCAGACGCCTTTCGCTTCAGGGCCAATATGCTGGGGGGCCAGGGGATTGTGGACCAAGGTGAGGCTCGGCAAACGCGCCGCTCGGGCGCATCTCGCACGACTCCGACGGCGCTCGCCCATCCAAGCCCCAAGGGGGATGGCGCAGCCCCGGCGACCATGCCACAGTGCGCCGGCACCCAAGAGTGAGGGCAGGACCGGCAACGAGGCCAGGCCCATCCAGACAAGTCAAACAGAAGCCCGCGTGGACGGGCACGAGGAACCCCATGAAGCCAAACGACACAAGCACAAGTTGGCGGGCCCATGGCCTGCACGGCGCCGTCACCGCCCTGGCCTTGGCCAGCGCCCTGGTCCTGCAAGCCGGCTGCGGTGGCAGCCCGTTTGTGGATGTCGAGGAAAAGGTCGACTGCGCCGTCTTCAATTGCAAGGACTCCGAACTCATCCAGTCGGACGCCCTGAGCCCGCGCGCCACCATTCTGGGCCAGGATGGTCTGCTGAATGTCAGCGTCAGCGTCGGCCAGAGCGCCAATCTGCTGACGCGCATCCGTCTGACCGGCGCCGACCGCCTCTATGCCCAGACCGACAGCCAGCGCATCGAGCTGCGCGACAGCGACGGCCGCGGCAGCAGCTATACCGGCCAGCTTCCGACGAGCCTGGCACAACCGAGCATCAGCATCATTCTGGAACGCCGGGGCGAGCAGCATGTCAACAGCGTCACCCTGCCGAAAAGCTTCAGCGTGCTCTCTCCCATAGGGCCGGTGAACCTGGGCCGCAGCGCCGGCAAGCTGATGGTGCAGCTCGGCCAGGAGGCCGGCAGCTCGGTGGACAACCGCAGCAATCTGCGCTGCAAGCGCGCCGACGGCAGCAGCTTCTCGGGCGGTATGAGCGACGCGGTCAGCCTGCCCTTTCTGATCGAAAACCAGGCCGGCGCGCCCTGGGTACGCATCAACACCCTGGATCTGGATTTGGCGCTCAACGAGCACAGCCGCAGCCTGGACAAGACCACGCCTAATCTGTCGCCCGTGCAGAGCTGCGAGATCGATGTGAGCTGGCGAGTCTTCCGCTTGGGCAGCACCGCCAGCACCTTGTCGCGCTACACGACGGTGCGCGGCGAGCGTGCCGCCCGACAAAGCATCAGCTACGACGCGCGCTTGTGAGCGCTCAGGCGCTCGGTTCTTCCAGGGGCAGGAGCAGCTGATCGGCCAACCAGGCCTGCAGCATGCCAACCACCGCCGGCGCAGCAGCGGCCTCACACCCAAGCTCCAGGGCGGCTTGCTCGCAAAGGTCGCCAAAGACACGACCAGCAGCCAGGGCCTGGAGCAAGCGCCCTTCCAGCGGCGGCAGCGAACGCCAGCGGGTTTCCAATGCCGGGCGCCAGATCAGGCAGACATGGGTCAGCGGATCGGGCGCAGCCAAGGTGGCCTCGCCTACGGGCTCCTCCGCGCGCAAGCGGCGCCAGGCCGGCGCCACCGCCCAGTCCAGGTTCAGCAATTGCACGCCGGGCCGCAGGCGCAGACGCAGGCCGGGCCAGTCCTGGGGCGCCAGTGCCTGCAGGGCCTCTCGGCCCAGGGCCGGGCTGTCGGCAGCGTCAAACGCCATGCGCAAGGCCCAGTCCATGCGGGCCAGGTCGACCAGGGCCGCATGGGGCAAGACCTGACCCCAGGACGAAGGCGATGCCGGCAGACCCTCAGGCGGCCCGGCCAGCTGGCCAGCCATGAAGTCACCCAGGCGATCGCCCCACCAACGCAAGGACGGCGTGCGCGGCGGATGGGCATGCAGATAGGCCAGGCCCAGGGCCTGGAAATCCTCGTCGCCGAGGGCCCGGTGCAGGACCAGATAGTTGTCGCGCAGAGCGGCCAGCAGACGGGCCTGATAGGCATCCTGGTACACCGCCAGGCCCTGAGCCGCGCCGGGCTCGCGCAACAGGCCATGGCCCGCGCCAAGCTGCCCGCGCACGGCGGCTTGCAAGGCACGTTGCTGGGCAGCCAGGGCCGCCAAGGGCGGGCTCGTGTTCACCATCTTCATCATGCCGCTTCCCGGGTGGGCGCCAGGGCCTGATCGCTGCGTCGCCGGGCTTGGTCCAGCTCATCAAGCAAGACATCCAGGGCCGGGATCTGGTCATCACGTTCGATCATGGTCGGACGCGCACCCAGGCGCTGCACGGTGTAGGCATAGAGCTGCCAGACCGCTTCGCTGACCGGTTGATCGTGGGTGTCGACCAGCAGCCCATCGCGCTGCTCATGGCCGGCAAGATGGATCTGCCGCACCTGCGCGGCCGGCATGAGGTCGATGTAGGCGTGAGCGTCGAAGCCATGGTTGCGGCTGGAGACGTAAACATTGTTGACGTCCAGCAGCAGGCCGCAGCCGCTGCGCCGCAAGAGCTCGGCCACGAACTCGGCCTCGCTCATCTCGTCGCCGGCAAAACAAACATAGCTGGACACGTTCTCCAGCAGCAAGGGGCGCTGCAGGACATCCTGGACCTCGGCCACACGCGGCAGCAGATGCTGCAGTGCCGCCTCGGTGTAGGGCATGGGCAGCAGATCGTGCAGTTGCTGGTGATCCACGCCAGTCCAGCACAAATGGTCGGACACCCAGGCGGGCTGCACGCAGTCGGCCAGGGCCTTGAGCTCGCGCAGATAGGCCCGGTTCAGCGCGTCACTGCTGCCGATGGACAGGGACACGCCGTGCATGACCATGGGGTAGTCGCGCCGCAGGCGGTCCAGGTGCTGCAGCGGAGGGCCGCCGGGCACCATGTAGTTCTCGGAAATGATTTCCAGCCAATCGGGCCGGCGACCGGCGGGCAAAGGCTGGGACAGCGCCGCGTAGTGTTCGCTGCGCAAGCCCAGACCGAAGCCTTGGATGGGAGCTGAAGCCCCGGCCGGGCCCTGCGATCGAGTCAATGGAACAGGCATGGCAGGGCTCCGGTCGATCTTGAGTTGACTTGGGGCCGGCTTACTTCAGCACCTTGCCACCGGCCGTCTTGCATTCCTCGGCGGTCTTCTTCGAAACCCAGCCTTGGCCCTTGCAGCTGTTGTGGCCCTTGCATTCGCTCTTGGCGGTCTTGCACTCCGAGCTGCCCTTGCAGCTGTTGATGCCGGAACACTTGACCATGCCGTCGTCGGCCGCCTGTGCGGCGCCGCTGAAGGCGGTGGTGGCGAACAGAGCTGCGGCGGCGGTGGCGATGCTCAGGCCGGTCTTGAGGGTGCTGTGGTTCATAGGAACTCCTGGTGAAGGTCAAGGGACAAAGTTGGAGGGAAACAAGCTCGACAGATCACGCTGTCCTGGTGTGAGTCGCCGCAGTGGCCTCGGCCTTACAGACGGCATCAAGTTTTTTTCGGCGGCTCAAGGTCTGGAAGATGACGGGCCGGTTGCGGCACCGATCGGTCGTTCGCTGGAATTGGAATACGAGCGCAGAGCGCGCGGAGGACCGCAGAGGTCGCAGAGAAGAGAGCAGGCTTTTTTGGTCTCAGCGTCCTCTGCGGTCCTCAGCGAGCTCTGCGTGCTGAAACCTCTTTGCGAAAGACGGTTCAGTGCCGAAAAGCGAAGGCGCATCGCGCCCACGAGGGTTTGTCTGCAGCACCGGCACGCAAGGGGCTGGCCGGCGACCAAGATAATGGGCGGCGCGCACTGAGTTGGCCGGTTGGGGCTGAGCTCAGCGCGCCTGCCCCAGCCCCGCTGCCCCTGGATTGCCTGCCCTTGCCTGCCGCCCGCATGACCGCCCCTCGTTCGCACGACCTGCCCCGCTCCCGCCAGCCCTGGCTCTGGATCCCTTCGCTCTACTTCGCCCAGGGCCTGCCCTATGTGGTGGTGATGACGCTGTCGGTGGTCATGTACAAGAACCTGGGCTTCAACAACACGGACATCGCGCTCTACACCAGCTGGCTCTACCTGCCCTGGGTGATCAAGCCTCTGTGGTCGCCTCTGGTGGAGCTGCTGGGCACCAAGCGGCGCTGGATCAGCGCCATGCAGTTTCTGATCGGCGCGGCCCTGGCCGGCGTGGCGCTGACGATCCCGGGCGAGCGGGCACTGCAGATGACGCTGGCCCTGTTCTGGCTGATGGCATTCGCCTCCGCCTCGCACGACATCGCCGCCGACGGCTTTTACATGCTGGCCCTGCCGCAGCGCAGCCAGGCGGCTTTCGTCGGCGTCCGTTCCACCTTCTACCGCCTGGCCAATATCGGCGGCCAGGGCGGCTTGGTCTATCTGGCCGGCGAGTTGCAGGAGCGCACCGGCAGCATGGTCACGGCCTGGTCCTGGGTGTTTGGCGTGGTGGCGGCCTTGTTCGGCCTGCTGGCTCTGTGGCACAGCCTGTTCAGCCTGCCGCGCCCGGCCAGCGACCGACCGTCCGGCATCCAGCCAGGCCAGCTGCTGCCCGAATTCCTGCGCGTCTTTGCGCTGTTTTTCCAGAAGCCGGGCATCTGGGTGATCCTCGGCTTCCTGCTGCTCTACCGCTTTCCCGAGGCCCAGCTGCTCAAGCTGGCCACGCCTTTTCTGCTCGACCCGCCGGCCCAGGGCGGCCTGGGCCTGAGCACCAAACAGGTCGGCATCGCCTACGGCACCGTGGGCCTGACAGCCCTGACCCTGGGCGGCCTGGTCGGCGGCTGGGTGATCTCGCGCCTCGGCTTGAAGCGCGCGCTCTGGCCCCTGGTGCTGGCCATGCATGTGCCCAACATCGCCTTCCTGGCCATGGCGCTGTGGCTGCCCGCCAATCTCTGGCTGATCAGCGGCGCCCTGGCCGTCGAACAATTCGGTTATGGCTTAGGCTTCACCGCCTACCTGATGTACATGATTCTGGTGGCCGAGGGCGAGCACAAGACTGCCCACTACGCCATCTGCACCGGCTTCATGGCCCTGGGCATGATGTTGCCGGGCATGTGGAGCGGCTGGCTGCAGGACCAGCTCGGCTACACCGCCTTTTTCGTCTGGGTGCTGGTGGCCACCTTGCCCTCTTTCGCCATGGCGGCCCTGCTCAAGATCCCGGCCGACTTCGGCAAGAAGATCGAAGCATGAGGCGACGTCTGCTCCTCGCCAGCGGCCTGAGCCCGGCCCTCGGCTTGAGCCTGGGCGGCTGCGCCGACACACCGCTGCAAGGCGGCAGCACCCAGGACACGCCGCGCCTGCGCAGCGCGCCCGAGCTGGCTGCCCTGGCGCCGGCGGCGCCGCGCGAGTTCCGCGCCGTCTGGGTGGCGACCGTGGCCAATATCGACTGGCCCAGCCGCAAAGGCCTGAGCACGGCCCAGCAGCAAGCGGAAGCCCTGGCACTGCTCGACCTGGCGGAGCAGCTCAAGCTCAACGCCGTGATCCTGCAAGTGCGGCCCGCGGCCGACGCCCTCTATGACTCGCGCCTGGAACCCTGGAGCGAGTACCTGAGTGGCCGCCAGGGCCAGGCACCCGAGCCCTTCTACGACCCGCTGGCCTTCTGGATCAGCGAGGCGCACCAGCGCGGCCTGGAGTTGCACGCTTGGCTGAACCCCTTCCGCGCCCGCCAAAGCCAGGCCGCCAGCGCGCCGGCGGCTGGCCACCTGAGCCGCAGCCAGCCGCAGTGGGTGAGGAGTTATGGCGATCAGCTCTGGATCGACCCTGGCGAGCCCGCCGCCGCCGAGCACACCCTGGCCGTGGTCGAGGACCTGCTGCGCCGCTACGACATCGACGGCCTGCATCTCGACGATTACTTCTACCCCTACCCGGTCAATGACAGCAGCGGCCGCGAGCTGGACTTCCCGGACGAGCCCAGCTGGAGCCGCTATCGCGAGGGCGGCGGCACGCTGGGCCGCAACGACTGGCGGCGCCAGAACGTCGACCAGCTGGTTCAGCGCCTGCAACAGACCGTGCGCGCGCTGCGCCCCGAAGTTCGCTTCGGCATCAGCCCCTTCGGCATCGGCAAGCCGGCGCTGCGCCCCGAAGGCATTGCCGGCTTCAGCCAGTACGACAAGCTCTACGCCGACGTCGAACGCTGGCTGAGCGAGGGCTGGGTCGATTACCTCGTGCCCCAGCTCTACTGGCCGATCGCACAGAAGGCGCAAGCCTTCGGCCCCCTGCTGGACTACTGGCATGGCCAGAATCCGCTCGGCCGGCATGTCTGGCCCGGCTTGTTCAGCAGCAAGGTGACTGAAAAGGCCGACAGCTGGCCGGTGGACGAACTGGTGCAGCAGATTGCGCTGCTGCGCGAACGCCGCCCGGGCAGCGGCCATGCCCACTTCAGCATGGTGGCCCTGGCGCAGAACCGCCGCGGTCTGGCCGATGCGCTGCGCCGGCACAGCTACCCGCAAGCCGCCCTGGTGCCTGCCACGCCCTGGCTGAAAACCGCGGCGGCCGCGCCGCCGACGCTGGCTCTGGAGCGCGGGCTGGACGGGCTGCTGCGCTTGCGCCTGTCACCGCAGACCGGCGCAGGTCTGCAGCGCTATGCCCTGTGGCTGCAGCGCGAGGGCGACTGGGAATTCCTGGCCACGGCCTTCACCAGCGGCGACCGCGCCCTCGAACTGGTGCTGCCGGCCGCCGGGCTCAGCGGTCTGGTGCTGTCGGCGCTTGATCGTTGCGGCAATGAGAGCGCTCGCCAGGGCTACAGCTTCTAAATCGCCCAGGCTTCCTCAGGCCAGGGGCGCATCGTCATTCAGCGACAGCCCCCACGCGTGAGCAGCGGCGGAGCTCAAACGCGCTGCCCACCGCTCATGCCATCGAGGCTGTGCAGCCAATGGCCATGGGCATGAGACCAGGCCAGAGCGCGCTGGCGCAAGTGCCCCTGTTCGGCCCATTGCAAGGTCCAGAGCGTGGCGCTGTCGGCCGACTCGCCCGCCGGGGCCAGTGGCAGAGCCAGGCCGGCCGGACGTAGATCGGCGGTTTCGGCGCTGAGCCAGAGCAAGCCGTGGCGGTGCATCAAGCCCTCGACCTCGGCGCTGTAGGCGGCCAGGGCCGGCGCGTCGAAGTAAGCCAGCACCCAGCTGTTGAACAACACCGGCTGCGCGTCGGCAGGCAGCGCCTCCAGCCACTCGGCCAAGCGCAACAGCCCCTGTTCGGCCTGCTGCACCGGGTGGCGGGCTGCCCGCGCCTGCACCAGGGCTTGGTTCAGACGACGCGCCCGGGCGCTGTCATGGGGCCAGAGGCAGGCACGCAACCAGCGCACCGCCGCTTCATCCTGCACATCGACCGGCACCAGATCCACTCCAAGCCGGGCTTGCAGGCGCCAGGGCTTGCGCGGCGGCTCAGCGGCGCTGCGCCACTGGCAGGCCACGGTCGGCCGATCGGGTGCCGCCGGGGCGCCGAGCTGGAAGTGGCCGTAGTCATAACGGTAAGCATCGACGCCCAGATTGAGGCCGGCACTGCAGCCGAAATCGAACAGGGCCAGGTCTTGCCTGCCCGTCTGGGCGGCGATGGCGCTGAGCGCCGGCCAGAGCACGGCGCAGCGGCCGATCTCATTGGTCTGGGTGCTGCGCAGGCGCAGATGCTCAAGCAGGCGCGGCCGCTCCGCCCGCACAAAGTGGTGCAGGGCGTCGGCCAGTTCCGCGTCGGGCGCACGCTCGCCACCGACGCTGGGGTAGTAGGCCGCCAGCGCATGGGGCACGCCGGCCAGCACCCGCTCGTGCAGGGCCGCCAGCAGCAGATTGGGCCGGGCCTGCTGCTGGGCCCGCACATGGGCCATCAAGGCCAGCAGCTCGGGTGAATCGGCCACGATCTGGCACAGGGCCACATAAAGCGGGTCGTTCGGACATTCCTGCGCGGCGAACTGGCGGTACTGCCGGGCCCAGCGCTGCAGATCGGTGGAAGGGGTCAGGTCGTCATCCATGGCTCCCAGCTTACGAGGCTGGCGCCCGGCACAATGTCGGGAACCCGACATTCATGCAAAGACGCGTCTTTTGCCTTCACCATGGACCGCCCGCCCCCAGCCACCAGCGCCAACGCCGCCTTGCAAGCCCTGATGTGCGCCAACTTCCCCGAGCTGGACGGCGCGCTGATGCCGGCCGAGGCCGTGCTGCAAGGCAGCGTCAGCCTGCGCCGCCTGGCCCGCGGCCGCACCCTGTTCGCCCAGGGTCAGCCGGCTTTGGCTTTCTACGGCCTGGTGGCGGGCGAGATCGAGGCGCGCTTCACCGGCCTGGACGGCACGGTCTCGGTGCTGGAGCATGTGCAGGCACCGCGGCTGTTCGGCCTGGCGGCCTTTGCGGCCGGCCAGGCCGCCAGCTATGAAACCCTGGCCACGCAGAGCAGCCAGGTCCTGGTGATCGACCCGGCGGCCTATGCCATGCTGATGGACCGCTGGCCCGGCTTTGCCCGCGCCCTGATGGCCGAGTTTGCGCGCCGCTACGACGGCACCTTGCGCCTGCTGGAGGCCTCGCGCCACCGCAGCGCGCCCGAGCGTTTTGCATTGGCCCTGGCCCAGCTGCGCCGTGACCGCGCAGCCGGCCCGCCCGACGCCCAAGGCTGGCAGACCCTGCGCGCTACCCAGGCCGAGCTGGCCGCCGTGGCCAACCTCTCGCGTCAGACCGTCAACCAGCTGCTGCAGCAAGCGCAGGCCGAAGGCCGGCTGCGCTGCAGCTATGGCCAGCTGCATCTGCGCATCGTGAGCTAGCCGCGGCAGCAAGCCGGCAACCAGGTCTGTGGCGCCGTGCTGGCAAACAAACCCAGGCGCGCCGGTGCCCGGCCCGGGCGGTACACAAAGCTGCCGAAGAGCTGGTCCCACAAGGGAATGGCGGTGCCGTAGTTGTGGGCCTCGGCTTCGACCACGCTGTGGTGCCAGCGATGCAGCTCGGCGCTGCCGATCAAGCAGTTCAGCGGCCCCAGGCTGCCACGCAGATTGGCATGCACGGCCAGGCCTTGCACTTGCATGAACAGGGCCGCCCACAACATCACCTCGGCGCTGAAGCCCAGCAGCAGCCAGGGCAAGAGCCGCGCTGCCTGGTTCCAGGCGGCATTGAGCGGATGGGCCAGCACCGCATTGGCAGCATTGAGCTTGGCGGGCTGGTGGTGCAAAGCATGAAAGCGCCAGAGCCCCTCACGGCGATGGGCCCAACGGTGCAGGGCAAAAGGCCCCAGCTCGCCGATGGCGATGGCCAGAGGAAGAGCAACGACGGCCGGCAGTGTCGCCAAAGCGCCGGGCGAATCGGCCTGGCCGGGGGCCCAGCGCAAGACCAGGGCGGTCAGCAAGAAGGCGCTCAGGCTGTCGACCACGGCATTGAGGCCCAAGAAGGCAGCGTCTCGGGCCAGCTCGGGCCGGCGGGCTTGCCAGTCCGGGCTCAGCGGCCACAGGCGTTCGGCCAGCATCAACCAGGCCAGGGCGGCCAGGCCAACCAGGGCAAGGGTCTGCTCATGGGGCCAGCCGCGCAGCGCCCAGGCTGCAGCCGGCAAGGCCGCCAGCAAAAGCAAATGAGGCCAGTTGCTGGCGTGGAGCAGGCGCAGGGCGCCTTGAGTCAAGGTTCGCAGATTCATGCCGCCATGCTGGGGCCGGCAGCGCGCTCATGCATTAACCTCGGTTCATGCCCAAGTTAGAAACTGCCCCGACCTGCCCGATTTGCGGCCCGGCCCTGCTGGCCTATCTGCAGCAGTCGCCCGCGCGTCTGGCGCGCTGGGCCGCCCTGCCCCGCTTGGCGCTGCAACGGGGTCAGGTCTTGCTGCGCGCCGGTGAAACGCCGGCGGCGCTCTGGTGGGTGGAGCAAGGTTTGCTGCGCGCCAGCTTCCTCGACGCCAGCGGCCGCGAACGCAACCACGCCTTTTATCCCGAGCAGCAATGGCTGGGCCTGCCCGACCCGCCCCAGCCCAGCCCGGTGAGCCTGGAAGCGCTGGAAACCAGCCGCCTGTGCGTGCTGCCCTACGCCGCGCTGCAGCAATGGCAGGCCGAAGAACCGGGGCTGGCCGAGCTGCTCTGGCAAGGCCTGAGTGCCCAGGTCCAGCGCCTGACGGCGCGCGAGCAGCAGTGGTTGATGCTGGACGCCGGCCAGCGCTACCGGCGCTTTCTGGCGGAGGAGCCGGAACTGGCGCAGCGCCTCAAGCAGCGCCAGCTGGCCAGCTATCTGGGCATCACCGATGTGGCGCTGTCGCGCATCCGGCGACGCCTGCGGGAGCAGGCCGGACTCAGCCTTTGAGGGCCGCCTCGATATCGGCGCTCATTTTCTCAGGCGCGTCGTTGGGCGCATAACGCTTGAGCACCTGGCCATCGCGGCCAACCAGAAACTTGGTGAAGTTCCACTTGATGCCCTCGGTGCCCAGCAGGCCCGGCTTCTCGGACTTCAGCCATTGCCAGAGCGGGTGGGCGTCGGCGCCGTTGACCTTGACCTTGGCCATCATCGGGAAGCTGACGCCGTAGTTCAGCTGGCAGAAGGAGGCGATCTCGCTGTTCTCGCCCGGGTCCTGGCCGCCGAACTCATTGCTGGGGAAGCCGACCACCACCAAGCCCTGCTCACCGTAGCGCTTCCAGAGTGCTTCCAGGCCCTCGAACTGCGGCGTGAAGCCGCAGGCGCTGGCGGTGTTGACGATCAGCAGCACCTTGCCGCGCTGGCTGGCCAGATCGGCCGGCGCGCCGGCAATGGAGACCGCCTGGAAGTCATAGACGCTTTGGGCCATGGCGCAGATCCTCTCGATGAAATCAAGTTTCTATAGTAGCCGGGCGCGGCCGCTCCAGCGCCGAGAGCAAGGCCGCCGCCAGGATGCAGGCGCCGCCGACCGCGGTCTTGAGGTCCAACTGCCCGCCACCTAGCCAGAGCGCTGACAAGGCAGCCACGGGCACCTCGATCAGCATGACGATGGCGGTGACATTGGCCGGCAGGCGCCCGGCGCCGTACTGCAGGGACAGATTGGAAAAGAAGAACAGCACTGCCATGGCCAGTAAGGGCCAGAGCCAGCCGGCGTGAGGCAAAGCCGGCCAGGTGATCAGGCCGCCCCCGGCCATGAGGATGGCCGCGCCGCCGGCCACAAACACACCGCCGCTGAACATGGCCAAGGCGCGGGCATGGGCGCTGCGCCCGGCTTCGCGGCGCAACATCACATTGTTCAGTGCAAAGCAGAAGCCGCCGAACAAGCCCAGACCATCGGCCAGACTGGCCGGCCAGGGCAGGCCGCCACCCTCGGGCGCCAGCACAAAGGCCGCGCCGCCCAAGGCCAGGGCCATGCGCAGCAGAGCCAGGCCGGTCAGGCGTTCGCCCAGGATGAAGCGCGCCAGCAGCACCGCCCACAGCGGCATCAAATAAAAGAGCAGTACCACCCTCAACACATCACCCAGGGCGACGCCCCAGTTGAAGGCGGTGTTGGTCAGGCCGGCTGCCAGCATCACCAGCCAGAGCGAGGGCGTGCGCAGAAACTCGGCCCAGGCGCGGCGGTCGCTCAGCGACACCACCACGAGCGACAGCAGGTAGAGCGCGACCGTGGTCCAGAGCGGGTGCAGACCGGCGGCTTGGAACTGGCGGAAGGGCCACCAAGACAGGCCCCAGACCAGGGCATTGAACATCAGGGCGAGAACAGGCATGAGCGGAGCAAGCCAAGCGCCGCGCAGCGGCAGCCGGACCAGGAAAGCCAAGGGATGGGGGAAGCGCTTGCAGCCGGCGGCCGCAAGCGGTTGGTCGGCCGCAACAGGGCGGCAAAAAAAGGCCGGGAAAGCGCTTGAAAACACTGGCCTCGATCGGGTCGGCCGGCCAACAATGCCCAGGGTTTATAGCATGGCGAAATAGGGCCGCCTGGCTTTCAATCGCTGCAAACCCGAGGGTGCTGCCCGCCCGGCCGGCCGCCCGCCCATCTGCAACGCTGAGCTTTGTAAAAAAGGGAGAGTCTTCCTTGGATCATCTGGCCTGCTTCAAGCCGGGGGACCTGCTGTCCACCCCGGCGCCTGACCTGACAAGCTACCGCTGGCGCCTGCTGGCCCAAGGCGATTCCTGGTTCTCGAACTCGGCCGCCAAGCTCAACGCCCATGCCAATCTGCTGCAAGAGATGGTCTTCAAGGCCCCGGTCTGCGCCGTCAACTGCGCCGGCTCGGGCGAGGCGCTCAGCCATATGGTGGACCTGGAGTCTGCGGCCGATTTCGTCGGCCTGCTGAGCGGCGAAGCGGCCCTGGCCTGGGACGGCGTGCTGCTCTCGGTGGGCGGCAATGACCTGATCTCGGCGGCCCAGACCCCGGCCCACGGCGCCGACGGCCAGGATGTGCCCCTGCACCTGCGCCTGATCCGTCATCAGACCGAATGGGGCGCGCCCTCCGCTGGCGTGGCCCGTTACTTCTCGGAACCCGGCTGGCAGACCTACAGCGATTACCTGCGCACCAATGTCCGCCATCTGCTGACCCTGCGCGACCAGGGCCCCTCGGCCGGCAAGCCGGTCTTTATGCATTGCTACGCCGTGCCCATGCCGCGCCCGGCCGGCGCCGACGACGGCGGCCTGGGGGCATCCGGCCCCTGGCTCTACCCGGCTCTCAAGGCCTATGCCCTGCCCAGCGCCGATTGGGCCGCGGTCAGCCGCCTGATGGTCTTCCACCTGGCCCAGCTGCTCAAGAGCATGGCGGCCGACAAGGAGCAGTTCCCGGGCCTGCATGTCTTCGACTCGACCACCGTGCCCCTGGCCCCGGCCACACCGGGCACCAGCGGCAGCAGCGGCGACTGGCACAACGAGATCCACCTCAACCACAGCGGCTGCTTCAAGATCGCGCGCGCCTGGTCCGAGCACATCGAGGCCGTGCTCGGCGGTGTCAAGACCGTGGAGCCGGCCGCGCGTCGCCGCAACTGAAGGCCAGGCTGCGGCCGAAGAAAAGCCCGCCGCAAGAGTGCTTGCTGGCGGGCTTTCTTTTTCCGGTCAGAGCGGACCGGCTGCTCAGTGGCACTCGTCGCAACGCGCCAGCACCAGCAGGCGCTCCACCTCTTCACGGTGCTGCACACAGTTGCGCTCATGCCAGCGCTTCACGATCCACATGGTCACGGCCACGATCAGGCCGAGGATGGAGATGGCGATATAGGCCGACAGGCCGAACCGCGTCATGCCGGTGTAGAGCGCGCCCAGGCCCAGGATGCAGGCCTGTTCGTTGAAATTCTGCACGGCGATCGAGCGGCCCGCGCCCATCAGGTTGTGGCCGCGGTGCTGGAGCAGCGCATTCATGGGCACGACCAGATAGCCGCCGATCATGCCCAGCACGATCAGGAAAGGCACAGCCGCCCACAGATGAGTGATGCCGTTCAGCACGATGATGAGTACGCCCATCAAGATGCCCAGCGGAATGACCTTGGTGGCGCGGTCCAGGCGCATATACATCGACGCCACGACCGCCCCGACCGCCGTGCCCACCGCGACCACGCCGCCCAGATTGGAGGCCTGCGTGGTGCTGTAGCCCAGGGCCAGCGCCGCCCAGGAGAAGACGATGATGCGCAGATTGGCCGACACGCCCCAGAACAAGGTGGTGGTAGCCAAGGAAATCTGACCCAGCTTGTCCTGCCAGAGGCGGGAGTTGCAAGAGGCGAAATCACGCACCAATTCCACCGGGCTGTGCGCCAGCGGCTGCAGCGGCGCCTGGGTGCGCGGGATGCTCAGGTTGAACACCGCAGCGATCACATAAAGAATCACCAGGCTGCTGATGGCGGCCTCGGGCGCGGTGTCGATGCCGGTGGTGATGAAGGGCATGTCAATGCCCAGCAGGATGGGCGACAGATGCGGGCCCACCAACTGACCGCCGAGCAAAATGCCCAGGATGATGGATGCAATGGTCAGGCCTTCAATCCAACCATTGGCCTTGACCAACTGCGAGGGAGGCAGCAGCTCAGTCAGGATGCCGTACTTGGCCGGCGAGTAAGCCGCCGCACCCAGGCCCACCACCGCATAGGCCAACAAGGGGTGCGCACCAAACAGCATCATCAGGCAGCCGAAGATCTTGATCAGGTTCGAATAGAACATGACCTTGCCCTTGGGCACGGCATCCGCGAATGCACCAACAAAGGGCGCCAGCACCACATAGAAGAGCGCAAACATCGGGCCCAGCGCGGGAATCTGCCAGGCCGGCGCTGCCGTGCTCTTCAGCAATTCGATGGCGCCGACCAGCAAGGCCTGGTCCGCCAGCGAGCTGAAGAACTGCGCCGACATGATGGAAGAGAAGCCTTTTTTCATGAACCCAATCGGTACTGCGGGGAAATGTCGAGCAAGGCGCAAGGCGACGGGTGCACGCCGACGCTCACGCTAGGACGGTCTGTTCCGGGTTTTCCCCAGGCTGCAGCCACGCCCGTGGCCGCGCCCGGTTTATAGCACGCAGCACTTTCACGACGCTCTCACCATCCCAAGAACAGGGCGGGCGGGGTGCCACAATATCGGGCATGCCACGCCCGATCGAAGCCCTCATCCACCTCCCTCACCTGGCCCACAACCTGGCGCGCGCACGCGCCTGCGTGCCGGACGCCCAGGTCTGGGCCGTCGTCAAAGCCAATGCCTATGGCCACGGCATCGAGAACGTCTTCGAGGCCTTCCGGGCTGCGGACGGCATCGCCTTGCTGGACCTGGACGAAGCGCAGCGCGTGCGGGCCCTCGGTTGGCGCGGCCCCATCTTGCTGCTCGAGGGCTGCTTCGAGTCGCGGGATCTGGAGCTCTGCTCGCGCCTCAAGCTCTGGCATGCGGTGCACTGCGAACAGCAGATCGACTGGCTGGCCATGCACAAGACGCACGAGCCGCACCGCGTCTTCCTGAAGATGAACAGCGGCATGAACCGCCTGGGTTTCAGCCCGCAGGCCTTCCGCGCGGCCTGGACCCGGCTCAACGCCCTGCCCCAGGTGGACGAGATTTCGCTGATGACGCATTTCTCCGATGCCGATGCGCAGCGCTTTGGCAAAGACGGCATCGCCCACCAGGTCGCCGCCTTCCAGGCCGCCACTGCCGACCTTCCCGGTGAGCGCTCACTCTCCAACAGCGCGGCTACGCTGCGTTACAACCAGATCGAAAGCGTGCGGGCCGACTGGGTCCGTGCCGGCATCATGAGCTATGGCGGCGTGCCCGACTACCCCGAGCATGACGCCGCCCATTGGGACCTCAAGCCCGGCATGAGCTTGCGCGCCAAGGTCATCGGCATCCAACATCTGCAGCCCGGCGACACCGTCGGCTACGGCAGCAGCTTCACGGCCGACCGGCCCATGCGCATCGGCACCGTGGCCTGTGGCTACGCCGACGGCTACCCGCGCCATGCCGGCAGCGGCACCCCGGTGCTGGTCGACGGGCAGCGCAGTGCCACGGTCGGCCGGGTGTCCATGGACATGCTCGCCGTCGACCTGACCCTGCTGCCGCATGCCGGACTCGGCAGCGAAGTGACGCTCTGGGGCTTGAGCAGCCGCGGCGCCGTGCTCGGCATCGACGAGGTGGCCAAGGCCGCCGGCACCATTGGCTATGAGCTGATGTGCGCTCTCACCAAGCGCGTGCCGGTCAGCGTCGTGCATGGCGACTGAGCGGCTGCGGGTGGCGCGGTGATCCTGAACTGGACGCCCGCCGACTGGGAGCTGGACTTCAGCTTCATACGCGCCAGCGGCCCGGGCGGGCAGAACGTCAACAAGGTGTCGAGCGCCGTGCACCTGCGCTTCGACATTGAACGCTCCAGCTTGCCGCCCCTGATCAAGCAGCGCCTGCTGGCTCTGTCCGACCAGCGCCTCAACAACGAGGGCGTGATCGTCATCAAGGCGCAGGATTCGCGCAGCCAGGAGGCCAACCGAGCCGATGCGGTGGCCCGCTTGGTCGATCTGGTCCAGAGCGTGGCCCACACGCCCAAAGCCCGCAAGGCCACCAAGCCGACCTGGGGCTCCAAGCAGCGCCGCCTGGAGGGCAAGGCGCAGCGCAGCGGCATCAAGGCCAGGCGCGGCCGGGTGCAGGAATAGGCGATCCGCGGGTATACCCTGATTCCATGCAGCTGAGGCCCCGAGCCTTGCAGTTCGTCGCAGGCCGCTGGACCGACCCTGGCGGCCTGCGCACACTGACTTCCATGGCAACTCGCCATGCAAGACCAGGAGCCCCGCATCATGTCCCTCAGCAACGAACTGGAACGCCTGGCCGAACTGCATCAGCGCGGTCAACTGTCCGACGATGAGTTTCAGCGTGCCAAGGAGCGGCTGTTGCAAGGGCAGGCCAGCGAGTCGTCCAGCACCTACAGCCGTGCCCAGGCCCAGCCGGATCGCAAGGAGCAAGGCTTGGGCTCGGCCATCAACCGCCTGCAGCGCAGCCGCGATGAACGCTGGTTGGGCGGCGTCTGCGGCGGCCTGATGGAGATCAGTGGCACAGCGGCCTGGATCTGGCGCCTGATCTTCCTGTCCCTGCTGTTCTGCCACGGCGCCGGTCTGCTCGCCTACCTGCTGCTCTGGCTGCTGGTGCCCGAAGCGCCCAAGCCCGTCCCGGGCCTGGGCTGGCAGAACGACGAGGGCACTCGCAAAGCGCCCTCGCTTTGAGCGTGAACTCAATCGACGCGGAAGGCAAACTCCTGCTCGAAGCGATGGTTGCCGGGACAGACATAGTGTTCGCGCAGCGTGCTCTCGATGGCGCCCATCAGTTGGCGGCGTGTCTTGCCATCGAGGGCGCCGCGCGCGGCCAGCAGCTCGGTGGCCACCACGCGACCCTCGCGCACGGTGGCCAGGATCTTGAACACCGCCTCACCACTCCAACTCAGGGCGGGCAGCTCGGGCCGGGCCATCTGCGTGCAGACCATGCCGGCCTGACGAATCGCCGGCTCGACCACGGGCGGGCTCTGCACGGGCTCGGCCACGGTCGGCCGCGGGCTGTAGTCCACCACCGGCGGACCGTCGTAGCGGGTCTGGATGTCGGTGGGGCTGGGATCGCGCTGGATCACGATGTCGGGCAACGGCACCTTGATTGGCAAAGGAATGTCGCGCAAGTGCTGCGGCAGCTCCACCGCGATCGGCTGGGGCACAGGCTCGGGCGGCTTGGGCGCATCCATCAGAACCTCCACCTCGGTCTTGGCCGGTGGTTTGGGCAGGCTGGGTCGGGCAAAGCCCTGAATCAAGCCGACCACCAGAGCCACATGCACCAAGACCGCAATGCCCAGGCCGGTGTAGCGGGCCGGGCCCGGCTGAGGCTTCAGTGCAGTGTCGAATACAAAAGAGAGAGAAGTTGAAGAGGTAGCGAGCTGCTGAGTCATGCGATCCATCCTTTCGATCAAGGCAAGAGGGTCTTCGATGAAGGGCCTGACGTCTTCACTGGCGCGGGCCTGAGCCCAGGCTAAGGAGGAGCGGTGCCGCGCGTCAACGGCGAAACAGGACGCCCACCGCGCCTGTGGCTGCACGCAGACAAGCCCAGCCATGACCTCCGGGACCCCTGCGCGCTTGTGCCAAGCTCGGGGGTGCACCGCCCCCGCTTCGGGAAGAACGGCGGCACGCTTCAGGAGGCCCGTCCATGCCCGATTCCTCCGCCGCCCCGCAGCGGCTTGAACACGACAGCTTCGGCGACATCGCCGTTCCCGCCGAGCACCTCTGGGGCGCGCAAACGCAGCGCTCCTTGCAGTTCTTTGCCATCTCCACCGAACGCCAGGCGCCCGAGCTGATCCATGCATTGGTGCTGGTGAAGAAGATCAGTGCCCGTGTCAACGGCGAGTTAGGTCTCTTGGAACCGGCCAAAGCCGAGGCCATCGTCGCGGCCGCCGATGAAATACTGGCCGGGCGCTGGGCCGAGGAGTTCCCGCTGTCGGTCTGGCAGACCGGCTCGGGCACGCAGACGAATATGAACGTCAACGAGGTGCTGGCCAACCGCGCCAGCGAGCTGCTCGGCGGCCCGCGCGGCCCCGCGCGCCGGGTGCACGCGAACGACGAGGTCAACCTCGGCCAGTCCTCCAACGACGTCTTTCCTACCGCCATGCACATCGCCGCGGCGCTGGCGATCGAGCAGCAGCTGATGCCGGCCCTGGAGGAGTTGCGCAGCCAGCTCGACCTCAAGGCCCGGGCCTTCGCCGACATCATCAAGATCGGCCGCACGCATCTGCAGGACGCCACGCCCCTGACCCTGGGCCAGGAGTTTTCGGGCTATGTGGCGCAGCTGGCGCAAGGCCGGCTGCACCTGCAAGCCGCCCTGCCCCATCTCTACCAACTGGCCCTGGGCGGCACGGCGGTCGGTACCGGCCTGAACGCCCACCCCGCCTTTGCCGAGCGCGCTGCGGCCGGCATCGCCGAGGCGACCGGCCTGCCCTTTGTCAGTGCGCCCAATAAATTTGAGGTGATGGCGGCGGCCGATGCCCTCGTGCACGGCCATGGGGTACTGAAGACCGTGGCCGCCAGCCTGATGAAGATCGCCAACGACATCCGCTGGCTGGCCAGCGGTCCGCGTTGCGGCCTCGGCGAGCTGCAGATCCCGGAGAACGAACCGGGCTCCTCCATCATGCCGGGCAAGATCAACCCGACCCAGAGTGAAGCCCTGACCATGATCTGCTGCCAGGTCTTCGGCAACGATGTGGCGCTCAATTTCGGCGGCGCCAGCGGCAACTTCGAGCTCAATGTGTTCCGACCGATGATGGCCCACAACTTCCTGCAAAGCGCCCGCCTGCTCAGCGACGGTGCGCGCAGCTTCAGCCAACACTGCGTTGCGGGCATCGAGCCGCGGCGCGAGCGCATCCAGCAATTGCTCAATGAGTCCCTGATGCTGGTGACGGCCCTGGCTCCCCATATCGGCTACGACCAGGCCGCTCAGATTGCCAAACTGGCGCATACCCAGGGCAGCAGCCTGCGCCAGGCGGCCCTGCAATTGGGCCTGCTGAGCGAGCAAGACTTCGACCGCTGGGTGCGCGTCGAGGACATGGTCGGCCGCTGAGTCAGGAGCGGCCATGAAAAAAGGCGAGCGGCCCGAAGGGCGCTCGCCTCTCAGAAAGCTGCGTACGGAGGTTCAGGCGGCCGCGCCGGGCGCCAGCTTACGGCGGCGCGCCAGGGCGCCGATGCCGGCCAGGCCCAGCGCCATATAGACGTAGGAGGCGGCTTCAGGCACGGCCGTGACCGAGAAGCTGATCGGGGTCTCGATCGCCTGGCCATCGACCACCTGCAGGTCGAAATGCTGACCCTCGAAGAAATAGACATTGAAGTGGCCCGCATCTCCACCGCCCACGTCATAAAGCATGCCGGCATCGGTGAAGTAATTGCCGCTGTTGGCGAACTGGTTGTCGTAGGCAAAGTTGCCGTCTTCGCCCACGGGCACCAAACCTAGGATGGCCACACCATTGCGGCTACCGCTGATGCTGAGGATGTCCTCGGGTACCAGGGCGGCACCGGCGGTCGTGAAAGTGCCAGAGGCGCTCACGCCCGTGCCGGTATAGGACCAGGCCCAGCTCGTGTCGGCCTGCGCCAAGCCAGAGGCCATGAGGGCGGCGCCGCTCAGAAGTGCAGCAGCGACTTGCTTGAGAAACTTCATGGGACATCCTTTGCGTGAGTGGTGTCGCCCGGAAACCGGGAACTGAAAACCAAATCACGATAGGCCGGGCTTTCAGCAGCGTCAACGAGGGCAAAGCCCAAGAGGGCTTGCCCGGCCCCTAAGTTCAATCAAACCTGCCGACGCCGACGGGCGACCAGACCCAAGACACCCAGACCGGACAGCAGCAAGGCGTAAGTTTCAGGTTCCGGCACGGCCGCGACGGCTGCCAGGGTCAGGTTGTCGGCGGTGGGCCAGAGGACCGTACCGGCAGCCGGGGCCGACTGCAGCGTGGCGGACAGCAAAGCACCATCGGATACAAAACCGACGAAGCTGCTGGTCGTGGCGCCCGTGATGGTCTGAGTGACCGTGCCGCTGGCGTCGGTGGCGGTCAGCACCACATCGCCGGCCGCAAATAGGCCCGAGATGTTGGAACCGAAGAAGTTGCCGCCGAAGGCGCTCACACCGCCGGTGAAGCCGTTGAAGGTCACGGAGTCGGTGGCGATATTGGTGGACAACCAGGGATTGGCCACGGTGCCGGCACCCCAGAAGCTGCTGGTGCTGGCGGTCGCGGTGTAGCCATAGGAACCGGCGGTGCGATTGATGGGGCTGGGGGTGGCGCCAGTGATGGAAAAGCCGGTGAAGGTGTCGACGCCAGGCGCAGTCACAGCAGCCAGGAAGGCCGCTTGTGAGGTGTAGACCGTCACCGTGGCATGGGCGCCGCCGGCGAAGCAGACCAGCGTGGCCAGAGCCAGAGGCTGAAGCAGGAATTTGGATGTGAGCGACATGGACAGTTCCCTTGAGGTCAGTGCGTGGAGTTCGCGAAACGAGGCGCCAGGGTGGCGCTTCGAAGCCTCAGTGTCAGCAGCGTGACAAATGCTCACAAGTCTATGAGCTAGGGGGATCTGTCCCCGGCAAAGGGCTCAGGCCAACCCTGTGTTTCAGACTGGCACGGGCAGCCCAGGCACCGGGCCTTGGCACTCAAGGCCGCAATCAGCCCGTCTGATGCAGATCGCAAAAATGGTGGGACGCTGAGATTTGATTCGCGGTTAGCATGCCACCGCGCGCCTTCGCCATTGGGGTCAAAGGGCAGCTACGCAACCCTCCGCTTCATGCAATCGTGGCGCCAAGCCTTTCGTGAGCAGTCCCTGGCGCGCCAGCTGCTGTTGCAGCTGAGCGTGCTGGTGTTCCTGATGCTGCTGTCGCTGGCCGGCATGGCCTATATCTTGGTCGGGCGCCTGGTCGAGCAAGGCGTCCCGCCGATCTTGCAGCGCAGCGTGGAGCTGCAAGCAGCCCTGCAAGGCCAGACCTTCAAGTCGGCACAGATCAGCGTGGAAAGGCTGGCCAAGGAATGGCTGCATCGGATTGACCAGCCTTCCGACGCCGAGATCGAGCGCCGGTTTGCACAGCTGTTTGAGCGCCAGGCTGATGGCGTCTGGCGCATCCAAGCGCCATGGATAGACACGCTCCGAGCGCCGACTTTCTACCTTCAGCATGGCGCACAAGGACCCGATGCCTCGGTACGCCGCCGCGCTGTTGTCAGCCATACCCTGCTCAGTGAGCAGGGGCCGGCGCTCGTGCCGCCGTATTTTTCGGTGTACACCGACTTTGTCGAGAAGGGCCTGATGGTGTTCTCGCTGGGCATCGACTGGGGCAAGAGCGCTAGCTCGGCCACCGACAACTTCAGCTACCCCACCATGACCGGTTCGGACCCGGCTCGCAATCCGGAACGACGCAGCTTCTGGACGCCCGTCTACTACGACGGCGAAGCGAAGGCGTGGATGGTTTCGGTGATCCAGCCCCTCGATTGGCGCGGGCGCTGGGTGGGCACCATGGGGCATGACATCACCATCGACACCTTGCTGCAGCAGATCGCCGAAACCAAGGCACCGCTGGCTTCGGTGTCCATGATCTTCAGCCGCGACGGCCATCTGATCGCCCACCCCGAACTGCGCGAACGAATTGCCGCAGCCCAGGGTCAACTGGCTTTGGGTGATTTGAAAGACCCGGTGCTGAGCTCGGTGCATCAGCTGATCAAGAGCGCGCCCTCCGAGCAGCGCAGCGCACGTACACCGGATGGCCGCTATCTGCTGGTTTGGTCGCGCATCGATGGGCCTGACTGGTGGTCGGTGCAGCTGCTGCCGCAAGCGGCCATCAATGCGCTGCTGGAGCGACTCGTGGGCGCCTTGCTGACAGTCGGCGCCATCACGCTGCTTCTGACTTTGTTGCTCTTGAAGGCTTTGATCCGTCAACGCCTGCAAAGACCGCTGAATGCGATCACCGCGTCCACGGAAGCCTTGGCTGCGCACCTGCTGAGCGGGGCCGAACCGCAGGCCCTGCCGCCGCAGGCTTCACGGGATCTGCGGCGCCTGAACCAGGCCTTCGACAGCATGGCGACCGAGTTGGCGGTACATCGGCGCCAGGAACAAGCGGCCTTGCTGGCCTTGGAAGGCGAAGTGCAAGAACGCCGCCACGCCGAGGAAGCGGTGCGTTTACTGAACCTGTCTCTTGAAGCGCGCGTGCGCGAACGAGGCGACGCCTTGCAGCAAGCTCAGAACGAGCTGGTTCAGCGCGAAACCCTGGCCAGCCTGGGCTCCCTGGTGGCGGGGGTCTCGCACGAGCTCAACACACCCATCGGCAATGCCTTGATTGCCGCCGACACCGCGAGCAGCGCACTCCAGCAGGCACAGCAACAGCTGGCCGGAGGCACGGTCAAGCGCAGCGAACTGCTGTCCCGCATCGCCTTGGCCGAGCAATCACTGGAGCTGTGCCTTGGCAATCTGCGCCGCAGCGCCGGCTTGGTGCGCGACTTCAAGCAAGTTGCAATCGACCGGGCCAGCTTGCAGCGCCGCCCTTTTGAGCTGAGAAAAGTCAGCGAGGAGGTGGTGCATCTGCTGCATTTCGCCTTGAAGACAGGGCACCATGAAGTCTTGATTGACCTGCCCGAAGACCTCAGCCTGGACGGCTATCCGGGTGCTTTTGGCCAAGTGCTGACCAATTTGGTGCAAAACGCGGTGCTGCATGGCTTCGACGAGCGCACGGGTGGCCGCATCGAGATCAAGCTGAAGTCAGCCGATGTACAGAGTGTGGTGATCACCGTCAGCGACAACGGCTGCGGCATTCCGCCGGAGCATCTGGACCAAGTCTTCAAACCCTTCTTTACCACCCGCTTCGGCAAAGGGGGCAGCGGCCTGGGCCTGCACCTGGTGTACAGCCTGGTGCGCAATGTGCTCGGTGGTCAGATCGAATTGCACAGCGAGCTGGGCAAGG
Organism: Paucibacter sp. DJ2R-2; assembly: GCF_025717675.1. Classification (GTDB taxonomy): domain Bacteria; phylum Pseudomonadota; class Gammaproteobacteria; order Burkholderiales; family Burkholderiaceae_C; genus Paucibacter_A. The sequence goes on from NZ_JAJIRT010000004.1 coordinate 402,780, forward strand.
GCACCAGCCTGACCTTGACCCTGCCGCGCCATGCGCCTGTCGACAGTGGACCGAGCAAAGTGAACGGCTGAGCCGAAGAGGCGTCAGGCAGGCCGTGTCGCCATGAAGATGCTGCCCAGGCACAGCCCCATGCCCGCGAGCGACAGCACATTGGGCACCCAGCCCTCCAGAGCTGCCGAGATGCCCAAGGCAATCACCGGAATCACCACCCCGGTCAGCGCCGCCCTGGCCGGACCCTGCAATTGCGCGAGCTTGAAATAGAGCACAAAGGCCGTCACCGAGCCGAACACCGCCAGGTAAAGCAGGCTCAGCACATAGGGCGCACGCCAGTCGAAATGCAGGCCTTGGCCGCTCAGCAGCGACATCAGCAGCAGGAACACCGCGCCATAGCCCATGCTCCAGGCCAGGATGGGCACCAGGGGCAGGCCGCGCCGCGTCAAGGTCAAGGTCAGCACATTGCCGATGCAGGCGGCCAGCACAGCCAGCAGGCCCAGGCCCAAGCCCAGTGCCGCGGTCGGGCGCGCGCCGGTCTCGGCGATCTCGGGCCAGAAGATCATCACCACGCCGACCACCCCGCCGCTGGCGCACAGCAAAAAGCGCCGCGTCACCTTCTGGCCGAAAAAGAAACGGCCGCTCAGCGCATTGCCAAACACCATGAGGCAGAACAACACGGCCACCAAGCCCGTCGGGATGTGACGTTCGGCCTCGTAGACCGAGTAGTAGTTGCCGCTGTACTGAACGATGCCGGTGGCCAGCATCAGCAGATGGGCGCCCGCCGGCATGCGCAGCGATTCACGGCGCCAGAGCGCCAGCCCGAACAGCAAGGCGGCCGCGATGGCAAATCGCCAGCCCACGGAGTTGAGCACCGGCACGCCGCTGTCCAACTGGTACAGGATCACATGCCAGGTGCTGGCCCAGATCAGGGTCGGGCCCCAGAACAGCCAACGGGTGGAAATGGTGGGCATCGAAAAAAGAAAACGCCTGCTTCAGGCGTTTGTGAAAGGAAGGAAGGGGGAAGGAAAAAAGGCAGCGCCAAGCGGCCCAACACCAAGTGTCTGTCCCGGCTCAGCCTAACAGGCTTCGACCATAGACCCAGAAGACATAGGCTGTTGCCGCCAAAAGCACAGAAAAAGTCATGGCCATGCCAGCAATGCGAAAGCTGAAATTCTCACGCGCCTGGCTGACACCGTAGGCATGCGAACAGCGGCCAAGCACCAACAGGAAGCCCAAGCCAAGCATCGCCCAAGTCGGAGCGCCCAGGTTCTCGGCGAAAAACAGGAGCAAGAGCGTGATGGGCACATACTCAGCGAAATTCGAATGCACCCGCACCGCGCGCAGCATCTCGCTATTGCCCGCATCACCCAGACCAATCTTCAGCCGATGGCGCAAACGCAGGGTTCGCACACTCAGCGCAAAAAACAGCAAGGCCAGAATGGCTGCAAACAAGGGGACGATGGGCATCACGAACTGTCCTTCTACAAATCGCCGTCAAACGATTCAAACGCTGCGCTTGAAACTGGCCAGCAGGGCGCCCGCCACCACGAACAAGCTGCCGAAGGTGCGGTTCATGGCCTTGATGTGGGCGGGCGAACGCAGGGCCGACAGCACGCGCGCGGCCAGCACGGTATAGCCGGCCATCACCACCAGATCGGTGAAGCCCAGGGTGGCGGCAATCACCAGATATTGATGCAACAAGCTGGCCTTGAGGTCGAGGAACTGCGGCACCACGGCCAGCAGGAAGACCGTGCCCTTGGGATTGACGGCATTGATGGCCCAGCCACGCAGCACCAGCTGGCGCCGTGTCACCTGGGCCGCTTCGCTGTCGGCCGCCACCATGGGCGTAGCCGGCGCGCGCCATTGCTGGATGCCCAGGTAGACAAGGTAGGCCACACCGAGCCATTTGACGATGGCAAAGCCCAGGCTGGAGGTGGCGATCAGGGCGCCCAGTCCCGCGCCGACCAGCAGGATCTGGGTCAGGATGCCCAGGATCAGGCCGAAGGTGGTGAAGTAGCCGCGCCGAAAGCCATGGTTGAGGCCGGAGCTCATGGCAGCGATCGCGCCGGCACCCGGCGACAGGCTGATGGCCCAGGAGGCGGCAAAAAATGTCACCCAGGTCGAAAACTCCATGTACAGCTCCTTGCGGCCCTGGCAAGACGCCGGCCAGGGCCGGATTCTGTCATCTCGGCCACGAACTTGCTGGGGGCGATCTGCGCCCGATGCCCACCCCTGGCGCCGGCCCCGCTTGCCCAGCATCTCTGGCTGAGGAACACTTCAGCCCCATTCAACTTGATGGCGCTCGCCCTCCTTCTCAATGCACAAGACCCGACTCGAAGCCTTCAGCGACGGCGTGCTCGCCATCATCATCACCATCATGGTGCTGGAGCTGAAAGTACCCCATGGTGAAGACCTCGCCACCTTGCTGCCCCTGGCGCCGGTGTTTCTCAGCTATGTGCTGAGCTTTGTCTATGTGGGCATTTACTGGAACAACCATCACCATATGCTGCACGCCGCCCGCCAGGTCAGCGGCGGTGTGCTCTGGGCCAATCTACACCTGCTGTTCTGGCTTTCCCTGTTGCCTTTCGTCACCGGCTGGATGGGCGAGAACCATTTCGGCGCCCTGCCCACCGCCTTTTACGGGGGCGTGCTGCTGATGGCGGCCGTGGCCTACTGGATCTTGGCGCGCAGCATCATCGCCACCGAAGGCCGCGAGTCGACCTTGGCCCAGGCCATCGGCCGCGACGGCAAGGGTCTCCTCTCGGTCTTGCTTTACGCCCTGGCGATTCCACTGGCCTTCTGGCAGACCTGGCTCGCGCAAGCCCTGTTCATCGGCGTGGCCTTGATGTGGTTGGTGCCGGACCGGCGCATCGAGCGCCAGCTTCAGCATCCCGGCTGAGGACTAGCGGGCTGCCTGACGGCGAGCGAGGACAATCGCCCCATGGCCAAAGAGAAATCCATCTACACCTGCTCCGACTGCGGCGGCATCAGCCCCAAATGGCTGGGCAAATGCCCGAGCTGCGGCGCCTGGAACACCTTGATCGAAGGCGTGGCCGAGGCGCCCGGCGCCGGCGGTAAGAACAACCGCTACCAAGCCCTGGCCAAGAGCCAGCCAGTGGCGACGCTGAGCGAGATCGAGGCCACCGATTTCGAGCGTACCCCCACCGGCCAGGATGAGCTGGACCGCGTGCTCGGCGGCGGCATCGTCGCTGGCGGCGTGGTGCTGATCGGCGGCGACCCGGGCATCGGCAAATCGACCCTGCTGCTGCAGGCCATCGACGACCTGTCGCAGAAGCTGCCGGTGCTCTATGTGACCGGCGAGGAATCGGGCGCCCAGATCGCCATGCGCTCACGCCGCCTCGGCCTGGCCGGGCACAAGGTGCGCGTGCTGGCCGAGATCAGCCTGGAAAAAATCCTGGCCACGCTGGAGGCCGAGCGCCCGGCCTTCTGTGTCATCGACTCGATTCAGACGCTGTACTCCGAACATCTGAGCTCGGCCCCCGGCTCGGTGGCGCAAGTGCGCGAGTGCGCGGCCCAGCTGACCCGCACGGCCAAATCCAGCGGCTGCGCCATGGTGCTGGTCGGCCATGTCACCAAGGAAGGCTCGCTGGCCGGCCCGCGCGTGCTGGAGCACATCGTCGACACGGTGCTTTACTTCGAGGGCGACACCCACAGCAGCTTCCGCCTGGTGCGGGCAATCAAGAACCGCTTTGGTGCCGTCAACGAGATCGGCGTGTTCGCCATGACGGAGAAAGGCCTCAAGGGCGTGGCCAACCCCAGCGCCATCTTTCTGAGCACCCACGGCGAGCCGGTGCCCGGCAGCTGCGTGCTGGTGACCCTGGAAGGCACGCGCCCACTGCTGGTCGAGCTGCAGGCCCTGGTCGACGGCGGCGGGCCCAGCCCGCGCCGGCTCTCGGTCGGCCTGGACCGGGACCGTTTGGCCATGCTGCTGGCCGTGCTGCACCGCCACGCCGGTGTGGCCACCCAGGATCAGGACGTGTTCGTCAACGCGGTCGGCGGCGTGCGCATCAGCGAGCCGGCGGCCGACCTGGCTGTGCTGCTGGCCATCCAGAGCTCGCTGCGCGGCCGGCCGCTGCCCAAGGGCTTCATCGCCTTTGGCGAAATCGGCCTGGCCGGCGAGGTGCGGCCAGCCCCGCGCGGCCAGGAGCGGCTCAAGGAAGCGGCCAAGCTGGGCTTCAGCGTCGCCGTCGTACCCAAGGCCAATGCGCCCAAAAAGCCGATCGAAGGCCTGACCGTCCATGCGGTCGAGCGCATCGAAGAGGCCATGGACTGCGTCAGGGGCTTGTGAAGCCTTCGCCCCCAGCGCCGCTGGCCGGGTCGCGCGAGGGTGCTGCAGGCGCGGCGGGCGGCGGGCCATAGCGGGCCTCGCCCAGCCAGGGTCGACCGGCGCGCTTGTTGCGGTACATGGCGTCGTCGGCGCTCTTGGCCAGGCTCAGCTCGTCCTGGCCGTCCTCGGGGAACAGGGCCAGGCCCAGCGAGCAGGTCATCTCCAGGCGCACGCCGCCGAGTTCCATGGGCTGGGCCACCTGGGTGTAGATCTTGTCGGCCACGCCCTGGGCCGACTCGCGACTCAAGGGCCCGGTCAAGAGCACCACGAATTCGTCGCCGCCGATGCGACCCACAGTGTCGGTCTCGCGCACGGCCGCCTTGATGCGCCGCGCCACGGTCTGCAGCAGCTGGTCGCCGACGGCATGACCGAACTGGTCGTTGATGGGCTTGAATCGGTCCAGGTCGAGCAGGATCAGGCCGATGGGCTCCTGATAGCGCCGCGCATTGGCCAGGGCAAAACGCAGGCGCTCGTCGAAATGGGCCCGGTTGGCCAGCTCGGTCAGGGGGTCGTGCAAAGCCATGAAACGCACACGCTCCTCGGACTGGCGGCGCGCATTGATGTCGGACAGGGTGCCGATCATGCGCACCGGCCTTTGCTGCAGGCTGCGTTCGACCACGGTGCCACGGGCCAGCACCCAGTTCCAACGCGCGGCCGGACCGGCCACCCGGTACTCGACCGAAAACTGGGCGGCCGAGCCCTCCAGGCAGGCTTGCGCCTCACTCTGCACCCGGGTCAGGTCCTCTGGATGAATCAAACCCCAGACCTGGCTGATCGGGCATGCGGCTGGCTCGGCCGGCAGACCCATCAGCTGCTTCCAGCGCGCCGAGCTGGCGAGCTGGCCGCTGGGCAGGTGCCAGTCCCAGACGCCGTCGCCGGCACCCTCGACCGCAAAGGCCCAGCGCTGCTCACTCTCACGCAAGGCCTGGGTCATTCGCTCGGCCAGGGCCAGGGCGCGTTCACGGGCGCTGCCCAGCAACCAGGCCAACAAGGCCAGAAGCAGGCTCAGCACCACCCCGGCGCACAGCACATTGGGCGCGTAGTCCGCACCGTGTCGGGCCGCAAAGCCTGGCCCTGCGGCCAGTTGCAGCGTCCAGGTGCGCCCGCCCAGCACCAGGAACTCGCTGGCCTGGCGCACGGCCGGCGGCGGCGCCTCGGCCAAGCCCAGGGGGTCGGGCCGCCAGCCGGCATCGGCACGGCGGTAGAGCAGGCGGCTTTCGTCCAGATCTTGTCCGTCGAACAAGGCCAGGGACAGGGATGCGGGCAGCTCGCCATACAGGCTGGCCATCAGCTCCGCGGCCGCCACCGGTGCCAGCACCCAGGCCTGCAGGGCCTGGCGCCGCTCCTCGATCGAGGCCGGCATGCGCCCGCCACGGTAGATCGGCAAAGCCAACGCGAAGCCGGGCTGCGCCGTCAGGGCCAGCTCACGCAGATTCAACAGCGGCGACAGGGCCAGATGGCCCGAGTCGCGCGCCAGCAGCAAGGTCTGGGACAGGGCCGGCAAGGTGCCCAGATCGAGTGCCATCAGAGCACGGTTGCGCAGCAGGCCAGGTTCCATCTGCTGGATCTTGAATGCCTGACCGGCGCGCGAGGCTTGTGGCAGCACGACGGCGATGCCCTGCAGGCCGGCAAAATCGGCACCCAGGGGCAAGGCATCCACATAACGCTGGAATGCCACGGCATCGAGCGGGCCGTGAACGCCCAGAAAACCCTGCACGCCTTGCAACAGATGCTGCTGTGCGGCCATGCGCTGCTCGATGCGCTCGCTGAGTTCGCGCAAGCTGGCATCAAAGGCCTGGCGCTGCACGGCCTGCTCGCGCGCCTGCTCGGAATGCCAGAAGCTCAGGGTCAGGCCCAGACTGAGCAGCAAGACCGCCAAGGGCAGGCCGCGCCCGCGCAGCCAGTTCGCTTGCGAGTTCAGGCCAAGCACGCCGCTGAAACCTCTGAGGCTGAAACGCTTCATGGCAAGGCCACCATGGCCCGCGCCATCTCGGGGCGAAAGTATTTTTCAAAGATGCGCAGCAGGCTGCCATCGCGGCGCATGCCTTCGATCAGCTCGCGCCAACGCGCCTGCTCGGCCTCGCTGAGGCTGGCGCGCGACATGATCAGGCCATGGGGCACGGGCGCGTCGCCGAAGTCGAGCACCTGGGCCAACTCGCGGATGCGCGCCGATTGCAAGGTCGGCAGGTCGAAGGGCTCGATGATCATGGCCTGAATCTGCCCGGCGCTGAGGGCATCGAACAAGGCACTGAGGCCGGTGGACTGCACCAGGCGTTGCTGCTCGGCCAGGCTGTCGACGAGGCGGTTGGCGCTCTCGCTGTAACGGAAGCTGCGAATCACGCCCAGCTTCAGGCTGCGCTGCCGCTCGAAGTCCTCGATCTTCTGGACCTGACTGTCACGCCGCAGCAGCAGTTGGTAGCGGTTGCTGAAGCACCAGGCGAAGCTGGCAAATTTCTCGCGCTGCGCATTGCTGATGCCGGACAGGCTGAAGTCGAGCGCGCCGCTTTCGACCAGCTGCCAGATGCGGGCGCGCGGCAAGAGCGAAACGAAAAACCTGCAGCCACTGCGCCGGGCCATCTCGTCGGCAATGTCCTTGTCGATGCCGCTGCCGGTCTCGGCCGAGTAGAGCAGGCCATGGTCATGCAGGGCCAGGCTGAAGGGGCGCGAGCAATCCGGGCCGCCGGCGGCATGGGCCGGAGCCACCGGGGCAAGCAGCAGCCCGGCCATCAAGGCGCCGAACCTGATGCACCGCCCGACTCCCATGCTTGCGCTGCACAACTGCACTGCTGCGTCCTCTCTTGCTGAGCCCGGGCCATCACTGGCCCTCCGGCCAGCGGCACCCAAAGCCTGCTGAGGCGCGCTCTGCTGTTGGAGCGCGGCCGCAGCCCTCCCGGAAAAGACTTCAAGAATACGCCAAAGCCATGACCGGCCCAAGACTGGATGGTCAGAAGCCGTAGGATGCAGCCATGAACACATGGATCGGTATTGGTTTGGCGCTGATCGCCCTGCTGGGCGGCGGCTTTCTCTATGGTTGGCAAGGCGTGATGCTCGCCCTGACGGTGGTGGTGTTCTGGCTGCTGCTGCAGTTCTCGCGCCTGATGCGGGTGATGAAAGCGGCGTCAGAGGGCCCGGTCGGGCATGTCGACAGCGCCGTGATGTTGAATGCCAAGCTGTGCAGCGGCATGAAGCTGGTCGAGGTGCTGCCCCTGACGCGCAGCCTGGGCCAGAAGATCAGCGAACAGCCCGAAACCTATGGCTGGACCGACGCCGGTGGCGCCCGCGTCGAGTTGCAGATGGAAAAGGGCACGGTGAGCAGCTGGCAGCTGATCCGCCCCGACGATCAAGCCTCGTAAAATCACGTTTTTGCGTCCGACCTTGTTCACACGAAAGCACCCTCCCATGAGCGAAGCCAAATCCATCGTCGAAGTCACGGCCGCCGATGTACAAGGTCCGGGCGTCGTTGCCTGCCCCAACCCCAAGATGAGCTTGTGGAGCAGCCACCCCAAGGTCTTCATCGACATCAGCCACGACGGCCAGGGCAAGTGCCCCTATTGCGGCACCGTCTACAAGCTCAAGGCCGGCGAAACCCTGCACAGCCACCACTGAGCATGCAGCCGCGCAGCAAAGCTCAAGCCGCCGCCCTGCTGGCCTCGCCCGAGGACACCGAACAGCAGTTCTACGAGGCCCTGCAGCAGGCCGACCTGGAGCGGCTGATGGAGGTCTGGGCTGACGAGGATGAGATCTCCTGCGTGCACCCGGGCGGCCCGCGCGTGGTCGGCCTGGGCGCGATCCGCGCCGCCTTCGAAGCGGTGTTCCAGCAAGGCGCCATCCCAGCCCATCCCGAGCGCGTGCGGCGCCTGCACACCGGCGACACCGCCATCCACCAGGTGCTGGAGCGGGTGCAGGTGCAGGGCCCGGACGGCCAGCAAAGCGCCTGGGTGATTGCCACCAATGTCTACCTCAAGACGGCCTTTGGCTGGCGCATGGTCTTGCACCATGCCAGCCCCGGCAATGCGCATGACATTCAAGAAGTGATCGAAGAGCCCTCGGTCCTGCACTGAGCGCGCCGCAAGCGATGCAGTATTCCGCGCCGCGCTGGCTGCCCGGCGGCCACGCCCAGACCATCTGGTCCGCCCTCTATGCCCGTCACAAGGGTGGCCCCGAGCTGCGCTTCCAGCGCCAGCGCTGGGACACGCCGGATGGGGACTTCGTCGATGTCGACTGGCTGAACTACGCGCCGCCCGAAGCGCCGGCCGGCAGCTTTTTGGCCCACCCCGGAGCAAGTGACGAGCGCATGCCGCCCCTGTTGGTGCTGTTTCACGGCCTGGAAGGCAGCTCGCAAAGCCAGTACGCGCAAGCCTTCGCCACGGTGGCCCGCTCGCGCGGCTGGGCCTGTGCCCTGCCGCATTTCCGCGGCTGTTCGGGCGAGATGAACCTGGCCCCGCGCGCCTACCATTCGGGCGACTTCGAAGAGATCGGCTGGATGCTGGCCCGCTGCAAGCAGCAGCACGAGGGCCCGGTTCTGGCGGCTGGCGTTTCGCTGGGCGGCAATGCCTTGCTGCGCTGGGCCGAGGAGTCAGGCCAAAGCGCCGCCACCACGGTGCGCGCGGTCTGCGCCATCTGTTCTCCGATCGACCTGGCGGCCTCGGGCCGCGCCATCGGCCGGGGTTTCAGCCGCCTGGTCTACACCCGCATGTTTCTACGCAGCATGGTGCCCAAGGCCTTGCGCAAGCTGGAACAGCACCCGGGCCTCTTTGACGGCGAACGCCTGCGTGCCGCGCGTGACCTGTACGAGTTCGACAACCTCTTCACCGCACCCCTGCACGGCTTTCGCAACACCGAGGACTACTGGGCGCGCGCCTCGGCCAAACCCCATCTGAAGCGCATCGGCATCCCGGCCCTGCTGCTCAATGCCCGCAACGACCCCTTTGTACCGGCGCACTGCCTGCCGCGGCAGCAGGACGTCGGCTCCTTCGTGCGCCTCTGGCAGCCGGCCCATGGCGGCCATGTCGGCTTCACCCACGGCAAGCCGCCCGGTGAAGTTTTCACCATGCCCGAGCAGGTCTGCGACTGGCTGCTGCGGGCCTTGGACTGAGCCGTCAAGGCCATTCATAGCGCATAACCTTCCACTCAGGCGTGCCAGGCCTCCAATCGCCCGAGCCGCACAGCTTGTCATTTCGTTCGCCGTATGCTGCGGGCGCCCGACAGTCAGGAAGGAGGGGCGTCAGATGAATCAGAGTTCGACACCGGCCGCAAGGCAGGCGCCGCTGATGCAGCTCAGCGCGGCGGCCAAGCGCTACCAGCGCGGCGGGTCCGCCGTCCAGGCGCTGCAGGATTTCGAACTGCGGCTGGACACAGCGGAGGTGATCGGTTTGCTGGGGCCCAATGGCTCGGGCAAAACCACCCTGGTCAAGATTCTGACCGGCCTCTGCGGCGCCGACCAAGGCGAGCTGCGCTGGCGCGATGGACCGGCCCAGGCCGCTGGCTTGCCCGGCCCGCATCTGCGCGAGATCGGCGTGTTGCTGGAGGGCCGGGGCGCCGCCTACGAGCGCCTCACCGCCCAAGAGAATGCGCGTTACTTCTGCGAACTGCGCGAGCAGCGCTTCAGCCCTGAGTACTTCCGGCACTTGGCGCGCCTGCTGGGTCTGGCTGATGTGGACACGCCAATCCGCCAGCTCTCCACCGGCAACAAGCTGCGCGCCGCCTTGATCGGCGCCCTGATCCACCGGCCGGCCCTGGTGCTACTGGACGAGCCCACCCTGGGCCTGGACCTGGAAGGCGTGGAGCGACTGCATGAACTGGTACACCAGGGTGCGTCCGCAGGCCAGACCTTTCTGATCGGCTCGCACGATCTGCATTTCATCGAGCGCCTGTGTCCACGCATCGTCAGCATCCACCGCGGACACAAGCGTTTTGACGGGCCGCGCGAGACCTTTCTTCATCAGGAGTTCCGCTACCGCCTGCAGGTGTGCAGCGACAGCCCCTGCCCGCCGCCTCCCGACTGGCTGAACGGACGCCCTTGGCAGCAGCAGGCCGGCCAATGGGTCTTGCCCCTGCGCGACCCGGCCGAGGCCGCACGCCTGATGGCCGAATGGGCGCCCTGGCTGGGCGCCTGCAGTTCGCTGCAGCTGCGTGCCGTCGAGCTGCGCGAACACTATCTGGAACAACTGGGAATCTCGGCCTCAGAAGGCGGGCTTGAGGAGGCGCTGGCGTCATGAACAACACGCCCTGGATTCGCCACGGCCTCAACGAGGCCCGCCGCAGCCTGGCCCTGGCTCGGCGCTACTGGGTCGAAACCTTGCTGGGCCTGGGCTTTGTCTTCAGCCTGTTCGGCGGCCTGGTCTTCGCCGTGCTCAAAGCCAGCGGCCAGTCCTTCGACTCGGGTCAGGCCGATGGGCTGATCACCGGCTTTGCCCTGTGGATGTTCGCCAGCGGCCTGGCCCATGGCTGCGCCAAGGAAATCACCGAGGAGACCCAGCAGCGCACCCTGGAGCAGTTGCAGCTGGCACCGCTGAGCCTGGAGCGACTGCTGGCCGTGCGCTTGCTGCTGGAGACGGCCGTCGGCCTGGTCCTGTTGGTGCTGACCTTGGCCTTGATCGCCCTGCTGACCGAGGGGCGGGTGCAGTTGAGTGTGCCGGCCCTGAGCCTGGCGGTGCTGGGTGCGCCGGCCATGGCCGGCCTGGGCTATGCGCTGGCGGGCCTGAGCCTGCTGGTCAAGCGCGGTGAGTTGCTGATGATCGCCGCCTACCCCCTGGTGATCGGCCTGGTGTCCTTGCCCGCCTTGCCGCTCTCGGGACTGTCGGCCCTGCCCTATGCGCTGGCAGCGGCGGCGGCGCGCGCGGCATCCGCTGGTGACGCCATCCCGAGCGAGGTCTGGGGCTGGGTGGCACTCGATAGCGCGGTCTTCCTGACGCTGGGCCTGATGGTGTTCCGTGCCTGCCTGCGCCAGGCACGGCAGCTCGGCGTGCTCGGCCACATCTGAGCGGAGCACTGGCAGCGGAACCTACACTGGGGCCATGGATGCCATCGTCGAAGCGGCCTTGAAGAAGTGGCCAAATGTTCCGCACTGCTACGGCTGGCTTGCCCTGGATGCGCGCGGCAACTGGTATATGCGCGACGAGCGCTGCCAGGCGGCCGGGCCCTTTCCGCAGGTCAAAGGCAGCCGGGTCACGCATGAGAAATTGCGCGAGTTCATCGAGCGCAACTACGCCGTTGACGAACGCGGCGCCTGGTTTTTCCAGAACGGCCCGCAGCGCGTCTATCTACAGTTGGAGGCCGCCCCCTGGATCTGGCGTCTGGACGGCGATACGCTGGCCACACCGTCGACGGTGCGCAGCCACACAGGCTTGAGCAGCACGGTCGACGCGGTCTGGCTCGATGAACAGGACCGCCTGTTCTTGAGCACCCCACTCGGCCTGGGCCTGGTGCACAGCCTGGACATGGACTGGGCGGCCCAAGCGGTCGAACAAGGTTTGTGGGTGCCCGAGGTCCGCAGCCACGAAACCTTGTTGCAACAGTTCGGCATCGTGCTGGCGCCCGCTGCCGACTGAGCCCTGCCGCTGTGGCCCGGGCGAGTCAACCCGCCCTCAGGAAGCGACGTTCAGGAGCATTGCTGCTCGAAGGTCTTGCATGAGAAAAAACACCCTGGTCGCGTCCAAGCTCTGTGCCATCGCCATCGGCGCCATGCTGTTGGCTCCCTCGGCCTGGGCCTTCCGCTGCAACTCCTATGTCATCGACGCCGGCATGCCCAAGTTCGAAGTGCTGCGCAAATGTGGGCAGCCGAGCAACAAGGAGCAACGCATCGACCGCCGCATCGTGCGGGTTCGCGTGCCCGCGCCTGCAGGCCCGAATGTGCCGCTGGGCGGCCAGGTCGAAGTCGAGCGCGAGGTGCAGGTTCAGGTCGAAGAGTGGATCTACAACTTCGGACCCAACCAGTTCATGCAATTGCTGGTTTTTGAAGACGGGCGTTTGATGTCCGTGAAGGACATCGGCTACGGCAGCTGAGGCGCAGCGCTCGCCTTGCCTCGCCTCGGTCGCTGGCATCGTTCCATCAAAGCAGCGGGCACAAAAAAACCGGCCAGAGGGCCGGTTTTCGGGAGGTAGAGCTTGGCTCAGTTCGCAGCAGAAGCGGCAGCAGCCGGCGCCTTGGGCTCATCGAACTTGGCACCACCCTTGTTGGACATGTAGACCACGGCGCGCGCGATTTCGAAGTCGCTGAAATCACCGCCGCCTTGTGCGCCCATGGCACCCTTGCCCTTGAGTGCCGAGTTCAGCAGCGCTTCGTAGCCGGTCTTCACGCGCGGGCCCCAGGCGGCTTCGTCGCCGAGCTTGGGAGCGCCCGCTGCGCCGGTGGCGTGGCAAGCCGCGCATTGGGCCTGGAACACTTGTTCACCGGTCTTGAGCGCTGCGACATTGTTCAGGTCCTTCAACTCGATCGCGCCGACCGGCTGGATGCGGGCCGCGACGGCCTGGGCTTCCAGGGCCTCGGTACCTGCCGAAGGCTTGCTGTCGGTCGTCACGTAGTTGGCCAGCATGATGATCACGATGACGGGCACGACAAAGGCGAAGAACACGGCCCAGGCCAGTTGCTTGGGCGTCTTGATCGGGCCTTCATGGGCTTCGTCAGCATGATCGTGCTCGTGTGCGTGATTCTGGTTTCCGCTCATGAAATCCTCGTTGGCGTCGGCAAGGGAAGATGCGCTGCCCGGCAAATCACCGGACGCAAAACCGACAGATTATATCGTCGCCTACCCCGGAGCCTGGGCAAGGATTGAGCGTGATCACGGAGCTGCCGGCCACTGAGGTTAGAATGCGCGCTCCCGGCGACCGTGGTGAAGTGGATATCATTGGGCCCTCCGAAGGCTTAGGCGCAAGTTCGATTCTTGCCGGTCGCACCACCGGGACACTTCATTTTTCCCCACCAAGCCTGACAAATAAAGCATTTCCTGGCGGTATTGCCATGAAATGCCTGATGCCAAGTGGCGCCAGTATTTGCTTGATGCCGGCGCTGTCAGAGTGATTTCGAGACCAATAATGACAAAGCCGCTGCAGGCAGTGCCTGGCAGCGGCTCTTTTCTTTCCGGGTGGCGCGCGAGGCGCCCGGCCCGTCAGTCCGGCGAGAGGGGCAGTTGCAACTGATCGCCCTCGATCTCGGCACGCAGGCGAACGATGGACTCGTTGATCCGGAGGATGAACCGGTGCCCGAGGCGCGTTGCCGAAGCAGACAGCCGTGCTGACCGGTCACCGAGACCAAAGCGCATAAGGCTGAACACTGCAGCCTCCGCGCTGCTCGGCATGATGCCACCGACACCCAGACCCTGAGCATTCCGGGGCGTCAGCCGCCTGCCGCGCTTCGCAAGCTCCCGCGCCATGCCCTCCACCTTGTCGATCGCTGCGAGATGGCGAGCCTCTTCCTCCTGCGCTCTGCGCGCCGCCGCCGCCGCCCTCACCTGAACATACAGGTCACGGTGGCGTGTCAGCGTTTTGATGTCCACTCGTTGCGCCCTGGCCACCTCGGTCAGTGACAGGCCCTCCGCCAGGGCGCCAATCAGCGCCTGCTGAACTGCATCGTGGTCTACGCGCTTGGCCTGCCGGCGCTCCCGCGCAGGCGCCAGCCCCCCGGCCCCTGCCGGGTGTTCGACGCGACCTTGCATGAGCTCGGCCAGCTCCAACCCATCGGCCGCGCAGATGTCGAGCAGTTGATCCAGACTCATTCGCATGCCGGGCGTCCGCATCCATTCCGACAGCACCGACTTGTGCATGCCGGAACGGTGAGCCAGGCTGCAAGCGGTTCCACGCGGCGCGCAGTATTCACGCATGGCTGCACGCATCGCTTCAGGGCCCGCAGTCTCGATGGCGGAAGAAGCGGCAAGCACCTGCCGGCACTGTTCAGCCCGCCACACCTCGGCATCCGTCGCTGCTTCCGCTTGGTTGCGCCGGCAACGATGTCCGATCGAACAGCATTTCGAGCAGACCCCGCTGAACCTGATCCGCTCGTATTCGGGTTTCGAGTCCCGCGGGCTACGCCCGCACTCAGGCACGATCAGGCGCTTGCGATGAATTGGGCAGCAGTTCACCGGACGCATCCGCCACAGCAGGCGGCCGTAGGGGAGACCACCGTCAATCATGTCGACATCAAGGCAGTCGGTACAGACGCGCTCCTCGTCGGTGATCAGGTTGCCAGTCGTGAACTCCTGTAGTGGCAGAAGCGTCGCGCATCTCAGGCCCTTCAGCCCGGTGGCCGCCTCCATCACACGCACCCAGCGCTCAGCGGAGCGATGCATGCCGACCAGATCCAGGCCTGCATGTTTGTCCCAGCCCCAGCCGATTTGGTAGCGGGGCGTGTAGATGGTGGTGTCGATTCGCCGCTCCACCACGGGGAGAACGCGGTCGACGACCTGCCGGGGCGAGAGATGATGCGCATGACAGACAGACAGCAGGTGGCTGAACAGGGACTCAACATCTCCTGTCGAAGCGCCACGCGGCGCCAGGTGATAAAGCACTGTTGCCTGTACTGCCATCGTCGGAGACTGCAACGGCTCGACTGGGATGGGCTTCTCACGCACGGCGCTTCTCCAGCTTGGCCAGCCAGGCTTGCTGCCCTTCTCCAGAGACGAACTCCGCATCGCCATAGCAGGCGTCTCGGAGAGCCTGCTCGCCCTCGGAGATTTCAATCTCAATCTGATTGAGCATCTTGTTGGCCTTGAAGGCGCGCTGCACGTCCTTCGAATTGAACTTCTCGCCCTTGCTATGAGTTTGCAGTTGGGCCGCTTGCTGGAGCTGCGTTTTGAGCAGCCCGACCGAGCCCAACGACGCCATCATCAAATCCCTCCAGGCTGCAGACAGGTTCGGAACGTCCTCGCAGGGCCAGTGAGCTTCGAACTTGGCCAGCACCTTGCGGAACTCAGCTTCGTCAGCAGTCGGCGCATCGTCCTTCGGGGCGCTGGATAGGTGGTACCGCTTGTAGTGCAGGATTGCGCCGCGCCGGGCCAGCTGACCGTACGTCGTCATCAGAGGCGCGATCTGATACGTCCCGACCAGCATCAGCTTGGTCTCAGGCTGGATGTCCGCCATGCTTTTCAGCGTATCCATCATGGCCTCGGTCTGACCGAAACGCAGAAGGTGGTGTGACTCGTCGATGCCGAGCAGTCGAACATTTCGATTGCGAATCTCCGCCTCCAGCAGCTCCCGACGCTGCGCCACGCCGATCCTGCTGGCGTGCAAGGCGCGGAGTTCGCCGTCGAGCGGGGCATGGCTGCGCTGCTGGTCGGGCAACAGACCTCCACATGCATGGTGAAGCCGCGAATAGACGACCTTCCACGACAGCGAACGCTCCCCATTGGCTGGGGCGGAGATGAAGGCGACCGGCACCTCATGAGGCAGCCGCACGGGTGCATACCGCTGCACGATGGTACGCAGGCATTTGTCGACCAGCGAAGTCTTGCCGATGCCAGTGGGGCCGATGAGCATGATGAGCTTGACGTCGTTGTGCGGGTCCATCAGCTCGTGAAGGTGCCGGATGACCGTACGTAGATTTCGATGTTCGAAGCGCAACGACGCGAACCAGTTCAGCCGTTCTTGTGCGGACAGGCTCATGACTTCCTCGCGAGAGAGGCAGGCCAGATTTGCGGAGCTCCCGATGGCTGCTGCCGCAGCGACGGAATCAGCGGCGTTAGCGTTGATTTGGGTGTTCATGATGTTTCCTTGTCTTGGAGTCCATTCGATCAGCGCAGGCCCATGGCGGCACCCATGGATTCGAAGTTGTCGTCGTCGACATCGCACTCGTCCCAAGCAGGTCCTTCGATCGGAAACGCCGGCATGCGAATGGGCAGCACCTCCGCCTTGGGGGCCTGCGAGGCGCCAGGCTTGATCGCCGCACCGCCAGCCCTAAGCTTGTCCATGTGGGTAGCCTGCGCCGTCGCTTCGGAGTCATTGGCAGCAGTACCGATGGGCAGGGGCAACGCCGAAGCACCCATCCCAGCCAGCCCTTGATACATGCGCTTCACTTCACGTTCCTGCGCCGCAATCACAGGATCGAAGTCCTCAGGGCGGAGCTTTTCCGAGCCGAAGCCCGTGCCGACCCGAGCCAGGCCGTCCTCGCGAGCACGCGCCTGTGCCTCGCGCATGCGGGCGCGGTAGGCCAGCTCGATCTCGCGGTTGCCTCGGTCAGCGATGAACCGGGATGATGTGCCGACCGCCGTGACCCACACGCCATTGATATGCGCATAGACCACGCTCGCGTTCCACCATTCCACCCTGACTTCCACCGACTTACCCTCGGCACTCGCCATCGAGGGATGTCGGTAGTAGACGCCGTAGACATTCACTCCGCGACCTGACACCACCTTGCGCGTGGGCCGCCGCATAGGATGAGGAGATGTCAGCAGCATGAGGTTCTCGCCGAGTTGATGAATGACATGAGAACGCATGCCGGTGTCCTGCATGCGCTTCTCCTCGTAGTCGTTCGGCGACATGCCCAGTTCGGGATGGACGCGATTGGCGTGCTCCTCAAACAGGTACTTCGTCATGACGGCGTGCAATGCCACCAGGTTCCAGCGCACCCGGTTTTGAGGATTAACCGAGGCAGTGATCTCCCGCGTCGACGACTTCATGCAGCGCGAGTTGCCCTCGAGTTCTGCCAACACTTCTTCGTTGATGGAGCCGAAGGTGCGCTCAATCAGTGCGCCGCCACGAGGCTCCGCTGGTGGGCGGTAGCGAATTTCGATGCCGAGAATTCGGCAGAGGTACTCCAGCGCGTGGCTGTGGAATTCCTTTCCGTTGTCCACGGCAAGAACCCGTGGCAATCGCCCCCACCTGGCGACGTAGTCTCGAATCAGCAGCATCACCGCGCGTGCCGAAGCGGGCTCATATAGCAGCACGAATGCCCGAATCTGCCGAGTGCAGCCGTCGATAGCGACCGATAGCGTCGGCTTGCGCAGCGGCAGGCCATCCGGGCTTTGCGTTTCGATGTCCGCAATCGTGTGATCCGCATAGATCACTTCGTGGGGACGAAACCCGTGCGCAGGGTGCTCATTGCTAAGCAGCGGCACGAGGGCAGCTTGCCGGTAGGCCGAGCGCTTTCCTTCGCGGTCTTTGATGGATTTTCGTTGCTTGCATCGTCGCGTGAAAGTTTGCAACGAAACAGGAAGGACAGGGCCGCCGCCAGGCTCGCTCAGCTCCTGCACTGCTCGAACGTACTTCTTGTAAGCGCCCTTGGCCGTCGGGCGATCTGGCGTGTTGAAGTGGTCGGAGATGGCACATTGAATCTGCTCCTCGTTCAGCTCGGAGACGCGGGGCTCCCGGTTGCCTCTTTTTTCCTCGGCATCCATCAATGCCTCGAGAGCCTGGAGATCGTTCTGTGCACTGGCGATGCGCGCGCGGAATCGATCCAGCGAGCGCTCCGAATAGGCGGTTTGATGAGGATTCCGCACTGCCTCGAGTCGCGCCATGGCCTGTTCGACTTTTTTTGGTGGCGCCATCCACAAAGCCATGCGCTCATTGGCCAAGCGAAAGCCCTCTCCCGTCGCTTCGCCCCGACTGTGCAGCTGGCGAACCTCTTCGACAGACTTGCTGGTGGTTTTGCCCATAGGATCCTGCAGCAGTACATCTCGCTCGCCCTGAAGGATCACTTTGTATTCACGCCCGTAGATGCTGATCTTCCCGCCAGAGCGCAGCATCAACGTGCCAGGGATCGGCGGAAGAGGAGGTGCCTCCACGGCATCAATCAACGCGTGTGTCTGTGCAGTTACTTCATCTGCAAACACTTTCACCTGCTCTGTGTCAGCCAGCCGAGATGACTCAAGAGGAACGTAAATGACCCGCTCAGCAATCGCCTTGTAGACGGTGTCTGCGGAAATGCCTTGCCGGATCAGTTCACGAAGTGGAACCCAGCGGTCTGCGGCTACCGCCGCGACGACCGCTTGGCACTCTTGATCTGAGAGGGGCGGGCAATCCTCGCGGTAGTAGTCCTCAAGGAACCGACTGTTCTCGATCAAGCGGTGCGGCAGCTCACTGACCACGACGAACTGGTACGCAAGCCCCATCTCTGCGAAGTGGTCTTCTGCTGCGATGTTGTGGTGCACGCCATCGACATCCCGAAAGTACCGCTCCGGATTCTTCTTGCTGTCGGCATGGAAGCGCGCGTCATCGCGGACTTCGATGATGGAGATGCCGTCATCACGGACGACCATGAAGTCTGCGGTGTACTGATGCACCGACGCACGACTGCCATCTGCCCTACGAACCTGCATTGTCACCGTCGTAGGCTGAGCGAAGTACGCATGCACCGAGGTGTCCGACTCGAGCTTCCATGCCATTGCACTTTCACCGCGCCGGCTTTCCAGCATCATGGTGGCCTGCATCTTTCTGCTGAAGTGGCGAATGCAGGTGTTGCCGCGCCTGCCTTGCACTTGCCGAGCAGGCCCGCTGGCAATGGTGTGCCTCACGTAGTTGCGACCGGATTCAGGCATTTGCGTTCGGCGGAAGATTGTTTCGAGGTGCGCGTGTAGTTCTGGGCCCATGCGCCAAGGCTTGATGTGATTGGGGTTCATTTGATTGGACTTTTCTGGTTCGCCGCCTCTTGCGGCATTGGCTTGTGATGGCCCGCTTCGCTCCCCAGCGTTCAACTGGGAAGTTCGGGCGTGGCTCCGCCCATACCGCCTGAATTGGCGGCAGAACGGTTGGCGATGAAGATGCAGGGCCCGGCGCCCGGGTCAGGTCAGGCCGGCGGCGGTTGCGGTCGGCATTCGATGGGGCAGTGGTGGCTCAGATCAGGATTCATGGTGCAGCGCTCTTGCGATTTGGGGTGAGCTCCGCCCTGACCCACGCAACAAGGGTCATTTGGCGGTAGACAAAGGGGACAGGGGTGCTGAGGTGTCAGGCCCCTTTTGCTCGCGGCGCTACGGTGGATCCGCTGTGCAGGGAAGGATGATGGTCATGGAAGCGTCCTTGGTGAGACGTCCATGGCCAATACTGCCGGGCGTCTTGAATGAATTAACGGCACCGCGCCGAAAAGCATGAGGAATATTGCAAGCCAGTGCACAAATAAACCCAAGGAGCTTTATTTGATACCCGCCAGATTGGCTCACTCACACGAATGCAATATTCGATTTTGGTGTACCAATAGGAATATCAAGAATAGATTTATAAAAATAATCTGAATTCCACGAGACTGAAAAGACGTCGGCCATCCCAGCCCTGCTTGTGTCTTTGCAAATCCTGTCCTGCGGATCGCCATTGACGACATGCTAAGAGCATTTTTTGCAGCCCGCAACCGCGCATCGCTCATGATTTAATACCGTATTTCTGTAACGGAAACAATGGCTTAGCGAAGCTGGCTCGTATCTCTGTCACGAGTGCTTTTGCCTCCAGCACTTCGCTACCAATGGACCGCTCATCACGTCCCAAGTCCTTGACGGGCGGGGCTTTTTGCCAGTTTCTTCCGAGACTTCATATTAGATTTCAGACAGGTGAAGCAAAGTCAAAAGAGCCTCCCAAAGCCACCGCACGCAGGTTCGTATTTCGGGTACGGATACCGATACGGACACTATCCCGACAAAAACACTCGGCTATTCGGGTGGAATTTGGTCGCATGCTGAGTCGCACTTCGATCGAAAAACGAGCGCTCGCGCTCGCGCTGCTGTCGCCAAACCCACGATCTGGCAGGCGTGTGAGTGGGCCGGTAGTGCGTCAAGCGATCCCAAACGTTGAGCCGACCTGCGCCCCCTCGGCCCAGTCAGATCGAATGCGAGAGGTAATAGTCTTTACAAGACTGGAAGTTGTTTATCATGGCTAGATGGCTGGCAAAAAGTGGCTCATCTCTTGGATCGGCAACGCCGACCACCTAGCGTCAGAGGGGGGCTCTGCCTCCAGCGATGGCCCAATCGCCACTGCCCTGACCAACTCGCCGAAGTTCGATCGAGTCTGCCTGCTGACCAACTACGCGCATGAGCGCAGCGCCGCCTACTGCGCCTGGCTGGAGCAACGTTGCAGCTACACAAGCGCCGCGGTCGACCTCCAGGAAATCAGCCTTAGCAGCCCAATCGACTACGCGTCCATCTACGAGCAGGTCAGCAAGCACCTCAAGAATCTTGGCCTTCCTCGGTCAGACGTTGAACTCACTTTCCACCTGAGCCCAGGAACTCCCGCCATGGCGGCCATCTGGATCATGTTGGCCAAGACGCGCTTTCCCGCTAAGTTGATTCAGACTTCCAAGGAGCAAGGTCTGGAATCGGTGGACTTTCCCTTCGACCTGGCCAGTGACTTCCTGCCCGAGTTCCTTCAACGCAGTGCCGAGCGGATTGAACGGCTCTCCCAAGGCCCCGTCGAAAGCGCCCCGCAGTTCAGCAAGATCCTTCATCGCAGCGATGCCGTCCGTCAGCAGGTGCACCTCGCCCGGCGCATCGCAGCCCACGACGTTCCGGTCTTAATTCTTGGCGAGACCGGCACAGGCAAGGAACTCTTCGCCGAAGCGATCTGTGCCGCAAGTGAGCGTGCCAGCAAACCATTCATTGCCGTCAACTGCGGAGCCCTCTCGCCCGAGTTGGCCAACTCAGAGTTGTTTGGCCATGTCATAGGAGCGTTTACAGGCGCGACCAAAGCAAGAAAGGGACACTTCCAAGAAGCGCAAGGCGGCACCCTGTTCCTCGATGAAGTCGGTGATCTGCCACCGGAAACCCAGGTACGACTGCTGCGCGTGCTCCAAGCCAAAGAAGTCACGCCGCTAGGAGACTCGAAGCCAGTCAAGGTAGACGTCCGGATCGTCGCCGCCACGCATCGCGACCTTGCCGCAGATGTCGCCTCGGGGCGTTTCCGCGAGGACCTGTTCCACCGCTTGGCTGTCGGCATCTTGCGCTTGCCGCCTCTGCGCGAGCGTGATGGCGATGTCGACCTGCTAGCCGACGCCTTCCTTGACAAGATCAATGCCGATGCCAAGGGGAAACCAGAAACGCAAGAGAAGAAACTTTCCACAAGTGCAAGGAAACTTCTCGAACAGTATCCGTGGCCGGGCAACATTCGCGAGCTTTACCACTCACTACTTCGGGCTGCGATTTGGTCGACCGGGCCGGTCATACAGGCTGAAGATGTGCAGGCAGCTCTGCTGCAGGTTCGGCAGCAGGGCCATGATTCAATCCTGAAGCCACTGGGCCAAGGCTTTGATTTGCAAGGCATTTTGGATGACGTCTCGCGCGACTACATCGCCAAAGCACTGAACCGGTCGGGCGATCGGAAGACGGTGGCAGCCAAGATGCTGGGGTTCGCCAATCATCAAACGCTGGGCAATTGGATGAAAAAACTGGGACTGGAAAGCAGCGACACTAAAGACTAGAGGGAGGCTGGCACGGTTCTCGCAAAACAACAGGCATGAATGCCACGAGAGCCGGCCAGATGTTGATGCAAGATATTAAATCGCTGAACTTCGAGCCGCTGCGTGCGGTCTACCCGGAGCTCGCCAATATGGGCGGGTACGCGGAGCATTACGCGCACACCGACCCGGAAAGCGCACTCGTCAAGCTGCGCAACTTCGCCGAACGTCTGGTCGACCGCGTTTACCTGAAGTTGAAGCTCGAACGAGCCCCTCAGTCCAACTTCGTCGATTTGCTGCACAACGCCAGCTTCAGGGAGATCGCCCAACCCCTGGTTCTCGACAAGCTGCACCTGCTGCGCCGCCTCGGCAATCGCGGCGCCCATGGCGAGGACGTTGAGGCCACTGACTCGCTGCGTTGTGTGCAAGAGGCCTGGCAGCTTGCTCGCTGGCTCCATGTGACCTTTCTGGGCGGCAAGGTCGACGACTTTTCAGATTTCAAGCAGCCCCCAGCGGAAGGCATCGACAGCAAAGCTGAGATCAAGCGCAAAGCGAAAGCGCTGGCTGAAGAGAACAGCATCAAAGAAGAGCGGCTCAAGCAAGCTCTTCAGGAACTCGCTGAGTTGCGAGCTGCTGATCGCGCCGCAACACCGCCGACAGCCCCTGGCACCTCGCCCACTGTCGAAGCACTGGTGCAAGTCGGCCAAGCCTCCACTCAGGTCGCCAGTCAGCTGCGCTTCAGCGAAGACCACACCCGCAAATGGCTGATTGACCGCGACCTGCGCATGGCCGGTTGGGATGTCCCGCCGGGTACTGCCAGCAACGAATCCGTCAGCCAGGAATTCGAGGTTTCGCATCAGCCGACTGCAAGCGGCACAGGCTATTGCGACTATGTGCTCTGGGATGACAACCGCAAGCCCCTGGCGGTTGTGGAGGCCAAGAAGACCCGTGTTGATGCCCGAACCGGGCAGGAGCAAGCCAAGCTCTATGCCGATGCGCTTGAGAAGGATTACGGCCAGCGGCCCATGATCTTCTACACCAACGGCCACGACATCTGGGTCTGGGACGACGCGGGCGGCTATCCGCCTCGCTCAGTGTTCGGCTTCTACTCCAAGGACACGCTTCAATACCGTATCGGCTTCCAGCGCCGGGAAAAACTCGACCTGCTCAAGGACGTCCGGCCCGACGCCAAGATCGCCGGCTACCTTCACCAAATCGAGAGCATCACGCGCGTTGCCGAGCGTTTCAGCCAGCGCCACCGCCGTGCGCTGGTGGTTCAAGCCACCGGCACCGGCAAAACTCGTGTGGCCATCGCCCTGGCCAAGCTCTTGATCGACGCACGCTGGGTCAAGCGTGTGCTCTTCCTGTGCGATCGCAAGGAGCTGCGCAAGCAAGGCAAGAACGCTTTCAACGAACACGTCAAAGAACCGATCTACGTCATCGGGCAGGCCAATGACGTGGGCAAGATGGATGCCCGCATCTACATCGGCATCTACCAAGGCCTGATCAACGACTACGAGTCCTTCGACGTCGGTTTCTTCGACCTGATCATTGCCGATGAATCGCACCGCTCGATCTACAACCTCTACGGCGATCTTTTCAAGTACTTCGACGCCCTCCAGGTTGGCTTGACCGCCACGCCGGTCGAGATGGTCAGCCGCAGCACCTGCCAACTTTTTGGCTGCGACTACAAATTGCCCACGGCCAACTACCCCTTGGAGCAGGCCATTGCCGACCGCAAGCTCGTGCCCTTCAAGGTGGTCGCCCATACGACCAAGTTTCTGCGTGACGGCATCAAGGCGGCGTATCTCAGCGACGAGCAAATCGCTCAGCTGGAAGACCAAGGCTTCGATCCCAATGAGCTGGAGTTCGACGCCCAGGAAATTGACGAGGCCGTTTTCAACAAGGACACCAACCGCGTCATCCTGCGCAACTTGATGGACAAAGGCATCCGCGATGCCGACGGTCAGCTCCCGGGCAAGACCATCGTCTTCGCCCGCAAGATCGAGCATGCCCGTCTATTGGCCGACCTCTTCAATGAGATGTACCCGCAGTTCGCCGGCAAGTTCTGCCGAGTGATCCACTCCAAAGAGCCGCGGGCCGAGGACCTGATTGATCAGTTCAAAGACCCAGCGAGCGATCTACGCATTGCTGTCTCAGTGGACATGCTGGACACCGGCATTGATGTGCCCCAAGTGGTGAACCTCGTCTTCGCCAAGCCGGTCAAGAGCAAGGTGAAGTTCTGGCAAATGATTGGCCGCGGCACGCGCCTTTGCGAAAACCTGTTCGGCCCCGGTCTCCACAAGAGCGAATTCCTGATCTTCGACCACTGGAATAACTTCGAATTCCATGAGCTCAACGCCGACGAGGTCGAACCCACGGTACCCAAGCCGCTGACGCAGCGTCGCTACGAGGCCCGTATTGAACTCGCAGCCTTGGCCCTTGCCAGGTCCGACATTGCGGCATTCGATGCGCTTGCGTTGCAGCTCCAGCAAGACGCCGCTGCACTGCCCGACGGCGGCATCGCCGTGCGCGAGAACTGGCAAGCCGTGAATCAGGCCCGTGACGCCAAACTGGTCCACCATTTCGCCCCCGTCACCCGGCAACTATTGACCGACATCGTCGCGCCCCTGATGAACGCACTGGATGTGCGCGGTCAAGGCGATGCCCTGCGCTGGGACCTTCTGCTCGCCAAGGCCCAAGCAGCGGCGATCTCTGCGCCAGGGAAGCCCAATGCCCATCGCGATGCGATTTTGGAATGGGTCGACCGCCTACCGCCGCATCTGAACCCGGTGCGCGCCAAAGCGAATGAGCTCAGAACCATCCGCTCCGATGCGTTCTGGCAAGCCCCAAGCTTCGCCGATCTGGATGCCATGCGCGCTGCCCTGCGCGACCTGATGGAGCTGGCCGACGCCCCCGTGACGCCTCCGCCTAAGCCTGTGGTGCACCTGGATATTCGCGAGGATGAAGCCGAGTACCAAGTTCATTTGCGGCCAACCAAGATCAAGTCGGTTGACTTCGGCATCTACCGCAAGGCCGTGCAATCGGCCCTGGAACCATTGTTCGAAACCGACCCGGTTCTGCTCAAGCTGCGCCGTGGCGAGCTCATCACGCCCGAAGAGTTGGACAAGCTCAACAGCCTGCTGCACACCCGCAACCCCGATGTGGACCTGTCCACACTGCGTGAGTTCTACCCCGACACAGCCGTGCAGCTAACGCAAATTCTGCGCGGCATTGTTGGCATGGACCACGAAGCCGTGGATCTGCAGTTCTCCACCTTCGCCCAAGCCCATGCCCTCAATAGTCAGCAACTGCGTTTCCTCGCGCTGCTGAAGGACCACATCCGCCAGTTTGGCGCCATCGCCGTCGGGCAATTGTTCGATGCTCCTTTCAACACCGTCCATGCCGAAGGCTTGGGTGGTGTCTTTCCCAATCAAACGCAACTAGACGAAGTCGTGCGCATGGTGCGTGCCTTCGGCGAACCCTTGCAGCCGCCTGCGGCACACTGACGCAGCGATAACAACAACAAAGAAGTAGTACAGCCATGATCACAGGCGCACTGAGAAGCCGTATCGACAGTCTCTGGACCGAATTCTGGACCGGCGGCATCACCAACCCGCTCACCGTCATCGAGCAGATCACCTTCCTGATGTACAGCCGCCTGCTGGACATGCAGGAGCGCACCCAGGAAAAGCGCGCAGCCCTCACCGGCAAGCGAGAAGCCAGCCTGTTCAGCGAAGAGGATCAAAGCTGCCGCTGGGAAACCTGGCGTCACTACGGGGGCGCTGAAATGCTGCCCCATGTGCGTGACCGCGTGTTCCCGCACTTCCGCCGCCTTGCCGAGCGCAGCACGGGCGAAGGCAGCCATTTCGCCGCCTTCATGAAGGACGCGCAGCTGATGATTCAAAAGGAGTCACTGCTGGTGAAGGCCGTCAGCGCAGTGCACGAACTGCCGCTGGAACAAGGCGACACCAAGGGTGATCTCTACGAGTACCTGCTCGGCAAGCTCACCACGGCCGGCATCAACGGCCAGTTCCGTACGCCGCGCCACATCATCCGCATGATGGTGGAGTTGATGCAGCCCCAGCCCACTGATCGCATCTGCGACCCGTCCTGCGGCACCGCTGGCTTCTTGATCGAGTCCTACGACTACCTCTTGCGTGAGCACAGCAGCGCCGCCGGCACGCACAAAGAAGTTGTGGAAGGCGAAGAGCACATCAGCTACAGCGGCGATCTGCTCGGCGAGCATCGCAAACATATCGACAGCGATATGTTCCACGCCTACGACTTCGACGCCACCATGCTGCGCATCGCCACCATGAACCTGGTGATGCACGGCGTGAAGCAGCCCGATGTCCATTACCAAGACACCTTGAGCCAGAGCTTTGAGGAACGCCACCCCAAGGGCTCCAAGAACGCCTTCGACCTCATCCTCGCCAACCCACCGTTCAAAGGCAGCCTGGACGAGCAAGACGTGGCCCCGGACATCCTGCGCACCGTTAAGACCAAGAAGACCGAGTTGCTCTTCATTGGCCTGATCCTGCGTATGTTGAAACTCGGCGGCCGCAGTGCAACCATCGTGCCGGACGGCGTGCTTTTCGGTTCCAGCAAGGCGCACGTGCAACTGCGCCAGCACTTGATCGAGAACAACCAGCTCGAGGCCGTGATTTCGCTGCCCTCGGGCGTGTTCAAGCCCTACGCCGGCGTGTCCACTGCCATCATCATCTTTGCGAAGGGTGGCAAGACCGAGAACGTGTTCTTCTACGACGTTCAGTCGGATGGCCGTACGCTGGATGACAAACGTACTCAGATCGGTGACGGGTCAGGCGATATGCCCGATGTGAAGGCCAAGTTTCTGCAATGGTGCGAGGGCAAGGGTGATTTCAGTGATCGGACGGCCAAAGCGTTTGAAGTGACTGCTGATGACATACGGGCGCAGAGTTATGACTTGTCTATCAATCGACATAAAGAGCAAGTGCATATCGCTGAAACACACGACGCACCTGCGGCCATCGTCGCCAAGTTGCGTCACCTGGAGACGGCGATACAAAGAGAGCTAACGGATCTGGAAGACTTGTTGAAATGAACCGGCTTGTTCAACTAAGCGATGTCGCCCTCGTGTTCAACGGCAAGACACCCGCTCGCGTAGATCAGAGACAGGGCGGGCACCCAGTTTTGAAAATCAAAGACGTGAATTCCCTCGGGCGTTTCGCTGGCAGCTTCGAATCATTTGTTGATCATGAATTTGCGGCAAGATTCTCTGAAAAACTAGTTGAGGTTGGCGATACTCTAATCCTCAACGCCGCGCACAACGCCGACTATGTAGGCTCAAAGTCGTATTTGGCAGAGCCAAGCGTAGTTGGCAGTCTGCCAACTGGTGAATGGCTTGTGGTCAGAGCTATGCAGCACTGCACCGATGCTCGTTTCATCCATCATTGGATTACAAGCGCTCGGATTCGACAAAGGCTTCGGGACCAAGTAAAGGGGATTCATCTCTACCCAAAGGACGTTGCTGCATTGCCCGTGCTGCTGCCGTCGTTGCATGAGCAACAGCGCATCGCCGCCATCCTCGACAAGGCCGACAGCCTGCGCCGCAAACGCCTAGAAGCCATCCGCCTCGCCGACGAATTCCTTCGGGCTGCCTATTTGGACCTCGCCACGAAGCACCCGGACCGAGCTTCGGTTGACAGTGTCCTCGCATCCATTCCTAACGCAGCGAGGACGGGACCCTTCGGCAGTCAGTTACTCGTTTCAGAGTTCACCGAATCGGGCATCCCAGTCCTCGGGATCGACAACGTTGTCTCCAACTCATTCACCTGGGGCGCACGCCGATTCGTCTCACCTGAGAAGTACAAGGAACTAGAGCGATACACCGTTCGCCCTGGGGATGTCATGGTCACGATCATGGGCACCACAGGTCGGGTCGCAATCGCACCTGAGGATTTGCCTGTTTGCATCAGCACAAAGCATCTGTGCACGCTGTCGCTTGATCAGCAGAAGATGCGGCCTTCCTATTTATGGGCTTGCTTGCGCTGGGACCCAGAAGTCCGGGCACAGACTCAGCGCGAATCAAAGGGCGCCATCATGGAAGGATGGAACATGGGCATTGTGAAGGGCTTGATGGTCAGCAAGCCGCCGATGGAAGCGCAACTTAAGTTCGAGGCGCTGCTAGCGAAGATCACCCAGTTTTCCCAGAACGCAGGCAGCGCTGCAGATCAGACGGATGCTTTGGTAGCTTCACTTTCAGCTAAGTACTTCAGTTAGCCCATCTCTGTCTGATTGCACTTGCCTAAACCATGGCTTCATTGATCAAGTCACTCTCGCTCAAGAACTTCAGAGGTTTCCCTTGTGGGACTTTGATGGGCCACAGACGCTGCCAGCCCAATGGTCTCAGCTTTCAGATCGACCCGCCAGAGCTAAGGCTTCACGCAGCCCCGCGCATCTCAATGCAGAGTGCAGGACTCTCACAGTGCAAGGCGTTCTTTATGTAACTAACCGTATAGTCACTTTGTGCTGGAACTAACCTCCAGCGACCCACCGACAGATATCAGGGAGGAAAGCGATGGCAGCAAAGACTGCACGCTTTCAAGTTGATTCGAGGTTGGCTCGTTTGTTGAGCCAGGAATACTCGTCGACTGAGAAAGCACTCAAGGAACTGGTCGACAACGCCTGGGATGCGGACGCCGAGAACGTTCACATCTCGCTGCCGGCGCCGATGACCGATGCGCCTATCGTCATTTCGGACGATGGCTCCGGCATGACGCGGGCCGAGCTCGAATCGCACTACCTGGCCATCGCTCGAGATCGGCGAGTACATCGAGGTGAGAGAACTGCAGGCAAGCAACGCTTGGTCAAGGGGCGCAAAGGCATCGGCAAATTTGCGGGCTTGATGGCTGCCGCCGAGATGACCCTCGAGACCCGCACGCGAGGCACACTCAGCCGCTTCACGCTACGGATGGCGGACCTCGCTGGCGTTGAAGATATCGAGCACTTGCCGATTCAAATCGATACCGAGCGTAGCGACCCGGAGTCACACGGCACCACCATCACGCTGCGCACCCTCCACGGTGAACTGGCCTTCCCGGATGCAGCCAGGATGCGCCAAGCCCTGATTTTTGAGTATGGCCGGTCGGCGGACTTCACTGTCTACGTGGATGGGAAACTGCTCGGCGTCGACGATGTTGTTGGCACCTACACCGACCAGACGGTGGATGTCTCCGGTGTCGGCCCCGTCCAGCTTCGGTTTGCGATTGCCGAAGAGCGATCGGCCCATCGACAGGCGGGCATCGTGTTGCGGGTGGACGGCAAGGTGGTTGGAAAGCCGTCCTTTTTTGGCCTTGAAGAGCGGGAAGACTTTCCGCAGAAACTGAAGTCCAAGCTGTACGGTGAGGTCCAGGCTGACGGTCTGCGCGACCATGTGACGGCGGGCTGGGATAGCGTGATCGAAAACAGCAGCCTGCTTTCTGCGGTCACCGAGCAAGTACAGCCCATCCTGATCGCGGCTTACAGGGAGCGATACCGTCGCGAGATTCAGCTGGCGCAGGCTCGGATCAGCCGTTCAATCAAGGACCGGCTTGCAGCGATGCCTGAGCATCGCCGCGAGTTCGCCGACAAGGCGGTGCGCCGCGCGCTGGAACGCTTCTACGGCGAAGAGCCAACCAAGCTTGAGCAATACGTTTATGTGTTGCTCGAGGCCATCGAGCACGTTGAGTACGGCGCAGTCCTGTCTCACATCCACGATGCCTCGCGAAAAGACGTTGTAGCCATCTCGGCAGCGCTTGACGAGTTCGGCATGGCCGACATGGCCACTTTGGTTACCCAAGCTAAAGCGCGCATGCAGTTCCTTGACGAGTTGGAAGCGCTTGCACGAGCGCCCGAGACGCGTGAGGCCGAGATGCACAAGGCGATCGAGCGCAACCTGTGGATTCTGGGCGCGACCTACACCTTCTTCCGCTCCAACCAGACGCTCAAGCGAACGGTGGAAGAGGCGCTAGGGCGCAAGTACCAGGGCGCCAAGGCGGCTGAGCGCCCCGACCTGGTGCTGAATGAAGACCTCAACGGTTCGTGCCTGCTGATTGAGTTCAAGCGCCCATCACATGCACTGAACCACGAGGACTACCTCCAGGCCATCAGCTATCGGCATGAGCTGTCGAAGCACATGACCAAACCTATTCGAGTGATGCTGATGGGAGGAAGGAGATCGCCGGACTTCCCAACGATGCAGCGCGAAGCTGAGGTGGAAGCACTTGCCTTTTTCGATGTGATTGCATCGGCGCGAAGGGCAATCGACTGGCAGCTTTCAGCCCAGCATTGAATGGGCACTCTGGGAGCCGATGAAGTGAATACGGCCGTTGATTCGTTGCGGAAATTTTTCCAGGCGAGCGGTGCGTTGCTGTTCAGCCACCGCACCGCCAATGCCGCCTACCTTGACCTTGACCGCGCTTTCCAATGCACTGGCATAACAAGTTCTTGGCGCGGCTAATTGCATGCCATCCTTACAGAAGTTTGGGCTTCTCGTCCGCCAAGGCGAGGTCCCGTTACCAGCCTTGGCTTGAGATCGTCGAGTCACACTGCGCCGCAAATGCGGCCCGCTACTCCTAGAAGATGCAATGGACGTTCTGTACTACTGGAAAGACTACGAGTCTGACATTCGCCAAGGCCGCATCGGCTACTTCCGATCTTCCAAGGACAAGCTCGACGAGCTGCAACAGCGATCCCCGGATGACATCTGGGTGGTGAAGACGCCACGCGGGAGCAAAGGGCAACTGCAGTTGTTGGGGCGCCTGGCTTGGGCGGACTCGCCAACGACGAAAGTTCTGGCGGCTCCTGGCGACAGCCTGATCCACTACCAGCCGGACCATCCGCGGTCTGTGTGGTTCGACGAGGGGCTTGCGCTGCAGCACCTTGACGAGGTAACGGCTTGGTTGCGCGCTCACCAACCCAGCAGCGTTCGAGCCAACTTCCAGGGGGCCAACGGCCAGTTGGCCATCGAGCAATCAGCGTCGTTGGAACTAAGGAGACTGACCGCCCGATGGCCCAGCCTGCCATTCAAGGATGCCGTGAGTAATAAAAAGTTTGCGGATTCCGCAAACAATTTTCCGCAATCCTCATGAGGCCTGCTTGTAAGTCATTGATTTATTTAGGACAAGGACGACTCCTTGCTCTGGCACGGCATTCGCAATATGTCGAGTGTCAGCCAACCTTGGAGTCTCCCCATGAGCCAGCGCCTAAAAGAGAACCAGCTACTTGATCGCAAGCCCGAAATGAGCAGTCACGCAGAGATCAGGATGCAACAACGTGGAATTCAACGGACCGACATCGAACTGGCGATTCAGTACGGCAGGCGCATCCATGCCAAGGGGCTCACCTACTACGTGATCGGGCGCAAAGAAGTCAAGCTACTGGCCCAACAGGGGCAGAACATCTCGGGCCTCTCGGGCTTGCAGGTTCTGGTTCAAGAGGAACTGGTGGTCACCACCTATCGCAACACCGATTTCCATGCCATTCGCACCACGGTGCGGGACAAGCGCCGCATGCGGTTGCGGCACCGGCACTGACGCTTCCGCAAGCACTGGACGAGGGGCATTTCTGCCGGGCAAACATCAGAGCCCGAGATGCGTATTGATCCGAATTCGAGACATCCAACAGGGGATTAAAGACATGGGTTTTGCAAGCTACGACGAAGACATACAGAGCCGCTTCTTTCAAGCAACTCGCATCAGGGAAAAGGAACACGAGGCCATGAAAAACGAACCTGCAACCGCCACCAAACTGAAAGCTTTTGCTGCCCCGCAACCGCGGCCGCTTCCCATCATCGTGCTGGCTGACACCAGTGGCAGCATGGCCGAGAACGGCAAGATCGACGCCCTCAACGTCGCCCTCGGCCAGATGATCAAGAGCTTCGCGCAAGAGTCACGACTGCGTGCCGAGATCCAGGTCGGGCTCATCACCTTTGGTGGACGGGAGGCGCAGCAATACCTGCCTTTGGTGGCTGCGCAGCGCATCGAGGGCATGCAGGCGCTTCAGGCCTCAGGCGCTACGCCCATGGGATCGGCGTTCACATTGGCGCGCACACTGCTGGAGGACAAGGTCTTGGTGCCCTCGCGAGCCTACCGCCCTGTGGTGGTGCTGGTGTCTGACGGCGAACCAAACGACGACTGGGAAGCGCAGCTGGAGGCACTCAAGACTTGCGAGCGCGGTAGCAAGGCCTCGCGGTTTGCCCTAGCCATTGGCGCAGATGCCGATCGGGACATGCTGGCGCGCTTTGCCAATGACCGTGAGGCGCCTGTATTTGAGGCTCATGAAGTGCGCGACATCGTGCGCTTTTTCCGCGCAGTGACCATGAGCGTGGTGGCTCGCTCATCCAGCGCCACACCAGACCAGCCCGTCGGACTGGAGCTGGACGCGGCGCTGGATGACCTCGATCTGGACGCACTGTAATTGGCAACGAGAGCGACGACGCTGCGAGCAGCTGGGGCCTGCGTGACAGGGCCCGCGCATCGCGCTCAGGGTACCCAGGGTCAGGATGCGCTGCAGTTGCGCGGATGGCGCGGCGGCTGGATCGCTGCGGTGGCCGATGGCCTGGGCTCGCGTGCGCACAGCGCCACAGGCGCGCGTCTGGCGGTGAAGGTGGCCCAGCAGGTAGCAAGAGATTGGCCTGCTCGGAGCTGGCTTGAGGTGTCGGCGCGCGAGGTTGCGACAGACATCTATCGTCGCTGGCTGGCAGCAGTGCCATGGGCTGACAAGGGACTCGCGGCTACCACCCTGCTGCTGGTGGTCTGCGACGCCGCAGGGCGTGCACGCACTTGGCAGATTGGTGACGGTCTGGTGCTGCTGTGTACGCAAGGCATGGCTCAGCCTTTGACCCCCGCGCGAGATGGCTTCGGCAATCAGACGCGCGCCCTAGGCGTGGACCGGGCCTGGGCAGCCTGGCACACGGCTGACTTCGCGCTGAAGGAACCGGGCGACATGGTGCTGCTGATGACGGATGGCGTGGCCGACGACCTTTTGCCAAATGCCCTTGGCGGTTTCGCCAGCGCAGTGCGTCGAGACTTGGCGTGCAGAAGCCGGCGCGGGGGGCGGCGATGGCTGAACCACGAACTTACCCACTGGGCGACGCCGCTTCATGGCGATGACAAGACGCTGGCAGCGGTGTTCAAGGAAGAGAGATGCGGATGACGGACAAGACAGAGACGGCTGCGCGCAAGAAGAAGCAGTTTGTGGTGGATGAGCAAGGTACTCAGCACGAACTGGGACTGAAGTTGGCCGAGGGCGGCGAGGGGATCGTGCTGCGCATTGCCGGAGATGCGAGACGCCTTGTGAAGGTCAGCCGCTGGCCCGATGCCGACGAGCGTACACAGCGCTGGCGCCGGCGCATCGAATCCGTTCGCCGGATGCCCATCTTGGAGAACCGATTGCCGATCGCCATGCCACAGACGCTGATCATCAAGCCGCGCGCGGGCTATGTGATGGAGTTGATGGATGGGCTGATCCCACTTGAGGAATTGCTGAGCCAGGCTCACGAGGCGTTTCTGAAAGACCAGGGAGCTGCCGGTTATGTCGCCTCAGGCGGACTGGGTCGTCGACTGCGGTTGTTGGCGCGACTGGCCCGTGTGCTGGCCCAGTTGCATGGACTTGCTATTGCCCACGGTGACCTGTCGCCACGGAATGTGTTTGTCTCCAGTTCGCCGGAGCATTCACAGGTTTGGCTCATTGACTGCGATAACTTGAGCTACGCGGTACGCGACAGCAACTTGCAGCTCTACACGCCAGACTACGGTGCGCCGGAGATCCTTCGCCGCGACGCTGGCATCAGCACCTACACCGACATCTGGAGTTTTGCGGTGATGGCGTTCCAGTTGTTGACGCTGCTGCATCCATTCAAGAGCGGTGAGCAAGTAGACAGCGACAGCGAACTGGAGGAGCCAGCGCTGCGCGGTGAACTGCCCTGGGTCGACCATCCTGAAGACGACAGCAACCGCGCCATCTGTGGCATGGCACGGGAGTTGGTATGCACGCCCGCCTTACAAGCGCTGTTCGACCGCTGCTTCCGGGGCGGCTTGCAACGGCCCGAAGCACGTCCCGTGATGGCGGAGTGGGCCGAGGCGTTGGAAGCCGCCGCAGCACTGCAGGTGACGTGCAGCGAAGCCGCTGAGGGTTGCGGCAGCACCTTCATCTGGAATGCCGGTCTGGAGTGCCCGTTCTGCGGCACCGTGCACCCGGCCAGCTCCGTACTGCGTATGAAGCACGAGCTCTTTGCTCCGCTGCAAGAGCTGGGAGAAGAGGCCCGCCCTGCGGACTGCTGGATTCCGACGTCACATGAGCAAGTTGTTGGCTCGCAAATGACCGAACTTCGCAGCTCGCCGCCGGGTTCAGCCACCTACTTGGAAAGCGGGGTGGTGGCATCGCTTTGGATCGATGGCAACACTTTGGTGGTGCGCCCTACTGGTGAGCGGGGCCTATGGATATTGCACCAGGGAAGCAAGCAACTGATGCCGGTGGAGCGGCGGCTTTCGCTTGAGCGTCAGGGGATTTGGCACAAGCTGCTCCTTGGCAAGTGTGACCAGATGCATGGCGCCTGGCGTTTCAAGTGGTGAGGAAGCACTGAAATGAAACTGCATGAATCGCCACTGCTGGGCAAAGACTTGCTGGCAGCACGCGTGGTCAGCCGCGCATTCGACCCGAGTGAATGGCAGCCCGGCCTTGAGGCCGTGCTGCGACTGCGCGGAGAGGATTTTCTCTTGCGTCAGGAAGAGCAGGTTGCCACGCTGGAGCCCGCTGCAGATTCACGTTCGCTGGAATTCCTGGCTCAAAACCAGGATGCACTTTGGCTGCTGGCCCGCATCAAGTCGGACCGGGTGTGGCTGCAATGCCTTGCACCGATGCAACGCTACACCGCGGAGGGCGAACTGGTGCTGGGTGTTGACCAGCGTGTGGCCGACCAATTGCACCAGATCAAGTTGATCGCTCGCCCTGAGGTCGCTGACGCCGTCACATGGTTGGCGGACGAGTTCCTATGCCCGACCGAAGCCGGGGCTCCTACACGGGCTTTCATGACACATCACGTCCGTATGGACCGGCAACAAATGCAGCTCATCGGCCGCCACCATGTGGTGGACCTTAGGCGCGACGATGGGCAGGCACTGCTGGTAGAGCGCGTCTCGCGTCGCCAACGCACGGCACTCCAAGCTTTTGTGCTCGTGGAAGGCGACGTGCAATTCGCCGATGTTCTGCAAGGGATCCACGCTCAGGATGACGGAGAGCGGGCAGCGATGGATGCGGCCTTGACCGGCTTCAACACTTACCTGGAGCTTTGGAAACTCTACGGCCAGAAAGAATGGGAGCGCGATGTGCAGCGCGCCGCCAATTTGGGGGCATTGCGCTACAGCGGCTGTGAGCCCGCCAGCGATGAAGGGGGCGGCTGGAGGTTGCAAGCGCAGCCGGAAGCGCTGCTGACCTTCAAGAAGCGTTGGCAGGAACTTTGCACCCAAGACGACCAGTTGGAGGTCGACGAGGACTCGCCGGCCTGGGACAGCGAACTCTACACAGACCTTGGGCAGCGCGACAAGCGCCGCTTGTTCCGCGGCCGCCCTCGTTGGGACCACGGACGTCTGGTACTCGAGGGGGATGGCAACGTTCAACCCAGGGAGTCCGGCTTCGTCTTCCTGTCATTGGCAGGCAACCGCACGCAGCAGGAGCGGCGATGGCGTGCTCGGCAGAGCATTGAGGCCGGACTGGGTGTGAAGTCCTTGCGCATGCTGCTGCAGGACTTGCCCACGCCCACGGTGCGCCCCTCGGGGCTGCCTGCGCTCACTCCCTATGCGCGCCAGAGCTTTAAAGGCGGCAGCCCCACGCCGCGCCAGAAAGAGGCGCTGGAGGTTGCCCTGAATACACCGGACGTGGCGCTGGTCATCGGGCCGCCTGGCACGGGCAAGACCCAAGTCATCGCAGCACTAGAGCGACGCTTGGCGGAGCTCGGCGAAGGCGGCTCGCTGGCGCACCAGGTCTTGGTCTCGAGCTTCCAGCATGACGCGGTGGAGAACGCGCTGGAGCGCACCAATGTGCTTGGATTGCCGGCGGTGAAGATAGGCGGCTCCAACCGACGCGAAGGCACAGACCCTGTGGAGCAGTGGCGCAAAGTGCGGCTGCAGCAACTCGATGCGCGCCTGGTGGGCATGGAGCAAGACGAACCGGTACAGCCGCTGCTGCGCCGCTTCAGTGGACTCCTCAACCGCCTTCTGGTTCTGGGTGCGCCACCCGCAAAACATTCCGCTCTGTTCCAGGAGCTTGATGAGCTGCTGGCAGCGCTGAAGGATGGGGCACGCATCCAGCCAAGTTCGCGCTGGCAGACCGAATGGGAAGCCTACCGAGTAGAGGGGTGTGAGCCGGGTGCCACGAAAGGTATGGAGCTTGCTGCCGATCGGAGGCTGCAGCTGACGCGTGCAGTGCGTTCGTTGCGGACGCAAGTTTGCTCCTTCGAGGACGACGGCCCACGGCAGGCGCGCCGCGTCCTGGGCTTGCTGCTGGATGTACCCGGAATGCTGGATGCGGCAGACAAGGCACTGCTTCGCGAGACCGCCATTCAGACAGGGGTTCCCACAACAATCTCGGAACTCGCGGCACTGCGTGACCGGCTGCTCGACCGCCTGCGCCCAGACCCCAGGCCAGCAGCCATGAGAGATCGCCTCGATGAGCAGGCCCAGGCCTTGCTGCTGCAACTGAGACGTGAACTGGCCGACAAGGTCGCTGCGGGCAGGCACGGACGCTTCGGCGTGCTGGAGCGCTACCGCGATGCCTTTGCCGCACATCCCAGTTGGATCCAACGAGCTGTTGAGAACTACAGCAGCATCGTCGGCGCAACCTGCCAGCAGGCCGCCAGCATGCCCATGAGTCGGCTCAAAAACGTCGTGGCAGATGCGCCGGGAGGGATCCAGTTTGACAGCGTCATCATCGACGAGGCAGCGCGTGCCAATCCGCTGGATCTTTTCGTGCCGATGGCCATGGCACGGCGGCGCATTGTGCTGGTGGGCGACCACAGGCAGTTGCCTCACCTGCTGGATGCCGAAATCGAGGAGGAGATTCGCGCCGAGCGCGGCGACCAGGCCGACAGCGATACCTATCGCAGCAGTCTGTTTGAGCGGTTGTGGCGGCAGCTCAAACGGCGGGAGCAAAGCGACGGCTATCCGCGAGTGGTGATGCTCGACACTCAGTTCCGCATGCATCCGCGGCTCGGTGACTTTGTCAGCCGGCACTTCTACGAGGCAGCTGGTCTGGGAAGAGTTCAATCAGGCCGCAAGGCAGAGGACTTCACCTTGCAAGTGCCCGGCTATGGCGACGCTGTGAGCGCATGGCTGGATGTGCCAGCTGCGCAAGGCGGAGACGAGCGTAGCGGCACCAGTCGCCATCGTCCGGCCGAAGCGCGACGTGTGGCCACTGAAGTGAAGCGGATTCTGGATGTACTGCCTGATGAGGCAAGCGTCGGCGTCATTACGTTCTACGCCGCTCAACGCGATGCCATCTTCGAGGCCTTGGCAAGATTGGACCTGGCAGAGCGAAGTGAATCCGGCTGGAGAGTGCGGCCGGAACACGCATCCAATGCAAGCTGCGCGGAGCGGCTGCGCATTGGCACCGTCGACGCTTTCCAAGGCAAGGAGTTCGACGTGGTGCTGCTATCCGTTGTGCGTAGCAACGCCTCACCGCTAGGCCTTCCCGATGGCGACAACGATGCTGAGTGGGAAAAAGCGGCCAGTCGCCGCTACGGGCACCTGCGTTCATCGAATCGCCTCAACGTGGCGATGAGCCGCCAGCGCCGGCTGCTGCTGGCCGTCGGCGACCGCGCCATGTTCGATGGTGAGGCTGCACAAGCAGCCGTACCCGAGATGTGCGCGCTCATGGACCTTTGCCTTGAGGAGGTGCGCCATGTCGCTGCCTGAGCGCTATTTGCGGTGGGACGAGCGCTTCCGCAGGCGAGGCCGTACTCTGGCTTTGCTGTGGCCTGTGAAGGTGTGGACGGTGCTGGCGCCCGAAGCTCAATTGCGCCTCAACGTGTTCCAGGAGGGGATCCTCGGCCTGTTGCACGCCGGAGTCCGAGATCGCATGCAGGTTGCCCAGATGCTGGAGCTCGATCCGGACCTGGTGGCCTATGTCCTGGCTCAGGAACTGGAGCCCTTTGGCTTCGTGGACCACGCGGGACGGGTGACCCCCGAAGGGCAACGGATGCTGACCGGCGAGGCTGGGCGCGCGCCGCGACTGTCGCAGCAGTACGCTTTCCAGGATGCCTGGTCCGGAAACTGGTTGCCGCGCGTGAGTCGTGAATTGCCTGAGATCCTGCCACGTGATGGCAGCCTAACGGAATCCCCGCAGTTTTCGTTCGACCGCGACAGCGGCAAGCAGTTGAAGCCTTTCGTGCTGCAAGCGCCGCGACATGACAAGCATGGACAGGCTGACCGCCACGCATTGCTGCAGGCGTGGCGACTGTGTGAGCGCGCGCGCGCTCGTGCCGCACAGGGGGATGGCGGTCAGCTGGCGGATCTGGGGAGCGAGGATATTGAGTTGCTGGGCGACGAGCCGATGCCGGCCTGGGTCTGGTGCGACATCTATGTCAACGAGGGCGACCCACAACCCTGGCTGGTGAGCGATCCATGGCAGCTAACGCCGGCGGCACGCTGGCTGCGAGAGTTGCTTCAGGCCCGTCTGCACGAGTTGCCAATGCTGGCACAACGCATTGTCCGCCTCTTGCCGGACGATGGAACGCAGTGCGATTCACCAGCACAGTGGCTACAGCACCTGGAGCATCGGACAGAGCTTGAGTTGGTGGGCATGCCGCACCTGCATCACCCCGGTAACGCGCTGATGCGGGAACACATGGGCCGTGTGCTGCGCCTGCGCGAACGACTCGAGCAGCAAAGGCAAGGGGATGGCCGGCTGCAGCCAGAAGATTTGTCTGCCCTGACTCAGGAAAGCGCATCCCTCCTGGAGGCGACTGTGATGCGCTTGCTCGAGCGCTGGCCCTGGCCCGCAGATGCCGCGCCTCCGCACTGGAGCGGCCGCGCCCAGGCTGGGGAACTGTTGCGGCAGCTTCCGCTGCCGCAGAGGATTGAGGCCGGACCCATCGGCGTGCTCAGCGGACAAGGGTCCAGGCAGGTGCAGCACGCCTTGCAACTAGACGGTAGTGCATTCAAGGCGTTGCTGTTTGCAGCACTGCTTTGTACGGGTCGCCATGCAGACCACCCGATGCGGCGCCTGCCTGCTGGAAGCCTGCAATGGGAACGCTTGCTGGCGTTGGTCGACACGCGAAATAAAGGGAGCCATGCGAGCGGAAACCGCCTGCATGGCAACGATGTGCTTGAGATGGCGAGCTTTGCCATCGCATGGCATAGACAGTTCGAACCTTGGTTCAGGGAGGAGTAAATATCTTGGGAAAGAAGAACAACAAGTTCGTAGCGCCACAGCGCACCTCGGGAGCAGCTGTTGCCGGGCAAGCTGCGGCACCGGCACCGAGCGCGGTCATATCGCGTCTATTGGCGACGGTGGCGCAGACGGCACCGTTGATAGGTGAAGAACCACCCGATTGGGACGAATCACTGGTCAAGGATCTGGCGCAGCACCTTCCCCAGTCGGAGCAACAGCGCTTCGTTGGAGTGATCG
The DNA here is from genome assembly GCF_025717675.1 of Paucibacter sp. DJ2R-2. Taxonomy (GTDB): domain Bacteria; phylum Pseudomonadota; class Gammaproteobacteria; order Burkholderiales; family Burkholderiaceae_C; genus Paucibacter_A. Next base: position 442,070 of record NZ_JAJIRT010000004.1, read on the forward strand.
ACCGCTTTGCCAGCTGGGGTACGCAGCTCAAAGAAGCCTGCGAGCGTGCGGAAGCCACCCGCTTGAAAATCGAAGCAGACGGAGAAAGAAAGCAGCTTGACCTGGACGATGCCAGAGGCCATCTGGATGAGCTTCGCCGCAAAGTGGAGCAGCAGCTTGCCGATTCCAAGATGGAGCGAGAGGAAATCGAGGCCACGCGGCGGACGCAGGAAGACAAGGGAATAGAGCAAGAAGCGCAGCGGCACTCGTTGGTGAAACGGGAAGTCGAGCTGGTCCAGCGCGAGGCAGAGCTGCGCGGAGGGCTGGTCGCAGAACGGGAACAGTCACTGGCAGTGCTGCGCCAACAAGTGGCAGAACTGGAAGCACGGCGCGATAGGCTGCCAGCAGAGATCGACGTGCAGCGCTGTCAGCTGCTAGAGCAGGCGCGCGCAGATGCCGAGCAGATCCAAGTCAGAGCACGTGCGCGCCACCAGCAACTGCAGCAGATTGAAATGGACCTGCTGGAGCGGCGCGAAAAGCAGGAGCAAAGCGAGCGCCAACAGCAGTTAGACGCGCAATTGTTACTGGAACGACGCAAAACGTTGGAAAGCGATATTCGCGCCGAATCTCAGCGCGATGTCGATGACATGAGGGCCAAGCTCCAGCGCAGCCAAGAGAAGGCAGGAAAGCTGCATGACAAGATCGATTCGTTGCAGCAGGAGCTCGATGAACTGAAGGATTTGCGCGAGTTGTCGCGGGGAAATCCGCAGCGCCTGGTCGAGGAAATCGAGACGCTGCACCTGACCAACCGGGAACTCGACCGCCGCGTCCAGGACCTTCTGGCCAGCCGTTCCCAGGAGGACGGGGACCGCCTTCGCCGCGAGCGTGACGACCTGCAGGAGCGTCTGGACTCGGCCGAGGCTGAACTGTACGACTTGCGTCGCCGCGAATCACAGTGGAAACGTAGCGTCACCGAGCGCGAGGACTGGGAAGCGACACGCCAGGTAATGGAGAGCAACCGCACCTTGTTGCAGAAGGCAGTGGTTCAACTCCAGGGCGACGTCAAGGAACTGGTGGACCGTCAGCAGCACGAGTCCGTGTTCCCCGAACTCACGCGCATGGACAGGGACTTCAACAAACCAGTCGTCACCGAGCCGGTGCCCGAGAGTCTGGGGCAGTTTGTGGATGAGTTGCAGGTGCGGATTGCGTACTCAGAACCTCGCAAGGTGCTGCACTTCCGCAAAGAGGAGCTGCAGCTTTTCCTGGGCGGCTTGGCCATGAGCCAATTGCATATCTTTCAGGGGATCAGTGGCACTGGCAAGACGACCCTGGCTGTAGCGTTCGCCGATGCCGTTGGCGGCAAGCTCACCCGAGTGCCGGTGCAAGCTGGATGGCGCGACCGTGCCGATGTGCTCGGCCACTACAACGCCTTCGAGAAGCGCTACTACGAACGCGAGACGCTGCAGGCCCTGTACCAGGCGCAGACGGCTGCTTACCGCGATCTGATGCACATCGTGCTGCTCGACGAGATGAATCTTTCGCGGCCGGAGCAGTACTTCGCCGACTTCCTCTCGACCATGGAGATGGGACAAGACAAACGCTGGATACGTCTGTTGGAAACCGCGCCCGCTCAGGCTCCTGCCATGTTGCGCGAAGGGCGGGACATCCTGCTGCCATCGAACCTATGGTTCATCGGTACCGCGAACCAGGACGAAACTACCAACGCCTTTGCTGACAAGACCCACGACCGGGCCTTTGTGCTGGACTTGCCAAAGCAGGAGGAGCATGGCGAGAGGCTTCCCAGGCCGCGTAACCCATCACCATGGAGTGTTGACAGCCTAACGAATGGCTTCGACGCAGCATGCAAGAAGCATGCACAGCACGTAGGTAAATTGGTCAAGCGTGTCAATTCCAGCGGTCTCACCAGTCTTCTCAGCGAGCGATTCGCGCTTGGCTGGGGCAACCGGCTGGAACGCCAGATGCTGCGTTTCGTGCCGGTCGTGATGGAGGCGGGTGGCTCAGATGATCTGGCACTTGACCATTTGCTGGCTAGCCGCATGTTCCGCGAGGGCAAGGTCACTGGCCGCTATGACGTCAAGCCCGAGGACCTTCTCCAGGTCCAGGACGCACTGCTGAAACTATGGAAAGACTGTGGGTTGGAGAAGGAACCAACGCGTTGCCTGCAAGCTATTCAGCGAGATGTCCAACGTCTGGAGCGACGCGGCTGATGAAGGTCTTCGATCGCTACGACGGTATCGAAGTGGAGTTGCCCGACATTGTCGAACCCGGCCGCTTTCGTCTGATGCAGCCGGTGGTGCTCAATGGCTGCATTGAGGTAGCGAAGGGTGAGGTGCTGTGGAGCGACGGCAGCAGCCGCTGCGCGCTGGCAGGCCACGGACTGACAGCGCAACCCCCGCTTGTTTTCAAGCAACCCTCTATGGAGCAGGATCCTGAACGACCAGATGGGGTGATCGACCATGCGCTGCGAGACGTGGTCCGGCAGATAGACGGTGCTGGGCACGGCGTCCTTCCGTCGCCTGTCATGCCTGCGCAGCTTGACGAGATGGCCGAGTTGCACAAGCTGGAGCGCATGCTGCGAGAAACCCTGGACACGGGACATCTCGATCACATTGCTCGCCGCCCCCGAATGGACATGCGCTATGACGCTGAGGTCCTTCCCGTGTCTCGTGCCAAACGCTTGGCGCCGGACATGCTCACGCGATTGGCCTCGCACTCGGAAGACTGGCATCGGCGCGACATTACTGGCGTGGTGCCATCACGACTTAAGGCTGAGGTCAGCGAAGACGAGTTGGCGATCTATGAGAACGTTGTGTTTGTACGTTTGCTGGAGCAACTGCGGAAGTGGCTGGACAGGCGAGTGACGGACCTAATGTCCTTAGAAGCCAGTCATGACGCGGCCAAGGGGCTGCAAGAAGCCGATCGCTTGCACTATCGGCTGCGCAACGCCCTATGCGCACTCTGGGGACGATCATTCGAAGATCAGCAGAGCGCGGGCCAATTGGTGACTCAAACGCGCCAAGTACTGCAATCCCTGCTTGGCCGAGTGCGGCAGTTGCTGTGCAGCGATGTCGCAAAGGCTGTACCGATGACGCGGCAGATCCCAATGATGCTGCGCGACACCAACATCCTCCGCCATGATCCGCATTACTTGCATTTGCGGCCCCTCTGGTTGTTGGCGCATGCAGCAGATTCGGCGGGCGGGGCTTCACCGACTCAGCGGTTCGAGGAAGAGCGACAGCGCGGAGAACGTCATAGGCGCTATGTGGAGCTGCTGCTCCGGCATGCTCTCGGTGAAATCCGCCTGCTTGCGCCGAACGCCGATGGAAGCTGGAGTTTCGGCCCCTGGAAGCTGTCAGCCAAGCAAAGTGGCGACGAATGGGTTTTAGCTCTAGATACCCATGAACAGCGGGGTCCGGCTTTGCTCTGGTTGGTGCCAGGCATGAGAGGTCATCGCGATTGGTCGCAGCAGAAGCCGGATCGTTTGGTGGTCTTCTGTATGCCAGAGAGGCGACGCGGAGACGAAGATCAGTGCGGCGGCGACAGCGTCCTCAATCCGATGGAGTTCTATGGGGTTGAGCGTGTACGGTTTGCCGTCGAGTCGTGGTTGCTTTCTCAGCTCGCCAGGCAATGGCCTTTCAAGGTGGAGCCCGTGCCTACGGGACTTGCTCTCGCGCTGCAAGAGGCCGGCGAAGGCACTATCGTGAGTCAAGGGCGAAGCATGCTGATTCTTGCGGGCTCGGCTTCTAGGAAGTTGAAAGAAGCGACCTTAGATGCCAGCACTGCGACTGCTGATACGAAACGGGCATTGGTCAACGCGCTGGAATTGGCCAAGCTGATCGGAACTTGCCGGCTGTGCAGCTCAGAAGTTCCGGGGCAAAACATCAGGTCCTCGAGTCTTGGGTACAAGGCGACCTGCAACTGTGGACACGAATGGACACTCTCGCGCCAGAGCGGCAGCAATTGCGAGGCTCAGTTCGGGCTTAGTGACTCCCCAAGGCCATTCGCGGAGATTGGGAGTCTGAAACTCTCCCTTAGGGGGTAGCACACCCTGTCCGTACCACTTGCGCATGTCGAGGTCATCGTGCGCAAGCTCAAAGAGTTGAGATCCAAACGACGGACTGGGAGAACGACGAACACAATCTGCGCCGACTTCCCGCACTGGGCACGGAGTTAAGGGTGGGCCAGAACCCACGCCCCATGGACCACAGTCTCGCGGTCTTAGTATGTGACTTGACCGGCATGCACGGAGAGGCCAAAGCCATTTACCTTCAGCACCATCGTTCGATGCTAGGTTAGACGCCCAAATGGGTCTTGCCGGAACAAGCGCCACACTTGCTCAGGGCTGCGGCAACCATCCTTTGACCCTGGGTAATGCCGCATGACAGTTCTCCACAGGTTGGCTGTCTCGCTCCCCATGCGGCCAACACCGGCCAGCGACTCGAACAGCACGCCGGCTTCAAAGATGACCTCGGTCTCAGCCAAAGATGGCGGCAACGGCTGTACTTCAGTGTGCGCCGACCACTTCTGACAATTCGGGAAGCGATCAATGAGGGCCGCTGCCAGCTCGCGACTCTGAGGGGCCACGGCAGCGTCTGCATGTATGCACACCAGCAACTCTGAGCCGAGGTGTAAGGCGCGCACCCTTTCCGATGGCGTCGTCATCGCGAGCCTCCTGAACTTCTGCTCCAACACACACATGATTGGACACTTACCAACGCTGATTGCAAGCCCCGGGCCTCGAGGCACGACGGGCTGTCAGAGCATAGCAATGTGCAGACAAGTGAGATCGACCGTCTATCATCACCACACAGCCAAAACCGCTGCCGTCGAGGGCAAAGCGGAACCGCCGAAGTCGCGGGCGCCTGCTCCTGCCGATGCCGACAAGGAGAAGAATCCATATTCGAGTTGCAGGAGCAGGGCTTCACGCGCACCAAGCTCGTGGGCAGGTTTCCGGGCATTCGTCACTGCCGGCGTCTGAGGCACCGCGCCAGATCAAGGATGATGATCGCCGCAAGTTGCTGTCAGCGATGGCTCTCATCTGATGGTTTTGTCGTTTGTGAAACCTCATGGGTATGACGTTAAGGTCTTCGTCAACTGCCCGTTTGACGACAAGTACAAGCCGCTGTTAGATGTGATCGTGCTCACGGCTCAAGAGCTGGGCTTGTAGCGAGCCACACATTGATCAACAACAGATCAATCGTTCATGTCGAAAGTTTGCAGCCGAGATCGCGTCCTGTAGGTACTCAATCGACAATATCAGTCGCATTAAGTGAGTTTCGGGGCACTGCTCTGGGCATGCCCCGATGCCCGAACTCGTGTTTGAGCCACCTCTGCAGCGCGCGCTGTTGCCGACCATATGGATTGGAAAATTTGCTCCCTCTCTTCAGCGATGAGCGCTGCAAGTTCCCTGTCAGCTACGTCAGTCGCTCGCTGAATTGCAAAGTCTGTTGTGGTTCGATCGAGAAGGTGGTCAGACTGCCCTCCGTTTGTGGATGTCTCTTCATGCATTGGATTGTTCAGACGTCTGAGGCGGGCGTGTTTTTGGTATGTGCGAGGTGAGCTGTGGCAAGAGAAGGAGCTGGAGTTCTAGGCTGACCGGCTGAGTATTCTGGGCTTGCAAGTGCAACCGCTTCGAGCGCGATCAAAGCACAGCGCTGGTTGTTGACATCTAGGGCATGGAGCCCTTTGCGAATGTGGTACTTGACCGTAACCACAGCGCGATGCTGCCGTCGAGCAATGACCTTCAATGAATCTCCGCGATCAAGAACTTCGCGCCAAACTTCCAAGGTGCGGTCACCCAGCCCAAGGCAGCGTAAGTGGGACAGTTTGAGCTCAGTCAACGACGAGGCGGGCATGTTGAGAATCCAGAAAAAATGGGCATGGTTTGGCCTGCAGGCTTTAAAGGTCCGCATGGACGATTCGCGTCAAGTGGCAGGCCTGCTGGGTACGTTGGTCTGTAGTTGTCGGCTGAGCGCTTAGCGCTTGTTGTTGGAGAACTTGGTTGTGGCCTGCACATCGCGATCGGTGTTGAAGGGGCGGGTCTCCGTGGGGCGGGAGTCGCCATAGGCCTGGCGGTACTGGGCCGGCGCGGTGGGCGTGTACAAGCCGGTGGTCGACGCCGAGCTCGAGGTGTGGGCGGAGGCTTGGGTGTGGGACTGGGCCGAGGTGCTGGTGTTGGGGGCGGCAGAAGCAGCGGAAGCGACAGCCAGGGCGGCGATGGCGATGAAGAGCTTGTTCATGAAAAGGGGGCGTGAGTGGATGATGTGAAGTGATCCTGCTGAAAGGACTACGCTGCGAGCCTGTCAAACAGGACAGAGGCCGGCGGGATGCCTTAGCCGTTCACCACGCCCCAGCCGATGCGGGGGTCGTAGCAGTTGTTGCCGATCGGCTGGTAGCCGATCCAGACCCAGCCGTAGGCGCCTTGGCAGACGTTGCCGTACCACAGGCCGTTGTAGGGGTTGAGGTAAGTCGCCGCATTGCTGGCCGTGGGCAATGCCGCGATGGCAGCGATGGAGGCGGCGGCGAGAAGTTGCTTGATGCGCTTGGTGTTCATGGGGGGATCTCTCTGAGGTTCGGGTTGGGGCGCGGGCTCGAAGTGAGGCTGCTGAAGGAACTACGCTGCGAGCCGGTCAAATAGGACAGAGGCTGGCGGGATGCCTTAGCCGTTCACCACACCCCAGCCGATGCGGGGGTCGTAGCAGTTGTTGCCGATCGGCTGGTAGCCGATCCAGACCCAGCCGTAGGTGCCTTGGCAGACGTTGCCGTACCACAGGCCGTTGTAGGGGTTGTAGTAGGTGGCGGCGTTGCTGACGCCCGGCAGGGCTGCGAGCGTGGCGATGGCGGTGGCGGCGAGGAGTTGCTTGATGCGGGTGGTGTTCATGGGGGGATCTCTCTGAGGTTTGGGTTGGGGCGCAGGCTCGAAGTGAGGCTGCTGTAATGACTACGCTTTGGGCTCGCTAAACAGGACAGTTGCTGCAGATGGGGTGTTGACTGTTGAGTCCTTAGCGCTTGTTGTTGGAGAACTTGGTCGTGGCCTGCACATCGCGATCGGTGTTGTAGGGGCGGGTCTCCGTGGGGCGGGAGTCGCCATAGGCCTGGCGGTACTGGGCCGGCGCGGTGGGCGTGTACAAGCCGGTGGTCGACGCCGAGCTCGAGGTGTGGGCGGAGGCTTGGGTGTGGGACTGGGCCGAGGTGCTGGTGTTGGGGGCGGCAGAAGCAGCGGAAGCGACAGCCAGGGCGGCGATGGCGATGAAGAGCTTGTTCATGAAGAGATTTCCTTGTGGTGAGTGAATGAGTGAAAGAAGTGAAGTGGTGCTGTTGAAAGAACTACGCCGCGAGGGCGGTCAAACTGGACACATGGCTACAAAAAGTTTCTGAACCGTTGCAATGCGTTGTGCGCATCGCTGAGCCGACAAGCCTCAACAGAGCCACGTCGCAAACTCCATAGATCTACGCGACCGGTACAGCAAACAGGACACCATGGAGGTCTGGCGGACTGACCCCAGGTTCAGTTCTTGCGCTCACTCGCTTGGGCAAAATGAGGACCAGTGCGATCAAGCGCGGGTCAAAGCGCACGAGTGAAAGGAGCGGGTCTGATGCCAGGGAATCCGACAGGACAAGTACTGCTGTTGCTGGAGCGCAAGACCCAGGACACGCAGGGGCTGGTGATTGACCGAGCGGAGTTGCGAGAGGCCCCGGATCGTCTGGAAGGTGCGCTGAACGCCAAGCAAGATGACTTGGTGCGCTCCTGCGGCGAGGCGGCGCTTCTGGTGTGGCGCATGCTGCGCTCCAGCGACTACCCGGGCAAAGATGAGATGAGCCAGCCGCTGAGGCTGCGCTACACGCTGGCGGATCCGGCCCTTGCGCCGCAAGGCGCCAGCGCTGATCTGGCCTTCACGGTGATGCTGCTGATGGACCGCTTGAGTGCGGGACACCGCACTGACGAGCCCCAATCGCTGGTGGCAGCCACGGGGGAGCTGTTCGGCACCGCCAAGCAATTGCAGGACGGCTACCGCAACCCCTTGCTGGAAGTGCGTGCAGTGGGTGGCGTGCCTGCCAAGGTGCAAGCCGCGCTGGACTACTTTGAGCAGCACGGTCAAGCGCAGAGCGGCCGCATCCTGGTTCCGCAGGGCAACTTGGCGGAGCTGGAGAAAGTAGGGCTGGGCGACAAGGTTCGCCAAGGCGTGATCGTGCCGGTACGCCAGTTGCAAGACGTGCTGGACGCGCTCAGGCAACTGCCTCTGCTGCCGCAGCGGTTGCGCCAGATACTGCAAGAGCTCAGGGCGCCGTTCTCAGGCAACCCCTTCCAGGGCCTGCTGGCCTTTGACATTGAGCATCGAGCTCAATACTTTGGTCGGGACACGGCGGTGGATGAAGTGCTGAAGCACCTGCCCTCGGATCCCGGCGCAAAGTACCTGCCCGGCGTGCTCATCACCGGCTACAGCGGCAGCGGCAAGAGCTCGCTCATGAAGGCCGGGGTGCTGGGGCGCGTGCTGTACACCGCCCCCAAGGGCTACCGCTTCCTGCCGCAGCCCCAAGCGCTCACGGCAACGCGCCGACCCGTGTGGCGAGTGCCCGCCTTGAGCAGCCCCACCGAGGCCGAGTGGGCCAAAAGTCTGGCTTTGCACTGGCAAGGCTGGCTCCCGAACTGCGTCCTCCCGCAGGACCGCTTGGCAGAGCTCGGGCGGGCTCTGGGTGAGCGGCTCCGGGAGGAGTCGGGCCATTGGATTCTGGCCATCGACCAGATGGAAGAGCTGGTGAGCCAGACCGTCCAGAGCGCAAGCCCGGAGGTTGATGGCCTGTTACGGCAGTTGGATGGGTGCTTGGTGCAGTTGGAACAAGCCGGTGTGTGGCTGCTGGCCACGGTGCGAGAGGAGTACGCCTCTCGGCTCAAGAGAACCTTGCGTCAAAGCTTCCCAGAGCAGATCGAACTGGATGCGCCCGACGACAGGGAACACCAGCAGTTCCTCTTCGAGGTCATCGACAAGCCCTGCCAGCTAGCCGATGTTGGGCGTGAACCAGCCTTGCTCGACGCGCTACGCACCGATGCCAAGGACCCAGCCAGCGTGCCCCTGCTTCAGTACGCACTCAACGAGCTCTACGGCATGGCCCAAGCCCAGCAGGCGGCCAGCAATCAGACACCGCCCCCACCCACTCGGTTGACCCAGGCGGACTACGAGGCGATGGGGCGGCTGCAAGGGGCCATCAACCGCACGGCGCAGCGCCTGCTCAAGGATCGGCCCTTGCAGGCTAGTCAGGTTCTGGGCTTGCTGGGGCGCATGGCACGCAAGGCGCTGGGCAGCACAGCAGCGCAGCGCGGCTATGTCAGAGCGCCCCTGAGCGCCAGTGCGCAAGAGGCAGAGTTGCTGGAACCCTGGATCCAGGCGCGTTTGGTCGTCAGGACGCAGGAGCACCTCGAGGTGGCGCATGAGGCGGTGCTCAACCACTTCACGGCGCTTACGGATTGGCTTCGGCAGCACGATGAGTTGCTGCAGTGGCGGCAAGAGCACTTGCTGCCACAGCGGGCCAAGTGGCTGGACACACAGCAGGATGAGGCATGGCTACTGCAGGAGCGGGACTTGCTCGATGCCAGGCGGGCATCTGACCAAGAAGGGGTGCTAGGCGCCCAGGAACGGGAGTATGTGCGCTTGAGCGAGCAGCACATTGAGCGCAGCAAGCAGGAGCAAGCCCAGGAAGAGGAACGCAGGCTTCAGGAGATGGAGGCCAAGAATCAAGAGCTCGAACGGCGCAAAGCAGAAGTGGAAGCGGCGAACCACGAACTGGAGCAAGCTGCCGAGCAGATTGCCAAGCAGAACCAGACCCTGAGCCAGACAAATCAGGAACTTGATGATGCTGCCGTCAAGTTGAACCAGCGCAACCGGCGGTTGAAACTGGGTGCCTGGATCTTGTTAGGCTTGTCCATTCTGGCTCTATGGGCGGGATGGCAAGCATGGAAAGGCAAGCAAAAAGCGGATCGACGCACTTTAGAGTCCCTGGCCCTGCGCTGGACCAACGAAGTCGATGCCGACACCAGCCATTCGGCGCTGCTGCGTCGCACGCTTGCCTTACGAGTTCTTCCTCATGACGCGGTGACAAGCGACTCGATTCTGAACGCCATGCAGGCCATCGCTAGGCAAGGCTTGTTTGAGATCAGCCAGAGCCGTGCGCACACCCGCGCCGTGACTAGCGTGGCGTTTTCACCGGATGGAACGCGGGTGGTGTCCGGAAGTGCGGACGCGACCCTGCGTTTGTGGGACGCCCAGACCGGCCAGCCCATAGGGGAGCCGATGCGTGGACACACCGATGGAGTGACTAGCGTGGCGTTTTCACCGGATGGAAATCGGGTCGTCTCCGGCAGTGATGACAACACCCTGCGCCTGTGGGACGCCCAGACCGGCCGGCCTATTGGGGAGCCGATGCGTGGGCATACCGATCGAGTGACTAGCGTGGCGTTTTCACCGGATGGACGGCGGGTGGTGTCCGGCAGTGGCAGTTTGGACAATACCCTGCGTCTGTGGGACGCCCAGACCGGCCGGGCCATCGGGGAGCCGAAGCGAGGGCATACCGACCTCGTGGCAAGCGTGGCGTTTTCACCGGATGGAAGGCGGGTGGTCTCCGGCAGTTGGGACACAACCCTGCGCCTGTGGGACGCCCAGGCCGGCCGGCCCATCGGGGAGCCGATGCGTGGGCATACCGATCGAGTGACTAGCGTGGCGTTTTCACCGGATGGAAGGCGGGTGGTCTCCGGCAGTCAGGACAAGACCCTGCGCCTGTGGGACGCCCAGACCGGCCGGCCCATCGGGGAGCCGATGCGTGGGCATACCGATCGCGTGACTAGCGTGGCGTTTTCACCGGATGGACGGCGGGTGGTGTCCGGCAGTCAGGACAACACCCTGCGCCTGTGGGACGCCCAGACCGGCCGGCCTATTGGGGAGCCGATGCGTGGGCATGAAAATGAGGTCACCAGCGTGGCGTTTTCACCGGATGGAAGGCGGGTGGTCTCCGGCAGTGTGGACTACACCCTGCGCCTGTGGGACGCCCAGACCGGCCGGCCCATCGGGGAGCCGATGCAAGGGCATGAAAATGGTATCACCAGCGTGGCGTTTTCACCGGATGGAACGCGGGTGGTCTCCAGCAGTTGGGACACAACCCTGCGCCTGTGGGACGCCCAGACTGGCAGGCCTATTGGGGAGCCGATGCGTGAGATTGAGCACCCGGTCTTTAACCCGGTCTTTAGTGTGGCGTTTTCACCGGATGGAAGGCGGGTGGTCTCCGGCAGTTTCGGCGACTCCCTGCGCCTGCGGGACACCCAGACCGGCCGGCCTATTGGGGAGCCGATGCGTGGGCATGAAAATAAGGTCACCAGCGTGGCGTTTTCACCGGATGGAAGGCGGGTGGTCTCCGGCAGTTTGGACGAAACCCTGCGCCTGTGGCTGACCGCCTCAGGCATGGCCGACTGGATCTGCGAAAGGGTGGGCCGCAACCCCACTCAAGCAGAGATCAAAGAATGGGGCGCCGAAGGGCTTGATTTGCCACTGGCGTGCCCTGAGTTTCCACCGGGAAAATGATCGAAGTAAGGCCGAGGCTCTGCGGCGCCATGTCCCATGAGCCTTGCCTAGCCTTCTACGTTGACGCATCCAACGGCTCAACCGCCACCGGCACCAAATCGACAGAGAACACTGCGTTGTCGGTGAATGGCACTTCAATCTCGCCGTTAGCATCAAAGCTACCGATCACTGGACCATCGATCCACTGGTCGCCACAGCGGAACACCAGCCGCCACTCGCAGGACCGAGCGTCGCACATGCCACCCTGCCCATCTGGCACTTTGCCGTCATCAGGGCACTTGAACAACCAGCCCAGCGGTTTATCGCCTGGTTGGCGTGGAAATGCCATGTCGGGGCGGCAGACAATGCCGTTGGCAAACTTGATGTCCAACTCTGCTTTCTCGCTTGGCAGCGAGCTCGCACCGAGCGTCAAGCGAGAGAACTCCGGGCGCGGTGCGGGCCGGATCAACTCGTCCAGCTTGGCCCCGACGTGGTAGGCCAAGCCGGAGAACAGCCTGCCTAGCGCGATGGCGACTTCGGCCATGGATTGGCTATCGTGTGTTTGAAGCTGCTCGGCTGCAGCCGACTGTTTCTCCTCGGCGCGGATAGCTTCGGCAGTACTCACCGTTGCCGCCCACATGCGTTGAAAAAGTCGATCTTGCTCTTGGGTGCTGAGAGTTGCCAGCTCCTGCTCAGCGACCTGAGTTGATTGCTCGACGGCAATGTGAGTCGCGGCAAGATCGAGGAACTGATCAAGCGAATTGATGTTGCGGGTAGTCATGAAAAGTTCCTTTCTTACGAACCCACAGAAGACAAGTAGTCCGGCCCAAAGCCTTTGGACTCCAAGCACTTGAGTGCAGCTTTGAATCCACGTTGCCGCGTCTTCCGAAAGCTCTCTGCGTTAACTCCAAAGACCTTTTGAATCACGCTTGCGTCACTATCGAAGTGCTCGCCCTTGCCCATGTCTAGGGTCGCCAGCATGATTTCTTGTGCTTTAGGACTCAGCGTTTTGATGCAAGCTTCATAAGCGCGAAGGAACTCCCTGCTCAGCACATCAGAGCTGACGCCGCCGTCAATCCAAACGCTCTGCCCCCCTGCACCCTCCTCGGGTTCTTCACCCTCTTCCCCTCCGTCACCCACATTTGATGACGTCCCGGCCGCTACTGTTGGGCCGACGTTGCAATCAGTGGCGCCAGCCTCGATCTCCTCGGGATCGCTCCCGTCTTCGCCAGGCTTCTCGTTGGAATTCCCTTCATCGTCACCGGGGGGCTGTCTGGTGTCCGCTTCCAACTCGCCTTCAACTTCGTAAGCTCCCGCCAATATGCCTGCTCGACGCGCGTCGGTACGTCGGGCGGAGATCAACTGGTTCACGATCATTCCGCGCAGGTAGTTCTCAAATGCAGTTTCTCTGACCGGCTGACTCGGTGAGCTTTCGGCTTCAAGGTGCTTTGAGTAAGTTGCGATGTTGTGCTCAATGCGGGACCGGATCGCTTGGAGAGCTGTCGGCTCGGTTTGCGCGAGCAGGCTCGCAAATGCCTTTTGCCCAGCGTCTGCAGCCTCGTGATCGTCAGGACGATGGGACCATGTAGAAAACCATGAGCGCAAACTGGTCGATCGCTTCACCAGCTTTGTCTTCGCTCCTGGGCCTTTTGTCTCATCCAAAAAATATGGGCTGAGAAAGACGGCGAAGTAGCGGCGCATCAGTCGCGACATGACCCAATTTCGTTGCGGCTCACCGGTCTTGACGTTCCACAGCCGCAGGTTCTTGTCAGAGCTTCCCGACACCAGCCGCTGCCCGTCGGATGAAAACGCCACGCAATGGACTGCTCCTGCGTGTCCCTGAAGCGGCGATCCTATGGGCTGACCGGACTCGGCGTCCCACAGCCGCAGGGTCATGTCTTCGCTTCCCGACACCAGCCGCTGCCCGTCGGGCGAAAACGAAACGCAATGGACTGCGCCTGCGTGCCCCTGAAGTGGCGCTCCTATGGGCTGACCGGACTCGGCGTCCCACAGCCGCAGGGTCCTGTCTTCGCTCCCAGAAACCAGCCGCCGCCCGTCGGGCGAAAACGCCGTGCTCGTGACTTTGCCTTGCGTCCCTGGCAGCGGCGCTCCGATCGGTTGAGCGGTCCTCACGTGCCACACCCGAAGTGTCATGTCCAGGCCCACCGACACCAGTCGCTGACCATCGCGAGAAAACGCCACGCTCCTGACGGAGCCATCGTGCCCCTGCAAAGGCGTGAGGATGGACTTGCCGGACTTGGCGTCCCACAGGCGCAGGCTCTTGTCAGAGCTTCCCGACACCAGCCGCTGCCCGTCGGGCGAGAACACCACGCAATGGACTGCGCCTGCGTGCCCCTGAAGCGGCGATCCTATGGGTTGACCGGACTTGGCGTCCCACAACCGCAGGGTCATGTCTTCGCTCCCCGATGCCAGCCGTTGTCCATCGAGTGAAAAGGCCACGCTATTCACAGCGCCTTTGTGCCCAAGAAGCGGTCCTCCGATGGCCTGTCCGGACTTGACGTCCCACAGTCGCAGGATCCCGTCATGCCCGCCGGAAACCAGCCGCTTCCCATCAGGCGAAAAGGCGATGCTCAAGACCCGGCCTTCGTTCCCCTGCAGCGGCTTATCGATGGGTTCCGCGCTAACCTTCCCCTCGACATGCCAGTCTTCTAGGGCTTGCTTCACCAAAGCCAAGTCTTCGTTTTCGATGGCAATGGCCTGCTCTAAGGTCAGGCCGTTTTTCCGATTGTCAAAAGGATTGAAATGGCTCATGAGCAATTGCTTTTTAGAATTGATCGAGTCGTTCTTGACATGCCGATGCAGGGCAAGTTTCTGGCTTAAGTCCAAGGAGCATGATAGATGAGGCGTTCATATGGCCATCTTGCCGAAGACCATATGAGATGCACACGGGGCGACTCCAGATCTGAGCCGCCCGCTCCCCGCGTCAGCAAGTGCTAGATGCCGATCAACTCAAAGAGGATGCCAGTTACCGCACTGCGAGCCAAACTCGAGTTGAGGTTTGATTTCGTTCATCTTGTCGCTGAAATACTTCTCAACATCCTTCTTGGTACCTTCGGTCATGGTGTTCAACGCTTCCGAGAAGTTGGACAAGCGTTCACCCGCTTTCTCTACTTCGACTTTGGCGCAAGGACTGAAAGCTGCAACGAATGTCTCAGTCGCCGCACTGACTGCCGCAGAACCTCCAGACGCATAGGCGGCGATCGCACCTCGCGTCACGGCCAGCGCGCCAGCTTTGGCTGCGCAGGCTTGAACACCTTCCTTGAGTTGAGTCACTGCTGAGTTGACGTGTTTCTCGAGGGAACTGCGAATGCTTGCACTGATGATCTGGTTGACGTCCGACTTGATCTCATCAAGGTTGAAGCCAGCGGCAGGCATGTTGATCGAAACATCGGCCGTGAACTCTTGGTCGCCGATGTAGGCCGTGGGCACGTCAAAGCTGACTTCTTTCAAGACCATCGTGGTCGTGCAACTCGGCAAGTTTGGCTGGCACCACCCAAAAATGTTCTTGGTGCAACTCGTTTCACATGTGGTCTCGGGAACATGCATGGACTTTGTCTCTCGGCGCATTTCAACCTTCGAGCACTTCAAGAGCAGCGCGGGGGGAAAGGCAATGCCACTTAGGTTGTTGATCGGAACTCGGGCCAGGGAGATACGCTCCCGCGTGAACTTGAGTCGTTTGACATCAAGGCTTGTGGGCGCGGTGTCAGTTGCGGTGACAACAAACCCTGCAGCACGTGACACGCCTTGCGACTTCAGCGTCCCTTTCAATGCGGAGTTGCCGCCCATTGTCGGGGCGCACATGAACTGCCACTTTGTGCCAGTGGTATCGGTTTGCCGAAGCGGAGGCTGCGTAGCCGTGCAATTCTCCAGGCCAAACGTCACATCGTTGGTGAGGCCAACGCCTTGCACAGTAAAGACCGTAGGTATGCCTTGGCCCGCGCGCAATGGGCTGACTCTGATGCCCTCGATCTTGATGGACTTAGGCTCACTCTCGGCCTTAAGGCCCTGCTTGTCCACTGCAACGACTCGAACAAACTGGACCGTATCTGCCGGTAGCTTTGGGGACACAACGTCGGCAGAGGTTGCTCCAACCACCTTCTGCACCAGCGTCTCACCGTTTGGGGTAAATCCATCAACAGAAGCTGAGTGGATCTCATAGGTCATCTGACTCGCAGCAGTGGAGTCGTCTGTTGCCGCGTCCCAGGAGAGCTGAAGATTTATCAAAGACGTAGATGCAACGGACAGCAAGCGGGGAGCCAAGGGGGCCTTGTTTGAAACCGCAGCTGACGTGCTCGTGGATCCTGCGCTCGTAGCTCGTTCGCTCTCGTTGGAGCCCGTCCCGCCACCACCGCAAGCAATGAGGATGAAAGAGCATGCGATTGCGAGCGCATGGACAGGAAACGTTTTCTTCATTTGCTAAATCCTTGTTTAACTAGACTTTGTTCTTCGCGACTCAGATCACCACCGCGTTGATGTTCTGGTTCCAGCTGCATAGGCTTGATCCATCGGTGCGTTTCGATTGAGCGCGGAATTGCCAGATTCCCGACAGCGCCACATCCATCTCAGCGCGCAAGCCCGTGCCGTCAACGCAACTGGCGATGTCTGTGCCCAGCGGGTTCTGAACTCGTACTGGATCAGGAGGGCAAGCAGAAGCCGCGGAGGCGACAACCAGGGTGGCGATGGTGAAGAAGAGCTTGTTCATGAAAAGGGGGCGTGAGTGGATGATGTGAGGTGATCCTGCTGAAAGGACTACGCTGCGAGCCTGTCAAACAGGACAGAGGCCGGCGGGATGCCTTAGCCGTTCACCA
>NZ_JAJIRT010000035.1 GCF_025717675.1 Paucibacter sp. DJ2R-2
CCACAAGCGACGAACAGCGTGCGATCACGAGAGCGCTCTTTACTTAGGAAGGAACGCAACGACATGACGCCCAACGTTTGAGCTCAGCGGGCGGCGGAGCCGTCCGCTGCAGCGAAGGGTTGAACCGGACCCTGTGCTACGGCAGATAGCCTCTGTGAAAAGCTTTCCCCGCACATGCGATCGACTGACGCGATTGCCGCCACAGCCTCCGCTGTACTGAATGTCCTTCCCTCAAGGATGGCCAGCGCTTGGTTGTGCAACGCATATACGAGATGTGCCGCCGCCCGAAGCGCGGGATCGGCCGTTTCATTGCTACCGAGATGGCCCGCAAGCAGCAGACGCAACTCATAGACGGCGAACGCCAGAATTCTTGTCTCGTCGAGGTTGGAAGGCATAGCTGCAGGTGCGGTTCAACGTTGAAGCTGAGGGGCCGCAGCCAGCTGGCCGCGCGGAGCTGAAAATATAGAGGCAGCGTAGCGCGGCCAGCTG
>NZ_JAJIRT010000036.1 GCF_025717675.1 Paucibacter sp. DJ2R-2
CAGCTGGCCGCGCTACGCTGCCTCTATATTTTCAGCTCCGCGCGGCCAGCTGGCTGCGGCCCCTCAGCTTCAACGTTATGCAGCAAGCTAAGCAACGCTTGAAGATCCGTTTTCGGTCGGGCGTTCGCCTCTGCCACGCGGAGCAATCTGCCGTGATTTCCTCGGGGTCGGGCTGCGGCCGCTCCGGCCCAGCTTCCGGCCGCAGTGATCTTGCCGGTCTTGGCCAGGTTGCTCTTTCGCGTCTCGTGGTGCGCCGCCAGTCCGCAGAAGAACAGCGCGCTTGCCGCCTCAGCCGAGCGTCACATGGGTACAGCTTCGGTATGCTGTCGGCCACTTCCACTGCAGTGCCTTCGAAGCGGCTCTGCATAACCGGTCGCTCGAGCCGATCGCCTGCGGCGTCGGCTCAGCTTCAACGTTGAGGCTGTAAAAAAACTCCCTACCGGGTCCGTCCCGATTCATTGCGCAGCCCCTGACGC
>NZ_JAJIRT010000037.1 GCF_025717675.1 Paucibacter sp. DJ2R-2
TTTGCCTGACAAGGTTCTGGGAAGAACCGGGACTCAAGAGCTGGATTTGGGCTGATGTTGCGGCTTTGTTTGGATCTTCACAATTCGTTTCACGTTGAGACGAAACCTGATTGAAGACAAACCGAAGCGGAGCCCAGACATGAACGCAGACCAAATCCTCGCCGAGATCCGTGAAGCCAATCTGTCCTACCTGATGTTGGCGCAGAACCTGATCCGTACGGACCGCGAGCAGGCGCTGTACCGCCTGGGCATCTCGGAAGACACGGCCACCCTGATTGGCACGCTGAGCCCGGCGCAGCTGATGAAGATTGCCTCGGGCAACACCTTGCTGTGCCGCTTCCGCATGGACGACGACTTGGTCTGGGGCTTGTTGACCAGCCACAGCAAGTCGGCCGCCAACGACGGCGTCGGTCGCCTCCACGCATCGATTCTGATGGCCGGCCGTCACCAAGAAGCTGCCTGAA
>NZ_JAJIRT010000038.1 GCF_025717675.1 Paucibacter sp. DJ2R-2
GCGAGTCAGCCGCTTGTTGTGCCGCAGATTGGCGAACACCGGCTCCACCGTGCCGATGCGCTGGCTGTAGAGCTGCCTGCCACGCGGTGAATCGATGGCCTGGCGCATGCGCTCACTCGGGTGGCTGGGGTCTGGGGCCTTGGGCAGGAAGCGGCTGACTTGGCGGCCACGTGCCAGCGGAGTCTGGTCATCACGCCCTCGAGTCTTGATGCACTTGGAGCGCAGTGCACAGCCGTTGCAGTCCGTCGTCTTGGCGATGTAGGTCTGGTAAGGCTGGCCACTCGCGGTGATGTGGATGCGCCCGCTGCTGATCAAAACCTGGCCTGCCGGGCACGTGGCGGTGTTGTCCTCGTCGTTGAAGTTGAAGTCCTTTGGCCGGAAGAACTTGATCTCTGCGGCCTCGCTGCTGACCTTCTTCTCCGACAAGGGGTCAGGCTTTGCCTTGTGCTT
>NZ_JAJIRT010000005.1 GCF_025717675.1 Paucibacter sp. DJ2R-2
GCTCCGATCGCCATGGAAACCGGTCTGCGCTTCGCTATCCGCGAAGGTGGCCGTACCGTGGGTTCGGGTGTGGTTGCTACCATCCTGGCCTAACACTTTTGCGTGACCAGTCCGTTAGGCTGCTTTCGGCAGCCAAGCGGGCTTCACCTACTTCGCGGTACTCAAGCGATTGAGTCCGCACGCTCTTTGAAGGAATCGTCATGCAAAAGCAAAAGATCCGCATCCGCCTGAAGGCGTTTGACTACAAGCTGATCGACCAATCGGCTGCCGAGATCGTGGAAACCGCCAAGCGCACCGGCGCGATCGTCAAGGGCCCCGTGCCCCTGCCGACACGCTTTGAGCGTTTCGACATCCTGCGTTCGCCGCACGTCAACAAGTCTTCGCGCGACCAGTTCGAAATCCGTACCCACCAACGTCTGATGGACATCGTGGACCCGACGGACAAGACTGTTGATGCACTGATGAAGCTCGACCTGCCTGCCGGTGTCGACGTTGAAATCAAGCTGCAGTGATCATTTGAGTGCCAGAGTTGCCGTGAGGCGGCGCCAGGCACTTGAGCTGATCTAAGAAGAGGGCGATTCGAAAGGATCGCCCTTTTTCTATGGTGAGTCCAGCAGGCCTTGCGCATTCCTCAGGGTTCACGCTATACTCGCCAGCTTTTCCGCGGTGGAATTTTCCGGCGCGGAATTTGGCGCATCGTGTCCGGCAAGGCCTTCTCGAGAGGTTTTGTGCGTACGGTGCACTGGTCAGCCCGGCCAATCGATGTCGGGTGTATGTAAATGGCTTCCAGGGTCAACCTGTGGGGCTGGAGAAAAACCATGAGTCTAAGCAATCGTCTCGGATTGCTGGGCCGCAAGGTGGGCATGATGCGCATCTTCACGGACGACGGCGATGCCGTTCCTGTGACGGTGCTGGATGTGTCCAACAACCGCGTGTCCCAGATCAAGACCGTAGAGACCGACGGCTACACCGCCATTCAAGTGGTGTTCGGTGAGCGCAAAGCATCGCGCGTTACCAAGCCGGAAGCCGGCCACCTCGCCAAGGCAGGTGTTGAAGCCGGTCGTGTCATGAGCGAATTCCGTGTTGCCGCCGAAGTGGCTGCCGAATACAAGCCGGGCGCGCAAGTGCCGGTCTCGCTGTTCGCAGCGGGCCAACTGGTGGACGTGCAAGGCACATCCATCGGTAAGGGTTTTGAGGGCACCATCAAGCGCCACAACTTCAGCTCGCAGCGTGCCTCGCACGGTAACAGCCGCTCGCACAATGTTCCTGGCTCCATCTCGATGGCGCAGGATCCGGGTCGCGTGTTCCCGGGCAAGAAGATGTCGGGTCACCTGGGTGACGTGACGGTGAGCGTGCAGAACCTGGACATCGTGCGCGTTGACGAAGCTCGTCAGCTGCTGCTGGTCCGCGGTGCTGTACCGGGTTCGAAGAATGGCCACGTTGTCGTTCGCCCCGCCGTCAAGGTCAAGCTCAAGAAGGGAGCCATCTGATGCAGCTCGAGCTCCTGAATGAGCAAGGTCAGGCCACCGCCAAGGTGGACGCTCCTGATACGCTGTTTGCTCGCGATTACAACGAAGCCCTGGTGCACCAGGTGGTCGTGGCCTTCCAGGCCAACGCCCGCCAAGGCACTCGCGCCCAGAAGGACCGCGAACAAGTCAAGCACTCGACCAAGAAGCCGTTCCGTCAAAAGGGAACGGGCCGTGCACGTGCTGGTATGACGTCTTCGCCGCTGTGGCGCGGGGGCGGTCGGATTTTCCCGAACATGCCCGACGAAAACTTCACCCACAAGCTGAACAAGAAGATGTATCGCGCCGGTATGGCCGCCATCTTGTCGCAGCTGGCCCGTGAAGGTCGTCTGGCCGTGATCGATTCGATCACGCTGGAAGCTCCCAAGACCAAGCTGTTGGCCGCCAAGTTCAAGGCCATGGGCCTGGAATCGGTGATGCTGATCGCTGATCAGATGGACGACAACCTGCTGCTCGCTTCGCGCAACCTGGCCAATGTGCTGGTGTGCGAGCCGCGCTACGCGGATCCGCTGTCGCTGGTCTTCTACAAGAAGGTGCTGGTGACCAAGGCCGCTATGGAGCAACTCCAGGAGATGCTGGCATGAGCGCCCCTAAGTATTCTGAAGGCCGTCTGGCCTCAGTGCTGCTCGCTCCCATCGTGTCCGAAAAGGCCACGGCGGTTGCTGAAAAGCACAACCAAGTGTTGTTCAAGGTGCTGCGCGACGCCACCAAGCCGGAAATCAAGGCCGCTGTTGAACTGATGTTCAAGGTCGAGGTTGAGGCTGTGAACGTTGTCAACGTCAAGGGCAAGGTCAAGAAGTTCGGTCGTTCGATCGGCCGTCGTGACCACGTCAAGAAGGCTTATGTTTCGCTGAAGGCGGGCCAAGAGCTCAACTTCTCCGGGGAGGCTGCGTAATGGCCGTCGTTAAAGTCAAGCCAACCTCGCCCGGCCGCCGTGCCGTCGTGAAGGTGGTGCATTCGCACCTGCACAAGGGCGCTCCGGAAGCTTCGCTGCTGGAACCGCAAAAGCAAAATGCTGGCCGTAACAACAACGGTCACATCACGATTCGCCACAAGGGCGGTGGTCATAAGCACCACTACCGTGTGGTCGACTTCAAGCGCAACAAGGACGGCATTCCCGCCAAGGTTGAGCGCATTGAGTACGACCCGAACCGTACGGCCCACATCGCTCTGGTGTGCTATGCCGACGGCGAGCGTCGTTACATCATCGCTCCGCGTGGTCTGGAAGTGGGTTCCACAATCTTGAGCGGCGCGGAAGCCCCGATCAAGGCCGGTAACACGCTGCCTATCCGCAACATCCCCGTGGGTTCCACCATCCATTGCGTCGAAATGCTGCCCGGTAAGGGCGCGCAAATCGCTCGCTCGGCTGGCGTGTCCGTGGTGCTGATGGCTCGCGAAGGCGTCTACGCCCAGCTGCGTCTGCGCTCGGGTGAAGTTCGTCGCATCCACATCGACTGCCGCGCCACGATTGGCGAAGTGTCCAACGAAGAGCATCAGCTGCGCCAGTACGGCAAGGCCGGCGCGATCCGCTGGAAGGGCATCCGACCGACCGTTCGTGGTACCGCCATGAACCCGGTGGATCACCCGCACGGTGGTGGTGAAGGTCGTACCGGTGAAGGCCAGGCGCCTGTGTCGCCGTGGAACACCCTCACGAAGGGCTTCCGCACTCGTAACAACAAGCGCACGCAGACGTTCATCGTTTCGCGTCGCAAGAAGTAAAGGGTAGGCCATGACTCGTTCACTGAAGAAGGGCCCGTTCATTGACCACCACCTCTTGGCCAAGGTCGAGAAGGCGGTTGCTGCCAAGGACAAGAAGCCTATCAAGACCTGGTCGCGTCGCTCGACGATCCTGCCCGAGTTCATCGGTCTGACGATCGCTGTGCACAACGGCAAGCAACACGTTCCCGTTTATGTGTCGGACCAGATGGTCGGCCACAAGCTGGGTGAATTCGCACTGACCCGCACCTTCAAAGGCCATCCGGCCGACAAGAAGGCCGGGAAGAAGTAAGGATGCCAACGATGGAAACCAAAGCAATCGTTCGCGGCGTTCGCCTCTCGTGTGACAAGGGCCGCCTGGTGGCGGACCTGATCCGCGGCAAGAAGGTGGACCATGCGCTCAACATCCTGGAATTCACCCAGAAGAAGGCGGCCCTGATCATCAAGAAGGCGCTGGAAAGCGCCATCGCCAACGCCGAACACAACGACGGCGCTGACATTGATGAGCTCAAGGTCACCACGATCTATGTGGAGCAAGGTGCCACGCTGAAGCGTTTCTCTGCCCGGGCCAAAGGCCGTGGCAATCGGATCAGCAAGCCCACCTGCCACATCTTCGTGTCGGTCGGCAACTGAAGGCTGAAGGAAGACTATGGGACAGAAAATTCATCCGACCGGTTTTCGTCTGCCGGTCACGCGTAACTGGGCTTCGCGTTGGTACGCGAACAACCAGAACTTCGCGACCATGCTGGCTGAAGACCTGCAAGTCCGGGAGTTCCTGAAGGCTCGCCTGAAGAACGCCGCTGTGTCGCGCGTTCTGATTGAGCGCCCCGCCAAGAACGCCCGTATCACCATTTACTCGGCACGTCCGGGTGTGGTGATCGGCAAGAAGGGCGAGGACATCGAAAGCCTGAAGGCCGAGTTGACCAAGCGTCTGGGCGTGCCGGTGGCTGTGAACATCGAAGAAGTGCGCAAGCCTGAAATCGATGCTCAGCTGATCGCCGACTCGATCACCCAGCAGCTGGAAAAGCGCATCATGTTCCGCCGCGCCATGAAGCGTGCGATGCAGAACGCGATGCGTCTGGGTGCTCAAGGCATCAAGATCATGTCGTCGGGTCGCCTGAACGGCATCGAAATCGCTCGTTGCGAGTGGTACCGTGAAGGCCGCGTGCCGCTTCACACCCTGAAGGCTGACATCGACTACGGCTTCTCCGAAGCCAGCACGACGTACGGCATCATCGGCGTGAAGGTGTGGGTCTACCGCGGTGACCGCCTGGCCAACGGCGATGCGCCGGTGATCAAGAGCGAAGCCGGTGAAGACGATCGTCGCCCGCGTCGCAACGCCCGTCCTGGCGCCCCCGCCGGCCGTGGCCGTCCGGGTGGTGACCGTGGTCCGCGTGGTGAAGGCGGCGACAAGCCGGCTGCCACCGGTGACGCAGCCCAGCCCGCTGCCAAGCGTGTCGTCCGTAAGGTCGCACCCGCTGGCGGTGAGGCCAAAGGAGAATAAACATGCTGCAACCAGCTCGTCGCAAATACCGCAAGGAGCAAAAGGGCCGTAACACTGGTGTTGCCACCCGTGGTGCTGCCGTGTCTTTCGGTGACTTCGGTCTGAAGGCCACTGAACGCGGTCGCCTGACGGCTCGTCAAATCGAAGCTGCACGTCGTGCAATCTCGCGCCATATCAAGCGCGGTGGTCGCATCTTCATCCGCATCTTCCCCGACAAGCCGATCTCCCAGAAGCCTGCTGAAGTCCGGATGGGTAACGGCAAGGGCAACCCGGAGTACTACGTCGCTGAAATTCAGCCTGGCAAGGTGCTCTACGAGATCAACGGTGTGCCGGAAGCCCTGGCTCGCGAAGCGTTCACTCTGGCAGCTGCAAAGCTGCCGCTGAGCTGCACCTTCGTGACCCGCCAGGTCGGCACCTGAAGCGGAGAACACCATGAAAGCATCTGAACTGCGTGGCAAAGACGTCGCTGCCTTGGAAAAGGAAGTGACCGACCTGCTGAAGGCCCATTTCGGCCTCCGCATGCAAAAGGCGACCCAACAGTTGACCAACCACACCGTGCTGGGCAACACGCGCCGCGACATCGCTCGTGTCAAGACTGTTTTGGCCGAGAAGAAGAAGGGAGCCGCGAAATGACGCAAGCTCAAGAGAAGAACACGCGCACCCTGGTGGGTCGCGTGGTCAGCGACAAGCGCTCCAAGACCGTCACGGTCCTGGTCGAGCGTCGCGCCAAGCACGAGCTCTACGGCAAGATCGTGGCCCGTTCCCGCAAGTACCACGCCCATGATGAAAATGGCGAGTACAAGATGGGTGACGTCGTCGAGATCGCTGAAGGCCGTCCGTTGTCCAAGACCAAGAGCTGGGTTGTGACCCGCTTGGTCGAGAAGGCACAAGTGGTCTGATCGCTGCTAGACATGTCTTTCGCGGGGTCTTAGTGCCCTGATTGACAGGAATGACCGGAACGCTGGAATACTGGCGCCCGGTCATTTTTCATTTTCGAAGTTACTTTCTCTCGTCGCATGGGCCTTCTGTGCGCGATGAGTTCGTTGCTTCCAATTCCGCTACCCAACTAAAAGGACAACTCCATGCTGAAGATTGGCGATCGCCTGCCCGCTGCGACCTTGCAAGAATTCATTGAAGTCGAGGGCGAGGGTTGCTCCCTCGGTCCGAATAAGTTCGCTGTTGACGCCCTGGTGGCTGGCAAGAAGATTGCCATCTTTGCTTTGCCTGGCGCCTTCACGCCAACTTGTTCCGCCCAGCATGTGCCTGGCTATGTGCAGCAGGCTGCGGCTCTGCGCGCCGCTGGTGTTGATGAGATCTGGTGTCTGTCTGTCAATGACGCATTCGTCATGGGAGCTTGGGGCCGCGAGCAAAAGACTGCAGGCAGCGTGCGCATGATGGCTGACGGTAGCGCTGAGTTCACCAAAGCAACGGGACTGACTCTGGACCTGACGGCGGGTGGGCTCGGTCTACGTTCGCAGCGCTACTCCATGCTGGTCGTCGATGGCGTTGTCAAGACGCTCAATATTGAAGCTCCGGGCAAGTTCGAAGTCAGCGACGCATCGACCATGCTGAGCCAGGCTCAGCAGGTCTGAGCTCGCGCGGCACCGTTCGGCGCTGCGCATCGTCGGGCGCTTGCATGACACAGGCCTCGCGAGAGGCTGACTATTCAATTGTTTTGCAAATCGCGCTTGACGGCACCAGAGCTTCTGGTGCACAATCTAAAGCTTCGCCGAACGCAAGGCGCATCTAGTGATGCGTTATGGCCTCGGATCCGCCCTCAACTGCTGGGCGCGAAACTCACACAGGAGTGCTGAGAATCGCGTTTGGTCAACGGGCCCAAGACTGACCGATGAGCTTTGTGCGTCATGCATGGGGTGATTTGGGAAAAGTTGGGGATAGACATGATTCAAATGCAATCGCGACTTGATGTCGCGGACAACACTGGCGCTAAATCCGTCATGTGCATCAAGGTGCTTGGTGGTTCCAAGCGTCGTTATGCCGGGATTGGTGACATCATCAAGGTCAGCATCAAAGAAGCTGCGCCTCGTGCCCGAGTGAAAAAGGGTGAGGTTTACAGCGCTGTGGTGGTTCGCACCGCCAAGGGCGTTCGTCGTCAAGATGGCTCTTTGGTCAAGTTCGACGGCAATGCCGCCGTGCTGCTGAACGCCAAGCTCGAGCCGATCGGCACTCGCATCTTCGGCCCCGTTACGCGTGAACTGCGTACGGAGCGTTTCATGAAGATCGTGTCGCTGGCGCCTGAGGTTCTCTGAGCTCAGCCACAGACAAAGGTATTGCCATGAACAAGATTCGCACAGGCGACGAGGTCATCGTTCTGACCGGCCGTGACAAAGGTAAGCGCGGCGCGGTTTCGCAACGCGTGGATGCTGATCACATCGTCGTCGACGGCATCAATGTCGTCAAAAAGCACGTCAAGCCCAACCCGATGAAGGGTACCACCGGTGGTGTGGTGGACAAGACGATGCCTATCCATCAATCCAACGTGGCGATTTTCAACGCTGCATCCGGCAAGGCCGATCGCGTGGGCATCAAGCTCACCGCCGATGGCAAGAAGGTGCGCGTTTACAAGTCGACCGGCGAAGAGATCAAGGCTTAAGGGGTTCGACATGGCTCGTTTGCAAGCGTTTTATCGCGAAAAAGTTGTGCCCGACCTCTCGACGAAGTTTGGTTACAAGTCGGTCATGGAAGTGCCGCGCATCACCAAGATCACACTGAATATGGGTGTGAGCGAGGCCGTTGCCGACAAGAAGGTCATGGACCACGCCGTGGGTGACCTGACCAAGATCGCCGGCCAGAAGCCCGTCGTGACGAAGTCGAAGAAGGCGATTGCCGGCTTCAAGATTCGTGACTCGGTGCCTATCGGCTGCATGGTCACACTGCGTGGCGTCCAGATGTATGAATTCCTGGATCGCTTTGTGACGATCGCGCTGCCGCGCGTTCGTGACTTCCGTGGTATCTCGGGTCGCTCGTTCGACGGACGTGGCAACTACAACATCGGCGTCAAAGAACAGATCATCTTCCCTGAGATCGACTATGACAAGGTGGATGCGCTGCGTGGTCTGAACATCAGCATCACCACTACCGCCAAGACGGACGACGAAGCCAAGGCTCTCCTGGCTGCGTTCAAGTTTCCGTTCAAGAACTGAGGTGACTCGTGGCTAAAACTTCACTTATTCAACGTGAACTGAAGCGCGACGCGTTGGTGGCCAAGTACGCGAAGAAATACGCGGAACTGAAGGCAATCATCAACGACGCGAAGAAGTCGGACGAAGAGCGCTACATCGCTCGCCTGGAGCTGCAGAAGCTGCCTCGCAATGCCTACCCGACCCGTCAGCGTAATCGCTGCGCGTTGACTGGCCGTCCCCGCGGTACTTTCCGCAAGTTCGGCCTGGGCCGTAACAAGATTCGTGAGCTGGCCTTCAAGGGCGACATCCCCGGTGTCGTCAAGGCCAGCTGGTAATCGGCACGATTAGGAGATTTCGCAAATGAGCATGAGTGATCCTATCGCCGATATGCTGACCCGCATTCGCAACGCCCAAAGCGTTGAGAAGCCCAGCGTCGTGATGCCTTCCTCCAAGTTGAAGATCGCGATCGCCAAAGTCCTGAAGGACGAGGGTTATATCGACAGTTTCGCAGTGCGCGGTGAAGCCGCTCGCCCGGAGCTGGAGATTGCGCTGAAGTATTACGCCGGACGTCCGGTGATCGAGCGCATCGAGCGCGTGAGCCGCCCCGGCCTGCGCATTTACAAGGGCCGCCACGATATTCCTCAGGTCATGAATGGCCTGGGTGTGGCGATTGTCACCACCCCGCAAGGTGTGATGACGGACCGCAAAGCACGTCAAGCCGGCATCGGCGGCGAAGTGCTCTGCTACGTCGCCTAAGCGCAAGGAGATTTACACAATGTCCCGCGTTGGAAAAATGCCGGTCGCCATTCCCCAGGGAGTGGACGTGACCGTGAGCGCTGATCAAGTCAGCGTCAAGGGCGCTCTGGGTACGCTGGTGCGTCCCCTGAACGGCCTCGTGACCATCAAGAATGAAGGCGGCCAGCTGTCTTTCGTTCCCCGTGACGACTCGACCGCCGCTGGCGCGATGAGCGGTACCGTTCGCGCTCTGGTGGCCAATATGGTCAACGGCGTGAGCAAGGGTTTCGAAAAGAAGCTGAACCTGGTTGGCGTGGGCTTCCGTGCCCAGGCTCAAGGTCAAAAGCTGAACCTGCAGATCGGTTTCTCTCACCCTGTGGTGAAAGACATGCCGGCTGGTATCAAGGTTGAGTGCCCGACCCAGACCGAAATTCTGATCAAGGGCGCGGATCGCCAAGTGGTCGGACAGCTGGCAGCAGAAGTGCG
Organism: Paucibacter sp. DJ2R-2; assembly: GCF_025717675.1. GTDB lineage: Bacteria > Pseudomonadota > Gammaproteobacteria > Burkholderiales > Burkholderiaceae_C > Paucibacter_A. Next base: position 9,111 of record NZ_JAJIRT010000005.1, read on the forward strand.
CGCCTTCCGTCCGCCGGAGCCCTACAAGGGCAAGGGCATCCGCTATTCCGACGAGAAGGTCTCTCTCAAAGAGACCAAGAAGAAGTAAGGAGCAGCGCCATGTTGACCAAAAAAGAACAGCGCATCCGTCGCTCGCGTCAGACTCGTGCCCGCATTGCGGTGCAGCGCGTCGTGCGCCTGACGGTCTTCCGCTCCAATCTGCACATTTACGCAAGCGTCATCTCCGACGATGGCACCCGTGTGTTGGCCAGTGCTTCGACCGCCGAAAAGGCTGTTCGCGAGCAACTGGGCGGCGCTGGCAAGGGTGGCAATGTGGCCGCAGCCACATTGATCGGCAAGCGCATCGCCGAAAAGGCGAAGGCTGCTGGCATCGAGAAGGTTGCTTTCGACCGCGCAGGTTTCGCCTATCACGGTCGTGTCAAGGCTCTGGCCGAAGCAGCCCGCGAAGCCGGCCTGCAGTTCTGACGCAAAAAGGATTTCGAAATGGCAAAGTTTCAACCCCGCGTGCAGACCGAAGGCAATGACGACGGCCTGAAGGAAAAGATGATCGCGATCAACCGCGTCACCAAGGTGGTGAAGGGTGGTCGTACTCTGAGCTTCGCCGCGTTGACGGTGGTCGGCGACGGCAATGGCCGCATCGGCATGGGCAAGGGCAAGGCGAAGGAAGTTCCCGTCGCAGTGCAAAAGGCCATGGAATCGGCTCGTCGCAATATGGTCAAGGTTGACCTGCGCAACGGCACCATTCACCACAATGTGGTGGGTGGCCACGGTGCAGCCAGCGTCATGATGATCCCCGCACAAGCCGGTACCGGCGTGATCGCTGGTGGTCCGATGCGCGCGGTCTTCGAAGTGATGGGCGTGACCGACATCGTGACCAAGAGCCACGGTTCGACCAACCCTTACAACATGGTTCGCGCCACTCTGGACGCGCTGAAGCGCTCCACGACGGCTGCGGAAGTCGCCGCCAAGCGCGGCAAGTCGGTCGAAGAAATTCTCGGCTGATTCGCCAGCATTGGAGTAGACACATGTCTGACAAGAAAACCGTAACCGTCAAGTTGGTTCGCAGCCCCATCGGTACACGTGCTTCGCACCGTGCCACCGTGGTGGGTCTGGGCCTGCGCAAGCTGAACAGCACCAGCGTGTTGGAAGACACGCCGGCCGTGCGCGGCATGATTAACAAGATCGCCTACCTCGTGCAGGTGCTGTAAGCATCTTCACGAACAGAGGACAACACATGCAACTCAATACCATTCAGCCCGCAGCTGGCGCCAAGCACGCCAAGCGCCGCGTGGGCCGTGGCATCGGCTCTGGCCTGGGCAAGACCGCAGGTCGTGGCCACAAGGGTCAAAAGTCGCGCGCTGGCGGCTACCACAAGGTGGGTTTCGAAGGCGGTCAAATGCCTTTGCAACGTCGCCTGCCCAAGCGTGGTTTCAAGTCGGCTGCTTTGAAGTTCAATGCCGAAGTGAACCTGGACGATCTGCAAGCCCTCGTGGCCGACGAGATCGATCTGATGACGCTGAAGGCTGTGGGCCTGGTGCCCGAGCTGACCAAGAACGCCAAGGTCATCCTGTCAGGTTCGATCAGCCGCAAGGTCGCGCTCAAGGGCGTGGGTGCGACGGTTGGTGCCAAGGCGGCCATCGAGGCAGCCGGCGGCTCGGTCGCTTAAAGCTTTAGGAACGAGGCACAGTGGCTACCAACGCAAACCAACTGGCCAAGAGCGGCAAGTTCGGCGACTTGCGTCGTCGTCTTGTGTTTCTGTTGCTGGCTCTGGTCGTGTATCGCATCGGGGGTCATATCCCGGTGCCTGGTATCGATCCGGCTCAGCTGCAGCAGTTCTTCAAGGGTCAGGAGGGTGGCATCCTGAGCCTGTTCAATATGTTCTCGGGCGGCGCTTTGTCGCGCTTCACCGTCTTTGCGCTGGGCATTACGCCCTACATCTCGGCGTCGATCGTGATCCAGTTGATGGGTTATGTCGTTCCGGCCTTGGAAGCGCTGAAGAAGGAAGGCGAAGCAGGCCGTCGCAAGATCACGCAGTACACACGTTACGGGACCTTGGGTCTGGCGTTGTTTCAGTCGCTGAGCATTGCTCTGGCGCTTGAGAGTTCGGCCGGCTTGGTTGTCAATCCGGGTTTTGGCTTCCGCTTGACGGCGGTGTCCAGCTTGGTGGCCGGAACGATGTTCCTGATGTGGTTGGGTGAGCAGATCACTGAGCGTGGCTTGGGCAATGGGATCTCGATCCTGATCTTTGGCGGTATCGCCGCAGGTTTGCCTGGTGCTATTGGTGGTCTGTTGGAACTGGTGCGTACTGGGGCTATGGGTCCTGTGTCCTTCCTGTTCCTGTCGGCTGTCATCGTTGCCGTGACCTATTTGGTGGTGTTCGTCGAGCGCGGTCAGCGCAAGATCTTGGTGAATTACGCCAAGCGCCAGGTGGGTAACAAGGTCTATGGTGGTCAGTCTTCGCACCTGCCGCTCAAGCTGAACATGTCGGGCGTGATTCCGCCGATCTTCGCGTCGTCCATCATCTTGCTGCCGACCACGATCGTGAGTTGGTTCGCTACGGGTGACGGCCTGCGCTGGTTGAAGGACCTTGCTGGCATGGTGGCGCCAGGACAGCCGATTTACGTGCTGCTCTACGCCGCTGCTATCGTGTTCTTCTGCTTCTTCTACACGGCGCTGGTGTTCAACAGCCGTGAGACTGCAGACAACCTGAAGAAAAGCGGAGCGTTCATTCCGGGTATCCGCCCGGGTGACCAGACTGCAAAGCATATTGACAAGATCTTGTCTCGTTTGACCCTGGCGGGCGCCATCTACATCACCGGTGTGTGCTTGCTGCCAGAGTTCTTGACCTTGAAGTACAACGTGCCGTTCTATTTTGGTGGCACCTCCCTGTTGATCATTGTTGTGGTCACCATGGATTTCTGGGCTCAAGTGCAGTCTTACGTGATGAGCCAGCAGTATGAATCGCTGCTGAAGAAGGCAAATTTCAAGGCCAGCTGAAAAGCTGATCCCCCGTTTAATCAATTTCCATCAGAACAGAAACGAAGGCATGGCGAAAGACGACGTCATTCAGATGCAAGGCGAGATTCTTGAGAATCTTCCTAATGCCACGTTTCGAGTGAAGCTGGAGAACGGGCATGTTGTTCTCGGCCACATCTCCGGCAAGATGCGGATGCATTACATCCGCATCCTGCCTGGCGACAAAGTCACCGTTGAACTAACCCCGTACGATTTGAGTCGTGCTCGCATCGTATTCCGGGCGAAGTGAGCTTTTCTTTTCCCCGGTTACGCGCTGTGAGCGCATTTGAGTAGGTCAAGGAGCAGACCATGAAAGTTTCGGCATCCGTCAAGCAGATGTGCCGCAATTGCAAGATCATCCGTCGCAAGGGCGTGGTGCGTGTGATCTGTACCGATCCGCGCCACAAACAGCGTCAAGGCTGATTGCTGCACGACACGAGCGAATTAGAGGACGCACATGGCACGTATTGCTGGTATCAACATTCCGCCGCATAAGCACACTGAGATTGGTCTGACTTCCATCTACGGCGTTGGCCGTACGACGGCTCAGAAGATCTGCACGACTTGCGGTATTCCTTTCGACAAGAAGGTCAAAGACCTCACCGACGCTGATCTGGAAAAGATCCGTGACGAAGTGGGCCGCATGACCATCGAAGGCGACCTGCGTCGCGAAATGTCGATCAACATCAAGCGCTTGATGGACCTCGGTTGCTACCGCGGTTTCCGTCATCGTCGCGGTTTGCCGATGCGCGGGCAGCGTACTCGCACGAACGCTCGCACTCGTAAGGGCCCGCGCAAGTCGGCCGCTACGGGCAAGAAGTGATCTGCGCACAGCATTGAAAGAAGGTCAAGATGGCAAAAGCACCCAATAACTCGGCTGCGCAACGCGTTCGCAAGAAGGTTCGCAAGAACGTTGCCGATGGCATTGCACACGTTCACGCGTCGTTCAATAACACGATCATCACGATCACCGACCGTCAAGGCGGCGCTCTGTCCTGGGCTTCCAGCGGCGGCCAAGGCTTCAAGGGTTCGCGCAAGTCGACTCCCTTCGCAGCCCAGGTGGCAGCTGAGGTGGCCGGTCGTGCCGCTCAAGACCAAGGCATCAAGAACCTGGACGTCAAGATCAAGGGTCCCGGCCCGGGTCGCGAGTCGTCGGTTCGTGCTCTGGGTGCTTTGGGCATCCGGATCAACTCGATCTCTGATGTGACACCGGTGCCGCACAACGGCTGCCGCCCGCAAAAGCGTCGTCGCATCTAAGTTTCCACGGATGCTCGCTTTTCTGCGATAATCTGCGGTTACTCATCGCCGGCGGGCACGTAAGTGCCGCGCCGGCGGTTCTGTTGAAGCCTTCGGGCTTGTTTGTGGCCTATTCGATCGTGTATGTCGCGATCCAGGCTGATTGTTGAAGACCACCGTCTGAGCCGATAAAAACACTGGCCGGACTCGCGCAGGGCTCATCTTCGATAGGTGTGCTGGCGTTAGATTGAACAAGGACACTCAAAGTGGCACGTTATCTCGGCCCCAAGGCCAAACTTTCCCGCCGTGAAGGCACCGACTTGTTCCTGAAGAGCGCTCGCCGCCCCATCAGCGACAAGGCGAAGTTTGATTCGAAGCCTGGCCAGCATGGCCGCACTTCCGGTCAGCGCACGTCTGATTTCGGTCTGCAGCTGCGTGAAAAGCAGAAGGTCAAGCGCATGTACGGCGTTTTGGAGCGTCAGTTCCGCCGTTACTTCGCAGAGGCCGAGCGCCGCAAGGGTTCGACGGGTGTCAACCTGCTGACGCTGCTGGAATCGCGTCTGGACAATGTCGTGTATCGCATGGGCTTTGGCTCCACTCGTGCAGAAGCCCGTCAGTTGGTTTCGCACAAGGGCATCGTCGTCAACGGTGAAGTCGTGAATATCGCGTCTTACCTGGTCAAGGCCGGTGACACCGTGGGCGTTCGTGAGAAGGCCAAGAAGCAGCTGCGCATTGCTGACTCTCTGAAGCTGGCCGAGTCTATCGGTTTGCCCGCCTGGGTCACTGTGGACGGCACCAAGTTGGAAGGCGTCTTCAAGAAGGCACCTGACCGCGACGAGTTCGGCGCTGAGATCAATGAATCGCTGATCGTTGAGTTGTACTCGCGTTAATCGATCTTCTTTTGCCGGCGATGCTCTTGCGAGCATGGCCGGCGTTTCCTCGTCTGGGCTTAGCGCAGACGCGCAAAGCCCGGCTGGTCCCTCAGCCTTATCGGTGTAACGAACCGAGGGTATTGAAAGAAAGACCTCATGCAAACAAACCTGCTCAAACCCAAATCCATCAATGTGGAGCCCCTGGGCGGACATCGCGCCAAGGTGACTCTGGAGCCGTTTGAACGCGGCTATGGCCACACTCTGGGCAATGCTCTGCGCCGTGTGCTGTTGTCGTCGATGGTGGGTTATGCGCCGACAGAAGTCACGATCGCTGGGGTGCTCCACGAGTACTCGGCCATCGACGGTGTGCAGGAAGACGTCGTTCACATCATGCTCAACCTGAAGGGCGTGGTGTTCCGTCTGCACAACCGCGAGGAAGTGACCCTGGTCTTGCGCAAGGAAGGTGAAGGCCCGGTGACGGCAGCCGACATCCAGACCCCGCACGACGTCGAGATCGTGAACCCTGAGCATGTCATTGCCCACCTGTCGCAAGGTGGCAAGCTCGACATGCAAATCAAGGTTGAAAAGGGCCGTGGCTACGTGCCCGGGTCCATGCGTCGTTATGGCGATGAGCCCACCAAGTCGATCGGTCGCATCGTTCTGGACGCGTCCTTCGCTCCGGTGCGCCGTGTCAGCTATGCGGTGGAAAGCGCCCGTGTGGAGCAGCGCACCGACCTGGACAAGCTGGTCATGGAAATCGAAACCAACGGCGCCATCTCGCCCGAGGAAGCGATCCGTGCTTCGGCCAAAATCCTGGTGGAACAACTGGCCGTGTTCGCTCAGCTGCAAGGCAGCGAAGTGCCTGATTTCGACCAGCCTGCACAGCGCAGCTCGTCGTTCGACCCGATCCTGCTCCGCCCTGTGGACGAGCTGGAACTGACGGTGCGTTCGGCCAACTGCCTGAAGGCCGAAAACATCTACTACATCGGCGACCTGATCCAGCGTACCGAGACCGAGCTGCTGAAGACCCCGAATCTGGGTCGCAAGTCGCTCAACGAAATCAAGGAAGTGCTGGCTTCGCGTGGTCTGACTCTGGGCGCGCGCCTGGAAAACTGGCCGCCGCAAGGACTGGACAAGCGCTGATCCGTCTCCCCCGCAAGGGTTGCGCCTGCAGGGCTGGCTTCGCCAGTCAGGCTGGCGCTTTTGGATTCATTAGTTTTTAAGAAGGGTGGCCTTTCCGGCCACCCGGTGCACCCGGGCAGTACCTGATACGGCTGCTGGGATTAATCGAGAAAGGAATAGCACCATGCGTCACCGTAACGGCCTCCGTAAGCTGAACCGTACCTCCGAACACCGCAAGGCGATGCTGCGCAATATGTGCAACTCGCTGCTGCAGCACGAAGCCATCAAGACCACCGTCCCGAAGGCCAAGGAACTGCGTCGCGTTGTTGAGCCCCTGATCACTCTGGCCAAGGTCCCGACCGTCGCCAACCGCCGCCTGGCTTTCGACCGTCTGCGTGACCGCGACATGGTCGTCAAGTTGTTCGACGTGTTGGGCCCGCGTTTCGCTGCCCGTCCGGGTGGCTACACCCGTATCCTGAAGATGGGTTTCCGTGTGGGCGACAACGCTCCCATGGCCTACGTTGAGCTGGTGGACCGCGGCGAAGCCGAGACTGCTGGCGAAGCTGCTGAGTAAATCCAGCGCAGCCAGGGCGCCGGAGCTGAGTCTTTCAGTTTCGATTGCCTGCAAATGAAGGCCAGCCGACGTGCTGGCCTTTTTTTTGGGCGCTGCGCGAACGGAGCCCTGCCTTGAGTCGGGTCAGTTGCTGCAGTCTGGGCGCACCGGCGGGCTTTCGGCGTACAGTTCCGCGCCTTAGGCAGTCATCACGTGGCTGCTTCTTGCCTTCGAATCTTTTGACCTATGGAACACCCGGGCCGCAGGGCTGGGTGTCGTTTGCCCATGATGCGTCTGTTCTCTTCATCTTCCCTTTGGCGGCCCCTTGCAGGCTTGCTGCTCTTGCTGAGTTTGGTGCTGCAGCCGGGGTTGGCGCGCGCGGACGATTTTCTGGATCCTGAGCAAGCTTTCAAGCTTTCGGTGAAGCCGCTCGATGAGCGTAGCGTCGAGGTCCGGTTTGACATTGCGCCCGGGTACTACATGTACCGTGAGCAGTTCAAAGCGGAGTCGGCAGACGCCAAGTTGGGTGAGCTCGCCATCCCCAAAGGCAAGGTCAAGTTCGACGAGACCTTTCAAAAGGAAGTCGAGGTCTACCGCGAGGCCTTGGTGGTCAAGGTCGCAGTTGAGCAAGCGACTGGGCCGTTCAAGTTGCTGGTCAGCGGCCAAGGCTGCGCAGACAAGGGCTTGTGCTATCCGCCCATGAGCTCTGAGTTCCAAGTACGCCTCTCGGCCTTTGGTGGGGGTGTCAGCGAAGTCAAGCCGGTGCTTGAAGGTGCGTCACTCGCAGCGCAGCAGAGCAGCACGGCAGCGGTTTCCGCGCTGGATGCTGCGTCGATTGCGACTGGTCCGGTGTCGGAGTCGAGTCGGCTGGATGCTGCCTTGCAGTCTGGGAAATTCTGGACTGTGGTCGGCGTCTTCTTTGTTGCCGGCTTGCTGCTGTCGCTCACGCCCTGTGTGTTGCCCATGTTGCCGATTCTGTCGTCCATCATTGTTGGTGAGGCTCAGGGCGGAAAAGCCACCCGTGGGCGCGGTCTGCTGCTGGCGACCAGCTATTCCTTGGGCATGGCGCTGATCTACACCGCCTTGGGTGTCGCCGCCGGCCTTGCTGGTGAAGGCTTGGCTGCCACCCTGCAAAAGCCGTGGGTCCTGGCAGCATTCGCCAGCGCGCTGGTGCTGTTCTCTCTGTCCATGTTCGGCGCCTATGAGATCAGCCTGCCCAGCGGATTGAGTGGTGGGCTCTCGCAGGCTTCGCAGCGACTTCCGGCTGGCCATCTCTTCGGGGTCTTTGTGATGGGCGGTGTGTCGGCCCTGATCGTCAGCCCTTGTGTGGCGGCCCCGCTTGCCGGTGCCTTGTTGTACCTGAGCCAGTCCCGCGATGTGGTGCTTGGCGGCAGTGCACTCTTCGCCCTGGCAAGCGGCATGAGCGTCCCTTTGCTGCTGCTCGGTGCTTCGGCGGGCAGTCTGCTGCCTCGTGCGGGCGCTTGGATGGACGGCGTCAAGCATTTCTTCGGCATGCTCTTGCTTGCTGTCGCGCTGTGGACCGTGCAGCCGGTTCTGCCTGCGGCTCTGTCCCAGGCGCTCTGGGGCGCTTTGTTGATCGGCACCTCTGCCATGCTCGGCTTGTTTCAGCCAGCCCACGCTGTGCACCGCCCGCGTACCTGGTTGCGCAAGACGGCCGCCGTGTTGGCCTTTGTCTATGGCCTGCTGCAGGTGGTGGGAGCGGCCAGCGGCGGCACCGATCCGCTCAAGCCTTTGGCCGGGCTGAGCGTGGCCGAGGCCAGGACTGGCGGCGCGGCAGCTGCCGGTGGGGCATTGAGTTTTCAGAAAGTCCACAGCGTGGCCGAGCTTGACGCGGCTCTCGCCACCGCTGGTCGGCCTGTCATGCTGGACTTTTATGCCGATTGGTGTGTGTCTTGCAAAGAGATGGAGCGATTCACTTTCACCGACCCCGCGGTGCGCCAACGACTGGCTGGGGCACTGCTGCTCAAGGCGGATGTCACGGCCAATACGCCGGCGGACCGCGAGCTGCTCAAGCGCTTCAAGCTCTTCGGCCCGCCGGGCTCGATCTTCTTTGATGCACAAGGCCAGGAGCTGACCAGCGTCCGCGTGATCGGCTTTCAGAACGCCGAACGCTTCCTTTCATCGCTTTCTGCCGCTGGACTTTGACGCCAGGGCGGAAACTGCGCTATACTGCTAGCTTCAGTCGCGGGGTGGAGCAGTCTGGTAGCTCGTTGGGCTCATAACCCAAAGGTCGTAGGTTCAAATCCTGCCCCCGCAACCAAATACCAGTGCAGTGCGGCTCGGAAAGATTTCCTAGCGGTTCTGACAAGAGCCATGAACAACAGCAAGGCTGCCGAATTCGGCAGCCTTTGTTTTCATCACCCATCAGTCGCGGGGTGGAGCAGTCTGGTAGCTCGTTGGGCTCATAACCCAAAGGTCGTAGGTTCAAATCCTGCCCCCGCAACCATCTTGTCGCAGCGCCAACCGTGAGGTTGGCGTTTTGCTTTGTGCGATCGATTTTGCCCGTAGGCCTACGGCACTGTCGTTGCGTCGACACGCTGCTGCGCCAGCCGCACGGCCCGGGTTTTCTTTGTAGCAAGCCAAGAGCCGGATGAGTCTCAGGGACTACGATGCACAGTCTTGCCCAATACATGTGCAAGCGGCTCCGTCTAGAGCCCTGCACCTAAAATGCCGGCCCACGCTGACCTCTCAGCTCCGATTCCTTCCACCGACTCTCATTGATGACCCGGCCTTCGAATCTTCTCCACCTACTGCTGCCGGCGCCCTTGCGCGGCATTCTGGCCAGCGTGCTGCTCGCCCTGAACACTGTGATCGGTGTGGCTTTGATGATGCCGCCGGCGCTGCTCAAGCTCATCCTGCCCTTCTTGCCGGTGCGTCGCCTGTGCGACCGAACCCTCAATGCGATCGCGGCGGGCTGGGTGGCATTCAACAATGCGTGGATTGCGACCTTGAATCCGCAGCCCTGGGATGTCCAGGGCATGGAAGGGCTGCACGAGCGAGGCTGGTATCTGGTTTCGCCCAACCACCAGACCTGGGTGGATATCTTGGTGCTGCAGCGCGTGTTCCATGGCCGCATTCCATTCCTGAAGTTCTTTCTCAAGCGGGAGTTGATGTGGGTGCCCGTGATCGGCCTGGCCTGGTGGGCGCTGGACTTTCCTTTCATGAAGCGAGGCCGCAATGCCAGCTCGCAAGCGGATGACCTGGAAACCACGCGCAAGGCTTGCGAGCGCTTCAAGACCATCCCGACCACGGTGATCAACTTCGTTGAGGGCACGCGCTTCAGTGCTGCCAAGCATGCCGAACAGAACAGCCCGTACCAGCACTTGCTGAAACCCAAGGTAGGTGCCCTGAGCATGGCCATGGCCACCATGGGCGACCAGTTCGAGGCCATGCTGGATGTCACCTTGGCGTATCCCGACGGCACGCCAAGCTTTTGGGATCTGCTCTGCGGCCGTTGCGGGCGTGTAAGGGTGTACGTTCAGCAACGGCCGATTCCCGCCGAGCTGGTCGGAGGCAATCCCATGGCTGACAAGCGCTTGCGGGCAGGTATTTCCATGTGGATCAAAAGGCAATGGTCCGACAAAGATGCCTTGCTTTCTGGCATGCGCGCGCCGGAGTAAGGTGACGCGCGCGATGGTCGGCGGTTTCTTTTTGATCAACTTCCATTAAGGCTATTTGTCATGCGAGTACTCAGCCGCAGCTCGGTGTCCTTCGTCCTGACGGTTTCGGCGCTCGCCGTGGCCGCAGCAGACCTGCAGACATGCCGCAAGATCGCCGACTCCCAGCAGCGACTGAGTTGCTATGACGCGCTCTCGCCTCCAGCTGCTGTTGGCGTGACTGCACCAGCGTCGACGGCTGCCGCCCCAGCTCCGGCCCCCGCGGCTGCTGGCAGTGCCGACGGCTTTGGTCTGCCGGTCACTGCTCGTTCGAGCGAGGCTCAGACCGTGTCCAGCCGTCTGGCCCGCGAACTGGATGGCTGGGGCCCGAATCAGCTCATTCAGCTCGCCAATGGCCAACTGTGGCAGGTGGTCGACGGCAGTAGCGGCGTGCTCCAGGCCGAGAATCAACGCGTTCTGGTGCGCCGCGGCGCTTTGGGGACCTACTTCATGGAGTTCGAAGGGCTCAATCGCTCGCCGCGGGTCAAACGCGTGCAGTGACCTCCGGGGCATCGCTACTCCTGGGCCCTGAAAGCAACGTTTCTTTGCCCGGCGGGCGGATGGCTTGTACCTAAACTAGGACTCGCCTCTGACTATTTGCGCGGCTTGGTGCCGCTTGCCTGATGCCCATGCTTGGCCTGCAGCGTTTTCGGGTCGTAACACCTGCCGCCTTGTGGCGGGAGTTTCGCTTGGGCGGGCGGATGGCCGTACTCGCGGCGCTCGCTGTGGCCGTGGTCGGGGTGGCCCTGACAGCCTTTCTTAGCCTGAGCAAGCACGCCGAGATTGCGCAGGACGCCCAGCTTCGCTTTGACATCCTGGCCGCGCGCATTGAGCGCGAGATTGAGCAGCGCTTGCGCCAGCCGATCTATGGCCTGAAGGGTGCGCGCGGTGTTTATGCGGCCAGCGACTCGGTCACACGTGGCGATTTCCGCAACTATGTGGACTCGCGCCAGATGGAGCAGGAGTTCCCCGGCATCCGCGGCTTCGGCTTCATCGAGCGCGTTCTGCGGGCTGACCTTGATCGTTTCACGGCAGAGGCCAAGGCGGACGGCATGCCCGACTTTCGGGTCCGAAGCAGCCCCGGGGCTACGGCTGAAGACCTGTACGTGATCAAGTACCTTGAGCCCCTGGCCAACAACATCCAAGCCCTTGGATACGACATGGGGCAGGAGCTGCTGCGACGTGAAGCCGTCGAACGGGCGGTGCTCACCGGGCGGGACACTTTGAGCGGGCGGGTCAACTTGCTACAGGACGAAGCCGGCCGGCCTGGTCTGCTGCTCCTGGTGCCGGTCTATCGGCGTGGGGCCGATCCGCAGACCCCGGATCAGCATCTGCGCGCCCTGGTAGGCTTGGTTTACGCGCCCTTGCTGGTCCATGAGTTGATGGCCGGTGTGGCCAAGGTCAGCGAGCAGCTCCTGGACTTCCGCCTGCTCTCCGATGATGGGCCGCAGCAACTGAGCCCCCTCTATGAGACACAGAGTGTGCCGCGACAAGCCGGCTGGCAGATCGAGCGGCGATTGGAGTTCGGCGGCAAGCACCTGCAACTGCAACTGAGCAGCACGCCAGCGTTTGAGCAGCAGATCGACCACGGCCCGGTCCAATGGATTGCTCTCAGTGGCTTGGGCTTGAGTTTGAGCCTCGCGCTGGCAAGCTGGCTGCTGATTTCGGGGCGGCAGCGTGCCGAGGCCTTGGCGGCCGCGCGTACGGCGGATCTGGCGCAGGCGCTTGGAGAGAACCGTTCTCTGCTCAACACCATCCACCAGCACGCCATCGTCTCCATCACCGACCCGGCGGGCACCATCATCGAGGCCAACGAAGCTTTTTGCCGCATCAGCGGCTACAGCCGAGAGGAGCTGCTGGGCAGCGACCATCGCATCGTCAATTCCGGGCACCACCCTGCGGAATTCTGGCGTGGCGTCTGGCATCAGCTGCAAACGGGGCACAGCTGGCGGGGAGAGCTGTGTAACAGGGCCAAGGACGGTCGGCTCTACTGGGTGGATAGCATCATTGCGCCCATTTTTGATCTGCAGGGCAAGCTCGAGAAGTACATCTCGATCCGCACCGACATCAGTGCCGCCAAGCGCGCAGCCCAGCGCCTGCAGAGCAACCAGGTCGTGCTGGACCGTGCCGAGCGTCTGGCCGGGCTTGGCGCCTGGGAGCTGGATCTGGCCAGCGAGCAGCTGATCTGGTCAGACCAAACTTACCGTTTGCATGAGGTCAGCCTGGACTCGCCCGTGACCCTGGAGTTGGCGCTTTCGCACCTGGCCGAGCCCGGCCGAGCGGCCCTGCAAGAGGCCTTGCACGAGGCCGCTTCGGGGCGGGCCTGGGACTTGGAGCTCAGCCTGCGCACGAGCAAGGGCCGCGAGCTGTGGGTGCGCTCGGTCGGCGAGGCGTCCTTCGACGACCACGGCGCCCTGCGGGTGTTCGGCACCTACCAAGACATCACCCTGCAGCGCGCTCTCGAGGCCCAGACTTTGCAGGCCAACCAGGTGCTGCGCAGCGTGCTGGAGAACCTGCCTTGCGCCCTGAGCGTGTTTGATGCCCAGCTCAATTTGCTGGCACATAACGCCCAATTTCGGCGCCTCCTGGACTTTCCAGACGATCTTTTCGACGGCGAGGTCACGAGCTTCGAGCGCATCATCCGGTTCAATGCGGCGCGCGGCGAGTATGGTCAGCCGGCAGACCTGGAAGCCACGGTGCAGCAGATCATCGAGCGCGCCCGTCACCCCAGCGCCCATCAGTTCGAACGCACCCGCCCCAATGGCGACACCCTGGAAGTGCGCGGCTCTCCCATGCCAGGCGGTGGTTTTGTCACCACCTATGTCGATATCAGCGCACGCAAGCGAGCCGAGGCCGAGATCTTGCGTGCCGAAGCGTTGCTGCGTGGCTCGATTGATGCCGTCAATGAAGGCTTTGTGCTCTACGACCCGGACGACCGCCTGGTCTTTTGCAATGAGAAGTACCGCCAGATGTACGCCGCGTCCGCCGACCTGATCGTGCCGGGCGCAAGCTTTGAGTCCATCATCCGCGGCGGCGCCGAACGGGGTCAGTATGCGGAGGCGCAGGGTCGGGTCGATGAGTGGGTGGCCGAGCGCATGAAAGCCCATCGTGAGGGGCAGACCAGTCCCTTGCAAAAGCTTGGTGACGGTCGCTGGGTCCGAGTTGTCGAACGCCGCATGGACGATGGGCATCAGGTCGGCTTCCGCATCGACATCACCGATCTGATGCGCGCCACCGAGGCGGCTGAGAGCGCCTCACGCTCCAAGAGCCAGTTCCTGGCCAATATGAGCCATGAGATCCGCACGCCCATGAACGCCATTCTGGGCATGCTCAAGCTGCTGCAAAAGACCGAGCTGAGCGAGCGGCAACTGGACTACGCCAGCAAGACCGAAGGCGCAGCGCGCTCGCTGCTGGGCCTGCTCAATGACATTCTGGATTTCTCCAAGGTCGAAGCCGGCAAGATGACCCTGGATCCGCAGCCCTTCCGCCTGGAGCCGCTGCTGCGTGATCTGTCGGTGATTCTTTCGGCGACGGTCGGCCCCAAGCCGGTCGAGGTCTTGTTCGATCTCGACCCGGCTCTGCCGCCGGCCGTGGTCGGCGATGCCCTGCGACTGCAGCAGGTGCTGATCAATCTCTGTGGCAATGCCGTCAAGTTCACGCCGCGCGGTGAAGTGGTGCTGGCCTTGCGCCTGCTCAGCCTGAAGGCTGGCGAAGCCGAACTGGAGTTCTCGGTGCGCGACAGCGGCATCGGCATTGCGCCCGAGCATCAGGCACAGATCTTTTCCGGCTTCACGCAGGCTGAGGCCTCAACAACTCGCCGCTTTGGCGGCACCGGGCTGGGCCTGGCCATCAGTCAGCGCCTGGTGCAGCTGATGGGCGGCGACTTGAGCCTGGACAGCGCGCTCGGAAAGGGCAGTCGTTTCGCCTTCACCTTGATGCTGCCGTTGGCGCCGGATGTCGCCGAGGCGCCGGCACAAGTGGCCGCTACAGAGCCGCCGCTGCGCGCCTTGATCGTGGATGACAACCCGCTGTCCCTGGCCCTGCTCGGGCAGATGGCCCAGACCCTGGGCTGGCAGGCCGAGCTGGCCAGCTCGGGCGAGGCCTGCCTGGCCTTGCTGGAGGCCGCCGGGGCCAGCAATCGTGCTTATCAGCTGGTGCTGATCGACTGGCAGATGCCGGGCCTGGATGGCTTCGAGACGGCTCGGCGGATTCACGCCTTGGACGCCGCCGCCACGGCACCGCTGCTGATCATGGTCACGGCCCATGGGCGCGAGGTGCTGAGCCAGCGCAGCGAGCAGGATCAAGAGCTGCTGCAGGGCTATCTGGTGAAGCCGGTCACACCGGCCATGCTGGCGGATGCCCTGCGGGCGGCCCAGGCCCACCTCGGTCGGCCGGTGTCGCCTGCCCTGGCCACGGCCGCCGCGCCGCAGCGTCCCTTGCAGGGTTTGCGTTTGCTGGTGGTGGAGGACAACCCGAACAATCAGCAAGTGGCTCAGGAGCTGCTCGAAGATGCCGGTGCGCTGGTCCAGCTGGCGGGCCATGGCCAGATCGCCGTCGATGTCTTGCGCGCTGACCCCGACGGTTTCGATGTCGTGCTGATGGATGTGCAGATGCCGGTGATGGATGGCTACACCGCCACGCGTGTGATCCGGCAGCAGCTCGGCTTGGTCGAGCTGCCCATCGTCGCCATGACGGCCAATGCCATGGCCTCGGACCGCGAGGACTGCCTGGCCGCGGGCATGAACGAGCATGTCGGCAAACCTTTCGATCTCGAACATCTGGCCCAGGTGCTGCTGCGCTTGAGCGGCCGTGTCGCTCCCGAGGCGCCGGTGCAGCCCGAGCGCAGCTTCCCGACGCTGGCCGTGCCGGGCGCGCTGCGCCAGCGGGCCCAGAGTCTGGGCGTCGACTTGCAGGCCGCTATGGACCGTTTCATGGGCAAGACGGCGCTGTTCCAGCGCATGGTGAGCTCCTTCTGCAAGTCCGCTGGGCAGATGGATGCGCAGCTGCGCAGCTGTCTGGCGCAGGATGACCGCGCTGGCGCCATGTTGGCGCTGCACAGCTTCAAAGGCTTGGCTGCAACCCTGGGCGCACAGCGCCTGTCCGAGCGCGGTGCCGAGGGCGAAACCCTGCTCAAGCAGGGGCAGGCGCTGGGCGAGGCCTGGCTGGTCGATCTGCAGCAGCAGGTGTTGCAGGGCAGTCAGGACTTGCAGCAATTGGCCGGTGAGCTGGCGGCACTGGAGGCCATTCCGGTCGAGCAGGCGCCGCCTGTCGAGGCGGCGGCCGGCGATGATGCGGCCTTCCGCGCCGCTCTGCAGGGCTTCATGCGCATGCTGGAGGATTTCGACATGGATGCCACCGAAGCTTTTGCCGAGCTGCAGCGCCAACACGGGGCGCGCCTGGGTGCGCAGGCTGAGGGCCTGGACGAAGCCGTCAGCGCCCTGGACTTTGCCCGTGCCTTGCAGCTGGCCCGCGAGCTTGTGCCGGAGGCTGCCACATGAATGCCATCGTCAGCAGCCCCAGCGAAAGCTTCAACCCTTTGCAGCAGCTGGGCCGGCGGCCACGCCTGCTGATCGTCGACGACCAGCCGGTCAATATCCAGGCGCTCTACCAGGTGTTCGCTCATGACCACCAGGTCTTCATGGCCACCTCTGGCGCCCAGGCCCTGCAGCTGTGCCGAGAGAAGCAGCCGGACCTGCTGCTCTTGGACATCCAGATGCCCGGCATGGATGGCTACGAGGTCTGTCGTCAGATCAAGGCCGACCCCGAGCTGGCGGCCCTGCCGGTGGTCTTCGTCACGGCACACAGCGATGCCGAGACCGAAACCCGCGGCCTGGACTTGGGCGCGGTGGATTTCATCAGCAAGCCCTTCAGCCCGGCCGTGGTGCGCGCGCGCGTTCGCACGCATCTGACGCTCAAGGTCCAGAGTGATTTGCTGCGTGAACTGGTCTTTATCGATGGTCTGACCGGGGTCTACAACCGCCGGCATTTCGACGAGCGCCTGGCCCGTGAGTTTCAGCGGGCGCGCCGCCAGGGCAGCAGCCTGGCCTTGATGATGATCGATGTCGACTATTTCAAGCGCTTCAACGACCGCTACGGTCATCTGGCCGGCGACGACGGCTTGCGTCGGGTGGCGATGGCGCTGAAGGCCCAGCTCAAGCGCCCGGCGGATTTGCTCAGCCGTTTTGGCGGCGAGGAGTTTGCCTGTGTGCTGCCCGACACCGAGCTGGCCGGTGCCCTGTCCTTGGCCGAAGCCATGGGCGAGGCCATGACGGCGCTGGACATCGCCCATGCCGACTCCGAAGTCGCGCGCTGCTTGAGCGTCAGCATCGGGGTGGCTGCGTTGCGACCGCACGGCACGCTGGCGGCGTCCGACCTGGTCACGGCGGCTGACGAGCAGCTCTATCTGGCCAAGTCCGGCGGGCGCCGGCGTGCCTGCGGCATCACGCTGTAGCGGCGTCGGCCGTCAAGCGCTTGTAGTAGAGCGCCGAGCCATGGAGCCGTCCATCGGCACAGGCTTCATGGTCCGGGATCTCGCCGGCGCGCTGCCAGCCCAGGTGGACGAACACCGCTTCGGCTTGCGATCCGGCCTGGGCCTCCAGCACCAGCAGTGAGCGTCCTTGTGCCTGGGCGCTGCATTCCAGTCGGGCCATCAGTCGGCCCGCAATGCCGCGGCCGCGCGCTTGGCTGTGCACCATCAGCTTTTGCACCTCACCACGGTGGTGCGCATTGCTGTGCGGCGCCAGCGACAGCTGCACCGCACCCTGCAGCGGGCCGCTGGGCACGTGCGCGTCACTGCCGTCGGCGCTGTCGCTGTCGCAGGCAATCCAGAGGCTGTGTTGTGGGCCCAGGCGGGCGAACACGCCGTGCCAGTAGGTCAGGGCTGCATAGCGCGACAGCGGGGCCAGGAAGCCAAGGCTGGCGCCCCGGTGCACACCGTCGATCAGCAGGTCGCACAGTGCCGGCAGCCACTGCAGATCGTTGGGGCCGATCTTGCGCACGCTCAGTGCTTGCTGGCCTTTGACGGCCTGCAGCGCCGAGGCGGTCAGGCATTTGCGGGCGGCCTCGGGCGCCATCAGGGCGCTGCGTGCGGTGAAAGCGCTGGCGGCGGGTTTGGCAGAGAGGATGGTGGAAAACATGGCCTGGCCTCCGGGTGCGTGCAAAAGGAATCAAGAGCCCGGGTGATCCCCTGGGTTTGTCCTGCTTGCATGCAAGCGGCGTGCCAGGCCTCGCGAAATCAGTCTTGTAGACCGGGCTCGGCCTGCAGATGGGCGCGGCCGCCGCGCTTGGCCTCATACAGCGCAGTTTCGGCGCGGCGTTTGAGGTCTTCGATGTCACGGTCGCCATGCCTCAGCTTGGCCCATCCGCCGCTGTAGGCCAGCTCGAAACCGAGCTCCGCTGGTGCACGCTGCGCCAGGGCGGTGCGCAAGCGCGCATCGAGGGCCTCAGGGCCCTGGGCGTCGCAGCGCGCCATCAGCACGCCGAACTCTTCAGGGCCGATGCGCCCGGCCAGGTCGCCGAGCCGCATCTGCGCTTGGATGCAGCTGCCGAACAGGGCCAGGGCGCGGTCGCCACCTTCATTGCCGTGGCTGGCGTTGATCGCCTTCAAATGGTCCAAGTCCAGCAGCACGAGGGCCAGCGGCTCCTGGTGCCGGCGCGCCATGGAGATCAGCGCCACCGAGCGGGCCGCGAAGGCGCGGGCGTCGGCCAGGCCGGTCAAGCTGTCGGTCTGGGCCAGGCGAGCCAGCTCAGCCTCCGCCTCGCCGCGCCAAGCCAGCACCAGGCCCAGCAGGCCGGCCGTCAGGCTCCAGTGCACGGTCAGTCCGAGCAGGCTGTTGGCCGCGCCGGCCAGATGCAGATTGGCCAGGCTGCTGGCATCTTGCAGGCCCACAGCCGTCAAGGCAGCACGCAGCAGGCAGATCAGGCCGATCGGCACGATGGCAGACAGCAGCAGTGCGCGCCAGCGCAGGCTGACACTGCTGGGCTGCAGTTCGGCTGCGGTCGCGCTCATGTCTGGGTGCAGCTCCTGCGGCGGCCGCGGCAGGGCCAGGCTCAAGGTCAGCATCAGGCATTGCAGGCCCAGCCAGGCCTGGCTCCAGGCCAGACGGAAGCTCACGCTGTCATGAAAGTGAATGCCATAGCCCAGGCCCAGCAACACCGGCGCCGCTGCCATCAGCCAGAGGCCCCGACGGCGCAGCAGCCAGAGCTGCAAAGCCCACCAAAGGGCGCTGAGGCTGGCGCTGAAGGCCACCATGGCGAGGGTTTGCAGGCCGCGCGCCAGCTCGGGCTGATTGACGCTGGCCTCGATCAGCAGCCAGCCGAGCGCGTTCGCACCCATGCAGGCCTGGGCCCAGCGCGTGGCCGGGCCGCTGCGCCAGCCACTCAAGGCCAAGAACAGGAGGGCCGCAGCCAGGGCCTGCACCAGCAGCACATTGAACAGCGTGGGGTTGTCAAACAGCATGGTGGCGGGCTCTGGTTGTTCTTGTCGCTTGCAATGGACGCAGGGCGGCTTGATGGATTCTCTACTGGAAGGCCACCTCGGCAAAGCTGCGCAGCTTGCGGCTGTGCAGCTGCGCGGCCGAGCCCTGGCGCAGCAGCTCGACGGCACGCAGGCCGATCTGCAGATGCTGGTCGACGCGGGCACGATAGAACTGGTCGGCCATGCCGGGCAGCTTGATCTCGCCGTGCAGGGGCTTGTCGCTGACGCAGAGCAGGGTGCCGTAGGGCACGCGCAGGCGCAGGCCGTTGGCGGCGATGGTGGCGCTTTCCATGTCCAGGGCCACGGCCCGGCTCTGGCTGAAGCGGCGCTCGGGGCCGCCGTGGCGGGTCTTGGGCAGCAGCTCCCAGTTGCGGTTGTCGGTGGAGGCCACCGTGCCGGTGCGCAGCAGGCGCTTGAGCTCCAGGCCGCTGAGCTGGGTGATGTCGGCCACGGCGGTTTCCAGCGCCACCTGCACCTCGGCCAGGGGCGGGATGGGCACCCACAGCGGCAGGTCTTCGTCCAGCACATGGTCCTCGCGCACATAGGCATGGGCCAGCACATAGTCGCCCAGCTGCTGGCTGTTGCGCAGGCCGGCGCAGTGGCCCAGCATCAGCCAGGCATGCGGGCGCAGCACGGCCACATGGTCGGTGATGGTCTTGGCATTGGCCGGGCCGACGCCAATATTGATCAGGCTGATGCCGCTGCGGTCGCGCCGGATCAGGTGATAGGCCGGCATCTGCGGCAGGCGCGGCGGCAACTGGCCCAGGGCATCGGCGTCCTCGGCGCTCAGGCCCACGCGGCGCGTGATGCGGTTGCCCGGCTCGACCAGGGCGATGCAGTCGTCCAGCTCATGCGGGCGGTTTGGGTCGGGCCGCTCGCGCATCAGCGCCAGGCCCAGCTTGACGAACTCGTCGATGTAGAACTGGTAGTTGGTGAAGAGCACGAAGTTCTGGAAGTGCTCGGGGCTGGTGCCGGTGTAGTGGCGCAGGCGGTGCAGGGAGTAATCCACCCGCGGCGCGGTGAACAGGGCCAGGGGCTGGGGCGCACCGGGTGGCAGCTCCTGCGTGCCGTTGGCGATGCCGTCGTCCATATCGGCCAGCTCGGGGAAATCGAACAGGCTGCGCAGCAGGCGGCGGCGCTCGGGCGCCAGCTGGCTGTCCAGGCTGGCCTGCTCGTCGAGCGCGAAGTGCAGGGGGATGGGCTGCTTGCTGCTGCAAACCTCCAGCTCCACGCCGTGGTTCTGCAGCAGCAGCTCGAACTGTTCCAGGTAGTAGCGCGCAAACAGCTCGGGGCGGGTCAGCGTCGTCTCGTAAACGCCGGGGCCGGCCACAAAGCCGTAGGCCAGGCGCGACACCTGGCGCTGCTCGCGCGCGCTGCTGCCCACGCGCAGGCGCAACAGGGGGTAGCAGGCGCGCACCGGGGCGATGTCCTGGCCGGCGAGAAAGTCCTGCAGCGCGCGGCGCAACTGCTGCAAGCCGGCCTGGTAGATCTGCTGCACATAGGCCAGGGCCGGGGCGGCCTGGTCAAAGGTCTGGGGCGCGAAGAACAGTGAGTCCATGAGGCAGTGTCGGGCGGGTTGGGCGCGGCCGAGGCGCTGCGCCATCGGCCTTGATTGTGGCCCCGGCCAGGACAGCCTCGACCTCTCCGCGACCCAGGGCCAGATCGTTCAGCGCCCGACCATCCATCTCGCGCAGCTCGGCCCGTGCGCGGCGGGCTTGCTGGCTTTGTTTCAGCATGCGCAGCAGGGTTTGTGGGAGCAGAGAGAAAGGCTTGGAGCTCATGGCGTTCACCGTGTGGGTTGCGAGTGGTTGCCATCTTGGGTTTTGAGGTATGGTTTGAAAAGTTGAATGAACTGATTGGAAAGATCAGGAAAACTGATGCGATGCCTGAGCCTGGACCAGATCCGCACCTTGGTGGCAATCGCCGACCTGGGCAGTTTTGCCGCCGCCGCCCAGGCCCTGCACCTGGCGCCGCCGACGGTGAGCCTGCACATCAGCGAGCTGGAATCGCGCCTCGACGCCACACTGCTGCTGCGCCGCAAAGGCGCGCCGCGCGCCGATGCGCGGGCCGCTGGGCTGAGCCTGACCCCTGCCGGCCAGGAGCTGGTGCAGCGCGGCCGTCAGCTCTTGCGCGATGCCGAGGACGCCGAGGCCCAGGTGCGCCGCCATGCGCGCGGCCTGGTTGGGCGGGTGCGCCTGGGCACGGCCACCGGTGTGGTCGTGCATCTGCTGCCGCAGGTGCTGGAGGCGCTGGCTCAGCAGCATCCGGGCATCGATGTGGAGCTCAGCGTGCTGGGCTCGGCCGACACTTTGGCGCGGCTCGATGCCGGGCGCCTGGACATCGGCCTGGTCACCTTGCCCTTGCCCGGCGGCACCGGCCTGCGCTGCACGCCCTGGCGGCGCGATCCCATGGTGGCTTTTCTGCCGGCCGACTGGGAGGCGCCCGCGCAGCTGGACCCGGCCTGGCTGGCCGACAAGCCGCTGATCTTCAACGACAGCAGCACCCAGATGTACCGTATGACCATGGCCTGGTTCGGTCAGGCCGGCTTCAACCCCAGCGCCCGCATCGAGCTCAATTTCACCGAGGCGATGAAGAGCCTGGTGGCGGCCGGCTACGGCGCGGCCCTGCTGCCGCTGGAGAGTGAGCCGGAAGCCGAACGTCTGACCCGCCTGGTCGGCCAGGAGCGCATGCAGCTGCGCCCCCTGAACCCGCCGCTGAGCCGCGAGCTGGCCCTGGTCCATGCCGACGAGGCCATGCTGCCGCCCGGCGCGGCGCCGGTGCTGGAGGTGTTGCGGGCTTTTGCTCAGGCCTGAGGGGCGCGTTTCTTGGGCGGGTCCCTTCAGCGGGCCAGCGTCACCGCCGCCAGCAGCAGCCAGGCGCTGTGCGGCAGCCATTGCTCGTTCCAGCGCCACTGGTCTTCGCTCGGGCCATTGGCAAAGGCCAGGCCCCCGCCGGCCTCGCTGTCCGGCGCGCCGGTGATGCCGTTGGACACACCGCCGCGCAGCATCACGCCCGCGCTGCTGGGGGCTGCTGGCGGGTTGCGCGCACCAAAGCCGTAGAGCATGGAGATGCCGTAGGGGTTGCGGCCCAGGATCCAGTCCAGCTGCGCCTGGGCGCTGCGGGCCAGGTCGGCACGGATGCCGAAGTTGGCGCTTCCGGCGGGCACGGCCGATGGCTCCAGTGCCCGTCCGGCCAGCACGGCGGCTGTGCTTAGGGACGCCAGGCGGGCGCTCTCGCCCTGCCACCAGTAGCCGGTTTCATTGCGGTGCGGCATGAAGAAACCGCTCTGGATGGGGCCGGGTGTTCCGCCTGCTGCGGCCAGGCGGAAGCGCTGGCGGGCGTAGCCGTAGGGGTTGGCCACGGCCTGGTCCAGACGCTGCTGCGCGTCCAGCGCACGGCCCAAGGCTTGCCGCACAGAAGCTTGCCTTGCGGCCTCGGGCTCGATGCTCAGGTAGTGGCTGAGGCTGATCAAGGGCAGGCCAGCCTCGACCGCGTGGTAATGCGGGCGCTGACCCACGGCATCGCTGTAGAAATGGCCTTCGCCGTCCTGCCGCTGCAGCATCTGCGCGGCGCGTTCGCGCGCGGCTTGCAGGTACTCGGCGTCGCCAGTGGCGCGCAGTAGTTCCACCGCTGCGAGCAGGGCGCTGTAGTCGTCGATCAGGTTCTCCTGGCCGTTGGCGCAGTAGCTGCGGCCGAAGGTTTGCAGATGGCTGAAGGCCCGGCGCGCATCGGCCAAGTAAGTGGCGCCGCTGAACTCGCCCTGGCGCCCGCTGCTCTCGGCCAGCAAGGCGGCACGCGCCAGCGCGGCGATGGCCAGGCCGCCGCCGGCGCGGAAGGCGCTGCGGTAGCCTCGGGTGTAGACGCCGTCCTCGCCCTCGTAGCCCACCACCATGCGTTCGGCATCGGCGGCGCCCCAGCGGTCGAAGACGGTGGTGTAGAAGTAGCCCTCTTCGTCCAGCACGCGGTGCAGGTAGTCGGCGCCCCAGAAGGCCTCATCCTGGGCCTGGCGCAGCAGGCCGGCGCGGGCGAACAGACCGGCCGATTCATGGGCGCTGTGGGCCAGCACCCACGCGGCCATGGGGGCTTGTTGCGGGTTGAAGAAGTTGGCGTAGCCGAGGTGGGACAGGTATTTGCCGGTGTCGCCACCGGCATCGCGCCAGCCGCCCCAGACATCGACGACACGGTCGGTCTCAAAGATGCGGCGGCGGCGATCGCCTTCATCGAGGTGGCGCGACTGGCGGAAGTAGTCCAGCAAGGCCCCGGCCGTCTGGCGGAACAGGGCTTGCGGCTCCACCTGCACCGTGGCCGAGCGCACATGCTGGCCGCCGACCCACACCTCGACCTGGTAGCGGCCGGGCGCCGTCAACGCTGAAAAGTCGACCTGGAAGTGTTGACGCCCCGGCGTCCAGGCCTCGAAAGCGGGCAGGGCGCTGAGCGGCCCTTCGGTCTGCACCCGGCCCTCGCGCAGCACGCGGTAGCGCCCGCTGCTGGCGCGGCCGGCCGAGCTGACCACGGCCACCTTGGGCCCCAAGCTGTCCAGCCCCACCTGGTTGATCTGCACCTGCAGCGCGGCCCGGGGCAAACGCACCAGGCCTTCGACCTTGGCGCTCGGGGCGCCGTTGGCGCTGCCGAGCAAGCCCAGACTCAGGCCGGTGGCCGCCAGCCAGAGGGCGCGCCGACGCGGGCAGGGACAGGCGGGGTGCGGGGGAGATGGCTGATGCATGGGCGTGGCTCGTGAATCGAAGCGGGTGGGGATGATTGGGAAAGGGGTGGAATGCCCGGCGGACCATAGCGACCCGGGCTGCGATCGTCAATACATACAACCACTAGAAGTAATAAAATGAAGGATGAGCTCAGTGGGGCAGGCGCCGAACGGCCGCCCGGGCCCCCTGGCTTATGATTTCAGCGACATCACGAGGACTTGAATCCATGCGAACCATAGGCCGCGGCGCCACCCAGCAATCCAGTGCTCCTTACAACCGCCGGGTCGTCTTGGACTTCATCCGCCAGCAGGGCGCGGCCTCGCGCAAGGACATTGCCGACATGGTCTCGCTGAGCCCGCAGACCGTGGCCAATATCACCAACGATCTGGAGTCCATCGGCCTGATCGTCTCGCGCCGGCAGAAAGTGGACAAGACGCGCGGCCAGCCGCCGATTGCCTTTGAGCTGAACCCGGAAGGCGGTCATGCCATCGGCGTCAGCCTGGAGCCCGGGCGTGTGTCGGCGGCGCGGGTCAATCTGGTCGGTGATGTGCTGGAGCGCAGCGAGATCGAGCTGGACACCAGCCACCGGCAAAACCTGCTGGCTGCCATGCTGGCCCAGGTGCTGCAGCTGCGCAAAGGCACGCGTGAGCGGCTCTGGGGCATCGGCGTGGCCCTGCCGGGGCCGCTGGGCGCCACCGACATCAGCTTCCTCGGCCCCACGGCCATGGAGGGCTGGGCCGATCTGTCCTTGCTGGACGAGCTGCGCGATGCCGCCCGGCTGCCCCTGTTCTACAGCGTCGACAGCGTGGCCGGCGCCCTGGGCGAGACCCTGTTCGGCGTGGCCCAGTCCCTGGACAACTTCTTTTACCTGCACCTGGGCCTGGGCCTGGGCGGCGCCCTGGTGGTGAACCGCAATGCCTACCGCGGCACCAATGGCAATGCCACCGAGATCGGCCATGTGCCGGTGGTGCCCGGCGGTCTGCCTTGCTACTGCGGCAATTCCGGCTGTCTGGAGCGTTATGTCTCCATGCATGCCTTGGCCGAGGCCCTGGGCCTGAGCGACCCGCAGCTGCGCGCGCCCGAGCTCTTGGCGCGGCTGGCGGACCCGGCCGATGCGGTCGTCAAGGCCTGGTGCCAGCAGGCCGGTGAGCGCCTGCGCGACGCCATCTGCATGATCGAGAACATGCTGGATCCGCGCGCCATCGTCATCGGCGGCGGGGCGCCCAAAGTGCTGGTCGAGCGCTTGCTGGCCGCCGCGCAGCCCCTGCGTCGTTCGGTGCGCGGCGGCGTCGGTGATCCGGATCTGCGCCTCTTGCTGTCGGAGCGCCAGGGTGACAGCTCCATCCTCGGGGCGGCCGTGTTGCCGATCTACGAAATGCTCTCGCCACGGCTGGAAACCGTGCAACAGGACCGCCGCCCGGATGCCGATGTGGCCGAGCTGCTGGGGCACCGCAGCGGCGGCCGCTGGGGTGGCTGAAGCGGCGATGAAAAATAAACACATCCATTGGATTTAATTATTGACGAGGCGATTCGGGCCGACCTATAGTCGCGCCCCATGGATCGCAACACCTCTTCTTCGTCCCCTCTCATCTGCGCCATCGGCGACATCGGCGTCGATCTCGTCATGGGCATGCTCGATCAATGGCCGGAGCTGGGCACCGAGCTGGTGCTGCCGCGCAGCGAGCTGCGCGCCGGTGGCTCGGCCGGCAACGCCGTGCTGGCCCTGCGCCACCTGGGCGCGCCGGCACGCTTGGTGTCGGCCGTGGGGGATGACGACTTTGGCCGCTGGCTGAGCGCGCAGTTCGAGGGCGTGGATGCCCGCCTGGCGGTCTGCGAGGTGGCTTCCACCGTCTCGGTCGGCCTGATGCACCGCTGCAGCGAGCGCAATTTCTTCACCACCGAAGGCCATCTGGCCGCCTTCAGCCTGGAGCAGGTGCTGGAGCGCGTGCCGGCCGCTGCACCGGGCAGCATCGCCTTGCTGACCGGCGTGTTCCTGCTGCCGCGCCTGCGCCCGCACTACCCGCAGCTGCTTGCCGAGCTGCGCGCCCGTGGCTACCAGCTGGCGCTGGACACCGGCTGGCCCAGCGAGGGCTGGACGGAGGCCGTCCGGGCCGAGGTGCTGGCTTGGCTGCCGGACTGCGATCACCTGCTGCTCAATGAGCTCGAGGTCCGCCAGCTGGCAGGGATCGAGGATGTCGATCAGGCCATTCGCATCTTGCAGGCCCATCTGCCGCCGGGTGGCACCTTGGTCGTCAAAGCTGGATCGCGCGGCGCCTTGGCGGCGCGGGGCTCGCAGCGCTTGCGCCAAACTGCCGAGGCGGCTGAAGTGTTTGACACCATCGGCGCCGGCGACAGCTTCAACGCCGGCTACCTGGCCGCCTGCCTGCGCGGCGCCCCTCTGCAGCAGGCCCTGGCCTGTGCTTGCCAATTGGCTTCGGCGGTTCTGGCGCGCTTCCCGCGCCGGGGCATCCAGCCGGGCGAGTTCCGTGAACTGCTGCTGGCCCAGCCGGCTTGAAGCTAGACCGAAAGACCGAGGAGGCCCGAATGAGACAACAGCGCCATGGCATCGTCATCTACATCCTGGTGATCTGGTTCGCGATCTCCTTCGTGACCAATCTGATCGGCCCGCTGATGCCGGTGCTGATCGAGGACTTCCATCTCAGCCTCGGGATGGCGGGCTTTCTGCCTTTTTCCTTCTTTCTCGCTTACGGTCTGGTGTCGATTCCCGGCGGCCTGCTGGTCGAACGACGCGGCGCCCGCTTCACGCTGGCCCTGGCCTTTGCCCTCAATCTGATCGGTGCCCTGGCAATCGCGCTACAGCCGGTGTATGCGGTGGTGATTGGCGGGCTGTTCGTGATCGGCCTGGGCATGGCCTTATTGCAGGTGGTGATCAACCCGCTGATGCGCACGGCCGGCGGCGAGGCGAATTTCGCTTTCTATTCGGTGATGGGGCAGCTGGTGTTCGGCCTGGCGTCCTTCATCAGTCCCTGGGTCTTCCAGCGCTTGATGGCGCGCCCGCCGGCCCATCCCGGCGCGCTGGTCTGGGTCGATTTCTACTGGGCGTTTGTGTTCGCCTTTGCCGCCCTGGTGCTGCTCAATCAGCGTCTGCCCCTGCCTCAGGTGGAGTTGCGCGAGGATGAGCGCATGGGCGGCTGGTTGGCCTACCGCGAGCTGCTGCGGCGGGTTGATGTGTGGTGTTACTTCCTGGCCATCGTCGCCTACGTCGGCACCGAGCAAACCCTGGCGAACTGGATGTCGCAATTCCTCAGCAGCCAGCATGGCCTGTCGGCCACGGCCGAGGGCGCCGATGCGGTGGGCCAGTTCTGGGGCCTGATGTCCCTGGGCTGCTTGCTGGGCCTGCTGCTGCTCAAGCTGATGGACTCGCGCCGGGTGCTGGCCCTGTTCGTGCTGGCGGCCATGGCCAGTGTGGCGGCCGCGCTGTTTGGCAGTGCGAGCCTGGCGCTGTGGGCCTTTCCGGCGGCTGGCTTTTGCCTGTCGGTGATGTTCTCGGTGCTGTTCTCGCTGGCGCTGAACTCGGTGCCCCTGCACCACGGCGCCTTCTCAGGCATCTTGTGCACGGGCATTCTGGGCGGCGCGGTGCTGCCCATGCTGGTGGGTCAGCTGGCCGAGACCACCGGCCTGCGCCTGGCCATGTGCAGCGTGTTTCTCAGCCTGGCCTATATCTTCAGCGTGTCGATCTGGGCACGGCCTCTGGTCAGCAACCAGATGCTACCGCTGTCCGAACTCTTGCAGCGGGCGCGACGACGAGCGCCGGCCACACCGGCGCAGCCCTGACGCTGCCGTCGAGCTTCTCTCCCAGTTTTTCTTGCTTCCTTGCGCATGCCGTCTCGGCATGAGCCGGTTCGTCTCTGTCTGCTTGTCTGTCTCTACGTCCTTCTTCTCCCTACAACGATTCAGGAGCCTTGAATGAAGACCCGTCACCCCACCCGTTTGACCTTGACGGCCCTGGCCGCCGCTGCAGCGCTGAGCTGCCTGGCGCAGCAGGCGCGCGCGCAGGAGGCCAGCGCCGCTGCGCCGGCCGCGAGCCGCGCTGAAGCCAAGGACAGCAAGGCGCAGGACAAGAACGAACTGCCCTTGGTGACGGTGACGGCCACGCGCGTCAGCACCGGTCTGCTGCAAACCCCGGTGGCGGTGACGGCCATCACCCAGGATAAGCTCACCCGCGAGGGCGTGACCGATGTGCGCGGACTCAGCGGCTCGGTACCCAATTTGCAGATTTCCACCGGTGCCGATTCGGGCGTGCAGATCAGCATCCGCGGCGTCAGCTCCAACAACTTCACCGAGATCGGCGACCCGGCCGTGGGCCTGCATGTGGGCGGCCTCTACTCGCCGCGGCCGCAGGGCGCCATGGCCTTGATGTTCGACCTGGAGCAGGTGGAAGTCTTGCGCGGCCCGCAGGGCACGCTGTTCGGCCGCAACTCCACAGCCGGAAGCGTCAACATCATCCCGGCCAAGCCCGAGTTTGGCGAGACCTACGGCACGGCCGAGCTCGACCTGGGCAACTACAACAAGCGCCAACTCAATCTGGTGCAGAACATCGGCCTGAGCGACACCCTGGCCTTGCGGGCCACCTTCAGCAAGGTCACGCGCGACGGCTGGATCAATCAAAGCCAGGACTTCACCGATGTTTACGACCCGGTGCATGGCCTGCAGCCCGATGGCATCCCCGATGTCGACCAGCGGCGCAACAGCAAGGTCAGCAAGAAGAACTACTACTACAACAAGAACGAGTGGGCCGGCCGCATCACGGCGCGCGCCAAGTTCAGCTCCGATCTGGAAGGCAGCCTGTCCTACGAGAAGTTCCAGAACTCCGGCGCCGGCGAGCTGGCCATGAAGGACTGCGACCAGGCCGCGGGCACGGCCTTTGCCTGCCCGGGCGGCAAATGGGATGCCAAGGTCAATGTGCCCGGCAAGATCGACATGTCCATCGACACCGTGCGCGGTGGCCTGGTCTGGAATTTGAACAAGAGTTCCACCCTGGAGTACAACTTCGCCTACGCTGACCAGCGCCGTTCCCAGCAGACCGATGACGATGCCGGTTATCACCCGCTGGCCAATCAGATCACGGCCGAGGTGCCCAACCACTCGGGCGAGGAGAGCTGGGGCATCTACCCCTTCTACGACAACTCCTCCAACACCATCGATTCCAAGTACATCTCGACGGTGCATGAGCTGCAGTTCAAGCAGAAGACCGAGACCCTGCAATACGTGCTGGGCGCCTTCTGGATGCACGAGAAGAACCAGATCAACTACGCCCAGGACATGCTGATGGGCGGCCCCTACGGCCTGCCGACCAGCGCCTACTTCGCGCAGCCGAACCGGCCGGTTGATTCCAAGGCGCTGTTTGCTCAGGCCGACTGGAAATTTGCACCGACCTGGACGGCCACGCTCGGCGGCCGCTTCAGCTGGGACAAGAAAACCGACATCGGCGGCCGCAACTACGGCTCCTACGGCGTGGCCGACGGCGCTTACTACAACGGCAAGTACGAGGCCGGCCTGCCCGGCCACGAGGGCTTTCGCCCGCACACCAGCAAAGACCTGACGGCTGAGATGGGCGCATTCGCAGGCGTGGGCGCCTATGCCGGTTACGGTGAGCCCGCGCACAACGACCACAGCGAGAGCTGGAAGAAGGTCACCTACCGCCTGGGCCTGATGAACCAGATCACGCCCAAGGACATGGTCTACACCTCGCTGGCCACCGGCTACAAAGCGGGTGGCTTCGGCGACAAGGACACCTTTTGCATGGAGCACGAGTGCATCGGACCCTACGCCGGCAAGACCACCTTCCTGCCCTACAAACCCGAGACCGTCACCAACCTAGAGTTCGGCTACAAGGGCTTGATGCTGAACAATCGTCTCAGCATCTCGGCCACCGCCTTCTACAGCAAGTACAAGGACATGCAGGTCACCGGCGATGCCTTCATGAGCAAGTTCAAGCCCGAGGCACCTTGCCCGGCTGACAACCCGGGCTGCGATCTGCACAGCACCTGGCAGACCGTCAATGTCGGCGTGGTGGACATCGCGGGCCTGGAGTTGGAGCTGGACTACAAGCCTTGGGCGGGCGCCCGCTTGGGCGGCTTCTTCTCTTACCTCAGCACCAAGATGAAGAACTACCCGAGCTTCAGCGATGCCTGGCAATGCGACTACCGCGCGCAGATGGGTGCTCCGGCCTGCCCGCCGACTTATGAAGGCAGCGACCCAGCGCTGCTCGGTCGCCCCATCTACGACATCACCGGCAACCAGCTGCCCCTGGCGCCCAAGTACAGCCTGGGCCTCAACTTCTCGCAGGACTTCAACTTCGCCGGCGGCTACAAGCTGACGCCTTGGGTTTCGCTCAAGTGGCAAGACAAGATGTACTTCACCCTGCGCAACCTGGACAATGCCCACATCTCGGATGCCCAGAAGGCGCACACCAAGGTCGATGCCTCGATCAAGCTGGTGTCACCCAAGCAATGGCATGTTGAGGCCTATGCGCTCAACCTGGGCAACACCATGACCAAGAACTCCTTGATGGCGGGTGATGGCTGGGTCAAGGGCACTTGGAACGATCCGCGCATGTATGGCGTTCGGGTGGGTATTGAATACTGAGCCGGCACAGCCGGCCTGAGGAGGAGCACCGGCATGGCCGTTCTTGAGAGCAACGAGGCGCCCGCGAGCGCCTCCTGGCCCGCGCTGCGCGGGGGCCGCATCGTCGCCATCGACATCTTCCGGGCGCTTACCGTGCTGGTGATGATCACGGTCAACACCTGGGGCGGGGTCGCCGGCCTGCCCGCCTGGATGCGCCACATGCCGGCGAATGCCGATGCCATGAGCTTTGTCGATGCGGTGTTCCCGGCCTTTCTCTTCATTGTCGGCATGTCCATTCCTTTCGCCCTGCAGCAGCGCCAGCGCCTGGGCGACAGCACCGTGCAGCTGCAACTGCAGGTGCTGCAAAGAGCGCTGGGCCTGGTCTTGATCGGGGTCTTCATGGTCAATGCGGAGGGCGGCTTTCATGCAGCGTCCATGCCGCTGCCCATCACGGCCTGGACCCTGTTGATCTACCTGGCGGCCTTTGGGGTCTGGGGCTCGCTGCGTGGTGGGCCGGCGCTGGCGCGGTCCTGGCGTTGGGCCGGGCTGGGCCTGTTTGCCCTGCTGGCCTGGCTCTACCGCGGCGGCGCCGATGGGCAGAGCGGCATGAGCCCGCAGTGGTGGGGCATTCTGGGCTTGATCGGCTGGGCCTACCTGATTGGCTGCGCGGTCTATATGCTGGCGCGTGGTCGTCTGGGCGGCGTTCTGCTCGGCTTGGTGTTCAGCGCGGCCTATGCCACGCTGCATTGGCTCGACGCTGTGCAGGCGTCACCGGGCTTGGCCCTCTTGTTCAGCCAAAACGGGCATTTCGCCCATGCGGTCCTGGTGCTCAGCGGCTGCGCCACGGCCTTGCTGTTTTATGGAACCCGGAGCCAAACGGATCGCGCGCGGCTTTGGCTCTGGGCCCTGGCTTTTGCGGTGCTGCTGGCGCTGGCAGCGGCGCTGCTGCGGCCGGAGTTCAAGGTCTCCAAGATCCTGGCCACGCCGAGCTGGGCTTTGTACAGCGCGGCGGCCTGCGTGTTGATCTTTGCGGCGCTGGCGCAGTGGGTGGACGGCTGGGGCCGCAACATGTGGCCCGCCTTGCTGGAGCCAGTGGCGGCCAACCCCTTGCTGGCTTATTTGATCCCCTTCGTCGTCGGCGCCGCCATGGGCTTGGTCGGCTGGAGCTGGCCTGAGCTGTTCAGCCGCAGCCCGGGCGGGGTGATCTTCGGCCTGGTCTATGCCTTGCTCGTGGCTGCTGCGGTTAAGTGGCTGGCCGCACGTGGCGTGCGGCTGCGCATTTGAGTGAGCAGGCGTGGTGGCGAATTCAGCGCAGCGCCTGCGGTACCGGGCGATGCACCGGGGCATGGATCAGCGCAATGCTCATCCAGACCGCGACGCTGAAGTAGGCCGACATCCAGAGCATCTCGCCCTGCCAGTCTTCCTGGCGGTGTGACACCACCCAGCGGCCGGCCACATCGATCAGGCCCTGGCTCACGCTCAGATAGGGGCGGCCGGCCAGCTCATCGGCCACCCAGCGAGCCCAGTACATGGGCACGTCCACCATGAACATGAAGGCCACGTACACCACGCCGGCCACGCACCAGGCCGCCAGCAGCGGGCGCTGGCGCGGGCTGCAGCGCGGCCAGATGGCCACCAAGCTGAGCACCAGCAGGGCGGCGCACAAGCCCCAGATCGACTCCTCCATCACATGGCCGATATTGGCCGTGGTCAGCACCGAGTACCAGGAGCAGGTTTCGGCCACCGCGATCAAGGGCACGATCCAGAAGGAGGTCAGGTGGCCGACCCGGCTGCCGGTGGCCTTGGACACCTCGCGCAACATCAGCGCCCACTGCGCCACAAAGCAGAGCTCGGCCACGGTCGCCACCGAGCGACCGATCAGCACGCTGGACATCCAGCTGTCCAGCAAGACCAGGCGGGGCACGTCATAGACCGGGACAAAGGAGCGGTAAGCGCAACCGAAGACATAGCCGGCCGAGAGCAGCAGCTGCCAGCGCCGCATCAGAAACACCTCGTCGCTGAGGGCCGCTCGCCGGCGTCGCAACAAGGCGGTGGAGAGCAGCCAGGCGAGGATGTTGAAGGCGGCGACCGTGCTCAGCAGGGTCCACCATTCGGCGACAGTCAATGTCATCATCTTGTCATGGTGGCACGCTAAAGCGATGTGGGCAAGCGCCAAACAAGCGGGCGGAGCCCTGGTTCATGGCCGCTTGACGGCTGCGCTGGCCGGCCGATGATGGCGCTTCAGTTCTTGCCCGAGCCCCGCCATGCCCGCTTCGGAAAACAATGCCGTCAGCCCGCGCGTGCAACGTCTGCACCAGATCCTGCTCTGGCCCCTGCGCCTGATGCCGATCGGCGATGCGCCCGGCGCGCCACGCCGCCCCTGGGAGCGCCTGGCCGCCGTGGCCGACAGCCCCTGGCGCGAAGTGGCCGACGAATACACCGGCGGGCCGCAGAATTTCCACGAGCGCCACTACCAGGAGTTCGTCACCTTCCTGCCCTATGTGCAGCGCTTTCTCTACGGCGAGGGTGCCGAGGGCGGAGCCGGCTCGGGCATGAAGGTGTTCCGCCGGCATGACGTCCAACAGCTGCGCGTGCAGACCCGGCCACAGGACGCGCCGCTGCTGCTGGAGGTGGTCCATGTCGACCTCTATTTCTTCTTCGATGTCGACGTGGTGCTGCTGAATGTGGAAGTCAGCAGCTCCGATCTGGCCCTGGCCCAGGCGCAAGAGCTGATGTACCGCCTGGGCCGCGCCTACCCGCCGGGCTGGGATGCGCAAGGCATGCCTCTGCACTGCCTGGCGCAAGCCGAGTGGCTGGACGCCGAGGGGCTGGTCTTGTCCAGCTCCGACAGCCGCGAGCGCGAGCGCTTCATCGAACATGTGCACCGCCACCGTGCGCCGCGTCTGGCCACGCATTGGGACTGGTTGCTGCGCCCGCTGCTCAACCATGCCAGCGAGGAGGCGCGGGCACAGCCGGGCGCGCTCAGCTACCGGCAGATCGAGTACTACCGCATGCCCATGATGGCTTACCTGGCGGTGGACGAGCCGCGCGCCTTGACGCGCAGCGACTTCGTTCGCCTGGGCCTGGTCACCGGTTCCGGCCCGGTGGCGCAGGAGGGCAGCCTGCCTTATGGCGAAGATCATCTGAGCGACTTCGAGCGGCGCTATTGCTACGACCGCTTCTGGAGCGATGGTGGTGCGGCGCCGCAGACGCGCTATCTGTGCAGCGGCCATGCCCTGGTGGTGGTGGGGCGGGCCGATGCGGAATTCTTCAGCTGTCGCGACCGCGGCGTGCTGGCCCAATTCCGGCACCAGCATTTCCTGATCTTCTTGATTGCGCATTTTCAGAAGGCGGCGCTGTTGATGTTCTCCGACCGCCTGGTCGAGGCGCTGCGCCGGCTCAATGTGCAAGACCCGGAGAATGTGCGCCGCTTCAA
The DNA here is from genome assembly GCF_025717675.1 of Paucibacter sp. DJ2R-2. Classification (GTDB taxonomy): domain Bacteria; phylum Pseudomonadota; class Gammaproteobacteria; order Burkholderiales; family Burkholderiaceae_C; genus Paucibacter_A. The sequence continues at coordinate 42,789 of NZ_JAJIRT010000005.1, forward strand.
GCGCGCCATCCGCTCGGCCTTCGAGGGCTTTCTGCGCTTCACCCACCGCTACTGGTTCCACGATGTGGCCGAGCAGGCGCAGTCCCGCGCGCTGTTCCGCATGTGTGCCGAGCACCTGGGGCTGGATGCCTTGCATGCCGAGGTCAAGCAGCGCGTCACCGATATGAGCGCCTATCTGGAGACCGACAGCATCCGCCGCCAGGCCAACACCGTGGTGCGCCTGACCGTGGTCACCATCTTCGGCCTGGTCGGCACCATCACCACTGGCTTTCTCGGCATGAACCTGCTGGCCGAGGCCGATGCGCCCTGGACCGAGCGCCTGGGCTACTTCGCCGGCGTGCTTGCGGTGACGATGGCGCTGACGGTCTACACCATGGTCAAGTCCAAGCGCTTGTCCGATTTTCTCGATGCCTTGTCGGACGAGCGCCTCAGCGCCTGGGACAAGTTGCGGGCCTTTGCCGCGGTCTGGCGGAGTGGTCCGGGCTGAGGAAAATCGACCCGCATTTGGGCCTCGCGGACTTGGTGAATTCACCAGCCTTTATGCTCCCGCGATGAACCGAACTTCCGCCGCCCCGTTTCGTTTGCCGCCGGCCCTGCCCGCTTGGTGCTTGGTCTCGCCCGTGCTGGCCTTGTTGGGCCTCTGGGGCATCAGCCATCTGGGCCAAGAAATGGGCGGCTGGGCCATGCTGCCCCCAGCCTTGCTCTTGATGGCCGCGGTGCTGTCCGCCGTGCACCATGCCGAGGTGGTCGCGCACCGCGTGGGCGAACCGTTCGGCTCCCTGGTGCTGGCCGTGGCGGTGACCGTGATCGAGGTGGCGCTGATCGTGTCGCTGATGCTGGCCGGAGGTGAGAGCTCGAATGCGCTGGCGCGCGACACGGTGTTCTCGGCCCTGATGATTGTCTGCAACGGGGTGGTCGGCCTGTGCCTGCTGCTGGGCGGCCTGCGCCACAAGGTGCTGGCCTTCCGGGTCGAGGCGACCAGCCCGACTCTGGCCGTGCTGGTGGCCCTGGCCACCCTGACTCTGGTGCTGCCCAGCTTCACCACCAGCACGCCGGGCCCGACCTTTTCCACCGCCCAGCTGATGTTTGCCGGCTTGGTGTCCCTGGTGCTCTACGGCGCGTTCGTCTTTGTGCAGACGGTGCGGCACCGCGAGTACTTCCTGCCCATCGAAACCGAAGAGGGGGAGCAGGCGGCAGAGCGCCCCTCGGCCGGCGTGGCGGCTTGGAGCGTCGTGCTGCTGCTGGCCTGCCTGGTCGGCGTGGTGGGCCTGGCCAAGCTGTTGGCGCCGGGCATCGAGGCCGGCGTGCGCGCGGCCGGTGCGCCGCCGTCTGTGGTGGGCGTGATCGTGGCCTTGCTGGTGCTGCTGCCGGAGACCGTGGCCGCCGTGCGAGCGGCTCTGCGCAAGCGCTTGCAGACCAGCCTCAACCTGGCCCTCGGCTCGGGCGTGGCCAGCATCGGCCTGACGATCCCGGCCGTGGCCCTGCTGTCCCTGTTCTTCCCCTATCCCCTGGTGCTGGGCCTGTCCAACACCAGCATGGTGCTGTTCCTGCTGACGGTGGTGGTGGCCACTCTGACCCTGGGCAGCGGCCGCGCCACGGTGCTGCAAGGTGCCGTGCACCTGGTGCTGTTTGCGGTGTTCTGTTTCCTGGCCGTCGTGCCCTGATCGGTGGGCGCGGTGTCCGCGCTTTCCGAGTGCTTTGTGTTTTTTCTCTGATTGATGCAGCAAACCCGACTTCTTCTCGAAGGCGCCGCCGGCGCGCCCCTGCCTGACTGGGCCTTGCTGGAGCCCGGCTACCGCCTGGGCCACTACGCCCGTGGCGACGATGTGTTCAGCATCGGCCAGTGGCAGCCTTTTGTGTATGTGCTGCGCCAGGGTGTGGTCAAGCTCAGCTACAGCAATGAGGCGGGCGAGGAGTGGATCAAGTCCTTCATCGGCGAAGGCGACTTTTTCGCCTGCCCCAATGTGCTGGTGGCCGGTGGCAAGACCGACTATGCCGCCGTGGCCCTGGAGGATTGTCAGATCGAGCAGGTGGACTTTGCCGCCATGCATGCGCTGACCGAGCGCCACCCGGCCTGGCAGCGCGCCATCCGCCAGTTGCTGGCCTGGCACATCGTGCGCAAGGAGCAGCGCGAGCGCGAACTGCTGACCCTGCGCCCCGATGAGCGCTACCAGGCCTTTCTGCGCAGCCAGCCAGCCCTGGCCGAGCGGGTGCAGCAGCGCGACTTGGCCCATTACCTGGGCGTGACGCCCGAGGCCTTGAGCCGCATCCGCAAGCGTCTGAAAAGCTGAGGTTTTCTGCTGCGCCCTCGCCATGCGTCGTTGGCCCTCGCTTCAGGATCCTCACGTACAGGAAGTACGTTCCGGTCCTTCAGCTCCGGCCGCCTAGCCTGCCGAGCGCTCGCGACGAAAACCGGGCTCCGTGAACACGCGGGTTGACCCAAGTCAAAGCCCCGCCACACGACCCGGGCCGATTGATCCGGATCATTTGTCAGCCGCCTCGGCGGCGCCAAGCTACGCCCATGCCTTCACCGCTTCCCTGGCGAACGGTGAGGTTCAGCGGATTCCTGAAGGATCTGCTGCCACCCCTGATATGAAAGCGAGCTTTGCCATGACCACACCTCAATCGACCCGCCCCATTGATTCATCCTTCCGCGCCTTCCTGCTGGGCGGCGGTATCGGCTCCATGGCCGCAGCGGCCTTCATGATCCGCGACGCCGGCGTGCCCGGCGCGCAGATCCACGTCCTGGAGGCCTTGCCCTTGCTGGGCGGCAGCCTGGACGGCGCCGGCGATGCCGAGCGCGGCTACTCGCTGCGCGGCGGCCGCATGCTGACCACCGACAACTACGAGTGCACCTGGGACCTGTTCAAGTCCATCCCCTCGCTGGAACACCCGGGCCAGAGCGTGCTCGGCGAAACCCTGGATTTCAACGAGAAGTACAAGGCCCATTCGCAAGCCCGCCTGGTCAACCGACAGCGCGCCAAGGTGCCAGTCGAGTCCATGGGCTTTTCCATGCACGACCGCCTGGAGCTGCTCAAGCTCTCCAATGCCAGCGAAGAAGAGCTGGGCACCAGCACCATCACCGACTGGCTGTCGCCCGCTTTCTTCGAAACCGAGTTCTGGTTCATGTGGGCCACCACCTTTGCTTTCCAGCCCTGGCACAGTGCCGTCGAGTTCAAGCGCTATCTGCATCGCTTCATGATGGAGTTCTCGCGCATCGAAACCCTGGGCGGCGTCAAGCGCACGGTCTACAACCAGTACGACTCTTTCGTCCGGCCGCTGCAGGCCTGGCTGCGCGAGCAGGGCGTGAACTTCGTGATGGACTGCCAGGTCACCGATCTGGAACATGTCGAGACCGAGGGTCAGTTCCAGGTCACCGCGATCTGCTGCCAGCGCGCCGGCCAGGCCGAGCGCATCGAGCTGGGCCCGCAGGACCTGGTGTTTTTCCAGAACGGCTCCATGACCGATGCCTCCAGCCTGGGCTCCATGCACAGCGCGCCGCCCCAGCTGAACAAGCGCGACAGCCAGGGCTGGGCCTTGTGGGAAAAGCTGGCCCAGGGCCGGCCCGAGTTCGGCAATCCGGCGGCCTTCAACAGCAGCATCGCTGAGTCCATGTGGGAGTCCTTCACCGTCACGCTCAAGGACACGGCCTTCTTCGACAAGATGCGCGCCTTCAGCGGCAACGAGCCGGGCACCGGCGGCCTGGTGACCTTCAAGGATTCGAACTGGCTGATGTCCATCGTGCTGGCCCACCAGCCGCACTTTGCCAACCAGCCGGCCGATGTGCAGGTGTTCTGGGGTTATGCCTTGTTCCCGGATCGTGTCGGTGATTTCGTGGCCAAGCCCATGTCCGAGTGCACGGGCGAAGAGATCCTGCGCGAGCTCTGCGGTCACCTGCGCTTCGATCTCGATGCCGTAGCCCAGGCCAACTGCATCCCCTGCCGCATGCCCTACATCACCAGCATGTTCATGCCGCGCGCGCTCAGCGACCGACCGCTGCCGGTGCCCAAGAACTCGCGCAATCTGGCTTTTGTCAGCCAGTTCGTTGAGATTCCGGACGATGTGGTCTTCACCGTCGAATACTCGGTGCGTGCGGCGCAGATGGCCGTCTACCAGTTGCTGAATGTGCCGCGCACGGTGCCGCCCATCTTGCGCCACGACCATTCGCTCAAGGTGCAGCTGGACGCCTTGGTCAAGGCGCTGAAGTGAGCTGTTAGCGCTCTGGAGGCCGCTCAGGCCTCCAGCCCTTGCAGCTGCCGCGCCGAGCGTGCCATTTCTTCATGCAGCCACCTGCACAGGGTGCGCAGAGCGGGCTCGTCCTTCAGGGCGGGCGGATAGACGATGTGATAGCGGCGCTGCACTGCGCCCTCGAGTGCCGGCCCAGGCAGGCGAACCAGGCGGCCGTCCAGCAAGGCATCGGCGGACAGCAGTTCGCGCACCAGGGCCACGCCCATGCCAGCCTCGGCGGCCTGCACCAGCAGGCCTCCGTCGTTGAAGCTGGCGCTGGGCAGCACCCGGCGGGCCAGGCCGCAGCGGGCGAACCACTGCGTCCACTGCTCGGCGTCGCCCAGCAGGGGTTCATCGGCCAGTGCTGCAGGCGGCGCGCCCGTCAGGCGCTGGGCAAGCGCGGGCGCTGCCACCACGATCTGGCGCGATTCCATCATCACCTCGTTGACCAGGCCTGGCCAAGGGCCCACGCCTTGGCGCACGGCCAGGTGAAAGCCCTCCTGCTCCAGATCGATCACCCTTTGCAGGGTGAAGAGTTTGAGCACGATATGGGGGTTCGCCGCTTGCCAGCGGCCCAGGCGGGGGATCAGCCAGCGCTGCGCAAACGAAGGCGTGCAGGTGATGTTGAGGCTTTGCATGGCGCTGCCGCTGGCGGCGCTGGCCGCGCGCAGGCCCAGCTCCAGCTCGGTCCAGGCGCGCTCGAGCGCGTTCTGCAGGGCGCGGCCGGCGGCGTTCAGGCGGATGCCGCGGCCCTGGCGCTCGAACAAGGGGTAGCCCAGCTGCGCCTCCAGGGACTTGATCTGCTGGCTGACGGCGCTGTGCGTGAGGTGCAGCTGTTCGGCCGCGGCGCGCACGTTTTCGCTGCGGGCGGTGGCGCGGAAGGCGGCCAGGTATTGCAAGGGCAGGCGGGCGGCTGAAACCATCTGGAAAGTTTAACTGTCCAATCCGGCCAGAAATTCGCGCTATTCATCGGTTTGCTGAAAACCTAGGATGCCCAGCCATGGCTTCCACGGGGTTCAGGAGATGAATATGAAGGATATGAAGGTCGCCGCACGCACGCTCAAAAAGCACTCGCGCAGTCTCTTGCTGGGCCTCGTCTTGATGGCGACGCTGGGTTTTGTCTTCAGCCTGCCGAGCGGGTCGCCCAGCGAAGTGATGGGCGCGCTCAAGCCCATGCCGCCGGTGCCGGCCGCTTCCAGTTCCTTGCAGCCGCTGCGTGATCGCCGTGTACTCAGCCTTGCCGGTGCGAGCTCGGCCGCGGATGGCGGCGCCGCTGCTGCCGAATGGTCCGAGCATCAGTTTTCCACGCCCGATGGCCTGCTGGCCTACACCAGCCTGGGCCAGGGCCCGGTGCTGGTGGTGCTGCCGGGCGGGCCCGGTGGCAGCGGCCATGGTCTGAGGCCCTGGTTCCGCGTGCTGGCGCGCGAGCATACCGTGGTGCTGCTGGACAATATCGGCCGGGGCCGCTCGGCCCGCCTGACGGATGCCTCTCGCTACACCGTGGACCGCGATGCTGAAGATGTCGAACGCCTGCGCCGCCACCTCGGCGTGCGCACGCTGGCGGTCTACGGCCATTCCTACGGCGGCCTGGTGGCGCAGGCCTATGCCAGCCGCTACCCGCAGGCGGTGGACCATCTGATTCTGGGCAACACCTTGCATGGCGCGCGCAGCTGGCAGGCGCAGATCGACCACTTCGAAGCGCATCTGCAGCGCCACGAGCCCGAGCGCTGGCAGGCCTTGCAAACCCTGCGGGAGCAGGGCAGTTTGAGCGGTAGCGCCGAGGCGCAGCGCCTGCTCGGCGACGCGTTCTCGCCCTTGTACTGGGCCGACCGCGCCGCCAGCCACCCCCGGGCGGCGCCCAGCCGCGATCCGCGCGATGCCCTCAATCTGGATGTCTACCGCGCCATGCTGGGCCCCGACCCGGAGCGCCGCGTCGGCGGCACCCTGGTCGGCGTGGAATTGCTGCCGCGGCTCAAGGCGGTGACGGCGCCCACGCTGCTGCTGACCGGCCGCTACGACCCGGTGGCGCCGCCCCTGGTGATGAACGAGATGCGCGATGCCCTGGGCTCGCAGGCCCGGGCCGAGAGCGAGGTGTTCGAGCATTCCGGCCACCGGCCCTTCATTGAAGAGGGGGCGGCCTGGGCCGGACGGGTGCAGGCCTTTCTGGCGCGCTGAAGTCGGGGCCGCACAGGCGGAAGCCCTGGCCGGAACTGCCGCTACTTGCGCGGCTGGCACGCTATTGACGTGCGCGGGTCGGGGCCACCTCCTGGCCCGCAGCCTGCGCTCCCAAAGCGACAGGCGCTCAGATGCGGAACATGGCGCTACGCGGAAAGCTCAGGATGAAACGACTGCCCTGCCCGGGCGAGGACTTCGCTTGCAAATCGCCACCCAGCACCGTGGTGACGATGCGGTAAGCCACCGACAGCCCGAGCCCGGAGCCGCCACTCCCCAGCTGGGTGGTGAAGAAGGGGTCAAACACATGGGCCAACACCTGCGGGCTCATGCCGGAGCCATCGTCCGCCACCTCAAGGTGCAGCACATCGCCATGGACCTCAAGTTCAATGGCGATACGGCCGCTTGCTCGGCCCTTGAAAGCATGGGTCAAACAGTTCTGCAGCACATTGCCCAAGGCCCAGCCCAGAGGCCCTGGGTAGCTGTCGCAGCGCAGCGCCTGTGGCACTTCGATATGAACCCGCAAACCTGACAGCTCGGCCGGGACGCGCAGCGCTGCCACGCAGTCTTCCACCAAGCTCCTCAGATCAAACTCGCGCCGCTCTTCCGACGCCTGGTCAACCACCAGTTGCTTGAAGTCTGCAATCAGACCGGCCGCACGCTTCATGGACCGGGTCACCAAGGCTGAGCTATGCAGACCATCGGCCACAAAGCTGTCCAGCGCGGAGCGACGCAGTTGGCCTTCGGTCAGCGTTTGGGCGATCTGATCGAAGCGACTCTCCAGGGTCGTGCTCGCCATCAGGGCGTTGCCGATCGGCGTGTTCAGCTCATGTGACAGTCCCGCCACCATGGCGCCCAGCGACGCCAGCTTTTCCTGTTGCACCAGCAAGACCTGCGTGCGCTTCAAGGCCTGAATCGCCTCAGCGTTGGCCAAGGCAATCGCACCATAGGCACACAGCGTTCGAAAAATCGCGGTTTCCCGTTCCCCATAAGCCTGCTCGCGGACGGACTGGATGGTCATGGCCCCCAGGCAGCGCTCACCGACCGTCAGCGGCGCAAACATCATGCTCAGTGTCGGCAAGCTTCCAGGAATCAGCATCGGGCTGCTCGTGCCCGCAGCCAAGGAGCGAACGATCTCAAGCCCCTCACGCACGCATCGCACCAAATTGGACTCAGGATCATCCAGGGCGATCCGGTGAGGGCTCAAGCGCTGCCCGCATTCCTCGCGCAGCGCACTGTGCAAGAAGCAGCCTTGCTCGTCCAACAAATAGATCGAAAAGCTGGCGGCATCGAGCAGACCCTGAACATGGCGGGCCAAGGCATTGAACACCGCCTCGGCATCCAGGCTGGCGGTGATTTCCCGGCCGATCTTGCCCAAATCTTCCAGGGTTGCATTGGCGCCCAGCAAGGCGTCGGCTCGGTGCGCCTCAGCCAATGCGCGTTCGGCTTGGGCCTGGGCGAGCTGCTTCAAATGCTCCGCTTCCAAGCGCGCCCGCTCCATCTCGTGGCGGATCTGCACGGCCATGGCGCGGTTGCCGGCCTCCCTGGACTGGATGCGTTCACGCGAGAGCCCCGCCTGCAGCGCCAGTTGATAGGCCTGCTCCAACTGACCGAGGCGAGCGCATTCGCTGGCGGCATCTTCCAGCAAGGCATGGGGCACAACATAGCCCTCCAGTTGCGCCGCCAGTCCCAAGGCTTGCTGGAGATAGTGCAGGGCGGGGCTGGGCGCATGGTTTTGCTCAGAAACCGGTATCGCTAGGTCCAGCTGACCCTGCAAGCCGGCGACCACCTGCAAAAGCTCGATCTGCTCGATACGGTAGCCCCATGCATGACAGAGACTGAGTGCCTCCTGGGCGTGGGCGAGCGCCTGGTCCGGGCTGCCCAGCTGCTTTTTCACAAGCGCCAAGCCACGCAAGACATCAATCAAGCGGTCTTGTGCCGACATGGCCCGACACATCGCTTCGGCCTGCCTGAACCAATCCAAGGCTTGCGCCGGCTCGGCCAGGGCCAGGGCGATATCGCCCAGCTCAATGAGGGCGATCAGATAATTGCGCGAAGCCTTGACTGGCTGCAAGGCCTGGAGCGCATCCAGCAAATGCGCCTGGGCAGCGGCCGGCTGGCCCAGATGGCGCAAAGCCTCGCCGGTTCGTTGCAGCATGCTGCCTGTCAAGACATCCAGGCCAGCTGTGCGGGCAATCTCCAGCCCGCGTTCGGACCACTCGAGCGCCAAGGCCGGGTTGTTCAATTGCAGGAACGCAAAGCTCATGCTGGCCGCGGCCATGACGGCTTGTTTGATCTGACCGGTCTGAAGTGCGCTCGAACAAGCCAACTGGAAATGCCAAGTGGCTTGCCGATGCTGGCTCGCCAATCCGGCCAACAAGGCAATGCCGGCATGCAGCCAGGCTGCCGCTGCCGGATCGAGCGCCAGCCCCTCCTCCAAACCGCAAGTGGCCAGCAGGGCCTGGGCCGCCGATGCGTCGAGATAGGCCTGCACATAAATGCTGCGGGCCAGGCCCATCTGTCGACGTTGTCCATCGTCGCTGGCGGCGTAGGCCTCGCAGGCGCATTGCATGTCTTGCAAGGCCTGCTGCGGCGCGCCGCAGTCATTGCTGAGAAAAGCCGACAGCCAATACGCATCTCCGCGTCCCGCTGGGTCCTGCAGGCGCTCGAACTCGGCCAAGGCTTCGCGCAGCAGCTGCCGGGCTTGTTCCAGATGGCCAAGCAACCAGGCGCCTTCGGCTCGTATCAGCTGCAGTCGTGCTTGGTGGCGCTGCCATTCGCTGCCCGCACAAGCGACCGTGATGAACAAGCGTTCCGCCTGTTCAGCCAACTGCAATGCACGTCTGACATCGCGTTGGCGAAGCTGCCAAGCCAGGGCCAACATCAAGGCGGGAACCGCTTCGGGAGATGCGGCAGCAAGCCTGGACTCCAGGCGCGCAAGATCCTCTGAATTGGCAAAGAATTGCATTTCGTCACGACGTTCTCTGCAGACGCCGGAGTCTACAAGGCTGCCCAGCGTCGGGCCGCCTTCGTTCATCCATTTCGGAACCCACGAGAGGGCATGGCCGCGGCCGGAGGAGCGTTCAAGGGAGCGGCCGTCCGCGCCCTCAACGGCGGGCTCCGCGTCCGCATTCCGGCTGGTGTTGCTCCTGGGCGCCAAGTAAGTCTGCGAGAGCGCGAGAGGTGCTGACGCTGTGTTCAGCGCTGAAGCGCAGCCAAGGCCTGCACCGCGGCGACGATTTCGGCCGGCGTCAGCGCGGCAAAGCCAAGCAACCAGCCGTCCTGACGCGCAGGACCCCGATAGAGTGCGCTGAGGCTGGGCGTCAGCAGGCCGGCGCTGGTGGCGCGCCGAGTCCACAGCGATTCTTCCTTGGGTGGCAGCAGGGCAGCGATCTGCAGGCCGCCCGGGCTGGGCTGGGGCCGCAGCCAGTCGCCGACGCGGGCCTGCAGCTCGTTCATCAAGACCTCTCGTCGCTGGCGGTAGAGCTGGCGCATCAGACGCAGATGCGCGGCGAAATGGCCCTGGGCGATGAAGTCAGCGGTGACCGCTTGGGACAGCAGGGCGCTGTGCCCGTCCTGGATGCTGCGCGCCGTGCACAGCGGCGCCACCAGCTCCGTCGGCAGCACCAGATAGGCCAGGCGCAGCGAAGGGAACAAGGCTTTGGAAAAGGTGCCGAGGTACAGCACCCGGCCCGGCTCCTGCTCGGGCTGCAGGCCTTGCAGCGCGGGCATGGGCCGGCCTTCGTAGTGGAACTCGCTGTCGTAGTCGTCCTCGATCAGCCAGCTGCCCTCGCGCCGCGCCAACTCCAGCAAGGCCTGGCGCCGGGCCAGGCTCAGGGCCACGCCGCTGGGGTATTGGTGCGAGGGCGTCAGGAATATCAGGCGCGGGGCTGGCACTGCATCCCCCGCAGGTGGGCACAGGCCCTGCGCATCCACCGGCACCGGCCGCAGCCGCGCGCCCGCAGCGGCAAAGGCGGTGGCGGCGCCGCGGTAGCCGGGCTCTTCCATCCAGACGCTGTCGCCTTCATCCAGCAGCATGCTGGCCAGCAGCTGCAAAGCCTGCTGCGAGCTGGTCAGCACCAGCACTTGCTCTGCGCTGCAGCGCAGGCCGCGCGCCTGGCGCAGATAGCCGGCAATCGCTTCGCGCAGGCAGGCCAGGCCTTGGGGATCGCCATAGCCCAGCAGCTCGCGCCCGCCCGCGTCGCTGAGCCGGCGCTTGATCAGCTGGCGCCAGAGCGGCAGGGGAAAGGCGCGCAGATCGGGGCTGCCGGCGGCAAAAGGCAGGGGGTGACGCGGGTCTTCACAGGCGCCGCCGCTGGCGATGCGTTGGCCGCGCAGAGAGAGCGGGGGCGGGCGGCTGGGCTGCGGTTGCGGCCTGGCCCCTGCGCGGGGGCTGTTAGCGGGAGCCTGAGTCATGGCGAAGGCGACAAAGCTGCCCTGGCCGATGTGGCGGCTCAGATAGCCCTCGGCCTCCAGCTGGCCGTAGGCCGCCTCCACTGTCACGCGAGACAAGCCCAGATCGGCCGCCAGCATACGGCTCGAAGGCAGGCGCTCGCCCTGCTGCAGATCGCCTTCGCGCATGGCCTGACGCAGGCTGGCGCAGAGCTGCTCGCGCCGGCCCAGGCCTGCGGCTGCGCCGCGCTCGAACCACTGCAGCCAGAGGCGGGATGGAGGCATGGGTCTTATTGAATTGAGGAAATTGGCCTCAATGCTAAGGCCAATGCGGCGCACAGTGGCCCTGCCGTGTGGCTCAGCCCCGGCTTGCCACCTTGTTGTTCATTTCGCAAAGGAAGTTTCCTGTGATTGCTGTATCTGTAGAATCGAGCTTGTCCCTGGTTTTGGCCCACCCCGCCCCCAGCCCCGCTGAGAGCGCTGCCTTCATGGCCGCCAAGCTGCGCTTCCATGCCGATGCCTGGGATGTGGCCGAGGACTTGAGCGCCGGCATAGCCGCCCTGGTCGTTATTGACACCCGCTCTGAGGCGCTTTACGCCGCCGGCCATGTGCCGGGTGCGCTGAGCCTGCCGCACCGGTTGATGGACGCTGCCGGCACCGCCGGCCTGGACCGCAGCAAGACCTATGTGACCTACTGCGATGGCATCGGCTGCAATGGCTCCACCAAGGGCGCGCTCAAGCTGGCCTTGCTGGGCTTCCAGGTCAAGGAGATGCTGGGAGGGCTGGACTTCTGGAAGCGCGACGGCCACCCCGTGGCCCAGGGCAGCGAGCCCGGCAGCATGCGCGGCCATGCCTTGATCGCTTGTGCGTGCTGAGGCCTCGCTGGACCCAGCGTCGCTGACTGTGCGCCGGGCCGCGCCAGGCGATGCCGAGGCTCTGGTCCGCCTGGGCGAGGCGCACGCCGCCTTTGAAGGCCTGGCCCTGCCGGATGGCCGTGAAGCACGGCGACGCCGTCTGGAGCTTGCCTTGTTGCAGCAGCGCGTGCAGGCTTGGCTGGTGTGCGGCCCGCAGGCCCTGTCCCTGTCCCGGGCTCATGGCTATGCCAGCCTGACGCTGGACTTTTCCACTTTGGCCGCCGAGCCCTATGCCCATCTCGACTGCCTCTACTTGCAGCCGGCGCTGCGCGGCCAGGGCTGGGGTCAGGTCTTGCTGCAGCTCGCCAGCGGCCATGCCCGCGCCCAGGGCTGCCGTGAGCTGCAGTGGCAAACGCCGGAGTGGAACGAGGCTGCGGCGCGTTTCTACCGCCGGCAGGGTGCGCAGGAACGGATCAAGCGCCGCTTCATCCTGGCGCTACCGGATTGAATCCGCCGGCGTCTGGCTTCAGGGCGTGGTGGCGCCGAGTTGCAGGCCTTGCGCGTCAATGCGGATCTGCTCGGCCGGCAGCTTCAAGGCTGCCTCCAGGCTGGCGCGTGCGGCGGCGCGGTAGTTCTGCTCGGCCGCCGGCTGGGGCTGTTTGAGAAAAGCCAGCCGGGCCACGGCCATGAACATGCCTTGCATGGCGCTTTGCTCATAGAGCTTGCGCTTGGCGGCGCCGCTCTTGGCGCTGAAGCCGGGGTTGCGGGGCAGGGTCTCGCGCAGCTGAGCGGCCAGGCGGACAAAGCTGGCGTCGGGCACCTCGACCTGGTGCATGGCCATGTAGTTGCCGGCGATGAAGGCGGCCAAGGCATTGGCCACATCGTTCTCCGGCAGGCCCAGCTTTCGCTCGAGCTGGCGGTAGCCTTCGAAGGCTTGGCTGTAGGCCTGAGCCAGGGCTTCGCGCTGTGCCGGCAGCACTTGGGCGGCCAGCTCTCGCGCATGGGCTTGCACCTGGGGCGGCTCGGTCGCCAGCGTGATGCTGGACGTGTGGTTGCTATTGCTGCGTGGAGTCGGTTTGTTGCTGCTGCTGGCTGAGCTGCCTGAAAAGGGAATGGCCGAGGAGCCAGGGAACAAGGGGAAGATCAGCCCTTGGTAGAGCGGTGGCGGTGGCGGCGGGATGTCGAAGGCCCAGGTTGACTGCAGCAGGCTGCACAGCAGCAAGCCTGCCAGCGTGCGCCGGCCGAAACGCAATGCCCGGAATGAGGAATTCAACTTCATCGGATCCGCTCCTTGGCGGCCGCGGGCCGCCGTTTGAAACATGGGCCGCAGTCTAGAGGTCGGCGCAGCGTCACGAGGCCGGCGGCCTAACGACTTTGTTACCGGACATCTCCAGCCTTGAGGACACTGCGGTCGCAGAGTCCGCGCCTTCTGCGCATCTCCCGCGCGCTGTTGGTTCTGGTGCACAGCTGTGGCGTCGGGATGACAGTCGCGCAGCGCCGCCGCACAATGGTTGAAACGCCTGACCTTGTTTCCCGCCCCGATGGATCGACGTGCTCTCTTGCTCAGCCTGGCCCTGCCGGCCGTCGCGCCGCGGCGTGTGGCGGCCACGCCTCGGACGATCAGCTACCCGGTGTTCGGCGGGCTGGAGGACCCGTTCCGGGTCTACTGCATCGAGGTCCTGAAGCTCGCGATCGAGCACTGCGGGGTCCCGTACGCCTTGCAGGCGGTGCCGCAACCGGTCGGCCAAGGCCGGGCCATCCGGCAGCTCAGCGCCGGCGAGGGGCCGCTGCAGCTGATTTGGAGCATGACCAGCAAATCCCGGGAGCGCGAGCTTCTGCCGCTGCGCATCCCGCTCGACCGCGGTTTGATGGGCTGGCGCCTGCTGCTGGTTCGAAAGAGTGATCAGCAGCGTTTCGCGCGCATCCACAGCCTGGCCGAGCTGGCCCCGTTGACCGCGGGCCAGATGTACGACTGGCCTGACACCGAGATCCTGCGTGCCAACGGCCTCCAGGTCGGCACGGCCAGCGCTTACGAGAGCTTGTTCGCGATGCTGCAGCGTGGTCGCACCGACTATTTCCCGCGTTCGGCTCTGGAGATTGAAGACGATCTGGTTCGCTATGGCGCTAAGCACGAGTTGGCCATTGCGCCGGGCCTGCTGCTGCGCTACCCGACGGCCTTCTATTTCTTTGTCAGCCCAAGGGAGCCGCGCCTGGCCGAGGATCTGGGCCGTGGGCTAGAGCGCCTGGTCAGTGACGGCGGCATGCGGGCGCTGTTCCTGCAGCATATGCAGCCACTACTCAAGCAGCTGGGTTTGAACCGGCGCCAGGTGCTGGCCCTGCGCAACCCCTTGCTGCCGGAGGCCACCCCGCTGCGGCGCAGCGAACTCTGGGAAGAGCCAGGGCGCTGGGGCAGCTGAGGCGTGGCGCACGGCGCCTACACTGCCGGCCGTGAAGCCCGCTCTGTTCCCTGCTCTTGTCCTGCTGCTGTTGGCCTTGCCCGCCGCGGCGCCGCTGTGGGCGCAGCCCCTTGTCACCGCGCCTCCCTTGCTGACTCTGGAACAGCTGCCGCGCCCCAGCGGCCCGCCGCCGGACCGGGCCCTGGTGGTGCCGTCCCAGGTCTTGCGCTGGCGTGATGAGGCCAAGGCCTTGGAGCATGGGGTCAATGGCGTGCCACGCGACCCGGCGGCCGCCGCCGCGCTCTACTGCCGTGCTTCTCGCTACGGCGACGCTGAGTCGCAGTACAGCTTGGCCTGGATGCTCAGCCATGACCGCGGCATCGCCCGCAACGACGCCGAAGCGGCCCATTTGTTTGCCGCCGCCGCCGAGCAAGGCATCGCCCAGGCCGAGCGCATGCTGGCCGCCATGGGCGGCACGCCCATGGGCGAACCGCCGCCTTGCCTGCGCCCGCCCGAGGCCGATGTGCTGCCGCCCAAGCCGGTGATGGCGGCTCAGAAACCTGGCGCAAAAGGGCAAGCACTGGCCCGCTCGCAAGACTGGCCCGCGATGCCGCCGCCGGCGCAGGCCCCGGCGGCCATCGTCGACTTCGTCCAGCAAGTGGCGCCCGAGTACCGCCTGGCACCGGCCTTGGTGCTGGCCGTGATGGCCACCGAGTCGAATTTCGATCCGGCTGCCTTGTCGCCCAAGAACGCTCAAGGGCTGATGCAGCTGATGCCCGACACCGCCCGCCGCTTCAAGGTCAGCCGCCTGACCGACCCGACGCAGAACATCCGTGGCGGCATGGCCTATCTGCGTTGGCTGCTGGCCTACTTTGAGGGCGATGTCGCCCTGGCCTTGGCCGGCTACAACGCCGGTGAGCGGGCGGTGGAGCGCTACCGCGGCGTGCCGCCGTACGCGGAGACTCGGGCTTATGTGCGCCGGATATTGACAGCGGTGCATGGGCAGCGAAACCACCCTTTCGATGCCGCGGTGACGCCACCCTCGCCGGTGCTGGATTTCTGGCGCCCTGTGGCGCCACGAAGGCCCTGAAACGATGGCGACTCTTGATAAGTTTGATCGGCAGATTCTGGGCCTGATGCAGCAGGACTGCCGGCAGAGCGCGGAGCAGATCGCCGACCGTGTCGGCCTGTCGGCGACGGCGGTGCAGCGCCGCATCAAACGCCTGCGCGAGACCGGTGTGATCCAAGCGGAGGTGGCGCTGGTCGACGCGCAGGCGGTGGGCCTTGGCGTCAGCGTGCTGGTCGAGGTTGAACTGGCCGAAGCCAGCCGTGAGGCGGTGATCGATGGCTTCAAGCGCCGCATGGTCGCGCGGCCGGAGGTGCAGCAGTGCTTGTATGTGGCCGGCGCCAGCGACTTCGTGCTCTTGATTGCCGCGGCCGATTTGGCGTCCTTCGAACGCTTGACCCGTGAGCTGTTCTTTGACGACCCCAACATCAAAAAGTTTCGCAGCACCTTTGTGCTTGAAAGTGCCAAGCTGGGCCTGGCTCTGCCCTTGGCCGTTTGAGTTTGCGGTTTGTCGGCGCGAGGGCCGTCGAAAACGCCGCCGGGCGACGCCGCTGCCTGCCGACACTGAGGGCTTTGGCAGATCGAGCCCCCCATGAACAGCCCCGCCCGCTACGAAATCCTGGATCCCCGTTTTGAAGACTGCATTCGCCTGAGTGCCCAGCTGGAGCAACTCCACACGGGCAACCGTTGGTGCGAGGGCCCGGCCTGGTTTCCCGCCCACCGCTCTCTGGTCTGGAGTGATATTCCCAACGAACGCATGTTGCGCCTGGACGAGGCCTCGAACGCGGTCAGTGTGTTTCGCCAGCCCTCGGGCTACAGCAATGGCAATACGGTGGACCGGGAAGGGCGCCTCATCAGCTGCGAGCATGGCGGGCGCCGTGTGCTGCGCACCGAGCATGACGGCAGCTTGACCGTGCTGGCCGAGCGCTACCAAGGTCGCCGGCTCAACAGCCCCAACGATGTGGTGGTCAAGTCCGACGGCACGGTCTGGTTCACCGACCCCAACTACGGCATCACGTCGAACTATGAGGGGGTCAAGGCCGAGCAGGAATTGCCGGGCTGCTATGTCTACCGGCTGGACCCCCGCAGCGGCGAGCTCACAGTGGTGGCCGATGATTTCGTCAGCCCCAACGGCCTGGCGTTCTCGCCCGATGAGCGCCATCTCTACATCGCCGACACCGGGCTCGACTGCGGCACCATGCGGCGCTTTTCCGTGGGGGAGGGCGGGGTGCTGTCCGGCGGCGAGGTGTTCATCCGCTGCCAAACCGGCTTTTATGACGGCTTTCGTTTTGACGAGGAGGGCCGGCTCTGGACCAGTGCCGGCAGCGCCATTCACTGCCACCTGCCTGACGGAACGCTGATCGGGCGCATCCTCATGCCCGAGCGTGTGGCCAATCTGGTGTTCGGGGGCCCCAAGCGCAACCGACTCTTCATCTGCGCCAGCAGCTCGCTCTATGCG
This sequence comes from Paucibacter sp. DJ2R-2, assembly GCF_025717675.1. Classification (GTDB taxonomy): domain Bacteria; phylum Pseudomonadota; class Gammaproteobacteria; order Burkholderiales; family Burkholderiaceae_C; genus Paucibacter_A. The sequence continues at coordinate 59,355 of NZ_JAJIRT010000005.1, forward strand.
CTCTTGCTCGCGGTCAGTGGCGCCAAAACCTTTTGAGGGCGAGGCCCGTCGGGCGCGCGCTGGCAATTCCGGCCCGCGCGGTGTCGCGGGCGAACTTCAGACCTTCAGGACTTCAGTTTCGCCTTGAGGCGGGCCAGGCCGAGTTTCAGCTGGTCGCCGGTCTGTTGGGCTTGGCTCAACAGTTGCTCTTGGCTGGGCAGGCGCTCGCTGGCCCAGGCCGTCGCTTGAGCCGCGGCCTCGGCGGCCGCCAGACCCAGCTGCTCGGCCGTCTGGCCGGCCTTGCTGGCTCCGACTTTCAAGCGCTGTGTGGATTGCTCGGCCGCCTCGCGCAGCTGTTCGGCCGTGGGCAGGCGCTCGGCGGTCCAGTCGGCCGCCTCCAGGGTGGCGCGTTTGACCTGCTCGGCCGCTTCGCCGGCCTTGGTCTTGGCCGTGGCCCAAGACGCGGCCAGTTCGCTGGCAGGCGCCGCCCGCAAGGTCTGCGACACGCGGGCTAGGGCCAGGCTTTCTTCGTTGGAGAGCGGACCGGCGGCTTCCAGCATCTGGGCCAGAAAGGCGATCAGCTCTTCCACCATGACTTTCTGATTGCAGTCGGGGTTGGCATGCAGCAGGTCGGAGAGGTCTTTTGCCAAAACCTCCAACGGCGCCTCGGCAAGCTCAGACTCGACAGCGCCGATGGCGGCGTCGATAAAGCGCGGGTCCAGCCCCCATTCATCGACCAGGTGCTGGCGCAGAAACGCACGCTCGGCCGCTTCAATCTCGCCGTCGACCATGGCCAAACTCAAGCTTAGCGGCGCGATCAGATCGAACAGGGCCAGGCCCAAGGTGTCCAGCGGCGTGTTGAGAAACTTCGGAATCTCGATCACGCGGCTGCCCTTGCTGTGGCCCAGCCAGCGATAGATGCCGTAGCAGGCACCGCCCGAGGCCAGAGCCGCGAAGGCCACCCAGCCGACCGGTGTGGCGGCGGCGCCAATGCCCATGGCGCCCATCAGCCCGCTGGGCGCAAAAAAAGTCGAAGCCACCAGGCTGGACTTGGCAATTGCAGCGCCCGCGCCCGCAGCGCCCAGCACATCCCAGACCTCGCGCGCACGGTTGACCATGCGCAGCGAGGCGTAGGCGTCTTCGCCGATGGCCAGCTTGGCCTTGAATCGCAGCGGCTCGGCCACCACGCGTTCCACGCCTGAAAAACGCGTCAGATCATGGGCGACGTTGTGGGTCTGATCGGCTGTCACGGTGCGGCGCTCCCTTCAAGCAGTGGGAGCGCAAGCGTAACCGAGCGGCCTGTGACCCGGCAATCGCAGGGGCAAGGCTGCCGTTCGGCGCCCGCGCCCTGGTCGCACTTACATGCTCCGCCGGTACTGCCCGCCCACCTCGAACAGCGCCGAGGTGATCTGGCCCAGGGAGCAGACGCGCACGGCGTCCATCAGCACTTCGAAGACGTTCTTGTTGTCGATCACGGCCTGCTGCAGGCGCTGCAGCTGGGTGGCGCTGTCGCCGGCATGGCTGTGGTGGAAATCGCGCAGGCGGTGCAGCTGGCTTTGCTTTTCTTCTTCGGTCGAGCGGGCCAGTTCAATGCTTTCCGGCGCGTGGTCGCCGTGCGGATTGCGGAAGGTGTTGACGCCGATGATGGGGTACTCGCCGGTGTGCTTGAGCATCTCGTAGTGCATGCTCTCTTCCTGGATCTTGCTGCGCTGGTAGCCGGTCTCCATGGCGCCCAGCACGCCGCCGCGTTCGGCGATCTTCTCGAACTCGCTCAGCACGGCTTCTTCCAGCAGCTCGGTCAGCTCTTCGATGATGAAGGCGCCTTGGCTTGGGTTCTCGTTCTTGGCCAGGCCCCACTCGCGGTTGATGATCAACTGGATGGCCATGGCGCGGCGCACAGACTCTTCGGTCGGCGTGGTGATGGCCTCGTCAAACGCATTGGTGTGCAGGCTGTTGCAGTTGTCGTAGATGGCGATCAGGGCCTGCAGCGTGGTGCGGATGTCGTTGAACTGGATCTCCTGCGCGTGCAGGGAGCGGCCCGAAGTCTGGATGTGGTACTTCAGCTTCTGGCTGCGCTCATTGGCGCCGTATTTGTCGCGCATGGCCACGGCCCAGATGCGGCGGGCGACACGGCCGAGCACGGTGTACTCGGGGTCCATGCCGTTGCTGAAGAAGAAGCTCAGGTTGGGCGCGAAGTCATCGATGTGCATGCCGCGCGCCAGATAGGCTTCCACAAAGGTGAAACCGTTGGAGAGCGTCAGCGCGAGCTGGCTGATCGGGTTGGCGCCGGCCTCGGCGATGTGATAACCGCTGATCGAGACGGAGTAGAAATTGCGCACATTGTGGTGCACGAAGTACTCGGCGATGTCGCCCATCACCTTGAGCGAGAACTCGGTCGAGAAGATGCAGGTGTTCTGGCCCTGGTCTTCCTTCAGGATGTCGGCCTGCACCGTGCCGCGCACATTGGCCAGCACCCAGTCCTTGATCTTGGCGGCCTCGTCGGCGGTGGGCTCGCGGCCGTTGTCCTGGCGGAATTTGGTCAGGTTCTGGTCGATGGCCGTGTTCATGAACATGGCCAGAATCGTCGGCGCCGGGCCGTTGATGGTCATGGACACGGAGGTCGTGGGGCTGCACAGGTCGAAGCCGTCGTACAGCACCTTCATATCGTCCAGCGTCGCGATGCTGACGCCGGAGTTGCCGACCTTGCCGTAGATGTCCGGCCGCGGTGCCGGGTCGGCGCCGTAGAGCGTGACCGAGTCAAACGCGGTGGACAGGCGCTTGGCCGGCATGCCTTCGGACACCAGCTTGAAGCGGCGATTCGTGCGGAAGGCATCGCCCTCGCCGGCGAACATGCGGGTCGGGTCCTCGCCCTCACGCTTGAAGGCGAACACGCCGGCGGTGTAGGGGAAGCTGCCCGGCACGTTTTCCAGCAGCAGCCACTTGAGCAGCTCGCCATGGCACTCGTAGTGCGGCAGCACGACCTTGCGGATCTTGGTGCCCGAGAGGCTGGTGTGAACGAGGTTGGTGCGGATCTCCTTGTCGCGGATCTTCACCACGTACTCGTCGCCGGCGTAAGCCTTTTGCATATCGGGCCATTGCTTGAGCAGCTGGCGGGCGCCGCCTTCCATCTGCGCTTCGCGGGCCTCGGCCAGCTCGCCCAGGGCGGTGCGGGCGCCGTTCTTTTCGGGGTTGGCTTCCAGCAGCATGCGTGAGCTGCCCCAGAGCTGCTGAATCTCGCGCGCCAGCGTGGCCTGCTGGCGGGCGCGCTTTTTGTAGCCGCGCACGGTGTCAGCAATTTCGGCCAGATAACGCACACGCGCAGCGGGCACCACCGGCGTCTGGTGGGTGCTGTGGCGGGTGGCGACCAGGGGCAGGCGGCCTTCTTGCAGCTGCAGGCCCAGCTCGGCCAGGCGAGGCTTCATGGCCTGGTAGAGGGCGGTGACGCCGTCGTCGTTGAAGCGGCTGGCCATGGTGCCGAAGACCGGCATCTGGTCCGGCGCGGTGGTCCAGGCTTCCTTGTTGCGCTGCACCTGCTTGGCGACATCGCGGATCGCGTCCAGCGCGCCCTTGCGGTCGAATTTGTTGATGGCCACGAACTCGGCGAAGTCCAGCATGTCGATCTTCTCGAGCTGGCTGGCGGCGCCGAACTCGGGCGTCATCACATACATGGGCACGTCCACATGCGGCACGATGGCCGCATCGCCCTGGCCGATGCCCGAGGTCTCGACCACGATCAGGTCGAAGCCGGCCACCTTGGCGGCGGCAATCGCGTCGGGCAGGGCAGGGGAGATTTCGCTGCCGAAGTCACGGGTGGCGAGGCTGCGCATGAACACTCTTTGACCTTGGCTCCACGGACCAATCGCGTTCATGCGAATGCGGTCGCCGAGCAAGGCGCCACCGCTCTTGCGGCGCGAGGGGTCGATGGAAATGACGGCCACGCGCAGGCGGTCGCTCTGGTCCAGGCGCAGGCGGCGGATCAGCTCGTCGGTCAGGCTGCTCTTGCCGGCGCCACCGGTGCCGGTGATGCCCAGCACGGGCACCTGGATGCTCTTGGCGGCGGCTTGCAGCTCGGCCACCAGGTTCGCATCGGCCTTGTCGTTTTCCAGCGCGGTGATCAGCTGGGCCAGGGCGCGCCAGGCGGCTTCGCTGTGGCCTTGCAGGGCGCTCAGGGCGCTGGGGGCGTAGACGCTGAAGTCCTGGTCGGCCTTCATCACCATCTCGCCGATCATGCCTTGCAGGCCCATGCGCTGGCCGTCTTCGGGGCTGAAGATGCGCACGCCGTGGGCGGCCAGATCGCGGATCTCGGCCGGCACGATCACGCCGCCGCCGCCGCCGAAGACCTGGATGTGTTCGCCGCCGCGTGCTTTCAGCAGCTCGACCATGTATTTGAAGTACTCGACATGGCCGCCCTGGTAGGAGCTGATGGCGATGCCTTGCGCGTCTTCCTGCAGCGCAGCGGTGACCACCTCGTCGACCGAGCGGTTGTGGCCCAGGTGGATCACCTCGGCGCCCATGCCTTGCAGGATGCGGCGCATGATGTTGATGGCCGCATCGTGGCCGTCGAAGAGGCTGGCGGCCGTCACAAAGCGCACCTTGTTCGTCGGGCGGTAATTGGCCAGGGCTTTGTTTTCGGCGGACAAATCGGTCATGGCGAGTCTCCTGCGGGCTGTGCGGTGGCGAAGCCCGGTTCTATCAGCAAAGGTGGGCGGATTCTAGGTGTTGATTGACGTTTACGTAAACGTCATTGGCCGCGAAGGCTGGGTTCGTCCTTGCACCTCCTTGTACCTCCTTGCGCTCTCGGGTGAGCTTCGTCAAGTCTGCCCAAGCCCGGCGATCTCGCCTAGCATCCAGCGCTGCCCGTCCTGACTTTCACCCCCGCCCGCCACGGCCGCCCTGTGCTGTCGCGGGCCGAACCAGGAGATTGCTGTGCCCCGTCCCTCCCTCGCCAACAAGCATCGTCTTCTTGCCACGGGGGCTGCGGCCACCTGGCTTTGCTCCGTGTTGCTGGCGGCTGCGCTGCCGGCCACGCCCTTGCGCGCCGCTGAGGCGCCGGCTGCCGCCGCGGCGGCAAGCCAACAGACCGCCACCGGCCACACCTTCAGCCCCCCCGAGGGCTTTGTGCTCAAGAACGAAGGCCGGCTCAGCTTGATGACCGCGCCCGAGGGCGATGCCACTCTGGCTATTGCCGACCTGGCCGAGGCCAAGGATGCCGACAGCGCCGTCGCCCAGGCCTGGGCCCTGTTCAAGCCCGGCTTCAAGCGCAGTCTGCGCTTGGCCACGCCGCGCCCGCCGCGCCACGGCTGGGAGGAGCAGCGGGTCTATGACTACGAAACCTCGCCCAACGAGCGCCTGGTGCTGCAGGCCATGGCGCGGCGCGCTGGCAGCCGCTGGGTGGTGCTGATGTTGGAGGGCTCGGAGGCCACCATCGAAAAACGCGGCTCCCCCATCAACCAGACCTTCTCCAGCCTGCGCCCGCAGGGCTACCAGCGAGAGAGCTTTGTTGGCCGCAAGCCGCTGCCGCTGACGCCGGAGCGCATCGCCGCGCTCAAGGCCTTTCTGGCCCAGGGCATGAAGGCGCTCGATGTGCCGGGCGTGGGCTTCAGCCTGATCGATGGCAACAAGGTGGTGTTCGAAGGTGGCTTGGGCGTGCGGGCCATGGGCTCGACCAAGCCAGTCGATGCCGACACGGTCTTCATGGCCGCCTCCAACACCAAGGCCATGACCACGGCCTTGCTGGCCCAGGCCGTGGATGCCGGCCGCCTGCGCTGGGATCAACCGGCCGCCCAGGCTTTCCCTGGCTTCAAGCTGGCCGACCCAGGCGTGACCCAGCAGGTGCTGATCAAACACCTGGTCTGCGCCTGCACCGGCATGCCGCGCCAGGACCTGGAATGGCTGTTCGGTGAAGTGAAGGCGCCGGCCAGCTCCACCTTCGACCAGCTCAGCCTGATGAAGCCGACCAGCCAGTTTGGCGAGGTGTTTCAGTACAGCAATTTGATGGTGGCGGCCGGTGGCTACATCGCGGCTTCTGCCTTCGCGCCGGGCCAGGATGTCGGTCTCGCTTACGACCGCCTGATGCGCGACAAGCTCTTCGGCCCGCTGGGCATGAAGAACACCACCTTCGACTTCGCCCAGGCATTGCGCGGCAACCATGCCGAGCCGCATGGTGACGACCTGATGGGCCGCACCCGCCCGGCGCGCATGGACCTGAACTACACCATCGTGCCGGCCCGGCCGGCCGGCGCCGTGTGGACCAGCCCGCGCGATTTCAGCCGCTATGTGCTGATGGAGCTGGGCCAGGGCCGCACGCCCGAGGGCCAGATCCTGATCAGCGAGCCCAACTGGCGTGCCCGTTATGCGCCGCAAGTCATGGTGGGCGAAGACATTCACTACGGCATGGGTTTGATGATTGACCGCCAGCAAGGCGTCACCGTGGTGCGCCACGGCGGTGACATGATCGGCTTTCACAGCGATATGTTCTGGCTGCCCGATTTTGGCATCGGCGGCACCATCCTGACCAACTCCGATTCCGGCGTGCTGCTGCGCGGCCCCTTCCTGCGCAAGCTGCTGGAGATCGTGTTCGAGGGCAAGCCCGAGGCCGACGAGCGCCTGCGCCTGGCGGCCCTGAATCGCCATGCCGAGGCCAAGCGGGCGCGCGAACTGCTGACCTTGCCCGTGCCCAAGGCCAGCATGGAAGCCTTGAACGCCGGCTATGTCAGCAAGGAGCTGGGGCCGATCCAAGTGGGCAAGAAAGGCGGCAAGCTGGACTTCCGCTTCCAGCATTGGCACAGCGAAGTGGCTCTGCGCAAGGCCGAGGACGGCACCCAGTCCTTCATGACCATTGACCCAGGCATCGGCGGCATCGAGTTCGTGCTCGGCGCGGCCAAGCCCGCTGGCGGCGCTCGCGCGGCGGCGCCGCTGATCTTGCGCGATGCCCAGCACGAGTACGAGTTCGCCCCGGCTTGCGGCCGCTGGAAGCAAGACGACAGCGGCGCCTGGACGGCGGCGGCCTGCGGGCGCTGAAGCTCGGCCGCAGCCTGGCCGCGACAGGGTTTGGCCTGCTTGTTCGTTTCGGGCTTGACCCTGACGCAAGGGTAGGCTTCATCATCCAGCCTGACTCGCATGGGGCGAGCCGTTTGGAGATGCAAAGCAGGCCATGAACGAGCAGAACAGCAACAACTACAACTACAGCGTGGGTGAGCTGGCCCAGCGCAGCGGGCTGACCGTTCGCGCCTTGCACCATTATGAAAAGCTGGGGCTTTTGCTCCCCTCGGCACGCAGCGAGGCCGGTTACCGGCTGTACAGCGAGGCCGATGTGTTGCGTCTGCACCGGCTGTTGGCATGGCGCCAGACCGGCATGGCCTTGAAGGACATCGGGCCCTTGCTGGACAGTGAAAGCCCGGCGCTGCGCGAGGTGCTGGCGCGCCAGGTGGCGGCTTTGCAGGCGCAGATGCTGCAGCAACAGCAGCTGCTCGATGCGCTGCAGCATGTCGCCCGTCAGGCGGAAGGGCAGGGCGCGGGTGCGGATACCGAACCGAGCTTGATCGAACACCTGTTGTTCGCCATGTCCATGATGCGCGTGCAGGACAAGTACTTCAGCGCTGAGGACCGCCTGGTGCTGGCGCAGCAGAAGGCGCAAATGGGGCCCGAACGCGTGCTCGCGGCCGAGGCCGAGTGGCCGGCCCTGATTCGAAGCGTGCAGCAGGAAATGGCGCGAGGCACACCGTCTGGCAGTCCGCGTGTGCGCACCCTGGCGCAGCGCTGGATGGCCCTGACCCAGCAGTTCGTGGGTGACAGCCCGACGCTGCGCAGCAAGGTCACGACCATGTATGCGCAGGAGCCCGACCTGCAACGCCTCACCGGCGTGACGCCTGAGTTGATCGGCTACTTGCGTCAGGCCGTGGCCGCTTCCGGCGATGCAGCAGCCGCCGGCGAGGCGCAAGCATGAGTGCCGCGAACGACGTCAAGGCCGCGCCGGCTGCCGACCCGCGCCGCGCCCTGTTCGCCAATGCCAACTTCCGCTGGCTGCTGGGCGGTGGATTTTTGTCCATGTTGGGCGATCAGTTCACCTTGCTGGCCTTGCCCTGGCTGGTGCTGCAACTCAGCAGCGACCCGCTGGTGCTGGGCACTGTGCTGGCGCTGGCCAGCCTGCCGCGCGCGGTCTTCATCCTGATCGGCGGTGCCATCGTCGACCGCTACTCCTCGCAAGCCGTGCTGCAGCTGAGCAAATGGGCCAATGCCCTGCTGCTGGGCGCGCTGGCGGCCATGGTGGCTTCGGGCACGGTCAGTCTCCAGGCCGTGTATGCGATCAGCCTGCTGATCGGCCTGGCCACGGCCTTCAGCTATCCCGCCGGCAGCTCCATCCTGCCTCAGGCGCTGCCGCCGGCCCTGTTGCAGCCGGCCAATGGCCTGCTGATGGCCTTGCGCCAGCTCTCTGCCTTGCTGGGGCCGGTCACGGCGGGCCTGCTGATCGCGGGCCAGGCCTCGGGGCTCGACGCCAGCGCAGCGCCTGGGCGCAGCGGCCTGGCCTGGGCCTTTGCGCTCGATGCCCTGAGCTTTGTGCTGTCCAGCTGGACCCTCAGCCGCGTGCGCCTGCTGCCGCGCACGGCGCCCCTGGCCGATGCTCAGTCGGTGCTGCAAGCCGTGGCCGAGGCCTTGCGCTGGTGCTGGCGCGATGTCGAGTTGCGCAGCCTCTGCCTCTACTTTGCGGCGGTGTCCTTTTTCGTCGCTGGACCCTTGCAGGTGGCGCTGCCGGTGTTGGCCAAGAACCAGCTGCCGGAGGGGGCCGCGGGCTTGGGCCTGCTGCTCACAGTGCATGGTGTGGGCAGCCTGATCGGCATGGCCATCGCCGGCCTGCGGCCCAACTGGCGTCTGTCCACGCTGGGCGGCACGGTGCTCTTGATCGACACCGTGGCCGCGCTGGTCTTCATGCCTTTCGGCCACATCCACGCCAGCTGGCAGGGGGCCGCTTTGCTCTTGCCCTTGGGAGTCTTGGGCGGCCTGGTGCAGGTGGCGGTGTTCAGCTGGATGCAGCAGCGCGTGCCGCCGGCCATGCTGGGCCGGGCCATGAGTGTGTTCATGTTCATCTTCATGGGCGTGGCGCCTTTGGCTGCTGCTTTGGCTGGTGCTGCGCTGCGGTTCTTGGCCGTGGCCGATCTCTTCACGGCTGCGGGCGTCTGCTTGCTGCTGATCGTGCTTCTCGGCCTCTGGCTGACGCCGATCCGGCGCATCGCCTACTTGGTGCCGGCGGAACCGCGAGCCGGCGTTTGAAGGCTGGAGCGATCGGCAGGGCTGCGCAAGCTGCGATGATGGGCGCACCTCATTTCTTATCAAGCGAGAGCGCTCTGACCATGAACTCCAAGTTCCAATTTCTGGCTTCTTCGACCGCACTGGCCTTGAGCCTGAGCTTGGCCCTTCAGCCGGCCCGGGCCGCCGAAGAGCCGGCCAAGCCGGCGGTCAAGAAGGTCGTCAAAAAGGCCGCAGACAGCAAGAAGGCCGCAGCCGTCGCCGCCACCGGCGCGGCCGCAGCGGCTGCCACTGCTGCTGCTGCTGCAGCATCGGCAGCGGCACCTGTAGCGGCGCCGGCCCCGGTGCTCACCGCTTCAGGCCTGCGTTATGAAGAGCTTCGCACTGGCACCGGCGCCCATCCGACGGCAGCCGACAAGGTGCGCGTGCATTACGTCGGCACTTTTCTCGATGGCCGCGAATTCGACAGCTCGATCAAGCGCGGCACGCCGGCCGAGTTCCCGCTGGGTCGTGTGATCAAGTGCTGGACCGAAGGCGTGCAGCTGATGAAGGTCGGCGGCAAAGCTCGCTTGCATTGCCCCTCGGCGTTGGCCTACGGTGAGCGCGGCGCCGGCGGCGGCGTGATCCCGCCGAACAGCGACCTGCAGTTTGAGGTCGAGCTGCTGGATATCGTGGCGCCTTGATCGTGGTCGGGGGCGGCTGGATTCGGCACAGAGCCGTCGTTCGCTGAGATTTGAATACGAACGCAGAGTGCGCGGAGGTTCGCAGAGATCGCAGAGAGAGAAGAAGAGCGAGGATTGTGTTCTCAGCGTCCTCTGCGGTCCTCTGCGAACTCTGCGTGCTGAAGCTTCTCCGCGAACGACGGCTCCGTGCCGATTGCAGCCCCGGCCAACACAGCCATAAATTCGCCTCAGCGCAGCTTCACCGGCGTCAGGTTGTCATCCGAGTTGCGGTCGATGCGCAGGTTGTACGGGTCCACGCCGACGAAGCTGGGCAGGCGGTCCAACAGCAAGTGGATCTGCTGTGAGCCCGACTTGAGCCGCTGGCGTTCCATCTTCAACACCGAGTTGCGCTGGAATTCCGGCTTGCCGGGCTCTGCGGTGAAGGCGCCGATGTCGAAGGCTTCGTCGAGCACAGCCTCGGTCTCTTTGCCCTTGCCGTCGGCGTAGACCTTGCGAGCGTCGACCCGGAAGCTGACTTCATAGCGGCCATCACTGCGCTTCGTGGCCGTCGCTTCGCTGGCCTTGAGGTCGAACAGGGTGATGCGTTCGAACAGGTCCTGGATCAAGGCTTCATGCTGGGGCCCGGCCTCGGCGCGCAGCAGGCGCAGGAAGTCGCGGCTGTCGGCATAGGGCGCGCCCTTGAAGCCGAATTCTTGGATCAGCTTGCGCATCGCCCGGTTGACGGGCGCTTCGCCGACCAGCTCCTTGAGTGAATACATGACCACCGCGCCTTTGCGGTAGTGGATGTAAGCCTGGTTCTCCACCCGGGCCAGGGGCAACTCTTCGATCAGCTCGTTGCCGCGCTCGCGCAGATAGCGGTCCAGCTCGAACTTGAGGAACTGGCGGATCTGTTCCTTGCCGTAGAGCTTCTCCATCACCAGCATGGCCGAGTACTGGGCGAAGGATTCGGTCAGCAGGGTCATGCCTTGCTTGTCGGCGCCATTGACCTGGTGGCCCCACCACTGGTGCGCCATCTCGTGGGCGGTGACAAAGCTGCCCAGGTCGATCTTGTGCTCGGCGTCGTTCTTGAAGTTCTGGATGAAGCCGATGCTTTCCGAGAATGGCACCGTGCCGGCAAAAGCCTGGGCAAAGCGCTCGTAGGCCGGGAACTCGATGATGCGGGCGTGGCGGAAGGGATAGGGGCCGAACTGTTGGCTGAATACCTCCAGCGAGGCCTTCATGCCGTCAAGCATGCGCTGCACATTGGCCACATGCTCCGGATGATAGAACACCTGCAGCTGGACGGCTCGGCCATCCGGCCCGGTCCAGCTGGATTCCTTGAGCGCATAACGGGCCGATTGCAGGGAGAAGAAATGCGCAATCGGCACCTCGCTGCGCGTCACCAAGGTGCGGCGGCCGTCGTGGCTCTGGTCGCTGACCGTCATGCCCGGGGCCACTGGCGTCTGGTCGGCGTCGGTGCTGAAGCTGATCTCGGCATTGACGAAGTCGCTGTCGCGGCGCAGGTAGTTGTGGGCATTGGCGCTGTCGTCTTCCAGCAGCGGCGGCCGCATGTCTGGCACCAAGCCATGCTTGCGGCGCTTGCTGCGGTCTTGCAGCAGCACGCTTTGAGGCACGCCCAGCTGCGGGCTGATGCTGGCGTTGTTGAGGAAGCTGCCGTTGGCGACGATGCGGGTCAGCGGGTCATGGTTGACAAAGCCGCGCTCTTCTAGGCGTGTGGCAAAGCGAAGCTGGCGGCGCTCGCCGGCCTGCATGGGCGTGCTCAGCTTGTAGATGCGGTGGTGGAACTGCGGGTAGTCTTTTTCAAGCACGGCACCGTCGAGTTCCAGCGTTCGCATCTGCAGCGCCTGCGGCCATTGCACATGGATGCGGTCCAGCGCCTTTCCGCTGCGGTTCTCCAGCTCGTAGCGACCTTCGGTGTCGGCGCGGGTCTCCCGGGGGAAAAGCTCGACCTTGAGCTTCACATCGGTGATGGTCGGCTGGGGCCGCGAGGCAAAGGCCCAGAGCGCTTTTTCGTAGTCGGCGGCCAGGCGCTCGGCATCGTCCTTGGTCGCGTAGCGGTTCAGCACATTGCTGTTGTAGAAGATCCAGGCGCCGCTGCCCAGCCAGGCCAGGCAGGCGGCGGCCAGCAGCAGCCCTGCAGGGCCGGCCAGGCGTTGGCGCAGCTGGGCCAGACGCGGGCGCAGCCGGGTCTCCACGCCACGGCGCCACATCAGGTGGCTGGCCACCAGCAGCATCAGGCCGAAGGCCAGCCAGTAGGCTTGGTGCCAGGCGCGGGCGATCCAGAAGCGGCCCATGGCGTTCATATCGGACAAGGGCACGTTCGCCGTGTCCGCATAGTTGTAGAGCTTGTGCTCCAGGCCCAGGCTGGACATCACCATGCTGGAGACCATGAAGACCAGCATCACCGCCCAGCCGACAAACTTGTGCGGCACCAGGGCCTGGACAAAGATCGCCAGAATGGCCAGCAGCAGCATGGTGACCAGGCCCGGCAGCACCAGCCAGAGCAGGTAGGCATCGATTTGTAGATGGGTGTAGCCATGGGCCAGCTGGAAGCCCATGCCGGTCAGCATGGCCACCAGGTAGCAGCCCAGCAGCACGCCGGTGATGGCCAGCACCTTGGGTGCCAGAAAGGCCCAGTTCGGCGCCGCGCTGGCGTCGATGATCTCGTGCATGCGGCGCTCGCGGTCGCGCCAGACCAGCTCGCCGGCGTAGTAGATCGCCACCAGCATGGGGATCAGGCTGAAGCTGCCGGCCAGGGCCTCGACCACGCTGCGCGTGACCGGAAAGTAGTCGATGCCGCGCTCGGTGACGGTCATCATCAGAGACGCCAAGGCATTGGCCACGCCCATGGCCAACAGCACGAAGAAGGCCGGGCTCTTGAAGACGAAACGCATGTCAAAGCGCGCCAGGGCCCAGAACTGGGCGCGGCTGGCGGCCGCACCGTGGCGCGGCGCCGCGAGCGGCTTGGCGGCTGGCGCGGCAGCCTCGGCCTGCGTCTGGCTTGCGGGCTTGAGCCGTGCGGCGCGCGGCTCGAAGCTGAAGCCGCGATAGGCCAGGCCGAACAGCAGCGCCGACACACCGAGCCAGATCAGGCGGTTCTGCAGCAGCAGACCCTCAAATGGCGGCAGCAGGCTGTTGCGGTCGGCGGTGGTCCAGTACTTGGTGACTCGGCCCAGGGTGCTCAGGGCAAAAGGGTCGCTGAGCGAGGCCGCCGCATCGAGGCTGGGGTCGCGCAGCAAGGCACGCGAGGCGCCGTAAAGCACCAGCAGGGCGACCGCGCCGACATAGCTCCACATCATTGAGCGCGTCAGCGTCGCCAAGGCGAACAGCGCCGTGCCGGCCAGCAGCAGGCTGGGCAGGCCGATCACCAGCTGGGCATAGAGATAGTGCTGCAGCACGAAGGGACCGAGCTGTTCCGCATCGAGCCAGGGCATCTGCGAGCCGATGGCAATCGCCAGGGGCACGGCCAGGGTGACCAGAAAGGCCACGCCCATGGCGCCGAGGAAGCGGCCGACCAGGTAGTCGAACTTGCTGACCCGAGTGGCGCGCAGCAGGGCGGCGAAGCCGAACTCCTCATCGCGGATCACCACATTGGCGACGAAGGCGCAGACCACGAACAGCGCCATCATGTGCATGAGGGCCACGGTCATCAAGATGGCGTGCGGCGCATTCAGATGGGTGCTGCCCTTGGGGCCGCCGATCTGGATGTCGGGCGAGGTGATGGCGCCGAAGCTGAGCAGAAAGAAGATCACGAAGCTCAGCACGAACAGGGGCGAGCGCAGCTGGTAGCGTGCCTCGAAGGCGGCGATGTGTTTCATCATCATCATGATGGCCGTCCTCAGGCGCCGGCGCGCTGGCGCGAAGCCGTCAAGGTGGCGAAGTACAGGTCCTCCAGATCGGCGCTGACCGGCTCGAAGCCCGCCTCGGGTGCGGCGTCGGCCAGCACATGGATGACGGTGTCGCCGCCGCGCAGGCGGTGCGAGATCAGCTGGTGCTCCATCTGCATGCGCGGCAGCTCGGCCGCGCTGACGCGGCGGCGCCAGACCCGACCGGCCAGGCTGCGCATCAGCTCCTGCGGCGCGCCGCTCAGGACGATGCGGCCGCCGGACAGGATGGCCATGCGTGGGCACAGGTCGGCCACATCCTCGACGATGTGGGTGGACAGGATCACCACCACCTGTTCGCCGATGGCGGCCAGCAGATTGTTGAAGCGGTTGCGCTCCTCGGGGTCCAGGCCGGCCGTCGGTTCGTCGACGATGATCAAGCGCGGCTGGCCGATCAAGGCCTGGGCCACGCCGAAGCGCTGGCGCATGCCGCCCGAAAAGCCGGCCACGGCCTTCTTGCGCACGCCCCAGAGGTTGACCTGGGCCAGCAGGGTCTCGACCGTCTCGCGCCGCTCGGCCTTGTCGCTCATGCCCTTGAGCACGGCCAGGTGGTCCAGCAGCTCCAGCGCCGACACGCGCGGGTAGACGCCGAAGTCCTGCGGCAAGTAGCCCAGGGTGGCGCGCAGGCGCTCGGGCTGCTGGATGACATCGATGTCATCGAAGCGGATGCGGCCGGCGCTCGGTGTTTGCAGCGTGGCGATGCAGCGCATCAGCGAGGACTTGCCGGCGCCGTTGGGGCCGAGCAGGCCGAACATGCCGGTGGGGATGTCGAGATTCACATCGTCGAGTGCGACGGTGCCATTGGGGTAGGTGTGGCTCAGGGCCCGGATTTGCAGCATGGTCTTCCTTGGAGCGGCGGAGGCGCCGGCGATGGCATGACGAAGAGGGTTGGGCGCAGTGTGGCGGCCCGTGCCTGCCGCGGCCAGCGGCTTGCGAGCAGGCGGCGAATCCGCGGGATGAACTGCAGAGCGCCGTCCATGGGCACGATGCTTGCAAGCGCTCGTTCATCCAAGCCGCAGCCATGTCCATCGATTCCACCGCACCCTTGACCTCCCCGCCGACGGATGAACCCGGCGCCCCCCTGCCCGAGCTGGGCTTGCGCGTGCTCCTCATTGATGACGGCGCCCACCGCGTGCAACTGATCCGCGAGGAACTGGTGCGGCGCGGCTGCGAGGTGGTCGGCGTGATCGAACAGGCCACCCTGATCCATGACTGCGTGCTGCGGCTCAAGCCCGATGTCGTCATCGTCGACAGCGAATCGCCGACCCGCGACACCCTGGAAAACCTGGCCACGCTCTCGGCCCAGCTGCCGCACCCGGTGGTGATGTTCTCGGAGGACGCCAGCAGCGCACCCATGCACCGGGCCTTGAAGGCCGGGGTCAGTGCCTATGTGGTGGCCGGCCTGCAGCCGGAGCGCCTGGCCTCGGTGCTGCAGGTGGCGATCGCCCGCTTCGAGCAAGACCTGGCCCTGCGCCAGGAGCTGAGCCGGGCTCAAGCCCAGCTCAGCGCGCGCAAGGGTATCGAGCGCGCCAAGGGCATTCTGATGAGCGAGCTGGGCCTGGACGAGGACGCTGCCTACAAGCGCCTGCGCCGCCTGGCCATGGACCGCGGCCAGGCCTTGGCCGAGGTGGCCGAGCGCATCATCGACGCGCAATCGCTGCTGCGGCCAGGCTGAGCTGGCGGCCACCCTTTGGGGCGCGCTCGCACCAATGTGGCGTGAAGAGGCCGCGCTCTGCCTTCGAAACGTGCACATGGCGCCGTTCCCTCCGGGCAAAGGCTGCTGGCACGAGTTCTGCTAGATACGGACTGCGGGCCTGCAACGGCGCAGGCCCGCGACACGTACGAATTTTGTATTCACGAACGTAGGAACCGCAGGCTGCACCGCCTGCAGGTCCCGGACAAAGGCGTCCGATCCATGTCCCCAAACCGCTCCCTTCATCGGGGTCGGGCTTGCGGCGGATCGCGACGCCTTTTTTCGTTTCCTTTTTTCTTTCTACATGTTCATTCAGTGACGGAGCCAGACCATGCGATTCGGCAAACCCCGCCAGCAGCCACAGAGCGCCCCCAGACCTGCCGCTGCGCGTCAGGCCCCCCGACGGGGGCAAGCAAATTCGGGAGCGGCCCTTCACTTGCTTGAGAAGACGCAGGCGCAGCAACACCCCGGCGACGCAGCCCAAAGCGCCACCGCAACAGGAGTCGGTTTGATGAGTGAAGACAGACGCAAGCTGCTGGTCAGCGGCGCGGCCGCGGCCGTCGGTACGGCGGGCAGCGGCCTGAGCATCCAGGCCTGGGCCGCCGGCTCCGACAAGCCCGAGAAAGAGGAGGTGCGCATCGGCTTCATTCCGCTGACCGATTGCGCCTCGGTGGTGATGGCCTCGGTGCTGGGTTTTGACAAGAAGTACGGCGTGCGCATCGTCGCCAGCAAGGAAGCCTCCTGGGCCGGCGTGCGCGACAAGCTGGTCAATGGCGAGTTGGACATGGCGCATGCGCTCTACGGCCTGGTCTACGGCGTTCACCTGGGCGTGGCGGGCCCGAAGAAAGACATGGCCGTGCTGATGACGCTGAACCAGAACGGCCAGGCCATCACTTTGTCGCGCAAGCTCGCCGACAAGGGCGCGGTCGATGGCGCCTCGCTGTCCAAGCTGATGGCGGCCGAGAAGCGCGGCCCCGATGACGCACGCACCTTTGCTCAGACCTTCCCGACCGGCACCCACGCCATGTGGCTGTATTACTGGATGGCGGCGCACGGCATCCATCCGCTGAAGGAGGCCAAGGTCATCACCGTGCCGCCGCCGCAGATGGTGGCCAATATGCGCGCCTCGGCCATGGACGGCTTCTGTGTCGGCGAACCCTGGAACCACCGCGCCATCATGGACGGCATCGGCATCACGGCTGCGACCACCCAGGAGATCTGGACCGACCATCCGGAGAAGGTGCTGGCCTGCAGCGGCGACTTTGCCCGCAAGTACCCGAACACGGCGCGTGCCGTCATCATGGCCGTGCTGGAAGCCAGCCGCTGGATCGATGCCAGCCTCAGCAACAAGCTGAAGATGGCCGAGACCATCGCCGAGAAGTCCTATGTCAACACCGGCGTGGACGCGATCAACCAGCGCATCCTGGGTCGCTACCAAAACGGCCTGGGCAAGACTTGGGACGACCCCAACCACATGAAGTTCTTCCGCGATGGGGCGGTCAACTTCCCCTACCTCAGCGACGGCATGTGGTTCCTGACCCAGCACAAGCGCTGGGGCCTGATCAAGGAGCATCCGGACTATCTGGACGTCGCTCGCCAGATCAACCAAGTCGCGCTCTACCGCGAGGCGGCCGGGGCCTTGAAGATCAACACGCCCAAGGACGTGATGCGCAGCGCCAAGCTGATTGACGGTGTGGTCTGGGATGGCCGGGACCCGGCCCGTTATGCCGACGGTTTCAAGATCAAGGCCTGAGCCTTGATCTGATCCCTGATCCCTTTCTTTTCTGCGATCAACCCGGAGGACCATGCCATGGTCAGCGCTGTCTTTCATTCACCCGGCGAGCTGCTCGCCGACGCCCCGCCGGCCGCCCCCGCACTTGCGGCCCCGGCAGCCCCGGCGGCCGCTGCGGCGCCGGCCAAGGCCGCACCGCGCCCCGGCGTCGACGGCCGCGAACTGGCGCTGCGTCTGCTGCCGCCTCTGCTGGGCCTGGCCCTGCTGCTGGGTTTCTGGGCTCTGGCCACGCAGAAGGCGGGCGGGCCCTTCCCAACGCCGCTGGCCACCTTCGAGGCCGCCGTCAAACTCTTCTCCGACCCCTTCTACAGCCGCGGCCCCAATGACCAGGGCATAGGCTGGAACATCTTGTTCTCGCTGCAGCGGGTGGCGCTGGGCTTTGGTTTGGCCGCAGCGGTGGGCATACCGCTGGGCTTTGTGATCGGGCGCTTCCAGTTTGCCCAGCGCATGGTGGCGCCGCTGATCAGCCTGCTCAAGCCGGTCTCGCCTCTGGCCTGGTTGCCGATCGGCCTGCTGGTCTTCCAGAGCGCCAACCCGGCCGCGATCTGGACCATCTTCATCTGCTCGATCTGGCCCATGGTGGTCAACACCGCCGCCGGCGTGCAGCGGGTGCCGGAGGACTATCTGAACGTGGCCCGGGTGCTCAAGCTGTCCGAGTGGCGGGTGTTCACGCAGATCCTGTTCCCGGCCGTGCTGCCCCATGTGTTGACCGGCGTGCGCCTGTCGGTGGGCACGGCCTGGTTGGTCATCGTCGCGGCCGAGATGCTGACCGGCGGCGTCGGCATTGGCTTCTGGGTCTGGGACGAGTGGAACAACCTCAATGTCAAACACATCATCGTCGCCATCTTTGTCATTGGCATCGTCGGCCTGGCCCTGGAATGGGCGCTGATGGCTGTGGCCCGCCGCTTCAGTTTCGAGGAGTGAGTCTCACCATGAACACATACATTGCACGGCCCGAGCTGGCCTCGCCCGAGCCCCACAGTACCCGGCCCTTCATCGAGGTGCAGGGCGCCGAGATGGTGTTCCACAGCCGCAAGGGCAGCTTCCACGCCCTGCAGAACATCCATCTGCAGGTTCGGCGCGGCGAGTTCCTCACCTTGATCGGCCATTCGGGTTGCGGCAAGTCGACCCTGCTCAATCTGATTGCCGGCCTGCTGCAGCCCAGCGCCGGTGTGCTGTTGTGCGACAACCGCGAGATCCGTGAGCCCGGCCCCGAGCGCGCCGTGGTGTTCCAGAACCATTCGCTGCTGCCCTGGCTCAGCTGTTTCGACAATGTGCTGCTGGGCGTGCATGCGGTGTTCGGCAAGAGCGAGTCGCGCGCGCGCCTGCAGGAACGCAGCCAGGCGGCGCTGGAGTTGGTCGGCATGGCCCACGCGGCGCAGAAGCGGCCGCAGGAGATCTCGGGCGGCATGAAGCAGCGCATCGGCATCGCCCGTGCGCTGGCCATGGAACCCAAGGTCTTGTTGATGGATGAGCCTTTCGGCGCGCTCGATGCGCTGACCCGCACCCATTTGCAGGACGAGCTGCTCAAGATCGTGGCCCGCACCCAGAGCACGGTGGTGATGGTGACCCACGATGTCGACGAGGCCGTGCTGCTGTCGGACCGCATCGTCATGATGAGCAACGGCCCTGCCGCCACCATCGGCGAGATCCTGGACGTGAACCTGCCACGACCGCGCGAGCGTGTGGCCCTGGCCGAGCAGCCCGCGTATGCGCGTGCGCGCAAGGCGGTGATCGATTTTCTCTACACCCGCCATGCCCCTGTGGAGCGTGCCGCATGAACGCCCCAACCCCGAACGCCGGGCTCAAGCCCGCGGCCAGGAAGCTGCGATTGGTGCTGATCGGCAATGGCATGGCTGGCGTGCGCACGCTGGAAGAACTGCTCAAGCTGGAGCCCGATCTCTATGACATCACCGTCTTTGGCGCCGAGCCCCATCCCAACTACAACCGCATCCTGCTCAGCCCGGTGCTGGCCGGCGAGCAGACGCTGGACGAGATCATCCTCAACCCGCTGGACTGGTATGTCGAGAACGGCATCACCCTGCATCTGGGCAAGACGGTCACCGCGATCGACCGCCTGCGGCGCGTGGTCACGGCCAGCGACGGCAGCGAGGCGCCCTATGACCGTCTGCTGATCGCCACCGGCTCCGTGCCCTTCGTGCCGCCGATTCCGGGCAAGGACCTGGACGGCGTGCTGGCCTACCGCGACATCGCCGACACCGAGGCCATGATTGCGGCCGCGGCACGCTACCAGCATGCGGTCGTCATCGGCGGCGGCTTGCTGGGCCTGGAGGCGGCCAACGGGCTGATGCTGCGCGGCATGCAAGTGACCGTGGTCCATCTCGGCGAGAGCCTGATGGAGCGCCAGCTCGACGAGACCGCCGGCGATCTCTTGCGCCAGTCCCTGCAGGCGCGCGGCCTGCGCTTTCTGCTCGGAGCGCAGACCCAGGCGCTGATCGCCGAGCGCCCGGCCGCAAGCACTGCGCAGGGTGAAACAAGCCCAGCCCGGCAGCGCGTGCTGGCCGTGCAGTTCAAGGACGGCCGCGAGATCCCGGCCGACCTGGTCGTCATGGCGGCCGGCATCCGCCCCAACACCGCCCTGGCCGAGTCGGCCGGCCTGCTGTGCGAGCGCGGCATCGTCGTCAGCGACAGCCTGCAGACCCGCACCGATCCGCGCATTTATGCCGTCGGCGAATGCGCGGCGCACCGCGGCATCGCCTATGGCCTGGTGGCACCGCTGTTCGAGCAGGCCAAGGTCTGCGCCAACCACCTGGCGCAGTTGGGGCTGGGTCGCTACCTCGGTTCTCAGACCAGCACCAAGCTCAAGGTCACCGGCATTGACCTGTTCTCGGCCGGCAACTTCAGCGGCGGCGAAGGCACCGAAGAAATCGTCATGAGCGACCCCTTTGCCGGCGTCTACAAGAAGCTGGTGATCCAGGCGGACCGCCTGGTCGGCGCCTGCCTCTACGGCGACACGGTGGATGGCAGCTGGTACTTCAAGCTGCTGCGCGAGGGCCGCAAGATCAGCGACATCCGCGACCGCCTGATGTTCGGCGAGTCGAACATTGGCGATGTTGGCCACCAGGGCCACAACCGAGCCGCAGCCATGGCCGACAGCGACGAGGTCTGTGGCTGCAATGGGGTCAGCAAGGGCGCGATCTGCAAGGCCATCAAGGACAAGGGCCTGTTCACGATCGAGGATGTGCGCAAGCACACCAAGGCCAGCGCCTCCTGTGGCTCGTGCACCGGCCTGGTCGAGCAACTGCTGATGGCCACGGCCGGTGGGGACTACTCCGCCGCGCCCGGCAAAAAAGCGATGTGCGGCTGCACCGAGCTGAGCCATCAGGAGGTTCGTGACGCCATTGTCGAGCGGCATCTGACCCGGCTGGATGAGCTCTACGCGGCGCTGTCCTGGCGCAGCCCCAATGGCTGCGCCAGCTGCCGGCCGGCCTTGAATTACTACCTGATTTCCAGCTGGCCCAAGGAGGCGCAGGACGACCCGCAGTCGCGCCTGATCAACGAACGCGCCCATGCCAACATCCAGAAGGACGGCAGCTACAGCGTGATCCCGCGCATGTGGGGCGGCGAGACCTCGGCCGACGAGCTGCGCCGCATCGCCGACGCGGTCGACAAATACAAGATCCGCACCGTCAAGGTCACCGGTGGCCAGCGCATCGATCTGCTGGGCGTGCGCAAGGAGGATCTGCCGGCGGTCTGGAAGGACATCGGCATGCCCTCGGGTCACGCCTATGCCAAGGCCTTGCGCACCGTGAAGACCTGCGTTGGTTCCGATTGGTGCCGGGTCGGCACGCAGGACAGCACGGCCATGGGCAAGACCCTGGAGCGGGCCATGTGGCGCATGTACGCGCCGCACAAGGTCAAGTTCGCCGTCTCGGGCTGCCCGCGCAACTGCGCGGAGTCCGGCATCAAGGACGTGGGCATCATCGGCGTGGACAGCGGCTGGGAGATGTACATCGGCGGCAATGGCGGCATCAAGACCGAGGTGGCGCAGTTCTTCACCAAACTCAAGACGGCCGAGGAGGTGCTGGAGTACACCGGCGCCTTCATGCAGCTCTACCGCAAGGAGGGCTGGTATCTGGAGCGCACCGTGCACTACCTGGCGCGCGTCGGCATGGCCCACGTCAAGCAACGCATCCTCGACGATGCCGAGGGCCGGCGCGCCCTCTGGGCCGAGCTGCAGTTCGCGCTCGACGGCGAGCCCGACCCCTGGGTGGAGCTGGATCAGGCGCGGGTCGACCGGCGCCAGTTCGAGTTGCTGGCATGAAGACCATGGAGACCTCAATGACGACGATGGACACCCAAGCGGCGGACTGGACGCGGGTCTGCCACATCAAGGAGATTCCGGTGCTCGGCGCGCGCCAGCTGCAGCGCCCGCAAGGGCCGGCCGTGGCTTTGTTCAGGACCGCGGACGAGCGCGTGTTTGCCTTGCTCGACCGTTGCCCGCACAAGGGCGGGCCGCTGAGCCAAGGCCTGGTCTTCGGCCATGCGGTCGCCTGCCCCTTGCACAACTGGACCATTGCCCTGGACAGCGGCCAGGCCCTGGCGCCCGATCAGGGCTGTTCGGCCCGCTTCAGCGTGCAATTGCGCGAGGGCGAGGTCTGGCTGCGCCGCAGCGAGCTGGACAGCCTGGGCCTGGAGTTCGCGCCGCTGCAGGCCGGGCCTTGCGGTGCTTGAAACCATGAACGAGGCCAAGGACACCCGTTCCACTTGCCCCTACTGCGGCGTCGGTTGCGGCCTCATCATCGAAAGCGTGGCCGGTGAGATCCGCGGCGTGCGCGGTGACCCTGAGCATCCGGCCAATGCCGGCCGTTTGTGCAGCAAGGGCGCCACCCTGCATCTGACGGCCACGCCGCTGATCCAGCGCAGCCGCCGGCTCTTGCAGCCGGCCTGGCGGCCCGAGCGCGGCGCGCCGGCGCAGGCGCAGCGCTGGGATCAGACCCTGCCGCGCCTGGCCGAGCGCCTGGCCGAGATCCACCGCAGCCATGGGCCGGATGCGATCGGCTTCTACATCTCGGGCCAATTGCTGACGGAGGACTACCACGCCTTCAACAAGCTGGCGCGTGGCCTGGTCGGCACCAACAACATCGACAGCAACTCGCGCCTGTGCATGAGTTCGGCCGTGGTCGGCTACAAGCAGAGCCTGGGCGCCGACGCCCCGCCTTGCTGCTATGAGGACATCGAGCAGGCCGGCTGCGTGCTGATCAGCGGCGCCAATCCGGCCTGGGCTCACCCCATCCTCTTCCGTCGCATGGAGGCCGCGCGCGCCGCCCGGCCCGAGATGAAGATCATCGTCGTCGACCCGCGTCGCACCGAAAGCGCCGAGTTCGCCGATCTGCATCTGCAGATCCTGCCGGGCAGCGATGTCGCGCTCTGCCTGGGTTTGCTGCACGCCTGCATCTGGGAAGGCTGGATTGCCGAGGACTTCATCGCCGCCCACACCGAAGGCTTTGCCGCCTTGAAGGAGCTGGCGCGCGGCTACACGCCGCGCGAGGCCGCGCGCTTGTGCGGCATCCAGGAGGCCGACCTGTTGACGGCCGCGCGCTGGTTCGCGCTCAGCCCGGCCAGCCTGTCGCTCTACTGCCAAGGCCTGAACCAGAGCAGCAGCGGCAGCGACAAAAACAGCGCCCTGATCAATCTGCACCTGGCCACGGCCCAGATCGGCCGGCCCGGGGCCGGGCCTTTTTCGCTGACCGGCCAGCCCAATGCCATGGGCGGGCGCGAAGCCGGCGGCATGGCGACGCTGCTGCCCGGCCACCGCGACCCGGCCGACGCCGCACACCGCGCCGAGATCGCCGCGCTCTGGGGCGTGGACGCGCTGCCGGAGCGGCCGGGCAAGAGTGCGGTCGAGCTGTTCGAGGCCGCTGCGCGTGGCGAGATCAAGGCGCTCTGGATCGCCTGCACCAACCCGGCTCAATCCATGCCCGACCAGGCCCTGGTGCGGCGCGCATTGGAGGCCTGCGAGTTGGTCATCCTGCAGGACTGCTTTGCCGATACCGCCACCGCGCCCTATGCCGATGTCTTGCTGCCCGCTGCCGGCTGGGGCGAGAAAGAAGGCACGGTCAGCAACAGCGAGCGCCGCATCAGCCGGGTGCGCGCCGCCATCGCGCCGCCCGGCGAGGCGCGGCCGGACTGGCAGATCGTGCGCGATCTGGCCCAGCATCTGGAGCCGCTGCTGCGTCCGGGCCGGCCGGGCTTGTTCGAGTTTGAGCGCAGTGAGCAGCTGTGGCTGGAGCACCGCGCCGCTACCTTGGGCCGTGACCTCGACATCGGTGGCCTCAGCTATGCCTTGCTGGACGCCCAAGGCCCGCAGCAATGGCCGTTTCCGGCCGGCGCCCTGCGCGGCCAGGCCCGGCTGTACCAGGACGGGCGTTTTGCAACGCCCGACGGCCGGGCGCGCTTCATCGCCCGGCCTTGGCAGGCGCCGCGCGACAAGATCGATGCCAAATACCCCTTGGGCCTGAACACCGGCCGCCTGCGTGAGCACTGGCATGGCATGAGCCGCAGCGGTCAGGTGCCGCGTCTGTTTGGCCATGAACCGCGACCGCTGCTGCGGCTGAATCCGCAGGACATGCCGCGCCGCGGCCTGGCCGATGGTGATCTGGTCCGCTTGAGCTCGCGCCGCGGCGAGATGGTTTTGGCGGTGCAGGGCGATGCCCGCGTGCGGCCCACCCTGGCCGATCTGCCCATGCACTGGGGCCAGGACCATGTGTCCGGGCGGGACAGCCAGGGCCGGCCGCTGCTGGGTGTCAATGCGCTGAGTCAGCCGGCTTTTTGCCCGGACTCCCGCCAGCCCGAGCTGAAATTCACCGCCGTGGCCGTTCACAAGCTGGACCTGCCCTGGCGGCTCAGTGCCGCGGCATGGGTGTCGGGCGATGCGGTGGCCACTGTGGGTCGGGCCTTGTCGGCGCTGCTGTCCGAGTTCGACTATGCGCACTGCCTGCCGGTGGCAGCGCCGGCCGGGCTGCCGCCCGAGGAGGGCTTGCAGGGCTGGAGCCTGGAGGCGGCCAGCGCCGCGCCGGTGGCGCCGGAGCTTTTGCGGCGCATCGGTGATCTGCTCGGCCTGCGTGGCGCGCGCCTGCTCCGTTATGTGGACGGCCAGCGTGGTCGCAGCCGCCTGGCGCTGCTGGACGAGGGCGGTCATCAGGCCCGGCTGCGCGCCGTCCTGACGGTGGGCTCGGTCGGTGAGGGCGCTTGGGTGCAAGCACTGTGGCGCAGTGCGGCCCTGGCTGCACCCTATGGCCGCCGTCTGCTGGAGCCGGCCGAAGTCGATCTCTCGGACGCCGGGCCGCCGGCCGCTGCGCCCAGCCCCCAGGTCTGCAACTGCCTCGATGTCAGCGAGGCGCGCATCCGGGCGCAACTGGCGAGCTGCGCTGGCAGCCCGGCCGAGCGCCTGGCCGCGCTGCAGCAGGCCCTGGCCTGCGGCACGCAGTGCGGCTCCTGTCTGCCGGCGCTGCGCCGGCTGGAGCGCAGCACGGCGCCTGCTCTTGTTTCTTCAGCCCCTTGCCTGGAGTCTCAGCCATGAAGAACTCATCTGCTTGCTTGCATCCGGTCAGCCTGGTCGGAGCCGGCCCCGGTGACCCGGAGCTGCTGACCCTGCAGGCCTTGAAGCGCCTGCAAGCGGCCGAGCTCATCCTCTGCGACGACCTGGTCGATGCCCGCGTGCTGGCCCTGGCCCACCCGGCGGCGCGGGTCTTGCGGGTCGGCAAGCGCGGCGGCTGCGTCTCGACCGAGCAGAGCTTCATCCATGAGCTGATGATCCGCGAGGCGCGCGCCGGACGGCGCGTGTTGCGCCTCAAGGGCGGCGACCCCTTTGTCTTCGGCCGCGGTGCCGAGGAGGTCGATGCGCTGCGCGCCGCCGGCCTTTCTGTCGAGGTGCTGCCGGGCATCACCGCCGGCATTGCCTCCCCGGCCAGCATCGGCATTCCGGTCACCGACCGGCGCCATGCACCCGGCGTGGCTTTTGTCACCGGCCACAGCCGGCCGGAGCTCGGCCAGGACGCGGGCCCGGCCGGTCCCGACTGGGCCGCGCTCGCGCGCAGCGGGCTGAGCCTGGTCATTTATATGGGCTTGAGCCGCATCGAGGACACGGTGGCCGCCTTGTGCGCCGGAGGCCTGGCCGGCACCACACCGGCGGCCGTCATTGCCGCGGCCCACACGCCGCAGCAGCGCCAAGCCGTCTGCACCCTGGAGAGTCTCGCCACCACCGTGCGCGAGCAGGGCCTGGCCAGCCCGGCCATCATCGTCATCGGCACCGTCGTCTTGCAGGCCCATGCTGGAGCCTCGGGTTTGCCGCTGGATTTGCAGCCGGATTCGTTGGGGAAACCGCTGGTGGAACTGCAGCGGAGCTTGCGCCAGGCCTGAAGCTTCCTGTGCGGCCGAGGGTCTGCACGCGCGAGCAGCCCGAAACTGCTGGTAGGCTGCGCGCAATGCCACTGTTGCGTCTGCGGTCGCCCTTCTTGCCATGAGCTTTCTTGCCATCGATATCGGCAACACGCGCCTGAAATGGGCGCTTTACGCCTCGCCCCAGCCGGGCGCGGTGCTCTTGGCGCATGGGGCTGTGTTCCTGGAGAACATCGACCAGCTGGCCGACAGCGACTGGCGCGCCTTGCCGGCGCCGCACAGCGTGCTGGGCTGCAATGTGGCCGGGGATGCGGTGCGCCGCCGTGTCGAGGAGCAGCTGGAACTTTGGGACATCGAGCCGCGCTGGGTGGTCAGCAGCGCGCAGGCGGGCGGCGTCACCAATGGCTATGACCACCCGGGCCGGCTCGGTACCGATCGCTTCGTGGCCTTGATCGGCGCGCGCGCCCATGTGCTGGCGCGGGCCACGGCCGAGCGGCCGGCGCGCGCGGCCCTGGTGGTGATGATTGGCACGGCCGTGACGGTCGATGCGCTCGATGCCAGCGGGCGTTTTCTGGGCGGGCTGATCATGCCCGGCCACGGCATCATGCTGCGCGCGCTGGAAGGCGGCACGGCCGGCCTGCGCGTGCCCACCGGCGAGGTGCGCGAGTTCCCGACCAACACCTCGGACGCGCTGACCAGCGGCGGCACTTACGCCATCACCGGCGCCATCGAACGCATGCATCGCCACCTGCAGAAGCGCGAGGGCGCCATGCCCTTGACCCTGATGACCGGCGGTGCCGGCTGGAAGGTATCACCGACCCTGGACATCGAGCACGAGCTGGTCGACTCGCTGATCTTCGACGGCATGCTGGCGCTGCAGTCGCATCGGCTGGCGCTGTAGTCAGCCTGGCTCGCGTCGCTGGCGAAGCTCGTCCTTGAGCTCGGCCAGCTCTTGGTGCACGCTGCGCAGCTGCGCGTGCAGGTCGCGCAAAATGTCTTCCTCCATGCGCCGCTCCGAGGTCTCCACCCACATGGCCGCAATCGCCGCCGTGACCAGAGACAGCACGGCATAACCGAGCAGCACGACGAAGACCGAGAAGATCTTGGAAGCGGCTGTGGTGGGCACGATGTCACCGAAGCCCACCGTGGCCGCGGTGGTGAAGGCCAGCCAGAGGCCGTCGCCCAGGGTGCTGGCACGCGGCTCCAAAGCCCAGAAGCCGACGCCGCACATGCCCAGCACCAGCAGGGACAGCAAGAGCAGATAGCCCAGGCCGCCACGCGTCACCCAGCTCTTGACCGCCCAGACCATGCGCAGCAAGGTCAGCATGGCAATCACCAGGCGGATGGCCAAGGCGGCCTGAGATTCATTGCTGGGCGGTATCAAGGCCGCCACCGGCAGCAGCACGACCAGACAGAGATCGAGCAGATTGCCTCGCAGGTATTGGCGCGGATGGCTGCAGTGCCGTGCCACCCGCCAGAGCGAGGTGGTCACCAGGGCTGCTGCCACCAGGTAGATGGCCACGGCCAGCGGCGTGGGCAGCGATTCCAGCAGCTCGATGTAGAAGGCCGGAATCGTGCACATCAAGGCCACCAGCACCGGCCAGCGCCAGAACTTCTCGGCGCGCACGGCGCCGGCATTGAGGGCGCTGGGCCGGCTCAGGCCCCAGCTTCGGGTGGGCAGTCGGTGTGGCATGGCGCGAGCTTAAGCGCCGGGGCCAGGCTGCGAATTGATGTAAGACAAGATGCGGAGGCGGAGCGGAGCGCTCTCGCTGGAGGATTCGTGCCGCGAGCGAGGCTGAGTCCGGCCTGGCGCCTGAGGTACATCAGACCCGTGCCCAACGCAGCAGCTCTGTCGCATGGACTTGGGCGCTCCCTGCGTTGCTCAGCCGCATCCTGCCGCAGGCTTCCTGAGCGGATATATAGCGCCCCAGAGGCGCCAGCACATCAATAATGCAATTGCAGGTGGACTTTGACTAGGACGGCTATGGTTGCTGCTCGATTGGGAAAGAATGAGCCGGAGCGCCTGCAGGCGCTGGTCGATCTCAATGTCCTGGACACAGGGCCTGAGCCGGAGTTCGATGCGCTTGTGCAGGCCGCCGCCGCCGTATGCGAAGTGCCCATTTCCCTGGTCAGCCTGGTTGACGTGGATCGCCAGTGGTTCAAGGCCAATGTCGGACTGCCAGGTGCAGAGCAAACGCCGCGAGACGTAGCGTTTTGCGCGCACGCCATCCTTGAAGACGGTCTTTTTGAGATCGACAACGCGATGGAAGACCCGAGGTTTGCTAGCAACCCCTTGGTCACCAGTGATCCGAACATTCGCTATTACTGTGGCGCCAGCCTCACTTTGAGCAGTGGTGAGAAGGTTGGAACGCTGTGCGTGATCGACCGCAAGCCGCGGCACTTGAGCGAACATCAGCGCACCATCTTGAAACTGCTCGCACAAGCAGCGACCGCGGCATTGGAGCGGCGGCGAGATGCCCTGGCCTTCTTCAAGAGTGAGGCCAAGTTTCGAGCTTTGAGCGATGCATCTCCGTTAGGGATTTTTGCCGCCAATCCAGCAGGGGAATGCACCTACACCAATGTGCGGTGGCAGCAGATTCATGGCCTGACATTGGCGCAGAGCTTAGGTTCCGGATACAGCCTGACGCTGCACCCTGAGGATCGTGATCAAGTGCTGGAGGAATTGCGCACGACCCTGGGGGCGGGCCAGGATTTTCGGCGGACTTACCGAGTGCAGCCAGCTCCCGATGTGATCCGTACCGTGCGAGCCTGGGCCAAGCCAGTCCGTGGGAGTGATGAAGCGTTGCTTGGCTTTGTCGGGTCCATCGAGGACATTACCGACGCCATGGCCGTCGAGCAGGCATTGAATGCCGAGCGCCAGTTCCTGGCTTCGGTCATCGAAGGCACTGGCGCCGGCATCTGGGAGTGGAATGTTCAAACTGGGGCGGTGAAGTTGAACGAGCGATGGGCGAACATGCTCGGTTACACGCTGGTCGAATTGGCTCCCATTGACATTTCGACCTGGCAGCGGCTTTGCAACGCTGAGGATTTGGCCAAAGCGAGGGATGCGTTGACGGCCCACTTTGAAGGCAAGAGCGCGTACTACGACCACGAGCTGAGAATGCGGCATCGTCTGGGCCATTGGGTCTGGGTCCAGGCGCGCGGCAGCCTGAAGTCCAGGCTGCTTGGAGGCGAGCCCGAGTGGATGGTCGGCACCCACCTCGACATTTCTGAACGCAAGCAAGCGCAAGCCGAGTTGGCCGAGCGCGATCGCTTCATGCGCAGCCTTGTCGACGTGCTGCCGGGTCTGGTGGGGTATTGGGATACGAATCTGCAATGCAGATTTTCAAACAGTGCCTATCAAGAGTGGTTTGGCAGAACGACTCAGCAGATGCTCGGCATCTCCATGAGCGAATTGCTGGGCCCGGAATTGTTTGCCAAGAACGAGGCTTACATCAACGCAGTACTGCGTGGCCAAGTGCAGCATTTCGAGCGCACCCTGGTGAAGCCCGATGGGTCGAGCGGCTATACCTGGGCTCACTACGTACCGGACATCGATGGCGAAGTGGTGCGCGGGTTTTTCGTGCTGGTGGCTGATATCACCGAGATCAAGCAGGCCCAGTTCACATTGCAATCGATGAACCAGGAACTTGAACTCAGAACGCGCCAAGCGGAATCTGCGAGTGCGGCCAAGGCCCAGTTTCTGGCCAATATGAGCCATGAATTGCGCACACCGATGAACGCCGTGCTGGGCATGCTCCAGCTGATGCGGCGCACTGATTTGACGCCCCGCCAAGTCGACTATGTCGACAAATCACAGATTGCGGCCAAGTCGCTGCTATCGATCCTGAACGACATCCTCGACTTCTCCAAGATTGACGCCGGCAAGATGACGCTGGATCCGCAGCCTTTCCAGTTCAGTCGATTGCTAGACGATCTCTCGGTGGTCTTGTCGGCCAGTGTTGGTGAAAAGAGCATCGAAGTTCTGTTCCGGGTCGCCAGTCAGTTTCCAAACGAACTCACCGGTGACGCATTGCGGCTCAAGCAGATTCTGATCAATCTGGCGAGCAATGCGATCAAGTTCACGGACCGAGGCGAGGTGGTGATTGCTGTCGATTCGATCGCCAGCGATGAGCAGCGTGTGACGGCGAGATTTTCGATTCAGGACTCCGGCATTGGTATTCCGTCGGACAAGCTTGAAACGATCTTTGAAGGTTTTTCCCAGGCCGAAGCCTCGACCACGCGAAGGTTCGGTGGCACGGGTTTGGGTCTGGCAATCAGCCGGCGCTTTGTGGAATTGATGGGGGGGCAGCTGACCGTACACAGCGAACTTGGCAAAGGCAGTTGTTTCAGCTTTGAAGTCACATTCGAAAGAGCCAAGACGCACGCTGAACCTCAGCCTCAGCCGCCTTCAGCCCTGCCATTGCGGGTGCTGGCGATTGACGATAGCGCGGCTTCGCTCGACTTGCTATCTGTCTATGGGCGCGAGTTCGGCTGGCACATGCAGGTGGCGGCCAGCGGACCGCAGGGTTTGGCCGCGCTGGCTGAAGCTGCTGAGAACGACCGAAGCTTTGACGTCGTTCTGGTGGACTGGCGCATGCCCGAGATGGACGGATGGGAGGTGTGCGAGCGTATTCGACGTAATGGCAGCAACAACCCGCCTGTGCTCATCATGGTCACCGCGCACGGTCGCGAAGTCCTGTCGAAGAAGGCCGAGCTTTCAAGAAGAACTCTGGACGGCTTCCTCGTCAAGCCGGTGACACCGGCCATGCTTCTGGACGCAGTGACCGAGGCCCACAACAAGTTGAATGCGAATGGCGAAGGTGCCCGCCGTTCTAGCCACGTCAGTGCCCTCTTGCTCAAGGGCTTGAGAATCCTGTTGGCCGAGGACAGTCCGCTCAATCAGCAGGTGGCGACCGAGTTGTTGAGTGACGAGGGCGCCACAGTTTTCCTGGCAGAGGATGGACAGGCTGCAGTGGATGCAGTGAGGTCAGCGGAAGCGCCGTTTGATTTGGTGTTGATGGATGTGCAAATGCCAAAGATGGACGGCTACGAGGCCTCCCGCAGAATTCGGCGTGAACTCGGTCATGCCGCGCTGCCTATCATCGCAATGACCGCCAATGCAATGCCGGCCGACCGTCAGGCTTGTCTTGATGCAGGCATGAACGACCACATCGGCAAGCCGATTGACTTTTCGGAGTTGGTTGAGATCGTTCGGCGTCACGCAATGCGTTTGAGTTCAGCGCCGGTTGACAACTCTCCGACCCGACCATCAGATGAAAAAACGCAGGGCAGCCAGACCGTGCTGGACATGCCCTTGGCACTGGCCCGTTTCGGAGGACGCGATGCCCTGCTGCAACGCAGCGTCCGAAAGTTGATCTCCTCGCTTGAATCATTGCCTGAGCAGCTGCGAGAAGAGGCCGCTCGGGACAGCACCGCGGTCATTCGGATATTGCACACCATCAAGGGCAATGCTGGCATGACGGGCGCTGTGTTGCTGGCGGACGTCGCAGGCAAAGCAGAGGACCGTGCGGAACAGCGGGCAGGGTCGGGTGAGCTCTCGCAGTCCTTCATCGATGATCTTCTTCGCAGCATGGACGTGGTGGTGCGTCAGTCCGTCGATGCGCTCAACGCCTACCTGGACCAATGCCTGCCCTTGGTGGCTCAAACCACCGTCGTGACACCTTCCATTGCAGCCGAAGACCTGCAGCGCCGACTCGAAGAACTGGACACACTTTTGCGTGATGGAAATATGCGTGCAAGCGAAGAGTTCGAAGCATTGCGTTCCGATTTGGGCCAGGTCTTTGGCGAGCGTACTGCGGGGCTTGATGTTGCAATCGAAAGCCTAGACTTTCAGATGGCCTCCAAGATCGTTCAACAACTCAGGAAGACCGCACCGTGAAATCTGGCTTCCTAGATCTATCAGACGAAGTCGAAGAGGGGGCCTTGGTCCCATTGCGTCGCGCATCGATCTTGATCGTGGACGATCAGGCGACGGTGTTGCAATCGCTCTATCAGCTTTTCAAGGACAGCCACGAGGTGTTCGTTGCGACCAGTGGCATCCAGGCACTGAACCTGGTCAAGGTGAATCCGCCCGACCTCATCCTTCTCGACATGGTGATGCCCGGGATGACAGGCATGGAGGTCTGCAGGCAATTGAAAGAAGACCCCGAGACCCAGAATATTCCGGTCATATTCCTCACTGCAAATTGCAGCGTCGATGACGAGGCACGCGCCCTCGATGCAGGCGCGGCCGACTTCATTTCCAAGCCTTTCAATCCGAGAATCGTGACGGTCCGTGTCAATACGCAGTTACGCCTCAAGGCCAAGTCGGATCTTCTCCGGCGGATTGCAAGGACTGACGCCTTGACCGGCCTGAGCAATCGGAGGCACTTCAACAGCACCTTGAGCAGGGAATGGCGACGTTGCGCACGAAGCTCGCTGCCCATCTCGCTGGTTTTCATCGACGTGGACTTTTTCAAGCGATTCAACGACATTTACGGCCATCCGATGGGTGACTATTGCCTGTCTTCGGTCGCCACGGCGATGAAGTCGCGCATGTGGCGGCCTGCTGACTTGCTGGCCCGGTTCGGGGGTGAGGAGTTTGTTTGCCTGTTGCCCGAGACTCCGCTGGAAGGTGCCACTCACAAAGCGCAGGAACTTGAAGCTTCCGTGCGTGCCTTGGCGATTGCGCATGAGGGCTCGGGAGTTGCCCCGGTCGTCACCATCAGTCTTGGCGTCGCTGCTGCTCAGCCCGCTCATGGAGATGATCCGAGAGCCTTGGTCGATGCAGCCGACCGCATGCTCTATGAAGCGAAAGCGGGTGGGCGAGGGCAAGTCAGGTCGGCTCAGATCCCTGTTTCGACGGCTGCTTGATGGCCTGAAAACGTTCGGCCGAACGCCGCCCGCCCGAGACGACGCTGCGCTGCGCAGGCCGCAGAGGATGTGTTGCCCTACGGCCCTTGCGCGGCAAGAAAAAACGCTCAAGCGATCACAGGATGAAGCGCGACAAGTCCTCGTTGCGCGACAACTCACCCAGCTTGGCATCGACTTCGGCAGCACCGAGTTGCACCGTCTGACCGCCGAGCTTGGGGGCATCGAAGCTGATCTCGTCGAGCAGGCGTTCCATCACGGTCGCCAGGCGGCGGGCGCCGATGTTCTCGGTGCGCTCGTTGACGTCATAGGCGATCTCGGCGAGGCGGCGAATGCCTTCGGCCGTGATCTCCAGTGTCACGCCTTCGGTCGCCAGCAGGGCCTGGTATTGCTTGATCAGGCTGGCATGCGTACTGCTGAGGATGGCTTCGAAATCATCGACCGACAGCGAGCCCAGCTCGACCCGGATCGGGAAGCGGCCTTGCAGCTCGGGGATCAAGTCGCTGGGCTTGGCCAGATGGAAGGCGCCCGAGGCGATGAAGAGCATGTGGTCGGTCTTGACCATGCCGTACTTGGTGTTGACCGTCGTGCCCTCGACCAGGGGCAGCAGATCGCGCTGCACGCCCTGACGCGAAACTTCAGCGGTGCCGGTGTCAGAGCGCGAGCAGACCTTGTCGATTTCGTCGATGAAGACGATTCCCATCTCCTGCGCGCTCTGTAGGGCGGCGGTCTTGATCTCGTCTTCGTTGAGCAGCTTGGCCGCCTCTTCCTCGACCAGCAGCTTGAGTGCCTCGCCGATTTTGAGCTTGCGGGTCTTCTTCTTGCCCGCGCCCATTTGCGAAAACATGCCTTTGATCTGCTCGGCCATCTCCTCCATGCCCTGGCCGCCCAGGATCTCCATGGTCGGCTTCGCTTCCAGCAGATCGAGCTCGATTTCTTTGTCGTTCATGCTGCCTTCACGCAGGCGCTTTCGCATGATCTGGCGGGTGGTGCTGTCGGGGGCTGGGCTGCTGCTTTCGGCTTCCAGGCGGGCCGGGGGCACCAGGATGTCCAGCACCCGGTCTTCGGCGGCGTCCTCGGCGCGCAGACGCTGGCGGCGCATCTGCACCTCGCGCTCCTGCTTGACGGCGGTCTCGATCAAGTCGCGGATGATGCTGTCCACGTCCTTGCCGACATAGCCGACTTCGGTGAACTTGGTCGCTTCGACCTTGATGAAGGGCGCGCCGGCCAGGCGAGCCAGGCGGCGAGCGATCTCGGTCTTGCCGACGCCGGTGGGGCCGATCATCAGGATGTTCTTGGGCGTGATTTCGCCGCGCAGCTTGTCGTCCACCTGCTGGCGGCGCCAGCGGTTGCGCATGGCAATGGCCACGGCCCGCTTGGCGGCGTTCTGGCCGACGATGTGCTGGTCGAGTTCGGAGACGATTTCTTGGGGGGTCATGGAGCTCACTCGAGCACCTCGATGGTGTGGTTGCCGTTGGTGTAGATGCAGATCTCGCCGGCGATTTCCAGCGACTGCTTGACGATCTCGGAGGCGGTGAGCGTGCTGTGCTGCAGCAGGGCGCGCGCGGCAGCCTGAGCGTAGGCGCCACCCGAGCCGATGGCGACGATGCCCAGCTCGGGCTCCAGCACATCGCCGTTGCCGGTGATGATCAGCGAGGCCGTGCGGTCGGCCACGGCCAGCATGGCCTCCAGGCGGCGCAGCACGCGGTCGGTGCGCCAGTCGCGCGTCAGTTCGACGGCTGCCCGCACCAGATGGCCTTGGTGCTTTTCCAGCTTGGCCTCGAAGCGTTCGAACAGGGTGAAGGCATCGGCGGTGGCACCGGCGAAACCGGCCAGCACTTGGTCGCGGTGCAGCTTGCGCACCTTGCGTGCGCTGGCCTTGACGACGATGGTGCCCAGGGTGACCTGGCCGTCGCCGCCAATGGCGACCTGCATGCGGCCGTCGGGCAAGGGCCGGCGTACGCTGACGATGGTGGTGCCGTGGAAGGACGGCGGGGCGCTGTGGCCCTGGGAGTATGAAGAGTCCATAGCGGCTCCAGATGGGGCTGCGGGTCGCAGCTTTCAAGCATGCGACCCGCAGGTTTCAATCATGGCTGTCGGTGCCGCTCGCCGAGAGCTGCGAGCAAAGCCCAGCGCAGCGGTTCTGGCTAGGCGGCCTGGCGCAGACAGTACTCAGAGTACGGCAAGCCAGGCCAACGCCGCCAGAAGGGTTTTGCTCGCAGCTCTAAACGGTGCGGACCTTGATCTTGGCGTGTTCGTTGATGCCCATGGCGGCAAAGAACATGGCCACCAGGCGGTGGGGTTCGCTGAAGCTGACGCTGCGGTTCTCGCTGCGGCGGCTCAGCACCCAGTTCAGCAGGTCGCCAGCGGCCATGAAGTCGAGGCGGATCAGGCGCGGGCAGTTGACATTGATGACGGTGGCCGCGCCAAGCTCGCCGCTCAGCTTGCGCAGCAGTTCGGAGATGTCGCCGCTGAGCTGGCCGCTGAGCTCCAACTGCACGCTGGCCTCCAGGCTGGCCTGCTCGGTGATCTGGGACTCCATGAAGGAGGTCGAGATGCCTTCCTGTGTGGTCGTTCCCGTGGCCGGCCCGTTGGTGGACAGGCTGGAGCCGCTGACGTTGACCCGGCAGCGCGTGCGCTCCCAGGACGGCGGCGAGACTTCATAGGTGACGCAGTAGTCGATGGCGGCTTCGTCGAACTGGTCCGGGCGGTTGACCAGGCGCAACGCCTCCAAGCGCAGCATCCAGAGCTGGGGGTCGACTTCGCGCACGCCAATCGGGGTCAGCTCTTTGAGTGCCTGCAAGAAGGCCTCACCGGCCAACCAGCGCATATCGACTTGCTGGCCGGCCCAGCTGCGGAACAGATCGCGCAGTTGCACGCAGGCCACCGGGTCGACCTGACGCGCCGCCGACCAATCGAGCACCCAGGGCATGGGCATGTTCTGGCAGCGCTTCTGCAGCAGGGCCACGGCCTCTTCGGTCAAGGCTTCGGGCGCCGCCCAGCTGACGTTGCTGGCCTTGGCCATGGGCGCGCGCACCTGCTTGGCGGCCGCTTCGGCCACCAGCTTGGGCAGGGAGAACCACTGCGGGGCCGAGCGCCCAAACTGCTGGGCATAGGTCAGGGCCAGGGCTTCGAACTTGGCTTGCTGGCCGGTGGCGCGGTAATGGTCAAACAGCACCAGCCAGGTTTCGCCGTCACCATGGCGGCGGCCCCCCGTGCGGGTCAGCTCGACCAGGGCGCGCTCGCAGCTTTCGTAGTCGGCATTGGCAAAGGCGATAACCGCCTCGTCCAGCTCGGGGTCATGGATCAGCTCATGGACTTCAATCGGTGCCTTCTCGGCGGCCAGGAAGCTCAGGGCTTGATCCAGCACGGGCAGGGCGGTGGCTGGAGGTCGTGCAGCCGGAGCGGGGGCAGGCGCTGGCTTGGCGCGCTCGGCGGCCGGCCGGGCCGCTTTGGCGGGCGCGGCCTTGGCTGAAGGGAAGGGTGCGGCCGGCAGGGCGCCGAGGCTGGGCAGGCGGCTCGGCTTGGCATCGGACAGTGGCGCCATACCGGCGCCCATGACCAGAGCGGCCGGGCCGGCCTTGCTGTCCATGCGTTCCTTATCGGCGGCGCTGGCGAATTCGCTGACGCGGCTGATCCGGCTGGCGCCGGGTTCGGCCGTGATGGTGGTGGGCGAGAAATGCACCGGCCGGGTGCTGGTTTCAAAGAAACCGGGCGGATGCGAGCTCTGCACCTGGGTCGGCGCGAAGCTCTCGCCGGCCATTTGTTGTTCGATCTCGTCGATCTTGGCCTTGACGCCCAGATCGATCTTGGAATTGACCTCGCTGTTGCCGCTGGCGCTGGCGCGCTCGACTTCTTCCAGCTTGGAGTTCGACGAGCCCAAGGCGGCCAACTGCTCGGGGGTCAGGCCCTCGCGGCGGATGCGGCGCAGCATGTCGAGCTCGCGCTTGCGCACAAAGTCATTGCGGCGCTTGCGCTCGACCATGGCGCGCAGCTCGGCCTTGGCCTGGTCACCTTCCGGGTCATCTTGGCGCGAGTTGATCTCGGCCCAGTCCGTGGTCGGGTTGGCCACAAAGCGCGCGACCTTGCGGAAGAAGCTCTCGCCGTCTTTCGGTTCTGTCATGCGCGCTGGACCTTGGCTGGATGGAGGGTGGGGTGGAGAGGGCGGCAGCGTCGTGAGAGCGCTGCGTGGGCGGGGCGGCCGACAGCCGGCCCCGCGGGCGCCGCTCATCAGTCACCGAACATCTTCTGCTTCATTTCGCGACGTTGTTGGGCTTCCAGCGACAGCGAGGCGGTGGGGCGGGCGATCAGTCGGCCCAGGCCAATCGGCTCGCCGGTTTCGTCGCAGTAGCCGTACTCGCCGCTGTCCAGACGCGACAGCGATTGCATGATCTTCTTCAGCAGCTTGCGCTCGCGGTCGCGGGTGCGCAGCTCCAGGGCATGCTCTTCCTCGATGGTGGCGCGGTCGGCCGGGTCGGGGACGATGGAGGTGTCTTCACGCAGATGCTCGGTGGTCTCACCGGCATTGGACAGCACACCGTTCTTCAGTTCGGTCAGCTTGGCGCGGAAGAATTCAATTTGCTTGGCGCCCATGTACTCGGTGTCGGGCATGGCCAGCACTTCGGCATCGGTCAGTTCGGCGCCAGACTTGGTCTTCCAGGCATTGGCCAGCTTGGGGTCGGCCTTGGCGGCCTTGTTGTTGGAGTTCTGAGGGCTTTCGATCACGGGCGTATTCATCTGTCGGGTGGGCGGCTTCGGGGGGGCGAATCGGTCAGCGAAGCGGCTGTTTCCGGTCGGTGGGGGGGCGGCATCCAGCAAAGCGACCGCTGGCTGAACCCCTGCATCGGTCTTGGACTTGGATGCCGCCTTGCTGGTTTTGCTGCTTGGCTTGGCATCGCCGTCAGGCTTGGTGGCTGACGTCGGTGTCGGATGTGGGGCCTGGATCTTGCTCACGTTTCTCTCCTCGCTCCGGCAGTTGAAGAGGTCTCTGCCGGGCTAGATTGCAATCGGGATCAACTGAATCGCTTTTTCGGGCGCCGCGGATTGTAGCCAGCTTGAGTGTGCGCCCAGAACGCCCGAACTAGGGGAGTTTTCCCCCAGCTCGTGAGCCGGCGCTGCGGCCTCAGGCCAGGCAGCCTTCCAGGCCTTGCAAGAGGATCTCCTTGGGCAGGTCGATGCCGATGAAAACCATTTTGCTCGTCTTTTTCTCACCTGGCATCCAGCGCGGGCCGAGGTCGGAGCCCATCAGCTGGTGCACGCCCTGGAAGATCACCCGCTTGTCGGTGCCCTTCATGTTCAGCACGCCCTTGTAGCGCAGCAGCTTGGGGCCGTAGACCTGAACGATGGCGCCCAGGAAGTCTTCCAGCTTGGCCGGGTTGAAGGCGCGGTCCGACTTGAAGACGAAGGACTTCACATCGTCGTCATGGACATGGTGATGCGGGTGGTCGCAATGCTCGCCATGCTCATGGTCGTGATCATGGTGGTGGTGGTCGTCAATCTTCAGGAAGTCCGGGTCGATTTCCAGCTTGGCGTTCAGATTGAAGCCGCGCAGATCCAGCACGCGCGACAGCTCCACCTCGCCGAAGTGCACGCGTTGCTGCGGCGCACGCGGGTTCATGTGCTTGAGGCGGTGGCTCAGAGCATCGACGGCGGCGCTGTCGACCAGGTCCGACTTGCTGATGAAGATCTGGTCGGCGAAACCGACCTGGCGGCGCGCTTCCTGGCGGCTGTCCAGCTGCTGGTTGGCGTGCACGGCATCGACCAGGGTCAGCACGCCGTCCAGCAGATAGGCCTCGGCGATCTCGTCGTCCATGAAAAAGGTCTGGGCCACCGGGCCGGGGTCGGCCACGCCGGTGGTTTCAATGATGACGCGCTCGAAGTTGAGCTCGCCGCGGCGCTTCTTGGCAGCCAGGTCGGACAGCGTGGTGCGCAGATCTTCACGGATGGTGCAGCAGACGCAGCCGTTGTTCATCTGGATGATCTGTTCCTCGGTGTCGGCCACCAGGATCTCGGTGTCGATGTCCTCTTCACCGAACTCGTTTTCGATCACGGCGATCTTCTGGCCGTGGGCTTCCGAGAGCACGCGCTTGAGCAGGGTGGTCTTGCCGGATCCGAGGAAGCCGGTGAGGATGGTGACGGGGATGAGACCTTTGGACATGATGGGTTCGCGCGCGGCGCTCTGCTAGAAAAACCAGCCCTGGATATGGGGGCGGGTGAATGTCCTGCAAGAGCTCTGTCATGTCAATCGGTTATTCTGCAAGCTTGTGTAACTACGACACGCAGTCCCAGTGTCTGAACCTCAGCCTAGTCGGCCCTCTGCAAATCATGCAAAAGGGGGCGAAAGAAATCCATCCGCTGTGCCGCGCGGCCTCATGGTGCGCATTCTGGAGTTTCTCCATCCCGGCCCGGATTCCAAGAGTGAACTGCTCGAAGCGCTGGCTGATGCCGAGCAGCGCGAGCTGATCGAGCCCGAATCACGCCAGATGCTGGAAGGCGTGCTGCGCATGGCCGAGCTCAGCGCCGGCGATGTGATGGTGGCGGCGCCGCGCATGGATCTGCTCGATATTGACGCGCCTTATGACGAGCTGCTGGCGGCGGTGATCGATTCCGGTCACTCCCGCTTCCCGGTCTTCGAGGGCTCGCGCCAGAACATCATCGGCATCTTGCTGGCCAAGGACCTGCTCAAGATCCAGCGTGCCCCGGAGCTGAATCTGCGTGCCCTGCTGCGGCCGACCATCTTCGTGCCCGAGAGCAAGGGTCTCAATGATCTGCTGCGCGACTTCCGCTCCAACCGCAACCACCTGGCCATCGTCATCGATGAGTTCGGCAACACCGCCGGCCTGATCACCATCGAGGATGTGCTGGAGGAAATCGTCGGCGAGATCGAGGACGAGTTCGACGACAAGGACGGCGAATCCGGCATCTACACCCTGGCCGATGGCAGCCAGCGCGTGGCCGGCGACACGCCCATCGTCCAGGTCAACCAGGCCTTCACGGTGGCGCTGGCAGTGGACGAATTCGACACCATCGGCGGCCTGGTCGCCCAGGAGCATGGCCGGGTGCCGCGCCGCGGCGAGGTGGTCGAGCTGGCTGGCCTGCGCTTTGCGGTCATGCTCACGCGTGGCGGCTCGGTGCGCTGGTTCAAGGTCACGCGCGTACCCAAAACCGAGACTTGATGTTCATGCCTCACGACTCCCTCAAGGCCGCCCCCCGGGTGGCCTTTTTTGCGGCACTGCTGGCCGGGGTGCTGCACACCGCGGCCTTTGCGCCGCTCGACGCCTGGTGGCTGCAGATCCTGGCCTTGGCCGGCTTGGCGGCCTTGAGCTGGTCCGCCGCACCGCGTCGCGCCGCCTGGCTGGGTGCGGGCTTTGGCCTGGGCTGGCTCAGCAGTGGTTTGTGGTGGCTGCACATCAGCATGCACCAGTTCGGGGGAATTCCCTGGCTCTTGGCGGCTCTTGCCGTGCTGCTGCTGGCGGCGTTTCTGTCCAGCTATTACGCGGCCATGTTGGCTTTGCTGGCGCAGCTGCGCCTGCGAACCCAGCCGGGCGCAGGCTTGCAGGCGCTCTTGTTTGCCAGTGTCTGGCTG
Source organism: Paucibacter sp. DJ2R-2 (assembly GCF_025717675.1). GTDB lineage: Bacteria > Pseudomonadota > Gammaproteobacteria > Burkholderiales > Burkholderiaceae_C > Paucibacter_A. The sequence continues at coordinate 99,448 of NZ_JAJIRT010000005.1, forward strand.
CTGGCCGAGCTGCTGCGCGCCACCGTGTTCGGCGGCTTCCCCTGGCTGGCCAGCGGCTATGCCCACACCACCGGGCCGCTGGCGGCCTGGGCGCCCTGGGTGGGCATCTACGGCATCTCGGCCCTGGCTGCGCTGGCCGCGGCAGCGCTGGCGGCCTTGGCCTTGCCGGCCGTGCGCGCCTGGCGGCCGGCGGTGGCCGTGCTGGGGCTGCTGACCGTGGCTGCGCTGCTGCTGCCGCAGGAATTCACCCGCTCCACCGGTTATCTGAAAGTGTCCCTGCTGCAGCCCAATGTGCCGCAGGATCAGAAGTTCGACCGTGAGCGCATCGACGGCAATCTGGAGCATTTGGCCCAGCTGATCGAGTCGGCACGCGGGCAGCTGGTGCTGACCCCAGAGTCGGTGGTGCCGGTGCCCATGGCCTATCTGGACCCCGACTACCTGCTCCGTTTGCAGGCCACCTCGGTCGACCGCCCCTTGTTGCTGGGCAGCTTTTTGGGCAGCGAGAAGGAGGGTTTCGTCAACTCTCTGCAGAGCTTCGGCAGCCTGCCCAGCTACAACTATGGCAAGCGCCATTTGCTGCCTTTTGGTGAGTTCATCCCGCCCGGCTTCCACTGGTTTGTGCGCCTGATGGGCATTCCCATGGATGACCAGGCGCGTGGCCAGCACCAGCGCGCCTTTGCCGTGGCCGGCCAGCGCCTGCGACCCTTGATCTGTTACGAGGATCTGTTCGGCGAGGACTTTGTCGAAAGCGTGCGTGGCCCCGAGGCCGCCACCGTGCTGGCCAATGTCAGCAATCTGGCCTGGTTCGGCACGCTGATGGTGCAAGACCAGCATCTGCAGTTCTCGCGCATGCGGGCGCTGGAGTTCCAGCGGCCTTTCATCCGCTCGACCAACACCGGCGCCACGGCGGTGCTCGACCACCGCGCCGAGCTCACGGCCCAGTTGCCTCCGGCCCAGGCCGGTGTGCTGGAAGCCGAGGTCGAAGGGCGGCAGGGCGAAACCCCCTATGCCCGCTGGCTGTATGCCCTGGGCCTGTGGCCGCTCTGGCTTGTGGCACTGGCACTTCCGCTCGCCCTCGCATGGCGGGCGCAAGCCGCCCGCCGCGCCTCGTAGAATCGGCCCCAAGCGATGGCGGGGCTGGGCCCCGCCGCATCCCACCACTTCTTTCTTGTCAGCGGCGCAAGCCCGATGCCATCACCTCTATGCTGAGCTTCCAGCACATCATCTTGACCCTGCAGGACTACTGGTCCAAGCAGGGCTGCGCACTCCTCCAGCCCTACGACATGGAAGTCGGCGCCGGCACCAGCCACACCGCCACCTTCCTGCGCGCCCTGGGCCCTGAGCCCTGGAAGGCCGCCTACGTTCAGCCCAGCCGCCGCCCCAAGGACGGCCGCTACGGCGAGAACCCCAACCGCCTGCAGCACTACTACCAATACCAGGTGGTGCTCAAGCCCGCGCCGGCCAACATCTTGGAGCTGTATCTCGGCTCGCTCGAAGCCCTGGGCTTTGACCTGAAGAAGAACGACGTGCGCTTCGTCGAGGACGATTGGGAAAACCCGACCCTCGGTTGCTGGGGCCTGGGCTGGGAGGTCTGGCTGAACGGCATGGAAGTGACCCAGTTCACCTACTTCCAGCAGGTCGGCGGTATCGACTGCAAGCCCATCACCGGCGAGATCACTTACGGTCTGGAGCGTCTGGCCATGTATCTGCAGGGCGTGGAGTCGGTCTACGACCTGGTCTATGTCGAAGGCAAGGACGGCGCGCCGGACATCAAGTACGGCGATGTCTTCCACCAGAACGAGGTCGAGCAATCGACCTACAACTTCGAGCACAGTGACGTCGAGTTCCTGCTGACTGCTTTTGCCGCGCACGAGAAGCAGTCCAAGCACCTGATGGAGCAGCAGCTGGCGCTGCCCGCCTACGAGCAACTGCTCAAGGCCGGCCACAGCTTCAACCTGCTGGACGCCCGTGGCGCCATCAGCGTGACCGAGCGCGCCGCCTACATCGGCCGCATCCGCAATCTGGCACGCGCCGTGGCGCAGAGCTATCTGGAAAGCCGCGCACGCCTGGGCTTCCCCATGGCGCCGAAGGAATGGGCCGATCAAGTCATCGCCCAGATTGAAAAGAAAGCAAAGGCGGCCTGAGTCATGAGCGCGCACAAGAATCTGCTGATTGAATTGTTTGTCGAAGAGCTGCCGCCCAAGGCGCTCAAGAAGCTGGGCGAGGCTTTCTCCGCCGTGCTGGTGGACAGCCTCAAGGCCCAGGGCCTGGTGGGTGAGGGCGCGCAAGCGACCGCCATCGCCACGCCGCGTCGCCTTGGCCTGCATCTGACGAACGTCGCGCCCAAGGCCGCCGACCGCGCCGTGCAGCAAAAGCTGATGCCGGTGGCGGTGGCTCTGACGGCCGAGGGCCAGGCCACGCCGGCCCTGCTGAAGAAGCTGGCCAGCGTCGGCGCCGATGCCTCGGTGCTGCCCCAGCTCAAGCGCCTGCCCGATGGCAAGGCCGAAGCCCTGTTCCTGGATCAGTTGGTGCCCGGCGCCACCCTGGCCGAAGGCCTGCAAAAGGCTCTGGACGAGAGCCTGGCCAAGCTGCCCATCCCCAAGGTCATGAGCTACCAGCTGAAAGACGGCTGGACCGATGTGAAGTTTGTGCGCCCGGCCCATGGCATCGTCGCCCTGCACGGCGCTGAGCTGGTGGCTGTTTCGGCCCTGGGTCTGCAATCGGGCCGCACGACGCGCGGCCACCGCTTCGAGGCCAGCGCGCCCGAGCTGACGATTGAAAGCGCCGACAGCTATGCCGCGCAGATGCGCGAGCAGGGCGCCGTGATCGCCGGCTTTGCCGAACGCCGCGCCGAGATCGCGCGCCAGCTGCAGGCCGCTGCCGCCCAGCAAGGGCTGAAGCCCATCGAGGACGAGGCTTTGCTGGACGAGGTCACCGGCCTGGTTGAGCGGCCGAATGTGCTGAGCTGCCAGTTCGAGCCCGAGTTCCTGGCCGTGCCGCAGGAATGCCTGATCCTGACCATGAAGGCCAATCAGAAGTATTTTCCGCTGCTGGACGCCGCCGGCAAGCTAACGAACCACTTCCTGGTCGTCAGCGCCATCAGCCCGACTGACGCCAGTGCCGTGATTCAGGGCAATGAGCGTGTCGTGCGCCCACGCCTGGCCGATGCGAAGTTCTTCTTCGACCAAGACCGCAAAAAGACTCTGGCCGATCGGGTGCCAGGTCTTGCCAAGGTGGTCTACCACGGCAAGCTCGGTACGCAAGGCGACCGCGTCGAGCGTGTGCGAGCCATTGCTCGCGCCATCGCCGGCCTGCTGGGCGGCGGCGCGCTGACCGAGCAAGCCGACCAGGCTGCACTGCTGGCCAAGTCCGATCTGCTGACCGATATGGTCGGCGAGTTCCCCGAGCTGCAAGGCATCATGGGTGGTTACTACGCCCGCCATGACGGCCTCAGCGAGGCCGTGGCCCTGGCCGTGGAAGACCATTACAAGCCGCGCTTTGCTGGCGACGAGCTGCCGCGCAACGAGGTCGGCCTGGTCGTGGCCCTGGCCGACAAGCTGGAGACCCTGGTCGGCCTGTTCGGCATCGGCCAGCTGCCCACCGGCGACAAGGACCCGTTTGCCCTGCGCCGCCATGCCCTGGGCCTGGTGCGCATGCTCAGCGAGCGCGCGCCCACGCTGGCGCTGGACGCTTTGATCGAAGCGGCTGTGCCGGCCTTCGCTGCCCTGATCCAGAACCCCGCCGGCCCGCTTTCCGACTTTGTCTTCGACCGCCTGTCCGGCTCGCTGCGCGAGCAGGGTTACAGCGCTCAGGAAGTCGACGCCGTGCTGGCCCTGCGCCCGCAGCGCTTGGCCGATGTGGCCGCGCGCCTGACGGCCGTGCGCGCCTTTGCCGCCCTGCCGGAAGCCGCCGCTCTGGCCGCCGCCAACAAGCGCATCGGCAACATCCTGAAAAAGAGCGAAGAGCCGGTGCAGGCTCAGATCAACGAGGCCCTGCTGGTCGAACCGGGCGAGCAGCATCTGGCGGCGGCGCTGAAGAATGCCAAGCCGCTCGCGGACGGCCTGTTCCACAACGGCGAGTACGCCGCCTCGCTGCGCGAGCTGGCGGTGCTCAAAGGCCCGGTCGATGCCTTCTTCGATGGCGTCATGGTCAATGCCGAAGACCCGGCCCTGCGCGCCAACCGCTTGGGCCTGCTCAAGACCCTGCACGAGGCCATGAACCGGGTGGCCGAGCTGGCGCGTCTGGCCTCCTGAGTTTTCATCAACTCCACCCCTAAGCAGACAGGCAAGCGCATGCGTTCTGATCACAGCCACAGCATGAAACTGGTCATCCTGGGCCGTGATGGCACGCTCAATGAGTACCGGGACGACCACGTCAAGTCGGTCGATGAGCTGGTGCCCGTGCCCGGTGCGCTGGAAGCGGTGGCGCGGCTCAACCATGCCGGCTGGCACACGGTGATGGCCACCAACCAACCCGGCATCGGCCGTGGCTTGCTGGACATGGTGTCGCTGAACGCCATCCACATCCGGCTCAACCAGCTGCTGGCGGAGAAGGGTGGCCGGCTGGCTGCCGCCTTCTTCTGCCCGCACACGCCCGAGGAAGGCTGCGAATGCCGCAAGCCCCTGCCGGGCCTGGTGCAGCAGATCGGTGAGCGCTTTGGCGTCGAGCTGTCCAGCATTCATATGGTCGGCGCCAGTTTGCGGGACTTGCAGACGGCGCAGGCGGCCGGCTGTGTGCCGCATCTGATCCGTGGCGCCCGCCTCGGCGCGCTCGATGACGAGCAGCTGGCCAGCTTGCTGGCCTTGGTGCCGGGCGCCAAGGTTCATGCCAGCCTGGGTGCTTTCGCCGAGAGCCTGATCCAGAAAGAGCGCCGCAGCAAGGCCGATGCGCGCGGCGAAGCCCTGGCCCCTGACACCGCGCCTGGAGCGCTGAACTGATGGCCACGCCGCTGGCCAGCTTGATCGCGGCCCTGCGCTCGCTGCTGTTCGTGCTCTGGCTGACCGTGACGGTCGCGCCCTGGGCGACGGCCGTCTTGTTGATCTCGCTGTTTGCCAAGGGCGACCGGGTCTACTGGGCCTGCGCTGGCTGGTTGCGCCTGGCCATCCACAGCGCGCGCTGGATTTGCGGCGTGCAGTGGCGCATCCAGGGCATGGAAAACCTGCCCAGCCAGGCCGCCCGCCGCTCGGCCGTGATCCTGCTGCCCAAGCACCAAAGCACCTGGGAGACTTTTGCCTTCCCGGCCCTGATGTCGCACCCGCTGGCCTATGTCTTCAAACGCGAGTTGCTCTATGTTCCCTTCTTCGGTTGGGCCATGGCGCGGATGGACATGATCCATATTGACCGCAGCAAGCGTGCGGAGGCCTGGGCGAAGGTGGCCGAACAAGGCAAGCGTCTGGCCGCCCAGGGCAACTGGGTCATCATGTTCCCCGAGGGCACGCGCACCGCGCGCGGCCAGAAGGGCGAGTACAAGACCGGCGGCACACGCCTGGCCATCGAGACCGGCGTGCCGGTGGTGCCGATCGCGGCCACCTCGGGGCGCTGCTGGCCGCGCAAGAGTTTTCTGCTGCGCCCGGGTGTGGTGGACATCTCCATCGGCCGGCCGATCGCACCGCAAGGCCGCGAGGCCGGCGAGCTGATGCGCGAGGTTGAGGCCTGGATCGAGGCCGAGATGCAGCGTCTGGACCCCGAGGCCTATCCTTCGGCAGCGGCACAGGGCGCGGCCCGATCTTCGGCGGCTTTGCAGGCCTGAGGCCCGACGTATCCCATGCTCAAGAACCTGCTTCCCTTGTTGCAAGGCGCTCAGCTCAGTCTCTTTGGCCAGGAGCCGGTGCCGGCCCGCAGTGAGGCCGAGGTGCTACAGAATCCGCGCGCCCAGCGCGAGCTGAGCCTGGGCGAACACCGCGTGGCTTACGAGCTCAAGCGGGCGCGCCGGCGCAGCATCGGCTTTGTCGTTGGCGCCCAGGGCTTGCGCGTCAGTGCGCCGCGCTGGCTGCCGCAGGCCGATATCGAACGCGCCTTGCATCACAAGGCCGACTGGATTCTGCGCAAGCTGGTGGAGCAGCGCGAACGCGCCCGCCGTGTCGAAGCTGCCCGCATCGAGTGGCGCGACGGCGCCAGCCTGCCTTACCTTGGCTCGCCCATCACCCTGCGACTGGAGCCGCAGCGCAGCGGCGTGCAGTTCGACGAGGCCGAGCGCGTACTGCGTATCGGCCTGCCTTTGGCGGCCAGCGAGGAGCAGCTGCGCGACACCGTGCAGGCCTGGCTCAAGCGCCGCGCGCGTGCCGATTTCGAGCCGCGCTGCCAGCGTTTCGGCGCCGCCCTGGGCGTGCAGATGACCCAGCTGCGCCTGAGCTCGGCCCAGACGCGCTGGGGCAGCGCCAGTGTCGACGGCTCCATCCGCCTGAACTGGCGCCTGATCCATTTCGCGCCGGCCATCATCGATTACGTGGTCGCCCACGAGCTGGCCCATCTGCGTGAGATGAACCACAGCCCGGCCTTCTGGGCCGTGGTGCGTTCGGTGTTGCCCGACTTCGAAACCGCCCGCGGCCGCTTGCGCGAAGAGTCCATCGTCAGCGAGTGAGCGCGCCTAGCGGGCGGCTCGGCGCTGTATCCCTCTTTGGGGGGGCTTGTCCCCAAAGAGGGTGACGATAGACACTCTGGGCCAACGCTGTCATCACCCGCACCCAGTTCTAGATTCCATACGGCGTGGAATCACTCGCAGCCCGGCTGCCGAGGGGTGCTAAAAGGGGCCGAGAGTCCGCCATCCTTGACGCTGCCATGCCGGCAGCCTCAGCGATGGCGGATTTCTTTTGGGCGCGGCGCTTCGGGCTGGTTCAGGTTTTAGGCGCCGCTGCCGGCGTGGCCAGGGTGCTGAAACGGTAGATGCCGTCGGCGCCTCGCTCGCGGCGCAGCTGCCCGCCCAGCCAGAGCGAGTTCAGGTGGGCCACCGATTCGCCCATGGCAAAGGTGGTCTGGTGCAGATCCAGCTTGCGCTTGAACAGCAGCTCCAGCAGCTCGGCGGCATGGCAGGGCTTGTCGGCGCAAGCCTGGCGCACATCGGCCAGGCGCTCGACATGGTGCTCCTGCAGCTGCTCGATGCGCGCATGCAGGCCGCGGAAGGGCAGGCCATGGGCCGGCAGCACCAGGGTGTCGGCCGGCAGGCTGAGCAGGCGCTGCAGCGAATCGAGGTAGAGGCGCAGCGGGTCGGCCTCGGGCTCGACATCGACGACCGAGACATTGGTCGAGATGCGCGGCAGCACCATATCGCCCGAGATCATCAGGCCGAGTGCGGCGCAGTAGAGGCTGATGTGCTCGGGCGCATGGCCGTAGCCGACCAGGCATTGCCAGCTCTGGCCGCCGATTTGCAAGGTCTTGCCGCCCATCAGGCGGCGAAAACTGGCCGGCACTTGCGGCACCATGCTCGGGTAGTAGCTGCTGCGGGCGCGGATCTTGGTCAAGGCCTCCGGGTCGCTCAGGCCATGGCTGGCGAAAAAGGCGGCGGCGGTTTCGCCGCCCATGCCCACGGTCGAGCCGCTGGCCAGGCGGGCCAGGTGGAAGTCGGTGGCGCTGATCCAGAGCCGGCATTCGTGATGCGCCGGCAGACCCGGCGCCACGGCGCCGCTCCAGCGCTGGCACAGCCAGTGGGCCAGGCCGATGTGATCGGGGTGGAAGTGGGTGACGATGACGCGCAGCACCGGCAGGCCTTCGAGCTGGTCGGCAAAGATGGCTTCCCAGTTCGCCTGCGTCGCTTCATTGGCCACGCCGCAATCGACGATGGTCCAGCCTTGGACCTTGGCACCCTCGGTGCCGTCGATCTCGTCGCGCAGCAGCCAGAGGTTGATGTGGTCCAGCGCGAAGGGCAGGCCCATGCGCAGCCAGCGCACGCCGGGCGCCAGCTCGATCAGCTCGCCCGGGCCGGGCCGACGCTCGCCGAGCGGGTAGTGCAGTTCCGATTCGCGGGGATTGGCCATGGTCGTTCAGCAAGAAGCAGAAATTGGGAGGGGAGAGGGCAAGGCCCGACGCGGCGCCGCGTCGCAGGTGCATAGAATTGCCGCTTACGTCAACGTCAATGCGAGCGAGCCCCAGTTTAGCCATGAGCACCGTCACCCCACCGAATGCCGCGAGCGAGGGTGCCCGCCAGTTCACCATCACCGAGCTGGCCCATGAGTTCGACATCACCCCGCGGGCCATTCGTTTTTATGAAGACATGGGCCTGCTCGAGCCCTCGCGCGCCGGCCGCAACCGCGTCTACACCCACCGCGACCGCACCCGCCTCAAGCTGACGCTGCGCGGCAAGCGCCTGGGCCTGAGCTTGCAAGAGATCAAGCAGCTGGTCGATATGTACGACGCCTCCAGCGGCGCCGCGCCGCAGCTGCGTGCCTTTCTGGAGGTGCTGCAGCAGCACCGTCGCCAGCTCGAGCAGCAGTTGGACGATATCGAGGTGACGCTGGGTGAGATTGCCCAGCATGAGGAGCGCTGCCGCAGTCTTTTGGGTGAGAGACTGCCGGGCGTTTGACGGGGCGGGTGAATCGGCTTTTCGCCGCTGAGCCGCTGAGCCGCCGGGATGGCGGTGCTTGGTGCCTCATTTGCTGCAATAAGCGCATCCATAATGAGCTCAAACTCGCTGAGCTATGGTCCGCTTTGTTTCGATCATTCTGTTGAGCCTGGTGCTCCTTAACTTGAGCAGCCATGCTCAAGTGGCACCGGCTGCGCCCAATGAGGAACAACTCCGGGCCAGCTATGTGGCAGGGTTTGGCAGCTATATCGAATGGCCGGCTGCCGCGTTTGCCGATGCGGATGCGCCGTTTGTGATCGGCGTGATCGATGACGAGCCCATGCTGCGTCTCTTGGAGGCGGGTTTCAAATCCCGCAAGTTGCAAGGCCGACAGGTCCAAGTGCGTCGCATCGATAGCATTCCGCAGGCTACCCGCATTCACATGCTCTATGTGCCCGAGGGCAACACCGCATCGCTCCGGCCTTTGAATGGCTTGCCGGTGTTGACGGTGGGCGCCGGCACCGCGTTTCTGGACCGAGGCGGAGTGATCGGATTGCTGCTGCACAAAGATCGCCTCCGTTTTGAGTTCAATGCCAAGGCGGCCGAGCGCTCAGGCTTGAAGGTTTCGGCCAAGCTCCAGCAGTTGGCACTCAACACCTATGAGGAGCTGCGCTGATGAGGCAGCGACTTTCATCAATGCGTTTGAAACGCAAGATCCTGCTGGCGATGGTGTTTGGCACTTTGCTGGCTGTATTGGTCGCCGCCTTGGCTGTCTTGGCCTATGAAACGACCAGTTTTCGACCCCGTGTGGCGGCGCAGTTAGATGCTGTCGGCAAAGTCATGGCCGACGTCAATCAGGCCGCACTGGAGTTTGATGACGCGGGACAAGGCAAAGAGAACCTGGCCTTCTTGCGCTTGTATGAAGGCGTGGATGCCGGAGCGCTGTACCGCGTCGACGGCAGCGTGTTCGCGACCTGGACCAAAGCCGATCCCAAGCTTGCTGGGGTGCAGCCTCCGCACCCGCCTGCGCCGCCCAAAGAGGGGGTGGTGCAGCAGCTGTCGCACGCCAGTCTCACCCTACCTGTCTTGCGTGAGGGCCATGAGCTGGGCCGACTCTGGGTTCGCGTGCAACTGCCGCCCTTGGTTCAGCGCATGCCCCAGTACACCATCATGTTTGGCGCTTTGGCGATGGCGATTTTTGTCCTGGGCTTGGTGGTGCAATGGGCTTCGCAGTGGCTGATCAGCGAGCCTTTGGAGCGTCTGAGCAAGGCAGCAATCGAGGTGGGGAGAACCGGCGACTTCTCACTGCGCGTGATCAAGAGCAATGATGACGAGATTGGTCAGCTCACGGTCGAGTTCAACCGCATGTTGGGCGTGGTGGGTGATCGCGATGCAGCTTTGCAGCAGGCTCATGATTTGTTGGAACAACGCGTCCAGGAGCGCAGCCAGGAGTTGGAGCAGGCGATGGGCCTGCTGATGCAGAGCGAGAAACTGGCTGCGCTGGGGAATGTCGTGGCGGGCGTGGCTCATGAGTTGAACACGCCGATCGGCAATGCCTTGCTGGCAGCAACCAGCCTGAGCAAAAACACCCACCAGATGCGCGATCAAATGACCGGGAACTCACTCAGCCGTAAGGGCCTGGATGATTTCGTTTCTTCGGTCGACGAGGGGGCGGGCATCGTCACACGCTCCTTGGAACGAGCGGCCGCCTTGGTGCGCAGCTTCAAATCGGTGGCCGTCAATGAGACCAGCGAAGCGCGGATGGACTTTGATCTGCGCCAAGTGCTGGACGACTGCATTGCCTTGTTGGGCCCGGGAATGAAACATCGCCCGATTGAGATCCGCCTCGACTGCGCCGCGGGCATCCCGTGCAACAGCTACCCCGGCGCATTGACGCAGATCGTCAGCAATCTGGTCGAGAACGCGGCCCGCCACGGTTTGGAGCCGATTGGCGGCGGGGTGGTGGAGGTTCAGGTCCGACGTGCCGGCCCCTTGGATTCAAGCGGTGGCAGCGATTTGCTGCTCACGGTCTCTGATCAGGGGGCGGGCATTTCGCCCGAGCATTTGCGGCGTGTTTTTGAGCCCTTTTTCACCACACGCCTGGGGCAGGGCGGCTCAGGCTTGGGTTTGCATGTGGTGCACAGCCTGGCCAAGAGCCCATTGGGCGGCAACATTGAGGTGCGCAGCGAAAAGGGTGTCGGCACTTGCTTTGAGCTGCGCTTCCCGAGTCGCGCGCCAATGAATCAGCTCTAGGCTAGTTTGAACCTCGCTGAAAAATGCCCGCCTAGCAAAGGCGGTGCGTGAGGACGTCGGCTGAAGCCTTGCATCAAGCCTTGGCGCTGCGCGCCGTCATCCAGGCTTTCAACTCAGCCAGGGGCATGCCTTTGGCGTAGAGCCAGCCTTGCGCGGTAGTGCAGCCTTGCTGGCGCAAGAAGTCGGCTTGCCCTTCAGTCTCCACGCCTTCGGCGATGATTTCGGTGCCGAGTCGCTTGCCGAGCGACAACACTGTTTCGACAAAGACCTCGCCTTGAGGCTCGCCAATTTGCTGGACAAAGGATTTGTCGATCTTCAGCACATCGATGGGCAAGGCTCGCAAGTGCGCCAGGGACGAGTAGCCGGTGCCGAAGTCGTCCAAGGCCACACGCACGCCACGCTGCCGCAGCCCTTGCAATGCGGCAATCACCAGCTCTGGCTCATCCATCGCCATGCTCTCTGTGATCTCAAGCTCCAGGGCGCTGGCAGGCATGCCCTGCTTCGCCAGGGCTTGGTCCACTTGGGTTTGTAACTCGCCGCTGCGGAATTGCGGCATGCTGACGTTGACGCTGACCCGCGGTGGCGCTCCGGCCAGTGATTGCAATGCGCACCAGTCCTCGGCCGCTTGCTCCAGTGCCCAGCGACCCAGCGCATTTATCAAGCCAGACTGCTCGGCCAGCGGGACAAACACGGCAGGTGACTCCACCATTGATGCCGATCCGATCTCTGGCCAGCGCATCAAGGCTTCAATGCCGGTGAGTTCATGCCCCTGCATGCTGAGCTGTGGCTGATACCAGAGTTGCAGGCGCCCCGCTTGTATATCGCTGCGCAGTCGACGCAGCAGCGCCAGTCTCTTGTGGGTGTGAGCCTCCATGCTGGCTTCAAATTGCAGCGCCATCACCTGGGGGCTGGACTTAGCGCCGGTGAGCGCGATGCTGGCGCGGCGCAGCGCGGCCGAGGCTGAATCCTGATGCTGCTTCAGCAGGTAGCAGCCGGAAGAAAACGCCACGCTCAAATGGTGCTCGCCGACCTGCAGTGCCTCTTCAAACAAGGCCCCCACTTGGGCCGCTGACACTTCATCTTCCGGGCCGACCAGGCCAAACACATCGCCTGTCAGCCGCGCCACCTGGGTACGGCTCGAGAAGCCGGCGCGCAGGCGCTGAGCAATCGCTGTCAAAAGGGCGTTGCCGACATCGTGGCCCAAACCATTGTTGAGTTCGGCAAAGCGCCGGATGTCCAGCAACAAAAGGGCATGATCGGCGGAGCTCGCCTGCAGCGCTGCTTCAATGTCCCGGACAAACTGGGAGCGATTGGCCAGCCCGGTCAAGGTGTCCCAAAAAGCCAGACGGTTGAGCTCGCCAATCAGATTCACATTGCCGAAATAGGCTGAAATATTGGTCGCAAAAACTTCCACCAACTGCCGGTCTATGGGCGCAAGAGGCAGGGGCGATTGAATGTAGACGGCGGCTTCATGCCCATCTGCTTCTAGAAAAAGAACGGTGTGATCGTTGGCGAAGTGATGCTGACGCTGCTGCAAGGCTTTCAGCACAGCGGTGCGAACCACGCTATTGCCCAGGGTGTCGAGGGTGCAACTCAAATAGTCAGAAAACTGGCCGCCAGCGGTAATGACATAGAACGCATCAGCCCGCTCGCCGCGTTTTTCTTGGCCCCGGTGCACGCAAACAATGCCGTTCTTGGGCAGACCTAAAAGGGCCGCCAACTGAGTCAACACGCCCTCAGCAAAGCTGAGCATGGCATGGCGTTCCATCAGGTCGGCGGCGGAGCGAACAATCAATTCAAGACCGCGCCGGCTTTCTGCAATCGTGCGAATCTGCTCGTAGGAGCGCAACGCGGCCGTCACCGCGGTGATCAGCCGGGTTTGGGTCAGTTCGCTTTTGGTGCGGTAGTCGTTGATGTCATAGGCTTCGATGATGGGCAACTCGGGGGCCGACCCGGGCTGGCCGGTGCGCAAGATGATGCGCGTCTCATGCATCTGGCAGTCCTTGCGGATGTACTCGACCAGTGACAAGCCAGCCTGAGGATCCTCCATCACCACATCCAAGAGCACCAAGGCGTAGTCCTTGTCTTGTGCCAACAGGGCGCGACTCTCCGAGGCGGAATAGCAATGATCCAAGACCATGGGCCGGCCCAAGATGTGAGCATTGCGAAAAGCAAACTGGGTGGCCCGATGCACCTCGTCGTCATCGTCAATGACCAAGACCCGCCAAGGCTTCTGCCCTGGACTGGCATCCGGGGTCTCTGCGTCAATGAGCATGATCAGGTCGTCATCAGGCATCAATCGCTCCTGGGCTTGCGAGGCCGCCATTTGGCGCAGATGCCCTGTGCGGGCTCGCGCTTATGAAGCAGCATATTAGTACATGCCTACCGTCTCTTTGCTGGGCTTGCAAGGCGTCAAACTGACGCAACTTTCTTGGGCAGATCACCCTTGCGCGCGCAGGCTTAGTTATCAATACTGCGTTTCAAGCAGGCCGGCTGGCCGCAGCGGCTTCGCCGCCTTCTTGATGATGAGCAAGGATGGGTCAAGATGAAGAGACGCGCTTCTGATCGGCGGGCCGTCGGCGCCGCCCCATGGCTGGTGCTTGCTTCCCTGAATTGCTGTGTTGCAGCGGCTTTTGCGCAATCCAGCGATGAAAAGGGACCGGCTTTTTTTGGCTTGTCCTTGGAGCAGCTGGCGGAGGTCAAGGTGGCGGCCGCCAGCTTTGTGGCGGTGGCGCAGTCCCGAGCGCCTGCGATCGTTTCAGTGATCGGCCGCGAGGAGATCGAGGCCTGGGGTGATCGCTCGGTGGCCGATGCTTTGGCCCGCGTGCCGGGCTTGTATCGGGTCGATGCCCAAGGGTTTCAGGACCTTGGCGTACGAGGCTTGTTTGGTGGCCAGCGAGCCTGGAATCGTCAGATCAAACTGATGATCGACGGCCAGCCACAAGCCTTTCGGCCCGATGCGGCCAATTTCCTCAGTGCGGCTTTGATGCCCATGAGCACCATAGACCGCATTGAAGTCGTGCGAGGCCCAAGCTCGGCCTTGTACGGCGCCGATGCCTTTCTTGCCACGGTGAATGTGGTCACTCGCAAGCACTATGTGGGTGCTAACGACGCAAGCTTGCGGGCCCGTGCCTATGGTGGTCGAGCGAACGGGCTGGACTTCAGCGTGGCGGGAGGCAATGGCCGCCTGGGTTTGTTGTTCGCGGTGCAAGCGGAACGCTATCAGCTCAATTATTTGCGCGTCCCGAAAAGCTCGCCAATCCTGGGCGCTCAGCCCAGCTTGCGTGATTTGAAGTCCAGCGATGCCTGGCAGCGCCCGCTGTCCTTGCTGGCGCGCGCCAGCTTGGATACGGGCGCGCTGCAAAACCAGTTGGAGATCAACTATTCGCGCATTGACAGCGTGGCTCAGTTCTTGGATTTTGGAACGCTCAGCCCTGGCAATCGCTATTCACAATACCGCGCGCAGGCCGGTTGGCAGTCGTTCTGGGAAATCAGCCCGCAATGGCAGGCCAGGTTTCGCTGGAATTTCAGTCGAGCAGCGCCAAGCCCCGCAGAGCGACTCTCGATCAACTCAAGCACCAACTACCCCCAGAGGGACTTTTCTTCCCTGGCCAATGATTTGGGCTTGAACATCAATTGGGCGCCGAATCCCGATCACAGCTTCAATGTGGGGCTGGATCACACCGATGATCGGCAGCAGAGCATGCAGGTGACTCGGGTTGCTTCGAACGGGAGTACCAGCCTGCAGGGCAAGCCCAGTACTGCTTTGCGCTTGTCCAACACCGGCGTTTTCGCCCAATACCTGTGGCAGTTCACCGATCGCCTGGGGCTCAGCGGCAACTGGCGACAAGATGATCACAATCGTTTCGGAAGCAATCAAAACTGGCGAGCTGCTGCGGTGTACGAGCACAGCCAGCAGCTCAATGCCAAATTGATCTGGAGCACCTCGTACAAGGCACCCAGCGTGTTTGATCTGATGGCGCAGCCCTTGTACAGCGGCGATGTCGTCGGCAATGAATCCTTGCGCGCTGAGACCGCGCGTAACACCGAACTTCAGATCAACTGGCGACCCAGCCCCAAGCTCCATCTCAGTGCCAATGTCTATCAATTGGAGGTCAGAGACAAGATTGAGTTGCAGCAAACCGGGCTCAACTACCAGCCCGTCAATCGTGGGCGCTTCTCGGGTCAGGGTGCCGAGTTGGATATTCGTTATGAAGACGGGGCGCATCGTTTGGGCCTCGCTTGGACCGGGCTGAACCTGACTGAGCGCGATCCGATTCCCTTGGTGGGCGACTTGGTCCGGCCGCCGGAGCGATTCCCTGAACACTCAGTTCGAGCGGAGTGGCGCTGGCATTCAGCAGATTTAGGGCAGTGGGCGACCGAAGTGCTCTACGCCTCGCGGCGCCACGCCACTTTCAGCAACGCCTTCGCAAACTTCTTGACGCCCTATTCCCTGGCCCCGAGCACCCGGATGAACTTGGTCTGGACGAAGACTTGGGCCGCCCATGAGGTACAGATGCGCATGGACAACCTGTTCAATGCCAGCTATTCCGAGGTGGGCTATGGCAGTGTTGACTTTCCCGGCAATGGCCGCAGCCTCATGCTGAGCTATCGCTATCGTTGGAACTGAGCATCATGAGTACATCCATGTTTTCTGTGCGCAGCATCGTCGGCCTGGGTTTGATCGGTGCGGCCTTGTTGAGTGCCTGCGGCGGTGGCGGCGTTGAAGGCAGCAGCGCTCAGGCCGAAGGTCCGGTGGGCAGCATGCGTCCGGGTATTCAAGGCGAGTTGATGATTGGCGTGCTCTACCCGTTTTCCGGCACGTCCTCCGCCAACTACGACTCCCGTGAACGCTACATTCGACAGGCGGTCGCGGAGATCAATGCCGCCGGGGGCGTCAACGGCAAAACTCTGGGCTATATGGTCCGTGATACCAAGGCGGGCACCACCGAGGGCAGCGAGGCGCAAATTGGCGAGTATCTGGACCTGGTCAATGCAGGTTGCTTTGGCGTCATCGGCCCTTTGACCAGCGCCGAGGCTCTGCTGCTGGCGCCGACCATCATCAAGACGGGGGTGCCCGTGGTCGCCACCGGTCCCAGCACCACTGATCTCGACACCATGGATCGGGGAACACCTAGCGTTTTCTATCGACTGATCGTTTCCAATTCCTTTTCCGGCGGTGTGGCCGCTCAGATTGCTCGACGCGATGGCAAGGCAACTGTCGCCATCATTCACTCCGACGATAGTTTTGGTGTGTCGGCGCGCGACAATTTCAGCAAGTCTTTTGTTGCCCGTGGCGGCGTGGTGCTGGCGAGTTCTTCGTTCAAGGCGGGCAAGACCTCGGACTTTGCGGCTGTCGTCAGCCAGGCCATGAGTGGCGGCCGGCCGGATGCGATCTACATCGCCGCCCAGTCCGCTGAGGCTGTTGGGCTGAGCAAAGATCTGGCCTCGGGTGTGGCGAAGCCGCGTCCGTCGATGTATGCGGCGAGTTCGCTCAGCACCTCGCAGTTTGTCACCACCGCGGACGCCTCGGTGGTCGAAGGCATGACCATCATGGGGGCAGACAACAACCCCAAGCGACCTGAGTACCTGGCCTTCGCAGACTTGTTTACCCAAGCCTATGGCACGCCGCCCGATGTGGGCATCAGCCCTTCCGGCTATGACGCGGTCTATCTGTTCGCGCTGGCGGCGCAGGCAGGGGGCAGCACCGACAAAGCTTCTGTGGCCAAGTGGTTGCGTCCTGTCTCACGCCCCGACACGGCCTCGCCTTTGAAGATCACCCCCGGGCAGTTCGGCTTGGCCCTGAAGAATCCAGGCAAGGACTGGGACTATGAAGGCGCCAAGACCGCCGTGAACTGGGATGCTCGTGGCGACTTGAGCACCGGCTCGTTCATTGTCTACAGCGTCAAGCGAAACAGTGCCGGGCAACTTGCGCTGGTGCAGGTGGACCAGGTGGCGCCGGACTGAATACCAGGTGCGGCGGCTGCATCGGGTTGATTTCAGTCAGGCAAGTGCCCAGCGCAGCCCGGCTGGGCTGATCTGTGTTCATCAGCTCTTCAAGGCCAGCACCGGCCGCATGGCCATGGCCTTCAAGCCATGGTGCAGGCTGGCGAGCAAGCTCACCAAGAGCAGGCCCAGCAGGGCCAGGGTTTGCGGCCACAAGCCCATGGCTGCCCGGTCGGCAAACTGGCTCAGATAGCTCTGGCCCAGGAACCAGGACAGCGGCAGGGCCAGCAGGGCGGCGATCAACAGCAGGCCGGCGAACTCGCGCAGCAGCCGGGTCAGGGCCTGGCGCGGCGAGGCGCCGTAGAGCTTGCGCAGCACCAACTCACGTGCATGGCGCTGCACCAGATAGGCCGCCAGCGCATAGACGCCGAAGCCCGCCAGGGCCAGGGCCAGCACGCTGCTGGCCGTGACCAGCTCGGCCAGGCGCAGGTCGGCGCGGTAGGGCTCCTGCATGGCCGCTTCCACCGCCTCCAGCTGCATGGGTTGATCCGGCACATAGCGCTTCCAGATCGGCGCGATGAAGGCCTCGGCCCGCGCCAGGCTGGCGGGTTCACCATCGCGCAGGCGCAGATTGAGCACCCAGGCGCCGCGCCCTGTGGCCAGCACCTGCTCGCTGGTCTTGAGCGCGAAGGCATGGGGCTGGCTGGGTTGGCGCGTGTTCTCCAGCACCTGCCGTGGCACCACGGCGGCAACGCGCCAGCTCTGCTGACGCTGGCCCAAGCCGGTGTAGGCGAAGCGCAGTTCCTGACCCAAAGCCTCAGCGGGCTGGTTCCAGCCCATGGCGCGCAGTGCCGGCAGGTCCAGCACCGCGGTGTCCTGCGTGCCCGCACGCAGCTCGCCGCTCAGCAGGGGGATGCGGTAGAGCGCAAAGAAGTCGGCATCGACATGGATGACACGCAGCTTGCTGGCCTCTCCGGTTTGCCCATCCCGCAGAAAGCCGCCCTCCCGCTCGATCCGGCCGCTGCCGGGCACGCTGTCGCTCCAGGCCAGGGCCTGCACTTCGGGGCGCTGGGCCAGGGCCCGGCGCAGGTCTTCCGCCAGGGCCGGGCTGGCGCCATCGGGCATGCGCAGGGCCAGCACGCCGTGGGGGTCAAAGCCCAGCTCACGCGCCAGCACATGGCGGTTTTGCAGGCTCAAGACCAAGGCCAGGCTGCTGGCCAGCAAGGCCACGCCGAATTGCAGCACCGTCAGCGTGCGGCGCAGCCAGCGGCCCGAGGCGCCTTCGCTGGCCTGCCGGCCCTGCAGGGCGGCGGCCGCGTTCATGCGCCATGCCAGCCAGGCCGGGTAGAGACAGACCAGCAAGCCCAGCAAGGTGCAGCCCGCGGCCAGGCCCAGCAGGGGCAAGGCTTGCAAGAGGCTGTCCGGCACCGGCAGCTGCAGCACGCCGGCCAGCCAGGGCACCATCAGCCAGGCCAGCAGCACCGCCAGCGCGGCCGCCAGCGCGATGCTCAGCTGCGCCTCGGCCGCGAACTGCAGCAGCAGTCGCAGGGGGCCCAGGCCCAGGCTTTTGCGCACGGCGATCTCGCGCTGGCGCTGTACCGTGCGCACGCTGCTGAGGTTGATGAAATTGAGCAGGGCCAGGCTCAAGAGCAAGGCCGCCACCCCGCCCAGGGCCAGCAAGGCCTGCACGCGCAGGCGGCCCTCGCGGCCCTCGAAGGGCAGGCAGGTGATGGGCAGGGCTCGCATGAAAGCGGCCTTGCGGCCACCGGCCGTCCAGTCCTGCGGCAGCATCTTCATGATGGGGCTGGCGTCGAGCAAGGCTTGCGACAGCGTGCCGACTTGATCGGCGCTGGCGCCTGGGGCCAGGCGGCCGTAGATCCGCCCCGTGATCTGGAACCAGGCACTGCGCATCTCCTCGTCCAGCTCGGCGGCGGGCGAGTCAAAGCCGACCAAAGCCGGCTCGCGCAGCGTGCTCTGCGAGCCAGCATCGGGCAGCAGGGCGCAGACGCTGAGCGGGTGCTTGCCGGCACGGAGCACGCGGCCCAGCGCCCGCTGCTCGCCGAAGAGTTGGCGGGCCAGGCTCTGGCGCAGGGCGATGGTGTCGGGCCGGGCCAGGCAGGCTCGCAGATCGCCCTCCACGCTGCGCAGGCCGAACAGCTCGACGGCGCTGGCGTCCAGGGCCAGCACGGCGCTGCGCTGTTGGCGCTCGCCCACGCGCAAGGTCAGCCAGTCGCTGCTGCTGCGGCTCAAGTGCTGGAGCGGCGCGCCGGATTTCTGCAGCGCCTCGTGCAGGGCAAAGGGCGCACCCAGAAACCAGTCCTCCTGGCGGCCCGGCATATTGCCGTGGAAATCGAGCATCACGATGCGCTCGGGTTCCTGCAGCGCCGGGTCGGGCCGGTAGCGCTCGCCCAGCATCACCGCCAGCAGGTAGCTCGCGGCCAGGGCCAGGGCCAGGCCCAAGATCAGCACCGAGGCATTGAAAGGGTCGGCCCGCAGCTGACGGGCCGCCACACGAAGGTCCAGAAAGCGCATGGTGCGGCGGCCTCCTTCAGTCAGTCGCGCAAGGCCAGGATGGGCCGCATGGACATGGCCGCCAGGGCATGGCGCAGGCCGGCCAGACCGCTCATCAGCAAGGTGACCAGCGTGGCCGCCAGCATCGGCCAGCCGCCCATCTGCGCGCGCTCGACAAAGCCACTCAGGTACTGCTGGGCGATCCACCAAATCAGCGGCAGGCTGATCAGGGCAGCCAGGCCCAGCAGGGGCGCGAACTCCTTGATCAAGAGCGCGGCGATGTGACGGTGGCCGGCACCGTGCAGCTTGCGGATGACGATCTCCAGCGCCGCGCGGCGCACCGTGTAAGCCGCCAGGGCGTAGACGCCAAAGGCGGCCAGCAGCAGGGCCAGCAGGCTGGTCGCGGCGATCAGGCGGCCGATATTGCGGTCCAGGCGGTAGCGCTGGGCCAGCTCTTCGTTCACGCTGTTCATCACCAGCACATCGTCCGGAAAGTAGCGCGGCCAGGCCTCGCTCACGGCCGCACGCAGGGCGGCCATGTCCGGGCCGTTGAGGGTCAGCACGCTGTGGCCGTTCTGATGCAGCATGAAGAGCTGGGGCTGTTGCAGCTGGCGCGCCGACTCTTGGCGGATGGCGCCGGCCACGGCGACCACGCGCACCTGCAGCTCATCGGAGCGGATGATCTGCCCCAGTGCCTCCTGGGGCGATGCGTAGCCGAGAGATTGGGCTGCGGTGGCGTCGATCACAGCGGGCCAGACTTCCTTGGCCGCCTCGGGGCCGCGGGGTGGCTGCTCGGGGATCTGAACACCCTCCAGGCTGCCGGCCAGGAAAGGGATCTCGTAGCTGCGGAAGAAGCCCGCATCGCCGGCGCTGTTGCGGGTCGAGACCTTGGTCTCGCCGCGCACCATGGTGGTCACGCTGCCGATGCCGTTGCGGCCCGGGATGTCGTCGCTCATTCCCAGCTGCTTGACCGCAGCCTGGGCTTGCAGGACATCGAACAGGCCGCGCTTGGCCTCTCGCTTGGCGGTCTCGGGCAGGTCGATAGCCAGCAGGCCTTCGGTCTTGAAGCCTGGGTTGATGCGGGCCACGAACTCGCTTTGCCAGACCACCACCACGGCGGCGCCCGACAAGGTCAGCGCGGCGCCGAACTGCAGCACCGTCATGGCGCGGCGCAGGCGGCGGCCGGCTGCACCTTCGCTTTGTTTGCGGCCTTGCAAAGCCGGTGCACAGTGCACGCCCAGGGCCACGCGCGCCGGGTAGAGCCCGGTCAGCGCACCCAGCAGCAGGCAAGCCAGGGCCAGGCTGATCAGCTGCGCCGGGGCGAACAACTTGGTGGCGAACTTCACATCGAGCAGATCGGCAAAGCCCGGTGCCAGCAACCAGGCCAGCAGCAGGCCCACGCCGCCGGCCAGCAAGGCCACCAGGCTGGACTCCAGCACGAACTGCAGTCCCAGGCGCGCCGGGCTGGCGCCCAGGCTCTTGCGCACCGCAATCTCGCGTTGGCGGCGCAGGGTGCGCACGCTGCTGAGGTTGACGTAGTTGATGGCAGCCAGGGCCAGCATGGTCAGCGCCATGAGGCTGAGTGCGCTGTACAGCATCAGCCGGGTCTGGCTGCCGCTGCCCTCGAAGGGGATGCGGGTCAGGGGCACGGCGCGCACGAAAGCAGTCTTGCGGCCACCGGCGCGCCACTCGGGCGGCACCTCGGTCGTGCCGGGACTGCGGTCGAAGATGGACTGCATCAGGGTGCCGAGCTGTGCCGCACCGGCGCCGTCGGCCAGGCGGGCGTAGACATTGCCGTTGATGTAGTACCAGGCGCTCAGCATCCACGGCGCTTGGTTGGCCGCTGGCGATTCGAAACTGGCCAGCACATCGAACTCCAGCTCGCTGTTGGCGGCCTGGCGCGGCAGCAAGGCGGCCACGGTCATTTCCTGGCCGCGCATGCGCAGGCGCTGGCCCAGCACATCGCTGCTGCGGCCGAACAGGCGCTCGGCGGCGCTGGTGGTGAGTGCCACCGTGTCCGGCTTGCTCAGCGCCGCCTTCACATCACCGCTCAAGGCCTTGAGGCCGAAGATGTCGACCAGCTCTGGGTCGGCGAACATGATGCGGTTCTTGCTGATCTGCTCGCCCACGCGCAGGCCGAGGTTGCTCTCCGTCACCCGCGCCACATGGCTGAGCGGCGCTTTCGCATCCCGCAGGGCGGAGCGGAAGACATAGGGCATGGAGCTGAACCAGTCGTCGTTGCGACCGGGGATGTTGCCCTTGAATTCCAGGCGTACGACCCGGTCGGGCCGCGGCACGCTGGGGTCAGGCAGCCAGCGGTCATTGAGCAGCAGGGCGATCAGATAGGCCGCGGCGATGGCCACGGCCAGGCCCAGCACCACCACCAGGGAGTAGGCAGGTTCGGCCAGCAGCTGGCGCCAGCTGACGCGCAGGTCTTTGAGTTTCATGGGCGTGCTTTCGGGTTCAGGCTGCCAGAGCGTCCACGAGGACGCGGCCGTCCAAGAGTCGCAGGCAACGCGAGGCATGGGCGGCATGGGCCGGCGAGTGCGTCACCATCACCAGGGTCGTGCCTTCCTCGTTGAGCTCCCGCAGGATGCGCATCACCTCGTCGCCTTGCGCGCTGTCGAGGTTGCCGGTCGGCTCGTCGGCCAGCAGCAGGGCCGGGCGCGAGACGATGGCGCGGGCGATCGCCACGCGCTGCTGCTGGCCGCCCGAGAGCTGTGAAGGCCGGTGATTGGCGCGGTGGTCAATGCCCAGGCGCTGCATGGCGGCATCCACTCGACCGGCGTGTTCGCTGCGCGGTACATCGCCGTACTCCAGGGCCAGCTCGATGTTCTCGCGCACGCTCAGGTCGTCGATCAGGTTAAAGCTCTGGAACACAAAGCCGATGCGGCCGCGGCGCAGGGCGCTGAGCTGGCGCTCGTTCCAGCCGGTGACGTTCTGGCCCTCGAACCAGTACTCGCCGCTGCTCGGTGCGTCGAGCAAGCCCAGGATGGACAGCAGGCTTGATTTGCCGCAGCCCGAGGGCCCTGTGATGGCCAGGTATTCGCCGGCCTCGATCTGCAGGTCGATCTGGTTCAGGGCGGTGGTTTCGACCTCGCTGTTGCGGTGCAGCTTGCTGAGGTTTTTCAGTTGGATCATGGGGTGTTCCTTCCTCGTGGAGTGTTCTGGGCAAATGGGGTGGGGTCAGGTCTTGAGCTTGAGCAGCGGCGCGTCGCCGTAGGCGCGCACCTTGGAAACGATCACGCGCTCGCCGGGCTGCAGGCCGTCCAGCACCTCGATGCGGCCGGCTGCACGGCGGCCCAGGCGCACCGTGCGGCGCTCGGCGGCGCTTCCTTCGGCATTGAGCACATAGACCCAGGCGCCGCCGCTGTCGCCGTAGAAGGCGCCGTCGGCTATCAGGCGGGCGCGGCTGGGCTGGCCCAGCACGATGCGGGCGTCCAGGCTCTGGCCGGCCTGCAGGGCCGGCGGCATGCCCTGGCTGAATTCCAGCTCGACACCGAAGCGGCCGTCCTTCACCTGCGGCAGGCGCTGGCTGACGGTCAGGGGCCAGGTCTTGCCTGCGGCCTCCAGCGTCGCTTGCAGGCCTTTCTGCACGCGCGCCAGGTAGAACTCATCGACATTGCCGGCCAGCTTGAAGCTGGCGATGTCGTCGATGCGGCCGAGGCGGTCGCCCGGCTTGACGCTGCTGCCCACCTGCAGGCTGAAGCCGCTGAGCTGGCCGTCGCGCGGCGCCCGGGCGGAAAGGCCGGCGGCGGCCTGCCGCACCACGGCCAGGCCTTCGCTGAGGCCCTTGACCGCGCGTTCCATCTCGGCCACGGCCTGCTCACGGGTGCGGATCTCGGCCGCGCCGTCCTCGCGCGCCTGGGCCAGCAGGCGCTGCTGTTGCTCGCGTTTGAGCTGCGCATCCTCCAGCACCGATTTGGAGACAAAGCCCTGCGCGGCCAGGCTTTGCTGGCGGGCCAGGTCGTTCTCGGCCCGGGTCAGCTCATGCTGCAGACTGCTGAGGTCGCGGCGCAGCATGCTCTGTGCATTGGCCAGCGCCGTGCGCTGCATGGCTAGATTGGCCTGCTGCTGGGCCACCTCGGCCGAGCGCTGCAGCACCTCCTGCTCGCGCTGCGGGTTGGACAGGCGGTAGAGCAGGGCGCCGGCCTTGAGCATGTCGCCGTCGCGCACCAGCACCGCGTCGACGCGACCGGCGTCGGTCGCATCCAGCAGAACCTGGTGGGCCGGCACGACCTGGGCGCGCAGGGTCAGCTCATCGCGGAATTCGCCGTCGGCCACGGTGGACAGGCTCAGCTCGCTCAGCGGCACCGACAGGCCGCGCGGCACGCTGAGGTAGAGCGCGGAGGCCACCGCCAGCGCGGCCAGGCTGAAACCGGCCCAGCGCAAGGCGCGGGCGTACTTCTTCTTCGGCAGGGGGCGGTCCATGGCGGCGCCGGTGACGGGGGGCAGGCGGTGCAAGTTCGCATTCATTCCGGTATTGAACGCAAAGCGCATGCCAGCTTGTACTGCCTGGTTTTCGGGCGCAATGGCGCCGGGCCTGTCCGGGAGCGGACACCCGGCTGCCGCTTCGCCTGAACACCTGTCCGGAATCGGACAGGTGGCCGGCCCGGCGCGCTGCTAACCTCGCGTCATGGCGATTTTGATTCTGGACGACGACCCCGATGTGGCCTTGGCGGCGCGCTTGCTGCTGCAGCGCCGCTTCGGCCCGGTGCGTCTGCTTCAGCAGCCCGAGGACCTGGCCCCGGCCCTGGACTCGGGCGATGTGGAACTGCTGCTGCTGGACATGAATTTCCTGCCCGGCCGCACCGATGGAGCTCAGGGTTTGGAGCTGCTGCAGCGCGCTCTGGCGCACAGCCCGGAGCTGCCGGTGATCGTGATGACGGCCTACGCCGAAGTGAACCTGGCCGTGGCCGCGCTCAAGGCGGGCGCTTTCGATTTCGTCACCAAGCCCTGGGACAACGCCAAGCTCTGCGCCACCGTGGCCGCGGCCCTGGCCCGGCGTGCGCCGCAGGGCGGAGCCGGCCAGCCTTCGACCTTGCTCGGCGAAGCGCCGGCCATGCGCGAGCTGCGGGCCTTGATCCAGAGCGTGGCGCCGACCGAGGCCAATGTGCTGGTGCTGGGCGAGATGGGCTCGGGCAAGGAATTGGTGGCGCGCGAGATCCATGCCTGGAGCAAGCGTGCCGGCGAAACTTTCCTGGCCGTGGACCTGGGGGCCCTGTCCGAGACCACGCTGGAGAGCGAGCTCTTTGGCCACAAGCGCGGCAGCTTCACCGATGCGCGCCAGGAGCGGCCCGGCCGTTTTCAGGCGGCCGCCGGAGGCACCCTGTTCCTCGACGAGGTGGCCAACCTGCCCCTGGCCGGTCAAGCCAAGCTGCTGACCGTACTGGAGCGGCGCGAGGTGACGCCGCTGGGCGCCGACCGGGCGCTGCCGGTCGATGTGCGCATCGTCAGCGCCACCAATCTCGACGAAGCGGCGCTGTTCGACCCGCAGCGCTTCCGCCCCGATTTGCTTTACCGCCTCAATACCATCGTGCTGCGCGTGCCGCCACTGCGCGAGCGCCGCGAAGACATCCCGCTGCTCGCCCGTCACTACCTGGCCGCCTATGCCCAGCAGTACGGCAAGCCCCTGCGCGACTGCAGTGCCGCGGCCTGGCAGGCCTTGCAGGCGAACGACTGGCCGGGCAATGTGCGCGCGCTCCGCCATGCCTGCGAGCGAGCCGTGATCCTGGGGCAGGGCGCGCAGCTGGAGGCGGCAGACTTTGGCTTGAGCGCCGCCACCAAGCCCGCCCCAGCGGCTGCGGCGACATCGAGCGCCGGCCCGAGCCTCAGCCTGCATGAGCGTGAGCGCGAGGCCCTGGACGAAGCCCTGCGCCAGGCCGAGGGCAATATCAGCCAGGCCGCGCGTCTGCTGGGCCTGAGCCGCGCAGCGCTCTACCGGCGCATGGAAAAGCATGGGCTCTGAGCGCGCGCCGTTGTCGCCGGCACAGCTTCAGCAGCGGCGCAGCCAGCGCCTACGCGGCCGCGTGCTGCTCGCCGCCTTGCTGCTGGCGCTGGGTGCCGCTGGCCTGGTCTGGCAGCAGGGCTCGCCGCGCTGGCAGGTGCTGATCGTGCTGGCCCAGCTGGCCGTGGCGCGCTGGGGCTGGCTGGCTTTGGGTCGTTTGCAGCTGCCCGCGCCCGCCCTCGATCAGCCGCAGGGCAATCCGGCGCTGCAGGCCGATCTGCAGCAAAAGCTGAGCCTGCTGGAGGGCGAGTTGGAGCATGTGCCGGTGGCCTTGCTGCGCATCAGCGGCGAGCATGTGACGGCGCTCAATGTGCGCGCGCGCCGCCTGCTGGCGCCCGGTGGGGCGCTGGAGCGCGAGGCCCTGCTGGCCCAGCTGCGCGAGGCCCGCGGCGAGGCCGGGCGCGAGCTGCTCAGCATCGCCACCGAGCGCGGCCAAGAGCGCTGGTTGCTGGCCGGCAGCCATCTGAGCTTGGGGGGCGTGGACGCGCGCCTGCTGGCCCTGCTGCCGCTGGAGTCGGAGCTGGAGGCGGAAACCCTCAAGGCCTGGCGCCAGCTGGTCCATGTGCTGACGCACGAGATCATGAATTCGCTGACCCCCATCGCCTCGCTCTCGCGCACCGCGCGCGAGATGCTGGGCGACCCCGAGGCCGGCCCCGACCTCAACCTGGCCCTGGACACCATCGCCCGCCGCGCCGCCTCCCTCGCGGCCTTCGTCGGCCATTACCGTAGCATCAGCGAGCTGCCCGCGCCCCAGCCCGAGGTGCTGCAGCTGTCCGAGCTGTTTGCGCGTTTGGAGCAACTGGTGGCTGCCGACTGGCGCGCCCGTGGCGGCGAGGTCAGTTTCACGGTCGAGCCCGAGAGCCTGAGTCTGCGCGCCGACCCGGGCCAGTTGGAGCAGGCCTTGCTCAACCTGATCAAGAACGCCGCCCAGGCCACCACCGGCCTGGCTCAGCCGCGTCTGAACGTGCGGGCCCGCCTGGTGCGCGGCGGCCGCCTGGCCCTGGAGGTGCGCGACAACGGCCCCGGCGTGCCGCCGGGTCTGGAGAACGACATCTTCCTGCCCTTCTTCAGCACCCGCAGCGCCCCCCAGGCTCGGGATGACGGCAGCCACGGCATCGGCCTGGCCCTGGTCCGCAAGCTGATCCACGGCATGGGTGGCACGGTGCGTTACGTCAAGCCGGTGGCGGGCGGGGCGTGTTTTGTTTTGAGTTTCTGAGCGTGGGGGCTTTCACCTGCCACTCTCGCGATGGGTGGGCCGCGTAGCGGGACGCCAGCCGCCGGCTGCATCGCAAATGGCATTTGGAATTGGAGTTATGTCTGATTTGCGAGGCTCGCTCGAGAAAAGGTGGCGCTGCGGCGAGCTTGTGCCGCGTTGCTGAGTGGCTTTAGCGAGGCCACACCACGCGAAACTGCTCGCAGGCCAGCAACAGGTCTTCGCTGAAACGGCGGCCGGCGCGCTCGCATTCACGTGTGAAGTAGGCGCGGTGCGCGTCTTGCCAGTAGGCCAGGGAGCCGTCACCCTCGCCTTCGATGGCGGCGAACTCGGCCGTGACCTGGTCGAAGGGCAGCACATCCACCTGTGTGGTCTCGATGATGCACAGGGGTCGGCCTTCAGCGTCCGTGACGATGCTGAACAGGCCCGGCCGCGGCAAACCCAGGCCCGAGGCTTCGTAGGACCAGACGGCGCCGGCGGTCGCGCGCTTGCGGCCGCTCAGCACCAGTTGGGCCAGCTCATCGATCAGAGCTGGCGAGTCGCCGAACTGGCAGGCCTCGTAAAAGCGGTCCTCGGACAGGCCGCCGACGCTGGCGGCGTAGGCCTGCCAGATGGGGCGCAGATGGGATGGGATCTGGGTCATCGCTCGCATTCTGTCTCGGGGCGAGGAGCCAGTTCAACGTGCCGCGTCGCTAGCCATCAATCCATGCGGCATATGGGCTTCGAGCAAAGCCATGGTCCGCTTCACCGCATCCTCCTTCTCCCCCACCGGCGCCACATAGTGAATCGCCTCGCGCGCCGCCTCGACACCTTGCAGGCGAGCGATCAACCAGGCGGCCAAATAGCTGGAGGCCAGGCAGCCTCCGGCGGTGGCGACATTGCCGCGGGCGAAGAAGGGCTGGTTCAGCACTTCGACACCGGCTTCCTGCACCCAGGGCTTGGTCGTCAGATCGGTGCAGGCGGGCAGGCCGCCCAGCAAGCCCAGCTTTGCCAGGATCAAAGCGCCTGAGCATTGCGCCGCCAGCAGTTGCCGCTGCGGGTCCAGGCCTTTCAGTTGCTGCATCAGGGCCGAATCTTGAACCAGCTCGCGGGTCTTGATGCCGCTGCCGATCAAGACGGCATCGGCGGAGACGGCGTCTTCCACCGTGCACTGTGCTTCGATCGTCAGGCCACTCAAGGAAACCGGCCGGGCCACGGGGCTGGCGATGCTGACGCGCCAATCAGGCGTGCGCGCGCGCATCAGGATGCCGTAGGCAATCAGGGAGTCGAGCTCGTTGAAGCCGTCGAACGTAAGGATGGCAATGTGCATGGCTTGGGTGCGCTTGGGTGGAGCGTTTCGGATCCCGATTGGATTTGCGCCCATGCTAGGAAGAAACACCATGACAATCAAAAAATTGTCATGGATACATTGCGATGGGCGAAGCGCGTTACAAACAGGTGGTGGACCGGCTGGCGGCCGAAATCCGAGCGCAGCGCTTGCCGCCGGGCAGCCGCCTGCCCACCCATCGCAAGCTGGCGGCGCAGCATGGCCTGGCGCTGGCGACGGCCACGCGTGTCTATGCCGAGCTGGCGGCCATGGGCCTGGTCAGCGGCGAGACCGGGCGCGGTACCTTTGTCCGCGAAACCCAGCTGCCGCGCGGCCAGGGCATCGAGCAGCAGGTGGACGACGCGCGCATCCTGGATTTGAGTTTCAACTATCCGACCTTGCCGGGCCAGGCCGAGTTGCTGCGCAGTGCCTTGCGCCAGCTGGCATCTGGCGGCGATCTGGAAGCCTTGCTGCGTTACCAGCCCCATGGCGGCCGCCCGCATGAACGCGCCCAGGTCGCGGCCCATCTGGCGCGGCGAGGGCTGACGGTGAGCGGGGGTCAGCTGCTGCTGGTCGATGGCGCCCAGCATGGGCTCAGCTGTACGCTGATGGCCTTGCTTCAGCCCGGTGATGTGGTGGCAGTGGACGCGCTCAGTTACCCCGGCTTCAAGGTCTTGGCCCAGGCCCTGCATTTGGAGCTGCTGCCCCTGCCTGCAGCTGGCCAGGGGCCGGACCCGCAGGCGCTGGACGCGCTGTGCCGGCGGCGCCGGGTCAAGGCGCTCTACACCATGCCCACCTTGCACAACCCCCTGGGTTGGGTCATGAGCCTCAGCCACCGCAAGGCTTTGGTGGCGGTGGCGCGCCGCCATGGCTTGCTCATCATCGAGGACGCGGCCTACGCCTACTTGGTCGAGCCGGCGCCACCCCCGCTGGCCGCTCTGGCGCCGGAGCTGACGGTCTACGTCAACGGCTTCTCCAAAAGCGTGGCCACCGGCCTGCGCGTCGGTTGTGTGGTGGCCTCGATTGAGCGGGTGGAGCGCATCGCTCGCGCCATACGTGCCACCACCTGGAACACGCCCGGCGTGATGACTGCGCTGGTCTGCGGCTGGCTTGCCGATGGCACGGTGGCGCGGCTGGAGACCGCCAAGCGCGCGGACGCCCGCGCCCGTCAGGCCTTGGCCGCGGAAGCCCTCGGGCATGTGCGGCGCCTGGCGCATCCGGCGTCCTATTTTGTCTGGCTGCCGCTGGGCGAAGAGGTCCGCGCCGACCGGGTCGCGGCCGATTTGCTGCGCGAAGGGCTGGCGGTGTCGACGGCCGAGCCTTACGTCAGCGCAGGCCCGGTGCCGCACGCCTTGCGCTTGGCGCTGGGTTCATTGCCGCTGGCACAAGTCGGGCCCGCGCTGGCGCGCGTGGCGGCGGTGCTCGACGCGCACAGCTTTTGAGCATCGAGCCGGCAGCGCTCCGATCAAGGCAGCAGGTCGGCCACGTCGTTCCAGGCCTCCGGCGCGATGCGGCCTTCGTAGCGGCGCACCACCCGGTTCTGTGCGTCAACGACCAAGGTCAATGGCAGCTTGTTGGGGCTGGGGCCGGCGTCCAGATGCAGTGAGTGCAAGCCTGGCACGGGCTTGTGCATGACGTTGCGAATCTGCTCATAGCTGCGCCAATCGTCGGCCAGTTTGTCGACATTGACCTGCACCACCGACACCGGTTTCTTGCTCCAGCCGGCCAGGTTGGCGCGCAGCTCGGGCAGCGTGTCGCGGCAGACAGCGCAGCTGGTGGACCAATAGAACACCACGGCGACACGGCCTCGCAACTGGCTGGGTATGAAGGCCTCGCCGTTGAGGCTGCTGGCTTGCAGTTGCCAATTGCTGGGCAGGCCTGCACCACTCGGGCCAGCCATCAAGAGCGCATTGAAGTCGGTGTTGCCGCTGTTGATGTTCGCCGCCGAGGCCTGCAGAGTGGCCGCGGTCTTGCCGGAGGCTTTGCTTGGAGCGGGGGTCTGGCTTTGGCTTTGGCCAATCGCGCTGTGGCCGACCACGGCCATGGCCACCAAGATTGGAAGCGCAAACAAGCGGCGGCTTTGGCAGGACGAGGGGCTGGGCTTGCGGCTTGAGGGCAGTGGCATCGCTGAAAGTCCTGGGATGGTGGTGAAGTGCCAGCATGCTCAGCTTGGGCCAGGAATTCAACTGCGAACATGGGGGTGGGGAATATCACCCGGGCTGCACTGTAAACTTATCCAGTGATTTCGACCGATGCCACCGTCCCCGCACCGCCCACGCTCACTCGCCCGCAGCTGAGCCGCCTGATGAAGATCTGGCGCTCGGGCGGCTGGCCCTGCCGCGACCCGCTGGAGATCGACCTGCTGGCCGGCGGCTGGGTGGAGTTGCGCTGCCCGCCCGGCGGCCACGAGACCCTGCAGCTGACGCCGGCCGGTATCGCTGCGTTGGCGGCCTCGCGTCAGCGTGGCCAGCGGGCCTTGAGCCTGCATGACCGTCTGGCCCGGCGCATGAGTGAGCAGCTCATGCAAAAAGACGGCCGCGTCGTCTGGCGCGAGCTGTCGCTGCGCGCGCAAGTTCAGGCCGAGGAGATGGTGCCCACCATGACGGCTTCGCCGGCGCCCTTGTTGTTCGGCGAAGACCTGCTGGACGCGCCGAACGAGGCCCGCCCGAAGCGGCCCTGGCGCATGGCCCGCCCCGATCTTTTTTCGGTGCGCAACACCTCGGTGGCGGCCTATCTGCAGCCGGTGGTGCACGAGGTCAAGGCCAGCCGGGCCGATCTGCAGTCCGATCTGCGCCATGCGGCCAAGCGCGAGTCTTACCAATGGCTGTGCAGCGCCTGCTACTACGTCTTCCCAGCGGGTGTGGCCGAGCCCGAGGAGCTGCCGCCTGAATTCGGCGTTTGGGTGCTGCATGGCAAGGTCGAGACTGGCCGGCTGGAGTTGCTGCGCCCGGCGCGCTACCAGCCCTGCGAGCTGCCCTTTGCCGTCTGGATGGCGCTGGCGAAGGCCACGCCCGACCGGCTGGAGGGCGAGAGCCCGCAAGCCCATCTGGGCGAGCCGGGGGCGCAGCCCGAGGCGGATCTGCTCGGCGATCCAGGCAGCACGGTGTGAGCGATCTCGCTGCAGCCGAAGAGCTGGTCGTCGCCGTCCGCGCCCTGTGCGAGTTCAGCGCCAAGGCCGGCGATCTGGATCTGCGCTTCACGCCGGCACCCTCGGCGTTGGAGGGTATGGCCGGCCATGCCCTGGTGGCCGGCCGGCGTGGCAGCGGCTACCAGACCGAGCTGAGCCTCAGCGGCGTTTTCCTGGAGTCAGACAGCGGCACCCGTTTGCGCGTACGCGGCCGCGCCGATGGCTGGGACGCCGGACGCCAGCGCCTGGAGGAAATCAAGACCCACAAAGGCAGCCTGGACGCTCAGCCCGCCAACCACCGCGCACTGCACTGGGCCCAGCTCAAGGTCTACGGTGCCCTGCTGTGCGCGCAAGAAGGCCTGTCCCGGGTCGAGCTGGCCCTGGTCTATTTCGACGTCATGGCGCAGAGCGAAACCGTGTTTGCCGAGACGCACGGTGCCGCCGATCTGCAGGCTTTCTTTGCCGAACAATGCGGGCGTTATGTCGCCTGGGCGCAGCAAGAGCAGGCGCACCGCGAGGCGCGCGACGCGGCCCTGCTGGCTCTGGCGTTTCCGCACGCGGACTTCCGCCGCGGGCAACGTGCCCTGGCCGAGGGGGTCTACAAGGCCGCGGTCTCGGGCCGAGTGCTTTTAGCCCAAGCGCCCACCGGCATCGGCAAGACGGTGGGCACCATCTTCCCCATGCTCAAGGCCATGCCGGGCCAGAAGCTGGACAAGCTGTTTTTCCTCACGGCCAAGAGCTCCGGTCGCCAGCTGGCACTGGAAGGCGTGGAGAAGCTGAAGACCCCGCCAGGCAGCTTGCGTGTGCTGGAACTGGTGGCGCGCGACAAGGCTTGCGAGCACCCCGACAAGGCCTGCCACGGTGAGAGCTGCCCGTTGGCTCAGGGCTTTTATGACCGCTTGCCGCAGGCTCGCGCTGCCGCTGTGCAAAGTGGCCTGGCGCTGGAGCGGGCCGCCGTGCGCGCCCTGGCCCTGGCCTTCGAGGTCTGCCCCTATTACCTGAGCCAGGAGCTGGTGCGTTGGGCCGATGTGGTGGTCGGCGACTACAACTATTACTTCGACAGCAGCGCTTTGCTTCACGGGCTGACTCAGCAGAACGGCTGGCGCGTGGGCCTGCTGGCCGACGAGGCGCACAACCTGCTCGAACGCGGACGAAAGATGTACTCGGCCGAGCTGGAACAAGACAGCTTGCGTGGTGCCAAGCTGGTGGCGCCGCCCTCGCTGAAAGCGCCGCTCGATCGCCTGCAACGGGCCTGGACCAAGCTCAGCAAGAGCACGGCCGGCGAAGAGGCGGCCGAGCCCTACCAAGTCTTGAAGGAGTTGCCCGAGGCCTGGATGCAGGCCTTGCAGCAGGCCACCGCGGCCATCAGCGAGCAGCAGGCCGGCTCGGCCAAGCCGCTGGAGCCGGCGCTGCAGAACTTCTTCTTCGAGGCCCTGGCCTTTGCCCGTCTGGCCGAGCAGCTCGATGCCAATTCGCTCTGCGACCTGACCCTGCGCAACAGCAATGCCCCCGGCTTTGCAAAGAGCCAGGCCAAGCTGCACACCACCCTGGCCCTCCGCAACATCGTGCCCGCGCCCTTTTTGCGGCCGCGCCTGCTGGCCGCCCACACGGCCACCTTGTTCTCGGCCACGGTGCAGCCGGCCGGCTTTTACGCCGACCTGCTGGGCCTGCCCGAGAACTGGGCCTATCTGGAGGTGGAGTCGCCGTTTGAGGCCGCGCAGTTGGAGGTCAAGGTGGCACGCCAGATCTCGACCCGCTACGCCGATCGCCAGCGCTCTCTGGCCGCCCTGGTGACCCAGATCGGCGCGCAGTTCGAGGACCGGCCCGGCAACTACCTGGCCTTTTTCAGCAGCCACGACTACCTGCAGCAGGCGGCCGAGCTGTTCGCCCGCGAGCATCCCGGCGTGCCGCTCTGGCCGCAGGCGCGGCGCATGAGCGAGGCCGAGCAACAGGCCTTTCTGCAGCGCTTCACGCCCGAAAGCCAGGGCATTGGTTTCGTGGTGCTCGGAGGCTCCTTCTCGGAGGGTGTGGACCTGCCCGGTGCGCGCCTGATCGGCGCCTTCATCGCCACCCTGGGCCTGCCCCAGGTCAACCCCGTCAACGAGCAGTTCCGCGCGCGGCTGGAGCAACTCAAGGGTGCGGGCTACGACTACACCTACCTCTACCCGGGCCTGCAAAAAGTGGTGCAGGCCGCCGGCCGCGTGATCCGCACGACTGACGACCGCGGTGTGATCCATCTGCTGGACGACCGTTTTGCGCGGCGCGAGGTGCGGGCTTTGCTGCCGAGCTGGTGGCGGGTGGAGGGCTGAGGCCTGGGCTCATGAGCGGCGCTTGGCTCGGCAGCGCTTGTGCCGATGGGTCTCGAGACCTGGTCTTGGGTCCAAGGTCGGATTGCACAGCGGTCCGCATGTTCGGACACTGACCCGGCTGAAGTGTTGGTGAGCCTGTTGGGCGAAGCCAGCCCGCCGTGCCTCCCACACCCTTCAACCCGAGAGAAACCGATGCATGCTTTGACCAAACAGACCTTGAAGACGGTCGCCCTGCTGGGCGCCTTGAGCTGCGCGGGCCTGACGCAAGCCGGCCCGGTGTCTGGGCAAGGTACCTGGGAAACCACCTTGCTGGGGCGTGATCTCGACGGCAATGCCGCGAATGGCTTTGAAGCCTTCTACGACACGGTCTTCAAGGTCACCTGGCTGCGTGCCGGCAGCAGCAAAGGGATGGTCTGGGCAACAGCCAAGAGTTGGGCCGAGCAGGATCGCTTCGGCCTGAGCGGCTGGCGCTTGCCGACCACGGTGGACAAGGGCAACGACGGATGCAGCTACAGCAACACGGGTGGCACCGATTGTGGCTACAACCCGGACAGCAGCGTCACCACCGGCAGTGAGATGGCGCACCTGTTCTTTCAGGTTCTGGGCAACAAGAGCATACGGGTACCAGGCAGCTACGCTCAGCAAGCGGGTTATGGCTTGACGAACTCGGGTGATTTCGAACATCTGGATTCCCGTGGCTACTGGTCCGGTACGGACAACGTGACCAATCCCAAAAGCAGCGCCTGGGGCTTCCACATGCTTTGGGGCTTCCAGGACATCGCCTCCAAGAACACCGCCAGGTACGTGCTGGCTGTGCGCGATGGCGATGTCTTCGCCGCAGTGCCGGAGCCCCAGAGCCTGGCTCTGACGCTGCTCGCCTTGACCGGCGCATTGTGGGCCAGTCGCCGGCGCACATTCAGAGGCTTTGACGCGTCGAGCTCTTCAGGTCTTGGAGCCAGGCCGCCCCGCATGGGCGGCCGAACTTGCAATCCGCTTGCTGGCCTTCGGCGTGCCAGCCATCCGCTCCAATGCTGGGCGCAGCGCGAGGCGCGGGTCATGCTACCGCGCTGGTGGCAGATCGGGGATTGAATGGCGCGACCTTGGGTGGCGTGGCCCGGGGCTTGTGCCATGCCTCGGCCGTTCCATTTTTCTTTGATTTGGCGCCGCTATCCTCGGGCGCCATGAAACCGAGTTCTACCGCACTGCTTGTTCTGACCCTTGGGCTCACCCTGGCGCTGGGTCTGTCGGCGGCTCAGGCCGAGGTTTCGGCGGCCGAACGCCCTCGTTGGCGAACCCTCGGAACCGGGCAGTTCGGTGACCTGAAGGTAGGCATGTTGCAGGAGCGATTGACCGGCTATGTGGCGCCGCAGCTGCTGGCCGGTTGGCCGGCCGCCATCATGCAGCGCTTCAATGCGGCGCGCGCGCAAGAGCTGAGGGCGCAAGTCCGGGAGGATCTGGCCGATCCCACGCTGAGTTTGGAAGACACCGGCCATCGCCGCCTGGAGTGGTTCTCGCGCGACTGGCTGGTCTGGTGGAACTACACGTGGACCGCTTACCGCGACCCGCCGCATCCGGGGGTGTCGGTCAGCAGCCAGGTCTTTGATCTGCGCACGGGCGCGGAGGTCGATGTGCTGTCAACCTGGTTTGAGGACTCGCCTGAGCTCGACCGCTTGCTCGTGCATGAGCTGCGCAGTCCCGGTAAGGGGGCGCTGCGAGGCGGCTGCGAGTTCTTCGAACAAAGCCCAGACGCGGCGCTCTACACCCGCAACGAGGCGGGCCGTCCGATCTTGCGTGTCGGCATCCGCGCGGGGTCGTTGCCGACCTCGTCCGATGAGGTGTTGCTGGTGCCCACGCGGCGGGGTCTGGCCTTGCGAACCGACGGTTGGGCCGAGCCCTCGCGCACCTGCCGCGGCGAGGACCTGGCCCTCATCTCATGGGCGCGCTTGCGGCCCTTCATGAAGCCTGAACTCCAGGCCCTGTTTTCAACTCAGGGACGCCGTCTGCGTGAGTCATCCTTGCGGGCTCAGTCCCGCTGATAGGGCGGCAGCACTGCCCCGCAATGGCGGCAGAACTTGGAGTCGGCCTGGTGGCCTTCGCTGAGGCAGGCGTGGCAACTGCGTGTGGTGGCCTTGAGTGGAGTGCCCATGCGCAGTGCGCTCATTTCCGCCGTCACGATGCCCGTGGGAACGGCCAGTACGCCCCAGCCCAGCAGCATCATCAGGGAGGCAATCGCCCGGCCCAGATCGGTCTTGGGCGTGATGTCGCCAAAGCCCACTGTGGTCATGGTGGTGATGGCCCAGTAGACGGAGGTCGGGATACTGCTGAAGCCGTTGGCCGGCCCTTCCACCACATACATCACCGTGCCCATCACCAGCACGATCATCAGCACCGCGGTGATGAAGACCGAGATCTTGCGCGAGCTGGCCCGCAAGGCCTGAGCCAGGCTGGCGTACTCGGCCACATAGGCATTGAGCTTGAGGATGCGAAACACCCGCAGCAGGCGCAGCACGCGCACATCGACCAGGGCGTAGAGCTCCGGCACGAAGAAGGCCAGGTAGGTGGGCAGCACGGCCAGCAGGTCGACGATGCCATAGAAGCTCAGCGCATAGCGCAGCGGCTGGCGTACGCAAGCCAGGCGCAGCAGGTACTCGACCGAGAAGATGGCGGTGAAGAAGATCTCCAGCCCGGTCAGCCAGCGGCCATGCTCGTTGTGAATGCTGGCCACGCTGTCCAGCATCACGGTCAACAGGCTCAGCAGCACCATGGCGATCAGGCCCAGGTCAAAGAGCCGGCCGGCGCGGGTGTCGGCCTCGAAGATGATGGTGTAGCAGCGCAGGCGCCAGCCTTGAAGTGGGCGGCCGAACTCGGGCGGTCGGGCAGAGCTTGGAGACGAAGTCATGCCGGCGATTGTGCCGCTGCTAAGAGGCATCCCAGGCGGCGTGCCATTGTT
This sequence comes from Paucibacter sp. DJ2R-2, assembly GCF_025717675.1. Classification (GTDB taxonomy): domain Bacteria; phylum Pseudomonadota; class Gammaproteobacteria; order Burkholderiales; family Burkholderiaceae_C; genus Paucibacter_A. The sequence goes on from NZ_JAJIRT010000005.1 coordinate 135,564, forward strand.
CTGCTTCGCCCTGGTCGAGCGCCCGCACCAGGCAGGCCGAGGCCGCACCGGTGCGGCGCGTGGCCGTGACGCGCTCGCTATCGGTGATGCCGCCGATGGCCACCACCGGCCGGCCGGCCATGCGCACCCACCAGGCCAGGTTGTCCAGGCCTTGCGGCCGCCAGGGCATGTCTTTGGTGACCGTGGCCCAGACCGGACCGCCGGCGATGTAATGCGGCGCCAGGCTGCGCGCGCGCGCCAGCTCCCAGAGGCTGTGGCTGGACAGGCCCAAATGCACGCCGCTGTCCAGGATCTGCTGGCGCTGGTCGTCCGTGAGCGCGGTCCAGTCCTCCTGGCCCAGGTGCAGGGCTCGGGCGCCGGCTTGCAGAGCCAGCTGCCAGTGGTCGTTGATCCACAGCGTTGCGTTTGGGTGGCTGGCGGCAATTTCCACCGCGGACGTGATGGCCTGACGCAGCGCAGCCTCGCTCAGGCCCGGGTGCGACTTGATTCGCAGTTGCAGCTGTGGATAGCCGGCCCTGGCCAAGGCGGGCAGGCGCTGTGGGTCATCGGTGATGGCGTAGAGGCCTAGCGCTGCCGGCGAAACTGCTGTGGGCGCGCTAAGTACCTGACACCAACGTTGCACGGTGCCGGCATTGAGCGGTTCGGCGCCAAAGCTCAGCACCGGCATGGCGCTGGGGTCGGCGATGAAGTCGGGCCCGGCGCGCACCGGGCCGGCGCCTGCGCCCGCCGCGTGGCCGGCGCGCAAGGCGCTCCAGGTGGCCATCTTGGCCAGCACCAGGGCATCGGCCAGTGGGAAGCCGCGCGCCAGGGCGGCTGCGGCTGAAGTAGCAAAGCTGCAGCCGGTGCCATGGTGGTGGTGGCTGGGCAGGCGGGGCAGGGCCAGCCAGCCCTGGGCTTGATGGTCCTGCGCCTGCACATCGAGCCAGTCCAGGGCCAGCTCCCGCTGGGCCGGGGCGGAGGCGTCGTCACCGCCGGTGATGCAAACCGCGCACGGGCCCAGCTCGCGCAGGGCTGCGGCCAGGGCAGGTGGGCTGTCGGGACTGCCGGGCGGCAGGCCCAGCAGGCGTTCGGCCTCGCGCCGGTTGGGCGTCAGCAGGTCGCAGCGCGGCAGCAGCTGCTCGCGGTAGGCTTGCAGCAAGGCCTCGTCGCAAAACGCGGCGCCGCCGGCCGTGGCGCCCAGCACCGGATCGATGACCAGCAGCACCGTTTGATCGCGCCGCAAGGCGTCGATGACCTCGCACAAAGCCTGCACGGCGGCGACCGAAGCCAGCAGGCCGGTCTTGATCACCCGCGGGCTCAGGTCTTGCGCAAGGGCCTGCAACTGGGCGCGGACCTGGTCGGCGGGCAGCGGGAAGACGGCCGCCACGCCTTGCGAGTTCTGCGCCGTCACGGCGGCCAGCACCGGGCAGAGATGCACGCCAAAGGCCGCCGCCGCGCGTGTGTCGGCCGAGAGTCCCGCGCCGCCCGCGCTGTCGTGGCCGGCCAGGCTCCAGATCACCGGTGGCGCCGGGTCTCGCAGCCAGTCGGCAAGGGGCTGGTCGGCCGCCCAGGGCGAGGGCAGGCTGGGGTGGGGGTAGAGCCTCGCGCCTGGGGCTTCGCTCATGGCGCGCTCCCGAGCAGAAAGGCATGGCCGCTGACCGGGGTCGAGGGCACGGCGAAGTCCTGTGCGGCCATCAGCCCGGCGCGGTAGGCGGCGCGGCCGGCCTCGATGGCGGACTTGAAAGCGCCCGCCATGACCACCGGGTCGCGCGCCTGCGAGACCGCGGAGTTGAGCAGTACGGCATCGAAGCCCAGCTCCAGGGCCTGGGCCGCATGCGAGGGCGCGCCGATGCCGGCGTCGATGATCAAGGTGGTGTCCGGCAGGCGCTGGCGCAGGCTGCGCAGGCCGGCAATGTTGTTCAAACCCTGGCCCGAGCCGATCGGCGCGCCCCAGGGCATGAGCAGGGGGCAGCCCGCGTCGAGCAGGCGGCGGCACAGCACCAGGTCTTCGGTGCAGTAGGGAAACACCTCGAAGCCTTCGCGCACCAGGGTCTGGGCGGCGCTGAGCAGCTCGAAGGGATCGGGCTGCAGGGTGTGCTCGTCGCCGATCACCTCCAGCTTGATCCAGCGCGTGCCGTAGAGCTCACGCGCCATCTGCGCCAGGTTGATGGCCTCGCGCGCGCTGCGACAGCCGGCGGTGTTGGGCAGCAGGCGCGCGCCCTGGGCTTGTGCCGCTTGCAGGGCACCGGCGACAAAGCCGTTGTCGCCCGCCTGCAGGGTGCGCTTGAGGCCGACCGTCAGCACCTGCGTGCCCGAGGCGGCAATCGCGCGCGCCAGGGTGTGTGGGTCAGGGTAGCCGGCGCTGCCGAGCAGAAAGCGGCTGTTCAGTGCGACGCCGGGGAGATGGAAAAGATCGGTGTGGGTGCTCATGGCGGAAGGGCTTTGCAATCGGGCTTAGCCGCCGACGATGGGTTGAAACAAGAGCACTTGATCGCCCGCTTGAAGCGTGGTGCTGGCCCGCGCTTCGCGGCGCAGGAACTGTCCGTTCAGGGCCGTACCCACGCTCTCGGGCGGGCGCTCCAACTGCGCCAGCAGATCGGCCACGGTGTGGCCGGCCGGCAGGGTCAGGTCTTGCTCGTCGAGGCGGATGGTGATGTGGGGGGCAGCATTCATGTCGTGGCGGTGCAAGGTTCTTCGTGGGCCGCGAGCGAGGCCAGGCCGCAGTGCAGCAGCAGCAGCTGGACCAGGGCGGGCGCCAGCAGCCAGCCGTGGCGGTAGAGGCCGTTCAGGCGCAGCAGGCCGGGCTCCGTCAAGCTCAGCGGGCGGTGGTCGGGCAGGGCGGGGCGCAGATTGACATCGAGCCGCGTGATGCGCGCCTCGGCCAGCGCGGGCATGACGCTGTGGGCGGCGGCCATCAGCTCGACTGCGCTTTGCAGGCTGACGGGCGAGCGGTCCTCGCTCTCGATCTCGCTGGCGCCCAGCACCAGGCTGTTGGGCGTGCGCGGCACGAGGTAGATGCGGTGGCGCGGATGCAGCAAGCGCAGCGGTCGCTGCAGGCCATGGCCGCTGAGGCTCAGATGCACCACCTCGCCGCGCACGCCACGCAGGCCCGCAACTTGCGGCCGGGCGCCCAGGCCGCGGCAGTCGATGGCCCAGTCCGCGGCGATGCGCTGGCCGCCTTGCAGACGAAGCTCGCCGGCCTGCACAGCCTCCACCGGCGATTGCCAATGCCAGCGCACGCCGGTGGCTTGATCGTGCAGCGCAGCCATCAGCCGCGGTGGATGGATCAGGCCTTCGCCCGGCAGCAGCCAGGCGCGTGGTCCACGCAAGAGGCTGGGCTCCATGTCTTGCAGTTCGGCCTCGCTCAAGGCCTGCGCCCGGCCGAGTTCGGGGTGTTCACCCAGGCGGGCCAGCACCCGCTCGGCCGCGCCCAGGTCCTGGCGGTGCGCAAGCAGCAGGCTGCCCTGGGTTTGCAGGCAAGACCTGAGCGCCAGCGCCTCGCAGACCTGGGGCCAGAGCTGCAGCGAACGCCAACCCAGCGCGGCCACCTCGGCCTCGGCCCGGTCCAGCTCGGCCAGGGGGCTGAGCATGCCGGCGGCGGTGAAGGCGGCCGCGCCATGGCCGTCGAAGCGCGGTTCGGGGCCGGGGCCGGCCTCGAAGACCTGCACGGCGTGGCCGGCGCGGCTCAGCGCCCAGGCGAACAGGCGCCCGGCCAGGCCGGCGCCCGCGATGGCGATCTGCAAGCCCATCTCAGACGGGCTGGATCGGGATGTAGATCTCGCTGCCCTGAGCCTTGAACTCCGCGCTCTTGGCCGCCATGCCCGCCTCGGCTTCCAACTGAGCGGAGTATTCGCGCACGTCCTGCGTGATCTTCATCGAGCAGAACTTGGGGCCGCACATGGAGCAGAAATGTGCGACCTTGGCGCTGTCCTTGGGCAGGGTTTCGTCGTGGAAATCGCGCGCGGTTTCGGGGTCCAGACCAAGGTTGAACTGGTCCTGCCAGCGGAACTCGAAGCGGGCCTTGGACAGCGCGTCGTCGCGCGCCCGGGCGCCCGGGTGGCCTTTGGCAATGTCGGCCGCGTGGGCGGCGATCTTGTAGGCCATCAGGCCGGCTTTCACATCGTCGCGGTTGGGCAAGCCCAGGTGTTCCTTGGGCGTGACGTAGCAGAGCATGGCGCAGCCGAACCAGCCGATCATGGCCGCGCCGATGCCGCTGGTGATGTGGTCGTAGCCGGGGGCGATGTCGGTGGTCAAGGGGCCAAGCGTGTAGAAGGGCGCTTCGTCGCAATGCTTGAGCTGTTCGGTCATGTTCGCCTGGATCATGTGCATGGGCACATGGCCGGGGCCTTCGATCATGGTTTGCACATCGTGCTTCCAGGCGATCTTTGTCAGCTCGCCGAACGTGCGCAACTCGGCGAACTGGGCCTCGTCGTTGGCGTCCGAGAGGCTGCCCGGGCGCAGGCCGTCGCCGAGCGAGAAGCTGACGTCGTAGGCCTTCATGATGTCGCAGATCTCTTCGAAGTGCGTGTAGAGGAAGTTCTCCTGGTGGTGGGCAATGCACCACTTGGCCAGGATGGAGCCGCCGCGCGAGACGATGCCGGTGCGGCGCTTGACCGTCATCGGGATGAAGGGCAGGCGCACGCCGGCATGGATGGTGAAGTAGTCGACGCCTTGCTCGGCTTGCTCGATCAGCGTGTCGCGGAACAGGGCCCAGGTCAGGTCTTCGGCCACGCCGCCGACCTTCTCCAGCGCCTGGTAAATCGGCACGGTGCCGATGGGCACGGGGCTGTTGCGGATGATCCAGTCGCGGGTGGTGTGGATGTTGCGGCCGGTGGACAGGTCCATCACCGTGTCGGCGCCCCAGCGGGTGCTCCAGACCAGCTTTTCCACTTCCTCCTCGATGGAGGAGGTGACGGCCGAGTTACCGATATTGGCGTTGACCTTCACCAGGAAGTTGCGGCCGATGATCATCGGCTCCAGCTCGGTGTGGTTGATATTGGCCGGGATGATGGCGCGGCCGCGTGCCACCTCGTCGCGCACGAACTCGGGCGTGATGATGCGCGGGATGGCTGCACCCATGGGCGTGCCGGCCAGGCGGGCTTCGCGCTCGGCATCGGCCTCGTACTCGCGCATCCATTCATGGCGCTGGTTCTCGCGGATGGCGATGTACTCCATCTCGGGCGTGACGATGCCGCGGCGGGCGTAGTGCAGCTGGGTGACATTGAAGCCAGCCTTGGCGCGGCGTGGCGTGCGGCGCAGGCCGGCGCTCAGGGCCAGCAGAGCTTCTTGCTGCTCACTCTCGCGCAAGCCGTCGTCCATCAGCTGGATGGCACGGCCGGCGTAGGGCTCGGTGTCTTGGCGCGCTTCGACCCAGGCGGCGCGCGGGGTGGGCAGGCCACGCTTCACATCGATGGCTGCGGCTGCATCGGTGTAAGGGCCGGAAGCGTCGTACACGCTGACCACCTCGCCGTTGCTGAGCGCGATGGCGCGCATGGGCACGCGCAGCTCGGGGTGTTGCTGGCCGGCGAGATAAATCTTGCTGGAGCCGGGCAGGGGCGTGCGGGTCAGCTCAAGGCTGGTGTTAAGGCTGTCGCTGGCGCTGGCGGTTTGCAGGCCGGGGTCGGTGATGCTGTTCATGGGGATGCATTCCTCGCTGTGCTGGTGGGGCTGCGAGGGCTGGCATCGACATGGTTGCGCTACGGCACAAGGGCGGGCACGACCGGGCAGCGGCGGGGCTGCTTCAACAGGACTGGGGAATGCGGGGCCCAGGACGGGCGTCGGGCCGGGGTGTCACAGCGGCGGTGAGGGCGGACCGGGCGCCACCTTTGAGGTGTGGTCTCGTTCGCGTTCACTGCGGCTGGCCCTGGTGCGATGCATGTCCAGGGCCCGCACCCCAGGCGGGGGTCGGGCTCTTCTTACGCCGGTATCAACCGGATCAAGTTCAGCGGGTCCGTGGCTTCCACCACATCTCAGCCCGGTGCATCGTGAACGATTGCACAACAGGGCCCCCCGGAGCGAGGCCGCAGTATATCCACATTAGGTGCAGCACTCTGTACTGCGGGCAAACCCGAGCAAGCGCAAGGCCCGGCCTTCCCTAAACTTCGGTTCGCCGCAGTCTGCGGCCGCGCGCATTCCCCCATTTTCAAGGAGCACAGCATGTGTCGAAGCAAGCGCCGGGCCCCGAGTCTGGTGGGTCTGGCCGTGGCCCTGGTTACCAGTCTGGCCGCCGTGCCGGCCGCCCAGGCGCAAGCCGGAGCGGACGCCAGCAAGGCCAAAACGGAGTTGAGCCCGACCGAGCGGGCCCAGCGTGACGCCGACAAGGTGTTCCAGTGGATACGCTTTCACGCCGACAAGCCGGGCGCCAAGCCCGCCATCATCCTGCCGGGGCAGAGCGCTGCGGCGCCCGCTCCGGCGCCTGCCGCGGTGGCCGCCAAGCCCAACAACAACCGGGCCCCTGAGCGCAATGCCGATGCGGCCGGTGCGCGGCGCAATGCTGCCGCGGGCAACCCTGACCGGCGTGGCATCACCGAAACGGTCGCCGATGTGGCGGTCGAGGCGGGCCGCGCCGAATCGACCGCGGCCCTGAGCCCTGAAGCCACCCAGCTGGCTGCGGCCAGCTTGAGCGCGACGAATGTGCCAGCCGTGCTGCCCGAGACCTTGGCGCCGACGGCCGCGCCGGCTGCAGCCGCTGTCTTTGCCGAACCGCCACCGGTGGTGGAAACCCCGCTCAAGGCCATCAAGATGGTGGAGCCGGAGTTCCCCCGTCAGCTGCAATCGACCTTGCGTTCGGGCACGGTGCAGGTGCGCTTCACGGTCATGCCTGATGGCTCGGTCGGCCGCGCCGAGGCCATCCAGACCACGCATCGCCGGCTCAACCCGGCTGCCCTCGATGCCGTCAATCAGTGGCGCTTCGAGCCGATTGCCAAGGCCCGCGAGGCCACGGTCGAGCTGGTCTTCCGAGTCGATTGAAGGCAGCCGCGCGAGCGGCCCTTCTCAATTGCCGCGGCGCACGCCCAGCCGCGCCAGCAGGCTTTCCATCAGACACCATTTCGTCACGCCGCTCTGCAGCAGATTGAGGCCGACGAAGGCCGTGAAGGCCAGCCACCAGCTGGAGACAAACAGCGGGCTGGACGGCAGGCCCAGGGCCAGCGAAATCAGGATGAAGCTGCCGGCGGCGATGCGCACGATTTGCCAGGTGCTCAGAGTGTTCATGTGAAGTTCCTTTCGGCTTGGGTGGTAGAGACGGGTGGCTGGCGATAGGCCATGAAATACAGCAGCGGAATCACCACCAGCGTCAGCGCGGTGGAGACGGCGATGCCGAAGATCAGCGAAATGGCCAGGCCATTGAAGATCGGGTCGTCGAGGATGAAGAAGGCACCCAGCATGGCCGCCAGGCCGGTCAGCAGAATCGGCTGAGCGCGGGTGATGGCGGCGCTGACGACGGCGCGTTCCAGGCTCATGCCGCTGCGCAACTGCACTTCGATGAAATCGACCAGCAGGATGCTGTTGCGCACGATGATGCCGGCCAGGGCGATCATGCCAATCATGCTGGTGGCGGTGTACTGGGCATGGAGCAAGGCGTGTCCGGGCATCACGCCGACCAGGGTCAGCGGGATGGGCGCCATGATGATCAGCGGCGTCAGGTAGGAGCCGAACTGGGCCACCACCAGCAAGTAAATCAGCACCAGGCCCACGGCATAGGCCAGGCCCATGTCCCGGAAGGTCTCGTAGGTGATCTGCCATTCGCCGTCCCACTTGACCGCATAGTCCCGCTGGGCTTCCTTGGGCGGCCGGACGAAGTACTCGAGCAGCGGCCCGCCACCGGGCACTTGGATGTCCTTGAGTTCACCGCGCAGGCTGAACAGGCCGTAGAGCGGGCTGTCGATGCGCCCGGCCATGTCGGCGTAGACGAAGTGGACCGGCAGCAAGTCCTTGTGAAAGATGGGCTGTTCGCGAGTGCTGTCGCTGATCTGCACCAATTCGCGCAGCGGCACGGCCTGCCCGGCACTGCCGCGCACGGTCAAAGCCAGCAAGGCCGCGATGTCCCCCTGCGTGCTGTCGGGCAGTTGCAGCCAGGCCGGCATGGGCAGCTTGCTCTGGTCGTGCAGATAGATGGCCGCCTCACCGCCCAGGCCGGCGGCCAGGGTGCTAACGATGGCGCTCTGCGGCACACCCAGAAGGGCAGCCTTGCGGCGATCGACCTGCAGCAGCTGGCGCGGGGCGCTGGCGATGCCCGAGTCGTCGATGTCGACCAGGCCCGGTGTGCGCTCGAACAAGGCGCGCAGTTGCTGGGCCACCTGCCGGCGTCCGGCGGCGTCGGGGCCGTAAACCTCGGCCACGATGGGCGACAGCACCGGCGGGCCCGGCGGCACTTCCACCACTTTCAGCGTCGCGCCATGGCGTCGGGCAATCTCCTGCAGCAGCGGGCGCAGGCGGGTGGCGATGGCATGGCTTTGCTCGCTGCGCTGATGGCGGTCGAGCAGATTGACTTGGATGTCGGCCTGCTCCGGCGCGCTGCGCAGGCCGTACTGGCGCACCAGGCCATTGAAGTTGATCGGCGAGGCCGTGCCGGCATAGGCTTGGTAGTTCAGGACCTCGGGCTGGCGGGCGAGCAGGGCGCCGAGCTCGCGCAGCACGCCGGCGCTGCGCTCCATGGGCGTGCCCACGGGCAGGTCGACGATCACTTGGAACTCCGACTTGTTGTCAAAGGGCAGCATCTTGAGCAAGACCAGGCCCGTGGCCGGCAAGGCCAGTGAAACAGCGATCAGGGCGGCGACGGCCAGGCCCAGCAGGCCGCGCATGCGCCGGCCGCTGCGGGCGTCCAGCAGGGGATGAAAGATGCGCTCGAACAGGGGCGCGAGCCGGGCGCTGAAGCCGTGCAAGGCATGGGCGTCAGCGGGTGAGCCTGTGTCTGTGTCTGTGCCTGTGTCTGGTTCAGCCGGCAGCGAAGGCTTCATCCACAGCCGGGCCAGCCAGGGGGTCAGCACAAAGGCGATGGCCAGAGACAGCAGCATGCCCATGCTGGCGTTGATGGGGATGGGGCTCATGTACGGGCCCATCAGGCCGCTGACAAACGCCATCGGCAGCAGGGCGGCGATGACGGTCAGCGTGGCCAGGATGGTGGGCCCACCGACCTCGTCCACCGCGCCGGGAATCAGCGCCACCAGCGGCTTGCCGGGAAAGAGCTGTTGGTGGCGGTGGATGTTCTCGACCACCACGATGGCATCGTCCACCAGGATGCCGATCGAGAAGATCAGCGCAAACAGCGACACCCGGTTCAAGGTGAAGCCCCAGGCCCAGCTGGCAAACAGGGTCAGCATCAGCGTCAGGATGACGGCGGTGCCGACGATGGCGGCCTCACGCCGGCCCAGGGCGAAGAAGACCAGGGCCACGACGGCCGCCGTGGCGAACAGCAGTTTCTGGATCAGCTTCTGCGCCTTGTCATTGGCCGTGGCGCCGTAGTTGCGGGTCTCGGCAACCTCGATGTCGGCCGGGATCAAGCTGTTGCGCAGGCTCTCCATGCGCTCGCGCAGGGCCAGGGCCACGTCGATGGCGTTTTCGCCGGCGTTCTTGCTGATCGACAGGGTCACCGCCGGGTACTCCTGGCCGCCGGCTTCGCCGTGCCAGACCGACTGGCTTGCGCGCATCGGCCCTTCGCTGATCGTCGCCACCTCACTGAGGAAGACGGGCTTGCCCGCATGCACGCCGACCACCAGCTGCTGCACCTCTTCGGCCGTGCCCAGCCAGGCGCCGGCTTCCAGGGCCAGGGCCTGGTTGTTGATCAGCAGCGAGCCCAGCTCGGCCGAGCCGTGCGCGCCCTGCAGGGCCTGGCGCAAATCGGCCACGGTCAGATCCATGCTGGCCAGGCGCGCCGGGTCCATCGCTATGCGCAGGGCCCGACCCGGGCCACCGATGGTCTTGACTTCGCGTGTGCCGGGCACACGCTTGAGCTCAATCTCCAGGCTGCGCGCCACCCGCTCCAGCTCATAGGCGCCGATCTCGGGTTTGCGGCTGAACAGGGTGAAGCTCATCATCGGCACATCGGCGATGCCCATGGGCTTGATCAGCGGCGGCTGAACGCCGAGGCCGCGCGGCAGCCAGTCGGCATGGCCGCCCACCGCTTCTTGCAGGCGCACCAGCGCCTCGCTGCGCGGCACGCCGACCTTGAATTGCACGGTCAGCAGCGCCATGCCGGGGCGCGACAGCGACATCACATGCTCGACGCCCGTCATCTGCGACAGGATTTGCTCGGCCGGTGTGGCCACCATCTGCTCGACGTCGCCGACGCCAGCGCCCGGAAAAGCGACCATCACCTGGGCCATGGTCACATCGATCTGCGGCTCCTCCTCGCGTGGTGTCACCAGCACGGCGAAGACACCCAGGAGCAGGGCCAGCAAGGCCAGCAGCGGCGTGATCTGTGCCGACTGGAAGTAGGCCGCGATGCGGCCTGACACGCCCAGCTTGTGCTCGGGCGTCTCTTGAACAGGGGTCGGAGTCATTGCTTTTGCCCTCCTTGTGCCAGCGGTGGAACCGGCTGGCGGGCGGCGACGGCCGGTTCGGTGGCAATGCGTTCGCCGGCGCTAAGGCCGCTGAGTACTTCGACCTGATCACCTCGCTTCGCGCCCAGGCGCAGCTGGCGCAGCAGGGCCTGGCCGGTCTGCGGCACGATCACATAGACGAGATTCAGTTCGGCGCGGCGCAGCACGGCACTGCGTGGGATCAGCAGTGGCCGGCCGGCTTGCGCGGCAGGCGCCGGGCTGGCGTCGTCCAGCCAGACGCGGGCGAACATGCCTGGGCTCAGGGCGGGCTGAGCTGCCGTTCCTGCCGCCACTTCCGTCTCCGTTCGTGCGGACGTTTGTGGCAGATCCAGGCGCAGCTCCTGGCTGTGCGTGGCCGCATCGACGGTGGGCATCCACTGGCGGCGCAGCGGCAGCAGGCGTGCGGTCTGGCCCGGGATCTCGATCTCGATCAGGCCCTCGGTGGTCTGTGCACCGGCCTGGCTTTGGGGCACATGGGCTGTCACGCGCAGGGCTTTTGGGTCGTAGACCGTCAGCAGGGGGCGGCCGGGCATGGCCATATCGCCCAGGGACACCGGGATCTCGGCCACCACCGCGTCGTAGGGGCTGCGCAGCAGATGCTGGCCGCTTTGCGTGCGCGCCACGCCCAGCTGGGCCAGCTGAGCGTCCAGCTGTGCGCGTGTGGCCTGGTACTGGTTCAGGGCCTGGTCCAGCGCCGCTTGGCTGATGTAGTGCTGCTTGAACAGCTGCTGCTGGCGCTCCAGCTCGCGCTGGGCCAGCTGTAGGCCGGCGCGTGCGGCCTGGCCTTGCGCTTCGCTGGCGCTGGCCGCTTGTTCGGCGGCACGCGCGTCCAGGCGCATCAGCATTTGTCCGGCGCGCACCCGGTCGCCCGGCCGCACGGCAATTTCGACGATGGCGCCGGCCACTTGTGCCGCCAGCACCGTCTGGCGCTGGGCCTCGACCACGCCGTCAACACTTTGCCGGCGTGTGGCGCCGCTCGCCTGCACCACCAGGCTTTGCAAGTTGGGCGCAGAAGCTGTGCTTGCTGCTGGTGCTGCGGTCGCGGCAGCGCTGAGCAGCAGCAGGCCGGCCGTGCCTTGCCGCAGCAGGGCGCGTACCGGCATCACCGCTGCGGCAGCAGCGCGCAAGGTCATGAAAGCGTGGGGCAGATTCATGGTCGGCAGACCAGCGCGGGGCTGGACGAAAGATGATTGATGGTTCATTATTTGCGCAATCACGCAAATAGTCAATCAAGTGAACACGCAAGGAGCCTTTAGAATGACAAGCCTGCCAGCCTCCTGCCGAATCCTGCACACCATGGAAGACCTGCCCCTTGCCGCGCTGACCCAGGTGGCGGCCTATTTCCAGGCCTTGTCCGAGCCGACCCGCTTGCAGATCCTCAATTTGCTGCGCCAACAAGAGCGCAAGGTGGGCGAGTTGTCCGAGCTCTGCGGCTGCAGCGTGGCCAATGTCTCCCGTCATCTCGGCGTGCTGCAGCAGCAAGGCTTGGTTGAGCGCGAGAGTCGCGGCACCAGTGCCTTTTTCCGGATCGCCGATCCGGCGGTCTACCAGCTCTGCGATCTGGTCTGCGGCAGCATCGCCGGAAACAATGCGCGTGCCGCCGAGGCCGGCGCGGCCTTTCTCAAGGCCCGCTGACATATCCCGTTACAAAAACGGTGGCCATTCAAGGGTGAATCCCTGGCCGGGCGCATTGACGCGCCCGACGCTTTGGCGGAACCTTGCCGGCTTTCGCCTGCCCGTCCACCCGCCCGTGTGCGCAGGCGCCTCAAGCGGGAGCTCCTATGAAGAAGGTATTGAACGCGGCCAAGTGGGCCATGCTGGCCGTGCTGGCTGTGAGCACAGTGCAGGCGCGCGCGCAGGCCTCGACGACGGGCCTTCTGCCGACATCGGGCTACGCCGGTCTGGTCGTGTTCGGCGACAGCCTGGCCGACAGTGGCAACAACGCCCGCCTGGTCGGCACCGACCCGACACAGCAGATCACGGGTGACAGCTACTTCGCCAGCCTGCCCTTTGCCACCGGCCGCTACAGCAACGGGCCGGTGTGGGTCGAGCATCTGGCCGAACGCTTTGGCCTGAGCGCCTCGGCCTCGCAACTGGGCGGCAGCAATTTCGCCTATGGCGGTGCCGCCACCGGCAGCGACGGCACGGGCACGCCCATCCCCGGTTTCCCCTTCAGCATGCGCAGCCAGCTCGGCCAGTATCTGGCCACCGTGCCCATGGCCGGCACGCCGGCACCGGCGCAGAGCTTGTTTGTGCTGTCGGGCGGCTCGGTCAATGTCAGCGCGGCCATGGAGGCCGCAGCCATGCATCCCGAGCAGGCCTTTGGCATCCTGTCGGTCGCGGCCCAGGCCTATGCCTTCGATATCGCCGCCATGGTCGACGGCTTGCAGGCCGCCGGTGCCGAGCACATCCTGGTGCTCAATGTGCCGAACTTCGGCCTGACGCCGCGCGCGCAGAGCTATGGGCCCCAGGTCGCCGCGCTGGGCTCGCTGGCCGCCGGCCTGATGAACGATGCCCTGGGCCTGGCCCTCAACACCGAGCCCGGCGTGCGCGTGTTTGACCTGTACGGCAGCCTGAACCAGGTGGTGGCCCATGGCTCGGACTATGGGCTCAGCAATGTCAGCCAGGCCTGCGGCGCCCTGATCAACGCCTGTGATCCCGCCACTGCCTTGTTCTACGACGGCCAGCACCCCACAGCCTATGGCCACCGGTTGATTGCCGACCTGGTCTTCAGCTCCGCGGTGCCGGAGCCAAGCAGCGCTGTCTTGTTGCTGCTGGGTGGCGTTTGTGTGCTGGCGCGTCGGCGCCGCCAGGCCGAGCCGGCCTGAGCCGCCTCAGCCGGCCGGCTGGCCCGGGCAGCTGGCCAGGGTCGCCGCGGCGGCCTCCAGAAACACTCGGGTGCGCAGTGGCATCAAACGGCGCTCGGGGAACACGGCCCAGCAGCTCACGGTCGGCAGACACCAGCCCGGCAGCACGCGCCGCAGCTGGCCACCCGCGACCCAGGGACCAGCGAAATGCTCGCCCACGGCGGTGATGCCGACACCGGCGCAGGCCAGGCGCAGCAGCATGTCGGGGGCGTTGACCAGGCTGCGGCGGGCCGGTGTCCCGCTCCAGCTTTGTACCCCGCCATCGGCAGCGCTGCGCTGCAGCTGCCAGGGCGGCGCGTCGCCGGCGCGGTTGAGGATCATCAGACCATGCTGGTCCAGCAGGTCTTCGGGATCCTGCGGCTCGCCATGGGCTAGCAGATAGGCGGGCGAAGCGTAGAGGCCGTTGTTGAACACGGCCAGGCGGCGCGCGGCCAGCTGGCTGTCGCTGGGCAGCTCGCCGACGCGCACCGCCAGGTCAAAGCCCTCGGCGATCAGGTCAACACGGCGCGGCGACAGGTCCAGCATCAAGGTGATGTCAGGGTGGCGGCGCGTGAACTCCGCCAGCATGTCCCCAAAAGCATGGTGGGCCAGATCGGCTGGCATGGACACCCGCAGGCGGCCACTGGGCCGCAGCTGGCGCTCTGAGGCCAGGGCCAGGGCGCTCTCGACCTCGGCCGTCAGTGCCCGCGCATGCTCAAGCACGCCGGCACCGAACTCGGTCAGGGCCAGGCGCCGGGTGCTGCGCTGGAGCAGCTTTTCGCCCAGACGCTGCTCCAGCGCGGCAATGCGACGGGACACGCTCGATTTGGGCAGCTGCACCCGTTCGGCGGCGCGGCTGAAGCTGCCGCTGTCCATCACACGGGCGAAGAGCAGCAGGTCGTCGGCATCGGGGCTCATGGTAGCGTGGTTCCTTTGAATGATGCTTTGATTGATGCTTTGGTGGAGCAATCTTATCCAAACCGATGGCTTCTGTAGCTCCGGGGTTCTCAATACAGTGAGCCCATCGCCGCTTCAAGGGATGCGGCATTGACACTCAACGAAGGAAACCCCCATGAGCCGCATTCTGCAAATCAACTCCAGCGCCCGCCGTGTCGTCGACGGCCAAGGCTCCGTGTCCACCCGCCTGGCCCAGGAGCTGGTGGCACGCTTGCAAGCCCAGCAGACCGGCACTGAACTGACCGTGCGGGACCTGGCCCTGCAGCCCCATCCGGTGTTGGACGAGGCGGCCCTGCAAGCCTTGTTCACCCCGGCCGAGCAACGCAGCCCCGAGCAGGCCGCCCGCGTCGCCCTGGATGACGCCCTGATCGCCGAAGTGCAGGCCGCCGATGTGCTGGTGATCGGCTCGCCCATGATCAATTTCGGCGTCAGCGCCCAGCTGAAGAACTGGATCGATGCGATCTCGCGGGCCCGTGTGACCTTCCAGTACACGGCGAACGGCCCGGAAGGCCTGCTCAAGAACAAGAAGGTCTATGTGCTGCTGGCGCGTGGCGGCATCTACCGCGACCAGCCCAGCGACACGGTCGTGCCCTATTTGCGCACGGTGCTGGGTTTCCTGGGCATGAGCGATGTGCAGTTCATCTACGCCGAAGGTCTGGCCATGGGCCCCGATGCAGAAGCGGCCGCCTGGGTGGCCGCGCGCGAGCAGATCAGCGGCGCGCTCGCTACCATCGCCTGAGCCGATTCTTGCCACTGAAGCCAACGAGAACGAAGAAAGGTCACACCCGATGAGCAGCAGCAAGCCCCAAGCCTCTGTGCAAGCCCCCGTGCGCACGCCCCGTGCGGTGGAGCGCTTGGTTGCCGGCCAAGCCACCAGCGACGGCGCCGGCGTCAAGCTGACCCGCGTGCTGACCCAGGACCTGCAGCGCCGCCTCGACCCCTTTTTGATGCTCGACGCCTTTGGCTCGGACAAGGCCGATGACTACATCGCCGGTTTCCCCAGCCACCCGCATCGCGGCTTCGAGACCGTCACCTATATGCTCGAAGGCCGCATGCGCCACCGCGATTCCGCCGGCAACGAAGGTCTGCTTGGCAATGGTGGGGTGCAGTGGATGACGGCCGGCCGCGGCGTCATCCACAGCGAGCTGCCCGAGCAGGAAGAGGGCCGCATGGAGGGCTTCCAGCTCTGGCTCAACCTGCCCGGCCACGACAAGATGCGCGCGCCCTGGTACCGCGACATCCCCTCCGGCGAGATTCCTGAGTTCCAGACCGAGGCCGGCGTCACCGTGCGCGTGATCGCAGGCCACAGCCACGGCGTGGCCGGCGCGGTGCAGCGCGAGCACACCGAGCCGCTGTATCTGGACCTGCATCTGCCGGCCGGTGCTCGCTTTGAGCAGGCCCTGCCCGAGGGGCATAACGCCTTCGTCTATGTGTACCGGGGCGCGTTGGAATTCCCGAGCGGCTGCCGCGTGCCGGCTCAGCGCATGGCCATCTTGGCCAACACGCCGGGCAGCGACGGCCTGGTGCTGCAGGCCGCGGCGGATACGGTGGACACGGCGACCCGCGCCATCCTGATCGCCGGCCGGCCGCTGCGCGAGCCGATCGCCCAGCATGGCCCCTTCGTGATGAACACGCATGAGGAGCTGGTGCAGGCGGTGCGTGACTATCAGGCCGGCGTGCTGGCCTGACGGTGGTTCAGGGTTGGCTGTTGCCGCTGCTGCTGGCCTCTTTGGCCAGTGGTGCGGCCAGCGCCGCATTGATGTCGGCGGCGATCGCATCCAGCGCGCTTTCGCTATAGCCCTTGTAGAGCCGGATGATGCGACCGTCACGGCCGATGATCAGCATGTGCGGGATGCCCTGCACCCCGAAGGCTTGTTGGGCCTGCTTGTCGGGGTCGTAGATCATCTGCAGCTTGAAGTCCTTGAGCGCGCGCTTGGCCCGGCGGAAGACATCGCGCGCCTCGGTGTTCACCGCGATCACCTCCAGTTTTTCGCGGCCGACCAGGTTCTGGATGTTTTCCAGCACCGGCAACTCCTTCAGGCAGTAGCCGCACCAGGTGGCCCAGAAGGTCAGCACCACGGCGCGGCCTGAGTACTGGCTCAGCAAGATGGTGTCGCCATCGAGGTTTTTTCCGACGGCATCGGGCGGCAGGTCGCCAGCGCCCGGCACGCTGGGTTTGGCCTGGGCCAGTGGTGCGGTCAGCAGGGCCAGGCACAGCGGCAGGTAGCGAAGCAGTCGCATGAGGGGGCCTCGTTGGAGTCGGCGTGAATGCATGGGGGGCGAGAGCGGTCGATCAGCGATTGTGGATGGCGCGTTCGAAAGCCGGGATGCGGAAGTTCGTGGGGTACACGTCTCGGGTGTGCAGGGCGAATCGCACGGAAACTTGGCCTTCGACCGGGCGGTTGTTGACGCGCTGGGCTTCGAGGACCCAACCCTCAAACGAGGCCTTGGCAAAGCGCCGAACCGACTCCGGCATGCCAGGCAGCATGTGCACATCGACCTTGTGACACAGGCCTTCAGGGCTGACATGGCAGGTCGCTTGCACGCCGCCCTCCCAGCCCGGGGTGCGACGCAACTCGCGCGGGTAGCTCGCCATATAGCGCTTGATGGGCAAGGGTGCCATCGACAGGCCTAGAAACTTCACTTGATCGACTTCGTCCGGCTGGGCCGCCGGCAGCAGCTGGTAGTTCAGTCGCACACCGGTGCGAAAGGTGGCCGGTGAGCCGTCGCTGTCCTTGACCGCCTGTATGCGCGCCGACTGAAGCTGGCGCTTGACCAGATCGGCAAAGGCTTGGGGTAGTTCCGCCTCGTTCGGCAGATGGAAGGCCAGATTGCGCCCGTCGGGGCCAAACAGCACATCGGCCCAGATCTCATAGCGTTGGCCGTTCGCCGCGCTGATCTGGGCCGTGGCGTCGGCGTCGTCCTGAGCCTGGACGGCGCCGGCGGCCAAGAACAGATGGGTGCACAACAGGGCCGACATGCCATGTTTGGAATAGCAACGAGAGCGGGGTGAATGCATGACGGACATGGGTGCTAGCGGCCGGTGGCGGGATCCGCGCATATTCTGCGTCAGCCCAGGCCCTGCCCGTGGCTGGCAGGCATCACCCTGAAGAGGGAGGCGGTGGCGAATCCTCAGCTGCTGCTGCTGCTTTCGGCGGTCTTGGGCCGCCAGCGCCGCAGCAACAAGGCATTGCTGACCACCGACACGCTGGAAAACGCCATGGCCGCGCCGGCCAGCACCGGGTTCAGGAGACCGAAGGCCGCGAGTGGAATACCGACGGCGTTGTAGGCAAAGGCCCAGAACAGGTTCTGGCGGATCTTGGCGTAGGTCCGGCGCGAGATGGCGATGGCGTCGGCGACCAGGGCCGGGTCGCCGCGCATCAGGGTGATGCCGGCGGCGGCCATGGCGACCTCGGTGCCGCTGGACATGGCCAGGCCCACATCGGCCGCGGCCAGGGCCGGCGCGTCGTTGATGCCGTCGCCGACCATGGCCACGCTGCGGGTCTGCCCATCCGGGCCGCGCTTGAGTTGGCTGACGATGTCGGCCTTGTCTTTCGGCAGCACCTCGGCATGGACCTCGTCAATGCCGAGCTGCCGGGCCACCGTGCCGGCACTGCCGCGGTTGTCGCCGCTGATCAGGGCCGTCTGCACGCCCATGGCGTGCAAGCGCAAGATGGCTTGCGCGGCGCTGGGCTTGAGCCGGTCGCCAAAGGCCAGCAAGCCGAGCAGCTGCGGCGCTTCCTGTTCGCTGCGGCCCAGTGCCGCCAGCCAGGACAGGCTGCGCCCTTCGTCCTGCAAGGCGGTGGCGCGCGCCTGCAGCGGCGCCAGGTCCAGCTTCAGCTCGTTCATATAGCGGCTGCTGCCCAGGCGCAACTCGCGGGCTTCGCCCTGCCAGTCCACCTGGGCGGCGACGCCGCGGCCGGCCACGGCCCGCATCTCGCGCGCGGCCGGGATCTGCAGCCCCGCCTGCTCGGCCGCCGCCTCGCGCACGGCGCGGGCCAGCGGGTGCTCGCTGCCGGCCTGCACGGCGGCGGCCAGGGCGAGCAGATCGGCGTGGCCTTCGTGCGCCAGCAAACGCGGCCGGCCCTCGGTCAGGGTGCCGGTCTTGTCGAAAGCCACCAGCTTGAGACTGTGGGCCAGCTCCAAAGCTTGAGCATCCTTGATCAAGATGCCATAACGCGCCGCCACGCCGGTGCCGGCCATGATGGCGGTGGGCGTGGCCAAGCCCAAGGCACAGGGACAGGCGATCACCAACACCGAGACCGCATGCAGCAGGGCGGGCTCCCACAGCCCGGTGCCCAGACCCCAGCCCAGCAAGGTCAGCAGGGCCAGCAGCAGGACCACGGGCACGAACACCGCACTGACCCGGTCGACCAGGCGCTGGATCGGCGCCTTGTGGCCTTGGGCGTCTTCCACCATGCGGGCAATGCGAGCCAGGGTCGATTCCGCGCCCAGGGCTGTGCAACGCAGGCGCAGCAGGCCTTCGCCATTGACGGCGCCGCCGGTCAGGTGTTCGCCGGCCTGCTTGGCCACCGGCAGGCTCTCGCCGGTGATCAGCGATTCGTCGACCTGGCTGCAACCCTCCAGCACCAGGCCGTCGACCGGGATCCGTTCGCCCGGCCGCACCAGCACCTCGTCACCGAGCCGCAGCTGTTCCAGCGGCAGCTCCTGTTCCCGGCCCTCGCGCAGCACGCGTGCGCTCTGCGGCTGCAGGGCCTGCAGGGCGCGGATGGCCTCGGTGGTCTGGCGCTTGGCGCGCGCCTCCAGCCATTTGCCCAGCAGCACCAGGCAGATGACCACGGCCGCCGATTCGAAATACAAAGCCATGCTCATCGGCCCATGGGCCCAGAGCTCGTACAGCGACAAACCAAAGGCCGCGCTGGTGCCCAGGGCCACCAGCAGGTCCATATTGCCGCTGCCGGCGCGCAGGGCGGCCCAGCCGGCCTTGTAAAAGCGTGCGCCCAGCCAGAACTGCACCGGTGCCGCCAGAGCCAGCTGCCAGTAGCCGTTCAGCATCCAGTGCTGGCCGATCAGCATGCCCAGCATGGGCAGCACCAGGGGCGCGCAGAGCAGGGCGGCGATCAGCACCGGCCAGACGCTGGCGGACCAGGGCGGGCCGCTCGCGCCGGAATCCTGGGTGTCCAGCAGGCTGGCTTCGTAACCGGCTTTGCCGACGGCGGCGGTCAGCGTCGCCGCCGTGATGCCTTCCAGCACCTGCACATTGGCGCTTTCGATGGCCAGGTTCACTTCGGCCGTCAGCACCCCCGGCAGCTTCAGCAGTGCCCGCTCGACCCGGCCGACGCAGGAGGCGCAGGTCATGCCCTGGATGCGCAAGCGCCAGGTTTTCAGTTTGAGCGGATAGCCGGCCTGGGCCAGGGCGGCGGCCAGGCTGGGCAAATCCGGTGCACCCGTCAGCACGGCGGTTTCGGTGGCCAGATTGACCTCGGCCGAGAGGACCCCGGTTTGTTTGCGCAGCAAGGTCTCGACGCGGGCGACGCAGGAGGCGCAGCTCATGCCCGAGAGCGGCAAGCGCAGGCTGGCGGAGGAATCAGGGCGGGCAGGGGTGGCATTCATATGCGGCTAGTGTCGCGCCAAGCAGCCCGAGCTGCCCTAGACTGGCAGTCATTGCCCTTTTTGCACCGGGAACCCCATGAGCGAATTCACCCTCCCCGATATGAGTTGTGGCCATTGTGTGGCCGCCATCACCGCGGCCCTGAAGGCGCTGGATCCGCAGGCCAAGCTGAGCTTCGATCTGCCTGCCCATCGTCTGCAGGTCGAAGGCGGCGCGCAGAGCGAGGCCGCGCTGGCCCAGGCTCTGAGCGAAGCGGGCTACCCGCCGGCCTGAGCGGCGCCGGCATTCCTTTCCCTGCAGCTTGCCCCGCATTGCCCATGCTGGACGCCATCAAGCGCGCCGCGGCCGAGGATGAGGGCTCGGTCAACCCGCATTACCTCGACCATCTGGTCGCCACCGCCGAGCAGCGCGAGATCGAGGCCACCGAGGACATCGTCAGCGGCAGCGGCATCAAGCTGCTGGCGCGTGGCAGCAAGATCAGCGCCAGCCTGCGCGATCGCCTGCTGCAGCACAAGTTGCAAAAGCCGCTCGAGCATTGCCTGGGCCTGAGCGAGGGCATCACGCCTCAGCGCTTGAGCGAGCTGGCGCAGGAGCTGCTGCAACGTCATCCGCTGCTGCAGCAGCTGTGTCAGCACGAGCGCGCCCGTCCGGCGGCCGAATCGCTGGGGAAGCTGCCCTTGTCGCCGCCTTTGCAGGCCTTGCTGACCGTTTACGCCCAGCGCGGCCCCGACCGGCTTGAACATGCGGTCGGTGTGGCCTTGGCCGCACTGGGCCTGGCGCGCCGCCTGCTGCCCGGCGACATCGAGGGCCACCGCCTGCTGGCCCGTGCCGGCCTCTTGCACGATGTGGGTGAGCTCTATCTGCAACCCGAGTACCTGCGCCGCGACCTGCCTTTGCATGCCGAGCAGTGGCGCCATCTGGTCAGCCATTCCATCATCAGCCATCGGGTTCTGAGCGGCATTGCTGGCGGCGGCCCGGCCCTGGCCGACTTGGTGATCAGCCACCATGAGCGCCTGGACGGCTTTGGCTACCCGCAAGGCCTGCGCGGCGAGGCCCAGCTGGGTCTGCCGGCGCAGATCCTGGCCGCCGCCGAGTGGCTGGTCGGCCTGATGGAGAGTGGCGCCAGCGCCGTCGTGCACGCCAGCATCGCCACCAAGCTGATCCCCGGCGAGTTCGGCAGCGGTTTGCTGGAGGAGCTGCGCCGGGTCTCGCTGGCCTGCGCCGGGCCCAATGCCCTGCCCGACGAGGCGGCCAGCCTGTCCGATGCTCTGCCCAAGGTGGTGCGCGTCGCGGCCGTGCTGCGCAGCTTCCGCGCCTCGCGCGAGCTGATCGACGCGCGCATGGCCGACGCCAGCCCGGCCTTGCGGCGCATGTTGGAGCTCTTGCTCCACCGCATGCTGCAGCTGCAGACGTCCTTCAGCAGCGCTGGCCTGGACACCGGTGCGCCCGCGAATGTATTCGGCGAGCTGGTCGCGCAAGCCGGCCCGGTCAAGGTCGAAACCGTCTCTCTGGTGCGCGAATTCAGCTGGCGCATGCGCGAGCTGGAGCGCGAGTCGCTGATGCGCGCCAGCCAGTTCAGCGCCGAAGATCAGACCTTGTTGCAAGGCCTGATCGACACGCTCAAGGCCGACCTCAGCCCTTCTTGATCAGCAGGGCCGGGTCGATCGGCAGCTGGCGCAGGCGCACGCCGGTGGCGGCAAAGATGGCGTTCGCCACCGCCGGCGCCAGGGGTGGCGTGCCGGGTTCGCCGATGCCGCCGGGCGCTTCTTGGCTGGCCACCAGATGCACCTCCACCTTCGGCATTTCGCTCATGCGAACGACCGGGTAGTCGTGGAAATTGCTCTGCTCGACGCGCCCGTTCTTGTGCGTGATCTTGCCGTAGAGCGCGGCCGAGAGACCGTAGCAGATGGCACTCTCGACCTGATGCTGGATGGTCAGCGGGTTGACCGTCTGGCCGCAGTCCACGGCTGCCACCACGCGGTGCACCTTGGGCGCGCCGTCCTTGCCCACTGAGACCTCGGCCACCTCGGCGACAAAGCTGCCAAAGCTCTCAGCCACGGCGATGCCGCGGAACACGCCCTTGGGCAGCTTCTTGCCCCAGCCGGCCTTGGCTGCAGCCAGGCGCAGCACCGCTTGCATACGCGGCTGCTTGCCCAGAGCCGCGAGGCGGAATTGCAGCGGGTCGGCGCCGGCCGCGTGGGCCATTTCGTCGATGAAGCTTTCCAGGAAAAAGGCGTTCTGTGAATGCCCCACCGAGCGCCAGAACCAGACCTGCGGGCCGGGCTCGGCGCGGCCATAGGCGATGCGCAGATTGGCGATGTCGTAGGGCTGGTCGGCCAGGCCCTCCACGGCCATGGAGTCCACGCCGTTCTCGGGGATCTTCATAAAGCCCGAGGCCGCCATGATGGACGGCGAGCCCACATCGGCGCGCAGCATGGTGGGCCGGCCCTGGGCGTCCAGCGCGCCTTCGAACTGCACCACCGAGGCGGGGCGGTAGAAGCCGGCGGCCATGTCGTCGGCGCGGTCGTAAATCAGCTTGACCGGCCGGCCGCTGATCTTGGACAGCAGGGTCGCGGCAATGGTCACATCATGCGCAAAGCGGCGCCCGAAGCCGCCGCCCAGCAAGCTGGTGTTGACCTTGACATTGGCTTGCGGCACGCCGGCCACCTGGGCCACCACCATCTGTGTCGGCCCGGAGCCTTGGGTGCCGGTCCAGACCTCAGCGCGGTCGGCCTGCACCCAGGCCAGGCAGTTGAGAGGCTCCATGCAGGCATGGGCCAGATAGGGCACCTCGTAGCGCGCGCTCAGGGTCTTGGCGGCCACGGCGGATGCATCCTTGAGATTGCCCTGGTCCACCGCCACGGCCGAGGCCTGCTCGGCGCCTTGCAGCAGCAGGGTGCTGACCTGGGCCGAGGACAGCGTCGCCTGCTCGGGCTTGGCGCTCAGGTCCCATTCCAGCTTGAGGGCCTGGCGGCCTTGTTGTGCGGCCCAGTAGCCTTGGGCCAGCACCGCCACGCCGAAGGGCAGGGTGATGACCTGCACCACGCCTTTGACGGCGCGTGCTGCCGCTTCATCCATCTGCTTGGGTTTGGCGCCCTCGAAGGGCGCGCGCGACAGCACGGCGATCACCATGCCCTCGACCTGGGCGTCGATGCCGTAGCGGGCCGTGCCATTGGTCTTGGCCGGTGTGTCCAGGCGGCGGGTGGGGCGGCCCAGAATCTTGAAGTCGGCCGAGGCCTTGAGTTTGGGCGCGCTGGGCACGGGCAGCTGCGAGGCCGCGGCGACCAGGGCGCCGTAGGCCACTTTCTGTCCGGCCGGGCCCAGCACATGGCCGCGCTCGGTGCGCAGCTGGGCGGCGGGCAGCTGCCACTGGGCCGCTGCGGCCGCCACCAGCATCTCGCGAGCCGCGGCACCGGCCTGGCGCAGCGGTGTCCAGTGGGCGCGCACCGTGGTGCTGCCGCCGGTGGCCTGCATGCCGAACATGGGGTTGTTGTAGCGGCCATCGGCCGGCGCCTGCTCGACGCCGACCTGGCGCCAGTCGGCGTCCAGCTCTTCGGCCAGCAGCATGGGGATGGCGGTCAGCACGCCCTGGCCCATTTCCGAGCTGCCGCAGAGCACGGTGACGCGGTTGTCTGGCGTCAGGCGCAGCCAGGCATTGGGGGCGAAGGTGTTGCTGGCGGCTTGCGCCTGGGCGCGGCGCGCGGCCAGCGGCAGGGCGAAACCGATGCTCAGGGCGGCGGCGCCGCTGGCGCCGGCCTGCAGCAGCTGGCGGCGGTTCAAGGTGGCGGCCTTAGGGCTTTGGGTCTTGTGCATCTCAAGCTCCCTTCTGGCTGAGCGTGGCCGAGGCGTCGTGGATGGCGACCCGGATCTGCTGGTAGGTGCCGCAGCGGCAGATATTGCCGCTCATGGCCTGGTCGATGTCGGCGTCACTGGGCTTTTTCTTGGTCGCCAGCAGGGCGCAGGCGCTCATGATCTGGCCGCTCTGGCAGTAGCCGCACTGCGGCACATCGAGCTTGACCCAGGAGGCCTGCACGGCACGCCCGGTCTTGCTGGCGCCCACGCCTTCGATGGTGGTGATCTTCTTGCCTGCGGCGGCCGACAAGGGCGTGGAACAGGCGCGCACGGGCTGGCCGTCCAGGTGCACGGTGCAGGCCCCGCACAAGGCCATGCCGCAGCCGAACTTGGTGCCGGTCAATTGAAGGTCTTCGCGCAGCGCCCACAGCAAGGGCATGTCGAGGTCGGCGTCGAGTGTGGCGGCCTGGCCGTTCACGGTCAGCTTGATGCTCATGAGGGGCTCCTGGGGCAAAAGATGGGGCAAAAGACGGGGCGTCCGGGCACGAAGACCCGGTGGGGGCGTCGCGCAGCTTACACAGAGCCGGACTTTCTTGCTTGCCTGTCACACCATGCCGGACGCTCGGTCCCCAGCGCTGGGATGAAACCCCGGCGCCGGTACAGCAAAACCCCGCTTGTGCGCAGGGCGCTCAATTACAGTGGCGTGCGAGCCCCCAGCCGCGGCCGGTCTGGCCTTTGAATCCTGTCGCTCGGAGTCGCCGATGTCTCTTGAAACCCCGCCGCTGCCCAGCCTGGATGGCTCCTCGCCTCGGCACGGGTCAGCTTGGCGCCGCTGGGCCCTGCCCCTGGCTTGGGTGCTCTTGGCCTGGACGGCGGTCAGCCTGCTGATGGCGGCCACCCTGTACGCCGATGCGGCCCGCCGCGGCGGAGTCGATGCGCCCTTTCAGGGCCTGGTCGACTCCCTGGCCAGCGTCGGTCTTCTGGCCACCTTCAGCTGGCTGCTGTACTTGGTCTTTGAACGCTGGCCGGAGCGCTGGATGCGTGCGCGCTCGATGGCTGGCCTCTATTTCATGAGTGTGGTCCTCATGGTGCCGTTGGTCATCAGCGCCAAGCTGCTGTCGGTGATGACGCGGATCGGCAAGCCCTGGCACCTGCTCGGCGGTCTGCTGCTCAAGCAGGAGGGCGTGCTCTGGTGGTTCGAGACCATGATGATCACCGGCACCTTTGCCGCCGTGGTGGGGGTCAGCGTCTGGCAACGCAGCCGCCGCCGAGAGCAGGCCTGGCAGGCCGCGCAGAGCGACAACTTGCGTCTGCGTCTGGCCTTGCTACAGGGACAACTGGAACCACATTTCCTGTTCAACACCCTCAACGGCATCTCCTCCTTGGTGCGCGCCGGCGAGCGCGGCCAGGCGCTGTCGGCCCTGACCCGGGTCAGCGAATTGCTGCGTTATGCCTTGCGCGTCAGCAAGCGGGATTGGGTGACGGTGCAGGACGAGCTGGACTTTGTGCGCGAGTACCTGGCGCTGCAGAGCTTGCGCTTTGGCGACGACTTGCAGCTCGATTGGCAAATCGCCGCGGCCGACTGGCAGCAGGCAGCCTGCCCGCCCTTGTTGTTCCAGCCCCTGGTAGAGAACGCCATTCGCCATGGTCTGGAGGCGGGCGCTGGGCTGGGGCGGGTAACGATCGCCCTGCGTACAGAGGGCGCTCGTATCGAGCTGCGCATCGAGAATGCGCTCGGCGACAGCCCCAGCAGCCAGCGCGGTCATGGCGTTGGCCTGAGCGCCACACGCGAACGCCTGGCCATGCTCTACGGCGCCGCAGCCGGGCTGCAAACCCACCAGGAACAGAGCCGTTTTGTCCTAGAAATGAGCCTGCCATGGCGGGAAGTGAATGATGAAGATGTGGAACGCACTGATCGTTGACGACGAGGCCTTGGCGCGCAGCAATCTGCAGCTGGCCTTGGCCGAACATCCGCAGTGGCGCTGCGTGGGTGCATGCGCCAGTGCCGCCGAAGCGCGCGTGGCCCTGGCGCAGCGCGAGGTCGACCTGCTCTTGCTGGACATTCAGATGCCGCGCCAGAACGGCCTGGCCTTCGCGGCCGAGCTGGCCCAACAGCCCTCATCGCAGACGCCCTTGGTGGTTTTCGTCACCGCCTACGACGAGCATGCCTTGAGCGCCTTCGATGTGTTCGCGCTCGACTACCTGCTCAAGCCCTTCGACGACCAGCGCTTTGCCGCCATGCTGGGCCGGGCCGAGCAGTGGCTCGGCCTGCAGCAGGGTGCGGCCCTGCAAGCCGAGGCCATGCAGGCTTTTGTGCGCGAACAGCAAAGCCGCGCCGCCGGCGACGGCCTGCCGGAGCTGCCCGTCCTCAGCGTGCGGTCGGTGGGGCGGGTTGAACGCATTGCCGTGGCCGAGATCGAGTGGATTTCCGCGGCCGGCAATTATGTGGAACTGCATCTGGCGCCAACTGCATCTGCGGCGGCGCGCGTGGTCCTGCATCGCTCCACGCTGGCCGCGCTGGAGGAGAGACTTCCGCGTGGGCAGTTCCAGCGCGTGCACCGAACGGCTCTGGTGCGACCCGAGACCTTTGCCAGCTTGGCCGTCACGGGCGACAGCACTTACGCACTGAGCTTGCGTTCGGGCGAGGTGGTGCCGGTCAGCGAGCGCTTTGTCAAAGAGGTGCGGGCGCGCTTCGGCTGAAGCAGGCGTCCTGTGGGGCTCAAGGCCTTCCTTCGGTCCCACCTCAGCCTGGGCGCAGGCAGGCGCTCAGGCCTTCGACAGGCGTCGGACAGGCCGCAGGGCCTGTCCTCGGTCCTGTCTTAGAACTTCACGTCGTAGGAGACGGTGAGCTTGACGGCGCGGGCGGCGGCGGTGGCGAGGGTGCCGTTGGCGGTGGCATCCACGGCCACCGACCGGATCACATTGCGGTCTTCGCGCACGGTGATGGCTTGCTGGCGGTTCAGTACATTGAACACATCGACCTTCAGGCCCAGGCCCTTCAGAGCACGCGGCTGGTAGCTCAGGTTCAGATCCAGACGCTGCTCCATGGGCAGATTGCCGATGGCGCCGCGCGGTGAGAGCTGGCCCTCGCAGTAGTGGAAGTTGTAGGACGGCGAACCTGCGCCCTGCCCAGGGGCGGTCGTGTAGGTGTTCAGGCAGCTGATGGGGCGGCCCGAAGCCAGCACTGCGGCACCACCGACGGTCCACTCGTCATTGAACTGGTAGAAGCCATAGGCCTTGAGCTGGTGGGTGCGGTGGTTGGCCAGCGGGCCGTAGGCGCCGATCATCACGTCGCCGTTGTCCCATGTCTGGGTGGCGGCCACATCGGTCTGCGCCACATCCGACAGCGTCTGCCCTTCGGTGTTGCCATAGTTGCGCGACCAGGTGTAGTTGACCTTGCCGTACCAGCCGTTGCGCAGCGCGTGCTCCAGGAACAGGTCCAGGGCCACATAGCTGCGTTTGGCCTTGGGCAGGCCCATCTCTTCCGGCGTCAGGCTCACGCGGTGGTACTTCTTGCCGTCACCGGCGAAGTCCACATCGAGATCGACCTTCTCGCCCGGGTTGACCGAGGCGCAGTTGAAGCCGGGGTAGTTCGAGTTGTCCACACCATTGGCCACGGCCCAGGCGTCGATCGGCGTCTGGTCGCAGTAGTCGTCGATGGTCGAGCGCAGCTTGCGGTAGGTCAGGCGGGCACCGAAGGCCAGGTCCTTCTGCAGCGCCTTTTCGAAGCCGAGGACGATTTCGTCCTGGTAGGTCGGCTTCAGATTCGTGGCGGTGATCTGGCGCACGTCTTTGCGCTGACCCAGCTCGTTATTGGCCGAACGAGGTTCGGACACCTGGTTCAGGCCGGTCGGTGCACCGGTGGTCGGATCGATGCCGGTATAGCCGAAGATCTGGCTGGTGCCTGTTGAAGGGCTGGCTCCACGCACGGCGAGGTGGGTCGGGATCTGGATGAAATAGCGGCCGGCCGAACCGAAGAGCTTGAGCGAGCCGTCGCCGTTCACGTCAAAGGCGGCCGCTAGACGCGGGGCGATCTGGTTCTTCTGGTCGATGAACTTCTCGTTGAAGTGGTTGCGGTTGTTGTAATCCTCCTTGCGGATGCCGGCCGTCAGCAGCAGCTGCTTGTTGACCTGCCAGCGGTCTTCCAGATAGAGCGCGGACTGGTCGGAGTAGGCATCGGTCAGGTCATCGAACAGGGCGCGCACGACGTAGAAGCCCTGCTTTTGCAGCGCGGTCGGCGCCGGGCCGCCGGTCAGCAAATTGAAGGTCTTGCCGGCCAGGCGCACGGCGCTGGGGTTGGGGGCCTTCACGAAGCTCCAGGTGCCGCCACCGGCGGTGAAATCACCGGCAGCCACCGAGCTCAGCTTGTTGTCGTCGATGCCGGCGCGCAGGGAGTGGCTGCCCAGCTGGTATTCGACGTCGATGCGCTTGCTCTTGATGGTGTCATGCGCGTCCTTGCCGCTCATCAAGGAGCCCACCAGAGGGTTGGGGTTGAAGTAGTTCAAGCCGGGCGCCTGGGTGCCGGCCGGGAACGTGACGCCGAACAAGGCTTTGGCCGGGTCGTAGATGTCGGCGCCGGCGATGCCGTTGAAGTGCTTGACGCGGCTTTCACCGACCAGGGCGGTGACGGTCAGGTCCGACGTCAGGTAGCCGGTGTACTTCAGGATGTTGACGTCGCCGCCATCGGGGGTCTGGCCGGCGATGTTCTTGTAGTTCAGGGTGATGGGCGCGCCGGCTACGCGGCTGAAGGTGCTGTAGTCATAGCCCGAGTAGGTGCTGTCGCGGGTGGAGTTGTCGCGGATGGCGGTCAGCTCCAGGCGGTGTTCGTCGCTGAGGTTCCAGTCCAGCTTGGAGAACAGACGCTGGCTGCGGTCCTTGTCTTCGGTCCAGCCCCACTTGAGCACCGAGGCGTTGTCGGTCGACAGATTGTTCAAGCGCACGCGGCTGTTCTTGTTGTCGTTTTGCTGGGCCGCGATGAAGAGGAAGAGCTTGTCCTTGATCAGCGGGCCGCCGACATAGGCGCCTACTTCGGTCTTGCTCAGGCTGTCATCGGCGCGGAAGCGGCGCAGCTGGCCGTCGGTCTTGGCATTCACGGCCGCGCCCGTCGTCGGGTAGTTCAGGTTCACGCTCTTGCCGCGCAGCCCTGCCGGCTCGGTGCTGAACATCACACCGCCTTCCCATTGGTTGCTGCCGCTCTTGGTGATGATGTTGACGACGCCGCCCACCGAGCGGCCGAACTCGGCGCCCATGCCGCCGGTCAGCACCTGCAGTTCCTGGATGGCACCGAAGGGCAGCTCGCTGGCGCCCAGCTGGGTGAGGGGGTTGGTGACCGGGAAGCCGTTGATGTAGGAGGCGTTCTCCGAAGCCGCGCCGCCGGCGAAGCTGGAGCCGCCCGAGTAGCGGCTGTCGGCCGCCGTGGTGTTGGGGGCGAGCAGCACGACGGCGGTGACATTCTTGGCCACCGGCAAGGCGGCCAGCTTCTCGGCCGAGAAGCTGGTGCTGCTGCTGGTCTTGGTCACGTCGATGACCTTGCGCGTGCCGGTCACCAGCACCGCTTCCAGGGTGTTGCCGGCGTTGGCAAAGCTGATTTCCTGGTTTTGGCTGGCGGACAGTTCGATGTCGTCACGCGTTTCGACGACCTTGCCATCGCGCAAGAGCTGCAGGCGGTAGCTGCCCGGCGGCACCGAGGCGAAGTTGAAGCGACCGCTGGCATCGCCGGGCACGCTGCGCTTGGCGCCGGTGGCCTTGTTCTCGAGCTGGATCACGGTGCCGGGAGCAGCGCTGACCGTGCCGTAAATGGAGCCGGCCGTGTTGGACTGGGCCAGCACGGGCGCGGGCATGCTGAGCATCAGCACCGCGCTGCCGAAGGCCAGCGCGAGTGAGCGGGCCAGGCTTGTTTTCTTGTACATGGGGAATGTCTCCGAGGGCTAGAAGCTGGTGGAAAGGTTTTGAGAGCTCCACACCCGGCCGCAATGCGCTCGGCCTGCAGGGGTGGGATGGCGCGACTCTAGAAATCGCCGCGCTCCCTGCTGTTTGGCAGTGACGAAGGTCCGCTCTGCTGACGCCGGCCCGTCAGCGCCGTTGCCAAAGGGAACAAACGCCGACGGTCTGTGAGCAAAGCCGGCGTACGGTGGCCCGAACCCGGGGCGACCCGGCTTCGTCACTCCGCACTTGAGGCGCGAGGCCGCGCCTTCCACAGTGCGAGCCAATCCGCCACCGGCCCGGTCGGCGCATCACCCTGCCCTCAAGGAGACCGCCATGCCCGAGAAACGACCCCGCTGGAATCGCCTGAGTGCCACCGAGCTGGAGCGCGAACGCGCCCAGGTTCGCGCTAAGGAGCGGCAGCTGCGCCAGCGCCTGGCCCGCCAGGAACAGGCCGCGGCCGGCCGCCGGCTCGGGCCGCAGCACGCCCACAGCCTGGACCAGCTGCGCCAACAGGTGTCTGGCATGCAGGCCACGGCCCTGGCCCTGCAAGCGCGGGCGCAGCAGCGCTGACCGTTGTATCCCGGTGGACCTGGCGGCCTCTCGCGGGCCTACTGCCCCCCCCCGATTCGTGATGGACTTGGCACTCTTTACAGCGCCTTACCCCTTGTTGCAGCCTTGCCCGAGTCGGCGCGGCACCATGAAGACGCTCAAGAAAGAAAGATAGATAGAAAAGAGTGGGGCCTGTTCAGGGACAGTGCCCTTCACGGCGTCGATGGGGGTACATCATGAGATTCGAAGGCAAGCTGAGTACGTGGACCGCTTTGCGCGGCTACGGCAGCATCGCCCCGCTGGACGGCGGGCAGGAGTTGTTCGTACACATATCCGCATTTCCACCCGATGGCGAGCAGCCGGTGCTGGGTGAGGTCTTGAGCTTCGAAGTGGTCAGCGGGCGAGACGGCCGCAAGCAGGCACAGCGGGTCATGCGCTCCACGCGCAAGCGGGTCGACCAGGCGCCGCCTATGCCACCCGGCGGGCGTCTGCAGGGCGCCGCCTACCACCAGCGCCGGCAGCTGCAGCGCCGCCTGGCTTGGGCCACGGCCTGCGCGGCCCTGCTCTTGGCCTTGGGCACGGTGGTGTGGCTGGACCTGAGCCGCGCCGATGCCGGCCCGGTCTTGATGCAGCATCTGGCCCACGGCCCCAGCCGCTGAATGTGGCCACTTGTGGCCGGCTCAGGCGCCTGGCCTCAGTCCTTGACCCAGGACACGCCGCCGCCGCCACTGCCTTTGCGTTCCGCGTTCTTGCGCGTGCGCAGCACCGCTTCGAAGGCTTGCTGGGCGCCGTTGCTGATGGCCACCAGCAAGCCGCTCATGTCCTCGCTGCTCAGGGTGTCGGTGTCGCGACGGAACTGCTTGATCGCCGGCGCCAGCATCTCCTTGGCCACGGCCGGATGGGTGACGGTGACCACCAGCATGGATTGGAAGAGGTCAGGGAAGCGCGTGCACAAGGCCTTGATGCGTTTGAGCGCCTGGGCCGGCGAGCTGCGGTGGCCGGGGGCAATCCATTTCACCTCGTCGTTGGCCTCGACCAGCTCGGCTTCGAGGATGCGGATCCGGGTCAACAGGTATTCGCAGTCGCGCGCGGCCATGGCCTGCAGTTCCGCTTCGTCGTCGCTTTCGGCGTGGGGGTAGCGCTCTTGCACCATGCGCGCGAGCGCTGCCTCAAGCTCGGGCAAGGTGGGGGCAGGGGCTTCAGCCATGGCGAGACCTGGGAAAGCGGCACGAAGTCGGAGTTTCGGCCGCGGCCCGCAGAACTTGAGGCGTGGGTCGGTCTCATGACGGTTTTTCGACCGGCCCGCCCGGGCTTGTCCTAGGGTGCAAGGCGCGGCCGGGCTGGTCACAATGCCCGGCTCTGTCTTGTCATGCAGTCCCTCCACAAGCCAGCCAGCTTCGCCACACTGCACACGACACGGACCCCGTATGAGCACTCAAGACAGTTTCCTGAACCGGCGCGGCTTTGTCGCCGGATCCCTGAGCTTGGGGGCTGCCTTGGCCCAGGCCGCTGAACCGGTCGCGTCTGTGACGCCCCTGCCACCAGGCCGCCTCGACGCCCTCGACCTGCAAGGCGTTCAGCAAGGTCTGGCCAGCGGTCAGCTGAGCGCGGAAAGCCTGACCCGCCATTACCTGCGCCGCATCAATGCGCTGGATCGCCAGGGGCCGCAGCTGCGTTCGGTGATCGAGCTCAACCCACAGGCGCTGGCGCAGGCGATCGAGCTGGACCGCGAACGCCGCGACAAGCGCCGTGGCCCGCGCGGACCGCTGCACGGCGTGCCGGTGCTGCTCAAGGACAATATCGCCACCGCCGATGCCATGAGCACCACGGCCGGCTCGCTGGCGCTGGCCGGCCTGCACGCCAGCCGCGACGCCTTTCTGGTCGCCCGCCTGCGTGCCGCCGGCGCCGTCATCCTGGGCAAAACCAATCTCAGCGAATGGGCCAATATCCGTTCGAGCCGCTCGACCAGCGGCTGGAGCAGCCGCGGCGGCCAGACCCGTCACCCCCATGTGCTGGCGCGCAACCCCAGCGGTTCCAGCTCCGGCTCGGCCGTGGCCGTGTCGGCCGGCTTGTGCGCCTTGGCCGTGGGCACCGAGACCGATGGCTCCATCATTTCACCGGCCAGCATCTGCGGCATCGTCGGCCTCAAGCCCACGGTCGGCCTGGTCAGCCGCAGCGGCGTCATCCCCATCTCGGCCAGCCAGGACACGGCCGGCCCCATGACCCGATATGTGCGTGATGCCGCTGCCTTGCTGCAGGTGTTGGCCGCGCCCGATACCGAGGACCGCGCCACCGCCGCCGCGCCCAAGCCTGTTGATTACCTCACCGGCCTGCGCAAGGACGCCCTGCGCGGTGCCCGTATCGGCGTGCTGCGCGGCGCCCAGCCGCCCCAGCCCCAGGTGAACGCCTTGTTCGAGCAGGCCCTGACCGTGCTCAAGGCCCAGGGGGCAGTTCTGATCGATCAGGACCTCAAGATCCCGCACCAGGAGAAGTACGGCGACAGCGAAATGACCGTGCTCATGCACGAGTTGAAGGTCGGCCTGGCCGAATACCTGGCCGCCTACCAGCCCGATGCGCCGGTCAAGGACCTGGCCGGCCTGATCGCCTGGAACCAGGCCCATGCCAAGACTGTCATGCCCTTCTTCGATCAGGAGTTGTTCGAGATGTCCCAGGCCACTCAGGGGCTGGACAGCGAGGACTACCGCAAGGCGGTCGAAAACAACCAGCGCTACGCCCGCAAGGAAGGCTTGGACGCCTTGTTCGCCGAGCACCAACTCGACGCTGTGGTGGCGCCCTCGGGCAATCTGGCCTGGCTCACTGACCCGCTGCTGGGCGATCACTTCACCGCGGGTGGTTTCACCTCGCCCTTTGCCGTGGCCGGCTATCCGCACCTGACCGTGCCCATGGGCCTGGTGGGCGAGCTACCGGCCGGCATCTCCTTCGGTGGCTTGGCCTGGCAGGAAGCCAAGCTGCTGGCCTACGGCTATGCCTACGAGCAAGCCAGTCTCAAGCGGGCCGCGCCGAAGTTCTTGAGCAAGGTCTGAGCACGGGCCGCTTGGCGCCATAGGAAAAGCCCGGCGTGACCGGGCTTTTTTGCGCTTGTTCGCAGGTTCAGCCTTCGCGCGAGCATGCGCTCAGGCTTGAACGAGACACCGGATGCTGCGCAGGCAGCCTCTTGCTTCTGCGTTCAGCCTTCGCGCAAACATGCGCTCAGGCCTGAACGAGGCACAGCATGCTGCGCAGGCAGCATCCTGTGTCCACGTTCAGTCCTCGTTGTTGAAGACGAGCTTGACTTCGTGGTGCTGCTTTTCGCCGCTGGCTTCGAAGCGCCAGTCCATCAGGGCGTTGGTGACCGAGCGGTCGAAGACCTTGCGCGGTTGCGCTTCCAGGATGTCCACGCCGGTGACCTTGCCGTCGCCGTCGATGGCCATCTTGGCGGTCACGGTGCCGCGGGTGATGGATTGCTTCTCGGCTTCACGCGGGAACTCCGGCGGCACCTTCTTGACGATCTTGGGTGCAGCGTGGGCACTCAGGGCCAGTGCCACGGTGGCGGCGAACAGGCCGGCAGCGCGCAGCAGGGAAAAGGAGGAAGCGGCGGGGGTGCGGGTGTACTTCATGGTGCGGGTCTCGACTGCAGAAATAGAGGGTTGTGGGGCAAAGAAAAGAGGGGCGGGAAACTGGACGGCGTTCAGGCCGGCACGGCGCGGAAGAAGCCGACGGCGTCGAGCAGGCGCGAGGAACTGGTCTTGAGCGCGTCGGTCGAACGGCCGAGCTCATCGACCAAGGTGGTGTTCTGCTGGGTGGTGCGGTCCAGCTCGTTCATGGCGTTGTTGACCACGCCGACACCGGCCGCCTGCTCCTGGGCCGAGTGCGAGATTTCCTCGATCAGCTGGCCCATATTGTTGACTTCGTCGACGACGCTGCGGATGGTGACGCCGGCGTTGTTGACCAGGGCGGTGCCGTTCTCGACCTTGACCGAGGACTCCTGGATCAGCACCTTGATTTCCTTGGCCGCGGCGGCCGAGCGCGAAGCCAGGGCACGCACTTCGGAGGCCACGACCGCGAAGCCGCGGCCATGCTCGCCGGCACGCGCCGCTTCCACGGCAGCGTTCAGGGCCAGGATGTTGGTCTGGAAGGCAATGCCGTCGATGACGCCGATGATGTCGCCGATCTTGCGCGAGCTGGCGCTGATTTCTTCCATGGTGTCGACCACCTTGGCGACCACTGCGCCGCCAGCCGAGGCCGATTGACGCGCCTTGGTGGCGATGCTGGCTGCGCGACGGGTCAGGTCGCTGGCGCCGTTCAGGTTGGCGGCGATTTCTTCCACCGAGGCCGCTGTGTTTTGCAGGCTGGCGGCCGAGCGGGCCGTGCGGTCCGACAGATTGACATTGCTGTCGGCAATGTCCGAGGAGTTCTGGGCCACTTCACCGGCGGCGTCGCTGACGCTGCTGACCACGCCGGTCAGCGCGGCCTGCATGTCCTGCATGGCACGCAGCATCTGGGCCAGTTCGTCATGGCCTTCAGCATGGATGGCCATGGTCAGGTCACCGGCGCTGATCGCTTCGGCTGCGGCTTGGGCGCGGCGCGCCGGCAGGACGATGGAGCGGGCAATCACCAGGCCGCCTCCGACGCCGATCACCACCGCCACCAGCACTAAGACACCGGTCAGCAACACGGCGTTGCGGGCCATCTCGCCACCGGAGATGGCCAGGTCACGGGCGCTCTCGAACTGCAGCTCGACCAGACCCTTGAGGCCTTCTTGGTAGGCTTGCTGAGCCGGGCGCACATCGGTGATCAGGCTTTCACGCGCCTCGTCCGGGCTGCCGTCCTTCTGGATCTTCTGGAACTTGGCCACAGCGCCGACAAAGGCGGTCTTGCGCTCACGCACCTGGCGCACCAGTTCTTTTTCCTTGTCGCCGACCAGGCTGGCCTCGACGTCATTGATCTGCTTGTCGCTCTCCGCCAGGGCGGCTTCGATGGCGGCCTTTTGCTTTTTGATCTGGCGTGCTTCGTCGAGCAGCAGCAGGTCGCGCGAGGCGCGAGCGATCACATTGACTTGTTCCTCAAGCGCATTGGCCGAGGCGATCTTGACCAGGCTGGAGTTGGCCGTGAGGTCCAAGTCCTTGGCGAGGCGGTTGGCCGTATTGGCACCATAGCTGCCGATCGCGATCAGCAGAAGAATCAGGAGGCCGTAGCTCACGGCCAGACGCTGGCTGATGCGCAGCTGGGTCAGAAAATTCATCGATGAATCCCTCGTCAAGAACTGCTTGTTGTGGTGGCTGCTGCGCCGGTCCGGCGTGCTGCTGCGGCCGGGCACCCCGGCGGGGCGCTTGCGATGCCTGTGACGCTATCGGCGCCACACACTGAGTTCTTGATGCTGGATTCCATGGATTCCTGAGCGGCCTGTGACATATGTCGCAGTGGCGGCTCGGCGTCCATGAACAGGACGGTTCGGGGTGGGCCGCACGACAAACTGCGGACGCCAGTCTGCCTTCGCCACGCGCTTTTGGCGCAGAGGCGAAGACCGATCGTGTGAACGATTTCGCGCCGCAGCCCGGCGGCATCCCCGGTTCAGGGGCTTGCTGTCGGAGCAAGGGTAGCGAGGCAGATTCAATCAGGCGGCGGTGCGGAACTGCCTCATATTGGCAGCCAGGCCATGGGCCTGACCGTGCAGGGCCGCAGAAGCGGCCGTCGACTGCTCCACCAGGGCGGCGTTCTGGCTGGTCATCTCCTCCAGCGCCTGCATGGCGTGCTCGACATGGTCCAGATGGCCGCCCTGTTCCATGGCGCTGGCCTGCAGATGGTCCATCAGGTCGCGGACCTGATAGACCCCGGCGATGATCTCGCTCATCTGCTGCCCGGCGCCCTGGGCGCGGGCCGAGCCGGCTTCGGCCTTGCGCACCGAGGCCGTGATCAGGCTGTTGATTTCATGGGCGGCCTGGCTGCTGCGCTGGGCCAGCTGCCGCACCTCGGCGGCCACCACAGCAAAGCCTTTGCCCTGTTCGCCCGCACGTGCGGCCTCGATGGCGGCATTCAAGGCCAGGATGTTGGTTTGGCGGGCGATGCCGTCGATCACGCCGGTGATCTCGCCGATCTGTTGGGCGGCACTGCGAATCTCGGCCATGTCCAGGACCATCTGCTGTACCGCGCTGCCGCCGGCCGAGGCCTGCTCGGCCGTGGCTGCACTCAGGCGTGCGGCCTGAGCGGCGCCGCCCTGGGTTTGCCGCAGGCTGGCGGCCATGGCGCTCATGCGCTGGTTGGTGGCCTGCAGGCGCGCGGCCGAACTTTCGGTGCGGCGGGACAGGT
Organism: Paucibacter sp. DJ2R-2; assembly: GCF_025717675.1. Lineage (GTDB taxonomy): Bacteria > Pseudomonadota > Gammaproteobacteria > Burkholderiales > Burkholderiaceae_C > Paucibacter_A. The sequence goes on from NZ_JAJIRT010000005.1 coordinate 172,028, forward strand.
CCTGGTTGCCGCTGGAGATTTGCGTGGAGGTGATGCTGACGCTGTCCACGCCCTGGCGGACGGCTTCCACCATATCGCGCAGGCGCTCGGTCATGGTGCTCAATGCAGCGTTCATGCGGCCCAGTTCGGTGCGTTGTTCGGCGCCCGTGCGTGCCGGGCTGCTCAGGTCGCCGCGCGCCACGGCCGCGGCGAGATGGACCACATCGCCCAGCGGCCGCGTGATGGAGCGCGTCACCCGCCAGCCCAGCAGGCCTGCGGCCAGCACCAGTGCCGCGATCAGCAGGAGCAGCTGACGTCGGCTTTTCAGATAGGTCTCATTGGCCAGCCGGGCTTCGGCTTGAGCAGCCTTCAGGTTCAGGTCGGCCAGCTGCAGCAGCAGGCCACGCGCATCATCAAAGCGGCGCGCGCCCTCACTGGTGATCAGGTCGATTGCCGCCGACCCGGCGCCCACTTGAACAAAGGCTTGCACGCCCTGACGCAAGGTGCTGTAGTGACGCAGCGCCTGGACGGTGTCCTGGAACAGCGCCTGTTCTTCCGGACTGTGAAGCTGGGCCTCGTAGCGGCCGCTGATCTGCTTCAGCTCTTGATCGACGGCGTCGATCTGGCTCGCCACAGTCGCCACGTGCTCGCGCTCGCTCATGGCCATCAGATAGTCCAGCGAATGGCGCCGGGTCGCCAATTCGGCCAGGCGCAAGCTGTCGGAAACGCCTTGCAGGTGGACGGCGCTGATGTTCTGTGCGCTGGTGTCGATCTGCTGCTGGCGCATGATCGAGAACGCACCGAGAAGCGCCAGGGCCGCGGCCAGCAAGCCGAAAGACAGGCTCAGCCTGCGTGCAATGGACCACTCGGTCCGTAACATCCGGGACGCCAGAGGCGAGAACCAGGCCAGAGCCCGTCGAGAAAACATGCCAACTCCAAAATCTGCAGGAACCATGGGCCGGCAGTCTGTAAGTGCTGTGTGACGAGGGCGTTACCGGGCTCGGCCTGGGCATGCTGTGCAGCGCAACTGCGTGAACAATTGCCGCTTCAATTCAATCCACGCGCTGGTCCTTGCTCTGCAGCACATCGAGTGGCCGCACATCGGGCGCGCCCTGGGGCTGGTTGCCCCAGGCGGTGCGTACATAGCTGGCCACGGCGGCCAATTCCGTGTCGCTGAGCACACCGGCAAAGGGCGGCATGCCGAAGGGCCGCGGGTTGCCCACGGTCGAGGGCGCGAAACCGCCGCGCTGGATGATGCGCAGCAGATTGGCTGGGTTGGCCATCAGCAGCGCGCGGTTGCCGGCCAGGGCGGGGTAGATGCCGGCCACCCCCCGACCCTGCTCGCCGTGGCAGCTCGCGCAGTGGTCGGCATAGAGTTGCGTGCCTTGCTCGCGCAGCTTGAACTCGGCGCGCCGCTCGGGCACCGCGGCCGGTTTGCTGTGCTGAGGCAGGGTCTGTAAATAGACCGCCATGGCGGCCAGATCGGCGTCGCTGAGGTGCTGGGTGCTGCCGCGGATCACCTCGCTCATGGGGCCGAGCGCGCTGGCCTGGTCGTTGCGGCCGCTTCTCAGCCATTGCTGCAGGGCCGGCGCGCTCCAGCTGGCGACGCTGCCTTCCGCTGCATCGTGAAGCGAGGGCGCGTACCAGCCCAAGGCATCAAGCATGCCGCCCGAGAAGTCGTTCAAGCCGCCGGTGGCACCCAGGCTGTTGCGGCTGGCGTGACAGGCATTGCAGTGGCCCAGGCCCTGGCTCAGGTAGGCACCACGGTTCCATTCGGCCGTGCGCTGCGCATCGGGCTGGAACACCGCCGGCCGGAAGTACAGCGCCCGCCAGACCGCCAGTGCGGCTTGCGTGTTGTAGGGGAAGCGCAGCTCATGCTCGCGCCGCGGCTGGGCCACGGCGGGCAGGCTTTGCAGGTAGGCGAACAGCGCATCGGCGTCCTTGCGCGTGACCAGGGCGTAGTTGTCGTAGGGGAAGGCGGGCGTCAGCAAGCGGCCGTCGCGGCCGCGGCCGTTGTGCAGGGCGGCCCAGAACTCATCGGCGCTCCAGCGGCCCAGGCCGGTCTCGGCATCGGGCGTGAGGTTGGACGTGAAGACGCTGCCGAAAGGCGTGGGGATGGCGCGGCCGCCGGCGTACTCGGCGCCGCCACGGGCGGTGTGGCAGCCCATGCAGTTGCCGGCGCGGGCCAGGTAGGCGCCGCGCTCAATCAGGGCCGGGCTTGATTGAAATGGCGTGCTGCGCGGCGCGCTCTCGTCCAGGTGATTGAGGCGCTGCACCGCCAGGGCGGCAAGCAGCAGGCCGGCGACGAGCGCGCCAAGGAGCTTGGTGCGGAGCTTCATTTACTTGAGCCCCCCGCATTCCATGGGCAGGGGCGCGGGCAGGCTGTCGGCCGGGCGGGCGCCGGCGGGCATGGGCTGGCCGGCCAGCCAGTGCGAGATGGCGTTGATCTCTTCTTCCTTGAGCTGCTTGGCGATCGAGGCCATGCAGTCGGGCGCGACGGCGCGGCGCTGGCCGCTGCGCCAGGCGCCGAGCTGGCCGTTGAGATAGTCGCGCGGCAGGCTCAGCAGGCCGGGGATGAAGGGCTGCACCCCGGTCAGCTGCTGGCCGTGGCACTGCACACAGGCCGGCAGCTTGCGCGCCGGATCGCCCTTGAGCACCAGCTCTTGGCCGCGGCTCAGCACCGCAGCCGGCAGGACCGGAGTCTGCGGCGGCGGGTAGGGCAGGTGAAGGCCTGCGAAGTAGCCCGCCAGCTCGTTCAGATAGGCATCGCTCAAGGGGTCGACCAGATCGCTCATCAGGCCGTAGTGGCGCCGGCCATCGCGGAAGTTGAGCAACTGCTTGTAGAGATAGCCCTGCGGCTTGCCGGCCAGGCGTGGGTAGTAGCCGTCGGCGGCGGCGCGGCCTTGCTGGCCATGGCACTGGGTGCAGGCTAGGGCGCGCTGGGCGATGCTGTCTTCGACCATGGCTGGAGCCGCTCCGGCGAGCGGAAACCAGGCCAGACCCAGAATCAGGGCAAATGAGCGCAGCTTACGCATAGGAGCGGGCACCAAAGATGGCCGAGCCGATGCGCACCATCGTCGCGCCCTCCAGCACGGCCGCTTCCAGATCGGCGCTCATGCCCATGGACAAGGTGTCCAGGCCGCCGAACAGGGTCGGGTCTTGCTGTTTCAGGTCGGCCAGCAGCTCGGCCAGGTCGCGGTGCGGCTGGCGCTGTGCTTCAAAGTCTGCGGCTGCTTCCGGCACGGCCATCAGGCCGCGCAGACGCAGGCGCGGCAGGGCGGCAACCGTGCGGGCCAAGGCGGGCAACTCAGCCGGGGCGATGCCGCTCTTGCTGGCCTCGCCGCTGATATTGATTTGCAAGCAAATGTTCAGCGGCGGCAGCGTGGCCGGGCGCTGTTCCGAGAGGCGCTGTGCGGTCTTGAGCCGGTCCACGCTGTGCACCCAGTCGAAGGCCTCGGCCACCGGCCGGGTCTTGTTGCTCTGCAGGGGGCCGATCAAGTGCCAAGCCAGCTGTGATCGGAGGTCTGCGAGCTCGGCGATCTTGTCCAGGCCTTCTTGCACATAGTTTTCGCCGAAGGCGCGCTCGCCCGCCGCATGGGCCTCGCGTACCGCCGCCGCCGGGAAAGTCTTGCTGACGACCAAGAGGCTCACGCTATGCTGCTCGCGCCCTGCACGCTCGCAGGCTGCTGCGATGCGACGGTGCTGTTCTTGTATGTTGTTCGCTATCGTCGCCATAATGGCCCAGGCTCTTTCTCACAATCATGGACATCACTCAACTGCTCGCATTTTCGGTCAAGAACAAGGCCTCCGACTTGCACCTTTCGGCCGGCCTGCCACCGATGATCCGCGTGCATGGGGATGTGCGTCGCATCAATGTCGAAGCCCTGGAACACCGCCAGGTGCACGACATGGTCTACGACATCATGAACGACTCCCAGCGCAAGATCTACGAAGAGTCGCTGGAAGTGGACTTCTCGTTTGAGATCCAGGGCCTGGCGCGCTTCCGGGTCAATGCCTTCAACCAGAACCGCGGCGCCGGCGCTGTGTTTCGGACCATTCCGAGCAAGATCCTCTCGCTGGAGCAGCTCAACGCGCCCAAGATCTTTGCCGAGCTGGCCCTGCGCCCGCGTGGCCTGGTGCTGGTGACCGGCCCCACGGGTTCGGGCAAGTCGACCACGCTGGCCGGTATGGTCAACCACCTCAACGAGAACGAGTACGGCCACATCCTGACCATCGAGGACCCGATTGAGTTCGTGCACGAGTCCAAGAAGAGCCTGATCAACCAGCGTGAGGTCGGCCCGCACACCATGAGCTTTGCCAACGCGCTGAAATCGGCGCTGCGCGAGGACCCGGACGCCGTGCTGGTCGGTGAAATGCGTGACCTGGAAACCATCCGACTGGCCCTGACCGCCGCGGAAACCGGCCACTTGGTCTTCGGCACTTTGCACACCTCGTCTGCCGCCAAGACCGTGGACCGTATCGTCGACGTCTTCCCAGCGGCTGAAAAAGAAATGGTGCGGGCCATGGTGTCCGAATCCCTGGTGGCCGTGATCTCACAAAGCCTGTGCAAACTCAAGGACGGCTCCGGCCGTGTGGCGGCGCACGAAATCATGTTGGGCACCTCGGCCATTCGCAATTTGATCCGCGAGAACAAGGTCGCGCAGATGTACTCGGCCATTCAGACCGGCAATGCGGTCGGTATGCAGACCCTGGACCAGAACTTGACCGACCTGGTCCGCCGCAACATCATTGCCCCGGCCGAGGCGCGGGCCAAGGCCAAGTTTCCGGAGAACTTTCCGGGCTAAAGCCCAGAAAGTTCGACGTGACTCATGTGGCGGCAGCCACGGGAGTCGCGGCAAAACTTCCCTGGCTGACCTCGGCACCGGCGGCGCACCAGCCTGCTACATTGCCGGCGGTCAAATCAAGCAGACGGTTAGGACGATTCATTCATGGAACGCGATCAGGCCTCGAAATTCATCAACGATCTGCTGCGCCTGATGGTCTCGCGCAAGGGCTCGGACTTGTTCCTGACGGCCGACTTCCCGCCCGCCATCAAGGTCGACGGCAAGGTGACCAAGGTCTCGCCCCAGCCCCTGAGCGGCCAGCACACCTTGCAGCTGGCGCGTTCCATCATGAACGACAAGCAGGCGGCCGAGTTCGAGCGCAGCAAGGAATGCAATTTCGCCATTTCGCCGCAGGGCATCGGCCGTTTCCGTGCCAATGCCTTCTTGCAGCAAGGCTCGGTGGGCCTGGTGCTGCGCACGATTCCGGCCGAGCTGCCGACCATTGCCTCGCTTGATCTGCCCAAGATCTTGCGCGAGGTGGTGCAGTTCAAGCGCGGTCTGGTGATCGTCGTCGGCGCCACCGGTTCGGGCAAGAGCACCTCGCTGGCGGCCATGATCGACGAGCGCAACCAGACCACCTACGGCCACATCATCACCATCGAAGACCCGATTGAGTTCGTGCACCCGCACAAAAACTGCATCGTCACCCAGCGTGAGGTCGGCATCGACACCGACACCTGGGAGTCGGCGTTGAAGAACTCGCTGCGCCAGGCGCCCGATGTCATCTTGATGGGCGAGCTGCGCGACCGCGAGACCATGGAGCATGCCGTGGCCTTCGCCGAAACCGGCCACCTTTGCATGGCCACCTTGCACGCCAACAGCGCCAACCAGGCCCTGGACCGCATCATCAACTTCTTCCCCGAAGAGCGCCGCAGCCAGCTGCTGATGGACCTCTCGCTCAATCTGCGCGCCCTGGTGTCGCAGCGCCTCTTGCCGCGCCGCGAGGGCAAGGGCCGGGTGGCGGCGGTCGAGATCCTGCTCAACACGCCCTTGGTGTCCGACCTGATCTTCAAGGGCGAGGTCGGTGAGATCAAGGAGATCATGAAACGCTCGCGCGAGCAGGGCATGCAGACCTTCGACCAGGCCTTGTTCGATCTCTATGAGAGCGGCAAGGTCACGTACGAAGACGCGCTGCGCAATGCCGATTCGGTCAACGACCTGCGCCTGCAGATCAAGCTCAACAGCGAGCGTGCGCGCTCCGGCGATCTGAGCACCGGCACCGAGCACTTCACCATTCTCTGAAGCTGCGGCTGCGCCCCAGCCCAGCCCTGGTTTAGAGTGGCGGCATGAACGCAGCCACCCACCTACCCACCGGCGCCGCCGTGCGCGCCTATGACGCCATCCCCTCGCAGCCCGTGGCCTTTCTAGGCCTGGGCGTGATGGGCTATCCCATGGCTGGCCATCTGGCTCGCGCCGGCCACCAGCTCACGGTCTACAACCGCACGGCCAGCAAGGCCCAGGCTTGGGCCGCGCAAGAGGGCGGCCGCGCCGCCGCCACACCGCGCGAGGCAGCGCAGGGCGCGCACATCGTGTTCGCCTGCGTGGGCAATGACGATGACTTGCGCTCGGTGGTGCTGGGCGAGCATGGTGCGTTCGCCGGCATGTCGCCGGGCGCGATTTTTGTGGACCACACCACGGCTTCGGCCGAGGTCGCGCGCGAGCTGCATGCCGAGGCGCGCCGCCTGGGCCTGCACTTCATCGACGCACCCGTCTCAGGCGGCCAGGCGGGTGCGGTCAATGGTGCTTTGACGGTGATGTGCGGCGGCGATGCCGAGCCCTTCGAGCAGATCCGCCCGCTTGCCATGGCCATGGCCAAGGCGGTCACGCGGGTGGGCGAGTCGGGTGCTGGTCAGCTGGCCAAGATGGTCAACCAGATCTGCATCGCCGGCCTGGTTCAAGGCCTGGCCGAGGCGATTGCCTTCGGTGACAAGGCCGGCCTGGACATGAAGCAGGTGCTCGATGTCATCGGCAAGGGTGCGGCCCAGAGCTGGCAGATGGACAACCGCGGCAAGACCATGGTCGACGGCAAGTTTGACTTTGGCTTTGCCGTCGACTGGATGCGCAAGGACCTGGGCCTGGTGCTGGACGAGGCGCGCCGCAACGGTGCGCGCGTGCCGGTGACGGCCGTGGTCGACCAGTTCTACGCCGATGTGCAGGCCGCTGGTGGTGGCCGGCTGGACACGTCCAGCCTGATTCAGCGCTTGAAGTGAGAGCCTGGCGGCGCACCCGCGCCGCCCCGATATTGCTTTACTTGCTCTGCGGCTCGACGCGCTTGGGCGTCAGGCGAGCCAGCTCTTCTTCGCTGATGATCTCGAAGGCGCGCACCACCTTCTGTGTGCCGCTGACGCCGCGGGCAATCTCCACGGCGCGGCTGGCTTCGCGCTCGGAGACGCGGCCCATCATGTAGACGGTGCCGCGCTCGACCACCACATAGAAGGCGTTCGAGATCAGGTCGCGTGCATCAACGAGGCTGAACTTGATCTTGCCGGCCAGGGTGACGTCGCTGGTCCGGCTGCTCAGGGAGCTGTTGCCCAGCACGGCGGTTTCATTGAGCACATGGCGCACGTTCTCGACTTCGCTGGCGATCTTCTCGATGCGGGCGCGTTCGGCTTCGCTGGCAACTTCGCCGGTCAGCAGCACCATGCGGTTGTAGGCATTGACGTTGACATGACCCTTGTCGCCGAGCTGTTCGCGGATGCGCGCAGCCGCTTTGAACTCGATGCCTTCATCTTCGACCTGGGTGCCCGAGGTGCGGCGGTCGGTGGCGACGATGGCGCCACCCATCATGGCGCCGCCCAGCATCAAAGGGGCGCAGGCCGAGCTGACAAAGGCGGCGCCCAGGGCGAGCAGCAAGACGCTGGTGCGGGCAGAGCGGATCGGAAGCAGTTTCATGGCAGTGGGGTCCGGTGATATGTGAATGGGTGCTGGCCTGATTACTCGCCCGCACCCAGCAGCTGCAGGTCGACGGCGTCACACAGGCAATGCGCGAGCAGGCGCTGCGCTTCGGCAACACGGGCGGCGCGGCTGTGGGGCACGCGGATCTGCACATCGGTGTCCTGAAGCAGGGAGCGCATGGGGTCATTGCCTCCGCCGGTGAGGGCGATCACGCTCATCTCTTGCGCATGGGCGGCCTCCAGCACGGGGGCCCAGCGGTTCTGCAATTCGGCCTGCGCTTCGAACAGCAGCAGCAGGTCACCGGGGTGGCCGTGGGTCTGCACCTGCCGGGTCAGCGCTTCTTCGGCATTGCTGCCATGGGCTTGGCCATCGAGGGCCCAAGCGGCCAGGCCGGGGCGTTCCTGCTCGAAGCGGCCGACCAGCAGGGCTGCCATATAACTGGCATCCAGTGCGGACAGGCCTTGGCCACAGCAGAGCACGCGGCCACCGCTGGTGATGCCTTCGATCAGCATTTGCGCGGCGTCGGCCAGGGGGCGCGACAGGTTCTCGGCCACCTGGTACAGCAGGTCGGCGCTTTCGAAGAACTGGGTTTGGATTCTTTGCTCTAGCATGTGGCGGGATCATAAGCGAGTGCAGGCAAACCCTGGTTCCAGGGGCCGCGGGCCTGCCAGGTGCTGCCGTCTGCACCCGGCGGCAGCAGCGGAAGGGCAGGTTCAGGCTGATCCGACATCGAAGGCGGCCACCAGCCATTCGATCTGATCGCCGTCGATCGCCACCACATCAAAGCGGCAAGGTGGCGGGCTGGCATGGCGCAGCAGGTAATGCTGGGCTGCGTAAATGAGCCGGGCCTGCTTGCGGCTACCGACGCTGGCGGCTGCGCCGCCATGCCCGAGGCCGGCTCGGGCGCGCACTTCCACGAAGACCAGGGTGCCGTCGCGGGCGCGCAGAATCAGGTCGACCTCGCCGGCGCGGGCACCGCGCCCTGCGGCGACCCGATAATTGCGCTCCAGCAGATGCAGGCCTTGGGCCTGCAGATGGCGCAGGGCCGCATCTTCGCCGGCCTGCCCCAGGCGTTGACGCGCCGTTGGCCGGCCGCTTGTTTCTTGCGTTCTGCCGGTCGCCGGCGAGACTGCCTTTTTCGGAGAAGCCCACTTGAACATCGATGCCTCCCTGCTCCTGCAGGCGGCTGCTGCCGCCGCGGGTGGCCAGCAGTATCCTGCAGCCACGCTCTATGTGGTGGCCACACCCATCGGCAATCTGGCGGACATCAGCCTGCGCGCCGTGCATGTGCTGGGCCTGGTCGATGCGGTGGCCTGCGAGGACACGCGGGTCAGCGCCGGCCTGCTGCGCCATCTGGGCCTGCACAAGCCCTTGATCAAGCTGCACCAGCACAACGAGCATGAGGCCAGCGCCGACTTGCTGGCGCGGCTGCGGCAGGGCGAACGCATCGCCTACATCAGCGACGCCGGTACGCCGGCCATCTCCGACCCCGGCGCGGTCTTGGTCGCGGCCGTGGCGGCTGCGGGCCTGCGCGTGCTGCCCTTGCCTGGGGCCAGCAGCACGGTGACTGCGCTCAGCGTGGCCGGTGACACCGCGGCCGAGGGTTTCGAGTTTGCGGGCTTCCTGCCGACCAAGACCGCCGAGCGGCGCAACGCCCTGCAGGCCTTGACCGGGAGCCGGCGCAGCCAGGTGCTGTTCGAGGCACCGCACCGCATTGAAGCGCTGCTGGCTTTGCTGGCCGAGCTCTGCCCCGAGCAGACCGTGACGGTCTGCCGCGAACTGACGAAGCAGTTCGAGACCGTGTACACGGCGCCGGCGGCCAGCCTGCCCGCTTGGTTGGCGGCCGATGCCCAGCGCGAGCGCGGCGAGTTCGTGCTGGTGTTGCATGCGGTGCGGGCCAGCCAGGCGGCGGCCGATGACTTGCCGGCCGAGACCTTGCGCACCCTGGACTTGCTCTTGCGCGAGCTGCCGCTCAAACAAGCGGTCAGCCTGGCGGCCGAGCTCAGCGGTGCCTCGCGCAACCGTCTCTACGATCTGGCCTTGGAAAAGAAGAACAAAGCCCAGGACTGAGTGGTGCGTCCCGGGCTGAAATCAGGCGCAGGCGCTCACTGACCGGCCGCGGTCTTGTCATTGTGCTTGGCGCGGTGGATGGCCGCGCTCTTGCGCTCCTGCATGCGGTGCAGATGACGGCGTTCCTGCTGGGTGACTGTGCCATCGGCCTTGGCCTGGGCTTCGGCGTTTTGCACGGCGGCCTGGCCGCGCTCCAGGCGTTGAGTTTCCTGGGCGCTCAGGGTGCCCGAGGCGGCTCCTTGGGCGATGCGAGCTTGCTGATGGGCCTGGCGATGGTCCACCCGCGGTGTGGCTGGCGTTTGTGCCTGGGCGGCGCTGGCGATCAGGCCCAGCAGGGCAGCACCGATCAGTGACAGATGGAGTTTGCGAGTCATCGTGGCGGCAGCGTTCATGACGTTGAGGTCCTTGTGTCTATCCAACCCTAAGGCGGGGGTTGGCGAGGTGTGGAGGGGAAGGATCAAGCCGCGGGTTTGCGTGCTTGATTGAGTCCACAACGCCGGCTTAGCTGGCTGCGGTGACCACCCGGCGGTAAAGATCCGTGAAGCTCGGTGAGGGACTGTGGCGGCCGGCATCAAGCCTCACGCCGCAGGCGCTGGGCCGCGCTGTCGCGATGTGCCTGCACCGGCTGCAAGGCGCCGGCCCGGGCCAGGCCAAAGGCCGGCATGTTCAGGTAAATGCTCTCGTGCTCGCCCGCGCGCACCGAGTAGGTCTCGTGCCAGACGCCAACGGTGCCGTCCTTGCCGATGGCCTTGTTGAAGGCCGCCCAGGCGGGCAGATGGGCCGCCTGGCGGTCTTTCGCATAGGCCAGCAGTTGCTCCATCGAGCGCCAGTACTGCACGCCGATCACCGTGCGGCCGAACCACATCTCCGCATGCAGCAGGCCCCGCTCCGGCTGGCTTTTCAGCTCGGCCAGCATGCGCGGCATGGCCGCGGCCACTGGCCACCATTTGTGCAGCAGCCAGGGCTTGTTGATGCGCATGCCGATCAGGAAAACGACAAAGTCGCCTTCGATGTGGGCCGTCATTCTTTGGGTGTGGATCATGAAAGTATGTGCCAGGGGAGCGTCTTCAGGCCTGCAGTGTCGGCGGCCGGTTTGTATTTCGGAACTGGCTATATTGCGGGTCAGGTATTCATTTTTGAATTGGAAGCCACATGGCCCTGGACTGGTCGCAAGTGCAGATATTCCTCGCCCTGGCCGAGGCCGGCTCGCTCAACCGCGCCGCGCCGCAGCTGGGTCTGAGTCAGCCCACCTTGGGGCGGCAGTTGCTGGCGCTGGAAGAATCCTTGGGCCAGCTGCTGTTCGAGCGCCACAGCCGCGGTTTGAGCCTGACCGAGGCCGGCCATGCCTTGCTGCCGGCTGCGCGCCGCATGCGCGAGGGCGCGCAGGAGCTGGCTCTGGCCCTGGCCGCGCGCGATCAATCGCTGGCCGGCACGGTGCGCCTGACCGCCAGCGACATCGTCAGCACCTATTTCCTGCCGCCGGTGCTGCACGCGCTGCGCCAACGCTACCCGGAGGTGCAGATCGAGCTGGTGGTCAGCAACGAGCAGGAAGATTTGCAGCAGCGCAGCGCCGACATCGCGCTGCGCATGGTGCGCCCCGAGCAGGAGATGCTGGTGGCGCGCAAGCTCAGCGAGTGGCCGGTCGGCGTGTTTGCCCACCGCGACTACATCGCCCGCCGCGGCCTGCCGCAAATGAGCACGATCCTGGAGCACGACTGGCTGGGCTACGACCGCTCCGACCGCATGCTGCGTGGTTTTGCCGCGGCTGGCACGCCGGTGCCAGTGAGTTTTTTCGGCCTGCGCTGCGACAACCAGGTGGTGATCTGGGAGGCCATGCGCGCCGGCATGGGCTTGGCTGTCAGCGCCGTGGCCCTGGGCGAGCGTGACTCCGAGGTGCAACAGGTGCTGCACGAACTGCCGATCGAGCCCCTGCACCTCTGGCTGACCGCCCACCGCGAGCTGCGCGACACGCCGCGCCTGCGGGTGATCTACGACGCCCTGGCCCAGGCCTTTGCGCGGCCCTTCTGATCCAGCGGCAGGGCCAATCGGGCGCCGCCCCTGCGTGGCCGCGCCCGCTCCTACAATGGCCCGCATGATCTCGCGCGAACCCACTCTTGCCCGCCTGGTAGCAGCCCGCAGCCAATTGCTGGAGCCTTATGGCCTCAGCGAACATGTTCTGAGCAAGGCCTTGCGCCTGATCACCGAACACCGGGTTGACGATGCCGACCTGTATTTCCAGACCACCCGTGCCGAGGGCTGGAGCCTGGAGGAGGGCATCGTCAAGAGCGGCTCCTTCAGCATTGACCAGGGCGTGGGCGTGCGCGCCGTCGCCGGCGAGAAGACGGCGTTTGCCTACTCCGACGATATTTCCGAAGCGGCCCTGATGGACGCCGCCCTGACCGTGCGCAGCATCGCCGCCGCCGGCCAGAGCCGCCGCGTCAAGGTGCCCAGCGTCGGCACGGTGGCGCCGAGCCGCTCGCTTTACGGCGCGGCCGATCCGATTGCCAGCCTGGACAGCACCGAAAAGGTGGCCCTGCTGGAGCGCGCCGAGCGCATGGCCCGAGCCAAGGACCCGCGCGTGGCTCAGGTCATGGCCGGCCTGGCGGCCGAACATGATGTGGTGCTGGTGGCGCGCGCCGACGGCACTCTGGCCGCCGATGTGCGCCCGCTGGTGCGGCTGTCGGTGACCGTGATCGCCGAAAGCAATGGTCGGCGTGAGGTCGGCAGCGGCGGTGGTGGCGGGCGTTTCGGCCTGGCCTATTTCACCGACGAGATGATCGCCAGCTATGTCGACCAGGCGGTCAATGCCGCCCTGACGAATCTGGAATCGCGCCCCGCTCCGGCCGGGGAGATGACCGTGGTGCTGGGCCCGGGCTGGCCGGGCGTGCTGCTGCACGAGGCCATCGGCCATGGCTTGGAAGGCGACTTCAACCGCAAGGGCTCCAGCGCTTTTGCTGGACGCATCGGCCAGCGCGTCGCCGCCAAGGGCGTGACGGTGCTGGACGATGGCACCATCCCCGACCGCCGCGGTTCGCTCAATGTCGACGACGAGGGCTGCGCCTCGCAGCGCAATGTGCTGATCGAGGACGGCATCCTCAAGGGCTATATCCACGACGCCATGAGCGCCCGTCTGACCAAGGTCGCGGCCACCGGCAATGGTCGCCGCGAAAGCTACGCCCATGTGCCCATGCCGCGCATGACCAACACCTATATGTTGGGCGGCGACAAGGACCCCAAGGAAATCATCGCCAGCATCAAGAAGGGTCTGTACGCCAGCAACTTCGGTGGCGGCCAGGTGGATATCACATCGGGCAAGTTTGTCTTCTCGGCCAGCGAAGCCTTCTGGGTGGAAAACGGCCAGATCCAGTACCCGGTCAAGGGCGCGACCATCATTGGTAACGGTCCAGATGCACTGACCCGCGTCACCATGATCGGCAACGATATGCAGCTGGACACGGGAGTTGGCGTCTGTGGCAAGGAAGGGCAGAGCGTGCCGGTGGGTGTGGGCCAACCGACCCTGCGCATCGAGGGCATGACGGTGGGCGGAACGGCCTGAGCGCTGTTGTGCGCAGGCCTCAATGCTTGAATCTGCGCTGAACGCTTGTCAAAAACTGCGTGCTACATTCCAGCTCATGCACTCGCCGAAGACTTATTTCTTTAGCTTTTTTTGGTTCTCCAACCGCACCGGCGGCCGAGAGGCGAGAGCGTAAGCAAGCAACACCAAGCACAGCGCACAAATCTCTAGAAACCGCCGGGTCCACCACCCGGCGGTTTTTTTTCGTCCCTGGCGCGCTGCCCCGATTTCAAAAGCACGGAAAGTGAGAGTCACGCCCATGAATGCCAAGTCCGCCAAACCGGAAATTCAGGCTGAACGCTGGTACTCGCAAGAGGACAAGACCAGCGCGACCGATGACGAGCGCATCGTCGACATCACGCCGCTGCCGCCGCCGGAGCATCTGATCCGTTTCTTCCCCATCCGCGGCACGCCGATGGAGCAGTTGATCGCCGGCACGCGCCAGAGCATCCGCAAGATCATGCAGCGCAAGGACGACCGCCTGCTGGTCATCATCGGCCCTTGCTCCATCCACGACCCGGCCGCGGCGCTGGAGTACGCGCGCCGCCTGCTGCTCGAGCGCGAGAAGTACGCCGACACGCTGGAGATCGTGATGCGCGTCTACTTCGAGAAACCGCGCACCACGGTGGGCTGGAAGGGCTTGATCAACGACCCCTACCTCGACGAGAGCTACCGCATCGACGAGGGCCTGCGCATCGCCCGCCAGTTGCTGCTGGAGATCAACCGCCTGGGCGTGCCGGCCGGCTCGGAGTTCCTGGATGTGATCTCGCCCCAGTACATCGGCGATCTGATCTCCTGGGGCGCGATCGGCGCACGCACGACCGAGAGCCAGGTGCACCGCGAGTTGGCCTCAGGTCTGTCCGCTCCGATCGGCTTCAAGAACGGCACGGACGGCAATATCAAGATCGCCACCGACGCCATCCAGGCGGCGGCCCGCGGCCACCATTTCCTCTCGGTGCACAAGAACGGCCAGGTCGCCATCGTCGAGACCAAGGGCAACAAGGACTGCCACGTGATCCTGCGCGGCGGCAAGGCGCCCAACTATGACGCCGAGAACGTGGCCGCCGCTTGCAAGGACCTGGCCGCCTCCAAGCTGGACACCACGCTGATGGTGGATTGCTCGCATGCCAACAGCTCCAAGCAGCACCTGCGCCAGCTCGAAGTGGCGCGCGATGTGGCGGCGCAGATTCGCGCTGGCAGCCAGAGCATCTTCGGCGTGATGGTCGAAAGCCATCTGCACGACGGCGCTCAGAAGTTCACGCCAGGCAAGGACGACGCCCGCAAGCTGGACTACGGCAAGAGCATCACCGATGCCTGCCTGGGCTGGGACGATTCGATCGAGGTGCTGGAAGTGCTCAGCGCGGCGGTCAAGGCGGCGCGCACCTGAGTTCTGAGCCAGAATCAGACCGTCCCAGCCCCGAAAGGCCCGCGATGCGCAGTGAAGTGAAGGTCGTGTTCAGCCCGCTCCAGCAGTTCGATCTGGTGGTGGATGCCGAGGAAGTCTTGAGCTTCGAGGCCGCCCGCAAGTGGCTGGACGAGCAGTACGTCAAGAACGAGTGCGAGCCCATGCGAGGCTCGGGCAAGGTCTTGCTGGCCGACAAGATCCTGGGTGTGGCCGCCGCCGTGGGACCAGCCGCTTTCGGTGACCCGGCCTGGGCGCTGGACTACGCGCGTGCCACCAGCGGCGCCCTGAGCAAGGCCTTGCTCAGGGTCGATGTGGCCAAGCGGACGCTGTCTTACTGAAGCTGGGGCGCCGGCAGCTGCCAGCCGAGCTGCAGCGAAGCCAGGCGCAGCGCCGCCACCACCAGCATGCCGCTGAAGAAGGCGATCTGGCGCGGCAGGCCCAGGGCCCGCAGCAGCAGATAGGCCGCAATGCCGCCGATGGCCGCGCTGGCGTAGATGTCCCGGCGCAGCAGCAGGGGCACTTGGCCGGTCAGCAGATCGCGCAGCACGCCGCCGCCGCTGGCGGTGATGGTGCCCAGCAGCACCACGACCAGACGTGGCTTGCCGGCCTCTTCGGCAATCTCGGCGCCGCACAAGGCAAACAGGGCCAGGCCCAGGGTGTCGGCCAGCACCAGGGCCACATGGCCGCTGGCCAGGGCCTGGCTCCAACGGCTGGCGGCCAGGGCGGTCAGCAGGGCAGTGAGGCCGATCACCTTGATGTAGCGCGTGTCCGTCATCCAGAAGATGGGGTGGCGGCCTAGCAGCAGGTCGCGCAGCGTGCCGCCGCCAATGGCGGTGATGGCGGCCAGCACCAACACGCCGAACAGATCCAGCCCCGCCTGCATGGCGGCCAGGGCGCCGCTGCTGGCGAACACGGCCACGCCGGCCAGGTCCATCCAGTAGAGGATGGCTCTGGCTTTCGGGGTCAAGGTTTCAGGGTCGGCTGAGCTCATGGCGGGATTCTCTCAGCCTGCTTGGCAGTGGCTGGCCAAAGTCGTGCCGGCCAAATCTTGGTTCCCAGCTCTTGAAGCGCCCGCAGCTGGCCCCACATCCGGCTCACCCGCGCGCGGTGAACAACGATCGCCCGCGCCTTGATTCTTGTTTTTCAGGACACGCGCAACGCCATGACACAAAAGCAAACCCATGCCTTCCAGGCCGAGGTCAAGCAGATCCTGCACCTCGTCACCCATTCGCTGTATTCCAACAAGGAGATCTTCCTGCGCGAGCTGGTGTCCAACGCCTCGGACGCCTGCGACAAGCTGCGTTTCGAAGCGCTGGACAAGGCCGAGTTGTTCGAGGACACGCCGAACTTGGAAGTTCGGGTCTCCTTCGACGAAGCTGCCCGCACTGTCACCATCAGCGACAACGGCATCGGCATGAGCGAGGAAGAGGCGATCGCCCACCTCGGCACCATCGCCAAGAGCGGCACGCGCGAGTTCATGGCCAAGCTCGAAGGCGAGCAGAAGAAGGATGCCAACCTGATCGGCCAGTTCGGCGTGGGCTTCTACTCGGGCTTCATCGTCGCCGACCGCATCACCGTGGAAACCCGCCGCGCCGGTTTGTCGGCTGAAGCGGGTGTTCGCTGGACTTCGGAAGGTACCGGCGACTACGAAGTTGAGACCATCAGCAAGCCCGGTCGCGGCACCGATGTCGTCCTGCATCTGCGCGAGGGCGAGGACGAGTTCCTCAAGACCTGGCGCTTGAAGTCCGTCATCAGCAAGTACTCCGACCACATCTCCCTGCCCATCCTGATGAAGAAGGAAGAGTGGGACGCTGAAGCCTCCAAGCAGGTGCTCAAGGACGAGTGGGAGTCGGTCAACAAGGCTTCGGCCCTGTGGTCGCGCTCCAAGAGCGAAGTCACGCAGGAGCAGTACGAGGAGTTCTACAAGCAGATCAGCTACGACACCGAAGCGCCGCTGGCCCACACCCACAACCGCGTGGAAGGCCGCAGTGAGTACACGCAGCTGCTCTACATCCCCAAGAAGGCGCCGTTTGACCTGTGGAACCGCGACAAGCGCGGTGGCGTCAAGCTCTACGTCAAGCGCGTCTTCATCATGGACGATGCCGAGGCGCTGATGCCGGTCTACCTGCGCTTCGTCAAGGGCGTGATCGACTCGGCCGACCTGCCTCTCAACGTCAGCCGTGAGTTGCTGCAGGAAAGCCGCGATGTGAAGGCCATCCGCGAGGGCTCGACCAAGCGCGTGCTGGGCATGCTGGAATCGCTGGCCGACAGCGAGGACGCGGCCGATCGCGCCAAGTACGCCGACTTCTGGAAGGACTTCGGTCAGGTGCTCAAGGAAGGCATCGGCGAAGACCATCAAAACCAGGAACGTCTGGCCAAGCTCTTGCGCTTCGCCTCCACCCAGGCCGACGAGGGCGTGTCCTTGGTCGACTACCTGAAGCGCGCCAAGGAAGACCAGGACGCGATCTACTACATCACCGCCGATTCGCTCAGCGCTGCCAAGAACAGCCCGCAGCTGGAGATCTTCCGCAAGAAGGGCATCGAGGTGCTGCTGCTGACCGATCGCGTGGACGAGTGGATGCTCTCCCACCTGTTCGAGTTCGAAGGCAAGCCGCTGCAATCGGTGGCCAAGGGCGCCATCGACCTGGGCAAGCTGCAGGATGAGGACGAGAAGAAGAAGGCCGAGGAAGCGGCTGCAGACCTCAAGCCCTTGCTGGACCGCCTGAAGGAAGCGTTGAAGGAGCGCGCCAAGGACGTGCGCGTCTCCACCCGCCTGGTCGACTCGCCCGCCTGTATCGTGGTGGAAGAGGGCGATATGAGCGGCCACCTGGCCCGCTTGCTCAAGCAAGCCGGCCAGGCCGCGCCGAGCTCGCTGCCGACGCTGGAGATCAATGCCGAGCATGCCCTGATCAAGAAACTGGACGGTGCCGCTCAGTTCGACGATCTGGCCCAGGTGATCTTCGACCAGGCCGTGCTGGCCGAAGGCGGCCATCTGGAAGACCCTGCGGCCTATGTGCGTCGCGTCAACGCCATGCTGCTGGGCTGATTGTTCAACGGCTCGCAGCAAGAAAAAAAGCCCGCCAATTGGCGGGCTTTTTCATGGCGATGGAGTCGTGCTCAAGCCGAGCGGCGACGGCCAGCGCAAACGCCCAGCAAGGCCAGGGCCACCAGCGACAGCGTCGCGGGCTCCGGCACTTGGTTCGACACCGGAGCGGCGCCAGTCATGGAAATCGAGTCGACAGCAAAGTCGTTGCCATAGCCCCAGTCGAGCCAGCCGCCGCCTTGGTAGTAGCCCGACAGCTGGTACTCGTTCTTCAGTGTGATCTGAGCCGTTGTGGCAGCGCCAGAATTCCAGCTCAAGCTGATCAGGTTCCAGCCGCCTGTGGCAGCTTTGACGATGCCACCGACATTGTTGCCGTTGATCTGCGCCTGGATGGGCACGTTGTAGGGCGCATAGCCTGCGTAGTCGTCCTGCACGTAGAACTGGAGCGTGTAGTCGCTGTTGGCGGCAATGTCGAAGACGGAGCTGATGAAGAAGCGATGGTCGGGGTCCGGACCCGTGGCTGTGCCCAGATTGAAGAACGCGCCGCTCTGCCCCCCGGAGCTGAGAACGCAATTGCCTTGGCCTTGGCAATTCGACCAGTAGGCATCGCCGCGGGTCCAGCCGTTGAAGCCGTTGTCAAAGCCTTCGCTATAGACAACGCCGGCTTGTGCGGCAGAGGTGAAGAGGCCACCAACGAAGGCCAGGGTCAGGGCGCTGAAGAGTTTTTTGGTTTGCATAAATTGCTCATTCAAAGAAGTGTTGACCAGAACCCGACAGCACAGCGCCATGTTCGGCGCGGCGGCTTGGCGCTGGCTCGACATGGCCTCCGTTCCATGGGGAGAAGGCAACATCCCGTTACAAGTTCCGTGCCAACTTGATACAGCTCAATGAATCAAGGGGTTAGGGCCGTGACCTTGTTGGGCTGCAGAAATCTGTAAAGCTGGCCGACAAATTCGTGATTCCAGGTGGCCCAAGTGCGGCGCATTTCCCTAGCGGAAACCCTCATCGAAGGACACATCGCCCTCGTCGCGGAAGTCATCGACCGGCCGCTCGTCCTTGGGCGTCATCGCCTCCAGTTGCTCGCCGAGCTTGGCGACCTGGTCGTGCCAGTAGTTTGACGTGCCGAACCAGGGGAAGGCCAGTGGGAAAGCCGGGTCGTTCCAGCGTTTGGCCAGCCAGGCGCTGTGGTGGATCATGCGCAAGGTGCGCAAGGGCTCGATCAGGCGCAGCTCGCGGCGGTCGAATTCGGCCACCGTCTCATAACCCTCCAACACCCAGGACAGCTGCTGGCGCGCCGCCACCTCATCGCCGGACAAGAGCATCCACAGGTCCTGCACGGCCGGGCCGGTGACGGCGTCGTCGAGGTCCACGAAATGGGGGCCGTGGTCGGGTGTCCAGAGGATGTTGCCGGGGTGGCAATCGCCGTGCAGGCGCAGCAATTCCAGCTCAGGGATGCTGTCAAAAGTGGTCCGAATGCGGCTCAGGCAGGCTTGCACCACGGCGTCCCAGGCTGGGAAGACCTCGATGGGCACGCAGTCCAGCGCCACGAGCAGATCACGTGCCATGCGGCCTGGTTCAGCGCCGGCCCAGCGCAGGCGATGCTCGAATGGGCGCCGGCGGCCCACCGTGTGCAGCCTGGCGAGCAGACGGCCGATCCAGCGCAGCACCTCGGGGTCTTCCAGCTCGGGTGCGCGCCCGCCCTGGCGCGGTGTGACGGCAAAGCGCTGGTCGCCGAAATGGGCCAAGGTGGGCGGCTCGCCAGCCAGTTGCAGCTGCGCCTTGACGTCCTGCAGCGCCCAGGGCGCGGCCACCGGCACCTCGGCCTCGGCCAGTTCGCGAGCGAACTGGTGTTCCTCCAGGATTTGCGCGTCGCTCCAGCGGCCCGGCCGGTAGAACTTGGCCACGGCAATGCGGCCGTCCTCCAGATGCAGTTGCAGCACCCGGTTCTCGTAGGAGTTCAGCTGCAGCATGCGGCCATCGCCGTACAAGCCGGCGGCATCCAGCGCGTCCAGCATGAATTCGGGGGTCAGGGAGCCGAAGCTGCGATCCAGATCTGGGTTCATGGGAGGGAGAAAGAAAAACGGCGCCGGACCTTGTTCGGTCCAGCGCCGCAGTATCGCTTGGGCGGGGGAGGGGCCGGCTTCAGCGTGGCAGGCGGCCGCCGTAGCGCGGCGAGTCGACCACGTGGCCGACGATGTCGTTGGGGGCTTCGTCCGGATACTGCGCGTCTGCGTTCAGGGGCTCGCCGAACGGGACGGAATTCTGGAATGCGCTTCCGCCGCTGCGGTGGCCTTGCGCGCCGCTGTGGCGCGGCGGGGTGTCCACCATGCCGTTGTTGTCGAAACGGCTGTCTGGGGCAAAGAAAGAGTCATGGAAAACGGCCGAGTCCTGCCACAAGCCTTTGCGGCTGGGGCGACGCGCCGTGCCGCCCTGCAAGCCGGGGCGCGAGGGCGAGATACTGCCCGGCATGGGCGCTGCTTGCGGGCCACGCGAGTTGCTGTTGCTGAAGGGCACCAGCAACTGCAACTCTGCCGCGCTGGGCAGATTGTCGATGGCGCAGCGCAGATAGCGCACGCGGCAAGCGCCCAGCACCGATTGTTTGATCTGCAGGCCTCGGCCGGAGATGCCGCGTTCGCTGTCCAGATCCACGGCAGCGAGCACGCGGCCGTTCGGGCTGCAAATCGCAAAGGTGACGTTGATGGCGCCCAGCAGGTCGAACCAGTAGCGTACTTCCTGGGCCTCGGTCGGTTGGCAGAAACGCACCAGCGGCAACTTGGACAGGATCACATGGTGGGGCAGGGCTTCCTTGAGCAGGCGATAGACGCGCCGCTCATCGCTGCTGAACACCGGGCGCGCGGTCAGTGACCATTCGGTCGGCAGCGGCTTGGTCGGAGGAGCGGAGCGCCTCAGCACCCACAAAAGCGCTACGGCCAGCAGGCCGAAGCCCGAGGCGATCGCGATGATCCACGGAATGGTGCTTTGCATGGCCCTCGACAGCCCATTTGGGTTTGAATTTGCGCCTGTGTTCAGGTGCTTATTACCCAAATGTAGCGCAAGACCATGACATGTAACTGGGTGTATCCCCTGGTTCCGGGGGTTGCTGACGCCAGGGTGGTTGAGACCGAAAGCGCGCCGGGTTTGTGGCTTGCTTTTGCTTCCTGCGAAGGCTTGGATCTGTGCAGGCCGCTGTGGCCAAGTTCAGAGCTTGGCGCTCTTGCCGGCCTCGCCGAGCTTGGACTTGACCTCGGCCACGCCGTCAATGATGTCGCCGATGACACGGACATGACGCTTGAACTGGAAGTCGAGTTCTGCCAGATGGCGCTCGATCGCTTCATCCACATGCGAAGACACGGTGTCGGGCGGCAGACGCAGCCAGGCTTCCGATTCGGAGCCGTCGCGTTCGACCGTGGCGCCGGCATTGCGGGCGATCTTGAGCATGGCCGCGTTCTCGCTCAGGGCGTGGATGAACAAGGTGTCGATGCCGCGGTTGCGCGCGTGCAGGGCCGCGCATTCAAACAGGCGGGCGCCGAAGCCGCGCCCGCGCACTTGCCCCAGCACCGAGACACCGAACTCGGCCATCGCGGCCTTGCCCGGGCGCTGCGGCCGCGGCGCGTAGGCGAGGTGGGCCATGGCCACCAGCTCCAGCTTGCGGTTGAAGATGCCCAGCACCTCGTCGCGCTCGAAATCCAGGGACATGGCGTAGCGGCTGATCTGCTCGTCGGCAGCCGGGTAGCCGAAACGCAAATAACGGTCACGCTCTGCCAGCGTCAGCAGGTGCTGGGCAATGCGGTGGCGATGGCGGCGCGCCAGCGAGCGTATCGGCACCCAGTTGGACATGCGTCGAAAGGCCGCCACCGGATTCCACGCCGACGCTTCTTCGGCGGCCGGTGTAGCTTTCAGATCCTTGGCGCTGCTTTCAACATCGGGCTTCATGGCGGGACCCTGGGGTCGTACGTAATAACCCGGATGGTAACCCGGGATCTGGCGCAACGTTGGGCCTCGATCGGCCAATCTTCCTTTTCAAATCAGATGACTTCCTGCTACAATCGCGGGCTTCCCCTGATTTGGCTGTGGGGAAGAAACCCATGCGCCTTGTGTGAGAGGTCGCGAGATGGGGTAGCGAGCGGTGCAAACCGATGCGCAGGCCTTGTCCCGATAAGCGGCACCGAATGCGGCGAGTGTGGGTATGAATCAGCCATCCGACCGCCGGGCAGATGTTCTGCCGGGCATTCGAAAGAAACTCATGAAGACCTTCAGCGCCAAGCCGGCAGAAGTGACGCACGAGTGGTTTGTGATTGACGCCACCGACAAGGTGCTCGGACGTGTTGCCAGCGAAGTGGCACTCCGTTTGCGCGGCAAGCACAAGGCCATTTACACGCCTCACGTGGACACCGGCGATTTCATCGTCATCATCAACGCAGAAAAGCTGCGCGTCACTGGCAACAAGGCCAATGACAAGGTGTACTACCGTCACTCGGGTTTCCCGGGCGGCATCTACGCCACCAAGTTCAAGGACATGCAAGCCAAGCACCCGGGCCGCGCCCTGGAAAAGGCTGTCAAGGGCATGCTGCCCAAGGGTCCTCTGGGCTACGCCATGGTGAAGAAGCTGAAGGTCTATGCCGGTGACACCCACCCGCATGCCGCTCAGCAGCCTAAGCCTCTCGAAATCTAAGGAGCGGTGATGATCGGAAACTGGAACTACGGTACAGGCCGCCGCAAGTCGTCGGTCGCACGTGTCTTCATCAAGAAGGGCACGGGCCAGATCGTCGTCAATGGCAAGGCCATCGGCGATTATTTCGGCCGTCAAACCTCGATCATGATCGCCAAGCAGCCTCTGCTGCTGACGAACCATGGCGAGACCTTCGACATCAAGGTCAACGTCCACGGCGGCGGTGAGTCGGGTCAAGCCGGTGCTCTGCGCCACGGCATCACCCGCGCTCTGATCGACTATGACGCGACTCTGAAGTCCGAGCTGAGCCGCGCCGGCTTCGTCACGCGTGATGCGCGTGAAGTCGAGCGTAAGAAGGTCGGTCTGCACGGCGCGCGTCGTCGGAAGCAGTTCAGCAAGCGCTGATCGATCTTCCTGGTGGGTGGTCTTCACGGGCCGCTCGCCACCACTCAGGGCCGCTTTTCAGCGGCCTTGTTTGTTTGTAGGCCCCGGTTCGGTTTCGGTATTGCCAGCACCTGGCATGGGGTCTTGCCGCAAGGCAGGTGGTCTTGCCTGCATTTGCATGGACAATGCCGGCATAACGCCAACATCAGGAATTCACATGAGCGCAGTGCTTGAAAATCCCGCCATCGGTGCCGACGAGATGCCCGTGCCGCTGGTCTTCACCGACAGCGCGGCCGATAAGGTGCGCGATCTGGTGGCCGAAGAAGGCAACCCCGAGTTGAAGCTGCGCGTGTTTGTGCAAGGCGGTGGCTGCTCGGGCTTCCAGTATGGTTTCACTTTCGATGAAGCCGTCAACGAAGACGACACCCAGATGAACAAGAACGGCGTGACGCTGCTGATCGACGCCATGAGCTTGCAGTACCTGGCTGGCGCCGAGATCGACTACAAGGAAGATCTGCAAGGTGCGCAGTTCGTGATCAAGAACCCGAACGCGACCACCACCTGCGGCTGCGGCTCGAGCTTCTCGGTCTGACCGACGCTCACGTGCGCTGTGTAGACAAGCCGCCCTTGAGGCGGCTTTTTCATGGGCGCTTGCCTGTCTTCAGGCGGGGTGCAGCGCGCCCAGAATACGCGGCCCGGCCGCACCGGTGACGGCCGATAGATTGCCAGGTAGGCCGCGCACAAAGCGCATGGCCAGCCATGCGAACGCGGCGGCCTCGACCTGCATGACCGGCAGGCCGGCCGCATCGCTGCTCGCCACCTCGGACTCGGGCAACAGTGCTTGCAGGCGCCGCATCAGTTGGCTGTTCAGTGCACCGCCGCCGCAGACAAGCAGGCGACTCAATTCTTGCTTCTGGCTGCGAAGGCTGTCAGCGACAGCTCGCGCACTCAGTTCCAGCAAGGTCGCTTGCACATCCTCAGCTCGAGGGGGGGTCACCAAGCGAGTCAGGTGATGCTGCAGCCAAGCGCGGTGAAACAGGTCGCGCCCGGTGCTGCGCGGCGGTGGCTTGGCAAAGAATGGCTCGGCCAGCAAAGCCTGTAGCAGCTCTGGCAAGACCTGACCCTGGGCGGCCCAGGCGCCATCGCCGTCGTAGTCCAGTCCGCGCTGCTCGCTGATCCAGGCATCCATCAGGCAGTTGCCGGGCCCGCAGTCAAAGCCGAGCGTCCGCTCGTCGGCCAGCAAGAGACTGATATTGCTGATGCCGCCGATATTGAGCACGCCGAGGCTTTCACCCGTGCGGCCGAACACGGCGCGGTGGAAGGCGGGCACCAGGGGTGCACCTTGGCCGCCGGCCGCCACATCGCGGCTGCGCAGGTCGCAGACCACGGCAATGCCGCTCTGCTCGGCCAGCAGGGCACCGTTGAGCAGCTGGCTGGTATAGCCGATGCCATCGAACTCGCTGGGGCGGTGACGCACGGTCTGGCCATGCGCGCCGATCGCCTGGATATCGCTGGGGCGCAGTCCACATTGCTCCAGCAACTGGGCCACCAAGTCGGCGTAGCTGCGGGCGAGGCCATTGGCTGCCAGGGCGGCGCGATGGAGCTCGTCGGGGCCGCTTTGATTCAGGCTCAGCAGCTCTTCGCGCAAGGCCTTGGCAAAGGGCTGGTGGGCATGGCTCAGCACCTGCATGGCGCCGGCTTCGGTAAAGCGAGCCAGAACGGCATCGACCCCGTCCAGCGAGGTGCCGGACATCAGGCCAATGAAGAGCTCACTCATGGGGTGAGGCGCGCGAGCGACCTGCGGAGAGTGGCGCGGGCGAAACGTGGGCTCAGTCGGCGCCCAGCACGCCGGATTCCATGCTTTGCGCCACGGTCAGCTGAGTCTTCACGCTGGCCACGGTTTGCTGGAACTGATTGCGCGCGTAATTGGGCAAGGTCACGGCTTCGGAGGCGCGGGCGATGACACGCGGGTCCTGGTGCGCGCCCTTGACTCGGAACTCAAAGTGCAGATGAGGGCCGGTCGCCCAGCCGGTAGCACCGACGGCACCAATGCGCTGGCCTTGCTCGATGCGCTGGCCTTTCTTCACATCGATGCGGCTCAGGTGGGCATAGACGGTGGTGCGATCGCCGTTGTGGCGGATGTGGACCACGTTGCCGAAGCCATTCTGCCAACCGGCAAATTCGACATGGCCATCGCCGACCGTGCGCACTGGAGTTCCGGTCGGTGCGCCGTAGTCGACGCCGAGGTGACGCCGCCAAGTTTGATGAATCGGGTGGAAGCGCATCGCGAAACCGGAGGTCACGCGCGAGAACTCCATGGGGCTGGCCAAGAAGGCGCGGCGCTTGCTCTGGCCGTCAAAGGCGTAGAAGTTGCCCTTGCCGGTGGCGCTGTCCTTGAACCAGACCGCGGTGTGGCTACGGCCGTTGTTGACGAACTCGCCAGCGATCACGCGACCCGCGGCCCCATTCCAAGTGATGGGTTCGCCGTCGGCGGTCAGGCTCTCGTAGACGATGGAGAAGCGGTCGCCCTTGCGCAGTTCGCGGTGGAAGTCGATTTCGCCCGAAAACATATCGGCCATCTGGGTGGCGATGGCGTCGGGAATGCGGGCTTCGTCGGTGGCGGCGAACAGCGAGCTGTTGATGGTGCCGCTGCCGAGGCGGATCTGCGCTTGCAGAGGCGCGGTTTCGATCTTGGCGCTGAAGTGGCCTTCAGCATTGCGGCTGATGCTCAGGCGGCTGAAATGGGTGCCTTGCTGATCCGCGGATTCGGCCGGGAATCGTGCCACCAGGGTCTGGACCACGCCTGAGGCGTCGGCGGTCAACTGCACCATCTTGCCGGCACGGCCTTGCAGCAGGCGCTTGGCCACGGGGTCTTTGCGCAGGAATTCAGCGGCGGCCGGGTCGAAGGCGCCCAGGCGCTTGAACAGGCTTTCGACCGTGTCGCTGCTGCGGGTCAGCTCATTGCGGCTGAGCGCGATCGAGTGGCTGGCCAAGGCGCTGAGTTGGCTTTCCAGATCGTCGATCTGAATGGCTTCAGTCAGGGTGCGTTGCGGCAGGTCAGCTGCATTGGGCGCCAGCGGGGCGATACCAAAGGCGGTGATTGCAAAACCGCTGAGCAAGGTGACCACGGCACCGGTCAGGGCTCGCGGATGCCGCGCGGCAAAGGCTTCGGCTCGCGCCAGAGCCAGCTTCACGTCATTTGTCCGGAGTTTCACGCTGTACGGTTCCCAGGGTCTTCTTGTTGGGGTCAGCGCCGCGGATTCACGGTGCTGCCGAAAGAATGTGGTGCCAGGCGCCTGTGGGCCCGTCCACTAGAATCAGCCGCTGTGTCGCCCCCTCCTCAAGGGTGTGCCGTCACAAAACCAGGCGCGAGTATAACGAGCCCATCCTTGCGTCAACGCCACGAAAACCCGATAAATCAGGGCTTTACCCAGGCCCCACTCGCTCCCATGTCCGATCCGCGAACAAACGCCACGCCTGCAGCAAAAACGCAGTTCCCAGTCACCGATCGCGTGCGCGAGGCCTTGGCGGTCTCCCAGCGAGGCTGTGATGAGCTGCTGCCTGAGTCCGACTGGGTGCAAAAGTTGGCCCGCTCCGAGGCCACCGGCGTGCCGCTGCGCATCAAGCTGGGCCTGGATCCGACGGCGCCCGACATCCACATCGGCCACACCGTGGTGCTGAACAAAATGCGTCAGTTGCAGGATCTGGGTCACCAGGTGATTTTCCTGATCGGCGACTTCACCTCCATGATCGGCGACCCGTCCGGCCGCAACGCCACCCGCCCGCCGCTGACGGCCGAGCAGATCAAGGCCAATGCCGAAACCTACTACGCCCAGGCCAAGCTGGTGCTGGACGAAAGCAAGACCGAGATCCGCTACAACTCCGAGTGGAGCGACCCGCTGGGCGCGCGCGGCATGATCCAGCTGGCCGCCAAGTACACCGTGGCCCGCATGATGGAGCGCGACGACTTCACCAAGCGTTTCGCCGCTCAGACGCCGATCTCGGTGCATGAGTTCCTCTATCCGCTGATGCAGGGTTACGACTCGGTGGCACTGAAGAGCGACCTGGAACTCGGCGGCACCGACCAGAAGTTCAATCTGCTGATGGGCCGACACCTGCAGCAGGAGTACGGCCAGGAGCCTCAGTGCATCCTGACCATGCCGCTGCTGGAAGGCCTGGACGGAGTCGAGAAGATGTCCAAGTCCAAGAACAACTATGTGGGCATCAGCGAGCCGGCCAACACCATGTTCGCCAAGATCCTGTCCATCAGCGATGAGCAGATGTGGAAGTGGTTCAAGCTGTTGAGCTTCAAGAGCCTGGTTGAGATTGCCGTCTTGCAGGGCGAGGTCGGGGCAGGCCGCAACCCCAAGGAAGCGAAAGTGCTGCTGGCCAAGGAGCTGACGGCACGCTTCCACAGCGCGGCGGCGGCCGAAGCAGCCGAGGCCGATTTCAACAACCGCGCCAAAGGCGGCATCCCAGACGAGATCCCCGAGGTCAGCCTCAGCGGCGCGCCCCTGGGCTTGGCCAATGTGTTGAAGTCGGCTGGCCTGGTGGCTTCGAACAGCGAAGGCATGCGCATGATCGAGCAAGGCGGCGTGCGCATCGACGGCACGGTCGTCAGCGACAAGGGCTTGAAGCTGGAGGCCGGCACCGTGGTCGTGCAGGTGGGCAAGCGCAAGTTCGCACGCGTCACATTGACCTGAGCCTTTGGGCTCTGCGCCCTAAGTCCCAAGCAAAAACGGGAGGCCCGGTGATGAACCGGGCCTCCCGTTTGTCTTCCAGCGGCACGGCAAGCGTGCCTGCCGCGTCTTTCCCTACTTCAGGCTCACCGGCCGCGGGTAGGCGCCCGGCTTGGGCTCGGCGCGCGGCTTCTCGGCCATGGCCTTGTTGAGCGTGGCAATCGCGGCGTCCAGCTGGGCATCACCGCCCAGGAAGCTGGCGCGCGGCAGGTTGTCCACCTCCAGATCCGGCTTGACGCCGATGCCTTCCACCAGGAAGCGGCCATCGGGTGCGATCTGGCCGGTCTCGGCCGCACGCATCATGCCGTTGTCGATCAAGCGGTTCTGGTCCGACAACCATACGCCCGCACCCGAGGTGGTGGTGCCGATCAGCGGGCCCAGGCCCAGGCGCTTGAAGCCCTCAGCGAAAGTCTCGCCGTCTGAATACGTGCCTTCGTTCTGCAGCACCACGACCTGGCCGCGGAAGGTCTGCTGCATGTTCGAGCGCACCGGTGCGCCGGCCGGCGATCGCGGTTGCCAGTAGGCCCAGGCGCGGCGCAGCAGCTTCTCCAGCACCCAGCTGTCGATGCTGCCGCCGCCGTTGAAGCGCACATCGATGATCAGCCCTTCGCGGTCCACATGGGTGTAGAACTCACGTGCGAAATCGGCGATGTCGGCCGGCCCCATGGCACGCAGATGCACATAGCCGATGCGGCCGTTGGAGGCCTTGTCGACCGCTTGCGCGCGGCCAAAGCGCCAGTCGGCATAACGCAGCTGTTGCTCGCGCTGGCGCGCCACCGGCGTGACGATGCGCTGCAGTTCCGGGCCACCGCTGGACGGCTTGATTTGCAGCAACACCTGCTTGCCGGCCTGGCCGCGCAGCAGCTCCACCTCATGCGCCACTTCATTGGCCTTGCGACCGTTGATGTGGGTGATCAGGTCGCCGTCTTTGAGGCCCAGCTCGGCGCGGGCCAAGGGGCCCAGCTCGCTGGGCAGCTCGGGGTCGGCGCGGTAGATGCGCTCGATGCGCAGTCCGTCAGAGGTTCGGCTCAGCTGCGCGCCGAGTCCGGCCAGGCCGGGCTCTTCGGGCGCCTGGCGCTGATCGCCGGCATTGACCTGGCTGTGCAGGGCGCCCAGCTCGCCGACCATCTGCGCCATCAGCTCGGCCAGCTCGGCGCGGTCGCTGACGCGCTCGACCAGGGGCTCGTACTTGGCGCGCATGGCGGGCCAGTCCACACCATGCATGGCCTTGTCGTAGAAGTAGTCGCGGTGCATGCGCCAGCCGTCGGCAAACATCTGGCGCCACTCGGCGCGCGGGTCGGTGGCGATCTGCCAATCGCTCCAACGCACCTGGAACTTGGCGAGCTCCGTCGGCAGCTTGGCACCGGCATCGCTGAGGATCAGCTCGGGCGCCGCGCCGGGCGCGCCATTGCGCACCACCAGCATCTTCTTGCCATCGGCGCTGAGCTCGACGCTGCGCACATCGCTGGCCACGGTTTCGATGTTGCCGCCTTGGTTGTCGATGGCTGCGGTCTTGAGTATCGATTTGCGCTCACCGCCGGTGATTTCGGCGTCGAGGAACCAGAGGCGCTTGCCGTCGGTGGTCAGGCCGCTGTAGTTGCCGGCGGGCAGGGGCAGTTCGTAGAGCCGCTCACGCAAGCCTGCGAACTGGATGGCGGGCTTGGGCTTGAGTTCGGGTTTCAACTCTGGCTTCAGCTCGGGCTTGGCGGGATCTGGCTTGCCATCGGCCTTGCTGGCGTCGGCGCGTTGCTCGGGTTTCAGCTCCGGCTTGACTTCGGGTTTGGGCTCCGGCGGCTCCAGCTCGTCCTTGGGCGCGAAGGGGAAGCGCAGGCCTGGCTGCAAGGCCAGGGCAAAGAGCTTGCTGCTGCGGTCGAAGTAGGGGCCCATATTGCGGTCGCCCCAGGGCGAGCCGCGGCCGGTGACGGCGAACTGGCGGTTGGAGACGAAGTACAGCCAGCGGCCGTCCGGCGAGAAGGCCGGCGACTCGCTGTCATAACGCTCGCTGCTGACGGTGTGGATCTTGTTGTCGGCCAGGTTGAAGAGCTGCAGCTGATCGCGGTTGCCGTCGACCAGGGCTTGAGTGAAGGCCAGACTGCGGCTGTCTGGCGCCCAAGTCAGGTTGGCGATGCTGGCGCTGCGGGTGTCGCGCGTGATCAGGCGGCTGTTGTTGCCCTTGAGGTCGCTCAGGTACAGATGGCCTTCCTTGTCGCTGTGGGCCAGATAGCGGCCATCGGGCGACAGGGCCATGTCCTTGCGTTGGGCGCGCGCGTCGCGGGTGATTTGCTCGGGCTTGCCCAGGCCGTTGGCGGCAAAGCGCCAGACCTCACGTTCACCACTGAAATCGCACAGGGCCAGCACCTGCTTGCTGTCCGCACTGAACAAGCCCTTCAGGCAGCGCCCATCGGGCGCTTGCGGCAGCTCGGCGCGGCGCAGCTGGCCCAGGCCTTGAGTGGCCAGGCGGCCGCGGCTGGCCAGCAGCACGCGCTCGCCGCTTGGTGCCAGGGCCACATCGGTGAGAAAGTCTTGCGGCTTTTTGACCCAGCGCTGGCGCTGCGGTTCGAAGTCGCCGCTGAGCTGGATGGCGATGGGTTTGGCCGCGTTGGAGGCTGTCGCAGCGTTCAGGTCCACGCGGTAGAGATCGGCGCCCAGGGCGTAGACCGCCTGACCGCCGTCCACCGAGGCGTGGCGGATGTCCCAGCCTTTGTGTGCTGTGTGCTGGCGCAGGTCCTGGCCCTGGGCGTTGACCGACCAGAGATTGACCGTGCCGTCGCGGTCCGAGAGGAAGGCGATGCGCTCGCCCGCCGCCGTGCGGTAAGGCATGGGCAGGCGGTCATTGGCGCCCTCGGGGAACAACGATCGGGCTTCGGCCGTGCTGCTCAAGTCCAGGGTCCAGAGTCGGGCCAGGGCGCCGCCGCGGTACTGCCGGGCGTTGTCGCCGCGCAGGCCATTGCGGGTGAAGAAGAGCTGGCGGCCGTCGCTGCTCACAGCGCCGTCACTGGCCTGGGCCACGGGAAGGGCACGGCGCGCTTGCGTGACCGGATCCACGGCATAAAGCTGGGTCACCGGCTGGCCGGTTTGCGAGGGGCCGGAGTAGATCACCTCGCCCAGGGCGCTGAAGCCCCAGACCCGCTGGCCGCCATTGCCTTCCCAGCTCAGGCGCTGCGGCAGGCCGCCTTGCACCGGCATCAGGTAGACATCACCGGGGCCGTCGTACTGGGCGGTGTAGGCCAGCCAGCGGCCGTCGCGCGAGAGCACGGGTGAGCCTTCCTGGCCGGGGTGGGTGCTCAGGCGCTCGGCGCGGCCGCCCTGGGCATTGACACGCCAGAGGTCGCCTTCGGCCACAAAGACCAGCGAGTCACCCTGCAAGGCCGGCTGGCGGAAGAAGCCGGGGTTGGGCGCGCCGGGGCTGGCTGCCCCTGTGCTCAAGGCGGCGCAACTCAGGGCAGCGGCCAGGGTCAGGCGGTGCAGCCGAAGCGGAAGGCGTGGGTTCATGCGCGTGGGGCTCGGGTTGCGAGCGCTGAAAGTGAGCGCCGATTATCTTGGCCGCCTGCAAGCCCTTGGCCCCGTAGAAGCCCCGCTTTGTGCGCAGAGCGCCTTCCCGCTCAAAGGTTGGCGATACCGGCGCTGACATGGCCGGCTGGCACATGAGCGGCGGCGCTGGCGATGTGGCCGGCCTGGTCGTCGAAGAAGAAGTCGGGTTCGAACTCGCGCAGGAATTCGCCCTTGGCCAGGCCGCCCAGGAACATGGCCTCGTCCACCTCGATGCGCCAGTCCATCAGGGTGCGGATGGCGCGCTCATGGGCCGGCGCGCTGCGTGCCGTCACCAAGGCGGTGCGCACCTTCATGCCGCCTCCGCCTTCCTGCTGCAGCCGATGCAGGGCCTGGAGCACCGGCTTGAAGGGGCCGGCGGGCAAGGGCGTGTTGGCGTGGGTGATTTCGTGGGTCTGGAAGGCGTCCAGGCCCTCGCGCTGGTAGACCTGCTCGGCCTCGTCGGAGAACAGCACGGCGTCGCCGTCGAAGGCGATGCGCAGTTCTTTCGGGTGGGCGCTGGAGGCATGGGCCGAGAGCGGCAGCACGCGCGCCGCAGCCACGCCGGCCTGAAGGGCACTGCGCACATCGGCCTCATTGGCCGAGAGAAAGAGCTGGGCCTTGAGCGGGCGCAGATAGCGCCAGGGCGATTCGCCGCGCGTGAACACGCCGCGCTGGATGTTGAGGCCGTAATGTGCCGCCGAACGGAACACGCGCATTCCTGAGATCGGGTCATTGCGTGAGAGCACCACCACCTCAACCTTGGGTGCGCCATCGGCATTGAAGGCCAGCAGCTTGCGAACCAGTGAGAAGGCCACGCCGGGCTTGGCCGGCTGGTCCAGGCGCGTCTGCTGCAAGGCCATGTAGTCGCGGTCGTTGCCGGCCTCGAAGCGCTGGTTCTCTTCCTCGAAGTCGAACAGCGCACGCGAGGAGATCGCCACCACCAGCTGTCCGTCGAGATTGGCCGGCATGTCTTGTCTACCTATCTACTTCACAAAGCTGTTCATCTGGATGATGGGCAGCAGCACCGCCATCACGATTACCAGCACGACCGCACCCATGCCGACGATCAGCAGCGGCTCCAGCAAGGTCGCCAGGGCCAGGGCGCGGCGCTGCACTTCAACGCTGAGCTGCTTGGCGGCTCGCTCCAGCATCTGCGGCAGCTGGCCGGTCTGTTCGCCCAGGCGGGCGAACATGGCCAGGATGCCGGGGAAGCGCTTCTTGCCGGCCAGGGCCGAGCCGACCGGTGCGCCCTCGCGCACCTGCACCAGGGCGTCGAGCGCATCGGCGCGCATGGCGTGGTTGGACAAGGTCTCGGCCGCCGCTTGCAAGGCCTTCAGGATGGGCACACCCGAGCCGGCCAGCATGGCCAGGGTGCCGGCAAAGCGTGCCGCGTTGTAGCCGCGGGCCAGCCGGCCCAGCAGCGGCACTTTCAGAAAAGCCGCATCGAAGCGCAAGCGGAAGGCCGGGCGCTTGAGGGCCCAGGACAGGCTCGTGCCGCCGCCGATGGCCGCCAACACCATCAGCCAACCCCACTCACGCACGAAGTCACTGGTGGCCAGCATGGCCACGGTCAGCCAGGGCAGGGCGCGCTTGGAACTGGTGAAGGTGGCGGCGATCTGCGGCACCACATAGGTCACCAGGAAGATGATGATCATGAAGGCGATCAGCGAGACGATGGTCGGGTAGGCCATGGCGCCAATCAGCTTGGCCTTCAGGTCCTGGCGCTCTTCCAGATCGTCGGCCAGTTTTTCCAGTACCGGGCCGAGCGCGCCGCTCTGCTCACCGGCTGCCACCACGCCGCGGTAGACCTCGTCGAACTCGCGCGGCGCCGTGCCCAGGGCGCGGGCAAAGCTGGCGCCGGCATTGACCTCGGCCTTGAGCTGCGAGAGCAGCTCACGCTGGCGCGGGTCCTCGCATTCATCGGCCAGGGCCGTCAGCGCCCGCTCCAGCGGCAGGCCCGAGCCGACCAGGCCAGCCAGTTGGCGCGTCCAGACGGCCAGCGCGGTGGTGCTGAAGACGCGGCGCGCGAAGCGACTGCCGCCGTCCTGGCCCTGCTGCTGCACCGGCTCCAGGCTCAGCGGCACCAGGTTCTGGGCGCGCAGCTGGGCACGCGCGGCGCGCGGGTTGTCGGCCTCGATCAGGCCGCTGCTCGAGCGGCCGGCCGGGTTCAGGGCTTCGTATTTGTAGGCGGGCATGGTGGGCGGCGCGACACCGGGCTCAGGATTCGCGTGTCACGCGCAGCACTTCTTCGACCGAGGTGATGCCGGCATCGATCAGGCGCTGGCCGTCCTCGCGCATGGAGCGCAGGCCGGCTGCATGGGCGGCAGCTTGAAGCTCACTCTCTGCGGCGCGCTGGTGCATCAGGTGCCGCACTGCTTCGTCGGCCACCATCAACTCATAGACGCCGGTGCGGCCCTTGTAGCCGGTGCGGCTGCAGGCTTCGCAGCCGACGGGGTGGTAGCGCCCTTCACCATCCTGGCGTTTGCAGACGGGGCAGAGCTTGCGCACGAGGCGCTGGGCCAGCACGCCCAGCAGGCTGGAGCTGAGCAGGAAGGGCTCGACGCCCATATCGGTCAGTCGAGTGACGGCGCTAGGGGCGTCATTGGTGTGCAAGGTGGCCAGCACCAGGTGGCCGGTCAGCGAGGCCTGGATGGCAATCTGCGCGGTCTCGTAATCGCGGATTTCACCGATCATGATCACGTCCGGGTCCTGACGCAGGATGGCGCGCAGGGCCTTGGCAAAGGTCAGGTCGATCTTGGCATTGACTTGGGTCTGGCCCACGCCGGCCAGCTCGTACTCGATCGGGTCTTCCACCGTCAGCACATTGGTGGTGCTGGTGTCCACGGTCTGCAAGGAGGCGTAGAGGCTGGTCGTCTTGCCCGAACCGGTGGGCCCGGTGACCAGCACGATGCCGTGCGGCTGCTGCACCAGGCGCTTGAAGGCCTCCAGCACATCGCCGCTCATGCCGAGGCCTTCGAGCGTGAACTTCGATTCGGTCTTGTCCAGCAGACGCAGCACGGCGCGCTCGCCGTGGGCGCTGGGCAGGGTGGAGACGCGCACATCGATGGCGCGGCCGCCGATGCGCAAGGAAATGCGGCCGTCCTGCGGCAGGCGCTTTTCGGCAATGTCCAGCTCGGCCATGATCTTCAGGCGCGAGATCAGGGCCGCGTGCAGGCCGCGGTTGGGCTGCACCACTTCGCGCAGCGTGCCGTCGACGCGGAAACGCACCGAGCTGGCACGCTCGTAGGGTTCGATGTGGATGTCGCTGGCGCCGTCCTTGGCCGCCTGTGTCAGCAGCGCGTTGAGCATGCGGATGATGGGCGCGTCATTGGCCGCTTCCAGCAGGTCTTCCACGGCGGGCAGGTCCTGCATCATGCGGCTCAGGTCCACCGCGCTCTCGACCTCGCCGATCACCACGGCCGCGCTCGATTCGCTGCCGGCATAAGCGGCGTTGATGCGCTCGGCCAGGCTGCTGGCGGCCTCTTGTTCGAAGCGGTCGATCAGGTAGAGGCGCTGCACCTCGGACAGAGTGGCCAGGCTGACTTCGGCCGGCGCCCAGAGCACGAGGCTGGCGCCGTCGTCCTCCAGCAGCACCGAATTGGCCTTGGCGTAGGCGTAAGGCAGGGGATGGCGCATGGCGCTCACTGGCCCACCTTGTCCGTGGCGCCCGCCGGCGGCTTGGCCACGCCGATGGGTGCGGTGGGATTGGCCGGCAGCAGCGGCGTGCCGGTATCCGGAAGGGCGAACTTGGACTCGGGCTTGACCGATTCCTGCAGGGTGCGGAAATGGTCGTAGCGGTCGAGCGTGATGCGGTCGGCCGCTTCCTGGCTGCGCATGATGACCGGGCGCAGGAACACCATCAGATTGGTCTTGACCCGGCTGCGGCCGGTGTTCTTGAACAGATTGCCGATCAGGGGCAGGCTGCCCAGGCCGGGCACGCGGCCCTCGCTGTCGGCGAACTCGTCCTTGAGCAGGCCGCCCAGCACCAGGATCTGGCCATCGTCCACCGAGACCGTGGTCTCGATCGAGCTCTTCTCGGTCGAGGGGCCGCTGCTGTCGGCCTTGGTGGTCGGGTCGACCGAGGAGTTTTCCTGGAACACCGTCATGCGCACTGTGCCGCCCTCGCCGATCTGGCTGCGGATGCGCAAGGTGATGCCCACATCCTTGCGGTCATAGGTTTGGAAGGGGTTGACTGCGCCGGTGCCGCTGCCACTGCCGGTGTTGGTGTAGGAGCCCGTCACGAAGGGCACCGAGCGGCCGACCACGATCTTGGCTTCTTCGTTGTCCAGGGCGACCAGATTGGGCGTGGACAGCACATTGGCGCCGGCCTCGGTCTCCAAGAAATTGGCGATCGCGCCCAAGGTGTAGCGCTCGCCGAATTTTTTGAGCAAGCCGATATTGAAGCCGGTCGGCGCATCTTTGATGACGCTGGCAATAGCGGTGGTGCCGCCGTAGAGCGCGGCCGAACCCTGGATGATGTTGCCCGGGCCGGTGCCGAAATTGG
Source organism: Paucibacter sp. DJ2R-2 (assembly GCF_025717675.1). Lineage (GTDB taxonomy): Bacteria > Pseudomonadota > Gammaproteobacteria > Burkholderiales > Burkholderiaceae_C > Paucibacter_A. Next base: position 207,665 of record NZ_JAJIRT010000005.1, read on the forward strand.
TGCCGGCGCCCGTGATGCTGCTGTCTCCTTTGTTGCCGAACAGGTTCTGCCACTGCACGCCGAAATTGCCGCTCTTGCTGGCGTCGACTTTGACGATCAGGGTTTCGACATAGATCTGCGCGCGCCGGCCGTCGAGCTGCTCGACGACCTGGCGGATCTGGCGATACAGCGGTTCGGCGGCCGTGATGATCAAAGCATTGGTCGAGGGGTCGGCCTGCACAAAGCCGCCGGTCGAGGGGCCGGCCGAGGCGCTGACCGGTGTGGTCGCCGCTGCTGACGCGCCGCTACCGCTGGTGCTGCTGTTGTTGCCTGAGCCAGCGCCGCTTTGCTGCAGTCCGCTGAAATTGCCCGCACCCAGGCCGCCGGCGCCGCTCTGGCCTGCTCCCGAGTTGCTGCCGGAAGCACCGCCCGCATTGCTGTTGGCCGAGAAGGCGGCACGCAGCACCGTGGCCAGCTTGGTGGCGTCGGCGTTCTTCAAGTAGATGACGCGGATATTGCCGGCCGGGCTGTTGTCCAGCGAAGGCTGGTCCAGCTTGGCGATGATGCTCTTGGTATAGGCCAGGCGCGTCGGGTTGGCGGCGCGCACGATCAGGGCATTGCTGCGTGGGTCGACCACCACATTGACGCTGCCGCTGCCGCCTTGGCCGGGCACCGCTGCGGCGGCATTGCCGGCTTCGGTCAGGCGCAGCACCAAGGGTGCCAGGTCGGCGGCGACCGCATGCTTGAGCGGCACCAGCTCGATGTCTGTGGCGCCGGCCGTGTCCATGGCGGCGATGATGCGGCCCAGGCGCTGCAGGTTGTCGGCGTAGTCGGTGATGACCAGGCTGTTGTTGCCCGGGTTGGCGTTGATGGTGTTGTTGGGGCTGATCAGCGGGCGCAGCACCGCCACCAGGTTGTTGGCGTTCTCGAAGTTGAGGCGGTAGACCTGGGTCAGGATCTGGTCACCGCGCTCCTTGCTGCTGTCCACGGCCACCGAGCCGGCCTGCAGCTTTGCGTCGGCCTCGGGAACGACCTTCCACAGCCCGGCGCTCTCCACCACGGTGAAACCCAGGCCGCGCAGGGCGGCCAGGTAGTTGAGGTAAGCCTCGCGCGGCGTCACCGGTTGCTCGCTGTAGACCGTGATCTGGCCCTTGACGCGCGGGTCGATGATGAACTGGCGGTTCATCATCACGCCCATGGCGCGGGTCACGGCCTCGATGTCGGCGTTGACGAAGTTCAGAGTCACCGGCGTCGGTGCCTTGACGGCCGGGCCGCTGCCGCGCGGCTTGTTGGTGGCGGCCGGGCTCAGGGCAGGCGTGGCCAGCAGGGCCAGGGCCAGCAGGGAGACGCCCGCTTGCTGTCGCCGAGGCGCGATGGGCGCCCGCTTGTCGTCGTTCATGCTCATCCGATCGAAAAGACGGAACGGGCGCCTTGGCGCCGTCCGATGATGTTCAGGAGGTTGTTCAAGGCGGCTTCCCGGCCGGGCGCGGCGGACGCTTCCAGCGTGAAGCGCGGCTTGCCGGCCGTCAGCGTGCCCTGGCCATTCAGCATCAGGGCGCCTTCCAGGGTGCTCAGATTCATCTGGCTGACGTTGCCGACGTCGCCGGTCTGGCCCGGGCTGGCGGGCATCGCCAGCAGGGAAAAACGGTAACTGCCCAGCGGCGCGAGTGTCGAGACGCGGGAAGACAAATTGAGCAGGTCCAGGTCCAGTTGTCCGAATTGGCGCCACTGCCCGCCCAGCCACTCCAGGCGCAGATCGCGTGCGCTCAAGCGTAGCGAGCCGCCCAGCTGCAAAGTGTTCCAAGGCGTGCCCAGGCCCGAGAGCAGGCCCGCCGGCAGACGTGCCAGCCATTCGCCGCTGTTGGCCACGGCCAGCTCGAAGCGGCCCCAGCCCGGGCGCAGCAAGAGTTGCAGCTGGCCATTCAGGCAACAGTCCTGGCGGGCATTGAGAGCCAGGCCCAGGCCTTTGAAACCCAGGGTCCAGCTCAGGCGGCCGGGCAGGATGGCGGCGTCACGGCTGCCCGCACCACCGCTGAGCACCAGCACGCCGCTGCCATTCCAGATGCTGCCGCGGCTGTCAGTGATCAGCACATGTTCATTGCTGGCCGTGGCAAGGCCGCGTGCCAACCAGCTGGCCGGCGCAAAGGCCACGAGGGCAATGCCAGCGCCCAGCAGGGCGCCGGCCACGCTCCAGCGCCGTGGCAGGCTCTGGCGGGCACGCTGCCCCAGGTCTTCGGTGGGCAGGTCCTGCCAGTGACTCGGCGCACCCAGGCTGGACCCGGTCGCGTCGCCGGGGCGCTTGCTTCGCCCGAAACGAAGCGGATTCATGGGGCCGAGCCTCCTTGCAGGCCGAGCACGATGCTGCCGCTGAAGCCCTGCGGGCCGCGCTGCAGCTTGGCCTCCAGAGGGCGGGCACGGGCGGCGCTGCGCGCTTCGCCCAGCCAAGCCTGCAAGGCCTCGCTGCTGACGCCGTTCAGGGTCAGCACGGCGCGGTCGCCGCTGAGCTGCAAGCGGGCCGCCGGGCCCAGGTGTTCGCTGGCTGCCTGCAGGGCTTGGGCGGCTTGGGCGGCGGGCACGGCCGGGGCGGCGCGCAAGGTTTGCGCTTCCTGCGCCAGGGCCTGCATGTCCTGCAGCTGACGCTCCAGGCTTTCCGCCTGGGCCGGAGCCTGGCTCAGCGTGCGCCAGGCCGGCTGAATCGCCACGAACCAAAGCAAGGCCAGACCCAGCAGCAGGGCGATCAGCTGCGCGGCCTTGCGTTCGCGCTCGCCCATCTGCTGCCACTGCGCTTGTGCCTGAGCTTGCAGGCCGGCCCAGGGTGTCGGTTTCTTGTCGATGCTCATGTCTTGGGCCCGGGCGAGGCCTGGGCGGAAAGGGCGTTGCGGACCGCCGGCGCATCGGCGGGCAGGCGGCTCAGGGTCAGCTGGCCTTCGCTGCTTTCCAGCTGCCAGCCTTCGCTGCGCAGCTGGCTGCGGAATTGCTGAATCTGTGCCTCGCTCCAGCCGGCGCTGGACAACTGCAGGCGGCCGGCTTCGAAGCTCAGGCTGTCGGCCGGGCCGCGGTCCTGGGGCCAGGCGGTGGCAGCCGCAGCCAGCAGGGTTTCCAGGTCCTTGTCACCGCTGCGGCCGGCGCTGGCGCGCAGGCCGTCGATTTCACGCTGCATCTGCGTCGGCGCGTCCAGCACCGCACGCACATGCGGGAAGGTCTGGGTCAGGGTCTGGGTGATGGCAGCGCGCCGGGCCTTGAGCTGGGCGTTTTGCTGCCAGGCGGCCAGGTTCATGCCCAGCAGCTGCACGGCCACGAGGCCGGCAAGGCCAATGCGCACCGGGCGCCACTGGCGACGCATCAGGCCGCGCGAGAGCTGGCGCAGGGCGCGGATGCCGCGGGTGCGCGGCGCCAGTTCGAATTGGCGCAGATTCCAGGGGCAGTCGATCACGCTCAGCGCGCGCTGGGCGCGGCTCAGCGGCGTGACCGCCGTGCCCAGCCAATGTTCGGCCGCTGCCGCCACCTCGGGTGCGGCATGCCACTGCGAGCTCTGCACCAGGGGCGCCGGGAAGAGCTGGCGCGTCAGGCTGCCCTCCAGCGGCAGATTGCTGACCCCCTCGGGGTGGCTCCAGCGCAGGGCCACCGGGCTGAATTCCTGGCCGGTGCTGTAGAAATAACCGCGCGGCGGGCTGCCGGGCCAGCTCAGGGGGCAGACTCGGTCGACCACGATCTGCGCCGCTTCCAGCGCCGCCAGCTGCGCTTGCAGCCAGGCACGCGAGCAGACGGCGACCCAAGCGCTATCGCCGCCCTGGGCTTCGGCTTCGATGGCAAAGTGCAGGCTCTCGGCGTCGTCGAGCAAGCTGTCTTCCAGCAGGCCGGCCAGGGCGCTGCGCATCTGACGGCCGGCGCGCGGTAGGCTGACGCGCTGCCAGGCCACGTCGGACTCGGCCGGAATGGCGATCACCAGGTCGGCGTGCGGCAGTTGGGTGGCCGGCAGGCTGCCTTGCGCGCTCAGCTCGCGTCCGTCGGCACTCAGCACATAGTCGATGTCGGCTGCGGCCTCGCCGCCACGGCCGAGACCGGTCGCTCGGCCCAGGCCGTCGACGGTCGGGGCAGGGCGGCCTTGGGCATGCAGGCGGCTGCGCGGGGGCAGGAACAGGAGCAGAGTACTCATGGAGACGGGGGAAGCGGGCGCATTCTAGGTGGCGTATTTTGCGGGATCATGTGGAATCAATCAGTTAGCGCTTCTCTCTATGAAACGCCGGGCCCGGGCGACCTCGCGCGGCGCTTCACTTCCGGGTTTCCTGCAGCTGGTTGACGCGTTGGCGCTCGATCACCAGCATTTCCAAATTGCGCCTTTGTACCAGGGCGCGTTCCTCCATGACCCGTTCGTCCAGGCGCAGCCGGCCCTTGATGATGAAGAAGGCCGACTTCACATCGGCCCGCTCCGCGCTCAGATTGGCGTTGCTCGGGAAGTAGCTGGCCGCGTCTTGCAGCTTGCGCAAAGGCTGGGTCTGGCGTGCGCGCACCAGGCGCTCGGCCGAGGCCAGGTCCATGCCGTCATAGAGTGCGGCGATGACCTCGCGTGGCGCGGTGTTGAGGTTGACCGGCGTGGCCTGGGGCAGCAGGGTCAGCACCGGGCGCAGGCGTTCGATGGTTTCGGGCGTCAGGCCGAACCAGGCCAGCTGGTCGAGATTGCGCGGTGGTAGCGGTGGGTTCTTGTTGTCGGCCGCGTTGGCCTGGCTCTTGCTGCCGTCCTTGCTGTCGGCGGACTGGCGCAGCTTGCGGATCAGGGTCTGTGCACTGCCGGGCGGCGCGCCGACGCTGTCGCACAGACGCTCCAGCACCCTTTGCTCGAGTGCAGGGACCTCGGTGCCGCCGAGCAGATTGCGAAGGTTGTACTGCGCCTGGGCATCCTGCAGGCTGCCTGATAGAAAAGCCTCGGGCCCGCTGTCTTCTTTGTTGTCGGCATCGGCGGCCAGAAAGGTGGACAGGCGCGCTTCGGCCAGGGGCACGGCCCAGACCTCGCCGAGGTGGTCGACCGGCTCATTGAGGTTGGCGCGCGCATCCTCGCGCAAGATCAGGCGTGCCCAGTCGAGCACGCCTTGCAGGATCCAGGCGGACTGCGCCCGGGCCCGCTCGGCCGCCTCGATCTGCACCGCCCGGTATTGGCGCCAGACCATGGCCGAAGCCAGGCTAGCCACCAGGGTGACGATCAGCATGGCGGTCAGCAGCGCTGCGCCTGCTTGCCCGTGGTGTTGGGACTGGGGCCGGCGCTCGATCATGATTGCGGCCCGAGGATGATCTGGCGCGTCAAGCTGCCGTTGAAACCGCTGTCGGGTGAGAACTGCAGCACCACGCGCACGCCGCTGGGCAAGATGGCCCGCCTCGGGCCGCTGCCGTCCTTGTCGCCCGATCCCTGGCCCTGCCCATCTGCACCCTTGCCGGGGCCGGCTGCCCCTGGCCCTGGCGGCGGCGGGATGTTGTCGCTGCCATTGCTGACATCGTCGCTGGACTGGGCATTGCTCCAGCCATTGCCCCGGTAGAAATAGAGCTGCCAGGCACTGATGCCCTCGAGCGTGCTCAGCTGGCCGCGGTCCTGGATTTGCAGACGCAGGCTGCGCTCATAGGTTTGGCCCAGCTCATTCGCGCCCTGCTGCAGCGGGCCTTCCCAGCGCAGCAGCCGCCCCTCGCGCAGGCTCCAGACCACCACCTGCAGGCCTTGTGGCTGCTGGCGCGTCAGGCGCAGCGAGGCGCCGTCAAAGGCAATCGCCGGCACGCTGCCGCTGTCCTGCACGGCGCGCAGGTCGCTGTCCCATTGCGCCATCACGGTCTGCAAGCGGGCGCTGTGGTCCAGATGGGCCTGGGCCACTTCCCGGCTCTTCAGCAAGCCGTTGATGCCGCTCCAGGCCATCACGGTCATCAGGCTCATGATCAGCAGGGCCACCATGACCTCGATCAGGGTGAAACCGGTCGGCGTGTGGCGGCCGGCGCGCATCAGAAGCGCCCCATGATGGTGGAGAGCGTCAGCAAGGTGCGCTCGCCCTCGCCGCTGATCAAGGCGTCGACGCGGCGGAAGTTCGGGTTGGGCGTGGGCCGGACGACCATGCGGCCGCGGTAGACCTGGCCGAACTGTTCGCAGCTGAAGTCGCTGTCGCCGATGCCGGGGAATTGTTTGCCCAGGCGCAGCTCGGTCAGCTGGTTCTCGGCGCACCATTGGGCGGCGCTCATTTCGCGCAGGCGACTGGCGTTGTCGGTCAGCGAGCCCGCGGCCTTGACCCCGGCTGCCAGGGTGATGGCGACGATCACCAAAGCGACCATCACCTCGATCAAGGTGAAGCCGCGCGTCGCTGCCTTCAGGCCTGTGCGCCTCATGGCGCCGGAACCGGGCTGACGCTGAAGGGGGCCAGGCCGTCGGTGCTCAATTGCAGGCGTTGGTTTCCCAGGCGCAGCTGGACTTGCTGGGCGCCAATCATGGGCTCAGGCCCCAGGCGCACGCTGCGCGCATTGCTGATCTCCGCGATCACGCCTTCGGCCAGCCAGCGCCTGGGCAGCTGGATGCGTTCGGGCAAGCCCTGAAAGCGGAAGTGGTCGCGGGCATTCTGTTGTAGAGGCAGCCATTGCACGTCGAGGCCGGCGCTGCGGCTTTCGGCGCGAGCGGTCTCGAACAAGGCGACCAAGCGTTCGGCCTCGCGTTCGAGCTGGGCTTCGGCCGGGTCACGCATGGCCATGCTGACGGCGGCCGAGGCGATCGCCACCATGGCCACCACCACCAGCAGCTCGATCAGTGTGAAGCCGCGCTGTGCTTGCAAGCGCTTATTGCCAGGAACCGAGGTCGGCGTCATTGCCTTCGCCACCTGGGCGGCCGTCGGCACCGAAGCTGTAGATGTCGATCTCGTTTTTCACGCCGGGGTTGGCGTACTGGTAGGGGTTCTTCCAGGGATCGAGCGGCAGCTTGTCGATGTAGGGCTTCCAGTTGGCGGGCGGCGTGCCGGTGGTGGGCTTGCGCACCAGGGCTTCCAGGCCTTGCTCGCCGCTGGGGTAGCGGCCGTTGTCGATCTTGTAGAGCTTGAGTTGCTGCATCAGATCGTTGATGGTGGCGCGGGCGGCCGTGACCTTGGCTTCATGCAGGCGGTCCATCACATTGGGCACGATCAGGGCCCCCATCAGCCCGATGATGAGGAACACGACCATGATCTCGATCAGGGTGAAGCCCCGGGCGAGGCGGCGAGAGTTCGTTGTATTCATGTGAGCGTGACGGGCTGCGTGGTGAAGAAGGGTTAGCACCGGGGCCGGGGGCCGCGGATCAGCAAAGCGCATGAATCATAATCTGCCCATGCTTGCACGAATGATGGCTTTTCTGGTGTGGGGTTTGCTGGCTTGCAGCGCGGTCTATTGGCTGATCCAGCTGATGGCCCGACCCGTGGCGGCGCCCCTCCATGCTCAAGTGGTGCTCGAGCAGCGCAGCGGCACGGCCGATCTGACGCGTTTGTTTGGTGCGGCGCCGGTGGCCGCACCCGAAGCCGCCTTGCCTGCGGACAGCCGTTTCAGCCTGCTCGGCGTGGTGGCGCCCAGGAATCTGCAGGCCAGTCAGGCGGGCGAAGGCGTGGCCTTGATTGCTGTGGACGGTGTGCCGCGCACCGTGCGTATCGGCGCCGTGCTGGACGGTGAGCTGCGCTTGCTGTCGGTTCAGGGCAATTCCGCGCAGCTGGGGCGCGATGGCGTGGTCAGCATGACGCTCAATCTGGCGCCACCGCTGCCGGCTGCCACCGGTTCCTTGCCCCCTGCGGCCAATTCGCCGACCGTGCTCGGTGGCCAGCCCATGTTGCAGGGTGATCCGGCCCAAGCGCCGTTCCGCCCAGCGTCGCTTCCGCCCGGCCAGCCTCCGGCGCCTGGGGGACTGGACTCCAACGGCCTGCCTACGCGCTGAGGCGCGGCTCACTGCCGCTGTCACGGTAGGCTCCATTGAGCGAATCGACGCCGCTGCCCGTGTTCGGGCCGCGCGGCTCGGCGAGGTCGTGCAGATCGGTCAACAAGGCGGCGGCGCTGCGAATCATGGGCCAGGCCAGGGCAGCGCCGGTGCCGTCGGCGCTGTCCATGCCCAGCTCCAGCAGGGCTGAGGCATGGAAGGTGGCCAAGGCTTCGTCCAGGCCGCGGTGCACATGGCTGCGGCAGAACACGGCGTAGTCGGTCACCGGTGCGGCAATCTTGGCGGCCAGTTTGAGCGCGGCGCAGGCGGTGATGCCGTCGATGATGATCAGATGGCGTTTGGATGCGGCCACCAGCATGGCGCCGACCATCACAGCAAGCTCGAAGCCACCGAAGGCGGCCAGCACCTCCATTGGGTCGCTGACTTCGCGGTGGCGCGCTTGCGCCGCTTGCAGCACGCCGAGGATGTGGGCGAGCTCGTCCTGGCGCATATCGGGGCCGGACAGCACGAAATCGCGCACCGACTGGTCCATCAAGCGCGACAGCACCAGGGCGGCGCTCTCCGCCGAGCCCTGGCCCATGCCGGCACAGGCCAGCACATTGCCCGGCAGGTTGTCTGAAATTTCCATGCCCACCCGGACCCCGGCATGGGCTTGCTCCAGCGTCATGGCCGGGCCGGTGCGGGTGTTGCGGGTGCCGTGGGCGATCTTGCGCGCCATCAGTCGGGCGTGCGGCGCCAAGGATTCGGCGATGCCGCAATCGACCACGGCCAGTTGCAGGCCTTGCAAGCGGGCAAACACCGAAACCGGCAGACGGTTCTGCAGGGCCAGCTGGGCCTGCTCACGCGTGCTGCGGCCCCATTGCTGGCCGATGCGGTCCACCACCATGCCATGATCGGCGGCGAACAAGGCCAGCACCGGGTCGCGGAAGCGCGGCGTCAGCGAGTTTTGCACCAGACCCAGGCGCACCGCCAAAGGCTCCAGCTCGCCCAGGCCGCCGGCAATGGCGGCATGCCGGTCGACGCGGTCGCGCAAGGCCTTTTCCAGTTCAGGATTGGCGGTCGGCGAGATCAGGGACTGGTGCAGGGACATGGGAGGTGGTCAGCTCACCCTGAGCGGGTGCGGGCGGCTGGATTGTCGGGCTTGTGTGAGCTGGCCGGCATCCGCACTTGCCCTGCGCAGTGCGGCGCGGGTTGGGTGGGGCCGGCTGTGCTGGGTTTCAGCGCAGGAAGAGTTGATAGACCGGGTTGTTGCTTTCGTCTTCGAAAGGGTAGTTCAAGGAGTTCAGGAATTCCCGCAGCGCGGCATTGTCACCGCGCGGCACCTGGATGCCGACCAGGATGCGTCCGTAGTCGGCGCCTTGGTTGCGGTAATGGAAGAGGCTGATATTCCAGTCCGGGTGCATGCTGGACAGGAAGCGCATCAGCGCGCCCGGCCGCTCAGGGAAGATGAATCGGTAGAGGCGTTCGTTGCGCGCCAGCTCGGAGCGGCCTCCCACCATATGGCGCAAATGCTGCTTGGCCAACTCGTTGTCGGTCAGGTCCAAGGCCTGGAAGCCGCCCTTGGCAAAGGCGCGTGCCAGCTTGGCTGCTTCCTCGCGCTTCTGGGTGGCCACGCCGACCAGGATGTGGGCCTGGGCGGAATCGGAGATGCGGTAATTGAACTCGGTGACGCTGCGCGGTCCCAGCAGTTCGCAGAAACGCTTGAAGCTGCCGCGTTCCTCGGGAATGGTGACGGCAAACAGCGCCTCGCGGTGCTCGCCGACCTCGGCCCGCTCGGCGACGAAGCGCAGGCGGTCGAAGTTCATATTGGCGCCGCAGGTGATGGCGATGAAGGTCTGGCCCTTGCAGGCGTGCTCTGCCGCGTACTGCTTGACCGCCGCTACACCCAGTGCGCCAGCGGGCTCAAGAATGCTGCGCGTGTCCTCGAACACGTCCTTGATGGCGGCGCAGACGGCGTCGGTGTCCACCAGCACGAAGTCATCGACCAGGGCCCGCGTGATGCGGAAGGTCTCTTCGCCGACCAGCTTCACGGCCGTGCCATCGGAGAACAGGCCGACATCGTTCAGCAGCACCCGCTTGCCGGCCCGCACCGAGCGGACCATGGCGTCCGAATCCTTGGTCTGCACGCCGATCACCTTGATCTCGGGGCGCACCGCCTTGATGTAGGCGGCCACGCCGGAGATCAGCCCGCCGCCGCCGATGGCCACGAAGATGGCGTCGATCGGGCCGGGATGCTGGCGCAGCAGTTCCATGGCGATGGTGCCTTGGCCGGCAATCACATCGGGGTCGTCAAAGGGGTGGACAAAGCTCAGGCCCTGGGCTTTTTCCAGTTCCAGCGCGTGGCCATAGGCGTCGGTGAAGCTGTCGCCGAACAGCACCACCTCGCCGCCGTGGCTTTGCACTGCGTCGATCTTGACCTTGGGCGTGGTCACCGGCATCACGATCACGGCCCGGCAGCCCAGCTTCTTGGCTGACATGGCCACGCCTTGGGCATGGTTGCCGGCCGAGGCGCAAATCACACCCTGGGCCAGCTGTTCGGCGCTCAGATGGGCCATTTTGTTGTAGGCGCCGCGCAGCTTGAAGCTGAACACCGGCTGCTCATCCTCGCGCTTCAGCAGCACCTTGTTGCCCAGGCGCTTGCTCAGGCTTTTGGCCGGCGTCAGCGAGGTCTCTTTGGCGATCTCGTAGACGCGGGCGTTGAGAATGCGCTGCAGATAGCTGTTGTCGGAGGGAATCAGGTCGGGCATGCCGGCCGCAGCCACGGTCTTGGCGACGGGTTTGCGGGTGTGGCGGGTGCCACTCTTGAGCGTGCGGGCGGGGCCGGCCATGGGGTCTCCGATACAGATCTGTTGCGGCGCAACATGATAAGCCAGGCTTGTCTGGGGCCGATTCCAGCTCGGCTTGGCGCTTGTTTGGCCAAAAAAAACCCGAGCTTTTGCAAGCTCGGGTTGAATCCACCATGGAGGCGGTGGAGGAGACAAACGGTGCGAAGTTGCAGGCTGCTGGGGTTTTGACGCCGGCTGGCTGCGCGCAAGAGCTTCGCTTGGCTAGAATTTTAGCTGCTGCAATTGCTGCGGTGCAATATTTTTGGCGCCTTTAATTAGTCCGAGAGCTCTAGTGCAAAGTCCGCTGGGCTCGCCACTTTCGTTTGGAGCACACACAAGATGGAATGCACGATCAACTGGATGGGCGCCGAGGGCATGGCGTTTGTCGCCCAGACCGGCAGTGGTCATTTGCTGACCATGGATGGCGCCCCGCAAGGTGGGGGTCACAATTTGGCCCCTCGGCCGATGGAAACCGTCCTGGCTGGCACCGGCGGCTGCACGGCCTACGACGTGGTCTTGATTCTCAAACGGGGCCGGCATGATGTGCGAGGCTGCCAGGTCCAGCTCAAGGCCGAACGCGCCGAGACCGATCCCAAAGTCTTCACGTCCATCCATATGCATTTCCTGGTCACGGGGCGGGGCCTCAAACAGGATGTGGTGGAGCGGGCGGTCGCGCTGTCACATGAAAAATACTGCTCGGCCAGCATCATGCTGGGCAAGACAGCGACCATGACGACCTCGGTCGAGCTGATCGAAGGCTGAGTGTGGCGCATGCGCCGTGCTGGTTTCAGATTCGGTGCGCGGTGCTGGTCATCAGCCGAGCCGCCAAGCGCATGAGCGACTTGACCGGCGCCGGCAAAGCCTGGGCTCCGGCGGCCTCGGCCTCGGCGGCGTGGCGCGCCTCCTCCAATTTCATCTGTGCCACGATGGCACGCGAGGGCAGGTCGGCGTCCGGCAGGCGTTGCAGGTGCGAAGCCAGATGTTGCTCAACCTGACGCTCGGTCTCCACCACGAAGCCCAGGCTGACCCGGTCGCCGGTGAGGCCAGCCAAGCTGCCGATGGCGAAGGCGCCGCCGTACCACAGGGGACTCAAATAGCTCTTGTGGCTACCCAGTTCATCGAGTCGCTGCTGCGTCCAAGCCAGGTGGTCGACTTCTTCCTGGGCGGCGTCCTTGAAATGTTGGCGCAGTTCCGGATCACGGCTGAACAGGGCTTGCGACTGGTAAAGCGCCTGAGCGCAAACTTCCCCCACATGGTTCACCCGCATCAAAGCCCCAGACAGTTGAGCCTGCTCGGCACTGAGTTGCACTGGATCGCATTCACGGGCCGGTGAGGGCCGGGCGGCTGCCGGGGTGGCGAAGACGGTACGCAGACCATGGTCTACGCTGGCCAATACGCGGTCCAAAGGGCTGAGTCGAGAGGCGGCGATGTCGGGTCGTGTCATGGTGGTGCTTGGTGCTTGGTGCCGAAGTTTAGGGTGCTCTCTATGAAGTTCCGCCGTCTGCGCCCGCACGATGCAGTTGCTAGGGTTTATGAATGGTTTGTGAACTAGCTTTCTCGTTGTGTGTCAACAACGCAAACCCTGAATATGACAAGTGAAGGTGTTCTGCCGTCGCATTCGTCTTGTGTAATACGGCAACTTCCGCTGCAGGGGGTTGGCGCAGCGGGCTTGTCGGGAATGGTCAGGCAGCGATGCCGGAGTTTCCGGTCCCACGCGGGGAGGTCGGCTCAGGCCGGTCTGGAGGCGTCTTTTTGGCAGGTTTCAACCCTTGGGTGAAGCCTTACATATTTTTTGTGGAGTATCGAATGAAGAAATCTATCGTTGCACTGGCAGTTCTGGGTTCGTTCGCGAGCGTTGCTGCTGCCCAATCGTCGGTCACTCTGTTCGGCGTGATCGACGTGGCCGCGCGCTACACCAAGGCCAACGGCCAAACGCTGAAGAGCCTGGCCACCGATGGCAACACCAGTAGCCGTCTGGGCGTGCGTGGTGAAGAAGCCCTGGGTGGCGGCTTGAAGGCCGGTTTCTGGCTGGAAGGCGCTGTGAATGCTGACGCTGGTACGGTTGATACCACCAGGTTCTGGGGCCGTCGCGCCACCGTGAGCCTGTCTGGTGAGTTCGGTGAAGTGCGTCTGGGCCGCAACAAGTCCGTGGCACAGCTGCACATCGAAGCCTTTGACCCGACCTCGACCACCGGTCTGGGCAAGGCCAACCAGCTGTACAGCACCCTGGGCAGCGGCGTGAGCGTGGCTCGCTTTGACAATCAAGTGTCGTATTCGCTGCCGGGCAATCTGGGTGGCTTCTACGGCGCTGCTGATGTGGCTGCTGGCGAAGGCACAAACACCAACAAGGCGTACAGCGGCCGTGCTGGTTACGCTGCCGGCCCGCTGCACGTCAGCGCTGCTTTCCTGCAGGCTGGTGTGGGCACCAAGTACAAGCTGACCTCGTTCGGCGGTTCCTACGATCTGGGCAGCTTCAAGCCCTCCCTGACTTGGTCGACCAACAAGTTCGGCGCAGCCAAGCAGACCATCTTTACCGCTGCTGTGACCGTTCCTCTGGGTGCAGGCTCTGTCTGGGCTTCGTGGACCAAGGCTGATGCCAACGTTGCCGCTGAAACCCAGAAGTCGCCGGTGTTTGATGCGACCCACTTGTCGGCCGGCTATATCCACAATCTGTCCAAGCGTACCGCTCTGTACACCACCGTGTCCAAGATCGAGAACAAGGGCAAGGGCACCTTTGGCCTGCTGAATACACCCAAGGTCTCCGCTGGCGGTGGCTCGGGTGGCTTCGACGTCGGCGTGCGTCACAGCTTCTGATCTCAGGCTGCGCAAGCAAGCTTGATCTGAAAGCCGCCTTCGGGCGGCTTTTTTGTTTTCGGGGTGAGCAAACTTGCGTATGCCTGACGCACGATGGGAGGGTTTGCGCTTGTAGGAGGGTCGCAACATCGGGCTCGCTTGGTAGGTGTCATTCGCACAGAATGGATTGAACGTCATGCGACATTCACTACAAGGAGACATCGATGAAGAAGACTGCTGTGGTCCTGGGCCTGCTGGCCACTTTCTCGTCCGCTGGCTGGGCTCAGTCCAGCGTCAGCTTGTATGGCATCTTGGATGTCGGTGTGCGCTACACCACCAATTCCGGTGGATCCGCGGCGACCAAGGGTGACTCCCTGTCTCAGGTGATACCAGGCGGAATGTCCAACAGCCGTCTCGGCGTCAATGTCAGTGAGGACATGGGCGGTGGAGTCAAGGCCATCGCCAATTTAGAGCATCGGCTCAATTCCGATACTGGAACGCAAACTGCGGCCGAGTTCTGGCGTCAATCGTGGGTGGGTCTGGAGTCCAAGGAATATGGCCGCTTGACCCTGGGGCGTCAGTACAACGTTTTGTTCGATGTGTATACGAGTACCTTCTCGTCTTATAAGTATTCGCCGTACATCGAGATTTTCCGGCCGGAAACCGCCATGGCCATGGCGGGTCGCCAGAGCAATATGGTCAAGTATTTGGCCGAGTCGGGTCCTTTCCGCGGTGAGTTGCAGGTCGGCGCCGGTGAAGGTGCCAGCCCAGACAAGACCATGGGTGCCATGTTGCGCTATGCCAAAGACGAGCTGGCCTTTGGCGCCGGTGTGATGGACGTCAAGGACACGGCCGGGCGCAAGGTTCGTGGCCTGACCGTGGGTGGTGCCTATACAGCCGGACCTTTGTACGTCAACCTGTCCTGGGGGCAGAACAAGTTTGACCTAGGTACGGATGTGCTTCAGGCTGCATACACCAACAACTACACCATCAGCCCGGCCAGCCGGCTCAACGCAGCCGGGCTGGATGTGAAGAAGCGGGACATGCTGGCCCTTGGCTTCACCTACCAGTTCAGCAAGGAGCTGAACCTCGGTTTGCAGGCTTGGTCTGCCAAGCAAACCCACCATCGCCGCGCTGGCAGTAGCAAGGCAAGTTTTGCGGCAGCGGTGGCTGACTATGCCTTGTCAAAGCGCACGGATCTGTATGCCGAAGCCGACTACTCCAAGCTTGGCGGTGCGGTCAGTTTTGACAACACGGCCAAGAACCGGGTCGGCCTGACGACCGGTATTCGTCACCGTTTCTGACGCGATTCATGTTTGAATCCAGGCCGCCACGTGCGGCCTGTTTTTATTTGCGTCCTGGGTTTTTGAATGACCACCTCATTGCATTGCCGATCATGGGCTTCGTCCGCCCTCATGCTCTTGCTCCTGGCGGCCTGTGCCAGCCCGCCAGCGCCGCAGTCGCCGCCTATGCCTGAGCATTTGTCCGCCTGGTCGGCGCGTTCCCTTCCCGGCAAACGATTGACCGACTATTCCTTCGTGCAGCGCGGTGGGCGTGCCTGTGTGCTCGGTCAGGCCAAGCAGTCGGTTAGCCTCTGGCGCCGGCCATTGGACCTTGCTGCCGGGCAGGTCGAGCAGCTTCGATTTGAAGTCTGGATCGGTGAGCATGCGCAGCAGGCCACGGTGACAGTGGCCGAGACCGATGACGCGCCGGCCCGCATTCTGCTGGGCTTCGATGGCGACGAGGGGCGCTTGTCCATGGCCAATCGCATGCAGTTTGAATTGGTCCGCACCTTGACTGGGGAAGCGCCTCCATTCGCCACGCTGATGTATGTCTGGGATGCAACAGCGCCACCGGAGACCTTGGTGGTCAGTGCGCGTAGCGACCGCATCCGAAAAATCGTTGTGGGCTCCGGTCGCAAGGGGCCGCCTGCTTGGCATCAGATCCAGCGTGATGTGCGGGCCGACTACCAGCGTGCGTTTGGCGAAGCACCCGCGCGCCTGGTTTCACTGGCTTTGATGACCGATGCCGACAACACGGGCAGCCGTGCTGAGGCTTGTTATGGTGAGATTTTGCTGCTCGATGATGAGGCGCGGCCTTTGGATGGCAGCTTGCGCTTTTGAGACGAATGCCGGGCGCGCATCGGGACTTTCCCGTTTGTGGCCGGGCGTGCTCTTCGCCATCATGGCGCGGGCCTCGCAGCTTCCTCGAAGGCGGCCGCCAGGCAAAGAAATTCAATTACTGAACGAGCCGAGCCCTAGGAGGCCCGGACGCGGCTGATTCGTGCATGGGGGTGAGCCGAGCGCTTGACCGTGTCGGGGTCAGCATTCGTAGCGGCAGACTTCCCTCAGATCCGACATGCTAGTTTTCATTCTTCGCCGCCTGGTCCAGTCATTGATCGTGATGCTCACGGTGGCCTGCGTGTCCTTCATGCTGTTTCAGTATGTGGGCGACCCGGTCACCAATCTGCTGGGCCAGGATGCCACACAGGAGCAGCGCGAGTCCTTGCGCCGCGATCTGGGCCTGGATGCGCCTTTCCCGGTGCAGTTCGCCCGATTCGTCGGCAATGCGGTTCAAGGTGAGTTCGGTTTGAGCTTGCGTCAAGGGCGCAAGGTCTCGGACCTGATCGCCGAACGTCTGCCGGCCACGCTGGAGTTGGCTCTGGTTGCGGGTCTGATTGCTCTGGGTGTGGGCATTCCACTCGGCGTCTACGCGGCTTTGCGGCGGGGCAAGGCGAGCTCGCAGCTCTTGATGATGCTATCTCTGCTGGGTGTGTCCCTGCCGACCTTTCTCATCGGCATCCTGCTGATCCTGGTGTTTGCAGTCTGGTTGAAATGGCTGCCCAGCTTCGGCCGCGGTGACGTCGTCGCCTTTGGCAGTTGGACCACTGGCTTGCTGACCGTCGATGGCCTGCGCCATGTGCTCTTGCCGGCCATCACCTTGTCGGTGTTTCAGCTGACCCTGATCATGCGATTGGTGCGTTCCGAAATGCTGGAGGTGCTGCGCACCGACTACATCAAGTTCGCTCGCGCACGCGGCCTGAGCAACCGGGCGGTGTACTTCGGCCATGCCTTGAAGAACACCTTGGTGCCGGTAATCACCATCACTGGTCTGCAACTGGGCCAGCTGATTGCTTTTGCCATCATCACTGAGACGGTGTTCCAGTGGCCGGGCATGGGCCTGCTCTTCATCCAGGCGGTGCAGTTCGCCGACATCCCGGTCATGGCCGCCTATTTGTGCCTGATCTCCTTCATTTTCGTCACCATCAACTTGCTGGTGGATTTGCTGTATTTCGCGGTCGACCCGCGTTTGCGCACGCAGGGCAAGGCCCATTGAATCGCTTGAATCTGCCAAGCTGCCCCGACCCTGATTCCAGAGAAGCATCGAACCGATGAGCCACCCTTCAAGCCCGCCCGTGCCCGCCGCACCGAATGCGCTGCAGCGCTTTTTCGACGGCGACGTATGGCATTCCTTTCGCAGCTCGCCGGTGGCCATGCTGGCCGCCGTGATCGCGCTGATTTGTATCTTCTGCGCGGTGTTTGCCGAGTTCGTTGCACCCCATAACCCCTTTGATTTGGCCTCGCTGGAGCTGATGGATTCGCGCCTGCCGCCGGCCTGGATGGAGGGGGGCAGCAGCAAGTACCTGCTCGGTACCGACGATCAAGGGCGGGACATCCTCTCGGCCCTCATGTACGGCGCCCGCATCTCGCTGTTCGTGGGCCTGGCTTCCGTGTTCTTGAGCATGGTGCTCGGGGTCGGCCTGGGCTTGCTGGCGGGCTTTGTCGGCGGCCGGATTGACGCGCTGATCATGCGCGTCTGCGATGTCATGCTGTCCTTCCCGTCCATCCTGATCGCCCTGCTGATCGACGGGGTCGGCCGGGCCATGTTCCCAAACGCACACGACACCCTGGCCTTTTTGGTGCTGATCCTGGCGATCTCGCTGACCGGCTGGGTGCAGTACGCCCGCACGGTGCGCGGCACGACCATGGTTGAGCGCAACAAGGAGTATGTGCAGGCGGCGCGCGTCATCGGTGTCACGCCGCTGCGCATCATGCGCCGCCATGTGCTGCCCAATGTGCTGGGCCCGGTGCTGGTGCTGGCCACCATCCAGGTGGCCTCGGCCATCATCACCGAGGCGACCCTGTCCTTCCTCGGCGTCGGCGTGCCGCCAACCAGCCCCTCGCTGGGCACCTTGATCCGTGTGGGCAACGACTTTCTGTTCTCTGGCGAATGGTGGATCACCATCTGGCCCGGCGCCATGCTGGTGCTGATTGCCTTGTCGGTGAACCTGCTTGGGGACTGGCTGCGCGATGCGCTCAATCCCCGCCTGCGTTGAATTGCAAACTTCCCTGCCCATGAGCACACCTTTGCTTGAGGTCCGCCATCTGCGGGTCGAATTCCCCACCCGGCGCGGCACCTTGCTGGCGCTGGACGACATCAATTTCGACATCGCGCCGGGAGAGATCCTTGGCGTGGTGGGCGAGTCGGGCGCCGGCAAATCGCTGACCGGCGCGGCCATCATCGGCTTGCTGGATCCACCGGGGCGCATCGCTTCAGGCGAAATCCTGCTGGAGGGCCGGCGCATCGACAACCTGCCTTACGAGCAGATGCGCAAGATCCGTGGTCGCCAGATTGGCGCGATCTTCCAGGACCCGCTGACCTCGCTGAACCCGCTCTACACCGTCGGGCAGCAGCTGATCGAAACCATCACCACTCATCTGGACCTGAGCCAGGCGCAGGCGCGCGCCCGCGCCATCGAGTTGCTGGAGCAGACCGGTATCCCGGCTGCAGCGGAGCGCATCGACCAGTACCCGCATCAGTTCTCGGGCGGCATGCGCCAGCGCGTGGTGATCGCCCTGGCCTTGGCCGCCAGCCCGAAGCTGATCGTCGCCGACGAGCCGACCACGGCGCTTGATGTCTCCATCCAGGCGCAGATCATTGCCCTGCTCAAACGCATCTGCAAAGAGCAGGGCGCGGCGGTGATGCTGGTCACCCATGACATGGGTGTGATTGCCGAGACCTGCGACCGCGTGGCCGTGCTTTACGCTGGACGCGTCGCCGAGATCGGCCCAGTGCACGATGTCATCCACAAGCCGGCCCACCCCTACACCGCCGGCCTGATGGGTTCCATCCCGGCCATGGACGAGGACCGCGAGCGTCTGCTGCAGATCGATGGTGCCATGCCGCGGCTCAACGCCATCCCGACCGGCTGCGCCTACAACCCACGCTGCCCTCGAGTCTTCGAGCGCTGCCGCAAGGAGCGGCCCGAGCTGGTCCGTGTCGGCGCGGGGCGTGCTGCGTGCTGGTTGCATGCGGTGGCGTCCGAGTCCGAACTGGAGGGTGCGCGATGAGCCGGCCCCTGGTGGAGGTCAAGGACCTCGCGAAGATCTTCGATGTGTCGCCGCCCTGGTTGAATCGGGTGGTGGAGCGCAAGCAGCGCCAGTTCGTCCATGCCGTGGACGGCGTGAGTTTTTCCATTGAACGCGGCAAGACTCTGGCTCTGGTCGGAGAGTCGGGTTGCGGCAAGAGCACGGTCGCGCGACTGCTGGTGGGTTTGTATGAGCCGACCCGCGGCAGCGTCGAGTTCGACGGGGCGGACACCGCCAAGACCTTGGCGTCCAGCGGCGCCCTGGCCTTGCGTCGGCGCATGCAGATGATTTTTCAGGACCCCTATGCGTCGCTGAACCCGCGCTGGAAAGTGCAGGACATCATCGCCGAGCCACTGCGTGAGCATGGCTTGATTGTTGGCCTGGAGGCTCAGCGTGCTCGTGTGGCTGAGTTGTTGCAATCGGTGGGTCTGACGGCGGCCGACCGCGAGAAGTTTCCGCACCAGTTTTCCGGTGGTCAGCGTCAGCGCATTTCAATTGCCCGAGCCTTGGCCACGCAGCCGGAATTCCTGGTCTGTGACGAGCCGACCTCGGCCCTGGATGTATCCGTTCAAGCCCAGGTCCTGAACATCATGAAGGATTTGCAGCGCGCGCGCGGGCTGACCTATCTCTTCATTTCCCACAACCTGGCCGTGGTCCGTCATGTCTCGGATCAGGTGGGTGTGATGTATCTGGGGCGGCTGGTCGAGTTGGCGGACAAGGCTGACCTGTTTGCGCGACCACGGCACCCGTACACCCGCATGCTGCTGGATGCGATTCCCGACATTCACATGAGCGGCCGTTCACGCACCCCCGTGCAGGGCGAGGTGCCCAACCCACTGAACCCGCCCAGTGGCTGCAGCTTCCATCCGCGCTGCCCTCACGCTGGTCCGCGCTGCAAGGCCGAACGACCGGCCTTGCTGGAGATCAAGGGTGTGCGCGTGGCCTGCCACGCGGTGGAGGAAGGCCGGATCTGAATGTCGCCGCGTAGCAGCGCCCTGGATGCTCAGCGCATCAAGGGCGTGCGGCGCTGGCAGCTGGTGCTGCGGCCTTGCCTGCTGTTGGCTTGGGCTGATGGAGCGGACCTTTTTGGCCGCAGGCGCTGAGCAGGCTGAGGCTGAGGCTGAGGCTGAGGCACAGAGTTAGCGCAGAGCGGCGGCGGCCCAAAGACCTTGGCGGGTGAGCGGTGCCGGTCTGCGGGCCTACACTGCGGACTTCCTTGTTGTTTGCTTTCATGGCCGCAGTTTATCGCCGCGTGTCGTCAGCTCTTGCCATCATGTCGCAGCCGTCCGCCCCCTCGTCCTCCCTTGTTCCCGCCGCCACACCGCTCAGCGACGCAGACTACCAAGCACGCACCCGCCGTGTGCTGGACCAGGTCGAGGCAACCGTCGACGCCTGGCTGGATGCCGATCTCATTGACATCGACAGCCACCGCAGCGGCGGCCTCTTGGAGCTCAGCTTTCCCGGCGGCAGCAAGATCATCTTGAACACCCAGGCGCCGCTTCAGGAGCTATGGCTGGCCGCGCGAGCCGGTGGCTTCCATTTTCGGTACGTGGACGGTCAATGGCTGGACACGCGCAGCGGCGCGGAGTTCCATCAAATGCTGTCTGAACTGGCCAGCGCCCAGGGCAGCAAGGCGCTGCTGTTCAAGGCGGCCTGACTGGCCCAGAGGGTGCCGCCAGGCAAAGCCTAGCGCTTGAACAGATCGAGGATGCTCTTCTTTTCGTCGTCGCTGGCGGCACTCGGCATCTTGCCCTCTGACTGAGTCAGCTCTCGCACGCCGGCGGTGCCGGTGTACTCGTCGTAGTACCACTCGCCGTTGCGGTTGACCACGCCTTCGGGCGCTGTCATTTCGTTGACCGCTACGCCTTTCAACGTCTGGCTCATGTACTCGATCCAAATCGGCAGTGACAGACCGCCACCGGTTTCCCGATC
Organism: Paucibacter sp. DJ2R-2; assembly: GCF_025717675.1. GTDB lineage: Bacteria > Pseudomonadota > Gammaproteobacteria > Burkholderiales > Burkholderiaceae_C > Paucibacter_A. The sequence goes on from NZ_JAJIRT010000005.1 coordinate 228,475, forward strand.
GCCCAGTTTCTTGGGCTGGTCGTAGCCCATCCACACCACGGCCACCACCTCCTGCTGGTAGCCGGCGAACCAGGCGTCCATGGAGTCGTTGGTGGTGCCGGTCTTGCCGTAGATGTCAGGCCGCTTGAGTTGGGCCTGGGCCTTGGCCGCGGTGCCGCTGCGTGTCACTTCTTGCAAGAGGCTGGACATCAGGAAGGCGTTGCGGGCCTCGATCACGCGGCTGTCTTCACTCAAGTCCAGCTGGGGCGCTTCGTAGAGCAAACGGCCTTTGTTGTCAGTGAGCTTGGCGATCAGCTGCGGCGTGACGCGATGGCCGCCATTGGCGAACACAGCATAGCCCTGCGCCATCTGCATCGGTGTCACCGAGCCGGCGCCCAAGGCCATGGTCAGGTAGGCCGGGTGCTTTTCGGCTTCGAAGCCAAAGCGGGTGATCCAGTCCTGCGCGTAATTCACACCAATGGAATTGAGCACACGGATCGACACCATGTTTTTGGACTTGGCCAGAGCCTTGCGCAAGGGCAGGGGGCCGTCGAAGGTGCCATCGTAGTTCTTGGGCTCCCAGGGCTGGCTGCCGGTGGTGGCGGCGTCGAAGAACAGTGGTGCGTCATTGACGACGGTGCTGGGTGTAAAGCCCTTTTCCAGCGCCGCCGAGTAGATGAAGGGCTTGAAGCTGGAGCCAGGTTGGCGCCAGGCCTGGGTCACGTGGTTGAACTTGTTCTTGGCATAGTCAAAGCCGCCGACCATGGCCCGCACACGGCCGTTACGCGGGTCTAGCGAGACGAAGGCGCCTTCCACCACGGGCAGCTGGGTGATGGTCCATTCTTCCTGGCTCGGCTTGGCCGCGACCGGAGCCTTCACCACGCGAATGATGGCGCCGCGTCGCACCCGGGTCTTGGGGTTGCCGTTTTCGGCCAGGCCGGAGGTGGCCGGCTTCAGGCCTTCGCCGGTGATGGTGACAGTTTCGCCACTCTGCAATGCGGCCACCACCTTCTTCGGGCTGGCCTCCAGCACCACGGCAGCCAGCAGTTCGTCATTGGCGGGGTGGTCGTTCAGGGCCTCGGCGATGCGGCTGTCCAGCTCGGCCGGGTTGGCCGGCAGATCGGCATAGGCTTCGGGGCCTCGGTAGACCTGGCGGCGCTCAAAGTTGAGGATGCCTCGACGCAGGGCTCGGTAGGCTACGTTTTGTTCCTCGGCCTTGAGTGTGAGATAAACATTGAGGCCGCGCGTGTAGGCTTCCTCGCCGTATTGGCTGTAGATCAGCTGGCGCGCCGCTTCGGTCACAAACTCGGCATGGCTGGGCGTCTCATTGGCTGGGCGCAGGCGCAGCTTCTGTGCCTTGGCGCTGTCGCGTTGTTCTTCGGTGATGTAGCCGTTCTCCAACATGCGCTCGATGATGTATTGCTGGCGTATGGTGGCCCGGCGAGGGTTGTTGATCGGGTTGTAGGCGGATGGAGCTTTGGGCAGTCCGGCCAGCATGGCCGCCTCGGCAATCGTGAGGTCCTGAATCGGCTTGCTGAAATAGACCTCGCTGGCGGCGGCGAAACCATAGGCGCGATGCCCCAGAAAGATCTGGTTCATGTAGATCTCGAGGATTTGCTCTTTGCTCAGCGCGTTTTCGATCTTCAGTGCTAGCAGGATCTCGTAGATCTTTCGGGTCAGCGTCTTCTCGGTCGAGAGGTAGAAATTGCGCGCCACCTGCATGGTGATGGTGGAGGCACCCTGACTGCGTGACTCGGTGAAATTGGCCAAACCGGCGCGGATCACGCCGAGGTAGTCCACGCCCCCGTGCTGGTAGAAGCGCGCATCTTCGATTGCCAGCACCGCATCCTGCATGACCTTTGGAATTTCCTTGATGGGCAGGAAATTGCGTCTTTCGTCGCCAAATTCGGCCAAAAGGGTACCGTCATTGGACAGCACCCGCAGCGGTAGCTTGGGGCGGTAATCGGTCAGTCCGCTGATGTCGGGCAGATTTGGGTAGGCGGTGGCCAGGGCCATGGCCACCAGCATCAGCACGGCAAAGGTCCCGGCTGCGGCCAAGCCGAGCAGCCAAGTCAGGGCCTTGAGCAAGACATGTGCGGCAGGCTTGCGCGCGGCGTGCCGGGTCTCAGATGTGGGCTGCTGCGGGGAGTTCTTCTTGGCGTCGCTCATGGGCCTCCGGGTGGGTCGGCGCATTATAGGAAGGGCAGGTCTGAGTCGCGGCCTCAGCTGATTCCAGTTTCTGGGCGGAAATGAACCGGGGGTTTTGCCTGCTTGTCAGCTCCTGGCCTCAAGCCGTTGGGCGGGAGAATTAGGCATAAGCATTTCAGTGGGGCGCTTGTAGGCAGTCTAAAAGCCGAGTTTCTTGGTGTTTTTCGGGGCATCCAGACCGGCGGCGCCCGTGTATGTTACGCAACGAGCTGTTACCAGCTGTGACCGCTTTTCATTGGGCGATCAACACCTTTGCTGCTAGCATTCAAGTAACTTATTAACAGTCCGGCGCACAAACGTTGGGGGATTCGCGTCATGGGCATACTTGACGTTTTACTGGGTCGAAAGCATCCGCCGATGATTGGCCTCGATATCAGTTCGTCGAGTGTCAAGTTGGTGGAGTTGGGCCAAAGCGCCAGCGGTGAGCTGGTGTTGGAGCGATTTGCCACGGAGTCTTTCGAGAAAGGCTGGATCACTGACGGCCAGATCGAGAAATTCGACGAGGTGGCCGACGCGGTGCGGCGTGTGGTGGCCCGCAGTGGCAGCCGCACCCGGGATGCGGTGTTGGCGATGCCGCAATCGGCCGTTATCACCAAGAAGATCATGTTGCCAGCGGGTTTGCGTGACGAAGAGCTGGAAATCCAGGTCGAGGCCGAGGCGAATCAGTACATTCCCTTCTCCCTCGACGAAGTGAGTCTGGATTTCTGCGTGATCGGGCCCAGCCCAACTTCGGTGGGTGATGTTGAAGTCCTGATCGCCGCTTCGCGCAAGGACCGTGTGCAAGATCGCCAGGGTTTGGCTGAAGCGGCCGGCCTGCGGCCTGTGGTGCTGGACATCGAGTCGCACGCCTCGCGCATGGCCATGGGTCGCTTGATCGCCAACCTGCCGAATGCAGGCAAGGACGCGCTGGTGGCTTTGTTCGAGATTGGTGCGGACACGACCAGTCTCAAGGTGCTGCGCGATGACGAAATGCTCTACGACCGCGATCAGGCCTTTGGCGGCTCTCAGCTGACCCAGCTGATTTCGCGTCAATACGGCTTCTCCTTCGAGGAGGCGGAGCAGAAGAAACTGTCGAATGACCTGCCCGAAGACTTTGAGGTCGCGGTGCTCAATCCTTTTGTGGACAGTCTGTCCCAGGAAATCGGCCGAGCTCTGCAGTATTTCTTCACCAGCACGCCGCACCACAAGGTGCACTACGTGATGCTGGCGGGTGGCACGGCCACCTTGCCGGGCCTGAAGGAGCGCGTGACCGAGTTGACTGGCTTTGCTTGCATGGTTGTGAACCCTTTCGAGAATATGGAGCTGGGTTCTTCGGTGCGTGAGCAGAAGCTGCGCCGTGAAGCGCCGGCCTATTTGACCGCTTGCGGCCTGGCGATGCGGAGGTTCTACCAGTGATCTTGATCAATCTGCTTCCCCATCGGGAAGAGAAGCGCAAGCGCCGGAAGAGTGCCTTCTTTGCCGGCTTGGGCTTGTCCGCCCTGGTTGGTGTTGGTCTCTTGATGGCCGGCTATGCTCTTTATCAGCATTTGAGTGCTGAGCAGCGCAGTCGCAATCAGTACCTAAACGATCAGATCGCCAAACTCGACGACCAAATCAAGGACATTGCCAATCTGAAGTCCGAGCTCGAGTCGCTGAAATCGCGCCAGCGGGCTGTGGAAGACTTGCAGAGCGATCGCAATACGCCGGTGCAACTGCTCAATGAGCTGGCCCGGCATACGCCCGAGGGTGTGTACCTGACGGCGATACGGCAATCCGAAAAAGTGGTGACGATCAGCGGCATTGCCCAGACCCAGGAACGCGTGTCGGAGTTCATTCGCAACACCTCACGCAGCTCGGAATGGCTGGAGCGGCCTGATTTGGTGGAAATCAAGGCCACCAATTTGAGTACCAGCAGCAGAGATCAAAAGCGCCTGAATGAGTTTTCCATGCGGGTGTCAATTAAAGAGCCGGTCCGTGAAGCCGCACCCGGCATCCCGAACAAGCCCGCTGCGGCGCCCAAGTCCTGAAGGCAAGCATGGCCAGTACGTCTTTGAATCTCAAATTTGACCCCAATGCCTGGGCAGCTGAGCTTGCGGATCAGTTTCGCGGCCTGAACCCAAATGAGCCGGGGCAGTGGCCTTGGCTGCCCAAACTGGCTGCCTTTGTTGGTGTCACGGTTCTGGTGTTGGTTCTAGGCTGGGTGTTCGCACTGTCCGACGAGCAGGCGCACCTTGATGCTGAGGTGGCCAAAGAACCAGGTTTGCGCCAGGACTACACTGCCAAACTGGCCCAGGCTGTCAACCTGCCTGAGTTGCGCAAGCAGAAGAGCCAGGTCGAGGAGTACGTGACCCAGCTGGAGAAGCAGCTTCCAGGCAAGGCCGAGATGGATGCCTTGTTGTCCGATATCAATCAGGCGGGTGTGGGCCGCGGTTTGCAGTTCGAGTTGTTCCGTCCTGGGCAGGTGCTGGTCAAGGACTACTACGCTGAACAGCCGATCTCCTTGCGTGTCTCCGGCCGCTACCACGACATCGGTGCGTTCGCGGCCGATGTGTCCAACCTCTCGCGAATCGTCACCCTGCACAACCTCAATGTGCTCGCGCCGACGGGCAAAGAAGCGGGTAGTGGCACCCTTAGCATGGAGGCCACCGCTCGCACCTACCGCTACCTGGATACCTTGGAAGTGGCAGAGCAGAAAAAGCTGGCTGCCAAGACCGCAGGTGGAGCGAAGAAATGAGCGCCCGAATGAAGCAAAGCCAGGCGGTTGGGCATCAAGCCTTTCGCCTTCTCGGCATCGTCGTGATCGGGCTGGGTCTGGCGGCCTGTTCCGCCGACATGAATGAACTCCAGCAATGGATGGAACAGCAACGCAAGGACGCCCGGGCCAATATTGTCCCCTTGGTGCCGCCCAAGAAGTTCCTGCCCCAGCCCTATGAAGCCAGTTTGGGTGTCGAGCCCTTCAGCCAGCAAAAGCTCAGCGTGGCGGTAAAGCAGGAAGCTTCCCTGCCCAATTCCTTGTTGGCGGCTGAGATGAAACGGCCGCGTCAGCCTTTGGAGGCCTATCCGCTGGACAGCATGTCCATGGTGGGCAGCATCACGCGCCAAAGCCAGCGCTACGCCTTGCTGCGTGTGGATAACCTGCTCTACCAGGTCAAAGGTGGCGACTACCTGGGTTTGAATTTTGGGCGGGTGATGAAGATCAGCGAAACCGAAATCGGATTGCGAGAAGTCGTCCAGGACGCTGCGGGCGAGTGGATTGAACGCACCAGTACCCTCCAGCTGCAGGAGAAGGGACGATGAAAAATTTCCAGGAGACATCGAGGATGAGCCATTGGCGCAAATGGGCTACGGCCTCGGCCTTCGTTCTGACGGCGCTGGCCATGGTTGCGCCGGCCCAGGCTCAGACGGCCATCCGCTCCATCAATAGCACCCAGCAATCGGGTGTGGAGGTGGTGCGTATCGAACTGAGCCAGCCGCTGACGGAAATTCCGCGCGGCTTCACCGTGCAGACGCCGCCGCGTATCGCGATCGACCTTCCCGGCGTGGTCAATGGCGTCGGGCGCTCGGTGGTGGAAATCAATCAAGGCAATTTGCGCTCGGCCAATATTGCACAGGCTGGCGAGCGTTCGCGGGTGGTGCTGAATCTGCGCACGCCTTCGGGCTACCGCGCCGAGTTGCAGGACAACGCCCTGCTGTTGATTCTTGAAACTGCCGCAGCAGCTCCCCAGGCCGCTAATGAGCCCGTGCATTTCTCGCAAAGTCTCAATGCCGAGGCGCAAGCAATTCGTGACATTGACTTCCGGCGCGGCCAGGACAACTCCGGCCGAGTGATCGTCAATTTGCCGAGCAACCAGGTCGGCGTGGATATCCAGCAGCAAGGTCAGAACTTGGTGGTGGAATTCCTGCGCTCGACCTTGCCGGAGGGCCTGCGTCGCAAGCTAGATGTGGCCGATTTCGGTAGCCCGGTGCAGTCGGTGGTAAGTACCCAGAACGGTGACCGGGTCCGTATGGTCATCGAGCCCAAGGGGGCTTGGGAGCACAGTGCGTACCAGAGTGACAACCAGTTTGTGCTTGAGGTGCGCCACCAGAAACAAGACCCCAACAAGCTGACCACCGGCCCCGGTTACGCCGGCGACAAGTTGTCCTTGAACTTCCAGAACATCGAGGTTCGAGCACTGCTGCAGGTGATCGCCGATTTCACCAACTTCAATGTGGTGACCAGTGACACCGTGACCGGCAGCGTCACCCTGCGCCTCAAGGATGTGCCTTGGGATCAAGCCCTGGACATCATCATGCAGGCCAAGGGCCTGGGTTTGCGCAAATCCGGAAATGTGCTGTGGATCGCGCCCAAGGACGAACTTTCGGCCAAGGAAAAACTCGACCTCGAAGCCAAGGCGCAGATCGCCAACTTGGAGCCGGTGCGTACCCAGTCGATCCAGCTCAATTACACCAAGGCGGAAGAAGTGGCCAAGGGCTTGAGTGGTCAGAATGCGAGCGGCGGCGGAAGCGGAGGACAGAATCCCGCGCGAATCCTTTCGCCGCGCGGCAGTGTGATCTTCGAGACTCGCACCAATCAGTTGTTCGTCACCGACATTCCTTCCAAGCTGGAGGAGATCCTGGCCATGATCGCCAAGATCGACATTCCGGTGCGTCAGGTCTTGATTGAAGCTCGCATTGTTGAGGCTGACGACAAGTTCGGCCGTTCCTTGGGTGTCAAGTTGGGCAGCGCCGATCTGCGCGGGCTCAACGGGGGAATTCCGGGTTATTCAGTCGGCGGCAATAATTACCTGACCTTGGGTGGCAGCTTGAACGGTATCGCCGGACAGACATTGCAACCAGGTGGCAGCGTGGGAGTGGACGGCGCAGGTCGATTCAATACTCAGTTCGTCAATTTGCCGGCCAATGTTTCCTCCGACAGCTTTGGTGGTGCCAATGTCGCGAACTTTGCCTTGTCGCTGTTCAATGCCAGCGCCAACCGTTTCCTGAACCTGGAACTTTCTGCGTTGGAAGCCGACGGCAAGGGCAAGATCGTCTCCAGTCCTCGCGTGATCACTGCCGATCAGGTCAAGGCCTTGATTGAGCAGGGTGAGGAGTTGCCTTACCAAGTGGCCACTTCCAGCGGCGCAACCTCGATTCAGTTCAAGAAGGCTGTGCTGAAGCTGGAAGTCACGCCGCAGATCACGCCGGAAGGCAATGTGATCTTGGATGTGGACGTCAACAAGGACAGCCGCGGCACGCTGACGCCGCAGGGCTACGCCATCAACAACAAGCATGTGAAGACCATGGTTCTGGTCGAGAACGGTGGCACGGTCGTGATCGGCGGCATCTTCACCCAGGATGAACGCGATAGCGAATCCAAGGTGCCTGTGCTGGGCGACATCCCTTATCTGGGGAATTTGTTCAAGAGCAAGAGCCGCACCACCAGCAAGACCGAGCTCTTGATCTTCCTGACCCCCAAGGTGGTCAGTGATCGAGCCACAGTGCGCTGAGGCGTAAGCGATTTCGGGAGAGGCCGCGCGCACGAACGCGGGGCATTGCAGGAGTTTGCAGAAATGAATACATCAATGGGTACCGGTCGCCTGTCATGGCGCCGAATGGCGGGCCGCGCTGCCGCTGTGCTGCTGGCTGCGACTTTGTCAGCTTGTGGCGGAGGTGGCGGCGATTCCGGAAAGTCCGTGTTCGACCCGGGAGCGGGCACTCCTCCGACCACGCCGACCACGCTGACGGATCTGGCCATCGTCGCTGACAAGACCGCAGTGCCGAACTCCGGCTTGGAAAATGTGACTTTCACGATCACCGCGCTGACCACGGGGAATGCAGCGTTGACCGGAGTGGAAACGCCGATCACGGTGGAGGTGGATACTGGGGCCATCGTCACCCCATCGGCCAAGGTCACCGGCAAGGACAACGGCAAGATGACTGCCGTGGTTCAAATCACGGACAAGACCAGTCGTACCGTTAAACTGACTGTCAGTTCGGGAACGATCAAGAAGACTGCCAGCTTCGATGTGGTGGACAGCCTAACCGGCAGCAAGGTGGCTGATCTGCGTATGGTCCTCGACAAGGTGACCATCCCCAACGATGGCACCCAGGCGATGAAACTCACGGTGACTTCGGTTGACGCAGCCAACAGCGCCATCGGCGGCTCGCCGGTCAGTTTGGCTTTGCTGGATTCTTCTGTGGGCGGCTCAGTGGTCAATGCCTTTGGCAAGACTTCAACCGATTCGACCACAGGGCAGCTGACTGCGGATGTCAGCTTGATCACCAAGAAGGTCAATCGCTCGATTTCGGTGCAGGCCACCAGTGGCACGGTGGTGCGGACCATCACTTTTGATGTGATCGAGGCCGTATCTGTGATTCCGAAGGCCAGCGATCTGTCCATCTCTTTGAGCCGCAGCACCGTTGGAAACTCTGGCACTGAACCGGTCGATGTGGTGGTGACGGCAGTCGATAGCTTGCGCAACGCGGTCAGCGGCATCAAGGTGACATTCACCGTGGATAGCAACGCTATCTTGGTTCCGGGCAATCTGACCACGGACTCTTCGGGGCAAGCCAAGGCCTCAGTGCTGGTGGGGGCCGATCATTCGAATCGCACAGTTACGGTGACAGCCACCAGTGATGCTTTGTTGCGTCGCGCTTCGTTCAAGGTGACGGGCGCCAAGTTGCAGGCGCAACTTCTGCCGGCTACCTTGCGCAATGGTGATACTGGCGCCGTCGAGTACACATTGACCGACGTTACAGGCAATCCGATGCCGGATGTGGCTGTGACAGTGGACAGCAGCCAAGGGCCTGCAGTTGCTTGTGTCGGTAAGCCTGCCCCCGCCCCCAGCATCACCGATTTGAAGGGTAAGTATTCCTTTTGTTACAAAGCCACGGGCAGTGGCCCGACTTTGATCAGTGGTTCAGCGGGTGGCGCCTCGGTGAGCAGCACGGTGCAGATCGATGCGACGGTTTCAGATGTGCCGCCTGCTACGACTATTGGTTCAGCGACTTTCACGGCGTCGCCTGGTGTTGTGGCCGTCAATTCGGTGGGCAGCACAGAGAATCGAGCTGAGTTGCGCCTGCTTTTCCGTAGCGACAAGAATGAACCTGTTCCTAATGTTCGCGCTCGCATTGGCTTCGGCAGCAACAACTCTGGTACCGATGGCGAGATCAGTTCGGGCAAGGACAAGATCATCATCTCTGATGCAACTGGCGTTGCCGTGACTAGCTTTGTGGCGGGGCAAAGACCTAGCCCTACCGATCAAGTCAAGATCTATGCGTGTTTCTCCAAGACCGACACTGTGGAGGCTATCAGTGCCTGCCCTCCAGAGCGCCTTCGGACGGTATCTCTGACGGTGGTCGAACAACCTGTGTCAATTTCGATCGGTACCAATGCTCAGATCGGTACGGGTTCAAATAAGTTGACTTACTACCTCGAATTCACTGTCTTGGTCGTCGATTCAGCTGGGAATCCTAAGGCTGACGTGCAGGTAACGCCTTTGATTGATCTCCCGACCTACCTGAAAGGTTTTTGGTGGTACGACGCCGGGCAAAAGAAATGGTTCCAGGTCCTAACTGTGACGCCTGATCGCCCAGAATTGGGATGCTTGAACGAAGACTCCTCCGTGGGCAGAGGTTTCCGAAATGGCACTATTGAAACAGGAGAGGATGTCAATGGTAGCGGGCAGTTGGACCCCAGAAAGTCCGATGTGTCTGTGACCATGATGGGCTCGACAAAAACCAATTCAAGCGGGCTTGCGGTACTTCGAATCGAGTATCCCCAAAACTATGGCAGTTGGGTTGAGTATGCTTTGCGAGTCAGTGCCTCTGGTGTCGTGAGCCCGCCGGCATTCTTCGGACGAATCGCTTCGGAGGGGGATACTGTGGGTACGCTCAAAGGGACAGCCCAGATTACTGGCGTGCCCATTGATGTGGTGAAAAGTGAGGGTGAGCCGCCGTTCAAAGTTAGTCCCTATGGTCGGGACTCGAGTTGCTCCAGCCCTAATTGACCAAGTCTATTTGATGGACAGATCGCCGGTTGTTGCTCTCGTCGGCATGCCCGGCGGTGGTAAGTCCACCGTCGGACGCCAGCTGGCCCGCCAGCTGGGCATGCGCTTCGTCGACACGGATGCAGAAATTGAAGCGCGGATCGGGGAGCCGATCCGCGTTTTTTTTGAGCATTCGGGCGAGGCTGCGTTTCGCGATATCGAGAGCCAGGTTCTTACCGAGTTGCTGACGCGCAGCGGCGAACTGGTGCTTGCCACTGGTGGCGGCATTGTGCTGCGGGAAGCCAACCGGCAGCTTTTGCACGACGCTGCCACGGTTTTGTATTTGCGATCGACGCCGGAGGAGCTGTTTCGGCGCCTGCGCCACGACACCCAACGGCCTTTGCTGCAGGTGCGCGATCCTTTGCAGAAGTTGCGTGAGCTCTATGTTCAGCGCAACCCGCTCTATCGCAGCTGCGCGCACTATGTGCTCGAGACGGGTCGACCTTCGGTTCACGGCCTCGTCAATATGGCTTTGATGCAGCTGGAACTGGCGGGTGTGATTGATCCGTCCCGCGTTGCTGCCACGGTGGGCGCCGAACCCTGTTGAGCTCAGTCGGCCCTTCGGGTCAGCCACCGTACACTTGGCAGATGACTGTTTCGGCCCCTCTTCATTCCGCTGTCCAGTGCGTTTCGATTGCACTTGACCAACGCAGCTACGACATCCATATCGGCCCAGGCTTGCTGAGCTTGGCGGTTTCCTGGCAAGGTCTGCCCAAAGCATCTTGTGCGCTGATCGTCAGCAATGAGGTCGTGGCGCCGCTGTATTTGCAGCGCTTGCAAGCCCAGCTCAGTGCCCACTATGCGCGGGTCGAGTTCGTGCAACTGCCCGATGGCGAGCTGCACAAGGACTGGGCCAGCCTCAATCACATTTTTGATCACTTGCTGGCACGCGCCGCGGACCGCAAGACGGTGTTGTTCGCGCTCGGCGGTGGTGTGATCGGCGATATGACTGGTTTCGCAGCAGCCATCTATATGCGCGGCGTGCCCTTCGTGCAGGTTCCGACGACTCTGCTGGCTCAGGTGGACTCCTCGGTGGGTGGCAAGACGGCTATCAATCATCCGCTAGGCAAGAACATGATCGGGGCCTTCTACCAGCCCGAACGGGTGATCGCCGATCTCGATACCTTGGATACCTTGCCGCAACGCGAGCTGGCGGCTGGCTTGGCCGAAGTCATCAAGTACGGGCCGATTGCCGATGGTGATTTTCTGTCCTGGATCGAAGCCAATCTGGATGCCCTACTGGCGCGCGACAAGTCAGCGTTGGCCTACGCCGTGAAACGCTGCTGTGAGATCAAGGCCTGGGTGGTGGGCCAGGATGAACGCGAGCAAGGTCTGCGGGCCATTCTCAATTTCGGCCACACCTTCGGCCATGCCATCGAGACCGGCATGGGCTACGGGCAATGGCTGCACGGCGAGGCCGTCGGCTGTGGCATGGTCATGGCGGCCGATCTGTCGGTGCGGAAGGGCTTGATGCCCGCAGCTTTTCTGCCCCGCTTGCGCGAGCTGATCGAACGCGCAGGTTTGCCGGTGCGGGCGCCGCGCTTGGGAGCCGAGCGCTATATGGAGCTGATGCGCGTGGACAAAAAGGCCGAGGCTGGCGAGATTCGCTTTGTGCTGATCGAAGCCTTGGGCCGCGCCGGCATGCATTGCGCGCCGGATGCGCTGGTGGCTGAAGTGCTCGCTGCCCATTGCGAATGAGGCCGCCGCTTCGGTCGAGTCGCTGAACGACATAGTCAACCTAGGAATTCAGCGCTCAATGCCACTCGCCCCTTACGCCTGCGACCCTTCGAACAGTCGAGGCCGGCGCCATCCGGAGGCGGCAGCGCCGACCCGCAGTGAGTACCAGCGCGACCGCGATCGCATCATCCACAGCACTGCGTTTCGTCGCTTGGTCTACAAGACTCAGGTCTTCATGAACCATGAGGGCGATCTGTTCCGTACGCGGCTCACACATTCCCTGGAAGTGGCCCAGTTGGGGCGCTCCATGGGGCGAAGCCTGGGACTCGATGAAGATTTGATCGAGGCGATCGCGCTGGCGCACGATCTGGGCCACACGCCTTTTGGTCATGCGGGGCAGGACGTGTTGGACGAATGCATGAAGCCCTACGGCGGCTTTGAGCACAATCTGCAATCGCTGCGCGTGGTGGACAAGCTGGAACTGCGCTACCCCGCTTTCGATGGACTCAATCTCAGTTTCGAGACCCGCGAAGGCATCTTGAAGCATTGCGCACGACGCAATGCAGAACTGCTAGAGGCGGCCGAGCCCGACGGCGTCGCCAGAAGATTCCTACACGGTGGGCAGCCGAGCTTGGAAGCGCAGCTCTGCAACTTGGCCGACGAGGTCGCCTACAACGCCCATGACGTCGATGACGGTGTGCGCTCCGGCCTGCTGACACTTGAACAACTGGAAGAAGTGCCCTTGGTGCACTTCTATTTGCGTGAGGCCTTGATGGAGTATCCGAACCTGGACAGCAAGCGCCTGCTGTTCGAAACGATACGGCGCATGCTCTCGGCGCAGGTCTACGACATCATCGATGCCACTCGGCTGGCCTTGGCGGAAGGCGAGGGCATTGGCAATCTGGCTGCCGTGCGCTCAGCTCCACCGCTGATTCGGTTCAGCCCGGAGATGCGCAAGGCAAGCACCGAGCTCAAACGCTTCTTGTTTGCCAAGCTCTATCGCCACAGCCAAGTCCAGCAAACCCGGCTGCGGGCTGAGCAGGTCTTGCGCGACTTATTTCGTATCTACACCAGCGAATCGGCGCAGCTTCCGCCCGATTTTGCCGGCGCCACCGACGCTCCACGTGCTTGTGCCGACTACATCGCTGGCATGACAGACCGCTTCGCCTTGCGCGAACACCAACGCTTGACGGGCCAGACTCTGTTCTGAGTTGCCGGCGGCTTGGAGCGGGCTCGGTAAAAGGACGGCAGCACCAACTGATGCCATCAATGGATGGTTTCTGTCGCCAGTCCCTAAGAATCCGCTCAAAATAGGGTCAGTGTCATTTAACTCGCCGTTCTTGGAGCAATCACCATGGCTCGCCTCCCACGCTTGCTGCTGCCCGGTCAGCCTCACCACCTGATGTTGCGCGGCAACAACCGCCAGCCCATCGTTCACGCCGATGCGGACCGGCAGCAAGTCTTGGAGTTCCTGCGCGACGGCGCACGCCAGTACAAGGTCGCCATCCATGCTTATGCGCTGATGGACAACCATCTGCATCTGGTGGCTACGCCTGAAGACGAGCAGGGCATCAGCAAGATGATGCAGTCTCTGGGCCGCCGCTATGTTGCATGGTTCAACCACAAGTACGGGCGGACCGGAACCTTGTGGGAAGGGCGCTTCCGTGCCACGGTCATCGACAGCGAACGCTACTTTCTGGCTTGCATGCGCTATGTCGAACTGAACCCGGTGCGCGCCGGGCTCTGTGCTCTGCCGGAAGACTTTCCTTGGTCAAGTTGCGCCAGTCACCTTGGACGGCGTAGTGATGCTTTGCTCAGCGACCACCTCCTGTACTGGACCCTTGGCAACACGCCCTTCGAGAGGGAAATGGCCTATCGCGAACTGTTGATGGAAGGTTGCACGGAAGCCGAGCGCCTCAGCATCACTCAGGCCACGCTGAAGGGCTGGCCATTGGGTTCCAGTGGCTTCCTCCGTGCTCTGGCGGATCAAACGCAGCGTCGCGTGCAGCCGCAAGCCCGAGGTAGGCCGCGAAAGCTGGACGTTACAAGCGAACCATCTGCGCCTTCAATCATCTCGAAAAATTACTCTGACCCTATTTAATTGCTCTGACCCTATTTAATTGAGCGGAGATCAGTTGATTAGATGTAAAACGACTCTGACCCTAATTCTTTTTGCTTGAGGCTTTTGCTGCAGCGCATTAATCTCCGTCTCCGTAACTGAATTACGTCGGAGAGTGCCATGAGCCATAACGCAGCAGACCATCAAGCCGAGATCCAAGATCTGGCCGCCCACGGCATGTACCGGCCGCAAAACGAGAAAGACGCCTGCGGCTTGGGTTTTGTTGCGCACATCAAGGGTCAGAAGGCGCACTCCATCGTTCAGCAGGGTCTGAAAATTCTTGAGAACCTGGACCACCGCGGCGCTGTCGGTGCTGACAAGCTGATGGGCGACGGCGCCGGCATCCTGATCCAGATCCCCGACGAATACTTCCGCGCCGAAATGGCCAAGCAGGGCGTGGAACTGCCGCCCCCTGGCGAGTACGGCGTCGGCATGATCTTCATGCCCAAGGAGCACGCCTCCCGCCTGGCTTGTGAGCAGGAGTTGGCCCGCGCCATCAAGGCCGAGGGTCAGGTTTTGCTGGGCTGGCGCGATGTGCCGGTCGATGCCGAGATGCCCATGTCGCCGACGGTGCGCGATAAAGAGCCCATCATTCGCCAGATTTTCATCGGCCGCGGTCCGGACATCATCGTGCCCGATGCCCTGGAACGTAAGCTCTATGTGATCCGCAAGACCGCGTCGAGCGCCATCCAGGCGCTGCAACTCACGCACAGCCGCGAGTACTACGTGCCCAGCATGAGCTGTCGCACCATCATCTATAAGGGTCTCTTGCTGGCCGATCAGGTGGGCAGCTACTACAAGGACCTGGCCGACCCGCGTGTGGTCTCCGCCATCGCTCTGGTCCACCAGCGCTTTTCCACCAACACCTTCCCCGAGTGGCCCCTGGCCCACCCCTACCGCATGGTCGCCCATAACGGCGAGATCAACACGGTCAAGGGCAACTTCAACTGGATGCGTGCGCGCGAGGGCGTGATGAAGTCGCCGGTGTTGGGTGAAGACCTGAACAAGCTTTACCCGATCAGCTTCGAGCACCAGTCCGACACGGCCACCTTCGATAACGCCCTGGAACTGCTGACCATGGCCGGCTACCCCCTGGCCCATGCCGCCATGATGATGATCCCGGAAGCGTGGGAGCAGCATGAGCACATGGACCTGCGCCGCCGGGCGTTCTACGAGTACCACGCCGCCATGATGGAGCCCTGGGATGGCCCAGCCGCCATGGTCTTCACCGACGGTCGCCAGGTCTGCGCCGCGCTGGACCGCAACGGCCTTCGCCCGGCTCGCTACTGCGTCACCGACGACGACCTGGTCATCTTGGCCTCAGAGTCCGGCGTGCTGCCCGTGCCTGAAAACAAGATTGTCAAGAAGTGGCGTCTGCAGCCCGGCAAGATGTTCCTGATCGACCTGGAGCAGGGCCGCATCATCGATGACGAAGAGCTCAAGAATCAGTACGCCAACGCGCGGCCCTATCGCCAGTGGATCGAGAACGTGCGCGTCAAACTCGACGACATCGAAGTGGCCGATACCTCGGCTGCCAGCTTCAGCGCCAGCCTGCTCGATCGCCAGCAAGCCTTTGGTTTCACGCAGGAGGACATCAAGTTCCTGATGGCGCCCATGGCCGCCACCGGCGAAGAAGCCCTGGGCTCCATGGGCAACGACTCGCCGCTGGCTGTGCTGTCCAGCAAGGACAAGCCGCTGTTCAACTATTTCAAGCAGTTGTTCGCTCAGGTGACCAACCCGCCGATCGACCCGATCCGCGAGGCCATCGTCATGTCGCTCAACAGCTTCATCGGCCCCAAGCCCAATCTGCTGGACATCAACGCGGTCAATCCGCCGATGCGCTTGGAGGTGTCGCAGCCGGTGCTGGATTTCAAGGACATGGCCCGTCTGCGCCAGATCGAGGCCCACACCCATGGCAAGTTCAAGTCCTACGAGCTGGACATCACCTACCCGCTCGCCTGGGGCCACGAGGGTGTGGAGGCGCAACTGGCTTCGCTCTGTGCCGAAGCGGTCGATGCGATCAAGAGCGGCCACAACATCCTCATCATCACCGACCGCGGCCTGAGCGACAGCCATGTGGCGATCCCCGCCTTGCTGGCCCTGTCTGCCATTCACCACCATCTGGTGCGTGAAGGCCGCCGCACGACAGCCGGCCTGGTGGTCGAGACCGGCAGTGCCCGTGAGGTGCACCACTTTGCCGTGTTGGCCGGCTTCGGTGCCGAGGCGGTTCATCCCTACCTGGCCCTGGAAACCCTGGCCGAAATCGCCGCCGGCCTGCCGGGCGCTTTGTCTGCCGACAAGGCCATCTACAACTACATCAAGGGCATCGGCAAGGGCCTGTCTAAGATCATGTCCAAGATGGGCATCTCCACCTATATGTCCTACTGCGGCGCGCAGATCTTTGAGGCCATCGGCTTGAAGTCGGACTTCGTGGAGAAGTACTTCCGCGGCACGCCCACCCAAGTGGGTGGTATCGGCGTGTTCGAGGTGGCGGAAGAGGCCATCCGCCTGCACCGTGCCGCCTTCGGTGACGACCCCGTCCTGCACAGCATGCTGGATGCCGGCGGCGAATACGCCTGGCGTGCCCGCGGCGAAGAACATATGTGGACGCCGGACGCCATTGCCAAGCTGCAGCACAGCGCGCGCAGCGGCAAGTTCGACAGCTACAAGGAATACGCGCAAATCATCAACGACCAAAGCAAGCGCCACATGACGCTGCGCGGCTTGTTCGAGTTCAAGTTCGATCCCAGCAAGGCGATTCCGCTGGACGAAGTCGAGCCTGCGTCCGAGATCGTCAAGCGCTTCGCCACCGGCGCCATGTCCCTGGGCTCCATTTCCACCGAGGCCCATGCCACCCTGGCCGTGGCCATGAACCGCATCGGCGGCAAGAGCAACACCGGCGAAGGTGGCGAGGACCCGGCGCGTTATCGCAACGAGCTCAAAGGCATCAAGATCACGGCCGGCACCAAGGTGTCCGATGTGATCGGCAACAAGGTCATCGCCGTCGACTACGAGCTCAAGGAGGGCGATTCCCTGCGCTCCAAGATCAAGCAGGTGGCCTCGGGCCGCTTCGGTGTCACCACCGAGTACTTGGTCAGCGCCGATCAGATCCAGATCAAGATGGCCCAGGGCGCCAAGCCGGGTGAGGGCGGCCAGCTGCCCGGCGGCAAGGTCAGCGAGTACATCGGCATGCTGCGTTATTCGGTGCCGGGCGTGGGCCTGATTTCGCCGCCGCCGCACCACGACATCTATTCCATCGAGGACCTGGCCCAGCTGATTCACGATCTGAAGAACGTGAATCCCAAGGCGGATGTGTCGGTCAAGCTGGTCTCGGAAGTCGGCGTGGGCACCATCGCCGCCGGCGTCACCAAGGCCAAGGCCGACCACTTGGTCATCGCCGGACATGACGGCGGCACGGGCGCGTCGCCCTGGAGCTCGATCAAGCATGCTGGCACACCCTGGGAGCTGGGCCTGGCTGAGGCGCAGCAAACCCTGGTGCTGAACCGTCTGCGCGGCCGTGTGCGCGTTCAGGCCGACGGCCAGATGAAGACCGGCCGCGATGTGGTCATCGGTGCGCTGCTGGGCGCTGACGAATTCGGCTTTGCCACCGCGCCGCTGGTGGCCGAAGGCTGCATCATGATGCGCAAATGCCACCTCAACACCTGTCCGGTCGGTGTGGCCACGCAAGACCCGCTGCTCCGTGCCAAGTTCACCGGCAAGCCCGAGCATGTGGTGAATTACTTCTTCTTCGTCGCCGAGGAAGCGCGCCAGATCATGGCGCAGCTGGGTCTGCGCAAGTTCGAGGATCTGGTCGGCCGCAGCGATCTGCTGGACACCAAGAAGGGCATCACCCACTGGAAGGCCAAGGGCCTGGACTTCAGCCGGGTCTTCCATCGCCCGGCGCTGGCGGCCGATGTGGCCCGCACGCACGTTGATGTGCAAGACCATGGCTTGGACCGCGCGCTCGATGTGAAGCTCATCGAGAAGTGCCTGCCCGCCTTTGAGAAGGGCGAGAAGGTGCAGTTCATGCAGGAAGTTAGCAATGTGCGCCGCACCGTCGGTGCCATGCTGTCTGGTGAGTTGATCCGCCGCCGTCCTGAGGGCCTGCCCGACCACACCATCTTCATCCAGATGGAGGGCACGGGTGGCCAGAGCTTCGGCGCCTTCCTGGCCCAGGGCATCACCTTCTACTTGATCGGTGACGCCAACGACTACACCGGCAAGGGCTTGTCCGGCGGCCGCGTGGTGGTGCGGCCCAGCATCGATTTCCGTGGTGATGCGACGCAGAACATCATCGTCGGCAACACCGTGCTTTACGGCGCAACGCGCGGCGAGGCCTTCTTCCGCGGCGTGGCGGGTGAGCGCTTTGCGGTGCGGCTCTCGGGTGCCTCGGCCGTGGTCGAGGGCACGGGTGACCATGGCTGCGAGTACATGACCGGCGGCACCGTGGCTGTGCTGGGCAAGACCGGTCGCAATTTCGCCGCTGGCATGAGCGGTGGCATTGCCTATGTGTTCGATGAGGACGGCCAGTTCGCCAAGCGCTGCAATACCAGCATGGTCGCCTTGGACAAGCTGCTGCCTTCGCACGAGCAGGAAGCCACCGTGGATCGCGCCGTCTGGCACCACCTCGGCGACGCGGAGGTGCAGACCGACGAAGCCATTCTCAAGAAGATGTTGGAAGACCACCACCGCTGGACCGGCAGCGCGCGGGCCCGCCACATCCTCGACCACTGGGCCGAATCGCGCGCCAAGTTCGTCAAGGTCTTCCCTCACGAGTACCGCCGAGCGCTGGGCGAGATCCACGCGGCCAAGCAGGCAGCTTCGACCATTGAGCAGGCCAAGGCTCCGGCCAGCGCCAAGCCGGCCGTCAAGGCCTGAGCGAGGGTAGCCCCAGTGGCGTGAGGCGAATCGGGGTTGGCAGTCAGAAAATGACGCTGACCCTAATTTTGAAGTTTGAAGCGGCAGAGTTTAAAAATTGACTCTGACCCTAATTAGTGAAATTCAGGAGCGAAGCATGGGCAAGGTTACGGGCTTCATGGAGTTTGAGCGGCTGGAAGAGGGCTACGAGCCGGTCGGTGCGCGGGTCAAGAATTACAAGGAATTCGTGATCGGCCTGAGTGTCGAACAGTCCACGCAGCAGGCTGCACGCTGCATGGACTGCGGGACACCGTTTTGCAACAACGGCTGTCCGGTCAACAACATCATTCCGGATTTCAACGACTTGGTGTACCAAGGGGATTGGGCCAATGCCATCACCATCCTGCACAGCACCAACAACTTCCCCGAGTTCACCGGCCGCATCTGCCCCGCGCCCTGCGAGGCGGCCTGCACGCTGAATGTCAACGACGACGCGGTGGGCATCAAGTCCATCGAGCACGCCATCATCGACCGCGCATGGGCCGAAGGCTGGGTGCAGCCGCAGTTGCCCAAGTACAAGACCGGCAAGACCGTGGCCATCGTCGGCTCCGGCCCGGCCGGCTTGGCGGCCGCCCAGCAGTTGGCGCGTGCCGGCCATAGCGTGACCGTGTTCGAGAAGAACGACCGTGTTGGCGGCCTGCTGCGCTATGGCATCCCCGACTTCAAGATGGAGAAGTCCCACATCGACCGCCGCGTTGCGCAGATGGAGGCCGAAGGCGTGGTCTTCCGCACCAGCGTGCTGGTCGCCTGCATGCCGGAAGGCTCCAAGGTCACCAACTGGGCCAAGGACAGCATCAGCCCGGACGAGCTCAAATCGCAGTTCGACGCCGTCTTGCTCAGTGGCGGCTCTGAAGCCAGCCGCGATCTGCCGGCTCCCGGTCGTGAGCTGAGCGGTATTCATTTCGCGATGGAATTCCTGCCGCAGCAGAACAAGGTCAATGCGGGTGACAAGCTCAAGGGTCAGATCCGAGCCGACGGCAAACATGTGGTCGTGATCGGCGGCGGCGACACCGGCAGCGATTGCGTCGGCACCAGCAACCGCCACGGTGCCAAGAGCGTCACCCAGTTCGAGCTCATGCCCCAGCCACCCGAGGTGGAAGACCGCCCCCTGACCTGGCCTTACTGGCCGCTCAAGCTGCGCACCTCCAGCAGCCACGAGGAGGGCTGCGAGCGCGAGTTCGCCATTTCGACCAAGGAGTTTGTCGGTGAAAAAGGCAAGCTGACCGGCGTCAAGACCGTGCGCGTCGAATGGCAGGGCGGCAAGATGGTCGAAGTGCCGGGCTCTGAGCAGATCATCAAGGCCGATCTGGTGTTCCTGGCCATGGGCTTTGTTGCTCCGGTCGCCACCGTGCTCGATGCCTTTGGCGTTAGCAAAGACGCACGCGGCAACGCCAAGGCCAGCACCGATTTCAGCGGTGGCTACAAGACCAATGTAGACAAGGTCTTCGCCGCTGGAGATATGCGTCGGGGCCAGTCCCTGGTCGTGTGGGCGATCCGGGAAGGCCGTCAAGCGGCGCGGGCAGTCGATGAGTTCTTGATGGGGCGTAGCGACCTACCGCGCTGAACCTTCGGATTCACAGCCCGGGCCGCTTGGCCCACTCGTGTTCATCAATGCCCCCGCCGTGACGAGATCCCAGCGGGGGCGTTCTTTTTCCTGGAAGCGAACGTCCACGCAGAGCCGGGCTGCGACTTCTTGCCCGTCGAGCCTGCCGGGCCTGAAGGTCTGGCCCAGAAAGGCCTGCTGAACGGCTTTGACGAAGCGCTGGGGCAAGCGGCCAGCCGGCACCCGTACCTCGTCCACCTGACCGCTCTGGCTGATCAAGAGCGCCACAGATACTTGGGCACGGCCCTCAGGCAGGGTTTCATCGGGATGGATGATGGAGAGGCTCGCGCCGTCCAGCGGCCTCGGTGGCTCAGTCAATGTCTCGGCTGGGCGGTAGTTGGGCTGCGCGGCTTCGTCCTCATCATCCTCGTCGGCCGTCGGTGCGCGAAGGGCCGACGGCGGGTCGGCGGCTTGCGTCAGCTTCCGCGGCGCTTGGGTGGTCTGCATGTGCTCAGCACCTGGCCGCTCACCCGTTTGAGAGAGAGCGCGCGCGCCGCCTGCCGCCTCGCCCAAGTCCTTTGTTTGTGAGGCTTGCTCGCTGCGCCTCGAGGCGCTCAGCAAGCGAACCGTGATGGTGCTGTCAGGTGCTGGCCCCGCATCCGCCCCCTCGGTACGTGGCCAGCCGAAGGCCCCGATCAACAGGTGCAGAGTCAGAGCGCCGACCAGACTCCAGAGCAGGCGTCGGTCGAGCGTGGAGTTCCAGCCGGGCGGGTGCGCCACCCGGTGAGCGCCAGCAACGAAGCTGCTGGCGGCATTCAAGTACACCACCTCGCCGAGGCGCTCATACGCTCAATCCGTCAACTCGCGCCAGGACAGGCGGCGGGTGTTGCTGTTGCTCAGACCTTGCGGGCGAACCGGCGTGACGGTGGTGTTATTCGAAAGACGCACCAAATCGATCACTTTGTTGTTCGGCAACTTCACCGTCGAGGGCCGAGTGGCAATGGCAGTGCCCAGCGAAATGCTGACGATGTTCTGGGCGCTGTCGACGGCGCCGCCGGTGCGGTAGTCGAAGTAATTGATCCAGCTGGAGCCGCCCACTGTGCAAATGCCCGAGGAGTTGATCACATTCGAGGTCACGCCCAGGACACCGCCGACCAGCACGGGCTCATTGGTGACCCGTTCGCGGGTGCTGGGCAGATCCACATACCAACCGTTCTTCACGCTCAGGTCCACCGGCTGCGGGTTGCCGTTGCTGCGGATCGGCGAGCCCGGGCTGCAAATGGTCGAGTTGTCCGGGCAAGTGCCGTTGCTCAGTGTCTGCTGGACAAAATTGTTAGCAACCAGGCGAGGGTTGCCAAAGTCGCTGGCACTCAGGCGGTCCTTGATGGCGTAGATGCTTTGCGTGGTGGCATCGCTGAGATCGCTGACCCCGAGGTAGCGGCCGGTGCCGACAAAAACCATGGGATAGGTGCCCACCATGCCCAACTCCGGGCGCGAGGTGATGGGCTGCACCTGGCCCAGCGAGTTACGCAGAGTGGCGATGCGCTGTGCTTCGTAACCGGCAGCGCCCACATTGTTGTTGATGTCGAAGCGCCAGACATTGCCCAGATTGTCGCCGCCGTAAACACGCAGGGCTGTATTGTCCTTGTCCGAGTCGTTGGCCCAGGTGCTGATGTGGGCGAAGCCGCTGGGCGTTCCGGCGCTGCCAACTGCCAGGCCGCCAGCCAAGGTGGGAATGCCATTGGGCAGGGTCGAGATAGGCGTGCCGGAGCTGACATCAAGGACGAAGAGGCGGCCGTTGCCATCGCCTGGCGACACATTGTTGTAGCCCGAGGGCGCGATAACCACCCAGGTGCCGTCGACCAGCTTGGTGATCTCGGCTTTGCCGAAGGTGTAGCCCAGGTTGTCGTGTGTGAACTCCCACAGCGGCTTGGGGTCGGTGGGCGAAGTGATGTCAATGGCGATGTAGGCCCTTCCGCCGGCGCCAAGGCCGGTGACGAGTACCGTGCGCCAGTCGCTGCCAATCTTCACTTCCTGGACCACCGGGCTGGCGTCGACGAAGTACTCGTGCTTGTTGCCATAGCTCTTGTCGGCCAGTTTGTTGAGTCGCGGCATGACCTGGCTGGGCACATAGGCCCAGACCTCGTTGCCGCTGGCTGCACTGAAGGCATGCAGCATGCCGTCATTGGCGCCGACGTAAACCATGCCGTCGCGAGTGGCCAAAGAGTTCTTGTGGGCGGCGAAGCCGGCGTCGTTGTAGTTCATCAGCGCGGTCTTCACGTAGACCGCTTCGGAATTGACGATGTCGCCCAAGAGCTGGGTGCGCTGACGGAAGAATTTCGCCGGCTCACCCAGCGTACCCTCATCGCTGCGGCTGCCGCGCAGATAGTCCACCAGGCGTTGGCCGGCAGCTGTGCTCTGATCGCTGTTGCTCAGGCAGTAGTCGCCCGAGGTGCAGAACTGAACCAAGTTGTTGCCTGCGGCGGTCAGCGTGGCGAGGTTGAAGTAGCTCTTCTGGGTGGCGCTGAGGTTGTTCCAGGTGAATTCGACTCGATTGCTGCTGGCACCCGAGCTGAACATATAGATCTTTCGGCTGCTGTTGCTGTCCAGCAGGGTGCCGGCGGACCAGTCTTCGGTAGCACTGATGGCGCCGGTGACCAGATCGATGCGCTGAGACTTCAGCTGCCCGGTCCACTCGCCCGATTTGAAATTCGAGATAAAGACCTGGTTGTCACCCGAGGACACATTGGGGTTGCTGGCGGTGGCGGCCGCTGCCGCGCCGTCCTGGGCGGCAATATTGTTCAGGGCCGATTGCAAACCGCTGTACAGGCTGAGCGGATTGCTGGCGCTGAAGTAGGTGCCGCCGCCGTTGACGGCTGCGTGCCACAGGTCGTCGATGGTGGTCAAGGTGTTGGATGCCGGCGTGGGCCAGGTGCATTCACCGCTCGACTGCCAGGTGCAGGTGCCGGCCGCCACATTGGGGCTGCTGCCTTGGCTGACGGCAAAGTAGTCGCCGGCAGTGGCGCGCAGGTAGTCGGATTGGTACTGCATATAGCCGGATGCACCCAGACCCAGAGTGAAGCTAACCATGCGCTGCTGGGCATTGAGCGTACCGTTGCCGCAGACATCGGCGCCGGTGCCAGAACCGCTGGTGCAGTCGGTCGAGCCGTCATCACCGGTCCTGAGATCGGCCTTGTAGTAATAGGCCGCAACGTCAGCCAGGGTGTTGGAAACCGCGTTGCCGTCTTTCTGCGGGCGTGCCATCGTGCCATCCTGGTCCCCCAATGCGGTGCCGTCCAGCTGCGTCAGGGTGACGGCTTCGTTCCAGAAGCCGTCCGTGGACAGCACGGTGTAGTTGCGTTGACAGGAATACTGCACCGGGTCGACGATGGTGCCGCCGTTGTAGCTGCCGGTCAGCTTGCCGGCGTACAGGCGACCGACATCATCCAAAGCCCGCCGCAGCGGCGTGGAACCGCTCGGGAGTGCATTGAAGAGCCGGCTGTACCAGTCCGATTTGCTGGCGCCGCTGTAGGTGGCGAGGTTCAGAAAGGCGTCACCCTGACTGTTGTTGATGCTCATGTAGCCAACACGGAAATTGCTCGTCACGGCAGAGAAAGCCTGGCTGGTCGAGGACTTCATCATCTGCATGCGCGTGTGGTAGTAAGTCCACCAGTTCGCGAAATTGGTCATTTCCTCGGCATAAGTGCAGCTGCTGCCGGCGCAATCCGTGCGGGTTCCCGCCTTGGGGTAGCTGTCGCGTGCGGGGATGATGTCAACCCGCTGGAAGCTGCCAGGGTAGCCACCTGCAAGACCTGGTGTGCCGGGGGTTGGTGCCAGGTAGTTTGAGAACGTTGGCGTGGTGGGGCTGATGCTGAGGGCACAGTTCGCCGGAGTTGTGGTCAGCGAGATCGCGCCGGGCGCTGACACACCCGCAGGGGCGGTGATGGTCACGGTGCGGTTGGACTGGGTTGCGAAGTAGCCAGTGCCGCCATTGTTGATCCGCGAGGTCAGCGAGGCCGCCAAATTGGAGCGGTTCGATTCCAGGCTTGTGGCACTGGACAGCAGTTGGATGGCACCTGATTTCAGAGAGTTGATGGAGACTGAGCATGAGATCGTGTTGATCGTCAGCAAGGTCGTGGCGCGGGTTTCCTGGGTGGCCGGGATCCCGACTGTGCCGGCCGTGAAAAACTTGGTGGGGTAACGAGCTTCCGGGTAGATGTTGCTGCGCACGGCCTGGCAGGACCCTGCGGCCGGCGTAGCCGCACGGGCGTTGGCGTCCGTGTTGCACCAGCGCACAGGCGCGGGGAACTTGAAGGTCGCGGTTTCCGTCATTTGGCAGTTGCGCAGATTGACGTTGTCGCAGTACTCGGCCGGGATGATGTTGTAGTAGTGCGGTCCCCACGCCTGCGCGCTGATGCTGGGCCGGTCTGGCGCGCCGGTAGCCTTGTTGCCGCTGCCCGTCGCGGTGGTGGCGCGGAAGGTGGTGTAGCTCTTGTTGTTGACGATGCCGGGCAGGATGTAGTTGTCGTTGCGCAGGCAATCGGTGTAGCTGATGTCCGTGCACCATTCGGTATCGGGGTAACCGGTCAGCAGGTTGATGTTGTTGGTGTTCTGGATGCCGAAGGCGTCGTTGGCGACCACCGTCCAGCCGCTGGTGTTGGCGGAAGTCATGCTGGACCAACTCACGCCAGCCGAACTCAGGGGCGGCGTGTAGCGTATGGCCGGGTTATAGGCCATGCTGTTGAAGCTGGCGCTCAGAAAGGGCGGGTGGCCGCGCAGGTTGCCGAAAGGCGGCGCACCGCGCCAGCAAGCATTGCTGCTGTCACCGCCTTGGCAGCAAGTGTTGCTGAAGCTGCCGCTGTTGGTCGAGGTGGCACCGGCCGATCGGCAGAGCTGCGGATCGGGCGTGGAATCGCCATTGACATGGTCGGGCATGAAGTCAAAGCCCATGGAACCTGAGTCATCGAGGACGAACATCAGGTTCGGCTGCACAGCATTGGGGGTGGCCACGACCAGCG
This sequence comes from Paucibacter sp. DJ2R-2, assembly GCF_025717675.1. GTDB lineage: Bacteria > Pseudomonadota > Gammaproteobacteria > Burkholderiales > Burkholderiaceae_C > Paucibacter_A. The sequence continues at coordinate 253,942 of NZ_JAJIRT010000005.1, forward strand.
GGGTGCTCGAGATGTCGGTGACTGCAGCACGGGTGGTGCCGCTCAGTTGCAGTGCGGCCAAGCCGAGCCAAAGGGCAAAGAGGCGTTGCTTGCTGCTCATGGGGAACTCCAAATCGGATCTGGGGTGAAGCACCGGCAAGGCCGGAGCTCAAAGGGCCACGACGGCCTGGACGAAACCAATCGTGTTGCGCGGCCCGGCGACGCGGGCTGTGATGCGGTAGTAGCGTTGGTTAGGGATGCTGGTCGGCGTGCCACTGTTGACGCGCTGGCTGCGGCCCTCGCCAACATTGCTGGCGGGCGCGGCTTCGCAGCCTATGCCCGAGGTCGGCGCGCCTTGGCCATTGCAAAGACGCTGGATCACGAAGGACACTGTGTTTCCTGCCGCGTCCGCAGCAAGGACGTTGACTGTGTTGCTGGGAACCAGAACCGTGGTCCAGAAGGTTTCCCAGCTTTGTCCGGCGGCGGGGTCTTGCCGCAGTGCCAGGTAGCCCACGGGCTGTCCGGCGGCGATGATGATGTTGTTGTGCAGATTGGTTGCGATGTTGTTCTGCTCCAGCCAGGCCACGGCGGTCTCGATGCCCAGGTCGGCAGACTGAATGGCGGACTGCTGGAAGGCCAGATTGCCTGCCACCTTGTTGCTGCTGAGCATGGATCGCATCAGGCCGACGGCGGCCAGCGACATGATCACCAGCACGACGATGGCCAGCATCAGCACGATGCCGCGCTGCCGGGACGGTCGCGCTTCGCGGTTCGAAATGGGTTGGCGATGGTTCAGCATGGCGTTTGCGCTCCTTGCCATGCCAGATTGCGAAGGGGAACAACCGCCTCGAACACTTTGTAGCGGTAGTACTGCCACTCGTTGTCGGCCGAGAGGTTGATGGGGTCATCGGCGCTACCGGCCCAAGTCGGCGCGTTGGCGGCCACGGTCACTTCCGTTTTCTCCTTTTGGCCGCTGACGGTGGTGATCGCGAAGCGTACGGCCGACATGCGCGCCCATTGATTGGCTGTGCTTGGGGTGGTTTGGTCGAATATGTCGACGGAGCAGTCCGAAGGCGCGGCAGAGGTGTCTCGCCCGTATTGCGCGCGCAAATTGACCACGTTGTCGATGATCTCCACCCAGGCCTGAGCCGTCAACGCACTGCAGTCGTTCACCATCAGGTCGCATTGCGTCAGTCGCCCGTTGCGGACCGCGTAGGCCAGAATTTTGGGGCTGAGCCCCCAGTTGAACAGCGTGTCCTGGATGCCGACCGCGCCTGTCGCGACCGCCACATTGGCGCCCACGGGCTGCGCGCTGACACGGTCCATTAGCAGGTTGCAAGGCGCCGGGCGCACCTGGTTGGCGGCGATCACCCGGTCATTGATGGAGAACGCCGAAGCGGTGGCCACCGAGTAGGTCACGGCATCAGGTTCGGAGTTGATGCGGTCACCCTCGGGTGCGCCATTGCCGCTGCTGTAGACCACCAGCAAGGTGTCGCTGCCGGCATCACCGGCTGGAATGTCGGCATGGTTGACCGTGACCGGGCCCAGGGTGTTGAGTACACGCGCGGTCGGCAATGTCAGATTGCATCCGGCCAGCACCAGGTTGGCCGCGCCGTGGCCGCTTTGGCGGATGTCGCGCTGCAGTTGGGCGATGGCGATGGCGCCGTTGGTTTGTGCTTCGTCGCCGCTGGTGGCCGTGCGCTGGCCGCGCTCGGAGAGCGAGAACACCTGCATCACCACGATCACGGCAATCATGCCCAGCACCACGCCGACCAAGAGCTCGATCAGGCTGAAACCGCGCTCATGCCGTGCTGAAGAACAAAAAGATGAAGTGGTCGTTTTCAAGTCGGTCTCCGGAGTCACTTCATCTGGGTGATCATCACCAGGTTGTGTGGGTTGCTGCCGAGGTTTTCACCCGGTGCGGCCCACTTCACGGTGACGGTGATGCGCAAACTGGGCGTCAGCACGGGCCCGCCGGCGGGCGTTCCTGCCAAGGCAGGCAAGGGGTTGATCTGGGTGAAGGTGACGGTCGGTGGGTAGGTGGCTACACCTGGGAGGGTCGAACTGACCTTCTCCAACCAGAGCTTGTAGCCTTCGCCCTCAGTGGCGCTGCTGTAGTTGGTTTGCAAAGTGGCGAGATTGCGATTGCCCACCCACATGGTGCCGATCAACTCATTGGCCAGCAGCGCAGCGTCCGAACGGTACTTGGCCTGCCCGGCCTGTTTCACGGCCGTTGCCTGCAGGCCGACCAGGCCGAGCACGCCCAGGGCGAACACCAGCAGGGCGACCAGCACTTCCAGCATCATGAAGCCACGGGGGCGGTCTGAGCGGTATGTGTGGTGCCTGCGCGGTTCACCGCTGGTGCTGGAGTGCCGAGTTGCTGCGAGAGGGCGTGTGTGCTTCATATCCAGACCTCAAGCTCCGCAACCCTGAACATCGCTGTTGGGCAGTTTGGGGTTGCACATGCGCACCTGGCCGGAGGGCGTGATGACGATGCGCAGGCAGACGGCCGCGCCGTTGGCATCGCATGACCCAGCCGCTGCGTTGATGACGTCCATGGTGATGTTGGCGGCTGGCGCCGGCGTCGGCTTGCCCAGGCCGTTGAAGACCACCGAGCCCACGGTGGCGGTAATTTCGACTGAGCCGTTGCCATCCTTGCTGGGCTTGGTGTGCAAGATGCGCGGAGCCACAGTATCGGACGGCGCCGACGCACAGCGGGTTTCAACCGAATCCGCGGCCGTGTTGGCGCCGATCATATTGATCACCCAGTTGGTGCCGCTGGTGCTGATGGCGCAGTCATTGCCAAGCGAACTTGTGAGCTGAAAGCGTACGCCGGTGTTTCGCGCCACAGCTTCGGCCTTGGCCAATTGGATGCCTGCACTCAAAGCCGTCGCGGTGTTGCGGATGCGGCTGTTTTGTAGCCAGTTGGAAAAACTCGGGGCAGCTATGGCCATGAAGATGCCGAGCAAGGCCAGGGTCACGACCAACTCGATCAAAGTGACGCCACGCTGGCGCCGGCCTCGAGCCCTGGCTTCGGCACTGATGCCAGTCTTTAGCATGATCCGTCCTGCTTGGTGGCCCAGCAGGTGTTGGGGTTGGGCGTGGTCCAGCCCGATGGCAAGGCGGCGCTGCTCTTCACGCCAGCTTCGTTGATGGTGTACGTGAAGCCCGCCATCGAGTCCCTGCCGACGGCGCGCAGAGTGAATGCGGTGGCGCTGGACGCTGAGCAGGAGAATGTGAAGTACTTGCTGCTGGTGCTGTCGGAGCTGCAATCCGGTGCACCGACATAAGTGCGGCGGTCCTGGAAAAACTGTTCCAACCGAACCTGCCGCGTGGCCAGACCCGCTGTGGCTTCAGGAATTTTTCCCCGAACCACATAGGCTTGGTAGGAGGGCAGCGCCACGGCGGCAAGGATGCCGATGATGGCCACGGTCACCATCACTTCGATCAGGGTGAAGCCCTGGTCTGGACGTGATTGAGAAGAGGTGACGCGTGCTGACATGGGGTGCTCCTGGTTGGAATTGATTTTCGGCCGCAGCATTTCGCTTGTGTAGCCGCCTATCAGACTGTCCCTCGCGCTGGTCGGAGTCAGGCCCGGAAATGTGAACTATTTGGGGTGCTTCTCGGCGGCTCGGTGCGCGATCGGTGTTTCCCCTATGATGTGATCTTTGTCAAAAACGGGCCTGTGCCCGCCTGCTTGAGGCTCATGGCCCCCTATTCATCCACATCCATTTCCGCACCGGAAACGCCCCTGATCGAATTGCGTGATGTCAGCTGCGGTTACGGCGACCGGGTGATTCTGGAACGCGTGAATCTGCGCATCCCGCGCGGCAAGGTGCTGGCCCTGATCGGCACCAGCGGTGGTGGCAAGACCACGGTGCTGCGCTTGCTGGGCCGGCAGATCAAGCCGATTTCCGGTCAGGTGCTGTTCGACGGTGTGGATTTGGCTGGGTTGAATCTCGATGAGCTCTATGCCGTTCGTCGGCGCATGGGCATGTTGTTCCAGTTTGGAGCCTTGTTCACCGATCTGACGGTGTTCGAAAACGTGGCCTTCCCGCTGCGCGAGCACACCCGCTTGCCTGAGGCCATGATCCGAGATCTGGTGCTGATGAAGCTCAATGCCGTCGGCCTGCGTGGTGCGCGTGATTTGCTGCCGTCCGAGATTTCCGGCGGCATGGCGCGCCGTGTGGCCTTGGCGCGAGCCATTGCCCTGGACCCGGATTTGGTGCTCTATGACGAGCCCTTTGCCGGCCTGGACCCGATCTCGCTGGGTGTTGCGGCGCGCCTGATCCGCGATCTCAATGATGCTCTGGGCCTCAGCAGCATCATCGTCTCCCACGATTTGCATGAGACCTTTGCTATTGCTGACGAGGTGGCCATGATCGCCAATGGTCGCGTGGTGGCTCAGGGCACTCCCGATGAGTTGCGCCACAGCAGCGACCCCTTGGTGCAGCAGTTCGTGGGCGCGCATGCCGATGGGCCGGTGCGCTTCCATCAACCGGCCTGCCCTGTGGCTGAGGACTTCGGCTTGGGGCTGGCGGCATGATGTTCAAGGTTTCGACCACCATCGGTCGCAGCTTGCGTCAGCAACTGCTTGATCTGGGCTCCAGCACCCGGCTGTTCTTGCAGCTGTTGGCTCGCTCCCCTGCAGCCCTGCTGCGTTTCTCGCTGGTGCGTGAGCAGGTCTACTTTCTGGGCAACCGATCGCTGTCCCTGATTGGTGTGTCGGGTCTGTTTGTTGGTTTCGTGCTGGCCTTGCAGGGCTATTACACGCTGCAGCGTTATGGCTCGGCCGAGGCCGTGGGCTTGCTGGTGGCGCTGAGCCTGGTTCGAGAGCTGGGCCCGGTGGTCGCGGCACTTCTGTTTGCCGGGCGCGCTGGTACCTCGCTGACGGCCGAAATCGGCTTGATGAAGGCGGGCGAACAGCTGACCGCCATGGAGATGATGGCCGTGGACCCGCTGACCCGGGTGCTGGCTCCGCGCTTCTGGGGCGGCTTCATCGCCATGCCTTTGCTGGCTGCATTGTTTTCTGCGATTGGCATCATCGGCGGCTGGTTGGTGGCCGTGCCCCTGATCGGCATTGATGCCGGCGCCTTCTGGTCGCAGATGCAGGGTGGCGTCGACGTGTGGGCCGATGTGGGCAATGGCGTCGTCAAGAGCCTGGTTTTTGGTGTCACCGTGACCTTTGTGGCCTTGTTGCAGGGCTATGCCTGCAAGCCCACGCCCGACGGCGTGGCACAGGCAACCACGCGCACGGTGGTGATGTCGTCGTTGGCGGTCCTGGCACTGGACTTTGTGCTGACCGCGATGATGTTCTCGATTTGATTTGTAGGGGTAGAGGATGCAAGCCTCAAGGCATGATGCATGGGTGGGTTTCTTTGTGCTGCTGGGTGGAGCGGCCTTGCTGTTTCTGGCCCTCAAAGCCGGCAACCTGCTGAGCCTGAACTTTGACGAGACCTACCAGGTCACGGCCAAGTTCGACAATATTGGCGGTCTGAAGTCGCGCGCGGCGGTCAAGAGTGCGGGCGTGGTCATCGGTCGCGTCGAATCCATCACCTTCGACGACAAGAGCTTCCAGGCCAAGGTGGTCATGAAGCTCTACAAGAACGTCGCGTTCCCCAAGGACAGCTCGGCCAAGATCCTGACGGCTGGCCTGCTTGGTGAGCAGTACATCGGCCTGGAAGCCGGCGCCGACGAGAAGAACCTGGCCGCCGGTGACAACATCAGCCAGACCCAGTCGGCCGTGGTGCTGGAAAACCTGATCGGCCAGTTCCTCTACAACAAGGCGGCAGATTCCGGCACGCCAGCCGGCGGAGCCAAGCCATGAGCACATGGAGCCGCAGCCTGCGCCAACTGCTCCTGATCTTGGGCGTGGTCCTGCTCAGTGGTTGTGCCAGTCTGCGCGGGCCCGGTGCACCGGGGCAGAAGCTCGATCCTTGGGAAAGCTGGAATCGCAAGGTCTTCAACTTCAACGAGGCGCTGGATACCAGCGTGCTCAAACCCGTGGCCACGCTCTACAGCGAGGTGGTGCCGGCGCCGGTCCGCCAAGCCGCCGATAACTTCTTCAACAATGTGGCCGACGCCTGGTCCGCGGTGAACTTGCTCTTGCAGGGGCGCTTCAAGGCCAGCGTGGAGCAAGGCATGCGCTTTGCCGTCAACTCGACCCTGGGTTTCGCCGGCCTGCTCGATATCTCTACCGAAGTCGGCTTGGAGCGCAAGAGCGAGGACCTGGGCAAGACATTCGGGGTCTGGGGTACGGGCACGGGGGCCTACATCGTCTGGCCTTTGTTTGGCCCGTCGTCCGTGCGTGACACCCTGGCCCTGCCTTTCGACCGCATTGCCACTTCGCCAACCCTGGTGGTCAAGGATGGCTACAGCAAGACTGCGCTCGGTGCCCTGCAGCTGATCAATGCCCGTGCCAACTTCCTGCGTGCGGGTGAGATGCTCGACGGCATCGCCCTGGACAAATACACCTTCATCCGCGACGCGTACTTGCAGCGTCGCGGCAGTTTCGGCAACGACGACGAGTACGAGGTGCTGACACCCGAGCCAGTCGGAGCGCCCGCATCCAGCCCGCAGGCCGGGCCTTGATCGGCTCCGCGCCCCCGCTTCAAAGGAATGATGAAATGAATGTTTTGCGACGTGTCCTGAATCGCGGCTTGCTGGCCGCTGCCTGTGTCCTCAGCCTGGGTCTGCCCCTGCAGCCCGCCCTGGCCGCAGACGCCAGCAGCCCCGATGGCTTGATCCGCCAGCTGTCCCTGGAAACCTTGGATTCGGTCAAGACCGACAAGGCCATCCAGGGCGGCGATTTGCAGAAGATCATCAGCCTGGTCGACGGCAAGGTCATGCCTCATGTCAATTTCCAGCGCATGACCTCTTCCGCGGTCGGTCGTTTCTGGCGCCAGGCCACCCCCGAACAGCAGCAGCGCCTGCAGGATGAGTTCAAGACCCTGCTGGTGCGCACCTATGCCGGCGCGCTGACCCAAGTCAAGGACCAGACCATTGCCTTGCGGCCGCTGCGTGCTTCGCCCAGTGACACTGAGGTGGTGGTCAAGACCGAGATCCGCGGCAAGGGTGACCCGATTCAGCTCGACTACCGTCTGGAAAAGTCCGGTGCCGTCTGGAAGATTTATGACGTCAATGTGCTGGGCATCTGGTTGGCCGATCAGTACCGCAACAGCTTTTCGCAAGAGATCGGCGCCAATGGCATCGATGGCTTGATCAAGGTGCTGACCGAGCGCAACCAGAAGGCCGCGGGCGGCAAAGCCTGATGAACAGCCCGGCAAGTCACTCCAGCATGCTGAAGCTGCCGGCGTCGGTGCGTCTGGATGAGGCCGGTCGTCTCTGGCCGGCACTCAATCAAAGCCTGCGTGCTGAATCGGCCCAGGTGCGCAGCGCGGCCGGCACGGAGCTGCATCTGAGCGCGGCCGAGCTGCAGCATTTTGATTCGGCGGTCTTGACGCTCCTGATCAGCGCCGGCCGCGTCTGTGCGGCCGAGGGGCTGCATCTGCGCGTGCACGAGGTGCCGCCCAAGCTGCAAGAGCTGGCGCGCGTCTACGGCGTCGCCGAACTGCTGTGGCCCGAGCTGCTCAGCTGATATAGCGCTTGCCGCGCAGGTTGCGCTTGATTTCCTGCAGCATCGGCCGCAGATCGGCGCCGAGGCGCAGGGCCACGCCGGTGGTCAAGATGTCCACGGCGGTCAGGTGCAGCAGGCGCGACACCATGGGACTGTAACGGTCATAGTCCTCGGGGTGGTCGACTGCGAGCAAGACCTGGCCCGGGCTCAGGCCCAGCTGCGCCAGCGGTGAGCCGCTGGCTGTGATGATGATGATGGTCGCGCCCTTTTTGCGCGCGATCTCCGCCGCATCGAGCAGGTCGCGGCTGCGGCCGGAATTGCTGATGATGACCGCGCAGTCGCCCGGCTGCAGCATGGTCGCACTCATCAGCTGCACATGGCCGTCGCTGCAGGCGGCGGTATTGATGCCGAGTCGGAAGAACTTGTGCTGCGCATCCTGCGCCACGATGCCCGAGTTGCCGACGCCGTAGAACTCGATGCGCCGATGGCTCCGTGCGGCTTCGGCCAGCGCATTGATCGCGCACTCGAAGGCATGGCTGGCCGCGTCATTGCGGTAGTGCAGCAGGGCGGCGACCGCGTTGTCCACGACCTTGACGATCAGGTCGGCCGGCTTTTCATCCTCGTCCACTGCGCGGTGCACAAAGGGCACACCTTCGTTGACGCTGCCGGCCAGCTTGCGCTTGAAGTCGGTCAGGCCGTCATAGCCGACGCTGCGGCAAAAGCGCACCACGGTCGGCTTGGACACATGGGCCCGGTCGGCCAGTTCGCTGACCGGCAGATTGGCAAAGGCCCGCGCGTCACTGAGCAGCAGCTTGGCCACGCGCTGTTCTGCCGGTGGCAAGGCCGGCAGAGCGGCCTTGACGCGTTCGAGGATGCTCATGTCTGCCCTCCTGCCGGGCCGCCCCAAAGGAGGGCAGCGCCCCCTCGGGGGGCAGCGAGCGGAGCGAGTCTGGGGACAGACATCATGCTTCCTCGGACCAGTGGAAGCCGTCGCGCGCCACCAAGGCGCTGGCGGCGGCCGGGCCCCAGGAGCCCGCGGTGTAGGGGCGGGGGCCGGTGCTGTCCTGCTTCCAGGCGTCGAGTATGGGCTCAACCCAGCGCCAGGCCTGCTCTTGCTCATCGCTGCGCACGAACAGGTTCAGGCGGCCGGCGATGGCGTCCAGCAGCAGGCGCTCGTAGGCGCCGACCCGGTTGGTGGCGAAAGCCTTGTCGAAATCCAGGTCCAGGGACACCGGCGACAGGGCCTCGCCATGCGCGCCGCCCTTGGCGGCCAGCAATTGCAGCTCCAGGCCGTCTTCCGGTTGCAGCTTGATCACCAGGCGGTTGGCCTGGTTGGTGCCCGGGAAAATCGGGTGCGGCACGGGGCGGAAGTTGATGACGATTTGCGCGTCACGGGCCGCCAGGCGTTTGCCGGTGCGCAGGTAGAAGGGCACGCCGGCCCAGCGCCAGTTCTGCACCTCGGTGCGCAGGGCGACAAAGGTTTCGCAGTGGCTCTCGGCCGGCACCTTGGCTTCGTCCAGGTAACCGGGTACGGCCACGCCGCCCACCGTGCCAGCGCGGTACTGGCCGCGCACCACATCGCGGGCCACGCTCTCTGGCGTGAAGGGCTTGAGCGAGCGCAGCACCTTGAGCTTTTCATCGCGGATGGCGTCGGCATCGTTGGTCGAGGGCGGCTCCATGGCGATCATGGTCAGCAGCTGCAGGGCATGGTTCTGGATCATGTCGCGCAGCGCGCCGGTGCCGTCGTAGAAGGCGCCTCGCGTGCCCACGCCCAGTTCTTCGGCCAGGGTGATCTGGATGTTGGCGATGCTCTCGCGGCGCCACAGCGGTTCGAACAAGGCGTTGCCGAAGCGCAGGGCCGAGAGGTTCTGCACCGAGGGCTTGCCCAGGTAATGGTCGATGCGGAAGGCCTGGCTTTCCTTGAAGACCGAGCGCACCACGGCGTTGATCTCTTGCGCGCTGGCCAGGTCGTGCCCCAGGGGTTTTTCGAGCACCACGCGCACACGCTCGTGGTTCAGGCCGGCTTCGCCGAGCTGCTGGCAAATCTGGGTGAAGAGATGCGGGCTGGTGGCCAGGTAGAGCACCACAGTGTCGGCACTGCGCTCGTCCAGCCAGTCCTTGAGGCGCTGGTAGTGCTCGGGCTGGGACAGGTCCATGCGGCGGTAGTGCAGCAGGGCGGCGAAGCGTTCGAATTCTTCGTCGTTGGGGCGCTTGGAGCCGTCCACCTCGCGGAAGCGCTCCTTGAGCCATTCGCGGTAACGCTCGTCGCTCATCTCGTCACGGGCCACGGCCAGAATGCGGCCGCCGGCCGGCAGCTTGCCGTGGCGGAAGGCCTGGAACAGGGCGGGCATGAGCTTGCGCCAGGTCAGGTCGCCAGTGCCGCCGAAGAAAACGAGATCGAAAGACATGAAGTGGGCCCTGTTGCGGTTCATTGAAAAAATGAACCCTTGATGTAACAAAGTTTCTGGAATTATGATGCATGAGTTTCGTAATTCGGTCAATGCGGCCGGCCTTTTTTACGGTGCTCATGGGGGTTTGCTCCAAGAGACGGCTGTAACCCGGGCTCAGGCTTGCTGCGACAGGGACTGCGCGAGAGCGGTTCTAATGGAGGTTTGAACCGCTTTTTGGAGTGCCCCGTGAACCAGCTCGATCAACTCAAGTCCCTGACCACCGTCGTCGCCGACACCGGCAACTTTCTGCAGCTGGCCCAGTTCGCACCGCGCGACGCGACCACCAACCCCTCGCTGATCCTGAAAGCGGTGCAGTCGGCCGATTACGCGCCCCTGCTCAAGGACACCGTGGCCGCCCATCAAGGCAAGCCGCTGGACGAGATCGTCGACCAGGTGCTGGTGCGTTTCGGTCTGGAGATCCTCAAGGTCGTGCCGGGCCGCGTGTCGACCGAAGTCGATGCCCGTCTGAGCTTTGACCGCGCCGCCACCGTGGCCCGCGCGCGCCGCATCATGGCCTTGTACGAGGCCGCCGGCATCGGCCGCGAGCGTGTGCTGATCAAGATCGCCGCCACCTGGGAAGGCATCCAGGCCGCCGCCGAACTCGAGCGCGAAGGCATCCACTGCAATCTGACCCTGCTGTTCTCCTTCTGCCAGGCCGTGGCTTGCGGCTCCGCGGGCATCCAGCTGATCTCGCCCTTCGTCGGCCGCATTTACGACTGGTACAAGAAGAGCGCCGGTGCCGCTTGGGACGAAGCCGCCCAGGCTGGCGTCAACGATCCGGGCGTCAAGTCGGTCGCCCAGATCTACAACTACTTCAAGAAGCACGGCATCCGGACCGAGGTCATGGGTGCGAGCTTCCGCAATGTGGGCCAGATCCAGGCCCTGGCCGGCTGCGATCTGCTGACCATCAGCCCCGATCTGCTGAGCCAGCTCCAGGCCCTGGATGCGCCGCTGCCGCGCGCCCTGGATGCCGAAGCCGCGCGCGCCGCCGACATTGCCGCTGTTTCCTACGACGAAGCGGGTTTCCGCTTTGCCCTCAACCAGGATGCCATGGCCACCGAGAAGCTGGCCGAAGGCATCCGCCTGTTTGCCATTGACTCGGCCAAACTGGATCAGATGATCGCGAGTTGAAGATGTCCCCAGCACCGCATCTGCGTTGTGACCAAAGCCCGGCCTGGGCCGCTCTGACTGAGCGTTATCAGGCGAGTGGCCAGCATTTCGATCTGCGCCAGGCCTTCGCGGCCGAGCCGGCGCGTTTCGAGACCTGGTCGCTGCAAGCACCCGAGGTGTTTGCCGATCTGTCCAAGAACCGCATCGACACGCCGACCTTGCAGCTGCTGCTGCAGCTGGCGCGCGATTGCGGGCTCGAGGTTCAACGCGATGCGCTGCTGGCCGGCGCGCCGGTCAACCTGACCGAGGGCCGCGCCGTGTTGCACACGGCCCTGCGTGCGCCTGCGGGCCAGGGTTTGCACAGCGAGGAAGTGCAAGCCTCGCTGAGCCGCATGCTGACCTTTGCCGAAGGCGTGCGTGACACGGCCACCAGCGGCATCCGCGATGTGGTGCACATCGGCATCGGCGGCAGCGACCTCGGCCCGGCCATGGTGGTGGGCGCCTTGCAGGCCTACATCCAGCCGGGGCTGAAGCTGCATTTCGTCTCCAATGTCGACGGCCATGATCTGGCGCCGCTGCTGCCCCAGCTGAATCCGGCGACCACGCTGTTCGTGATCGCCTCCAAGACCTTCACCACCCAAGAGACCCTGGCCAATGCCCTGGCGGCGCGGACCTGGTTCCTGGCCGCCGGCGGTACGGATGTGGCGCGCCACTTCGTCGCCACCAGCAGCAACACCGCGGCCGCTGCGGCTTTTGGCATCACCACAGCCTTCGGCTTCTGGGATTGGGTCGGCGGCCGCTATTCGCTGTGGTCGGTAATCGGCTTGCCGATCGCCATCGCCATCGGCGCAGAGAACTTCCGCTCCTTGCTGGCCGGTGCCCATGCCATGGACCGCCACTTCGCCGAGGCGCCGCTGGAGCGCAATCTGCCAGTGCTGCTCGGTGTGCTGGATCTTTGGTATCGCAACTTCCACGGCTTCAGCAGCCGCAGCGTGGCGCCCTATCACCAAGGCCTGCGCCGCCTGCCGGCCTATCTCCAGCAGCTGGAGATGGAAAGCAATGGCAAGGGCGTGGACCTGCAGGGTCAGGCCTTGCCCTATGACACCAGCCCGGTGGTCTGGGGCGAGGCGGGCACCAATGGGCAGCACGCCTACTTCCAGATGCTGCACCAGGGCACGGATGTGATTCCGGTCGAGTTCATTGCGGTGAAGCACCCGAACTTCGGCGCCCATGTGGCCGGCGATCTGGAGGCCTGCCTGCAAGACCAGCACCGCAAGCTGCTGGCCAATTGCCTGGCCCAGTCCCAGGCCCTGATGCAGGGCAAGAGCTTCGAAGAGGCCCTGGGCGAGAAGGCGCCGACCGCCTCGGCCGAGCTCGACCCTGCCACCGTGGCGCGCCACCGTAGCTTCCCCGGCAACCGGCCCAGCACGACCCTGGTGCTCGAGGCCTTGAGCCCCGCCTCGCTGGGCTCCTTGATCGCACTCTACGAGCACCGTGTCTTCGTCAGCGGTGCGCTTTGGGGCATCAACAGCTTCGACCAATGGGGTGTGGAGCTGGGCAAGGCCTTGTGCAGCAGCCTGCTGCCGCGCCTGAGCAGCGGCGACACCCAGGGCCTCGACGCCTCGACGGCCGGTTTGCTGAACCATCTGCTGGCGCCATGAATATCGTGTTTGATTTTGGCGGGGTCGTGTTCCGCTGGCACCCGCCCAGCTTTCTGGCCCGCGTCTGGCCGCACCGGGTGGCGGACGAGGTTCAAGGCGCGGCCATCGCGGCCGAGTTCTTCGAGAACTACGGCGGCGACTGGGGCGCGTTTGATCAGGGTTTGATCGATGCACCGACCGTGATCGCCCGCATCGCCGCGCGCACCGGCTGGCCGGCTGAGGAAGTGGCGCAGGTGGTGGCGGCCGTGCCCGATGAACTGCAGGCTCAGGCCGGCACCGTGGCCTTGATCGAGGCGCTGAAGCAGGCCGGCCACCGCTTGTTCTTCTTGTCCAATATGCCCGAGCCCTATGCCGACCATCTGGAGCGCAGCCATCCGCTGGCGCAGTGGTTCGAGCAGGGCGTGTTCTCGGGCCGGGTCAAGGTGTCCAAGCCGCGTGCGGAGATCTTTGATCTGGCTTGCCGCCAGTTTGGCGTGAGCCCAGAGAGCTGCCTCTTCCTCGATGACCATCCGGCCAATATCGAGGCAGCGCAGGCTCTCGGTTGGCAGACCTTGCTGTTCCGCACGCCGGAACAGGCTCGTGAGGAGCTGCAGGCGCGTGGCCTGTTCAGCCTCGTGGCTCAGTGAGGTAGGGAGTCGTCCTCGACCGGCGGGCTGGCTGCCACGCGGAATTCCTCATTGGCCCAGGCGCCCAGGTCGATTTGACGGCAGCGCTGGCTGCAGAAGGGCCGCCAGCTGTTGCTGGGGGCGAAGATCGAATCGCCACCGCATTGGGGGCAGCGCACGATGCGGGGCTTGGCTTGGGAATCCATGGTCGGGTCGGGTTCGGAAAACAGCGTTCGGACGAGAATCAGGCGCAGAGCGTCAGCTCGAAGCTGGCATCTTGGTGGGCGGGCTTGAGCCGGCCCTCTTCGTCTTGACGCATCAGGCGGATGGACACCATCAAGCGGTGGCCGGTGATCTCAGGCACCAGGCCCAGGCTGGGGTCCAGGCGCATGCGCAACAGCTGATAGCTGCGGCCGGCACCCAGGCTTTGCTGGAACTGCCCGGCCACGGCCGCTACCTTGTGCGGCGAGCCGCTGTCGCGCAGCAGGCCCAGCAGCACCTGCAAGGCCTCGGCCAGCGGCATCAGGCTTTGCGTCCACTGCATCAGGTCGTTACGACGGCGGGCCGGCAGGAACTGCTGCCAGGTGTAGTAGGCAGGCAGGTCAAACTCGCAGGTGCCGCCCGGGATGCTGATGCGGCTGCGGATGCTCATCAGCCATTCATTGCTGGTCAGCACATGGCCGGCCTTGCCGGACAGCTTGTTGAGGCCGTCGAAGGCATGGTCGATGCGGGCGATGACTTCATCGAGCACGCTCTCGGCGATCGCTGGGTTGCCGCGGTAGCCGTTGAGCTGCACCTTGTGGCGCTCCAGATCCTTGAGCAGGTCGGACTTGAGGTCGGCCCGCGAGGCCACGTCCATGATCTCGAAAATGGTGACCAGGGCGAAATGGTGATCGAGCGGGGTTTCGCGCGCCATCAGCTGTCCGAGACGATCGAACAGATGCTCCAGGCGCAGCATCGTGCGGATGCTCTCGTTGAATGGGTACTCGTATAGGACCAAGGCGGCCATCCCTGTCGGTCAGCGTTGCTCGCAAGCGGGGCGCGGCTGCGCTCCCAAGGCGGTGATTGTTTCACAGCCAATCGCCGCCCGACGCTTCAGCGCTTCAGGGCAGGCGCTATTTTGTACGCCGCCAGAGTCGTGCGAGGGTCAGGACTTGCCCCCGCAGCGCGTCCAGACACAAGCCTTCGTTGTGAATGAGGGCATCGGCGCAGGCGCGGCGTTGTGCGCGCGTGGCCTGGGCCTGTAGCACGGCTTGCACGGCCTCCCGGCTCAGCGCCGAGCGCTGCATGACGCGCTCGATCTGCAAGGCCTCGGGGCAGTCCACCACCAGCACCCGGTCGACGCGCTGGCGCCAGCGGCCCGACTCGACCAGCAGTGGCACATCGAAGACGATCAGGTCGCTGTCGGCGGCAGCCTCCGCACGGGCCGTCTCGGCGCTGATCATGGGGTGGAGGATGGCCTCCAGGCGCTGCCTCGCTGCCGGATCGTCAAACACCAGGGCGCGCATGGCGCTGCGCACCAGACCTTCTTCGGCGCTGACCAGGGCGGGGCCAAACTCGGCCGCCAGTGCGGGTAGGGCGCTGCCGCCGGGGGCGGTCAGCTGACGCGAAATCGCGTCGGTGTCGATCAAGCTGGCACCGGCCTCCAGCCAGAATCCGGCGACCGTGCTCTTGCCGCTGCCGATGCCACCGGTCAAGCCGATTCGCAGAGCCTGGCTGCGGCTCACACCCAGCCCAGCCAACCCATCACGCGTTCGGGACCGGCAAACAAGACGACGAACCCGCCGCCGGCCAGAAAGGGGCCGAAGGGCACATAACGCCCCTCGCGCAGGGCGGAGTTCATCTTCATGGCGATGCCGACCAGTGCACCGATCAGGGACGCGCCCAGCACGATGGGCAGAATCATCTGCCAGCCCAGCCAGGCACCCAACGCGGCCAGCAGCTTGAAGTCGCCATAGCCCATGCCTTCCTTGCCGGTGGCCAGCTTGAACAGCCAGTAGACCGACCAGAGCGAGAGGTAGCCGGCCAGCGCGCCGATCAAGGCGGCATCCAGGGGCAAGGTGTAGCCCAGCAGCGCTGCACTCAAGCCCGCCCAGAGCAGGGGCTGGTTGATCGAGTCGGGCAGCAAGGTGGTGTCCCAGTCGATGGCGGCCAGGGCAAGCAGGGCAGCACCAAAACCGCACCAGAGCAGGGTCTCGGGTCGTGCCCCAAAGCGCCAGGACAGGGTCGCGAACAGCAGGCCGGTGGCCAGCTCGATCAGCGGATAGCGTTTGGAAATGGCTGCTTTGCAGGATGCGCATTTGCCGCCCAGACGCAGCCAGCCCAGCAGGGGCAGGTTCTCATGCCAGGCCAGCTGGTGGCCGCAATGCGGGCAGCGCGAGCGTGGTGTGGCGATGCCCAGGTGTGGCAGCTTGTCCATCTGCTGCGCCAGGGCCGTAGCAGCGCTGGCCAGGCCAGCCGCTTCGGGCTGGCGCCAAGCTGCGGCCTTCTGCAGCTCGGCCGCATCGCTGAGCTGGGCTGCCGAATCGGCCAGCCACTGGCGCTCCATCATCAGGGGCAGGCGGTGGATCACCACATTGAGAAAGCTGCCGATGCACAGGCCCAACAGGCCCAGCATCAGGGGGCTGAGCAGCCAGGCGTAGTCGTCGGGATTCATGAGCATGCTTCAGACCACCTGACCGAGCTTGAAGATGGGCAGGTACATGGAAACGACGATGCCGCCGATGATGGTGCCCAGGAAAACGATGATGAAGGGCTCCATCAGACTGGAGAGGGACTTGACGGCCTCGTCCACTTCGTCCTCGAAGAACTCGGCGGCTTTGCCCAGCATGTGGTCGAGTGAGCCCGACTCTTCGCCGATCGCGGCCATTTGCAGCACCATGGTCGGGAAGATACCGGTGGTCTGCATGGACGTGGTCAAGGCCGTGCCGGTCGAGACATCGCGCTGGATCTTCTCGGTCGCCTCCGCGAACACGGCATTACCGGCGGCGCCACCGACCGAGTCGAGTGCTTCCACCAAGGGCACGCCAGCGGCAAACATGGTGGACAGGGTGCGGGTCCAACGCGCCACGGCCGATTTGTAAAGCAGGTCGCCGAAGATGGGAATCTTGAGCAGCAACCGGTCCATGGTGTGCTGCATCTTGACCGAGCGCTTCCAGCTCTGAAAGAAGAAATACAGGCCGCCACCGATGCTGCCGAAGATCAGGTACCAGTAGGAGACGAAGAACTCCGACATGGCGATCACCATGAGGGTGGGCGCGGGCAGGTCGGCGCCAAAGCTCTTGAACACGTCCTTGAAGGCTGGCACGACGAAGATCATGATCACCGCCACCACCACGAAAGCGACCACAAAGACCGCGACCGGGTAGGTCAGGGCCGATTTGATCTTGTTCTTCAACGCGACCGTCTTCTCCTGGTAGATGGCCAGGCGGTCGAGCAGCGCTTCCAGGATACCGGCGGCTTCACCGGCTTCAACCAGATTGCAGTAGAGCGCATCGAAGTAAAGCGGTTGCTTGCGCAAGGCATTGGACAGGCTGGTGCCGGTCTCGACGTCTTGCTTGATGTCGTTGAGCAGGCGGGTCAGGCGGGGGTTGGTGCTGCCCCGGCCGACGATCTCGAAGGACTGCAGCAAGGGCACGCCGGCCCGCATCATGGTGGCCAGCTGGCGGGTGAAGACGGCGATGTCTTTTTGCTTGATGGCCTTGCCGCCGCTCATGCGGCGTTTTTTGACCTTGCTGACCAGGATGCCCTGGCGACGCAGGGTGGCGCTCACCATGGCCTCACCGCCGGCGCGCAATTCGCCGCGTACGATCTTGCCGTTGCGGTCCTTGCCTTCCCACTCGAACACGAACTCCGCCGCGTTCTTGGCTGCCGCACTAGTCGCCATACCACCTCCTGGCCTCAGGCCCTTGTTTCCGCCTTGGCGCGAAAAGTCTATTCATTGGTTGCTGCCAGCACTTCTTCGAGCGTGGTCACGCCGGCCCGCACCTTGACCAGGCCGAACTGGCGCAGATCGCGCACGCCCTCGGACTGGGCTTGGGCGGCGATGTCCATGGCCGATCCTTCGGCCAAGATGATGCGCTGGATGGCCTCCGTGATAGGCATCACCTGGTAGAGACCGACCCGGCCGCGGTAGCCGCTGTTGCAGCTGTTGCAGCCGACAGCCCGGTACTGCTTCCAGCTGCCGTCCAGCTCTTCTTCCTTGAAGCCAGCGCGCAGCAGGGCGTCGCGCGGGTATTCGGCCGGCGCCTTGCAGTTCTCGCACAGGCGCCGCACCAGGCGTTGAGCCGTGATCAGCAGCACGCTGGACGCGATATTGAAAGGCGCCACGCCCATGTTCAAGAGCCGTGTCAGGGTCTTGGGCGCGTCATTGGTGTGCAAGGTGGACATCACCATATGGCCGGTCTGGGCGGCCTTGATGGCGATGTCGGCCGTCTCCAGGTCGCGGATTTCACCGACCATGATGATGTCTGGATCCTGGCGCAAGAAGGACTTCAACGCGGCCGAAAAGCTCAGGCCGGCCTTGTCATTGACATTGACTTGGTTGATGCCGGGCAGGTTGATTTCGGCTGGGTCTTCAACCGTCGAGATGTTGACGCCGGGCTGGTTCAGGATGTTCAGGCAGGTGTAGAGCGACACGGTCTTGCCCGAGCCGGTGGGCCCGGTGACCAGCACCATGCCATATGGGCGGCTGATGCAGGCCATCAGCCGCTCTTTCTCAATCTTCTCGTAGCCCAGGGCATCAATGCCCAGCTTGGCCGAGGAGGGGTCAAGAATACGGATCACGATCTTTTCGCCGAACAGGGTCGGCAAGGTGCTGATCCGGAAGTCGATGGCCTTGGCGCCGAACTTGAGCTTCATGCGGCCGTCTTGCGGCACGCGGCGCTCAGCGATGTCCAGGCGCGACAGCACCTTGATGCGTGAGGCCAGCTTGTCCTTGATGGCGATCGGCGGCTGGGTGATCTCGCGCAGCTCGCCGTCGACCCGGAAGCGCACGCGGTAATGGAACTCGTAGGGCTCGAAGTGCAAGTCGGAGGCGCGTAGATTGATGGCGTCCACCAGCATCTTCTGCAGGAAGCGCACCACAGGCGCGTCCTCGACATCGGCCAGCTCGGCCGCGGTTTCCTGCGGAGCCGAGTCTTCCTCGGCGATGTCGAAATCGAAGTCACCCCCGGTGATGGTCTCCAGCGCTTCACTGGCGCTGCTGCTGGCGCCGGCCAAGAGCTTGGTCAACTTGTCGTGCTCGACGATCACCCATTCTGGCGTCAGTTGGGTGGCGAATTTGATCCGCTCGACCACGTCTTGGTCGGTCGGGTCGGCGCCGCCGATGAAGAGCCGGCTGCCGCGTCGCCCGAGCACCACCACCTGGTATTGCTGGGCCAGCTTGTTGTCGATGATGTTCTGCGGCATGCGCTGAACATCCATGGCATTCAGGTCCAGCAGCGGAACGGCCAGGGCCGTGGACAGGGTGTGAGCCAGGTCGGCCGAGCTGACCAGACCGGCAGCGATCACCGAGTTGACGAAACTGGTTTTCTTCTCGCGCGCCTGGCGCATCAGGTCTTCGGCCGCTTTGGCTTGCAGCTTTCCAGCGTGCACAAGCATGCGCGCCACGCCAGAAAGGGCGGACTGAGGCGGCTCGGCCAGGGTGGGTTCCACGGTGTAGTTCAGACTCGCAGGGCTAATGGGCAGGAAGGGCAGATGGGGCCGGCAGAGCCGGTGGCTTGCATCGCGGCAGGCCAGTCAGGACTGTAAACCGAGCGCGGCCGGACTTTGCCCCACGGGACCGGTCCAAGTGCACGATTTGACCCCGGGTTAGCCCGCGTGGATGCCCGAAACAACAGGCCATTTGCTCGCTTGCCCTGGCTCTCAACTCGGGTCCGTGATGCTGTCATGGGCAGGGGCCAGCGGCAGCCAGACGTCGACCACGCAACCTTGGCCGGGCGCACTGACCAGACTCAGCCGGCCCTGCATCAGCTCGACGATTTCCTTGACGATGCTCATGCCCAGGCCGCTGCCCAGCTTGGTGCCGGACTTGTCGGCGCGGTAGAAGCGGTCGGTCACCTGAGCCAGCTCTTCGGGGTTCATGCCAATGCCCTGGTCCTCCACCTGCAGCAGCACGCCGCCGTCGTGGCTGCGCAGGCGAAGTTGCACGGGCCCGCCCATTGGTGAGTATTTGTAAGCATTGGAAAGAATGTTCCTCAGCACCTGCTGCAGCTTGCCGGGATCGATGTGAACCGCCCAGTCTCCAGGTGCACTGTCCAGAACGGCGGGCTCCCGTCCATCGGGCACCGCATAGTCGGCCAGGGTCTGCTCAACCAGTGGTTGCAGTGGCACCGTGCTGAACTCGAAATCGCGGCCGCGCCGCGCCTCGATGCGGGCCAGGTCCAGCAGTTCGTTGAGGATGGCCATCATGGCCTGGCACTGCCGGTAAACGCGCGCGAGCAGCTCCTTCTGCCGCTCGACCGGCATCTCGCGCATCAGCAGCAACTCGGTGAAGCCGTAGATGCTGACCATGGGCGTGCGCAGCTCGTGGGCGGCGGTGCTCAGGAACTCGCTCTTCATGCGGTCCACCTCGAACTGGTGGGTCACATCGCGGACCTGCAGCATGGCCGAGACCTCGTGGCCGTCACCGGGCTGCAGACTCAGGGTCAGCACCCGCGGGCTCGGTGTTGCCAAGCTCAGGGTCAGGGCCTTGCAGCGGAGTGCCTCCGTGTTGATCTCGATCGCATCCGCGCCTTGCCTGGCCTGCAGCAAGCCCAGCAAGGCTTCGATGTCCAGGCCGAGCAGCTCGCCGTCGCTCAGGCCGCAGAGCTTGCCGAATGCCGGGCTCGCATAGCTGAGGCGTTGGTGAGCGTCGAAGGAGACGAAGCCGTCCGGGCTCAGCGCAAAAATGGCGGCCAACTGCTGGCTGCGTTCGCGCATCTGGGCCTGCACCCGCTTGAGCTCGTCAATGTCCTGCAAGGAGCCGGCCATGCGCCGGTGTTCGCCGCTGGCGTCGCGGAACACCTTGGCGCGCGAGCGGAACCAGCGGTAAGCGCCGCTTTCGGTGCGCAGGCGGAACTCCACATCGTAGGGCCGCAGGCCTTCCAGGGCCGCGGCCAGGGCCTGCATGGTGCGTTCCCGGTCGTCGGGATGCAGGCGCTCGTCGAAGGCCAGCAGTCCGGGCTCGATGGCGTCGGGTTCGTAGCCGAGCAGGCGGTAGTACTGCGGCGACCACCACTGGGTTTCGCCATGGGTGTCGAGGTGGTCCCAGAGGCCGTCCGAGCCGCCCTCGAGCGCCAGGGCAAAGCGCTCGTTGCGATCGGCCAGCTCGGCCTGCGCTTGGCGCAGGTCCAGGGTCATGGCCTCGGCAATGCTGAGCGCGCGGCTGCGCCCGATGCCCAGCAGCCAGACCACCACCGCAGCCAGCAAGCTCATGATCACACCGCCGACGCCGGCCCAGAAGGGCTTGCCTTCGACCACCAGCTGATCGAACAGCGCCGTGCTGTGGATGCGAAGCATCAGGGGTTGGCCTCCAACCGGCAGCTCCAGCTGCTTGAGGAATAGGGCCTGATCGGGCGCTGTCGGCGTGTTCGCCGAGCCCAGTTGGAATACCGCCTGGAGCTCGCCCGCTTTGGGTTGATTGAGGAGCTGGAAATCCAGTAAACCCTGAGTGGTCGCGCCGATGCCGGCAAGCAGTTCTTCCACCACGATGGGTGTGTAGAGCAGGCCTTCGGTGGCGCCCATTCGCTCCGCTTCGCTGTTCAGCACGGCGCCTGAATGGTGCAGGGGCAGCAGGTAGAGAAAACCACTGCGCCGCGCCGCGTCCTGGATCAGCTCGATGCGGCCCGACAAGGTGGGCAGGCCCGTGCGGTAGGCGCGTTCTACCGCCTGTCGACGCACGGCTTCTGAGCCCAGATCAAAACCCCAGGCCGCCTGGTTGTTGCTCAGAGGTTCGATGAACTTGATGACGAAGAGATCGTCGGCTTGTCCCTCACCGTGCACCCTGAAGTCCGGCGCCGCATCGACTTGCTCGCGCAAGGTGAAGTTTTCCAGCTCGCTGCGCTCGACGCGCTGGATGAATCCGAAGCCGCGTATGCCGGGGAACTCCAGCGGTAGGTTGTAGGCACCGACAAAGCGGGCGAACTCCTGGCGGCGCAGGTTCAGGCCGGCGGCGTAATGGGCTGCCAGGCCGCGCAGGCCGTAGGTGGGCAGCTCGAAGCGCCGACGCACATCCTGTTCCAGCAGCTCGACCAGATGGTCGAAGCGGGCCTGGGCCAGGCCGCGCGTGCTGTGGATCTGGTATTGCACCGCGGCGCCGCTGATCAGCAGACCGAGGCCCAAGGTGACCAAGGCGGCCCAGAGCGGTGGCCAGACGCGCTCGCCCAAACGCTCACCGAGGCTGAGGTGCGCCTGGCGCAAGCCACGCCAGGTCAGCAGGGCCACCACGGGCACGGTGTAGATCAGCAGCTCGGCCCAGATCTGGCTGGCCCAACTTTGGCTCTGCCACAGCGGCGCCAGCAACAGGTGATGCAAAGCGGTCAGCAGCAATAGCAGGGCCGCGACCTCCAGTGCGACCCGGCTGGCCAAGCGCGAACGGGCACTCCAGTTCATGAGATCGCAGTGGGTGATGCGGGCTCCAGCGGCAGACTGGGCAGGCGCACCGTGGCTGTCGTGCCCTCACCGGGCTGGCTGAGCAGGCCCAGGCTGCCGCCATGCAGCTCCACGATCTCCTTGACGATGCTCATGCCCAGGCCGGTGCCTAGGATCGTGCCGGACTTGTCGGCGCGGTAGAAGCGTTCGGTGACATGGGACAGCTGTTCGGCGCTCATGCCAATGCCATGGTCTTGAACCGACAGCGCGAGCTGTGGCGGGCGCCCATCGATTCCGGCTTCCTGCGCGACCTCCACGCGCACCAAGCCGCCGCCGGGCGAGTATTTGTAGGCGTTGGAGAGCAGGTTGCGCAGGACCTGCTGCAGCTTCTGGCGGTCGGCGTGGACGCGGCAGGGCAGGGCGGGCAGATTCAGCTCGGGCAGCGCGCGCTCCTCTGGGGGGCTGAAGTCCTGCACCACCTCGGCAACCAGGGTGTTGAAGTCCAGCACTTCAAGCTCGAAGTCCTGACCGCGCCGCGCTTCGATGCGCGCCAGATCCAGCAGCTCGTTGAGGATGGCGATCATGGACTGGCATTGCCGGTGGATGCGGCCGAGCATTTCCTTCTGGCGCTCAGGCGGCTGTTCGCGCATCAGCAGCAGCTCGGTGAAGCCAAAGATGCTGGCCATGGGCGTGCGCAGCTCGTGCGCCGCGGTCGAGAGGAACTCACTCTTCATCTGCTCGACTTCGACCTGGTGGGTCACATCACTGAGGTGCAGCAGCTGCGCGGCGGCGCCGCCGGCGCTGGTCACGCCTTCATGCAGGGCCAGTTCGAGCACGCGCCGGGTCGGGCGCTCGAGCTCGATGCGCAGCTTGCCCTGGCGCAGTTCCTGAATGCTGATGGCGCGCGCGTCGGCGCCGCGCAGGCTGAGCAGGCAGCCGAGCAAGGCCTCCTCGTGCAGGCCCAAGGCCTGTTCGGGAGCCAGTGCCGCCAGGCGGCTGAAGGCCGGGCTGACATAACGCGTGATGTGCTGGGCGTCAAAGGAGACAAAGCCATCGGGGCTGAGGGCGAAGATGGCCGCCAGCTGCTCGCCGCGTTCGCGCAGGCGCTGGATCAGCTCCTGCACCAGTTGCAACAAGGCAGCGCTTTCCTCGCTGCTGCCGGCCACGGCGGACTGCGGCGTGCTCAGCTGCGGCGCGGCGAAGTCCTGCAGCAGTTGGCGCATGGTTTGCATGGCCTGGGCGCGGGCTTGCAGCTCGTCCTGCAAGCGGTCGTCGAGTGCCTGCTGCTGGCTGATGTCGCGGAAGGCATAGACCCAACCGCTGCCGCCGGCAATCTCGGTGCGGCTCAGGTCCAGCACATGGGCGCCCTGGGCGCTCGGCTTGAGTCGCAGCCGGGCCTTCCAGCTGCCCTGCTGAGGCAGTGCCTGGCTGTCTGCCAGGTCCACCAGGTCCGGCAGCACGGCCTGGATGCGCTGGCCCAGCAAGCTCTCGGCCGGGCATTCGAGCAGGCTGCCGAGCACGGGGTTGGCCAAGAGGATGCGCCCCTCGGCGTCGGTGGTGGCAATGCCGTCGCCGATGGCGCCCAGGGTGACGGCCGCGCGCTCGCGCTCCAGCTGCAGTGAGCTGGCTGCTTGGTTGAGCACTTCGAAGGTCTGGCGGAATTCGAGCGGTGCGTCATCGGCCTGCATGGGGCTGAGCGCGCCGCCCGAGACCTTCAGCTGTTCGCCGAAGGTGCGGATCTGACCGAGGTTGCCGAGCCAGCGGTTGAGCGGCCACCAGACCATGGCCAAGCCGGCCAGCAGGCTGAGCACGCCCAGGCCAACCGCCACCATGGACTGCTGCCAGAAGGTGTTGGCGATGTGGGCGACGTTGAAGCGCAAGCGCAGCACGCCGTAGTCTTTGCCGCCGGCGGTGATGGACAGATTCAGCTCCGGCAACTGCTCTTTGACTGCGTTGCTCAGCCAGCCGGGCACGTGCAGCTCGGGGTCTTCGCGCACGCTGCGTTCGATCCGACCCCCCTTGAGATCAATGAACAAGGCGGCGCTGATGTCCGAGTGCTTGGCGGTGCGGGTGAGAGCCCGCTCGATGGTGTCGTAGTCGCCGATCACCGCCGATTCGGCGACTGCCGGGCCGAGCAGGCTGATCAAGGTGTCGGCCGAATCCTGGGCGTTGCTGATACTGCTGCTGAAGCTGCGGGACGCATACCAGCCGAGTGCTCCGCCCATGAACAGCAGGAGGGAGAGCAGATAGAGCAGAAACACCCGCCCGATCAGGCTGGAGGGCAGCAGTCGCCCCAGCAGGTACTTCAGCCTAGGCATTCCGGCGCTCGCGCTTCAGCGCACCTGCGCCGGTGCGCTCTGGTAGAAGCGCCGGTAGGGCGCGTATTCGCTGCCGTCCGAGGTGATGAAGTAGGCCTCCTCAGTCAGGCCGATGTGCTTGGACACCTCCTGCAAAATAGCCTTCCCCTTGGGGTCCTTGTGCATGCCGGCGAACGCGCGCGCGACCGCCTGCACATCCTTCTCGGGCACCTTGGCCGAGGCCATCAGGGCCAAGTCATGCAGGGGCTCCGAACTCCAGAGCACGCGGTACTTCTTGCCTTCGCGGCGGCCATAGTTCTCGGCCAGCTGCGAGTTGACGCCCGCTGCCGCGACCTTGCCGCTGAACAGTTGGGCCAGGGCGCCATCGGTGTTGCCGGCGAACACCACCTTGGCGTCGATCTTGCGGTTGATCAGCTGGGCATAAGGCACTTTGTAGGAGACAAAGGCCTCCGGCCCGGGGTAGACCACATCCTTGCCGGCCAGCTGGGCCAGCTCAGTCACGGGCGAGTCGGCCGGCACGATCAGCTGACCCTGGATGGGCGGGGTCAGGCGTCGGCCGATCACTTTCCAACCCAGCTGTTCGCGCTCCGGGCTGAACAAGTGGTTGCTGAACACGAACTCCACCTCCTGGGCCAGCACATAGGCGGTGGTGTCGGCCGAGGTGCGGCCGATCTTCAGGACCAGGCGCACGCCGGCTTTCTCCGAGACATAGGCCATGATGGGATTCCAGTAGTCCGCCGTCAGCGCAATGCTGGCCTGGTTGACTGGAGAGAATCGGTAGCTGGGCTCGTCGGCGGCGAGCGCGCTGGTGCTGCCCAGTCCCAAGCCAAGCAGGCTCAGGCAGGACAGCAGGCGGCGGCGCAGGCTCTGAAATGCGTTGGCGCTCATGGCGGGGCTCCCGTTTGAATAGGCTCGTGATTCAGAAGAAATCGATGTTGGATCCGCCGCCTGCGTCGCTCCCGCCCGTCGTGGGTTGCGAGCGCTCCTGGCGTTTGCTCGCTGCCGCCGCAGCCGTTTGCTGCGCTTTGCGCAGCAGCTCGTTGACGGCCGCGTCGTCGCCCAGCCTGAAGGTGCTGAGCACCTCGGCCAAAGCTGCCGCCTGCTGCTGCAGCTCATCGGCGATTTGGCCCGAGCGCTCGGCCACATGGACGTTTTGCCGCGTCACCTCGTCCAGCTCCTTGACGGAGGCGGCCACCACCTCGATGCCCTGGGCATGCTCGGCGTTGTCGGCGGTCAGGCTTTCGAACACCGCGCCTACGCTCTTCACCGAGCTGACCAGTTCTTCCATGGTGCTGCCAGCGGTGCTGGCCAGATGGGTGCCGCGCTCGACGGTTTCTATGGAGGCCGAGATCAGGTTCTTGATCTCCCGCGCCGCTTCGGCCGAGCGGCCGGCCAGGCGCCGCACTTCGCTGGCCACGACCGCAAAACCCCGGCCCTGCTCGCCTGCGCGGGCTGCTTCGACCGCAGCGTTCAAGGCCAGGATATTGGTCTGAAAGGCAATCGCGTCGATGGTGCCGATGATGTCCGTGATGCGGCGCGAGGATTTGTCAATCTCCTCCATGGTGTTGACCATCTGCGTCACCACCGCGCCACCGCGCACCGCCAGCGCCGAGGAGGCATGGCTCAGTTCCCGTGCTTCCTTGGAGGCGCGTGCGCTCTCCTGCACGATCACCGTGATCTGCTCCAGGCACATGGCTGCGTCCTTGAGGCCGTTGGCTGTGCGGTCGGTTCGTGCCATCAGCTCGCCGCTGCTGTCGCCGACTTCCTGAGCCACGCCGTGCACATTGACCGTCGCGTCGCGCACCTGGCGCAAGGCGGCCGCCATGCGGCCCTGCACATGTTTGAGGCGCTGGCCGACCGCGGAGTCGGTGCGTACCACGTCGAGGTTGAGTCGGATCGGGCCGTCGCGGCCCATGGCGTTGACCAGGAATTCGAGCTCGAAGCGTTCGCTGGCCCGGCGATGCATGTCGATGGCCGCGTGGATCAGAAAACCGGCGAGGACCAGGATGAAGCCGATGTCGGCGATGCCAGCCAGGCGGCTGTCGGTTTCATGCACGAACAGCGGCGTGGCGGCACTGCTGAGGGCCTCAAAGCCAAGGTGATGCGCGATCAGCAAGGCGCCGGCGTAGGCAATCAGCTTCCAGTCGCCATAGGGCAACATCAGGCACAGGGTGACATAGACATTGGCGTGGATGGTGGTGTCCCCGCGGCTGATCTGCAATTGGGTGACCACCAAGAGCACCAGCAGCGTCGCCAGAAAACGTCGGCAGATGGGTTGTCCGCTCCAGAAATGCAGAGCCGCGCCGCCGCTCAGCAAACAGCCCAGGCTCAGCATCAAAGCAGTGCCGAGCTGCTCATAGCCATAGCCCAAACCGATGGCAAGCAGGGCGTTCGCCGCGATGACGGTCAATAGGAAGCGATCCTGAGCCCGGTTGCCTTGTTGCAGTGCTGGGTGAGCATTCATGCGAACTTGATCCTTTGACTTGCGAATACAGCGGCCACCCTTTTGGATGAGGGCCTTTCTGTTCATCGGCCCAGTGTTGCTCAACTTGAGCCGGGCTGCGTGCATTCTCTAGAGCCGCAAAAAACTGCCATTTCTGCGCGCCGAAGCCTGCTCGGCTTGAGGCATCATGGCAGGCATTGCTGGCCACGTCTCGGGGTGAATATGGCGAAAAAGATCTTGATTGTTGAAGACCAGGAAGAAATCCGCGAATTGATCCGCGTGACCCTGGAATTCGATGACTATGAGATACACGAAGCGGCCAACGGTACGGAAGGCCTGGCCCAGGCCCAGCGCCTGCGACCGGATCTGATGCTGCTCGATGTGATGATGCCGGGCGGTCTCAATGGCCTGGAGGTCTGCCAGAAGGTCAAGGCCGATGCCGGACTGAAGCGCACCAAGGTCGTGTTGCTGACAGCCCGAGGCCAGGAGGCCGACAAGCAGGCCGGCGCCAAGGCCGGTGCGGATGAGTATCTGATCAAGCCCTTCAGCCCACTGGAGCTGATGAAGGTCATCAGCAAAGTGATTCGCTGAAGGGGGCTGTCATGGGAGCCGGCCCGCCAAGGCCTGCAAGGTGAGCGGCATATCGCTCAAAGCAACGATGTGCTCGGCAGCTCCGAGTTCGGCGGCTGCCTTGGGCATGCCGTAAACCACACAGCTGGCCTCGTCCTGCGCCAGGGTGCTGGCGCCAGCCCGGCGCATGTCGAGCAGGCCGCGTGCGCCGTCCTCGCCCATGCCAGTGAAGATGGCGCCGATGGCATTGCGCCCGGCAGCCTGGGCGACCGACTTGAACAAGACATCGACCGAGGGCTTGTGGTGGCTCACCAGCGGCCCGTCGCGCACCTCGACCACATACTGCGCGCCGCTGCGGCGCAGCTGCATATGGCGGCCGCCGGGCGCCACCAGCACGCGGCCGTTGATGACCCGGTCGCCGTCCTTGGCTTCCAGCACTTCCAGTGCGCAGATGCTGTCCAGGCGGGCGGCAAAGGAATGGGTGAACTTTTCCGGCATGTGCTGTACCAGCACGATGCCAGGCATGGTGCGCGGCAACTGGCGCAGCACGGCCTCGATGGTCTGGACGCCGCCGGTGGAGCTGCCGAAGGCGATCACGCGGTCGGTGGTTTGAGCCATGGCGGCTTGTCTGAGCGGGGCTTCCGTGACGGCCGCTCTCCCGCTCGGGCGAGCGATGGCAGCCGCCATCTGGCTGGGCAGTGCCCGCACATTGGCGCGCGCCGCCGCACGCACGGCCGGGACCAGGCCATTGCCGGGGTCTTCGAGGAAATCACGCAGACCGAGCTTGGGCTTGGTGACAAAACCGACCGCACCGGCGGCGAGTGCCTCCATGGTGGTTTCGCAGCCGGCCTCGGTCAGGGTCGAGCACATCACCACCGGGGTCGGGTGCTCGCTCATCACGCGCTTGAGAAAGCTGATGCCATCCATGCGCGGCATCTCGACGTCGAGCACGATCACATCGGGCCAGGCGGCTTCGAGCTTGGGCCAGGCGAACAAGGGGTCGCTGGCGGTGATGCTGACCTCGATACCGGCCGCCTCCAGCAAGGCGCTGAGGTGCTTGCGCACGACCGCGGAGTCGTCGATCACCGCGACCCGCAGCGGGCGGCCGGCGGCCGCAGGGGCATGGGCTGGGACAGGAACTGGCAAAGGGCGCGACATGGTGGGGGTGAGGAGGTTCAGCGACGTGGCGGCGGCATCAGCGTGGTCTGGCCGCGCTTGACGTCCACCTGGCCGGTGTTCAGATTGAGGCTGACGGTGCGCGGAATGCTGTCGCCGACGTCCACATCCTGGAGCTGGAAGCCCAGGCGATCGATCAGCGCCCAGCCCTGCTCGATATTGCGTTGGCCGACATTGAACTTGACGTTGGCGGCGTCCGGCATGGTGTCAGCGCCGCCGTAGAGATGGGCCAGGTAGTCCGCGGGCTGGGTGCCGCTTTGCTTGATGCCGGCGAGCAGCAGCTCCACGGCTTCATCGCCGTAGCGGCCGTCCAGGGGCCCACTGCCGCGGCTGCTGCGGTTGGGCAGGAGGAAGTGGCACATGCCACCGCAGTGCTTTTTCGGGTGCCACAAGGTGATGGCGACACAGGAACCGAGCAAGGTGCGCAAAGTGGCGTTGCGGCCGAAATGCCATTGGCCAGGCATCAAATTGATCAGTGCATGGCCGGCTGCCGGCTTGTGGGCGTCGGCGCCACTGTTCTTGTCCTTATGCATGTTGGTAGATGGCGGGTGCCACGGCTTTCAATGGCAGGTTCAGATTGGCCAGCGACTCGGCGTGGCCGGGGTAGAGCACGCCGTCCGGCTTGAGCTTTTCGATCACCCGGCTGACGATGGCCTGCTTGGCCGGCAGATCGAAGTAGATCAGCACATTGCGCAGAAAGATCACATCGAACTGCGGCAATGCGGGCAAAGGTTGCATCAAGTTCGCACATTGGAATTGCACGCGCGCACGCAACTCGCGGCTGATCAGCATCTGGCCCTCGTAAGGGCCTTCGCCGCGCAGGCAGAAGCGGCGCAGGTAGTCGGGCGCCATCATGCGCGCGCGTTCCATGGGGTAGAGGCCACGGCTGGCGTTGTCCACCATGGCGGTGGACAGGTCCGTGCCCTTGATGGACCAGGGGCGGCCGCCGCTCAGGCCCAGCTTGTCGGCCAGCACCATGGCGATGCTGTAGGCCTCTTCACCGGATGATGAGGCGCCGCTCCAGACCAGGAACTCCTGCCCCGCCGGGTGGGCGGCGGCACGCCGGGCCAGGTCTTCGAAATGGGCGGGCTCGCGAAAGAAATAGGTCTCGTTGGTGGTCAGCTTGTCCACCACCTGAACCAGCAGATCTTCGGGTAGATCGCCACGCACGATCCTCTGCACGAACTGGTTGAGGTCAGGCTCGCCGCTGTCCACCGCCAGCTTTTGCAGCCGGCTTTGTACCAGGGCGCGCTTGTTGTCGGTCAGGCGTATGCCCGAGATGCGATGGAACAAATCGCTGATGGATTTGAAGGCGGCGTCGGTGAATTGGGCCATGGTGATGGAGGCCGAGCCGCTCAGGCGCCCTGGCTTTCGGCGATCAGTTGGGACAGGGCGGCCGGGGACAGCACCTGGTCGAGGTTGAGCAGCACGGCGTAGCCGGCGCCGACATTGATCATGCCGGCGATGAACTCGGCCGCGATGGCCACACCCAGGCTGGGTGCGGTTTCGATGCGGTGGCTGTCCACCTCCAGCACTTCGTAGACGGCGTCCACCAGCAGGCCCGCGATCAGGCGGTCGAAGTCTTCATCGCCGCGCGCCTCGACGACGATGATGGCCGAGCGCCGGCCAATGTGAGTTGGTCCGAAGCCGAAGCGGGCACCGAGGTCGATCACTGGCACCACAGCGCCGCGCAGATTCATCACCCCGCGCACGAAGTCGGGTGTCTGCGGCAGTGGCGTCATGCGGCCGACTTCGAGGATCTCGCGCACCGCGCTGATCGGCACGGTCAGGTTTTCGCGTCCGACGGCCATGCGCAGCATCTGCAGCGGCGGTCCGGCCTGTTCGGCCTCGGCGATGGCGCCGCGCAGCAGGTCGGCCGGCGCGCCCGGGGGGGCTTTCTGAGCGGAGTTCATGCGTGCGTCCTCATGCGTTCAAAAGCGCTTGAAGTGGGATTCATCGATGTCATCGCTCGCGCTGCTGGCACTGCCGGCCTTGCCCGCGCTGCGTCGAGCCTGTTGTTGCGCTTGGCTTTGCTTGGCCTTGAACTCGGCCACCTTGCGTTGCACATCGCTGAGCGGCGCAGGGCTCGGGCTCGGGAGGGGGCTTCGCGGCGCTGGCGCCATGTGCCGACGGGCCTCGACGGATGGCGCCTTGTGGGCGGTGCTGCCTCGTGCAGGCAAAGTCGCGGCGGCAGTGGGTGCTTCGCCGCTGAGCTGGAAGAAGGCCATCTGCTCTTGCAGCTGTGCGGCCTGGGCTGACAGCTGTTCGGCCGTGGCCGAAAGCTGCTCCGAGGCCGAGGCGGTCTGCTGGGTGATGTTGGACAGGTGGTTCATGGCGCCGGTGATCTGCACCACGCCCTGCGCTTGCTCGCCCGAGGCGGCAGAGATTTCCTGAACCAGCTCCGAGGTTTTCTGGATCGAGGGCACCATATTGTTCAGCAAGCCGCCGGCCTTTTCGGCCAGCTTGACGCTGGAGGCGGCCAGGTTGCCAATTTCCTGCGCTGCGACCTGGCTGCGCTCCGCGAGCTTGCGCACTTCGGCCGCCACCACGGCAAAGCCCTTGCCATGCTCGCCGGCGCGTGCCGCTTCGATGGCGGCATTGAGGGCCAGCAGATTGGTCTGGTAGGCGATGTCGTCGATGATGGAAATCTTGGTGGCAATCGCCTTCATCGCATCGGCTGTCATGCTGACGGCCTGGCCGCCTTCCATGGCCTCGGCGGCCGCTTTCGTGGCCATGCCATCGGTCAGATTGGCGCTGTCGGCGTTCTGCTTGACCGAGGCGGCCATCTCCTGCAGCGAGGCTGTGGTCTGCTCGACGCTGGCGGCCTGTTGCGAGGCGGTGTGCGAGAGCGACTGCGAGGTCTGCGAGACCTGGTCCGAGGCGCTGGACAGCTGCTCGGCCGCGGTGCGTACCTCGCGAATCGTCTCACTCACCGTGGCGACCAAGGTATTGAACTTTTCACCGAGCATGCGGAAGAAGGGCTGCTTGCCCTCCAACGGCACACGTTGGGCAAAGTCGCCGTGGCTGGCGCCGTCCACCATGCCGCCGATCTCGGCCTCGACCGCCACCTCCACGGTCCGGTCCAGCCACTCGACCACGGTTCCCAAGCGCTGCCCTTGCGCATCGTTGATCGGGTTGGCCGTCAGGGCGAAATGCAAGCTGCCGACGCGGATCTGCGCCTTGTATTCGCCCTTCAGCCCGGCCAGCAACTGGCGCTGGTGGCCAGGATTGCGGTGGAACTGGTCAAAGTTGGATCCAACGATGCGGCGGGCTTCAAAGTTAGGCAGAACCTTGCGCAATTCGTTCTCGTTGCGTTGCATCATTTGCGCAACCGAGCTGTTGTTGTAGATGATGTTGCCGTCCGGGTCGGCAATCATCACATTGGTCGAGCAGCAGTCCAGGGCTTGCTTGATGCGTGCATTCTCTGCGGCCAGTCGCTCTGCGGTCTCGGTGGCGGCCAGCTCGGCGGTCATGTCGCGCCACTCGACCACGGTGCCCAAGCGCTTGCCCTGGGAGAGCACCGGGTTGACGATCAAGTCAAAGCGCCGCCCGCCGATGTTCAGGCGGGTCTTGAAGACTCCACTCAGACGGTCCAGCATGGCGCGTTGATGCGCCGGGTTCTTGTGGAAGCCATCGATATTGGTGCCGATCAAGGTGGCGGCGCTGAATCGCGGCAAGTCCTTGCGGATGTCTGCCTCGGCGGCGCTGAGCATGGCCTGCAAAGACGCGTTGCCGTAGATGATGTTGTAGCCGGGGTCGGCCACCATCATGTTGGTGGCAGCCACATCCAGGGCTTGCCGGATGCGTTCGGCATCGTCAGCGCGGCGGCGGGCATCCGCAAACTCGAAGCCCAGACGGGTTTGAACCCGCTTCATGGCCAGCATCATCCCGGCCAGTTCATCGCGCCCGTCCACCGGAACGATGCCGTCGAAGCGGCCTTGGCCGAACTGCTCGAACTGTTGGCCTGCGGACTTCAAGATGCGGCTCAAGCGCCCAGCCATGCGGGCCAGACCCAGCAAAGCCAGCAGGCACAGCAACAGGCCTGCCGCAGCCGTTACCAAGCCGTGCAAGGCTGCCGCATAGCCCAGCAGCAAGCCGCCCAGCAGCAAGGCCGCTGCCAGCAGCGCGAACTTGGCCCGCAGATGCAGGCCGGCCAGGCTCTGAGCCAGTTGATCGCCAAGGCCTGTGCGCACACCCTGGCCTTCGCGAATCCGCCAGCCCTGGGCCCGTCCTTCCTTGAAGCGCTGGTAGAGCGCAGCGGCGGCCTGCACCTGGTCGCGGCTGGGCCGGGTGCGCACGGACATATAGCCGACCACCGCTTCGCCTTCCTTGACCGGCGTGGCATTGGCCACCACCCAATAGAAGTCGCCGTTTTTGCAGCGGTTCTTGACCAGGCCGGTCCAGGGCCGACCGTCTTTCAGCACGTCCCACATGTCCTGGAACGCCTCTTCCGGCATGTCCGGGTGGCGCACCAGGTTGTGGGGCTGACCGATCAACTCGCTTTCGCTGTAGCCGCTCGCTTCGATGAAGTCGGCATTGATGTAGGTGATGCGCCCCTTGAGGTCGGTGCGTGACACGATGGTCATGCCTTCGCGCAACAGGTATTCCTGCTGGCTCACGGGTAGATTGCTGCGCATGTGGAGGTTCCCCTGTTGAGAGTTCGCTGTCTGTTATTCGGATCTAGCGGCGGCTGGTCTGAGCCGAGGTCGGGCGAGCGGCGCTGCGTCCGAGTTCTGCCAGCTTGAAAAAGTCCATCTGCTGCTGCAGCTGGGCTGCCTGGGCCGACAGTTGCTCCGCGGTGGCAGACAGCTCCTCCGATGCCGAGGCGGTCTGCTGCGTCGAGGTCGACAGATGGTGCATGGCGCCGGTGATCTGGGCCACGCCTTGCGACTGTTCGCCCGAGGCGGCGGCGATCTCCTGCACCAGCTCCGAGGTCTTCTGGATCGAGGGCACCATGCTGCTCAGCAAGGCGCCGGCCTTCTCTGCCAGCTGAACACTGGAGCTGGCCAGGCTGCCGATCTCCTGCGCCGCCACTTGGCTGCGTTCGGCCAGTTTGCGCACCTCGGCGGCCACGACAGCGAAGCCCTTGCCATGCTCGCCGGCGCGCGCTGCTTCGATGGCGGCATTGAGGGCAAGCAGATTGGTCTGGTAGGCGATGTCGTCGACGATGGAAATCTTGGTGGCGATCTGTTTCATCGCGTCCACCGTCATGCTCACCGCCTGGCCGCCATCCATGGCCTCGTCGGCGGCGCGGGTGGCCATGCCGTCGGTGAGGGCGGCGTTCTCGGCGTTTTGCTTCACCGAGGCTGCCATTTCCTGCAGAGAGGCGGTGGTCTCCTCCACATTGGCGGCTTGTTGCGAGGCCGAGTGAGAAAGCGACTGCGAAGTTTGCGAAACCTGATCGGAGGCGCCACCGAGTTGGTCTGCTGCCACCCGGACTTCGCGAATGGTGTCGCTGATGGTGTCAATCAGGCCATTGAACTTCTCGCCGATCTGGCGGAAGAAGCCCTGCTTGCCTTCCAGCCCAATGCGCTGGCTGAGATCACCCTCGGTGGCTGCGCTGGTCAGGGCATCGAATTCGCCTTCGGCGGCCAGTTGTTCGGTGCGGTCCAGCCACTGGCCCACCGTGCCGATGTTCTGCCCTTGGGAGTCACGAATCGGGGTGGTGGTGATGTCGTAGGTGCGACCGCCCAGCACCATGGTGGCGTGAGCGGTTTCGCTCAGGGTCCGCAGTCTCTCAATGGCCGCTGCCGAATCTCGGTAGAACATGCCGATGGAGCCGCCCAAGACCTTGTTGAGGTCAAAGCCCGGCAGCTCGTTGCGGAAGGCCGCTTCATCGCGGCGCAAGACCGTCATCAAGGCTTCGTTGACGTAAACGATGCTGCCATCGGCCGCCGAGATCCGAACCGGCATGGCCGCGACATCCAAGGCCTGCTTGATGCGAGCATTGGCGGCCGCCAGCGCTTGCTCGCGCTCGCGAGCGATCAGTTCCTGGGTCAGGTCACGCCACTCCACCACGGTGCCGAGGCGCTGGCCGGCAGCATCGGTGATGGGGTTGGCGATCAGCGAGAAGTGAAGATCCGCCACCTTGATCTGAGCTTTGTATTCCCCCTTCAAATTGCCGAGCAGATGGCGTTGATGTGCGGGGTTACGGTGGAAGCTGTCGAAATTGCTGCCGACGATCTGCGAGGCGTTGAAGTTCGGCAGTGATTGCCGCAGCGCCGCTTCGTTGCCTTGCAGCATGGCCGTCACGGAGCGGTTTGTGTAGACGATTTGCCCGTCGGGGTCGGCAATCATCACATTGGTGGAGCAGCTGTCCAGCGCCTGCTTGACGCGTGCGTTTTCGGCCGCGATGCGGCTGTCGCGCTCATTGCGCTCGCGCAGGCTGGTTTGCATTTGGTCCAAGCCGTTCAGCAGCTGCGCGGTTTCGTCGCTGCCCCGGGTGCGAATCTCGTTGTCCAAGCGGCCCTTGCCAATCTCGTTGGAGAACTGCACCGCCTTGGCCAGCGGGATCGTCACACTGCGGGTCAAGAGCCAGGCCATAGCCATGACCAGCAGCGCCGCGAATGCCGCCACCCCTATCAACCAGCTGCGCGCCGCTGCGTAGTCTTTGGTTGCTGTGGTGACATCTTCGTGCGCGTCTTCGATCTGCATCTTGACGGCCTTGTCCAAGGTGGCTTGCATGGTTTTGGCCGCGGGGCTGGCCTGCGTCAGCAAAAACTTGGCTGCCTCTTCGTCCTTGTTGAGGGTGGCCAGCTCCATGACCTGGTCATCCAGTGCACGCGACTTCTGCGCTTGTTCGCTGGCTTGCTTGAGGTCTTGCTTGTCTTCATCGCGAGTCGTGTTCTTGCTGACCGAGGCGAAAGCCTGGTCGAAGGCTTTGCGCGCCTCTTGAATCTTGCGACGTTCGCCCTCAATGGCCTCGGCCGCACTCAAGAGGATCATGCTGCGCACCACGCGTTGCTCGATATGGGCTTGCTCAGACATGCTGTTCAAATCCACGATGCGGCTGAAGTTCTCCTCCACCACATGCTCAAGCGCATGGTTGACCGAGGCCAAATCTCTGAGGGCCATGATGACCACGGCGATCAGCATGGCCAGCAACAACGCAAAGCCCAAGCCCAAACGCTGTCCAACTTTCAAATTCGCGAGTGTCATTGCGAAACCTCGGTTTTCTTCGGTAGAAACTGCGGGGCTTGGCCCCTGCTTGCTTTAGCGACTCCGTTGACCCTTGTGAGCGCGATGTGATGACGCGACGCTGTCTTCGGCCAATCTGAAATAGGCCATTTGCTCTTGCAACTGTGTGGCTTGGGCCGACAGCTCTTCGGCGGTGGCCGAGAGTTCTTCCGAGGCCGAAGCGGTTTGCTGGGTGGCGGTCGAGAGATGACTCATGGCCCCGCCGATTTGCGCCACACCTTGGGATTGCTCGCCCGAAGCGGCCGCAATCTCTTGTACCAACTCCGAGGTCTTCTGGATCGAGGGCACCATATTGCCGAGCAGCTTGCCGGCCTTCTCGGCCAGGTCCACGCTGTTGCTGGCCAGGGTGCCGATCTCTTGAGCCGCCACCTGGCTGCGCTCGGCCAACTTGCGCACCTCGGCCGCCACCACGGCGAAGCCCTTGCCATGCTCGCCGGCACGTGCCGCTTCAATGGCCGCGTTGAGCGCAAGCAGATTCGTTTGATAGGCGATGTCGTCAATGATGGAGATCTTGGTGGCGATCTGCTTCATCGCGTCGACGGTCTGCCCGACCGCCTGACCGCCGTCAATTGCTTCCTTGGCCGCCTTGGTGGCCATGCCGTCGGTGACGTTGGCGCTGTCGGCGTTCTGTTTCACCGAGGCTGCCATCTCTTGCAGTGAGGCGGTGGTCTCCTCCACGCTGGCGGCTTGCTGTGAGGCGGAATGAGACAGGCTTTGCGAGGTCTGCGAGACCTGATCAGACGCGCCGCTGAGTTGGTCGGCGGCGACGCGCACCTCGCGGATGGTGCCACTGACGGTTTCTACCAGGGAGTTGAACTTTTCGCCCAGCATCTTGAAAAACTCGGTCTTGCCTTCGAGTCCGATGCGTTGGGTGAAGTCGCCTTGGTTGGCGCCGTCCACCATGGCGCTGACCTCGGCTTCGGCCGCCAACTCGGCGGTGCGGTCACGCCATTCGACCACCGTGCCCAGGCGCTTACCGTCGGTGTCTACGATGGGGCTCGCAATCAATCGAAAGCTCGCCGCCGCGACCTTGATCTCGGCCACATGCTCTGTGGTCAATCTGTCGATCAAGCCGCGCTGGTGTGCAGGGTTTTTATGGAAGCGGTCAAAGTTCATGCCGATCAGTCGGTTCGAGTCGAACTGCGGCAGCTGCTTGCGAATCTCGCCTTCATTGCTGCGCAACATCAAGACCAGCGACTTGTTCATGAAGACGATCACGCCCTCGGCATCGGCAATCATCACATTGCTGCTGGTGGCGTCCAGCGCTTGCTGCACGCGGCGGCCTTCGCGGCCCAGCTGCAGCTCGCGTTCCAGCGCGGCCAACTCCTCGGTGCGGTCGGTCCATTCAACAATGGTGCCGGTACGGCTGCCCTGGGCGTCACGCACATGATTGATGACCAAGTCAAAACTGCGTGAGCCGAGCTTCAGGCGCGCATTGTGGGTGCCTTGCAGGCGCTCCAACATGCCGCGCTGGTGGCTGGGGTTTTTGTGAAAGGCGTCGATATTGCTGCCGATCACTTTGCTGGCTTCGAAGCGCGGTAGGTCTTTGCGGATCTCGCTTTCGCTCTTCTGCAGCATGGTCATCAGGGACTTGTTGCCGTAGATGATGTTGAAGTTGACGTCGGCCAACATGATGTTGGTCCCCGAGGTGTCCAGCGCTTCTTTGACTCGGCCGTTTTCGGCGCTGATCTTGGCGTCGCGCTCATTGCGGGTGCGCAGCTCGGTTTGCATCACGGCCAAGGCGTTCAGTACCTTGCCCGGCTCGTCTTGCCCGTCGGTTGGGATGTCGTTGTTCAAGCGGCCTTGCCCGACGGCCTCGGCTGTTTCGATGGCTTGGCGCAGTGGGCGGGTGATGGTCCGTGTCACCCAGAAGGCCAAGAGGGCCGCCAGTCCGCATCCGATGATTGCGCCGTAGAGCATCACTGTTTGCGTGAAGCCACGCATGGATTCCATCGTCGCCGTGCGTGTGACCAGCAAGCCGCGCTCGGCCCCGTCAAACTCGGCCAGCATCTTGCGCATCGCGTCCATCTGGGTCTTGCCCGAACCGACGACGGCAATGACGTCGCCGTACTTCGATAGATTGCTGTCCACCGCGCGGCGAACTGCGATGCTGGTTTCGACGGACGTCTTCAGCCAGGTGGCTTGCGCCGCGGCGAGCTTGTCCAGCCGTTCTTGTTGTTCCGCGTTGTCGGAAGTCAGCTTCTTGGCCTTTGCGTGAGCTTCCAGAAAGGCTGCTTTGCCTGCGATGAGGGGCTCCAGAAACTCATCCTTGCCGGCGATCATGAAGCCACGTTGGCCGGTCTCGATATTGACCAGGGCGCCCAACATGTTGTTGCCTTCCTCCAAGACTTCGCGGGTGTGAATGTTCCATCCATTGGCCTCCGAGTAGCGGCCCAGGTTGACCCGACTCAAGGCAATGACCGCCACAAGAATCAGAACAACAAGCGTGAACGCTGCTGTAAGCCGTTGCCCTACGCTGAGTTTGGATATCGGCATCTTCAGAGCTCCGTGGGTGTGCTGGTGTGGCGGCGGTCAATTGATCGGTTGCGGCGCTCAGCGCTGCTTGGGTCTGCGCTTGTCGTGCTGGGGCGTGTTGCTGGCGCGGCTGTTTGAATCCTCGGCCAGCTTGAAGAAGGCCATTTGCTCTTGCAACTGAGAGGCTTGCGCCGAGAGTTCTTCTGCTGTGGCCGACAACTGCTCCGAGGCCGATGCCGTCTGTTGTGTAGCGTTGGACAGGTGGCCCATCGCTCCGCCGATCTGTGCCACGCCCTGCGACTGCTCACCCGAGGCTGCGGCAATCTCTTGCACCAGCTCGGAGGTCTTCTGGATCGAGGGCACCATATTGCTGAGAAGCGCGCCGGCCTTCTCGGCCAAGCTGACGCTGTGGCTGGCCAGGGTGCCGATCTCTTGTGCGGCCACCTGGCTGCGCTCTGCCAGCTTGCGCACCTCGGCGGCCACCACGGCAAAGCCCTTGCCATGCTCGCCAGCACGGGCCGCTTCAATCGCGGCGTTCAGTGCCAGCAAATTGGTCTGGTAGGCAATGTCGTCAATGATGGAGATCTTGGTGGCGATCTGCTTCATGGCGTCCACCGTCATGCCGACCGCTTGGCCGCCCTCCATCGCTTCCTTAGCTGCCTTGGTGGCCATGCCGTCGGTGACATTGGCGCTGTCGGCGTTCTGTCTCACCGAGGCTGCCATCTCTTGCAGTGAGGCGGTGGTCTCTTCTACGCTGGCGGCTTGCTGCGATGCCGAGTGGGACAGGCTTTGTGAGGTCTGCGAGACCTGGTCCGAGGCTCCACCCAGCTGATCGGCCGACACCCGAACCTCGCGGATGGTGGTGCTGATGGTGTCCACCAGCGAGTTGAACTTCTCGCCCAGCATCTTGAAGAACTCGGCCTTGCCTTCCAAGGCGATGCGCTGGGTGAAGTCGCCGCCGTTGGCTGCGTCCACCATGGCGCCGACTTCGACCTCGGCGGCCAGTTCGGCCGTGCGGTCACGCCACTCCACGACGGTGCCCAGTCGCGTGCCGTCGGTGCCCATGATGGGGCTGGCGGTCAAGCGGAAGCTGGCCGAGGCAACCTTGATGTCGGCCACATGCTCTGTGCTCAAGCGCTCGATCAAGCCGCGCTGATGTGCTGGGTTTTTGTGGAAGCGGTCAAAGTTCATGCCGATCAGGCGGTTCGAATCGAACTGCGGCAGCTGCTTGCGGATCTCGGCCTCATTGCCGCGCAGCATCAGCACCAGCGATTTGTTCATGAACACGATCACGCCGTCGGCGTCGGCAATCATCACATTGCTGCTGGTGGCATCGAGCGCTTGCTGCACACGCTGGCCTTCTCGGCCTTTTTGCAACTCGCGCTCCAGCGCGGCCAACTCATCGGTACGGTCGTTCCATTCCAGAATCGTGCCGGTGCGTTGGCCTTGGGCATTGCGAACGTGGTTGATCACCAGATCAAAGGTGCGGCTGCCGGCCTTGAGTCTGGCGGTGTGCGGGCCTTGCATGCGCTCCAGCACGGCGCGCTGATGGCTCGGGTTCTTGTGCATATCGTCGACTGACTTGCCGATGATGTTGTTCACATCGAAGCTCGGCGCGGCCTGCTTGAAGTCGGCTTCGAACTTTTGCAGCATGGCCATCAGCGACTTGTTGCCATAGATGATGCGGTAGTTCTCGTCGGTCAACATCACATTGGTGCTGGTGTTGTCCAGCGCTTCTTTGACGCGGCCGTTCTCGGCGCTGATCAAGGCGTCGCGTTCGATGCGCTCACGCAGATTGCCCTGCATCAGCCCCAAGGTGCGAAGCAAGTTGCCCATCTCATCGCTGTGGGCGTCTTGGGTATCGAAAGTCAAGTCACCCTTGGCCACCGCGTTGGCAGCCGCCATGGCGCGGTGAATGGGTTGGGTGACCGAGCGCACAATCATGACGCCGATGTACAGGGCCAAGAGCATGAAGGCGGTCAGCGAGCTGCTGCCCACATTGCGTTGCAGGTTCAGGTTATGGATGCGCTCATGCAGCAATTCCTCCAGTGCATCGGTGGCAGCTTTGCCGAGTGCATATTGCGCTTCGACGGCCACCGTCCCTTGGGCGAATAGTTCTGGCCCGCTGAGCGTGGGCTTGGCGCTGTCGATTTGCTTTTCAACCTGATGAAGAAATTCATCGGCGGTCTGCAGCGCTGTCGCGAATGGCTTGTTCAGGGTGTCGGCGAGCTTGGGGTTGCTGACCAGCGACTTGTCGAGTTGACGCTTGGCGCGCTGGCGCCAGAATTCCGATCGTTGGCGCAAGTCGTGCAGTGCTGATCGGTCGGCGGCACTGATGTCGCGGCCGGCAAGCAGGCCCGCCACCATGGCCGCGCTCTTGCCTCGCACGAGTGCCATGGACTCGGCCAACTGGGGGATGTATTCCGACACCGCAGTGACCAAAAAGTAACTGGCTTCCTCGGGGTCCAGCGACAGGCCTGAAGTGTCGGAAATGCCCTCAATCAGCAGCACCGCATCTTCGATCACGCGGCTGTGCTCGGCAAAGCTCTTGGGGGCGTCAAGTTCACGAGAGGACACCTTGGCGAGCAATTGCTGCGTTGCAGTGTGTATGGCTTCCGCCTTTTCGCGCACTCGCTGGTAGTGCGGGTCGTCGGCGGGCAGTGCCTTGCGCAATTCGTCCAGCGGTTTGGCGACGGCGCGGTTGACGTCCGGCAATTTCGCAATGGCAGCCGGGTCGCCGCCCAGGGCCAGCCCGGCCAGACCGCGGTGGATCTGCAGTTGCCGAATCGCCTCGACCGTGGGGCGCAGCGGGTCAAGACCGGCATCCTCGGCATTGGCGACATCCAGCTGCTGCTGCAGGTTTTTTAGCACCAAGGTGAAGGGCACGCCACAGGCCAGCAGCGCGATCACCGCAAGCAAGACAAAACGTTGCCAGAGCATCAGTTTGCGGAGCAGGGAAAGCATGGAAGGTTCTCCAACGGCGGGTTCTGGCGGCTGCTTGGTGCAGCTTCGGGCTAGCGGCTTGTGTGTGACGGAGACTTTTTGTTCTGGCTGTCTCGAATGGCGGCGGCAAACAGGCCCGACACATCCAGTAGCAAGGCGACCTCGCCCGAGCCCAAGATGGTCGAACCGGCCAGTGCCTTCAGGTGCTGGAAGATGCCCGACAGCGGCTTGATGACGGTTTGATGCTCGCCCATCAAGCGGTCCACGATCAGGCCCACACGCGTGGGGCCGTCGCGCACCACCACCACGCTGCGGCGTCGGCTGAAGTCGGGCTGCACGCCGTAAAAGCGCGCCAGATCCAGCCAGGGCAAAACCTCCCCGCGCAGATTGAAGGTGCCGCTGATGCGGGCTTCTTCTTGGCTGCTGCACTCCGTGGGCACGTCAATGCACTCGGCCACAGACGCCAGCGGCAGCACATAGTTGACGCCGCCGACCACGGTCAGGAAGCCATCGATCATGGCCAGGGTCAAGGGCAAGCGAATTTGGGTCAAGGTGCCACGGCCACTGCTGCTGCTCAGGCTGATGTTGCCGCGCAGGCTTTCGATGCTGCGTTTGACCACATCCATGCCGACACCGCGCCCGGACAGGTCGGTGATGGCCTCGGCGGTCGAGAAGCCCGGCAGGAAGATCAGCTGCCAGACCTCATGGTCGGCCAGCATCTGGTTCTCGGTGATCAATCCGCGCTCGATGGCCTTGTTCAGGATGCGCTCGCGCGCCAGGCCACGGCCGTCGTCGCTGACCTCGATGACGATGGAGCCCGCCTCATGGAAGGCGTTGAGCGCCAGCCGGCCCTGGGCCTGCTTGCCGGCTGCCAGCCGTTCAGCTGGGGCCTCCAGGCCGTGGTCCATGCTGTTGCGTACCAGATGCATCAAGGGGTCGGCAATCGCGTCGACCATGGACTTGTCGAGCTCGGCATCGCCGCCGGTGACGACCAGTTCGACCTCCTTGCCTAGCTGCTTGGAAACGTCGCGAACCACACGCTGGAAGCGCGCGAAGGTTTCGCCGATCGGCACCATGCGCAGGGCCAGGGTGCCGTCGCGGGTTTCCTGCACCAGGTCCATGACGCGCGAGTTGGCTTCCACCAAGGCCTCGTTGCCTTCCAGGTGGGCAATCATTTGCGCGCCGGAGCCGGCAATCACCAACTCGCCGATCAGGTCGATCAGCTTGTCCAGTTTGTCGGCGCGCACCCGCACAAAGCGTGTCTCGTCGCCCGCGCGGCGGTCGCGGCCGCCTTCGCGGCGCTCACCGACACCGCTGCGCCTGTCGCTGCCGCGCGCGGCATTTTGTTCGGGCGCGGCGGCACGGCGCTCGATATGGGGCACGAGCTGCGGTTCAGCGACTTCGCTGTCCTTCTCGTCGGCGACGGCGACGGTTGCCAGTCGCAGCTCAAAGCGCAGGCCCATGCCGTGCCAGCAATCGAACAGAGCGGCGCGTGCGGCCGCGTCGTCGCCGCAGCGCAGGCTGGCCAGGGCTTCGAACTCGGCCGGCGGGGCGCCTGGCGCGAGGATCTGGACGTCGCTGTCGTCGACCGCGAACTCGAACACGCGCTCAATGTCCTGGCGGCTGGCCGGGCTGTCGAAACGGACCTCGAAGCCGAGATGGCAGGCTTCGGCGTCCAGGTCTTCCAGTGCCGGTACATCCTGAGCCTGAGTCCGCACCGCCAGCACATCGCCGAGGGTGGCCAGATAGCGCAGAAAGGAGAGTGGGTCGAGGCCGTTGCGCAAGGCGTCCTGCTGGAAACGCAGGGACAGATGCCAGCAGCTGCGCGTCGCCGCTTCGCTCGTGGCGGACAGGGGTGTGGCCGTCTCTTCGATGGCTTGGGCTTGCGTGGCTGGTTCGACAGCGTCTGTCTTGCCCAGCAAGGCGCGCAGCCGGGCCGCCAGCGCCTGGCTGCTGGCTTTCACCGCCGGGTCCTCCTGGCCGCTGCGCACTTCTTCAAGCAGTGCTTCCATCTGGTCGCGGCTTTCCAGCAAGGCCGCGACCACGGTGCCATCAAGCTGGCGTTGCCCAGAGCGCAGGGCCTCAAGCAGAGTTTCGGCCTCATGGGTGAAGGCCACCACCGCGTCGCAACCGAACATGCCGGCCGTGCCTTTAATGGTGTGGGCGGCGCGGAAGGCGGAGTTCAGGCTCTCGCTGTCGCCAGGGTCGCTCTCCAGCACCAGCAAGCCTTGCTCGAACTGACGCAGCATGTCTTGCGCTTCGTCGAGAAAGCCGGCGCGGGCAACGGCCAGGATCTCGGCATCGTCGTCACTCATGGACATGGTGCTTGCTCCTCGCTGGCCGTGGCTTGCGGCTCCAGTTGTGCGTCAAGGCCGTAGCAGTGCAGGCCCGCAAGGACCACGGCACTGGGCTCCAGCAGTTGTAGGCGGGCGCCTCGCTGCTGCATGGTCCGGCGTGCGGACAGGAGCAGCTGGATACCAGCACTGTCGAACTCAGTGATCGCGGCGAGCTGCAGGCTCAGATCGCCTTGCAGCTCAGCCAGCAGTTCCAG
The DNA here is from genome assembly GCF_025717675.1 of Paucibacter sp. DJ2R-2. Classification (GTDB taxonomy): domain Bacteria; phylum Pseudomonadota; class Gammaproteobacteria; order Burkholderiales; family Burkholderiaceae_C; genus Paucibacter_A. Next base: position 297,567 of record NZ_JAJIRT010000005.1, read on the forward strand.
CAGCTTCTGGTGGACCTCGCTGGCTTGGGCGATCGTCAACTCTGGCCCCATCGGCCAGACTGTGGCCGCCGAGCTGTCTTGTGTTTCGGACATGTACGTCATCCTTCACGCGCCGCAGCAGACCTGGGCGCAGTCACGTCAGGCTACAAGGCTTCAGACACACAGCTTGTTGACGGCATCCACCAGCTGCGAGGGCTGGAAAGGTTTGGTGATCCAGGCCTTGGCACCGGCGCTGCGGCCTTCAGCCTTCTTGGCTTCCTGGGATTCGGTGGTCAGCATGATGACGGGCGTGAACTTGTAGGCCGGCAGGGACTTCACATGCTTGAGGAAGGTCAGGCCGTCCATATTCGGCATGTTGACGTCGCAGACGATCAGATTGATCTTGGCGCCGGTCAGCTTGCCGACGGCGTCCTGGCCGTCAACCGCTTCGATCACGCTGTAACCGGCCTTTTGCAGCGCCAGCTTGACGACGGTGCGGAAGCTGCCGGAATCGTCAACGACCAGAATGGTTTTGCTCATGTCGCGGGTCCTCTCGGGAAATGTCAGTCGGATGGATGGAATCAGAAGAAGTCGACCTTGTCGGCCTTGGGAGCAGCCGGTTGGCCGTGGTGGAACTGCCGTTGCTCTTCGGTGGTGAAGCGGGTTTCCAGCGCGTTCAGCCAGTCTTGCGCGCTGTTGTGGCTCGCTTCAGCCATGCTTGGCATCCGGGCAAGAAACTGCTCGGTGTCCAGGCGCAAGATGTCGACCATCTGTGCCAAACGGTCGCCGAACTGCAGGCCGTGCATGGCCTGCTCGCTCAGTGTTTGCATGTCCCGGCTGAGTGCCTGGAGCTCTTCGCTCGTGGCCTGGCGCGCCAGCATTTTTTCGAGCTGGTCCTGCAACTCCATCAAGTTGGAAAAGCTGGCCAGCAATTCATTTGCACCGCTTTGGGTGGTGGACTGAATGGCGCTCAGCTGCCGCGTCCAAGCGGGGATCACGGCTGTCGCCATCCGGCGTACGCCGGCGTCGAGTGTGGGCGGGGTCGCGAGTGAGGGCTTGGCCTTGGAATAGGCGTCTCGGCGTGCCCAGAGCAGGCCGGCTGCGGAGGCGCAGAGCAGCAAAGCCGGCCAGTCGCGCTGCCAAATCAGCCAGCCTGACAGCAGGGCCAAGATCAGCAAGGGCAGACCCAGACGCACATCGAGTACGCCCCGGAGACCGGGCCTGCGTGCGGCCCTGGGGGCGCCTCTGAGGGGGTGACTCATCCGCTCTGCCTTTCTGCAATGGGCCTGGCCCACCTGCGCACGGCCGATGTGGCCGCTTTGACTTGCTGGAAATTCAGTCTCCCCGGCCTCCCTGTCACAAGCAAGCCGGATAAAGAGGCAATTTAGCAAGCTAATCGCCACACTTGCCGGGAAAGTGAATATCACGCTCAGCTGTTGCCCGGCGAACACAGACGCAAAAAAACCGCCGCGAGCACTGGGCTCGGCGGCGGCTGTGTGTTGGTGGCTGAGCGGCCGAAGCCGGCAGCCCTGGGGCTCAGTGGGCGCTCGGTGCGCTCTGCACTTGCGGGGCGCGCGTGACGCGGGTCTTGCCTCCGGTGGTCACGAGGATGACGGCTTCGCCTGGGTTCAGGGTTTCATTGGCTTTGGCCTGAACGATGGAGCGGCGCTCGCCGTTGCGCAACTGAACCAGGACTTCGATCGCTTCCTCGCGAGTGGAACTGCGTTCGATGGCATTGCCGATCACTGCGCCCGCCACGGCACCGAGCACGCCGACGATCTGGCCTTCACGACGGCCGCCCACCGAGGAGCCCGCGACCGCGCCGACCACACCGCCGGTGACGGCGCCGGCGCCACTTTGCGAGCCGTCAACGGTGACGCTGCGCACACTCAACACGGTGGCGTCCTGGACCACGGCCATGCGCTGGGCTTCGTTGCGCTGGATCACGTCGGGGCTGGTGGTCGAGCAGGCGCTCAGGGCGGCGAGGGCGATCAAACTGGCGCTGATGAGGGACTTGTTCATGGCTTTTGTATCTCCTGGATGCTGCACGTGGATGCGGGTGCAACGAGATCCATTGTGCAGTCGTTGACCGCTGGCATCCGTTCGGCATGGGCCGCCCGGATAGGTACCGGTTGCTGCGGCTGTCGGGCGCGGTGCATGCACCTTGACCAGGAACTTCAGTCGTGCAAACGGCTGCTGCGCGGCACGCAGGCGAGCAGGAAGTCCATCTGGTCGGCCAGGATGCGGCGGCCGCGCAGAATCATGTCCTCGTGCAGATTGGGCACATAGGGCAGGTAGAGCAGGCTCATATGGGCCTCCTCCGGCATGCGGCTGCCCTTGCGGCCATTGCAGCCGCGGCAGGCGGTGATGCAGTTCATCCAGCTGTCGGCGCCGCCGCGTGAGCTGGGCTGTATGTGCTCACGCGTCAAGTCGTCCGGGTGAAAGCTGTGGCCGCAGTAGGCGCAGATGAAGCGGTCGCGGGCGAACAGCTTGTTGTTGGACAGCGCCGGAGCCTGCCGCCAGGCGCGGCTGGGGACGGCGCCGCGCACGGCGATGATGGGGTGAACCTCGATGCGCGACTGCAGCCCGGTGCGGCGCTGCAGGCCGCCGTGCAGCACTTGGCAGGGTTGGCCGAGGGTCCAGGCCACGCCGTCGCTGGCGTAGATCACGGCCGCTTCACGGGTCGTGATCCAGGCCTGCGGCCGGCCAGAGACATCCAGTTGCAGCACATCCACGGGGCGAACCTCCTGCTCGGAGCGTACTGCAAGAACGGTGCCGGACTCAAGTTATTGCTGTGCTGACGGCCCGCTTGGCCCTGCGCGCTGGCGCACTGTGGCTGGCCAGCCACCGCCAACCTCAGACGGGGCTAGCTTGTCACAAGCCGGTCAAAAACATGGCTGCCTAGGCTCAATCCTCTAAAAATCCGGGCGAAAACCTTGCCTGGACGGCCGCGCTTTCTGCAAAATAGAACGATCGTTCGTTTTATTATGCGAAGCGTCGCCGGCGGGTCACTCTGGGCCAGCCGGCGGTATCAAGCCAAGCCGAACATAGAAACACTTCCTCCAGGAACCCGACCGTGGCCCTTGCCGATCCGATCCGCTCCAGCACTGCCCAGGCCATCGAGCCTGCGGCCAAGCCTGCGCGCGTGACCCGGTCGCTGCAGAAGGGTTTGCACACCCGGGCCGTGATCCTGGAGGCGGCTCTGGGCCTGGCCTCACACATGGGTCTTGAGGGTCTGTCGATTGGCGCCCTCGCCGATGTGACCAAGATGAGCAAGTCGGGCGTGTTCGCCCATTTCGGTTCGCGCGAAGAGTTGCAGATCGCTGTGGTGATGGAGTACCACGCCAAGTTCGAGGAAGAGGTGTTCTACACCGCCATCCGCGAGCCGCGCGGCCTGCCGCGCCTGCGCGCCCTGTTCGAGCGTTGGGTGCGCCGCGTTTCGGTGGAAATCGATTCTGGCTGCATCTACATCAGCGGCGCGGTCGAGTTTGACGACCGCCCCGGCCCGGTGCGCGATGCCCTGGTGGCCATGGTCAAGGCCTGGCATGCCGCCCTGCACAAAGCCATCGTGCTGGCGCAGCAGGAAGGGCATCTGCATGCCGATGCCGATGTTGAGCAGATTCTGTTTGAGCTGCACGGCCTGATCCTGTCTCTGCACCACGACGCCCGTTTCATGCGCAAGCCTGGCGCGCTCGACCGTGCCGGTGTGGGCTTTGAGCGAACCATCCAGTTTTACGCGACCGAGGCCGGCTTGCAGGCCGAGGCGGCCTTGAACTCACCCGAGCAGTCACCCAAGCCGGCGGCCAAGAGCCGCCGAACCTGATCCTTTATCCCTTTCCGTTCGAAACCAGGAGCACACCATGCCCCAGTACAACCCGCCGCTGCGCGACATGCAGTTTGTGATGCACGAAGTGCTGAACATCGTCGACGAGCTCAAGCAGTGCCCCAAGCACGCTGACATCGATGCCGACACCATCAATGCCGTGCTGGAAGAAGGCGGCAAGTTTGCGGCCGAGGTGCTGGCTCCGCTGAACCTCAGCGGCGACGCGGAAGGCTGCAAGCTGGACAAGGCCACCCATGAAGTGACCCCGCCCAAGGGCTTCAAGGAAGCCTATGCCAAGTATGTGGAAGGCGGCTGGCCGGCGCTGGGTTGCGACCCGGAATACGGCGGCCAAGGTCTGCCCCTGGTGGTCAATCAGGCTTTCTATGAAATGCTGAACTCGGCCAACCAGGCCTGGACCATGTACCCGGGTCTGAGCCACGGCGCCTACGAGTGCCTGCATGCCCACGGCACGCCCGAGCAGCAAGCCACCTACCTGCCCAAGCTGACCAGCGGCGAATGGACCGGCACCATGTGCCTGACCGAACCGCATTGCGGCACCGACCTGGGCCTGCTGCGCAGCAAGGCCGAGCCGCAAGCCGACGGCACCTACAAGATCAACGGCGCCAAGATCTTCATCTCGGCCGGTGAGCATGACATGGTGGAGAACATCATCCATCTGGTGCTGGCCCGTTTGCCGGACGCACCCGAAGGCTCCAAGGGCATCTCGCTCTTCATCGTGCCCAAGTTCCTGGTCAATGCCGACGGCAGCCTGGGTGCCCGCAACGGCATCTTCTGCGCCGGCCTCGAGCACAAGATGGGCATCCACGCCAACTCGACCTGCCAGATGGTGCTGGAAGACGCGGTCGGCACCCTGGTCGGCCAGCCGAACAAGGGCCTGGCCGCTATGTTCGTGATGATGAATGCCGCTCGCCTGGGCGTGGGCAACCAGTCTCTGGGCCTGACCGAAGTGGCGTACCAGAACGCCGCCGCTTACGCCAAGGACCGCATCCAGATGCGCGCGCTGAGCGGCCCCAAGGCGCCCGAAAAGGCGGCCGACCCCATCATCGTCCACCCCGATGTGCGCAAGATGCTGCTGACCGCGCGTGCCTACGCCGAAGGTGGCCGTGCTCTGTCGACCTATGTGGCGGTGACCCTAGACAAGGCCCTGGCCAGCGATGACGAAGACGAGCGCAAGGCCGCTGACGATGAAGTCGCGCTGCTGACGCCTATCATCAAGGCCTTCATCACCGACAACGGCTGGATCGCCACCTCGCATTGCATGCAGGTCTTCGGCGGCCACGGCTTCATCCATGAGTGGGGCATGGAACAGTTCGTGCGCGACGCGCGCATCAACATGATCTATGAAGGCACCAACACCATCCAGTCTCTGGACCTGCTGGGCCGCAAGATCCTGGGCGACAACGGCGCCAAGCTGAAGAAGTTCGGCAAGAAGATCGCCGCCTTCGTCGAGGAAGAGGGCACCAATGAAGCCATGCAGGAGTTCATCAACCCGCTGGCCGATCTGGGTGACAAGGTCACCAAGCTGACCACCGAGATCGGCATGAAGGCCTTCCAAAACCCCGATGAAGTGGGCGCTGCGGCGGTCGACTACCTGCGTGTGGTGGGCCACCTGACCTTCGCCTACTTCTGGGCCCGCATGGCCAAGGTGGCGCTGGATCGCCAAGCGAGCGGCGACAAGTTCTACAGCGCCAAGCTCTCGACAGCCCGCTTCTATTTTGCGAAGCTGCTGCCGGAAACGGCCACGCTGATCCGCACCGCCCGTGCCGGTCTGCAGCCTTTGATGGAAATGGACGAGTCGCTGTTCTAAGCCATACGTTCACCTAGCACCCCAGCCCGGCCGCCAGAGCCGGGCTTTTCATACCGAAACCAGGAGACGCCATGAAGAACTTGTTCGCCGCTGCCGTACTCAGCCTTGTTGCCGCAATGGCCTCAGCCCAGACCACCCCGGTGGGCCTGTGGAAGACCATCGACGACGACGGCAAGACCGAGAAGTCCCTGGTCCGCATCACCGAGAGCGGTGGTGTGCTGACCGGCACGATCGAAAAAGTCTTCGATCCGGCCAAGCAAGACGCCAAGTGCGACAAATGCGCTGACGAACGCAAGGACAAGCCGGTGCTCGGCCTGACCATCCTGCGTAACGTCAAGCAAGACGCCAGCGACAAAGAGCACTGGACCGGTGGCGAAATCCTGGACCCCAACAGCGGCAAGACCTACAAGGCGCGCCTGACACCGATTGACGGTGGCAAGAAGATGGAGATGCGTGGTTACATCGCCTTCTTCTACCGCACCCAGGTCTGGCAACGCGTCGAGTGAAGTGAAGTCACGATGAGCGGACTGCGCCTGCGCGCGTGTTCCCTCCCGAACCCGAGTCCGGTGCCTGAGAGCGGCGCCGGCCCCCTAGAAAAAGCCAAGCCTCTTCCAAGGAGAAGTACGTGAGTCGATTCCAAGTTCGCAAAGTTGCCGTGCTCGGCGCTGGCGTGATGGGCGCGCAGATTGCTGCGCATCTGGTCAACGTCAAGGTGCCGGTCGTGCTGTTCGACCTGCCGGCCAAGGAAGGCCCGAAGAACGGCATCGTCGCCAAGGCCATCGACGGCCTGAAGAAGCTCAAGCCCGCGCCGCTGGGCGATGTAGCCGACGCCGCGCTGATCCAGCAGGCCAATTACGAAGAGCACCTCGAGCTGCTCAAGGACTGCGACCTCATCATCGAGGCGATTGCCGAGCGCATGGACTGGAAGCTCGATCTGTACACCAAGATCGCGCCCTTCATCGCCCCGCACGCCATCGTCGCCTCTAACACCTCGGGCTTGAGCATCACCAAGCTGAGCGAAGTGCTGCCGGAAGAAATCAAGCCGCGTTTCTGCGGCATCCATTTCTTCAACCCGCCGCGTTATATGTACCTGGTGGAGTTGATCAACACCCCGACGACCCGTCCGGAAGTGATTGACCAGCTGGAAGGCTTCGTCACCACCGCCGTCGGCAAGGGTGTGGTGCGCGCCAATGACACGCCTAACTTCGTGGCCAACCGGGTCGGCATCGCCGGCATGATGGCCACCATGATTGAGGCCGAGAAGTTCGGCCTGTCCGTGGACTTGGTCGACGACCTGACCGGCAAGAAGCTGGGTCGCGCCTCGAGCGGCACCTTCCGCACCGCGGACGTGGTCGGCCTGGACACCATGGCCCATGTGGTCAAGACCATGCAGGACACGCTGCAGGCCGACCCCTTCTTCAGCACCTACGCCACGCCCAAAGTGCTGGCCGGTCTGATCGAGAAGGGCGCCATGGGCCAGAAGGCCGGCGCGGGCTTCTACAAAAAGGTCGGCAAGGACATCCAGCGCCTGGACTTCGCCACCGGTGAATACGTCGCCGGCGGCAAGAAGGCCGACGAGATCGTCGCCCGCATGCTGAAGAAGCCGGCTGCCGATCGCATCAAGCTGCTGCGCGAATCGAGCAATCCGCAGGCCCAGTTCCTCTGGTCCATCCTGCGTGACAGCTTCCACTATGTGGCCGTGCACCTGGCCACCGTGGCCGACACCGCGCGCGAGATCGACTTCGCCATGCGCTGGGGCTTCGGCAGCAGCCAAGGCCCCTTCGAGCTGTGGCAAGCCGCCGGCTGGAAGCAAGTGGCCGAGTGGGTCCAGGAAGACATCGCTGCCGGCAAGACTCTGGCCAGCGCACCGCTGCCCGCCTGGGTGTTCGAAGGCCCGGTGGCCGAGAACGGTGGCGTGCACAGCGTCAACGGTTCCTGGAGCGCCGCAGAAGGCAAGTTCAAGGCCCGTGCCGAACTGCCGGTCTACGCCCGCCAGGCCTTCCCGGAGCGTCTGGTCGGTGAAGGTGCCGTCGAGCCTCTGAAGGCCGGCACCGAGCTGTTCAAGAACGAGGAAATGCGCGTCTGGACGCTGGACAACGAGGTGGTCATCGCCTCCATCACCGCCAAGCTGCACCTGATCAGCCCGACCGTGACCGAGGGCCTGCTAAAGGCCGTTGAGATCGCTGAAGCCGGCTACAAGGGTCTGGTGATCTGGAGCCCGGATGATGTCTTCTCGGCCGGCGCCAATCTGGAAGCCCTGATGCCAGTCTTCATGAAGTCGGGTGCCAAGGGCATCGCGCCGGAAGAGAAGAAGCTGCAGGACATGATGCTGCGCGTGCGTTACGCCCAGGTCCCGGTGGTGGCTGCCATGCGCGGTCTGGCCCTGGGTGGCGGCGCCGAGCTGGCTGTGCATTGCGCACGCCGTGTCGCGCACATGGAAAGTTATGTCGGCCTGGTGGAAGTCGGCGTGGGCCTGATCCCCGGTGGCGGTGGCCTGACCTATATCGCCCGCCGTGCGGCCGAAATGGCAGCGGCCGGCAACTCCGGCGTCGACCTGTTCGCCTTCCTGAAGGACGGCTTCACCACCGCGGCCACGGCCAAGGTGGCGACCTCGGCCCTGGAAGCCAAGAAGAACGGCTTCCTGCTCGACAGCGATTTGATCGTGCCCAACAAGGACGAGCTGCTGCACGTGGCCAGCGCCCAGGTCAAGGGCTTGTTCGAGTCGGGTTACCGCCCGCCGCTCAAGGCCTTGTTCCCTGTGGCCGGTCGCTCGGGCATCGCCACCATCAAGGGCCAGCTGGCCAATATGCGTGACGGTGGTTTCGTCAGTGCGCACGATTTCCATCTGGCCGCCCTGATCGCCGATGTGGTCTGTGGTGGTGCGGTGGAAGCCGGCTCCATGGTCGACGAGGAGTACCTGATGTCGCTGGAGCGCAAGCACTTCTGCAGCCTGCTGGAACACCCCAAGACGCAAGAACGGATCATGGGCATGCTCCAAACCGGCAAGCCGGTTCGCAACTGAGGCTACTGCGCGAACCCATGGCGTCGTTGCAGCCCACGAACAATCCTCACGACCCTCAAGGTCGCTCCGGTTGTTCGCGGGCACCCGCGCCTAGCCCTGGGTCCGCTCGCTACGCCTCCCAAACACTGACGACACGATGAGCTCCGCTCCCAACCGCCTCGCACGTACCTTGGCCAAGCTCGACGCCTGGCCGGCGGCTGTGCGGCCGATGGCGCGCAATCTGGCGCTGCGCCGAGCCGTGCCCTTCACGGGAACGGCGAAGCTGGACTTTGTGCGCCTGGATACGGAAGTGGCGGAGATCGCCATCGCCAATCGACGGCCGGTGCAGAACCACATCGGCGGCGTTCATGCCGCGGCGATGGGCTTGCTGGCTGAGACGGCAACGGGCATGGTGGTCGGCATGAATGTGCGCGACGACTGCCTGCCGCTGTGTAAATCCATGCATGTGGATTTCAAGAAGCGCGCCAGCGGTGCGATGCGGGCACGCGCCACGCTGAGCGCTGCCCAGCGCGAGCTGATGTTGGCCGAGCCCAAGGGTGAGGTCACCGTGTCGGTGGTGGTGACGGATGAGGCCGGTGTGAACCCGGTTGAATGTGAATTTGTCTGGGCTTGGATACCCAAGACCCCCAAGAACTGAAAGGTTGGTTGAACATCATGGCAAAGCAAGTGCAAGAAGCGTATATCTGCGCCGCCACCCGTCTGCCCATTGGCAAGTCGGGCCGTGGTTACTACAAGAACACCCGCCCCGATGAGATGCTGGTGCGCGCCATCCAGGCGGCCCTGGCCCAGGTGCCGGGTCTGGACCCGGCCGCGATTGAAGACGCCATCGTCGGTTGCTCCTTCCCCGAAGGCGAGCAGGGCATGAACATCGCCCGCGTCGGTGCGGTGCTGGCGGGCCTGCCCAACAGCGTCGGCGGCGTGACCGTCAACCGCTACTGCGCCTCGGGCATCACCGCCTTGCAAATGGCCGCCGACCGCATCCGCGTCGGCGAGGCCGAGGTGATGATCGCCGCCGGTGTCGAGTCCATGAGCATGGTGCCCATGGGCGGCAACAAGCCCTCGCTGTCGCCGCTGATTTTTGAGCGTGACGAGAACATCGGCATCGCCTACGGCATGGGCCTGACCGCCGAGAAGGTGGCGCAGCAGTGGAAGATCAGCCGCGAAGACCAGGACGCTTTCGCTGCCGAGTCGCACCGCCGCGCCCTGGCGGCCATCGATGCCGGCCACTTCGCTGCCGAGATGACGCCGTTTGAATTGATCGAGCGCCTGCCCAATCTGGCCGATGGCTCCATCATCGAGCGTCGCCGCAGCGTCAGCATCGACGAAGGTCCGCGCAAGGACACCTCGATCGAAGGTCTGGCCCGCCTCAAGCCGGTGTTCGCTGCCCGTGGGTCAGTCACCGCCGGCAACAGCTCGCAGACCTCGGACGGCGCTGGCGCCCTGATCGTGGCCTCGGAAGCCGCCGTCAAGCGCTTTGGCCTGACCCCGTTGGCCCGTTTCGTCAGCTTCGCCGTGCGCGGCGTGCCGCCGGAAATCATGGGCATCGGCCCGATCGAGGCCATCCCCGCCGCGCTCAAGCTGGCCGGTATCACGGCTGCCGATCTGGACTGGGTCGAGTTGAACGAAGCTTTCGCTGCGCAGTCGCTGGCCGTGCTGAACGACCTGGACAGCAAGGGCATCGTGCTCGATCGCAGCAAGGTGAACCCGAACGGCGGCGCGATCGCCCTGGGCCACCCGCTGGGCGCCACCGGTGCCATCCGCGCCGCCAGCGTGATCCACGGACTGCGCCGGACCGGTGGCAAGTACGGCATGGTGACCATGTGCGTGGGTGCAGGTCAGGGCGCCGCAGGCATCCTCGAGCGTCTCTGATGTCGAGGCCGCACGGCGCTGCGAGGCGCCGTTTTCTGCGCGCCAGCGCGCTGCTGCTGGCCCCCACCGCCTTGGCGGGCTGCAGCGGCGAGTTGCAGTCCTTCAAGACTTGGCGTTATGCCCGCGAGGCGGTGCTGGAGTTGCTGTTCGGCGAACCGCGCCTACACGGCAATGCGCAGTGGAATCTGGTGCAGATGCTGCAGCACACGGCGCAGAGCATCGAGTTCTCGGTGCGTGGCTTTCCTGAGCTCAAGCCCGCCTGGTTCCGCGCCACGGCGGGTGCGGCCGCCTGGAGCTGGTTCGATGCGCGTGGCGCCATGTCGCACAGCCTGGATGAGCCGATTCCCGGCGCGGCCGCGCTGGACCCCGCATTGGCGCTGAAAGTGGCGGTGCAGCGTCTGCTTGATGCCATGGAAGCCTTCAGCAGCCACCAAGGCGCTTACGCTCCGCATTTCGCCTACGGCGATTTGACACGGGCGCAGTATGAGCGTGCCCACCTGATGCACCTGGCCAACCATTGGCAGCAGCTAAAGCCGCCGGCTTGAGCGCAGCCGCCCGCATGAGACCCAAGCCTGCACAATGGCGGGCTTGCAAGGAGAGTTTGAGATGAGCATCAAGACGGCAGTGGTCAATGGCGTGGCGACGATCGAGATCGCCCGCCCCGAAAGAAAGAATGCGCTGACCGGCGCCATGTACGAAGCCATGGCCGAGGCCCTGATCGCCGTCAACAGCGACAAGAGCGTGCGTGCCGTGTTGATCCAGGGTCAGCCCACTATCTTCACCTCGGGCAATGACATCGACGACTTCATGAGCCGCCCACCGCGCGATGAAGATGCGCCGGTGTTCCAGTTCATGCGCGCCCTGCTGGGCTGCGAGAAGCCGGTGATCGCCGCCGTCAATGGCGCCGCCATCGGCATTGGCACCACCTTGCTGCTGCACTGCGATTTCGTCTTCGTGGCCGATGACGCCCGCCTGGCCATGCCGTTTGTAGGCCTGGGCCTGGTGCCCGAGTTCGGCTCCAGCCTGGTCGTGCCGCGCCTGATGGGCCATGTCAAGGCGGCCGAGAAGCTGCTGCTGGGTGACCCCTTCACCGGCCCCGATGCGGTGGATTGCGGCATTGCCAACGCGGTGCTGCCGGGCAGCGAGGTGGTGGCCCATGCCCGCCGTGTGGCCGAGCGCTTCAACACGCTGGCACCGGGTGCCGTGCGCGAGAGCAAGCGCCTGATGCGCCGCCACAGCCAGGAGCAGCTTAACGAGGTGATCAAGGTCGAGGCCGAGATCTTCGCCGCCAAGCTGCGCTCTCCCGAGGCGATGGAGGCCTTCCAGGCTTTCTTCCAGAAGCGCGCCCCGGATTTTTCAAAGTTTGATTGAGCACCGGCCCCGCGGGCTCAGATCACATTGAGCTCGCGATAAGGCTGATTCGCCGCCAGCCGTGCCGGGCTCAAGGGGCTGAGGTCCAGGGTCTCAAAACGGCCGCTGCGTATCCACTCGGCCAGGCCGCGACCCACGCCCGGCGCATGCTGCAGGCCATGGCCCGAGAAGCCGCAGGCCAGCAGCAGATTGGCGCAGTCGGGCAGGGCGCCGACCAGGCCGTTGTGGTCGAAGTCGGTCATCTCGTAGTAGCCGGCCCAGGCCCGTTCCAGGCGCAGGCTCTCAAATCCCGGCACGCGCTGGGCCATGGCGGGCCAGAGCGATTCTTCAAACAGATCGGCCTCCGGGTCCAGCGGCAGGCCGGGCGCATCGTTCAGCGGCGTGCCGCCGCAGATGAACTGGTTCTGCCCTTCCGGCCGCAACCACAGGCCGCTCGGGTCAATCAGCAGTGGGCAGCCCGGCGCAGGCTCGGGGCTGCGAAAGACGTAAACGCTGCGCCGTCTGGCGCTGATGGGCAGGTCCAGGCCCGCCGTGGCCGCCAGGCTGCCCGACCAGGCGCCGGTGGCCAGCACATAGAGGTCCGCTTGCACGACCTGACCCTGTCGGGTGCGCACACCGCTGAGCGCACCGTGGCTGTCTCGCTGCAGCTCCACCGCTTCATCGGCCAGGTAGCGCACGCCCTGGCTCAAGGCTTGCGCACGCAAGGTCTGCAGCAAGGCCCAGCCGTCGAACCAGCCTTCTCCACTGCGCCCCCAGCTGCCCAGATGCAGGTCCTCACAGGCCAGCCAGGGCCAGCGCTGCTTCAGTTCGGCGGGCGGCATCAGCGCGATGTCGGCGCCGGCCGCGGTTTGGATGGCATGAAGGGCCCGCAGTCCATCGGCGCGCTCGGCCGTGTCGGCGAGGTAGAGGTAGCCCTGCTCGCTGAGGCCGCATTCCGGATGGGCGCGCAGCCATTGCAGGCCGAACTGCGACAGGTCGATGTTCAGCGGCGTGGAGAACTGCTGGCGGATCGAGGCGGCCGACAGGGCCGATGAGGCCTGGGCATAACTCGGGTCGCGTTCCAGCACGCGGATTTCGCCGCTCCATCCGCCCGCGGACAGATATGCCGCCACGGCGCTGCCGATGGCGCCGCCGCCGAGGATCAGAACCGATGAAGCCATGGTTGGCCGGATGTGGTCCTGGTGCTCAGGCTTGCTCAGCGAAGGGGCGGGGCTTGCCTTGGTCGTCGATGGCCACATAGGTCAGATTGGCCTCGGTGACTTTGACCACCTCTGGATTCATGGGGTTGCGCTCAGCCACCACTTCGACTCGCACAGTGATGGAGGTGCGGCCGATGCGGGTGATCTGCGAGTAGAACGAGAGCAAATCACCGACCGAGACGCGCTGCTTGAAGATGAACTCGTTGACGGCCACAGTGGTGACCCGACCGCGCGACAAACGCGCCGGCTGCACGGAGCCGGCCAAGTCCACCTGGGCCATGATCCAGCCGCCGAAGATGTCTCCGTTGGCATTGGCATCGGCCGGCATGGGCATCACGCGCAGCACCAGTTCGCGGGGCAGGGCAGGTGCGCCGGTGTTGGCGGATGCGGCGGGGATGCTGTCGGTGGGCGTACTGCTGCTGCTCATGGAGTTTCCTGGTTCGAGAAGGTCTGAATTGTCCGCCAATCGAATCGGCCGCAGGTGGGAGAGTCTGCGACTGTGCTGGACGACTGCTCCTATTTGGCGATGGCTCGGCCTCTGGCGAGCAAAGCACCGAGAATCCAGCCCAGACACCCGATGCGGCAGGGCCGCCCCCTCTTGGCCGAAGCCTGCCGACTTTTTGACGACGACAACACATGCGTGATCGAACTGCTGCATTGACAGCCCCCCCGGCTTCCGCACCCGCGGCGGCCCCTGTGCGATCGGATTGGGCCACCATCCGCAAGCTGCTGCCTTATCTGTGGCGCTACCGCTGGCGCGTGGGACTGGCCCTGGGTTTCATGTTGGCGGCCAAGTTCAGCAATGTGGGTGTGCCGCTCTTGCTCAAGTCCCTGGTGGACAGCCTGGCGATCAAGCCTGGCTCTCCCGAAAGCATGCTGGTGCTGCCCTTGGGCTTGCTGATCGCCTACGGCGGTTTGCGCCTGTCGACCTCGCTCTTCACCGAGTTGCGCGAGCTGATCTTCGCCAAAGCCACCGAGGGCACGGCGCGCAGCATTTCGCTGCAGGTGTTCCGCCATCTGCACGACCTCAGCTTGCGTTTCCACCTCGAGCGCCAGACCGGCGGCATGACCCGGGACATCGAGCGTGGCACGCGCGCCGTGCATTCGTTGATCTCGTATTCGCTCTACAGCATCGTGCCGACGCTGATCGAGGTGGCCTTGGTGCTGGGCCTGCTGGCCTTCAAGTTCGACGCATCCTTCGCCTGGATCACGCTCGGCGCCCTGGTGCTCTACATAGGCTTCACCATCACGGTGACCGAGTGGCGTACCAAGTTCCGCAAGCAGCTCAACGAACTCGATTCGGTGGCGCATAGCAAGGCCATCGATTCGTTGCTGAACTACGAGACGGTCAAGTACTTCAACAATGAAGACTTTGAGGCGCGGCGCTATGACGAAAGCTTGGAGAAGTTGCGCCGCGCTCAGCTGAAGTCGCAGTCCACCTTGTCACTGCTGAATACCGGCCAGCAGCTGATCATCGCCAGCGCATTGGTGCTGATGCTGTGGCGCGCCACGGCCGGCGTGGTGGCGGGCACCATGAGCCTCGGCGACTTGGTCATGGTCAATGCCTTCATGATCCAGCTCTACATCCCGCTGAACTTTCTCGGCGTGATCTACCGCGAGATCAAGCAAAGCCTGACCGACCTGGACAAGATGTTCAGTTTGCTGGAGCGCGAGCGCGAAGTGGCTGACCGCTCCGATGCTCGCGAGTTGCACGTCGCAGGTGCCGCCGTCCGCTTCGACAAGGTCAGTTTTGCCTATGACCCCAGCCGCCCGATTCTTCATGAGCTGAGCTTCGAAATTCCGGCGGGGAAGAAGGTGGCTGTGGTAGGCCCGAGCGGCGCCGGCAAGAGCACGCTGGCCCGCTTGCTCTACCGTTTCTATGACGTGGACTCAGGGCAGATCACCATCGACGGCCAGGAACTACGCTCGGTCACGCAGTCCAGCCTGCGCCGCGCCATTGGCATCGTGCCCCAAGACACGGTGCTCTTCAATGACACTGTGGCTTACAACATCGCGTACGGGCGACCGGGAGCCACGCAGGCCGAGGTCGAGGAAGCGGCGCGCGCTGCCCATATTCATGGCTTCATCAGTGCCACACCCAAGGGCTATGAAACCATGGTGGGCGAGCGTGGACTGAAGCTCAGCGGTGGCGAGAAGCAGCGTGTGGCGATTGCACGCACTTTGCTGAAAAACCCACCCTTGCTGATTTTTGACGAGGCGACCTCAGCCCTGGATTCCAGCAACGAGCGGGCCATTCAGGCCGAGCTGGAGGCCGCCGCACAGAACAAGACAGTGCTGGTGGTGGCGCACCGTTTGTCCACGGTGGTGGACGCGCATGAGATTTTGGTTCTGGAGGCCGGCCGCATCGTCGAGCGCGGTTCTCATGCCACATTGCTGGCGCTTCAGGGCGTCTATGCCCGGATGTGGCGTTTGCAGCAGGCCGGTGGAGCGTCGAGCGACTGAGGCGAAACGGTCCACAAGATCGGCGCGCAGCAAGCAAAACGCCGGGCCTGTTACCAGGTCCGGCGTTTGAGATGGCCCCATGCCCTGGACGGGCGGGCTACATCCAGATTGAAATCAGCGAGTGCTGCGGCGACGGCTCAAGCCCAGGGCTGCCAAGGCTGCAAAGCCAAGTGCAAAGGTGCTCGGCTCGGGCACTGTCGAACCAGGCTGGCCCAGTTGGATGTTGTCGAAAAAGTAGTTCGCCGTGCTTCCGAACAGCTTGATCGAGTAGGCCACGCCACTGAACTCAAACTTGGTAATGTCCCAGACACACAGGTCATCAGTGCTGCTAGGGCAAGAACCTGCGGGCGCCTTGAATTCCTCCATGCCGAGCAGATTGCCTTGCACGTCAAAGACTGCAGCTCGCCCGCTGGCGCCGAGCTTGCCCGCGTATTCGATCGAGAAGAAATCTGCAAAGCCTTCAGCGACCGTCAATGTCAGCACGTTCTCTTGCGTCGGGCTGTCGTTGAACATCGCCAGAGCGCCCAGATTCATCGGATCGCGGAAAAAGTTGCCCGAGCCACCGGCATCGCGAGCGCTGCGAATTCCGAATGCATTGCCGGAAAAGCCGATGCCGAGGCCAGCGTAAGGGTTGTTGCCTGCTTGGCTCAGATTCGTCATATCGCCGATCGTCTCAAACGTCAGCTGAGGAATCACGGTGCCTGCGAAGGCCGGTGCAGCAAGGGCCAGCACGGCAGATGCCACCAGTGTCTTGAGAGCGTTCATAACCTATC
The DNA here is from genome assembly GCF_025717675.1 of Paucibacter sp. DJ2R-2. Lineage (GTDB taxonomy): Bacteria > Pseudomonadota > Gammaproteobacteria > Burkholderiales > Burkholderiaceae_C > Paucibacter_A. Next base: position 313,894 of record NZ_JAJIRT010000005.1, read on the forward strand.
CCGTTGATTTGATTGATGGGTAGTGAGTTGCAGTGATGCCGGGTGACGGCTGCATCCTGCGAAGCTACCGTGGTGTCCGTTTTCCCCTGGGCTCGACTGTAATCACAGACATGCGCGGATGGCATGACCCGGCCCCCTCCACTTGAGGGGGCTGCGTGCCCGAAAATTCAAGCGGCAGAGGGTTTTCATGGGGGGCGGCCGGCGCGGCTACACTGAATCCGTGGAAACCAAGTGGTTTGAAGATTTCGTCAGCTTGGCCGAGACGCGCAGCTTTTCGCGCTCGGCTCAGCTTCGGCATGTCACCCAGCCGGCCTTCTCTCGCCGCATTCAGGCGCTCGAGGCCTGGGCCGGTGTAGATCTGGTCGATCGCTCCTCCTACCCCACGCGGCTGACGGGGGCCGGCGAAACCTTGCTGGCGCAGGCCGTGGAGATCTTGGGGAATCTCCAGGCGACGCGCAATATGTTGCGCAGCCACCAGTCCGCTGGGCAGGACATGATTGAGTTTGCCGTGCCGCATTCTCTGGCCTTCAGCTTCTTCCCCCATTGGCTGATGGATCTGCGCCAGCGCTTTGGTGCCCTGAAGTGCCGGCTCAATGCCCTGAATGTGCATGACGCCATGTTGCAGCTCAGCGAAGGCAATTGCGACCTGCTGATCGTCTATCACCATGCCAGCCAGCCCTTGCAGCTGGATCCCGAGCGCTATCAGATGGCCTCTTTGGGCCACGAGACGCTGGCGGCCTATGCCCGCGCCGACGCCCATGGCGAACCCATGTTTCGCCTGCCCGGGCATCCGGGCCAGAAGATCCCCTTTCTTAGTTATGCCTCGGGCGCTTACCTGGGCCGCTTGGTCGAGTTGATCGTCAAGGCCTCGCCCTTGCCCTTGAATCTGGACGCCATTTACGAAACCGATATGGCCGAGGGCCTGAAGGCCATGGCGCTGGAGGGGCACGGGCTGACCTTCTTGCCGGCCAGTTCGGTCAAGAAAGAGCTTCACGCTCAGCGCTTGGTGCAGGCCGCGCCTGCGGGACAGTTCGAACTGACCATGGAGCTGCGTATCTACCGCGAGCGGCCTGAGCTGTGCCGGCGAAGCAAACCAGGTGTGCAGGCGCTCTGGGACTTCCTCACCCAGCATCAGAAAATCGTCTGAGTGCCCGCGATTGCTGTCGGGGCCTTCGTAAAAACACGTATTTGGCTGCTGCCCTGCACGTGGTCTGCTCTGTCATCGCCTGCGGCCGCCGCTTTTCTCCTTCCCGCAACTGAAGTCTTTTGATTCTGGAGTGCTCATTCATGAACAAGAAATCCCTGCTTGTACTCGCCCTGTTCGCAGCCACCGGCCTGGCTCAGGCTCAGGACACGCTGAAGAAAATCAAGGACAGCGGCAGCGTCACCATGGGTGTGCGCGAGTCTTCCGGCTCCTTGTCCTACACCCTCGGTGACGGCAAGTACGTGGGATACCACGTCGAGATCTGCCAGAAGGTGCTGGCCGATGTGCAGAAGCAGCTGGGCCTGGCCAAGCTGGACGTGAAGTACCAGCCGGTCACCTCGCAGAACCGCATTCCGCTGGTGCAGAACGGCACCGTGGACATTGAGTGCGGTTCCACCACCAACAATGCGACCCGCCAGAAGGATGTGGCGTTTGCGGTCACCACCTTCGTCGAGGAAGTGCGTATCGCCGTCAAGGCCAATTCTGGCATCACCAGCATTGCTCAGCTGAACGGCAAGAACGTCGCCACCACCACCGGCACCACCTCGGTGCAGCTGCTGCGCAAGCATGAACGCGCGACCGGCGTGGACTTCAAGGAAGTCTTCGGCAAGGACCACGCCGACAGCTTCCTGCTGCTGGAGTCGGGCCGCGCCGACGCCTTCGTGATGGACGGCGCCATCCTGGCCGGCAATATCGCCAAGGCCAAGGTTCCGGCAGACTTCAAGATCGTCGGCGAAGTGCTGTCGGTCGAGCCGATCGCCATCATGATTCGCAAGGATGATCCGACCTTCAAGAAGGCCGTGGACGACAGCATCATGGCCCAGATGAAGTCGGGCGACATCGCCAAGACTTGGAGCAAGTGGTTCGAACAGCCCATCCCGCCGACCAACACCAAGGTGGGCATGGCGGTCAATGACAACACCAAGAACGCCTGGGCCCACCCGAACGACAAGCCGGCTGAGGAATACGCCAAGAAGTGAGCGTGAGCAGCGCAGTCTGAATCCAGACGGATTTTTGCTGTTTTCATGAACGAGGCTGCCGGGATTTCGCGCCCGGTGGCCTCGCTGTTTTTCTGATCGGGGAGCTGCTGTGGCGACGACTTGGGATTGGCAGGTGTTCTGCAAGAACACCATAGACCAGGAGGTGATGCCGCGCTGCATGGGCAATGCGGGCGAGATCACGTACCTGGATTGGATGATGTCGGCTTGGGGCTGGACGCTGTCGGTGTCCGGCCTGGCTTTGATCGTGGCGCTGTTCTTCGGCTTGCTGGTCGGCATTCTGCGCACCACGCCCAGCCGCGCACTGGTCTTGATCGGCGATGCTTGGACCGAGCTGTTTCGCAATATTCCGGTGCTGGTCCAGGTCTTCCTCTGGTACTTTGTGATTCCAGAGTTGGTGCCTGTGCTCAAGACCGTCCCCAGCTTTTTGCTGGTGGTGCTGGGCCTGGGCTTCTTCACTTCGGCGCGCATTTCCGAGCAGGTCAAGGCCGGTATCCAGAGTCTGCCCGGTGGCCAGCGCAATGCCGGCCTGGCCATGGGCCTGACCCTGCCGCAAACCTACCGCTATGTGCTCTTGCCGGTGGCCCTGCGCATCATCATCCCGCCGCTGACCAGCGAGGCCATGGGCATCGTCAAGAACTCGGCCGTGGCTTTTGCGGTGTCGGTGCCCGAGCTCATCATGTTTGCTCGCCAGGCCCAGGAAGAAACCTCGCGCGGCATCGAGATCTATCTGGCTGTGACCGGCCTGTACTTTGTGTCCTCGATCGCCGTCTTCGCCCTGGCACGTGTCATTGAACTGCGTGCCCGCGTGCCCGGCATGGTGGGGAGCGCCCAATGAATCTTGATTTCAGCTTTCTCAACTGGGGCGTGATCGGCAGCTATGTGCTGCAGGGCTTCTACTTCTCGGTGCAGCTGACTCTGGTGGCCATGGTGGGAGGTATCGCCCTGGGCACGGTGCTGGCCCTGATGCGTCTGTCCGGCAAGCCCTGGCTGGCGCTGCCGGCCGCCGCCTACATCAACACCATGCGCAGCATTCCGCTGGTGATGGTGATTCTGTGGTTCTTCTTGCTGATCCCCTTCGTCATCGGCCGGCCGCTGGGTGCCGAGATTTCAGCGGTGCTGACCTTCACCTTGTTTGAAGCAGCCTACTACGCCGAGATCATGCGCGCGGGCATCCAGAGCGTGCCCAAGGGTCAGACCCATGCCGGCTACGCCATGGGCATGAGCTACGGCCAGACCATGCAGTTGGTGGTGTTGCCCCAGGCCTTCCGCAATATGCTGCCGGTGCTGCTGACCCAGACCATCATCCTGTTCCAGGACACCTCCTTGGTCTACGCCATCGGCGCCTATGACCTGCTCAAGGGTTTTGAAACCGCGGGGCGCAATTTCAATCGCCCGGTCGAGACCTATCTGGTGGCCACGGCGGTCTATTTCGCCATCTGCTTCGGCATGTCCATGCTGGTGCGCCGCCTGCAAAAGAAGATCGCCATCATCCGCTAAACATGCAGCCCCCGGCGGTGCGTACACCACCGCCCCCCGAGGGGGCACTCAAACGGTTTGGGGCGGCCCGGCACCGTTTGAGCTGTGCACGCTCAAACAATCAGGAGTTCATCGATGATCGACATCAAAAACGTCTCCAAGTGGTACGGCAGCTTCCAGGTGCTGACCGACTGTTCCACCAGCATTCAAAAGGGTGAGGTGGTGGTGGTCTGCGGCCCCTCGGGTTCGGGCAAGTCCACCCTGATCAAGACCGTCAACGCGTTGGAGCCTTTCCAGAAGGGCGACATCGTCGTCGACGGCATCTCGCTGGCCGACCCCAAGACCAATCTGCCCAAGCTGCGTTCGCGCGTCGGCATGGTGTTCCAGCATTTCGAGCTGTTCCCGCACCTGAGCGTGACCGAGAATCTGACTCTGGCCCAGATCAAGGTGCTGGGCCGCACGCCCGACGAGGCCAAGACCCGAGGCCTCAAGATGCTGGACCGCGTCGGCCTGTCGGCGCACAAGGACAAGTTCCCGGGTCAGCTCTCCGGCGGCCAGCAGCAGCGCGTGGCCATTGCCCGCGCGCTCAGCATGGACCCCATCGTCATGCTCTTCGACGAGCCCACCTCGGCGCTGGACCCGGAAATGGTCGGCGAGGTGCTCGACGTGATGGTCAAGCTGGCCCAGGAAGGCATGACCATGATGTGCGTGACCCACGAGATGGGCTTCGCCAAAAAGGTCAGCAGCCGCGTTATCTTCATGGACGCTGGCAAGATCGTCGAAGACTGCAAGCGCGAGGACTTCTTCGGCAAACCCGAGGAGCGCTCACCGCGCGCCAAAGACTTCCTGGCCAAGATCCTGCAGCACTGAGCCGGGCCGCGTCTCGCGCGGCAGGGCTGATCGGTCGAATCAGACGCGTCCGAGTCTCACGGCTCGATCGCCGCCCCCACCACCGCCGCGCCGCCGCCAATCGTGCCGATGCGCGTGGCACGGCCGGTCTCCAGGTCGATGCGGTACCAAACCGAGCTGCCGCCACGGCTGATTGCCGAATACGCTGTGTTCGACACATCCGAAACATCGAGTGTGGCCCGCTCGAAGGTGCCCAGGCCCAGCGAGCCGACGGTGAACAGGCGGCCGCTATTGGGCGAGATCATGGGCTGCACGCCTTCCTTGCTGCCCTGATGCACCAGCAGGCCTTGCCGGCCCTCGAGCGCGTAGTTGGTGGTGATCTTCTCGTCGCGCTTGTTGTAGCTGTAGCCCGCTGCGACGATGGCCACCAGCTTGACCGCATTCACATCACCGGCATCAAAAGCGAGTCGGCCATCAAACTGCAATCCTGGCAGCTCGGCATTGCCGTCCACCACCGCGCCGGTGTCTGGGTGCAGGCGCAGATTGAAACCCGCGTCATTGACCACGCGGATGCGGTCCACGGTCGGATTGAAATCAAAACCCCATTCCTGTGCGCCGTCAGAAGGCAAGGCTGAGGGCGTGCCGACGGCGCTGACGCTGCCGTCCTGGGTGTTGATGCGATAGAGCTGGCCACTCGCGCCCAGGCCGTAGAGCTGGCCTTTGGCCACCCGGTAGTCGATGCCCAGCAGGCGCTCCTGTGGCGCCAGGCCACGCAGCGGCTTGCTGCTCAGCAGCACCTGCGGCTGGCCAGCGTTGAACTGGATCAGTTGCTGCGCGCTGGTGACGGCATAGATCATTTCCCTGGCGGCAGGCCCCGGAGTTTCGTCCGGCACGCTGCTGCAGGCCGCCAGTCCGACCAAAGCCAGCAGGGCCATGGCGGGGTTGAAACGCAAGAGGGTCGAGCTCATGAATTGCACTCCTGAAGCGGCACGTTAGAAGCGCCGAGCTGCTGTACTCGGGGCCAGCCGATGCTGCCACGCTTGGGGCCGGTTCGCTGGCGGCTGTCGTAAGTGCTTTGTGGAATTGTTTGCTTGGCTTGACAGCGTCAAACCTTGGCCTCGCAGACGCAATTGCGCCCACCGGATTTCGCGGCGTACATGGCCTTGTCAGCCCGACTCAGCAAGGCCTCCAGGTCATCGCCGAGCTGGCGCTGGGCGACGCCGATACTGACGCTGACCGGCAGCGAGGTGCCACAGCGCGACCAGTCGAAATCGGCCACGCGTTGACGCACGCGCTCGCAGATCTGCCGAGCTTCGCCCAGGGGCCGCTCCGGCAGCAGCAGCACAAACTCCTCGCCTCCCAGGCGCGCCAGCACATCGCTGGCGCGGATGTCATGCTGCAGCAGCTGAGCCAGTTGCTTGAGCACGGCGTCGCCAACGGCATGGCCGCATTGGTCGTTGACATGCTTGAAATGGTCGGCATCAATCAAGGCCAGGGTTAGCTGGCTTGGCTCGGGGCCGGCGTCCCAGAAGGCGCGCGCCTGCGCCTCCAGGCCGCGCCTGTTCAGCAGCTCGGTCAGCCCATCGCACATGGCGTCTTGTTGCAGCTGGGCGGCGCGCGCCATCAGCTCGGTCTGGCTGCGTATCAGTGCGGCCTCGCGCTGGATGGCGGCGCGAGCGGTCAGGCGCGCTTGTTCGGCCTCGGCCCAGACCTCCGCGCTGCGAGCCACCATGCGCAGGCGGCGCTTGTAGTGTTCCATCATCAGCTGATGGCGTTGTTCGTAGCGTTGCAGGGCCGCTTGCAGATGGCCGTAGCTGCGCTCCAGGTGGCTGAGCTCGAAAAGGATCTGATGGGTCAAATCGGGTTCACGGCATTCTTGCGCGGTCACCAGCGCGCGCTCCAGGGCCTCACGAGCTTCCTGCTCGCGGCCCCCTTCGGCCGCGGCCATGCCGCGTGTCAGGCCCAGCTCCGCGCGCAGGGCCGCGTTCTCGGCGGCCACCGGGGCGGCCAGCTGCAGCAAAGCCGGCACGCCGGTCAGCTGGCCCTGCAAGACCAGGGCGCGCGCGTGTTTGACATGGGTCTCGCCCAGGATGCTTGTGTGGCCATTCAGGATGCAGGCCTCGGCGGCCCGCTCGTACCAGCGGCTGCAGTCCTGGGCATGGCGGGCGGCGGCTGCGTCGTCGTGGAGCTCGCGGCAGCGCAAGGCCTGGGTCAGATGGATCTCGGCCAAATTGGACAGACCGGCGCAGGCCGAGAGGCCGTAGCCATGGGTTTGTGCTTGCTCGATGCCGACGCTCAGGCTTTGTTCTGCGAGCTGCCAGTCCCCCATCTGGCTGATCAGCACGGCGCGGTTCAGGTGGGCCCGAACCAGCTCACGTGCCGCGCCCTGCTGTTCGGCCAGGGCCAGTGCCTTGCTGGCCCATTCCAGGCCTCGCTCCGGGTCGCCCAGCATGCCGAGCGAGAAGCCAAGGACGCTATATGCCCGGCCCAGTTCCTGGCGTGCTTCGGTCGCCTCCAGCACCGGCACATGAGGCAGCAAACGCTGCATGGCCTCCTCGTGGCGGGAGTCGTAGGCGGCGATCAGGCCCAGGGCGATGGCGGCGCGGCTGGTGGCCAACTCGTCGTCTTGGGCCGCTTCCAGGCAGCTTTGAGCCAAGTCGCGGGCGGCTGCCAGCTGGCCTTGGTCGAGCAGACCATAGGCACGTTGCAGCTCGGGGCTCATGGGTGGTGTTGTACTCATGGCCGGCCAGCCCTGCTTGCTGCTGAGGCCAGGGTGGCTGCTCTCAAATCGAAGCCAGCACGGCCGCCCAGGGCGCGGCAGGATTTGGGACAATCAAGCTCATGGCGCATACATCTTCCCCCTCCACATCTTCGTCCTCGTCTGCGGCCGTCTCGGCGGCTCCTCAGACCTTGAGTATCACCCGGCCCGATGACTGGCATCTGCATGTCCGGGACGATGCGGCCTTGCAAAGCGTGCTGCCCTACACAGCCCGCCAATTCGCCCGCGCCATCATCATGCCCAATCTGCGCCCGCCGGTGACCACGGCCGCGCAAGCCATTGCCTACCGCGAGCGCATCGTCGCTGCCGTGCCCGCAGGCCTGAGCTTCCAGCCGCTGATGACCATGTACCTGACCGACGTGACACCGGTCGAGGAGATCCAGCGCGCCAAAGACGCCGGTGTCGTCGCCCTCAAACTCTACCCCGCAGGCGCCACCACCAACAGCGATGCCGGCGTGACCGACATTCGCAAAACCTACAAAACCCTAGAGGCCATGCAGCGCGCTGGCCTGCTGCTGCTGGTGCACGGCGAGGTGACCGACCCGGACATCGATGTTTTCGACCGCGAGGCCGTTTTCATCGACCGCGTGATGCAGCCGCTGCGCCGCGACATGCCTGAGCTCAAGGTGGTGTTCGAGCACATCACCACCAAGGAAGCGGCTGATTACGTCAGCAGCGCCGACGACTTCACCGCCGCGACGCTGACGCCTCAGCACCTGCTTTACAACCGCAATGCCATCTTCACCGGCGGCTTGCGCCCGCATTACTACTGCCTGCCCGTGCTCAAGCGCGAGCTGCACCGCCGTGCCTTGATCGAGGCCGCCACCTCGGGCAGCAAGAAGTTCTTCCTCGGTACCGACAGCGCGCCGCACGCCTCGCAAATGAAGGAAAACTCGGTCTGCGGCGCCGGTTGCTTCACCGCCATGTCGGCGCTCGAGCTCTATGCCGAAGCCTTCGAGGCCATGGGTGCGCTGGACAAGCTGGAGGCTTTTGCCAGCTTCAACGGCCCCGACTTCTACAACTTGCCGCGCAACACCGGCCAGGTCACCCTGGTCAAACAGGACTGGACCCTGCCCAGCGCCGTGCCCTTCGGCTCGGCCGAGATCAAGCCGCTGCGCGGAGGCGAAACCCTGGGCTGGAAGCTGCTCTGAACGCGCGGCTCTCGGCGGACATCGACTGGGACGCCGCCTGGCTGGCGCCCTACCGGCAGCGGGGTCAGGTCTTGAGTGCCGCCCTGGCTGCAGGCGCCAGCGTCGCCGAGGCGCTGAACGACCAGCTGCACGCGCAGCCTATCCAGCTCTCGGCCGGTGCCTTGCGCTTTGTTGACCAGGACGAGCTGCCCGATGGCGAGGCCTACGAGGCCTTCATCCACCGCACGGCTCGGGTGCCCACGCGCGACAACGCGCATGACTTGCTCAACGGCCTGATCTGGCTGCATTGGCCGGCCATCAAGACCCGCCTCAACGCGCTGCACGAGCAGGCCCTGGCCGAGAGCGGCGGTGTGCAGACCCGGCGCGGGCCGCTGCGCGATGCCCTGACCTTGTTCGACGAAAACGCGGCCTTTTTGCAGGCGCCGCGAGCGCTGGAAGAGGCCCTGCGTCAGCGCGACTGGCCCCGCCTGTTCGGTCCTTTGCGACCCTTGTGGCAGCAGGCGCGCCTGCATCTGTTCGGCCATGCCTTGCTGGAAAAGCTGATGCACCCGCGCAAGCCCATCTGCGCCCATGTGTTGCTCTTGCCCGAGACGGCCGATCCCGCGCATCCCGGGGCCTGGATGGCGGCCGAGGCCTTGGCCAGCAAACCCTTTGTGCCGCTGCCGGTTCTGGGCGTGCCAGGTTGGTGGCCCGGCAATGAAACCGTCGATTTCTATGCCGATGCGGCCGTGTTCCGGCCCATGCCGGGCGCGCAAACCGGCTAGCATCGCCGCTTCCCTGGAACTTGAGGAGCTTCCTCTTGCAATTGACGACCTTGAATCCGGCGCGGCGCGCGCCGTCCTGGCGCGGGCTGCTGACGCTGGCTTTGCTTCTCTGCGGAGCCGCCAGCCAGGCGGCCCCAGAGTCCGTGCCGGCGCCTGCAGCGGCCGCATCGGCGCCACCGGCGGCCGTCTCGGCGACGGCCCGGCGTGTCTACGAGGGCACGCGCGGCCAGTTGCTGCAGATCCGCACCCTGCTCAAGAACCAGGACAGCCAGGCTTCGGTCGGCTCGGGCTTTCTGGTCAGCGAAGATGGCCATGTGCTGACCAACTACCACGTGATCAGCCAGTTTGCCCTGGAGCCTGAGCGTTATCGCCTGCGCTTTGCCAGCACCGAGGGCCAGGAAGGTCAGCTGGAGCTGCTGGATTTCGACGTGCGCCGCGACCTGGCCTTGCTGCGTGCGCCCGCCGGTGCTTTGAAAGGGCGGGGCGCTCTGAGCTTCCGACCCGTGGAGCGGCCACTGGCCAAGGGCGACCGCATCTACTCGATGGGCAACCCGCACGACGTGGCTTTCGCCGTGGTCGAGGGCACCTTCAACGGCCTGGTTGAGCGCAGTTTCGACCCGCTGATCTATTACTCGGGCAGCATCAATTCGGGCATGAGCGGCGGTCCGGTGGTCGACGAAGACGGGCAGGTGGTTGGGGTCAATGTGTCGGCCATGTTCTTCGCCCAGCAGATGAGCTTTCTCGTGCCCGGTGATTTTGCCCGTCAGCTGTTCGAGCGCAGCCGCACGGCCAAGCCCATGAACACCCCGGCCTGGCCGCGCTTGCGCGAGCAATTGCTGCGCTATCAGGACGAGCTCAGCGCGCGCTTCATCCAGCAGCCCTGGTCCTCGGCCGGGCACAGCCGTTACCAGCTGCCGGTGCCGCAGGAGCAGTTCATGCGCTGTTGGGGTCGCGGCACGCCGGCGGACAGCAAGGGCCTGGAATTCCAGCGTTCGCAGTGCCGCATGGAGCACGCCGTGTTCGTCAGCGACGCCATGCAAACCGGCTATCTCGACATGTCGCACGAAGCCTATGACGGCGGCAAGCTCGGGGCCATCCGCTTTGCCAAGCAGTACTCGGCCAGCTTCCGCAATGAGCGCCTGGGCCGCAATGACAAGGACCGCACGGCGCCATTCTGCAAAGAGGAGTTTGTCGAGCGTGACGGCCTGCCCCTGCGCGCCGTGGTCTGCCTGCGTGCCTATCGCAAGCTGGCCGGGCTGCATGACTTGAGCGTACTGGTCACCACAGTAGACGCCAGCACCGAAGGCGCACTTGGCCGTTTCGACGCCCGCGGCGTCAGCTTTGACAACGCGCTGAAACTGAGCGCGCATTACTTGGAGGGCTTTGCATGGAACGGCAAGAAGACCAGCGCATCGCGGTGATCGAGGTGCTGGGCCGCGACGGCGAGGTCCGCGCGCTCCAGCGTATCCATCAATGGCCGGCCTTGATCGGCCGCTCCGTGCTCTGCGATGTGGTGCTGGAAGACAGCCATGTGGCGGCCGAACATGCGTTGCTGCTGTGGGACGAGCAGGGCCCGCGCCTGCGCTTATTGCCCAGCCTCAACGGCGGCTGGCTTGACGACCGCCGCATGGGCGGCGGCGAAGTGGCCACCATGCCGGCGGCTGCCTCTTTCCAGCTCGGCGCCACCCACCTGCGCTGGCGCAGCAGTGCTGAAGTCTTGGCTCCTGAGTTGCCTATGCAAGCGCATCAGCAGCGCGCCGCCAAGGCCGCTGCGGTCTGGGTTCCCGGCCTCCTGTGCCTTTGGCTGGCCCTGCTCTGGTTTGACCAATGGTCCTTGCTCAACCCGGGCTCACCCTGGGTGGACTACAGCGGCGCCGTGCTACTTCCGCTGGCGGTTCTGCTCGGCTGGGCCGCCCTGTGGTCCTTGGTGACCCAGCTCTTCCAGCACCGCTTCCCTTTTGCCAGCCATTTGCGCCGGGCCCTGGTCGGCTTGACCGGCTTGCATCTGCTCGGCCTGGGTCTGCCCTTGCTGGCTTACGCGCTGAATGCGCCGCGCCTGATGGTGGTGGATGCCCTGGTCTTCCCGCTCGGTGTGGCGGCCCTGCTCTGGTGGCATGCCATCCTGGTCTGGCCCCGAGCGCGGCGCTGGTTGGGCCTGGCCATCGCAGCCGGGTTGCTCACCTTGCTGGTGCTGACAGTGGCGCGCCGCCTGGAACATCAGCATTGGTTTGGCCCGAGTTACCTGAGCGCCTTGCCGCCGCCGTCCTTCCGTTTGACCGAGCCCAAGCCACCCGAAGCCTTGATTGACGCCTTGCGCCCGCTCGAAGCCGAGTTGGCCCGGCAGGCCAGCAAGGACAACGAGACACCGAGCGGCGACGGCGAGTCGGACTGAGCCCCGGCGCTAGCAGGTCGCATGCAAAAGAAAAGGCCCCGGCCAGCGTGAGCTGCCGGGGCCTTCTGACTTGTCGGAGCCAGACTCAGGCCGGCAGGAAGCCTTCGATCGACAGATATCGCTCACCCGTGTCGTAGTTGAATCCCAGCACGCGGGCGCCAGCGCCCAGCTCGGGCAGCTTTTGCGCGATGGCGGCCAGGGTGGCGCCGCTGGAGATGCCGACCAGCAGGCCTTCCTGCGCGGCGCTGCGGCGTGCGTATTCGCGCGCGGCCTCGGCCTCGACCTGGATCACGCCGTCCAGCAATTCGGTCTTCAGATTGACCGGGATGAAGCCGGCGCCGATGCCCTGGATCGGGTGCGGGCTCGGTGCGCCGCCGCTGATGACCGGCGAAGCCGAGGGCTCCACCGCGAAGACCTTGAGCTGCGGCCAGTGTTCTTTCAGCACCTGAGCACAGCCGCTGATGTGGCCGCCGGTACCCACGCCGGTGATCAGGGCGTCCAGGCCCTCGGGGAAGTCGCGCAGGATCTCCTGGGCGGTGCTGCGCACATGGACGTCGATATTGGCCGGGTTCTCGAACTGCTGCGGCATCCAGGCGTTCTCATGCTCTGCCAGCAATTCCTGGGCTCGGGCGATGGCGCCCTTCATGCCCTTTTCACGCGGGGTCAGGTCAAAGCTCGCGCCGTAGGCCAGCATCAGGCGGCGGCGTTCCACCGACATGCTGTCCGGCATCACCAGGATCAGCTTGTAGCCCTTGACCGCGGCCACCATGGCCAGGCCAACGCCGGTGTTGCCCGAGGTCGGTTCGATGATGGTGCCGCCTGGCTGCAGCAGGCCGCGTGCCTCGGCGTCTTCCACCATGGCCAGGGCGATGCGGTCCTTGATGGAGCCGCCTGGGTTGCTGCGCTCGGACTTGATCCAGACCTGGGCATCGGCCCCGAACAGGCGCTGGATGCGGATGTGCGGCGTGTTGCCAATGGTGGCGAGAATGTTGTTGGCTTTCATGGCAATGGGGCTCCTTGAGGAAGCGCAAATGCTAGCTTGTGGCGCAGCCCTTGCCTTTACTGTTTTCGTGATGAGCTTATGCCGAGTGCGCCATCAGGGATAATGCCGCTGTGAAGCAAGTCAGACCGCCGCTGGTGCGAGCATGGAAACATGGCACTGGAGGAAGGTCCGGACTGCATAGAGCGGCGTAGCAGCTAACGGCTGTCCGGCGTGAGCCGAGGATCAGAGCAACAGAGACGAGTCGATCAAACGTGCCGGGCGCAAGCCGGGCGGGACCGGAAGCGCAGCCTCCGGGGTCGGGTGAAACGGGCAATCTCTACGCGCAGCAACACCAAGTAGGCCCGTATTGATGCGGCTCGCAGAGCGGGCGGGTAGGTGGCACCGAGCCGGGCAGCGATGTCCGGCCAAGAGGAATGGCGGTCACAGGACCGGATCCGCAAGGGTCAGGTCTTGCACAGAATCCGGCCTATCGACTTGCTTCACTCTTTCTTTCTTTTTCTTGGCTGAGTCGCTCCGATCGGCGCCTGTCGGCACATTGCTGAAATTCAAATGCAACCACAGAGGCACTGAGCCACAGAGAAATACAAAGCTGAATTGGTTTTAGCTCTGTGCCTCCGTGCCTCTGTGGTTGCCTTTTGTATTCGGCTGCTTTGTGCCGGTTTCAGTCGCTCGCCGAAGTCATGACTCAGACAGACGGCTGTAGCAACGCCTCGATGGTTTCCTGCACGGCCAGGGCCTCGGCAAAACCGGGCAGGGCGTGCGGCCGGCCTTCGATCAGGGCCACCCATTGATCCAGCTGGCTCAGTTGGCCGTGTTGCCGCCGCTCGATGGGGTCGTTACCACTCGCTTCGCTTGCAGCGCCTGTGTCCTCGATGCGGCTGAACCATTCGCGCAGGTCGATGCGGCCGCTGCTGGCCTGCCAGGCCATGTGATTGAGGTCGGCCTCGCTGCCGCCCACCTGGCCCTGGATGCGCAGGGGCACACCGCCGATCCGCAGTTCGGCGTTCAGGCTGAGTTCGGAACCCTGGCCTTCAACGGGGTAGACGACGTGCTGCGTCAGCACTTGAGCCGGGCCCAGCACGCGCTGCGCGGCAAAGATGAAATGCGAGAGCACCTCGCGGCTGAAGCCGCCCTCGGCGCGTTCGCCCAGCCAGAGGCCGGCCGCTGCCTGCCAGGGTCGCGGCCATTGGGCAAAGCCCAGTTCCAGATCGATGCGCGCCAGACCACCGCGGTCGGCACCGGCCGGCGCGCCGAAACGGCTTTGCAGCAGGGCCAGACCGGGCGAAGAGGCCAGGGCAAAGTTGACGGCCGCACGCTGGCCTTCGCTTTCGATGCGCTGGATGCTGCGCCGAGCGTCAGCAAAGTCCACCGTCAGCGGCTTCTCGCAAAACACGGCCAGGCCGGCGTCAAAGCCGAGTTCGCTGAGCTGGAGGTGGGCCGCCGGCGGCGTGGCGATATAGAGGCTGTGCAGGCCGGGGCTGAAGATCAAGCTTTCTGCACTGGCGGCTGCACGCAGACCAGGGAAACGGGCGAGGGTCGCGGCTAGCGCTGCAGGGTTGGCGTCCCAAACCCAATCGGCGCGCAATCGCGCGTGACCCTGCAAGCGCTCCAGCATGCGCTGGCCCATCACACCCAGGCCGATCACGCCAATCTTCAGTGCGTTGCTGTCGTTCGCCATGTCTTGTTCGCTGTGCAAAGCCCTCGGGGCCTGCAGTGTAGGGGGCACCGCTACACTCGACCGGCTCCGCTGCAGCAGGCACCACCGCCGGGCGCGTGAACCGAGCTACCCATGAATCCTGAAGCCAGCCGTTTGTGGCGCGCACCCCGTTGGGCCTTGGCCGTTCTGTTGGCCTGCCTGGGCATGGTGGGCCCGTTTTCCATCGACACCTACCTGCCTGCGTTTGCCGGCATCGCCAGCGCCCTGCAGGCCACGCCGGTGGAGATGCAGCAGACCCTGTCCAGCTATCTGCTGGGCTTTGCGGTGATGAATCTGTTCCACGGCGCCTTGTCCGACAGCCTCGGCCGGCGGCCCGTGGTGCTGGTCGGCATGGCCATCTTCACCCTGGCCTCGGTCGGTTGTGCCCTGGCCGGCAGCATTGGTCAACTGGTGTTCTGGCGCACGGTGCAGGGTATGTCGGCGGGCGCCGGTATCGTGGTCTCGCGCGCCATCATCCGCGATATGTTCCCGCCGTCCGAAGCGCAGCGGGTGATGTCCCAGGTCACCATCTTCTTCGGTGTGGCGCCCGCGATCGCGCCCATGGTGGGCGGCTTTCTGTTCGTCCATGCCGACTGGCATTCGATTTTCTGGTTCCTGGTCTTTGTTGGCGCCGCCCTGTTCGTCGCCAACTGGCGCTTGCTTCCGGAAACCCTGCATCGCAAGGACCGCCAGCCCTTTCATGCCGGTGAGCTGATGCGCGGCTACCGGCAGATGGTCGGCAACCGCCGCTTCATCCTGCTGGCGCTGGCCAGCGGCATTCCCTTCAACGGCATGTTCCTCTATGTGCTGGCGGCGCCAGTGTTTGTGGGCGAGCATTTGCAGCTGGCGCCGACGCAGTTCTTCTGGTTCTTCTGTTTTTCCATCGGCGGCATCATGGGCGGTGCTGCCTTGAGCGGTCGGCTGGCCGGGCGCATCGCGCCGAAGCGGCAGATTCGCATGGGCTTCACCATCATGGTGCTGGTGTCCCTGCTCAATGTGACGCTCAATCTGCTGCTGGCGCCGAGTCCCTTCTGGGCCTTGCCGGTGATCTCCTGCTTCTCCTTTGGCTGGGCGCTGATGGTGCCGGTCGTGACCCTGCTGGTGCTCGACGTGGTGCCCGAGCGGCGCGGCATGGCATCCTCGCTGCAGGCCTGTATCGGCAGCGCCGCCAATGGCTTGGTGGCCGGGGTGGTCGTGCCCCTGGTGATGCATTCCACCGTGGCCCTGGCCTTCACGTCCATGGGCTTGATGAGCATCGGGCTGCTGTCCTGGCTCTGGATCAAAGGCGAGGTTCATTGAGCGTCAGTCAGCCTCAGCGCTCAAGCCTGTGCTGATTTGACCGAAGACATGGCGATCAGGCCCGCAGAGTGGCCGGGAGCAGCGCATGTCTTCAACGATGAACAAGAGAAACGGTGCCGGCCTGATGCTGGCGCTGCTGGCCGCGGGTGTGCTCAGCGGGCCGGCCTCGGCCAATGAAAGCAAGGCCAAGCCCGAACCGAAAGCGGAGGCCAAGGGCGGGGGCGAGGAGTCACTTGATGTGCTGCGCCAACGCCTGGCCGAACGCCTGAGCGACAAGTCCGATGCACCTAAGCCCATGAAGGTCAGCGGCAAGGGCGCTGCCGATGAAGGCGGCAAGGCCGGGCGCACCAAGGGAAAGGCGGAGGCCAAACATGAGTCCAAGAGCCATGTCCACTGGGGCTATGCGGGCGAAGGCGGCCCTGAGAAATGGGCGGAGTTGAACCCGGAGTTTCGCCAGTGCGCCATCGGCACGCGGCAGAGCCCGATCGACATTCGCGAGGGCATCCGCGTCGATCTGGAAAAGATCCAATTCGAGTACCGGCCGAGCAGCTTTGCCGTGCTGGACAACGGCCACACCATCCAGGTCAATGTGTCGCCGGGCAACAGCCTGCAGGTGATGGGCCGGCGCTTCGAGCTGCTGCAATTCCATTTCCACCGCCCCAGCGAAGAGCGCATCAACGGCCGCCAGTTCGATATGGTGGCCCATCTGGTGCACAAGGACGCCGAAGGGCGCCTGGCCGTGGTGGCGGTGCTGTTGGAGCGTGGCCAGGACCAGGCCCTGGTGCAGACCATCTGGAACAACCTGCCGCTGGAAAAAGGCGAGGCCTTGCCGGCACCGGGCCTGCTGGACCTGAATCAGCTGCTGCCCGAGAACCGGGCCTACTACACCTATATGGGCTCGCTGACCACGCCGCCCTGCTCGGAAGGCGTGCTCTGGATGGTGATGCGCACGCCGGTGCAGGTCTCGCCCAACCAGATCGCCATCTTTTCGCGCCTCTACCCGATGAATGCCCGGCCCATCCAGGCCGGCTCGGGCCGCTTGATCAAGGAAAGCAACTGAGGGTGTGTGGCCGGCGGCCCGTGGTGGCCGCCGTGTCCGGTGTCGGCGCTGGCGGTGGGTGCCCGGCTTAGGCGACCGGCTGACGCTGTTGCTCGGCGCGCCGCTCCAGCCAGCTGAACAAGGTGGCGAACAGCTGCTCGGCGACCACGGGCTTGGCCACATGGTCGTTCATGCCGGCATCGAGGCAGCGCTGGCGTTCCTCGGCGAAGGCATTGGCCGTCATGGCCAGGATGGGCACATCGCGGCCCAGGGGCAGGGCGCGGATGGCCCGGGTCGCGTCGAGGCCGTCCATCAAGGGCATTTGCACATCCATGAGGATCAAGGCGTAGTCGTAGGCGCCGGCCATGCGCAAGGCCTCCTCGCCATCGCCGGCCACGTCGACGACCAAGCCGGCGCTCCCCAGCAAGGCCACGGCCACCTCCTGGTTGACCGGGTTGTCTTCGGCCAGCAGGATGCGGGTGCCGCTGAATTGCTTGAGCTGTTCGCGCGCGGCCGTGCCGCGCGGCGCCGCAGCCAGGGCGGGCAGGGCGGCTTGGCTCTTGTCCAGGCGCAGCGAGAACCAGAAGCGGCTGCCCTCGCCGGGCGTACTTTGCACACCGACTTCGCCGTGCATCAGCTCGGCCAGGCGGCGGCAGATGGCCAGGCCCAGGCCGGTGCCGCCATAGCGCCGGGTGGTGGAGCTGTCGGCTTGTTCAAAGTCCTGGAACAAGCGGGCCTGGGCTTCGGCAGCGATGCCGATGCCGCTGTCCTGGACATCGAAACGCAGACGCAGGGCGTCGCCGAGGTCCTCTTGCACGCTGGCGCTCAGGCGCACAAAGCCCGCGTCGGTGAACTTGACCGCATTGCCGGCGAAATTCAGCAGCACCTCGGTGATGCGTTGAGCGTCGCCCAGCAGCACCTGGGTGGCCAGCTGGTCTTCCAAGTCCAGCTGCACGCGCAGCTGCTTCTCGTGGGCGCGCTGGGCCAGCATGCTCGAGATGTTGTCCAAGACCTGAATGACGGTGAACTCGGTGTGCTCCAGCTGCAACTTGCCGGCTTCGATCTTGGAGAAGTCGAGCACATTGTTGATGACGCTGAGCAGATGCTCGGCAGCGTCGGCCACCTTCTGCAAGCGTTCCTGCTGCTCGGGTTCGGTGGTGTCGCTTTGCACCAGATAGGTCAGGCCGATGATGGCGTTCATCGGCGTGCGGATCTCGTGGCTCATATTGGCCAAGAAAGCGCTCTTGGCCAGGCTGGCCGCCTGAGCCGCATGGGTGGCCTCAGCCAACTCGGCGGTGCGTGCCTCCACCAGCTCTTCCAGATGGTGGCGGTAGCGCAGCAGCTCCAGGGCGTCGCGGCGTTGGCGTGAGATGTCGGTCAGGAAGCCGTGCCAGAGCACGCTGCCGCCGTCTTCCAGCTGGGCAATGGCATTGCCAAAGATCCAGCGCTCGCTGCCGTCGCTGAAATGGGTGCGGAACTCCTGTTGCCAGGGCGCCAGATGCCGGGCCGAGGCGAGCAGGGATTCGCGCACGCTGGCGCGGTCGGCTGCATCGATCTGGGCAAACCAGGGTTCGGCGTCCTGGCTCAGGGCAGCAGCGTTGAGGCGGAAATAGTCCTTCACCGCCTCGCTGACATAGGCAAAGCTGAAGCGGCCATCGGTGCCCAGGCGCAGTTGGTAGACCACGCCGGGCACGGTCTCGGCCATGCCGCGCAGGCGCTCGATCAGGGCGCGCTGGGCCTCGAACTGCTGCTGCAGCGCATCGCGCATGTGCTCCAGATGGCCGCCGAGCAGGCCGATCTCATCGGGCCGGCCCGGCTTGAGTTCGGCGCTGAAGCGGCCTTCGGCCAGGTCATTGGCGAAGTCGCCGAGTTCGCGCAAGGGCCGCATCAGGCGTGAATTGACCAGCACCAGGATCAGGGCCAGCGACGCCAGCAGTTGGCCGCCCACGGTGGCGCCATAGAGCCAGCGCTGCCGTGTCAGGGCGGCGGTGCTGAGGTGGTCGTCGATCTCGATCTGGATATGGCCGATGCGGGTGAGGCCCCGGAAGATCTCGCGCTCACCCTTGATGCTCTGGCCCTTCTTTCGCTCGGGGAAGCTCATCTCGATGAAGGGCTGGCCTTGCGAGGCATCGCTGACGTTGACCCGCACCACATCGGGTGAGGTCATGATGGCCGAGACCACCTCGCGCGCGGCCACCGTATCCAGGTTCCAGAGCAGCTCAGGAAGGCTGCTGACCAGCACATCGAGCTTGGCATCCAGCTCACGTTGCTGGGTCGCTTCGGCCACCTGCGGTTCGCGCAGGCCGATCAGGAAGCCGCCCACGGCAATGGCCGGCAGCACCAAGCCGATGCTGGCGCCAAGCGCAATCGCGAAAAACAGCGAGCTGGAAGCTTTTCTGCTCAATATGACCTCGTCGTGCTCTCAGGCTGGGGCGGCGGCTTTTTTAAGGCCGCCTGAAACACTTTCACACGCTTGTCCTTGTTTCTCGGCAAGACCGCTTGAAGCTGAAGCGCATTTTGGCGGCGTACGGCCCGCGCGGACAGCGAAAGCTGTCCCCGGCGAAGAATTTGTCGCTTTCAAGTTCATCTTCCACTTGCAGACAGCTTTGCAAGTCCTTCATTTTGAACGAGTTTTACTTGTGTACTGCGTCGAGAAGTTGTATCTAAGTGCTTGATTTCATTGGAATTTTTTGCGATTTGCCTTGACTGCCCGGGGTTCGGTTAGTAAAGTGGTGAAAAGTGCATTTTGGTGGGTCGCCGTGGCGAATTTTGTGTTTCAGGGGGCTTCAGCCTTGGCAATGGATGCCAAGGGGCGTTTGGCCGTCCCGACACGCCACCGCGAGGTGCTGCAGGCGCTGTGCGCCGGGCAGCTGACGGTCACCAAGCATCCGGAAGGCTGCTTGATGGTCTTCCCCCGCCCAGCCTGGGAAGCCTTCCGCGACCGCATCGCTGCGCTGCCCATGTCGGCGGCCGGCTGGAAGCGGGTGTTCCTGGGCAATGCCATGGATGTCGAGATCGACGGCGCTGCCCGCGTGCTGATCTCGCCCGAGCTGCGCACCGCAGCCGGTTTGCAAAAAGACGTGATGCTGCTCGGCATGGGCAGCCACTTCGAACTCTGGGATGCCGCCACCTATGCCGCGCATGAGGCCAAGGTGATGGAATCCGAACTGCCGGACGCCCTCAAGGACTTCAGCTTCTGATGGACGCCCCACAAGACACTGCAACGCCCCAGTTCTCCCACACCACCGTGCTGCTGCACGAAACGGTGGAGGGCGTGCTCAACGACCCCAACGGCTGCTATATCGACGGCACCTTCGGCCGCGGCGGTCATTCGCGCCTGCTGCTGGCCAAGCTGGGCGATCAAGGGCGGCTGATCGGCATCGACCGCGATCTGGAAGCGATTGCTGCTGCCAGCAGCGGCGCTACGGCCATCACCGATGCGCGCTTTCGCATCCTGCATTCGCCGTTTGCCGACATGCGCTCGCAGCTGGCCGGTCTGGGCGTCGAGCAGGTGCAGGGTGTGCTGCTGGATCTGGGCGTTTCGAGTCCGCAGATTGACAACCCCGAGCGCGGCTTCAGCTTCCGTTTCAACGGTCCGCTGGACATGCGCATGGACACCACCCGCGGCGAGAGCGCTGCGGATTTCCTGGCCCGCGCCGATGAGCGCCAGATCGCGGAAGTGATACGGAACTATGGGGAAGAACGGTTTGCTGTTCAGATTGCAAAGGCGCTTGTTGCTCGTCGGGAGAGCGGGAGTCCTGTGCGAAGCACCGATGAACTTTCCGAAGTCGTGGCTCGTGCAGTCAAAACCCGCGAAGCGGGCCAGAACCCTGCAACGCGGACATTTCAAGCTCTTCGGATTCACGTCAACGGCGAGCTTGAGGAGCTCGAACAGGGACTGAATGCGGCCCTGCGCCTGCTCGCACCCGGTGGCCGTCTGGCCGTGATCAGTTTCCACTCGTTGGAAGATCGCATCGTCAAGACCTTCATCGGCGCGCACAGCAAGGACATCGTCGACCGCCGCGCCCTGTTTGCCGAACCCAAGGCGCAGCCCCTGCGCGCCATTGCCCGCATCAAGCCCAGCGAGGCCGAGGTGGCCGCCAATCCGCGCGCCCGCTCTGCCGTGCTGCGCGTGGCCGAGCGCACCGACGTGCCCTTGCCGGTCGAACACCTGAAGCGGCGCCACCAACGTACAGGCGGCTGATTCCGTGGGGCGGCTGAACTTCATCCTGCTGATCGCTGTGCTGGCCAGCGGTCTGATGCTGGTGCGCAGCGCCTACGAGGCGCGCCGCTTGTTCACGGCCGTCGATCGCGCCCAGGCCGAAACTCGTCGCCTGGAAGCTGACAGCGAGCGCCTGCAGGCCGAGCGCCATGCCCAGGCCACCAATCTGCGGGTCGAGAAAGTCGCGCGCGAGCGCCTGCAAATGCATGGCATCACGCCCGCCTACAGCCAGCAGGTCGAAGACCAAGGTGTGGTCGCCAAGGCACGCACTGTGGCCGCCTCTGGAGTGAGGCCATGAGTTGGCTGCGCGGCGGCAAAAAGGGCGGCGCCGGCGCCACCCAGCGCCCTCTGCCCAAGACCTCGACTGTGCGCGCCCAGAGCGCGCGCAGCGTCAGCTATTCCACCAGCCCCTTGCTGGCGTCCAAGACGCCGCCCTGGCGCTCGCGCTTCCTGGTCGGCCTGGTCGGCTTGGCGTTTGCGGGCCTGCTGGGGCGTGCGCTTTATGTGCAGGTGATTGGCACCGAGTTCTACCAAAAGCAGGGCGAGGCCCGCTTTGTGCACACGGTCGAGCTGCCGGCCAGCCGCGGCCGCATCAATGACCGCAGCGGCCAGGTGCTGGCCGCCAGCGTGGCCGTGCCTTCGGTCTGGGCGATTCCCAAGGAGGTCGACGAAGACCCGACCAAGCGGCGCGCCCTGGCCAAGATTCTCGGCATCAGCCCCGCCGAACTCGAGCGCAAGCTCGACCCGGCCACCCGCTTCGTCTGGCTGCGTCGCCAGGCCGAAGACCAGGTGGCAGCCGACATCAAGGCCTTGGGCCTCAAGGGCGTGTTCCAGGACCGCGAGTACAAGCGCAAATACCCCGAAGGCGAAGCTGCAGCTCATGTGGTCGGCTTCACCAATATCGAAGAGCGTGGCCAGGAAGGCATCGAGCTGGCCTTCCAGAAGGCGCTGCAGGGCAAGGATGGTTCCCGTTCGGTCGTGCGCGACCGCCTGGGCCGGGTGGTGGACGAAGACGTGGGCGAGCGCGTGCCGGCCGCCAACGGCCGCGACATCGACCTGTCCATCGATTCCAAGGTGCAGTTCTTCGCCTACCAGCGCATCCGCGATGCGGTGGCCGAGCACAAGGCCAAGGCCGGCTCGGTGGTGGTGCTCGATGTGCAGTCCGGTGAGGTGCTGGCCCTGGCCAACTTCCCCAGCTACAACCCCAGCGAGCGCAAGAACCTCAGCGGTGCCCAGCTGCGCAACCGCGCGATGACTGACATCTTCGAGCCCGGCTCGACCATGAAGCCCTTCATCGCCGCGCTGGCGCTGGAAACCGGCCGGGTGACGCCGGACACGCCCATTCAGACGGCGCCAGGCAGCATGATCATCACTGGCTCCAAGATCACCGATGCCCATCCGCATGGCTTGCTGACCGTGGCCGAGGTGATCCAGAAGTCCAGCAATGTGGGCACGGTCAAGATGGCCATGACCATGCCGGCGCGCGAGATGCACGAGATGTTCACGGCGATTGGCCTGGGCCAACGTCCGCAGATCGACTTCCCCGGCGCCATCACAGGTAAGTTGCGTCCTTACAAGAGCTGGCGCCCCATCGAGCAGGCGACCATGAGCTATGGCTACGGCCTTTCGGCCTCGCTCCTGCAGCTGGCGCGCGCCTACACCGTGTTCGCGCGCGACGGCGAGGTCATTCCCGTCACCATGCTGCACCAGCCAGGCGCTGAGCCGGTGCATGGCCTCAAGGTCTTCTCGCCCAAGACCGCGCAAGACGTGCGCCAGATGCTGATGGCAGCCGCCGCACCCGGCGGCACCGCGCCTTTGGCCATGGCCAGCGGCTACAGCGTGGGCGGCAAATCGGGCACGGCGCACAAGCAAGAAGGCAAGGGCTACGCCGGCAACAAGTACCGCAGCTGGTTTGTCGGCCTGGCGCCGATCAGCAAGCCGCGCATCATCGTCGCGGTGATGGTGGACGAGCCCAGCAACGGCGTCTACTACGGCGGCGCCGTGGCTGGGCCGGTGTTCAGCCAGGTGGTCTCGCAAAGCCTGCGCCTGCTCGGTGTGCCCACCGACCTCGAGGTCAAGCCGCAGATCGTCGCCAGCCAGGGCGCCGGCAAGCCGCTGGCCAGCCAGGCCGTGGAAGAGAGCTTCTGATCATGTGGAAGCCCCGCTTCTTGCGCCGCCCCCTTCGTGACGCCCAAACTCAGCGTGGTCTCAGCCATGCCCGCAGCCCTGTGTTGAGCACGCGTACGCCGATCTGGCGTTCGCAGTTCCTGCTCGCCCTGGTCGGCGCCGGCCTGGCCGCTTTGCTGGGTCGCGCCCTCTATGTGCAGGTGATCGGCACCCAGTTTTTTCAGAAGCAGGGCGAGGCCCGCTTGGTGCGCACCCTGGAACTGCCGGCCAGCCGCGGCCGCATTCAGGACCGCAGCGGCCAGGTGCTGGCCAGCAGCGTGGCCGTACCGTCTTTCTGGGCCATTCCGGCCGAAGTCGATGCCGACCCAGCTCAGCGCCGCGCCCTGGCTCATGCCCTGAGCCTGAACGAGTCAGAGCTGAACGCCAAGCTTGATCCCAGTGCGCGTTTCGTCTGGCTGCGCCGCCAGGTGGATGGCGAGACGGCCGCCCGGGTGCAGGCGCTCAAGCTCAAGGGCGTGTTCCAGGACCGCGAGTTCCAGCGCCAGTATCCCGAGGGCGAGGCTGCGGCCCATGTGGTGGGTTTCACCAATCTGGAAGACCGCGGCCAGGAAGGCATCGAGTTGGCCTTCCAGAAGGATTTGCAAGGCCGCGATGGCCAGCGCTCGGTCATGCGTGACCGCTTCGGCCGTGTCGTCGAGGCCGCGGGCGAGACCGTGCCGGCGCACAACGGCCGCGATGTGGCTCTGTCCATCGATGCCAAGACCCAGTACTTCGCCTATCAGGCCATCCGCAGCGCCGTGGCCGAGAACCAGGCCAAGGCCGGCTCGGTGGTGGTGCTCGATGCGCGCAGCGGCGAGGTGCTGGCCCTGGCCAACTTCCCCAGCTACAACCCGGCCCAGCGCAAGCAGCTGAGCGGCGAGCAGTTGCGCAACCGAGCCTTGACCGATGTCTTTGAGCCGGGTTCGGTGATGAAGCCCTTCATCGCTGCCCAGGCCATGGACAGCGGCCGTGTGCGCGCCGACACCGTGATCGCCACCGACGGTGGCCGCATGACCCTCACCGGCGCCACCATCCACGATTCCCACCCCAGCGATTCGCTGACCGTGGCCGAGATCATCCAGCGCTCCAGCAATGTCGGCACGGTCAAGATGGCCCTGCAGATGCCGGCCAAGGAAATGCACGGCCTGTACACCAGCTTGGGGCTGGGCCGCCGGCCGCAGATCGACTTTCCCGGTGCCGTCGGCGGCACCCTGCGCCCGGCTCACAAATGGCGGCCCATCGAGCAGGCGACCATGAGCTATGGCTATGGCCTGTCCACCTCCTTGCTGCAGCTGGCTCGCGCTTACACCGTGTTCGCACGCGACGGCGAGATCATCCCCCTGCGCATGACCAAGCTCTCAGACGGCGAGGCCGTGCAAGGCCAGCGCATCTTCAGCGCCGGCACCACCCGCCAGGTGCGCGCGATGCTGCAGACCGTGACCGAACAGGGCGGCACCTCGCTGAAGGCGCGCAGCGAGGGCTACAGCGTCGGCGGTAAATCGGGCACGGCCTACAAGCAAGAAGGCCGTGGCTACAACAAGAACAAGTTCCGCGCCTGGTTCGTTGGCCTGGCGCCGATCGAGCAGCCGCGTTTGATCGTTGCGGTGATGGTGGATGAGCCCACCGGCCGCTTCCACGACGGCGGCAAGGTGGCCGGCCCCGTGTTCAGCCAGGTCGTGGGCAAGAGCCTGCAGCTGCTGGGCGTGCCGCCGGACCTGGCCGTCAGCTCCCAAATTCTGGCCACGCGCCCCGCGCCGGCCCTGGACGAGATTCTCTGAAGCCATGTTGACACGACTCAAGTCCCCCGAAGCGGCCGCCCGCTGGTTGCAGGAATGGACCACCGGCGCCCTGCGCACCGACAGCCGCCAGGTGCAGGCCGGTGATGCCTTCATCGCCTGGCCCGGCTATGCGCGTGACGGCCGCGGCTTTGTGGTCGGCGCGCTGGCGGCCGGTGCCGCCACCTGCCTGGTCGAGGACGAGGGCGTGGAGGCGCATGGCTTTGTCGATGCCCGCGTGGCCTCGCTGCCCGGGCTCAAGGCCCGCACCGGCCTGATCGCCGCGGCCTATTACGGTGATCCTTCCCAGCAGTTGGCCGTGATCGCCAGCACCGGCACCAATGGCAAGACCAGCACCGCTTGGTGGACAGCCCAGGCCTTGAGTCTGCTGGGCCAGCGCTGCGGCGTGGTGGGTACTCTGGGTGTGGGCGAGCCGCCCATCCCCGGCCGCGAGCAGCCCAGCCAGATCGACTACACCGGCCTGACCACGCCCGACCCGGTGCTGCTGCAGGCCGCTTTCCGGCGCATGCAGGATGAGGGTTATGGCGCCTGCGCCATCGAGGCCTCCAGCATCGGCCTGAAAGAACACCGCCTGGACGGCACGCAGATCCGTGTTGCCCTGTTCACCAATTTCACGCAGGACCACCTCGACTACCACGGCACGATGGAGGCCTACTGGGCCGCCAAGCGCGAGCTATTCGATCGCGCGGGCCTGCAGGCGGCAGTGGTGAATCTGGATGACGCCAAGGGCGCCGAGCTGGCGGAGGCCCTGCAAGGTCGTCTCGATGTCTGGACCTACGGCCTGAACCGTGAGGCACGCCTGAGCGCGGTCGACCTGCATTACCGCGCTGGCGGCCTGGCTTTCACACTCAAGGAAGCGGATCAGGCGGTGCTCGTGGAAACCGGCCTGATCGGCGAATACAACGTCTCCAACCTGCTCGCCGTGATCGGTGGCCTGCGTGCCCTGGGCCATGGCCTGGCCGAAGTGGCCGCCGTGGCCGGCCGCGTCACCCCCGTGCCGGGACGCATGCAGCGCGTGGGCAACGGCCTGGAGCTGCCCCAGCTGGTGGTGGACTACGCCCACACGCCCGATGCCCTCGACAAGGCGCTCGGCGCCCTGGCCCCGCTGGCGCAGGCGCGCGGCGGCAAGCTGGTCTGCGTCTTCGGCTGCGGCGGCGACCGCGATCGCAGCAAGCGCCCGGCCATGGGCGCCATCGCAGCCCGCCTGGCCGACCGCGTCATCGTCACCAGCGACAACCCGCGCAGCGAAGCGCCGCAGCAGATACTGGCGGACATCGAAGCTGGCCTGCCGGCTGGTGGCGACCACCTCAGTGTGGTGGACCGCCGCGAGGCCATCGCCCAGGCCGTGCTGCAAGCGGGCCCGCGCGACGTCATTTTGGTGGCAGGCAAGGGTCATGAGGACTACCAGGAAATTGAGGGCCAGCGCCACCCCTTCTCCGATGTGGACGAAGCGCGCGCCGCCCTGATCCGGAGGGCCGGTCTGTGAGCGCCCAAGCCTTGATGACCCTGGGCCAGGCCCATGCCCTCTTGCTGCCGTTGCTGCCCACGGCGCGCTTGATCGGCTCGCCCGACACGGCCATCCAGCGCGTGCACAGCGACACGCGCAGCCTGGCGGCCGGCGATCTGTTTGTCGCCCTGCGCGGCGAGCGCTTCGATGCGCATGAGTTCCTGCCCCAGGCCGCTGCCGCCGGCGCGGTGGCGGCCCTGGCCGAGCGCGGCCTGGCTGGTTCCGGCCTGGCCGGCATCGAGGTGCCGGACAGCAAGCAGGCCCTGGGTCTGCTGGCCCAGGCTTGGCGTGCGCAGGTGCAGCTGCCGCTGATTGCCGTCACCGGCAGCAATGGCAAGACCACGGTCACCCAGATGATCGCCAGCATCCTGCGCGCCTGGCATGGCAGCAACTGCCTGGCGACCGAAGGCAATTACAACAACGACATCGGTGTGCCCTTGACTCTGCTGCGCCTGCGCCAGGACGAGGCGCTGTGGCAGCGCGCGGCCGTGGTCGAGCTGGGCATGAACCACCCCGGCGAGATCGCGCCGCTGGCCGCCTTCGCCCGGCCCACCGTCGCCCTGGTCAACAACGCCCAGCGCGAGCACCAGGAATTCATGCAGACGGTGGAGGCCGCGGCGCGCGAGAACGGCGCCGTGATCGAGGCCTTGGGCCCGACAGGCGTGGCCGTGTTTCCGGCCGAGGATGCCTGCGCACCGATCTGGCTGGAGCTGGCCGGCAGCCGCCCGCATCTGAGCTTTGCCTTGCAAGGCGAGGCCGATGTCACCGGCAGCGCCCGCTGGGTGGACAGCGGCCATTGGGCCCTGGAGCTGCATACGCCCGCCGGCGTGGCGCCGGTGGCCCTGGCCGTGGCGGGTTTGCATAACGTACGAAATGCACTGGCTGCGGCGGCTTGTGCCCTGGCGGCCGGTGCGCCGCTGGCGGTGATTGCCCGCGGCCTGGAGGACTTCCGCCCGGTCAAGGGCCGCTCGCAGCTCAAGAGCTTCGAGCGCGCCGGTCAGCGCATCACCCTGATCGATGACAGCTACAACGCCAACCCCGACAGCGTGCGCGCGGCCATCGATGTGCTGGCCGAGCTGCCCGGTGACTCCTGGCTGCTGCTGGGCGATATGGGCGAGGTCGGCGACCAGGGCCCGGCCTTCCACCGCGAGGTGGGGGCCTATGCCGCCGAGCGCGGCCTGGCGGCGCTGTGGACCGCCGGCTCGGCCGCGGCCGATGCCGCTGCGGCTTATGGCCCTGGCGCGCGCGCCTTCGCCACCGTGGCGGACCTGCTGGCCGCGCTGGCCGAGTCCACGCCGACGGTGCAGAACATTTTGATCAAGGGATCTCGCTTCATGCGTATGGAACAAGTGGTCGCTGCCCTGCTGCAGACGGCCGACACGAAAGCGGGGGCCTGAAGACATGCTGCTGACCCTGGCTCAATGGCTGCAAGGCCTTTACCCGGATCTGGGCTTTTTGCGCCTGTTCCAGTACATCACCTTCCGCGCCGTGATGGCCGCCATGACGGCGCTGCTGATCGGCCTGGCCTTCGGCCCCTGGGTGATCCGCCGCCTGACCGAGATGAAGATCGGCCAGCCCATCCGCGAGTACGGCATCCAGCAGCATCTGGCCAAGAACGGCACGCCCACCATGGGCGGTGTGCTGATCCTGATCGGCATCGGCGTCTCGACCCTGCTGTGGTTCGACTGGAGCAACCGTTTTGTCTGGGTGGTGATGCTGGTGACCATGGGCTTTGGCGCCGTGGGCTGGGTCGATGACTGGCGTAAGGTGGTGGACAAGAACCCTGAGGGCATGCGCAGCCGCGAGAAGTTCTTCTGGCAGTCGCTGATCGGCCTGGTGGCCGCGCTCTACCTGGCCTTTAGCGTGTCGGAGACGTCCTTCCTGGGCGTGGTGCAGCTGTTCTTCCGCTGGATCAGCAGCGGCTTCTCGACCGACCTGCCGCCCAAGGCCGACTTGATCGTGCCCTTCTTCAAGACGGTCAGTTATCCGCTGGGCGTGTTCGGTTTCATCGCGCTCTCCTTCTTTGTCATCGTCGGCTGCAGCAATGCGGTCAACTTCACCGACGGGCTCGATGGCCTGGCCATCATGCCGGTCGTGCTGGTGGGCTCGGCCTTGGGTCTGTTCGCCTACTTGACCGGCTCCTCGGTGTTCTCCAAATACCTGCTGCTGCCCTACATCCCGGGCGCGGGCGAACTGCTGATCTTCTGCGCGGCCATGGCGGGGGCAGGTCTTGCCTTCCTCTGGTTCAACGCCTACCCGGCCCAGGTCTTTATGGGCGATGTGGGTGCGCTGTCCCTGGGCGGTGCGCTGGGCACCCTGGCCGTGATCACGCGCCAGGAAATCGTGCTGGGCATCATGGGCGGCGTGTTCGTGGCCGAGGTGCTCTCGGTCATGTTGCAAGTGACCTGGTTCAAGTACACCAAGAAGAAGTACGGCGAGGGCCGGCGCATCTTCAAGATGGCGCCGCTGCACCACCACTTCGAGAAGACCGGCTGGAAGGAAACGCAGGTGGTCGTGCGTTTCTGGATCATCACCATGCTGCTGTGCCTGGTCGGCCTGGCCAGCTTGAAACTGCGCTGACGCCATGAAGCATCTTCAAGGCCTGCGCGTACTGATTCTGGGTCTCGGTGACTCGGGCCTGGCCATGGCCGCCTGGGTGGCGCGCCATGGTGCGGAGCGCATTGCGGTGTGGGACTCGCGCCCGCAGCCGCCGCAGGCTGCGGCCCTGGCTGAGCAAGTGCCCGCCGCCCGTTTCTTCAGCGGCGACTTGTCGGTCGATGAGCTGATTGGCGTGCAGCTGGTGCTCAAGAGCCCGGGCCTGTCGCCGCTGGATGCCCGCCTGCAGCCGCTGCTGAACCAGGCGCGCCAGACCGGCGTGCCGGTGCAGGGCGAGCTGGATCTCTTCGCCCGCGCCCTGGCTGATCTCAAGGCCGAGCGTGGCTATGCGCCGGCCGTGCTGGCCATCACCGGCACCAATGGCAAGACCACCACCACCTGCATGACGGCTTTGCTGGCCGAACGCGCCGGCAAGCGCGTGGCCGTGGCCGGCAATATCGGCCCCAGCATGCTGACAACCTTGGGCGCGGCCCTGGATCTGGAGCCGGCACCCGTGCCGCCTGAAGAGGTTTCGCAAGAGCTTGCTGCTGAAGCCGAGGTGCCAAATCCGGTGGCCGATGAAGCTGTGGCATCTGAAGCTTCACCTCAAGCTGCACCCGAAGCTGGGGCGGAAGCGGAGGCAGCCCCAGCCGAGCTGGCTGTTGAGCCCGCAGCAGAGTCTGAAGCGGCTGAACCCGTGCCGGCCGACGCAACGCCCGCTGTTGCAAGCGTTGCAGCCACTGAGGCTGTCAGCACGCTGGACATGGTCGAAGCCCTGCTTGACGAGGCCCCCTTGCCCATCAAGCCGCCGCCGCCCAAGGGCCCGGTGTTCGAGCATCTGCCCGAGGTTTGGGTGCTGGAGCTCTCCAGCTTCCAGCTCGACGGTGTGCAGGGCTTCGAGCCCACGGCCGGCGCCGTGCTCAACCTCACGCAAGACCATCTGGACTGGCATGGCGATATGGCCGCCTACACCCGGGCCAAGGCGTTCGTCTTCGGTCAGAACGGGCTGATGGTCATCAACCGCGACGACCCGGTGGTCGAAGGCCTGGTGCCGGCCGCCGTGATGGTCAAGCAAGGCCGCGGCCGCGCTGCCAAATCGGTGCAGCGCGCCGTGACCCGCTTCGGCCTGGACGCGCCGGACCGCCCGGGCGACTTCGGCCTGGTGGAAGAGGGCGGCATGGCCTGGCTGGTGCGCGCCCGCGAGCAAGATGAAACTCTGAAACGGAAAAAGGGCGAAGACGAAGAAGAAATCACCCTGCAGCGCCTGATGCCCGCCGATGCCCTGCGCGTGCGCGGCCGCCATAACGCTGCCAATGCACTGGCCGCCTTGGCCCTGGCCAGCGCTGCCGGCTGCGCGCTGGCGCCCATGCTGCATGGCCTGCGCGAGTACCGCGGCGAGCCGCACCGCGTCGAGCATGTGGCCTCCATCGAAGGCGTGGATTTCTACGACGATTCCAAGGGCACCAATGTCGGCGCCACCGTGGCGGCCATCACCGGCCTGGGTGCCGACCGTGCGCCGGCCAAGCTGGTCTTGATCCTCGGCGGCGACGGCAAGGGTCAGGACTTCAGTCCTCTGGCCGCCGGCGTGGCACGCCATGCACGCGCCGTGGCCCTGATCGGCCGCGACGGCCCGCAGATCGCCGCCGCCCTGGCCGATTGCGGTGTGCCTCTGCAAGCGCATGAAAGCCTGGAGTCCGCCACGGCCTGGTGCCAGGCGCAAGCGCAGAGTGGCGACAGCGTGCTGCTGAGCCCGGCCTGTGCCAGCCTGGACATGTTCCGCAACTACGCCCACCGCGCCGAGGTCTTTGTGGCCGCCGTGCAGCAGCTGGCCGAAGACCGGGGCTTGAGCCTGTGAGCTTCTCCACCATGATCCAGCCCTGGACCGAGCGCCTGCGTGCGCTGTGGGCCGGCAGCAAGGGCGGGGCCGAGAACGTGCCGGTGCGCGATTGGGTCAGTGTGTCGGCCGGCCAGCCGACCAAGCTCAGCGGTTTCGATGCCACCCTGGTCTGGGTGGTTCTGGCCTTGATGGGCCTGGGCCTGGTGATGGTGTATTCCGCGTCCATCGCCATGCCGGACAACCCGCGCTTTGCCAAGTACTTGCCCACCCATTTCCTGACCCGCCACATCGTGGCGATCTCCTTCGGCCTGGTTGCAGCCTTGATCACGGTGCAGGTGCCGGTGTCCACTTGGGAGCGCCTTGCCCCCTGGATGTTTGTGCTGGCCCTGGTGCTGCTGGTGGCGGTGTTGATTCCCGGCGTGGGCAAGGTCGTCTACGGCGCGCGGCGCTGGATTCCGCTGGGCGTGATGAACTTCCAGCCCTCGGAGCTGGCCAAGATGGCCATCGCCATGTATGCCGCCAGCTACATGATGCGCAAGATGGATGTGAAGGAGAACTTCTTCCAGGCGGTGTGGCCCATGGCCGTGTCACTGGCCATCGTCGGCGTGTTGTTGCTGGCCGAGCCGGACATGGGCGCCTTCATGGTGATCGCGGCCATCGCCATGGGCATCTTGTTCCTGGGCGGCGTCAATGGCCGCATGTTCTTCCTGATCGTGGCCGTGTTGGTTGGCGCCTTTGTGCTGATGATCACCTTCAGCGAGTTCCGCCGCGAGCGCATCTTTGCTTACCTCAACCCCTGGGACGAGAAGTACGCCCAGGGCAAGGCCTACCAGCTGACGCATTCCCTGATCGCACTGGGACGCGGCGAATGGCTGGGCCAGGGCCTGGGCAGCAGCGTCGAAAAGCTGCACTACCTGCCCGAGGCGCACACCGACTTCCTGCTCGCCGTGATCGGTGAAGAGCTGGGCTTTGTCGGCGTGGCCATCACCATCATTGCCTTCTTCTGGCTCTCGCGCCGGCTCTTCCATATCGGCCGCCAGGCCATCGCCTTGGACCGCGTGTTTGCCGGCCTTTACGCCCAAGGCATCGGCATCTGGGTGGGTGGCCAGGCCTTCATCAATATGGGCGTGAACCTGGGCGCGCTGCCGACCAAGGGTCTGACCCTGCCGCTGATGAGCTTTGGCGGTTCGGCCATTTTGATGAACTGCGTGGCACTGGCCATTGTTCTGAGAATCGATATTGAGAACAGACAGCTCATGCGCGGAGGCCGCGCATGAAGACTTTGACGCTGTGCGGCAAAGGCCGGACACGCACCGCGTGTCAGGGCGGGATGTTCCGGGCTTGGCTCATATGGCCTGGCCATGTGAAGGCCGCAGCAGCGGCCCGCCAAGACCAGAACAGACAGCTCATGCGCGGAGGCCGAGCATGAGCACAAAACACTTGGTCATCATGGCGGCTGGCACCGGCGGCCACATCATTCCGGGCCTGGCCGTGGCCGAGGAAATGAAGCGCCGCGGCTGGAGCGTCAGCTGGATGGGCACCGAGCTCGGCATGGAAAACAAGCTGGTGCCGCCCACCGGCATTCCGCTTGATCGCCTGGCCTTTGCCGGCCTGCGCGGCAAGGGGCTGCTGCACTCAGTCAAGGGTGTGTTCAAGCTGGCACAGGCTTTTGTGCAGAGTCGTCAGGTGTTCGTGACGCGCAGCGCTGATGCGGTGCTGGGCATGGGCGGTTATGTCTGCTTCCCCGGTGGCTTGATGGCCTGGTTGATGCGCCGGCCGCTGATGCTGGTCAATGCCGATGCAGCCATGCTGCTGAGCAACCAGAGCCTCAAGCCCATGGCCCAGACCATTGCCTTTGGTTTCGACGGCGCGGCTGCGGCCTCGACGAGCAAGGCCGTGGTCACCGGCAACCCGGTGCGCGCCGAGATCGAAGCCCTGGCGCCGCCGGCCCAGCGCTATGCCGGCCGCAGCGGCCCGCTGCGTGTGCTGGTGGTGGGCGGCTCCTTGGGCGCGCGCGCCATCAATGATCTGCTGCCTAAAGCCCTGGCTCTGTGGCCTGCCGATCAGCCCCGCCCGCAAGTGATCCATCAAACCGGCCAGGCCAATCTGGCGGCGGTGCAGGCGGCCTACAAGGCGGTCGGCGTGCAGGCCGACATCAGGCCTTTCATCGATGACATGGCGGCCGAGCTGGCTGCGGCCGATGTGATGTTGTGCCGCGCCGGTGCGGTGACGGTCAGCGAAATCTGTGCCGCCGGCCTGGCCTCGGTGCTGGTGCCGCTGGTGGTGAGCACCACCTCGCACCAGCGCGACAACGCCCGTTTCATGGCCCAGCATGGCGCGGCCGTGCACCTGCCGCAAGAGGAAATGACGGCCGAAGGGCTGAAGCAGTTGCTGCAAGGCATGGACCGCGAGCATCTGCTGGCCATGGCCGACAAGGCCCGCACGCTGGCCCGGCCGCGCGCTGCGTCTCGGGTGGCCGATGAAATTGAAAAGATGAGTGGTGCCCGCCCATGAAACACGCCCTGCAACGCATTCACTTCGTGGGCATCGGCGGCGCCGGCATGAGCGGCATTGCCGAGATCTTGCAAGCCCAGGGCTACCGCGTCTCGGGCTCGGACCAGTCCGACAGCGCCACCTTGCAGCGCCTGGCCAGCCTGGGTCTTCGCGTGCAGATCGGCCATGCGGCCGAGCACATCGGCGATGCCCAGGTGGTGGTCACCTCCACGGCCGTGCGCGCCGACAACCCCGAGGTGCTGGCCGCACGTGCACGCCACATCCCGGTGGTGCAGCGCGCCGTCATGCTGGCCGAGCTGATGCGCCAGCAAAAAGGCATCGCCATCGCCGGCACCCATGGCAAGACCACGACCACCTCCCTGGTCACCGATGTGCTGATCGAAGCCGGCCAGGACCCGAGTTTTGTGATCGGCGGCAAGCTGGCCAGCGCTGGCGCCAACTCGCGCCTGGGCCGGGGCGAGTTCATCGTCGTCGAAGCCGATGAATCCG
This sequence comes from Paucibacter sp. DJ2R-2, assembly GCF_025717675.1. Lineage (GTDB taxonomy): Bacteria > Pseudomonadota > Gammaproteobacteria > Burkholderiales > Burkholderiaceae_C > Paucibacter_A. Next base: position 347,673 of record NZ_JAJIRT010000005.1, read on the forward strand.
ATGCCTCCTTCCTCAAGCTGCTGCCCATGCTGGCCGTCGTCACCAATATCGACGCCGACCACATGGACACCTACGGCCATGACTTCGCCCGCCTGAAGCTGGCTTTCGTCGATTTCCTGCACCGCATGCCCTTCTACGGCGCGGCGGTGATGTGCGCTGACGATGCCGGCGTGCGCTCCATCCTGCCGCTGCTCTCGCGCCCGGTGGTGACCTATGGCTTTGACGAAGACCTCGATGTGCGCGCGGTCGATATGCAAGCCCTGTCGGGTGGCGGCATGCGCTTCACCGTGCAGCGCCAGGGCCGGCCCGATCTGCCGGTGGTGCTGAATCTGGCCGGGCGGCATAACGTCTTGAATGCACTGGCCGCGATCGCCGTGGCCGACGAGCTGGAGTTGCCGGACGCGCCGGTGCTGGCCGCCCTGGCCAAGTTCGGCGGCGTGGGCCGGCGCTTCCAGCGTTACGGCGAGCTGCCGGCGTCGGACGGCGGTCAGTTCAGCCTGGTCGATGACTACGGCCACCATCCGGTGGAGATGGCGGCAGTGTTGGCAGCCGCGCGCGGCGCCTTCCCGGGCCGCCGCCTGGTGCTGGCCTTCCAGCCGCACCGCTACACCCGCACGCGTGACTGCTTTGCCGAGTTCGTGCGCGTGATCGCCGGCTTCGACGCTGTGCTGCTGACCGAGGTGTACGCCGCCGGCGAGGGCGTGATCGCCGGCGCCGATGGCCGCGCGCTGCTGGCCGCGCTGGAGAAGACCTCGCTGGCCGAGGTGAGCTTTGTCGACGACGTCGCCGCCCTGCCGCAGGCCATTGCCGCGGCGGCGCGCGCCGACGACGTTGTGATCGTGATGGGCGCTGGCTCCATCGGTGCCGTGCCGGCACAAACCGTGACTTTTTTGAAGGGTGTCCAGCCATGAAACTGGATCTGAATATTGATCCGAAATCGCTTGGCAAGGTCGCCGTCTTGATGGGCGGCGACTCGGCCGAGCGCGAGGTCTCGCTGACCATGTCGGGCCCGGGTGTGCTCAAGGCCTTGCGCTCTCAGGGCGTGGATGCGCATGGTTTTGATCCCTCCGAGCGGCCGCTGCAAGTGCTCAAGGACGAGGGCTTCGAGCGCTGCTTCATCGCCCTGCATGGCCGCCACGGCGAAGACGGCACGGTCCAAGGTGCGCTGGAGCTGCTGGGCATTCCCTACACCGGCTCGGGTGTGATGGCCTCCAGCATCGCCATCGACAAGATCATGACCAAGCGCCTGTGGCTGGCCGATGGCCTGGCCACGCCGCGCTATGTCAAGCTCAAGAAAAGCGCCATCAGCCGCGAGAACTGCATGGCAATCCCGGACCAGCTGGGCCTGCCGGTCTTCGTCAAGCCGCCGCACGAGGGTTCGACGATTGGCATCAGCAAGGTCGAAGGCTATTCGCAGATGCAAGAGGCGGTTGAGCTGGCCGCGCGCTACGACGACGAGATCCTTTGCGAGGAGTTCATCGACGGCCCCGAGCTGACCTGCCCGGTGCTGGGCGAGGGCGACACCGCCGTGGCTCTGCCGGTGGTGCAGATCGAAGCCGTCGGCGGCAACTACGACTACCAGAACAAGTACTTCACCGACACCACCCGCTACCTGACCGACACCCTGGGCATTGAGCTCGAACGTGAGGTGCGCGAGCTGACCCTGGCCGCTTACCGCTCGCTGGGCTGCCGCGGCTGGGCGCGCGCTGACGTGATGCTGCGCAAGCGGGACAACAAGCCCTTCTTGCTTGAAATGAATACCTCGCCGGGCATGACTTCGCATTCCCTGGTGCCGATTTCGGCCAAGGCTGCTGGCATCTCTTACGAGCAGCTGTGCATGTGGGTGCTGTCCCAGGCGCGCCTGGACGGCCAAGTTCCGGCCAAGCAGGCCTGACCGAGCCTCTGCCCAAGACCAAGAATCATGCGCGCCTCCGCCACCCTCAGCAGCAGTTTGCCGCCCGACATCCGCCTGATGAATGCGGTGACGGCCTTGCTGCTCGCGGGTGTGTTGCTGCTGGCGGCCGGGCTCAGCCTGCGCTGGGTCTCGCGTCAACCGGTGTTTGCCATTCGCGCCATCCAGGTGGAGGGCGATGTCGCGCGCAACAGCGCGGCGTCCTTGCGTGCCAATGCGTTGCCGGGCTTGTCGGGTTCCTTTCTGAGCATGAGCTTGCAGCAGGGGCGCGAAGCTTTCGAAGCCGTGCCTTGGGTGCGCAGCGCGGTGGTGCAGCGGGTCTGGCCGAACCAGCTCAAGGTCCGGCTGGAGGAACACCGGCCAGCCGCCTACTGGGAAACCAAGGCCGAGGGTGCCGATGCCAACAGCGACGCCACCGTCGAACGCCGCCTGGTCAACAGCTTCGGCGAGGTGTTCCAGGCCAATCTGGGCGATGTCGAGGATGAAGACCTGCCGGTGCTGGCCGGCCCTTCCGGCACCTCGGCCAGCATGCTGCACATGTGGCAACGCCTGCAGCAAGCCAGCCGCGCCATGGACGACAGCATCGACCGGCTCGATCTGTCGGGCCGCGGCTCCTGGCGCATCACCCTGGACAAGGGTGCGGTGATCGAGCTGGGCCGCGGGGAGGAAGACGAGGTGTTGGCTCGCTATGGGCAGTTGGTGCGTACGGTCAGCCAACTCACTTCACGCTTCCAGGCGCCGCTCTTGTCCGCCGATTTGCGTCACGCCGATGGTTATGCCGTGCGCCTGCAGGGCTACGCCACTGTCGCCAAACCTGTCAAAACCAACAAACCCGCGGCCAAGCCGGCCAAACCCGCCAGCGCGGGAACCATAAGAAACTGAAGGAAGAACAAGCATGGCCAAGGAATACAAGGATTTGGTCGTTGGGCTCGATATCGGCACGGCCAAGATCATGGCGGTGGTGGCCGAGGTGCTGGGCAATGGTGAATTGCGCATCGCTGGCCTCGGCGTGGCCAGCTCGAATGGTTTGAAACGCGGCGTGGTGGTCAATATCGACGCCACCGTGCAATCGATCCAGCAGGCCTTGAAAGAGGCCGAAATGATGGCCGACTGCAAGATTTCCCGGGTTTACACCGGCATCACCGGCAGCCATATCCGCGGCCAGAATTCCACCGGCATGGTGATCGTGCGCGACAAGGAGGTGACACCGGTCGATGTTGCCCGGGTCGTGGAAACCGCCAAAGCCATCAATATTCCCAACGACCAGCGCCTGCTGCTGGTGGAACCGCAGGAATTCGTGATTGACGGCCATGAGGTCAAAGAACCCATCGGCATGAGCGGCGGCCGCCTGGAAGTGAAGGTCCATATCGTCACCGGCGCACAAAGCGCGGCGGAAAACATCGTCAAGTGCGTGCGCCGCTGCGGCCTGGAAGTGGATCAGCTGGTTTTGAATTCCAGCGCCTCCAGCCTGGCCGCCTTGACCGCCGACGAGCGCGATCTCGGCGTCGCCCTGGTCGACATCGGCGCCGGCACCACCGATGTGGCGATCTTCACCGGCGGCTCGATCCGCCATACCGCCGTCATCCCCATCGCCGGCGACCTGATCACCAGCGATATCGCCATGGCCCTGCGCACGCCGACCAAGGATGCCGAGGAAATCAAGGTCGAATATGGCGTCGCGAAACAGATGCTGGCCGACCCGGCCGACCAGGTCGAGGTACCCGGTTTGGGCGATCGCGCGCCCCGAATGCTTTCAAAACAAGCACTTGCCGGCGTTATTGAACCCAGAGTCGAGGAAATATTCTCGCTGGTGAATCAAGTCATCCGTGAAAGCGGGTATGAGGAACTCTTGTCTTCGGGGATTGTTCTGACCGGCGGCTCGGCCGTGATGCCCGGTATGGTGGAACTCGCCGAGGACATATTCCTGAAACCCGTGCGGCGCGGCAACCCGACCTATGGCGGCGCTTTGTTCGACATGGTTTCGAACCCCCGTTCGGCCACCGTCATGGGTTTGCTGGAAGAAGCGCGTCTGTCGCGGACCCGGGGTTTGAAAGCGGCGCAACAGGCCGGTTCCATGAAAACCCTGTTCGGGCGGGCCAAGGATTGGTTCCTGGGTAACTTTTGAAACTCACATCTGCTTACCTGATGGGTAAGGCGGCACTGGTTTAACTGTCGGAAAACAACGGCAGCGCGTGAAAAAAAAGGGTCATCCCTATAGTTTTTCGGGCTTAGCGGCGGCACAATTGCTCAAGGAGAATTGATTATGGCGATCGAGATGATCGAAGAGTTTGACCAAGGCACCCAAATCAAGGTGATTGGGGTTGGTGGCGGTGGCGGCAACGCGGTGGACCACATGATCGCGCAGGGCGTGATGGGTGTGGAATTCATCTGCGCCAATACCGATGCCCAAGCCCTGAATCGCTCCAAGGCAGACCAGCTCCTGCAGTTGGGCAGCACCGGGCTCGGCGCCGGCGCCAAGCCTGAAATGGGCAAGGCCGCGGCGGAAGAGGCCGAAGCGCGCATCCGCGAGTCCATCCAGGGCGCGCACATGCTCTTCATCACCGCCGGTATGGGCGGCGGCACCGGCACCGGTGCGGCGCCTGTGATCGCCCGCGTGGCCAAGGACATGGGCATCCTCACCGTCGGTGTGGTGACCAAGCCTTTTGAATTCGAAGGCGGCCGTCGCTCCAAGGCGGCCGATGCCGGTCTGGCTGAGCTGGAAGCCAATGTCGACTCGCTGATCGTCGTGCTGAACGACAAGCTGCTGGATGTGCTCGGCGACGATGTCACGCAGGATCAAGCCTTTGCGCACGCCAATGACGTGTTGAAGAACGCTGTTGGCGGCATTTCCGACATCATTCACATCCCTGGCCTGGTCAACGTCGACTTCGAAGACGTCAAGACGGTGATGAGCGAACCCGGCAAGGCCATGATGGGCACGGCGCAAGCCAGCGGCCCGGACCGCGCTGCCAAGGCTGCCGAAGCAGCCGTGGCCTGCCCGCTGCTGGAAGGCATCGATCTGTCCGGTGCGCGCGGCGTGCTGGTGCTGATTGCGGCCAACCGCAACACCTTCAAGCTGAGCGAATCCCGCAACGCGATGAACGCCATCAAGCGTTACGCCTCGGAAGACGCACATGTCATCTACGGCACGGCCTACGACGAAACGCTGGGCGACGCCCTGCGTGTCACGGTCATCGCCACCGGCCTGTCCTCGCAGCGTGCGCGCCAGCAAGCGCCTCTGCAGGTGGTGCAGCAGCAGGTGCAGACACAGCTGCGCACGGGCACTTATGACGTGCCGGTCCTGACCGACCACGTCAAGATGCAGGCCGGCACGACGGTCGCGCAAGCCGGTGGTCTGGGCCTGGGTGGCATGGGCGGTGTCAGCAGCGGCGTGGCCTCGGGTCTCGGCGCTGATCTGGGTGGCTCGCACAGTGTCTGGCGCCATGGTCGGACCGCGGCCGCCACCAAGGTCGAGGCCCTGTCCTCGAACGGCATGGATGAGATCGAGATCCCTGCCTTCTTGCGCAAGCAAGCGGACTGAGCGAACCTGGCGGATATCGGGCCCTGTTGCTCGAACCAGAAAGCGGACCCTGCGGGGTCCGTTTTTGTTGGTGTAGGGCTTGCTCTGTGGCGTTGGCTCTTTGTTGGAGAGCTAAAGCCTTGAGGGTCAGGCCTTGCGCCTGTGGCATGCTCCTGCTTTGGGCCGCAGCGGGCAGGGCACAGCAAGGCATGAGCGACATTTTTCGAGCAGCATGGATCGGAGCCCTTCGGCGCTTTCGCCGGGTGTCGGGCGAGCCCGCCTTGTGCGCAGCCCTTGCCTGCTTGGCCGGCTTGCTGCTGCTCGCGGGGCCTGCTCTTGTGCATGCGCAAGGCCAGTCCCAAGCTCAGGTGCAGATGCAAGCCCTGGCTTTGAACGACCTGCCTTCGAAGAGCAATGGCGAGCAGGCGTTCAGCGCCGACCGCGCGATCAGCGTCTGGAGCCGTGAGGATCTCGATGCCTGGTGGGCGGCGCTGCGCTCGATGGAGGGCACGCATGGCATTCTGCCGGCGCGCTTGCAGCCGCCGGCCGACGCGGCCGCCTGGTCCACGGTCAGCCTGCCTGACGTCAGGTCACGCGCCTCCCACGCGACTGTCTCCGTTCCTGCTGGGCAGGCTCGCAGTTATGAAATGCGCTGGTATCGCTTGCGCTATGCGCCGCCTGAGGGCCGCTGGCCGACCAGCGCGGCGCTTTACATGCCACGCTTGTCGGCCATGTCGGCCGCCGTGCTCGTCAAGACCGATGAAGGCTGGCGTCAGGTCTTTGACAACCAGTACGGTGCGCGAGAGCAATGGGTGCGGCCGCTCTGGGCCTTGTTTCCGCCCGCGCTGACGGAGCTGAACCAGAACCGCAGCATCGAGCTGGTGGTGGCCGTGCCGGTTCTGCATGGCAGCTTCTTCTCGGTGTCCACAGTCTGGTTGGGCGCCCGGGAGGACTTGGAGAGTTTGCCGCGCCGACGCTGGATGCTGCAAATCGGCGCGCCTCAGGCCATCAGTCTGACCCTGGTTACCTTGGGCATGTTTTCTCTGGCATTGTGGGTGCGTCGTCGCAGCGAGCCGGCCTACTTGTTGTTTGCGTTGGCTTCGGTGGCCTGGCTGCTGCGCAATCTGCATTACCACCTCAACCTGCCGCGCTCGCCGCTGGGCCTCGAGTGGTTCTGGTGGATGACCCATGCCTCCATGTCATGGGTGATGCTGCTGACCTTTATGTTTGCCTTGCGCTTTGCCCGGCGCCAATTCCCCCGCCTGGAACGCATGGTGGCCCTGGTGGTGCTGGCGGGAAGCCTTTTGACTCTGCCGCTGTTTGGCCTGGCGCCCGACCCGGTGTTCCAGCAAGCCATCAATGCACTGGTCAGCGTGCTGGGTACGGTGTTCGTCGGTGTCGTGGCTCTGCGCGAGGGCAGTCGCGAATTGCGTTTGATCGCCATCAGCCTGGCTCTGAGCCTGGTGCTGGGCGTGCACGATGTGATCTTGCTGGCCGGCTTGGCCTGGCCTGAGCACATCTATTTGATGCCGTATGCGACCCTGATCATCGTCGCCAGCTTTCTCTACGCCGTGCAACGCCGCTACATCGGAGCCCTGGAAGAGGTCGAGCAGCTCAATGCCTGCCAGGCGCAGCGCTTGCAGCAGCAAAGCGACGAATTGCTGGCGCAGCACGAGCGCCTGCGCGAGGCGGAGCGGCAGCAGGCTTTGCTGATGGAGCGCCAGCGCCTGATGCAGGACATGCACGATGGTCTGGGCTCCTCGCTGCTCTCGGCCATGGTGGCGGTCGAGCAGGGCCGCATGGAGCAGGACAAGGTGGTCGAGGTCTTGCGCGAATGCGTGGACGACCTGCGCTTGGTGATCGATTCGCTGGAGCCGGTCGGCCATGATCTGGTGTCGCTGCTGGCCACCATGCGCTATCGCCTGGGCAAGCGTTTGCAGGTCGGTGGCCTGAGTCTGGAGTGGGATGTGCAAGACCTGCCCCCGCTGGCCTGGCTGGAGCCGCCCGATGCCTTGCATGTGCTGCGCCTCTTGCAGGAAGCGCTGAGCAATGTGCTCAAGCATGCCAAGGCCTCTCGGGTGCGCATGGTGACGCGCAACCAGGGCAGCTATGTTGAGATCCGGGTCGAGGACGATGGCGAGGGCTTCGATCTCGACACCGCCCAGCGCGGCCGCGGTCTGAAGAGCCAGCAGCGCCGCGCGCAACGCCTGGGCGGCTCGCTCAAGATCGAGTCCAGCCCCGGCCAGGGTACCCGCCTGAGCCTGCGTCTGCCGGTGCATCGCCCCCTGGCCCCGCTTCAGCAAGGCGTGGCCTGATCGCCGACAATCGAGGCATGCTGAAACAAAGAACCCTGAAGGCGCTGACCAAGGCGGTTGGCGTTGGCATCCACAGCGGCCAGCGCGTCGAACTGACCCTCAGGCCGGCGGCGCCCGACACCGGCATCGTCTTCCGCCGCGTCGATCTGTGTACGCCGGTGGACATTCCCGTGCGCCCCGACACCGTTTGTGACACCCGCATGGCCACCACCATCAGCCCCGGTGGCGACCCCGGCGCACCCAAGGTGCAGACCATTGAGCATCTGCTGTCGGCCTGTGCCGGCCTGGGTCTGGACAATCTTTATGTGGACATCAATGCCGACGAGGTGCCCATCCTCGACGGTTCGGCCGCCAGTTTTGTCTACCTGCTGCAGAGCGCCGGCATCGAGCAGCAGAACGCGGCCAAGAAGTTCCTGCGCGTCAAGAAGGCGGTGGAAGTGCGCCAGGGCGAGGGCAAGCGCCTGATGTGGGCGCGCCTGGAGCCGCACCACGGCTACACCTTGAGCTTTCAGATCGAGTTCGACAACCCGGCCGTGTCGGCCACCGGCCAGCAGTATGTCTTCGACATGGGCTCGGGCCAGTACAAGAAGGAAATCGCTCGTGCCCGCACCTTCGGCATGACCAGCGATATCGAGCTGATGCGCAGCCGCGGCCTGACCCTCGGTGGCTCCATGGACAACGCCATCGTCGTCGACGACTACCGTGTCCTGAACGCTGACGGACTCCGTTATGACGACGAGTTCGTTAAGCACAAGATCCTCGACGCCATTGGCGATATGCAGGTGGCGGGCTATCCGCTGCTGGCCGCCTACACCTCGTTCAAGGGCGGTCATGCCCTGAACAACAAGCTGGTGCGTGCCTTGCTGGCCGATGCCGAGGCCTACGAGCTCGTCACTTTCGAGGACGAAGCCCGCGCACCTCAAGGCTTCGCGCAGCTGGCGCCGGCGTGGTGATCTGTTTCCTGCGGCCGCAGCTGCGGGCGCTCAGGCTTGGAGCTTGCTCATGATGATTTTTCGCCTCGTTGCCGGCCTGCTGATGTTTGCCGGCATCGTCAGCTTTGCCATCTATATCGCTACCGGGCAGAAGGTCTGGCGGCGGCGCGGCCTGCTCATCGTCAAGTGGACGCTGCTGGCCGCGCTGGGTTTTTTCGCGGTGCTGGTGCTGGAGCGGCTGGCCCTGATGTTGTGAGCCCGCCGCCCCGGCTGCGTGCGGCTTACTGCGCCGTGTAGCTGACCGTCAGCTGGTAGTTGCCGGCGGTATAGCCTTTCAGCAACACATAGACATCGCTGTTGGCCGCCGCGTTGATGCTGCAGGTCTCGGTGGCGGTGTTGCCATCGCTCTTGCAGTCATAGCTGGCCGTCGTGGGCACAGCGGCTTTCTTGACGAACAAGTCGATGTCGCCGGTGCCGGTGGTGCTGGCCTTGAACGTGCCGCCGGCCTTGACCTTGAAGGGGCCGAAGCTCCGGGTTTGGTTCAGGGTCAGGCTGCCGCTGAAGTTTTCCACTTTGTCACCAGGCGGCGGCGTGCCAGGGCCGTCGGCACCCAGTTCCACCGCATAGGCCAGGGCCATGCGCGCGAACTTGAGCGAGTGCTCGGCATTGCTGCCGGTGTTGGCATAGGTGTCGTTGGCGGTGTGGATGTAGGGGTTGTCGGCCGCGAACGAGGACTCAAACGGCATGGTCGCGAAGTAGCCTTGCGCGTTCCAGCTGGCATGGTCCGAGCAGGCGTAGCCGCAGCGGTCCGTGCCGATCTTCAGGGTTGGCAGATAGGTCTTGATCAGGTTGGTGACGAAGGTGTTCTGGCCGGCGTCCGTGTAGTCCGTGAAGATGTAGATGTCATTGGCGGCGCCTTTGTAATTCGTCATGTCCAGCTGGATGACGCCGACCACATTGGTGTTGGCCGCGGCAAAGCTGCGCGCGATCTCTGCCGAGCCACGCAAGCCCACCTCTTCGGCCGCATAGGCCATGAACTTCAGGGTGCGCCGAGGCTTGAAGTTACTGGCCACCAGAGTGCGGATGATTTCGGTCAGGCTGGCCACGCCCGAGGCGTCGTCGTCGGCGCCCGGCGCCCGCGTGGTTTCGCTCGTGCCCGAACTGACGATGGAGTCCAGATGAGCGCCCAGCACGACCACTTGGGCGGCGTTGTCCGTGCCTTTGAAGGTCAGGATGACCGACTTCTGCGGCCAGCTGGCATGGGTGAACTGCTCTACCGTGATGTCACTGCGCCCGCCGGCCAAGGTGGTCCAGCGGTTCTTCAGCCAGTTCGACGCATTGGTGCCGCCGCTGGTCGTGTAGTAGCGGTTGGTGTTGGCCGACAGGTCGAGGATGGTCTGGCCGATATTGCTGGCCTGCATTTGTGCCAGCATGGGCGTGACCAGGGTTTGCTGGTCGATCACATAGCTGGGCCGCGTGGCGGCAACCAGGGGCTGCATGGGGCGGCTCAAGGCGCTCAGGCTGCGCTGACCCTCGGCCTGGCTCGCGTGGAACATATAGCCGCCGCAGCGGCGCAGCTTCTCATGCACCGCGGCCGAGAGCTGGCTCAGGACTGCCTCTTCCACTTCGACCAGGTGCACGCGTTCGGGCTGGCGCGCTGCCGTGGCGTCACCGGCGGTCTCGCTCACCGAGGCCAGTGCGTCGACGCTGGCGTTGGAGCGGGCGGCCGGATGCACGCGTTGCAGCTCCTTGAAGGCGGCATCGCCGAGGCTGATCCAGACCTTGTTGCTGGCCGCGGGCTTGCTGGCTTTGGTGGTCTGGGCCATGGCGCTGGGGCTGAGCAGGGGGCTGAGTGCCAGCAGGCCGGCCAAGGCTGGGGCCAGCCAGGTGCGCGGGCGCTGAAGGGAGTGCAGGGTGGGCATGGTCAAGGTCTCCTTGTGGGTGTGGGTGCAGGCCTGTGCCGGCCGGCGCAGGCGCCAGTGCCGCTTGGGGCTTGCCGCAGAACGCGGGTTCGCCGCGGCTTCGGCCAGCCGGTGTTGAGGGCCTTGCCGAGCGCGCAACCATCCTCCCTTATCACCTCTTCGTGAAATTGGGGCGAATGCGGATGTCAGTTCTTACAGCTTGTGCGGAAACCGCCCGTCACTAGGATTCGCTCCCACTGACCGGCTGCCTTCAAACGTGGCGGGCGGCGGCCGCGGCGACTGGTGCTGCGGCACGGCGACCGGGGTCAGACGGTGAGGGGCACGGCCTTGCGATCCAGGGTTTGACCTTGCCGGCCCGCAAGCCACTCACCGGTCTGCCGGGTCTACAAACATGGGCTGACAAGCCTTCATTCCTAGGAGTCGAACCACCATGCAAGCAACTTTCAAACTCTTGGCCCGCAGCGCACTGCTGGCCGCCGCCGCTTCTTTGGCCTGCCAGGCCATGGCGGCTGACCGCGTCGAACTCGAAGGCGCTGACCTGGCACGCGTCGGCCTGGTGGCCGCCCGCGGCGTCACCGGCCCGGCCGCACTGGGCCTGGCTGCCGACGAGCTCAAGCCCCTGCGCAGCCAGACTTACTCCAGCGGCCTGGTGGTCACCCGCTACGAGCAGCACTACCAAGGCGTGCCCATCTGGGGCGAAGCCGTGGTCGAGCACCTGTCCAAGGGCAGCCGCACGCCCAGTTTCTCGGGCGCTCTGGTTCGCAACATCAACCAGGACCTGGGCCATGTGCAGCCCAGCCTGAGCGAGCAAGCCGTGTTGGCCGTGGCCAAGAGCCAGGCCAAAGATGCCTCCAAAGTCAGCAAGACCAGCAACGAGCAGGTCAAGCTCTTTGTCAAGCTCAACGACAAAGGCGTGGCGCAGCTGGTCTATTTGGTGAACTTCCTGACCAGCCACGGCGATGAGCCCAGCCGCCCGCACCTGCTGATCGACGCCAACAGCGGCGCCGTGCTTGAGCAGTGGGAAGGCCTGAACCACGCCAATGCCACCGGCCCCGGCGGCAACACCAAGACCGGCAAGTACGAGTACGGCACCACCTACGGCCCCCTGGTCGTGACCGCCGATTGCCAGATGAACAGCGGCAACGTCATCACCGTCGACCTGAAGGGTGGCACCACCGGCAGCACGCCCTTCAAGTTCACCTGCCCTCGCAACGAGTACAAGCTGACCAACGGCGCCTACTCGCCGCTGAACGACGCGCATTACTTCGGCAATGTGGTCTTCAATATGTACCAGGGCTGGTTCAACATCCGCCCGATCAGCCAGACCCTGTACATGAAGGTGCACTACAGCAGCAACTACGAAAACGCCTTCTGGGACGGCTCGGCCATGCACTTCGGTGACGGCGCCTCCACCTTCTACCCCCTGGTGTCGCTGGATGTGTCCGCGCACGAAGTCAGCCACGGTTTCACCGAGCAGAACTCGGGCCTGGTGTACTCCAACCAGTCGGGCGGCATGAACGAGGCCTTCTCCGACATGGCCGGCGAAGCCGCCGAGTACTTCATGAAGGGCACCAACGACTGGTTGGTCGGCAGTGAGATCTTCAAGGCCACGGGTGCCCTGCGCTACTTCGCCGACCCGACCCGCGACGGTCGCTCGATCGCCAACGCCGCCAACTACTACAACGGCTTGGACGTGCACCTGTCCAGCGGCGTGTACAACAAGGCCTTCTACTTGCTGGCTACCAAGCCCGGCTGGAACACTCGCAAGGCATTCGAAGTGATGGTCGATGCCAACCGCTTGTATTGGACGGCCAGCAGCACCTTCAACCAGGGCGCTTGCGGTGTTGAGAAGGCGGCCACCGCCCGAGGCTACGCCACTGCCGATGTCACCGCAGCCTTCTCGGCCGTGGGCGTTAGCTGCGGCACCACGCCGCCGCCGTCCGCCATCCCCCTGACCAAGGGCGTGGCCAAGACTGGCATCAGCCTGGCCAAGGGTGGCAAGCTGACTTACACCCTGGTCGTGCCGGCCGGTGCCAAGAACCTGACCTTCAAGCTCTCGGGCGGTACGGGTGATGGCGACATCTACCTGAAGTTCGGCTCGGCTCCGACCACGACCAGCTTTGAGCTGAAGTCGGATGGCTCGACCAACACCGAGACCATCACGGTCGCAGCCCCCAAGGCCGGCACCTACTACCTGCTGCTGAATGCCTATGCCGCAGTCTCGGGTGCCAGCTTGGTCGCCAACCACAACTGAGTTTGAGCGCTGCCGCGGTCTCCGGGCCGTGGCTTTCTGCTGAACCACGGCAAGGCCGGTCCTGACATGCGCAGGATCGGCCTTGCTTTTTGTGCTTTGGGCGCGAGCGTGGGTGGTGCGAAGATCGCGGCTCCGAATCTTTACGCCGCTCGGTGGGAAGCACATCCATGACTTCTTCTTCTGGCTCGCAAGAACGGGACGCCGACGCGCTCCCGCCACCCGACGCTGAGGCGCCTGCTGATGCCGGCGCAGCTCTGGAGGCGGCACCGGGCCAGGAAGCCGAGGCAGCAGCTGCCATCGACCCCGAGGAAGCCGAGCGCCTGGCAGCCCAACGCGAGGCCGAGGAAAAAGAGGCCGCCGAGCGCGAAGCGCGCTTGCAGCGCCTGATGCAGAAGATCGCCGCCCATGCCGACTTCGCGTCCATGAAGGACTCGGTCCGTTCCATGCAAAAGGTCAGCCGCTCCGAGAAGGCGCACACCCGTGCCCTGACCGGCGAGATCTCCAATGACATCGCCATGACCGGCAAACTGTTGCGCCTGGTCAACGCCGCGTTCTACAGCTCGGCCGGTGGCGGCAACATCACCAGCATGGAGCGCGCGGTCGCCTTGATGGGTTTCCAGACCATAGGCATGGTGGCTAGCTCCCTGATGCTGTTCGAGCGCCTGCCCAAGACGGCCGACGGCAACCGCCTGCGCCAGGAGTTCGGCCGTGCCCAGATGGCGGCCTTGCTGGCGCATGAGATGTGCAATAGCAGCAAGCACATCGAAGGCGCTTACCTGAATGCCCTGTTCCAGAACCTCGGCAGCATGCTCGCTGGCATGCACTTCGCCGAGGACACGGCCGCCATCGAGGCACGCCTGCAAGCCGAGGGCCTGCTTGAAGGCGAACCCGCTTGGCATGACAAGCGCGAAAAGCTGGCGCGCCAGCAATGGGGCCTGGGCTTCGAGGAAATCGGTGTCGAGGTGGCCAAGAGTTGGGGATGGCCCGATTCCGTTCGCCAGGCCATGCGCAGCCTGGCGCCCAGCAGCCTGGAGCGGCCGGCTGGGCCTGAGGAATACCAGCGCGTGCTCTGCACGGCGGCGAACCGGCTGGCCGGCGACTTGCTGCGCCTGCCCGGTGGCGGCAATGCCGAGGAGCGGGCCGAGGCGCGCAAAGCCTGTGTCGAACGCTTTGCCGCTGAGATGGGCGTGCCCCTGAATCTCGATCCCGAGGTCCTGCCCGCCGTGGTCGAGCAGGTCAAGCTGGTCTGGGACGATCTGGCCAAGGCCCTGGGCTTCGACCCGGTGCCAGTGCCGGTCAAAGCCAAGACTGCCGAAAAGGCGTCCGAGAAAGCGCCTGAGAAGGCCGCCGCCAAGCCTGCCCCGGCGCCCACCCCAGCGGCCCGGCCTGCCGCCGCACCGGCGCCCGCCAACCCCGTCATGGCCGAGGCCTTGTCGGCCGCGCTCGAGCGCGTCAGCGAGCTGGTGCTGTCCGGTGCGCCGGCGGCCAAGCTGCTGCAGCTGTGCATGAAGGAAATGCAAGACGCTTTGCAGCTGCAACGTGTCATCGTCTGTCTTCGTGACCCCGCCAGCGGCGGCCTGCGCGGCCGCATGGGCATGGGTGATCGGGCACAGGAGTTGGCGCCGGTGTTCGACATCCCGCTCAAACCGCCCAGCGAACTGTTCGGCCTGCTTTGCAGCAAGGGTGCCGACACCTTGATCTCGGACGCCTCCGACCCCGTCATTGCCCAGCGCCTGCCGCCCTGGTACGGCAAGCAGGTGCGCGCCCAGACCTTTGTGCTCTTGCCCATGGTGGCCGGCGATCAAGTGCTCGGCGCCTTCTACGGCGACCAGGCCGTGGCCGGCCGCCTGCAGATCGGCGAACGCGAGCTGCGCCTGCTCAAGACCCTGCGCAACCAGGTCGTGATGGCCATGCGCTTTGGCGGCGCCGCCCCTGGCAGTTGAGGCGCCCGCGTGAATTGTTGGCATTTGGGCGCGTGGGGGCGACCCGGCGGCGCACTGCGCACAAGCATGGATTGAGTTCGGGCGGCAACGGCCGATGAATCAGGGTCTGTCATCCGCTGCCTCCAAAAAGACAATGAACTCAGAAACGAGCGCCACAGAGGCCCTGGCCTCGGCCAGTCCCGATTCTCCCGTGGCCGAAGCTGCCGTGGACCTAGCTGCTGACCCTGCTGACCCTGCTGCACTGGCAGCCGCCGAAGCCGAGGCTGCCCGGCTGGCCGCCGAGCGCCAGGCCGCCCAGGAAGCCGAAGATCGCGCCGCCGCCGAGCGCGAGGCGCGCCTGCAGCGCCTGATGCAGCGCATCGCCAAGCATGCCGATTTCGCCTCCATGAAGGACTCGACCCGGCTGCTGCAAAAGATTGCCCGTTCCGAGAACGCGCACGCGCGCGCGCTGAGCGGCGCCATCTCCGACGATGTGGCCATGACGGCCAAGCTGCTGCGCCTGGTCAATGCCGCTTTCTACAGCTCGGCCGGCGGCGGCAGCATCACCAGCTTGCAGCGCGCCGTGGCCTTGATGGGCTTCCAGACCATAGGCATGGTGGCCAATTCCTTGATGCTGTTCGAGCGTCTGCCCAAGGGCGCCGATGGCAACCGCCTGCGCCAGGAGTTCGGCCGTGCCCAGCTGGCGGCCTTGTTGGCCCACCAGTTCTGCAACAGCAGCAAGCAACTCGACGGCGCCTACCTGATTGCCTTGTTCCAGAACCTGGGCGGCATGCTGGCCGGCTTGCACTTTGCCGATGACATGGAGGCCATTGAGGCTGCCTTGCAGGCCCGCGAACTGGCCGAGGGCAGCCTGGCTTGGCAGGAGGGGCGCGAAAAACTGGCCCGCGAGCAATGGGGCCAGGGGCTGGAGGACATCGCCATCGAAGTGGCGCGGCAATGGGGCTGGCCCGAATCGGTGCGCATGGGCATGCGCACGCTGCGCCCCAGCAATCTGGAGCGCGCCTGCAGCCCCGAGGAGTACCAACGCGTACTCTGCACCGCCGCCAATGACCTGGCCGCCCAGCTGCTCAAGCTGCCGCACTCGGGCAGCCCCGAGGAGCGCGCCGAGGCCCGCAAGGCCTGCGTCGAGCGCTTCGCCGCCGAGCTGGCCGTGCCCTTGGGCCTGGACCCCGAGCCCATGCCCGAGGCGGTCGAGAGCGTCAAGCAGGTCTGGGACGATCTGGCCCAGACCCTGGGCTTTGGCGCCGTCGTGGCTGCGCCGGCTGCGGCTGGCAAGTCAAGCAGTTCCTCCAAGCCGGCCAAGCCCGGCGATCTGGCGACCCCTGCGAACAAAGCTGCACCGGCGCCTGCGGCCGCTGCACCCCGCCCGGCGGCGCGCCCGGCGGCGGCCAACCCGGCCATGGCCGAAGCTTTGTCCAGCGCGCTGGAGCAGCTCAGCGAAATGGTCTTGTCCGGCGCCGCACCGGGCCAGCTGCTGCAGCTGTGCATGAAGCAGATGCACGAGGCGCTGAACCTGCAGCGCGTCATCGTCTGCCTGCGCGACGCCAGCCATGGCGGCTCCTACCTCAAGGGCCGGATGGGCCTGGGCGAGCGGGCCACCGTGCTGGCGCCGCTGTTCGACATACCGCTGGCCCCGCCGACGGAGCTGTTCGGCCTGCTCTGCAGCAAGGGCGCCGATACGCTGATCTCCGACACCGCCGACCCCGTGATCGCCCAGCGCTTGCCCGCCTGGCACCGCCAGCAGGTCCGCGCCGGCACCTTTGTGTTGCTGCCCATGGTTGCAGGCGGCCAGGTCTTGGGCACCTTCTATGGCGACCGCGCCGAGGCGGGCACCTTGCATATCAGCGAGCGCGAGCTGACCCTGCTCAAGACCTTGCGCAATCAGGTGGTGATGGCGATGAGGTTTGGTGGGGGGAAGGGCTGAGCAGGTGAACAGGTGGGCAGGTGAATCGTGAATCGTGAGTCGTGAATCGTGAGTCGTGAGTCGTGAGTCGTGAGTCGTGAGTCGGTTGCTTGGTAAACCTGGGCTAGTCCTGGGCATTCCTCTGCCGAGGTAGAACAACTGCTGCGGCAGTCGGTAGGCCCTCAGGCGTGACCCCCGTGATGTTTTGGACATGCTTGCCCGGTGACGCACCGCCGCGGTACACGAGAAAGAAAAAGTGATCGGCCAGGAACAGCAGCGAGTAATCGAAGGCGCCAGTGCTGGGTATGCCCATGCAGTAGCTTGCTAGGACTGCCTGCGTGAAACACCCGGGCTAATTGGCTGCCACAGGCGCCAGCGGGGGAACGGGGCGATGGTCCAGACTCATCACTCGTGCGAGCCGCCAACGCCCGTCTTGGAAGCGCCAGAGATTGACAAACTTTGCCATGCTGCTCGTGCTGGCGCCTCGCTCGTCAAACCGATGCATCCCGATCTGCGCGGCGCCGTATCCGTGGATCGGATACACCCTCAAGCTACCAGGCACGAGCGTTCGCTTGACACCCCGGTGACCGGGGCACGAAGCGGTGAGTCGGCGGGTGTTCTCGCGTACTTGTTCACCGACCGCCAGACCAGTTTGGTCGTGATAGAACTCAACGTCGTCGGTGAAGATGGCGTTGGCTTTTGCCGCGTCGCAGGTCTCGAAAGAGGCTTCGAAGAGGGAACGGTCCATCTGCGCCAGGGCGTCGAACAACTCACCGGACTGCAAACCGTCGGTGTTTGCCGCAGGCGGCGCTGCGGGTATGTGAGCGAGGCCCACCGGCGACGCGGCCGTGCTGGGCTGATCGGGCGGGCTTGCACCAGCAAGCGAAACGACTGAGGCGGCGAGTACTGAGAAGACGAGGAATCGCAAGATGCTCTCCTGTGTTGTGTATCTCGATGGGCGTGGCGAGCCGCTGAATGCAAAGGTCGCGCGCCGGCATGCTATCCAAGGGCGAATCAAGCCGCTATCGAGGAATTCCCATGGGAGACGCCAAGCTGCGACCTTCGCGCTCATCGGTACAAGCGTCAGGCCGTTAGCATCACCGTTCTTGGACAAGATCACTGAACCATGCTCTGAAATGATGGCTGTGAAGATATGGCATGCGACATTCGCGTTCGTGTTCGCCTTCCTGCTCTGCATGGCGGACACAGCTCAAGCACAGCCTGAGCTGGGCAGCGTTTACGACGTGCAGGACAAGCTCTTGCTCAAGACGCGTGACGGTGCGACGGTCTCTGGCATTCTGGTTCGTCGGAAGGATGCGACGGCTCCCTTGCCCACGGTCTTGCAGTTCACGATCTACGTCCGCCCGGAACGCGACCTGGCCAGTTTGAAAGAGATTGCCGACCGTGGCTATGTGGCCATGATCGCCTACAGCCGCGGCAAGTATCTGAGCCCGGACGCCATAGCCCCCTACGAGCACGACGGCAGTGATGCCTATGACGCGATCGACTGGATCAGTCGCCAACCCTGGAGCAATGGTGCGGTCGGAATGTTCGGTGGCAGTTACAACGGTTTCACCCAATGGGCGGCGGCCAAGAAGCTGCATCCCGCCCTCAAGACCATCGTGCCTTATGTGGCAAATCGCCCGGGCATGGGTTTGCCGATGGAGAACAATATCTTCATCAATCCGAACTATCAGTGGGCCTTCTACGTTAGTAACAACAAGAGTCTGGATGAAGAGGTCAACCAGGACCGTGATCGCTTCCGCAACTTGCAGTTCGCTTGGTGGAACAGCGGCGCGGCCTACCGCAGCATCGACAAGCTCGATGGCACGCCCAATCCCCTGCTGCAACGCTGGCTGCAGCATCCGTCCTACGACAGCTATTGGCAGGCCATGGCCCCGTATGGTGAGGAGTTCAAGCAGATTCGGATACCGGTGCTTTCGGTCGATGGCTATTACAACGACTCTCAGGTGTCCGGCCTGGACTATCTGCGCGAGCACGTGCGCCATGTGCCCAAGGCCGAGCATTACCTGATCATCGGCCCCTACGGCCACTTCGGCGCCCAGCGGGGCGGTGAGAAGGTCATCAATGGCTTGGACGTGCCGGCAGCCGCACTGATCGATACCAAGGCCATCACCTACCAATGGCTGGACCATGTCTTGAAGGGTGGCCCCAAACCCTCGGTGTTGAAGGACAAGATCAACTACCAGGTGATGGGCACGGACCGGTGGGGCAGCGCGCCGTCACTGGAAGCGATGAGCCAGCAGACGCTCAAGCTTTTCTTGCGTGGGTCGCGCCTGGATGCCGCAAGGCCTGGCAAGCAGGCCTTCCTCACGCAAGAGGTGGACCTGAAAGACCGCCAGCAGTGGAACAACAGCTATTACCCTGGGTCCATCGTCACGGATGACATCGACAGGAGCAGCGGCCATGTCTTTGTCAGCGAACCGTTTGCAGACGAGGTGCTGTACAACGGCGCCTTCGGCGGCGAGATTCTCGCGCGCATCAACAAGCGTGACTTCGACGTCGGTGTCACCCTGTACGAACTGACACCGGAGGGCAAGTACTTCCACCTGTCCTATGTGATCAAGCGCGCCAGCTACGCCAAAGACCCTGCACGGCGCGTCTTGCTCACGCCGGGACGTGTCGAACGCATTCCCCTCGGTTCGACGAAACTGGTCAGCAAGCGCATGGCCAAAGGCAGCCGCCTGGTCGCCTACCTGAATGTGAACAAGAATCCGTTTTCTCAACTGAACTACGGCACCGGCAAAGACGTCAGTGACGAAACCATCGCCGACGCAACGGGGCCGCTGAAGGTTGAGTGGTCGAACCGTAGCTTCATCACCGTGCCGATTTTGCGGACGGGGCCATGATCGTCGACTGAATGGCGTGGCATCTGACGAGCGTGGCTGTCGCGCCGCGCCGCGCCGCTCGTGGAAGCAAAAAGAAGCGATACCGGCAGCTTCCGGTGCTGGGCCCTTTGGGGCTTCAGTCCTATGCGCGCCTGGATCAGGCCGAATCCGCACACCGCGGCCGCATTGGCCGAGCCCTTGGTGGTGGTCAGCAGGCGCGGCGCCAGTTTGACCGTGTGGGCATTCCCATCCAGCTTGAAGCGCCACTCGGGCGCCGGCCTCTCCCCGATGTGGACCGGCTTCACGCATCCGCACGAACCGCGTGAACGCCGGCGGCGAGATGCCCAGCTTGCGCGCCGCGCCAGCAAAACCGCAGGCACCGACCACCGCCACCAAGAAACTGAAGAGATGCGGTCGGTCCAACTGTTCCCTCTTGCGTAACGGTGTATTGGATTTGCTGGTGATTCTATTCATCGACCGATTCAACGACAGTTCAGTCATTCGCTGAATACGCAGCGGATACCCTCCGCGAAACCACTTTTTAAACCCATCTGGAGATTGACCATGTCCCGCATCAGCATCCCTAGCGTCGAGCAATCCCTTGAGGCCACCAAGCCCCTGCTGGCTGCCGTCCACAAGCAACTGGGCGTGGTGCCCAATCTGATGAAGCTGGTGGGTCACAGCCCCGCTGCGCTGGAAGGCTATCTGTCGCTGAGCGGCGCGCTGGCCAAGGGCAAGCTGAGCGTGCAGCTGCGCGAACGCATCGCCCTGACCGTGGCCGAATTCAACGGCTGCGACTACTGCCTTTCGGCCCACAGCTATCTGGCGGCGAACGTAGCCAAGATCAGCGCAAGCGAAGTCGACGCTGCCCGCGCGGCGCACTCCGACGACGCGCGCACCGCGGCTGCGCTCCAGTTCGCCCGCCGCGTGGCCGAGTCGCGCGGCCGTGTCGCCGATGCCGATCTGGCGGCCTTGCGCGCCGCCGATTTCGACGAGGCCGCCGTGCTGGAGATCGTGGTGAACGTGGCCCTCAATGTGCTGACCAACTACGTCAACAACGTGGCCCAGACCGACATCGACTTCCCCGTGGTCACCGCCAAGGCCGCGGCCTGAGCCGCCGCTCGCCATCCCGGCCACAGTGAATTGGGCCTGTGAGCGTTTCTCACGCAGGCCCCAAGTCGGTCTTGGGTCTACCATGGCTGCCAGTGCCAGCCGGCAACACGACACCAAGAGCCATCATGAGTTCTGAACCGTCCTCGAATGAAGTGCAAGGCCTGCGCCAGCAGCTGGCGAGCCAGCGCCAGGCTTTGCTGGCCAGCTTGCTGGTCTCGGCCTGGATGGTCGAGGCGCGCGACCCCTACACCGGCGGCCACCTTTGGCGCGTGGCTCGCATGGCGCATGCACTGGCCCTGGCCTCGGGCAGCACGCCGCGCGAGGCCAGCCGCATCGCCATGGCCGGCTTTCTGCACGACCTGGGCAAGGTCGGCATCCCCGACGCCATCCTGCGCAAGCCGGGGCGGCTCAGCGACGAAGAGTTCGCAACGATCAAGACCCACCCGCGCGTGGGCGCACGCATGCTGGCCGGCCATCCCTTGGCGGATATGGTCGTTGGCGTGATTCACCATCACCACGAAATGCCCAACGGGCGCGGCTATCCCATGGGCCTGGCGGACACGGAGATTCCGCTCGATGCCCGTCTGGTGGGCATCTGCGACGCCTTCGATGCCATGACCAGCACCAGGCCCTACCGCGCGGGCATGCCCATCGCCAAGGCCCTCGACATCATCGAGTCGGAATTGGGTCAGCAGTTCGACCGGGCGCTGGGGGCGACGTTTGTACGCATGGGGCGGGCCGGCGCCTTGGATGCGGTGGTCGGCCATAGCGATGAGGGCATTCCGCTGCAGCACTGCCCCGCCTGCGGGCCGACCCTGGTGCGCACGCGCAGCGCGCGCGCTGGCGACCACCTGGCCTGCCCCGCTTGCGCGGCCCGGTTCACCTGGGCCGCCGCCGAGCAGGGCTTGCAAGCCCAGCCAAGCGGCGAGCAAGCCTTGCCCGTAGAGATGGAGCCCGGCCTGGACCGCGCTCAGATCGAAGCCCTGGTGCTCGATTGGGCCGATGCCATTGCGGGCGACTGAAGGCTTTCGTATCCATCCCTACATCCACCCCCAGATCTCTAGGACCTAGAGCCATGCGCAGTACCCGTACTTACTTGCCTCTTCTGGCCTCGGTCCTGCTCTGCGCTTGCAGCGCCGTGCCCGATGCGGGCCGGTCGCCGACGGTGTCCTTGCCCTTGCACCAGGCCTGGTTCGACGGACGCAAGGTCGACTATGTGACCACGGACATCTCGGATCCGGCCATGGCCCAGGCCCTGGGCGTCAATCTCGTACCCCGGCTGGCCCTGGCCCTACCGGCGCCCGGCCGACCCTCGTTGGTGGAGCGGGTCTACAAATTCGTCGACGACTCCCAGATCACCGTTTTTCAGTCCGCCCCTTCGCCGACCGGCCCGGGCAACACCGACACCTCCTACAGCCCGTTGTGGCGCATGGTGCTGGTGAAGTGGAAACAGCCGGCTCAGGCGCGAGAGTTGAAGTCCGAGGAGCAGATCTTGAGCGCCGTGGAAGCCCAGGAACTCTCGCTGCAGATGACAGACATCATCGTCAACTGCCCGATCACGCGCTCGGTCGACGGCCGGGCGATCGCCGGGACAAAGTAGCGCAAGCAGGCGAGGCTTGGGCGAAGCCGGGCCGGGCTGGCGCATATTGAAGTCAGATCACAGCGTGGATCGACTCTTAAAGAGGCCAAGGCCTGCGGAGGAGAGCTTGTGCCGGGTGAAGGGTCAGGTCTTGCTATTGGGGCTGGAAGCTGTTGGTGGGTTGTTTAGCCAGCTCGGGCCGGCCCGGCGGGCCGCCACCTGGCCAACGAAGCCGATGAGCGAGCACTTGGAGTGCGAGCCCATTCCTAAACCCATGCCTATCCCCAGTAATTCCCGGCCACGCCAAACAGCCAAAGCAAGAGTCCTGCACCCGCAGCCAAGACAGTGATTGGAGTTTCCCGCCCCGAGTTCTCGACCAAGGAAAACGGAAATGTGAGGCAATCCAGGAGGTACTGCTTGGGATGCGCCCCACCACCAAGAAGCATCAGCGCAAGGCCGGCGCCTTCAGCTGCATTGAACTTCTCGCCTTCGTACAAAGACGCGCCTGCCCACACAAGACTTGCTCCTGCCCCCGCGATGAACAGGCCGCAAAGGAGAAATTCGGAAACGTCGTAGTCGGGGTGGTCGCGCATGGAGAAGAGCCGATGCTGCTGCGTATTGGGTGGTTCGATCTAACGACAGGTTAAAGCGCAGTTCAGACCTAATTGCCGACTACCGCTTGCCAACCAACGCAACGGACGCAATTAGCAGGACTACCACGATAGGGATTGCGGCACAAAGTGCTGCCTCTGCTTTGACCCAACCTTGGATGAGCTTCTTTCGCCAGAGATAACCGGCATAGCCCCCAAGGGAAGGAGCGCCGACAAAGATAGCAAAGAACAATCCAAGGCTCGCGGCGCCAGACCAATTGCCGAAGAGCGCGTGCATCGCTGCCGCAAATAGTGCAGCGTAGGACACCAGAAGAACTGGCCAGATGAAGATGCGTACTCTGGTCATGCGCTTTAACGAGGCTGTCCAATAACCCGATATCCCCAACCACCCGCACTACTCTGGGCGTGTGAATGTCGGCGAAGGCGAGTTTCTGGGTTCATCGGTGAATTGGGGTCTGTAAGCCGCTCCAGCGGCACCTGAGTGCAATTGTGCCGCCTGTGGACTGCGTTATTGAACTCCGATTTGCCCGAGTCCCGCTTTCGAGAGTTTCTCGATGTTGTGCACCATGCAATACAGGCTCCACTGCGTGCGCACTTTGGCCTGCCCTCGGTGGTTCAAGCGAGTCAGCCGCTTGTTGTGCCGCAGATTGGCGAACACCGGCTCCACCGTGCCGATGCGTTGGCTGTACAACTGCCGGCCCCGCGGTGAATCGATGGCCTGGCGCATGCGCTCACTCGGGTGGCTGGGGTCTGCGGCCTTGGGCAGGAAGCGGCTGACTTGGCGGCCACGTGTCAGCGGAGTCTGGTCATCGCGCCCTCGAGTCTTGATGCACTTGGAGCGCAGCGAGCAGCTGCTGCAGTCCGTCGCCTGAGCGATGTAGGTCTCGTAGGGCTGGCCGCGGGCGGTGAGGTGGATGCGGCCGCTGCTGTTCAAGACCTGGCCTGCCGGGCAAGTGGCCGTGTGGTCTTCGTCGTTGAAGCGAAAGTCCTTGGGCCGGAAGTGCTGGCCCTCTGGCGGCTCGTCGGCGCCTGCCTTTTTGTCATGCAAGGGGTCAGGCTTTGCCTTGTGCTTGGCCTGATCCGCGAAGCGCTCATCGCGCTTGCGCATCTGGCCGTCCGCAA
>NZ_JAJIRT010000039.1 GCF_025717675.1 Paucibacter sp. DJ2R-2
ACGTTAGAGCGCACCATGCCTACTCGCGTCAACGGCGTAATCCCAGAAGACATCTCCCTTGACTCCATGTCCGGGCAGGAGCTCCTTTCCGTCGTTCTGGGCAAGCATCACATTGAGCTAGTGTTCGACGGCAGTCGATTAACTGTTGAAAGTGGCTATGAGATTTCGGCGCGCGAAGGCATCAGGGTGACTGTGCAAAGGGAGAGCTTGCGCCGAGGTGCAGCGGCACTTGCTGATCTTGTGGGTCTCACCATTTCGAGCGCTGATTGGGCCAGGGGGGTGGGGCTTCAGCTGAAGTGGTCTGATAGCTCCACACTTCTCGCTACTATCGATTCATCCGGATTAGAGTCTTTCTCCTTCAGCCTTCCTGGTGAGCCTGGTCTGTTGGTCGTCTAATGCGCTCTAACCGGTC
>NZ_JAJIRT010000040.1 GCF_025717675.1 Paucibacter sp. DJ2R-2
GTGTTCTCATCCGTCCACGCTTGGGCCTGCTCGATCATGGGCGCGAGCATGGCCTGCTCCGAGCCCGAGCCCACCACGTCGGCGGCGATGATGACCTGGTTGGCGCTGTCCACGGCTGCTTGCGCTGCGTAGCCCTGGATCACGCCTTTGTTCGTGGCCATCTTGGCGCTGTCGGGGTCGGTGATGTTGGACTTGAGCTCTTGGCCCTTGGCATTCAGTCGCTTGGGGTTCTGGGCGACGAAGGCCCGGGTGCGTGCGGCCTCCTCGCGCAAGGCTTCCACGCGGGCTTGCCGTTTGGCTTCCAAGGGCTCCTGAGCGCCGGCCTTGTCCTGCGCCTGGTGCAGCGCCAGGATCTTGTCGGCCGCCTTGTCCAGGCGCTCGGC
>NZ_JAJIRT010000041.1 GCF_025717675.1 Paucibacter sp. DJ2R-2
TTGCTCAAGCCAGACTCTCATCTGATCTTGCCGCCATCAACTTGCGTCAACAGCACAGAAGCGAGATTATGACTGATGTTTTTACTATCGTCAACACCTATTGCAGCGATTTTCATCAGCTTGCAACTTCTGCCTTGCTCCGCACCAGGCCGTAGGCCCAACGAGATCTGCAAGTACAAACGATGCGCGCAACGCTTGTACCTAGAGACCGAGCCGACGAATGCACGAGGCAGCCATCACGCCCAGAGACAGAAACGCCCGGCCATGTGACCGGGCGTTTTGCTTAAATATTAGCCTGACGATGACCTACTTTCACACGGGAACCCGCACTATCATCGGCGCTGAGGCATTTCACTG
>NZ_JAJIRT010000006.1 GCF_025717675.1 Paucibacter sp. DJ2R-2
ATGTTCGGAGCGATCGGTACCTTTGGCTATTCATGGTGCGGAGGCAATGTGCACACTTTGCACGCGAGGCTCAACGTCGGCGCTCAGCGGGCGGCGGAGCCGTCCGCTGCAGCAAAAGGTTGAACCGATTCATCGAATATCGACTCGCATAAAACTGAACTCCACCGCTCCTTCGCACGGGAGCTCGCCTACGTCGATGCGGAAGCCGAGGACTTCGATGATGCCGGCCGCTCGATCCACCACATGGCCGACGCCACGATACGCATAGGGGCCGGTCTTCTCCATTCGCTCTATGGATCGTTGCTCTTGCAGATCTTCAGGCCAGTCCGAAAGGCAAGCTGCTTTAATCTCAGCGTCGAGCGCAGCCAATGCGTTGTCCACCCGTTCACCCTCAACCAAGTCGCGCGCGAAGCAAAAAGCGTCAATCTGGCCCTGCGTGCTGCGCAACGTCACAGACGAACACTCGTCGCCCTGGGAATAGGGTTCAACGCGATCAACGAGCAGCGTTTGCATAGCGGTTCAACGTTGAAGCTGAGCCGGAGCCGCAGGCGATCGGCTCGAGCGACCGGTTATGCAGAGCCACTTCGAAGGCACTGCGGTGGAGGTGGCCGACAGCATACCGAAGCTGTACCCATGAGGCGATCGGCTGAGGCGGCAAGCGCGGTTTTCGCGGCGCAGGTGGCGGCGAACCAAGAAAAGAGAACGAGCATCCTGGCCAAGACCGGCAAGATCAGGGCGGCCGGAGGCTGGCAGTGTGCGGGAAGTCTCCGACTCCGAGAGAATCACGGCGCAATACGCAGCGCACTCATGGCGGTCGCCAGACCGAAAACGGGCCTTCATGCCTTTCTTAGCTTGCTGCATAACGTGAAAGTGAGCGGACGCCGGAGGCGGTCCGCTCGAATGACTGGTTGGGCCACACTTCGTCCCGGACTCGTAGAAGGCTATCGCTCATTGCGATGTTCCACCCAAGAACCAACCAAGCACACAAGTCCAGAGAATGGCAACGACCCCAGCGCATAGAAACCAGACCAGCATGCGATGGATAACCAGACCGTATCTGGCACGCTCGTCGGGATCAAGAAACCAAGTGCGACTAAACGGTTCAGTGTCTCGACCGAGAACCAAGAAGTAGACCGGAACAAACAGAAACACGGCAAACGCCAAAAGCCACACCGCGTTCTGCCCAATTGTCGCGCTCGGTGCGTGCTGACTCATCCAGCCGTCAAAGGACACAAGGCCAAACGCGGCCCAAGCGCCCGCTACTGCCGCAGTCTTTCGAGTAGCAACAATGCTCATTGTGTGGCTCAACGTTGAAGCTGAGGGGCCGCAGACAGCTGGCCGCGCGGAGCTGAAAATATACAAGCAGCGTAGCGCGGCCAGCTGGCGTAGGTCCACTCGAGCGACCGGTTAGGCATCATTGCCGCTCCCAAATCTCTTGAATAGTGGAGGTAATCGTCGCCTCCACTCGATCTTGATCCGGACCCACTGCGACCTGGTATTTTTGAAATCGACCGTTGCTCCAGTGGACTGCGAACAGCAACGACATATCCTTCTCCTGCCACTTAACTCCGAAAATCTCCGGACGCTCGCCATCTGACGTATCGACTACGTCAACTCCAAGATCATCGCCATCTGCCGTGATCGTGAATTCGATGTCTGAAAATCCATCGCGGAACTTCCATCGACCCGCAATTCGGACGCGTTGACTGAGTGGCATGACATTGCTCATGATGATGCCTAACGTTGAAGCTGAGCCGGCCGCGCCGGCAGGACGCGCAAGGCCCAGAATGAAATGAGGGCCTGAAGCGGCGTGCTGGTGAGGGTCGGCTCGAGCGACCGGTTATGCAGAGCCAAATTCGAAGGCACTGCGGTGGATGTGGCCGAAAGCATACCGAAGCTGTACCCACGTGGCGATCGGCTGAGGCGGCAAGCGGGTTGTTCTTCTGCGGGCGGACGGTGAACCAAGAAGAGAGAACGAGCAACCGGGCCAAGACCGGCAAGATCACGGCGGCCGGAAGCTGGGCCGAAGCGGCCGCAGCCCGACTCCGAGGAAATCACGGGAGACTGCTCCGCGTGGCCGAGGCGAACGCCCGACCGAAAACGGATATTCAAGCGTTGCTTAGCTTGCTGCATAACGTTGAAGCTGAGGGGCCGGAGCCAGCTGGCCGCGCGGCGCTGAAAATATACAGGCAGCGTAGCGCGGCCAGCTGGCGGAGGTCCACTCGAGCGACTGGTTGGGCGTCATCGCGACTCGGTACATACAAGGCCTCATTGGACGCCCACTCCTGCGACAAGTGCTGCCGCGGCAGCGACGAAATTGATGAGCAAGAGTACCGTGGCCAGTGTATTGAGGCGCTGTTCGCTCAGCAATGCGCCAGCGGCAAGGGAGAGCAAGCCGAAGCCCCCAAGAAAGCAAGCAACACCCCAGCTACCACGCCAAAAGTGCCAGGCCGCGTAGGCGACGAAGCCGATGCCACAAGCGACGAACAGCGTGCGATCACGAGAGCGCTCTTTACTTAGGAAGGAACGCAACGACATGACGCCCAACGTGTTGTATATCGATAGCTAACGCCGTATATCACGGCAAGTGTCGTAATAACCGACTGCGAGCAAGGCCAGGCAAGTGCTTGTCGGAGTTAGGTTATCTGTCCAAACGACGGCTTCTCATGGCCCATTAATTGAGACGCCAAAAGCCGCGCTTGTTACAAAAACCTGCCCGGTACGCATGGCATAGGCCAGTGACTGACTGGGCCGCATATTGCCATCAAATCATGGCGGCTTTGACGTCTCACAACTGAAATGGGTGGCCACGTTTCGGTGGCCTCGGCCCATGGCTGTCGCTTCGGATGCCCAGCGCCGCGACACCCCAGACTCAAAGATTGCTCGAGAACAGCCGCCGTAGAAACAGCTGCTTGAAGCTGTGCGCCTCATTGAGGCCCAGGCGCTCCAGCCAGGCCTCGGGCACCGGGGTTTGCGGCCCCAGGCTTTTGACGATGAGCTTGACCAGCTCGACCGGGTGGTGGCTGGCGTGCTTGAGCTTTTTGAGCGCGCGCACGATCTGCATTTCCTCGTCGCTGAGGTCGGTGCCGAAGGGAAAATCGGGCAGCACGCCGCTGTTGCGCCAGGGGCGCAGCTGCTCGCGCAAGGCCTCGGGCAGATTGCGCCGGGCCGCTGCCGGCAGCTGGTAGTCGGCCGGCAGCTTGCCATGGGCTTTGGCCTCGTCCATCAAGCCCTGTTGGAAACGCGAGTCACAGACCTGCAGCAGGCGCGAAATCACCTCGGCATCGCTGCAGCCGCGCAAGTCGGCCACGCCGTATTCGGTGACGACGATGTCGCGCAGATGGCGCGGGATGGTGCAGTTGGCGTAGTGCCAGACGATGGAGCTGCTCAGGCCCTGGGCGTTGTCATGCGTGGCCCGCAGCAGCAGGATGGAGCGTGCCCCCTGCAGCGCATGGCCCATGGCGACGAAGTTGTACTGACCGCCCACGCCCGAAACCATCTGGCCCGAGTCATAGCCATCGGACGAGGCGGCGCCCAGCAGCGTCATCTTCATCGTCGTGTTGATGAAACGGGCATCCCGGCGCTGCGCGCGCTTGAGCGCTTCCGAACCCAGGGCGTCGCCGTAGAGCTCGTTGATGAAGTGGATGCGCGTCATGGCGATGCGCTGGCGCAGGCCTTCGGGCAGCTCGCGCAAGCGTTGGTAGAAATCGCGCGGGCCGAGGAAGAAGCCGCCATGCATCAGCGTGGCCCGTCGCCATGCCGGGCCGATCAGCTCGGGCGCCATGGCCTCGCAGCAGTTCGGCCAATGCTGGCCGGCATAGGCCAGCCGTCCATCGGCCTGCAGCTCGACCTCGGGCTTCAGCAGACCCTGGGCCTGAAGAAACTCCAGGTCGCAAGGACGAAGCGGCGACGCGATGCGGCCGCGCTCCTGCAGTGCACGGATCACGCCCGCTTCGGGCTGCGGGCCCAGCTGGCCCGCCAGGGCCAGCGCTTGCAAATCCAGATCGTCGAACACCAGGCGGCGGATCAGCCCGGCATCGATCAAGCGCATGAAGCCGTTGACGAACATCTCCGAGCAGCCGTACAGGCCCTGCTCGAAGCGGCCCAGCTCGCGCCCTGCCTGTGGGTCGGACGGACTGCAGCCGCCCAGCCCGCACAATCCGCTAAGGATGGCCCGGTAGTCGGCATTGCGGGTCTCGCGCACGATCAGGGCCTGGGCAATGGCGTCACCGAGCGAGCCGATGCCGATCTGCAGCGTGCCACCGTCCTTGACCAGGCTGGAGGCATGCAGGCCGATGGCGTAATCGGCCCAGGAAATGGCGGCATTGGGCGGCGCGAACACGCTGTGGCTGCAGCCCGGCCCGCTCAGCAGCAGGCTGAACAAGCCGGCGTCGGCCACGGCCGGCCCGGGCATGAAGGGCAGGGCCTCGTTGACCATGGCCACGCTGAGCACCGGCTGCCCGACGGCGGCCTGGTGCTCGAGCAGATCGAAGCTGAGGTCGGGGTTGCAGGACAGGGAATACTCGCGCGCACCGGTCTCCGGGTTCAGGCGCGTGGCCACCGCCTGCATCAGCAGATTGATGCCCTGGCTGCACATGTCCCGCACGGCAAAGCTGTAGTTGGTGCAGATGAAGCCTTGCTGTGCCGCCTCGTTGCCGAGGTAGTCGGCGGTCTTGAAGAAGAACTCCTGCACCGAGATATTGGGCGGCAGCTGGCCGGCGCGCAGTGGCGCCACATAGGCCAGGTCAGGGTAGTCGGCGAACACGCGCTCGACCAGGGGCGCCAAGAAATGCTGCTCCAGCTCGGTGCGACCCTTGGGCCGCTCCAGCGACAGCGCGGTGTAGATGTGCAAACGGCGCTCAGGCTGCGCCGCCACACGCCGGTAGAGCGCGTTCAGCAGCGGGTTGGGCTTGCCCACGCCCAGGGGCAGGGCCAGCCGGATCTCACCGGGCAGGCGGCGCAGGATCTCGTCCACCGCCGCCTCCACATCCGTCAGCAGCACAGGCTGCGCCACTGCAATTGCCGCCGCCGCGGCCTCGTCCGTTCCCGGACCTTGGCTCTTTTTGTTCAATCGTGTCTCCTGTCCGGCCTCTTGATGGCTCGTCTTTTGGGGCAGGTCTTGGGTGGCCGCGAAAGCACACCGTCGCCCGTGCCACAGTTTCACCCCCACTGCCAAGGGTGATCTTGACATTCAGCAAGTCCGCCACAAAAGCGGGGTTTGCCCCTCAAAAAGCGGGATAGTCCTCCCCCGGGCCTGCGGGGGGCGCTGTGCGCCCACACCTTGGCCTGTGCTGAAATGCCCGGCTGCACCGAGACCTGCTGTCGACGTACCCGTTCCTCATTCGCCTTTTATGCACGAGCCCCTGGACTTGCCGGCCTGGTTGCCGCCCCTGCGCAGCGCCCTGCGGCGCCTCGGACCGCGCCCGGCGCACTGGCTGTTCTGCGCCTTCATCACCCTGGTCTGCGTGGCGCTGTCGCAATTGGTCGTGTCCCTGCTGGGGCGCGGTGACCGGCCGACGGCGGCCCTGATCGCGGCGCTCTGCGGCCTGTCCCTGGCGGCCGTGCTCAGTGCCTGCGTGCTGGCTCTGCTGGCCCATCTTGACCGGGCCCTGCGCTTCACCGCCCGCTACGCCACCCGGGACAGCCTGACCGGCTTGTGCAACCGCCGCCAATTCCTCAGCCTGGTCGAGCGGGAATGGTCGCTGGCCCGGCGCTACCAGACGCCTTGCGCCCTGGTGCTGATCGACATCGACCATTTCAAGCGCATCAACGAAGCCTTTGGCCACGCCTGTGGCGACATGCTGTTGCGCCAGGTGGCCGAGGTCAGCGGCGAAACCCTGCGCCAGGCCGATGTTTTGTGCCGTTACGGGGGCGAGGAGTTCATGCTCTTCCTGCCGCACACCGACCCACTCGGCGCGCTCGATGTCGCAGAACGCATCCGCGAGCGCGTGCTGGCCATGGATTTCGCATGGAATGCCCACCCAGTGCCGGTCAGCGTCAGCATCGGCGTGGCCGTGCTCAAGAGTGGCCACGTCGGCCTCGACGACTTGCTCAATGAGGCCGATGAGGCCTTGCACCTGGCCAAGGCCGAGGGTCGCAACTGCGTGCGCGCAGGGCCGGGCCTGCTGCCGGGAACGTTCAGCGCCTTGCAGGCCTGAAACGCTCAGTACCGGCCGTACGGGCCGAGCTCAAATCCGCAGCGCCCCCGCATAGCCGGTCAATTCCAGATATCCGAGGCCGCTGCGCCGACCCTGGGCGTCGAGCAGCTCGGCCGCGCCTTCCCAGTAGCGCAGGCCACCGGTGATTTCCTGGTCGTCCAGCAGGGCGCGCAGGCGCTGCTCACCTTGCGGTGTGCGCAGCCTCCATTCCAGCGGGTAACGAGCGCCGCCACGCGGGCTGTCCCAGTGGCGCAGCGCCTGCATCTGAACATCCTCAGGCGCGAAGGTCAGCGTGCTGCCATCGGCCCGGCGCCAGCTGCCGCCACTCCAGAGCGTGCTGCCGTCGGCGCGGCGCAGACGAAACACGGTCAGCGCGCCGCCGTCGCCGAGGTTGATGCCGGCCCAGTCCCAGCCGATGGCGCTCTCAGCAGCTGCCGTGCCAGCTGCCCCTGCGTCCGAAGGCTTGCCCAGCAGATGCTCGCTCCACTCATGGTCCAGCCAGGAGCGCCCCTGCAGACTCAAGACCTTCCCGTCCAGCTGCAGCTGCGCCTGGCTGAGCAGCTGCACTTGGCTGTAGTAATGGCTGAACTGCTCGGGCTGCGGCCCTTTGCGCGAAAAGCCGCCGGCGCCTTGCAAAAGCAGGGCTTGGCTGGCCTGCAGCTCCAGCTGCAGCGCGAAACCGCCGCTGCGGCTGCTCAGAGCGGCCCGGTAGCGGTCCGGGCCGGAGCCCGGCACACGGGCCAGGCGCCAGTCGGCCATGCGGACAGCACAGTCCAGCTCGCTGGCCTCATTCAGGCCGGCCACAGCACGGCCCAGGCGCTGATCGTGACGCAGGCGTCCGCCCGGGCGCAGATCGCTGAGCGCGCCATGGGCCAGCAAAAGCTGGCGCGCGGCCAGCCGGCTCGGGTGCTCGGGTGCCGCCGGGCCGCGCCGGCGAAAAAAGGTCAGCTGGTAGCCGAACTCCGGCTCCGAGCGGCCCGGCCGCGACAGGACGCCGGTCAGGTACCACCATTCGATGGCCTGTTCGGGGTGCGCGCCAAAGTCGCGCGGAAAACTCAGCCGGGCAGGGCGCGCGGCGCCGGTCGAATCGAGCGCCAGGCTCGCCCCCGGCAGCAGGCCCAAAACTGCAGCTTGCATCAGCCAGGCGCGCCGGCCCGGCACCCAGTCGCCTGGCTCGCCCTGCATCACCAATCCTCCTTGACCGCTTGCACCGCCTGCTGGGCCACGGCCCGGTAACCCGCCAAGAGCGAGGCCAGCACGCCGGCCACGAACACGGCGGCCAGCAGGGCAGCGAGGCGCCAGCCGGGCAGGCTCAGGTCCATGCTCCAGTGAAAGCTCTGCGGGTTGACCACCCAGATCAGCACCGCACTCAGGCACAGGCCCAAGGCCAGGCCGGCAATGGCGCCAACGCCGCACAGCAGCACGGCTTCCAAGCCCAGCAATCGCAGCACATCGGCGCGTGTGAAGCCCAGATGCAGCAGCAGGCCGAACTCGCGCCGCCGCGCCAGGGTCTGGGCCGACGCGGCCGCGGCGATGCCGAACAGACCGATCGCCAAGGCCACGGCCTGCAGCCAGACGGTGACGGCAAAGCTGCGGTCGAAAATGTGCAAAGAGATGGCGCGCAACTCGCTGACCGCGGCGATCTCAAGATCCTGCGGCTCGGCGGCCAGGGCACGCAAGGCCTCGCTGCTGGCTTTGGGGTCGGCACCCGGGGGCAGCCAGAGGTAGAGCTCGGTGACGCGCAGGTCGCCACTCCAGGCCCGGTAGGCGGACAGCGGCATCAGCACCGCGCCGCTCTGGCGCGCATAGTCGCGCCAGACGCCGCGCACAAACACGGGCAGCGGTGGCCCGCCCGGCTGCAGGCGCAGCTGCACGGTCTGTCCCGGCCGCAGGCCCTGGGCATCGCGCAGGGCTTCGTTGATGTAGATGGGGGTTAAACGTGTTTGGCCCGCCGGCGCGGGCGCGAGGGCGCCGGCCAGGGGCAGGCTCTGCTCATCGAGCTCACGCGCTTGCAGGTCCAGCGGATCGGCCCCGGCCGGCATGCCGTCGAGCCAGACCTGCTGGCTGCGTTGCAGCCTGATATCGCGGAGCTGAGCGCTGCCCCGTATCGCGTCCACAAGGGCCGGCGGCAGCGGAGCCTGCTGGCCGGCGCTGCCACGCAGGGCCGAGCGCAGGTAGAGATCGGCCGGCAGCATCTGGCTCAGCCATTGGTTCAGTGAATCGCGGAAGCTGCCCACCATGACCAGCATGGCCACCGACAAGCTCAGCGCCACCAGCACGCCGGCCAGGGCCCGGCTGGCCTCGCCGGCCTGGTCGCGGGCGCGCTCGCGCAGCAGCAACAAGCTCGCCCCGGGCCGGCTCCAGGCTAGCAGCCCCAGGCTCAGGCGCAGCAAGGCGGGCACACAAGCCATGCCGCCGGCCAACACCGCCAGCATGGCGGCATAGGCGGCGACCGGAACCCCGGCCAGGGCCGCGGGCCAAGAGATCGGCGGCAGCAAGGCCAGACCCAGGCCCAGCAAGAGCAGGGCCGGGCCCAGCCAGACGGGCGGCCCCTCGCTCAATCGCTGGCCCAAGCCCTTGAGCACCTGGGCCACCGGCATGCGCTGCACACTGCGGGCCGGCAGCCAGGCACTGAGCAGGCTGACCGTCAGGCCCAGGCCGCCGAAGAGCAGGGCGGCCGGCAGCTGCGCGGCACTGAACTGCAGGGCCGGTCGCACACCACTGATGGCGGCCAGGCCCAGATCGCTGCCCAGCACCCGCAGGCCCAGGCCTGCCAACTGCCAGCCGAGCAGCAGGCCCAGGGCACTGCCGAGCAAGCCCAGCAGCAGCCCCTCCAGCAAGACCAGTGCCGAGCGCTCACGCGCACTCATGCCCAGCACGCCGAGCAGCGCCCATTGCGGCAGGCGTTGGGCCACGGACAGAGAAATCACGGCAAACACCAGAAAACTGCCGGTGAACAAAGCCATCAGCGAGAGCACGCCGAGGTTGACGCGGTAGGCCTGCGTCAGCCGGCCCAGGCGGGCGCTCTCGTCGGCCGGCGGCGTGGCGCTCAAGCCCGCTGGCAGGCGCTGGCGAGCCAGCCACTCGCTCGGCGAGACACCGGGGGCCAGGCGCAGGTCCACCCGATCGAGCTGCCCCAAACGGCCGAACAAGACCTGGGCGGCGGCGATGTCCACCACCGCCCGCGGCGGCCCGCCGTCCGGGCTGCTCGGGCCGATGCGAAGGTCCAGGCTCTGCACCTGGCCGCTGTCGCTGCTGGCGGCGCGCAGGCGCAAGACCTGACCCTCGGCACCGGCCGGCCCGAGGCGGCGCAGCAGCGCGGCATTGGGGAAGACGCGGCCCGGGTCCAGCCCATCCAGCGGCGAGGCCAGGCGCGGCAGCAGATCGGGGTTGATGGGCCCCGCCTGCAGCATGTCCAGGCCGATCACGGTGACGTTGAAAGGCTGGCCCTTGGCATCAAGGGCTTGCGCCTGGCCGCCCAGCACCGGCGAGGCCTGCGCCACCTCGGGCAGGCCGGCGATCTGGGCATAAGCGTCTTCCTGGACGGTGCCGCCGGGCGCGCGCAGGACCAAGTCGGGCTGGCCATTGAGGCTGGCCGCGGCGCTGCCGAACTCGGCCAGGGCAGCTCCGTTCAGCAGATGCACGCCGTAGGACAGGGCCACGCCCAGCGCGATGGCCAGCAGAGCCAAGGCCTGGCGCCCGGCCTGGTGGCGCAGAGCCGGCCAGGACAGGAAGCGCAGCCAGGCGATCAGGGCGCGCGGGCTCAAGGCGTGGGGGGTCAAGGCGAGGCGGCGCTCATCATCAGGTCTTCCAGGCGCAGGCAGCGGTCGGCCCGCTCGGCGGCCCGCTCGGAGTGCGTGACCAGCAAGCAGGCCGCGCCCTGGGCATGGACCTGATCCAGCAGCAGGTCGAGCACGGCGCTGGCACTGCGGCTGTCCAGATTGCCGGTCGGCTCATCGGCCAGCACCAGGGCCGGCTTGTGCACCAGCGCCCGGGCAATCGCCACCCGCTGCAGCTGGCCGCCCGAGAGCTGGCGCGGCAGGCGCTCGGCCAGATGGCCCAGGCTCACCGCCTCCAGCATCTCCTGCACCCGGGCCGCGTCGGGCCGCTGCAGCAGCAAAAGCGGCAGGGCGACGTTGTCCCGCACGCTCAGATAGGGCAGGACATGGAAGGCCTGGAACACAAAGCCGAGCTGAGCTCGGCGCAGGCGGGCGCGCTCACCTTCGTTCAGGCTGCCCAGGTTCTGGCCCAGCAGCTGGATGCTGCCGGCGTCCACCTCGTCCAGGCCGGCCAGGCAGTTCAGCAAAGTGCTTTTGCCCGAGCCCGATTCGCCCAGCAGGGCGACCAGCTCGCCGCGCCGCAAGAGCAGGTCGATGCCGGCGAACACCGGCGTGGCGCCATAGCTCTTGGCAATGCCCCGGGCCAGCAGCAGCGGCAGCTCGGTCATGTCACGGGCTCCGCGGCATCGGCCTGCAGGATTTTTTGCAGCAGGGCCAGCACCTGGATCTGCGCTTGCGGGTGATCGCAGGCCACGATCTGGCGCTTCGGCATGCTGCGCAGCCAGGTGATCTGACGTTTGGCCAGCTGGCGCGTGGCGGCGCTGCCGCGCTCGGCCAGGCTGCTGAAATCGCCGCTGTCCAGCGCTTCCCAGCTTTGGCGGTAGCCGACGCAGCGCATGGACGGCAGGTCCAGGCTCAGGTCGCCGCGCGCGCGCAGGGCTTTCACTTCCTCGACCAGGCCGTCCTTCAGCATTTGCTCGAAGCGCTGGTCCAGGCGGCGATGCAGCCAGGCACGGTCGCTCGGCTCCAGCGAGATCAAGGGCCAATCGACCCCCTGGCTGCGCTGCTGGTGCAACTCGCTCATCGGCCGGCCAGCCAGCTGGCAGACCTCGAGCGCGCGCTGGATGCGCTGGGAATCGAGCGGCGCCAGGCGCGCAGCCGTGGCGGGGTCAAGTCTTGCCAGCTCCTCGTGCAAGGCCGGCCAGCCGAGTCGGGCGGCGCGCTCATCAATCTCGCGGCGCAGGCCTTCATCGGCCTGCGGCATCTCACTGAGGCCGTCGAACAAGGCCTTGAAATACAGCATGGTGCCGCCGACCAGCAAGGGCAGATGGCCGCGCGCCAGGATCTCATCGCTCAAGCGCCGCGCCGAAGCCACGAACTGCGCAGCCGAATAGGCTTCGGTCGGCTCGATGACATCGATCAGATGGTGGGGCACGGACGCGAGCTCGGCCCGCGTCGGCTTGGCCGTGCCGATGTCCATGCCGCGGTAGACCAAGGCCGAATCGACGCTGATGATCTCGACCGGCAGGAACTCGGCCGCGGCCAGGGCCGCCGCCGTCTTGCCCGAACCGGTCGGCCCGGCGATGCAGATGGGCCGGTGAAAGCGAGAAAAAGCCGGGGCCGTCATCAGTCGAAACGCTCCCAAGGCGTCAGGAAGCGCCACTGGCCGACCGGCAGATTGCCCAGATTGATGCGGCCGATGCGCACACGCTTCAGGCCCACCACCTTGAGTCCGACCTGCTCGCACATGCGGCGGATCTGGCGCTTGCGGCCCTCGCGCAGCACAAAGCGCAGCTGGTCTTCGTTCTGCCAGCTGACCTTGGCCGGCTTGAGCTTGACGCCGTCGAGCTCCAGGCCATGGTTGAGCAGGGCCAGGTCTTCGGCCGGCAGGCGGCCGTCTTCGCTCTTGACGCCGTCGCGGCCCTGGTACTCGACCCGCACCAGGTATTCCTTCTCGATGGACGAATCCTCACCGATCAGCAGCTTGGCGATGCGACCGTCTTGCGTCAGCACCAGCAGGCCGGTGGAGTCGATGTCCAGGCGGCCGGCCGGGGCCAGGCCGCGGGTGTGGCCGATGTGGTACTTGATGCCCGAGCTGTCCTCGGTCCAGTGGGTGTCGGTCTTGACCAGCACCGAGGCCGGTTCATAGCCGTCTTCGGCCTGGCCGGAGACATAACCGATCGGCTTGTGCAAGAGGATGGTGACGCGCTTGGCCTGCTCTTTGTGGGCCAGCGGGTCGATTTCGATCTTGACGTCGGGCGCGACACGTTGGCCGAGCACGGCCAGCTTGCCGTCGACGCGCACCCAGCCGGCGGCAATCCATTCATCGGCTTCGCGGCGCGAGGCCAGGCCCAGCACGCCCATGTGCTTGGACAGGCGCAGGCCTTCGCTGTTGGCGTCAACGAAGACATCGTCGCGGTCGTCGCCGTCATCGCCTTCGTCGAGCTGGCGGCGCAGCTTGGCGGCTGCTTCGCGCAGATGGGCAGGCAGTTGCTCACCGGCGCGGTGTTGGGCGGCGTTCGGCCGGCTGTTCTGCTGACCGTACTGCTGGCTGTCGGGCCGGGGCCCCTGGCCGAAACCAGGGCGCGGGCCGCTTGCGCAGCGCTGATCCTGGCGCGGTTCGCGGTAGCCCTCGCGGTTGGCTTCGCGGCCACCGCCAAAGTCACCCGGACCTCGGTCATGGCGCGGCTCCTGCGCATAGCTGGGCCGCTGGCCTTGCCAACGGTCTTCACGCGGGCCGGGGCCGCCGCGCTCGCTCGGATGACGTTGTTGCTGAGCTTGGTTGTAGCCGCCCGACTGGGGCCGCTGTTGGCCCTGGCCCTGACCTTGCCCATAGGCGGGGCGACGATCGTCAAAGCGCGGGCGCTGCTCGTCGCGGCCATAGCCGCCACCGCCACCACCTTGCGGACGTGAGTCACGTGAATCGCGCGGGTCGCGTTGATCGCGATAGTCCGGCCGGCCTTGCGGGCCGCCGCGCGGGTCGAAGCGCGGGCCCTCATTGCGAGCATCGGGACGGCCCTCATGGCGACCCTCATGCCGGCTCTCGAAACGCGGGCCCTCATTGCGCCAACCGTCGCGTGCCGGCGGGCGTTGCTGGCCCGGGCCGCCGCGGCCGGGGCCGCCTTGATAGCCGCCGCCCTGGGGCGCCGGGCGGTCGCCACGCGGGCGGTCAAAACTGGCTCGCTCGGGCGGGCGACCGGGCCGGTCTTGCTCGCCACGGCGCTGCTCGAACTGGGCCTGGCGTTGCTCGCGTTCGGTCTTGGCAGCCTCGAGGCTCTGGCGCGGGCGCGACACGCCCTTGCCGCGGATCGGCGCTCGCCGTTCGCCATCGGCATTGCGTTTGTTGCTGGAACCGGGCGGGCCTGCAGTCTTCTTGTTGAGTTTCAAAGTGGCCATGATGCCTCCGGGTTTCCGTCAAAGAGAAAAGAGCGATCGTGGGCTGCGCTGCCAAAAGGCCTCAGCGCCCACGCAGGAAAAGGGCGTCGAGCTCGCGCATGCTGAGCTGGCGCCAGGTCGGGCGGCCATGATTGCATTGATCGGCGCGCTCGGTGCGCTCCATATCACGCAACAAGGCATTCATTTCGTCCAGGCTGAGCTGGCGGTTGGCGCGCACGGCGCCGTGGCAGGCCATGGTGGCCAGGATCTCGTGCTGGGCGCGCTCGATCGCATGGCTGGCGTCGAACTGGGCCAGCTCGGCCAGCACGCCGCGCGCCAGTTCCACGACATCGCCGCCGGCCAGGGCCGCCGGGCGTGCCCGCACCGCCAGCATCTTGGCCGACAGCGGCGCCACATCGAGGCCCAGGCGATTCAAGGCCTCGGCATGCGCTTCGGCCGTGGCAATTTCCTGGGCCGTGGCGGCAAAGGTGACCGGGATCAAGAGCGGTTGCGATTCGATCGCCGCAGCACCGAGGCTGGCTTTCAGGCGCTCGTAGACCACGCGCTCGTGGGCGGCATGCATATCGACGATGACCAGGCCCTGGGCGTTCTCGGCCAGCACATAGACGCCCTGGATCTGAGCGATGGCCCGGCCGAGCGGCCAGTCGTGGTCAGGCAAAGGAGACAGCGGAGCGGGCGCCTGCTGGATAGGCTGAGGGCCAGGTCTTGCCTGGGCCGGCACACTTTGGCCGTAAAGCGCCGCCACTTCGGCCAGGCCCAGCGAAGCCTGGCTGTTGCTGCGCCAGCTGGGCGTGCCGCTGTAGAGCGGCGCCTGGGCTTCCTCGGCCCGCGCGGCAGCGGCAGCCGGGGCATTGAACCAAACCGGCGGCGAACCGGGTGCCGGGCGATGGCCGGGCACCTCGGCGGCGGCCGACTGAGCCACCAGCGCCTCGCTCACGGCGGGCTCGGCCGAACGCGAAGCCGCCAGCGCGTCCTGCACCGCATAGCGCACCTTCTGGTGCATCTCGCGGCCGTCACGGAAACGAACCT
This sequence comes from Paucibacter sp. DJ2R-2, assembly GCF_025717675.1. GTDB lineage: Bacteria > Pseudomonadota > Gammaproteobacteria > Burkholderiales > Burkholderiaceae_C > Paucibacter_A. Next base: position 14,363 of record NZ_JAJIRT010000006.1, read on the forward strand.
CGATCTTGGTCGGGTGCACATTGACATCGACCCGGTCGGGCGCGATCTCGATGAACAGCACATAGCAGGGCTGGCGGTGGCCGTGCAGCACGTCTTCGTACGCCGAGCGGATGCCGTGCGCAATCAGCTTGTCGCGCACATAGCGGCCGTTGACATAGACGTACTGCATGTCGGCGCGGCTGCGCGCGGCCTCAGGCAGGCCGGCGCGTCCGTAGATGCGCAGCGGGCCGCTCTCGGCATAGACCGCGCGGCTCTCGGCCATGAACTCGGTGCCCAGCACATCGGCCAGGCGCGCTTCCGAGCTGCCGGCACGCCATTGCTCGACAAGCTTGCCCTCATGCCAGACGGTGAAGCCGACATCGGGCCGGGCCAGGGCATGGCGACGCACCGACTCCACGCAGTGCGCGAGCTCGGTGGCGTCGGTCTTCAAGAATTTGCGCCGCGCCGGCGTGCTGAAGAAGAGCTCGCGCACCTCCACGCTGGTGCCACGCGAGCGGGCGGCCGGCACCAGCTCGCCCGAGCGGGCGTCCAGGCGGTGGGCATGGGCCGCGCCTTCGAAACGGCTGGCCACCGCCATCTCGGCCACCGAGGAAATGGCGGCCAGAGCCTCACCGCGGAAACCCATGGTGGCCACCGACTCCAGCTCGTCCAGCGAGCGGATCTTGCTGGTGGCATGGCGCTTGAGCGCCAGCGGCAACTCTTCGACCGGGATGCCCAGGCCGTCGTCTTCCACCACGATGGCGCGCACGCCGCCGGCCATCAGCTTGACCTGGATCTGCGCGGCGCCGGCGTCGAGCGCGTTGTCCACCAACTCGCGCACGACTGAGGCCGGGCGCTCCACCACCTCGCCGGCAGCGATCTGGCTGATCAGTTCATCGGGGAGTTCGCGGATGGCGCGGCGCGGAGCCGAGGGCAGGGCCGGTGCAGCAGACAAGAAAGGCTCGGGGGCGGATACATCCATGCGCCTATTGTAAGAAGGGGCAGGCCCTCAAGACGGCAAGGTGGCCAGGAAGGCGGCCAAAGCCGTGTTGAAAGCCTCGGGCGCCTCCAGCGAGGGCAGGTGGGCCACGCCCGGCAGGACGGTGCGGCGGGCGCCGGCCATGCGAGTCACCATGGCCTCGCAGCGCGGGAAAAAGTAGCCGAGGTCCAAGTCACCCCAGAGCAGCTCGCTGGGCGCGCTGATGTGCTCCAGGCGCGGCCAGATGGTCGGGGCTTCGAGCGCCGTGCCGGGCGGCGTGGCGCGCAGCATGCGTTCGTCCATGTCCAGAAACAGGGCACGAGCGGCGCCGCCGACGCGGCCCTCGGTGCTGCTGGGGCCGTCGAGCCACAAGGCGGCCAGGGCCCGGTTGGCGCCTGCCACATCACCGGCGTCCATGGCGGCATCGGCAGCAGCGTCCATGGCCAGCTCGCGTTCATTGAGCACAGGGGCCGGTCCTCCGGTCACCGACGGCGCCACCAGAAAGAGCCCGGCGACACGCTCGGGCCGGTCCAGAGCGGCCTCAAGGGCCAGGCGTCCGCCCAGGGAGCAGCCCACCAGCACCGCCCGGCTCAGGCCGGCCGCGTCCAGCACGTCCCACAGATCGGCCAGGTGGGAATACTCGCTAGCCGCTTCGATCCGAGCCTGGCCGTAGCCGCGGCGGTCATAGGCCAGCACAGTGCGCTCGGCCGCAAAAGCCTGCAGCTGCTGCAACCAGAGCCGGTGATCGCAGACGCCGGCATGCAAAAACACCAGCGGCGGCAGGCTGGAGCTGGCATGGCGCAAGAGCAGGCAGGGCAGTTGGGCGCCGTTTACGGGGATCCAGGTCAGAGAATTCATGGGGTGCAAGTTGGCAGCGAGGCTGTGAAGCGCTGATTCTGACCCGGCGCGCGGTCCCGGGCCCTCCGCAGCGGTCATCAAGCGCCCGCATAATCCGCCGCCATGGAATTCCTCAGCTTCTTGATCGACTTCATCGTCCATGTGGACAAGCACATCGCCGCTTTTGTGGCGACTTACGGCGCCTGGGTCTATGCCCTGCTGTTCCTGATTCTCTTTGTCGAGACCGGAGTGGTGGTGATGCCCTTTCTGCCCGGCGACTCCTTGCTCTTTGTCGTCGGTGCGCTGTGCGGTGCGGGCCTGATCAATCTGCCCATGGTGCTGGTGGTGATGCTGGTAGCGGCCATTCTGGGCGACCAGTGCAACTACATGATCGGGCGCTATTTCGGCCCCAAGGTCTTCCAGTGGGAACAGTCGCGCTTCTTCAACCGGCGCGCGTTTGACGCAGCCCATGAGTTCTACGAGCGCCACGGCGGCATCACCATCGTAGTGGCCCGTTTCATGCCGTTTGTGCGCACCTTCGCGCCCTTTGTGGCCGGCGTGGCGGCCATGAGTCGGGCCAAGTTCACCGCCTACAACGTCGGCGGCGCTCTGCTCTGGGTGCTGAGCATCACCTTGCTTGGCTACGCCTTTGGCAACCTGGCCTGGGTGCAGGCAAATTTCTCCAAGATCATCTGGGCCATGATTCTGATCCCCGGCGTGATCGCCATTGCCGGCGGCCTGAAGGCACGCAGGACCAAAGCACAGGGCTGAACGCCCCCCCACGCCATCTCCTTTTCTCTCTTGAAAGCCTGCTGCCATGAACTCTCGCGTGTCACCCGCCATCGCCCTGGCGACTTCGCTGCTCATGGCCAGCCTGGCCAGCCCGGCACGGGCGGCCGAACCCAGCCGCCTGCTGCATCAACCCAGCATATCGGCCGATCAGCTGGCCTTTGTCTGGGCCGGTGATATCTGGGTCAGTGACCGTCAGGGCCGCAACCCGCGCCAACTCACCCAGCATGCGGCCGCCGAGTTCGCGCCCAGTTTTTCGCCCGACGGCCGCTGGCTTGCCTATTCGGCCAGCTACGACGGCAACACCGATGTCTATGTCATGCCGTCCAGCGGCGGACAGCCCCGCCGCCTGAGCTGGCACCCGGGCGCCGATGTGGTCAATGGCTGGAGCGCCGACGGCCAGCGCGTGCTGTTTGCCTCGGCCCGCGAGGTGGCCAACAACCGCAGCAATCAGCTCTACGAAGTGCCGCTGCAGGGCGGGCCGGAGCGCAAGATCATGGAGGCCGTGGCCTATGAAGGCAGCTGGTCGCCCGACGGCCAGCGCTTGGCCTACCGCCCCTACCGCGGCGCCCATGGCAACACGGCCGGCTGGCGCCTGCATCGCGGCGGCACGACGCCGCCGATCTGGATCATCGATCCCGTCAAGAAGACCTGGCAGCAGGTTCCGCATGAAAACGCCAGCGACAGCAACCCGGTCTGGCTGGGCGAGGAAGTCGTGTTCATTTCGGACCGCGACGGCCATGCCGCCAATCTCTTCGCCTTCCACCCCAAGACAAAGGCCTTGCGCCAGCTGACCCAGGAACGGGTTTGGGATGTGCGCAGCGTGGCCGCCCGCGACGGCCAGCTGGTCTACGAGGTGGGCGGCCAGCTCAAGAGTCTGGACCTGCCCAGCGGCCAGGGCCAGACGCTCGCCATCCAGCTGCAGGCGCAGGCGCCGCAGGCCCGAGAGCAGTGGCGCGACGCCAGCCGCCAGATCAGCTCGGCCCAGCTGTCCAACACCGGCAAGCGTGTGCTGGTCAGCGCCCGCGGGGACGTCTACACCGTGCCGGTCAAGGACGGCTCGATCCGCAACCTGACCCAGAGCGCCGGCGTGCGCGAGAAGGACGCACTCTGGAGCCCGGACGGCCAGCGCGTGGCCTATCTTTCGGAAGCGCCGGGCTTCACCCACCAGCTGATGCTGCGCGCGGCCACGGGCCTGGACCAGCCGCGAGCCATCGCGCTCGGCCTGCCCGGCGAGAAGGCGCAAGCGGCGTCGACCTACTACACCTTGCTGGCCTGGGCACCGGACGGCCGGAGCCTGGCCTACCAGGACAACCACCTTAATCTCTATGCGCTGAAACTGGACGCCAGCGGCCAGACCGGCAGCAGCCAGCGCATCGGCAGCAGCCCGCGCCGGGCCAATTTCAAGGTCAGCTATTCCAGCGACAGCCGCTGGCTGGCCTACACCGTGCGAGCGGCCAATCATTTCTCCCAGATCCGTCTGCATGAGCTGCAAGGTGGCCGGGATGTCGCCTTGAGCGATGGCCTCAGCCATGCCGACAACCCGCAGTTCGCCGCTCAGGACTACCTCTACTTCACCGCCTCGGTCAATTCCGGCCCCAGCCAGGTCGGCCTGGACATGAGCACCCAGGATCGGCCGCTGCGCGCCGGCCTGTTTGTTGCCGTGCTGGCGGCCGATGGCAAGTCGCCGCTCTTGCCGCGCAGCGGCGATGAAGAGCTGCCCAAGAAGGACGAGGCGAGCAAGGACGCCGCGAAGAAGGACGGGCCGAAGAAAGACGACCCGAAAAAGGATGAGGCCAAGGCAGACGAGGCCAAAAAGGACAGCAAGCCGGTCCGCATCGACCTCGAGGGCCTGGACCAGCGCATCGTCGGCCTGCCGGTGGCCGAGCGCAATTACGACTCCCTGGCCGTGGCCGCCGATGGCGCCTTGTTTTACTTGCAGCGCCGCCAGCGCGGTGCCAGCGGCGAACCGCCCGAGAACGCCGAGGCCGGCAACGAGGCCGAGCTGTTCCGCTTTGATTTCAAGGAACGCGAGAGCAAGCAGCTGCGCGCCGGCGTGCAGGCCATCAGCCTCAGCGGCGATGGCAAGAAGTTGCTGCTGGTCGGAGCCAAGGGCAAGCTCGAGATCGCCGATGCCGGCGAAAAGCTGGAGGCCAAGCCTATCGATGTGAGCGGGTTGAGCGCGCGCGTCGATGCGCGCGCCGAATGGCGGCAGATCTTCGACGAGGTCTGGTGGATGGAGCGCGCCTACTTCTACGACCCCAAGCTGCATGGCCTGGACTGGGATGAGGTCTACCGCCGGTATCTGCCTTTGCTGGACCATGTGCAGAGGCGCGAGGACCTCAACGATTTGCTGGTCGAAATGATCGGCGAGATGCAAGTCGGCCACAACCGCGTCGGCGGCGGCGATGTGCACCAGGAGAAAGCCGTGCCCGTGGGCCTGCTCGGCGCCGACTTGCGCACGGAGCCGGACGGCCGCGTCCGACTGGCCAAGATCTACCGCGGCGACCGCTGGAACCCCTTCCTGAAAGCACCCTTGGCTGCGCCGGGCCTGGGCGTCAAGGACGGCGACTGGCTGCTGGCCGTTGACGGCCGGGCACTCGATGCGAAAAGCAATGTGCATGCCCTGCTGGAGAACAGCGTCGGCAAGCAGGTGCAGCTGACGGTCAGCAGTAGCAGCAGCGCCTCGACCTCGGACAAGGCCGCTGCCAGCCGCGTGATCACTGTTGTGCCGATCGCCGACGAAGCCGGCCTGCGCCGCTGGGACTGGATCGAACGCAACCGCGCTTACGTCGACCGGCATTCCGGCGGCAAGATCGCCTACGTCTATATGCCCGACACCGGTGGCGATGGCTTCCAGCACTTCAACCGCATGTTCTTTGCCCAGATCGACAAACAGGGCCTGATCCTCGACGACCGCCGCAACGGCGGTGGCCAGGCCGCCAACTATGTGACCGATGTGCTGAGCCGGCCTTGGCTGGGCAGCTGGAAGGACCGCGACGGTCTCACGCATGACACGCCCGGTGGCGCCATCTATGGCCCTAAGGCCATGCTGATCGACCAGGACGCCGGCTCCGGCGGCGACTTCATGCCCTATGCCTTCAAGCGCCTGGGCCTGGGCCCGCTGATCGGCAAGCGCACCTGGGGCGGCCTGATCGGCATCTCCAACAACCCGCGCCTGATCGACGGCGCCAATCTGGTCGTGCCTTACTTCCGCTTCTTCACACCGGACGGCGAGTGGCGCATCGAGAACGAAGGCGTGGCCCCGGACCAGGACGTGGACCTGGACCCGCTGCAAGTCAACGAAGGCCGCGACAGCCAGCTCGACGCGGCCATTGCCGATGTGCTGGGCCGACTGAAGACCTACCAGGCGCCGGACCGCCAGAAAGCGCCGGCCATGCCGACGCAGCTGGGGCGCTGATTGCTGAAAGTTTAGGGCTGGGGTTTCGGCTGCTGTGCTCGCTCATAGAGCCAGCGCAGCAGCGGACCGAAGCAGGCCTGCGCTGAGAAATGGGTACTTGTGTAGCGCCGGGCCGCTTCACCCAGCGCGGCGCGCTGCTGCGGCTGCAACAGCAGCGTTCGGCAGGCCTCGGCAAAGGCCTGCGGCTCATCGGCCAGAAGAAAGGCGGTGCCGGCCCCGTCCAAGATGCCGCGCGCTCCTTCGGCCGTGCTGACCAGGGGCAGGCCGTGGCCCATGGCTTCCACGCTCTTGATCTTGAGCCCGGCCCCCCAGCGGACCGGGTTGATGGCCACGTCCATGCCGGCCCAGGCCTGCTTGAAATCGGCAACAAAACCATGGCGCTGGAAGGCTTTGAATTCGGGGCGCCAGCGCTCGCTGAGCCAGCCGTAGAGATGCATTTGCAAGCCTTCGACCTGGCCTTCAAGCAAGGGCCAGACCCGGTCGGCAAACCAGTCCAGACCATGGAGATTGGCGGCCCAGTCACTGCCCACCAAGCCGAGGTGCCGGCGCTCGGCCTGCAGCGGCAGGGCAGCGAACTGCACTGGATGCGGGGCAAGCAGTGCGATTTCGCCCAAGCGAGCCTGCACCAGACCGTGGTCCTCGGCCTGGATCAGGAGCACCCGCTCATATCGCGACAGCAGGGCCATTTCCCGCTCGAAGCTGAGGGTGGTGTGCACGGCCACCGACTGACTGCGGCGTGACTCGGCCGCGCGGCTTTCCAGATCATGGGTATCCAGCACAGCGGCCACACCGGCCGGCAGGAACTCCCGCAAGCCATGCAGGGCCAGGCGCTGGAAGATGCAGGCGTCAAAGTCTTGAGCGGCACACAGGCGGACCAAGGCCTCACGTTCACTGGCCTCATTGACCGGCCCCTGGACGCCATAGACCGCTGCCTGGACGCGCAGACGGCGCAGCAGACTCAATTCGTCGGCGTGAAGCGCTCCCAGGTAGAGCAGGCTCAGCTGGCAATGAGCGCCCAGCACCCAGACCAGGGCCAGCACGCGGGTGCGCTCACCGGCGCCCATGCGCCAGAACGGGATTCGTGTGAGCAGCAGAACACGCGGCTTCATCGGCAGGGCTCCGGCTGCAAGGGCGGCTCGCAAGCAAGCAGGGCCTCGCATTGCTGCACCACCGCAGCCACGCTGTCCTGCTGCCGGTAGTCGCGATGTTCATGGGCAAAGGCCTGGGCCGCCGTCCGGTAGCGCGGCGTATCGAGCATCTGGCGCAGGAGGCGCGGCAGATGCTCGGTCTGATCCACCAACAGCGTTTCTGAAACCCCCAGCGACTGCAGCCGCCGCGCCGCCATCCATTGCTCGGTCTGCATGGGCAGAAGCAGCAGAGGCTTGCCGGCCAGCAGCATGGCGGCCGTGGTGCCTGCGCCGCCATGGCTGAGTGCCAGGTCGCAGCTGCGACTGAGCGCATCCATGGCCAAGGGCTCAGCGCTGAGCTGCATGCGCCCGCCGCTGAACTGCGCCAAGGTCTTGCGCGAGGCGCCAGGCACATGCGCCAGCACCGAGGCCGGCAATTCTTGCAAGGCTCGAAGCACTTGCTCCAAAGGCGCGTAGCCCGGTTTCAGATAGGCAAAGATGCGCGGGCCGGGGCCATCGGGCCAGCGCGGCTCTTGCCCCTGTCCGAGTTGGAAGATCGGCCCCAAATAATGCGGCGCGGGCGCAAGCGCCGCGGAACGCTGTGGGTAGTGATCCAGTTCTGCAAAACTGCACAAGGCCTGCGCATCGCAGTGCAGCAGGTCGGCAAAGGCCGTGAGTGCCGGTACATGCAAGGCGGCAAGCACGTGGTTGGCGGTGGCCAAGGCATGGGCTTCGGAATCTTGGAGACGAGCGCTAGGCTGCGGCTGCCACCAAGCAAAGGGCGGCAGCGGCAGACAGGGGGGTGGCAGGCAAAAACCGTCGCCGAAATTCAGACGCGGCAGGCCCAGCCCCCGGGTGGCGAGCAGGGCGGTTGGTGCGTGATCGAGCACCAGCAGATCGGGTTGGATCAGGGCCAGAAGATGGCGCCAGGCCCGACAGATGCCGGTGAGGGCGCGCGGATTGAGAAAACCGAAAGGCATCAGCAACTCGGGGTAGCTGATCGGACTGGGCAGCTGGGTCAGGCGTCCCAACCACAGCGGCGCTTGCAGGGCCGGCACATCATGCGGGCTCAGCAGGGCCTCAGCGCCAAGCAGATCACGGAGCACGAAGACCGGCCGGTGACCGCGTTCGCGCAGGGCCAGGGCCACGGGCAACAGGCGTGACAGATGACCGTAGTCACCTCCGAGCTCCCAGGCAAAAACAATCGTGGCCATAAGGCGGTGGCACCCGGCAGCGGAGCCGCGGGCACAGTTTCAAAGTTCCGCAAGAGAAGCGGCGCCCGCAGGCGCCGCCAAAGAATCACCCGATCCGCGAGTGCCGCGCAGGCTGCACTCGCGTCAGGTCGCGCAGACCGATCAGGCCTGGCTCGCACCCTTGCGACGGCGCGTCGTGGCGGCCAGTCCGGCCAGGCTCAGGCCCAGCAGCGCCAGGGTATCCGGCTCCGGGACGGATGCCGTCGGGCTGATGTTGAAGTTGCTCGGATTGCCCCAACCAAACGGGTCACCGGAGCGCGCCGTGGCCGAACCCGAGCCGCCGTTGTTGCAACCCTCGAATGCCGGCACAAAGTCGCCCTTGGCCGCAAGCGTCGGGCAATCGCCGTAGCCGCCGCCGTCGCTCTGCAGATCACCGGAAACCGTGGCGACGATGTCGTAGTCCAGGGTGAAGCTCTCGCCCACGCCGATCATGCCCATGCTGACATTGAACACCGCGTTGTTGGCATACTCGCTGCCGCAGCTCATATAGCTGGCGAGGCTGCCCAGGTCATCGCTGGCGCAGGTACTGGTGCCATCGACGGCCTGGGTGCGCGTCGTGTGATCGCGGGCCACGGCCACGCCGTTCTTGCTCACCTGCAGCAGCAGATCTGCAAAGCCCAGACCGGTGCCGCCGATGCCCAGTTCGCCGCTGTCCACATGGAAGGCGAAGTTGAAGAGCTGGGCCACACCGGTGGTGTTGGTGAAAGTGCGGCTGTAACGGGTGCTGGTCGAGGCCGAGAAGCTGCCGGTGCCGGTCACCCGGGCACCGAAATAGCTGGTTGCACCTGCATCGCCGTAGGTGTGGAAGAACACCGAACCGTCGGCCGTGTAGTCGTTGAGATAGAAGTCGGCGCCGGTGGCTGTGGTGCTGGGCGGGTTGGCGACCATGCCGTCTACGCTGCTGCCACTGCTGGGAAGGGCGTAATCGGCGGTCAGGCGGATCTGGCCGTCGGTCATATTGCCGACCACCACCGGTGCCGCCATGGCGAAGCCGGACAACAAGGCCAGCACGCCGGCGCTGACATGCTTGAGTTGGAAGTTGCTTTGTTTCATCGGGAGATCTCCGTTGTTTTCAGGCTGTGACTTAGTTCACAAATCCAAACATGCAAGATCCACGCCATGCGCAGCAAGTTCAACAGACATCAGGCCCGGAAGTCCAACATGCCGGTGAACGCCAAGTTTTCCGACACTGATGTTTACCCTAGAACCCAAAACCGGCCGCCAGCAGGACTTCAGCTGAGCGCGCGATGCCGCGCCAGCGGCGGGTTCTTGGCGAAGTAACGGGCGATGCCGGTGGCCAGGGCCTCGACCAGCTTGGCCTGGTAGTCGGCATCGCGCAGCTGGGCCTCTTCCTCGGGGTTGGAGATGAAGGCCGTCTCCACCAGGATGGAGGGCACATCGGGCGCCTTGAGCACCGCGAAGCCGGCCTGTTCGACCCGACGCTTGTGCAGGGTGCCGACACGGCCGATCTGGCCCAGCACCTCGCTGCCGAGCTTGAGGCTGTCCTTGATCTGGGCCGTGGTGCTCATGTCCAGCATGGCCTTGAGCACGCTGGCATCTTTGACGGCAGCATTGACCCCGCCGACCAGATCGGCGGCGTTTTCGCGGCTGGCCATCCATTTGGCGGCCTGGCTGCTGGCCGCACCGTCGCTGAGCGCGAACACCGAGGCACCGCGCGCCTTGGGCGTGAAGAAGGCATCAGCATGGATGGACACAAACAGGTCGGCCTGCACCCGGCGCGCCTTCTGCACCCGCTGCTGCAAGGGCACGAAGTAGTCGCCCTCGCGCGTCAACAGCACCCGCATATTGGGATTGCGGTTGAGCCGGTCGCGCAGCTGCTGGGCAATCGCCAGCACCACATCCTTCTCGCGCAAGCCGCTGGGGCCGATGGCCCCGGGATCTTCGCCGCCATGCCCTGGGTCCAGGGCAATCACGATCAAGCGATCGAGTTTGGCCTGCGAGGGCTCGGCCGGCGCTAATGCCGGCAGCGCGGGCGCCGGTGCGGGTGTGTTCTGCGCCTGCGGCGCAGACGCCGAGCTGGCGCCGGGTTTGGCCGAGGTCTGGGCATTCAGACTGGGCTTGTCGAGCTTGGCAATCAGATCACCGAGCGCATCCTGCACCGACTGCGCCGCCTCTTGCTCGGCCTGGACCTTGTCCTTGATCAGGGCCAGCAGAGGATCGACCGCCACCTTGGGGTAGAGATCAAACACCAAGCGATGCTGGTAGGCCGCCACCGGCGCCAAGGTGAAGATCTGCGGCGCCACCGGCTGTTTGAGGTCCAGCACGATGCGCACCACGCGCGGCGTGTTCTGGCCGACGCGCACGCCGGCGATGAAGGGGTCGTCGGCCTTGACCTTGCCCAGCAGGCCGCGCAGATTGGGGCTCAGCTCCAGGCCGTCGACATCGATGACCAGGCGATCGGGGGCCTCCACCAGAAAATGCGTCGCGGCCAGGGACCGGTCAGACTCCAGCGTCACCCGGGTGTAGGCCTCGGCCGGCCAGACCCGCACGGCGACGATATTGCTGCCGGCGTGGGTGGCTGCAGCGGCATCCGCGGGCAGGGCGCGCAAGATCAGGGCCAGGCTGCCCATGGCGCGCAGCGCCTGGCGCCGTTCAGCGAAACCGGGCTTCACGACGCCTGCTCCAGCTGCTGCAGCAAGACCTGACCCCGGGCCGTGCCGGCGCGCAGCTCGACCTGGCGGCTGTCGTCGTCCTGTGCCTCGATCCAGACTTGCAGATCGGCCGGCGGCAGCATGCCCTCGGCCTTCTCCGGCCATTCGCTGAGCTTGAGCCCGGGCGCGCTGAAGATGTCGCGAAAGCCGGCGTCCTCCCATTCGCGCGGGTCGCTGAAGCGGTAGAAATCGAAATGGCTGACGAGGCCGGCCGAACCCCAGTCGGCCAGGTCATAGGACTCTAGAACCGCGTAGCTGGGGCTCTTGATTCGCCCGGCGACGCCCAGGGCGCGCAGCAGATGGCGCACCAAGCTGGTCTTGCCGGCACCGAGGCTGCCGTGCAGCTCCAGGCTGGCGTCAAGCAGGGCCGGGCAGAGCGCCAGGCGCTCCGCGAAGGCCTGGGTGGCGGCCTCATCGGGCCAGCGCAAAGAGCGAGTTTCTAGAATGCGCAAATGACGCAGGCTCCACAACAATCGAACAAGGACGACAAGTCAGCGGACTTTGACGCAGCGGCCGTGATGGCCGATCTGCAGCGCTGGGCTCATGAGCTGGGATTCTCACAGATCGGCGTGGCCGATATCGACCTGCACAGTGCCGAAGCGGGCTTGCTGGCCTGGTTGCAGGCCGGCTTTCACGGCTCCATGCACTATATGCAAAGCCATGGCCTCAAACGGGCCCGGCCGGCCGAGCTGGTGCCGGGCACGCTGCGCGTGCTGAGCCTGCGTATGGATTACCTGCCGCAGGACAGTGCGCCCGATTGGCAAACCGTCGAATGGCAGCGTTTGGGCGATCCGCAGCGCGCCCAGGTCTCGCTGTATGCCCGTGGTCGCGACTATCACAAGGTCTTGCGCGCCCGCCTGCAGCAGTTGGCCACGCGGCTGGGCGAAGCCGTCGGGCCTTTCGGCTACCGCGTCTTCACCGACTCCGCGCCGGTGCTCGAGGTGGAGCTGGCGGCCCGCTCCGGCATCGGCTGGCGTGGCAAGCACACCCTGACCCTGCACCGGGACGTGGGTTCCATGTTCTTTCTCGGCGAGATCTACATCGACCTGCCTTTGCCGCTCAGCAAACCGGTCACGGCGCATTGCGGCCAGTGCACGGCTTGCCTGGACGCTTGCCCGACCGGCGCCATCGTCGCACCCTACCGCGTCGATGCTCGGCGCTGCATTTCCTATCTGACCATCGAGCATGAAGGCGCCATCCCGCTCGAACTGCGGCCCTTGATCGGCAACCGCCTCTATGGCTGTGACGATTGCCAACTGATCTGCCCTTGGAATAAGTTCGCCCAAAAGTCCCGCCTGGCCGATTTCGACGCCCGGCCGGCCATGGCGCACGGCGATCTGCTCGCGTTTTGGGCCTGGGACGAAGCTCAGTTCCTGCGCCAGACCGAGGGCTCGGCCATGCGCCGCATCGGCCATGCTCGCTGGCAACGCAATCTGGCCGTGGTTTCGGGCAATGCCTTGCGCCACAGGGATTGGCCGGAGCTGCGCGACCTGCTGCAGGCCATGCGGCCGGCGGCCAGCGAGTTGCTGGCGGAGCATCTCGACTGGGCGCTGGCGCAAGTGCCTGCCGTGCCTACACCCAGCGCAGCACCACCAGCCACAGCGGCAGACTGAGCATGCCAAGCAAGGTGGACAAGGTCACCAGGCCGGCCACAAAAGGCCCATTGCCGCCCATGCGGACGGCCAGCACATAGGCGCTGGAGGCCGTGGGCAGGGCGGTGAACAAGAGCAGCGTGGCGCGCTGCGGCGCCGGCAGCTGCAAGGCCAGAGCCAGGCCGAGCCCGACCAGAGGCAGGGCCAGATGGCGGATGCCCAGCAAAGCGGCGGCCAAGCCCGGCGCCTCACGCAGGGCGCCGAAACGCAGGCCTGCGCCGACTGCCATCAGGCCAAGAGGCAGGGCGGCCAGGCCGATCCGGTGCAGGGTCAGGGCGGCGGGTTCGGGCAGCTTGAGGCCCAGCAAATTGCCCGTCAGGCCGGCCAAGGTGGCCAGGATCAAGGGATTGCGAGCGAGTTCGCGCAGGTAGCCATGACCGCCGTGTCGGGCCAAGGGCCAGACGGCGGCGATATTGCAGATCGGCACACACAGCGCGATCAGCAGCGCCACCCAGGCCACGCCTTGTGCGCCGTGCAGGCGCTCGGCCAGGGCCAGGGCGATGAAGGAGTTGAAGCGAAAGGCGGTCTGCGCCCCCGAGGCATGGAAACGGGCATCGACGCCGGGCAGGGCGCGCAGGCTGTAGGCCAGCAGCACGCCGATCACGCAGCTGAGCACGCCGCCCAGGGCCAGGTCGCCAGTGGCGCCGGGCTGCAAAGGTGTGCGCAGAATGGAATTGAACAGCAGCACCGGGAACAGCAGGTAATAGACAAGGCGCTCGGCGGCCTCCCAGACCGGGCGGTCCAGGCCGCTGTAGCGGCACAGCAGAAAGCCGCAGAGGATGAGCAGAAAGTCGGGCAGCAGCAGCAAGACATCGGGCATGGCCCGCAGTGTGCCAGGGGCCGACTGATTGGCCGCGCGGGCGAACGGCCGGGCGCATTCGCTGCTACCCCTCAGCGAAGCGGCGGGCAAATCGCTGAGGGCGCTCGATGCGGGTATCGTTGCGACTATGTCCAGATTTCAGCGATGCACCATGCCTGCAGCCAACGCCACACGCTCGACCCTTTCCGCCACCGCGCCCTCGCGTCGCCAGTGGCTGCTCCAAGCGAGCGCAGTGGCCGCCACCGTTTGCATGTCCGGCCCGGTGCTGGCTTTCAAATACGAAGACCAGGAATTCGAGGACAAGATCCAGCTGGCCGGCAGCGCCTTGCTGCTGAACGGCGTAGGCAAGCGTGCGGTGTCCATCTTGCGAGGCTATGTGGCCGGGCTGTACTTGAGCCGCAAGTCCACCACGCCGGACGCTGTCTACGCCGCCAGCGGCCCGAAGCGGGTGCAGATCCGCATGCTGCTCGAGGTTGGCGCCGAGGAGTTCGTCAAGGCCGTCAACAAGGGCGTGGGACGCAATTGCAGCGAGGCCGAGAAAGAAGCACTGAGCACGCGCCTGCCCCTGTTCACGCAGAACCTGCAGTCGGTCGGCAAGGTGCGCAAGAACGACCTGATCAATATCGACTACCTGCCCGAACAAGGCACAGTGCTCTACGTCAACGGCAAGCAATGGGGTCAGGCCGTGCCAGGCAACGACCTCTACACCGCCTTCCTAAAGGTGTTTCTCGGCGACAAGCCGGTGGACAAGCGGCTCAAGGCGGGCTTGCTGGGCGAGGCCACCAGCTGAGCTACGTAGAAATGCGTGCTTGAGGTTCCCTCGCTCGGGCTAGGATGGTGAAAAATCACCTCCTGGAGACCGGAATGAAGCAGATCAATCGTCGCAGCGCCATCCGTTTGAGTGCCGCCGCAGCCGCCTGTCTGGCCCTGGGGCCAGTGGCAGCGCAGACGCCTTATCCGAGCGCCAAGCCGGTGCGCCTGATCGTGCCTTTCGCCCCGGGAGGCACCACCGACATCATTGCCCGCGTCATGGCCGAGAAGGTCAATCAGGCCCTGGGTCAGAACATGCTGGTCGAGAACAAGGCCGGCGGCGGCGGCTCGGTGGGGGCCAACGAAATCTCCAAGGCCACGCCTGATGGCTACACCCTGGGCGTGGCCACGGTATCGACCACGGCGGCCAACCCGGCCATCAACCCCAAGATTCCGTACAACCCGATCAGCGACTTCACGCCCATCATCAATATGGCGGCCACGCCCAATGTGATCGCCGTGCACCCGAGCTTTCCGGCGCGCGATTACAAAGGTTTTGTGGCCGAGCTCAAGAAGAACCCCGGCAAGCACAGCTTTGCCAGCTCGGGCACCGGTGGCATCGGCCACTTGCAGATGGAGCTGTACAAGAACCTGGCCGGCGTCTTCGTGCTGCACATCCCCTACCGCGGTGCCGGGCCGGCCTTGAACGACACCGTGGCCGGCCAGGTGCCGATGATTTTCGACAACCTGCCTTCGGCTCTGCCCTTCATCAAGGACGGCCGCCTGATCCCCATCGTCGTGGCCGCGCCGCAGCGCTTGGCCGTGCTGCCCAATGTGCCGACCTTCAAGGAAGTCGGGCTGGAGCCAGTCAATCGCATGGCCTACTACGGCGTGCACGGCCCCAAGAATCTGCCCAAGGACGTCGTCGCCAAGGTGCATGATGCGGTCAAGAAGACGCTGGAGCTGCCGGACGTCAAGAAGCGCATCGAAGACACCGGCTCCCTGATCATCGCCAACACCCCCGAACAGTTTGCCGCCCAGATCAGTGCCGAATTTGATGTCTACAAAAAGGTCGTCGAGCAGCAAAAGCTCAAGCTCGACTGAAGCAGGCGGCGGCGAGGCCGCGACGAGCTCGCCAGCGCAGCGCGCGGCCGAGCTGGCCAGCCAGCAGGCCATCGACGCCTTCGTCGAAACACTCTGGCTGGAAGATGGCCTGGCCGGCAACTCACTGCAAGCCTACCGCCGCGACCTGAACCTGCTGGCCCAGTGGCTGGCCAGCCAGGTGCAACGCCCGCTCGATGCCTGCAGCGAGGCCGATCTGCACAGCTACGCCATGGCCCGCCACGCCGGCAGCAAGACCAGCAGCGCCAACCGCCGTTTGAGCGTCTTCAAACGCTATTTCCGCTGGGCCTTGCGCGAGCAGCGCCTCAGGCAAGACCCGACCCTCAAGCTGGCCAATGCCAAAGCGCCCTTGCGCGTGCCCAAGCTGCTCAGCCAAGCCCAGGTCGAGGCCTTGCTGCAAGCGCCCGACGTCAGCAGCGAACTGGGCCTGCGCGACCGCGCCATGCTGGAGCTGATGTATGCCAGCGGCCTGCGGGTGACCGAACTGGTGACGCTCAAAAGCGTGCATGTGGGCTTCAAGGAGGCCGTGCTGCGCATCACCGGCAAAGGCAGCAAGGAGCGCCTGGTGCCCTTTGGCGAAGAGGCGCACAGCTGGCTGCTGCGCTATTTGCAGGAGGCCCGGCCGCAGCTGCTCAAGGGGCAGGCCTGTGATGCCTTGTTCGTGACTGTGCGCGGCGAGGGCATGACGCGGCAGATGTTCTGGACCCTGGTCAAGAAGTACGCGCAGCAAGCCAGCATATTGAGCCCCATGTCACCGCACACGCTGCGCCATGCCTTTGCCACCCATCTGCTCAACCACGGCGCCGATCTGCGCGTGGTGCAGCTGTTGCTCGGCCACGCCGACCTGTCAACCACCCAGATCTACACCCATGTGGCCCGCGAGCGCCTGAAGCTGATCCACGCCCAGCACCATCCACGCGCCTGAGCGGGGAAACCAAACGCCTCAACGTGCCACCGGCAAAGGCGAGGGCGGCTTGATCTCTTCCAGGCAGATCATGGAACGGATGTCGGCAACGCCGCGGATCTGCATCAGGCGGTCGGTCAGAAACTGCGACAGCGACTTGAGGTCACTGGCCACGACCTTGAGCAGGTAGTCGCAGTCGCCCGAGACGGTGTGGCATTCCAGGATTTCGGGGAAGTCGCGGATCAGGCCTTCGATCTCGCGAACGCGGTCAAAAGCCTCACCGTCGATATTGAGGCTGACGAAGGCGGTGACGCCGAGGCCCAGACTCTGCGGCGCCACCAGGGCGCGGTAGCCTCGCAGCACGCCGCGTTCCTCCAGGGCTTTGACGCGCCGGAAACACTGCGGCGGCGACAGATGAACCTGGGCCGCCAGCTCCACATTGGAGGCCCGGCCGTCGCGTTGCAAGGCTTCGATCAGGCGGCGGTCGATGGTGTCCAGCTTGGGAGAAGCGTCGGTCATGGCGGGCTCAAGACAAGGATTGGCAGACTTTCGCGGCTCAAGTTCGCTCCCGCGTCACAGCGGGGGCGCGACAATTGCGGCCATGGATCATAGTTTTCTCTCCGCCTTCATCCTGCTCTTGCTGGTGCTGGACCCGCTCGGCAGTTTGCCCATCTTCATCGGCATCATGCGCGAGGTGCCCAAGGAGCGACGCGCGCGCGTCGCCACCCGTGAGGTGGGGCTGGCCGCCATCGTGCTGCTGGCGTTCATGTTCTTCGGCGACAGTTTTTTGCGAGTGATGCATCTATCGGAGCGCTCGCTTGAGGTGGCCGGCGGCGTGATCCTGCTGATCATCGCCATCAAGATGATCTTTGGCAGCGCCGGTGAGTCGGCTTACGGCCTGGAGCCTGGCAAAGAGCCTTTCATCTTTCCGCTGGCCGTGCCCTTGCTGGCCGGCCCCTCGGCCATGGCCACGGTGCTGCTGCTGGCTTCGCGCCAGCCCGAGCGCATCTGGGACTGGATCGGCGCGCTGTGCGCGGCCATGTGGGTCTCGGGCCTGACCCTGCTGATGGCCGACCGCATCCGCCGTTTGCTCGGCGATTCGGTGATCTCAGCGATCGAGAAACTGATGGGCCTGGTGCTCACCGCCATCGCAGTGGAGATGTGTCTGGCCGGCTTGAAGCGTTACTTCATCGGCGGCTTGTAAGAACTGGTCAGGGGCGGAGCGCAGGGCTTGCGCTGTTTTCTGCCAAGCACAGACGCTTTTCTTCGTTCAAACCCTTAAGAGCAAACCCTAGAGTTGCGACTCCAAAAACGGTGCAGCCGGCGTGAGTCACGCTGACTGACACCCGACATGCCAGCCGTCGCGGCACTCTGTTGCGGCCGGACTGGCAGACGTCAGCAACCGAGGGAAATTGCTCCATCATGAAATCTCCGACCCTGTTTTCCAGCAGGCCGGCGCCCCTGGCCTTGGCTGTATTCCTGGCCTATGGCCTGCCACACGGTGCCGCCCTGGCCCAACAAAGCCCAGCCGCCACCGCAGACAGCTTGCCCCAGGTGCAAGTGACCGGCTCGCGCATTTCACGTGCCCAGGCCGAAGGCCCGGCCGCCGTGACCGTGCTCAAGGCCGAGGACATCACCCGACTGGGCTTCAAGAACGTGGCCGATGCGCTCGCGTCCCTGACCGAGAACACCGGCTTCACCCAAGGCGAGGACTTCGGCAACACCTTCACCCCGGCGGCCAATGCCATCAGCCTGCGCGGCCTGGGCCCCAACCACACGCTGACCCTGGTCAACGGCCGCCGTGTGGCGGACTACCCGACGGCCTACGAAGGCTCGGTCAACTTCGTCAACACCGCCAACATCCCGGCCGCCCTGATCGAACGCATCGAGGTGCTGAACGGCGGCGCCTCGGCCATTTACGGTTCGGACGCGATTGCCGGCGTCATCAACATCATCCTCAAGAAGCATGCTGACAGCACGCAACTCAACCTCAAGCTCGGCGGCACCCAGCGCGGTGGCGGCGAGAATGCTCGCGCCCAGCTGACCGGCGGCCTGGAATCGGGCACGCTGAACCTGGTCTATGCCGTGGAGCTCAGCAAGCGCCAGCCGATCTGGAGCCGCCAGCGCGACTTCATGGCCGACACCACGCTGACCGGCTCCGCGCCGACCGTGATCTTTGGCCGCAAGGATGCCAAGAGCAACAAGTACATCACGCCGGACGCAGGCGCTTGTGAAGGCGCGGCAGACCTGTTCGAAGGCTCGGTCAAGTCATTCACCACCGCCAAATCGGGCAGCTACTGCGGCAGCGGCCGCGGCTCGCCGAGCTTCTGGACCACCCAGACCGGCAACCAAAGCCAGAACTTCGCGGGCCTGCTGAACTACGGCTTGAACGCTCACACCGAGCTCTATGCCGAAGCCCTGCTCGGTTTCACCAGCACCGAGAACAACACCCGTGGCCCGAGCTGGACCTCGCTGAGCGCCAGCAACGGCTACTTCGTCAACGCCAACACCGGCAAGCTGGAAACCTGGAGCCGCCGTTTCGCGCCCGAGGAGCTCGGCGGTGCCGAGGCCTTCAACCGCGAATGGAAAGACCGGGCCCACAACCTGGTGCTGGGCGTGCGCGGCGATCTGCAGGGCACGAGCTGGAACTACGACCTGGGCTTCAACAGCTCGGGCTACAAAAGCAAGCTTGACCGGCCGCGCCTGCTGGCCAATGTCGACAGCTTCTTCCTGGGCGCCCAGCAAGGCGTGAATGGCGACGGCGTGCCCATCTACAAGCCGGACAGCGCCCGCCTGTTCAAGGCCCTGACGCCGGCCGAGTACGGCGGCATTTCATCGTCCACCCAGGCCAACGACCGCGCCTGGACCCGCAACCTCAGCGCCACCGCCAATGGAGAAGTGCTGCAGTTGCAGGCCGGCCCGCTGCGCGCGGCCGTGCTGGCCGAGGTGGGCAGCCAAGGCTTCGAGAACAAGGCCGATCCGCGCCTGGGCCAGGGCGTGTTCTACGCCACCAGCGAGGTGGCCAATGTCAGCGGCGACCGCACACGCTGGGCCTTGGGCACCGAGTTGAACGCACCCTTGACCCGCGAAGTCACGGGCACGGTGGCGGGCCGATACGACAGCTACAAGTTTGCCGGCCGTGACACCAGCGCCTTCACCTACAACGCTGGCTTGGAATTCCGCCCGACCAAGGAACTGCTCTTGCGTGCCCAACATGCGACCAGTTTCCGCGCACCGGACATGAGCTATATCTTCACGGCCGAGAGCCGCGGCTACTACGCTTCGGCCACCGACTACTACCGCTGCGCGCAAGCCGGTCAGCCCCTGGACAAATGCGAGTTCGCCGGCATTCAGCCGAACTATGTCAAAAACGGTTCCAAGGACCTGAAGAGCGAGAAGGGCAAGTCCTGGGGCTTGGGCCTGGTCTGGTCGCCTAGCAGCGACTTCGATGCCTCGCTGGACCTGTGGAAGATCGCGATCAGCGATCTGGTCACCGACCTCAGCTCCGACAAGATCTTGCGCGACGAGTCCGATTGCCGCACCGGGCAGCAGAACATCAGCTCGCCCACCTGCGTGGACGCGATTGCACGGGTGCGCCGCAACCCGGCCGACGCGGTGCTGCGCCCCGGCGAGATCAAGGAGATCGTGGTCAACCCGATCAACGCGGCCGTGCAAAGCACCTATGGCTTTGACATCAGCACGCGCTACAGCCTGAAGACGGCGGTGGCTGGCAACTACGTCTTCTCTGCCAAGTACACCCAGGTGCAGAGCTACAAGTACGCGCAGTTTGAGGGTGACGCGACCAGCAACCAGGTCGGCACCCGCAGCTTCAGTGACTGGCCCAACAAGCTGATCACCAGCGTGAACTGGCGTTACGGCGCCTTCAACACCACCCTGGCCGGCCTGCGCAACGGCAAGATCGTCAGCAGCGACGGCAAGGGCTGGATCTCGCCGAAGTGGAGCTTCAATGCCAGCAGCAGCTATGAGCTGAACAAGAGCAGCAGCGTCACTCTGATCGTCAACAACCTGGCCAACAGCGTGCGCAAGGACGCCACGGGCGGCTGGCCCTACTACCCGGTGGGCTACTACCTGCCGCATGGCCGGCAGTTCTGGGTCGAGTTCAACCACGTGCTGGGCAAGTAAGCCTGGGCAGCTTGTTGGGCGGGGGGGCACAGCCTGCGCTTCCCGCCGAGCCGGCCGCAAGCCTTCCGAGAGGAGGGCTTGCGGCCTTTTCCGTTCACGGCGGCGTCAGGGAGCTTTGCACGATGCGAAAAGTCGTTTTCACATCGTGAACTTTCTTCATGTTGCGCCGCCGCAAAATTTCTCATCATGGCGAAGCACTTTTCACAATCAGAAATTCTGAAGTTAAGTTATTGATTTTATTGAACTAAAAATTAAGTCTTATATAAGACATAAGTCTTCCGCTGAGTGAGGCCTGGGGCTAATCTTGAGTCCAACAAAGCTTCTTTGTTTGGCCACCCGGCCGCCGGACCTGAACTGATTCATTTCCTCTGTTTTCGCCTTCACTCACTTGCAGGAGCACACCATGAGCAACGCCACCCGTGAACAGCAGATCGCCGCCCTTGAGAAGGACTGGGCCGAGAACCCACGTTGGAAGGGCATCACCCGCGGCTACAGCGCTGCCGATGTGGTGCGCCTGCGCGGCTCCCTGGCCATCGAGCACACCCTGGCCAAGCGCGGTGCCGAGAAGCTCTGGGGCCTGGTCAACACCGAGCCCTTCGTCAACTCCCTGGGCGCCCTGACCGGCAATCAGGCCATGCAGCAGGTCAAGGCCGGCCTCAAGGCCATCTACCTGTCTGGCTGGCAGGTCGCCGGCGACGCCAACAGCAATGGCGAGATGTACCCGGACCAGTCGCTGTACTCGGTGGACTCGGTGCCCAAGGTGGTCAAGAAGATCAACGCCACCTTTGCCCGTGCCGACCAGATCCAGTGGAGCGAAGGCAAGAACGACATCGACTACTTCGCCCCCATCGTGGCCGACGCCGAAGCCGGCTTTGGCGGCGTGCTGAACGCCTTCGAGCTGATGAAGGCCATGATCGAAGCCGGCGCCGCCGGTGTCCACTTCGAAGACCAGCTTGCCGCGGCCAAGAAGTGCGGCCATATGGGCGGCAAGGTGCTGGTGCCGACCCGCGAGGCCGTGTCCAAGCTGGTGGCTGCCCGCCTGGCTGCCGACGTGATGGGCACGCCGACCGTGCTGCTGGCCCGCACTGACGCCGAAGCCGGTGACCTGGTGACCAGCGACATCGACGACAACGACAAGCCTTTCTGCACCGGCGAGCGCACCGTCGAAGGCTTCTTCCGCACCAACAACGGCATCGAGCAAGCGATCAGCCGCGGTTTGGCCTACGCCCCCTACGCCGACATGATCTGGTGCGAAACCGGCAAGCCCGACCTGGCTTTCGCCAAGCAGTTTGCCGACGCCATCCATGCCAAGTTCCCGGGCAAGCTGCTGGCCTACAACTGCTCGCCGTCCTTCAACTGGAAGAAGAACCTGGACGACGCCACGATTGCCAAGTTCCAGCGTGAACTCGGTGCCATGGGTTACAAGTTCCAGTTCATCACCCTGGCCGGTTTCCACAGCCTGAACTACAGCATGTTCAACCTGGCCTACGGCTACGCTCGCAACAATATGAGCGCTTTCGTGGAGTTGCAGGAAGCCGAGTTCGCGGCTGCTGAGCGCGGCTTCACCGCCGTCAAGCATCAGCGCGAAGTCGGCACCGGCTACTTCGATGCCGTCACCACCACCATCGAGCGCGAGGCCTCGACCGCTGCGCTCAAGGGTTCCACCGAAGACGAACAGTTCTTCGAAGCAAAGCACGGCTGATTCCCCGGATTTCGCCCTGTCTTGCAGGCCCGGTCTCCCACGAGGAGGCCGGGCCTTTTTGTGCTCAATCGGCCGGGACTATGGCTGACTGCTAGCGGCACTGAGCCGTCGTTCGCGGAGAGTTTTCAGCACGCAGAGTTCGCAGAGGACCGCAGAGGACGCTGAGAACACAAACCTCGCTCTTCTTCTCTCTCTGCGACCTCTGCGAGCCTCCGCGCACTCTGCGTTCGTGTTCAAATCTCAGCGAACGACGGTTCAGTGCCGACAGCTGACCACCCAAGCTCGGTCATCCGGGCGTGTCCGCCTGTTCAGAGAGAAGACGCCAGCATCGCCAGATAGTCTTCACGGGTGGCCAGTCGTGGGTTGCTGCGGTGGCAGTGGTCGGCCATCGCGCCCGTCACCGCGCGTTCGAACATCGACGGATCCACACCCAACTCGGCCAGACCGGCCGGCAAGCCTAATCTTTGATTGAGGCTCTGTACGGCCTCGGCCAGGGTGTGGCCCGCGGGGTCGCAATGCCCCAGTCCCATGGCCTCGGCCATACGAAGCAGGCGCCATTCCGCCTGCATGCTGGGCGCGCTGGCATTGAAGCGCAGCACGGCAGGCAGCAGCACGGCATTGAGTGTGCCGTGGTGCAGGCTCGCATCCAGGTTTGCCAAGGCGTGGCTCAATGAATGCACGCACCCGAGGCCCTTCTGCAAAGCCAAGCCACCCTGCAGGCTGCAGCTCATCATCTGCCAGCGCGCCTCGCGATCCAGACCGTTGCGGCAGGCGCGCTCCAGGTGGCTCCAGCCACGCCGCAGGCCGTCGAGGGCGATGCCATCAGCGGGCGGGTTGACGGCGGCTGACATGAAGGTTTCCATGCAGTGGGCGATCGCGTCCATGCCGGTGGCCGCCGTCAGTTCCGGCGGCAGGCTCAAGGTGAGCTCGGGGTCACACAGAGCGGCTCGCGGCATCAACTCAGCGCTGTGAAAGCCGAGTTTGCGCCCGTCTGCTACAACCAAGATCGCGCCGCGCGCCACCTCGCTGCCGGTGCCGGCGGTCGTGGGCACGGCAATCACTGGCGCCGTCGCCTTGCTGATCGAAAGGCTGCCGCCCTCAATGGTGGCGAAGGTCTTGAGCGGACCAGGATGGGTGGCGGCGATCGCCACACCTTTGGCCAGGTCCATGCAGGCCCCACCACCGACAGCGATCAGACCGTCGCAGAAATGCGCCCGATAGACCTCGACCGCGCGCAGCACGGCCGCCTCATCGGGGTTGGGCGGGGTCTGTGCAAACACCGGCGGCGGGTGCGCGCCCCAGGCCGCCAGGGCCAGCGCCAAGCCACCGGCGGCGCGCACGCCGGCATCGCTGATGACCAGCGGCCGCAGGATGCCGCAGCGCTGGCATTCCTGCGGCAACAAGGCCACCGCACCGTACTCAAGGTGGATCTGCGTCAGGTACTGGATCAGGGGCATGGCCAGCCTTGCTCTCGACTCAGCGGGGTTCGCTGCTGGCAAGTGTCGGCCGGCGCGCTGCCTTCAGGCTTCACCTTTTGCCAACAGTTCGGCAAAAAGTTTGTGCGCTGTTCGCTCGCACAACCCATAAAGTCGAAAGGTCTTTCTCCGAAAACCATGAGCGGCGAGCTTCGATGCAGCTTCGCCCAACGCTCCTGGTTTTTCCTGTTCGTTGCCTTTGGAGTTTGCAGCCATGAAGTTGAACCTCGCGCAACGCATCGTCGCTTCCAATGTGACCCTGCTGATCATGTTCCTGCTCATCCTTTCTACCGTGATGTGGCTGATGAGTCGCATGGACACCATCAATGACGACATCATTGACAACAACATCCCCCAACTGACCGCCCTGTCCGCGCTCAATGACTCGATCAATGGGCGTGGCATTGCGCTGCGCAATCTGGGCCTCTTGCCCGAAGCCAAGCATGAGAACGAAATCCAGGCCCTGGCGAAGCTGCGCACGCAAGGAACGGCAGCCATGGCGGAGTTAGAGAAACAGTTCGTGCCGGGCGACGCATCTGCCGAAGAGATCAACAAGGTCAAAGCCATCTTGGCCAAGAACCAAGCCTCGCGGGCGCTGGTGGACGAACTGGTGGCCCTGATCCAAGCCGGCAAGCGGGAGGCGTATGTCGAGCTGCTCTACAGCCGCTACGACGGCTTGGAGGATGAGCTCCTGAAAGAGCTGGACGAGATTTCCACGCAGATGGAAGAAGCTGCGCGCAAGGACGGAGCGACGGCAGCCGATGCCTACGACGAGGCACGCTACACCGCTTTGGCAGGCCTTGTACTCAGCATTCTGGTGGCTTCTGGTCTGGGTTATGCCCTGCGCCGCTTTGTCATTCAGCGCCTGGGCGCTGACCCTACCGATCTGGCCGAGATCGCTCAGCGCATCGCCTCCGGCGATCTGCGCGCTCTTGAACATCGAGGCGTCACCTTTCAGGGCAGCGTGGTTCATGCCATGGCCACCATGCAGCAATCGCTGGCCAGCCTGGTGCGTGCCGTCGGCACAAACGTGGTGTCGATGGCGCACGCCAGCGAGGAGATCGCCCATGCCAGTCATGACCTGAGTACCCGCACCGAACAGCAAGCGGCCAATCTGGAGCAGGTGGCCGCCACCGCTCAGGAGCTCAACAGCAGTGTGCAGCGCACCTCGACCTCAGCGCATGAGGCGCACCAGCTGTCCACAGCGACCAGCCAGGCCGCCGATGCCGGCGGCACCGCCGTGGGCAAAGTGGTGAGCACCATGGAACAGATCCAAGCCTCCTCGCGCCAGATTGGCGAGATCAGCTCGGTGATCGATGGCATTGCTTTCCAGACCAATATCCTGGCCCTCAATGCCGCTGTCGAGGCGGCACGTGCGGGCGAGCAAGGCCGTGGCTTCGCCGTGGTGGCCAGCGAGGTGCGCAGCCTGGCCCAGCGCAGCGCCGAGGCGTCCAAGCAGATTGGCGCGCTGATCAGGCGCTCGACCGAGGCGGTGAATGACGGGGCGGGCTTGGTGGACAAGGCGCGCCAGACCATGGAGGACTTGCGCGGCTCGGTCCAGCAAGTCCAACACATGATCAGCGACATTTCGCGCGCCACCCAGGACCAGGCGACCAGCTTGGGCGAGGTCTCGCAGGCGATCCGCCAGCTCGATGAGATGACCCAGCAGAACGCCGCCATGGTGGAGGAGACCACCGCCTCTTCGGACAATCTGCGCAGCATGGGTGCCGAACTGAAATCCCATGTGGAGCGATTCCAGGTCTGAGCCAGCAAGGAGCTTCAAGCATGCAGCCTCATCATGTTCCGTCAGGCGCCATCGCCAACAGTCTCGTACCGGCGGGTGCAAGGCATGCTGCAGGGGGCTGCGGCCTGCTCCTGGGTCTGCTGCTGGCCATCGCTGCTCCTTCAGCTTTGGCCGGCCGCCCCCTGTCCAGCGATGACGCGGCCACTGCCCCGGCCGGCAGCTGCCAGCTGGAAGGCTGGGGCGAGAAAGCTGGCAGCAGCCGGGCCTGGGTGCTGGCCCCAGCCTGCGGCCTGACCGAGGGCCTGGAATTGGGCGGCGACTACAGCCGGCCGCAACCGCGCGATGAAATCCGCGGCGAAGCCAGCATCGCACTCAAATGGGCGCCCGCGAGTTGGCAGCTGCCCACGGCCCTCGGTCAACTGAGCTTCGGGCTGAAGGCGGGGCTGAGCTTTGAACGGCCTTCGACCAGCGGTTGGCGGCGCAGCGCCAGCGGGCTGCTGGGTCTGGCCACCTTGACGCTCAGCGAAGAGACGGCCTTTCACCTCAACCTCGGTCACCACAAGGAACGATTGAGCGGGCAGGGGGGCACGGTGCTCAATCTTGCGGGCGTTTGGATGCCTGATCCGCGCGGGCTCTTGTTCGCGGAGATTCAGACCAACGACCGCCCCGCTTTGATGGGTACCGCGGTGCGCACCATAGGCGGCCTCTGGTGGTTGAGCCCCGACAAGCTGGGCCTGAGCATCACGGCCAGTCGCCAGAACGGCAGCTCGCAGACCTTGTGGACGGCAGGTTTTGGCTGGTACGGTCTGGAGTTTTGAGGCCCACATCGCCAGGGCTGCGAAAATACCGGGTTAACCCCGGGAGCCCTTGTTGAGCCGCACCACCTTGTTGACACCGCGCATGGCCGGTGTGCTGGAGAGAATCCACCGCGTCAAACGCCCGGCCTTCCACAGCCTGAGCCCCAAGCAGGCCCGCATCGCCTACCTCATGGGCGCCGAGATCCTGGACCTGCCGCGCGCGCCGGTGGCCCGGGTAGAGAACCTGCAAGTACCGGGTGCCAAGGGCCCGCTGGCCGCGCGCTTGTATGCGCCGCAGACGGCCGAAGAGGCCACACTGCCCGTCCTGCTCTATCTGCACGGCGGCGGCTTCACCATCGGCAGCATCGACACCCACGACAGCCTGTGCCGCCAGCTGGCTTTGCGCAGCGGCGTGGCCGTGCTGTCCCTGAACTACCGGCTGGCACCCGAGCACCGTTTCCCCGCGGCCGTGGACGACTGCTGGGCCGTGATGCGCTGGCTGGCCGAGCACGCAGCCAGTCTGGGCCTGGACGGCAGCCGCCTGGCCGTGGGTGGCGACAGCGCCGGCGGCACGCTGGCGGCGGTCTGTGCCCTGCATGCGCGCGACATCGGCCTGGCGCTGGCCCTGCAGCTGCTGATCACGCCGGGCGCCACGGCCCATGCCGACACCGCCTCGCACAAGCTCTTCGCCAACGACTTTCTGCTCGACGCCGCCTCGATCGCCTGGTTCTTCGACCACTACATCGAGCACGGGCACCGCCGCGACTGGCGCTTCGCGCCGCTGGAAGCGCCCGATCACAGCGATCTCGCGCCGGCCTGCGTCTTGCTGGCCGAATGCGACCCGCTGGTGGACGAGGGCATCGCCTATGCCGATCTGCTGCGCGCCAACGGCGGGCAGGTACAGCTAGAGCTGTATCGGGGCGTGACCCACGATTTCATCAAGATGGGGCGTACCATCCCCGAGGCCTTGACCGCCCTCGATGCCTGCGCTCTGGCCCTGCGCCAAGCGTTGCAGCCCTGAATCACAGCACCACAGCACCTCTGCGCTCCGCACCCTCGCCATGAAACTGCAAGACTTCCGTTTTTTTGAGCCCCTGCGCGTGCGTTGGAGCGAGATTGATGCCCAGCAGGTGGTCTTCAACGCCCATTACCAGAGCTATTTCGACGTTGCTGTGGGTGGCTATTGGCGCGCCCTGGCCTTGCCCTACGTCGAAACCATGGCGCAAATGGGCGGCGATCTGTTCGTGCGCAAGGCCACGCTCGAGTACCTGGGCTCAGCGCGTTATGACGAGCTCTTGCAGGTCGGCGTGCGTTGTGAGCGCATCGGCCACAGCTCGCTGCAAGTGATCTGCGCGGTGTTTCGCGGTGCCGAGCTGCTGGTCCATGGCGAGCTGATCTATGTGTTCGCCGACCGGCAGGACCAGGCGCCGCGCGAGGTGCCCGCCGCGCTGCGCAGCCTGATCGAGAGCTTCGAGGCGGGAGAATCGGTGGTCGAGGTTCGGGTGGGCAGCTGGGCCGAGCTCGGCGCGCAGGCCGGTGCCATCCGCCAGGCGGTGTTCGTGGACGAACAAAAGATCCCGGCCGAGATGGAATGGGACAGCGCCGATGAGAGCTGCGTGCACGCCGTGGCCTTCAACCGCTTCGGTCTGGCCCTGGCCACCGGGCGCTTGCTCGAACATGTGCCGGGTGTGGCCAAGATCGGCCGCATGGCGGTCTTGCGCAGCATGCGCGGCAGCCGCATCGGTCGTGAGGTGCTGGAAGCCCTGATGCAGGCCGGCCGCCAGCGCGGCGAGCGCGAGGCGGTGCTCCATGCGCAGCTGTCCGCCGCCGGCTTCTACACCCGTGCCGGCTTCGTTCAGCGCGGCGCCGTGTTTGAAGAGGCCGGCATCGGCCATGTGGAGATGGTCAGAGCGCTGTGAAGCACTCGCGGTGGCGCAGGCCCTGGACAAAGGGCGCCATCGCAGCCGCCACCCGCACTTCCAGGCCGACCGGATCACTCAGCCCAGGGCCGTAGACCTCCATCCAGGTCGGCAGGCTGCTGTCGCTGTCCTGGCGCTGGAGCACGCGCAGGGCGCTGACGGGCACACCTTCCGAGGCCAGTTGCTCCTGCAGCTCGCGAATAGCGGCCAGCGCCGCTGCACTGTCCGCCGCCCGAATGCGGTAGTAGACGAAGATTTCAGGCTGCATCGCGCTCGTCATTCCAGGGCCTTCAGCTCATAGGGCAGGGCACGCGGCTGCAGCAGCGCACCGTCTGGCGACCCGAGATGCAGGCTGCCGGCGTCCAGTGCCGCAATCTTGGTCTCCGCCAAGATCAGGCTGCGGCCGTCGTCGCGCGTGGCCGCCAGGGCCACCAGACCCGCCGGTTGGCCCGGGTCTTCGCTGTGAAAGATCTCCTGGCCGGGCAAGGCCTGACCCTGCAGCTCGTACAAATAGGTGCGGCGCTTGAGCGTGCCACGGTACTGGCTGCGCGCCACCACCTCCTGGCCGGGGTAGCAGCCCTTCTGAAAATTCACCCCGCCGAGCAATTCCAGGTTCAGCATCTGCGGCACGAACTGCTCTTGCGTGGCCGTCTGTACCCAAGCCAGACCGGCTGCAGCCTCCAGCCAAGCCCAGTCCTGCAGGCTCAAAGCGGGCAGGCTGGGTGCGGCCGCGCCAGCCGCCTGAGCCCACAGCCAGCGGCTGTGGCCGGCCGCATCGGGCAGGCGGATGCGCACGCCTGCCTCCTCGCGCTGCAGCGCCCAGCGCGCGCCTTCCTGCGCCGGAGCGATCTCCCCCCACAAGGCCCAGTCGGCACTGGCATCACTGAGCTTGCACTTGGCTCGCATCACGAACATGGATAGGCGTTTGAGCACGGCGGGCAGAACATCGGCGGGCAGGGCCAGCAACACGTCCTGCTCGCCGTCCTTCCAACCCACCAGGGTGGCCAACAAGCGCCCCTTGGCGGAGCAAAAACCCGCCAGACGCGCTTCATTCGGACCCAGCAGGGCGAAGTCCTGGGTCAGCTGGCTGTGCAAAAACTTGGCGGCGTCCTCGCCCTGGGCACGGATGACGCCCCAGTGGGGCAGGCGCAGAGCAGCGGAAGAAGGGAGTTCAAGGTTCGTCGTCATGGGCCCGATTATCATCAGCGCCCGAAACAAATCGGCCGCGCAAGGGTTTTGATGGCAAGGACGAGAAGCAAAACAAGAACAAGAACCAAGCGGGCAGGGCGAGGCTCCGGTCTGCTGGCCTGGATGCTCGGCCTGTTCCTGCTGGCCCTGCTTGCCGCAGGCGCGGCAGCCGGCGCCGCCTGGTGGTGGCTGCAAGCCCCCATGCAGCTGCGCAGCCCGACCGTGGAGCTGTCCATCGAGGCCGGCAGTTCGCCTCGCGAGGTCGCGCAGGCCTGGGTCCAAGCCGGTGTGGGCGAAGATCCGCGCCTGCTCTACCAATGGTTCCGCTGGTCCGGCCAAGCGCGCCAGATCCGCGCCGGCAGCTATGAGATCCACCATGGCGCCACGCCGCGCGACTTGCTGGCCAAGATGGTGCGCGGCGATGAAGTGCTGGAGCAGCTGCGATTGATCGAGGGCTGGAATCTGCGCCAGCTGCGCGCGGCCCTGGCCCGCGCCCCCGCGCTCAAGCAGCAGACCGCGGGCTGGAGCGAGGCCGAGCTGATGGCCGCCCTGGGCGTGCCAGGCCAGGCGGCCGAGGGCCGGTTTTTCCCCGACACCTACGCCTACAGCCGGGGGGTCAGTGACCTGACCGTGCTCAAACGCGCGCATGCGGCCATGCAGAAACGCCTGGACAGCGCCTGGGCCGGCCGCAGCGAAGGCTTGCCGCTCAAGTCCGCCGACGAAGCCTTGATCCTGGCCTCCATCGTCGAGAAGGAAACCGGTGCGCCGGCCGACCGCCAGCTGGTGGCTGCCGTCTTCATCAACCGCCTGCGGATCGGCATGCCGCTGCAGACCGACCCGACCGTCATCTACGGCCTGGGCGAGAAGTTCGACGGCAATCTGCGCAAGCGCGACCTGCAGACCGACACGCCTTTCAACACCTACACCCGCGGCGGCCTGCCGCCGAGTGCGATCTCCATGCCCGGCGTCGCCTCCTTGCAGGCGACCTTGCATCCGGCGCCAAGCCGGGTGCTCTACTTCGTGGCCCGCGGTGATGGCAGCAGCGAGTTCAGTGAAGACCTGGCCGCGCATAATCGCGCGGTCAACAAATACCAACGTGGCCGCTGAAGCGCGCGAGCCTCAGTCGTCGAAATCGAAGCCAAGAATTGCCCCGTTCCGTGAACCCAGCCCTTTCCTCCAGCGCCCGTTTCATCAGTTTTGAAGGCATCGATGGGGCGGGCAAGTCCACCCATATCGAGGCCCTGGGCGAGCGCCTGCGCCAGCGCGGCGCCGAGCTGGTCCACACCCGCGAGCCCGGCGGCACCGAGTTGGCCGAGAGCCTGCGCGAGCTGATCCTGCACCGCGGCATGGACAGCCTGACCGAGGCCTTGCTGGTCTTCGCCGGCCGGCGCGACCATCTGCAGCGCGTCATCGAGCCAGCCCTGGCCGCCGGCAAGACTGTCCTCTGCGACCGCTTCACCGACGCCAGCTTTGCCTACCAGGGCGGCGGGCGTGGCATGGACCTGACCGTGCTGGAGACGCTGGAGCAGTGGGTGCAGGGCGGTCGCCAGCCTGACTTGACCTTCTGGTTCGATCTGGACCCGGCGATCGCCGCCCAGCGCCGCGCCGCCGTGCGCGAGGCCGACCGTTTCGAGAAACAAGACCTGGATTTCTTCACGCGCGTGCGCTCAGGTTATGCCGCGCGCGCCGCCAACGCGCCGCAGCGCTTTGCCCGCATCGACGCCAGCCTCTCGGTGGCCGAGGTGGCCGCCCAGATCCACGCGGTTCTGGAGGCTCGAGGATGGTGAACGAAGCGCTGAACGAAACGCTGAACGAAGGCGGCGCCCAGCGTCCGCTGCCCTGGCTGGCCGAGCCCTTGCGCCAGGCCCTGGCCACGGCGCGCTCGCATGCCTTGCTGGTGCAGGGCCCGGCCGGGGTCGGTCAGCTCGATCTGGCCTTGCTGCTGGCCCAGGCCTGGCTGTGCGAGGCGCCGCTGGACGGCGGCTTCGCCTGCGGCCACTGCGCCAGCTGCAAGCTGCTGCATTCCCACACCCACCCGGATTTCATGCTGCTGCTGCCCGAAGCTTTGCGCGAGCAGCTCGGCTGGGGCGCCGAGGCCGAAACCGGCCGTGACGGCGAGCCCAAGGCCAGCAAGACCAAGCCCAGCCGCGAAATCAAAATCGAGGCCGTGCGCCAGATGCTGTCCTTTGCCCAAGGCACCAGCTCGCGCGGCCGCGCCAAGGTCGTCGTGGTCTACCCGGCCGAGGCGCTCAACACCGTGGCGGCGAACGCCTTGCTCAAGACCCTGGAAGAGCCCGGCGGCAGCCTGCGCTTCGTGCTGGCCAGCAGCGCGCCGGAAGGCCTGCTGCCCACCATACGCAGCCGTTGCCAGCCCGTGCCCCTGGCTTTGCCGCCCGCCGCGCCCTGTCTGCAATGGCTGAAAGAGCAGGGCGTGGAATCCCCCGAGGTGCTGCTGGCTGCGGCCGGCGGCCGGCCACAGGAAGCGCGCGACTGGTTCGAGGCTGGACTGCGCGCCCAGGCCTGGACCCAGCTGCCACAGCGCCTGGCCCGGGGCGAGGCGGCGGCGCTGAGCGACTGGTCGCAGCCACGCGCCATCGACGCCTTGCAGCGCCTTTGCCACGACCTGCTGCGCCGGGTGCATGGCGCCGCGCCCAGCTATTTCCCGGCCGAGTCCTTGCCCAGCCCCAAGCTGGCCGGTCCGCTGCACGAGTGGGAGGCCGTGCTGCGCCGCGCCGCCCGCCATGCCGAACATCCGCTCAATGCCGGCTTGCTGATGGAATCTCTGTTTGCTCAAGGGCAGCAGGCCTTGCAGGCGGCCAGCCGATCAACGGCAGCACGCCGGGCCTGATTGACGCTTCGGGCCGGTACGCGCTTCGCTACACTGGCGGCCATGGACAACTCCGCCGCCAAACCCGCCTCGCTCGGCCTGACCACCTCGCTCGGCGCTGCCGCGCCCGCCAATGGTGCCGCCGCTGCTGCCGCCGCGGGCCCACGCCCCAGTGTGATTCAGCTGGTGTTTCGCGAGAAGGGCGCGCTGTACGCCGCCTACATGCCGCAATTCCTCGACGGTGGTCTGTTCGTGCCAACCACGCGCGAGTACCGCCTGGGCGAGGATGTCTATCTGCTGCTGGCCCTGCCCGATGACAACCAGCGTTATCCCGTGGCCGGCAAGATCGCCTGGCTGACGCCGGTCAATGCCTCGGGCGGGCGCACCCAAGGCGTCGGCGTGCGCTTTCCCGCCGATGAGAAAAGCCGTTTGATCAAGCTGCGCATCGAAGAAATCCTCGGCACCCAGATTTCGTCTGCCAAGCCGACCCAAACCATGTGAAGCGGGCAGGCGTCCTGCACTGGGGCGCCTTGTTTAAGCTTTCACGCCCACCTTGTTTCCCGCCCCATGTTCATCGATTCGCACTGCCACCTGAGCTTCCCCGAGCTGCACGCCCGCTTGCCTGAAATCCTCGGAGAAATGATGGTCGCGCAGGTGGAACAGGCCATCTGCATCTGCACCACCATGGAGGAATTCCCCCGGGTGGCTGCGCTGGCAGCCGAACATGAGCAGCTCTTTGCCACCGTGGGCGTGCACCCGGACAATGAAGACGTGCATGAGCCCAGCGTCGACGAGCTCGTGCAAGGCGCACAGGCGCCCAAGGTGGTGGCCATCGGTGAAACCGGCCTGGACTATTTTCGCCTCAATGGCCGCAGCATCGAGCACGATATGGAGTGGCAGCGCGAGCGCTTTCGCACCCACATCCGGGCCGCACGTGCGGTGGCCAAGCCCCTGGTGATTCACACCCGCAGCAGCGCCGCCGACACCTTGCGGGTGCTGGACGAGGAGGGCGGTGAACAAGCCGGCGGCGTTTTCCATTGCTTCACCGAAAGCCTGGCGGTGGCGCAGGCCGCGGTTGAGCGCGGCTACTACATCTCCTTTTCCGGCATCCTGAGTTTCAAGAATGCGCAGGACCTGCGCGATATGGCCAAAGCTCTGCCGGTTGAGCGTTTGTTGATCGAAACCGACAGCCCCTATCTGGCGCCAGTGCCTTACCGCGGCCGGACCAACAGCCCCGCCTATGTGCCCCATGTGGCGGCGGCTTTGGCGGCGGCCAAGAATATGTCCATCCCCGAGCTGGCCGCGCAGACGACGGCCAACACGCGGCGGCTGTTCGCACTGCCGGCCTGAGGCACATGGGTCGGTACGCTGCCTGGCTCTGTTTGGGTCTAGCCCTGACGGCCGGCCTCGCGCAGGCCGGCCCAGCCGATGATCTCGTGCTGGCTGCCGAGCTGGACAACGGCCGCGAAGTCATGCGCTTGCTGGTGCGCGGCGTCGACCCCAATGCGGCCGATGCCCGGGGCCGCAAGGCCCTCGAAGTGGCCTTGCGCGAAGATTCCGGGCGGGCGCTGGACAGCCTGCTCAGCCACCCGGGTAGCGATGTCAACGCCGCCAACGCCGCGGGCGAAACGCCGCTGATGCTGGCCGCGATTCGTGGCCGCCTGGACTGGGTGCAAAAGCTGGTGCGCCGCGGCGCCCAGATCCACAAAGAGGGCTGGACACCTTTGCACTACGCCTGCAGCGGCCCGGACAACGGCGTCGCCCTGTGGCTGCTCAGTCAGGGCGCCGAGCTGGAGGCGCGTTCGCCCAATGGCAGCACGCCGCTGATGCTGGCCTCGCGTTATGGCGCCATGGACTTGGCCGAGGCCTTGCTGGAAGCCGGCGCCGACCCAGCGCTGCGCAACGAACAGGGCCTCAGTGCGCTCGAGTTTGCCCAGGCGGCCGGGCGCAACAAACTGGTTCAGCGGCTGCGTCAAGGACAGCAAAGTCGCGCCGGCAAACTGCCGTAAAGCCGGACCAATGGCTTGCTTTTTCGCCAGCGCGCGCAGCAAGCACCTAGGAAGTTCACTGACAAGGCCTTTGGCTACCAGCCGACTGTCGAACACAAGCCCGGGCTCCTAAAGTTGCTTACATCTTGAGACGCATACAGCGACTCGACAGCGACAGACCCACAGGAGACCGACATCATGTTCAACGCACAAACCCACAGCCTCATCAGCCCCTTCGCCATGCTGATCGATCCCGAGCAGGTGGTGCGCGCGATGGAGCATTCCGAGCGCCTGAACCGCCTGCACAGCCGCGTCTACCGCCCGCTGGACAAGCCCTTGATCGCCAAGAGCGCCGTCGCTGCGGCCGACTTCGACCGGCTGATTGAAGATGCCGCCGACGAAGGTGATGACGGCATCGACCTCGTCGCCAGCGCAGGAAACTGAGCGCTGCGTCCAGACTTCGGCCAGCTCTAGCCGAAGTATCGCCATATTCTTTGCCGCTTGATCCTGCAAAGGGGTCAAGCGGCTTTTTCAATGGTTCTGCCAGGTTCGCCATGAGCAGCGAAGGCTGGTCCCTCCAGCGCAGGCTCAGCCCCTTATTATCGACAATGTGTATTATGTAAAATCACATTTCGAGTTTATGCGGCTGAATCTGAGGCTGATCGCACTACTTGCGCCACTGCGAATCTACTTCATCTACAAGGGCGAACCCGACTGGACTGCTGTCCGGCCGACACACCAGGCGCAAGGACTACCGCAGACTGAGAATGGCGACACCAAGTCGCCAGTGCCTCAGGCCACCGCACCAAACAGGATGCCCGCGCCTGCGGTGATCGCCATCGCGAGCGCCCCCCAGAATGCAACACGCCAGGTACCGCTCCACAGGGGCGCGCCGCCGAGCCGCGCCGAGGCGGCCCCGAGCCCGGCCAAGAAGGCCAAGGAAGCCAGAGACACCCAGGGAATCAGCTGCGCCGGTGAGGCCACGGCGACGACAGCAATCGGCAAGACCGCGCCCACCGAGAAGCTGGCCGCCGAGGCCCAGGCCGCTTGCATCGGGCGCGCAGCGGTCGTGCTTGAGAGCCCCAGCTCGTCACGGGTGTGGGCATCCAACGCATCGTGGGCCATCAACTGGGCCGCCACCTGCTCGGCCAGCGCCAGGTCCAGGCCCCGGGCCACATAGATGCCCGCCAGTTCATGATGCTCACCCACCGGGTCCTGCTTCAGCTCCTCACGCTCCCGCGCAAGGTCAGCCTTTTCCGTGTCTTCCTGCGAGTGCACGGACACGAACTCGCCCGCCGCCATCGACATGGCACCGGCGATCAGGCCCGAGACACTGGTCAGCAGAATGGTCCTGTGCTCCGCCCCTGCGCTGGCCACGCCCAGCACCAAGCTGGCCGTCGACACAATGCCATCGTTGGCACCAAGCACCGCCGCGCGCAACCAAGCGATGCGATCACCGCGGTGCCGTTCGGCATGGCCACTCCCAGGTCTGGCCTTCACAGCGTCCGTTTCAACGTGTTCATAGGCTGCGGCTGCGGCCTGCAGTAATCCGTCGAATCTTGGGTCTAGCAATTGCGACGGTCATGCTGCGACCGGCGAGTACCCTGCTCGCTTGATCGCGTCGCTGAGCTGGCGGGCCGTCGCGCTGCTGGGTTCGATCTCGACCGTGAAGGTGGCCAGATCCACCCGGACCAGCG
Source organism: Paucibacter sp. DJ2R-2 (assembly GCF_025717675.1). Classification (GTDB taxonomy): domain Bacteria; phylum Pseudomonadota; class Gammaproteobacteria; order Burkholderiales; family Burkholderiaceae_C; genus Paucibacter_A. The sequence goes on from NZ_JAJIRT010000006.1 coordinate 50,148, forward strand.
CGCCGTGGTCCACCTCCTTGAGCGCCTTCGTCACCGCACCGGCACAACGACCGCATGTCATATCACTGACCTGAAAAGCAATCATGGCCACTCAGCCCTCCAAGGTTTCAATGTCAGCCAGGTTCCGACCCGCTGAGGGCGCACCGTCGAAGGCCAGGTACTCTCGGCCATCGGCCTGTTCGACGATCGTGAAGCTGCGCGCAGGGCAGCGTTCCTGGGAACTGAACACCGCGACGACTTGGGCGCCGTCATGCATGGCGTCCACGACCTCGGAAGCAGCGGCCACGACGCGAGTGCCGAGTGCATGGTCTGAGCCCATGCTCACCTCACACCAGAGCACTTCGCTGACCTGCCCATCGGCGCCCATACGGAGCTTGGACACTTCAAAGTAGCGGCCGTTCTCAGTGGCCATCGGTCGGGAACGTTCACCCTGGTAGGTCATGGTGCGGACTCCGTTGAGACAAGCTTGTAGATAAAGCGGGTTCGGGCAGGCAGGGGCTCAAAGGCATGGCGAATGCATCGCGGTCTCGTCCGACGCTGGACCTGAGGAAGGAACAGTCGGCGCCCGCCCCAGCTGCGGCGCAAACTGACCCAACACGCGCCTCAGAACACCGAACCTGGGTGATGGGGTTTCCACCGCGCCGCGCTGCGTCGAGAGGCTGGAGCTTGGTGATGCGTGAGCGGGATTCATGATGCAGTCTGGGCCCAGGATCGCCCCCGCACCGTTCGTTGCCGCACCGAATGCACAAAGCCGGCACAAGCGCCATCGCTCATACAACCCAAGCACCGGTGGGCGGCAAGTCCTTCACTCATTGCGGCGCGAGCAAGCGCAACCAGATCTCATTGCGGCGCATGAACCAAGGCGTGAAAGGCGCGTTGTAGCGTGAGTACACCGGCGCGCCCTGCCATGCCAGGTCGGCCGCGCGCAGCGCCGCCTCCAGCTTCGCGAGATGCTCACCGTCGTTCGAGGCCGACCAGAAACCCGAGTAGCGAATCACGGCGACCTGCTCGGGCAGCACCTCGCGAAGCTGGACACGCGCATCCAGCGGTTCCGGCGCGTTGGCGGCCGTCACGCCTTTGGGCAAAACAAACTGCACCAGGAAACCGCCCGGTGCAGCGCTCTGAGTGACCGGCGCCGTCATCTCGAGCTTCATCGGCACAGCAGCCTGTGTCACGGGCGCCGTCATGGCGAATTTCCGCTCGCCCTTGTTCTTGCCGAAGATATAGCCGGCCAGGATGGGAAATGCCTGGCTACCGGCCTCACCCGCCGGGCCGGGCACCACGACCTCGGCCACTGCATAGGCGGCGTACTGGCGCAGCTCGATGCCCGCGACTTCGCGCAGGACTTGGTAATCGGGCTCTTCGGTGGCGTGGCTGGGCATGGCGATGGTGGTCAAACACAGGGTTGAAAACAGGACGGCGGCGCCCTTCGAGCGCGCGCGACGGGACGGCACTCGGCGCAGCAACGCCAGCGCAGGCATGCGAAGCCCTAGCTGGGGAGACGCCAGAGCCTTGGCGACATTGAAAATACTGAGGGGCCAAAGAGATCCACTCATTGCAAGACCTTTTCTGTGCTTGTGTGCCTGCCTTGGAATGGGTCCGGTGCAGGGTCGAAGCGGGCGCAGAAATTGCGAACCTGGCTGGCATTCGCCAGGGCTGGATTGGCTTTTACAGGAAACGCGAGATCACGGTCGCAAGCGAAGCACTGCACCCGGTTTTCAACGTGGGGAAAAATCGATCACCACGCGTGAAGGCACTTCGCCCTTGGCCAGGCGCTCAAAGACCTGGTTGATCGCTGACAGCGGCTGCAACTCGATGTCGGCCTTGACCTTGCCGTCGGCGGCGAAGGCCAAGGCCTCAGCCATATCGCGCCGGTTGCCGACGAAGGAGCCGCGGATGGTGATGCACTTGGCCACCACCTCGAACAGCGGCGTCGGGAACTCGCCGGGCGGGATGCCGACCAGCACGCAGCAGCCATGTTTGCGCGTCATGCGCACACCTTGCTCGAAGGCGGGCAGCGAGGGTGCGGTGATCAGCACGCCGTGCGCGCCGCCACCCGTGGCCTGGACGACCGCGGCCACGGCGTCCGCCTGCTTGGCATTCACGACCGCATCGGCACCCAGGCGCGTGGCATGCGCCAGCTTGGCATCGTCGATGTCCACCGCGCACACATGCAGGCCCATGGCCTTGGCGTATTGCACCCCCAGATGGCCCAACCCGCCGATGCCTGAGATCACCACCCACTGCCCGGGCCTTGCTTGGGTTTCCTTCAAGCCTTTGTACGAGGTGATGCCGGCGCAGATCAACGGCGCGGCCTCGACCGCAGACAGGCCGGCGGGGATGTGGGCGACATAATTCGGGTCGGCGAGGATGTATTCGGCAAAGCCACCGTTGCGCGTGTAGCCGCCAAACTGCGCGTCGGCGCAGACCGGCTCTTGGGCGGCCAGGCAAAACTCGCAGTGCCCGCAAGCCGAGTAGAGCCAGGGCACCCCGACGCGATCGCCCTCCTTCACCGCCCGCACACCGGCGCCGAGCGCGGTGACGATGCCGATGCCCTCATGCCCCGGTGTGAAGGGCAATGGCGGCTTCAGCGGCCAATCGCCGTTGCGCGCATGCAGGTCGGTGTGGCACACGCCGCAGGCCTCTGTCTTGACCAGAATCTGCCCGGGGCCGGGCGTGGGCACCTCGAGCTCCTTGAAAACCAGCGGCTGGCCGAACTGTTCGACCTGCGCGGCTTGCATCGTGTGTGTCATGGCTGTGTCCTTGGCTTTACGGTGGTCGGGCAGCGATCGGAGGCCGAGATCGGAGCTCAAGCCGGCGCCGGGGCGTCGCCGGAGCGCACCAGCTTTTTGTTGACGAACTCATGGATGCCCAAGCTGCCCAGTTCACGGCCGTAACCGGAACTCTTGATGCCGCCGAAAGGCAGTTCGGCATCGGCCCAATCGATGTTGTTGACGAACATCATCCCGGTGTCGACGCAGCTGGCGACGCGTTTGCCGCGCGCTTCGTCTTGGGTCCATACCGAGCCGCCCAGGCCGAAGTCCGAGTCGTTGGCCAGGGCGATGGCTTGCTCCTCCGTCTTCACCCGGAAGAACGAGACCACCGGGCCGAAGAACTCGTCGCGGAATGCCGGGTTGTTGGGAGCGATGTCGGTGAGGATCGTGGGCTGCATGAAGGCGCCGGGCCGGGCCATGCGCCCGCCTCCCAGCAGGAGCTTGGCGCCGCCCTGCACCGCGGCGTCCACCTGAGCCAGCAAAGTCAGCAATGCCGCCTCGCTGGACAGCGGGCCTAGCGTGGTGTCCTCGTCCATGGGGTCGCCTGGACTCAGGGCTTGCAGTGCGCGCTTGAATTTGGCCAGAAACTCGTCGGCAACCGACTCCATCACGATGAAGCGCTTGGCCGCGCAGCAGGTCTGCCCCGCGTTGTACATGCGGCCCCAGACGGCCCAGGGAAGCGTCTTGTCGAGGTCGGCGTCGTCCAGCACGATGAAGGCATCGCTGCCGCCCAACTCCATCGTCGACTTTTTCAGGTTCTGGCCGGCGCGGGCCGCCACCTTGCGCCCGGCCGCCGCGCTGCCGGTGAGCGCCACGCCCTTGATGCGCGGGTCGTCAATCACGAGGTCGGACTGCTCGTAGGAGATCCGCAGATTGGTGTAGACACCGACGGGGGCGCCCGCGTCGAGCAGCAGCTTCTCGAAGGCGATGGCACATTGCGGCACGCTGCCTGCATGCTTCACCACCAGCACATTGCCGGCCATCAGCTGCGGGCCGGCGACGCGAGCGAGCTGGTAATACGGAAAGTTCCAGGGCTCAACACAGAACAACACGCCGAGCGGAGAGCTTTCGATGTGGGCCTGGCCATGCTTCGGGTGCAGCTTCTGGTGGGACAGGAGCACTTGGGCATGCTGGGCGTAATAGGCCAGGATGTCAGCACTGAACTTGACCTCGGCGCGCGCCTCATCGATGCGCTTGCCCATCTCCAGCGTCGCCAGCTTGGCGAAGTCATCGACATGGGCATGCAGCAAGCTCGCCGCCTGTTTCACGATGGCGGCCCGTTCGGCGTAGCTCTTTCGCTTCCAAGTCTCGAAGCCGCTCTGCGCTTGCGCCAGGGCCTGTTCAAGCTGCGCAGGACTCATGTGCTCGAAGCTCTGCAGCAGCTTTCCGTTCGTGGGGTTGATGCTTTGGTAGGCCATGGTGATGGATCCTTGGGTACAAGTGGGTCAGGCCGCCATGGCGGAAGCGTCGGTGTCGATCGTGGCGCCGCTCGAGTAGAAGATCGCCATCCATGCGTCCGACTTGGGTGCGGTGGAGTGAGCAGCCTGCGCGCCGCCCGGCTTCGGGTCTGTTCGACGGCGCACCCTGCATGGGGTGCCGCTTGTACAAGCCGCTTGCGAGGCTCTTGTGTGAGCTAGCGCACTGACGCTAGTGGCCGGCATCCCTAGGGTGGGTACTGCAGTCGAGAAAGCCAAGGGCGCCGCAGCCCAATTGAGCCAAGGACCGCAACTGACGTTCCAGGCTCACACAAGGACTCCGACCCCATGACTTCGACACGCAAGGCCTACTTCATCGGCGGGGGCATCGGCTCGTTGGCCGGTGCGGCATTCCTGATCCGCGACGGCGGCATGCCGGGCGCCAACATCCGCATCCTGGAAGCCGGGCTGCTCATGGGCGGCAGCCTGGACGGTACGGGCGACGCCGAGCGCGGCTATTCGATGCGCGGCGGTCGGATGCTGACCACCGACAACTACGAGTGCACGTGGGAGCTCTTCAAGTCCATTCCGTCCATCACCCGCCCCGGCCTCAGCGTTTTTGACGAGACCATGGAGTTCAATGAGGCTCACGTCTCCAAGGCGATGGCGCGGCTGGTGGACGGCAGGCGGGCCAAGGTGCCCGTGGCCTCGATGGGGTTCTCGATGCACGACCGGCTGGAGCTGCTCAAGCTGGCCAATGCCGATGAATCGACCTTGGGCGCGAGCTGCATCACCGACCATCTGTCACCCGCCTTCTTCCAGACCGAGTTCTGGTTCATGTGGGTCACCACCTTTGCCTTCCAACCCTGGCACAGTGCCGTCGAATTCAGGCGCTATCTGCACCGCTTCATGCTGGAGTTCTCACGCATCGAAACGCTGGCTGGCGTCAAGCGCACGGTGCTGAACCAGTACGACTCGCTGGTCGTGCCCCTGCTGCGCTGGCTGGAGGCGCAAGGCGTTCATCTGGTCAATGACTGCACGGTGACCGACATCGACGCCCGGGAGGAGTCTGGCCGCCTCGAAATCTTCAGCCTCAGCTGTGAAGACAAAAACGTCGGCCGTGATCAGGTGACGACCATGCTCTCGGTCAAAGACGAGCTCGTGTTCCTGCAGAACGGCTCGATGACCGATGCCTCCAGCCTGGGCTCCATGAGCACAGCGCCGGCGAAATTGAAGAAGTCCCATAAGAGCAGCTGGACCTTGTGGGAAAAGCTTGCCAAGGGCCGGCCCGCCCTGGGCCGACCCGAGGCTTTCAACAGCTGCGTCGCCCAGTCGGACTGGGCCTCCTTCACCGTCACGCTGAAGGACCCGGCCTTCTTTGACCAAATGCAGCGCTTCACGGGCAACGAGGCCGGCACCGGCGGCCTGGTGACCTTCAAGGACTCGAACTGGCTGATGTCCATCGTGCTGGCGCACCAGCCGCATTTCGCCAATCAACCGGCGGACGTGCAGGTGTTCTGGGGCTACGGGCTCTTTCCCGATCGCATCGGTAACTTTGTGGCCAAGGCCATGGCCGACTGCACTGGCGCGGAACTGCTGCAGGAGCTCTGCGGCCACCTGCGCTTCGACCCCGAGACAGTGGCCAGTGCCAACTGCATTCCCTGTCGCATGCCCTACATCACCAGCATGTTCATGCCACGCGCAGCAGGCGACCGCCCCTTGCCCGTGCCGGAGGACACAGCGAATTTCGCCTTCATCAGCCAGTTTGTCGAGATCCCCCTGGACACCGTCTTCACCGTGGAGTTCTCGGTGCGCGCGGCGCAGATGGCGGTCTACCAGCTGCTCGGCATCACGAAGCCGATTCCCGCGGTGAGCGCGCATGACAAGTCCTTGCACGCGCAGTTCGAAGCGCTGGTCAAGGCGCTGAAGTAAACGGAGCAGCGCGTGATCCAACGTATCTTGATGGGCTCGGTGATGGTGCTGCTCCTCGTGGGCTGCGTCGGTATCAGCTGGCGGCCAAGCATGGCGCCGGTCGCGCCGCCTGCGGCCACCAGCTTCACACCGACGCAGGTGGCATTCGGCGCGCAACTCGCCGCCGCCGGCAATTGCGCAGCCTGCCACACGGCTCCGGGTGGAGCCGCCTTCGCCGGCGGCCTGGGTCTGGAAACCGGCTTCGGCCTGGCCTACAGCAGCAATATCACACCGGACCCGCAGACCGGCATCGGCGGCTGGTCGGAGGCCGCCTTCGCCCGGGCGATGCGCGAGGGCGTGGACCGCGAGGGCTCGCACCTGCTGCCAGCCTTCCCCTACACACACTTCACCAAGCTGAGCGACGCGGATGTGAAGGCGCTCTACGCCTTCTTCATGACGCGCCCTGCCGTGGTCGCCGAGGAACGCGAGAACACGATCAAGTTCCCCTTCAATGTGCGCGCCTTGCTGGCCGGCTGGAAGCTGCTCTTCTTCGATCGCGGCGTTTATCAGAACGTCAGCGGCAAGAGCGAGGTGTGGAACCGCGGCGCCTATCTTGCCGAAGGCCTCACCCACTGTGCGGCCTGCCACACACCGCGCAACCGCTTCGGCGCCGAACAAAGCCAATTGGCCTATGCCGGCGCGCCCTTTGAAGGCTGGCTGGCGCCGGCACTGAATGCTTCCAACCCAGCCCCCCTGCCCTGGATCCAGCAGGACCTGTACGACTACCTGCGCAGCGGTGAGTCAGAAGCGCACGGCGTCGCGGCCGGCGCCATGGCCAGCGTTGTCCACGATGGACTGGCGAAGTTGCCCGATGCCGACCTGAGGGCGCTGGCGACCTACTTTGCCGACATCAACGGGTCGGCAGCTCGGGCGCCCACGGCTGCAGCCGCCTTGGCCCTGGCCGCTTCGCGCAGGCTGGTCGATGCCGGCCGCGAGAGCGAACCCGGCGCAAACCTCTACCTGGCCGCTTGCGCGTCTTGCCACTACAGCGCCGCAGCCCCAGCGCCGGCGGTGCGCGGCAGCCTGAGTTTGAGCAGCGCCCTCACGTCCGACGACCCGGCCAACTTCATACAGACCGTGATGCACGGCGTCGGCGGCGCCGCTCAAGGCAGGACCACGGGCCCCTATATGCCTGGCTTTGCACTTGCACTGACCGACACCGACATCGCCCTGCTGGCCGCCTACTTGCGGCGCACGCGCAGCGACCAGCCGGCCTGGCTGAATTTGCCCGCCGCCATTGCGGCGCGCCGCCCCCCAACCGCCGCCACACCATGAGCACAGCAACGACACCCGCCACCAGCAGCACCTTTCATCTCAATGGCCAAAGCATCATCGTGACGGCCAGCCCGGACACGCCTTTGCTGTGGATCATCCGCGACGTGGCAGGCCTGACCGGCACCAAATTCGGCTGTGGCATCGGCCTGTGCGGCGCCTGCACCGTGCACCTGGGCCGGCGGGCGGTGCGCTCCTGCATCACGCCGCTCAGCGCCGTGGCCGGCGCGCAGATCACCACCATCGAAGGCTTGTCGGCCGACGGCCAGCACCCGCTGCAAAAGGCCTGGGTCCAGACGCAGGCGCCGCAGTGCGGCTACTGCCAGTCGGGCCAGATCATGCAAGCGGCGGCGCTGATCCGTCGCTTCCCAAAGCCCAGCGATGAGGACATCGATTCGGTGATGAACGGAAACCTCTGCCGCTGCATGGCCTATGTGCGCATCCGCCAGGCCATCAAGATTGCAGCGGCCGAAGTCCAGGGGGCAGCGTCCCATGGCTGACATCGCCGACCAGGTGCCGGACCCAAGGCGGCGCGTCTTCCTGATCAGCGCGACCGGCAGCGGCTTCGCCATGGCCTTCGCGCTGCCGCAGCAGGCTCGGGCGGCCGACAAGGCCGGCGCCGCTGAGAACAGCGCCCTGCCCTTTGAACCGACGATCTGGTACGAGATGGACCGGGACGGCATCGTCACGGTCAACATCATCCGCGCCGAGATGGGCCAGCATGTGGGCACGGCGCTGGCGCGCATCGTCGCTGATGAGTTGGAGCTCGACTGGGATTCGGTGCGGCTGCGCTATGTGGACACCGATCCCAAATGGGGCACCATGGTGACCGGCGGCAGCTGGTCGGTCTGGCAAAGCTTTCCCTACCTCAGCCAGGCCGGTGCCGCGGGGCGCATGGCCTTGATCGCCGAAGGCGCGAAGCTGCTGCGCGTGGGCGAGGCCAGCTGCACGGCACGCAATAGCAGGGTCAGCGGCGCCGGTCAGTCCATCAGTTATGCCGACATCGTGCGGCGCGGCCAACTCGCCCGCAGCTACACGGCCGATGAACTCAAGGCCATGCCCATCAAGGCAGCCGCCGAGCGCCGCCTGATCGGCTGGCCCACGGCTGCCATCGACATCCCCGGCAAGACCACCGGCGCGGCACGCTACGGCCTGGACGCGCAAGTGCCCGGCATGGTCTACGCCCGGCCCAAGCTGCCGCCCACGCGCACGGGCTGCCGGGTGAGCGCCATCGACGACAGTGCGGCGCGCAGCATCCCGGGCTACCTGAAGAGCCTGGTGCTGGAGGACCCCTCAGGCACCGTACCGGGCTGGGTGGTGGTCTGCGCCGATTCGTTTTTCGCGGCCAGCCGCGCGGCCGATCGGGTGCAGGTGACGTGGACGAGCAGCCCTGCGGCCGCGGTGTCGGAGGCCGACCTTCAGGCGCGCGGGCTGAAGCTGGTCTCGGACGCGACAGGCGGCTCGCTGGTGGTCGAGGACGCCGGGGTCGATGCCGCCTTCAACACTGCAAAGTCGACTTTGGAGCGCGACTACACGACGGCCACCGTGCTGCATTTCCAGCTCGAGCCGCTGAATGCGTTGGCCTTTCTGAAGGACGGGCGCTGGGAGATCCACACCGGCAACCAATGGCAGTCGCTGATCCTGCCGACCCTGGCCAAGGCGCTGGGCGTGCCCGAAGCGCAGGTGCTGATGCGCAGCTACCTGATCGGCGGAGGCTTCGGCCGGCGCCTGAACGGCGACTACGCGGTACCCGCCGCACTGGCCGCCCAAGCCCTGGGCCGGCCGGTGAAGCTGGTGTGGACGCGCGCCGACGACGTGCGCTTCGACTCGCCGCGCTCACCCTCGGTGCAGCGCCTGCGCATGGCCTTTGGCGCCGACGGCCAGGTCACCGGCATGCAGCACCACGCCAGCGCCGGCTGGCCCACGCGGGTCATGGTTCCGGCCTTCATGCCCAAAGGCAAGAACGGCGCGCCCTACGACCCGTTCGCGATCTCAGGTGCCGACCATTGGTACTCGGTCGGCGCACAACGCGTGCGCGCGATTGCTAACGACCTGGCCAACAACACGTTTCGCCCCGGCTGGCTGCGCTCGGTGGGGCCAGGCTGGACCAACTGGGCGCTGGAGTCCTTCATGGACGAAGCGGCCCGAGCAGCGGGCATGGACCCGCTCGCCTTCCGCCTGCGCCTGCTGGCGGGCAATGGCAAGAACGGCATCGGCGGTGCGGTTCGCCAGGCGCAGGTTTTGCAACGCGCGGCAGACAAAGCCGGCTGGGGCAGCAAGATGCCAGCAGGCACCGGCTTGGGCCTGGCCACCACCTTCGGCCAGGAACGCGACATGCCCACCTGGTGTGCCTGCGTCGCGCGGGTGCGGGTGGAGCGCAGCAGCGGGGTCGTGAAGGTCGAGAAGCTCACGGTGGTGGTCGACGCCGGCACCATCGTCCACCCCGATGGCGCGCTCGCGCAGGTCGAGGGCGCCTCGCTCTGGGGCTTGAGCATGGCTTTGTTCGAAGGCACCGAGTTCGTCAAAGGCCAGGTGCGCGACACCAACCTCAACACCTACACACCGCTGCGCATGCGAGACGTGCCGCCCATGGACATCGAGTTCATCGCCAGCACCCTGCCGCCCACCGGCCTCGGCGAACCCGCCACCACGGTCGTCGGGCCCGCCATCGGCAATGCGCTCTTCGCCGCCGTCGGCGTTCGCCTGCGCCACCTGCCGATGCGCCCGGCCGATGTGCTGGCCGCGCTGAAGCAGGGTTGATCCACCACCCCAGGGATTCACCATGACACAGAGCCCCAGCATCAACCGGCGCATCGTCCTGAATGCGAGGCCTCGCGGCGCGCCAACGGCCGCAGACTTTCGCCTCGACACCGTGCCCGTCCCGAAGCCTGAGGCGGGCCAGGTCTTGTTGCGCACGCTCTACCTCTCGCTCGACCCTTATATGCGCGGGCGCATGAGCGATGGCCCGTCCTACGCCGAGCCGGTGGCCCTCGGCGAGGTGATGGTCGGCGGCACGGTGTCGCGCGTCGAGGCTTCAAAACATGGCGACTACAAGGTGGGGCAGCTGGTGCTGGGCTACGCGGGCTGGCCGGACTATGCGCTGTCCGACGGCACGGGCCTCAGCCCCATCGCCTACGAGGAACGTCATCCCTCGCGAGCTCTGGGCGTGCTGGGCATGCCGGGTTTCACGGCCTACATGGGCTTGTTGGACATCGGGCGCCCGGTGGCCGGCGAGACCGTCGTCGTGGCGGCCGCCAGCGGCCCGGTCGGCTCGGTCGTGGGCCAGATCGCGAAGCTCAAAGGCTGCCAGGTCGTGGGCATCGCGGGCGGCGAGGACAAATGCCGCTATGTCATCAACGAGCTGGGTTTCGATTTCTGCGTCGACCACCGTGCGAACGACCTGCCCCGTCACCTGGCGGCGGCCTGCGCCCAGGGCATCGATGTGTACTTCGAGAACGTGGGCGGCGCCGTGTTCGATGCGGTGATGCCGCTGCTCAACAACAAGGCCCGCGTCCCGGTGTGCGGGCTGGTCTCTGCCTACAACGCCACCGCGCTGCCGTCCGGCCCGGACCGTCTGGGCCAGCTGGTCGGCACGCTGCTGCGCAAGCGCATCAAGATGCAGGGCTTCATCGTCTTTGACGACTACGGATCGCGCTGGAGTGAGTTCGCCGGTGCGATGGGCGAGTGGGTACAGCAGGAGCGCATCAAGGTCCGGGAGGACATCATCTTCGGCCTGGAAAACGCAAGCGAGGCCTTCATCGGTCTGCTCGAAGGCCGGAACTTTGGCAAGCTGGTCATTCAGCTGGCCCACGAGTGAGGCGAGCAGGGGCGGTGTGAGCGGCACGGCCACGCTTGGTGGCGCGCAAGCGGACGCCGCCCTTTGCTTTGTGAACTTCATTCCGCCTCGTGCGGCGCCGTAGAGAAGCACGAGTTCGACGACGGCTTCAACGGCGTCCTGCAGATCGAGCCCGAGCATGGCTGGGGCTCCCATCATGTGAGGCTGGACCTCTGCCACACCGGCCTGCATGTGACAGGGGCCCCTCGCCTGCGGCAGGCCGGCTTCTGCTGCCATGAGTTCAAACGTCTGGGCCTTGGTGCAGGCCGAACGCAGAACCGCCTTGTAAGGTTCGCCGCTGCAGCGAGCTAGGGCTCGCGGACGAGCAGCACTGCTCCATTCCTCACCCCTGCCTGGGGCCCAGGACTGGAATCTCCAGCGGTATCCGCAAAAACACTGATGCCGCCGGCGTTCCAGATCGGCTAAATTGCGTTCAAACAAAGGTTAATCGTTTAACCCATTAACTGGAAGACACAGTTGATGGGTGAAACACCACAAAACCAGACAAGCCACGGGCTTGCAAGCGAGAGACAAGCTTGAACGCTATACATACACGACCGAGCCACGGGCTGAGCCGACGCCAGCTTTTGCTGGCTTGCACCGCGGCCAGCGCCTGCCCGGTGCTGGCAAACCCGCCCGACTGTACGGCGGCAACTAGCACCCGCTATGCCGACCAGTTCATTCTCGGCGCTGACGTCTCAACCCTGGACGCGGTGGAGCGCGGCGGTGCACGCTTCAGCACGGCAGATGGCCGAGCCGGCACCGCGCTGCAGATCCTTCGCGCCTCCGGGGTGACGTGGGCGCGGCTGCGGCTCTGGCACACACCCATCAACTCTCGCGACGTGATCGACGGCGAGCGCATCATCTCGCGCCACGGGGAACCCGTCGGCGGTGGCAACAACAGCCTGGAGCTGACACTCGCTCTGGCCAAGCGCCTACGCGCGCAGGGCATGAAATGGCTGCTGGACATCCACTACAGCGATTTCTGGACCGATCCGGGCAAGCAGGAGAAGCCTGCCGCCTGGGCCAAGTTGCGAGGCAAGGCACTTCAGGACGCTGTGCAGCGCTACACCGTGGATGTGCTGACCGCCTTGCACCGCCAGGGCACCGACCCGGACATGATCCAGGTCGGCAATGAGATCAATGGCGGCATGTTGTGGCCGGACGGCAAGACCTGGCGCGAGACGCCGGACGAAGCCATCGGCGGCGACCAGGCCTTCATCGAGCTGCTGCGCGCCGGCATCCGCGGCGTGCGCGAAACCGATGCGCTTCGCGGCAGTCGCCTGCCCCTGATGCTGCACCTGGCGCATCAAGGCGATGGCAAGAGCGAGGCCACCTTCCGGCGCGTCTACGACCAGTTCGAGGCGGCCAAGCTCGATTACGACCTGATCGGCCTCAGCTGGTACCCCTACCACCATGATTCCATCGACGGCCTGCGCGCCAATTTGCGCATGCTGTCCGAGCGCTACCGAAAACCGCTGGTGGTGGTCGAGACCGCCTATGGCTACCAACTGGACAACCCAGATGGCGGCCCGGCTGTCTTCAACGCCGAAGGCGCGAAGCGCTCCGGCTATCCGGCGACACCGGAAGGCCAGGCCGCATTGCTGCGGGATGTGGTCCAGGCCGTTGCCGCCGTGCCGCAGGGCCTGGGCGTTTTCTACTGGGAGCCCGCCTGGCAATCCGCACCGGGCGCCGGCTGGCGCACGGGTGAAGGCAACGCCTGGGCCAACCAGACCCTGTTCGATGCCAAGGGCCGTGCCTTGCCGGCCCTGAAGGCGTTCAAGGCGGCCGCCCCCTGCCGTTGAACGCTGTCCTTTTCTTTCCAAAAACAATCGCTGGAGACATAAGCACCATGACCCAAGCCCACTCACGCGCTCGTCCGCACGCTGCCCCCATCAACCTGGGACCAGTGGCCCTGGCCTGCGCCGCGCTGCTGGCACCGCTGACTGCCGCCGCCCAGCCTGCCGCTGCGCCAGAGACAGACAAGCTCGACACCGTCGTCGTGCAAGGCCAGCGCTCCAGCCTGATGAAGGCCCAGGACATCAAGCGCAACGCCGAGCAAGTGGTCGACTCCATCGTGGCCGACGACATCGGCAAGCTGCCCGACGCCAATGTGGCCGAGGCGCTTCAGCGAATCACGGGCGTGCAGATCTCCCGCAATCGCGGTGAAGGGGACCGCGTGCAAGTGCGTGGCTTGCAGCAAACGCAGACCCTGTTGAACGGCCGCGTCATCTTCAGTGCCGGCAAGGAGCGAGGCCTGTCCTTCCAAGACGTGCCTTCCGAACTCTTGGCCGGCGCCGACATCTACAAGACTCCCACGTCCGAGCTGATCGAAGGCGGCATCGGCGGTGTGATCGACCTGCGCACCCGCCGCCCCTTCGACTTCGCTGGATTCAAGCTGGCCGGCTCGGTCAAAGCCACGCAGGCCCAGCTGGCGGACAAGAACAATGGCGAGGGCTCCTTGCTGATGTCCAACCGCTGGCGCACCAGCGGTGGCGAGTTCGGCGCTCTGCTCAGCCTGTCCACCCAGAAGCGGAACTACCGCTCGGACACGCAGGAACTGGACAACCCGGCCGCTGTGGCGGACGGCTCGGGCGTGGTGGCGCCCTTGGGCCAATGGTTGGCCTATGAATTCGGCGAGCGCGACCGCAAAGCAGCCAGCGCATCGCTGCAATGGCGGCCGGATGCCTTGAGCGAATACACGCTGGACTTCAACCACAGCCGCCTGAAGAGCAAGACCGACGTCTTTGGTCATTACGCCTCGCCGTTCTGGGCCAATTTCAGTGGCACGGCCAATCAGGGTCAGCTCTGGCCCAATGGCAAGCTCAGCACCGATGAGCAAGGCCGCTTCGTCTCGGGCAGTTTCTGGGGCGCCAGCATGAGCACCTCCGGCTCCGTGGCCGACGAGGACACACGCATCAACCAACTGGCCCTGGCCGGCAAATGGAAGCTGGGCGACCTCAGCCTGCGCAGCGACCTGAGCCACACCCGCAGCCAGTTCGAGCGCTTCTACCAAGAGGTGCGGCTGGGCACGTTTGGCGACGATCCCATCAGCTACAACTTCGACCTGAGCAGCAAGCTGCCCTCCGCATGGTCGCCCAGCGCCAAGCTGGATGACGCCGGCCACTACTGGGCCGACAAGGCGCTCTACTTCCGCATCCAGAACACCGGGCGCGAAACCGCATGGCGCGTCGATGCCGACAAGCCAGTGGACAGCGGCATCTTCACCAAGCTGCATGCGGGCTTCCGGGTGAACAGCCGCCGCGCCGAGAGCGCGGAGATCAACACCATCGACGACATCTGGATGTTCAAGACGTCCGACATCCCCAGCATCGGCCTGCTGCCCTACGACAACCTGCTCAAGGACGCTGGCAGCGGCAACATCGCGCGCCAATGGATGACTGTGACCGACACCCGCTGGCTGCGCGATGCGCAAGCCGTTCGTGGCACGTTCAAACTGGCCATTCCCGGCTTCGACCCCGCCCAGACTTTCACCTTCCGTGAACGCAGCAGCGCGGTCTATGTGAGCAGCGATCTGGACACCACGCTGGCCGGCCTTCCGCTCACCGGCAATGTGGGCTTGCGCGCCGTGCACACCGAAACGGACCGCAGCTTCGTCGGCGCGGGCGGCGCTCGCAACACGCTGGACCAAAGCGACACCGACTGGCTGCCGTCGCTGAATCTGCGACTGGAGCTGCGCCCCGACTTGCAAGCGCGCTTGGCCATGTCGCGCGTGGTCACCCGCCCCAACTTCGACCAGCTCACCCCCAGCCTCAGCCTCAACGTCAACGACCGCACGGGCTTCCAAGGCAACCCGGCCCTGGAAAAGCTGCGCGCCAACCAGCTGGACGCCACCCTGGAGTACTACATCTCCAAGAGCGACCATGTGTACGGCGCGGCCTTCTACAAGGAGGTCTCGGGCTTCATCGAGACGAGCAGCAGCCAAGTCACCATCGGCGGGACCGGCTACACGCTGACCACGCCCAGCAACGGTCAAGATGGCCGCATCCGCGGCCTGGAGCTCGGCTACCAAGGCTTCTTTAACAAGCTGCCGGGCCTTCTGCGCGGCTTGGGTCTGCAGGCCAATCTCACCCTGGTGAACAGCGCCGCGCCCAGCCCCATCAACGGCCGCAGCGCGCCGCTGGAAGGCCTGTCCAAGCGCAGCGCAAACCTGGTGGGCATGTATGACTTGGGCGACTTCTCCGCCCGCCTGGCCTACAACTGGCGCAGCGACTACGGCGTGGGCCCGCGCCTGAGCTTCCCGAGCAACAACGGCGTGACGGTCATGACCCCCGTCCAGATGAAGGGTTACGGCATGCTGGACGCCTATGTCAGCTATGCCTTGACGCCCAAACTGAAGCTCGCGCTGGAGGCCAACAACCTGACCCGCACCGTGCGCCGCAGCGAGTTCAGCGACTACAGCCTGCCGCGCGGCAGCTACTCGGACGATCGTCGCTTCGCGATCAGCTTGCGTGCCGAGCTGTGAGCGCCTGAGTCAGTGTCTGGCGGGGGGTTAGCGATCCCCCGCGCATGAAAAAAGGGCGTTCCGAGGGACGCCCTTTTTGTTGCCGCAACACCTGCTTGCCGAAGGACCGGCCCCGGCAAACCGTTCAGCGGCTGCGGAACTGATAGCGGTTGCGATGTACCCACACCTGCCCCGGCTCCAGCCAGCAATCGGGCTGCGGCCATTCAGGGTGATGGGGGCTGTCAGGCAGGTACTGGGGCTCCAGCGCCACGGCGCTGAAATCGGGCCATTGGGGATGGCAGCCCTGGGTGCAAGGTGCCAGATAGTGCCCGGTGTAGACCTGCAGGGCGGGCAGGCTGGTGTAGAGATCCAAGGCGACGCGGCCATCGACCGACTGAAGCCTGGCCGCAGGCATGTCGCCACCGTCCAGCACAAAGGCTTGATCGAGCGGCTGCCCGATCAGCCGCGCAGTGCGATAGTCCAAGGCGCCACCACTCACAGGCGCTGGAGCACCGGCGGGCAGACCAGAGCCATCCAAGGGCAGCGCCTGGGACGCGCCCAGCTGCAAGGTTTGAGTGCGAACGTCCTGCCAGCGCAAGCCACCCTCGCCTGCGGTTTGCTCGCCCCGTCCCCGCCCATCCAGCTGAAAGTAGGCATGGTTGGTCAAGCCCACCGGGCAGGCCTGTGCGCCTTGCAAACGGGCATGGAAATCAATCTGCACCGCGCCGTGGCCCGGCAGTGAGTAGCGCACCTCCACATCCAGCGCACCGGGGAAGCCTTGGTCGCCATCGGGCGAGTGCAGACCCAGTCGCAGCTGGTGCTCGCTGTGCTCCAGCAAGGTCCAGTCGCGCTGATGGAATCCGCCCGGGCCACCGTGCAACTGATGGGTCAAGCCTGGCTCACTGGCCAAGGGCCAGGCCTGCCCGCCACGCCGCAGCTCCAATCCCGCAATGCGATTGGCCCAGCGACCGACGGTTGCGCCGACATAGCCGCGGTTGCGGCGCTGGGACGCCAGGTCATCAAAACCGAGCAGCACCTCGCGCGGCGCTTCATTCGCCAGCGGCACGCGGCAGCTCACCCAGCTCGCGCCGTAGCGCAAGACTTGAATCTGCAAGCCGTCTGCGTCCGTCAAGGTCCAGCGGTCCGTCATGATTTCACCCCACCCGCGGTCAGCCCGGCCACCAACCAACGCTGCATCAGCAGGAACATCAGGGTCAGGGGCAGGCCTGCGAGCAAGGCGGTGGCCGCAAAGTCACCCCAGAGATAGCGTTGATTGAACAAGAACAGGCGCGAGCCCACGGCGAGGGTCAGTTGTTGCTCATCATGGAGCAGCACCGAGGCTACCGGATACTCGATCATGGCGCCGAGAAAGGCCAGCACAAAGACCACCGCCAGCACCGGTTTGGCCAGAGGCAGGAGCACCATCACAAAAGCCTGCCAGCGGCTCGCACCGTCGACGGCGGCGGCCTCCTCCAGATCGGGCGGAATGCTCTCGAAATAGCCCTTCACCAACCAGATGTGCTGAGCCACTGCGCCGGTGTAGGCCAAGGCCAGGCTCCAGTGGCTGTTCAATCCCAGCCAAGGAATCCAGTCGCCGAGCCGGTCGAAGATGGCGTAGATCGCCACCAAGGCAAGCACCGAGGGAAACATCTGCAGCAGCAGCATCGCGGTCAGCGTGCTCTGCCGGCCCGCAAAACGCAGCCGCGCGAAGGCATAGGCGCTGGTGATGGAGAGCAGCAGACACACCGTCGCGCTGATCAACGCCACCTTGGTGGAGTTGAGGATCCATTGCAGCACCGGGAACGGTGGCGGCACCAGATTGCCCTGCGCATCGGTCACGGCGAGACCCAGCGCCAGGCGCCAATGCTCGAAGCTGATTTCTTTGGGGATCAGGCTGCCGCCGGCGAAGTTGCCGGGTCGCAGCGAAATCGACACGATCATCAGCAGCGGCAGCAGGCTCAGCGCCACAAAGGCAATCAGAAAGGCATGCAGAGCCAGCACACGCCAGCGCTGCGAAGAGTTCATCACCATGGCCATGAATTGCTCCCTGGGCCCGACTCAGTGCCGAGCCGCTTTCGCGCCGCCGAAGAAGCGCAAGTTGATGTACGCCAGCAAGGCCACGATCAAGAACACGATCGAGGAAATCGCGCAGGCGAGCGCGTAGTTCTGCCCACCATCATTGAAGGCGATACGGTAGGTGTAGGACGCCAGCAGATCGGTGGCACCCACAGGCACCTCGGTGTCGAGGTAGTCCGGCGCGCCCTCGGTCAGCAAGGCGATCAAGGTCAGGTTGTTGAAGTTGGCCGCGAAGGAGGCCACCAGCAGCGGCGCCATCGGCTTGGCCAGCAAGGGCAAGGTGATGCGAAACAAGTTCGTCAAAGGCCCGGCGCCTGCCAAGGCCGAGGCCTCGTAGAGGTCTTCCGGGATCGCCTTCAAGAGGCCCATGGCCAGGATCATCATGTAGGGGTAGCCCAGCCAGGTGTTGACCGTCAAGACCATGGCCCGGGCCAGGGTTGCATCGCTGAACCAACCGGGCCGCACGCCGAAGAAGAAATCCAGCACCAGGTTGATCTCACCCAGGTTCTCATTGAACAGGCCACGGAAGATCGGGATCGAGATGAAAGCCGGCACCGCATAGGGCAAGAACAAGGCGATCCGGTACGCCGAGCGGCCCTTGAGCGCCGGCCAACTCAGGGCCACGGCGAAGAACAGGCCCAGGCCAAAGGTCAGCAGCGTGTTCAGCGTGGCAAAGCTGACCGTCCAGGCAAAGACGCGGCCGAAGGGCTCCAGAAAACTGCGGTCGCCGAAGATCCGCTGGTAGTTGGCCCAGCCCACGCCGGTTCTGAAGCCCGGCTCCAGCGCTTGGCCGCGTGCGTCGCGCCAAACGCCGGCCTCGTGGTCGGCCAGCACGAGGCTGCCATCGCGCAAATCCTGCAGCCGATCGGCATCCAAGGCCTGGTAGCGCGGCTTCTGATCGCTGACCCGGTGCAGGCTGGACATGCGCCAGCTTCGCCCTTCCGGGCTTCGAAGCACCAAGGCCTGCAGCTGCGGAAGCAGGCCCAGCAGGCTGCGCGAGTTTAACAGCTCGCCGGCAGGCGGGGTTTCGCCCGCCTGCAAACCCACCCCCTCGCCGGCAAGAGGCAGCGCGAAGGCCACGCTGTGCCAGGCCTGCCCGTCATCCGCGAGCAGTTGCACCTGATAGCGCGCGTCGGCGCCATCGGCGCCCAGCCGGTAGACCGCCAAGTCCATGCCCAGGCCTTCGCTGTCGCTGCGTTGCAGCAGCACCGCGGTGGCTCGATCGAAAGACAGCAAATGGGCCGAGCTGTAGTTGGTGAAGCCGATGCCCAGGGTGAAAGCCATGGGCAGGACGATGAAGACCAGCACCGCCAGCAGCCCCGGCATGACATAACGCCACGCCTGCAGGCGCCGCGAAAACTGCAGCAGCAGCAAAAGAGCTGCCACGCCAAGCACCGCCATCGCCCCCAACACTTCGCGGCCGCGCAGCAACTGCTGGCACAAGGCCAGCAGGCCCAGAACCGCCGCCAGATTCAGCCCATGCAGGGCCCAACTCAAGCCACGCATCAGACAAGGCCCTTCACAGAAGCTGCCGCACCGGCCTGACCGGCCACCCGGCGGGCTGCACGGGCGAGGCCCTCGTTCACACCTTCCCGCCCCTGGGTGATGCCTTGGACGGCGGCGTTCATGGCCGTCCAGAACCGGGCCATCTCGGGGTTGTTGGGCATGGGTTCGCCCAGTTGAGCGGCCGCATCGGTACCGGCCACCAAGGGATCGGCTCGGCGCAGCTCTGCCAAGAGCTCCAGATTGGCAGGCACGCCCAGCGGCACATGCGCCTGCATCGCGCGCAGGCCGGGGAGGCTGAGCAAATAACGTTCAATGAACTCGGTCGCCAGCAAGGGCTGGCGACTGGCCGCGCAGACCATGGCACCCAACACGCCCACCATCGGTCGACCGGGCCGGCCCTGCAAAGAGGGCAGCGGCGCCGCCGCCACGCGCAAGCCGCTTTTCTTCAGGTTGTTCCAGCCCCAGGGCCCATTGATGGTCATGGCCACACGGCCTTCATTGACGGCCGCTTCGCTCTCGGCATAGGTGGCGGTACGCGGCACCAGGCCTTCGTCCACCAGCCGCTTCAGCAAGGCCATGCCTTGGCGGGTGCCGGGCGAATCGATGCCATTGGTTTGGGCATCCCAGCTGCCGTCTGCCCGGCGCGCGAAGGCATAGCCGCCACCGGCCGACATCAGGGCGTAGGTGTAGTAGAACTCGTTGTAAGGCCACATGATGGCGCGGCGGCCCTGGGGGCGCAGCTTGCGGTCCAAGTCAAAGACTTCGTCCCAGCTTCGCGGTGGCCGCGGCACCAGGTCGAGATTGCAGATCAAGGCGACAGACTCCAGCGCAATCGGATAACCCCAGGTGCGCCCGCCCATCTGCCAGGGCGACCACGCCAAGGGCGCGATGCCTTCACGCAGCCGGCGCGAAGGCGCAAGCGGGCGGATCAGGCCGGACGCTGCCCAGCCACCGGCCCGGTCGTGCGGCCAAATCCAGACATCCGGTCCCTTGCCTGCGGCCGCGGCCTGCTCAAATTTCGAGACCCCGTTCTCCGGATGCTCGACGCGCAGGGCGACGCCGGTGTCGCGGGTGAACTGCTCGCCGATCTGTGCAATGCCCTCATAGCCCTTGTCACCATTGATCCACACCCGCAGCGGTTCATGGCTGGCCAGCAGGCTGGCGTGGGCCGGCCTCGTCAATGCAGCAGCGCTTGCGCCGGCAAGCAACTGCCGCCTGGAAACAGGGTTCAACATGCGACGACCTCACCCTGGAGCGGAGGCACGGCCTCGCCCCTCGCATCGAACACATGCACCTGCGACAGCAAGGCCGCCACCGGCAAGGCCGAGCCAATCAAAGGCGCCGCCGCCTCCTCGGGCAAGCGCATCACCAGCGCCCCCCCGGGCCCGTTCAGATAGGCCAGGCTCTGGTCACCCAGATGCTCCAGCCACTGAACCTCGGTCAGCAGGCGGCCACTGAGACGCGGGTCGGCGCTGTCGGCCGGGCGCAAGTGCTCGGAGCGCACGCCCAGGGTCACCGCTTCGCCCTCGCTCAGGCCGTGCGCTGCCACGGGCAGTTGCAACAAAGTGCCATCCTGTAGTGCCAAGCGCACGCCTTGCGCGCTGCGCTCACGCACCTGGGCCGGCAGCAGATTCATGCGCGGCGAACCCAAGAACCCCGCCACAAAGAGATTGCGCGGCCGGTGGTAGAGCTCCAGGGGCGCGCCGCTTTGCGCCACGCTGGCCCGCGCCTCGGTGGCACCAGGCAGCGGTGGCTGCAGCAGCACCATGCGGTCGGCCAGGGTCATCGCCTCCACCTGGTCATGGGTCACGTAAATCGAGCTGGCACTGCCCTGGCTGCGGTGCAGGCGGGCAATTTCAAGACGCGTCTGTTGACGCAATGCGGCATCCAGATTGGACAGGGGCTCGTCAAACAGAAACACGCCCGGGCGGCGCACCAGCGCGCGGCCGATGGCGACGCGCTGCCGCTGCCCGCCCGAAAGCTCGCGCGGCTTGCGGTGGAGCAGATGCTCAATTTGCAGCATCTGGGCCACTTCAAGAATGCGCCGCTGGGCATCGGCCTTGGGCGTGCGCGCCAGGCGCAGACCAAAGCCGAGGTTCTCGGAGACATCAAGGTGGGGGTACAAGGCATAGCTCTGAAACACCATCGCCACATCGCGCTCGCCTGGGGCCAGCTCGTTGACACGGCGCCCGCCGATGCGCAGCTCGCCACTGCTGATGGTCTCCAGCCCCGCAATCATGCGCAGCAGCGTTGACTTGCCACAACCCGAAGGGCCGACGAACACGCAGAACTCGCCCTCCTTGATGTCGAGCGAGACCTCGTGCACGGACGGCACGCCACCTTCCACATAGGTTTTCCCAACCCGGTCCAATTGCACTGCTGCCATGATCATCAACTCCGCGTGGCCAGCACAGCCACAGTCTCGCGCCGCTCCAGGCTCAGCGTGGCCCGACGCAGCTGGGCGCCATGTCCCGCGGCCCGTGCGCTGGCTTCCATGAACACCGGCAACTCTTCAGGGGCTTCGGGCAAGGGCAACACGCTCAGTTCCAAGCTCGCCCAACCGGCTTCGCTGTGCCAGCGGTCCACGCCGATCTGCCACAGGCTGCCATCGCAGAAGCGATCATCGACCACTTCGCCATCGGCCCAGAGTCGGGCCACATCACCGACGAGATCCAGGGTCAACCAGACGCGAGATACCTTCTGCGCGCTCAAATCGGGCAAGTGCAAAGCCCAGCGCGCCGCAGCGGCCTGCGCAGCTTCACAGGGCACCAGGGGCGTTGGCCCTTCACGCCAGCTGATGTGCGGGCCCCAGCGCAGCGCGGGCGGCGCACCTGCCGGGGTCAACAGATCGGGCTGAAGCTCCCACTGCGCAGCGGCTTCGGCCGGCCACTGCCAGCTGGCCCACTCGACGGCCAAGGTGAGACGCTCCCCGCCCAACCCCTCGCCAGGGAACACCCGCAGCCAGGCGGCTTCATGGGCAAGACGGTGCAGCGTGACGCGGCCCTCGGGTTCCGCCCAGCTTGCCGCATGACTGGCCCAAAGCAGGCGTTCTCGGCCGCCCAGGTTCACGCGCACGGCCTGGGCCGCAGCGGCTTGAGACAGCAGCAACAGCCGGTGTTGCCGGCCCTCCGCGTCGCGCAGCGTGATCAGCTCGGGGCCTTCGGCTTCGTCCTTGGGCTTCACGAACCAGGCGCCGTCGGCCAGCCGTTCGACCTTCCCGCCGACGAGTTCGACGGCGGTCAGACCCGCAGCATCGAACACCAGCTCGGGCGCCACGCCGTCGATCCTAAAGCCCACCCAAACCACGCTGCCGTCCGCCTCGGTCCAGCGTGTCAGCGGCTGCACGGTCGCCTGGCGCAGCCGGGCCGCGCCCAAGCGCTGGCCCACAGGCCAGATGAAAGCCATGCCAGGGTTCAGATCCACGCCTTGGCGCAGCGGCAGCTCCAGGGCATCGCCGTCCTCGCCTTGCAGCCGGACCCGCTGGCCCGTCAACAGCGGCAGCGGGTGGTGGCGCACATGGTGATTGAAGAACACAAAACCCTGCAGTTCATCGGCACTTCGGCCGGCTGCGCGCACGGCGACGCGCGGCAGTTCTCGGTCCGCAGGGTCCAGGGGCCCCTGCGCCGGCAGCACCGCTTCCAGCGGTGCCAGCTCGCTGCCGAAGGCCTGCATGAATTGATGCAGACAGCGCAGCCGACCCCAGGATGGGCGCACCTGGCCGTACTGCCCCAGAGGCGCATGGAAGTCATAGCCCCACTGCGGCACATCGTTCGGATAGCCCGTGGCCTGGGTCTCGTTCAGTGGCCCGGTCTCGCAGATCGGATTGGTGCCCCCGTGGTACATGTAGTAGCCATAGAGATTCGCGCCTGACCCGATCTGCACCAGGGCCGTCGCATAGACATCCTCTGTCGTGACCACCGGTCGGCGGTGGTAGCTCTGATGCATGCCGCCCCCGGCCTCGGCCAGGCAGAAAGGATAGTGGGTGGTGTCGATCAAACCGGCAGCGGGCGTTCCATCGACATTGCCCATCTCGCCGATCACACGGCGCGTGTTGAAGAGGAACACGCCCGACGGCGGCAGCGCGTCGCGCGAACCTTGCCAGAAGCCATCGGCATAGGCACCCGACACCGGCAGCACTTCGCGCGGCGGGATGTCCAGCGTGGGCCAGCCGGTGACCGTGTAAATCGGCACCGTCATGCCCGCCTGCAGCGCCAGGTGTTTCAACTCGCTGATGTGTTCAGCGCCGCAACCTGGGCCGGTCGCGCCGTACTCGTTTTCAAGTTGCAGGCCGATCACTGGCCCGCCGTCGCACCACAGCTGGCCCTTGATCTGCGCAGCGATCTGATCGAAAAGACGCTGCACATGCCCCAGGTAGACCGCGTCGTTGCAACGCAAGGGGCCGGTGTCCGGCAGCCAATCCGGGAAGCCGCCGAGACGCACCTCGGCATGCACCCAGGGCCCGGGTCGCAGATAGACCAAGAGGCCCGCCTCGGCCGCCAGCGCAACAAATCGCGCCAGATCACGCTGACCGTCCCAGCGCCACACACCGCGGCGCGGCTCATGGTGATTCCAGATGACGTAGCTGGCCACCACATTCACGCCGCCGGCGCGCAGCTTGGCCAACTCCGCCGCCCACTCGGAAGCGGGCGTCCGGCTGTAGTGGAACTCGCCCATCACCGGCATCCAAGGCTTGCCGTCCAGCTGCAGGTAGCGGCTGTTCACCGTGAGCTCGCGCTGCGGATGCGGGAAATGCCCCAGATTCAGGAAGCCGGTCTCAGGCACGGGGGCCGCAGGCGGCACATTCACATGCACCAGGGAAGTTGTCTCACTCACAAGCGGTAGCCGCAAAGCGGGTTAATCGTTTAATTCAACAAAGTAGACCCAAGATGCACCAAAGCAGCAATACGGGTAAGCCCGGAATCAGCACCAAAACGGTGAACTTACTGGGAGGATTGAGTCACATTCGCCCAGAGATGGCGCGTCTGTGCATTGTATGTGCAGCGAAAACCTCACCCACCCCAGCAAGCAACAGCCCCGATTGACAGCAAGGCGCCCAATTGATCCAATAAGATTAATCGCTTAACCCTGAACAGCACGTGAACCCTTCCAAATCCAGGCATGCACTCCAACTCGGTGTTTGCTACTACCCGGAGCAATGGCCGCGCGAGCGCTGGCCCGCCGACGCCAAAGCCATGCGAGCGCTGGGGCTCAGCACAGTGCGCATCGCCGAATTCGCCTGGTCCCGCATGGAGACCGCGCCCGGTCACTTTGACTGGTCCTGGCTGGACGAGGCCATCGATGTGCTGGCCGCCGAAGGCCTGCAAGTCGTGCTGGGCACGCCGACCGCCGCGCCGCCCCAGTGGCTGATCGAAGCCCACCCCGACATCCTGCCGATGGATGCTCAGGGTCGTGTCAAGCCCTTCGGCGCGCGCCGCCATTACTGCTTCTCCAGCCCGGCGATGCATGAGGCGTCGCGCCGCATCGTCACCGCCATGGTGCAGCGTTATGGCCGCCACCCCGCCGTCATCGCCTGGCAAACCGACAACGAATACGGCTGCCATGACACCACCCTCTCCTACAGCCCGGCGGCGCTGAGCAGCTTCAGGAAATGGCTGACTGCACGCTACCAAGGCGACATCAACACACTGAACGAGGCCTGGGGGACGGCCTTCTGGGGCTTGCAGTACAGCGGATTCGAGCAGATCGGATTCCCGGTGGGGCAACCCACCAGCCCGCTCCCGAATCACGCACTCGACTTCCGTCGCTTCGCCTCGGACGAAGTGCGGCGCTTCAACCGCCTGCAGGTCGAGATCCTGCGCGAGCATGCGCCGGGCCGGCCGGTGCTGCACAACTTCATGGGCTTGTTCGGTGACTTCGATCACCACGCCATGGCTCAGGACCTGAGCATCGCGGCGTGGGACAACTATCCCTTGGGCTTTTTAGACACGGCCGCCCGCTTCCTGCCCGAGTCAGCGCGGCTGCAGTGGGCTCGAAGCGGGCATCCCGACATCAGCGCCTTCCAGCACGACCTCTACCGCGGCGTCGGCCACGGCCGGCTGTGGGTGATGGAGCAGCAGGCCGGCCCGGTCAACTGGGCCGACTGGAACGCCCTGCCGCTTCCGGGCATGGTGCGTGCCTGGACTTGGGAGGCATTCGCCCATGGTGCCGAGCTGGTGTCCTATTTCCGCTGGCGCCAGCTGCCCTTCGGCCAGGAGCAGATGCACTCCGGACTGAACCGGCCCGATGGCATGCCGGACGTCGGCGCCGAGGAAGCCGCTCAAGTCAAGTCAGAGATCGATCTTCTGCTCAGTGAAGAAGGCGAAGAGGCGATGCACACCCAAGCAGCCCGCGTAGCGCTGGTGCTGGATTACCCTTCGCTGTGGATGGCGCAGATCCAGCCGCAGGGGGCCGATATGGCCGGCTTCGGGGTGCTGCTGCGCTACTACAGCGCCGCGCGCCGCCTGGGATTGGACGTCGACATCGTCGGGCCGCAACAAGATCTCAGTGACTACGCCCTGGTACTGCTGCCGAGCCTGCTGCACGTGCCCGAAGCGCTGCAGCAGCAGTTGGCAAGCCTGACCGCGGTGGTCGTCGCGGGGCCGCGATGCGGCGGCAAGACGGCCGAGCTCAGTATCACCCAGCCGCTCCCGCCAGGCCCCTTGAGGCCGTGGCTGCCCATGCAGGTGCGGGCGGTCGAGTCCATGCGGCCCGGGCGCCACTATGCCGTCGACGGCGGCCAGGGCGAGCAATGGCGCGACTTGGTCGAGCCGCAGGCCGGCGTCGCCGTTCATGCACGCTATGAAGACGGCTGGCCGGCCTGGCTGAGCCACGGCCGTTGGCACAGCCACGCCGGCCTGGTCAACGAGGCCCTGCTGATCGACTGGCTGGCCGAGTCTGCTCGGCAGGCCGGCCTGACCGTGGCACCACAGGCCCTCCCTGAAGGGCTGCGCCTGCGGCGGCGCGGCCGCTGGCAGTTCGCCATCAACCACGGCCCTGCCCCGGCCGCGGTACCGGTGCCAGAAGGCCACAAGCTGCTGCTGGGCGAGCGACTGCTGCCGGCCGGTGGCGTGGCCGCCTGGCTTCTCAACCCCAAGGACTGAGCCCGCAATGTCTAGCCAACTCTTCCCCAGCGCCGCGCGGCGCGTTCTGGTCACCGGCGGCGCCGGCTACATCGGCAGCATCACGGTGGTGCGCTTGATCGAGGCCGGCTGGACGCCGCTGATTCTGGACAACTTCAGCAACAGCCACCCCGAGGTGCTCCAGCGCATCGAACGGCTGACGGGTTACGCACCGCAGCTATACCGTGCCGATGTCCGAGACCGTGCCGCGCTGGACCGCGTGTTTGCCGAGCAGCGCATCGATGCGGTGATCCACTTTGCCGGCCTCAAGGCCGTAGGTGAGTCGGTGCTCAAACCGCTGGACTACGCCGAAGTCAATGTGGCCGGCAGCGTGCAACTGCTGCAAGCCATGCGGCAGCACGGCGTGCGTCACATCGTGTTCAGCTCCTCTGCCACGGTCTACGGAGACGCGCGCGTCATGCCGCTGACCGAGGACATGACCGGAGTCCCCACCAGCCCCTACGGCCGCAGCAAATGGCAGGTCGAGCAGATCTTGGCCGACCTGGCCGCATCGGACCCCAGCTGGTCCGTCGCGGCGCTGCGTTACTTCAATCCGGTGGGCGCCCATCCCAGCGGGGAACTCGGCGAAGATCCGCAAGGCACACCCAACAACTTGATGCCCTTCATTGCACAGGTCGCTGTGGGCCGCCAGCCTGAACTGCGCGTCTTCGGCAGCGATTACCCCACCGTCGACGGCACGGGCGTGCGCGACTATCTGCATGTGCTCGATCTGGCCGATGGCCATGTGGCGGCCCTGGAGCTCTTGCGGCGAGAAGCGGGCTTGCATGTGCTGAACCTTGGCACGGGGCGCGGCCACAGCGTGCTGGAGCTGAAGGCAGCGTTCGAGCGGGCCTGCGGGCGTGAGCTGCCCACACGCGTGGTGGAGCGCCGCCCCGGCGACGTCGCACAGATGTGGGCAGACGCCAGACGCGCACGCGACAAGCTGGGCTGGCAGGCTCAATTGAGCCTGCAACAGATGTGCGATGACACCTGGCGCTGGCAGTCGCGCTACCCCCAAGGCTACCGACCCGTCTGAAAACCAAACGACGTGAATCCTGACGACACCATGACTTTCGATCGCAACCTCCACTCCCACCGCCGCTTCAACCCTTTGGCCGGCCGCTGGGTTCTCGTCTCACCGCAACGCAGCCTGCGCCCTTGGCAGGGTCAGACCGAAAGCCCAGACGAAGCGCTGCGCCCGGCCCACGACCCCAGCTGCTATCTCTGCTCCGGCAACACCCGCATCAACGGAGAAAAAAACCCGAACTACACCGGCACCTTTGTGTTCGAGAACGACTTCGCCGCGCTGTTGGCCGATGTCCCTGAGCCCCAAGAAAGCAGCACAGGTCTAGGCGGCGCGCTGTTCCAGGCCCAGCCGGCCCGAGGCACCAGCCGCGTGATCTGCTTTTCGCCGGACCACAGCCGCAGCCTGCCCGAGCTCGATGATGTGGCGCTGCGCGGGGTCGTCGCCACCTGGTGCGCTCAGAGCGAAGAGCTGGCTCACCGTTGGACATGGGTGCAGGTGTTCGAGAACAAGGGCGCCATGATGGGTTGCTCCAACCCACACCCCCATGGCCAGGTCTGGGCCAGCGATTTCGTGCCCGACCTGCCGCAACGCGAGGACCAGCAACAGCGCGATTGGCTACTCAGCCACGGCGAACCCATGTTGCTGTCGTTCGCCCGCGCTGAGGCTGCCGACGGAGAGCGCGTGGTGGTCCAGAACGAGGACTGGTTGGTCATCGTGCCCTACTGGGCCGAGTGGCCATTCGAGACCCTGCTGCTGCCGCGCTTCGCGGTGCAAAACCTGCATCAACTGAGCGAGCAGCAACAGGCCAGCTTGGCCGACATCGTGCGCCAACTGACCATTCGCTATGACAACCTCTTCCAGTGCAGTTTCCCCTACTCCATGGGATGGCATGGCGCGCCCACCGGGCCGGAGGCCACGCCGGCGCCGCACTGGCAGCTGCATGCCCATTTCTACCCTCCCCTGCTGCGCAGCGCGACAGTACGCAAGTTCATGGTGGGCTTCGAACTCCTGGCGGAATCCCAGCGCGACCTGAGCCCCGAGCAAGCGGCGGCCCGCCTGCGCGAACAAGCACCCACCCATTACCGCCAGCGCTGAGGCCCGGCCATGACCAAGCAACTCCCCCCGACTGCCCAGGCTGCCGTCCAGGCCTACATCGAGCGCCACGGCGCCAAGCCCACCGTGCTCGCCCGCGCGCCCGGCCGTGTCAATCTGATCGGTGAACACACGGACTACAACGATGGTTTTGTGCTGCCGGCAGCCATCGACCGCGACACCTGGGTTGCCGCCGGCCCACGCAGTGATGGCCAGGTGCTGGCCATCGCGCTGGACGAGGGCAAGGCCGAGGACCACTTCGAACTCTCTGAGCAAGCAGCTCATCATCCTGAGAGCGGCTGGCGTGACCATGTGCGCGGCACGCTGGCGCAGCTCGTGCCGCTGGCGCCTCTGCCCCAAGGCATGAACTTGGTCATCGCCGGCGACGTACCCATGGGCGCCGGGCTGAGCTCCTCCGCATCGCTGGCCATGGCGCTGCTGCGTGCGGCCCAAGCTCTGTCCGGCGATGACACCCTCAACGGCAAGCAGCTGGCACGCCTCGCACAGCAGGCCGAAAACCGCTTCGTCGGCTGCCAGTGCGGCATCATGGATCAGCTGACCAGCGCCGAGGGCAAGCCCGGCCACGCCTTGTTGATCGACTGCCGGTCCCTCGACACCGAGCCCGTATCTTTACCCAAGGGCACCACCCTCTTGATCGCTCACTCACGGGTGCGCCGCGGCCTGGTCGACAGCGCCTACAACGAGCGAAGAGAGCAATGTGAAACAGCGGCCCGCGCCATGGGTGTGCCGGCGCTTCGGGACGCCACGCTGGAGATGCTGGCGGCCACGCCCATGTCAGACCCAGTGATGCGTCGGGCTCGCCACATCATCACCGAGAACAGCCGCGTGCTGAGCGCCACGCAAGCCTTGCGTAGCGGCGATATGCAAGGCTTGGGCGAGTTGATGGCGGCATCGCACGCATCCATGCGCGATGACTTCGAAATCACCACACCGGCCATCGATCAATTGGCCAGCCTGCTGCAAAACGTAGTCGGCAATGCTGGCGGCGCGCGCATGACTGGCGGCGGATTCGGAGGTTGTGTGATCGCGCTCTTGCCTCAGGCGCTGGTCCCCGCAGCCAAGGCCGCGCTGGAAGCCGGCTACCGCTCGCCCGAAGGCCGGCCGGCTTTGGTCTATCTGTGCGAAGCAGGAGCAGGCGCGGAGGCAATTCACATGACGGCTACAGGTACGATGGAGGGATGACCACCCTCGTTCAGGTTGCACAAGTCGCCGGAGTCACTGCTGCGACCGTTTCCAATGTGCTGCGCGGCCGCGGCAAGGTGGGCGAGGAAACCCGCCGCCGCGTGCTGGCCGCCGTCGAAAGTCTGGGTTACCGCCCCAATCTGATGGCCCGCGCCCTCGTCGAGGGCAAGCCATCCACCATCGCCCTGGTGGTCAGCAGCATTGCCAACCCCTTCTATCCGGAGTTCGCACTTCAGGTGGAGCGCGCGGCCCGCAAGCTGGGCTATTTCCTGCTCGTGTGCAACACCAACGACGACCCAGCCCAGGAGCGCGCCTATCTCGACGCTGTCGGCGGCGCGCTGGCCCAGGGCGTGATCGTGATGAACGCCGACTTCGTGCAACTCGACGCACTCCAGGATCTGCGCCAACGCGGTGTACCGGTGGTGCTGTGCATGTGGGAGCGGCCGCAGGAGCCACCTCCGCTGCCCTGCGTTGCCGTGGATCTCTATCAGGCCGGCGTCTTGGCCGCCGAACATCTCTTGCGGCTGGGACATCGTTGCTTGGGCGCCGTGGTCGGGAGCGAGCCCAGTGGCAACCACCGGTGGCGGCTCCAGGGCTTTCTGGATACGGCCCAACGAGCCGGCATGGACTTGCCCCCAGACCACGTCCGCTATGGGCACGACACGATTGACGATGGCAGAAATGCGGCCCACAGCTTGCTGGCCACCCACGCGGACATCACGGCCGTCTTCGCGACGAATGACTTGCCTGCTTTAGGCGTTCTGCAGGCGGCAGCAGACTTGGGGCTGGAGGTTCCCAGAGACCTTTCCGTCGTCGGAGTGACCGACATTCAACTGGCCCATCAAATGCGACCAGCACTGACCACCGTCGCCGTACCCACCGAAGAAGCTGCCGCGCTCGCGGTTCAAATGCTGCTATCGGAAATCAGCGCACAACCCGGAGATGCCACGCCCATACGTGTCACCAAGCCGCCCCGCTTGGTGGTTCGCACCTCGACGGGCAAAGCGAGTGACATCGGGCGATGAGGGAAGAAGCCGAGGCCCTGCCGATCACCTGATACCGCACACCCTGATCGCCACACGGACCCGCCATCTCCCACAGCCAGTGCCTGGCATGCAAGCTGCTAAATTGCGGCAGCGGCGCGCGCCGAACTCCGTTGGCTCCTGCGCCGCCGCAGGCCTGTCTGGGCTCGCGCCGCAACTTGCCCGGAACCCTGTCATGCCCCGACCCGCCATCAGCTGCCACGACTACGGCCACCTGCCCGACGGCCGAACCGTCCATCAGTACACGCTGGACAATGGCGCCGGCCTGCGCCTGAGCGCCATCAACTACGGCGGCATCGTCACCGCGCTGGAGATTCCCGATTCACAAGGCCGCAGCGCCAATGTGGTGCTCGGTTTCAGTGCGCTGCACGATTATGTGGAGCGCAACCCGCATTTCGGCATCATCGTCGGGCGCTATGCCAACCGCATCGCCGGCGCTCGACTGGAACTGGACGGCCGGAGCTACGCGCTCGATGCCAACGACGGCCCCCACTGCCTGCACGGTGGCGCACAAGGCTTCGGCCGCCAGCTTTGGGAGGCCGAGATCGAGGGCCAGGATCTGCTGCTGCGCCTGGACAGCGCGGACGGCGACCAAGGCTTCCCCGGCCGCTTGCAGGTCCAGGTGCGCTACAGACTGGGCGATGACATGAGCTGGCGCATCGACTACGAAGCCCGCTGCGAACGGGCCACTGTGCTCAACCTCAGCCACCACGACTACTTCAACCTGGCCGGCAGCGGCACGGCCTTGCAGCACCAGCTGCAGATCCATGCCAGCCACTACACCGAGGCCGACGCGCGACGGATTCCGCTGGCGATTGCGCCGGTGCAGGGCACGCCCTTCGATTTCCGGCAGGCCCGCACGGTTGCCGAGCGCATGGGCGAGCCCCACCCCCAGCTGCTGCGCAGCCATGGCTATGACCACAACTGGCTGCTCGATGGGCCGCTGGATGCGGAGGGCCTGCGCCCTGTGGCGCGGCTGAGCGAGCCGGTCTCGGGCCGGGTGATGGAGATACGGAGCAGCGAACCAGCGCTGCAGTTCTACTCGGGCAACTTCCTCGACGGCAGCCTGCTGGGCAGCGGCGGCCAGCACTACCAGCGCGGCGACGGCCTGTGCCTGGAGACCCAGCACAGCCCCGACTCGCCCGCGCACCCCGACTGGCCCAGCACCGTGCTGCGCCCCGGCGAGGTCTACCGCCGCTGCACCGTGCATCGCTTTGCCCATCTCTCCGGGAGGGAGCAATGAGCGTAGCGCCGGCCTGGCTGCCGGCCGACGCGAGCGAACGCCAGGCCCTGCATGAAGAGTTGCACGCTCGCCCCCCGGCACGCATCCGCCTGCCGGCCTTGGTGGTCTATGTGGCAGTGCTGAACCAGGGCGTCAGCCGGGAGCAGGAATGGGCCCATCTGTGCCAGCTTCCGGGTCAGCAAGGCTTGAGCCCAAACGCGCTGAACGCCAACTTCCTGCGCCTGCGCCTGCGGCCCCAGCCGGGCGGCCCGACCCTCAAATGGGAGCGCCACAACGAGTTCACGCGCTATTCCCTGCTGCAAGCCCTGCCGGCCGATGCCGGCCTGGGTGCGGCCGAGCCCGATCTGCTGCGCGAGTTGGCCTTGCCCTCACAGTGGCTGCAAGGCATCCCCGGCCGCACCATCGTCGCCCTGCAACTGGCCCTGGTGGCGTGCGAAATGGACTCGGCCGGCGGCCCCGCCGAGGCGCTGAAAGCCGCTCAGACCTGGTTCGGGCCGCAGCCCCTGGTGGCCTCGCTCTTGGGCAGCGGCCATTCCCTGGCCGTCACCGACTTTCACCTGCGGTCTTGCGGTTTTTCGCGCCTGCTGGTGCTCAGTGACCGCGCCGGCAGCGAGATGCGCGCCGGCCGCCTGGCCCAGCGCCTGCTGGAACTGGAGACCTACCGCATGATGGCCTTGCTGGGCCTGCCCGTGGCCAAGGCCTTGGCACCGCTGCTGTCCGATTGCGAGCAGGCACTGGCCGCCCTGACGGCCGACCTGCAGAACGGCGAGCGCGGCGCGGAGGCCGAGCAACTCGATGCCCTGATCGCACTGGCCGCGCGGGTCGAGCATGCAACCGCCGCACATGGTTACCGCTTTGCCGCCACCAAGGCCTATGACGGCCTGGTCAGCCAGCGCCTGCGCGAACTCGGTGAACGCAATCTACCCGGCACCCAGACGCTCGGGGGCTTTCTGCAGCGCCGCTTCTCACCGGCCGTGGCCACCGTGGACTCAAGTGCCCAGCGCCTCAATGCCTTGGCGCAGCGCATCGAGCGCTGCAGCGCCTTGCTGCGCACCCGAGTCAACATCACGGCGGAAGGCCAGCAGCAGCATCTGCTGCTGCAGCTGACGCGCGGCCAGGACCTGCAACTCAAGCTGCAAACCACGGTCGAGGGCCTGTCCATCGCCGCGATTTCCTACTACGTGATCAGCCTGCTCGGCTACGCCGCCAAGGCACTCAAGTCGGCCGGCCTGCCGCTCAACCTCGACATCACGACCGGCCTGCTGATCCCGCTGGTGCTGGCCGGCGTCTGGCACTTGAGCCGGCGCATCCACCACCGATTGATGCCCCGCGGCTGATGCACGGCGGCTCGCAGCCGCTCAGTGCAGGCGGTACTGGTGGGCGTCTGCCAGGCCGCCCCGCACATTGAGGCCCTGGGCCTTCCAGCGCGCAATATGCGGCGCCAGACGTTTCACAAAGGCTTTGGGCTCCGACCTAGCCTGCTGGCGCCAAGCCACCTCGGCCACGGCCGCCAGGCGCGGGTAGAGCATGAACTGCAGGTACGCTTCGCTGCGCACGTTCTCGGTCCACAGCGGAGCCTCGATGCCCAGGACCCGCTGCCGCTGCGCCTCGCCCAGGCCTTCAGGCATGGGCTCCCAGGCCACGATCTTCTCGACCGACACCGGGCCGCCGGTATTGCCCTCCCAGGGTGCGCCCGGTTCACCCAGGCCGGCGGCGTAGTCCAAATACATTCGGTCCGAAGGCGACAGAATCACCGACTGGCCTTGGTTCAGTGCGGTCAGCACCGCTTCCGGGTGGTCCATGCGCCACCACTGCACAACCATGCCCTCGCGCAAGCCGGCGGCGATCACCTCATCCCAAGCGATCGGCACCCGCTGGTGCTTTTGG
This sequence comes from Paucibacter sp. DJ2R-2, assembly GCF_025717675.1. Taxonomy (GTDB): domain Bacteria; phylum Pseudomonadota; class Gammaproteobacteria; order Burkholderiales; family Burkholderiaceae_C; genus Paucibacter_A. The sequence continues at coordinate 84,075 of NZ_JAJIRT010000006.1, forward strand.
ATCAGCTGAACCATGCGGCGCGCGAACTCAGCCTCGACAAACTTCATCTGCGGCGCTTGGCCCGCAGGGGTCAGGTCTTGCGCCATGGCCACGACCTCGGGCATCTGCGCCCAGCGGGTCTTCTCCACCCAGACTTCATCGCCGCCAAAGTGGATGTAGCGCCCCGGGAACAGCGCGGCCAGTTCGCCCAGCACGGTGTCGATGAAATGGTAGGTCTCGGGCTTGGCGGGATTGAAGGTCACGAGGCCGTCGAAATACTCCGGGTAGGCACGCGCCGCCGCGCCGCTGTGGCCGGGCATGTCGATCTCGGGAACCACCTCGATATAGCGCTCGGCGGCGTACCTGACGATGCTGCGGATGTCGTCAGCGCTGTAGAACTGCGCCGGCGCATCGGGGCGCGAATGATCGCCGCGCCCGCCCACTGTGCTCAGCTTCGGGTAGGCCTTGATGGCCAAACGCCAGCCCTGGTCGTCGCTGAGGTGCAGATGCAGGCGGTTGAGCTTGTAGAGGGCCATTTGATCAATGACGCCTTTGACGCGCTTCACATCATGGAAGTGACGCGCCACGTCCACCATGATGCCGCGCCACTCAAAGCGCGGGGCGTCGCTGATGTCTGCGGCCGGCAGCTCGAAACGGCCAGCGCTGAGCGTCCGCTTGGCCTCTTGAGGCAAGAGCTGCAGCAGCGTCTGCGTTGCGTAAAACGCGCCGCTGGGCTCAGCGGCCTGGATGAGGACTTCTTCGCTGCCAATCTTCAGGCGGTAAGCACCGCTCACCTTGCTGTCCAGGCTCAGCTGTTCGAAGCGAATGCGTGTGGCGCCGCTCGCAGGCGCGGCCCCTGTTGGCAGCATGTGCAAATCCAAGCTTTGCGCCAGGACCCGGGCCGGCACACTCAAGGCCTCCGTACTTTGCACAAACACCTGGGCATTCAGGATGAAAGGCGCTTGCTCCGCCTGAGTCGTCACCGCTTGGGGTTGGGGCACCAGAGCGCTCAGTGGAATCGGCACCGGCTTGGGCGTGGCAGCGACTTGCTCAGCCTGGCCCGCCAGGGGCAGGCCAAGACACACACTCAGCAGCCATGGCAAGGCCCGCCGGGCCTGGGTACAGCGAGCCCGGAACGCGGGCAATGAACCATCAAAACGCATGTATGAAATGTTCCCTGAAACAGGCCCCAAGCTCGGGGCGAAAGTGCACGGGCATTCCGCCACGCTGCGGCATCCTATCGCCGGCATGCGCCCCCCTGCGAGCGATCGAACTTGACCCGGCGCTGGGATGACTCCTCAGACCCTGGACCTCGATCACAGCAAGCTCAGCGATGAATGCCTGGCTCAGAACACATAGTGCGCTTGCTCCGTCAGACGCGGCCACCGGTCTGTGCGGAAGGGCACCGCCGGCAGACCCGCACGGTTGAACAAGTTGTTGTGCTGCGGGTTGTCCACCCAGCCAAAACGGACAGCCACCGGGTGTTGGATTGCATCGTGATGCACGCGCACCGTTTGCCCGACGATTCTGGCCTGGGCAGGCTGGAACTGGCCCGAGGCATCGGCGATGGTGAAGCCCTGCAGCGCAGCGCCCGTGCTCAACAAGCCCGTCCCCGCATGATCAAAGCGCAACTCCAACTCGCGGCCGCGCCGCTTCATGCTACGGTAAACCGGGCCTTGCGCTTGCCAGGTTTTCCTCTTGCCGCTCTGCTGCAGGGCCAGGCCTGCCAGGCGTTCACCGACCACCTGCTTGTTGCGCGGGTGGAGATTGCCGTCATCGGCCACATCGCTGGTCACCACCAAACCAGTGTGGGGCAAACGCAGTGCCTGGGTCTGGGCCTCGCGCAATTCGGCCCAGGCGCTGCCGCTCAGGGTGTTGAGCGCCGCCGGGCTCTCCGCCGCGATCTGGACCAGATGGAAGGGGAAGTCGCCCTGCCCCCAGCGGGCGCGCAGGTCGCTGATGAAGGCGGGCAAGAGGCGCTCGTACTGGGCTGCGCGGGCCACATTGCTTTCGCCCTGGTACCAGAGCATGCCGCGCAGGCCAAAGCCCTGAACCGGATGCAGCATGCCGTTGAACAAAAGCGAAGGCAGCTCGTTCGGACCGGGCTCGGTTTTGTCGAGCAGGGATTCGACACGGGCTTGCCAGGAGCCGGCCAGGGTCAGGTCTTGCACGCCCTCTCTCACTCCCAAATGCAGGCGCAGCTGCTCGGGCGTACCGTGGATGCCGCCGCCCATGCCCTGGTCCGTGACACGCACGGCGATCACATTGGCGCCTGCGCGCAGGAGGCCGGCCGGCAACCGGTAGCCGCGCGGCCGGTCCCAGCCACACTGGCCGCCCACGGGCTGGCCGTTGACAAAGGTCTCATCGCAGTCGTCCACCTGAGCGAGATGCAGCACAGCCTCGGGGGCCGCAGCCTGGGCCGGGCTCAGCTGCAGGGTCTTGCGATACCAGATCTTGCCGTCCAGGTTCTCCAGACCCTGGGTTTCCCAGATGCCGGGGGCGTGCAGACTCGACCAGGCCCTGTCGTCCAGGTCCGGATTGGCCCAGGTTTCGGCCTCTGCGGCACCGGCCGGGCCTGTGCCCTGCCAGGCCTTCACCCGGCGCAGCATGCGGGCCTCTTGCTGGGCCACGAAGTCTCGCTCGGAGCTGGGCAGAGGCGCTTCCAGCAGCGGCGCGATATCGGCCAAGGTCTTCAAGGCCGCGGGGCTCATCCAGGCTTCGATCTGAGTGCCGCCCCAGGACACATTGAGCAGCCCCACCGGCACGCCCAGTTCACGGCGCAGGCGCTTGGCAAAGTGGTAAGCCACAGCGCTGAACTCGGCCGCATGGGCGGCAGTAGCGGGCTGCCAGGCCGCGGGGGCGATGTCGTCCTGCGGCTGCAGGGCGGCGCGGTGAGCGACTTTGAAGTGGCGTATGCCATCGTCGCGCGCAGCGGCAGCCTCGGCCGGGCCGTCCAGCGAATCACGCAAGGCCCATTCCATATTCGACTGGCCCGAGCACAGCCAGACCTCGCCCACCAGCACATCGGCCAGCACCAAGGCCTTGGCGCTGCGACTCCCGCTGACCCTCAGGGTGTGCGGCCCGCCGGCCGCCTCAGGCTTGAGGCGCACGCGCCACCGTCCCTCAGCATCGGCCTGCACGGTCTGGCTTTGGCCGCGAAACTGCAGCCGCACGGTTTCGCCCGGCGCAGCCCAACCCCACACGGGAATCGGCGCCTCGCGCTGCAAGACCATATGCTCGCCGAACAGCCCATGCAGCCGAACCTCGGCCTGGACCGCAGTACTCAGTCCGGCCAAGCAAGCCAGCAGCGTGGCCGCGCGCCAGTTCATGGCTGGCCCGCCCAGGTGAAAGTGACCACGCTGTGCTTGGGCAAGGTGTAGGCAAATCGGCGCGCGCCGCTGCCGACCGTGAAGCGGCGGTTGTGTGCCTCGCCATTGCTGACGATCAGGGCGATCGAGCCGTCATCGGCATTGCGAAACGCCACCGTGTCCATACCGCCAACCTGGGCCGGCGAAGCAATGCGCTGGGCGCCGCGACGCACGAACTTGCTGGCATGGCCCAAGGCGTAATACTCGATATTGCGGGTGACGGCGCCGGTCTTGGAGTTGATGGTGACCACGCCACGGCAGTCCTTGCAGCCGCCCAGATGGGGCCCGTAGTTTTCATCGAGGGCCAGGTTCCACATCAGCACGCCCTTGGCCCAGCCGCGGGTGCTGCCGATGACCAGATTCTTCATCATCCAGGGCAGGGTCTTGTGCCACTCGGGCGCCCACTCCCCGCCCGAGCATTCGGTGAACCAGGTGTCCTTGTCGGGGTGGGCCTCATGGACCACGGTCTGGGCCTGCACATCGCCGGCATAGCAATGCCAGCCCACGCCCGACACATAGCGCCGCGCCACCGGATCGGCCAGCACGGCCAGCGGCGATTTGACTTCATCCCAGTTGTGGTCCCATTCGATCAGCTGGGTCTTCATGCCACGCTGAGCCAGCAAGGGGCCCAGATGCTGGCCGACCAAGGCTGCACGCTCGGCCGGGTCCACGAGCATGCCGGGGTAGTCGTCCGGCTCGTGGTGGGGCTCGTTCTGGACCGTCAGCGCGAAGATGGGCACGCCTTCGGCCGCGAAAGCGTCGACATAACGGACCAGGTATTCGGAGAACACGCCGTACATCTCAGGCTTCAGGCGGCCCTTGATCAGGCTGTCGGTCTGTTTCATCCAGCCCGGAGCGCTCCAGGGCGAGGCCATCAACTGCAACTGCGGGTTGACGGCCAGCGCCGCCTTGACCACCGGCAGCACATCGGCGCGATTGGGCTCGATGGAGAAGCCCGCCAAGCTCATATCGGTTTGGCCGGGAGGCAGGTCGAGGTAGCTGTAGTGGCTGCGCGAAAAGTCCGAGCCGCCTATGGTCAGCCGGCTGAGGTCGAAACCGATGCCGGCCGGGCCCCGGCCAAACAGCTCGGCCAACAAAGCGCGCCGCTGCGGCTCGCTCATGCGCTGCTGGATCAGCCAGGCCGAGGCATCGCTGATGGCGGCGCCAAAGCCCTCCATGGTCTGGAAGCGCTGGCCGGCATCGACTTCGATGTGCAAGGGCAAGGCCTTTTGCCCCGCTTTGAACTGGCTATCGGGCTCGCGGGCGAGCAAACGCGTGCGGTCAGCACGGGTCTGCCAGGACGAGGCGGTGTCGGCCGCCTGGGCCGCTCCGATGCTGGCCCATGCTGCCCACAAAAGCGCGCAAGGGGCGAGTCGATGGCGAAGAATGTTGAAGGTCATGAAAAGCAATCCGACAGAAAAGGTGGAGGTTCAATCCAGCCGCACGCGCAGCAGCAGCGGGTGGTGATCGGAAGGGAAGCGGCCGGACAGCGAATCGCTGAGCACGCCGTACTTGAGCACCGAGATGCCGGCGCTGACGAAGACGTAGTCGATGCGCGCCTTCATCTCGGCATCGATCTTGAAACCATTGAAAGTGCCCAAAGGGCCGTAGGGCGGGCTCTGGCTGACGAGGTAGGCGTCGCGCAGCGCGGCCTGCATGCGCTGGATCTGCTCGGTCTCGGGCGTGGAGTTGAAGTCGCCGAGGCAGAACACCGGGGCCGTGCCCGCGATCTCCTTGACTTTGCGCAGCAGCAGCTGGGCCGATTCCTTGCGCGCCAGCTCGCCCTCGTGGTCGAAGTGCACCGAGAAAACATAGAAGCGGCGCTGGCTTTCGCGGTCGCGCAGCTGCACCCAGCTGGCCAGACGGTTGCAGCAGCGCGCGTCCCAGCCCTTGGACGGCACTTCAGGTGTCTGGCTGAGCCAGAAGTCGCCCTGGCTCAGCGCCTCGAAGCGGGCTTTGCGATAGAAGATGGCCGAGTGCTCGCCGGCCCGCTTGCCGTCGTCGCGGCCCACGCCGACATGGGCAAACTCGTCCATGCGGGCCAGCTCGTCGATCTGCTCGGGCAGGCCTTCCTGGGTGCCGAAGACATCGAACTCGTGGTAGCGGATCAAGGCCTTGACGGCCTCAGCACGCTTGGGCCAGGCGTTAGGGCCGTCAGAGGCCAGATTCAGGCGCAGGTTGTAGCTGGCGATGTGGAAGCTGGGGCTAAGGCCGCCCCCGGCCGCTGCACTCACATTGCAGGCCAGCAGGCCCACCATGGCAAGGACTGCCAACATCCATCTCATACGCTGCTCCCTGGCCTGGCGGCCTGACAATGTTCGGCGATATAGGCGGCCTGGGTGGGCATGGCCTGCACGCAGCGGGCGATCACCTGTTTCACATGCACCATCAGCTCCAGGGCTTCAGCCTTGGGCGTTTGCTCGGCCAGCGGGTGGTAGCCCTGCGGCCGTATGCCTTGGCCATTCATGACCTGCAGCCAGCTGAGTTCGGCAAACAGCTCATCGCCCTCGCGGACGATGCGGCCGTTGCTGCGGTAGAGGTCCATCTTGTGCTGCAGCGTGGCCGGCACTTCCATCTGGCGGCAGTGGTCCCAGAACGGAGAATCGTCCCGCGCCGTGGCCTTGTAGTGCAGGATGATGAAGTCGCGGATGCGCTCGTATTCGAACTGGGTCTGGCGGTTGTACTCGGCCCGCTCGGCCGCATCGAAACCGCGGTGCGGGAACAGGCTGATCAGGCGCGCCAGCGCCGTCTGGATCAGGTGGATGCTGGTCGACTCCAGGGGTTCCAGAAACCCGCCTGCCAGGCCAATCGCCACGCAGTTCAGGTGCCAGGCCAGCTCACGCCGGCCCGGCTGGAAATGGATCAGCCTCGGCTCGGCCAGGGGTTTGCCGTCGAGATGCTGCAGCAGCAGGTCCTGCGCTTGCGCATCGGTGGTGAAGGTGCTGGCGTAAACATGGCCGTTGCCGACGCGATGCTGCAGCGGGATGCGCCACTGCCAGCCGGCATCGTGCGCCGTGGCCCGGGTCATGGGCAGCAGCGGCCCGGCCGATTCACTGGGCACGGCGACCGCCCGGTCACAAGGCAGCCAATGCGACCAGTCCTCATAGCCGACCTTCATGGTCTGAGCCATCAGCAGGGCCCGCATGCCGGTGCAGTCGAGGAAGAAGTCGCCTTCAATCCGTTCCCCGCTGTCCAGCAGCAAGGCGCTGAGATGGCCCTGCCCGCCGGCCCGCTGCACCTCAACCACCCTGCCCTCGGTTCGGATCACGCCGCGCTGCTCGGCCAGGCGACGCAGGAAGCGGGCATAGAGCGCGGCGTCAAACTGATAGGCGCTGGCAATGTCCGCCAAGGGCGAGCCGGCCATCTCGGGCCGGGCGCGCATGAACTTGGCCTGGCGTGGCGCTGCGGTGTTGATCGAGTAGTCGCCCAGCTCGCTCACCAGGCCTTCGCGGCGCAGGCGCAGCCATTGCTGGTAGAAGCCGACCCGACCGAAGTCCTGGCCGAAGCTGCCGAAGCCATGGATGTAGCGCTCGCCCAAAGCCCCCCAGTTGACGAATTCGATGCCCAGCTTGAAGGTGCCTTGCGTGGCTCGGATGAACTCGTTCTCATCGATGCCCAGGGCGGCATTGAAATTCTTGATGTTCGGGATGGTGGCTTCGCCGACGCCGATGCTGCCGATCTCCTCCGATTCGACCAGATGGATCTGGCAGTCCGCCGGCAGCAGCGTGGACAGCGCCGCAGCGCTCATCCAACCCGCGGTGCCGCCGCCCGCAATGACGATGCGGCGCAAGGTGTGTACGCTCATGGGAACAGCTCCGCCAGACCTGGCATGAGAAGTGTCAAAAAGGGGGCAGAAGAACGCGGCGCCTCAGAGACGCTGTTCGCTGCGCTGATCGAACAGGGAAGCGCGGGCCAGGTCCAGGTCGAAGCCCAGCTCCTGATCGGGCTGCAACTGCACATGGTCTTCGACGATGGCCGCCAGCAGCTGGCTGCCCGACTTGAGCCAGACCACCTGATGGTTGCCCATGGGCTCAATCAGGTGCACCGAGCCCAACCAGGCACCGCCCGGGTCGAGGCGCACATGCTCGGGCCGTATGCCCAGCAGCACCTCCTGCTGATGCTGCGGGGCCTGCTGAAAGGGGTAGTTCGTCAAGTCGACGTTCAAGCCACCGGCCAGGGACAGACCGCCGCTGGCATGGCGCAACAGCTTGCCGGCCACGAAATTCATGCCCGGTGCGCCCAGAAAGCCGGCGACAAACAAATTGGCGGGGCGCTCATAGACCTCGGTCGGCGCGCCGATCTGCTGGATCACCCCTGCGCGCATCACCACAATGCGGCTGGCCAGGGTCATGGCCTCGACCTGGTCATGGGTGACGTAGATCATGGTCGAGCCGAGCGTCTTGTGCAGCAGCTTCAACTCGCGGCGCAGTTCGCCGCGCAGCTTGGCATCCAAATTGGACAAGGGCTCGTCGAACAGCAGCACCGCGGCCTCGCGCACCAGCGCACGGCCGATGGCCACGCGCTGGCGCTGGCCGCCCGACAGCTGCGCTGGCTTGCGCTGCAGCAAGGCCTCCAGCTGCAACATCGCCGCCACCCGCTGCACGCGGCGCTGCACCTCGTCCTTGGGGCAGCCGCCGACGCGCAAGCCGAAGGACATATTCTTCTCCACCGTCATGGTCGGGTAGAGGGCATAGGACTGGAACACCATGCCAATGCCGCGCTCGCTGGGGTCGGCGAAGGTCATGTCCTGACCGCCAATTTCCACGGTGCCTTCGGCGATGCTCTCGAACTCCGTCAGCCCGGCAATGCTGTGCAGCAAGGTGGACTTGCCGCAACCCGAGGGGCCGAGCAAGACCAGGAACTCGCCCTCATGAATTTCCAGATTCAGGCCCTTGATGACCTCGTTGCCGTCGAAGCGAATGCACAGGTCGCGGATGCTGACGCCACTCTTGGGCTGTGGGCTCGTCGTTGTCATCATTGTTCTCTCAATCAACCTTTGACCGCGCCGGCCGCAATGCCGCGCACAAACCAGCGTCCGGAGACGAAATAGACCAGCAGCGGCACCATGGAGGTGAGGATGGTGGCCGCCATGTTCACGTTGTAGAGCCGCTCGCCCGTGGTGGTGTTGATGACGTTGTTCAGCTGCACCGTCATCGGCAGATGCTCGCGGCCGGCGAAGACCAGGCCGAGGATGTAGTCATTCCAGACCCCGGTCACCTGCATGATGGCCGCGACCACGATGATGGGCGTGGACATGGGCAGCATCAGCTGGACAAAGATGCGCCAGAAGCCGCCGCCGTCGATGCGCGCCGCCTTGAACAACTCCTGCGGGATGGCGCTGTAGTAGTTGCGGAACAGCAAGGTCATCACCGGCATGCTGAAGATCAGATGCACGGCCACGATGCCGGGCAGCGAGCTGTAGAGGCCCACGGCCGCCATCACCTTGACCAGCGGGTAAATCATCACCTGCACGGGAATGAAGGCGCCCAGCATCAGGATGCCGAACAGCACATTGGCGCCGCGTGGCCGCCAGAAACTCAGCGCGTAGCCGTTCAAGGCGCCGATCAAGACCGGCAGGATGGTGCTGGGCACGACGATGGCGACCGAGTTCCAGAAACCGGCGCTGATGCCCTCGCAGGACACCCCCGTGCAGACCTCGCTCCAGGCCGCACGCCAGGGCTCCAGCGTGGCCGCCATGGGCAGGGCGAAAAGCTGGCCCAGGCGGATCTCCTCCATGGTCTTGAAGGAGGTGACCAGCATGATGTAGAGCGGGGCCAGGAAAAACAGGGCCGCGGTCAACAAGAAGGCATAGATGCCCCAGCGGGCCGGATTGAAGCGCCCCCGCGCCTGAGCGCGACGGGCCGCTTGGGCTTTCATTGCAATGGCTGAGTGGCTCATGCGCCCTTCCCCTTCATCGCCCCGTTGCTTCGAGCACGGCTGCGGGCGTAGAAAAACGGCGCCACCAGGGCCAGCACCGTCAGCAGCAGCACGATGGCGCCGGCCGAGGCCAGGGCCACATTGGCGCGGCCAAAGAGGTGGTCCATGATGAATTTGGCCGGCACATCGCTGGCCGTGCCGGGCCCGCCCTGGGTCATGGCCGCCACGGCATCGAACACCTTGACCGCCGCAGTGAAGAGCAGCACGAAGACCGTGGCGAACGAAGCGCCGAGCATGGGCAGGACGATGGACAGGTAGACACGCCAGGGCTTGATGCCGTCGATGCGGGCGGCCTTCCAGATGTCCTCATCGATGCCGCGCAGGCCGGCCAGCAGCAGGGCCATCACCAGGCCCGAGGCCTGCCAGACCGAGGCAATCACCACGGTGTAGATGACCTTGTCCTGGTCGATGATCCAGTCGAAGGTGAAGTTCTCGAAGCCCATCTGCCGCACCGCCTGCTGGATGCCGTCGGTGGGATTGAGCACCCACTGCCAGACCAGGCCGGTGGCCACGAAGGACATGGCGTAGGGATAAAGAAAGATGGTGCGCAAAAGCCCTTCGCCACGCACCTTCTGGTCGATGAACACGGCCAGCAAGAAGCCGATCACCATGCAGGCCAGGATAAAGAGCAGACCGTAAACGGCCAGGTTCTCGAGCGAGAGCAGCCAGCGCTCGTTGCCGAACAGGCGCTCGTACTGGGCCAGGCCGACGAAGTCGTCCTTGGGGAAGGTGCGTGAGCTGCTCAGCGAAACGCGCAGGCTCCACAGCACCGCACCGAGGTAGCCCAGCAGCACTGTCAGCGCCATGGGCAGCAAGGCCGCCCAGGGTGTGAGCCTGCGAAAGATTGAAAGCCGTGGTTTGCTCGACATCAGTGGCTGGCCATCAGTTGCTGTTGAGCGCAGAGATCAGGTCTTTCTGCACTTTCTCGACCGGGATGTTGCGGTTCCAGTAAGCGGTGACGATGTCCTGCATGGCGCCGTTTTGATCCGGCGTCAGGTAGACCTCGCCATTGCCCAGGTGCCGCGACTTGTCCTTCATGATGGCCACGCCCTGCTGGCCGCAGAAATCGAGCTGGCTGGCATCGACATCGCTGCGCGCCGGGATCGAACCCTTCTTGATGCTGAAGGCAATCTGCGTGGCCGGTGAGGTGGCCACGGTGGCCAGCAGCTTCTGCGCCTTGATGGCCTCGGGCAGGTTGGTCTTGGGGAAGACCAAGACATCACCCTGGATGATGTAGGGCGAGTTGGGGCCGAAGCCGGCGATGCAGCCATAGTCGCGCCCGGCTTCCTGTTTGGCCAGGGCGAATTCGCCCTTGGCCCAGTCGCCCATGAACTGCACACCGGCCTTGCCATTGATCAGCAAGGCGGTGGCATCGTTCCAGTTCCGGCCCGGCGAGCCCTTGTCCACATAGGACTGCAAGCGTTTGAAGCTCAGCAGCACGTTCTTGAACTCGGGTGACATGATGGCCTTGGGGTCGCGGTCGCGCATGACCTTGAGGTAGAGCTCGCGGCCGCCGACGTTGCTGAGCACGGCGGCAAACACCGTGTTGTCTTGCCAAGGCTGGCCGCCATGGGCCAGGCCGATCAGGCCCGCAGCCTTGAGCTTGTCGAGCGCGGCAAAGAGCTCGTCCATGGTCTTGGGCTCGGCCGCGATGCCAGCCTTCTTGAAGGCGGCCTTGGAGGTCCAGATCCAGGCCGGCATGTGGATGTTGACCGGCGCGGCATAGAAATGGCCCTTGACTTTGATGACCTTGAGCACCGTCTCGGGCAGGACCTGCTCCCATTTGCCGGCGGCGGCGGCCTCGTCGATGTTGTTCAGCAAGCCCTGGTCCACCACATCGAGGAACTGCTTGGAGGTATTGAACTGGGCGGCGGTCGGCGGGTTGCCGCCGATGATGCGGTTGATCGCCACCGAGCGTGCCTGCTCGCCCAAGGCCACGGCCGTGTCCTTCCAGGCGCCACCGGCGGCGCTGTAGGCGTCGGCCAGGGCCTTGACGGCGGCCGACTCGCCGCCCGAGGTCCACCAGTGGATGACTTCGGCCTTCAGCGGTGCTGCAGCAGGCGCAGCAGCCGGCTTGGTCTGCGCCTGGGCCGCTGCGGCAGCGCCAGCGAGAGTGGCAGTCGCGGCGAGCAAAAGGGCCAGCTTGCCCCAGACATGGTTCGCGTGTTTCATCGGTCCGCCTCTCCAGGCTGCAGGAACTGGGCATACCACTGGCCGCTGGCCTTCAGGGTACGTTGCTGGGTTTCAAAGTCGACGTAGCTCAAACCGAAGCGGCGCAGATAGCCCTCGGCCCATTCAAAGTTGTCGAGCAGGCTCCAGGCGAAATAACCTTTCAAGGGCACGCCGGCCGCCATGGCGCGCTGGGCGGCGGCCAGATGGCGCTGCAGATAGCTGCGGCGCTGCACATCCTCAACACGGCCATCGGGCAACATCTCGTCCTCGAAGGTCGAACCGTTCTCGGTCAGGTAGACGCAGGACGGCGCGTAGTCGCGCTGGATGCGGGTCAGCAGGGTGACCATGCCTTCCGGGTCCACCTCCCAGCCGAAGGCGGTGCGCTCCACGCCGGGCGTCTCGACCACGCGGGTGGCGATGGGCGCCAAGCCCGGGGCGTTTTCTATCCGCTCAGGGAAGTAGTAATTGACGCCCAGGAAATCGGTGGGCGTGGCAATCTCGCGCAGATCATTGCTGAGCAGCTGCGGCGCATCCGAACCCAGCAAGGCCAGCACATCCTCGGGGTAGCCGCGGCCGTGTAGCGGGTCCAGGAACCAGCGGTTGCGCAGGCCGTCGTGGCGGATCGCGGCGGCGGCATCCTCGGCGCTGTCGCTGGCCGGCGAGATCGGGTGCAGGCTCAGGGTGATGCCGACTTGCGCGCCAGGAACCATGCGCTTGATCAGCGGCACGGCGCGGCCATGCGAGAGCAGCAGGTGGTGGCAGACCAGCAAGGCGGTCTTGTGGTCCTTCAGGCCCGGCGCATGGTTGCCTTCGAAGTTGCCGAGGAAGGCGGTGCAATACGGTTCGTTGTGGGTGATCCAGTGCTTGACCCGGTCACCCAGGCGGCGCGTCACCAGTTCCGTGTACTCGAGGAAGGCGTCGACCGTGGCCCGGTTGGCCCAACCGCCCTGCTCCTGCAGGGCCTGCGGCAGGTCCCAGTGGTAGAGCGTGGCCCAGGGTTGCAGGCCGCGCTCCAGCATGCCGTCGACCAGGCGGGAATAGTAATCCAAACCCTTTTCATTGACGGCACCGCGGCCCTGCGGCAACAGGCGCGGCCAGGCGATGGAGAAGCGGTAGGCATTCACGCCCAGCTGCTTTGCCATGTCCAGGTCTTCGGGCCAGCGGTGGTAGTGGTCACAGGCGACGGCGCCGCTGCTGCCGTCGCGGATGCGGCCGGGTTCGCTGCAGAAACGGTCCCAGATGGATTCGCCACGGCCGTCTTCCTGCGCCGCGCCTTCGATCTGGTAAGAGGAGGTGGAACAGCCCCAGCGGAAATCGCTGGGAAAGTCGCGGCGCAGAACGCTGGCGCCGCTGTGGCTGGGGTCGGTCTTGAAATTCATGGTCAGGGAGCGGGAGAAAATTGGGTGCAGCTCAAAGCATCGGGCTCTTGGGCCGCGCCGGCACGCACGCGGATGTTGGCGAAGGCGGCGGCAAACGGAGCGTCGGCCGTCAGGCTGAAGGGCGCGCCGATGCGGCTCAGGTCCGCACCTTGGGCGGCGAAGCAGGCGAGCGGGATCTTCAGGCTGTGGCGCTGCCCGGTGGGCAAAGCGCTGATCACGCGCTGCAGATCCAGCGTGCCGCCACAGCCCGGGCCGCATTCCATGCGCAGGCGCACGGGGCGCTGCGGCGCCTGCTCCGGCAGCAGGTCAAACACCAGAGCAGGTGCGGGGTAGACGGTCAGATCAGCTTGCTGGTTGGAGCCGATGTGGAAGGTGGCCGGGCCCATCCAGACCAGGCGCTTGGCATCTTGCTGGGTGTTGATCTGGGTGGTCGAGACCCGGATCGCTGGTTGTTCGGCCGGGGCTTCCAGCACTGCATTGAGGTCGGAGCCGAGGCCGCGATTGGGCCAAGCGCCGCTGGGGCTGCCCACATGCATCTGGTACGGGCCCTGCCCCGTCTGGCGGAAGATCAACAGCTCTTTGGAGACATCGCAGCCGCCGCTGCGCTCGCTGACCGGCAGCTGCCGCACGGCACCCGGCTTGGCATAGCTGAGGCCATAGCCCGGCTTGAACAAGGGTGGGCTCTTGGCGCTGACGCAGGGCGCCGAGGGCCAGGCAAAGGGCAGCTTGGCGCGGAAGTCCTGCGCCGGCTGACCGGCCGCGTTCTTGAACAAGAGATCGGCCACGCCCGCACCTTCGCTGCCCGGCAACCAGGCGGCGACGAAGGCATCGGACAGGTTGAGCAAGTCATTCGCGTAGACCGTGCGGCCACTCAGGAAGACGCTGATCACCGGCACACCGCGGCCGCTGACGGCGCGCAGCACGGCCAGATCTTCCGGGTAGCGCCGGCTGTGCTGCAGGGTGCTGGAGGGCGAGATGTCGCCCACCCCTTCGGCGTAGGGGGTCTCGCCGATAACAGCGATGACGGCATCGAACTGGCGCGGGTCCACACCGGCGCCATCGGCGCTGAAGCTCACATGCGCCGCGCCGGCAAGCTCACGAATGCCCGACAAGATGGACTGCGAAGCCGGGAAGTCGGCGTTCTGCGTGTCCGTGCCCTGCCAGGTCATGCTCCAGCCACCGGCCTGGTTGGCCAGGCTGTCGGCGCTCTTGCCGACCACCAGAATGCGCTTGCCTTGGGCCAGCGGCAGCGCGCCGCGCTCGTTCTTCAGCAGCACCAGGGTCTGGCGCACGGCACGGCGAGCCAAATCGCGGGCCAGCAAGGCCTCAGGTCTACCGGCCACCACGCTTTGGCGCGGCGAGGTCTCGAACAGGCCGGCGCGCAGCTTGACGCGCAGGATGCGCGTCACCGCATCGTCGATGCGCGACATTGGGATCTCACCGCGCTCGACCTGGGCGATGGTGTTCTGGATGAAGGCACGCCAGTCCTCGGGGACCATCACCATGTCGATGCCGGCCTTGATGGCCTGCGGGCAGCTGCTGTCTCGGCAACCGGGCACCTGGCTGATGCCGTTCCAGTCGGACACGACCAAGCCGTCAAAACCCATCTTCTGCTTCAAAGCCACGGTCAGCAGCTCATGGCTGCCGTGCATCTTGCCGTAGTCCTGGGCACCCGGCTTGGCAGCCACATCGGTCCAGCTGTGGAAGGAGGCCATGACCGTCTGCACACCGGTCGCCAGCGTGGCGTAATAGCCTTGGCCGTGCACATTGATCATCTGCGATCGGCTGACCAGGCTGTGGCCCTGGTCGCGGCCGAACTCGGTGCTGCCGTCGCCGATGAAATGCTTGGCCGTGGCTACCACCCGGCTGCTGTCGCCGAGCCGGCCTTGCAGACCGCGCACCGATGCGGCACCCAGGCGCGCCACCACCATGGGGTCGGCGGAAAAGCTCTCATAGGTGCGGCCCCAGCGCGCATCCTGTGCCACGGCCAGCGTCGGCGCGAACACCCACTGGATGCCGGTGGCGCGCACCGCGCGCGCCGTGGCCGCGCCGATCTCTTCCACCAAGGCCGCGTCACCCGCGGCACCCAGGCCGATGTTGTGCGGGAACAAGGTGGCGCCACGCACATTGCCATGGCCGTGCACGGCATCCGTGCCCCAGATGATGGGAATGGGCGTGCGCGCGCCGCTGGCAATCAAGGCCTCGTGGTAAGCCTGGGACAGGGCCACCCACTCGGCCACCGAAGCCTCGCGCTTGTTGCCCGGCCAGGCGCCGCCGCCATTGAGCACCGAGCCTATGTGATAACGGCCCGCCTCCTCGGGCGTGATGTACTTGATCTCGGGCTGGGTCATCTGCCCGACCTTCTCCGCCAGGCTCATGCCGGCGACGATGGCCCGGATGCGCGCCTCCATGGCCGGGTCGGCGAAGACGGCGCTTTTCACGGCGGGCCAGTCTTTCAGCAGGCGCGGCGCAGCCTCGGCCGGGCCGGTGGCGCAGAACAAGGCGGCCGCGCAAGCCAAGAGGCTTGGCACATGCCGACGGACAGGGGCTGGGGCTGGGGCTGGATGCATGGTTCTTTCCCTCAAAAGTCGCGTTCAGGTGCTCGTCTGGAGTATCCGGGCAGACCCCGGCTGTTCCCTATGGCGCCTTACCCTCAGTTCGCGGCCTTCACCTCGATGTAGTTGATGTTCCATTCCTTGCCGATCGACTTGATGCGCAGGCTGTGCGTGCCGGCCGGGATGCGGATCACCGGGCTGCTGTAGGTCTTCCAGGTCTGCCAGCCACCGGTGTTGGGCACTGCCTGGCTGTCCAGCTTGCTCTCGCCCAGCCAGACTTCGAAGCCGGTGCTGCCGTTGGCCGAGGCCAGGCGGTAGTCGATGACGAAGTTGGCCGCGCTGGCCACCGAGACCTTGAACTCGATGAAGCGATCGGGCTCGAAGTGGCCCACATTCTTGCCGCCGCCCACATCGCTGCAGTCCTCCAGCTGGATGCCGGACATGGCGGTGTAGGCCTCGGCCTCGATGCGGGCCGGCAAGGCGATCGCCTCGCTGTTGCTGCCGAGCTCATCGCTGCGATAGCTTTCATCCTCAGGGTCGGTCGCGGCCACGGTGTAGAAGTAGCGCTGACCGGGCTGGGCTGTGCTGTCGACATAGGCCGGGGTTTTCAAGCCCTCGGCCAGCAGCACCGCCTTGGCGCTGTCGCCGGGCTGGGTGCTGCGATAGACCTTGTAGCCGCTGAGGTCCGCTTCGGCATTGGCCGCCCAGCTCAGGCTGACGCCGGCACTGCTGGTGCTGAGCTTGAGCCCGGTCGGACGTGCGGGCAAGGTGTAGAGCGTGGTGCCCGTGCCTTTCAACTGCTGCAGCAAGCCCGGATGAGGCTCCAAAGCCTGCGTGCCAAAGCTCTTGAACAGGGCTTCGATCTCGGCCAGGGACGCCGTGTTGAAGTCCAGCTTGCCGCTGGGCTCGACGACATCCTGCCCGTTCACCGGCGGCTGGGCCAGCAGATAGACCTCGGCCCAGCTTTCCACGCTGCCGTTGTCCTTGAACACACCGTTGAAACGGTAGCTCTGGCCGCCTTGCAGGGTCACCGCCTGGTAGACCGCACCATTGATGTCCCCGCTCACGCCGGCAGGCCGGGTGACGCGCAGCACCGCGCCCTCGCCGCCCGTCGGTATTTGGCTGCTGTTGCGGGCGTTGAAGTCCAGGCCCAGGCTGCCGCTGATGTTCAGTGGGGTCCAGCCATTGCTGCTGCCGAACTCACCGTTGCTCAGCATCTCGGCCTTGCTGGCTTCGTTCACCAGGCTGAGCTTGTCATAGCTGACATCGGGCCGGCCATTGCCGGTGGCGCCGGTCTTGACGACCAGGTAGTAGGTCTTGGCACCGCTGCCGCCGATCTTGATCGTGCCCGGGCTGCGCGCGCAGGCCGTGGCCAGGCTGCTGTTCCAGCCGGCGCAGTCCCAGCTGCTGGCCTTGGCCAGCAGGCCCAGGCCGCCGTCCTTGCTGCTGTCTACAGCGTTGGTCACCAAGCCCCAGCTGCCGCGGCCATGGCCGCCCTGGGCGCTGACGATCTTGTAGGACCAACTGGTTGCGGCAAAGCCCTTGGCCGCATAGCTGTCGTAGGTCGCGCGGCCGATCTTCCCGCCCAGCTCCAGGCCGGCGCCCTGCCAGGGCTGGAACTCACCCATCAACAGCGGCGTCTTGAGGGCGGTGATCTTCTTGCTCCACTCACAGATGCCGCCCTGCCCTTGCGGGCCGCAGCGCAGCCAATCGCGGTGGATGTCGTAGGCGCTATCGTTCGGCCGGTCTCCGAAGAGGCCGGGATAGGGGTGCAGCTCGAAAGCCACATTGCTCATGCCCTTGGCCGCCGGGTCGCCGTAGACCTCGATATTGCCGTAGTGACTGGGCAGCATGACGATGTGCTTGCTGTCGATCTTGCGTATGGTCTGGTAGAGCTCGGTGACACGTGTGGCCATGTCTTCCGGCGTTGAGCCCCAGGGCTCGTTGAGCGGGTCGTAGGCGGCCACCACCGGCTCGTCCTTGTAGCGGGTGGCGATCTGCTCCCAGAGCCAGCGCGTGCGGTCCTGGTACTCGCTGCTGCTCCAGTACTTGTTCTGGCCAGAGCAGCCGGTGTGGTCATTGGGGGTTTGGCCACCGAGGGCACCGTGCAGATCGAGGATCACGTAGATGCCGCGCTTCTTGGCCTCGGCAATCGACCAGTCCAGGTATTTCCAGGCATCGGCGCGCAGGGTCTTGGGCTTTTTTTCATCCTCGATCACGCTCCAGAGAATCGGCAGGCGCACGATGTTGAAGCCGAAGGCCTTGAGCTGATCCCAGTCGCGCTCTTTCATCCAGTTGTCGCGAAACAGAGCGATCAACCGGTCTTTTTCCGCGTCACCGAAACGCTGGCTCAGCTTGGCCTCCAGCGTGCATTGGTCCACCACGCCGGCGGCGCCCTGGTCCATCATCCAGAACTCCTGGACCAGCCAGTTGCCCAGATTGCTGCCCTTGAGGGCGACCGGCGTGCCGCTGGCCTTGACCCATTGCGCGCCTTGGCTGCGCAGCAGGGTCAGCCCCTCTTCCGCCGGCGGCGGCGTCGGGACCGGGGCCGGCGGTGTGCCGCCCGAAGACGAGCCACCACAGGCCGACAAGGCCAGAACGGCCAGCAAGCACCAGGCGGGAATGAAGCCCTGGACTGCGGCGACATGTTTGCGAGCGAAATTCAGTGACATGGGGATCCCAGTTCTCTGTCCAGCGTGCAGCCATCAGAAAGCGCCAGCGCCGGGAGGCGCTGGCGGGTCGTACACCTACCGGCTGGCGTCAGAACTTGTAGCTCGCGCCCAGCAAGACTTGGCGGCCGTAGGTCGTGTAGCGCTCGGGCATCAGGTTGTCCGGGTTCTTGGCATTGCCGACGCTGACGCTGGTGCGATAGGGCTCGTCGGTCAGGTTGTTGACCTGCAGCAGCAAACCCAGGCCCTTGAGGCTGCCGGTCTCGAAGCTGTAGCCGATCTGCATATCGGTCACCGTCTCCGAGTTGATGTTGCTGATCGCCTCGGAGTAGAAGATGCCGCGGGTCTTGGCGCTGTAGTCCGAGCGGTAGCGCTGGCTGATGCGGGCCGAGAAGCCGTGCTTCTCGTAGTAGCCCGTCAGGCTGCGCACCACGCCGGAGAGGCCGTCGATGCCGTTCTTGAAGCCATCGTCATTGAGGTTGCTGCGTGTCTTCGAGTAGCTGGCCACCACGCCGAAGCCGTCCAAGATTGGCGTCAGCATTGCTGCCTCCAGCGATGCGGCGACTTCAAAGCCCGCCACCATGCCGCCGTTGCCGTTTTGCAAGGTGGTCAGGTTGCCGATATTGCTGGTCGGCACGACGGGCGGCTTGCCGGTGTTGGGGAAGCCGGTGAAGTCGTACTGCACCGTGCCCGAGCCGATGAAGTTGAGCAGATGCTTGTGGAAGATCGCGTAGGACAGGTAGCTGCGCTTGCCGATGTACTTTTCGAAGGACAGGTCCACCGAATCCGCCAACCAGGGCTTGAGCGTCGGGTTGCCGCCGCTGCCGTTCCAGGTCTTGGTGGTCGCGTCGACGCCGACGCCGGTGAAGCCGGCACGCATGTCATTCATGCGCGGGCGGGCGTTGGAACGCGCCAGGCCGAAGCGCACGATGGTGTTCGCGGGCAGCTCGGACACCAGGTTCAAACTGGGCAGCATGCGGCCATAGCTGGTGCCGCCGGTGATGGGCACGGCCTTGCTTCCATCCCAGACAAAGCCGTCGGACTCTTGCTGGGTGCGCACATATTGCAGGCCCACGTTGCCGCGCAGCGGATAGCCGAACAAGCTGGAGTCGATATTGCCCTGCACATAGGCCGTATTGACCTTTTCGGACACACCGTAATGGCGCGCGAAGGTCTGGTCCGCACCGATTTCGGTCTGGGTGTAGAGCGCATCCTTCACGCCCATCACGTCATAGGACACGATGGCCGGAATGCCGCCAAAGGCCAGCGAGCTGTTGCCCAGCAAGAAACTGGCGGGCACCGCGATCGGCGCACGACCGTTCTTCAGATTGAGCTGGTACTCCATCATGTCGACGTCTTTGCTGCGCTCGTTGAGGTTCAGCCCCAACTCCACGCTGCTGAAGAAGCCGGTCAAATCGCGTTTGGCCGACAGGCGCAGGGCCTTGATCTCGTCGTTCGACATCGGGTAGTTGCTGCGGCCGTCACGGCCCCAGCCGCCCGGGTCGCTGAGCAGCAGCTTGCTGGCGTCGCCGTAGTTGAACTGGGTGCTGACCTGCGAGATGCCGCTGCCGGTCTGCACATCGATGCCCAGCGAGGTGGTGCCGGGCGCACCGGCGCTCAGCTCCATGAACTGCTCTTGGCGCTTGGCGCGCGAGTAGCTGAGGTCGGCCACGGCCACCCAGTTGTCGCCCAGCTTCCATTTGTTGTTCCAGCCGACGGCGGCGATGTCGTCGTCGCGGGTGTTGTGCTGGCTCAGATGAACCGGCTTCAGATTGCCCACCGTGGCGCTGGTCACGAACTGATCGCCGTTGATCTCGCCCACTTTGACGTTCGAGTACTGCGGCTCGGTGGCCGCCGACCAGGTGGCGCCGAGGTTGGACATCAGGCCGCGGTAATTGCGTTCCTGCTTGAACTTGCTGTAGTACAGGTCCAGCACGCTGTGGAACTGGTCATTGGGCTTGTATTCGAGTGCGGCCATCAAGCCGTCCCGCACCTGCTTGGACGCGGTGACGGTATCTTCGAAGCCGTTCAAGGTCGCCACACCCTTGGGCACGCCGGGCACCTGGTCGCCCCATGGGCCGGTGTCGGCCCACCACCAGGATTTGTAATGGGTCTCTTGCCCCGGCGAATCGAGGTGGGCGAAGCCAATGGCCAAACCGATGGTGCGGTCGGCGAACTGGTCGATATAGGACGCGCTCAGGCGGTTGCCGCTGGCACCGGGGCCGGGCGTGACCTGGCCGTTGGAGTTGCGTTCAGCGCGGGCGTTCATGACCAGCTGGCGGCCGCCGAAATTGAGCGGGCGCACGGTCTGCATGTCGATGGTGCCGGCCAGGCCCTGGCCGACCAGGCTGGCGTCCGGTGTCTTGTAGACCTTGACGGCGCTGAGCAGCTCGGACGGAAACTGGTCGAACTCCACACCGCGGTTGTCGCTGGTGCTGACCATTTCGCGGCCATTGAGCAAGGTGCCGGCGTAATTGCCCGCCAAGCCCCGCACCTGGATGCCTTGGGCGCGGCCGTCGACGCGCTGCGCCGTCAGGCCAGGCAGACGCGAGAGCGACTCCGCGATGCTGACGTCAGGCAGCTTGCCGATGTCCTCGGCCGAGATCACCTCGACGATGGAGTCGGCATTGCGCTTGGATGCGACCGAAGCCTCGATGCCGCGGCGGATGCCGCTGACGACCACGGTCTCCAACTGCTGGGCGCTCTCGGCTTTCGTCGCTACAGGCGTTGCGGGCGCCGCAGCCACCTGAGCCTGCGCGGACTGCGCCGCGATCAGCAAGGTCACGCAAGCGGCGGCGACCGGGCTGATCTGCAAAGCCGAGGTGCGCCGGCACACGCTGCTGTATTGCTTGGAATGGTTCATGTCGGTTTGTCTCCTGTGACTGACCTTGGGCAAGGCTGAGGCAACAGCGATCGGACATTACACTGACCTGTTATGAATCGCTGAAACTGAAACGGATTCTTAACGATGTTAATGCTTCATTAATTCGGTATTAACCCTTGAATTGATGAAATCACCACCCTCCAGCTGCCCGCCGCCATGAACCTCTTGCTTGCCGAAGACGATGCCATCCTGGCCGATGCCCTGACCGTGCAATTGCGGCGCAGCGGCTTCGAGGTGGAACACGCGCCCAATGGCGCGGTGGCCGAGTACCTCCTGCTCAAGAACAGCTACGACATCGCCATCCTCGACCTGGGCCTGCCCATGGTGGACGGCCTGACCGTGCTCAAGCGCCTGCGCGCTGCACGGCGCGGCCTGCCGGTGCTGGTGCTGACGGCGCTGGACAGCCTCGACGACCGGGTCTCGGGCCTGAACGCCGGCGCCGACGATTACCTGACCAAACCCTTTGACTTCCCGGAGCTGCAAGCGCGCCTGCACGCTCTGCTGCGCCGCGGCCGGCCGTTGGCGGCAGGCCAGGACCTGGCACAGCTGAATTTCGACCGCGCCGCCCGCCGCGCCAGCGTGCAAGGCGAGGCGCTGGAGCTGAGCCCGCGAGAGTGGCTGCTGCTGGACCTGCTGCTGCAAGAGCGCGACCGCGTGGTCACCAAGGAGCAGATCGTGGCCGCTTGGGCGCAGGACCGCGGCGAGAACGGCGGCGGCAATTCGGTCGAGGTCTACATCCACCGCCTGCGCCGCAAGCTGGAAGGCTCGGGACTGCAGATTCGCACCGTGCGCGGCCTGGGCTATCTGCTGGAGGCCGACAGCAGTGCCGGCGGAGCGCCCGCCGCGCCATGAGCACCAGCGCGCGCTCCCTGCACCGCCAGCTCTTCGTCTGGCTCTTGATGCCCCAGGTGGTGCTGTGGCTGGCAGCCGCGCTGTTCACCTACAAGCTGGCCGAACACTACGCCAACACCACCATCGACGCCAGCCTCTCGCAGACCTCGCGCACCCTGGCGCGCCAGGTCAAACCCCTGGACAACGGCCTGTTCATCGACTTCCCGCGTGCCGCGCAAGACATCCTGGAGGCCGACCCCAGCGACCGCGTTCTCTACACCGTCAGCATGCCGCCCGGCCAGTTCATCCTCGGCAACCGCAATTTGCCGCCGCTGCCGCGCGGCGCCAAGCCGGTCTATGGCGAGCCCTTTTTCTACAACGGCAAGCTGGCCGCCAACGACGAAGGCGGCACCGGCAGCGCGGCCGACAGCCCGGCCTGCGGCCCCGCCAAGACCGAAGAACCGCAGCGCCTGCGCGTCGCCGCCCTGCTGCTGCGTTATGGCACGCCCGATTCGCCGGGCCAAAGCATGCTGGTCCAGGTGGCCCGCTCCAGCACCAACCGCGAAGCCTTGGCGCGGCAGATCCTGCTCGACACCGTCTTGCCCCTGTCCGCCCTGATGGCCTTGATGACCATGATCGTCTGGGCCGGCGTGCGCACCGGACTGCGGCCTCTGGCGGTCTTGCAGAGCCAGGTCGAAGGCCGCGCCGCCAATGACCTGACGCCCATCAAGATCAACGACGCGCCGCCCGAGGTGCGCTCCTTGGCCCTGGCCATGAACAGCCTGCTGGTCGAGGTCAACCACAATGTGGTGGCGCAAAAGCGCTTCATCAGCGACGCCGCCCACCAGCTGCGCACGCCCCTGGCCGGGCTCAAGAGCCAGACCGAGCTGGCCTTGCTGGACGCCCAGGCCCCGGCCCTGAAGGCCCGGCTGCAACTGGTGCACAGCAGCGCCACGCGCAGCGCCCATCTGGTCAATCAGTTGCTGAGCCTGGCGCGGGCAGAGCCCGAATCGGCCAGCCAGCAGGCGCGCAGCACCCTGGACCTGCGCCAGCTGGCGCGCGAAGTGACGACCGAGATGGTGCCGCGCGCACTGGCGGCGGGCATCGACCTCGGCTTCGAATCCGGCGAGCCACGCAGCCCCTGCCCGGTGCGCGGCTTCGAGTCCTTGCTGCGCGAGGCGCTGGTCAATCTGATCGACAACGCCATCCGCTACGCCGGCCGCGGCGCCAGCGTCACGGTGCGCGTCAGCCTGAGCGACGGTCAGGTGGTTCTGGAGGTCGAGGACAACGGCCCGGGCCTGCCCGAGAGCGAATGCGAGCATGTGTTCGAACGCTTTGTGCGCGCCACGCACGACGGCACCGGCTGCGGCCTGGGCCTGGCCATCGTGCGCGAGATCGTCGAGCGCCATGCCGGCCGCGTGTCCTTGCGGCCGGTGCAAGCCCAGCCACCCTTGGGCTGCCTCGCGCGGGTCACCCTGCCGGCCGCAATTCAGGGATAGCCCGCTCACCGCTGGTGCATTCAGCAGGCAAACTGTTAATTTCATGTTAATAATTAATGGAGGCCAGGGCCGCTGCTTCTTCTCATGTCGCGGCACTTGGCCCCAGATGGGGACCCGCCAATGAAACCGAATCCCGCCCTGGGGCCGAGTCGCCGCCGCAACAGCACCAGCAGGCTGAC
The DNA here is from genome assembly GCF_025717675.1 of Paucibacter sp. DJ2R-2. GTDB lineage: Bacteria > Pseudomonadota > Gammaproteobacteria > Burkholderiales > Burkholderiaceae_C > Paucibacter_A. Next base: position 107,527 of record NZ_JAJIRT010000006.1, read on the forward strand.
GGCGGCGGCCCTGCTGCTGAGCACGCTGCTGCAGCCGGGCTTGCTTCGCCAGGCGCAGGCCGGCGATATCGAAGTGCTGCACTGGTGGACCAGTGGCGGCGAAGCGCGCGCCGCCCTGGCGCTCAAGGCCAGCATGCAGGCCAAGGGCCACAGCTGGAAGGATTTCGCCGTGGCCGGCAGCGGCGGCGATTCCGCCATCACCGTGCTGCGCTCGCGCGTGGTGTCCGGCAACGCGCCAGCTGCGGCTCAAATCAAAGGGCCTTCGCTGCAAGCCTGGGCGCGCGAGGGCGTGCTGACCAGCATCAACGAAGTGGCCCGGGCCGAACGCTGGGATGAGTTGCTGCCCCAGGTGGTCAGCGATCAGATGAAGTACCGCGGCGATTACATCGCCGTGCCGGTCAATGTGCACCGGGTCAACTGGCTCTGGGTCAACCCGGCAGTGTTTGCCCGCACCGGCGCCAAAGTGCCCAACAGCTGGGACGAGTTCTTCGCCGCGGCCGAGACTCTGAAAAAGGCCGGTGTGATCGCCCTGGCCCATGGCGGCCAGAGCTGGCAAGACCTGACCCTGCTGGAGACTGTGGCCATCGGCGTCGGCGGCGCCGATTTCTACCGCAAGGCCTTTGTGCTGCGCGAGGCGGCCGAGTTGAGCGGCCCGACCATGGAGAAGGTGCTGACAACCTACAAGCGCATCAAGCCCTACACCGACCGCAACGCCCCCGGGCGCGACTGGAACCTGGCCACCGCCATGGTCATCAAGGGCGAGGCGGCGATGCAGCTGATGGGCGACTGGGCCAAAGGCGAGTTCCTGGCCGCCGGCAGCCTGCCCGGCAAGGGCTTCATCTGCACGCCGGCGCCGGGCACGGCCAGGAGCTTCATCTACGTGGTCGATTCCTTTGCCATGTTCAAGCTCAAGAACCCCGCCAACAGCGCGGCGCAGAAAGACCTGGCCAGCGCCGTCATGTCGCCCGAGTTTCAGGAGGCCTTCAACCTCAGCAAAGGCAGCATCCCGGTGCGCCTGGGGATGAAGATGGACCGTTTCGACGACTGCGCCAAGGCCTCGGCCCTGGACTTCAACGCCGCCGCCAAATCGGCCTCCTTGCTGCCCTCGATCGCCAACGGCATGGCGGCGCCCTCGGCCATCGAGTGGGCGCTCAAGGACGCGGTGAGCCAGTACTGGAACAGCGACAAGATGAGCGCGGCCGAGGCGATGAAGCGAATGGTCGAGGCGACTCGGGCGAAGTGAACCGCGCTTCGGGCCTGCGACTCAAGGCGGCTTCGCCGACGAGGCGGCCGCCGGGCTGGGTGGCGCGGTCTGGCGTACGGTGATCTGGCGCAACTGACCGCCACCACGCACCGAGCCAGAGACCTCGCCTTCATGGCGCGCCAGTGCTTCGCAGGCCGGTTTGTCCTCGACACCCAGGCGTTGGCAGCGCTTCAAGGCGTTGGCCCGCAAGGCCGCGGGGGACTCGCCGTTGTCCAACTCGCCCTTGCGCGCCGCTGCTCGCGCGGCCACCATTTCTTTCAAACAGCTGCGTGGCTCTTGGCCGCTGCTGCCGTTTAGACAGGCCTCGCGTTGCTGCTTCTGCTGTTGAGGGCTTGACTGATCCGCCAAGCCGGCGCTGGCGCCTAGCACCAACAGCAGGATCGCGAGGGTTTGTGCGCTGCCTTGAGGGGTTCTCATGGCGGGCTCACTCAGCGTCCTGGACCGGCGGGTCCTTGCGGCCGCGCTTCTTGTTGCGATCGAGCTCGCTGCCCACGATCGCCCCCACCGCGGCCCCGCCGACTGTGCCCACCGCACTGCCGCCCGTCAGCACCGAGCCGCCCACGGCGCCAATCCCCGCACCGACTGCCATATCGCGTTCCCGCTGCGACATGCCGGCGCAGGCACTCAGGTTCAGCACCAGCAGCAGTGTCCAGCCCGTTCGAGAGTTCAGCATCATGGTCATCCCGTCCTCGCAGAAGTGAACGACCCGATTGGCCGCACACAGAGCTTGAGGCGCGGCACGGGCTTCGTCTGTCTGCAAGGACGCACAGGGGCAAACGAACTCGGGCTGCTGCCAAGCACACAGCGCGCACGAAGCTTCCTCAAGCTGGGCTCGTCCGGCCTGCCCCAGCCGCATTGCGCGCCATGCGCCCAAAGCTCGCCGCAATCGCCTTTCCAAAGGGCAATTGCCCATGGCTAGGCTGGGCAGCAGTCGCTATCCTCGCCCGGCACTTCACCCAAGTCCACCATGAGCACACCCACTGCCACCCCTTCGTTTCTGAGCCCCGCCACCGCGGGCAAGACCTGCCCCTCCGCCCTGCGCGCCTGCGCCCTGGCCGCCGCCCTGCTGGGTGCCGTGCACTGCGGCATCGCCCAAACCGCCCCGGCTGCAGAGAAAGCTGCCGAGAAAGCAACTGACAAAAAGACCTGGAACGTCAACCAGCCGCCCGGCAGCGGCCGCCAGGTGCAGATCGACACCCGCAGCGGCACCTGGATGAGCGTGGACGTGAGCCCGGACGGCAAGCAGCTGGTCTTCGACCTGCTCGGTGACCTCTACCTACTGCCCATCGCGGGCGGCGAGGCCAAGCCCCTGACCCATTCCATCGCCTGGGAACAGCAGGCCCGGTTTTCGCCCGATGGCCGCCAGATCGCTTTCCAGAGCGACGCCGGCGGCGGCGACAACATCTGGGTGATGAATGCCGACGGCAGCGGCGCCCGCGCCGTGACCAAGGAAGACTACCGCCTGCTCAACAACCCGGTCTGGCACCCGAACGGCAAGTACATCGCCGCGCGCAAGCACTACACCGGCACCCGCTCGGCCGGCTCGGGCGAGATCTGGCTCTTTCATGTGGACGGCGCCGCAGCCGGCAACAAGGGAGTGCAGCTGAATGAGAAGCCCAACTGGCAGAAAGACCTGGGCGAGCCCGCGCTTTCGCCCGACGGCAAATACCTCTACTACTCGCAAGACACCACGCCGGGCCGCAGCTTCGAGTACAACAAAAACTCCAACGGCGAGATCTTCAAGATCTTCCGCCAGGACCTCAGCGACGGCACGGTCGAGGCCTTTGTGCAAGGCGCCGGCGGCGCCATCCGCCCCACCCCCTCGCCCGATGGCAAGTACCTGGCCTTTGTGCGCCGCGTGCGCAACCAGAGCACGCTCTTCCTCAAGGACCTGAGCAGCGGCCGCGAGTTCGCCGCCTGGGGCCAGCTCGAGCGTGATCTGCAGGAGAGCTGGTCCATCAACGGCGTCTACCCGGCCTTTGCCTGGACGCCAGACGCCAAACAGATCGTCGTCTGGGCCCAGGGCAAGCTCTGGCGCGTCGACCCCTTCAAGAGCACGGCCGCCGAGATCCCCTTCCATGTGAAGGACCAGCGCGAGGTGCGCGAGGCCTTGCGCGTGCCGCAAGAGGTGGCGCCCGATCAGTTTGCCGTCAAGCAGCTGCGCTGGGTGAACACCACGCCCGATGGCAAGTCGGTCGTCTACTCGGCCCTGGGCCATCTTTACCTCAAGGACCTGCGCTCGGACGCGGCGCCGCGCCGCCTGACCCAGCAGCAAGGCGAGGCGTTTGAGTTCTTCCCCAGCTTCTCGCGCGATGGCCGCGAGCTGGTTTATGTGAGCTGGAACGACGACAAGCTCGGCAGTGTGCGCAAGCTGGACCTGGCCAGCGGCCGCGAGACCGTGATCACCAAGGCGCCCGGCAAATACCTCTCGCCGCGTTTCTCACCCGACGGCAAGCAGATCGCCTACGTCAAGGCCAGAGGCGGCTACCTGACCACGCCCTGGCATGGCCTGGAGAACGGCGTCTACCTGGCCGCCGCCGACGGCCGCGGCGAACCGCAGCGCATCAGCAAGGACGGCGACAGCCCGCAGTTCGGCGCCCGCAATGACGCCCTGTTTGTCAGCCGCTCCAGCATGAGCAATGAGGTCGATTCGCGCCGCTCGCTCTGGCGCATCGAGCTCAAGGACCGCAGCGAAACCGAGGTCGCACGCAGCGAGTACGTCAGCGAATACAGCCTCTCGCCCGATGGCCAGTGGCTGGGCTTTGTCGAGCGCAGCCATGCCTATGTGACGCCGCTGCCGCAGGCCGGCAAGACCATCACCGTCGGCCCCAAGATGGACGCGCTGCCGGTGCGCCAGCTCGATGTGGTGGCCGGCGAGGACATGCAGTGGAGCGGCGACAGCCAGCAGCTCTGGTTCAACCATGGCGACGAGCTCTTCAGCGCCCGCCTGGCCGAAGCCTTCCCGCCGGCGGCCGTGGACGCCGAAGGCAAGCCGGTGGCCAGCGCTTTCAAGCCCGAGACGGTGCAGCAGGCCGGCCGCAAGATCGGCTTCAACCAGGCCAGCGACAAGCCCGCAGGCCGCATCGCCATCAGCGGCGCCCGCATCGCCACCATGAAGGGCGATGAGGTGATCGAAGACGGCGTGATCGTGGTGCAGGGCAACCGCATTGCCGCCATCGGCCGCGCCGATCAGGTGCAGATCCCGGCCGACGCCAAGCGCCTGGACGCGCGCGGCAAGACCATCATCCCCGGCCTGATCGACGCGCACTGGCACGGCGGCATGGCTGAGAGCGAAATCATCCCGCAGCAAAGCTGGATCAACTACGCCTCCCTGGCCTTTGGCCTGACCACCATCCACGACCCGTCCAACCGCAACGGCGACATCTTCACGCAAGCCGAGATGCAGCGTGCCGGCCTGGTGACCGGCCCGCGCATCTATTCGACCGGCTCCATCCTCTACGGCGCCAAGGGCAGCATCAATGCCCCGGTTAACAGCCTCGACGATGCGCTCAGCCACCTCAAGCGCCAGAAGGCCGCCGGCGCCATCAGCGTCAAGAGCTACCAGCAGCCGCGCCGGGAGCAACGCCAGCAGGTGATCGAGGCCGCACGCCAGACCGGCATGATGGTGGTGCCCGAGGGCGGTTCGCTGTTCCAGCTGAACATGAGCATGATCGTCGACGGCCACACCGGCATCGAACACGCCCTGCCCGTGGCCGAGGTCTACGACGACGTCAAGCAGCTCTGGACGCAGACGCAAGTCGGCTACACGCCCACGCTCAACGTGGCCTACGGCGGCCTGGACGGTGAGCACTATTGGTACGCCCGCACGGAAGTCTGGAAACACCCGCTGCTGAGCAAGTACGTGCCGCGCGCGGTGCTGGAATCGCGCGGCGTCCGCCGCGAGACCGCGCCCGAGGAAGACTTCAACGTCATCCGCGTCGCCCGCACCGCTACCGAGCTGCAGCGCGGCGGCGTCAAGGCCAATATCGGCGCCCACGGCCAGCGCGAAGGCCTGGGCGCCCATTGGGAGATGTGGATGTTCGGCCTGGGCGGCATGAGCTCGCTGGAAGCCATCCGCACCGCCACCGCCAACCCGGCGCATTACCTGGGCCTGGACAAGGACCTGGGCTCGCTCGAGGTGGGCAAGCTGGCCGATCTGGTCATCATCGACGGCGATGTGCTCAAGGACATCCGCCAGAGCGACCGCATCAGCCATGTGATGCAGAACGGCCGGGTCTTCGAGGTCGGCAGCATGAACGAGGTGCTGCCGCGCCAAAAGGCCCGCAAGCCCTTCTTCTTCGACGGCGCCGACGGCCGCAGCATGCCGGTGGACGGACACAGCCATGGTCATGGGCATGGGGAGGATTGAGACTGGGGCGCGAGTCGTAGACGGGTGAATTGCGAGCATCCCTGGCCCCTTGCAGCACCCGGCGTTCGTGGAGAACTCTGGCACGCAGAGGCCTCAGAGAGACGCGGAGTACGCAGAGAGAGCCAAGCCCTGCCAGATGCTCTGCAAGCTCTGCGTCCCTCGGCTGCTTGCTCCGCGTCGTATTCCGGGTTTTGCTTCTCAAGAAAGAGGCGCGGGACGGAGTGAATTCAACGGCGAACCAAAATGTTGTTTTAGTTCGCAGAAGAACTTATACTGACGCTGCCGTCTGATGCGCTGACGAGCTTCGCCGTAGCGGCCCGCTCGCCGTCCCACCAGGTCCGCATTGACGTTTGCCCTCAGGAGTTCGCCATGGCCGCCCTTGCTTCCGAACTGCACCCGCAAGCCCCCGCTGCCCAGCCGGGCTTGCAAACCCCGGCTGCCGCCGGTGCGGCCTTGCGCACCTTCTTTCGCATCGCCCACGCCTGGGGTCTGAGCAACGAAGAACAGCAGCGCCTGCTCGGTTGCGGCCGCACCACGTTCTACGACTGGAAGGCTGGCCGCATCAAGAGTGGCCTGGACGCGGCCACGCTCGAGCGTCTGTCCCATGTCTTCGGCATCTATGCCGGTCTGCAGATCCTCCTGCCCATTCCCGAGCGGGCCGACGCCTGGATCAAGAAGGCCAATAGCGCACCGCTGTTCGGTGGCGCCAGCGCCCTCGCCCGCATGCTGGGCGGCCAGGTCTCGGACCTGTTCGTGGTCCGCCAATACCTGGACGCCCAAAGAGGCGGCTGGGCTTGAGCAAAGAACCCTTGTCCCTGCGCGACATCAGCACCACGCCGCTGCACTGGCCCGATTCCTGCCGCCTCTTGCCCAGCCGCTATCCGCCCGTGCTGCTGTTTGATGCGGTGGCCGATCCGGCCGATCTGGAGGTGGTCTTCGCCATCGAGTCGTTGGGCAACCCGCGCCTGCGCGAGCTGGCCGGCGAGCTGAGCCTGGTGCCGCAGGCCCAGCGCCTCAGCGGCCCGGGCAGCAGCCCCATCATGGCCGCCTTCACCCACCTGAACCCGGAGGGCAGCCGTTTCTCCGACGGCAGCTACGGCGTCTATTACGCTGCCCGAGAGCTGGACACGGCCGTGGCCGAGGTCAGCCACCACCGCTCTTTGTTCCTGGCCCGCACGAGCGAGCCGGCCATTGACGTGGACCTGCGCTGCTACCGGGTCAGCATCGCCGCCGATCTTCATGAGCTGCGCGGCGCCCGCACTCCTGAGCTGCTGGCGCTGCTAGACCCGCAGTCCTATGCCCACTCGCGCCCCTTCGCCGCCGACCTGCGCGCCGCCGGCAGCGCCGGCCTGGTCTACGACAGCGTGCGCCACACAGGCGGCCAATGCGTCGCCCTCTTCAATCCGCAGGCCACCCGCCCCCCAGCGCGCCAGGGCGAGCATGTGACCCTGCGCTGGAACGGCGAGCGCATCAGCGAGTGGTACCTGAAATCCGAGCTGCACCAGCTCTGAATCGCTCCGCCCATGCCGCCCATGCCGGCGCTTTGACGGTCTGTCGAATCCCGAGGGCGTCCGCCCAGCGGTCTGCCTAGACTCGCGGTCATCACCAGCCAACACCCAGACAAAAAAGGCCGATTCATGCTGAGCATTCAAAACGTGGTCAAACGCTATGGCGCCCTGAAAGCCGTGGACGATCTCAGCCTCGAACTCAAGCCCGGCGTGCTGGGCCTGATCGGCCACAACGGCGCCGGCAAAAGCAGCCTGATGCAGATGATCGCCACGCTCAGCAAGCCCAGCAGCGGCCGCATCTTGCTGGACGGCCAGGACATCGTCGCCAAGCCCGATCTCATGCGCCGCCGCCTGGGCTATCTGCCGCAGGACTTTGGCGTCTATGCGCAGCTCAGCGCGCTCGAGTTTTTGCAGTACTTCGCCGCACTCAAGGGCGTGCGCGACCCGGCTCGCATCCAGCGCCTGCTGGAGCTGGTCAATCTGGCCCCGCATGCCAAGCGCCAGGCGGCCAGCTTTTCGGGCGGCATGCGCCAGCGCCTGGGCATCGCCCAAGCCTTGCTGAACGACCCCGATGTGCTGATCGTCGACGAGCCGACCGCCGGCCTGGACCCCGAGGAGCGCCTGCGCTTTCGCCAGCTGCTCAGCGAGATCGGTTTTTCCAAGCTGGTGATCGTCTCCACCCACATCGTCTCGGACGTGGAGAACATGGCCGGCCATCTGGCCATCATGCGCCAGGGCCGCTTGATCGCTTTCGAGTCGCCGGCTGAGCTGCTGGAGCGCGCCCGGCCGCGCGTCTGGAGCGCCGATCTGGCCCCGGCCGACTACGAAGCGCTGCGTGGCCAGGTCCATGTGCTGCAGAGCCAGCGCCTGGGCGAGCAGATCCGTCTGCGCATGGCCGCCGATCAGCAGCCTTGCAGCGCAGCGCGGCTCAGCGAGCCGAGCCTGGAAGAAGCGCTGATGGCCTTGCGCTACGCCCAGCAAGACAGCCCGGCCGCAACCCTGGGCCTGGCGGCATGAAGGCCGCGCTGCAAGCGATGGTGCAGAACGAGCTGCGCCTGCGCAGCCGTCGCATCAGTTCCCTGCTGGTGCTGCTGGCGGCCGTGGCCCTGGCCTGGCTGATGGTGGCCGACCCGCGCAGCGGTGTGGCCATGATGGTGGTGGGCCGCGCCCGCATGGTTTACGACAGCGCCACCCTGGCCTTCGGCAGCGCGACGCTGACCGGCATGCTGCTGGGCCTGGCCGGCTTCTACCTCTCACGCGGCCGCTGCCAGGAAGACTTGCGCAGCGGCTGCGCCCAGGTGCTGGGCGCCACCCCCATGTCCAGCAGCCTGCTGCTGCTGGCGCGCTGGCTGGGCGCCCTGCTGTTTCTGGTGATCCTGACCATGGGCATGATGCTGACCGTTTGGGTGCTGCAGTGGACACGCGGCGAAGGCCCCGTCCAGCCCTTGGTCTATCTGCAAACCTATACCCTGTTGCTGCTGCCGGTGCTGGTCTTCAGTGCCAGCCTCGCGGTGCTCTGCGATGCCTGGGCGCCGCTGATGGGCAAGCGCGGCGACCTGCTGTTCTTCGGCCTCTGGATGGCCCAGTTCGCCGTCTTGCCCCTGACCCTGGGCCAGGGCCTACGCACGCTGAACCCGCTGTTCGCGCTCGACATCTCGGGCATGTCCAGCAGCTTGATGCAGCTCTGCGCCACGCTGAACACCGAACACATCTCGGTCGGCGGCGGGCCCTTCGATGCGGCCCTGCCGATGCTGAGCTTCCCGGCCAACTACTGGTCGAGCCAGCTGACGGCTCTGCGCCTGGCCGCCGTCGGCGTCGCCACCCTGCCCCTGCTGCCAGCGCTGTGGCTGTTCCACCGCTATGACCCGGACCTGGTGCGTGCCCGGCCCGTGGCACAGCGCGGCTTCTGGGCCGGCCTGCTGGCCCGTCTGCTCGCGCCGCTGACTCGGGCCTGCGCCCGCTTGCTGCCGCTCAGCGCCCGCCTGCCGGGCCTGGCCGGCCAGGTGCTGGCCGATGCACTGCTGAGCCTGATCCTCAGCCCCCTGGCTTTGCTGCTGCTGCCCGCCGCCTGGCTGGCGGGCCTGCTGCTGCCGACGGCGCAACTGCCGGCTCTGCTGATCGCCGGCTGTGCGGTCTGGGGCGTGCTGATCAGCGACCTGCCCGCGCGCGACGCGCAGTCAGGCTGCAGCGAGCTGCAGGCCGCCCTGCCCGGTGGCGCCCGGCTGCGCTACTGGCGCCAGGGCCTGGCCAGCCTTTTGCTGGGCCTGCTGTTCTGCGCGCCGGCCTTGCTGCGCTGGCTGGACCCCATGGCCACGGCGGCGCTGCTGGCCGGCCTGCTGCTCTTGAGCACCTGCGCCAGCCTGTTGGGCCAGGCCACCCAGGGCGGGCGCAGTTTTCTGATGCTGTTCCTGAGCTGGCTGTACCTGGCCACCCAACTGCCCGATGTCCGCGCACTCGACCTGCTGGGCTTCAACCGGGCGGCCACGCCACTGAGCAGCGGCCTGGTGCTGGTGGCCGCGGCCGGCCTGGCGCTGCTGGGAATGGCTCTGCAGCAGCGCCGCAACCGCTGAAATAGCCGCCGCAATAGCCGCAGAACTAGCAGGAAAAGCCGGCCATCCACAGCGCCTGGGCACCGCCAGCGCGGCCGACAATGGCCGCATCCACTGCATTGACGCCAGCATGCGCATCCTGATCACCGGCAATATGGGTTATATCGGACCGGTGCTGGTCCGTCATCTGCGTTGGGTCCTACCTGCCGCTGAGCTGATTGCTTACGACAGCGGCTTCTTTGCTCATGTGCTGAGCGCCCCGTCCGCCCTGCCGGAACGCCAGCTCGATGCCCAGTACTTCGGCGATGTGCGCGATCTGCCCGATGCCCTGCTGCGCGGCGTCGACGCCGTGGTCGCCCTGGCCGCCGTGTCCAACGACCCCATGGGCTCGCGCTTTGAGGCGGTCACCGACGCCATCAACCACCGCGCCGTGGCCGACCTGGCCGGCCGCGCGCGCGCTGCTGGTGTGCGCCGCTTCGTCTTCGCCTCCAGCTGCAGCCTCTACGGCGCGGCCGAAGGCGGGCCACGCCGCGAGGGCGACGCGCTGAACCCGCTGACCGCTTACGCCCGCTCCAAGCTGGCCAGCGAACAGGCCCTGGCGGCACTGGCCCGACCTGGCGACAGCTTCACCGCCCTGCGTTTTGCCACCGCCTGCGGAATGTCCGAGCGCCTGCGCCTGGACCTGGTGCTCAATGACTTCGTCGCCTGCGCTGTGAGCCGGGGCGAGATCAGCGTGCTCAGCGACGGAAGCCCCTGGCGACCGCTGATCGAGGTGCGCGATATGGCCCGGGCGATCGAATGGGCGCTGCTGCGGCCGGTCGACGAGGCCCAGCCCTTTCTGGCCATCAACACCGGCGCCAGCGACTGGAACTACCAGGTGCGGGATCTGGCCGCCGCCGTGCAGCGCGCCTTGCCCGGCACGGCCCTGCACATCAACACCGAGGCGCCGCCCGACCGGCGCAGCTACCGGGTGGATTTCTCGCTCTTCCAGCGCCTGGCGCCGGCACACCAGCCGCAGATCACGCTGGATGCGGCCATCGCCGGCTTGATCGAAGGCCTGCGCGCCATGCGCTTTGGCGATGCCGACTTCCGCAGCTCCAGCTTCATGCGCCTGAAGGTGCTGGAGCAGCACATCACCAGCGGCGCGCTCGATGAATCGCTGCGCTGGCAGCAGACGGTGGCAGCCGCATGAGCCCCGATCCCGATCGCCTGGCCGCATTCGTCTGCCGCCAGCTCGAGAACTTCTACCCCGACGACCTGGACAGTCGGGACGTTGTGCAGGCGGCCATGCCGGCGACCCTGGACCGAGTGCGCCACTGCGTCGGCCAGGTGATCGCCTGGCCGCAGGGCTTTGACCCAGTGATGTCGGGCCAGTACGCGAGCTTTTTGTACTTCCTGTCCAACGAGGTCGGCGTGACGCTGAGAGACGGCGTCACCGCAACCCGCCTCTTTCTGCTCAACAAGGCCTTGCACGGCCTGGAGCTGTTCTACGACGTGGCCTTGCCCGAGGTCTTCCTGATCGGCCACACGCCGGGTCTGGTCTTCGCCAAGGCCAGCTTCGGCAGCCATCTGGTTTTCCACCAGGGCTGCACCATCGGCCACAAGCTGGACGGCCACCGCCCGCACTTCGAGGGCCACACGGTGATGTTCCCGGGCTCCATGGTGATCGGCCATTGCCGGGTGCGCGCCAACACGGTGATTGCCCCCGGTGTCGTGCTGGTCGATTGCGACACGCCCGGCGACTGCTATGTGCTGGCCGGGCCTGGCGGCCCGCGCAAGCCCATCTTCAAGGCGCTGAAGGCCGGCGCAGCGCCGTTCTGGCAGCGCTACTTTCACGCCTGAGGCAAAGGCCCTCCCCCATGTCCTCCCCCATCTCCACCTCGCCCCTGGTCAGCTTCTGCATCCCGACCTACCAACGCGCCCGCTACCTGGACTCGCTGCTCGGCAGCTTGTGCCTGGAGCTGGCCGACTTCCCCTACCCCTGCGAGGTCTTCATTTCGGACAATGCCTCGGCGGACGACACGGCCGAAGTCGTGGCCCGCTACCAGGCCGATCTGCCGATCCGTTATGTCCGTCAGGCCGAGAACCGCGGCGGCCGCGCCAACTACCAGTTTCTGCAAGCCCAGGCCCGGGGCCGCTACCTGGTCTATATCGCCGATGACGACGCGGTGATGGGCGCGCGCGTGGCCGAGGTGATTGCGCTGATGGAGGCGCAGCCCGAGGTCGGCATCGTCTACGCACCCTGGAAGCTGCTGGACCTGGTGCAAGACCTGGACCTCGGCCAGTTCTATCGCCAGGACCGCGATGTGCGCATCGAGGCCGGCCAGCAGCGCGAGTTGCTGGACACGCTCTTGCGCTACGGTATCTTTCCCGACATCAACATCTGCCGGCGCGAACTCGTGCAAGCGGCGCTGCCGCGCATCCACCAACAGGCCTACTACGCCTACGTGCAGGCGGCCGAGTATGTGGACCGCTCGGCCGTGCTCTTTCTCAAAGAGCCTTACTACGTCTCCATCACCAACTACTTCGCCGACCACCAACGCGAGCAAGGCGGCAATGAAGAGGCCGAGACCGCCTGGGACCGCTACCGCGCCGGCCTTGAATACATCCTGGGCCGCGCCCGCAGCCAGCTGAGCGAGAGCGAGCGCGCCGAGTTCCTGCTGCGCATCGAGCAGATGATCGCCCGCCGCATCGCCGTGGCGGTGCGCCTGCGCCTGGGCGCCGACCGCGACGCGGTGGAAACCTACTACCTGGCCTACCGGCTCAAGGCCCTGGGCGCCGAATCGCTGCTGCCCATGGACCTGGACACCTTGCGCGGCTTTGCCGCCCTGCAGTTCTGGCTGACCGACCCTGAGCTGGGCCGCGGCGTGCAGCAGCGCCTCTGCCTGGGCGACTTCAGCGAAGACCTGCGCGACTACATCCGCCAGCGCTCGGAACAGCCGGTGCAGTTTCTTGCCGACACCCGCGATCTCCCCCCGCTCGGCGAACATGGCCTGGTGCTCAGCCGCCTGCCGCTGAGCGATGCGGAGCGGCAACACCTGGGCGGAGCCTGCGTGATTCAGGAGTCGGAGCTGCTGCGCAAATTCGCAGCCTGAGCCCTCAGGACGGCAAGGGTCGGGCCGGATTGCCGACCACCCGGGCACCGGCCGGCACATCGTGCAAGACCACGGCGCCCGCGCCGATCACCGCATCGGCGCCGATGCGCAAGCGCGGCAGTAGCACGGCGCCAGCGCCGACGAAGACACGAGCGCCGAGCTCACATTCACCGGCCAGCACCGCGCCCGGTGCGATGTGCACGCCCTCGTCCAATTGGCAATCATGTTCGACCACGGCGGCGGTGTTGACGATCACGCCGCGTCCCAGCCCCGCATGGCTGCACACCGCTGCCTGCGCGAGGATCTGGCAGCCTTCGGCCAGATGCGCGTCAGCGGCGACGAATGCGCGCGGATGGACCAGGCTGGGCAAGGCCAAACCTAGACCTTGCAGCCAGGCCAGCACGGCCAGGCGTGCGCGGTTGTCACTGCCAATGGCGGCGGCGGCAGCCGGCAAGCTCGCGCGGCCTGCCAGCCATGACAGCAAAGCCGCCTCGCCGTACAGCAGAGGAACGGCACTGGCCGGCAGCGGATGAGGCACGGCTTGACGGTCACCGAGAGCCACCAGGCGCCAGGCCTGGCCCTGGCCGATCAATTCGTGCAAGACCCGGGCTTGGCCCGTGGCGCCCCAGATCAACAAGTCCTCAGCCATGTCGCAAGCCCTGGACATGACGCCGAACATGAGCGCACACCCGATCAATCTGGGCCTCGCTCAAATCGTGGTAACTCGGCAGGTTGATGCCGCGGCCCTGCAGGCCGTAGCTGACGACGTTGTCGGGCCGGGGCTCGAACATGGGCAGCATGCTGAGCGGCCAGAAGAAGGTCCGGCCATCGATGCGGTCGGCCTTGAAGTCGGCCAGCAAGGCCTCGCGATCGAAGCCCAGGCCGGCGTCGACGATGGCCGTGGGCATCCAGCAGCCATTGATGCAGCCCGGGTCTTCCGAGTTCAAGTGCAGGGGCAGATCGCCCAGACGCTCGCGGTAGGCCGCCAGGATGCGGCGCTTGGCGCCCACCAGCTCGTCGATGCGCTCCAGCTGCGCGCAGCCCAGGGCCGCCTGCAGATTGCTCATCTTGTACTTGAAGCCGATCGCCTCGGGCCAGAACTGCCGGGCCTGGCCGGCCACGCGGCCATGATTGCTCAGGGCCAACACACGCTCGAACAAGGCGCTGTCATTGCAGACGAACATGCCGCCTTCGCCGGTGCTCAGGGACTTGGTGCCATGAAAGGAAAAGCTCCCGAACCTGCCCATGGAGCCGGCACGCTGCCCGTGGTGGACGCTGCCTATGGCCTCGGCCGCATCCTCGACGACGGCGATGCCATGGCGCTCGCCCAGCTCCAGCAAGGCCTGCATCTCGCAAAGGTTGCCGTACAAATGCGTGGCGATGATGGCCTTGGTGCGCGGCGTGATGGCCGCCGCCACGCGGGCCGGGTCCAGGCACCAGCTGTGCTCGAGCACATCGACAAAAACCGGCGTGGCGCCCAGATGGTGGATGGGTGCGGCGGTGGCGATCCAGTTGATGTCGGCCAGGATGACCTCGTCGCCTGCGCCCACACCCAGGGCCGCCAGGCCCATGTGCAAAGCCCCCGTGCAGCTGCTGGTGGCGATGGCATGGCGCACGCCCAGATGGCGGGCAAAGTCGGCCTCGAAGCGCTGGATGTAGTCATAGCAGCGCGGGCCCCAGCCATGGGCCGCCGCATCGGCCACATAACGCAGCTCCAGCTCGGTGACCGAAGGCAAGGTGTAGTGGATGCGATCTTCCGTGGCGGCACTCATATTCAGAACACCTGCAGTTCCGGCACTGCGACCACAAACTGGCCACCCCAGCCGCGGATGGCGGCCAGCTGGGCCTCCAGCTCAGCGCGCAGATTCCAGGGCAGCAACAAGACGAAATCCGGCCGCGCTACCAGCAGTTCCTCGGGGCTGACGACAGGAATGCGCGAGCCGGGCAGGAATCGGCCCTGCTTGTGCGGCGAGGCATCGGCCACCGCCGCCAGAAGATCGGGCCGCAGGCCGGCATAGTTCAGCAAGGTGCAGCCCTTGGCAGCCGCGCCGTAAGCCAGCACGGTCTTGCCGGCAGCTTTCTGCTCCAGCAAAAAGCGCAGCAACTGGTGTTTGATGGCATCGGCCCGCGCCTGCAAGCTGCGGTAGAACGCCGGTTCTTCCATGCCTGCCGCCACTTCTTGGGCCAGCAGTGCCCCGACGCTTGGCAGTTCCGCCGGGCTGCTCTCGGCATGGCCGGCCCAGGCGCGCAACGAACCGCCATGGCTGGGCAATTGCTCGACGTCCCAGACCGCCAGACCCTGGGCCGCCAAGATGCGCCGCACGGTGGCGAAGCCGAGGTAGGAAAAATGCTCGTGGTAGATGGTGTCGAACTGCGCCTGCTCGACCAGCTGCTGCAGATGCGGGAACTCCAGCGTGATGCAGCCACCCGGGGCCAGCGCGGCCTTCAGACCGGCGACGAAATCGTTGATGTCTGGCACATGGGCCAGCACATTGTTGCCCACGATCCAATCGGCATGGCCGCGCTCCAGCGCCAGATGCTGGGCGAACTCGCGGCCGAAGAATTGCTCGATGCTTTCGATGCCGCGCGCTCTGGCGGCCTGGGCCGTGCTGTGCGTGGGCTCGATGCCCAGGCAGGGAATGCCGCGCGCCTGCACATGCTGGAGCAGGTAGCCGTCGTTGGACGCGATCTCCAGCACCAGGGAGCCAGGCCCCAGGCCGAGGCGGTCGACGCAGCGCTCGACATGGCGGCGCGCATGCTCAACCCAGGAACTGGAAATGGACGAGAAATAGACGTAGTCGCTCGAGAACAGGGCTTCATGCCCTTGCAACTCATCCACTTGCACCAGACCACAGGCCTGGCAGGTGAAGACCTTGAGCGGGAAGTAGAGCTCGGGCCGATTCAGGTCCTCGGCGCGCAAAAAGGCATTGGACGGCGGCGCGCTGCCCAGGTCGATGAAGACCTCATGCAGGGCGGACTGGCAATGGCGACAGCTCAGCACAAACGAACTCCTGAGAAATGGGCCGGGTCGATCAGCGCATGTTGGCGGTCACGCGCCGAGACCTCGGTGATGGGCAGGGGCCAGGTGACGGCCAGGGCCGGGTCGTCGTGGCGCAGGCCGGCCTCGTGCTCGGGGCTGTAGGGGGCGCTGTGTTGGTAGAGCATCTGCACATCGTCGCTGAGCGTCTGGAAGCCATGGGCGCAGCCCTCGGGGATGAAGACTTGCCGCTCCTGGGAACCGTCCAGCACGACGCCATGCCAGCGCAGAAAGGTCGGCGAGTCCGCACGCAGGTCGACCACGACATCAAAGACGCGGCCCGCAATGCAGCGCACCAGCTTGGCCTCCAGCGCCGGCGCATGCTGGAAATGCAGACCGCGCACCGTGCCGCGCTGGGCCGTGCGGCTGAGATTGCTTTGCGTGAAATGCAGGCCCGGCCGGCCCAGGGCCGCGAACTCCTGCTCGCAGAACCAGCGCGTCAGGCTGCCGCGGGCATCACCGCGCGGCTGGGTCTCGATCTCCCACAGGCCGTCTATCGGGCTCGGCGAAAACTTCAAGGCCAGACCTTCCAGGGCGCGGCATTGGCCTGCCAGAGTTCCTCCAGCCGGGTCTTGTCGCGCAAGGTGTCCATCGGTTGCCAGAAGCCCCTGTGGGTGTAGGCGGACAGCTGGCCCTGGCGTGCCAGGGTCTCCATCGGACCGCTTTCCCAGACGGTGGCATCGCCCCGGTCGATCAGCTCGAGCACCGAACGCTCGAGCACAAAGAAACCGCCGCTGACCCAGCTGCCGTCACCGAGCGGCTTCTCGGAGAACTTGCTGATGCGCTGGCCCTCGATGTCGAGCGCGCCGAAGCGCCCGGGCGGCTGCACCGCGGTCACGGTCGCCTGACGACCTTGTGCCTTGTGGAACTCGATCAGCGCGGTCAGGTCAACATCGGCCAGACCGTCGCCATAGGTGAAGCAGAACGGCCCTTGGTCGGCGCCGTCGCTCAAATAGTGCTGGACGCGCTTCAGGCGGCCGCCGGTCTGTGTGTGTTCGCCGGTGTCGACCAGGGTCACGCGCCAGGGCTCGCAATGCCGGTCGCGAATCTCCATGCGGTTCTCGGCGAGGTCGAAGGTGACGTCGGACATGTGCAGGAAGTAGTTGGCGAAGTACTCCTTGATCACATAGCCCTTGTAGCCCAGGCAAATGATGAAGTCATTGATGCCGTGCTGCGAATACAGCTTCATCAAGTGCCACAGCACCGGCCGGCCGCCAATCTCGACCATGGGTTTGGGGCGCACCGAGGTTTCCTCGGCCAGGCGCGTGCCCAGGCCTCCGGCAAGAATCACGGCCTTCATCGCAGGGGACCCTCCATGGCTGACACGCTCCCATCCATTGCACATGTGAACAATTCAGCATAAAGCCTGGCTGCCACACCCAAAAGCCGGAGTCGCACCGCAGAGAGCCGCCGTCTTTGCCACAGCAGCGACCAAAAAACTTCGGCCGAAGCCCCAAAAAGCGCCGCTACAATCCCGCCGGTCAGGAGAGAGCTTCCTCGCGGAAGCCGCCGAAGGCGCAGTGGCACTGGTGATCCCACGCTGCGAACGCTCAGGCAAAAGGACTGATAAAACGCCCGTTCACAAAACGTCGGGCGTCCTCACTGGAGAGAGACGGGTTTCGAGCCCGTCCACCGAAGGGGCAAGCTGTTGGCAATACGCCGGCGGCCAATCTCTCAGGTAAAGCGGACAGCGAGGGCATACCCACCCCACTCCTTGAGCCGGTCTCGAGGGTGTGGGCCAGATGTCTGCCCTCGAAAGTTGCCCGCCATGTCCGCTGCTGACACCTCCGCCCCCCTGCTCAAGACCCCGCTGCACGCTCTGCACATCGAACTTGGCGCCAAGATGGTGCCCTTCGGCGGCTACGACATGCCGGTCCAGTACCCGGCCGGCGTGATGGCCGAGCACAAGCACACACGCGCTGCCGCCGGCCTGTTCGATGTCTCCCATATGGGCCAGGTCCGCCTGATCGGTGACGGCGCTGCCGCTGCGTTGGAAACCATCGTGCCGGTCGACGTCATCGACCTCGGCCTGTTCAAGCAGCGCTATGCCCTGTTCACCAATGAACAAGGCGGCATCCTGGACGACCTGATGATCGCCCGCCGCCCGGACGATCTCTTTGTGGTGGTGAACGCCGGCTGCAAGGTGCAGGACATCGCCCACATGCAAGCCAAGATCGGCGACAAGTGCCAGGTCTTGCCTCTGCCCGAACAAGCCCTGCTGGCCCTGCAAGGCCCGCAGGCCGTGACCGCTCTGTCGCGCCTGAACGCTGACGTGGCCAAGCTGACCTTCATGACCGGCGGCTTCTTCAATCTGGACGGCATCGACACCTTCCTGACCCGCTCGGGCTATACCGGCGAAGACGGCTTCGAAATCTCGGTCCATCAAGACCAAGCGGTCGAATTGGCCCGCAAGCTGCTGGCCCAACCGGAAGTCAAGCCCATCGGTCTGGGCGCGCGCGATTCGCTGCGCCTGGAAGCGGGCCTCTGCCTCTACGGCCATGACATCGACACCAGCACCACCCCGGTCGAAGCCTCGCTGACCTGGGCCATCCAGAAGGTGCGTCGCGCCGGTGGCGCCCGCGCCGGCGGCTACCCCGGCGCAGCGGTGGTGGACGAACAGCTCGCCAACGGCGCCGCCCGCAAGCGCGTCGGCCTGGTCAGCAGCGAACGCATGCCGGTGCGCGAAGGCGCCAAGCTGGTCAACGCTGAGGGCGTGGAAATCGGCGTGGTCACCAGCGGCACTCTGGGCCCGACGGTGGGCAAGCCGGTGGCCCTGGCCTATCTGGCCAAGGAATTCGCTGCCATGGGCACCGAAGTCTTCGCCATCGTCCGCGACAAGCGCACCCCGATGACGGTGTCCAGCACCCCGTTCACACCCAACGGCTATTTCCGCGGCTGAGCGGCTGAGCGCTTGAGAGTCGCTTCGACTCATATCGCGCTTGCCCGGCCACGACCGGGCACCCTACATTTCAATTTCCTTTCCCCCACCTTCCGAAAGCAACGGAGCACCGCATGAGCACAATCAAGTACACGCCTGACCACGAGTGGGTCCAGATCGAAGCCGACGGCATCGTCACCGTGGGCATCACCGTGCACGCACAGGACGCACTGGGCGATGTGGTGTTCGTGGACCTGCCGGCCGTGGGCAGCAGCTTCGCCGCCAAGGAAGTGGCCGGCGTGGTCGAGTCGGTCAAGGCGGCCGCTGATGTCTACATGCCGGTGTCCGGCGAAGTGACCGAAGTCAACGAAACCCTGCGCGACGACCCCTCGCTCGCCAATAGCGACCCGCTGAAGACCGGCTGGTTCTTCAAGGTCAAGCTCAGCGACGCCGCCGAGCTGGACGGCCTGATGGACTGCACCGCGTACGACGAGCTGGTCAAGAACAGCTGATTCGCTTGGCCGCGGCGGCTCCCTCAGTGAGGCCGCGGCACCCCCTGCCACAGGGCGCATTCATTCCTTGCGCTTTGCTGTGGCAGGCTCTCCCGAACACAAACGGCCCGAGGCCGCCACAAGCGGCGCCAGGCCCCAAGGATTTGCCATGTTGATGTCCGCCCTGCAGCCCCTGTCGGTGCTTGAGAACGCCACCGAATTCCACGCTCGCCACATCGGCCCCGATGCCAGCGACGAAGCCGGCATGTTGTCGGTGATCGGTGCGGCCTCGCGTCGTGCTCTGATCGAAGCCGTGGTGCCGGCCAGCATCAAGCGCTCGGTGGGCATGGACCTGCCGGCCGCCGCGAGCGAAGCTCAGGCTTTGGCCGAACTGAAGGCCATGGCCAGCAAGAACAAGGTGCTCAAGAGCTATATCGGCCAGGGCTACTACGACACGCTGACCCCTGGCGTCATCCTGCGCAACATCCTTGAAAACCCCGCCTGGTACACCGCCTACACGCCCTACCAGGCTGAAATCTCGCAAGGCCGCATGGAAGCCCTGGTCAACTTCCAGACCATGGTGACCGACCTGACCGGCATGGCGATTGCCAACGCGTCCATGCTGGACGAAGCCACCGCTGCCGCCGAAGCCATGACCTTGGCCGCCCGTGTGGGCAAGAGCAAGAGCCAGACTTTCTTCGTCGCCGACGATGTGCTGCCGCAAACCCTGGAAGTGGTGCGCACCCGCGCCGAGCCGCTGGGATTCACCGTGGTGGTCGGCCCGGCTGCTGATGCCGGCCAGAGCGAATGCTTCGCTGCCCTGCTGCAATACCCCGGTGTGAACGGCGATGTGCGCAGCCTGCAGGCCGCCGCAGACGCGGTGCATGCCCAAGGTGCGCTGCTGATCGCGGCCGCCGACCTGCTGGCCCTGACCCTGATCAAGGCCCCCGCCGAGCAAGGCGCCGACATCGCCGTGGGCACGACCCAGCGCTTCGGCATGCCCATGGGTAATGGCGGCCCGCACGCCGCCTACATGGCCTGCAAGGACGAGTACAAGCGCAGCCTGCCCGGCCGCCTGGTCGGCGTGTCCATCGACGCGCATGGTAAGCCCGCCTACCGCCTGGCCCTGCAGACCCGCGAGCAGCACATCCGCCGTGAGAAGGCCACCTCCAACATCTGTACCGCCCAGGTGCTGCCGGCCGTGGTGGCCAGCATGTACGCCGTGTACCACGGCCCGCAAGGTCTGAAGCGCATCGCCCAACGCGTGGCCTCCTTCACCGCCGTGCTGGCCCAAGGCCTCAAGGGTCTGGGCTTTGCCCTCGGCAACACCAGCGCCTTTGACACCCTGCATGTGCAGACCGGCGCGCAGACCGAGGCCATCCTGGCGCGCGCCGTGGCCGCCGGCATGAACTTCCGCCGCGCCAGCGCTGAGGCCCTGAGCCTGTCGCTGGACGAGACCACCACCCGCGCCGACCTGGCCGCCGTGTTGGCCGTGTTTGCCGATGGCAAGGCCGTGCCAGACCTGAGCGGCTTCGACAAGGGCATCGCCAGCCTGATCCCGGCCGAGCTGCAGCGCACCAGCAGCTTCATGAGCCACCCGGTCTTTAACCGCTACCACTCGGAAACCGAGATGCTGCGCTATCTGCGCGGCCTGTCGGACAAGGACCTGGCGCTGGACCGCAGCATGATCCCGCTGGGCTCCTGCACCATGAAGCTCAACGCCACGGCCGAGATGATCCCCATCACCTGGCCCGAGTTCGCCGGCGTGCACCCGTTTGCACCGCACGATCAGCTGCAGGGTTATGCCCAGCTGAACGAACAGCTGACCGCCTGGTTGTGCCAAGCCACCGGCTACGCCGGCATCAGCCTGCAGCCCAATGCCGGCTCGCAAGGTGAGTACGCCGGCCTGCTGGCCATCAAGGCCTGGCACGAGTCGCGCAATGAAGGCCATCGCAAGATCTGCCTGATCCCCGAATCGGCCCACGGCACCAACCCGGCCTCGGCCCAGATGGTGGGCATGCAGGTCGTGGTGACCAAGTGCGACAAGGAAGGCAATATCGA
Source organism: Paucibacter sp. DJ2R-2 (assembly GCF_025717675.1). Classification (GTDB taxonomy): domain Bacteria; phylum Pseudomonadota; class Gammaproteobacteria; order Burkholderiales; family Burkholderiaceae_C; genus Paucibacter_A. The sequence goes on from NZ_JAJIRT010000006.1 coordinate 128,779, forward strand.
CCTGGCCGACCTCAAGGCCAAGTGCGAGCAGCACAGCGCCAACTTGGCCGCCATCATGATCACCTATCCCTCGACCTACGGTGTGTTCGACACCCAGGTCAAGGAAATCTGCGCCCTGGTGCGCAGCCACGGTGGCCGTGTCTACGTGGACGGTGCGAACATGAACGCCCTGGTCGGTGTGGCCGCACCGGGCGAGTTCGGCGGCGATGTCTCCCACCTGAACCTGCACAAGACCTTCTGCATCCCGCACGGCGGTGGCGGCCCGGGCGTCGGCCCCGTCTGCGTGGTGGCCGATCTGGTGCCCTTCCTGCCCACCCACCGTTCGGCCGGCTACGACAGCAAGACCGCCATCGGCGCCGTGTCCGCAGCCCCGCTGGGCAATGCCGCCGTGCTGCCCATCAGCTGGATGTACTGCCGCATGATGGCTGCCGACGGCCTGCAGGCTGCGACCGAAGTGGCCATCCTCTCGGCCAACTATGTGGCCGCCCGTCTGGCGGACGCTTACGACATCCACTTCAGCGGCAATATCGATGGCATCAAGGGCGGCGGTGTGGCCCACGAGTGCATCCTGGACATCCGCCCGCTGAAGGACGCCACCGGCGTCGGCGCTGAGGACGTGGCCAAGCGCCTGATCGACTACGGCTTCCATGCGCCCACTCTGTCCTTCCCGGTGGCCGGCACCTTGATGGTCGAACCGACCGAGAGCGAATCCAAGTTCGAGCTGGACCGCTTCTGCGACGCCATGCTGGCCATCCGCGCCGAAATCGCCAAGGTCGCCGACGGCAGCTGGACCGCCACCGACAACCCTCTGGTCAACGCCCCGCACACCGCGGAAAGCCTGCTGGCGGCCGAGTGGACGCATGGCTACAGCCGCGAAGAAGCGGCCTACCCGGTAGCCTCGCTGCGCCGCCAGAAGTACTGGGTGCCGGTCGGCCGCGTCGACAACGTCTACGGTGACCGCAATCTCAGCTGCTCTTGCCCGCCGATGAGCGACTACGCCTGATCGCACGAGAGTTTTTTGCTGCGCCGCTGCCATGCGTCGTTGGTCCGGTGCTCGGAATCCTCACGTACAGGAAGTACGTTCCGGTTCCTGTGCTCCGTCCGCCTTGCCTGACAGCCGCTCGCGACAAAAACTCTCATGCGATGCGTCCCTACGGGACGCCACACACCGGCCGGCTGCCCGTCCGATGGATCTATCACCATCGACGCCAGCCGGCTTTTTCACAAGACCGGCCTGATTCTTCAGGCCAGGCTCGGATCTCACACCAACGCTTGGAGGCCCCATGGCCGTCTCAGTCTTCGACCTCTTCAAGATCGGCATCGGCCCATCCAGCTCGCACACCGTGGGCCCCATGCGTGCGGCACGCATGTTTGTGCAACGCCTGCGTCACGAGGGCGTGCTGGACAAGACCACCCGCGTGGTCTCGCAGATGTATGGCTCGCTCGGCGCCACTGGCAAGGGCCACGGCAGCGACAAGGCCGTCTTGCTGGGCCTGGCCGGCCACGAGCCGGATACGGTCGATGTCGAGCAGGTGCCGGCTTACCTCGACGCCATCCGCAGCGGCGGCCGCATCCGCTTAGGCGGCGAGAATGAGATCGAGTTCAATGAGGCCAAGGATCTGGTGCTGTTCAAGCGTCAAAGCCTGCCCTTCCATGCCAATGGCATGCGCTTCTCAGCCTTCGATGCCGAAGGCGTGGAGATCCAGCAGCGCACCTACTACTCGGTTGGCGGCGGCTTTGTCGTCAGCGACGAGGTGGCGGCAGACGGCAGCAAGCAAAAAGTCATCGCCCCCGATGCGGCCGTTCTGCCCTACCCCTTCAAGTCCGGTGACGATCTGCTGGTGCTGAGCAAGCAGCATGGCATTTCCATCGCCGAGATCATGCGCCGCAACGAACGCCACTGGCGCAGCGATGAAGAGACCCGCGCCGGCCTACTCAAGATCTGGCAAGTGATGCAGGACTGCGTCAGCCGCGGCTGCCGCACCGAGGGCATCCTGCCCGGCGGCTTCAAGGTCAAGCGCCGCGCGGCCCAGCTGCACCGCGACCTGACCGCCAACCCGGAAGCCGCGCTGCGCGACCCGCTGCAGGTGATGGACTGGGTCAATCTCTACGCTTTGGCGGTCAATGAAGAAAACGCCGCCGGCGGCCGCGTCGTCACGGCGCCGACCAATGGCGCTGCCGGCATCGTGCCGGCCGTCCTGCATTACTACACGCGCTTCTATCACGGAGCCAACGAAGACGGCGTGGTCGACTTCCTGCTGACCGCTGCGGCCATCGGCATCCTCTACAAGGAAAACGCCTCGATCTCGGGCGCCGAAGTCGGCTGTCAGGGCGAGGTCGGCGTGGCCTGCTCGATGGCCGCGGGTGCACTCTGTCAGGTCATGGGCGGCACGCCCGAGCAGGTCGAGAATGCGGCCGAAATCGGCATGGAACACCATCTGGGCCTGACCTGCGACCCGGTCGGCGGCCTGGTGCAGATCCCCTGCATCGAGCGCAATGCGATCGCCTCGGTCAAGGCCATCAATGCTGCCCGCATGGCGCTGCGTGGCGACGGCACCCACTTCGTCAGCCTGGACAAGGTCATCAAGACCATGCGCGATACCGGCGCTGACATGATGACGAAGTACAAGGAAACCGCGCGCGGCGGGCTGGCGGTCAATATCGTCGAGTGCTGAGCCGGGCTCAAGTCTCCAAGACAAAAAAGGCGACCCGAGGGTCGCCTTTTGCTCAGCGCGGAAGATGCATCAAGCGCTGCGGCGGCGGCGTGAGACCGCGCCCAAGCCAGCCAAAGCCAGACCAACCAGGAGCATGGAGCTGGGTTCAGGCACGGTCGAGGGCGGCTGCACCGAACCATTGCGCACGCTGAAGCTGTAGCGACCAGCGACATTGGAGTTCAATGAGCCACTGACCAGGGCATTCGCGCCGCCGTCCAGAAAGGCGCCGTTGACAGCTGAGCCAGCCAACTCAAAGGAGTTCACATTGCCATTGGACCAACCTACACGGGCTGAATTTCCGCCCTGACCGCCGGCGCCGCCGCTGGCATTGCCCGTTTCCCAAAGCACCTTGTCGTAGTTGAACTCGAAGTCGAAATCACCCGCGCCCACATCCGAACGGTCGGTGATGATCAGCTGGAAGGTGTTGAGCTTATCGACGCCGTTGGAGAAGTAGCCAACGTCGATCCAATTGACGCCAAACACCTTGCGTCCATTGATCAGGTCCTGGCCGTACTGGGTCAGGCCGCTGCTGGCGCCACGGGTATCCACATCGGCAAAGTAGGCAGCCAGGATCTGGCGTGCCGTGCCCTGCAAGCCGAAGGGCGTATAGGTGCCGAGGGCAGCATCAAACGTGACGTTACCGTTGTTGTTGACGAACAGGCTGCTCGAAGTCAGGCCAAAGAAATTGATGTTGAAACCCAGGGCTACTGGACCCACCGAATCATCATCGTTGGCGCTCAAGGTCGAGTCGGTGAACTTCACGGTGTCGTGAACCGCACCGGCCGAAGCCACAGTGCTGGCCATCATCAGGCCGCAAGCCAAAAGTGCGGCGGAAATGCTGTTGTAGATCTTCAAGTCAGTGTTCCCTAGAGGAGTCAAAACGAAAGCCCGCAGAGTGGCGGGCTTTCTTTGTGACGCAGGGTTTGTGCCAAGAAACTAAGTGCTTGATTCAACGGTAATTTGCACGAAACAGAACGTAACGCTGTCAGAAAACCCGACATTGAAGTAACAAGTGCATACAAATTCACCATGACGAGAGGCATGGTCGGCACAGTATGCGAGGACCTCAGCGCTTGAGCGGCGGACTGTCCTGCGGCAACCAACGCTTGTAGATGGCAACAAAGCTGCCGTCGCGTTTCATGGCATCGAGCTGGGTCTGCCAGGCCTTGACCCGCGCATCAGGCGTGTCCGGCGAAAAGGCGATGTAGCCCTCGGCGCTGGCATAGCTGTAGACGATCTCAAGCGCCTCTTCGGCCACGCCCGCTTGGGCCATGATCTTGGGCATGGACAGGCGCTCGGTGGCAAAGTAGTCGGCCCGGCCGGCCAGCAGCATGCGAATGGCCGCCGGAGGGTCGGCCACACTGACCAGATTCCGGAACCCCAGCTGCTTGAGCTCCTCCGAGGTGTACCAATCACGCACCACCAGCACGGCCTTGGCGCGCTTGGCGTCCTCCATGCTGCGCAGGCGCACACCGCCACGTGCCGGCCCGTAGATGGAACTGTAGAAGGTCACCACCGGACCCACCCATTTGAACAGGCGTTCCCGGCCCGCGGTACGCGCCATGCTGAACAAGGCGGTCTCCCCGCCCAGTTGGACATCCCGGTAGGCGCGCGCCCAGGGCATGAACTCGATCGGCAGGTCCAGCTGCAAGCGGCGCTGAATCTCTTGCACCACATCGACCGCGAGCCCGCGGGCTTCACCGCCTTCGCTGAAATTGATGGGCGGAAACTCTTCGCTGAGCAGGCGCTTCTGGGCCATGCTGGGCCCGGCCAGACACAGGGCGAGCAGCGCGGGGAACAGGGCGCGTGTGAAAAAACGTCGATCCATCGGTGAAAAGAATAGCAGCCGCTCACGCTGGCTCACGCTCGGCCGCGCCGAATACCGGTCTTTTCACATGGGCTTGGCCGCTGCGAGCTTTGCCCGTTCAGCACCCGAGCGGTGTCTACAGATCGCGAGCCAGACCCGCGAACTGTTGCAGCATGAAATTCCAGTAGGGCAAGACACAGTCAATATGACCCGAAGGCTGGCTGGGGCACGCGTTCAGACTGACTTGCTGGCCGGCGCCTCGCCGCGCCATGCTGTCCAGGGCCAGGCTGGCGTTCAGATAGGGCACGGTCCGGTCCTCGCGACCATGAAACAGGTAGACCGGTTTCTGCGGCGCCCAGTCATGGACATCGCTTTCGGCCTTCAGACTCGCGCTGTCGTCGGCCAGATAGAGGTCGATGAAGCGGGGGTCGAAGCGAATGTCGCTGTCCTCGTCCACGACCAACTTAAGCAACTCGTCGCGGACGCGCTGCCGTACGTTGTCGCTCAGGAACCGAAGTACGCCGGGGTTCAGCAAGGTGCCGAGCGTCGCATTCTTCTCCTTCACCTGGCGCAGCAAATCGTCCAAGGTGGCCGACACACTGTAGGCCCCGGCTCCCGGCGCACTGGCCAGCAGCTGCAGACGCAGGGGGCTCTGGCTGTTCTGCAAGGCCCGGTGAGCCGCCATGGTGACATAGCCACCTTGCGAATAGCCGCCCATGAAGAGCTGACGGTTGTCAGCAATGCCGGCGCTGTAGCGCCAGTAGCGCGCCGCCGTCAGCAGGTCATTGACGGCCGACGCCGATGGAGCGGCTTGCAAATAGGGGTGAGGCAGCTGCTTGGATACGCCGTAACCGATGTAGTCGGCCGCGACCACGATATAGCCGGCCGAAGCCATCATCACCACGGCTTCGCTGGCCACCGCCTGGTTGCTGGGCGCCTCTCTCTCATGCATCAAGGTGGCATGCTGGTAGCTGAGCACCGGGCTGGGCGCACCGGCCGGCTTGAGCGGTACCGCCACCAGGCCGGAGGCGAGCACCTCACGGCCTTGGCCATCACGGGTGAGGTACTCCAGCCGATAGGCCCGGACCTCGTAGCGCGGTGTCAGCTGTGGAGCACGTGCCCCAGCAGCCTGGAGCACGGCGGCGATCTCGCCAACGGGGATGCTGCGCAAGAGGCTGGTCTGGCGCCATTCACCGGGGCCCGTCGCATTGAGGATGGTCTCAACCGGCGGAACGGGCACGGGCACCGGTTCGGGCACAGGATTCGGGCTCGAACCGCCCGAGCCAGAACAGGCCGACAGCGCCGCCGCACAGAGCAGCACACTCAAGCGTCGACAGAGCCTCAGGCGACTGATATTCCACTGGCTGTTCTGGTCCATGGGCCCTCCCCGGGCGGGCTGGCCAGCCTCCGGTCGGATGGCCGGTTAGCAGGCACAGCGTGCAAGCAAGCAACGGCCGGCATTTCACGCAATGCCGGCCGTCCCGTCAAGCCTCCGAAGCACTGGCCTGCCAAGTGGCGGTCGCCGCCACCTCAAGGCCTGGCGGCTGCGCCCTGAGCTCAGTCACCACCGGGCTGCAGTGCCAAGTCGGCCACGGACGCATGGTCCTCAGCAGGCTGAGTCTTGGGTTTACGCTCACGCACCAGGTAGGAGTACAGCACCGGCACTACCACCAAGGTCAGCAGGGTTGAGGTGATGACGCCGCCGATGATGGCCCGACCCATGGGCGCTTGCACCTCACCGCCCTGGTTGAAGGCAATCGCCATGGGCAGCATGCCGAAGACCATGGCGGCCGTGGTCATGATGATGGGGCGCATGCGCACCAGGCCGGCCTCCAACAGCGCCTCGGGAATGGTGGCTCCGCCCTTGCGTGCGTGGTTGGCGAAATCGATCAGCAGGATGGCGTTCTTGGTTACCAGGCCCATCAGCATGACCAGACCGATCATGGAGAAGACATTGAGCGTCGAACCGGTGATCAGCAAGGCCAGCATCACGCCGATCAAGGACAGAGGCAGGGAGGCCATGATGGCAATCGGTTGCACAAAGCTGCCGAACTGGCTGGCCAGCACGATGTAGATGAAGATCACCGCCAGACCCATGGCAGCCAGCAAGCCCTTGAAGGCCTCGTTCTGCTGTTTGCCGGCACCGTCGACATTGAACTGCACACCGGGTGGCAGCTCCATGGACTTGATGATCTTCTGCACATCGGCATTGACATCGCCCGAGGGGCGGCCCTCGGTGCCGGCGAACACCGCCTCGCGGCGCTGCAGGTTCTGACGGCGGATCACCTCAGGGTTGAACACCGATTCAATGGTGGCCACCTGATCGAGCGAGATCGGCGAGCCGTCCTTGGCAAAGGCCACGGGCAGCTTGAGCATCTGCTCAACGCGCTGACGCTGCTCAACCGGCAGACGCAGCAAGACTTCGACCTGGTTGCCATCCGGCGTGGTCCAGTAGGTCGCCACCTCGCCGTTGACGTAGGCACGCAGCGAGGCGGCCACCTGAGGCGCGGTCAGGCCCAGCTCGCGAACGGCCGAGTCCTTGAGCTTGACGGCAAAGGCAGGCAGGCCCGGCTTGACCGTGGTCTCGACATCGACCGCGCCCTTGACCGCCTTGATTTTGGCCACCAAGTCGTTGGCCACCTGAGTCAGCGCTTCCGGGTCATTGCCCAGCAAGGTGATCCAGATCGAGCGGTCGCCGCCGACGCTGGCGTCGACGCCGGGGATCTTGGCAATCTCGGCGCGGATCGCGTCTTCGATCTGCTTCTGGCTGCGCTTGCGGTCCTTGCGGTCCACCAGCGAGATGTTCAGCGAGGCCTGGTTGCGGCCGGTGGCCATGCCCTCGCCGGTACCGCCGACCACGGTGGACACCGTCTTGATCTCCGGGTAGCGGCTCAGCAACTCTTCCACCTGCAAGACCTTGGCATTGCTGCGTTCCAGGCTGGAGGCCACAGGCAGGCGCAGATTGATTTGCGTGAAGCTGTCGTCCGTCTTGGGCGCGAACTCGCTGCCGACAAAGCCGCTGAGTACCAAGGCCAGCACGAAGCTGCCGCCGCCGGCCATCATGACCAGTCCGCGCGGTGTGATGGTGGCCAGGCGCAGGCGGCGCGGGGCGCTGCGGTCGCGTTGCCCCTCAGCATTGAAGGGGCGAGCCCAGACCGGGATCGGCAAGGCAAACAGGCGATAACGGCGGCTCGAGAAGGCCCAGCGAATCAGACGCTCGTAGACCCGGTGCAGCACATCCATGCCATGGTCGGTGGCCCGGATCAGATGGCCGATCACCGGAATCTTCTTGACGTAGTGGCTCGGCGGATCCTTCCAGATCGAGCTCAGCATGGGGTCGAGCGTGAAGCTGACGAACAAGCTCACCAGCACCGCCACTGCCACGGTGATGCCGAAGGGGTAGAAGAACTTGCCGATGATGCCGCCCATGAAGGCCACCGGCACGAACACAGCGCAGATGGCAAAGGTGGTGGCCATCACCGCCAGACCGATCTCATTGGTGCCATCGAAGGCGGCTTGCCGGTGGCTCTTGCCCATGCCGACATGGCGCACGATGTTCTCGCGCACGACGATGGCGTCATCGATCAGCAAGCCGATGCACAGGGAGAGCGCCATCATGGTCATGAAGTTCAACGTGAAGCCGAAGGCATGGACGGCGATGAAGCTGGAGATCACCGCGATCGGCAGGGTCAAGCCGGTGATGATGGTCGAGCGCCAGCTGTGCAGGAACAGGAAGACGATGGCCACGGTCAGCAGCGCGCCTTCGACCAGGGTGTGCTTGAGGCCGTTGAGCGAGTCCTTGACGTTGTCGCTGGAGGCAAAGATCAGGTTCAGCTCCACATCCTTGGGCAAGGTCTTGCGCAGCTCGGCCATGGCCTCCTTGACACCCTCGCCGGTGTTGACGATGTTGGCGTCCTGCTGCTTGAAAACATTGAAGGTGATGGCCTGGGCACCGTTGATGCGGGCCAGGCTGTCGGGCTCACGCTCGCGCTCGACCAGCTGACCCAGATCACCCAGGGTCAGCACCAGATTGCCACGCCGCGCCACCACCACTTTGGCAAAAGCCTTGGGGTCCTTGACCCGGCCTTCGACGCGCAGGATGGCATCGGCGCTCTTGTCCGAGATCAGGCCCACCGGCTGGTCGACATTGGCCTCGCGCAGAGCGGTGGCGATTTCGGCCGGGGTCACGTTGTAGGCACGCAGGCGCAGCGGATCCAGATCGATGCGCACCTCGCGCGCCACCATGCCGCCCACGTCCACACGGGCCACGCCGTCGACACGGCCCAGTCGCTTGGCGATGATGAGCTCGCTCATCATCGACAGCTCGCGCGCCGGCCGGGTCTTGCTCATCAGCGCGGCCAGCACCACGGGCTGGTTGTCTTCCATCTGGGCGCGCGCCACGGTCGGCGTCTTCGCATCCTTGGGGAAGGCGGCCTGAGCCAGGGAGACGCGGTCCCGCACCTCCTGCATGGCCCGACCCATATCGGTGTTCAGACCGAACTCGACCTGGGCTTGAACACGGCCTTCGAAGCTGCGCGAGAGCACTTTCTCGACGCCAGCAATCGTGTTCAGTGCTTCTTCCAGGGGCTTGGCAATTTCACGTTCCACGGCCTCGGGCGAAGCGCCCGGATAGCGCACATCGACCGAGGCGACCGGGATGGAAATATCCGGCATGTTCTCCACACCCAGCTTGGCGTAGGAGAACAGACCCAGCACACACAGAGCCACCATCACCATGGTGGCGAAGACCGGGTTTTGAATCGAGACGCGCGTCATCCACATGGTGCCGCTCCTCAGTTCGCGGCGGCCGAGGCCACCTTGGTCTTGGCCGGCACCACGGTCGCCTTGGCGCCCTCGCGCAAGTTATCGAAGCGGGCCGACAGCACCTGGGCGGCCGGCGTCAGGCCTTGCAGCACCTCGACCCGCCCTTCCCGCGCGTCGCGTCGGCCGGTGGTGACGATGCGGCGCACCAGGGCACCGTTTTCGATCAGCCAGACCTGCTCCTGACCTGCATTGCTGCTCACCGCCGTCTCCGGCACGGTCAAACGCTGGGCTTCATCGGCCAGTTCGACGCGGGCCCCCGCATACTGGCCGGCCCGGAATTCTTCCTTGGGATTGGCGAGTTCCAGGGTCACGCCGATGGAGCGTGTGCCGGGCTCGGCGGCCGGGGCAATGCGGCTGATCCGGGCCTGCACCGGCTCGTCATGACCCTCGACCTTGACGCGCACCGCCATGCCCGGTTTGAGCCGGCTGACCTCATGCGTGCCGACCAAGCCGGCCAACTCCAAGCGGCTCAAGTCCACGATGCTGAGCACCTGTTGCTCCGGCGCCAGCTTTTCGCCAGCCACCGCATGGCGCTTGGACACCACACCACTGATCGGCGCCACCAGGGCCGCCTGGCGCAGGGTCACCTGGGCCGTGTCGAGCTGCGCCTTGGCCGCATGGAGCTGGCCACGGGCGGCTTCCAGGCTGGCCCGCGAGCTGTCCAGGGCCGTGCTGGCAATGAATTTCTGATCAGCCAGGCCTTGGTTGGCCTTGAACTGGCGCTCTGCCTGATCCAGCTGCGCACGGGCAGACTCCACACTGGCGCTGCGTTCGGCGATGCGGTAACGCAGCTCTTCCAGATCGACCTGCCCGAGAGCCTGACCGGCGCGCACCCGGCTGCCCTCGGCCACGGCCAGGCTCAGCAAAGTGCCGCTGGACTTGGCCCGAACCACGGCCGTATTGGGGGCGACCAGGGGGCCGGAGAACTCGATCTGAGCCGGCATGCTGGTCATGGTGGGCTTGACCACCTCGCGGGGCACAAACTCCAGGGTCAGCTTGGCAGGCCCCTCCTCGCCCGGCTTCTTGGCGGCGTCAGCGCCTTTGCTTGCCCACACCGTCACACCCGCGCCACCAGCCAAAAGCACTGCAGCGATGCCACCGATCAGCCATTGTTTGCGCATGGAGTCCCCCATTCATCTGTCAAAACCACAAAGTGGCCGCAGTGTAGGAAGACGAGGGGCCTGGGGCTGGCCACTTGCGACGAAACGCGGAAAGCCGGGAACGATCTGCGCGGGCTTGCGATCACCGGACCGCCGCCGGCTTCAGGGCGCCGGGGCTTGGCGCTCGCAGACCAGGCTGCGCCAGGCGCAAGCGGCACCGGCCAGCGCGCACAGCGCCGCCGCCCAGAACACGGCCGGGAAGCCATGCCGAGCCACCAACCAAGCGCCCCCCAGACTGCCCAACACGCCCGACAGCCCATAGCCCAGGACTGAATACAGTGCCTGGCCACGGCCGCGCAGGCGGCCCGGGAAGTAGCGAGTGATCAGGGCGATGCAGGCCGTGTGCTGGGCTGCGAAAGTGACGGCGTGAGCACATTGGGCCAGCAGCAGCAAGCCCAGGCTGGCCCCGAAGGCCGCCGTCATGGCGAAGCGCAGCGCCGCCAGCAAGGCCGCTGCCAGCAGCCAATGGTGCAAGGTGGCTCGTTCCAAGAGGCGGCCCGAGAAGGCAAACCAGAAGATCTCCACCACCACCGAGATCGCCCACAGGCCACCGATCACTGGCTTGCTGTAACCCAGAGCATCGAGATAGAGGCTGAAAAAGGCGTACAGCGCCGAATGCGCCAGCACCGTCAGGAAGACGCCCAGAAAGAACCAGCGCACCTCGGCACGGGCAAACACGGCAAGCACCGAGTCGCTGCCCTCGGTCGCCGCGGCTGCGCTGCGTGCGGCAGAGCTGGGCCGCGCCTGCAGCGGCATGCGCCAGGCCATCAGCACCACCAAGGACAGCAAGGCAAAGGTCGTCAGCGCAAACCAGCGCATGCCGAAATGCTCGTACCACCAACCGGCCAGCACCACGGTGGCCAGAAAACCGATCGAGCCCCACATGCGAACACGCCCATAACGGCGCGTGTCCATGCCGCCGTCGGCCGTGCTCAGATGGCTGGCCACCACGGTTTCGGTCAAGGGCACGATGGCCGCATTGAAGCTGAACATCAGGAAGGTGGCGATCACCAATGTCGCCAAACTCGGCGGCAGCAGGAAGCCCGCGCCGGCGATGCAGCTGGCCAAGGCCGTCCAGCGGATGATCTGCACGCGCTGGCCGGTGCGGTCGGCCAGGGCGCCCCAGGCGTAGGGCGCGAACAAACGCGTCCAACTGGACAGGGACACCAGCAAGCCGATGGCGAAGACCGGCAGGCCCAGCTCTTTGTACCAGAGCGGGGCGTAAGGATTAAAGCCGCCGATGGCGGCGAAGTAGGCGCAAGACAGGGCCGCGCTGGCGGCCAAGGTGCGGGCCGAAGCGCCGCCGCGCGGCAGACCGAAGCTGCCGGAGCCGCTCAGCGGCTCGGTCATTCAGGCAATCCGTCCGAGCCCGCAGCGGCTTCGGGGCGCGCCCCGGGGATCGGTGCCAGCGGCAGCGCCACATCGCCGCATTGCGCGCGGTGGCGCAGCACATGGTCCATCAACACCAGGGCCAGCATGGCCTCGGCGATCGGCGTGGCACGGATGCCCACGCAGGGGTCGTGGCGGCCAAAGGTTTCGACCACGGCCGGCTCACCGGCCCGGTTGATCGAGGCCTTGGGGCTGCGAATCGAGCTGGTCGGCTTGATGGCGATGGAGGCGACGATGTCCTGACCGGTCGAAATGCCGCCCAACATGCCGCCGGCGTTGTTGCTGGCAAAGCCGAGCGGGGTCAGCTCATCGCCATGCTCGCTGCCGCGCTGGGCCACCACGCCGAAGCCGGCGCCGATCTCCACGCCCTTGACCGCGTTGATGCCCATCAGGGCGTAGGCAATGTCGGCATCGAGCTTGTCGAACAGAGGCTCGCCCAGACCCACCGGCACGCCGGTGGCCTCGACGCGGATGCGCGCGCCGACCGAATCGCCGGATTTGCGCAGCGCATCCATATACGCCTCCAACTCGGCGATTTTGCTGACATTGGCGGCGAAGAAGGGGTTGTTGCCCACATGCTGCCAGCCCTCGAAAGGGATATCAATCTCGCCCAGCTGGGTCATGCAGCCACGGAACTCGGTGCCGAATTTCTCTTTCAGCCATTTGCGCGCCACAGCGCCGGCGCCAACCATGGGCGCGGTCAGGCGGGCCGAGGAGCGGCCGCCGCCGCGCGGGTCGCGCAGGCCGTACTTGCGGTAGTAGCTGTAATCGGCGTGGCCCGGACGGAAGCTGTCCAGAATATTGCCGTAGTCCTTGCTGCGCTGGTCGGTGTTCTTGATCAGCAGGCAGATGGGGGTGCCGGTGGTAAAGCCCTCATAGACGCCGGAGAGGATCTCGACGGCATCGGGCTCGTTGCGCTGGGTCACATGGCGGCTGGTGCCGGGGCGGCGGCGGTCCAGTTCAGGCTGAATGTCGGCCTCGCTCAGGGCCAGGCCGGGGGGGCAGCCGTCGATCACGCAACCGATGGCCGGGCCATGGCTCTCGCCAAAATTCGTGACCCGGAACAATTCGCCGAAAGTGCTGCCTGACATGGGAATCCTGTGCTGCCTGAAGCGCAGGATTCTACGGGCAGGCCGAGTGAAGCCCGGCCTGCCCGCCGCCGCAGCGTTACAAGCTCATCAAGGCGTGACCGTGGCGGTGACCGTCACGCCGCTGTAGGCCGCATAGGCCTGCACACCGACGATGTAGGTGGCCGCCGTCGGCGCGGTGATGGCGCAGCTCTCGTTGCTGGTCGAGCCATCGCTCTTGCAGGCATAGCTGCTGGTGCTGGGCTTGGCCGTCTTCTGCACAAACAGATCGGCATCGCCGTTGACGCCCTGCAGGGTGACGGTCAGCTTGGACGCAGCGCTGGGCAGGGTGATGGCGTAATAGGTCCAGCTGCCTGTGGCCGCGCTCTGATTGGCCAGAGGCACGCCGCTGCTCAGCGGGGTGGGCGGGGTGTCGGGCACGCCGCCGGTCAGGCTGCCCTTGAGCGCGTAATAGCCGACCGAGGAATAGTTCGAAAAACCGTTCTGCGGCGTGCCCTCAGCGCCGCCTTGGATCTTGATCTGGTAGCTGCCCGCCGCCAAAGCCAGGTTCTTGAACTCGGCCGAGCGATTGACCGACAGATTGCTGCGCGCCACCTGCTGGCCGCTGCCGTTGAGGATGACTGCATCGACATCCAGCATGCGCAGGTACTCGATGGGATCGACACGCAAGTTCAAAGTGCCGGCGGTGGCGACATTGAAGCTGAAGACGTCGCTGTCGGTGTTGCGCTCGATTTGCCCCCAGTTGTCCAGCGGGTTGATCTCACCACCGGCGCGCAACTGCAGCGGCTTGCCACTGGCGTTGTCGTCGGCCACATAGGGCACCGACTCATTGACCGTCATGATGCGGAAATCGTCTTCCTGGTTGTTGGCCGTGCTGTACTCGCCGCGGCTCCAAGTGAAGAGCTGGTTGGCCCAGGATCCGCCCATCCAATAGTTGCCCATGATAGGCCCCCACTGGTAGGCGGCGATGCCCTCGTAGTACTCACCGCCGCTGCCGCCGCCGTCATGCGACATGCCCATCTGGTGGCCCACCTCGTGGGCGCCGGTCATGCCGATGCCATAGCCGTAGTCGAAACCGGCCGAAGGATTGCGGTAGAGCGTGCCGGCCGAGGTGGTGCCGAAGGAGCGCAGGGGCGCGAAGGAGCGGCCGTCCTGATTGACGAAATTGATGATGCCGGTGCGCAAGGTGTTGGCCGTGCGCGCTGCGTCATAGACCGCACGGTTGGTCGTGACGTTCATGTTCAGCATGCTGTACTGGTCGGCCACCGACTGCCAGGCCCGGTACATCTGCTCCTTGCTCACGCCGTTGAGCGGCGTGCTGCCACTCATCACCGCCGTGGTGTTGAGATAGAAAACCCAGGGGCTGCCGGGCTTGCTCTCCAACTTGGTGACGTCCTGGTTGGCATATGGGCCGATGTGCGGCGCCTGGCGCAAGGCCATGGGGCTGTAGACCGGCGCGGCCACGGCCAGCGCGGTGATACCTTGAGCACGGTCGTAGTCCCGCTGGAACTCCTCTTCAAAATCCGGGAAGACCTTGGTGTAGGGGACTTCGCGCACGGTCACCTGACCTTTGGCACCATCGACCGCGCCCGTGCTGAACTCAAAGGCCTTGCGCTTGTCGTGCAAGGCAAGGTATCCCCCTAGGCTTTTGGCACTGCCCTTGAGGAAGAACACCGAGTTGCTGTTGCCCAGTGCATGGCCGGAAATCGACACCAGGCCGTTCTTGTCGAAGAAGTCCTGGATCTGCACCGCCAACGACTCGCTGCCCAGGGTGCGGAAGAAGGGGCTGCTGCTGCCACGGTGTTGCTGGCGCAGAGCATCGATCAGCTGCTCGCCGCTGCCGAGGTTCAGCACCATCGCGCTCTCGCGCGAAGCATCTTGCGCAGCGGCCGGCAGGCTCAGGCTGGCGAGCGAACTCAGGGCCAGAACGGCCGCGGGAAGCAGGGCAAGTTTCAAGGGGTTCTTGTGGGCAGGCATGGGAGTCTCCAGAGGTGGTTGTGCGCCGTCGGTTCAGGACCGAGGCTGCGCAGTGTCCTCAGCCCATCGGCGCTTGAACATAGAAACATCTGACAGATGTCCGGGTCCCAGCAACACAGCGCCCGACTCGGTTCGCCGAACAATGAAAGACGCGATGAAAACCTGCTTTCGATCTTCCACGGAATCCGCGCCCGCAAAGGGTCGCCACCAATGGTCGGCTGCAGCTTGGCTTCGTAGAGTCCGGACGCAGGCCGCAGGCCCCACCCGGAGGAGGAGACGCACATGAGCAGCACCCATCGAATCTCACGCGAGCAGGTGATCTACGCCATGTCTCGTGACAACCCACCCGTGCTCACGGTCGACAGCGGCGAGCGCCTGCTGTTTGAAACCTGCGATTGCTTCCAGGACCAGATCGTCAGCGAAGACACGCCCTTCGAGGGCGTGGACTGGGCCCGCATCAACCCGGCCACCGGCCCGGTCTTCGTGCGCGGCGCCGAAGCCGGCGATGTGCTGGCCGTGGATATCGAGCACATCGAGGTGGGGAAGCGCGCCGTCATGGTCACGGCGCCGGGCCTGGGCATCCTCGGCGATCGCTTCACCAAGGCCAGCATCCGCAGCATGGCCATCGAAGACGGGCAAGTGCTGATGCCAGGAGGCATCACCTTGCCTCTGCGCCCCATGATCGGCGTCATCGGCACAGCGCCGGCTGGCGAGGCGGTGTCCTGCGGCACGCCCGACGCCCACGGCGGCAATATGGACTGCAAGCTGATCAGCGCCGGCCACACGCTCTACCTGCCAGTGCAAGTGCCGGGCGCTCTGCTGGCAATGGGCGATCTGCACGCGGCCATGGGTGACGGCGAGGTCTCCGTCTGCGGGCTGGAGGTGGCCGGCGAGGTGCACATACGCCTGCGCCTGATCAAGACCGAGGCCGGCAAGGTCTGGCCCCTGCCTTTGCTGAGCACACCCAGCCATGCCTACACCTTGGGTTCAGCGGTGCAGCTCGATGAGGCCGCCCTGCTGGCCAGCCGCCAGATGGTGGAGCTGCTGACGCGGCACGGCCGCTTGAGCGAGGTCGATGCGGTGAACCTGATGAGCATCGCCGGCAACTTGCAGATCTGCCAGATCGTCGACCCCAAGAAAACCTGCCGCTTCGAAATGCCCCAGGCCTTGCTGCAGCAGCTGGGGATTGCACTGTGAACGGCTCGACCACACCAAGCGCGGTCTCGCCCGGCCTGGCCGACTTCGGCTACCGCCAGGAGCTCAAACGCGCCCTGAGCTTCCAGGACCTGCTCCGCTACGGCATGGTGGCCATGGTGCCGATCGCGCCGTTTGGCGTCTACGGCTTTGTGGCAGAAACTTCGCAAGGCTTGGTGCCCCTGGCCTATGGCCTGGGGCTTTTGGCCATGGTGTTTACCGCGCTCTGCTACGCGGCCATGGCGCGCGAGTTTCCGGTCGCCGGGTCCGCCTATGCCTACACCCAGCGCGGCCTGCACCCGCTGGCCGGATTTCTTGCCGGCTGGCTGCTGCTGCTCGACTACATCCTGGTTCCCGCCCTGCTCTTTGTGGTCAGTGCGAATTCGCTGCAAGCCCTGCTGCCCGCCCTGCCAACGGGCTGCTGGGTGTTGGCCTTCATCGCCCTGTGCACGGCCATCAATCTGCGCGGCGTGGAGCTGACCGCGCGCGCCAACCGGGTGTTTCTGGCCCTGCAACTGCTGGTGCTGGCGGTGTTCATGGCCCTGGCGCTGTGGGCACTGCTTGGGCCGGGCGGCGCGGGCCTGAGCCTGAGGCCCATCCAGGGCCCGCAGCTGAACTGGAACTGGGTGGCAGGAGCGGCAGCCATCGCGGCCCTGTCTTTTCTGGGCTTTGACGCGATCTCCACGCTCAGCGAGGAGGTCCGGTCCGACCCCTCGCGCCCGCGCGACAATCCGGTGGGCCGGGCCACCCTCTGGGTGCTGTTCGTGATGGGCGCCTGCTTCATCGCACAAACCTGGTTGGCGGCCGAACTGGCCCTGGCCGCAGGCCCAAGTTTCAAGCCTGCCAGCCCCGACAGCGCCTTCTACGACATCGCCGCACTGGCCGGCGGCCGCGGCCTCTTCATCACCTGCGCCGTGGCGACCGCTCTGGCCTGGGGCGTGGCCAATGCCTTGAGCGCGCAGGCGGCGGTGTCTCGGGTGCTCTATGCCATGGCGCGAGATGGCCAACTGCCGGGCTCGCGCTGGCTGGCCCAGGTGCACCCCGAACGCCAGACGCCGCAAGCCAGCACCTGGCTGGTAGCGGCCGTGTCCCTGGCCGTGGCCTTGCTGTTTCTCGATGACGCAGCCGCCCTGACCAACCTCGTCACCTTCGGCGCGCTCAGTGCCTTTGTGCTGCTGCATTTGGCGGTGATCTGGCATTTCCTGGTGCGCCAGCGCAGCGGCCGCTGGCTGCGCCATGGTCTCCTGCCGGCCCTGGGCCTGGCGGTGCTGCTCTTCATCCTTTACGGGCAAGATCGCGCGGCCATGAAGCTGGGGCTGGCTTGGCTGGGCCTGGGTTTGCTCTGGTGGGCCACGCTCGGCCGAGGCCGCAAACAGGCATTGAGCCTGAG
Organism: Paucibacter sp. DJ2R-2; assembly: GCF_025717675.1. Classification (GTDB taxonomy): domain Bacteria; phylum Pseudomonadota; class Gammaproteobacteria; order Burkholderiales; family Burkholderiaceae_C; genus Paucibacter_A. The sequence goes on from NZ_JAJIRT010000006.1 coordinate 146,322, forward strand.
CGCTTGAACTCGGTCACCCACAGCGCGCGCCGACCAGCCCTCAAGCCTGGCGGCGCTGTGGCTCGCTCAGGTGCAGGAACTTGGTCAGCAAGTCGCGCGGTGGTGCGACCGAGATGGCCTTGAGCATCTGCCCCACATTGCCGCGGTGGTAGGCCCCGTGAGTGATCAGGTGCAGCAGCATTTCCTCGCGGCTCATGCAGCCGCCATCGCCATCCGTGAACTGGAAACGCAGGGGCTCGGCAGCCTGCTGGGGACTGAGTTCAGCGACATAACGCTCAAACCAGGCGTCCGCCTCCGCCTGCTCGAACTGGAGCACCTCCAAACTCGGTGTGTCATCGGTGTTGGTGCGGGTGTAGCCATGCGCCTCTTGGTTGAGGTGGGCACGGAAGATGCAGTCCACCACGTAGATGTGGTTGAGCATGCGCAGGGCGGCGTGCAGATCTTCGGCGTGTTGGCTCGCGTCCACATCCGCCAGCACGGCAAACAGTTCCTGGTTGGCCCAGGACTTCTGGGCAAAGAGTTGCTGCAGGGTTTTCATCGCGATGAACGTCTCCTCTGTGCTCCAAGCAGCGCAGTGCCGAAGCGCCGCTGGCCACGGAGCCAGGGCTGAAAACAAAACAGAGAAGCCGGCTTCGCCGCGCTTCTCTGTCGGAATAAAACTCAGGCCGGCACCACCGCTCAGGTGGTGCGCAGGCGATCAGGCGCTCAGAACTTGGACTCGCCCGCCGCGGCCGGATTGTCTTCCAGCGGCCAGTCGCGAATGTAGGCCTTGAGCATGCGGTTTTCGAAATCCTGCCCGTCGACCACAGCCTTGGCCACGTCGTAGAAGGAGATCACGCCCATCAGCGTCTTGCCATTGAGCACGGGCATATAGCGGGCGTGGCGGCCCAGCATCATGCGGCGGACTTCATCGATTTCGGTTTCGGGCGTGCAGGTCAGCGGATGGTCGTCCATGACGCTTCGAACCAGAGAGGTGCCGACCGTGCCGCCATTGCGCACGATGGCCGCGATCACCTCGCGGAAGGTCAGCATGCCGACCAGGTCGCCATGCTCCATCACCACCAGGGAGCCGATGTCGCGTTCGGCCATGGCAGTCACGGCCACGGCCAGCAATTCGTCGGGCGTGACGGTGAACAGCGTGCCGCCCTTGACGCGCAAAATGTCGACGACTTTCATGATCAGCTTTCTCCTCGTTTTCACTGCCTGCCACTGCTTCGCACGAACTGCCGCGCTGCCGGCAAGACCCGGCACCTTGCGCCGCAGGATGCTTGGGAACATAGCACACAATCCGCGCATTCAACATCACGAAAGTCCATATGTCCGGTTACAGCGACCCTGGCTTTGACACCCTGGCTTTGCATGCCGGCGCGGCCCCCGATCCCGCCACCGGCGCGCGCGTCACGCCCTTGCATCTGAGTACCTCCTTTGTGTTCGAGAACAGCGAGCACGCCGCTTCGCTCTTCAATATGGAGCGCGCCGGCCATGTCTACAGCCGCATCTCCAACCCGACCACGGCCGTATTCGAAGAGCGCATGGCCGCGCTGGAAGGCGGGGTCGGCGCCATCGCCACGGCCAGCGGGCAAGCGGCCCTACATCTGGCCATCGCCACCATCGCGGCGGCCGGCTCGCACATCGTTGCCTCCAGCGCGCTTTACGGCGGCTCGCACAATCTGCTGCACTACACCCTGGCTCGCTTCGGCATCAGCACCAGCTTTGTGAAACCAGGCGATCTGGAAGGATGGCGCGCCGCCATCCGGCCCGAGACCAAGCTGCTCTTCGGCGAGACCCTGGGCAACCCGGGCATGGACGTGCTGGACATCCCGGCCGTCGCGGCCATCGCCCACGAGGCCGGCCTGCCCCTGCTGGTGGACGCGACCCTGAGCACGCCCTATTTGCAGCGGCCCATCGCCCAGGGCGCCGACCTGGTCATGCACTCGGCCACCAAATTCCTGTCCGGCCACGGCACCGTCGTCGGCGGCGTGCTGGTGGACAGCGGCCGCTTCGACTGGCAGGCCGCGTTTGATCGCAGCGGCGGCCATCGCTTTGCCGAACTCTGCGAGCCCTACGCCGGCTTCCACGGCATGGTGTTCAGCGAGGAGAGCAGCACTGGCGCCTTTCTGCTGCGCGCGCGCCGCGAGGGCCTGCGCGACTTCGGTGCCTGCATGAGCCCGCACACCGCCTGGCTGATCCTGCAAGGCATCGAGACCCTGTCCCTGCGCATGGAACGCCATGTGCAGAACGCCAGTCGCATTGCAGAGTTCCTGGCCACCCAACCCCAGGTCAGCCGCGTCGGCTACCCCGGCTTGGTCAGCCACGCCGACCATGGCCTGGCCCAGCAGCTGCTGCCGCGCGGTTGCGGCTCGGTCTTCAGCTTCGATCTGCAAGGCAGCCGCGAGCAAGGCCGGCGCTTCATCGAAGCGCTCAAGATCTTCTCCCACCTGGCCAATGTCGGCGACTGCCGCTCGCTGGTGATTCACCCGGCCAGCACCACCCATTTCCGCATGGACGATGCGGCCCTAGCGCAGGCCGGCATCACGCCCGGCACCATCCGCCTGTCCATCGGCCTGGAAGACGCCGAGGACCTGATCGCCGACTTGAAGCGCGCGCTCAAGATCGCCGCCCGCTGAAGCGAAGCCACCGAGACCCACACCATGCTCTTCAACGTCCACGAACAGTCCACGTACGCCTACACCGGCGGCAAGCCCTTTGACCCCACCCTGCCCTGCGTGGTCTTCATCCACGGTGCCCTCAACGACCACAGCGTCTGGACCCTGCTGGCGCGCTGGTGCGCCCACCACGGCCATGCGGTGCTGGCCGTCGACCTGCCCGGCCATGGCCGCAACCGCGCGCAAGCGCCGCTGGCCGATGTGCCGGCCATGGCCGACTGGTTGCTGGCCTTGATGCAGGCCGCGGGCTTGAGCCAGCCCGCCGCCCTGGTCGGCCACAGCATGGGCTCGCTGATCGCGCTGGAGGCCGCTGCGCGCGCGCCCGAGCAGGTCAGCCGCCTGGTGCTGGTGGGCACGGCCTACCCGATGAAGGTCTCGCCCGCCCTGCTGGAAACCGCCCGCACCGCGCCCGAGCAGGCCATTGCCATGGTCAACACCTTCTCCTTCGCCAGCTGGGCCAGCAAGCCCGGCTACCCGGGCCCGGGCAGCTGGCTGCAAGGGGCCGAGCTGGCACTCAAGACCCGCATCCAGAACGGGCAGACGGCGCTCAATTTGTTCGAGCACGACTTCCGGGTCTGCGACAGCTATGCCGGCGGCTTGGAGGCTGCGGCCCGGGTGCGCTGCCCGGCGCATTTCATCCTCGGCGAGCAGGACCAGATGACGGCGCCCAAGCAGGCGCAAGCCCTGATCGAGGCGCTGAAAGCCCAGGTGCCCACCGCCGTGCACACACTGCCGGCCGGCCATTCGATGATGGCCGAGGCGCCGGACGCCATGCTGGCGGCGCTGCGCCAGGCGCTGCGCTGAACCAGTCACTCAACCGTGCTGGATCAGCCCATCCACCACCTGGATGGTGCGGTCGCAGCGCTGGGCCAGCTCGGGGTTGTGGGTCACGAAGAGCACGGCCGTGCCCTGCTCGCGGTTGACCCGGCGCAGCAGCTCGAACACCGCATCGGCGCTCTTGGTGTCAAGGTTGCCGGTGGGCTCGTCGGCCAGCAGCAAGGCCGGCTTCATGGCCAGGGCTCGGGCCACGGCCACGCGCTGCTGCTGGCCGCCGCTGAGCTTGTTGGCCAGGTTGTCGCGCCAGGGCGTGAGCCCCACCTGATCGATCAGCTCGGCCGCCCTCGCCGCCATGGCCGCATCGGGCCGGCCCTTGGCGCCGAGCAGAGGCAGCATCACGTTCTCCAGCGCGGTGAAGGCGCTGATCAGGTGGTGGTACTGGAACACAAAGCCGATGTTGTGGCCGCGCAGCCGGGTCAGCGCATGGTCGTCCAGGCCCACGGTGTTCTCGCCGCAGATGCTCAGCTCGCCACTGCTGGGCCGGTCCAGCAGGCCGACGATATTGAGCAGCGTGCTCTTGCCCGAGCCGCTGGGGCCCATGACGGCGCAAAACTCGCCGCGGCTCAAGTCCAGATCAATGCCGTGCAAGACCTCGCTGGCGAAGGGCGTGCCCGGGTTGAAGACCTTGCGCACCCCGCGCATGGTCACCACAGCGCTGCGATCGGCGCCCTCAGCCACGGATGGCCACCACGGGGTCAAGTCTTGCCGCACGCAGGGCCGGCGCAAACGCTGACAGCAAACCGGTGATGCTGGCCAAGAGCAAGGCCAGGGCAAACAGCTGCGGGTCCAGGCTGAGCGCGAACAGCGGCGTGCCGTCGGCATTGCGTGCAAAGCGCTGCCAGGCCAGCAAGGCCGCCGCGCCGATGGCGCAACCGATCAGCGCGCCTCCTAGACCCAGCAGGCCCCCTTGCAGCAGGAAGACACGCAGGATCTGCCCACGCGAAATGCCCATGGCTCGCAAGATGCCAATCTCGCGCGACTTCTGCACCACCACGACCACCAACACGCTGGCGATGCCGAAGGCGACCGAAAGGCCGACGAAAAAGCGGATGGCTGTGTTGGCTGTCGACTGGGCGCTGACGGCCGAAAAGAACTGGGCGCTGGCCTTGATCCAGCTGTCGGCCTGCACGCCGGTTTCCGCGGCGATGCGCTGGGCCATGCGCTCGGCAGCATAGACATCCTCGACCGTCACCTCCAGGCTGCTGACCCCGCCGGGCAGGCCCAGCAGGCTTTGCGCCGTGCGCAGGGGCACAAAAGTGCTGCGCTGATTGGCGCCCTTGTTGCCCAGGTCGAAGATGCCGGCGATCTTGAAAGTGCTGAGGCTGGGTGCGGCGCCCGGATTGGCAGCATTGCTGGTACTCAGGCGCAGCTTGTCGCCGACATCGAGGCCCAGGTCGGCGGCCAGCTCACTGCCGATCAGGATGTCACCGCTGCCCAGCTGGGCCGTGCCGCGCAGGATCTTGTCGCTGAGATCGACGATGCGGTAGTACAGCGCCGGCTCGATGCCGGTGATGGACACCGCACGGCTGGCACTGCCGCGCAGCACCAGGGCCGAGCCGCTGACCTGGGGGCTGACCACCCGCACGCCCGGCATGGCCTGCACCTGCCGGGCCACGGCCTGCCACTGGTCGATGGACTTGAGTCGCTGCAGCGGCGGCTGGACGATGGCGCCGACCACGGCGCCGGGCTGGCCGTCGGGGCCCAGCTCGTGCTCGCCGCGCAGCTCGCGCGTGAATTGCTGCGGCGGCAGCAGCTGGATGTGAGCCTGGGCCGAGAGCACGCGGCGGATGAAATTGCCCTGCAAACCGGCCAGCAAGGCCGACATGAAGACGATCACGCCCACACCAATGGCCACGCCGGTCATGATGAACAGGGTCTGCAAACGCCCCTCGCGCAGAAAGCGCAGGGCGACGATCCATTCAAACGGTTGCCAGGACTTGAGCATGGTCAGAGGGCTCGCCCGGCTTCAGCGGCTGGCGGGCGAGGACGCTGCTGCTGGTGCTGCGGTCGGCGCGGCCAACACCGGCCGCACCCGATCACCGGCATTCAGGCCGGCCGCATCGGCGGCCGCGGCCTGCAGCACCACATCGCCCTCGGCCATGCCTTCGAGCACCTCGACCCAGCCACCGCTTCGCAGGCCCAGCCGGAGCTCACGGCGCTGCAAGCCCTCGCGGGTATCGACGCGCCAGACCCAGGGCTTCTGCCCCGGCGCTTCATGCAGCTGCGCCAGGCCCAGCAGCAAGGCCCGCTGACGCCGGCCCACCTCAACGTCGGCCGAGACCGTCATGTCCTGGCGCAGATAGGCCGGCGGCGCATCGACCGCCAGGCGCACCTCGACCGCGCCGGTCTGGGCATTGACGCCCGGGTTGATGTAGGCCACGCGCGCAGCGAAGCGCTGCTCGGGGTAAGCGTCGGCCGAGGCCAGGGCCGGCTGGCCCAGCTGCAGCAGGCGCAGGTTCTTCTCGTCGATGGACAGCACCAGCTCGGTCCGCCCCTGGGGCGAGAGCGTCATCAGCAAACGGCCGGCCTGCACCACATCACCGACCTCGACATTGCGCGCAATCAGGGTGCCGGCCACCGGCGCCTGGATGCGGGTGTAGCGGGCCCGCGCCCGGGCCAAATCGGCGGCGGCCTCGGCCTGGCTCAGGGCCGCACGGGCAAGCGCCAGCTCGCTGCCGGCCGGTTGCAGGCTGCGGGTCTGGGCCTGGTTGGCGCGCGCCTGGGCCTCGGCCAGGCTCAAGCTCTTACGCGCCTCATCGAGGGCCGCCGCACCAATGAACCCTTGTTGATGAAGCTGCTCACTGCGCTGCAGCTGGGCACGCGCCAGATCGAGCGTGGCTTGCGCCTGGCGCAGCTGCTGCTCGCTGACCGGCAGCTGCACCTCGCCCAGGCGGCGCAGGTTCAGCTGCGCCTGCTGCAAGGCCGCCTCGGCTTGGCGCTGCGCGGCGCTGAGTTCACTGGCCTCCAGCGCCACCAGCAGCTGGCCCTGCGCCACCGTCTGCCCCTGCGCCACCGGCACCTCGCTGACCGTGCCGGTGATCTGCGCCGCCAGGTCCACCCGGTGCGGCGCCTCCACCCGGGCACTGGCCACCACGGTCTGCACAAAATCGCGCCGCTGCACCTGCTCGGCCGGCACGGCCTTGCCGCGCTGGCTTTGCCACAAGCCCCAGGCTGCAGCGATCAGAAGAACGCCGACGCCCCACAGGAGCCAGCGAGGCAAGGTTCGGCGCTGCGGCGCAGCCGGGGTTGAGGCAATCGGAGTGTCCATGGCGTGCGTCAACTCACGCTCAGTTGCGGTAGGCCAGGCCCAGGCTCCAGCTGTAGGAGCTCGGTTTCTGGTTGAGTGGGCTGTCGGCGGCCGAGCCCAGCAAGCGACCCACGCCAAGACTGCTGAAGCAAACCCAGTGTTTGCTGACCGAGCGGGTGTAGCTCAAGCCCAAGCCTGCATCGCGAAGGCCGGAGCCCGGCGCGTAGCTCCGCCCCAGGCGCTCTGCCGCCGGACCTTCGGGCACGCCGAAATAACTCTGCATGTAGCGGCCATTGCCGCCGGAGACGCCCAGGCCAAGGTTCAACTCACCTCCGGCCGAACGGAAGAGCTGCTTGCGCAGATCGGCGTTCCAGACCAGGCCGCCATCCCGGCCGGCCAGATCCTGGCTCAGGCTGCCACCCAGCTGCCAACTCGGGGCCAAGGTGAAGCCCACGAACAGCCGACCACGCAGCGTGCGCTTGACATCGGGCAGGCCCTGGGTGCTTTCGCTGTCGCGGCTGTTGCGACCGCTGTCCACGCGCAAGCCGAAGCCCAGGTTGAAGTTCTCGTTGCGAAACAGCTCGCGGCTGGCACCGGCGCCGCCATCGACGGTTTCGCGGCCGAAACCCATCAGGCCGGAAGAGCCCGAAGTGGCGATGCGCCAGCGGCCCCAACGCACCGCCCACAGCGGCTTGATGTCACCGGCGTATTGGCGCGCACCGAAATACTCGGGGCTGTAGCGATAAGCGGCACCAATCAAGTAGCGCACATCGCTTGAAACCGCAGCTTCCAACGGGGTTTGGGCTAGGCTGAGACCCGGCAGGCCGGCGGCGACCAGCAGCAGCATTTTTGCCCAGGCCAAGGCGGGCGGCGCAGGCCGCGGACCATGACAAGTCGTATGTTCAGAAACCTGAGAGATGGAGTTCAGCAGCATCAGCGCAGCTTAGCAGCGCTGCGCGGCATTTGTCCGTGCGCTGCGGCTCAGCTGATGCAGATCAAGCCATGCCCATGCTCTGGAATCAGAGGCCCAGGATAGGCCGCAGCTGGGTCAGCATGTCGGTGGCCATGGCCTGCAAGTCGTACTCAAGCTTCCAGCCCCAATCGGCCACGGCGGCGCTGTCGTCGATGCGCTGTGGCCAGCTGGCGGCGATGGCCTGGCGGAAGTCCGGGGCATAGCTGATCTCAAAGCCGGGCACCTGGCGGGCGATCTCAGCGGCGATCTCGGCCGGCGTGAAGCTGACGCCGGCCAGGTTGTAGCTGCCGCGCTGCTTGATGGCCTCGGCCGGGGCTTCCATCAGCTCGATGGTGGCGCGCAAGGCGTCGGGCATGTACATCATGGGCAAGGCCTGACCCTCTTCGAGGAAGCAGGTGTAGCGGCCGGTCTTGAGCGCCGAATGGAAGATGTCCACGGCGTAGTCGGTGGTGCCGCCGCCCGGGGGCGTCTTGTAGCTGATCAAGCCGGGGTAGCGCAGACTGCGCACGTCAACGCCATGCTTCTCAAAATACCACTGGCACCAGCGCTCGCCGGCCAGCTTGGAGATGCCGTAGACCGTGGTCGGGTCCATGACCGTGGTCTGGGGCGTGTCCAGGGCCGGGGTGTTGGGGCCAAAGGCCGCGATCGAGCTGGGCCAAAAAATGCGGTCCAGCTTCTGGGTGCGGGCCAGCTCCAGCACATTGAGCAGGCCTTTCATGTTCAGGTCCCAGGCCCACATCGGGTGCTTCTCGCCGGTGGCGGACAGCGCGGCGGCCAGCAGATAGATCTGGGTGATGCTGTGGCGCTTGACGACGGCGGCGATGGCCGCCGCGTCGGTGGCGTCCAGCATCTCGTGCGTCAGGGCCGGCACGCGGCCTTCAGGCGCCAGGTCGCTGGTGATGACGTTGTCATTGCCGTGGCGCAGGGCCAGGGCCTGGGCCAGCTCGGTGCCGATCTGGCCGTTGGCGCCGATGATGAGGATCTTGGTGGTGCTCATGGGTCTGAGTGCAGTTCGGGGAGGGGCTTCAGAAGATCAGGCCTTGATCAGGCCCAGCTCGCGGCCGGCCTGGGCAAAGGCGGCGACGGCGCGCTCCAGTTGCTCACGCTCATGGCCGGCCGAGACCTGCACGCGGATGCGCGCCTGGCCCTTGGGCACCACGGGGAAGAAGAAACCGACGGCGTAGACACCCAGCTCGAGGATGCGGGCGCTTAAGCGTTGTGCCATGACCGCGTCGTACACCATGATGGGCACGATGGGGTGGGTGCCGGGCTTGATCTCGAAACCGGCGGCCTGGATGGCCTCGCGGAAGTAGGCGGTGTTGGCCTCCAACTTGTCGCGCAGGGCGGTGGAGGCTTCCAGCAGATCCAGCACGGCGATGGACGCGCCGACGATGCTGGGCGCCACGGTGTTGGAGAACAGATAGGGGCGCGAGCGCTGGCGCAGCAGCTCGATCACTTCCTTGCGGCCCGAGGTGAAGCCGCCCGAGGCGCCGCCCAGGGCCTTGCCCAGGGTGCCGGTGATGATGTCGATCATGCCAAAAACACCGCGGTACTCATGCGTGCCGCGGCCGGTCTGGCCCAGGAAGCCGCTGGCATGGCATTCGTCGATGCCCAGCAGCGCGCCGTACTGGTCACACAGGGCACGGATCTTGTCCAGCTGGGCGATGGTGCCGTCCATGGAGAACACGCCGTCGGTGAAGACCAGGGTGTGGCGGGCGCCGGCGGCCTTGGCCGCTTCCAGCTGAGCTTGCAGATCGACCAGATCGTTGTGCTTGTAGCGGAAGCGCTTGGCCTTGCACAGGCGGATGCCGTCGATGATGGAGGCGTGGTTCAGCTCGTCGCTGATGATGGCGTCTTGTTCGCCCAGCAGAGGCTCGAACAGACCGCCATTGGCGTCAAACGCTGCCGCGTAGAGGATGGTGTCTTCGGTGCCCAGGAATTTGGCCAGGCGCTGTTCCAGGGTCTTGTGCAGGTCTTGTGTGCCGCAGATGAAGCGCACCGAAGACAGGCCGTAGCCGTGGCTGCGCAGGGCTTCATGCGCGGCTTCGATCACGGCCGGGTGCGAGGACAGGCCCAGGTAGTTGTTGGCGCAGAGGTTGATGACTTCGCGGCCGTCGTTGGTGTGCACCAGCGAGCCTTGCGGTCCGGTGATGACGCGCTCGCTCTTGTAGAGGCCGGCCTCGCGGATGCCAGCCAGTTCATTGCGAATGTGGGCGTAAAAGTCTTCGCTGCTGGCCATGAGGGTCTCCTGGGTGTGGCTTGGTGGTGCGGGCGGATGCTCGCCGAGCTGAGCTTGGTGCACAATCCGTTAAATTGAACATAGTTCGATATATCGAACTTATGTGCAGTATCTGGGATTTCCTTTTTGGGGTCAAGCATCATGTCCGTGCCGAGTTTGGATCATCTGGAGCCGCCCAAGGTGGGAGCCACCTTGCAAGCCCTGCGGCAAAGCCAGGGCTTGTCGCTGGACGAACTGTCGCGCCGCGCCGGGGTGAGCAAATCCATGCTGTCCCAGATCGAGCGCAACCAGGCCAACCCCACGGTCGCGGTCGTCTGGCGCCTGGCCAATGCGCTGCGGGTGGAGTTGTCCGAGCTGCTCGGCGGCGAGCGCGCCGCGGCGCCGGCCATTGAAACCGTAGCCGCCCATGCCACACCCAGCATGAGCAGCCCCGACGGCCTGTGCCAGCTGCGCATCCTCGGCCCCATCGACCTGGCCGGGCAGTTCGAGTGGTACGAACTGACGGTGCAGCCCGGTGGCGCGCTAGAATCAGCCGCCCACGAACCCGGCTCGCGCGAACACCTGAGCGTGCTCAGCGGCAGCTTGCGCGTGGAGGCTGGCGGCAGCAGCCGGACTTTGAATGCAGGTGAAACTGCACGTTATGCGGTGGATGGTCCGCATGCCATTCGCCACCTCAGCGCCGCGGGCCAAGCCCAGGCCGAGCCGGCCGTGGCCTTGCTCGTCGTTCTGCACCCCTGAAGCGGGTCAGCGCGGCTCGGTATCAAGCAGCTCGGCCAGACTGACCTGCTCCCAGCCGCTGCCCGACCAGAGCGGCGCCAGCACGGCGCTGCGCACGGCCAGGGTGGCTTGCAGCAAGGCCTTCGCCGGCGTCTGTTCGGGCAAGCACAACAGCACCAAACGCTGGGCACCAGCTTCGTCGAGACGCCCTAACCAGTTCAGATCGAGCAACTGATCGAGCACCGGCTCCAGCTGCAGCGGGTCCACGCGCAGTCGGCGCGCGAGGCTCAAGCTGGTCAGGCCGCCCTCACCGCGCGCCTGGCTGTCGCGCAACTCGCGCAGCACACACAGGCACAGCTCCAGCGTCAGGCCCGGCGCTTCCGGCCGGCGCAGCATGCCGCTGCCCAGGCTCGGCGCATTGGCCGCCAGCAAGGCCCCCAGCAGCACGATCACCCAGCCCAAGTACAGCCAGACCAGAAAGATCGGCACCGTGGCGAATGCGCCGTAGAGCGTGGAAAACGTCGGCACCTGCTTGAGATACCAGGCCAGCCCGGCCTTGGCCAGACTGAAGCCGACGGTCACGAAGACGCCGCCGAGCAAGGCATGGCGCCAGCGCACATCGGTGTTGGGCACGTAATGAAAAAGTGCAGCCACGCCGAAAGACAGGAACAGGAACTGCACCATGCTGAAGAGCAGAGACAGGGACACCGGCATGGTGCTGACCAACTCATGACCGGTGGTGATGGCATAGCTGGTCAGGGCCAGGCTGCCGCCGAGTAGTAGCGGGCCTAGGGTCACGGCGGCCCAGTAAACCAGCACGCGCTGGGCAATCGGCCGCGGTCGCTGGACACGCCAGATCTGGTTCAGAGTGCGATCGATGGTCAGCATCAGGGCCAGGGCCGAGAGGCCCAGGGCGATCAGGCCGACGGCGCCGAGCCGGCTGGCCTTGGAGGCAAATTGGGTCAGAGCGGCCAGCACCGGGCGGGCGATGCTGTCCGGAATCAAGCTCTTCAGAAAGTACTTCTCCAGCGCCACCTGGAAGGAAGCGAACATGGGAAAGGCGGTGAACAGGGCCAGCATCACCGTCAGCAGCGGCACCAGGGAAATCAGGGTGGTGAAGGTCAGACTGCCGGCGGTCAAGCCGAGGCGGCCCTCGCGAAAACGCTCGCGCAGGCTGCGTACGGTCAGGCGCCAGGGCCAGTTTTGCAGGGATATCAGGAACTGGTCGAGGGTCGGCCTCTGGACCAGGGGGTCGGAGCTGGGATTTCGCATGCTGGCTATGATGCCAGCATGTCCCTGCCCCCCTCCTCTCAGGCCAGCGCCAACCCTGCGCCAAAGCCCCTTTCCACGCACCCCGCCCCCCAGAGCCCGGCCGAACAGCGCCGGGCCGAAAGAGCAGCCAAAGCGGCCGCACGCGCCGCCAAGGCAGCCGCCCGAGCTGCGGCTCGCGAAGCCCCGCCGCCGCCGCCCACCGCCCGCACCCAAGCGAGCCGGGATGAAGCGCTGTCGCGCAATCTCGCCCTGGGCGGCCTGATCGCCCTCTTCCTGCTGTGCCTGAGCTGGGAGTTGTGGCTGGCCCCGACCGGCCGCGGCACGCTGGCCATCAAGGCCCTGCCCTTGCTGCTGCCCATGGTGGGCTTGTGGCGCTACCGCCTCTACACCTTCCGCTGGCTCAGCCTGATGGTCTGGCTGTATTTCGCCGAAGGCGCCGTGCGCGCCACCAGCGAAAGCGGCCCGGCCATGTGGCTGGCCACGGCCGAGGTCCTGCTCAGCGTGCTGATCTTTGTGGCCTGCGCCCTGCAAGTGCGCCAGCGCCTGGCGGCCGCCAAGGCGGAACGCAGCTGAACCAGCGTCAGCGTAGCCATGAGCAAGCCCTTGCCTCACGACGAGCTGTTGATCGCCTTGCAGCTGCTGCTGGGCGATGCCGGCCTCTTGCGCGACGGTGATCTGTCCGCCTTTGAGCAAGACTGGCGCCGCCGCTATGCCGGCCGCGCCCTGGCCGTCGCGCGGCCGAGCAGCACCGAGCAGGTCGCTGGCGTGGTCAAGCTGTGCGCGGCACATGGCGTGAGCCTGGTTCCGCAAGGCGGCAACACCGGCCTGGTCGGCGGCTCCACGCCCGACGCCAGCGGCACACAGATCGTGCTGAGCCTGAGCCGAATGAACCGCGTGCGCAGCCTCGACGCGGCCAACCTCACCCTGACCGTGGAAGCTGGCGCCGTCCTGCAATCCGTACAAGCGGCCGCAGCGGCTGAGGAGCTGCTCTTCCCCTTGAGCCTGGCGGCCGAGGGCAGCTGCAGCATCGGCGGCAATCTGGCCAGCAATGCCGGTGGCACGCAGGTCCTGCGTTATGGCAACGCTCGCGAACTCTGCCTGGGCCTGGAAGTGGTGACCGCCCAAGGCGAGATCTGGGACGGCCTCTCGGGTCTGCGCAAAGACAACACCGGCTACGACTTGCGCGATCTCTTCATTGGCAGCGAAGGCACGCTGGGCATCATCACAGCGGCCACGCTCAAGCTCTTCCCCAAACCGGTGGCGCAGATGACTGCCCTGGCTGCCTGCGACAGCCTGGCACAGGCGGTGCAACTGCTGAGCCTGGCGCGGGCCCGCGCGGGCTCGGGCCTGACCGGCTTTGAAGTGATGAACCAGTTCTCGCTGGGCCTGGTGCGCCAGCATTTCCCGCAGCTACAGCAGCCCCTGGCGCCATGCCCCTGGACGGTGCTGCTGGAAATTTCGGACAGTGAGAGCGAGGCCCATGCGCGAGGGCTCTTCGAAGGCTTGCTGGAGGCCGCCCTGGAAGGCGGGTTGATCAGCGACGCGGCCGTGGCCGAGAGCCTGCCGCAATCACGGGCACTCTGGCATCTGCGTGAATCTATCCCCTTGGCCCAAGCCGAGGAAGGCCTGAACATCAAGCACGACATCGCCCTGCCCGTCTCGGCCATCCCGGCCTTTGTCAGCAGCACCGATGCCGCTCTGGCCCAAGCCTACCCCGGCATCCGCATGGTGGACTTCGGCCACCTGGGCGACGGCAATCTGCACTACAACGTGCAAGCGCCCGAGGGCCAGCCCGCAGCCGAGTTTCTGCGCGAGCACGAGAAGGCCATCAATGCCATCGTCTACGACGCGGTCATGGCCCACGGTGGCTCCATCTCGGCCGAGCACGGCATTGGGCAGCTCAAGCGCGAGGAACTGGTCGCCCGCAAGAGCCCTGTCGCCATCGGCCTGATGCGCGCGATCAAGCAGGCGCTGGATCCGCAGGGGGTGTTGAATCCGGGGCGATTGCTCTGAGCCCGTCTTCACGGCTTCGCTTTCCCACCGCCCAAAGAAAAGGCCTCCACCAGGGAGGCCTTTTTCATGGTTTGAACCGGGGTCAGTTGGGCAAGCTCAATCGGCACCTTGCGGGAGGGCCGCGCCGCGACGCCCCGTCGCCAGCTGGACGAGCTTGAGCACCATGCGGAACACAAAGCGCAGCAGGGTCAGCGTCAGCAAGGCCTCGACAAAGGTCATCACGAAAGCAAACAAGCCGTTCCAGCGCTCCATGCGGCGACGGAACTTGGCGATCATGCGGTCGCGGGCGATTTCGATGCTGTCATAGAAGGTCGGGATCACCAGCAGCGTCAGCAAGGTCGAGGTGATGGTGCCGCCGATGATGGCCACAGCCATGGGGCGGTAGAACTCGCTGCCCTCGCCCAGGCCGATGGCCACCGGCAGCATGCCAGCGATCAGGGCCAGGGTGGTCATCAGGATGGGGCGCAGTCGCTTTCGGCCGGCCATCATCAAGGCCTCTTCACGCTCCATGCCTTCGCGTTCCAACTGGCGTGCCGCATCAAGCAAAAGGATGGCGTTCTTGGCCACCAGGCCCATCAGCATGATGACGCCGATGAAGCTCATCAGGTTGAGCGTGCTTTTGCTCATCAGCAGGGCCAGCACCACACCGATCAAGGACAGCGGCAGCGACATCATCACCGGCAGCGGTGCGGTGAAGGAACCGAACTGCATGACCAGCACCAGGTACATCAGGCCGATGCCGGAAAGCAGCGCAATGCCCATCTCGCTGAAAACTTCGTTCTGCTCGCGCGAGTCACCTTCCAGCTCCAGGCTGTAGCCGGGCGGGAAATTGATGGACTTGGCCAGCTTGAGCGCATCGGCTGTGACCTCGCCGGGCGAACGCCCCTGCACATTGGCGGCAACGGCGATGGTGCGCTTGCCGTCGGCATGGTTGATCTTGGACGGGCCCTTGCCCATGGTCACGGTGGCGATCTGCTCCAGCGGCACCATGGTGTTGCTGCCACTGACGGCAATCGGCAGACGCTCAATATTGCCGGCATCGACACGGTCATCGGGATGCAGGCGCACGGCCACATCACGCGTCTCGCCCGAGGGGTCGACCCAGTCGCCGACTTCCACGCCAGCAAAGGCCACGCGCAAGGCCTGCGCCGCGTCGTTGACCGAGATGCCCAGGGAATTGGCGAGGCCGCGGTTCAGCTCGATCTGCAGCTCGTCCTGCGGATCCTGCTCGGACAGGCCCACATCGACCGCGCCCTTGACATTGCGCAGCTTGGCCATGAACTCGTTGGTGATGTCCAGCAGCTTGCGGGAATCGACGCCGGTGAAGCGGATCTGCACCGGCTTGCGGCCACCACCGTTGAGGTTGTCCGACACCGCATACTCGGCGCCCACCAGACGCTTGAGCCTCTCGCGCAGGTCGTTGGCCACTTCATAGGCCGAGCGCTTGCGGTTCTTGGCCTTGCCGATGTCCACATAGATGCGGCCACCGTTGACGTTGACATTGCTGTTGGTTGCGACCGTCTCGGGCATCTCGCGCGCCAGCTTGGCCGCTGCTTCCAGCTTGAGCTTGGAGTATTCCAGGCTGCTGCTGGCGGGGGTGCGCACTTCCACGGCCACCATGCCGTTGTCGGTCACGGGCAGGAAACTGGAACCGCCGAACTTCCAATGCAGGGCCATGGCGCCGACCAAGCTGGCCAAGGCGAATGCCGCCATCCATTTACGGTGGTGCAAGGCCCAGGCGATCACATGGCCATAACGTTCGGTCTGATGGTCAAACCACTCGTTGAAGCGCACCAAGGCGCGACCGAGCGCGTTCTTGGGCAGTTGGTGATGGTTCGGAGGGTCACCCCAGTAGGCCGACAGCATGGGGTCGAGGGTGAATGAGATGAACAAGCTCACCATGACCGAGGCCACCACGGTCAGCGCGAAGGGCCGGAACCACTCACCGGACACGCCAGGCATGAAGGCCACGGGCACGAAGACCGCGACGATGGCAAAGGTGGTGGCGGCCACGGCAAGACCGATCTCGGCCGTACCCTCCAGGGCGGCGGTGCGCCGGTCGGAGCCGCGCTCCAAGTGGCGCACGATGTTCTCTCGCACCACGATGGCATCGTCGATCAGCACCCCGATGGCCAGAGACAGGCCCAGCAAGCTCATGAAATTGAGCGTGAAGCCGCAGAGCCAGACGGCGATGAAAGCCGCGATCACCGAGGTCGGCAAGGACAGCGCCGTGATCAGGGTCGAACGCCAGGAGTTCAGGAAGACATAGACCACGAAGATGGTCAGGCCCGCCCCCAGCACCAGGGACTCGATGACGTTGTTCAGGCTGTTCTGCGCGTCCTTGCCGCCGTCCTGGGTCACTTCCAGCTTGGCGCCTTCGGGCAAGGTCTTGTTGATCTCGTCGACCAGGCTGCGGATCTTGTTGGCGGTGGTGACGGTGGAGGCGTCGCGCGAGCGGGTGACGGCCAGACCCACATTGGGATTGCCATTGCGCAGGCTCTGGCGGGTCAGCTCGCCGTAGCCGTCTTCGATGCTGGCCACCTGGGACAGGCGCACGAGCTCGGTGCCACGTCGCTTGACCACGATCTGCTGGAACTCGGCGGGCGATTCCAAACGGCCGAGCAAGCGGATGCTCTGGTCTTCCAGCGTGCCGCGCACCTTGCCCACAGGGGCCGTGCCATTCTGGTTGCGCAGCGCCGCCACCACCTCGGTGACGGAGACATTGTTCTCGCGCAGCTTCTCGGCGTGGAGCAGCACACTGAGCTCGCGCTTGAGCGCGCCGTTGACGAAGACCACGGCAACGCCGGGCACGGCGCGGAACTTGTCGGCCAGTTGATCCTCGGCGATGCGCGAGATTTCGGCGTGGCTGTGTTTGCTGCTGGACAGGGCCAGCTGCATGATGGGCTCGGCCGCGGGGTCTTCCCGCTCCAGCACGGGCTCGCGGATCTCGGTAGGCAGCTTGTAGCGCACCGTGCCGATGGCGTTGCGGACCTCATCCGAGGCCTCGATCATGTTCTTGTTGAAGTTGAAGATCAGCACGATCTGGGCAAAGCCCTCGGCTGCCGTGGCTCGCACGCGCTGCACGCCCGAGATGCTTTGCAGCGACTTCTCGATGCGGTTCACCACCTCGCGCTCCACCGTCTCGGGCGAGGCGCCAGGGTATGCGATCGACACCACCAGCACCGGCTCCTGAACATCCGGGATCTGGTTGACGCGCAGCTTTTTCAGGGCCAGCAGGCCCATGCACATCAGCGCGATGATGATGACGATCGTGGCGATCGGCTTCTTGATACTGAAATCGGAAAGAAACATGGCTTACTTCCCTGCGCTGGCTTGGGCAATGCCCGAGGCCGCTGGCGCGGCGGCCACGGCGATCTCCACCTTCTGTCCGTCCACCAGATTGGAGCCGGGGCTGCGCAAGACCTGCTCGCCAACGGCGAGGCCGCTGCGGACCACGAACTCACCGCGCCGCGCGTCCCGATCGCCCAACTCGATGGCGACCTTCTTGAGCACGCCGCCCTTGACCCGCCAGGCATGGACCAAATCACCCGAGCGCTGCAGCGAGGCCTCGGGCAACATCAGGGTGCTGACGCTACCGGACTCAACCCGGCCCTCGGCATAGAGCCCAGCCACCTGTGGCGCTTTGCCGGGCGCAAAGTCGACCAGCACCTCAAGCTGGCGTGTCGTTGCATTGGCGGCCGCATCGACGCGGCGCACCTTGCCTGTGAACTCGCCGTTGGCAAATCCATTGACGCGGAAGTTGACCGTTTGGCCGGGCTTGAGTTCTTGCATGCGGTCGGCCGACACCAGGCCCTCAAAACGCATGCTGCGCGGGTCCATCACCTTGACCAGCTCCTTGCCGACTTGCGCGGTATCACCGGCCGAGACCTTGCGCTCGCTGACGACGCCGTCGAAGGGCGCGCGCACCTCGGTGCGATGCAACTGCTGGCGGGCCTGTACCAGGCGGGCCTTGGCCGCGACCAGGTCGTTCTGGGCATTGTTGCGACGCAGTTCCGAGTCTTCCAGTGCCTGCAGCGAGCTCATGCCCTGGGCCTGCAAGGTCTTGAGCCGTTGCATCTGGCGTTCAGCCTGTTCAAAGGACTGTGCCGACACGCGCGCCGCCTCTTCCGCCGAGGCCAGCGAGTCGCGGATCGAGGTGTCATCCAGACGTACCAACAGGTCGCCACGGCGCACGCTCTCGCCGTTTTCCTTGAGCACTTGCAAGACCACGGCCGAGACCTCGGCACGCAGATCGGCGCGCTTCTCGGGCTGGATGGAGCCGGTGATGACGGGGCCGAAAGCAAAGGACGCCAGGCTCATGGTGCGCAGGTCTTCCGGCGCGACCAGCAAGGCGGCGACCGCCGCACTGGCGGCCTTGCCCGGCGCAGCGGCACCTGCGGCGCCCTCTCGCTTGCCGCAGGCGGTGAGGGCCAGGGCAGCACTCAGCAGCAAACTCAGAGAAACGGAAGGGGCAAGGCGGGACGAACGCGTCATCGGATCAACTCCGGTTGGAAGGGGCGGAAATTCAGCCATGCACAGCATGGCGGGCCGGCGGGCAAAGGCCTGGCAGCTTAAGTGAGGGCTGTCTCTGGGGCCAGAGGTCATGGAACCGATTGGTGCTTCGGACTTACCCTTAAGACCCACGGCAAACCAGCACCGATTCTCAGTGGAGCGGATCGTTCAAACCCGGGATATCGGGCAGCGGCAGAACCGCGATGCCCTCCTCCAGCAAGGCCTCGCTTTCCGCATGGCTGGCCTGGCCGCGAATGCTGCGCGCCTCGGCCTCGCCATAGTGGATGCGGCGTGCTTCTTCGGCAAACCGAGGTCCAACGTTCTCGCTCTTGGACGCCATTTGGCGCAGGGCTTGGTACATCTGGGCCTGCATTGCCATCTGGGCGGATGTGGGGTCAGGTTTTGCCTCAGCCATCCTGTGGTTCCGATCCTCATCTGCTTGATCAGCCAAGGGCCGGTCGCGCAGCGCCGCTTCATGGGGCGGCGAGAGAGCAGCGCTTGCAGCGGCGCCACTGTCGCGGCGCAGATGGGACAGATTGAGCCGGGGCGCGCTGGGCAGGCGCCGAATCTGAGCATTCCCGCAAACCGGGCAAGCGATCAATCCGCTCGCCTGCTGGCTTTCGAAGTCAGACGAGGAACCAAACCAAGCTTCGAAACCATGGTCACAGGCGCAGGAGAGATTCAGAACAAGCATGGCCAATGGTACGCGTTGAGCAAGGCCTTGCCCCGATGTCTGGTTTCAAGCGGCGGCGGCCACCCAAGGCAAGGCCCAATCGCCGGCGCGCCAACGCTGCAACCAAAGCAGGCCGATCAGAGTTTTGGCATCGGTGATGCGTCCGTCGCAGCACATGGCATCGAGCTCATCCAGAGGCAGAGACAGCAATTCGATGAATTCGCCTTCATCGAGCTGGCGAGTGCCAGCGCGCAGGCCACGGGCAAAGAAGACCTCAATGCCTTCGTCCGAGTAGCCAATGGCGTTGTGCAGGACCCCGGCATGGGCCCACTCACTGGCGTGATAGCCGGTCTCTTCGAGCAACTCACGCTGCGCGCAGCGCAAAGGCGCCTCTCCAGCGTCAAGCTTGCCGGCCGGGAACTCGAGCATGACCCGCCCCATCGGGAAACGAAACTGGCGCTCAAGCAACAAACGCCCATCGTCCAGCAAGGGCACGATCATCACCGCACCGGGATGGCGGATGTACTCGCGGCTGGCCTGCCCACCATCGGGCAGGCGCACGATGTCGCGCTGGATCTGCAGAAAATTGCCAGAGAAAACGCGCTCAGAGGACAGACTGTCTTCGCGCAAGTGGGCGTCGCCGCCCGCAACGCCAGCCTCAGGACTCATGGCGATGGCGGCGCAGATAGCACCAGACAAAGCCGGGGAAGCCCAGAGTCACAAAGAGGCAGAAACCGGCCGCATAGAACTCCCAGCCCTGAGGCTGGCGCTGCCCCAGCCGGGACTCGAGCAGGAAGCCGAGCCCGAGGGTCAGCAGCGCCATCAGCACCAGCTCCAACAGGCGCCAAGCCACCGGCTTGGGATTGCGGCGAGGGCCGACCAGCAAGACACGCTTGCTGATGTAGGGCAGATTGGCGGCCAGCACGGCCGCCAGCAAGACCAGCCAGACGGCTGCACTCTGATCCATGGAATCGAACCGCTCGCCGGATCAGGTCGCCAAGGTCTTGACGATGGCCGTCGCACACCAGGCCATCAAGCCTCCAGGCAGCAGACCGAAGATCAGCACAGCAGCACCGTTCAAGGACAGCACCAGGCGCACATCGGCCGGAGCAGCCAAGGGAGCGCGATCGCTCGGCTCGTCGAAGAACATGACCTTGACGACGCGCAGGTAATAGAACGCACCGATCAGGGACACCACGACCGCAGCAATGGCCAAGCCGAGATAGAAGGGAACATTGGTCGACACTAGAGCCTGCAGCACCGACAGCTTGGCGTAGAAGCCCGCTGTGGGCGGCACACCGGCCAGCGAGAACATGAAGATCGCCATCACGGCCGCGAACCAGGGGCTACGCTTGGCCAAGCCGGCCAGATCCTTGATCTCTTCCGCCTCATGACCGGCACGCGACAGCAGCAAGATCATGCCGAAGCTGCCCAAGGTGGTCAGCACGTAAGTCACGGCATAGAACATGGCCGAGCTGTAGGCGTTGGCGGCAGACAAAGTGTTGTTGTTGACCACACCCGAAGCCAGGCCCAGCAGCATGAAGCCCATCTGTGCGATGGTCGAGTAGGCCAGCATGCGCTTCAGATTGCTCTGCGCGATAGCTGCCAGATTACCCACCAGCAGAGACATCACGGACAGCACGATCAGCATTTGCTGCCAGTCCACAGCCAGGCCAATCATGCCTTCCACCAGCAAGCGCACAGTGATGGCAAAAGCGGCCAGCTTGGGCGCGGCACCGATCAGCAAAGTGACGGCAGTCGGCGAGCCTTGGTACACATCGGGCACCCACATATGGAAAGGTGCAGCACCGAGCTTGAAGGCCAAACCGGCGGTCACAAAAACAACGCCGAAGACCAGAACCGACTTATTGGGCACGCCGGTCGAGATCACTTCGAAGACACGGGGAATGCTCAGCGAACCGGTGGCCCCGTACATCATGGACAGGCCATAAAGCAGGAAGCCGCTGGCCAAGGCGCCCAGCACAAAGTACTTCATCGCCGCCTCGGTCGACACCGCATGGTCACGGCGCAGAGCCACCAGGGCATAGAGCGACAAGCTCATCAGCTCCAGGCCCAGGTAAATGACCAGGAAGTTGTTGGCCGAGAGCATGACGAACACGCCCAGCAAGGAGAACAGGCTCAGGGTGAAGAGCTCGCCCTTGAGCATTTCGCGCGAAGCCGCGTAGGGGCGTGCATAGACCAGCACGACGATGGTGGCGATGCTGGCAAAGAAGCCCAGCAAATGACCCATGGGGTCGGACACCACCATGCCCTGCATAGCGTACAGGGTTTGGCCGTCGCTGAAGGCGCTGAAGTGCACGCAGGCCACAGCGACCAGGGTCAGTTGTGTCAGCCAGTAGGTCGGGCGACGCGCCGGGTCCTTGACGTACAGGTCCGCCAGGGCCACCACGCAGGCCATGGCCAGCAAAATGATTTCGGGATAAACCGCGAGCCAGTTCATATTGTTCATGTCTTGTTGGCCCTAAGAATCAACCGGGGATCAGCTTGGACGTTGCCACATGCTTGAGCAACTCAGCCACCGACACCTGCATCACATCGGTGAAGGGCTTGGGGTACACGCCCATCCACAGCACAGCAACGGCCAGCACGGCCAGCATCAGGAACTCACGGGCGTTGATGTCCTTGAGGTTGCGCACATCGTCGTTGGTGACGGCACCAAAGTAGACGCGCTTGTACATCCACAAGGTGTAGGCCGCACCGAAGATCAGGGCCGTGGCGGCGATGGCACCGAGCCAGAAGTCGTAGCGCACGGTGCCCAGGATCACCATCCACTCGCCGACGAAACCGGCCGTGGCAGGCAGGCCGCAATTGGCCATGGCGAAGAACAGGGCGAAGGCCGCGAACTTGGGCATGGTGTTGACCACGCCGCCATAGCTGGCGATCTCACGCGAGTGGACACGGTCGTAGAGCACGCCGATGGACAGGAACATCGCGCCCGACACAAAGCCGTGCGAGATCATCTGCACCAGACCGCCCTGCACGCCCAGGTCATTGAAGATGAAGAAGCCCAGGGTCACGAAACCCATGTGCGCGATGGACGAGTAAGCCACCAGCTTCTTCATGTCCTGCTGAACCAAGGCCACCAGGCCGATGTAGACCACGCCGATCAAGGACATGGCGATGATCAACCAGGACCACTGATGGGCGGCGTCCGGCACGATGGGCAGGGAGAAACGCAGGAAGCCGTAGCAACCCAGCTTCAGCATGATGGCGGCCAGCACCACCGAACCGCCGGTGGGCGCTTCCACGTGGGCATCCGGCAGCCAGGTGTGCACCGGCCACATCGGCACCTTGACCGAAAAAGCGGCCAGGAAGGCAAAGAACAGCAAGGTCTGCGTGCCACCGGCCAGGGGCAGCTTGTGCCAGGTCAGGATGTCGAAGCTGCCACCGGACTGGAAGTACAGGTAGAGCAGCGCGATCAGCATCAAGAGCGAACCGGCCAGGGTGTAGAGGAAGAACTTGAAGGCTGCGTACACGCGACGCGGACCGCCCCAGACACCGATGATGATGTACATCGGGATCAGCGTGGCCTCGAAGAACACGTAGAACAGCATGCCGTCGAGGGCCGAGAACACGCCGATCATCAGGCCGGACAGGATCAGGAAGGCGCCCATGTACTGGTTGACGCGCGACTCGATCACTTCCCAGGCGGCCAGCACCACGATGACGGTGATGAAGGCCGTCAGGGGCACGAACCACATGGAGATGCCGTCCAGGCCCAGGTGGTAGCGGATGTTGAAGCGCTCGATCCAAGGCTGGTTTTCGACGAACTGCATCGCAGCCGTGCTGTTGTCGAAACCGCTGATCAGCGGCAGCGTCACGGCAAAGCAGGCAAGCGCGGCCAGCAAGGCCAGCCAACGCACGGTTTTCGCCTGGTCGTCACGGCCCAGGGCCAGCAGCACGGCGCCGCAGGCGATGGGCAGGAAAATGGCAAGACTTAGCAACATTGTTGTTCTCCGCCCTCAATCACAGACCGGTCAGGGTCTTGAGTTGGGGCCACATATAGGGCCACAGCTGCCAGGTCATCAGGCCGATCACGCCCAGGATCATCACCAGCGCATACCAGTACAGGTGACCGGTTTGGACGCGACGCACCAGACCAGCGATACCGCCAACCGCACGCGCCGAGCCGTTGATCAGCACACCGTCGATCAAGGCACCATCACCGGCCTTCCAGAACACCAGACCCAGGCCGCGCGCAGCCTTGGCCAGGATGTTCTCGTTGATCCAGTCCATGAAGTACTTGTTCTCCATGACCACGATCAGCGGGCGCAGCACACGGCCGAAGGTCGCCGGCACGGCCGGCCAGACCATATAGAACAGGTAAGCCGTCACCACACCGCCCAGAGCCAGCCAGAAAGGCAGCGTCTGCAGGCCGTGCACAGCCATGGCAGCGGCATCGTGGAACTCATGGCCCAGTTCCGTCATCGCATGGTGAGCCTGGTGGTTGATGAAGATGGCGTCTTTGAAGAAGTCGCCATGCAGCATCGGCTTGATGGTGAAGTAACCGATCAGCACCGAGGGCACCGCCAACAGAGCCAACGGCAGGGTCACGACCCAGGGCGACTCATGCGGCACATGAGGCTCATGGTGACCGTGGTCGTCATGATGGTCATGCTCGCCCGGGAAGGGCTTGTGACGGAAGTTCTCCTTGCCATGGAAGACCAGGAAATACATCCGGAATGAATAGAAGGCCGTGACGAACACGCCGATGATGACGGCGTAATAGGCCCACTGCGCCGCCGGCAGATGGCTGGCGTGCACGGCTTCGATGATGGAATCCTTGGAGTAGAAACCCGAGAAGAACGGCGTGCCGATCAGGGCCAGCGAACCCAGCAAGGATGTGATCCAGGTGATCTTCATGTACTTGCGCAGGCCGCCCATATTGCGGATGTCCTGGTCGTGGTGCATGCCGATGATGACCGACCCGGCGCCGAGGAACAGCAGGGCCTTGAAGAAGGCGTGGGTCATCAGGTGGAATACCGCCACCGAGTAGGCCGAGGCACCGAGGGCCACGGTCATGTAACCAAGCTGCGACAGGGTTGAGTAGGCGACCACGCGCTTGATGTCGTTCTGGATGATGCCCAGGAAGCCCATGAACAGCGCCGTGATGGCACCGATCACCAGGATGAAGTTCAGCGCGGTGTCCGAGAGCTCGAACAGCGGGCTCATGCGGGCGACCATGAAGATGCCGGCCGTCACCATGGTGGCGGCGTGGATCAGCGCGGAGATTGGGGTCGGGCCTTCCATCGAGTCCGGCAGCCACACGTGCAGCGGGAACTGGGCCGACTTGCCCATGGCACCGATGAACAAGCAGATGCAAGCCACGCTGAGCATCATCCAGTCAGAGCCCCAGAGCGGCGCATTGAACTTGATCTGAGCCAACTGATCGGCCTTGGCGAAGGTCTCGGCGTAGTTCAGGGAACCACCGTAAGCCACCAGCAGGCCGATGCCCAGGATGAAGCCGAAGTCACCGACGCGGTTGACCAGGAAGGCCTTCATGTTTGCGAAGATCGCAGTCGGCTTGGTGTACCAGAAACCGATCAGCAGGTAAGACACGAGGCCCACCGCTTCCCAACCGAAGAACAGCTGCAGCATGTTGTTGCTCATGACGAGCATCAACATCGAGAAGGTGAACAGCGAGATGTAGCTGAAGAAGCGCTGGTAGCCCGGGTCTTCTTCCATATAGCCAATGGTGTAGATGTGCACCATCAGCGACACAAAGGTCACCACGCACATCATCATGGCGGTCAGGCCATCGACCAGGAAGCCGACTTCCATCTTCAGGCCGCCGACCACCATCCATTCATAAATGGTCTGGTTGAAACGCGCGCCGTCATTGATGACGGACTCCAGCGTCATCGCCGACAGGATGAAAGCGATCAGCACCCCGAGGATGGTGACCGTGTGGGCGCCCTTGCGGCCCACTTGCTTGCCGAACAGGCCGGCCACGACAGCGCCGACCAGCGGTGCCAGCGGCACCGCCAGCAAGAGGTTCTGAGAGAGTTGTGCAGACATTGTTCTTCAGCCCTTCAGCGCGTCGAGCTCTTCGACATTGATGGACGCCCGGTTGCGGAACAGCACGACCAGAATGGCCAAGCCAATGGCCGACTCGGCGGCCGCCACGGTCAGGATGAAGAACACGAACACCTGGC
Organism: Paucibacter sp. DJ2R-2; assembly: GCF_025717675.1. Classification (GTDB taxonomy): domain Bacteria; phylum Pseudomonadota; class Gammaproteobacteria; order Burkholderiales; family Burkholderiaceae_C; genus Paucibacter_A. The sequence continues at coordinate 171,647 of NZ_JAJIRT010000006.1, forward strand.
CAGCCATATCGCCCAGATAGTGCGAAAAGGCCACGAAGTTCAGATTCACCGCCAGCAGCATCAGCTCGATCGCCATCAGCAGCACGATCAGGTTTTTGCGATTCAGGAAGATGCCGACCACCGAGATGGCGAACAAGATCGCTCCCAAGGTCAGGAAATGGCCCAAGGTCAAGCTCATCATGCTTTGGCTCCTGTGTCGGCAGCGGCGGCGTCTGCAGGCGCAGCGGCGGGCAGTTCCACCGTGGGCGCCATCTTGACGATGCGCAGACGGTCGGCCTTCTTGACCTTGACCTGCTCGGAAGCGTCCTGGCTGCGGGAATCCTTGCGGCGGCGCAGGGTCAGCGCGATGGCAGCAATGATGGCCACCAGCAGCAAAACGGCCGCAATCTGCAAGGGATAGAGGTACTGTGTGTAGATCGCAATGCCCAGCAGCTTGGTATTACCCAGCTGCATGGCGGCCGGCGACAACTCAGGCGCATCGGTCAAGCGGAAGCCGCCCATCAAGATGGCCGCCATCTCCAGCGCGATCAGCGCGCCGACCAGGCCGGCCATGGGCATGTGTTTCCAGAAACCCTCGCGCACGTGGTCGGAGTTGATGTCCAGCATCATCACCACGAACAGGAACAGCACCATCACAGCGCCGATATAGACCAGCACCAAGGTGATGGCCAGGAATTCCGCCTTCAGCAGCATCCAGATGCACGAAGCATTGAAGAAAGCCAGGATCAGGAACAGGGCCGAATGCACGGTGCTGCGCGCCGTGATCACACGGAACGAGGCTCCCAGCAGCACGGCCGAAAAGATGTAGAACAGAGCAGTGGTGATTTCCATAGCGTTCCAGCAATACGTAACTCTCTAACCTGAGTCGTCCGCCGGGTCGCCTTGAAGCAAGTTCATGACGAATCGGGCAGATGAGGCGGCGGTCACGACCGCCCTTCATCTGCGTCCCCCAGGAGGGACCGACCGGGTACTCCCGGACGAGGGGTCAACGGTACTTTGCGTCGGCCTCCTTCTGGGCTGCGATCTCGGGTTCATAGCGATCACCCACAGCCAGGAGCATGTCCTTGGTGAAGTAGAGGTCGCCGCGCTTTTCGCCGTGGTACTCGAAAATACTGGTCTCCACGATTGAGTCGACCGGGCAGCTCTCTTCGCAGAAGCCGCAGAAGATGCACTTGGTCAGGTCGATGTCATAACGCGTGGTTCGGCGGGAGCCGTCATCGCGCACATCAGACTCGATGGTGATGGCCATCGCCGGGCAAACGGCTTCGCACAGTTTGCAAGCAATGCAGCGCTCCTCGCCGTTTTCATAACGGCGCAGGGCATGCAGGCCGCGGAAACGCGGCGACAGCGGAGTTTTTTCTTCCGGAAACTGCACGGTGATCGTGCGTGAAAGGAAATGGCGGCCGGTCAGGGCCAAGCCCTTGAACAGCTCGATGAGCATGAAGCTCTTGACGAAGTTCACTGCAGACATGGGAGGACCTCAGCTCACTTCCAGATGTTGTACGGCGACTGGATCCAGAGGCCGACGACGACCAACCAGACCAGGGTCACAGGAATGAAGATCTTCCAGCCCAGACGCATGATCTGGTCATAACGGAAGCGCGGGAAGCTGGCACGAACCCAAAGGAACATGGTGACGACGCAGAAGGTCTTCAGACCCAGCCAGATCCAGCCCGGGATGAAGTCCAGCGCAGCCACCGGCGCAAGCCAGCCACCGAGGAACAAGATCACCGTCAGGATCGAGACCAGCCACATATTGGCGTACTCAGCCAGGAAGAACATGGCGAAGGACATGCCCGAGTACTCGACCATATGGCCGGCCACGATCTCCGACTCGCCTTCCACCACGTCAAAGGGGTGGCGGTTGGTTTCGGCCAGACCGGAGATGAAGTACACGCCGAAGATCGGCAGCAGGGGCAACCAGTTCCAGGACAGCAGGCTCAGGCCCATGTCGGCGAACTGACCACGGCCCTGGCTGAGCACGATCTCGCTCATGTTCAGGCTGCCGGTCACCATCAGCACGATCACCAGGGCAAAGCCCATGGGGATCTCATAACTGACCATCTGAGCCGAAGCACGCAGTGCCCCCAGGAAGGCGTACTTGGAGTTCGAAGCCCAGCCGGCAATGATCACGCCGTAGACCTCGAGAGAAGTGATCGCCATCAGGAACAGCAGGCCGGCATTGATATTGGCCAGCGCCACATCGGGGCCGAAGGGGATCACCACCCAGGCCGCCAAGGCCGGCATGATGGTCATGATCGGGCCCAGGAAGAACAGACCCTTGTTGGCCGCCGTCGGGACGATGATTTCCTTGAAGATCAGCTTGACCGCATCGGCGATCGGGGTCAGCAGACCGTAAGGGCCGACACGGTTCGGACCCGGACGGATCTGCGTCCAGCCGATGGCCTTGCGTTCCCACAAGGTCAGGTAGGCCACACAAATCATCAGCGGGGCGACCAGCACGATGATCTTGATCAGATTCCAGACCACGGGCCAGGCACCGCCCAGCAGGCTGGCGCCAGTTTGGTAGAGGGTGTCAATCATTGCTGTTCTCGCCTCACACCTTGGACACGTTCAGCGAACCGAAGGCCGCGCCCAGGGCCGCAGTTTCCGGGAGCCCGACGGGCACACGCACCAGATTCGCAGGCAGCTTGGCGTCGAGCTGGGCCGGCAGTTGCACGGTCCCGGCGCCGTCCTGGCTGATGCGCACCGAAGCGCCCTCGCCCAAACCAAGCTGATCCCACAGGGCCTGCGGCAAGCGAGCCACGCCCGCCTGACGTGCGTCGGTGGTCAGCTGCAGCGAAGTCGAATTGCGAACCAGGGCGTCGGTAGCATAAATCGGCACTTCGGCCAAGCGCTCCAGACCACCGGCAGTGGCTTGCAGCTGCACCGTCGAATTGCCGGCATTGCTCAGACGGCTGCTCAGGTCAGAGTCGACACCCAAGGCCTCGTTGCGCACCTGCTCGGAACTCTCCTGACCGAAGCCATCCAGAGCCAGCAGATTGCCCAATACGCGCAGGATCTTCCAGCCTGGGCGGGTTTCACCCAAAGCCTTGGCCACACCGACGAAGCTCTGCAGGCGGCCTTCCGCATTGACGAAAGAGCCCGAGGTCTCGGTGAAGGGCGAGGTCGGCAAGATCACGTCCGCGTATTCGATGCCGGTCTTGAAGGGGCTCAGCACCACCACCATGTCGGCGGCTGCCAGGCTCTTCGCCGCAGCGGCGGCATTGGCGCTGTCCAGCACCGGATCGTTGTTCAACAGCAGGACCGCCTTCAAAGGAGCAGCAGCGGCCTGTGCACCCAGCATCTGGGCGGCGTTCAGGCCATTGCCTTGCGGTACTGCGCCAACCAGCTGCGCACCCACGGTGTTGGCAGCTTCGGTCAGGTAGCCGACTTGAGCACCCACTTGAGCACCGATCCAGTTGGCCAGGCTCAGCAGAGCCGCGGCTTGCGGATGCTGCGCGGCGGCGTTGCCCAGCAGAACAGCCTTGCGCTCGCCGCTCAGCAAGGACTCGGCGATGGCTGTCGCTGCGGCGTCAGCCTGCGCGCTGACCGGGGCGCTGACGCCCTTGGCTTGCGCGACGGCTTGAGCAACCGCGGCCAGCGACTGCAGCCAAGCGCTCGGCGCCACCGTGATGCGGCCAGCGACCGGCAAAAGCCAGTCATCTTCGCTGCCGTGGATCACATGGATCTGGGCGCCATGACGAGCGGCCTGACGCAGGCGCTGCGCGAACAAAGGGTGGTCCTTGCGCAGGAAGCTGCCCACGACCAGGGCACGATCCAGCTCGCTCAGCGCGGCGATCGAGCCACCCAGCCAATGGGCCTTGCCGGCTTCGGCGGTGTTGCTGAAATCAGCGTGGCGCAGGCGGTGGTCGATGTTCTCGCTGCCCAGACCGCGAACCAACTTGGCCAGCAAGTGCAGTTCTTCCACCGTGCTGTGGGCCGAGCCCAGGGCACCGATGGCCGCCGGGCCATGCTCGGCCTTGACCAGCTTGAGGCCGTTGGCCACGAACTCGAGTGCCGTGGTCCAGTCGACGGTCTTCCAGGCACCGCCTTGCTTGATCATGGGCTGGCTGATGCGCTGATCGCTATTCAGGGCCTCGTAGGAGAAGCGGTCACGGTCGGCAATCCAGCATTCGTTGACGGCTTCGTTCTCCAAGGGAACGACGCGCATCACCTGGTTGTTCTTGACCTGGATGATCAGGTTGGCACCGGTCGAATCATGCGGGCTGACACTCTTGCGACGCGACAGCTCCCAGGTGCGGGCGCTGTAGCGGAAGGGCTTGCTGGTCAGGGCGCCGACCGGGCAGATGTCGATCATATTGCCCGACAACTCAGAATCTACCGAGCGGCCGACAAAGGTCTGGATCTCGGCATGCTCGCCGCGGTGTGCCATGCCCAGTTCCATCACGCCGGCGATTTCCTGGCCGAAGCGCACGCAGCGGGTGCAATGGATGCAGCGGCTCATTTCCTGCATGGAAATCAGCGGGCCCACGTTTTTCTGGAAGACGACGCGCTTTTCTTCCGTGTAGCGCGATTTGCCGGAACCGTAGCCGACGGCCAGGTCTTGCAATTGGCACTCGCCGCCTTGATCGCAGATCGGGCAATCGAGCGGGTGGTTGATCAGCAGGAACTCCATCACGCCCTGTTGGGCCTTCAGGGCCTTGTCGCTCTTGGTGCGGACGATCATGCCCTGGGTCACCGGCGTAGCGCAGGCGGGCATGGGCTTCGGCGCCTTCTCCACATCCACCAGGCACATGCGGCAATTGGCGGCGATGGAGAGCTTCTTGTGATAGCAAAAATGCGGGATGTAGGTGCCGGCCTTTTCGGCAGCATGCATGACCATGCTGCCTTCCAAGACCTCTACCTTCTGGCCGTCGAGTTCGATTTCAATCATGTCGTGTCCTGTCCTGCCTCAGACCGAGGCCGGCACCAGAGCCGTTTTGTGTTCGATCAGATGAACGAACTCGTTTTTGAAATTCTTGATCATGGCGCGCACTGGCATGGCTGCTGCATCACCGAGCGCGCAGATGGTGCGGCCCTGGATGTTGTCGGCCACCGAGTTCAGCAGATCGATGTCCTCGGGCTTGCCCTGGCCGTTGGCAATGCGCTCGACCACACGGTGCATCCAGCCCGTGCCTTCGCGGCAAGGCGTGCACTGGCCGCAAGACTCGTGGGCATAGAAGTAGGACAGGCGCAGCAGGCTCTTGACCATGCAACGGCTGTCGTCCATGACGATGACGGCGCCCGAGCCCAGCATGGAGCCTGCCTTGGCGATGGAGTCATAGTCCATGGTGCAGTTCATCATGACCTCGGCGGTCAGCACCGGCGAGGACGAACCGCCAGGAATCACGGCCTTGAGCGTGCGACCCTTGCGCACACCACCGGCCAGTTCGAGCAATTTGGAGAACGGCGTGCCCAACGGGATCTCGTAATTGCCCGGGCGCTCCACATCACCCGAAACCGAGAAGATCTTGGTGCCGCCGTTGTTGGGTTTGCCGATTTCCAGATAGGGCTGGCCGCCGTTGCGGATGATCCAGGGGACGGCCGCAAAGGTCTCGGTGTTGTTGATGGTGGTCGGACGACCATACAGGCCGAAGCTGGCCGGGAACGGCGGCTTGAAGCGCGGCTGGCCCTTCTTGCCTTCCAGCGACTCGAGCAGCGCAGTTTCTTCGCCGCAGATGTAGGCGCCGAAACCGTGGAACGCATGCAGCTGGAAGCTGAAGTCGGACCCCAGAATGTTGTCACCCAGGAAACCGGCCGCGCGGGCTTCTTCCAGGGCCGCCTCGAAGCGCTCGTAGACCTCGAAGATCTCGCCGTGGATGTAGTTGTAGCCCGTCTTGATGCCCATGGCGAAGGCGGCAATGGCCATGCCTTCGATCACGATGTGCGGGTTGAACATCAGGATGTCACGATCCTTGCAGGTACCCGGCTCACCCTCGTCCGAATTGCAGACCAGGTACTTGGCGCCCGGGAACTGGCGCGGCATGAAGCTCCACTTCAGACCGGTGGGGAAACCGGCGCCGCCACGGCCGCGCAGGCCCGAAGCTTTCACTTCGGCAATGACTTGATCCTGGGTCAGCGGCGCGCCTTCAGGAGCGCCCTCGCCTTTCAGGATTTTGCGCAATGCGGCATAACCACCACGTGCGACGTAGTCCTTCAGGCTCCAGTTCTTGCCGTCCAGACCGTCATAGATCTGAGCGCCAATGTGGCGGTCATGGAAACAGGTCTCGACGCCCTGACTCTGAAACTTGGATAGATCCAGCATGCTTCTTCCCGTTCCTCAGTTCTTGGCCGCAGCGGCTTGGGCCGCGGCATGGGCCTTGAGCACGTCGACCAGCTCATCCAGGCGCTGGTGGCTCATGAAGCTGCACATCTGACGGTCGTTGACCAGCATGACCGGCGAATCGGCACAGGCGCCCAGGCACTCGCTCTTCTGCACGGTGAACAAGCCATCGGCCGTGGTGCCGCCCTCTTCCACGCCGAGCTTTTCGCAGAGGTGGTTGAGCGCCTTCTGGCCGTCGCGCAGCTGGCAAGGCAGATTGGTACAGACGTTCAACTTGAACTGACCCAGCTTGCGCTGGTTGTACATGTTGTAGAAGGTCGTCACTTCGTAGACGGCGATCGCCGGCATGCCCAGGTAGGCGGCGATCGCATCCTCGCTGGCGCGGGAGACGTAACCGATCTCGTCTTGCACGATGGACAGGCAGGCCATCACAGCCGACTGCTTCTGGTCCGCCGGGTACTTGGCCACTTCAGGCGCAAAGCGGGCCGCAGTGGCCTCGCTCAACACATAGGATTCGTTGTTCGTTGTCATCGTTCTGCTCATCACTTAACGATCGATTTCACCGAACACGATGTCCATCGTGCCGATGATGGCCACCGCATCGGCCAGCATGTGGCCGCGGGCCATCTCGTCCAGCGCAGCCAAGTGGGCGAAGCCCGGGGCGCGGATCTTCAAACGGTAAGGCTTGTTGGCACCATCGCTGACGATGTAGATGCCGAACTCGCCCTTGGGGTGCTCGACGGCCGCGTAGGCTTCGCCTTCGGGCACATGGAAGCCTTCGGTGAACAGTTTGAAATGGTGGATCAACTCCTCCATATTCGACTTCATGTCCACGCGCGAAGGCGGCGCCACCTTGTGGTTGTCGGTGATGACCGGGCCCGGGTTGGCGCGCAGCCATTTCACGCATTGCTGAATGATGCGATTGGACTGGCGCATTTCCTCGACGCGAACGACGTAACGGTCGTAGGTATCGCCGTTGGTGCCGACCGGGATGTCGAAGTCCACCTTGGCGTAGGCGTCATAAGGCTGGGTCTTGCGCAAATCCCAAGGAATGCCACAACCACGCAGCATCGGGCCGGTGAAGCCCATATTCAGTGCGCGTTCAGGCGACACCACGCCAATGCCCACGGTGCGCTGCTTCCAGATCCGGTTGTCGGTCAACAGGGTTTCGTAGTCGTCGACGTTCTTGGGGAAGCGATTGCAGAAGTCCTCAATGAAGTCCAGCAGCGAGCCGCTGCGGTTCTCGTTCATCTTGGCCAGGGTCTTGGCGTTCTTGATCTTGGACACGCGGTACTGCGGCATGGTGTCCGGCAGATCGCGGTAGACACCGCCCGGGCGGAAATAGGCCGCGTGCATGCGCGCGCCCGACACAGCTTCGTACATGTCGAACAGGTCTTCACGCTCGCGGAAAGCGTAGATCAGCACGTTCATCGCGCCGCAATCGAGACCGTGCGCGCCCAACCACATCAGGTGATTCAGCAGGCGGGTGATTTCGGCGAACATCACGCGGATGTACTGCGCGCGCTCAGGCACTTCAATGCCGAGCATCTTCTCGATCGCCAGGCAGTAGGCCTGCTCATTGGCCATCATGGACACATAGTCCAGACGGTCCATATAGGGCAGCGACTGGATGTAGGTCTTGCTCTCGGCCAGCTTTTCGGTCGCTCGGTGCAGCAGGCCGATGTGCGGATCGGCGCGCTGGATGACTTCGCCATCCAACTCCAGCACCAGGCGCAACACGCCGTGGGCGGCGGGATGCTGGGGACCGAAATTCAGGGTGTAGTTCTTGATTTCAGCCATGAATCAAAGTCCACCGTAATTGTCTTCGCGAATGATGCGCGGCGTGATTTCACGCGGCTCGATGGTCACCGGCTGGTAGACCACGCGCTTTTGCTCTGCGTCGTAGCGCATTTCCACATGACCCGAGGTCGGGAAGTCCTTGCGCATCGGATGGCCGATGAAGCCGTAGTCAGTCAGGATGCGACGCAGGTCTTCGTGGCCATCGAAAATGATGCCGTAAAGATCGAAGGCTTCGCGCTCAAACCAGTTGGCCGAATTCCAGATCGACGTGACAGCGGCAACACAAGGGAGATCGTCATCAGGGCAGAACACCTTGAGACGCAAACGCCAGTTCTTGTTGACCGACAGCAGGTGCGAAGCCACGGCATAACGCGGCCCCTCATAAGCACCGTCCTTGTAGCTGCTGTAATCCAGACCACAAAGATCGATCAGTTGCTCGAAACGCAGCTCGGAATGGTCGCGAAGGGTTTTGGCCACAGCGAGGTAGTCGGCGGCACGCACCTGCAAGGTGACCTCACCAAACTCCGTCTTCAGGCTCTGAATTCGCTCGCCCAGCGCTGCTTGCAGCGCGGCCTTCAGGGTGTCAAGTTTGCTCATCGGTGCTTGATCCTTCAGCGCGCGATCGTGTTTTCACGGCGAATCTTGGCCTGCAACTGCAGGATGCCGTACAGCAGGGCCTCGGCCGTCGGCGGACAGCCCGGCACATAGACATCGACCGGCACGATGCGATCGCAGCCGCGCACGACGGAATAACTGTAGTGGTAGTAGCCGCCGCCATTGGCGCAGGAACCCATGGAGAGCACCCAGCGCGGCTCGGCCATCTGGTCGTACACCTTGCGCAGGGCCGGAGCCATCTTGTTGCACAGCGTGCCGGCCACGATCATCAGATCGCTCTGACGAGGGCTCGGGCGGAACAACATGCCGAAGCGGTCGATGTCATAACGGGCCGCGCCCGCGTGCATCATTTCAACCGCGCAACAGGCCAGACCGAAGGTCATCGGCCAGAGGGAACCGGTTTTGGACCAGTTGATCAGCGTGTCGACCGAAGTGGTGACAAAGCCTTCTTTCAATACGCCTTCAATACCCATTGCAAGCTTTCATTCGTTCAGGCCCTTGCGGGCCGAGCGCCAAGCCCTGACCCAGCATTTCTGCCAAGCGGGCCCGCCATGCCAACCAAGGATTGGCGTCCCCTCGGGGGACCGACCAGCGCACAGCGCCGGGCGAGGGGCTAACAATCACTCCCAGTCCAGGGCGCCCTTTTTCCATTCGTAGACAAAACCCACGACCAGAATGCCCAGGAAAATCATCATGGACCAGAAACCGGCTGCACCAATCTCGCGGAGCGATACAGCCCAGGGAAACAGGAAGGCAATTTCCAGATCGAACAAGATAAACAGAATGGCCACGAGGTAATAGCGCACATCGAATTTCATGCGCGCGTCTTCAAAGGCCTCGAAGCCACATTCGTAGGGGGAGTTTTTGGCCTGATCCGGCCGATTCGGCCCGAGCAGGAAGCCGAGCACTTGGGGCGCCACACCGACGCCTGCGCCGACCAGGATGAAGAGGATGACGGGGAGGTACTGATCCAAGTTCATAGGTGACGCTCTTTGAAAAACCGCCGTACGCCTCCAGGCCCCGGCCGAGTTTTATGCAGTGATTTGACAAAAGCAACGGGCGCGCCGCCAGCGAATGTATCGCTCACGGACTGCGCCCGCCATGTCCCCCGCAAAAATGCGACAAACTTTGTTTGCCCACACCCTTGCAACAGAGGCGCTACGACCAATATTCCGCAGGCTCCAACCTTTGGATATTAACCGAACATTTGGTGCCGTCGGCGAGACTCGAACTCGCACAGCTTTCGCCACTACCCCCTCAAGATAGCGTGTCTACCAATTTCACCACGACGGCTGATACTCACTTACTCATTCTGCCTGGCACTGATCTTGTCAGTGAGAGGGATTGCTTCCCAGACAGCCTTGAATTCTATACCGAAAATTTTGAGCTTTTTAACAAGCTCGCAAGGATTTTCTGAATTTCTGACGCTTGCCCGCCCAAGGTCAACGCTGAGTCGACCCAGGATGGGCCAAGGGCTTCAGTTCGAGGCCGCAGGTGTCGCCGGCGCGATCACAGGTGCAGCACCAGGAATGGCCGCAGCGCCCGAAGCCGCAACAGCAGCGGGAGCGGCACGATCCAGAACGGTTTCCGCACCAGCCGCGCCGGCGCGGTGGTTGGACAAATAGGCCAGGGCCAAGGTGCAGGCAAAGAACAAGGTGGCGCAAACGGCCGTGCTACGCGACAGGAAATTGGCACTACCTGTGGCGCCGAACAGACTGCCCGAGGCGCCGCTGCCAAAGGAAGCACCCATATCGGCGCCCTTGCCCTGCTGCACCAAGACCAAACCAATCATGGCCAGCGCGCTCAGCAGCTGGACCACCAAAACCAAATTCATCATGACCTGCATTTCTAACTCTCCAATCAATCGTTCTTTTTCAAGGCTTCCGCCATCCACAGCGGAGACCACTCACATTCGATTCAATTCGCAGCGCGGCAGATGACCGCGAAATCCGCCGCCTTCAGGGCAGCTCCGCCGATCAAGCCGCCGTCAATGTCCGCCTGCGCAAACAACTGGGCCGCATTGTCCGGCTTGACACTGCCGCCATAAAGAATGCGCATGGCATCGGACTTCTGCGTGGCCGCGTGGAGCTGCGTGCGCAGCACCGCGTGTACAGACTGCGCCTGCTCGGGGCTGGCCGTGAGGCCGGTACCGATGGCCCAGACCGGCTCATAAGCCAGCACGATCTCGCCAATGCAATGCGTCAGGGTGTGGATCACCGCGGCCAGCTGACGCTTGACCACGGTTTCGGTTTGCCCCGCCTCGCGCTCCGCCAGAGTCTCACCGACACAGACAATCGGTGTCACACCATGCGCAAGCGCTGCCTTGGCTTTGTCCGCCACCAGCTGATCGCTCTCATGGTGATAGGCACGCCGCTCCGAGTGACCGACGATGACATAACGGCAACCCAGATCGGCCAACATGGCCGAGGAAACCTCACCGGTATACGCACCCTGCTCAAAAGCCGAGCAATCCTGCGCACCCAAGAGCACAGCCTGACCGGTCAAGGCCAGCGCCGTTTCCGCCAGATAAGGAAACGGCACACAGACAGCCACCTCGGCGGACCATGGACCCTGCTCTTTCAGCCCCGACAACAGGGCCGCATTGGCAGCGCGGCTGCCATGCATCTTCCAATTGCCAACGACCAGTTTCTTGCGCATCTTGTTCTCCAAACTCTCCACCCGAAGGGCTGCAGGGCCAATCACCAGCTCAAGACAATCTTGCCGATGTGCTCGCCCGACTCCATCAGCACATGAGCCTGCGCGGCCTCACTGGCCGGCAGCTCACGATAAATCACCGGCGCGATCACACGCGAGGCCAGCAAAGGCCAGACTCGCTCGCGCAGCGCCCGCGCCACGCCCGCCTTGAAGGGCAGCGAACGCGGCCGCAAGGTCGAGCCACTGACCGTCAGCCGCCGCCGCAAGACAGCACCCGCATCAAAACGCGCGTCGACACCGCCCTGCACCGCGATGATGACCATGCGCCCATCGTCAGCCAAACACTGAACACCGCGCTCCACATAGGAGCCAGCGACCATGTCCAAGATCACATCGACGCCACGCCCGTCAGTGCTTCGCTTCACTTCCGCGACGAAGTCCTGCTCCCGGTAGTTGATGGCCACATCAGCCCCCAACTTCAAGCAAGCTTCCGCCTTGGCGGCCGAACCCACCGTCACCAGCACGCGCGAACCCAAGGCCTTGGCCATCTGGATCGCCGTCACGCCGATGCCACTGCTGCCGCCATGGATCAGCAGGCTTTCACCGGGCTGAAGCGCGGCACGGCCGAACACATTCGACCAGACCGTGAAGCAAGTCTCCGGCAAGCTGGCCGCCTCGGCCATGGTCCAGCCAGTCGGCACCGGCAGGCATTGACCAATGGGCGCCACACAAAGCTCGGCATAGCCACCACCAGCCACCAGGGCGCAAACTGCATCGCCCACGCCCAGCCCCGCCGCCGCCAAAGCGTCAGCATCACCGCCGACGATGCGCCCCGCCACTTCCAACCCCGGCAAATCGCTAGCACCCACCGGAGCCGGATAAGCGCCCTTGCGCTGCAAGACATCTGGGCGGTTGATGCCATAGGCCTCCACCGCAATCAAGCACTCCCCAATCCCGGCAAGGGGATCGGGTCGCTCGACCATCTGCAACACCTCAGGTCCGCCAGGGCGGTTGATGGCGATCGCCTTCATGGGCTGGACTTACTCAGCGTCAGCCGGTGCTTGCACCGGAGCTGCGTCGCGGTCGATCAGCGCCTTCATGGATAGCTTGATACGACCCTTCTCGTCGGTTTCCATGACCTTGACCTTGACGATCTGACCTTCCTTGAGGAAGTCGGTCACTTTCTCGACGCGCTGGTGGGCGATCTGGCTGATATGCAGCAGGCCGTCCTTGCCAGGCAACAGATTCACCAGTGCACCGAAGTCCAGGATCTTGGTGATCGGGCCTTCGTAGACCTTGCCGATTTCGACTTCGGCGGTGATCTCGGCGATGCGCTTCTTGGCGTATTCGGCCTTTTCAGCGTCGGTCGAGGCGATGGTGATGGTGCCGTCTTCGCCGATGTCGATGGTGGTACCGGTTTCTTCGGTCAGCGCGCGGATCGTGGCGCCGCCCTTGCCGATCACGTCACGGATCTTTTCCGGGTTGATCTTCATGGTGTACAGACGCGGCGCGAACTGCGACACCTCGGTGTTGGCCGTGCCCATGGCTTCAACCATCTTGCCCAGGATGTGCAGGCGAGCTTCTTTGGCTTGAGCCAGAGCGACCTGCATGATTTCCTTGGTGATGCCCTGGATCTTGATGTCCATCTGCAGGGCAGTGATGCCACCGGTGGTACCCGCCACCTTGAAGTCCATGTCACCCAGATGATCTTCGTCACCCAGGATGTCGGTCAGCACGGCGAAACGGTTGCCGTCCTTGATCAGGCCCATGGCGATGCCGGCCACGTGGGCCTTCATAGGCACGCCAGCGTCCATCAGCGCCAGGCAGCCGCCGCAGACCGAAGCCATCGACGAGGAGCCATTGCTTTCGGTGATTTCCGACACCACACGCATGGTGTAGGGGAAGTCTTCCTTGCTCGGCAGCGCAGCAATCAGAGCGCGCTTGGCCAGACGACCGTGGCCGATTTCGCGGCGCTTCGGACTGCCCACGCGGCCAGTTTCGCCGGTGGCGAACGGAGGCATGTTGTAGTGCAGCATGAAGCGGTCTTCGAACTCGCCGGCCAGCGCGTCGATGCGCTGAGCGTCACGGTCAGTACCAAGCGTAGCGACGACCAGAGCCTGCGTTTCACCGCGGGTGAACAGGGCCGAACCGTGGGTGCGCGGCAGGATGCTGTTGCTGATCTCGATCGGGCGCACGGTGCGGGTGTCGCGACCATCGATACGCGGCTCACCGGCCAGGATCTGGCCGCGCACGATGCGGGCTTCGATCTCGAACAGCAAGCTTTCGACTTCGACCTTGTCGAATTCGACGCCATCGGCCTTCAGGCCAGCCATCACGTTGGCGGTTACGGCGCGGCAGGCTTGCGTACGGGCTTGCTTGTTGCGGATCTGGTAAGCAGCAGCCAGGGCCTCGTCGGCCAGAGCGCCGACCTTGGCGATCAGGGGCTCATTCTTGGCCGGGGCCACCCAGTTCCAGCTCGGCTTGCCGGCGTCGCGCACCAGCTCGTCGATGGCGGCGATGGCGATATTGCCCTGCTCATGACCGAACACCACGGCGCCCAGCATGATCTCTTCGCTCAGGCCATCGGCCTCGGACTCAACCATCAGCACAGCAGCTTGCGTACCGGCAACGACCAGGTCCATCTTGCTGTTGATCAGCTCGGTCTTGCCGGGGTTGAGGATGTACTCACCGTTGACATAACCCACGCGCGCAGCGCCGATGGGGCCATTGAACGGGATGCCGGACACAGCCAGCGCAGCGCTGGAAGCGATCAGGGCAGCGATGTCGGCCTGGACTTCAGGATTCAACGACAACACATGCACGACGACCTGGACTTCGTTGTAGAAGCCTTCAGGGAACAGCGGGCGGATCGGGCGGTCGATCAGGCGGCTGGTCAGTGTCTCCAACTCGCTCGGGCGACCTTCACGCTTGAAAAAGCTGCCCGGAATCTTGCCGGCGGCATAGGTCTTTTCCAGGTAGTCGACGGTCAGCGGGAAGAAATCCTGGCCGGCCTTGGCTTCGGTCTTGGCCACCACAGTGGCCAGCACCACGGTGCCTTCGATGTTCACGACGACAGCGCCGCTGGACTGGCGAGCGATTTCGCCGGTTTCCATCACGACGGAGTGGTTGCCCCACTGGAAGGTCTTGGTGACTTTATTGAACAAGCTCATTGTGTCTCTCCTCTTTGCCCGCCGGCACCCAGGCCTGCAGGCTGTGTCGAAGCGGCTTGCGGTGCCGCCTCAAAACCGAGAGTGAGACTGGGTTTGGCGGGATGCCATTCCAGGGAATCTGATCGAGCGACACCGCCCACAGAGGCCTTGGAATGACACAGCAGCGCCACTTCAGCTCAACTCCATGCGAAGCCAAAAGACAAAGAGCCTGTACTGGACGAACAACCCAGACAGGCTCCTTGATCTCAGCGGCAAATTACTTGCGCAGGCCCAGCTTCTGGATCAGCGCGGTGTAACGCGTTGCGTCCTTGGCCTTCAGATAGGCCAGCAGGCTCTTGCGAGTGTTGACCATCTTCAGCAGGCCGCGACGACCGTGGTGGTCCTTCATATTGGCCTTGAAGTGAGGGGTCAGCGCGTTGATACGGGCTGTCAGCAAAGCGACCTGGACTTCCGGCGAGCCGGTGTCGTTGGCGCTGCGGGCGTTCGATTGAACGATTTCTGCTTTGTTGATATCTGCGACGGACATGTTGCGTTCCTGATTGTCGGAAGCCGCCGGCCCGCAAAGATTGCTTTGCAGATACTCAGACGGTTTCCATGGTTTTAACTTGCGGTCACGGGTGAAACCGACCCGAGCCGTGCCTTTGCTCTCCACCACCCGACCACAGTCGAAGGCGAAAAACCTGCTAAGTATAGCGCAAACAAGGCGAATGACGATGCGCCCGCCACGGGTCCACATGGGCGGCGGCCGCAAATGGAGGCGTTTGCGCTTCTACCAAGTGGCGGACAAGCATATTTTTGACAGCTCTTGAAGGCGCGGCAAGCAGGCCAATTTCACACAGCACGGGGCCGGCAGTCGCTAGCTTCCCAAGGCCACCATCGGCTTACATCAACAGGAGATTGCCATGTTCGTGCTTCCCATGACCCGCCACAGCCACGAGTTCTCGCGCCAGCTGGAGCGCCAGATTGAACGTCGCCTGGAAAGCCTGCTTCAAGCCGACAGCAAAGCCATTTCACTGCGCAGCCCGGCGCTTGATGTCAGCGAAACCGACCTGGAGTACCGCCTGCAACTGGACCTGCCCGGCGTCAGCAAGGAAGCGGTCAAGATCACCATCGACGGTCGACGCATCACGATCGATGCAGAGCAGGCCGCAGTTGCGGAACCCACCGAAGGCAGCCGCATGCTGCACCGCGAGCGAGCCGCCACACGGTTCTCGCGCAGTTTGACCCTGCCCCAAGAAGTGAACCAGGGCGACTCCAGCGCCAAACTGGAGCACGGCGTGCTGACCCTGACCCTGGTCAAGCGCCAAGCGAGTGGCGCGAGCCAACTCAAGGTCAGCTGAGCACCGCTCGCCTCAGGCCGCGCCCAGGGTCCAGCGCGGTCTGACCTCAAAACCGGCACCCGGCCGCAGCGTGGCCATGCCGCGCTGCAAACGCATCGCGGCGGCCATGGCGATCATGGCGCCGTTGTCGGTGCACAAGCTCAGTTCTGGGTAATGCACCCGGATCTGACGCTTGGCGCAGGCCGCATTGAGCTGCTCACGCAGATGCTGGTTGGCGCCGACGCCGCCGGCCACCACCAGGCGCTTGAGCCCGGTCTCTTTCAAGGCCAGCAAGGACTTGCGCAGCAGCAGCTCGACGATGGCCGCCTGGGTGCTGGCGGCCAGATCGGCTTTTTGCTGCTCGGTCGGCGCATCGCCCAGGCGCTTCACCTGAGTCAGCACGGCTGTTTTCAGGCCGGCAAAACTGAAATCGGGCCTGCCGCTCTTGAGCATGGGCCGGGGCAGATCAAATGCCGTCGGGTCGCCATGCTCGGCCAGCTTGGCCAGATGCGGGCCGCCCGGATAGGGCAGACCCAGCAGCTTGGCGCTCTTGTCAAAGGCTTCACCTGCGGCGTCGTCGATGGTCTCGCCCAGCATCTGGTACTCGCCGACATCGTCCACCCGCATCAGCTGGGTGTGCCCGCCGGACACGAGCAAAGCGACGAAGGGAAACTCCGGCGGATCGACCGACAGAAACGGCGAGAGCAAATGCCCCTCGAGGTGATGAACACCCACCGTGGGCTTGTCCAGCGCCGCCGCCATGGCCACCGCCACACCGGCGCCCACTAGCAAAGCGCCAGCGAGGCCTGGGCCCTGGGTGTAGGCGATGACATCGATGTCGTTCAAAGCCACATGGGCTTGCGACAAAACCTCGCGCGTCAGCGGCAGCACACGGCGGATGTGATCGCGCGAAGCCAGCTCTGGCACCACGCCGCCGTAGGCCTGGTGCATGCTGATCTGGCTGTGCAAGGCCTGGGCACGCAGCTGGGGTGCGCCGGTAGCAGGCACCTCGACCAGCGCCACGCCGGTTTCGTCGCAGGACGATTCGAATCCCAGAACCAGCATGACGGAGCTCAGTGGCCTTCTTTGGCGTGGTTGATCGAGTACTTGGGGATCTCGATGGTGACGTCCTTCTGGCCCAGGATGGCTTGGCAGCTCAGGCGCGAATCAGGCTCCAGACCCCAGGCGCGGTCCAGCATGTCCTCCTCGCCCTCCTCCATCTCGGACAGCGAGGCCATACCTTCGCGCACGATCACATGGCAGGTGGTGCAGGCGCAGACCATGTCACAGGCGTGCTCGATGGCGATCTGGTTGTCCAGCAGCGCCTCGCAGATCGAGGTGCCGGCCGGCGCGTTGACCGTTTTGCCCTCGGGGCAGTATTCGGCGTGGGGAAGAATCTTGATGACGGGCATGGGGCTCTCCTGGCGCGGCGCGCCGGCTCAGATCTGGTCGACGCTGCGGCCGGTCAAGGCCTTGTGAATGCCGCGGTTCATGCGCGCGGCGGCAAAGGCTTCGGTGCCCTTGGCCAGGGCTTCAACGGCGGCGGTGATGGCATCGGCGTCTTCGCCATCTGCCGCCTGCGCCATCGCTTGCAGCAAGCTGGCGATGTCAACCTGCTCGGCCTCGGAAAGTAGATCGCCGTCGGCCGCCTGGGCGGACAGCGTCGCCAGGCGCATGCGCTCGGCCTCGACACGCGCCTCGCGCAGCTTGCGCGCCGCCATGTCGGACTCCGCACTGGCAAAGCCGTCCTTGAGCATGCCGGCGATCTGGTCATCGCTGAGGCCATAGCTGGGCTTGACCTGGATGGTGGCCTCCACACCCGAGCCCAATTCCTTGGCTGAGACGCTGAGCAGGCCATCGGCATCGACCTGGAAGGTCACGCGGATGCGCGCAGCACCGGCCACCATGGGCGGGATGCCGCGAAGCTCGAAGCGCGCCAGCGAACGGCATTCGCTGACCAGCTCGCGCTCGCCCTGCAGCACATGCAGGGCCATGGCGGTCTGGCCATCTTTGAAAGTGGTGAAGTCCTGCGCCTGGGCCACGGGGATGGTGGCGTTGCGCTCGATGATGCGCTCGACCAAGCCGCCCATGGTTTCCAGCCCCAGCGAGAGCGGGATCACGTCCAGCAAGAGGATGTCGCCATCGGCCGCATTGCCGGCCAGCTGGTTGGCCTGGATGGCGGCACCTTGAGCCACTACCTCATCGGGGTTCAGATTGGTCAGCACTTCGCGGCCGAACAAGGCACTCACCGCCTCGCGCACGCAAGGCATGCGGGTGGAGCCGCCCACCATGACCGTGCCCTGCACCTCGTCGGCCCGCACTTTGGCGTCGCGCAGCACGCGCTTGACGGCGCTCAGCGTGCGAGCCAGCAGCGGCTGGGCCAGGGTTTCGAACTGGCTGCGAGACACGCGCAGCTCGAGCGCGCCTGCATCCAGCCGAACCTGCAGCACTGCGCTATCAGCACTTGAGAGTTGCTCCTTGGCCGCACGCGCTGCCACCAGAACCGCACGCTTGTCATGGGCCGAACTCAGTTGCAGGCCGCTTTGCGCCAGCGCCCAATCCGCCAGGACTCGGTCGAAATCATCACCGCCCAGCGCAGCATCGCCACCTGTCGCCACCACCTCGAAGACGCCGCGACTCAGGCGCAGCAGTGAGATGTCAAAGGTGCCGCCGCCGAGGTCGTAGACGGCGTAGAGCCCTTCGCTGGCGTTATCGAGGCCGTAGGCAATGGCCGCGGCCGTGGGCTCGTTGATCAGGCGCAGCACATTCAGGCCGGCCAGCTGTGCCGCGTCCTTGGTCGCCTGGCGCTGCGCGTCGTCGAAATAGGCCGGCACGGTGATCACCGCACCGAACACATCGTCGGCAAAGCTGTCTTCGGCGCGGAAGCGCAAGGTGGCCAGGATCTCGGCCGAGATCTCCACCGGCGACTTCAGGCCATCGCGGGTGCGCAGGGACAGCATGCCCGGCGTGTCCTCGAAGTCATAGGGCATCTTGCTGCGCTCGGCGACATCGGCCAGGCCGCGGCCCATGAAACGCTTGACCGAAACAATGGTGTTGACCGGGTCCTCGGCTTGCGCGGCCAGTGCAGCGGCGCCGATCTGACGGCGACCTTCTTCCAGGTAGCGCACAGCCGAGGGCAGGATCACCTGACCCTGCTCATCGGGCAGACATTCGGCCACACCGTGGCGCACAGCGGCCACCAGGGAATGGGTGGTGCCCAGGTCAATGCCCACCGCGATGCGACGCTCATGCGGATTGGGAGACTGGCCCGGTTCGGAAATTTGCAGCAAAGCCATGTTTTATTGTCCTAGGGCTTCCAGGCGTCGATCGAGATCGGAACGGAATCGGTGAATGAACATCAGCGCCCTCACCTGCTGGGCGGCCGCGGCGGTGGCGGCAGCCATATCGGTGTCGGCATCGAGCAGGCCCTGCACCTCGGCCAGCAGCTCACGCTCGCGCGTGGCCACCTCGGCATCCAGCGCCTCCACTTCGGCCAGGCCTTGCGCGTCGTCCAGGGCCTCGCGCCAGGCCATCTGCTCCATCAGGAACGCCGTGGGCATGCGGGTGTTCTCGTGGATCTGCAGCGGCACACCGCGCAGCTCGCACAGATAGGCCGCGCGCTTGAGCGGATCGCGCAAGCGCTGGTGCGCCTCGTTGACCCGCATCGCCCACTGCGCGCTCAGGCGCTGCGCCGCGGCGCCCTGGGCCGCAAAACGGTCGGGGTGGACCTGGGCCTGTAAGGCCTTCCAACTGGCATCGATGGCGGCGCGATCCTGGGTCTGCCGCTGCGGCAGGCCGAACAGGCTGAAGTCGTCGTCATCGAGTTTCATGGAACAGGTCTCGGGCTTTTCAAATCTTTGGGCGCGTGCAGAGCTGCCGCCACTCGGCTTCAGCCATGAAAAAAGCGCGGACCGACGCCGCGCCCTCCTGGCCTGCACCGCTCGCGCGGCGCAGCACTGTATTACACGCGGAAGGACTCGCCGCAGCCGCAGCGGTCTTTCTCGCGCGGGTTGCGGAACTTAAAGCCTTCGTTCAGGCCTTCGCGGACAAAGTCCAGCTCGGTGCCATCCAGATAGGGCAGGCTCTTGGGATCGATCAGGATCTTGATGCCATGGCCTTCGAAGATCACATCCTCGGGGGCCACCTCATCGGCGTACTCCAGCTTGTAGGCCAGGCCGGAGCAGCCGGTGGTCTTGACACCCAGGCGCACGCCGACACCACGGCCGCGCTTGCTGATGTAGCGCGTCACATGGCGTGCGGCGGCTTCGGTCACGGTCACTGACATGGCGCCGTCCTTACTGCGTGTGCTTGGCGCGGTAATCGTCCACGGCCGCCTTGATGGCGTCCTCGGCCAGGATGGAGCAGTGGATCTTGACCGGCGGCAGGGCCAGTTCCTCGGCGATCTGGGTGTTCTTGATGGCCAGGGCCTGATCCAGGCTCTTGCCCTTGACCCATTCGGTCACGAGCGAGCTCGATGCAATGGCCGAGCCGCAGCCGTAGGTCTTGAATTTCGCGTCTTCGATCAAACCGGTGGCCGGGTTGACCTTGATCTGCAGCTTCATCACATCGCCGCAGGCCGGTGCACCGACCATGCCGGTGCCGACCGACTCGTCGCCCTTTTCGAAGGCGCCGACATTGCGGGGGTTTTCGTAGTGATCAA
The DNA here is from genome assembly GCF_025717675.1 of Paucibacter sp. DJ2R-2. GTDB lineage: Bacteria > Pseudomonadota > Gammaproteobacteria > Burkholderiales > Burkholderiaceae_C > Paucibacter_A. The sequence goes on from NZ_JAJIRT010000006.1 coordinate 192,152, forward strand.
CGACTTTTTCGCTGTATGCCATGATTTTTCTCCTAGCTATTGGCTGCCCTGCGACAAAGTGGACGCAGAGCCGGCTCACCACAGATTCAGGTCCGCGGCGGGCTGTGGTCTTTCAGTGGGCAGCCCACTGGATGGTGCTGAGGTCGATGCCGTCCTTGTACATATCCCACAGCGGCGAGAGCTCGCGCAGCTTGGCAACACGGTCCTTGAGGGTTGCGATCGCGTAATCGATTTCTTCCACGGTGGTGAAGCGGCCGATGGTCATGCGCAGAGAAGAATGCGCCAGCTCGTCGCTGCGACCCAGGGCGCGCAAGACATAGCTCGGCTCCAGGCTTGCCGAAGTGCAGGCCGATCCGGACGACAGCGCCAAGCCCTTGACACCCATGATCAGGGACTCGCCCTCCACATAGTTGAAGGACATGTTCAAGTTGTGCGGCACGCGGCGCTCCAGGTCGCCATTGACGAAGACCTGTTCGATGTCCTTGAGGCCATTCAGCAGACGCTGATGCAACATGCGGATGCGCTCGCCCTCGGACGCCATTTCTTCCTTGGCGATGCGAAACGCCTCACCCATACCGACGATCTGGTGCGTGGCCAAGGTACCCGAGCGCATACCGCGCTCCTGGCCGCCACCGTGCATCTGCGCTTCAAGGCGCACACGCGGCTTGCGGCGCACATACAAGGCGCCGATGCCCTTGGGGCCATAGGTCTTGTGCGAAGCCAGGCTCATCAGATCCACCGGCAGCTCGGCCAAATTGATGGCGATCTTGCCGGTAGCCTGGGCCGCATCAACGTGAAAGATGATGCCGCGTTCGCGGCAGATCGCGCCAATGGCAGGGATGTCCTGAATCACTCCGATCTCATTGCTGACATACAGCACCGAGGCCAGGATGGTGTCCGGGCGGATAGCCGCCTTGAACGCCTCCAGATCCAGCAGGCCATCGGCCTGCACCTCGAGGTAAGTGACCTCAAAGCCCTGGCGCTCCAACTCACGACAGGTGTCCAGCACCGCCTTGTGCTCGGTCTTGAGCGTGATGATGTGCTTGCCGCGGGTCTTGTAGAACTGGGCTGCGCCCTTGATGGCGAGGTTGATGGACTCGGTGGCACCCGAGGTCCAGACGATCTCGCGCGGGTCGGCGCCGATCAGAGCCGAGACCTGTTCACGCGACTTCTCGACGATCGCTTCCGCCTCCCAGCCCCAGGCATGGCTGCGCGACGCCGGGTTGCCGAAATGCTCACTGAGCCACGGCACCATGGCGCTGACCACACGCGGGTCCACCGGCGTGGTAGCACCGTAGTCGAGATAGATGGGGAAATGCGGGGTCATGTCCATGTTCGAGATTGGCTTTTTGTTCTGTGCTGGCGACTGGGCTGGCAGTCTTATTTGGTAAAGGCGTTGCCGAGGGCGAAGACCGAATTCGGGGCGGTGATGCGAATGGGTTTGACCACCGGCGTCGATGAAATGGCGCGCTTCATCGGCGACTCTTCAATGGTGACGCCCTTGGACAGCTGGTCTTCCACTAGCTTGCGCAGGGACACCGAATCGAGGTACTCGATCATCTTGGCGTTGAGACTGGTCCAGAGCTCGTGGGTGATGCAGCGCCCGGTGTCCTCGCCCATGCAGTTTTCCTTACCGCCGCAGCCGGTGGCATCGATGGGCTCGTCGACGGCCACGATGATGTCGGCCACGGTTATTTCGCTGGATTTGCGACCCAAGGAATACCCGCCGCCCGGGCCGCGTGTGCTTTCCACCAGCTCATGGCGACGCAGCTTGCCGAACAACTGCTCCAGATAGGACAGCGAAATCTGCTGCCGCTGGCTGATGGCAGCCAGCGCGACCGGGCCACCGTTTTCACGCAGGGCCAAGTCAATCATCGCTGTGACGGCAAACCGACCTTTGGTGGTGAGACGCATATCACTCTCCTTTGAGTCCGCAGAACCAGGCGCCAAGAGCGAAGCCCTGTGAAGCACCGGGGGTCAGGGCTGGCCCGTTTGACGGGTTTACCCTTGACCAATTCCGACTATTTTACTCAATTACTGAGAGTCTTGCCCGGCAACCCGAAAACCAGGGATTCGGCAGGGCCTTGAGCCCAGAGGGCGGAGCCGGGCCGGGCGCCGCGACTAGCCGATATTGTCGTGCACCACCGCGCCAAAGGCTTGCTCGCGCAGCTGGGCCAGCTGGTCCCGCACGCGCGCCGCCTTCTCGAACTCCAGGTTGCGGGCATGCTCCAGCATCTGCTTCTCCAGCAAGGCCATGCGCTTGCTGAGGTCCTTCTCGGACATCTGCTCGACCTCGGCCACCTGCAGCAGCTTCTGATCATCCCTGCCACTCTTGTCGGAGTAGACGCCGTCGATCAAGTCCTTGATGCGCTTGTTGATGCTGCGCGGCGTGATGCCATTCGCCTCATTGAAAGCCAGCTGCTTGCTGCGACGGCGCTCGGTCTCCCCCATGGCCTTACGCATCGATTCCGTCACCCGGTCGGCATACAGAATGGCCTTGCCGTTGAGGTTGCGGGCAGCACGGCCGATGGTCTGGATGAGGCTGCGCTCGGAACGCAAAAAGCCCTCCTTGTCGGCATCCAGAATCGCCACCAGCGAGACCTCGGGAATGTCCAGACCTTCACGAAGCAAGTTGATGCCGACCAGCACATCGAATGCACCCAATCGCAGGTCGCGCAAGATCTCGACCCGCTCGACCGTGTCCACGTCGGAGTGCAGGTAGCGCACCTTGACGCCGTTGTCACTCAAATAATCGGTCAGCTGTTCGGCCATGCGCTTGGTCAGGGTGGTGATCAAGACGCGGTCATTGACCTCCACTCGCAGGCGAATTTCCTGCAGCACATCGTCCACCTGGTGGGTGGCCGGGCGCACCTCGACCAGCGGGTCGACCAAGCCCGTGGGTCGCACCACCTGCTCCACCACCTGCCCGGCATTCTGCTGTTCGTAGGCCGCCGGTGTGGCGGACACAAATACGGCCTGGCGCATCTTGCGCTCGAACTCGTCAAACTTGAGTGGGCGGTTGTCCAGGGCCGAGGGCAGGCGGAAGCCATACTCCACCAGCGTGGTCTTGCGCGCTCGGTCGCCGTTGTACATGCCGCCGAACTGGCCGATCAGCACATGGCTTTCGTCCAGGAACATCAGCGCATCGCTGGGCAGATAGTCCACCAAGGTCGGCGGCGGCTCGCCTGGCGCGGCGCCGGACAGGTGCCGGGTGTAATTCTCGATGCCCTTGCAGTGCCCCACCTCCTGCAACATTTCCAGGTCGAAGCGGGTGCGCTGCTCCAGGCGCTGGGCCTCGACCAGCTTGCCTTCCTTGACAAAGAAACCCAGGCGCTCGCGCAGCTCCTCCTTGATGGTCTCCATCGCGCCCAGCACCTTTTCGCGCGGCGTGACGTAATGGCTGCTCGGATAGACGGTGAAGCGAGCGATCTTCTGACGGATCTTGCCGGTCAGCGGGTCGAAGAGCTGCAAAGTCTCGACCTCGTCATCGAAGAGCTCGATGCGCAGGGCCAATTCCGAATGCTCGGCAGGAAAGACATCGATGGTGTCGCCACGCACTCGGAAAGCGCCACGGCTGAACTCCACCTCATTGCGGGTGTACTGCATGCGAATCAGCTGGGCAATGACATCACGCTGCCCCATCTTGTCGCCATTGCGCAGCGTCATCACCATCTGGTGGTAGTCGCTCGGGTTGCCGATGCCGTAGATGGCCGAAACAGAGGCCACGATGATCACATCACGCCGCTCCATCAGGCTCTTGGTGGCGGAGAGGCGCAACTGCTCGATGTGCTCGTTGATGGCGCTGTCCTTCTCGATGAACAGGTCGCGCTGCGGCACATAGGCCTCGGGCTGGTAGTAGTCGTAGTAGCTGACGAAATACTCGACCGCATTGTTGGGAAAGAAATCGCGGAACTCGCTGTATAGCTGGGCCGCCAGCGTCTTGTTGGGCGCAAAGATGATGGCCGGGCGACCCAGGCGGGCGATCACATTGGCCATGGTGAAGGTCTTGCCCGAGCCGGTCACGCCCAGCAGGGTCTGGTAACTCAAGCCGTCATTGATGCCTTCAATCAGCTGCGCAATCGCCGTCGGCTGGTCTCCAGCTGGTGGAAATGGCTGGAACAGCTGGAACGGCGAGCCTTCGAAAGACACGAACTCACCCTTGGGCACCTCAGCACCTTCGGCAGTTTTGTCAATGAGGCGATCTGAATCTTGCATGTGCTGGAGCCGGGTCAGTAACAAGGAGAGAAGCGAAGGGCCCACCTAAAATCGCAAGGCTGGGCAACCCGCAAGGGTAGCGCAGGCCGAGCCGCAGCGCCGCAAGCCCCAGCGATTGCACTTTGTTGTTCATGCCACCGTCCTGTCAGGAAGCTTTCCATGTCCTTGTTTGCCGCCGTCGAAATGGCCCCCCGCGACCCCATCCTGGGCCTCAACGAACAATTCAATGCCGATCCGAACCCGGCCAAGGTGAATCTGGGCGTGGGCGTCTACTTTGACGAAAACGGCAAGCTCCCCCTGCTGAAATGCGTGGCCGAGGCCGAGCGCGCCATGCTGGCCGACCCCAAGGCCCGCGGCTACCTGCCCATCGACGGTATCGCGGCCTACGACAAGGCCGTGCAAGGCCTGGTCTTCGGCGCGGACAGCGTCGTGCTGGCCGACAAGCGCGTGGCCACCGTGCAAGCCATCGGCGGCACCGGCGGCCTGAAGATCGGCGCCGATTTCCTCAAGCGCCTGAACCCCGGCGCCCGCGTGCTGATCTCCGACCCCTCCTGGGAAAACCACCGCGCCCTGTTCACCAATGCCGGCTTCCAGGTCGACACCTACCCCTACTTCGACGCCGCCAATCTGGGCGTCAACTTTGAAGGCATGCTGGCTGCTTTGAATGCCGCCGCAGCCGGCACAGTCGTCGTGCTGCACGCCTGCTGCCACAACCCAACTGGCTACGACCTGACATCGGCCCAGTGGAGCCAGGTGGTCGAGGCCGTGAAAGCCCGCGGCCTGGTCGCCTTCCTCGACATGGCCTACCAGGGCTTTGGCGAAGGCATTGCCGAAGATGGCGCCGTCATCCAGCAGTTCCTGGCCGCCGGCCTGGACTTCTTTGTTTCGACCAGCTTCTCCAAGAGCTTCTCGCTCTACGGCGAGCGTGTCGGTGCGCTGAGCGTGGTGTGCGCGTCGAGCGAAGAAGCCGGCCGCGTACTGAGCCAGCTCAAGATCGTCATCCGCACCAACTACTCCAACCCGCCGACGCACGGCGCCCAGGTGGTGGCCACCGTGCTGTCCAGCCCGGCCCTGCGCGCCCTGTGGGAAGAAGAACTGGCCGGCATGCGCCTGCGCATTCGCGCCATGCGCACAGCCCTGGTTAGCGCCCTGCAGGCCGCCGGCGTCAAGCAGGACCTGAGCTTCGTCACCCGCCAAAAAGGCATGTTCAGCTACTCGGGTCTGAGTGCCGCGCAAATGCAGCGCCTGCGCACGGAGTTCGGCATCTACGGCGTGGATTCAGGCCGCATCTGCGTGGCCGCGTTGAACGAGAAGAACTTGCCGGCAGTGGCTGCAGCCATGTCGGCGGTGCTGCGAGGCTGAGGCCCGGAGTCGCGTGAGCCACTCATAGAACGCCCCGATTTGGGGCGTTCTGCGCACAATTTCGGGTTTGTTCGCTGCGAGCTGTCACGCTTTTCACCGCTAATAGCCGACCATGCCACTGTGCCGCGCGGAGTAAAATGCTGCACCGCACCATTGATTTCAGGCAAGATCGAGCTTCAGCAACCCAGCGCAGCACCGCCCTCTCCGCGGTTCGGCGCGCCATGACCCCGAGGCCTACCCATGCTGTACCAGCTTTTTGAAACCCAACGCGCCCTGATGAGCCCGTTTTCGGAGTTCGCGGCAGCCTCTGCCAAGCTCTACAGCCATCCGCTGTCGCCGTTTTCCCATGCCCCTATGGCCCAACGCGTCTCGGCCGGGCTGGACCTGATGCATCGTTTGGCCAAGGACTACGAAAAGCCGGAATTCGGCATCCGCGGAGTCGAAGTGGACGGCGTGGAAGTGGCCGTGCAGGAACTGGTGCCCATCAACAAGCCCTTTTGCCGCCTCTTGCGCTTCAAGCGCTACACCGACGACCTGGCGGTGCTGAGCAAGATGAAAGACCAGCCGACGGTGTTGGTCGTCGCGCCTTTGTCGGGTCACCACAGCACCCTGCTGCGCGACACCGTCAAGCAACTGCTCAAGGACCACAAGGTCTACATCACGGACTGGACGGACGCCCGCATGGTGCCGCTGGAAGTCGGCCCCTTCCACCTCGACGACTACATCGCCTATGTGCAGGAGTTCATCCGTCACTTGGGCCCGGACTGCCATGTGATCTCGGTCTGCCAGCCCACCGTGCCGGTGCTGGCTGCGATCTCCTTGATGGCAAGCCTTGGCGAGACCACGCCGCGCAGCATGACCATGATGGGCGGCCCCATCGACGCTCGCAAGAGCCCGACTGCGGTCAACAACCTGGCCATGAACCGCAGCTTCAATTGGTTCGAGTCGAATGTGATCTACCGCGTGCCCACCAATTTCCCCGGTGCTGGCCGCGCGGTCTACCCCGGTTTCTTGCAGCACACCGGTTTTGTGGCCATGAACCCGGACCGCCACCTGAGCTCGCACTACGACTACTTCCTCGACCTGGTGCGTGGCGACGACGACGGCGCTGATTCGCACCGTCAGTTCTACGACGAGTACAACGCCGTCCTGGACATGCCAGCCGAGTATTACTTGGACACCATCAAGACCGTGTTCCAGGACTTTGCGCTGGTCAACGGAAGCTGGAACGTCAAGGGTCAACTGGTTCGCCCACAGGACATCCAAGGCACAGCCTTGTTGACCGTGGAAGGCGAGTTGGACGACATCTCTGGAGCCGGCCAGACCCGTGCCGCCCATGCCCTGTGCTCCGGCATCGCGCCCGAGCATCAGTACCACTACGACGCCGTCGGCGCCGGGCACTACGGCATCTTCTCCGGCCGCCGCTGGCGTGAGAAGGTCTACCCGGAAGTGCGCGACTTCATTGCCAAATACGACCACGGCGAAACCGCTGCCGAGGCCGAAGCTCAGGCAACCGTCAGCAAGGCACGCAAAGGCCGCGCCAAGACTTGAAGCGCTCGACTGAAGCCATGCCGGTCGTCGGCCTGACGCTGGCAGATCGAATCGATGCCGCCTTGCCGCAGACGCAGTGCACTCGCTGCGGCTATGTGGACTGCCGCGCCTACGCGCAGGCCGTGGCCAGCGGCGAGGCCGAAATCAATCAATGCCCGCCCGGTGGCAGCGAAGGCGTGGAGCGTCTGGCTGCGCTGACGGGCCGGCACACCCTGCCTCTGAGCGCAGACCATGGCCAGGAAGGGCCGCGGGCGCTGGCTGTCATCGACGAAGCCTGGTGCATCGGCTGCACCCTGTGCATCAAGGCCTGCCCGGTCGACTGCATCGTCGGCGCACCCAAGCAAATGCACCTGATCGTGACCGAACAGTGCACAGGCTGCGAGCTTTGCGTGCCGGCCTGCCCGGTGGACTGCATCTCCATGAGCCCGGTCAGTGGCGAACAAACTGGCTGGCAGGCATGGAGCCCCTTGCAGGCCGAAGCGGCGCGCGCGCGATATAGCTTTCACCAGTTCAAGGTCGAGCGTGAGCTGCGCGACAACGCCGCCCGCTTGCAAGCCAAGGCTGAAGCCAAGCTGGCTGACCTGGCTGCCGCGTCCAAGCTGACGGCTCCGGACGATCTGGAGCGCAAGCGGGCCGTGATCCAGGCGGCCTTGGCACGGGCACGAGCGCAGCGCGAAGCTTGATTCAGGCCTCAACGGCCCATGCACAATCGCGCCCATGAACGCGCAACAGATCCACGGCTTTTTCACCACCCTGCGCGCTGCCAACCCCAGCCCGCAGACCGAGCTGGAGTACAGCAGCGTGTTCGAGCTGCTGGCGGCCGTGCTGCTCTCGGCCCAGGCCACCGATGTCGGCGTCAACAAGGCCACTCGGCGCTTGTTCCCGGTCGCCAACACGCCACAGAAGATCTTGTCGCTGGGCGAAGAAGGCCTGAGCGAGTACATCCGCACCATCGGCCTCTATCGCAGCAAGGCGCGGCACCTGATCGCCACCTGCCAGATCCTGGTCGAGCAACATGGTGGCCAGGTTCCACGCACCCGCGAGGCGCTGGAGGCCCTGCCCGGTGTCGGGCGCAAGACCGCCAATGTGGTGCTCAACGTCGCCTTTGGCGAGCCGACCATGGCGGTAGACACCCATCTATTCCGTCTCGGCAACCGCACCGGGTTGGCGCCAGGCAAGACGCCATTGGCCGTCGAGCTCGGCCTGCTCAAGCGAATTCCAGCCGAGTTTCTGGTCGATGCACACCATTGGTTGATCTTGCATGGCCGCTATGTCTGCAAGGCGCGGGCGCCGCTGTGTGAAAGCTGCAGCGTGGCTTCGTTCTGCGACGAAGGCCGCCGCCTACAATCCCGGCTTGCCAAAGTAGGAACTGTTCCGAAAAAGCCCTAGGGAGCCACGGGAAACCATGCCAAGCCTCAACGACTTGATCGACCGCGTCGAGAGATTGCTCTTGCGCCATGAAGAGTTGAAGCGCACCAATGCGCTGCTTCAGGAGCAAGTTCAAGCGCTGAGCCAAGAGCGTGACAGTCAGCGCTCGCGCCTGAATGCCGCTCGCGCGCGCATCGATGCCTTGCTGGAACGCCTGCCCGTCGAAAGTGAATCCGGAAAGAATCATCCATGAAGCAGATGGAAGTGACCATCATGGGGCAGAGTTATCTGCTGGGCTGCCCTGAAGGTGGCGAAGCGGCGCTGAGCAAGGCCGTCAGCCAGGTCGACAAAGAAATGAGCGCCATTCGTGACGCCGGCCGCGTCAAGGCGCGTGAGCGCATCGCCGTGCTGGCAGCACTAAACCTGGCTTACCAACTGGCAGAAGACAAGCCTGTGCCCGGGGTTCGCGGCAAGGCCTCCGGTGCCATCGGCGCTGAGCTTCCTGACCTCGACGGCCTGATCCGCCGCCTCGATGAAGCCCTGGGTCACGACGGGCAATTGCTCTGATTTCATCCTCGGCAGGCCTCGGTCGCCGTAGAATGACATCGTCCATCGCATTCGCGTGAGTTCTATATTTCCTTGAACCGATGCTCTTAGAGCTTGGGCTTGGAACATCGCCCGACTGGTGTGATCGTCTCGCGTCAGATGAACCCGAAGTTTGGCTGACCTTGCCCACCTGAATCCCCTGGGTTCAGGAATGCGGCTCACGGCTCGCGGTGGACACCTCATTCTTCCAATCGGCCCCTTGCGGGCCGATTTTCATTGCCGCCCCTGTCGAGACACCGCAGACCATGAAGCATTGGTTGATGAAGTCCGAGCCCTCGGAATGCTCGATCGATGACCTTGCGCGCGCGCAAGACCAAACTTTGCCCTGGGTCGGCGTGCGCAACTACCAGGCGCGCAACTTCATGCGTGACGACATGGCGCCCGGGGACGGTGTGCTGTTCTACCACTCGTCCTGCCCCAAGCCCGAACAGATTGGCATCGCCGGCTTCGCCCGGGTGGCCAGCCCGGCCTACCCGGACGCCACGCAGTTTGATCCGAGCAGCCCCTACTTTGACGCCAAATCCAAACCAGAGGCCGCGCGCTGGCTGAACGTCGACGTGCGCTTCGAGCGCAAGACCCGGCTGTTAAGCCTGGCCGAGTTGCGGATGCAACCGGACCTGGCCGGTATGCGCTTGCTGCAGGCAGGAAGCCGACTCTCCATCACGCCAGTCAGCGCCGAGGAATGGGCGCTGATCATTGAGCTGCTGAGCTGAGCGCTACAGCGGCAGGCTTAGACCGACTCAGCCTCCGAAAGGAATCGAAGCCAGCACCACCTGATTGCCGCCACGACGCTGAGCCTCATGCACAGCGGCCTCGCTGGCCGACCAGAGTTCTTCATGCTTGGATGCTGTGTGCGGGAAGCTGCTCACCCCCATGGACAAGGAAAGACCCATGTCCTGCCCATTGAGCACGATGATCTGAGCCATGCATTGGCGGCGCAGCTGCTCCATCCGGGCATGTGCAGTGGCCAGACCCACGCCTGAAAGCAGCACGGCAAAGCGGCTATGCCCAACCCGGCAGGCGGCATCCATCGCGCGCGTGTTAGCGCGCAGCATACGACCCATGCCTTCGAGCAGGCGTTGATTGGCCTCTTCGCCCTGGGCCTGCACGGCAGCTGGCGCCGGATCGAGAGCAATGATGACCAAGGCGAACTCACGGTGCTCGCGCGTGGACAGATCGATCTCGCGCAGAAGCTGATCGTCGAACTGCGCCTGCAGATACAGGCCGGAGACCTCATCACGTCCACTGCCCTGCTGCAGCTCGCGGCGGATCTGTTCCAGCGCTTTTTGCTGCTGCTCCAACTGTTGCAAGGCGCGCTGTAAATGGCTCTCGCGGTGCCGCTCCTCGGTTCGCTCCTGCCACACGGACAAGACAAACTCGCTACCCAGCGCGGCACGCGTGACGGTGAACTCGCGACGTCGCCCACTCAGTTCCAGACGATGCTCGCTGACGGTGATGGTGCGCTGGGCCATCACGGCCTGCTCAACACGGCGCATGGCCACCACTTCCTCGGCACGCATCAAGTCGTTGTCGACGCTGCCGACTACTGAGCTTTCGCTACGCTCAAACAGACGATCGAGCCCGGCGCTGGCAAACACATAGCGACCGGTGGCCAGCGACTTGATCGCTGCAAGCAAACTGAGCGGCTCCACCAAGCCAAGCAAGGTGCCGCCCATCTCGCTCGCCAAATCGGCATGCCCCGCCAGCCAATGGCTCAAGCTACCCGGTGCTGCCGGCGGCGCGTCGTTCTGAGCGGCTGAATTGTTCATGCGTTCTCAATCATTCGGGGTCCCCACGCAAAGCCTGGCTCCGTCCTCGGGCTTTTGCGCAAACGTTCAGGCACTGTAGATGGCTTCGAGTCAACGAATCAAGCGAGTCGCGGCTCGGCAGGGGCCTTCCCCCTAAGTTGGCAACAAGCTGCATGGTAGCGAAGTCACGGGGAGCCGGCCGAGGCCGGAGACGGGAAATTCTTCACGTTTGGCGCACTTCAACTCCATATCGACACGCACCGACGGGTTCTCAAGGGCAGCGACGAATGACTGCGGGACAATGCCTGCGCGCACAGCACCGTGCGGGCCTCCCTCTCCCTTCTATTTCATGCATTTCGATCTGATCATCATCGGTGCCGGCGCAGCCGGGCTGTTCTGCGCCGGCCAGGCCGGTCAAGCCGGCCAGCGCGTGCTGCTCATCGATCACGCCGAGAAGGTGGCCGAGAAGATTCGAATATCCGGCGGCGGGCGCTGCAACTTCACCAACCGTGATGTCGGGCCTGGCAATTTCCTGTCGGACAACCCGGCCTTTTGTCGCTCAGCATTGGCTCGTTACAGCAGTCAGGACTTCATCGCGCTGGTGCAAAAGCACGGCATCGCCTTTCACGAGAAGCACAAGGGGCAACTGTTCTGCGATGAATCCAGCGATCAGATCATCCAGATGCTGCTGAAGGAATGCGCCGCCGGCGGCGTCACCCACTGGCAGCCTTGCAGCGTGCAGGACCTGCAGCTCAAGAACATCCCTGAATCCAATGCGCGGTTTGAGCTGCATACCTCGAGAGGCACCGTCACCGCGCGCTCGGTGGTGGTCGCCACCGGTGGCCTGCCCATCCCGAAGATCGGCGCCACCGACTGGGGCCTGCGCCTTGCCAAACGACTGGGCCACGCCATCGTCGAGCCGCGTGCCGCGCTGGTGCCCTTGACCTTTGATGAGCAAGTCTGGGCGCCATTTTCAGCGCTGGCCGGACTGTCCCTGCCGGTCGCGGTCAGCACTGGGCAGGGCAAGAACAAAGGTCGTTTCCTCGAGGACCTGCTGTTCACCCACCGCGGCTTGAGCGGGCCCGCCATTCTTCAGATTTCCAGCTTCTGGGTCGAAGGTCAGCCCCTGCAGATTGATCTGGCTCCCGAACACAAGCTGCTGGCGCTGCTGCAGACGGCCAAGAACGAATCCAAGCGTCAACTGGGCAATGAACTGTCCAGCCTGTTTCCTCAGCGCTTGGCCCTGGCCTGGCTGGAACGCCTGGCATTGCCGGCGCAACGCCCAATGCCCGAATGCAAGGACCGGGACCTGCAGACCCTGGCGCAGCAGTTGCAAGGCTGGCAGCTCAGCCCGAATGGCAGCGAAGGCTGGCGCAAGGCCGAGGTGATGCGCGGCGGCGTCGATACCCGTGAGCTCAACTCGCAGAATATGGAGAGCAAACGCGTGCCTGGACTGCACTTTATTGGCGAGGTGGTGGATGTCACCGGATGGCTGGGCGGCTACAACTTCCAATGGGCCTGGTCCAGTGCCGTCGCTTGCGCACGTTCTTTGAACAAGGATGATTCCATAGCTTGAAAATCAGGCTATAATCTTCGTCTTTGCTGGCAAACCCTGCGCGTCGATTCGCAACGCTTTCTGAAGCGGAATCCGGATAAGCCGTTTCAGACACTGAGTTCCAAATGTCTTGGACGAAGTACTTGGCGAACACCGAGCGCATATTGAAGGAACTACCTTTTCATGACCACGATTCGCGTCAAAGAGAACGAGCCGTTTGATGTGGCCCTGCGCCGTTTCAAGCGCACTATCGAAAAATTGGGCTTGCTGACTGATCTGCGTGCCCGCGAGTTCTACGAGAAGCCCACGGCTGAACGTAAGCGCAAGAAGGCAGCTGCCGTCAAGCGTCACTACAAGCGCGTTCGCAGCATGCAGCTGCCGAAGAAGCTGTACTGATCGCCTGATCGCCACGGCGGTTCTTCCAGAACAGCCGCTCGGCCGAAAAAACCCGCACAGGACGCTGTAGCGGGTTTTTTTTGATTTTGCGAGGGCGCTCCAAGCGCCAAGCCAGGCAAGTACCGCGCCCTCGCTGCCACTCAATTCCTCCACCCCAAATCAGCCAGGATTTGCCATGAGCTTGAAAGACCGCATCACCGACGACATGAAAGCCGCCATGCGCGCCAAGGACAGCGAGCGCCTGACCACCATCCGTGGCCTGCTCGCCGCCATCAAGCAAAAAGAGGTGGACGAACGTGTGGTGGTCGATGACGTCGGCGTCGTCGCCATCGTCGACAAGCTGATCAAGCAACGCAAGGATTCCATCAGCCAGTTCAACGCCGGCGGCCGCCCCGATCTGGCTGAGAAGGAGCAACTGGAGCTGCAGATCCTGGAACCGTATCTGCCGCAGCGCATGTCGGCCGAAGAGGTGCAAGCCGCCGTCTCGGCCATCGTCAGCGAACTGGGCGCCGCCGGCCCCGGCGATATGGGCCGGGTGATGGCCGCCGTCAAGGCCCAGCTGGCCGGCAAGGCTGATATGGGCCTGGTATCAGGCGCCGTCAAACGAGCATTGAATCCCTGAGAGGAGCTGTCATGAGTCTGCCCGTGCAAACCATCAGTGCCGACTTTTGCGTGGCACCGCAGCTGCTGCCTGAAGCCATGGCGCAGGCAGCCGCAGCCGGCTTTCGCAGCGTGATCAACAACCGACCGGATTTCGAAGGCGGCCCAGATCAACCCAGCAGTGCCGCAATGGCGGCCGCCGCTCAGGCCGCAGGCCTGGCCTATCAGCACCTGCCAGTCAACGGCAGCTACCAGTCGCCGGAAGAGATCGCACGGTTTCGGCAACTGCTGGACCAACTGCCCAAGCCCATCCTGGCGTTCTGCCGTTCCGGCGCACGTTCGACCCGCTTGTTCAACGCCGCGTCCCTGCTCTAAGCCCTGCAAATGGCTCGGTGCTTTCCCTGAAGCCGCCCAAGAATGCGGCGAAGGCAGGGACAGAGTCGCTACAGTGCCGGGCTAGTGAACCCGGCTGACCGACTTGGTCAGCCCTGCGACCAGGACCTCGGACATGAAAGCACTGCTTGCGCTCGCCGGCGCCATCGACGCCCTGACGGCCCGCTTCGGCATCATTGCCCAGTGGGCCGTCTTTTTATCCTGCCTGGTCAGCGCCAGCAACGCTGTGGTGCGCTACACCTTCGACTACAGCTCCAACTCGTTTTTGGAGATCCAGTGGTACCTGTTTGCTGCCTGCGTCATGTTGGGCGCAGCCCAGGTCCTCAAGGTCAACGAGCATGTCCGGGTGGACCTGTTCTACAGCCGCTTGTCGGGGCGCGGCAAGGTCTGGCTTGACCTCGGTGGCCTGCTGGTCTTCTTGCTGCCTGTGATCGCCTACCTCTGCATGCTGTCCTGGGACCTTTTCATGGTCAAGCTCAGCACCGGCATGCGCCCGGAAGACAGCATGGCCAGCCTGGGCGCCCTGCCCTATATCTGGAAGCTGCTGAGCAGCGGCGAGGTATCCAACAACTCAGGCGGCCTGATTCGCTGGCCCGCCATGCTCATGTTGCCCCTGGGCTTCGCCCTGGTCTGGCTGCAAGGCCTGGCAGAACTGATCAAGCGCATTGCCTGGCTGGGGCACGGCTACGACATGGATATCCACTACGAAAGACCGCTGCAATGATGGCCATGGAGAGTTTCCCGCCGCTGATGTTCGCGGGCCTGATCGCGGTCATGCTGATCGGCTTTCCGGTCGCATTTTCCCTGGCGGCCTTGGGCCTGGCCTGCGGTTTCTTTGCCGTCTCTCAGGGCTGGTTCCCGCCCGCCTTCATGGCTGCATTGCCGCAGAATGTCTTCGGCATCCTGTCCAACGACCTGCTGTTGGCCATCCCCTTCTTCACCATGATGGGCGCGCTGCTGGAGAAATGCGGCTTGGCCGAGGACATGCTGGACTCCATGGGTCAGCTCTTCGGCCCGATCCGCGGGGGGCTGGGCTACTCGGTCATCATCGTCGGCTTCATCCTCGGCGCCATCACAGGCACGGTGGCCGGCCAAGTGATTGCCATGGCCATGATTTCTCTGCCCGTCATGATGCGCTACGGCTACAACATGCGCTATGCCACCGGCGTGCTGTCGGCCTCAGGCACCATCACTCAATTGGTGCCGCCCTCCTTGGTCCTGGTAGTGCTGGCCGACCAACTGGGCAAGTCCGTCGGTGACATGTACAAGGGCGCCTGGGGACCGGCGATTCTGCAGGTGCTGATCTTCGCGCTCTACACCTTTGTGCTGAGCCGAGTGAAGCCGGACCATGTGCCCGGCGTCCCCAAGTCCGCACGCACACTGCAAGGGATGGCACTGTGGGTCAAGTGCCTGCGCGGCATCATTCCCTCGGCCATCCTGATCTTTGCCGTGTTGGGCAGCATGGGCGGCTTGCCCGGCATCAACACCGCCGTCTGTACGCCCACAGAGGCGGGTGCCATGGGCGCCGTGGGCGCCTTCATTCTGGCGGCCTTGCACGGCCGACTGAGTTGGCCCTTGGTGCGCGAAGCCATGGCCGGCACCATGCGCATCACCGCCATGGTGGTGTTCATCCTGATCGGCTCGCGAACCTTCTCCCTGGTCTTTCAAGGCGTTGAGGGCGGCGTCTGGATCGAGCACATGTTGTCCGGCTTGCCCGGCGGTCAACTGGGCTTCCTGATTGCCGTCAATATCTTCATTTTCATCCTGGCCTTCTTCCTCGACTTCTTCGAGATTGCCTTCATCATCCTGCCCTTGCTGGCACCGGTGGCCGAGAAGATGGGGATCGATCTGATCTGGTTCGGCGTCATGCTGTGCGTGAACATGCAAACCAGCTTCATGCATCCACCCTTTGGCTTCGCCTTGTTCTACTTGCGCGGCATCTCGGACAGCCTGTTCAAGAGCGGCTCCATCCCGCGGCCGGTCGCTTCCCGCGACATCTATCTCGGCGCCATTCCTTGGGTATTGATGCAGCTGGTCCTGGTGGCCGTGGTGATCTTTTTCCCGCAGACGGTGACCGCCTTTCTGGACAAGGAAAAGGCCGTTGACATGAATCAGGCCACCGAAATGTTGCAAGACCTGGGCCGCGCCAGCGAGGCCAACGATGCAAAGCCCGACACCAGTGCCGAGGACGCAGCGCGTTTGTTCGCACCTGAGGCAGCACCCAGCGCTGCGTCGGCCGCTTCGTCAGCGGTGACCAGCGAGGGTGGCGAGGACCCGATGGAAGCCGTCAAACGCAGCCTGCAGCAAGACGCATCTGGCAAAAAGTAACTTGCGAACGCAGCGGCCAGAGTAAAAAAACACCAGGCCAAAGCAAAGCCCCGGCTTGCTGCTGAAGCAAGCCGGGGCTTTCGTGACTGTTTCGAATCAGGCCGATCGCGACAGGCCCGCGCTGGGCCTGTCCAAATCAGAGGCGCTGAGACTGCATGAAATCGTCAAATCCAGCCTCGGCAAAGCGGAACCAGAGGTTCTGATCACGCCGGAAATTGGAATAGTCTTCATAGACCTTCTTCCAATTGGAATTCTTGGCCGACAGTTCCGCGTAGATACCCATAGATTCCTTGAAGGCCGAATCGAGCACCTCCTTGGGGAACTTGAGCAGCTTGGTTCCCGAGCCCACCAGCTGCTTCAGTGCCACCGGATTCTTGGCGTCGTAGCGTGCCTGCATGTCGATGTGTGCAATGGCAGCAGCCGCCTCGACGATGGCCTTGTACTCGGGCGTCAGAGAATCAAAAGCCTTGGTGTTGATATAGAAATCGAGCTGCGGGCCGCCTTCCCACCAACCGGGGTAGTAGTAGTTAGGCGCAACCTTGTTGAAGCTCAGCTTCTGGTCATCGTAGGGACCGACCCATTCGGCCGCGTCGATGGTGCCCTTCTCGAGCGCCGAATAGATTTCCCCGCCCGGGATGTTCTGAGGCACGCCGCCCATGCGCTCCAGCACGCGGCCGGCAAAACCGCCGATACGCATTTTCAGACCCTTGATGTCGGCGGTCGACTTGATCTCCTTGCGATACCAACCACCCATCTGAGCACCGGTGTTGCCACCCATGAAATTGATGATGTTGTAGTTGCGGTAGAACTCACGCATCAGCTTCAGGCCATTGCCTTCCACCATCCAAGCGGTCATCTGCCGGCTGTTCAGCCCGAAGGGTATGGCGCAGCCGAGCGCGAAGGTCTCGTCTTTGCCGAAAAAGTAATAGGGCGCCGTGTGCGCCATTTCGACGGTGCCGTTCTGCACCCCGTCGACCACACCAAATGCCGGCATCAGTTCGCCGGCGGCATGCACGGACACCTGGAACTTACCCCCGGTCATCTCGCTGACCTTCTTGGCGAAGGTGTCGGCGGCACCGAAGATGGTGTCCAGCGGCTTGGGGAAACTCGAGGCCAGGCGCCAGCGGATTTGCGCCTGGGCATGCACGACGGCGGGTGCCACACCCGCCGCCAAAACACCGGCCAAACCTGCCTGCCGAACGAAGGAACGACGCTGCATTGATGTCTCCTGTTGTGCTCTCAGCACTGTGATAGGCCGGACCATTCTAGGATGCAGAGACACCAGCAAACCGGGGGCTAACCCCAGCGCAAAGCAGGTACGGCCAAGCTCAGCTACCGGCCAGCTTCATGCGCGAAATCAGCACCGAACCCAGGGTCTTGCCACCCATGGTGTAGCGGTCGGTGCCAATGCCGATGATGTCCTGGAACATGGTCTTGAGGTTGCCGGCAATCGTCACTTCATGAACCGGGAAGGCCAGCTCACCGTTCTCGACCCAATAGCCGCTGGCGCCGCGCGAATAGTCGCCGGTGACCGAATTCACGCCCTGCCCCATCAACTCGGTCACGAACAGCCCCGTACCGAGCCGGCGCAACATGGTGCGAAGATCATCGCCAGGCGCTGTCAGACGGCTGCTCATCAGCAGATTGTGCGAACCGCCGGCATGGCCTGTGGTTCGCATGCCGAGCTTGCGGGCCGAATAGGTCGACAAGAAGTAGCCTTGCAGCACACCGGCCTCGACCACCGAGCGCGCGCGCGTCGCGACGCCCTCGTCGTCAAAGGGCGAGCTGCCCTTGCCTTTGACCTGATGCGGGTCCTCGCTGATGTCGATGTGAGAAGCCAGCACGCTTTGGCCGAGGCTGTCGAGCAAAAAACTGGCGCGGCGGTAGAGCGCGCCGCCGCTGACAGCCTGAACCAAGGCGCCAAGCAGACCGGCCGCCACCGTGCTTTCAAACAGCACCGAGACCTCGGCGGTACCGACCTTGCGGGCCTTCAAGCGCGACAAAGCACGCTCGGCCGCATAACGACCAATCGCCTCGGGCGAGGCCAGGTCCTGGGCATCGCGCATGGAGCTGTACCAGGCATCACGCTGCATCTGCGCGCCACGGCCGGCGATCGGCGCCACCGAGATCGAATGGCGCGAGCTGGCATAGCCGCCGCGGAAACCACGGCTGTTGCCCATGAAGAAATGCGACTGCTGGGCGGACACGGCCGCGCCCTCGCTGTTGGCGATGCGCTTGTCGGTCGCAAACGCCGCGTCCTCGCAACGCAGGGCGATGGCCGCTGCGGCCTGCGCATCAATGGCCCAGGGGTGGAACAGATCCAGATCCGGCCGCTGGCCGGCATCGAGCGACAGGTCTTGCGCGTCAGGCAGACCGGCCACCGGGTCCTCGGCCGTGAAGCGGGCAATGTCGAAGGCGGCTCGCACCGTGTCCTGCAGGGCCTTGAGCGAGAAATCCGAGGTGCTGGCATTGCCGCGGCGCTGCCCCAGATACACCGAAATACCGAGCGACTTGTCGCGATTGCGTTCCACGTTCTCCAACTGCCCCATGCGGGTGGAGACCGAAAGGCCACAGCCTTCCGAGACCTCGGCACCGGCATCGCTGGCGCCCAGGCGTTTGGCTTCCGCAAGCACGTCTTCGATCAGCTGCTCGAACTGGTCGACCCGGTATGCGAAGCCGCTGCTGGAGCTCAGGGCGGCTTGGGCAGGGGCGGAAGAGGACGGTGCAGATTGGGTCATGGATGGCATCAAGACAAGAGATGGAGCCCGGCCCTCGCGAGCCCATGCAACTGACAAGGGGGCGCTCAAACCGGGGGTTCAGAACTGGGGGACAATCATACGAGTCGCAGCGCCTTGCTGCCCGGCATCTCCCGACAGGCCTTGCCCCAACTCTTTCCGCCCAAGAACGACCATGAGAACACAAGAAGATCTGCCCGAAGACGACGACGACTTCGACCGCCCCAGCAAAAGCCAGCTGAAGCGTGAGAGCCATGATCTGCAAGGCCTGGGTGAAGACTTGTTGACCTTGCCCGCCAGCCGCCTGGAGCCGCTGAACCTGCCCGAGATCCTGCTGGACGCCCTGCGCATGGCCAAGAAGATCACGGCCCACGAAGGGCGGCGCCGGCAGATGCAGTACATCGGCAAGCTGATGCGCCGGGTCGACCCGGCGCCGCTGCGCGAGGCGGTGGCAGCTTACAAGCTCGGCCATGCCAAGGACAGCCTGGCCCTGCACGAGAGCGAAGCCTGGCGCGAGCGCCTGCTGGCCGACGACGCGGCACTGCAGAGCTTCATCGCCGAGCATGCAGGCATTGACGTGCAGCAGCTGCGCAGCCTGGTGCGGGCGGCCCGCAAGGACGCCGCAGCCGCGCCCGAGCAGCGCAGCGGTCGCGCCTTCCGCGACCTCTTCCAGTTCATCAAGACCGAGCGCCTGCGCGTCAACCCGGCCGCTGAAGGCGAGGCTGCGGAGGACGAGGAGGAATGAGCGCAGGCTTGCCCCTTCCTCTGCCGCTGCCACCCACGCCCGAGCCAGTTCGCATCGGCATCGTCTCGATCAGCGACCGCGCCTCCAGCGGTGTGTATGAAGACAAGGGCTTGCCGGCACTGCAAAGCTGGCTGAGCGCGGCGCTGCACAACCCGATCGAGTTCGTCGCGCGCCTGATCCCCGATGAGCGCCCACTGATCGCCCAGACCCTGCGTGAGCTGGTGGACGAGGTGCACTGCGAGCTGGTGCTGACGACCGGTGGCACCGGTCCAGCGCTGCGTGATGTCACCCCGGAAGCGACGCTGGATGTGGCCGACAAGGAAATGCCCGGCTTCGGCGAACAGATGCGCCAGATCTCGCTGCGCTTTGTGCCCACGGCCATCCTCTCGCGCCAGGTCGCGGTGATTCGGGGCCGCGCCCTGATCATCAATTTGCCGGGCCAGCCCAAGGCGATTGCCGAGACATTGGAAGGCTTGAAGGATGCCGAAGGCCGTGCCCTCGTGCCTGGCATCTTTGCCGCCGTGCCCTATTGCCTGGACTTGATCGGCGGGCCTTACTTGGAAACCCGCGACGAGATCTGCAAGGGATTCCGACCCAAGACCGCGCTGCGGACCCGCACCTGAGGCCTCACTTCACCAGCTGATTGAGCGAGGCCGCATCGAAGGCCTCGCATTGCTGGGCATCCGCCGGCACGCAGTCCCCCACCTGGGTTTTGGACGCAGCCGAGAGCTTGCAAACCGCCTGCCACAGCAGCGCGATCTGATGATCGTGACTGGCCGCGTTGTCGATCAAGCCGCGCATGGCCTGGGTCACCGGGTCATCGCCCTGGCTGATGCCATAGGCAGAGAAACCCATCTTGGCGGCCTGCTCCTCGCGCTTGGCATCGGCCTGTGCCTCAATGATGCGCGCCGGGTTGCCGACCGCCGTGGCATTGGCCGGCACCGGGCGCGTGACCACCGCACCCGAACCGATGCGCGCACCGGCCCCGACGGTGAAACCGCCCAGCACACAGGCATGGGCACCGACGATGACGCCGGCCTCCAGGGTCGGGTGGCGCTTGGCGCCCTTGACCAGCGAGGTCCCGCCCAGAGTCACACCTTGATAGATGGTGCAGCCTTCGCCAATCTCGGCCATCTCGCCGATGACGATGCCCATGCCGTGGTCGATGAAGACACGCCGGGCAATGGTGGCGCCCGGATGGATTTCGATGCCGGTCAAGAATCGCCCCAGATGCGAGATGAAGCGCCCGGTCCAGCGCAGGCCGTGGCGCCAGCACCAGTTGGCACGGCGGTGCATCCACAAGGCATGCAGGCCCGGGTAACAGGTCAGCACCTCCCAGGTCGAACGGGCGGCTGGATCGCGCTCAAGAATGCAGGCGATGTCTTCGCGTAGGCGCTGAAACATGAAAGGCTGTGACTCGAAAGAAACCAGGGTCGGCCAGTTTAGCGGTGACTGAGTTTGGGCGTATTCAGCCCTTGGCGCGCGGCGGCTCCACCATGGCGCGGGCAATGCCGCGCAAGATGTGCACCTCCTCCGCCGTCAGCTGCGCGCGGTTGAACAGCTGGTTCAGGCGCGGCATCAGCTTGCGCGGCGCGGCCGGGTCGAGAAAGCCGATCTGTTCCAGCGAAGCCTGCAGATGCGTCAGCAAGCCTTGGACCGCCCGGGCATCGGCCAAATTCGGGTCTGGAGTGCGAGCGGCCACCGCAAAGCCACCCAAGGCCTGGCGCCAGTCATAGGCCAGCAATTGCACCGCCTGTGCCAAGTTCAGCGAGCCGTAGTCGGGGTGGGTCGGAATCGACAGCACCGCATGGCAGCGGTAGACGTCCTCGTTGCTCATGCCATAGCGCTCGGAACCGAAGACCAGGCCCAGCTTGTGTTCGGAGGCTGCCAGCTCGGCAAACAAGGAACGTGGCTCGCGCACCGGCGGGCCGAAGTCGCGCGGCGTCATGGCCGTGGCGCAGGCGAAGCTCACGCCGTCCAAAGCCTCGTCCAGGCTGTCGACGATGCGGGCACGCGCCAGGATGTCGGCCGCGCCGCTGGCCATGGCCACCGTGTCCTCCTGGCTCAGCACATCGGCAAAGCGCGGGCGAACCAGCACCAGCTCGGAAAAACCCATCACTTTCATGGCTCGCGCCGTGGCACCGACATTGCCGGGGTGGCTGGTCTGGATCAGGACAAAACGTGTCATATCAACGCGGGCCGCTTCGATCAATCAAGAGGAAACCGAGGAAACACTAGGCAAACAGCCCGCCTCGGTTAAAATGCGGGATTATCCTAGGCCAGCAACCCTTAAACGGTGCCGCTGCGCTATCAGGAACCGCTCTTTTTCTTCGCCAGTCCACCTCACTCCTTCTTCAGGCAAGGTTTCACGCATGACGCAGCAAGCTTCACTCCATCCCATGCTCAATGTCGCCATCAAGGCTGCACGTGCAGCAGGCGCCATCATCAACCGCGCTTCGATGGACCTCGATATCCTGAAGATCAACACCAAGTCGCCCAATGACTTTGTGACCGAGGTGGACCAAGCGGCGGAAAAGATCATCATCGAAACCCTGCTCCAGGCCTACCCCGACCACGGCATCCTCGCCGAAGAGTCCGGCCGTGAGCACGGTGCCAAGCATTCCGAATTCGTCTGGATCATCGATCCCCTGGACGGCACCACCAACTTCATCCACGGCCTGCCCATGTACTGCGTGTCGATCGCGCTGGCACATCGCGGCGTGGTGCAGCAGGCCGTCGTCTACGACCCGACCCGCAACGACCTGTTCTACGCCACCAAGGGCCGCGGCGCTTTCCTGAACGACCGCCGCCTGCGCGTGTCCAAGCGCACCCGCTTGAGCGACGCTCTGATCGGCACCGGCTTCCCCTTCCGCCGCGGCGACAACTTCAAGCGCTATATGAAGATGTTCGAAGCGGTGATGGTCGAATGCGCCGGCCTGCGCCGCCCGGGCGCGGCCGCGCTGGACCTCTGCTATGTCGCTGCTGGCTACTACGACGCCTTCTTTGAGACCGGCCTGCAGCCCTGGGATGTGGCCGCTGGTTCGCTGATCATCACCGAAGCCGGTGGCCTGATCGGCAACTTCACCGGTGAGTCCGACTTCCTGCACCAGCGCGAAGTGGTGGCCGGCAGCCCCAAGATCTACGGCCAGCTGGTGCAGATCCTCGCACCCTACACCCGTGTGATCGCAGCCGAAGAGGCTGGCAGCGAAGCCAAGCCAGCCGCAGACGCCGGCGAAGAGCTCTCGCCTGCTGCTGCTCTGGCTGCGGCCGCGCCGAAGAAGCGCGCCGCTGTGCGCATCCGCAAGGACGAGTTGGGCGGCGAAGGCGCTTAAACTGCGCGCTGAGCTGTCTCAGCACCCCTGACCGACAAAGCCCTCCGTCCGAGGGCTTTGTTCATTTCTGACGCCCGCATCACTGCCGCCCGCATCACGACCATGAGCCACGCCCCGGATTTTTCTGCCCACACGCCGGTGATGGCGCAGTACCTGCGCATCAAGCACGAGCACCCCGAGGAGCTGGTGTTCTTCCGCATGGGCGACTTTTACGAGGTCTTTTTCGACGACGCGCGCAAGTGCAACCAGCTGCTCGACATCACACTGACCACCCGCGGCCAGAGCGCCGGCGAGCCGGTGGTGATGGCCGGTGTGCCGGTCAATGCGCTGGAGAGTTATCTGGCCAAGCTGATCAAGCTGGGCGAGGCCGTGGCGATTGCCGAGCAGGTCGGCGATGTCGCCACCTCCAAAGGTCCGGTCGAGCGCAAGGTGGTGCGCGTGGTCACGCCGGGCACGGTCACCGACAGCGAGTTGCTGGCTGACAAGCAGGATTCGGTGCTGCTCTCCGTGGTGCAGCAGGGCAAGACCCACGGCCTGGCCTGGTTGTCCATCACCCAGGGCCAACTGGGCCTGGCCGAATGCTCGGAGCGTGAGCTGCCGTCCTGGCTGGCCCGCCTGAGCCCCGCCGAGGTGCTCGTGGACCGGGAACGCCAGCCCGCCGCGGTGCTGGCCGCCCGGGCGCCCATCACCAACCGCCCGAGCTGGCAGTTCGACACCGCCTTGGGTGCGCGCAAGCTCTGCGAGCAACTCGGCGTGGCCAGCCTGGCCGGCTACAACGCCCAGCAGATGACGGCGGCGCAAGCGGCCGCGGCCGCCCTGCTCAGCTATGCCGAGCACACCCAGGGCCGGGCCCTGGCCCATGTGCGTGCGCTCAGCGTGCAGCGCAGCGGCGACTTGCTGGACCTGCCACCGGCCACCCAGCGCAATCTGGAACTGACCCTGACCCTGCGCGGCGAAACCAGCCCCACCCTGCTCTCGCTGCTAGACAGCTGCCGCAGCGGCATGGGCAGCCGCGCCCTGCGCCACTGGTTGCTGCACCCCAAGCGCGAGCGCGCCGAAGCCCTGGGTCGGCACGAGGCCATCGCCGCCCTTCTGCAAGCCAGTCCTGAGCCCGCATTCGGCAAGCTGCGGGATGCCCTGCGCCATGTCTCCGATGTCGAGCGTATCGCCGCCCGCGTGGCCCTGCGCCAGGTACGGCCGCGAGAGCTGACCGGCTTGCGCGCCACCTTGCGCATCCTGCCCGAGCTGCAGCAAACCCTGCCGGCCGGGGGCAGCGCCTTGCTGGACCAGCTGGCGCAAGGCCTCTCGGCCTCGCCCCATATTGAGGAGCTGCTGAGCCGCGCCATCGCCGAAGAACCCGCCGTGCTGGTGCGCGACGGCGGCGTGATCGCCGGCGGCTTCGATGCCGAACTTGACGAGTTGCGCGCCATCCAGAACAACTGCGATGCTTTCCTGCTCGACCTGGAAACCCGTGAGCGCGCCCGCACCGCCATTCCGAATCTGCGTGTGCAGTACAACAAGGTGCATGGCTTCTACATCGAGGTGACGCAAGGCCAGGTCGACAAGGTGCCGTTGGACTACCAGCGTCGCCAAACCTTGAAGAACGCCGAGCGCTACATCACGCCCGAGCTCAAGACCTTCGAAGACAAGGCGCTGTCGGCCCAAGAACGTTCGCTGACCCGAGAAAAGCTGCTCTACGAGCTGGTGCTGGACCAGCTGGTCGAGGAGTTGCAACCGCTGTCCGCCCTGGGCCGGGCCCTGGCCAGCCTCGATGCCCTTGCCGCCCTGGCCGAGCGAGCCTCGACCCTGAACTGGTGCCGGCCCGAGTTCGTCAACCAACCCTGCATCGACATCATCCAGGGCCGTCATCCGGTGGTGGAATCGCGGCTGCGCGAGACCGGCGCGGGCGAGTTCATGGCCAATGACTGCCGTCTCGATGCGCGCACCCGCATGGCCATCATCACCGGTCCGAATATGGGCGGTAAGAGCACCTTCATGCGCCAGGTGGCCCTGATCAGCCTGCTCGCCGCGATTGGCAGTTATGTGCCGGCCAGCGCCTGCCGGCTGGGGCCCATGGATGCCATCCACACCCGCATCGGCGCGGCCGACGACCTGGCCAATGCCCAGTCCACCTTCATGCTGGAGATGACCGAGGGCGCGGCGATTCTGCACAGCGCCACCGAACAGTCTCTGGTGTTGATGGACGAGATCGGCCGCGGCACCTCCACCTTCGATGGCCTGGCCCTGGCCGGCGCCATCGCCAGCCATTTGCACGACAAGAGCCGCGCCTTCACGCTGTTCGCCACCCACTATTTCGAGCTGACCGAGTTCCCGAGCAAGCACCCGCAAGCGATCAACTGCCATGTTGGCGCGGTCGAGAGCGGCGACAGCATCGTCTTCCTGCACGAGATCCAGCCCGGCCCGGCCAGCCGCAGCTATGGCGTGCAGGTGGCACGTCTGGCCGGCATGCCGGCCTCCCTGGTGCGTCAGGCGCGCGCCACACTGGAAGCCTTGGAGGCCAAGGCCGGCGAAGGCCAGGCCCAGATCGATCTGTTCGCGCCGCCGCCGGCCGCGCCCGAGCCACTGCCTGTCTCCCAAGCGACAAGCGCTTTGAGCCTGGCCATCAATGATGTGGACCCCGACACGCTGACACCGCGCGAAGCGCTGGACCTGGTCTACCGGCTCAAGAAGCTGAGCCAGACCGAGTAGCCACGCAAGCCAAACGCCCACAGGAATGAACCGCACCCTCGTCTTCTCCCACGCCAACGGCTTCGGTGCCGCCTGCTACCGCCTGCACTTCGAGGCTTGGCGCCGCGCCGGCTGGACCGTGCACGCCCTGCCCCAGATCGGCCACAACCCGGCCTATCCGGTCAGCAGCAACTGGCCGCATCTGCGCGACGAGTTGATCGCCTTCATCACCGACGAGGTCAAACCCAGCGGGCCGGTCAGCCTGGTCGGCCATTCCCTGGGCGGCCTGATGAGCTTGATGGTGGCCTGCAAACGGCCGGACCTGGTGCAGAGCCTGGTGATGCTGGACTCGCCTGTGATCAGCGGCTGGCGCGCCCACAGCGTGCGCATGGCCAAGGCGACGCGTCTGATCCAGCGGGTCTCGCCCGGCAAGATCTCCAGCCAACGGCGCCACGAGTGGCCCACGCGCGAGGACGTGCTGAGTCACTTCGCGTCCAAGCGGAAGTTTGCACGCTGGGACCCCCGTGTGCTGCAGGATTACATCGCCGGAGGCTTCGAGGAGAGCGGAGGCCACACACGACTGCGTTTCCGGCGCGACATCGAGACGCGCATCTACAACACCCTGCCCCATCACCTGGGCACCTTGCTGCGCCAGCATCCGCCACACTGCCCGGTCGGCTTCATTGCCGGCACCCGGTCGGACGAGTTGCGCCAGGGCGGCGCCGCGGCCAGCCAGGCCCTGGCCCGGCAACATTTTGTGTGGCTGGAGGGCAGCCACCTCTTTCCCTTTGAGCGCCCCGACGACACTGCGGCGCTGGTGCTGCAGTTGCTGGAAGCCATGCAGCTTTCCACGCAAGCGCCGGCCTGAATCGCAGGCCCGCGCTCGAGCGACGCGCCGGGCCTCGCTATAATCGCGCTTTACCACCACAGCGTTTTTCACGAGAACGCTGCACGACATGACCAAGTACGTCTACGTCACAGGCGGTGTGGTGTCCTCACTCGGCAAGGGCATCGCATCAGCCTCACTGGCTGCCATCCTCGAATCGCGCGGCCTCAAGGTCACCCTCATCAAACTGGATCCGTACATCAACGTTGATCCGGGCACGATGTCCCCGTTCCAGCATGGCGAAGTCTTCGTGACTGAAGACGGTGCCGAGACGGACTTGGATCTGGGTCACTACGAGCGCTTCATCACCACGCGCATGAAGCGCGCCAACAACTTCACCACCGGCCAGATCTACATGTCCGTGCTGGAGAAGGAACGCCGCGGTGACTACCTCGGCAAGACGGTGCAGGTGATTCCGCACATCACCAACGAAATCCAGGACTTCGTTCGCCGCGGCGCCGGTGCCGGAACGCCCGATGCGGTCGATGTGGCCATTGTGGAAATCGGCGGCACGGTCGGCGACATAGAGTCCCTGCCCTTCCTCGAAGCGGCGCGCCAGATGAGCTTGAAGGCCGGCCCGAACAACGTCGCCTTCGTGCACCTGACCTATGTGCCCTGGATTGCTGCGGCCGGCGAACTGAAGACCAAGCCGACCCAGCACACGGTACAGAAGCTGCGCGAAATCGGCATCCAGCCGGACGCCCTGCTGTGCCGCGCCGACCGCCGCATCCCTGATGACGAGCGCGAGAAGATCTCGCTCTTCACCAATGTGCCCGAGTACGGTGTGATCTCCATGTGGGACGTCAACACCATCTACAAAGTGCCGCGCATGCTGCACGAGCAGGGCCTGGACCAGCTGATCTGCACCAAGCTGCAGCTCAACACCAAATCGGCCGACCTGAAGCGCTGGGACACCCTGGTCAGCGAGGTCGAGAACCCCGCCAAGGATGTGACGATTGCCATGTGCGGCAAGTACACCGACTTGAGCGATTCCTACAAGTCGCTGAACGAGGCCCTGCGCCACGCCGGCATCCACAACCACTCGCGCGTCAACATCGAGTACGTGGACTCCGAGATGCTGAATGCCGAGAACATCTCGCAGCTGAAGCAATTCGACGCCATCCTGGTGCCCGGCGGCTTCGGCAAGCGCGGCGTGGAAGGCAAGATCCTGGCCGCCCAGTACGCCCGTGAACACAAGGTGCCTTATCTGGGCATCTGCCTGGGCATGCAGGTTGCCACCATCGAGTACGCCCGCAATATGGCTGGCCTCAGCGGCGCCAACTCGACCGAGTTCGAACCCGAGACCCCGCATCCGGTGATCGCTCTGATCGACGAATGGCAGGACGCCGACGGTTCGATCCAGAAGCGCGACGAAAAGAGCGACCTCGGCGGCACCATGCGCCTGGGCGCTCAGAGCTCGGACGTGGCGCCCGGCACCTTGGCCTTCGACATCTACGGCCCGGTCGTCAGCGAACGTCACCGCCATCGCTTCGAAGCCAACACCCATTACCTGGACAAGCTGCAAAAGGCTGGCCTGGTGATCTCGGCCATCACTCAGCGTGAGAAGCTGACCGAGATGGTGGAGCTGCCGCGCGAGGTGCACCCCTGGTATGTCGGCGTGCAATTCCACCCCGAGTTCAAGTCCACCCCCTGGGACGGCCACCCGCTGTTCACCGCCTTCATCAAGGCGGCGCTGAACCACAAACAGGCCTGAAGGAATCCTGCCCATGAAGCTTTGCGGTTTTGAGGTCGGTATCGACCGACCTTTCTTCCTGATCGCCGGCACCTGCTCGATCGAGGGCCTGGAAATGTCTCTCGAAGTGGCAGGTCAGCTCAAGGAAGCCTGCACGGCTCTGGGCATTCCGCTGATTTACAAGGGTTCCTTCGACAAGGCCAACCGCTCCTCGGGTTCGACCAAGCGCGGCGTCGGCATCGATGCCGGCCTGAAGATCCTCGACGAAGTGCGCCGCCAACTGCAGCTGCCCATCATCACCGATGTGCATGATGAGGCCCAGGTGGCGGAAGTCGCCAGCGTCGTGGACGTGCTGCAGACCCCGGCCTTCCTTTGCCGCCAAACGGATTTCATCCGCGCCGTGGCCAAGTCCGGCAAGCCGGTCAATATCAAGAAGGGTCAGTTCCTGGCCCCTTGGGACATGAAGAATGTCATCGACAAGGCCCGCGACGCCGCGCGCGAAGCTGGCCTGTCGGAAGACCGATTCCTGGCCTGCGAGCGCGGCGTGAGCTTCGGCTACAACAACCTCGTCGCCGACATGAGCAGCCTGGCCGAGATGCGCAAGACCGGCGCGCCGGTGGTGTTCGATGTGACCCACTCGGTGCAGAAGCCCGGCGGCCAAGGCACCAGCAGCGGCGGCGCCCGCGAAATGGTGCCGGTGCTGGCCCGCGCCGGCGTGGCCGCAGGCGTGGCGGGCCTCTTCATGGAAACCCATCCGCGCCCGGCCGAGGCCTGGTCCGACGGCCCCAATGCCGTGCCGCTGCAGCGCATGCGCGCCCTGCTGGAACAACTGGTGGCCCTGGACCGCCTGGTCAAGAGCCAGCCTTTGCTCGAGAACGACTTCTCGGCCTGAATTGGATCGCCCGTCTTGGCGGGCGGACCCCGCGCAAGATTGTTCAGCGCCGGTAACTGCCAGCTGGCAAGATGCGCGCCGAACCCGAATTTTTGACCTTTTGGAGAGCTTGAATGAGTGCCATTGTTGATATCGTCGGCCGCGAAATTCTGGACAGCCGCGGCAACCCGACCGTCGAATGCGATGTCTTGCTGGAATCCGGCGTGATGGGCCGTGCCGCCGTGCCTTCGGGCGCCTCGACCGGCTCGCGCGAAGCGATCGAACTGCGTGACGGTGACAAGAGCCGTTATCTGGGCAAGGGTGTTCTGAAGGCGGTTGAGCACATCAACACCGAGATCTCCGAGGCCGTGCTGGGCCTGGATGCCTCCGAGCAAGCTTTCCTGGACCGCACCCTGATCGATCTGGACGGTACCGAGAACAAGAGCCGCCTGGGCGCCAACGCCATGCTGGCCGTGTCCATGGCCGTGGCCCGCGCTGCGGCCGAAGAGTCGGGTCTGCCGCTGTACCGTTACTTCGGCGGCATGAACGGCAACCAGCTGCCCGTGCCGATGATGAACGTCATCAACGGCGGCGCGCACGCCAACAACAGCCTCGACCTGCAAGAGCTGATGATCATTCCCGTGGGCGCACCGAGCTTCCGTGAAGCCCTGCGCTGGGGCGCCGAGGTCTTCCACGCATTGAAGAAGATCCTGCACGACAAGGGCATCTCCACCGCCGTGGGTGACGAAGGTGGTTTCGCGCCCAGCGTGGAAAGCCATGAAGCCGCCATCCAGCTGATCCTGGACGCGATCGACAAAGCGGGCTACACCGCCGGCGAGCAGATCGCCATCGGCCTGGACTGCGCCGCCAGCGAGTTCTACAAGGACGGCAAGTACGTGCTCGAAGGCGAAGGTGGCATCCAGCTGACGGCCCAGGAATGGACCGATATGCTGGCGACCTGGGTCGACAAGTACCCCATCATCTCGATCGAAGATGGCATGGCCGAAGGCGACTGGGACGGCTGGAAGCTGCTGACCGATCGTCTGGGCAAGAATGTGCAGATCGTCGGCGACGACCTCTTCGTCACCAACACCAAAATCCTGAAAGAAGGCATCGAGAAGGGCATCGCCAACTCGATCCTGATCAAGATCAACCAGATCGGCACCCTGACCGAAACCTTCGCCGCCATCGAGATGGCCAAGCGCGCCGGCTACACCGCCGTGATCTCGCACCGCTCGGGCGAAACCGAAGACTCGACCATCTCCGACATCGCCGTCGGCCTGAACGCCGGCCAGATCAAGACCGGCTCGCTGTCGCGCTCGGACCGCATGGCCAAGTACAACCAACTGCTGCGTATCGAAGAAGACCTGGGCGATGTGGCCGTGTACCCCGGCCGCGCTGCCTTCTACAACCTGAAGTGATCCTGCCCGCCACTCCGCAGCGAGTGGCTGTATGCCGCGAACGCCGCCAGACCGCCCGGTCTCGCGGCGTTTTTTCTTCTTCTCGCGCCTCGGCTAAACTGCTCGCGTGAAAACACTCGGCGTCATCCTCGCGGCCTTTCTTATGCTGATCCAGTACCAGCTATGGATGGGCAAGGGCAGCCTGCCTCGCGGCGTGCAACTGCGCGCTGAGCTGGCGAACGTCGAGGCCGCCAATGAACAGGCCCGCGTCCGCAATGCTCAGCTCGAAGCCGAGCTGCGCGACCTGCGCGAAGGCCTGGAGATGGTCGAAGAAAAAGCGCGCTTCGAGCTGGGCATGATCAAGCCCGACGAGATCTACGTGCAAGTGCGCCGCTGAGCCGACGCGCTCACACGCTGCGGCGCCGCCACACACCCCATTCGAGGAGACGCCGTTCCGCATGGACGCCTTGCTGCACCTGCTGCAACCCCTGTTCGCCCCAGCTTTCGAGCTGCTGGGCAGCCCGATCAGCTGGACCGAGTTGATCGCCTTTGTGCTGGCCCTGTGGATGGTGGTCTGCAATATGCGCGTCCACGCCCTGGCATGGCCCTTGGCCATCATCAGCTCCCTGCTGTATTTCCTGCTGTTCTGGAGCGGCAAGCTCTACGGCGAGGCCAGCCTGCAGCTGGTCTTCGTCAGCGTGTCGCTCTGGGGCTGGTGGCAGTGGCTGCGCGGCAAGGGGGAGGACGGCCAGGCCTTGCGTGTACAGCGACTGAGCCGGCCGGGCCTGGCCCTGTCGGTGCTCGCCACCTTGCTGGCCTGGCCGCTGCTGGGCCTGTTTCTCCAGCACCAGACCGACTCCCAGGTTCCCTACTGGGACGCCTTCCCCACCGTTGCCAGCTTGCTGGGCCAATGGCTGCTGTCGCGCAAGTACCAGGAGAACTGGGGCGTGTGGGTGCTGGTCAATGGCGTCAGCGTGGCCCTGTTTGCTTACAAGGGCTACTGGTTGACCGTGCTGCTGTACGCCGTCTTCATCCCCATGTCGGTGGCCGGCTGGCGCGCCTGGGCGCAGCAGCTGCAACAAGGCACACCGCCGGCTTCGCGCCAGGCTCTGGCCTGAAACTCAGCACGCCGTGCCTGGTCTGCTGATCGCCATCGTCGGTGCGGAAAGCACCGGCAAGTCGAGCCTCGCTCAAGCCCTCCATTCTGCGCTGAGCACGGCCACCGGCCTGCGCTGTGCGCTCGCACCCGAGGTCTTGCGCGAATGGTGCGAAGCCGCCGGCCGTACGCCCCGACCCGAGGAACAAGCCGCCATTGCCGAGGCCCAGGCCGCACGCTGCGAGGCCCTGGCCCTGACGGCCGATCTGGTGCTCTGCGACACCACGCCCTTGATGACGGCCGTCTATAGCGAGCTGCTGTTTGCCGACCGATCCTTGCTCGACGCTGGCCTGGCCTTTCATCGCCGCTGCGCCCTGACCCTGCTGACCGCGCTGGACCTGCCTTGGGTGGCCGATGGGCTGCAGCGCGACGGAGCCCATGTGCGAGCGCCGGTGGACGCCGCTGTTCGTCGCGCCCTCCTGGGCGCCGGCTTGGGCTGGTCGGTGGTAGCCGGCAGCGGCGAACGGCGTTTGGACGCAGCGCTCAATGCCATCACACCCTTGCTGCTGGCCAAGCGGGCTTCACCCCTACCGGCTACGGGCTTGTTCAGCCGCCTGCAGGCACGCCAGGATGCCTTGCCCGAATGGCGCTGGGCCTGTGACAACTGCGATGTGCCCGAATGCGAGCACCTTTGGAACCCGCGCCGCTGAACGCAGCTCCGCCGCTTCACTGACCGAGACAGAGCCCCAGGCCTTGAGCCGCTTGCAGCAAGGGGTGATCCAGCGGCACCAGCCGGTTACGCCCCGCCACCTCGGCCAGGGGCACGCTGGTGAACTCGGCCCCCTGTAAGGCCACCATGCGGCCAAATCGCCGCTCGCGCACCAGCTGAGCCGCAGCCCAGCCGAACTGCGTGGCCAGCACGCGATCAAATGCAGTGGGCGTGCCGCCACGCTGCACATGGCCCAACAAGGTGGAGCGAACTTCGACCTCGCCGTGCTCCCCCAAAGCCTGCTGCAGCTGCTGCGCCAGCACCGCACCGATGCCGCCCAGGCGCACCGGGTCAGGGCTATCGCTCAACAGTGCGCGCACCACCTGGCTTTGCGCCTGGGCGTGAGCGCCCTCGGCCACGCAGATCAAGGCATGGCCGCCACCGGCCGTTCGGCGCCGGCAGTGCTCAATCACCGCCTCCAGCCGGTACGGCAGCTCGGGCAGCAGGATGGCGTCGGCCCCGCCCGCCAGACCGCCTTCCAGCGCGATCCAGCCGGCATTGCGCCCCATGGTCTCGGCAATCATGACCCGGCCGTGGCTGCGCGCTGTCGTCTCCAGCCGGTCCAGTGCTTCTGACACCACCGCCACGGCGCTGTCGAAACCGAAACTGCGCTCGGTCAGGAACAGGTCGTTGTCGATGGTCTTGGGCACGCCCACCACCGGCAGGCCCAAACGGCTGAATTGCTCAGCAATCGCCATGGTGCCATCACCGCCAATGGCAACCAGGGCATCGATGCCCTGGGTCCGAACGTAGTCCAGCACGCGCGCCGAGACATCGGCGCCACCCTCGGCGAAGTAATGGAAAGGGTCGCAGCGATTGTGCGTACCGAGAATGGTGCCGCCTTGCGCCAGGATGTCTTGCACATCGGCCAGGGCCAGGGGCCGCAGGCGCTGCTCGATCAGGCCCAGAAAGCCGCGCTCGACGCCACTGACGCGCGCGCCACACTGCTGGATCAGGGCCAGGCTGACGGCCCGGATCACGGCATTGAGACCGGGGCAATCGCCGCCGCCGGTGAGGATGGCTATGTGCATGCTGGGCCCGCTGTTGTTGTCGTTGCTGGAGTGGCAGCGGCGATTATGGGTCAGCGTGCCAGCAGGAAATACTCAAACAGCTGCGCCCCGCCGGCGCCTCCCAGGGGCACGAGCAAGGCCTTGACCAGGGGTTGCTCAAAGATCGGCGCCAGGGCACCGCCGCGCTCCTCTTGCACCGAACTCATCAAGCGTTTGAAGGGCTCGATCAGCTTGCGTTGATCCTCATCGCCGCCCATCAGCCAGCGCAGATCGGCCTCCATGCGGCGCAGCGCCCGGCTGCGCGCCTGTTCGGCCGCCTGCTTGAGCAAGACCGCCAGAGCCAGCAGCCCCAGCAGATAGGCGCTGGCGGCCATGGCCACGGGCAGGGTCAAGGACCAGTTGTCGAACAAGCGACTGCGCCCGACGATCAGCAAGGTCAGCACCACAAAAGGCCCCATCACCAAAGGGCCAATGCGGGCACTGCGGCGCACCACAATCTGCACATCGATCCAGTCATCGAGCAGGCTGTGGCGGCGCAGCGAGAGCGGCGCGTCGGCACGCAGCGCGGGGTCGGCGGCGATGGGGCGCAGCCACAGCTGCTCATGCGCGCTGCCCAGGCTGGCCGCGAAATACCCCAGCGTGGAGCCGGGGTAGACCGTGCGAGCCGCCGTGAGCAGGCGGATGAAGCGGCAGGCCAGCATGGTCGCATCGCCAACCGCCACCACCAGCAGAGGCAGCAGCACCAGGATGGCATCGAGCGTGAAGCGGATCAGCGCCCGGTGGTCGTCGCCGCGCACCGGCACCGCCGGACCGGCCCCATCGCTGAAACCGAAAAACAGGCCCAGCACCACCGCCAGGGTCAGCACAAAGCCCAGCAGGATGCGCAAGGCCCGCGGCACGCGGCTGCCGCGCCGGCCGTACTGGTGCCAGAGGATGCGGAAGTCCACGCTGCCGCCGGCCGGCGCATGCCAGCCTGCCACGCTCAGATGCCGCGACCAGATCCGGCGCATGAAACGCAGCCCGCCTTCACGCGCCGCCACCCCGGCGCGCTTGGGCGCTTGCTCGGGCAGGCGCAACCAAGCGCTTTCCTCGGCCATGCCATGCACGCTGCGCGACCAGGTGGCATCCAGGGTGTCGACGATGGCCAGCAAGGCCAGCAAATGGATCAGGTGCGAGGGCCAGGCGCTGATGCCCTCCAGCCAGGCCAAGGGCTCGCAGTTCTGGCAAGGCGTGGGTGCCGCTTGGCGCAGCATCAGCCCCCACAGCAGCAGCAGGCTCAACCAGCACAGACCCCGAAGAACCCGGCGTGCGCCAGGTGCCATCGCCAGCCCGGTGCGGAACCCGAAACGATGCTCGGGCGCCAGTGACAGCAGCAACAGCAAGGTACTTCCCAGGCTCAAGCCCAGCATGCCGGGCGCGAAACTCAGGCGGCCGGGCCAGAGCATCTCGCTTAAGCTGACCAAAGTGAAGAAGAACAGCCAGGCGTAGAGCGCCACAAAGCCCAGCTCGGGCAGAGAAATGCTGGGTGCAAGCACGCCCCCAGCCGGATCCTGCGCAGACTCCGCCCAACGTCGCTTGATGCAGCGAAGAACCGGCGTGCCGGGCCAGACCAGCAAGCCCAGCAGCATCAGCACCGGCAGGGCCACCGCCAGCAAGCGCACGGCATAGGGCTTGCTCGCTGGCCGGCGCTCGAAGGCGTAACCGCTCAGGGCAACGGCAGCACTTCGGCCCACCTCATAGAGCGAAGGGCGATCCAGCGCTTCCTCGGCCGCGCAGTCTTCGACCGCCCGGCAAGCCTTGCTCCGGCAGCCGGCATGCCGCGCTGCCAGGTAAGCCGAGGATTGGTAGACATCACGCCAGGGCGGGTTGCCGGCGGCCAGGTCGGGCGCAGGCAAGCCGACCCGATTCGCCACCGCCTGACAGTGCGCTGAAGGCAGGCGCGGGAATTCCAAGGGCAGGCTGGAAGCGACCAGCAGATTGCGGGTGAAGGTCTGGGTGCGCGGATGCAGAAAGCGCGCATCCATATCGGTGGTGAAGAACACCTTGTCAGCAAAGCTCTCGTGCAAGGCCTGCAAGAGGAGCAGCTTGTCATGCACATCGCTGGCCATCAGGCCGATGGCGCCGATGGGCACGGCGCCGACCTTGGCCTCGCTGCGCTGCAGCTGCTGGGCCAGGCGGCGCAGATAGTCGAGTTGGTCGCGGGCCTCGGGCCACTCGATACGGGCCTGGGCATCGCTCTTGCCAGCGCCTGCGCCTGACCGCCCGTCGTCGCGGCCGGCGTCGCGTGTGGTGACACCGTCCAAGCCACGGAAGAAATACAGCTCCTCCAGCTGCAAAGCCGGGTTCTGAGATAGCTTGGCGCGCAGCTGACCGACCAAGGCCTGGGCATAGAGCGAGTCGCGCTCGCCGATCAGCACCACGCGCTGGGGCGAGTCCTTGCTGGCCGCCAGGCGCAGGCTCAGCTCGCCCGTCAACTGGGCCAGCAATTCCTTGTCGCTGCTGATCTTGCGAATCAGGCGCACCGGCGGGTCCTGGCGGCCGCCTTGCAAACGACAAAAACGCCAGGCGATGTAGTCTTCCAAGCTGCTGCCGCCCAGCTCACTGAGCATGTCGTCGCTGGCGGTCGAAAAGGGGCTCAGGAGCAAGGCACGCGAAAGATGCCAATAGCCGTCCAGGGAAGGGTCCTGCGTGGACGGCACTTGGGCCAATGGGCGCTGACCGGCCGGCATGGCACAGCTCTCGCGCGAGGCGCGCCCCGGGCCATGGCGCCAAGCGCCGCTGCGCAGATCGGCCAGAGCCACACGCAAGGCGTCGGTGGTGGAAGGGCCAATCACCGCGAGTGGCGGAGGCTCATGCCGGGCGGACACCCAGGGCTCGAACAAGGCGTGCAGCATCAAGGCCAGCGAGTCCAGCTTGCGCGTAGGCAGGGCCGTCTCATCCACCCAGAGCAAGACCACCTGGCTGTAACGCGAAGCATCGGCGATGTCGGGCACGCCGGACGCCGCTTGCGCGGGGCGCGCTGGCGAGGACGTGGCCACCGCCGCACTCAGGGCGCTGGCGGACAGCAACTCATAAGGCACCAGCAAGCCGGGCCGTGCGCCGTCGCTGGCAGCCGGCTGGGCACTGAGCTTGGACTCATCGAGCTGCAGCAGGCCCAGACGCTCGGCATTGTCCGGCACATAACCCTTGGCCTGCAGGCCCGCCAACACGGCATAGCGGGTACGCCGCCGCCCTTCTTCGGCGCCGACAAAAGCATTGCCGGGCACCAGGGCCACCAGCACCAGGGTTTCACTGGCATCCAGATCGTCGTCGCCCATCAGGCGCCGCGAAAGCTCTTTGGGCGTGCGCAGCGCCGCCACCGACTTGAGCTTGCAATCGGTGGCCTTGGCCGGGTCTTTGTAGAGCTTGTCGCAGCGCTCCAGGCGCTCGGACTCGTGGCGGCGCACGGCAACAAACGGGTCCTCCCAGAGCCGCGCCTCGACCTCCAGATCGGCCGCGGTGACCGCTTGCGCCCGCTCCTTCTCGGCCGGCCGCAGCTGATCGAACGCATGAGGCACCAGCTGGGTGCTGGTGACAAAGGCGACCAGCACCGCCAAGCTGGTCCAGGGAAATCCGCCGCCCTTGTTGTCCATCGTCGCCCTTCCCGGCCCACGGGCCTGTGCACGGCCCATCACATGAGGGGTCGTCAGGCAAGGTCGGGGATCAGGGCGGGGACGTCAATCCCACAGTGCTTATTGCCAGAAAGTGCCGCGGCACCAACGCCTACTGGACGGTGCCGCTGCCGCCTGCTTGTGCCAGGTCTTGCGCAAACAGCTGGCCGACGTCGACCGCGTCGAAGTGGTACTGCAGGCCGCAGAACTCACAGCCGATCTCGACATTGCCGCGCTCGGCCAAGACCTCGTCCACCTCTTCGCGACCCAGGCCCTTGAGCATCTGGCTGACGCGCTCGCGCGAGCAATTGCAGGCGAAGCGCGGCGTCAGGGGCTCAAAGCGACGCACCGTTTCCTCCCAGAACAAGCGCCGCAAGATGGTCTCAGCATCCAGGCCGAGCAACTCATCGCGCGTCAGGGTGGCGGCCAGCATGCTGATACGGTTGAAG
Source organism: Paucibacter sp. DJ2R-2 (assembly GCF_025717675.1). GTDB lineage: Bacteria > Pseudomonadota > Gammaproteobacteria > Burkholderiales > Burkholderiaceae_C > Paucibacter_A. The sequence goes on from NZ_JAJIRT010000006.1 coordinate 229,598, forward strand.
GCATCGGACAGGCCGATGTCATCCTCGTTCTTGGCTCCACCCAGATTGCCCTCGCCCTGCACCGGCAGGCGCTGAATCAAGAGGCCGGCAGCGATTTCGTCATTGGCAAACAGCACCAGCTTCGTGTCGAGCTGCTCGGACTGCAGCATGTAATGCTCCAGCACCTCGGACAGCTTCTGCAGCGGCTCGCGCTGGTCGCCATGCAGAGGCACCACGCCTTGGTAGGGCTGCTGGCCGGGAAATTTGTCCTTGGGGTCTAGGGTGATGGCGCAGCGGCCCTGACCATGGACATTGAGCATGGCCTCGAGTTGCGCACCCGCCGGCACCTCGCCGACCAGCTTGGCGGTGGCACGGAAGCTCAGGTCCGGCTGCACCTCGGCGACTGCCAGCTTGACGGGACCGTCGCCAAAGACCTGCAGCACCAAGGCGCCATTGAACTTGATATTGGACTGCATCAATACCGCAGCCGCGGCCATCTCGCCGAGCAAGGCGCGCAGCTCGGGCGGGTGGGCGCCGACGGTCTCGCGGCGCTTGAGCACCTCTTGCCAGCTGTCGGTCAGGCGTACCAGCATGCCGCGCACGGGCAGGCCTTCGAACAAGAATTTATGCAGTTCACTCATGGCTTGGCTTGGGAATTCTGGGGGTAGTCGCTGCTGATGTTCTGGAGGCCGCTGGCGTAGCGCTGGCCATTGGCAATGTAGTGACGGGCGCTGGCGCGCAGACCTTCGACCTGGGCCGAGGTCAGCTCTCGAAGCACCTTGGCCGGGCTGCCGACGATCAGGCTGCCGTCTGGAAACTCCTTGCCCTCGGTGACCAAGGCACCGGCGCCCACGATGCTGTTGCGGCCGATGCGGGCACCATTGAGCACCACAGCGCCGATGCCGATCAGTGAGTTCTCGCCCACGGTGCAGCCATGCAGCATCACCTGGTGACCGACCGTCACGCCCGCCTCCAAGCGCAGCGGAAAGCCGTGGTCGGCATGCAGCACGGAGCCGTCCTGGATATTGCAGCCAGGGCCGATGTGCAGATGTTCGCTGTCACCGCGCAGCACGGCGTTGAACCAGATGCTGACGTCTTCGTCGAGATGCACCCGGCCGATGACCTGGGCACTGTCGGCCACCCAGGCGCTGGCGGCGACTTCGGGCCGGTGTTCGTCCAACTGGAAAATCGCCATCTCGCACTCCCGGACGGCCCCCGGCCGCAGCAAAACCCGACATTTTAAGCGGCCAAGCACACCGGGCCACCTGCCCAGGGCTTTAGCCGCGGGGCCGGGGATAATTTACCCATGATGCCTCCGGACTGCCGCGCCCGTGCCCTGCACACCCTTTGCCTGAACTCGCCTGCCGACAAAGCCGCCGCCGCGCAGGCGCTCTACGTCGACGCTCAGAACGGCCTGGCCCTGGACCCCGATGCGCAGCTGCAGCGTCCGGAGGGCGTGCCCGGCCGACCCGAGCGGCCACGTTTGCTGTCGGCCCTGCAAGTACCCAACCGCTCGCCCTTCACCCTGGAGGGACGGGCCGCGCTGATCCACGCCATCGCCCATATCGAGTTCAACGCCATCAATTTGGCACTCGACGCGGTCTGGCGCTTTGCCGGCATGCCGCGCGAGTTCTACCTCGACTGGCTGCGTGTGGCGGCCGAGGAGGCGCAGCACTTCGGCTTGCTGCACGAGCACCTGAATAGCTTGGGCCACCAGTACGGCGACTTCGATGCCCACGACGGCCTCTGGACCATGGCCGAGCGCACGGCCGAGGATGTGCTGGCGCGCATGGCCCTGGTGCCGCGCACCCTGGAAGCGCGCGGGCTGGACGCCACACCGCCGCTGCAAGCCAAGCTGGCCCGCGCTGGCGACCACCGGGCGGTGGCCATCCTGGACATCATCCTGCGTGAGGAGATCGGGCATGTCGAGATCGGCAATCGCTGGTATCGGCACTGTTGCCGCTTGCGCGGCCTGGATCCGGTCGCCATCTACCCGGGTTTGGTGCTGCAGTACCAGGCGCCGCGTCTGCGCCCGCCCTTCAACCTGGCGGCGCGCGGCGCAGCTGGCTTCAGTGCCGAGGAATTGGCGTATCTGCAGGCTGATATTCGCCCCGACACGGCTGGCCGCGATGCCTGAAGGCGCGAGGGCGTTAAACTGCGCCCGTGACACCCCGCCTGATCGCCTTCCTCACTGCCCAGCTGTTCGTGCTGCTGACCCTGTTCGCGCAGAACATGGCGGTGGCGCAGGTCATGGTGAGCGCGACGGTGGCTGCCGCGGCTCTCAGCCCGGCCCAGTCCGTGGCAGATCCGTCCGCCGTCGACGCCGAATTTGCGTCCGCGGCCCATGATCTTCGGGCTCCCGCGGATGAGCAGGAACACGCAGGCAATGGCCAAGATGCTGGCAGCATGGAATGGCCTGAGCTGGCGCTGAACTCCTCAGTGCCGCAAGCGCCGAGAGAGCCTCTGGAACTCTGGCAGGCCCAGCCCTGCCGCTTGCCGGTTGCGCCGGCGCTGGAGGGGCCGCAACGGCCGCCTCAAGGACTGGCTTCGCGACTGCCAGGCTGAAGCCTGCAGCGCGCTCGCAGGCCCCGACGCCTGCAGCCCCGTCCGGCCAGTCCGGGCGCGAGCCTCCCCACACTGATTTTTTGGCACTCTGAGGCTTCCCGCCCTTTCGGCCTTACCTCTCGCTGACACGCCATGGACTTCCTGCTCGACCCCAATCTTTGGATCGCCTTCGCGATGCTGACCGCCCTGGAAATCGTCCTGGGCATCGACAACATCATCTTCATCTCGATCCTGGTGGGTCGACTGCCCGCCGCCCAACGCGACCAGGCCCGGCGGCTGGGGCTGGGCTTTGCCATGGTGTCGCGTCTGCTGCTGCTGTTCTCGCTGAGCTGGGTCATGGGCCTGACCGACGATCTGTTCCAGGTTTTCGGCCAGGGCATCAGCGGGCGTGATCTGGTGCTGCTGTTCGGTGGTCTTTTCCTGCTCTACAAGGCCTCACATGAGATCTTTGTCGAGGTGGAGGCGCAGGAGCAGGATGGCCCGCCGGCGGCCGACGCCGCAGCCTTGAAGGCCGCGGGGCAGAAGCTGTTTTGGATGACCATCGGCCAAATCGCCATCATTGACATCGTGTTCTCGCTCGATTCCGTGATCACAGCGGTGGGCATGGTGGACCAGATTGGCGTGATGGTGGCGGCGGTGGTGACCTCGGTGGCTGTGATGCTGGTGGCGGCCAAGCCGATCGGCGAGTTCGTTGATCGCCACCCCTCCGTCAAGGTGCTGGCCCTGGCCTTCCTGGTCATGGTGGGCATGGCGCTGACCGCCGAAGCCTTCGACCAGCATGTACCCAAAGGATACATCTACGCCGCCATGTGCTTCTCGCTGGCCGTGGAGGCACTGAACATCCGCGCCCGGGGCAAGCGCCGCGCCGCGGCGGCCGAGGCCAGCGGCGCGGCTTGAACTTTTCGAAGAACTCTGTTTTCCCTTCACTCAACTCTCAGGAGCTGTCATGAACGCAAGCTTTAACAATGTCTCAACCGGCCTGGGCGACGGCGCTCTGCGCCAGGAACGCAACCGTGTGCTGCGCAACACCTACTGGCTGCTCGCCTTGTCCATGGTGCCGACCGTGCTGGGCGCTTGGCTGGGCGTGGCCACCGGTATTTCCAAGGCCATGTCGCCCATGGTCGGCCTGATCGTCTTCATGGCCGGCGCTTTCGGCTTCATGTACGCCATCGAGAAGACCAAGAACTCGGCCGCCGGCGTTCCCATGCTGCTGGCCTTCACCTTCTTCATGGGCGTGATGCTCTCGCGCCTGGTGGGCACGGTGCTGGGCTTGGCCAACGGTGCTGAGCTGATCATGACGGCCTTTGCCGGCACGGGCGCCATCTTCCTGGGCATGGCCTCGCTGTCGAGCGTGATCAAGCGCGACTTGAGCTCGATGGGCAAGTTCCTCTTCATCGGCATGATCTTGATGCTGGTGGCGGGCATTGCCAACATCTTCCTGCAATCGAGCGCGCTGATGATCACGCTGTCGGTGCTGGCCATCGGCATCTTTTCGGCCTTTATCCTCTATGACCTCAAGCGGGTGCAGGACGGCGAGGAAACCAACTACATCACTGCAACGCTGGGCGTCTACCTGAGCCTGTACAACGTGTTCCAGTCGCTGCTGGCCCTGCTGGGCATCTTCGGCGGCCGCGAGGAGTGATTCGGGCCGCCCGCTCAAAATCACTCTGACCCCAATTTCGCGTGAGCGCCTTCCCGGGCTCACGCGAGAAGCAAGAGGCGGCGCCGCGATAATCGGCGCCGCCTCTTTTTTTGCCGCCCTTCGCTCCCAAGAAAGCCCTGCCCCTTGAGCCGCATCCAAGCCAATCTCCTGCTGACCCTCATCGCCCTGATCTGGGGTTCGGCCTTTGTGGCGCAAAGCCATGGCATGCAGGAGCTGGGGCCGATGATGTTCACCGGCCTGCGCTTCTTAGTCGGCGCCCTGGTGGTGCTGCCCCTGGCCTGGCGCGAGTGGCAGCATCTGGCCGGGCGCCAGTTGGCCCTGAACCGCGATGACGGGCTGAAGATTCTCGGCCTGGGCACCCTGCTCACCCTCGGTGCGGCGATGCAGCAGATTGGTATCAAGTACACAACCGTCACCAATGCAGGATTTCTGACCGCGCTCTATGTGCCCCTGGTGCCGGTGCTGGGCTGGTTGCTGCTGCGCCAGTTGCCGCATTGGTCGGTCTGGCCGGGCGCCCTGGCCTGCTTGGTGGGCGCCTTCCTGCTCTCGGGTGCGCAGCACTTGGAGATCGGCCTCGGCGACCTCTGGGTGATTGCCTCGGCCCTGCCCTGGGGTCTGCATGTGCTCTTGATCGGCCGCGTGGCCGACCGCATGGCCGCGCCCTTTTTGGTCGCTTGCGGCCAGTTCTTTGTCTGCGGTCTGCTGGCCCTGGCCTGGGGTCTGCTGTTCGAGCCCTTCAGCGCCGCCGGCGTCCAGTCAGCGGCCACGCCGATTCTCTACACCGGCATCCTGTCGGTCGGCGTTGCCTTCACGGCCCAGGTGGTGGCGCAGCGCTATGCCCACGCTGCCGATGCCGCCATCGTGCTGTCTTCGGAAACGCTGTTTGCCGCCCTATTTGGCTATTGGTTGATGGGCGACCGCCTGGCGCCTGCGGGTTTGGCTGGTTGCGCCCTGATCCTGGGCAGCTTGCTGCTGGTGCAGCTCCTTCCCCTGCTCCAGACGGCCCGAAACTCAAGTGAAGTTTCACCAATTAAGTAAAAACCCTTGGTTTTGTCATAGGGTTTTCACGAATGGCATTGATAATTGCGCTCGAAGCCACCCAGAAGGGCGGCCCCTACGAGACAAAACAAAGCCATGACTGCGACACCTTTCTTCCTCGCCCAATCGCAACAGTACCTGCTGAGCGCCGACGCCCAGCCTTCCCTGGCCGGCACCTTCGGCCTCGGCAAGCAAGCCCATCTCGTGGCCGAGACCCTGGGTTTGGCTGCCACCCTGGGCGGATTCGGTCTGACCGCCCTGATGATGGGCCTGGCGATGTAAACCCACGCTGATCGCGCCTAGCGATCAGACGGCCCGCCCGAGTCGGGCTCAAAGCTCAAACGCCGTGGTCTTCTTGACCGTGCGCAGCACCAGCATCGAATTGCTGCGCGCCACCCCCGGCAGGTGCATCAGCACATTGCTGTGCAGGCGCTCCAGATCCTCGGCATCCTTGTAGGCGAAGCGTATCAGGTAGTCATTGGTGCCCGCCACATAGAAGCAATCGAGGATCTCCGGGATGTCTCGCACAGCCTGCTCAAAAGCGCCCAGCGCCTGCGGCGTCATGCGTTCCAGATTGATGATGGTGAAGCTGGTGCCCGGTTGGCCGATGGCCTTGGGGCTCAGCAGCGCCACATAGCCGGCAATCACACCCGAATCTTCCAGCTGTTTGACACGGCGCAAGCAGGCCGAGGGCGAGAGATGGACCAACTTGGCCAGCTCCACATTGCTGATGCGGCCGTCGCGCTGCAGCTCGGCCAAGATGCTGCGATCGATCGCATCCAAAGTCACTTCTGAACTCATATTTCGAATTTTGTGCGAATCATTCAATGAATGATGGCATGAAAGTGCAGAACCTCGGGTAAGCACCGGGGCGAAAGCGCTCGCACATTGCGCGTGAGGCTCTCTAGACTGGATCTCAATCACAGGTCTTGAGGAGAGCCCGACATGAGCCAGAGTTCCGATCCGAAGTTGGACGCCTACTGGATGCCGTTCACGGCCAACCGGCAGTTCAAGAAGTCGCCGCGCCTGCTGACGCGCGCCGACGGCATGTACTTCACCGATGACAAGGGCCGCCAGGTGCTGGACGGCATTGCCGGGCTCTGGTGCGTCAACGCCGGCCACAACCGCCCACGCATCGTCGAGGCGATCCAGAAACAGGCCGCCGAGCTCGATTTCGCGCCGCCCTTCCAGATGGCCCACCCCAAGGCCTTCGAGCTGGCCGAGCGCCTGGTCGAGCTGACACCCGCCGGGCTCAGCAAGGCTTTTTTCACGAACTCGGGCTCCGAGGCGGTGGAGACCGCGCTCAAGATGGCCCTGGCCTACCACCGCGTGCGCGGTGAAGGCTCACGCACCCGCTTGATCGGCCGGGAGCGCGGCTACCACGGCGTGAACTTTGGCGGCATCTCGGTCGGCGGCATGGTGGCCAACCGCAAGATGTTCGGCACCCTGCTCAGCGGCGTGGACCATCTGCGCCACACCCACGACCCGGCGCGCAACGCCTACTCCATGGGCCAGCCCCTGCACGGCGCCGAGCTGGCCGACGACTTGGAACGCATGGTCGCCCTGCATGACGCCAGCACCATCGCCGCCGTCATCGTTGAGCCCATTGCCGGCTCCACCGGCGTGCTGATCCCACCCCAGGGCTATCTGAAACGCTTGCGCGAGATCTGCGACAAGCACGGCATCTTGCTGATCTTCGACGAGGTCATCACCGGCTTCGGCCGCACCGGCCAGCCCTTCGGCGCCCAGACCTTTGGCGTCACGCCGGACCTGATGACGGTGGCCAAGGGCCTGACCAACGGCGCCGTGCCCATGGGCGCGGTGTTCGCCAAGCAGTCCATCTACGACACCTTCATGCAGGGCCCCGAGCACCTGATCGAGTTCTTCCACGGCTACACCTACTCCGCTCACCCTCTGGCCTGTGCGGCCGCCCTGGGTACCTTGGACACCTACGCCGAAGAAGGCCTGCTGACCCGCGCCGGCGAGATGCAGACCTACTTTGCCGAGGCCCTGCATTCGCTCACGGGCGCAGCCCATGTGATCGACATCCGCAATATGGGCCTGGTTGGTGGCGTCGAGCTGGCGCCGCTGCCGGGCGAGCCGGCCAAACGCGCCTTCTCGGTCTTCCTCGATTGCTGGGAGCAAGGTGTCTTGATCCGCACCACCGGCGACACCATTGCCTTCAGCCCGCCGCTGATCATCGAGAAGCAGCACATCGACCGCTTGATCGACACCGTGCGCACCGCTTTGCATCGCGCCGCCTGAGCTTCCAAGAACCCGACGCTTGCATGCCTTTGCTGCAGATCGATCGCCAACTCGCGCGTGACAGCTACTACGCGGCCACCGCGCCGCAAGGCCCGGCTTTTGCGCCGCTGCATGGCACGGTGCAGGCTGATGTGGCCATCGTCGGCGGCGGCTTGGCCGGGCTTTCCGCTACGCTGGAGCTGAGCGCGCGCGGCTTCAGCGTGGCTTTGCTGGAGGCTGGCGAGATCGGCGGTGGCGCGTCCGGCCGCAATGGCGGCCAGGCCCTGGCCGGCTTGGCCTGCGAGCACGGCGAGATCGAACATCAGCTCGGGCTGGAGACAGCCCGCCGGATCTGGGCCATGAGCCTGGAAGCCGTCGATCTGATCCGTCAGCGCTGCAAAGACTACGCCATCGACTGTGATTGGCAGGACGGCTTTCTCAGCGTGGCCACCAGCGCGCGCAAAGCTGCCGACCTGCAGACCTGGCAGCAGCGCATGGCCGAGGTCTACGGCTATGAGCAGCGCTGGATTCCCAAGAACGAGCTGCCCGGCTGGATCGACAGCCCGCGCTACCAGGCGGGCGTCCATGACCCGGCCTCGGGCCACTTGCATCCGCTCAAATACTGCCGCGCGCTCGCTCACTTGCTCATCGACGCCACGCGCCGCCCTGGCACCGCGCCGGTGCAGCTGTTCGAGCACAGCCCGGCCCTGGCACTGGAACAGGGCACGGCCGCCCAAACAGGGATCACCTTGCGCAGCAGCCAGGGCCAGTTGCGCGCCAAGTACCTGCTGCTGGCCGGCAATGTGTACCTGCCCGAACTGGCGCCACAGATGGCCCCCCAGCTGGCCCATCGCATCATGCCGGTCGGCACCTACATCGGCTGCAGCCAAGCCATTGAGGCCGAGCGACTGAAGGCCCTGATCCCCTCGCGCAGCGCCGTGTGCGACACCAATTTCGTGCTCGACTACTTCCGCCCCACGGCCGACCGACGCCTGCTCTACGGCGGCCGCGTCAGCTACAGCACGCGCACGCCGCCGGACCTCAAGGCCAGCATGGCGGCACGCATGCACGCCACCTTCCCGCAGCTGGCCGACATCGGCATGGAATATGCATGGGGTGGTTTTGTGGACATCAGCATGAACCGCGCCCCCGATTTCGGCCGCCTGGGCACCGCTCAGAATATCTATTACTTGCAGGGCTTCTCCGGCCATGGCCTGGCCCTGACGGGGCTGGCGGGCAAGCTGGTGGCCGAGGCCATGGCGGGCGACGCCAGCCGCTTTGATTGTTTTGCCAGATTGCGCCACCGCCCCTTCCCCGGTGGCACACTGATGCGCATGCCAGCCTTGGTGCTGGGCATGGCGTACTACCGACTGAAGGATCTGCTGTGACACAGGTCAAGAAGCCCCGAACGCAAGGACTGCAAGCACCACGAAAGCCGGTGGTGCTGGTGCCCGCCTGCCAACGCATGGTGGGCGACTACCCCAACCACATCGCCGGAAAAAAGTACGTAGATGCGGTTCGCCTGGCCGGCTGCCTGCCCCTGATCGTGCCCAATGTCGAAGTGCAGGACCTCGATGCCTTGCTGGACCTGGCCGATGGCGTGCTGCTGACCGGCTCACCATCCAATGTGCACCCCAGGCATTTCGACGAGGCGGTTCACAACCCGGCTCTGCCCCTGGACCCCGAACGCGATGCCTGGACCCTGCCGCTGATCCCCAAGGCCCTGGCGCGCGGCCTGCCCTTGTTCGCCATCTGCCGCGGCTTCCAGGAGGCCAATGTGGCCCTGGGCGGCAGCCTGCACCAGGCGGTGCAAGAGCAGACCGGGCTGCAGGATCACCGCGCGCCGGAAGGCCAGCCGCCGGAGATCGCCTATGCCGATCAACACGAGATTCACATCCAGGCGGGCGGCCGTTTGCAGGCCTTGCTGGGCCAGGACCGCATCCGTGTGAATTCGCTGCATGGCCAGGGCGTCAAACGCCTGGCGCCGGGCCTGCGCGTCGAAGCGCTCGCGCCCGATGGTTTGATCGAAGCCTTCAGCATGGCCGAAGCACCCGGCTTTTCGCTCTGCGTGCAATGGCATCCCGAATGGCAGGCCGAACGCAACCCGCATTCCATGGCCTTGCTGCAAGCCTTTGGCCGAGCCTGCCGCGACTACCGCGAGCAAATTCACCAACCCCGCCATGACTCCTTGCGCGACCCCGAGACCTAGAGTTCCTGTCGAACGTCCGTCCCCTCAAGACCCGCGCCCAATGCCCAACTTGCTTTCGGCGGTGCGGGGTTCAAGAACCCACGGAGATTCAAGATGGTCGACAGAAACAATTTCACTTTCAGCGAACTGGAAGCCTGGCTCAAGGACCAGCGCGTCACCGAGATCGAATGCCTGGTGCCGGATCTGACCGGTGTGGCACGCGGCAAGATCCTGCCGCGCGAGAAGTTCACCGAAGACCGCGGCATGCGCCTGCCCGAGGCGGTGGTGGCCATGGGTGTGACGGGCGAGTTTCCGGAAGAAGGCCCCTACTACGACGTCATCAGCCCCAACGACCGCGACATGCACTTGCGCGCCGACCCGACGACCGCACGCCTGGTGCCCTGGGCCATCGACCCGACCGCACAAATCATCCATGACTGCTTCGACCGCAATGGCGAGCTCGTGCCCTTCGCGCCGCGCTCGGTGCTGCGCCGTGTCTGCGGCCTGTTTGAGGCCGAGGGCTGGGACCCGGTGGTGGCACCCGAATTGGAGTTTTACCTGGTGGCCCGCAATAGCGACCCGGACATGCCGCTGAAGCCGCCAATCGGCCGTTCGGGCCGCGCTGAAACCTCGCGTCAGGCCTACTCCATCGACGCGGTCAATGAGTTCGACCCGCTGTTCGAAGACGTCTACGACTACTGCGAAAAAATGGAGCTGAACGTGGACACCTTGATCCACGAAGTCGGCGCCGGTCAGATGGAGATCAACTTCTTCCATGCCCACCCCATGGGACTGGCCGATGAGGTCTTCTTCTTCAAACGCACGGTGCGGGAGGCGGCGCTGCGCCACGATATGTTCGCCACCTTCATGGCCAAGCCCATTGCCGGCGAGCCCGGTAGCGCCATGCACATCCACCAGAGCGTCATCAACAAGGCCACCGGCCGCAACCTCTTCAGCAATGAAGACGGTTCGCCCAGCGCCGAGTTCTTCTGGTACATCGGCGGCCTGCAGCGCTACATCCCGGCCGCCATGGCCTTGTTCGCGCCCTACGTGAACAGCTACCGCCGACTGGCCCGCCACACGGCCGCGCCGATCAACATCCAGTGGGGCACGGACAACCGAACCGTAGGCATTCGCTCGCCCCTGGCCGAGCCAGCAGCGAGGCGCATCGAGAACCGCGTGATCGGCGCCGACGCCAACCCTTATGTGGCCCTGGCCGCCACCTTGGCGTGCGGCTATCTGGGCATCAAGAACCGCATCGAGCCCAGCCCCGAATGCAAGGGCGATGCCTATCTGGGCGACTTCCAGCTGCCGCGCAGCTTGGGCGAAGCGCTCAATCTGCTCAGAGCCGAGAAGGAGCTGGCGGCGGTGCTGGGCGAGTCCTTTGTCACCGTCTATGCCGAGGTCAAGGAGATCGAATATGCGGAGTTCATGAAGGTGATTTCGCCTTGGGAGCGCGAGCATTTGCTCTTGCACGTCTGAACGCCCTCAACGCCACGATCCAAGGAGCCAACCCATGAACACCTTGCACACCCAACCGCTTGCGGACACCGCAGGCCGCTCGACGAAAGACTGGCAGGCGGCCGACAGCCGCCACTTCCTCCATCCCTTCACCGACTTCAAGGGCCTGGCCGGAAAAGGCGCGCGCATCATCAGCCGCGCCGAGAACATCTACCTCTGGGACAGCGAGGGCCACAAGATCCTCGACGCCATGAGCGGCCTGTGGTGTGTCAATGTTGGCTACGGGCAGCAAAGCCTGATCGACGCGGCCGCCGCGCAGATGAAGGAGCTGCCCTTCTACAACGCCTTCTTCCAGACCGCCACCACACCGGCGATCGAGCTGGCCGAGGTGCTGGCTGAGATCAGCCCGCCGCAGTTCCAGCATGTCTTCTTCACCAGCTCGGGCTCGGAAGGTAACGACACGATTGTGCGCATGGTGCGGCGCTACTGGGACGTGCTGGGTCAGCCCGAGCGCCAGGTCATCATCGGCCGCAAGAACGGCTACCACGGCTCCACCATGGCCGGGGCTTCGCTGGGAGGCATGAGCGGCATGCATGCCCAAGGCGGCCTGCCGATTCCCAACATCAGCCACATCGATCAGCCGCATTGGTTCGAGCATGGCGCCGGCCTGCGCGGCGAGACGGCCGGGCTCAGCCGCGAGGCGTTTGGGCTCAAGGCCGCGGGCTGGCTGGAGGCCAAGATCCTGGAGCTCGGTGCCGACAAGGTGGCGGCCTTCATCGGCGAGCCGGTGCAGGGCGCGGGCGGCGTGATCGTGCCGCCGGCCAGCTACTGGCCCGAGATCCAGCGCATCTGCGACAAGTACGGCATCCTCTTGGTCAGCGACGAAGTGATCTGCGGTTTCGGCCGCACCGGCCAATGGTTCGGCTGCGAAACCATGGGCAGCAAGCCCGATCTGATGACCTTTGCCAAAGGCGTCACTTCGGGCTACATCCCGCTCGGCGGGGTGATGGTGGGCGAGCGCGTGGCGCGCGTGCTGATCGAACAGGGCGGCGAGTTCAACCACGGTTTCACCTACTCGGGCCACCCAACCGCCTGCGCCGTGGCCCTGGCCAATATCCGCTTGCTGCGCGAACAAGATGTGGTGCGCCATGTGCGCGAAGACATCGGCCCCTATTTGGCCCAGCGCATCGCCGAATTGGACGGGCACCCGCTGGTCGGCGAAACGCAGAGCTGCGGAATGATGGCCGCAGTCCAGTTGGTCAAGGACAAAGCCACGGCCACGCCATTTGACGGCGAACTTGAGGTCGGCATGGTCTGCCGCGGCCACTGCTTCGGCAACGGCCTGATCATGCGCGCCGTCGGCGACCGCATGATCGTGGCGCCACCGCTGGTGATGACACGCGCCCAGATCGACGAAATGATGGTCTTGATCCGCCGCTGTCTGGACCTGACCTTCGAGGACCTGGGCAAGCGCGGCTGGCTGTGAACATGCACCGCCCCAGCCACAGCCCCGGGTTTTGGCCAATGGGCGAGGCTCAGCCAATGCCTAGACTGGGGCTCATTCGCTCCGCTCCTCATTCCATTTGTCATCCTTCCTTTCGTCTGTCCTTGACTGTTCTTTTCGGGAACTCCACACCATGAAACTGTCGCCCGCCCTGCGTCGCCTCGTCTGTGCACTCTCCCCGGCTCTTGCCTTGCTGGCCACGGCCGGCCCGGCCCGGGCGCAGGAGGAAGAGAAGGTTCTGAACGTCTACAACTGGTCCGACTACATCGCAGAGGACACGATCCGGAACTTCGAGAAGGAAACCGGCATCAAGGTGCGTTATGACAATTTCGACAACAACGAAATCGTCCATGCCAAGCTGGTGGCAGGCAAGACCGGCTACGACATCGTCGTGCCCTCCAGCTACTGGGCCAAGATGCAGGCCGACGGAGGCTTGCTGCGCAAGATCGACAAGAGCCTAATCCCCAACTACAAAAACCTGGACCCCGAGGTGCAGGCTCAGCTGTCCAAGCTGGATCCGGGCAATGAGTTCTTCGTCAACTGGCTCTGGGGTTTCTCGACCGTGGGCATCAATGTCGACAAGGTGAAGGCCGCTCTGGGCGGCATGCCCATGCCCGAGAACGCCTGGGACCTGATCTTCAAACCCGAGTACATGGCCAAGGTGAAGAGCTGCGGCGTCAGCTTCCTGGACTCCGCCACCGAGGTGGTGCCGGCCGCCCTGCACTACCTGGGCAAGCCGCCCTACACCAAGAATATCGGCGACTTTGCCGCCGTGCCGGCCTTGCTCAAAGCCGTGCGTCCCCATGTCAGCCTGTTCAGCTCATCGGGCTATATCAACGATTTGGCCAATGGTTCCTTGTGCGTGGCCATGGGCTACTCCGGCGACATCAACATCGCCCGCCAGCGCGCCATCGACGGCAAGACCGGACAGAAGATCGAGGCCCTGATCCCCAAGAGCGGCGGCATCATCTTCATGGACGTGATGGTGATCCCGGCCGACGCACCGCGCCCTGGCAATGCCCACAAATTCATCAACTACATCCTGCGCCCCGAGGTCCACGCTGGCCTGACCAACAAGGTCTTCTACGCCAACCCGAACAAAGAGGCCAAGAAGTTCGTCAAGCCCGATGTGGCCAACAACCCCAGCGTCTTCCTGAGCGACAGCGACATGAAGAAGATGGCCGCGCCCGATGCCATCAACAACGATGTGCGGCGCCAGATGACGCGCATCTTCACCTCCTTCAAGACGGGCCTCTGAGCTCGCGCCGACCAGCACAAGCCAAGCCGCCAGGGGGAACGTGATGAACGATGCTGAGCACAAGACCGCTTCACTGGACAGTTACCTGCGCATTGACAACGTGGTCAAGGACTTCGGCGGCGGCGCTGTCGCCGTGGACCGGGTGTCCATCGACATTGCCAAGGGTGAGATCTTCGCTCTGCTCGGCTCCTCGGGCTGCGGCAAGACCACCTTGCTGCGCATGTTGGCCGGTTTCGAGACGCCGAGCAGCGGCCGCATCATCCTGAACGGCCAGGACCTGGCGGGTCTGCCGCCCTACGCCCGGCCCATCAATATGATGTTCCAGAGCTATGCGCTGTTTCCCCACCTCAGCGTCTGGGACAACATCGCCTTCGGCCTGCGCCGAGACGGCCTGCCCAAGGACGAAATCGCCAGCCGCGTCGAAGCCATGCTCAAGCTGGTGCAGCTGGGCAAGTACGCCAAACGCAAACCCCACCAGCTCTCAGGAGGCCAGCAGCAGCGCGTGGCCCTGGCGCGCAGCCTGGCCAAAAAGCCACAGCTGCTGCTGCTCGACGAGCCGCTGGGCGCGCTCGACAAGAAGCTGCGCGAGCAAACGCAGATTGAGCTGGTCAACATCATCGAGAGCGTGGGCGTGACCTGCGTGATGGTGACGCACGACCAGGAAGAGGCCATGACCATGGCCACCCGCATCGCCGTGATGAGCGAGGGCCGCATCCTGCAAGTGGGTGCACCGGCCGACATCTACGAGACCCCGGCCACCCGCTTCGTGGCCGACTTCATCGGCAACGTCAATTTGATGGAAGGCCAACTCAGCGTCGACGAGCCCGACCATGTGGTGATCGATTGCGCGGACTGCCAGCACTATGTCGGCCATGGCATCACTGGCACGGCCGGCATGGCAGTCAGCGTGGCCCTGCGGCCCGAGAAGATCCGCCTCAGCAGCGAGAAGCCCGAAGGCGAGTTCAACCAAGTGCGGGCCACCGTACGCGACCTGTCCTACTTCGGCGCCTTCACTGTCTATCACCTGCAACTGCCCAGCGGCCAGGTGATCAAGGTCAGCGAAAGCAATCTGGAGCGCCACCGCGCCGACCCGCTGAGCTGGGACCAGCAGGTCTGGGCTCACTGGTCGCCCACGGCCCAGGTGGTGCTGACCCAATGAGGGCCAAGCTGTTCTCCGGCCGCAGCGCCGTCATCGCCCTGCCCTACGCCTGGCTGCTGGCTTTCTTTGCCCTGCCCTTCCTGATCGTCCTGAAAATCAGTGTCTCCGAGATGGAGACCGTGCACTTCAAAGACCTGCTCAGTTATGCCGACGGCATGCTGCGCATCGCCATCAAGACCAGCAACTACATTTTCATCACCCAGGATGAGCTCTACTTCAAGGCCTATCTGGCCAGCCTCAAGTACGCAGCCATTACCACGGCGGGCTGCTTGCTGATCGGCTATCCCTTTGCCTACTTCATGGCGCGCGCCCGGGCCAGCCTGCAGCCGGCCCTGCTGATGCTGGTGATGCTGCCCTTCTGGACCAGCTTCCTGCTGCGCGTGTATGCCTGGAAAGGCCTGCTGGGCGAACATGGCTGGGTGGCCGAAGCGATCACCGGCCTGGGGCTGGATCAGCTGCTGTACTCGGCCGGCATGATTCCAGCGCTGGGCAAGCTGCTGAACACGCCCTTCTCCCTGGTGGTGGGCATGGTCTACACCTACCTGCCCTTCATGGTGTTGCCGCTTTACGCCAACCTGGCCAAGCTGGACTTGCGCCTGCTGGAGGCGGCCAGCGACCTCGGCGCCACACCCTGGCAGGCCTTCTGGCGCATCACCGTGCCCTTGTCCAAGGCGGGCATCATTGCCGGCGCGATGTTGGTCTTCATCCCCTGCGTGGGTGAGTTCGTCATCCCCGAGCTGCTGGGCGGGCCGCAGACCTTGATGATAGGCCGCGTGCTCTGGGACGAGTTTTTCTCTAACAACGACTGGCCCATGGCCTCCAGCGTGGCCGTAGTAATGATTCTGCTGATCATCGTGCCCTTGGCCTTGTTCAACCGCTACCAGGCCGAAAGCCAGGCCGGACCGGCCGCCGGCCGCGGCAAAGGAGGCCAGCCGTGAACCGCGCCCTGCTCGGCCCCAAGGCCACTCGGTGGTTCGCGCGCAGCTGGCTGGGCCTGGTGTTCGCCTTCCTCTACCTGCCCATCTTCACCCTGATCCTCTACTCCTTCAACGACTCCAAGCTGCCCTCGGTCTGGGGCGGCTTCACCTTCAAGTGGTATGTCGAGTTGATGCAGGACAGCGAATTGCTCAGCGGCCTCAAGCTCTCGCTGGAGATCGCCTTTGCCACTGCCTGCGCCTCGGTGCTGCTGGGCACGTTTGCGGCCTTCGCCCTGGTCAAATACAAGCGCTTCAAGGGGCGCACCTTGTTTGCCGGCATGGTCAATGCGCCCTTGGTGATGCCCGAAGTCATCGTGGGCCTGTCCCTGCTGCTGATGCTGGTGTCGCTGCAGCGCGCCCTGGGCTTCCCCGAACGCGGCGCCCTGACGATCTGGCTGGGTCATCTGCTGCTCGGCATGGCCTATGCCACGGTGGTGATCCAAGCCCGCCTGTCCGAGCTGAACCCGCAGCTGGAAGAAGCCGCCATGGACCTGGGCGCTCGACCACTGCAGGTGTTTGCGCTGGTCACCCTGCCCATGATCACGCAGTCCATGCTCTCGGCCTGGCTGCTGACCTTCACCCTGTCGTTGGACGATGTGGTGCTCTCGGCTTTCCTGAGCGGGCCGGGCTCCACCACCCTGCCCCTGGTGATCTTCTCGCGCGCCCGGCTGGGTGTCAGCCCCAGCATCAATGCCGTCGCCACCGTCATCATCGTGCTGGTGGCCCTGGGCGTGGTGCTGGCCAGTTACCTGATTGCACGCGCCGAACGCCGGCGCAGCCTCGATATGGCGGCCGCCCAGCGCGGCGGCTGAAACCGACCCACAAAACCAAGGAGCCGATGCCATGAAACCCCACTCGCATGCAAAGACTGTCGCCCCCCTGCTGGCCGCACTGAGCCTGGCTCTCCTGGCTGCCTACCCTGGCGCCGCGCGGGCCCAGAGCAATGAAGAACTGCTCAAAGAGCTGCGCGCGCTTAAGGAGCGCGTGGGACAGTTGGAAGACAAGCTGAAGGCCGCGGAGCAGAAAGCCGCCGCGCCGGCGCCCGCGACGGCACAGTGGGGCATGACACCGCAGCAGGTCCAGGAGTTCAACCGCATCGCCGTCAAAACCGAAGCCCTGGAAGACAACGCCGAGGCCATGGGCACCAAGGGCCTGAAGATCAGCGGCTATATGGAGCCGACTTACATCTACAACCGGGCGCAGAACCGGGCCAGCTTCCAGTTTCTGAACAATGTCGCCAACGACGGTTTCAACTACGACAACTCCTATATGGGCACCTTGGCCCTGGACTTTCAAAAGGAAACCGACAACGGCACGCGCTGGCGCCTGACCCTCTCGCCCAACCGCGGTACAGATGCCGTCATCGGCAATGGCGGCATCGTTCAGGAAGCTTCGGTGTCGGTGCCCCTCGGTGACCTGCAGACCCGCATGATCGCCGGCCACATCCCGGACTGGTCAGGCTACGAGTACTTGCCGCCGACTCAGAACAAGCTGATCACCCACAACCTGCTGTTCGACTTCACCCTGCCCACCGCCTACACCGGCGCCGGTGTCGAGCTGACCCGCGGCAAATGGATCACCAAGGCCGTGCTCGCCAATATGAATGCCTCCAAGTTGCCGTCCGGCGAAAAGGCGCCGGTGCTGGCTTACCGGGTCGACTATGCGCGCGGCGAGTTCCAAGGCTTCGGCTTCGCCGGTGTGCACGGCAAGGCGGCCAATGGCGTCGGCGGCACCAAAAACACCGAGCTGCACCTGTTCGAGTTGGACGGCTATTTCATTCGGGGCGATTGGACCGTGCAGGGCCAGCTGAGCCTGGGCCAGCAAAAACGTGCCGCCATCACGCCGGACCCGGAAACCGGCGCTTTGCGCACCGCCCAATGGCTGGGCCTCTCGGGCTTGGCGGCCTACAAATTCTCGCCGCGCGTCGAGGGCATTGCGCGGCTGGACTGGCTGAAGAACGACAAGCATGGCGGTGGCCTGCTCGGTTATGGCGCTGACCCGCGCAACGGCATCGGCCCGGCCATCGTCGGCCGCGACGCGGACAGTGGCGACCTGATCTTCGGCGACGCCGAGAAAGGCGCCACACGCACGGCATTGTCCCTGGGCTTGAACTACCTCTACGACCTGAACACCAGCTTCAAGCTCGAATACCGGCTGGACCGCGCCAATGTCAGCGTGTTCGAGCAGGTCAAGGACGGCAGCTTCCGCAAGAGCAACAGCTTGCTGGGCGCGGCCATGGTGGTCAAATTCTGATTCCTCTGAACTCCGCACCGAAAGCCTCTCGACCATGAACCGCCCCAGCCCTGCCGCCATCAACTGGCATGAACGCGCCGCCGCCCTCAAGATCGACGGCCGACCGGTGATCGAAGGGCAACGCCAGGACACGCTGGCCGGCTTGCAGTTCGACTGCATCTCACCGCTCGACGGCAAAAGCTTGGGGCTGGTTTCGCGCGGACAGGCGGCCGACATCGACGCCGCCGTGGCTTCGGCTCGGGCGGCCTTTGAGGACGGCCGCTGGTCGCGCCGCGCACCTGCGGCACGCAAGCGCGTGCTACAGGCCTTTGCAGAGAAGATCCTTGCCGCCAAGGAAGAACTGGCCCTGCTCGAGACCCTGGATATGGGCAAACCCATCCAGTACGCGCTGGCGGTGGACGTGCCCTCGACGGCGCGTTGCATCGCCTGGTATGCCGAGGCCGTGGACAAGATCTACGATGAGATCGCTCCCACCGGCCCCAATGCTCTGGCCCTGATCCAGCGTGAACCCATGGGTGTGATCGGTGCCATCGTGCCCTGGAACTACCCCATGATCATGGCCGCCTGGAAGCTGGGGCCGGCCCTGGCCGCGGGCAACTCGGTGGTGCTCAAGCCCAGCGAAAAATCGCCGCTGACGGCACTACGCCTGGCCGAACTGGCGCTGGAAGCCGGCCTTCCCGCGGGCGTCTTCAATGTCGTTCCCGGCTACGGCCATGAGGCCGGCGAGGCCCTGGCCTTGCACATGGACGTGGACGCCATCGGCTTCACCGGCTCCACCCGAGTCGGCCGCAAGATGCTGGAGTACGCGGGCCGCAGCAACCTCAAGCGGGTCTACAACGAGCTGGGCGGCAAATCAGCCTTCCTGGTCTTTCCCGATTTCGACGACCTGCCTCGCGCGGCCAAGACCGTGGCCAGCAGCATGTTCTTCAACCAGGGCGAGAGCTGCAATGCGCCTTCACGCGTGTTGGTGCATGACAGCATCGCCGACGAGTTCCTGGCCCTCTTGGCCGCAGAAGCCCCCAAATACCAGGCCGGCGACCCGCTGGACCCGAAGACCGTGATGGGCGCCCTGGTGGACGCCGGGCAGCTCGGCACGGTGATGGGCTATATCGAATCGGGTCGCAGCGAGGGCGCGCGTGCTGTCGTCGGCGGCGAACAGCAACGCGTCGAAACCGGCGGTTACTTCGTCGCCCCCACCATCTTTGACGGCGTGAGCCCGAGCATGAAGATCGCCCGCGAAGAGATCTTCGGCCCGGTGATGAGCGTGCTGCGCTTCAAGGATGAAGCCGAGGCCGTTCGTCTCGCCAATGACAGCCCTTACGGCCTGCAGGCCAGTGTCTGGAGCAGCCATATCGACCGCGCCCACCGCGTCGCCCGCGCCCTGCGCGCCGGCACCGTGCACGTCAACCAGTACGACGAGGACGACCTGACCGTGCCCTTCGGCGGCTACAAGCAAAGCGGCAATGGGCGGGACAAGTCACTGCATGCGTTTGACAAGTACACGGAGTTGAAGACCACCTGGCTCCGCATCAACGCCTGAACACCGAGATCAGACCAGCACTTCCACGCAGCGCGGGTGGCCGAGGAAATGCTCGGGACTGGCACTGGCACCGTAGGCGCCCGACTGGAACACCACGGCCAGATCGCCGATCTCGGCCACGGGCAGGTCCATGCGATCGGCCAGCAGGTCCAGCGGTGTGCACAGCGGCCCGACCACCGAGGCGGTCTCGCGCTCGCTGACCGGCGAGCCGCCGAGTTGGCGCACGATGGTGACCGGGTAGTTCTTACGGATCACCTGGCCGAAATTGCCCGAGGCCGACAAATGGTGGTTCAAGCCGCCATCGGTGACCAGATAGGTCTGGCCGCGCGAGACCTTGCGGTCGACGATGCGGGTCACATAGACGCCAGCCTCGCCGACCAGATAGCGGCCCAACTCAATGACCAGATGCGCTTGCGGCATCTCGACGGCCGCACGCTCGACGAGCTGCTGCAGATTGGCGCCAATCGGGGCCAGGTCCAGCACTTGTTCACCTGGGAAGTAGGTGATGCCGAAGCCTCCACCCAGATTCAGGAATTTGACCGGCGAAGGGGCCAGAGCCGCCAGGCGCAGGGCCAGCTCGTATGACTTCTGCTGCGCTTCGCAAATCGACTCAGGCTTCAGATTCTGCGAACCGGCAAACAAATGGAAGCCTTCGAAAGCCAGGCCCAGACGGCCGATCTCGGCCAGCAACTCGGGCATCTGCTCGGTGTCGATGCCGAACTGCTTGGGACCGCCACCCATCTTCATACCCGAACCCTTGAGCTCGAAGTCGGGGTTGACGCGCACGGCCACGCGGGCCGGCAGGCCATAACGCTTGGACGCAGCGGCAAGCACAGGAAGCTCACGGGCTGACTCCACATTGACAAGCACGCCCGCGGCCACGGCCTGATGGAGCTCGATGTCACGCTTGCCCGGGCCGGCAAAGCTGATTTCGACCGGATCAGCGCCGGCATTGAGTGCCACCTGCAGCTCACCGGCCGAAGCCACATCGATGCCATCGACAAGACCGGCCATCCAGCCCACCACGGCAGGCAGAGGATTGGCCTTCATGGCGTAGTGCAGCTTGACCTGCTTGGGCAGGGCCGCGCGCAGCTGGGCCACGCGCTCGCGCAACAGGCCGCGGTCGTAAGCATAGAACGGCGTCTGGCCCACGCGCTCGGCCAGCAGGCTGAGGCTCTGACCGCCGATCTGCAGCGAACCATCGGCCGCTTGCGGGAACTGGGTCATGGGGGCGTGCAGCGGGGCGCGCTTGGGGGTGGGCGTGGCGTCAGACATGGTGGGTTCGGGAACGTCTTCTTTGAATGGGTGGCGACTCAGCGATCAATCAGGCCAAAGTCTGCTGGCGCTCGACCCAGGCGGTGGACAACAGCTTGCGGTCTATCTTGCCATTGGGGTTGCGCGGCAGTGGGCCGGGCTGGGCTTCGATGCCAGCCGGCACCATATAGGCTGGCATGTGCAGGCGGCACTGCGTTTGCAGCGCGGCCAGGTCCAGCGTTTCCGCGCCCGCCGGCGGCGTGGCAATGACTTGGATGGCCTGGCCCAAGGTCGGATGGTCCACGCCGAAGGCCACGCACTCACCGACCAGCTTGGTGGCGTAGAGGATTTCCTCGACCTCGGTCGGACTGACCCTGTAGCCCGAGGTCTTCATCATCTCGTCACGGCGGCCAATGAAGTAGAGGAAACCTTCGGCATCACGGCGCACGTTGTCGCCCGAAAACACGGCGTACTCGGGCAGTTGCAGGCCGCCTTCGCGCCCAGCCACGCCAACCGGCAGCAGCTTGTAGCGTTCGGCCGTCTTCTCGGCGTCGTTCCAATAGCCCAGGCCCACCAGGGCGCCGCGGTGCACCAGCTCGCCTGGCTCCTCGGGCGCGCATTCGCTGCCGTCCTCGCGGAGCACCAGGATCTCAGCATTGGGGATGGCTTTGCCGATGGAATCCGGCCGGCGGTCCACCTCTTCGGGCGGCAGATAGGTCGAGCGGAAGGCCTCGGTCAGGCCGTACATCAGGAAAGGCTTGGCGGCCGGCACGCGCTGGCGCAACAGGTCTAGGGTTTCGCGCGGCATGCGGCCGCCGGTGTTGGCGAAGTAACGCAGGTTCTCGTTGATCGCGGCGGGCCACTCGAGCTGCGAGAGCTGAATGTAGAGCGGCGGCACAGCGGTCAGGCCGGTGACCTTCTCGCGCTCCATGGCCTTGAGCACATCACGCGGCATCAGGTAGTTGAGCAGCACCACGCGCGCGCCAGCATGGAAGGCCGTGGTCAACTGGCTGAAGCCGGCATCGAATGACAGCGGCAGCGCAGCCAACAAGGTGTCCTGCGCCCGGTTTTCCAGATAGCTGGCCACGCTCTTGGCGCCGGCCACCATATTGCGGTGCGAGAGCACCACGCCTTTGGGGCGACCTGTGGAGCCCGAGGTGTAGAGGATGGCGACGATATCGGTGTCGATGACGCGGTGGCCGGGGCAGGCCGGGGCGGCCATGAACTCGGCCCAGCTGTGCAGGCGCACACCCTTGGGTGGCGGCGGCAGCGTGGCGGCCGCGCCTTCGGTCAGCACGATGTGCTTGAGGCTGCTGCCTTGCGCGAGTGTGGGTTGCAGCAAGGCGTAGCGCTCGGGCGAGGTCAGCAGCACGCTGACGGCGCAGTCGGCCATGATGAAACCGACCTGCTCGGGCTTGAGCAAAGGGTTCATGGGCACGAACACCATGCCAGCAGCCGGCGCGCCAAAACTGCCAACCACGGTCTCGATGCGCTTGTCCAGATAGATACCCACGCGGCTGGCACGCGCCAGGCCCGTGGCCATCAGGCCGGCGCTAAAGGCAATCACCTGATCAGCCAGTTCCGCATAGCGCAAATGGCTTGAGCCAGCCGTCACGGCCAGGGCATCGGGCGTGCGCGCGGCGCTCACCAGAATCAACTCATGCAGCAAATGGGCTTCCCGAACAGACGCGGAACAAGATTCAGTCATGCTTCACCAAGCAAAAAGGCAGGCCAGAAAACAGGAGCTCAAAATGTAGCGCATGGCCTGGAGCCAAAGTCTGTTTCACCCATGCGTCACAAGCGAGCAGGCGGGAGTGTGCACGCGAATGGGCGCCCCGTTTTCACGCCGCGCGTGAAAACTACCTCCGCCCCCCAAGAGCAGGGGGGCCGACACAGGGAAATGGTGCCATTTCGGCCTGATAAGATCGCGCGCCGCAACGCCGCTGGCGATGCCCGCAGGCGCAATCCCCGCGCCCTACAACCGAAGCAGCCGAATGAGCACAGAAAAGCATGTCCTGAGGATTCTGGACGAGGTCCTGAGTCTGGATGGCCGCAGCGCCACCTTCACCCGCGATACCCCCCTGCTGGGCGCAGTGCCGGAGCTGGATTCGATGGCCGTGGTCAGCCTCATCACTGGACTGGAAGAACAATTGGGCATCGTCACCGACGACGATGAAATTGACGGCGCGACCTTCGCCACCGTTGGCTCGCTGGTGGACTTTGTCGACGCCAAGCTGGCCGGCTGAACCACGCCTGCATGAGCGCGCCGCACGCCGTATTCCTGGATGCCCCTCATAGCGCTGACCAGCGCTATGCCCTGCTTCACCGGCCTGTGGGTCCGCTTCGCGGTCGCGTGCTTTACCTGCCGCCTTTCGCCGAGGAAATGAACAAAAGCCGGCGCATGGCAGCCCTGCAAGCGCGGGCGCTGGCCGTAGCCGGCTATGCCGTGCTGCAACTGGATCTGCAAGGCTGCGGCGACAGCGACGGCGACTTTGCCGATGCGTCCTGGCAGGGCTGGATCCAGGACTGCCTGCTCGGCCTCGACTACCTGAATGCCCAGGTCGGCTCTGATGCGCCCCTGACCCTCTGGGGCCTGCGCGCCGGCTGCCTTCTCGCCCCTGCGGTGGCCGAAGCACTGAGTGAACCTTGCCATTACTTGTTCTGGCAACCCAGCACCCAGGGCAAGCTGGTGCTTCAGCAGTTCATTCGCTTGAAAACCGCTGCCGCCATGATGGACGGTCAGCAAAAAGGCATGGCCGAGCAAGTGCGCCAAGCCTTGGCTCACGGTGAATGCGTAGAAATCGCCGGTTATCGCTTGCCTCCCGCACTGGCCCAGGGCCTGGAGGCCGCCAGCCTCAAACCGCCGCAGCGCAAAGGCAATGACGAAGCGCATCTGGCCTGGATCGAAATCTCACGTACGGCGCCAGAGTTGAGCCCCGCTTCGCAAACCATGAGCCAGCAATGGGCGAACGCGGGCTACCGCCTGCAAAGCGCTGTGGTGGCAGGCCCCGCGTTCTGGCAGACGACGGAAATCGAAGACGCGCCGGATCTGCCGCCCATCACGCTGGAGCTGATGGCATGAATGCGGTGACGACTAGCGCTTACCGCCAGCAGTCCTTGAACTTTAGTTGCGAGGGTCAGACCCTCCAGGCCGTGCTGACGCTGCCGAGCGCCCCCGCAACATCGCCGGGCGATCTGGGTGTGCTGGTGGTGGTGGGTGGCCCGCAGTACCGCGCCGGCAGCCACCGCCAGTTCACCTTGCTGGCTCGTGAGTTGGCGCGCCAGGGCTTTCCGGTGCTGCGTTTTGACCACCGTGGCATGGGCGACAGCAGCGGACCCTTGCACGATTTCAAGCAGATCACACCCGACATCGGCACCGCCATTGAAGCCTTCCAAAGCGCCCACCCCGGCCTCCGCCGCGTGGTCATCTGGGGCTTGTGCGATGCGGCTTCAGCGGCGCTGATGTTCTGGCAGCGCAGCCGCGACCCACGCATCGCGGGCCTGTGCCTGCTCAACCCCTGGGTTCGTTCCGAAGCCAGTCTCGCCAAGGCCACCGTCAAGCATTACTACCTGGACCGCCTCAAGCAGCCGGAGTTCTGGAAAAAGCTGCTCAGCGGACGGGTTGCCGGCGCAGCGCTGCGCGACCTGATGGGCAATTTGCGCCGCGCTCGCGGGGCTGGCGCCGGCACACGCGCCGCAGCTGCGATGAACTTCCAGCAAGAAATGGCGCTCGCCTGGGCGCAACTGAAGGCCCCGCTGCTGCTGATCTTGAGCGGACGGGACCTGACCGCCAAGGAATTTCTGGAGCATGCGCAGGCCGACGCGGCTTGGCAGGCCTTGCTGCAGGCCCCACATGTGACGCGAACCGACTTCCCGGATGCCGACCACACGTTTTCGAACGCGCAGGCGCGCGATCAAGTGGCCCAAGCGACCGCCGCCTGGCTGCGTCAGCACCTCAGCTCGCCAGCGCCGCGGGATACGGCTCCGTCATGAGCCGCGCGCCCGTGCCTGGCTTGCGTCGTTTGCGCTTCGACGCCAGCCCTTGCAATTTCCCGCGTGCGGCCGTGCCTATGCTGGCGCCGGTTGATCGCCGCCAACTCAGCCTCCTGCGCCGAGATGGTGTGACGCTGGATACCACGCGCACACAGGTCTTTCTGCGCGGCCGCTACGGGCTGCATGAAGCGTTTCGCCGCGCAGGGCTCGGGCCCGGCAAACGGCTGTTTGTTCCGAGCTATCACTGCCCCACCATGGCAGACCCAGGCTTGCGGCTCGGTGCGGACATCGTTCTCTATCCGCTGAAGGATGATTTGACCGTCGATGTGCAGGCACTGCAGCGGCTTCTCCAGGCCGAGCCGCAAAGCGGCGATTGCCTGCTGCTGACCCACTTCTTCGGCATTGCGCAGCCTGTGGCGATCATCAAGGAGCTTCAGGCCCTGTGCGCAGCGCACCAGCTCCGTCTGATCGAAGACTGCTCGCACTGCCTGGCGCTCGGGCTGAGCAGCTTGCCCGAGGGCATTGGCTCGCATGGCGACTTTGCCGTGTCCAGCCCTTACAAATTCATTCCCGTGCCTGAGATGGGTTTGCTCTGGTCCAAGCACGGTGGGACGCTGGACGCTTCCGACACCCCGCCTGCCACAGGGCGCCAAGGCTGGCGCCAGGCTGCAACCCTGATGCGAGGATGGGCGGCTCAACCGGGCCAAGCGCCCGCCTGGAAAGCGCCAAACACCAAGTCCGCAACCAGCGCCGCCCCCGCGCGCGAGTGGGAGGAGGACTGCGTGGGCATTTCCTCGCATTACCTGCCCAGCGAAGAGGGTCGCTATCGTCTGCCCATTTCGAATTTCATCCTCGAGCGCACGCCGCTGAAGCTCGTCACCGAACGCCGACGCGAGAACTTCCAGCGCTGGCTGTCACTGTGCAAGGGTCTGCCTCAACTGCAGCCCCTGCACGCAACACTGCCAGATGCCTGTGTGCCCTATATGTTCCCCGTGCTGCTGGACGCTCCCAGCACGCACTTCGCGGTACTGAAGGATGCCGGTCTGCCGATCTGGCGCTGGGACGATGAGCTGGCCTCTCCATGCGACACCGCCAGCCGCTACCGTCTGGGGCTGCTGCACCTGCCCTGCCATCAAGGCTTGAGTGAGAGTCAATGGCAATGGATGGAGCGGACACTGCACGCCTGCTTGAACGGCGCAGGACTGAGCCACGCGGGAGCCGTCGCGTGAGCGGCGTTTGGAGCTGCCATGCACTGCAACGTGGCCTCGGCGAGTTCAGTGCGGAATGGGATGAGCTGAACAGTCGCAGCTTCCGCGCACATCCCATGCTCTGGAGTGGATTCGTCAATCAACTGCTGCGCCATTTCGCCAACGGCAGCGAGTTGCTCTGCGTGCGCCGCCTTGAGGGCAAGGCCGACGCCATGCTGGTGCTGCGGAGACGCGATTTCGGCACCTGGGCCACCTTCCTGCCGAGCCAGGCGCAAATCGCCCCGGCCCTGCTGCCTGACCTGGCCGCCGCTCAAGACCTGTTGCGCCATCTGCCCTCGCCGGCCTGGGCGCTGGATCTGATGTGCATCGACACGGGTTTCACGCAAACTGGTGGACTCGAGGCCACGCCGCGGGCGGCCAGCCGCACGCTGGAGCATGCACGAACCATTGCCATTCCCATGACAGGCAGCTTTGAGAGCTACTGGGCCAGCCGGCACAAAAAACTGACCAGCAATATGCGGCGTTATGAACGCCGCATGCAGGAAGAAGGGCTGCAGCCCGAGTTCCGGGTCGTGGACCAGGCACTCGAGATTGATGCAGCCGTGCTTCGCTATGCCGCATTGGAATCGCGCGGCTGGAAAGGCAGCACTGGAACGGCCTTGACTGCCGACAACGAGCAGGGACACTTCTACCGGGACATCATGCGCGAATTCGCCCAGCTGGGCAAAGCGCTGGTGTTCGAGATGTGGCTGGGGGCCGAGATGGTCGCCTCCCGCCTGGTGATTCTGCGCAACGAATCGGTGGTTTTTCTCAAAACCACCTATGCAGAGGCTTATGCCAAACTGGCACCGGGAAGGATACTGCTGATGTTTGTCATTAGGAACCTGCACCAACGCTACCCGGGCCGACGCATTGAGTTCTACACCAATGCCGACCAGGACCTATTGTCCTGGGGCAGCGAGACTCGTCTGATCCTGCATTTCAGCCTGTATCGCCACGCCTTGATGGCTCGAACCTTCAGCGCCGCACGCCGAGCCCGGCGTTTCTTCACACCCGCCTTGCTCGACCCGACCATGCCTCAAGCAGATGACGCCTTGGAGCTCTACAAACAGCCGGGCGAGTTTCCCGAAGACGTCAAAGCCTTGATGGCCCAAGCCGAGCGGAGATCAGCACAGTTCAGCTCGGACTGGTACCAAGTCCTGCTTGACACGGTCATGACCGCCGACGACCACCCCGGCTTTTACGTGCTGCGGCGCCAAGGCAAGCCCCTGATCGTGCTGCCGGTTCGCATGGAGATGGACCGCGCGCCCCACCATGGGCGCCTGGTAGCGCTGGGCAACTACTACACCGCGCTGTACGCTCCGGCCCTGGCCCCAGAGACCCAGGTTGCCGATATCACGCAGATGTTTCGGCTGATCCTGGCCCAGCGCCCCGAGACCTATGCCCTCTACTTTGCGCCGCTGGATCATGATTCCGACGCCTACCGCATGCTGGGCGAAGGCATGCGCCAGGCCGGCCTGAAGACCCACCCCTACTTCTGCTTCGGCAACTGGTTTCAGACCATCACCATTGGTGGCGAGGCCTTTGTCGACCAGCTGAGCACCAGCTTGCGCGGCACGGTCCGCCGTATGCGTAAAAAGCTGCTGCAAGAACAGGGTCGGCTGGAAGTGATCTGCGACCCGGCCGATCTGGAGCGCGGTCTTGAGGCCTTTGCTTCCGTTTACGCGCGCAGCTGGAAAAAGCCCGAACCCTACCCCGACTTCATCCCCAACCTGATGCGCAAATGCGCGCAACGTGGCTGGCTGCGCTTGGGCCTGGCCTGGCATGGCGACACACCCATCGCCGCCCAACTCTGGCTCTCGTCACATGGCCGGGCCGACATCTACAAGGTGGCCTACGACGAAGAGTACAAACGCTTCGCCCCCGGCAGCGTCCTGACGGCCGAAGTGATGAAGCATGTGATCGACATCGATCAAGTGAAGGAAGTGGACTACCTGATCGGCGACGATCCCTACAAAAAGCGCTGGCTCAGCCAACGCCGCGAACGCTGGGGCTGGGTGGCTTACAACCCCAGGACCTTGCCCGGCCTGCGCCTCCATGTGCGAGATCGACTGGCCGAGATCTTCAGACCGGCGGCAGCGCGCCTGAGCCAAGCCTTGCAAAGACTGCGCAAATCACCGGAAAGCGGTGAAGCACAAGCCCCGAACGTCGCGGACAATGCCTGACATGCAAGACATACTTTCCGCCAGTGCCGCCGCCCCTCGCTCATTTCTGCTCCACCGCGCCCTGCTGGTGGTGGCCGCCTTGTGTCTGGCTCTGGTCGGCCCCGCGCGCGGGGCCGAGCAAGGGAACTTCACCGCCGGGGAAATCTCCCTGCTGCCAGACTTCTGCCAGGATCGCCTGAACTACCCGGTCTACTCCTTTTCTCACCCCAAATGGGCGTACTGGGGCGCTCGCATGGGCGAGACCTTCAAGCATGTTCACCACTACTGCTGGGCCCTGGTCAGCCTGCGACGCGCCAGCATGGCGCCCAACAAGGAGAAGCGCAGACACTTGGTGACCACGGCCATCAATGACTTGGAGTACGTGATCAACAACGCCTCGGCCGATTTCCGACTGAAGCCGGAGGTCTACGCCCGCATCGGCGACGCCGCCTTGCAGCTGGAAGACTTCAGCAAAGCCTTTGATGCCTACGACAACGCCCGCCAGATCAAGCCTGGCTACGCGCCGGCCTACACCGGCTGGGCCGACGTACTCTTCAAGGCTGGGCAGCGAGACGCCGCCCGGGAATTGATTGAAGAGGGTTTGCGCCATGCTCCCGACTCCCCCGAACTGCGCAGCGCCTTCCGGCGTTTCGGAGGCGATCCGTCTAAGGTGGTTCCGTATACACCGCCCGCATCGACCTCGGCAAACGCTGAGACGAATGCCCTGGCGGCCGGTGCCTCTGCACCCAGTGCGCCGGCCAGCGCCGCCGTCAACAGCCGCTAAACCCGGCCCCACCCGCCCCTTGACCTTGTTTGCGTCCGAGATGCCCCCGTCCTCATGACCACTGTCCGCCGTTCCCTGGCCTATTCCCTGGCCGACAACTATCTGGGCGTGGTGCTGCAACTGCTGAGTACCCTGGTCATTTCCCGACTGCTGAACCCGACCGAGATCGGCATCTTTGCCGTGGCGGCCGTGCTATCCAGCCTCGCTTCAACCTTCCGGGATTTTGGGGTCGCCGAGTATCTGATCCAGGAAAAGGAACTGACCGACGACAAGATCCGGGCCTCGCTAGCGGCCAATATCGGCGTGTCCTGGATGATGGCGGCCCTGCTCTTCTTCGGCAGCAGCTGGATCGGTGAGTTCTACCGCCAGGACGGTGTGACGAATGTGCTGCGTGTGCTGTCACTGAACTTCCTGCTCGTGCCCTTCGGCGCGGTCACCATGGCCTGCTTCCGGCGGGATATGAACTACCGGCCGATCTTTCTGGTCAACATCAGCGCCAACATCGTCGGCTTTGTGGTTGTGATGGCCTGCGCCTTGGGCGGGTTGGGCTATATGAGCATGGCCTGGTCTTCCCTGGCTTCCATCGTCTGGACCGTTGTCTTGGCCAACTTCATGCGTCCGGCCAGCATGCCGCGCTGGCCAGGACTCAAAGGCATCGGCGAGGTCATCCGTTTCGGCAAGCAGGCCACCGGCATCTACCTGTTTTCGCAGGCCGGACGCAGCGCGCCCGAGGCCGTGATCGGTCGTGTGCTGGACATGGCCGCCGTGGCTTTTTACAGCCGGGCCAATGGCTTGATGGAGATTTTCAACCGGACAGTGTTGCGCGCCGTCATGCCGATCTGCCTGCCTTATTTCGCACGTGCTGCACGGGCCGGGGAAGATGCCAAGACCGGCTACATCAAGGCCCTGGCCCTGTTGACCGGCATCGGCTGGCCCTTCTTCCTGTTCATCGGTCTGCTTGCCTACTCGGCGATCCGCATCCTCTACGGCTCGCAGTGGCTGGACAGCGTGCCCTTGGCCCAGATCCTCTGCTTGGTTGCAGCAGCCGAATTGCCCTACTACCTGGCCGGCGAAATGCTGATCGCGCAAGGCCGCATCGATCTGGCGACCAAGCTGCAGTTCGCCACGCAGTGCTTCCGCCTGCTGGCCTTGGCCTTGGTCATTCCTTTCGGCCTGGTGGGTGCTTGCTGGGGCCTCTTGCTGGCGGCCCTGGGCACGGGAGCCCTGTCCCACGCCTTGCTGCACAAGGTGGTGGACTTCCGCCTGCAGCATTTGTTCGCTGCCTGCCGCAGCAGCGGGGTGGTTGCGGTGCTGAGCTTCATTCCCGCCTGGCTGCTGCTGCAGTTCGTGCCGCTCAATGCGGACAATTTCGTGCGCATGTTGATGGCAGCCGCGGCCCTGTCCATCCCGGTCTGGCTGCTGGCCATCAAGGCGCTCCAACACCCCTTGTGGCTGGAGTTCAGTTCGCTGGGCTCGGCGCTGGTTCAAAAAATCAAACAGCGAAAGCGTACGGCATGAGTTCCACGCCTTCTGCTCCGGCACCCAGCGCTGCGATGCGCCTGGATCAGGTCGATGCCCTGCGGGGCTTGGCAGCCTTGGCCGTCGTTCTTTTTCACTACACCACCCAGCACCAGAAACTGTTCGCGCCAGCCAGCAGCGCAAGTTTCGCCGTACCCTGGGGTCATCTGGGTGTGAACCTTTTTTTCATCATCAGCGGCTTCGTGATCTTCATGACGCTGGACCGTTGCCGGCAGCCCATGGATTTCGTGGTCTCGCGCTTCAGCCGGCTGTTCCCGTCCTACTGGCTGGCGATTGCCCTGACCTTCACGGTGGTCAGCATCTTCGGCTTGCCGGGCAAGGAAGTCAGCGCGTGGCAGGCTGCGGCCAATCTGCTGATGCTCCACGGCTTTGCGCACATTCCGCATGTGGACGGTGTCTACTGGACGCTGGAAGTGGAGATGTTGTTCTACATCGCCATGTTCACGCTGTACCGGGTCGGGTGCCTGTCGGCCGTGCACCGCGCCATCGCAGCGCTGCTGTCGATCAAGCTGATTTATCTCGCCTGCGCGCAGTTCCTGGGCGTGGACCTGCCCTGGATCTTGCACCGAACCTTGTTCTTGAGCACGGCGCCTTGGTTCGCACTGGGCATTTGTGTCCGCCAACTCACCCAGCTTTCGGCTGATCCCCAGGCATCCACATCCGCCCTGCGACGCCGCATCATCGGCTCGGTGCTGCTGGCTTTGGTCACCATTGGCTGGGGCGAGGGTTGGTCAATGACGCTGCTGGCAGCAGCCCTTGCGACCGTGGTGTATGCCGCCGCCATGGGCCGATTGCCACCGCTGCGGCTCAAGCTGCTGGGCTGGCTGGGGGCCATTTCCTACCCGCTGTATTTGCTGCACGAGAACATCGGCTGGGTCTTGATGAACCAACTGCAGGCGCGTGGCCTGTCCACTGATCTGAGCATCGCGGTGGCCCTAGTTTTCAGTCTTACTCTGGCCCACCTTGTGACACAGATCGTCGAACGCCCGGCCATGGCGGCCATACGGCGCATCTGGGCGCAACGGCAAGGCTTGCAGCGCAAGCCCCTCCATTCCGCTTGAATGCGCCGGTGAACAAGTTGGCGGACCGCAGCAGTGAGGCGCCCCGCGGGCGCCGTACCAAGCACTGGGTGGCCCTGTTCTTGCTGGCCACCCTGCTGAGCGCCCTCGCCGTCTTGCAAGGCCTGCAACTGCGCCAACAGTTTCGGCGCGATGCCTGGCTGCGGCTAGAGCTGGCACAACGGGTTCAGCCCGCCCCGACCAACGCCCGCTGCAGCCCCGAGCGAGCAACGGGCGAGCCGCTCAGGCTCCTGATCCTGGGCCAATCCAACGCAGGCAATCACGGCCCACGTTATCCCGACGCCGACGCAGGGCCACCACTGCAGATGCAAATGGGCGACCAGTGCATTCTTGCCCACGACCCCTTGCCTGGCGCCAGCGGAGAAGGCGGCAGCATCTGGAGTCGTTTGCCAGCAAGGCTGACCGAAGCGCAGGGGGGATCCGGCTCGCAGCGCTCACCACAGATTGCCCTGCTGGCCGTGCAATCGACCACCTTGGACGACTGGAGCCGCCCCAGCAGTCCCTTGAACCAGGCACTGCAGCAAAAACTGAGGTCGCTGCGCGCCGCGACCTGGGTGCCGGATCTGGTGCTGTGGCAGCAAGGTGAGGCCGATGCCCTGACCGGCACGTCAGCCGACGATTACATCCGCGGCTGGACACGGTTGCTCGGGCAGTTGCAGGCCGCGGGCGTGCAAGCCCCGGTGCTGTTGGCTCGCTCGACCCACTGCCAGCGCGATGCAGCCCATGGCGACACCACAAAGCGGCTGACAGCGCAAGCCGGGGTGATTCGTGAGGCAATACAGGCCCTGACACAGCAGCAGCCCCAGTTGCGCCTGGGCCCGGACACCGACACCTTGGTGGAACCAACGCAGCGCCGCGACGGCTGCCATTTCTCAGGCCAAGGCCTGGACGCAGCCGCCCGGCTCTGGAGTGAGTCCATCGCCGCCACGCTCCAGCCGGCGCACCCCTGAATGGCAGCGCCTGGCAGCACAGGCCTTACGCACGTTTGAAAGAGACACCGATGCAAACCCGTCTGCCGCGCCGAAGCTTTCTCCAATCCATGGTTGGTGTGGGTGGTGTCTCCGCTTTGGCCGCCTGCGGAGGCGGAGGCGGGGTGGATCCGGCACCGAGCCCTGCCCCTGCACCCTCACCTGCGCCGCCACCGCCACCACCAGCGCCCGCCCTCAAACTGCAGGGCCAGGTCTGGACCCCCAACCGGGACGCGAGCGGACAGGTGCTGAACAGCGATTGGTCCCAGCTGCCAACCATGCGCTGGCTCTTTGTGGCCGATCTGGTGATGGACAGCGTCATCGAACGGCCGCGCTACCCCAAACCCAAAGCCAGCACCGGTGACGGCAGTCCCAACATCATTGCCGCCTGGGGCGGTGCAGCCTGGGATCACCAAAATCAGGTGATGTACATCAGCGGCGGCGGGCACGGCGACGCACATGAATGCGAAACCGGCATCTATGCCCTCAACGCGGCGCAGCTGCAGTTCAAGCGGGTGGTGGATCGCGCCCCGTTGGACATGGTGCAAAGCTGGGACTATGCCCAGGGCAAGATCGTGCCCCAATCCATGGCCAACTCTAGCAATATGCCTTTGCGTCATGGCGTTCCGGCATCGATCCATACCTATGATGGACTGGTCTGGATTCCTCCTGGCCTGCCGGGCGCTGGGTCTGTCGCTGGCGGCTTGTTCTACCCGGGCAATGCCCGCTCCATCGTCAACCTCGACCGGGCGCAATACGCCACCGCCCATTGGTTCAACCCGCTCAAGGACAGCGCCAACTGGTCCTACTGCACCGCATTTCTGGATGGCAGCGCCATCTACGGGCCGCACGACAGCTTCGCGCATTTCAAGTTCGACCTGAATGCCACGGAGGCCACCGACTGGAGCCCGCAGAGCCTCGGTCAACTCAAGTTCAACGCCTTCAGCTCCAGCACGGCCTTGCCCTATGCCAACCGCGCCTGGACCCTGCTGCGAGAACGCCGCGAACAAGTCTCCCTGTTCGGCAACGCCACCGGCATCCGCGTGCGCCATGGTCAAGCCCTGGATGCCAAGGCCAACAACTGGACGAGCTACCACGACCGCCTGAGCCTGAGTTCAAGCGACGGCGCCCACCTGGACTTCAACCCCACATCCCTGGCCGATGACGGCGTGCTGGCCAACGCGGGCATGCACTACGACCCTGCGCGCAGCTGTTTGTGGGTGCAAAGCAATGCCGAGAATGGCCCGCTCTACCGCATTGACGGTCTGGATGGCAACAACTGGCGGGTGAGCAAACAGCTCGGGCCCGCCGCCCTGCTGGGTCACCCGCATGGCACCTGGGGGCGTTTCCGATTGGCGCGCTTGGGTGGCGCCGACGTGGCCTTGCGCCTGAGCAGCACCACCGATCCCGTGCAGGTGCTTCGGCTGGCTTGAGCTGGCGAGGCAATATCGATCGCTGCGCCAGCCTAAGAGCCGGCGCCGCTGAGCATCAGGCGCTGCGCGGGCCGATGTACTCGCGCGCGATCACAACCGAATTCATGCGGAAGTGCATGTCGGCAGCCGCAGCCTCAGTTCCACCGTGGTACCAGTCCAGCCAGAAGCCCTGGATGCCCATCTCAGGGTGACGCCGCCAGCGCAGATCCTTGCGCTCCCAGGCCAGCACGCCGTCGACCCAGACGCGATACTCGCCGTCGCGATTGGCCACCCCGTTGCCGAACGCATCAAAGGGACCGCTGATGGTGTTCATGACGATCTCGTGCTCGATCGAGAACCAGCGCTCCTTGCTGAGCACCACACCGGGCCAATAGCAATCCTCGCCAAAGGCTGAGGCTTGATCGAGGTGGTACATGTAGTTGGCCATGGTGAACAAGCCGTCGTAGGGGTTGCCATC
Organism: Paucibacter sp. DJ2R-2; assembly: GCF_025717675.1. Taxonomy (GTDB): domain Bacteria; phylum Pseudomonadota; class Gammaproteobacteria; order Burkholderiales; family Burkholderiaceae_C; genus Paucibacter_A. The sequence continues at coordinate 264,346 of NZ_JAJIRT010000006.1, forward strand.
CTTGCTGGCCATGCCCCCGAGGCCGCGCATGGAGCAGCCTTCATAGGTCCAGCCGCCGGTGCTCGAATTTGCCACCTTGCGGCCCGTTCCAGGTGAGCCCCCATTGCCTGTGGTGGACTGCCAATAGCCGGACCCGGTGGTATTCCACCAACCAAAGCGACCATCCCAACCCGGCATCTTGTTGGCCTGCAGCGTGGACCCCCAGTCTTGCTCCAGGTAGACCATGTAGCGAGCGAACAGGCGCGTTTCCACCACGTTCGGCACGCCCTTCGCGCCCCCAATCACAACATTGCGCTGCAAATCGCCGCCCTTGAGCATGCCCTTGGCAATCACGCCGCGCACATAGGTGCCCGTGGTGCGCGACTCCTGCACCTGGCTGAACCCGGGGGACATGTCGCCCGCCTGCCAGCGCGTGCGATCGATGACCGAAAAGTCGCTGGCGAACAGAACCGAGGTGTGCTTTTCGATGCCTTGGTCACCCGGGTACTTGCCGGCGATGCCCGCCTGAGCGGTACCGTTGCCACCGCCGATGCGAAAGGTCGGCGGATTCAACTCAAAAGCGTAAATGCTGCCGGGATATTTCAGTTCCAAGCAATGCATTTTGAGCGTGGCCTTGCTGACCTGGCCCTTCACCGAACTCAAATCAAACTGAACCGCGGCAAACCAATTGGTCTTGGATACCTCGAACTTGCTGCGAGTGTTCTTGCTCGCTGTGGACGAAGGGCTCCAGGCAGCATTGCAAACACAGGGCAAGACGAAGGTGCCGGTATCGGTGACAACCTCGAGCACAGGTTTCAAACTGGCGTCTGAATAATCTCGCCCCGCAAAATAAAAAGACCAATCCTGGTTGGTGCGCAAATAGAAGCCGCGATTCACACCCTGAGAAACCCAGCGCTTGACCAAGGCCGCCACATCCAGGTTCACCCAACCGACCGCCACGCTCGCCGTGGCATAGGGCTCGGCGCCCTGCGCCACTTGCTTGGCATCGAGCCAGTCGCCCACCCGGAAATTCAGCCACCCCAGCTTGAGCCGCTCGCTCCAGTAGCTGTTGTTGGGGCCGCTTCCACCATCGTAGGAGAGGAACTGTGGCAACTCACCCGGTGCGGGCGCCGGTGTTGGCGCCGGTGTCGGCGCAGGAGTTGGGGCAGGAGACGGTGCAGGCGTCGGCGCGGGTGCGGGGTTCGGAGACGGCGCCGGGCTTGGCGCAGGGATGGGCGCCGGAGCCGGAGCGGGTGCGGGCTTGGGGACCACGTCCGTCCCGCCGCCTTCGCCCCCACCACCACCGCCGCAAGCCGTCAAGGAAATGCCGCCCAAAGCTGCCAGCGAAGAACGGAGAAACACACGGCGCTCTTCCCAGGCGCGCTCAGACTCAGAACCGGACGCGGCCCCGTCCTCGTTCTTCACAACTTCATTCTCTGGCTTCAAAACGATGCTTTCTATTGACTGTGCAGACGCACATTTTTCCCGGGACGCCCTGATTGAAGGGTTGAGGATCCAATCTCGCCCACTATAGTCACGCCTTTCGGCTGGGATCCGGCCGCACCCACCCTCTTTTTTGTCAGCAATGGAAACAACTGCCCTATCGCTTCAAGCCATTGTGCTCGGCCAGCCTCGTTTCAAGAATCCAGGGACTCAGTCGATCCTAGCGTCGGCAGGCCTGACTCAGGCATGGTTGGAAGCCCTGAAGCAAGGACCAGCGGCGGCGGCACAAAGCGCGGAAGGTGACTTCGCCATCGCCGTCAGCACCGAACAGGGCCAAGTGTTCATGGCGCAGGACCGCTTTGCAACCTACAGCCTATGCTACCGCGTGGTTGATGGGGAAATGCGCTTTGCAGAACGAGCCGACGCGCTGGCCGACGAAGCCACCGAACTCGATCCGCAGGCTCTGTTTGACTACCTGTATTTTCACTGCATCCCCTCCCCGCGCACCATTTACAAAGGCATTTTCCGCTTGCCACCTGGGCATTACGCCTGGTTCAACCAAGGCAAATTGGAAATTAAACCCTTCTGGCAACCCGAGTTTCGCGAGAACAAATCGCTGAGTTTCGAAGCAGGCAAGCAGGAGTTTTTGCGACTGATGCAGCAATCCGTGCAACGCCAGTTTGACGGCAGCAAGGCCGCCTGTTTCCTGAGCGGCGGTACCGACAGTTCAACGGTTGCCGGCATGCTGATGCGTGCCAGCCCTTCAGGCGCAGCCAGCTACTCCATTGGCTTCGATGCCGAAGGTTACGACGAGATGGAATACGCCCGCCTAGCGGCCCGCCATTTCGGCACCGAGCACCACGAATACTACGTGACCCCGGATGATCTGGTTCGCAGCATCCCCACCATGGCGGCTCATCTCGATCAGCCCTTTGGCAACTCGTCGGTGCTGCCGGCTTTCTACTGCGCCAAGATGGCCAAGGATGACGGCGTCAGCCGTCTGTTGGCAGGCGACGGCGGCGACGAGCTGTACGGTGGTAATTCGCGTTATGCCACCCAGCGCTTGTTCGGCTTCTACGACCAGGTGCCGGGCATTCTGCGCACTGGTTTGATCGAGCCCATCGTCGGCAATGCCGCGTTGAGCCGCATTCCTCTGGTCCGCAAGGCAGGCAGCTATGTTCGCCAAGCCAAGCAGCCTATGCCGGACCGATTGCAGAATTACAACTTGGTCACACGCGTCGGTCCTGAACAGGTGCTGAGCCCCGCGCTGCTGCAGCAGATCGACCTGAACGGCCCCCTGGAACATCAGCGCCAAGTCTGGCGCTCGACCCCGCAGCCTTGCAGCGAACTCAACCGAGAGTTGGCTTATGACTGGCGCTACACCCTGGGCGAGAGCGATCTGCCCAAAGTGCGGGCCGCCACCAGCTTGGCCGGTGTCTCGGTGGGCTTCCCGATGCTGGACCAGGGCCTGCTGGACTTCTCACTCCAACTGCCCAGCAACTTCAAGCTGCGTGGCCAAAAACTGCGTTGGTTCTTCAAGGAGTCGCTGCGAGGTTTCCTGCCTGACGAGATCATCACCAAGCGCAAGCAGGGCTTTGGTCTGCCCTTTGGGGTCTGGACGGTCAAGAATTCGGGCCTTCAAAAACTGGCGCGACGCTCGCTGGACTCGCTGGTCGAACGCGGCTTGGTGCGCGCCGATTACGTCCAGACCCTGCTCAACGAACAGTTGCCGGCCTATCCAGGCTATTTCGGTGAAATGGTCTGGATTCTGATGATGCTGGAGCAGTGGCTGGAGCGCCACAAGCCAAACTACCGCATCCTGGCGCACTGATCCCATCGGCCCACTTCCGACCTTGAATCCTGCACGCGCGCGACGCGCCTGGCCACAGCCATGAGAGACATCCTCATCACCATGATCATCCTGGGCCTGCTGCCCATGGTGATCAAACGCCCCTGGACCGGCACCGTGGTCTGGGTCTGGCTGGCCATGATGATTCCCTACCGCCTGGCCTATGGCTTCGCTCGTGGTCTGCCCTTCGCCATGATCGTGGCGATCTGCACTCTGATAGGCATCGTCGCCATGCGGCCCAAGATGGCCTGGCCCAAGAGCAGTGTGAAAAGCGTCTACCTGATGTTCATTGGGTGGATGTTTGTCACATCGATCTTTGCCTTGAACAGTTCCGACAAGGTCATCGAGCAACTGGTCACAGTGCTCAAAATCCACTTCATGGTGATGCTGGCGATCGCCCTCATCCACGAGCGCAAGCAGCTGGAAGTGCTGGTCTGGACCTTGGTGGGATCTTTGGCTTTTTACGGAGTCAAGGGAGGCATCTTCACCATCACCAGCGGCGGCAGCGGCCGGGTCTGGGGGCCCTCAGGCGGCATCATCGAGGGCAATAACGAGATCGGCGTGGCCTTGGTCATCATCTTGCCCCTGCTCTACTACCTCTACCAGATCACCGAACGCCGCTGGCTGCGCCGTGGCTTGATGTTCTCGGGTTTGATCAGCATGTTGTGCGTGCTGGGCACTCAGTCACGCGGAGCCCTCTTGGCCATCGTGACCATGGCATGCATGCTCGGCTTGAAGAGCAGGCGGCCGTTCCTGACGCTGCTTGGCATTGCTGTGGTTCTGAGCATTGCCATTGTGTTCATGCCCGACAGCTGGAGCAGTCGCATGAACACCATCCAGGATTTCCAAGCCGATGGTTCGGCCATGTCGCGGCTCTACACCTGGACCACCTTGTGGAACTGCGCCGTGGACCGCCCCTTTGTGGGCGCCGGATTCCGTACTGACAACCCCATCGTGTTCCGACTCTACGGTCCCGCCGTGGAAGTGGGCGGATATGACTTCGCGGGGGGGCAGGTGCTGGTGGCGCACAGCATCTACTTCCAAGCCCTGGGTGAACATGGCTTCCCTGGGCTCATCCTCTTCTTGCTTCTCGGCATCGTGACCTGGATGCGTGCTAGCGCCGTGTCCAACGCAGCGTCCAAGATTCCGGAACTGCAGTCCTGGTTGCCGCTCTTGATGCGCATGTCCCAGACCAGCCTGCTCGGCTTCGCCGTTGGGGGCGCCTTCCTGACCCTGGTGCATTTCGACTTACCGTATTACCTGTGCGCCATCGTGATGATCGCCGATCACATCGTGAAAAAGGCTCAAGCGCAAACACCGCTTCAACCCGCCTCAACGGCTGCAGGGGCCTTGCCGGGGCGCTGAGCTCGCGCCCTCAGGGGCGAGCAGGCGAGCCGGCACGCATCGGACCGATATAGCTGCGGGCGATCACCACGTTGTCAATGTAGAGGTGCATGTCTTGCGGCGCTGGCGACACACCGCCATGGTAGACATCAAACCAGACTTCCTCGATGGCCAATCGCTTGGTGTCGCGCAGGCGCACACCGCTGCGCTTCATGACCTGCTGGCCATCGATCCAGGCCTCTATGAGCCCATCCGACTTGCCCGGCTGGTTGAGCTTGACATGCTGCTCGATGCAGTACCAGCGCTCATTGCGTACCAGCCCGGTGGGGCCCAGTGACCAGTCCCAAGGGTCGCCCGTCTCGTCCTTCATGTCGGCGTGATAGGCGTAAAAGTTCAAAGCATTGAGGTCGGCCACCGAGCGGTCGCCCGCCGGGCGCCGAGCGAAGCCACCGCGCACCGACCAGCCATTGCTGCCATCGGCCTTGCGCCGGCCCCAGCCGGCCTTCCCGTAGGTGCCCGCGATGCCGGGCAGCTTGCCGCCGTCCAGCAGGGGCTGCCAGTCGCGGCCCAGGCGCAGGTAGTAACGGAAATAGACCTCCTCCGGCTCCGCCTGCCCACGTGCGCTGAACTTGTAGCGCAGATCCAGGCCCAGGTTCTCGCCCTTGGCGATGCGCACCTTGAGCGCCCGGCCCGAAAGGGCTTGAAACCCAGGGGTGGCGTCTTGCGGCCCGATCACGCCGCCATCGCCGCGCAGCACCCAGCCGCCAAACTGACGCAGCCAGTCCGAAGCTTCGAAATCGGCACTGAACAAGACGTCAGGGTGGGACGCAATGCCTTGGTCGCCCGAGTACTTGGCCGCCAGGCCTTCCTGCACCTGCGCGGGCCGGGCATAGCTGGGATAGAGCGCAAAGCTGCCGATGTCGATGAAGGCACTGCCGTATTGCTGGTCAGACGTCAGCATGAGCACGGCTTTCTTGACCTTGGCCGTCTCGGGAATGTCAAAGCGCAGCAGCACATGCCGGCCGCCGCCCAGCTTGAGCTCCGGGCGCTGGCCGAGGCTGCTCAGGCTGCTGCAATCGGTGAAGGTGTCGGCCGCCGGGCTCAGTCGCAAACGGCTGCCGTCCTCCAACTCCAGCTTGAGCATGGGACGGGCGGCTCGGTCGGGTGACTCCTTGCTGTGGAAGTCGACGATGTCGCCGGCCCCGGCCGCACCCAGGGCGCGCAGCAGGACCACGCGAGGCAGGCTGGGCGTCGCCTGCCAGCGCTGCACCAGGCTGCTGAGGTCCATCTCCACAAAAGGTCGGCCCATGCCGCGCTGCAGCTTGATCTGCGAGAAGGCACGATCGCCCTGCGGCTTGCCTTGGGCATCGATCCAGTCGCCGCCCGGATGCTGCCAGCGGATCTCGCCCATGCCGGTGAGAAAAGCGCAACTCGGGCCCGCCTCGCCATCACCGATCACCAAGCCAGGCCCGGCGTTGGCGGGCAACTGCGCCGCGGCCTGATTCGGCCAAACCAATGTCTGCAGCAGCACGGCAGCACACAAGCCCGGGCGCGCCCAGAGGCGCCAGAACGATGCGCGATCACGAGGCGCAAACGCGGCAAGAGCGGAAAGCGCCGCGTTAGAAAGCTGGCTGCGGCGCAAGGCAATCATGTAGTCCTCAGTGGCGGATCAGGTTTTCGACGATGCGGCTGCGGTAGCGGAATCGGTTCGTGTCCCAGGGTGTGAAACGGGGCAGCTCGAACATCGAGTCGCCCTGGCGCGCCGCGCCCCAAACCGTGCTGACCGCGGCCAGAAAGCCCAGATCCTTGACCTGAGCCACGCTGTCGGCGTTGTAGTCCTGGCCCGGCTTGCCATTGGGATAGGCAAACAGGCGCACCGGCTCACGCAGCACCGCTTCGAGATAGTCCTTGCTGTCACCGATCTCGCGCCGCATACCGGCCGCATCGAGCGTGGCCAGGATGGGGTGGTTGACCGTGTGCGCGCCGATCTGCATGCCGGCGGCCCGCAGCTGGTGGATGCCGGCATCGCCCATCATCAAGGCCTGGTCGTGGGCACCGCCGCACAGGGTCTCGATCGCGGCGACGCACTGCACACGCTCATCCGGCACGCGGTACTTGATCACGCCGAGCAGCGCATCAATGGCCTGACGTCGGCTGCTGGCATCGCCGATCTGAAAGCGGGAACGCTCATCGCTGGTGACCGTACTCAGGTCCAAGGCGCCCGCCGGCGCATGCCGGATCGCCTCGATGATGCGGTCGTTCCACATGCGCCCCTGGCCGAGAAAGCCGGTGGCGATGAAGAAGGTGGCCGGCATGCGGAACTCTTGCAAGATGGGCAGGGCCACCGAGACATTGTCCTCGTAGCCATCGTCAAACGTCAGCACGCAGGCTCGCGCCGGCAAGCTGCCACGGGCCAGGCGTTCGGCCGCCTCGTCCAGCGGCATGACATGGGCCCAGTCCTTCAGCCAGCCCAGGATCTCGCGGAAGCGCGCAGCGTCCACCTCGCCCGGGAAAATGTCGTCCGCCTGCGGCAGCACGCGGTGCAAGGTCAGGATGGTCAACCGCCCGCGGGCGCCGGCAGGCGAGAGCAGGCTGTAAGCCAGTTTCGTGAGCATGTCAGTGTGGTTCCAATGGCCTGGGACTTTGTGGTCGTCCCGGGCTCAAGATGCAAAAGCCTTGACGCGGCTGATCACGTAGCGGAATTTTCCGGAAGCTTCGGCCGGGATGTCGTCCACCAGCAGCACTTCGACGCGCACCGCCGCACCCAGCCGGCGCCGGAAGTCGTCCTCGATGCGTTGCACGCCAGCCGGATCAAATTCAGCGTTACGCACCACCTGCACCTGGGTGTGATCCAGGCTCAGCTGTTCGATGCGGAACTTCTCGACGCCGGGCAGATCGCGCACCGTGTAGATCAAGGCCAGGCCATGCATGATGGTGCCGTTCTGCGCCACCACGAAATCGGTGCTGCGGCCATGCACCTCTTTCAACACCGGCAAGCCGCGGCCGCAGCTGCAAGCCTGGCTGCCCAGCACGCCCATATCGCCGGTGCGGTAGCGGATGAAGGGGAAATCGCGCGTGGCCATGTGGGTGACGACGATCTCGCCAATCTCGCCCTCGGCCACCGGCTGACCCTGAGGATCCAAGGTCTCGACAATCATGTCCTCAGCGCTGATGTGCAGGCTGCCGGCCGGGCATTGGTGGGCGATGAAACCGGCGTCGCGTGCGCCATAGCCATTGGCCACCGGGCAGGCGAAGGCCTCCGAGATCAGGCGGCGCTGCTCTTCGTAGAGCCGCTCCGAGGTGACAAAGGCCACGCGGATGCCGAGATCGCGCATGCTCACGCCGCGCTTCATGGCATGGGCCGCGATCAGGGACAGGCTGGACGGGTAGCCAAACAGCATGGCCGGACGGATGCGGCGGATGTCGGCGACAAAGGCGTCCAGCTTGGCCTCGCTCATCTCGAAAGCGGGCAGCAGATGGCTGCGCATCAGCCCGTCACGCAGGCGGCGCACACGGTCCTGAGCGCCCAGCTCGATCGGGCTGCCCCAGACCACGATCTCGGGGTCGCCGATGTCCACATTCCACCAGCGCGTGGCCCGCCATTTGGCCGCCACATCATGGCTTTTGCGAGCTTTTCCCATGTAGAAGATCAGAGGCTCGCCCGAGGAGCCACCGGTGTTGTAGCGGCTCAGCACGCCATGGTCTTCGGCCTTGAGCGTGTCCTGATGGGCGCGAATCAAGGGCTTGTCCAGGCGCGGCAGCTTTTCCAGATCGGCCAAGCTTTGCAGGGCTGCCGGGTCGAAGCCGAGCTCCTTGAAAAGCTGGCGGTAGTAAGGCACATGGCGCCCCACATCGCCCAGGAAATCGCGCAAGCGAGCCAGTTGCAGGGCCTGCAACTCGGCCGGTGCCAACCACTGGCTGCGCTCCAGCAGGCGCAGCCGGGCCACGCTGTCATGGCCTTTCAAGGCCTCGTGCAGCGGAAACAAAAGCTGGGCGCAAAGATCGGTGTAGAGATTCACGATTCAAAGATCTCAAACAGTGGCAGACGGCACCGGCGCCGCAGATACCGAAGATGCCGCAAAGGGTTGGCCCGCCTTGGCATACGCCGTCAGCCACAAAGGCTTGACCGCCGCCCAGGCATAGCGCTGGGCTTCGACCTGCCCGGCCGCGCTGAACCGCTGGGCCAAGGGCAGATCGTTCAGCACCGTCAGGGCCCCGGCCGCCATCGCCTCGGCATCACCGATGGGCACCAGCAAACCGGTGCGGCCCGACTCCAGCAAATCGGGAATACCACCGGCATCGGTGCTCACCACCGGCACCCCGCTGGCGAAGGCCTCCAAGATGGAGATGGGCATGTTGTCCACGGTGCTGGCATTGAGGGCCAAGTCGGCGCGCTGGTAGAGCGCAGGCATGTCGGCATTGTTGACACGACCGGCAAATTCGACCGCAGAGGCGATCTGCAGCTGTTCGCACAGCTGCTGCAAGGCGGCGCGCTCCGGCCCTTCCCCGGCCACGATCAGCCGCGCCGCCGGGAACTGTTCACGCACGCGAGCAAAGGCGCGGACCGCCGTGGCGTTGTCGTAGATCGGCTCCAGATTGCGGGCCACCAGCAACACCGGTGCGCTAGCAGCCACCGCAGGCGTCTTGGCCTTGAAGCGCGAGAGGTCGATGATGTTGGGAATGATCTCGGCGCTCAGGCCATGCTTGGCAAACACACGCTGCAAAAAGGCCGAGGGCGTGACGCGCAAATCAGCGCGGGACAGCAGGCGCCGCACATGGGCCGGCCCCTGGCTGAGGAACTCATCAGCCAGGCCACCCCGGTAGTTGATGATTAAGGGCACGCCACGGGCCAGCGCCAGGCGCGCGACCGGCAGCACGAACAAATGCCAGGCCCAGCCCGAGTTGGCCATGATGTGGACCACGCGCGCACCGCGAATCTCGCGACGAGCCGCCAGCACATAGGCCAGCAAACGAACAACCGCACGGAGCACGGGCACACGGCCCGTCCAGGCCGGCCGATACGGTGGGTTGTTGCGCAGCAGGCGAACCTGCACACCCTCGGCCTTGAGCAGGCGCAGGAGTTGTTCGCACTGGTTGGCCATGCCGCCGGCGGGCGGCGGCAGCGGCCCGACCAGCAGCACATGGCCGTGTTCGCGTGACCAAGCCTGCAAGGCCGGGCGCAGGCGGCGCAAGCGCAAGGCGCTGAGGAGCAGCAGGACCAGGCCCGCAAGCAGGCTCAGGCCCAGCATGGGCAAGGCCGTCTTCAGCCGACGCAGATGCGCATGGGCCGCCTGGCTCTCGGCCATGGGCCAGATCGCCATGCCGGGATAAACGCCCGTGGCGATGGCGGCAAATTGCTCCAGGCTGCGCGAAAGTGAGCCGGTGATGCGCACGGCCGGTTCGCGGTCGTAGCTCTCGAGGTTGTCGCCCAGCCACTGGAACCACTGGGTCTCGCCGCGGTGGTAGTACTCCCAGGCCTTGGCCTCCTCGACATAACCCGGGCGAGCCTCAGGCGCGATGGGCAGCATGCGCAGCTCGGCATCGCGGGCCAGCAAGGCGGCGCGCACCTCGTGCGCCGACAACGGCCCCTGGCCCCGGCTGAAATAGACGTTATTGAACACATCCAGCAACTGCCACCGAGCCAGCGGCTCGTTCCAAATCTCCACCCAGATGTGACCGTGGCCGCCGAAGCCGTCAAAGGCAAAGCCCCAGCTGCGCGTGGGGATCTTTGCTGCATGAGCCAGGGCCATGAAGCTGCGTACGAAATCGCCGCAATAGCCTTCGCCGTCCTGGACGATGCGCTGGTAGGTGCGCTGCAGATCGCTCTGGATCGGGCCGCCGGTGAGGACCGGCGCCGAGCTCAGCAAATGGGAGGCAATCGCCAGCGAGCGCTCCCAAGGACCGGGCAGCTCGGCCAGGCCAAGTTTGCGCACCTGCTCCACAAAGACGAGCGAGGCCGGCGCCTGCTCACGCTTGAAGCTGGGCGGCGGCGCACTCGCGGGCCAGTCGATGGCCGGATTGACCGACTCATCCAGAACCAGCGCGTTGCGCAGGCGAACCCGATCGGTGCTGCCCAGCACCTGCGGCAGCAGGATCAGCAGCGGCAGCAAGACCAGCAGCCAGCCAAGGCGCTGGCCCCAGCGCCACCGGCCTTCACTCAACCAGGGCGACGCGCCTGAATTCACCAGCACAGCCCCTGCACCCGAGCCTTGAAGTCCGCCTTGTTGGGCAGGTTCACCAGGTCCAGCAGGTCCTGGTCCGCACGAGCCAGCCCGGCCACCTGCGCCGCGATCTCCGCGCCCGACAGGCCCATCACCAGCACCTCGCTGTCCTGCACCACCTCGGCCAGATCGCCCTTGAGCATCTCGCCGATGTGCGGCAGGTGCTTCTGCACAAAGCTGCGGTTCGCGCCCAGCAGGCTGGCCAGATGCACCTCGGGGTCATAAATCGACAGCTGCATGCCCTTGCCGATCAACTGCTCGGCCAAGGTCACCAGCGGGCTTTCGCGCAGATCGTCCGTGCCGGTCTTGAAGGACAGGCCGATGAAGCCAATCTTGCGCTTGCCCAGGGCCAGCAGCTTGTCCAGCGCTTGGTCCAGGTGCTGGCGGTTGGAGGCCAGGATGCCCGAGAGCATGGGCAGTTCCAGATCGTGCGTCTTGGCCAGATAGGTCGTCGCGCGCAAATCCTTGGGCAGGCAGGAGCCGCCGAAGGCGAAGCCCGGCTTCAGATAGGCCTTGGAGATGTTGAGCTGCGTGTCCTGGCAGACCAGGTCCATCACTTCGAAGGCGTCCACACCCAAAGCGCCGCACAGACGCGCGGTTTCGTTGGCGAAGGTGATCTTGAGCGCGTGGAAGTTGTTGCAGCAGTACTTCATCATCTCGGCCGCGCGCACCGAGGTTTTCAGGAACTTGCAGGGCAGATGGCCGAACAGGGCTTGCAGCCGCTCGGCCGCGTAATCGTGGTTGGCGCCCACGATGGTGAAGGGCGGCTTGTCGTAGTCGCGGATGGAGCTGCCTTCGCGCAGGAACTCGGGCTGGAAGCACAGGTGGAAGTCCACGCCGTCGCGCTTGCCCGAGGCGCGCTCGATGATGGGGCGCAGCACGTCTTCCACCGTGCCCGGCACCAGGGTAGAGCGGAACACCACCACATGCGGCTCGCTCTTTTGCTTGAGCGCTTCACCGATCTGTTCGGCCAGGCGCAGCACCGCGCCCTGGTCCTGGCTGCCGTTGGCCGCCGAGGGCGTGCCCACGCAGACCAGCGAGATCTCAGTGCTCAGCACCGCTTGCACCGCGTCCGTCGTCACGCTGACATGGCCGCTGGCCGCGACTTGCGCCATCAGCTCCACCATGCCCTCCTCGACCACCGGCGTCTTGCCGTTCTTGATCAGGTCCAGCTTGGCCGGCTCGATGTCCACGCCCACCACATCATGGCCGTCTCGCGACAAACAGGCCAGCGACACCGCGCCCACATAGCCCAATCCAAAAATGCTGATCTTCATTGCTCAAAGTCTCCGAAATCTTGATGCAGTTCCGGGGCGCGAACGCCCCGGAATCCACGTGCGCCCGCCATCGGCCAAAGCCGGGCGGGCTGGCCTCACTCAGGCGGGAACGCCGTCCCGGCTGTGCACGGCCAAGGGCAATTCTTCATCCACCACCTGGCGCAGGAAGGCCTCGAACATCAGTAGCGTCCACAGCGGCGCGCTGTAGTCGCGGGCGCCGCTCTGATGAGCTTCGACCAGGTGTTGCAGGTACTCGCGGTTGAACCAACCGGTGGCGGCCAGGCGGGGGCCGAGCACGGCGTCCTGCACCCGTTGTTTGAGCGGGCCGCGGAACCAGCGCGCCAGCGGCACGGCGAAGCCCATCTTGGGCCGGTACAGCACCTCGTCGGGCAGCAAGGGCTCCATGGACTTCTTCAGCAGGTACTTGCCCTCCTGGCCGCGAATCTTGAGATCGGACGGCAGGCTGGCCACCCACTCGACCAGTTCATGGTCCATCAGCGGCTCACGCACTTCCAGCGAATGCGCCATGCTGGCGCGGTCCACCTTGGTGTTGATGTCGCCGACCAGATAGGTCTTGGTGTCCAGGTACTGGATCAGGGCCAGCGGGTCGTCGGTCTGGGCCTTGGCGGCATGGCGGTCGAACACCTCCTGGGCCTCGTAACCGCTGAGCTGGGCTTTGAACTGCGGGCTGAAGAGTTGCTCGCGCATGGGGCCGCGCAGGATGGACACCGAGTGGAAGTAGGCCTCGACGGCATTGCGCGACAGGCCTTCGAACGTGGTCTTGGCGCGGAACACGCGCGGCGCCCAGTCCGCCTTAGGATACAGACGCCCCAGCGTTCCGAACAGCGGCTTGCGCAGGCCGGCCGGCATCATGGAGCGCATGCGCTCTTCCATCAAATGCATGCGGTAGCGGCGGTAGCCGCCGAAGGTCTCGTCACCGCCATCGCCCGACAGGGCCACGGTCACATGCTTGCGCGCCAGCTGGCAGACCCGGTAGGTCGGGATGGCCGAGCTGTCGGCATAGGGCTCGTCGTAGAGCCGGGCCAGGGTGTCGAGCAGGTCGAAGTCGTCGGATTTGACGGTCTCGACCTTGTGCTCGGTGCGGTAGCGGTCGGCCACCAGCTTGGCGAATTCCGATTCGTTGAACGCCGGGTCGTCGAAGGCGATCGAACAGGTGTTGACCGCGTCCGAGCTGATACCAGCCATGGTGGCCACCACGGCGCTGGAGTCCACACCACCCGACAGGAAGGCGCCCAGCGGCACCTCGGCAATCATGCGCAGGCGCACGGATTGCTTGAGACGTTCTTGCAGTTCCAGGCAGGCTTCCTCAACGCCGATCTGACGGTCGAGCGTGAAGCGCACATCCCAGAACTGCTTGGGCTCGGGGATCGGCTGGCCGCGACGGATGCACAGGCTGTAGCCCGGCTCCAGCTTGCGCGCCTGCTTGAAGATGCAGCGCGGCTCGGCCACATAGCCGAGCGCGAAATACTCTTCGACCGCCAGCGGGTCGATGTCGCGGCGCATCTGGCCATGGGCCAGCAAGGATTTCAGCTCCGAGCCGAACAGCAGCTGGCCATCGTCCAGCACGCTGTAGAACAAGGGCTTCACGCCCATGCGGTCGCGGGCCATGAAGAAGGTCTGCTTGTTACGGTCCCAGAGCGCAAAGGCAAACATGCCGCGGAAGCGTTGAACGCAGTCCTCACCCCAGGCTTCCCAGGCATGGACGATGCACTCGGTGTCGCTCTTGGTGTGAAACACATGCCCCAGCGCCTGCAGCTCGGGAATCAGCGACTGGTAGTTGTAGATCTCGCCATTGAAGACCACGACCACCGAACCATCCTCGTTGAACAGCGGCTGCTGGCCAGTGGAGATGTCGATGATGGACAGGCGGCGGTGCCCCATGCCCAGACCGGGCTCGGTGTGCAGGCTGCCTTCATCGGGGCCCCGGTGGTACTGCGATTCGTTCATCCGATGCAGGCGCGCCGCATCGACTTCGCGATCCGCGCGCGTGTCGAAGATTCCAGTGATTCCGCACATATCTTGTTCTACTTTGTGGTCCGCAGACCGTGTTCGAGATCGAGCGTGGGCCGCCCCAGAGCTTGGCTGTACAGGGCATCATATGCTGCCACCATGGCGCGCAAGCTGAAGCAGTGCTCCACCCGCTGGCGACCGGCTTGGCCGAAGGCGGCGCGCAATTCCGGGCCCTGAGCCAGACGGATCAAGGCCCCAGCCATGGCTGACACATCGGCAGAAGGCACCAGCAGCCCGGTGCGCTCTGCCTCCACCAACTCCGCATTGCCGCCAACCCGGGTCGCCAGCACCGGCAGGCCGCTGGCCATGGCCTCCAGTATGGTGTTGGACACCCCTTCCGCCAGCGAAGGCAGGGCGAACACATCGAGACCGCGCATGAGCTCCGCCACATCGCGGCGCTCACCGGGCAAGAAGGCCAGTTCACTCATGCCTGCTTCCGCCATGACCTGGGCTACCTGGGTGCGCAGCGGGCCATCGCCCGCCATGATCAAGCGAAGGCGCTCACGCAAGATGGGTTGCTGCTGCAGGGCCAGGACGAAGGCCCGAGCCAGGGTCAGCTGATCCTTGACCGACTGCATCCGCCCCACCGTGCCGACCAGCACATGAGGTCCAGATTGGAAGGGACAGCCTTCAATCGAAGCCCCAGCCGCGCCGCGCGGATGGAACTTGTCCGTGTCCACCCCGTTGTAGATTTGGCTGATGCGGCGCGGCACGATACCGACGGCATTCTCAAGATAGCCACCCAGATCGCGCGACAGCGCCACATAGCGCTGCACATATGGGCTGTAGAAACGCCGGGTCAGGCGGTTGCGCCGGTTGAGGCCGTCCACATCGTCCATGTCCCGGCCATGCTCACCGTGAATGCGCGCCGGTACACGGGCCAACCACGCCGGCAGCTGGCCTTCGAGCGCCGCCAGATTGCGGCTGTGAACGATGTCGGGCCGCAGCTCACGGCACATGCGGTACAGCGCGCCCCACTGCAAAATGCCCGGCCCCGGCGGCTTGTTCAACGCCAGGAACTGCACATCGTCACGCTGAATGCGGCGCCGGAACTCGGTGACCTCGGTCATGGCCACCACCGCATGGCGCCAGCGGCTGGCATCCATGTGGTTGATCAGATTCACCACGCCGTTCTCCAGCCCTCCGGTGTCGAAGCGGAACAGCAGGTGGACAACCAGGGGCCGGCGCTCTTTCATGCGTTCAGGGGGCAAGCGAAGCACTCGATCAGAGGCGCCAGACGCGGAAGCCAGCGGCCTCCAGACCGCCTTGATCAAACGCAGCCTTCACATCGATGAACGCCCCGCCCTTGACCATCTTCTTGCCCAGGTCTTCGACGCTGAGCTTTGCGTATTCCTTGTGGGCCACAGCGGCCACCACAGCGTCGGCACGCGGCAGTTCGTCGAAGGGCAGCAGGCGCACGCCGTACTCGTGCATGGCTTCCTCGGCCTCGGCCTGGGCATCAGTCACGAATACCTCCACGCCGTAGGTGCGCAGCTCATTGATGATGTCGATCACCTTGGAGTTGCGCAAATCGCCGCAGTCTTCCTTGAAGGTCAGGCCCAACACGTTGACGCGGGCGCCCTTGATGTAGGAGCCCGAAGCGATCATGTGCTTGATGGTCTGCTCGGCAATGAACTTGCCCATGCTGTCGTTGATGCGACGGCCAGCCAGGATGACTTGCGGGTGGTAGCCCAGCATGTCGGCCTTGTGGGTCAGGTAGTAGGGGTCCACGCCGATGCAATGGCCGCCAACCAGGCCCGGCTTGAACTTCAGGAAATTCCACTTGGTGCCAGCCGCGGCCAGCACTTCGGAAGTGTCAATGCCGATCTTGTCGAAGATGATCGCCAGCTCGTTCATCAGCGCTATGTTCAGGTCACGCTGGGTGTTCTCGATCACCTTGGCGGCTTCAGCGGCCTTGATGCTGGAGGCGCGGTGCACGCCAGGGATGATGATTTTTTCGTAGAGCTCGGCCACCTTGTTGAGCGTCTCCGGCGTGTCGCCGGAGACGATCTTCAGGATCTTGGTCAGCGTGTGTTCCTTGTCGCCCGGGTTGATGCGCTCAGGGCTGTAGCCGATGAAGAAATCCTGCTTCCACTTCAGGCCCGACTCACGCTCCAGCACGGGGATGCACACCTCTTCGGTCGCACCGGGGTAGACCGTGCTCTCGTACACGACGATGGCGCCCTTCTTCATGTGGCGGCCGACGCTGGTGCTGGAGCCAATCAGGGGCTTGAAGTCGGGGATGTGAGCCTCGTCCACCGGCGTGGGCACGGCGACGATGATGATGTCGGCCTCGGCCAGCATCTCGGGCTTGTCGGTGTAGACCGCATGGGTGGCGGCTTGCACCTGCTCGTCGCTCAGCTCGCGCGAGGGGTCGACGCCGCGCTGGCAGGACTCAACTTTGGCGGTCGAGATGTCAAAACCGATGGTCCGGATCTGCTTGCCGAACTCCACCACCAATGGCAGGCCCACATAGCCCAGGCCGATCACCGCTAAGGTCGTCATCTTGTTTCCCTTGTCAGTTCAAATTTCAAAACAGCTGTTCACGGAGACGCAGCAGGCACGGCGCCCTGGCCGTCCCGGGTCTTGCGCAGGGCGGCATCCAAGGCAGCCCAGTTTTCTTGCACAAATTCACGCAGTGCGGCTTCACCCGAACCGTTGTCACCGCGGTCCGTGTAAAGAGTCAAGGCAGCCGCATCGTCGCCCTGCCCCATCAAGCGATGCCAGAGGCCGAACAGCTTGGCCCGTGAGTCACTGCTGGTGGTCTGGCCATTGATCCAGTAGACCTGCCAGACGTCCAGGCGCTGCGGCCATGGGCTGTCTGTGCCCTGCACATTGCGAAGTTCGGTACGGCGCAGGCGAATGGCCGGTTCCTGTAAAACCACGGCTCCTTGCGACACAGCGGACCACCGGCGATCCTCGCTGGTAACCAAGGTGTTGACCGAGCTGATCAGCTTGCTGCTGTAGCTTTGCTGGCGGTAATAGGCGAGATGCAAACCCAGTTGCCGGTCGCCCTTGCGGTAGACCGCATCGGTCTGCCCAGCTGGCGCCTGGAACACAGGTTTCAACATGACTGGACTGCCTGGTGCCACTTGCCAACTGCCGACCTTGCCGGCTGGCAGACTCAGCACCAGATCCGGCTTCGGGGACTGCAGGGACAAGCGCTGCGACCATGTAAAAGGCAGCAATACCAATGCCAGAGCCGACACCAGCGTGACCACAGCAGAAGCACTCAGGCGGCGAGGCAAACCGGGCATGCTCGACCCCGGATTGGCCTCGGGTGCTGGCGCATCGGGCTCGGCCCAGCGGGCCCCGACCATGAACATGGCCAGCATGATGATGCCGAAGAACACCCAACCGTAAAGCAGATGGTCGGCACCTGTGGCCAGCTTATTGCCGGACACATGGCCGAGCAGCACGGTCAGATAGGCTCGCACCCAGTTGGCCACCACGGGCAGCAAGATGGCGAAGATCACGAAGATCACACGCCGCTTGACTGAGCGGTAGTTGAGATAAGCGAACAGGGCCCCCACCATGACCGAAGCCATCAAATAGCGAATACCGCTGCAGGCCTCGACCACCGACCAATTGCCGCTCGGAATCACGAACTGCAGGCCTTCGCGATAGACCGGAATGCCGCTCAAACGCAGGGCGCTGACCGTGAAATCTGCTGTCCAGTCCATGAACAGCGGCATCAGGAATTCGCCGATGGGCACGGCAAAGAAAAAGAAGGCAAGCGGGAAAGCAATCACACGGGCTGCTGCCGACCCTAGACACAAAGGCACGGCAAAGACCAGCATGCCCACCAAGGCCAGTTGTGTCGCGGCATTGACGGCCGCCAGATCCCCCAGCAACCACAAGCTGCCACAGGCCGCCAACGGCAGCAGAAACCACGGCGAAGGCCGCGGTTCGACCAGGGCCAAGGCCGCGCGCTGGCGCCAGATCAGCCACAGCGCGATCGGCGGCACTGTGAAGGCATGGGCAAAGGTCTCCGAGCGGTTCCAGATTTGCACCATGGCCCAGGCTGTCTGGTGGTACAGGCCCAACACCAAGAGCAAGACCGCCGCGAGCCCGAGCAGGGCACGCGGCCAAGCGAGACCGAATGGAGTGCCCCCTTGCGCGGGACTGTGGTTGGCCGGATTCATCACCAGCACAGCCCCTGCACCCGAGCCTTGAAGTCCGCCTTGTTGGGCAGGTTCACCAGGTCCAGCAGGTCCTGGTCCGCACGAGCCAGCCCGGCCACCTGCGCCGCGATCTCCGCGCCCGACAGGCCCATCACCAGCACCTCGCTGTCCTGCACCACCTCGGCCAGATCGCCCTTGAGCATCTCGCCGATGTGCGGCAGGTGCTTCTGCACAAAGCTGCGGTTCGCGCCCAGCAGGCTGGCCAGATGCACCTCGGGGTCATAAATCGACAGCTGCATGCCCTTGCCGATCAGCTGCTCGGCCAAGGTCACCAGCGGGCTTTCGCGCAGATCGTCCGTGCCGGTCTTGAAGGACAGGCCGATGAAGCCAATCTTGCGCTTGCCCAGGGCCAGCAGCTTGTCCAGCGCTTGGTCCAGGTGCTGGCGGTTGGAGGCCAGGATGCCCGAGAGCATGGGCAGTTCCAGATCGTGCGTCTTGGCCAGATAGGTCGTCGCGCGCAAATCCTTGGGCAGGCAGGAGCCGCCGAAGGCGAAGCCCGGCTTCAGATAGGCCTTGGAGATGTTGAGCTGCGTGTCCTGGCAGACCAGGTCCATCACTTCGAAGGCGTCCACACCCAAAGCGCCGCACAGACGCGCGGTTTCGTTGGCGAAGGTGATCTTGAGCGCGTGGAAGTTGTTGCAGCAGTACTTCATCATCTCGGCCGCGCGCACCGAGGTTTTCAGGAACTTGCAGGGCAGATGGCCGAACAGGGCTTGCAGCCGCTCGGCCGCGTAATCGTGGTTGGCGCCCACGATGGTGAAGGGCGGCTTGTCGTAGTCGCGGATGGAGCTGCCTTCGCGCAGGAACTCGGGCTGGAAGCACAGGTGGAAGTCCACGCCGTCGCGCTTGCCCGAGGCGCGCTCGATGATGGGGCGCAGCACGTCTTCCACCGTGCCCGGCACCAGGGTAGAGCGGAACACCACCACATGCGGCTCGCTCTTTTGCTTGAGCGCTTCACCGATCTGTTCGGCCAGGCGCAGCACCGCGCCCTGGTCCTGGCTGCCGTTGGCCGCCGAGGGCGTGCCCACGCAGACCAGCGAGATCTCAGTGCTCAGCACCGCTTGCACCGCGTCCGTCGTCACGCTGACATGGCCGCTGGCCGCGACTTGCGCCATCAGCTCCACCATGCCCTCCTCGACCACCGGCGTCTTGCCGTTCTTGATCAGGTCCAGCTTGGCCGGCTCGATGTCCACGCCCACCACATCATGGCCGTCTCGCGACAAACAGGCCAGCGACACCGCGCCCACATAGCCCAATCCGAATATGCTGATCTTCATGACTTCACTGCCTGCTTCTTTGATGATGTGGATGCCGAGGCCAGAACCTGGGCAATGATCTTGTCCAGGCGCTCCATGGAGCGCGGCCAGGCATGGTGGCTGAGCATGCGCGCCCGGCCGGCGCTGGACAGCCGCTCCCGCTCGGCGGGGTTCTCGACGATACGCAGCACCGCATCGGCACATTGCTGCGGCGTGTCGGCGACCAACAAATGGGTCTCGGCCTCCGCGTCGACGCCGCCTGCGGCAATGCTGCTGGTCACCACCGGCACGCCCATGGCCATGGCTTCGAGAATCTTGTTCTGCGTGCCGCGAGCAATCGCCAGCGGGGCCACCATCAAGGCCGATTTGCGCACATAGGGCTGCACATGCGGCACCGAGCCAGTCACGGTAACGCCGTCGATCTCACCGAGCTTGCGCATGGCGGGAGAGGGATCGGCGCCGACGATGGTCAGCTTCATCTGCGGGCGACGCGCCTTGATCAAGGGCCAGGTTTCCGCACAGAAACGCGACATGCATTCCTGGTTGGGGTAGTAGTCCATGCGGCCGATGAAGCTGATGGTGTCGAGGTCGTAGTCCGTGCCATCGGGGCTGAAGTAATTGGCATCAACACCGTTGGGGAACCAGTCGGTCGCCGCGCCCGTGCCGTAGTCGTTGAGCGTTTGCCACTCAGCGCGTGTGGTGGCGGTGCAGAGGTCAAAGCGGCGGGCCAGGCGCTTTTCGGCCGCCAGCATCTTGTAGCCCTCAAGCCGATAACCCAGCGACAAAGGAAAAGGCTTGGCGTCCGCGTATTCCAGCCACTTCTGCGAGTCCATATCGCCGAAGTCCAGGATCTTGGGAATGCCCTGCACATGCTCAACGTACTGCGCGACCGAGGAGCAGTGGACAAAGATCAGATCGAACTTCTGCGTGGCCAGCAGGTGGTCAATCTTGTGGCGAAGTTCGGCGGAGTAGAAAAAGCCCATCGACGAGGGCGTGGTCAAGGGCAGACGCGCCACCATGCGCAAGGCCTGCACGGGATTGTGCACGCGCGCCATGTGGAAGGCCTTGCAATGCGGCGCAATGCCCTGCCCTTCCACGCCTTCGTCTTCGGCTCGCACCAGCGAGCAGACGGTGACCTCATGCCCTGCCGCCGTCAGGTGGCGGATCATATTGAAGGGCCTGATCTTGCCTCCACGCTTGGGCGGGAAGGGAAAGCGATGGCAGACGTAGAGGATGTTCATGCGGGCAGATGGAGGAGCGGGGGCGTCAAGCGCGGGGCAGGTAGGACTTCAGCTCCAGCGCCACATCGGCGGGGCTGCGACCGTCCAGATAGACCCGGCTCCAGATTTCAAGGTTCATCAAAGACAGCAGCGCATCGGTGCCGTCCATGCGGTTGGCTTCATGGTCGGCGATCAGGCCTGACACGACGGCCGGAACGAACAGGCCCCGTGCCTTCACCACCTCAGGCGCCAGCAGGCGGCGCAAAAGCGGCGCCAGCTCCTTCTTGAGCCAGGCACCCATGGGCGTGCCGAAGCCGCGCTTCTTGCGGTTCAAGATGTCGTCGGGCAGCACATCGGCCAGGGCCGACTTCAGCACATGCTTGAGGCGGCCACCACGAATCTTGATGTCCGAAGGCATGGACGCCGCCAGCTCCAGCAACTCGTGATCGAGCAGGGGCACACGGCACTCGAGCGACACGGCCATGCTCATCTTGTCGGTCAGCAGCAACAGATCGTCAGGCAGCTGGGTTTCGGCGTCCACGGCCAGCATGCGGTTGAGCTCGTCCTCATGGCCGGCGCCGGCAAAGGCAGCGGCCAGCGGATCTTGCCCGCCCGCGCCGTCCACCAGCAAACGGCCGACCAGATCCTGGCCGAGCACTTGCAGATAGCTCTGGTAGCGCGCATCGGCGCCCATGCCGGCGCTGGCCACAAAACCCTTGGCCAAGCGCAAAGTATTGAGCAGACCCGAGTGACGATCGGCGGGCAGGCGGCCCGCCGCAAAGCCGATGGCCGATTGCAGCCAGCTCGGCAGCGCCTGGAAACGGCGTGCGTAATGGCCGCCCAGATAACGGCGGTAGCCGCCGAAGAGCTCGTCGCCACCGACACCCGAAAGGATCACCTTCACGTCCTGGCGCGCGAACTGCGAGACCAGGTAGGTGGTGATGAAGGCCGTGTCGGCCAGCGGCTCGTCCATATGCCAAAGCAGCTGCGGCAAGAGG
Organism: Paucibacter sp. DJ2R-2; assembly: GCF_025717675.1. Lineage (GTDB taxonomy): Bacteria > Pseudomonadota > Gammaproteobacteria > Burkholderiales > Burkholderiaceae_C > Paucibacter_A. The sequence continues at coordinate 286,148 of NZ_JAJIRT010000006.1, forward strand.
CCCACCACATCGGGCTTGACGACGATTTCCTTGTGCTGGGTCTTGAACAGCTCGGAGACTTGCCGCGCATACGGCAGTTCGTTGTAAAGGGCTTCCGCCTCACCACCTTCGAAACCGATGGCATAGGTTCGGATCGGCTCGTTCGACTCACGGGCCATATAGGCCACGACCGCGCTGGAGTCGACGCCGCCAGAGAGGAAAGCACCGATCGGCACATCACTGACCATCTGCATGCGCACGGCCCGCTGCAGGCTTTCGCGCGAGCGCTCGATCCACTCGGCTTCACTCCAGTCTCGGCGGATCTGCGGCGAGATGCGCCAGTAACGCCACTCCTTGACCTGACCGCCCTCCACCGCCAACAACGTCGCCGGTGGCAGCTTGCGAATGCCCTTGAACATGCTGCCCGGCGCGGCCACATAGCCCAGCTGCAGGTAGCTGGAGAGCACGCGGGTGTCCAGCTCTGCCCGGGCGCCCGGCAGAGCCAGCAAGGCCTTGGCTTCCGTGGCAAAAGCCAGGCGCTGGCCGTCCTGCATCACATACAGCGGCTTGACGCCGATGCGGTCACGGCCGATCAACAGGCGGCGGCGGCGCGCATCCCAGAGCGCGAAGTCGAACATGCCGTTGAGGCGGTGGACGAAGTCGTCACCCTCGGCGTCGTACAGATGCAGCAGCACCTCGCTGTCCGAGCCGGTCTTGAATTGAAAACCCTTGGCTTGCAGCTCAGCACGCAGCTCGCGGTAGTTGTAGATCTCGCCATTGCAGACCAGCCAGAGGCTGCCGTCCTGGTTGGACAGGGGCTGGTGGCCGCCGGCCAGGTCGATGATGGACAGTCGCCGCATGGCGATGCCGCAAGCACCGTCGATGTGCTGGCCTTCATCGTCGGGGCCGCGATGCTGGGTGATGTCGCCCATCAAGCTCAGATGGGCCGATTCGACCGGGGCGCCGTCAAGACGCAGGATGCCGTGGATGCCGCACATAGCTGGGTCGGGCCTCAGGAAGAAACAACAGGGAAGGTACGGCCGTAGCGGCCCAAGGCGCGCCGGTAGACCTCTTCGTAGCGGGCCACGCTGCGGGCCCAGGTGCGCTCGGCTTCCACGAAATGGCGGGCCTGCGCGGCGATGCGCGGCCATTGCTCGCGCTGAGCCAGCAGCTGTTCGATGGCAGCGGCCAGAGCGCCCACATCGCCGGCCTTGAAGAGATGGCCGGTCTCGCCGTGGCGCACCAGCTCATGGTGGCCGCCGACATCGGAGGCCACAAACATGCGCCCTTGGGCCATGGCTTCCAGGGGCTTGAGCGGAGTGACCAGCTCGGTCAAGCGAATCGGCAGGCGCGGATAGGCCAGCACATCGATCAGCTCGTAGTAACGCTGCACCTCAGCGTGCGGCACCCGCCCGGTGAAAATCACCTGCTGCTGCAGACCCAGGCGTTCCACCTGCGCCTTGAGCGCCGCCTCCTGCGGGCCACCGCCGACCAGCAGCACGCGAAGCTGCGGCAGCGAGGGCAAGAGGCGGGCCGCGGCATCCAGCAGCAGGTGCAGGCCTTCGTAGCCGTAGAAGGAACCGGCAAAGCCGAGCACGACGGCGCCGTCCAGGCCCAGCTTGGTGCGCAGCACCGGGTCCGGACTGACGCCGAACTGGAAGGCCTGGGCATCGACCGCATTCGGGATCACGGTGATGCGATCCGCCGGCACACCACGCGACATGATGTCGCCACGCAGGCCTTCGCAAATGGTGGTGATCTGATCGGCGCGCTTGAGCGCAAAGCTTTCCAGCGCCCGCGAGACGCGATAGCGCAAGCTACCTTCGGTGGTGGTGCCGTGGTCCACGGCCGCATCCTCCCAAGACGCGCGCATCTCGTAGACCACCGGCAAACGCAGCTGACGCCCGACCCAGAGGCTGGGCAAGGCATTGAGCACCGGCGAATGGGCGTGGATGATGTCAGGGCGCTCGATGGCGACGACTTCGCGGATGCGCGCGGCCGTCAGCTGCATTTGGCGGATCAGGCCATCGGCCGCGGTGCTGGGCGTGCGATGGAACTGCCAGCCCGAGGCTTCCTCAATCAGGCCCTCGCCCGGGCCCTGCTTGGGGCTGGTCAGGTGGGACGTGATCCAACCGCGCGCGCGCTGCTCGCGCAGGATGGAGGCGGTGCGAAAGCTGTAGCCGCTGTGCAGCGGCAAGGAGTGGTCGAGGATGTGGAGAACGCGCAAGCTCATAGCGGCTGGACGCGCAGGCACGCGCGAGAGATCAAAGTCAGTAGGCGGCTTCGTGAGACAACAAAGCGTAGGTTCGCGACAGCCATAGCTCAACCCAGATTACGCACGATGAAGGGCCCCAGCCAGTTAACAAGGCCCAGGGGCAAACGCCGCCAAGTCTTGATCAGGAGCTGGTACTTCGCATTGCTCGGATTGTTCTGCGGCACGGCATCGCGCTTGTAGAGGCAGTACTCGTAATGCAGCGGTGTCGGCTCGAAGCCCCAGTTTTTCTTGAAGGCGTAGGAACCGGTGCCCTGCTTGCTGCGGCCGTAGTCGAAGACCTTGAGGCCACGCCCGCAGGCACGACGCATCAGCTCCCAGTACTTGAAGTCGTTGCCCGCCAGATCGCGCGCAGCCTCGTCGTCGCCGGCGTAGTAGGGCAAGACCTCGTCGCGGAAATAGAAACTCAGCACCGAGCTGAGCGGCTTGCCCTGGGCATCGGTCACGGTCAGCACCTCGGCATCGGCACCGAATTCGTCCAGCAAGGCCGCGAAGTAGCGCTTGGGCATGGCCGGCGTGCCATGGCGATGGGTGTTGTCGGCGTAGAGCGCGAAGAAGCGGTCGACATTCGGGTCGATATGCGAGACCAGATTGTTCTTGATGCCTTTGCGAACGCTGGCCCGCGCCTTGCGCGGGATGGCCAGCATATTGGCCTCTTCTTCGGGCAGGATCTCCTTGCGGAAGGTCACATACAAATCCTGCTTGGGCCAGTCGGCGTGACGAGGCTCGATATTGCGGAACTCGAGATGCTCGACACCCAGGCGCTGTGCGATGGCTTGCGCCTCCTGCTCCAGGGCGGCGGCAGCCTCTTCGTTCAACACCGCCACGCCGCCATAAACGACGAAAGGCAAGGCCACCAGCGAGTGGCCGAACAGCATGCTCTTGACCTGAGCCAGGGGCAGCACGCCCTCGATCTGGCCATCACGCTCGGCGTAGAGAAAGAAACCCTGGTGCTTGAACACCTGCTCGACCATGCGCAGCCAGCCGGCGCGGTGGAAGAAGGTCGCTTGCGGGCAGGCCAGGACGAATTCGTCCCAACGGCGGGCAAGCGCGGCGTCTTGCGCCGTCAGGCGCTTGATCTGGAACGCAGCCATGGCTCAGGCGGCGACCGCGCTGGTGGCCAGCGCCGCGGTACGTCGACCCAGGAAAATCTCATCCATGCGGCCCCAGGCAAAGTCCTGCAGCAGGCGGCCAATGCGGTCGTGGGTGCGCGCAATATTGACGTAGTGGCGGAAGCGCGACTTGCTGTCGATGCCGGCGACACGCGGCTGATCGACATCGATCTCCCAGGGGTGGAAATAGAACACGGCCGACTGTTGATCCTGGGCATTGACCTGGCGAATCAACCAACGCGACACCGGATAGGGCAGCAGGCGGAAGTAGCCGCCGCCGCTGGAGGGCAGATTCTTGTTCATCACCCGCAGGGTCGTGACCGGCACTTCCAGCAGACCCTCGCGCACCGGGTAGGCGAAGCGCGGTGAATCGGGCATGCCGTAATGGTCGTGCTGGATCGGGTAGACGCTGGAGCTGTATTGGTAGCCGGCCTCGCGCAAGGTGTCGAAGGCCCAGAGATTGCTCTTGCCGATCGAGAAACTCGGCGCCCGGTAGCCAATCACCTCATGGCCGCCCAAATCTTCCAGCAGCTTCTTGGCGCGGACGATGTCTTGCATGAAAGCCTGCGGGCTCAAATCGCTGGCGCGCTCGTGGCCATAACCATGGCTGGCGAGTTCGTGACCCGCCGCCACGATATCGCGCACCACCTGCGGATAGCGCTCGGCGATCCAACCCAGGGTGAAGAACGTGGCCTTGGTTTGATGCTGGGCAAACAGGGCCAGGATGCGCTCAATATTGCGCTCCACCCGGCACTCGCAGCCTTCCCAATCGCCACGCGCAATATAGGGCGCGAAGGCCGAGACCTGGAAGTAATCTTCCACATCCACGGTCATCGCATTCCGTATGGCTTTTTGTTCAGACATGAGACTATGCGCACCCACTCTTGTTGGCTTTTAAAAATCTTCGGACACTGCACACCGATATCGGCCGAGAACCCCGGGTTCTGCCCTGCCCGTGCGACGCCCCTGTGACAGAGTGCGCAAACCGGGCAAAACCAAGCTCAATGGGTCCGGACCGCTTCCACCAGCTTCTGCAGCAAGCTCAGGGTTTGCAAATTGATGCGTTCCAGTCGCTGCAGGCCGTTTTCCAGGCGCTGCAAGCGCTCTGCAAAATGGCCCTGGCTGAGGTTCGACAGCTCTTCACTCAAACCGCTGACCTGGTCGGCATTCAGTTTGACGCGCGAGAAATCGATGGGCTGATCGGTATCCAGGAATTTACCCACACCTGTGTCCGATCCGCCACCCACCACCTGAGTGGGTGTTTGTGCTTCTTGCGCAATATCCTTGAGCACATCATGGAGTTCATGCAGGGTCAAATTGACCTTGTTGCCCATGAAACCCAGCAGCAACAAACGATCGCACAGGGAATTGATACGGCGCGGAATGCCCTGGCTGGTTTTGTAAATCAGCGGAAATACATCGGCATCGAAGGTCGGCTTGCCGGTGCTGCCGGCGCATTTCAGGCGGTGCTCGATATAAGCCTTGGTTTCGTCTTCATCCAAGGGCCCGATATGGCAGGTAGCCGCCACACGCTGACGGAACTGCTCCATCTCGGGACGCTGCAGGATGCCGCGGAACTCGGGTTGACCGACGAGAAAGGTCTGCAGCAAAGACTGGTTGCCGAACTGGAAATTCGACAGCATGCGCAGCTCTTCCACGGCCCGAGCCGAGAGGTTCTGCGCCTCGTCCACGATCAGCAGGCAGCGCTTGCCCTGGGTGGTTTGGCTGACGAAAAACGCCTCCAGCGTCATCAAGACCTCGGACTTGGGCAAGTCCTTCAAACGCACGCCAAATGCCGAGCCAACCATGCGCAAGGTATCTTCCGCATCAAGCTGGGTAGTGACCAAATTGCCGATCACCACATTGCTGCGGTTCAGGCTGTCCAGCAAGCCGCGCAACAGTGTGGTTTTGCCGGCCCCGATTTCACCCGTGATGACGATGAAGCCGTCGTTGCGCAAGACTCCATAGTCCAGGTATGCCTTGGCGCGCCGATGCTGCTTGCTACCAAAGTAGAAATTGGGGTCAGGGCTGAGCTGGAACGGCTTGCTGCTCAATCCGTAGAAGGATTCGTACATGGCTCAGAACTGCTGGACGAGGTTGGCGAACATGGCGTTTTCGCGGTACGAAATCAAACCACCCGAGTGCGCGGCACGCGCACCCAGAGTGAAATTGACCCGGGCGCCGAGGCGACAGTTCCAGCTCGCTGAAATGGAACGCAGCGTCGTGGATTGAGCGGCTGAATCACCCTCGCTGTCCTGCTGAAGCACGCTCAGGACGGCGCTTGAAGTCGGCGTCAGGTTGTGAGCAACGTTCAAACTCAGGCTGCGTTGCAACACGCGACCATTGGCCGCGAAATCACCTGAACTCGAACTGGCCGAGGCCAAACGACGGTTGTTGCTCCGGCTGGCCGTGGTCGTCACGGTAGTCCGTACACCCTGCAGGGTGTACGACAGCAACTGCGTGCGGAGTACCGTCGGGCCTGTGTCCACTACTGCACTGCCGGCCAGGGCATCCGCACTCAGGCCCTTGGCTTGAAGAAAGTTGCGAACGTAGACGTCGCGCTGTGCCGGATCCGGTATCAAAGACGCAAACTGAAAGAAATACAGGTCGTAATTGCTGCGCGGCGCACCAGCGTTTTGGAAGTTGGCCGCGTTGACCGATTGAGAGTCCGAGAAGCGCAGTGCCGAGCGCGACCACCGGTGCTCCAGGTTGTAGCTGAAAGAGTCCCCGTACTCATGGGTCTGGAAGTCAGCGGACACCTTGGTTCGCAGCGAAGGCGTCCAACTGAGGTTGGCGCCATAGGTCGAACTGTTACGCAGCACAAAATCCTTCAAATCGCTGCGCTCTCGCCCCGCCAAGATGCCCATCTGCCAGTCGATGTCGGGCTTGTAGCTGAGACTGCCAGTCAAACTGCTGACACGGTTCTGCGCACCGGTCTTGAAGCTGGACTTCTGGGTCGAGGCATCGACCGACCAAGTCAGCGCCGCACGCCCCGCCCGGCTGACCCGAAGGCTTGCTCCGTTGGCATGGCTGTCGCCAATCACTGCATCCGACACATTGGTCGCCGAAGTGTTGGCGCGCAACTCAAAATTGGCCAAGCTACCGATGTGCCCCTGCAAACGTGGCGCCACGCTCACGGTAGCCGTCTCGCGGCGATTGGCATTGGCCAGGGACGGGTCCACCGACTGCACACCAAACGCCGATGCCGCCTGCTGCGAAATCGAAGCGCTGGCGTCTACAAAAAACATTCTCTCGATGAGCTCCGCAACGCCTTTGGCCGACAGGCTGTGCTGGATACGGGCCTTCTCGTCGCTCTTTGTGTAGACAATGCCGTTCAGTGAGTAGTCCAGAGCGCCGCGGACTGCACCACGCGTCGTACTGATGGAGACACCCGGAGTCAAGGTCGTCAAAAGAGCAGCGTCCTTGCCCGTTCGGGTCAAACGGTTGTTATCGGTCCAAGTCTGCATGATGCCGAAGCGCGGCTCAACCAGCACAGACGGACGGCCCGTGGAAGTAGGCCCGGCGCCGCCGGCTTGCGCCGACCCGTCCTGAGCCCAGGCTGCACTTGCACACAACAAACAGGCCGCCGCCATCGCAATCGCACGAGGCTGCAGCGCCAAGCTGCTCTGATGAGAATATCGGCTGGGCATGAATTCAGCTGGCCGTGTCTTCAGTGCCATAGCCGTAACCATAGCCGTAACCGCCGCTGCCATAGCCACCCGAGGTGTTCGCGTTGGCCTGGTTCAACAGCAACATTTTCAAGGGACAAGTCTCGATCGTCGCCAAGGCTTGCTGAACCGCGCTCTGAGCCGTCTTTTCAGCATGAACCACCACCACGATTTGCCCCATATGCGACGCGAGAACGCGCGACTCGGTGGTCAAGAGCAAAGGCGGCGAATCGAAAATAATGATCCGGTCGGGATAGCGACGTGCCATATCGTCCAGCAAGTGACTCATGGCATCGCTGGCCAGCAACTCAGTGGCGCGAGCATGTGGGGTACCGCTCGGCAACAAGGTGAGCTTGTCAACATTGGTGCGCAACAAGACGCTGGACATGTCAACAGACTCTTCCAGCACATCCAACAAACCCGGCCCCTGAGGCAAACCCAACATGCGCAGCACTGAAGGGCGCGCCACATCGGCATCGACCAGCATCACGGTGTTGTCCAACTCGGCGGCAATACTCAGGGCCAGGTTGAGGGAAGTGAAACTCTTGCCCTCACCCGCCAAAGCACTGGTCACCATAATCAGGTTGGAGTGATTGAGGCTGGCGACGCCTTTACCCATGGCGTTCTTGATCAAGGGGCGCTTGATGACCCGGTACTGATCCGCCATGTGTGAGCGCGCCGCGTTGGGCGTCAGGAAACCTTGGGCGGCCAGTGCTTCGAGGTCCAGGTCCACACGCTTGGATGCGGGATGAAGCTCCTCTGGCCTGCCGGCCTCGGGGGGTGCGAAGCTGCCAAATGTCTCCGAGTTCTCACCAGGAAAACCAGGTACGTTCGACTGCGGCATGGGCTGCACATCATTGGGCAGGACCACTCCAGCCTGTCGCAGTTGCTCCAGCCGCTGGGCTGCTTGTTCAATCAGACTGCTCATCTCAGACCACCTGCCTGCTCAACATGATCGCCAGTGCTGTCAGCCCCAGAACATAGAGGCCCACCAAACCTCCGGTCGCAGCACCGAAACGGATCAAGTCGGAGCGCTGGTTGCGCTTGTCCGCCTCGGAGACTAGGCGCGTCACCACGCCAAGAATCGGCACATCCAGTCGCGCACGCATTTCCAGCGTGTCATGGAACACCGGACGCAACTGGCTGACTGCAAAGCTGGCTAGCACGCCGGCGACCAAGGACACCAAGAGTGCGCCGAGTAGCAATAGCAGGCGATTTGGCGCCACCGGCTTCGGATTGGCCCGAGGCGGATCAATCAGGCGGAAGTCCGCCACACCAGACGCCACATCCAGCTCGCCGGTGATAGAGGCCGACTCGCGGCGTGAGACCAGATCTTCGTAGTTCTTCTTGTGAATCGCGTAGTCACGATTGAGCTGCGCAGCCTCGGACTCCAGCTGGGGAGCAGTCTTCACTGCCGACAAGGCCTGCGCATAACGCGAGGAATACTCATCCACCCGGGCCTTGAGGGCCGCGACCTGAACTTCGCTGGTTGCCAACAGCCGATTCATTTCCTGATATGCCAAGCTGCCGCTGTTACTCCCCACCGGCGAAGGTGCAGCGGCTGCCGCAGCGGCGACCTTGCGCAACTCGGCAACTTCCTTGGCCTTCTGCGACTCCAAATCCTTGATCAACTTGCGAGCGCCGATCACATCGGGGTGTTGATCGGTGTAGCGCTGCAACAAAGAATCCAAATTCCGCCGCTGGGCATCGATGCGCGAATCGATCTCGGGCGTTGCCACCACCGCATCACCCTCTTGCAGCAGGGCCTTGACCGGGGAGTTGGTCGCCCCAGCTCGCTCTTGGGTCAGCTGAGCCTTGGCCGCGTCACGGGCATTGACGGCCTCACGGTACTCCAGCCGAGCACGTTCCAGTTGAGCACTCAACTCACCCAAGCGGCTGGCGGCGTCCTTGCCGTCACCCGACATATTCTGGATATTGCGCAACCGAAACTCCTTCAGGCGGCTCTCTGCCTCCTCAAGTTTTGCCTCGTAGGACTTGATCTGCTCATTGATGAAGGAAGTGGCCGTGGCCGCGTCCTTACGGCTTGCCCCCAAACTGGACTCCACAAAGATAGACACCAGCGACTGCACCACACGCTTGGCCGTCTCAGGGTCGTTGTCACGGTAGGCCAAGGTATAGAGGTTGTCGCGAGCCGTACTCTGGATTGACAAATTCTTGGTCACCGTCTCGATCGTGGCTTCTTGCTGAGCCTTGGACTGGTTCTTCAGGTCCAAGTCAGCCATCCGAACCAATTTCTCCACATTGGGCCGACTGATCAGGGTGCGGCTCAGCATGGTCACTTGCTGTTCGATATTCGGCTGAACAGCAAGGCCCGACATCAAGGGTTTCAATATGGACTGCGTATCCACAAAGATCCGCGCATTCGCCTCATATCGATCCGGAAGAATCCAAACGATCACGGCGCAAATCAAGCCCACGATCCAGGCTGTCGCGACGCCGGTCCAACGATATTTCCACACCCGCCGAGCGATTGCCTGCAGCTGCGCAATGAGTAAGTCCATCGAGATAGGGTTCCAGAATTAGGACACAAGCACCGAGCCCAAACCGGGCCAAACCCGTGCTGGAAGCCTCGCCGAACCGGCCCTGACCTTTCGCACGAGGGGTCGAAAGACCGAGATCAGAACAAACTCTGCGGGATGATCAGCACATCACCCGGTCGCATTTCGACATTGGCGGAAACATCGCCACGCTTGATCAAATCCTTCAAACGAACCGAGTACTGCTTGCCCGCGCCTTCAGAGGAGCGAAGGATGGTGGCCTCATTGCCGGCAGCGAAGTCCGTCAGGCCACCCACAGCGATCATCACGTCCAGCACCGTCATCTTCTGCTTGAAGGGCAGCGCCTGCGGACGCGCGGCTTCCCCAATCACGCGGATTTGCTCGCTGTATGGCCCCACAAAACTGGTCACGATCACGGTGACCACGGGATCGCGCACATACTTACCTAGCTGTGCCTCGATTTCGCGGGCAACCGCGACTGAGTTCTTGCCCTGAACCACCATCTCATCAATCAAGGGCGCTGCAACCTTCCCGTCCGGACGGACGGGAACGACCATGGACAGTTCGGGATTGCGCCAGACCATGATGTTGAGGGAGTCGCCGGCACCGATGATGTAGCTGTAATCGCCGCTGGTCGCGCTTGCGGGCGCTGGAGGGAACTTGCCATCCACGCCGGCACAACCGGCAAACACCATCGATGCTGCAACACCGAAAACAAGGCCAACACGGCGCAAGGTCGAAGCAAGAATCTTGTTCAAGGTATGTCCTCTCAAATTCATCGGCTGCGGCAAACACTGCCAGTGCTGCGACGGACGCCACGCAAAAAAGCAGCCTGAAAAACCTCCGGCATCATGCCACAGGGCAACCCCTGCTCAGACCCTGCAAACAGGCGTCTCCCACGCTTATAAACGGCAGTGGTACACGAATTTGAACAGATAGTCGACACACTTCGGACATACCCGGAGGCGAGAAGCATCAAGAGCCAGGCCGTCCAGCCCCCTTCAGCAAGGGACGAATCAGCAACAAAAGCAAACGCTGCAAGGGGTTGGCATTGCCAAAAGGGCGCCAAGTGAAGCTGAGCTTCTGCTTGTACGCATCGAACTGCATCGCCCATGGCGCCGCTTTCAAAGCACCGCGATCAAGCAAAACTTTGAGCGCCGAAACACCCATCACACCAGCACACAAATCACAGGACATCATGGTGGACGGCCCACGCCGCTCGTGAAAATTCACGGCCTCAGGCGCCACCAAATAGCCGCGTTGCAACATGGCCGGAGACAGGCCCGCAATGAACCTTGCATATTGCTCTTGCGGATTGCACCCTTCAACCTTGAAATAGTCCTCAAAACTCATGCCGCCAGGACGGAAGTAGAGTAAGGAAACACCCATTCCCAGTGGTGCAGCAGTCAAGGCCGGAATACCTCGCTCATAGCAAGCCTTGAACAGCATCCGGCGTGCTTCAATGGCAAAGAAATCTATTCCATCGACATACAAGTCGACGCCAGAAAGAAAGGCATCCAGGTTTTCTTTGGTCACGCCATCGCCAAAGCTCTCAACCTGGGCCTCAGGATTGATGTCGCGGGCCATTTCCGCCAGGACTTCCGCCTTGGGCCGACCCAAGGTCGACATTTGGGCCCCGACCTGGCGATTCATGTTGTGAACTTCAAATCGGTCGAAGTCAGAAATATGAAACGCCCCCACACCCAATCGAGCCAAGGTCAACAAGTGCGCGCCACCGACACCGCCCAAACCGGCCACCGCCACTTTCGCGGCTCGCAGTCGCGCCTGTTCATCAAGAGTCACCCAACCAATATTCCGGGAAAACGCCCGCGCATAGTCAAATTCAGGTCGAACTTCCATGGCGGCACCTTGTGTTTGTGTAGCGTCTAGTCTTCATATCGCGGCATGATGCCCGAGGAAAACAAGACAATCCAGCCGCGGCAAGAAAACCAGCCCAAATGCCTGATTTCCGAGGAAAAACCATGACCCCCGAATCACAGATTCGACGCATTCTTGACCTGACTCGCTGGGCACCCAGCGGCGACAACACACAACCTTGGCGCTTTGAGATCGTCAAGCCACAGCACGTCATCGTCCATGGTTTTGACACGCGCGACCACTGCGTCTACGACCTGGATGGCCACCCAAGCCAGGTCGCCTTGGGTGCCCTGATCGAAACCGCATCCATCGCCGCAAGCGAACATGGCTGGCGCATGCAAGCCACCCATCGCACCGAGTCTCCTGAAGCGAAACCCGTCTTCGACCTGGTGTTTGATTCAGTGCCAGAACTGGCCCGAGACCCCCTGATTGACGTCATTGAGCATCGAAGCGTTCAACGGCGCCCCATGCGTACCCAGTCCCTCACGGCAGCTCAGAAGGCAAGCCTCGCACAAAGCACCCTGGATGGACATCAGGTTCAATGGCTAGAGGGTTTTTCCATGCGGCTTCAAACCGCCAAGCTGATGTTCCGGTCGGCGAAGATTCGCCTGACTTCCCCCGAAGCCTACGAAGTCCACCGTGACATCATCGACTGGAAGCAGCAATTCAGCGCCACCAAGGTACCCGATCAGGCGCTTGGCACCGACCCTCTGACCACCCGGCTGATGCAGTTTGTGATGGGCCGCTGGGAGCGGGTCGAGTTCTTCAATCGCTATATGGCGGGCACATGGACGCCGCGCATTCAACTCGATTTCCTGCCCAGCCTACTCTGCGGCGCCCACTTCGCCCTGCTTGCGCCTACGCCACCAAAAACCCTGAACGACTATGTGGCCGGTGGACGTGCCATGCAACGCTTCTGGCTCACAGCCACTCAGCTGGGCCTGCAGTTGCAGCCCGAAATCACGCCCTTGGTTTTTTCTCGCTACGCCCGGGAAGGGCGGCCGTTTTCCCGCAAACCCGGCCTGCATGCACTGGCTGAGCAAGTGAAGTTTGAGTTGGAGCAACTCTTGGGGAGCGAGCCCGCCCATCGATCAGTCTTCATGGGGCGGCTAGGCTCCAGTGAGCCTGCCAGCTCCCGCTCACTGCGCAGGCCACTGGATGAGTTGCTGATCCACCCACACTGAAGCAATGGCAACTCCAAGAACGACTTCAACCATGCAAAAGAGGGCGCCGAAGCACCCTCTTTTGCACTGTGCCGCCGAGAACTTTCAGCCCAAGGGCGAAGCTCGCAGCATCCGCAACATCAAGCCTGCTTGCGGCGGCGGGCCGTCAAACCCAGACCCAGCAGTGCGAAGCCTGTCAGAGCCAGGGAAGTCGGCTCAGGCACGCTGAAGAAGAAGGACTGGCTGGCATCCGCTTGGCCAATGAAGTTCTTCTGGTTGCCGCCCGTGGCAGGCACGCCGTTACCGGCGCCGCCGCCGATGCCGCTGCCTTGCCAGCTGGTCGGCTGAACCCAGGTGCCGTTCGGGCCGTTGGCCGCGCCCTTGGGGCCGAAGGACAGGGTCGACGACACCGAGGTGCCCTCAAGATTCGGGGTGATGAAGGCATTGTTCGTCGCAGTCGTGCTGCCCTGGATGCTCGCCAAGGTGGTGCCCGTACCCGGATTGACAGCAGCCTGCTGGGTGAACACGGTCTGACCGCCGGTGAACACACCGCTCAGAATGTTCACGCCATCACCAAAACCGGACTGACTCACCAGATTGGCATCGGCGGATGTGTCCAGGTAGATATTCCAAGAGCCAGTCAGCGGAGTGATGGTCACAAAGCTGCAATCGGCAACGGCGCACGTCACCACTTCTTGAAAGTGAGCCTTGACCGTGATTTCATAACCAGCTGCGCCTGTACCCTTGATCAGGTTGGGCGTCGAGAACGTGCCGCCGTTGGCATCAAGAACCGCCGTTGCGAACGAGTTGTAGTACACGTCGATGACGTCTTGCTTGCCGGCAAAGTTGCCGAGCGCCAGTGCCGAACCGGCTTGAATGTCATAGCCCTTGACCAACACCGACGACGACGAGGTCCAGTCGAAGCCACCAAAGTTGTTCAAGACGCCATAAGGGGTCACAAAGGTCGCTGCTTGAGCCGAAGCCACGCCAACCACAAGGGCGGCCGCAGCCAGGAATTTTTTACTTGCTTTCATCAGATGCTCCGAAAGATACAAAGAGAGAGACGTCTCATCTTCACCATTCATAAGCACCATTCATGCCGAAACAAAATTATCCTTAAATATCAATAACTTAGAAATAATCACCAAACTCACCCCCAAGAACTAGGGATGGCATTGACAACCCATCCGACACCCGCAACCAAGGGATGGACTTGCAATTTCGTGAAATCAGTCACAAACAAAAAAGGGTGCCGAAGCACCCTTTTTCACTGCCAGATCAACCGCGGCCACAAGGCCATGGTTGAACAGCTACCGTCTCTCAAGCTTGCTTGCGACGACGAGCCGACAGACCCAGACCCAGCAGCGCGAAGCCGGTCAGAGCCAAAGAAGTCGGCTCAGGAACGCTGAAGAAGAAGGACTGGCTGGCGTCAGCCTGACCCACGAAATCAGCCTGATTTCCACCAATGGCAGGCACGCCATTGCCGCCGCCGCCGATGCCGCTACCTTGCCAGCTGGTCGGCTGAACCCAAGTGCCATTCGGGCCATTGGTTGCATTCTTAGGACCGAAGGACAAAGTCGACGACACGGTGGTGCCGTTCAGATTCGGATTGATGTAGGCATTGTTGGTGGAGCCAGTGTTGCCCTGAACGCTGGCCAGAGTCGTACCCGTACCCGGATTGACCGCTGCTTGATTGGTGGCCACAGTCTGACCACCGGTGAAGGTGCCGCTCAGAATGTTCACGCCATCACCAAAACCGCTTTGATTCAGCAGATTGGCATCGGCGGTCGTATCCAGGTAGATATCCCAAGTGCCAGTCAGCGGGGTGATGCTCACAAAGCTGCAATCCGCAACCAGGCAAGTCACCACTTCTTGGAAATGAGCCTTGACCGTGATTTCATAACCTGCACCGCCTGTACCCTTGACCAGACCCGCTGTCGTGAAGGTGCCGCCGTTGGCATCCAGAACAGCGTTTGCAAACGAGTTGTAGTACACGTCGATGATGTCTTGCTTGCCAGCAAAGTTGCCGGGCTGGCTTGCACGGATGTCATAGCCCTTGACCAGCACCGACGCGGACGAGGTCCAGTCGAAGCCACCAAAGTTGTTGAGAACACCGTCAGGGGTGTTGAATGTTGCAGCGTTGGCCGAACCCAGCAAAGCCAGCAGGCTCAAACCGGACAGAAACTTCTTCGTTGCTTTCATGGTATTTCTCCTGAGATTGGTGGGAATCGTTCCCTGGTTACTGAAATGCATGCATCATGCCAAGAAGAAAAATTCCTTTAAAAACAATAACTTAGACATCGAAGTCGCTCGGAAATCTACTGCGACGCCCAAGCCTGTAAAGAATCTCGACAAGGCATATTCACAGTTTTGACTGAACAGCCTTGAACTCAGCCCTGCTCGCAAACGCCGGATCATCCGCGACCAACTTCTTCAGCTGCGTCTGCGCCTGGTCTTTCTGCCCTGCGGCAAGCAGGTGCCGGGCCAGATTCAACCGAAACTCTGAACTACCCGGCATCAATGCCACAACCTTCTGCTGGAGTTCCACAGCTTTTGAGTACTCACCAGCGGCGGCATAGACATCAGCGACGGTGTCCATGACGCCCGGACTATTGGGCTGCAATGCCAGGGCTTTTTCCGCATACTCTCTCGCCTTGCCATCCTTGCGCTTGAGCGCCAGCGTCGCGAGATTGTTCAAGGCCGCCACGTTTTCGGGTTGCAAGGTGAGCACCTGGGCATACCAGCGCTCTGCCTGCTCAGGGCGAGAGCGGGCCAGTTCCACATC
This sequence comes from Paucibacter sp. DJ2R-2, assembly GCF_025717675.1. Lineage (GTDB taxonomy): Bacteria > Pseudomonadota > Gammaproteobacteria > Burkholderiales > Burkholderiaceae_C > Paucibacter_A. The sequence goes on from NZ_JAJIRT010000006.1 coordinate 301,524, forward strand.
CCCGAGATAGAACAGGAACAAGGCATCTGTGCCATACGCCTTGCTGCGCTCTTGAGCGAACTTGTCGGCCGCGTCCAATTCTTTGCCGCTGAGCAAGGCCTTGTGGAGCTTCATCGCCACTTCACTGCGACGGAAGTCAACATTCAGGGCTTGCTTGTACCAACGCACCGCCGCTGGCCATGACTTTTGAAAGGCCGCTACATCCCCGGCCAGGGCGTAGCCGAAATAATTCTTGGGCTGCTCGCGCTGAATTTGCAAACAGAGTTTCTCAGCCTCGTCGCCACGCCCCGAACCCACCAAGACCGACGCCATGGCCGCCTGCGCCTCCTGGAATTGAGGCTGTATCTGCAAAGCCTTCTTCAGAACCGCAAGCGCTTGAGCAGGCTCACCCTTCCCCACATACAGTCGACCTAAGGCCATCAAGGGCGCGACTGAATTCGGCTGCAGAGCCGCCCACTTGCCATAACTGGCCTCCGCTTGATTGAAGTCGCGTCCGGCCATTTGAACAGTACCCAGAATTCGCAAAGCCTCCGGACGCCCCGGGAACTGCGTGACCGTGTCCTGAGCCAGAGTCAGCGCTTTCTTGACGTTGTTCTGCTCCAGGTAAATTCCAGACAAATGCTCGCGCGGAGAAATCTCTCCAGGAAGGGCTTTCACTGTTTCTTCGAGCAGGCCAGCCAATTCAGCTGGAGCAGCACCCCGCTGTGCCCGCAACCCGATGGCAGCCATACGCGCCTGCAGGTTCTTGGGGTTCTCCGTGGCCATGCGATCAAAACGGGCAATCGCCGCCTCAATCTTTCGCTCCTTCAGGTCGAGATCAGCCAAGCCACGCGCCGCAGGGAAGGACTGCGAATCGATCTTCAGCGCCGCCTCAAATGCCAAGCGAGCCTTGTCCGCGCTGCCTTTTTGAACCTCGATTTGACCGCGCAGGTTTGCCGCGTCGGGACGCTGCGGCTCCTTCTTCTCCAGCACGGCAACCGCCTCAAGTGCGCGCGCATAGTCTTTCTTGCCCATCAAGGAGCTGATCAGCGCTAAATCGGCGGTGACGGCCTTCTCTTTTTCCGAAATCGCACGCAACTCCTGAATGCCCAATTCAACTTCGCCCTTTTTGAGCTTGTCGACCGCAAGGTAGGTGCGGGCGCGGGCATCCTTGGGATTCAATTGCATGACTTGTTTGAAGAGCGACTCAGCTCGGGCAAACTCACCCAACTTGAGGCTGGCTTCAGCACCAACGGCCACGATCTCCGGGTCGAGAGGCGGCCGCTCCAAAAAGGGCTTCACCAAGGTCCAGGCCTTTGTCGGATTGCCGATTCGAATCAGTACACGCGCCAAGAGTGCGCGCACGCCAGGCGAGGACTCACCCAAATCCGTGCTCATGGCCTTACCGAGATAGGTTTCGGCCTGGGTCATTGCACCTTTTTGAAAGCTGATCGCACCGGCCAAGTAGAGGACCTTGCCGCTGTCCGCAGCTCGCTTGAGCAGAGGCTGAAGGCGATCTTCCGCCAGCTTCATATCGCCACGCTCAAAGGCAAGCAGCACCCCAAAGTAGGCCGTATTGAGGTTATTCGGGATCTTGGACTGCATGGAGTCCCAGACCGTTTGTGCTGATTTGTAATCCTGTTGCTGGATAAGTGCTGCGATGGCGCGACTCTGGGCCACGTAGTTCATGGCGTCCAGGTCCACCGCCTTTCGGTAAGCGCTGACGGCCGCAGCAGCCTCCCCCTTGAATTCGAGGAACTCTCCCAGAAGCAGCGAAACATCACTGCGCTGGGGTTCTTCCTTGGCCAAGGCTTCCACTTGAGAAAAAGCTGTATCGAAGTGACCTTCGGCCGCCTTCAGCCGAGATTCCACCAAACGAGCGCGGACGTACTTTGGCACGGCCACCAACGCTTGGTCCACAGCCTTTCGCGCCTCCGGCAAACGCCCTTGGGCGGAATACGCCACCGCCAGGGAGGTCTGCAAGTCGGCTTGAGCAACCGGAGGCTTCAAAGTCACGGCCGCAAAGCGGCTCAACACGCGCTCCATATCCCCCTGAAGAATCAGCACCCTCGCCTCCAGCGGCTGAACCTCCTCGTCCGGGTAGCCCAATTGGCCCGCCTTGCTCAATTCGATCAATGCGCCGTCCTGGTCACCCATTTCCGACAAAGTCTTGGCCAGCAAGAACCGAGCTTCAGACAAATTGCCATTTTTCTGAATCGCCGTCTTCAACTGAATCAAAGCAGCCTTGCGATCATTCTTTTCAAGATAGGACTTGGCGGAGCCCACCAGTTTTTCGGGCGTTTCACTGGAGCATCCCGCCATCAACGCAGCCAACACCACGGAACCAATCACAGACTTTGCAAAGTTGTTTTTCACAAGCAATCTCTTTTTCTATCCAGGAAACAGCACCAGCCACATTGGCGAAGGCGCAGCCGTCTCAGCTATACAGCCGAGCCCACGGGCCGCAAACGCATCAAAGCGCGACACGCTACCACAGGCATGAAGCGAAAAGGCTGAGGCAAACTCACGCCCCGCCATCATCTGATCGAGCGCTGCATTTGAACCCCAACAGGGCCCAAGCCCTGCCCCCTTGAACAGAGGGTGAAAAGTGCCATACCGGAGCAACATCCCTCCGAAACAAGCGGCGCCTCCCCGTCGAATCGATTCAGTCCAGCAAGTAGCCGAAAAGCACAAACGACCATGCGCAAAAAGAAAAAGGCCCAAGTTGTCGCGCAACTTGGGCCTTTTCGATGCTCGCGAAAATCAGCGAACTGGATATTGGTGGGCCGGGGGGAATTGAAAACTTGGCGCTAGCCTGCATTGTTGCTCGACTTACGCTTCCGAAAGAAAGCGAGTTACTTCAAAAATCACTGCGTCGCCTTGTACCAACAGGTCTGAATTGCCTCGCCGGGCCTGAAGCGATTCAGCTCTCTCATTCGACTCTGTTGAGAACTTGTTCGACTTGTTCATCGCTCCATCTTCCGAGGTGCAGTTCAGACCTGGGGCGATTCACATCGACTCCGACGATCACGCACGCTAGGCGCAGCTGTGCGCCGTGGCAATGTGCTTCAGCTGGGGCGAACGCGAATGCAGCATGTCAGCGCGCCAAGCTTTTTGCGACCTCCAGGCCTCTAGCGAGGATAGTGTCTCGTCCCGCGAGCAAATCACTAACCGTAGGACTTGATGGAAAGTGCGGTTGGAACCCGACGCCAACGAATTCTTCACCCGTCACGGCCTTGTCCCACTTGATGAGCGCATACAGCGTCCCTCCGGCCGGCAATGCGACACGAGCCATTTCACCTGTCGAACCGGCCGTCACTTCGCCAACCCGTTTTGCGCCGAGAGCCGAGGCAACGCTCACAAAGTCCTCGGCAGCGGACACAGTATCGTGATCCGTCAAGACCACGATGGGAATAGAGATTCGCTCCGACTCTGGCCTTGGCTTAATTTCGCCTTGCGGCAGCTGCACGAGCCGAATGGCGTCTGCCTCCGAACCGACGTTGCTGGTGTTGCCTCCTTCTTCAGCGAGTCTGATCGAAGTTTTTCGAGTCACACCCTCTTTTACAGGCGAGGTTAGAAAGTGAGATAGGATTTCCAGGCCAATATTAGAATTTCCACCGGAATTCTTTCGCACATCAAATATTATTGCGCTACTGCTGCGAATTGCCGCTATGTTATTGAGGAAAGACAAATAGACAGAGCGATCGCGAAAATCTCTTACAGAGAAATAAGATACTTTCCCAGAGTCAAGCATCTGAAAATCCAGACGCTTCGACTCTATGTCCTGAAGAAATATTAGCTTCGTACCATCCGGCCATGCGTCGCCGCGCTCAAAAACCTTGATGCGTCGCTCTCCGGCCGGGGTGAGGTAGTCAATTTTTACAAGGCTTCCGCTTTGCCCCTCAAAAATTCGAGAGACGGAAATATCTTGGCGGCGATGCGCGGTAGAAGCTACAACTCGCGGCTCTCGCTCTTTGGCAATCTTAAAGGGCTCATCACCATCGACTGCTTTGACAAGGCTGCCAAGCGGAATGTCTCTGGCCAAGTCATTCCGCACCCAAGTCACGACTGGCACACTTTCGATGAGCTCGACACCAACGCTAGGCTTTGAGCGCTTGAGCGCAGCTCCAGGAGGTGCTAGCACAAAAGTGTGCCCGTCGTTTAATGTGGCTACGAGACGGTCCAGTGCGGCGTAGTACTCCCCACTAGACTCAATCCCTTTGACTTCTTGGGTCGCTAGGTCGACAGCTGATTTGAACTCATTGATCCGATCGCGGATAGGGAATTGTCTATTAATTTGCTGCCAAATTATCGACACGCCTTCCACGCGTTGATTGGCCGTTAACGGCATTGGCTGCGCAGCGTCAACTTGAAGTGATGCAAACGATGTCATAACCAAAGCTAGCAAGACGTGTTTCATGCGGCTGAATTCCAAATTCGATTACAGCGCTTGGATAGGAATGTACTTCCGATTCTCCGGTACGGAGAGCGTACGGACTCTATACAGCGGGCATCCTAGTTCCGAGGGCTTACCCGAATAGAAACCCACCATCCACATCTTCACGAGTTCAGGATCCAATTTAATCTCACCGGATTCCAAGATCTTGCCGATGTCATTCCGGGCATCATCTAAGGCAGTTGTGCACTTCACAATTCGTCCATCAGACCGAATTCCAAACGAGTTCGCAGCTGCTGCATAGCAGACATCTGCTTCTCCTTCGGCAGCGGGGCCTGCGACGGCAATAGGATTAGCGCGTGCGGGAATTGGCTCATGTTGTGCTGTTGCGGATGGCGCGATCTTCTTAGCTGCATTGAAACGGGTCAAGATGCGTTGACGCACAGCATCAGCAATCTGCCGAGTGGTGGTACGCATCTTGTTCGTCTCGAACGCGCCGCCATAATTTCCGATCGATATCGGATGCAACTTGAAGCGTTCATCGCCACCGAAATCATTAATCAGTTGGGGAAGAAGATCATTCTCAACGGCCTCGATATTCTCGTGGTGTAAATGCAGGCGCAGTGTGATAGTAAAGTCCAGTTCCGTTGCAGCTGCCGCCAGCAGATTACCGTACACAACGCTAAACGTCCCGGCGCCGTCGGCACGTAGCCGCGTCTGATTGTGATGTTCCTCCGGCCCGTCAAGAGTAATCTGGTAGCTGGTGACGCCCCAGCCTACTAGCTTGCGCAGCATCGTCTCGTCAAGCAAATAGGCGTTGGTCGTGATCCCGCTCGCATGGGACTTCAACTCCGGATATAGGGCAACCAATTGGATGCGATGAGTCTCGATTTCCTCGATAACTTCAAGTCCCATCAATGGTTCGCCGCCGAACCAAGAGATATAGAGAGACTCTAGGCCGGCTTTGGCGCGTGCCGTCATCAACGCCTTGATTCCATTGCGGACTTCATGAGACATGCGTCCTAGCTCAAAGTCCTCATAGCAGTAAGTGCAGCGAAAATTACACTTCTCGGTCGCAAAGAGGCGCAACTCCAAGTGCCTAGGATTAATTCCGCTCAAGAAGGCCTTATACACGGCCTCGCTCATGTGTGCTGTGTTTTCCATGCGCTCCCCAGGTTAGATATAGCGCCTTCGCCGTTTTTGGCGAAGGCGCAGAGCAAATTAGCTACGAGTCAGTCAGAGGGTGCTGCCGTCACCTGAGCTCATGCACTTGCTGCCACAGTGATTGTTGTTCGACCCCTGGCAGCCGGTACCGCACTCGTTGTTGTCTGCGCCACCCACTTCGGACAGCATTTCGGCCGGGATCTCGATGCCGACTTGGGCGCCGAATTCATTGAAGGCGATTTGAGACATGTCTACAGAAATAATACTCACAGTCTTCTCCTAAGTTTCCGCAACGGCTGCGGCGCCATGTGGAGTTGCCTTCTCAGTTGAGTTGGTCACCCCAGCATTCCTCCCTTGGTGCACTTCAGACTTGCCGTGACCGGGTTTAATTAATTCAATTACTCGGCCTGCAGAAGCAATTGTTTCTCGCCGATGGGCGATGATTACTCGGGTACTCCCCATGCGCCTAATTGATTCATTTACACGGGACTCGCTCTGCATATCCAAGTGACTTGTTGCCTCATCGAGCACCAATAGCGAAGGCTTGCGATAGAGGGCTCTAGCCAGCAAAATGCGCTGCCTTTGACCACCGGATAAGCTTGAACCAACGTCGCCTACAAGGGTGTGATACTGCATGGGCATTTTAACGATATCGTCCGCTATATCAGCGAACGCAGCGGATTCTTCGATGCGAGCGATATCTACTCCACTGTCAAAAGAGGAGATATTATCGATCAACGAACCCGTTAGCAAACTATCGTCTTGAAGCACTGCTGCCATCGCCGCGTAGAGCTCACTGCGAGAACATCCTTCTATGTTTCGACCATCAATTAGAACTTCACCCGAGGTCGGGCGAAGCAGGCCAAGTATTAGCTTTGCAACTGTACTCTTGCCGCACCCTGAAGGACCAACTAGCGCAACTGATTCACCAGCGTCAATCTTGAATGAAACATCTCTGAGAATCCACGGATCAGTACTCGAGTACCTGAAGCTCACATTATAGAACTCTACCGCTTGTGGGCCCTTGGAGTTCGAAATTTCAAGCGACTGAGATTGATTTTCAGCCTCGGTTTCAACGATATCTCGCAATCGGTCAAAGTCGACCGCAAGAAGGCGAAGTTCGACCAGCTTTTCTAGTACTGCGCGTACCCGCGTCATCAGGATTGCTCTGTAGGCGAGATATGCCAGCAGCATTCCCACACTTAGCGCCCCTTGAATTGCCAAGTGGGCACCAAGCCAAACCACGGCAACCTGCTCAATGCTTAGGATTAAGTTTGTGCCAGCTACCGAGACGATCGACAATCGCTGCACTCTTACGTCGCCGTTTGTGGCGTCAACATATGCGTTGGACCACATTTCAATTCGCCTGCGCTCCAAACTCAGCAGCTTTACAACGATAGAAGTTCGGACAGTCTCAAGGAAAGTGCTTATTTCTCGTGCAGCCGCGACATTCTGAACCTCAGAGTGGCGACGCATCTTCGAGAGGACTGAGATGCGGAGTAGGACGCAAAGGGTCATCCCGGATAAGGAAATTGCGGCAAGGGGTGCGCTGTAATAGAACATTACCCCGATGAGAATCACCGATATCGCTGCATCGATGCCAGTTTCCATCCCGATGGAGCTAACAACGCGCTGCACATTGTCGATCGCGCGAAATCGAGATACCACATCACCCACATGCCGCTTCTGGAAGTACTCCGCGGGAAGGTGAACAAGGTGAGTGAATAGGCGCGTGGCCCATTGGTGATGCAGCCTGAATGACAAGTCAGACATAGCACTCGAACGTGCGAACGAAAGTGCAAACTGCAGAACGGCCAAGGACAGAAAAACCAATCCGAGTACCGTTACTAGGTCCTGATCCCCATTTGGAATGGATGAGTCAATAATGGTTTGTAAATACCCCGGCGCCAGAAGTGTGGCGATTTCTAGCACGGCCGAGAAGGCGAGCACAGTGGCTAGACTGGCTGCGAATCCGTCAAATACCCCAAGCCACCTCAAGAGGGATAATTTTGGTTCAACTTGAAGAGTTGACCTTTGGTCCGTCAATCCAGTCAACTCAAGGACCACCCCAGTAAAGCGCTGGCTCAGTTCTGCCGCCGTAACGTTGCGGCGCCCCAACTTTGGGTCGTGAATGGTGAATTTCTCACCCTGAACGCGGTCCAGCACCACAAAGTGGTTCAGGTCCCAATGCAGAATTGACGGCGTCCGAATTTCGCGGAGGTTCTGGGGTTCAGTTCGCAGAGCTCGGCATTGAAACCCCAATGCGCGGGCAATACTGGTAATACCGCCAAGATTCACGCCTCGAAGGCTGGGACTAAATTGCGACCTCAGTTGAGGTAGGGTGTAAGTGGCCCCCCAGAAGGCACTCACCATCGCGAGGCAAGCAAGTCCGCACTCTGTCGCTTCACCCTGCAAGATGACAGGCAGTTTTTTCATGGATGTGCCTGCGAATGGGTCGGGGGCTGATAGATCGAGGTCTGAGGCGGTTCGCTCGGCTTGAACTGCGTTGTGTCTCGTTGACCTTTGAGCAGCCGAGCAGCCGGATCAACAAACCACCGAAGTACGCTTTGGGTTTCGGTCGGGATCAGTACGTCGGCCTCCATGCCAGCTCGCAGCTCACTGAGGCGGACCTTTAAAGTACTTGCCGCGACATTGATTCGCGCCTTGATCAAGAACTGCCGGTGCGCCCGCTTCACTGAGACTTGGTCTGCGGGTTGGATTTCGTCGTCATTCGTGGAAGCCTGTGACCAAGAGACCACCTGCGCTGACAAGTAGCCGTAGCGCTGACTGGGGAACGCGCTCAGTGAAGCTCTCACGGTGGTGCCATTCTGAAAATAGGGAGCAGCCGAGGAATCAACCCAAAAGTTGATTTCAAGTCCGTCAGAAGCCTCGGCCAGAAGCATTGCAGGCCTGGGGGTCGCGTAGTCACCTTCATGGACGAAGACTGCGTAAACGATGGACCTCCGGTGCGCAACAACGGTCAGTCCTAGGTCTGCTTTAGCCTCGAGTAGGTCCTTGGTGACTTCCTCTATTTGGCGGTCAATTTCCGAAGTCCGCGCTCGAATCGTTCTGGAATTCGAGCGCAGGCTGAATTCCGCTTCACGCTGAGTTCGACGCAGCCGGACCCTGTCGCGCTCCAGTTCCACGGTCGCCCTTTCGGCGTCGAAGCGGTCAGTAATCTTTTGCTTAAGAGCTTCACTAGATATGAAGCCCTGATTGGCGAGCTCCTGGTGGCTCTTGTATTGTTCACCTGCGAATCTCGTCTTCGGGTCCTGAAGGCGCGCCAATTCGGCAACTTTGACCAGTTCCTCGTCGGCCGTTTGCTTCGATGTCCGAAGCTGTTCACCGATGTCCTGAAGCTCATCCGTCAGGACGGAGCGTTCGCTTCGAAGCAACGCAACGCGACGCTCTAGAGCAATGGCCTTCGATTCGTCGACACGAGTTCCGCGACCGTCGAATAGCGTTCGGCTTTTGGTCACGACAAATAGGCATTCGCCGGCTTCGACTATCTGTCCAACTCCCTTGCAAACTCGAGCGATGCGCGTGTCGAGTGGCGCATAGATTCGGTTTTGGCCATTAATGGGCAGAACAACGCCGGGCGCGCGAATCGTTCGGGTGTAGCTCGTGAATGCCGCGAGGCCTACCGCAGCGACAACCACCAGACAGACTACGAACCCGGAAAATCGCAACCAGCGCCACCCAGGAAGCAACGGACTTCCGATCCAGTCACCTTGCCGAGCGGCGGCAACTTCTGGACGAAATAACGGAACGCTCCCATTGAGCGGAGACGACAAGATCTGACCCCCCTGGCGCTATTTTTTTGCGCATCTTATTGCGTGACGATGCTCACGCTTGTATGGAGCATTATGGGAAGAATGCGCTGTCATCGCCCATCGGGTTAAACCCGGCAGCTCTTTTCAATCCGGCTGGTTTCGATGTTAGCCCAACTCGCCGCGAGAGGGAGGTGGGAGAGACGTTGCGGCAGAGCTATCTGCTGTTCGAACGACTCGTGCAGCGCCCCTACTGTGGAAGGGTCAGCGCAAATCTGCTCTTATGGCAAAGCAAGAATAGAAAGGTGGCAGCCTGTGATCAGGCAGCCCCCCCCCACCCCATCCCGCTCAACGCGACGATCACCAGGCTCAAGTTCTTCTTCGACATCACGCTGCTTCGCCCCGAGCTGATGCTCAAGATGCAGCACGTGCAGGTACGACACACGCTGCCCGTTGTACTCAGCCGCGAGGAGGTCTCCCTGCTGATCGCTGCGGCCTGGAACCTCAACCACCAGACGGCGCGGTCGCTGGCCTACGGCACCGGGCTGCGAGCCAGCGAAATGATCTCACTGAAGGTCGACCACATCGACAACCAGCGCATGACGCTGAGCGTGGAGCAAGGCAAGGGCCGCAAGGATCGCTACGCAATGCTGCCGCCGATGCTGCTGGAGCGAATGCGCGCGTGGTAGTGCGTGGCCCACGCCCTGGACAAGATCCTGCGTGGCGACTGGCTGTTCCCGGGCTTGTTTCCGACGGATCCGCTGAGCACTCGTCAGCTCAATCGCGCCATCCACGCCGCTGCCGCTGCGGCCAAAATCGACAAGCGCTTGTCCATACACACGCTGCGCCACTCATTTGCGACTCACCTGTCGGAGAAGCGGGTAGCCGTCCGCGTCATCCAGGTCTTGCTCGGTCTCGCCAGGCTGGAGACGACCAGCATCTATGCCCACGTCGCCACCGACTTGCTGCGCGAAGTGATCAACCCGCTGGAGAACCTGCCGCCGTCGCGAGGCCTACGTCGTAGGGTGGCCCGCACTTGGAGGTCGCCGAAATCTTCCGCACCCACGGTCCTGTCTGGCGAGCCGCCCGGCGTGGCCACCTGAGCCTGGGTCAGCTCAAGGTCATGTCAGCCATCGAGCAGTGCCGCAGCGCGGCACTGGGCGGACACATCTTGCGCGGCGAAGGCTGCGGCACCGATCAGGTGAGCTACAACTCCTGCCGCAATCGGCATTGCCCCAAGTGTCAGGACCACGCGGCCCAGCGCTGGCTCGACGCCCGGCAGGCTGATCTGCTGCCCGTCGAGTACTACCACGTCGTCTTCACGTTGCCTGCACCCATCGCCGAGCTGGCTTACCAGAACAAGGCCACAAGCTACGGCCTGCTGTTCGACATGGCTGCCGAGGTGCTGCTGACCATTGCTGGCAATACGAAGCACCTAGGCGCGCATCGGTGCCACGCTGGCGTTGCACACCTGGGGCTCAGCGCTAACGCACCACCCACATGTGCACGGCATCGTGCCGGGCGGCGGGCTCAAGCCTGACGGCAAGAGCTGGGTGGCCTACCGACCGGGGTACTTCCTCCCCGTGCGAGTGCTCTCGCGGCTGTTCCGACGGCGCTTCCTCGACCGGCTTGAGCAACTGCATCGTGCGGCGCAACTGGAGTTCTTCGGCGAGCAAGCATCGCTGCAGGACGCCAAGGCCTTTGCCGACTGGCTGGCGCCGATGCGTCAGCAGGAGTGAGCGGTTAACGCCAAGCGGCCGTTTGCCGGGCCGCATGCCGTGCAGGCCTATCTGTCGCGCTACACGCGCCGGGTGGCCATACCCAACACCCGCCTAGTCGCCGCGGATGCTAGCGCCGCGACCTTCCGTTGGAAGGACTACCGTGCCAAGGGCGATGCCAAGGGAAAGGTGCGCTACAAGACTATTGGCTCCAACAAATAAAGTCCGTCGGGATTGATGCACGTAAGTGCTTGATTTACGTACTGGGGTGCGGAACTGGAAAGTCCGTCGGAACTGCTCCAATCTACAACCTTCGGCGAGCCTCTCCAAACAAAGTCCGTCGGAGCCAGCCTGGCCCTGATTCAAACGACGACAAGGCCGTGCAGACGCGTGGGCGAAGGTCCCACATGCGATCACTCGAAGGGCGCCTTGGCAGCGATTCCCGACGGTAGCGACGGGCCGGTGTGCTCACGCTGATAGACAAAAATGGCCCATCGGGCGCAGGCGCTGGTCCGAGCGGCGACTTGCGCTCCTTTACCTGAAGAAGGTTGCGGTGATTACTACCAAAGAAGCCCAATTCGCTCCAGTCGCTGTCGCGGCCAATTCTTGTCCTCAGTAACTTCGGCGCTCGTGAAGGGCTGCGAAGCGTCCCGAGTTCATGGAGGCCTGTTGGTTTAAGTCCGACGGTCGCGGCCTGACAAGCGCGTTGGCGATGGCAATTGGCTTCGAACTCGGCAGGCGAGACCTGTCCCAGCGATCCCGTCAGCCGATTAATGCTGAACCAAGCTACCCATTCGAGAGCCGCCAGCACAACGAATTGCTTGGTCTTCCAGCGCCCGCGCCGACGGATCGTCTCGGCCAGAGCGTTGTCATAGCTGTCGGCCTTGGAGCGAACGGAGGGCTAGATGCCTGCTTCTGCCACACGCTAGCTGCTGCGAATCAAAGGCAGCACACCCCTCTGTCGAAGGTGCGCGCCAGGCCGTCGTATTCAGTTGGCTTACGGTCGCATCAGTGCCCAGATTCACGAACAACTTAGCAGGGTGGAATCAGGAAATACGAGCCACTTTATGTGAGCGAGCTTGGGGGAATTTCGCCCATACACATTCACTTCTCCATAAATAGAAGAATGACAGGGAAAGTCCCAAAAAATAGAAATGCAAAAAGCCTCAAGGGGAAGTCAATCCGCTCGACTCGATGAAGAAAGCCATCGCTCGCCTCACGAGTGGCCATGAGGTGCCCGAGATACCAAAGAGAGAAATTTAGCGCGAGCACTTGAATAGCCAGGCAGACGCCACCCGCACCCATGAGCCACACCTTCCACAAGGCAAGATTTTTCGTGGAGGCAGCAAACCTAGTAAAGAGCTGCCCAAACAGCAACCCAAAGGACAAACCACCAATGGCATTAGTATTTATAAGAACATAATATGCGCTGCGGGCAATAAGTCTAGATCTAGGGAACAGCAAAGCAAAGCCTACGAGCACAAGACCAAGCGTTCCCACAACGTTCCAGAGATGTGGCCCGATTCCCTCTGAAATTGCTGATTCAAGATACGCTGCCGGTAGGTAATCCCGAAACCGAGACACAAGCCACACGAACAGGAATGACGGCACGGCCCACCAAAAAACTATCAGCGCGCCTTCCTTTGCAACCTGAGATGACCACAGGGCCGCTCTATCAAAAGGTTGGAACTGCGTACTCAGATATTGCCTGAGTCTGTTCATAGCTTGAACATTCATTCAACCAAATTCACCCAATACCCCCTGTCACATCGAATGCACGAGGAGTGGCAAAATAAAATTTATCATCAACAACCAAAGTTTTGGTAACTTGCGACCAGAAATGACAAATATTCCACTCGCAGCGACCTACTTCTTTCCGAAGATATACCCAACCAGAGTCCCAAACAAAACCCCCAAAGAAGTGTCAAATTTTCCGAGATAGCTCAGCACCGACGACGCACTCACCACGATAAAGATGATCAAGGCCTGCAGCCATTTTTCGAATGCAGCATGATTTGTTGTCTTATCCAACGTCGATTTCTTGATGTCCTCGACAACAGAAAGAAGGCGCCCCGCAATTTCGTGGCCTTGCGGCGATTGCAAATAATCGAGCAATGGCTGCAACTCAGATCTGGTTACGGGCTCTTGCGTGGTCAATGGAGCTACAACAGGTTCATTCATTCGATTGCCTTTCAACCTTTTCTAAGGATCGGCCAACTCAATTGCTTGCCGTTAACTGCACCAGCTGGGGGAGGCGATGGGTAATCCGCAGCAGCGCATGGCGCATCACCCGGCACGGATTGGTAATGTCGACTTGCACGTCGGATACGAGGAGCACCCCCAGAAGGGAGAGCCTCCGTTGCGCGACACCCGGTCAACCATCTTGATGCCGCAGTTCACGCAGGTTGGGCGCCAGTACTCCCCCTCCAACGCAACTTCGAGCAGTTCGGATTGCTGCTCGGGCGTGCGGGAAGCTATGAGCTGAAGCAACTTTTCTGCGCAGAGCAGGTTCACTCCATTCTCAGCAGCGAAGGCTTCAGCATCTGCGGTGAATGAGGAGGTGGTCGCAAACTGGCCGCGCTTCACCTTGTGAGCAGCCATCACTCCCCGCAGTTCTCGAATCTTGTCAACGCCCACTTTCCGGCCTTGCCAGTGCTTGCACTGCACCAAGCTAACGAGAACGCCAGGCTGATGGCGCGAGTACAACCAGATGTCGATGCCGCCATCAGCGCCGTGCGACTGCGAATGCGTTTCAAAGCCTGCCTGCTTGAACAAGGCCTCGACCAGCGCCTCAAAGCGGCGCCACTCGATCACATCAAGAACCGTCTTACGCCACGCGTCAGGGCGAACCGACGCCTCAAATGACGTGGCGACGAGATCAGCCTGCGCCGTCACTGGTACAGATGCCCGAGCAGTGCTCAATGCAGGGCTCGACTCGCTGGAACGCATGTCCTGCTTCAGGCCGACTCCTTTTGCGCTTTCGCCTGTTGCGGGCCGTCCAGCCTGGGAGGCCCTTTTGGCTATCACCAGAAGAGCGCCGCCTCCAATTAGCAAAACCACGCCCAAAAGTCTGAGCATGCCAAATGCAGCCTCGAGCGGCGATTTACTCAAGAAGAACGGCAGCAATGCAAGCAACACCCCTACCCCCAGGATCTTGAACGCCACATCTTCCAGCTTGCGCGCTGCCCGGGTCTTTTCACTTGATCTTCCTGCCACCAATCGGTCTCCCTTTTTCGCAGAATCATAGTCCGTCGAACCTCGAAGTTTCGAAGCTTTCCGGGAGGTCGATATCGGCCTCAGACATGGACGTTTCATCGGCAATCAACGCCGACCATCCAACCCTCCTGGCAGAACCTAGCCTCCCAGGTTGAATGCATTTGTGCATACTCAACCATTGCGAGATTTCAAGTCTTATCCATGTCGATGGCACAGACCAAAACATCTGGCATCCAAATGCTGGCAGCCAGCCTATCCTGCACTCAAGTTTTTCTACTGTTCTTGGTCTGCAAGGGTGCGGCCAGCCGCTGAATTTCAGGGCCAAATCACCGCCTATGCCTAGCTTTGCGAGCACGCGGCGAGCCTGGTCGCTAGCCAACCGGCAGCAATCTGGCGGATGTGGACCGAAACCGGACCATATCCGCACCATATCCGCACCATATCCGTACCAAAACCGGACCGTAAGCGAACCGTATCCGGACCATATCCGGACCGCTCAGTGCACGACTGGCATCCCAGGCCCGACAACCAGTCGGCCTGAACGGGCTCAGGCGGCCCGGCATCGGGCGTGGCGGGTGTCAGCGGTGCCGGTCTGGCCGAAGGCCTGTCCGGCACGGGGGCGCGTTCATGCATCGCATGAAGGCATTGAAGCTCCCGCCCGCTGGCACGGGAACGGGCCGCCTCTCCCCTGCCCTGCTGCTGCACCAGCAGCATCATTTCAGCGGGGAGCCAACTCCAAACGATCAGATTGCTCTCTGACGTCCAAGCCATGCAGCGCCCCCACCGCACGCGCAAACCTTGCACTATCGCCTGTCCAGAATAGGCCACTGACTCGCAGCGCCTTGAGCCTGGCGGCTTCGACCATCACGATGGGCTTCGAGCTATAGCGGTTCATCTCGGCCACGGCCTCATTGAGGGTGACATCGTCAAACGAGGCCTCTCCACGTGTCCAGGCCACAGCTCGGTCCAGGCCTGGCCCTTCAACTCGCACCTTGGAGCACCCTGAAGCGGCCATTGCGCCATCAACGCGCACACGCTCCCCAGCGGTCATCACGACCAGACCAGCACCCTCCGCTGCGGCCACCAGGCCTGCCTGAGGCCGCAAGACAACCTGCCCCTCGATCAAGGTCACTTCGAGCGACGTGCTGACCTCTTGACTGCTTGGCTGCAAGCGCACGAGAAAAGCGGTTCCAGTCGCTTTGACCTCGGTCTCGCCCGCAGTCACCAAGAAGGGGCGGCTGGTGTCCTTGGCCACTTCAAACAGCGCCTCCCCGGACTCGACGTCAACGACCCGCTTGGACGAACTCAAACTAGCACGGACTTTTGTGGCGGTGTTCAAAGACATGCGACTGCCATCCGCCAGCATCACCACCCGGTGCTCCCCCACTCCCGTGGCGTACACCTCTCCGGTTTGCCATGGCTGCAGCGCCAAGACCAGCACGGAGGCCAGCACCAGGAACAGTGCCGCCAAGGCCCACTGCATAGGCCTGGCGACTCTCACGCGCTGCTCTGGAGACCTTTTTGCACTGCCCCAGGCGTTGGCGTAGGCACTGAGACTGAGATTCGCAACCGCCAGCCATGTCTCCGTACATCGTTCAAAGGCAAGCTGATGCGCGGATGACTGGGCCTGCCACGCCAAGCACTCGCGCTCCATGGCCTGCGTCCGGCTGGGGCCATGCAATCGGGCAACCCACACAGCGGCTTCAGCAGCGATGTCAGGCGTCACCAAAGGCGGTGAATGTCCTCTCGCATCCTCAGACAGCCCAAGACGTTCACTGTCCACCCGCCCTGCCCTACCGGGCTCCCCATCAAACTCAGCGACCACTACCAACCTTCCATCCAGCTTGTCAGCTGCAGGGTGGCCTTGGCGACATGCTTCTCCACCGTGCTGATGCTCAAACCATGATGCTGGGCGATCTCTTGATAGGTCAAACCATCGACCCGATGGGATAGAAAAATGTCCCGGGTCTTGTCGGTCAGGCGCCCTAACCCGAGACTCAGACGCGCCATGCGCTCCCGAGCCAGCACGATCGCCTCAGTGCCTGGAGCGGTGTCCAGCAGGACCACATCCTCCACCATCAGCTGTTCACCGTGACAGACGCTAGACCGGTGAGCATCAATGGACAGATTGAGAGCCGTTCGCATCATGAAAGCCTCAGGCTTGGCAACCACCTGCTCTCCTTCATAGCAAGCCAGGCGGACCCAAGCCTCCTGCACAAGGTCGTCCGCGTCGTGCACAGAACGACCTCGGCGCAACAACGCGGCGCGAATGTGCTCTAGGGTTTGAGGTAGCTTCATCACCCTCCCTGTCAGATCAATTGCGTACCCAATCAAGATAGACGATTTTCGTCTATTTTTCTTTTTACAGGAAGGTGCCGGCAAATCCCGATGCCGGTCAATGCAAAAGAACCTACACACGCAAGAACAGCTCCTGCTACGCGAGCTACTTATCGAGATGCGCACCGAAGCAGGCCTCACGCAAGTTTCTCTCGCGGAGAAACTGAACTGGGAGCAGACGCATGTCAGTCGCGTTGAACGAGGCGTTAGGCGATTGGATGTGCTCGAGCTTCGGCTTTGGGTTTCAGCCCTGGGAACGTCTCTGCCGCAGTTCGTCAAAGCGCTTGAACAGCGCTTGGAGTCCCACACCCAGCCACAGTTACGACGGTAGGAACGGCCCTGCGGTTCAACTCAACTTGGCAAGATGCTTCACAACGGCCGCGCGTGCCGAAGCAATGCAGAAGTCTTATTGACCGCCATTGCCGTCAAACCGGGAATCGGTACCTGACGGCGAACGGCTGCATCCGTTGCACTGCTACCGTTGGCGGCGCAAAGAGAAATCCGGGCCGCTGATTGCAGTCGGTCAGACTTGGCAATCGTGGGGCAGCAATGTGCTGAGGCCGTGTGAAAACTCGCTTGGCTTGCTTTTTCCGGGGTCATTCAACCCTTAGTTCGTTGCCGATCGACGATCCTAGGCCGATCTGAGCGGCCGACTTTTTGACTCTGAACTTGCAGATCGAGTTTTCACACAGCCTCTGCTCAAAGCCGACGCCCAAGTTCATGGCTGGATGTCGGCACCGAAACGGTCGCTGCCTGCCGTGGCAAAAAGCACTAACCGGCTGGAGGCGGCCAGTAGCAGGCGTAGACGAAGGGCAGCTATACGGCTGGCCATTGCTGCGGCGGTCTATCTGCCGATTCAAGGCTCGATGAATCCATCGGACTGCGCAGGCCTGCGCCGCCAATCTTGAGCACATGTGTGTAGATCATGGTTGTGGCGACGTCGGAATGGCCCAGCAACTCCTGAACGGTGCGGATGTCATAGCCCGCTTGCAGCAGGTGGGTCGCAAATGCATGACGCAGGGTGTGTGGCGTCGCCGGCTTGGGGATGCCCGCGGCAGCAGTCGCCCGTTTGAACACACGCTGGAAGGTTTGGTCGTACAGATGATGCCGTCTGACCAAGCCGCTCTGCGGATCAGTGGAGTGATCGGCCTGAGGAAAAACCCAGAACCACACCCATGAGGCACCGGCCCTCGGATACTTGCGCTCCAGCGCATCCGGCATGAAGACGCCACCCCGTCCGGCCTCTTGATTTTGCATCCATATCGAACGAGCCGCATTGAGTTGCCACCGCAAGCCCTGGGCCAGGCTCTGCGGCAACATGACCACCCGATCCTTGCCGCCTTTGCCCTCACGAACGATGACCACCCCGTGGTCAAAGTCCAGATCCTTCACCCGAAGCTGCCGCGCCTCAGTGATCCGCATGCCAGTGCCATAGAGCAACTGGGCCAGCAGGCGATGGGTCCCCTCCAAATGATCCAGCACAGCCAATACTTCGGCTTGGCTCAAGACCACCGGCAGGCGTCGCTTCACCTGAGGGCGCCCTATGTCCGTCATCCATGGCAAAGAAAGGCCCAACACCTTGCCGTAGAAAAACAGCAGTGCCGACAAGGCTTGGCGGTGCGTTGAAACCGCCACTTCCCGTTCGTTCGAGAGCCAACTCAGATAAGCCTCGACCTCCGGACCTCCCATCTCAGCCGGGTGCCGAATGCCGTGGAAGCGTATGAAGGCTCGACACCAGTGCACATAAGCCTCCTCGGTGCGGCGGCTGTATTGCAAGTAGCGGATCCGCTCACGGACCTGGTCGAGAAGCTTGACCGACTGTGCTGGTCTAATTTCCCCGGACACCTCGATAGGTGGAATCCACCTGGACGGGAACCATGAGTAAGAGAGAACGAAGGACATTCACTGCCGAGTTCAAGCTGCAAGTCGTGCAGATGATTCGCGAGCAGGGCTTGAGCGTGGGCGATGTCTGTCGCGACATGAAGCTCGGCGAGACGGCCGTGCGGTGATGGTTGACGCAGGCCGATGAAGAGGCTGCAGGCCGCCCCGGCATCGGCAAACCGCTGACCGCCGAGCAGCAACGCATCCGCCAGCTTGAGGCCGAGAACAAGCAATTGCGCGGCGACGTCGATATCCTAAAAAAAGCATCGGCCTTCTTTGCCCGCGAGCTTCGATGAGCTATCAGTTCGTCGAGCAGTTGCACAAAAAGGCCGTCACCGTCGAGCGGCTCTGCCGCGTGCTGGGCGTCAGCCGCTCGGGCTACTACGGTGCCCGTCAGCGCACCAAGCGCGCGCCCAAGGCCTGTTCGGTCAGCACGCAATTGAAGGCCGAGTTCGCATCCAGCGGCCGCGTCTATGGCAGCCGTCGCCTTGCTGCGGTGCTGCGAGCTCAGGGGCTGCACATCGGGCGCCAGCGAGTGCGTCGTTTGATGCGCGAGAACAGGTTGCGAGCCTTGTGGCGGCGCAAGTTCATCCACACCACCGACAGCGGGCATGCGCTGCCGGTCTCAGACAACCTGCTGGCGCGGCGCTTCAACCCGAGCGGTCTCAACCAGGCCTGGGTGAGCGACATCACCTACATCCGCACGCGCAGCGGCTGGCTGTACCTGGCGGTAGTGCTGGACCTGTACGCACGCAAGGTTGTCGGCTGGGCGATGGCGCCGACCATGCGCGCCGAACTGGTGTGTGCGGCGCTGCAACTGGCCATCGCGCAGCGCCAACCCGCGCCAGGGCTGATTGTTCATTCCGACAGGGGTAGCCAGTACGCAAGCACCCTTCATCAGGCGCTGCTGGCCCGTCACGGGCTGGTCGGCAGCATGAGTCGCAAAGGCAACTGCTGGGATAACGCGGTGATGGAACGCTTCTTCCTGAGCCTCAAGACGGAGCGCGTTTGGCAGCGCGACTATGCCAACCACGCCGAGGCCATGACGGACATCGCCGACTACATCGTTGGCTTCTACAACAGCGTGCGGCTGCACTCCAAATTGGGCAACTTGCCACGCAATGCCTTCGAGCGGAAGTCGGCAATCAAACAACCTATCGCTGCGTCCGAAAAAACTTGACCAGCACAGACTGCAGCGGAGGCAGTTGAGACGGGGGCGGGCGAAGAAGGCCGCGGGCAACTGACCGAGCTCCCCCTGCAAGAGTGATTGACGGACTGAGCATGCATGCCTCCAATCAACGGCACGCAGTCCGTCGTCGGGCTAACCACAAGGATCTGGCCCGTTAGGAATGGCAAACTGAAGGTAGCGCTGTTGCCGGACTTCATGGTACTGTATAAATATACATATATGCGACGCAGACCCAGACTTTGTGCGCCTTGCCGACGGGTTGGGGGCGCGGTATTCGGGAGACAGCTGACCCTGATGAACGGACACACCTGTCTCCCTACAACACGTTAGGCACCGCAAATAACATGAGTACTCCCGCCACCTTCTCTCAACGCTTCGCTGCGTCACTGATCGACTTCGCTGTGTTCCTTCCAGTGCTCGCTGCCCAAGCGCTCGTCTTCAAGCACTCGAAGGCGGTGGCGACAGCACTAGTCATCCCCCTGTCCTTTTGCTTTCTTGCCTACGTGATCTACTGCCATGGCCGCTACGGGCAGACTATCGGTAAGCGCGTGATGAGAATCCGCGTCTTGCAACTCTCGGGAGAGAGGCTGGCCTGGAGCAACGCCTGGGCTCGAAGCTCAGTGGACATCGGTCTCACTACCCTTTCCACACTGTCATTCTTCATCGCCCTTCTTCACGTACCTGACTCGCTGTACTACGCTGCCTCGTACATTGAACAAATCAATAACTTGCAGGCATATGAGCCTTCCTGGGCGTCCTGGTCGGCCACCGCGACTCAGGTTTGGGCATTGGGAGAATTGGTGACAATGCTTTTCAACAAGCATCGTCGTGCTCTTCACGATTTCATTGGTGGAACCGTCGTTGTGTCGGAACGAACCACCTTCTCGCCGTCGGCGCTTAGCGATGCCTAACCTGGCTACAAGGACTTCCCACCGTTTCAAGCTCCAATAGCAAGACCTGACCCTTCGGGGTCTTTTTCATTTCTAGACCTGT
>NZ_JAJIRT010000042.1 GCF_025717675.1 Paucibacter sp. DJ2R-2
AAGCGACTGAATGCCAAGGGCCAAGAGCTCAAGTCCAACATCACCGACCCCGACAGCGCCAAGATGGCCACGAACAAAGGCGTGATCCAGGGCTACGCAGCGCAAGCAGCCGTGGACAGCGCCAACCAAGTCATCATCGCCGCCGACGTGGTGGGCTCGGGCTCGGAGCAGGCCATGCTCGCGCCCATGATCGAGCAGGCCCAAGCGTGGACGGATGAGAACACCCTGGTCACCGCCGATGCGGGCTATCACAGCGATGCCAATGTGCAGCAGCTGCACGACAACAACACGCCAGCCCTGATTGCGGACGGCCAGATGCGCAAGCGCGATGAGCGCTTCGCGGATCAGGC
>NZ_JAJIRT010000043.1 GCF_025717675.1 Paucibacter sp. DJ2R-2
GCCGTGTCTATTGAGTTAACCCTCAGCGACCCGACGGGCAGGGTGCTTTGGGCGAGTTGTGTAAGTTTTAGCCGCTTCGTCCACAACGTACTGCACGGCGATTCTGTTCTATATGACAATCATTTTGGGTTTACAGACATCCCCTGATGATTGCTGGACCCGAAGGTACCAGGGGGGAAGGGCTAAGGCTGCTTACGCAGCGAGAGCGTAATCCCCGTAGGTTTCGTCATTGGCAACTATAGGAAGTTGCAACAGTGGATTTACGAGTTCTGTTACCAACTCGGCATGCACCTAAAGTTTCGCAACCGGCGTCGAATCCTAAAC
>NZ_JAJIRT010000007.1 GCF_025717675.1 Paucibacter sp. DJ2R-2
GATTGATGACTTCGAGAACCACCAATCTTGGCGCATTGACGCCGTTTGCCCGAAGGTGGGAAGTCCCTTCGTATTCGTTCGAGCCGACTCGCAACGGCTGGTCACTTCAGGCCCCCATTTCATTCTGGGCCTTCCGTGCCCAGCCGTCGCTCGCGGCTCAGCTTCAACGTTGATATGGCTTCTCTCTGTCAAGAGGCAAGACCTGACCCTCTGCGATGCAGATGATGAACGGTTGAACCCGTTGCCGGACGGGGAACGTGGCGGAGCCCGTTGAGTGCCACCCGATGTGGATGCGCGACGGTTGCTCATGCTGATATGCGAGGGTTGGGTACCTCAAGACAAGTGTTCGTCGCAGGGCTGCCTTCGGTCTAGGGGCTGAGGTCGCGATGGCTTTCGCCGTGCGCTCAATAACGTTGCCGAGGATTCCCTTGATGGCCGTGGCTGCGCCACGTTCCCGATCCGGCCGCTGGTTGGTATTGGTTTGACTGTCCTTCTTGCTCGCGTGTACGAATGTCGAGACCAGTTCAGTGCTCGGCGGGTGTGGTCTTCAAGCCTTGCCAGCCCGAGAGCTGCACCTCGCGACCGATGGCCCACACAAAGCCAGCCAGTTCTCGCGCCACAGCGACCACCACCTTGGTCTTCATCACCCGGCGGGCGCTCAGGCGCTTGACTTGTTGCTCAGACGCAGCTGTGCTTTCCAGGCGATGTCCGTGACGGCTTTGGGCAGGCCATCCTGACGCACCGCGATCACGGGGCTGACTCTGGCGTCGAAGCGATAGTGCCAGGCGACCTCGACGAGCATGCGTCGAGCCGCGCTGTTGCCGGCCTTGGTGATGGCGCCTTGCCGTCGCTTAGGGCCGGAGGAATGCTCGGTGGGAACCAAGCCCAGATAGGCCATCAGTTGACGCGGGGAGTCAAAGCGCAGGAAATCCTGAAGCTCGGCCACCAGGGTCATGGCCGCGATCAACTGCACACCCCTCATCGCCTGAAGAGCTTGCACGATCGGCATCAAGCCCCAATCAGGCAGGGCATCACGCAAAGCTTGCTCCAAGCGGGCAATGCGAGCGCCGGCCTCGGTGATGGAATGCAGGTACTCCTGGAAGGCGATTTGCTGGGCCGCGTAGGCCAGCTTGACCTTGGCCAGCCAGCGCAGGTGGGCGGCCGTCCAGGAGGTCTTGCCGGTGTACGCAATGCCATTGCGCAGCAGCAAGGCCTTCAGACGGTGGCGGCCGTTGCGCTGCTCGCGCACAGCGTCCTCGCGGGCGCGCACCAGGTCGCGCACCGCCTCATCCACGCCGTCGGGCACACGCACGACCGAAAGGTCATCCGAGCGGGCCAACTTGGCCAGCAGCATCGCGTCGCGGAGGTCGGTCTTGATGCGGTCGCCACTGGGCCGCGCAATCGACGACGGGGCAACCACCTCGCAGTGCAAGCCTTGGGCTGTGAGGTGGCGCCAGATGACAAAGCCACAAGGTCCTGCCTCGTAGACGATGTGCAGGGGATGCCCGCGGCTGAGGAGTTTGCGCAGCGCCTTGTCCAGCGCAGCCAGGTCGCCGCCAATGCTGCCGATGTGGCGGATCTCGCCGTCACGCGGCGCATCCGCCACGGCGATGTCGATACTGTCCTTGTGGACGTCCAATCCGACGAACAAGGTGCTAGATTTGCTCATGGCCCGACTCCTCACTAACTTGCAACGCCCCGGCAGCCCGTCCGCCGGGTGCATTGGTGTAGCTCTACAGGCCTTGTGCCTGCAACCTACGGCATCGCAGGAGTCGGGCCGCCCGAGTTCGCGAAGCCATCTTGTCTAGCCCGCATGTAAGACGACCGATAGACTGCGACGATCAAACTCAAAACAATAGCGGGAGGAAAAGACAATGAATTTGAGCCCAGGAATACTTTTCTCGCTGGCAGGCTCCGTTTTTCTGCTGATCATTGCGCTCTTGCTGCTCCGGTCATTGTTGGTCGCATTTCGGCCTGAGCCAGGTGAGGTTGAGTGCTCTTGGAAGTTCCGTACTGTCGTCTACGTGGCGCTTAGCTTGGCGGTGCCGCTTTGGCCGCTTACCTTCCCCCTCTTTCTTCTGCTTGCGCATCGCTCATACCTTGCTGGTGCGCCGCGAGTCGGCATCGTTTCCTAGGTTCCGACATCATGCGGGCTAACCAGTCTAGAAGGACTTCCCACTGCTTCAAGCCCCAATAGCAAGACCTGACCCTTCGGGGCCTTTTCCATTTCTAGACCTGTGTTCTGAACAGCGGCAACGCAACGAGGAGCAGACTGAACATCTACAAACGGGCGTGATGCGGACCATGCCGCTACCCCAGATACGAACCGCTCAGCAAAACCCCATTCGTTCGTCGTTGTTGGATCAGCGCACCGAGCGTGCAACGGACGGGTTATCGGGTTCACCTGCTGCCGGTCTGCCTTGCAGGCCGCATCGAGCCGGAGTCTCGTCCCTTCACCAGACACAAGCCGTCCTCAGGACGCCTTGTGTCCGGGTTCAGCCTGTGCTTCGCTTCTAAGCACGTGAGTCTGTGATTCAGTGAGTGCGTGATGGGCCTCAGGCTGGCTGCGGCTCCTTGATCGCCGGCAATTTACACTGAGGAACAGGCGGCACATGCTCGGGGTCGAAGTCGATCTCCCGCGTCAGCACCGCCCACAGAATGCGGGCGTTCTTGTTGGCCAGCGCCACAAGTGCCTTCTGCCATCCGATACGGTCGCGCAACTGCAGCAGCCACTGCGAGATGCGGTCATTGCGTTTGGGCGCTGCCAGCAGTGCGGACTTCGCGCCCTGGATCAGCAAGGTGCGCAAGTAGTCATCGCCGCGCTTGGTGATGCGGTCCAGCCGGTTCTTGCCGCCACTGCAGTTCTGGCTCGACACCAAGCCCCCCCCAGGCACGTGTATTGGAACTTGCTCGGTCAAAAAGTGATGGGCTTGATCGAGCACACGCAATGCGACAGGAAAGCTGCTTGGCACTTCGGACGGAGGCTCAAGAGATTGCTCGGGAATTGCGCTTCCTCGCGCGGTTGCCTCCGCCCAGTTGGCTTCTGGTGAGCAAACTTTTAACAGAGGCTGCGTTTGAAAATATCAGGAAACCAATGGAGGAACGGAGGAAAGTTCCTGACGACAAACGAGTCGACAAGCGGGGTCGCCGAGTTCATTACAAAGACTACAAAAAACCCATGGTGAGCTGGGCGAAGGGCGATCAGCAAACGCTCTTGGGGTTACGACCCCAGTGCCGTCATGCGGCGTCTTCCTTGCAGTTTGTTGTCGAGGGCCACAGGGGAAACAGCCTTCCCGTCATTGCCCACCTCAGCGCGTAGAACAGCAGGGTGAGCGCGATAGCGCCTAGGGTCGAAAAGAAGTACCAGGACTTGGCGCTTTCGGCGCTGCTGTAGACATCAAACTTGTGCAAGTCGTTGTCCGTCACATCGAGCACGCTTCGAGAGCTTTCTATTGGCCTGCTGCGGATGCAAGCCGCTTGGTCGCCCGCAATGCATTCCTTCTCGGCTCGCTGCTTGGCCGCCACTTCTGCCTGCATTTCATCAGATGCAGCCTCTGAGTCGTGCGAGTAGTACGCCCCTGTTCCCCAACCAATGAATAGCGTCGCAGAAAGGGCCAAGAGAAAGAGCCTGAACAACCGAATTTCAGTCATATGCATCCCTATCAATGCTCTCGTATCAGGACTTCCACCAAAGGACAATTGGCCATACTCGCTGCCAGTTTCCGTCGAGACTCATTACTGAAGCTAATTCAGATCGATGGGCACCGCGCTTGACCAAGCGGCTGACCGAACTTGCTATGGGCTCTTTGTTCCGCCAGCACTGCACTGGTTGGACAACGCCAACGCGATGTAGGCAGCCATGGTGCCTCGGTCCTTCGCGGCTGATTTGGTTGTTTCTGAAATTTTCGGCTGCTCAGTAAGAATCCGAACGATCTGCCCTGCCCGATCGCGTGGTTGGACTAGGGCGCCTTGAAAACAAGGATCTGGTATGGGTGTCTAGGTCTGCTTCTTGGACACAGCAGCCAAGATTCCGTCGAGCACGCCGAGGCAGTAGGCAGCGTGAATTGCATCCGCTGGCGTGGCGTCCTTTTGCATGGCCGCAATGACCTTGCAACCACGAATCAGATCAGGGGCGAAGGCAGAGGCTGCCGGTGTGAAACAGAGAATTGCGGTAGCGGACAGGCCTGCGAACAGAGTTGATTTCAAAAGAGATCCTCGCAAAGGGCAGATGTTGATTCAGCAGTTGCCAAGTAGGCCTGGACACTCGCAACGCGAGTTCAACGCTCACCCTGACTTCGTCGTACAGCGTCGCCGCCCCTCCAAGCACTGAGTTCAGTGGGTTGTCTCGACAGTACTTGTCGAGGTTGGACAGAACGTCAGCGGCCTGAAGGTTCACAATCTCCGCCCTCTTCGCTCGTTAGTTGACTGCTGAGAAATACCCGCGGCCCCAGGTGTAGGTGAGGTGTTCCATAGTCTAGTTCCGCTCCGCGCGTCACTCGAGGTACTGTCCGCAACTCAGGGTTGCCTTCCACCATGACGGAGAACGCGCTCTTTGCTACCTTTGCCTGCACGCGTGATGGCCCAGTTCGGCAATGTCGAAACTTCGCACTTGCGGACCGCTATGCAGCGGTTGCGGTCGGTCGGTGTCGTCCTTCGTCTGCCTAGTGATAGCCAAATTGCGGACATCGGAGCGTGAGCAGGGCGGAAGGTGGAGTGACCGGTTTGCAGGCTCCTGCTGCCGTTCGCTGCACCTCACACATACATATTCAACCTCAGCATCAGCTGTCGGATGGTTTCTATCACGGGACGCTAGCAACGCGGTGACTGGTTAGCATATCTGAGGGCCCATATAACCCCGCGTCATCGTTGTGTGCGATGATTTCGTCGCCCAGTCGTGATTCTGGCGCACGGTAGGCCCGAGGATGCAGAACTACGGGAGCAGGCACTAGTCGCCATCAGTACATGGTGATCGTCGGCTTATTGAAGTAAGCGGCGCAGCCAGCCCAGAGCAGATGAAGGTGCCTTCTTAGACGGCGACGCTTCCTCGCGTGCAGGAGCCACCTCTTCGCTCGTTAGCCTCCCCGCGGACGACGGGCTCTTAGCGAAGTGCGCCGCTTTTGAGGCGCGATCCCTAAGCCGTCCCCGTTGAATCGCAGCATCAGACATGCTCGCGGCCCACTGAACCTTGCTGCCCCTGATGAAGTAGTGTGAGCGGCAAGGAAACGACCAATTGCCGATGGACGGATCGAGGGACACGTTCTCGCCATCAAAAATCAGCTTCCAATCCGTCGGCGACAGTGGCGTCACCACCTCTCGGCCGCATCCGCAAGCGCATCGGTGCGCGGCAACGGCGTATGACATCGACACATACAAGATACCAGGACCGATGTCGTCTGGCAGGAACTCAACGAACTGTGGTGCAAAACGGGCCTGACTCATAGCCTGACCTCGCTGTTCACGATCCTGTTGAGACTGCTGGTGAAAGTGCAGTCATGGTCGCCGCTGTCATCCAGCAGATAACCACACATCCTCTTCCAGCGCAGCACTGCCAGGACGGCATTCATGGCATTTAGCTCGGCGATCTGAATGTTGCTGCGATACAGATCATCGCCCTCCCGATCCGCCATGGACACTCTGGATGCGACGTGATCCCGTGTCTCTGCTGTGCTAGCAGTCACTCTGCATGTGCCCCACAGCTGTCCGGTTCCGTCAACCGCCTGGACATCCATGCCCACATCGATGAACGGCACCGCCGTCGAGCGCAGGAAGTTAAGGATAGCTCGCCGCGCAGAGCCGCTGTCAACGCAGACGAAGACGAAGCTGAACTGTGCAAGTTGGGCGACGTTGGCCTCCGTGACGAATTCTTCGTGCCCGATGATGCCGCGCCGCATCGGCGCGTATTTCTCGACCAGATAGCCGACCTTGGAAAGGCCTCGCTCCAGGTCTGCGCGTGACGCCGCGCCGGGCGCGCGGAACGCGTTGTGCTGCCTGAACTTGTCGCCGTCAAACAGATGAACTTCGCTGACGTGTGTCTTGGCAACGAGGTCAAGGATGTAGGCGCCGGTCCCGCCCAGGCCGACGATCGCAATTTTCTGCCCTCTAAGCCTTTGCGCGAGCACCTGGATGCCTGCGCGGCTTGACGCCGTGTCCTCGTACTGAAAGGCCGAGTCGGACTCGAAGGAGTCGACCAACCTGAACGTCTTCGGATCACACGCCGGATGGCGTGCCTTTGCCTGATGCCAGATGACGTTGATATAGCTGACCATCTTGTCGTAATAGTCAGTGAATCCGCCGGAGCGCGGCTTGTTCGAGAACGAGAAGTTAGGCGCCAGGCCTTCGGCCCACTGGTAGGGACCGGTGCCATGCTCGATCGCGGTGATCCGGGTTCCGTCGACGTTGTGCGGAAAGTCACCCACGAAGTAGGCAACATGCGTTCCCGGCGCGGCGGTCTTCTCTGGCGACTCCAGCGTGAGTTCGCTGGCCAACGTGCCAAGGTGCAGGCCGCCGGCCGGGTCCAGATACGGCACGGAATGCACCAGCAGGTAGCCGGCTCGAACCTCCACCTCGTAGCCGGCGTCATGCAGCCGCTTCAGATCCGGACTACGACTTATCAGTAACCGTGACATAGAACGTCATCCCGTTTTTCACCAAGACTTGCTGGCCTTCGACCATTGACCCTTCAGGATTGCTGTCGGGGCCGCGTGCGTAGGTAATGGAGTACACCGTGTTCGGCGCCGGTGCGGCGTCGGGGAACGCAAGCTTCACCACATCCCAGTACGCGAGCAACCGCTTGTGCACCTCGCGCGGCCGCGCGTTGACGATCACACGGATGGAGATCGGCTTGACCACGAAGCGTTCGACGCCAGGCGTTGACAGGTCAACAAAGTGGTCGTCTGTCACGAGAATATCCTCGCCAGACGGCAGCACCTGCCAGACATCGTGCGTGAAGGTCTTGATGCCCACCAAGCGCTTGATAGTTCCGCCCGTGATCCGAACGGCGCCCCAGTCGACCGTTCGGTCGTCGACAAGGATCCGGAAGATCCTGTCGCTGCGAAAGACAACGAACTTCTCGGCGCCCGCTGATCGAAGGTCCACGCTCTCTTCGGGTCTCAGGCTCTCCAACTGGCCGCCCTGCAGGACTTGAAACGCGACATGCTCGATCGAGCCGCCCACGCCCGCGGCCGCGAGAATCTGTGCACCGGAAACCATCGCAGAGTGCACGACCTCGGCGCGATAGTTGAGCCGCTCGTCACCGATCAAGATGCCGTAGGGCCCATCGTCCCTGACCCTACGACCGTTCCCGATGGCCATCGCCACGTCTTCAATCCCGTTTTCAAACTTGTGTTGCATCTGCCACCTCGATCACTCGTCCTGCCGCCACGCCGCTCTGTCTTTCCACGCTGGCTTTAGGCGCCAGCAGGTTCAATGTAGAGGCGAGTGCTAAGAATGTCAAGCATGCTGCATGAGAGTTATCTGATGGTCGCGCCATCCGCACGCCTCCTCTGGGGGGCGACCCAATCCTGCCTTACCGCCACGGCAGGTTCGTCGGCCGCCTTGGCCATTTCCCAATACGAGTATGGATACGTGCTTAGTGGATTAAATTCATGCTTGATAAACTTAGCGCCAGGATTCATACTTCACCCATGGCCGAAACAAAAGAAGATACCGCTCGCGCGTCGAGTCTGTTGGGAACGCATCTGGCCGCCGTCCGCAAGGACCGCGGCTTCTCGCTTCGGCACGTCGAGGAACTGACGAAGAAGGCAGTGTCGAACGCATACCTGAGCCAGGTCGAGAGCGGCAAGATTCAGCAGCCTTCGCCGAACATCCTTCACGCTTTGTCGGCGGCCTACAAGATCAGCTACGAACAGCTCATGGCGATGGCTGGATACATCTCGGCGGGCAAGAAGCGGGGCGCCGATGCTCCCAAGCCAAGTGCGCTGACCGAGCTGAACCTGACCACCGAGGAAGAAATAGAACTGCTGGAGTACCTGCAGTTCCGGCGTGCGCAGAAGGAAAAGTCCAGCAAGTAGACCCGCTAGATGGCGGTTGTGGAGGAAAAGAAGATGAGTGCTGTCCCCGCATCCAACGACAACGCGGCATTCGACCTGGTGGGTCAGGTCGTTGCCGACGGTTGGAAGATCACGCAAAGACTGCCCCGGAAGAACGAGCCGGGAGGTGAACACCTCACGGGCGGTCACTTCTCGATCGGCTACATCGCCGAGAAGGGCAGCAAGAAGGCCTTCGTCAAGGCGATCGACGTGCAAGGCGTTATCGAAGATCGCGACAGCGGCTTGAAGCTGATTCCGCGGCTCAAGCGCATGACGGACAGCCATTCTTTTGAGAGCACGATTCTGGATGTCTGTAAGAAGGCCAAGCTGGATCGCGTGGTGGAAGTCATCGCGAGCGACGAAATCGAAGTGCCGAGTTCGCGTCACGGGATCCCGGTGCCGTACATCATGTTTGAACTGGCGAACGGCGATATCCGCAAAGCGATCGACGCCAGTGAGAAGATTGACGCAGCTTGGAAGCTCAGGGTCCTGCACAACGCTGCGGTTGGCATCCAGCAGCTTCACCGCAATAACATTTCCCATCAGGATTTGAAGCCATCCAACGTGCTGCTGTTCGGGCAGGATTCCGCGGTGGCAAAGATTGGCGACATGGGACGGGCATCACGGCGCGGCCTGGCTGCTGAGCACGATGAGTACGATGTACCTGGGGCGGTGGCCTATGCGCCACCGGAGCAGATTTTCGGCGTCCGGCCGGAGCGCTGGGAGGACAGGCGTGAGGGGTGCGACATCTATCACCTGGGCGCGATGGCCGCATTCCTCTTCACCGGCGTGACGTTGTCCGCGCGACTGTCTCAAGCGCTGCCGCCCGAGATGCTGCCTCATTTGTGGGGAGGCCAGTCTGGCTGCGACTACGACATGGCCTTGCCGATCCTGAAGAGGGCGCTGGCCGAGTTCGTCGCGGACAGCCAGTCCTGTTTCCCCGTCTGGATCGCTGAAGAGCTGAGTCAGATCATCATGACAGCCTGCGAGCCTGATTGGCGGACTCGCGGCGACGCGAAGGCTCGTCAGGCGCTCGGCAACAAGGTTGGCATTGACGCCTATGTGTCTCGCTTTGACCGACTGGCCAAGGCTGCATCCGTGAAGACGAGGAGCTAGGGTGCTGCGCGACAAGAACCAGCCACGTCGGATCGTCCCTCGGTGGCGGCCGTCGGCGGTGGCAGCGTCCTCCGCTGGATTCGCGTCCTTGAAGAAGAGCGAGGCGCGTAATGCTCGAGCTGCAGAGGGCAATGGCACGGCATTCTTGGCCTTCAGTGAAGATCGAAGCCTGGGATCGGCGTCCGAAGCCCTGTCTGAAGCGATCCTTGAGCGCAACGCCGAGGCTGCCAAGCATGTGGCCAACTACGTTCTTCAGAATAAGTCCAACGCGCCGGCGCCGTTGGTTCGCCTGGCCAGCGATACGTTGGCGGGCGACTCGTCAGCCGCCGGAGTGCTGCCGCCTCCAGGTATCGGCGACGTCGCCCACTGGCGCTCGTTGCTAAAGCTGGCACCCAACAACCCGGCTGTGTGGGCGGACATGGCCAGGCACTACTCCAGCCTGGGGGACAAGAAGCAGGCGCTCAGGTGCATGAAGTCCGCGCTGCAGCTAGCGCCGGACCATCGATGGATGCTGCGCACCGCGTCGCGGTTGCTGGTTCATCAGGAAGACGCAGCTGCTGCGCACAAGCTGCTGGCCAACCATCCTCGGACCAGGGTCGACCCCTGGCTGATGGCGGCCGAACTTGCCTGTGCCCACATCGCGGGCAAAGCGCCGAAGTCCTGGAAAGCTGCCAACGACGCTCTCAGGTTTGATCGGTTCCCTGCTGCTCACATCTCTGAATTGGCGACCGCCGTCGGCATGATGGAGTTGGAGGGCGGGCAACGCAAGCAGGCGCGCAAGTTGGTGCAGCGGGCGCTGATTGCGCCGACCGAGAACACCCTGGCCCAGGTCCTTTGGGCAAAGGAGGCCAAGCATCTGGGCGATGGTATCCAAAGTCTAGACAAGCTCATCGGTGCTCGCCGAGACGCCTATGAAGCCGCCTACAGGGTCCGGCTCAGGCGCGGTGATATCCAGGATGCCCTCAAGGCATGCCAGCAATGGGGCAGCGACGAACCGTTCGCTGCGAGGCCAAGAGTCGAGGCAACCTTCGTGGCTTCACTACTGGATGACCACTCGCTGGTCATCAGGACCGCGGATGAGGCGTTGCGGATTGATGGCAAGCTCTCTTACCCCCTTGAGCTGAACCAACTGTTTGCCCGACTCAGCTCGGGCCAGTTCCCAGTTCACGATGCGGACGCCGGGCAGAAGACGGAGGCGCGGCTGCTCGCACTAATCGAGCTGGGTGGGCCGGTCGCGATGCACGCCACTGCAAATCTTGCACTGCTTCGATACCGCAGCGGCAAGGTTGAACCTGGCAAGGAGCTCTACCGCAAGGCCATTGACATGGCTCGCAAGATCGAGGGCTTCGAGAGTGCCGCAATGGCTGCGACCTTCGCGGCACGAGAGGCGATCCTGGCTGGCGCCCCTGGTTCAGACATCTTGCTCGCAGAAGCCCTCCATTTGGCCGAGCGATCAGGCAGCGAGTCCGCGAGCTTCTACAACAGGAAGTTGCAGGCGCTTGCAGCGGCGCCGGACCGGGCCTCTCTCATCCTTTCGCCGAGCGCAACATCCCAGTTCTTGAAGCCGATGAAGATCATCGGTGTATCCAAAGATCAGGGCGGTTTCGTGCTCACGGTTGGTCGCAGCGAACCCCCCACAGTTTTTCAATGCAAAAGTTGATCGTGAACCTTGAGTCACCGCGGACGCCGGGCCGCTCAAGCTAAGTTCACCGGCCAATCACGGTCGCGCAGTGCAGCCGCGGTCGCTCGGTAGTCGATGTACTGTTGCGGGCAGCGGGCGGCTGCTATCTGACGCAAAGCTGCCGGCTAAGTCGCCTTTGTTCAGTGGTCGGAACTAGCCGAAGCGGACGCTCACGCGCTGCGCCACGAACGACTCACATCAGCCTATTGCTGAAATTCGACGGACTTCCGCTCCGGGCACATTGCTGACAGCCCAATCCGCAGAGCGAGCGGCAGCAATCGCTGCGTAGCACAGGCACGGCCACCTTCAGGAGTCGGCTGGCTCCTACCATTTGCTTCAGGCCAGAGCGCTGGCCGCAATGCCCAATACCAACCGAGCGAGTTGAGACACCCGTGCTCAGGCTGCACCATTGCTTCGCAGCGGCACCACGTCCGCACCTTTGCGGATCTTGTCCAGATAGTTCGCCCACGACTGCATCATCTTCCTCCGCTGATCAAGGAACTGCGTGCGGTTGTAGGCGCGACCTAGAGAGTCAGCTACGGCGTGCGCGAGTTGAGCCTCGATGATCTCAGCGGCCACATTGAGTCGCTCGGCGATCATCGTCCGCGCCGTTGCCCTGAAGCCATGCGCCGTCATCTCATCGTTGCCGTAGCCCAGCCTACGGAGGGCACTGCGCACCGTGTTGTCACTCATGCATCGCTGCCGCGTCGTCAGCGCCGGAAACACGAATCGGCCTGCTCCCGTGATCTGATGCAGTTCCCGTAGGATTCGCAAGGACTGCGCTGCCAAAGGAACGATGTGAGGCGGCCCACCCGCCTTGTCTGCCTTGCTGCGCTTCATCGTCACGGCGGGCACTGTCACAGTCGCACTTTCAAAGTCGATCCACGCCCACTCCATGTGTCGCAGCTCGCCGGGACGCAACAACAGCAATGGCGACAAGAGCAAGGCTGCGCGGGTGACGGGCTGCCCGGCATACGCGTCAATGTCGCGCATCAGCTTTCCGACCAACTTCGGCTCCGTGATCGCTGCATGGTGGCTGACCTGAACCGGTTTCAGCGCATCCTGCAGGTCGGCCGCCGGGTTCCGTCGGCATACCCCCGTCGCGATTCCATAACGAAAGACTTGACCGCAGGCATGCTTGATTCGGTGCGCTGTCTCGATCGCGCCGCGGGCCTCGACCCGACGGAGGCACTGAAGGAGTTCCGGTGGCTCGATCTCCCCTATCGGGCGCTTGCCGATCCATGGAAAGGCATCCTGCTCAAGACGAATCTGGGTGCGCTTGGCATGGCCCTCACTGACCTTGGCCTGGTGGACGGTAGCGAGCCATTCTCGGGCGACGGCCTCGAACGATCCGATTGCAGGCAAACCGGCATCGCCACGCAACTCCGCATCGCGCTGACGTGAGGCCTCGACCTTAGCCTCCATCCGTGCCTCACTGGGGTCCACGCCCTGCGCCACCAGGCGCCGCGCTTCGTCAGCCTTCTGCCGAGCCAACGCCAAACCGGTATCCGGATACGTGCCCAGGCTCAGCGTTTTGCGACGCCCCTGGAAGCTGTAGTCCAGGCGCCAGCCATGCGAGCCGCCGCGAACAAAAAGAAGCAGATACAGGCTGTCACCATCGCCCAGACGCTTGCGGGGATCGCCCGGCTTGATGGTCCGGATCGACAGATCAGAGGGGATCAGGTTGCGAGCCATACAGTAACTCCTGACGCACATCGCGTGCTCTTTTCAGGTTACTGTAAAAGTTACTGTATTGCCAATCGGAGGTTGAGGGACATCACGAGATGCCTTGGGCAAAAGAAAAAGTCCTAAGTGCTTGATTCACTTGGGCCTTTTGGTACTTTCGGGACCGTCTTGCACGTCCTGAAATCGTTAAATGGTGGAGCCGGGGGGAATTGAACCCCCGTCCGCAAGCCATCACCGGGCAGTTCTACATGCGTAGCCGTCTGATTTGAATCTCACGGTCAGTTCGCGCAGCGGCACGCTAACTTTCCCGCCAGTCACTGAATCTTGTTGCCTGCCGAGTGACCCGGCGGACAACCAGCCAATGTGAATGACTTCTCAGCTTTCAGCCTTGCGGCTTAAACCCGGCCCATTGGCCAACCGTTGAGAAGCTCACGCGCAATTAAGCGGCGAGTGCGAACGTAGAGTCGTTTGCAGTTACTTTGTTTCCAGTGGTTTTACGAGCGGACTGGTGCTCGGCATGCCCTACTCCGGATCCGCACCCACGTCGAAACCTGGTCGGCCCCAGAGCTTGCTATTTTAGGCCAGGCCAAGCACTTGCAAGAGCTCGATCGGCGAATTTAGAACAATATCTGCATTCCAGGCCTCGACCGGCTCGCCCTGACCGAGATAGCCCCAGGCTGCAGCCACCGTACGCATGCCTGCAGCGCGCCCCGCCACGATGTCTCGCTCGTCGTCGCCCACATAGATACAAGCCTCGGCAGCAATGCCACCGCGGCGCGCCGCTTCGAGCAAAGGCGCAGGGTGAGGCTTGGCGTGAGGCGTGCTGTCTCCACCCACCACCGCCAGTGCGCGCTGCTTCAAGCCCAGAGCTTCGGTCAAAGGCAGCGCGAATCGCTCGGCCTTGTTGGTCACCACACCCCATGCGAAACCGGCCGCCGACAGGCTTTGCAGCAACTCATTCACCTGATCAAACAAGGCAGTTTCCTGCGTCAGCCGTGCCTGATATCGATCCAGAAACTCAACCTTCAGCGCTTCAAAATCAGCATCTTGCGGAGAAACACTCAAGCCCACCGCCAACATGCCTCGAGCGCCAGACCCCACCATGGGCCGCAAAGCCGTCAATGGCAGTGGCGCCATGTGCCGAGCCAGACGCATTTCATTGAGCGCCCCAGCGAGATCCGGCGCACTGTCGACCAAAGTGCCGTCGAGATCAAACAAGACTGCCTTCGCTCCCAACCAAGGAATGCCCGGACGAAGATCCACCATGCAGGAACTCATGAAGACTTGCGGCAGGCCAACATGTAGTTGACGCTGGTGTCCGCGCTCAGGCTGTATCGCTGATTGAGCGGGTTGTAAGCCAGCCCGCGACTGGCCTGAAGGTCCAAACCGGCATCACGGCAAAACTGCGCCAACTCCGAGGGCCGTAAAAAGCGTGCGTACTCATGCGTGCCGGCAGGAAGCATCTTGAGGACGTACTCCGCCCCAACGATGGCCTGGACAAAAGCTTTGGCATTGCGACTCAGGGTGGACAGGAACACCCAGCCGCCCGGCTTGACCAAATCCGCACAGGCCTGAACCACGGAAGCCGGATCGGGTACGTGCTCGAGCATTTCCATGCACGTCACCACGTCGAAACTAGCCGGTCGCTCCAGGGCTAGCGCTTCCACTGCGATCTCGCGATAGTCAACACCTTCAGTTCCAGCCTCCATCGCATGCAACTGCGCCACTTTGAGGGCTTTGGTGGCCAGATCGATACCGAGCGCCTTGGCGCCCCGGCGAGCCATGGAATCGGTCAGGATGCCGCCGCCGCAACCCACATCCAGCACCTGCTTGCCAGCCAAGGGGCAATAGGAAGAAATCCAATCCAATCGCAGCGGGTTGATCTGGTGAAGCGGCTTGAATTCACTTTCGGTATCCCACCAGTGATGGGCGAGGTCGCCAAACTTCGCGAGCTCTTGAGGGTCAGCATTGATCATGACGCAGATGGTAGCAACAAAGAATTACCGGCAGCCTGGCGGGCACGAACCAAGCCGGCATAAAAAAACCCCGCAGAGGCCATAGCGCTGCGGGGTTGATTTGAGGGGCGCAGAAAGCGCCCAGCTCAGGACTTACTTGTTGCGCGTACCGACAACTTCGATTTCCACACGGCGGTTCTTGGAACGGCCTTCAGCGGTCTTGTTGTCAGCCACAGGCGACTTCTCGCCCTTACCTTCGGTGTAAACGCGGTTCTTTTCAGCGCCCTTGCTCACCAGATAGGCCTTGACGGCTTCAGCACGAGCCACAGACAGCTTCTGGTTGTAGGCATCCGAACCCACCGAGTCGGTGTGGCCGACAGCGATGATGACTTCCAGGTTCACACCGTTGGTCTTGCCATACAGATCATCCAACTTGGCCTTGGCTTCGGGCTTCAGAACAGCCTTGTCGAAGTCAAAGAAAGCATCAGCAGCGTAAGTGACCTTCTCGCTGACCGGCTTTGGAGGCACAACGACGGGCTTCGGTGCCGGGGGAGCGACCACAGGCTCAGCGGGCTTAGGAGCAGGCGGCGGCTCAACCTTAGGTGCGGGCTTCAGTGCGCCATCGCAGTCCTTGGCGGCAGTAGCCGGGGTCCAGTTGGCATCGCGCCAGCAGTGTTCATTGCTACCGTTCTTCCACACGGTGCCATCGGTGGCGCGCCAGTTGTCGACGGTCTGCGCCATTGCGCCAGACGCAGCAAAAGCGGCGACGGCGAAGAGCGATGCCACGCGGTTCAATTTCTTCATGAATTCTCCTCTCAAGGAATGCCGCAGTTGCACTGCGAGTGCCCAGTACTTGAACAAAAACCTCAAAGATACCCGAATACGGGTTTCTCCTAGGGACTCATCGATTGTGCCATAGGGCACCGATAGCGCCGTATTGTGGCGGGCTCCTATGCAGTGTCAGTGACGAATGTTGCAAAGCTACGACATCGCCCATGCCTTTAGAATCCACCGCTTCTGTCCTCAACGATGCAGGCCCATCTGATGGGTGAGCCAAGCACAAGCGCATGACCCAGTTCGCCAAGGAAACACTGCCGATCAGCCTCGAAGAGGAGATGCGGCGCTCATACCTCGACTACGCCATGAGCGTGATCGTCGGCCGCGCTCTGCCCGACGCTCGTGACGGCTTGAAGCCCGTGCATCGGCGCGTCTTGTTCGCGATGCACGAGCTCAACAACGACTGGAACCGGCCGTACAAAAAATCGGCCCGTATCGTTGGCGATGTGATCGGTAAATACCACCCGCACGGCGACACCGCGGTGTACGACACCATTGTCCGCCTGGCGCAAGATTTTTCCATGCGCCATATGTTGGTCGATGGCCAAGGCAATTTCGGTTCGGTGGACGGCGACAACGCCGCAGCCATGCGATACACAGAAATTCGCCTGGACAAAATCGCCCACGAAATGCTGGCAGATATTGACAAAGAAACTGTCGATTTCGGACCCAACTACGACGGCTCGGAAAAGGAACCGCTGGTTCTGCCCAACCGTATTCCAAATCTGCTGGTCAACGGATCCACCGGCATTGCCGTGGGCATGGCCACCAATATTCCGCCGCACAACCTCAATGAGGTGGTGGATGCCTGCTTGCACACGCTGAAGAACCCGGACACCAGCATCGATGAGCTGATGGAAATCATCCCGGCACCGGATTTCCCGACCGCCGGCATCATCTACGGCCTGTCCGGCGCACGCGATGGCTACCGCACCGGCCGCGGCAAGGTGGTGATGCGCGCCAAGGTCCACTTTGAGGACATTGACCGCGGCAACCGCCAGTCCATCATCGTTGACGAGATCCCCTATCAGGTCAACAAGAAGACGCTGCTCGAGCGCATTGCCGAACTGGTGCACGAGAAAAAGATCGAAGGCATCAGCCACATCCAGGACGAGAGCGACAAGTCTGGCATGCGCGTCGTGATCGAGCTCAAGCGCGGCGAAGTGCCCGAGGTGGTACTGAACAATCTGTACAAGCAGACTCAGCTGCAAGACACCTTCGGCATGAATATGGTGGCGCTGATCGACGGTCAGCCCAAGCTGTGCAACCTGAAGGACCTGATCGTCGTCTTCCTGGAGCACCGCCGCGAAGTGGTGACACGCCGCACCGTCTATGGACTGCGCAAGGCACGCGAACGTGGTCATGTGCTCGAAGGCCTGGCCGTGGCCTTGGCCAATATCGATGAGTTCATCGAGACCATCAAGACCTCGCCCACCCCGCCCGTGGCCAAGGCCGCACTGATGGCCAAGAGCTGGGACTCGTCCCTGGTGCGGGAGATGTTGTCGCGCGCTGAAGGCGATACGCCCGGCGGCCGCAATGCCTTCCGTCCGGACGGTCTGCCCGCCATGTTCGGGATGCAGGATGACGGTCTCTACCGCCTGTCGGAAGACCAGGCCGGCGAAATTCTGCAGATGCGTCTGCAGCGCCTGACCGGGCTGGAGCAGGACAAGATCGTCGGCGAGTACAAGGAAGTGATGGCCCAGATTGCCGATCTGCTGGACATCCTGGCCAAGCCGGCTCGCGTCACCGCCATCATCAGCGAAGAGCTGGTGCAGGTTCGTCAGGAGTTCGGCCAGACCAAGCTCGGCGCCCGTCGCAGCGCCATCGAGCACAACGCACAGGAACTGGGCACGGAAGACCTGATCACGCCCACCGATATGGTCGTGACCTTGTCCCACACGGGTTACATCAAGAGCCAGGCCTTGAGCGAGTACCGGGCGCAAAAGCGCGGCGGGCGCGGCAAGCAGGCCACGCAGACCAAGGAAGACGACTGGGTCGACCAGCTCTTCATTGCCAACACCCACGACTGGATCCTGTGCTTCAGCAATCGCGGTCGTGTCTACTGGCTGAAGGTGTGGGAAGTGCCGCAGGGCTCACGCAATTCGCGTGGCAAGCCCATCGTCAATATGTTCCCCTTGCAACAAGACGAGAAAGTCACCGTCGTGCTGCCGCTGACCGGTGATTTCCGAACCTTCCCGGAAGGCCACTTCATCTTCATGGCCACCGCCCTGGGCACGGTCAAGAAGACCTCGCTGGAAGACTTCTCCAATCCGCGCAAGGCCGGCATCATCGCTATCGCGCTCGACGAGGGCGACCACCTGATCGGCGCCGCGCTGACCGACGGCAAGCACGACGTGATGCTGTTCAGTGATGGCGGCAAGGCCGTGCGTTTCGACGAAGACGATGTGCGCTCGCTGGGCCGCACCGCTCGCGGTGTGCGCGGCATGATGCTGGAACCCGAGCAGCGTCTGATCGCCATGCTGGTGGCCGAGGATGAATCGCAAAGCGTGCTCACCGCCACCGAGAACGGCTACGGCAAACGCACCAACATCCTTGAGTACACCCGCCATGGCCGCGGCACCAAGGGCATGATTGCAATCCAGCAGAGCGAACGCAACGGCCGTGTCGTTGCCGCCACCCTGGTCCGCCCGGACGACGAAATCATGCTGATCACCGACCGCGGGGTGCTGGTGCGCACCCGCGTTTCGGAGATCCGTGAACTGGGCCGCGCCACCCAAGGCGTGACCCTGATTGCCCTGGACGACGGCAGCAAGCTCTCCGGTTTGCAGCGCATCGTGGAAAACGATGCGGTTGACAACAGCAACGCCGACGCCAGCTCCAACCCCGAAGACGGCGAATCCACCGGCGCCGACGACGCCGCCGCCAGCGACGACACCAACAAGGAATAAGCTTGAACTCCAAGTCCATCAAGGCCCTGAAGGCCATCCAGGCCGTGGCTGCTGCAGCCACTCTGCTCGTCGGTGTCAGCGTGAGCCACGCCCAAAGCGCGCCAGCGGCCGCTTCTTCGCCCGCCAAGAAAGAGCTGATCGCCAAGCTGCTGCAAGTACAGCAGCCCGGCATCGAAAACCTGTCGCGCGCCGTGCTCCAAGGCCCGCTGGGCAATCTGATGCAAGGCGCAAGTGCCGCCTTGCAACAACTCCCGCCTGAGAAGCGCGAAGCCACTGCCAAGTCCATTGAGGCCGAAGTCAAGAAGTTCGCCGAAGAGAACGCACCGATGCTGCGCGACCGCGCCATCAAGCTGGCCCCCAGTACCGTGGGCGCCATGCTTGACGAGCGTTTCAATGAAGAAGAGCTCAAGCAATTGCTCGCATGGCTGGAATCGCCAGTGAACAAGAAGTTCAGCCAGATGGGCGGCGAAATGCAAAAGGCGCTGACCGAAAAGCTGATGGCCGATACCGGCAACACGTTGGACACCCGCTTCAAGGTTCTGCAGCAAAGCGTGGCCAAGCAGTTGGGCATTCCGGCCAAGCCCGCCTCGGCGACGGCTGCCCCGGCGCCTAAGAAGTAAGCATTCAATCAAAGAACGGCGGGCGCATCGCACGACTCACCGTGCCCTGCGCCCAGCCATGATTGACGACCGATGTGGCGACTTTTTCGCCCACATCGGCACCATGAACTCGCTGTTGACCCGACCAGGCCCGATCCGATGAGCTCCCGCCCGTTCAATTTTTCCGCCGGCCCGGCCGCCTTGCCCGAAGCTGTGCTGCAGCAAGTGGCCGGCGAGATGCTGGACTGGCACGGCTCCGGCATGAGCGTGATGGAGATGAGCCATCGCGGCCGCGAGTTCACCGAAATCGCCGAGGCTGCCGAACGTGACCTGCGCGAGTTGCTGCAAGTCCCCAGCCATTTCCGAATCTTGTTCATGCAGGGCGGCGGCCTGGCAGAAAACGCCATCGTGCCCATGAATCTGGCGGGTCGCCAGGGTCTGGGCAAGGTGGATGTGGTGATCAGCGGCTCCTGGTCCAAGAAAAGCGCCCAGGAAGCACGGCGTTATGCCGATGTGCAGATTGCCGCCGACAGCGGCCCAGGCGGCTACCGCAGCCTGTCTTCGCCCAGCAACTGGCAGCTGCGCCGCGATGCGGCCTATGTGCACATTTGTTCCAACGAGACGATTGACGGGCTGGAGTTCCACGAGCTGCCCGATCTGCGTGCGCTCGGCAGCGAGGCGCCGCTGGTGGTCGATTG
Source organism: Paucibacter sp. DJ2R-2 (assembly GCF_025717675.1). Classification (GTDB taxonomy): domain Bacteria; phylum Pseudomonadota; class Gammaproteobacteria; order Burkholderiales; family Burkholderiaceae_C; genus Paucibacter_A. The sequence goes on from NZ_JAJIRT010000007.1 coordinate 19,530, forward strand.
CTCCTCCCATGTGCTTTCGCGCGCCATCGACTGGTCGCGCGTGGGCCTGGCCTTTGCCGGTGCGCAGAAGAACATCGGCCCGGCCGGCCTGACCCTGGTATTCGTGCGCGAGGATCTGCTGGGTCACGCCATGGCCATCTGCCCCTCGGCCTTCGATTACAAGACCGTGGCTGAGGCCAAGTCCATGTACAACACGCCGCCAACTTTTGGCATCTATGTGGCCGGCCTGGTGTTTCAGTGGCTCAAGGATTTCCGGCGCGGCGATCTCAACGGCGTGGCCGCCATCGAACAGCGCAATATCGAGAAGGCGGCCCTGCTCTACGCAGCGCTCGATGCCTCTTCGGTGTTTGAAAACCGCGTGGCGGCCGCCTGCCGCTCGCGCATGAATGTCCCGTTTTACTTGCGCGGCGCGTACGACACGCCGCAGCTGAACGAATCCTTCCTGAACGGTGCGAAGGCGCGAAACCTGCTGCAACTCAAAGGCCACAAGTCTGTGGGCGGCATGCGGGCATCGATCTACAACGCCATGCCCCTGGAGGGCGTGCAAGCCCTGGTGGCATACCTGAAGGATTTCGAGGCTCAATATGGCTGATACGGACGGCAGCACCCCGCTGCCCGAACTGGGAACACTGCGTCAACAGATCGACGCACTGGACCAGCAACTGCTGGACCTGTTGAACCGCCGCGCCCATGTGGCCGAGCAGGTCGGCGAGGTCAAGCGCCGCGAGGGTTCGCCCTTTTTCCGCCCCGACCGCGTGGCGCAGGTGATCGAGAAGATCCGACAAGCCAACCGCGGTCCACTGAAGGACGAACACGTCAGCGCCATCTGGCGTGAAATCATGTCGGCCTGCTTGGCCCTGGAGTCGCCACAGCGTGTGGCCGTGCTGGGCCCCTTTGGCACCTTCTGTGAGCAAGCGGCCATCGAGTATTTCGGTGGTGCGGCCGACCTGATTTACTGCAACAGCTTCGACGAAGTCTTCCATGCCACCGCCTCGGGCAGCGCTCAATATGGCGTGGTCGGCGTGGAGAACATGACCGAAGGCGTTGTCACCCGCTCGCTGGACCTGTTCCTGCACACCCCCACCCACGTGGTCGGCGAAGTCAGCTTGCTGATCCGCCACAACCTGCTGCGCAAGGACAACAGCCTGCAGGACATCGAGGCCGTGCTGGCCCACCCGCAAGCCCTGGCCCAATGCCAGAACTGGCTGAACAAGCACCTGCCGAACGCCGAGCGCCGCGCCGTCTCGAGTAACGCCGAGGGTGCTCGCCTCGCGGCTGCCAACCCGGCTTATGCCGCCATCGCCAGCGAGCGCGCCTCCACCCTGTTTGGCCTGCACATCGTGGCGCACGCAGTGCAGGACGAGGCCTACAACCGCACCCGCTTTGCCGTCATCACCCTGCCGCAGACCATGGCCATGCCACCGGCCACCGGCCGCGACTGCACCAGCCTGATCGTGTCTGTGCCCAACCGGCCGGGCGCCATGCACGACCTGCTGGTGCCGCTGAAGACCCACGGCGTGTCAATGACGCGCCTGGAATCACGCCCGGCCCGCACCGGTCAGTGGGACTATTACTTCTACATCGACCTGGACGGCCACCCGTCCGAACCCCATGTGGAGGCCGCACTGGCCGAGCTTCGTGAATCCTGCGCCTTCTTCAAGGTCATCGGCGCCTACCCCTTGAAAGCCTGAGGGAGCCAGCACCCATGTTCAACCAACTCGGCGTGATCGGTTGCGGCCTGATGGGCGGCTCGTTTGCCCTGGCCATGAAAAAAGCCGGCCTGGTCAAGCATGTGGTGGGCTACAGCAAATCGCCCTCCACCACCGAAATGGCTAAGCGCCTTGGCGTGATAGACCAGGTGGCCGAGTCGGCTCTGTTGGCCGTCTCGGGCGCCGACATCGTGCTACTGGCCGTGCCAGTCTCGGCCACCGAAACCACACTCAAGGCCATCCGCCATCTGATCAGCCCCAAGGTCTTGCTGATGGATGTGGGATCGACCAAATGCGATGTGGTCAGCGCCGCGCAGCAGGCCCTGGGCAAGCACATTGACTCCTTTGTGCCGGCCCACCCGATCACCGGCAAGGAATCGGGCGGCGTGCAGAACGCCGACGCCAACCTGTACCAAGACTGCCAGGTCATCCTGACCCCCCTGCCCCAGACCCGACCGGCCCTGGTGCAAAAAGCCACCGATGTCTGGTCGGCCCTGGGCGCACAGGTGCTCAAGATGACGCCGCAGAACCACGACGCGGCCTTTGCCGCCGTCAGCCATCTGCCGCATCTGCTGGCATTCGCCTTTTTCCAGTCGGTGGCAGCCCAACCGGCCGGCCGCGACTACCTCAGCCTGGCTGGCCCAGGCTTCCGTGATTTCACCCGCATCGCCGCCAGCGAACCCACGGTCTGGCGCGACATCCTCATGGCCAACAAGGCCGAGGTGCTGGTGCAGTCGCAGCGCTTCCGTCAGGCGCTCGACGCGCTGGAAGCACTGCTCAAGAATGACGACGCCGCCGCGCTGGAGGCCCGCATCCGCCTGATTTCGGATGCCCGCAGCCAGTGGCAATTGGCCGCGCCGCGCCCTCCTAAGTAATCGGCTGGCCCGCGTCGCGGGCGGCCCCACCGCTTTTCTCGTCCGTCCGCCATGTACAAGATCCCTTTCCTCGACCTGCCGCCGCTGCGCAGCGCAGCGGGCACCGTGCGCCTGCCCGGCTCCAAGAGCATTTCCAACCGCGTGCTGCTGCTCGCCGGTCTGTCCGAGGGCACGACCGAAGTCCACGACCTGCTGGACAGCGACGACACCGCCGTCATGCTCGATTCGCTCAAGGCCCTGGGTTGCCGGCTGGAGACCTCGGACCACGGCGTGCTGCAGGTCACCGGCATCGGTGGCCAGTTGAAGGTCGACGCCGCCCAGCTCTTCCTCGGCAATGCCGGCACGGCCATGCGGCCGCTTACGGCCGCCCTGGCCCTGCTGGCCGCCACCCAAGGCGGCAGCTTCGAGCTGAGCGGCGTGGCGCGCATGCACGAGCGCCCGATCGGCGACCTGGTCGTTGCCCTGCGCGCGCGCGGCTGCCAGATCGACTGCCTGGGCCAGGAAGGCTACCCGCCGCTGCGCCTGAGCGGGCCTTCGGCCCTGGACTTCAGCGCCCCGGTGCAGGTGCGCGGCGATGTCTCCAGCCAGTTCCTGACCGCCCTGCTGCTGGCCCTGCCCCTGGTGGCACAGCAGCAGCCCATCGTCATCGAAGTGCTGGGCGAGCTGATCTCCAAGCCCTACATCCACATCACCCTGGAATTGCTCAAGCGCTTTGGCATCGCGGTCGAGCGCGAGGGCTGGCAGCGATTCACGATTCCCGCCGGCAGCCGCTACCGCTCGCCCGGCGCGGTTCATGTCGAGGGCGACGCGTCCTCGGCCTCCTATTTCGTGGCCCTGGGCGCGCTCGCCGCCACCGAAGCACCGTTGCGCATCGAAGGCGTGGGCAGTGCCTCGCTGCAAGGCGATGTGCGCTTTGTTGAAGCTGCGCAAGCCATGGGCGCACGGGTCGAGGCCGGCCCCAACTGGCTGGAGGTTCGCCGTGGCAGTTGGCCGCTGCGCGGCATCGAGCTCGATTGCAATCACATCCCCGACGCGGCCATGACCTTGGCCGTGATGGCGCTCTACGCCGACTCGCCGACCACCCTGCGCAATATCGCCAGCTGGCGGGTCAAGGAAACCGACCGCATCGCCGCCATGGCCACCGAGCTGCGCAAGCTGGGCGCCACAGTCGAAGAAGGCCCCGACTGGCTGCGCGTGCACCCGCTGCAGAGCTGGCAGGCCGCCGCCATCCACACCTACGACGACCACCGCGTGGCCATGTGTTTCTCGCTGGCGGCATTCAATGGCCTGGTGGCGGGCAAGACCACGCCCTCGGTGCCGGTGCGCATTCTTGAGCCGCACTGTGTGGCCAAGACTTTTCCGGACTATTTCGAAGCCCTGTTCAGCGTCGCCAAGGCACGCAGCAAGGACATCCCGGTCATCTGCATCGATGGCCCCACCGCCTCAGGCAAGGGCACGCTGGCCGATGAAGTGGCGCAGGCCCTGGGCTATGTGGTGCTTGACTCCGGCATGCTTTACCGCGCCAGCGGCCTGGCCGCCCAGCGGGCCGGCGCGGATCTGGACGATGGCCAGACCGTGGCGGCCATCGCCGCGCGCCTGGACCTGCATTTCAGCCGCGGCCGCGTGCTGCTGGGCGACGACGACATCACCGACGCCCTGCGCCTGGAAACCACCGGTCTGCTCGCCTCCAAGGTGGCGGCGCATTCCGAGGTGCGCCACGCCCTGCATCAGCTGCAGCTGGATTACCGCCGTCTGCCCGGCCTGGTGGCCGATGGCCGCGACATGGGCACGGCCATCTTCCCCGACGCGCCGCTCAAGGTTTTCCTCACCGCCAGCGCCGCCACACGGGCCGAGCGGCGCTACAAGCAATTGATTTCCAAGGGAATTTCGGCTAGTATCGCGGGCTTGCGTCAAGATTTGGAGGCGCGTGACTTGCAGGACAAATCCCGCAAGGCATCGCCTCTGAGTGCTGCCGCAGATGCGCGCGAGCTCGACAACTCGGCCCTGTCCATTGAGCAATCAAAGGATCTGGTGCTGGCTTGGTGGGCCCAAGCGGGGCCGTTTTCAGACCAGCGTTGATCTGCAAGCGACTCAATTCCAAGCCGGACCGGTCTTCCCTTCCGAACGTCAGTTCATCGAGACCGGTCTTGTCCACAACCTAACCCGCGAAGCCGCAAGGCCCAGCACCCATCGTCCGCTGGTCAAACGCCTTGACCCGCCGGCACAGGAAACACCATGTCCCAAACCCAAACCGCAGCCTTCGCTCCCGACTCTTTTGCCGCCATGTTCGAGGAGTCGCTGCAGCGCTCCGACCTGCGCGCCGGTGAAGTCATCTCGGCCGAAGTCGTGCGCGTTGAGCACAGCTTTGTGGTTGTGAACGCAGGCCTGAAGTCCGAAGCCTACGTGCCAATCGAAGAATTCAAGAACGACCAGGGCGAGCTGGAAGTTCAAATCGGCGACTTCGTTTCCGTGGCGATCGACGCCATCGAAAACGGCTACGGCGACACCATCCTGTCGCGCGACAAGGCCAAGCGTCTGGCCTCGTGGCTGTCGCTGGAAACCGCACTGGAGTCGGGCGACTTCGTGACCGGTACCGTGTCGGGCAAGGTCAAGGGCGGCCTGACCGTTCTGGTCAACGGCATCCGCGCCTTCCTGCCGGGTTCCCTGCTGGACACACGTCCGGTCAAGGACATGAGCCCGTACGAAGGCAAGACCATGGAGTTCAAGGTCATCAAGCTGGACCGCAAGCGCAACAACGTCGTGTTGTCGCGCCGTGCTGTGGTCGAAGCTTCGATGGGCGAAGAGCGCGCCAAGCTGCTGGAAACGCTGGCCGAAGGCGCCATCGTTCAAGGCGTGGTCAAGAACATCACCGAATACGGTGCCTTCGTGGACCTGGGCGGTATCGACGGCCTGCTGCACATCACCGACATGGCATGGCGCCGTGTCCGTCACCCGAGCGAAGTGGTCACCGTCGGTCAGGAACTGACCGCCAAGATCCTGAAGTTCGATGCTGAGAAGAACCGCGTTTCGCTGGGTCTGAAGCAGCTGGGCGACGATCCGTGGTTCGGCGTTGCTCGCCGCTACCCGACCAGCACCCGCCTGTTCGGCAAGATCACCAACATCGCTGACTACGGCGCGTTCGTTGAAATCGAGCCGGGCATCGAAGGTCTGGTGCACGTGTCCGAAATGGACTGGACCAACAAGAACATTGCTCCTTCGAAGCTGGTCACCCTGGGTGACGAAGTCGAAGTCATGGTCCTGGAAATCGACGAAGACAAGCGTCGCATCTCCCTGGGCATGAAGCAGTGCAAGGCCAATCCTTGGGAAGATTTCGCTGAAACCGTCAAGCGCGGCGACCGCGTCAAGGGTCCGGTCAAGTCGATCACCGATTTCGGCGTGTTCGTGGGCCTGGCCCAAGGCATCGACGGTCTGGTGCACCTGTCCGACCTGTCGTGGAACGAAACCGGCGAAGCTGCTGTGCGCAACTTCAAGAAGGGCCAGGAAGTCGAAGCCCTGGTGCTGGCCGTGGACGTCGAGCGCGAGCGTATCTCCCTGGGCATCAAGCAGCTGGACAGCGACCCGTTCACGACCTACACCACGGTCAATGACCGCGGCATGATCGTGACCGGCAAGGTCAAGACTGTGGACGCCCGTGGCGCCGAGATCGAGCTGGCCGACGAAGTGCTGGGCTATCTGCGCGCTTCCGAAATCAGCCGCGACCGCGTCGAAGACGCACGCAATGTGCTGAAGGAAGGCGACGAAGTCTCCGCTCTGATCGTCAATGTGGATCGCAAGACCCGCAACATCCAGCTGTCGGTCAAGGCCAAGGACAACGCCGACAACCAGGAAGCCATGCAGCGCCTGTCGGCCACGTCTGAGCGTGAAAACGCCGGCACGACCAGCCTGGGTGCCCTGCTGCGCGCCAAGCTGGACAACCAGGGCTGAGCGAGCACACAAACTCCGGAAGGAGTTTGTGGCTAGCGAAGGCCAAGTCGCGATACCAGCGACTTGGCTGAGACCGCAAAGCCTCAATGCCCAAAAGGCCCGCCTCCGCAAGGAGCGCGGGCCTTTTTTATGAGAACCCCTGAGCCCACTGGACCAAGCATCCCATGACCCGATCCGACCTCGTTGCACTGCTGGCCGACCGCTTTGGCCAGCTGACACAGCGCGACACCGAGTTCGCCGTCAAGACCATCCTGGACGCCATGTCCGACGCCCTGGCGCGCGGCCACCGCATCGAGATCCGCGGCTTCGGCAGCTTCCAGGTCAACCGCCGCCCGCCGCGCATGGGTCGCAACCCACGCAGCGGCGAACAGGTGCTGATCCCCGAGAAGCTGGTGCCGCACTTCAAGCCCGGCAAGGCCTTGCGCGAGGCCGTCGATGCCAACAGCACGGCCGAAGCCGACTACGACGCGGCGGCTGGCCGCTGAACTGAGCGCGGCGCCACACAGCCTGCGTTTCTGCGGCGTTTGCCCCTCGGCCACACCGTAGAATCGCGGCTCCATGCGAATCCTTGTCTGGCTCCTGCGGGCCTTCCTCTTCTTCACGCTTTTCGCCTTCGCGCTGAACAACAGCCAGGAGGGTGTGGTGCGCTGGTTCTTCGGCCACGAATGGCGTGCACCCCTGGTCATCATCGTGCTGCTGGCCTTTGGACTCGGCTGCGCGGTCGGCGTGCTGGCCATGGTGCCGGCCTGGTGGAAGCACCGCCGCGTGGCCAAGCGCATCGCCCCCACGGCCGACGGCAACCCAGCACCCGGCACAGCCCCCAACGACCCCTTGAACGGCCCTGCCCTGCACGATGGAATTTGAATTTCGCTGGCTGCTTCTGGTCCTGCCGATCGCCTTCGCCTTGGGGTGGCTGGCGTCCAAGCTGGACACCCGCCAGTGGAAGCGCGAGCAGCGCGATGCCCCCAAGGCCTACTTCAAAGGCCTGAACCTCTTGCTGAACGAGCAGCAGGACAAGGCCATCGACGCCTTCATCGAGGCGGTCCAGAACGACCCCGACACCACCGAACTGCATTTCGCGCTGGGCAATCTGTTCCGTCGCCGCGGCGAGTACGAGCGTGCCGTGCGCGTGCACCAGCATCTGTTGCAGCGCGGCGACCTGCCCCGCTCCGAACGCGAACGCGCCCAATCGGCCCTGGCACAGGATTTCTTCAAGGCCGGCCTGTTCGACCGTGCCGAAGCCGCCTACCTTGAGCTGCGCGGCACGCCTTACGAGAACGAGGCACAGCTGGCTTTGCTGTCGCTGTTCGAGCGTTCGCGCGACTGGCGCCGCGCGGTCGAGGTGGCCCGCGAGTTGGAGCGCAGCGGCACGGCTTCCTTCTCTGCCCGCATCGCTCACTACCTTTGCGAGTTGGCCCTGGCCGCACAAGCCCGACAGGCGCTTGACGAGGCCACAGGTCTGCTCGACGAGGCACGGAAGCAGTCGCCACAATCGGCGCGCGCCCATGTCTTGCGCGGCCAGATGCTGGCCCGCGCCGGCCAGCAAGAAGCCGCGATGGCCGCCTATGCCGAGTTGCTGACACTCAACCCCGAGGCCTTCAACCTGGTCGCACGCGACTACGCCGATGCGGCCCTGGCTCAGGGGCAGCCCGAGGCACGCGCCCGCGCCCTGTCCACGCTGAGCGCTCAGTACCAGCGCTCGCCGGGCATGCACTTGCTGGCAGCCATCGCCAAGCTGGAGCCTGAAGGCCCGGCTCAGCGGCAGCGCCTGCAGGAACACCTGCGCGAACAAGGCAATCTCTCGGCCGCGCGCGGCCTGCTGCAGCAGTCACACAGCCAGCTCAGCGAGGACGAAGTCCAGCTCGTCAACACCGCGCTGGAGCGCGCCGCCCGCCCCTTGCAGCGCTACCGCTGTGCCGCCTGCGGCTTTGAAGCCCAGCACTACTTCTGGCAATGCCCGGGCTGTCTCAATTGGGACACCTACCCGCCACGCCACGTGGAAGAGCTGTGACGGCCGCAATCAACCCACACGCACAAGGAAACCAGACTCGAATGCGCCACATCCTGTGCATGAAATGGGGCACCAAGTACGGCCCCGAATACGTCAACCGGCTCTATGCCATGGTGCGGCGCCACCTCAAGGGCGAGTTCAACTTCGTCTGCCTGACGGACCGCAGCGAAGGCATTCGCGCCGAAGTGCAGTGCCTGCCCATCCCCGAGCTGACCCTGCCTAACGGCGAGCCCGAGCGCGGCTGGAAGAAGCTGACCACCTTTGAAGCCGATCTGCACGGACTCAAAGGCACGGCCCTGTTCCTGGACCTCGATGTGGTGATCGTCGACGACATCACGCCCTTCTTCGAAGTGCCTGGCGAGTTCCTGATCATTCATGACTGGAAGCGCCCCTGGCGCATCACCGGCAATTCCTCGGTCTACCGTTTCGAGCTGGGCGCGCATGCCGATGTGCTGCAACAGTTCCGCGAGAACCAGGCGCAAGCCAAGGCCGATTTCCGCAATGAGCAGGCGTATCTGACCGCAGTGCTGCACAAGCAGGGCAAGGTCAGCTACTGGGACGCCAGCTGGTGCGCCAGCTACAAGTACCACTGCATTCCGGCCTGGCCGAGCAGTTACTGGCGCGAGCCCTTCATTCCCAAGCATGCGCGCATCCTGATCTTCCATGGCGTGATGAACCCGCCCGATGCACTGGAAGGCCGCACCAATGGCAACTGGCGGCATGCCCGGCCAGCGCCCTGGATCGCGGACCATTGGTGCGAGTGAGCCGCCGCTAGCAGACGACCTACCCACACCCTGGCCCCAAGCCAGCTCCAAGCGAAGCTCTATGCCCATGACCACGACGAATTCGCCTTGGCTCAGCATCCTCATCCCCGTCTACAACGTCGCGCCCTACCTGAAGGCCTGCGTGGAATCGATCCTGAGTCAAGACACGCAGGGCGTCGAAGTCTTGCTCCTCGACGATGTTTCGACCGATGAATCCCCGGCCCTGATGCAGGCACTCCAGGCCGCTTCACCGGGCCGTTTGCAACTGCTCAAGCACGAACGCAATGGCGGCCTCAGTGCGGCGCGCAACAGCTTGCTGCAGGCGGCACATGGCCGCTACATCTGGTTCGTCGATTCCGATGATCTGTTGATGCCGGGTGCGATCGACAGCTTGCGCCGCATCGTCGGCAGGCACGAGCCGGACTTGGTGCTTTGCGATTTCCGCACCGTGCGCGAACCCATGAAGCTGAAGCACAAGCTGCGCGGCGAGCTGCATCGGCGCACCTTTGCCGGTCCGGCTGAGCAACTGAGCGAAGACAAGAACGCGCTGCTGAATGGGATCTTCGCGCTCGGCCATCTGCACAGCTGGAGCAAGATTGCTCGGCGTCATCTCTGGGGCGACGACCTGCGTTTCCCTGCGGGCCATTTCTTCGAGGACATGGCCACCACGCCCGAGTTGGCCATGCGCGCAAAGAATTTCTACTACGTTCCCGAGGTCTGGCTGGGTTACCGCCAGCGCAGCGGCAGCATCCTGGCCAGCATGAACTTCAAGAAGGTCGATGACATGCTGCTGGCACTACAAGGCCTGGGTCAGCGCCTGCGCGCTCAAAAAGCCGTGTATTCGGCAGACACGCAGTTCACCGCCGCCTTCTATGTCGCCAAGGCATTCATCTGCGCCGGTCGCTTTGCTGCCAAGCATGCTGAACCCGAGCGTCTGCCCGACTACCTGCGCGCATTCCAGCAATGCTCACCGCTGAGCCCGCAGGAACTGATGTCAGCCTACCTGGCACGCGGCTGGTGCCTGCGCGCTTTGCGTTTTCGCTACTGGTGGCGCCGCAGCCTGAGCCAAGCCTGAGCCCTCACAGGCTGCGGAGAATTTGCTCGTAGCGCGCCCGCATCAGCGGTAAACCATGCTCCTGAACGGCTCGCTGCCGGGCCGCGCTGGCCAGGCCCTGAGCGAAATCAGGCTCGGCCAGCAAGCGCTGCAGGGCGTCGGCCAGGGCTGAGGCATCGCCTTCAGGTACCAGCAAGCCATTGCGCTCCGGCTCGATCACACCTTGCACGCCTGGCACCGCCGATGCCACACAAGCACAGCCCGCCGCCATCCCTTCCACCAAGGCCAGAGGCATGCCCTCGTAGTGGGTGGCCAGCACGCAAATCGCATGCCCCATCAGCAGCTGTGGCATCGCCGCATGGTGGCCCAGAAACTGCACCTGGCCCTGCAAGCCCAGGCGAACAACTTCCGCCTCTGCCTCGCGCCGGTAGGAGTCCTTCCCTGCGCCTGCAAAAAACAAAGGCGGGCGCAGGCCGCGACCCTTGAGCTCGGCCAAGGCCCGGATCAAGCTCAGATGGTCTTTCTGGCGCGAGAAGCGTGCCGACATGACGATGCCAGGGACTCGCGAGACCAAGGGCAGCACCTGCTCCGCAGGGAAACGATCCAGATCGATCCCATTGGGAACCGCCTGAATCAAGCCAGCGCTGAACCCACGGGCGATCAGACTCTCACGCACCCCTTCTGAAACCGCAATGACGCGCGCCGTTCGCGCCTCCAGGCGGTGGGCGCGCCACAAGGACCAAACTCCGTAGCGTTCACGACTGTTGTGCTCCACTTGGACCAGCCGGGCCACACCGGCCCAGACGCCGGCCTGACGCCCGAGCAAATGCTCGGGGAAGCCATGGGCCACCAGCACATCGGGTCGCCAAGCCCGGCACAGACGCCACAACGCCCATAGCGTGGCCAGATGCGACCAACCGGGCAGCACTTCGACCTGCAAGCCACGCGCACGCAAGGCCTGCACCCGCGCCGCATCGGTCGTGCGTTTGCGCCGCAGCACCAACAAGGTCTGCATGCCCTGCTGCTGTGCGCCCGCCAGAGCCAGGTCTACCGCCACCTGAGTGGCGCCCGAAAAGCCCCCGGTCACAAAGTGAAGAATGCGCTGCTCGGATCGGGCTGTGGTGGATGCGGAACGGGGGCGGTCTGTCATGGTCAGCAGTATAGGAACAGCGGCGACAATCCCGCTCCATGACAGCCCCCGCACCTGCACCTGATTCAGGACCCGACGCCACACCGATTGCCCGGCGACTGTTCCAGTTCGTCAAGCCTCACCGCGGCGGTCTTGCGTTGACCATCCTGGCCTATATCGGCGCCGCAGCCACCGAGCCGCTGATTCCGCAGTTGATCAAGACCGTCTTTGGCGACGGCTTCGCCAAGAACGCCTTCAGCGTCTGGTGGGTGCCGGTCGCGCTGATCGGCCTGTTTGCCGTGCGCGGCCTGTTCGGTTTCCTCGGCCAGTACCTGTTTCACTGGACGCTGAGCCGCAGCGTCATGGACTTCCGCGCCGCCCTGCTGGAAGCCTTGCTCAAGGCCGACGCGCGCGTCTTCACCAGCCTGCAGCCGGGCACGGCGGTGACCAAGGTGGTCAATGACCCGCAGCAAATCCTCTCTCTGCTCGGCGGCACCCTGATCACCGTGCTACGCGACGGCCTGCCGGCCCTGGCCATGCTGGTCATGCTGCTGGTCATGAACTGGCAGCTCACCTTGCTGGCCATGGTGGTCACACCGCTGATGGCCTTGGTGGTCAAGGCCGTCAACAAGCGGGTGCGCGCCATGTCCAGCCGCAGCTATGAGGCGCAGCTGCAGCTGGTCAACAAGGTCGACGACATCACCCGCGCCTGGCGCGTGGTGCGCAGCTTTGATGCCGTGGACCATGAGCGGCGCAGCTTCGCCGAGCGTGCGAGCGAACTGCAGCGCAGCAGCCTGAAAGCGGTCGCGGCCGGCGCCCTGAGCCAGCCGCTGTCACAGCTGATCGCCAGCGTCGGCCTGTCCTTGATCATCTGCGTCGCCCTGCTGCAGGCGCGCCAGGCGCAAACCGGGGTGGGCGAGTTCGCCGCCTTCGTCACCGCCCTGCTGCTGCTGACCTCGCGCCTGCGCCACCTCAGCGATCTGGCCCAACCCATCACCAATGCCTTGGTGGTCGCTCGCGGTTGCCTGGAGCTGCTGGACATGCCAGCCGAACCCGACCGCGGCCAGCGCGAACTCCAGCAATGCCGCGGCGAGCTGCAGCTGCGCGATGTGCGCCTGCAATACCCCGGCAGCGAACGCCCAGCGCTGGATGGCTTGAACCTCGATTTCGCACCTGGCCAGACCACAGCCTTGGTTGGCTCGTCCGGCGCGGGCAAAAGCTCCATCATCCACTTGCTGCTGGGTTTCGGAACGCCCGATCAGGGTCAGGTCTTGCTGGACGGTGTGGACATCAGCGAACTCAAGCGCGCCAATCTGCGCCGCCAGTTTGCGGTCGTGTCACAGGACATCGTGCTCTTTGATGCCTCGGTGGCCGAGAACATCGCCTACGCCCAGCCCCGAGACGAGGCCCGTCTGGAACAGGCCTTGCGGGCCGCCCACCTCTGGGACTTTGTCCAGCAACTGCCGCAAGGCCTGGAAACCCCGGTCGGTGCCAACGGCAGCAAGCTCTCGGGCGGCCAGCGGCAGCGTCTGGCAATTGCTCGCGCGCTTTACCGCGACGCGCCGATTTGGGTCTTTGACGAGGCCACCTCGGCTTTGGACACCGAGAGCGAACGTGCCGTGCAGCAGGCGCTGGAGATGTGGCAGGGCCGCAAGACCCTGATCGTCATCGCCCACCGCTTGTCCACCATCCGAAGCGCCGACCAGATCCATGTCATGAGCGGAGGCCGGGTCAGCGAATCGGGCAGCCATGCCGAACTGCTGGGGCGCGACGGTAGCTACGCCGCCATGGTGCGGGCGCAGAACGGAGACTGAGCCGTGTTGGCCTTGTCCCGGCGGACTGCTCTGATCTGGGCGCTGCTGCTGGCCACGGACGGGCGCGCACAAGCCTCAGCGCTGGAGCTGAATACGGCCAGTCGCGCGCAACTCGAATCTTTGGCTGGCCTGGGCCCAGGACTGGTCGAGCGCATGTTGCAAGCGCGGGCAGAGAAGCCCTTTGAAGGCTGGCAGGACCTGCGGCAGCGCGTCCGCGGAGTAGGCCCGGCTCTGGCGCTCAAGCTCTCGACACAGGGGCTGCGAGTGGCCGGGCAAACCTGGACAGCGGCACCGCCACATTTGCCGTGATGATCTGAAGGAATAAAAGAGGTTGCCCGCGCTTTTACCCTGGGCACACTCAGACCACGCTCGGCTGCTCGGCCTGCTGCGCAAAGCCCGCCTGACGCCGGCGCATCGCGGCCGGATCAAAAGCAGGCGCCTGTGTCGACCAGCCGAAAAACTTCTGCACCTCGACGCGCCGCGCCAGCGTGTCGCTCATGCCCAGATTGATCAGCTCGCCGGTGAAGGACGGTTCGAACAGCAAGTAGCTGGTCAGGGCCGAACCGCTCGCGCCCTTGCCTTCGCCGGCCACACCGACGCTGCGCAACAAGCCCTTGATGGCAGGCGGCAGGCTGCCCTGGTGCTCGGCGGCCAGCTCGTCCAAACGCCGACTGGGCGCGATCACCAGCACGTCAATGGGCCGCAGCGGCGTGGCCTGGCGCACATCGGGCGACAGCAGCGACAAGGTATTGTTGATGCGCTGCAGGCGCTCGACATCGACCGCCAGTGCATCCAGGAAGATGTTCGACAGCGCATGGCCGGCAATCTGCGCCATGCTTGGATGGCCGCTGACCAGGGTCTGGCGGCGCCCGGGCGGCTCATGCATGCGGCCGGCGCCAATCACCAGCACCCGTTCGGCCCCCAGGTGTACGGCCGGTGAAATCGGCGCACTTTGGCGCATGGAGCCGTCACCGAACCACTCCAGCTGGCCGTCAAGGTCCAGCTGCTGGGCGGGGAAGATGAAAGGAATGGCCGAGGAGGCCATCAGGTGCTCGATGCTCAGCTGGGCCTTGACGGCAATGCGCTGGGAGCGCAACCAGGGCTCGAAAGGCAGGTGGGTCTGATAAAAGGTGACGTGCTGCCCTGAGGTGTAACTGGAGCCGCTGATGGCCAGGGCCTGCATATGGCCCGCGGCCAGCATCTGGTCGAGGCGCTCCATGCGCACCCAGCGGCGCAGCAAGCGTCCCAAGGGCGAGTTGTCGAGCAGGCTGTTGGGCCGGGTGCGGCGCCAGCGCGCCACTGCCCAGCCCAGGCTCATCATGGTCATCCAGCGGGCGCCGGTGCGGATCACGCCAAAGGCATCGGCCGCATAGACCTGGTCCACATGAAGGTTCTGCCAAAGGTGCACCAGGCCATCGACCGCCGCGTCGAAGTCGTCGGCATTGCAGGCCAGCGTGGCCGCATTGATGGCACCGGCCGAGGTGCCGGCAACGATGGGAAAAGGCGTGGGCACCTGGTTGCCGCCCAGGCCGGCATCGCGCCGCAGCTGCGCAATGGCGGCCAGCACCCCGACCTGGTAGGCGGCGCGGGCGCCGCCACCCGTGAGGATCAGGCCGATGCGTGAGGAGGGCAGGATGGGCTCGCTCATGGTGTGATTTGCGTCACATCATCGCCGAATTCCCGGCCATGCAAAGCAGGAAGAGCGCGGCAAAAACAGCCGCTTGAGGCGCGGCCGCCATAGACAAAGCTCAGCCCGCGTCGTAGATGATCTGAGCCTGGGGCAAGGGCTTGGCGCCGACCTTGCCACTACCGATCTGGCTCAGTCGCGCCAGCGCTTCGTCGCAGGGCCAGAAACGACTGTCCTCGCCCAATTCCAGACGGAACTCGGCACCTTCGTGCTCGCCCTGCAGGAAATGATGGGTCTGCATGCGCAAGCCCTGGGGCACCATGCCCTGATCGGTCTGCAGCTGCCGCGCCGGCCAGAGCTTGACCACCTCCTGCAGCGCCGGCAAGGTGCTGCCCACAGGCAGGTAAAAATATCGGCCGAAGCGCGAACGTGCCCCGGCCAAGTCCCAGACCGCCTGCACATTGAAACGGTAGCCGCCGGCAAAGCGGTCCAACTGGACCTTGCCTTGCAGGATCAGCAGCTCGTCGTCCACCAGCAGTTCCTTGTGGAGATTGAGCAGCTCCTCGTTGGCCACGGCTTCGATGACATCGCTCTTGTCATCGAGCTTGAAGATGGCAACACGGCCACGGTTGCCGTTGATCACGCGCAGATCGCTGACGATGCCGGCCAGCATGACCACCTCCCGGTTCATCGCCGCGTCCTCGACATTGGCGATGCGGCGCTTAACCATGCGCCGCACTTCGTCGCCACTTTGGTCGAAGAGGTGGCCGCTGAGGTAGTAGCCGATGGCCGTCTTCTCCAGCGTCAGCCGCTCCTTGATGCTCCAGCCGGGCACATCCACCAGATCGGGTTCGGCGGTGGAAGAGCCGTGGGTGTCGCCAAAGTCGAACAGGCCGCCCTGGTCGGCATTGGCCTCCTGGGTTTCGGCATGGGTGTAGCCACGTGCCACGCTGGCCAGCAGGCGGGCACGGTCGGGCTCCAGGCTGTCGAAGGCGCCGGCCTTGATCAGCGCTTCAACCACCCGTTTGTTGCAGGCCTTGCGGTCGATGCGGCAGCAGAAGTCGTAGAAGCTCTTGAAGGGGCCGCCCTTCTCACGCACCGCGACAATGGAATCGATCGCACCCTTGCCCGTGCCCTTGATCGCGCCCAGGCCGTAGTTGATGCGCTTGGGGCGGCCGCCCGGCGTACCCGGTGCCACCCAGTTCGGGAACACACCGTCACCCGGCATGATGGGTTCGAAGCGGTGCACACCGAGGTTGACGTTAGGCGGCTCGAAGTCGATGCCGAAGAGCTTGGCGTCATTCAACAAGACCTTGAGCTTGTCGGTGTCATCCATTTCAATCGTCATGTTCGCGGCGAAGAACTCGGCCGTGAAATGAACCTTGAGCCAGCCCGTGTGATAAGCCAGCAGGGAGTAGGCGGCGGCGTGCGACTTGTTGAAGCCGTAGCCCGCGAACTTCTCCATCAGGTCGAACACTTCGTCGGCCTGTTTTTCATCCAGGCCGTTGACGGCCGCGCCCTTGCGGAAGATGGCACGGTGCTCGGCCATCTCCTCAGCCTTCTTCTTGCCCATGGCCCGGCGCAGCATGTCGGCGCCGCCAAGGCTGTAGCCGCCCAGCACCTGGGCGGTCTGCATCACCTGCTCCTGGTAGACCATGATGCCGTAGGTCTCGGCCAGCACAGGCTCGGTCAGCGGGTGCGGGTACTCAACCACTTCCTTGCCGTGCTTGCGCGCCACAAAGGTCGGAATCAGGTCCATGGGACCGGGTCGGTAGAGCGCGTTCAGGGCGATCAGGTCTTCCAGGCGCGAGGGCTTCGCGTCCTTCAACATGCGCTGCATGCCGGTCGATTCAAACTGGAACACGCTCTCCGTCAGGCCATCAGAGAAGAGCTTGTAGGTGCGCCGGTCGTCGAGCGGGATGGTCTCGAAGGCAAAGTTCTGGTGGTCTGGGTAACGGGCCAGGATGAAGTCCTTGGCCAGTTCCAGAATCGTCAACGTGGCCAGGCCCAAGAAGTCGAACTTCACCAGGCCGATGGCCTCGACGTCATCCTTGTCGTACTGGCTGACGGCCGAGTTGGAGCCCGGCTGCTGGTACTGCGGGCAGAAGTCAGTGATCTTGCCTGGCGCGATCAGCACACCCCCGGCATGCATGCCGATATTGCGCACCATGCCTTCCACGCGCGCAGCCAGCTTGAGCAGCTCGGCCACTTCCTCTTCCTGGGCCTCGCGTTCGTTCAGCTCCGGCGCCTCGTGCCGGGCGTAGATCATCTTCTCCTTTTCAGGGTCGAAGTTCTCCGGCAGTTTGGCCAGGGTCACGGTCTTGCCCGGCGGCGCCGGGATCAGCTTGGCGATGGAGTCCACCTGGCCATAGCCCATGCCCAGCACCCGGCCGATGTCGCGCAAGGCCGCCTTGGCGGCCATGGTGCCGAAGGTGGCGATCTGGCTCACGGCCGGGCGGCCGTATTTGTCCTTGACGTAGTCGATGACCCGGTCGCGGTTGCCCTGGCAGAAGTCGATGTCGAAGTCGGGCATGGACACCCGCTCCGGGTTCAGGAAGCGCTCGAACAGCAGGTTGTACTGCAGCGGATCCAGGTCGGTGATCAAGAGCACATAGGCCACCAGGGAGCCGGCGCCCGAGCCCCGGCCCGGGCCGACCGGGCAGCCATGGGTTTTGGCCCACTTGATGAAGTCACCCACGATCAAAAAGTAACCCGGGAAGCCCATCTTGATGATGGTGTTCAGCTCGAACTCCAGGCGCTCCACATAACGCGGACGCTCGGCGTCACGCTTGGCCTCGTCGGGGTACAAGAGCTTGAGCCGGTCCTCCAGCCCTTCGAAGGACAGCTGGCGGAAGTACTGTTCCATCGGCATGGGCGTGCCGTCTTCCAGCAGCGGCGTCGGGAAGTTGGGCAGCTGCGGCTTTCCCAGCACCAGGCTGATGGAGCAGCGGCGGGCAATTTCCACCGTGTTGGCGATCGCGGACGGGATGTCGGCGAACAGCGCCTCCATATCGGCCTGCGGGCGGAAATACTGGCCCGGCAGGAAACGTTTGATGCGCTTGGGGTTGGTCAGGGTCTCGCCCTCGGCCACGCAGACGCGCGCCTCGTGGGCATCGAAGTCGTCTTCGCCCAGGAACTGGATCGGGTGGGTGGCCACCACCGGCAGACCCAGCTCAGCCGCAAAAGGCACGCTGGCCTGGACCAGGGCTTCCTGGCCGGCGAGACCGGCGCGCTGGAGCTCGATGTAGAAGCGGTTCGGAAAGATCGCGGCAAAGCGCTGCGCCCAATCGCGCGCGCGCACCTTGTCGCCACTGAGCAATGCCTGACCCAATCCACCAAACTGCGCGCCCGAGAGGCAGATCAGGCCTTCGTTCAGTTCCTGCAACCACTCCCATTTGAGGCAGGCTTGGTTGCGCTGCACGTTTTGAATCCAGGCGCGCGACAGCAGCTCGCAGATGTTCAGATAGCCCTGGGTGTTCTGCACCAGCAGCAGCATGCGAGTGGGGTTCTTGTCCGAGCCCTCCGGCTCCAGCCAGCAATCGGCGCCCAGCACCGGCTTGACACCTTTTTTGCGGCAAGCGTTGTAGAACTTGATGCCGCCAAACATATTGGCCAGGTCGGTGATGGCCAGGGCGATCTGCCCATCTTTGGCGGCCGCAGCGGCCGCGTCATCGGTTCTGAGGGTGCCGTCGACGACGGAAAATTCGGTGTGGGTGCGCAGATGAACAAAAGCCATGGCGGCATTGTAGGCAGGGGCATGGTTCTCCCCAGCCGCCGGCGCGCTGCCGGCGGCTATGCTGCCGGCCAGATTGCAACCGCATCCCCACGGAGGAGCCCCCCATGCGCAAGACCTTGCCCGCCCTGGCCACAAGCCTTGTCACCAACCTTGTGGTCACTCTGCTGATGAGCCCTGGCGCGCAGGCCGCCGGCCAGCCCGACCCGGGCAAACGCCCCAGCAGCGCCGATGTGCTCGCCGCCGCCCAGCCCAGCGATTGGCGCGAGGTCAAGGCCGATGACGCTCTGCTGATGGATCTGGCCAGCGGCCCGGTGGTGATTGAGCTGGCGCGCGAGTTCGCGCCCGTGCATGCCAGCAATATCGTGCGCCTGGCCCGCAGCGGCTACTTCGACGGCCTGGCCATCATCCGCGTGCAGGACAACTACGTCACCCAATGGGGCGACGCCGACGACGAAGCTCCGACGGCCCGCGCCAAGCCGGCTGACTTGGCCAAAGCGCCGGTCGAGTTCGCGCGTGCCCTGAAAGGCCTGGACTTCCGCGCCCTGCCCGAGCGCGATGCTTGGGCGCCTCAGGTCGGCTTCGTCAATGGTTGGCCGGTGGCGGCCGACCCCAAGAAGGGCCGCGCCTGGTTGACCCATTGCAACAGCATGGTCGGCGCCGCGCGCGGCAATGACCCCGACTCCAGCGACGGCAGCGGCCTCTACACCGTGATCGGCCATGCCCCGCGCGCGCTGGACCTCAACATCACCAGCGTCGGCCGCGTGCTGCAAGGCATGGAGCGCCTGAGCGCCCTGCCCCGCGGCGCCGGCGCCCTGGGCTTCTACGAAAAGGCCGAGCAACGCACGCCGATCCAGCGCGTGCGCGTGCTGGCCGATGTACCCGAGGCCGAACGACCCAAGCTGCAGGTGCTGCGCACCGACACCGCCACCTGGAAGCGCTGGCTCGATTCGCGCCGCTACCGCAGCGGCTGGTTCGTCCACAGCCCCGATCGGGTGGAGCTGTGCAGCGCACTGCCCCCGGTACGCCCGGCGCCCTGAGAGCCGCCGCGCGGCCTACAAGTCCTGCACGCGCAGAAAGGTGGCGAAACGCGGCAGGCCCGAGCCGGTCAGCCCGCGGTAGCGGTAGCTGACCGTGCTGCCCAGCGGCGGCGGCGCGCGGCGCTGGGCCTCGCTGAAGCCGCTGCCAAGATTGAATTCCTGACCGGCGGCATTGCGCACCCGCAACGCGCCCAGCAAGCCACTCAAGCGCCCCTGGCCCGGCAGATGGGCGATGACCACCGCGGCCTCATCGTCATGCGCTTTGAGTTTGAGCAGGGCCTCGTGGCGGCCGCTGATGTAGGGCGCATCGGCTTCATGCAGCATCAGGCCCTCACCACCGGCGCGCAGCACGGCCTGTAAACGCTGGCGCAGCTCGGCCAGGCTGCCGACCTGTTCTTGCGGCACGACGCGCAGCATCGGCGTGTCGACCGCGGTGGCGATCTCCCGCAGCTGCACCACGCGCCTTGAGAAAGGACCGGCCCCACCTGGCAGCTCAAACAGCAGGTACTGGATCTGCAGCCACTCCTCTTCGCGCGGCTGGCTGCGCTGCAAGGCGGCCGAGCACGCCTCGAAACGCCCGCGCCCCATCCACAGCTCGCCGTCCAAGGGCTGCTGCAACGGCAGCCGCTCGAGCACGCTCGCCGGTGCAGCCAAGGCCAGGCCCTGGCGGCTGAGCAAGCGGTCCCCCGTCCAGTAGGCCCGCACGCCATCGAATTTCTCGCTGACCAGATAGCGGCTCAGGTCCAGGCCTTCCAGCCCCCCGCGCGGCGTTTGCGCCAGCAGCAAAGGGGGCTTGGCCACAGCGGCAGTCGCCAGGGCGGCGGCGCCGAGCGCCCCGGCTGAAAACAAGGCCGAACCGAGCTGCAAGAGGCGGCGGCGAGGCAAAGAAGCTTGAAGATCTGCGGCCGCTGGCCTGTCGCTCAAAAGGCCTGTTTGACCCTGCGCAGTGGAAAGTGGACCCATGTGCATCTCCTTGAACAGGTCACTTGCGGCCGACATCACAGCACTGGCCGCGCAAGCGAGCGTGTGTGAGACTACGCGCGCCCACCGCAGCCCTCAAGCCGCGTATGCTCTGACTCACGCATCCATGGCCAGCTTGCGCCGGATTTCATCCTTCGAATCGAGGATCCAGCACGTGCCCGACATGCCCAACCGCCGCCACGCCCTGGCACTCCTGGCCGCGCCCGCACTCGCGCAGGCTGTGCCGTCGATGGCCCCCGCGAACCTGGGAAGCGACGACGTCTTGCGCATCGTGGCCACCGAATTCCCGCCCTACACCACCCAAGAGAGCAGCGACGGCGGCCCCGCCATCGCGATTGCCCGCGCCGCCTTGGCACGAACCGGGCAGACCATGGAGATGGATTTCCGCCCCTGGTCTCGCCTGATCGCCGAGCTGCAACGCGGGCTCTGGGACGGCGTCATCGGCGTCTGGCGCAATCCGGAGCGCGAAAGCTACCTCAGCTTTCCGCAATCCCTGGGCATTGCCAACCGGATCGGTTTCATGGCGCGCAGCGAGCGCCGCATCGATGTGCGCGACCTCAGCCGCCTGAAAAGCCTCCGCATTGGCATCGTGCGCGGCTACGCCAACCCACCCGCGTTCGAGCAGGCCAGCTTGCAATGCGACGAAGCGCTCGATGACCTGGGCAATCTTCGCAAGCTACATGCTGGCCGTATCGACCTGGCCCTGGTGGACAAGGGCGTGGCGGCCTACCTGCTGCGCCGCCAGCTGTCCGAGGCGGCGGCGTCTCTGGTCTGGCTCGAGCCCTCGGTGGCAGACATGCCGCTCTATATGGCCTTCAACCGCGCCCAAGCCGCCCACGGACAGCGTGTGGCGGCCTTCAACAAAGGCATGACGGAGATCCAGAGCAGCGGGCAGCTGGCCCGCTTGCTGATGCGCAATGCCGAGTTGCTGTAAGTCGACCCGCGGGCACGGCCAGGCTCAAGCCTCCGGCGCAATCTGCTCCGCGTACTCGTAGAGCGCGCCCAGGATGTCCTGACCACGCTCGTCGGCAGCCTCGCTGAGCTCATCCACACGCTCGAAGAACGCAGACAAGGTCTGCGCGCCACCGGCACCCTGGTGCAAGCGGGCGGCGCAATGAGCCTGCCAGCGCTGAGCCTCGGGCTCGCTGAGGCTGGCAGGGAAGTTGCGCGCGCGGTAGCGGAACACCAGCTCGGCCAGGCGCTCGTCGGCAAACACCAGCTTGCCTTCGGCCGCGCGCTGAGCAATTTGCTCGGGCGTCTGGCTGCGCAGGCGCTGCAAAGCGCGGCGGTCATCAGGGCCGATGAAACCGCCGTAGAGGTCCTCGTCCACATCGACCGGGCCCGGCGTCGCTTCACGCTTGAACACATCGCCCCAGAGCCCGTCGAGCAAGCGTCCCTTCTCCACCAAGGTCTGGGCATGGGCCAGGCCTTGGGCCATGTCCAGTCCCCAGCTTTCGGCCATGGCCGGGCTCAGGGTCTTGAGGTTGCCAATGACGATGGGAGACTTGTTGATATGGATGGTCTTGATCGGCAGCCGGGTCTGGCCCTCGGGCAGATCCTCCTGCTTGACGAACATGCGGCCGCGAATGTCGGCGGCGTTCAGGGTCAGCAGCTCGCTCGGGTCGCTGGCCAGGTCCCAGACGATCAGCTCATTCTTGTTCGTCGGGTGCGGCGCCAGCGGCCAGACCAGGGCGATGCAGCCGCGCTCCGGGCCGTACATGCCCGAGATGTGCAGGAAGGGCCGGCCCACGCCGATCTCGGCCCAGACGGCATCTTTCTTGCGCAGACGCAGGCAGAAGTCGAACAGCTTGGGCTGTGTGGTTTTCAGCAGGCGCGCCAGGGCGATGGTGGCGCGCACATCGCTGAGCGCGTCGTGCGCCGCCTCATGCACCAAGCCATTGGCCACGGTCAAATGTTCGAGCTTGAAGGACGGCCGGCCATCCTCATGGCGAGGCCACTCGATACCCTCGGGGCGCAAAGCGTAAGCGCAGCGCACCACATCGAGAATGTCCCAGCGCCCGCACTCGTTCTGCCATTCGCGCGCGTAGGGGTCGATCAGATTGCGCCAGAACAAATGGCGCGTCACCTCGTCGTCAAAACGGATGGTGTTGTAGCCCACGCCCACCGTACCGGGCTCGGCCAGCGCCGCCTCGATGGCGGCCGCAAACTCATGCTCCGGCACACCGCGTTCCAGGCAGGTCTGCGGCAGGATGCCGGTCAGCAGGCAGGACTCCGGGTCCGGCAGGCTGTCCGGGCTGGGCTGGCAGTACAGCATCAGCGGCTCGCCCACTTCGTTCAGATCGGCGTCGGTGCGTATGCCTGCAAACTGAGCCGGTCGGTCCCGGCGCGGCACGCGGCCAAAAGTTTCGTAGTCGTGCCACAAGAAGCTGAATTCACTCATGGGCGGCACGATACATCAAGCGCCCGCCGGGCTTGAATGGTGGCACTTTGTCGCTGCCGGATGTGACGAGCGGGCCGCTGAGCCCAGCTGGTGATAATCGCGGCCATTGCACACCGCTGCGCTCACCTCCTGCACCTTGAACAAAAAACTGCTGATCGTCGGCGCCGCACTGCTGGCTCTGATCACCCTGCTGCTCGGTGTTGCGGCAGCGCTGATCTATCCGACTCTGCCGGATCTGGCCGAGCTCAACGACTACCAGCCCAAGCAATCGCTGAGGGTCTTCACCAGCGACGAGGTGCTGATCGGCGAATTCGGTACCGAGCGGCGCAAATACCTGCCGCTGGACCAGATCCCCAAACAGATGCAAGACGCCTTGCTGGCCATCGAGGACAGCAATTTCTACGAGCACAGCGGCATCTATCTGCCGGGCATCTTGCGCGCCATCGTGGCCAACACCACCCAAGGCCGCAGCCAGGGCGCCTCCACCATCACCCAGCAGCTGGCGCGCACGCTCTACCTGACCAAGAAAAAGGTCTACTCGCGAAAATTCGTCGAGGCCTTGCTGGCCATGAAGCTGGAAAGCGAGCTGAGCAAGCAAAAGATCCTCGAGGTCTATATGAACCAGATCTATCTGGGTCAGCGGGCATATGGTTTCGAGGCCGCCGCCGGCGCCTACTACGGCAAGACGCTCAAGGACCTCTCCATCGCCGAGACCGCCATGCTGGCCGGCCTGCCGCAAAACCCCGCCTATGCCAACCCGGCCGTGAACCCGGAGCGCGCACGCCGCCGCCAGCATCTGGTGATCAACCGCATGGTCGACACCGGCGTCATCACGGCCGAGCAGGCCGAGAGCGCCAAGGCCGAAAAGCTGCACATCCGCTCGCCCCAGGACGCGCGCGTCCATGCAGAATTCGCCGCCGAAATGGCGCGTGACGTGGTCTTTGAGCAGTACGGCGAGGAGGCCTACACCAAGGGCTTGCGGGTCTACACCACCCTGGTTTCGCAAGAGCAGGCCGCCGCCTACCGGGCCCTGCGTCGCAGCTTGCTGGAGCTGGAGAAGCGCAAGCCCTACCGCGGCCCGGAGGGCTTTGTCGCCCTGCCCGAAGACGAGGGCGAGCGCGACACGGCCATCACCCAGGCCCTGGCCGAACACCCGGACCAGGACGATCTGCGCGCCGCGGTGCTGCTGCAAACCTCGGCGCAAAAAGTACGGGCCGTGATGCAGAGCGGCGAGGAGCTGACGCTCAGCGGCGAGGCCTTGCGCGGCGTGCAATCGGCCCTGTCCGACAAGGCACGCGAAGCCAGCCGCTTGCGGCCCGGCGCCATCGTGCGCGTGATGCGCGGCGCGCCCAGCAAGGCCGAGCCGCAAGGCGCTTGGTCCATCGTCCAGCCGCCCGAGGCCGAAGGCGCATTGGTGGCGCTGGAGCCGGGCACCGGCCGCGTCCATGCCCTGGTCGGCGGCTTTGACTTCAATCGCAAGCAGTACAACCACGTCACCCAGGCCAAGCGCCAGCCGGGCTCCAGCTTCAAGCCCATCGTCTACTCGGCGGCGCTGGAACAAGGCGTCAGCCCCAGCACCGTGGTGCCTGACGAACCGCTGGCTTTCGGCGACTGGGAGCCCAAGAACTCGGACGGCAAGTTCGACGGCCTGATGAGCGTGCGCCAGGCCCTGGCCCGCTCCAAGAACATGGTGACCATCCGCATCACCCAGCTGATCGGGCCAGCACGGGTGCGGGAATGGGCCTCACGCTTTGGCATCGAGATCGACGCCGGCCGCGAAAACCTCACCCTGGCCCTGGGCACCAGCGAAGTCACGCCCTTGCAGATGGCCAGCGCCTACGCGGTGTTTGCCAACGGTGGCTACCGCCTGCCGCCCGTCATCATCCAGCGCATCACCGACAGCAAGGGTCAGGTCTTGTTCGAGGCCCCCCAGGCCAAATTGGGCGAGGAACAGCGGGCCATCTCCGAGCGCAATGCCTTCCTGACCAGCAGCCTGCTGCAGGAAGTGACGCGCAGCGGCACGGCCGCACGCGCCCAGGGCACTCTGCGCCGCCCTGACATTTACGGCAAGACCGGCACCACCAACGATGCGGTCGATGCCTGGTTCGCCGGCTTCCAGCCGAGTCTGGCCACTGTGGTCTGGATCGGTTACGACCAGCCGCGCTCGCTGGGCGACCGCGAGTCGGGCGGCGGCCTGGCCCTGCCCGTCTGGATCGACTTCATGAGCGTGGCCCTGCGCAACAAGCCGGTGCAGGAAATCGCGCCGCCGGCCGAAGGCCTGCTGCGTGCCGCCAACGGCGACTGGAGCTTTGAAGAATTCGCCGGCGAGGCGGGCATTCGAGCGATCGGCCTCGATGGCACGGCGAGCCTGAGTCCGCCGTCAGCGGCCAGCGAGGCCGCCTCCGCACCCTTGCCCTGAACGGCCAGCGGCGCTGGGGCGTGCCGCGGGCTCAGCGCTTCTTGACGATCACGCTGCCGATGGAATAGCCGGCGCCGAAAGAGCAGATCACGCCCAGATCGCCGGCCTTCAGGTCGGCGCGGTGTTCGTGGAAGGCAATGATGGAGCCGGCCGAGGCGGTGTTGGCGTAGGTGTCGAGAATCAACGGCGCCACGTCCGAACCGGAGGCGCCCATGCTCTCGCCGATCAGCTTCTTGATGATGAGCTGATTCATGCCCAGATTGGCTTGGTGCAGCCAGAAGCGGCGCACCGTGGCCGGCACGGTGTCCAGCGTGCCCAGATGGGCCTCGATGTGGGCGGCGGCCATGGGCACGACTTCCTTGAAGACCTTGCGGCCTTCTTGCTTGAAGGTCTTGTCGCGCGCATTCGGGTCGCTGTCTTCGGCGCGGTTCATGAAACCGAAGTTGTTGCGGATGGCGTTGGAGAACTGGGTCACCAGCTTGGTGCCCAGGATCTCCCATTGGTCGGCCGAGGTGGCCGTGTCGGCGCGCTCGATGATCAGGGCGGTGCAGACATCGCCGAAGATGAAATGGCAGTCGCGGTCTTTCCACTCCAAGTGGGCGGACGTGATCTCGGGGTTGACCACCAGCACGCATTTCGAGGCGCCCGAGCGCACGGCGTTGTAGGCCTGCTCGATGGCGAAGGTGGCCGAGGAGCAAGCGACGTTCATGTCAAAGCCATAGCCGCTGGCGCCCAGGGCCTGCTGAATCTCGACCGCCATGGCCGGATAGGGCCTCTGCATATTGGCGCTGGCGCAGAAGATGGCGTCCACATCGGCCGGCTGCTTGCCCGCAGCGGCAATGGCTTTGCGGGCTGCATCCACAGCGATCTCGGCCATCAGCGAGAGCTGGTCGTCGCTGCGCTCCTGGAAGCGCGGATACATGCGCGTGGGATCGAGCACGCCGTCTTTCTCGATCACATAACGCTGTTTGATACCGGATGCTTTTTCGATGAACTCGACGCTGGAATGCGTCAGCGGCGCGCGCGTGCCGGCCGCGATTTCATCGGCATGCTGGGCGTTCTGAAGATCGGCGTAGGCGTTGAAGGCAGCGACCAGTTCGGCGTTGCTGATGATGTGGGGCGGCTGGTAGAGACCGGTGCCGCTGATGACGACGGAATGCATGGGATGGAACCTTTGGGTGTCGCGGAGCCTGGATGGCCCGGGTGTGGCAGGCAGTGTAGCCAGACTACATGGTGTGAGAACTGAGGGCCAGCTCCAGCTTTTCGCCGAGTTTGTGGAGCGAAGGCGGGCAAGATCAGCGTAGAATCGCTCACCGGGCCCAAATTTTGGCGTCCGGTTTTTTTCGTCCGTACCACCCTTGCTGGTGGCCTCGCGGATGCAAAGCAGGCGTGCCTCTTTCCTGAGACGCCACGCCGGCCGGATCTCCAAGTCAAGTGCTCGCAGCCCAGGGCCTGCACTGCATGAACGCAGCCCGAAACTTGCGAACGATTCGACTCATGGAAATCTTTGACTACGACAACATCCTGCTCCTGCCACGCAAATGCCGTGTGGAAAGCCGCAGCGAATGTGACACCTCGGTCCAGTTCGGACCCCAGCGCTTCAAGCTGCCGGTCGTACCGGCCAATATGAAGACGGTGGTGGACGAAAACATCACCGAGCACCTGGCCGCCAACGGCTACTTCTACGTCATGCACCGCTTCGACCTGGACACGGTGGCCTACGCCAAGTCCATGCGCAGCAAGGGCTTGCTGGTCTCGGTCAGCTCCGGCGTGCAGGCCGCCGACTATGCCGTCATCGACCGCCTAGCGGCTGAAGGCGTGGGTGCCGACTACATCACCATCGACATCGCCCACGGCCATGCCGAGAGCGTGCAGCGCATGATTGCCCATATCAAGCAGCGCCTGCCCGATGCCTTTGTGATCGCCGGCAATGTCGGCACGCCGGAGGGCGTGATCGACCTCGAGAACTGGGGCGCAGACGCGACCAAGGTCGGCATCGGCCCGGGCAAGGTCTGCATCACCCGGCTCAAGACCGGCTTCGGAACCGGCGGCTGGCAGCTCTCGGCCCTGAAATGGTGTGCCCGTGTAGCGACCAAGCCCATCGTCGCCGACGGCGGCATCCGCCACCATGGCGACATCGCCAAGAGCATGCGCTTCGGCGCCTCCATGGTCATGATCGGCTCGCTGTTCGCTGGCCATGAGGAGTCCCCCGGCAACACAGTGGAAGTCGACGGCAAGCTCTACAAGGAGTACTACGGCTCGGCCAGCGACTTCAACAAGGGCGAGTACAAGCACGTAGAAGGCAAGCGCATCCTGGAGCCTGTGAAGGGCAAGCTGGCCGACACCTTGCGCGAGATGCGCGAGGACCTGCAAAGCTCCATCTCCTACGCCGGCGGCCGCAGCCTGGCGGACCTGCGCAAGGTCAACTATGTGGTCCTCGGAGGGGAGAACGCGGGGGAACATTTGTTCATGTGATGGACGGGCGCAGCCCGCATCACTAGAGCGCGTCAGCGCGAAGCCCCGCGTTCCGGCGCAGCCACAACGCGGGGGAACATTTGTTCATGTGAGTGAGCAAGGCTGTCGAACCCGCGCAATACGGGTTTTGTTCACCCTCAGACACAGGCTCCCTCGGCGAGCGCTCGCATAGACTGCGAGCCGCCGCCCTGCGGGGCTTTGTTTGCTTGAGCGAAGACGCGCTGACACTGCCTACCCATGAACCGCCCTGCCTCAAACCCCT
Source organism: Paucibacter sp. DJ2R-2 (assembly GCF_025717675.1). Taxonomy (GTDB): domain Bacteria; phylum Pseudomonadota; class Gammaproteobacteria; order Burkholderiales; family Burkholderiaceae_C; genus Paucibacter_A. The sequence goes on from NZ_JAJIRT010000007.1 coordinate 47,769, forward strand.
GGCGCCGCGCGCACAGGTCATTGCTGGTCTGCCTGATCCTGCTGTCGCTGTGCTTGGGTCTCTTCGCTCACGCCCTGGTTCGGGTGGAGCGGGAGCGCCAGGCCTTGGCGGTGGGCCTGTGCATGCTGGACCCCGCGGGACGCAGTTCCCTGATTCCTTGCCAGGACCGCTTTGCGCCACCCAGCAGCTGGGCCGAGCACCTGCTCGAAGCGCTGTTTCCCTGAGGCGCTGCCTCCAGGCGCGAAGGCACGCGCATGGTGGACAATCGCACCATCCCTTTTTGTGCTTTTCCTTTCAAATTTCGGCCGAACAGGGGCTCGGGTGCTGGCCGAACGCTGGCGCACCGGCCCCTTTGCCGTTTCAGCAGCGACCCTTGTGCCATGACCGAACTTGCCAAATCGTTTGAGCCCGCCGCCCTCGAAGCCCATTGGGGCCCTTTGTGGGAGCAAAAAGGCTTGTACAAGCCCACCCTGGATGCGAGCCGCGAGTCCTTCAGCATCCAGCTGCCGCCGCCCAATGTGACCGGCACCTTGCACATGGGCCACGCCTTCAACCAGACCATCATGGACTCGTTGACGCGCTACCACCGCATGCTGGGACACAACACCCTGTGGGTGCCGGGCACCGACCATGCCGGCATCGCCACCCAGATCGTGGTGGAGCGCCAGCTGGCCGACAAGGGCGCGGAGGGCGCCAAGACCCGCCACGACCTGGGCCGCAAGAACTTCGTCGCCCGCGTCTGGGAATGGAAGCAGGAGTCCGGCAACACCATCACCGGCCAGATGCGCCGCATGGGCGACTCGGTCTCCTGGGACCATGAATACTTCACCATGGACGAGAAGCTCTCGCACGTGGTGCGCGACACCTTCGTCAAGCTCTTCGACGAAGGCCTGATCTACCGCGGCAAGCGCCTGGTCAACTGGGACCCGGTGCTCAAGTCCGCTGTGTCGGACCTGGAAGTCAGCAGCGAAGAGGAAGACGGCTTCCTGTGGCATATTCGCTACCCCTTGGCCGATGGTTCCGGCGATCTGACCGTCGCCACCACCCGCCCCGAGACCATGCTCGGCGACGTGGCCGTGATGGTGCACCCGGAAGATGAGCGTTATGCCGCCCTGATCGGCAAGCAGGTGACCCTGCCGCTGTGCGGCCGCAGCATCCCCGTGATTGCCGACGACTACGTGGACCGCGAGTTCGGCACCGGCGTCGTCAAGGTCACGCCCGCGCACGACACCAATGACTACGCCGTCGGCCAGCGCCACGGTCTGGCCATGATCTGCGTGCTGACCCTGGACGCCAAGATCAACGACGAAGCGCCCGAGGCCTACCGCGGCCTGGACCGATTCGTCGCCCGCAAAAAAGTCGTTGCCGACCTGGAGGCCCAGGGCTTCCTGGTTGAGGTCAAGAAGCACAAGCTGATGGTGCCGCGCTGCGAGCGCACCGGCCAGGTGATCGAGCCCATGCTGACGGACCAATGGTTTGTGGCTGTCAACAAGGTCAGCGCCAGCACCGGCCGCAGCATTGCCCAAGGCGCGGTCGACGCCGTCGAGAGCGGTGCGGTCAAGTTCTTCCCCGAGCAGTGGATCAACACCTACAACCACTGGATGGGCAATATCCAGGACTGGTGCATCTCGCGCCAACTCTGGTGGGGCCACCAGATCCCGGCCTGGTACGGCGAGAGCGGTGAACTCTTCGTCGCCCGCGACGAGGACGAAGCCCGCGCCAAGGCCACAGCGGCCGGTTACAGCGGCGCACTGACGCGCGACGAGGACGTGCTGGACACCTGGTACTCCTCCGCCCTGGTGCCCTTCTCCACCCTGGGCTGGCCCGAGAAGACGCTGGAGCAGGACCTGTTCCTGCCCTCCACCGTGCTGGTGACGGGTTACGACATCATCTTCTTCTGGGTCGCCCGGATGATCATGATGACCCAGCATTTCACCGGCAAGGTGCCCTTCAAGCATGTCTACATCCACGGCCTGGTGCGTGATTCGCAAGGCCAGAAAATGAGCAAGAGCGAAGGCAATGTGCTGGACCCGGTGGACCTGATCCAGGGCGTGGATCTGGACACCTTGGTGGCCAAGTCCACCGTCGGCCTGCGCCGCCCCGAGACCGCACCCAAGGTGGCGGCTCGAGTGAAGAAGGAGTTCCCTGAGGGCATGCCGACCTACGGCGCCGACGCCCTGCGCTTCACCATGGCCTCCTACGCCAGCCTGGGTCGCAACATCAACTTCGACACCAAGCGCTGCGAGGGCTACCGCAATTTCTGCAACAAGCTCTGGAACGCCACCCGCTTCGTGCTGATGAACACCGAAGGCCAGGACTGCGGTCTGCTGGAGCACACGAAAGAGCAATGCGCCCCTGGCGGTTCCGCGCACGGCTACTTGGACTTCAGCCGCGCCGACCGCTGGATCAGCAGCGAGCTGCAAAAGGTCGAGCTGGCCGTCGCTCAAGGCTTTGCCGAGTACCGCCTGGACAACGTCGCCAACGCTGTCTACTCCTTCGTCTGGGACGAGTACTGCGACTGGTACCTGGAAATCGCCAAGGTGCAGATCCAGAACGGCAACGAGGCTCAGCAACGCGCGACCCGCCGCACCCTGATTCGTGTGCTGGAGACCACGCTGCGCCTGCTGCACCCGATCGCCCCCTTCATCACCGAAGAGCTGTGGCAAACCGTGGCGCCGATCGCCGGTCGGAAGAACAGCGACTACCTCGTCAGCGCGGCGTACCCGATTGCCCAGCCCGAGCGCATCGATGAAGCCGCCTGCGCCTGGGTCAACAACCTCAAGGCCGTGGTCGGCACCTGCCGCAGCCTGCGCAGCGAGATGAGCCTCTCGCCCAGCACCCGCGTGCCCCTGCTGGTCGGTGGCGACACCGGTTTCATCGCCGAAGCCGCCGCCCTGCTGCAAGCGCTGGCCAAGCTCAGCGGCGTGCAGATCTTCAGCGATGAAGCCGCCTTCCAAGCCGCCAGTGCCACCTCACCGGTGCTGGTCCATGGCGCCGCTCGCCTGGCCCTGCATGTGGAAATCGATGTGGCCGCCGAGACGGCTCGCTTGGCCAAGGAAATCAACCGCCTGGACGGCGAAATCGCCAAGATTGAAGCCAAGCTCGGCAACGAGGGCTTTGTGGCGCGCGCGCCGGCGGCGGTGGTCGAACAGGAGCGTCAGCGCCTGAACGACTTCAGCGCCACCGTCTCTCGCTTGCGGGATCAGGCAGCTCGGCTGGTGAAGTAGAGCGGAACTCCGCCACCTCGGGTGGCGTGGCCAGCAACTCATCCATGCGCCGCGCCACGCCCCAGGCGGCGCGCGTGCGCGATTCACGCGTGGTGCTGGCCAGGCGCGGCGTCACCTGCAGGCTGTCCACGCCGTGCAAGGGCTGGCCTGGCTCCTGCAAGCCGGGCTCCAAGCTGTCGAACCAGGCAGCCAGCAGGCGGCCGCTGCGCAAGGCCTCGGCCAGAGCCACGTCATCAAAGATGGCGGAATGGGCAATGCTGACCAGCACCTGACCCGGCTTGGAAAAACCCAGCACGCGCTCGCCAACCAAGCCGCGGTAGCGCGGGAAATAGTTCAGCTGTACGCAAACCCCTTCACTGTGCTCCATCAGCTCGCGCAAGGGAACCGGCTCGATGCCCCACTGCGCCCAGATCGGGTCACTCTGATGCAAGCTGGGGTCATAGCCGACCACACGGGTGCCAAAAGCGGGCAGCAGCTGCGCCAGCATGCGCGCCGCTGGCGTCAGGCCGATCAGGCCCACCGTCACACAGCCCAGCTCGCGGCCCACCCACATGCCGTCCGAACCCTGCACCGGCACGCGGCGCAGCAAGGCCAGCAAGGCGCCCACCATGAACTCAGCCTCGGCACTGGCCGTGGCGGTCAGGCTGCGGATCACTTCCACATGGGCGTTGCGACAGGCCGCCAGGTCGATGTTCTCCCCGCCCGAACTCATGCGCCCGACCACACGCAAGCGCGGCGCGGCACGCAGCAGGGCCGCATCGACGGACACATTGGGCGGCAGGATCAGGCCTTGAATCTGGTGCAAGGCCTCCAGCAAACGCGCGGGCTCGCCTGCCAGCTCGGGCGCGAACTGCACCGAATGGCGCTCGCTGAGCCACTGCATGACTTCCATTTCCAGCGGTTCAACGATCAGCAAAGTCATGTTTCAAGTCGGTCGTGTGCACAACGAAGAGTCGTCATTTGCCCATGCAACAATGCGCTCAAGCAAATCGAGGAGTGTACTTTTATGGCCAGCAAGCCGAACTCTGTCATCACCAAGGCCATCTTTCCTGTCGCCGGTCTGGGCACCCGTTTTCTGCCGGCCACCAAGGCGCAGCCCAAGGAAATGCTGCCGGTGGTTGACAAGCCGCTGATCCAGTACGCCGTCGAGGAAGCCTATGCCGCCGGTGTGCGGGAAATGATCTTTGTGACCGGCCGCCACAAGCGCCCGATCGAAGACCACTTTGACATGACTTTCGAGCTCGAGATAGCCCTCGAACAAGCGGGTAAGCAAGAGCTGCTGGAGGTGGTGCGCAGCGTCAAGCCTGACGATATGGAATGCGTCTACGTGCGCCAGGCCCAGGCCTTGGGGCTCGGCCATGCGGTGCTCTGCGGCCAGCGCCTGGTCGGCAACGAGCCCTTTGCGGTGCTGCTGGCCGATGACTTGATGGTCGGCCCCAGCGGCGGCTCCCCGGTGCTCAAGCAGATGGTGGAGCAGTTCTCCGAATGGCGGGCCAGCATTCTGGCGGTGCAGGAAGTGCCTGCCGAGCACACTCGCCGTTACGGCATCGTCGCAGGCACCGCGGTCAACGACCATCTGGTCGACGTCACTCGCATCGTCGAGAAGCCGGCGCCGGAAGATGCACCCTCGCGCCTGGCCGTGGCCGGCCGCTACATCCTGACGCCCGGCGTCTTTCACGAGATCGCCAACCAACCGCGCGGTGTCGGCGGCGAGATCCAGCTGACCGACGGCATTGCCGGTCTGCTGCGCCGCGAAAAGGTGTTTGCCTACCGCTACGAAGGCAAGCGCTACGACTGCGGCAGCAAGGAAGGCTTTCTGCAAGCCAATGTGGAGCTGGCCCTGGCGCATCCGCAGCTGGGTGCGGGCTTCCGCGACTATTTGCGCTCCATCGAAATCTGATCGAGCGCTATTTCGCGCCATCGCTCAAGCCGCCTTGCTCGCATTGAACATCGCGGCGGCGATCAAATCCATGTCCTCGGCGGTGATGGCCAGCAGGCCGAAGCGCAGGGCATAGCCCCAATGAGCCCGGCCGGCGCTGAAGCTCAAGTGAGGCAGCAAGGGCTGAATGCCCGCCTCGCTCGCCTCGGCCCGCCAAGCCACATCGCGCCGGTGCGGCACGAATCCGCCACCCATGTCGAAGGCATAGGGCTCGCCGGGCAAGACCTGACCCAAGGCCGTGAAAGCTTGCAGCCGATCGCCCCCACCAAAGCGGGTGCTGGGCGAGTAGTACACCACCTGGTCGCCGGCGCGCAGCCGGCGCAGCGGCGCCACCTTGCCGTGACAGACCTGCATGAAGCCCTGGGCTCGGCCCAAGCGCACATGCTCGGCGCTGGCCACGGCCAGCCAGTTGCCTGCCGGGCATGCCAGGGAGACAGGAGGCTCGAAGCCGGGTAACGGCATCGTTGCCATGAGGCTCATTGGCCGCCCGGCGCGAACACGCGCAGACGGTGGCCGTCGGGATCGCTGGCCGTGAAGGTGTAGCCGAAGTCCAAGGCGGTAGGCGTTTGCAGAACCGCCACGCCGCGTGCGGCCCAGGCCGCGTGCACCGCATCGACGGCGGCTGCGCTGTCCTGCACAAAGGCCAGCTCACTGCTGCCGCCCTGCCCCGCCGCGGCCGGCAACACCGTGTCACGAGCCCAAAGACCCAGCATCAGGCCCGAGGCCAGGGCAAACATGGCGAAGGTGGGCGAAGCTTCCACCGGCTCTGCACCGAGGATCTGACGATAGAAGGCCACACTAGCTGCCGGGCTCTGCACATGGAGCAGCACAAAATGGGCCTGGCTGTGGAGCTTGAAATTCGTAGGATTCATGGTTGAGCCGGCTGTTGGCCGAAAGTTGAAAGAGCTGCCATGCTAGGAAGCAGCCCTGTCAATTTCTGGCAGCAGCAGGCAGCTCAAGCCGAGCGCCGTTCAGCTCACTGCGCTGCAATGCCCTCAGCTTCTCGCCAGGCCTTGAGCAAGACCTGGCGCCGCTGGGGATAGCGCTCCTCCAGCACCTCCAAAGCCTCGATCTGGTCGCAGCGAAAACTGCGCCGCTCACCGCGCAGCTCGCACCAGGCCACCAGCACGCGGGCTTGGTCGAAGAAGCCCAAGGCAAAAGGCCAGACCACGCGCTCGCTGCTGCGACCCTTCAAATCGCAGTAGTGCAAGCGGACCTTGCACTCCTTGCGCATGGCCGCACGCAATCGGGCCAGCACCTGGTCCAGGCGCGGCAGCGGCTCGCCCGGCCCCACCAACAAGGCCGTGCTGTCCATCTCGTGGCGCAACTCGGCCGGCAGCACGGCCGAGATTTTGGCGAGAGCATGGCGCGCGGCAGCGGCCAGTTGCTCATCGTCGGCGCGACCAGCCACCCAACGCGAGCCCAGCACCAAGGCCTCAACTTCGTCGGCCGAGAACATCAGCGGCGGCAAGGTGAAGCCCGGCTTGAGCACATAGCCCAGGCCCGCCTCGCCCTCGATTTGCGCGCCCTGCGCCTGCAGGGTGGCGATGTCGCGGTAGAGGCTGCGCAGGCTGATGCCCAGCTGCGCCGCCAGGCTGGCGCCGGCCACCGGATGGCGGTGCCGACGCAGCAACTCCATCAGGTCCAGCAGGCGGGCGGCGCGGGACATCGCAACAGCGCGCTCAGTCGTAAATCGACTTTTCCGGCCGCCGTGCCAGCACCGCAATCGGCGGCGCCCAGCGTTCGCCACGCGGCTTCTTGCTGGTGACCAGGGTGATCTCGCTGGGCTCAAAGACCTCGACGTTGTGCGTGATCGGCGTGGTCAGCAGGTACTGCGCGCGGGTCGAGCGCAGGAAGTGGCCGACCAGCTGGATGTTGCGCACGTCCAGGTGGGCAAAAGGCTCGTCAATGAAAACAAAACCGCCCGGCGAGTCGTCGTCCTTCATCAGGCCCACCAGCAGGATCAGGCTCTTGAGCACCTGCTGGCCGCCCGAGGCCTCGCCGTCGTTCAGTCCCACCTCACCCTTGCCGTCGAAGTTGAACTTGACCTGCAGCCCCGCCTGGGCGAGCACCATATCGTCGTTGTCGAGGTGCGGCAGTTCTGCTTGCGCCATCACGCCGGCCAACTCACCCAGCTCCTGCACGTTCTTCTTGTAGCGACGCACCGTGGCGCGCAGCACGTCGATGTAGCGTTCGCGCGCGTTGAAGGCGGCGATGCGGGCCATCTCATTGCTGGCACGGCGGTCGTCGAGCTGGGCGGTCTGCTCCAGCACCGACACACTCATGCGCGCATGGCGGTCCTGCACCTGCGGGTCGGTCTCCCAGACGCCGTTCTCCAGCTCCGCCTGCACATGGCGGCCGGCAATCTCGGCCTGCTTGGCGTTCTCGAACTCGTCGCGCAAGGCCTGCACGGTCGCGGGCGTGACCCAGGCGGCCGGGAAGCGCGCCTTGGCCGCGCGGGACTCGCGCGCCTGGGCCAGCAGCTCGCGCTTGCGGCCCTCATGCTCGCGCTGCGCGCGGCCCACGTTCTCTTCGCTGGCCTTGAGGCTGGCCTGGGCCGACTCGTAATCGCGCTCGCTGCGGCTGTGTTGGGTCAGGGCGCGGTCGTGCTCGGCGTCGAGCGCGGTCATGCGGCCCGAAGCCTCGACGCGGGCCTGGCGCAGGGCCGGCAGACGCTCGCGTACGGCCGCAAAGTCCTCGGCCTTCTCAGCCAGTTCTTGCGCGGCCTTGTGGCCCTGGGCCGCGCGCTGCGCGTCCTTGAACTGGCGTTCGACCTCGGCCTGCTCCTTGGCGATGCGGCTCAGCTCCGCGTCGTAGCGGTTGAGCTCGCTCTCCAAGGCCTTGCGGCGCGACTCCAGGGCCGACACACCGAATTGGAAGTCACGTGGCTCGACCCAAAGGCTGCGGCCACCACGACCGTCCTTGTAATAGGCATCGGGCGTGATCCATTCGCCGCCGACTTTGGCGCCTGCCTCCGTGTCCTTGACGCGGCGGATACCGCCGAGCTGGCGGATCAGCCAGCCAGGAGCCTTGGCATTGAAACGCAGGGCCGCGAGCAGGGAATCGGGCGGCACGCTGGCCGGCACGTTCTCAGCCTCGGCCACCACGTAATGGCGATAGCGCTCACGCGAAGCCAGAGCAAAAGCATGGGCCTCGTCGCCGCTGCGCTGCAACACCACCACCCAGCGCGAGGGCCGCAACATGCCTTCGGCCGCGGCACGCCAGGCCTCATCGGCGATGTCGATGCAATCGGCCAGCACATGGTGGGCAATGCCGGCATCGTCCAGCGCACGGCGGAAGCGCGTCACCTCGGCCGGCGGCGGCGGCAGGCGCTGGCCGCTCAAAGCCTCCAGCGCGGCCTGGGCCTTGCGGCTCTGGTCATTGGCGCGGGTGAAGCCCTCGCGCAGGCGGTGCTGCTCACCGCTGAGCTGCTCCACGCGCTGCGCCAGCTCTTGCGCATCGGTCTCAACTGCGGCCAGGGTGCGCAGCTCTTCCTCGCGCTTGGCCAAGAGCTCCAGCGGACGTTCGGCCTCGCGTGCGGCGTCAAACGCGGCGCGGGTCTGGCGGCGCTCGGTCTCCAGCTCCACCAGGCGCTGCTTGGCGCGCTCCTGCGCTTCAAACAGGCCATGCAGCTCGGCCCGCCGGGCGGCCTGCTGGCGCGCATCGGCGCCGGCAAACAGGCGCTGGCGGTGCAGCTCGCGCAGGCCCTGGGCCGTGCGTGCGCGGGCCTCGCTCCACTGCAGCACGGGCAGCACCTCGGTGGCCAGGCGCTCGCGCTCTTTCTGGCGCAGCTGGTACTGCTGGAAGCTGTTGACGCGGTTGGCCAAGTCGGAGAGCTGGGCCTGGGTGTGCGAGAGCTCGTGCGTCGCCTGCTCGACTTCTTTGAGCAAATGCTGCTGATGGCTGCGCGCTTGGTCGTAGCGGTCGAGCACCTCTTGATCCCCGAAGACTTCGAACACCAAGCGCAGCAACTCCTTGGGGCTGAGCTCGCACAGGCGGTCGGTCTGGCCTTGCTCCAGGGCCAGCACGCGGCCGATGGCGCGGGTCAGGCCGGCGGCTTCCAGGCGGCGGCGCCAGGCTTCGATGCCCATCCAGTCCTTGTCGCCGCGCTCGGCCAAAGCCTCGATCTCATGGACGCCGTCCATCATCATGTAGCGGCGCTGCCAGTCGCCACCGTGGCGCTCAATGCGGCAGACCAGGGTCACCTGGTCGGCATAGAGCAGCGAGCTGGCAAAAGGCCGCGAACTGTTCTGGCGACCGCGCGGGCGGTTGTCCACCAGGGCGCGCAGCCAGGCGCTCTCGGCGTTGGCGTGGCGGGCATAGGTCTTGTAGGTGCGGCCGCCCGAGCACTCCAGGCCCAGCAAGGTGCGCATGGCATCGAGCAAGGTGGTCTTGCCCGAACCATTGGGGCCGGCGATGGTGATGATGGCGCCGTCCAGCGGCATGCTGACCCGCCGGCAGTAGTCCCAGTGCAGCAGTTCCAGCGATTGCAGGTGAAACATCAGGTCTCGCTCTTCTTCTGTTCTTGTTCGGGCAGGGCTTCCGCTTCCAGTTCTGGATCGGCCTCCGGCACTTCGGGCTGGCGCGCCTTGGCAATGGCCGCAGCAATCTCGGGGTCGGTCGTGCGGGCCAGCACATCACCCAGGGCGCCGTCGAGGATGCGCGGCGCCAGGGTGTCGTAGTCCAGCAGCAGGTCCAGCAGCGGGCCCTCGGCGATGTCCTCGCCGCGCCGCGTGATGAAGCCATTGCGTTCGAGCAGCTTGAGGTTGCTGTCCAGGCGCATCTTTTTGCCCAGCTGGTTGCCGAAATCGGCCAAGAGGCTGCGGTAGCTCAGGGTCGGGCTGACGCTGGCCGCCGTGGGCAGGGGCTTGTCGGTGGCGAACATCTCGTTCTGGCCCAGCTCCTTGGCGTCGGCACGGGCGACCTGGCGCTGGCGCTTGGGCAGCACGATCAAGGACCACAGCACCACCAGCAGGGCAACACCGTCGCGCGGCAGATCGAGGTTGTTGTTGGCGGCCAGGCCGGTCTCGCCAAACACCGCCGCTTCGGCCGGGCGCAGCATGGCCAGGCTGATGTGGTCGGCGTACAGGTTGTCGATGACGCGCAGGCCGACGGCGGCCAAGCGCTGGCCCAGGGCCGTCCAGACCTCGGTGTCGATCAGGGCGCGGCGCACCAGCGGATGGCTGCGTGGCAGCCAGCGCCGGGCCAGCAGCTGCGCAGCCAAGGCGGCCGCGTCGTCAAGAGCAGCGCTCATGCTTGGTCTTCCTTCGGATCTTGTTGTTGTACTTGTTGTTCTTCTTCACTGCCTTCGGCCGCCGGGCGGCGCAGCACGCCACGGCTCATCCAGCGGATGTGCTCATCGTCGCTGGCCGCTTGCTCGGCCGACCAGTGCACGCGCCAGGGCTGGCGCGCCATATCGCCGGTGGCACCGTTCAGATGCTGGGCTTCACGGTCGCCCAGCAAGGGCAGCAGCTGCGCGCGGTAGCTGGCCAGGGCATAACTGCCTCCCAGCACGGCCGGGGCCAGGTCTTGCTCGACCTCGCCCGCCTCGCTCCAGCGCGTCAGCAAGGCCTGCATGATGCCCATTTCTGGCGGCAGACTCATCACCGCCAGCTGGCCTTCGGGGGCGGCCTGGGCGCTGGGCAGGGCCTCGGGCGCGGGCGCGGCCGGGCGGTCGCGCTCGAACTCGGCCTCGGCCGTGTCCAGCAGCTCATGCTGGGCCACCAACACCGGATGCACCGGGCGCGACAGCGCGCCCAGCGACAGGTTCTCCAGAAAATGTACGTTCTGCAGCCAGCGCCGGACATCGGTGGTGGTGATGCCGGTGGAGCCGAGCGTCACGCGCTGGCGGTCGGCCTGCTGCAGGGCGCGGTTGAACTGGCTGGCCATGGACAGCAGGCGGGCCTGTGCCAAGCCCAGCTCGCGCGCCAGACGCTCCAGCCGGGCATTGCCCTGCTCCTGGGCCTGCACCATGATGGCCGAGAGCGCCTCGCTGGCCTTCTCGACCAGGCTGAGCGCCCGGCCGAAGCGTTGGCGGGCGCGGCGCAAGTGAAACTCCGAGCCGCTGGCAATCGCGTCGGCGAACTCGTCGTAGAGGCGCGAGAGCTGGGCCTGCAAATGCTGCAGCTGGGCCGGGTCCAAGGTGCCCAATTGGTGGGCACCGGCCACATTGGCCAGCAAGGCGCTGAGGTCGGCGTCCTGCTGCACGCTGCTGTTGAGCAGGGGCTGCAAGAGGCCCAAGAGCTGCTGAGCCAGGGGCGTGACGCCGTAATGCTGATTCGAGCCGTCCCAGGCCAGCAAGTCCGCTTCGCGCAGGCGCTTGAGCACCAGCTCCAGCGGCTCGTCGCGCAGCATGTGGAAATGCTGGTTGAGCGCTTCACGACTGATGCGCGAGGCCGGCATGGCCATCACTTCCAAGAACACCCAGACGCGCAGCTTGACCAGGCTGGCCGGGCCATGGAAGAGCGCGCGCAGGCCGGCCATCAGGCCTTCCTGGCGCTCCATCTGCCACAAGAGCTGCGCCTCACCGGGGGCAGCCGCGTCGCGAAAAAAATCTTCAAAGCGAGCTTCGTCTTCGCTCGCTGGGTTTGGGGTCTCCCGCATGGGGGCGATTATCCCCGCTGGAGCGCCCTTTTCCGGCCAGCCGTAGGCCAGAAGTTCAGAGCTGATCCAGGTCCTGCGTGTCGCCGAACAAGGAGGCGCGGAAGGCCGGCGCCGAATTCTTGTCGTCGGTGGCCCAGAGCAAAATCGCCTGGGCCGACATGGGCCGGGCAAACAGATAGCCCTGCAGCTCATCGCAGCCCATGCTCACCAGCACCTGCTGCTGGCCCTGCGTTTCCACCCCTTCGGCCACCACCCGCAGGCCCAGAGCATGGGCGAGCTTGATGACGGCATCGACCACGGCGCGCGCATCGGCGCTGCTCACCAGATCGGTGACGAAGGCGCGGTCGACCTTGAGCTCTTGCGCCGGCAGCTGGCGCAGATAGCTGAGCGAGGAATAGCCGGTGCCGAAATCATCGATGGACAGATGCACGCCCAGCTCACCGAGGCGGCGGAAGGTGTCCTGGATGGCCTGGGTGTTCTCCATCACCACCGACTCGGTGATTTCGCAGGTCAACAAGGTCGGGTGCATGCCCGAGGCCTGCAAGGCGCTTTGAATGCGTTCGACGATGTCGGCCTGGCGCATCTGCTGGGCCGAGAGGTTGATGGCCACACGCATGCGCAGGCCGCTCTCGCGCCAGATCTGGGCCTGACGGCAGGCCGCATCGATGACCCAGTTGCCCAGCTCGCGCATGAAGCCGAAGCGCTCAGCGATCGGGATGAAGATCACCGGCGACACCATGCCGCGGCTCGGGTGGTGCCAGCGCAGCAAGGCCTCTGCCGCAGTCACCTCGCCGCTGCGCGCATCGATCTTGGGCTGGAAGTACAGCTCCAGCTGATCGCGCTCGACGGCATGGCGCAGATCGCGCAGCAGATCCAACTGCTCGCGGCTGTCGCCGTCCATGCCGGCGGCATAAAAACAGTAGCAAGCACCGCCGAGGCGCTTGGCCGCGCTCTTGGCCGCGTCGGCACAGGCCAGCATGCGGGCCTTGCCGCCATCCAGCGGGTAGCGGGCGATGCCGGCGGAACAGGAAATGGCCAGCTCGCGGCGATCGAGCACATAGGGCCGCGCCAGCTCCGCCAGCACGCGCGCGGTGAAACTGGCCACCGCCTCCTTGCTGCGGGCATCGATCAGCAGGACGGCGAACTCGTCACCGCCGATGCGCGCCGCCACATCGCCAGTGCCCAGGCAGGCGCGCAAGCGCTCGCCGGCCAGGCGCAGCAAGGCGTCCCCCTTGTCATGACCGAAACTGCTGTTGACCGGATTGAAGCCGTCCAGATCAAACAGCAGCAAGGCCAGCGGCCGCTCATGGGCATCGCTGTTCACCACAGCCAGAGCCAGCTGCCGCTCCAGGCCCAGACGCGTGGCCAGGCCAGTCAAGGGATCGATGAAATGCGCCTCGCCCTCCTTGTCAGCCGCGAGTTGCAACTCACTGACATGACGCAGCAAAGCCGGCAGACCCTGGGTCGCCAGCAGCAGGAACAGAAGCAGCACCGCTTCGCGGGCACCAAGACCCCAGGCCGGCCAGGCCTCCAGCGCCGCCCGCAAGCCCGGATCGCTGGCGCTCTGAAGCAAGCGCCAAACCAGGGGCAGCCCTGCGACTGCAAACATCAGCAGGCAGCGCAGCGCGCGCGCCAGATGCGTTCCACCGTTGATCCACAAGAGCCCGGCTGCCGCGAACGAGCTCGCGACACCGAAGAGCGCAGCACCCAAGCTGCCCTGGGTGCACCAAGCCTGCAGTGCGGCCAGGATGACGGTGGCCAGCAGTGCCAGGCCGCGAAAACTGGAGGTCAGGGCGCGGCGCGGCTGCAAGCCGGCCAGCAGGGCCAGGGCCGCGCAGAAAGCCAGGACAAAGCTGGCCAGAACGGCCTCGGTGCTGGTGAGCTCGCCAAGCCAAGGCCACCACAAGGCCGCAGCAAACAAAAGCGCGCCAAGCCATCGACTGCGCGGCACCCCGCGTGGTCGGACATGCAGGGAGGCCTGCACGCGCGCCTGCGCGCCGGCCAGCAAAGCGGAAGCGCTGCTCAACAGCAACAGGCTCGGCACGAGCGCAAAGAGAAGCAGCTCCACCAAGCCTCGGGCCAGAGGCCAGCCCGAGGGCAGCGCCTGTGCCAACCAAGCAGTCAAGCCTGCGCTCAAAGCTTCCATGGCGGGACTCGGCGGCAAACGAATCTGAACTTTCCCATGAGGCCGTAGCCTAGCTGCAACGCCAGAAAAAGGCAGCGCCAAAGTGGGCCCAAATGCCGGACCAGTTTTCCCAGATTGATCGTGTCGCTTCAGTTCGAGCCGAAACCCAGCGCAGCCCAGAGCAGCGAGCGCAGCGGGGTGAAGATCAGGGCGAAGGCAAAGCAGTTGCCCCACACCGTGAGCCAGAAGCGGCGCCGGAACGGGGCCTTGCTGCTCTTGTGCCGCAGGACGGATTGCGCCAGCAAGGCACCGGGCCAGCCGCCCGCCAAGGCCAGACCATGCAAGGTGCTTTCCTTGACCCGCCACTGCCCCAGGCGGGCGGCGCGCTTGTCACCGGCGTAGACGATAAAGCTGGCCAGGCTCAGGGCCATATAGCCACCCCAGAGCGCCGGCGGCAGGCCCCAGAGCAAGTGACAGGCCAGGTAGACCGCCGCAAAGGCCGGGATCAAGAGCAGCCCGGCCGTGCCCGCCGAATTTCTAGGACGAACAGAGATGGGCGCGCGCGGCCGGCGCACGCGCTGGGCGCGGCGCCGGCCCTGGCCATCAAGGCCAGGCTCGAAGCTGAAGCGTTCGCCCTGCCGCGGGCGCTCGGTCAAGAGTTCGAAATCACGCAGCCTGACGAAGAGACGACTCGGCTCTGAATCGCCGCGCAGAAAGCCACAGCCCTTGGCGTCATCCCATTGGATCAAGGTGGCGGTTTCACGGGGCGCGGCCATGGCGAACTCAAAAAGGGAATGCTGAAAACAAAAAAGGCCCGCTGAGCGGGCCTTTCCATCTTAGAGCAGCGCTGTGGCTGCTCTGGGCTCAGCGGCCGAAGCCACCGTTATTTGGCTCAGCGGCCAAAGCCACTTCGGCGCGGGCCGGCCGGGCCGCCACGCTTGGCAGCCGGGCCGCCAGGGCCGCGGGAGTCGAAGCCACCCGGGCGACGGTCAGCACCAAAGCTGGGCTTGCCACCGAAGGAAGGCTTGTCGCCGAAGCTCGGACGGTCGCCACGCGGGGCGAACGCGGGCTTGTCACCACGCGGGGCGAAGCCGGCATTGCCGCGGTCGAAACCGCCGCCAGCGGGGGCACGGTCAAAACCACGATCGAAGCCACGGTCGGCCGGGGCACGGTCGAAAGGACGGGCATCGGGGCGGAAGTCACCACCGCGCGGCTCGAAGCCTTGCGGACGGGCGCCGCCATCACGGTTGTCGCGCACAAAGGGGCGGCCGCCGTCACGGTTGAAAGGCTTGGCGCCACCGCCGAAGCTCTTGCCGCCAAAGCCGGGCTTGCCGCCCCAGCTCGGACGTGCACCTCGGTCTTCAAAACCACCGGCGCCAGCAGGCCGGGGCGGGAAGATGCGCGGCTCTTGCGACTTCGGCTCCAGGCCTTCGATCTGAGCCGAAGGAATGGTCTGGGTCGTGAACTGCTGGATGCGGCGGATCATGGACACATCGTCACGCGTGGCCAGGGTGACGGCCAGACCTTCGCGACCGGCACGGCCGGTACGGCCGATGCGGTGCACATAATCCTCGGCCTTCATGGGCAGGCCGTAGTTGATCACGTGGGTGATGGTGGGCACGTCGATGCCGCGGGCGGCGACGTCGGTGGCCACCAACACGCGCACTTCACGACGGCGCAGAGCCATCAGCACGCGGTTGCGACGGCCTTGCGGCATGCCGCCGTGCAAAGGAGCCACGGCATGACCCAGCTCTTGCAGGCGTTCGGCCAACCAGTCGGCGTCGCGCTGAGTGCTGGTGAAGACCAGGGCTTGGTCGACATCCTTGTCGGCCAGCAGATGCTCGAGCAGCTGGTCCTTGTGGTTGTTGTTGTCAGCCCAGTGCAGACGCTGGGTGATGTTCTCATGGGTGTCGGTGTGCGAAGCCACGTCGATGCGCTGCGGCTCGCGCAGCAGCTCGTTGGCCAGGCGGCCGACGTGACCGGCGAAGGTCGCGCTGAACATCACGGTCTGGCGGGTGGCCGGGATGCGGTCAGCGATGAACTTGATGTCATCGATGAAGCCCATGTCCAGCATGCGGTCGGCTTCGTCCAGCACCAGCATCTCGACATTGTCCAGCACGGCCTTGCCGGACTGGATGTGGTCCATCAGACGGCCGGGAGTGGCGATCAGGATGTCCAAGGGGCCGCTCAGCTGACGCAGCTGCAGGGCATAGGGCATGCCGCCCAGCACGGTCGACAGCTTCAGGCCCTGGATGTGGCGGCCGTAGGTCTGTGCGGCCTTGGCCACTTGCATGGCCAGCTCACGGGTGGGGCACAGGACCAGGACGCGCGGGCCCAGAACCTTGCCTTTTTCGCGGCGGGTGTTCTCGCCACCGGCGGCAGCGGCCGCAGCGGTGCGAGCGTCCAGCACCTTTTGCAGGGCCGGCAGGATGAAGGAAGCGGTCTTGCCGCTGCCGGTGCGCGAGGACACCATCAGATCCAGGCCCTTGAGGCCGGCGGGGATCGCCAGGGCTTGCACTTCAGTGGCGGTTTCGTAACCGGAATCTTTCACGGCACGCAACAGGGACTCGTGCAAACCTAGATTTTCAAAGCTCATATCTTCTTTCAACAAAGCCATGCCCCGCCTCGCAAAAACGAGACGAAAACACGCGCCTGCCACGCAGCAAAAGAATGCGTGTCAAGCCAGTAAAGTCGCTGGGAGAAAGCTCGCGTCGTGCACCGGGACTTGAGAGACGGCAAAGCAAAGCCGTGAGGTGCCAGGTGCGGCGCCGGGGGAACAGTCAAAGCGACGGCATCGCCGCCGACCGAACCCGAAGGGTGTCCAGCACACCATCCCGGAAGGGATGTTCACGAAGCCAGGGCGTAGCCCGGGGATTCGTGTCACTGAGCGCAACATGCTCGAAAACGCCTTGCGGAGCTTCGACTGTGGTCAGCGGCCTGAACGAGGTCAGAGGAGACGAACGAATTGCAGAGCAGCTTCAGCTGCAAGCAAGTCCATGACTATAGCACACTAGGGTTTTCACGGAAGCTTCATCAAGCCGTCAAAGACAGAAATATCTGCATTTGCGAAATGAAATCGCCGGAATGCAGAGCGGGCGTGTGGAATTCACGCCCGCTGCTGCTACCCGGAAGCTGAATCCAAGCCGGATCAGTCGGCCGGCCACAAAGCCAGGAGATCGACCAGGGCCTGCATGAAGGCAGCCAAGGCCTGACCTTGCAGCACCTGCAGGCCAACATCACCATCCAGGCTGCAAGCGGGCAAGGCTTCGCTGCCGTCCTGGAGCTGCAGCAAGGCAGACTCGAAGCCACCTTGCGCTTGCAACTGCACCAGCGGCAGGCCGCGTGCATCGTCATCGGCCACGCTGGCCAGGCGCTGTTCCAGCACGTCCTCGCCCCAGGCCAGCTCGAGGTTGAGCAGGCCGCAACGCGGCAGCTGCAGATCCAAACCTTGGGCGGCCGCGTCGCTGCACAGCAGCACGGTCGCACGCGTCTCTTGGCGCCAGCGCTCGGCCAGCGCACGGCGCTGGGCCAAGGGTTGCGCCGCCTGGATTTGCACACAAGCAATGCCGGCCGACTGGAGCACCGGCGGCAGCAAGTTCAAGGCATCGTCCCACTGGCTGCACACACGCAGGCGTTCCAGCGCCCTGCCCTGCAGCTCGCGCGCCACGGCTGCCACGGCGATCAGCTTGGGTGCATCGCTGAGGCGCCCCGCATCGGCCTGTCCGGCCAGCAGCTGCGGGCTGATGGCCAGACGGCGCAGGTCTTGCAGCAGACGCAGCAGTTGCAGCTGCTCGGCGCCCGAGACAAAGCCGCTGCGCTGCCATCGGCTGACGCTGCGGCGCAGTTCATTCAGCAGCGGTGCCTGCAAGGCCAGTTGGGCTTCGCTCAAGGGCAGCGCCCGCAATTGAACCAGGGCCAAGGGCAGATTGGGCAGCAGCTCGGACTTGGCCCGGCTGAACACCAGGCGCTCCAGCGTCTCATCGACATCACCCAGGGCCATAAAGCCCGAGACACGGCCCGCGGCATCGCGGTGCACATGCTCGGCCAGGAAGTCCGCCAGAGCGCCTTGGCGGTGGCAATCCAGCATCTCGACCAAGGGCAACAAGATTTGCGGCTGGGCATTGAGCAGCTGGCTGCTCAGCATCAACACAAAACCGCCGCGATCCAGCTGCTGCAAGCGCGCCAGTGTGGCCGCATCCAGGCGCTGGGCCTCGTCAATGATGATGAGCTCTGGGGCGTAGGCCTGCAGCAGAGTCAGGTCCTGCTGCAAGGTGTTGAGCGCAGCGATCTTGATCTCACCGGCCGCATCCAATTGCTCGCGACGCGTCGACGCATCACCCCAGATCAAGCCGGCACGGCGTGCGCTCAGGCTCTGGGTCTCACTGAGCCAACGGGTCTGCGAAGACTCGGCGCACAGCACCAGCACCCGCTCGACACCGAAATGGCGCAGCATCAACTCGGCCGCGCCCAGCGCTTGCGCGTACAGGCCCAGGCCCAGGTCATCGGCCACCAGGCTGCGGCCGGCGCAGACCGCAAACAAGGCAGCCTCCAACTGGTAATGCGGCAAGGGCAGCTTGAGCAAATTGCGCAGGCCCGGGCTGTCAAACAGCTGCGGGTAGGCTTCACCCAGCAGACGCACGCGCTCGGCGGCGTCGCCGGCCAAAGCCAGCTGCTCCCACACGGCCGCATCCACGCGCAGCTCATGACCCAGCTCAGCCGCATGCTGCAGCAACTGGGTCAGGACATGAACACCCTGGCGCTTGCCTTGATGGATGGCACGCAGGCCAGCCTGCACCTCGTCTGCCAGCTCCGCCGGGCAAGCCGGCGACTGGCGCCACAAGAGCTGACGACGCGCACCGCCGCTCAGCCCCAGTTCGCTGTACTCGGCCTGCCAGCCCGCAGCCAGATCGGCGCGCAACTGATTCAACAGGAACTGGCTGTGTTCGCAGCTGCCGTTCTCACTCAGGGCAAAAGCCTGGCAGCTGCACAGCACATCACGCGGACGAGGCCCCCGCAACTGCAAGCTCCAGGGCTCGCCGCCCTCGATGGGGCTGACCAGGTAGCGGCCAAACAGCGCTGCATCCTGTGCTTGCAAGGTGAAGCGAACCGGCGCGGGCGGAGGGACGGGAGCCGGTTTGGCTGCAGGCTTGGGGGCCGCCGCTGGCGCAGGGGCCGCCACAAGCGGGGCGGCAACAGCCGCCGTCGCAGGTGCGAGCTTTGGCAGCTTGCCGGTCTTGCCCTTCTTCTTGCTGGCCGTGGCCAGCACCTCAGGCACTGCAGCCTCCTCAGCCGCCGCGGCCTTGGCCTTTGTCGAACGAGCTGCCGGGCTGCGCACTTCCTTGGCGACGGGCTTGGCGGCCTCCGCCACTGGCGACTTCGCAGCAAGCTTTTTCTTGGGCTCGCTCAGCACGACTGGCTCTGCCGGCGCGGGCATCGCCGCGGCTGGGGCTGCGGACGGTTTCTTCTTGGCTGAAGCCTTTGCAGCAACTTTGGGGGCGGCCTTTTCCGAAGACTTTGCAGCGGACTTGGTCACTGGCTTGCTAGCAACGGGGACCGGCGCTACCACTTGCGCAAGCTCCGCAGCTTTGCCGACCGCCCGGGTTGACTTGGCCGGCCGCGTCTTCTTGGCGGCAGCCGGTGCGGGCAGCTCGGTCACGACTTCGGCTTTCGCCTTGGACTTGGGCTTGGCCTCGACTCGGGCAGGCTTCTTCGCCGCGGCCTTCTTGGCTGCAGCGGGAGCGGGGGCGGGCATCGATGCCGCTGCGGGCTTGGCTGTTGCAGCGGCCTTCTTGGCGGCTGCTTTCACCGGGGCTGCTTTCACGGCTGCTTTCACGGCTGCTTTGGGCGCCGCCTTTGCTGCCGCCTTTACTGCTGCCTTCGCTGCCACCTGAGCTGCGACTTTGGCTGAAGGCATTGCTGCGGTCTTCACGGGCGCCTGTGCCACAGTTTTTGCCGCAGTTTTTGCAGCTGCCTTTACGGCGACTTTTGCCGCCACAGCAGTCGGCGCCTTCTTGGCCACGACCTTGCTTGGCTTCTCGGCCGCAGTTTTGACGGCGGCCGGAGCCGCGCTCTTGGCCTTGGTTTTTGCAGGCGCTTTGGGTGCGACGGGAGCAGCTTCGGCCGCAGCGCGCGGTTTGGATTTGGTAGCCATGGGAGATTGTTTGGTTTCGCGAAAGACGAGGCGGGGCTCTGGTCTCAGAGCAGCGCTTCGTCTGGGTTCAGCAAGCGGGCAGGACACCAGCCACGCAAGCTGTTGAAAAAGGCAAGGGCTTGGGCGCGTTGCAGATCGCTCTTCATCAGCCGCGCTTCACGCAGCCGCCCTTCTTGCAGCAGTTGTTCTCGGTAAACACCGGGCAGCAGCCCGGCTTGCAGGCCTGGCGTCAGCCACTGCCCCTCAATTTGTACGGCGATATTGCCAAAGCTGCACTCGGTCAGTTCACCGGCCGGGTTCCACAGCAAGACATCGAAAGCCTCGGCAGGCTTGCTTGCGACGAAGGCCTCATAGATCTCGCGCCGCGTGGTCTTGTGCTGGATGAACTCGGCCGCCGCCCCTTGCGAAGCGATGGCCCGTGCAGCCAGCGCGAGTATCACGCAATTTGGTGTCGGCTCCAGCGGCGTGGCCCGCAATTGCAGGCCCAGTTGCGCGCAAAAGCTCAGGCGCACACGCCAATCGCCCACCGCATGATCGGCCGCCAACTGCTGCAAGGCGGCGCGAACTTCGGGCAGGCGAGGCTTGAGCCCGAAATGCTGGCAGCTGCGTTGCAGGCGGCTCAGGTGGCCGCTCAGGCGAACGAACTCTCCACCGGACAAGCGCAGTGTTTCCAGCGCCGCCACGGGCGCCTGCGCGCGCAAAAGAAAGCGTGCCTTGGCCCGCCACTCGGCCACTTCCGCGCCCGCCTCGGAATCGAGCGTGATGGCGCTGCCCACACCGGCCTGCAGCTCCAGCCCACCCGTCTGCTCGACGGTCCGGATCGGCACATTGAAGGTCGCCACGCCACCGGGCTGCAGTAGACCCAGGGCACCGCAATACCAGCCGCGCGCCTGCCCCTCCAGCTCGGCAATGATTTCCATGGCCCGGATCTTGGGGGCGCCGGTGACCGAGCCGCAAGGGAACAGGGCCGCGAACAACTCCGACAGGCGCAGGCGCGGCCGGCTGACCGCCGTGATGGTCGAGGTCATCTGCCAGACCGTCGGCAAGGCCAGCAGCTCGAACAAGCGAGGCACGCGCACGCTGCCCAGTTGGGCGACCCGGCCGATGTCATTGCGCAGCAGGTCGACGATCATCAGGTTCTCGGCCCGCTCCTTCTCACTCGTGCGCAGATGGGCCTGCGCCGCCTCGTCTTCGGCCGCGTCGCGGCCGCGCGCGGCCGTGCCCTTCATGGGCTGGGCCGCCAGCAACCAACTGCTCTGGGCGTCGGGCACCGGGCGCCAATCGAAGAACAGCTCGGGGGAGACGCTGGCCACCTGGGCCTCGCGCAAAAACAGAGAAAAGCCGCCGGGCTGGCTGCGGTGCAAGGCCAGGAAGAACTGGGCCAGATCCACATCGGCGCTCAAGCGGGAATGCAGGCGCGTGGTCAGATTGACTTGGTAGCAATCACCGCTGCGAATCCATTCGCGGATGCGCTCGATTTGCCCGGCCTCGTCCGCTTCGTCCTGCGCGTCCAGCCAGTCATCCGTCAGCAGGCCGGGCGAAGCTGCAAGAGCGGGCCACTCGGAAGGCGCGCTGTCATAGACGGCAAACTCGGCCAAAGGGCCGCTGCCCGCTTGGGCACACAAGGCCGGGTCCAGCGCAACGGCCGCCTCGTAGCGCAAACCTCCCAGCACCCAGGCGCCGGCCCGGCTGGCCTCATGGGCGGCGTCGAGTACGGCGACCACCTCTTCAGGGCGGTGCGCGCGCAGCCAGCGCGAGGGTGGCTGATAGAAGGCTCCGCGCACCCGCTCGCCGTCTTCCCGAGCCAGCGGATGGCGGGGGAAATCAAAAGCCGCCCACAGTTCGGCGGCAGCCGGTTCAGCCACAGGCAGTCACCCTCGCCGAAAACGCTGAAGAGGTCACAGCGACGGGGTCACAGCGACAGAAAGTGCTCGCGGTAGTAAGCGAGCTCGTCGATGGACTCGTGAATGTCGGCCATGGCGGTGTGCGCCTGGGCCTTCTTGAAGCCATCCAAGATGCCCGGCTTCCAGCGCCGCGCCAGTTCCTTGAGTGTGGAGACATCAAGGTTTCGGTAGTGGAAGAACGCTTCCAGCTTGGGCATGTAGTTGGCCAGAAAGCGGCGGTCCTGGCAGATGCTGTTGCCGCACATCGGCGATTTGCCGGCGGGCACATATTGCTTGAGGAAGGCGATGGTCTGGGCGACGGCCTCATCCTCGCTGATGGTCGAGGCCTTGACTCGGTCGATCAAGCCGCTACGGCCATGGGTGCCCTTGTTCCAGGCATCCATCTTGTCCAGGGTTTCGTCGCTCTGGTGGATGGCGAAGACCGGGCCTTCGACGCGCACATTGAGCTGCGCATCAGTGACCACCACCGCGATCTCGATGATGCGGTCGGTCTCGGGGTAGAGGCCGGTCATTTCCAAATCGATCCAGATCAGGTTCTGGTCGTTGACGGGCAGCTCGGGCGCGGCATCGGCCGGCACGGAAGGGGTCAGGTCGCTCATGGGCAGGGCTTTCTATGCAATCAGTGCGCCGCATTGTCGCAGCCCTACACTTGCCACCCATGTTTGCAAGCCTATCCCCGACCCTCCACCCCACCGTGCTGAGCCTGGCCTTCGCCCTGGCCCTGCTGCTGTCCCTGGGCCTGAAGCTCTGGCTGAGCAGCCGCCAGGTGCGCCATGTCATGCAGCACCGCGGCGCTGTGCCGCCCACTTTTGCTGCCACCGTGCCGCTGGCCGCCCATCAGAAAGCGGCCGACTACACCGTGGCGCGCAGCCGCTTCGGCCTGCTCAGCCTGGCCTTCGACAGCGCCCTGCTGCTCGGCTGGACCCTGCTCGGCGGCCTCGATCTGCTCAACCATTGGGTGCATGCCGCAACGGCCGAACGCTTCGGCCCCATGGGCTACCAGCTGAGTCTGCTGGTGGCCTTCACCTTGGTGGGCAGCCTGCTGGACCTGCCCTGGGAGCTGTACAACACCTTCCGCATCGAGCAGCGCTTCGGCTTCAACCGCATGACGCTCAAGCTCTATGTCGCCGACGCGCTCAAGGGCGCCCTGGTCGGGGCCCTGATCGGCCTGCCGATTGCGGCCCTGATTCTGTGGCTGATGGGCACGGCCGGCCAGGCCTGGTGGCTCTGGGCCTGGGGCAGCTGGATGGGCTTCAACCTATTGATTCTGGTGCTCTACCCGACGGTCATCGCTCCGCTGTTCAACAAGTTCACACCCCTGCCGGACGAGGCTCTGAAGGCGCGCGTCGAAGGACTGATGCAGCGCTGCGGCTTTGCCTCGCAAGGCCTTTTCGTGATGGACGGCAGCCGCCGCTCGGCCCATGGCAATGCATATTTCACCGGCTTCGGCCCCGCCAAGCGGGTGGTGTTCTTTGACACCTTGCTGCAGCGCCTCAACGGCAGCGAGGTCGAGGCGGTGCTGGCCCATGAACTGGGCCACTTCAAACACCGCCATGTGCTCAAACGCATGCTGACGATGTTCGCGCTCAGCCTGGCCGGTTTCGCCCTGCTGGGATGGTTGTCCAGCCAGGCAGGTTTCTACATCGCCTTCAATGTGCAGCCCAATATGGCGGCGCCCAACGATGCCCTGGCTCTGCTTCTCTTCATGCTGGTCGTGCCGGTCTTCGCTTTCTTTTTCACACCGCTGGGCAGCCTGATGTCGCGCCGCGACGAGTTCCAGGCCGATGCATACGCCTGCGCCCATGCCAGCGGCTCGGAGCTGTCCTCGGCCTTGCTCAAACTCCATGAAGACAATGCCGGCACCTTGACGCCAGATCCGGTCTACGCGGCGTTCTACTATTCGCACCCGCCGGCCAGCGAACGCTTGGCGGCCATTGCGCAGCACCCCTCCTCTGCCGCGGGTCTGCAGGGCGCCGCGTCGTGAGCGGCAAGTTTTCGCAGCTGGACCTGGGCCTGGTGGTGCGCGGCCATGGCCGCCACTACATCGTCGAAGACGCCGAAGGGCAGCGCCGGGTCTGCCACCCGCGCGGCAAGAAAAGCGATTGCGTGGTCGGCGACCAGGTGCGCTGGGCGCCCTCGGGTTCGGACGAAGGCGTGATCGAGGCGGTGGAGCCGCGCCGCAATCTGCTGTTCCGCCAGGACGAGTGGAAGACCAAGAGCTTTGCTTCGAACCTCGACCAACTGCTGATCCTGGTGGCGGTGGAGCCGGTGTTCAGCGAAAGCCAGCTCTGCCGCGCCATGATTGCGGCCGAAAGCGCCGGCATCGCCACCACCATCGCCCTGAACAAGACCGACCTGCCCGGCACGGCCCATGCCCGTGAACGCCTGGCCCCCTATCGCGCCATGGGCCTGCCCATGATGGAGCTGGCCATGAAGGCCGACCCCGAAGACGCGCGCGCCCAGCTGACGCCCTGGCTCAGCGGCAAGCGCAGCTTTGTGCTGGGCCCCAGCGGCACGGGCAAGAGCACGCTGATCAATCTCCTGATTCCTGACGCCAAGGCCCAGGTCGGCGATATCTCGGTTGCGCTCAACTCGGGCCGGCATACGACCACGACCACGCAGTGGTACTGGGTCGACGCGGCGCGCGAGAGCGCCCTGATCGACTCACCCGGCTTCCAGGAGTTCGGCCTGCACCAGATCGACCCGGCCACCTTGGCGCGGCTGATGCCCGACATGAGCGCCCACGCCGACCACTGCCGTTTCTACAACTGCAGCCACCAGCACGAACCCGGCTGCGGCGTCCGCGACGCCGTGGCCGCCGGCCAGATCAGCGCTTCACGCTACCGCATCTACGGCGAGATCCTGGCCGAACTGTCCAACAAGCGCTACTGAGTCAGCGGCTGGCTTAACTTGAGCGATGACAGCTCCCGGCACTGAACCGTCGTTCGCGAAGAAGTTCCAGCACGCAGAGCTCGCTGAGGACCGCAGAGGACGCTGAGACTAGAAATCCTGCTCTCTTCTCCGCGACCTCTGCGGTCCTCCGCGCACTCTGCGTTTGTATTCAAATCTCAGCGAACGACGGCTCTGTGCCGCTTGGAGCAACTTCCGCACCGACTCCCGCCCGAATTGAGCTGCGGCTCAAGGCAGGCGCGGGCTCCCAGGGCTGACCTCGCGGGCCTCGACATCGACCACCTCGCCCATGGGCTGGCTGGTGCGACGGGCAGCAAAACCGGGTCGTGCCTGGCGGGCGCGCTGGAAGCGCCCCATGTCAATGACCGGCTTGCGGCCGCGCAAGAGGCTCCAGATCAGCAGGCCGATCACGGTCAGCACCGCCACCGCCATCAGGCTCAGCACCAGCACGACAGTGGCCACAGCCAGGACCAGGCGGAAGATCAGGGAAATGAGGGCGGAGAACAAGGTCAGACCTTCGTGGTGATTGAAACGGCAAAACGAAATTCAGATCGGGGCATTGAAGCGCAATTCAACCCCGGCCGACAAAAGGCATGGTCGTGGCCATGACGGTCAAGCTTTGCACATTGGCCGACAAGGGCAAGCTGGCCATATAGAGCACGGCGCTGGCGACATGGGCGACATCCATGGTCGCCTCCACAGCCACAGCGCCATGGGCCTGCGGCACCCCGCGGGTCATGGGAAGCGCCATCTCGGTCAGGGCGTTGCCAATGTCGATCTGGCCGCAGGCGATGTCAAAAGCCCGGCCATCCAGGGACAAGGACTTGGTCAAGCCGGTGATGGCATGCTTGCTGGCGGTGTAAGGGGCTGAGTTGGGGCGCGGCGCATGGGCGGAAATCGAGCCGTTGTTGATGATGCGGCCGCCTCGCGGCTGTTGCTGCTTCATCATCCGGACGGCTGCCTGGGCGCACAGAAAAGCGCCACTGACATTGACATCAAGCACCGCACGCCATTGTTCAAAGCTCAACTCATCGATGGGCAGCGCGGCGGCACTGACCCCGGCGTTGTTGAACAGCAGATCGAGCCGGCCCCATTGCTGACCCAGTCGCTCAAAGGCGGCAGCGACCTCGGCCGGCTGGGTGACATCCGCCACCAGCAGCAGGAAGCTCCGGCCGCCCTCGCCGGCCAGGCTCGCGGTCTGCTCCAGCGTCTGCAGGCGCCGGCCCAGCAAGCCAACCCGGTAGCCGGCCGCCAACAAGGCCAGCGCTACGGCCCGGCCGATGCCCGAGCCTGCACCGGTGACCAGGGCCACCGGGGACGTTTCAGCCGGCGCAGTCGGGCTGCTGCTTTCAGAAGTACGGGGACTCATGGCAGTGGAATTCAAAGTTATGGAACGAAGGCCCGCGGGACTGTCAAGCCTTGTCGCGGAGCGTGGCAGCATTTCAACATGCGCGACGCTTGTCGCAGGGGCTGTCACAGAGGCGCCGTAGACTGTAACGATATGTTCTCGCTCTCCAGTCAGAGCCCGGAATTCCTCAGCGGAATCCACGCGGCCCCCAAGCAAGTGCACAGCCACCGGCAGGGCAACACCGATGCCCGGCTGGCTCGGCCTGACTCAGAGCTGGACAGACCCGAGACCCAAGCCCGCCTCCTTTACATTGAAGACAACCTCGTCAATCAGTTGCTGGTCGAGGAACTGACGGCCATGCGCCCTGCATGGCGCCTGGAACTGGCCGGCGACGGCGCCCAGGGCCTGAATCGGGCAGCCAGCTATTTGCCGGATCTGATCCTCTTGGACCTGGAGTTGCCGGACATGAACGGCTTCCAGGTCTTGCAGGCCTTGCGCGCATCGGCCGCCACAGCCCACATCCCCTGCATTGCCCTCTCGGCCAACGCCATGCCGGAAGACATGCGCCGCGCCAAGGCCGCCGGTTTTTCCGACTACTGGACCAAGCCGGTGGATTTCAAAGCCTTCCACGCCGGCCTGGACCAGTTCCTGGCCGAACTGGCCCAGCGGGCCGAACGCATCAAGCCGGCAGCAAGCCCCGGCTCTTGAGCATGGGCTGAACCACCGGGTCGCGGCCGCGGAAGGCGCGGAAAGCCGCACCCGGCTCCTGGCTGTTGCCGCTGGAAAGAATGCTGCGGCGCAGGCGCTCGGCGGTGGCCGCATCGAAGGCACTGCCGGCTTCAACAAAAGCCTCATAGCCGTCGCAGTCCAGCACTTCCGCCCACATATAGACGTAGTAGCCGGCGGCATAGCTGGCGCCCGAGAACAGATGCTGGAAATGCGTCAGCCGGTGGTTCAGGCCGACGGCAGCCGGCAGCCCGTAAGCGGCCAGGCAATCGGCTTCGAAAGCCACCACATCCGGCCCCTCGGATTCGCTGCGCGAATGCACGGCCAGGTCGACCAGAGCGCTGGCCGTGTAGCGCACGGTCTCATAGCCCTGATTGAACAGCTCGGCCGCCTTGAGTTTGGCGAGAAGGCTGTCGGGAATGGGCTCGCCGCTTTGGTAGTGGCGGGCGTGCTTCTTGAGCACCTCGGGCTCGCTCATCCAATGCTCGAAGATCTGCGAAGGCAGTTCGACGAAATCGCGCAGCACCTGGGTGCCAGACAGGCGCTCGAACTCCACCTCGGACAGCAGGCCGTGCAAGCCATGGCCGAACTCGTGGAACAGGGTGCGAGCGTCGTCGAAGCTCAGGAGCGTGGGCTCACCGGGCGCGCCCTTGGCGAAGTTGTTGTTGTTCAGGATGATGGGCACGCAGTCCATGCCATTGCGCGCCTGCCAGCGCATGGCATTCATCCAGGCGCCGCTGCGCTTGGTGCTGCGAGCGAAGTTGTCATGCAGGAAGACGCCGCGCAGGCTGTCGTCGGCATTGCGGACCTCGTAGACCTGCACATCAGCGTGGTAGCCGGCCACCTCGGGGCGATGCACAAAGCGCAGGCCGAACAGGCGCTGGGCGCAATCGAACAAGGCTTGAACCATGGCATCGAGCGGGAAGTAAGGCTTGACCTCCGCTTCTTCCAAGTCATATCGGGCCTTGCGAACCTTCTCGGCGTAGAAGCGCCAGTCCCAGGCCTTCAGCGGGAAGTGGTGATCCAGCGAGGCCATCATGCCCTCCAGGGCCTGGCGCTCACCCTCGGCGGCCGCCTTGGCCGGCTCCCAGACCTGGTTGAGCAGACCCAGCACCGCCTCGCGCGAACCGGCCATGGTGTCGGCCAGGGCGAAGTCGGCGTAGCAGGCATGGCCATGCAGGCGCGCCTGTTCCTGGCGCAGGCTCAGGATCTCTTGCGCAATGGCGCGGTTGTCGCTCGGGCCGGCGTTCTCGCCGCGGCCCACCCAGGCACGCCAGGCTTGCTCACGCAGATCGCGCCGCTCGCTGAAGGTCAGGAAGGGCACGATGTGGGAGCGCGACAAGGTGATCACATGCGCGCCCGCCTCCAGGCCGCGCTCGGCCGCAGCCTGGGCCGCCGCTGCACGCACAAAGCCGGGCAAGCCGGCCAGTTCGTCCTCGCTGCGCAGCTCCAGGCGGAAACCGGTTTCGTCGGCCAGCACGTTCTGGCCGAATTGGGTGTTGAGCTCGGCCAGGCGCTCCATGACCTGGGCATAACGCGCTTGCGCGGCGGGCTCCAGTTGGGCGCCAGCGCGCACGAAATCCAGATGCACACGCTCCAGCAAGCGCAGCGGCTCAGCAGCCAGGCCCAATGCGCTTCGCTGCTCGTAGATCGAATGCACGCGCTGAAACAGGCCGGCATGCATGTAAACCGCATTGCTGTGCGCCGCCAGCGGCGCAGCCAGAGCGCGCTGCACCGCCTGGATCTCGGGGGAAGAGGCCGACGCCGCCAGGGAATAGAAGAGATGCTCCAGTCGGGTCAACAGGCGGCCGCTGCGGTCGAAGGCGGCCAAGGTGTTGGCGAAAGTGGGCGCCTCGGCTTGCCCGGCAATGGCATCCAGCTCACTGCGGTGCTGCGCCAAGGCCTGCTCGAAGGCGGGCTGGAAATGAGCCGCTTCGATGGCCGCAAAGGGCGGCAAACCAAAGGGGCCGGTCCAGTCTTGCAAAAGGGGATTGAAGGACGTTGAGGACACAGGGGAACTCCAAAAAGCAAAGAAAAAGACAAAGAAAAAGGCGCCAAGCCGGTGAGCCTGGCGCCTCATGCGCAGCGCGAAAAACTCAGCAGGCGGGCATCACTTGCCGGCAGCCGCACGCTCTTTCTTGATGGCTTTTTCGTCTTCTTCGTCGTACTGCTTGTTGCCGCATTCCTGCTTCCAGGTGTCGACCTTGTCCAGATGGTTTTCCTGGCGCTCTTCCAGGGCCTTGAAGCTGGCATTCAATGCATCGACCTTGACGCCGAAGGCCTTGCGGGCCTCGTTGCTCTTGGCGTTGTTCTCGTTGATGCTGTTCACGCGCGTATCGAAAGCCTTGGCGCGCTCCTGGTAAGCCTTGTTGCGGGCGGCCAGCACTTCCGGATCGGGACGCGGGTCTTTGTTGTCGGCATAGGCCTTGATGTTCTCGAACTCTTTCAAGATGCCTTCACGCTCGGCCTTCATTTCAGCCAAGGCCACACCGGCGGCCTCGTCGGCCTTCTGCAGCGCATCGCGCTCAGCCTTCAGGGCACTGGCGGTGTCCTTGTACGTGTTTTGATCGGCCTTGACGGCATCTGCTTCAAGGCTATTGGCCTCGCTCATTTCGATGCAGCTGCGCAGCTGATCGCGGCTCAGCAACTTGGCCTTGGGCTTTTCCACGACGGGCTTGCCGACCTTGTTGTTCTTGGGGTCGACCTTGGCGCCGGGGTTGGCGGTCTGAGCAAACGCGGGCATCAGGGCCGCAGCGGCCAGAGAGATGAGGAGACGTTTCATGGCAATGACTCTTTTTCGATGACGGGACTGCCGCCCGGAGTTCGCTGGCGGCGGCATCCGGGCGCATACAAAAAAAGCTGTGATGCGCAGGCTTGAGCCAGCGCACAACGGCGGCCATCATGCCATGGCTGAAGCGGCATGAGGGCTGGCGTCTTCCCGGCCTCAGGCCAGGGATTTCTGCAGCAGCTCGGCCACCAGACCGTTGATGCCGCCGGCGTGCGTGGCCGCGCGCTCGCGCAGCTGCTGAGTCAGCTCGGCCGGCAGCTTGCAGGCGAAGGGCACGAGACCGGCGGCCGCGTCGAGCCGGCGCTGCTCCTTGCGGTCCGGCAGCTGGGCTGCCTGCTTGCCAAAGCGACCGGGGATGG
Source organism: Paucibacter sp. DJ2R-2 (assembly GCF_025717675.1). Classification (GTDB taxonomy): domain Bacteria; phylum Pseudomonadota; class Gammaproteobacteria; order Burkholderiales; family Burkholderiaceae_C; genus Paucibacter_A. The sequence continues at coordinate 77,849 of NZ_JAJIRT010000007.1, forward strand.
CCGCGCCGCGCATCTGGCTGTCGAGTTTGATGCCGGCAAGGCGGTCGAGGTCGGTCTTCTTCATGCTCATCGGAGGGGCGCCGGCAAAGGCTTTGGGGGAAACAAGGGCCTGATTGTCCCCTACGTTGATAATCCGGCGCCGGCTCGCACCGAGCCCGCACCGTCCAGCCGCAAGAATCCGAGAGTAGCCACGCCCTATGGCCATCAAAGCCACCATCCACAAAGCCCAGTTGCAAATCGCTGACATGGACCGTCATGTCTACGGCGAGCACAACCTGACCATCGCGCGCCAGCCCTCGGAGACGGACGAACGCATGATGATCCGCATCCTGGCCTTCGCCCTGAACGTGCCCGCCGACGAGTTGCGCGGCAAGCTGGAACTGAGCAAGGGCCTGGCCGACGCCGAGGAACCCGAGCTCTGGCAGCGCGACTTGACCGGCGACATCTTGCACTGGATCGACCTCGGCCAGCCCGATGACCGCCGCTTGCTCAAGGCCCATGGTCGCTCGGAGCGGGTGTCGGTCTATGGCTTCGCCTACAGCACGCCGATCTGGTGGGCCGGCATCGAAGCCAAGCTGCAGCGCTGCCCGCGCCTGGCCGTCTGGCAGATTCCGGCCGAGCAGTCGCAGGCTCTGGCCGCCCTGGCGCAACGCAGCATGCAGCTGCAGGTCACGGTTCAGGATGGTGGCATTTATGTATCCACCGCGGATACCTCGGTAGAGATCAACCCGGTGGCACTCAAAACGCCGGCCTGAGCGCAGGCACCACGTCTGTTCTGACGCATGAATACCAGGATGCCTTGTATGCCCTCGATGAGCCGGATTTCCTTCAGCGCCTGCGCGCTGGCCTTCACCGCACTGATGAGCACAAGCCCGATGAGCCTCGCACAGCCTTCCACCGATGCGCCAAGCGCCGACCCCCGCCAGTGGCTGGAAGAGGTGCAAGGCGAGCGCGCCCTGGCCTGGGTCAAGGAACGCAACCAGCTGACCCTCGCTGAGTTGCAAGCCCGCCCCGAATACCCGGGTCTGCGCCGCGAAATGCTGGACCTGCTCAACGCCAGCGACCGCATCCCGCAGATCAGCCGCAAGGGCGCCTGGGTTTACAACCTTTGGCAAGACCAAAACCACAAGCGAGGCCTGTGGCGCCGCAGCAGCCTGGCCGAGTACAAGAAAGCCAGCCCAGCCTGGGAAACCGTGCTGGACCTGGACGCACTCGGTGCCGCCGAGGGCGAGAGCTGGGTGTTTGCCGGCGCCCATTGCCTGGCGCCCGAGTACCGCCGTTGCCTGATCTCGCTGTCGCGCGGAGGCTCGGACGCCCATGTGCTGCGCGAATTCGATACCGTCAGCAAGCAATTCGTTAGCGACGGCTTCGTCCTGCCCGAGGCCAAGAGCGAGGTCAGCTGGATCGATGCCGACCACATTTATGTGGCCAGCGATTTCGGCCCCGGCAGCCTGACCGATTCGGGCTACCCGCGGGTGATCAAGCGCTGGCAGCGCGGCACGCCGCTGGCCCAGGCCCGCACGGTGTTCGAGGGCCAGGCCCAGGATGTGGCGGTGTCGGTGCTGGTGGACCGCACGCCCGGCCATGAGCGCACCGTGTTCAGCCGCGCGCTGGACTTTTACAACCAGCGCTATTTCCTGCTGCAGGGCGACAAGCTCCGGGCCCTCGACGTGCCCACCGATCTGCAACTGAGCTTCTGGGGCGCCCGCGTGCTGATGCAGCCGCGCAAGGACTGGCGTGTCGGCGGCATGCGGCATGCCGCCGGCAGCTTGCTGAGCGCACCGGCGGCCGCCTTCATCCGCGGCGAGCGCAAGTTCAGCACCTTGTTCAAGCCCAGCGCCACCCGCTCGCTGGACAGCTTCATCACCACCCGCCAGCACCTGGTGCTCAATATCAACGACCAGGTGGCCAGCAAGTTGGAAGAATGGAGTTTTGCGCCCGGCCGCCCGGCCCGCCACCGCCAGATCCAGGCGCCCTTCCCCGGCACCCTGCATCTTCAGGCCCTGCATGACAGCGAGCTGGCCCAGGACGAGCTGGCCGAGCACTACCTGGTCAATTACGCGGACTTTCTGACCCCCGACAGTCTCTTCCTCGCTCGCGCAGGCAGCGACGCGCGCGAGCTGCTGAAGGCGCGCGAAGCCAAGTTCGAGGCCCGCGGCCTCAAGGCCGAGCAACACTTCGCCACCAGCAAGGACGGCACCCGCGTGCCCTACTTTGTGGTGCGCCCGGAAGGTGCTGCCCTGGATGGCCAGAACCCCACCCTGCTCTACGGCTACGGCGGCTTTGAGGCGTCCATGCAGCCCTTCTACTCGGGTGGCTTCGGCCGCGCCTGGTACAGCCGCGGCGGCGTGTTCGTGCTGGCCAATATCCGTGGCGGCGGCGAGTTCGGCCCGGCCTGGCACCAGTCGGCCGTCAAGGCCAACAAGCAGCGCAGCTACGACGATTTCATCGCCGTGGCCGAGGACCTGATCGCCCGCAAGATCAGCTCGCCCAGGCATCTGGGCATCATGGGTGGCAGCAACGGCGGCCTGCTGGTCGGCGCCACGCTCACACAGCGCCCCGATCTGTTCAACGCCGTGGTCTGCCAGGTGCCCCTGCTGGACATGCGCCGCTACCACCAGCTGCTGGCCGGTGCCTCCTGGATGGCCGAGTACGGCGACCCGGATCGCGCCGAGGAGTGGAGCTTCATCTCCAAGTACAGCCCCTACCAGAACGTCAAGCCCGGCGTGAAATACCCCAAGGTGCTCTTCACCACTTCGACCCGCGACGATCGCGTCCACCCCGGCCATGCCCGCAAGATGGCGGCGCTGATGCTGGAGCAAGGCCACCCGCTGTACTACTTCGAGAACACCGAGGGCGGACACGGCGGCGCGGCCGACAACGAGCAGCGCGCCACGCTGCAAGCGCTGGAGTACAGCTACCTCTGGCAACAACTGGGACGCTGAAGTCATGAGTACCCTCGACATCCAACACCACAGCGAGAGCGGCGCCGGCGGCGCGATTCAAGGCCGTTTTTGGGCCCTGGTCGACGGCCAGCAAATCGAGCTGGATTACCAGCTCAGCGGCCGCGACCTGGTCTTCACTCACACGGGAACGGCGCCAGCCCTGCAAGGCCGCGGCCTGGCCGGCCAGCTGGTGGCGCACGGCTTGCGCTGGGCTGCAGGCCTCGGCCTGCCCCTGCTGCCCGGCTGCAGCTATGTCGAGGCCTATCTGCAGCGCCACCCACAGTGGCAGCGCCTGCGCCTGCCGGCGGAGGCCCAGGCGGTGCTCAACTACTGGTTCGGCACGCTGGGCAGCGCAGAGGATGGCCAGGTGCGCCCGCTTTGGTTCACCAAGAGCGCGGCCACCGATGCAGAGATCCGCAGCCGCTTTGGCGCCCTGGTCGAACAGGCCTTGCAACAAGGCCTGAGCCATTGGGGCGACAGCGCGCAAGCGCGCCTGGCGCGCATCCTGCTGCTGGACCAGTTCACCCGCAACATCTACCGCGACAGCGCCCGCGCCTTTGCAGGCGATCCACTGGCGCTGCAGCTGGCTCTGAGCCTGATGGACGAACCCGAGGCCCGTGAGCTCTCCGCCTTGCAGCGCTGGTTCATGCTCATGCCGCTCGAACATACCGAAGACCTGGGCCTGCAAAACCGCTGCGTGCAGGCCTTCGAATCCTTGGCCGCGGAAGACCCACGCCTGGCCGGCGCGGCCGACTACGCACACCGCCACCAGCAGGTGATCGCGCAGTTCGGCCGTTTCCCTCATCGCAATGCCCTGCTGGGCCGGGCCTCCACCGAGGCCGAACAGCAGTACCTCGCCCAACCGGGCGCCGGCTTCTAAACCGCCAGGCGGCGCTCGCTGTCAGCCCGACGCGACGATGCGCCGGGCCGCTCGTGAAAATTGACAGAAAATGCGACGCGTCCGCCCTTTGTTGTCCACCTGCTGAGCCTGGCTCCCGAACGTTTCGCTCGAACCCACTCAGCCCCCTCGAGTTCCACATGTCCAGCATTCTTCAGAACATCCCCGTCGGCCAGAAGGTCGGTATCGCTTTCTCCGGTGGCCTGGACACCAGCGCCGCCCTGCACTGGATGCGCAACAAGGGCGCCATCCCCTACGCCTACACCGCCAATCTGGGCCAGCCCGACGAGCCGGACTACGACGAGATCCCGCGCAAGGCCATGCAATACGGCGCCGAGAAAGCCGTGCTGGTGGACTGCCGCGCTCAGCTGGTGCACGAAGGCATTGCCGCCCTGCAGGCCGGCGCCTTCCACATCAGCACCGCCGGTGTGACCTACTTCAACACCACGCCCATCGGCCGCGCCGTGACCGGCACCATGCTGGTGGCGGCCATGAAGGAAGATGACGTCAACATCTGGGGTGACGGCTCGACCTTCAAGGGCAATGACATCGAGCGTTTCTATCGCTACGGCCTGCTCACCAACCCGGCGCTGAAGATCTACAAGCCCTGGCTGGACCAGGCCTTCATCGACGAGCTGGGCGGCCGTGCCGAGATGTCGGCCTTCATGAGCAAGGCTGGCTTTGGCTACAAGATGTCGGCCGAGAAGGCCTACTCCACGGACTCCAACCTGCTGGGCGCGACCCATGAAGCCAAGGACCTGGAGCACCTGAACAGCGGCATCAAGATCGTCAACCCCATCATGGGCGTCGCCTTCTGGCGCGATGACGTGGTGGTCAAGGCCGAAGAAGTCACCGTGCGCTTTGAAGAAGGCATGCCGGTGGCGCTGAACGGTGTCGAGTACAGCGACCCAGTCGCCCTGCTGCTGGAAGCCAACCGCATCGGCGGCCGCCATGGCCTGGGCATGAGTGACCAGATCGAAAACCGCATCATCGAAGCCAAGAGCCGCGGCATCTACGAGGCCCCGGGCCTGGCGCTGCTGCACATCGCCTACGAGCGTTTGGTCACCGGCATCCACAACGAAGACACCATCGAGCAGTACCGCATGAACGGTCTCAAGCTCGGACGCCTGCTGTACCAAGGCCGCTGGTTCGACCCGCAAGCCATCATGCTGCGCGAAACCGCCCAGCGCTGGGTGGCCCGCGCCGTGACCGGCGAGGTGGCGATCGAGCTGCGCCGCGGCAATGACTACTCGCTGCTGGACACCAAGAGCCCCAACCTGACCTACAAGCCCGAGCGCCTGTCCATGGAGAAGGTCGAGGACGCGCCCTTCTCGCCGCAAGACCGCATCGGCCAGCTGACCATGCGCAATTTGGACATCGTCGACACGCGCGCCAAGCTGATGACCTACACCCAGGCCGGCCTGCTGACCGCGGGCCAGAGCGGCAGTTTGCTCCAGCTCGCCAACGACAAGAGCGACGAAGCGCGCTGACCCTCAGCGACCGCACGACCATGAAGCTCCGCTGCGCAGGGGCCAGACGCCGGGCCTGGCTGGCCTGGCTGTTCTTGGCTGCCGCCGGAACCCGGCCCGCCCTGGCCCAAGACGCCGCTGCGGCCGCGCGCGGGCCTGTGGTCCTGACCGTCAGCGGCAAGCTCGCTGGTGGGCAGGACCAGGTGGTCCAGTTTGACCTGGCCCAGCTCAGCGCCCTGCCCCAGCACAGCATCCACACGCAGACCCCCTGGTACCCCGGCCCGCGCACCTTCAGCGGCCCCTTGCTGCGGGATGTGCTGAGCCGCGCAGGCGCTCAGGGACAACGCTTGGAGGCGCGCGCCATCAATGACTACAAGGTCAGCATCCCCGTCAGTGACGCCGAACGCTTCAAGCCGGTGCTAGCGCTGCAGATCGACGGCAAGCCCATCGCCTTACGCGACAAGGGCCCCATCTTCATCGTCTACCCCTATGACCATGACCCACAGCTACGCAGCACCATCTACTACAGCCGCTCGATCTGGCAGCTGAAGGCGCTGGAGGTCCGGTGAGCGGCGAAGCGCGGCCTCAGGCTGGCGGCGGGCAGATGCGCCGTTGGCGCGTGCTCCTGCTGGTCATGGGCGGCATGCTGGTGTTGGCTCTGGGGTCGGTGGGCTTTCTGCAGATCCGCCAATACCAGCTGCTCAATGCCACGCGCAGCTACCAAGACGACTACATGATCTGGAGCTTGTTCCAGTTCGAGGTGGAATCGCTGCGTCTGCGCCTGGCCTTGGATGAAGCCACGCATGCGGCCGGCCCCATTGACGCCGAACAGATCGAGCAGCGCTATGAGATCTTCGTCAGCCGCCTCGGTCTGATCGAAGGCGAACATGCCACCCTGGTGCTGCGTGAACACCCCGACTATCTCCAGACCCTGGACCGCAGCAAGCGCTTCGTCGCCTGGGCCGATGCCCTGCCGCTGAAGGCGGAATGGCTGCGCCAGCAAACCGAGCAGGGACACGGCAGCGCCCAGCTGCTGTCGGCCTTGCAACAGCTGGAAGGCTTGTCCAGCTCGGTGCGCGAGCTGTCGCTGACCGCCTCGCACCATGTCGCCGAGCAGGTCGACGAACGCAACCACCTGGTGCGTGAACAAGCCCGCATGAGCTTGTGGCTGACTGTGCTGTTGTGCGCCCTGACACTGAGCTTCGCCACCCTGGTGCTGCGCCAATTCCGCCGGCTCAAACAGTACGGCCAAGAGCAGCATGAGCTGGCCGAACGCCTGCAGCAGGCCCAGACCGAAGCCGAAGCGGGCAGCCGGGCCAAGAGCGTGTTCCTGGCCAATATGAGCCATGAACTGCGCACGCCCATGCACGGTTTGCTGGGCATGCTGGACCTGCTCCAAGACACCGCGCTGACGCCCTCGCAGAAAAGCCAGCTGCGCGCCGCGCATGACTCCAGCCGCCACCTCCTGAGCGTGCTGAACGACATCCTCGACGTTTCCAAGATGGAGGCAGGCGGGATTCACATCCAGCCCGAACCCGTCTACCTGCCGCGCCTGCTGCAGGAACTCGACGAACTGAGCCGCCCGCAAGCCCTGAGCAAGGCGCTGACCCTGCGCCTGCATGCCGATGACGATGTGCCCGAATGGATCAGCGCTGACCCGACCCGGCTGCGCCAGATCCTGCTCAATTTGCTCGGCAATGCACTCAAGTTTTCCGAGCAGGGTCAGGTCATGCTGCACCTGAGCCGCCAACAGTCTGCCCTGGGTCAGACCCTGCTGCGTTGTGACGTCAGCGACACCGGCCTGGGCATGGATGCCGACACCCAAGGCAAGCTGTTTCAGCGCTTCAGCCAAGGCGACAGCACGCGCATGCGGCGCTTCGGCGGCACCGGTCTGGGCCTGGAAATTTCGCGCAATCTGGCGCGCGCCATGGGCGGAGACATTTCGGTGGTCAGCAGCCCGGGCCAAGGTTCCACCTTCACGGTCGACCTGCCTTTGCTGAGCTGTGCGGCACCACCCGTCAGCCCTTCCTCAGCCAGCGAAGAAGCGCCCAGCAGCGCGCCGCCACGGCTGCGCATCCTGGTTTCGGAAGACCACGCCACCAATCGCAGCTATCTGCAGGCTGTGCTGGAACGTCTGGGCCATACCGCTTTCTTCTGCGAAAACGGCCACGAAGCCTTGCAGGCCCTGGCCCAGCAGGACTTCGACCTGGTGCTGATGGACTTGCACACCCCGGTGATGGATGGCTTTGATGCCGCCCGAGCCATGCGCCGCCTGCCCATGCCCAAATGCCAGGTGCGCATCATTGCGCTGTCGGCCGATGCCTTTGCCGAATCACGGCAGCGCGCCCTGCAAGCCGGCATGGACGACTTCCTACCCAAACCGATCGGCGTGGAAGCATTGTCCCGAGCCTTGAACCATCTGGCGATGCAACTGCGCCCTTTGCCTCGCGACGTGGCGGAGGTGGACGAGGACGCATCAGGGTTGGCGCATGCCGAGAGCCAGGTCGCGGAGACCGCGCTGGACATGAAGGCGCTGGCCGAATTGCGCGAGATGCTGCCGGCCGCAACCGTGCGTCAGCTCTACAGAAGCTATCTGGACAGCCTGGCGAACACCGGAGATGCCATCCTGGCCAGCCTGGAGGCGCAGGACACCCGCCAGCTGAGCGAGGCCGCCCATGGCGTCAAGGGTGCAGCGGCCAACCTGGGGCTGAGCTCGGTCGCGAGGTCGGCACAAGCCGTGGAGCTGCGAATCAAACTTCTGCCGGCCACGCCGAGCGATGCCGACTGGGCCGAGCTGCAAGCATTGAGCCTGGCCTTGCAGGCCGAACTGACCCACAGCGCAAAGCTCTGCCAGCAGCATCAGCTGGTCTGAGCCAGGCTCTCAGATCAAAACCGGCTCGGGTTCCAGGCGAATGCCAAAGCGGCCATAGACGCTTTCCTGAATCGCCCGGGCCAGCGTGATCACCTCGGCGCCACGCGCCTCTCCACGGTTCACCAAAACCAGGGCCTGCTTCTCGTAAACCGCGGCGCCGCCGACGGCCTTGCCCTTCCAGCCGCAGGCGTCAATCATCCAGCCTGCCGCCAGCTTGATGCTGCCGTCGGGCATGGGGTAATGAACGATGCCGGGGTCGCGGCCGATGATGTCGCGGCATTGCTCGGGGGTGACCACAGGATTCTTGAAGAAACTGCCCGCATTGCCAATGACGGCCGGGTCAGGCAGCTTGGCACGGCGCACAGCGCAGACCCAGTCGAAGATCTGCCGGGCACTGGGCTCGCTGATGCCGGTTTCAGCCATCTTGCGCTCCAGCTCCAGGTAGCCGAGCACCGGTCGCCAGGGCTTGGGCAGACGCAGGCGCACCCGGGTGATCACGCATTTGCCAGCCAGGCCACCATCGGCGCTGTGCTTGAAAACGCTGTCCCGGTAGCCCAGCTTGCAGACCTCGGCCGGCAGCAGCACCGGGCGGCCGGTGACCAGGTCGACCACTTCAACGCTGTCCAGTCGGTCTTTCATCTCCAGGCCATAGGCGCCGATGTTCTGAACCGGCGCTGCACCCACAGTGCCGGGGATCAGGGCCAGGTTCTCGAGGCCTGGAAAGCCGTGGTCCATCGTCCATTGCACCAACTCATGCCAGGGCACCCCAGCGCCTGCCTCGATAATCCAGGCGTCCGCTCGTTCTTCCAGCAGGCGCAGGCCGGGAATCTCCATCTTCAAAACCACCGCATCGAGGTCCTTGCTGAGCACCAGATTGCTGCCGCCACCCAGGACAAACTTGGGTGCCCGGCCCAATTCAGGGTGATCAAGGACCCGGCGCACATCAGCGGCTTCGCGGATGCGCACCAGTCGGCGTGCCGTCGCGGGCAGCGCAAAGGTGTTGTAGGGCTTCAGATTGACCTCGCGCTCCAGGAGCAGCGATGGCGCAGTCAGCTCATTCGGGGGATTTACAGCTTGTTCCGGCATGGCAGAATTTTCCCAGATCAAGGCGGCATCTCCCGCCGTCCAACAGAAATAAGAAACCCACACTTATGCCCAGCTTTGACACCACCCTTGAAGCCGATATGGTCAAGATCCGCAATGGGGTCGACAACAGCATCAAGGAAATCAGCACCCGCTTCGACTTCAAAGGCACGGCCGCTGAAGTCACGCTGAAGGAAAAAGAAAAGGAAATTCACTCGGTCGGCGAAAGTGACTTCCAACTGGAGCAGATCGAAGCCGTGCTGTACGCAAAGCTGGTCAAGCAAGGCGTGGTGATCAGCTTCCTCGACAAGCAAGACAAGGTCGAGAAGATGGGCGGCGACAAGGTGCGCCAGGTCTACAAGATCAAGAACGGCATTGAGTCTGATCTGGCCAAGAAGATCGTTGCTGCGGTCAAGAACAGCAAGCTCAAGGTGCAGGCCTCCATCCAAGGCGACACCGTGCGCATCACCGGCAAGAACCGCGATGACCTGCAAGTGGCCATCAATATGCTGAAAAAAGAGATGGCCGATGTGCCTCTCGACTACGGCAATTTCCGTGAGTAAGACCCTGCGGTCGGGCCTGATGGTGATGGCTGTGGCCCTGTGGGGCTCGGCGGCAGTGGCCCAGGTCGTCAGCTTCAACGGCAGCCTGGGCAGCAAGGCGGCCCTGCTGCTGATCGACGGTGAGCCGCGCACCGTGCCTGTGGGCGAACGCGTGCGTGGCGTCAAGCTGCTGTCACTGGACGACTCCCAGGCCGTTGTGGAGGTCGCTGGGCGACGTCAAAGCCTGCTGCTCGGCGCATCACCGGGCCGCGTCGGCAACGCCAGCGCGGCCCCCAACACTGGGCGCCAGATCGTCTTGGCCTCGGGGCATGGGGGTCACTTCACCACGGGCGGCACCATCAATGGCGGCACCACCCAGTTCTTGGTCGACACGGGCGCCACAGCCATCTCGATCAGCCAGGCCGAGGCCGAACGCCTGAACCTGAGATTCCGGGATGGCCGCCGCCTGCAAACCCACACCGCCAACGGCATCGTGCCGGCCCACGCGCTCTACCTTGACACCGTGCGCATTGGCGACGTCGAAGTGCGCAACGTCGAGGCCATCGTGGTTCCAGGCCAGATGAGCCACGTCCTGCTGGGCAACAGCTTCCTGACTCGCTTCCAGATGCGGCGCGACAATGATGTGCTAACGCTGGACTTACGCTACTGATAGGCGCGAAGCGCTGCGTCTGCAAAGTCACTCAGGAACAGGCTTGCTTGCCTCAGGCGGGTCGACCCACACTGCACAATTGCGCTTCTGCCCGGTATAAATTCCGCCCGCCGCTCATGGCGCTTGACGATACTTCGCCCATGCGATCAAAACAAACGCCCGCCTCTTCAACTGCGCCTCATTCGAGCTTCTCATCTGCTCCTCGCCTGCTGCGCCCGCTGGTGCTGGGTATGCTCTTGCTGGGCGGCTCAAACTGGAGCTTGGCCGCTGCCGACAAGGCCTCAACGTATTACGAAGACGGCCAGCGGCGATTCGAACGCGGCGACCTTCCGGGCGCCATCATCCAACTGAAGAACTCCATCCAGGAGGATCAGAAGATGCTTGCGGCCCACTTGCTACTGGGCAAGGTGCTCTTGGGTCAAGGCGAGCTGAAAGCCGCAGAAGCTGCGCTGGAAGAGGCACTGAAGCAGGGGGTCAGCCGCAGCGAAGTGGCCATTCCCTTGGCGCAAATCTATTTGCTGCTGGGCGACCGGAAAAAGCTGCTCGATCAAATCAACACCAGCGGCCTGCCGACCAACGCACAGGCCGAGGTCTTGACGCTACGCGGTTCGGCCTACGCCATGTCAGGCAATGTGACCTTGGCGGCCAAGAGCTTCGCTGATGCCAAGGCATTGAACCCTCGCTCCGGTAGCCCATGGACCGCGGAAGCGCCCATGCTGCTGCGCCAGGGTGAGCGTGACAAGGCCAAAGCATCAGCCACAAAAGGAACAGAACTGTCACCGGGCGAAGCCGGTGCCTGGTACACCCTAGGAACGATTCTGCAGGGTCAGCAAGATTTGAAAGGCGCCCTCGCGGCCCAGGAACGTGCACTCAAGCTGAACCCAAAACAGGTCGACGCCCGCGTTGCTCGAGCCTCCATCTTGATCGGTTTGAACCAGGAAGCCGAAGCCAGCAAAGACTTAGCGCAATTGCTGGAATGGGAGCTCGAAGACCCTCGCGCATCATTTTTGCGCGGTTTTCTGGCCAATCGCAAAGGCGACCTCGCGGCTGCGAAGACCGCCTTTGCCAACGCGGTCGACCTGATTGACGCGATAGCGCCTGAGGTGCTGGCGGGCAATGACCCCTTGCTGCTGGCTGGAGCCATGTCTCACCGAGCCTTGGGCAATCCTGAGAAGGCTCGAGGCTACCTCGATCTCCTACTGGGTCTCAACAGCAAGAACTACGCCGCCCAGGTGATGCTGGCTTCCATCCTGGTTGACACCCGCGACTACGGCCGGGCCATGATCCTGCTGGAGGGCGCTCAGCGCATCAACCCGGACGACCCGCAGGTACTGTTCCTTCTGGGCACGGTAAACATGGCGCGTAAACGCTATGTCCAGGCCAGTGAATTCTTTGAAAAGTCGGCCGCACGTGGTGGCTCGGCCTCGGCCATCCGTGAACTGGGCTTCAGTCAACTCAGCCTCGGCCAGGACAAGCTGGGCCTGGCGAACTTGGAAAAGGCCTTCGCCGCCGCACCCGGCGATGGTCGCGCCGGCGTTCAACTGGCCAATGTCTACTTGAGCCAAGGCCAAACGGCCAAGGCCTTGCAGACCGCGCTCGCCATCGTCAAGCGGGAGCCCGAAAACCTGACCATGCTCAACTTCCTGGGCAATATCAAGGGCCGTTCCGGTGACAAAAAGGGCGCGCGCGAGGCCTTTCAGCAACTGCTGCAGAAGGATCCAAATTTCCGGCCCGCCGCGATCAATTTATCCTGGCTGGACATGGAGGAGAGCAAGTTCGAACCGGCGCGCAAGCGCCTGGAAAAACTGCTGGAAGGCGGCAACAAGGACGACGCCGAATTACTCTACCAGTTGGCCATTCTCGAACTGCGCGCCAAACGCCTCAATGAGGCCATTGCTCATCTGAAGCAGGCTCACGAGGTGCAACGTGTTGACGCGCGCCCTGGCCTGATGCTGGTCGACCTCTATATGGAGCAACGCCAAGTGGACCTGGCGCTGCCCCTGGCCAAGGCCTTGGCTGCAAACTACTCCAGCAAGTTACCTGCCCTGCTGGCCTTGGGCCGCGTCTATTTGGCCTTGAACGATGGGGCCAGCGCCCGCCAGGTATTCCAGGAAGCGACTCGCGTGGCTGACTTCGACGCCCAGCAACAGGTGCAGATTGGTCGCATGCAACTGGCAGCCGGCAACATCGATGGCGCCAGTTACAACGTGCAGAAAGCCCTGCAATCCCAGACAGGGGATCTCGGAGCCTTGCTGCTCCAAGTTGAGGTGGAAGCTCGCCGCGGTGATCCAGCCAAAGTTGATGCCGCGCTCAAGACTTTGAACAGCACCCACCCTGGCAAGGTACAAGTTGCCTTGGTCGGCGCTCATGTGGCCATGTCACGCGGCCAGTTTGCTGCGGCCCAGTCGGGCTACCGCACCGTCTTTGAAAAAGAGCCCAGTACACCCAATGCCATTCTGCTGGCCCGTGCCATGGTTGCAGCCGGCGAACTGGACAAGGCCTTGGCCATGCTGGAAGCCTGGGCCAAAAAATCACCAAGTGACATCACCGCACTCAAAGCCGTGGCTGGCGTGCAAATGCAGGCCGGCCGAAATGAGGCTGCCAAGAAAAACTACCAACAGATTCTGGCCCTGCAGCCCGCCGACATCGGGATTCAGCTGAACTACGCCCAGTTGCTGCAGCGCATGGGTGACGCTGGTGCGGTCGCCGTCGCAGAAAAAGCCTTGAAACAAGCCCCAGGAAATGCTGATGCAGCTGACACCTTGGGCTGGATCCTCGTCCAGCGCGGCAATATCGAAGGCGGTTTGCGACATTTGCGCGAAGCCCGGCTTCGCAGCCCCAACAGCGGAGAAATCCGTTACCACCTCGCGTTTGCGCTGGCGAAACTGAATCGCAAAGCAGAGGCAAAGGAAGAGCTAAGCGCGGCCCTCAACAGCCAGCCCAAGCTGCCGATGACGCCCGAACTGAATCGCCTGAAAATCGAATTGGGCCTGTAATCAAAGACTCGATTTTTGTTTCGTGACTAAAGTATGGCGCGCCAAATTAAAAGGAATCTTCCGAATGGCTCATACGAATATTCACGTTCACCTTGAATTCAACTGAGACTTTACTCACGACCCTCGAAATCGGGGGTTCACATGTCAGGTATTGAGCAGGCAGAATCCAAACAAGAACTGAGATTGCATCCTCGTTTGGCCAGCAGAATCAAGCTGTGAATTTTTACGCTTTCCATGCACCCCCCGGTTCGCGGGATTGCTCGGAATCACCGTAGACGTAGGATGCTATCCAAGATTTCCGTAACACCATCTACGCCGACAGGGCCCACACCATGAACTACGCTGCTACAGCGACAACTACCACCGGTCGATTTGCGTCTTTCGCCGCGTCGGCTCTGCTCGTGGTGGCCGCAGGCTCCGCTTACGCTCAAGGCGCGACGACCGTGACCAAGGCAACCGGCACGGGGTCCTCCTTGTTGGAGTCTCACTCTCTGGTGTTTGGCAACACAGCGGCGCGTAACGTCAACATGGGCGCGTGGAAGGTCAATGAGGGCACCAGCAGCACCCTCGGCGCTAGCAGCTTTTGGGTCTATTGCCTGGACCCCCTGAACAACTACATCTCCCCGGACACCTACGACAAGGTCGACCTGAGCAATTTTGTCAATGGTTACCAGGCGACGCCAGGCGGCGCGACCTTGGGCTACGCCTCGATCTTTGCTGGCGCCAACTACCAGGCTGCAGGCATCACGGGCGTGTATGACGACTCGACGACGACGAAGACCCGGGTCCTGAGTGACCTGACAAACCTGTTCCAGCACGCTTACGCTGACAGCATCACCTCCTCCGTCAAATCGGCTGCCTTCCAGTTCGCCATCTGGGAAATCCTCGGCGATGGTGCAGGTCAATCAGCCAACAAGAAGTATTACAGCGAGGCTTACACCAACAGCGGCTTGGATGCAAACGAAACCGGTACCACGTTCAAGAATCAAGTCGATACCTATTTGGCTGGCCTGAATGGCACTTGGGCCGCTGGCCTGACCGGCACCACCAACTACACCTTCTCGGTCTATAACCCGAACCCGAGCGGCAGCGGCCAAGCCCTGATCCGCGCCACGGCAAACGCCGTACCGGAGCCGGGTTCGCTGGCCTTGGTCAGCTTGGCTGTGTTCGGCGTGGTGTACACGCGTCGTAAGGGAAAGAACAGCTGATTTCGGCTCATCCGGATCCAGACAAAAAAGCGGCCTTTGGCCGCTTTTTTCTTGCCCGAGTCACTCGCTCGGTTTACGCCTTGTGTATCTGGGTGCAAGGCCACCGAACACAGAGACTCATTCCGAGCGATACACCGCGACCACAGGCCGAGCAGCACCTGCACGGGCGTATCCACGATACATGCCTTCAGAATTGAACGGTAGGCAGACATCGCCATTGGCAGCCACAGCGATCAAGCCTCCGGCATCGGCTGGCAGTTTCTGCATCACCACACGATCGCAAGCCTCTTCGAGCGACATGCCGGCATAAGCCATCAGAGCGGAAACATCGTGCGCGGCACAGGCACGAATGAACAACTCTCCTGTGCCAGTGCAGGACACTGCCACCGTGGCATCGTTGGCGTAGGTTCCCGCACCGACCAAGGGCGTGTCGCCGACACGGCCGATTTGCTTGTTGGTCATGCCGCCTGTCGAAGTGGCAGCCGCCAAATGGCCGGCAGCATCAAGTGCCACGGCACCGACGGTTCCGAACTTCGTTTCCTCATCAATCGGCCCTGATGCTTCGCTAGGTGTCGTCTGGCGCAGAAGATCCTGCCCATCATGATCACGCAATGCGCCCGCCTGCAAACGCTGCGCGCGCCGCAACTGCTCCAGCCGATGCGGCGTGCCGAACCAAGTGGGAGCCACCTGCTCCAAGCCGTGGCGCGCCGCCAGATCATCGGCAGCGGCACCAACAAAGAGCAGATGGGCGCTGTGATCCATCACCGCGCGCGCCGCCAAAATCGGGTTGCGCGTACGACTGACACCCGCCACCGCCCCGGCACGGCAGTCGCGCCCATCCATCACGCAGGCATCCAGTTCATGTGTGCCAGCCGAGGTGTACACCGCGCCTTTGCCAGCATTGAAGAGCTCGCACTCTTCCAGCAGACGAACGGCCTCCACCACCACATCGACCGCACTGGCGCCGGCCGCCAACTGCTCCTGCCCGGCCATCAAAATACGACTCAGTGCGTCGCGGTACAGAGCCTCCTGATCCGCGCTCATGGTGCCACGCGTCAAGGTGCCAGCGCCTCCGTGAATGGCCAAAACGGGCAAAGGATGAGGAATTGGGGTGATAGACATCTTGGGGGCTTCCTCGCTAGCGTAAGGAGAATGTTCGACATGAACACGTCGCGACGAGCCAACTGCAGGCCTTGCGACATGGCAAGCACTTCCACAGGGGAACAGCGGTACCGCGCAACAGTCGGCTCATGATAGCCAGCGCCGCCCTCCACATGAGCGGACGCGTGCGGACAGCGCAGCGTCCTCGTGGACAATAGACCCATGAAAATGCGCCTCTCCAACATCCTCTTTTCGCAAGGCTTCGGCACGCGTCGCCTCTGTGCCGGCCTGATCTACAACGGCGAAGTTCGCATCGCTGGCGAAGAGGTCGACGACGCCGATGCCGAATTCGAGACCGAGGGCTTCAGCTTTGAGGTCGGCGGCAAGACCTGGCCCTTCTATGAGAAGGCGCTGATCCTGTTAAACAAGCCGGCCGGCTACGAGTGCTCTCAAAAGCCCAAGCACCACCCCAGTGTCATGAGCCTGTTGCCCGCGCCGCTGCGCGAACGCAATGTCCAGCCCGTGGGGCGACTGGACGAAGACACCACCGGCCTGCTGCTGCTGACCGACGACGGCACCCTGATTCACAAGCTGACCAGCCCCAAGCACCATGTGCCCAAGGTCTACGAAGCACAGTGCAAGCACCCCGTCACCGCCGAGATGGTGGCCCAGTTGCTGGCCGGTGTGGAGTTGCGCGAACCTGCGGAATCCAAACTGCCGCCGGAGTTGGCAGCCCGGCGCGCCAGTGAAGCCCGCAAGCCCGAAAAGTCGAGCAAGCCAAGCCCCAGCGATCGCCCGGGTTTCACGCCCGAAATGGTCAAGGCCGAGGGCGCCGAAGCCTTTGGCAGCCACGGTCTGCGCCTGACATTGACGGAAGGCAAGTACCACCAAGTCAAACGCATGGTGGCCGCCGTGGGCAACCGCGTGGAAAGCCTGCACCGATCGGAGTTCGGCGCTTTGGTCCTGCCCAGCGATCTGAAACCCGGCGAGTGGCAGTGGGTCAGCAGCCCCTCCTTGATCACGCCTTGAGCTGCGCTGCGGATAGCGACTCCAGCGTCGACTCACCCAGGGAATTCCCTGGGATTTCCTGCCTGCATCTGTTTTTCGAGGGTTGACCCCGTTCAGTTTGTCATCAAGCCCCTGTAGAAAGTCGACCGAGAGAGTGAGCGAAGGTCGCAGCCGCAGAGCTGTGCATTACGAGCGGCCCATCAAGTGGCAGCCGGGACGTCGAGGGGTATCCAGATGACTTCAGAGTCGGCTTCATGGGCCGCGAACCAGGCGGGCGCCAGCATGGCCTCGGTGTGGCCCCAGGACATGGGGCTGACGCGAGAGGAGCGCCAGAGCCCCGATATTTCGGCCCAGGTTCAGGCCGAACAAATACTCGGGCTCTTTGAGGGCACCGTCAAACGCACCCTGTTGGGCTTGGCTTTTTGTGCCTTGCCGGTCTATCTGCTCTGGCCCCACCTCTCTCACGAACTCCTGTTGGGCTGGTTCGCAGTGCGCGCCGCTATGACCGTGTGGCGCTGTGCCCAAGCCCTGCACTTTCAGCGCCAGTTCCTAGGCAAGGGCAGCCAGGAAAGCCCGGCACTTGAGGCCCTGCTGCCCTGGCGCCGCCGAGCCTTGCGCTTGCTGGCTCTGGATGCGCTGAGCTGGGGGGCCATGGGCTGGTTCTTCCATACACCGCAAGCACCCGAGCTTGAAGGCGTGATGCTGGCATCGATGCTGGGCTTGAGCGCCATGGGCCTGTTCGTGCTGGGAGGCCGCTTCCAAGCCAATCTGGTCTTTTCCACCCTGGCCCTCGCACCCTTGATGGCCTACCAACTGAGCCTCGGCACGCAGACCGGCGCTGTCATTGCCATCGGCCTGGGATTCTTTCTCGGCCTGGGTTTGAGCGAGTCGCGCCGGATCGAGCAGCGCCTGACCGAGCTGCTGCGCCTGCGCTTTGCCAATGCCTGGGTGGCCGAGCAAAGACAGCAAGCACTGCAATCGGCCGAACACCAAAGCACCAGCAAGAGCCGCTTTGTTGCCGTCATGAGCCACGAGATCCGCACACCGCTGAACGGCATCCTGGGCATGACCCAATTGCTGGAGCGCAGTGAACTGAACCCGGAACAACGCGAACAGATCGACATCGTGCGACGCTCTGGCCGCCATCTGCTGGCCCTGGTCAACGACATCCTGGATCTGGCGCGCATCGAATCGGGCAAGCTGGCGGTCGACGCCGGACCGGTCAGCCTGCGAGAGGTCGTGGACGATGTCTGCCAGTTGCTGGTGCAGACTGCGCGCGACAAAGGCCTGGCGTTCGAATTGCAGTTCAGCCCCGCCCTGCCCAGCCATGCACTCGGTGACGCCTCCCGCATCAAGCAGGTGCTGCACAACCTGATCGGCAACGCCATCAAGTTCACCGAACACGGCAGCGTTCAAGTGGAAGTCAGCGCCACCCTGGACATGCGCGCTGGCACCCTGCTGCGCTTCGCGGTCCGCGACAGCGGTGAAGGCATTGCCGCCGACCAGATGGAGCGCATCTTCGCCCCCTTCGAGCAAGCCACACAGCAGGCACAGGCTGTGCGCCAGGACGGCAGCGGCCTGGGATTGACCATCTCGCGCGAACTGGCACGCGCCATGGGCGGAGACTTGCGTTGCAGCTCCGTGCCGGGCCAGGGCTCGCTGTTCGAATTCACCTTGCCTTTGCAAGCCTGCCAGCCCGCTGCGGCACGCACGCCAGTGGCCAGCGACTATCGCAAGCTCGGTGCTGCAACGGCGGCCAGCGAACTGGCGCCACAGCTCAGCGGCCGCGTGCTGCTGGTCGACGACAGCCTGGTCAATGTGCTGGTGGCCTCCTCCATGCTGGAGTGTTGTGGCCTGCAGGTGGACACCGCCGAGAACGGGGTCGAAGCGCTGGCCTGCCTGAATCAACAGGACTACCAGCTTGTGCTGATGGACTGCCAGATGCCGCGCATGGATGGCTTCGAGGCCACGCGCCGCTGGCGCAGCCAGGAGCGTCAGAAGTTCCTGACGCCCGTGCCCATCGTCGCCCTGACCGCCAGCGCGGTGAACGGCGACCGCGAACGCTGCATCCAGTGTGGCATGGACGATTACCTGGTCAAACCCTTCGAAATGGACGACCTCGTGGCCGTGGTGCAGCGCCATATGCAGGTCGCGCAGCTGAGCCGCTCGGCCGCCCTGGTCTGAAGGGCAAATCCGGCCGCTGCGCCGGCGCACGATAATCGGCGCCATGCAGGTTTTTCGCGGTTTTCATCATCCCGGCATTGCCAGCGCCTGTGCGCTGACGATTGGCAATTTCGACGGCGTCCATCGCGGCCACCAGGCCATGCTGGCCTTGCTCAAGTCCGAGGCTTCTCACCGCGGCTTGCCCAGCTGCGTGATGACCTTCGAACCCCACCCACGCGACTTTTTCGCCCAGCTCGCCGGCAAGCCCCAGCTGGCACCGGCACGCATTGCCACCTTGCGCGACAAGCTCAGCGAGCTCGAGCGCTGTGGCATCGACCAGGTCATCGTGCTGCGCTTCGATGCCGCTCTGGCTGCATTGAGCGCACAAGCTTTCGTCGAGCAAGTACTGATGCAGGGCCTGGGGGCTCGCTACATCCTGGTCGGCGATGACTTCCGCTTTGGAGCCAAGCGCCAGGGCGACTACGCCACTTTAGACGCGACCGGACGGCAGCGCGGCTTTGATGTCGCTCGCATGATGAGTTATGAGGTCCATGGCCTGCGCGTCAGCAGCTCGGCCGTGCGCGAGGCCCTGGCCGCTGGCGACATGGCAGCGGCCACCCGCTTGCTCGGCCGGCCCTATGCCATCTCGGGCCATGTCGTTCATGGTCAGAAGCTGGGCCGCAGCCTCGGTGAATCCAGCCCTGGTGCGCTGGACGGCTTCCGCACCCTGAACCTGCGCTTCAGCCACGACAAGCCGGCCGCCCACGGCATCTTCGCCGTGCGCACCCATGGCCTGGCCGCAGAGCCGCTCGACGGCGTGGCCAGCCTGGGTGTGCGGCCCACGGTGGAAGACGCCGGCCGGGTGCTGCTCGAGGTGCATTGCTTCGACTGGCCCGCTCCTCTGGGGCGTGAGGAGGCCTACGGTAAACTCGTGCGCGTGGAACTCCTGCACAAACTTCGCGACGAAGCCCGCTACGACGGGCTCGATGCCTTGACGGCCGCCATCCGGCAGGATGCCGAGCAGGCACGCGCCTTTTTGGCCACCCATGCCGCCCAGCGCCGGCAGACCACCCGCGATCGAATTTGATCGGCGCGGGGGTCGGGTGAGCAGCACCGACCTGCCGCAGCTCCCCAAGCGGGCTCTATCGCCCGCTCGCACGCTCCGCCCGCGCCCTGCTGCGCGGCGCCCCACCTGAACGGGCTCACGCCTGAAAGCCATCGCTTCACCATGACAGCCGCCAAAGACACCCCCGCCGATTACCGCGCCACGCTGAACCTGCCCGACACCCCATTTCCCATGCGGGGCGATCTGCCCAAGCGCGAGCCGGGCTGGATCAAGGCCTGGGAAGAGCAAGGCACCTACCAGCGTCTGCGCGAGGCGCGCCGCGGCGCGCCCAAGTTCGTGCTGCATGACGGCCCGCCGTATGCGAATGGCCAGATCCACATCGGCCACGCCGCCAACAAAATCCTCAAGGACATGATCGTCAAGGCCCGCCAGCTGGAAGGCCTTGACGCGGCCTACATCCCCGGCTGGGACTGCCACGGCCTGCCGATCGAGAACCAGATCGAGAAAACCCACGGCCGCGGCCTGCCGCGCGACGAGGTGCAGGCCAAGAGCCGCGCCTATGCCGGCGAGCAGATCGACGCCCAGCGCGCCGATTTCAAGCGCCTGGGCGTGCTCGGCGAGTGGGACCGCCCCTACCGCACCATGGACTTCAAGAACGAGGCCGGTGAGATCCGCGTCTTGAAGCGCATGTTCGAGCGCGGCTTCGTCTACCGCGGCCTCAAACCCGTGTACTGGTGCTTTGACTGCGGCTCCTCGCTCGCCGAGTTCGAAATCGAGTACCAGGACAAGAAGAGCCCGGCCGTGGACGTGGCTTTCCTGAGCGCCGAACCGGTGCGCCTGGCCGCGGCCTTTGGCCTGAGCTCGCTGGACAAGGATGCCTTCACCGTCATCTGGACCACCACGCCCTGGACCATCCCGGCCAACCAGGCGCTCAACCTCAACCCCGAGCTGAGCTACGCCCTGGTGGACACGCCGCGCGGCCTGTATGTCGTGGCCGAGGCCCTGGTCGAGAAGTGCCTGGCGCGCTGGAAGCTCGAGGGCTCGGTATTGGCCACCACGGTTGGCAAGAACCTGGCCGGCCTGGAATTCAAGCATCCGCTGGCCCATGTCGATGCGGGCTACAACCGCAACAGCCCCGTCTATTTGGCCGAGTACGCCACCGCCGAGGACGGCACCGGCGTCGTGCATTCGGCGCCCGCCTACGGCCTGGATGACTTCCAGTCCTGCATCTCGCATGGCATGGCCTTCAAGGACATCCTGAACCCGGTCACCGGCAACGGCACTTACGAAGCCAGCCTGCCCCTGTTCGGCGGCCAGCACATCTGGAAGGCCAATGCCGTCATCGCCCAGACGCTGGAAGACGCTGGCCGACTGCTCTCGCATGTGCAGATCACCCACAGCTACCCGCACTGCTGGCGCCACAAGACGCCGGTGATCTACCGGGCGGCCGCGCAATGGTTTGTACGCATGGATGAGGGTGAAGGTTTGTTCGCTGTCGACCCGGCCGCCAAGACCCTGCGCCAGACCGCGCTGGAAGCCATCGACGCCACCAGCTTCTACCCCGAGAACGGCCGCGCCCGCCTGCGCGACATGATCGCTGGCCGGCCCGATTGGTGCATCTCGCGCCAGCGCAGCTGGGGCGTGCCCCTGCCCATCTTCCTGCACAAGGACAGCGGCCTGGCCCACCCCAAGACCCTGGAGTTCATCGAGCGCGCCGCGCAGCTGGTGGAAGCCGGCGGCGTCGAGGCCTGGGCCAAGCTGGACCCGGCCGAGTGGCTGGGTGAAGAAGCAGCGCAGTACAGCAAGGGCAGCGACATCCTGGACGTCTGGTTCGACTCCGGTTCGACCTTCCAGCATGTGCTCAAGGGCAGCCATGCCGGCGCCGCCCACGACAGCGGCCCCGAGGCCGACCTCTACCTGGAAGGCCACGACCAGCACCGCGGCTGGTTCCACAGCTCGCTGCTGATCGGCTGCGCACTCTACGGCCGCGCGCCCTACAAGGGCTTGCTGACCCACGGCTTCGTCGTCGACGGCAAGGGCCGCAAGATGAGCAAGTCGGAAGGCAATGTGGTGGCGCCGCAAGCCGTCAGCGAGAAGATGGGCGCCGAGATCATCCGCCTCTGGTGCGCCTCCACCGACTACTCGGGCGACCTGGGCCTGGACGACAAGATCCTGGCTCGCGTGGTGGACGCTTACCGTCGCATCCGCAACACCCTGCGCTTCTTGCTGGCCAATGTCTCGGACTTCGATGCCAAGACCGATGCCGTGCCGCTGGATCAGCTGCTGGAGGTGGACCGCTTCGCCCTGGCCCGCGCGTCGCAGCTGCAGGCCGACATCCTGGCGCACTACCAGCGCTATGAGTTCCACCCGGTGGTGGCCAAGCTGCAGGTCTATTGCTCGGAAGACCTGGGCGCCTTCTACCTGGACGTGCTCAAGGACCGGCTCTACACCACCGCACCCAAAAGCCTGGCGCGCCGCTCGGCGCAAACCGCGCTCTGGCACATCACCCAGGCCATGCTGCGCTGGATGGCGCCCTTCCTGAGCTTCACTGCCGAGGAAGCCTGGGCCATCTTAGACGGCGGCCATGGCGACGAGAGCATCTTTGTCGAGACCTACTGGAAGTTCGCCGCACCCGACGAGACCTTGCTGGCCAAATGGGCCCGCATCCGCGAGATCCGCGAGGCGGTCAACAAGGCCATCGAGGATGTGCGCACAGCCGGCAGCGTCGGCGCTTCCCTGCAGGCCGAGGTGGCCTTGGGCGTCAATGCGCAAGACCTGACCCTGCTGCAATCGCTGGGTGCGGACCTGAAGTTCGTCTTCATCACCTCAGCCGCCAGCCTGATAGCTGCGGAGGAGCTGAGCGTCTCGGTCACACCGTCGGCTCATCAGAAATGTGAGCGTTGCTGGCACTACAGCGCCGACGTGGGCCTCAGCGCGAGCCACCCGACCCTGTGCGGCCGCTGCGACAGCAATTTGCACGGCAGCGGCGAAACCCGGACGGTGGCCTGAGCGATGGCAAATACGATCAAAAAAATCAGCGGCAGCAGCGGCGGCAACAAGCTGCCCTTATGGCTGGCAATCGCCTTGCTGATCATCGTCCTGGATCAGTTCACCAAGGTGCTGATCCTGGGCAATTTCCAGCTCGGCGACAGCCGTTTCGTGACCAGCTTCTTCAACGTTGTGCGATGGCACAACACCGGCGCAGCTTTCAGCTTTCTGGCCGGGGCGGCCGGCTGGCAGCGCTGGTTCTTTGTCGGCCTGGGCGCCGCGGCCACGGTCTTCATCCTTGTCATGCTCAAGCGCCATGGCCAACAGACGCTGTTTGCCACCGCTTTGAGCCTGATCTTGGGCGGCGCCCTCGGCAATGTCATCGACCGCCTGCTGCACGGCTATGTGGTGGATTTCATCCAGCTGCACTGGAACGGCCGAGCTTTCCCCTCCTTCAATGTGGCCGACAGTGCCATCTCGGTTGGCGCGGTACTGCTGATCTGGGACGAGCTCCGCCGGGTGCGCAAAGGCTGAAGTCTGCGGCGCTACCGCTGAAGCTCGAAGGCAGCGCAAGGCCAGCTGCGAGGCCGGCAGCGCGCCCCGTCTGCTGGAAAGCCCGCTGGTGCGCGGGCCGCCTGGGCGCCTAAGCTGCGCCCATGAAACCCGCCGACCTGCCTTCGCCCGACGCGGCTGCGCCGCCCACACCTCCGGCTGACTCAAGCAGCCCGAGCGATGAGATCCCCGCAGACAGCGCCTTCGCCATCGAGCTGAGGCCCTTGAGCTTTGCCGACCCGTTTCGCTGGCTGGCCGCGGGCTGGCAAGACTTTCGGCGCGCGCCCCTGATCGGCCTGTTCTTCGGCGCCTGCTTCATGCTCATGGGCTGGTGCCTGCTCGGTGTCTACGAGCACGCGCCCATCTACACACTGGCTCTGTCCGCAAGTTTCCTGCTGATGGGGCCTTTTCTGTGCCTGGGCCTGTACCAGGTCAGCCGTCGGCTGCAACAGGGTTTCCAGCCGCGACTGCTGGACTGCCTGACCGCCTGGCGCAAGCGCATGTCGCAGATCGCCATCTTCGGCACCGTGCTGCTGATCCTGGAGATGATCTGGGGCCGCGCGGCGCTGGTCGTGTTCGCGGTCAGCTTTGACGGCATGCCCGATCTGGCCGGCTCACTGGGCAAGTTGCTGAACCCGGAGAACCTGGGCTTCATCACCGCTTACCTCGGCATCGGCGGCTTCTTTGCCGGCCTGATCTACTCCGTCAGCGTGGTCTCCATCCCCATGCTGCTGGACCGGCCCACCGACGCGGTCACGGCCGGTTTGACCAGCCTGCGTCTGGTGTTGACGCAGACGGGTGTCATGCTGTTCTGGGGCGCACTGATCACCGTGCTGGTGGTGCTGGCATTGTTGCCTGGGTTTGCCGGCTTGCTGGTGGTGGGGCCGGTGCTGGGGCATGCCAGCTGGCACGCCTACCGAGCAGCCGTGGTCGAGTGAAGCGCAAGGCTCTCCTCATACCGACACAGCCAGGCATGCATGCCTTGTTTGCGCAAATTTTTGCGTGAACCTGCGCCCAGGCCAGCCCGAGCATGGGGTCGCGCAAGCGACAATGCGCAGCATTCCGCGCCCTACCGCCTACGGACCGGCAGCTCACTGGCCCCACTGATCCTCCATGCTCGACTTCGCCTGCCTGACCCACTACGACTGGCTTGATGTGCCGATGTGGGTTTTCGATCCCGAACGCCAGCGCAATCTCTGGGCCAACGCGGCCGCCTTGAACTTCTGGCGCGCCAGCAGTGCCGAGGAGTTCCTCTCACGTGATTTTTCGGACACCAGCGAAGCCGTGCGCGAACGACTGGCAGTGACCGCCGCCGACCATGCCCAGGGCAAGATCGTGCGCGAGCAATGGACCCTCTACCCCAAGGGCCAACCGGCCACCGTCATGCTGGTCTCGCGCGGCATCCTCACCCCCGACCGCCGCCAGGTCATGCTGTTTGCGGCCGACTCCCTGGCCAGCGGCAGTGACAAAGCCATGCTGCGCGGCGTCGAAGCCTTGCAGCACACCAGTGTGCGCATCGCCGTCTTCAGCTTGCAAGATGGCAACACCCTGATGCGCAACCCGGCCGCTGCGCTGGCCTTCGACAGCCGCAAACCCGCCAGCGACGGCCATCGCATCAGCGATTTCGAAGCCCTGTTTGCCGACCGCGCCGATGCGATCAAAGTGTTCAACCAGGTGCGGGCGGGGCACAGCTTCAAGGCCGACCTGGAATTGCTCAGCGACGGCGGGCGCTGCTGGCATGGGGTCAACGCACGCCCCATGCGCGACCCGGTGACCGGGGAGCAAGTGCTGCTGCTCAACGCGCGCGACATCGCCGATCTCAAGGCCAGCCAGGCCGCTCTGGAGGCCGCGCGCGAAGTGGCCGAAGCCGCCAGCCAGGCCAAGAGCAGCTTCCTGGCCAATATGAGCCACGAAATCCGCACGCCCATGAACGGCGTGCTCGGCCTGACCGAGCTGGTGCTGCAAACTGAGTTGAGCGACAAGCAGCGCAAGTTCATCGAGCTGGCGCACAGCTCGGCCAAGGGCTTGATGGTCATCATCAACGACCTGCTCGACGTGGCCAAGATCGAATCGGGCCGGGTGCTCATCGAACAAGCCCATTTCTCCCTGCACGACTGCCTGCGCGAAGCCCTGCACCCGCTGCTGCTGCAGGCTCATGAAAAAGGCCTGCATTTGCATGCACGCGTGCAGCCCGGTGTGCCCCAACACGCGATCGGCGATGCCCTACGCCTCCGCCAGGTGCTGGTCAATCTGGTCGGCAACGCGCTCAAGTTCACCGAGAAAGGCGAGGTCCGCGTCGAGGTGGAACGCATCGAGCCCGATGCCAATGATCAGGTGCCCGCAAGCGCCACCGCAGGGGCGCTGCGCCTGCGCTTCAGTGTCCATGACACTGGCATTGGCATGACTCGCGATCAGATCCAGCAGATCTTCGAACCCTTCAGCCAGGCCGATGGCAGCATCACCCGCCGTTACGGCGGCACGGGTTTGGGTCTGACCATCGTGCAGCGCCTGGTCGACCTCATGGGCGGCCAGGTGCAGGTCGAAAGCCAACCCGGTACGGGCTCCTGCTTCAGCTTTGAAGTGGCGCTAGACGGTTCGACAGCCGCCGCAGACAGCCACGCGACGCAGCCCGCCACCACAGCTTGATCCTCTGCCTGCCATGGACATGAACCTCACGAGCCAGGCTCGCTACCGCCGCCTTGCCTGGGGCTTGCTGTTGGCGGGGGCCCTGGCCTTGCTTTCGCTCGCCCTGATCGGTGGCCTGTTCGCCTGGCTGATGGACTCCGTCAGCACGCTGGGCTCAGCACAAACCGGCCAGGCCCGCTCGGCCCTGCCTCTGCTGACCGGCCTGGCGGTGGCTGTGGGCTTGCTGCTGCGCTGGCGCCTGCGCAGCGGCAGCAAGAACAACAAACGCCGCGAAGCCGCCAAGCGCTCGGACACCGGCCTTTGAACCCGCGCCTGGCCCTGTTGCTGACCCTGCCGCCCTTGATGTGGGCGGGCAATGCGGTGCTGGGCCGGCTGATGGTGGACAGCATCAGCCCCCTGGCCCTCAACGGCCTGCGCTGGACCTTGGCGGCCCTGCTCTTGCTGCCACTGTCTTGGCGGCTGCTGAGGCAAACCGAATTGCTGCGCCAGCGCTGGGCCTATCTGGCTTTGACCGGTTTCCTGGGCATGGGCTGCTACAACGCTCTGCAATACCAGGCCTTGCGCAGCTCGAGCGCACTCAACGTTACCCTGATCGCCGCCAGCCTGCCGGTCTGGATGCTGGCGATTGGCGCCTTGCTGTTCGGCGTGCGGCCGCAGCGGCGACAGCTGCTGGGCGCCCTGCTCTCGCTGGCCGGCGTTGCCCTGGTGATCGCGCGCGGGCAACTGGCCAGCCTGGCCCAGGTGCACTTCGTCAGCGGCGATCTGCTGATGCTTTTGGCGATTCTGTCCTGGGCCCTGTACAGCTGGCTGCTGGCACGACCGCCCGCCTCGATGCGCGGCGAGCAACGCCCCAACTGGGACTGGGCCGAGACCCTGATGGCCCAACTGCTCTTCGGCCTGGTCTTTGCCGGCGGCATGGCGGGCGCCGAGCAGGCGCTGGGCAAGCCAACACCCATCGCCTGGGGGCCAGGTCTTGCCCTAACCCTGATCTACGTGGCGGTGGGGCCTTCGCTGATCGCCTACCGCTGCTGGGGCCTGGGCGTTGCTCAGGCCGGACCGGCGGTTGCGGCCTTCTTCGGCAACCTCACGCCGGTGTTTGCTGGTCTGATGTCGGCCGCCCTGCTGGGCGAATGGCCGCAGTGGTACCACGGCGTGGCCCTGGGCCTGATTGCGGCCGGAATCTGGGTTTCGTCGAAAAAGGCCTGAAGCCGCGGGGCTGAGCACAACTCAGCTACGCCCTCAGCTGCGCTGGCCGTTGAAGCTGCCGCCGCCCTTCATGCCGCCGCCATAGCTCCAGGTGCCGCTGACCAGGCCGCTGACGGGGTCCACGCCACCCTGGTAATGGGCTGAGCCGGCCGAGCCGGAAGCCACCATGGTCAAACGACCGTTGGGCGCCACCGCGCCGCTGACGTTGAAGGCGCCGCTTTGGTTGGAAACACCGCTGCCGGTGACTGTGCCGCTGCCATTCAGGCCCGGCAGGATGCTGACGGTGAAGCTGCCCTGCTCGTAGCCGCTGAAGCTGCCGGAGAAGTTGCCGAAGATGCCGCCGGCCACCACCTGAGTGACCGGCTGGGCCTGCGGCGCGCTGGAGACCATGCCGCAAGCGCCGACCAAGGTGCGCTGCACCCAGCCGCTGAAGTTGGCGGCGTCCACAAAGACAAAGCCGTTGCTCAGCTCGCCCGAGGCGATCAGCTCGTCGTTCTTGGTCAAGGTGGCGACGACCTTGCCCTCGCGCGAGGCGGTGGCATAGGCCTTCACATTGGCGATCTTGGGGCACAGGGTCTGGCCAGGCTTTTGCGGCGCTTCAGCCTTTTGCGAGGCAGAGGCATTGGCATCGCCCGAAGCGCTGTTGGTACGGATCAGTTGGGGCTGGTCACGGACGGTCTGGACAATCTTGTTGTAGTTGTCCAGCAGGCTGGCGGCCACCATCTTGCCTTCCGGCGTCTTGGTGTAGCCACCCAGGGCGCCCAGCATGCCGTTGCCATAGGCCCAGCCGCCAATGCCGAAGTCGGTTTTGGTGGCTTTGCCTTCGGCGGCAGCCACTTGAATGCTCGAGCGAACATCAGCGATCAAGAGGCTGGTGGACGCTTCCTTGAACTTGAGGCCGCCGGCAATCGCGCCGAGCACGCCCAGTCGACCCATCAACGCACCACCGATGCCGCCGGTATCCGATGCGGCCACCTGCACATTGGGCGTCATCACGAAATCGGCGGCCTGCATCTGGCCCTTGCCGACATTGGATTCCTGGCGCAGCTCGCCGCTCTGGCCCAAGGCGCGCTCTTGCTGCAGGTTCTGCATGGCCACGCCGCGTTCGACCACGTCGAAGCAACCCGACTGCTGGATCATCATGCGCAGCAAGGCCTCGGGCGAACCCAGGCCGTAGCGCGACAGGTGGTGCCAGCCAGTCTGCGGCTCGGCCACGGCGATCACGCCCAGCTTCTTCGAGCACTTCTCGACATTGGAGCCCTGCTCCTCGGCGCGGACAGCACCTGCCAGCATCATCACGGCCGCAGCCACCACGCCGGTCTGCACGAAGACCTTCTGCTTCATCATCAAGATGCACTCCAATTCAGGCATAGCCACACGAAGCCGGGCATTGTGCCCAAGTGTGGCCCGCTCACCCATCCCCCAAAAGGGCCCAGATCGGTAACAAATTGCGACCGAGTTGTGCCCCGCCTGGCTCACTCAAAACACGCCGGCATAAGCCCCACCGTCGAGCAGGATGTTCTGCCCCGTCAGGTAGCCGGCCTGTGCGCTGCACAGCATGGCGCAGATGGCGCCAAACTCGGCGGCCGTGCCGAAGCGCTGGGCCGGAATGCCTTGCTTGCGGCGCTGCGCAAACTCCTCGGTCGCCAGGCCGTTCTTGCTGGCACCGGCCACCAGGGTCTTGTGCAGGCGCTCGGTGTCAAAAGCGCCGGGCAGCAGGTTGTTGAGGGTGACATTGCGGCCGGCCAGCTGCGGCTGGCGCGCCAGGCCGGCGACAAAGCCGGTCAGGCCCGAACGCGCGCCGTTGGACAGGCCCAGCACATCGATGGGCGCCTTGACCGCGCCCGAGGTGATGTTGACCACGCGACCGAAGCCACGCGCCGCCATGCCATCCACCGTCGCCTTGATCAGCTCGATCGGGGTCAGCATATTGGCGTCGATGGCGGCCAGCCAGGTAGCGCGGTCCCAGTCGCGAAAATCACCGGGCGGCGGGCCGCCGGCGTTGTTGACCAGCACATCAACCTGCGGGCAGGCCGCCAGGGCGGCAGCACGGCCCTCGGGCGTGGTGATGTCACCGGCCACGGCGCGCACCAGCACGGCA
This sequence comes from Paucibacter sp. DJ2R-2, assembly GCF_025717675.1. GTDB lineage: Bacteria > Pseudomonadota > Gammaproteobacteria > Burkholderiales > Burkholderiaceae_C > Paucibacter_A. The sequence goes on from NZ_JAJIRT010000007.1 coordinate 107,363, forward strand.
GGGTTCAGCGCCCGCAGCTCCAGAGCCGTGGCCTCGAGTGCCTCGGCACTGCGCGCCGTGATCACCACATGCGCGCCCTCTTTCACCAAGGCCTCGGCACAGCCTCGACCCAGGCCCTTGCTGGCCGCACACACCAAGGCCCAACGGCCCGACAGTCCCAGATCCATCGTCATCACCTCCAACGCGTCAACAACCACACCCCACCCAGGACCAACAAGGTGCCCAACAGCACCCAGACGGTGAAGGGTTCATCGAGAATCAGCGCGCCCAGCACGATGGTGGACATGGGCCCCACCATGCCGGTCTGCGCCGCCAAGCTCGCTCCCAAGCGCTCGATCGCCAGCATCACCATCAGCACCGGCGCAAACGTGCAAGCCGTGGCGTTGAGCAGGGACAGCCACAGCACTTCGGGCGCCAGCTGGGCCAGGCCACCGAGCGGGCGCAGCAAGAGAAACTGAACAATACACAGCAGGCAGGCCACGCTGGTGGCCAGGCCGGTCAGGCGCATCGCGCCCAGGCGCTGCACCTCCTCGCCGCTGAACAGCAAATAGCAGGCATAGCTGAGCGCACTGCCGAAAACCAATGCGGCACCCAGGCCGACATCGGGGCCCTGCACGGACAACTCCTGACCGAACACCAAGAGCACGCCGCTGTAGCTGATGGCCAAAGCCATCAACTGCCGGCCGGTGACCCTGCGTTTGAAGAACACCCAGCCCAGCAAGAGCACCAAGGTCGGGTTGAGGTAGAGGATCAGGCGCTCAAAACTGGCACTGACGTAGGCCAGCCCTGCGAAGTCCAGAAAGCTGGCCAGGTAGTAACCGCTGAACCCCAGGCCCAGCACCACGCGCACATCACGCCGGCTCAGCGCCGGCTTGCCCCGACCGGCCCACCAAGCCAGCAAGAGAAACATCGGCAGCGCCATCAGCATGCGCAGCATCAGCAGCGTCACCGCATCGACACCGTGCCGATAGGCCAGTTTGACAATGATGGCCTTGCCCGAGAAAGCAACAGCCCCGGCCGTCGCCAAGACAAAACCCGGCCACAGGCGTGCGGGCGCGGGGGAACACTCACTCGGTACAGGGGAAGACATCGCCGGCCATCATAGAAGCCGGGCTCTGCCCGTGGGCGAGCTGGGCCTTCTCTCCTCGGCGAGGCTGCCGCGCAGGGGGCAGAGGCTCAGCGCCAGAACTTGCCGTCAGGACCGATGATGGAGATGTCGACGAAATCGAGGCCGCTGCGGTCCTTGGGGCCGTAATGCAGCTCGACGCCGCCAAGGTCCAAGCGCTGCACACCTTCCAATGCCTTGAGCAAGCCGGCGCGGTTGATGTCCTTGACACAGCGCTTCAGCCCTTCGACCAGCAGTTTGGCGGCCGCGAAACCTTCGATCTGCGCCGGGCTCAGCTCGTTGCGGCCGCGCGCCTTGGCCATGCCCAGGGCTTCGCGCACCAGAGGGTTGTTGCTGGAGCGTTCATACGGAAAGACTTGAGTAACGATCACGCCATGGGCGTTCTCCCCCAAGGCCTTGACGAAGTCCGTGGACGCATTGTTCGACAGGGTGGCGATATGGGCCTTGGAGCCCGTGGCGCGCAGGGCATTGACACCCTGCACCACGGCATAGCTGGGGCCGATGAACAGCACCGCCTCGACGCCCGCCTTGGCCACCTGCTCCATCAAAGGAGCGAGCTCGGGCTTGTCGCGATCGAAGCGCAGGATCGCCGAGGCCTTCATGCCCTGGGCCTCCAGGCCCTTGATCGCACCAACACCAGCGTCGTTGCCGAAGGCGTCATTGACCTGCACCACGGTCACCCGCTTGACGCCGATGGTGGCCAGATGTTGGACCGCCCGCGCCGCCTCGCGCTGAAAGGTGGCCCGCACATTGAAAACCTGGGGGATGAAGGGCTGGTGCAAGACCATGGCGCCGCTGGACGGCGCCACCAGGGCCACCTGATACTTGCTGAGCAAGGGCAGCAGGGCCTGACTCTGGGCTGTACCGCGGCTCAGGAACAAGGCCACCACGCCTTGCTCGATCAATCGCTCGGCATTGGCGGCGCTGAGCTGTGGCTCGTACTTGTCGTCCAGCGAGATCAGTTCGATCGACTGCCCCTTGATGCCGCCCTGGGCATTGATGGCATCGAAATACAGGCGCGCGCCATCGGTGATCTCCTGCACCCCGGCTGCCGCGGGTCCGCTGAAACCAGCCGTTTGGCCGATCTTGATCTGGGCATGTGCCAGGCCTGTCGCACACAGGCAGGCCAGCAGGGCTGCACGAGCAGCCCTGCTCCACACGGGCACCACGGTGCCCTGCTGCCGGGCCGCCACGGCAGCCCTTCCTCCAGCGTCACGCATGACTCTCCCCCTCACCCTCGTCTCTTGTCTTTCGCCGGCCACGAAGGAGCCGTCAGCGAAAATTCAAGGCGCGATTGTGGCGCAGGGCAAGGCCTGCCGGGTGACCATCGGCACCCGGAAAAACCCGTGAAACGAAGGCACGAGCGGCGCTCCGCTTACGGACTCATTACCCGCCTCACACGCCCTGCGCGGCCCGTCCACCGCCGGGGCTCAAGAGGCACTGCATCAGATCGGCGACGCTGCGAATCTGGCTGCCGAAAGGCAAGGCGCCCACGCCGCGAAAGAACAGCCCATGCTTGGCGTCGCCGCGCAGGGCAGCCGCCAGTTGGTTGTCGATGCAGAACTGACCGGCCTCCTTGAGTCCGTCACGCAGGCCGCATTGCGCCAGACAGTCAAACGCCTTGGTGCAGCGGCTCTTCACTTGAGCCATGGCCTGCAACTTGGGAGCTGCACGCAGATAGTTGCGCAACCATGGCGTGGCCACAGCGCGCGCAGGCAGGCCGGCCACACTGATGAACTCCACCAGATCGGCATCGCTGGCCTCGGCCAAGACCCGTTTGAATTCAGGATGGGCATCCCCTTCCACCGTGACGGCAAAGGGCGTGCCCAGTTGCACGGCCGCCGCGCCCAGGGCCTGCAGGCGTTGGATGTCTTCAAACGAGCGCACGCCACCGGCCGCGATCAGAGGAATCTTGCCGGCGATACCGGCTTTCTCGAAATACTCCAGGCACTCGGGAATGACACGCTCGAAGTCGAAGCGAGCATCATTGACATCACTGACCTTGGCTGCGCCGAGGTGGCCGCCGGCCAGGCGCGGGTGCTCGATCACGATGGCATCGGGCAGGCGTTGCTTGCGCTCCCACTTGCGCACGATCAACTGCACACCGCGAGCGTCGCTGAGGATGGGAATCAGGGCCACCCGTGGGTAGGCCGCCGCCAGATCAGGCAAGTCCAAAGGCAGGCCGGCACCGACCACCACCGCTTCGATGCCGCACTCGAGCGCCCGCCGCACCTGCGGCGCGTACTCAGCAACAGCACGCATGACATTGAGCGCCACCAGGCCACGCCCCTGGGCGCGCTGCTTGGCTCCCTCGATCTCGCGTTCCAGCGCGATCAGATTGACTTCATTGATCAAGCGCTTGGCCTCCTCGCCCGCGTTGTGGCCTTCGGTGCGGGCCATCAGATCGGGATGCTGCCGGCGCAGATCGACCGAACTCAAGGTCCCAACCCCACCGAGCGAGGCCACCGTGCCGGCCAGTTGCTGGGCACTGACACCCACACCCATGCCGCCTTGCACAATGGGCAATAGACGACGCCCCTGCAACTCCAGGGCACGCAAGCCGCTGCGTTCGAAAGCCGTTTGCAGCTGCTGCTGAGGACTGAGGTTTGCGGTCATGGGCATGGCATGGCGCTGTCGGCGCCTTGAAAAGAAGATCAGGGCGCAGACTAAGGCCTAGAGAGGCGGTACTAATTGACGAAAGTCAGCAGCGCTGCGATCACAGCCTGCCGCCCCTCTTGAGTTAGCCAGCCACATGCCGAAAGCGCTGCAAGCCAGGAGGACGGGGCCGCAAGAGCGAGGCGGCAGCATCCGAGGCGGCACAGCAGTTCTGCCTCCGCCGCGACGAACTTGGCCACAACCGCGCCAGGAACACGGAAGGCAAGCCCGATGAGATACCAGGATTCGATGTCACGCAGCGCCGAGCATTTGCGCGCCGCCCTGCCCTTGATGACCCGGCAGCGCGCGGCGCTGCATCCGGTCAGCTACGCGGTCTGGTACGAGCATGTCAGCGGCATCAACCCCCCCTTGAGTCGCGCCTTGAAGAAGCTCACGCAAGAAGGCCGCAGCCTGGACGAAACCCAGACCTGGCAGCTCTACGACACTCATGTCAGCGACTTCAACCCCAAGACCGCTCAGACCATAGGCGACGGCATGGCTCGGGTGCTTGACGGCTTGTCGGCTTCGACCGCGCAGGCCGGCCAGCACACGGCCGGCTTCGAAGCCTCGCTGCAGCGCTGGGTCCAAGAGGTGCTCGCCGACGCCGCGCTTCGCCCTCAATCCGCCGAACAGGACCCTGCAGGCGTGGTCCGAGAACTGCTCGACAGCACCCGGGAAGTGCGCGCCAGTCTGCAGCAATTGCAGGGACGTCTTGACAGCAGCCAGAACGAGATCCGTCTCCTGCGTGCCGAAGTGCAGAAAGCCCGTGCAGATGCCTTGGTGGACGCGCTGACCGGCTTGGCCAACCGGCGCGCCTTCGAGCAGCAACTGAGCCAGTGCACGGCAAGCCATCGCGGGCCGGGCACCGCGGCAGGCGCGGGACAGCCGGCGCCCTGTCTGGTGCTCGGCGACATCGACTTCTTCAAGCGTGTCAACGACAGCTTCGGCCACCTGTTCGGAGACCATGTATTGCGCGCCGTGGCACAAACGCTAAAAGGCGTGGCCGCCCATGACAGCCTGCCGGCGCGCGTGGGCGGGGAAGAATTCGCCTTGCTGCTGCCGCGGGCTCAGCTTGCCGAAGCGGAGAGCGTGGCCGAGCAGATGCGAGCCTCGGTGGCAGCCAGTCGCATCCGCCCCGCGCAGACTCAGGCTGCGCTGGAGCGCATCACCATTTCCATGGGTGTCACCCAGATGCACCCCGGCGAGAGTGCCAACGACTTCTTCGCGCGGGCGGACCGGGCGCTTTACGCCTCCAAGCGCTGCGGCCGTAACTGCGTCACGGTGCTGAGTGCACAAGCGGCTTGATGGCTACCGCCCAAGACAGCACCGCCCTGCGACGCGCGCGCACGACGCCGGGCCCGCGCGCCGCTTGACCCGCGAGAAACTGCTCATACACTCGGTGCACCTCGGCCCCTGTTGACGTGATGACGCACCGCTTCTTGCCCCTGCCGACCCTGGTTTGCATCGCCGCCCTCAATTGGCCCGGGCTCGATGATGTTTGAACGCGCGTCACTTCGTTACGCGGTCATCGTCGCCCTGCTGATCGGACTGCTGGTGCCGACGGCCTTGGTCCTGCTCTATGACGCGCAAAAGACCCGGCGCACGGCGCTGGACGATCTCAAGCGCGACCTGGTGCGCACCACAGAAGTGATGGCCCTGTCTCTGGCCGAGCCAGTCTGGCAAGTCTCGCCGGACCTGGCCGAACCCATGATCAAGGCCCAGTTCGATGACCCGCGCTTTGTTTCGGTCGTGGTACGCGAGCCCTCCTCCGTCGCCCCGTTCCAGGAGCTGCGCCGCAAGCAAGAAGCGGCAACCGAACCGGACCTGACCCTGAGCGAAAGCCGGGCCGTCATGCGCGATGGGCGCAAGATTGCCGAGCTGACGGTGGAAATGAGCGCCGCGCCCTTGCTCGAGGCCAAGCAGGCCGAAATGCTGCGCACCTTGTGGCGCAGCTTCCTGACCCTGACCTTGTCCTCGGCCCTGATCCTGTGGGTGATGCAACGCCGCGTGCTGCAACCCATGACCCAACTGACGCAAGCCGCCGAAGCCCTGGCCGCAGGCCAGCTGCAGCAGCCGCTGAAACTGGGTGGTAGCGATGAGATTGCCCGAGTCGGGCTTTCCATGGAGCGCATGCGCCAGTCCTTGCTACAAGCCTTCGACGCCTTGCGCGAACACGCCAACACCCTGGAGGAACAGGTGGAACAACGCACGGCTGAACTGACCACCAGCAATGGCGATCTCACCCAGGCTTTGGCCAACCTGAAGACGGCCCAGCATGAGTTGGTTGAATCTGAGAAGCTGGCATCCCTGGGGCGCTTGGTGGCGGGCGTGGCCCATGAACTGAACACACCCTTGGGCAACTCGCTCACAGTGGTGTCATCGCTGGAGGACCGCTACCGACAACTCGACGAGATGCTGAGCAACAACACACCGATGCGACGTAGCGTGCTTGAGGACCTGGTACGGGACACCCGTCGTGGTCAGGACATTCTGCAGCGAAATGTTCAGAAGGCCGCCGACTTGGTGCGTGACTTCAAGCGCGTGGCCATCGACCAGACCACCGACTCGCGTCGTGACTTCGAGCTCGACCGGGTGATCGAAGACGTGCTGGTCATGGTCGAGCCCAGTTTCAAGCACACGCCCTTTTTGATCCGAACCGAGTTGGTGCGGGGCATCGAAATGAGCAGCTACCCAGGTTCGCTGGGCCAGGTGCTGACCAATTTGCTGATCAATGCACTGGTGCATGGCTTCGAAGGCCGCGAGCAGGGTCAAGTCCTGGTGCGCTGCAGTCTGCCCAGTGCCGATGAAGTCGAATTGAGCGTCGAAGACGACGGCCGGGGCATGGATGAGTCGGTGCGGCGCCGCATCTTCGACCCTTTCTTCACCACCAAGTTGGGCACCGGCGGCTCCGGTCTGGGCATGCACATCGTGCACAACATCGTCACCCATGTGCTGGGCGGGCAGATCGAAGTGTTCAGCGCTGTCGGCCAGGGCACCCGCATGGTGATGCATCTGCCTGTCGTGGCACCGCAACGCGGCAGCGGAAGCGAAGAAGCCTTGCACTAAAGCACTGCGCTGGATCGCTTCCAAGCAGCGCTAAGGGGCTGCCTCAGCAGCCCAGGGTCAACACCTCAGTTGGAGGCAGCGGAAGCCGGCGCAGAGGCGGCCACGGCAGCTGCTGGCTCAGAGGCAGCCGCAGGCGCTTCGGCATGGCCCGCCGTCACATCATGCTTTTCGCCGCTCATGTCGATGTCGCCACCCTTGCTCATGATGAAGATGGCCAGGGCTGCGAACAAAAAGAATCCGACGAGCAATTTCCACATGATTGTTTTCCCGAATCAAAAGTTTGGATGATGAATTCTTGCGGACCAAGCTGACAGCAGGCTGAGCAAACGACGCACAAGGGCTCGCACCAGGCCGCCCGTCGGGCGAAGCCGAAAGCTGTCAGATCCGGTACCGGGGCCTGGAACCGAGCTAATCACGCATTTCAGTGGCAGGCATCACCGCGATGCAGCGCCACGCCCTGCACTCGCCGGCGCGATGCATGACAAGCTACCCGAACAGCTCTTGGGCCGCGGCCACAAAAAAAGGGAGGCCGGCGGCCTCCCTTTCATCGACGATTTCAGTGGCCCTACCCGGCTACGCGCCTTGCGCAATACCGGGCAAGACCCGTGTAGCGTCAGTCCTTGGCGTAGATGTCCACGTCCTTGGTTTCACGCACGAACAGCAGGCCGATGACCAGGGTCATGGCGGCAACGCCGATCGGGTACCAGAGGCCGTGATAGATGTTGCCGTTCTGCGCCACCATCGCAAAGGTGATGGAAGGCAACAGGCCACCGAACCAGCCATTGCCGATGTGGTACGGCAAGCTCATCGACGTGTAGCGGATGCGGGTCGGGAACATTTCCACCAACATGGCGGCAATCGGACCGTAGACCATGGTCACGTACAGCACCAGGACGAAGAGGATGGCCACGACCATGGGCTGGTTGACCTTGGCCGGGTCGGCCTTGGCGGGATAGCCGGCAGCCTTCAGGCCTTCAGCCAATTCCTTCTTGAAGGCGGCAATGCCTTTGACCGTCGCTTCATCGAACTTGTAGTCGTTCAGCTTGGTGGCGTTCAAGCCATTGATGACCTTCTCGCCGACCTTGATGACGGCCAACGAACCAGCGGGGCCCGACAGAGTTTCATAGCTGGCCGACGACTGGGCCAGGGCACGCTTGGCGATGTCGCAGGAGCTGGTGAAGTCCACTTCCTTGGCCACCGGGCTGCCCTGGAAGGAGCAGGTGCTCATGTCCACGGTCAGGGTGATCTGGGCGCTGGCTTGAGCCTTGGCCAGATCCGGGTTGGCGGCGTTGGTCAGAGCCTTGAACAGCGGGAAGTAGGTGACGATGGCCAGCAGCAGACCCGCCATGATGATGGGTTTGCGACCAATCTTGTCCGACAGAGTGCCGAAGATCACGAAGAAAGGCGTGCCCAGCAGCAACGAGACAGCCACCATGATGTTGGCGGTGGCGTTGTCCACCTTCAACACGCTGGTCAGGAAGAACAGCGCATAGAACTGGCCCGAATACCAGACCACACCTTGACCGGCCACCAGGCCAAACAAGGCCAGAGCGACGATCTTCAGGTTCTTCCACTGGCCGAAGGACTCAGACAAAGGTGCCTTGGAGGTCTTGCCTTCCGACTTCATCTTTTGGAAGGCCGGCGATTCATTCATCGACAGGCGAATCCAGACGCTGATGGCCAGCAACAGGATGGACACCAAGAAAGGAACGCGCCAGCCCCAATCGGCAAACGCAGCCTCGCCCACCAGGGTTCGCGTGCCCAGAATCACCATCAGCGACAGGAACAGGCCCAGTGTCGCCGTGGTTTGAATCCAGGAGGTGTAGGCGCCGCGTTTGCCTTGAGGAGCATGCTCCGCCACATAGGTGGCAGCACCGCCGTACTCGCCGCCGAGGGCCAGGCCTTGCAGCATGCGCAACGCGATCAGGATCACCGGAGCCGCAGCGCCGATGGTGGCCGAACCGGGCAAGATGCCGACGATGAAGGTCGACAAGCCCATGATCAGAATGGTCACCAGGAAGGTGTACTTGCGACCGATCATGTCACCCAGGCGACCGAACACCAGGGCGCCGAAGGGGCGCACGATGAAACCGGCCGCAAAGGCCAGCAGCGAGGCGATGAAGGCCGCCTGCGGATCCAGTTGCGAGAAGAATTGCTTGGCGATGATGGCCGCCAGCGAACCGTAGAGGTAGAAGTCGTACCACTCGAACACGGTGCCGAGCGAGGAGGCGAAGATGACCTTCTTTTCCTCTGCCGTCATCGGCGTGCTGGTGGAGACTGCGTTTGCAGTTGCCATGGTGGGTGTCTCCGTTGATTTCGTCCGGCCACAAGGGGATGGACCTGGGGTCCTGAGCGGCTCTCACCAGCAAAAGGCTGAGGGCCCATCCTCTTGCAAACCGACGTTTGCTTGAGAGCCACCGACCGGTAGCTCTTGACACGCATCATGGGAGCCGGCTCTGACCCAACTCTGACGCCGAACTGAATCCAGGCTGACAAAATCCGCTGCAACCCTGCTTTGCAATTTCACAATCCGAAATTTCAAGCCTTTACAGGGTAAGTCCCGGGCTGAGTCGGTCAGGCTCGGTGTGCCGCTGAACTAGCGCGTCAGCTCATGACATCCAGGGGCCTTGCGCCCGAGCTGCTGGCGCTTGACGCGGCAGCAGGCCTCAGGCACCCGCGCGACGCAAACCAGGACGTTGCACCGCGGCGGCTTCCCAGCCGCCCTGCTCAAACCAGACGTCGCCCTTGAGGTAGGCGGCCAGCATCTCCAGCGAATCCAGGCCCCAGAACAGCCGGCCGTCGACCTCAATCGTCGGCACCCCGAACACCCCCAGCGTCAGCGCCGCCTCGGTGGCCACACGCAGCGCTTCCTTGATGTCTTCGCTGGCGGGGTCGCGCACCGGGGCGAGCTCCTGCGTCAAGGCGGCCAGACGCGTGGCATCGGCGGGATGAGCACCTTCGCTGCGCCAGACGTGGCGGAAGATGCGCTCGACCGTGGCCCGGTTCGGCGTGCCGCCCGCAGGAGCACAGGCCCAAGCCAGGCGCAGCAGCGGCAAGGGGTTGAATGGATGCTGGGCCGGAACCTGCAGCGGCAGGCCCAACTTGTGAGCGGCCCAGCTGACCTGACGGAAGGTCCACTGGCGCTTGGGTTCGATCTCGGCCGGTCCTTTTTGGCCCAAGGCGTGAAGCAAGGCGGCAAACAGAATCGGTCGGTACTCGACGCTGTAGCTCAGGCCCTCCAAGGCTTGGGGCAAATGCTCGAAAGCCAGGGCCGCGTAAGGGGAAATGGGGTCGAAGTAAAAGCGCAGCTGTTTCATGCGGAAGGCTCCTGTCGAGTGCTGCGGCCCTATGGGCCCCAGCGGAACGCGGGTGGAAAAAAGTAAACCGATAGGCCTCGTGCGTTACAGCACTCAGGCGATGAAAATGCCCTGCTCGGCCAGTTGCTCGCGCCGCTCGGGCAGGCGCGCCAGAATCTCGCGGCGCGTCTCATCATCGGCGCGCGACCAGACAGTGATTTCCGGAATGCTGCGGGCACAACCTTCGCACCAGCCGGTCGGCGCATGAATGCGGCAGATATTGGTGCAGGGAGAGCTCACCGTGGAAGCCGGCACTGGGGCAAGCACAGAAACAGGGGGGCGTGGGCCGCTCATGTTTGCACCACCTCGATGAACTCGGCACCGGTCAATTGCTTGAGCTCCGGAGGGCTCATCGGGAACACGCCGTTCGGATGACCGGCCGCAGCCCAGATGAGATCGAAGCGCAACAGGTCGGCGTCCAGAAACAGCTGAGGCAAAGACAGGCCCTGCGCCGGCGCAAAGCCCAGCGGAGACACGCCGCCAATCGAGAAACCGGTGTGCGACTTGACGAAGTCGGCATCCGCACGGCCCAGAGGCCCGGTGTGCTGCTGCAGCTTTTTCTCGTCAACGCGGCGATCGCCCGAGGCAATCACCATCACCGCGGCATCATCGGCCCGGCGACGGAACACCACCGACTTGGCAATCTGGCCCAGGCTGACGCCCAAGGCTTCGGCTGCTTCTTGCGAAGTCCGCGCGGCCACGTCGAGCCAACGGGGGGGCTGAGCATGGCCGCGTTGTCGCAAGGCCGCCTGGACGCGAAGAAAGCCCTCGGGCCTGGCCTCGGCAACTGGGGAAACAGGGGAATCGGGTAAGACGGGCAAATTCATCCGCGCATTGTCTCAGGCGCAGCCAGCCGCTTATGCCAGGACGGTATCCAAGACGCGCGGGAAATGGATGCGGGGATCCCAGTGCGCAAACTCACCCACCATCGCTCCGGCCCGAGCACGCAGCGACGGATCCGTCGCCAAATCACGCAAGGCCTGGCGCATGCGCGGCTGCGCGAATTGCCCGGCACGGAAATAGCGCCCGACGCCCGCTTGCTGCATGGCCTTCATGGTCAAAACCTGGTCCAGGTTGGAGCAGATGCCCAACACCGGCCGCCCCTTCTGCAAGGCCTGCTGCACGGTGGCACTGCCGCCATTGCAAACCACCAAGTCGGCCCGGGCGGCCGCATCGCTGCCCGGTAGATAGGGCGCGCTGAACACATGAGGTGAGTCCGAGCGGAAGTCGCTGCGACCAGCCGTGGCCACCAGGCAACTCAAGCCCTCGGCCAGACAGGCTTCAATGATCCCGGGCAGCAGGTCAACACTGCCGGTCGAGCCCAGGGTGATATAGGCCAGCGGCCGGCCTTGGCTGAGCGCCTGCTCCCACCATTCGGGCAATGCCGTGGTCGGCGACCAGACGATGGGCCCGACATAGTGGTGCGACGCCGGCAAGCCCTCGGTGGGCACCAGGCCCGGGGTGTCCGAATAGAGCGTCAGATCGCCATCGCAGTAGTACTCTCGCAAGGTTCGATAGGGCGGCAAGCCATGGTCCTTGCGCACCCGGTTCATGGCAGCGCAGTGGTGCAAGCTGGCCCATGGCCAAACGGCACGAAACACCAGATCCAGGCCGGCATAGCCCAGATAGCGAGCCGGCGCCATCTCAGGCGCCTGCATGCGCTGATCAAGAGCAAACGGGCTCCAATGCGCGTTGGCGATCGAGAGCAGAGGAATGCCGACCTTGCGCGCCGCCACACTCAAGGAGAGCCGATAGTCACCCACGACCGCGGCTGGGCGCACGGACTCAAGCATGCGGATGTCGGCCTCCACGTACTGGCGCAATTCCGCCTCGGTGTAGACCGGCTGCCCCGCCGCCAGGCGCTGCAGAAACAGCGCAGGCGCAATGCTCTGCAGGGTGTGAGATTGCCACTCGGGGCTGGCCGAGCAGATCGGGAACTGACCATTGCTCGCGAACACGACCTCATGGCCCAACTCAACGGCGCGATGCGCCAGCACGCTGGGTCGTGCCACATGGGCCAGGGACACGGCCTCAGCCACGAACAACAGTTTCGATGCAGTCATCTGTCTCGACTCGGTACGGGTGCTGATTGGGCGCAAGCAGGACTCAAGGCCGACGGGCCTGGCCGAACAGGCCGTGAGCCCGGAGCTCGCTCACGGTCTTGTCGTACAGATTTTCGGACTGTTCACCCGAGGCCCAGCCGACAAACTCCTCCATGCCCTGAAGCAAGTCAACTTGAGGTTGGAAGCCGAGGTTACGGCGCGAATGCTCCAGATCGGCGTAGCAGGCAAAGATGTCGCCCACGCGGAACTCGCCACGGTCTTCCAGTTGGGCGTTGAGCTTCATCGCTTGAGCTTGCGTACGGGCGATGTCGGCAATGCTGGCAGGAACGCCGGAGCCGACATTGAACTTCTGACCGGCGGCACTTGGCGTACTCAAGGCCAAGAGATTGGCTTGCACCACGTCGCGGACATGCACGAAATCGCGGATAGGTAGTCCGCTCTCGTACATGGACAGGGACTTGCCCTCGCGGAGCAAGGAAAAGAAGATCGAGACCACCCCGGTGTACGGATTCTTCAATGATTGGCCGGAACCGTAGACATTGAAGTAGCGCAAGGTGGTGACGGGCAGTTTGTAGGTCTTGGCAAAGTAGTCGCAGTAGTCTTCCTGCTCTTTCTTCGTACGCGCATACACCGACAAAGGCGCAGACGGGCAATCCTCGGTCGTGGGCATGGCCTGCATCGGCGCCTGGCAATGCGGGCATGGCATGGAGAAGTCGCCCCGATTCATGGCCGCCACCGAACGGATCTCGGGATGCTGAATGCCGTGACTCGGGCATTTGTACAAACCTTCACCATAAATGGCCCGCGAAGACGAGAGCACCAGGCGATGGAGCTCAACCTTCTTCTTCAGAATGGCTTCCAAAAGCACGGCCGTGCCCAGAACATTCGTGGAGACATAGTCCGCGATCTCGTACATGCTTTGCCCCACGCCCGTGCGTGCGGCCATGTGGTAGACGGCATCGATACCGTCCAGCGCCTCCATGCAATCACTCAAGCTCAAGACAGAGCCCAGACGGCATTCCGCCAGCTCTTGCAGCGCCGCACTGAACTTCGGTTCTGCGCCGTGAATCTGCGGGTCGAGGCTGTCCAGAATCCGGACGCGATGGCCCTGGGCCACCAAGGTGCGAGTGGTGTGGGTGCCGATGAATCCAGCGCCACCGGTGATCAATACATTCATGACGACTCCTCTACTGCAAGCAAGGCAGGATGTGCCGGACCAGATGCCGGCGGATCAGCGCTGCAAAATGCGAGCCACGTTCTCTATCGGTATGGCATAGCTGATACCTGAGGGCTGGGCCAGCACCGATTCCTTGGTGTTCTTGATCAAGACCATATTGATGACGCCCAAAACCTCGCCTGTACGAGCATCGAGCACCGGCCCACCGCTGTTGCCGGGATAGGCCACGGCGTCCATCTGCAAGATGTTGAAAGCACCGGACCGCAGCTGAGACAGATTGCGAGCGTTGAGCGAATTGGAACTGGGGGCAGGCAGCGCGACGGGTGTAATGGCCGAGATCATGCCTCGATGGCTGACATGGGAAAAGCCCAGCGCACCCCCTATGGGAAAGCCGATGAAAAGCACCTCGGTGCCCTCCTGGGGCAGTTCGGTCTTCAAAGGCAAGGGCTGCAAAGCTGGAGCGCCGATGTCCAAGATCGCCAGATCGTGGGAACGTTCCAAGCGGACATCCTGAACCTTGCGTATTTCCCAAGCGCCGCTGGGCTGCTTGACTTGCACTACCAATTGCGACTCCTGCTCAGCCCCAGGTTCCGGAAGCACATGGGCATTCGTTGCAATGCGTGTGCCATCGGCCACGGCGAAGCCGGTTCCTCGAAAGGCAAAGCGTGGATTGGCCAAGGGGTTGAAGGTACCGACCAGAACCACGGAGGGTTTGCTGCGCGCAATGATTTCGGGCGCACTCGGCAGCGAGGGCGCATTCTGAGCACCAACTGCAGTGGCAGCCAACGCCAGAACAGCCGCCAAGCTGCGGAGGGTTGAAGCCAAAGTCCGGCGGCCCGTCTGCACCATGCATTTCATCCGAGGCATCAGGCCAAATCTCCCGAGGTCAAACTCATCTCCAGGGCGGCCACGCATTCGCGCCAAGTCTGATCGGGATCAGCTAACTTGAAGCCGTAGAAATTCCCGGCCTCGGTTTCGCGATGGCGCACCAAACGCACCTCGACCCTCGAACGTTTGTTCTGCCCCAGATCGATTTCAGCCCAGCCGTCCCGGTCAAGGGAAAGACTGATCTTGGACTCTGCCTGAAAGCCGGAGAGCGAGATCTCGATGACGTCCAACACAAAGCTTTGTTTCTGCCCTTCCAGGTCGAACTCCACCATGCCTGGGCACCGAATGGAATAACGCTGGTGGCGACGCAAGGGATGGCCATGATCAGCCGAGCCTTGCATCAGAGGCAGTACAGGACGGTACTCGACTTGATCGTAAATGGACCACAGCAGGGACTTCTTGCGATCGTCGAGCTCGGGAAGGACTTGGGTCCGTTGATTGAAGAAGTAGTCCAGCAGCTCAGGAGTCATCACCGGGTCGTTGGTGGTGAAGTACTTGCGGCTGGGCCGTTTGATATTGGGAAGAGTCAGCTCAAAAAAGTACCTATGCAGGTTCTTGCGCGGCGGGCGGCCGCCGTAGCCTTGCTTGAACACAGCCGATGCGGAACGCAAATCGAGGGTCGCGCCGACGGCCGGCGCACCGTTGGCGAAGTCATAGCGATCGACGACGTTTTCCTGAAGCCGCTCGCAGTACAGCACCGCCTCGTAGAGCTCGATGCGATCGGGATTCACAGCGATCACCAAGTGACGGGTGTCAAAGTACTCCGCACAGTACTCCCGCATGAACTTCATCAAGGGGAACAAGATCGCGCCGCCAGTGCGCCGGAATTCAGGGTGTACCGCCAGCGCGGAAATCTCCGCAATCTTCCCTCCCTTGGCGCGCACTTGTGTCAGGTCAAACGCCGACTGCATGGGGAAGCCAAACACGCCTTCGCGGATGATCGAAATGGTGCCCACCACACGGCCGTCGAACTTGGCACACAAAGTCGTGGTCGTGGGCAGTGCGTGATAAATCGTGATGCGCATGCCCGAAGGATGCGGCTTCATGAAGCCGCTGGACACGTAGGCGTCATGAAGGATCTGAAAACAAGCCTCCAGCTCTTCCTGGCTTTCCGCAATTTTCAGCTCCAGTCGACTGTCGGGCGCGGGATCACAGTCCACCATGCGCCGGTAGAAAGGAAAGCGGATGCTCTGCGGGAACTTGCGGAACAAGCCGCGCAGCTGTTGATGGAGGCTCTTGCGGAAACTGGACCGGCGGATTTGACTCATAGATTCCTCAATCTGATGCGTCCCCCAGAACTCCGCTGCACCCAGGCGGCGGGGTATGGAATCAGCGGGAGTGGCGGGGCCTCAAAGCACTGCAGGCGCGTGTTCGCCACCGTCCGGTCAATATACGCCGAGCACACAAATCGTGACAAAGTTTGCAAGCACCAAGACTCCAAGCTTATCGAGAGCACAAAGCCGCCGAGCTTCACAGCCAAGCCATAAATCGGCACGGTCTCGATGAGCGCTTGCTGTTTTGGGTCGGCAATATGTCAAGCCACAAGCACCACGACAGCACTACTCAGCGGCGGTGGATGGATATCTGAGCGAAAGGGCCTCGCGAGCACCTCCCCATGAGCAAGTCACTGGTTCAAGCTTTGATCTGCAGCTTGTCCATCAGGTCGTACAAGGTCGGGCGGCTGACGCCAAGCAGCTCAGACGCGCGTACGATATTGCCGTCCACCCGCGCCAAAGCGGCCACCACAGCCTGACGCTCAGCACGCTCGCGAACAGTGCGCAAGTCCAGGACAGGCGCATCCTCCCCATCCGCCGGCGCTGCAGCGGCGATACCGATGTCTTCGGCAGTGATCTGTTGGCCGTCGGCCATGATGGCAGCACGCTTGATGATGTTCTGCAGCTCTCGCACATTGCCGGGCCAGAGATAGGCCTCGATCTTGCGGATCGCGTCTTCACCCAGACTCAAGCCAGGGCGACGCAGCTCGCTGCTGAACTTGCGCAAAAAGGTGTGAGCCAAGAGCACAGCATCACCCTGGCGATCGCGCAGGGCAGGAATGTCGATCACGATCTCGGCAAGGCGGTAATACAAGTCCTCCCGGAAGCCGCCCGAACTGATCTGGCCTTTCAGGTCCTGGTGGGTGGCCCCGATCACGCGCACATCGATGGGAATCTCCTTGCGACCACCGACCCGCTCAATCACCCGTTCTTGCAAGAAGCGCAAGAGCTTGGCTTGCAAGGGCATGGGCAGATCACCAATTTCGTCAAGCATCAAGGTGCCGCCGTGGGCAGTCTCGATCTTGCCGATCGTGGTCTTGCTGGCGCCCGTGAAGGCACCCTTCTCATAACCGAAGAGCTCGCTCTCCAGCAGATTTTCAGGAATGGCTGCGCAGTTGATGGCGACGAAACGCCCTTCTCGCTTGGACGCCTCATGCAGGCCCTGGGCCAGCACTTCCTTGCCGGTGCCGCTTTCGCCGAGCAAAAGCACCGTGACGTCGCTACTGGCGACCTTTTCGATCGTCCGGCAGATGCGCTGCATCTGAGCGTCACGTGTGACCAAGCCGTTCAAAGCGCCCGTCTGCTGCGCGGTTTGCAATCGGCGGTTCTCTTGCTGCAACTCGTAAAGCCGATAGGCACGCTCCACCGTCAAGCTCAGCACATCAGGATCAACCGGCTTGGACAGAAAGTCGTAGGCGCCCATGCGAATGGCGCGCAGCGCATTGTCCTGGTCGTTCTGGCCGGTCAGAACGATGACCTTGGCCGAAGGGTCCAGCTCCAAGAGCTTTTCCAGACACTTAAACCCCTCAGACACCGAATCCTGATCTGGCGGAAGCCCGAGATCCATAGTCACCACGGCCGGACTGTGGCGCCTAAACTGCAGAACGGCGGAAGCCACATCCTGGGCCAACACCGCCTCAAAACGATCGAGCGACCATTTCAGTTGTTTTTGCAACGACAGATCGTCTTCGACGATCAGCAAAGGTTGTTGACGCACCGCACTCATGCGCCGCCCACCAAGGAATGTTCACCCACTCCGCCGCTGTGAAACAAGGGCAAGGAAATCGTCACTGTGGTCCCGATCTTGAGTTTGCTGTCCACCGAAATCTTCCCGCCCAGCTCCTGCAGGTATTGGTAGCTTTCGTAAGCACCGATGCCCATGCCGCTGGTCTTGGTGGTCTGGAAAGGTTTGAAAAGCCGGTTCTGAACGAATTCTTCGCTCATTCCGCAGCCTTGATCGCTGATGATGAGGCGAGCCATGCTGCCATTCTGTTCCAGGATCAAGCTCACGGCAGCCTCAGCGTCGCTGGCATCAAATGCGTTCTGCACCACGTGACCGAGCACTCGCTCAACCCGATCCTCGTGGCCACGTGTACGCAGACCCTGGCACAACTGCAAGTTCAGGCGCCGCCCCTTCGCATCAGCTGCTGCGGCCAAGCGCTTGGCAATGCCGACAAGGTCCACGCCACTGCTCAAGCCATGCGGCTTTTCGCCCTCGCGCAATTGCAACATCAGCTGCCGCATTTTCTCCAATGAGTTCTCCACCGTGTCCAGCATGTCCTGCTGAAATTCGGGATTATCTCGAAGCCGCTTGGCATTCCTCATCATCAAGGACAGCTGGGTCACGATGTTCTTCAAATCATGAACCACAAAGGCCGACATACGGTTGAAAGCATCGAACTTGCGTGCCTCGAGCAAAGCTTCCGCCGCCTGCATCTGGGCCAAGTAGCTCGCAGCCTGACTGCTGGCGGTCTTGAGCAGGTCACGGACTTCCCAGTTGACTTCGATGGGTGCACGCGGCCGCCCCAGCAAGACCAGTCCCAGCAGTTCTCCGCCCACGATCAAAGGAATGACCAACCAATAGCGCGCGTCGGCCAGCAACCATTCAGGCAGGGTCACAGCTTGGTACTCTTGGCTCTGCGAGCGGATTTGTTGAGTGTCAACAATCCAATTGCGTTCACGCAGGAACTCGCAAAAGCTGGAGGCTACTGGCTCCGCCTGATCTTGCTGGGGCAGGTTCCAATGGACCACCGGATGCAACTCAGCCTCCACACCGCGCCGCATCCACAGCGCACCTGAGGGTGCCTCCACCAGATTGGCCAATGCCTTGACCACCGTCAGGCCCATTTCCTGGGGCGAACTGCCCGAAGACAGGATGGCAGTAAACCGCAGCCACTCCTCACGGTAGTCATAACGGTAATTGAAGAAGTTTTTGCTGATGTAGATCTTCAAGCGCGCTCGAATTGCGCCCGACAGCACAGCCACAGCAAGCGCGATCAAAGCCACGAACATCAGGGCCAATTGCAGCGCCCGGCCCCACTCACCACCGGTGTAGCGGACGTAGTAGCCCACCCCTGACACGAGCAGCAAATAGCCCCCCACCAGCAGGAGCGTGGCCGAATGGAACACCGCGGCCCGCGAGACATGGAGCTTGTCCAGCCAATCGACCTGCCGCCGAGCGGCCATGAACAGCAGAGGCACCGCAAGACTATGGACCAGCGCTCGCACGCTCAAGGCATCGCTGTCAAAGCGCCGAAACAAAGCAGCCTGCGAGAAAAAGAACAAATCGAAGGCAAAGATGGCACTCAGGCCAAGGCAGACAGGCTTGGCATTCCAGCGTGAATCTGCGGAAACGTTGCGCAGCAATTGCTCTATCAGAATCAAGCCCACCACAGCCTGAGCCAGAGAAGCAAAAGCGGCCGGCCGACTGAGCATGACTGGCCAAGACAGCCAGGGGTTGCTGTATTCACGCGAGAGCAAAAAGGCCAGCGAAACCAGGGACACAAAAACCGCCAGCGGAACGAACCGAGGCAATCCTGCGGCCCGAGCCCCGCCATCTGCCGGACGCAATAGCAGACAAATGAAGCCAAGCCACAAGGCGTAGCGCAACCAATCGGCCAGAGGAATCAGCCAGACATCGACCTCGATGGGCAGGCGCAGCCACTGCGTCAGCCAGGACAAAGCTGCCCAGGTCGTGCTGACACCGAGAGCAGACAAAAACACGTAAGAAACGACGTGTGCTGGCACGCTGCGGCGCCAACAGAGTTTCCAAGTGAAATAGAGCGTGAAAACCGCATAGGCCAAAGCGGCCAGCGCATCACCAAACAAGCTGAGATCCAGCAAATTGTTAAGCATCAGCGATTGGAGCACGGCCCAGGTGCAAGCTGAATCGGCACAAATGCCAAGAGCTCACCTGCGGCAAGGCAGAAAAAAGGCCGACTCCAGGAGCCGGCCCATCTTGAGGAGCGCAGGAACTCGATCAGCGTGCGCCTTTGCCGGTCAGAACCACAGCCACCGTTTCCAGCATGATCAGCAAATCAAGGAACAAGGAATTGTTCTTGACGTAGTACAGGTCGTACTGCAGCTTCTCGATCGAGTCTTCCACGGTCGAGCCGTACTCGTAGCGAACCTGAGCCCAACCCGTCACACCGGGCTTGACGCTGTGACGAACGGCGAAGTAAGGGATCTTGCTGATCAAATCATCAACGAAGAATTGACGCTCGGGACGAGGGCCCACCATGCTCATCTCACCGCGCAGCACATTCAGCAGCTGAGGCAGCTCGTCGATACGCACTTTGCGGATGAATCGCCCGACACGCGTCACCCGATCATCATTCAGGGTAGCCCAACGTGGCTTGCCGTCCTTCTCTGCGTCGGTACGCATGCTTCGGAACTTGATGACCTTGAAGATGGCACCGTTCAAGCCAACCCGTTCTTGCTGATACAGAACCGGACCTTTGGATTCCAGCTTGATCAGCACGGCGGTGACCAGCATGATCGGCAGGGACACCAGGAAGATCAAGGAAGAAAAAACGATGTCGCAAAGGCGCTTGATCGCTGTGCGCACCATGCCTTGATTGAAGCCATCACCAAAAATCAACCAGCCCGCATTGACGTGGCTGATCTTGATCTGAGCAAGCGTCTTTTCAAAGTGAGTGGCAATGTCGACCACGCGAATGCCATACAGCTTGCAGTCGAGCAGTTGACGCAAGGGCATGCTGCCGCCGCGACGCTCGGACAGCGCCACAACGATTTCATCCACACCCAAGCTCCGAGCAGTCTCGGTCAAGGAGCCGCGTGATTCGATCATTTCGCCCTGGGGAACTTCGAAGCTCTCTTCGTTAGGCCCGGGCAAATAGCCGACGATCAAGGCATGCGGATCAGCGGCCTTCAGGGTTGCACCGACTGTCTTCGCGACGGCGCCAGATCCAAAAATCAGGATGCGTGTCCGCGTGCGGGACTGGGCCCCTGCATGAGCAGCGTACACACGATGAACCATCACGGCAGCAACAGCGACCATGGCCGCAACCGTCACCAGTTGGCGATGACCGGGATCCACAGGCAGGAGACTGAAGATTGCATATGCCAGCGGGAGTCCGAACAACAAACCAAGCAAAGCGCGAGCACAGGACTCAGTCAGCGAGCGGTTGTGAACATGTTGATAGAGACCACTCGCCGAATTGATCACGAACATGCAACCAGCCAAAGACAGGCCATGAGAAGCGACAAAGGGAATCACCGAGGACGCGGCCTCGTCCTGACTCATGACCACAGCCACCACCGCGAAAACAATCAACCCCAGATCAAAAAAGACCTGCAGCAAGGTCTGCCTGTGCAAATAGTGGCTGAATATCCGAATCATGTTATTCCCCGATCACAAAAACTGAACTGCAAACCGCGTCAAGTGCCTGCCTCAAACTCTTGGCATCCAAGAAATGGACGCCGGGCGTTCCGCGCTTAGCAGCGGACCTAGAAGCAGGCAATCAAATCTGACGCTGGGTCTTACCTTGATCGCGAGCGAATGATGCCTGTAGCTACCCGCCTTGAAAGCCCCCCGTTTAGAGGGGGACCCGCGGGAATAAAGACAAATTTGCGCTATACGGCCATTGAAGTTTCATGTGCCGGCGACTAAGTGCTGACAGTAGAACGCATTCGTCATTCACCTTGAAAATCACAACTGCCGACAGCGTGCCTTTTCCACGGGACTGCACCACAAGCAAATCTAGGCATCTGGCGGACACGGAAATCAAGCCAGGACGAGAAACCAAACCGCCACGCCCTAAGGCGCAACTGTCCTCACATTGGGTCAGCGGAATAAAAAAGGCCCGCTGAAGCGGGCCTTTTGCGATCTGAAGAGAGCTGTCTAAATCAGCGAACCACAGCGATCTGCGACTTCTCGCCACCCTTGTAGGTGTACATGGTCAGGGCGCCATTCTTGATGTCACCCTTGTTGTCGAAGGAGATGGTGCCAGTCACGCCCTTGTAACCTTCCGTCTTGGCCAACACCGGCAGATACTTTGCCGGCTCGGAAGAACCAGCCTTGACCATGGCAGCCACCAGAACGTTCACAGCGTCGTAGACGTAAGGAGCGTAGATCTGGACTTCAACCTTGTAGGTTTCCTTGAACTTGGCCTTGAATGCGTCCGAAGTCTTCTTCGATTCGCCTTCCACGCCACCGGCTTCAGCGCAAACCACTTGGCCGTCACCCATGGTGCCAGCGGCCAGCTTGGGCAGTTCGCCCGAGCAGATGCCGTCACCACCCACGAACTTGGCTTCGATGCCCAGTTGCTTCATCTGGCGCAGCATCGGGCCGGCCACAGCATCCATACCGCCAAAGAAGACCACGTCGGGCTTCTTGGCTTTCAAGTTGGTCAGGATGGCGGTGAAGTCCGTTGCCTTGTCGGTGGTGAATTCGCGACCGACGACCTTGCCGCCGGAGGCCTTGACGCCCTTTTCGAACTCGTCAGCCACGCCTTGGCCGTAAGCGGTACGGTCGTCGATCACTGCGATCGACTGGCCCTTCAGCTCCTTGACGGCGTACTTGCCCAGCGTGCCACCCAGGTGCACGTCATCGGCCACCACGCGGAAGGTGGTCTTGTAGCCGTTGCGTGTGAACTTGGGGTTGGTGGCCGAAGGCGAGATCTGGGGAATGCCAGCGTCGCTGTAGACCTTGGAAGCGGGAATGGAGGTACCCGAATTCAGGTGACCGACCACACCGTTGACCTTGGAGTCGACCAGCTTCTGTGCAGCTGCAGTGCCTTGCTTCGGATCGCCAGCGTCGTCTTCAGCCAGCAGTTCGAACTTGGCCTTCTTGCCGCCGATCATCACGCCCTTGGCGTTCAGCTCGGTGATGGCCATGCGAGCGCCCAACTCATTGTCTTTGCCCAGGTGGGCAATCGCGCCGCTGGTGGGGCCGACGTGGCCGATCTTCACAACCAGATCCTGGGACATGGCTGCACCGCTCAGCATCAGCGCCACGGCGCCGACCACAACATTCAATTTAACCTGCATGAATTACCTCCGAGTTGGAAGAAGGAGAGTTATTTGCCGTTGAATTCTCAACCCCTTGAACATACCCCAAAACAAGGGGGTGACGACATGGGGAAAGCATGGAAGCGCAACAGGCTTTGCCAGGGTGCAAATGGCAAAGCTTCAAATCCCTCAAGCCACCTTGTGGTGGGTGACCTTGAAGCCCAACTCTTCATAGCGGCGCCAGCGCCGGCGCGCAGCCTGCACCTGCTCGGGGTCGGTCGACACCACCTCCAGCACGCGCTGGAATTCTTCGAAACCTTCAGGCATTTCAGCGCCGACATTGAGCAGCACCTCGCGATGGGGCAAGTCCGCGCACCGCTCACTCAACAAGATCGGCGTGTGCTCGCCCAAGGGCGTGCCCGCATGCGCAGCTTCCCAGCGCGCGTGCGGCACAAAAATGCTGGCCTCGGCATCCCAGAGCTTGCTGTCCAGACGCCCCAGCAAATGGGCCGGCCCACACACACCCGTGCGCACACCGGCCTGCTGTGACTTGCGCAGCAGACGAACCAAGTAGCCGAGTCGATCGGCGACGCCGGTGTAGAAGCTGACTTCGGTAGTCATTCGGTCCTTATGAACGAGAAACGGCGAGCGCCGATCACCGGCGCCCGCATCATTCTTCGATCAACGAACTTGCGACAGCACAAAGTGGGTCAGCAGACCGACCGGACGACCGGTGCCGCCCTTGGCTGCGCCGCCCTTCCAGGCGGTACCGGCGATGTCCAGGTGACCCCAGACGAACTTGCTAGCAAAGCGCTGCAGGAACTTGGCCGCAGTGATGGAACCACCGGCACGCGAACCCACATTGGCGACGTCTGCGAAGTTACTCTTGAGGCCTTCTTCGTAGTCGTCATCCAAAGGCATGCGCCAGCACAGGTCCAGCGAGGCTTCGCCGGCTGCGGTCAGGGCTTGCGCCAGGCCCTCGTCGTTGGCGTACATGCCGCTGCGCACACCGCCCAGCGCGATCACGCAGGCGCCGGTCAGCGTGGCCACGTCCACCACCGCTGCGGGCTTGAAACGCTCGGCGTAGGTCAGCGCATCGCAGAGCACCAGACGACCTTCGGCGTCGGTGTTCAAGATTTCGATGGTCTGGCCCGACATCGAGGTCACCACATCGCCCGGCTTGAGGGCGCGGCCGCTGGGCATGTTCTCGCAGGCAGCGATCAGCACCACCAGGTTGATCTTGGGCTTGAGTTCAGCCACGGCGCGCAGGGTGCCGATGACACTGGCAGCGCCGCCCATGTCGAACTTCATCTCGTCCATCTCGGCGCCCGGCTTCAGCGAGATGCCGCCCGAGTCAAAGGTGATGCCCTTGCCCACCAGCACCACGGGAGCCTGCGTCTTGGCTGCACCCTCGTAGCGAGCGACGATGAAACGCAGCGGCTCGTCCGAACCTTGCGCGACGGACAGGAAGGAGCCCATGCCCAGCTTTTCGACCGCTTTTTTGTCCAGCACTTCGACCTTCAGGCCGTAGGTCTGGCCCAGGGCCTTGACTTGCTCGCCGAGGAAGGTCGGGGTGGCGTAATTGCCCGGGCGGTTGGCGCATTCGCGGGCCAACTCAACACCCGCACCGATCGCTTCGCCGCGGGCCAGGCCCAGCTTGGCGGCCTTGGCGAAGGCCGTGTCGGCCTTGTCCACCAGCAGGCTCAGCTTGTTCAGCTTGCCGGCTTCCGGTGCGCTCGGCTTGGTATGGCGGTACACATAGCTCGCATCGCCCGCAGCCAGCACGAACTGCTCGGCCAGGCTGTCGCCGTGCGCGGCCAGGTCAAAGCCGACAAAGGCCACGCCGGCATGCGCCACGCCGCGGCCCTTGAGCAGGCCCAGGGCCGCTTGCACCGCCGAGCGCGCGGCCTTAACGCTGGTCTTGCCAGAGGCGGCCAGCACCACGCGCGGGGCCTTCACACCAGCGGGGCGCTGCAGCACCAGCGACTTGCCGGCTTTCAACTCGAAGTCGCCCAGCTTGATGGCGTCCTTGATGAGGGCGCTCAGGCCGGCGTCCAGGCCCGCGGGCAGCGTGTCACCGCCCAGAACCAGGATCAAGGCATCAGCATTGAAGCTGGCCAATGCGTCAAAGGACGCAGACTGTGTACGGAAGTCCATAATGTCGCCGAGTAGAAAAAAGTCCCAGGATGTTATTCGATTCCACCGTACGCACCGAGTTGGCCCGCAGCTTCGGCGTGACCCTTGTGGTCATTCTCACCACCGTCCTCACCATCATGCTGATTGGCACCCTGGGCCAGGCGGCGGGCGGCAGCGTGGCGCCGCAGGACGTGATGCTGTTGCTGGGTTACGCCTCGCTGGGCCACCTGCCCACGATGCTGATCCTGTCGCTGTTCATCGCCATCGTGACCAGCCTGGGCCGCATGTACCGCGACTCGGAGATGTCCATCTGGTTCGCCAGCGGCATCGGCCTGACTCGCTTTGCCAAACCGATGTTCCGCATGGCCTGGCCGGTCTTGCTGGTGGTGATGGCGCTGTATCTCTTGATCTGGCCCTGGGGCAACCAGAACAGCGCCCAGCTGCGCGAGCGCTATCAAAAGCGCAGCGACCTCTCCCGCGTCGCGCCCGGCCAATTCCAGCCTTCGCGCGACGGCAGTCGGGTCTTCTTCATCGAACGCGACAGCGAAGACGGCCGCACCGGCCGCAATGTCTTCATCCTGTCCAAGCAGAACGACACTGAATCGGTCACCACCTCGTCCAAAGGCCGGATCGAACAAAACGGCGATGACCGTTTCCTTGTGCTGGATCGCGGCCAGCGCAATGAAATGAAAGGCTTTGGCGGCGAGAAGACACTGGCCCGCTTCGAAGAGTACCAAGTGCTGATGGACAGCCAGGTGCTGCGCTCGGCCGACCAGTTACCGCCCAAGGCCTTGGCCACGCTGGAACTGCTGAACAACCCCACGCCGCGCAACCGTGCCGAGCTGGCCTGGCGCTTTGGCATGATTTTGTCGGCCTTCAATATGTGCTTGCTGGGACTGGGTCTGTCGGCCACCAATCCGCGCCGCGTCAGCAACTGGAACCTGCTCTTCGCTTTGCTGACCTTTGTCGTCTATTTCAACCTGGTCAACCTCAGCCAAGCCTGGATCACCAGCGGCCGCATGAGCATGAGCGGAGCCCTGCTCAGCGTGCATGGCAGTGCTTTGGCTCTGGCCTTGCTGCTGCTGTGGTGGCGCGACCAAGGCAATCGCATCCACCTGCCGCGCCGCCGCGGCGCTGGCCTGAAAGCCAGTTGCCCGGGGAACCCCGCATGAAGACCGTCCGCCGCCTGCTCTACCGCGACATCGTCGGTGCGGTCGCCTTTGTCACCCTGGCCTTTTTGTCCCTGTTCTTCTTCACCGATTGCGTCGATGAAATCGACCGGATGAGCCGTGCCGGCGCCGGCAGCTGGGTGGCAGTGCAGCTGGCCTTGCTGTCCATACCGGGGCATTTCTACCAGCTGTTCCCGATCACAGTGCTGATCGGCACGATCTTCTCCCTGGCCCGCCTGGCGCAATCCAGCGAGTTCACCATCTTGCGTACCGGTGGCCTCGGGCCGGGCCGAGCACTCGGCCTCCTGGCCAATCTGGCATTGGTTTTCGCAGTGCTGACCTTTGTGGCCGGCGACTATGCCGAGCCCTTCTTCAAGCGCCAATACGACCTGTTGCGCGCCAGCGCCACCGGTGACGCCCAATCCAGCGCCAAGGGAGCCTGGCTCAAGGAGCATCGAACCGTGGACGGCCAGGAGCGCAGCTATTCGATCAACGTCGGCCAGGCCGATGTGGCCGGCCAGTTGCGTGATGTGCGCATCTTTGAGTTTGATGAGCATGGCGGCCTGATCTCCCGCACCGCGGCCGAGCGTGCCAGCGTCGACAAGCAAGGCCTGTGGCAGCTGCAGGACGTGCAGCGGACCGAGTGGTCGGCCCGCAACAGCCAAGGCAGCAAAGAATCACCCGTGCGCGAATTGCGCCTGCCCAGCCTGGACTGGCCCAGCAGCCTGCATGCAGGCGTGATCACGGCCGCGGTGCTGCCTGCCGGCTCCATGTCCACCTTGGAGCTCTACCGCTATACCGAGCACCTGTCAGCGCAAGAGCAATCGGCCCAGGCCCATAACATCCAGTTTTGGCGCAAGGCACTTTACCCTTTTGCCTGCTTTGTGATGATTGCCCTGGCCCTGCCCTTTGCCTATCTGCACGGACGCTCCGGCGGCATCAGCCTGAAGGTCTTCGGCGGCATCATGCTGGGCATCAGCTTTGTGCTGCTGAACAATGTGGCGGGCCATATGGGCATCCTGAACAACTGGACACCCTGGGCCGCCGCCGCCTCGCCGAGCCTGGTCTATCTGGCCCTTTCTCTGGCCGCCTTTGGCTGGCTGGTTCGCTACCGCTGACATCCCTCCACGGAACCCTTCCCATGAGCCAAGGACTGCTGCTATTTGCCCACGGAGCCCGCGACCCCGATTGGGCTCGCCCCTTCGCGGCCGTCGCCGCCCGATTGGCGGCCCAGCGCCCCGGCCTGCCTTTGCGGTTGGCCTTTCTGGAATTCATGGAACCCAGCCTCGAACAGGCCGCGCATGAGCTCGCGGCACAGGGCTGCACCAGCATCCATATCGTGCCCATGTTCCTGGGCACCGGCGGCCATGTGCGGCGTGACATTCCCCCACTGCTGGAACGCCTGCAGCAACACTATGGCGAGACTGTGAGCTGGTTGCTGCACCCGGCTTTGGGCGATCAGGAACGCATCATCCAAGCCATGACCGACGCCAGCCTGGCCTGGCTTGATGGCCCGCTCGAGCCGCAGACATGAACCTGCATCAGTTTCGCTTCGTGCAGGAGGCTGCGCGCCGCAACCTGAACCTGACCGAGACCGCCAAAGCGCTCTTCACCTCGCAGCCGGGCGTATCCAAGGCGATTCTGGAACTCGAAGAAGAGCTGGGCATCGACATCTTCGCCCGCCACGGCAAACGCCTGCGCCGCATCACGGAACCGGGACAACAGGTGCTGGCCGCCATCGAAATCATCATGCGCGAGGTCAACAATCTCAAGCGCATTGGCGACGAGTACTCCAAGCAGGACAACGGCACCCTGTCGATTGCCACCACCCACACCCAGGCACGTTATGTGTTGCCCGGCCCAGTGGCTCAGCTGCGCCGTCAGATGCCTTTGGTCCGCATCAGCCTGCACCAAGGCAACCCTGACCAGGTCGTTCGCATGCTGCTGGATGACAGCGCCGACGTCGGCCTGGCCACGGAATCCCTGGCCCAGATCGAGGAGCTGGTCACCCTACCCTGCTATGAATGGCAGCATGTGCTGGTGGTACCGGCCGACCACCCCTTGGCGCAAGTCGAACGCCCCAGCCTGGAACAACTCGCTGCTGAGCCTCTCGTTTCCTATCACCCAAGCTTCACGGGGCGCACGCGCATCGACCGCGCTTTCAGTGCGCGCGGTTTGCATCCGAACTTTGTTCTGGAAGCGATCGATTCCGATGTCATCAAGACCTATGTGCGCCTTGGCATGGGTGTCGGTATCGTCGCCGAGATGGCGGTGCGAGAAGACGCGCCGGGCGGCGATCTGGCCTCGCGGCCGCTGGGCCATCTGTTCGGCCAGAATGTCACGCGCATCGCCTTCAAGCGTGGCGCTTATCTGAGGAATTATGTCTACAGCTTTGCCGAGCTGCTGTCAGACCGCCTCAATCGCCCACTGCTGGAGCGCGCCATGAGCGGCGACGCCAGCGACTACAAACTCTGACGCCTGGTCACCCATGGGCTGACCCTCAACTGCTAGACCGAATGAACTTCGAAACACCGGCGCTGATCAGCCGCCTGCCGCGCGTCGGCGCCACCATCTTCAGCACCATGTCGGCTTTGGCGCAAGCCCATGGTGCCGTCAATCTCGGCCAGGGCTTCCCGGACTTCGACTGCGACCCGGCACTGATCGAGGCTGTCCACCAAGCCATGCGGGCCGGGCACAACCAGTACCCGCCCATGCCCGGAGTGCCGGCGCTGCGAGAGGCCGTGGCTGCCAAGCTTCTGGCCAGCCACGGCATGGCCTACTGCCCGGAGCGGGAGATCACTATCACCGCGGGCGCGACCCAGGCCATCTTGACGGCGCTGCTGGCCATCGTCCACCCAGGCGACGAGGTGATGGTGCTGGAACCCTGCTACGACAGCTATGCACCCAATGTCGAACTGGCCGGCGGCGTGCTGGTGCGCGTGCCGCTGGACCCGCACAGCTTCCGACCCGATTTTGAGCGCATCCGTGCCGCACTCAGCCCGCGCACCCGCGCCATCATCATCAACACGCCGCACAACCCCAGCGCCACGGTCTGGAGCGCGGAGGAAATGCTCAGCCTGGCGGAACTGTTGCGCGGCACCTCGGTGTTACTGATCAGCGATGAGGTGTACGAGCACATGGTGTTCGACGGCGCTACCCATCAAAGTGTGGCGCGCTTTCCCGAGTTGGCGGCACGCAGCCTGATCGTGTCGAGTTTCGGCAAGACCTTCCACGTCACCGGCTGGAAGGTCGGTTATGTGGCAGCGCCTGCCTCGCTCAGCGCCGAGTTTCGCAAGGTGCACCAGTACACGGTGTTCTCGGTCAACACGCCAGTGCAGCTCGGTCTGGCGCGCTACCTCGAGGACCCTCGCCCGCACCAGTCCCTGCCCGCCTTTTACCAACGCAAGCGCGACCATTTCCGCGCTGGCCTGGCCGCTTCGCGACTGCGCCTGCTGCCTTGTTCAGGCAGCTATTTCCAGTGCGTGGACTACCGCGAGTTGGGCCAGCCCAGCGAACTGAACGACGGCGAATTCTGCCAATGGCTGACACGGGAAGTCGGCGTGGCCGCCATTCCCATCTCGGCCTTTCACAACAGCGCGGAAGATCAGATGCGGGCGAGTGAACTCAAAATCATTCGCTTCTGCTTCGCCAAGCAAGACAGCACCTTGGACCGCGCCTTGACGCTGCTCAGCCAGCTCTGACTCACCGCCAAGCGCTGCCAGCGCGACTCAGTGACGGCTGTTTGCGCCGGAAGACAAGGCTGACGCTACAGGCTCAACATCGAGGGAGATGTCAACCTCCAGCGCGTGTTGCGGCCCCGGCATCTCCTTGCCCTGCCAGATCATGGTGGCCATCAATTGGTGGCCATCATCGGGCTTGTTCTGAGAGTCCAAGGGCAGGAAGAGGTCGATCTCATCGCTGCGGACCTCATGCTCGGAGCGGTCTCGGGCCACGCTGTAGAGGAACAGCAGTTCGCGGTAAGCGGGCAGATCGAAACCGTGTCCGGTATCCCCGCCCTTGGACAAGAGATCCTGCAAGAGCGCCATGCTGGCCGCAGGATCCGCCCAGCGCCCTTGCACTCGCTTGACGACGGCAGCGTAGGCTTCAAGATCGCGGCCGGAGTTGAGATCGGCCCCCCAAGTGGGCGCCAGCGCATCAAATCGCTTGGCGAAACTGGCCGCGACTTCATTGAAATACATCTCCTCGCCCTGACGCTGGTGGATCTCCAGCAACTTCAGATAGGGCAAGGCACTGGCGCCGCCAAAATTGATGCGAGCCTGCAGCAACTCGATCGCCGCCTCGCTTTGGCCCAGCACGAGAAAAAACTCGACCTGCTGCTCCAGATCGATCAGCTCTTCCACCGTGACATGATCGGTGCCCGCGGCGGTCACATTCAAAGGCACTGGCGACGTGAACGCGCCAGTTTCATTGACGAAATTGGCCGATGTATCGAGCAACTGAATGCTCAGGGGCCCGGAATTCAGATCGTCCTGAGTCGCCCCGTCTGCGGATGGCACGCTGCGGCCCGCTGGTTCGCCAGCATCATCTCGCCCGGATACCACTCGGTCTTCGGTCAGCTCAGCCCCATCCTGTGGCGGCATGGTGATCGTGCGCTCGTCTTGACCGCCCAAGGCCGGCAGACCGGCGAACGGTGCAGGCTCATGAACGTGTTCAGCAGGCGCAGGCGCACGCCCAGCAGCTTGCAGACCCGCCGGCGACGGACTGGGAATCACGGCACCCGGCGTGTGACCCTGGGCCGGACCAGCGGCTGCAGAAGCCAACTCTGGCCCGTCAGTACCAACTCGTCCGGCACTCCACCATGCCGCGTCGCGTTCGGCTCGTTCGCGGCTGCGACTGCGCCACAAGAAGGCACTGAAGCCCGCCAAGGCCAGGCTCAGCACGCCCAGGGCCAGCAGCGCAAGCGAAGGTGGCTCCGAGACCTCGGGTGTCGCCAATTGCGTGCGCATGGCCTGGAGCTTGCCGCGACTGACCTGGTTGTCTTGCTGCAGGCGGTTGAGCGTCTCCTCGAGCTGGCGCAGGCGCAACAAAGCTGTCTCTGCCGCGGCGATCTGCGCCAAGGGCGATTCGGCCGCTTCGTCAGCGTCTGGCGGCTCCAAGCGAAGTTGGGGCGCCAGCCCGGCCACCACGGGCACACTCTTCACGCCCACCGATCGGAAAGGTTTGGCCCGGACTTTAGGCTGAGGCTGATTTGATTCAGCGAGCATGAGCGTCGCACCCGGCGCCTTGACAGGGGGCGCGGACGGCAGAACGGCAGCAGGAGCTGGCACACGGACCGCAGCGGCCAGCAAGGTTTCCGGTCTCGCGCCAGCGGCACCGAGGGCCGCGCGCATGGCCGGGGAATACTGAGGTGGCCGGGTTGTGGCACCAGCGGCCGCACGGACGCCCTGGTCCAGCCCCGGTGGATCGATAAAGGCGGTGTACTGGCGGCTCAGCTGCGTCGGGCAACCCAAGCTCAAGCTGACATGCACCAGAGGCTCATTGATGGGAACGGGGCTGTACAAGCGCACGGCGCGGACGGCCCCCTCGCTTTCCCCTTCCAGCACCAGCTGGACCAAGTTGGGTGGCACACGCGCCTCACCGGCATACACATCAGCCTGCACGCATTCGGCGGCCAGCATCTCCCCGGGCTTGAGTAAGACCGGAAAGACCAGACTCAAGGCCTGCCCCAAAGCAGACTGAGTGAGCGGCCTGTCCACCCCCAGCGCATGGGCACTGCCAGCGACCCCGAACCCCAGGCCGGTCCAGCTGATCAGCAGCGGCGCCAGCACACGAGACTTGCGCCAAAGATGAGAGGACAGTGGGAAATCTCGGTCCATGCCGGGGGCAAATGTTGTTTGACTCACTCTAGCATGGAGGCCCCCTCGAGCGGACCCGATGAAACCGCGAAACAGCCGGGCTTCAACCAGCTATTTGCGAACCTCGTGCCCAAACTTGCCGCTCGTCCTTTTCATCTCAAAGAAGCTCACCCTCGCCCTCATAGACAATGTCGGGCCAGACGACGGAACCCCGTCATCACGTCAGTAATCCACCATGAACAGCTCGGCCCTCACACAGCTTGAACGCCACAACATCGACTCCGGCCCCTGGTTCTCCAAGCTGTCGGCCGCTTTGCGCAGCGACATCCTCGCCCGCGCCTCAGTCAGACGCCTGCACGACGGTGCTTTGCTGTCTTGCCGCGGCGAGCCCGCCGAAGAATGGATGGCGGTCGCCAAGGGCGCCGTGCGTGTCAGCTCAGTTTCCTTGGCAGGCAAGCAAATCGCGCTGACCTATGTGGAGCCTGGAACCTGGTTCGGCGACATCTCACTGTTTGATGGATTGCCTCGCACGCATGACGCCAGCGTGCACGGCGAGACGACCTTGCTGGTCATGCGCAAACCCGACTTCAAGGAGCTGCTGCAGCGCCACACCGAACTCTATGAGGCGCTTCTACGCCTGAACTGCCGCCGTCTGCGCCTGATGTTTGACATGGTGGAAGATCTCAACACGCGCCCGCTGGCATCGCGTCTGGCCAAGCAAATCCTCTTTCTGGCGCGCTCATACGGAGAGCTCCAGGGCGATGAAATCCGTATTGGGCTGCAGCTCGCTCAAGAAGACCTGGCTCAGCTGCTGGGCGCCTCGCGTCAACGCGTGAATCAAGAGCTCAAGAGTTTCGAGCGCGAAGGCGCGGTGAGGGTCGAGCCCACACGACTGGTCGTGCTGAACCGCGAGAAATTGCTGGCAATTGCCCACCGCTGAGGACGATCCGGCCAGCAGACCAAGGCCCAGCGCTGGGCTCCTCTTGTCAGAACGGGCCGAACCTGGATCACCCCAAGTTCCGCCGTCAAGACCGGCTGTGATCCTCTTCCGGCCGCGAAGACTGCCAGGCAATCGAGGTGGTGGTGGGCCAAGGGCCGCTGTCGGACAAGCGGCCGTTGATGCGCTGTGCTTCACGGCAAGCTGACTCCAGCACCTTGAGCAAGCCCTGAATCACCGCCAGGCTGGGCTGCTCCATGGCAGTACGCAGATAGGCGTTGCCTCGCATGGTCATCAGCACAAAAGGATGCCCCTCGGGCAGCAAATCCTGACTGGCCTGAGCCAGCACTTCACTGAACTCACCCTCCAGCCAAGCGGCAGTCAGGTCTTTGTTGACGCCGATCGCGCCAAAGCGCTGGCGCACCAGCTTGGAACTGATCTGACTGACCTTGGGGAACATCACCAGCCAACGCATCTCCTCGGGTGTGTCGGTATCGACGCGGGTCTTGAGGGTGTCCGTGTAGGCTTCGAAGACCGTGGACTCCAAGGCATCCATCAGCTGACGGCACAAGACCATCAT
This sequence comes from Paucibacter sp. DJ2R-2, assembly GCF_025717675.1. Taxonomy (GTDB): domain Bacteria; phylum Pseudomonadota; class Gammaproteobacteria; order Burkholderiales; family Burkholderiaceae_C; genus Paucibacter_A. The sequence continues at coordinate 140,578 of NZ_JAJIRT010000007.1, forward strand.
CTGCAGGTCACTGTGCAGGCGAAGTTCGCAGCGCATGCGCAGCTCATTGCCTTTGATGTAGCCCCGCTGCGAAGCCCCCCACTCGATGCGCAGACCTCCAGGCAAGGCCTTGGGCTGCTCGATCACAAAGCCCCGGCCGTCGCGCGTCAGTCGGAACTGAGCACTGCGGCTCTCCGACCAATCATGGATGGGCCGCCACCGTGCTGCGTTGGAGCGGGCCACAAACCAGTGTTTGACTTGCTTAAAAAACATGAGCTAGCACAATGCGGCAATTGCCAGAGCTGCGACCCGATGCGGTCTGCATCGACCGTCTGGCCAAGGTGGAGAACCCAAATGATTGAAGTGTATTCATGGCCCACACCCAATGGCCACAAGGTTCACATCATGTTGGAAGAATGCGGACTGCCCTATCGGGTGATCCCTGTGGATATCGGCAGCGGCGCCCAATTTGAAGCCGCTTTCTTGGCCATTAGCCCGAACAACAAGATCCCGGCGATCACCGACAGCGAAGGCCCGGATGGCCGGCCGATTCATCTGTTCGAATCGGGTGCCATCCTGCTTTACCTCGCGGGCAAGACCGGTAAATTCCTGCCCGCCGATACCGCGGGCAAGTATGAAGTGCTGCAGTGGTTGATGTTCCAGATGGGCAGCGTAGGCCCCATGCTCGGACAGGCGCACCACTTTCGCATCTACGCCTCGGAAAAGATCGACTACGCGATCGAGCGCTACAGCCAGGAGGCGCAGCGCTTGTACGGCGTCATGAACAAGCGATTGGCGGCCAGTCGCTACCTTGGGGGCCCAGCCTACAGCATTGCCGACATGGCCATTTTTCCCTGGCTGCGCAGCTGGAAAAACCAAGGTGTGCAACTGTCGGAGTTCCCACATCTCAAGGGCTGGTTTGACGAGATCGCCGCTCGGCCCGCCGTGCAACGCGGGCTGGGCGTGCTTGAGGAACAACGCCGACCGCTGCTCGATGACAAAGCTCGCGAAACCTTGTTCGGCAAGAGTCAATACCGCCGGCGCTGAAGGCATCATCATTGCTGCCGATCGGATGCAGCCTGCCCCTCGGGCAGCGTGGCCTGAGACCGAGCCGCCAGGAACTCTTCGGTCATGGCCCGGGCCAGCAGTTCTGGGCGCAGCCGCTCCAGGCTGCGTGCACTGAGTTCGAATCCACGCTCATTGGTGTAGAGCGCTTGGCCGATGCTCAGGCCGGCGTCGGCCGCACGCGGCCCTTTCAAGCCGAGGACGGGATACAGGCGCAGCCGGGCTTTGAATGTCGCGGACTCCGCATCGGCGAACACCGTGGTTTCCAAAACCTGGGCGCAGCCACGTTGCTCGGCTTCAGTGAGCAGCAGCCCCAAGTTGCGGGCCAAGTCTACGGCGGCCACCTGAAGCACCATGCCGTGAGCCGGTCGAGCCGCCTGATTCAACACCTCCACCACCTGCCGGTTGAAGCGCAAATTGACTTGGTCCCACTGCGCATTCTGTGCCGCCATGGCGGGCTCGTAGTTGCGCCCATGGCCGAACACCATCAGGCAATCCGCCGCCTGAGCTCGCACGGCAGGTGACAGGGTCAACAGAGCCAGCATCGCCACGCCAGCACAAACGGGCAGCAGCAAGCGCTGGCGGGTTTCATGACGACTCATGGTGCTGCGCAGAAGGACGATCCAGGTTTTCGGGCCCAAAGTGGGAGTTGCAAGGCAACACTTTCCGGCGAGTCTAACAATTGAATCCAACAGACCAAGCACCGGCCGCCGAAGCCGAGGCGATGGAGCAAAGCAAAGCGGCGCCACAAGGGCGCCGCCAGCTCACAAGGAATCACATCCAAAACAGGCATTGAGGCCCGCATGCGTTCCAAGCCATTCCCCCTGGGCTGCGAGACAGGTCCGTTCAGACCCGCCCCGCTCCCCTCCGTGCGAGCACATCAAGGCGCGTCGCTTCCCTCGTTTTGTGCTGCTTACTTTACGTTCTGTAACACGCAAGATGCAACCCTTGCGAAAGCAAATCACACCCAAAAACGCAGGAATTCGGCGTCAAATTTCAATTCAAGCGAGATGAGAGGGCAAGGAAAACCCTAGGGCGCCGGTATTCAGCGGGATTTTCGTGCGCGCGCCGCGAAGTTAGCGAGCAGGCAATCGCAAAAACAGAAGAATCTCGCGACTCAACGAAACTGAAACAAGGCGCAAGCGCAAGAAGTGGCCCGACCAGCAAGAATCGAACTTGCAACCGCCCGCTTAGAAGGCGGGTGCTCTATCCAGTTGAGCTATGGTCGGAGGAAGGAATTTACGCAGGGTGCAAGACCCGCCCGATGCACATGGGCAACAGGTCCTCAGTGCGGGCCGCGATTGTGCCACGCAGCCCAAAGCGCCATGCACTCGGACTGCGCGGTCTATGCAGCACTCAGGCCAGCAGCACGTTGACGATGGCGTTGCCAATGCCCATCAAGGCCGCACCGGAAATCAAGCCAGCACAGATGGATTCGCAACCCTCGACCCAGAAACGGTGGCCAGAGCTGCCCGGCTTCTTGTTACGCAAGCCCATCACCCAGAAGAGCAAGGCACCGACCCACATGGCGAACACCGATTCAGGTGGCAGCACCACACCAAGACCGATGGAAACTGCCGACAAGGGGAAGCGGCCCTTGGTGACAATGCGGGCCACCTCAATCGCGAAAGCACTCAGAGCAGCCACGATCATGGCCACCACCGCCGATTGCGGCAGCCCCTGAATGCCCTTGGCAATCAACTCCGCCACACCCTTCCACTGCAATGCAGCGGGCATCGCAAACTGCTCAGTCACCAGCGTGGTCGTCGAACGCACACCGGACGCATCGGCAGGCAGGAACAGCAGGAAATACAAGGGCACGCACGCAGCCAGGCCAGCAAAGATGCCGATCACATGACCAATCACCTGGTGACGCGGCTTGCCGCCCAGCATGTAGCCGGGCTTGATGTCGGACAGCAGGTTGGCCGCATTCGAAGCGATTTCTGAGGTCATGCCGGCCGGCAGCAAATTGCTGGCCGGGTTGCTGCGGTCAATCGCACCCATGGAGAACTGGGTGATCTTGGACAGCGCGCCGGTCGGCGTCCAGGAAGTCAGCGCCATGGAGTTGGCGCAAATGATCGTCAACACAAAGATCAAAGGCAAAGACACCAGTGCCAGGAACATGGGCACGCCAAAGAACAGATGCGTCACCCAAGCTCCCAGTAGGCTGAACACCGGAATACCGACGTACGACACCCACAATGGCACCTCAATATTCGCCAACAGATCGGGGCCCTTGACGGCTGCAGCCGCCCCCTTAGGCTTGCCTTTGATCAAACTGGTGAACAGCTCCGGCTTGGCCAGCAAACTGGTCAGCGAGCCGACCACCATCATCGTCACACCCCACCACAGGGACCATTGATTGACGATCTCGGCACGACCCAGCGGAACGACAACTCCGGTCGGGCTAACCCGCGGGGCAATATCACCGGCCTGAATCATCAGTGGGGCCAGGATCCCGAAATTGATGAACGCGCCCAACAAGCAACTGGTGGCAACCGCGATACCCATCAGGCCGCCCACGCCAATCATGGCGGCATCCAAGGTCAGGCGAAGGCCGAGCACACGGAAATCGGTGCCCAGAATCTTGGGAATCCACAACTCAGCCTTCACGGCCGCTTGGTAATAGTAGGTATCCAAGCGCTCATGGAAATACCAAGGCTCTTTCATGCCCGCCCATTGATCCATGCGCAGGATCTTGAATTGGAGCAGCTTCATCCAGCCATCGCTGACCAGGGCCTGATAGAGAGCGGTGAACCCGGCGACCGCGCCTAGCAGACGAGCCTTGTAAATGCCCGTCGCCGCATCGCCGGTATAGAGCGCATCCAACACCACGCCGCTCGCACGGCCTTCAGGGAAAGGAAGTTGCTCATCGTTGATGAAGCGCCGCTTCATCGGGAAAGCCACCAGCACGCCGAGAATCGACGTTACCGCCATCCAGATCATCATCTGCCACCAGGGAATGATGCGCCCTGTGATCAGCATGTAAGCCGCCAGACTCGAGTACAAGGGCGCGACCACATAGCCAGCCGCAGTGGCAATGGACTGCGTACAGTTGTTCTCGAGAATCGTGTAATCCTTGGCCAGGCCGGCACCGTGCAGCGCGCGGAACAAAGCAAACGACAGGATCACGGAAGTCAAGCCGACACCGATGCCGATGCCCGTCTTGCCTCCGATGTACAGGGCAGTCGCCGCGAGAACGGCACCAAGCAGAAAACCGGTCATGGCCGAGCGCAAGGTGAGCTGCGGCATATCACCACGAAAAACGTTCTTGAACCACCACTCGTCCTTTTGGGCGCGCGTCCAGGTCCTGATCTGTTCGTCGGTCAGTTGTTGAATTGCCATGACAGAGATTCTTCTTGGTTGGCTGGCCCGGTAAGGCCACGAAGGGCGCAATTCTCAGGTTCGAACTGCACGCAGTGAAGGCGAGATAACCCAGGGCTACCCCATAGAACACGTCCTACACCCGGGGTCTTCGCATACCCTTTGCACAACGAAAAAACCCGCTGCAAGCGGGTGCTTGCAGCGGGTTGCTCGAAAAGGTCTTGGTCGGGGCGGCGGGATTCGAACTCGCGACCCTCTGCTCCCAAAGCAGATGCGCTACCAGGCTGCGCTACGCCCCGACTAAGACAGCCATTCTAGCCTGAAAATTCATCACCACAGGGAACATGACCAAACAATTCTTCTACCCCCTGGTTTGCAGGCAAAACTTTATCCGCCCAATAGCCTCGTTATGTCAGGCGTTTCAATCCACAGCCAATAAGAACGCAACCCTCGGACGCTAGCCGGACTGCGCAATTGACCGCGACTCACGGACCAGGAGGCTTTGTGTCAAAATCTTGCGACATTCAAGCCAGCCCTGACTGGACTTCTGTCGGCACCCCGCCGAGACCTCGTCCAAGGACATTCCATGAGCAGCGAACTGATCAAACACATTTCCGACGCATCCTTTGACGCCGACGTGATTCAAGCCGGCAAGCCCGTGCTGGTCGACTATTGGGCAGAATGGTGCGGCCCATGCAAGATGATCGCCCCGATCCTGGACGAAGTCTCCAAGGACTATGGCGATCGCCTGCAAGTCACCAAAATGAACGTTGACGAGAACCGCGAAGTTCCCGCCAAGTTCGGCATCCGCGGCATCCCCACGCTCATGTTATTCAAGGACGGACAGCTGGCCGCCACCAAGGTGGGCGCCTTGTCCAAGGCTCAATTGACGGCCTTCCTGGACGCTAACCTATAATCACCACCAATCTGTTGCCGCGACCACCCGAATCCCGGCTCGCGGCAACAGTGAATTGCCAACACGCCCTGGCCGCATCGACGGTTTTGGCGCGTGGACTCGGCGCCCAAGCTCCCTCGTTTTTCGTATTCGCAGTTCCGCTGGCTGTTTCTGTGCCGTTGGCGTGGCTTGCAGGGCGATTTGCGCTTGCCGCCGAAGTTTTAAGTCCCCGGTCCTTGGCAGGACCCTGACGACCTACCGGGTGTTCACCCATGCATCTTTCCGAACTGAAAGCGCTTCACGTCTCCGAACTCATCAAGATGGGCGAAGAGCTGGAGATCGATAACGTCGCTCGCATGCGCAAGCAGGAGCTGATGTTTGCGATCATGAAAAAGCGCGCCAAAGCTGGCGAGCAAGTGTTCGGCAACGGCGTGCTCGAAGTGCTGCCGGATGGCTTCGGCTTCCTGCGATCCATCGACGACAGCTATATGGCATCGACCGATGACATCTACCTGAGCCCGAGCCAGATTCGCCGCTTCAACCTCCATACCGGCGACATGATCGAAGGCGAAGTGCGCGTCCCCAAAGACGGCGAGCGCTACTTTGCCCTGGTCAAAGTCGACCGCGTCAATGAACTGACGCCCGAGGAGAGCAAGCACAAGATCATGTTCGAGAACTTGACACCCCTGTTTCCCAGGGAACCGTTCAAGCTCGAGCGCGACAACTTCAAGGGCGAAGAAAACATCACCGGCCGGATCATCGACCTGATTGCCCCCATCGGCAAAGGCCAACGCGCCCTGATCGTCGCCCAGCCCAAGACCGGCAAGACCGAGATGATGAAGAGCATCGCGCATGCGCTGGTGGCCAATCATCCCGAGTCCCACCTGATCGTGCTGCTGGTGGACGAGCGCCCCGAAGAAGTGACCGAGATGATCCGCACCGTGCGCGGCGAAGTGATCAGCTCCACCTTCGACGAGCCGGCTGCCCGCCACGTGCAAGTGGCCGAAATGGTGATCGAGCGCGCCAAGCGCCTGGTCGAACTCAAGAAGGACGTGATCATCCTGCTTGATTCCATCACCCGCCTAGCCCGCGCCTATAACAACGTCCTGCCGTCCTCAGGCAAGGTGCTGACCGGCGGCGTCGACGCCAACGCGCTGCAGCGCCCCAAGCGCTTCTTCGGCGCCGCTCGCAAGGTGGAAGAAGGCGGCTCGCTGACCATCATCGGCACCGCGCTGATCGACACCGGCAGCCGCATGGACGAAGTGATCTACGAAGAATTCAAGGGCACGGGCAACTGCGAAATCCATCTGGATCGCCGCATGGCCGAAAAGCGCGTCTACCCTTCGATCCTGATCAACAAGTCCGGCACCCGCCGCGAAGAGCTGCTGCTCAAGCCCGAGATCCTGCAAAAGAGCTGGATCTTGCGCAAGCTGCTCTACAACATGGACGAGATCGAGGCGATGGAGTTCGTGCTGGACAAGATGAAGTCCACCAAGAACAACCTTGATTTCTTCGACATGATGCGTCGAGGCGGTTAAAGCTTGCTGGACCCAGGCCCGCAGACGCGGGCGCCGAGCCGACCCTGGGGTCGGCATCCAAAAAATATTGCTATAATCCGCGTTTTTGTCGCTGTCGGAAAGTGCGTCGCATGGTGCGACTTGGCTCCCGGCACGTCAGCGCAAAGCGAGAGGTCTCTCATGAAAGACGGCATTCACCCCAACTACCGCGACGTTTGCTTCGTGGATCAGTCCAACGGTTTCAAGTTCATCACGCGTTCGACCGTGACCAGCAAGGAAACCACCAAGCTCGACGACGGCCGCGAAGTGCCGCTGGTCAAGCTGGAAACCACCAGCGAATCGCATCCCTTCTACACCGGCACGCAGAAGAGCATCGACTCCCTGGGCGGTCGTGTCGAAAAGTTCCGCAACAAGTTTGCGGGCTTTGCCAAGAAGTAAGCCCAAGCGGGCCGAAGACACAAAAGGCAGCTGCGGCTGCCTTTTTTCATGCCTGTCTGCATAGGCCCAGAGGCAAAGTACTTTACCGACGACGAGTGCGCAGGCGCCACTTGGTTTGGCGGTTCTGCGGCATGATCCGAATTCAAGAAACTTCCAGCCCGCCCCACGAGTGAACCGCCCAACCCCCGCCATCGTTGCCGAACGCAGCGCCCAACGTCTGCCCCGACTGGCCCTGATCCTGTTCTGCGCAGCCTATGTCCTGCCTGGACTGTTTGGCCGCGACCCATGGCGCAATGCCGACCTGAGTGCATTCGGCTTCATGGCCAGCATCGCCCAAGGCAGCGCCCCGTGGTGGCAGCCGGCCATTGCCGGCATTCCGGCCGAGGGCGGCCCCCTGCCCTACTGGATCGGCGCACTGGCGATCAAGGCCATGCCTTTTGCCGACGCCGCATTTGCGGCCCGCCTACCCTATGCACTGATCCTTGCGCTGGTGCTGGTGCTGGTCTGGTACAGCTGCTTTCACTTGGCGCGCACCGATGCAGCACAGCCGGTCGCTTTTGCCTTCGGCGGAGAAGCCCAGGCAGTGGACTACGCCCGTGCACTCGCCGATGGTTCTGTGCTGGCTTTGATTGCGACTTTGGGCTTGCTGCAACTGGGTCATGAAACCACGCCCGAACTCCTGCAGCTACTGGCCATCAGCATCTACCTCTACGGTTTGGCTGCCGCGCCTTATCGGGCCACCAAGGCTCGCTGGGCCAGTCTGTTTGCACTGCCCATCTTGGCAGCCAGTGGCGCGCCGGCGGTCGCTCTCGCCTTATCCGGCATCGGCGCTTGGCTGTGCCAACGCTCACGCTTCTCCGAAGTGCGCAGCCTGACGCCATGGCTGCTTGCTGCCGGCGGGCTGGCCGCTTTGAGCGCTTGGGAATTCAATGCCTGGGCCTGGCGCCTGAAAGGCACGCTAGATTGGGATCAAGCCCAACGCAACTTGAGCCTGCTCGCTTGGTTCTGCTGGCCCGTCTGGCCCATGTCGCTGTGGACACTGTGGCGCTGGCGCGCTCATTGGCAGGGTCGGCATATCTTGCTGCCCCTCGTTGCGGCACTGGTGCCTTTGCTGACAAGTGTGCTTATGGGCGGATCGGACCGTGCACTCTTGCTCAGCCTGCCGGCCATGGCCGTGCTGGCCAGCTTTGCCTTACCGACCTTGCAGCGCGGCATTGCCGCTGCCATGGATTGGTTTTCGGTCTTCTTCTTCAGCGCCTGGACCCTGCTGTTCTGGCTGCACTACGTCTCCATGCACCTGGGCTGGCCGCGCACTCCCATGAGCAATTTGCGCCGTTTGGGCCTAGGAGATAGCTTCGAGCCAAGTTTCAATCCTCTGGCCTTGCTGTTGGCCACCCTGGCCACAGCGGCCTGGATCGCCTTGGTGCGCTGGCGCACAGCCCGGCATCAGCATGCACTTTGGAAAAGCCTGGTCTTGCCAGCCGGTGGCGTCAGCCTGAGCTGGCTGTTGATCATGACCTTGCTGCTCCCGCCCTTGGATTTCATCCGCAGCAACGGCCCTTTGGTAGAGCGGCTGCGTGCGCACCTGCCAGCCGATATCAATTGCGTGGCCGCGCCCGACCAATCCCTGGCCACCTTGGCAGCACTGCAATTCCAGGGCCGTTGGCATGTGGAGGCCGACAAGACCTTGCAGCAAACCGCATGCAGCTACGCCATACAAAGCAATGCAATCGAAATTGCCAGCGGCTGGACCTTGGTTGCAGCCGTGCGACGCCCCTCAGACAAGACCAATGGATTCGTGGTCCTGAAACGAATCTGAGGCCTTACCAGGTCCCGGGCGCCTCAACAAAAAGGCCTCTGCAGATCAAATCTGCAGAGGCCTTCTTTCAATGACAGACGCGGGCAGCGAGCAGCCTCAAGCCTTGACGGCCTCGACCAAACGCAGTGCACTCTGTTGCGCCAGGGCAGCATCACTGGCCTCCACCATCACACGCAACAAGGGTTCGGTGCCCGACGCACGAATCAGCACGCGACCACGATCGCCGAGTTCGGCCGTCACTTCCGCCTGCTCGCGCGCCAGATGGGCATTGCTGCGCCAATCCTGCCCAGGCTGCAAGCGCACATTGATCATGGTCTGCGGGAACAAAGTCACCGCCGCCAATTGATCGGACAAAGACTGCCCCGTGCGGCTGATCGCTTGCAAGATCAAGAGCGCGCTGACAATGCCGTCACCTGTGGTGTGCTTGTCCAAGGCCAGCAGATGACCCGAGCCCTCACCACCCAACTGCCAGCCGCGCGCGCTGAGTTCCTCCAGAACATAACGATCCCCCACCTTGGCGCGGACGAAGTCGACATCGCGCGAACGAAGGGCCAGCTCGACGGCCATATTGGTCATCAGCGTGCCCACCGCTCCCGGCACATGCAAGCCTTGAGACAGTCGGTCGGCCACCATGACGTAAAGCAGCTCATCGCCGTTGTAGAGGCGCCCTTGAGCATCAACCAATTGCAGGCGATCGGCATCACCGTCCAGAGCGACGCCGTAATGCGCGCCATGCTCATGAACTGCCTTGACCAAGGCGGCGGGTGAAGTCGCGCCGAAACCGGCATTGATATTGAAGCCGTCGGGGCTGCAGCCGATCGAAATCACCTCGGCGCCCAACTCATGGAAGACGTCGGGCGCCACGTGATAGGCCGCGCCGTTCGCCGCATCAACCACGATCTTCAAACCCTTAAGGGTCAGATCCGAACCGAAGCTGTTTTTGCAGAACTCAATATAGCGGCCACGGGCATCACCGATGCGTCGGGCACGCCCCAAATTGGCGGAGTCAATCCAGGTAGGAGGCTCCTCCAATGCAGCCTCTACGGCGAGCTCCCAGGCATCGGGCAGCTTCTCACCCTTGGCCGAAAAGAACTTGATGCCGTTGTCGGCAAATGGGTTGTGCGAGGCGCTGATGACCACGCCCAAATCCTGCCGCAATGCCCGGGTCAGATAGGCCACGCCAGGCGTCGGCAGAGGCCCAGTCAACTGCACATCGACGCCCGCCGAAGCAAAGCCGGCTTCCAAAGCCGACTCGATCATGTAGCCGGAAATACGGGTGTCCTTACCAATCAGAACGCTAGGGCGGCTCGACTTCTTGCGCAAAACCTGACCGACCGCATGCCCAAGGCGCAGCATGAAGTCCGGCGTGATTGGCGCCTGGCCAACCGTGCCACGAATACCATCGGTACCAAAATACTTGCGGCTCATTGTGAGCACCCTCCTGAAAGACAATTCTCTATTGTCGGTCAGTCGCCGAAGCAACTGCACCACCGATTCACGCGCGGCTCGAAACCGCCTGCCACACCTTGATCGCGTCCACCGTGGCAGCTACATCGTGCACACGCAGCACGCGCGCACCACGTGCCACGCCGGCCAGTGCCGCAGCCAGACTGCCCGCAAGCCGCTGCTCCACGGGCCTGCTGGTCAAATCACCCAAAGCACGCTTGCGCGACCAACCAATCAGCAAGGGGTAGCCCAAACCCATCAGCTCAGACTGCCGGGCAAGCAACTGAAAATTCTGCTCGCTGGTCTTGGCGAAACCATAACCTGGATCCAAGACGATACGGTCGGCATCAATACCGGCAGCTCGAAGCACAGAGGCACGCTCAGCGAGGAAGCTCGCCACCTCGCCGACAAGATCCGCATAGTCCACCAGTCCCTGCATGCTGCCGGAGTCGCCGCGCATATGCATAAGACAGACACCGGCCCGGGGATGCGCTCGCACTGCGCTCAGCGCGCCTTCGGCCCGCAAGGCCTGAATGTCATTGATGATGTCCACCCCGAGATCAAGCGCACGCTGCATCAGCACGGGTTTGCAGGTGTCAATGGACACCGGCACGCCAAGCGTCAGGGCCTCGCGCAGCACCGCTTCCACCCGCGACCATTCTTCGGCATCACTGAGGCGCGTCGCACCCGGTCGACTTGACTCACCGCCAATATCGAGAATATCGACCCCCTCTTCCACCAGACGTTGGCAATGCAGAATCGCCTGACGCGCATGGGCATGCTGCCCACCGTCTGAAAAGGAGTCCGGTGTGACATTGACGATGCCCATCACCTGCGGGCGCTGCAAGTCGATCTGGAACCGTGAGGTCTGCCATTTCATGACGCTGAACTCAAAGACTTGGACTCCAACACAAGAAAAAAGGGTCGGCCCTTTCAGGCTGACCCTTGCTTCAACTCGCTCCGGTCCGATGAACACAGCGATCCGCTGCGACTATCGGTGCCGCAATTCGTTCAAGCTGCGGCAGCTGCTCCGTCAGCGCTGACCGCCGGCGCTGCGGGCTCGGTCTTGCCGCCCGAAGGAGGCGTCCAGTCCTTGGGTGTGCGCGGCGGCTTTCCGCCCATGATGTCGTCGATCTGATCGGCATCGATGGTTTCCCATTCCAGCAAGGCCTTTGCCATGGCGTGCATCTTGTCCTGGTTGTCCTCGATGTGCTTACGGGCAATCGCATACTGCTCGTCGATGATGCGGCGGATCACGCTGTCAACCTTGCGCATGGTCTCTTCCGACATGCTGGTGGTCTTGGTCACCGAGCGGCCCAGGAACACTTCACCCTCGTTCTCAGCGTAGACCATAGGGCCCAGCTCGTCTGTCATGCCGTAGCGGGTCACCATGTCACGTGCGATCGCAGTGGCTCGCTCGAAGTCATTGCTGGCACCCGTGGTCATCTGATTCATGAACACTTCTTCAGCGATACGACCGCCGAACAGCACGGAGATCGTGCTGAGCATGCGCTCCTTGTCCAGACTGTAGCGATCACCTTCAGGCAACTGCATGGTCACGCCCAGAGCACGGCCACGCGGAATCACGGTGACCTTGTGAACCGGGTCGGTCTTGGGCATCAAGCGCGCCACCAGGGCATGACCGGCTTCGTGATAAGCCGTGTTCTTGCGCTCCTCTTCGGGCATGACCATGGACTTGCGCTCTGGGCCCATCATGATCTTGTCCTTGGCCTTCTCGAAGTCGACCATCTCGACCACGCGGCCGCTTCGGCGAGCCGCAAACAAGGCCGCCTCATTGACGAGATTGGCCAGATCGGCGCCCGAGAAACCGGGCGTGCCGCGCGCCAGAATGTCGGCGCGGATGTCCTGACCGACTGGCACTTTACGCATGTGCACATTGAGAATCTGCTCACGGCCCCGCACATCGGGCAGCGTCACATAAACCTGGCGGTCAAAACGACCCGGACGCAAGAGCGCCGGATCCAGAATGTCAGGGCGGTTGGTGGCAGCCATCACGATGACGCCGAGGTTGGTCTCGAAGCCATCCATCTCAACCAACATCTGATTCAGGGTCTGCTCGCGTTCGTCGTTGCCACCGCCCAGGCCAGCACCACGGTGGCGGCCGACCGCATCGATTTCATCGACAAAGATGATGCAGGGCGCACTCTTCTTGGCCTGCTCGAACATGTCGCGCACGCGTGCTGCGCCGACGCCGACAAACATTTCCACGAAGTCCGAACCAGAGATGCTGAAGAACGGCACTTTGGCTTCACCAGCGATGGCCTTGGCCAGCAAGGTCTTGCCGGTTCCCGGTGGGCCCACCAGCAACACGCCACGCGGAATACGACCACCCAGCTTCTGGAACTTCTGCGGGTCCTTCAAGAAATCGACCAATTCCTTGACCTCTTCCTTGGCCTCGTCGCAACCGGCCACATCGGCAAAGGTCGTCGAGTTATTCGCTTCGTCCAGCATCCGGGCCTTGCTCTTGCCGAAGCTGAACGCACCGCCCTTGCCGCCGCCTTGCATCTGGCGCATAAAGTAGATCCAAACGCCGATCAGCAGCAGCATCGGGCCCCAGCTGACCAACATGCTGATCAGGAAGGAAGGCTCTTCGCGCGGCTTGACGTCGAACTTGACGCCATGGTTGCGCAAGTCACCCACCAGACCGCGGTCAAGGTAAGTGGCCGTGACGCGAATCTTCTTGCCGTCCGAGCCCTCGGCAATGATGTCGGTCCCGCCATTGCCTTCTTGCAGGGTCACCTGCTTGATGCGCCCGGACTGGACTTCATCCAGAAACTCCGAGTAACCCATGGCACTGCCCTGGGCCACGCCTCGGTCGAATTGCTTGAAGACGGTGAACAGCACCAGGGCAATCACTATCCAGACCGCTACTTTCGAGAACCACTGATTGTTCACCGCCACTCCTTGTTCATTACGGCCAGGCTGCACTGATCTCAGCCACGTGCACGGCATATGGGGTCGATTCTATTGCAGTCAAGTGGCAAGGCCGATTTGCATGGCCATGCGAAAAGACCGCCTTTCAAGCCTTGGCTGCAGCCGGCTTCTTCAAGCCGATGCCGATCAGGAAAGTTTCAGACGAACGATCCCGGGAAGCCTTGGGCTTGAGCGGCTTGACCTTCTTGAAGGTGGCCTTGAATTGTTCGACCAACTGGGTGTAGCCGCTGCCATGAAACACCTTGGCCACCAACGCTCCTTCGGGCTTCAGGTGGTTCTGGGCAAAGTCCAAGGCCAACTCGACCAAGCCAGCAACACGGGCCGCATCCGAGCTCTCGATACCGGAGAGATTGGGCGCCATATCCGACACCACTACATCAACAGGTCGACCGCCAAGGGCGGCTTCGAGCTGATGCAGGACGGCCTCCTCCTGGAAATCACCCTGAATGAAGTGCACACCTTCAATCGGGGCGCACTCCAAAAGATCGAGGGAAATGATCATGCCGTTCAACTGCCCGACCGCCGCGCCGCCCGTACCGGCTTCCTTGGGCGCGAAGCAGCGTCGCAGGTACTGGCTCCAAGCGCCCGGCGAAGCACCCAGATCAACGACCACTTGCCCCGGTCGAATCAGCTTGAGCTCTTCGTCAATTTCCTTGAGCTTGTAAGCCGCGCGAGCGCGATAACCGTCACGCTGCGCCATCTTGACGTAGGGATCATTGATGTGATCATGCAACCACGCCTTATTAAGTTTTTTGCTTTTTGTTGTGAACTTCATGTTGCACGGATAATACGCCTATGCCTGCGATTCAATTGACCCCTGCCCAGCGCAAGGAAAAACGCTCCGAAGCCCATCATCTCGACCCCGTGGTCATGATAGGCGCGGATGGACTCACCCCTGCCGTCGTCAAAGCGACCGACGCCGCACTGAACGCCCACGGGCTGATCAAGGTGCGGATTTTTTCGGACGACCGCGCCAACCGTGAAGGCATCTTTGCCAGCCTCTGTGGCGAGCTCAATGCCGCGCCGATTCAGCACATCGGCAAGCTGCTCATCATCTGGCGTCCGATGCCTGAAAAGGAAGATGACAACACACGTGCCGACAACAAGCTTGGACCGCGCGTCGTCAAGATCGTCAAGTTCTCCAAGAGCGGCAACCACCGGCCGCAAACCAAGAAGCTGCGTGTGCTCGGCAACGAGCGAGTCGCCCAAGGCGGCGAAATCAAGCGTGCCAAGCGCCGCCTGACCAGCATCAAGAAAACCTCGCAAGACCAATAAAACGGTCATGGTCGTCAGCGGGAGCTGGCGACCACCCTGAGAGCTTCAGTTACGGCGCTCGGCCACTGCAACGCCAGGCCAAGGCCAAGACCGCCAAGGTCTTGAGTCCGTACAAAGCAAAAGACACGGCATGCAAGCTCATGAATGACCATGAGCCCTCTCCCGCCCGTGCCGCAGCCATCAAGGGCTGCAAGGCGAAGTAGCCCAGCACCGTACAGAACAGCGCCGCAGCCGGAAGCAAAAACTCGGCACGGACGGCCGACAGTTCCGAATCGCGCGTCATGCGGCGATCCATCATCATCAGCAAGAGTGCTGCAGCCAGACTCAGGTGCGCTTCCTGAGCAAACAAACGCCCGACCAGCAGCCCAGCTTGTGCCTTTTCCAACACCGCGAAAGCGCTGGGCGCCGCCATGAAGGCGACACAAAGCAAAAGGCCGCCCCAGAGGGCAGCCAGCAAACCTTGAGCGCGAAACAGCACCGGCGACCGATCAGACGTAGCGGACTTCCACCACCTCATAGCGCTTGACGCCACCAGGCGCCTGCACATCGGCCACATCACCGGCTTCCTTGCCGATCAATGCGCGAGCGATCGGCGAGCTGATGGAGATCAGGCCCAGCTTCAAATCCGCCTCGTCATCTCCGACGATCTGATAAGTCACCTCAGCGCCGCTGGCCTCTTCTTCCAGATCAACGGTCGAGCCAAAGACGATTCGACCACCGGCATCGACCGACGCAGGATCGATGATCTGGGCGGCGGAGAGCTTGCCTTCGATCTCCAGAATGCGACCTTCGATAAAGCCTTGCTTGTCCTTGGCCGCTTCGTACTCGGCGTTCTCGGACAGATCACCCTGGGCACGCGCCTCGGAAATTGCATTGATCACGGCATGACGCTCAACGCTCTTGAGTTGATGCAACTCTGCCTTGAGCTTCTCAGCACCGCGGACGGTCAATGGAATAGTGGCCATGATTTGAATGAAACCTTGAAAAAACCTGGGCGCTGACCGCTGAAGCGGGGTCCGCGCCAATGAACGGCAAGAAAGCGGCGAGAAATCTGCAGGAACACGCAAACGCTTGCAGCAGATCCTCGCTCCACAAAACGAAGCCGCCGCTGCGACCCTGGTGTCTCCAGGAGCGCGGCGGCGGACATCGTTGGGCTGAAGTTTAGATCAGTTCGGCATGCAGTTCTTGCAGGGATTGCACCAGCAGGCCATTCTGGTGCTTCATACCCTCTACCGCGGCCTCACAACCGGCCATGGTGGTGTAGTAGGTGACCCGAGCAGCCAAAGCCGCCTGGCGAATGTGGCGACTGTCTGCAATCGCGGTGCGGGTTTCATCCACGGTGGTGAACACCAACTGGATCTCGCCGCCCTTGATCATGTCCACGATATGCGGGCGGCCATCCTTGACCTTGTTGACCAACTTGACCGGCACACCCGCCTCGGCAATCGCCGCGGCTGTGCCCTTGGTGGCAACGACGCCGAAGCCCAAAGCATGCAGATCCTTGGCCACGGCCACGGCACGCGCCTTGTCGCCGTTCTTCACCGTGATCAGGATATTGCCCTGACGCGGCAGACGTGAACCGGCGCCGAGCTGACTCTTCAGCATCGCTTCGCCGAAGGTCTTGGCCGCACCCATCACTTCACCGGTCGAACGCATTTCCGGGCTGAGGATTGGGTCCACGCCGGGGAACTTGTTGAAGGGGAAGACAGCTTCCTTGACGCTGTAATACGGCGGAATCACCTCAGCGGGCACCCGACCCAGACGGTCCTTCTGGTCCTTGAGCTTCTGGCCGGCCATGCAGCGCGCCGCAATCTTGGCCAGTTGCTGGCCGGTCGCCTTGCTGACGAAGGGCACGGTGCGTGATGCGCGGGGATTCACTTCCAGCACGTAGACCGTGGCACCGTCGAGGCCGCCCGTCACGTCACCCTGGATGGCGAACTGCACATTCATCAGGCCCACGACCTTGAGCGCACGCGCCATGGCCGCCGTCTGCCGGCGCAGCTCATCCTGCAGCTCCTTGGACAGGGTGTAGGGCGGCAGCGAGCAGGCCGAGTCGCCGGAGTGAATGCCGGCAGCCTCGATGTGCTCCATGATGCCGCCGATCATCACATCGGTGCCGTCGCTGATGCAATCGGCATCGACTTCCACGGCGTCTTCCAGGAAGCGATCCAGCAGCACCGGGGACTTCTCCGAGACTCGCACCGCCTCACGCATATAGCGCTCCAGGTCCTTGTCACCATGGACGATTTCCATGGCACGGCCGCCCAGCACATAGCTCGGGCGCACGACCAGCGGATAACCGATCTCGTTGGCCAGGGCCACGGCCTGCTCTTCGGTGCGTGCCGTGCGGTTGGGCGGCTGCTTCAGGCCCAGCTCGTGCAGCAGCTTCTGGAAGCGCTCGCGGTCCTCGGCCATGTCGATGCTGTCGGGCGAGGTGCCGATGATGGGCACGCCGGCGCGCTCGAGATCCAACGCCAGCTTCAGCGGCGTCTGGCCGCCGTACTGGACGATCACGCCGACCGGTTTTTCCTTGTCGACGATTTCCAGCACATCTTCCAGCGTCACCGGCTCGAAGTAGAGGCGGTCCGAGGTGTCGTAGTCGGTGGACACGGTTTCGGGGTTGCAGTTGACCATGATGGTCTCGTAGCCGTCCTCGCGCATGGCAAGCGCGGCATGGACGCAGCAGTAGTCGAACTCGATGCCCTGCCCGATCCGGTTCGGGCCGCCGCCGAGGACCATGATCTTTCTGTTGTTGGTTGGCTCAGCTTCGCACTCTTCCTCGTAGGTCGAGTACAGGTAGGCCGTCTCGGTGCTGAACTCAGCCGCGCAGGTGTCCACGCGCTTGTAGACCGGGCGCACCTTCAAGGCATGGCGGGTGGCACGCACTTCATGCTGGTTCGTGCCCAGCAACTTGGCCAGGCGGCGATCGGAGAAGCCCTTCTTCTTCAGCAGGCGCAGCTCGTCGGCACTCAGCGAAGCCAGGCTGCGGCCGGCCAGCGATTGCTCGATCTTGATCAGCTGTTCGATTTGGGCCAGGAACCAGGGATCGATGGCGGTTTCTTCGAACACTTCCTGCAGACTCATGCCCAGACGGAAGGCGTCGCCGACAAAGAGGATGCGCTCCGGGCCGGGCTCGCCAATTTCCTGGATGATTTCTTCACGGTCGGTCGAGCGCTCGCTCAGGCCGTCGATGCCGGTTTCCAGGCCGCGCAGCGCCTTCTGGAAGGATTCCTGGAAGGTGCGGCCCATGGCCATCACCTCGCCCACCGACTTCATCTGCGTGGTCAGACGCGAATCGGCCATGGGAAACTTCTCGAAGGCGAAACGCGGGATCTTGGTGACCACGTAGTCAATCGAGGGCTCGAAGGACGCCGGGGTCACGCCACCGGTGATGTCATTCTTCAGCTCGTCCAGGGTGTAGCCCACGGCCAGCTTGGCGGCGATCTTGGCAATCGGGAAGCCGGTGGCCTTGGACGCCAGTGCTGAGGAACGCGACACGCGCGGGTTCATCTCGATCACGGTCATGCGGCCGTTTTGCGGATTGATCGAGAACTGCACGTTGGAGCCGCCGGTGTCCACGCCGATTTCGCGCAAGATGGCGATCGAGGCGTTGCGCAGCAGTTGGTATTCCTTGTCGGTCAGCGTCTGAGCCGGGGCGACGGTGATGGAGTCACCGGTGTGCACGCCCATGGGGTCCAAGTTCTCGATCGAGCAGACGATGATGCAGTTGTCGCGGCTGTCGCGCACCACTTCCATCTCGTACTCTTTCCAGCCGATCAGCGATTCTTCGATCAGCAGCTCATTGGTCGGCGAGAGGTCCAGGCCGCGCTTGCAGATTTCCTCGAACTCTTCCGGGTTGTAAGCAATACCGCCACCGCTGCCGCCGAGCGTGAAGCTGGGGCGGATCACCATGGGGAAGCCATTGCTGCCGGTCTCGATGGCGATGCGCTTCTGTACCGCCAGCGCTTCTTCCATGGAATGTGCGATGCCGGACTTGGCGGAGTCGAGACCAATCTTGGTCATCGCGTCCTTGAATTTCAGGCGGTCTTCAGCCTTCTCGATCGCCTTTTCGTTGGCGCCGATCATCTCCACGCCGTACTTGGCCAGCACACCGTGCTTGTGCAGGTCCAGGGCGCAGTTCAGCGCGGTTTGGCCGCCCATGGTGGGCAAGACCGCATCGGGCCGCTCCTTGGCGATGATCTTCTCGACCACCTGCCAGGTGATGGGCTCGATATAGGTCACGTCCGCCGTGTCCGGGTCGGTCATGATGGTCGCCGGATTGCTGTTGACCAGGATGACTTTGTAGCCTTCCTCGCGCAAGGCCTTGCAGGCCTGGGCGCCGGAATAGTCGAACTCACAGGCCTGGCCGATGATGATGGGGCCGGCGCCGATGATGAGGATGCTCTTGATGTCTGTACGTTTGGGCATGTCTTTACTCCATCAGGCCGTGATCAGGACTTGGCCATCAGACCGATGAAGCGGTCAAACAGGTAGGCGATGTCATTGGGACCGGGGCTGGCTTCCGGGTGACCCTGGAAGCAGAAAGCCGGCTTGTCGGTGCGGGCCAGGCCTTGCAGCGTGCCGTCGAACAAGCTGATGTGGGTGGCGCGCAGATTGGCGGGCAGGCTGTCAGCATCGACCGCAAAGCCGTGGTTCTGGCTGGTGATGCTGACGCGGCCGTTGTCCAGGTCCTTGACCGGATGGTTGCCGCCGTGGTGGCCGAACTTCATCTTGAAGGTCTTGGCGCCCGAGGCCAGGGCCATGATCTGGTGACCCAGGCAGATGCCGAAGGTCGGGATGCCGGCCTCAATCAGCTGCGCGGCGGCGGCAATCGCATAGTCGCAGGGCTGCGGGTCACCAGGGCCGTTGGACAGGAAAACACCGTCGGGCTCCAGACCGAACACGGCCGAAGCCGGAGTCTGAGCCGGCACCACGGTGATCTTGCAGCCGCGTTGGGCCAGCATGCGCAGGATGTTGCGCTTGACGCCGAAGTCATAGGCCACCACATGGAAGCGCGGCTGGCTGAGCTGGCCATAGCCCTTGCCCAGGGTCCATTCGGTTTCTGTCCAGCCATGCGCCTCGGGCGTGCTGACCACGCGGGCCAGGTCCTGCCCGGCCATGCTGGGCGCAGCTTGGGCCTTGGCCACGGCCTCAGCGATCAGGGCCTCGGTCACGAGCTGCCCCTCGGGCACGGCCAGGATGCAACCGTTTTGCGCCCCGGTCGTACGAAGCAAACGGGTCAGGCGGCGGGTGTCGATGTCGGCAATAGCGACCGTGCCTTCGTCGCGCAGATACTGCGCCAGGCTGCGAGTCTTGCGGAAGTTGGAATCAAGGATGGGCAATTCCTTGATGATCAAGCCAGCGGCATGGATCTTCGGGGCCTCGACATCCTCGTCATTGACGCCGTAGTTGCCGATGTGCGGATACGTGAGCGTCACGATCTGCCGGCAGTAGCTGGGGTCGGTGAGGATTTCCTGATAGCCGGTCATGGCGGTGTTGAACACCACCTCGCCGACTGTGTGACCGGCTGCGCCGATCGAGGTGCCTGTGAAGACCGTGCCGTCTGCCAGGGCGAGAATCGCTTTGGGGGTATGGAGCAGATCGGGCAGCACGGGGAACTCCGGTGAGGTGCGCACGCCCGGCTCTGCTCGTCCGACCGGCCCGGGTCGCAGATGGACCGGGCCGAGGAGCCTGAGTTCGGTGGAGAAACTGAAGCGAGTTTCGCTGGGGTGGCTGTGGTTGCGGGTAAACCTGCTGAGTATAACCGACCAGGGTTATCACCAAGCTCGGTTTTGCATACTTTGCGCAAATGACGGCATCAAGTCAGCCTTCGCCGGATGCCATGACCACCCTCAACCTCTGCGGAGCGCCGTCGAGAAACGAAGGCGCCCAAGCCCACTCAGGCCAAGGATGCGATGCCTGCACGCGCAATCTGCGCATCCTCGCTGGACTTGACGCCACTGACACCCACTGCACCGATGCAGTGGCCATCCATCAGCACCGGCACACCGCCTTCAAGCAAACCACTCAGGCCCGGCGCACTCAGAAAGGACACGCGGCCTTGGTTGATGATGTCTTCGTAGACCTTGGACTCGCGGCGGCCGAGCGCAGCCGTGTGGGCCTTGGCCGGAGCGATCTGGGCCGACACTGCAGGCGCACCGTCCAGGCGCTGCAACCACAGCAGATGGCCGCCGTCATCGACGATGGCGATGGTGACCGCCCATTGATGGGCCAATGCTTCAGCCTCGGCGGCTGCGGCCATGCGCTTGACGTCTTCCAGGCTCAGATACGGTTTTTGTTTCATGGTCTCTCTTGAATCGGGACGGGAAAGGCCGCACTTTAGCTCCATGGGCAGCGGGCATTCATGTGGCGGGCTGCAGTACTGACCTGACCCCGAAAGCCCGGCTGCGCGGACTCAAGTGCTGGCGCACAGCGAGCCAAGCCGGCAAGCGCTACATTTCGCCCAGAGTGACGCAATGAGACCTGCATGCGCCACACCACCGATGGATTGAACGACGGAGGACGCTTGAAATGAATGAAACCCTGCAAACCCAACTGAACGTAGGCCTGGGCCAAGGCCTGGCGGCCGAGCGCCAACGCGTGCTGCGCAACACCTACTGGCTGCTGGCCCTGTCCATGCTGCCCACCGTGCTGGGCGCCTGGGTGGGCGTGTCCACCGGCGTGATGGCGACCATGGGCACCGGCATGAGCCTGATCGTCTTCATGGTCGGCGCCTTCGGCTTGATGATGTTGGTCGAGAAGACCAAGAACAGCCGCACCGGCGTCTACGCCCTGCTCGCTTTCACCTTCTTCATGGGCCTGATGCTCTCGCGCCTGCTGGCTGCGGTGCTGGGCTTCAAGAACGGCGGCAGCCTGATCATGACCGCCTTTGGCGGCACCGGCGCCATCTTCTTTGCCATGGCCAGCCTGGCCACCGTGATCAAGCGCGACCTCTCCAGCATGGGCAAGTTCCTGTTCGTAGGCGCCGTCATCATGCTGGTCGCCGGCGTGGTGAATGTGTTCCTGCAGTCCTCGGCCCTGATGCTGACCCTGCTGGTGCTGTCCATGGCCGTGTTCTCAGCCTTCATGCTCTACGACATCAAGCGCGTGCTGGATGGCGGCGAGACCAACTACATCTCGGCCACCCTGGCCATCTACTTGGACCTCTACAACGTGTTCCAGAGCCTGCTTTCCCTGCTTGGCATTTTCGGCGGCGAGCGCGAATGAGCTGATGGACGGCGCTCAGTTTGGCGCCGCGCAGCACAAAACAAAAAAGGGCCCGCGGGCCCTTTTTCATTTGGCAGCAGCCTCAACCGCGCTTCAAACCACGTCGCGCTCAAACACAGCAATGCTCTCCACATGCGAGGTGTGCGGGAACATATTGACCGCACTGGCCGCCGTACAGCGATAGCCCGCCACATTGACCAGCAGGCCAGCATCACGCGCGAGCGTCGATGGATTGCAGGAGACGTAGACAATCCGGCGCGGCGGCGTCCAGCCGGGCGCCAGGCTCGGGTCCTGCGCAATGTCGGCCACTGCCTTGGCCAAGGCAAATGCGCCGTCGCGCGGCGGATCCACCAGCCATTTATCTGCCACACCGTCGGCCACCAGCAATTCAGGTGTCATCTCAAAGAGATTGCGGGCGACAAACGATGTCTTAGCCTCAAGCCCGTTGCGCCGCGCGTTCTCGCGCGAGCGCTGCACCAGGGTTTCGCTGCCTTCGATGCCCAGCACCTCGCGCGCTCGCGTAGCCAGCGGCAAGGTGAAATTTCCAAGGCCGCAGAACCAGTCGATCACCCGCTCATGCGACTGCACATCCAGCAAACGCAGGGCCCGCCCGACCAGCACCGCGTTGATATGCGGATTCACCTGGGTGAAATCGGTCGGCTTGAAGGGCATCAGCACGCCGAACTCGGGCAGACGGTAGGCCAACTCCGGGCCGCCTTCGTCCAGCAAATGAACCGTGTCCGGCCCCTTGGGCTGCAACCACCACTGCACCCCTTCATGCCGGGCAGCGAAGTCACGAAGGCGCGTCTTGTCAGCCTCCAGCAGCGGATTCAAATTGCGCAACACCAGGGCGATCACCTCATCACCCATGGCCAGCTCGATCTGCGGCAGACGATCGCGCTCGTCCATGCTGGCGATCAAATCACGCAAAGGCATCAGCAAATCGCTGACGCGCTGAGGTACCACCTTGCAGACCTGCATATCGGCCACATAGCGACTTTTCCGCTCATGGAAGCCGATCAAGACCTGACCCTTCTTGGGCACATAGCGGACCGAGAAGCGAGCCCGATAACGATAGCCCCAAGTGGGACCTTCGATCGGGCGAAGCAGCATCTCCGCCTTGACCTTGCCCAGATGCCAGAGGTTGTCCTCCACCACCCGCTGCTTGACCGCCACTTGGGCACTGGCGTGCAAATGCTGCATTTTGCAGCCACCACATGCTCCCGGGTGCAGGCCGAAATGCGGGCATCCGGGCGTCACTCGCTGAGAACTCTCACGACGCATTGCCGTCATGGTTCCCTGTTCCCAAGCGTTCTTCTTGCGGCCGGTGCTGACCTGAACCTGCTCACCAGGCAAAGCGCCCTCGATGAACACCACCTTGCCGTCTTCCTTGTGGGCCACGCCCTGGGCATCGAGGTCGAGCGACTCGACCGTCAGCCATTCTGTTTCTTGACTCATGCGCTGATTATCCCAGCCCTGAGCGCCGGTCCGGCAAGACTCAGAAGATCGAGTCCCGGTCGATGCCGTGCCGCATCATGTTGCGCTTGAGCTTGGCCAGAGCTTCGATCTGGATCTGGCGGATCCGCTCGCGAGTCAGCTTGAGTCGTACCGCCAGCACATCCAGGGTCTCGGGCTCGCGGTCAAACAAGCCAAATCGCCCGGCCAGCACCTCGCGTTCGCGCTCGTTCAGTGCAGCCATGCCGTGCACCAGCAACTCATCCAGCTCATGACTGAGACGCAGGCCCAAGGGGTCGACGGACTGCTCATCCGCGACCAGGTCCATCATCGACTCGCCGCCCTCCCCGTTGCGGTCGACCGGAGAGTCGAGCGAGCTGGGCAGTTCGGCGTAAGCCAGCAACTCGGACACTTCAGCCAAAGGTCGCCCCAATGCGGCGGCGATATCCTCTGCGCGCACCTGACCGGCGCCGCCGTTCTGGCTCTGCACCGCTTCAAGCGCACGCCGGGCCTTCAACACATGGTTGAGCTCGCGCACGATATGCACAGGCAGACGCACCAAGCGGGCCTGGTGCATCAAGGCACTTTCGATGCTCTGTCGGATCCACCAACTCGCGTAGGTGGAAAAACGAAAGCCTCGCTCGGGTTCGAATTTGCCGATGGCATGCATCAGGCCGAGATTGCCATCCTCAATCAGATCACTGAGCGGCAGCCCGCGACCCAGATAGTTCTTGGCAATGCTGACGACCAGACGCAGGTTGTGCTCGATCATGGCCTGGCGGGCCGAAAAATCACCGGCCCGCGCCTTCACGGCCGTCGCGAACTCCTGCTGGGGGCTGAGCAAGGGCGTGCGCCGGATATCGCGCAAATAGGCCTGCAGTGCATTGCCCACCTCGAGATCGCTGCCGGCTGCCAGGCCATGGCGCGAGGCCTGCGCCTCATCGTCTGTCGCTGCCGTGCCGAGCTCCCCGTGAAGCTCCATCACATCTCGCGGCGGCGGCAGCGCGTGCTCGCGCGCACCCGCAGAGGCTGAAGCATCAGAGACTACGGGCGGCGCGCTGCGTTTCATGGCGGGCTCACATTGAATGCGCCGGCCAACAGGAGGCTAGCGTGAGGGCAGGACCTTGGCGGGGTCGATCGGTTTGCCCAGCTTGCGCACTTCAAAATGCAGCTTGACCTGCTCGGCGTCGCTGGACCCCATTTCGGCGATCTTCTGGCCCTTGCGCACCGCCTGGTCTTCCTTGACCAGCAGGGTTTGGTTGTGCGCGTAGGCAGTCAGATAGGTTGCGTTGTGTTTGATGATGACCAGATTGCCGTAGCCGCGCAAGCCCGAACCTGCGTACACCACGCGCCCATCCGCTGCAGCCAGCACGGCATCCCCGCTCTTGCCGAAAAACGCCAGGCCCTTGTTGCGTTGCTCGTCAAACCCAGCGCCGACGGCGGTGCCGGTCGGCCAAGCCCAGCTGGGGTCTTCATCGGCGTCGCGAGCCGCTGCCGGCGCAGCTACGGCCGCACTCGCGCCTGCCGAAGCAGCGGAAGCTGAGGCCGTGGCCGCGCCTGGCGCCGTCGTCGATGCACCTCCTGCAGCCGCACCCGGCTTGGCGTCCAGCGGTCGCGATTCCACCTTGGCGCTGGTGATGGGCCGCGCCGCCACCGAAGCGGCGTCAACGCCCGGCGGCAGAACGCGCAAGACTTGACCCACCTCGATCAAATTGGGTTTGTCCAGACCATTCCACTTGCTCAGGTCCCGCCAGTTCTGGCCGTTATCCAAGGCGATGCGAATCAAAGTATCGCCGGGCCTGACGGTGTAATAGCCCGGTTTGCCGGCGTTCTCGGCGCCCGGCAAAGGCTTGCTCTCCGCCGCGGTCACAGGCGCGGCGGCCGGCACCGGCGCGCTCGCCGGCGTCGTCGTCTTGGCAGCTCCGCTGATCGGGCGCTCCTCCACCGGGGCCCGATTGAGGCTGGTCCCGCAAGCCGTCAAAGAAAGCAGGCCGCTGGCCAGCAAGAGCTTGATGGAGGGATGAATTGTCGGTTGCATGCGTCGCTGTAAGAGCTGGTGCGTTGGAAGGCTCCGCCCCTGCGGCCGGAGTCCAAGATCGCGAGGCGCACCCGGCGCCTCACATGACGCCTGATTTTAGGGGCACGAACAATACGGCCTCGTACTCGCTGCGCACAAAGCGCGAACGACCGGCCTCTGCCACATGATCGACACAGACCAACACCTGACCCCGCCCCCCCGGAGCGGCCATGGGGGCGATCAAACGCCCGCCGGGTGCCAGCTGCGCCAGCCAGGCTTCGGGCAGGTCCTCGCCACCGGCCGCGGCGACGATGCTGTCAAACGGTCCTCCGGCCGGCCAGCCGAGCCGACCGTCGCCGTAGATCAAACGCACCTGGCTCAGCTGCACGGCGGCCAAGTTCAGACGCGCCTTGTCATGCAGGGGCTTCAAGCGCTCGATGGAGACCAGGGCTTGCGAAAGCAGTGCCAACACAGCCGCCTGGTAGCCGCAGCCGGTGCCGATTTCCATGGTCCGCCCGAGGTGGCCATATTGGCGCGCCGACTGGCCGCCGAGCAGCAAAGCCGTCATGCGCCCGACGACCGAAGGCTTGGAGATGGTCTGCTCGTGGCCGATCGGCAGGCTGGTGTCTTCATAGGCCTGGATGGCCAAGGCGCTGTCGACAAACTCATGGCGCGGCACGCGTGCCATGGCCTCCAGGACACGCTCGTCGTGCAGGCCGTCGCGGCGCAGGCGTTGCACCATGCGCTGGCGAACCTTGACGGAATCCAGCCCCAGGCCACTGGGCGCCAGTTGGCGGGCGGCGTCCTGCGCGGCTTCGCGCAAATGGCGTTGGGGCATCAGCACTTCACGCGAAGCTGCACCACCATTGGCAGGGGCGCCCAAGCCGGCGCCGCCCATCTTGCCCAAAGGCAAAGGGAAGCGCTGCGGACGGGCGGCCGGCTTGCTGGCGCTCATGCAGAACGATCCAAACGCTGGGCCCAAGCTGCGAGCGCCGCATGGTGGGTCAGGTCGACCTGCAGCGGCGTCAGTGACACCATGCCATTGGCAGTGGCGTGGAAGTCGGTGCCTTCACCGGCCTCGCGCGCATCGCCGGCCGGGCCGATCCAGTAGATCGCTTCACCGCGCGGACTGATCTGTTTGATCACCGGCTCACTGGCATGGCGACGCCCCAGGCGCGTGACCCGGCGTGGCAGTGCGCTGGCGTCGGCACGGTTCGGAATATTCACATTGAGCAAGAAGGCAGGGCCCAAGCCGCCGGCGATCACCTGCTGGACCAAGTCGCGAGCCATGGCTGCGGCCGCATCCAGCTGCCCCCAGCCTTTGTCAACCTGGGAAAACGCAATCGAGGGAATGCCGAAGAGATAGCCCTCGGTGGCAGCAGCGACGGTGCCGGAGTAGAGGGTGTCGTCGCCCATATTGGCGCCGTTGTTGATGCCCGAAAGCACCAGGTCCGGGCGGTAATCGAGCAAGCCGGTCAAGGCAACGTGGACACAGTCCGAAGGGGTGCCGTTCACGTAGCGAAAGCCGTTGCTGGCCGTGAAGACCGACAGCGGCCGGCCCAGCGTCAGGGAGTTGGAGGTGCCACTGGCGTTCTGCTCAGGGGCGATGACCTCGATCTGCCCGAGTCCCTCGCACGCCTTCACCAGCGCATGCAAACCAGGGGCGAGGTAACCATCATCATTGGCGATCAATATGCGCATCGCCTCATTGTAGGCAAGCACTCGCCGGCACAAACCCAGCACAACCCTGAGCCGCACAATCCAGCGAACTCCCAAGACGGACAGTTTTCCCGCACCGAAGCGGCCTTCACCCGAGCAAACCCTAGGTCCAGACTCCAGCGGCTTTGCAACAAGACGTTAGCCAAGCGCAAACACGGACGCATCAAAGGGCCGCGAAGCTCGGATGTAAGCTAGGATGGAATTTGTGCTGAACTTCTCACTATGGCCGTCAAAGTACTGATCATCGAAGACAACCCGGTTGCCCGGAGCTTTCTGTGCCGCGTCGTGCGAGAGAGCTTCAGTGATCCCATGGAGATTTCCGAGGCCGGTGACCTGGAAGGCGCGCGACGACACATCGCCCAGCTGGCGCAAACCGACCCCGAGGCTTGCTTCCGTTTGGTGCTGGTGGACTTGGAGCTGCCCGACGGCAATGGCATGGAGCTGCTGGCCGAGATGGCCGGTACCGCTGCGCTCAAGATCGTCACCACCCTCTATTCCGACGACGACCATTTATTCCCGGCCCTGCAATGCGGCGCCGACGGCTATCTGCTCAAGGAAGACCGCTTTGAAGTGCTGGTCGAAGAGCTGCAGCGCATCGTGCGTGGCCAACCGCCGCTCTCGCCCGCCATTGCACGCCGACTGCTCTCGCACTTCCGCCCCAGCTCCAGCGGCGACAGCGGCCCCATGGCCCTGAATTCCGGTTTTGGCGCCCTGTCCTCGTCCAGCACCTTTGCCGCTGGCCGCGGCGTGGTCCTGGACCCGCCACCGGAGTGGGAGCGCCTGACACCGCGCGAAAGCGAGGTACTGACCTACCTCAGCAAGGGCTTCACCATCAAGGAAATCGCCAACTTGATGGGCATCAAGTGGTTCACCGTGAATGACCACATCAAGTCCATCTACAAAAAGCTCAATGTATCCAGCCGCGCTGAAGCTGCCGTGCTGGCGAGCAAGCAAGGCCTGGTCTGAGCAGGCCCGGCAGCCGCTGAGCTGTCAGGGAAGCAGCAGCAAGCGCAGGTCGCGCCGCAGCTGAGCCTCGTTACCGCTGAAATCTCGCGCCAGCACCCGCAGCACATACTCTCCGGCGGGCAGCGTCTCTAGCCCCGAGCTAGCGCTTTCACTGCGACCATCGCGCACCAAGCTGCCCAGCTGATAGCGGAAACGAGTCACCGCGCTGCCGTGCACGGTCACACCACTGCGGGCTGCGTAAGCCATCTTGACGGCCTTGTCATCGACCGGCAGGCGCGTGAAATCCAGCAGCATGCGCGGCTGTTCAAAGCCCGCCACGGGTCGGCCATCCGCCTGCAAGAGCTGATAGCCCAAGGCCTGCAGCCCAAGGCGACGCCGCTCTTCATTGCCATCGACCTGATCCCAGGCATCGACCACCAGCTGCAGACCGGATCGTGCCGAGGGCAGAACCAGGCGACCACGATCTTGTGCCTGCAAACGGCGCCCGGCGGCATCCGCAATCTCGACCGCCTCAATCATGGGCGGCTGCTGGTCGCTGAAACCCAGAAAACCCAGTTGCAAGGGGTTGCGGTGGTAGCCACCCGTGCCCAGATTGATGTGGACATGGGCCATGGGATTGATGCTGCCCAGCGCATCGCCAGCCGTGAAGCGCGTGCCGCGGCGGACACGAATGCGCTCGGGGCGCCCCGCGGCATCGAGCACCAGCTGGAACTGACGCGCATTGAACAGATGGCCGCGCTTGTCTCGGCCGACCCGGATATGGATATAGCTCAGGCGATCCAGGGCCAGGCCCTCCGCATTGCTGCCATAGGCCCAGTTGGCCAAGGGGCTGCTGACCTTGGCATCGGCCATGGCGACCACGGTTTCGCCGACATCGCCGCGCACATCGAGCCCTTCGTGCAGATGATCGCGCGCGTCACCCCCTGAGCGCCCACGCACCTCGCCCGGTGTGCCCACCACCTCATGCCAGCTCCCTTGCGGCAACAGGGGCCAGCGCCCCTCCGTGCGAGGCAGCGCCAGATCCGGCGCAGGCCCGACGTCGGGCCGCGGTGCCAGCTCATCATCAGTCTGGCCCGTTTCCGACCGCCAGCTCAAGCGATGCAAGCGGTAGGACGCCGCGTCCGACACCAAGAGCTCGCCGCTCGGCATCAAGGCCAGGCCCGCCGGTCTGGCCAGATGCGCTTGCGGGCCACCGCTGAGCCGGTGCACTCGGCCATCGGGCGCAATCTGCAAGAGAGCACCACGCCGCAGCACACCGACGTACAAGAAGCCATCATGGCTCCGAGTCAGGCTCAAGGGTCGGCGCAGCAGTTCCTGTTCATCGTCATCCTTGCCCCTCACAAAGGTGCTGACCATGCCGTCAGGCTGCACCACGCGCACCGCATCGTTGCGGCTGTCCAGCACCCACACCCGGTCCTCGGCATCGACCACCAAGGCCGTGGGCGTGTCAAAACGAGCTTTGGCTCCGGGACCGTCCTGCTCACCCGGCCAGGCACTGCCGGCCAAGGTGCGCACTTCACCTAGCGGGCTGATGACCCGAATCCGGTCGTTGTAGCTGTCGGCCACATAGACCGAACCGTCGCGCCCGACGGCCACGCCCAAAGGCCCATTGAAGCGAGCCTGAGCCGCAGGGCCATCGCGAAAGCCGGGCTGGCCATTGCCAGCCAAGGTCCTGACCTCACCCTGAGGACTGATCTTGCGAATCGCATGGTTGCCGGTGTCCGCCACATAGAGATTGCCCTGGGCATCGAGCGCCAGACCCGAGGGCGTGTGGAAGGCGGCCTCAGCAGCCGGGCCGTCGCGAAAGCCCTCCTCGCCTCCGGCGTAGCTTGTGAGCTGCCCGTCAGGTGAGAGCCGCAAGATGCGATTACTGTCGCCGCCGTCGCTGATATAGACCAGCCCCCGCGCATCGACAGCCAAACCATAGGGGTCGGCAAAACGAGCTTGCCGACGATGACCTTCACGCAAACCGGCATGGCCGTCACCCGCCCACAACTCGAGGCGAGCCGCAGCGCCGAACTCGCTGGCCGGTGGTTCCGGAGGCAGGTCGGGGGCGATCGGAGTGCTTGCGTCGGCGGCCGGCAGCGCAGCATGGCCGGCAGCGTCGCCACCTGCAAGCGCAGGCCGGTGGCGCTGCAGCTTGATCACGGCCAAGCCCAGTACCAACAGGGCGGCGAGTACCAGGGTCAGGGCGAAGAGTCGAGACTTGAAGAAAGCGGGCACAGGAAAGGCAAGATCTGGTCAGAGGCATGCAATTAGCAGCAACGCCGATGGGCGCCGCCACATGCGGGCCCGCATCCTATGCCATGGCGCGCGGTATGCGGCTTCAGCGCTTTTTCTTATTCTTCGGGTCGATCTGCCCCAAGGCTTCCATGGCCTTCTCGCGGCGGGCCGCTTTCTTCTCGTCCATGCGTTGCATGGCCTTGCGCTGTGTGTAGCCGGTGCCGTCGGCCCAGGCCCACCAGGCGACGGCCAAGCCAAATGGCGACAAGACCAAGAGCCAGCTGCTGCTGGCCACCGGCTCGATGCCCGCCCACTTCAGCAGCACTGCCAGAACACCCAAGACCAAAAACAACATAGAGAGAAACCCCTTGCACACGCAGGCCAGCGGCAATCGTCAACACTACAATTCCGGCAGCACTGGTTGGCCTGAACTGTAGAACACAAAGCCAGCCGGAATCTGCGGAATCACCCCTTTGTCTGCCCTCGAAAGGAAGTCATGAAATTCGCACTGATCCTGGCCGCCGTGGCCACCGCTGCCGCCGCACCTGCAGCCTTCGCCAACGCTGAATTGGCACAGAAGAAGAACTGCATGGCCTGCCACGCCGTCGACAAGAAACTGGTGGGCCCGGCCTACAAAGATGTGGCGGCCAAGTACGCCAAGGACAAGGACGCCGCCACCAAGCTGGCTGACAAGATCGTCAAGGGTGGCGCCGGTGTCTGGGGCCCCGTGCCCATGCCCGCCAACACGCAAGTGAGCGCGGCAGAAGCCAAGCAGCTGGCAACCTGGGTGCTGAGCACCAAGTGAAGCAGCTTGACTGAAGGGCGCAAGCCCATTCAGCCATGAAAAACAGGCCCCGCGGGGCCTGTTTGTATTTCCAAGAGCCAGCTTCGCTCAGCACGCCTGACCCAATTGTTCATGAAGGGCTGGGCCGCCTCCGCGCTTTCGCAAGGCTTGAGCTACTGCGTCAGTAGGCCTGACCCTTTGCTCAAGAATGGCCAAATTTTGGTGCTCCCCCACATCGCTGTGCGATATGAGTGAGCCCCGAACCCGACCGGCGGCTGCGCCGACCTAACGCTGTCGCGCGACTTCTTGATCCCCTGGGTCAGTAGGCCTGACCCAGTTGCTCAAGAATGGCCGGGTTCTCCAAGGTGCTGGTGTCCTGGGTGACGGCTTCTCCCTTGGCGACCGAGCGCAGCAGGCGGCGCATGATCTTGCCGGAACGGGTCTTGGGCAGGTTGTCACCGAAGCGAATGTCTTTGGGTTTGGCGATCGGGCCGATTTCCTTGGCCACCCAATCGCGCAAGGTCTTGGCGATCGCCTTGGCCTCGTCGCCGCTGGGACGCGGACGCTTGAGCACAACGAAGGCACAGATGGCCTCGCCGGTGGTGTCGTCGGGGCGACCGACCACGGCCGCTTCCGCCACCAACTCGGTGCAACTGACCAGGGCCGACTCAATCTCCATTGTGCCCATGCGGTGACCGGACACGTTCAGCACATCGTCGATGCGGCCAGTGATGGTGAAGTAACCCGTGTCGGCGTCGCGGATGGCCCCGTCGCCAGCCAGGTAGTAGCCGCGCAACTCGCTCGGGTAATAGCTCTTCTTGAAACGCTCGGGGTCGTTCCAGATGGTGCGAATCATCGACGGCCAGGGCTTCTTGACCACCAGGATGCCGCCCTGCCCGTTGGGCACGTCATTGCCGAGTTCATCGACGATGGCAGTGGTGATACCCGGGAAGGGCAAGGTGCAGGAACCCGGGACCAGCGGCGTCGCACCCGGCAGCGGCGTGATCATGTGACCACCGGTCTCGGTCTGCCAGAAGGTGTCGACGATGGGGCAACGGCCGCCGCCAACATGCTTGTGGTACCACTCCCAGGCGGCCGGGTTGATGGGCTCACCGACCGAACCCAGCAAGCGCAGGCTGCTCAGGTCATAACGATCCGGATGCACGGCTTCATTGGTCTCAGCCGCCTTGATCAGCGAACGAATCGCGGTCGGCGCGGTGTAGAAAATCGAGACCTTGTGCTTCTCAATCATCTTCCAGAAGCGACCCGCATCCGGGTAGGTGGGCACGCCCTCGAAGACGATCTCGGTGCCACCCAGTGCCAGCGGGCCATAGGTGATGTAGCTGTGGCCGGTGACCCAGCCAATGTCGGCCGTGCACCAGAAGACATCGTCATCTTTCAGGTCAAAGGTCCACTTGGTGGTCAGTGCCGCATGCAGCAGATAGCCGCCGCTGGAATGCTGCACGCCCTTGGGCTTGCCGGTCGAGCCCGAGGTGTAGAGCAAGAACAGCGGATGCTCGGCCTCCACCCATTCGGGCTCGCAGACGGTGGACTGACCGGCCAGCAGCTCGTGCAGCCAGTGGTCGCGCCCTTCGACCCAGGCGATCTTGCCGCCGGTGCGCTGATAGACGATCACATCCTTCAAGGTCGGGCAGCTGCCGTCGGCAAATGCCTCGTCCACGATGGCCTTGAGCGGCAAGGCCTTGCCGCCACGCAGCTGCTCGTCGGCGGTGATGACCATGACTGCGCCGGCGTCCTGCACGCGGTCGCGCAGGCTCTGCGCCGAGAAGCCGCCGAACACCACCGAGTGAGTGGCGCCGATGCGCGCGCAGGCCTGCATGGCCGCCACGCCTTCCACCGACATGGACATGTAGATGACGACGCGGTCACCCTTCTTCACGCCACGTGACTTCAGCACATTGGCAAGCTGGGCCGTCTTGGCCAGCAGTTCGCTGTAGGTGACCTTGGTGACCGCGCCATCATCGGCTTCAAAAATGATGGCGACCTTGTTGCCCAGGCCGCGCTCGACATTGCGGTCCAGACAGTTGTAGGAGACATTCAGGCGGCCGTCCTCGAACCACTTGAAGAACGGTGCTTCGCTGTCGTTGAGCACCTTGGTGAACGGCGTCTGCCAGCTCACGAACTCGCGTGCCAGACGGGCCCAATAGCCTTCGTAATCGGCCTCGCTCTCGGCCACCAGGGCCTGATAGGCTGCCATTCCCTTGATATGGGCCTGCTCTTGCCAGGCAGCGCTGGGCAGGTACGCTTGTGTCTCGCTCATGAACTTGTCTCCTCGGGAGGGCTTGATTGCAAACTGTGCGAATGTTTGCAACTGTGCGTCTTGTCTCTGACGAAGCGCTTACTCTAGCGCGGTAACTCAGCGTACCGCCGGCTGACGTTGTCACCGTGTCTTCACCTCGCACCAGCGCCTCACCCATAGAATCGCGCCAGTTCGAACCGACCACCGAGTACAAACCCTATGAGCACCCCGTCGCGCCCTTTGCGCCCCTTGCCCAACATCATCTTTGCCAGCCGCTGGCTGCAGCTGCCCCTGTACCTGGGCCTGATCCTGGCGCAAGCCGTCTATGTCTTCCAGTTCTGGACCGAACTGGTCCATCTGATTGAAGCCGCTTTCGGCAATCAGGATGCACTGGGCATGCTGGTCAAGAGCATCGGCTACAAGGCCACGGCCATCAAGGACGCGGCCGGTGCGGTGACCGGCTACGAGCCGATTGCCAAGCTCAACGAAACCATCCTGATGTTGGTGGTGCTGGGCCTGATCGATGTGGTGATGATCTCCAACCTGCTGATCATGGTGATCGTCGGCGGCTACGAGACCTTTGTCTCGCGCATGGGCCTGGAAGACCACCCCGACCAGCCCGAATGGCTGAGCCATGTCAACGCCTCGGTGCTCAAGGTCAAGCTGGCGACAGCCATCATCGGCATCTCGTCCATCCACCTGCTCAAAACCTTCATCAACGCCGACAATTACAGCGAGAAGACGCTGATGTGGCAGACCCTGATTCACATCGCCTTCCTGTTCTCGGCGATCGCGATTGCCTACACCGACAAGCTACTCAACAGCAGCCATGGTCAGGCCGCCAAGCACTGAAGCGAAGCCGCAGCGCTGGAATGGAAAAGCCGCTCCTCGTGAGCGGCTGTTTTCTTTGCAGGTCCCGCGCCGGTCAGTCACCAAGCCGGAAGGTATGAACTACTTCAGCCAGACGCACGGCCTGCTCCTTGAGGCTCTCGGCGGCGGCGGCAGACTGTTCGACCAGGGCGGCATTCTGCTGCGTCATCTGGTCCAGTTGCAACACCGAAGTGTTGACCTCGCCGATGCCACTGGACTGGGCTTCAGCAGCCGAAGAGATGTCACCGATGATGTCAGACACCTTCTGCACGCTGGCCACGATCTCGCTCATGGTGCGGCCAGCATCGGCTACCAGGCGGGTGCCCCCCTCGACCTTGTCCACCGAGGCGCCGATCAAGGTCTTGATCTCGCGCGCAGCCTGGGCGCTGCGCTGAGCCAAGGAACGCACTTCGCTCGCCACCACCGCAAACCCCCGCCCCTGATCGCCGGCCCGGGCCGCTTCCACCGCGGCATTCAAGGCAAGGATGTTGGTCTGGAAGGCGATGCTGTCGATCACACCGATGATGTCGCCGATCTTGCGCGAGCTGGTGTTGATGTCCTCCATGGTGCTGACCACCTGGCCCACGACCACACCGCCGCGTGCCGCCACCTCCGCGGCCGAGGCCGCCAAGCGATTGGCCTCGCCGGCCGAACTGGCCGAGTGCTTGACGTTGCCCGTCAGGTGGTCCATCGAGGAAGCCGTCTGCTGCAAATTGGAAGCCGCTAACTCGGTGCGCGTGCTGAGGTCCTGATTGCCCTGGGCGATCTCGGCACTGGCGGTTCGGATGGACTCGCTGGAAGCCATGACCGTGCGCAGGGAATGACCGAGCTGCACGGCCATGGCGCCGAGTGCGCGCATCAAGTCACCCACTTCGTCCTGGCGCTGGCTGTTGGCATCAATGGTCAGATTGCCGGCTGCCACCTCACTGGCCAGATCTGCCGCTCGCCGCAGTTCGGCAGTCAAGGCCCTTTGCATCAGCCAGGACGCCGTCACAGCCAGCACACCACAGATCAGACCCAAGGCACCCAGGCCCCAGGCAATGCGATTGGAGGTGCGGTCGGCAGTGTTCATGCTCTCCGTGGCGAACTCCTCGGCATGCTCGACCACGGCATTCATCTGCGCGGCCAGGGCATTGAAGGTGGCATCGCCCTCCTGCATGGAGGCCACTCCGATGTTGGGGTCCATGGTGGCCAGATCCAGGGCCGAGTCGGCCTGCTTCAGGTACTTGTCGATCAGCACGCCCAGCTTCGCGGCGGCGGACTTGACGTCCTCGTCGGCAGCCGGCGAATCCCCCAGGGCTTGGGTGACCCGCTTCACGCCCGCCAGCTGCCGAACCAGGTCATCACGCACGTTCTTGACCTTGGCCTCGTCCAGAGAGGCAATGATGGTCAAAGTCCGGTAGACGCTGGCATGAACCAGGGCCAGTTGCTCCCGCGAACTGGTCAGGGTGCGGAAGACATCTTTCTGGGCCTCAAAGCTGGCGCGATTCTCGGTCGCCGCTCGACTCAGGAAGACGGCGTTGATCTGCCCGGTGCCGAACACGATGACCGCGGTCAGCAGTGGGGCAGCGAGCAATTTGCTTGCGAGTTTCATAAGACTCCCTGGGGAAGAAACACATGGTGCTGGCAGGCTTTGTTCTGTTTATTTGTAAATGCCGCCGCACACCACCGTGTCTTCGAGCCGCTCGCAATACATGCTCTTGGGCTCGATTTTCTTGTTCTCCGGGTTGGTGAACTTGTAGTCCTGCCAAAAGCTGGGCTTGGCTTTGCCCAACTCGACGCGCTCCTTGACGAAGGCCTTGCCGTCCACATCCTTCAACTCGATCAGGTTCTTGCCGACCATCTTGATATTGGCGCCATGGGCATGGACGGTACCGTCCAGGCCGTAGACCACCAGGTAAAGGTCCTCGAAGCTGAACTGGCCACCTTTGACGGATATCTCGCTATAGCCCTTGTCCTTGCCTTCCTTCTTGATGAAGGCCACACCCTTCTTGACCATGGCCACAGCCTGTTCGGGTGTGGCACCGCCTTCAGCCGCAAGGGCCGGGCGCGGCAACAGCGCTGAGAAAGCCAGTAAAGCCGGCGCGACCAAGCCCATCAAGAGGGCCGGCGCGGCTGAGGCCGCGAGGGAGCGCTGGGCAGCGTGGACAGGCAAGGATTTCATAGCGGGTTCCTTTTCTGAGAGCGAGCGAATGAACGAAGACAAGGTCCTTGGGACGCGATTGCAGCGCGGGCGTATGACATGCACCCGACACCTGCTACTTCGCAGCCCAAACTGACAAATCTGGCACGCAAACGACGCTTCAGCACCGGCCGAAGGCCATTTCGCGCCAGTCTGCTTCTTCGACCCGATACCGTCGAGCTTGAGCGTATTTCCCTGTCTACCGGCTAGGCAAGCCGCGCTTGGGGAATTTTCACCTGGCCGCCGCCGGCGCCGCCCTGCTCAAAATCAAGGAACCCAGCACACCGGCCAGCAGAGACCCACTCAGCACGCCCAGCTTGACCCGCGTCTCAAAGCTCGGGTCCAGCCCGGCAAACGCCAGGCCACCGATGAACAGGCTCATGGTGAAGCCAATGCCGCAGAGCACACAGACGCCGAAGAACTGCATCCAACTCGCCCCCTGCGGCCGACTGGCCGCGCCCACCTTGATCAGCAGCCAGGCGCTGCCGAACACGCCCAGGGCCTTGCCCAGCACCAGGCCAGCGGCGATGCCCAGGGGCAGCGGCTCCAACAAGGCCGCCGGGCTCAAGCCGGCCAGCGACACGCCGGCATTGGCGAAGGCAAACATGGGCAGGATCAGAAACGCCACCCAGGGATGCAGGCCATGCTCCAGCGTCTCCAGCGGCGAGTGGCCGCTCTTGGGGTCGCGCATGGGGATGAAAAACGCTGTGGCCACTCCCGCCAGGGTGGCATGCACGCCCGACTTGAGCACGCACAGCCAGAGCAGCAGGCCCAGCACGATGTAGACATCGCTGCGCATCACGCCGGCGCGGTTCAGCAAAGCCAGGCCCAGCAGGCACAGCGCAGCCATACCCAGCATCAGCAAGGACAGCTGCTGGGTGTAGAACAAAGCAATCACGACGATGGCGCCCAGGTCATCGATGATGGCCACGGCCGTCAGGAAGACCTTGAGCGAGGCTGGCACGCGCGAACCCAGCAACATGACGATGCCGATGGCGAAGGCAATATCGGTGGCCGCCGGAATCGCCCAGCCGCGCAAGGCCTGGGCATCGCCCCAGTTGATGGCGCTGTATATCAGGGCCGGCACCACCATGCCGCCCAGGGCCGCCACCGCCGGCAATATGGCCTGGCGGCGCGAAGCCAACTCACCAGCGACGAACTCTCGCTTGATCTCCAAGCCCACGAGGAAGAAGAACACCGCCATCCAGAGGTCGTTGACCCACACCAGCAGGGGCTTAGACAACATCAAAGCGGTGCCGCCGGCACCATCGCCGATGCGCACTTCGCCGGGAATGCGGGTGAAGGCCTGATAGGCCTCACCCCAGGGCGAGTTGCTGATGATCAGGGCCAACACGGCCGCACAGGCCAGGATGATGCCGCTGGCGGATTCGCTGGCAAAGAAACGGCGCAGGGCTGGGGTCACGACGGGATCCTCCTCGACATTACACTGATGGATGTGGCTGCGTCGGCGCGCCCGACCGGACTCTTGATCCAAGAAGTCCCGGCCCATTCAGCGCCCCGCAAGCTCAGCCCGGCATGATGCCGCAAGAATTTCGCAGTTCCTCCCACTTCTCCCCTCCCCTGTACGGACTCACACCATGAGCACACAGATTCGCTACCAAGATCTGGTTGACAGCGTCGCCGGCGCCCTGCAATACATCAGCTATTACCACCCGGCTGACTACATCGCCCACCTGGCCCGCGCCTACGAGCGCGAGCAAAGCGTGGCCGCCAAGGACGCGATTGCGCAGATCCTGACCAATTCCAAGATGTGCGCCGAAGGCCGCCGCCCGATCTGCCAGGACACAGGCATCGTCAATGTCTTCCTCAAGGTGGGCATGGATGTGCGCTGGCAAGGTTTCCCCGGCTCGCTGGAAGACGCGGTCAACGAGGGTGTGCGCCAGGCCTACAACAACGCCGACAACAAGCTGCGCGCTTCGGTGCTGAACGACCCGATCTTCGAGCGCAAGAACACCAAGGACAACACGCCGGCTGTGATCAGCGTGTCCATCGTGCCGGGCAACACCGTCGACG
Organism: Paucibacter sp. DJ2R-2; assembly: GCF_025717675.1. Classification (GTDB taxonomy): domain Bacteria; phylum Pseudomonadota; class Gammaproteobacteria; order Burkholderiales; family Burkholderiaceae_C; genus Paucibacter_A. Next base: position 179,028 of record NZ_JAJIRT010000007.1, read on the forward strand.
TGATGGTGGCCGCCAAGGGCGGTGGCTCCGAGAACAAGAGCAAGTTCGTGATGATGAACCCCAGCGACAACATCGTCGACTGGGTGCTCAAGACCGTGCCTCTGATGGGTGCCGGCTGGTGCCCGCCGGGCATGTTGGGGCTGGGCGTCGGCGGCACGGCCGAGAAGGCCATGCTGATGGCCAAAGAGTCCTTGATGGAAGACATCGACATGTATGAGCTGCTGGCCCGTGGCCCGCAGAACAAGCTCGAAGAACTGCGCATCGAGTTGTATGAGAAGGTCAATGCATTGGGCATCGGCGCGCAAGGCCTGGGCGGCCTGACCACGGTGCTGGACATCAAGATCAAGACCTACCCGACCCACGCGGCCAGCAAGCCGGTGGCCATGATCCCGAACTGCGCCGCCACCCGTCACGGCCACTTTGTGCTCGACGGATCCGGCCCGGCCTTCATGACCCCGCCCAGCCTGGATCTGTGGCCCGACGTCAAGTGGGCGCCGGACTACAACAAGAGCAAGCGTGTCGACCTGAATGCCTTGACCAAGGAAGAAGTGGCCAGTTGGAAGCCGGGCGACACCCTCTTGCTGAACGGCAAGATGCTGACCGGCCGCGACGCCGCCCACAAGCGCATCGCCGACATGTTGGCCAAGGGCGAGAAGCTGCCTGTGGACTTCACCAACCGCGTCATTTATTACGTCGGCCCGGTCGATCCGGTGCGCGATGAAGTGGTCGGCCCCGCCGGCCCGACCACCGCCACCCGCATGGACGGCTTCACTCGCATGATGCTGGAGAAGACCGGTCTGATCGCCATGGTCGGCAAGGCCGAACGTGGTCCGGTCGCGATCGAAGCCATCAAGGACAACCAGAGCGCCTACCTGATGGCCGTCGGCGGCGCTGCCTACCTGGTATCCAAGGCCATCAAGGCTGCGCCGGTGGTCGGTTTCGCTGACTTGGGCATGGAAGCCATCTACGAATTCGATGTGGTCGACATGCCCGTCACCGTGGCCGTGGATGCCGGCGGCACCAGCGCCCACATCACCGGCCCGGCCGACTGGAAAGAACGCATTGCCAGCGGCAAGGCTGTGAGTATTCCGGTGAACGCGGGCTGATCAGTCCAGCGAGCCCTTGCCCATCCAAGCCAGCCATGACTGGTTTCGGCACAGCGCGGAAGTTCGATGGCCTGGCTTCTTTGCTGCGGTGGCTCGGCCCGCCGCCGTGCTCATGGTGCCCGGGTCGGCTCTGCGAGCCGACTCCCCTCGTTGCTCACTGCGCGGCTCAGCGGCGCCAAACTCCCTCCGTTCGCTGCGCTCACTGTGGTCAAACAATGGCGCCGAGTCAGAGCTTGAAGCGCGCGAGTACGCGCGCCTGAGCCGCTCCACTGCGCCCTCGGCCGCGCACAAATCGCTCGTCGTCGGGCCGAGCCACCTCCGAATGTGGCGTGCTCCACCGTCGAGGGGCACATCGACCGCGATGCAAGCGACCTGCAGTTCGGGCCGCCGCTGGGCGATTTGTGAAGGGCTGAGCAGCGCAGCGGCTCGGGGCGCGCGCGTACCCGCGCGCTTCAAGCTCTGACTTGGCGCGTCTGTTTGAACGGAACGAACGCAGTGAGTGCAGTGAGTTATGCGCCAGCCCCGAGGCGCGAGCAGCGCAAGGAAGTTGGCCCGTCAGGGCCAACCCCGGAACCATGAGCCCGGCGGCGGCCCGGACTGCAGGGCCTCACGAGGGAGAACATGAAGGCTGCTTTGTGCCGCATCCGGCCGCAACTCAAGCCTGCCGCACCACCCGCTGCGGGAACGGGATCTCGATCTTCATGCCATTGAGCAGGCGCAAGATGGCCACATTGACGTCAGAGCGGACTCCGCCCTGGCCGTTCTCGGGGTCGGCGATCCAAAAGAACACCGTCAGTTCGAGGCCGTCCGCGGCAAAGCTGCTCAATTGCACCGCAGGACCGGGCTCGCTGAGCACCCGCGGCACTTCGCTGACGCGTGCGGCCAGCTTGGGCATCAGATCGTCCACGTCCGTGCCGTAGGCCACTTGCACCACGGTGCTGAGCAAGACCTTGGGGTCGGCCAGCGAAGAGTTCTCCACCCGCTGCGTGATCAGCATCTCATTGGGCACGATGGCTTCGCGGCCATTGAGAGCACGGATCACGGTGTAGCGGGTCTTGATGTCGCTGATGCGGCCCTCAAAATTGTCGACCTTGACCATGTCGCCGATGCGGAGTGAACGCTCGGCCAGGATGACAAAGCCCGAGACGTAATTGGCCGCCAGGCGCTGCAGGCCCAGACCAATACCCACGCCCAGAGCACCGCCGAGCACGCCCAGCGCCGTCAGATCGATGCCGGCCGCCGACAGGGCGAACAGCAGGCCCACCAGCAGCAGCAAGGCGCGGGTGATGTTGGCTGCGATCTTGCGCAGGGACAGGTCCATGCGGCCACCGCGCAGCAGGCGCGCCTCGATCACCGAGGACACCCACAGGGCCAGCACCAGCACCACCACTGCCGTGAAGGAACCCTCGATCAGATTGCGCAGCGAAATCTTGGTGACACCGACCTTGAAATCAATCGCATCCAGCTCCTCCAGGAACCAGGGCAAGAGCCCCGTCACCCAGAGAATGGAGCCGCCCCAGGCCAGCCATGAGACCGTGCGCTCGATCACCTTCACCAAGCCGGAATTGGGCAGGGCCGCGCTCAGCACCCGCACCGTCATGCGGATGGCCAGCAGCGACATCAGCACCGGCACCGCCAGCTTGAACACCGCCGGCGAGAGCCCGAAATGCGGCAACACCTGCTTGGCCAGCAAGGCGAGCAATAACGCCAGCACCGGGAACAGGGCGCCGTCCACCACATGACTGCCAAACAGCACGGAGTCCGGCCGGTGGGCGACGCGCCGGTGCATCACACTGACCACCAGCCAAGACAGACCCAGGCAGGCCACCAGGACCGCAAGGCCCACCAAGGCCGTGGGGCTGAACAGGGCCGCGGTGAGAGCCTGAAGTTCTTGAAAATCGATCGGCTTGCTGTTGCTCATGCGCTCAGTGAAACGCAGGTCTGTGAAGACTGCGTGAATGGAGAAAAAGTTTAAAAAAGGACGGCCGCGCCGGGCTCAGATGCCGGCCAGCACGCGCAAATGCACACCCACGCTGCGCGCCAGGGCATCGAGGTTGTAGCCACCTTCCAGGCAGGAAACGATGCGCCCCTCGGCGTGGCGCAGGGCCACATCCTTGATGCGCTGAGTCATCCACTCGTAGTCGGCTTCGACCAGGCCGAGCTGGCCCAGGTCATCTTCACGGTGGGCATCGAAACCGGCCGAGATGAAGATCATCTGCGGCTTGAAGCGCTCCAGCGCCGGCAGCCACATGGCCTCGATCATGGCCCGCACCTCAGGGCCTCGCGTGTAGGCCGGCACCGGCACATTGACCATGTTCTCGCCCTTGGGCACGGCACCGTTGTAGGGGTAGAGCGGGTGCTGGAAGATGCTGACCATCAGCACGCGGTCGTCGCCGGCGATGATGTCCTCCGTGCCATTGCCATGGTGCACGTCGAAGTCGACGATGGCCACGCGCTGCAGGCCGCGGTCATCCAGCGCATGACGCGCAGCCACGGCCACATTGTTGAAGAAGCAAAAGCCCATGGTCTGATCGCGCGTGGCGTGGTGGCCCGGCGGACGCACGGCGCAAAAAGCGTTCTCGGCACCACCATCGAGCACCAGATCGGTGGCGCGTACGGCCGCGCCAGCAGCGCGCAAGGTCGCAGCCCAGGTGTGGGGCGTGGCCACGGTGTCGGGGTCCACCGCATGCGACTCGCCGCGCTCGGCCAGACCCTTCAGCAGGTCGGCCAGCTCGGCCACATAGCTGTGGCTGTGCGCGCGCTCGACGGCGGCCAGGTCCACCAGCGGCGCATCGTGGCGCTCCAGGGCCTGGTCGATGCCGGTGGCCAGCAACCAATCATCAATTGCCGCCAGGCGTTGCGGGCATTCCGGGTGTCCAGGGCCCATATCGTGCCGGCGGCAGTCGGGGTGGCTGAAATAGGCTGTCGACATGAGGGCGGAAAGTTGAGAGGTCGGATCGGCCGAACGGTTTTCCGCTATGGTGTCCTGCATGAAGCGTGAAACACAGACCCTACAAGACAGTGCGGCGCAACTGACGGCTTTGCAGCAGCAGGTTAGCACGATCATCAAGGGCAAATCGGCGCAGATCCGCGACTGCCTGGCCTGCCTGATCGCCGGCGGCCACCTGCTGATCGAGGACCTGCCCGGCGTCGGCAAGACCACCCTGGCCCACGCCCTGTCCATCAGCCTGGGCTTGCAGTTCTCGCGCCTTCAGTTCACCGCCGACCTCATGCCCTCGGACCTGCTCGGCGTCAGCATCTACGAGCGCGAGAAAGCCGGCTTCGTCTTCCACCCGGGCCCGGTGTTCGCCCAGGTGCTGTTGGCCGACGAGATCAACCGCGCCGGTCCCAAGACCCAAAGCGCCTTGCTCGAGGCCATGGAAGAGAACCAGGTCAGCATCGACGGCGCCAGCCACGCCCTGCCCCAACCCTTCTTCGTGATCGCCACGCAAAACCCCAGCGAACAGCTCGGCACCTACCCCCTGCCCGAATCGCAGCTGGACCGCTTTCTGATGTGCATCTCGCTCGGCTACCCAGACGAAGCGGCCGAGCGCGAGCTGCTGACCGGCCAGGACAGCCGCGAAGCCCTGCGCGCCCTGCGCCCGGTGATGACGCCGGCCGACTTGCTGGCCGCGCAGGCCGCAGTGCGCGCGGTTCATGCAGCACCGGCCCTGCTCGACTATCTGCAAGCCTTGCTCAAAGCCACGCGCTCGGGCGACTGGTTCAGCGAAGGGCTGAGCCCGCGCGCCGGCCTGGGCGTGCTGCGTGCGGCGCGTGCACGGGCCCTGCTGGAGGGGCGCGATTTCGTCTCGCCCGATGACATCCAGGCCATCCTGCCCCAGACCATTGCCCACCGCCTGCGGCCCAAGGCCGGCGCAGGGCGAGGGCCGCGCGAGCAGGTACGGGCCATGATCGAAGCCATCGCCCTGCCCTGAGTGGCCGAGATGGTCTGGAACCCTGTGCAGCCCGTGCAGCTTCTACGGCGCCACGTGCAGGCTTGGTGGCTGGCCCGCCACCGGCGCAGCGACACCCTGGTGCTGAGCCAGCGCAACCTCTACATCCTGCCCAGCCGGCCGGGTCTGTTCTTTTGTGCGACCCTGCTGGTGCTGCTCTTGGCTTCGATCAATGAGCAGCTCAGCCTGGGCTATCTGCTGACCTTTTTGCTCGGAGGCGCGGGGCTGGCCTCCATGCACAGCACGCACAGCAATCTGCAGGGCCTGAGCCTGGACTTGAAACCGCCCGGGCCGGTGTTCGCCGGCGACGATGTGCAACTGGACCTGCGTCTGCACAACGACGGTGCGGCCCGCTACGGTGTCGGCCTTCAAGTCAAGGAGTCGATGCCCGGTGGAGGCCTTGACCGAGTCGCCTGGACCGATGTCCCGGCCGGCGGCCACGCGCCTTTGCAACTGCGCTTTGCCAGCGCGCAGCGTGGCCTGCATGAGCTGCCGGAGCTGCAGGTTCTGAGCCGCTTTCCGCTCGGACTGTTCCGCGCCTGGAGCGTCTGGCGGCCGGCGGCCCAGGTCTGGGTCTATCCGCGCCCCGAGGTGGCTCCACCGCCCTTTCCGGTCCACGCCGGCGCGGGCGAAGGCCATGCCCAGCCCAGCCGCTTGCGCCAGGCCGGGCTGGAGCTGGACGGCGTGCGCGCCTACCAGCGCGGCGACTCCATGCGCCAGGTGCTCTGGAAGAAGGCCGCACTGAGCTTGGACAGCGGTGTGCAGGGCGCGCCGCTCTGGGTGCGCGACAGCCAGGCCCAAGCCGCCCAGGAGCTGTGGCTGGACTGGCAGGACACCGCCGGCCTGGCCGACCCAGAGCTGCGCCTCTCGCGCCTGTGTGCCTGGCTGCTGGCGGCCGAAGCCCTGCAGCGCCCCTACGGCCTGCGCTTGGACGGCCAGGAATGGCCGCCCGAGCTCGGCCCCGGCCACCAAGAGCTCTGCCTGCAGGTCCTGGCTCGCCATGGCTTGCCACCGGCACGCCAGGTCGCGGACCGCAGCCCATGAACAGCAAGGCCTTCCGCCGCAGCGGCCAGCCCTTGGCGCGCGATACCCGGGACACCTGGTTCCTCCTGGCCATCATTGCCGCGGTGGTGCTGCCGCATCTTGACCATCTGCCGCCTTGGGCCAGTGCCATCACCGGCCTGATGCTGGGCTGGCGTGGCTGGCTGGCCTGGCGGGGTCAGGCCTTGCCTGGGCGCTGGGCGCTGGTCGGCGTGCTGCTGATCACGGCCGCGCTGACCTGGCTGAGCCACCGCACCCTGCTGGGCCGCGAGGCCGGCATCACCATGCTGGTGATGCTGATGGCGCTCAAGACCCTGGAGCTGCGCGCGCGGCGCGACGCCTTCGTCGTGTTCTTCCTTGGCTTCTTCCTGGTGCTGACGAACTTCTTCTATTCGCAGTCGCTGCTGACGGCGCTGTGGATGCTGGCCAGCGTCTGGGCCCTGCTCAGCGCTCTGGTGCTGGCGCAGATGCCGGTGGGCCAACCGAGCCTGCGCCTGGCTGCGACACAGGCCGCGCGCACCACGGCATGGGGCCTGCCGGTGATGGTGCTGCTGTTCCTGCTGTTCCCGCGCATCGCGCCGCTTTGGGGTCTGCCCTCGGACGCTGTGGGCCGCACCGGCTTGTCCAATAGCATGGACTTCGGCGCCATGGCCGAGATCGCCAACGACGACACCATCGCCATGCGCCTGCGCTTTGAAGGCCCGGCGCCACCGCCCGAGGCGCGCTACTTTCGCGGCCCGGTGCTGGGCCAGTTCAATGGCCGCACTTGGCGGCCGGCCCTCATGAATTTCCCCGGCCGCAGCGATGCCTTGCAGGTCAGCGGCCCGGCGCTTCGCTACGAGCTGACTCTGGAGCCGCAGCGCATCAGCGTCCTGCCCTTGCTGGAGATGAGCGGCGAACAGGCCGGCGCACTGCGCCAGGTCGAAAGTCTGAGCCTGAGCCGGGCGGGCGAACTGCAGTGGCAGGCCGGCCGCCCCATCACCGAACGTCTGCGTCTGGACGCCAGTGCCTACCTCAGCTACCGCCATGGGCCGCAGCAGAACAGCCTGGTGCTGCAGAACTACCTGGACCTGCCGCCTGGCCTGAACCCGCGCAGCCTGCAATGGGCCGCCGACCTGCGCCGCCAAAACCGCTTTGCCGGTCTCGAAGAAGCGCAGCTGACGCCGTTGCTGGTGGAAGCACTGCTCAAGCACATTCGCACGGCTGACTTCAGCTACACCCTGGCGCCAGGCCGTTATGGCGAGAACTCGCCGCACCTGATCGATGAGTTCTGGCTCGACCGGCGAATGGGTTTTTGTGAGCATTTCTCGGCGGCCATGGTGGTCGTCTTGCGTGCCATGGGCGTGCCGGCACGCATCGTCACCGGCTTTCAGGGCATGGACAGCCAGCCGCAGGACGGCTACTGGATCGTGCGCAACAGCAATGCCCATGCCTGGGTCGAGTACTGGCTGCCCGGCCGCGGCTGGCTGCGCGCCGACCCGACCGCCGCGGTGGCGCCCGAACGCGTCATGCAAGGTCAGGCCTTGCGCCCCGCGCCCGGCGTGCTGGCAGGTGCCCTGGGCCAGATCAACCCAACCCTGTGGTTGAACCTGCGGCGCGGCTGGGAGGCGCTCAACAACCGCTGGCAGCAACAGGTGCTGAACTACTCGCGCCAGAACCAATTCGATCTGCTCAAGCAATTAGGCGTCAGCCAGCCCGACTGGACCGCCCTGGGCCAGCTCAGCGCCGCCGTGATCGCCAGCCTGGGGCTGTTCGGCGCCGCCTGGAGCCTGTGGCAGCGCCACCGTCCGCAGGACGCCTGGAGCCGCCAGCGGGGCCAGGTCTTGCGCGAGCTGCAGGCCTTGGGCCTGCGCGAGGCCGCGCCGCACCAGAGCCCGGGTGCATGGGCGCAGCTGCTGCAGGAGCGCTTCGGCGAGGCTGCCGAGCCCGCGGCACGCTTGCTTCGCGAACAAGAAGCTGCGCGCTACGGCAGGAGCGCCAGCGCCCAGGCACCGGGCTGGCGCGAGCGTCGGCGTTGGCTGGCGGCCTTCCGCGCAGCCTGCCGGCCTTGCCGCAGCTGAAGCCACCCGCCGAACCCGGCGATCAAGCCGGGTATGCTGAGCTCATTGCGCCCCCGGGGTGAGCTGCCACTTTCTAGTTTTCCGACCGATCTGATTCTTGATGCGCCCGCCTTTTCTTTCGCTTTCCTCCCTGCCACGCGCCCTGAGTTCATTGCGGCACGCTCTCAAGACGCCACCGCGGCCGGGCTTGTTCTCCTCTGTGATGCTCAGCGCGGCGCTTCTGATGATGAGCGCGCCCATGCCGGCCTTGGCCGCGCTCGCCCAGCTTGACGCCAAGCATCCGCAAGCCAAAAAGAAGAAGGCTCAGGCCAAAGCGGCGGCCAAACCCGTCGCCAAGTCCAAAGCCAAGACGGCCGCGCTCAAGGCTTTCGGCACTCGGCCCGATCTGCTGGCCTTTGCCGCCGGCCTGGCCAGCGAGCAAGGCTGGGACGAGGCCAGCCTGCAGCAAGTTCAAACCCAGCTGGCGCAAGCCCATATCCACCCGAGCGTGCAGCGCCTGATCATGCCGCCGCCGGCCGGCACCGCCAAAGACTGGGCCGCCTACCGCGCCCGCTTTGTCGAGCCGCGGCGCCTGCAGGCCGGCCTGCAGTTCTGGGAACAAAACGCCGCCAGCCTGGCGCGGGCCGAGAACGAGTACGGCGTGCCGGCCGAGTTGATCGCCGGCCTGATCGGCGTTGAGACCTTTTACGGCCAGATCACCGGCGGCTTTTCGGTGCTGGATGCCCTGGCCACCCTGGCCTTCGAGTTCCCCAGTGGGCGCAGCGACCGCAGCGCCTTCTTCCGCAGCGAGCTGGCCGAGTTCCTGAAGCTTTGCCGCCGCGAAGGTTTCAATCCCGCCGAGGTGAAAGGCTCTTACGCCGGAGCGATGGGATGGCCGCAGTTCATGCCCGGCAGCTGGAACCGCTATGCCGTGGACTTTGACGGTGATGGCCACATCGACCTGATCAAGAGCCAGGCCGACGCCATCGGCAGCGTCGCCCATTACCTGGCCCGCCACGGCTGGCAGCGCGGCCTGCCCACCCACTACAGCCTGGCCATGCCGGTGGACACCAGCGCCCGCGCCCGCCTGCTGGCGCCCGACATCAAACCCACGTTCACTGCGCAAGACCTGCAGGCCGCCGGCGCCCAGCTGAGCGAAGCGACGCTGGAACACCCGCCCAAGCAGTTGCTCGCCGTGGTGGAGCTGCAAAATGGCGAGGCCGCGCCCAGCTACTGGATCGGGACGGAAAACTTCTATGTGCTGACCCGCTACAACTGGTCCAGCTACTACGCTTTCGCGGTGATCGAGATGGGTCGCGCGCTGGCCAGCATGCGAGCGGCGGGACGCTGATAGCCCTGGAAAACAGCGGGAGAGGATGAAATGAATTTGAAGCAAGTTGCTTGTGGAATCGCCACCTCATGCCTGTTCTCGGCGCAGGCCTACCAGCCGGTCGAGTCGGGTGTATTGCCTTTGCAGGAGCGCCTGAGCGTGATGGCGCAAGACCAGAAGCGTCTGGACGAACAACTGAGCCGCGAGGACAGCAGCGCCGAGGCTCGCGCCCTGGCCTGGCGACGGAGCAAGGAGCTGGCCGCCGAGCGAGAGCAGCTGGAGCGTGACATTGCGCAAGCGAAGTCCTGGGCGCAATCGCCCCTGCTGATGCACGCGGCCCCGGCCCAGGTCGAACTGCGCCGCGAGGCGCAAGAAAGCACAAAGCCATGAGCGACAGCAGCGGCAAACACAGCAGCGCTGGCCACGTCAGCGCGCGGCAATTTCTGCAGGCCGTGTTGCAACGCTATGCCAGCCTGAACGAATACGCCGACCGCGGCCAAGTCCAGAGTTGGCGGGGCCGCGAACCGTATGCCATCGAGTTCCGCACGGCACGCAACGCGGCGGGCGATTTCCGTTTCGACTTCGACTGCCCTCACCCCTACCCGCCGCTGCGCCACCACATAAGCCACCACAGCTTGGGCTGGGTGGCCGATGAGGCCTACCTGACCCTGGGCTACCCGACCGCAGAGCAGCCCTTGAGCCGACGCTTTGACGATCGCGGCTTTGCAGTGGCGGCGGCCACCGGCATCTCGCGTGGTGCGGCCCACACCATCGCGAGTCTGCTGTTCCCTGAGACCGGAGGCCGCACCTTGCTGGCGCTCCAGCGCCTGCGCTTTCGCGGCCCAAAACAGGTGGACGGGGTCGCCTGCTACCGCATCACCGGGCAATGGGACCGGTCTCGGGTCACGCTGCTGATCGGCATGCAGGACCTCTTGCTGCGCGAGTGCAGCGAACACCGCCGGCGCCGTGTGGAGCGGCGCTGGCCCTGTGAGTTGAGCACGGTTGCCGGTCCCGAGACCTTCACACCACCTCCAGCCTCGGCAGCGGCAAGCACCACACTCACGACCAGCCCATGAACCGCAGCACCTTGAATGCTTACACCGTCCAACTGGCAACGCCCAGCGTCGAGACCTATCGCCATCTGCGCAGCGCCAGCGGCCTGAGCGCCAAGACCGAGGACGCTGCACGCCGTGGCTTGGCCGGCACCTTGTTTGCCGTGCAGATTCAGCACCAGGGCGAAACCGTGGCCATGGGTCGCCTGATCGGTGACGGGGGCTGCTTCTACCAAGTGACCGACATCGCCGTCCTGCCCGCTCACCAAGGCCGCGGTCTGGGCAAGCGGGTGATGCGCGAGATCATGAAGCACATCGAGACCGAGCTGCCCGAGTCGGCCTATATCAGCTTGATCGCCGACGGCCAGGCCCATGAGCTCTATGCCCAATTTGGCTTCAAGCTGACCGCGCCGCGCTCGGTAGGCATGGCCATGCTGATCCGGCCCGCAGCCACTGACTGAGCGCCCTCCTCACGACTTTTCTGAAAGCACAAACCATGTCCGCTCCCGTCGCTTATGGCTCGGTGGTGTTTGCCAAGGATGTCGAACGCCTGGCCCGCTTTTACGAGGCCGTGCTCGGCCTGCAAGTCCTGCACACCGCAGCCGACCACTGGGTGCTGCGGGCGGACTCGGGCATGGAGTTGGTGGTGCACGGCATCCCTCCCGCCATCGCAGAAACCTTCAGCATCAGCACGCCGCCCGAGCGCCGCGAGGACTGCGCCCTCAAGCTCTTTTTTCCGGTGCCCAGCTTGGCCGCTGCGCGCGCCCGCGCCCGTGCCCTGGGTGGCGGTCTACAAGGCCCCGAGCGCGAGTGGGAGATGCGCGGTTTCCGAGCCTGCGACGGGCATGACCCGGAAGGCAATGTGCTGCAGTTGAGAGAAGCTGGATTGTCAGCCTGATCGGCTGGGCCATACAGACCGCTGAGGTGCTGCACTACTTGTGCGCATCTCGGTCATTGGGCGACCACGAATGTCTCTTGCCCCTTGACTTTGCAAGCCACCAAGGTTGGGCCGTGCGAACATCGCGACCAGCCAGTCCGGACTTGCAAGAAAAACCGGGCCTCAGGCCTCATCCATGACCTTCAACGATACGGGAGCGCAAACACATGAACACACGCACCTCCGCCTGCCGGGGCCTGATCCTGGCCGTGCTGCTGCAGCTCGCAGGCTTGAGCCCAACGCTCGCGGCCGATTTACCCAAAAAGCAGATGAGTTTGATGGAAGACGAAACCGGCACCCGTTTCAAGCAGGTTTGGGCCACTTCCAAGGTGATTCCCTTGAATCGCCGCTACGCCGAGTTGGATGAAGCAGAGAAAGCTGCCCTGCAGTCCATGTACGAGGACATGAAGCCAGGGGACGAGCCGCCTTTCCCTGCCGATGGCCTGCTGCCGGTGTACAACGCCATCAAAAAAGGCATGGAGGCCTACAGCGCTCGCGGTGAATTGGACCTGCTGGTCGATGTGGACAGCCAAGGCCGAGCCACCCATGTGTCGGCCCATGGCAAGGTCGACCCCGACATGGCCAAGTTCGCAGCGCGCGTGCTGATGGCCACGAGCTTCAAACCCGCCGTCTGCAGTGGCCAGCCCTGCAAGATGCAGTACCTGTTCCAGATCACCTTTGCCATGCGCTGAGGCAAGCACAAGAAGAGCACGCCTTGAACAAGTCCCACTGGCGAGCCGCTTGCTACTGCGGTGCGGCCTCGCTCCTTTGCAGCGCCGCACCGCGTGGCTTCATGCACTGCCACTGCGGTCAGTGCCGGCGGCTTAGCGGCGCGGCGTTCAGTTCCTGGCTGAGTTTGCCTGCAGAGGATGTGCAGATCGAAGGTCAGGCCGCTCTGCGCGAGTACACGCCCACGGCGAATGGCCAGCGCTTTTTCTGCGCCCGGTGCGGCAGCCACCTCTACACCGTGGATGCACGCATGCCCGAAATCATCGGTGTGCCAGCTGGTGCCGTGCTCTCAGCCGAGGCCGGTGGCCCGGCTGTCGAGGACTGGCCCTCCGCCAGCGGGCATTACTTCTGCAGCGATGGTGCACCCTGGGTGGCCCTGCCGGGCGATGCGCTGCCGCGCCGCGGCGGCGCTGACGGCATGAGCCCGCTGCCGGACTGAGTGTGGATCACCGCCGCAGCGGCAGTGCCGCCGGCCCCAGTACGTCTGCTGAGGCACACTGCGGCCTGCGCGGCGCCGCGCACAGCACGCATCGCACCGCCCCCCCCTCAACCATCGAACCACTCTCATGACCCCTGCCGCCCTGCCGCCCAACCGCCGCACCTGGTTTCGCCATGGTCTGAGCTTGGCCTTGCTCGGGGCTGCGCTGACCCTGGGAGGCTGGAGCCCGCTGGCACGGGCGCAGCGCGTGGCCCTGCCGGTGGACGAACCGGAGATCGTGAATCGCCACCCCCATGACCCCACGGCCTTCACCCAAGGCCTGCTGTTCCGTGACGGCCAGCTGTTCGAGAGCACGGGCCTGAACGGCCGCTCCAGCATCCGCCGTGTGCGCCTGGAAGACGGCCAGGTGCAACAGAAACGCGACATCGCCCAAGAACACTTCGCCGAAGGCCTGACGGCCTGGAAGGACGAGCTCTACCTGCTGACCTGGACCACCCATAAGGTCTTTGTCTTCGACCTCAAGACCTTCGAGCCCAAGCGCGAGTACAAGCTACCCGGCGAAGGCTGGGGCCTGACCCACGATGGCCAGCAGCTCTACCTCAGCGACGGCAGCGCCGAGCTGCGCGTGCTCGACCCCAAGACCTTCCGCGAGCTGCGCCGCATCTCCGTGCGCGCCTTGGGCCAGCCGGTCGATCAGCTCAACGAGCTGGAATGGGTGGACGGCGAGATCTACGCCAACATCTGGCAAGCCGACATCATTGCCCGCATCGACCCGGCCAGCGGCCAGGTGCGCGGCTGGATCGACCTGCGCAGCCTGCGCAGCCAGTTGCCAGCCCCGGCCCAGTTCGGCCCGCGCAAGCCTCGGCCCGAGGAAGCGCCCGAGGTGCTCAACGGCATCGCCTGGGACGCGACCGGCAAACGCCTCTTCGTCACCGGCAAGCTCTGGCCAACGCTGTTCGAGATTCGCCTGAAGCGGCGCGGCTGAGGCCGCGCCGCCCGACCGCGGGGCTCAGCCCTCCGACCAGTAGTCACTGGCCAGCAGATGCTCGCGCATCTGGGCCCGCGCGCGGTGCAGGCGGCTTTTCACGGCCGCCAGGCTCAGGCCCAACTGGGCGGCCACTTCGGGCGCCGTCAACTCGTGCACATCGCGCAAAAGCAGGACCTCGCGGTAGGGTGGCGCCAGTTGTTGCATGGCACGGACCAGGTCGGCGCGCAAATCGGCGGGCACCGCCAGCGCCGCCGGCAACTCATGCTCTGCCAAGTCTTCGAGCGACTCTGCCTTGCTGCGGCCTCGGTACAGCCGGTAGCACTCGCGTTCGACGATGCGAAACAGCCAGGTGGCAAACGTGGCCACGGTGCGCAAGGCACCGACACGGCGGTACAGCTGCCAAAGCGCCAGCTGCACCGCATCCTCGGCGTCTTCGGTGCTGGAACAGCTGCGCCGGGCGAAGCGTTTCAGGTCAGGCTGGCAGACCTTCAAAAGCTCGGCCAGGGCCAGGCTGTCGCCGCGAGTGGCTGCCTCGATCAGGGGCAGCGAGGCCCGGATCATGAACGCGGGCCCAGACTGCGCCGGCCCAGCATGGCGCAGGCCGGGCAAAACCCGACAAAAGCCGTCAGGCCCAGGCTTGCTGCGCTTGCCACCATCAGCCAGCCCAACCAGCCGCTGAACAGGCCACCCAGGCCCAAGCCCAGGGCGCCGAGCAGGCCTGCGGCCAGCAGGCGCAAGCCGCGTTCCCAGACCGGAAGATTGCGTTTGAAGTAGAGGTTTGCCATGGCAGTGATCCAAAAATGAAGTGAATGACACCGACCTAGAGTCAAACCTAGGGCCAAAGGATTCAGGCCCGGCTTCAAAAAACCAAAAGTAACAGACAAGCGCTGGACTTCAGGGCCGCGCAGCGCCGGCATCGGCCGTCGCGGGTTTGCCGGCATCCAGTTGCCGGACGATGGCAGCCACCACATCGCGGGTCGACTCCCAGCTCATGCCGGTGATGAGGCGGCCATCGACTTCCACATGAGATTGATTGCGCGGGCCCTGCGTGAACAGGCCCTTGCGCTCTTGCAGCCGCTGCTCAATCGAGAACGGGAAACTCTTGTAGTAGGGTGCATTCTTGTTCTCGAAGGCGTCAGGGTAGCCCGTGACACGCTTGCCGCTGACCAGCGCGCTGCCATCGGCCAGCATCAGGTCGGCCAGCCCGGCGCTGCCATGGCAGACCGCAGCAATGACCGCCTGCTGCTGCTCATAGAGCCGTGCCGCCAGGGTGCGCAGTGCCGGGTTGTCGGCCAGGCCGAACATGGCGGCGCTGCCGCCGATGTACATCAAGGCGGCATAGTCCTCTGCCTTCACCTCCTCGGGCTTGCGCGTGTGGGCCAGGGACCACATGAAGTCGGCGTCATAGACCCTCGAACGCTGTTCCGCATCGCTGGTGTCCACATAGGCCAAGGGCACAGCCCCGCCCTCGGGGCTGATGAATTGCACGCCATAGCCTGCCGCGCGGAACTGGGCATAGGCATGAACCAGCTCGACAAAGCTGTTGCCGGAACTGAGCGCAGTGCCGGGCATCTTGCTCACATTCGACACCACCAGCAGCACCTGCCGGCCATGCGTGGGCGCGGGAGTGGCGTGGCGGGTGGCGGTCTTGCTGATGATCTTCCACTGTCCTTCGGAACGTCGCAGCAGGAACAGGTCGACAAAACGCGCGGGCTCGCGACTCATCACGATCTCGGCCTTGGCGCTGGCGATGTCCCCGTCCACCTGCACATTCAGCAAACTCCCCACCCTGCCGTTGAATTGCCCTGGCGACTTGCTGAACCAGGCCGCGTAATCCTCGATACCCACTTCCCGCATGGCGCCGTCCTTGCCGTTCAGGTAGAGCCGGGCGTCGGCATGAAAGGCACGGCGCAGCTGTTCGCTGCGGTTGTAGGAACTGCCGTCGAGATAGTCCTGGATGACCGCGGCGACCCGCGCGCTCTCGTTCGGTGCCGCAGCAGAGGCCTCCGCACTTGCCAAAAACAGACTGGCAAGCAGGGTCAGACTCCAAAGCCCGGCACCCGTCAGGCGCTGAGCCAGCGCAGCCAGAGGACGGAAGGATGCGAAGGACGGAAGGCAAAACAGCATGGACAAGCTCCGAGTGGAAAAGTGCCGCCATGCTGCTGAAGTTACTTGTGAATCAACAGCTTTCCATCGGTTTCCGGAGTCCCAAAACCTGTTTCAGGAGCCTGCCTCCCTCAATTTGGCCTGCCGCCATGCCGCCGGCGTGGCGCCCTCGGCCTTCTTGAAGCTGCTGTAAAAGGTCGACATCGACAGGTATCCCGAGGCTTCGGCGACCTGTTCCATGGACGAAGGGCCCGGCGCGCCGAGCAACTGCTTGGCGGCTTCAATGCGGTGCTGGTTGAGGTATTGCCGGAAAGTGATGTCGTGGTTGTCGTTCAGCAGCTGTGACAAACGCGCCGGCGGCATGGACAAGCGCCGGGCGAGCTTGTTCAGGCTGAGGCTGGGGTCGCGGTAGAGCTGTTCTTCGACCATCAGGCGATGCAAGGCCGCGAGCTCCGCCTCGGCTTCGGCCGGGGCAATCTTGCGTTGCTGGTAGGGCTCGCTGAGCGGGGCTGGCGCAGGCAACGCAGGCCGGCGAAACACCGCGAAGGCAATGCTCAGGCAAACCAGCACCGAGAAGGACAAGGCGCCGGAGATGTAGGAGGTCCAGCCCGACCAAAAATAGGCCGCCCAGACCAGGCTGACCCCGGCCGTGACGGCCGCGGCAAAGCCCGTCCCAAAGTCCAGCGGTGCGGCCTCGGTCACCCCGCTTGCAGACGCATCCATCGCTGGCGGCCGGCGCCACAGAAGCCACAAGCTGGCCGCGCTCAGCAGCAAGCAGGCGAGCCAGAAATACTGGATCGAGCGCCAGATCGGCCCTTGCCACAAGGCGGTATGGACCGAATAGGGGTAGAGCAGGCCGAATCCCAGCACCAGAGTCAGCAAGGCCAGCAGCCAGATCGGGTCCCGGCGCGTGCGTTCACCCTGCGCATCGCCGCAGGCGCGCACGAAAGCGATCAAGCAGGGGCCGATCAGGAAGCATGCGGACAGACCGATCTGCAGCACCAGCTTGGCAATGTCCGGCCAAAAATAGAACAGCACCGACTTGCCCGTGCGCACACTGAGCATCAGCACCACGGCGGCCAGCCAGCGCTGAGCGGGGCTGACCGGCCGGCGCCAGAGCAACCAGGCTGTGAGCGCCAATCCATTGAAAGCACCGAGGCCGGCAAAAAAGAACAGCAAATAGGACAGATCCATCGAACAAACCAAGTTTGAACAAGCCAGCAGTCGCAGCAGCGGCCTGCGCTTGCAGTATCAGGGCTCGCGATGAAGCCACCCGCCACGCTACACCAGCCACTCCCATGCCCAAAGTGACACAGGACATGCACAAAGCAAGAATCAAGCGACCCTAGTCTTCCTCGCCGCTTCGTTCCGCCTCCGGCGGCCCTACCCGTTCCCGGTCGGCTCCCATCGACAAAGGCCGGCGGTGCCAATAGCGCCGGTCCAGCAGGCGCTGACAGCTGGCCGCCTCCTTTTCGCTGCGCCAGCGCCAGGCGCCGCAGTCCGGGCTGTTGAAGACCTCTATGCCGGCCGCCTGGTAACGCGCCAAGACCGGCAAAGCCGGGTGGCCAAAGCGGTTGCGGTAGCCCGACTGGACCACCGCCCAGCGCGGCGCCACCGCGGCCAGCAGCTCGGGCGTGGACGAGGTCTTGCTGCCGTGGTGCGGCACCAGCAGCAGCTCGGCCCGCAGCGCCCCAGGCCGATGGCGGCGCAGCAGTTCCGCCTCCTGCCCCGCCTCCAGATCGCCCATCAAGAGCGCGGTCTGCTGGCCCGAGGCATTGCGCACATGCAGCACGCAAGACAGCTCATTGCTCTTGAGCTGCTGCTGACGGACCTGCTCAGCGCTCGGATGCAGCAGCTCAAACTGCACGCCGTCCCAGACCCAGCGCTCGCCAGCATTGCAAGGCAACGAGCTCTGAAACAAGCGGTGCAAGGGATGGCTGGGCTCCAACGAGCTGCGCAAACCCTGCACCGGCAGGCCGGCCGCCACCGAGGCGGCACCGCCGACATGGTCGCTGTCGCGGTGGCTGAGCATCAATTGATCCAGTTGGCGCACACCCAGCGCGCGCAGCAGCGGCAGCAACACGCGCTGGCCGGCGTCCACCCCGGGCGCGTACTGCGGGCCGGCGTCATAGAGCAAAGCGTGATGCGCGGTGCGCAGCAGCACGGCGGTGCCCTGCCCCACATCGGCGGCCAGAAACTCGAACTCACCCTCGCTCGGGCGCTCAGGCGCCGGCCACAGCAGGGGCAAAGCCAGCGCCATGCCCAAGGCACGCAGACGCCATGGCAGAGGCAGCACCAACAAGACACCGGCCGCCAAACCCGCGGCCTGCGCCCACAAGGGCGCCACCGGCACCGTCCAGACCGCCAGCGGCCAGCTCACCAGCCAGCGCAGCAAGGCCATCATCAGCTCCACACACCAAGCGCCCCAGATCCACAGCCCTGGCAGGATCGCGCCGCCGAGCGCCAAGGGCGTGATGACCAAGCTGACCCAGGGGATGGCCAAAAGATTCGCCAACACACCGACCAGAGACAGCTGCTGAAAGAACAAGAGGCTCAGCGGTGCCAGGCCCAGCGTGGCCACCGCCTGGTTGCGCAAGCCGGCCATCAGCTGCGCGCGCCAGCCACGCGCAGGTTCATCGTCACCAGCCGCCATCAAGAGGCCCACGGCGCAAAAAGACAGCCAGAAGCCCGCCTGGCAAACCGCCCAGGGATCGACCACAGTGACCACAAGGGCAGAGAGCAGCAAAGCCAGCGGCCAGGGCCAACGCAAGCCCAGGCTGCGCAACAGGGCCAGGCTGGCCAGCATCCAGACGGTGCGCTGCGCCGGCACGCCCCAACCCGAAAACAAGGCATAGGCCAGGGCTGCCGCCACGCCGCCCCACCGCGCCACCGCGGGCGCCGGGCAGCGCAGGCACAGGCGCGCACTGCCGCGCCAGGCCCAGCCCAGCAGGCCCTGGGCCGCCCAGGCGAACATGGTCACATGCAAGCCGCTGACGCTGAGCAAATGGCTCAGGCCGGTGTCGCGGAACAAGGCCCAGTCGGCGCGGCTGATGGCTGCCTGGTCGCCCAGGCTGAGTGCCGCCAGCACGCCGGCCGCGCCGGGCTCGCCGACGCGGCGCTGCAAGGCCTCGCGCAGTCGCTGACGCGCCGCATCGATGCTGGTGATGGGGGCTTCCGCCAAGCGCCGCTGCGCTCCGCCAGGCCGCAGCACGCCGCTGGCACGCAGGCCTTGTTCGAACAGCCAGAGCTCGTAGTCAAAGCCATGCGGATTCATCAGCCCCTGTGGCTGCTTGAGCCGCACGAGCAACTGCCAGCGCTCTCCTGCTCGCAGGGGCGGCGGCGCGGCATCGGCATGCTCGGCGTAAGCGCTCAGCAGCAGGCGCGACGGCAAAGTCAGCGGTGGATCGCTGGACAGAGGCCCGGCACGGGCGGACTCCAGCTCAAACTCAAAGCGCCAGCCAGGCGCGCCGGCCTGGCCCAGGGTGGCGGCCGGCAGCGAATCGACGCGGCCGATTAAGAGCAGGTCGCGCCCCTCCCAGGCTTCGGGCAGGCGCTCGGCCAAACGCAGCTCAGCACGCCAGCTGGCATAGCTGAAAGCCAGCAGCAAGCCCGCCAGGGCGGCCCACAGCAGCGCTGCGCGGCGCCGGCCCCACCAGCGGCCGACCATGACGCAGCAGCCCAGACCCGCCAGCAAGCTGGCGGTGAACTCGGCCTCACCGGGCAGTTCGCGCTGGGTCTGCAGCAGCACCAGCCCGCCCAGCCAAGCCAGGACCGGCAAGGCCAAGAGCACCGGCCAGAGAACAGCTCCAGCAGGACCAGGGGATTCATCGAATGCGGGAGAGCGCATCACAAACACAGGCTCCGGGGTCCGCGCGCTGCGGGCCTCACCCGGCCCTGAGGAAAGGGGGCGGCAGGCCGCTCGGTGTAGGATGCGCGCCACCCGATCGTAGCCAGGGCAGCGCCGCTTTCACAGCCGCCCGCCCACGCAGCGATCCTCCGAATTCAGCATGCAGAAGAAAGCGGCCTCGCCATGAGCAACAGCACTCCCAACGTCTACACCACGCTCGAAACCCTGGGCATCACCCTGCCGCCACTGGCCGTTCCCGCCGCGGCATACGTGCCTTTCGTGCGCACCGGCAATCTGGTCTTCTTGTCCGGCCACCTGGCCAAGCAAGACGGCAAGGTTTGGGTCGGCCAGCTGGGCCGCGACACCGACACCGCCACCGGCCAGGCCGCCGCGCGCGCCATCGCCATCGATCTGATGGGCACCTTGCACGCTGCCGTGGGCGATTTGAACAAGATCAAGCGCATCGTCAAGCTTATGAGCCTGGTCAACAGCGCCCCCGATTTCACCGAACACCATCTGGTCACCAATGGCGCGTCCGAGCTGATCGGCCAGGTCTTCGGCGCCAAGGGGGCCCACGCCCGCAGCGCGTTTGGCGTGGCGCAGATCCCCATGGGTGCCTGCGTCGAGATCGAGATGATTGTGGAAGTGGAAGCCGACTGATGTTCCTCAAGGTCTCAAAGTTCCCCGATCAGGCGCTGGCCGCCATCGGCTTGGGCAGCCTGGCTGCCGTGGCCTTCGCCCTGATCGCCCAGCATGGTTTCGGGGTCAAGCCCTGCCCCTGGTGCGTGATGCAGCGTGGCATCTTTTTATTGATTGCCGCAGTCGCCCTCTTAGGCTGGTTGTTCAAGCGCCAGCGGCCGCTTCGCACAGCCAGCCTGCTTGGGCTGCTGCTGCTGGCTGTAGCTGGCTTGGCCTCGGCCTATTACCAGCATGAGGTGGCCGCGCTGATGGACACCTGCAAGCTGACCTTCGCCGAGACCGTGCTCGAGGCGCTGGATCTGGAAATGCGCTGGCCGTTTGTCTTCATGGTCACTGCCACCTGCAAAGAGGCCGCGGCCTATCGCTTGTTGGGCCTGCCCTATGAGATCTGGAGCGGCCTGTCCTTCCTGCTGATCGGCGGCCTGAGTCTGCTGGCGCTCAACAAGAAACGCTGATCCCGATCAAGGCTGAGACGGCAGCCCGGCCTTAGGCTGGGCACCCATGTCGATCCAGCCTTCCCCTTCATCCCCTCCAAAGGCCCCAGCCGCTGACACCGAGCGCGTGCTCATCGTCGGCGGCGGCCCCGCGGGCCTCAGCATGGCCTGCGCCCTGGCCGATGCCGGCATCAGCAGCTGCGTGCTGGAAGCCGCGCCGCTCAGCGCCCTGCAAGATCCGGCCGAAGACGGCCGCGAAATCGCCCTGACCCACCCGGGCCGCGCCGTGCTGGAAGCGCTGGGCCAATGGGCCTTGCTGCCGCCGGAGGAAATCGCACCCTTGCGCCGCGCCCATGTCTTTAACGGCGAGGCGCCCGAGCACCTGGGCTTTGGCACCACCGATGGCCAAGGCGAGCTGGGCTATCTGGTGGCCAACCACTGGCTGCGGCGCATCGCTTACCGGGCGGTGGAGCGGCGAGCAGACCGCATCGAGCTGCGCACCGACTGCCGCGTCAGCGGCCTGAATCTGAACGCCACGCCCGAGCTGGCCGAAGTGCGCTTGAGCACAGGCGAAAGCCTGCGCGCGCCGCTGGTGATCGCCGCCGACAGCCGCTTTTCCACGGTGCGGCGCATGGCCGGCATCGGTGCGCAGATGCGCGACTTCGGCCGCAGCGTCATCGTCTGCCGCTTGGCCCACAGCGGGCCGAACGAGGGCATCGCGCTGGAGTGTTTTCACTATGGCCACACCTTGGCCCTGCTGCCGCTCAACGGCGGCTGCAGCTCCCTGGTCTTGACCGTCAGCGCCGAGCGCGCGGCCGAGATGCAGGCCTGGGATGCGGAGCGCTTCCGCGCCTGGGTGCAGGCCCAGCTGCAAGGCCGCCTCGGCGAGATCAGCCTGGCCAGCCCGCGCCACCTCTACCCCCTGGTCGCCTGCTACGCCCACCGTTTCACCACCCGGCGCCTGGCCCTGGTCGGCGACGCCGCCGTGGGCATGCATCCGGTCACCGCGCATGGCTACAACTTCGGACTCTACGGGGTGCAGAAGCTGGCAAACATCCTGGGCACGGCCCATGCGCAGTGCCAGGACCTCGGTGATGCCGCGCTGCTGCAACGTTATGCTGCCAAGCACCGCCGCCGCACCTGGGCGATCTACCAGGGCACCAATGCGGTGGTGAATCTATTCACCGACGAGCGCGCACCGGCCCGGCTTTTGCGCAAGGGCGTGCTGCAAATCGCCCGCCGACTACCGCCGCTGCAGGCGGCCATCAGCGCCCAGCTGACCGGCCGCACGCCGCCGCTGCCACTACCGCTGTTGCGCGGCTTGCAGGCGCTGCGCGCGATCCGGAGCTAGGCGGCGGACTTCATCAACGATCGTCGCCGTGGCCACGGTGGCGGCCGCGATCATGATGGTGGTCGTGGTCCCGGCCATGGCGGCTCGAGCGCCAGCCCTCATCATCGCCACGGCGAGGGCCATAAGGCTCGCGATACCAGCCCTCCTGAACGAAGTACACCGGCCGGCCGCAGGCGCCGTAATAGCCGCAATGGCGCGCCCAGTGGCGGGCATGGCCGGGCGGCACAAAGAGATACCAGGGCTCCACACGCAGACGTTCACGGTGGTGGTGTGGCCGCCCCTGCACCCAAACCGGTTCGTTGTAGATCAGGCGTGGCGCCGAGCCGGCCGAGCCCAGGTCGATGCGGCCATAAAAGCCCGGCTGACCGACCGACACGGACACGCCGATGTCGGACGCCTGGGCGGCTTGCCCCAAACAGGCCAGGCCCAAGGCCAGGCCGGCAAAAACGGAAGTGCGCAAGGTCCACATGATTCAAGCTCCGAGGGGCCGGTGATGCCCTCAGCAACGCTCGAACGCGACAGGCCGATGACGACAAGGATCCTCAGGCTGTAAGCAAATGCGCGCCGCTCGCCTGAACACTCAGTCGCCACGCACCGCGCCGTCGCGCCGCGGGTCGGCCCCGCCGAGCCAGCCCGTGGGACTGCGCTGAATGGCCTGGATACCGCTGGTCAGCTCGGTTTCCACCAAGCGGTGGCCGCGCGCCTGCAAGTCCTCGCGCGTGGCCGCCGGAAAACGCCCTTGCTCCAAAAACACAGGGCCGCCGAAGTTGCCGAAATTGGGCAGGTCCAGCGCCTGCTGCACATCGAGCTGCCAGTCGGCCGTGGCCAGCAATGTCTTGGCCACGAAATGGATGATGGCCGGCCCGCCGGGCGAGCCCAGGCTCATGCTCAGGCGGCGTCCGCTGGCGTCAAACACCAGCGTCGGCGCCATGCTGGAGCGCGGGCGCTTGCCCGGCTGCAGGCGGTTGGCGACCGGCCGGCCCTGCTCATCGCGCGGCGCCAGGGCAAAGTCGGTCAGCTGGTTGTTGAGCATGAAGCCACCGGCCAGGCCGGTGCCGCCGTCGCTCATCAGGCGGGCGCCAAAACCGGCCTCGATCGAGGTGGTCATGGCCACGGCCCGGCCGGCCGCGTCGATGATGCTGATGTGGCTGGTGCCATGCTCGGGCTGATCGGGCATGGGCGCCCAGCCCACGCGCACGGGCGCGGCTGGCTGGCCCGCGGCGGCGCTGGCCATGCTGCGCGGGCCGATCAGGGCCGCGCGCCCCTGCAGGTATTCGGGCGCCAGCAGGCTGCGCCAGTCGCCGCCGGGCGCGGCCACGAAATCGGGGTCGGCGATGTACTGCGCGCGGTCGGCAAAGGCCAGCTTGCTGGCCTCGGCATAACGGTGCAGCCAGGCGGCACTGGGCACGCCTTCGCTGAAAGCCTGGGCCGGGGTCTGCGCCGGCATCATGCCCAGCATCTGCATCACGGTCAGATGACCGGAGGACGGCGGCGGGAAACCGCAGACCTGCTGGCTGCGCCAGGGCGTGCACAGCACCTCGCGCTGGCGTGGCTGATAGCCGGCCAGATCGGCCTCGCTGAGCAGGCCGGGGTT
Source organism: Paucibacter sp. DJ2R-2 (assembly GCF_025717675.1). Classification (GTDB taxonomy): domain Bacteria; phylum Pseudomonadota; class Gammaproteobacteria; order Burkholderiales; family Burkholderiaceae_C; genus Paucibacter_A. The sequence goes on from NZ_JAJIRT010000007.1 coordinate 202,673, forward strand.
GCTGGCATGGCCGCGCACGCGGCGCACGATGTCCTGAGCGACAGTGCCTTTCAAAAAGGCATCGGCGCCGCCGGCCGCCACTTGGCGCAGCACAGCGGCCAGGGCCGGGTTGCGCAGCCGAGTCCCCTCGGGGAGGGCCTGGCCTTGGGCATCGAAAAAGTAGGCGCCGGCCTGCGGGTCCTGGCGCAGCGCGGCATTGTTGGCCAGTTGTTTGTGGCTGCGCCCGCTCAAGGCATAGCCCTGCTCGCAGAGGCGGATGGCCGGATCGAACAGACGGGCCCAGGGCAGCTTGCCGTGCTGCGCATGGGCTTGCTCCAGCATGCGCAAGAGACCCGGCGTGCCGACCGAGCGGCCACCGACCACGGCCTGCAGATAGGGCATGGGCTTGCCGTCGGGCTTGAGGAAGAGGTTCTCGTCGGCCGCAGCCGGGGCGGTCTCGCGGCCATCAAAGGCCTGCACCTTGGCGCCATCCCAATGCAGCAAGAAGGCCCCGCCGCCGATGCCACTGGACTGCGGCTCGACCAGGGTCAGCACCATTTGCACGGCGATCGCGGCATCGAGCGCGCTGCCGCCGGCCAACAGGATCTCGCGCCCGGCATCCGAGGCCAGCGGGTGGGCCGCGGCCACGGCGAAATGGGCGCTGGCCTGGGCCTGCTTGGCTGTCCAGCCGCTGGCAGACTCGGGCTGAATCAGGTCCGCTGCACCCGACTTGGCGGCTTGGGGTGAAGAGTCCGGTGTGGAACAGGCGGCCAGCGCCAGCAAGGCCAAGACGCTCAGGGACAGCGCCGGACTCAGGGTGCGAACAACAAAAGACATGGGGCAGCCGATCGGGGCAGAAGGGTGACGGGAATGACCCGTCGATCCTAGTCCAGCCGCCGCCCTGCCCTCACTGGAAGAATCCCAGGTCTTTCTGCGTGTAGTTGCTGATCTGCGGCATGACGCGACTCAGATCCGTGGCCGGCACGCCCATCCAGCTGGCCAAGGTGGCGCCGAGCTGGTCGACCGAGCTGCTGGGCAGCAGCCGGCCCTGGCCGACATCGTCCGGCCCGTTGACCGCGACCACCGGGGCCTGGCCCCAGAAGCGGCCGCCCTGGACGGCGCCACCCAGCACGAAATGATGGCTGCCCCAGCCATGGTCGGAACCGTCGCCATTGCTGCTCAAGGTGCGACCAAAATCGCTTGCGGTGAAAGCAGTGACCTGGTTGGCCACGCCCAGCTCCACCGTGGCATCGTAAAAACTGCCCAGCGCCTCGGAGACCTTGCGCAGCAGGCCCGGGTGCTGGTCGGGCAGGAAATCGTGCAGATCGAAGCCGCCGATGGAGACGAAGAACACCTGGCGCTTGGCGCCCATGCTGCTGCGCGCGGCAATCATCTTGGCCACCATCTGCAGCTGGGTGGCTAGGTTGTTGGTCGTGTCGAATACCGTACTCAGGGCCGGCAAGGTGTTCAGGGCCGAAGCGACGATGGACTGAGCATTGACCGAGCGGCTGACCACGCGGTTGAGCTCCTGCTCCATCCAGTGGCTGCGCTCGGCCGTGATCAAGCTGCGCAGCGCATCGGCGCAGGCTTGTGAGCCGTACATCGGCCGGGTGACGCCGTTGATGGCGACCGCGCCGCTGGTGGACATCTGGTACTGCACCGCCTGCTGTCCGGCCATGAAAACCGCATTGCCCGAGACATTGATGCAGGTGAAGGTGGCATTGCCGTTGGCGCCGAGGAACTGGTCGCCCAGGCGACCGCCCCAGCCAGAGATGGCGCCTTCGGGCGTGCTGGCCTGCCAGACGCTTTGCTGATCGTTGTGCGAGAACAGCTTGGGCGGCAAGGGCACGCTCTGCGCCTTGTACTGGGCCAGGGTGGTGGGCTGAACCAGGGTGCCGACATTGAGCAGCACGCCGAGCTTGCCGGCGTCGAAGATGGTTTTCAGCCGCCCCATCTGCGGCGCCAGCGCCAGCTGCCGCGCACCGGGCAAGGCCACGCGCGGCGTCAGCGCCGTGGCGGCCAGTTGGTCACGCGGAATGGCCAGGGTCTGACGTATGGTCTGGTAGGCGGCGTGGTTGGGCGCGTCGTAGGGAATGACGGTGTTGCCATAGTCATTGCCGCCGTAAAGAAACACACAGACCAGAGCCTTGTAGTCGTTCGGCGCTGTCTGCGCCGCGGCTTCTCCGAGAGCGGCCAGATTGAGGGCCCAGGGCGCGGCCGCGCCGGCCACGCCGAGGGCGGAGGCGCGACGCAGGAACTCGCGGCGTTGCAGGGTCTGGAGGCGGTGAACCGATGTCATGACAGGTCTCTCTCGCTTCACTTCTGGATCAGGTATTCGGGGCTGGCCATGACCAGGAGGATGGCGGCCTGCACACGGTTCAGCTTGCCGGCATCGCTGCTGGCATTGATGGTCGCCACAGCAGTAGCGATGGTGTTGACCGTGGTGGGGCTCAAACCACCGCCGGCCAGCAGCAGGGCCACCCGCTGCACCAAGGCCGGCACATCGGCCGCCAGCGCCAGCTCGGCCGTGTAACTGGGCTTGACCTCGCCAGCGCCGCTGGCAATCACGGTCTGCATGTAGTTGAGGTAGCCGGCGACCGTGCTCTCGTTGCAGAGCTGGAACTCGGGCGCAGTGATCTGGGCCGTGCCCAGCTGCGAGTTGGGCGGCACATAGCCGGGCCGGAAAAAATTGAAAACCGAAGAGCTGCGCAGCGGGCTCTGGCCCAGACGGGTGGCCGGGTTGCTCAGATCGCCGATGTTCCAGAGCTCGGTGGGCGAGTTCAGGCCGAAGCTGCGGCCCCACTGGATGAAGCGCTGGATGGGCTCACGCAAGCGGCCGCTGGAGGGCGAGCTGCCGGGCGTGCGCGCCTCGCTGTCCAGCAGCACCGCGCGGATCACGGCCTTGAGATCGCCGCGCTGGCCCTGGCCGTTGTTGTTGAACACGGCCGCCACCCGCTGCACATAGGCCGGACTGGGGTTGGAGGCAACCAGGCGCTGGATCAGCTGGCGGCTGAAGAAGGGGCCGGCATTGGCATGGTTGGCCAGGGTGTCGAGTGCGATCTTGAGCGCTTCCGGCCCGGTGGCCGAGGCCGGCACATCGACCGTCAACACCTTTTTGGGCCCGACTGAAAAGCGCGTGGCCAGATGCACCATGGGCTTTTTCATGAAGGCCGGGTCGGTGGCGCTGGCGCCGTCGAACTCCCAGCCGGTCAGCACCCGCGCCAGCTCGCTGATCTGGGCCTGGGTGTAGGTGTCCTTGGGCTTGCCTGCGGCATCGAGCACCGGCGTGCCATCGGCCTTCAGCTCGACCAGGCCGATGGTGAAGAGCTGCATCAGCTCGCGCGCATAGTTCTCGTCGGGCAGACGGCCGCTGGCGGTGTCTTCCTTTTTGTTGCCGCGCATATTGAGGTAGACGCCCATGGCATTGGACAAGCTGACGCCGTCCAGCAAGTCACGGAAGCTACCAAAGGCGCGCTGCTCCAACATGTCCACATAGGCCGCCACGGCAAAACCTGGCCAGCTGATCGGCAGGCCGGCCATGGACACCACGAAAATCTCCGACAACGCCAGCACCACCTTCTGCCGCAGCGGGTCGGGCGAGCTCATCAGCTTGCGCCAGAGCGAGTTGTCCACGCCATTGAAGTTGTTCTTGTTGGCCTCAACCGCATAGCCCTTGGCCACCATCCAGTCGAAATGCCCCTGGCTGATAGGCGCCGCGAACTGGGTATCGAGCCAGGCGGTGTAACCCTGGGCCTGGACCTTGGTGATCTCGGCCGTGCTGGCGGCAAAACCGGCCTGGGCCAGGAAGCGAGCCGCTTCGGCTTCGGTCGGCGGAGCAGGAGGTGGCGGCGGCGGCGGTGGTGGAGGAGCGGGCGTCGGCGAAGGCGCCGGGCTGCCATCGCTGCCGCCGCCTCCACCTCCGCAGGCGGCCAGGGGCGTCGCAGACAAGAGGCTGAGCCATCGCAGAGTCTGCGCCGGCGCATGTTCTGCGGCAGGAGCCGGCGCCGGCACGTTTGCCTCTGGCGCATCCACCGCAAGCAAGGATGGGGTGTCGTCTTGGATCATGGCTTCTCTCGGAACAGGCTGCCACTCTAGCCTGCGCCTGCTCGGGCATTGAGCTGCCAACAGGCCTGCTTTGCAAGCGAATGTTGCAGGCTCGCGCCACATTCACCGCGACCATGAAAAAAGGCCGGTATGGACCGGCCTTGGCGGGAATAGGTGAAGCTCGCCTCGGCGGCCTCAGAGCAAAGGCACGCCGGTCTTGCTCTGCACTTCTTCGCGGCTGACACCCTCGGCCAGCTCCACCAGCTTGAGGCCTTGCGGTGTCACGTCCATCACCGCCAGGTCGGTGATGATGCGGTTGACCACGCCCAGGCCGGTCAGCGGCAGGGTGCATTGGGGCAGGATCTTGAGGTCGGTGCTGCCGTCTTTCTTGCGCGCCACATGCTCCATCAACACGATCACGCGCTTGACGCCGGCCACCAGGTCCATGGCGCCGCCCATGCCCTTGACCATCTTGCCCGGGATCATCCAGTTGGCCAGATCACCCTTCTCGCTGACCTGCATGGCGCCGAGGATGGACAGATTGATCTTGCCGCCGCGGATCATGGCGAAGCTCTCATGACTGCCGAAGATGCTGGAGCCGGGGATGGTGGTAACGGTCTGCTTGCCGGCGTTGATCAGGTCGGCGTCGACCTCGTCCTCGGTCGGGAAGGGGCCGATGCCCAGCATGCCGTTCTCGCTCTGCAGCCAGACCTCGATGTCCTTGGGCACGAAATTGGCCACCAGGGTGGGGATGCCGATGCCGAGGTTGACGTAGAAACCGTCTTGCAGTTCCTGGGCCGCACGGGCGGCCATTTGGTCTTGTGTCCAGGCCATGATCAAGCATCCTTCACAGTCAGGGTACGTTTTTCAATGCGCTTTTCGGGCGTGGCATTGACCACGATGCGCTGGACATAGATGCCGGGCAGGTGCACGGCATCGGGGTCGATCTCGCCGACCTCGACCAGTTGTTCCACCTCGACCACCGTGATCTTGCCGGCCATGGCCACAGCCGGGTTGAAGTTACGCGCCGTGCGGCGGAACACCAGATTGCCGCTCTTGTCGGCCTTCCAGGCCTTGACCAGGGAAACATCGGGCGTCAGCGCATGCTCCAGCACATAGGTCTGGCCGTCGAACTCGCGCAGTTCCTTGCCTTCGGCGACGATGGTGCCCACACCGGTGCGGGTGTAGAAGGCCGGGATGCCAGCGCCGCCGGCGCGCAGCTTCTCGGCCAGCGTGCCTTGCGGGGTGAACTCCAGCTGCAGCTCACCGGCCAGGTACTGGCGCTCGAACTCCTTGTTCTCCCCCACATAGCTGGAGATCATCTTCTGGATCTGGCGGGTTTCCAGCAACTGGCCCAGGCCAAAGCCGTCCACGCCGGCATTGTTGGAAATCACGGTCAAATCCTTGACGCCGCTGTCGCGTAGCGCGGCAATCAAAGCCTCGGGAATGCCGCAGAGGCCGAAGCCGCCCACGGCCAGCAGCTGCCCGTCACGGACTAGGCCGGACAGGGCCTCAGCCGCACTCGCAAAAACCTTGTTCATCGATGCTTCTCCATCCATCAATCAATCAAACAAACGATCCACCGGAAGGCGCTGAGCGTACTACCTAAGAGATTAGGTAGGCATTACGTAGAATCGCCTAACACTCGACGGTCGGAATGCGCACCCGCGCTCACTCCAGGAGAACCGCATGAAGGGATGGCAAACGCCTTGGCTCGCGTGGCTGTTGTACGGCCTCTGCGGCAGCGCGCTCGCGGACGGCGTGCAGCTGGAGGGCTTCGGCACCTTGTCGGCCTACCGCAATGACGATGCGGTCGCTGCAGCCCGCCCCGGCGAACGCGTGAAGCAGGCATCTCAGGCTGGCCACTGGCGTGCCGACGGCGACACCGTCCTGGGCCTGCAGCTGCGCTGGCAGAGCAGCGACACCTTGGAATGGGTCTGGCAGGTGCAAGCCCGGGATGAGTTGACCCGCGGCTACCGACCGAACACCGAATGGGCCTATCTGGCTTGGCAGCTCGACCCCGAATGGACTCTGCGTATCGGGCGCCAGCCGCTACCGATCTTTCTGAGCTCCGAGAGCACGCGCGTGGGCTTTGCCCACACCTCCATCCGGCCCATGTCGGCGGTTTACGGCCTGAACAGCAGCGAGCCGGTCGACGGCATCAATGCCAGCTGGACCGGTACAGCACTGGGCGGCAACCTCAGCTGGGATCTGGGCGCCGGCCGCAACAGCCTCACCGTACCGACCGGACGCGTGGACACCCATGCGCTGCTGGCCAGTGCCTTGCGATGGCAGCGCGAAGGCCTGTCCTTGCGTCTGGGCGTGGCTGCGTTTCGCTTTGATTTGATCTCCCCAAGCCTGGAGACGCAATTGCAGGCGCTGACAAACTCGCAACAAGTCTGCGCCAATTGCAGCGAGGTCTTGCCGCAACGCGCGCGCTTCTCGGGCATGGAGGGGCGCTTATTCAATCTCGCCCTGGTCTGGGAGCATGAAGACTGGACGCTGACGGCCGAAGCCATGCGACGGAGCGGCAATTCGGTTTTCAGCCCCGGGGTGCATGCCTGGTACGCCTTGCTATCGCGTCGCTATGGTCGGTGGACACCTTATGTCGCGATCGGTCAATCCGCTTACACCGAGTCGCCGCTGGGCTTGCTAGCAGCAGCGGGCAGCCCCGAATCCAGCGCGCAAAGACTGGCGGACCTGGACCGCAGCCTGCAACGCCCCTGGGACCGCCGCATCGAGCTGCTGGGCCTGCGCTGGGATTGTTTCGAGAAACTGGCCCTCAAGCTGCAGGTCGAACGCTGGACCGCTACCCGCGACCGCAGCAGCCAGCGCGACGGCGAAATCCGCCTCCTACCGAACAGCGCGCCCTGGGATGGGCGTTTGAACATGCTGACGGTCAGCGCGGATTTTGTGTTCTGAACACGGAGTGGACATGCCCAGCAGCCTCACTCAAAGAATGGACCCGGCCCTGGGTCGCAGCACCGCTTCGGGGTGGCTGACTCTGACATCGGCCCTGCTTCTGTGCCTTGCGATTCCCGACCAAGCTTGGTGCGCGGAGGACGTCCCGGCCTTGCGCGTCGCGGTCTCGAGAGCGATCAGCCCGCCCTTCGTCGTGTGGCGAGAGCAGCAAGCGAGTGCCGGCATTGATGTGGAGATTGCGCAAGAGCTGGCGGCCGGGCTCAAAACCCGCGTGGAGTGGGTGGCTTTGCCCAGGCTGCGGATTGAGGGCGCCTTGCTCAGTGGTGAAGCCGATATCGCCTGCAATCTGAGCCCCCTGCAAACTCTGCGCTCCGACAGCTTGCCCCAAAGCTCGCCCCTGTTCGACCTGCAAGACATGCTCAGCGCTCACCCAGATGCGACGGGCGTGGACGCCCTAGAGCAGCTGCCCAATGGCGCTGTGATCGGCACCTTGCAAGGTCAGGCCTACCCGCAGCTCGACGCGCTGTTCCTGCAAGGGCGTGTCAAGCGAGACGATGCGCTCGACGAAGAGCGCATGCTGCGCAAGCTGGCGAAGGACCGCCATCCCTACGGCATCAGCAGTCGCCAGACCTTGAGCTGGTTCAGCAACCCGGGAGGCGAGGAGCGGCTGGCGTCCTGGCGCTTGCTTCTGGGTTCGCGCCCCTACCGGTGTACCGTGTCGCCACGGGGGCGATTTGAGGTCAAGCAGTTGCTGGCCGGCCTCGAACAACTGCTCAGCAGCGGCCGTATCGACCAAATCGTAGCCGCCCGAACCGCTCCGGCGCTGGCTGTGGTGGTGTCAGTGCGCAGCCCGGTGCGCGATGTCAGTCGCAGCGCCTTGATCGAGCTGTTCATGGGGAAACGCCAGAACCTGATGGACGAGGTTCCAACGCTCCCCGTGATGAGCGCCGGGCCTGAGCGCCAGCAGTTCTTTGCGGCCATCCTCAAGCGCGAACCGGCCCAGTACCGCGCGTCCTGGGCCACGCAACAGTTCGGTGGGCGGAGACGCGCACCCACAGAGTTGAGCAGCGCCGAGGCCACCAAAACATACTTGCAGCGCCATACTGAAGCCATCGGCTACCTGCCCCTGACCTTGGTCGACAGCTCCTTGCGCATCGTCTATCTGCCCTGAAGGAACGCCATGACACCTGCTTCCACGATACAAGCCGCGGACCTGCAAGCCGCCCTGCCGCGAATTTTTGCGCCGTGGATTGCGAACATGGGACTGGAGGTGCTGAGCAGCGCGCCCGGTGAAGTGGAGCTGCGCCTGCCCGTGAAGCCCGAGTTCGTCCATGTCGGCGGCGTGATGTGCGGCCAGGTCGCCATGGCTGCGGCTGACACGGCCATGGTGCTGGCCATGATGGCCGAGTTGGGGGAATTCAAGCCCATGACGACGGTGCAGTTGCAGACCAGCTTTCTGCGCCCGGTCTCGGGACCGTTCTGCCTGATCCGCGCCAAGGTGCTGCGCAGTGGCAAAAGCCTGGCCTTCGGCAGCATCGACATCCTCAACCCCGACGGGCGCTTGGCCGCCCAGGCCACCACCACCTACGCCCTGCTATGAAAACGCACTGGATCTGGCTCGGTCTGCTGCTGGCTGCTGGCCTGGCCCGCGCCGAACCCGTGGCCGTGGAGGCCAGAGGCGAGCTCGGCGACTGGCTCAAGCTGGACGGCTTCGGCACCCTGAGCGCTTACCGCGCCGACGATCCCGTCGCCAGCGTGCGGCCGGATGCCCGCAATGCCGTGGCCTCCTTGCGCGACTGGCGCTTGGACGGCGACAGCCAGCTCTCAACCCAGCTGACCGTGAACCCCAACGGCGCACTGCGCCTGGTCTGGCAGGTGCTGGCCAAGGACGACATCGTGCTGCGCTTCCGCCCGCGCACCGAATGGCTCTACCTGGACTGGGATCCCTCGGTCAACTTGAGTCTGCATGCCGGCCGCCTGGCCCTGCCGGTCTTCCAGCTGTCCGAGACCCGCAATGTGGCTTACGCGCAGACCAATGTGCGCCCCTACAGCTCGCTCTACCACCTGAACCCGATCACCAAGGTCGATGGCCTGGGAGCCGTCTGGCGCCAGCCTGTGGGTGCGGCCGAGCTGAGCCTGGACTGGGTGCATGGCCGGACGCAAGTGGACCTGAGCACGGGCCGGGTCAAGGCCAGTGCCATCAACGCCCTGGCTGCGCAGTGGAAACAAGGGCCCTGGAGCGTGCGCCTGGGGCGCTCGGACTACCGGCTGGATGCGCAGCTGCCCGGCACCCTGGCCCAGCTGCAAGTGCTGGCCTCGGGCGCCACCGGCTGCAGCAATTGCGCAGCCGTGCTGGCCGAACGGGCGCCGGCGCGGGTGCGCGCCGCCATCAACACCCTGGGCTTCAACCTGGAGCTCGGCCGCTGGAGCTTCAACAGCGAATGGATGCAGCGCCGCTCCGATTCCATTTTGGTGGCCGACGCCGATGCCTGGTATGCGCAGCTCGCGCATCGCCAAGGCGCTTTCACGCCTTTTATCGGCGTGGGCCGAACCCGCTTTGTCGAAGCGCCGCTGGGCTTTCAGACCCGGGCTGGCGCACCGCCCGCCGCCCAAGCCGCCAACGCGGCTTTTGATCGCTTTTTGCAGAGCGCCAACGGCCGCCGCAGCTGGCAGGCTGGTCTGCGCTGGGACTGCGCGGAAAACCTGGCCCTCAAGCTGCATCTTGAGTGGCTGAAAAACACCCAGGAGATCCGCCTCGGCCAGACCGGCAGCATCAGCTACCCGGCCACGCCACCGATCGGCAACTACCAAGGTCCGGCTTGGGATGGCCATGTGCGCGTCTTGAGCCTGAACCTGGACTTTGTCTTCTGAGCGCGGGGCCAAACGCCATGAGCCCAAGCCACACCCCGCACTCCCGGAAGGCCTTTGTCTACAAAGCCTTCGCCTGGCCCTGGCTGCTGAGCCTGGCGGTGCTGGCGGCGGCCGGCTTGGCCCAGGCCCAAAGTAGGACCGAACAGCGGGTTCTGCGCGTACCGGCCGTGCAATCCTGGTCTGCGCCCTATGCGCTGTACCGTGATGGCGCCCCGGTGGCCGGCATCAATCACGACATCGTCCAAGCCCTGGCCGAGCATTTGGGCATGAGCTTGCAGACCCTGGTGCTGCCGCGCACCCGGGTTGATGCAGCCGTCGCGGCCGGTGAACTGGACCTGCGCTGCCACCTCAGCCCCGACTGGGTGCGCGCGCCCGAGACCTACAGCTGGAGCGCGCCGCTGTTCGAATTGGCCACGGTGATGGTCGGCCATGAATCAGCAGTGCCGGTCTCCCACCTCGACCAGCTGCATCGCGGCCAGACCGTGGGCACGGTGCTGGGCTTTGTCTATCCAGGCCTGGAAGAGCGTTTCAGCGACGGGCGCCTGCGCCGTGACGACACCTTCGCGGTCGACCGCAATCTGCAAAAGCTCAAGCTGATCCGTTCACCCTATGCAGTGGCCGACACCCGCGAGATCGCCTGGCATCTGCGCCAGGACCCTGGCCACCAGTTCGCAGCGTGGCGCCTGCCCATCACAAGAACCGAATACCGCTGTGCCGTGCCCCGCAACGGCCGCATCGAGGCCACATTGCTGCTGGCCGGCTTCGAACGCCTGCTGGCCAGCGGTCAAATCGAGCGCATCGTTCGCAACTACAGCCCGCCGCAGCCGGTGCTGGTGATGGCCGCGAACAGCGCTGTGCAGCAGCTGAGCCGGCAGCAGATCAGCGCCTTGTTTCTGGGCGAGGTGTTGGAGCTGCCCGGAGGCGGGCGGGTGGCGCTGGGCAGCCTCGGTGGCGCCTTGCGCCAGGAGTTCTTCAGCCAGGTGCTGGAAAAGGACGCCGCCCAACTCAAGGCCATCTGGTCGCGCATGACCTTCAGCGGCCGCGGCCGAGCACCACGCGAATTCAACACGGCCGCGGCCCTGCGGGCCTGGCTGATCAGCACGCCGAACGCCCTGGCCTTTCTGGACAGCAGCAGCCTCGACCCCACGCTGAAGGTTGTCTATATGCCAACGCCCGCCTCAGCGGCCAGCCCCTGAGCCTGGCTGAGCCACAATCGCGCCCTTGCACACACGGCTCCCTCATGCCTCTCGACTACCGCACCGCCTTCGAGCTGGCGCCGATCGGCCTGCTGCTCTCGGCTCAGCGCCTGATCCAGGACTGCAACCAGCAGTTGCTGGACATCTTCCAGGCGCCGCGCTCGGCCTTGATCGGCCAGAGTCTGGAGCTGCTGTACCCCAGCGTGGTCGAGTTCGAACGCACCGGCGAACGCATCGTCGCCAGCCTCGACGCCCAAGGCTGCTATGCCGACGACAGGGTCATGCGCCGCTTGAGCACAGGCCAGCTGTTCTGGTGCCATGTCTCGGGCCGGGCCCTCAAGCCCGACGATCCCCATGCGGAAGGGATCTGGAGCTTTGCCGACTTGTCCGCCCATCGCCAGCTCAAGGCGGAGCTGACCCCACGCGAACGCGAGATCGCCGCCCTGCTGATTGAAGGCCTGACCAGCAAGCTGATCGGCCGCCGCCTGGCCATCAGCCCGCGCACGGTCGATGTCTACCGGGCGCGTTTGATGAAGAAGTACGGCGCGGCCTCAACGCCGGACCTGGTCCACAAGCTGCTGGTCATCTGAATCCACCCACCGTCGCCCCCATGAAGCAAAACCCTGTGCGCAGCATCTTCGACCCCGAGTTCACTGAGCGCCTGTGCGAGATGTTCGAGCGCCAGATCTGCTTCAACCAGGTGCTGGGCCTGCAGATCGAATCGCTGGCCGCTGACGCAGCCAGCGCCAGCCTACAGATGCGGCCCGAGCTGATCGGCCATTTCACCCACCAGCGCCTGCATGGCGGCGTCATCAGCGCCACGCTGGATGCCATGGGCGGCCTGGCCGTGATGGCCGCCATCGGCGCGCGGCACCCGCTTGAGAGCGCCGAGGCCCGCCTGCAGCGCTTCGGCAAGCTGGGCACCATCGACCTGCGCATTGACTACCTGCGACCCGGCCATGGACCCGCCTTTCGCGCCACGGCCCAAGTGCTTCGCCTGGGCAGCCGCGTGGCCTCCACCCGCATGGAGTTCTTCGACACTGAAGACCGCCTGCTCAGCTGCGGCGCCGGCGCCTACATCGTTTCCTGAACCTCCTGCGGCCGGGCCGCTTCACGCCGCGCCAGGCGCAGCAGCAGCAAAGACGCGGCCACGCAGCAGACACCGCCCAAGCCCATGATCCAGCGTGTGGACAGCAGGGCCAGGCCGCCGCCGATCACCGCCATCAAGACATTCGACAGGCAGAACACCGTGGACAGCAGGCCCATCACCCGGCCCTGGCCATGGGCTGCAAAGCGCTCCGACATCCAGGCAGGCAGCACCGCGTTGTAGAGCGCCAGCGGCAAGCCCAGACTCACGATGGCGGCCAGGCCCAAAGGACCGGGCAACAGCACCAGGCTGCTCAGGCCCAGAGCCGCGCACAGCGCCAGCAAGGCCGCGCGCCGCAGGGGCCGGCGGCTGGCCGGCAAGCGGCCCGCCACCACGCTGGCCGTGGTCATGGCTGCGCATTGCGCCGCCGTCACCCAGGCGATGCCGGCGCTGCCCAGGCCCATGTTCTCCAGCATCCACAGCGGCGCGAACTCATACAGCGCATTGACGCCCAGGCAGTAGAGCAGCTGCAGCGCAAACAAGGCCGCCAAGACCGGATCGGCACGGAGCAGACCCAAGACCTGCTGCTCGCGCAACTGGCGCCAGAAACCCGGCTGTGGGGCGCCGCTGACCGCCGAGATTGGCCGCCAATCGGGAACCCACAGCGTCAGCACCAGCAGGCAGGGCAACATGGCCAGGCCGGCCAGCAGAAACGGCACGCTTTCGCCCAGCGGCAGGGTCAGGCCACCGACCAGCGGGCCTAGCAGCCAGCCCATGTAGAGGCAGGCATTGAGCCAGGCAAAAGCCTGCGTGCGGTCGATCTGCTCATGCATATCGGCCAGCAAGGCGCGCGCCACCGCCACATTGCCTTCGGTCAGGCCGGTGATGAAGCGCGCCAGCACGAACAACAGGTACCAGCGCTGACCGAGAGCGAAGGCGGTCAAACCATAGCTGAGCAAGGTGGCGGTGATGGTCACGGCCAGCACACGGCGCCGGCCATGGCGATCGGACAGCGGGCCGATGAAGAGATTGCCGATTAGGATGCCGAGCGGATTGGCCGCCAGGGCCAACCCCATCAGCAAGCGCGGGTCCAGCCCGGCGAAATGGGTGAAGTCGTCGACCGGCCCGCCGACAAAGATTGGCGCCAGGATGGGATAGGGCAAGGCCATGCCCACCGTGCTCATCAAGGACAGGGCGCAGATGGCCAGCAGCACCCAGCGTGGATGGCGGATGGCGGGCGCGGCAGGAGGTTGGCTCATTCGGGAACGTGGAAAAAAGAAAGCAGACGCCATGCGCCATGGAGGCGGCCGCCATCATGACAGCTCAGCTGCGTGCCGGGCCGCATGCAGGGCACAATCGCAACGCCTGTCGCCCTGCCCTTCAACGCTATTCCTCCTCTTCTCATGCGCATCAAAGACTGCAACTGGTCCATGGTCGAGCGCTACCTGCGCCAGGACGATCGCGCCGTGCTGCCCCTCGGCAGCGTCGAGCAGCACGCTTTTCTGTCCCTGGCCGTGGATGCCATCCTGGCCGAAGAGGTGGCGGCGGCTGCGGCCGAGCCGCTGGGGGTGCCGGTCTTTCCGGCCCAGGCCTACGGCGTCACGCCGACCTATATGGCCTACCCGGGCACCATGAGCTTGCGTCTGGAGACCCTGCTGCAGGTCTTGCGTGACCTGATCGGCTCGCTGCACCAGCATGGCTTTCGCCGCATCGTCATCGTCAACGGCCATGGAGGCAACAACGGCGCAGCCGCACTTTTGCAAGCGCTGGGCGCGGAGCTTCCTGGCGCCCAGCTCAAATGGCACAACTGGTGGGCCGCGCCGCGCACCATGGCTTTTGTGCGCGCCCAAGACCCGCAGGCTTCGCACGCCAGTTGGATGGAAAACTTCGAGGGCCTGACCCGCCTGCCCGGCGTCGCCCTGCCCGATGCACCCAAGCCTCTGGTCGACTACGCCCGCATGGCCTTGATGGACCCGGTCGCCAAGCGCGCCTACCTCGGCGACGGCTGCTACGGCGGCCACTACCAGCAGCCGCCGGCTGTGATGGATCAGCTCTGGGCCATCGCTGTGCAAGAAACCCGCGATATCCTCGACGGCCCCTGGTTGAGCACCCCATCCGCCTCCCAGGGCTGAGCCCTCCCTGTTTCTCCTAACGCCATGCCTTTTCGTCCCGTCCCCGTCCCCGATCTGGGCAGCCCAATCCCCGGCCGGCTGTGGCTGCAGTCCATGCCCGGCCGGCTGGAATCCTGGCCCGCATTCCTTGACGAAGCCCGGCTGCGCCAGCTGCATTTGGTGGTCTGCCTGAATCCGCTGGAAGAAGTGGCCCAGCTATCACCCGGCTATCACAAGGCCATTTCTGAGGGCCGCCTGCCCTTTCGCTGGCAACACTTGCCCATGCGCGACTTCGGCCTGGGCGCCGACCCGCAAGCCTTCCGCCAAGGCGTGGAGCAGATCGCCCACAGCCTGGTGCTGGGCGAACAGGTGCTGCTGCACTGCGCCGCCGGCATCGGCCGCACCGGCACGGTGGCCGCCTGCGTGCTGAAAAGCCTGGGGCTGCCGCGTGAAGCGGCCCTGGCCACCGTGCGCGCGGCCGGCTCCAACCCGCAATCGGCCCTGCAGTCGGGCTGGGTGGACCAGTTCTGAGCGTGAGCCCGGCACCGTTTCTGGACCCGTTTCTGAATCTCTTCGCCGAGCACGACGAAGCCCTGCTGCTGAACAAGCCCAGCGGCCTGCTGTCCGTGCCTGGTCGTGGCGAAGACAAGCAAGACTGCGCCATCCACCGCGCCCAGACCCGTTTCCCCGAAGCCCTGATCGTCCACCGACTGGACATGGCCACGTCGGGTCTGCTGCTACTGGCCAGAGGCCCCGACTGGCAGCGACGATTAAGTCTGGACTTTGCCGAGCGCCGCGTGCACAAGCGCTATATCGCGGTCGTGCGCGGCAGCCTGCCGGCGGGAGCGGACTGGCAGCTGATCGACCTGCCCCTGATCACCGACTGGCCGAACCGCCCGCGCCAGAAGGTCTGCTTCGAACAAGGCAAGCCTTCGCAGACCCGCTACCGCGTGCTCGGCCATGAGCTGCACGATGGCCAGGTCTGCACCCGCGTCGAGCTGGAGCCCATCACCGGCCGCACCCACCAATTGCGCATGCATATGCTGGCCCTGGGACACCCCATCGTCGGCGATGCCTTGTACGCACCCGAAGACCCGGCTCCGCGTCTGCTGCTGCACGCCTGCCACCTCAGCCTGCCCGAACGCGGCTGGTG
This sequence comes from Paucibacter sp. DJ2R-2, assembly GCF_025717675.1. Taxonomy (GTDB): domain Bacteria; phylum Pseudomonadota; class Gammaproteobacteria; order Burkholderiales; family Burkholderiaceae_C; genus Paucibacter_A. The sequence continues at coordinate 218,036 of NZ_JAJIRT010000007.1, forward strand.
TTTCGATTGCCCCCCGGAGTTTTGATGCATTCATCCCTGCCCGACTCACCCTGCGCCCTGCACTCGCCCGCCGCCGAGCGCAACAAGCAGCCCATCCTGGAGGCCTTGCAAGCCCTGCTGCCGCCCAGCGGCCGGGCGCTGGAGATCGCCAGCGGCAGCGGCCAACACATCGCCCATTTCGCGGCCGGCCTGCCCGGCTGGCTTTGGCTGGCCTCCGACCCTTCGCCCGAGGCCCGCGCCTCCATCGCCGCCTGGTGGCCACAGGGACCGGCGGCCCTGGCGCTGGATGTACAAAACACCGACTGGGACCTGCCCGCCGAGCATCTGCCGCTGGATTTGATCCACTGCGCGAACATGCTGCACATCTCGCCGTGGGCCAGCAGTGCCGCGCTGTTCCAAGGTGCAGCAAGGCATCTGGCCGAAACGGGCCTGCTGACGGTCTACGGCCCTTTTGTCGTGCCAGGCGAGCCGACGGCGCCCAGCAATCTGGCCTTCGATGCCGATCTGCGCAGCCGCAACCCGGCCTGGGGCCTGCGCAGCCTCGACGAAGTGCAGGCCTGCGCGCACGACGCCGATTTGCAACTGCGTCAGCGCCTGAAGCTGCCGGCCAACAATCTGCTGCTGGTGTTTGCGCGCCAGGTCTGAATTCCACCCACTGTTTGGAGCCGCCATGACTGCCCCCCAAGAACTCTTCATCATCACCGGCGCCTCGCGCGGCATGGGCGAGGCCATCGCCCTGCAGCTGCTGGCACCCGAACATCAGGTGATCGGCATCTCGCGGGGCCGCAGCGAGGCATTGCAAGGCGAAGCCGACACGCACGGCTGGGCTCTGGAGCAATGGCAGGCCGACCTGGCCGCCCCCCTGGAGGCAGCCGAGCGCCTGGCGGCCTGGCTGGCCCAGCAAGACCTGAGCCGCTTCCGCCGCGCCACCTTGATCAACAACGCCGGCGTGGTCAGCACGCCTGGCCCGGTGGACAGCGTGCCGCTGGCCGAGCTGTCCATGGCCTTGCGTGTGGGCCTGGAGGCCACGCTGCTGCTCAGCAGCGCCTTCTTGCGCGGCACGGTAGCCCTGGGGTCGAACCGACGCATCCTCAACATTTCCTCCGGCCTGGGTCGCCGCGCCATGGCCGGCAGCGCGCCCTACTGCGCGGCCAAGGCCGGCATGGACAACCTCTCCCGTGCCATGGCCCTGGACGAAGAGGCCAAACCCGCCGGACAGGGCGCGGCCATCGTCTCGCTGGCGCCCGGCATCATCGACACCGACATGCAGCTGCAACTGCGCAGCGGCGACCCGGCCAAATTCCCGAACCAACAGGTGTTTGCCGACTTCAAGAGTGGCGGCCAGTTGATGAGCCCCGAACAAGCGGCCACAAAGATTGTGGGCTTTCTGAACACAGCCGGCTTTGGCTCTACAGTCATCGCCGATGTGCGGGATGCTTGAAGTCTCCTTCAAGAGCCCCATCTAGCGACCAGGCCGTTGTCGGCCGCAAGGAGATTTTGTGAAACGTGCTTTTCTGTCTGCCCTGATCGCCCTGACCGCGGTCTCGGCCCTCAGCCTGACGTCCTTCGATGCCGAGGCCAAACGCCTGGGCGGCGGAGGTTCGGCCGGCATGAAGCGGACGACCCCTAGCCAGACCGACGCCGGCAAAGCCAGCCCGCCAGCCCAACAGGCTGCGCCCGCGCCGCAACAAGCGGCTCCTGCTGTGCCTGCCGCTGCCGGCGCAGCTGCCGCAGCACCCAAGCGCAACTGGATGGGCCCGATCGCTGGCCTGGCGGCCGGTTTGGGTCTGGCTGCCCTGGCCAGCCACTTTGGCATGGGCGGCGCCCTGGCCAATATCATGACCATGCTCTTGATCGGCGGCGCACTGCTGCTGCTGGTGACCTTCCTGATGCGACGCTTCGGCGGCGCCAAGGCCCAGGCGCCCGGCATGCAGTACGCCGGCGCTGGTGCCGGTGCAGGCAATGGCAGCGGCAACAACATGCCCATGCCCTTCCAGACAGCGCAGCCAAGCCCCGCGCAGCAGCCGGCCTCGCTGGCCCCGCTTGCGGCCGTGCCTAGCGCCCCTGCAGCACAGGCAGCGCCTGGCAACAGCGAAGACGCGGCCTTTGAGCAATTGGCCAAGCGCGTCTTCATCCGACTGCAAGCGGCCAATGACGCTGGCGACCAGACCGACCTGCGCCGCTTCACGACGCCCGAAATGTATGGCGCCGTGCAACAGGAGCTGCTGGACCGCAAGGGCGCGGTGCAACGCACCGATGTGCTGCAGCTGGACGCTCGTGTGATCGAGCGCGTGCAGGAAAACGGCCAACAAATCGTCAGCGTGCGCTTCTGGGGCTTGATTCGCGAACAGAGCGAGGCCGCCGCCGAGAATTTCGACGAGGTCTGGCACTTGGTTCGCCCCCTGGACGAAAGCCGCGAATGGGCGATTGCAGGGATTCAGGCGACGGTCTGAGCGCTTGTAGGGTCCCGTCCATCGACCGGGGCCCAACACAATCCAGCAAGCAAACAAAAGGCCCGCAGCTGCGGGCCTTTTTCATGGTCGCTATGGGAGCGTGTCGTCAGTAGCTGCGGCCACTGCGGGCCACATCTTCATAGGCCTTCAGTTCGACCAAGGTCTGGCGCCGGGTGGCCTCAGCGGCCGACTCCGGCTGCGTCGACTTCTTGCCGTCCAAAGTCGGGTAGTTGAAGTCATAAATCTTGCGCTCCATCACATCGACGGCGCCGTCCTGATTGGCATCGGCCTCATCGAAGTTGGGCGTACTCAGATCCGCCTGGGTTTGCTTGGCGCTGCCAGCGGCACCATTCGCCACCTTGCTGCCAGCCTCGTCAACGGTGCTCGCTGTGGCGACTTGAGCGCTGGAAGGGTTGTCAGCGGGAAGGCTGATGGGGGCGGCATCCTTGTCGGGCGATGTTTCTTGTGCCACCGCGGGTGTGCTGGGTGGGCTCTGTGGCCCCTGACGGACGGGAGCCGCTTGAGCGCGGCGCGCGCCTTCGCTAGAGATGGCCACCACGGCGGACTCAGCCTCGCCCACGTTGGTTTCCAGCTTGGCGGGCAGGCTGCGCCGCCGCTGAACTTCATCGCCGACGCTGGCACGGGCGGGCACCGCCGAGGCAGCACCGGGAGACTCATTGAGACTTGAAACTGCGTTGATCATGGCAAACCTCCACGAGAGAGACTTTGCAGGGCTGGCCTACCCAAGGCTGGATCTGAAGCAACAGACCGCACAGCAAGCGACCAGTACATGTGAAGGATTTCGACAACTCCTTCACGCAACTTGAATACATCCACTTTAATGCTTGAAGGCAGCCACTGCCCAATCATGTCGGGTCCGCGGGCCCGCAATCACCGAAAACAAGGCAAAAAAACCACCCAATCCGGCCCATGCGGCGAAGTGCCGCCAAGAAATCGCAATTTCAACCGACCAGATTGGCCAGCGTCAACAGAGCCAGCAAGAGCATCCACAAGACGACCGAACGCCAGATCAGGCCGACCACGCTTTGCAAATGGCCGAACTGGGCCGGCTGACCCGGCGTGCTGCCGTCGGCCCGGGTGGCATCGGCATCAACGCCGGCCTCAAAGGTCTTGCTGCGATCTGGCGTCACGCCGGGCGCCGCAACACCCCCCAGCTGCAAACCCAAAGCACCGGCGGCCGAAGCCAGGATGATGCCTTCATTGGGGTGCAACCAGAGGCCGGCATCACGACGCCAGCCGTTCACCGCCTCTTCGAAATTGCCGACGATGGTGAAGCCGGTGGCGGTGAAACGGGCCGGCAAGTAATCGATCCAACCGAACAAGCGGCGCGACAGCAGCATCAGGCGCTCATTGGTCGGCGCATCCAGCGTGCGGCTTTTGAAGGCCCAGTAGCGGCTGGCAAACTCGGCCATGCGATACAGCACGGCCCCCGCCGGGCCCAAGCCCAGCGTAGACAAGACCACAAACCAGAAGAACACGCCGAACACATGGCGGTGCGCAGCCAGCAGGGAATGCTCGATCGCATGGCGAACCAGTTCGGTGCGCGGCAGCTCGCTGGCATCGAGATGGCGCCATTCCGACAGAAGACGTCGCGCTTCTTGATCGTCGCCCCGTTCCAGCGCGTCACGGATGTCGGTGAAGTAGTGACTGAACTGGCGGAAGCCCAAAGTCAGATAAAGCACCAGGACATCGAGGGCCAGAGCCAGCAGCACGCTGAAGTGATGCACGGCCAAATAGACCGCCGTGGTCAGCAAGGCCGGCCCCAGCGCCGTGATCGCCCAGACCACCGACGCATGATGCTCGTCACCAGCGTCGAAATTGCGCCCGGTCCAGCGCACCCAGCTGATCACGCCATGATGGATGCCATTGCCATGGCGCAAAGGTTTGAGCTGCTCGCACAGCAATGCCAGAAGGACCGCGAAGAAGTTCATGGGCCGGGATGATAGCGGGCGCTGTTGCTCAGGCTGAAAGGAAGCGGTAGAAGTTGCGCAGAATCGCGGCCGTCGCGCCCCAGATGAAGTCGTCTCGCTCGCCCGCAAGGCCAGACCACGGCATGGACAGGAACTGTCGCTGCCCACCGGCAAACTCGAAGCGATGATGGCGGTGGTGGGCCGGCGTCATCAGAAACTGCAGCGGCACCTCGAAGGCCTCATCGACCTCTCCATGGTCCAGGCGCAGCTCGAAGCCGGTCTGCACCAACGCGACCACGGGCGTGACCAGAAAGGAAGTCACCGTGGTGTAGATCGGCAGGCTGCCCAGCACCTCGATGTGCCGGCGCGCCAGACCAATTTCCTCTTCGGTTTCCCGCAGTGCCGTGGCCGAGGCATCTGGGTCCGAGGCTTCGGTCTTGCCGCCCGGCAGACTGATCTGTCCGGCATGGTTGCGCAGATGCTCGGTACGCCGGGTCAGAAGCAGATGCAGGCCGTCAGCGCGCTCCACCAAGGGCAGCAACACGGCAGCTGCAGCGGGCTCGCGCTCGCTGAAGCGGCCGCCGTCGCCCGCCAACTCGGGCTGCCAGGTCGGCGGCCGGGCAAAACGCTGCCGCAGTGCAGTGGCTGTCAGGCGGTCCCCGGCCACCGGCGGCAGATCCGTGTCGACCTGCGTCACAGGCACTGCGCGGGGGTCAAGAATGGGAGCTCGGCTCATGACATCAGCATAAGGTCTGGCAGGGGCGACCCCGGCCGGGTAGCAAGCGAAAATCGGGCAAAAAAAAGCCGCCCGAAGGCGGCTTTTTCGTCGGGAAACCCAGTTGCCTGGATCAGCCCAACTTTTCCTTGATACGTGCCGACTTGCCCGAGCGGTCGCGCAGGTAGTACAGCTTGGCACGGCGCACATCGCCGCGGCGTTTCACTTCGATCGAAGCGATCAGCGGGCTGTACAGCTGGAACGTACGCTCCACGCCTTCGCCGTTGGAGATCTTGCGCACGATGAAGCTGGAATTCAGGCCGCGGTTGCGCTTGGCAATCACGACGCCTTCGAATGCCTGCACGCGCTTGCGAGTGCCTTCAACGACGTTGACGCTGACGATGACGGTGTCGCCAGGGCAGTAAGTCGGGAAAGTCTTGTTCAGACGAGCAATTTCTTCTTGCTCAAGGGTTTGGATCAAGTCCATGAGGTTCTCCATGTGATCGTGGCGGCGCCGACGCTTTGTGGTCTCACATGAGACCCAAAGACTGCTGAAAATGGCGCCGGCGGCGTCGGGTCATGTGCCAGAGCGATTTGCGTTCCCGCAACTCACGACTTGAGCGCACTTCCTTGTTTCACCGGCATGTGGGATCAAAGGACTTTGCAGCTCTTGATCTCACCTCGACCCGCCAGAGGATCGGACAGCCCGCCATTATAGCGCGCTTTTGCCGCGATCCAAACTCAAGACGCCGGAGTACTCGATGACGCGGCCTGCAAATGCGACAGATAACGCTCATCGGCCTTGCTCAAGCGCCCTGCCGCGCGCGCCGCAGTGATCAGATCCGGGCGACGGCGCAGGGTGATTTCAAGCGAGCGTTCACGGCGCCAGCGGGCAATCTGCGCATGGTGGCCGGACATCAGCACCGCGGGCACCGGCAGGTCCTCGACCTGACCCGGCAAGCCACTCAACACTTCAGGCCGGCTGTAATGCGGGCAGTCAAGCAGGCCATCGGAAAAACTATCCTGCACATGGGACTGGGCATCATTGAGCACGCCCTCTTGCAGGCGCGCCACGGCATCAAGCAGGGCCAGGGCCGGCAGTTCACCGCCGGACAGAACGAAGTCGCCGAGACTCAGTTCCAGCGTGACATGGCGATCCAGGAAGCGCTGATCCATACCCTCGTAACGGCCACAGAGGAGAACCGCACCGGGCCCTGCCGCGAGTTCCTGCACCAAGGCCTGATCCATGCGCCGCCCGGTCGGGCTGAAGTGGATGATGGCCGGCGCAGCTTCCGCCACTGCCACCTCCTGCCGCGCTGCCTTGGCAGCAGCAAGTGCGCGCTCCAGCGGCTCGGCCAGCATGACCATACCCGGCCCACCACCAAAGGGTCGATCGTCGACGCGGCGGTAATTGTCGCTCGCGTAATCGCGCAACTGCCAGAGCTGGACATCGACTTGCCGGCTTTCGAAAGCACGGCGTGTCACGCCCTGACTCAGGTGCGGACCGAACAATTCGGGGAACAGGGTCAGGATGTCGAAACGCATGGCGGACAGATGGCCGATGGCCGAAACAAAGAAGCCGACAGCAAAGGTTGCGGCGACATGTCTGCGCCGCGCCGGACTCAGTAGTCCATGCCCCAATCGACCGTGATCTGCCGCTGCTCGAGATCGACATCGTCGACGAAGGCAGCCACAAAAGGCACGAGGCGCTCCTGATCGGGCTTGATCGGCGCGGTCAGCCCGGGCGGCATGATGCGCAACACGCTGTGCGGGCCCGCATCGATCAAGCCGAGCACTTCACCCAAGACCTCGCCTTGGCGGTTGCTGACGCTCAGGCCAATCAGGTCCACCCAGTAGTACTCATTGGGGTCGGCAGCCGGGAAAGCCGAGCGCGAGATGAAGATGCGCGCGCCGCGCAGCGATTCGGCTGCGTTGCGATCCGCGTAGTCCTGCGCGTTGGCCACCAGGCCCTCGCCATGCTCGCGGATCGAGAGAATTTTCAGCAGGCGCGGCAAGGGCTTGTTGACCTTGACCACCGCCGGCGCGTTGCCCTCGGGCGCACGGAGAAACCAGCGCCGAGAGGAAAACAAGGCCTGGGCATCGCTGGAATAGGCTTGCACCTTGAACCAACCCTTGACGCCCCAGGCATCAAGAATGCACCCAACTTCAACCGCGTCCTCGGGCCAGGCCAGCTCGTCGGAGCCGACGGGGGCGGAAGCGCGCGGATCGGAGCCGGGTGTTCTCGACATTTAGACCGCAGCCTTCTTGGCTTCGGTCACCAGACGCTCAACGGTCGGCGACAGCTGAGCACCCACGCCCACCCAGTAGCTGACGCGGTCGATGGCGACGCGCAGGGATTCAGCAGCACCGGAAGCGACCGGGTTGTAGAAACCGACCTTCTCAATGAAGCGGCCGTCACGGCGCTGGCGGCTGTTGGCCACGACGATGTTGTAGAAGGGGCGCTTCTTGGAGCCGCCGCGAGCCAGTCGAATAACAACCATGATGTTTCCTATGAATCTATTGCATCCATCGCACCAGGAGACACTCAGGGCGAGTAGATCGGGGTGGCACCAAGTCGCATCAACCGCTGACCGCACGCTGTGCTTTTGAAGTGCGCATCTCAAGGATTGCACTGCACAATGCGCTGCCCGCTTTGTTGTTGAAACCGGCTGCCGTGGATGGCCCTGTAGATACGCCGCACTTGACGCCCTTGTTGCCCACGAAATGCGAGCCGCAATGACAGATAAGTTCGACCAAGGCCAAAACCCAGCATTATAAACTCGGCTCAACCGATCTCTAACGATATGCCCGCAGAAAAAATCACAAACAAGCCAGGCGCCCTGACCCTGCGCCCCAGCACGGAAGCCGACCTCCCCGCCATCCAGGCCATTTACGCCCATGCTGTGCTGAACGGCACCGGCACATTTGAAACCGAAGTGCCCGACCAGGCCGAAATGGCGCGCCGCCGCAGCGAGGTGCTGAGCCGCGGCCTGCCCTGGCTGATCGCCGAGCGTGAAGGCGAGCTGCTGGGCTATGCCTATGCCAACTATTTCCGCCCGCGCATGGCCTACCGCTTCTGCCTGGAGGACTCCATCTATTTGCGCCACGACAGCCAGGGCCTAGGCTTGGGCCGCTTGCTGCTGGCCGAGCTGATGGCGCGCTGCGAAGCGCTGGGCGCTCGCCAGATGCTGGCCGTGATCGGCGACGCCGACAACCTCGGCTCCATCGGCCTGCACCGCTCCCTGGGCTTCACAGACACGGGCGTTCTGAAAAGTGCGGGTTGGAAGTTTGGCCGCTGGCTGGATGTGGTGCTGATGCAGCGCCAGCTCGGCCTCGGCGACACAGGCAGCCCGGAATGAGCGGCACCGCACACTACAAGTCCAAGACCGTCGCGACCTGGCTGGCCTTGCTGCTGGGCAGCCTGGGCCTGCATCGTTTCTATTTGTACGGGCTCAGCGATCGCCTGGCCTGGCTGCACCCCTGGCCCACCCTGCTGGGTCTCTACGGCTTGCAGCGCATGGAGCTCCTGGGCCAAGACGACCACCTGAGCTGGCTCCTCATGCCCTGGATGGGGCTGATGCTGGTCAACGCGATGATTTGCGGCATCGTCTATGGCCTGACATCCGACGAAAAATGGGACGCACAACACAACCCAGGGCAGCGCGGACAGGCCAGCGGCTGGGCAGCAGTGATTGGCGTCGTGGCCTGCGTTTTCATCGGCGGCATCTGTCTGATGACCACCATCGCCTTCAGCGCCCAGCGCTACTTCGAATCCCAGGTCGAGGCAGCCCAGGAAATCAGCCAGTAACCGAGCCCATCACAGGGCTCCCTGGCATTCGATCGCCTGGTCCTGCAGGCACAGCAGGCATTCCTGCAGCGGCGGCAGGCCGGACACTTGCAGATCGGGCGCCAGTTCCAGCAAAGGCTTCAGCACGAAGGCGCGCTGATGCAGGCGCGGATGCGGCACCGACAAGCGGGCTTCCGAGAGCTGATCCTGGCCATACAGAAGCAGGTCAAGATCAAGGGTCCGCGGCGCATTGACATAGGGGCGTTCACGGCCATGGGCCTGCTCGATCGCTTGCAAGGCATCCAGTAGCTCCAGCGGCTCCATGCAGGTGCGCAACTCCGCCACCGCGTTGAGATAGTCAGGGCCGCCCGCATCGACCGGAGCACTCCGGTAGGCGCTGGAAACAGCGACAAGCTCACAGCCTGACAAGGCCCGCAAATCCCGCAGAGCCAAGCGCAGGGTGGCCGCCAGATCACCACCGAGATTCGCCCCCAGACCGACAAAGGCTCGCACCTCACGCGAGCCTTGCCGAGCAGCCGTCGACATCAGAGCTCGCCGTTGCCGCCCTCAGCGGCGGGCGCAGCGCCGCCAGCGCCCTCACCGGCCGCGCGCGCACCGGGCTTGCGCCGACGGCGACGCTTCTTGGCCGGAGCCTTGCCTTCCGACAGCGCTTCTTCCACATCATCGGGCGCGCCGACGGGGCCGATACCTTCCTTGCGGGGCAACTGGTGGGTCTTGGCGCTGCGGCGCTGCGACTTTTCCAGCTCGCGCACATCTTCCAGCAAGGCTTCACGCTCCTCGTCGCTGCCGAGGGCAAAGTCTTCCCACCAATCAGCAAGAGCAGGGTCGATCTCACCCGCATCGGCACGCAGGCGCAGGAAGTCGAAGCCAGCACGGTAGCGAGGCTGCTCGATCAATGTGTAGACGCCACTGCCGCTGCGCCGCTCGAAACGAGGCTGCATCATCCAGATTTCGCGCATCTCGGTGGCCAGCTTGCCGCGACCGGAGATGTCGCCGATGCGGGCATCGAAGACCGTGTCGATGGCCTGTTGCAAGGCCGGCACCACCGGCTCACCCGCTTCACGCAGGCGCGTCCAGCGCTCCAGCACCTCGAACCACAGCATGCAGGCCAGCATGAAGTTGGGCGACACACCGCGGCCCTCACGCACGCGCAGGTCGGTGTCTTCAAAGGCCATGCGCACGAAATCGCCGCGCGTGCCTTCGGCCAGCTCACCGCGCTCATTGAGCATGGCGTCAAGCACGGGGAACACGCCGCGCGCCAAGCCTTGCTTGCGCAGCTCTTCCAGGCTGGCCAGGGAATGGCCGGTCTGCAGCAGCTTGATCATCTCGTCGAACATGCGCGAGATCGGCACATTGGCCAGCAGTGCAGCACTGGCCTTGACCGGCGCGCGCGTCTTGGGCTCGAGCTCAAAGCCCAGCTTGGCCGCGAAACGCACGGCGCGAATGATGCGCACAGGGTCTTCGCGGTAGCGGGCTTCCGGGTCGCCGATCATGCGCAGCACGCGCTTCTTGGCGTCGGCCAAGCCGCCGTGGTAATCGACCACCAACTGACGGCGCGGGTCGTAGTACAGGGCATTGACCGTGAAATCGCGACGTGCGGCGTCCTCGATCTGCGGGCCCCAGACGTTGTCGCGCAAGACCCGACCCTCGGCATCGACCACATGGCTCTTGCCCGCCAACTCGGCCTTGGAAGTCTTCTCGTTGCCGGCGACTTGCTCGGCCGTTTCCTGACCCAGCAGAGCCCGGAAGGTGGACACCTCGATCACCTCATGTTCCCGCCCGCGTCCGTAGACCACATGGACGATGCGGAAGCGCCGGCCGATGATGAAGGCGCGGCGGAACAAGCCCTTGACCTGCTCGGGCGTGGCGTTGGTGGCCACATCAAAATCCTTGGGGCGCATGCCCAGCAGCAGGTCGCGCACCGCGCCGCCGACGATATAGGCCTCAAAGCCGGCATCGGCCAAGGTCTCCACCACGCGTACCGCACGCTCGTCGAGCAGGCTGGGGTCAATGCCATGCTCGGACACGCCCACTTCAACCCGCTTGCCCAAGGAGCCATGCCCGGGCTTCGCTTCCTTCGGCGCCTTGGCGGCCTTGCCGGCGGAAGGCTTGCCCAGCAGCTTGTCAATGAATTTTTTGATCATGCGAAGAGGTTCAGTTGAGGCCAGCCGCGAGCGGACGCGATGTCCGCCAGAGCCGGCGAAGGATTGGTGGCCACCGGGTGACTGACCAAGTCCAGAAGCGGCAAATCATTGATCGAGTCGCTGTAGAAATTCACACGCTCGAAGTCCTGCCATTGTCGCCCCAAGCCCGCCAGCCATTGCTGGACACGCTCGATCTTGCCGGACTGGAAGGAAGGCACACCTTCGATGCGCCCCGTGCAAGCACCCTGCTCATCACGCGCCAGGCGCACGGCGATCAGGTGCTCGATGCCAAAAGCAGCAGCAATCGGGGCCGTCACGAATTCGTTGGTCGCGGTGACGATGGCCAGCAAATCCCCGGCCTCGGCATGGCGGCGGACCAAGGCCCGCGCATTGTCACCGATCAAGGGCTGCATCACCTCGGCCATGAAACGCTCACGCATGGCCAGGGCCTCGGCCAGCGGACGGCGGCGCCAGACGGAGGTGGCGAACTCGATATAGGCGTCCAGATCCAGGCAACCGGCCTGGTACTGGGCGTAGAACTCATCATTGCGAGCCTGCCATTGAGCCCCATCGGCCCAGCCGACCGCCACCATGAAGCTACCAAAGGCATGGTCCGAATCATTGGGAATCAAAGTGCCGTCGAGATCGAACAAGGTCAGCGCCTGTCCTGCGTTCTGACTCATCCGGAAACTCCTTCATCGGCCAGCATTTGGCGCAGCAGTGGCACCGTGACCGCGCGCTTGGCGGCCAGGGCAAATTCATCGAGTCGATCCAGCAAGCACATCAGATGTTTGAGATCACGGGCAAAGCGGGTCAGCAGATAGTCGATCACTTCATCGGCCAGCAGGATGCCGCGGCGATCGGCCTCGCGGCGCAAAGCAGCGCGCATTTCCTGCTCGCTCAGAGGCTGCAAGGCAAAGGTCGGGCCCCAGCCCAGCCGCGTGCGCAAGTCTTCGCGCAGCGCCAGATCGACCGGCGGCGCGCTGCCGCTGGCCACCACCGCCAGACCATGGGTGGCCGCCTCAACGAACAAGGCGAAGGCCGCATGCTGCTGACCGGCGTCGAAACGTTCGCAGTCATCCATCAGCAGCAGGCTGGGTTGGCTTGGCAGCTCCCAGGGCAGCGGCGTGTCAGCGTCGTACCAGCCGACCTGAGCGCCCGCGTCCTGCCAAGCATGAGCCAAAGCACGCAGCACATGGGTCTTGCCGCAACCAGGCAGACCCCAGAGAAACACCGGCGGCGGCGCCACAGCACCGGCCCGCAGAGACTGCAAATGTGCCAGGACCGCACTGTTGGCGCCGGGCAGGAAATTATCAAAGGTGAACATCGGCGCGGGGCCGATGGCAAGCGGAATCTGCTTCAAAACCGGGTCATCTCCAAGACCAAATGCAGCTCGAAATCCATCAGGGAACCCGCAGCGACAGCAGGCCCGGGTGGGGCGGCGGCAATTCTAAGGGCGGCGCCTCATGGCAGTCGACGAGGTGCTCCTTCAGTGCAAGGCCGGCCCGCCACGCTGGCGCAGCTGCGCCACACGCTCCTGCAGCAAGGGGCCATCGGGGGCCTGAGGCTCCTGAGCCAAATAAGCCTCCAGATCCTCGGCCGCAGCCGGCCAATGGCCCAGCGATTCGAGCACCAGGCCGCGGTCGCGCCGCTCGATCGCCGCATGCGGCAGCAGCACCACCAGACGCTGCTGCACGGCCAGCAAGCGCGGCCAGTCGCCGGCAGCACGGTGGATCTCCTTCAGATTGCGCAACATGCGCGCCAGGATGTCGCGCGCCGAGGCCGGCTGCAAAAACAGATCAACGGGCAAATCCACCTCGCCCTGCAGACCGGTGCTGCCACGAAACGCTTGCAGCATTTCGTCCAGCCGGCTGCGCGACAAGGAGTCGCCGCTGAAGGGATCCAGCACGACCTCGCCATTGCCCATGCGCACGCGCACCAAGAAATGCCCAGGGAAGGCCAGACCTTGAGCCCGCAGGCCCAGCTGACTGGCCAGCTCCAGAAAGATCACCGCCAGGCTGACCGGGATACCGCGGCGCGTCGCCAGCACCTGGTGGACATAGCTGTTGCCACGCTCGTAGTAATTATTGACATTGCCACCGAATCCAAGCTCCTCATGGAAGAAGCGACACAGGCTGCGCAACTTGACTTGGGCCGAGGCATCGGCGGGCAGGCGCTGCCGCAGGCGCCGGGCCAGACCATCGACCTCGGCCAGCACCGCTTGCACATCGAGAGCCGGCTGCTCATCCTGGGCCAGAGAGGCCGCAGCCTCCAGCAAGTTCAGGCTGACATCCTCCTGCACCAAGGCGGCGAAGTACTCCAGCGGGGTTGGCGCATCCAGGCGCAAGGAAGAGCTCATAAGGCGAGTTTAGAGGGACGAGACGATTTCAGCCGCGCCGCATGAACTGACGCAGACGCAAGCCGAGCAGGGCCAGGATGCCGAAATACAGCAGAGCCGAGGCCGCCAGGCTGCCGGCCATGACCAAGGCCCGCAAACCTTCACTCTGACCCAAAGCAATCCAGTCCAGACGCTGCGCCAACTGCCATTGCAGCACGGCCATTGCCGCGCTCGCCAGCAGCACCCTGAGGGCAAAACGCACCCAGCCGGGCTCGGGTGTGTAACTACCCTGACGGCGAAGTCCACGAAGCAGCCAGAAAGCATTGACCATGGCGCCGAGGCCGATGGACAGCGCCAAGCCGGCCACACCCACCCAGGGCACGAAAACCAGATTGAGCAGCTGGGTCAGCGCCAGCACGCCAATGGCGATGCGCACCGGGGTGCGCGTGTCCTGCTTGGCGTAAAAGCCCGGCGCCAGCACTTTGATGGCCAGAAGTCCCAGAAGACCGACACCCCAACCCATGACCGCCTGCGCGGTATTCACCACGTCGACGGCCAGAAAGGCCTTGCGGTGATACAGCACGGCCACCAAGGGCTCGGCAAAAACCAGCAAAGCCAGCGCACAAGGCAGACCAAACAACACCACCAGGCGCAGACCCCAGTCCAGCATGTCCGAATAGCGCTGCGTATCGCCCTCAGCCTGGGCCGAGGAAAGCTGGGGCGTCAGCACCGCCCCCAGCGCCACGCCCAGCAAGGCCATGGGGAACTCCATCAAGCGGTCGGCATAGTTGAGCCAGGAAGTGGCACCGACAGCGATGTGGCTGGAAATCTGCGTATTGATCAGCAGCGAGAGTTGCGCAACCCCGACGCCCAGCAGGGCCGGCCCCATCTGACGCAAGATCGTGCCCACACCCGGGTGGGTGCTGGCACGGCGCACATCCGAAGGGCGAAACGCAATGCGCGGACGCACGCCGATGTGGCGGAGCGCGGGAAACTGAATCAGCAACTGCAAGACGCCTCCGACCATCACGCCCATGGCCATTGAATAGATTGGCGGGTAACCCCAGTCCGCCACCACCGGCGTCATCCACCAGCCGAAGGCCAGCACGCAGAGATTCAGGATCACCGGCGTGACCGCCGGCACCATGAAACGCTTCCAGGTGTTGAGAATGCCGGCCGCCAAAGCCACCATGGACATGCAGCCGATGTAGGGAAACATCCAGCGCGTCATCACCACGGCCGCGTCCTGCCCCTTGCCCGGCATGCCAGAACCCAGCATCCAGACCAGCACCGGCGCGGCCAGCACGCCGATCACGCAGGTGGCCGCCAAGGCCCAAGCCAGCACCGAGGCCACGGCATCAATCAAATCGCGGGTTGCCTCGTCGCCATGCTTGGCGCGCGTGGCCGCCAGCACCGGCACAAAGGCCTGCGAGAAGGCCCCTTCCGCAAACAGGCGACGCAACATGTTCGGAATGCGGAAGGCGACCAGGAATGCATCAGACAGCACGCCTGCGCCAAACATGGCGGCCACCATCTGCTCCCGCATCAGCCCGGTGATGCGGGAGACCAAGGTGAAGACGGAGATCAGAGACGCAGCACGCAACAGATTCATGACGGGGACGCAGTCAGCAAGAAGAGCGAGGGAAACACATGCAGAGGCATACAGCAGACCTATTGCAGGCTTTGAGCGGCCAGATTCAGCCGCTGGAATCCATACCGGGCCGACCCAGACCTCAAACAGCATGGCCGCTTGATGACAGGCCGGGCGCCGCATTATCATGTGCCCCCTCGCCGCTTCCGAGTGGCCAACGCCGCATCGGCCTTTGTTTCACTGTTATTTCAGTGCTATACTCGCGGTCTTTGCACCAACTGGGTAGATTTACAGCATGGCATCCTCTTCCAAAGTCAAGAAGACAGTCCGTACGGCATCGGGCCTCAAGCGCGCTCGCCAGGACATCAAGCTCAACGCAGCCAACACGGCTCTGCGCTCCCATTTCCGCACGGTCATCAAGAACGTGCAAAAAGCCGTGGTCATTGGCGACAAGACCAAGGCTGCCGAACTGTTCAAGACAGCTCAATCCGTGATCGACTCGGTCGCTGACAAGGGCATCTTCCACAAGAACAAGGCTGCTCGTCACAAGAGCCGTCTGTCGGCAAAGATCAAGGCGCTGGCCGCCTAACAACCAGTTCTGGTGCAAAGTCAAAAAGCCCGCGCAAGCGGGCTTTTTTGCGTCTGGATGCGAGCCAGCGGAAGCCCTCTTCTTCCGCTCGGGCCGGGGCTCAATCAATGCCACTCGCCGTGATCCAGACCCTGCATACGCCGCATCTTCAGCCAGTCCGCCACGGCCTGTGCCACCCACGGCGCGTCGTCGAGCGGCAAATCATGGCCGGCATGCTCATGCAGGCGCAGGGGCGCACCCCAGGCTCGGCTGATGGCTTGCGAACAGCGCCAGTCGACCAGCCTATCGGCCTTGCTGCACAGCAGCAAGATCGGCGCCGCCGGACGCCGCCGGGTGGCCTCGTACCGAGCCGCCGCCAGCAACTGCCGCATGGTGTTGCGCACCCCCACAGGCCGCTCGCGCTGCAAGGACACCCAATGGTCCAGCACTTCTTCAGGACGCGGCAGCAAGCGGGTGGTCATGCGCAAGACCTTGGCCTCGCGCTGCCGGTAACCCAGGCGACTCAGGCTCAGCATCAACAAAGTGAAGTAGTTGAGCGGCCGCAGGCGGCGGTAAAAGGGACTGAAGGGACGCAGGCTGGTATTGATCAGGACGCCGGCGCAGACCTCTTTGGGGTAGCGCGCGATCCAGTCGCTGGCGACCATGGCACCCAGGGACATGGCCAGAACATGGACCGGCCCCTTGATTCCCAAACGAGCCACTTGCGAGCGGCAGGCTTCCACCATGGCCGGCACCTCGCTCGGACTGGTCTGTCGGTGCAGCATGCCATTGCCCGGCAGGTCCAGCAAAATCAGCTGAGCCCCGGGCTGCTGCTCGCGGATCTTGCGCAGCAACAGGCGAGGAAAGTCCCCCCAATGACCGGACTCGCGCGAAAGCCCACGCAGCAAAACCCAGGTGCTGGCAGCCTGCGGCTGCGCCTCCACCGGCGCGGGCGCTGGAACCGGCCCCGTCATGCGCCAGCACTCCGGCGATACCAACGTTGCAGCGCCTGCTGCTCATGTCTGGCACGTTGTTCGCCCTGGGGCAACCAGCGCGGCATGCCAGCTGCCGCACGAAGCATGAAGTCCAGCCATGCGATATGGCGGCGCAGCACACGCTGCTGTCGATGACTGACCAGAGGATTGAACATGCCGTGGCGAGAAAAAAGTTGCTTGGGATTCTTCCTGACCCAGAGCCAGGAGCCCATTTCCAAGGTCAGAGGCAGGTGCAGACAATCGTCGCGCGCACAGGCCTGTAAGTAGAGATGGTCCCACAGGTCTCCGTGGGTCAAGTATTGTCGGCTCTGTGGCTCGAACACGTAGCGATGCTGGGCATGGGTCTGATCCAGGATCTGACACAAGGCATGCATTTCCGCCAAATGCGGCAAAGGCCGAGCCGTGTGGGCATAAGGGAACCAGATGCGATCGGCCAGACCGAATCCCGAGTGGCAGTCCACCGCGACCGACTGCCTGTGGCTCAGCAACTCGCGCTGCACCAAGTCGCACAGCGCCTGGCTTTCAGTCTCCATACCTGCCGCTTCCGCGCCGCGATACCAGGGCAGCCTGGGGCTCAGACGCTGACCTCCGACCCAGGGCGACACCCCTGGGCCCGCCTCCACCGGCGCATTGCGCATCAGGTCCACGCCACGCGGATTGGCGCGAGTGCCGTTCCAGATCCCGCCCGGGTTGACCAGCGGCAAAAACACGACACGCAAGGACTCCAGCATGCGGTGCAAGCTGCTGTCCCAGTGCAACCGCGAGATCAGGCTGGCCAAAAAAGCCATGACCACCTCCGCTCCAATGCGCTCCAGGCCATGGACGCCGCCAAAGAAGCCCACCGCCGGCACGGCCGGATCCGGGTTGCCCAGTGTCAAAGCCAGCAAGGGCAAGCTGCCGCCGCCCACCGCCACCTGACCGAGTTCATGCTGTTGCAGCAAGGGCCCGGCCTGGCGCAGCAGCAACTCCAGCTCAGCGAGTTCAGGCAAGGCCGGCAGCAAAGAGACAGAGGAAGACACCAGGATCAGATCCGCTGAAGAAAAGGGTTTGGGCGCGAAGCCGGCAAGCATAGCCGCAGGCCCGGCCGGACTCCAGCATCACACCGCAGCACATGCTGAACGCCTTATATGCGCGTCATCAGATCGTCACGAAGCCGACATAGCCTAGCCGCCATGCAACCCCTCAAAAACGAGCGCTGCAGCGATGCGGACCACTTCCTTCCCGCCGGCCTTGTCGGCAGCCTGCGTCGTCGCATGATCTGGCTGATGTGCCTGCTCGGCGGCAGCCTGGAATTGCTGGCCCTGCAAAGGGCGCGCCGACAGCGCTGAAGCTCAGTCAGCGCTGGCCGCGGCTCAGTCCGCCGAGCGCTTTTCCGCGCTGGGGCTGTCCGGCAACAAGCAAGCCTCGGCCACCTGCAGGCTGTTGTCGCGGGCGAAGTTCATGACGAAGTCCCAGGCCATGGGCTCAAGGCGGCGCAACTCTTCGTTGACGATCACGCACTTCACACCGTTGATCACCCGCGGCACGCACAGTGGCGAGTAGCCGATGTAGGCGCCGATACCGCCACGGGCGCCGCCAGGGCGGAAGCAGGACATGGCGCCTGCCAGACGCTCGGCCCAGTCGCTCGGCCGGAAGGTCCGGCCCTCCAGGGTGAGGCCCTGGATGAATACTTCGCGCGATTTGGGGGACTGGCTCATGGGTGGGCGACTTCGACGCCGGGCTGGGTTCCAGCCCCGCGGCCGCGAAAATAGACGGTTTTACGACAGACGCTATTGTGCCTTGGATGTGTTGCGCCGCAGCACAGGCAGCTCGGCAAGACCGGACATTCGCACGCGTCAGGCCCGTGTCAGGGCCTCGGGAAAGACCTGGCCCTTAGAATCCGCCGACGTTTCGGCGAGGTTCCGCCGCGCCGAAACGCCACCCTGTTTGCTTGTCCCCCACCTATGGAGAGTTGATGAACGCCCCCGTTGTCCCGTCTGCTGTTGTGCCGTCCGAACCTCACGTGATGCAAACCTATGGCCGCCTGCCCATCGCCCTGGCGCGCGGTGAAGGCTGCTGGGTCTGGGACGTGAACGGCCGACGATACCTGGACGGGCTGGGCGGCATCGCCGTCAACACCCTGGGCCATGCGCATCCGCGCCTGGTGCCGGCCCTGCAGGCGCAGGTGGCCACGTTGATGCACAGCAGCAACTACTACCACGTACCCTTGCAAGAGCAGCTGGCTGCCAAGCTGTGCGAGCTGTCCGGCCTGGACGTGGCCTTCTTCTGCAACAGCGGCCTGGAGGCCAACGAAGCGGCACTCAAGATCGCCCGCAAATTCGGCAACGACCGCGGCAACCATGCACCCGAGGTGATGGTGTTCGAGGGCGCCTTCCATGGCCGCTCGATCGCCACCCTCTCCGCCACCGCCAACCCCAAGATCCATGCCGGCTTCGGCCCCTTGGTGCCCGGCTTTGTGCGCGTGCCGCTGAATGATCTGCCTGCCGTTGAAGCGGCGCTGGACGCCCATCCGAACATCACCGCCATCTTTCTGGAAACCATCCAGGGCGAAGGCGGCATCAACGAGTCGCGCATCGAATTTCTGCAAGGCCTGCGCCGCATCTGCGACCAGCGCGATCTGCTGCTGATGCTGGACGAAGTTCAGTGCGGCATCGGCCGCACCGGCAAGTGGTTCGCCCATCAGTGGGCCGGCATCCGCCCCGATGTCATGCCCTTGGCCAAGGGCCTGGGTTCGGGCGTGCCCATCGGTGCCGTGGTTTGCGGCCCACGCGCCGCCAAGATCATGCAGCCGGGCAACCACGGCACCACCTTCGGCGGCAACCCGCTGGCCATGCGCGCCGGCGTTGAGACGCTGAAGATCATGGAAGAAGACGGCCTGCTGGCGCATGCCGAGAAGGTTGGAGGCGAGCTCAAGGCCGCCCTGAAAGCGGGCCTGGAAGGCGTGCCTGGTGTCGTCGAAGTGCGCGGTCAGGGCCTGATGCTGGGCGTGGCCCTGGATCGCCCCTGCGGTGTCTTGCTGCAGCGCGCGGCCGATGCCGGCCTGATGATCAGCGTCACCGCCGAGCGCGTGGTGCGCCTGGTGCCCGCCCTGATCCTGAGCAGCGAGGAAGCTGCCCAGATCGCCGCCATTCTCGTGCCCTTGATCAAGGCCTTTCTGGCGGAGCCCCAGGCATGAAGCCCGGCCAAGGCCTGATGCGCCACTACCTTCAGTTCAAGGACTTCCGCGCCGAGGAATACGCCCATCTGTTTGAGCGCGCCGCCATCATCAAGCGCCGCTTCAAGAACTACGAGCGCTACCAGCCCCTGGCCGACCGCACGCTGGCCATGATCTTCGAGAAAGCCAGCACGCGCACCCGCGTCAGCTTCGAGGCCGGCATGTACCAGATGGGCGGCTCAGTGGTCCACCTGACCACCGGCGACAGCCAGCTGGGCCGCGCCGAGCCCATCGAGGACAGCGCCCGCGTGATCAGCCGCATGGTCGACCTGGTGATGATCCGAACCTTCGAGCAGACCAAGATCGAACGCTTCGCCGCCCACTCGCGCGTGCCCGTGATCAACGGCCTGACCAACGAGTACCACCCCTGCCAGATCCTGGCCGATCTGTTCACCTTCATCGAAGCGCGCGGCATGAACCAGCGCGGCATCGTCGATGTCGACTGCCTCAAGGGCCGGGTCGTGGCCTGGGTCGGTGACGGCAACAATATGGCCAACACCTGGCTGCAGGCAGCGGAGATCCTGGGCTTCACCGTCCATGTCAGCACGCCCAGCGGCTACGAGGTGGACGCCCAGGTCGCCGGCATCCAGAACGGCGATTGCTACAAGGTCTTCAAGAACCCGCTCGACGCCTGCCGCGGCGCCGACCTGGTGACCACCGATGTCTGGACCAGCATGGGCTATGAAGCCGAGAACGACAAACGCCGCGCGGCCTTTGCCGACTGGTGCGTCGATGCCGAGATGATGGGCGTGGCCAAGCCCGACGCCCTCTTCATGCACTGCCTGCCGGCCCACCGTGGCGAAGAAGTGACCGCCGAGGTCATCGACGGCCCCCAATCCGTGGTCTGGGACGAGGCGGAGAATCGCATGCATGTGCAGAAGGCACTCATGGAGTACCTTCTGCTGGGTCGCATCGGCTGACCAGCCGATGTGAACCCTGCCCGTCAGGGCAGCATGCGATTCGGGGTGCACTCACTTGGCGCCCGCCAAGTGAAGCCGCGTCAGCGGCGGGTGCACACCAAAACAGAATGAACGTGCAAAAGGCTGAGTCAGGACCGAAGACAGGCCCGACGGCCTGTCTGACGCCTGACGAAGGCCAGCCCATGTCCGCAAGGGCTGGCACTCATGGAGTACCTTCTGCTGGGTCGCATCGGCTAACAGCCGCCGCGTGCGGCCCGCTCACCGCTGCCGAATGCTGCCCGTCAGACTCCCCGGAGGGTAGTGTTTGACGAACTCGCGCCACACTTGCCCCGACTTGGCCGCGCGCTCCAGCAGCACCAGCAAGCTCTGACGGTCGGCCTCCGACAAAGCGGTCTTGGACACGTACACACCGCTCTCGCCCCAGGGCAGCTCGTCCACCGGCTCGTAGCGCAGCTGTTCCAGCAGAGGCCGCACGCGAGCATCGCCCAGCAAGGCACCCACCAGAATGCTGGGCGCCATCACCGTGACTTCGGCCATGCCATTGCCCAGCATGCGTGCCACTGAAACGGCATCGGACGCCAATGACAAGCGCCCCTGCTGCTCCAGCTCCTTGATCAAGGCTTGGTAGGACTCGCCGTAATCAAAACCCCGCACCAGCACCACGCGCATCTCGCGCCGGGCCTGCAACTCGGCCAGGCTGCGCAGCGGTGCACGCTCGGAGCTCAGAGAAATCAGGGTGGCCCGGCTGCTGACCATGGGCACAAACACGCCGGCCTCGTCACGCTTGGGCGTGCGTGTCGCCGGCACCAGCAGATCGGCGCGGCCGGTCTCGAACATCAGCTCCTGCCGCGCCCGCGGCACGACGGAGAACTTCAGCGGACAACCTTCCCGCGCTACGCTGTTGCGCAAGACCTCCGGATAGACACCCGCCACATCCTCACCTGCCACCGTGACGCTGAGCCCGATCGGTGCCACCGGCACGGCAATATCGCGCGAACAGACGGTCTGGGCCCAGGCGCTCCAGGGCAAGGCCGCTGAGGCGAGCGCCACAAGCCAAACCGAGCAATTCCGCTGGAACCCCGCCACTCCATCGCACCACGGCCACCGCAACATCAGGCACCTTTTGAGAGTTGTGAGAAGCAAGCATGCACGAAATTGAGAAACCCACATCTCGATTTGATGTTCCGCTGAGCGGCACGCTGAGAGCGTGCCGCCCATCTGCGGGTCGCCCGCAGCTTACGCGATCTGGCGTTTTCGCGTGTCGCCACCGCGCCAATGCTGGGGCGGGTCAATCCTGTTGTAGTTTGCGCCAACAGGCGGCAAGCTGTAGGCGCACGAACCGAGCAATGTGCGTCGTCACACCCACGCCATCTCGGCGGCCTTCCCCATCCTTCTCCCGCCCTCACCGCCCTCACCGCCTTCAGCCTGCCGTCAGCCGCTCATGGCAAGCTCAGCATCGCCATGAAAATTGCCCTTATCTCTGACATTCATTCCAATGCGCAGGCTTTCGCCGCGGTGCTTGAGCATGCTCAGGCCCAGGGCGTCAATGACTACGCCTTGCTCGGCGATTTCGTCGGTTACGGCGGCGACCCTGCCTGGGTGCTGGACAAGGTCGCCGACTTGGTCAGGCAAGGTGCCGCGGCCGTCATGGGCAACCACGATGCCGCCGTGGTGCAAGGCAGCTCCAGCAGCATGCGCGAGGACGCACGCCTGGCGGTGGAGTGGACCCATGCGCACCTGAACCCCGCGCAGCTCGACTTCTTGTCCAAGTTGCCGATGAGCGTCACCCGAGAAGATCGGCTCTACGTCCATGCCAATGCCTTCGACCCGGGCGGCTACGAATACATCCAGGGCCGCCTGGAAGCCATGCGCAGCCTGCATGCCACCGAATGCCGCTACACCTTCTGCGGCCATATGCACGAACCCATGCTCTACCACCTGAGCTCGACCGGCAAGGCGGGCGAGTTCACGCCCGCTGCGGGCGTCACCATCCCCTTGCTGCCGAACCGCCAATGGCTGGCCATCCCGGGCTCCTGCGGCCAGCCACGCGACGGCAACCCGGCGGCCTGCTACGCCATCTTTGACAGTACGGCCGGCGAGCTCAGCTTCCAGCGCGTGGCCTACGACGCCGAAGCCGCCGCCGCGCAAATCCGCGCCGCCGGCCTGCCCGAACGGCTGGCGGCCCGCCTGCTGCAAGGCGAGTAGCATCAGGGTCAAAGGCAAGACCTGACCCCATCCCGACAGGACCACGGCACCCGGCACCTTCACAGGCCTCCGAACAGGACTCTCTTCACCATGCCCAGCTCCGATTCCGGCCCCCTCAGCACCCAGTTCATCTCGCCGCCCCTGGGGCCCTTGGAGCCGGGCATGGAGCTCGACGGTTTCCGGCTGGAGGAGCGCATGCATCAGGGTGGCATGGCCCATATCTGGCGCGTCACCCGGCTGCAAGCCAAGCCCGGTGAGGACTTCCCCCTGATCATGAAAGTGCCGCGCATCAAGGGCGGCGAGGACCCGGCCACCATCGTCGGCTTCGAGGTTGAGCAGATGCTGATGCCGGCGCTCAAAGGCCCACATGTGCCGCGCTTCGTCGCGCGCGGCGACTGGACACGACAAGCCTATATCGTCATGGAGCAGGTGCAGGGTCAGTCCTTGCGCCCGCGCCTGGACGAAGCTCCGCTGCCACTGGACGAGGTGGTGGACATCGGCATCCGTGTCGCCACCGCCTTGCAGGACTTGCACCGCCAGCATGTGGTGCACCTGGACATCAAGCCCAGCAACATCATGTTCCGGCCGGATGGGCTGGCCGTGTTGGTCGACTTCGGGCTTTCGCGTCACGACCACCTGCCCGACCTGCTGGAGGAAGAGTTCTCCCTGCCCATGGGCACGGGGCCGTACATGTCGCCCGAACAGGTGCAGTTCGTGCGCAACGACCCACGCAGCGATCTGTTTGCCCTGGGCGTCATGCTCTACCACCTGGCCACCGGCGAGCGGCCTTTCGGCCAGCCCAGCTCGGTGCGCGGCTTGCGCCGCCGGCTCTACATCGAACCGGTACCACCGCGCGCCATCGACCCCGAACTGCCCCCATGGTTCCAGGAGGTGGTCTTGCATTGCCTGGAGGTCAAGCCCGAGCGCCGCTACCAAAGCGCGGCACAGCTGGTCCTGGATCTGCAACAACCCGAGGGCGTGAGCCTGACCCGCCGCGCCGAAAAGATGACGGGCAGCAGCAGCCTCAAGACCCTGAAGCGCTGGTTCTTCGCCCTCGGCTCGGAGCCGGCACCGCAGGCCACCGTCAGCAACCAGGTGACGCGCAGCCCCATCATCATGGCGGCAGTCGACACCCAGCACGCCACACCCGCCCTGCTCGACCAGTTGCGCGAGACCGTGCGCCGCATCGTCCAGACCGAGCCGGGCGCCCGTCTGGCCTGCGTCAGCGTGATGAAGACGGCCCGCATCGGCATGGACGAGCTGACCGACAAGGACGGCAAGAGCGTGCACGTGAAGCAGCTGATCGCCCTCAAGCATTGGGCGCGTCCGATCAGCAAGGCGCTGAATCTGGAGGACGGCCGCTTGACCTTCCATGTGCTTGAGGCGCCCGACGCGGCCACGGCCATCATCGAGTTTGCGGCCAAGAATGGCGCCGACCACATCGTCATGGGCGCACGCGGCGCTTCGGCCTTGCGACGCTATCTGGGCAGTGTCTCGGCCCAGGTGGTGACACAGTCGGAATGCTCGGTCACCGTGGTGCGCGAGCCGGCTGGCGCCGAGGCCTGAACGGACACCCAAGCATGACCGCCCCCGAAACCACGAACAACCCCTGCATTCCGTGCGGCGCCTGCTGCGCCAGTTTTCGCGTGGACTTCGCTCGGGAGGAACTGCAAAGCGAGGGCGGCTGCGTGCCCGACGGACTGACAGTGGAACTGACCGACACCCTGGCCCGCATGCGCGGCACCGACCACGCCCGGCCGCGCTGCGCCGCCCTGGTCGGCACGGTGGGCCAGGCGGCCGGCTGCGGCATCTATGAATGGCGGCCCGGCCCTTGCCGGGAATTTGGCCTGCGCGCGCCCATGGGTATCGGCGACGAGGCCTGCGCGCTGGCGCGGGCAAAACATGGCTTGACGCCTCTGGCTTGAGGACCCAGCGCCGTTCAATGGAACATGTTCTTGCGAGATTTCAGCAAATCCATCTTGGCAGCGTAGAGCCGCTTGTCTCGTTCCGTGCTGCTGTTCTCCAAAGCCAAGACCATATGTTTGTGTGCGGTCTTGACATCGCCCAAGCCGTAGTTGGCCAAAGCCGCCCAAAAGTGGAATTCATGGAAAAACGCTGATCGGGCTAACTCACGGTCAAACAAGGCCTTGGCCTGCTGGTACTCCCCTCGTCGCATGGCAGCCATACCTTCATCAAAAAACTTATAGGGCGGATGCGGTTGCAGCTCTCGCAGCTTGGCCGTCAGCAGGGCCGACTCCGAGCCGGGGCCGCCCTCGTCCAGCACCAGCACCAGATTGGACAAGGCCTGGGTGTTGTCCGGCTCCTGGCGCAAGACATGGCGAAAGCTGGCCTGCGCCAGCTCGGGCAGACCGCGGCGCCGGTAGATCACACCGAGCGTGTTGTAGGCCGCCATCATGCGCGGGTCAGCCTTGAGCGAAGCACGCACCCACCAATAGGCATCGTCAATGGCGCCGGCGGCCAGGCTTTCAGCGGCGCGGTTGTTCATATACATGCCGATCACGGTCTGCTCATCGATCTCCCGGCTGCGCTGGCCGCGAATATCGGCGCCGGGCAGGAAGTCGATGGTCAGTTGATCGGCCTCCATGGTAGTGAAGGCATGAACCTCGGGCTTGCGGCGCGCCAGCGTCAGGTTGACATGTCCGGTCAGGAAGTAGATATCGCCGTGCCGCGACCAGAAATCCTCGACATAGACGCTTTGGTAGCGCACCGGCAGCTGCAGATGCTTGGCGAACGCGCCGGTCATGATCACCAAGGACAGGCAGTTGCCGCGCCGCTGGGCGAAGGCCTCGGCGGCATTGCGGGTTCGGTCCGAGTCGTACTCGAGCTGCAACTGCCCCTTGGTGTAGAGCGAATCAAGCAAGGCATCGCGCGGACCGCGGTTGCGGATCTGGAAGGCGATCTCTCGGTCCAGATAGTCGCGCATGGCCGGGCTCAGGGCGAAGACCTGCTCCGGGTCCATGTTCATGGTGCTGGGCTTGAAGAGCTGGTCATGGAACAGCTCCTGCAAGGGCGCGTGTGGCGGCGGTGCGACCGTGGCGCAAGCCCCCAGCAGCAGGGTGCACAGCAAGACCGAAAGCGTACGCAAGGCAAGCATATTCATGGCTCTTCCTTTCCCGAAACCCCGCGAGGCCACGAAGGCCACGCAAGGCTCCACAAGGCCAGACCCCAGCAAACGGCAGGGTCCAACGCTTCAAAGTGTAGTCATCAGCCTAGCGCCTTCAGCCCCAGATGAATACCCATGACTTCTGGCTGCAAGCCGCCCCGATTCACAGCCAGGCTTGCAACCAGCCCAGACCCTCTGACGTGGCATGAGGCCGCTGGCCGCGAGCGGGCCGGTACTCGCAGCCGATCCAGGCCGGGTAGCCCAGTTGGTCCAGCAGCTGAAACAGGTAGCGGTAGTTCAGCTCGCCGACATCAGGCTCATGACGCTCGGGCACGCCGGCCACCTGGATGTGGCCGATACGGCCACCAGCCAGGTAGCGGCGGATCTTGCTGGCCAGATCGCCCTCGCTGACCTGCAGGTGGTACAGGTCCATTTGCACCATGACATGGGGCGAGCCGATCTCGTCCAGCAGGGCGTGGGCTTGCGCCTGCCGGTTCAGAAAGTAGCCGGGCATGTCTCGCTCGTTGATCGGCTCGATCATGATTTGCACGCCCTGCCAGGCCGCTGCCGCTGCGGCATAACGCAGATTCTCCAGGTAGGTGGAATGGCAGTCCTCCGGCCTCTGATTCGAAGGCACGACACCCGCCATGACATGGATGCGCGAGCAAGTCAGTGCCTGCGCAAAGGCCAGGGCTTGGTGGATGCCAGCCCGGAACTCGACCTCGCGGCCGGGCAGACAAGCCAGCCCCCGCTCGCCCGCATCCCAATCACCCGGAGGGGCATTGAAGAGCACCTGTTGAAGCTGATTTTCATGCAGCCGGGCGGCCAACTCCTCGGGCGCAAAGGCATAAGGGAACAGGAACTCGACCGCCTGGAAGCCATCGCGCGCGGCGGCGGCAAAGCGGTCGAGGAAATCCAGCTCGGTGTAAAGCATGGACAGATTGGCAGCAAAGCGGGGCATGGCAGGTCCGGGCAGCAAGCAGTTTGGTAACCCGATTGATTGTGTCCCGCCAGTCCGGACTCACTAAGATGCCCGCCATGAAACTCGCACTGATCGCCCACGACGGCAAGAAAAACGAGATGGTCGCCCTGGCGGCCGAGTTCAAGACCTTTTTGCAGGGCTGCCAGCTGATGGCCACCGGCACCACCGGCGGCCGCCTGGTGGCCGAACTGGGCCTGAGCGTGGAGCGCCTGCTCAGCGGCCCGCATGGTGGCGATTTGCAGATCGGCGCGCGCCTGGCCGTAGGCGAGGTGGATGCCGTGATCTTTCTGCGCGACCCGATGACTCCGCAGCCGCATGAGCCCGACATCAACGCCCTGGTGCGCGCCTGCGACGTGCACAACGTGCCCTGCGCCACCAACACGGCCGGCGCGCGGCTGATGCTGGAGCGCTGGGCTCAGCTGGGCTGAAAGCGAGCCGACTCAGAGCTTGAGAATTTTTGTAGCGAGCGGCTGTCATGCGAGGCGGACGGAGCGCAGGAACCGGAACGTACTAGCTGTACGTGAGGATTCTGAGCACCGGACCAACGACGCATGGCAGTCGCGCAGCAAAAAATTCACAAGCTCTCAGCGCTCGACCAGCACCAGGGCAGTGCGCCCCGGCACTTTGATCTGGCCGCTGGCGGCCTCGAAGGCGAACTCCCGCTTCGGCCGTGCGTCCGCCGCCCCCGGCGCCAGATGCACTGGGTGCAGCGCATAGCGCCGTCCGGCCAGCTCGGGCAGCTGCAAGACCTGGGCCTCGGGGCTGGTGTTGAGGAAATAGGCCAGGCGGGCAAAGCCAGCGTCCTTCAGGCCCTGACCGTCGATTTCAGCGGCCAACACCAAGGGGTTCTGCGCCGGCCCGGTGTTGAGAAAACGCAGGCGCTGGCGGATCTCGGCCGCGCTGCTCAGGCGCAGCAGGCGGCTGCTGGCGCGGATCTTCAGCAGGTCCCGAAAGCCATCGCGCATCCAGGCGATCTCGGCCGGGCCGGGGGCGATGCCCGGGTCGGCCAACAAAGGCGCCAGCCAGGGGTACATGGCCTGGTTGTCGGCGGCCGGCGGCAGGCCGGTGCCAAAGAAGTTGCGTTGGTAGCTCCAGTCCAGGCGGTTGAACCAGTCGCCCGAGTCATAGCTGTTGCGGTCCAGCGATTTGGAGCGCAGCACATCGATGCCGGCATGGAAGTAGGCCACGCCCTGGCTGAAAGCCGTCAGCGCCGCGCCCAGCAGCTGCACGCGTGCACGCTCGGCGCGCGGCGTGTCCTGGGGCAGCTTGAGCACATTGATGTCGAACAGGGTCTGGTTGTCGTGGTTGTCCACGTAATTGACCACCTCGCCGGGCTCTGAGACGTAGCCGGCCGGCTGCTCACCGTAAGCAATCTGCTCCGCACGCAGGCGCGGGCCGCGCCAGGTGTCCAGCTCGAGGTCGCGCAGCGAGCCGGCCAGGCCCACGCGCAGCAGGTCGGCGCTGGCCATCAGCTGCGTGGCCGCTGCTGGCGCGCCGACATGGCGGTTGGGCGCATATTCCAAACCGTTTAGCCAGCCCTGGTTTTTCAGCACATCGAGGCCGTTGTCGCCAGCGCTGCCGCCGCGGGCTGCGTCACGGGCGCGGTCGCTGAAGGTGCCGATGCCGCTGCCGTTGAGCGATAGCTGGGAGGCCTGGACAAAGCGGGCGCCGTTGGCCACCTCGCCGAAGTTCCAGCCCTCGCCGATCAGCTGCACCGGCTGGCCAGCGGCGGCATTGACGCGCTGCTGCAGCGCCTCCATCACCGCGCGCGGCTGGTGGGCCATGAGGTCAAAGCGGAAGGAGTCGATGCGGTATTCACGCGCCCACATGGCCACTGAATCGATCATCAGCTTGGCCATCATGCGCTGCTCGGTGGCCGTGTTGTCGCAGCAGGTCGAGCGCTCGACCTGGCCCTTGGCATCGAGGCGCTGGTAGTAGCCGGGCACGATGCGGTCGAGCACGGAGTGGCGACCCTGGCCGCTGGCGGCCGTGTGGTTGTAGACCACGTCCATGCCTACGCGCAGGTCGGCCCGGTGCAGGGACTGCACCATCTGGCGGAACTCGCGGATGCGGCGCTCGCCGTGCTGCGCATCGCTGGCATAGCTGCCCTCCGGAGCGCTGTAGTGCCAGGGGTCGTAGCCCCAGTTGAAGCAATCCTGGCCGGCCAGCTTCATCACCGCGGCCTGCTGGGCCGGGCTGTCCGGTGCGGCCGCCTCCGGCACTTGGGGCGTCAGGCAGCCTTGCTCGGGCACGCTGGCCAGATCGAACACAGGCAGCAGGTGCACATCGGTCAGGCCGGCCTGAGCCAGGGCGCGCAGGTGGCGCATGCCTTGCGAGCCGGCCTGGGTGAAGGCCAGGTATTTGCCGCGCTGCGCCGGCGGCACGCTGGCGTCGCCGATGGAGAAGTCACGCACATGGAGCTCGTAAATCACCATATCGGTGGACTGCCGCACCCGGGCCGAGGCCTGGCGATGCGCACGGCGGTCATGCCAACCGGCCGGCTGCAGGCGTGGATCGGCCCAATCGACAACCATGCTGCGCGCCGAATCGGCGCTGAGGCTCAGCGAGTAAGGATCGGTCACCCGGTTGCGCACCCGCCCCAGGCCCGGCACCCAGACCTCGACCAGGTAGCGGTAATAACTGCCGCTCAGATTCGCAGTCAGGCGCTGTTGCCAGAGGCCGCTGCGCGGATCAAAAGCCAGCGCTTCCACGGCCTGCGCCGGGCTCTCGGACCCGGCGTAGCGGCAGAGGTGGACCTGCTGTGCGGTCGGTGCCCAGAGCTTGAATTCGGTGTGGCGGCCCTTCGCCTCTGCACTCGTCACCACCGCGCCCAGCTCGCCCGCCGCTTCGGCCGCTTCGGCATACAGCGCGTCGAGAGCACCGGGCGTCTGCAGGCCGGTGACCGCCAACACTTGGCCGGCTGCGTCTTCCTTGACCAGCAGCAGCTCGCCGCGCAAGAGCTGGGGCAAGCGGGCTTGGTCAGCCGCATTCAGGGCCAGGCGCAAGCCGGGGCCGAAGAATTCGAGGTACTTGAAGCGTTGCGCCAGCTCAGGCGGCAGCGGGGCCTCGCTGGGCGCCAGCTCGATGCGCTGCTCCACGCCCTGGGCTGCCGCTCCTGCTTTGACCTGCACACCACCGCGCGCGCTGGCCAGCAGGGCCACGCGCTCGCCGGGCGCCAGGCTCTGGCCCGGCCATTGCAGCAAAGCGGGGCTCATGGCAAAAGCGCGGGCCTCGGGCGCGGCCATCGCGGCCGGCTGCAAGACGGTGGCTGAATCGGCGCTGTCGCAGGCGGCACGCAACTCAGCGGGCGAAGCCGAGGCCATCGCGGCCCAGGCGGCACTCGACAGCAAGTTCAGCGCGAGGATCAGGCCAAGTCGGGAGGGAGATAGGGAAGTCATCGACAGCAATCCGTTCGGTGCAATGTGTGAAGTCGCTGCGCCCACATGATCCGCAGCCCGACGCCAAAATAGTAGCAAAACTACATCAATAGCAACAGCACGGATTCCATGAGCCTCACAAAGCATCTAAGCTTTTCATCATTGAAATTTTGTCGAGGCGCGCCCCATGAAACGTAATTCAATTACAAAATCTGAAAGCCGCCTTCCAAGGCTGAGACGCCTGCTCCCCAGCCTGGCACTCGGTGCCGCCCTGGTCAGCGGCACCAGCCTGGCCGCCCCGCCGGTGGATCTGTCCCTCGTGCCCCCTCGCCCCAAGGCCAGCACCCTGCCCCCGGGCTGGGAACATGGCGCCTTCATGGAAATCTTCGTGCGCGGCTACCAGGACAGCGATGGCGATGGCATCGGCGACTTGCGCGGCCTGATCCAGCGCCTGGACTATCTCAAAGATTTGGGCATCAGCGGCATCTGGCTGATGCCCATCACCGCCAGCGCCGACCACGACCATGGCTATGCCACCACCGACTTCCGCCGCATCGAGTCCCAGTACGGCAGCCTGCGCGATTTCGACGAGCTGATCCGTCAGGCCCACCGGCGCGGCATCGGCGTCATCATCGACTATGTGATCAACCACGCCTCGCACGAACACCCGCTGTTCCAGCAGGCGCTGAAAGATCGCCGCAGCCCCTACCGCGACTGGTTTGTCTGGCAGGACAGTGAGCCCCAGGGCTGGGACATCTGGGGCAAGAACCCCTGGACCGTGGCCACCTCGGCCGCCGATGGGAGCAAGCTGGGCGCCTACTTCGGCACCTTCGGCCCGCACATGCCGGATTTCAATCTACGCCACCCGGCCGTGCTCGACTACCACCGCAGCAGCCTGCGCTTCTGGCTGAACCGCGGTCTGGACGGCTTCCGGCTCGACGCCGTGCCGCACCTGATCGAGAACAACGCCGTCGACTGGAACGACCAACCCGAGAGCCGCCGCCTGAGCCGCGAGCTGCAAGCCCTGATCAAGCAATACCCGCGCCGCCATGTGGTCTGCGAAGCGACCGCCAACCCGCAGCAGTACGCCCGCCCCGAGGTCTGCGGCAGCGCTTTCGCCTTCGGCCTTGAAGCGCAGATGATCAAGGCCGCGCGCGGCGAGGCCGCTGCCGTGGGCGAGATCGCCCGCATCCTGAGCCAGGCCCCGAGCACCATGGCCAATGTGCTGGCCAACCACGACATCTTTGCCGGCTCGCGCGTCTGGGACCAGCTCGGTGGCGACGAGGCACGCTACAAGCTGGCGGCAGCCAGCTACCTGCTCGCGCCGGGCACGCCCTTCATCTACTACGGCGAAGAGATCGGCATGGCCGGCGTCTCGCAGCTGCCCGGCGACGAGCCCCTGCGGGCCCCCATGAGCTGGACGGCTGACATCAGCGGCTTCACTTCCAGCGCCACGCCCTACCGCCCGCTTTCACCCAATGCCGCCAGCCACAACGCCGCCGCGCAGGCGCGCGATCCTGGCTCGCTGCTGAACTTCTACAAAGCCATGATCGCCCTGCGCCGCCAGCTGCCCTCGATCGCGCGCGGCAGCTTCATCCAGGCCCAGACCGAGGATCAGGTCTTGAGCTTCCAGCGGCGACTCGGCGATGAGCTGAGCCTGGTGCTGATCAACTATGGCGAGCAGGCCGCCACGCAGGCGGTGAGCGGCCTGCCTGCGGGCGCACTGCTTCAACAGGCCTACCCAGCCCAGGCAAGCCTTGGCAGCGACGCGCAAGGCCAAGCCCTGCTGCGGGCACCCGCCCGGTCCGTGCAGGTCTGGCGTTTGGATTTGCCCCAGAAAGGCCGGCCATGAATCGCCTGCAACTCGCCGCCCTCCTCCTGGCCGCCGCCCTGCTGCCCAGCAGCCGCAGCCTGGCCCAAACTGTGGAGCAGATCGAGCCGCCCAGCTGGTGGGCCGGCATGAAGGAGCCGCGCCTGCAGCTGATGCTGCAGGGCTCGCAGATCGGCATCCTTCGCCCGCGGCTCAACAAGCCCCATGCCGGCGTGCACCTGCTGCCGCCCGAGCGCGTGGCCAGCCCGAACTACCTGTTCCTGAACCTGCACATCGCCGCCACCGCCCGGCCGGGCACGCTGCAGATCGAGCTGCTGAAGCCCGACGGCCGCGTGGCCCAGCGCCTGAGCTATGCCCTGCAGGCGCGCGCGCCCGGCTCGGCCCAGCGCCAGGGCTTTGGCCCGCAGGATGCGATCTACCTGCTGGTGCCCGATCGTTTCGCCAAGGCCGGCGAGAGCGTCTCGAACGCCGAGATGCTCGAGGCCGAAGACCGCAGCCAGCCAGGCGGCCGCCATGGCGGCAACCTCGCCGGCCTGCGCCAGCATCTGGACTACATCGCCGGCCTGGGCTTCACCCAGATCTGGCCCACGCCCCTGGTCGAGAACAACAGCGCCAGCTACAGCTACCACGGCTATGCGGCCACCGATTTCTACCGCATCGACCCGCGCTTCGGGCGCAACGAGGACTACCGCGATCTGGTCGCGGAGGCGCGAAACAAAGGCCTGGGCGTGATCCAGGACATCGTGCTCAACCACATCGGCGCCGGCCACCGCTGGCTGCGCCAGCTGCCCGAGCCCGACTGGCTCAATCAGTGGCCCAGCTACACCGAGACCCACCATGCGCGCCTGAGCCTGCTCGACCCGCACGCCGCCGCCAGCGACCGTGAGCGCTTTGTCAGCGGCTGGTTCACGCGCGGCATGCCCGACCTGAACCAGCGCAACCCACGCGTGGCCCGCTACCTGACGCAGATGAGCATCTGGTGGGTGGAGTACGCTGGGCTCTCGGGCCTGCGCACCGACACCTACTCCTACTCCGACCGCGGCTTTCTCGCCGACTGGTCACGGCGCCTGATGCAGGAGTACCCGCGCCTGAACCTGGTCGGCGAGGAATGGAGCCCGCACCCGGCCGTGGTGGCCTACTGGCAGCGCGGCAAG
This sequence comes from Paucibacter sp. DJ2R-2, assembly GCF_025717675.1. Lineage (GTDB taxonomy): Bacteria > Pseudomonadota > Gammaproteobacteria > Burkholderiales > Burkholderiaceae_C > Paucibacter_A. The sequence continues at coordinate 251,386 of NZ_JAJIRT010000007.1, forward strand.
CGCAACCACGACGGCTACGCCTCCCACATGCCCAGCATGATGGACTTCCCCCTGCACGGCGCCATGCTCGCCGGGCTCAAGGAAGACGACGGCCACGACAGCGGCCTGACCAAGCTTTACGAAGCCCTGGCCCACGATTTCCTCTACCCCGACCCGCAGCGCCTGGTGCTGTTCGAGGGCAACCACGACACACCCCGCTTGTTCAGCGCGCTAGGGCAAGACCTGGCTCTGTGGAAGATGGCCCTGCTCTACCTGGCCACCGCGCCGCGCATCCCGCAGTTCTTCTACGGCGATGAATTGCTGCTCACCAGCCCCGCCCAGCGCGACGACGGCCGGGTGCGCGCCGACTTCCCCGGCGGCTGGGCCGGTGATGCAGCCAATGGCTTCACCGGCCAGGGCCTGAGTGCCGAGCAGCAAGAAGCCCAGGCCCTGGTGCGCCGGCTCTTCAACTGGCGCAAAAGCGCCCCAGCCTTGCACGGCGGCCGCAGCACACACTACGCCCCCATGGACCAGGTCTATGCCCTGTTCCGCCAGGGCGGCGGGCAGACGGTGATGCTGATGCTGAACAAGGCCAAAGAGCCGCGCCGGGTCGACATGACGCGCTTCCGAGAAGCCTTGGGCAGCCACAGCGAGGGCCGCAATGTGCTCAGCGGCCAGACGCTGCGCTGGAACGAAAACCTGGAGCTGCCGGCCCGCTCGGCCCTGCTGCTGGAGTTGCGCTGAAGGTCTGAGGCGCTGAGAGAAAAGGCCTCAGCTGCTGCGCCCCAGCAGCGCCGCCATGCGCGCCAGCTTGGGCTTGACCACCGGCGTGGTCAGCATGGTGCTGCCCACCGCCATCAGCAGCAGCGCGGTGAAGCTCTCCTGCGTGATGATTTGTTTGTCCAGCAGGATGTTGGCAAAGATGATCATGATCAGCGCCTTGGTCTGCAGCAGCCAGCCGATCAGCGAGGCCTCGCCCGGCTGCCAGCGCAGGATGCGCCCGGCCATGTGCACGCCGATCAGCTTGCCCGCGACCGAGGCGACTAGGAGCCCGGCCGCCGCCAGGAACACCATGCTGCCGCCCACGCCCCAGTTGGTGCGCAGCCCCGTGCTCAGGAAGAACACCGGCATGATGACCAGCAGCACATGGTGGCGCAGGCTGTCGAGCTGCTTCTGATCAAACCAATCGGCATCCATGATGGCGCCGGCCAGGAAGGCGCCCACCATGTAATGCAGGCCCGACCAGTCGGCCCCAAAGCCGCACAAGGCCAGCCAGATCAGGCTGACGAACCAGCGGTCGCTGGCACTCAGGCGCGCCATCAGGCGGCGGAACAAGGCGCCCACGATGATGAAGGCCAGCACAAAGGCCAGTTGCTTGCCGACGCGCTGCCAGTCCATCAGGATCAGGGCCAACACGCCCCAGATCGCCACATCGTCCACGCTGGCGTAGCGCAGGATGCGCTGGCCAAGCGGACGGCGCAGGATGTCCATTTTTTCCATCAGCAGGATCAGGATGGGCAGGGCCGTGACCGCGCAGGCCATGCCCACGCCCAGCACAAACTGCCAGTCCAGGGCCTTGGGGCCGATCCATCCGCTGCCGGCCAGCATCACCAGGGCCGCGCCGCAACCAAAGAGCAAAGGCATGCCCAGGGCCAGGCCCGCCGTGATGCCGCTCTCGCGCCGGTGCTGCCATGCGGCCTTGAGATCGAGCTCAATGCCGGCAATCCACACAAACAGCATCACCGCCCACCAGGCAATGCCGTTGAGCGACTGGATCACCGCCGGGTTGAAGACGAATTGGTAGTACTCGGGAAACGCGGCCCCCAGCACACCCGGGCCCAGCAAGATGCCGGCAATGATCTGCACCACCACCAGGGGCGCGAAATGGTCGGTCCTGAACAAGCGCCACACCAAGTAGGGCACGCTCAGGATGATGAGCATGGCGATCAGGAAAATTTCGGTCGTGTTCATGGGCATAGGGATGAGAAGCGCGCGAATGGTAGGCGCTCTCCCGAACGCTTTTGCCTAGGGCTTGCACGGTTCAGGGCGCACAAAGAACTTGCGTGTAACTGGCGCTGCGGCTGCGAGGACGGCGATTGAGCGCCTCAAGGGTGAAGCTTGGCAACCGTACCCGCGCCGAGGTAGAGGCCCGACTGGAGCCGAAGGCGGAACGGCACTCTGGGCAAAGTTGGACTGAGTCTTTAGCCGGCCGGACCCAGGAGATTCTTCACTCGGTTGACAAAAAGCTCGGGGCGGTTGGCCGTGCAGCCCATGAGGATTTGAATCAGGATTGAATGAGCCAGGGCACGCCAGATCACTGTTCAGTCACTCGCATGACTCCAGCACTTCCAAAATTTCCCGCAGCAAAGTTTCAAATTGACCGCAAACCGTTTCAGTCAACTTCGCCGCATCGTCAAAGTCTGGCGCAGCAAGCAGCAGCGCTTCAAAAACCGAATATGCCGGCATGGCCTCTGGGTTTACCCACTTCGCGCCCCTCAGCTTTTTCCAGTACAGGATCTGAACATCCTTGGTTTGCCCAAGAAGCCACAACTCAAAGTTTGCGTTTTGATGATTGAGAACCAAGGCGAGCTTGAGCTTCTTGTTCTTGAGATACTCATTCTGCAAGTAGAAGTATGTGAAATCGATGTAGCCATGCAGAATGGCCGCAACCGAGAACTCGGCTTGGTATCTCTTCAAGAATTCAGTTCTCAAATTCTGAACAACACCGACCAAATCTTGATAGGTTCTCTGGAGTTCCCCACTGGAAAATGCGCTTTTGTAGGCGGGTATACGGGCGTTCAGACTCTGGCTCGGCATCAACCTTTCCCTCCAAGATCAACTAGCACACAACGTCCAAATTAAGCGGGCCAGCCAGCGCAACTGGCGCAGGTCCGCTTGAATGATGGGTTGGGCATCTTGTGCGTGCTATTGCTGATGCTTACCCTGGATTGACTTGCTCTCATAGATTCGCGGCCACACCCAGAAAACCGATGGCATAAAGGACGGCGAGAGAAAGCGCCGCCACGTTCATGCGCGTGCGCAACGCAGGTTCACCCGACAGCTTGTAAACCCAGATGGCAACTGCAACGACTGCCCATATGAAGGCAATCAAACCCCACCCGGCCGCCAATAGCAGCATGTATGACGACGGACCGTGCGCATACAGGATATTGCCGCCAAGCACGTAGAGCTCTGTACAACCGAAGACAAGCACCGGGACCGAAAGCAGCCATAACAGAACTGCGGGGGAAGGCCGTAGGTACGGGGTCGGTTGGCTCATGTTGCTCAACGTTAATTTGGGGCGACAAAAATGCGCCCGAACGTCGGCGCCATTCGCAGCGCCAAGCGTAGTCTATTGGATGCAAGTCGCTGAATCATCACTATTCTTCACCTTACTAACCTGGACTCCAGGCTACTAAAACCCCGACAAAAACAGCACAGGGTTTTATCGAACAGCGCGCCCGAAACTCTCCACACCCATCTTTTAACTGTGTGATCGGCGCCAGCAGGCTCGCTTCCTCCATGCCTCTTGAAGCGCTAGCCGATGCCTTGCCAGAGATCATTCGCTTCAAGGCGCGTCGAACCGGCCGTCCTGTCGAGTCGATCCGACTGAATGGGCGCGCCTTTTGAACATTGCACGCTCGACAGACCGACTGAACCCATAAAAGCATGACGCCCCAACAACAAAGGGAGCCTTTCGGCTCCCCTGGTTGCTCCTGCCCTGCTCAATGCCATGGCAGCGGAGCCCGGCTCTTGATGGCCTCTGACTTACTTCATCCAATCAATGGTGAGAGAGCCCGCTGCAATAGGACCAAGCTTCGCAGCCGCGGCCGAGCTCGTCCATCCCCTAAGAGTGTGGGCGGGTTACTACCAGCCCGGATGTTTCACGAGGTCGGCCCTGGCTGGTTCGCAGCACCGATGAGCACGACGTTCTCTCGCTTTAACGTTCATTCCAATCCATCTTGGCAACTGGGCCTACGCGGGTTTGCGCGGCCCAGACCTTGCCCCTGACGCCTCAACTCCTCGCCGATGCCTCAGGGCATCGGCTGCGGTCGTCTCAGCGCCATTGGCTGCGGCCTGGACTCACGCAATTCCCGCGTCCCTCGTGAAGCATTCGGGCTAGGCCAACTGTGCCAAGCGATTCAGGCCGGCAGCTGCATCAAGCCCACATCGGCGCGGCCGCTGGCCGCCGTGATCAGGCCCAGCACACGGCCGGGCTCACTGCCGACCATGTCCCAGCTGAAGCGCCAGGCCCAATTGCCGCCCAGCACGCCGGGCACATTCATGCGGTGCTCGCTGCCCAGACCCAGCACGTCCTGCATGGGGAAGACGGCGATGTTGGCGACCGAGTTGCAGCAGGCGCGGATCATGGCCCAGTGCACATCCTGAGCATTGCAAGGCAGGTAGGCGCCGGCGTAAGCGCGCTCGCGCGCCGAGGCCGTGCGCCACCAGCCGTGCACCGTGTCGTTGTCATGTGTGCCGGTATAGGCCACCGACTCGCGCGGCCACATCTGCGGCAGGAACTCATGGCTGCCATCCCCCCCGAAGCCGAACTGCAGGATCTTCATGCCGGGGAAACCGCAGCCCTCGCGCAGGGCATGGACGTCATCGGTGATGAAGCCCAGATCCTCGGCCACGATGGGCAACGGGCCCAGGGCCGCGGCGATGGCATCGAACAAGGCCTGGCCGGGGCCGGTCTTCCACTCGCCACGGCGGGCGTCGGGGCTGTCGCCGGGGATTTCGTAGTAGCCGGCAAAGCCACGGAAATGGTCGATGCGGAAGACATCGGCCTGGCTCAGCGCGCGGCGCACGCGGGCCGTCCACCAGGCGTAGTTTTCGGCGGCCATGCGGTCCCAGCGGTAGAGCGGGTTGCCCCAGCGCTGGCCTTCGGCCGACATGGCGTCGGGCGGCACGCCGGCGACCACGGCGGTCTGGAAGTGTTCGTCCAGCTCGTACAGGTCCGGGCGCGACCAGCAGTCGGCGCTGTCGTGCGCCACGAAGATGGGCAGGTCGCCCATCAGATGCACGCCCTTGCTGTTGGCGAACGCCTTGAGCGCGCCGACCTGGCTGTCAAAACACCATTGCACGAACTGCCAGAAGCGGAACTCCTCGGCGTGGCTTTCGCGCGCCTGCGCCAGTGCGGCCGGTTCACGGCGAGCCAGGGCCGGCGCCCAGGTCCACCAGGCCTGGCCATTCAGCGGCGAGCGGATGGCCATGAAGAGCGCGTAGTCGTCCAGCCAGTCGGCCTGGTCCGGGGCGGCGCACCAGGCGGCAAAGGCGGCGCGGTCCTCGGCGCTGGCGCGGGCGAAGAAGCCCTGGGCCGCCAGGCGCAGCTGCTGCTCGCGCCAGGGCAGGACGCGGCCGTAGTCCACCTTGTGGGCCTCGAAGCCACCCTCGGGCAGCTGCGGTGCGGCCAGCCAACCCTTGGCCACCAGGGGCTCAAAAGCCACCATCCAGGGGCAGCCGGCAAAGGCCGACACGCCCTGGTAGGGCGAATCACCGGGGCCGATGGGCGTGGTCGGCAGCAGCTGCCACAGGCGCTGGCCGGCGCTGGCCAACCAGTCGACATAGGCATACGCGTCGGGGCCGAAATCGCCCATGCCATGCGGGCCGGGCAAGGAGGTGATGTGCAGCAGCACACCAGCGCTGCGTTGGGTGAGGTCCATGGGGTCGGTTCTCGTGGGGAAACAAAAAATGAAGTGATCAGGAACGTGGGGCTTCCGGCGCCTGGCTCAGCACCAGCAGGCTGCAGGCCGGCGCGGCCAGGGTACCGCGACGCTCGCCATGCTCGGCCAGCTCGCCGCTGCTGTCCAGCAGCAAGCTCCAAGGCCCGGGCGGCAAGGCAAAGACCTGCAAGGCATCGGCCGGGTTGAAAAGCAGAAGCAGCACCGTTTCGGTTGCTTCGCCCTGCAGCAGGCCGGCAAAGGCGAGCTCGCCGCCGTGGTGCCAGTCTTGCACCTGCATGGCATGGCCGTGCGGGCTCAGCCAGCGCAGGCTGGCCGCGCCGGGGGCGCCCGGAGAAGCAGCCTCGCCGAACCAATGCGCCTGGCGCAGCAGCGGGTGGGCACGGCGCAGGGCGGTAAGGCGGCCCACAAAGGCCGCCAGGCTGCGGTCGGCCTGCGGCCAGTCCAGCCAGCCCAGGGCGTTGTCCTGGCAATAGGCATTGTTGTTACCGCCCTGGCTGTTGGCGATCTCGTCGCCGGCATTAAGCATGGGCGTGCCCTGGGCCAGCAGCAAGCTGGCCAGCATGGCGCGGCGGGCGCGCTCACGGCGGCGGCGCACAAGCGGGTCCTCGCTCGGCCCTTCGACGCCGAAGTTGGCGCAGAGCTCGCCGTCGCGGCCATCGCGGTTGTTCTCGCCATTGGCCTCGTTGTGCTTGCGCGAGTAGCTGACCAGATCGTTGAGCGTGTAGCCGTCGTGGCAAGCCACGAAGTTGACCGAAGCCAGCGGGCTGCGCTGGCCGTGGTGGAACACATCGCTGGAGGCGGTGAAGCGGCGCGCGAACTCGCCCCGGCCCGTGCCACCGGCTCCGCCGGCGCCCAGCCAGTAGCCACGCACGGCGTCGCGGAACTTGTCGTTCCACTCCAGAAAGCGGCCCGGAAAACGGCCCAGCTGGTAGCCGTCATAACCCGCATCCCAGGGCTCGGCGATCAGGTGCACACCAGCCAGCACCGGGTCCTGGCGTAAAGCCATGAAGAAGGCGGCGTTGCCATCGAAACCATGGCGGGTGCGGCCCAGCACCGGGGCCAGGTCGAAGCGGAAGCCATCCACCCCCATCTCCTGCACCCAGAAGCGCAGGGAATCGAGCACCAGCTGGGCCACGCGCGGGTGCGCGGTGTTGAGGGTGTTGCCGCAGGCGCTGTGGTTCTCGCAGCGACTCAGGTCTTCGGCCACCAGGCGGTAATAGCTCTTGTGATCAAGGCCACGGAAGGAAATCGTCGGGCCGAACTCATTGCCCTCGGGCGTGTGGTTGTAGACCACGTCCAGCACCACCTCCAGCCCCGCTTCGTGCAAGGCCTGCACCATGGCGCGGAACTCGGCCGCCACAGCGCTGGCGTCCTCGCGGTGGGCCGGCTGGGCCAGGCGCGGGTCGGGCGCGAAAAAACCCAGGGAGTTGTAGCCCCAGTAGTTGCGCAGGCCGGTGCCGGCCAGATGCGGCTCGTCCAGCGCGTAGTGCACCGGCAGCAAGGACAGGGTCGTCACGCCCAAGGCCTTGAAATGCGCAATCGCCGCCGGATGCGCCAGGGCGGCATAACTGCCACGCAGCGCGGCCGGGATCTCGGCCATCTGCTGCGAGAAGCCTTTGACATGGACCTCGTAGAGCACCACATCCTGCAGCGCATGGCGCGGCGCCGAGCGGCGCGGGCTAGGCCCGGCCAGCGGCACGGGCACGCGCGCTTTCAGCGCCTGGGCGGCGTTGTCGCGGCGGTCGAAGGACCGAGCGCCATCCGGGTGGCCCAGCTCATAGCCATGGTGTTCGGCATGCCAGCCGAAGTGACCGACGATCTCGCGGGCATAGGGGTCGAGCAGCAGCTTGTGGGCATTGAAACGGTGGCCGGCCTCGGGCTGGTAAGGGCCGTGGGCACGCAGGCCATAGACCAGGCCCGCACCCAGGCCAGGCAGAAAGCCCTGAAAAATGCCGTCCTGCGGGCCCTGCAGCCGGTAGCGGCGCAGCTCGCACTGGCCGGCCGCATCGAAGACGCAAAGCTCGATGGCCTGCGCATGCTCGGAGAAGACGGCGAAATTGACGCCGCCATCTCGCACCTGGGCGCCCAAAGGCTCATGGCGGCCGGGCTCCAGGGCCTCGGGCAAACGGTTAGCGGTGCTCGTCGTCGTCATCATCATCGTTGTCACGCTCAGGCGCTGGCGCCCAGTAGAAAACTCAGGGGCTGGGCCAGGCGGGCGGACCAGGCCAGCTCCTTGTGGCCTTGGCCTTCAAACACCCGCGACTGCAGCTGCGGGGCGCGGTGGCCCAGCTCGGCCATCAGCGCATCGACCTGGGCTTGCGCATCGTCGTACTGCGCATCCAGATCCGCCGTGCCGCGGTCCATGTACAAGCGCAGCTGGCCCGGTGGCGGCAGCTTGCGGCGCAGATAGGCCAGCGCGGCTGCGGGGATCTCGCGGTTGCGCTCGAAGCTGCCGATCCAGTGCGTGCTCAGCGCCGCCGCGGCGCCAAAGACCTGGGGGTATTCGCACAGACCGTAGACGCTGATCATGCCGCCCATGCTGGAGCCCATCAGAAAGGTGGAATCGCGGTCGGGCGCGGTGGCATAACTCGCATCCACGGCGGGCTTGAGTTCCTCGACGATGAAACGCAAGTACGCATCCGACATCACCGGATGCTTGATGCGCTCGGCGCGGTAGCGCTGGGCCGTGGGCGAGTCCTGCAAGGCGTGGTCGTAGGCCTGCGGAAAGAACTCGGCGTGGCGAAAATCGGGCCGGTTCCAGATGCCGACGACGATGAAGTCACGCAGCAGGCCAGCGGCGATCAGGGGCGCGGCCACCTGGTCCACCTTCCAGGCCTGGCCGTTCCAGGTGCTGCGCGGGTCGAACAGCATCTGGCCGTCGTGCACATACAGCACCGCATGCGGGCGGCGGCCGTCGTAGCCGGGCGGCAGCCAGACTTCGACCGGGCGCGGCGGCACGGCCCGCGAGGGGAACGGCGCCCAGCGCTCCAGCCGGCCCAGCTGCACCTGCGCCGCAGGGGCTGCCTCGGTCGGCTCTGCCGACGCGGCAGACGGCAACACCGCGCCGCTCAAGACTGCACCCGTCATCATCATGGCCTCGCGTCGATTCAAACCCAGCGTCATGACTTCTCCTGCCCCAGGAACAGGACCGACAGCGGCGGCAAGGTCAGCACCAGGCTGCCATCGGCCTCGGCCTGCAAGCCGGCATCGAGATTGCCCAGATTGCTGCCGCCGTAGTGGGCGGAATCGGTGTTGAGCAGTTCGCGCCACGTGCCACCTGTGGCAAGCGCCGGCGGCAGCGGCAGGCGATAACCGGGCCGCGGCACCGGCGTGAAGTTGCAGACCACCAGCACCGTGCGGCGCTCGCCCTCTTCACTTTCATCATGCCGCGCCCAGGCCAGCACCGAGTGCTCGCGGTCCTCGGCCTGCAACCACTCGAAACCACGGGCCTCGCAGTCCAGGCGGTGCAGGGCCGGCTCGCGGCGGTAGAGCAGGTTCAGGTCGCGCACCAGGCGCTGCATGCCGGCGTGGTGGCCCTGCGCATCGGCCAGGAGATGCCAAGGCAACTCGGCGTCATGGTTCCACTCGCTAGCTTGAGCGAACTCCTGGCCCATGAAGAGCAGCTTCTTGCCGGGATGGCCCCACATGAAGCCGTAGAAGGCGCGCAGATTGGCGAACTTCTGCCAGGCGTCGCCGGGCATCTTGCCCAACATCGAGCCCTTGCCATGCACCACCTCGTCGTGCGAGATCGGCAGCACAAAGTTCTCGCTGAAAGCGTAGACCAGGCCGAAGGTCAGCTTGTCGTGGTGCCAGCGGCGGTGGATGGGATCTTCCTGCATATAGCGCAGGCAATCGTTCATCCAACCCATATTCCATTTGTAGTGAAAGCCCAAGCCGCCGGCATAGGTCGGTGCGCTGACCCCGGGAAAACTGGTCGACTCCTCGGCCACGGTGATGGCGCCGGGCGCCTCCTGGCCGAGCAGCTCGTTGATGCGCTTGAACAGGCTGATGGCCTCCAGGTTCTCGCGCCCGCCGTCCACATTGGGCAGCCACTCGCCCGCCGGGCGGGAGTAGTCGCGGTAGAGCATGGAGGCCACCGCATCGACACGCAGGCCGTCCACGCCGCAGCGCTCCATCCAGTAGAGCGCATTGCCGGCCAGGAACTGGCGCACCTCGTAGCGGCCAAAGTTGTAGATGGCGGTGTTCCAGTCGCGGTGGAAACCTTCGCGCGGGTCGGCGTATTCAAACAGCGCCGTGCCGTCGAACTGCGCCAGGCCATGCGGGTCCATGGGGAAATGCGCCGGCACCCAATCGAGCAGCAGGCCGAGACCCTGCGCATGGCAGGCCTCGACAAAACGGGCGAAGCCCTCGGGTGGGCCAAAGCGCGCGCTGGGCGCGAACAGGCCCAGGGTCTGGTAGCCCCAGCTGCCATCGAAAGGATGCTCGCTGATGGGCATCAGCTCGATGTGGGTGAAACCCAGACCAGCGGCATAGGCCGGCAGCTGCTCGGCCAGCTCGTCCCAGCTCGGGAAGGCCCCAGTACCCCGGCGCCAGGAGGCGGCATGGACCTCGTAGATGGCCACCGGCGACTGCCGCGCATTGGCCATCGCGCGCTCCGGGCTCAGGCGCGGCCGGGTCTTGAGCACCGGCAAAGCCGGCACCACGATGCTGGCCGTGGCCGGGCGCAGCTCGGCCGCACGCGCGAAGGGGTCGGCCTTCAGCGGCAGCAGTTGCCCCGCGCGGTCATGAATCTCGAATTTGTAGAGATCGCCCACGCGCGCGGCCGTGGCGAAACCTTGCCACACGCCCGAGGCCTCGTCCTTGACGAGGGGATCGGCCTCGCCGTCCCAGCCATTGAAACTGCCGACCACGCTGACCCGGCTGGCATTGGGCGCCCAGACGGCAAAGCGCACACCATGCTTGCGACCCAGGCGCCCGGCATGGGCACCCAACAACTCCTGCGGCCGCGGGTGTTCACCGCGGGCCAGCAGGGCCAGGTCTTGCGCGGAGATCAGTGCCATGGCCAAGCGCTGTAGCGGTTCAGCCCAAGCTCTTGACCGACCAGACGCGATCCACGTACTCGGTGATCGTGCGGTCGGCCGAGAACCAGCCCATGCCGGCCACATTGAGCACCGCCTGGCGGGCCCAGGCCTCGGGCTGGGCGAACAAGGCGTCGACACGGGCCTGGGTGGCCACATAGTCCTTGAAGTCGGCCATCAGCATGTAGACATCGCGGCCCAGCAGGCTGTCGACCAGGGCGCGGTAGCGCTCGCGGTCACCGCCGCTGAAGGCACCGCTGGAGATGGCCTCCATCACCTGGGCCAGCTGGCGGTTTTCTTCGACGAAAAGGCGCGGGTCGTAGCCCAGGGCCTTCATCTGCGCCACGGCTTCGGTGCGCAGGCCGAAGCAGAACATGTTCTCGGGGCCGAAGGCCTCGGCCATCTCGATATTGGCGCCGTCCCAGGTGCCGATGGTCAGCGCGCCGTTGAGGGCGAACTTCATATTGCCGGTACCCGAGGCCTCGGTACCGGCGGTGGAAGTCTGCTCGGACAAATCGGCCGCCGGGATGATGGTCTCGGCCACTGAAACGCCGTAATTGGGCAGGAAGACGAGCTTGAGCTTGTCGCCCACACGTGGGTCGCTGTTGACCACGCGGCCGACATCATGGGCCAGCTGAATGATGGATTTGGCCGCCACATAGGCGGAGGCGGCCTTGCCGGCGATCAGCACCGTGCGCGGGGTCCAGTTGGCTTGCGGGTTGGCGATGATGGCCTGGTAGCGCGCGATCACATGCAGGATGTTGAGCAGCTGGCGCTTGTACTCGTGGATGCGCTTGATCTGCACATCGAAGAGGCTGTCCGGGTTGATCACCAGGCCCAGCTCCGCGCGCACCCGCTCAGCCAGGCGCTGCTTGTTGGCGCGCTTGACGGCCATGAACTGACGGCCGAATTCGGCGTCATCGGCGGCCGGCTTCAGCTGCGCCAGGCCCGCCAGGTCCTGGCGCCAGGCGGTGCCGATGCGACCATCGATGAGGCTAGACAGCGCCGGGTTGGCCTGCTGCAGCCAGCGGCGCGGTGTGACGCCGTTGGTGACGTTGTGGAAACGCTCGGGGAAGATGGCCGCGTAGTCCGCAAAAATGGTCTGCACCATCAGCTCGGAATGCAGGGCCGCCACGCCGTTGACGCGGTGCGAAGCAACGATGGACAGGGCCGCCATGCGCACGCGGCGCTCGCCGCCGAAGGGGCTGCCTTCGTCGATCAGCGAGACGCGCGCCAGCAAGGCCTCGTCGCCTGGGAAGCGCTGGCGCAGCTCGCTCAGGAAGCGGTGGTTGATCTCGTAAATGATCTCGAGGTGGCGCGGCAGCAAGGCCTCGAACATGCGCACCGGCCAGGTCTCCAGCGCCTCGGGCATCAAGGTGTGGTTGGTGTAGGAGACCGCCTGGCGGGTGATGGCCCAGGCCTCGTCCCAGCCCAGGCCCTGCTCGTCCAGCAGCAGGCGCATCAGCTCGGCCGGCGCCAGCGCGGGATGGGTGTCGTTCAGATGGATGGCATTGCGGCGGCCCAGCTCATGCAGAGGCGCGCCTTCGGCCAGATGGCGGGCCAGCAAGTCCTGCAAGGAGGCGCTGACCAGGAAGGCCTCTTGCTTGAGGCGCAGCTCGCGGCCGGCCTCGCTGCTGTCGTCCGGGTAGAGCACCCAGTTCAGGGCATCGGCGGCGACACGGTGGCGCGCGGCCGCGGCGTAGTCACCCTGGCAGAAGGCCTTGAAGTCGATCGGCGCCACGGCGCTGGCCTGCCACTGGCGCAGGGTGGAGACGCGCTCGCTGTGATGGGCCGGCACGATGAAGTCAAAGGCCTGGGCCTCCAGCTGCTCGGCCGGCAGCCAGCGGCGTCGGGTTTCACCGCCACCACCGGCGTCCAGTTCGACACGGCCACCGAAACCGACCGTGTAGCGGATCTGCTCGCGGCGGACTTCCCAGGGTGCGCCGAGGCGCATCCAATCGTCCGGCGCCTCGACCTGGCGGCCGTCCTGGATGGCCTGGGCAAACATGCCGTACTGGTAACGCAGGCCGTAGCCAAAAGACGGCAGACTCAGCTCGGCAAAGGAATCAAGAAAGCAGGCGGCCAGGCGGCCCAGGCCGCCATTGCCGAGCGCCGCATCGGGCTCGCGCTCCAGGACCTCGCCCAGGCTCAGGCCCTCGGCGGCCAGCAGCGCTTGCAGATCGCCCTGCAGGCCCAGGGCGGCCAGGGCATTGCTCAGCGCCCGGCCCATCAGGAACTCCATGGACAGGTAGTGCACGCGGCGCACGGCCTCGCCACCGACCGGGCGTTGCGCATCCTGCGCTTGAGTCTGCGCCCAGCGCTCGGCCAAGACCTGGCGGCAGGCCGAGGCCGCAGCACGCAAGGCCAGGGAGGCGGAGCTTTGGCCCAGGTTCTGGCGCTGCTCCTCCCGGTAGGCGGCGGCAAAGGCGGCGCGCAGCTCGGGGGTGGCAGAGGAAGTCAGGGCGCTGGAGGCAGAGTCGTTCATGGGCACGGCTTTCGCAAGCGAGGTCAGCGAGGGTGAAACAAGGGTGGTGGGCTGAGGCATGACGGCGATCGGTTGAAAGGACGCAAACGAAGTCCGCGGCCTAATGGGTGTTCGGGTGTTCATCAGTGCGCCACAGAGGCGGCAGGGCAAGAATGCAAGCAAGCCACATCGCAGGCCGCGATGTGCGGCCGATGTAGCGCTGACAAAAGTATCGCCGACGCTCGTAGTTTTGTGTAGTTTCACTACATCGGGTTATCCCGATGATCTATGCAAGTCGTTGATTTTACTTGTTTTGATCTTGATTCAATCGGGTTACCGCTGTTGTTCAAGAAGTTTTGAAGCTGTATATTGTCTACAAATCAAGCCTGGGGCGGCAAGCTTTTGCCAGCCAGGAACACACAAGCAGAAGACATACAAGCGCGGCCACCTCGCCGCGCCCTGGAGACAGCAAGTGGCGGACGTTCAACTCAGCGGCGTGAGCAAGGCCTACGGCAGCATCAAGATCCTGCACGGCATTGATCTGGAGATCCGCGACGGCGAATTCATGGTCTTTGTCGGCCCCTCGGGTTGCGGCAAATCGACCCTGCTGCGCACCATCGCCGGCCTGGAAGAGATCACAGGCGGCGAGCTGCGCATCGGTGGCCGCTTGGTCAACGAGGTGCCGCCGGCCGAGCGCGGCATTGCCATGGTGTTCCAGAGTTATGCGCTCTACCCGCATATGAATCTCTACGACAACATGGCCTTCGGCCTCAAGCTGGCCAAGGTGCCGCCGGCCGAGATCGACGCAGCCGTCAAGAACGCCGCGCGCATCCTGCACATCGAGCACCTTCTGGACCGCAAGCCCAAGGACTTGAGCGGCGGCCAACGCCAGCGCGTGGCCATCGGCCGCGCCATCGTGCGCAAGCCCGAGGTGTTCTTGTTCGACGAACCTCTGTCCAACCTCGACGCGGCCCTGCGCGTGCGCATGCGCTACGAGTTCGCCAAGCTGCATGAGGACCTCAAGACCACCATGGTCTACGTGACCCACGACCAGGTGGAGGCCATGACCCTGGCCGACCGCATCGTCGTGCTCTCGGCCGGCAAGATCGAACAGGTGGGCACGCCGCTGGAGCTTTACGAACACCCGCGCAATCTCTTCGTCGCCGGCTTCATCGGCTCCCCCAAGATGAATTTCCTGGAGGCTGAACTGGTCCGGGGGACCAGTTCAGAAGCCCTGGTCCGCCTCGCCAGCGGCACCCAAATCCGCGCCACCGTCGACGCCTCCCGCGCCCAAGCCGGCGATAAGATGACCCTGGGCCTGCGGCCTGAGCACTTTGTGGTCGGCGCTGAGGACAACGCGATCCAGTCCACCGTCACCTTTGTCGAGTCGCTGGGCAGCGCCACCCATGCCTACTGCGCCTACCCTGGTGTCGAGGACGCGCTGACCTGTGAATTCGACGGACGCACCCGCATCAAATCGGGCCAGGACATCCGCCTGGGCCTGCCGCCCGAGGCCTGCTATCTCTTCGATGCCCAGGGCCAGGCCTTCCAACGCCTGAGCGGATCGCCGACATGAGCAGCACGCGTGCCCCGAAACTCTTGCTGCTGGCCACGGCCCTGCTGGCCGCCCAGCCCGCCCTGGCGGCCAAAAACCACAAGCTGCTGGTCTGGATCAATGGCGACAAGGCCTACAACGGCCTGCAAAAAGTCGGCGATGCCTTCGAGAAGGCCTCCGGCGTCAAAGTTGTGGTCGAGCACCCGGTGGACGCCACCGACAAGTTCCAGCAAGCCGCCGGCGCCGGCAAAGGCCCTGATGTGTTTTGCTGGCCGCATGACCGGGTCGGTGAATGGGCCAAATCGGGCCTGCTGACTCCGCTGCGCCCGGGCAAAAAGCTCTACGACGAGGTGGAAGACAGCGCCTGGAAGGCCTTCGCCTACCAGGGCAAGCTCTGGGGTTACCCCATCGCCATCGAAACCACCGGCCTGATCTACAACAAGGCCCTGGTGCCGACACCGCCCAAGACTTTCGACGAGGTGATCGCCCTGGACAAGCGCCTGCAGGCCGAGTCCGGCGGCCGCAAGCACGCCATCCTCTGGGACTACAACAAGAGCTTCTTCAGCTGGTCGCTGCTGGCCGGCGCAGGCGGGCAAATCTTTGCCCGCGATGCCAAGGGCGAGTTCGACAGCAGCCAGGTCGGCGTCAACAATGCCGGCGCCCTGGCCGGCGCCGAGATGATTGCCCGCCTGCTGCGCGATGGCCAGATGCCCAAGGGCGCCCGCTACGCCGAGATGGAAAGCGGCTTCGCCCGCGGCGAGGTGGCCATGATGATCTCCGGCCCCTGGGCCTGGGACAACGCGCGCCGGGCCAAGATCGATTTCGGCGTGGCGCCGATTCCCGGCGTGAAGGCCGGCCAGTATTCCAAGCCCTTTGTCGGCGTGCTGGGCTGCATGATTGCCGCGCCCTCGCGTCAGAAAGACCTGGCGCGCGAGTTCATCGAAAACCACCTGATGCGGCCCGAGGCGCTCAAGGTGCTCGATGCCGACGTGCCCATCGGCGTGCCGGCCAACAAGGCCTTTTATGCGGAACTGGCGGTCAACCCGCTGATCCGCGCCAGCATGGAGAACGCCCGCCTCGGCGAAGCCATCCCCAACATCCCCGAAGTCGGCCGCTTCTGGACCGCCATGGACGCCGCACTGGAAGCCATCACCAATGGCCTGCAGTCGCCCAAGGACGCCCTCGACGGCGCCGCGGGCCGCATGTTGCTGAACAAATGAGTCCGTCCATGAACATGCCCGCCAGCCTCCCGACTCCGGACCCATCGTCACCCCACACGGCCTTGCCGCTGGGTCGCGGCGTTTACACCCAGCTGCCGCCCAGCCGCCTGGAACGCCTGGCCCAGCGCCTGCGCTGGCCGCTGACCGGCGCGGCCGGCCTGGCCTCGCTCTACCTGGTGTTCCTGATGCATGCCGCCGGCCAGACCTGGCTGGCCCTGGGCGCCCTGGGCTTCTTCGTCCTGGTGTTCTACATCTACATCAGCCAGGCGGCCTTTGCCCTGCGCTACCTCTTCCCCGGCATTGCCGGCATGCTGATCTTCATCGCCTTCCCCCTGGTGTACACGGCGCAGATCGGCTTCACCAACTACTCCTCGGCCCATTTGCTGAGCCAGGAGCGGGTGCGTGAGTACCTGCTCGATCAGCACGAGGCGGTGGCCGGCCAGACCCAGGGCTTCACCCTGCATGCCGATGGGCCGGAGTTCCGCCTGGTGCTGCGCGCCGAGGACGGCAGCCCGAGCTGGGTTTCGCCGGCCCTGGCCCTGAAGACCACCCGCCAGGAACTGAGCGTGGACATGCTGCCCGCGCAGTCCGCCCAGCAACCCCTGACCGCACCGCTGCAGCAAGCCCTGCCCCTGCGGGAGCTGATCGAGCACCGCGAGGCGCTGATGCAGCTCAAGCTGCGCCTGCCCGGCGCCGCGCAGGAGCTGCGTTATCTGGGCCTGCGCGAGTTCGGCGCCATCAGCCGCCATTGGCAGGCTCAGGACGACGGCAGCCTGCTGCGCCTGGCCGACCAGACCCGCTTCAGCCCCAATCTGCAAACCGGCTATTTCGAAAGCGCCGCCGGCGAGGTGCAGCAACCCGGATTCAAGGTCGTGGTGGGCTGGCGCAACTACACCCGCATGGTGATGGACGCGGAGTTCCGCGGGCCTTTCCTCGCCATCTTCAGCTGGACCGTCTTGTTCTCGGCCCTGACCGTGCTCTGCGCCACCGCCATCGGCATGTTGCTGGCCGTGCTGCTGAACTGGGACGACCTCAAGTTCCGCGGCACCTACCGCACCCTGCTCTTCCTGCCCTACGCGGTGCCGGGCTTCATCTCCATCCTGGTGTTCAAGGGTTTGTTCAACCAGAACTTCGGCGAGATCAACGCCATCCTCGACGCCCTCTTCGGCATCAAGCCGGCCTGGTTTGCCGACCCGCTGCTGGCCAAGGTGATGCTGCTGATCGTCAACGTTTGGCTGGGCTACCCCTACATCATGATTCTCTGCGCCGGCCTGCTGAAGAGCATCCCCGCCGACCTGTACGAAGCCTCGGCGATTGCCGGCGCCGGCCCGCTGACCAATTTCTTCAAGATTACCGCGCCCCTGGTCATCAAGCCGCTGGCGCCCCTGCTGGTCAGCGCCTTTGCCTTCAACTTCAACAACTTCGTGCTGATCGCGCTCTTGACGGACGGACGGCCCGATTTCCTCTCGACCAAGATCCCGGCCGGGCAGACCGACATCCTGGTGTCCTACACCTATCGCATCGCCTTCAAGGACTCAGGCTCGGACTTCGGCCTGGCCGCAGCCATCTCCACCCTGATCTTCTTCCTGGTGGCGGCCATGTCCCTGATCAATCTGCGCCTGATGCGCAAAGCCAATTCATGATGATCATGATGATGACGAACACACCTGTCGTTTCGGGGAGCCGCTGATGGCCATCGTTCGAGGCAAAAAGGCGCGCTGGCAGGTCTGGGCCGCGCATGGGCTGATGTGGGTCTTTCTGGCCCTGACCCTGTTCCCGCTGCTGGCCATCGTCAGCATCTCGCTGCGCCCGGGCAATTTCGCAACCGGCCAGCTGATCCCCAGCGAGATCAGCCTGGAGCACTGGAAGCTGGCGCTGGGCATACCCTACCAGGCGGCCGATGGCAGCCTGGTGCAGCCGCCTTTCCCGGTGCTGACCTGGCTGTGGAACTCGGTCAAGGTGGCGACCATCTCGGCCTTTCTGATCGTGGCGATTTCCACCACGGCGGCCTTTGGTTTTGCGCGCCTGCAGTTCCGTTTCAAAACGCCCATTCTCAACAGCATGCTGCTGCTGCAGATGTTCCCGCCGGTGCTGGCCCTTGTGGCGATCTACGCGATCTTTGAAACCCTGGGCAACTTCGTGCCGGCCCTGGGCCTGGAGACCCACGGCGGCCTGGTGCTGGCCTACCTGGGCGGCGTGGCCACCCACATCTGGACCATCAAGGGCTATTTCGAAACCATCCCGGTTGAGATCGAGGAATGCGCCAAGGTCGACGGTGCCACGCACTGGCAGGCCTTCCGCATGGTGCTGCTGCCCATGGCCCTGCCCATCCTGATGGTGGTCTTTGTGCTGGCCTTCATCGGCACCATCATCGAGTACCCGGTCGCCTCGGTGCTGCTGCGCGAAGAGGGCAATCTGACCCTGGCCGTGGGCTCCAAATACTTTCTGCATGACCAGCGCTTCCTCTGGGGCGATTTCGCCGCCGCGGCCGTGCTCTCGGGCCTGCCCATCACCGCAGTCTTCCTGCTGGCCCAGCGCTGGATCGTCTCGGGCCTGACGGCCGGTGGGGTGAAAGGGTGATGCGTGGCGCGCTGATGCTGCTGGCTGCCCTGCTCGCCCTGCCTCTGATCCACAGCCCGGCCCAAGCCAGCCCAAGCTGCACACCCAGCCCCCTGGGCACACGCGAGCTGTTCCTGCGCGGCAGCTTCAACAACTGGAGCGCGAGCGACGCCCATCGCTTGGTCTATGTCTGTGACCGTTATGAGCTCTACCTGAAGCTGCAGGGCGAGCAGAGTTTCAAGATCGCCGACGAAGACTGGTCGGCCGACGCCGACTTCGGCGGCCAGGCCCGTCAGCTGCAGCTCAAAGGCCCGTCGCTGAACCAGCGCTTCAAGGGCGGCATGCACAAGCTGGTGCTGCGCTTGACGGACAAAAGCGCAAGCTTGGCCATCCAGCCCTTTGCCGGCAAGCCACCCCAGCTCCGCAGCGCGCCCAGCGTCACAGACCCGGTGGCCCTGAGCCTGCGCTTTGATTCGCGCGATCTGCAGCACAAAGCACCGTTTGGCGCCGTCACGCCCGGCACGCCGCTGCGCCTGAGTCTGAACGCCCTGCCCGGCGTGCAGCGCGCCAGCCTCGTGGTCGCCAAGCGGCGGCTGGAGGGCAATCAGGAGGTGCTCGAGTACAGCGAGGTGCAACGCCTGCCTCTGCAAAAGGACGGCGGAACCGAAGCGGGCCGAGAGCGCTGGAGCTGCACGGTGATGCTCGCGGAGCCGGCCATCTACGGCTACCACTTCGAAGTGGAGATCGCCGGCAAGCGCTATGTGTTCCACAACAACCGCGACCCGGTGTTCTGGACTCGCGAAAAAGGCAGCATGGGCGCCGGCAGCGTGGACCCCTTGCCCGAGAACCCGCGCCAGATCCGCCGCTACCGCCAGACCGTCTACGCCACTGACTTCAAAGTGCCCGACTGGGCGCGCGACATCGTCTACTACTCCATCTTCCCCGAGCGCTTCCGCAACGGCGACCGCAGCAACGACCCGCAGCCAGGCCGCGAGCACTACCAAAACCAAGGCGTGGAGCGCCACAGCCGCTGGCTGGAGAGGCCCTACAAACCGGGCAGCGGCGACGGTTCGGACGGCGTCTACAACAACGATTTCTTCGGCGGCGACCTGGCCGGCATCATCGAAAAGCTCGACTACATCCGCGAGCTCGGTGCCAACACGATCTACATGACGCCGGTCTTCCGCGCGGCCAGCAACCACAAGTACGACACCGGCGACTACAAGCAGATCGACCCGGCCTTCGGCAGCAACGATGACTTCAAGCGCCTGACCTTGGAGGCCGCCAAGCGCGGCATCCGCGTCATCCCGGACACCTCGCTCAACCACGTCGGCAGCGACTCGCCTTACTTCAACCGCTTCAACAACTTCAAGCCCGGCGGCGCCTTCGACGGCGGCCGGCTCAACCCCGACTCGATCTACGCCAGCTGGTTCAAGCTCGACCCCAGCCAGGCCAAGCCCGAGGATCAGTACCAGGGCTGGACGGGGGTGAAAGATCTGCCCGAGCTGGACAAGAACTCGCCCGCCTTCCGCGACTTCGCCTACCGCGCGCCCGATTCGGTGACCCGGCAATGGCTGGACTTCGGCGCCGCCGGCTGGCGCATGGATGTGGCGCCCTGGGTGCCCGACGATTTCTGGCGCGAATGGCGCCAGGTGGTGAAAGCGACGCGGCCCGATGCGCTGACCGTGGCCGAGACCTGGTTCGATGCCAGCAAGTATTTCCTCGGCGATATGTTCGATTCGACGATGAACTACATCTTCCGCAATGCCGTGCTCGAGTACGCGGCCGGCGGCGATGCGAGAAAGCTCTACGCCCAGATCGAGCTGATGCGCGAGGCCTACCCGCCGCAGGCCTTCTACGCGCTGATGAACCTGCTCTCCAGCCACGACCAGGCCCGCGCCCTGCACCACTTCGGCTATTCGGATGAGCCCGGCGCCAGCGCCCAGCAGCGCAGCGCCCAGGCCCTGAGCCTGGCCAAGCAGCGCCTGCGCTTGGCGGTGTTCTTCCAGATGGTCTTCCCCGGCGCACCCACGATTTACTACGGTGACGAAGTCGGCCTGGG
Source organism: Paucibacter sp. DJ2R-2 (assembly GCF_025717675.1). GTDB lineage: Bacteria > Pseudomonadota > Gammaproteobacteria > Burkholderiales > Burkholderiaceae_C > Paucibacter_A. Next base: position 271,951 of record NZ_JAJIRT010000007.1, read on the forward strand.
CGGTGGCGATGACCCCTACAACCGCGCGCCCTACCCCTGGGCCGACGAAGGCGGCCGGCCCGACCAGGCCCTGTTGGCCGACTTCAAGCGCCTGACCGCCCTGCGCCATGCCGAGCCGGTGCTGCGTCACGGCAGCCTCAGCGCACCGCTGCACCTGGATGCCAACATCATCGTGCTGGCGCGCCAGGACGGCGAAACCTGGGCCCTCACAGCCATGAACAACGCCGCGCAGAGCCGCCGGGTGCGGGTGAACTTGCCCAGCGCCCTGGTCACACAGCTGCAGCGCGCGCTTTCAGGTCAGGCCGCCCTGCGCGAGGCGCTGGCGCCGCTGCAGACCGCCAAGGGCAGCCAGCCCGGCTATCGCCTGAACGGCTCGGTGCTGGAGCTGAGCTTGCCCGCGCGCTCGGGCCGCGTGCTGATCAGCCAGCCACCCTCGTCGTCGGCGGCGGCACCCAGTCACTGAGCACGCGCGCGCCGTCGGTGGCCGCAGCCCGCGCCACCGCCGGCTTGGTCGGTGTGCCCGCCAGCACCCAGGCCAGCAGCTGCTCGCCGGGCTGGCAGAAGGCTGCTTGCAGCGCCGGGTAGCGCAGGGCTGCGCCGCTCAAGGTCTTGGCGGCATAACCCATCAAATGCAGGGCATTGAGGAAGTTCATCAGGCCAGCGCCCGCGCAGATCAGCTGCTCATGGGCAGGCACCTCGGGCTCACCTTCCCGCAGGCGCACGATCAAGGCAGCCAGGCCGGGGCCGTTCCAGGCGCGATCGTGGGCGCGCTGCAGCTCCTCGGCCTCGCTCTGCCCCCAGCGCCGGGCGGCGTTGACGAAGAGACCGGCCAGGTGCTCGCGTTGCCCATCGGACACCAGCACGAAGCGAAACGGCCGCAAGCCCCCATGGTCGGGCGCCCGCAAGGCCAGATCGGCCGCCTGCTGCCACTGCGCCCGGCTCGGCGCCGGCGCGACCATGTATTTGGGCCCTTGAGAGTAGCGACCGGCCAGGGCCGCTATGGTGCGTGTGTCGATGGTGCTCATGCCGCCAATGTAGTGGCTCGCCGCGCTGGCCCGCGCCTCAAGGCGAGAGCAGCCGCGACTGCCAGGCGGCCAGTTCCAGCTCTTGCCCCTGCCAGCGATAGCGCTGCGCGGCCGGGGTCAGATTGGCCAGCACCGTCACGCCCTGCCCCTGGGTCTGACGACGGAAGGCAAAGACCTGCGGATTGGCCACGTCCAGCAGCTCGACCGACGCGCCGTACTGGCCGTTGGCCAGGGCCGGCAGGCGCTTCTTGAGGGTCAAAAGCTCGCTGTAAAAGCCTTGCAGCTCGCGCGTCTTCCAATCGATCGGGTCTTTCTCAAAAAAGGCCAGGCGCTTGTCGAGCGCGGCTTCCTGGCCGCTGTAGACCAGGGGCATGCCCGGCAAGGTGAAGCTGAGTACGGCCATGGCCTCGAAGGCCGGGCCGTAGAGTTCACGGTCGGTGCCGTGCCAGGAGTTGAAGTCGTGGTTGTTGGTGAAACGCATGCGGTAGGCATGCGCGGGGTACGGCGCTTGCGGCCCGGCCTGCTGGCGCACCCAGGCGCGCAAGGCCTCGGCATCGGCCTTGCCCTGGGCAATGTCGCGCATCAGATGGGCCAGGTCCCAACCGTAGGTCATGTCAAAAGCCTTGGCATGCAGGTCGACCTTGTCCGACTCGGCCAGCATGAACATGGGCTTGAGGGCATCGAGCTCGGCGCGGGCGCGTTCCCAGAAGTCAGTGGGCACCAGGCTGGCCACATCGCAGCGGAAGCCGTCCAGACCGATCTCGCGCACCCAGAACTTCATGGCAGCGATCATGGCGCGGCGCAACTCGGGCTTGTCGTAGTTGAGGGCGATCACATCGGTCCAGTATTCGGGCTCGGGTCCTTCGGTGAAGGTCACCGGAAAAAGCTCGCCGCGGGCATCGAGCTTGTACCAATCCTTGTGGGCGCTGGCCCAGGGGTGATCCCAGGCCGTGTGGTTGGCCACCCAGTCCAGGATGACTTTCAGCCCCAGGGCATGGGCTTGCTTGACCAGCATGCGCGCATCGTCCAGCGTGCCGAACTCGGGGTTGACGGCGGTGTAGTCACGGATCGAGTAATAGCTGCCCAGGCCGCCCTTGCGTTCCTTCTTGCCGATGGGCTGAAGCGGCATCAGCCAAAGGATGTCCACGCCCATTTGCTTGAGGCGAGGCAAGTCCAGCGCCAAGGCCTTGAGCGTCCCCTCGGGCGTGTGCTGGCGCACATTGACTTCGTAGATGCTGGCCTGCTGGGTCCAGGGCAAGTGGACCTGAGACGCAGAGAGCGTGGTGGCGGGTGAGGAAACAGACATGGCAATGTGGCCCAGGCTGGTTTGAGCCTGAGCGGTGAAGGCGGTCAAGCCTGTGAAGCCTGTGAGCAGGGGCAAGGCCGCCTGAAGGGCAGCGCGGCGGCTCAGGGTGCGGCGTGATTCCATGGCACAGCCTTTCAGGGCGAAGCACTCAGGTGGCGATCCAGAAAGCGCGCGCTGCGGTTCCAGAAGTCGATGTCGTTGGCGGGCGCACGCCAGCCATGGCCTTCGTCGGCATAGACCTGCCACTCCAGGCTGTCGGGCGCGCGACCGGGTGCGGCCTGCAAGGCCTTGCGGAAGGCCTCGCCATGGATCAGGGGCACGCGCCGGTCTTTCTCGCCGTAGGCCAGCAAGAGCGGATGGCGGATGGCCGCCGCATGGCTGAGCGGCGACTGGGCGCGCAGCATGGCCGCGTCCTTCACCGGGTCGCCCAGCAGCAAGGGCATGCCATGCTGCTTGATGGCATCCGAGGTGTCGCTCCAGCTGACGCTGTAGAGCAGGTTCAGATCGGTCACGCCCACCCAGGCCACGGCGCAGCGGTACAGGGCCGGCTCGCGCACCAGGCCCATCAGGGCCGAATAGCCGCCGTAGCTGGCGCCCATCAGAGCGATGCGCGCGGGGTCGGCCACGCCCTGCTCAATGGCCCAGCGGGTGGCATCACTGATGTCATCCTGCATGGCCTGGCCCCACTGCTTCCAGCTGGCGCGCTCGTGCTTGAGTCCCAAGCCCTGAGTGCCACGGAACTGAGGCTGCAGCACGGCATAACCACGCGCCGCCAGAAACTGCACATAGGGGTCCCAGACCCAGGCCGGGCCGCGCACCCAGGGGCCGCCGTGGATCAGCACCACCAAGGGCAGACGCGGCTTGTCGGCCAGGCTCTTGCCCTTGGGCAGGGTCAGCCAGGCGGGCAGCTCCAGGCCGTCACGCGCCTTGAGGCGGTGCAGGTCCATGGCGGCCATCTGCTTGGCCTCGACATCGGGCCGCTCGCTGCCCAGGCGGGTGTATTTGCGGGTCTGGCGGTTGTAGAGGAAGTAGAGCGTGGGCTGGATGTCGGCCGAGGCTTCGATCAAGACCCAGGGCGCGTCGCCGCTCCAGGGCACCGACAGGCGGTTGGCGGTGCGAGGCAGCACCTTGTCGACCTGGGCTTGCAGCGCCTGCATGTCCGCATCCAGCCACTGCGTGACTTCAGCGTCGATGTTGAAACGCAGACCCAGCACACGGTCCTGACGCGCAATCACCTCGGCATCGATGTCGAACTGCTCATGCTGAGCCAGCGGCGCCTCTGACCATTGGCCGGTGGCCGGGTCGAGCAGCCAGCAGGCCATCTTGTCGGACCCCAGACGGCGAGCGCTGACGTAGAGCTTGCCATCGGCGCCGAGGTGGCGCACGCGGAAATCGCCTTCGCCGGTGATGGGGTTGAACTCGGCGATCGGGCGCCAGGCATCGCTGCCCACCTCGCGCCAGAGGTAGCGGCCACGCGGCGCGGGCGGGCGCTCACCGGCTGCGACCGTCGGGGTCTCCTGCGTGCGCAGCAGGCGCAAATTGCCGGCCGCGTCGAACCACCAGCTCTGCGCGTGCAGCGGACTGGCCACCTCGGTGCTGCGGCCGGTCACCGTGTTCAGGCGTAAGAGCTTGAAATGCCCCAGCTCCTTGTCGCTGAAGGCCTCGGGGCGCACGACCAGCACCTCATCGCCGCGCCGCTGGGTGTCGCCATGCAGCAAGAACGTGTTCCAGGCTTGCAGGTTCTGGCTGTCATTGCCATTGCGCGCGAGCACACGCTGGCGCTCGACCAACTGACGAAATCTCCCGCCGTCATGGTCGACGGCAAACAAGCCCGGCCCGGCATCGAGCCGGCCCTCCGGGGTCTCGCGGTCCTGCACATCGAAGACCAGGCGCTCGGCGTTGACCCACAAGAAGCGACCGACGTCGGCGCCCTCGCTGCTGTACACCACGGTCGGCTTCATGGTGTCCAGTTGCAAGACGCTGAGCATCCAGCGGCCATGCGGGCCGGTCGTGCGCAGGGCCAGGCGCTGGCCATCGGGCGAGAGCGCGGCGCCGGTCATCTGCACGGGGCGGATGAAGCGGGCGGCATCCACCGAACCCACAGCCTCCTCTGCGGCCAGCCCCGGAACAGGCAGGGTCAGGCTCAAGAAGGCGGCGGCGCTCAGCAGTTGGCGGCGCTGCAGGCCGGGCGCGGGGTTCAGCTCATCCAGCAAGGGCATGCTTGTCCTCATCACATCGAAAGCTTGGGCGCTGCGCAATGCTGGGCGATGTAGGCCGCGTGCTCGGGCATCACGTCCACGCATTTACCAATCACCTGGCGCACGCTCTCCAGGTAGGCCGCGGTGTCGTCCATGCTTTGCAAGTCGACCAGGGGGTGGTAGCGCTCAGGCACCAGGTTCTGACCCTGCATGACCTGCAGCCAGCCCACCTCGGAGAACAGCTCGTTGTCCACCCGCAGCAATCGGCCGCGGTTGCGGTAGAGATCGAGCTTGTGCTGCAGCGTGTCCGGAATGGCCATATGGGCGCAGTCCTGCCAAAAGGTGGAATCGTCGCGCTGGTTGAGGTGGTAGTGCAGGATGATGAAGTCGCGGATGCGCTCGTAGTCGAAACGGCTGCGGCGGTTGTACTCGTCGATCTCGGTGGGATTGAAGCCTTGGTCGGGGAAGAACTCGATCAGCTGGGCCACGGCCGACTGGATCAGGTGGATGCTGGTCGATTCCAAGGGTTCCATGAAGCCGCTGGACAGGCCGATGGCCACGACATTGCGGTTCCAGGCCTTGCGGCGCATGCCGGTGTTGAACTTGATCTGGCGCGGCTCAGCCAGGGCCGGGCCGTCGAGATTGGCCAGCAAGGTGCTGGCGGCCTCGTCGTCGCTGATGTGGGCGCTGCTGTAGACATGGCCGTTGCCGATGCGGTGCTGCAGCGGGATGCGCCATTGCCAACCGGCGCGGTGAGCGGTCGAGCGGGTGTAGGGCAAGAGCTGGGGCGCCGAAGCACAGGGCACGGCCAGGGCGCGGTCGCAGGGCAACCAGTGGGTCCAGTCCTCGTAGCCGGTTTGCAGCGTCTGCTCGATCAGCAGGCCGCGGAAGCCCGAGCAATCGATAAAGAGCTCGCCCTCGATGCGCTGGCCGTTTTCCAGCAGCACGGCCTCGACATCACCGGCCCGCTGGCCCTCCTGCTTTTGCAGCACCTGGCCGATCTTGCCCTCGATGCGCTGCACGCCGCGTGCCTCGCACAGCCCGCGCAAGTAACGCGCATACAGGCTGGCATCGAAGTGATAGGCATAGGCGATGTCGGCCAGCGGCGAATTGGCCACATCGAAGCGCGGCGGCATGAATTTGTTGGCCAAGGCGGCACGGCGGGTGATGCTGTACTCGCCCAGATCGGCGGCACGGCCCTGGGCGCGCAGCTTCTGCCAGTACTGGTCGAAGCGCACCGTCCACAGGTCCTGGCCGAGCACGCCGAAGCCGTGCATATAGCGGTCGCCCTGGCGGCCCCAGTTGACGAACTCGATACCGAGCTTGAATGTGCCTTGCGTGGCCTTCAGGAACTCGTTCTCGTCGATGCCCACGATCTTGTTGAAGCGCTGGATCATGGGGATGGTGGCCTCCCCGACGCCGACGATGCCGATTTCATCGGATTCCACCAACTTGATCTGGTAGCGGCCGCGCAAGGTGGTGGCCAGGGCCGCGGCTGTCATCCAGCCCGAAGTGCCACCGCCGACGACAACGATGGTCTTGATATGGGGATCTTGCATGGCATGCACCTGCGCTGAAAGCTGTTTGGGGAGAGGCCGCACTGCAGCGGCCATACCCCAGAATAAAACAAGCCCTGCGGACGCAGGCGTCGGCAGGGCTTGGGACAAGTCCTAAACAAGCCATCGTGCTGGCACGATGGCTTCGCTTGAGCGCTTTCGTCGCGAGCGCTTGTCAGGCTAGGCGGCCGGAACAGAAGGACCGGAGCGTACTGGGGGTACGTGAGGATCCTGGAGCGACGGCCAACAAGGCATGGCAAGCGCGCAGCAGAAAATGCTCAAGCGTTCATGTTCAGAACTTGTAGTTGGCGCCGAACAGATAGGTCTTGCCGTACTTGATCTTGTCCGTGATCTCGCTCGGGCTGGTGTTGTAGCGCTGGAACAGGGCATTGGTCATGTTGTTGCCCTGAGCCAGCAGCGACAGACCCTTGAGCCAGCCGGTCTGGAACTCGTAAGAGACCTGCAGGTCGACGATGGACTCGCCCTTGATGAAGGTCAGCTGACGGTTGTCCTGGAAGTCACTGACTTCACCCAGGAAGTCCGAACGCTTGCGCTGAGCCACAGCGATCTGGAAGCCGTTCTTCTCGTAGTAGAAGCGCAGATTGGTGACCTTCTTGGACAGACCCGGCAGCGGGATCTTGATCGCACTGACGTTCTCGACGCTGAAGCCTTCGGTGGGCAGTTCCACCGAGCTGCTGGTGCTCGAGTGGTTGATCATCACGCCGAAACCATCAAGCCAGGACGAGGCCATGGACAGGGGGATGTTGACCGACAGTTCGATGCCCTTGATGTTCCCACCTTGGCCGTTGATCGGCTGGTTGATCAGGCCGACCGTGCTCACGCCCGGGGGCAGCACAACACCAGAGCCGATATAGGGCTTGAAGTCGAACACAGTGGGCACGCGCAGAATGTAGCTGTCCAGCTTCTTGTAGAAGCCGGCAACCGACACATAGCCCTTGTTGCCGAAATACTTCTCGTAGGAGACGTCCAGAGCCTTGGCGCGGAACGGTTCCAGATCAGGGTTACCGCCCGAACCGGTCAGCAATTGCTTGCCGCCGCTGCTGTTGATCGAATAGCCCAGGCTGGCACGCATATCACCCATATTGGCGCGCGACAAAACCTTGGCCGCAGCCATGCGCAGGTACTGTTCCGAACCCAGATCGAAAGACACGTTCAGGCTGGGCAAGAAGTCCGAATACGTGCGACCCTTGCCGACTGTGGCACCAGGGCAGGTTTCCGGTGTGTTGCCCACGCACTTGGCGCGGTCCACATTGAAGCCGGTCGAGCTCTGGTCGGTGTGCACGTATTGCGCGCCGACATTGCCGCGGTACTTGAAGCCTGCCAGTTCGCCTTCCAGGTCACCCTTGAAGTAGAAGGTGTTGACTTCTTCCTTGACCGTCCAGTCCTTGTTCAGGATGTCGGCATCGACCTTCTGGCCCAGCTCATAAATACCGCCCAGCGAACCGCGCGGATCCCAAGACACCACTTGCAAGCCGGTAGTGCCGGCCACGCTGGTGGCGCCGCCAGGCACATCGGCCACGCCGTAGGGGTTGCCACCCTTCACGACCAGACGACCTTCTTGCGTGCTGCGCAGCTTGTCGCGCTTGGTGAAGTTGGCACCGAACTCACCAGCCACCAGGGGACCGAAAGACAGGTCGGTCTTCGCCGCAAGACGGATGGCGTCGACCTTGTCTTCCACATGCGGCAGGGCCACATAGCCGGCTTGGGGCGAGCTCACGCCACCGCTCCAGCCGTTGACGTCAGTCAACTTGGCCACGGCGCGGTCGGCATAGCTCAGGCCGGTGCTGTACTTGACGTCGGTGAAGTTGCCGCCATCGAAACCGGTCCAGCTGATGCTGCCCAGGTTCTTGTTATCACCAGCCTGGCCGGCCGTGGTTTCATAACGCGAGCTGTCACGGGTGACCTTGGAGCGCGAGATGTCGGCCGTGGCTTGCCAGTCACCGAGCTTGAACTTGTTGTTCCAGCCGAAGGACTGCATCTTGTCAGCGCCACCCTCGACGTGGTTGCGCACCACGCCCTTGTAGTTGCTCAGGGTGCCTGCGGTGACGACGCCATTGGCCAGGGTGTAGTTGGTGATCACGCCTGCCGGGTCATAAGCACCGTTGGTGTCGCCACCAATGGCACCTTCCAAACCGGTCTTCTTCAGGCCAAAGCTGCCCTTGGAGTAGAAGAAGTCCAGAGTCGATTCAAAGTCCTTGTTGGGCTTGAACTGGAACGTGGCCATGGCGCCATCGCGCTTGTTGGTGCTGGTCTCGGTGTCGGCCGTGAAGCCGCCCTGAACCTTGTACTTGGTGCTGTTGCACAAGGCATCCAAAGGCTTGGAGGTGTCCTTGGGATCGCAATTGCCCAGGGTACGCATCGGCGAACCCGCCGCGCCCGAGACCACCCAGTTGTCAGGCGTCCAGCCACCCCAGGAATTGAACTTCTGCTGGTCGGCGCCCTTTTCGTCAAAACGCACAAAACCCAGGGCCACACCGATGGTGCGGTCAGCGAATTGATCCACATAGGACAGCGAGGTTCGGTCGCCGTCGCCTTCGCCAGCGCCCGAAGCCACGCCGGTGCGCTGCTTGCGGTAATTGACAGCGACGGTGCGCTTGCCGAAGTTCAGCGGGCGCACGGTCTGCAGGTCGATGGTGGAAGCCAGGCCTTGGCCGACCAGGGCGCCATCGGGGGTCTTGTAGATCACGACCGAGCCGAGCAATTCAGACGGGTACAGATCGAACTCGACGCCACGGCTGTCGCCGCTGGAGGCTTGCTCGCGGCCATTCAGCAAAGCGCCGTTGAAGTCGGGCGACATGCCGCGCACGCTGATGCTGGAGGCCTTGCCGGTGGACTTGTTGCGCTGGGCGGTCACGCCGGGCAGACGCGAGATGGATTCGGCCACGCTGGCATCGGGCAGCTTGCCGATGTCTTCAGCCGAGATGGCTTCAACGATGGAGTCGTTGTTCTTCTTGACCGAGATGGCATCTTCGATGCCCTTGCGGATACCGGTCACCTGCACGGTTTCCAGCTGAGCCGGCGTTTGCTGAGCAAACGCACCCGTGGCCATCATCAACAAGGTGCAGCCCACGGCCACCGGATTGATTTTGAAAATCTCGCGCTGCACTGCCAGGGCCTGCTTGCGCTTCTCTGCGGAAGTACTCATCTTTTGTCTCCTGAATCTCGACTGCTAATCAACGACCGAACCACCGAACCCTTCGCCGCCCCGCCCCGCCGCTTGCGCTTTGGAGGCACCGGGCCTCGAACCTGATGTCTGAGCTAGTTTGTATCAAAACTAGATTTTCAGACCAACAAACGTAAACCCTAGTTTTGCGTCCAAGCAACCATTTTTAGACGTCTTTTTCTCTCAAAACCGCGGATTTAGCGTGTTTTCAATACCACTTCAATCCCAGTTGACCGACAACAGCGGTCACTAAAGTCATGGAGGATGTAATTCAACTACATCCAACTACAGAACATCACCGTCTTGCTGCTCCAGCGCCAAGGCCGCCCCGCTGAGGGCCGCCAAGGTGTCGGTGATCAAGGCCACCGGGATGTCCTGGAGGTAGACACGGAAGCGCCCCTTGGCCTCGAAGCGCTCGCGGAACTGCGAGGCAAAGAAGAACTCGCCCAGGCGCGGCACGATGCCGCCGCCGATGTAGACCCCGCCGCGCGAACCCAGCGCCAGGGCCACATTGCCAGCAAAGCCACCCAGCAGGGCACAGAAGCTGGCCAGACTGCGCTCACACACAGAGTCCGCACCCGAGAGGCCGCGCTCGACGATCTGCTCTGCCGTCAAAACCGGCGCGCCAGCCACCCCAGAAACCACGCACACCGCCTGATGCAAGACCGGCAGGCCAATGCCCGACAACAGGCGTTCGGCCGACACATGAGCAAACTCGGTCCGAACATGGGCCAGCAGCTCACTCTCAAAGGCATCGGCCGGGGACAAGGTCATATGCCCGCCCTCACCTGGCAAAGCCATCCAGCCATGGCGTGACGGCAAGACGCCCGCGACACCCAGGCCGGTGCCCGGCCCAATCACCGCCAACGCGCCCTGCCCACCCGGCAAGCCACCCACACCACCCCACTGGCGCAGCTGGGCTGCACTGAGGCGCGGCAGGGACAAGGCCAGGGCCTCGAAGTCATTGAGCACCAGCAAGCTACTCAAACCCAGCTGCTGCTGCAGCTCGCTGCGCGAGAAGCTCCAGTGCGCATTGGTCAACTCCAGGCGATCACCGCCGACCGAAGTCGCCAGAGCAAAAGCCAGGCGGCGCGGCGCCTGATACGCCGACGCGAGCCGAGCCTGCTGCAGCGCCAGGTAGGCCTGCACTGCAGACAGCGGGCTGCCATGCTCACGCACCGGCAAGACCTGCACATCAGCAACCGCCGCACCGGCATGAGCCAGCCATCCGAATCGGGCATTGGTGCCACCCACATCCGCCACCAGGCTCGGGTAGCCGGCCGCCGACACACCCTTTTCCGGCGTCACAGCCGGCCGCAGAAGCTCAGGCGCAGCACTCACAGCACGCCACCCTGCCCTGACTTGAACTCAACTCTTGCTCGCCACATCCTCGATCCCCGGTCGATGCAGGCCACTCCGCGAGTCCCTGCATTGCTTTGCTGTTTTTGAGCGCCCGAGCAGACTGCCCGTTGTTCGCACAGACAAAAGGTAGCAAAACTACATTCGCGTGACAAGAGCGACTTCCCGAGCAATTCAGCCACATCGCGCCGAAATTTCTAAAAATACTTCAAATTACCCATGAAAAAAGACCCAAGCTACGGCAAAGACCGCAGGCACAAGCTTGCCGTCCCGAAGACATGAAAAGTAGTCAAGCTACAAATTGAGCGACTCGCATGCGCACATCGATGAGTTCGACGCCCGCAAGCGGGGCGCCCAGCGCGCCGGCAGCGCCAGCGGCGCAAGGCAGGGACAGCCCGGCTTACCGAGGCTCGGAGCCGCGCCCGATAATGCAGCGCCACCAGGGCCGCGCGCCTGGCGCGCGCCCGAACGCCGGCATCGCTTGTCTGGCTGCGCTTGTTGGATTGATTGCTTGCTTGCTTGTTGGATTGCCTGTCTCCTGAATCACTGCCTGGATGCCCACGCCGATGTCTGCCCTGCCCCCGTTTGAAGCCCCCCGCCTGATTGCTGACATTGGCGGCACCTACGCGCGCTTCGCCCTGGAGACGGCACCCGGCGATTTCAGCCAGATCGCCTCCTTGCGCTGCGCCGAGCACGCCGACTTCCACGCTGCGGTCCGCGCCTATCTGAGCGGCCTGACGGGCACGCCCCATATCGCCCACGCGGCCATCGCCATCGCCAACCCGGTCGAGGGCGACCAGGTGCGCATGACCAACTACCACTGGCAGTTCTCGATCGAAGAGATGCGCCAGCGCCTGGAGTTGGACACCCTGGTGGTGGTCAATGACTTCACCGCCTTGGCCATGGCCTTGCCGCGGCTCTCGCCCCTGGATGTGCGCCAGGTCGGCGGTGGCGAGGCGCGCATGCCCAGCGTGATCGGCCTGCTGGGCTCGGGCTCGGGCCTGGGCGTGTCGGGCCTGATCCCGGCCGGAGATGGCTGGATCGCCCTGGGCACCGAAGGCGGCCACACCAATTTCGCACCGCGCGACGAGCGCGAGATCGCCATCCTGCGCCACGCCTGGAAGCAGTACGACCATGTGTCTTTCGAGCGCCTGCTCTCCGGCCCCGGCCTGGAGCTGATCTACCGCGCCCTGGCCGAGCATGCCGGCCAGGAGGCCGAGGAACTGGACGCGCCCAAGATCACCCAGCGCGCCTTGGACACCAGCGACCCGCTCTGCGTCGAAACCCTGGAAGTCTTTTGCGGCCTGCTGGGCACGGCCGCCTCCAATCTGGCGGTGACCCTGGGTGCCCTGGGCGGCGTCTACATCGGCGGCGGCATCGTGCCGCGCCTGGGTGAGGCTTTCGACCGCTCCAGCTTCCGCGCCCGCTTCGAAGACAAAGGCCGCTTCAGCGACTATGTGGCCGGCATCCCGACCTTCGTCATCACCGCCGAGCACGCCACCTTCAAAGGCGCCTCGGCGATTCTGCAAGCCCAGCTGGCCACGCTGGAAGAAGCGCCCGGCGCCGGCCTGCTGGGCCAGATCCGCCGTGCCCGCCCAGGCTTGTCACCGGCCGAGGCGCGCGTGGCCGACCATGTGCTGGCCCACCCGCGCTCGGCCCTGAACGACCCCATTGTCGAAATCGCCCGCGCCGCCAATGTCAGCCAGCCCACCGTCATCCGTTTCTGCCGCACCCTGGGCTGCGAGGGCCTGTCCGACTTCAAGCTGCGCCTGGCCTCGGGCCTGACCGGCACCGTGCCCGTGACTCACACCCAGGTCAAGGGCGACGACTCCATGCTGGAGCTGGGCGCCAAAGTGCTGGGCAACACGGCCTCGGCCATCCTGCAGGTGCGCAGCCAGCTCAACCGCGACATGATCGACCGCGCCGTCGCCCTGCTGCTCAAGGCCGGCCGCATCGAGTTCTATGCCGTCGGCCATTACGGCGTGGTGGCGCAGGATGCGGAATTCAAATTCCTGCGCTTCGGCATGTCCAGTTGCTCCTACACCGACCCGCGCCTGCAGCTGCTGGCCGCCAATGTGCTCAAGCCCGGTGATGTGGCCGTGGTCATCAGCAACAGCGGCCGCCTGCCCGAGCTGCTCGAGGTGGTGGAGAAAGCCAAGGCCCGCGGCGCTTATGTGGTGGCCATCACGGCCGGCCAATCGCCGCTGGCCCGCAAGGCCGATGTCGCCCTGATCATTGACCATGTCGAGGATGTCTCCACCCACCTGCCCATGGTCAGCCGCATCCTGCACCTGCTGGTGATCGACATCCTGGCGGTCGGCGTGGCCATGCAGCGCGACCCGGCCAGCCTGATCGCTGCCAGCCCACAGGATGCTTTGGAAGAATCCGCCGCCGACGCGGAGAGCCCGACTGCACGCCGCGGCGCCCGCCGCGCCGCGCCCGGTGTCAGCTTGGCCTCCCCGCTGGCCCGCCTGACCTCGCACAGCCGCTGATCTGGCACAAGAAAAGGGCGCACTGGCCGCTGGCGACCCACGGGAAAAGGAGCATGCTCCGGGTTCGGGCCCCTGCTTAGGATGGGGTCGTTCCTTAGACCGGAGAGCGCTGATATGCCCAATCTCATTGCCGACAAACTGGAGTTGAACGGCTTGCTGGACCGCCAGGCCCTGCAAGGTCATTTGGATCAGGCGGCCGCGGCCGCGCGCGCCGCGGGCCAACCGCTGGCGGTGCTGACCATGGACCTCGACCATTTCAAGGTCTATCTGGAAGACCAGGGCCAGCCCCAAGCGCAAGCCGTGCTGCTGCGGGTCGCCGGCCTGCTGAAGGCGCACCAGCCCAGCGGCGCCAGCCTGGTGCACCTGGGCGGCGATGAATTCGTGATGCTGCTGCCGGCCACCGACCTGCCGGCGGCCACGGAAAAGGCCGAGGCCCTGCGCAGCGCCGTCCAGGCCGAATTCGCCGGCCTGGCCGGGCCGGCGCCGCTGACGATTTCCCTGGGCGCCGCCGCCAGCCCGGTCGGCTCAGACTGGAGCGCGCACAGCCTGCTGTCGCTGGCCGACGCCCGCCTGACCTTCGGAAAGAAGCGCCTGCAGCCTCACCACAACCGCGTCTGGGCCGGCGCCCTGCCCTCGGACTGGTACCCGCGCTTCGAGATCAAGCCCGAGCAGTGGCCCAGCCTGGACCTGCAGCCCGCTTGACTCCAAGCATAAAAACAGGCCGGTCACCCGGCCTGTTTTTCATGACGCGCGCAGCTGAAGTGGATCAGACCGACTTGCGGCGGCGCAGCCATGCGCCCATCAGGCCCAGACCACCGAGCAGCATGGCGTAGCTGCTCGGTTCCGGCACCGGGTTGGCCAGCTGGATCTTCAGGAACTCGGTGTTGTCCGAGCCCAGATCACGGCCGCCCGTGCCAGGGTAGTTGTTGTCGTTGGCAATCAACAAGGTGTTCTCATCCAGCACCAGCACGCTTTCGATGGTGACAAAGGGGAAGGTGAAGGTGTTGGAACCATCACCGTTCAAGTCGTTCGGGTCGGCGATATTCATCAGATCGACCAGCTCGGTCTTGCTGACATAGCCCTGGGCATCGACGCGATTCAGGTCGATGCGGAACAGCTTCTTGAAGGGTGTGCCGCCAGCGGTGGCGGTGGCGTTGTTGCGCTCAATGATGATGAACTCATGGTCGTTCAGCGCCGTCATGTCGCCGATATTGGTGCCGGCGGCATCGAGCTTGTAGAGCCAGCGCTGGCCGGTGTAGGCCTCCTGGTCAACACTGAAGGCATTGATGCGCAGGCTGTTGGGGGCGTCGCCGCTGACCGTGCCTTCGAGCAAGGTATAGAGCATGTCGCCGGCCGGATTGATGGCCATGCCCTCGAAGCCGCGCGAGGCACCCAGCGTGGCCACGCCGCCGTTCAGGTACGGGTTCTGCGGCGACATCACGCCACCCATGCCGACCTCGGCGCGCAGCACCTTGCCCGTGGCATCGGCCTTGAGCAGGAAGGGGCCGAACTCCTCACCGAACCACAGATTGCCGTTCTTGTCCTTGCGCACCGACTCGATGTCGAAATCGGCGCCAGTCAGCAGGCGGCCCGAGCGGATGCTGGCATCGACCAGGGGGTTGGCGGCGTTGTTGTAGTAGTTCGTGTAATCGGCCTGGATCTTGAAACCGAGCTTGCGGTCCGGGTCGGCCAGGTTGATGCGGCTGTCGGCATTGAAGGCCGTCAGGCTGGTGCCGGTCTGGTAGTTCGCGGCCGACACGGTGCCGCTGCCGCCCAGGGCGGTCTTGAAATCAGGCGTCACAGCGTACATGCGCAGCAAGGTGTCGCCGGAATTGCCTTGGGTACCGAAGCCGTTGTCCGGCATGAAGAGGTAGCTGCCGGCAGTCGGGCCGTTCAGCACGGCCGAGAAGCCTTGCACCGGCTGCTTGTTCAGCAGGGGCAAGGGGTTGCCACCGGCGCCCGAGGCGAATTGGCCCGAGGTCGGGCCGTCCGCGAAGGTGTTGGCCGGCATCTTGGCCCAGCCGACCAGAGTGTTCAGCTGCGCAGCAGCGGGCAGGGACAGGGCAACACAGCCCAAAGCGGCCAGCAGGCGCAGCGCCGGTGTTTTTGATTTCATGACGAAGACTCCTCACACGCAGGGACATCCTGCGAATGCGGCACATTCTTCAAGCACGGGGTGACGCCGCCATGAAGCGCGCATGGCGCAAATGGCCCATGGCGCGAGACCGCTCTCCCGGACCAGTCGCAGCGCGCTACTTCACCTCGCGCGCCAGCTTGAGCATCTGCGAGCTCAGGCTCAGACCGCGGCGCTTGGCCTCGCTGTGGTTGATGCGAAATGCCAGGCCGTTCGGCTCCACCATCAGCGCGATGCTGACCCCGGCACGGAAGGCCTCGGCGCTGTCACCCACCACCAGCACCGGCTCGGCGCCCAAGGCCTGCTGCCAACGCAGCAGTTCGCTGCGCTCCGTGAGGCCCAGCACCAGCACCTGGCAGCTTTGCGCCTGGGCCGGCTCGCTGACCGAACGGACCCGCACAACACTGACCAGATGGGGCTTTTGTGCCAGCGAAGCCATGGCCTCGCGCAGCACCGGACTGCCCACCACACAGTAGCTGAATTCCGTCGCGGCCGGACCCGGCCACTGGGTGAACTGGGCAAAGCGGTAGATGAAGGCGGCCTTCAGCTGCGCATCGTCCAGCCCCAGGCCGGCGCGCGCGGGCGCCAGCGCCAGCAGCAGAAACAGCAGCGTGGTCGTCAAGCCCAGAGGCTGCAGCCAGCGCATGACAGTCAGCGCCGAAACGCTCATGGGTCCATGCTCCAGGTCCAGCTCAGCTGCAGCACCCGGCCGGCCTGTGGCACGGGATAGCTCTGCAACGCGGGCTGGTCGAAGTAGCGGGTCTTGCCCACGTTGTAGAGCCCGAGGCTCAGCTCGTGGCCCGCCGTGGGCCGCCAGAGCAGGTTCAGATTGTTGACCACATAACCGGGCAAGTCATCGCCATCGGTGCTGCGTCGGCTGACGCCTTGCAGCTGCCAACCCAGCTGCAGGCGGTCGCCCAGCAGCGGGCGGCTGTAGTGCAGCTTGACCAGGGCATGCGGCGAGTTGCTCAAGCCCTTGCCCTGGGCATCACGGGTGCGCTGCAGCGAGAGCGAAGCACGCAGCTGCGCGCCCTGGTCCCAGCGTCGTTCCAGGCCCAGCTCCAGGCCTTGGTTGCTCAATCTGGGGCTGTTGATGAAATAGGGTTGAGGCGAATCGTCGAGGCTGATCAGGTTCTTCAGCCGTGACACATAGGCCGAGACCCGCAGTTGCAGCTGTGGACTCAAAGACTGATCCCAGGCCGCCTCCAGCGTGCGCACGCGCTCCGGTTCGGGCGTGGGCAGGGAACGAGGATCATTGGACTGAAACTCGAACAGATTGGCGGCGCGAAACGCACTGCCGTAGAGCAGTTTGAAGGTGGCGTCTGAACGGACATTCCAGACCCAGGCCAGACGCGGGTTCCAACTGCTGCCGCCTACCTGAGCACGATCTTGGCGCAGACCGAGAATCAGGCGGTGGGTGTCGTTGAGCCGCCAGTCGTCCTGAATGAAGAAACCATTGCGACGGTTTTCGCCCTCGAAGACATACAAATCACCGTAGGTGTCCGCATTGGTAGACACACGCTGGACGAGGTCGCGCTGGTACTCCAGCCCCAGCATCAGCTTGTGCCCGGCCCAGGCCTGGCTGCTCAGGCGCAGGTCGCCATTGACCCAGCGACCCAGGCTGCGCTCGTTGTAATTCAGGATGGTTTCAGGCTCAGAGAGAAAGGGCGAATGCTTCTGGAAGTCAACCCGCTTGCTGGACAGATGCAAGGCCAGATCCCAGTTCTCGCCCAGGCTGCGCTCGTAGTCCAGAGACAGGAAGTTGTTGACGCCGCGGCTCTTGTATTGCCCCAACTGCCAGGTGTCCTCGGTCAGGAAATAGGGGAAACCGTCCTGCACATCGCTGAAGCCAGCACGCAGGCTCAAACCTTCGCCGCTGAGGCCGCCGATCAGGCGCTTTTCACGGCTCCATTTGAGTTCGCGCAAGGCCGCCTCATGCTCGGGAGGTGCTTCGTTCAGCAAGGGCCGATTGACGTGGCGCATCTGACTGCCCGACAGCCAGCCCTCCCAGCCCGACTCACCACGCCAACCCCAGCTGGCGCGGGCGCGCTGCTGGCCTTCGGAATTGAGACTGGCCCGCACTTGGCCGCCGCGCAGCTTGTCGACCCGCTTGGTGATGACGTTGACCACGCCCAAGAAAGCATTGTTGCCATAGACCGCCGAGCCCGGTCCCGGCGCGTACTCGACCCGGTCGATCAGATCGACATCGGCAAAGAAGTCACCGTCGATCAGGGCCGCGTCGTAAATGTTCTCGTTGACCCGCATGCCGTCCAGCAGCACCAGCAGGCGGCTGTTGAAGTCGGCCGGCCGGCCCAGGCCGCGCGCGCCGATGTAGCTGAAGATACCGTCAAAGCTGATGTGCACGCCGGGCATGGCGCGCAGGATGTCGGCCAAGCTGCGCATGCCGTAGCGCTGGATTTCGGCCGCCGTGACCACATAGGTGACGGCCGGCGCCTGGGCCGCACTTTGGGCAAAGCGCGAGGCGGCGGACACCTCGACTTCGCGCGGCACCTCGCGCAGCTCCTGGCGCAGCAGCTCTTCCAGGTCAGGTTCAGCGGCGGCCGAAGCGGCGACAGCCGGAGCAATTGGAGGCGCCTGCTGAGCCTGGGCCACGCTCATCTGCAAGCCTGCGGCCATGAACAAACCGGCCGGCAAACCGGCCTCTAGCGCGGCACCAAGCACGGCAGAAAGAGCGGCAGAAAGAGCTGCGGACATAGCGCTGAATTCGAACTTCGGGCTCATCGAACTGAGTATCGCAGCAGCCCGGCCGGCACAAGTCGCAGATCTTGCGCCGGCGTCAAATCATGCCGCTCGCAGCCGCCGGTGCGCGGCCCGCGCCATGGGCACCCAGGCCAAAGTGTTCCAACGCCGCCACATCAGCAGGCCGCGAATCCACTCGTCCAGCGCATAGGCCAACCAGATCCCAGGCAGGCCCAGGCCGCAAAAGGCACCCAAAAACCAGGCGCCGCCGGCCAGCACCAGCACCATGGAAGCGGCACCGGCCAGCACCGGGTAGCGCGCGTCGCCGGCCGCGCGCAGGGCATTGATGACGACCAGATTGAAGGTCCGCCCGGGCTCCAGCAGCACGGTCAGCCAGAGCAGCTGGGTGCCGGCGCGGATGATCTGCGCGTCCGAAGTGAAGCGGCCCAGCAGCCAGGGCCCGGCCAGCGCCGCACTCAGGGCCACCAGCACGCTGACCACCAGGCCGCGCGCCAGCGCCCGCCGCACGATGCGGTTCGCCGCATGCAGCTGGCCCGCGCCGATCAGGTGGCCGACCACAATTTCCACCGCAAACCCGGTGGCCAGTCCAAACAGCAGCACGCCGTACATCAGCTGCGAGACGTAGGCATGGGTGGCCAGGGCGCCGGCACCCCAGAGTGCCGCCACCGCCACGCTGACCATGAAGGCGAGGCGATAGGCGATGTTCTCGGCCGCACCCGGCAGGCCGATGTGCAGCACCGCCGCCAACTCGGCGCGCGGCAGCCGCCACCAGTCGCTGCGCTTCGGCCTCAGGCCCAGGCGCGCACGCCACAGCAGCAGATGCAGGCTCAAGCCCGCCGCGCGGCTCAGACCCAAAGCCACGGCGAAACCGGGCAGCCCCAGCGCCGGCAAAGGCCCCCAGCCTTGCATCAGCGGCCAAGCCAGCAAGAGGTGCAGCGCATGCATGAGCACCACCACGCCCAAGGCCTCGCGGCTGCGCAAATGGGCACGCATGACGCTGCTCATCGAGGCGTTCCAGGCATCGAGCAGCAGCGCCGGCGCCAGGGCCTGCAAAAAAGGCTGGGCCAGAGGCAAGACCTCGGGCGGGGCATTGAGCAAGCGCAGCAAAGGTGCGGCCAGGAACCAGGCCGCCAGGGCCGTGATCAGTCCGATCCAGCTGCTGGCGCCCAGCACCGCCCGGGCCACGGCATCGGCGGCATCGCGCCGGCCAGCGCCCAGGCTCTGGGTCAGCACCACACTGGCCCCGGCGCCGATGATGCGAAACAGGATGAAGAGCATGGCCGACACATGGTTGGCCAGGGCGAAAGCGGCACCGGCCGAATCCGAGATCGCCGCAGCCAGAGCCATGCCCACCAAGCCCAGAGCGATGCCAAGACCCAGCTCGGTGAACAAGGGCCAGGCGAGGCTGAGCAGGCGCGGCTGGGGACGGAGGGAGGGAGCGGGGCGCAGCGCCGGAGGCGGCTGATCGGGAGAGGCGGCGTTGTGGGGCACGGAAGGAAGGGAGAGAGCGAGGCGAATGAACGTAGACTGCGGGCACCCCATTGTTGCCACAGCCTTGCCGCAGAGCATCCACCCCCGGAGTGGAATTGATGCACAGCCCGCAGCGCACGCCCCGCCCCTTCGTGAGCCATCCCCTCCACTTGCCCTCCGAATTCGCTGCACCGTCGCAGAGCGAGCCCCGGGCCGACCTGACTTTGAGCCGCCAGCGCCTGGCTGTGCAAGCCCTGCTTAGCGTGCAGGACACGGCGATCGTGGCGGCGGCTCTGGCCTGTGCGCCGCGCGAACTGCAAAGGCTAAGCCCCGAGGCCCAGGTCAGCGACGATGCACGTGCCGCCGTCGCGCAGTGGCGCCAGACCGACCCGCAGGGCTTCGACGCCATGCTGGGCCGAGCGGTCGAGTTGCTGCTGGGCAGTCGGCAGGCGGTGCAGGCGGCCGAGCTGGCGCTTGAGTTCGGCTGGGCGGCCCTGCAGTTGCAGGTGTTGGAGCGCGCCGGCTGGAGCTTGCTGCTGAGCCCGGCCCAGGCCCTGACCGGGCGCCTCTTGAAACCCAATCTCTTGCAGCCGGCCTTGCAGCAGGGCGAGCTCTTGGCTCTGCGCCTGGCCTGGACCATCGAAGCCCTGGGCGAGCCGCACACGGTCGAGCGCCTGCTGTCCGAGGCCCCAGGGTTGAGCACCGGGCTCAAGGCCACGCTGCAGGCCCGCATTGCCCTGGCCTTTGACCAGGCGGCGCGCGCGGTCGAAGCCGCCCAAACCGCCATCGACGCCTTTCCGCACGATCTCGAACCGCCCGCCCTGCTGGCACGCGCCACCTTGGGCCGAGCCTGGCTGGCTGCCGGCCACCCACAGGCAGCGCTGGCGCCGCTGACTGCAGCCCTCAAAGGCGCCCGACGCGACGACTGCGCCCTGCTGCAGATCGAGGCCCTGGAAGCCTTGGCCGAGGTGCACCTGGAACTGGACAGCGAGTCCGGCACCGAAGCCGGCGACACCGCTCGATTTTTCAGCGCGGAAGCCCAGGGCTTGCGGCAAACGCTGGGCCTGGTGACTGGGCCCTTGCCACCCGAGCACTACTACGCCTTCCCCCAGCTGGTGGCCAAGGCACAGGCCGGCCTGAATGCCGGGCAGATCGAGGCGGCCGCCCGCCAGATCGAAAGCCTGAGCCAGCGCGAGAGCCAGACCTTCTACTGCTACCGCTGGCGCAACCGCCTGCTGCAGGCGCAGATCCACCTCGCCTCGCTGCAGCACCAGACAGCGCGCCTGCTGCACTGGGCGGCGCTGAACGACGAAGCGGCCGAGTCAGACGAGGCCACTGCGGTGACGCCCTCCCCCGCCACCCAGCTCTTCGATTTCGAACGCGCCTGGCTGCAGGGCTGCGCCGCCCTCTTGGCCGCCCGCCCCTGGCCGGAGGCACGCCTACGCGCCTGGTCCGAGGCCATGCAGGCGCGCGGCCTGCGGCGCCTGGCCTGGCAGCAGGAGCTGCTACGTGCGCTGAGCAGCAGCCCCGTGCCCGGGCTCGAAGGCTTGCGCGACAGCCTGCAGCAGCTGACTGGCCCGCGCCAGTTGGAGGACGGCCTGGAGCGCGTGCGCCTGCTCGCGCCCAAGCTGGTCGGGCCGCTGGCGGCCTTGCTGGCTCAGCCCGCCATCGTTCACCACCCACTGGCGCGCCAGAACGCCAGGCGCTGGCTGCAGGCCTTGCGGGGCGAAGCGGCAACCATGGTCCCGACCGCCAATCCGACGAACCCTGCCGAAGCGAGTACCGTGGCCCAAGCACAAGCCGCAGACCGCGGTCTGCCGCCGCCCTTTGGCCTGACGCCGCGCGAATGGCAGGTGCTGTGCCTGATCGGCGATGAGCTGAGCAATGAACAGATCGCCGCCCAGCTCTTCGTCTCGCTCGCCACGGTCAAGACCCATATCAACCGCCTCTACGCCAAACTGCACATCAGCTCGCGCGAGGAAGCGCTGCAAAGAGCGCGCTCAGCGCCGCGCTGAAGGTCGCGGCCTCCACCCCCGATTCAACCCCCGGGGCGGATGATTTCAGCGCCGCCCGCTGAGCAGAATGCCGGCCACGCCAGACTTGGAGATCCGATGCACGCACAGCCCGCCACCGCCCCAGCTCACCAGGCCCCAGCGACCGACGGCGCCGCGCCATCGCCGCTGCTGCTGATCCACCCGCAAATCGCCCCCTGGCTGCAGCGCCAGCCCGAAGGCTGCGAGATCAGCCTGCTCAGCGAGCGCGAGCAGCTGGACCAGGTCTATCTGCGCAGCCAGCCCGACAATGAAGAGCAGCTGATCACCATGTGCTACGTCGGCCGCCAGGGCCAGCTGCACCGCTGGCAGGCTTGGCTGCCCTGGGACCATGGCAATGCGCTGACGCTCTACGCCTTCAAGGTGCTGGTGGACGGTACGCAGCGCTGGTTGGCGGCCGACGGCCTGCATGAGCACCTGCCGCCTGAGAGCCTGCATTTCCGCCTGAATCGCCAGCACCAGCCGCCCGACTGGGTGCGCGAGCAGGTCTTCTATCAAATCTTCCCCGACCGCTTTCATGCCGCCGAGCACAGCGAGCGGCCGCCCAGCCGCCAGGGTCAGGTCTTGCCCGGTCAGGCGGGCCGCGCCGTGGTGGAGCCGGCCTGGCATGAACCGGTGGACCCGGCCCATGCGGCCAACAGCTTTTACGGCGGCGACCTGCCCGGCATCGTCGAGAAGCTCGACTATCTGCAGCAGGAACTGGGCATCAGCGCCCTCTACCTGAACCCCATCTTCAGCTCGGGCAGCAACCACAAATACGACTGCGACGACTACTTCCAGGTCGACGCACAGCTGGGCGGCAACCGCGCGCTGGTCGAGCTGCGCGAGGCCACGGCCGCGCGCGGCATGCGCCTGGTGCTGGACGCCGTGGTCAACCACACCGGCGTCAACCACCCCTGGTTCAACCAGACCGGCGTGCATGCGGAGCTGGGTGCGGCGCAGGCGATCCACTCGCCCTACCGTAGCTTCTATGCCTTCGATGGCCAGGGCCGGCCGCTGGGCTGGAAGGGTTACGACTCCCTGCCGGTGCTGGATTTCAGCTCGGCGCCGCTGCGCCAAGCCATTTACGCCGGGCCGAACGCGGTGCTGCGCCACTGGCTGCGCCCACCCTATGCCGTCGACGGATGGCGCCTCGACGTCATCCACATGCTGGGCGAAGGCCCGGGCGCGCGCAACAACGCCCAATTCGTGCGCGAGTTCCGCCAGGCCATCAAGCAGGAGAACGGCCAGGCCTATGTGCTGGGCGAGCATTTCTCGGAAGCCACGCGCTGGCTGCAGGGCGATCAGGAAGACGGGGCCATGAACTACTACGGCTTCGCCCACCCGGTGCGCGCCTGGTTGGCCGGGCTGGACGTGGCCTACCAGCCGATCCGCTTGAGCACCGTGGCTTTCGAGCGCTGGCTGGCCCGCGGCCGCGCCACCATTCCCTACGCCAACCAGCTGGCCCAGCTCAATCTGCTGGACAGCCACGACACCTCGCGCTTTTTCACCCTGCTCGGCGAAGACTGGGCCCGCATGGCCCTGGCCGCCACCCTGCTCTTCACCAGCCCGGGCGCGCCCTGCGTCTATTACGGTGACGAGATCGGCCTGCCCGGCGGCCAGGACCCCGACTGCCGCCGCCCCTTCCCTTGGGACCGCGAGCAGTGGAACCAGCCCCTGTTCCAGCACTACCGCGAACTGATCCAATTGCGCCAGAGCCGCGGCGAATGGCGCCACGGCGCGGTGCAGACCCTGGCCGTGAGCGAGCAGGCCCTGGTGTTTGCACGCTACACCGATTGGGAAGCCACGGTCGTGGCCGTGAACCGCGGCGACCAGGCCCTGAGCCTGGACTTGCCCGTTTGGCAGCTGCCCCTGCAAGTGCAGCAATGGCGCGGCTTGCAGCCCGGCCACGGTCCCGCCGCCTTCGAGACGCTGGACGGCGGTCACCGTCTGCGCCTGCAGCTGCCGGCTCGGGCCAGCGTGCTGCTGCTGAGCGAGTGAGCGAGCAAGATTTCGGCTGATGAAGGCGGCACTAAACTGCCGCATGCTTGTTTTGCGACCCTCATGGCCGGCCTCGCTGCTGGCGCTTTGCTTGCTCTGCGCCGGCGCCGGTGCTGCGGCGCAAACTTCTACGCCCGGCTCCCCCGCCGCACCCTTGCGCGTGCTGGTCAACGATGTGGCGCCCTACACCTTGCGCGGCGAGGTTCAGCGCCCGGGCATGCACATCGAGATCATGAATGCCTTGGCCCAGCAGGCGGAGCTCAGCGTCAGCCTGAGCTCCGCCGTCTATGTGCGTCTGGCCCTGGGCCTGAAGGACGGCAGTGCCGATCTGGTGGTCGGCATCGATGGGCCGGAGCTGGACACATTGGCCCAACGGGTGACGCCCTTTCACAGCTTCAAGTTCGTGGTGCTGACGCGCAAAGCCGCCGGCATCAGCCAAGTCAGCCAGTTGCGCGGCCGCCTGCTCGGCGTGGCCCGCGGCGCCTTCTATGACGACAGCATCAACAAGGACGAGGCGATTCAGAAATTCCCCATGGCCGACCCCTTCCAGGGCGTGCGCATGTTGGCCGTCGACCGCCTGGATGCGGTGATCTCCTCGGACTACCTGCTCAGCTACGCCCTGCGGCAGACCGGCATCGATCCGCAGCAGTTCGCGCCGCCCTTTGTCGTCAACGAAAAGAACTACAGCCTGTACGCGCGCCGCGACCTGCCCGAAGACAAGGTGCGCGCCCTACGCCGGGCCATGGAGCAGCTGCAAAAGTCCGGCCGACTGAACGCCATCCTGCGCAGCTACCAGTGAATCCCCGAGGGGCTAGGCCGCATTGCCCGGCTAGCATGCCCAGCTTTGCAAAGCAGCGGAGACCGGCATGCGCGATGAACACCCCCACAGCGGCCGCTGGAGCCGACGCGACTGGCTGGAACACAGCCTGGGCGCCGCCGCCGGCTTGAGCCTGGGCACGGGCGCGGCGCAAGCGGCAGAAAAGCAGCCCGCCGGCGCCCGGCCGAACATCGTCTTCATCATGGCCGACGACCTGGGCTGGGGCGACCTCGGCTGCTACGGCCAGACCGACTTCAGCACCCCGGTGCTGGACCGCCTGGCCGCGCAAGGCCAGCGCCTGACTCAGGCCTACGCCAATTCACCGGTCTGCTCAGCCACCCGCACCGCCCTGATCACCGGCCGCTACCAGTACCGTCTGCGCGTAGGCCTGGAAGAACCCATCCCCAGCCGCGACTCGCCCCACGGCCTGCCGCCCGAGCACCCCAC
The DNA here is from genome assembly GCF_025717675.1 of Paucibacter sp. DJ2R-2. Lineage (GTDB taxonomy): Bacteria > Pseudomonadota > Gammaproteobacteria > Burkholderiales > Burkholderiaceae_C > Paucibacter_A. Next base: position 296,691 of record NZ_JAJIRT010000007.1, read on the forward strand.
CCTGCCGGGCCAGCTGGGCGCCGCCGGCTACCGCACGGCCCTGGTCGGCAAATGGCACCTCGGCCACCCGCCGGCCTTCGGCCCGCTGAAGAGTGGCTACGAGAGCTTCTACGGCAATCTGGGCGGTGGCATCGACTACTTCAATCACAAGGACAGCACCGGCCCCAAAGCACAAGTCGATTTCTGGGACGGCGAGCGCCTGCTCGACACCCAGGGCTACTACACCGACCTGCTGAGCAGCCGGGCGGTCGAAGTCATTGAGGCCTGCAAGAGCGACCCCCGCCCCCTGTTTCTGAGCCTGCACTACACCGCGCCGCATTGGCCCTGGGAAGGCCCGGAGGACGCAGCCCTGGCGTCTCGGCTCAAGAGCCTGCTGCACCACGACGGCGGCAGCCTGGAGACCTATGGCCGCATGGTGCAAGCCATGGACCGCGGCATCGGCCGTGTGCTGCAAGCCTTGCGCGAGCAAGGGCTGGAGGACAATACCCTGGTGGTCTTCACCAGCGACAACGGCGGCGAGCGCTTCTCGCGCACCTGGCCCTTCAGCGGCCAAAAAACCGAGCTGCTGGAAGGCGGCATCCGCGTGCCTCTGATTCTGCGCTGGCCGGCGCAGCTGCAACCCGGTGTCAGCGAGCAGCCGGCCATCAGCATGGACTTCCTGCCCACTTTTCTGGCCGCCGCCGGCGCCCCCGCCCTGGCCAGCGATGGCATCGACCTGCTGCCTTTGTTGCAGGGCCGCCAGCCGCTGCAAGCACGCCGCCTGTTCTGGCGCTACAAGGCCCAGGGCCAGCGGGCTCTGCGCGAGGGCTCGATGAAGTACCTGCGCATCCGCCAGCATGAGTTCCTGTTCGACCTGAGCCGCGACCCGCGTGAACGCGCCAATCTGGCCGCGGCCCAGCCCGAACGCCTGGCGGCGATGCGCACGCAGTGGGAGCAATGGAACGCCGAGATGTTGCCCATCACGCCGGAGGTCTACACCCACTGGGTGCGCGGCGAGCGCCAGGCCGACCGTTACGGCGTCGATGCGCCCGAGGCGCCGGCCCGCAAGGACTGAAGTCCGTCAAGCAGCCGGGCCCAGCACCTGCTGCAACTGGACGCGCTCGCTGGAACAAGCCGCGTCGAAATCGGCCTCGATCTGCTGCAAGTCCTGGCGATCGCCCGCCTTGACGACGACGATGCCGGCGGCCCGGTTGCGCCCGCGCGCCTTGGCCGTGTAGAGCGCCATATCGGCCCAGTTGACCGCCTGCTCCCAATGCTGGGGCAGACCGCTGGGCTGCAGCGGGAAATGGGCGCAACCGATGGACACGGTGACGCGCAGCGGGCCATCGCTGCTGGACACCGGCTCGCCGCCGATGCCGAACAGGATGCGCTCGGCCAGCTGCAGCAGCCGCTCAGGTGCGATATCGGGCGCGAACACCAGGAACTCCTCGCCGCCCCAACGCACCACCAGGTCCTCGGCGCGCACCGCCAGGCTCAGGCGGCGGGCCACCTCGCAGATCACCACATCGCCGATGCCATGGCCATGCTGGTCGTTGACATGTTTGAAATGGTCGATGTCCACCATCAAGAGCGCGCCATTGAACTCGGCCCGCGGCTGCTGCTGCATGACGGCCAGGAAATGGCGCCGGTTGGCCAGCTCGGTCAGGGGGTCGCGCTCGCTCTGGGCCTTGAGCATCTGCTCGTTGGCGCGCAGACGCTTGTGGGCGGCACGCACGCGCTGCACCATCAAAGCCACCAGCAGCAGAGAGAGCCCCAGCAGCAAGGCCACGGCCACGCCGACCTGCTGCACCCGCTGGCGGTTGCCGAGCTGGTGGTCGACCAAGGCCTGGTCGCGCTGCAGCAGCTCCAGATCGCGCTGCTTGCGCTCGCTGTCGTACTTGAGCTGCAACTGCTGCAAGGCGCTGGCCCGGTTGCGCTCGACCAGCTCGGCGCTGAGCCGGCGCTCCAGATGGTAGGCCGCCAAGCCCTCCTTGAACTGGCCCGCTGCCGTCCAGGCCTCGCCGAGTTCGCGCAGCTCCTGGGTGCGCAAACCCTGGTCGACCTCACCCTGGCTCATCAACTCGATGCGGGCAATCTCACGCCGCGCCTGTTCGAAATCGGCCAGCTGCACATAGGCTACCGCCATATTGTGGCGAATCGTGCGCTGGATGCGGATGTCGCCGCGCTGCTCGAACAGCGGCAAGGCCTGACGTGCCACGTCCAGCGCCCGAGCCGGTTGCTTGAGCTGCAAGTACGCGTCGGCCAGATTGCTCTGCGACTGCGCCAACCAGCGCGGTGCATCGGCCTGACGGGCCAGTTCCACGCATTCCTCCATGGCGCGCAGCTTGGCCGGACCGTCCTGGCGCAAGCCGGCCACATAGGCTTCGTAGCTCTTGATCTTGAAGAGCGCCAAGGTGTCGCCCTGGGCCAGTTGGCGAGCCTGGCCCAACCAGCGGCTGGCCGCCTCCGGCTGGTCCTGAAGCTGGGCGATCATGGCCAGGGAGCCGAGGCTGCTGGCCGCCAGATGACGGTCGCCGCCGGCCTGGACCAGGGCCAAGGCTGTCTGCGCCGAGGCCTCGGCCAGGGGCAAGGTGCCGGCGCGGATCTGGCTGCGCTCGATCAGGCGCAGCGCCACCCAGACGAGCCGGAAGTCGCAGGCCGCAGGCAGCGTGCTGGGGGTCTGGGCTTGCAAGCTGGCGGCGCTGGGGCAGGCCTGGCTCAGGCCGGCCAGGGCCTGCTGCGCCAGCTTCTGGGCCTGCTCGCCGGCGCCCATGCGGTCGGCCCGCTCGGCGCGCAAGAGCAGCACCGCATCGCGCGCCTCGGGCTGGCGGGCCAGGCGCTCGGCCACCTGGTCGGCCTGCACGAAGTCTCCACTGAGCACCAGCAGCCGGCCCTCGGCCAACAGCAGCTGCAGCGCTTGCGCGGGCTTGTCCGCTTGCTGCTGCAACTCGCGCAGGCGGCGCAAGGCCTGCTCCGGGCGATCAAAGCCTTGGCGCAGCAGCAGCTCCAGCTGATCGCTCAGCTTGCGCTCGACCGGCCAGGCGACAGCAGGCAGCGCCGGGACGGCCGAGGCGGCTGTTGCTGCCGTGGCGGGCTGAGACTGAGCCTGGACCAGCCCAGCCGCCAAAGTCAAAAGCCCGGCGCAGCGGCGCCAGCCTGCCCGGATGCGCGCACCGCTCATGATCGCCCCTCGCCTGCCGCCCACACCGGCCCCTGCAGCTGCACCAGCTCCAGCTCACCGGCGCGCCAGGCCTCTTCCATGCGCTCGCTCAAAGCCAGGAAGGCGGCCGCGTCCAGCTCGGCCTGATGCGGGGCCATGGCCTTGAGCCCGAAGGCGCGGTTGCGACCATGGGCCTTGGCCATATACATCAAGGTGTCGACCAGGGCGATGGCGCGCTCCCAATCGACACTCCAGCCATGGGGTGCGACCGGAAAGCTGCAAAAACCCATGGATGCACTGACATGCAGACCCTGCTCGCCGGCCGGCCCGTGCCGCACCGGCGTCGACGCGATCTGATCGAGCAGACGCTGGGCCAGGCTCTCGATCTGAGCCGGGTGACGGATGTCGATGACGATCAGGAACTCCTCACCGCCCCAGCGCACCAGCAAGTCCTCGTCGCGCAGGCAGCTGCGCAGGCGCTGCGCCACCTCCACCAGCACCGCATCCCCGACCGCATGGCCGTGGCTGTCATTGATGCGCTTGAAGTGGTCGATGTCGATCAGGAAGACCGAGGCATGCAAGCGCCCTTGCTCGGCCAGCCGCACGATGGCCGATTGGAAATGGCGCCGGTTGGCCAGGCCGGTGAGCGGGTCGCGCTCGCCCTGGACCTTGAGCGCCGCATTGCTGTGCGCCAGCGCCTGATTGGTCTTGCGTATGCGCTGGTAGGCCAGGCCCAGCAGCAGCGCAGACAGCACAACGCAAGCGCCCACCGCCGCCCAAAGCTGCAGCTGCAGGTCGCGGGCGCGCAACTGCTCCAGCTTCAAGCTGCGGTCGCGGGCCAGCAAGGCCATCTCCTTGCCGCGCCGCTCGTCGTCATATTGGGCCTGCACCTCCAGCACCGCGCTGCGCGTTTCCTCGCGCAACTGCTGGTCAATCATGCGCCGGTACTGCTGAAACGCACGCGCCGCCCCGCCCAAATCGCCCATGCGCTCCAGCGCTTCGCCGAGCTCATTGAAGTTGTCCGCCACCTGGCCGTTCAATCCCTCGGCCTGGCTCATGGCGATGGACTGCATCACATGGGACTTGCCCAGCTCGATCTGGCGCAGCTGGATCAAGGCAATGCCGAGGTTGTGCAGCGCCAGGGCTTCGTTGGAGTTGTGCCCATGCCGGCGCGCCAGGGCCAAGCCCTCTTCGGACAGCTGGCGGGCCTTGGAGAAATTGCCCTGGCGCAGATAAAAGTCCGCCGAGTTGGCCAGGGCCAGCGATTGCAAGGTCGGCGAACCGCTGTCGCGGGCGGCGTTCAAGGCCAGCTGCATGGAGGCCTGCGCGCGGTCGAATCGCTTGAGGATGCCCAGGATCACACCGCGCGTGTTGTGCACCCGGTAGAGCAGCATGGGGTCGGGGTCGCGTGCGGCCTCCCGCAGCGCCTCCTCGATGGCACTGGCGGCGCGCTCATGCTGCTGGGCACGCAGCAAGGCATAGGCCAGCATCGACAGCGCCGAGGCCCGGCGCCACGAGGCCTGCGAGCGCTCGGCCAGCTCCAATGCCTCATTGGCATGGCCGAGAGCCAGCTCCACCCGCCCGGCCTCGGACTCGGCGATGCAGAGCTGTACCAGGGCGCGAAACATCAGGCTCAAGGGCACATCGGCGCTGAGCTGGGCCGGCAGCACGGCCAATGCCTTGTAGGCCTGATCGGATTTGCCTTCGCGCGTCAGCTGCTGGGCCCGGACCACCGCCTCGGCCAGCTGGGCGGCGTTGCGGAAGCGTGGGTCGGGCCAGTTCTGCAGGCTGTCCAGCAGGGCTTGCAAAGCCGGGCCCTCATTGAGCTCGACCAAAGCCGCGCCGCGCAAGGCCAGCATTTCCAGGCGTTCCAGACTGCCGGGCGTGCTGGCCGCCAGCAAGGTGTCGAGCACCGGCAAATTGGCGGCTGCCCGGGCAGCGCCGCCGCGCTCGATACGCTCCAGCTGGGCCCACAGATCGGGCACCACCGCAGCCGAAGCCGCGGCTGCAGGCGGAGCAAGTAGCGCCAGCGGCGAAGACGGCGCCGTGGTCTGGGCCTCAACCCGAAGCCCGACGGCGGCCCAGCTCAGAAACAAGCAGGCCAAGGGACGCAAGCTCATCCAGCGGCTCGCAACAGGCCCACCATGGGCTGAGCCAGCCCGGCTGAGCCGGACTGCCCCGCGAGCTGAACGCTCACCACCCATGGCCATGCGTCGTTCCATCGAAGCGCCTGGATTGCCCGAGCCCTTGCTGTAGGTACTGCTTTCGCTGCTCGCCGGCCGCAAGCCCGGTCCACGCCGCGAAGTCGCTGGCGAAAAAAGCCCGGGTATTGCAAACAGCGTGGCAGACCATATGCACCCCAGTATCAACCCAAACGTGGCAGCCCAAAAGGCGATTCAGGGGTCAAGCCCGGGCCAAACTTGAGCCTGGCCCGGCGCCTCAGGCCAGCGGCGCGGCGCCGCCGGACACCTCGCCGGCGCCATCGGGGCGATAATTGCCGCCTACGTCCTTCGGCCGCGCAGCTGTTTGTCCCTTGTGGGAAGACCCGCGCGACGCCCGCAGACGCCACTGCCCAGAAAGCCCTCTTGAAGAAGACCTACCCCCTCCACGTCGAAGGCAAGCACCCCGACCGCCTGCTCGAAGCCACCAAGCACGAGATCCGCAAATACATCAAGCGCGAGCAGAACAAGCCGCGCCCGGCCGGCGTGGACTTCTGGGACTTCGACTGCCGCTTCGGCAGCAGCCCGGCCACCGCCGAGTTGATCCCCATGGCCGCCCTGACCGAGCGCATCAATGCCTATGCAGCCGAAAAGGCCGACAGCTTCTATGTGGAGCTGCTTGCCAAACCGGGGGTGCGCCGCCCCCGCCCCGCCACCGGCGCCGACGAGGCCGAAGTCAACGATTGAACGAAGCGCCGGCGCTCAGAGCGCCGGGCCCAGCCCGGACATTTCACGAGGGACGCGGGAATTGCGTGCGTCCAGGCCGCAGCCAGTGGCGCCGAGACGGCCGCAGCCAATGCCCAGTGGCATCGGCGAGGCTGAGTCCGGACATGGACACGCCAAGTGGCCTGTCCATGACTGACGAAGTGCCAAGCCTCGGGCTTGGTGCGGCCTGCAAGGCTTGAGGCGTCAAGGGCAAGGTCTGGGCCGCGCAAGCCCGCGTAGGCCCAGTGTCCAAAATGGATCGAAGGTCGAAGCGAGAGATCATCGTGCTCATCGGTGCTGCGGACCGGCCAGGGCCAACTTCGTGAAACATCCGGGATAGGCCTGGCGCATCAACGCCCCGGCTCATGGCCCTCGTAGCGCGGCAGCGTCGCATCCAGGTCCTCCCATGAAGCGCGGGAGCTGACAAAGTTGTGCGAGATGGGCCGCTCGCTGATCTCGGAATCCAGGATACCGAGACGGAGCCGCAACCGGCTGGGGTCGCTGGCGTTCGAACTGAACAGCGGCGCCGCGCAGATGCCGCAAAAATGCCGCCGGCGCCCCGGTGCTGATTCATAGGTGCGAATGCTCTGCTCACCGCGCGTGATCCGCAGACCACGGGCTTGGATGAAGCCATTGGTGGCAAAAGCTGTTCCGCTGGCCTTGCGGCACTTGGAACAATGGCAGTGAATGATGGCCTCAATGCCGCCCTCCACCTCCAGCGCCACGGCCGCGCAGAGGCAAGTTCCGAGGTAGGTCGTCGTCATGCTTTCAAATCCTGTGGTGAGATGAGATGAGATGAGATGCCTCAAGACATATTGCGAGGCCTTGGCATGCGGCGCTTCAGTCCCGGCATGAAAGGCCAAGGCCCGTCAGTGGCTGGCTTCGGGAACTCAAGTTCCAAAACTGCGGGCACACGAGAGCAACTGCCACATGGAAGACTCAAGCCGCATTCTCAGCGAGGCTCCTTGCGAAGCACCAACTTGAGCCCCGACCAGACCTCCGTGACGGCGCAGACCTTGACATCGACGTAGCCAAGCGGCAAAGCCAGTTCGCGAATCGTGTCTTCTGTGACGGTGCTTGGAACTTTGGCTGACTTCTTCGGCCAAGAGATCCATAGCGCTGCATCAGGCTTCAGCTTCTTGCGCAAAAGGCTCAGTCGCTTTGCGAGCTCTTCTCTCTGGGTAACAAATGCGTGAGCGATGTCGACCGTCGCATCAGGATGGGTGACAAACACCACGGCTGGCGGGAGTGGAGCCAGCAGGCCTTCGTAGGCCTTGGGGGCGTCAAGGAGCAGCACGCGATGTGCCTCTTTGATGCCAAGCTTCTTGAAAAGCGGCGTTCCAGAGTAGCCGGCGGTGCTTGACGTTTCCATGCGGCTCAACTCTGAGCTAAGCAAATGGCGTCCGCGAATTCCGGGGCGAATCATTTCTCATAGACGCTCAGGAGGTCTGTGACCAGAATTCCGTTGATTTTCATTCCTACAACGTTCGCGTCTTCGATGGACACGTTCTCAAAGCAAGCATTTCGAAACGTAGCGTTGGCAAGTGTGACGTCTTCAAACTGCGCCTCTCGAAGACTGACATTGCTCAACCTCGACTTGCTGAGATCCACATCTTCGAACACCGATTCGGACAACCGGCAGTTGATGTACTGCAACTTCTTGCCTTCGGTCATTGCTTTCTCCTCGACAAACTTGGTGGACTGATCAGAGGCACAACATAGAAGTGAGGGGCAAACGGCAAGCAGCGGCAGGACGCCGCAGGGCCAGAACAAAACAAGGCCTGTAGGCGGCATGCCGTTGCGGGTCCGGTTGAGCGAGTGGTGAGAGCGCACGCGCCATGAATGAGCACTTGATTGCAAGAACTACCTATCTTGAAGCATGCAATTTGGCATAGATTCGGTCCGTCTCTGCCACCGAGGTGGCTGCGTCGAATGCACCAACAAGTCCAAACAAGTAGAGTCGCTCGTTCATAGTCATGCCACGAAGCTGCGCCCCGACTTCGTCGCGAAATTCAGACCAGGCCTTATAGATGGCCGAGTACTCTGCGTCGCTCTGAATCCATACGTTCCCGAGATGCTTTTCGACCGATGCCAGCAGTTCATCCGCGCTAGCTGAATCGAACTTCCAGCCATGCAGCTGTTGCACTAGCCCGATCGCCGCTCGATCACGGGATGACCTAACGATACTTTCGCAAAGTTGGTCGAGTGTCATTTGCGATCTAACGTTTGAACCAACTGGCCCGCGACGGCAGGACGCCGTAGGGCCAGAACGAAAATGAGGCCTGAAGGCGGCGGGCTGTTGAAGGTCCGGTTGAGCGACCAGTTAAGCTGCATTTTCTGGCGCCACATGTTTGAGCCAATGCATGGCAAGCCCGAATGCGGACACTGCCGCACCCAACAGAACGACAAAGCACCAAGCAAGGAAAAGCTCAAGCTGCCCCTCCTGCGCATGCACCTCAGCCGGCTGAACAGGCTGAAGAATGAATAGCGCTGCATTTGCAATCAGGGCACGGACCTCCCGAGGCAACGCTGAGTGCAGCTGCCAAAACCAGACGCTATCGACGATCAAATTAGCGAACCAGAGGGTAGCAGCGAGCGTGGCCAGCGCGACCACCGCGCTGGATGCAGCGGCTTTCAATCTTTGGGGTCGCGGTGCCTTGCTCAAGTGCAACTTAACGAGGCTGTCCAATAACCCGATATCCCCAACCACCCGCACTACTCTGGGCGTGTGAATGTCGGCGAAGGCGAG
>NZ_JAJIRT010000044.1 GCF_025717675.1 Paucibacter sp. DJ2R-2
TCGCGATGTGCAGGCCACAACCAAGTTCTCCAACAACAAGCGCTAAGGACTCAACAGTCAACAACCCTTCTGCAGCAACTGTCCTGTTTAGCGAGCCCAAAGCGTAGTCATTGCAGCAGCCTCACTTCGAGCCTGCGCCCCAACCCAAACCTCAGAGAGATCTCCCCATGAACACCAAGCGCATCAAGCAACTTCTCGCCGCCGCCTCCATCGCTGCCATCGCGGCATTGCCCACGACCAGCAATGCGGCGACTTACCTCAACCCCTACAACGGCCTGTGGTACGGCAACGTCTGCCAAGGCGCCTACGGCTGGGTCTGGATCGGCTGG
>NZ_JAJIRT010000045.1 GCF_025717675.1 Paucibacter sp. DJ2R-2
AAGCGGCTGACTTGGCGGCCACGTGTCAGCGGAGTCTGGTCATCGCGCCCTCGAGTCTTGATGCACTTGGAGCGCAGTGCACAGCCGCTGCAGTCCGTCGCCTGAGCGATGTAGGTCTCGTAGGGCTGGCCACTCGCGGTGATGTGGATGCGCCCGCTGCTGATCAAAACCTGGCCCGCCGGGCACGTGGCGGTGTTGTCCTCGTCGTTGAAGTTGAAGTCCTTGGGCCGGAAGAACTTGATCTCTGCGGCCTCGCTGCTGACCTTCTTCTCCGACAAGGGGTCAGGCTTTGCCTTGTGCTT
>NZ_JAJIRT010000008.1 GCF_025717675.1 Paucibacter sp. DJ2R-2
TATTTGACGCGTCAGGGGCTGCGCAATGAATCGGGACGGACCCGGTAGGGAGTTTTTTTACAGCCTCAACGTTGAAGTTAACCGGCCCACGACGGCAGGACGTCGTAGGGCCAGAATGAAATGAGGCCCGAAGGCGGCATGCCGTTGCGGGTCCGGTTGAGCGACTGGTTAGGCATCGCTGGAACCTTCATCGTGCTCTTTCCACGGCGGCCCGAATCTCGCGCAGAACCGGCTCAATTGCTTCCGCGACGGAGCAGAACTCGAAGTGCTGAAAGTCGCCGGATTCTGACTCGACAAAGAAATACTCAACATCACAGCAGCCATTTGGCCAAACGCCAATGTTGCTTAAGCACCTTGGGCCGTCAACGCGGAAATGCAAACCGCTTTCCCCGAGCAAGCGGACCTCCAGCAGCGCTTGATGATGCACTGGAAGGCGAGCGGAAATTTCCGCGTGAAGCTCGGCGACGGCGATCATGAATTGCGAGGCCTAACTTTGTTATCGAGCGACTTTAGTGCCGCGTATCGGTTCCAGCTGTCGCCGCAACCCAACTGTTTCGAAACACAAAAGCTCACTCCAAATCATGGGCTTGCAATGCCCTATGGACGTTCGAATTCAGTGTATCCAAACAACGAAAAAGGGGCAAACAGAGTCCGCTCAGTTTAGGCGTCCAAAAATGAGGCATTTGAGTGCCCGCGAGCCACACAAAAACACACAAGCCCCCTCACCCGCCCCCCGCCACCTTCTCCCCAAACACCTCCACCCCAAACCCCACCGTGAAGCTGCCATCCGACCAGCGCACCAGCGGGCGCTTGATGACGCTGGGCTGGGCCAGGGCGAGTTGGGTGGCGCTGGTGGCGTCGACGACGGCGGCTTTGGCCGCCTCGTCGAGCTTGCGCCAGGTGGTGCCGGCGCGGTTGATCACCTTGTCCCAGCCCAGGGCGGCCATCCAGAGTGGCAGCTGGTCGGCGGGGACGCCGGCTTTCTTGAAGTCGTGGAATTCAAACGTCAGACCGGGCTGTTCTTGCAGCCAGGTGCGGGCGCGTTTGACGGTGTCGCAGTTGGGGATGCCATAAACGGTAATCATGGTGGCACGCTACCATGAAGCCATGATCGATTGGCTGGACGAACGCACCCTGGACTTCCCCCCGACGCAACGCGCGCTGGGGCCCGAGTCCGACGCCCCGGGGCTGCTGGCCGCCGGCGGCGACCTCAGCCCCGAGCGCCTGGCCGCCGCCTACGCGCGCGGCATCTTTCCCTGGTTTGGCCCGAACCAGCCGCCGCTGTGGTGGGCGCCGGACCCGCGCATGGTGCTGCAGACCGCCCATTTCAAGCTCTCGCGCTCGCTGCGCAAGACCTTGCAGCACTTCATCCGCACACCGGGCTGCGAGATCCGGGTGGACAGCGCCCTGCCCGAGGTCCTGCGCGCCTGCGCCCAGGCGCCGCGCGAGGGCCAGAGCGGCACCTGGATCCTGCCCGAGATGCAGGCCGCCTACCTGGCCTGGTCACGGGCGCAAGGCGCCGTGCACAGCATCGAGACCTGGATGGACGGCGAGCTGGCGGGCGGGCTCTACGGCGTCAATCTGGGCGGCATGTTTTTCGGGGAATCGATGTTCATGCGCCGCACGGATGCCTCCAAGATCGCCTTGGCCGCCCTGGTCTGCCTGTGCCGCCGGCATGGCATCCCCTGGATCGACTGCCAGCAAAACACCCGCCACCTGGCCTCGCTGGGCGCCGCCGAAGTGCCGCGTCAGCAGTTCGAGGCCCACATCCAGCAAGCCCTGCAGCGGCCGACGCCACAGGATTGGACCTATCATCCGGCGCTGTGGGCGCAGCTGGGCCCGGCCTTCGACCGCGATGCCGGGCTGGACCTCTGACCCTCACCGCCCACCCCTTCTTTTCCCACCAACATTCTTGACGCCACTGAGCTGAAGACCGTGACCCATCTGAAAGAGCTCCCGCTGGCCCAGCTGCAGTTCTACGCCACGGCCGCCTACCCCTGCAGCTACCTGGCCGACCGCCAGGCACGCTCCCAGGTGGCCACGCCCAGCCATCTGATCCACGCCGACGCCTACTCCACCCTGGTGGCCGCAGGCTTTCGGCGCAGCGGCCTGTTCACCTACCGGCCTTTGTGCGATGGCTGCAAGGCCTGTGTGCCCATGCGCATCCCGGTGGCCAGCTTCAAGCCCAGCCGCAGCCAGCGCCGCGCTCAGCGCCAGCACCAACACCTGCAGGCCAAGGTCATGCGCCTGGGCTACAGCCAGGAGCATTACGAGCTCTACCTGCGCTACCAGGCCGCGCGCCACTCGGGCGGCGGCATGGACCACGACAGCGTCGAGCAGTACAGCCAGTTCCTGCTGCAAAGCCGCATCAACTCGCGCCTGGTCGAGTTCCGCGAACGCCGCGCCGATGGCGAGATGGTGCTCAAGATGGTGTCCATTCTGGACATCCTCAACGACGGGCTCTCGGCCGTCTACACCTTCTACGAGCCCGAGGAGCACTGCAGTTACGGCACCTACAACGTGCTCTGGCAGATCCAGCAGACGCGCGATCTGCAGCTGGCCCACCTCTACCTCGGCTACTGGATCGCCGAGAGCGGCAAGATGGCCTACAAGGCCGATTTCCGCCCGCACCAGCTGCTGCAGCAGGGCCAATGGGACTGGGCGGCCGAGCTGGCAGGATCGCGGTCGCTGCCGCTTCCGCAGCCAGACTCCCCGCCCCTAACACCGCCCCTCAACCCGCCTCAATCGCTCGAAAGCTGCGCTTCCGGCAGCAGCTGATCGGCCGGCAGCGGGCGGCCGAACCAGTAGCCCTGGAAGGCCTGGCAACCGAGGGCCAGGAGCTGCTGATGCTGTCCGGCCGTCTCCACACCCTCGGCCACCACTTGCAGACCCAGGCTCTCGCCGAGCGCCAGGATGGTGCGGGCGATCGCCGCATCGTGGCTGTCGGTCAAGAGGTCGGCCACAAAGCTGCGGTCGATCTTGAGCTGGTCCAGCGGCAGGCGCTTGAGGTAGGACAGCGAGGAATAGCCGGTGCCGAAGTCGTCGAGCGCAAAGCCGACACCGCGGTCCTTGAGCGCCCGCATCTTGGCCACCACATCGTCAACGTCTCCGACCAGCATGCTCTCGGTCAGCTCGAGCTTGAGCCGGGCCGGGTCGGCGCCGCTTCGCTGCAGGGCATCGAGCACGCTGGCCACGAAATCGGCCTGCGCGAACTGGCGGGCGCTGACATTGACGGCCAGGCTCCAATCCGCCGTCGCCGGCTGCGCCGCCCAGGCCCGCAGCTGGTGGCAGGCGGCGCCCAAGACCCATTCGCCCAGCGGCAGGATCAGCGCCGATTCCTCGGCCACGGCAATGAACTGGACCGGCGCCACCAGGCCGCGCTGCGGATGGCGCCAGCGCACCAGGGCCTCGGCGCCGAGCACGCGTGACTGGGCGTCGAACTGCAGCTGGTAGTGCAGCTCGAACTCCTCGGCCTGCAAGGCGCGGCGCAGATCGGCCTCCAGCTCGTTGCGGGCCTCGGCGGCGGCCTGCATCTCGGGGTCGTAGAAGCGCGCGGTGTTGCGCCCGGCCGCCTTGGCCTGGTACATGGCCATATCGGCCTTGCGCAGCAGTTCCTCGACGCTGGTGTCGCCCTGCATGAAAAGCACAATGCCGATGCTGGGCGTGCAGCTGTAGCTCTGCCCGCGCAGGACATAGGGCTGGGCCAGGGCCGCGAGGACCCGGGCGGCCACCTGTTCGGCCAGGCCGGCCGCTTCCTGCGCCAGGGCGCAGCGGGCGTCGAGCAGGAGCACGAACTCATCGCCACCGAGCCGGCCGACGCTGTCGCCGACGGCGACACAGGCGGCCAGGCGCGTGGCCACTTGCTGCAGCAAGAGGTCGCCGACCTCGTGGCCGCGGGTGTCGTTGAGCAGCTTGAAGTGGTCGAGGTCCAGGAACATCAGCGCGCCATGCTGGCTGCTGCGTGCCGAGGCGGCCATGGCCTGCTTGAGGCGGTCCAGCAAGAGGCGGCGGTTGGGCAGGCCGGTCAGGGGGTCGAAGAAAGCCAAACGGTGAATTTCCTCGGTGCGCTGACGTTCCAGCGTGATGTCACGCACCAGGGCGACAAAGGTGCGCCGGCCGGCGCGGTGGATCTCCGACAGCGAGAGCTGCAGCGGGAACTGCTCGCCATTGAGGCGCAAGCCCGTCATCTCACGCGCCAAGCCTTGCTGGCCGGCTTGCACCGAGCCGGCCGTCAGGGCCTGGATCAGCTCGGCCGAGCTCGCCTGCTTCGGGCCCGCCGGGAACAGGCACTGCAGCGGCTGCCCGATCATCTGCTCGGGCGCCTGGCCGAAGATGTCAGCGGCCGTGCGGCTGAAAGATTCGATGCGGCCCTGCTCGTCAAAGGTGAGCACGCCGTCCACCATATTGTCGAGAATCGCGCGCAGATGTTCGGCGGCCTCGTTGAGGCGGGCCTGGCTGTCCAACACGGCCTGTTCGGCCAACTTCTGCTCGGTGATGTCGCAAACCTGGGTGACCAGGCAGCGCGCCTGGCCCGCCGCATCGAGCACCGGCGCCACGGTCAGCAAGCCCCAGACGATGTGCCCGTCCTTGTGCAGATAGCGCTTGACCAGGGAATAGGCCGACAGCGCGCCCTGCACGGTGCGGGCCATCTGGTGCAGGTCATCGGCCAGGTCTTCTGGGTGGGTGATGTCGGCAAAGCTCTTGCGCAGCAGCTCGGCCTCGCTGTAGCCGAACATGGAGCAGGCGCGCGCGTTGACCATCAGCCAGTCGCCCTCGCAGCTGACCAGGCTCATGCCCACCGCAGAGGATTCGAAGGCGCTCTTGAACAACTGCTCGCTGTCCATCAAGGCCTGCTCCGAGGTCTTGAGCCGGGTGATGTCGATGTGGCTGCCCATCATGCGCAAGGCCTGACCCTGCGCGTCGCGCGTCACCTCGGCGCGTGAATAGATCCAGCGCCAGCTGCCGTCGCGGTGGCGCAGGCGGAACTCGCGGTCCTCGGGGCCGGGCAGGCCGGCCAAGCGGTCCTCGACCGATTGCACGGTGGCGACGACATCATCGGGATGCAGTCGCTCCCGCCAGGTTTCGACGAGATTGGGCAGCTCATGGTCGGCATAGCCGAGCTGCTGTTTCCATTCGGGCGAGAAATAGACCTCCTGGCGGCGCAAGTCCCAATCCCAGAGGCCTACGTTCGCGGCGCGTACCAGCAAGGCCAAGCGCAATTCGCTCTCGCGCAGCGCCATCTCCGCCTGCTTGCGGGCCCGTACCTGCTGACGGCTGAGCAAGGCCCAACTCGGCAAGTGCCGCAGCCAGCGGCCTACCCAGGAGCCCAGGGTCTGTCGCCAATGAACTGAGCCTGCGTCTGAATCCGGCATCGTCCCCCCCGAAGCCTTGAATGTACGCTGGCTGCGCGCCGTCTTGCGCTCAGTTGAGCAGTTCGCTGGCCCTTTGCGCCACAGCCAGGCAGCTGCTCAGACCAGGTGACTCCATGCCCAGCAGCTGCACCAAGCCGGGCAGGCCATGCTCGGCCGGCCCCTCAATGCGGAAGTCGGCCGCCGCCTCACCCGGGCCGCTGAGCTTGGGTCGCACACCGCTGTAGGCCGGCTGCAGGGCGCCTTCCGGCAGGCCGGGCCAGTAACGGCGAACCTCGGCCGCAAAGGCCGGCGCTCGCTGCGCATCCACGCGGTAGTCCAGCTGCTCAGGGCTCAGCCCGGGCGCCAGCCACTCCACATCGGGCCCGAATCGGGCCTGGCCCGCCAGGTCCAGGGTCAGGTGCACGCCCAGGCCGCCGACCTGAGGCATGGGATAGATCAGGTGGCGAAACGGCGCCCGACCGCTGAGGGCAAAGTAGCTGCCCTTGCAATAGCGCAGCCCGGGCCGGTGGGCGGGGGTCAAGTCTTGCGTCTGCTGCGCCAACTCGGCGGCACAGAGGCCGGCCGCATTGATCACACGCGCGGCCGCCAGGGCGACCGGGCCCGCGTCCGTCTGCACCTCCAGCCGCCACGGCGCCGCCACGCTGGCCGGGCGGCGCAGCGCCGTGACCTGCGTGTTCAAGACCACCTGGCCGCCGGCGGCCTCCAGATCGCCCTGCAAGGCCAGCATCAGGCCATGGCTGTCGACGATGCCGGTGCTCGGCGACAGCAGGGCCGCATGGCAGCGCAGGGCCGGTTCCAGGGCTTGGGCCTGGGCACCGCTGAGCCATTGCAGATCGAGCACGCCATTGGCTTCGGCCTGCGCGGCCAGGGCCTGCAGCTGGGGCAGCTGCGCCGGCTCGCTGGCCACCAGCAGCTTGCCGCAAGCCCGGTGTGCGACGCTGCGGCTGCGGCAGTAGTCGTACAGCAAGGCCTTGCCGCGCACGCAGAGCTGGGCCTTGAGTGAACCTGTCGGGTAGTAAAGGCCGGCGTGGATGACCTCGCTGCTGCGCGAGCTGATGCCGCTGCCGATCTGCCCACTGCGCTCCAGCACCAGGGTTTCCAGGCCGCGCAAAGCCAGGGCCCGCGCGGCCGCCAGACCGATCACGCCGGCGCCAACCACCACGGCGTCCACCTGTCCCAAGTCCTCCATCGCACCGCCTCCTTGGTTCGTGCTTGCCCCCGCCATGGCCTGATTGTGCGTTGCCCGCAACAAATGCCCAGTCAACAGAAGCGCTCCCGCCCAAGCCACTGCGCCTGGTTTGATTCGCTGCTCGCCCGGAACACGCCACCGCGCCAGATCTGGGCCGGTTTCGCGCGCTTGTTCGGCGCATTGCCGGCGCGCGGCCGCGACGACACTCCGCATCCAACAAGCCCTGCAGTCAAGGGCAAACGGACCGGCCACAAGGCACGGCCCAGGGAGCTCAAGACATGCAAGCCGAGGGTGCGCCACAGCGCCCCGGCCGAGAGGGACGTCGATGACTGCGCACGCGCACACCGGCCAGAGCCAGGGCAACAACCAAACGGACGGCAAGAAACTGCTGATCGTCGACGACAGTCGCGCGATCCAGGCCATCATTCGCCGCGCTCTCGAATGCGAGGAGCTGGGCGAGCTGCAAATCCAGACCGCCCGCGACGGCGCCGAGGCCCTGGACAAGGTGGCTGCCTTCCGGCCCGACCTGGTCCTGTCGGACTGGCATATGCCGGGGGTGTCCGGCATCGAGATGCTGCAGACCCTGAGGCAGACCGGCTTTCATGATGTGGCCGTGGGCTTTGTCACCACCGACCGCGCCAGCGATTGCCAGACCCAGGCGCGCAGCAACGGCGCCCTCTTCCTTTTGCACAAGCCCTTCGACGACCAGGCCTTGCGCAGCGCCGTGGCCCTGGGGCTGGGGCGGAGCGGCGTGCAGGTTCCGGCCCCGGTCCCGCCGCCGGCCGCGGCAGCATCCGCAGCGCCCGCCACCGGCGAGCCGCCGGCCATCGAATCCCTGGCCCTGGCCCAGCAGACCTTGTTCGCCCATCTGGGCATGCGCGGTTTCGAGCTGGCCCGCCACCAGCAGCCGCTCGAGCTGCGGCAGCAAGGTTTTGTGCTTCCCGGCCCACAGCTGGTGGCCCTGTACGGCAGCGTGGGCCGCAAAGGTGTCTATGCCGTGGGCCTGCTGGACCTGCCTGCCTGCTGCTTGATCGGCGGCCTGGCGGCGGGCAGCAGCCCCAAGGAGATGCAGACCGCGCATGAGCAGGGCAAGCCCAATGCCCGCCAGTTCGAGCTGGCCAGCCACTTCATGCGCCAGATGGCGCCCCTGATCAAGAAACGCAGCCCCAGCGATGCGCCCAGCCTGAGCACGACCCGCCTGAGCAGCCAGCCCCTGGACAAGCTGGCCAGCTTGCTGGAGACCCACAAGGGTCGCAGCGACTTTGTGCTGCGCGTGCCGGCCCAAGCGCCCCATGGCGACGGCCGCCTGAGCTTCTTGCTCGCCTGAGCCCGGGCCAGGCAAAGAGAGCGCACCCACCATGGCACTCGTGATCGAAGACCTGGCCAGCGTCGGCGTGCTGGTCGCCAATGCGGTGTTCATCGTCGTATCGGTGGGCAGCTATCTGCGCATGAATGCCCACGAAGCCGAGCGCCAGAGCTTTCTGAGCCGCGCCCTCAACGACCACCGCGAAAGCGGCCGCGAGCTCAAGGCCGTGGCGCGCAATCTGGAACGCCTGATGGAGCGCGCCGAGCGCATGCGCTTGTGGCAGCGCGAGGGGCCCGAGGACAGCTGGCGCGGCCGCACCGAGATGCAGGCCGGCGCCGCCGCGGACGACGAGGCCCTGGGCCCCGAACCCGATCTGGCCCGGCTGCGCCCGCCCGAGGCCATGCAGCAGTTGTCGCCCGCCGCCTTCGCCGAGTGGCAGCGCCTGCATGAGATCGAACTCGATCGCGTGCTCAGCCAGCGCCGCCGCCTGCAAGCCCAGCTGGCCGCGGCCCTGCAACAGCAACAGCAACAGCAACAGGCGAACCGACGCGGCGGCCTCGGCCTGCGCGAACAGCAAGAGCGCCTGCAGGAGCTGCAAGCGCTGCAGGCCCGGCTGCAAGAGGAACAGGCACGCGGCGCCAAAGATGAAGCGGCCTTGCAGCGTGTCGAGCGCCAATTGGCCAAGCTGCAAGGCGAGATGGAGCGCCAGCAGATCGAGAAAGACTTCATCGAGGACCGCCTGCTGCTGCTCGACAGCCGGGAGCGCGAGCAGCGGGCAAGCGCCTGAGGCAATACGGCTGGCGGCCTAGGGCCTGTTCACACTGCGGATACCTGATGCGTTGCCTCACAAATCGCCGTGAACTAGGCGCAAAACGAAGCCGGGGTCCCTCCCCGGCGAGGCTTTGCAACAACGTGCACGGTGATTTGTGTGGCAACCCTTCGGGAGAGGGGTAGAAAGGGCCCCATTCGTCGTTGAACTCCTCGCCCAGGCGGCCAGCCTGGGCTTCGTCGTCCGCCTAGCTTGGGGCCCTTTCTGCCACTCTCGCACAGGTATCTGCAGTGTGAACAGGCCCTAAAATGCCGGCCCTGCTCCGTTTTGCCTGCCCCCGAAGAATTGCTTCCCATGAACATCACCGTCCTCGACGAACTGCGCGCCTACATCGACCCGCTGACCCCTGAAGAACACCAGGCGCTGGAGCGCAGCATCCTGGCCGAGGGCTGCCGCGACGCGCTGGTGCTCTGGGGCGAGATCCTGGTCGACGGGCACAACCGCTACGGCATCTGCCAGAAGCATGGCCTGCCCTTCCAGACCATGCAGAACACGCGCTTCAAGTCCATGGAGGACGTGCATCTGTGGATGATCGACCAGCACCTGGGTCGGCGCAGCGTCTCGGACTTCCAGCGCGGCATCCTGGCCCTGCGCAAGAAGGAGATCGTCTCGGCCCGCGCCAAGGAAGCCGTGGCTCGCCTGGCCGAGGCCGGCGCGGGCGGCGCAGTCGAGTTCCCGGCCGAACTGGCTGACGGCTTGCCCACAGGCCCCGACAGCAGCGCCCTGCCCCCGCCCGAGCCGCTGACCAGCCGCGAGGCCATCGCCAAGGCCGCGCGCATCAGCAGCAACACCGTGGTGCAGATCGAGAAGATCCAGAAAAGCGCCGCGCCCGAGCTGGTCGAAGCGGTCAAGGCCGGCACCATCTCCATCAATGCGGCGGCCGCCGTGGCCAGCCTGGCCCCCGAGGAACAGATTGCCGCCGTGGCCGGCGGCAAGAAGGAGCTGCAGCAGGCCGCCAAGCGCGTGCGCGAGGGCAAGAGCGGTGGCCGCGCGCCCAAGGCTGAGGCCAGCGCCGAGGGAACCGAGGGTGCAGCAAGCAGTGCCGGCGAGGACAGCGCCAGCGACGCCGACCTGCGCAACCGCGAAGCCCAGCTCAAGCTCTTGCAGGACACCGTGGCCGAGCTGACGGCCGAGAACAAGCAGCTCAAGGACGAGGTGCTGCGCTTGAAAGACCAGCTGGCACTGCTGCAACAGTCCGGAAACTGAGCCGCTGCAGGGCGCGGAGCGGCTACAGTGAGGGCCACAGCGGCCCACCCCCAGCAGCGAATCGATGGACAGCGAACTCCAGGCAGACCTTCAGGCAGAGAACCAGGCCCTGCGCCGACAGCTGGAAAGCCTGTTGCGCGAGGCCCGCAACAACGAAGAGAAGATCCGTCGCTTCGACCAGCTGGAGCACCGCCTGATCGGCGCGCGCTCCATGGCCGAGCTGCTCAGCCTGCTGCTCAATGACTACCGCCAGGCCTTCGGCATCGACGCCGTGTCCATGGTGCTGCTGGACCGCGACGACGAGGCCAGCCGCATGCTGGACGCCGAGCGCCACCGCCACGAGGGCCCGGCCAGCGCCCAAGGGCAAGAGCCGGCCCTGCTCGACGGCCTGACTCTGCTGCCGACGATCGCGCCGATCGCGCCGCTGTTTCAGGGCCAACTGAACAAACCCTGGCTGGGGGCCTTCGACGAGCTGCGCCACCGGCCCCTGTTCGGCACACCCCATGTTTCCCGCAGCCAGACCCTGGCCTCGGTGGCCCTGCTGCCGCTGGCCCGCCATGGTGAGCTGATCGGCAGCCTGCACTTTGGCAGCAGCGACCCGGCCCGCTACGAGCGCGGCGCCGGCACCCAGCTGCTGGAGCGCCTGTGCGCCATCGTCTCGGTCTGCCTGGACAGCGCGCTCAACCAGGAGCGGCTCAAGCTGGCCGGCCTGACCGATATGTTGACCGGCGTGCACAACCGCCGCTACTTCGAACACCGCTGCCTGATCGAGATCGCCCAAGCGCGCCGCTACCGCCACGAGCTGGCCTGCCTGTTCCTGGACCTCGATCACTTCAAACTGATCAACGACCGCCACGGCCACCCCGCCGGCGACGAAGTGCTGCGCAGCATCGGCCACCTGATCCAGTCGCAGCTGCGCCTGGGCGACACCATCGCCCGTTTCGGCGGCGAGGAGTTCGTGGTGCTGCTGCCGCAAGCCCCGGCGCAAGCCGCGCGTGAGATTGCCGAGCGCATACGCGCCAGCATCGCCGCCCGCGCCCTGCTGCTGCCCAGCGGCGAATTCATCCCGGCCACCGTGTCGGTGGGCCTGGCCATGCTGGCCGCCGACAGCGCCGCCGAAGACCCGCAGGCCCAGGCCCTGCGCCTGGTGGACGCAGCCGACCAAGCGCTCTACCGCGCCAAGTCGAGCGGGCGCAACCGGGTGGTCAGCAGCGCCGACCCGGCTTCGCCGCACTGAACAAGAGGCAGCGGATCGGCGGCTTCCCGGCCGGCAGCTTCAGCGCCGCTGCTCCGGCCAAGGCACGCTCTCGCGGCGGCGCGTTTTTTTACTGGGCATGGGATGGAGCTTGTTCTGGCGCCGAGTCGGCCAGTCACAGCTGCAGCAATCGCAGCAGCTGGCGCTGTCAATCAGTCGGCTGAAGCTGCGCAGATCGGGCGCATCACAGGCGCTGCAGTCCGGGGCGTCGCAGCCCAGGTCACAAAAGCCGCGCTGCGCCGCCAAGCCGCCGAATCCAGGCAAGGGGCGCTGCCGGCAACGCCGGTGCACCTCGCCACAGCGGCGCAGGCGCAGGCGCAAGACGCCGAGGCCCCGCCACAGACCCTGACCGCGGATCGCACGGTAGCCGAGGGCCGAGCAGCCCGCGCGGCCGCAGTGCAGGCGGTAAGCGCAGGCAAAGCCTTTGTAGGGTGAAAGGTAGCGCTGGTAGGCCCGGATCAACGCCAGCGCCAGGGCCTGCAAGCGGCCTACCGTGCTGGGGCCGCTCATCGTTCCCAGCGCAGGCCTTGCGCGCACAGGCCGATCAAGTGGGCCAGGCGCGCGGCCCGGGTGGCGGGGCGCTTGGCGCTGCAGACATGGTACAGCTGCTGGCGCCGATAACCTGGCGGCGAGCCGGCCCAGTAACGCCAGGCAGCCTCGGACTCTTGAAAGCGTCGCAGCTCCTCTTCGCTCAGCTGCGCCGGCTCGCATTGCTCGTAGGCATAGATGGCCGTGCGCTCCTCGCGCCGCTGGGCAAAAGCCTGCACGCCGGCGGCATGGACCCGGCCCTGGTCCAGCAGCTGCTGCATCTTGGCCAGATTGATCGCACTCCAGATCGATCCGGGCCGGCGCGGCGTGAAGCGGATCTGGTAGGACTGCGCATCAATCCTCTGGCGCACGCCGTCGATCCAGCCATGGCACAAGGCCTCGTCCACCGATTCCGGCCAGCTCATGCTGGGCAGGCCGCTGTCGCGCTTGTAGAAGCCGACCCGCAGCTCGCTGGCGCTGGCCGCATGCGCGTCCAGCCAGGCGCGGAAGTCAGCGGCCGTGGCGAAGAACTGCGGCGCGGGCGCGCTCATGGCCTCGGCTCAGGCGGCAGGCGGCGTGAAGCGCAAGGCCCCGGCAATGCGATTCCAGGCATTGATGGCGGCGATGGCCGCAGTCAGGTTGGCAATCTCGCCTTCGCTGAACTGGGCTTGCAAATCCGTGTACAACGCGCCGTCCACCGGCGCCGCGGCCATCAGCGTCAAGGCTTCGGTCCAGGCCAGAGCGGCGCGCTCGCGGGCGCTGAAGGCATGCGAATCACGCCAGGCGGCCAATTGGTCGAGTTGGCGCTGCGGCAGGCCCAGCTTGCGGGCCAGGTTCAAATGGAACTGCAGGCAAAAGGCACAGCCATTGATCTGCGAGGCGCGCAGCTTGAGCAGTTCGACCAGGCCCTTGTCCAGGCCAGAGGCGTCCACCGCACGGCTGTAGTCGCGCAGGGCGCTGACCACGCCGCCGGCATGCTGTTCAAACTGGGCCCAGTCCTGGTGGGGCTGACGTGCGGCAGATTCGGAAGCAGGCGAAGAGTCGGTCATGGTGAACATCGAAAAGGCAGTTTGAAAGGCAAGCGCCTCGGGCGCATGCGAGCCAGTTTCGCAGAAGCGGCTCAGGCCGAAGACGCCCTGCGCACACCGCTTTCAAACACCTGCACCACCCCCTGCCAAGGTCCGCTGCGCAGCACATGCTCCTGGTACTGGCCGCCCGAAACCTCGGCGACCACCTGGCGCCAAAAGCCCTGGGCGGCGTAGTTCAGGCTCATCTGCCCGACTTCCCAAGGCCCTGGCAGCGCCTCGAACACCGCGCGCGCCATTTGCCGGCCCAGGCCCAGGTGCCGGTATTTCTTCAAGACGAAGAACTGGTTCATCCAGTGGCCGCCCGGGACGGCGCTGCCGATACGGCTGGAGCCATCAACGAGGGCCAGACCGGCATAGCAGCCGGCCACCGTGGCCACAAAGGCATGGCAGGCCGGGTCGCGCCAGAAACGGTCGAGCTCATAACCGTATTCGCCATGGGCATCGAGGTCCTGGTCCCAGATGTCGGACAACTCGTACTGGTAGAGCTCCAGCATGCGCGCCAGCGGCAGGCGGTCGGCCGGCGCGGCCAGGCGAATGTCCGAGGTGCTCAGGCCGGGCTCCGAATGTGGAGGCGAAAACTTAGAAACCTGCATGGCCAGCCCACTCCCCGCTGTTGAATCCGAGACGCAGCGGGCCGCCACCGTGGCAGCCCTGCGCGGGCCCGATTCTCACCGAGGCGAGGCTGCCGCCGCGCGCCGAAGCTCAACGCCGAGTGTCTGGATCCCAATGCTCGACGATGCGGCCCTGGGCATCGAGGCGGAACAGATCGAACCAGGTGCTGGTGTAGGTCTGGCCCGGCGCTTTGGGGTCGGGGTGCACGGAGACAAACACCAGACTGACCAGATCGCCCTCGGCCATGATGGCCACCAGCGGCGCCTTGACGCGCTCGGCCACCGGCCGCGGCTTGCTGAATTTGCGAAAGAACTCGACGAAACCAGCGCGGCCGTTCGGCACATTGGGGTTGTGCTGGATATAGCCCTCGGCCAGGTAATGCTCGGCGCGCTCCAGCTGGCCCGCTTCGAAGACCTCGCGCCAGAAGTCGTAGACCCGGCGCTTGTTGGCGGCCAGGCGGGCATCGTCGCTGCGCAAGAGCAGCTCGTGATCGGCCTGGGCCGTCACCGGCTGCTGCGCCTGTGCCGGGCGGGCGGCAAGCACGAACAGAAGGAAGAACAGGCAAGTGCTCAGCACCAGGCCGAGCAGCCAAGAGGGAAGGCGAACAGGTTTCATACAGCTAGGCTCACTCGCCCTGTCGGGCTGGTCAAGGCCGTGGCAAACGGCAGGAAGCCCATTGGACAATAGGGACGAGCACCCCGCGTGCCGGGCTCCGGCGCTTGTGATCGGTACCCCTGGGCGAGTGATGAATGCAGCGATGAATACAAGCGGGTTTCCATTCACAAGCCTGCCGCACAGGGGCCGCTATGCTGCGCGGCTGTTCTCCGCGAGACCCTGTCCATCATGAGCACTCCGGCCTCCACGTCTGCATCCCCTGCCGCAGCCTCGGCGCCGCGCCGCGCCACCCGCGACATTTCCATCGGCCTGGAAGTGCTGCTGAGCGAACGCCAGGAGCAGACGGACAGCGCCGCTCAAGATGCACCGGTGGGCGGGCCAGGCCAAGCGCCGGATTTCGACATCCTGATCATCGGCAGTGGCTACGGCGGTGCCGCCGCGGCCGAGACCCTGTCGCGCTGCGTGGCAACCGAGGGTCAGCCGGATCAAGCCCTGCGCATCGCCGTGCTCGAACGCGGCCAGGAGTACCTGCCCGGCGCTTTTCCGCGCCGCATGGCGGACCTGCCCGGCCATGTCCGTTTCGCCACCTCGGGCAGTTCGGAGGTCAAGGGCTACCGCAAGGCCTTGTTCGACTTCCGGCTCGGGCCCGATATGTGCGTGGCCCTGGCCAATGGCCTGGGCGGCGGCTCGCTGATCAATGCCGGAGTGATGGAGCCGGCCCTGCCCTCGGTGTTCGAGGGCGAGCGCTGGCCCCAAGCCCTGCGCCGGGACCCGGGCCAGATGCAGGCCTGGTACGAGCAGGCCGGCCGCGCCCTGGGCAGCCTCGATGCGCAAGGCCAGCCCAACACCATCGCCCGCCTGAGCGGCCACAGACCGCGCCGCGCCGACTTTCTGGTCCAGCTGGGGGCCGAGGGAGCCGTGCCCGCTCGCCAGGTTCCCATCACCGTGGCCCTGGAGGCTGCGCCGCGCAGCGCCGCCGGCCTGCCGCTGGAACGCTGCATCGCCTGCGGCGACTGCGCCACCGGCTGCAACCAGGGCGCCAAGGAATCGCTGGACACCAATCTGCTGCGCCAGGCCCAAGCCCAGGGCGCGCGCTTGGTGACGGGGGCCACGGTGCGCCATCTCGAGCGCAGCGCGGGAGATGAGCCCGTTTGGATCGTGCACCTGTCCCACACCGACGAAAAGCTGAACGCCCGAGAGCCAAGCGATCTGCAGCTGCGCGCCCGGCATGTGGTGCTGGCCGCGGGCAGCCTGGGCTCGACCGAAATCCTGATGCGCTCGCGCGAGCAAGGCCTGAGCTTGTCCGACCGTTTAGGCGAGCAGTTCAGCGGCAATGGCGATGTGCTGGCCCTGGCGGTCGATGCGCCGGATGATCTGAACGCCCTGGCGGACGAAGACCAGGCACCCGGGCAGCGCGGCGTCGGCCCCACCATCACCGGCCTGATCGATGTGCGCGAGGCGGGCGGCTTTGTGGTCGAGGACCTGGCCATTCCGGGGCCGATGCGCTGGGCGTTTGAAGAAAGCTTCGCCATGGCCGAGACCCTGCACGGCCTGGCCCGGCCGGACCACAGCGAGCATGGCAGCAGCCTCAGCTTCGACGACCCTTATGCCATCCCGGTGGCGCGCCGGTCGAGCATGCTGCCTGTGGCTCTGATGGGCCTGGATGCCGCCATCGGCCGCTTGCAAAGCCCGAAGGACACGACAAAGCAAACACCCGAGTCCGGCACCCTCAGCGTGCACTGGCCCGAGGCGCGCAAGGACCCCGCCGTGCAGGCCCGCCACGACTGGCTGAACCTGCGCCTGGCTCGCCAGGGCGCGCGCCTGCTGGCCAACCCCATGTGGCGGCTGCTGCCGGCCGAGATGAGCTTTCTGATCAATGACCAGCTCGGCCCCATGCTGACCGTGCACCCGCTGGGCGGCTGCGCCATGGGCGACGAAGCCAGCCGCGGCGTGGTCAATGAATGGGGCCAGGTCTTCAGCGGCCGCTTCGGCGAGGCCGTGCACCCAGGCCTGGCCGTGCTGGACGGCGCCATCGTGCCGGCCGCCGTGGGCATCAACCCGGCCCTGACCATCACGGCGCTGAGCCTGCGCGCCCTGGCCAGCTTGCGCCAGCGCTGGGGCTTGGTCGAGCGCGGCCCACGCATGGGGCAAGAGATAGGGCAAGACCTGGCCCCACGGCCGGTCTACCGAGTGATCAAGCCCGAGCAAGCACAGCTCAGCAAGCCCACCCTGGCCGAGTTCCGCGAACGCATGGGCGGCTATGTGCGTCTGCCCGGCGCGCCGGGCGGTGAGCTCAAATACCTGGAACTGAGCTTTGTGTTTGAGCCCGTGGCCCTGCAAGACCTGCTGCAGCCCGGCCCACAGCGACGCTTGCAAAGCGGCCCCGGCAGCACAAGCCGCCTGCGCCTTTTCGACACAGCGGCCGACCCCGACTCGCCCGGCCGGCCCATGATCGTCAGCGCCGACCCGCAGCGCCAGGGCGCCAAGCTCTGGATGCATGCCGAGCGCGAGGACCGCGACGCGCGCTGGCTGGCGCCGCTGGAACAAGCGCAGCTGCAGGTGTTCCACCGCGCCCGCAGCAGCCACCGCCAGCGCCGCTGCAGCGCGCTGAAAGCCTGGTTCATGAACCGCGGCTGGCGCGACAGCATGTTTGCGCTGATGGACTTGGCCCAACAGAGCGAAGCGGCCAAGCCACGGATGGGGGCCCGCTCCAGTCCACTGGGCGACCGAGTCCGCAATGCCCTGGCCCTGGCCAGCCATGGGGGCCAAGTGCGTTTGATGGAGTACCAAGTGCGCATCCAGGCACCAGAGCAGGGTCAGGTCTTGCCCGCCTGGTTGCAGCCGCTCTATGCCCAGCCCCTGCACGGCGTGAAGCGCATCAGCTACACCCGGCGCGCCAACCCCTGGACCCAGCTCAGCCGCATGGTGCTGGAGGCGCCGCAGCTGCAAGGCCTGGACGGCGGCACGCCGCAGATGGACCTGGATCTCTTCTATCTGGCCCGCCAAGGCCAGCCCCTGCTGCGCATCACCCAGCAGCAGGACCTGGCCAGCGCCATGCGCGATGTCGGCTCCTTGCTCAGCTATGTGCTGCGCCTGCTGGTGGGCGTGCATGTCTGGAGCTTCCGCAAGCCCGATGCCGCGCCACCGCGCGAGCCCCAGCGCCTGCCCGCCGAGGTGCCTGGGCTGCCGGCGCCCGAGATCTGCGAGCTGGCCGTGGGCCGGCGCGGCGAAGCTGGCCTGTCGCGCCAGCCGGTGCAAGCGCGCAAGGCAAAGGACGACGATCAGCCCGTGCATCTGCGCCTGACCCGCTACCGCGCGCGAGCGGGCGGCCATGGCCAGCCGGTGCTGATGTTGCACGGCTACAGCGCCAGCGGCACGACCTTTGCGCACCATTCGGTGCAGCCGGGCCCGGCCCAGCTCTTGTGGGACGCCGGCTTCGACATCTGGATCGCCGACATGCGCACCAGCGCCGGCATGCCCTCGGCCTGCCTGCCCTGGACCTTCGAGGAATGCGCGCTCAACGACATCCCGGTGGCGGTGGACCATGTGCTGCGTGCCAGCGGCAAGCCCCAGATCGACGTGCTGGCGCACTGCATGGGCTCGGTGATGCTGCATATGGCCTTGCTGCAGCCTCAAGCCCAGCCCTTCGAGCACTTCTACCCCCTGCGCCAAAAGCTGATGGCCGGC
Organism: Paucibacter sp. DJ2R-2; assembly: GCF_025717675.1. GTDB lineage: Bacteria > Pseudomonadota > Gammaproteobacteria > Burkholderiales > Burkholderiaceae_C > Paucibacter_A. The sequence goes on from NZ_JAJIRT010000008.1 coordinate 17,688, forward strand.
GGGCTGATCCGCCGGCTGGTGATCTCGCAGGTCACGCCCAAGATGATCTTCTCGCCCACCAACAGCTTGCGGGCGCATCTGATGCAGTACATCCGGCCCTATCTGCCGATGGATGACTACAGCTTCCGCCCGAGCGAACCGGCGGGCCTGAGGGACCAGCTGATCGACCGTCTGTTGTCCAGCCTGCCCTACCCAGAGGCTGAGTTTGACATCGAGAACCCGCCCTTCCCCAGCCTGCGCAAAACGCCCTGGACGGCCACCCGCCACCGTATGGACCTGCTCTACGGGCGCGACTTTGCCATCGGCAATGTCGGTCAGCCCGTCTTCGATTTCATCGACGACCATTTCGGCCCGCTGAACATGGACACCGTGGCGCAAGCCATCAACTTCGCACGCAGCAACGAGATCACCGACTGGAGCGGCGCCAGCCTCTACCTCGACGACATGGCCAAGACCCTGGCCCATTTGCAGCAGTTCCCGGTGCTGTCCATCCACGGCCAGGACAACGGCCTTTGCCAGGCCGAGAGCGCCGAGCTGACGGCCGATCTCTATGAACAGGTGGCGCCAGGCCGCTACCGCTTCCGGGTGATCGCCGAGCACGGCCACCAGGACTGCCTGATCGGCCGCCACATCGAGCAGCGCGTCTTTCCCCACATCATCGGCTTCCTGAAGGAGGGCTTGTCGTGATGCCCCAGCGTCTCACTCCCGCCCAAGCCCAGAGCCTCGACCCGGAACTGCGCAGCGCCCACCCGCCCCTGCACCGCTTGGAAGTGCGCCACCGTGCAGCGCCTGGCGCCATGCCCGACACCGACGCGCCGGCCGCGCAAGACCTGGCCCTGGTCTTGACCGCCTTGCAGCCCGAGCTGGGCTGGCCGCGGCTCTGGGCCTGGCTGCCGATGCGGCGCGTGGGTGCCGATCACTGGCAGCCGCTGCAGCCCGATGCGCCCCTGGCCAGCCAGGCGCGGCTACAAGCATTTGAGAAGCCGGCCGGCGATGGCACGCGCGAGCCCCTGCCCGGCGAGCCGCTGCGCCACGCCCTTCCCATGGACTTCTTCGAGGGCCTGCACGATGTGGACGCCGCCCTGCTCTGCCTTTTCGTCTACGCCGATGCGCGCACGCCGCACCGCGAGGGCGAGCGGCCGCCGCCGGGCCTGGAAGACGCGCTGCGCGACGCCCTGGCCCAGCCGCCGCTGAGCTGGCGCCACGCCCTGCTGCAGCGGCCCGACACCCAGCCAGAGCAGGCCCGCCCAGGCCAGGCCCTGAGCTTGGTGCTAGCCGCTTGCCAATACCCGCCCGGCGTGCTCGACCCCAGCCGCCCGGCCGACACGCCGCCCGAGCTGGCCGGCCCGGCCCAGGCCTCGCTGGCCCGCCTGCTGGCCTACAGCCGCGGCCACGCGCGCGGGGCCGAGCTGTCCCTGCTGCTGCTGGCCGGCGATCAGATTTATGCCGATGCCAGCGGCGGCCTGGCCGATGCGGGCACGCGCATCGAGCGTTATGCCAAGCCCTACCAGCAATTCAAGGCCGGCCTGGTTCGGCATCTGCCACCCAGCCTGGCGCGCATCGTCCACGCGCCCGACGACCACGAGATCGAAGACAACTGGGAGCCCATCGCGGACCCCCAAGCGCCCGGCGGCCTGCGCCGCGGCCCCTTTTTCGAGAGCGCCGTGGCAGCCGCCTGGGCGGCGCGCTGGGAACCCGGTGACGAGACCGAACGCCCGGGTCTGCTCCAACATTTCTGGCACGACTTCGTCTGGCGCGGCGCTGCGTTTTTCATCGGCGACACCCGCACCGAGCGTGAACCCCGGCACAGCGGCAACTGGCGCGAGGCACGCATCTTCAGCCGGGAGCAGGAAGCGGCATTTGCGCACTGGCTGCGCAGCCATCGCGAGCGCCCCCGCCTGGTGCTGACCGGGTCCCTGCTGCTGCCGCGCCGCCGCGCCTGCCAGGAGCATGCGGCCAGCGCCCTGCACTCCGACGCCTGGTGCGGCTACCCAGCCAGCCTGAAGTCTTTGCTGGCCGAGCTCTGGGCCCAGCAGGCCGATGGCGTGGTATTTCTCTCCGGCGACGAGCACCGCTCAGGTTTCGTCAGCGCCGAGATCTGCGCGCTGGACGAGAACGGGCAAGCCCTGGGCCAGCCCATCCGCCTGCACAGCATCCACAGCTCGGCCCTTTACGCCCCCTGGCCTTTTGCCGTCACTGATGTCGAGGCCCTGGCCGAGCCCGACGAGTTCACCTTCCCCGGCCCCGTCGAGGGTCAAGTCTTGCGCTGCCGGGTCAGCGCCTGGCAGGATTTTCCAGGCGACGGCTTTGCGCTCTTGCGCGCTCAGGGCAATGACTTGCAGCTCTGGTACGACCGGGCTGAGCGGCCGCTGTATCGCCTCACGGGGCCGGACTTGCCGGCGCCGGATGGGCGCTTCTCGCTGGGTTTGTAAGCTGAACCCTCAGGGCTTGGCAGCAGGCTCGGCGGCTTCGGCCAGGTGCTTGCGGTAGCTGTCGAGCACGCGGGGGCTGCGGCCGGCGGCCTCGGCCAGGCTCAGGGCGCGAGCGAACTCGGCGCGCGCTTCGGCGCGACGGCCCAGCTTGAGCAAGACCTCGCCGTGGCTGTCGGCGGCGTTGTCTGACTTGGGGTAGAGCCGCGCGTTGGCGCCGAGCACCAGGGCCGCCAGCTGTGCGCGCGGCGCCTGCTTGCCATCGCCGAGGATGGCGTAGCCGGCGTTGTTGACATCGGCTTCGCTCAGGCCCGGTGCACGGATCGCCTGCTCCACCGCCGCTTGCGGATCTGCGGCCGCAGCCGCGGCCTGCAGGTCGCCGCCCAGCTTGGCACGCGCCGCTTCCAGCGCACGGCGCTGCGCCTGCTCCTGGCTCAGGCGGATGACCTGGTCGACTGCCGCCACCACGAGATGCGGCTCATCGAACTGGATGTGGTGGCCGCTGACGGGGGTCAGCACATGGGCGCCATTGCTGAACTGGGCGAAGAACTCACTGTGCAGCTGGCGCCAGGCGGCCATGCCGGCGGGGGTGTGCAAAAGCACCTCGGGCTTGGCATAGCGGCGCGTGGACGTCAACACCACGGCCGGCACATCGGGCAAGGGGCCGCCCGCATCGGGCAGCTTGCCGGCATCCATGATGGACTGGATGTAGCGCTCGTCGGCGCGGAAGCGCTCGGGCGCACCTTGCTGCAAATGCGCTTGTTCGGCGGCCAGGCGGGCGGCATCCAGCGGTTTGAGTACTTGGTCATAGCGTTCATGCGCCGGGTCCACGAAGACCAAACCGGCAATCTGCTCGGGATGGCGGCTGGCGAAATCGCGAATCAAGAAGGCACCGTAGGAATGGCCGACCAGCACATAGGGTGGCGGCAGCTGCGCCGCCTTGAGCACGGCCGACAAATCACGGCCCGATTGCTGCAGGCTGACCGGCGCCGGGCTGGGCTCGCTCTGGCCATAGCCGGCACGCGAGTAGATGAGAACCTTGGCCCGCGGCGCCAGCTGCGGCGCCACCCGCCGCCAGGCGCTCAGGTCCATGCTGAAGCCCGCCTCGAACACGACAGTGGCCTGCGCCTTCTCGTCACCCATGCGAATGGCATGCAGCTTGCGGCCGCCGACGTCGAGCATTTGTTCGTTCATGGCAGCCGGAGCTGCGCTCGGCGCTTGGGGCTGGGCTTGGGCAAACGTCGTGAGGCTGAGGCCGGCCAGCAGAACCAGCAAGGCTGCGCCAGGGACTAGAGAGAAGGTACGGCTTGCGCGCTGGCGCCCGGTGGTGGCGAAGGAGGAGGAAAAGGAATTCATGAAGCTGGAGCCCGGAGTTCGGTGGCGGGGAAGATCGTGGGCGGACTGTAGGCAGTGGGCGCCCAAGCCGCCAGTGCCCTGCGCTGCGCGGGCGGGCGCTGCGGACAGAGCGTCGAAACACGGGGATGAAGCGTTGGGCTCGAAACGCTTGCCGATTCAGGACTTGGCTCTATGCGACTCCGGCCTGCAGCGCCCCGCATTGCTCGAACCACACAGAAATTGCTCAGCCCTGTGGCCTGGATAGCGCATGCGGTTCACCCGGCGGGCGGTTCCATCGTCTTTGCGAATCCCATGTACTAACCCAGGTGATCCGCAGGCCAGGTCCGGTCATTCAGGCGCCCAGATTGAGCGGCAGCAAGGTGCCCATTGCTGACTTCCGCCACACCGGGTCCAACCCTTTGCTATTCCAAGCTTTCCAGGCGAAAAAGTAAACAGGGTTTGGATATGCCCAACTCTGGTCCTTTGAAATGAGCCGGCCCCATTTTTCTTCACCGTATTTGAGACAAACTTACAGGCTTGCCGGTGTGGAGGGCCAGACGAGTTCAAATCGGCTGCCCAAACCAAGTTCGCTTTGCACACGCAGCTTGCCGAGCATCTTTTGACCTGCTGCCGCTCTGGCTACAAACAGGCCAAGACCGCTGCGTCCCTTGCCAAATTGGCTGGTGACGTACGGGTCGAAAACACGCGGCAACAGTTCGGGGTCTATGCCCCTGCCGGTGTCGCTAACCGTCAGCAGAATTTGCTCACCATCAACGCAGGCTTGCACCTGCACCACACCAGGCTCATCGACGGCGTAGGCATGCCGCTCGACGTTCTGAAGCAGTTGCCTTAGCACTTCAGTGAAGGCCTCAAGGTGTACCGATACGCACAGGTTTGCATCGACTTCTATGCGCAATGGGCTGCGCGGATCAATGCTGCGGTCCCATGTCGCCCGGATCACTTCGTCCAGTTGCACTTCGACCCAATGTTCGTGGCTGTGCGTTGCATTGAGCTGCTGGTAGCTTTCAATCAATTTGATCGCGCTCTCGACACTGCGCCGAGCGAGTTCGGCGCCCTGCTCGCAGGCGCCAATGTCACGCTCAAAGCCCTTGCGCGAGATTGTTCCCTGGCGCACTTGGTTGCCAAGCTGTCGGCTCATATCAGCCAAGGTGCTGACGGCGACCAGCGTGGTGCCCAAAGGCGTGTTGAGCTCATGCGACATGCCTGCCAGCAAGCTGCCCAGTGTGGCCAGTTTGCTGGCCTCGATCAACTCGGTCTGCAATTCATATTGTTTAGCCAGCGCCTGCTCCAGCGCTTGGTTTCGAGCAGCCAATTCGCTTGCGTGAGTCGCACTGCGAGCTTGCTCGGCTTTGGCATGGTCTACTTCCAGCAGCCTGAGCTGGATGGCCATGTGTTTGCGCCCGACCTCATGCGCAGCCTCCAACTCCAAGCCATGGGCGCGCTCCAGTGCCGCTACCGCTTCCTCGCCCTGCCGCAATTCCAATAGCCAGGGCACGATTTGACGCAGGCGTTGGGACATGTCGCGCCACCCGAGAGCCTTGCCGGATTCGATGGCTTTACGCATTAAAACGACTGCGCCAGCCTTATCCTCTTTGAGCGCACAAAGAACGGCCTCGGTGGCGCAAAGTTCCAACTCCATCCAAACTGGAAGCGTGCTGGCTCGGCCAGCGAGGTCGCGGGCATCCTTCAACGCCCGCTCGGCGAGCGCATGCTCACCGCGTTCGGCATACTCCTCTGCGATTCCGGTGCTGGCATTGCTCGCCTCGACCCAACGACGTTGTGCGACAGCCCCGGCGACGCAGTCGATATAGGCCGCAAGCATTGCATCGCGCTCGCCCAATCTACGATGGAGTTGGGCAATCAGCGTGAAAAGGCCAATCCATCCGCACACATCGCCTGAGAGACGGTACAGCTCAATAGTTTCTCGGTACAGCTCAATCGAGTGTCGGTATTCACGCTGCGCAAAGAGTGACATAGCCAAGACGCGGCGGTGCTGCGCCAACAGCAGTGGGTCATTTTCGTTTCGCGTCAGTTCGCTCAATTGCGCCAGGGAGGTCAAAGCTTCTTCCTGACGCTGAAAGAATGAATGCATACGGCATTGCCAACTCAAGAGGGCAACCTTCTCCCGCCTGGAAATGTCAAGCCCGGCCCAAGCCAGTGCTCGCTCTACAAGCGTGGCCACTTCCTCGCGGCGGTGGACCTGCTGCAACAATTCACAGAGGAACAGCGTCAGCAATACCCCGAATTCGCTGGGCCGTTCCATCAGCACCTGATCTTCATACAAGCGCAGGGCGGGTTCGATCAGAGCTTCAGCTGAGCAAGGTGCTTCCCCGTAGAGATGCCATTGCGCCTTCAGCCAGTTAGAGCGTTCAATCAAAGAAGGTAAATGCGAGGACATATCGGGTCTCTGTGTAGGTTGTCACAGGAAACTCCGGTCGCCTATGCTTTGAAATTGAAACTACGCCCTATTGTTCAAGTCCATTCTTGCTTGCATCGACCGTTCTGCTGGGCTTGCTTCTTCCGATAGTAGGTTCAACCGAATGACTCCCAGCATCGGACCCTAGAGCCGGGCATAGAAGCATGGGTATTCAAGGGCTCCCGGCGCGAATGCATTGGGCAAATTCAAAACCGAGGAGGTATTGGGCTACCCTGAGGCTGCCCTGGCGCTTGTTTCAGGTGACTGCTGTGGGCACATTGCTGCCACTGACGACTGAAGGCCGACCGGCTCCTTTGCGTCCCTGCCCGCCGCTCCCTGCACGCACACCATGCAGACAACAGTCCCGGTCAGGGGGCAGCCGCACTCGACGGCGTAGGCGACACGCCCCGTCCACCCTTCCCTCAGGCCAGCCGCAACCCCCACACCGGCCCGCCATCATCAATCCGCACATGGCTGGAATCGGCAAAGCCCAGCGAGGCGGCAGCGGCCGCTGCAACCAAGCCGCTGGCCCCCACCTGCCCCACCGCAGCCTGCGCCTCGGCGCTCAGGAAGGACAGGTACAAGGTCTGCCGTGGCAGCAGCGCGGCGAGGTGGCTGCGCCACGCCTCGCCCAGCTGCACCTCAGCGGCCACTGGGTCGCCGCTGTAGAAGTTCGCGCCCAGGCCCAGCCAGAAGGGTGAGGCGCCCGACGCATCGCGCGGGCCGGCCAGCTCCAGCACCAGCTGGCGGCCATAACGATCACGCTGGGCGGAGATGCGCTGGAGTGCGGCGTCGATGAGCTGAGCCAGGGCGGCCTGCTGTTGCGAAGCGTCCAGCTCCGGCGCGCAAGCCAGATCGGCCAGCTCGCTCTCGCCCGTGTGGTCATTGCCCAGCAGCAAGGTGGGCTGGGCGCGGAACAAGCCCAGCTCGGCGGCGGCGTGGACGATCTGGCCCAGGTGGTAGCTGTAGCGCGGCAGGGGCGCCAGGCCCAGGCGCTCGACCAGGCGCAAGCAGGCCAGGGGCCGGTCATCCGCCGGATCCGCCAGCAGCAGCCATTGCTCGGCCGGTGCGTCCAGCTGCAGGGCGGCACCGGTCTGGTTGCGCCAGCCGGCGGCGCGAATCTGGGCCGCGTCTTCGGGTCGCCAGGAACGCAAGCTTCCGATCTCGGTCATGACCGGCTCCTTTCCAGGGCGTCGGGCTGCAGCGGCGTCACCCACAGGCTGTGGCCCTCGCTCAGGCCCAGGCGTTGCACGGCTTCATGCCCGGGCGCCAGGGCCTGGGCGGCCGGCGGCAGCTCGGCCAGCACGGCACGAAAACCGGGCCGGGCGCTGTTGACGGCCAGGTGCCAGACCGGCTGGCCCAGGGCCATGGCATCGGCTTGCACGGCCAGCTCGCGGGCGTGGCGCACGCTGCGCAGCAGATGCAGGCTGGCCTCGACCGTGGGGCCGCCGTCGAAGATGTCGATATAGCTGTCGGCGTCGAAGCCCTCGTCTTGAAGGATGGAAAACGGCAACTCGCCGACCGGGTGCAACTGGCCGATGGCGAACTGCGCAGCCTCGGGAAGCAAGGGCACATAGATGGGCGACTGCGGCATCAGGTCGGCGATGAAGGATTTGCTGCGCCCGCCGGTGACGGCCTCGGCCTGCGGATAGTCCATGTCAAAGAAGCGCCGGCCCACGGCGTCCCAGAAAGGGCTTTGCCCGGCCTCGTCGGCGAGGCCGGGGCTCTCGGCCGCGATGCGGTCATTGAAGCGCTCCAGATGGCGCAGGATGAACAACAAGCGGGCGCGCGAGAGCAGCTGCGGCGCCGGGCCGTCCGCATAGGCTGGGTCGATGTAGAAAGAGGTCAGCAAGGTGTAGCCGGTCAGGTCGTGGCACAGATGCAAGGTGTGCAGGCGCCGGCTCACGCCCAGGGCGGCGCTGGCGTGGACCACGAACTCATTGCGGTAGCTGTAGAAGCGGTCGTGAAAACCAGCGCTGGCGGCGATGCCGCTGCAGCCCACCACCTGGGCGCGCGTCAGGTCTTCCAACACGAAGAGATAACGCTCTTCACCGCTGGCATCGTCGGCGCTGGCAAAGGACTCGATCGAATGCGCGATGCGCTGGCGCAGCTGCTCACGGTCATGCGGCAGCGAGCCGATGCCATGCGCGCTGGCCGCGGCAATGCGCTCCAGCGCCGCCAGGTCGGACAGCGCCACCGGGCGCAAGACAAGCTCGCGCAGATCGTGCGGCTCAGTGACATTCATGGGGGGCTCTCTCCTGCCGGGCGGCGCCAGGCCGCGGCTCGCTGGCTGCGCTCATCGCGCGGCGTCTTGTCGAAATGGGCTTTGTAGGCGTTTGAAAAATGCGGGCCCGAGGAAAACCCGCAGCTCAGGCCGATTTGCAGAATCGATTGGCTGCCCTGCTGCAGCAGGCGGCGCGCTCGGTTCAGGCGCAGCTCCAAGTAGTAGCGCGAGGGCAGCGCGTCGAGATGCTGTTTGAACAAGCGCTCCAGCTGGCGCCGTGACACGCCCACCAGGCGCGCCACCTCCTCGGTCGGCAGGGGCTCGGCCAGATTGGCCTCCATCAGGCTCAGGGCTTCGGCCAGCTTGGGGCTGCCGCCGCGCTGTTCGGCCACGGCGCGGCGCTGCCGCTCGTCGCGGCCGCGCGCGCGCTCCAGGCCCAGGGCCAGGGTCAGGTCTTGCGCGAAGCGCTCACCATGGCGCCGGCCCAGCCAGGCGACCATCAGGTCGAGGCTGGCGCTGCCGCCGGCGCAGCTCATGCGGCTGGCTTCGGCGTTCATCTCCCAGACCTTGTCGCTCCAGACCACCTCGGGCCAATCCTCTTGCAAGGCATCGATCCAGGCGCCGTTGACCGTGGCGCGCTGGCCGCTGAGCAGGCCGGCCTCGGCCAGCAAGGCGCTGCCGCCGTCCACACCGGCCAGGGCCACGCCAGCGGCTGCCTGGGCCTGCAGCGCGAGCAAGAGCGCCGCATCGGCAGGCAGCGACTCGCCGCTGAACACCAACAGCAAATCCCAGGCTCGCTCGGGCGACAGCAGGGGCAGCGCCGCCGCCCAGGCTTGCGGGCTCAAAAGCTGGCCGCAGCAGGCGGCAGGCGCACCGTCTAAAGAGAGCAGCTGAACCTCGTAGCGCGCCTCTGGCTGCAAGCCATTGGCCGCCTGCAAGGCCTCCAGCACGCCGGCCAAGGCCAGCAGCGAAGCACCGGGCATGACGAGCAAGCCACAGCGCCGCAGCGCCGCCGTGGCGGCACCGGTTTCGACTGGCAAGGCGGGATAGGCAGCGCTGTTCACCGCCTGGACTGTAAGGCAGCTCAGCATGGCAAATCTCGCTGGCCACGCCGGGATGCTGGCGAACCACGCTGCACGCGCTGGGAGGGCTGGAACATCCAAGCCGGCATGGGGTCTTGGCAGCGGCGCCGGAGCGAAATGTCACGATGGCGCACACTCAGGGCCTGCCTTCCAAGTTTGGCCCTCAGAATGAAAGCATCGACAGGCTGAGCTGCGCGCGGCGCGACAAGCCTGGCCTGTGACGCACCCTCTCCGCAAGCCTCACCCCTCGGACGCTCCATGCCCCAAGCGAAATCAGCGAACAAAGCCAGGCCGCTCGTGCTGCCTGCCGGCCTCGAACTGGAGGCCGGTTTCGCCCTGATCACGCGCCACTGCTTGCGCCAGATCCGCGCCAATGAGGCTGGCCTGAAGTTCAGCAGCGACCCCGAGTTTGTGCACCAGATCCGCGTCGGCTTGCGCCGTCTGCGTTCAGCCTTGAGTCTGTTCAAGCCCTGGATCCCGCTGCCGCAGGCTCTGGCCCATGATCTCCGCTGGTTGGGCCAGCGTTTGGGCGCGGTGCGCGATGCCGAGGTCCTGGCCCACACGACCTTGCCCGCCCTGGCGCTGGCCTGCGCCGGAGTCGAGGACCTGGGCAAGCTGCAAGACGCCGCAGCGGGCCTGGCCCAAAAGCGGCGTCGCAAAGCCGTGCAGGCACTGGACTCGGATCGATACCAGCACCTGCTGGCCAATCTGCAGCGCTGGCTCAAGCGGCGCGGCTGGCGGGCTGAATCGCCCAGGCCCGAGGAGCTGGGCATGCCGCTGGAGGCTGCGGCACAAACAATGCTGACGCTGCGCAGCCAGAAGCTGAGCCAGCAGATCCAGAGCTTGCCGGACCCTGCCCGCGCAGAGGACTGGCACCGGCTACGCATTGCAGTCAAGAAGCTTCGTTATGCGCATGGGTTCTTCCAGTCCTTTGCTATTGCAAGAGCTGCCGGCCAGCCGACGCAGCTCAGCGCGCTGCAGGACTTGCTGGGCCAGTTCAACGATGCGGACGTGGGGCGCGAGCTGCTGCTGCATCTGGACCCGAAGCAAGGCCGGCCAGCCGCCTTTGCCAGCGGCGTCTTGTGGGCGCAGTCGCAGCAGCGCATCCACATGGTCACGGCCTTGCTGCCGGCCTTCGTCACCGGCCCGCCCGCCCCCTGACGCCATGACAGGCAATCAAGCAGCCTGCTTCACTGCCATGACATGGAACTCGCCAAGGCCAGCAAGCCCAGGGCCAACACCAGATAAGCCAGCTGCAAAGGGATCATCCAGCGCGCCCATTTGGTCCACGGGATGCCGGCCAGGGCCAGCACGCCGACCGTGATGCCCGAGGTCGGGATGACCGGCGTGGTCAGCTCACCGAACTGAAAGGCCAGCACAGCGGTCTGGCGGCTCACGCCCACCAGATCGGCCAGCGGCGCCATCACCGGCATGGTCAGGGCGGCCTGGCCGGTGCCGGAGTGGATGAAGAAGTTGATCACCGACTGGATCAAGAACATCTTCTGCGCCGAAAAGATGGGGCTGCTCGATTCCACCAGGGGCACCAGGCTGTGCAGCACGGTGTCGATGATGTGGCCGTCGCGCATCAGCACCACGGTGGCCTTGGCCAGGGCGATCACCAGGGCGGTGCTGACCAGGTCCTTGGCGCCTTGCATGAAGGCGGCGACGAAGTCTTCGGCAGACAGCCGCGCCACCAAGCCCACGGCCAGGGCCATCACCAGGAACAGGGCCGCGATCTCCTCGATGTACCAGCCAAAGCGCACCACGCCGACGATCATGGACAGCAAGGTCAGCACGAACAGGCCCAGCACCAATTTGTGGCGTGGCTGCAGGCCCTCGAACTGCTCGAAGCTGCTGAGGTCCAGATGGCGGCGGCGCTCCAGGTCTTGCTCGTAGCAGGGGCTCAAGCGCGGATCGCGCTGCACGCGGGCCGCGTACCACATCAAAAAGGCGATGGTCACCGTGGTGAAGATCAGCCAGCAGACCAGGCGGTAGCCCAGGCCCGAGAACATGGGCACACCGGCAATGTTCTGGGCCACACCGACATTGAAGGGGTTGAGAAAGGCCGTGGCAAAGCCGATCTGCGAGCCGACGAAGGGAATCGCCACGCCGACGATGCTGTCGTACTTCAGCGCCAGGGCCAGGGGGATGAAGATCAGCACAAAGGGAATCGCCTCCTCGGCCATGCCGAAGGTGGCGCCGCCCAGGGAGAACAGGCCAACGAAGAGGGGGATCAGGCCGGCGCGCACCAGAGCCGAGTGCCGATGGGCGCGGGCCACGGACTTGATCATCGCGTCGATGGCCTCGCTGCGCTGAAGCACCGAGAACGCGCCGCCAACGATGAGCACAAAGCCAATGATCAGGGCCGCCTCAACGAAACCCTTGATCGGCGCCGTCATCAAGGCCACCAGACCTTGCGGCTGGCTGGGGATGTGGCGGAAGGAATCGGCCACGATCACCTTTTTGCCATCAACCAGCTCCGTCTGGTACTGGCCGCCGGGCAGCACCCAGGTGGCCAGGGCGATCAGGGCCAGCAGGGCGAACAGCAGGACAAAGGTGTTGGGAAACTTGAGAGGCTTGGCGGGGGTGGCGGTGGTGCTTGCGGGGTTCGCAGGGGTGATGGGCGTGGACATGGCCGGGCTCACATGGAAAGCAGCTTGCCGCTGCGGAAAGGAATGGCGCCTGCAATCTTGCAGACCCGCATGCCGGCGCTGGCATAACGCCGAGACACACGGGCAAACATCAGGCCCGCGGCGCGGGCACAGAGCAGGCTGCGCTGCTCGCTCAAAGGATTGATCAGCTCGGCCACGGCCTCGCCAGCGGCGACGCGATCACCGGGCGCCTTGAGGAAGACCAGCACACCAGCATGGGGCGCGACGATGGGCTCCACCGCCTCCAGCGCCGTGGCCGGGCAAGCCAGGCCCTCCAGCGCGGCAGGCGGGCGGTCCGTCACATCGCCGGTGTCGCGCAGGAACTCGATCAGGGCGGCGGCATCGGCCGCGGCCAGCTCGTGCGAAACCTCGGTCTCGCCGCGCAGCTCCACCGTGGCAGCCAGGCAGGCCAGGGGCACAGGCGTGGCCGGGCCGAAATGCTCGGCCAGCTCCCACCAGTGCCGGGCCAGGGACTCATCGAAGGGGTCGTCCCCCGACTCGCGCGAGATCAGATAGGCCTGGGCGCCCAGGCGCGCAGCCAGTGGCGCCAGTGCCGAGGCCAGGGGCGTGCCGGTGTAGACATGGAGCACGGCCTGGTTGTCGCAATGCAGGTCCAGCACCACATCGGCGTCCAGGGCCAGGCTTTGCAGCAGGCGCTTGAGCGCCTCGGTCTCGGTGGCGGCGGGCCGCTCGGCCAGCAGGGCCTGGGCGGCCGCGCGCACCGTGCGCACATTGGCGGCAGCATCGGCACCCAGCTGACCCTGCAGGCGCGGCAGCAGCGCCGGGGTCAGGTGTTGATAGCCGCGGTTGAAATTGACGCCGGTGCTGAGGTCGAAGCGACCGAAGGACGTGCCCTGCAGCTCCTGGGCCAGACCGATGGGGTTGGCCAGAGGCAGCAGCACGATTTCGCCGGGCAGCTGGCCGGCCACCTCCAGCTCCAGCAATCGTTCTTTCAAATGCTGGGCCACCAACATGGGCGGCACCTCGTCGGCATGGAGCGAGGCCTGGATGTAGACCTTGCGGCCGCTGTGGCCCGCACCGAAGTGCAGGCTGTGCAGCTGGCGGGCGCTGCCGGCATGGGCCGGCGGTAGGGCGTGAACGTGGCGGCGCATGATGGTGTGGATGAAGAAGAGAAAGAGCTGAAATGAAGTGGGCAGGCACAGCCCTGCCCGGCTCGGCTGGGCAGGAGCCCAAGGCCGAGTTCGAAAGACGGGACCGAAAATGCATGCGCCGATGGCGCGGGCGCAGAGGGTGAGAACTTTTGTAGCGAGCGGCCGTCAGACTAGGCGGGCGGAGCGCAGGAACCGGAACGTACTTTGTGTACGTGAGGATTCCGAGCATTCGGCCAACGACGTATGGCGGCCGCGCAGTAAAAAGTTCTCTCCCTCTCAGTTCAAGGGATGGGGCTGATGGCCTTGTAGAAAGGTTGCTGCACCCGCACTGGCAGCACATCGAGGCGCAAATTCAGAACGGTGTAGTCCTCGCCGCCCATGGTGCCGGTGAACCAGGCCAGGCTGTCGGGGCCCTTGTAGAGGCGGAACTCAAAGCCCAGCTCGCTGTCGATCCCAGCGCTGGCTTGAGCGGCGGCCGAGCGCGGCCCAGCAAAAGCCAGGCCCAGCAAGTCCGGAAAGGGGCTGTCGATCAGCTGGGCCATGGCGTTGGCGATCGTGTTGTCGCCCAACATGTCCATCAGGAAAGGCTGCTGGGTGAAAAAGGGTTTGAAGTTCGGCGCGCGCGGGTCGATCTTGTGGCCGGCGCGCTTGGCGGCCGAGGGCGTGGTCTCGCCGCTGCCCAGGTGATGGCGGTCGCCGCGGTCGAGAAAACTCAGGCGCACGCCGCGGATGTTGAAGGCGGGCAGGCGCGCATCGCGGCTGGCCTCGCTCAAGTCCACCAGCAGCACGCCGCGCGCGCCGATCACCTCCAGCGCCTCGCCCTTGATCACCGCCGCGCTGTTCTCTTCCACGCCCAGGCCCAGGCGATAGCCCTCGGCCTGCATCAGGGGCAGAAGGCGGCCGATGCGGCCACGCTTGAGGAAGTGCTGGTCAATGAAGAGATGGGGGCCGACGAAGCCCAGGCCGCGGTCCACCTCCTGGCCGCGGCGCAGCTGGCCTTTGAGCACCTTGAGCGAGTCCTGCGCGTCGCGGAACATGGTGCTGCTCATGATGGCCGCGCCGGCGCTGGTACCGGCCACCACACCGCCGCGCCGGTAGAGCGCCCAGATGGCATCGAGCATGGGCGTGGGCTGGCCGCCGGGCTGCAGGCTGTCGACGATCAACTCTTGCGCGCCGCCCGAGAAGAACACGCCTTGCGCCGCACTCACCTTGGCCAGCAAGGCCGGGTCTCGCACGGCAGCGGCCACATCGCTGCCGGCCAGGCGCGGCGCCACGGGGATGTGCTCGGCGCGTGCGCCCTGGCGCTGCAAGGCTTCGATGATTTGCCCGGCGCTGCGCTCGGGGTTGGCGGCGGCCGTGGCGAACACGGCGAAGCGCGCGCCGGGGCCGCCGGCCTCGTCGACGATGCGCTTCCAGACCGCGTCGTTGTCGTACTTCAGGGCGCCGCCGATGACGATGGCCGTGCCGCGCGGCGCGGTCTCGACTGAGGTCTGCGCTTGTGCATGGCTGGGCGTGGCGAAGAGGCCAGCGCTGGCCAAAAGCGAGGCCAGAAGAAAGCAACGGCGGCCTGGGGCGCGAGGGCCCAGTGCGATGGAGTGGCTTGGGGTTTGCATGGCGCCAGTCTGTCAGCGCGCGCGCTGCAAAACCAGCGGGTTGGCCCGCTGCAGAGCCTGCAAAGGACGCAAAGCGCAAGTGCGTGTCGCATCCATGCAAGCGCGTTTGCCCCCTGTTCATCGAGGTTTGCGCGCTTGCGACATGCATTTACACGCAAGCGACCGAGGCGCCAAAACCCCATAGGCAAGTCATGTGGGCCACTTCTAGAGTCCGTTCGAACCCAGCCATCCCGGCGCATTCACCTGTTCACCCATTCACCTGTTCACCCCTCCCCAAGGCCCAGCCATGATCAAACCCCGCAGCCCCCATCGATTTCAAACCCAGCGTCTGGCCCAAGCCGCGATGCTGCTGCTCGGCAGCCAGCTCTTGAGCACCGCCCAGGCCCAGGAAGCCAAACTGGAGCGCGTGGAAGTCACCGGCACCAGCATCAAGCGCCTGGAGGGCGAGACCGCCTTGCCGGTGCAGACCCTCAAGCGCAGCGACATCGACAAGACCGGCGCCACCACGGCGGCCGAGATCATGAAGTCCATCAGCGGCAATACGGCCGGCCTGACAGACGGCGCCTCCATCACCGACAGCACCGGCGGCCAACGCGGCTTCAACGGCGCGAACCTGCGCGGCATCGGCGTCTCCAGCACCCTGGTGCTGCTGAACGGCCGACGCATGGCCAATTTCGCCTCGCCCGGCGACAACTCGGGCGTGGACCTGAACAACATCCCGGCCGGCGCCATCGAGCGGGTGGAAATCCTCAAGGACGGCGCCTCGGCCATCTACGGCACCGACGCCATCGGCGGCGTCATCAACTTCATCACCCGCAAGGACTACCGCGGTGCTGATGTGAACGTCTACGCCTCGCGCACGCAAGAGGGTGGCGCCGAAAAGACCGCCGCCTCGCTGGGCGGTGGCTTTGGTGACCTGGCCAAGGACCGCTTCAATGTCTTCGGCGTGATCGACGCGCAAAAGCTCGGCGCCCTGCGCAGCAGCGAGCGCGACTTCCTGAAGGAGCGCCCGCTGGCCAGCACCCTGCCCTTCTACATGAGCAGCCGCACCTACCCCGGCAACATCCGCCTGGCCAGCCGGGCGGCCGCACGCAAGGTGCAGCTCGATGCGCTCAATGCCGCCGGCTTCAACTTCAACGGCAAACCGCTGACCCAGCGCACCATCAACCTCTCGGCCCCGGCCTGCAATCCGCCGGCCACGGTCTACGCGCCCGACAACCTGTCCGAGGCCTGCAGCTTCGACTACATGCAGGACACCGAGCTCTACCCCGAATCCGAGAAGCTCGCTTTCCTGGGCCGCGGCGTCTTTCAGCTGAACGAGCAGCACCAGCTGTTTGCTGAACTGCTGAAGAGCAAGACCACGACGCAGTACGTGGCCAGCCCCAACCCGATCGAAATCACCGCGGTGCCGACCAGCGCCATCAACCCCTTCCTGAGCAAGCCCCTGCCCTTCGGCGGCAATGTGGACGTCCGCCAGCGCGTGACCGAAGCCGGCAACCGGACCAATGAAGTGACCAGCGATGCCGAGCGCCTGGTGGTTGGCGCCAGCGGCAGCCTGCCCCTGTTCGGCGGCTGGGACTATGACATCGCCCTGAACCGCGCCGTCAACCGTTCGACCGACGCGATCAAGGACGGCTACTTCCTCTACAACGAGTTCGTGGCCGGCGTGCGCACCGGCAAGATCAACCCCTTCGGCCCTTCGCCGCAGGCCGGCAAGGACTTGCTGAACAGCATCCGCGTGCAGGATGAATCGCGCCGCTCCAAGGGCACGACCACCACCCTGGACTTCAAACTGAGCGGTAGCCTGGCCCAGTTGGAAGGCGGCGATCTGGGCTTGGCCCTGGGCGCCGAGCTGCGCCGTGAGGTGACCGAGTTCACCCCCTCGGCCCTGCTGCTGACCAACAACATCCAGGGCGACCGCAGCTCGCGCGGTGACGCGCCGGTGGCCAGCAGCAACAGCCGCAAGGTGGGCGCCGTGTTCGCTGAGCTGAATGCACCGCTGAGCAAGGCGCTGGAGCTGCAAGCCGCACTGCGCTATGACAAATACAGCGGCGTCGGTGACACCCTGAACCCCAAGCTCGGCGTGCGTTGGCAGCCGAGCAAGCAGCTGGTGCTGCGCGGCTCGGCCGGCACCGGCTTCCGGGCGCCCACCATCACCGAACTGACCCGCCCGACCTCATTTGGCAGCAGCTCGGCCTTCCTGACCGACCCCGGCTGCGTGGCCCAGGGCTTTGCCGTCGCCGACTGCACGGACCAATGGCGCGTCGAGCGCCGCAGCAACCCGAACCTCAAGCCCGAGAAGTCCAAACAGGCCTCCTTCGGCGTGGTCTTCGAGGCCAGCAAGGACGCCACCGCCAGCCTGGACTACTGGATGATCCGCAAGACCGATGTCATCAGCGACCTCTCGGAACAGGTGATCCTGGGCAACCTGCCCAAGTACGGCAAGGACTACGTCAAGCGTGACGAGTTCGGCGAGTTCATCGACACCATCCTGCTCAAGAAGGACAATCAGGGCGAGCTGCGCACCTCGGGCCTGGACTTGGAGATGACGCTTCGCCAGGCCACCGAAGGCTGGGGCCGCTTCACTGCCTCGCTGAGCGGCACCTATGTGCTCAAGTACGAGCGCCAGCCCGGCGCCGGCGAGCCCTTCATGAACAACGCCGGCCAGTTCCTGAGTGACCAGGTGATCCAGAAATGGCGCCACCGCCTGTCGGTGGACTGGGACCTGGGCCCTTACGGCCTGACCCTGGGCAACACCTATTACTCGGGCTACCGCGACCACAACACCGCCTTCAACCCCAACACCAGCCAACTGCTGCCGGCCCGCAGCGTGCAGGCCTACTCGCTGTGGGACCTGTCGGGCTCCTGGCGCATCAACAAGCAGCTCAAGCTGCGCGCCGGCATCCAGAACCTGCTGGACACGCAGCCGCCGTTCTCCAACCAGGGCTACTACTTCCTCGCCACCTATGACCCGACCTACACCGACCCGCGCGGCCGCAACTTCTACATGAGCCTGAACTACAGCTTCCGCTGAAGCCGCCAGGCCCCAAAACAAAGGGCCGGGAGCATCACGCTCCCGGCCCCTTTTCTTTTCATGCTCGCGGCTGGCCTGTTTTACTTGCTGGGGCCGTCGCCCCGCTCGGGTGCCGGCCCAGGGTTGCGGTCGGGGCCAGGCCAGGCGCTGTACAGCGGCTGGGGCATGCGCACCGGGGTCACGTCGAGGTAGAGGTTGACGACGGTGAACTCCTCGCCGCCCCACTCCTCGGTGCTCCAGCCATAACTGCCCTTGCCCTTGTACAAGCGGAACAGGAAGCCGAGCTCGGCCACCGGGTCGCCCGGCTTGGGCAGCACGTCGAAGGACAGGCCACGCACCTCGTTGCGGCTGCTGTCGATCAGATAGGTCATGGCATTGGTGATGGTGGAGTCACCGAGCATGTCCAGATCGAAGCGCTCTTCGGTGAAATAAGGCTTGAAGTCCGGCGCCATGTGATCGTGCTTGGCACCGCGCAGCTTGATAGGCGCGGGCGTGGTCTGCCGGGTCTTGAGGTTGTAACGGTCGCCCTGGTCCAGATAGCTCAGGCGAGCGCTGGTCACATTGAAAGCGCCCAGGGTCGGGTCGGTCTTCACATCGGTCAAGTCCACCAGCAAGGCACCCTTGTCGCCGATCACCTCGACCTCATCACCATGCACCACGGCGGCCGAGTTCTCCTCCACGCCCAGGCCCAGCTTGTAGCCCTTGGCCATCATCAGCGGGATCATGCGACCGAAGCGGCCGCGCTTGAGGAAATGCTGGTCGACAAACAAATCAGGCCCGACAAAGCCCAGGCCGCGGTCGATCTGCTTGCCCTCGACCCATTTGCCTTTCATGATGTTGATGACGCTGGGCGCGTCGCGGAACATCACCGTGCTCATGATGGCGGCGCCGGCCGAGGTACCGGCCACCACGCCGCCGCGGCGGTAGACGTCCCAGATGGCCTCCAGCATGGGCGTGCTGTGGCCGCCCGGCATTAGCACATCGACGATGCGCTCTTGCGAGCCGCCGGTAAAAAACACACCGCGGGCGTTCTTGACCTTGGCGATCAGGGACGGGTCGCGCACCACCTTGCTCAGGTCCACCCAGCTGAACTTGGGCGCCACCGGCAGGGCTTCGGCCACAGCGCCGCGTTTTTGCAGCATGTCGACGGCCGTCTTGGCGCTGGCCTCGGGATCCTCGGCCGCCGTGCCAAAGACGACAAAACGCGCGCCTTTGCCGCCGGCCAATTGGACGATGCGGCCCCAGACGTCTTCGTTGTCGGCCTTCAATGCACCACCGATGGGCACCGCATAGCCCTTGATGGCGCCCTCACCCGCAGCCAGAGGGCCGAGGCCCGAGGCGTTGCTGCTCGGGTTGCTACTGCCTGCCGTAGAACTGGCGGGTTTGGCCGGCACCGGCGAGGGCGCATGCACGCCCTTGACCGGCGTGGTCGGCGGCGGCGGCGTGGCGCCCAGCACCGTGCCCGCAGGTCCAAAGGTGCCGGGTTTCAAGGTGTGCACGGTGCCGCCCTGGGCTTGGGCGCCCAGGCTCGCCGTGACCAGCAGACCGGCTGCCAGGGTGGAAATCAAAAAATCTGAAACGTGCTTGGTGTTCATGGCCTGGGAGACTGTGTGGATTGGCCACCGCAAACAGGGACGGAGTCAGCGGCGGCACAGACGACGACAAATGCGACGGCGGAACGAATCATGGCACGGCCGCACACAGGGCTGCCGCACCGGCCAGTCTGAGGCCAGGCCCAAGGCACTTGGAACGCTATGCGAACGCTCCGCGAAAGATACGCACCCTGAGTTGCGCTGATGCGACTGGCGCGTGAATCCCCTATGGCCCGACAGGCACATGCTTCCTAGACTGGTGCGGAAACCTCATTGGAAGACCGGTCGCCACCCGCCTCGGCGCGCGCCCCGGCCCCCTCACACCCCCGGGAGAAGTACAAATGACCCAGCCCCGCGCTTTCACCCCCACCCCCGTTCTGCGCGCCACTGCCCTGGCAGCCCTGATGGCCACCGCCGGCCTGGCCAGCAAGCTGGCCCATGCCCAGGAAGCACCCAGCACCTTGAACCGCGTCGAAGTGACCGGTTCGGCCATCAAGCGCCTGGAGTCGGAGACCGCCCTGCCGGTGCAGGTGATCACGCGGGCTGACATTGTCAAGGCCGGCATCACGACGGCCGCCGAATTGGTGGCCAGCCTCAGCGCGGCCAGCAACAGCCTGACCGACGGTGTCTCCATCGGCACCGGCGGCTTCAAGGACCAGATGGGCTTCAACTCAGCCAATCTGCGTGGCCTGGGCACCTCCTCCACCCTGGTGCTGCTGAATGGCCGGCGCATGGCCAACTTCGCCTCGCCCGGTGACGACTCGGGCGTGGACCTGAACACCATCCCCATGGCCGCCATCCAACGCGTGGAGGTGCTGCTGGACGGCGCCTCGGCCATTTACGGCACCGACGCCATCGGCGGCGTCGTCAACTTCATCACCCGCAAGGACTACCAAGGCGTGCAACTGGACGCTTATGCCGGCGCCAGCAAGGAAGGCGGCGCGGGCAAGCGCAGTGCCTCGCTGGCCGGCGGCACGGGCGATGTCGTCCGGGACGGTTTCAATCTCTTTGGTGTGCTGGATCTGCAGCGCACCGACGCCTTGAGCACCTCGCAGCGCCAGTTCATCTCCGACCTCAAGATCCCCGAACGCCTGCCCCACCTGCTGTCCTCCGCTGGTTTTCCGGCCAATATCCGCCTCAGCCGCGACCAACGCGACTACCTGAAGGATCAAGGCTTCAAGATCAATGGCAAGACCATCAGCGGCCGAACCATCAATCTCAGCGCACCGGCCTGCCAGCCGCCGCACACCCTGTACCTGCCCGAGGGCATCGGCGGCGTGGATGGCTGCACCTACGATTTCATGCGTGACATCGAGCTCTACCCCAAGACCGACAAGGCCAGCTTCCTGGGGCGTGGCGTGTTCCAGCTCGACAGCAGCACCCAGGTGTTTGTGGAAACGGCGCTGACGCGATCCAAGAGCTGGTACGTGGGCACCTCCAATCGCATCGACGGTGAAGTCGACGTGGCCCGCATCCCGGCCTTGGCAGCCACCGGCCTGGCTGACGCCTTGCCCGACGACCGCAGCATCACCGTGCGCACCCGCCTGCTCGACGCCGGCAAGCGCGCCAGCGAGCTGACCAGCACCGGCCAGCGCGTGGTGCTGGGCCTGACCGGCAGCACGGCCGGCTGGGACTACGACCTGGCTTACAACCGCAGCACCAACAAGGTGGCCGACCGCGATGTGGCCGGCTACCTGCTTTACGACAAGACCATGGCTGCCTTTGCCGACGGCACCATCAACCCCTTTGGCACACAAAGCGACAAGGGCCTGGCCTTCCTGCGCAACAACCAGATCAACGAGGAAGTGCGCAGCGCCAAGGGCACGATGGAGGTGTTCGACATCAAGGGCACACGTGCCCTGACCCAGCTGGCTGGCGGCGAGATGGCCCTGGCCATCGGCGCCGAAGTGCGGCGTGAGAAGGGAAGCTCGGCCGCCTCGGCTCTGCTGCTTTCCGACAACATCGTCGGCGACAGCACGCCCGGCGATGCCCAGTTCACCAACAGCTCGCGCAAGGTCTGGGCCGTGTACGGCGAGTTGAACGCCCCGGTCAGCAAAGAGCTGGAAGTGCAGCTGGCCCTGCGCCACGACCACTACGACGTGGTCGGATCCACCACCAACCCCAAGATCGGCCTGCGCTACACACCGAGCAAGCAGGTCGTCGTGCGTGCATCGGCCGGCACCGGCTTCCGCGCACCCTCGCTGAACGACCTCTACCGCCCGGTCAAGACCGGCCAGACCGCCGTGCTGCCCGACCCGGTCTGCATGAAGGAAAACGACAACGACCTCTCCACCTGCGCCGACTTCTGGGAGACCCGCACCTACGCCAATCCCAAGCTCAAGCCCGAGACCTCCAAACAGTTCAGCTTCGGCCTCGTGATCGAGCCACATCCACAGTGGACCGTCAGCCTGGACTACTGGAACATCGCCAAGAAGAACGTGATCAGCACCATCGGTGACGATGTGATCCTCGGCAATCTGTCCAAGTACGAAAGCCTGGTGCACCGCCTGAACGAGAACGAAGGCTTGGCCGGCTGCGACTACGACGAAGAAGACTCGACCATCTGTTTCATCGAGTTGCGCAAGGAAAACCGGGGTCGCCAGCGCGCCTCGGGCCTGGACATCAGCATCGACTTGAAGGGTTTGAAGAGCAGCGTCGGCGAGTTCGGCGTGCGCCTGGCCGGCACGGTGGTGCTGAAGTCGCAGAAGCAGACCGGCTTCGGCGACGACTACATCAGCAACCTGGGCAAGTTCGTCACCGACGGCGTGGTGCAACGCTGGCGCCATCGCCTGACCCTGGACTGGACGCAAGGCGCTTACAGCCTGGCCTTGAGCAACACCTACTCGAGCGCCTACACCGACCAGAACTCGGCCATCGACACCAATTCCGGCACCGTGGTGGCGCCCAACAAGGTCAAGGCCTATTCCCTGTGGGACCTCTCCGGTGCCTGGAACGCGACGAAAGACCTGACCCTGCGCGCCGGTGTAAAGAACCTGCTGAACACCACGCCGCCCTACTCCAACCAGGCCTACTTCTTCCTGTCCGGCTATGACCCGAGCTACACCGACCCGCGCGGCCGCTTCGCTTACCTGAGCGCCCAGTACCAGTTCCGCTGATCCAGGTCGCACAGCCATGAAGCGCCGGCACTGCCTGGGTGGCGCGGCCGGCGCCCTGCTGGCCGGCCCGGGGCTCGCCTGGGCTCAGAGCGATGCGGCCCTGTCTGCGCTGCAATTGGCGCAGCGCCTGGAGCAGCGCCAGCGCGAGCTGAACGAGCAGCTGCCGGACAGCATGCGGCGCCTGGGCGTGCCCGGCCTGTCTTTGCAACTGCTGCGTCACGGCGAACCCAGCCAGGCCTGGCATCTGGGGTGGCGCGAACGCTCGGAGGACGGCGCGCCGGTGGACGCCGGCACGGTGTTCGAATGCGCGTCCATGAGCAAGCCGGTGTTTGCGTTTCTGCTGTTGCAGCAGGTGCAGCGCGGCCGCCTGGGCTTGGACCAGCCCATCCTGGACTTCTACCCCGAACGTTTCAGCCCAGCGCAGCCTGCGCAGGCGCGCATCACCGCGCGCCAACTCCTCAGCCACAGCTCGGGCCTGCCGAATTGGCGCGAAGGCGATGAGAACACCGGCCCCCTGCCCCTGAGCTTTGCGCCCGGCGAGGGCTTTCAGTATTCGGGCGAAGGCTATTTTTATCTGCAAAGAGCGCTTGAGCATCTGCTGGGCGAGCCCTTGCAGACAACGGCCGAACGCGAGCTGTTTCAGCCCCTGGGCATGAGCAAGAGCAGCTTTGTGCTGAGCCCAGCGATAGAAGCCCAGCGAGCGCGCGGCCACGCCGAAGATGGCCGCGCCCTGCCCTGGAGCCGTTACGAACGGGCCAATGCCGCCTACACGCTCTACACCACGGCGGGCGACTACAGCCGCTTTCTGGCTCATTTGCTGCGCCCAAGGCAATCGGGCCCGGGCCTGCTCAGCGCCGAGCTGCGCACCGAAATGCTGGCCGCGCAGGCGGTCGCTACCGACCGCCAACCCCTGGACCGCGCCGGGCAAGCCCAGGCACTCAAAGGCCAGCCGGTCAAGGTCCACTGGGGCCTGGGCTGGATCCTCAATCACATGGCCGATGGCAGCCGGGTGGTCTATCACACTGGCACCAACAGCAGTGGCTTTCGCGCCTTTTGCCAGTTCAACCCTTCACAGGGCAGCGGCATGGTCTTTCTGAGCAACAGCCTGGCCGGCCATCAGCTCTGGCAGCCCATGATCAAGCGCTGGGGCGACCTTTAAGCCACCAAGCTCAAAGGCCGCGCAGCCCCCTCAGTTCTTGCCGCCTTGCGCGGTGCCCGAGTTGCCCGACAGACTGGACTGGAAGGCGTCCTTGTCCACCAGCTTGACGTTCAGGGCATTGCGGTCCTTGCGGGCCAGATTGCTGCCGGTGGTGTACTCGGGCCGCTCGTAAGCTGCGTCTTTCTCGTCCGGTGCCTGGCTGCTGGCACAGGCCGTCAGGGCGAGGCAGGCGGCGGCCGACAGCAGGCCGAGAATGGAATGGCGTTGTTCTTGCTTCATGGACTTGGTCTCCCTGGTGTCGAACCGGGCCTCTTGAGCAACGGTCGCGATCTCAACCCTCAATCGGGCCTGCGAATTCTGCCCAGCGCTGGCGGGCCGCCACTCCGGGATAACCCGACAAATCCACGGAAACGTTCTCAGATCGCCCCGCCGGCGTCCATGCCCAGCTCAGCGGCCATGCGCTGAACCAGGGCCTTGAGTTGCTCCAGCTCCTTGCCCATGCGCTGCTGTTCGGCGCGCAAAAACGCGATGTCTTCGTCCTGCGCCGCGCTGGCGCCGGGCGGGCCTGCATAAACGCCAGCATCGGCCGCCGGCTCACCGCTGAGCAGATGGGCCCAGCGCGCTTCGCGGGCACCGGGTGCACGCGCCAGCTTGACGACAAAAGCCGGGCGCCGCTCGGTGGCCTCGGCCAGCTCTTCCAGAAATCCTTCGACCGAGGACACATCGGCAAAGCGGTGCAGGCGCTCGGTGTGCAGGCGCAGCTCGGCCGTGGTCTGCGGGCCGCGCAACATCAGCAAAGTCAGCAAGGCCAGGCCGGCACCGGGCACGCCCAGGCCGCGTGCGCCGTTGTGCTCGAAGCGCACGACGCGGCTGCCGCTGACGGTGTTGACCAGGTGCATGGCCTTGAGCTCTTCCAGCGCCAGCAGCGCATCGGCCTCGCTGGCGTTCATCACCGGCTCACGCGCGGTCTTTTGGTTGCAGCCCAGAGTCAGGGCGTTGAGGGACAGGGGATAACTGTCCGGCACCGTGGATTCCTTTTCCACCAGCACCGCCAGCACACGCGCCTCCAGAGCGCTCAAAGTTCGCAAAGACATGGATGTTCAGACCCCGAAGCCGTCGTCGGCCTGGATGATGGCCCCGTTGATGAAGTGGCTCTCGTTGGCGCAGAGCATGAGCAGAGAGGTGTCCAGATCCTTGGGCTGGCCGACACGCTTGCGCGGCAGCAGCTCCACCAGCTTCTTGCCCTGCTCGGTGCCCCAGTGGTGGTGGTTGATCTCGGTGTCGATATAACCGGGGCAGATGGCATTGACATTGATGCCGTACTTGCCCCACTCCAGCGCCATGGCGCGGGTCATGTGGATGACCGCCGCCTTGCTCATGGAATAGACGCCGATCTGGCTCAGCACCCGCAGGCCGGCCATGGAGGCGATGTTGACGATGCGGCCGCCGATGAAGGTGCCGGGCGCCGAGCCCTGGGCGCGAGCCAGCATGCGCTTGCCCACCTCTTGCGCCACGAAGAAAGCGCCGCGGACATTGGTGTCCATGACGAAGTCGTAGTCGTCGGGCGTGACCTCGGTCAGGCGCTGGGTGGTGCTGACGCCGGAGTTGTTGATCAGGATGTCCAGGGTGCCGACTTCGGTCTCGGCATGGGCCACGGCCGATTTGATGCTGTCCAGATCGGTGACGTCCAGGGTCACCACATGGGCGTCGCCTCCCGAACCCTCGATCTCGCTGCGCAAGGTCTTGAGCCGCTCGGTGCGGCGGCCGGCCAAGACCACGCAAGCGCCGGCCTGGGCCAGGGTCTTGGCGAATTGGGCGCCCAGGCCGCTCGACGCGCCGGTCACCAGGGCCACACGGCCCGACAAATCAATGCTGTAACTCATGGTCATCCTCTGGGAAAACTGCTGAGGAAGCGTAGCACGCGACCCCGGGCCCGAATGCGAAAACAGAGCGCCACGCCGGGTTCTGATTGACAAGCCGGCAGCGCCTTCGGCCCCGCTAGAGCCCCGCACCTAGCTGCAAGAAAAGCACGACCGTTCGTTTTATCAAAGCCCCTTATAGAATGCCGCGCAGACAAGCCAGCTCAACAGCTTCAGCCAGGACAAGAACACCATGACGACAAACCAAGATCTTCTGAGCCAGTACGGACCGCGTGAATCGATGGAATACGACGTGGTCATCGTCGGCGGCGGCCCCGGCGGCCTGGCCACCGCGATCCGGCTCAAGCAGCTGGCGACGGCCAAAGGCCAGGAGCTGTCGGTCGTGGTGCTGGAAAAAGGCTCGGAGCCGGGCGCCCACATCCTTTCGGGCGCGGTCATGGACCCGCGCGCGCTCACCGAGCTGCTGCCCAACTGGAAGGAACTTGGCGCACCGCTGAACCAGGCGGTGCAGGCCGACGAGGTGCTCTTCCTCAACGAAACCGGCGCCACCGCCACGCCGCAGTGGCTGATCCCCGGCTGTTTCCACAACCACGGCAACTACGTCATCTCCCTGGGCGCCGTCACCAAATGGCTGGGCGAACAGGCCGAGGGCCTGGGCGTGGAGATCTTCCCCGGCTTCACCGCCGCCGAAGTGGTCTACGGTGAAGACGGCAGCGTGCGCGGTGTCGCCACCGGCAATCTGGGCGTGGGCAAGGACGGCGAGCCGACCGAGAACTTCCAGCTCGGCATGGAGCTGCTGGGCAAGTACACCATCTTTGCCGAAGGCGCCCGCGGCCATCTGGGCAAGCAGCTGATCGCCAAGTTCCAGCTCGACGCTGGCAAAGACCCGCAAAGCTACGCCATCGGCATCAAGGAACTCTGGGAAGTGCCGGCCGCTCAAGCGCAGCCCGGCCTGGTGGTGCACACCGCTGGTTGGCCCATGGACGGCGACACCTATGGCGGCGGTTTCCTCTACCACCTGGAGGGCAACAAGGTCACCCTGGGCTATGTGGTCGGCCTGGACTACAAAAACCCCTGGCTCTCGCCCTTTGAAGAGATGCAGCGCTGGAAGACCCACCCCAGCATCCGCAAGCACATCGAGGGCGGCAAGCGCCTGGGCTACGGCGCCCGCGCCATCACGGCCGGCGGCCTCTTGAGCCTGCCCAAGACCGTGTTCCCGGGCGGCGCCTTGGTCGGCTGCGATGCTGGCTACCTGAACGCCGCCCGCATCAAGGGCAGCCATGCGGCCATCAAGACCGGCATGCTGGCGGCCGAAGCCGCTTTCGAAGCCCTGGCCGCCGGCCGCCAGCATGACGAGCTGAGCGCCTACCCCGCTGCTTTCGAGCAAAGCTGGCTGCATGAAGAGCTGAACCAGTCGCGCAACTTCAAGCAGTGGTTCAAGAAGGGCAACACCGTCGGCACGCTGATGACCGGCATCGAGCAATGGCTGCTGCCCAAGCTGGGCATGAAAAGCCCGCCGTGGACCATCCACCGCCCCCTGCCCGACCACCTCTACCTGAAGCCCGCGGCCGAGTGCGCCAAGATCGACTACCCCAAGCCGGACGGCAAGCTGACCTTTGACCGGCTGTCCTCGGTCTTCGTGTCCAACACCAACCACGAAGAAAACCAGCCCGCCCACCTGACGCTGAAGGATGCTTCGGTGCCGGTGTCGCTGAACCTGGCCAAGTTCGCCGGGCCGGAGGCACGCTACTGCCCGGCCGGCGTCTACGAGTTCGTCAAGAGCGATGCCGGCGAAGATCGCCTGCAGATCAACGCCCAGAACTGCGTGCACTGCAAGACCTGCGACATCAAGGACCCGAGCCAGAACATCGTCTGGGTCACGCCCGAAGGCGGCGGTGGGCCCAACTACGCCGGCATGTAACAGAGAAGCATCGCTTGAGGCGGGCCCTGCACAAGGGCCCGCCTTTTTTATGAGCCCGCTGCGTACAAATTCTCGCAACTGAACGGCGTGCGCTCTGCGCCCCTGGACTGACGCACGCCCCGGCCCTATCGTCCGCTCACCCGCAAACCTTGTGAAAGCAAGGGACGCAAAACCTCCGGCCTACAGCGTGCTGCCCCACAGCGCGCCACGGTAGCGGGGTTGCCAGGCACCCCGGCTCTTGGGGCCTGGCCTCGTCACCATCGAGGCAGTGATTCCATGCAGTACCCGGCTTCCCGCTTGCGCCCCGCTGTTCCGGCCATCCTCGCCGCCCTGTCCCTGGCCTGCGCCAGCAGCGCCTTCGCCCGCGAACCCGAACCGACCCGCTCGCTACGCGACCAGCCCGAGCGCACCGACCGTCTGATCGTCAAATACCGCAGCGACAGCAGCCTCGGCCTGAATGCCGAAGGCCAGTTGAGCGTGCAGGCGCAGGCCGCCGTGCAGGTGGCCGCCAACCGCCAAGGCGTGCGCATCCAGCATCTGCGCCGCATGTCCAATGGCGCTCAGGTCTTTGCCCTGAACCGCGCACTCAGCCTCAGCGAAGCCAATGCCATGGCCGCCAGCCTGCGCATGGGCGACGCCTCCATCGAATACGCCGAGCCGGACCGCCTGCACCACCCCAGCTTGGTGACCAACGACGCCCTGCTGGCCCAGCAATGGAGCCTCAACGATGCCGTCGGCGGCATCCGCGCGGCGGCGGCCTGGGACAAGGTCAATGGCAGCGGCGTCACCGTGGCCGTGCTGGACACCGGCGTGCGCCCCCATGCCGATCTGGCGGCCCGCCTGCTGCCGGGCTACGACTTTGTCACGGCCCTGAGCTTCGCCGGCGACGGCAATGGCCGCGATGCCGATGCCAGCGACCCGGGCGACTTCACCACCGCCAACCAATGCGCCAGCGGCTCCAAGGCCAGCAGCAGTTCCTGGCATGGCACCCATGTGGCTGGCATCGCGGCCGCCAGCGCTGGCAACGGCATTGGCGTGGCCGGTGTGGCCTTTGGTGCCAAAGTGTTGCCCCTGCGCGTGCTGGGTCGCTGCGGCGGCTACAGCTCGGACATCGCCGACGCCATCGTCTGGGCCGTGGGCGGTGCCGTGAGCGGCCTGCCGCTCAACCCCAACCCGGCCAAGGTGCTCAACCTCTCCCTGGGCGGCGCTGGCGCCTGCGGCATCACCACCCAGAACGCGATCAACACTGCGCGCGCCAAGGGCGCCGTGTTGGTGGTGGCCGCCGGCAACGAGAAAGTGGACGCTGCCAATGTGTCGCCGGCCAATTGCACAGGCGTGATCGTGGTGGCCGCCACCGGCAAAACCGGCGCGCGCGCCAGCTATTCAAACTTCGGCAGCAAGGTCACCCTGGCCGCCCCCGGTGGCGACACCGGCGCCGCCATTCTTTCGACCTGGAACGCCGGCAGCACCACGCCCGGCGCCGACAGCTACGCCAGCATGATGGGCACCTCCATGGCCACCCCGGTGGTCAGCGGCGTGGTGGCGCTGATGCTCGCCGCCAACCCAGCGCTGACGCCCGACCAGATCGCCGCCCTGCTCAAGAGCAGCGCCCGCGCCTTCCCGGCCGCCTGCAGCGGCTGCGGAGCCGGCATCGTCAATGCCCAAGCGGCCGTCACCCAGGCCCTGGCCACCACGGGCGCGGCCAGCCCGGCACCAGCGCCCACGCCCGCACCCGCTCCTGCGCCGACCCCTGCTCCAACGCCCGCCCCCGCGCCCACCCCGGGCACGCTCAACCTCAGCGACAAAGAGCCCAACGAAAGCATCGCCACCGCCCAGGCCGTTGCCAGCCTGCCTGCATTGATCAGCGGCAGCATGGCCAGCAACAGCGACAACGACTATTTCAAGCTCACCTTGCCGGCCGGCCAGACCCTGCTTGCCACACTCAACGCCGCCAATGCCGGCTCGGGCTTCGGCGTCGGCGTCTACACCGCCAGCGGCCAGCAGGTGCTGCTGTCCACGGGCGTCGTTGGCGCCAGCCAGCAGATCCGCATCAGCAACCCCGGCAGCACGGCCGTGGTGCTCGTCTTGCGGGTGCTGCGCAGCGCCGGAACCACCGGGGCGTACAGCCTGAAGCTGGCGCTCTGAAGAGACTGCGGCTCTGGCTGCGGAGGGTCAGGTCTTGCCCTGGGACTCTGAGGCTTGAAGTTGGAACTGCCTGCCCCGCAGCGCAGCGCAGTCCGAAAGGCTAGACCGCCTCGCCCGTCCTGCGATTGGAGCCAACCAGCACCCGGCGCAAGACAAAGGCCCCGAGCGCGGCGGCCGCTAGCGCAGCCAGCCAGGTGGAAACATCGGCCGAATCCAGGAAGGGTTGGCTCTGTGTGCCCTTCATTTGCTCCAGCACATAGACGGCAGTGTTGACCGCTGAATGCAGAGCAATGCAAGGCAAGAGAGACCGCGAACGCTCGTAGAGCCAGCCAAGCAAAACGCCCAGCCATAGCGCCAGCAAGAACTGATAGATGTTCATATGCGCCGCACCGAACAGCAATGCGGAGTAGGAAATCGCGGCCCAGCGTGGGTATTGGCTCAAGAACGACCGCAGCAAGATGCCGCGGAACAGCATTTCTTCCAGAACGGGCGCCAGTACGCAGGTGGCGATCACCGCCGGAAGGCTGCCAGCCACCATGCTGCTGAAGGCCTGCTCCTCCCAGCGGGACAGGGGCAGTACCTGCTCAACGACAGTGAGCAGCGCGTGATCCAGAAGCAGCACGAGCGGAACCAGCAAAAGGATGGGTGGCAGCAAGAGCATCAAGGTGGCCGAAACCGATGACTTCGTTGCATGCATCAGCTCGCGGTAGCGGATCCGGCTGTAATGCATGGCAGACACCAGAACGATGCCGTTGGCCAGCACCATGACAAGCGCTTGAGTCTGGTCCTCGGTCAGGCCGGTGAAGTGACGCAAGTCGAAAAGAAGCGCCAGCAAGGCGTACTGCAAAAGGAAGTTCGCAAGAAGAAGCAGGGCGGCCTGTGCGACCGAAGGAAAGTGCGCTTGGCTTGAATTCATGGGGGCGCAGGCAAACGACGATGTGGTTTAAGGAGGCGGTCCAAGGAGTCGCGAGCCACTGCATCTATGGCCGCTTCGCGAGTCGAAACTGATGACGCAAATTGTGTGCTGCGAGGTCAAGCTCAACAGCCACGGACCATTCGCCAAGCCCGCACCCTGGACGTATCTGCAAAAAGCCTGTCAGCCGGCAATCTCACATTTTTTCCATGCATCTGAAGCTTTGATGCATCTCTTAAATGGATACGTCGTGCCATTGCGAACCGACACAAGCATGTCTTCGATTTGCTTGGCTGTACGCGTGCCGTGGAAATAGTCATACACCTCACCGTCCACCATCAGGGCAAACTGAGGAGAGCCGCTTCTTCCTGAGCTTGCATAGTCAAGTTTCTCTTTGAAGGGCTTGACTTCGCTGGGCAGGAAGAACCTTGGAGGCACAGGTGACTTGATGGCTTTCACCACTTTGGAAAACTGAATTTTGGTGAATTCATCAGATTTCTCCAAAATCGGCAGCTCAGTGGCTACCCATGCCACACAAAAGGGGCAATCGTTTCCACCCATGTATATCAAGTGCACATTGGGCTGCTTGATTTCCTGCGAAAAAGCGACTGGCGCGAAAGCAGCGACAAGCAAAAGCATGAATCTTCGCAACATCATGGCTCCCTACAAAAATAACCAATCAACGAGACCCAGCAAGAACTAGAAACCGACAGCCGCACCGTCTTTTCGTGCCGCCGCTGTTCACAAAAAGATTTAAACATGCAAAACCCCCCGAAGTATCAAGTCTTGCTATTCGACGCAGCCACCGCTCAACCGAATCATCAAACGAAATCACCTGAACCCCGATTTCATCAGTCCTGCAAAGGTCTGTAAGGGGTGATTGAACAATCCTTGGTCAAAGGACCTCGCAATAGAAAGTCAAATCGACACCAGCGCCAGCTGTTGATTTACATGAAGCATCCAAAACACTGATGTCAATCGACATAGCGGCGTGACGCACATGCCCGAGGATGAATCAGCGGCCTGCCGGGCATCCGGTTACGGCTCCGTTTGATCAAAGGTGCATTCTGAGGTCAGTGATTTCTGGTTGCTGCATGCGCTCTAACGCTTAAGCCACTCCGACCATGACGGCAAAGGGCAGAAGGGCCAGAATGGAATGGGGGCTTGGGCTGACTAGCTCTTGCGAGTCGGCTCGAACACCCGCTTGGCCCGCTGGAATTCGGCCCGCCAGATGAAGTGACCATGATGGCGCCTCACGCCAACTACTTAATGCAGGCCGGGAATGAAGGCTTCTCACCGGGCTTTGCAGCGCACTGTCGATACCCTACCGGCAGGTTGGAGAACTTCTTGGTCTGCCCAACCTTGAGAGTGAATTCCTGCAAAAGTGACTTCGTGCAAACCAAGGAAGGCCTGCCATTGACCATATCGGCCTCTTTGCAGTCCTCTGCATACAGAACAAAGTGGCAATCAGTATTGGACGCGCTGCTGCAGCGGAACTCAGTTTCGGTGAGTGGTCCGGCATAGGCACAGCACCCTGCGAGAAGTGCGCAAAACAAGACCCCAAGTTTGAAGAGCGGTTTGCAGTAGGAATTCATGTGGGATGGTGAAGTGGAGGTGGAGGTGAGAGGAATCTGGGAACTCGAACTGCGGGCTTACGTTGAAGCTAACCGGCCCGCGACGGCAGGACGTCGCAGGGTCAGAATAAAACGAAGCCCGAAGGCGCAATGCCGTTGCGGTTCCAGTTGGGCGCCGGGTTAGGCCTCCGGCTGGCTGGCACTCCATTCTGGCCTTGGCGGGAGACCATTTTCAAAGCTCCCTCTCAGATCTTCCCTGTTCATCCTCGACTTTGCGCGAGTAGTCGACTTTGCCGCTTCGCCCCACCACCCAGGCAAGAAGCATCGCGACACCTGCACCCCCGTAGGTAGCCAGATCAAGCCAAATCGGAGTGAAGCCAAGAATGAGCTTGTAGGCGATTGCCCAGCAGATCCACAAGGCAACGATGACGGCGAGTGCCAATCGCAGGCCTCTACCTAGCATATGAGCCGATTTTCGGAGCCATTTCATAGAGGCCTAACTATGTTTCCGGGCAACTCACCTGCTGCCTATCGCGTCGACTGCGCCCATATCCAGTCTTGGCAACTCGTTGGACCACGGCATGACCCTTGCCGATCCGTCGATTTTCGAGGTTTGTACCACGCGTCCGGAGCCGCCACAGGCCGCAAATCCTGAACGTGACTTTCCACAATCCGCAGCAGTTTCTTGTCGAATGATCAGCTCACTCCGCCTACACCCGCACTCTGCGTCCCAGGTCTGAAACGGCCCAACCGCGACCCTGGCGCCACCAAGCATTCGCCCCGGCCTCAGCCCCCGCTTGCAGCCGCCGCCCGCCCCCGCCCCCTGCGAAACACCCACACAAACAGCAGCGCCGCCGGCACCGTCAGCGCCAGTTCGACCAAGAGGGTCAGGCGGCCGCCGGCCTGGGCAAACACCCAGCCGTACAAGGCGGTGGTCCAGCCGATCGGGGTGTTGGACAGCGAGGCCATCAGGTTGTATTTGGTGGCCGCGGCGCCCTTGCCGATGGCCTCCAGGGTGACCGCCGAGAAGCCGGCGTAGCACAGGCCGGTGATCAAGGCATAGACGCTGGTCCAGACGATGAAGTGCCACTCGGTATGCGGCGCCAGCGCCATGATCAGGCTGGCGCCGGCCAGTAGCAGGCCGAAGAGCACATAGGCCAGCTGCCGGTTCATGCGGTCGCAGATGTAGCCGCCGATCAGGCAGCCCAGGGCCGAGATCAGGCCGCTCAGCGTGCCGGTGACCAGGGCCACGGTGTTGGCCGAAGCCTGCCACTCGCTCGCCATGATGGAGTACATATTTGCCATCGAGCCGGTGCCCATGGGCAAGAAGACCAGCAGCATGGCCAGGGCGCCGTTGCGCGAGCGGACCACGGACCAAAGATCGGCCCCGGTGTCGCGCAGGCGCTGGGTGATGCTTGGTGGCGAAACGCTGTCGGCCGTCGCCTCGCCTTCGCTGACCCAGAGTATGGGCAGCGCACACAGCAGGCACAGGCCGGCCAAGGCAGCGGCGCCCATCTGCGGCGTCAGGCCGCCCGACTGCACCAGCCACAAGGCCGCGCCGCCGCCCAGGCCGCCGCCGCCCAGATTGCCGGCCTGGAACCAGCCGGCCGCCCTGCCCTTGGCGTGCTCAGGCGTCTGGTGCGCCATCAGGCTGTCCACCGCCATGCCCAGAAAGGTCGAGGCCGTGCCCATCAGCAGCACGGCCAGGGTCAGTGGCCACATGGCCGCCTGTGTCAGCGGGCTGCTGCCCACCAGCAAGATGCCAAGCACGATGCCGGCCAAGCCGATGCCGTACCAGGTCTTGCGGCTGAGGCTCAGGTCCACCACCGGGGCCCAGAGGAACTTCCAGGTCTGCGGCAGATAGGCCAGGGCCAGCAGGCCGGCCACCGCCTCAGCGCCGACCTGGGCCTGGGTCAGCAGATAGGCCACGCAGACGGCGGTGTAGCCCGAGGTCGCGCCAAAAGGCGCGATCAGGAACATATAGAGGGCGGGATGCGGGGCCTTGCGGTCCGGGTCGACCAGGATCTTGGCAGCGGTGCTCATGGCGGGCGAGCGCCGCTAAAAGGGCGCGCGCTGGAAAAATGCGAAGGCCGCACCCTAACACCGCCCCAGCCGCATCGGGCCGGGGTTTGCCCGCAAGCCCCCGGCCACCACCTTTCTTTACTGCTTCAGCGTCTGCGCGCCAGCAGGCCTGCCTTCACCGCCGGCCATTCATGGTCGAGCACCGAGAAGTAGACGGTGTCGCGCACGCGGCCGGTGTCGGTCAAGGTGTGGCGGCGCAAGATGCCTTCCTGCTGAGCGCCAATGCGGGCAATCGCTGCGCGCGACTTGGCATTGAGCGCATCGGTCTTGAGCTCCACCCGCCAGGCGCCCAGGCTTTCGAAGGCATGGGTCAGCAGCAAGGTCTTGGCCTCGGTGTTGGCGCCGCTGCGCTGCCAGTCGCGGCCCAGCCAGGTCCAGCCGATTTCCAGGCGGTGGTCGCGCGGCGAGATATTGCCGAAACGGGTGCAGCCGATGACGCGCGCTCCTTCTCCGTCATGGTCACCGCCATCACCATTCAACACAATGGCAAAGGGCAGAGAGACACCGCGTGCCTGCTCGTCCAAAGCCGTTTCCACATAGGCCCGCATATCGGCCTCGCTGCGCACCTGACTCGGTACCCATTGCCAGAGCTCCGGCTCCAATCCGACGGCACACAGGCCTGGCAGGTGGTTCAGGCTCAGGGGTTCCAAGCGCAGCAAGCTGCCTTTCAGGGTCAGGGGCTGGACTTTCATCATCGTCGTCGATTCACTACTCACTTCATTCCTCGCTTCTTCTTCATCTTTGCGCTGGCCGGGCATCACAAACCCAGGCGCGCCATCCAGGCCGCCAGCTCCTGCTCGCGCGGCTGGCCCTGGGCAAAAGCGGCCTGCACACGCTGGCGCTCGGCGGCGCTGCGGTTCTGGCTCAGCTTGAACTTGGCCTCCCAACGCACGATGTGCAGACGAAAGCCGACGATGGCCTTCAGCATGCGGCTCTGGTAAGCCTCGGGCAGCGCACGCCACTGCGCGGCATAGCCGGGCTCATGCTGCTCGATCAGGCGCTTGAGCAGGCGGTCCTTCTCCAGCTCGCCTTCGACCAGTTCCAAGCGGCCATAGACATGCACGGCCATGTAGTTCCAGGTCGGCACGTTCTGAACGCCGTCATAGTGCTGGGGCGAAACGTAGGCGCCCGGGCCATTGAAGACCGCCAGCACCTCGGGGCCGGCGGCTGCCAAGCCGCTCAGCCAGGCCCAATGCGGGTTGGCGCGCGCCATATGGCCCTCCAGGTAGAGCGCCGGGTCCTCGCCTTGCAGGCTCAGAGGCAAGTGGCTGCCGAAGCTCTGGCCCTGAGCGTCGGGGCCGACCAACAAGGCCAGGGGCTGCTCGGCCATGAAGCGGCGTGCCTGGGCGAAATCTTCGCAGCGAAATGATGGGTTCTGGTACATGGCCGCCAGAATAGCCGCCCGCTTGGTACCATGAAAGAACCACTTTCCCTTGATTTGATGGAACCAATTTCAGAGCCCAAGCTGGCACCACCCTCCGCACTGGAACTGGACCCGGCCGGCATGCAGCTGCGCCCCGGCCTTGGCCTGAGCCGGCAGATCCATGCCCAGATCAAGGCCCGCATCCTGCGCGGCCAGCTGAGCCATGGCGCGCGCCTGCCCACCACACGCGCCCTGGCCCAGGCGCTGGGCGTCTCGCGCAACAGCGTGCTGCACGCCTACGAACAGTTGGAGAGCGAAGGCTTGATCGAAGCGCGCATGGGCGCCGGCAGCTTTGTCAGCGCCTTGAAGACGCTGAGCGCCAGCGAAACGCCTGTGCCACTGCTGCAAGCCGGCCCGGCCAAGCCGCTCCCTGCGCCAGATCCCACGCCTGTCGAGCTACCAGAAACCCCGCTCTGGCAGGCGCTGCAGCACTACCAGCCCACGGCCACGACCGTCGGCCGAGGCCGGGCCTTCCGCCACGGCCTGCCCGCCCTGGACCTGTTCCCGCATGCGCTGTGGTCGCGCCTGCAGGCGCGCTTCTGGCGCCGCCAGGCACGCCCCGACCCCGATGCGGCGCTCAGCTACGGCGACCCCGCCGGCTTGCCGCGACTGCGCGAGCTGATCGCCGCCTACCTGAGCCATTCACGTGGCCTGCCCTGCCGGCCCGAGCAGGTGCTGGTGACCGCAGGCTCGCAGCAGGCCATCGCCATCGCCGCCCTGGCCTTGCTGCGCCCGGGCGACCGGGTCGGCATGGAGTCGCCCGGCTACCGCGCGGCAGCGGCTGCCTTGGGCTTGGGCGGCGCGCGCGTGCTGCCGGTGCCACTCGATGAGCAAGGCCTGCGTGTCGGCGCCTTGCGGGCCCTGGGGCCGGTCCGCCTGGTCTACACCACGCCCTCGCACCAATACCCGACCGGCGTGGTCATGAGCTTGCAGCGGCGCCTGGAGCTGCTGGCCTGGGCGCGCGCCAACGATGCCTATGTGCTGGAGGACGACTACGACGGCGAGTACCGTTTCAGCGGTGTGCCGCTGGCACCCATGGCTTCGCTGGAAGCGGGCCAGGCCGGCCGCACGCTCTATGTCGGCAGCTTTTCCAAGCTGCTGTTCCCGGGCCTGCGTCTGGGCTATCTGGTGGCCCCGGCCCACTGGCTGCCGACTCTGGCTCGCCTGCGCTCGGTGCTGGACCGACAGGCGGCCATCGCCGACCAGGCGGTGCTGGCCGACTTCATGGCCGAGGGGCATTTTCTGCGCCATGTGCGGCGCATGCGCCGGGCTGCGCGCGAACGCCGCGACGCTTTCATTGAGGCTTGGACGCAAGACCTGACCCCGCTGCACCCGCGCTTTCAGCTGCCGGCTGTTCCAGCCGGCCTGCAGGTCTTCCTGCCCTTGGAACATCGCAGCGAGGAACAGCGCCTGAGCCAGAGCGCCCAGGCCGTCGGCGTGGAAGTGGGCTGCCTGCAGCAGATGGGCGGCCTGCCCGCGCACAGCCAGCAGGCCGGCCTGGTGCTGGGCTTCGCCACCGTGCCCACGGCAGACATCCGCCAGGCCGTGCGGGCCCTGGCGGATGTCTGGCGAGGCCTGCTCTGAACGATCAGGTCTTGCCGTACTTCATCTTGGCATCGAGCACGCAAGCATCCTTGGCCGCGCCGGCCATGGCATCGCATTTCTCGGTGGCGACCTTGTAGTTCGCATCGCGCTTCTCGTCCTTGGCTTCGGTGACGGCTTCGCCGACCTTCTTGGCCAGGGTCAGGTCGGCCAGGGCCTTGGTCTCGACGGCCTTGGCCTCCTTGACGCAGACATCCTTGTCATTGCCGGCCTTGTCGTCGCAGCGTTCCTTGGCCACGGCATAGGTGGACTCGGCCTTGGCGACGCCGACCTTGCGCTGATCGGCCAGCTTGCCGGTGTAGGCGAACTCCTGCTCGGCCAGGGCCACCTTTTCCTTGGCCTTGGCTTCCTCGATGCAGACGTCCTTGGCATTGCTGGCCAGGCTGTTGCAGGCGGCCTTGTCGGCCTTGTACGTGGTATCGATGCGGGTCCGGGCATCGTTGTGCTCGGCCTTGCTCATGGCCATGGCGCTGGCCACCGGCAAAGCCGCCAGCAGCAAGGTCAGCAGAGACATCTGGAAGGGGGTGTGGCGTTGAATCATGGAATACCTCTTGGGGTGGGTGGGGGAAGCGGAGTGAAGGTGAAGATGAAACTGATGGGCTGAAGCCTCAGCCGCGCGGCTCGCCGTTGCGGTTGACGGTGATGGTGTCGCCCGGCGGCGTGGTCATCTGCACCCGGTGCTGGCGGCCACGGAACTGGTAGCTCACATCCCAGTAGGCGGGCCGGTCGGCATCGGCGGGCAGGTTGCGGCAGCGCTGCACATCGCGGCTGCTGATCTGCGGCGCACCGGCGTCGCGGCCGGTCTTGGAGCCGATGGCCGCGCCGGCCACCACACCGCCGACGGTGGCGATGTCGCGGCCGGTGCCACCGCCGATCTGGTGACCCAGAATGCCGCCGATCAGGGCGCCGGCCAGAGCGCCCGGCACGTTGGCCTCGCGCTTGTCCTCCGAGACCTGCTCGCGCTCCATCCAGCAGCGCTGCTGCGGCGGGCCGAGCACGGCGCGAACGGAGCTGACATCGGCCTCGAACAGGCGCTCCTCGCGTTGGCGACCGAAGTCGCGCACGATCAGGGGCTCGGGGGCATAACGGTCATCGTCCACGCGGGCCCGGGCATCGAGGCGGCGCAAGGAAGAGATCTCATTGTTCAGACCCATGGCCGCCAGCGAGGCGTACTTGCCCGGCCGCAGCACCACACAGCGGCCGCTGAAGCGCAGGTCCTCGCAGACCTCCCAGCGCTCGCTCGCAACCACGACGCTGGAGGCACGGTCGTTGAAGTTCTGCAGGCGCAGATCGGGAACGGCACGCCGGCTCACAAAGGAGGAGCCACCGAAGTCTTCCCGCTCGTAGGCGGTCAGCTGCGCCCAGGCCAGGCCCGGCAAACAGGACAGCAGGGCCGCAGCGCTGCACAGCAAAGCCGAAGGCGGCGGACACAGAGGCAGGAGGCGGGGCAGTTTCATGGCGGCGGCTTTCTCAGGGTTTCGGGCCGGCCACCGGCCGAATCGGCAGGCAGCTCTTGAAGCCCTGGCTCAGTGTGAGAGGCCGGGGCCGCAGCGCCCAGCGGACAGGGCCGCGAGACGGCGTAGGCCGCTGCCTACAAACTCTGCCGCTGCCGTCGATCTAAGCCGCTAGCCGCTGCGCGCCCTTGTAGGCCTTGTCTGACAGGCGAGCCATCCTGCTGCCGATGGGCGGCGCCCCGAGTGGCTGGCACACTGGCCGCTGCGGGCCCGCCGGAGTGTTGAATCGCGTCGCCTTGCAAGCCCACGCTGCCTCCTTGGCGGCCTACGCAGCCCCGGCTGTGCCTGCCCTGAGCCCCACCATGCGCCCACTGAAGGCCTATCTTGTCGAAGACAGCCCGCTGATCCAGGCGGAGCTGATCGCCACCTTGGAAGAGCTGCTGCCCCTGCAGGTGCTGGGCGCCGCCGACAACGAGGCCGCTGCCCTGCTCTGGCTGGGCCAGGCCGGCCATGCGGTGGACGTGGTGATCGTCGACATCTTCCTCAAGGGCGGTTCGGGCCTGGGCGTGCTGCGGGCCGCCCAACATCTGCGCGCACAAGTTGACCCGCGACGCCACTGGGTGGTACTCAGCAACTACGCCACGCCCGACATCCGGCGCAGCTGCCTGGAGCTGGGCGCCGACCGCATCTTCGACAAGTCGCGCGAGATCGAGGACCTGATCCAGTACTGCGAAGGCCTGGTCCAAACCCTGCCGGGGCCGCACTGAGAACGCCACGGATCAGCGGCTCATTGCGTCAGCGGATCAAGCCTTGCTTGAGTGCGTAATAGGTCAGGTCGCTGTTCGAGGCCAGGCACATTTTTTCCATCACCCGGCTGCGGTAGGTGCTGACCGTCTTGACGCTCAGGGACATGGCCAGGGCCAGATGCCCGACCGTCTCGCCGGCGGCCAGGCGCAAAAAGACCTGCAGCTCGCGCTCGGACAGCTGCTCATGCGCCGGCAGCGCGCCACCCGGGCCGGGGGCGTCGGCCAGCTGGCCGGCCAGCAGCTCGGCGACACCGGGGCTGATGTAGCGGCGGCCGCGGCAGACCGTGCGGATCGCCTGGACCAGCTGCTCGGGCTCGCAGTCCTTGCTCAGATAGCCGCTGGCGCCCTGGCGCAGCAAGGTGGTGGCGTAATGGGCCTCGGCAAAACCGCTCAGCATCAAGACCGGCAGATGCGGTGCACGGGCGCGGATGGCGATCAGGGCATCGACACCGCTCTGGTCGGGCATGGCAATGTCCATCAGCATCACATCGATCTCACCACGCCGGACGATGGCCAGGGCCTCGCGGCCATTGGCCGCCTCGGCCACCACGGAGAAATCCGCCTGCTCCGAAAAATACTGGCGCAAGCCGGCCCGCACGACCGCATGATCATCAACAAGTGCAATTCGAATCATGTGCTGGACCTCTTCTTCATCGTCATCGTCATGTTGAAACCAAACCCCAAACTTCGGGCCGCTCGCGCGGCGCCGCCGTGAGCCGGCTGCGCCGCCTGGCCCATCTCGCGGCCTGGCGCCAGAGCTGCCGCATGGAGCAGCGCCGCAGCCGCCAGCTGCAAGCCGGCCTGCACCGGCAGCTCGACGAACTGGTGCGCCAGCGCACCGTTCAGCTGGCCGAGCTGACCCTGCACCTGCAAACCGCGCGCGAGGACGAGCGCCAACGCCTGGCCCGCGATCTGCATGACGAACTCGGCGCCCTGCTGACCTCGGCCAAGCTCGATGCCGCGCGCATCAAGGCCCGTTTGAGCGCCCTGCCGGCCGAGCCGACCGTGGCCCTGGAGCGCCTGGCGCATCTGGTCGCCACCCTCAACAGCGGCATCGCCATGAAGCGGCGCATCATCGAAGACCTGCGCCCCTCGGCCCTCGCCCATCTGGGCCTGCTGGCGGCCCTGGACATCCTCTGCCACGAATTCGCCGACAGCAGCGGCCTGCAGGTGCACAGCGATCTGCGGCCGGTGCGCCTGGGCGAAGCCAGTGCCCTGGTGCTGTACCGGGCCCTGCAAGAAGCCCTGACCAATATCGCCAAACACGCCCAGGCCCGCAGCGTCTGGGTCAGCCTGCAAATGACGGCCGGCCCAGTGCCCGGCTGCACGGCGCGGCAGGACTTCGCCGAGCTCTGCGTGCGCGACGACGGCTGCGGCTTCGACAGCAGCGCCCGCCCCGGCTCCGCCTACGGCCTGCTCGGCATGCGCTTTCGCGTCGAAGCCGAACAAGGCCAGCTGAGCCTGCGCTCGAGGCCTGGAGAGGGCTGCACGCTGCGGGTGGTGTTGCCCTTGAAGGGTGAACAAGTGAACGGGTGAACCAGTGAAGCGACCGGGCCGTGCTCACCTGTTCACCCGTTCACCCCTTCACCTCCCATCCCCCCTCGCCCGCACCGCACGCGCCAACAAGTCCAGAGCGCCGCCCTGGCCGGGTCCACCTTGGGCCATGCCGATGCGGACGCGCAGCTGCAGGCTCAGCGGCGCGAGGCTGACGGGCAAGGCCAGGGCTTCGACCAGCTTGGCCGAGACCCCCGCCAGCGCGACCGGATCCTCTCCCTGGGCCAGGCGGAGGCAGGCAAACTCAGCGCCGTCCAAGCGGCTCAACATGTCCTCGACCCGCAAGACCCGACCCCAACGCGCCGCCACAACCTTCAGCAAGGCTTGCGCCAGATCAGCCCCATGCTCGGCCTCGATGGCGGCATAGCCATCGATGCTCATGCTGAACACGGCCAGCAAGGAATCCGGACGCGGCAGGTGTTGCAGGCCATGCTCCAGCCGCTCCAAGAAGAAACGTCGGTTGGGCAAGTCGGTCAGGCTGTCATGCAAGGTCTGGTGGCGGCTGCGGCTGAAAGCATCGGGGCCGCTCAGAGGCGCCATGGGCGTGGCCGCCTGCGCACCCGCACCCGCCGCGCCTAGGCGTGCGCCCAGTTCGGAGCGAGCCTGGGCCAAGGCCACTTGGGCATCAAAGACCTGCAGCTCCAGCTGCAAGCGGCGCGCCAGTTCGTGGAGCAAGGTGCTCTGCAGCTGATCGAGCGCGTCCACGCACTCCAGCACCGTGCGCTGGAGCTGCGGCGACGGGGCGGCCGGCGAGGCGGCCCCGGCCTGCAGCGGCTCGGCCAGGCCAGCCGGTCCGCTGGGCCCCGCGACACTGGCGCGCAGGCGCAGCTTGACGGCGTCCAGCAGCACGCTCCAGTCTGCCAGCGAGACATCGGCCGCAGCGGCGGCCAAACGCCGTGCCTGCACGGCATTTACACCGTCCTGGGCCGATCCAAGCGAAGGCGCAGTGACTGAAGGAAGAACCTGCGCGGGGCTCGGCGTTGCCTGCGCCGAAGCGCGCGCCCAGCGATTGGGCAAGACCCGCTCCGCCGCCAGCGACGGGCCCTCCGCGCCTTGCGGCGCACGGTATTTACCACCCATATTGTGCATAGCCATCCTCTCCCAAGGAACCATCAAACCAGGTCGTGACACCGGGCCCGAGGCCTAGAGTCGCCCCATCAACATCAGCACGATCAGCACCAGCAGCACCAGCCCCAGGCCACCGCTGGGCAGATAACCCCAGCCGCGGCTGTGTGGCCAAGTCGGAACGGCACCGATGAGCATGACGATCAGGATGATCAGCAGCAAGGTGAAGAGACTCATGGGGAACTCCAGTTCAAAAATCGGAAGGGGCCAGGGCGGCATGCAAGGCATGCCGCTCGTCGTCGAGATTAGGCGCAGCCGCCCCGAAACTCGGTGCGTTGGCGAACACACAAGCGGCTTGTG
This sequence comes from Paucibacter sp. DJ2R-2, assembly GCF_025717675.1. Lineage (GTDB taxonomy): Bacteria > Pseudomonadota > Gammaproteobacteria > Burkholderiales > Burkholderiaceae_C > Paucibacter_A. The sequence continues at coordinate 60,251 of NZ_JAJIRT010000008.1, forward strand.
TCGCAACACTTGGGCCACAGCTCAAACCGCGGTTCGCTGTCGCACAGAGGCCGCACCCCGCTCGGCGCACAATCACTCTCTTCTGCGCCCCCGCCCTCTTGCCACGAGCCCAAACTTTTGAACGCCAAACCGCAAGACCACGAGACCGGGGCCAAGGCCAAGCCCAGCGGCGCCGTTGGAGCCGACCACTACGCCACCCTGGGTGTGGCCCATGGCGCCAGCGCGGCCGAGGTCAAGCAGGCCTACCGCAAGCTGGCACGCCGCTTCCACCCCGATGTCAGCCGGGCCGACACCGAGGCGCAGTTCAAGGCCGTGGCGCAAGCCCACGAGGTGCTGATCGACGCGGAGCGCCGCTCTGCCTACGACGCCCAGTTGCAGCAGCAAGAGAAAGCGAGCAAGGCGAACCGAGGCTTCGAATTCGCGGCCGACAGCGAACTCGGCGAGCTCTTGCGCAAGGCCCGCGGCAACACGGGCTGGCGCGCGGCCAGCCGCGAGCCACTGCTGGCGGGCGAAGACTTGCATGCCGAGGCCGAGATCGCCCTGGTGGACAGCTATTCAGGCGCCAGCCGGCGCCTGAATCTGCAGCTGCCGCGCCTGGATGACCAGGGCCGGCGCCATCTGCAGGACTGCCCGGTCGATTTGCAGATCCCGCCCGGCTTGCGCAGCGGCCAGCGTCTGCGCCTGGCCGGTCTGGGCGGCCCCGGCCTGGGCGGTGGCGCCGCGGGCGACCTCTACATCACCGTGCAGCTGCGGGCCGAGCCGCCGTTTCGGCTCGACAGCCCCTCAAGCCCGGCGGGCAAGTCCAGCGACCCAGCCGCCAGCGGCGATGTGTTCGTCAGCCTGGCGCTGGCGCCCTGGGAAGCCGCCCTGGGCGCGGCCGTGCAGCTGCGCACGCCGGGCGGAAGCCGCCTGGAACTGCAGGTGCCGGCCGGCGCCTGTGCGGGCCAGAAACTGCGACTCAAGGGCCGCGGTCTGCCCGCCCATCTGAACCTGCCGGCCGGCGACCTTTACGCCGAGCTGGAACTGCGCCTGCCCCTGGCCGATAGCCCGGCTGCGCGCGCCGCCTACGAGCAGCTGGCGGCCGCTTGCGCCGACTTCCAGCCGCGCGGCTGAGCCCGAGGGAGGAAGAGGCCCCTCAACTCCAGCTCAGGTCGCTCAGGCTCAGCGGCAGCTGGCGCACGCGGTGGCCGGTGGCGGCAAAGATGGCATTGCAAACCGCCGGCGCCAGCGGCGGCAAGGCCGGCTCCCCGAGGCCGGTGACCGGCTGATCGCTGCGCAGGAAATGCACATCGACCCGGGTTGGCGACTCATGCATGCGCAAGAGCGGGTACTCGCCCAGATTGCCTTGCACGATGCGACCACGCTGCAGGTCCAGCTGGGCATGCATCAGCGTACCCAGGCCATCCAGCACCGAGCCCTCGACCTGGTTCTCGGCACCGCTGAGATTGACGATTTGGCGGCCGATGTCCGATACCACCACCACCCGGTCCACCTTGAGCTGGCCGCTCTTGCTGACCGTCACCTCGGCCACCTCGGCGATGTAACCGCGATGGCTGAAATGGAAGGCCATGCCCTGGCCCTGGCCGCGCGGGAACTTCTTCTTGCCCCAGCCGGATTTGGCCGCCACCTCCAGCAGCACGGCGCGCATGCGGCCGGCATGGTAGGGCTGGCCGCGCTCATTGCTGGGCGGCACGATCTCGCGATCGCCGAGCAGCTCCAGGCGCAGCGCCAAGGGGTCGCGCCCGGCCGCATGGGCCAGCTCGTCGATGAAGCTGTGGAAGACCCAGGCGAACACGCAGCTGCCAGGCGCCCGCCAGGGGCCCATGGGCACGCCGCATTCCAGGGCGGTCTGCTCCAGTGTGATGTTGGGCAGCCAGCGGCCGGGGAACTCGTCGGCCGACAAGCTGCCGCCACTGCCCGGCTGCAGCACCGACTGACCCTCGCGCTGGACCCGGTTGGCGAAAGTGACGAAGTGGTTGTGCCAGGCGCTGACCCGGCCTTGCGCATCGACCGCGCCGCGCAGGTGGTGGAAGCCGCCCGGGCGGAAATGGTCGTGGCGCAGATCGTCTTCGCGGCTCCAGCAGAGCTTGACCGGCGCGGCCACGCGCTGGGCGATGGAGGCCGCCTCGACGATGAAATCCGAGCTCAGGCGCCGGCCGAAGCCGCCGCCGCTGCGCGTGATGTGCAGGCTGATTTTTTCCTTGGGAATGTTCAGGGTGTTGGCCACCAGGTTCTGACCCGAGGCCGGGTTCTGGGTTGGCGCCCAGAGTTCCAGGCTGGCGCTCTCTGGTTTCCACCAGGCCGTGCAGTTCTGCGGCTCCATGCTGGCATGCGAGATGAAGGGGTAGCTGTAGCTGGCCTCTACCACCTTGGCACCGCTGGCCCGCAGGGCCTGCTCGACATCACCGTCCTTTCGCAGGTTGCTCGTGCCGGCTTTGCCGCGCAGGGCCGCAGCCTGGGTGGCAAAGCCGTCCCAGCTCTGCGTGGCCACGGCGCCCTCATCCCACTGCACGCGCAGCTGCTTGCGGGCGCTGAAGGCCGCCCAGGTCGATTCGGCCACGATGGCCACGCCGGGCATCAGGCCGTTGAGATTGCTGGTGCCCTCGATCACAAAGGCATCGCGCACGCCGGGCAGCGCCTTGACCGCGGCCAGATTGGCGCTGAGCACCTTGCCGCCGAAGGCCGGGCATTTCTCGTACACCGCGTAGAGCATGCCGGGCAGCTTGACGTCGATGCCGAACAGCGGCGCGCCGCGCACCAGCACAGCGTTGTCGACGCCACCGATGCGCTGGCCCAGCAGCTGGTAGTCCTTGGGGTCCTTGAGCTGCACGCTGGCAGCATCGGGCAGTGGCAGCGTGGCGGCCAAGCTGGCCAGCTCGCCATAGCCCAGCTTGCGGCCTGTGGGGCGGTGGTGGACGAAGGAGTCGCGTGCCTGGCAGTCAGCAGCCGGCACGCCCCAGCGCTGCGCCGCCGCTTGAACCAAGAGCGTGCGGGCGGTGGCGCCCAGGCGCAGGAAGTCCTGGTAATTGGTGGGCGTGGAAGTGGAGCCGCCCGCGCCCTGGCTGCCGTAGGCCGGGTCCAGATCACCTTGCACGATCTTCACATCGCGCCAGTTCACCGACAGCTCTTCGGCGATCACCATGGGCAGCGAGGTCTTGATGCCCTGGCCGATCTCGGGCTGCTTGGAGATGAGCGTCACCACGCCCTCGGGCGAGATGCTGATGAACGCGCTGGGCTTGAAAGCCTGGGCCGCTGCGGGCTTGACGCTTTGAGCCAGGGCCACGGTCGAGCCGCTGAGCGCCAGCACCAGGCCGGCGCCGCTGTGGCCGAGAAAACGGCGGCGGCTGGGGTTCACAAGGGCGGCGCGGCTCATACGCCCTCCTTCGCTTGCGGTTTGGCCTTGCGGGACACGGGCGCTTTGACCGCCACGGCGGCAGCTTGGGCCGAGATTTCGGCGGCACGGTGAATGCCCGCGCGAATGCGCAGATAGGTAGCACAGCGGCAAAGGTTGCCGGACATGGCGCCGTCAATGTCAGCATCACTCGGTTTGGGGTTTTCTTTCAGCAAGGCGGCGGCCGTCATGATCTGGCCGGCCTGGCAGTAGCCGCATTGCGGCACGTCCAGCTCCACCCAGGCTTGCTGCAGGGGATGGCTGGCCTGGGCGTCCAGGCCTTCGATGGTCAGCACTTTCTTGAGGCCGACGGTGGCCACCGGGGTCATGCAAGACCGGGTGGGCACGCCGTTGAGGTGCACGGTGCAGGCACCGCAAGCGCCGACGCCGCAGCCGTATTTGGTGCCGGCCAGGTCCAGACTGTCACGCAGGACCCAGAGCAGAGGTGTATCGGGCGCGGCCTCGACCTGACGGATCTGGCCATTGATATGCAGGCGGTACAAGCTCATGGTGCGGGCTTTCCAAGAAAGGCTGGAGGGCGCGGCGCAGCATAGCAAGAAGCCGCCGGCCGCGCTGAGGCCGCGCCAGCCCGCAGGAAAGCACGGCTCAGTCGTTGAGCAACAGCTGCAGGATCACGCCGGTGGCAATAGCGACCAGCAGGTAGTCACCGCCCGATTGCACCCAGTGGTAGCCGCGTGGCGGCGCACTCAGGCGGTGGCCGCGCCAGTCGTCCACCACATAGCGGGTGCCGCGGTAGGCCGGAGGCAGACGGCCGCCGCGGTAATAGGCGTGATCAGGCCCGCCACCGCGCCGGTCATCGGCCCGGCGCTGGCCATCGTTGTAGGCAGGAGTGCGGTAGGGCCCGCCGCCGTGTCGCTCGTCCTGGGCGCGCGAGGGCGAACGGTTGCGCTCCGGGCCGCGGTCGCCGTAACGATCACCTTCCCGATCACGCTCCCGATCGCGGTCTCGGTCTCGGTCCGAGCTGCGTTCTTGCTCATGGCTGCGCGCATCGCGCTCGCGCGCGCCGCGCCTTTCGCTGCCGGGCTGGGCCAGCGCCGGAGTGATCGTCGCCGCGACGGCCGACATCAGGGTCAGGATTCTTGCCCAGCGCCACAGGCGGACGGGTCGTGCTGCGTTCATGAGCTGCTCCTCAGGTGAAGGGCCGTGGGTTCAATGGCCGCTGCTGTCGCTGGGGCGGCCCGACTCGAACAAGAACCAGGTGCGGCGCTCACCCTCGTCGATCCAGACCTCGATCAAGCTGGCCGTGGCCAAGTCGCGGTGTTCGGCGCACAAGCCATGGGCCTGGCGCAACATTTGAGCCAAGGTCTTGTTGTCCTCGCAGAGCTCGGCCAGCATATCGGCCGGCTCCACGAAAGCGGCGTCGTTGTCGAGCAGACGCTGGCTGCGCGAGATATGGCCGATCGAACGCAGGGTCGAGCCGCCGACCTTGCGGATGCGTTCGGCCAGCGGGTCCGTCATGGCCAAGAGCTCACCCGACTGATCGTCCAGCATCAAGTGGTAGTCGCGGAAATGCGGCCCGCTCATATGCCAGTGGAAGTTCTTGGTCTTCATGTAAAGCGCGAAGACGTCGGCCAAGATGCCGTTCAGGCTGGCCGATATGTCACGCGTGGCATTGGCCTGCAGATCGGTCGGTGTTCTCAACGCGCCACTGCGGCGCGCCAGGGCATTGGGGGCGGTTTGGAGTTGGGTGGTGGACATGGGGGCCTTGGGTGGTGGTGGGATTGGTGAATCGTGAATCGTGAATCGTGAATCGTGAGTCGTGAGTCGTGAATCGCGAGTCGTGAGTCGGGCTTAGGTTGGGGAGAGGCAAGACCATTCACCATTCACCATTCACTCCTCACTTCCCCCCAACATACCCCCGCCCCCCTCTTCGCTCGGTGCGCTGTCGCACAGGTCCGCCGCAAACACCGAGCCGCATTGCAGGCGCTTGGCCTGGTACATGGCGCGGTCCGCTTGCAGCAGCAGGGCTTCGGCGCTGCGGCCGTCGGCAGGCCAGCATGCGATGCCGATGCTGGGGCGCATCTGCACGAGTTGACCCTGCAGTTGCACCTGCGCCGACACGGCATCAAATAGCTTGCGGGCGAGGCGCTCCAGGGCCTCGCGGCCCAGACCCTCGGTGCGCAGGCAGGCAAACTCGTCACCGCCCCAGCGCGCCACCAAGTCGCCTGAGCGCAAGGCCCGGGCCTGGCGCAGGGCGACGATCTTGAGCAACTCATCGCCGGCCGCATGGCCCAGCACATCGTTGATGGCCTTGAAACCGTCCAGATCGAGAAACAGCACGGCCAGCCCCGTCTCTTTGCCCGGCTGCGTGCTGCTTGGCAAGGCACGCTCAAGCTGCGTCAAGCTCATCGCCAAGCGTTCGCGGAAGTAGCGCCGGTTGGGCAAGCCGGTCAGGCTGTCGCGCCGCGCCAGCACCTGGGCCTGGCGTGCGGCCTGGTGCGCATGGTCCAGCTCTTGCCGCACCTGCTGCAGGTCATCCAAGGCCTGCTCGGCGTCCTGCTCCAAGCGGGCGCGCCGTTCCAACTCATGACGCAAGGTCAGCTGAAGCTGATCCAGGGCCTCCACGCAGTCGGACACGCAAGCATCCGGCGCCTGCCCGGGCAGGCGCTCGGCGCCGTCCAGACTCTGCAGTCGCTGCTTGACGGCCGTGAACAGCAGCTCCCAGTCCTGCACGGCCACGCCGCCGCGCCCGCGGGCCGCCAGCGCGGTACCCGCCTCGGCCACGGGCGCCGCCAGCGGCTCTGACATCGGCTCTTGCATCGGCGTATCGGCAGCCCCCGGCGGCGGGGACTGCGCTTGGCCCGCACTGGCGGGGCGAAACTCAGCGGCCATGCACGACCCGGCGCGGCACAAAGGCCGCGCGCTTCAAGCCGCTCCTGCGCAAGGTGGGCTGCAGCTGGGGGCTGGGGAACTGATCTGCATAATTTGCAAGGTCAGCGGCATAGCAACTGCAGGCGGCGGCTTCCAGGCCGCTGCGGTCGAGCACGGTCAGCTCGCCGCGGTGGTATTCGATCAGGCCGCTGCGCTGCATGGCGCCGGCAGCCTGGGTCACACCGACCCGGCGCACCCCCAGCATATAGGCGAGAAACTCATGGGTGACGGCCAGCTGCGGCGCGCGCGCGCGGTCCTGGCTCATCAGCAACCAGCGCGCCAGGCGCGGACCGATCTGATGGAAACGCAGACAACCGGCGGCACAGGCCAGATGGGCCAGGCGAACATAGAGGTAGCGCTGCAAGACCGCCTGCAAGGGCTTGCTACGCGCCAGCTCGGCCACAAACACCGGAGCGGCACAGCGCCAGGCCTGGCCGTCGCCCTGCACCAAGGCGCGCAAGGGCGCCCGGTTGACGCCCAAGCTCAGCTGAATGCCCAACATGCCCTCGCGGCCGATCATGCCCATCTCCAGGCTCGGGTGCTCGTCGATGCGAGCCAGCAGGGAGATGAAGGCGTCCGTGGGGAAGTAGACATGGCGGGTGTCCTCGCCAGCCTCGCACAAAGTCTCTGAAAGGCTCAGCTGTACCGGCTCACAAAGCGCCAGCAAACTGTTGCGTGCCGCCGCCGGCAGGGCGGCGATCAAGCGATTTTGCAGCGCCGCCGCAAGGGCCGGCATGGAGGGAGGGGCTCTGCCGCTGGCACCGCTCGGGGTGCTGCATGAAAGTCGGAGTTCGCTCACTGCAGAATCCTTTGTGCGCCTCAGGACAAGAGGCGCTTGCGGTCCAAGCATGAGGGCATCGTCGGGTGCTAACTGTCTGGCAGCACACACAGACGACGCCTGCTGGTCGGTTCGGGTCGCGGCGCAAACCAGCAGTTCAAACCGCCAGCATGTCCGGCAGCAGTCGGTCGTACTCTTTTTTCACCACGCCGTAACACTCGCAGCTGCGTGCTTCCAGGCCCAGGCGATCAAGCACCGAGATATGGCCACGGGCATAGCGGATCAGACCCTGCTTCTGCAGCTTCAGCGCGGCCTCGGTCACACCCTCGCGGCGCACGCCCAACATATTGGCGATCAGCTCCTGCGTCATGATCAGCTCATCGCCCTGCAGGCGATCCAGACTCAGCAGCAGCCAGCGGCAAAGCTGCTGATCGAGGCTGTGGTGGCGGTTGCAGGCGGCGGTCTGCGCCATCTGCGTGATCAAGGCCTGGGTGTAGCGCAGCAGCAGGTGCATCAGCGGGCCGCTGCGATTGAACTCCTCGCTCATGGCGTTGGCGCGCATGCGATAGCCCTGGCCGGCGCTCTGCACCACGGCCCGGCTCGGTGTCGAGCCCCCCCCCATGAAGAGCGAGATGCCGACGAGGCCCTCTTTGCCGACCACGGCGATCTCGGCCGAGGCGCCGTTCTCCATCACGAACAGCAGCGAGACGATGGAATTGCAAGGGAAGTAGACATGGCTCATCGGCCGGCCCGACTCATACAAGACCTGGCCGAGCGGCATCTCCACCGGCTCCAGAAAGCCGCGGCAGCGCTGCCACTCGGCTTCGGGCAAAGCGGCGAGCAAGAGGTTCTTCTTCGGATCGATGGTGTGCGCCATTTAACAAACTCCCTGTACTGTCTTCAATGGGAGGGAAGCCTCCCTGCCGGCCTGACAAGACCTTGGCGATCTGACTATAGGTTTGCACGGTATCGGGGTCTGTTCGCTAGCGAACATACCTGAAAAGTGCTGCGGCACGCCAGATGGCCCTAGTTCCGCAGGGCATCAGCGTTCGTCAGCGCACAGACCCTGGACCCTCCCCCCCCTACCTTGAACTTTCCACGGACCCGCTGAATGCGGCTGGGTCTGCGTCTGTTCCTGCTGCCCGAGGCCACCCATGACCCTGATCTCCCTGCGCCATAGTTTGCGCGCCTGCTATCTCGACTTTGCGGTCTACGCCCTGCTGATATTTGGTCTGGGCAGCAGCCTGGCGCCGCCGCAGACCCCGCGCGAGGCGGCCGGCCTGCTGGTTCTGGCACTTGTGGGCCTGGCCTTGTGGTCGCTGATCGAATACCTGACCCACCGCTTCGTGCTGCACGGCATCCAGCCCTTCCAGGGCTGGCACAGCGAGCACCATGCCCATCCGCGCGAGCACCTGGGCCTGCCGACCTGGCTCAGTCTGGCCCTGTTCACAGCCCTGGTCTACCTGCCGCTGCGGGCCATGCTCGGCGCGGCAAGCGCCGGCCCGCTGATGATCGGAGTGCTGGCCGGCTACCTGATCTACTCCATGGCGCACCACGCCAGCCACCACTGGCCGGCACGCGGCATGTGGATGGAGCGGCGCAAACGCTGGCATGCCCTGCACCACCAAGCCGGCCAAGCCCGCTGCTACGGCGTCAGCACCACCTTCTGGGACCGCGCCTTGGGCAGCCACCTGCGCCAGCGCGGCCTCAGCGAGCGCAGCCGCAGCCCCTGAGCCCGCAAAACAACAGCGCCCGGCCGGTACGCCAACGCACAGACCGGGGCTGCTGTATCCGCTGAAACTGAAAGTTCGCTACCGGCCCCTGGCCGAACCTCACAGGGCTCATCGGGAATCCGGTCCTATTGCCGTTCACAAGGATGACCATGAACAAGCGTTCCAATCACCAGCCCTCGCCGACCCCGGCCTCATCTTCTTCTTCATCATCATCACTCTGCGCCCGGCCTCGCCCGCTGCAGCGCCTGGCTTGGCTGAGCATGGCCGGCGTGTTGCCGCTGCTGTGCGGCTCGGTGCTCGCCCAGGAGCCCTATGTCTACGGCGGCTTCGGCGCCGGGCAGTCACGCGCCAAGCTGGACGCCGAGCGGGCCTTGGGCATCGTGCTACCGGCCGGCGTCAGCGCCCAGGACATCAGCCGCGACGAACGCGACACCGCCTACAAGGCCTTTCTCGGCTACCAGATGAACCGCAACTGGGCCATCGAAGCGGGCTATTTCCAGCTGGGCCGCTTCAATGTGGGCGCCCAGACCACGCCGATCGGTGCAGTCGCCGGGCGCTTTGACCTCAAGGGCATCAACCTCGACCTGGTCGGCAGCGTGCCCATGAGCGAGAGCTGGTCGCTGCTGGGCCGCATCGGCACGCAGTTCAACCGCACCCGCACCCATTTCGAAGGCTCGGGCGCTGCGGCCTCCGCCACCTCCGACCCCAGCCGGCGCGACACCAACATCAAGCTTGGCGCCGGCCTGCAGTACCAGATGGGCGGCATGGCCCTGCGTGCCGAGGCCGAGCGCTACCGAGTTCGCAATGGCCTGGGCTATCACATCCCGGTCAATATGGTGTCGCTGAGCCTGGTCTTCCCCTTCGGCCGTTCGCCCGCGCCGGCACCGCGTGTCAGCGCCGTGCAGCAAGCTCAGCCGGTGATGATGGCCGCCGCGCCAGCACCGGCCGCGCCCATGCCCGAGCTCGTGCCTGTGCCCCTGCCGCCGCCGGCGGCTGGCATTCCGATCCCGCCGCGCCGCATGAGCTTCTCGGCGGAGTCGCTGTTCAGCTTTGACGAGGCCGCCATCCAGCCGGCCGGCGCCCGGGCACTAGACGCCCTAGCCCAGGAGCTCAAGGGCACGGACTTCCAGCTGATCATGGTGGAGGGCCACACCGACCGCCTGGGCAGCAGTGAGTACAACCAGACCCTGTCACAGCAACGCGCCGAGGCGGTCAAGAACTACCTGGTCAACACCGGCGGCATCGCCGCCAACAAGATCAGCGCGGTCGGCAAGAGCGAGTCCATGCCGGTGACTCGGCCGGAAGACTGCAAGGGTCAGAACAAGACCGCGGCCCTGATCAGCTGCCTGAAGGCGGACCGCCGCGTCGAGGTCGAAGTGCAGGCCGAAATCAGCGCGCAACGCTGAAGCCCAGCGGCTTGTCCTACAGCGCCGGGCCGGACTGTCTGACAGACAGCACCGCCCGGCGTTTCTACGCTAAGAGCAGACAAGGAGCTTCCTCATGAACCCCAGCAAGACCTTCACCACCGGGCCCTGGAGCACCGCCGCATTCGCACCCGAATCGGGCTCAGCCGAGCCGGCCGCAAACAGTGGCCTGGGCGAACACCTGATCGCCTGCCTGCGCCTGCGCGGCCCCTTGTTCGCCCTGCGCTGCAGCGCCGATGCCCTGCGCAGCTTTGTCGGTGCGCACCTGGTCACCAGCGTTCTGGTCCTGCTGCTGGCCGGCGGTCTCTTGGCCTTGTGCCTGCTCTGAACCATGGGCCGACTGCATCGCTTGAACGTCGGGACCTGGCTGGCCCGGCATGTCGGCCCGGCTTTCTTCTTCCTGACCGCCGCCGAGCCGGAAGCACCGGCTCTGCTCAACGACATGCTGGACCCGCAAGAGGGCCCGGTGCTGGCACCGATACGTTCCGAAATCTTCGGCCAGCAGCGCTTTGCCCAGCATGGCCGCAGCCTGGCGGCCACGCACCGGGTGCTCGCGGTGCACGAGCAAGGCCGCGGCCAGACCTTCTTCCCGCGCCTGCGCAGCAATGTCGCGAGCCTGCGCCGGGCCCACCGTTTTCTCGCCGCCCAAGCCAGCACCGGCTTTGACATCAGCCCGGCCGCCGAATGGCTGCTGGACAATTTCCATCTGATCGAGGCCCAGCTCAAGGAAGTCCACGAGGGCTTGCCGCGCCGCTATTTCCGCGCCCTGCCGGTGCTGCAAGACCCGCCTCTGGCGGGACTGCCGCGCGTCTACGGGGTGGCCTGGGCATTTGTGGCCCACACCGACGGTGCCTTTGACGAAGAGCTGCTGGTGCACTTTCTGTGTGCCTACCAAGAGGTGCGGCCGCTCAATCTGGGTGAGATGTGGGCGCTGCCGACCACGCTGCGCGTGGTTTTGATCGAGAACCTGCGCCGCCTGGCCGAACGCGTGGCCGGCCAGAAGGCCGCACGCGAGCTGGCCAACCAATGCTGCGATCGCATCGAGCGCCTGGGCCTGGCCGAGCTCGACCAGCAGCTCGCCGGCCTGCGCCAGCGCGGCCTGGACCAGGCCTTTCTGGCGCAGATGGCGCAGCGCCTCTTGCACCGCGCGGGCAACAGCAACCCGGTCGCCGACACGCCCTTGCAGCAGGCCGGTGCCGAGCTGCGCCGTGCCTGGCTGCTGCAGGCCCTGCCCGACCCGGCCGGCGCGCAGCTGCAACAGGCCGCCGAGCAAACCGCCGACAACCTCAGCGTCAGCAATGCCGTCAGCTCGCTGCGTGTGATCGGCGAGGCCGACTGGCCCGAGATCGTGGCGCGCAGCAGCCCGCTGATGCAGCTGCTCTTGAACTGCGACAGCTTTGCCGCCGAACACAGCCGCACCCGCGACCAAACCCTGCACGGCATCGAGACCCTGGCGCGGCGCTGCGGCCGCAGCGAGCTTGGCGTGGCGCAGGTGCTGATCGACGTGATGCTATGCCCGCACGCCGGCGGCGCGCCCGTGCCGCCCCATGCCCAGACCGCCGGCCACTGGCTGCAGGGCGAAGGCCGCCCCGCCCTGCTGCAGGCCCTGGGCTTGCAGGAATCGGCCAGCCTGCTTTGGCGGGCCGCCCTGCGCCGCCATGCCCTGGTCCTTTATCTGGGCGGCTTGGGCCTGGGCTGCGCCGCTTTGCTGGCCGGTCTGGCTCGCTTCGATCCCGCCCTGGCCGCGGCCCCCTGGCCCTGGCTGCTGGCCTGCCTGGCGCTGATGCTGCTGCCGGCCTCGGAAGCCTGGCTGGCCTTGATGAACCGCCTGCTCAGCGAATCGCTGCGGCCGGCCCAGCTGCCGCGCCTGGCCCTGGCCGAGGGCATTGCGCCGACCCAGCGCGTGCTGGTGGTGATGCCGGTGCTGCTCAGCGACGCCGCCACCATTGCCGAGCTGGCCCACCGCCTGCAGCTGCACCAGCTGGCCAACCCGGAAGCACAAGCCCAGTTCGCCCTGCTCAGCGACTGGGCCGATGCCGACAGCGCCAGCCTGCCCGGCGATCAAGCCCTGCTCGACGCCGCCGTCGCCGCGATCCGTGCCCTCAATCTGGCCACACCGGTGGCCGCGGGCGCCCCGGCGCGCTTTCTGCTGCTGCACCGGCAGCGCCGCTTCAGCGACAGCGAGCAACGCTGGATCGGCTGGGAGCGCAAGCGCGGCAAGCTGGAGCAGCTGGTGGAAGCGCTGGCGCAAGGCGAAAACAGTGGCCTGGCTTTTGCCGACCTGGGCCCGCTGTCCCAGACCGCGCCGCACACCCGCTATCTGCTGACCCTGGACAGCGACACCCAGATGCCACCGGGCCGCCTGCGCGAGCTGGTGGGCGTGGCCGCACACCCACGCAACGAGCCACGCCTGAGCCCGGCCGATGCGGCCGGCCAGGCCGGGCCGCGCCGGGTGGTGGCCGGCTATGCCATCTTGCAGCCGCGGGTGGTCACGCCGCTGCCGGCGCGCGGCGACTTCACGCCCTACCACTGGCTGTTCGCCGGCCAGTGCGGCCTCGACCCCTATGGTTCGGCAAGCTCCGAGACCTACCAAGACCTGTTCGACGAAGGCAGCTTCACCGGCAAGGGCTTGCTCCATGTGCAGGCCCTGCAAGCGGTGCTGAACGGCCGCCTGCCCGAGGGTCAGGTCTTGAGCCATGATCTGCTGGAAGGCGCCCTGGCCCGCTGCGCCGCCGTCAGCGACATCAGCCTGGTCGAGGACGCACCGTTTCACGCCGATGTGGCCGCCTCGCGCGTGCACCGCTGGATCCGTGGCGACTGGCAGCTGCTGCCTTTCTTGCTGCCGCGCCGCTGGAGCCAGCAGGCCCTGCGCCTGGGCGCGCTGAACCGCTGGAAGCTGCTCGACAACTTGCGCCGTTCCCTGGTGGCGCCCGCCTCCCTGCTGCTCTTGCTGCTGTCCCTGGCCTTGCCCGCGGGCCTGTGGCTGGCGCCGGGGCTGGCCCTGGCCCTGGTGCTGGCCGCCCATCTCGCCGGGCCCTTGCTGGGCGCCCTGGCCGGCTTGCTGCCCAGCCACGGCGGTTTTGCGCCGGGCCATTTCTGGCTGCGCGGTCTGACCGAGCTGGCGCGCGCCCTGCTGGGCAGCTTGTGGCAGCTGGCCCTCTTGCTGGAACAAAGCGCCTTGGCCCTGGACGCCATCGTGCGCGCGCTCTGGCGCAGCGGCCACAGCCACCGGCTGCTGCTGCAATGGACCACGGCCGCGGCCGCACAGGCCGCAGCCGCGCGCAGCTGGCCGGCCGTGTTCGCCCGCCACCGCCGCGCCAGCCTGGGCGGCTTGCTGGCCCTGGCCGGCCTCTTGCTGGCCGGCACCGAGGCGGCGGCTCTGGCCACGGCCTTGTGCCTGCTCTGGGCCGCCACACCGCTCTGGGTCGGCTGGGCCAGCCGGCCGCAAGGCCTGATCGGCGGCCGCCGGTCCGAGCGCGTCAGCCTGCAAGAGCGCGCCTATTTGCGCGGCATCGCACGCGACACCTGGCGCTTCTTCGAGCGCTGCGTCGGCCCGCAAGACCGCCACCTGCCTCCCGACAATCTGCAGATGCTGCCGCAGGAGATGCTGGCCCATCGCAGCTCGCCGACCAATATCGGCCTCTATCTGCTCAGCGTGGCCTGCGCACGCCAGTTCGGCTGGATAGGCACGGAAGAATTGATGCGCCGCCTGCAGGCCACGCTGGACAGCCTGGGCACGCTGGAGCGCCACCGCGGCCACTGGCTGAACTGGTACGACACCGAAACCGGCGCCGCCCTGCTGCCACGTTATGTCTCCACCGTGGACAGCGGCAACCTCTGTGGTCACCTGCTGGCGGTGGCCCAGGCCTGCCGCGCTTTGGCCTTGGCACCCTATGCCGCCGAGCCGGCCGCCGCTGCGGTACAGGATTCGCTGCAGCGCCTGCGCGAGCTGGCACCGCTGTGGCCGGAGCAGCCGCAAATCATGCTCAATCAGGGTTTGATGCGCCTGCTGCTGATCGAAAACCCCTTGCAGGAAGCGCGCCGCGCGCCGCAAGCTTTTGAGCAGCTGCTGCGCGAGGCCGCCGAGGGCATGGACGCGCTGAACCGGCTCGGGCCAGGCATCGATCCAAGCTCGGCGCGCCAGCGCCTGGCCTGGCTGCTGATCGATCACCTGAACACCTTGCGCTCGGCCCTGGAGGACCAGCTGGCGGCTTGCTTGCCCGCTGCGCAGCAAGCCGCCAGCGCTCGCCTGCTGGCCCTGGCGCAGCGCTGCGAGGCCCATGCCGGCGAACCCGACTTCGCCTTCCTCTACCACCCCAAGCGCCATTTGCTGCACATCGGCCTGCGCGTCGCCGAGCAGGAACTCGATGCCGGCTTCTACGACTTGCTGGCCTCGGAGTCGCGCCTGACCAGCCTTTGGGCCATGGCCAAGGGCGATGTGCCGGTGCGCCATTGGGCGGCGCTGGGCCGGCCCTTCTTCGCCGTCGGCCTGGCCGCAGGCCTGCGTTCCTGGTCGGGTTCCATGTTCGAGTACCTGATGCCCAGCCTGATGCTGGACGAGCCGGTGGGCAGCGCCCTGCGCGAAGCCTGCCGCGCCGCCATCGAAGAGCAGATCGCGTTCACGGCCGCGGCTGGCCTGCCCTGGGGCATTTCGGAGTCGGCCTATGCTGGGCGCGACCACAGCCTGGCCTATCAGTACGCGCCCCAGGGCGTGCCCCGCCTGAGCCTGCGTCGCACGCCGCCCGACGAGTTGGTGATCGCGCCCTACGCCACCGCCCTGGCCGCGCAGCTGGAGCCACAACGGGCCTGCCGCAACTTCGAACGCCTGGAAGCGCTGGCGGCGCGCGGCCGCTACGGTTTCATCGAGGCCCTGGACTTCAGCCCGGCCCGCCAGGGCCAAGAGCAAGGTCCGGGCCTGCCCCAGGCCGGTCCGGCCGGCCATGTGCCGGTGGCCACCTTCATGGCCCACCACCAGGGCATGAGCATCGCCGCCCTGGCCAATGTGCTGCTGGCCGGCCAGGTACAGCGTTGGGGCATGGCCTGCGCGCCGCTGGAGGCGGTGGCCTCGCTGCTGCATGAGCGCTCGCCGCGCGAGATTTCGCGCCTCTACCAGGCGCCCGCGCTGCTGCCGGCCCAGGTTTTCGAGCGCCGCGCGGGCGGCCTGCTGCGCGAGGTCCACCCGGGCATGGCGGCGATCGAGCCGAGCCAGCTGCTGTCCAACGGCCGCTACCAGCTGAGCCTGCGCCCCAATGGCGCGGGTGCGTCGAACCTGGGCGCCATGGGCCTGAGCCGGCGCCGCGACGACGCCTTGCGCGACGAGTACGGCAGCTTCTTCTTCCTGCGCGGCCTGGACGCCGCGGCGCCGCAGCGCCTGGTCTCGCTGACCCAGCATCCGGCGCCCGATGCGGCCGCCCATTACCGCTGCAGCTTTCACCCGGACCGGGTCTGCCTGAGCGCGCGCTGGCCGGGTCTGAGCAGCCAGCTGACCGTCTGGATCAGCCCCGAAGACGACATCGAGTTCCGCCAGGTGGAGCTGCACAACCTCGGCGAGCAGGACTTGGAACTGGAGCTGATCTCCGCCTTCGAGCCGACCCTGGCCGAGCCGCGCGCGGACGAGGCCCACCCGGCCTTCAGCAACCTGTTTCTGCGCGCCGAATGGAACCCGCAGCAACAAGCCCTGCTCTGGCAGCGCAAGGCACGCCTGCCCGGCGAGCCGGAGCTGCACCTGGCGCATTTCCTGACCGAGCTGGTGCTCAGCGAAGACAGTGACGCGCCAGCCGAGCGCGGCTCGCTGCTCGGCCTAGCCGTGCAGACCGACCGCCAGCGCTGGCGTGGCCGGCTGCGGCCTGCCAGCCAGCCGCTGGGGCAGCTGCGTGCCGTGCCCGGCGGCCGGGAGTCGGTGACCCTGGACACCGGCCTCGATCCGGTCTGCGTGCTGGCCACCCGCCTGCGCATTGCCCCAGGCGCCAAGCTGACCCTGACCTTTGCCACGGCGGCCAGCCATCTGCCCGGCCTGCTCCATGCGGTGATCGACAAATACCGCCAGGCCGCCCATGTGCAGCGCGCCTCGCTGATGTCGGCCACGCTGACCGGCATCCGTCTGCGCAGCCTGCGCATCAGCCCGGCCAATCTGGCCGCCGCCCAGACCCTGAGCACCGCCTTGCTGATGAGTTTGAGCCGGCCGCATCTGGCCCAGGCGGGCGCTGCCGGCTCCGGCACGGCACCGGATGCCTGCGACCGCAGCCTGCTCTGGCGTTTCGGCATCTCCGGGGACCAGCCCATCGTGCTGGTGCAAGCCGGCGTGATCGAAGGACTGGGCCTGCTGCGCAGCTTGGCGCAGGCCATGCGGATCTGGGCCTGGGCCGGTGTGGCCTGTGATCTGGTGGTGGTCAATGGCGAGGCTGCGTCCTACCAGATGAGCTTGCAGCGCGAGATCGCGGCCTTGCGCGAGCGCCATCTGGCCGAGTGCAGTGCGCAAGCGCAAATGCAGCAGCCCCCAGGCCAGCCCAGCCGCAGCGGCTTTCATCTGCTGCGCGCCGAGGAACTGAGCGCTGCCGAGTTCGCCAGCCTGCGCAGCCTCGCCTGCATCACCCTGGACGCCGACGGCCGCCCCCTGCACCACCATGTGCAGGCCTGGGCCGAACAGTTCGAGACGGCCTGCGCGCTGCGCCAGGACGGCGGAGCACTGAGCGTGCAGCTGCGCCCCATGCCGACACAGCAGCAGGCCGCGCCAGGCCAGTTCAATGCCGACGGCAGTCACTTTGAATTCGAGGTCAGCCCCCGGGAGCGGCCCGATCGACCCTGGATCAATGTGCTGGCGAATGCCGGCTTCGGCTGCCAGGTCTCCGACAGCGGCGCGGGCTACAGCTGGGCGGTCAACAGCCGCCTGCATCAGCTGACGGCCTGGTCCAACGACCCGGTGGCCGACACGCCGTCCGAATGGTGCCTGCTGCAAGACGAGCGCAGCCAGGAGACCTGGAGCTTGTGCCCCTCGGCCTGGGGCGACGGCGGGCCGGCCCAGGTGCGCCACGGCCAGGGCTGGAGCGAGATCAGCCAGCAGCGCGGCAGCCTGAGCTGGACCCTGGGCTGGTGCGTGGACAGCCGCCTGGCGATCAAGCAGCTGCAGATCAGCCTGCACAACAGCGGCGAGCGCGAGCGCCATCTGCGCCTGATTGGCCTGACGGAGTGGCTGATGGGGGCCAGCCGCAACGAGCGCATGAGCAGCCGCTGCAGCCATCTCCAGCAAGGCGGCGCCACCGCCCTCTTGTGCACCCAGAACGAAGCCTCGGCCGGCTTCGGCCAGAGCACGGCCTTCCTGGCCCTGCTGCCCAAGCTGACGGGGGCAGCCGGGGTGGCGGACCAAGGCTTTGAGGGTGAACGACTGGACTGGACCTGCGACCGGCGCGAGCTCTTCGACGCCCGCGGCCGCCTGCAGCTCCCTGACCATGGCGGCGAGGTCAGCGGCGCCGGCCTGGACCCTTGCGCCATGATCAGCCGCCGCTGGACCCTGGCCGCCGGTCAGCGCTGCGAGCACAGCTTTCTGCTCGGCCACGCCGACAGCCCGGCAGCGGCCCAAGCCCTGCTCGCTCAGGCCCTGCAGCAGCCACCGTCCGCCCGGCTGCAAGCGGCCCGCGCCAGCTGGGACGAGCTGCTGAGCGCCACCGAGGTGCGAACGCCCGACCCCTTGTTTGACGCCATGGTCAACCGCTGGCTGCTGTACCAGACGCTGGCCTGCCGGCTCTGGGCCAAGGCGGGCTTCTACCAGGCCGGCGGCGCCAGCGGCTTCCGCGACCATCTGCAGGACGCCATGGCCCTGGCCTGGGCGGCGCCGGAGCTGCTGCGCGCGCAGATCCTGGAGGCCGCCGGGCGGCAGTTTGCCGAGGGCGATGTCCAGCACTGGTGGCATGCGCCGCTGGGCGCCGGCGTGCGCACCCATTGCTCGGACGACCTGCTCTGGCTGCCCCTGGCCTGCCTGCACCATCTGCGCGCCAGCGGCGACGCCGGCCTGCTCAAGGAGGAGCTGCCCTTTCTCGACGGCGTGGCCATCCCCGAGCACGGCGAAGACCGCTATGCCCGGCCGGGGATCAGTTCCCAGAGCGCAAGCGTCTACGAACACGCGGCGCTGTGCATCGACCACAGCCTGCGTGTCGGCGCCCATGGCCTGCCCCTGATCGGCACGGGCGACTGGAACGACGGCATGAACCTGGTCGGCCCGCAAGGCCGCGGCGAGTCGGTCTGGCTGGGCTGGTTTCTGTGCCGCCTGGTGGCCGACTTCGCGCCGCTGGCGATCGAACGCGGCCAGGACGAGCGGGCGCAGCGCTGGCTCAGCGCCGCTGAGGGCTGGCGGCACGCTCTGCTGGACCAGGCCTGGGACGGCGCCTGGTACCGGCGCGCTTTCTTCGACGAGGGCCAGGCCCTGGGCAGCCACGCCAATGCGCAGGCCCGCATCGATTTGATCGCGCAGGCCTGGAGTGTGCTGTCGGGCGTGGCACCGCTGGCGCGGCAGCAAGAAGCGCTGGCCTCCATGGACGCGCTGCTGGTGGACGGCGAGGCGGGGCTGATACGCCTGCTGGACCCGCCCTTCCAGGACGCGAACCCGGAGTCAGCCCCCAAAAGCAAGACCGAGACCGAGACCGAGGCCGAGCCCGCACCCAACCCGGGCTACATCCAGGCCTACCCGCCCGGCGTGCGCGAGAACGGCGGCCAGTACACCCACGCGGGCGTCTGGGCCCTGATGGCGCAGGCCGGCCTGGCTCTGCAATTGCACGAGGCCGCTGCAGGCGATCCAGAGGCAGCCGCGGCGCTGCGGCAACAGGCCGATGCGGCCGGCGAGCAGGTGTACCGTTACTTCCGCTACCTGTGTCCGGCGCATCGGGCCAGCGACCCCGGGCAAGGCTCGGTCTACGGCACCGAGCCCTATGCGGTGGCGGGCGATGTGTACAGCGCCCCGCCTTACACCGGGCGTGGCGGCTGGAGCTGGTACACCGGCTCGGCCGCCTGGCTGCACCGCGCGGCCATCGAGTCCATATTCGGCCTGCGCCTGAGCGCCCGCAGCCTGATGCTGCAGCCCTGCCTGCCCGCGGCCTGGCCGCGCGCCGAGCTGAGCCTGCGCCGCCACGGTCGCCTGATGCACTTCACCTTGCTGCGCGGGGGCCAGGCGGCGGCCCAGGAGCTGGCTCAGGCCCAAGGTGCCCGGCTGCTGCAGCCAGGCGAGGCGCTGGACTGGCTGGGCCTGCCGCAGGAGGCGCACTTCGTGCTGCCGATCTGAGGGCTGGAGCGGCTTTTCACTGCAAGGAAAAACAGACAGACCCAAAAGAAAAAGCGGCCGAGGCCGCTTTTTTGTCATGCCTGCAAGGCTCGCTCCTCAACGTGCGGCGATCACTCCACTGTCATCGGACAGCACGATCTCGACCCGGCGGTTCAGCTGGCGACCGGCGGCATTGTCATTGCTGGCCACCGGATGCGATTCGCCGAAGGACTGGCTGAGCAGCTGCTGGCCGTCCACGCCCTGAGCGATCAGAGCATTGCGCACGGCGGCCGCGCGGCGCGAAGACAAGGATTCGTTGCTGGCATCGCTGCCGACGCTGTCGGTATAGCCCTCGATCTGGGCGCGGCGCTGCGGGTAGGCCTTCAAAAAGCTAGCCAGCTTGTCCAGGCTGCGCTGAGCGCCGCTCTTGAATTCAGCGCGGTTGGTGTCGAACAGCACATCGCCGATGGTGATGACCAAGCCGCGCTCGGTCTGCTTGGCGTTGAGCTCGCGGATTTGCGTCTCCAGCTGGTAGGTGCGGATGCGCGCGTCCTCGGCCTGCATCTGGGCCTGCTGTTGCACAGCCGCCGTCTGCGCCTGCGCGTTCAGGCTGTCCTGCTGCGACTGGGCCGCTTGAGCCTGCGCCTGGCCGGCCTTGCGGCTGGCCCGATCGGCCTCTTCGGTGCGGGCCTGCAAACGGATCTGGTCGCGCCGCACATTGGCGCTGCCGATGGCTGCCTCGGCCACCTTCTGGCGGGTTGCCTCTTGGGCGATGGCGACCTGCTGCTTGGCCAGATAGGCCAGGTGGTTGACCTTGGCCACTTCGTCTTGCTGGGCCCAGGCGGCATCGGCGCGGCCGAGCGCGTCAGCGGCCAGCTTCATCTCGCCCGCTGCCATGGACTGGGTTTGCGGGTTGTCCTGGGCGGCGCGGTAGTCGCTGCGGGCTTCATCGAGCATGGCGTTGTTGCTGGGCAGGCTGCTGCAGCCGATCAGGCTGGCCGAGACCGCCAGCAACGCGGCGCTGACCAGGGACAGGGAATGGATACGACGTGGGATCTTCATGGGAGCTGCCTTTCGAAATTGAAGGGAGGGCCGGCCGGAGCGCGGCGCCGCGAGCGCGGGAAAAGAGGGCAAGGCGGTCGCCGGCCTCATGGGCGCTTGCGGCTCAGTTCTTCGCTGAGCACGCGGCTGGACTCGGCCAACTCTTCGGCGGCCTTGCGCGCCTTGCCGGCACCGGCCTTCTTCTCGGCCAGCTGGGCATTGGCCTGAGCGTCCTGGGCCAGCCAGAGCGCGCGCTCGTAGTCCTTGTCGTTCATGGCCAGGCGGGCGCGGTCGAGCTTATCCTGGGCGCTGCGCATGTCTTGCGGTGCCCACTGCACACCCCCGGCTGCCGTGGCACTGTTCAGGGCAGCGGCCGACACGGCCATCTGCTCGGTCGGCGGCGGCATGCTGGCGCAAGCGCCCAGCAAGCTGGCGCCGAGCAGCGCCAGGCTCAAGGTCACTGCAAACAAGGGCGAACGCGGGGCGCCCCGCGCTGGTGCGGCTGCTCGCCCGATGGACCCGGGCAGCGAATCGGGTCTTGCATGGAACTTCAACATGATGCGGTCTCCAAGGGTTTCGTAGACCTGCAAGCCTGGCGGCTGCCATGCGCTCGGTCGGTGCGTTAGAGAACACAGGCGAGTCGGTGGGTGCGACGGCGTTTCGTCCTACAGCAGCCTCGCCTGCAGGCCTATTCGCAGGCCGCGGGCGGCTGCCTACATTGAATCGGACCTCTCGCTTCCTTCACCCAACGAAAGCCACCCATGAAGAACTTGCGCACCCTCAGCTGGACCGTTCTCTGCGCCGGCCTGCTGCTCATCGGCAGCGGCTGCGCTGTCACCCGCGGCCAGGAAACCGTCGGCGCTTATCTGGACGACAGCGCCATCACCACGGCCGTCAAGGGCCGCTTTGTCGACAACAAGGACGTGGACGCCTCGGCCATCAGCGTGGAGACGCTCAATGGCACGGTGATGCTGTCCGGCTTCGCCAAGAGCGGCCGCGAAAAGACCACGGCCGAAACGCTGGCCTGGAAAGTGGTCGGCGTGAAGGCGGTCAAGAACGAGATCGCTGTACGGCCGTGACATAGGGGGGTGGTGAATGGCGATTCGTGACTGGTGATTCGTGGGCAGCTGTTGGCTCAGCACCCCGAATCACCCACCCCGTTCACCCACCCCGATTCACGATTCACGATTCACGATTCACCAATCACCCATCACCACCCAAAGGACCCCCTCATGAACTGGGATCGCATTCAAGGCAATTGGAAACAAGCTTCTGGCAAAGCCAAGGAGCAATGGGGCAAGCTCAGCGATGACGACCTCAACATCGTCGCAGGTCGGCGCGAACAGATGGCTGGGCTGATCCAGGAGCGCTACGGCTTGCTCAAGGACGAGGCCGAAAAGCAGCTGGCTGCCTGGGAAGTCCGCGCCACCGATGGCTGGTTCAGCACGCCCAAGCCCAAGAGCGACGGCAAGGTGCCCGACGGCATGTAAAGCCAGCAGGGCCTAGCCCCCCTTGGGCCCTGTGCTGCGAGCCGGATCAGAGCAACATCTGATCCGGCTTTTCTTTGTTCGCCGCCGTACGTGCGGTCCACATCTGCACCAGGGTCAGACCCACGGCCAGCATGGGTGGGCCGATGAAGACGCCGATGAAGCCGAAGGCCGCGATGCCGCCGAACACGCCGAGCACGATCAGCAGCATGGGCAGGCTGCTGTGCCGGCTGATCAGCAAGGGCTTGACCACGTTGTCGATGCTGCTGATGGCCAAAAGGCCCCAGAGCAGCATGAACACGGCCCAGCCGGTCTGACCCTGCTGGAACAACCAGATCGTGGCGCCGCCCCAGAGCAAGGGCGGCCCGACCGGCACCATTGAGAAGAAAAAGGTGGCCGCCGCCAGGGCCAGGGCGCCGGGAACACCGGCAATCCAGAAGCCGGCCAAGGCCACCGCGGCTTGCGCCAGCGCCGTGCCGAAGATGCCGTGCACGACGCCGGTCACGGTGTGGTCCACGGTCTCCAGAATCTCCTCGCCATGATCGCCCGCCAAGGTGCGCAGCATGGCGCGCAGGGCGCCGACCAGGCGCTCGCCATCGCGGTAGAAAAAGAACAGCACAAAGGCCGCGAACAGCATCTGGATCAGGCTTGAGGCCACCGCCCGGCCGGCCACCAGCAGCACGGTCTTGGTCGGCTCGATCAAGCTCTTGAGCAGGGCCACGAACTCATCGCGGCTGTCAGCGATGCGGTGCCAGTAGCTGTCCAGGGGCTGGCCGATCAAGGGCAGCTCGCGCAGCCAGGCCGGGGGCTGCACGGGCCCGGCGTCCAGCATATGCCGCAACCACTCCACGCCATGGGTGACATCGTCGGCCAGGCTCAAGGCCAAGAGGCTGCTCGGGCCGATCACCAACACCACCAGCAAGCTCGTCATCAGCAAGGCCGCGGCCGTCTCATGGCCACCGAAGCGGCGGCGCAGCCGCGCATACAAAGGCCAGCTGGACAAGCAGGCCACGGCCGAAAACAGCAGAGCCGGAATGAAAGGCTGCAGGATCTGGAAGCAGCCGACCACCACGACAGCCAGCGCGGCAAGTTGAAGGTATTGCTGCAGCTTGGGATTCACGAAACAGGCACTCCAGACAAGACAAGAAAAAAATACACACAGCACTTGCGCCGGAGCATACCGGCCCCGATTCACGATTCACGATTCACGATTCACGATTCACGACTCACCATTCACCCCTTCACCCATTCAACTCCCCTCACTCCCACCGATAGTCCGCCGCCGCACTCAGCCGCCACCCGCCGCCCTCACCGGCCAGGTCCAGCACCTGGCTGTGAAAGCCAAGCAAGGCCTCGTGATGGCTGACGCTGATCGGTGTGATGGCCAGAGCGGCCAGCTGGCCGTAGAGCAAGGCCTCGTTGCCTCGGTCCAGCGCACTGGTCGACTCATCGAGCAGAAGGTAGCGCGGCTTGGCCAGCAGCGCACGGGCGAAGGCCAGACGCTGCTGCTCGCCGACCGAGAGCACATGGGCCCAGTCCATCTCCGCCTGCAAGCCGCCGAAACGCTGGGCCAGCTGTGGCAGATTGACCCGTTCCAGCCAGAGCAGCAGCTCGGCATCGCTGATGTCACGCTCGGCCTGCGGGTAGAGCAGCTGGCTGCGCAAGTCGCCCAAAGGCAGATAGGGCTGCTGAGGCAGGAACAGCATGTCCTCGCCGCCAGGGCGCAGCACACAGCCCGAACCGGCCGTCCACAGCCCGGCCAAGGCGCGCAGCAGCGAGCTTTTGCCCGAGCCGCTGGCGCCGGCAATCAGCAAGCCGGCGCCGGGCTCGACCTGCAGACTCAGGGACTGGATCAGCAAATGCTCATGGCGCGGCGTGAACAGGGTCAGGTCTTGCAGGCCGAGCTGAAAGGCCGGCCGGCTGCTGATGCATTGCAGGGCCGGCAGGGGCGGCTCGGCCAGCGCCAGAGAAAAGGCATGCAGGCGCTCGATGCCAGCAGAGAAGCGGCTCAGGCCTTCGAAGTGCTCGACGATCAGGGTCAAGGCACTGAGGATGGCCGCAAACGCACCGGCCGCCTGCAGCGCCCGCCCGACCTCCAACCGCCCGGCCAGCACATCGTCGGCAATGATGACGCTGGGCAGCAGCAAGGTCAGAAAGCTGTGGCCATATTGGAAGAGATTGAGGCGCAGCTGCCAGCGCAAGACCTGGCGGTAGTTGTCGTAGAGCCGGCCAAACACGCGCTGCAGGGCCGAGCGCTCGCGTGCCTCGCCTTCGTGGAAGGCAATCGGCTCGGCATGCTCGCGCACCCGCACCAGGGCAAAGCGGAAGTCGGCCTCGCGCTGCAATTGCGCGAAGTTCAGGCCGATCAGGCGACGCCCGAACAGGCCGCCGGTGAAGACCGTGCCCAGCAGGGCATAGCCAAGCAGAAAGTAGACCAAGCCGCGCGAGATGGACCACAGCACGCCGGCAAAAGCCAGCAGCTGCAGCAAGGCACCCAGCAGCACCATGGCAAAGAACAGCGACTGCTGGGTGAAGGCATTGATGTCCTCGGCGATGCGCTGGTCGGGGTTGTCGATGCCGGCCGCACCCATGCCAAGCCGGTAGTAGGCGCGGCCCTGGAAGTAGCGTCCCAAGAAATGCTCGCTCAGCCAACGCCGCCATTGCAGGGCCAGGCTGTCGCGCACGAAATAGTAGAAACCGTAGACCGGCACGGCCGCGGCCAGGACGGCCGCAAAACGCCAGATCGTGGCCCAGAAGCGCGGCCCATCGCGGGCGGCCAGGGCCGAGGTGAATTCGCCCGTCTCCTGATTGAACAGCACATTGAAGGCGGTCTGAGCCAGCAGGAGCGCGATCAAGAGACCGAGCATGGCCAAAGAGCGCCAACGGCCCTCGGCCACCCAGAACAGCCGGGCAATGACCCAGAAGCGCCGGCCCAGGCCGGGGTTGAAACCGGCGGCCAGCGGCGCAGCCGACTCGGGCGGAGTCGGCTGCGCCGGTGTGGTGCTCAATGGTTCAGCGAGTCCGCACAGGGCTTGCTGCCGTAGTAGGCGTGAATGCCGCGGGCCCACTCGGAATCGGCCATATCGGGCCACTGGTCTTTGTCAAAGCCCGGGGCGTCTTGCAGGCGCTCGCGCTCGACGTTGAGCACGAAGCGCTTGTTGACCGTGTCCAGGCGCAAGGCGCTCCAGGGCACGGCGAAGAGCTTTTCGCCCATGCCCAGAAAGCCACCAAAGGCCAACACCGCGTAGGCGACATGGCCGGTCTTCATGTCCAGCATCAGCTCCTTGATGTCGCCGAGATCGTCGTCGCTGAGGCTGACCACATCGTTGCCGATCAAGGTGTCGGCACCCATCAGCTGCGGGCCGGGGCCGCCATGCTCACTCTTGCTATCGCCCAGTGCAGCCGAGCTGCGCAGCGAGGCCGAATTCATACCCTTGTACATGCCGTAGGGATCGCGTTCTTCGTAGTTCATGGAGGCTCCTTGATGGATCGGGTTGGGGTGCTTGCAGACTAGGGCCATACCGCTCAGCTGGTCTGTTATCCAGCGCACAAAGCCCGGCCACGCTCGTGCGCTGGCGAACCGACCGGGCTGCCGGCCGGACCTATAAACAGCGGACACCCCTCCCCATGAAAGCGAGCCGCCATGAAAAACCGCCCCGTCCTCAGCCTGCCCAAACGACTGCCACCCAGCCCTGCCGAAGCGCGGGTGGGCGACCTCAACCATGCTTTCGATGAAGAACGCCAGCTGCCGCCGCAAGGCCGTCATGACGAACGACCCGACACCCTGGACGTCGAACGCGAGCAGCACACGCCGGGCCGCGATCTCAGCAGCGCCACTGGCGCCTGCTCATGAGCACGGGCTGGTGGCTGACTCTGCTGCTGATCGTGCCGACCTTCGGCATGGCGGCCTGGATGTGGTGGGTGGTGGCGCGCTTCAACCTTGACAGCCTGAGCCTGTGCGAACTGCCCGGTATGGCGCGGGAGGAGTGAGTCGGCCGGGCGGCACTGCGGCCAGGACGGTTATAAAGCTCAGCTTGATGACCATTCCCCGCGGGGACCCCTGCAATGTCCGGCTCTTCTGGTACGACCCCTATTCGGCGCGCCCACGCGCTGCCACTGCTGCTGCTCGCAATGGGCAGCTGCTTCAGCCCGCACTTGCTGGCGCAAGATGCAAACGCCGTCTCGGCGCCCTCGTTGGCCAGCGCCCAGGCCAGCCTCGCCAAGCGCGCGATCGACCATGCCGCCTATGCCGGCTGGCGCAGCATCCAGGGCACGGCACTGAGCCGCGACGGCCAATGGGCGGCCTACGCCCTGGTGGGCCAGGAAAGCGACGGCGAGCTGGTGCTGCGCCGCCTGACGGACGGCCAGGAATGGCGCGTGCCGCGCGGCACGGCGCCGGTCTTCAGCGCCGATGGCCGCTTTGTCGCCTACGCCGTGCAGCCCAGCCGCGCCGAGCTGGACAAAGCCAAGAAGGACAAGAAAAAAGGTGAGGACGCGCCCAAGCCCGGCGCCGGCTGGCTGGACCTGAGCAGCGGCAAGCCCGAGAGCCTGGAGCGCGTCAAGCGCTTCGCCTGGGCCGAAGAAGGCGGCACCCAGCTGGCCCTGCTGTTGGAACCCGTCAAAGAGGCTGCCAAGAAAGACGAGGCCGCTAAGGCCAAGACCGACGTGGCCGATGAGGCCGATGACCAGACCGCCGCCGCCACGAGCAGCAACAGTGGAGCCAGCAAAAAGAAAGAGGCCGGCAGCGAGCTGGTGCTGATCAACGCCGCCACGGGCCATCGCCAGAGCCTGGACAAGGAAGCCAGCGATTTCGTCTGGGCCCGCTCAGGCCAGCGCCTCGCCTATGCCCTCAGCGTGAAAGAGCCCTCGGGCAAGGCCGACGCAGCCGCCACGGCCAAGGCGCGAGCGCGCGAAGGCGTCTACCTGCTGGAGCTGGGCGCGGAGAACGCCACGCCGCAAGCGCTGACCGCCGGCGCCGGCAGCTACAAGCAGCTGGCCTTTGACCGCAGCAGCCAGCAGCTGGCCTGGCTGAGCAACCGCGACCATGTGGCAGCGCAGGCCGCCAAACCGGAAGAAAAGAGCGACGCCAAAGCAGACACCAAAGCCGAGGACAAAAAGGACAAGGCGGAAGATCCGACCCCATTCAAACTCTTCCTCTGGCGCGCCGATCAGAAGGCCGCACACACCGTAGCCAGTGCCGAAACCGCCGGCCTGCCCGCCGGCTGGGGCCCGAGCGAGCATGGGCTCTTGAGCTTCAGCAAAGACGGCCAGCGCCTATTCCTAGGCACCGCGCCCCTGCCCAAGGCCGAGCCCAAGGACGCGCCCGAGCCGATCAAGGTGGACCTCTGGCACTGGAAGGACCCCGAGCTGCAATCGGTGCAAAAGGTCAAGGCCGACAAGGAGCGCCAGCGCAACTACCGCGCCGTGCTGCATCTGCCCGCGGCAGGCAGCGACAGCCCGCCGCGCCTGGTGCAGCTGGCCCGCACCGAGCTGCCCACGGTCGTGATCAACGACAACGCCCAGATCGCCCTGGGCCTGAACGACCGCCCCTATCAGATCGAAGAATCCTGGTCCGGGCAGAAGCAGGACGCCTATGCCGTGGACCTGAACACCGGCGAGGCCAAGCTGCTGGCGCGCAAGCTCAAGTTCACGCCCAAGCTCTCGCCGACCGGCCGCTATGTACTGGGCTACCAGATCGAGGACCGCGGCTGGTGGGCCTGGGACACGCGCAGCGGCCAGGCGCATGCGCTGACCGCCAAGCTGAGCAAGAGCACCGGCTTGCGCTTCGACAACGAAGAGCGCGACACGCCCGGTCCGGCCGAACCGTATGGCTCAGCGGGCTGGACCGAGGGTGATGCCAGTGTTGTGCTCTACGACCGCTACGACCTCTGGGCCGTGCAGCTGAATGACCTGAGCGCTCGCAATCTCAGCCAGGGCTGGGGCCGCAAGAACGGCCTGCAGCTGCGCCAGATCGTGCTGGACAGCGAAGAGCCCGAGCACAAGCCCCTGCCCACTGCGGGCCTGATGCTGGGTGCCACCCACCTGCTCAAGCGCGACACCGGCTTCTACCAGCTGCCGCTGGCCGGCGGCCAGCCGCAGCGCCTCTTGCATGCCGACAAGCTGCTGGGCACGGTGATCAAGGCCAAGCAAGCCGACACCCTGCTCTACACGCAGCAGAGCTTCAGCGAGTTCCCCGACCTCTGGGCCAGCACCACCGCCCTGGCTGCGCCGAAAAAGATCAGCCAGGCCAACCCGCAGCAGGCCGACTACCTCTGGGGCACGCAGGAGCTGATGGACTACACCAGCGCCGATGGCAAGAAGCTGCAAGCCCTGCTGGCCAAGCCGGCGAACTTCGACCCGGCCAAGAAGTACCCGGTGATGGTCTACATCTACGAAAAGATGACGGACAAGCTGCACAACCATGTGGCACCGGCGCCGGGCCAGAACATCAACCCGACGCGCTATGCCAGCCAGGGCTATCTGGTGCTGCGGCCCGATGTGGTGTTCAGTGTCGGCCACCCCGGCCAGAGCGCCATGAACACGGTGCTGCCGGCTGTGCGCGAGTTGATCAAGAAAGGCTATGCCGACCCCAAGCGCGTGGGCATCCAGGGCCACAGCTGGGGCGCCTACCAGATCAACTACATGCTGACGCGCACGAATATGTTCCGTGCCGCTGAGGCCGGCGCGTCCATGGCCAATATGGTCAGTGGCTACGGTGGCATCCGCTGGGGCACCGGCATCAGCCGTGCCGTGCAGTACGAGCAAGGCCAAAGCCGCATCGGCGCCACGCCCTGGGACAAGCCGCAGCTCTACATCGAGAACTCGCCCATCTTCCAGATCCACAAGGTGCAAACGCCTTACCTCACCGTGCACAACGACGAGGACGATGCCGTGCCCTTCTACCAAGCCATCGAGTTCTTCACCGCCCTGCGCCGCCTGGGCAAGGAAGCCTACTGGTTCAACTACAACGGTGAGAAGCACGGCCTGCGCGAGCGCGACAACATCAAGCACTACAGCCTGCACATGACCGAGTTCTTCGACCACTACCTGCTGGACGCGCCGCGCCCGGGCTGGATGGACCAACCCGTGCCCTGGCTGGAACGCGGCAAGCGCGATGTATCGGAGGCCTACAAGCCCAAGGCCGCTGAAGCGGTCGGCAAGGCGGGCGCTGCGGCAGCCACGTCGCCGTAAACCGTTCGCTGGACGGCAGACCGGCGCCGCAAGGTGGCCGGGCTTTTTCTCGCCCACCGCAGCCAGCCATCTGTGAACTCAGGCATCGACTATGGGCATTGAAGTGCGGCCCTAGCCTCGACCTTCCAGGGCTTCGATCTCAGTTGCAACACGCAGCGCTACTTGGCAGAGTTTTAATGCAGCTTCCATCGGCGACCCCATCTGCGGGCCATATTGGGTCGCCGATGCCATCCGCCGCAAGCCTTGATCGGACTGCGATCGCTGGGGACTCAGGCAAATGAGTCCGCCATCAATGCCTTGAACCATTGGTTCATGTCATCAAAATTGTCACCGTTCCAACCGGCCGAGGCACTAGCGCTGGCGGGCACTGCCTGCATCGTCTTTGTCAGCGGGTCGTATTGAAAGACAACCGTCAACCAAGAGGCTTGCGTGCGGGTGATGGTTGAAAAGCAGGCCGAGTTCGTGACCGGCGCCGGGTCCGGAGCCAAGCCACCGAAGTAACGCACCAACGCATCGGCGCAAATCTTGGCCTCTTGGTTGGCGATATGACCGGCCTTGGGCTGGGTGGTGGCACTGGAGTCGCCAATCACATGCACCTTGGGTGCACTCAGGCTGGCATAGCTCAGCACATCGACCGGCGCAAAGCGACCGTTGGTGGCCGTCGCCAGACCGGTTTGCTCGATCAATTTTCCGGCCCTTTGCGGCGGAATCAAGTTGATGACATCGCCATGCACCGCGCCGCCATTGGTGTAGAGCATCATCTGCTGCTCATCAACCGAGGAGATTTCGACGTTGTTGTAGTACTCGATCACGTTGGCATGCAAGCCAAAGAAGGCCTTGGAGAAATTGTCCTTCTCCACCACGATGTCGGGGTTCGCATCCAGCACGATCAGCTTGCTGCCTGGCTTCTTGGTCTTCAGCCAGTCGGCCACCAGACAAGCTCGCTCATAAGGGCCGGGAGGGCAGCGATACGGCGTCTTGGGAATCGTCAGCAGCACCGTGCCGCCCGAGCGCATCGCAGCCAACTGCTTGGCCAACTGTTCGGTTTGCACGCCGGCCGACCAGGCATGCGGCATGCGGCTGGGATCGGTCTGGCCGGGCAGCAAATCAAAGCGCATGCCCGGAGCGAGGACAATCTTGTCCGCCAGCAGGCGCTGACCTGAGGCCAGCAAGACCGAGCCATTGACGGCATCGACTTCCAAAACCTCATCGGTGAGCAACTTGACACCGTGACGGGTCTTCAGAGCGTCATAGCCAAAGCGCAAACTGCTCATCGAGCGCTGACCGGTCAACACCAGACTGCTCATGATGTTGGAAACATAGGCTGGGTTGCGCTCGATCAGCGTCACTTCCAAGCCACCATTGCTCCACATGCGCAGATACTTGGCCACGGTGGCGCCAGCCATGCCGCCCCCAACCACGATAACCCGGCCACCCGCACCAGCGGCACGGCTGGCCAGGGGGTGCCAAGCAGTCATGCCGGCCGCAGCGGCCATGGCCGCTTGAATGAGTTGACGTCGGTTCATTGCAGACTCCTTTGGGTTCATGAGCGACTCAACGCTGGGTCGACAACCATTGCGACAGTTCGCGCAACTGCGCATCGGTGTAGCCCAGTGCGTGTTTGGTCATCAAGCCCTGGCCCTCGCCACCGGCTCGCATTTCCTTGAGTTCTTTGTAGATCTCGAGGCTGGACTTGCCGGCGATGCGCTCAAAGCCAGGCCCCTTGCCATTGGTGCCATGGCACTGGAAGCAGTTCGAGGCCAGCAGACGACCGGCCGGTACCTGCGTCGTTTGCGCTTGGGCCGCTGTTGCGAGTAGAAAAGGCAGCAGCGCTGCGGCGCCGGACAGGACAAATCGCTTGCATTGCATACAGGCCTCCTTGCTGGATAGAGCGGTTGCGATGTAGCCAAATCTACCGAGGCGATGCTGTCGAAATCCAGTCAAAAACGTATCGTTACCAAGATGGGCTACGCGGCTTGCCTTTGATCAAGTTTGTGCGTTCAAAACAGCTTCAAAGTGAAGCCACTTGCCTTGCCGTAAGCAAAGGCTGACAAGGTGAAGCCATGCGCATCTTGCTGATTGAGGACGACTCCTGCTTAGGCGCCAGCCTGGTGGAAGCCCTGCGCCGGGAGGGCTACACCGTTGACTTGCTGGCGCAAGCGGAACAGGTGTGCATGGCCCTGCGCGATGTTCACTATGACGCCGTGCTGCTCGACATCGGCCTGCCGGGCATGGACGGGCTGAGCCTGCTGGGCCAGCTGCGTGCTCGCGCCTGCGCTTTGCCCATCATGCTGATCACCGCGCGCGACGACTGGGAGGACAAGGTGCGCGGACTTGATCTCGGCGCCGATGACTATTTGGCCAAGCCCTTTATGTTGCCGGAGCTGCTGGCGCGCTTGCGGGCCTTGCTGCGCCGTGCCAGCGCCAACAAGCTCGCTTGCGTGCAGCTCGGCGCCCTCGCGCTGGACATGGGCGAGCACAGCGCCAGCCTGAGCGACGAGCCTTTGCCGCTCACCCGCAAAGAGTGGGCCTTGCTGCTGGAGCTGGTCATGCAAAGTCCGCAACTGGTGCCCAAACGCAAGCTGATAGACAGCCTGGGACATTGGGACCGTGAACTCAGCGCCAATGCCCTTGAACTGCATGTCTCGCGCTTGCGACTCAAGCTCGCGGTGTCCGGTCTCAAGCTGGAAACCGTGCGCGGCTTGGGCTACCGCTTGCTGGAACAAGCGTCGGCCCGTGCGGAAGTGACGCGGGACCACCCATGCGACGGGCCCTGATGCAGCGCCTGAATGCGGCTCTCGAGCGAGTCTCGCTGCGCACGCGATTGCTCGCCACTTTGGGTCTGTGGCTGGCATTGGTGCTGGCAGCCGCCTTGCTGCTGGATCTGCGCGGCGCCGAGCACCTGGCCGATCAGGCCTTCGATCAGGCATTGCTGAACAATGCCGTGGCCTTGGCCGCCAGAGTGGAGATCGATTCCGACAACGATTTGGATGTAGACCTACCCCGGTCGGCCCAAGCCCTGCTGCAAGCCGACCCGCTGGACGAACTTTTTTTTGCCGTCTTCGATGGCGAGGCCAAGCTGGTTTGGGGCGATGTTCGGCTGGCCGCATTTGTCAACGCGCGGCCACCTGCCAACCAACTCAGCCTGCTCGGCCAACTCGAAGGGCACGCGGTGCGAATCGTGACTTTGCATCACCAAGGCCCCGCGAAACGGGCCAGCATCGTGGTGGCAGAGACACTGAACAAGCGCCGCGAAACCAGCTCGCAGATACGCGCCCGCTCCGAGCGCCTCGGCCTGATGCTGCTGGCGGCGGCGATGCTGGGTTTGTACTTCAGCACCCGCCGAATCCTGCAACCGCTTGAGCGCTTTGCGCAGCAGATCGAGGCGCGCCAAGCGAGTGATCTGAGCCCAGTCACGCCGCCCAGCGGCAACAGCGAATCTGCCGTCCTGGCCGCTGCGCTCAACTCCTTGCTGACGCGGCTGCGCGAGAGCGCCGCTGCTCAACGTGAATTCATGGGTGACACCGCCCACCAACTGCGCACACCGCTTGCCGGCCTTTCGCTGCAGATAGAAATGGCCATTGAAGATCTGACCGCCGACCCAGCCGCAGCACCTGCGCAAGGAGCAAGGCTGCAACTGATGCTGAGTCTGGTCGCACGTCTGCAGCGGCTGGTGCAGCGCATCTTGAGCCTGGAAAAGGCCAGCTCGGAACCCGGCAGCGGCTTGCCTGCACAAACCCTTGATCTGACCCTGACGGTCGAGGGTTGTGCGGCCGAGTTCATCGACCGAGCGGAACGCACCGGCATCGACCTCGGCTTCGAACTAGAGCCGGCAACCATAGAAGGGTGGCCGGGCGAGTTGCATGAGCTGCTGAGCAATTTGATCGACAACGCACTCACCCACGGCCGTGGCCCCGTCGTCGTGCGCACCCGGACGACGGCAGCTGCGGTGCTGCTCGAAGTCGAAGACCAAGGCATGGGGCTGGATGCGTCGCTGCTGCCCGAACTCTTCCAACGGCATCGGCGGGGTGCTGCCAGTCAGGGCGAAGGCCTGGGTTTGTTCATCGTCAAAGCCATCGCCGATCATCACCGTGCCAGCGTCAGCCTGCTGCCTGGCAAGGGGGGTGTCGGCATGCTGGCTCAGGTCTCCTTCAACAAGCCCGGTCGCACCTGAACTCGATCGATCGCGCAAGGTTGTTGAAGGATTCTGCCCAGCAGGAAGGCAATGTTCACCAACTTGAATCAAAGCTGCGCGGCTTCTTTAGAAAGAAGTGAAGCAGCGGTCCATTGGGCTTCCAAATGACCTTGAGGAGTGCGTTGGGGAGATGCTCGTCTCTCGTGCACGGTCCCGGTGTTCCTGGGAGACGTCAGATGGAAGACTTCATGGAAGCATGTGCATACCGGTGTGGGGGCGAGCTCAGCCTCGGCTGAGGCATTGAGTTGAAAAATTCAACTCGTCAGCTCTGGGGGAAACGGCTTCTTGCAGCGGCGATGGACGCGGCACCGCGAGGCATGACACCCAAGGTGCCCGTTGATGAAGGGCCAACGCGCAGGCCAGCGCGCAGGCCAGCTACACCCAAGGACGCAGGGCTCGCTGCATGTCCGACGTGGCCCACACGGTTTGGTCGGGGTAGACCAGCAAGGCCTGCAATTCAGGAGTGCGCCCCAGATAGTCGCGGCTGTAGCCGTGCCCGCCCAGCATGAAGGCCGCACCGAGGCCGTTGACCAGATCCACATCACGCGCCCACAAGCTGACGCCACAAGCGCCTTGGCTGGGGCGGCCGGAGCGGGGGCTGAGAATATGGTGCTGACGCTGGCCGTCCGCGATGAAGTAGCGCTCGTAGTCGCCACTGGCCGCCAGCACGCCCTGGCCCTGCAGATCCAGCACGCCGATCAGTTGCTGCGGCCGCCGCGGGTCGCGCAAGCCGACCCGCCAAGGGCGACCTTGGTTGCGGCCGCGGTAGAGCACATCGCCGCCGCCATTGATCAAGGCGTTCGCCACGCCCCAGTCTTGCAAGCGGCGCATGCCGGCCGCCAAGATCGGCAGCTTGGCGACACCGCCCAGATCGAGCGCCATGCCGGGCCGCAGCAAATGGGCACGGCCTGCAGCAGGATCCAGGCGCAGGCCCGCGGCATCCACCAAGCTGCGCTCGTGCGCCAAGATGCCTTCATTCGGCACCGCCCCATGCTGACCGGCTTCGAAGCGCCAGCTCTTGAGTGCGCCGACGGTCATGTCGAACCAGCCCTCGGTTCGCCGATGCAGCGCAAGGCCGGTCTGGAGCACGGCCATCAGCTCGCTCGGAACCGCCACGGCGCTGCGCCCCGCGGCTTGGTTGATACGGCTGAGCGCGCTCTCGGGCTCGTAGCGGCTCATCATGGCGCTCAGACGAGCCATCTCGCCGAAGGCGCTGTCCATGGCCTCGGCCAGGAAGGCGGCCGAGCCGCCCTCGGCCACCATGTCCACCCGGGTGCCGAGCAGAGGGCGCGAATCGCGGCGCTGTGCGGCCATGGCTCGCGCCGGCTGTGGCAGGGCTGCCGCAGAGGCCAGCAGCGGCAAGGCCCAGGCCAAAGCGCTGCGCCGCGACAGGGCGGCGCCAGTGAGGGCCGGTCGCTTCATGGTCGGATCCTCACTGGGACAAGGCCACCATGTGGTCGACCGCGGCCTTGACGTCCTCGTCGCTGAGCGAAGCGCCGCCGCCGCGGGCCGGCATCATGCCCTTGGCACCGGCAAAACCTTCCAGCGCATGCTTGTAGAGCAGCTCCTTGCCCTGGGCGATGCGCGGTCCCCAGTCGGCTTTGTCGCCGGGCTTGGGAGCACCGGCCACGCCGGCCGCATGGCACATGGCGCAGGTCTTGCCATAGATGCTCTTGCCGACGGTGTTCTCGGCCACGGCCGGCGCACTGGGCACCGGTGCCGCCACAACGGCGGGCGCGGGCGTTGGCGTCGGCTCGGCGGCCTCTTTCTTGCCGCAGGCGCTCAGCAGCACGAGCAGTCCGGCCAGCGCCAGTGTGGTTTTGACAAACTTGGACATAACGAATCTTTCAGGTGGCACCAAAGCGGCGTTCTGCGCAGATTCTAGGAAGCGTGCAGCGCCGGGAGAAGGCCCGGCCAGCGATATCTGCAGCCAAGCCCGCTCTATTTGCTTTTCTTGAACCAGTTCAAGGCGTACAGCGACCCGGGTCGGGATCATCGCTGCAAGCTTTCTGATGCCCAGACCGATCCCCTCCGCCCCATGTGCTTCGCTACCCCTGTCCACACCTTCAGCCGAACGCTGCGCCGCTGCGTGCTCGGCTGGCTGCTGCTGGCGATGGCGGCGGCCTGGGCGGCACCGCTGATCGAGCACGGCAGGCTGGACCTGGTCTGCTCGGGCTCCGGGCAGATGCGCCTGGTTCAGCTCGGCGATGACGACGGCGCCGGCGGCAATGCCGGCAGCCCCTCGGGCCTGGACTGCCCTAACTGCCTGCTGCTGGGGCCCTTGCCCAGCCCTGGCCTTTGGCAGCCAGGCACGCCGCTTGCCGGCCCCGGCCTGGCGGACACAAGCAGGCCGCCCGCCCCCCTCACCTTCCGCGCCGCGCCGCCCCCGGCACGCGGCCCTCCGAACCCACGATTCCACTGAAGAGGACGTCCTCCATGAACGACAAGAAGAGCAAGACACCGGCAGCCATCGAACAGCCCGCACTGGGCCGCCGCCGCTTCGTCAACAGCGCCGCCTTGGCTGGCCTGACCCTCGGCGCCGTCGCTTGCAGCGACAAGCCCGGCTCAGCCGCCCCGGCGGCCGCCTCCGGCCCGGCGCCGGGTGGCCATGCTGCGGCAGGCAGCGGCGCCGCCAACGCCGCACATCTGAAGCCCGGTGAGCTGGACAGCTACTACGGACTCTGGAGCGGCGGCCACACCGGCGACATGCGCGTGCTGGGCCTGCCCTCGGGCCGCGAGATCACCCGCATCCCCTGCTTCGTGCCCGATGCCCTGGTCGGCTGGGGCCACACCAACGAGTCCAAAAAGGTCATGGGCACCAAGGCCGACGGCAGCCTGAAGTACACCGTCGCCGACACCCACCACACCCATGCCTCCTACAAGGACGGCAACTACGACGGCCGCTACGCCTGGATCAACGACAAGATCAACAGCCGCATCGCCCGCATCCGCCTGGACTACTTCGTCTGCGACAAGATCACCGAGCTGCCCAATGTGCAGGGCTTCCACGGCATCTTCCCCGACAAGGCCGACCCGGTGGACCCGAAGATCAACTACACCACCCGCGTGTTCTGCGGCGGTGAGTTCTCCGTCCCCCTGCCCAACACGGCCGGCAACGAAGACGCGAGCACCTATCACTCGCTGTTCACCTGCGTCGATGCCGAGAGCATGGAGGTCCGTTGGCAAGTGCTGATCGACGGCAACTGCGACCTGACCGCCACCTCCTACGACGGCAAACTGGCCGCCACCAACCAGTACAACACCGAGATGGGCGCCAAGTACGAGGACATGATGTCCTCCGAGCGCGATGCCTGCCTGTTCTTCAACATCGCCCGCATCGAGGCCGCGGTCAAGGCCGGCAAGTTCAAGACCTATGGCGACTCCAAGGTGCCGGTGGTGGACGGCACGCACGCCGCCAACAAAGACCCCAAGACCGCGCTGACCGCCTACGTCTCGGTGCCGAAGAACCCGCACGGCGTCAATGCCAGCCCGGACGCCAAGTACTTCATCTGCGCCGGCAAGCTCTCGCCCACCGGCACCGTGATCGAGCTGGCCAAGGTGCTCGATTACTTCGACGGCAAGCTGGAGTCGCCGGACAAGGCCATCGTCGCCGAGGTCGAGCTGGGCCTGGGCCCCTTGCACACCGCTTTCGACGGCCGCGGCAATGCCTACACCACGCTCTTCCTGGACAGCCAGGTGGTCAAGTGGAATCTTGAGGCTGCCATCAAGTTCCATGCCGGCGACAAGAGCGCCAAGTACGTGGTCGACCGCATCGATGTGCAGTACCAGCCGGGCCACCTGAACGCCAGCCAGTCGGAAACCCGCGCCGCGGACGGCAAGTACCTGGCCGTCGGTTGCAAATTCTCCAAGGATCGCTTCCTGCCGGTCGGCCCCCTGCACCCGGAGAACGAGCAGCTGATCGACATCTCGGGCGAGAAGATGGTGCTGATGGCCGACCACCCGGTGCGCGGCGAACCGCATGACTTCATCATCTTCAAGCGCGAGTTGCTGAATCCGAAGAAGGTCTACGAACTCGACGAGTTCCCCAATGCGGTAAAAGACCCCAAGGAATCGGGCGTGTTCCGCAAGGGCAACAAGGTCGAGGTCAAGATGACTTCGCAAGCCCCGGCCTTCAGCCTGCGCGAGTTCAAGCTGAAGAAGGGCGATGTGGTGACTCTGACCTTGACCAACTTGGACAAGATCGAGGATCTGACGCACGGCTTTGCCATCCCCAAGTACAACGTCAATTTCATCGTCAACCCGCAGGAAACCGCCTCGGTGACTTTCGTGGCGGACAAGCCGGGCGTGTACTGGTGCTACTGCACCCACTTCTGCCATGCCCTGCACCTCGAGATGCGCACGCGGATGATTGTTGAAGCCTGAGCGCGCACAGACCGGCGGACTCGAGCCCCGCCGATCTGAGCCCCGGCGCCCACCTGGACCTCAAACAGGCCAGGGCGCCGGCCCCCTGAAAGTGACCATGTTCTCCCGATGCCATCTCTTGGCGGCCACACTGAAGCGCAGCTTCTGTCTGGCCGCGTTTTTGCTTGCTTTCACCGCCCTCCTCCCTGGCACCGCCAGCGCCAAGGAAGGCGCCTACGAGGCCGAGCTGCCCGCAGGCCTGGCTCAGGCCCGCGATCTCTGCGCCCTGCTGCCCTGCGCCCAGGTCTTCCCCGGCGCGCAGAGCTTTTCCGAGCGCATGGGCACGCCGCCTTATGTCGAGGCTTACGGCGCCGCCGACGCCGCCGGCAAGAAGCCGCTGCTGGGCTATGTGATGCTGTCCACGGACATCACCGACACGCCGGCCTACTCCGGCAAGCCGGTGGTCACCCTGATCGGCATGGACCGGGCCGGGCGCTTCGTCGGCACCCAGGTGCTCAAGCATTCCGAGCCCATCCTGCTGCTGGGCATTCCCGAGTCCGCGCTGCTGAACTTCAACAAGCAGTACCTGGGCAAATCGGTGGCCGACAAGATCGAGGTCGGCCAGTCACGCCCCGATGAGGGCGTGCTGGGCCTGGATGCCATCTCCGGCGCCACCGTCACCGTGATCGCGCAGAACCAGGTCATGATGGCCTCGGGCCAGGCCGTGGCCCGCCAGGTCGGCATCCTGCCGCCCACCCTGCGCGAAGCCGCCCGCTACCAGGCCACCGAGCCCCAGGGCCGGGCGCTCAGCTGGGCGCAGCTGAAAGCGCTGGGCGCCTTGCAGCGCCTGAGCGTGCGCAGCGAGCAGCTGGGCTTGGCGCACAGCGATCAGCCCTTCATCGAACTCTGGTTCGGTGACCTCAACCACCCCGATGTCGCCCGCAGCCTGCTGGGCGAGCGCGGCAGGCAGCAGCTGCAGGCCTCGCTCAAGCCGGGCGAGCATGCCATCTTCGTGGTGCGCAGCGCCGGTGTGGAGTCCTTCAAGGGCTCGGGCTTTGTGCGCGGCGGTCTCTACGACCGGGTGCAGCTCAAGCAAGGCGCCGATGCCTTCACCTTCCGCGACCTCGACTACCTCAATCTTTACGGCCTGCAGGCCGAAGACGCGCCGGCCTTTGACGAGTCCGCCATCTTCATCGTTCGCAACAAGAGCTTCTCGCCCGCCTACCCCTGGAAGCTGGCCTTTCTGGGCAACAAGGTCGAGCGCGCCACCGGCACGCGCAGCTTCGTCAATTTCGACGCCCAGGTCTGGCTCGATGATCGCCTTCTCGTGGGCGGCCGCCCGGCCCTGCCCGAGGCCGCCGCGCCCTGGGTGCAGGTCTGGAAAAGTCGGGCGCTGGAGATCGCGCTCTTCGTCGCCCTGCTGCTGGCGGTCACCGTGGTCTATGCCCTGCGTGAGCGCTTGACCCGCCTGTCCACGCACAAGAACAAGTGGCCGGTCAATGCCTTCAAGTACACAGCCTG
The DNA here is from genome assembly GCF_025717675.1 of Paucibacter sp. DJ2R-2. Lineage (GTDB taxonomy): Bacteria > Pseudomonadota > Gammaproteobacteria > Burkholderiales > Burkholderiaceae_C > Paucibacter_A. The sequence goes on from NZ_JAJIRT010000008.1 coordinate 99,513, forward strand.
GGCGCTGAGCATAGTCTTCGTCGGCTTCGGCGCCATGGCCCAGCCCTCCATCACCCAGGTGCTGACCTGGTTCCATGCCTTGCTGTTCCAGTGGACCTGGTCGCTCTTCCTCAGCGACCCCTTCATCTTCTGCTTCTGGATCTTCATCATCGCCACCGTCTTCCTGTTCGGCCGTGGCCTGTTCTGCGGCTGGATGTGCCCTTTCGGCTCGCTGTCCGAAGCGCTCTACAAGATCGGCAGCAAGCTGGGCCTGAAGCGCTGGCAAGGCCATCTGCCGCAGCGCTGGCACGACCGGCTCAAATGGCTCAAGTACGGCGTCTTCTTCGGCCTGCTGAGCGTGTCCATGTTCTCCATGGGCCTGGCCGAAAAGCTGGCCGAGGTGGAGCCGTTCAAGACCACCTTTCTGGTCGGCATCAGCCATCGCGCCTGGCCCTACGGCCTCTTCGTCTGCCTGATCCTGGGTGTCTCGCTGTTCATCGAGCGGCCCTATTGCAAATACATCTGCCCGCTCGGCGCGGCCCTGGCCATGCCCAGCACCTTCCGCTGGTTCGGCCTCAAGCGCAAGCAGGACTGCAACAGCTGCAAGGCCTGCGCGGTTGGCTGCGGCTCGCTGGCCATCGACGCGGCCGGCCGCATCGACCACCGTGAATGCCTGCACTGCCTGGACTGCATGATTCTCTACACCGATGCCAAGGGCTGCCCGCCCCTGGCCAAGGAACGCAAGCGGCGCGAGCGCGACGGCCTCTTGATCACGCCGATCGGCCGCGACGGCTATTTCATCCCCATCGACTCGGTGCCGGCGATCTCGGCCAAGGTCGCCGCCGGCCCCGACCCGCGCATGCCCAGCGAAGCGGTGAGCCCCGCGCACAAGGCCGGCCGCAGCGGCCTGGCCTGGCTGGCGCGCGAGCTCTGGGACCATCTCTGGCCCTGGAACGCCGGCGCCTTCGCCAGCCAGCGGGCGCTGCAGATCGCCGGCTTTTCCCTGGCCCTGGCCGCCAGCCTGGCCTGGGTGCTGGCCGGCAGCGGCCGGCTCTCGCAGAGCGCCATCATCGCCTGGTGGTTTGGCTGGAGCGTCTACGAGGTGCTGATCCGCCTGGCCGGCAAACGCTATGTCAAAGACGGCCCTTGGTGGCAAGCCAACTACCGCCGCGCCAGCGTGATGGACATGCTCAGCTATGTCGGCTTCAAGAACCTCTTGATCGGCGCCGTGCTCTTCCTCGCGCTCAAGTCCATGGGCGGGCTGTCGGCATGAGAGCAGCCACGGCCGCCTGGCTCTTTGCGCTGCTGCTGATCGGCGCTTCGGCAGGCGCCGCCACCGTGCGCGTGCGCCCCGGTGAATCGCTGCAGCAGGCTCTGGATGGCGCCAGCCCAGGAGACACCGTAGAAGTGGAGCCTGCCCTGCACAGGGGCAGCTTCATCATCGACAAGCCGCTGACCCTGCGCGGCATCGGCCGGCCGACCCTGAGCGGCGCCATGCAAGGCGACACGCTGCGGGTCACGGCCGCCGACGTGACCATCGAAGGCCTGATCGTGCGCGACTCGGGCGACAGCCTCAAGGACCAGAACGCCGGCATCTACCTGCGCCCCGGCGCCCACCGTGCCGTGGTGCAGAACTGCGACCTCACCTACAACCTCTTCGGCCTGTGGATCGAGAAGGCCAACGATGTGCGCATCGAGGCCAATCTGATCACCGGCAAGCGCGAGTACAACAGCTCGCAGCGCGGCAACGGCATCCAGCTCTACAACACCACCGGCGCCCGCATCATCGGCAACAACATCGGCTTTGTGCGCGACGCGCTCTACGTCGATGTCTCGCACCACGCCGTCTTCCGCGGCAACAAGCTGCACCACAGCCGCTACGGCAGCCACTACATGAACTCTTACTACAACCTGTGGGAGGACAACGACAGCTACTACAACCGCGGTGGCCTGGCCTTGATGGAGGTGCGCGACCAGGTGGTGCGCGGCAACCGCACCTGGGGCAATAGCGACCACGGCATCATGCTGCGCACGCTGCAGGACTCGCTGATCGAGAACAACATCATCGCCGGCAACAACCGCGGCTTCTTCATCTACGACGTCGAGTACGCGACGCTGAAAGGCAATCTGATCGTCGACAACCATGTCGGCGTGCACCTCTCGGCCGGCTCGACCCGCAATGTGGTCGAGGGCAATGACTTCATCGCCAACCGCGAGCAGATCCGCTACATCGGCGCGCGCGACGAGGTCTGGGGCTGCCCTCTGCCCAAAGACCGCAAGGATCGTGGCAAACCGGTCCCGCCCGAGCAGTGCGCCGGCAACCACTGGAGCAACTACCTCGGCTGGGACCGCAATGGCGACGGCCGCGGCGACGTGCCCTACGAGGCCAATGACATGGTGGACCGCCTGAGCTGGCGCTACCCCGGCCTCAAGCTGCTGCTGGCCAGCCCGGCCATCCAGGCCCTGCGCCTGGTCGGCCAGCAGTTCCCGGTGCTGCGCGTGCCCAGCGTGATCGACCCCCGCCCGCAGATGCGGGCGGCCCACAAGCAATGGAGTGAATGGCGTGACAAGCACTATCCCGGCCTCTGACAGCCCCGGCCGCGAACACGAAGGCACGGGCGGCAGCCCGGCCATTGAGCTGCGCGGCCTGAGCAAGCATTACGGCAGCCTGCGCGCGGTCGACGGCGTCGACCTGCGCGTGCAGCGCGGCGAGATCTTCGGCCTGATCGGCCACAACGGTGCCGGCAAGAGCACCTTGTTCAAGATGATGTTGGGCCTGGTCGCGCCCAGCAGCGGCGAGGTGCTGATCCAGGGCCGGCCCATCAGCGGCGGCGACTTCCGCGCCATCCGGCGCGGCCTGGGCTACCTGCCCGAAAACGTGGTGCTGTACGACAACCTCAGCGGACTGGAGACCTTGCAGTTCTTCGCCCGTCTGAAGGGCGCAGCGGCCGCGCAATGCCAGCCGCTGCTGGAGCAGGTCGGTCTGGCCGACGCCGGCCACCGGCCGCTGCGCGAGTACTCCAAAGGCATGCGCCAGCGCCTCGGCTTCGCCCAGGCCTTGCTGGGCCGGCCACAGCTGCTGTTTCTCGACGAGCCGAGCAACGGCCTGGACCCGCAAGCCATACGCGACTTCTACCGCAGCCTGCAGGCGCTGCGCGAGCAGGGCGTGACGGTGCTGATCACCTCGCACATCCTGGCCGAGCTGCAGGAGCGGGTCGACCGCCTGGCCATCATGGCGGCCGGCCGCATCCAGGCCCTGGGCACGGTGCAGTCGCTGCGCGAGCAGCAGCAGGCGCCGCTGCACATCGAGCTGAGCCTGGCCAACGAGGCCGATGTGCTGTTTGCTGGTCAGTTGTTTTCCGGACAGTTGTTGACCAGCCAAGCCCTGCCTGGCGCAGGCCAACGGCTCAGCCTGAGCTGCCCGCGCGAACACAAGATGGCCGCGCTGGCCCTTGCCACCCAGCTGGGCTCGCGCCTGCTGGACCTGAAGATTCTGGAGCCCTCGCTCGAAGACCTGTTCTTCGGCCTCGGTGACGCCGCCCGGAGGCCCGCCTGATGGAAGCCGCACGACAGATCCTGACCCTGGCGGCCAAGGAGTTCCGCGAACGCATGCGCAACCGCTGGGTGCTGGCCGTGGCCCTGGTGTTCACCTTGTTCTCGCTGGCCATCACCTACTTCGGCGGCTCCGCCCAGGGCCAGATCGGGCCGCGCTCGATCGAGTTCATCATCGCCAGCCTGGTCAGCCTGGTCATCTACCTGATCCCGCTGATCGCCTTGCTGCTGGGCTTCGACGCCGTGGTCGGCGAGCGCGAGCGTGGCAGCCTGGACCTGCTGCTGGCCCTGCCCATCACCCGGCTGGAGCTGCTGCTGGGCAAATACCTGGGCCTGGCCGCCGCTTTGAGCCTGTCCACGCTGAGCGGCTTTGCCCTGGTGGCCGGCCTGCTCTGGCAGCAGTTCGGCTGGGCCGGGCTGTATCACTACCTGGGCTTTGTACTCAGCGCCCTGCTGCTGGGCCTGGCCTTTTTAAGCCTGGCCGTGCTGCTCTCGGTGCTGGCGCGCGAGCGCACCCGGGCCTCGGGCCTGGCCATCGCCCTCTGGTTCTTCTTCGTTCTGGTGTTCGACCTGGTGCTGCTGGGCCTGCTGGTGGCCGGCGCCGGGGGTGGCTGGCTGGCCGGCGACGCCCTGGCCTATGCCTTGCTGCTGAACCCGGCCGATGTGTTCCGCATCCTCAATATCTTTTCGCTGGAGGACATGCGCACGCTCTACGGCCTGGGCACCTTGGTGCCTCCGGCCATGGCCAAGCCCTGGTTGATGGGCCTGGTCATGGGGGTCTGGATCGTGCTGCCGCTGGCCCTGGCACGCTGGAGATTCCGTTCATGAAAACACTGCTTGATTCATCCCCCGTGCTGCCGCGCCGCAGCCTGCTGATCGCCGGCATGGCAGGACTGGCCGGCCTGGGCCTGGCCGCCTGCGGCAAATCGGCCGAGGACAGCCAGCAAGCCCTGGTCCCGGCCGAGATCGACCCGCGCAGCACCTGCGACCTCGACGGCATGCTGCTGGCAGACTACCCCGGTCCCAAGGCGCAGATCTTCTACGAGGGCACACCGCAGCCCCTGTTCTTCTGCGACACGGTGGAGCTGTTCAACACCTTGCTGCGGCCCGAGCAGGTGCGCGCCGTGCGCGCCGCCTTTGTGCAGGACATGGGCCTGGCCGACTGGGAACAGCCGCGCGGCCACTGGTTCGAAGCCAAGAAGGGCCTCTATGTGCTGGGCAGCAAACGCCATGGTTCCATGGGCCCGACCCTGGCCAGCTTCAGCCGCGAGGACCAGGCCCAGGCCTTCATCAAGAGCTGGGGCGGCCGCCTGCTGCGCTATGCCGAGATCCGCCCCGAGATGGTGGACCTCAGCGGCGGCGCTCTGCATGACAGCCGGATGTAGACATCCATGAAGCGCTCGCCCTACGCGCGGCGCCGCCTGCTGGCGGCCGGCCTCGCGGCAAGCGGCCTGCTGGGCGCCGGCCTGCTCTGGGCGCGCCAGCGCTCGCCGGCCGCGGCAGCAGCCCTGCCGGTGGACGATTTCTGCGTGCTGGCACCGCCGCTGGCCTATGAGCCGAGCTCGGGCCTGGGCCTGCTGCAGGCTCGACTCATCCCGGCCGATGCGCGCTGCCCGGTCTGCGGCATGTTCCCGGCGCGTGCGCCGGAGTGGGCGGCGCAGCTGATCTTCAGCGACGGCGCTACGCAGTTCTTCGATTCGCCGGTGTCCATGCTGATCTATCTGCAGGACGTCGGCCGCTATGCGCGTGGCCGCAGTGTCACCGATGTCGTAGCACGTTATGTCCGTGACGCGGGCGGCAACCGTGCTCAGCCAGGCGCCTGGCTGGACGCCGGCCAGGCCGTCTTCGTCAGCGGCTCCGACGCTCTGGGGCCGATGCGGGCCGGCAATCTGCCGGCTTTTGCCGACCGCGCCGCGGCGCTGGCCTTCGCGCAGCGGCGCGGTGGCCAAGCGCTGCGCCTGGCCGAGGTGCCGCGTTCCCTGCTGAAGCAATTGGATCCAAGAGCCCATCTCGGGCATTGAGGCGCCGGAGCGGGGGGAAGTGCAGCCCTGTCATGATGGCCGTCATGACTGTCATCCAGCAGCTGCGAAACTGGGCCCGTCGTCTCAAGCGCGATGGCCTGAGCCTGTGGTTCGCCGGCCGCCACCCGGGCACGCCCTGGCATGCCAAGGCCCTGGCCGCCCTGGTCGTGGCCTATGCCTTGAGCCCCATCGACCTGATCCCGGACTTCATCCCTGTGCTGGGCTATCTCGACGATTTGCTGCTGTTGCCCATCCTGATCCATCTCGGCCTGCGCCTGCTGCCGCCCGAGGTGCTGGCGGACTGCCGGCGCCTGGCCGAGGACTGGCTGCGCCAGGAAAAACGCAAGCCGGTGTCCTGGCTCGGTGCGGCCCTGGTCCTGCTGGTCTGGCTGGCCGCCACGATGGCGGTCTGGCTTGCCCTGCGGCGTTGAGCGGGGCGCGCCCCCGCCGAAAGCGCTGGTAGCAGAGCCGATTTCCTTGTTCCGGTTCAAGGAAGCGGCTGACATAAGTCCCTAGTCTTGCGGCATCTGCAACAGACCCTGAGGACGGACCATCATGAGCCGAGGCTTCACCAGCCAGATGGCGCGCAATATCTTCTACGGAGGCACCTTGTTCTTCGTGCTGCTGTTCGCCGCGCTGATCTTCGACACCGAGCAAAGAATTCCCAAGCGGTCCAATGCCGGCGAACTGACGCCGGCCGTGGTGCGCGGCAAGCACATCTGGGAAACCCGCAACTGCATCGGCTGCCACACCCTGCTCGGCGAAGGCGCCTATTTCGCGCCCGAGCTGGGCAATGTCTACAAGCGCCGCGGCCCTGACTTCATCAAGGCCTGGATCAAGGCCCAGCCGACCGGCGCCCCCGGCCGCCGCCAGATGCCCAACTTCCAGCTCGACGACAAGCAGCTCGATGACCTCGTTGAGTTCCTCAGGTGGACGAACGGTATCGACACTGAAAAGTGGCCGCCGAATGTCGAAGGCTGAGTCGCGACCGAGCTGAGTCCACTGCGGACTCAGCGACGCGCGACGAAGGCCGGGCCGCCTGCAAGCGGTACGGCTGAGACGCGACCGAGCTGAGCCCCTGCCAACTCAGCGACGCGAGACGAAGGCCGGCACGCTTGCAAGCGCGCCGGCCGGGTCTCCCGAACAAGAGGATTCCATATGAAACCCATCACCCTCAAATACAAATCCCAAGCCGTCGCCAAGCTCTACTTCATCGGCGCACTGGCACTCTTTCTTGGCCAGATCGTCTTCGGCATCACCCTGGGCTTGCAGTACCTGATCGGGGACCTGATGTTCCCGGCCATTCCCTTCAATATCGCCCGCATGGTGCACACGAATCTGCTGATCGTGTGGCTGCTGATGGGCTTTATGGGCAGCGCCTATTTCCTGGTTCCCGAGGAGGCGGAGACCGAGCTTTACAGCCCCTTGCTGGCCAAGATCCTGTTCTGGGTTTTCCTGGGCGCCGGCGCGCTGACCATACTCGGCTATCTGCTGGTGCCCTATGCCACCCTGGCCGAGATGACCGGCAACAACCTGCTGGCCACCATGGGGCGCGAGTTCCTGGAGCAGCCGCTGCCGACCAAGCTGGGCATCGTCGTTGTCGCCCTGGCCTTTCTCTTCAACATCAGCATGACGGTGCTGAAGGGCCGCAAGACCGCCATCACCCTGGTGCTGCTGATGGGCTTGTGGGGCCTGGCCCTGATGTTCCTGTTCAGCTTCGTCAACCCCAGCAATCTGGTGCGCGACAAGATGTACTGGTGGTTCGTGGTTCACCTCTGGGTGGAAGGCACTTGGGAGCTGATCCTGGGCGCGCTGCTGGCCTTTGTGCTGATCAAGACCACCGGCGTGGACCGTGAAGTGATCGACAAGTGGCTGTACCTGATCGTCACCATGGCCCTGGTCACCGGCATCCTGGGTACCGGCCACCACTTCTTCTTCATCGGTCTGCCGGGCTACTGGCATTGGGTCGGCAGTGTGTTCAGCGCGCTGGAGCCCATCCCCTTCTTCATGATGACCTTGTTCGCCTTCAATATGGTGCAACGGCGCAAGCGCGAGCATCCCAACCAGGCGGCCGTGCTCTGGGCCGTCGGCTGCGCGGTGATGGGTTTCCTCGGCGCCGGCGTCTGGGGCTTCCTGCACACGCTGAGCCCGGTCAACTACTACACCCATGGCAGCCAGATCACCGCCGCCCACGGCCACCTGGCCTTTTACGGCGCCTATGTGCTGGTGGTCATTGCGATGATCAGTTATGCCATGCCCCTGCTGCGCGGCCGCGAAGCCAACTCACGCCGTGCCCAGAGCGTGGAGATGTGGAGCTTCTGGATCATGACCATAGGCATGGGCGTGATGGTGCTGGCCCTGACCGGCGCCGGCATCCTGCAGGTCTGGCTGCAGCGCATGCCCACCGAGGGCGCGATGAGCTTCATGGCCACGCAAGACCAGCTGCGTTTCTTCTACTGGCTGCGCATGGCCGGCGGCGTGATGTTCCTGCTGGGCCTGCTGACATATCTGGCCAGCTTCTTCGTCGGCCCCGGCCGGGCCGAAGATGAAGCCCTGCACGAAAGCGCCCAGCAAAACGGCGCCTTGCCCCGCGCGGCCTGAGCATGGAAATGCACAGTGCCAGGCAGTTGCAACAACTGCCCTTCTATGCGCCCCAAGGCGAGGAGTGCCGGCTCTTCGAGCAGGCCCATGCCAGCCGCCTGCCCCTGCTGATCAAGGGCCCGACCGGCTGCGGCAAGACCCGCCTGGTCGAGCATATGGCGGCCCGGCTGGGCCGGCCGCTGATCACGGTCAGCTGCCATGACGACCTCAGCGCGGCCGACCTGGTCGGCCGCCACCTGATCCAGGGCGGCGACACGCGCTGGTGCGACGGCCCGCTGACCCGGGCCGTTCGCGAAGGCGCGATCTGCTATCTGGACGAGGTGGTCGAGGCGCGCAAGGACACCACCGTGGTCCTGCACCCGCTGGCCGATGACCGGCGCCAGCTGGCCATCGAGCGCACCGGCGAGCTGCTGCAGGCCGCGCCCGGCTTCATGCTGGTGATCAGCTACAACCCCGGCTACCAGAACCTGCTCAAGGGCCTGAAGCCCAGCACCCGCCAGCGCTTCGTCGCCCTGGGCCTGGACTACCCGGCGCCTGACATCGAGCGCGCCATCGTCGCCAGCGAAAGTGGCTGCTCCGCCGAGGTGGCCGCCCAGCTGGTCCGCCTGGCCCAGGCCCTGCGCCGGCTGACCGAGCAAGACCTGGAAGAAACCGCCAGCACCCGGCTGCTGGTGATGGCGGCGCGCCTGCATGTGGCCGGCCTGGCCCTGCTGCCCGCCTGCCGCGCGGCCATCGTCGACGCGCTGACGGACGAGGCCGACACCGGCGCCGCCCTGCACGAGGTGCTGCGCGCGGTGATCGGTGATGCCTGATCCTGGCCCCGCGACGGGCTCTTCTGTTCAGCACAGCCAGCGGCTGCAGCGCCGCCGGCGCGCCACGCAGCTGGCTTTCTTCGCCCTCTTCCTGCTGGCGCCGGCGCTGAACCTGCTTCGCTTCGACCTCAACGAAACACAGCTTTGGGTCTTGGGCCAGCGCTGGAGTCTGGGCATCAGCGCCCTGCAGCGCGGCGAGGTCAGCGCCAATCAAGCGGCCCTGAGCCTGATCCTGCGCGGCATCCTGCCGGGCCTGGCCCTGGTGGCGCTCTTTCTCGGTGTGGCCTGGCGTTGGGGCCGGCTGTACTGCGGCTGGCTGTGCCCACATTTCTCGCTGGTCGAGGGCCTGAACGCCTTGCTGCACAAGGCCTGCGGCAAATTCAGCCTCTGGGACGAGCAGGCCAGCCTGCGGCCGGGCGAGACCGCGCAGCGCCGCTGGTGGCCGGTCTATGCCTTGAGCTGCGCGGGTTTCGGCTTTCTCTGGGCCATCACCCTGCTGACCTATCTGCTGCCGCCGCAAGCGATCTGGGGCGGCCTGCTGCAAGGCACACTGACCGTCAACCAGAGCCGCTTCATCCTGATTGCCGGCAGCGCCTTCACCCTGGAGCTTCTGTTCGCCCGCCACCTGTTCTGCCGCTTCGGCTGCGCCATCGGCCTGTTCCAGAGCCTGGCCTGGATGGCCAACCCGCGCGCCTTGGTCGTGGTCTTCAAGCGCGAACGCGCCAGCGACTGCCGGACCTGCAGCACCGAGCGTGCGCCCGAGGGCAGCGCCTGCGACCGCGTCTGCCCGATGCGGCTGCGGCCGCGCCAGATCAAGCGCCTGATGTTCTCCTGCGTGCAATGCGGCCGCTGCGTGGACCAATGCGCCGAGTCGCAACAGGCGCAGCCGCAGCTGCCCCAGCCCCAGCTGGAATGGACAGTGGGCGTGGACGCGCTGCGTGAGACGCTGCGTCAATCGCAAAAAAACAGCAACAGAACCGACCCTTGAAGTAGGAAGTTAGACCATGGAAGAGTGGATCGGCGAACGCTGGCATCGCTTCATCACCGGAGCCGCCGAGCGCGGCCATGCCGGGGCCGCCGTGGCTCTGCCCGATGTGCAGCAGGCCGCCGGCCTGCTCTACCGCGCCGCCGGCGGCAGCCACAGCCTGCGCATCGTGCCCGCGGCCGATATGCGCATCGGCGGCCCGCGCCACTGGCTGCAGCGCCTGGCCGGCAGCGGCACGCGCGCCGCACTGCCACGCCTGGACACCGAGACCCTGGCCCTGCCGCCGCGCATCGCCCTGTTCGAGCAGGCGGAACTGAACCGCGACCTCTACCTCTGGCTGGCCGCCCTGGCCGCCTGCTTCGAACTCGGTGCCAGCGGCAGCTGGGCGGGCGACAACCTCGCCGCTTGCCAGTTGGCCCTGCAGCGCTGCCCGGGCCTGCGGCCGCGCTGGCTGCGCTTGCGCGAGGCCCATCTGGCCCAACGCCGCGCCGAGGCCGTGGCGCTGCGCACGCCCGAGGCGCGGGCGGCTGAGGCGCGCCTGCAAGCCCTGCTGCTGGCCGAGCCCGGGCTGGCCAGCATCGATGGCAGCTTCGATGTCGAGGCCCCGCTGCTGGCCCCGGTTTGGCTGTGGCTGCAGGCCCTGCCTGCGGCCGCGGCGGGAGCGACGGGCCAGGCACGCAGCGCGGCCGCGAGCGGTGGGTCACAAGCGCAACAAGAACAAGAGCAAGCGAAACGCCGCCGCGCCCGCCCGACCAAGCCGGCCTCGCAGAGGGCGCCGCTGCTGCTGGCCTCCAAGGCCGAGTCCCTGCGCAGCTGGAGCGAGCATGTGCCCCTGGACCGGGCCAGCGAGGACGAGACCGACGAAGACGAGGCACGCGCCGCGGCCGACGATATGGAGGAGCTGACGCTGGCGCGCGAGGGCTCGGCCAGCGCCGCCCGCATCAAGTTCGACCTCGACCTGCCCAGCGCCAGCGCCGACGACCTGCCCCTGGGCGAGGGCGAGTCACTGCCCGAATGGGACTGGAAGCGGCAATGCCTGCTGCCCGAACATTGCTGGGTGCAGACCCTGGTGGCGCGACCGAGCGGTCCGGCGTTCTCGCCCCAAGCCGCCTTGCGCCAGACCGCACGCCGCCTGCGCCGCCGGCTCGAAACCTTGCGCAGCGCGCCGCAGTGGCAGCGCGGCTGCAACGAGGGTGAGGTGCTCGATCTCGATGCCTGGGTGCGGCATCTGGGCGGCCTGCACGCCAGCAGCAGCCCCGAGCCCCAAGTCTGGGCCCGGCGCCAGCGCAGCGAGCGCAGCCTGGCCACCTTGCTGCTGGCCGATCTGTCCCTGTCCACCGACGCCTATGCCAACAACGAGCAGCGCGTGATCGATGTGATCCGCGATGCGCTCTATGTCTTCGGCGAGGCCTTGCATGGCTGCGGCGACCCCTTTGCCATGCTGGGCTTCAGCTCGGTGCGGCGCAGCCAGGTGCGCATCCATCAAATCAAGGGTTTCGAGGAAGCCTGGTCCGGCCCGGTGCAAAGCCGGGTCGGCGCGATCAAGCCTGGCTACTACACCCGCATGGGCGCAGCGATTCGCCTGGCCACACGCCGGCTGCAAGAGCGCCCCGAGCGCCAGCGCCTGCTGCTGCTGCTGACCGACGGCAAGCCCAATGACCTCGATGTCTACGAGGGCCGCTGGGGCATCGAGGACACGCGCGAAGCGGTGCGCGAGGCGCGCCGCGCCGGCCTGCAGCCCTTTTGCCTGAGCATCGACGAGCAGGCCCAGGACTATCTGCCCCATCTCTTCGGCCACCAGGGCTGGGCCCGCGTGGCCCGCCCGACCGAGCTGCCGCTGCGCCTGGCCGGCGTCTACAGCCGGTTGACGCGCGGCGTTTGAGGGTGAGAGTTTTTCTACTGCGCGCTCGCCATGCGTCGTTGGTCCGGTGCTCGGAATCCTCACGTACATTGAGTACGCTCCGGTTCCTGCGCTCCGTCCGCCTAGCCTGACAAACGCTCGCTACGAAAAACTCTCACCCCTCTGTGTGCGAGCGAGCAAACCAGCACGCCGGCACCAACTCCGCGCGCTTGAGACAGATCAAGGCGGCGCGCCGCAGCGCTCTCGACAATGGCGGCATCTCAAGCCCCCCAGACCGGAGCCCCGTCATGGACATGCGCGCCTTTGACCTTCCTCGTTACCTCTCCGTGCTGCCTTTGTTCACCGATCTCAGTGCTCCGGAGCTGGCCCGCCTGGCGCAAGGCTGCAGCCTGCGTCGTCTGACCCGCGGCGACCCGGTGTTCCGCGTTGGCCAGCCTTGCGAGGAGTTCCATGTCACCGTCACCGGGCAGGTCAAGCTCTTTGCCATCTCGCCGGCGGGCCAGGAGAAGGTGATCGAGCTGGTGGGGCCGGGAAACAGCTTCGCCGAAGCCCTCATGTTCACCGGCAGGCCCTACATCATCAATGCCCAGGCCCTGACCGACACCTTGCTGCTCTCGGTGTCCAAGCAGGCGGTGCTGACCGAGATCGAGCATGACAGCCGCTTCGCCTTGCGCATGCTGGCGGGCATCTCACGCCGCCTGCACGGTCTGGTCCATGATGTCCAGGCCTATGCCCTGCACAGTGGCGTGCAGCGCGTGATCGGCTACCTGCTGCGCGACCAGCTGGCCGAGGACCGCGTCAGCGGCGAGATGGTCACGGTGTCCCTGCCCGTGAGCAAAGCCACCATCGCCTCGCGCCTGAGCCTGACGCCCGAATACTTCTCGCGCGTGCTGCATGAACTCGAAGCCGCGGGCTTGATCGAAGTGGACAAGCGCGACATCCGCATTCGAGATGTCGCCAGCCTGGCGGCCTATACCGGCGGCCAGCAAGCGGGCTGATGCAAGCACCCATCGTTCGAAAGGAGTATTGACCATCGTTCCGTAGAACTACTGGATCAGGCCGCTTGATACAGGTCAAACGAGCACGGTCAGCGCTGAACAGAATGGCCCCCGCAAGCCCTTCTTTCCCAGCTCGACAAGGCTCAAACCATGCCCACTGCCCATCGTTCTACTGCCTCTGAGTTGCCACGATACATGGCGGTTCATCCCATGTTCCAGGGCCTGAGTGAAGCGGATCTCGGCCTGATCGTGGACCAAGGCAGCAGCTTGATGCGCCTGCCTCGCGGCCAGGCCCTGTTCAGCAGCGGCGAGACCTGCGAGCACTTGATGATCATCATCACGGGGCAGGTCAAGGTGTTCGCCTTGGCCACCCATGGCGGGGAAAAGGTGCTGGAGCTGATCGGGCCCGGACAAACCATCGGTGAGTCGTCGATCTTCAACGACCAGCCCCAGGCATTCAATGCGCAGACCCTGACGGAAGCGCTGCTGCTGCGCATCCCCAAGCGCGCCATCACGGCCCAGATCAAGCGCGACCCCGGTTTTGCCTTGCGTCTGCTGGCCGACGCATCGCAACGCATCCGCGGCCTGCAGCACGATGTGGAGAGCTATTGCCTGCGCAGCGGCCTGCAGCGTGTCGTCGGTTTCCTGCTGGAAGACCAGCGGCACAGCCCCGAACGGCGCGCGCCCCACACGGTGTCGCTGCCCGTCAGCAAGGCCACGATCGCCTCGCGCCTGAGCTTGACCCCCGAGTATTTCTCACGGGTGCTGCGCGAGCTGGAGGACGAAGGCCTGATTCAAATCTCGCGGCGCGACATCCACATCCTGCAGCCCGAGGAATTGGCGAGTTACACCCTGCAATGAGCAGCTGCTGTTTCAGCACCGGTGCCGGTTCGCGGCTGGGCCGTGGCCTGGCCGCTTGCCTGGGTGTCCTCGCCTTGCTGCCCGGTGCATCTGCGGGCGGCGAGGCCAGCACGCTCGCCGCAGTCGAATCCAAGGCTGAGGTTCTGAACTGTGCCGACCTGCCGCCCCTGCTCGCCTCCAAGAACCGCCAGCTGGTGCTGGCATCGCGAGACGGATGGGTGGCCGTGTTTGACATGAACCCAAGCAGCCTGCGGCAGGAGCGACGGGTCGCCTCCTCACTCGAAGCCTTGGCCCTGAGCAGCGATGGCCGCTGGCTGCTGGCCAGCACCGAGCAGGCCAGCGCCTTGCAGCTCTTCGATGGACGGCTGCAGCCGGTCAAGACGATTGCCTTGCAAAGCCTGGACGGCCGGCAGCGCACGCGCGTCGCGGCCATTCGCGACCTTCCGGAACGCCGCAGCTTTCTGGTCGCGCTGCAGGACCTGGCTGAGGTCTGGGAGATTTCATACGACCCGCTGGCAGAAGAAGTCCATGACGGTCTGGTCCATGACTACCGCATGGGCGAAGCCCTGGGCAAGCCGGGATTTCTGCATCCGCGACGCACACCGCTGGAAGCGCCCGTGATGGACTGGCTGAAGGGCACAGCCGCCCCTCACATCTGGCTCACCTTGCAGCCCAGGGCGGGCGGCGGGCTGCGGCTGCAGCTGCTCCACCTCGATGTTCGCCGCGCCATCGCCAGCATGCCGCTCAGCCGCGCCGTGAAGCTGAGCGCGGGCCTGCTCTTTGAGCGACAAGGCCATCCCGTCCTGGCCGTTCCGGCGCAGGATCAGGGTCAGGACCCGTTGGAGTTCATCGAGCTCCAGCGCCTTCACCCACCGCTTGGCCTGGACCTGCCCAGGATCGCAAACGCTGTGGGCCAGGCCCAGAGCGCGTCGCTGACTGACGCTCTGCGAAAGTTACCGTGGAGCCAGCTGAAAGGGCACTACCCCAGGCCGACCGCTGCTGCTGATGCGGCGGAACCGGCAGACCCCTGCGTAGGCGTCAATGGAGCAGAGTCATGAGCAAGGCCTCGCCCTGCTTGCTGAGCGCCGAGCTACTGAGCTGCGAGCGCGGAGGCCGCACCCTGTTCCAAGAGCTCAGCGTGCGGCTGAACGCGGGCGACATCGTCTGGCTCCAGGGCAGCAATGGCAGCGGCAAGAGCACCTTGCTGCGCACGCTTGCGGGCCTGCGGCCGGCTGAGCGGGGCAGCATCCAGCATTCGGCGGCCTTGCGCTTTCTCGGCCACAGCAATGGCTTGAAGCCGGACCTGACCGTGCTGGAGGGCTTGCGCTTTCAGGCCCGCTGGCAAGGCCTGGCCGACGATGAGGCCAGCCTGCTGAAGGCGCTGAAGCATTTCGGGCTGGCGGCCCTGCGCAGCCGCCGCAGCGCTCAGCTCAGCCAAGGCCAGCAACGCCGCGCTGCATTGGCATCGCTGGCCCTGCCGCAGGCGGGTGCTTGCTGGCTGCTGGACGAACCCTTCGATGCGCTGGACGACGACAGCGTGCAGCAGTTGTGCGCTCTGTTGAGCAGCCATGCGGCCGCAGGCGGCGCGGTGCTGTTCACCAGCCACCAGCATTTGCCTGGGCTGGCCAGCCGCCAGCTGCCACTGAGCGGAGGCCGCCCATGACGCCCACGAGCTGGCTGCTGCTGCAGCGCGAGCTGCGCCTGGCGATGCGCCGGCCCGTCGACGCTGGCCTGCCGGTGGCCTTTTTGCTGATGGCGGCCTGCCTGTTTCCCCTCGGCCTGGGGCCCGAACCCGAGCAGCTGCGTCGCATGGCGCCGGGCGTGCTGTGGGTGCTGGCCTTGCTGGCCAGTCTCTTGTCCCTGCACAGCCTGTATGCCGCCGATGCCCAGGACGGCAGCCTGGACCAGTTGCTGCTGCCGCCGCACTCGGCCTGGCGCCTGGCCGCCGTCAAGGCCCTGGCGCACTGGCTGAGCCATGGCCTGCCCCTGCTGCTGGCCACGCCGCTGCTGGGCCTGATGTACGGCATGCACAGCGACAGCCTCGGTCTCTTGATGCTGAGCCTGCTGCTGGGCACGCCGAGCTTGAGCTTGCTGGGCAATCTGGCCGCCGCCCTGACCCTGGGCCTGCGCAATGGCGCCTTGCTCAATCTGCTGATCGTGCTACCGCTGGCTGTGCCGGTTCTGATCTTCGGCAGCGGAGCGGTCGGCGCGCTGGAGGCCGGCCTGCCTGTTGACGGCCATCTGTCCCTGCTGGCCGCCCTGCTGATCGGCGCCCTGCTGGCCCTGCCGGCGGCCACCGCCGCGGCCCTGCGCATTGCCCTGATCTGATGGACATGCTGAGCTCGCCCCCACATCCCATGACACGCACGCACCGCTTCTACACCTATGCCGCGCCCTCGCGTTTCTACGCGCTGGCCGGCCGCCTGTTGCCGGGCCTGTGGCTGCTGGCCGCGGGGCTGGCGGCCCTGGGCCTGTACCTGGCCTTCTTCAAAGCGCCGACCGACGCCACCCAGGGCCAGGCCTATCGCATCCTCTTCATCCACGTGCCGGCGGCCTGGCTGTCCATGCTGCTCTATCTGGCCCTGGCTTTCTGGGCCGCCATCGGCTGGGCCTTCAAGGCCCGCATGGCCTCGCTGCTGGCGCGAGCGATCGCGCCGACCGGCGCCGGCTTCACCGTGATCGCCCTGCTCAGCGGTGCGCTGTGGGGCCAGCCGAGCTGGGGCAGCTGGTGGGTCTGGGACGCGCGCCTGACCTCGGAGCTGATCCTGCTGTTTCTCTATCTCGGCTATCTGGCCTTGTTGCACGCCATCGAGGACCCGCAGCGGGCCGACCCGGCCGGCGCCCTGCTGGCCCTGGTCGGCGTGGTCAATGTGCCCATCATCTATTTCAGCGTGCGCTGGTGGAACACCTTGCACCAGGGCGCCAGCATCAGCCTGACGGCCGCACCGCGCATGGCCGAGACCATGTTGCAGGCCCTGGCCGTGATGAGCCTGGCCTGCTGGGCCTATGCCTTCGCTGTCATCTTCACCCGCGCCCGCGGCCTGATCCTGGAGCGCGAACGCGACAAGGCCTGGGTGCAGGCCCTGAGCAAGAAAGGACAAGCCACATGAACTGGCACAGCGCCGCCGATTTCTTCCATATGGACGGCTACGGCTTTTTTGTCTGGGGCAGCTACGGCTCGGCCCTGCTCTGGATGCTGGTCGAGGTGGGCCTGGCCCGGCGCCGCCACAGCCAAGCCTTGCTGCAGCTGTCCGAGGAGGACGTCGCATGATGATGAAAAAAACCCGCCACCGCCGCCTGCTGCTGATCGCCGCCGGCCTGCTGGCCCTGGGCGCCATCGCGGCCCTGGTCATGAATGCCTTCCGCAGCAATCTGGTCTTCTTCTACACGCCCAGCCAGGTGGCCGCGCAAGAGGCGCCGCAAGGCCGCAGCTTCCGCATCGGCGGCCTGGTGCAGCCGGGCAGCGTCCGGCGCGAAGGCGTGCAGGTGCAGTTCGTGATCAGCGACGGCAGCGAGCACGTACCCGTCAGCTTCAGCGGTGCCCTGCCCGACTTGTTCAAAGAGGGCAAGGGCGTGGTCGCACAAGGCCAGTTGCAGGGCCGGCAGTTCCTGGCCCGCGAGGTGCTGGCCAAGCATGACGAGAACTACATGCCGCCCGAGGCCGCCGACGCGCTGCAGCGCAGCCAGCAGGCCCGCGAGCGCGCCGCCCGGACCCTGAAAGGCAGCACGCCGTGATCCCCGAACTCGGACATCTCGCCCTCTGGCTGGCCCTGGGCGTGGCCCTGCTGCTGGCCGGCCTGCCGGTGCTGGGCGCACAGCGCCAACGCGCCGACTGGATGGCGCTGGACCGGCCCTTGACCCTGGCCTTGGCCGCCCTGGTGGGCCTGGGCTATCTGGCCTTGACCCAGGCTTTTGTGGCCAGCGATTTCTCGGTCGCCTATGTGGCCCAGCACTCCAACCGCGAGCTGCCCCTGGCCTACCGCATCGCCGCGGTCTGGGGCGGGCATGAGGGCTCGATGTTGCTGTGGGTGGCGCTGCTGGTGGCCTGGGCCCTGGCCGTCGCGGCCGCCGGCCGGCGGCTGCCGGCGCCGCTGCGCGCACGGGTGCTGGGCGTGCTGGGCGCGCTGGCGGCCGGCTTCCTGGTCTTTCTGCTCGTCACCTCCAATCCTTTTGCCCGCCTGGTGCCTGGCCTGCCCGAGGGCCGCGACCTGAACCCGCTGCTGCAGGACCCCGGCATGGTGCTGCACCCACCCATGCTGTATATGGGTTATGTCGGCTTCGCCGTGGCCTTCGCCTTCGCCATCGCGGCCTTGGCCGGCGGTGAACTCAACGCCGCCTGGGCGCGCTTCGCCCGGCCCTGGACCAGCGCCGCCTGGGCCTTTCTGACCCTGGGCATTGCCCTGGGCAGCTGGTGGGCTTACTACGAGCTCGGTTGGGGCGGCTGGTGGTTCTGGGACCCGGTCGAGAACGCCAGCTTCATGCCCTGGCTGGCCGGCACCGCCTTGCTGCACTCGCTGACAGTCAGCGAAAAGCGCGGCGTCTTCAAGGCCTGGACGGTGCTGCTGGCCATCGTCACCTTCTCGCTGTCCCTGCTGGGCACCTTTCTGGTCCGCTCGGGCGTGCTCAGCTCGGTCCATGCATTCGCCACCGACCCGCAGCGCGGCCTGGCCATCCTGGTCTTTCTGGTGCTGGTGGTGGGCGGCTCGCTGAGCTTGTATGCGGCACGCGCCGGCGCGGTCGGCCTGGGGGCGCGCTTCCACTGGCGCAGCCGCGAAACCACGCTGCTGGCCAACAATGTGATGCTTCTGGCCGCCTGCGGCGCGGTGCTGCTGGGCACGCTCTATCCGATGGCGCTGGATGCTGTGAGCGGGCAGAAGATCTCGGTCGGCCCGCCCTATTTCGAGGCGGTGTTCGTGCCGCTGATGGCGCCGGTGATCCTGTTGATGGGCCTGGGCCCGCTGCTGCGCTGGAAGGGCATGGACAGCGCCGAGCTGCTGCGCCGCCTGCGTTGGCCGCTGCTGCTGAGCCCGCTGGCCGCCGGCGCCCATGGCTGGGCCACGGCGCAGCTGAGCCTGGCCGCCTGGGGCGGCCTCTTGCTGGCCTGGTGGGTGCTGGTGTCGGTGGCGCTGGAACTGGGCGAACGCCTGTGGCCGAGGACAGGCCAGGGCTGGTGGGCGCGCGCGCGCGCCTTGCCGCGCTCGGCGGCCGCCATGCTGCTGGCTCATGCCGGCGTCGGCGTCTTCATCATCGGCGTCACCCTGGTCGGCAGCCTGGCCCTGAGCCAGGACCTGCCGCTGCAGCGCGGCGAGAGCGCCCGCCTGGGCGAGCACAGCTTCCGCCTGAGTGAGCTGCGGGCCGTGGACGGCCCCAACTACCGCGCCATGCGCGGCACGGTGGAGGTGACACGCGAAGGCCGGCCTGTGGCCACCCTGTACCCCGAGAAGCGGCTCTACCGCAGCCAGGAGATGCCCATGACCGAAGCCGGCATCGCCAGCGGCCTGCTGCGCGACCTTTACGTCTCGCTGAGCGAGCCGATCAATGAGCAGGCCGATGCCTGGATCGTCCACATCACCATCAAGCCCTACGTCAACTGGATCTGGGGCGGCTGCCTGCTGATGGGCCTGGGCGGCCTGCTGGCCGCCAGCGACCGGCGCTACCGCAGCAACAGCCAACGAGCGAGCGCACGCCCATGAAGCTCAAAGCGCTGATCCCCTTGCTGGGCTTTGCCGTGCTGGCCCTGTTCCTGGCGCGCGGCCTGCAGCTGAAGCCGCGCGAGATCCCCTCGCCGCTGATCGGCAAGCCGGTGCCGGCCTTTGTGCTGCCACCCTTGCTGGACGGCGACGCGCCGCTGCGCCAGGCCGACATGACGGGCAAAATCAGCGTGCTCAATGTCTGGGCCTCCTGGTGCGGCCCCTGCCGCGAGGAACACCCGCTGCTGCTGGACCTGGCGCGGCGTCGGCCGGAGTTGCAGCTGCTGGGCCTGAACTACAAGGACGAGCCCGCCCAGGCCACGCGCTGGCTGAAAGAGCTGGGCAACCCCTACCGCGCCATCGGCTCGGACACGCGCGGCCAGGTCGGCATCGACCTGGGCGTCTACGGCGTGCCTGAGACCTTTGTGATCGACCGCCAGGGCCTGATTCGCTACAAGCATGTCGGCCCGCTGACGGCCGAGCTGCTGCGCGACACCCTGGAACCCTTGCTGGACCGACTATGAGACGCCTGCCTGCGTGTCTGCTTGCTTGCCTCATGCTGCTGAGCCTCGGCGCCATGTCCTGCGCCCAGGCCGAGACCAGCGCCGCCGAGCTGGACCGCCGCGCCCAGGCCCTGGCCCAGCAGCTGCGCTGCCTGGTCTGCCAGAACCAGACCATCGCCGACTCCCATGCGCCGCTGGCCATGGACTTGAAGGCCCAGCTGCGCGAGCAGCTGCAGGCCGGCCGCCGGGACGAAGAAATCATCCACTACATGACCGAGCGCTACGGCGACTTTGTGCTTTACAAACCGCCGCTGCAAGCCAACACCTGGCTGCTCTGGGCCGGCCCGGCCCTGCTGATGGCCGCCGCCCTGGCCGGCCTGGTGCTGAACCTGCGCCGCCGGGCACGCGAGCCCGATGAGGCCTTTGAGGCGGCGCCCGAAGAGGAGGGAGACATCCGATGAACTGGCCCACGCAAGAACAGCAGCAGGATCTGCAAGCGCTGCGCCGCCAAGGCCTGGCTCTGCAAGCCCAGCTGAGCGGCAGCGCCACGGCCGGTGAATCTGCAGGCCAGGCCGCGTTGCAAGCCCGCCTGGACCGCCTGCGCCAGGAGATCGCCGACCAGGTGCTGGCGCCGCCGCCCGCGCCGCTGCCGCGTCCTTCCCATCGCCTGATCGCTGCTTGCATGAGCCTGGTGCTGCTGGTCGGCGCGGGTGGCTATGCCTGGAAGGGTCAGCCCGAGGCCATCTCGCCCGAGGCAGCACCGGACCGCACCGAGGCCATGGTCGCGGGCCTGGCTCGACGGCTGCAGCAGCAGCCCGAGGACGCCGCCGGCTGGGCCATGCTGGGCCGCTCCTACCTGGTGCTGGGCCGCAGCGAACCCTCGATCGCCGCCTACCGCCGCGCCCTGGCCCTGCGGCCCGAGGATGCCGACCTGATGGCCGATCTGGCCGATGTCATGGCCAGCGGCCAGCAGGGCTCGCTGGAAGGCGAACCGGCGGCCCTGCTGCAGCGCGCGCTGCAGATCGCGCCAGATCACTTGAAGGCCCTGGCCCTGTCCGGCACCCGCGCCATGCGCCAGGGTGACGCAGCCGGCGCCATCCGCCATTGGCAGCGCCTGCAAGACCTGGCCCCGGCCGAGCACCCCTTGCGCGAGCTGGCGGTGCAAGGCCTGGTCGCCGCACGCGCGCAGGGGCCTCGCGCCCCGGCTGCGCCCAAATCAACCCCGGCCGGTGCAGCTTCGGCGCGCCAGCCATGAACAGGAGTTCCCCATGAGTGTTCTCGGCGTGGTGCTGCGCATGCGGCCCGAGCATGTATCCGATGTGAGCTCTCGGCTCGCGAGCCTGCCAGGCGTGGAACTGACACAAAACCCCGGTGACGGCCGATTGGTCCTGGTGATGGAGGACTGCGAGCAGATCTCCGCCGCGGCCCAGCTCGGCGCCATCGCGCTCTGGCCCGATGTGCTGGGCACCTCCCTGGTGTTCGAGTACAGCGGCCCGGACGCCCCCGCGCCGGCCGGCCACGAGGAGCCGGCACAGGGCTGGCGGACCCGTCTCAGCGAGCTGGACAGCGCAAAAACTTGAAGCAGTTCAAGGCGTAAACGCGCCAATTCCAGGACCATGCTTTTCATCTACATCTTCATTTCACGGGCGCCAGCCAAGACGGCGGGCGGCCACGGGAGCACCTCATGCAAGTCGATCGTCGCGACATCCTGAAACTGCAGGCCGCTGCTGCCGCCGCTGCCGCCGCCGGCATCCCCATCACCGTCCACGGCGCGGCCGCCAAGGCGCCGACCAGCAACAGCGCCGTACGCTGGGACAAAGCACCCTGCCGCTTCTGCGGCACGGGCTGCTCCGTCGTCGTGGGCGTGCAGGACAACAAGGTGGTGGCCACCCAGGGCGATATCGAAAGCCCGGTGAACCGAGGCCTGAATTGCATCAAGGGCTACTTCCTGTCCAAGATCATGTACGGCAAGGACCGCCTGACCACGCCGCTGCTGCGCAAGAAGAACGGCGTCTACGACAAGGAAGGCGAGTTCACGCCGGTCAGCTGGGACGAAGCCCTGGACCTGATGGCCAGCAAGTGGAAAGAGGCGCTGAAGACCGACGGACCGACCGGCATCGCCATGTTCGGCTCCGGCCAGTGGACGATCTGGGAAGGCTATGCCGCCGCCAAGCTCTGGAAGGCGGGCTTCCGCTCCAACAATCTGGACCCCAATGCTCGCCACTGCATGGCCAGCGCGGTCACCGGCTTCATGCGCACCTTCGGCATCGACGAGCCCATGGGCTGCTACGACGACATCGAGCAGGCCGATGCCTTTGTGCTCTGGGGCAGCAATATGGCGGAGATGCACCCCATCCTGTGGAGCCGCATCACCGACCGACGCCTCAGCCACCCGGACACCAAGGTGGCCGTGCTCTCGACCTATGAGCACCGCAGCTTCGACCTGGCCGACCAGCCCATCATCTTCAAGCCGCAGACCGATCTGGCGATCCTGAACTACATCGCCCACTACCTGATCAAGAACAACAAGGTCAACAAAGAGTTCATCAAGAACCACGTCAACTTCAAGAAGGGCGCCGATGACATCGGCTACGGCCTGCGCCCGGCCCATGCGCTGGAAAAAGACGCCAAGAGCAATGGCTACCCGGACGCCGAGGGCAAGCCCAAGGGCAACCCCAACGACGCCACGCCGATCAGCTTCGAGGAGTTCGGCAAGTTCGTCGCCGACTACACGGCCGAAAAAGTCAGCGCGCTGTCGGGCGTGCCGGTCAAGCAGCTGGAAGACCTGGCCAAGCTCTATGCCGACCCCAAGGTCAAGGTGGTGTCCTTCTGGACCATGGGCTTCAACCAGCACACCCGTGGCACCTGGGCCAACAATATGGTCTACAACATCCACTTGCTGACCGGCAAGATCAGCCAGCCCGGCAACAGCCCCTTCAGCCTGACCGGCCAGCCCAGCGCCTGCGGCACGGCGCGCGAGGTCGGCACCTTTGCCCACCGTCTGCCGGCGGACATGGTGGTCACCAACCCCGAGCACCGCAAGCACACAGAGGAAATCTGGCAGCTGCCCGACGGCACCATCCCTGACAAGGTGGGCCTGCACGCGGTGGCGCAGAGCCGCGCGCTCAAGGACGGCAAGCTCAAGTGCTACTGGGTCACGACCAACAACAATATGCAGGCCGGGCCGAACATCAACGGCGAGATCCTGCCCGGCTGGCGCAACCCCAAGGCTTTCGTGGTGGTCAGCGACCCCTACCCCACCGTCAGCGCCATGGCGGCCGACCTGATCCTGCCCGCCGCCATGTGGGTCGAGAAGGAAGGCGCTTTCGGCAACGCCGAGCGACGCACCCAGGTCTGGCGCCAGCAGGTCAGCGCACCGGGCGAGGCCAAGAGCGACCTCTGGCAGTTCATCGAGTTCAGCAAGCGCTTCAAGATGGAAGAGGTCTGGCCGGCCGAGCTGCTGGCCAAGAAGCCCGAGTACAAGGGCAAGACGATGTTCGACGTGCTCTACAAGAACGGCAAGGTCAACAAGTTCCCGCTCGCGGATGTCGGCCGCATCAACGGCAAGTACATCCCCGACTACATGAACAGCGAGTCCAAGGAGCTGGGCTTCTACCTGCAGAAGGGCCTGTTCGAGGAGTACGCCGAATTCGGCCGCGGCCACGGTCATGACCTGGCCCCCTTCGACACCTATCACGAGGTCCGCGGCCTGCGCTGGCCCGTGGTCGACGGCAAGGAAACGCTGTGGCGCTTCCGCGAGGGCTACGACCCCTATGTCAAGAAGGGCGAGGGCGTGAAGTTCTACGGCCACAAGGATGGCAAGGCGGTGATCTTCGCCTTGCCTTACCAGCCGCCGGCCGAGAGCCCGGACAAGGAGTTCGACCTCTGGCTGTGCACCGGCCGGGTGCTCGAGCACTGGCACACCGGCAGCATGACGCGGCGCGTGCCCGAGCTGCACCGTGCCGTGCCCGAGGCCCTGCTCTACATCCACCCCGACGATGCCAAGGACCGCGGCCTGCAGCGCGGCATGAAGGTCAAGGTGGCCTCGCGCCGCGGCGAGATCACTTGCGCCGTCGAGACCAAGGGCCGCAACAAGGTGCCGCGCGGCTTGGTCTTTGTGCCCTTCTTCGACGAGGGCCGCTTGGTCAACAAGCTGACCCTGGACGCCACCTGCCCGATCTCCAAGGAAACCGACTTCAAGAAGTGCGCGGTCAAGGTCGTCAAGGCCTGAACCCGAGCTGAGCCGAGTCGGAGTGGGCACATGAACCTGAGCCGCCGTGCGCTGCTGCAAGGCGCCAGCACCACCGCCAGCGCCGGCCTTCTGGCCGGGGCGGCGGCCGTGCTCTCGCGCCCGACGCAAGCGCACCCGGCCCAGGCCCTGCGGCCGCCGGGCGCGCTGGCTGAGCCCGACTTCCTGGCCGCCTGCGTGCGCTGCGGCCTGTGCGTGCGCGCCTGCCCGCCGCACAACCTCAAGCTCAGCGAATGGGGCGCCGGCCTGGCCGCCGAGGTGGCGATCGGCACGCCTTTCTTCGAAGCGCGCGAGATCCCCTGCGAGATGTGCGAGGACATCCCCTGCGTCAAGGCCTGCCCGACCGGCGCGCTCGACCCCGGCCTGCAGGACATCGCCGAAGCCCGCATGGGCCTGGCCGTGCTGATCGACCATGAGAGCTGCCTGAACTTCCTCGGCCTGCGCTGCGATGTCTGCTACCGCGTCTGCCCGCTGATCGACAGCGCCATTTCGCTGGAGAAACAAAGCAACCCACGCAGCGACCGCCACGCCATGCTGCTGCCCACGGTGCACGCCGATGCTTGCACCGGCTGCGGCAAGTGCGAACGCGCCTGCGTGCTGGAGCAGCCGGCCATCAAGGTGCTGCCGCGCGACTTAGCCCAGGGCGAGCTGGGCCCGCATTACCGCAAGGGCTGGGAAGACCAGAACCGCCAGGGCAAGCCCCGCTTCGCCCAGCCCGAGCAGCGACTGCCCGAAGGCGGCAGCGACATCGGCCCGCTGCGCAGCGGCGTCCAGCCCTATGCCCCAGCCTCATCGGAGCCGCAGCGATGAGCGCGCCGAAGCACGCCACTGGACCGAGCGCTCGCAGCCCCTGGGCCGCCCAGCGCTGGCTGATCCTGCGCCGCAGCAGCCAGCTGGGCGTGATCGGCCTCTTCCTGCTCGGCCCGCTGTTCGGCCTGTGGTGGGTCAAGGGCAATCTGGCCTCCAGCCTGACCCTCGATGTGCTGCCGCTGAGCGACCCCTTTGTGCTGGCCCAGAGCCTGCTTGCGGGCCTGCGGCACGGGCTCTGGCCCGCCGCCAGCGCCCTGATCGGCGCGGCCATCGTCCTGGCTTTCTACGGCTTGTTGGCGGGACGGGCCTACTGCGCTTGGGTTTGCCCGGTCAACGCGGTGACCGATGCCGCCGCCTGGCTGCGCCGGCGCCTGAAGATCAGCAGCGGCCGTGCGCCGAGCCGCCAGCTGCGCCACGCCTTGCTGGCCTGCGTGCTGCTGGCCGCCGCAGTCTTGGGCAGCCCGGTTTGGGAGCAAGTCAACCCGGTCACGCTGACCCAGCGTGCCCTGATCTTCGGCGGCAGCCTGGCCTGGGGCGCGCTGGCCGCCGTCTTCCTGTTCGACCTGCTGGTGGCGCCGCGCGGCTGGTGTGGCCATGTCTGCCCCATGGGCGCGGCCTACGCGCTGATCGGCGCCAAACCGCTGCTGCGCGTCTCGGCCGCCCACAGCAGCCGCTGCAATGACTGCGGCGATTGCTTCGCCGTCTGCCCCGAGCCGCAGATCATCGTCGGCCCACTGAAGGCCAAGCAGGACGCCGGCCCCTTGATCCTGGCGCCCGACTGCACGGCCTGCGGCCGCTGCATCGATGTGTGCGACAGCTCCGTTTTCCGATTCACCCACCGCTTTGACACCCGAAGGGACTGACCATGAAGATCCCCCCCCTGCTTCGCCCCGCCCTGAGCCTGCTGCTGGCGTTTTCCGTGTTTGCCGCCGGGCCGGCGGGAGCTGCCGACAAGGCCGCGCCCGTGAAACTGGAAGGGCTGCGCCAAGGCACACCCCTGAACCAGGACAACCCGCCCGCCAACAACCGCCAGGAGCGCGACCACCCTGTCGGTGAGCGTGACTTCGTGCAGATGCCACCGCTGATTCCACACACCATCAGCGGCTATCAGATCACCAAGAACTTCAACAAATGCATGGACTGCCACGCCTGGCAGAAGACCAAGGAGAGTGGTGCCACCAAGATCAGCGTCACCCACTTCAAGACCCGTGACGGCATTGAGCTCGACTCCGTCAGCCCACGCCGTTACTTCTGCACCCAATGCCATGTGCCGCAGAGTGATGCCAAGCCTTTGGTGGCCAACACCTATGAGCGTGCCAAGGGCATGAAGTGAGGAGCCCGCTGTGAAGAACCTGATCCGACGTGCCTGGGCTTTTGCCCACACCAAGCTGTTCTGGCTGTTGGCGCTCGCCTTCGCCGGCGGCATCATCTTCTGGGGTGGCTTCAACACCGCCATGGAGTGGACCAACCGCGAGGCCTTCTGCATCTCCTGCCATGAGATGGAGAAGAACGTCTACGTGGAGTACCGCAACACCATCCATTACCAGAACCGCACCGGCGTGCGCGCCACCTGCCCGGACTGCCATGTGCCCAAGGAATGGGGGCCCAAGATGATCCGCAAGATCCAGGCCTCCAACGAAGTGCTGCACAAGATCCTGGGTTCCATCGACACACCGGAAAAGTTCAATGCCAAGCGCCCCATCCTGGCCCAGCATGAATGGGACCGCATGAAGGCCAATGACTCGCAGGAGTGCCGCAACTGCCACAACTTCAGCTATATGGACTATGCGGAGCAGAACAGCCGCGCCGCGACCCGGCACCAAGTGGCCTTCTCGGCGGGTCAGACCTGCATCGACTGCCACAAGGGCATCGCGCACACCTTGCCGCCGATTGCCCAGCCGATTGGCGCTCACAAGACCGGTGAAATCACCCTGCCGCCGGCCAGCGCTGCGTCAGGCTCGGCGCATTGAAACCGCGCCCGAGGGGCAGACCCCGACGCAGGCGCCGCAAGCGGTGCAGGCGCTCGGGCTGATCTCGGGCTGGGCCACGCCACCCAGGCGTGGCCTGAAGCGAATCGCAGCGGCGTCACAGGCCTCACCGCAGACCCGGCACTCCACCCCTTGTTGGGCCAGGCATTGCGCGCCGATCTGGGCCTGCCAGTCGCGAAACAGCAGCGGCAGGCGCAGTACTGACGCGGTGCAGGCCGGTATGCAGGCCCCGCAGGCATCGCAGCCGGCGCTCCTGAAGTCCATTTCAGGAAAACCTCCATCGCCGCGCCGGATGACGCCGGCCGGGCAGGCCTTGATGCAGGCGTCGCAGCGTGTACAGCTGGCAAGAAAAGCCGGCTCGGCGACGGCGCCGGGCGGCCTTTGCACGGCGGCGCGTGCCATGGAGGGACGGAACAAAAAACGGCGACCAGGATCCATGCGCGCATTGTGCTGCGCACGCGCTCCCGCCGCCTTATTTGAGATCAAGGCGAGCACATTCCCATGACTCTTTGCAGCGAGCATCTCCCATGAAAGTTTTCGGCATCGCCGGCCGCTCCGGCATGGGCAAGACCACCTTGCTGGAACGCCTGATTCCAGCGCTGCGCGACCGCGGCCTGCGTATTTCGCTGATCAAACACAGCCACAAGGACATCGAAGTCGACCGCCCGGGCAAGGACAGCTATCGCCTGCGCGAGGCCGGCTGCCAAGAGGTGCTGCTGCTCGGCCGCACGCGCTGGGCGCTGATGCATGAGCTGCGAGGCGATGCCGAGCCGGATCTGGACTACCTCCTCAGCCGCATTCAGGACTGCGACCTGGTTCTGGTCGAGGGCTTCAAGGGCGGCGACTTCCCCAAGCTGGAGGTCTGGCGGGCGGCCGTGGGCAAGCCCATGCTCTGGCCCGAGTGGCCGGGCATCGTGGCGATGGTGGGCGATGCGCCAGACCTCGCCGACGCGCCGCCCCACTTCAGCGCGGCTGAGCTGGCGCCTCTGGTGGAGCTGGTCTTGCAAGAGGCGCGGGAGGTCGGCGCCTGAGCCGGCTGGAACCACGAAGAAAAAGGGCGCCCATAGCTGACCATGGGCGCCCATCTGGCTGGCTGAGGTCTTGGTCAGCTCATTGCTTGAGGATCCATCCCACCCCCTCCTTGAGATCAGCATCGCTGATTTTCTCGGGCGGATTGGGCGGCATGGGGATGGGGCCGAAAACGCCCTTGCCGCCGCTGCGCACCTTCTGCGCCAGCGCGGCTGCGGCGTCCTGACCCTTGTACTTGGCGGCAATGTCCTTGAAGGACGGGCCGACCAGCTTCTTGTCCTTGGCATGGCAGGCCATGCAGCCGGCCTTGCTGAGCGTGGCTTCGTCGGCCTGCACGGCCGAGGCACTCAAGAGGACGGCACCTGCCATGGCGATGATGGATGCGATTCGCATGATTCATAACTCCTTGCTTCATGGGCCCCAGCGCCATCAGGCAGCGGGGCCACTTGAGATCAATAGACGTCGTGCTGGGTGTTGTAGACGTTGAACTTGCCGGTCGGCGTGATCAGGCGCGGGTCCTTGATCACGGCCT
Source organism: Paucibacter sp. DJ2R-2 (assembly GCF_025717675.1). GTDB lineage: Bacteria > Pseudomonadota > Gammaproteobacteria > Burkholderiales > Burkholderiaceae_C > Paucibacter_A. The sequence goes on from NZ_JAJIRT010000008.1 coordinate 127,984, forward strand.
TGAGCTTGAGCGTCTTGTCGTCCACCACAACGATGGCGCTTTGCTTGTCCTTGGCCGACCAGACCGAGAACCAGACCTCATCACCGGCCTTGTTGTACTCAGGCTGGACCACGCGCTTGGCGCCGTCGTCCTTGATACCCGCCCACTCGGCGATCGGCAGCACCTTGAAGCCCTTGTCGAGCGCATTGATGTCGAACACCGCCACCGACTGCGAGATCGCGGCGTCGGGGTTCAGCGGCGTGTCCGAGTACAGATGCTTGGACTTCGGGTGCGTCTTGATGAACAGCGCGCCGCCGCCCTGACCCTTGATCTGCGCCACCTCCTTGAAGGCGTACTGCTTGTGCTTGACCGGATCGGTGGCGACCAGGGAGATGGCCTCGTCACCCAGGTGGCCGGTGCTCCAGACCGGGCCGAACTTGGGGTGAATGAAGTTGGCGCCGCGGCCCGGGTGCGGGATCTTGCTGACCTCAACCAGCTTCACCAGCTTGTCTTCCTTGGCGTCCACCACGGCGATCTTGTTGCTCTGGTTGGCGGCCACCATGAAGTAGCGCTTGGTGCTGTCCCAACCACCGTCATGCAAGAAGCGAGCAGTGCCGACCTCGATGGTCTTGAGTGCATTCAGATCGGTGTAGTCCACCATCAAGGTCTTGCCGGTTTCCTTGACGTTGACGATGAACTCGGGCCGGTAGTGGCTGGCCACGATGGAGGCCACGCGCGGCTCGGGGTGGTACTCCTGCTTGTCCACGGTGTTGCCGCGGGTGGAGACGATCTTCAGCGGCTCCAGGGTGTCGCCCTTCATGATCACGTACTGGGGCGGCCAGTAGGCACCGGCAATCACCAGCTTGTCCTCATAGCCCTTGTACTTGCTGGCCTCCACCGAACGGGCTTCCAGGCCCATGCGGATCTCGGCCACGTTGTCGGGCTTCTCCATCCACAGATCGATCATATTGATCTTGGCGTCACGGCCGATCACGAACAGATAGCGGCCCGAGGCGGAGGTGCGCGAGATGTGGACCGCGTAGCCGGTCTTGACGATGTTGATGATCTGCTTGCTGTCGCCGTCGATCAGGGCCACTTCGCCGGTGTCGCGCAGCGTGGTCGAGAAGATGTTCTCGATGTTGTAGCTGTTCATCTTCTTGGTCGGCCGCTTCTCGGGCGGCACCACCACCTTCCACGTGGCCTTCATATCGGCCATGCCGAACTCGGGCGGCGTCGGCGCGTCGTGCTGGATGTAGCGCGCCATCAGGTCCACCTGCTGCTCGCTCATCTCGCCCGAGGTCTGCCAGTTCGGCATGCCGGCGGGCGAGCCATAGGCGATGAAGACCTTCAGATAGTCCGTGCCCTTGCCCAGGGTGATGTCGGGCGTCAAGGGCTTGCCGGTGGCGCCCTTGCGCAGGACACCGTGGCAGCCGGCGCAGCGCTCGAAATAGATCTTGCGCGCGACATCGAACTCGGCCTGAGTCATGGGCGGCGCCTTGGGGTTGCTGCTCTGCACCATGGGCACATCGCTGAGTGCCGAGGGCGCAGCGTGGTACTTCACATCGCCCGGGCTGATGTCTTTCTTGCCCTCTTGAGCCTGCACGCCCAGGCTCAGCGGCAAGCAGACCAGCAAGGCCAGCTGACCCAATAGGCTCAGGTGGCTCGGATAGCGTACAGGCCGTGGCATATGGGTTCGGTTCAGCTTCATGTCATACCTCTCTTCTTCGGGATGGAACTTCAGCAAGCCCTGCGCCATGCAGGGGTTTGCCGGCATGGTCACGCCGCGCCCGGCCGCCGTCCTTGAACTGGTTCAAGGTCCGGCGATGAAGCCGCGGGCCAGCGTGGCGCCGCCGCCTCAGCCAAGCGCAAACCCGAACTGGGTCAAGGCGCGCCAGCGCCGCTGCACGCAAGCTGAGCTCATCGCACACCGAGTCACCTTGATATGAAGACCCTCCACGCCCACCCTGCCCGCCCCCGCTTCGCCCCTCTTCTGCCTCCAGCTGGCCCACGAGTACACGGCCGCGCCCTCGCGGCCGCAGCCCTGTGCACCCTGGTCAGCGGCCTGGCCTGCGCCGACACCCCTCCAGGCCCGGCTGGCGGTCTGGAACAACTGCCCCTGGTGGTGGTGTCGGCCACCCGCCATGCCATGGCCTTGGTGGACGCACCGGCCGCCATCAGCGTCGTCACGCAGGAGCAGATCGAGCAGCGCGGCGCCGGCAATGTGCTGGAGGCCCTGCGCGGCGAGCCCGGCGTGGCCGTGTTCGGGCGCACCATCAGCGGCCGCAAAACCCTCAGCCTGCGCGGCATGGACGCACGCCACACCCTGTTCCTGGTCGACGGCCGCCGCATCGGCGCCAGCGACGGCGTGATCGGCCATTCGGACTTCCAGATCGACTGGCTGTCGACCGACGACATCGAGCGCATCGAGGTGGTACGCGGCCCGCTCTCGGTCCTCTACGGCGCCGAAGCCCTGGGTGGGGTGGTCAACATCATCACCCGCGCCCCGGGCCTGGCCTGGCAAGGCGCTGTGCGCCTGGAAGGCAGCCAGGCCGAGGGCGGCCGCGGCGGCGACGGCCACCGCGTCTCGGCACGCCTCAGCGGCGCCCTGGCGCCCGAGCTCAGCGCACGGCTCAGCCTGGCCGACAGTCGCCGTGACGATGTGGCCGCCGCCAGCGATGCGCGCATCTCGGACATCGAAGGCCGGCATCGCCGCGATGCCGCCCTCGCCCTGCGCTGGACACCGCTCGCAGGCCATCAATTCGACCTGGACCTGCGCAGCGGCGACGAAGACCGCCACGGCCTTGCCGTCGAGCGCAGCGGCAAGAAACGCGTCTACGCTTCGGACACCGCGCTGCAACGCCGTCACCGCAGCCTGAGCTGGGAGGCCGACTGGGCTGCTGGCTTAGGTGAAGGGGCAGGAGCAAGCGTGGACGCAGGGCTGCACAGCTTGCTGCGCCTCTACGACAGCCGCATCGCCATGGAAAACACGCGCAGCAACGGGGTCGCCAGCCTGCGCCCGAACACCTTGAAGGACCAGGTGCTCGAAGGACAACTGAGCGGCCGTGTCGGGGCTCAACAGCTGAGTGGCGGCTTCGAGGCCCGCCAGGAGCGGCTGGACAACGAGGGCCTGCCCGGGGGTAGGGCTTCAGCCCGCCACCACGCGCTCTACGTGCAGGACGAGCTCGAGTTCGGCCGTCAGTTCAGTCTGACCGCGGGCCTGCGCCAGGACCAGCACCAGCGCTTCGGCACCGCCTGGAGTCCGCGCCTCTACGGCGTCTGGCATCTCGCACCCGAGTGGACGCTCAAGGGCGGGGCCAGCACCGGCTTCAAGCCGCCCACGATCAAGCAGATCAGCCCCGGCTACCAGGAAGACGAGGGCCCTTACACCTACGTCTCTAACATCGCGCTCAAGCCCGAGAAGAACCGCGGCCTGGAGCTGGGCCTGGGCTGGGACCGCCAGGATGCCGGACTGCAAGCCATGCTGTTCGACAACCGCCTGCGCGACCTGATCGTGCCCGTGCTGGTCAGCAGCAGCGGCCCACGCAGCACCTTCCGCTTCCAGAATGTGGACCGTGCCCGCCTGCGCGGCCTGGAACTCAGCGCCCGCGCACGCCTCGGCAGCGGCTTCAGCGCCGGCCTCAACTACCAATACCTCGATGCCCGTGACGGCCAGGATCAGCGGCTTGAAAAACGCCCGCGCCACACCGTGGCAGCCGAACTGGCTTGGGCGCAAGGGCCCTGGCGTGCCCAGATTCGAACGGAGCGCAGCAGCGGTCAGCTGATGGCGTCCGCCGTTGTTGGCCAGCCCTTGCAGGCCGTGCCGACCCTGACCCTGAGCGGCGCCAGCCTGGGCCGCAGCCTGGGCCCCCAGCTCGACCTGGACCTGGGCGTCAGCAATCTGGGCAACAGCGTGCTGTCGCAGCGCTCACCGCTGTTCACCTGGGCCGAAGCGCCGCGCACCTGGCGCCTGAGCCTGCGCGGGCGCTGGTGAACGATGATGGCGGGCCATGAATCTGCTTGAACAACTGCCAGCCCTGCTGCAGCCCCATTACCCGGTCATCAAGTTGGCCCACATCAGCCTGCTCGCCTGCAGCGCCAGCCTGTTCACAGCGCGTGGCTTGGCCGTGTTGGCCGGTGCAGCCTGGCCCATGCAGAGGGTGGCGCGCCGGCTCAGCGTGCTGGTCGATGTGGCCTTGCTGGCCGCCGGCCTCAGCCTCTGGACCCTGCTGGGCCTGAACCCCGGCCGGGATCCCTGGCTCGCCAGCAAGCTGAGTCTGCTGCTGCTCTACATCGTGCTGGGCAGCATCGCCCTCAAGCGCGGCCGCAGCCGCGGCCAGCGCGCGGCGGGCTTGCTGGCCGCACTGCTGGTGCTGGGCTTGATGGTGACCGTGGCGCGTACGCACCACCCGCTGGGCCTGCTCCACTGATGCAGGCGCTGCGGCCGCTCAGGTCGGCGGAGCAGCGCGCAGCAGGCTGCCGGACAGGGCGGCCACCACATCCGACTGGGTGACCATGCCGAGCGGTCGATGCTGCGCATCGATCACGGGCAGGTGATGGTGGCCGCTGCTGGCGAAGACCGGGATCAGCTCGGCCAGATGGCGATCGGCCGAGACCACCCGCACCGAACGCGTCATGATCTGGCCCACCTGCAGGCCTCCGGGCGCCAGAGCCGCCGCGGCGTCGAAGCCCGGGCTGCGCAGAAAATCGGCCGGCGTGACGATGCCCACGAGCTCGCCTTGGGCGTCCACCACGGGCATGGCCTTGATCTTGTGCTGGCGGAACAGGGGCCAGGCCTGAGCCAGCGGCCAGCTGCGCGCCACGGTGATGATGTGCGTGGACATGATGTCGCGGGCGCGCAGATCGGCCAGGCGCCGCTGATAGCCCTGCAGCTGGGTGTCTTCAATCAGCGCCCGCAACTCGTCGCGGCTGATGTCCAGGACCTGGTTGTAGCGCGCCAGCACCTGGTCGAGATCCAGATCGGCCGCCGGCACGGCCGCGGCCGCACGGTGCGGATAAGGCCGCTTTGTGGCCTGGTTGTAGACCATGCCGCAGAGCACCAGCAAGACCGAGTTGAGCAACACCGGCTGCAAGGCAAAAGCGGGGTCGCTGATGCCGTTCAAAACCACCAGCAAAGCGCAAGCCCCGCCCGGCGGATGCAGGCAGCGCAGCGCCATCATGGCCGCGATAGCCGCCCCCAGCGCAAGCGCTGCGGTCCACACCGGCCCGACTTGGAGCTGCATGCAGAGCACGGCCACCAGGGCTGACACCGTGTTGCCGCCGATCACGGCCCAGGGCTGGGCCAACGGACTGCCAGGCACGGCGAACACCAGCACCGCGCTGGCCCCCAGGGGCGCCACCAGCCAAGGGCTGGGCTGAGCGCCGGCCAGCGCGTGGCACAGCCAGGCCGTCAAGCCAATACCCAGACTGGCCCCAGCCACCACGCGCAAGCGCTCGCGGCCGTCGATGGCCAAGGGGGCCGGCAGGAAGGCGCTCAGCCAGGCCAGGCACGCGGTGCGCCAGCCGGCAAGCCCGGCCGACCCAGGGCCTGGGCGCGGTGAATTGGAGCGATGGGGCACAGCGGCTCCCTCAGACAAGATGGCTAGGGGCGCGGCTCAAAGGCCGCGCTGGCTGGCGAACACCGCCACCTGCACACGCGAGCTCAGGCCGAGCTTGCGCAGGATGTGCTGCACATGGATCTTCACCGTGGTCTCGGCAATGCCCAGGGCGCGCGCGATCTCTTTGTTGCTGGCGCCCTTGGCGATATGGGCCAGGATTTCCTGCTCGCGCGGCGAGACGGCAGGTACGGCCTGGGCCTCGGGCACGACCGGCTCGGCAGCAGCCGGCGCGCCTGCGGCCGCAGCAAGAGGCTGCCGGCCCAGGTTTTGGAACGCGCTGACCAGCTTGCTGGTCATCTCAGGGCTGACGGCCGACTGCCCGGACAGCACCTGCAGCAAGGACTGAATCAGCACATCACTGTCCGTGGTCTTGAGCAGGTAGCCGCAAGCGCCCTGGCGCAAGGCCTGGGCCAGGTCGGCCTCGTCTTCGCTGACGGTCAACATCAAGACCCGTGCAGCCGGCGCCACTTCCAGCAGGCCAGCCACAGCATCGGCGCCGAGCACGCCGGGCAAATGCTGGTCGAGCAGGATGACGTCGGGCTGGCACTCGGCCGCCCGACGCTGCGCTTCTGCCGCGTCACCGGCCTCGGCCACCACCTCAAAGCGGCCGTCACCGGCCAGCAAGGCAATCAGGCCACGGCGAAACAGGCTGTGGTCGTCGACCACCAAGACCCGTGCCTTGGGGCTTTCAGAGTTCATGCATTTCCTTTTTGTATACCGGCGTCAGCCGCCACCATGGGCTCCAGGCTCAGCACCACGCGGCTGCCCTGCCCCGGCACGGAGCTGACCTCGACCCGGCCGCCGATGCGGGCAGCTCGCTCCTGCATGATGCGCAAGCCGACATGGGTCTCGTCCCAGGCCGCCGCATCGGGCTGGAAGCCACAGCCGTCGTCACGCACCTCAACACGCCAGAAGGGCCGCTGCTGCACGCTGACCCAGACCCGCCGCGCCTGCGCATGTTTGCGCACATTGGACAGCGCTTCCTGCACCACATGCAGGACCTGCACCTGCACATCGGCCGCCAGCGGCAGGCCGTCATTGGCCATGGAGAGCTCGCTCTGCAAGCCCGACTGCTGCTCGAACTTGCGCAGGGTGCTCTGCAAAGCGGGAAGGATGTCCTCCCCGTTGGTGCGGGTGCGGAAATGCAGCAACAAGGCGCGCACATCGGCCAGGCTCTCGCGCACGCCGGCGTCGAGCTCGGCCACGGCTTGCGCCGCCGCCTCCGGCTGCTGGCGCTCCTGGGCCTGGCGCAAGAGGCTGACCTGGATCTTCAAGAAGGACAGGCTTTGGGCGATGGAGTCGTGCAGCTCGCGTGCCAGCAGGCCGCGCTCCTCGGCCACAGCAGCCTCGCGCTCCATCGCCGACGCACGCAAGCCCTCGATGGCGCCGGCCAGATGGCTGGCCAAGGTTTCCAGCAGCGCACGTTCGTCCGCCGCCAACTCCTTGGGCTGGCGGTAAAAGAGATTGAGCTCGCCCAGCATGCGCTCATGCAGGCGCACAGGCACGGTGATGACGGCTTGAAAACCGGCGCGCTCGCAATGGCCGAGCATGGCTCGCTCGCCGGCGTCGGGCCCGTCCTGCAGCGGCAGTATGGGAATCACCCGGGTTTCGGCGCTGTCCAGTGTCTGACCACAAAAACAAGTGCCCGTCGGCACACACTGCTCTTCATCCACCAGGGCTTGCGGCAGGCCGTCCGAGGCCAGCAGCAAGTAACGTCGATTGCCCTCGTCAGACCAGCGCACGGCCGAAGCATCGGCCTGAGCCACGGCCCGGAGCTGGGTGGCGAAGCCTTGGGCCAGCATGGGCAGGCTGTCGGCCTTGGACACCCAGTCGGCAGCCCGGTAAAGCGCCGCCAGCCGGGTGTTCTGCAGTGCCAGATCCTGGGTCTTGGCGCTCACCTGGGCCTCCAGGTTTTGATACAGGCCCTGGAGGGTGGCGGCCATGGCGTTGAAGCCTTCCGAAAGCGCGCCGAACTCGTCGTGCGAACTGACCGACACCCGCGCCTCCAGATCGCCGCGGCCGACCTGAGCCAGGCCTGTCTGCAAACGATTCAAAGGCCGCAGGATCAGGCGGTAGCCGGCGTGCAGCAAGGCAGCCGCCGCCGTCAAGGCCAGGCCGACCATGGCGAACTGCAGCCAGTTGAGAAGCGCAGTCAGGCTCGCCAGCTGCGACTCAATCGCCGACACAAAGTCATCGATATGGGCGACAAACTGCGTGGCTCGTTCCGCGACTTGTTCGGCTTGAGGCGCCGGGCCCGAGGTCCAATCTGAGCGCAAGCGCAGCCACTCGTCCTGCACCACGACAAATGCAGCGCGAGTGGCCGGGTCCTTGGGCAGGACCAGCGGCCGCGTGGGGTCGCCGCGACGGAGCAAGAGCAAGCTCTGCTCAAACTGCGCAAGCTGGCCCCCAATCAGCGCTGAGTTGCCGCCCTCCAAAGATTGGGCCAAGCGCCAGGTTTGCATGCGCATGCGGCCGGCTTCGTTGACCGCCGCAGCCCCCCCGTCCAACTGCCGGGTGAAAGACATCATCAAACCAATGCCACTGAGGGCGAGCAAGAGCAGGCAAGCGCCAATCAGATTCAGCTTGGCCCCCAATGACCAGGGCAAACGCGGCGAGGAGAGATTCATGAGCTGTGGCGATGGACTTCGAGTCAGACGGCAGGGTCTAGGTACTTGGGTGTCCGTCGAGGCAGCGGCCCATGCCTGAACGGCGAGGCAGCGGGTCCAAGCAGGATCGCATGAAGGAAAGGTGCTGGAAAGCGCTGCATTCTTGCACCAGTTCAAGGTCGAGCGGGGGCCATCGGTGTTCGACTAGAGCCCTTCACACGCAGGCCCTCACGCAGGCACTCACACAGGCACTCAAGCAGGCCCGCACGCCGCCCCCGTATTGCCCTGCTTTGCCAAAAAGGCCATCATCATGACACCCAGCAGCCATGCATCGCACCCAAGTCAGCCTCGGTCAGGCCCGGTGCTGCTCCCGCCGACAGCGACGGGCACAAGCCTCATGCCAAGCGCGAAGTCAGGATCGGCCCGCCCGTCCCCTGCCCTGCTCCTGGCATTGCAGCAAGCATGGCCGGAACTGGCCGGCCACGATGAAATTCTGATCAGGCTGGCCTCACTGGGATGCGGGCACCGCGCGCGGCAAGGCGCGCGCCTTCTGAGCAATGGCGTGCGCAACCAGGCGGGCGGCTTGTGGCTGCTGGTCCGCGGCAAGCTCAGCCTGGGCAGACAGGACAACAAAGGGGTTTGGCGACAGAGCCGGGCCTTGCACGGGGGGCAATGGGTGGACCTGGTCACAGCCTGGACCCAGGCGCCCTTCCCCGAGTCCGCCCTGGCCCTCAGCCCTGTGGTGGCCCATGAGTTTCCGGCACTGCCTGTGCTGGATCTCTGCCGCCAGCATCCGGCGCTCCTGGCCACCTTGCTGGACAGCCTGAGTCGAAGCGCATGCGACGCCCTGGAGTCTCGCCAGGCCCTGGCCACTCAAGACTTCCCGTCCCGGCTCGCCGAATGGCTGCTTCATGAGTTCATGCTGAAGGGCCAAGGCGACTGCTTAACCCTGAGCCAGTTCAAACGCGACTTGGCTGCGCAACTGGGCGTGACGCCGGAAACCCTGTCCCGCACCCTGCGTCAGTTCCATGAGCAAGGCCTGATCGTGATGAAGCACAGCCAGCTGCGCTTCCCGGATCCCGCGCGCCTCGCCGCCTTGAGCCAGCGTCCCCATGAGCTGAGGTCCGGCCTTTGAGAAGTACTGGGGCACAAGCTCGGGGCAGCCGCATTGCGCTTCATCGTTCACGACCTCTTCCTCTCCCGCTTTGTAGCAGCCACGGCCCATAGCGCAAGCTCCAGGCCAGCGCCAGAACGAGGTAAGCCAGAGCAACAGCAGGCAGCAGGTCTATAAGGCCCGGCCAGACAGGATCCAGCGTGGCAGCCAAACGGCCAGCAGTCAGCAACTGCAGCAGGGCTTGCATCAAGCTCAGGCCTCGGTCGACAGCCACGCTTCGGCCCTGTTGAACGGCGCTGACCCGGCTGGCCATGGCCAGCAAGGTCGTACCCATAAACCCGAGCGTCAGCGCATGCAAGGCCGCCATGGCCAGCGCACGCTGCAGATCCGGGCGGCCCAGTCCGGCGCCCCCTTGCGCCAGCGCGTCCAAGGCCAGGCTCAGACCCAGCCACATATAGCCGGCATGAAGCTGGGCGACCAGAGGCGTGCGCCGGGCGGCGCGCAGCTCACGCCGCTGCGCGTCACGCAAAACGAACACCGCCAGGCACAGCAGGACCGCGGCAGCCGACAGGTGAATCGGGGCCGGCAGTGGCCAGGCCCAGAGCGCGGCCAGGTCCAGGCCAGCGCGCAGCAGCAGGCTGAGCAGCAGACCGATCAAGAGGCCTGGCGCGCGTCGGCCTTGCTGGTGCACAAACGGCGTCAAGCGCTGCAAGGCCAGCACGAAGATGCTGCCAACGCCCAGCCACAAAGCCAGGCGCTGTGCCGCCTGCAACAGCGTCGCCTGCTCGACCAGCACGGCCAGCGCAGCACACAGCTGGCACAGGCCGACCCAGAGCAAGCCGGCGGCGATGCCCCAGGCATGCGCTGAAAAGCGTGCACCGTGCCGGGCGCAGCGGCGCAGCAGGACCACTGCGATGCCGAGCATGAACAGGCCCGGCAGGGCTGCGAACCCGGCGGCCAGGCCGCGCCGCCCCGCAGCATCGGCGAGCAGCAAACCCACCCATGCCAGCCAGGCGGCCACAGCGGGCAGCAGGAGCCGGCTGCCGTCGAGCGGCTCTTGGTCCAGCCAGCGCGGAAAGCTGGTGCCAGCAAAGCCGGCGATGAACAGCGGCATCATGCCCAGACTCATCAGCCAGCCATGCAGGACCGACACCGGCAGCACACCGGCAGGAAGCAGCCCCAACAAGCACGCGCTCCACCAGAGTGCGCTGCTCAGCCACAGCGCAGCGGCAGCCGCGAACAAAGGACGGTGGGGCGACAGCATGTGCAGGCGCCGGCAGAGATCAGCGCGGCAGGTAGAACACGGCCTTGCTGCGGAAGCGGCTGCCGGGGTGGTCGCGATCTTCGGCGACGAAGTAGACGGTATGGGTGCCTGCTGCGAGGCCGGCCTGCTGAGGCAAGCGCAGCTGAACCGGCAAGGCGCCGATGGCGGCCGGCTCCAACAGAAACTGGCGACCCCCTTGGGCTTGCAACTGCAGCCCGAGCAAACCCTCGGCGCTCAGATTCAGGCGCAAAGGCCGCTCGGTGCGGTTGATCAGTTGCAGGCGGTAGGCGTTCTCGACCACGCCGTCCCCGACCTCGCGCGCCATGGTGCTGCGGTCCTTGACCACATCGATCAACAGGTCCTGGCGCTGCTGCAGGCTGAAGGCGAAGGCGCCGCTCAGCAAGAACAGGCCCGCCCCATAAATCAAGACTCGCGGCCGCAGCACGCGGGCCAGCATTTGCGAGCGCGTCCAGTGATTCTTGATGCCGTTCTCAGTGGCATAGCGGATCAGGCCGCGCGGCGCTCCGACCTTGTCCATCACCTGGTCACAGACGTCAATGCAGGCGGCGCAGCCTATGCATTCGTTCTGCAAGCCATTGCGGATGTCAATGCCGGTGGGGCAAACCTGCACGCACAGGGTGCAGTCCACGCAATCGGCGGTCTGGCCAAGCGCGAGCTCTCGCCCTTTGCGCGAACGCGCGCCACGCGGCTCGCCGCGGGCGGCGTCGTAGCTGATGATCAGCGAATCGGCATCGATCAGGGCACTTTGGAAGCGCGCATAGGGGCAGATGTACTTGCACATCTGTTCTCGCAAAAACCCGGCGTTGCCATAGGTGGCGCCCGCGTAGAACAGCACCCAGAAACTCGGCCAGGCCGCGAGCTGCAGGTGCAAGAGCTGCTGGCTGAGCTCGCGGATCGGCACGAAGTAGCCGACGAAGCTGAAGCCGGTCAGCAAGGACAGGGCCAACCAGCCTCCGTGTTTGGCAGTCTTGCGTGCCAGCTTCTCAGCCGACCAGGGCGAGCGGTCCAGGCGCATGCGCGCCTGGCGGTCGCCCTCGGTATGGCGTTCGATCCACAGAAACATCTCGGTGTAGACGGTCTGCGGGCAGCTGTAGCCGCACCAGAGGCGGCCGGCCACGGCGGTGAAGAAGAACAAGGCCAGGGCGCTGAGCACCAGCAAGGCTGCGAGGTAGATGAAGTCCTGCGGCACGAACATCAGGCCCAAGACATAGAAACGCCCGGCCTCCAGATCGAACAACAGGGCCTGGCGTTCATTCCACTGCAGCCAGGGCACGCCGTAGAAGAAGAGCTGGGTCAGGGCGACCATCAGCCAGCGCCAGTTGGCAAAGCGGCCACTGACCGAACGCGGGTAGACCTTGGCCTCGGCCACATACAGCGGAATCACCCGGGGCGACGTCGAACCCAGCGGTGAGCGCGGGGGGTCAGATTGGCTCATGGGGCTTTCGGCTGCGCCGTTTGATGGGGACGGGCTGAATGCTCAAACCGGACAAGCCCACAGGCACGCCGCGCGACGTGGCGCTGGCGGGAGTCTGGGCGGGGCTCAAGAGATCAGCCAGGCTGTGGCGATCCAGCTGCTCCAGGAAGGCTGCGAGCGCCTCGTTGAAGATCCCGGTCAGGCGGCAGCGGCCGGTCAGGCTGCAGGCATTGCCATTGCCGAGACACTCCACCAGGTAGAAGTCGGGCTCCACGGCACGCACCAATTCGCCGAGCATGATGTCTTCCGGCGCCAAAGCCAAGCTCATGCCCCCGCCTTTGCCACGCACCGTACGAATCCAGCCGCCCAGGCCGAGCTGGTGGGTGATCTTGGTCAGATGGGCTTCCGAGATGTCATAGGCCTGAGCGATCTCAGCCGTGGTGCAGAGCCGATCGGGATGCTGACCCAGATAGATCAGCATGCGCAAGGCGTAGTCGGTCATGGTGGTCAAGCGCATGGCTGATCCTTGTTGGTTTTCATGAACGGGGCCATGTTCTCATCCGGGCAGCCCATCAACCCTGGGCCGCAGCAACATGGGACCATAACGCCACAAATACAGGGCGAATGCCAAGGTCCAGCACAGGGCTGACAGCCAGACCGCCCATCGCAAGGCCGCCGGCAGCAGCAGTGGCAGAAACACCCGCAGCACAGCGGCCGCGAGCAAGGCCAGGTAGGCCGCCGTCTCCACCGGCCCAGCTTTCAGCGGCCGACCCGTGTGCCCGAGGGCGGTGCGCGTGATCATGCCCAGGGTCATCAGTCCGATCAGGCCCACCGTCAGGGCATGGGTCGCAGAAGCCGCGGGCAGCCAGTCCAGGGTCGCCGCTGCTCGCAGAGCCAGGTGCAGCAAGAGCCAAGCGTAGGCCGCGTGCAGCACCCAGACCAAAGGGTTGCCCAGGGTCTTCCAAGGCTGCCAGAGCGCGAAGCGCAGGCTGTGCGCCAGCAAAGCCGGCAGCAGCGCCAGAAGCATCACCGGGCCGCTCAAGCCCAGTGCGTCGCAGGCGGCCAGCAGCAGCAGCGCCGCCAATGCGACGCGCTCCAGGCGAGGCTCACGGCGGGCGTTCATGCCGGGCACACCATTGTTGGAGAACATGGGCAGCACACGGCCGGCCATGACGGCAATCATGAACAAGAGCAGATCAAGCGCCAAGGGCAAGCCCAGGCCTTGAAACGGTGCCACCGGCAGCTGAAGCTCGGCCCACAGGACCAACTGCCCGAGATGCAAAGCAGCGGTGGCCAAGCCCAGGGCCAGCAGCAGGCCGACAAAGAAGTAATTCCGCCGGTTGCCGCCTGCGTGCAGGGCGCGCCACAAACCCCAAGCCGCCAGCCAAGGCACGGCCACATTGACCGCCAGCGAGGCCCACAGCCAAGGTGTCAGCACCAGCACGCGGGCGAGCACCCACAGCGCCGCCAGCGCCATCAAGGGGCGGCCCGTCGGCGTGGCGCGCCCCGACCAGTTTCGACCGGCCGTGAACAAAAAACCGATCACGATGGCCAAGGCATAGCCGAACACCATCTCATGGGCATGCCAGGCTGAACCGCGCAGACCTCCACTGGCCAGCAAGCCGCTGAATTGCAGCGCCCACAATGGCACGGACAGCATGGCGAGCAAGGCGGCCAACAGATAAAACGGCCGAAAGCCCAGATCCCAGAGCGCCAACCCCTGGCCGGACCGGTGCCGCCGGGGCGGCTCCTGCAACTGAACGAACACAGTGCCCATCCTGCTCTCCTCCTGCCGCTTCGCTCAGCGGGCGCCGCTGCAGCAGCCGCAGCAACTTTGAGCCGCCGGGCGCCGACCGATACGCAGACGCCATTGCGTCGGACCGGCCTCCAAAACCTCCCAATCGAACTGACCGGGCCACAAGGACAGGAACTGCTGCTTCAAGGGCAGAGGTTCATGGTCGGCGTGCAATTCGAACCAAGCCCCGATCGGCAAGCTTTCGAAGTGCTGAACGATCAGGCCATGGCGCTGCGCGGGGGGAATCAGACGCACATCAATGACGGGGGGCACGGCCGGCACGGCACAGTGGGTGGAGTCGATGTTCATACGGGACCTCCGATAAGTTGCATTCAAAATGGATCTATTGTCCCGCCATCCGCGCTTCAAAGCAATATTTAAAATGCATCTTATAAGCTACCTGCTCTGCCACCGAAGCACCCGACCCAGCAAGCGGCGACGCAGGGTGCCCTGCTTACTCCTGCTTTTGACCGTCCGGCGCGGCACGGCTTGAAGCGCGGCATGCGCGCTGTGTCGGAAGCCCACAGACCCAAAGCCTCAGGACCGAAGGAGATAACTCGGTGCTGCGGCAGCCGCGTCTTCGTAAACCGTTAGTTGGGCGGCAACCCGCAGCCGCAAGGTGGCCGGGCTTTATTGCCCCCATCAAAGCCCGCAGCCATGGCGAGCCCACAAAGCAAAAACCCCTGATCAGCTTTCGCTCATCAGGGGTTTCGCATTTTTGCAGCGTCTGTTTTCGACTTTTCAGTCTGCCAACTTCAGCTGGCGGAGTCGGAGAGATTCGAACTCTCGATGCAGGTTTTGCCCACATACTCCCTTAGCAGGGGAGCACCTTCGGCCACTCGGTCACGACTCCAGCGTAGCCTTGCATTCTATACGAAGAATTTCAGGCTTCGCAAGAACTTCTTCAAGATTTTTCGTCTTGGTCCAGATCGAAAGCCTTGTGCAGCGCGCGCACGGCCAGCTCCATGTACTTCTCGTCGATCACGACCGAAGTCTTGATCTCGCTGGTCGAAATCATCTGGATGTTGATGCCCTCTTCACTCAGCGCGCGGAACATCTTGGACGCCACGCCGACATGCGAACGCATGCCGATGCCGACGATGCTGACCTTGCAAATGCGCGGATCGCCAACCACCTTGGAGGCATTGGTGGCGGGGCCGACCTTGGTCTCCAGCAGTTCCAGCGTGCGGGCGTAATCGTTGCGCGGCACGGTGAAGCTGAAGTCGGTCTTGCCGTCATGCGAGACGTTCTGGATGATGACGTCGATGTCGATATTGGCATCGGCCACCGGGCCCAGGATCTGGAAGGCGATGCCTGGCTTGTCCGGCACGCCCAGCAGGGTCACCTTGGCTTCGTCACGGTTGAAGGCAATGCCCGACACGACGGCTTGTTCCATTTTCTCGTCCTCTTCAAAACTGATCAGGGTGCCGGACTTGGCTTCCTCGTTGATATCGATGTCCCAGGGCGTGAAGCTGGACAGCACGCGCAGCGGCACGCGGTACTTGCCCGCAAACTCGACCGAGCGGATTTGCAAGATCTTGGAGCCCAGCGAGGCCATCTCCAGCATCTCTTCGAAACTGATGGTGTGCAGGCGGCGGGCCTCCGGCACGATGCGCGGGTCGGTGGTGTAGACGCCGTCCACATCGGTGTAGATCAGGCATTCATCGGCCTTCATGGCCGCGGCAATCGCCACCGCCGAAGTGTCCGAACCACCGCGACCCAGGGTCGTGATGTTCTTGTGCTCGTCGATGCCCTGGAAGCCAGCGATCACGACCACCTTGCCGGCGGCCAGGTCGGCGCGCACGCGAGTGTCGTCAATGCTCTCGATGCGGGCCTTGGTGTAGGACGAATCGGTGGCCACGGGCACTTGCCAGCCGGTGTAGCTGACCGACTCCAGGCCTTCGGCCTGCAAGGCGATGGCCAGGAGGCCCACCGAGACTTGTTCGCCGGTCGAGGCAATCATGTCCAGTTCACGGTTCAGCGCGGCGCTGCTGCCGACCGGGGCCAGCTCTTTGGCCAGGCCCAGAAGACGGTTGGTTTCACCGCTCATCGCCGAGGGCACGACCACCATTTGATGCCCGGCGCGGGCCCATTTGGCGACTCGTTTGGCGACATTGCGGATGCGCTCGGTCGACCCCATCGAGGTGCCGCCGTACTTGTGAACAATCAAGGCCATAAGGGTTCGTTCGTCACGCGCGGAAAAGGGAGGTTCCCGGTCGGGTGGGTGCGCCGCGGTCGCAGCCAAAGATTCTAGCTGCTGCATTGCAGCAATATGACGCCCTCCCCCGGGCCTGCGGGAGCCGGCTTACGCATCCGGCGCAGGCTCACTCTCACCCAGACGAAGCCAGCGAACTGCCAGCTGCGTTGCGCCCGGCGGCGCCCAGCTGCGGGCATCCAAACCCAAGCCCGGCGCGAACAGCAATTGCTGGTTTGCAGCTTGCAGCAACAAGGGCCCCTCGCGATGCCAGGCCGGCAGCGCCGCGCTCTGATAAGCCTTCTTGAGGCTGCGCGCCACTGCGCGCGGCTGACGCTGAAACTGCTCGCCGCCCTGCCGGGCCCGCATGCAGACAGCGGCGAGACTTTCCGGCAGCACGCCACCCTCACTCACGGCTACGACCTCCCAGGCGCCGCCCCAATCGGGCTGAGGGTAGACGCCTGGCCGGCTCAAGTCGAGCAGCCGCGCCTCACCATTTGGTGCACCCGCCTCAAGGGCCGCCTGCCAGCTCAGATGCTGGCGGTAGAGATGCAAGACGCCGGAGCCGCAAGGCCAGCTGAGTGTGGATCCCCAGTCCTCGCGCGCCAAGACCTCGGTGACCAGGTGCGCTGAAGCGGCCTGCCCGGTCTGCTGAAGCAGCCAGGCACGCAGGGCATTGCTGGCGCGCGCGGGGCTCAAAGCCTGCAAAGCCGGCAGATGCAGGCCTTGCTGACTCAGCAAAGCCGGCAAGTCTTGTTCGGCCATTTCGCGCTGCAGGGCCAGCGCTTGCTGGGCCCACTGCGCACCCAGGGCCAAGCTGCGCTCCGCCGCCGGGAATGCTTCGGCCAGCGCCGGCCAGACCTGCAAACGCAGGCGGTTGCGGCTGTAGCGCGGATCGCTATTGCTGTCGTCCTCGACATGGGGCAAGCCATAAGCCTCCACATAAGCCTCGATGGCCTCTCGGCCCAACTGCAACCAGGGCCGCGCCCAAACCAGGCCGCTGTGCCCCGCTCGCTGCTGCAAGCGCGGCATGCCAGCCAGCCCGGCCACGCCGCCACCGCGTAGAGCTTGCAGCAGCAGGGTTTCGGCCTGATCACGCCGATGGTGGGCCAAGAGGATGAGCGTCGCGCCTGCCTCGAACGCCATCTCGGCCAAGGCGGCGTAGCGCCCTTCGCGCGCCCAGGCTTCGATGCTCTGCCCCACAGCAGGCTCGCCTGCCAAGCGTCGATGACGAAACTCGACCGGCAGACCTTGAGCTGCCCAAACTCGGCACAGCGTTTGCCCGTGCTGCAGCCAGGCATCGGCTTGTGAGCTCAGGCCGTGGTGGACGTGAAGGGCCAGCACCTGCACAGGCGCATCCACTGTGCGATTCAGCACCTGGGCCTGGCGCGCCACGCAATGGAGCAAGGCGGTCGAATCACGGCCGCCGCTGAAAGCCACGGCCACGCGCCGGGGCTGGCCCAGATCGGCATTCAGCTCGGGATTCAGCACAACCACAGATCGCCCATGAAAAACGGGCCCCTCGGGGCCCGGTATTTGAGATCCGCCGACGAATCAGCGGCTCTTGGTGTCGCCAAAGCGGCCATAGGCCTGCAGACGATCGTAGCGACGATCCAGCAGCTCCTTGGGCTTGAGGTCGCTGACCTGGCGCAGAGCGTCGCTGAGGGCCCGCTTGAGGTTGGACGCCATCTGCTTGTTGTCGCGATGGGCGCCACCGACCGGCTCATTGACGATCTTGTCGATCAAGCCCATGGCCTTGAGGCGGTGAGCGGTGATGCCCAGGGCACTGGCAGCCTCCGGAGCGCGCTCCGAAGACTTCCACAAGATAGAGGCGCAACCTTCCGGCGAGATCACCGAGTAGGCCGAAAACTGCAGCATCAGCACCTGGTCGGCCACGCCGATGGCCAGGGCGCCGCCCGAGCCACCTTCACCGATCACGGTGGCGATGATGGGCACTTCCAGCTGGGCCATCTCGAAGATGTTGCGGCCAATCGCTTCCGATTGACCACGCTCCTCGGCACCGATGCCGGGGTAGGCACCCATGGTGTCGATCATGGTGAAGACCGGCAGGCCGAACTTCTCGGCCAGCTTCATCAGGCGCAAGGCCTTGCGATAGCCCTCGGGGCGCGGCATGCCGAAGTTGCGCAGGGCGCGCTCTTTCGAATCGGCGCCACGCTGATGGCCGATGACCATGCAGGCTTGACCATTGAAGCGGGCCAAGCCGCCGACGATGGCGGCGTCATCGGCGAAATGACGGTCGCCGTGCAGTTCTTGGAACTCGGTGAAGACCTCGGCGCAGTAGTCCAGGGTCTGGGGGCGCTGCGGATGCCGGGCGATCTGGTAGACCTGCCAGGGTTCGACGCTGGCGTAGACGTCCTTGGTCAGCTGCTGACTTTTCTTGGAGAGCCGATCAATCTCTTCGGAGATGTCCACCGCC
Source organism: Paucibacter sp. DJ2R-2 (assembly GCF_025717675.1). Lineage (GTDB taxonomy): Bacteria > Pseudomonadota > Gammaproteobacteria > Burkholderiales > Burkholderiaceae_C > Paucibacter_A. The sequence goes on from NZ_JAJIRT010000008.1 coordinate 146,423, forward strand.
GATTCGCTTTGCACATAGCGCAGCTCTTCGATCTTGGTTTCCAGCTCAGCGATAGGCTGCTCGAACTCGAGAAAATGTTTTTTGCTCATCCTGCGATTTCGTGTCAGTGAGGAGGGTCCGAAGACGACTCAAGCCACCATTTTAAGGCAGGCCGGAGGGCTGGCGAATCAGGGCTGCACCGGGGCCGGATCGAGGCTGCGCCAAATGTACCATGTGGCTACCGAGCGGTAAGGCGCCCAGGCGTCGCCCAGCTCGCGCGCTTCCGCCCGCGACACCGGCTCGCCGGAAAAGTACAAATCGCTGATGCCCTTGATCAAACGCGGATCGTCCAGCGGCAGCACATTGGGCCGCGTCAGGTGGAAGATCAGGAACATCTCGGCCGTCCAGCGGCCGATGCCACGGATGGCCACCAGCTCGTCGATGATGGCTTCGTCGTCCATCTGCGTCCATTGCTTGACATGGACCTGGCCGTCTTCGAAATGCTGGGCCAGGTCGCGCAGATAGTCGACCTTCCGGGCCGAAAGCCCGGCCACCCTCAGGCCCTCCGGCGCCTGGGCCAACAAGGCGGCAGGCTGGATCTTCGCGGCATTGCCGGGCAGCAGCGCAACAAACTTCTCCCAGGTGGCCTGCGCCGACTTGGCCGAGATCTGCTGGCCAATGATGGAGCGAGCCAGGGTCGTGAACGCATCGGCGCGACTCTGCAGGCGCGCCTCGCCAAACTGAGGGATCAGCTTCTTGAGCACCCGGTCGCGCTTGACCAGATGGCGGCAAGCCTCATCCCAGTAGTCCGGGGTCACCCCGGCCGGATTGGAGCGCACCACGCTCAGGCCCGCGACCAGCTGGTACCGGCAGCGGAATCCTGCAGGACGATGCCTGCAGCCAGGAGCTCAGCGCGGATGCGATCGGCGCCGGCGAAGTCGCGCGCGGCCTTGGCAGCGGCGCGAGCCTCGATCTGAGCCTGGATGGCAGCTTCATCCAGGCCGGCACCGGCCTGCAGATACTGGCGCGGCGGCTGCTGCAAGAAGCCCAGGGTGCTGGCCAGCTTTTTCAGCAAGGCCGCATCAGCCAGCGAGCGCGAGCGGTTGACTTCGCTGACCAACTCAAACAGCACGGCCAGGGCGCCCGGCGTGTTGAAGTCATCGTCCATGGCCGCGCGGAAAGCGGCTGCCTGCGGCTGGCTCCAGTCCAAGTCAGCCAGTTCCGGCACGTCCAAACCGTCGAGCGCGGTGTAGAGACGGCGCAGCGCGGCGCGCGCGTCGTCCAGATTGGCATCGCTGAAATTGAAGGGGCTGCGGTAATGGGTGCGCAGCATGAAGTAGCGCAGGGTTTCGCCGTCGTAGGTCTTCAGCACATCCTGGATGGTGAAGAAGTTGCCCAGGCTCTTGGACATCTTCTCGTTGTCCACGTTCAGGAAGCCGTTGTGCATCCAGACGTTGACGAAAGCATGGCCCAGCGCGCCCTCGCTCTGGGCGATCTCGTTCTCATGGTGCGGGAACTGCAGGTCCATACCGCCGCCGTGGATGTCAAAGCGCTCACCCAGCAAAGCGCAGGCCATGGCCGAGCATTCAATATGCCAGCCCGGGCGACCGGCGCCGTAGCTGCTGGCCCATTTGGCGTCCTCGGGCTCGCTCTCCTTGGCGGACTTCCACAGCACAAAGTCCAGGGCGTCGAGCTTGCCATCGTCCACGGCCACGCGCTCGCCCGCGCGCAAATCGTCCAGCGACTTGCCGCTGAGCTTGCCGTAGCCTGGGAATTTGCGCACGGCGTAGTTCACATCGCCATTGCTGGCGCGGTAGGCCAAGCCCTTGTTCTCAAGCGTGCCGATCAAATCCAGCATCTGGCCGACGTAATCGGTGGCGCGCGGCTCATGTGTGGGTCGCTCGACGCCGAGGGCGCCGATGTCGCGGTGCATGGCGGCGATCATCTCGTCGGTCAGCTCGCGGATGCTGATGCCGCGCTCCACCGCTCGCTTGATGATCTTGTCCTCGATGTCGGTGATGTTGCGCACATAGGTCACGCGGTAGCCCGAGGCCTTGAGCCAGCGCTGCACCACATCGAAGGCCATCATCATGCGAGCGTGGCCGACATGGCAGAGGTCGTAAATCGTCATGCCGCAGACATACATGCGCACATGACCAGGTTCGATAGGGGCGAAAGGCTGGACCGAGCGGGTCAGCGTGTTGTAAATGCGAAGAGACATGGGTGCTTGAACCAGGATGTACGCGCCGAACCGCCGAGAACTTGAATTCGGCTGGCCTGCCCGCGCTGCGCTTGGAGGCATGCGCTGCGAGCCGATTCGGCTCCAAGCGATGCGCACACTGCGTCGAAGGCCGGCCGGACGACTTGAGGCGGGCGCCGTAGAATGAGCTTCAGTATACCGGCAGGGTTTTGCGGCCAGGCCTTGGCACTTACCCCGCAACCAGCCCAAACCCGCCCTCAATGCCCCTCCAACACCCGTCAATTCGTCCGCAACGCAGCGCCAGCCGGCCAGCAAAGGCTCGCTTTCCCGCGACGCTCCGTCTGGCGCTCGCCGCCCTGCTGTTCCATCTGTTCGGCCTGTCCCTGGCCCACGCCAGCGAGCTCGACATTGCCCAAAGGCAGTGGCTGGCCGGCCAGCGGCCGCAGGCGGTGGCCACCTTGGAAGCTGCTCTGAAGCAGACCCCGGATGAGTTGAAGCTGCGTTTTGCCCTGGGGGTGATGCGCATGGAGCTCGGCGAACAAGGCAGCGCGCAGCAGATCTTCATCCAGCTGACCGAAGACTTCCCCGACTTGGCTGACCCCTACAACAACCTGGCCGTCATCCACGCCAGCCAGGGCGATCTCGACCGCGCCCGCAACGAACTGGAACAAGCCCTGCGCCTGCAACCCAACCATGCGCAGGCTCAGGAGAACCTGGGCGACGTCTTGCTGCGCCAGGCCTTGCGGGCTTATCAGCGGGCCCAGCAGGCCCTGGCGGCGCCATCCACCACCCTGGCGCTCAAGCTCAAGCGAACCCATGATTTGCTGCAAGAGGCCTCGCGCCGCCCGCAGTAACAAGCCGGCGGTTGTCACGACGGCGCCGAGCCTCAAGCAAGCACCCCCGAGAATTGCCCCACATCCTGGAGGAATGAAAGTCATGCAAACGAAAACGATTCAATCCCTGGGCCGAAGACTGGCCCTGTTCTCGCTGGCGGCCCTGGCTGTTTGCGGCGCCGAGGCACAGGCACCCCTGGCCGCATCAGCAGCAGCCACTGCGCAGATCAATCCGACCGTGTTCGTGCGCCTGAGCACCAGCGAAGGTGACATCCGCATCGGCCTCGATGCCGACAAGGCGCCCAAGTCGGTGGCCAACTTCGTGCAGTATGTGAAGGCCGGCCACTACAACGGCCTGATCTTCCACCGCGTGATCGAGAACTTCATGATTCAGGGCGGCGGCTTCACCAAGGACATGCAGCAGCGCCCGACCAAGCCGCCGATTCCGCTGGAATCGCGCAACGGCCTGAAGAACCTGCGCGGCACCCTGGCCATGGCCCGCACCAGTGACCCGAATTCGGCCACATCGCAGTTCTTCATCAACACGGTGGACAACGCCTTCCTGGACGCGGACAACTCGCGCGACGGCAATGGTTATGCCGTCTTCGGCCTGGTGCTCGAAGGCATGGACGTGGTTGACAAGATCCGCGCCACGCCGACCACGGCCCAAGGCCCGCACCAAAACCTGCCGCAAAACCCCATCACCATCACCAAAGCCCTTGTGGAGCCCAAGAAATGAGCAAGATCGTTGAACTGCACACCAACCACGGCCTGATCCGCGTCGAACTCGACGACGCCAAGGCGCCGATCTCGGCTGCCAACTTCCTGTCCTATGTGAACAGCGGCCATTACAACGGCACCGTGTTCCACCGCGTGATCAAGGGCTTCATGGTCCAGGGCGGCGGCTTTGAAGTCGGCATGAAGCAAAAGCCGACCACGGGCGAGATCCAAAACGAAGCCAACAACGGCCTCAAGAACGACCACTACACCCTGGCCATGGCACGCACCAATGCGCCGCACTCGGCATCCAGCCAGTTCTTCATCAACACCACCAACAACGGCTTCCTGAACTTCAAGTCCGAGACCCCCTCGGGCTGGGGCTATGCCGTATTCGGCCGCGTGATCGAAGGCAAGGAAATCGTGGACGCCATCGAGAAGGTCAAGACCGGCCGCTCGGGCTTCCATGACGATGTGCCGCTGGAAAACGTGGTGATCGAGCGCGCTGTCGAAGTTGCGGCCTGAGACGAGCACCATGGCAGGAGCAGCCGGTGACACCACCCCTGCCCTGCCCGAGTTTGCCGAGCTGAGCGTGCCCACCGAGTGGCGCCGGCTGGACTTTCTGTCCGACCTGCACCTCTCGCCGGATACGCCGGCCACCCTGGCCGCCCTGGCCGCGCATCTGCAAGAAACCAGCGCTGACGCGGTGTTTCTGCTCGGCGATATCTTTGAAGTCTGGATCGGTGACGACGCCCGACACCAGGACTTCGAAGCCTCTTGCGTGGAACTGCTGCACACCGCCAGCCAGCGCCACGCCCTTTACTTCATGGCCGGCAACCGCGATTTTCTCGTCGGCCCGGACATGCTGGCCGCTTGCGGCATGCAGGGCTTGGCCGACCCCACCGTGCTCAACGCCTTCGGGCAACGCTGGCTGCTCAGCCATGGCGACGCCTTGTGCCTGGATGACAAGCCTTATCAGGCTTTCCGCGCCCAGGTACGCAGCCATTCCTGGCAGGCGGACTTCCTGGCCCGCCCACTCGAGCAGCGCCGCGCCCTGGCCCGCCAGATGCGCGATGCAAGCAAAGCGGGCCAGGCCGGGCAGACCGAATACGCCGACCTCGACCCCGCCGCCTGCCAGAACTGGCTGAAAGCCTCGGGCTGCAGCGACCTGATCCACGGCCACACCCACCGGCCGGCGCGTCATGAATTGGCGCCAGGACTGCGCCGCCATGTGCTGTCGGACTGGGACTTTGAAGACGCACAACAGCCCCGAGGCGATGTGCTGCGCCTGCGCCACGCCGGCCTGCGCCGCATTGACCTGGCCTGATGTTCAGCTGGCTGCGTCGCCTGAAATGGCTCGGCGAAGCCTGGACACGCCGTCGCGACCGGCTCACGGTTCAACGCCTGGCCATCCCCGAGCCCCTGTGGCAGCTGACGCTGCTGCGCTACCCCTTCCTGGCCGAGCGCTCTGAAGAGGACCTGAGCGAGCTGCGCCGTCTGTGCTCGCTGTTCCTGGACCGCAAGGAGTTTCACGGCGCGGGCGGCTTCGAGGTCAGCGACGAGGTCGCCATCGCCGTGGCGGCCCAAGCCTGCTTGCCGGTCTTGCGCCTGGGCCTGGACTGGTACGAGGGCTTCGTCGGCATCGTCATGCACGAGGACGAGGTGCTGGCCAGGCGCGAATTCACGGACGAGGACGGAGTCGTCCACGCCTTTGAAGAAGAGCTGGCCGGCGAAGCCATGGAGGGCGGGCCGCTGATGCTGGTCTGGCAGGCCATGGCCGCCGATACCGACCCGGCGGCCGACAGACCGGACAGCATCTACAACGTCGTCATTCACGAATTCGCCCATGTCATCGACATGCGCGATGGCTGGGCCGACGGCGTCCCGCCCCTGGCCAGCCTGGCCGCACGCGAGCAGTGGTTGGACGTCATCGAGGCCGAATGGCAGGCCTTCTGCCAACGCGTGGATACCGGTGAAGCGACGCTGATCGACCCCTATGGCGCCGAGAGTCTGGAAGAGTTTTTCGCCGTGGCGGTGGAGGCTTTTTTCGTCGCCCCGAAAGCCCTGCGTGCCGAACAAGCGCCGCTGTACCGCCTCCTGGCCCGCTTCTTCCGCCAGGATCCGGCCGCCTGAAACGGAAAAGGAAAAACAAAAGGCCCCGAGACGGTTCGTCCCGGGGCCTTGGCAGCGATCAAAAAAGTGATCAGCTGGCGGTGGCGGGCTCCGCCTTGGGCTTGTTGTCCTTGACCTTGCTGAGCGGCTGGATGTCCAGCTGCACGGCGCCAGCCTCGTCCACATCGACGCCGAGGCGCCCACCGTCCACCAGACGACCGAACAACAGCTCATCGGCCAGAGCGCGGCGGATGGTGTCCTGGATCAGGCGCTGCATGGGGCGGGCACCCATCAAGGGGTCGAAACCCTTCTTGGCCAGTTGCTTGCGCAGTGCATCGCTGAAGGTGACCTCGACCTTCTTCTCCTGCAACTGGCTTTCCAGCTGCAGCAGGAACTTGTCGACCACGCGCATGATGATTTCCTCATCGAGCGCACGGAAGGACACGATGGCATCCAGGCGGTTGCGGAACTCCGGCGTGAACAGGCGCTTGATGTCGGCCATTTCATCGCCCTGCTGGCGCGAATTCATGAAGCCAATGCTGCTCTTGTTCATCACCTCGGCGCCGGCATTGGTCGTCATGATGATGATGATGTTGCGGAAATCGGCCTTGCGCCCGTTGTTGTCGGTCAACGAGCCATGGTCCATGACCTGCAGCAGGACATTGAAGACATCGGGGTGCGCCTTCTCGATTTCGTCGAGCAGCAGCACCGCATGCGGCTTCTTGGTCACGGCCTCGGTCAGCAGACCGCCTTGGTCGAAACCAACATAACCCGGAGGCGCGCCGATCAAGCGGCTGACCGCATGCCGCTCCATGTACTCGGACATATCAAAGCGGATCAGCTCGATGCCCAAGATGTAGGCGAGCTGCTTGGCCACTTCGGTCTTGCCCACGCCGGTGGGGCCGCTGAACAGGAAGGAACCGATCGGCTTGTCCGGCTTGCCCAAGCCCGAGCGTGCCATCTTGATGGCGGCAGCCAAGGCATCGATGGCCGGCTCCTGGCCGAACACCACGCTGTTGAGATCTCGATCCAGGCTCTTGAGCTTGCTGCGGTCATCGCTGGACACGGACGCGGGCGGGATGCGCGCGATCTTGGCCACGATGTCCTCCACCTCGCTGCGCGTGATGGTCTTCTTCTGCTTGCTCTTGGGCAAGATGCGCTGGGCAGCGCCGGCCTCATCGATCACATCGATGGCCTTGTCCGGCAGATGGCGGTCGTTGATGTACTTGGCCGACAGTTCAGCCGCCGCCTGCAGCGCGCCCAGGGCGTACTTGACGTTGTGGTGCTCTTCGAAGCGAGACTTCAGACCCTTGAGGATCTCGATGGTCTGCTCGACCGAAGGCTCGGCCACATCGACCTTCTGGAAGCGACGGCTGAGGGCCGCGTCTTTTTCGAAGATGCCACGGTACTCGCTGAAGGTGGTGGCGCCAATGCACTTCATCGCGCCGGAGCTGAGCGCCGGCTTGAGCAGATTGCTGGCGTCCAGCGTGCCGCCCGAGGCCGCGCCGGCACCGATCAAGGTGTGGATTTCATCAATGAAGAGCACGGCATGGGGCTGGTCCTTGAGCTGCTTGAGCACGGCCTTGAGGCGTTGCTCAAAGTCGCCGCGGTACTTGGTACCGGCCAGCAAGGCACCCATGTCCAGGGAATAGACCACGGCCTCAGCCAGCACCTCGGGCACATCGCCTTCGGTGATGCGCCAGGCCAGGCCCTCGGCGATGGCGGTCTTGCCCACACCGGCCTCACCCACCAGCAACGGGTTGTTCTTGCGGCGGCGGCACAGGATCTGCACCACACGCTCCACTTCGTGCTCGCGGCCGATCAGGGGATCAATCTTGCCGTCCTTGGCCAGCTGGTTCAGGTTTTGGGTGAACTGCTCCAGCGGTGAGCCCTTGCCCTGGCCCTCGCCTTCCTCGCGCTCGGCCTCGGCGCCAGCACTGCCTTCCTGGCCCTTGCCCGACCCCGGCGCTTCCGGCGGATCTGACTTCTTGATGCCGTGGGCAATGAAATTGACCACGTCCAGGCGGGTCACGCCCTGCTGGTGCAGGTAGTAGACGGCGTGCGAATCCTTCTCGCCAAAGATCGCCACCAGCACATTGGCGCCGGTCACTTCCTTCTTGCCGCTGCCGGTGGACTGCACATGCATGATGGCGCGCTGGATGACGCGCTGGAAACCCAGCGTCGGCTGGGTGTCCACCTCGTCGGAGCCGCCCACCGTGGGCGTGTTCTCCTTGATGAACTGCGTCAGGCTCTTGCGCAGATCGTCCAGATTGGCCGAGCAGGCGCGCAGCACTTCGGCGGCGGAGGGGTTGTCCAACAGGGCCATCAGCAAGTGCTCGACGGTGATGAACTCATGGCGCTGCTGGCGTGCTTCGACAAACGCCATGTGCAGGCTAACTTCAAGCTCTTGCGCAATCATGCGGCCTCCATAATGCACTGCAAAGGATGGCCGGCGCGCCTTGCGGCTGCCAGCACCAATTCGACCTTGGTCGCTGCAACGTCCTTGCTGAAGACGCCGCAGACCCCACGCCCATCGTGGTGGATTTTGAGCATGATCTGGGTGGCCGTATCCAGGTCATGCCGGAAATATTCCTGCAAAACCATGACCACGAATTCCATGGGCGTGAAATCGTCGTTGAGCAGCAGCACCTGGTACAGGCGCGGCGGCTCGGTTTTCTGGGTCAGGCGTTCAACGGTGGTCGTGCCGTCAGCGTCCTCGCGCCCTGGAGGCAGACCGGGAGGCATCGGCGGTTGACTGGGGAAATCTGGCATGGGCTGATTCTATCGAGTGCCACCGAGAGCCGCTGGCACACAGGAATTCATCTTGCGCCTGCGGCCGGAATTACAAGACTGGAATTGGCTGCGCACAGGCAGCTTTTTTGAGGCGCTGCCGTCATCTCCGGGTCTGCCCCATAAGGGCAGGCCCTGAATTGACAGGCAGCCACCTGCCCCCAAGAATCCGCCGCGGTGCATCAGACACCGGGACGGAGGCGTTATGACGATAGGAACGGTGAAGTGGTTCAACGATGCCAAGGGTTTTGGCTTCATTGAACCGGAAGCGGGCGGCGAGGATGTGTTCGCCCATTTTTCGGCCATCCAGATGGAGGGTTTTCGAACCCTGCAACAAGGCGGCAAGGTGAGTTATGAGCTGGTGCAGGGCCCCAAGGGTCAGCTGGCGCAGAACATCACCCCGCTGGACAAGGGCGCAGCACAGCCCGCCATGGAGTTCAGCGAAGCGGCCTGAGTGCGGTCGAAAACAGACCGGCCACGAACATGGCCGGCCTTCAAGCAAAAAGGCCCGCATTTGCGGGCCTTTTTTTCTTGGCGAGGGCGAGCTGGTTAGCGCGCTGCCAGATTTACATCTGATCGATCATGACCTGCCCGAAGCCAGAGCATGACACTTGAACCGCGCCGTCCATCAGGCGCGCGAAGTCATAGGTGACCTTCTTGCTGGCGATGGCCGCTTCCAGCGAACGGATGATCACGTCGGCGGCTTCAGTCCAGCCCATATGGCGCAACATCATTTCGGCCGAGAGGATCTCGCTGCCCGGATTGACATAGTCCTTGCCGGCGTACTTGGGCGCCGTGCCGTGGGTGGCTTCGAAGCAGGCCACCGAATCCGACATATTGGCGCCGGGCGCAATGCCGATGCCGCCCACTTGAGCAGCCAGGGCGTCAGAGATGTAGTCGCCATTGAGGTTCAGCGTGGCCACCACCGAATACTCAGCAGGGCGCAGCAAGATCTGCTGCAAGAAAGCGTCGGCGATCGAATCCTTGATGGTGATGGGCTTGCCGCTCTTCGGGCTGATGAAACGGCACCAGGGGCCGCCGTCGATCAACTCGGCGCCGAACTCCTTCTGCGCCAGGGCATAGGCCCAGTCACGGAAGCCACCTTCGGTGTACTTCATGATGTTGCCCTTGTGCACGATGGTGACACTGGGCTTGTCGTTGTCGATCGCGTACTGGATGGCCTTGCGCACCAGACGCTCGGTGCCTTCGCGTGACACGGGCTTGATGCCGATGCCCGAGGTGTTCGGGAACCGGATCTTGGTGACACCCATCTCATCCTGCAAGAACTTGATCAGCTTCTTGGCCTTGTCGCTCTCGGCCTCGTACTCGATGCCTGCGTAGATGTCTTCGGAGTTCTCGCGGAAGATCACCATATTGGTTTTCTCCGGCTCCTTCAGCGGCGAAGGCACGCCCTTGAAGTACTGCACTGGGCGCAGACAGACGTAGAGATCGAGCTCTTGGCGCAGGGCCACATTGAGCGAGCGGATGCCGCCGCCCACGGGCGTGGTCAAGGGTCCCTTGATCGACACCACGTACTCGCGCAAGACATCCAGGGTTTCCGCCGGCAGCCAGACGTCGGGGCCGTAGACGCGGGTGGCCTTCTCACCGGCAAAGACCTCCATCCAGTGGATCTTCTTCTTGCCGCCATAAGCCTTGGCCACCGCCGCGTCCACCACCTTGAGCATGACCGGCGTGATGTCCAAACCGGTGCCATCCCCCTCGATATACGGAACCACGGGCTCGTCCGGCACATTGAGCGACATGTCGGCGTTGACCGTGATTTTGGAACCCTGCTCAGGGATCTGGATGTGCTGGTACATGGGGGAATGTCTCCGAATTGGACGGGATGCCGTCGCGCTGAAAGCAGCCAAAAATTCTAGCGGCAATCGCGCGCCGGACCGGGATGAAAGACAAAGCCGGCGTCAAGGCGCCGGCTTTGTCAGGGGACCCTCGAAGGATCAGGCCGTGATGGCCGCAAGCGCCGCATTGAGGGTCGCGCTCGGGCGCATCACCTCGGCCAGCTTGGCCATATCAGGCATGTAGTAGCCACCGATATCCGCCGGCTTGCCCTGCACCGCCGCCAGCTCGGCCACGATGGTGCCTTCTTGTTCGGTCAGCGCCTTGGCCAGCGGAGCAAACTTGGCTGCCAATTCGGCATCCTCGGTCTGTGCAACCAAAGCCTGGGCCCAGTACAAGGCCAGGTAAAACTGGCTGCCGCGGTTGTCCAGCTGACCGGTCTTGGGGCTGGGGTTCTTGTTGTTGTCCAGCAGTTGGCCCGTGGCGGCGTCCAGCGTCTTGGCCAGCAGCTTGGCCTTGGCGTTGCCGTTCTTCAGGCCCAGGTCCTCCAGGCTCACGGCCAGGGCCAGGAACTCGCCGAGCGAATCCCAGCGCAGATGGTTTTCTTCCACCAGCTGCTGCACATGCTTGGGCGCCGAGCCGCCGGCACCGGTTTCATACATGCCGCCGCCTGCCATCAAAGGCACGATGGACAGCATCTTGGCCGAGGTGCCCAGCTCCATGATGGGGAACAAATCGGTCAGGTAGTCGCGCAGGATGTTGCCGGTGGCGCTGATGGTGTCCAGGCCGCGGATCACACGCTCCAGGGTGTAACGCATGGCGCGCACCTGGCTCATGATCTGGATGTCCAGGCCGGCCGTGTTGTGCTCGTGCAGATACATCTTGACCTTGGTGATCAGCTGAGCCTCATGCGGGCGGTACTGATCCAGCCAGAACACCACGGGCATGCCTGAGTTGCGCGCGCGGTTGACGGCCAGCTTGACCCAGTCACGGATGGCGGCGTCCTTGCACTGGCACATGCGCCAGATGTCGCCCTGCTCCACGTTCTGGCTCATCAGCACTTCGCCCGTATCCAGGTCAGTGATGTTGGCAACGCCGTCTTCGGCGATCTCAAAGGTCTTGTCGTGCGAGCCGTATTCCTCGGCCTGCTGGGCCATCAGGCCGACATTGGGCACGGTGCCCATGGTCTTGGGGTCGAAGGCGCCATGCCATTTGCAGAAGTTGATGATCTCCTGGTAAATGCGGGCGAAAGTCGACTCCGGCATCACGGCCTTGACGTCCTTCAGGCGGCCGTCAGCGCCCCACATCTTGCCGCCATTGCGGATCATGGCCGGCATGGAAGCGTCAACGATGATGTCGTTGGGCGAGTGGAAGTTGGTGATGCCCTTGGCCGAATCCACCATGGCCAGCTCAGGCCGGTGCTCGTGGCAGGCGTGCAAGTCGCGCTTGATCTCGTCCTGCTTGCTTTGCGGCAGAGAGGTGATCTTGCTGTACAGGTCCACCATGCCGTTGTTGACATTGATGCCCAGCTCATCGAACAGCTTGCCGTGCTTCTCGAACGCTTCGCGATAGAAGATGCGCACGCAGTGGCCGAAAACGATGGGGTGCGAGACCTTCATCATCGTCGCCTTGACGTGCAGCGAGAACATCACGCCGGTCTTGTGCGCGTCTTCGATCTCGCGCTCGTAGAAGGCCAGCAGTTCCTTCTTGCTCATGAACATGCTGTCGACCACTTCGCGGTCCAGCAGCGCCACCTTGGGCTTCAAGACGATGGTCTTGCCGCTCTTGGTGATCAGCTCCATCTTGACATTGCGGGCGCGGTCCAGGGTCATGGACTTCTCGCCATGATAGAAGTCGCCGTTGTGCATGTGCGAGACATGCGAACGCGAGGCCTGGCTCCAGTCGGCCATGCTGTGCGGGTTCTTGCGGGCGTATTCCTTGACGGCCTTGGGCGCGCGACGGTCCGAGTTGCCCTCACGCAGCACCGGGTTCACGGCACTGCCGGTGCACTTGCCGTAGCGTGCGCGGATGTCCTTCTCTTCGTCGGTCTTGGGGCTTTCCGGGTAGTCCGGAATCGCATAACCCTTGCCCTGCAGTTCCTTGATGGCGGCCTTCAGCTGCGCCACCGACGCGCTGATATTGGGCAGCTTGATGATGTTGGCTTCGGGCTTCAGGGTCAACTTGCCCAGCGCGGCCAGATGGTCAGGCACACGCTGTGCCTCGCTCAGGAACTCCGGAAACTGGCCCAGGATGCGGCCCGCCACGGAGATGTCGCTGGTCTCGACGTTCACGCCTGCCGGCGCCGTGAAGGCGCGCACGATGGGCAAGAAGGACGCGGTCGCCAATAGCGGCGCCTCGTCGGTCAAGGTGTAGATGATGGTGGGGTGCGAAGCGGTCATATGCTATCCAGATCGGCCCAGCAATCAGGCCCAAGGGTTGGAACGATTAGGGCGCCGATTCTAAGTCAGCGGCGCCCGCTGCGGACTCAAGTCTTATATAAGTCTTGGCATTTCGGCGCCTGCTTCAGGCCAGCCGGTTCAGGCCGGCACGCTGCATGCTGCAGCAATCTGCGCCCAGAGCCCATGGCCCAGGGCCCAGCCCGACGCGGCCGCCAGACCGAAGCCACCCAGACGCACCGAAAGCCGCAGACCGTCGACACCAAGCGGCGTGCTGCCCATCCGGCTCAGTAGCCAAGGCCCCAGGGCCAGGCCCGCACCCGAGGTCAGCGCGAAACTGGCCATGATCGCCCCGCCCTGAGCCGGCCCAGAGGCCAGCGCCGCCAACAAGAGCGCCGATTGCAGCAGACCACATGGCCAGGCCACCCAGACCAAGCCGGCCAAGCCTGCGCGCGCCGGCGCCGCCAAAGCCTGGCCACCGCGACGCAGGCCGGCGACAGGGATTTCGACCTGGCGCCCCATATCCTGCCCCACCCGCTCCAGCCAGGCCGGCTGGCGGCCACGCCACAGCAGGGACAGACCCAAGAGAAAAGCAGCCACATGGACGAGCACCCAGAGCGGCCGCAACAGGGCGGTGGTTTGCCCCATCTGGTCCAGCAACTGCATGCTGGCCGCGGCCACGGCACCTGCGAGCACATAACCCAGCAAGCGGCCGATTTGAAACGACAAGGGCGAACGGCCGCCGGCCGCAGCGCAGGTGGCGCCGCACATGGCCAAGCAATGCGGCGTGCCCGCCAGGCCCATCAGAGCGGCTGATGCCGCCAGGCTGGCGTCAAGCATGGGGGTCAGATGATGCGGGAGAAGCGCTCACGGCTGCGGTCGGCTTGCAGGTATCGGTCAAACACCATAGCAACAGCGCGCACGAAATACCAGCCCATGGCGGTCACCTGAATCGCCCCGGGCTCCAGCGTCACCAGACCCTGCTCGGCCAGGCCGCGCATGCGCTCCAGCTCAGGCCGGAAATAGCTCTCGAAATCGACAAGATGCGCCAGCTCGATCGACTCGAACTCCAGCCGCCCCTGGCACATCAGCGCCATGATCGCCGCGCGGCGAACAATGTCGTCGCGCGTCAATGCCAGGCCGCGTTGAATCGGTAACTGCCCTTGGCGCAGCGAGTCGTAGTACTCGTCCAAGGTCTTGGCGTTCTGGCTGTAGCTGGCACCGACGCGGCCAATGGCGGACACACCGAGGGCAATCAAATCGCAATCGGGCTGGGTGCTGTAGCCCTGGAAATTGCGGTGCAGCCGCCCCTGGCGCTTTGCGACGGCCAGGGAATCCGTGGCCAAGGCAAAGTGATCCATGCCGATATAGCTGTAGCCATGCTGCTCGAATCCGCTGATGGCCGCGGCCAGCATGGTCACCTTGTCGCCCGCCACCGGCAGCTCAGCCTCGTTGATCCTCCGCTGCGGCTTGAAGCGCTGCGGCAGGTGGGCGTAGCCGTACAGGGCGATGCGATCCGGCTTGAGCGCGCCAACCTGAGCGATGGTGCGAGCAAAAGACTCGGGCGTCTGCAGCGGCAGGCCGTAGATCAGATCCACATTGGTGGATTCGAAACCCAGCGTGCGCGCAGCCGTCATCAGCGCTTCCACACTTTCATAGCTCTGCTGGCGATGTACCGCCTTCTGAACCTCGGGGTCGAAATCCTGCACGCCAAAGCTCAGGCGGTTGAAGCCAAGCTGACGCAAATGGGCCAGACGCTCGTTCGTCACGGTGCGCGGATCGACCTCGATGGACACCTCGGCACCGGGCGCCAGGCGGAAACGCTCGAGCAATGCAACCATCAGCTGGCTCAGCTCAGCATCGCTGAGAAAGGTCGGTGAACCGCCGCCCAGGTGCAACTGCGAGACTGCGGCGCCGCGACCGAGATGCTCCAGGGTCAGGTCCATTTCCGTGACCAGGGCCTGCAGGTACTCGGTGGCACGGTCATGGTGCTTGGTGATGACCTTGTTGCAAGCGCAGTAATAACAGACCGATTCGCAGAACGGAATGTGGATGTACAGCGACAGCGGCGTGTTGCCTCCAACTTGGGAGCCACCCGCTCGCTGCGTCAGGGCCTGCTGGTATTGCTCCAGCGTGAAGGCCTCGACAAAGCGGTCCGCCGTCGGATACGAGGTGTAGCGCGGGCCGGACACATCGAAGCGACGCAGCAGCTCTTCACTGATGAAAGCAGTGCCGGAGTTGCTTGTCTCGGGGGCCGGGCGCGCGCGGCCTTGAATGTTCTGTACCATGGCCAGCACTTTGCCAAGGCTTTGGCGGCGCGACTTGACTAGGATCAAGCTCGACGCGCTTTGCCGCCACAACAATGCACCAAGTTTTGAGGTGCATCATGCTCATGTCCGTCAAGAATCCGGAAGTCCTACAAGCGCGAGCCAGCTCACCCGAGCTGGCTGAACCCCTGAAGAAGCACACGATGAACGCCACCGTCCCGATCAAGTTTGAGCCCCTGAAAGTCGCCTGCTCCAGCTGCAATCTGCGCGAGCTGTGCCTGCCTGTGGGCTTGTCCTCCGGTGACTTGGACCAGCTCGACCAATTGGTGGCCACTCGCCGTACTGTGGCGCGCGGCGACACCTTGTTCCGCAGCGGCGATGAATTCCAGTCGCTTTACGCCGTGCGCACCGGCTTCTTCAAAACCTGCGTGTCCTCGGAAGACGGACGCGACCAAGTCACCGGCTTCCAGATGGCCGGCGAGTTGTTGGGCCTGGACGGTATCAGCACCGACCGCCACAGCTGTGACGCTGTCGCGCTGGAAGACTCGCAAGTCTGCGTGATCCCCTTCGAGCAGCTTGAAGAACTGTCCCGCGAGTTCACCGACCTGCAGCGTCAGTTCCACAAGATCATGAGCCGCGAGATCGTGCGCGATCACGGCGTGATGCTGCTGCTGGGCAGCATGCGTGCGGAAGAGCGCCTGGCCGCATTCCTGCTCAACCTGACCCAGCGCCTGCAGGCGCGCGGATTCTCCGCCGCCGCCCTGGTGCTGCGTATGACGCGCGAGGAAATTGGCAGTTATCTCGGCCTGAAGCTGGAAACCGTCAGCCGCACTTTCTCCAAATTCCAGGAAGAGGGCCTGCTCGAAGTGAAGCAGCGCCATCTGCGCATCCTCGACCAAGCAGGCCTACAGAAGCTGGTCAATAACAGCACTTGTTGAGACGAAACGCCTCCAAGCAAAAGGCCTTCGGAATTCCGAAGGCCTTTTTGTTTCATGCACGCCCTGGCGCCTGGGTCTGCTGCGGCGCTCAGCGCGGCCAGCCGCGCGGATGGGCGTCTTCGGGCAGATCCGGCAAGGTCGCCAGCATCACACTGACGCTGGCCGAGAGGCTGATCACCAGCCATAAGATCATGAAACTGACGGTGTAGACCGCCTGGCGCGACCAGTCCAGCCGCTCAGCGCCGAACCAAGTCAGATCACTGGGATCGATGACGGCAAACACCAGCGCCTCCATCACCCCGGCCATGAAGAACGATGGCCAGGCCACCGCCATGGCCCAGCGGCTGCTGAGCTTGGGGACGGCCGACGCGGAGCGATCAGCGCTGTCCATTTCACTGTCCGCCGGTGGCGGCGTGGTTGCGTGCCTCCCGAGCCGGCAGCAAGGCCTTGGCGCCACTGGCTTTGTTGGCCACCACCTTCTCTTCCAGCACCGGATCGGGGTGACTGATGGCCAGGCTCAAGGTCACAAAGCTGGCGACGATCACCAGCGCGGGCCCGCCAACGACCAGCCACATCATGGGGGTACGCCACCAGCCGGCCGGCTTGTCCTGCGGGGCTTGGGCATCGAGATTCAGGTTCTGGCTCATGGGTATGTCTCCTGACTGTGCTTGTGCGAGCCGGCGTTCAGCGCGGCACGATAAAGGTTGATTTTTCGTGCACCACGGTGGCTCCGGCTTGGCCGCCATCCTGGCTGCGCAACTGGAACTCGATGCCATGCGAGCCCTTGTGATCCTGGGCAGCACGTGCCGCCGTCTCGGGCGGCACTCGCACCGACAGCGTCAGCCAGCGCGCCTCGGCCGGCGCCACGCTCAGCTCGACCGCCTTCTCCAACTTGATGCCCTCCAGACCACTGACCGTGACACGGTAGCGATGGGTCTGCTCGGTCGCGTTCATGACCTGCAGACGGTAGAGGTTCTCGACATAACCGTCTTCCACCACGCGTGCCAGCACACCGCGGTCGCGCACCACATCGAGCTTGACGGGGCTGCGCAAGAACAGCAGGCTGGCCAGCAAGGCCGTGCACAAGACAAACAGCACCACGGTGTAGATCACCACGCGCGGGCGGAACATACGGCGCAGTTTTTGCGCCGGGCTCAGATGCTGCTGCAGGCCGTTCTGGGTGTCGTAGCGGATCAGGCCACGCGGGTAGTTCATCTTGTCCATCACGCCGTCGCAGACGTCGATGCAAGCGGCGCAGCCGATGCATTCGTACTGCAAGCCTTGGCGGATGTCGATGCCAGTGGGGCACACCTGCACACACAAGGTGCAGTCGATGCATGAACCCAGTCCGGCGGCCTTGACCTCGTCCACGCTGGCTTTCTTGCTGCGCGAACCGCGCGGCTCGCCGCGCTCGGTGTCGTAGCTAATGATCAGCGTGTCCTTGTCGAACATGGCGCTCTGGAAGCGCGCATAGGGACACATGTACTTGCAGACCTGCTCGCGCATGAAGCCGGCGAAGCCGTAGGTGGCAAAAGCGTAGAACAGCACCCAGAACCATTCCCAGGGACCGAAGCTGAGCGTGAAGGCCTCGGCCCACAGCGATTTAATGGGCGTGAAATAGCCGACGAAGGTGAAGCCGGTCCACAAAGCGACGGTGATCCACACCGCCTGCTTGCCACCCTTGCGCCAGAGCTTATTCAAGCCCCAGGGTGAAGCATCAAGCTTCATGCGCGCCTGGCGGTCACCCTCGAACTGGCGTTCGATCCAGAGAAAGATCTCGGTGTAGACCGTCTGCGGGCAGGCATAGCCGCACCACAAGCGCCCAGCCACGGCCGTGAACAGGAACAAGGCATAGGCCGAGATCAAGAGCAGGCCGGTCAAGTAGATGAAATCCTGCGGGTACAGGACCAGGCCAAAAATGTAAAAACGCCGGCTGGCGAGCTCGAAGAGCACAGCCTGCCGGTCGTTCCAGAGCAGCCAGGGCAGACCATAGAACAAGATCTGCGTGAACCAGACCAAGCCCCAACGCCAGCTGGCGAAGAGGCCGGACACGGCGCGAGGGTAGATCTTCTTCTGCGCTGCGTAGAGCGAGACGATTTCCACCACCGCATCCTCGCCCGCCGCCTGGGCGGCAGACGCGGAGGGAGAAATGGCCGGTCCGACACGCGGCGCCGGCGGGACTGCCCGGGCTTCAGTCATGGTCAGGGGGCGACTGCCGTCTTGCTGGACAGACTCCAGACATAGGCACCCAGAACCTGGATCTGCTCCGGAGTCAGGCGTGTGGATTGGGCCGGCATCATATTGTTCTTGCCATTGTTGATCATGGCCATCACCGCATCCTCACCCCAGCCGTGCAACCAGATCTTGTCGGTCAGATTGGGCGCACCCAGAGCCTGATTGCCCTTGCCGTCGGCACCATGGCAGGCGGCACAGGCCATGAACTTCTCCTTGCCCTTCTGCGCGGCGATCGAGTTATGGGCGCTGCCCGACAGGCTCAGCACATAGTTGGCCAGATTGCGCACATCTTCGGCAGTACCGACGGCGGCGGCCATGGGAGGCATGACGCCGTTGCGGCCATTGGTGATGGTCTGCACGATGACTTCATGCGAACCGCCGTAGAGCCAGTCGCTGTCAGTCAGGTTGGGGAAACCCTTGCTGCCCTTGGCGTCCGAGCCATGGCAACTGGCGCAGTTGTTGGCGAACAGACGCTCACCAATGGCCATGGCCTCACTGTTCTGAGCCAGCTGTTCAACCGGCTTGCCGGTGAACTTGGCGTAGAGCGCACTCATGGCCTTGTGCGCGTCATCCTGCTCCTTCTGGTACTGCCCGGCGCTGGACCAACCCAGCGAACCCTTGCTGCTACCCAGACCCGGATAGGCGGCTAGGTAGATACCGGCGAACACCACGGTCAGCACGAACAGGATGGCCCACCAGCGCGGCAGCGGGTTGTTCATCTCGCGCAGGTCTTCGTCCCAGACATGGCCGGTGCTGTTGTCGCTGGCCATGACGCGATGGCGAGCGGCGATCAGCAGCAGAACGATGCAGAACACCAGGCCTGCGATCGTCGTGCCAGCCACGAACATGGACCAACCATCAGAGAAAAAATCACTCATTGAGGCCTCCCATCGGCTTCGTCTTGCAAGGCCATGCCGGCCAGATCATCAAAGTGCGCCTTGTTGCGGCTGGAATAGGCCCAGACCACGATCACCAGGAACACCAGCAGTGACAGCAGGGTCACCGCCGTTCTCAAGCTATTGATATCCATTGCGGATCTCCTTCTTGCCTATTACTTCAGCGAAGTGCCGAGCACTTGCAGATAAGCAATCACAGCTTCCATTTCGGTCTTGCCCTTGACCTCGTCGGCCGCAGCGCTGATTTCAGCGTCGGTGTAGGGCACGCCCACGGTGCGCAGGGCCTTCATCTTGGGCGCCATGTCGGCCGGATTCAGGGCAGCCGTGGCCAACCAGGGGTAGGCCGGCATGTTCGATTCGGGCACCAGATCACGCGGGTTGATCAAGTGAATGCGGTGCCATTCATCGCTGTACTTGCCACCCACACGGTGCAGGTCAGGGCCGGTTCGCTTGCTGCCCCACTGGAAGGGGTGGTCGTAGACGAATTCACCGGCGGTTGAGTAGTGGCCGTAGCGCAGCGTCTCCGAGCGGAAGGGGCGGATCATCTGCGAGTGGCAGTTGTAGCAACCCTCGCGGATGTAGACGTCCCGGCCGGCCAGCTGCAGCGGCGTGTAGGGCTTGAGGCCCGGGGTGGCTTCGGTGGTCGAGCGCTGGAAGAACAGCGGCACGATTTCCACCGCGCCACCGGCGATCACCGTCAGCAGCACCAGCACGATCATCAAGAAATTGCTGGTCTCGATGCGTTGGTGGCCACTGGACTTGTGTTCTGTGGATGCCATTTTGTATTTCTCCTAGGTTCTAGCGTTCAGCGCTTCAGGCGGCCACCAAGGTGGGGATCGGTGCCTTGACGGCACGGCCCACTTGCACCGTCTTCACCACGTTCCAGGCCATCACCAACATGCCGCCCAGGTAGAGCACGCCACCCAGCAAACGGATCACATAGAAGGGATAGGTGGCCTTGACGCTTTCGACAAAGGTGTAGACCAGGCTGCCGTCCGGGTTGACTGCACGCCACATCAGGCCTTGCATCACACCGGCAATCCACATCGCGGCGATGTAGAGCACGATGCCCAGGGTGGCGATCCAGAAGTGCAGCTCGATGGCCTTCTTCGAGTACATCTCGGTGCGGCCGAACATGCGCGGGATCAGGTGATAGAGCGAACCCATGGAGATCAGACCCACCCAGCCCAAGGCGCCGGAGTGCACGTGGCCAATGGTCCAGTCGGTGTAGTGGCTCAGGGCGTTCACTGTCTTGATGGACATCATCGGACCTTCGAAGGTCGACATGCCGTAGAAGGACAGGGACACGATCAGGAACTTCAGGATCGGGTCGTCACGCAGCTTGTGCCAGGCACCGCTCAGGGTCATGATGCCGTTGATCATGCCGCCCCAGCTGGGAGCCAGCAGCACCAGGGAGAACACCATGCCCACCGATTGCGCCCAGTCCGGCAGCGCGGTGTAGTGCAGATGGTGCGGGCCCGCCCACATATAGGTGAAGATCAGCGCCCAGAAGTGGACGATGGACAGGCGGTAGCTGTAGACCGGGCGGCCGGCTTGCTTGGGGATGTAGTAGTACATCATGCCCAGGAAACCTGCAGTCAGGAAGAAGCCCACGGCATTGTGGCCGTACCACCATTGCACCATCGCGTCCTGCACGCCGGCATAGGCCGAGTAGCTCTTGAACAGCGAGACCGGGATGGCGGCACTGTTGACCAGATGCAGCAGGGCCACGGCGATGATGAAGGCGCCGAAGAACCAGTTGGCCACATAGATGTGCTTGACCTTGCGGGTACCGACGGTGCCGAAGAACACCACCGCATACGAGACCCAGACCAGGGTGATCAAGATGTCGATCGGCCACTCCAGCTCGGCATACTCTTTGCCGCTGGTGATACCCAGGGGCAAGGTGATCGCAGCCGAGAGGATGACCAACTGCCAGCCCCAGAAAGTGAACCAGGCCAGGCCGGGCGCGAACAGGCGCGTCTGTCCGGTGCGCTGCACCACGTGGTAGGCAGTGGCGAACAGCGTGCAACCGCCGAACGCAAAGATCACCGCATTGGTGTGCAGCGGTCGCAGGCGGCCATAGCTCAGCCATGGAATGCCCAGATTGAGTTCGGGCCAGGTCAGCTGGGCGGCAATGATCACCCCCACCAACATGCCCACAACACCCCATAGGACGGCGGCGAGTGCAAAGGCACGCACTACACCATCCTCATATACGCCTCCGGAAGCGATGTCCGGCGCAGCAGTCTTTGCCATTGTTTTGGCTCCTTGCAGCTTTTAGTTTGACGAGGGCGATTCTTTGCCAGCGCCCGACGACGGAGATTGACCTTCATCAACCCCCGCAACTTCTTCAAGAATACGAACGCCTTCGCGCTCCAGATCATCGAGCTGGCCGTTGTTAATTGCCCACCCGAACACACCGACGATCACCAGCACCAGCAGCACCGACACCGGGATCAAGAGATACAGAACTTCCATGCTCAGCGTCCGCTCAGATTGCGCGCCAGACGCTGCGCGTTCAAGACCACCCAGACCGAGCTGCCGGCCATGCCCAGGCCCGCGGCCCAGGGAGGCAGATAGCCGGTCAAGGCCAAAGGAATGCAGGCCGCGTTGTAGGCGGCGGCCCAGGCCAGGTTCTGCCGGATGATGCGGCGCGTGCGCAAGGCCAAGCGCCGCAGCAGCACCAGATCCATCAAGCGGCCGGACAGCAGCAAGGCATCGGCGCTGGCGCGGGCCAACATGGCGCCCTGCCCCATCACCACACTGGCATCGGCCCGCGCCAGCACGGGCGCATCGTTGATGCCGTCCCCCACCATCAGCACGCAATGCCCAGCCTCCTGCAGACCTTGCACTTCAGCGAGCTTGCGCTCAGGGCTGGCGCCGCCCACGGCCCGCTGCAGGCCGGCTTGGCGGGCCAACGCCTCGGCGCGCTCGGGCGCGTCGCCCGACAGCAGGCAAGTGTTCAAA
Organism: Paucibacter sp. DJ2R-2; assembly: GCF_025717675.1. Classification (GTDB taxonomy): domain Bacteria; phylum Pseudomonadota; class Gammaproteobacteria; order Burkholderiales; family Burkholderiaceae_C; genus Paucibacter_A. Next base: position 168,553 of record NZ_JAJIRT010000008.1, read on the forward strand.
CCCAGGGCATGGAGCTGCTGCACCGCCTCGCAGGCATCAGCACGCAAGACTTCCCCGAACTGCATCAGCAAGACCTGACCCTCGGGCTGGCCAAAAGCCAGCTGAGCCTCGGCACGCAAGCGCTCGGGCAAGGCCGCGAGCGCCTCCGCGGAAGCCACCCAGGCCGGCGCGCCCAGGCGCCAGACCCGACCTTGGGCGTCCTGCGCCTGGAGGCCACGGCCGGGTGATTCCTGCACCTGCTGCCAGGCTGGCTCGCCCCCCACAATTTCATCCTCTGCGGCCGGCTGTGCTGACCCACTTTGCACCAAGGCGCGCGAAAAAGGATGCTGCGACTGCCGCGCCAAACTGCGCGCCGCCGCCAGCAAGGTGGCCTCGCCCGCGGGTTCGCTGGCCGCCTGCGCCAGCAAGGCCATGCGGTCCTCGGTCAAGGTGCCGGTCTTGTCCAGCACCACCGTGTCGACCTTGCACAAGGTTTCCAGCAGATCCATATTCACCAGCAGCAGACCACGCCGGGCCAAGGCCCCGGTGGCCGCCAGCCGCGCAGCCGGCGCAGCCAAGGACAAGGCACAGGGGCAGGTGACGATCAGCACCGAGACAGCCACCCAGACCGCACGGCCGGGCTCGATGACACTCCACACCATGGCCGCGGCGCCCGCGAGCAGCAGCACCGCCCACAGGAAATAGCCCGCCACCCGGTCGGCCAACTCGATGGAAGCGGGGCGCTGGCTCATGGCCTCACGCATCAGGCGTTGAATCGCCTCATGCCGCGTGTCCGCGCCCACCCGGCTGATGCGCACCAGCAAGGGCGCCTGCAGATTCAGACTGGCAGCGACCACCTCATCACCCGCGGCCTTCGCCACCGGCAGGGACTCGCCACTCAGCAAGGCCTCGTTGGCAGCGCTGCTGCCACCTTCCACTCGACCGTCGGCCGGAAAAGCCTGGCCAGCCAAGACCCGCACCAGATCACCGACGCGCAGACGCATGGGTGCGACGCGGCTGACCGAACCATCGGCCTCGATGCGCTCAACGGCATCGGGCAAGGCCGAGTTGGCCGCCTCCAGGCTCGCAGCCGCCCGGTGCCGCGCCCGCAGCTCCAGCCAGCGCCCGGCCAGCAAGAAGCTGACGAACATGGTCAGCGAGTCGAAGTAAACCTCATGGCCAAACACGCCGCCGGGCTCGAACAAGGCTCCGCTGCTGGCCACAAAGGTGACGGCCAAACCCAGCGCCACCGGCACGTCCATACCTAAGCGGCGGGCGCGCAGCTGAAGCCAAGCGCCGCGAAAGAAAGGCCCGGCCGAGAACAGCAGCACCGGCAGGCTGAGCACCCAGCTGGCCCACTGCAGCAGACGGGCCAGATCGGGACTCAGATCGCCGGGCTCGGCAAAATAGGCCGGCGCGGCCATCATCATGACCTGCATCATCAGAAAAGCCGCCACGAACAAGCGCCAGACCGCCTGACGCTGCTCGCGCTCGCGCAAAGCCCGGGCCGGGGCGGCGACATCGGGGGCGGCGCCATAGCCGCTGCGCTCGATGCTGGCCAGCAAGTCCGCCAAGCGCGTCTGCTCTGGGCGCCAGCGCAGCGTCAGGCGGGCACTGGCGGCATTGACCGTGGCACCGACAACACCAGGCTGCACTTGCAAGGCGCGCTCGATGATGCCGGCGCAGGCGGCACAGTGCAGGCCGGACAGCTGGAACTGCGATTCAGCCAGAGCCGGCGAGGCCTCGGCTGGCGCCGCGGGCAACCAACGCGTGAAGGGCGCCAGCAAGTCAGGGTCATCCAGCGCCTGCACTGCGGCGCTGATCGTGGGGAGGGAGGCGATGGCGGAAGTCATAGGGCGGCGGGATGAACGTAATCTAGGTCACGCCCGCCCCCATCGTCATGACATTTATCAAGCCCATGTCGCTTGCGTGCCGCACAGACCCCACGAAAAAGCCGGCACAAGGCCGGCTTTCAAGGGGTGGCGGTCAAGCCGCCAGACTTCATCTCAAGAGCTCAAGCGAAATTGGCCTGAGCGAAGTCCCAGTTGACCAAGCTGTTCAGGAAGGTCTCGACGAACTTGGGGCGCAGATTGCGGTAGTCGATGTAGTAAGCGTGCTCCCACACGTCGATGGTCAACAGAGCGGTGTCAGCGGTGGTCAGCGGCGTGCCGGCAGCGCCGGTGTTGACGATGTCCAGCGAACCGTCGGCCTTCTTCACCAGCCAGGTCCAGCCGGAACCGAAGTTGCCCACGGCGCTCTTGGTGAAGGCTTCCTTGAAGGCGTCCAGGCTGCCCCACTTGGCGTTGATGGCCTCGGCCAAAGCGCCGGTCGGTGCGCCGCCGCCATTGGGCTTCATGCAGTTCCAGAAGAAGGTGTGGTTCCAGATCTGGGCGGCGTTGTTGTAGATCGGGCCGCTGGACTTCTTGACGATCTCTTCCAGGCTCAGGGCTTCGAACTCGGTGCCCTTTTGCAGATTGTTCAGGTTGACCACATAAGCGTTGTGGTGCTTGCCATGGTGGAACTCCAGCGTCTCGGCGCTGTAGTGAGGGGCCAGGGCGTCCTTGGCATAGGGCAGTGCGGGCAACAGATGTTCCATATCAACTCCTCAGGGCAGTATTGAGAAAAGAAAAAGGCGGGGGTGAAACGACTTTGCGGGCGATTGTAGGCAGGCTGGCTGCCTTTGACGGTGCGGCAGCGATAACCCTTCAAACCACGGGTTTCGCCAGACCCTCACGAGCCACTCGCCGCGGCCTTCGGCTTGAGCTCCAGCACCTGCATCTGCGCCTCGCCGTCGGCCAGCACGGCATGAACCTGCTGCCCGGGCTCGAGTTGCTGCACGGAGATCAGCGCCCTGCCCTGGCCATCATCCAGCCAGGCATAGCCGCGCGCCAGCACCTGCTGCGGGTCCAGCGCCAAGAGCCGGGCCTGCAAGGCGTCCAGCCGCAAAGCTTGGGCACGCAGCAGCTGCGGTGCGGCGCGGCGATGGCGCTGGGCCAGGTGATCCAGGCGCTGGACCTCGGCCGCCTGCACCCGAGGCAAGGCCTGACCCCAACGCTGGGCCAGCAGTGCCAGGCGACGGCGCTGGCGCGTCAGCACCTCGGTCGGCCGGGCCAGGCGCAGGGCCGCGCGGTCCAGACGCTGGGCCAGTCCGTCCAGGCGCTGCTCCAGGCGCCGGCTCAAGGCGTCCGAGATGGCGGCCAGGCGTTCCAGATGCGCTTCACGTGAGGGCGCGGCCAGCTCGGCCGCTGCGGTCGGCGTCGGCGCCCGCAAATCAGCCGCCAGGTCGGCCAGGGTGACATCGGTCTCATGGCCGACACCGCAGATCAGCGGCAAGGCACTCAAGGCCACGGCCTGGACCACCCGTTCGTCATTGAAGGCCCACAAGTCTTCCAGCGAGCCGCCGCCGCGCACCAACAACAAGGCGTCCACCTCGTGCCGCTCATTGGCCAGCTCCAGCGCCCGCACGATCTGCGGCGGCGCCTGCTCGCCCTGCACCAAGCAGGGGTAGATCAGCACCTCCACATGAGGCGCGCGGCGGGCCAGCGCCGTCAGCACATCATGCAGCGCCGCACCCGCACGCGAGGTGACCACGCCCAAGCGGCGCGGAAAGGCCGGCAGCGGCCGCTTGCGGTCGGCATCGAAATAGCCCTGCGCCTCCAGCCGCGCCTTCAAGCGCAAGAACTGTTCATATAGAGCACCCGCACCGGCCCGGCGCATGCTTTCGACAATGAACTGCAACTCGCCGCGCGGCTCGTACAGGGTGACCTTGCCGCGCAACTCGACCAGCATGCCCTCCGCCGGCGAGAAGTCCAAGAGGCCAGCGGCACGGCGAAACATGGCGCAGCGCAGCAAGGCACCCGAACCGCCAGAGTCCTTGAGGCTGAAATAGCAATGGCCGCTGCCCGCGCGCGTGAAGCCCGAAACCTCACCGCCCACAACACAGACGGAGAAGCGTGCCGCGAGGCTGTCGCTGACCGCGGTCAGCAAGGCTTGCACCCCCCACACCAAGCGCGGCGGCGGTGTCACGGACCGCTCAAACATCAGCGCCCACCCGGGAGAACTCCACAGCCACGGCCATCATGGGCCGCCCGGCTGAAGCGCACGTCACGGTGCCGTCACAGACACACAAAGCCTTGTTTTTCAAGTGTTTTTTCTGCTCAAAAAAGAGGCAATTTATCTAAGCCCCTGATTTTTCGGGCCTTGGCGCCCCGAAAAATCAGCTTGCCCACAAAGTTATCCACAGATGAAGTGGATGGTTCCAAGACCCAGACTTCGGCCCAACAACGGTGTCCGCAATCTGCCTCGTCGACTCGGGTAGAGACTCTCTCGAATGGCGCGCGCTTCGGGCCATAATCGCCCGCAATCGCGAGCCACCCATACGGGCCGGAGCACGCGGCAGGTTTTCCAGCAATCGCAGCATTCAACGACAGGGGTTGTCTTTGTTTTCGATCATACAAGCCGCCGGCTGGCCGATTTGGCCCCTGCTGATCTGTTCCGTTATTGCCCTGGCCCTGGTCATCGAGCGCTTTTCCAGCCTTCGCCGCAGCCGCATCGTGCCGCCGCGCCTGCTGGATGAGGTGCTGGGCATCAGCAGCCAGACCTTGCCCACGCCCGAGATGGTCAACCGCCTGGCCGAGCATTCCCTGCTCGGTGAGTTGCTGGCCTCCGGCCTGCGCGCCGTGACGCTGGAGCCGCAGATGCAAGAGGCCAAGCTGCGCCAGGTCTTCGAGCTGGCGGGCCGCCGAGCCATCCACCAGTTGGAGCGCTACCTCAACACCCTGGGCACCATCGCCACGGCAGCCCCCTTGCTGGGCCTGCTTGGCACGGTGGTCGGCATGATCGAGATCTTCGGCAGCCAGGCGCCCGGCGGAGGCAACCCAGCGCAGATGGCGCACGGCATCTCCATCGCGCTCTACAACACCGCATTCGGCCTGATGGTGGCGATTCCCTCGCTGATGTTCTACCGCTACTTCCGTGGCCGCGTGGAAGAGTATGTGCTGGAGTTGGAGCAAAGCGGCGAGCGTCTCTTGAACCAACTGCAACGCTACACGGCCTGAGTCCGCGCCGGAGTTGCCACGATGAAATTCAGACAGCGCCGCAGCGAAGAGCCGGAGATCAATCTGATCCCCTTCATCGACGTCCTCTTGGTGGTCCTGATCTTTTTGATGCTGTCCACCACCTACTCGAAGTTCACCGAGCTGCAGATTGCCCTGCCGGTGGCCAATGCCGAGCAGCTGAAGGAGAGGCCGCAGGAAATCATCATCGCCGTCTCGGCCGATGGACGCTATGTGATCAATGGTCAGGCCGTGGAAGGTCGCACCGTTGACCTGCTGACCGCCGCTCTGACCCAGGCCAGCCAAGGCCGGGCTGAGACCATGGTGATTGTTTCGGCCGACGCCTCGGCCGCTCACCAGTCGGTGATCAATGTCATGGACGCCGCACGCCGCGCTGGGCTGTCCCGCCTGACCTTCGCCGCCCAGACCAACGGCCAGTGATGGCCGGGCCGCGCGACCCTGCCGCCCCGGCCCTGGCCCGGCGGCTTGAACGCGAGTGGCTCAGCGGCGGGGCACTGTCCACCTGCCTGCTGCCGCTCTCGGGTCTGTACCGCCTGCTCTGGGCCGTGCGCAAGCTGCTGTACCGATTGGGCCTGAAGCGCGCGGAAACACTGCCGGTGCCGGTGATCGTGGTCGGCAACTGGATCGTCGGAGGCGCCGGTAAAACCCCGACCACCCTGGCGCTGCTCAATCTGCTGCAAGGCTGGGGCATGGCGGCCGGCGTGATCTCGCGCGGCTACGGCCGCGACAGCGACGAGGTCGCCTTGGTGCGGCGCGACAGCCCGGCGCGCGCCGTCGGTGATGAACCGCTGCTGATCCATTTGCGCAGCGGCGTACCCGTGGCCGTGGGCCGCGACCGGGTGGCCGCCGCGCGCGCCCTGCTGCAAGCCCACCCGCAGTTGCAAATCCTGATCAGCGACGACGGCCTGCAGCATGGCCGCCTGCCGCGCGCCTTGTCGATCCTGGTGTTCGACAGCCGCGGCATCGGCAATGGCCATGTGCTGCCCGCCGGCCCGCTGCGCCAACCCTTTCAAGCCCGGCTGCCGGCCGACCATCTGGTGCTTTACAACGCCGCCCAAGCCAGCACCGCCCTGCCCGGGCATCTGGCAAAGCGCACGCTCGGCGGTGCGGTGTCGCTGCAGGACTGGTGGGACGGCCAGCCGGCAAGTCCGGCCAGCTTGCAAGCCTTGCGCGGCCACTCCCTGGTCGCGGCAGCCGGCATGGCCCAGCCGGCGCGTTTTTTTGACATGCTGGAGGCCTGCGGCCTCGAGATCACGGAGCGCCACGCCCTACCCGACCATTTCGACTACGCCACCCGCCCCTGGCGCGCGGACGCAGGAGACGTGCTGGTGACGGAGAAAGATGCCGTCAAGCTGCGCCCGACGCCCGGTAGCAAGCCCGGCGGGCCACGGATCTGGGTGGTGACGCTAGACTTCCGGCCCGAACACGCTTTTGAGCAGGCTTTGCATGCACGCCTGACAGTCATGGGCTGCCAGACACGCGAGCCTGCTCACCGAACCTAGATGGGGATGACGATGGATAACCGTTTGCTGGAAATATTGGTCTGCCCCTTGTGCAAAGGCCCTCTGGAACATCTGCGCGGACCCGATGGCGGTCGCGAGCTGATCTGCAATGCCGACCGCCTCGCCTTTCCCGTGCGCGACGGCATTCCCGTAATGCTGGAGAACGAGGCCCGCGCCTACGACCCGGAGGCAGAAGGCAGCAAGCCCGCTGCGCCATGAGCTTCACTGTCATCGTGCCGGCGCGCCTGGCCTCCACCCGCCTGCCCAACAAGCCCTTGGCCGAAATCGAAGGCCTGCCCATGATCGTGCGCGTGGCGCAAAGGGCGGCAGCGTCCAAGGCCACGCGTGTGGTGGTGGCCAGCGATGCAGCCACCGTCGTGCAAGCCTGTGCCGCGCATGGCATCGAAGCGGTGTTGACGCGCGCAGACCATGTCTCGGGCAGCGACCGCCTGGCCGAAGCCTGCGAGCTGCTGGGCTTGGACGGCCAGGATCTGGTCGTCAATGTGCAAGGCGACGAGCCCCTGATTGAGCCGGCCATGATCGACGCTTGCGCAGAATTGCTGTGCCAGCGCCCGGAATGCGTGATGAGCACGGTCGCCCACGTGCTGGACGACACCCCGGAAGGCCAGGCCGAGTTCGCCAACCCCAATGTCGTCAAGGTCGTGACCGACAAGAACGGCCTGGCGCTTTACTTCTCCCGCGCTCACATTCCCTTCTGGCGCGATGGCCAGGCGCAAAACCCAGGCCAGCCCCAGCCGGGCACGGCCTTGCGCCATGTCGGCCTCTACGGCTATCTGGCCGGCTTCCTGCGCAGCTTCCCGCGGCTGCAGGTCAGTCCGCTGGAGCAGATCGAATCGCTGGAGCAGCTGCGTGTGCTCTGGCATGGCGAGCGCATTGCTGTGCACGTGAGTGAACAGCGGCCGGGCCCAGGCGTGGACACCCTCGAGGACCTCGAACGCGTGCGCAGCGTGTTCCGCGCACGGGCCTTGGGCGGGCGCTGAGGGCATCCCTCGAACCCTGGGGTTACCCTGAGGCAAGAAGCGGGGCCTGCGTCAGTCTGACGTAGGTCAGCGCGTGCTATCCTCGCCCGCTGTTGAAGAGGGCCCTGCGCGCCTTCCCTGCTGCATCAAGGAGACCCATGCGACTGATTCTTCTGGGCGCCCCCGGCGCCGGCAAAGGCACCCAAGCTGCCTTCATCTGCCAAAAATTCGGCATCCCGCAAATTTCCACCGGCGACATGCTGCGTGCCGCCGTCAAGGCCGGCACCGAGATGGGCCTGGCCGCCAAGAAGGTCATGGATGCAGGTGGCCTGGTCAGCGATGACATCATCATCGGCCTGGTCAAGGAACGCATCACCCAGCCGGATTGCGCCAAGGGCTTTTTGTTCGACGGCTTCCCCCGCACCATCCCTCAAGCTGACGCCATGAAGGCGGCCGGCGTGAAGCTGGACTATGTGCTGGAAATCGACGTCCCCGACAGCGCCATCATCGAGCGCATGAGTGGCCGCCGCGTCCATGTGGCCTCGGGCCGCACCTACCACGTCAAGTTCAACCCTCCCAAGGTGGAAGGTCGCGACGACGGCACCGGTGAAGAGCTGATCCAGCGCGACGACGACAAGGAAGAAACCGTCAAGAAGCGCCTCGAGGTGTATCAGGCCCAGACCCGTCCTCTGGTGGCCTACTACTCAAACTGGGCCGCCAGCGGCGAAGCCGGCGCCCCCCAGTACCGCTGCATCGAAGGCATCGGCTCGGTCGATGACATCACCCAGCGCGCTCTGGCAGCCCTGAGCTGAACATTTTTCCTTCTCGAGCAAAGCCGCTTCAATGCGGCTTTCTTTTGACCAATAATTGACGTTTACGTCAACGTCAACCAACCCTTCTTTCAAAGGATTGAACATGGACATCGCAGGCAAGGTTTTCATTGTCACCGGCGGCGCTTCGGGCCTCGGCGAGGGCACGGCACGCATGCTGACAGCGCACGGTGCCAAGGTCGTGATCGCCGACTTGCAGGTCGAGCGCGGCGAGGCCGTGGCAGCTGAACTGGGTGGCGCTTTCGTCAAGGCAGACGTCAGCCAGGAAGCCGACGGCCAGGCCGTGGTCGCCAAGGCCCTGAGCCTGGGCAAACTTTTCGGCCTGGTCAACTGCGCTGGCATCGCCCCGGCTGCCAAGACCGTGGGCAAGGACGGCGCCCATGCACTGGCCCTGTTCAGCAAGACCATCACGGTCAACCTGATCGGCAGCTTCAATATGATCCGTCTGGCCGCCGAAGCCATGAGCAAGAACGACCCGGAGCCCACCGGTGAGCGAGGCGTGCTGATCTCGACCGCGTCTGTGGCGGCCTATGACGGTCAGATCGGCCAGGCAGCCTATGCCGCCTCCAAGGGCGGCGTGGTCGGCATGACCTTGCCGATCGCCCGCGATCTGGCCCGCAACGGCATCCGCAACATGACCATCGCCCCCGGCATTTTTGGCACGCCCATGCTCTTTGGCATGCCACAAGAGGTACAGGACGCCCTGGCTGCCGGCGTCCCCTTCCCTTCGCGTCTGGGCACTCCGGCCGACTACGCAAAGCTGGTGCATCAGATCGTCACCAACGAGATGCTGAACGGCGAAGTGATCCGCCTCGACGGCGCCATCCGCCTGGCGCCGAAGTAAGCACAAAGCAGATCCGGCAAAACAAAAGGGCCCTGGCTGCGCGCCAGGGCCCTTTTTCGTTCGGCTGCCATCGCCGACTCAGGCCCGACCGGAGTCAGACCTGAGCCGGCAAATGCAGGCGAATGCTCAGCGCTTGGCGCTGCGAGCGTGGATGCTCCACAGGCGAGCCAGATCGGCCGCACCGTCGTTGCCCTTGACCGAACGCCACGCGGCTTGCGCCTTGGACGCCTCGCCGGCCATGGAGTGAGCCAGGCCCAGATAGAGCTTAGCGTCTTCCGGACGGGTCAGGTTGTCCTTCTCGATCGCTTGCTCGATGTACTTGACGCCCTTGGCAGCATCGCCACGGAAGGCGTAAGCCAAGCCCAGCGCGACCAGGGCATTGCCGTCCTTGGCAGCCAGCGCAGCCTTTTCAGCCTCCGGCAGAGCCGCCTTTGCTTCTGCAATGCGCTTCACCATCAGGTCGTTCAGGCGCTTGTGACGCTCGCCTTCCTTGCCTTGGCCCAGAACATTGGCGGCAAAGCCCTTGTCCACGACCTGCTTGCCTTCTTCAGGGAAACCGGCCTGCGCAGCGAGTTGGGCCATTTCCATATAGTCGTTGGCATCCTTGAGGTTGCCGGTGGCCAGCTTGAGGCGATAGACGTCCAGCGAGAAACGATCCGAGAAGCCCTTCTTGGTCTGGATGCCCGACAGCACCTGCGTCCACAGCTCCTTGCGCGGGTAGTAGTTCAGCAACTTGGAGATGGCCAGTTGCTCGGCATTGCCATCCTTCTGACGGATGGCGGCGCTCAGCAACAGGTTCAGCTTGTCCTGAGAGGGCGTGCGGCCTGCCTTTTCGTCGGCAGCAATTTCGGCTTCGGTGTCCTTGATGATGGACCCCATATCACCGGAATTGAACTGTGCCGAAGTCAGGACCTGCTTCATGGTGGGGCTGTTGCCGCCTTCCTTGAAGTAGCGCTGGGCCCAGGTCAGGGCGCGAGCATTGTCCTTGTTGCGCAAATAGGTGCCCGAGATGGACTCCATATAGCGCAGCTGTTCGGCGCCCGACAACTTGCCGCTGGCCTTCAGAGCCTCAAAGGCCTTGACCATGGAATCGGTGTCGCTGGCACCCGAAGCGGCGGCCATGCGCATCGCTTCGATGTTGTAGTTCTCGGTGGCATTGCGGCCGCTGACGGCTTCCGCTTCATGCACCTTGGCCAGCGCGTCCTTGTACTTGCCGGACTTGATCAAGGCGACGGCGTCTTTCAAAGCCTTGCCCACCTGAGGACGCACACCTTCGGCCTGCGCCTGGGCTTGCGCAAAGCCCAGCTCGCCTTGGGGCGCGCTGCCAAACACAAACGCCATGGTGCCAATAGCGACCGAGGCCAATGTCCTGATCTTCATCGTCTTCTACCCTCTTTGCGAAAAAAAACGCGCCGTCCTTGACGGACGGCGCGCTGTTCGTTTGACGTCTCAGCTCACGGCTTGCGCCGTCTCACTTGACGTACTGTTCGTTGCCGACCATGCCCATCTTCTTGACACCCAGTCGCTGCGCAGATGCCATGACGGCAGCCACGGCGCCATACTCGGCCAGCTTGTTGGGCTTGATGTGCACTTCAGCTTGATCTGCCTCGGCAGCCACTTCAGCCAATTTGGCTTCCACGGCTTCGTGGTTGGGCAGCTCGTTCTCGTCCCAATAGACCTTGCCATCGAAGTCGATCAGCACCACGTGGACCACAGGGTCCTTCAGCGGCACCGAGTTGCTCGGGGGGGGCATGTCCAGATTCACCGAGTGCAGCTGGATCGGGATCGTGATGATCAGCATCACGATCAGCACCAACATCACGTCGATCAGCGGCGTGGTGTTGACGTCCATCATGACTTCCGGCTCTTCACTGCCGGAGGAGCTACCTACATTCATTCCCATGCTATTCGCTCCTCGCTTCAACCACCGCGCGCAGGCGGCTCGGTGACGAAGCTGACTTTCATGATGCCGGCGCGTTGGCAGGCATAAACCACACGGCCCACGGATTCGTAGCGCGACTTGTCGTCACCACGAACATGCACCTCAGGCTGCGGATTCAGCACCGCCACCTTGCCCAGTCGTTGCACCAAGGCATCGACATCAGGCACCAGCTGCGTGTTCCAGTAGATCTCGCCGCTCTTGGTGACCGAGATATCGATGTTCTCAGGCTTGGTCACGCGGACGACGTTGGTTTCCTTAGGAAGCTCAACCTTGACCGTGCTGACCACCGCCGGGATGGTGATGAGGAAAATGATCAACAGCACCAACATCACGTCCACGAGGGGCGTGGTGTTGATGGTTGAGACCACTTCATCATCGCCGGAAGAAGATCCGACGTTCATTCCCATGATGGGTTCTCCGGGTCAGCGCTGATTAGCGCTTGGTCACTTGACGGTTGCCCATCAGGACACCGTGCAGGTCGCCAGCGAAGGCGCGCACTTGGCCCATCACCGTCTTGTTGCGGTTCACCAGCCAGTTGTAACCCAGCACAGCAGGAACCGCGACGCCCAGACCGATGGCGGTCATGATCAGCGCTTCACCCACAGGGCCGGCCACCTTGTCGATGGAAGCCTGGCCGGCCACGCCGATGGCGGTCAGCGCTTGCAGAATACCCCACACGGTACCGAACAGGCCGATGAACGGCGAGGTCGAACCGACGGTAGCCAGGAAGCCCAGACCGGTTTGCACGCGGCCTTGCACTTCAGCAACCGAGCGCTCGATGTTGGTCGACACCCAGGTGTTGTGATCGATGTTCTCGGTCAGAGCGCCTTCGTGGTGCTCAGAAGCCTCGATCGCATTGGCTGCGATGTAGCGGAATGCGCTGGCTTCCTTCAGGCCCTTGATGCCTTCGGCCAGGCTGGCCTTCTTGAAGAAGGTGGCGCGCACTTCCTTGGCTTCGTTGGACAGCTTCTGGGTGTCCCACAGCTTGGTGATCAGGATGTACCAGCTGCCCATGGACATGATCAGCAGCAGGGCCAGAACGCCCTTGGACACCATGTCGCCGTGGGCGATCATGGCCTGCAGGCCGTAGGGGTTGTCGATCGGCTTGGCGGCGGCTTGCGCCACGGGAGCAGCGTCGGCAGCAGGAGCAACTGCCTCGGTGGGTGCAGCAGCGGAAGCAGCAGCTTCTTGAGCTTGCACAGGCGAAACAGCCATTGCCGCAGCAAAAGCGATGGCGGCGAACAGGCCGGAAATACGAGAAATCATGGAGTCAACTCCTGCGAATGAAATCGAAATCGGTTTGAGAGAAATGGGGCCGGGCGATGCCCTGCCCCAATGTTGGGGTCTTGAAGAACTCTAGCTTGTCGCGGCCTTACTCGATGCGGAACTGGAATTCCTGCTCGAACACGTGGTCACCTGGACATTCATAGGTCTCGCGCAGCGCTTCCTCGATGGCCGCAATGATGGCTCGCTGAGCCTTGCGATCCACGCCAGGACGCAAGCTCTGCACCTCAATGCTGGCCACGCGGCCGGACTTCACTGTCGCGGTCACCTTGTACAAGGCTTCACCACTCCAGTTCACCGAAGGCACTTCCGGCTTGCCCATCTTGGTGCAAACCATGCCGGCGGTCTTGGGACCCGTGCGAACCGGTGCCGGCGCAGGCGCTGCAGCCGCAGCTGGCGGAGGAGCCGGGCGAACGGGAGCGGCAGCAGGCGGAGCGACCTGGGTCGACTGGATAGCCGGCGCAGGAGGCGTGGGTGCCGTGACCTGGAATTCCGGGGGCGGAATGAATGGCGGCGGCGGAGCCTTCAAGTCCGGCGGCGGAGGCACGATCTTTTCCGGCTCCGGCGGCGGCTTGACCTTCTCTTCAATCACCTTGGTCTCGATGGGACCCTTGACCGCCTCAATGGCTTTCCGGGCCAGTCCACTTGCCAACGCCCACGCGATCAACACGTGGATCATCACCACGATGCCGATACCCGTAAAGCGTGACGAGCCTTGCTTATCCTGCGCAAAGTTCATGCGCGCTCCTTCTTAAGACTGCGAAATTCTTTCATCAAGACACGTGGGGTTCAGCCCCTGCGCAGCGCCCGTCTCGAACCTTTGAGTGCCGCATGGTACCGAACAGATGCATCTCATCAAACAGGGATGAAACACTGCTGGGATCGGCACCAACGACGACTCCTACAACAAAAATGCCCGTCAGCTTGCGACCACGGGCTTCGGCCTGGCTTCCACCCATTCGGCGAACCGAAACCGGGTAAATGCTCAAACGCCTGCGATCATAAACGAGTTCCAAAGACCGCCTGACATGGGGCTTACCCGAAGAACCGGGCTTGCGGCAAGTGCTGCAAAGCACCCCGAGGCTGGCCCGCCACGAAGGGTTCGATTCCTCACTGGTATTTTAGTGGTATCCAGGAACTCAAGCCACCAGCAAAGCCTAGGGTTTACGAGAATCAGCGCGAAACAAGCTCTGGCCCGACAGCAAAAAAAACGCGGCCACAAGGGCCGCGTTTTCATCCTCTCGCGAGGCGCATGAAACGATCAGTACGACAGGCTGGCGCGAACCAGCAGTGTGCGGCCGTAAGCGTCGGTCAGACGGGGGTCATAACCTTGCTGGAACACGGTGCCTTGGTTCGAGAACGGCGGCTTGGTGTCGAACAGGTTCTTCACGCCAACGGTGAACTTGGTGTGCTTGATGCCGCTCCAGGTCACCGACAGATCGGCCAGGGTGTAAGCCTTGACGTTGTTGAGGTACTTGTCCTCCACCGCGTTCTGGTCCACATAGCCCGACTTGTGGCTCAGACCGAAGTTGGTGCTGAAGTCACCCAGACGCCAGTTCACGGTCACCGCATGTTGCCAACGCAGCACCGGGCTCGAGTCGGTGTACTTGCCGACGTTCTGGATGAACGGATCACCCTTGTCACGCTGGTACTCATAACTACGAACATAGGTGGCTTCCCAGCCCAGCTGGAAGCGACCCATGGCATTGTTGAAGGCGTAACCTGCAGCGAAGTCGAAACCATCGGTATTGACATCGCCCAGGTTGTCGTTCAGCGCAACCACATAGCCCAGGGCATTGGAGTTCTTCCACTCAGGCGTATTGCAACGATCCAGAGTTGCTTGCATCTCCGAGCTCAAGTCCTTGCAACGCTTGTAGCGCGATGCGTACTTGGCCGGGTCACCGAAGATCGCCTGCTCGGACACGGCCGAGATGGAGTTGGTGATCTTGATGTTCCAGTAGTCGATCGAAGCCGTCAGGCCCTTGACCGGCTCGAAGGCCAGGCCCAGCGAGAAGGTCTTGGACTTTTCAGGCTTCAGCTCGGTGTTGCCACCGGACTGGATCTGACCTTGCTGACCGCAGTCGCGGGACTCAACGCCACCAGGCTGCACCACGCCGCCCTTGCACAGAACCGGATCGTCGTACGGATCGCCTGTGAAGCTGACGGCTTGCGGGCCATAGACCTCATCCAGGGAAGGTGCGCGGAAGCCCGTGTTGTAGGAGGCACGCACATTGACGTTCTTCACCGGGGTCCAGCGAATCGCGGCCTTGGGGTTGAAGGTCGAACCGAAGTCAGAGTACTTGTCGAAGCGACCGGCGAAGGTCAGCTCGATGTCCTTGCTGACCGGGAACAGCCACTCGGTGCTCAGCGCAGAGATCTTGCGATCGCCGCTCACGTGGTAAGGCGCCACGCCCAGGGAAGGCACGTTCTCCACGATGCTGTCGACAGTGTCATTGCGGTACTTGTCCTTGCGGAACTCGGCACCCACCGACACGCCGACCGGACCACCGGCCATGTCCCACAGCTGGGTCGAAGCATTGAAGTCCAAGCCTTGGCTGCTGCCCTTGGCGTTGGAGTAGACGCCCCTCATCTTGGCGGCTTCGATGATGGCCAGACCGGCTGCATCAGCTTCGCCGAAAGGGTTCAGCTTGCCGTCAGTCACACCCTTCTGGATCAGCGACTTGTTGACATAGCCGTTTTGAATGTCCTGAGCACCCTTGCTCTCGGCATTGAAGAAGCCGGCACGGTAATCCCAGTTGGCATAAGTGCCATCCAGGGAGACCACGGTGCGGTTGGCCTTGGTCGATGCTTGATTGGTACGCGCACCGCCAGGGATCATGCGCCAGCCCACCGTGATGGGCTTGGTCACATCAATACCCGGATAGGTCTTCGGGAAGAAGGGGCTGCTGGCAGGCATGCTCAGGCCAGTCACCGGATCCGGCGCAACGCGAGCGATATTGCTGTTGTCCGTCGCCATGTGCTCCAGCGACAGGTAGTTGCCACCAACCTTGGCCGATGCCTTCAGCAGGCCGGTCTTGGTTTCGGTGTCGGGGATGATGTCGATGAAGGCCGTGTAGTCAAAGCGGCAGGTCTTCGAAGAGATATCCGACAGGAACAGCGAGAACGGCGGTGCGCAGTTCGGCAGCGACGGGTTGCCGCTCAGGCTGCCTTGCGAGAAGTTGGCCGGGAAGGACGTACCCGAGGTCTTCAGCAGACCCTTGTCCGGGATCACGCCAGTGCGGGCGAAATCGCGGTCCACAGCGCGAACATTCTCATTGGTCTGCTTGTCGATCGAGGCCCAGACGTTGAAGCCATCGGCTTCCAGATTGCCGAAGCCACCACTGACGGCGACGCCCTTCTTGACGCCGCCCTCTTCCTTGGGCTTGGAGTAGTTCACCGAAGCGTCCACGCCACGGTAGTCGCGCTTGGTGATGAAGTTGATCACGCCGCCGATGGCGTCGGTACCGTAGATCGCCGAAGCGCCGTCACGCAGCACTTCGACGCGGTCGATCGCGGCGAAAGGGATGGAGTTCAGGTCAACAGAGGCCGAGCTGAAAGCGAAGGCAGCCACGCGGCGACCATTCAACAGGACCAGCGTCTTGTTGGAGCCGAGGCCACGCAGATTGGCGTAGGCGGCACCGCCTGTGCCCGAACCGATGGTCTGCGAGCTGCCAGTCATGGACTGGCTGGCGGCGATTTTGGCCAGAGCACCTTCGGCGGAATTAACACCGGTAGCGCGCAGATCGGCGGCCGAAATCACGGAAATGGGCAAGGCACTGTCGGTATCGACCATGCGCTTGATGGACGAACCGGTAACCTCGATGCGCTCGAGCGTTTGCTGAGCATGGGCGGGCACGGCAGACAGCACCAGACCACCGAGGGCGGTCCAGACAGCGGTGCTGATCTGGGATTTCTTGAACATGAGCTACTCCTGGGGGAAATTGCAAGGTCGATAGACACAGAGCATGGTCAGCACATGCAGGGCGATTGATGAAAGCCTCGATGCGCTGAACGCACGCTTGGCTACATTCTTCGAGTCTGGAAGCTTCCCGACAGCCTAGGGAAACTACGCGCGGCGTATTTTCGAAAGGTAGTTTTTCACACCCAAGCCCCGCCGCTAGGTGCTTGATTCCTCACGGAAATTGCAGCCCAGAAGGCCATGCAGAGCTAGCGTCACAAGGGCAACCCTGCCAAAAGTAAAGATGCGCGCTGTCGCCCAGGCGCAACGGGAAATGTACGCTCAGCGCCCTCATGTCACCCGGGCGACAAGCGCCCGACGGCAGGCAAAGCCGCCCCGGAACGTCATTCCTCGACGGGCGGCGGGCTTGAATGGGCGACAGAGCAAGCCAGCAGTTAGGCTGACTCGAAGGCTACAGGGCAAGCCCTCACGGGCTCGCCGACATGGCCAAGCGGTGGCCAATGAGATTCAGTGAGCGTGCTCGGAATGAGGCTCGGAGTGATCATGGCGATGCTGCGGATCACCCTGCCAGCCCATCATGACATCGCGCCCCTCCACCACCAGCTCGACCTTGGCACCCACGGGCAGGCAGACCTTGGTGTCGACGTGGCCGAAGGGGAGCCCGGTCAGGATGGGCGTTTTGGTGCGCGCGCGCACCGCTTCGATCGCATGCTTGAGCGTGTAACCGCGGTCCAGCGGCGACTTCTTCCAAGCGCTGAACTCGCCCAGCAGCACCGCCTTCTGCGCGTCCAGCACACCGGCCTGCTGCAGCTGCAGCAGCATGCGCTCGACGCGATAGGGATGCTCGCCCACATCCTCCAGGAAGAGCACCCCACCCTTGATGCGCGGGAAATGCGGTGTACCCAGCATGGAGGTCAACACGCAGAGATTGCCCCCCCAAAGCTGCCCCTTCAGGCCCAGGCCCTCAAAGCCTTTTTCGGTGCGGAAGCCCACGGCCTCCAGCAGTCCGTCCATGGCCTCGACGAAGCAGTCCTGGGTGACGTCATCGACGCCGCCTTCGTCCTTGCTGCGGCCGAAATCACCGCAGGCCAAAGGGCCGGCCCAGCTCTGTGCCTTGGCGTGGGCCAGCAAGCCCAGTTGCAAAGCGGTGATGTCGCTGTAGCCCACCCAGCGCGTGCCCTGCTCGACGCTGCGAGCGAGCAATTTCCAGTCGATCTGGTCCAGCAAGCGGGTCAGTCCGTAGCCGCCACGGGTGGCAAGGGCCACGCTGGGCGCGGCGGTGGCCACGCGGTGCAGAGCCGCCAGGCGAGTCGCGTCGTCACCGCCAAAGCGTTGGTGCCGAGCCAAGGCGTCCTCATCCACCGTGACGGCAAACCCCAGCTTCTCCAGGCGCTTGGCGGCGCGCTTGAGTGGCGCCGCATGGGCCAGCACGCCGGCCGGGGTGTAGAGGGTCAAGCTGTTGGAGGCGCTCATGGCAGGGTTTCCGATGGAGGTTCAGGGGAGAAATCGAGATGGGTCACATCACCGGTGGGGATGGCGTCGGGCAGTTCCGCAGCAGGGGCTTCGGCGCGCGCAGCCGCGCGGCGCTGCCGGGCAGCATCGCGCCGCTGGGCAAAAAACTCGCGCAGCAGTTGGGCCGAGGGCTCGGCCAGCACGCCGCCCTGGATGCAGGTGTGGTGGTTGAGCTGCGGCTGCTCAAACAGGTTGAGCACCGAACCGGCCACGCCGGTCTTGGGGTCGCGGGCGGCAAACACCACCCGCTTGAGGCGCGCATGCATCATGGCCATCGCGCACATGGCGCAGGGCTCCAGTGTCACGAACAGCTCACATTCCGGCAGGCGGTAATTGCCCAGCAGCGTGGCACCATGGCGCAGGGCTACGATCTCGGCATGGGCCGTGGGATCGTGCGTGGTGATGGGGCGGTTGTAGCCGGTGGCGATCACCTGGCCGGCGCGCATCAGCACGGCGCCGACCGGCACCTCCCCTGCAAGCCAGGCGTTATGGGCTTGGTCCAGCGCGATGCGCATGGCGAATTCATCGGCGGCCGAAGAGGCGGCCGAAATGGCGGCGACAGCGGGCTCGGGGGTGAGGATGCGGGTTTCAGACATGGTCGGCCCGGCGCAGTGTAGCAAGCCCCTCAGCGCACCCAGGGAAAGCCCTTAAGGCATTGCCTCTGAGGCACGCACCGCAGCTTGATCAAGCAGCTGCTGCACCTCTTGCCGCACGGCTTCGGGCCGCGTCGCCGTCGCGCTGGCGGCGCTGCCCGGCGCGGAGCTTGGAGCCGTGGTCGGCGCCAGCGTGCGCGCCTGCTGCTTGACCAGGAACAAGACCACGGCCAGGGCGATCACCAGGCCAAGAATGCTGAAAGCTGCGCGCATCGATTCGGCTCCGCTTCTGATTGACAAGCCGCCAGCCTACTCGAAGCCGCCGCCCTGCCCCGGTTCCAGACCCGCTTCTCGCATCTTCCGGTACAAGGTGTTGCGGCTGACGCCGAGGCGTCGCGCGGCTTCGCTGCGGTTGCCCTGGGCCAGCGCCAAGGCCTGCTGCACACAGCGACTCGACTGCAGACGCAGATCGAGCGCGCTGTCCACCGCCGGAGTCAATGGCGGCAGCGCGGGCGCCCGCGCCGCTTGAGCCGCAGCGTTCAAGTCCTCGGCGATATCGTCAGGCAGGTGGCTCCAATCGATCTGCGCCTCTGCGCCATCCAACAAGGCACAGCAGGTGCGCAGCACATTGGCCAGCTGGCGCAGATTGCCGGGCCATGGGTGAGCCCCCAGCGCCGCCAAGAGCTCGGGGGCCACACTGAGCTTGCGCGTCGGCTCTGCATCCTTGAGCAGGCGCTCCACCAGCGTCGCAAAGTCTCTGCGCTGACGCAAGGGCGGGATCAGCAGGCTGAGGCCATTAATTCGGTAGTACAGATCTTCACGAAAACGCTGCGACTCGACCTCATCGCGCAGGCGCCGGTGACTGGCGCAGATCAGGGCAAAGTCCACCGCTACCGCGGGCCCGCCGCCCAAGGGCGACACCAGACGCTCCTGCAGCACGCGCAAGAGCCGAGCCTGCAAGGCCAGAGGCATGTCACCGATCTCGTCAAGGAACAGCGTGCCCCCGTGGGCCTGCCGCAGCAGGCCCGGCGCCCCCTCCTTGAGCGCACCGGTGAAGGCGCCCGGGCGGTAGCCGAACAGCTCCGCCTCGATCAGTGACTCGGGCAGAGCCGCGCAATTGATGGCTACAAACGGTCCGCTGCGACGCGGCCCACTCTGGTGGCAGGCGCGCGCCAGCAGTTCCTTGCCGACACCAGACTCCCCCTGCAAGAGCAGCGCTATCGGCTTGCCCAAGACGCGCCGGGCCCGCGAGAGCAAGCCTTGCACGGCGGCATCGCCCGTATCCAGGGCGCTCAGCGCATCGGATGCCGGCACCGCCGTATCGGGCGGAGCAGATCGTGACGGCAATGCGGGCAGTGCCGAGACCGCCGGCGCAGAAACGGCCGCGCGCGCACGCAGCCGCGCGCCATCGAGTCGGCCATAGAGCAGGCTGCCATCCGCGCGCTGCAACTGCCGCGGCTGCGCCAGCAAGCCATCCCCCAGCAGCGTTTGCATGGACAAACCCAGCGCCGCCTCGACCGTGCAACGCCCCAGCGCAGCACTGTTCAGACCCAGCCACTCCAGGCCCAGCCCGTTGGCGCCCAAGATCATGCCGTCGTCAGCCAGCGCCAGCAGTCCCTCGGTGACCGTGTCCAGGCCTTCGGGGCGGGCATGCAGACGCAAGACCAAACCGCTGCCATGGCGAGCCTGGAACAGCTGATGCTCGATCATGCGCGCCGCCGATCGCGCAAGGCCCAGGGTGTGAGGGTGGTAGCCGCGACGGTCGCCAGAGATGTCCAGCACGCCCAGCAAGGCGCCGCTGGAGTCGGCAATCGGTGCAGCCGCGCAGGTCAGGAAACCATTGCGCTCCAGAAAATGCTCGGCGCCGTTGATGACCACAGGACGCCCGTCCGCCAAGGCCGTGCCGATGGCATTGCTGCCCCGCCATTGTTCCAGCCACACAGCGCCAGGACGCAGGGCCACGCGGGCGGCCTTGTCGGCGAAGCCATCATCACCCAGCGCATGCAAAAGCATGCCTTGCGGGTCGGCCAGGATGACCAGGCTGTCACTGGCCTTGACTTGTTCTGCCACGAATTCCATCACCGGCCGGGCCTGGGCCAGCAAGGCCCGCCTCTGCTCCAGCGAGCGTGCCAGCTGAGCGGCCGAGGCATGCGGCACACCTTGCGCACGGCCCTCCGGAGTCAGGCCAAAAGCCCGGCTGCGCAGCCAGCTGGCCTGCAGGCGGGGGTCCAGCAAGCCGTCGGCCAGCTCCCCGGTTTCCAGCAGCTGCCGGCGCGCCTGGCGCAAGCGGCTGGGCGCCGCCCGCAGGCTCATCAAAGCATTCGCAGTCATCTCACTTGTCTCCGTGGTCGGCCCTTGCATGGGCTCTGAATCGGATGCGGAGGTTCAACCGAGGCACGCCTTTGCGGCCTGCACCCGCCATCGCAGGGCGACCTTAACAGGCCGCAGGCCGCTGCCAAGCATTTGCACTCCTTTTGGCGGCTTCCCGTCGAATTCCACGGAAGTTGTGCCAAACGACGCCCAAGACTGTGCTGTTTCGTGACAGTGCGCCGTCACAAGTGTCGGCACCAGGGGGCCGGATTCCAAGCACGCCGCCCGGCTCGCGCAGAAAAGCCGGGGCTTCCTGTACAAGCCAGGCGCCTGGCACGCTCCCTGCAAGTCAGGCACCAGGTGTGCTTGAGGCGGCATCCATCCGCGGGTGGATCTGACGCAAGCCATGCCTCTGGAAAACAGGCCTGGAGACCAGGACTGCCCGCACAACAAATGGAGACCGACATGCTTTACGCCAGCCCCAACACCCCCGGCGCCACACTCGCCTACAAAGCCCAGTACGACAACTTCATCGGCGGCCGCTTCGTGCCACCGGTCAAGGGCGAGTACTTTGATGTCATCACCCCCATCAGCGGCCAGGTCTACACCCGCGCGGCTCGCTCCACCGCCGAGGACATCGAGCTGGCCCTCGATGCAGCCAATGCGGCCAGCGCCCAGTGGGGCGCGACCAATGCCGCCGCCCGCGCCAACATCCTGCTCAAGATCGCCGACCGCATCGACGCCAATCTCGAACTGCTGGCCTATGCCGAGACCGTCGACAACGGCAAGCCCATCCGCGAAACCCTGAATGCAGACATTCCGCTCGCCGCTGACCATTTCCGTTACTTCGCCGGATGCCTGCGCGCGCAGGAAGGCGCGCTGAGCCAGATCGACGACCACACCGTCGCCTATCACTTCCACGAACCCCTGGGCGTGGTCGGCCAGATCATCCCCTGGAACTTCCCCATCCTGATGGCGGCCTGGAAGCTGGCACCTGCCCTGGGCGCGGGCAACTGCGTGGTGCTCAAGCCCGCAGAGTCCACGCCGATCAGCATCCTGGTGCTGGCCGAGCTGATCGCCGACCTGCTACCGCCTGGCGTGCTCAACATCGTCAACGGCTATGGCCGCGAAGCCGGCATGCCACTGGCCACCAGCAAGCGCATCGCCAAGATCGCCTTCACCGGCTCCACCGCCACCGGCCGTGTGATCGCCCAGGCTGCTGCGACCAATCTGATTCCGGCGACCCTGGAGCTGGGCGGCAAGAGCCCGAATGTCTTCTTCGACGATGTAATGGCGCAGGACGACGCCTTCCTCGACAAAGCGATCGAAGGCCTGGTCCTGTTCGCCTTCAACCAGGGCGAGGTCTGCACCTGCCCGAGCCGGGCACTGATCCAGGAATCGATCTACGACCGTTTCATCGAACGCGCGCTCAAGCGCGTGGCCGCCATCAAGCAAGGCAGCCCGCTGGACACCGACACCATGATGGGGGCACAAGCATCCTCGCTGCAGATGGACAAGATCATGTCCTATCTGGAAGTGGGCAAACAGGAAGGCGCTCAGCTGCTGATCGGCGGCGGCCGCAAACAGCTGGGCGGCGAGCTGGCCGGTGGCTATTACATCGAGCCCACGCTGTTCAAGGGCACGAACAACATGCGCGTGTTCCGCGAGGAAATCTTCGGTCCCGTGCTGGCCGTGGCCACCTTCAAAGATGAAGCCGAAGCGCTGCAGATCGCCAATGACACGCCCTACGGCCTGGGCGCCGGTGTCTGGACGCGCGACGGCAGCCGCGCCTACCGCATGGGCCGCGCCATCCAGGCCGGCCGGGTCTGGACCAATTGCTACCACGCCTACCCGGCACATGCGGCCTTCGGCGGCTACAAGGAATCCGGCATCGGCCGCGAAACCCACAAGGCCATGCTGGACCACTACCAGCAGACCAAGAACCTGCTGGTCAGCTACTCGCCGAACGCCCTTGGGTTCTTCTGAGCCTCAAGCGTTGCTGAGCTGAAATAAAAAAAGCGGCCTTGCGGGCCGCCTCTTTACTCATGGCCTGAACATTGGGTTCAGGCAAGACAGATTACTCCCTCTCGATTGTCAACCGGCGGGACAAACGCCGAATGCATACATTAGTCGGCCGCAGCTTCATCGATCTGAGATGAACCGGACCGATGATGCGCAAGACGTCAACGAGTCCGGTGGCCGCATCGGTCACGAACTAGGTGATGGGGTTTCCCTGCAACTGCGCAAAGGTGGTTCCGCTGCCATCGCCGGTGAGCTCGATGCGGTCGCCGGCAGCGGCGCCATGGCCCGCGGCATCGACAGTAACGTCGCAGCCAGCCTCTCCACGACGCAGCTCGAAGACATCGCTGCCAGGTCCGCCGTACAGGCGGTCGTTGCCGCCCAGGCCCGACTGGACGTCGTCAACGGCAAAGCCGCGGAGCGGGTCGGCGCCAATGGTGCCCACGAGTGTGTCGTTTGCGATGATTCCTTCCACCGCATTGGACTTGCCAAACACGGCGACGTGAATCTCGCTGCCCGAGGTCCAGCTGACGGCCAGCCTGCCATTGCTCGCAGCCATCGAACTGTCAGACTGGCCGTCAGGCGTGTCCGTGTTGACGCGCAACTCGTCGCCCAGCACCACACCCGCAGGGGAATACTGTCGCAGGTAGATCGCCTGGCCCGCGCTGTCGCCCAGAGTACCCGACACGTCGGTCCAGGCCATGGCGAAGGTGCATCGGACAGCCTGGTCACAGAGGGGCGGTGCTGCCATTGGATCCAATGTTCCATCGGCGCCCCCCTATCGCTGAATATCCAAGAGCAATGAGCCTGCCGCAGGGCCGTCCAGTTGGAGGTCGATGTCAGCCACGATGTCGTCCACCGGGGTACCGGCCAGAGCCTGCAGGCGCATCCGCGCGAGCACCACGTCGTAGCGCGCCAGCATGAGATCGCGCCGCGCCTGGAAGAGACGGCGCACGCCTTCCAGCACGTCGGCCGGCACACGATAGCCTGCGGCAACGTTGCGTCGTGCGTCCTCCAGTGCCACGCCACTGGCCAGCAGCGCCTCGTGCAGCGCCTCGACCTTGGCGGTGCCGGTGTGCACAGCCTGGAATTGCCTGCGCACATCGAGTTCAAGCTGAGCGCGGTCCCCATCGAGCTGGGCCTCGATCCGGGACGCCTCGGCGATCGTCTGGTCAACGCCGGCTGACACGCTACCGCCCGAGAAGATCGGGATCGTCAGCTGCACGCCAGCGCTGTACAGACGGCTCTTCTGGTTGAGTGTGCTGATCGACTCGTTGCGACTGTCGCTGGCGCTGGCGACCAGCTCCACACGCGGCGCATGGCCGGCGCGGCTGCGCAGCACCTCAGCGCGCGCAGCTTCAAGCTGGGCGCGTCGCGAGGCCAGGTCGGCATTACTGGCAAGGGCCAGGTCCAGCCAAGCCTGCAGCTCATTCTGCGGCAGAGCGCGCGCCGCCGGCTCCGCAGGCAAGCCGCGCAGCATCAGTGCGCTATCGCCCGTGATGCGCGCCACGGCGCGACGGGCCTGTTCGCGCTGATCTTCAGCTTCGGCCTTCTGCACCCGCGCCAGGCTGAGGCTGGCAGCCGCCGCCACGAGCTCGGTGCGCGTGCCCTCGCCTGACTTGAAGCGCCGTTCGGCACCTTGCACCTGCGCCTGCATCGCCTCCACCTGCGCACTCTGCAGCGCCAGGTGCTCTTCGGCAAACAACGCCTGCACCCAGTTGCTGCCAAGGCGATCCAGCAGCTGCTGGCCACGGCTGATGAATTGCATTCGGCCAGCTTCGACCTGGGCACCCGCGGACTTGTAACGATGCCAGGCTTCCAGGTTGAACAAGGGCGTGCGCAACTGCAGCTGCAGGACCGGCGAGCGGTAGTCCAGCGACTGGGTGAGCTCCTGACCCAGCGCATTGGGCGTTGTGCGATCACCGCTCACCCGCGCATCGGACAAGGTGGCACCAATGATCGGCAGCAGGCCGGCACGCGCACCGGGCAACAGCGTCTCGCGTGAAGCCAGCTCGTAGCGTGCCGCGCGATAGTCAGGGTCGTTGCCAAGTGCCGCACTGAACGCGGCTGCGAACGCGCCTTCGCGCTGCATCTGCGCCAGCGCGCTGCCCATGGCGGACATACCCAACACGGCAGCCATGGCCCAGGCCACGCAAGGTCGCTGCATCACGGCTCGGTCAGCGCTCGGTTGAGCCGGTCGCGCAAGGGCTTCAACAGATAGTTCAGCAGCGTTCGCTCGCCGGTGCGCAGGAACACCTCGGCCGGCATGCCGGCGCGAATCTGGTGGTCGCGCAGCCGCTTCATCCCCTCCGGCGTGACCTCGATCACCGCCTTGAAGTACTGGGCGCCCTGCTTGGGTTCCACCAGCGCGTCGGCCGACACGGTGAGCAGGCGGCCCGGTATATGCGGTGTTGTCGCCTGCTGGAAGGCCGGAAACAGCACGTCCACCGCGAGGCCGGCGCGCACCTTGTCGATGTGAATAGGCGAGATCTGTGCCTCGATTTTCAGCGTCTCGCTGATGGGAACGATCTCCATCATCGGCGTACCGGCGGCCACCACGCCACCCACCGTATGCACCGACAGGCTGATGACGACGCCATCTGCAGGCGACCTGATCTCGGTGCTGGCCAGCTCGAACTCCAAGGCCTGCAGCCGGCTTGCCTGCGCGGCAACGTCACGCTGCACGTCGGCCAGCTGTGTATCCACTTCCAGCCGCTGCTGGCTCTCACGCATCACCATGCGGGCCTGCGTCTCCGCGATCTGCTGACGCACCCGGCCCAGATTGCCGGCGCCCTCGGCCAGGTCAGCCGCGATGGATGCCTGCAGTCTCTCCTGCTCAGACAAGCGGTTACGGGGCAGAAAACCGTCCTTCACGAGATCGCGCTGGCGCTCGATCTCTTCCATCAGCAGGCGCTGCTGTTCCCGGCGTGCGCGCAACGCCGCTTCCTGACCTTGCAACTGCGATTGCAGGCCGCGCACCTGCTCGCGCAGCGCACTCAGGTCATTCTCGACCGCACGGCGGCGCGTGGACAGCAATTCGGACTGCAACGCCATGGCCGCAGCTGCGCGTGGATCGGCGCGCTCATCGCGCAAGGCCGCAGGGAAGGCAATAGCGGACCGACCCGCGCTTTCGGCCTGCAGTCGCGCCGCAACTGCTTGGGCGCTGGACCACTGGCCGCGCACGATGTCCAACTGAGATCGCGCCTGTGTATCGTCCAGACGGACCAGCACCTGCCCGACCTTGACGACGTCGCCGTCGCGCGCACGCAGTTCGACGATCTTGCCGCCTGCCAGCGACTGCACGGCCTTGCGGCTGCCCGTGACAACCACGGTGCCAGGTGAAGACACACCGGAGTCCAGTGGAGCCAAGGCAGCCCAGGCAAGGAATCCGCAGAAGCCGAACAGCACCAAGGCCCAGCCCCAGCGGCGTGGGCGCGCCTCCGACATGGGGTGCGACGGGTCTTGGATCAAGTGGTCAGAGGTCATGCCGTCAACAGCTCGAGCTCGCAGGGGCGGCTGCCGCTGGGCGCCGCTGACTCGCAGCGCGCGCCTGCAGCGCCTTGAGAACCTCGTCGCGCGGGCCGTAAGCCGCCATCGCGCCATCGGCAAGCACCAGTAGCTTGTCAACGGCTGCCAGAGTGGATTGCCGGTGCGTGACGAGCACCACGGTCTTGCCACGCGCCCCGAGATCAGAGATGGCGTCGATCAAGGCCTTTTCGCCGGCGTCGTCGAGATTTGAATTGGGCTCATCCAGAACGACGAGGGCTGGGTCGCCGTACAGTGCGCGCGCCAGGCCCACACGCTGCCGCTGGCCGCCCGAGAGGTTGCTGCCCGCGCTGCCCAGCGGCGTGTCGTAGCCTTGGGGCAGGCGAAGAATCTGCTCGTGCATGTCGGCCCGTCGCGCGGCCAGCACCACCTGCTCTGCGTCGACATCACCAAAGCGCGCAATGTTCTCGGCCACCGTGCCATCAAACAGCTCGATGTCCTGAGGCAGATAGCCAATACTGGGGCCCAGCTCGTCCTTGCTCCATTGCGCGAGCGACGCGCCATCGAGCCGCACACTGCCAATGGTGGCCGGCCAGATGCCCACCAGAACCCGGGCCAGCGTGGACTTTCCTGAGGCGCTGGGGCCGATCACGCCCACCACATCGCCCGCGTTGACGGAAAAATTGAGGTTCTTCAGGATCTGCCGCTGCGTTCCCGGCACTGCCACCGAAGCTCCCTCGACGCTGATCTGCCCCAGCGGCCGAGGCAGGTCCATGCCGGACACGCGCGCCGGGTGCGTGGCCAGCAATTCGTTCAAGCGCCTATACGTCTGACTGCCGGTGACGATCTGCTTCCAGTTGCCCACCATCAGCTCCACCGGCGCCAGGGCGCGACCGACGAGGATGGACGCCGCAATCATCATGCCCGCGGTCATGCTGCCCTCCAGCACCAGCAGTGCCCCCATGCCGAGCACCAGCGATTGCATGCACATGCGCACGAACTTGGTGGCGCTGCCCAGCACCGCCGCCTGGTCGCTGGCCTTGGCCTGCAGCGACAGCTGTTGACGGTGCAACTGGTACCAGCGCCGCCGGATCTGCGGCAGCATGCCCATGGCCTCGATGACCTCGGCGTTGCGCAGGTGGTTGGTAAGCTTGCCGTGCGCCAGCATCGAGTACTTCTGCGCCTCGTCGAGCCGTGACTTGGAGACGCGTTCGTTGACAACGGCCAGCACCATCAACACCAGCGCACCCACCAGCGAAAACCAGCCGAGCGGCGGCGCCATCCAGAAGATCACCACCAGAAACACCGGCAGCCAGGGTGCATCGAAAAGCGCTAGCAGCGCCGGCCCGGTCAGCGTGCCGCGCAGGGTATTGAGGTCATGCACAGGCTGAGCGGTATTGCTACCGGGGTTGCGCAGGTTGCGCTCAAATGCCGCGTTGAAGACGCGCTCATTGAGCTCGGCATCCAGCCGCACACCCACCTGCACCAACAGCCAGGTGCGGATGGTTTCGAGCGCAGCGATAAGAAGGTAGACCCCGACAAGCAGGCCCGTCAGGACCAGCAAGGTGGTCTCATTGCGAGAGCCCAGCACCCGGTCGTAGACCTGCAACATATAGAGCGAGGGGGCCAGTGCCATCAGATTCAGGAACCCGCTGAACGCGCCCACCGTCAGCAGCGAATGGCGGACGGCCACCAGCGCCGTCCGCAGCTCGTGAGGGCCGAGAGCGGCAGCGAGACGGGGATTGAGGGCGGGCAGATTCATCGGCTGGATATCTCGGGGTGGCGGTTTGTATCACACCGATTGTGAGTGCTGCCGCACGGAGACGCGGGGATTGTCAGTTAGCATTCATCACTTGGACTAGAAAGCTTGCACATGGGCACCCTCAATCCCCTATCGTCGGAATTCAAGGTCGGCACGGGCTCGCGCGCTGACGTCACAGCGGTGAACGGAGGATTCGCGTTCGCGTGGGTTTCACCGCAAACCCAGGTTGGGTTCTCGTCCTTGGCCTCCATTCAGCTGGCCATGTTCCGGCCCGAAGGCTCTTCGCTGCTGGCGCAGACCACATTGCAAAGCGGCACATCGCGGTTTGGCGACTACTACAGCCCGCCGGCCATCGATGTACTGAGCGACGGCAGCGTCGTGGTGATCTGGGCCGCCAAAGCCCGGGACCAGACCAGCGGGTACAACGAGTCCTATCTGTACGGCAGCACGATCGACGTGAACGGCATTGTCCACAGCACCGAGCTGCTCTCCGTACCGCCTTTTTTTCCGTCAACCCGGCCGAATCCCCAGCTATCAACCGGGCTGAACGGCGCATTCACCGTCGTCTACGAACAGACCACCGGATTCGGCGGGGCATTCAACGGCTACGACGACATCCGGACCACCACGTTCAACCAGGGCAACGCGGTACTAACTGGCCCGCTCACCGTCAACACCACGCCCTCCAGCGGCTCTGAAAGCCAGGCCTCCATTGCCCGACTCAGCGACAACCGCCAGATCGCCGTGTGGTGGACCAACGGCAGCAGCGAGGTGCATGGGCGTTTTCTTGACGTCAGCGGCAATCCTGTCGGCGCTGAGATGGTGCTGGGCGCGGCGGTCGATCCCGCGCCCGGCTATCCCGCACTGGGCGACATCGGTGTTGCCGCGCTGGCCGACGGAGGCTTCGTGGCCACCTGGACCTCGGGCGTCAACAGCCAGGACGTAGTGGCCCGCATCTACGGCGGAGACGGTGTGGCTCGCACGGCGGTGTTCACGGTCAACGCCTCCAGCACCGGCTCCCAGAGCGACCCTTCTATTGCTGTCCTCTCTGACGGCAGCTTCGCCATTGCCTGGACCGACACTTCCGGCGCCCTCGGCGACAGCTCGGGCAGCGCGATCCACCTGCGCCATTTCACCGCCGGCGGCGTGATGCTGGACGAAGAAGTGCGCATCAACACTACCACCGAAGGCAACCAGACCGACAGTGCCCTGGCCGCCAGCAATGGCAGCCTGGTGGTCAGCTGGACCAACGGCAGCGAGATCGAGGCCCAGGTACTGGGCACGTTCAACAGCGTCGGTGGCACCATTGGCGATGACACGCTCATTGGCACGACTGGCCCCGACGTGCTGCAGGGTTTCGGCGGCAATGACATGCTGTCGGGCCTGGCCGGCGATGACCGACTCGAAGGCGGCGCAGGCAACGACACGCTGCTGGGCGGTGACGGCAACGATACGCTTAACCCCGGCAACGGCGCGGACTCGCTCGACGGCGGCACGGGCGTGGACACCGCCAGCTTCGAGTCCCTGACCGCCGCGGTGGTGGCCAGCCTGCTGGACGGCAAGAGCGTGTCCGGCAGCAACCAGGCCACGCTGATGAACCTGGAGAACATCACCGGCACGGCATTCGCCGACACCCTTACAGGAGACGCCGGCGCCAACCGCATCGAAGGTCGCGGCGGCAATGACAGGCTGGTGGGCGGCGACGGCAACGACGTACTGCTCGGCGGCGATGGCAACGACCTGATAGACCCGGGCCGCGGCATCGACACCGTGGACGGCGGCTCGGGCACCGACACGCTGGATCTGCGCTCCTCCAGCGGCGCCTATATCGTCGACCTGAACGTGCAGGTCACCTACGACTATGTGAACGCCGAGAACCTGGCCAGCATCGAAAGCGTGATCGGCACACGATTCAATGACGCGATCTATGGCTCGGAGACCACGGCCAACGTCATTGATGGCGGTGATGGTGGCGCCGACACGCTATACGGCGGCAACGATCTTGGCGACACGCTCTCCTACGCCAGCTCCGGCCGCGGCGTGATCATCGACCTCGGCGTGGGCAAGAGCTATGACGGTGTCGATCAGGACACCATCGGCGGTTTCGAGGCCGTCATCGGCTCGGCTTTCTCAGACAAGCTCTTCGCCACTTTCACCCAGACGGTGAACCCTGGCACCGGCGGCGCCGACACCATCGTCAATCCGGGGCTGCTCACTTACGACAGCAACCCGCGCAGCCTGATCATCGACCTCACCGCCGGCGCCGCCTACGACGGCGTGGACCTGGATACGCTAGTGGGTGTGAAGAGCGTGCGCGGTTCTGCCTTCGACGACCAGATCTTCGGTTCGGCGGGGAGCGACCGCATCGACGGTGGCACTGGCTTCGACCGGCTCTTCGGCGGTGCCGGCAACGACACCTTCGTGTTGCGCAAGGGTGAAGCCGATGGCGACATCCTGCTCGACTTCACCGGGAACGGCAACCAAGTTGGCGACACAATCGCGCTTTACGGCTACAGCCAGGGATCGACCTTCACGCAGCTGCCGGGCAACAGCACGGCCTGGCTGGTGACGGATGCAACAACCGGCGAAGTGGATGTTGTTCGCATCATTGGCGAGGTGTCTGCTAACGATGTGGCGTTTGTTTTTACTTGAATGCGGTTGCACCCGTACGCCAATCGCCCACCTAGAACATGTGCTTAGGGGTGAAAGCCGGGTCTGTGAGCGCACCGCGTTATGTCCGTGCGGCGAGCGCCTAACTGGCCATGCGCCAGCCATGCAACGCCGGTGACACCTGTCTGATCGACGGGAAGAACAGACCCGGCCCTGCTTCAGCCCAGCCAGCGCCCCTCCTAGCTCAAGGACTTCGAGGATTGCCACGCCGGAGCGCTCCATGTAACGTGCTCGCCAAAATCAAAGGCAGCAGCGAGGGAGCGCAGCAACATGGCCGACACAATTCCGGGCGATACCACCAGTACCCAGCAGTTGGGGATCGGTGCCAGTGCCACCAGTGCAATCGACTTTGTCGGCGATGTCGACTGGTGGCGCATGAGCCTTACCAAGGGCTACCAGTACCAGCTCTGGGTCGAAGGCCTCTCGTCAGGCAATGGCAGCCTAAGCAACCCCTACCTGGGCATCTACAACTCGGCAGGCGTTTTCCAGCTTGGCAACAACGACCTCAGCCTCTACGCGCAGGATTCCTACCTAACCGTCGTACCCAGCGGCAGCGGCACTTACTTTCTTAGCGCCGAGGCCTTCGGCAACAATGCCGTGGGCAGCTATCGCGTCACCCTCTGGCAAGACGAACTGAACTCCAGCGCCTCCGCCGCCACGCTAGGCGCGAATGCCTGGGTGGAGGAGCGCCTGGGCTGGCAGTCCGATACCTCCGACTGGTTCGGTATCACTCTCACCGCCGGTGTGAGCTACCAGTTCGACATGATTGGTTCGTCTGGCGACGGAGATCAGCTCGGGCTCAGCTTGGCCAATCCCTACCTTCGACTCAGAGATGTCAATGGCCTGTTGCTGCGCTCCGACGACGATTCGGGTCTGGGCGACAACGCGCGCTGCTTCTACACGCCCACGCAGACCGGCACCTACTTTCTGGACGCACAGTCCTCGGCCAGCTCGGGATACGGCACTTACCGCCTCATTGCCAACTCCAACCCCATCAGCGGCGCGTTGACCCTGGGCACCGCGCAGACGGGCACCATAGACTTCACGGGAGACACCGACCTGTACCGGGTGAACCTCACCGCTGGCGTCGAGTACACGTTCAGCCTCGATGGCGACACCCTCTCGGACCCCTTTCTGGAACTGATGAATGCCGACGGTGCGACGCTCAGCTCAGACGACGATGGCGGCAGCGGTGCCAACGCCACCCTGCGCTACACGCCCAGCAGCAGCGGCACTTTCTATGTTGGCGCCCGCGCGTCGGCCCACAATGCGACGGGCAGCTACACCTTGCGTGTGACGGAATTGCCCACGGTATCGGTGGCCAATGCGACCGTACTGGAAGGCAATGCAGGCAGCAAGGACCTGGTGTTCACGCTGACGCTGTCCGCTGCCAGCAATGTCCCAGTGTCAGTCGTTGCCAGCACCTCGGGCAGCGCCACGGCCAGCGTGGGCATTGACTACCAGGCAAATTCAGCCACCGTCTCGTTCGCGCCCGGCGCGACCACGGCGACCTTCACGGTGCGCGTGAATGGCGACACCCTGTTTGAACCTTCCGAGGTTCTGCATGTGCTGCTCAGCAGCCCGACTGGCGCTCGGCTGGGTGAAGGCAACGCCAACGGCTACATCGTTGACAACGACAGTCCCTACGAGCTGCCCAGCGACCCCTACGCCCAACTGCAGTGGTACCTGTACCCCACCATCGGCGTCAATGCCTTCCCGGTGTGGGCCGACTACACCGGTGCTGGTGTGCGCGTGGCCGTGTTCGACCAGGGCATCGACCCCAACCATCCGGATCTTGACGACAACCTGCTGGCCGCCCTGGGCCGCCGTGCCTCGGACCTCAAGCCTGGGGGCGCACCGGTGCTCAATGGCGACAACCATGGCACTGCTGTGGCCGGAACGATTGGCGCAGAACGCAACGGCGAAGGCACGGTGGGCGTGGCCTATGGAGCCAGCCTGGTCAGCATCTACACGCCGTTTGGTTCCGGTATGGGCAACTCCATCGAAAACGCCTATGCCTATGCGGCGAACTTTGACGTCATCAACGACAGTTGGGGCTTCGCGCCTCGTTCCGACAGCGATGCCAACTGGGCCTTCTTCGATAACTTCGGCACGCCAGCATTTGCAGCCGCCGGCAAGGCGCTCGCGCAGTTGGCAGCGACAGGCCGGAACGGACTGGGCACTGTGGTGGTTCAGTCGGCCGGCAATTCCTACAGCATCGGCGACGACACCAATCTGCATAGCTTCCAGAACAGCCAGTACATCATCACGGTAGCTGCCACCGACGCCCGTGGCAGCGTCACAAGCTACAGCTCACCTGGAGCATCGGTGCTCGTGGCAGCCCCTGGCGGTGGCGGCAGCGATGTCTACAGCAACATCATCACAACGGACCGTGTCGGCGATGCCGGGTATGACGCCGGCAACGTCACAGACATCACAGGCACTTCGTTCTCGGCACCCATCGTCTCCGGCGTCGTTGCCCTGATGCTGGAGGCCAATCCTGGCCTCGGCTATCGCGACGTCCAGGAGATCCTCGCCTACTCCGCCCGTGTGACCGGCGGTGCTGACCACACCTGGATGTACAACGGCGCCACCAACTGGAACGGTGGCGGGCTGCACTACGACGCGCTGGAGCACAACCTCGGCTTCGGCCTGGTCGACGCGCGTGCCGCCGTGCGCCTGGCCGAGACCTGGACCAGCACCGCGCACACGGCCGCCAACCGTCAGCAGATCGCGCAGACGCACAGTCCGGCCAAGGCGATTCCCGACGACTCGTACACCAGCGGGGCCCATGACGCCATCGTGGTGGATCAGTCCATCGATGTCGAGCGTGTCGAGGTTTCGTTGAAGGTCACACACCCCTACATCGGCGACCTGTCGGTGGTACTCACTTCACCCGGCGGCACGAGCAGCTTTCTGCTGTGGCGCCCGCAGCAGAACCCGCTGAGCGCGTTCGGCTCCAGCGCCGACAACATCGATTTCACGTTCAACACGGTGCTGGGCTGGGGCGAGAACTCGGCGGGCATCTGGCTGCTGAGCATCTTTGACGGCGAGGGCGGGAGCGTCGGCACCTTCGATTCCTGGACGCTGAACATCATCGGCAAGCCCGCGTCCGCCAACGACACATACATCTACACCGACGAGTTCGCAGAGTCCGTGGCGGACGAGGCCGCTCGTGCCACGCTCATCGACACCGGCGGCATCGACACACTCAACGCCGCGGCCTGTAACGCGGCGGTGACCTTGAACCTCGGCCCGGGCGGTTTGTGCATCATTGACAGCCGCAGCCTGCACATCGGCGCAGCAACAACCATCGAGAACGCCTATGGCGGGGACGGCAACGACCTCATCACCGGCAGCG
Source organism: Paucibacter sp. DJ2R-2 (assembly GCF_025717675.1). GTDB lineage: Bacteria > Pseudomonadota > Gammaproteobacteria > Burkholderiales > Burkholderiaceae_C > Paucibacter_A. Next base: position 202,621 of record NZ_JAJIRT010000008.1, read on the forward strand.
GCATTGCCAACCTGCTTCAAGGCATGCGCGGCGACGACACGCTCGCAGGCGGCAAAGGCGACGACACGATAGACGGCGGCGCCGGCGCGGACACCGCAGTGTTCCTGGGTGCGCGACGCGACTACACCATCGCTTGGTCGGGCGCTAACGCCAGCTTCCGGGTCAGCTCGGCGCGCGAAGGCATCGACAAACTCATTGGCATCGAGAAACTGAAGTTCTCTGACGGCGAATTCTCCGCCGCCAGCTTCCAGCATGCAGCGTCCGACTTCGGGGGCGGCGGCGACTACAACGGCGATGGCAAGAGCGACATCCTCTGGCGCAACGACAGCGGCTACGTGGCTGAATGGCAGATGAACGGCCTGAGCATCGGGGCTGGCAGCGGCGTTGCGCCGCTGCCAGCAGACTGGCAGCTGGTCGACGGCGGCGGCGACTACAACGGTGACGGTAAGAGCGACATCCTCTGGCGCAACGACAGCGGCTACGTCGCAATCTGGCAGATGAATGGGTTCGACGTGGTAGGAGGCGCCGGCGTGGGATCGCTGCCCGCCAACTGGCACCTGTTCGATGGCAGCGGCGACTACAACGGAGATGGCAAGAGCGACATCCTATGGCGCAATGACAGCGGCTACGTCGCCATATGGCAAATGAATGGCGCGGCCATAGGAGCTGGCGGCGGTGTAGCGGCGCTGCCGGCCGACTGGCACATGATGGACGGCGGCGGCGACTACAACGGCGACGGCAAGAGCGACGTCCTGTGGCGCAATGACAGCGGCTACGTCGCCATATGGCAAATGGATGGCTTCAACGTCGTGGGCGGTGGCGGCGTCGCGTCGCTGCCCACCGACTGGCACCTGCTTGATGGTGCCGGCGACTACAACGGGGATGGCAAAAGCGACATCCTGTGGCAAAACGAAAGCGGTTATGTCGCGATGTGGCTGATGGACGGCGTCAACATCGTCGGCGGCGGCGGCGTGGCGTCACTGCCTGCCGACTGGCACATCCAGGACGGCACCGGCGACTACAACGGCGATGGCAAGAGCGACATCCTCTGGCGTAACGACAGCGGCTATGTGGCGCTGTGGCAAATGAACGGTGTGAACATCGTCGGCGCCGGAGGCGTGGGATCCCTGACCAACGACTGGCACGTCATGCCGTTGGCCTGAGCGCCGCAGCCTACGGCACCCTACGACAGAAGAAACTCGAAGTCCCCGATGCCGGCCTGCCCGACGAAACGTACTGCGTCGACCTGCCCCGGGGCAGCGTCGGTGACGAGCCAGGTTGTCGAGTTGCCAGCCAACTGCGCAACGGTGGATCCACCGATGTAGCCGTAGAGTGCAATGAATTCCCCGCCCGGCGCGGAGCCGTTGCCCGCAAAGTCCGGCAGCATGTCGCCGTCGGCCTCTCCCCGTCGCAATACGAAGGTGTCGCTGCCCCCCGCCCCCAAAAGACGGTCGAAGCCCGCGCCGCCGTCAATGCGGTCATCACCGGGTGAACCGAAGATGTGGTCATCGAAGGCCGAGCCACGCTCGTAAGTTCCCCAACCAGCGTCACGAAATCGGTGAAGGTTCAGTGAACCTCACTCACAGAAATTCCGACAGGCCCCGGCGCTGGGATCGTCCAAATCAAACAGTCCCAGTCGATCTCAATCCATGTAGGGTCGACGACCTCGCCCTTGCGCATCATGGTCAGCAACATGAACCGCAGCGCCAGGAGCAACGTGGGCGCGTCGGCCTTGACCGCACGTTTGAGTACCTCGGCCCTGGGCGGCGACTCGCCGGTCTCGATCTAGCGACTGGCCCGCCCGATTGAGCAGTGCGCGGGCGTCCTTGAGGGACACCGCGGCACCGTACTCGAGATCCATCAGTTCACCGTCAGTGCGGTTGACTGCATTGGTTTCGCGGCGCCCGCCGGCAAGCGTGTCGCGCTTGTCGTCCAGACAGCAGTCGAAGCGGAATGGCTTGCGGCCAGCGAGCGAGTCGACAACGTACATCCCGGCGCCGTTGGTGACCATGCAGGCCTTGCCTTGGGGCTTCAGTGCCATCAGTGCGCTGTCGGCAAGTGACCCCTTCGCGTGCGCTTTGGGCGCCTCAGCAGCGGTACTCGCTTCTTCAGTGGTGGTTATTGCAGGCTCCAGCTGCATCTCCAGTCCATTGTCTGCCGCCGCATACCGTCGGAAGAGCCTGACGGTATTTTCTCGGGCGGCTTCGAGGCACTGAGAATCTACTGTCTGCTTTACCGACAACCTAATTCTTCCGTTGATCGTTGCTCAACGATTTTGAGCGGTAAGTCCTTATCCCACCTCGGAAACGGTCGGCTTGCGGAACGCACTTAAACGGTGCAAACCGATCACGGATCATTCCCACTCAATGGTCGCAGGCGGCTTGGTCGAAACGTCGTAGGTGACGCGATTGATGCCGCGCACCTCATTGATGATGCGGCCCGAGACCTTGCGCAGCAGGCCGTAGGGCAGCTCAGCCCAATCGGCGGTCATGAAGTCGCTGGTGACCACCGCGCGCAGGGCCACGACATAGTCGTAGGTGCGGCCATCACCCATCACACCCACGCTCTTGACCGGCAGGAAGACGGTGAAGGCCTGGCTGGTCAAGTCGTACCAGTTCTTGCCGCTGGCCTCATCTTTCCAGCCGCGCAGTTCTTCGATGAAGATAGCGTCGGCACGGCGCAGCAGATCGGCGTATTCCTTCTTCACTTCGCCAAGGATGCGCACGCCCAAGCCGGGGCCTGGGAAGGGATGGCGGTAGACCATCTCGGGCGGCAAGCCGAGCTCCACACCCAGGGCACGAACTTCGTCCTTGAACAGCTCGCGCAGAGGCTCCAGCAGCTTCAGGCCCAGTTGCTCGGGTAGGCCACCGACGTTGTGATGGCTCTTGATGGTGGTGGCCTTCTTGGTCTTGGTGCCGCCGCTTTCCACCACATCGGGGTAGATGGTGCCTTGAGCCAGCCACTTGGCTCCTTTGGCTCCGGCGTCAGCCGCCTTGAGCTTGGCCGCCTCGGCCTTGAACACATCGACGAACAGGCCGCCGATGATCTTGCGCTTCTTCTCGGGGTCGGTCACACCGGCCAGCTGGCCCAGGAAGAGCTCGCTGGCGTCCACGCGGATCACCTTGGCGTGCAGCTTGCCGGCGAACATGTCCATGACCATATCGCCTTCGTTCAGACGCAGCAGGCCGTGGTCGACGAAGACGCAGGTCAGCTGGTCACCGATGGCGCGGTGGATCAGGGCCGCGGCGACCGAGGAATCGACGCCGCCCGACAAGCCCAGGATGACCTCTTCATCACCGACCTGCTCACGGATCTTGGCCACAGCTTCTTCGATGTAGTCGCCCATGATCCAGTCGCCCTTGCAGCCGGCGATCTCGCGCACGAAACGGGTCAACATGGCCTGGCCCTTGAGCGTGTGTGTCACCTCAGGGTGGAACTGGACGGCGTAGTAGCCCTTCTCCTCGTTGGCCATGCCAGCGATCGGGCAGCTGGGCGTCTCGGCCATCAGCTTGAAGCCGGGCGGCAGCATGGTGACCTTGTCGCCGTGGCTCATCCAGACCTTGAGCATGCCGTGACCTTCCAGGGTGGCGTGGTCTTGGATGCCGTCCAGCAGCTTGGTGTGGCCATGGGCACGCACCTCGGCGTAGCCGAACTCGCGGTGGTCACTCCACTCGACTTTGCCGCCCAACTGCACCGCCATGGTCTGCATGCCGTAGCAGATGCCCAGCACCGGCACGCCCAGGTCCCAGACGGCCTGCGGTGCGCGCAGCTCGTGGTCTTCGTAGGTGGAGGCGTGGCTGCCCGACAAGATGATGGCCTTGGGCGCGAAGCTGCGGATGAACTCGTCCGAGACATCGTTGGGGTGGATTTCGCAGAACACAGCGGCCTCGCGCACGCGGCGGGCGATCAGCTGGGTGACCTGGGAACCGAAATCAAGGATCAGGACTTTGTCATGCATGGTCGGGCTTTCACTCTCTGTCTGGATTTTCAATTCAGGGTCCGGCTGGGGCGGCAGGGGCGGCCTCCACGGGGGTCTCCTGCGGCACACGGGCAAAGTGCCGCCAGGCGAAGAACAGGGACAGCGCCTGCAGCGCGGCACAGAAGTAGAACGGGGCGCCAATGCGCCAGTCACCCTTGGGCAGCTCGCTGACCAAGTAGATCAGGCCCAAGCCCAGCACCGGCGCGATCACGGCCATCAGGCTGTTCAGCGAGGAGATGGCGCCCATGGTCTCGCCCTGGTTGCGGGCATCGGCGGCATTGGAAATCTGGCTTTGCAAAGCTGGGCCGGCGGCATAACTGAGCACGCCCACGCCAATGGCGGCGTACATCATCCAGCCGGCGCTGGACAGGCCCCAGATGGTGTTGGTCAGCACGGCCGAGGCCAGGCCCAGCAGCACCAGGCGCGCAGCCGACACGCGCTTGAGGATGTACTTGAGGAACACGCCCTGGACCAAGACCGCCATCACGCCGACGGCGAACAGGGACAGGCCGTTGTCCTTGGGACCCCAGCCGAATTTGTAGGTGGTGTACATGACCCAGCTGCTTTGCAGAATCATCTGCGCCAGGCCGCTGAGCGCCAGCACATAGACCAGCGGGCCCACGCCCTGAAGATCGCGCACGCGGCTCAGGGACTTGAATGGGTTGGCGCGGCGCCAGTCGAAGGCGCGGCGGTTCTCGGGCTGCAATGACTCGGGTAGCACGAAGAAGCCGTACATCCAGTTCAGCACCGCCATGCTGCCGGCCACATAGAAGGGGAGGTGTAGATTGATGTCGCCAAGCAAGCCACCCAGCACCGGGCCCAGGATAAAGCCCATGCCGAAAGCGGCGCCGAGCATGCCGAAGCGCTTGGCCCGCTCGGCCGGCGGCGTGATGTCGGCCACGTAGGCATTGGCCACGGCCGCATTGGCCTGCATGGCGCCCGAGAACAGACGAACCACGATCAGCATCCACAGCGCATCGGCCATGGCAGTGACGAAGAAGCTCAGCGCCAGACCCGAGAAGCCGATCAGCATGACGCGGCGGCGGCCATAGCGGTCCGACAGGCCACCCAGAATGGGCGAGCCAAAGAAATTGGCGATGCCGAAGGCAAAGGCCACGGCCAGCTGCGCCAGCGTGTGCTCGGATGGGCTCTGGGTGAAGGTGCCCACCAAGGGCGGCAGCACGGGAATGATCAAGCCGATCGAGATCATGTCGATCAGCACGGCAATCAAGATGAAGCCCATGCCGGCCGACCTGACTTTGCCGGCCTGCTGGCCACTGCCTTCTGTCACTCGCTCGCTCAAACGATTTCCTTGCTCTGACGGCATGAAGCCGCATACGAAGAAAAGAAAGAAGGGGCCAAAGCCCCTTTTCTGGAAGTTCCCCGATGCCCCGCCCTGCCCTGAGGCCTCAGCGCAGGCGGCGGGACTTCAGCCTCACTCGGAACGGTAGTTCGGTGCTTCCTTGGTGATCTGCACATCATGGACATGGCTTTCGCGCATGCCGGCCGAGGTGATCTCCACGAACTCAGCCTTGTTCTGCATGTCGGCAATCGTGGCACAACCGCAGTAGTGCATCGAAGCCTTCAAGCCGCCGGCCATCTGGAAGATGACCTGCACCACCGAACCCTTGTACGGAACCTGGCCTTCAATGCCTTCCGGCACCAGCTTGGAGGTGTTGGGATTGTTGGCCGAGGTGTCCTGGAAGTAGCGATCGGCCGAGCCCTTGGCCATCGCACCCATGGAACCCATGCCACGGTAGCTCTTGTAGGAGCGGCCTTGGTACAGGATCAGGTCGCCAGGGGCTTCCTCGGTGCCGGCAAAGGCGCCGCCCATCATCACGCAATCGGCGCCCGCAGCGATGGCCTTGGCCAAGTCGCCCGAGAAGCGCACGCCGCCATCGGCGATCACCGGCACGCCGGTACCGCGCAAGGCGGTGGCAACGTTGTCGATGGCGGTGATCTGGGGCACACCCACACCAGCGACGATGCGCGTGGTGCAAATGGAACCGGGGCCGATGCCGACCTTGACGCCGTCGGCGCCGGCTTCGACCAAGGCCAGAGCCGCCGCACCGGTGGCGATATTGCCGCCGATCACGTCCACGCCAGGGAAGTTCTGCTTGACCCAGCGCACGCGCTCCAGCACGCCAGCGCTGTGGCCGTGGGCGGTGTCGACGATCAGGGCATCCACGCCGGCCTTGACCAGCATGGCCACGCGCTCTTCGGTGTCATCGCCGAAACCGACGGCGGCACCGACGCGCAGCTTGCCTTGGGCATCGCGGGCGGCATTGGGGAAGCTGGTCTGCTTGGTGATGTCCTTGACGGTCATCAGGCCGCGCAACTCAAAGGCGTCATTGATGACGACCACGCGCTCCAGCTTGTGCTTGTGCATCAAGGCCTTGGCCTCTTCCAGCGAGGCGCCTTCCTTGACGGTGACCAGGGCGGAAGCCGGGGTCATCATCTCGCGCACGGCCAGGTCCATGCGGGTCTCGAAGCGCACATCACGGCCGGTGACGATGCCGACGACCTTCTTGCCTTCCAGCACCGGGAAGCCCGAGACGCCGTGCAGACGCTGCAACTCGACCACTTCGCGCACCGTGGTCGAAGGCGTGATGGTGAAGGGCTCCAGCACGATGCCCGACTCATAACGCTTGACGCGGGCGACCTCGATCGCCTGGCGCTCGGCCGAGAGGTTTTTGTGCACGATGCCGATGCCACCCTCTTGCGCGATGGCGATCGCCAGGCGCGCTTCTGTCACCGTATCCATGGCCGCAGAGACCAGGGGCAGGTTCAGACGGATATTGCGGGACAGCCGGGTGGCGAGAGAGGTGTCGCGAGGCAACACATGGGAGAACGCTGGCACCAACAACACGTCGTCGAAGGTGAGCGCTTTTCCTAAAAGGCGCATGAGGGAAGCTCCAGTCGCAAAGCGGCATTATACGGAGGACGGGGCCTGCTTTTCCCGCGCACGGCTGTGACACGCTGAATTTGCGCAAATTGACGCAGTTTGCGAGGCGACGTCAAGCAACCGGGGCCGCTACACTTTGCCCATGAAAATCAGCCTGTCTACGACTCATTCGGGCCAAGCTCCGACCGCCCTTCGCACCCAGCGCTGGGCAGCTTGGATGAGCCTAGCCCTCATGCTGTGCATCGCCCTGCCCGCACAGGCGCAGTGGAAATGGCGCGATGGCTCGGGTCGCCTGCAGATCAGCGACCTGCCGCCACCGCATGGCACGCCGGACAAGGACATCTTGCAGCGCCCGGCCGGCTACAAACCACCGCCGGTCTTCATCATTCCTTTCGGCAGCAAGGCCGATGCAGCGGCCAGCGCCGCTTCGGCCCCCAGCAGCAGCCCCAGCAAAGCCGAGCTGGACCGCCAAGCCCGCCAAAAGGAGCTGGAGAAACAGCAAGAGCGCGAGGCCCAAGAAAAGCAGAAGCAGGAAGACCGACGCTTCGCCGAACAAAAGCGCGAGAACTGCAGCCGCGCCCAGGAGAACCTGCGCATGTTGCAAGATGGCATGCGCATCAGCCGGCGCAATGAGCGCGGCGAGACCGTGGTCATCGACGACCGCCAGCGCGCCGAAGAAATTCAGCGCAGCCGGGCCGCGATCGCCAGCGAATGCCAATAAGCCCGGAGGCCTGCCAGCCGGCCGGCTTTCAGGCCTGACGGCTGGTCTTGCCAGCCAGCGGCCGGTGGCGCGAGACGATACGCTCGCCGCGGTCCTTGTAGCGCTGGCGTCGCGCCTCTTTGGGGTCGACAGTCAAAGGGCGATAAACCTCGATGCGGTCGCGGTCACGCAGCGTGGTCGCAAGCGGCTGCTGCCGCCCCCAGATGCCCAGCTTGAATTCGCTGAGCCGCGGCAGCACAGATGCGAACTCTGGACAGACCTGCAAGGCCTGCCCCAAGGTACTGCCCGAAGGCAGCTGCAGATCGACGCGGCACAACTCTCCCGCCTTCAAGCTCCAGACCAACTCGATGGAAAGGACAGCCGGCTCCAGATCAGCGCGGACCATAGACGCTTTCCGCGCGCTGCACAAAACGATCGACAAAGGTGTTGGCGATGCGATCGAAGACCGGGCTGACCACAGCCTCCAAGGCCACGCTGGAAAACGCGTAGCTGAGCTCGAACTCGATCTTGCAGGCCACCTCTTCCGCACTGTCGCTGCCCGGCTTGCTCAAAGGCAGGAAATTCCAGACGCCGTCCAATGAAGAGAAAGGTCCATCGACCAGGGCCATGCCGACACGGCGATCGCTGACATGGGTGTTGCGGGTGGTGAACGCGTGGCGCACTCCGGCGTAGGCCAAGGACAGGCGGGCGGTCACCGACTCGTCCTGACGATCGAGCACTTCCGCGCGTTCACACCAAGGCAGGAACTCGGGGTAGCGTTCGATCCCGACCACCAGCTCGTACATCTCGCGCGGCGAGTACCAGAGCAAAACAGACTTCCTAACGTGTTTCATAGCGCTTCATACAATGGGCGGATTGTATTGGCGCGCCAGGCCCACCCAAGCTGCCCCGAGCCGCCCACCCAGAATCGAGATTCATGTCCACTGCTGCCACCGCCCACAACCACGGCTCACGTCCGCCTCCAAAGGCCAAGGCCGCCGTGTCCACCGCCCCCATCGCCGAAAACCGACGCGCGCGCTTCGACTATTTCATCGAAGAACGGCATGAATGCGGCATCGTGCTGGAGGGCTGGGAGGTCAAGGCGATTCGTGCCGGCCAGGTGCAGCTGACCGATGGCTATGTGTTGATCAAAAACGGCGAGCTGTTCCTGATCGGCTGCCGTATCAACCCGCTGCGCACGGCGTCCACCCACGTCAGCCCGCTGGCCGATCGCACCCGCAAGCTCTTGATGAGCAAGGGCGACATCCGCCGTCTGATCGGCAAGGTCGAGCAGCGCGGCTTCACCCTGGTGCCTTTGAACCTGCACTACAAGGGCAGCTTCGTCAAAGCCGAGATCGGCCTGGCCAAAGGCAAGGCCGAACACGACAAGCGCGAGACCGAAAAGAAACGCGACTGGGAAAAAGAGAAGGGCCAGCTGATGCGTCACGCCACCAAGACGCGCAGCTGACACCGCTTCAGGTCTTGAGCAGGTCCAGGGCCTGCGCAAGATCGGCGCGCAGATCGGCCTCCGCCTCCAGGCCGATGGCAAATCGCACCAGATGCCCTTCACGGTAGGGCAGACCCAGGGAGCGGCTGCGGCTCATGTTGTAGGGCACGGCCAAGCTCATGGGGCCCGCCCAGGAGTAGCCGATGCCGAAGAACTGCAACGCATCGACAAACGCATCGACCTGGGCCGCGCTGTACTGCGGCTGGAACACCGCCGAGAACAAACAGGCCGCGCCGCCGCTGCTGACTTCGCGCCAATGCGCATGGCCCGGTGAGCCGGGCAAGGCCGGATGCAGCACCTGAGCCACGGCCGGCTGCGCCTGCATCCAGGCAGCCAGGGCCCGAGTCGTCGCGTCCTGGGCGCGGTAGCGCAGCTCCAGCGTCGGCAGGCTGCGCAGCACCAGCTCCACATCGTTTTGCCCCAGGCCGTAGCCCAGGTGCTCGTGCATGTAGTTCATGCGTTCGTGCAAGGCCAGGTCACGACTGCAGACCGAGCCCATCAGCACATCGGCACCACCCGAGGGGTATTTGGTCAGCGCGTGCATGGAGATGTCCACGCCGAAACCGGGTTCACTCTCAGGCAAGAGGTCGAAAGCCTTGAAAGCCACTCCGGCGCCCCAGGTGTTGTCCAGCGCCGTGGTGATGCCGCGCTCACGGCAGACCCGAAGCAGGCCGATCAGATCCGGGAACTCCAGCGTGATGGAGCCCGCCGCCTCCAGCCAGACCAGCTTGGTCTTCTCGTTGATCAGGGCGCTGAAACCGGCCACATCACGCGGGTCGTAAAAGCGATGCTGGATGCCGAACTGCGGCAGCAGCGATTCGCTCAAGTAACGGTTCTGTCCATAGACATTGTCCGGCACCAGCACCTCGTCACCCGGCCGCAGCAGGCTCAGCGACACCAGGGTCACCGCGGCCAAGCCGCTGGGCACCAGCAGGCAATGCTCGGCGCCCTCCAGGCTGGCGATGCGTGCGCCCAGGGTGTAACTGGTCGGCGTGCCATGCAGGCCGTAGCGGTAGCTTTTGCCGTCACGCGGGCGATACTGATGCAGATCGGCCGTGTTCTTGAACAGCACCGTCGAGGCCTTGTACACGCCGACCGGATGAGCCGCCCAGCCTTCAGGCGGCTGATAGGGATGGTGGATCTGCTGCGTGGCCAATGCGAGGTCTGGGGCTGGGGCGTGCTTGCTCACGATGGGGTCCTAGAAGGGCGCTGAAAAAACAAAGCGGGCCGAAGCCCGCTTTGATTCTGACTCAGTTCGAGGCCCGGTCAGAGCTTGAGAAGTTTTCGTAACGAGCGGCTGCCAAGCTAGGCGGACGGAGCGCAGGAACCGGAACGTACTTCCTGTACGTGAGGATTAAGAGCACCGGACCAACGACGCATGGCTGTCGTGCAGTAGAAAACTCCAAGCTCTCAGATCGGCATGCCGATCAAGTCATGACCCTCAACCGCGACGATGCGTGCTCGAGTGAACTCGCCCACCTTGAGCGTCTTGCTGGCTTTCTCGGGCGGCAACAGGCGCACCGTGCCGTCAATCTCGGGCGCGTCGGCGTAAGTACGGCCGACACCGCCCTTGCGGCCGAGAGCCGGCGCGGAATCGACCAGCACCTGCATGGTGGCGCCGACGCGGGCGCGCAGCTTGTCGATGGAAACGGCTTCGGCAATCTGCATGAAACGGGCGCGGCGCTCTTCACGCACCTCAACCGGCAGCGCACCCGGCAATTCATTGGCCGTGGCACCGGTCACCGGCGAGTAGGCAAAGCAGCCGGCGCGGTCGATGCGAGCCTCGCTCATGAAGTCCAGCAGGTACTGGAATTCCGCTTCGGTCTCGCCAGGGAAGCCGGCGATGAAGGTCGAGCGGATGACAATGTCCGGGCAGGTTTCGCGCCAGCGCAGGATGCGCTCCATATTTTTTTCGCCGCTGGCCGGGCGCTTCATGCGCTTGAGCACATCAGGGTGGGCATGCTGCAGCGGCACATCGAGGTAGGGCAGGATCAGGCCTTCGGCCATCAGCGGCAGCACTTCGTCCACATGCGGGTAGGGATAGACGTAGTGCAGGCGAACCCAGGCGCCGTGCTGCTTGGCTAACTCGCCCATTTGCGCGACCAGGTCCAGCATGCGGGTCTTGACCGGCTTGCCGTCCCAGAAGCCGGTGCGGTACTTGACGTCCACGCCGTAGGCGCTGGTGTCCTGGCTGACCACCAGCAACTCCTTCACGCCCGACTCGAACAACGCGCGTGCCTCGTTCAGCACATCGCCGACCGGGCGCGAGACCAGATCGCCGCGCATGCTTGGGATGATGCAGAAGGTACAGCGGTGGTTGCAGCCCTCGCTGATCTTCAGGTAGGCATAGTGCTTGGGCGTCAGCTTGATGCCGGCAATGCCGCGCGACTCGGGCACCAAGTCGATGAAGGGGTCGTGCGGCTTGGGCACATGGGTGTGCACCGCATCCATCACTTCTTGGGTGGCATGCGGGCCGGTCACGGCCAACACGCTGGGGTGCATTTCGCGCACCAGGCTGCCGGCATCGCTGCTGCTGGCGCCGGCCTTGGCACCCAGACAACCGGTGACGATGACCTTGCCGTTTTCGGCCAGGGCCTCGCCGATCGTGTCCAGGCTTTCCTTGACGGCGTCATCAATGAAGCCGCAGGTGTTGACGATCACCAGGTCGGCGCCGGCAAAGGTCTTGGAGGTTTCATAGCCCTCGGCCCGCAGCTGGGTGAGGATCAGCTCGGAATCGGTCAGGGCCTTGGGACAGCCCAAGGACACAAAGCCGATCTTGGGGGCGGCTGCGGCAGGCGCGGCGGCCGGGCTGGGGGTGATGGTTTCGCTCATCCCCCGATTTTGCCTGAGCCGGCCGCCGGCATCGGCCTGCGCCCTACTTCTTGCCGCCAAAGCCGGGCATTCCCGGCATCACCGGAAACATGGCACCGGCCTGCTTGATCTGCTCCTGCATCTGCTCAATCAGATTCTTGCTCTGCTCGACATAGCCGCCCATCAGGTTCTGCATCACCGGCGCCTGGGCGCCGAGAAACTGGGTCCAGAGCTCAGGACTGAAGGCCAGACCCTGGCTTTGCTCGGCAAACTTGCTTTGCAAAGCACCAAAGGTCTGAACATTCTTCTCCAGATAGTCGCCCATCACGCCCTGCATGGCATGGCCGTAAAAACGAATGATCTGTTCCAGCGAGGCGGTGCTGAACATGGGCACGCCGCCGGTTTCCTCTTCCAGAATGATCTGCAGCAGGATGCTGCGCGTCAGGTCTTCGCCCGTCTTGGCATCGCGCACCTCGAAGGTCTGGCCATCCAGCACCATCTTCTTGACATCGGCCAGCGTGATGTAGCTGCTGGTCTGGGTGTCATAGAGACGGCGGTTCGGGTACTTCTTGAGCACGCGCACGGCGGGCGCTTGTGCTTCATCACTGTCGCCAGCCGGGGATGACCCCATGCCTGCTGCCTTGCTGCCTCTGCGGGCCGTCACCATGGATGCTCCTTGTCCGACCGGCACAGAGTGTTGTGCAGGTGCAGCAATATTCTAGGAGCCCGGGCGCTGCAAACCGGCGGGGATTTCCCCCGGAAGCGGGCCGGCGGCGGCCACGGCCGCGAGATCGAGCCGGGCGCGACTCAGGCTGACCAGGGTCTGGTCGGCATCGGGCGCATGACAGGGCAAAGGCGCCAACAGGCGCAGGCTGAGGGCATGGGCCACGTCAATGCGGCAACCGACCCGCACCGGCAGATCCTGCCCTTTGGGCGCCGGCTGGCCGTCGACCAAGGTGACGCTGTCAGACAAGGCCCTCAGAACCATGCTCTGCGCCCCGCGGCGCAGCTCGAAATGCCAGCGGCTGATCTGCAAGGCTTGCATCGGATCAACATGGGAGAGCACCACATCATTGGCCGGCACACCCTCATGCTCGCGCAGTCGACCAAAGCTGATGATGTCCAGCAGTGGCAGGGCCTGCGGTTCCTTGGCGTCCCCGATCAAGACATGGGTAGGAAAAATGCTTCGATCGCGCCAATCAAAAGCCATCAGCTCGACCGCGCCGGCCACGTCCTTGAGCAGGGTCGGCGCCAGCGGCCGGCATTGCACGCGCCAGGCCGCGGGCAACTCCTGAAAGGCCTCACGACTCAGGCGCACCTCGCCCGGCTCTCCCGAAGCCAGCATCCGCGCACAAAAATTGACGGCCTCGCCGGACACCGACTGGCCGTCGCTGAGCACACGCCCCCAATGCAGGCCCATGCGCAGCTGCAACTGATGCGGCCGGGCACGGGCGAGATTGCGCTCACTGAGTTGCGCCTGCACCTGCTGCACCGCGGCCAAGGCCTGTGCGCTGTCGGAAAAGACCAGGAAGACGCCGTCCCCGGCGGTATCGACCACGCGCCCGCCATGCTGACTTGCGGCGGCCTGCAAGAGATCTTGGTGGATCTGCTGCAGCTGGCGCCCTGCCGCATCGCCAAAGCGCTGGAAATAGCTCGAGGAACCGACCATGTCGGAAAACAAAAGCGCCAGGCTGAGCTCAAAGCGACGCTTGAGCTCCTGCTCCAGCCGGGCCTGCCAACGCAGGATTTCCGTCATGCTCAGCTGATCCAGCTGGTCAAGGCGACTGGGGTGGTCCGCGGAAGTCATCGGGATACGGCGATAGAGGAGCAAGGGCAGTGAAGACACTGGGGCGGCGCCGCATTTGAGCACAGCTCGCCGCACATCTTCAGACCCAAGCCAGGCGACACGCAGATGCCGGGCCCGAAAAGCAAAAAACCCGGGAGATCTGGGATCTACCGGGCTTCTGCAACAACGTTACTTGAGAGTAACGCCTACCGTCTTACTTACGTATTTTGGTAGGCGCGATTGGACTCGAACCAACGACCCCCACCATGTCAAGGTGGTGCTCTAACCAGCTGAGCTACGCGCCTCAAGAGCTTCGCAGTATAGCCCACGTTTTTAAGGTCTGTCTAGTCTTTGCTGAAAAAACTTCTATTTTCTTCTCGCAACCCTCACGCCGCTGACCTGGGCGACGCTGCGCAGCACCTGGGCCAGGCGGCCGGAGTCGGCCACTTCGACCGTGAAATTCATCCAGGCGGTGTCGCTGCGCGCCGACTTGACCGACTGCGTGTTGACGGCAATGACGTTCATCTTCTCCTTGGCGAAGACTTCCAACACATCGCGCAGCAGGCCTTGGCGATCGTTGGACTCGACCACCACATCGACCGGGTACATGGCCGGCCCCTTGGCGCCGCTCCCGGCCGTTGCCGCCCCACCCCACTCGACTTCGATCACCCGCTCGCCGGCCTGCTGGGCCATCTGGCGGAAATTGCTGCAATCCAGGCGATGGATGGCCACGCCTTTGCCGCGGGTGACATAGCCGCCGATGGCATCCGGCGGCGCCGGCCGGCAGCAACGGGCCAAATTGGTCAGCAGCGAATCGACGCCCACCACCAGTACGCCGCCGCGCGGGCCGCCCCGCGTGGGCTTGGTGCGGCGCTGGGCCAGCAGCTCATCGTTGTCGGGCTCGGGCACGGGCGGGCGCAGCAGCAGCTCGATATTGCGCAACGAGTACTCGTCCTTGCCCACCACCTCGAACAGAGCGTCAGCGCTCTTGAAGCCCAGGCGCGCGGCCAAGTCTTCCAGCTTGACCGCCGTCTTTCCTTCGCGTTGCAGCAGCTTCTCCACCGCCTCGCGGCCGCGCGCCGCCGTCTGCGCCTGAGCCAGCACATTGAACCAGGCGCGCACCTTGGCCCGCGAACGCTGGCTTTGCAGGTAGCCGAGCTCGGCGTTGAGCCAGTCCAGCGAGGGGCCGCCCTCCTTGGCCGCGGTGATCTCCACGGTCTGTCCGCTTTGCAGCGGCGTGTTCAGTTGCACCATGGCGCCATCGACCTTGGCACCGCGGCAGCGGTGGCCCAGGTCGGTGTGCACGGCGTAGGCGAAATCCACCGGCGTGGCGCCGGCGCTCAGCTCGATGATGGTGGCCTGGGGCGTGAACACATAGATGCGCTCATCGAACAAAGCCTGCCCATCGCCGGCTTCAGGCCGCGCATCCTCCGGATGGCCTTCGACAAAGTCGCGCTCCCAGGCCAGCAGCTGACGCAGCACGGCCTTGCGCGCCTGCGCCACCTGGTCTTCGAACTCACCCGCAGCACTGACGCCGGCATAGCCGCGCGCACCCGCTTCCTTGTAAGCCCAGTGCGCCGCCACGCCATGCTCGGCATGCTCGTGCATGGCATGCGTGCGGATCTGCACCTCCATGGCCCGGCCATCGGCCGCCTGAACCACGGTGTGCAGGGATTGATAACCATTGGGCTTGGGGCGGGCGATGTAGTCGTCAAATTCTCCGGCGACGGGCGTGAACTGCTCATGCAAGCGACTCAGCACGGCATAGCAGTCGGCCACGGTCGGCACCACCACCCGCAGGGCGCGCAGATCGAAGACCCGCTCCAGCTGCAGACTCTTGCCCTGCATCTTCTTGTAGATGCTGTAGAGGTGCTTGGGCCGGCCCTGCACCAGGGCCTGCAAGCCATGGGCTTGCAGATCGGCCTGCAAGGCAGCGCGGGTGGCCTCGATGCCTTGCTCGCGCAGCACCCGGGTTTCGTCCAGAGCCCGCGCAATCTCACGGTAAGCCTCGGGCTGGGAAAAACGGAAGGACAAGTCCTCCAGCTCCCATTTGATCTGCCAGATGCCCAGGCGGTTGGCCAGGGGCGCGAAGACCTGCTGCGTTTCCTGGGCCAGATTGGCCGGGCAAGGCCGCTTGGAGGCGGCAAAGTAGCGCAGAGTTTGCAGGCGCGAAGCCAAGCGCAAGAGCACCACGCGCAGATCGCGCGAGAAGGCCAGCAGCATTTTTCGCACGCGCTCGGTCTGCTCGCCGCGGCGCTCATCCTCCACCCGCGCCTCGCGCGCCGCGCGCTGGATCTGTACCAGACGCCGGGTGTGCAGCACCAGGCTGGCGTAAGACTCGCCGAAAGCCTTGGCGACGATTTCCTCGGGCTTCTGCAGATACTCGCCGGCATAGACCAAGTAGGAGGCCGCCTGCATGGTCGGCGCCGCACCGATGCCGGCCAGGATGGCGGCCACGCCATCGGCATGGGCCAGGGCGTCCTCGCCGGTGTCCAAGGGCTGGCCGGCCAGCAAGGGCTCAGCAAACGCCCGGGCGCGGGCAAAGGGCAAGGCCTCGGAGGGCAGACCGCTCACGGGCGTGTCCAGCAATGCCACGATGGGCGCCGCCTGATCCAGGGCCGGCGCCTGGCTGGTCAAACCTGTTTTCATGCCGCCTCGAGAAATGCCCGCACGAGTGCAATCTGATCGGGCTGCACCAGGGTCGGCGCATGCCCGACGCCGGCGATTTCACGCAACTGGGCGCGCGGGCCACGCTGCGTCATGGCCTGCGCCGTCTCGGTGCTGAGCAGGTCCGACTCGGCGCCGCGCAGCAAGAGCGTCGGGCAGCGCAGCGCGTCAAAGGCATACCAAAGCGCCGCCGAGCCGGCCTGGGCCAAGTCGGGCGTCACGGCATGGAAGGCCTGGGCGATCTGCGGGTCGTAGTGCAGCTTGAAGCCCTCACCCTCGGGCTTGAACATGGGCGCAGACAAAGCCGCCCATTGTTCGGCCGTGTGCGGGCCGAAGCTCGCGGAGATGCTCAACAGGTAGTCCGAGCCCTCCGCCACGCTGGCGAAATGCCGCGGTTGGCCCAGATAGCGGCCGATGCGCTGCAAGGCGTCGAACTGGATGGTCGGCCCCACATCGTTGAGCACCAAACGGCGCACCGGGCTGCCCGGCAAGGCGGCCAGGCCCATGCCAATCAAACCACCCATGGAGGTACCTACCCAATCGACCTGCTCCACATCGAGCCTGGCCAGCAAGGTCACCATATCGGCCACATAGGCCGGCACCTGGTAGCCGGCCGGCTGTGCCAGCCAGTCCGAGCGGCCGCGGCCGACCACATCGGGGCAGATGACGCGGTAGCGCTCGCTCAGGGCTTGCGCCAACTCATCAAAGTCCCGCCCCTGGCGCGACAGGCCGTGCACACAGACCAGCACCGGCGCCTTCTCACCCACCGGCAGGGCAGCGCGGCAGGGCCACTCCCAATAGGCCATGCGGTGCAGTCCGCCCTGCCCCAGGCATTTCACGAAATTCAGTTGTGGTTCGGCCATGATTGAGATCCAAAAAAAGAGGACTTGCGAAAAGCCGTGCCAGCTAGGCATGACGCCGCCGGCAGTACGTCGGTACGAGAAGGCGTCGGATCGACGCTGGAACGGTTTTTCGCAAGTCCCACTACAGTCCATCCTAGCAACCCTCGAAAGGATTCCTGATGCTTCAAGGCAAATGCGCCGTGATTACTGGCTCAACCAGCGGTATTGGTTTGGGCATGGCGCTGGTACTGGCACGCCAGGGCGCGAACATCGTGCTGAACGGATTTGGCGACCATGAAGGCCCGCGCGCCGAGGTGCTGGCCGCCGGCCAGGCTCACGGCATTCGTGTCGGCTACCACGGCGCCGACATGAGCAAGCCCGCGGAGATCGAGGCCATGATGGCCTATGCGCAGAGCGAATTCGGCGGCTGCGACATCCTGGTCAACAACGCCGGCATCCAGCATGTGGCGCCGGTCGAGAGCTTTCCGGTCGAGCGCTGGGACGCCATCATCGCCATCAATCTGAGCTCGGCCTTTCACACCACCCGCCTGGCCCTGCCCGGCATGAAGAGCAAGGGCTGGGGCCGCATCATCAATGTGGCCTCGGTGCATGGCCTGGTGGCCTCGGCGCAGAAATCTGCCTATGTGGCAGCCAAGCATGGCCTGGTCGGCTTCACCAAGTCGGTGGCCCTGGAAATCGCCACCAGCGGCGTCACCGCCAATGCCATCTGCCCCGGCTGGGTGTTGACCCCCTTGGTGCAAAAACAGGTGGATGCCCGCGCAGTGGCGGATGGCGTGGACGGCGAAGAAGCCAAGCGCCGCCTGCTGGCCGAAAAGCAGCCCTCGCTGCAGTTCACCACGCCCGAGCAACTGGGCGAGCTGGCCGCTTTCCTGTGCTCCGGCGCGGCCAGCAATGTGCAGGGTCAGGCCTGGAGCCTGGACGGCGGCTGGACGGCGCAATAAATCCGGCGCGCCCGGCCCGGGCGAGGTTTCAGCGTGAAATCGCCTCGCGCACCAGCAAGACCGAGCCATTGACCGTGGCACTGACCGTGGCCTGGCCGGCTTCCACTGGCAGGGCCATCTCAGCCGAAGCGCCCATGGCCTTGTAGCGGACCTGCGGTGCCGCCATGGGCTGGGCCGCGTTGTCGCCGGTGTTGACGCTGACCTCGCCGATCTGAAAACCCGGGTAGCCGAACTGCTTGGCGTAGTCGGCCGCTCGGGTCTTGTAGAGCGCGATGGCCTGGGCCACCACATCGGCCTCGACCTTTTCGCGCTGGGCCTTGGACAGGCTGTAGCCGACGCGGGCGATGCTCATGCTGCCGATGCGACCGGTCAGCTGAGCGATGGCGGCGCTGTCACGCCCCTCGACCACCAGCTCGGCGCTGCCCTGCCAGCCATTGATGCCGCCCTTGGCCGCATAGCGCGGGTAGAGCGAGAAGTTGCCGGTCTGCACCTCGACCTGGCCCGGCTTGGCGATCTTGCGCGCCTCGGCCAGGGCGCTGTCCAGCGCCTGCTTCAGCGCTTGCTGCACGGCGCCGGCGTCGCTGCCCTCTTTGCTGGTGCTGAAGACCACGCCCAGCACATCGCGGGTCACCTCGACACTGGCCGTGGCCGAGAGATTGAGTCGGTCGCGCGGCAACTGGTCGCCGGGGGCCGCCTGGGCGCCGGCCTGCAGCAGCAAGCCGCCGAGGGCGGCGGCGAGGATCTTGCGGGTCTTGTGCTTCTTCATGATGCGGGTTCTCCTTGTGGGGCATGGCAAGCCGGAACAGCTTAGCTGGTCACAACGCTCAAGCTTGCAAGGCCGATGGCCGGAAAATTGTTAACGAGCTGTAACGCTGGTCACCGCCGAGCTGCAAGTGCGAAAAACCGGCTGACAATGGCTCTGTTACAAATTCAAAGCACTCAGGACCCGGCCATGACCAGCACCAGCAACCCCAGGCCCAACCGCATCTTGGTCGTCGACGATGACGCCCGCATCCGTGAACTGCTGCGCCGCTACCTGACCCAGGAAGGTTTCGAGGTGCTGCTGGCCGAAGACAGCCGCGCCCTCAACAAGCACCTGACCCGCGAAACCGTGGACCTGATCGTGCTCGACCTGATGCTGCCCGGCGAAGACGGCCTGACCATCTGCCGACGCCTGCGCGCGGCCAGCGACAACACCCCCATCATCATGCTGACCGCCAAGGTCGAAGAGGTGGACCGCATCGTCGGCCTGGAAGTTGGCGCCGACGACTACCTGGCCAAGCCCTTCAACCCGCGCGAGCTGCTGGCCCGGATCAATGCCGTGCTGCGTCGCCGTCCGGCCCTGGAGGCGCCCGGCGCACCGTCCAAGGAACCGATGACGGTGACCTTCGGCCCCTTCGAGTTCGATCTCGCGCAGCGTCGCCTGGCCCGAGGCGGCGAGGTGCTGCCCCTGACCACCGGGGAATTCTCCATGCTCAAGGCCCTGGTGCGGCACCCGCGCCAGCCACTGTCGCGCGACAAGCTGGCCCAGTTGGCGCGCGGCCGCGATTTCGAGCCTTTTGACCGCAGTCTGGACGTGCAGATCTCGCGCCTGCGCAAGCTGCTAGAAACCGACCCGACCCAACCCCGCTACATCCAGACCGTCTGGGGCGTCGGTTATGTGTTTGTGCCTGACGAAGCCAGCTGAGTGCCGATCGCCTCCGCTTCCATGCCAAGGCCGGAGTTCGCACTGAACCTGTTCTGGCGCACCTTCGCCCTGCTGGCCCTGCTGCTGGCCGGCGGCGTGCTGGCTTGGCAGCAGACCTTCAAGGTGCTGGAGGCCGAGCCCCGGGCTTTGCAGGCCGCCCAGCAGCTGGCCGGCTTGGTCAATCTGAGCCGGGTGGCGCTGGAAGGCAGCGACGCCATCAACCGCGTCACCACACTCAAGTCCCTGGCGCGCAGCAACACCGTCAAGGTGCGGGTGGCGGAGGAGACCGACCGCTGGCTGGCCTATGACATCAACACCTTCGCCACGCGCCTGGCCGCCGAGCTGCGCCAGAGCCTGGGGCCAAACACCGTGGTGGCACGCAGCGTCAACGACGAAGCCGGCCTGTGGGTTCGCTTCAGCATCGGCCCGGATGCCTACTGGCTGCAGACCAGCGCGGCGCCGGTCTCGGTCAGCCTCTCGGGCAAGGGCTGGTGGCTGGTGATCGCATTGATCGCCAGCGTGCTTGGTTCTGCTGCCATCACCCGCTTGATCAACCAGCCCCTGCGCGCGCTCAGCGAGGCGGCCCACCGCATCCGCGAGGGCGAGTACGACTCCCGCCTGGACGAAACCACCCGCACCAGCGAGATCCGCGACGTCAACACCGGCTTCAACCGCATGGCGCGCGAGCTGGCCAAGGTCGAGGAAGACCGCGCCGTGATGCTGGCCGGCATCTCGCACGACCTGCGCACACCCCTGGCCCGGCTGCGCCTGGAGGCCGAGATGAGCGTGCCCGACGAGCAAGCGCGCCAATTCATGGCCCAGGACATCGACCAGCTCGATGCCATCATTCACAAATTCATGGACTACGCCCGGCCCAACGAGCTGCGGCGCGAGCCCCTGGAGCTGGCCGCCCTGGTCGAGCGCGAAGCCCAGGCTTTCCGCTGGCCGGAGCAGATCCGAATCGCCGTGGCCCTGCCCTCGGGCACCAAGGTCTGGGCCGACGAAACGGAGTTGGCCCGGGTGCTGCTCAACCTGTTCGAGAACGCCCGACGCTACGGCCACGCCCCCGATGTGGCGGCCTTGGTGGAGGTGACTTGCACCCAGAGCGGCCCCTGGGTCACGCTGCAGGTACGTGACCACGGCCCGGGCGTGCCGGCCGAGATGCTGACCCGCCTGACCACACCCTTCTTCCGGGGCGACGCGGCACGCACGGCCGCCAATGGCGCCGGCCTGGGTCTGGCCATCGTCGAGAAATCGGTGCTGCGCCTGGGCGGGCAATTGCGCATCGGCAATGCCGTCGACGGCGGCCTGCAGACCCTGATTAGGCTCCAGCGCGCGAACTGAAGCCCCTTCAGGCCAGGGCCATCAGCAGACAGACCGCCCGCGTCTCGATCGCCTTGCCCTCGCCCACCGGGCCCATTTTCTCGGCCGTCTTGGCCTTCACATTGACCCGTGCAACCTCGATGCCCAGCACCTCGGCCAGGCGGCTGCGCATGGCCAGGATGTGCGGGGCCATCTTGGGCGCCTGCGCGACGATGGTGCTGTCCAGGTTGACGATCTGCCAGCCGGCGGCCTTCACCTGTCGGTAGGCTTCGGCCAGCAGCACCATGGAATCGGCGCCCTTGAATTCCACCGCAGTGTCCGGGAAGAGCTTGCCGATATCGCCCAGAGCGGCAGCGCCCAGCAAGGCGTCGGTGATGGCATGCGCCAGGGCGTCAGCATCCGAATGGCCGAGCAGGCCGTGGCTGTGTGGAATGGTCACACCGCCCAGCACCAAGGGCCGGCCTTCGACCAGGGCATGGGTGTCCCAACCCTCGCCGATGCGCAGCGCTGGCCAAGGGTTTGAAGGAGCGGGGGCGGGGTCGTTCAGGGGCATGACGAGTGGGCGCAGTGGCGGCCAGGAGTTCCAATGCGGCGCAGCTTAGCGTATCGCCAGCCTCGAACGCGCTATCGTGGCGACCTGTCCGCCTGCTCTGCCTCGCCACTTTTGCACCGCTGCCCATGCCCTTGCTCCCCCGTTTGCTCCGCCGTTTGCTCCGCCTGAACTTGGCATCCGGTTGCGCCTTCCTGTGCGTCCTCCTGAGCGGCGGTGGCGCCTGGGCCCAGACCGTGCTACCCGGCGACCCGCAGCAGCCCAGCTTGCTGGTGAACGCCGACGGCCAACGGCCCAAGATCGGCCTGGTGCTCTCGGGCGGCGGCGTGCGCGGCCTGGCCCATATCGGCGTGCTCAAGGTGCTGAAGCAGCTCAAGATCCCGGTCGACCTGGTGGTCGGCACCAGCATGGGCGCCGTGGTCGGCGGCGCCTATGCCTCGGGCCGCAGCATTGAAGAGCTGGAGGAGTTCGTCCAGCACACCGACTGGCCCGCCGTGCTGGCCGACCGGCCGCCACGCCAGAACCTCAGCTACCGGCGCCGTGAAGAGGATCAGTTGATTCCGTCCCGCCTAGAACTCGGCGTTGACCCGCGCGGCGGTCGCACCACCTTGCCCCCATCCGCGGCGGGCAACAGCGCGCTGGAAGCCGCATTGGAAAGCCTGGTGCGCGGCGAGCAGGCCGAAACCCCCATCAATCGCCTGCGCCTGCCCTTCCGCGCCCTGGCCACCGACCTGCTCAATGGCGACCTGGTCGAGATGGTGGACACGCCGCTGTTCCTGGCTCTGCGCGCTTCCATGGCCGTGCCCGGCGTGTTCTCGCCGGTGCGGGTCAATGGCCGCGCGGTGGTGGACGGAGGCTTGGTGCGCAATCTGGGCGTGGACATCGCCCGCAAAATGGGGGCGGAACTGATCATTGCCGTCAACGTCGGCTCGCCCCTGCTGGAGGAGCGCGAGATCACGAGCGCTGTTGGCGTGGCCAACCAGATGCTGCAGATTCTGACCAACCAGAACGTGGCCCATTCCCTGCGCGAACTCAAGAGCGTGGATGTGCTGATCGACCCCGATCTCGGCAATATCGGCTTCATGGACTTCGACCGTTTTAGCGAAGCCATGGCCTCGGGCCAGCGCTCGGCCCTGGCCGCCCAGGAGCGCCTGCTCGGCTTGGCCGTGGACGACGCGCAGTACGCCAGCTTCGAGCGCCTGCGCCTGCGCGAACCCGAACCCCTGTCGCAGATGGCCCTGCCCCTGGCCAGCCTGAAGATCGAAGGCACACAGCGCAGCAACCCCAAGGCCTTGCGCGAAGAGCTGGGCCTCCAGCTTGGCAAGCTCACCGGCCCCGAGGACATCAAGCGCGCCACGGCCGCCCTTTACGGTCTGGGCGATTTCGAGCGCATCGACGCCCAGATCAGCGACCAAGGCGACCAGCGCCACCTGACCCTGCATGTGCAAGAAGCTGAATGGGCCCACAACCGCCTGCGCTTCGGCCTGGCCCTGCAAAGCAATTTCGGTGACACCAACCGCTTCAGCATCAGCGCCATGCATGTCAGCACCTGGCTCAACCGCTGGGGTGCCGAATTGCGCAGCTATGCCAGTCTTGGCGAGGATCGCGGCCTGTCGCTGGACTTGATCCAGCCCCTGGGCGCCGGCTCGCCTTGGTATGTCGACATGAGTGTGGAGCTGGGCGCGAGCAATGGAGACCTGCACGACATCAATGGCAGGCGCCGCATGCGGATCAGCAACGAGCAGACGCAATCCCAGATCGCCTTTGGCCGGCGCCTGTCCAACTGGGGCGATGTGCGCTTCGGCGTGGCACGGGTCTCCGGCAGCAGCAAGGTGCTGATCCCTGAGCCGGACGAACGGACCCTCGAGCGAAACGGCTTCCGCGCCAGCTTCCTGCAGCTGCGAGCCGACACCCTCGATTCCCTGGCATTTCCGAGCCGCGGCTACCTGCTCGGCACACGCGCCCAGTACGTCAGGTCCGACAGCGGCAGCGACTATCTGAATTTCGACGCCATCGGCATGGCCGCCTTCCGCGCCGGCCGCTGGGCCGGCCATCTCTACACCGAGTGGAGCCACGCGGCACTGGGCAACACCGGCGGCAGCCTGGGCGGATTCTTGCGCCTGTCGGGCACCACGGAGAACTCGCTCAGCGGCCGCACCGTCGGCTTCGCCCGCTTGGTGATGGCGCGCCGCATTGGCGACATGCCGATCGGGCTGGGCGGCGCCATCCGCGCCGGCATGTCGCTGGAGCTGGGCGGCATCATCCGGGACCGTGAATCCTTTGAGCGCGAGCAGCTGAAGCTGGCGGGCAGCGCCTTCCTTGCTTTCGACACCCGCTTCGGCCCCTTCTATCTGGGGGCCGGCAGCACCCGCCGCGGCGACACCTCGGCCTACCTCTTCCTAGGCCCGACCTGGTAGCGCGGGCACACTGAGCTCGCCGGCCTTCAGGCGTTCTTGCTGCGGCGCATGGCCGTGAACTGCTCGAACTCCCAGGAGCGCAGGCCCAGCAGCAGGGTGAAGCCGTCCCGCTCACTGGCTTGCAGGCGCTGATCGTCCTGGTGCAAACGCGCCAAGTCAGCGGCCAGTTGGCGGATCTTCTGCACCAATTCCTGAGCGCTCGGGTTGGACAGGCGGCCATGCACACAAAGCAAAGCCTCGCCCGTGCCGTCAAAGCGGCCGGCAAAGTAGTCGTTGACCACGTACTTGCGGAAGAAGTTCTGCACCGGGCCGTCGGGCAGCCAGTGGAAGGCGATCGACACCCGCATGCGATAGCGATTCAGCGGCTTGAGCTCGATCAGCTCCAGGCGGTCGAGCTTGACCAGGTAGCGGATGCAATCGGTCTCGCTGATCGTGTAGGTCTCGACGATCTGCTCCAGCGTCCAATGCCCGAGGCAGCAGATGGCCACCAGCAAGAGCTTGGGGTCGCTGACCAAGGAGCGTTCCTGCGCCAGCGTCAGCGTGTCGGCGTGTGGCGTGGCATCGGCGGCCTGGCGCAGCACATCCTCCATGGCCACGCCAACCGCCTTGCAGATCTGCGCCAGCCGCGACAAGCTCATGTCCCCTTGGGAGAACATGCGCTTCATGCTGGACTCGCTCATCTCCAGGCGCTGGCCCAGCTGCTTGTAGGTGATGCCGGCGGCGCGCATTTCGCTGCGCAAAACCTGGATCAGGACTTCGGGGCTGCTCATGGTGGAACTCTCCTCTCGCTGAACTCAATTTGGTAGCGCATCGTAATACCAAATTACAAAATTCAACAATGAAAGTTCAGTTTTACGAATCCTCGGCATGAACTGCAGCCTGGCTCGACGAACTGCGGCCCGTTGCGATACAGGCTTGCAGGACGGTCTCAGCGGCTCTTCAGCAGGCGCTCGGCGAGGGCGAAATCCGCCGGCCACGTGACCTTGAAGTTCTCCATCGGGCTCTCGACCAGCAGCGGCGCATGACCGAGCGCCTCGACGGCACTGGCCTCGTCGGTGACCGAATCGCCGGCCATCATCAGCGCGGGTTTCAGCAGGCCGAGGCGGAACATCTGGGGCGTCTGGGCGGCCCATTTGTGACGCCGGTCCACAGTGGCGGCGACGCGGCCGGCCTCGGCTTGCTTGAGGGTGTCGGCCAAGGGCAGGGCCAGCAGGCCACCCACCTCGTCTTCGGCGCAGGCTTCGATCAGGCGCAGCACCCATTCCGGGCGGATCAGGCAGCGCGCTGCGTCGTGCACCAACACCCAGTCATGGGCCTGGGCGCCGCGCGCCATCAGCTCGGTCAGGCCGGCGCTGACGGTCTCGGCACGGCTGGCACCACCGACCCGGGCCAGCCAGGCACGCTCGCCCTGGAACTCGGGGATGGCAGCCTCGAACTGATCGTCTTCGGGCGCCAGCACCACCAAGGTGGCTTCCAGCGCCGCCACCTGGGCCAAGGCCTCCAGGGTGTGGGCCATCATGGGCCGACCGGCCAGCGGCACGTATTGCTTGGGGCCGGCCGCGCCGGAACGGGCGCCGATGCCGGCGGCCGGCACCAGGGCGAAGCAGCGCGGCTGCAGCCCGATGGGGAAATTGCTCATGGCGCGGATTCTAGGGGGGGGCACCACCGGGTCACGCTGACCGGCGACTGTCCGGCGGACTGTCCACGCTTCTGTCCACCTGACTGTCCGCGGACACTGCCGCCGCCGCGTCCGCGCCTTCAAGTGCTTGATTCACAAGGCAACAGCTCTTGGAAGCCAGCTGGCACGGGGATTGCAAACGTTCTGAGCAAAGCCGCTTCAACGAGAGCCAGACCCCATGATCCGAGACACATCCGCACAAGACCAGATCCTCAGCCCCGGCCGCAACACCCCGGCCCGGCGCTGGCTGCTGGCCGGCATCGGCCTGGCCGCCGTGCTGGCCCTGGGCTATACCGTGCCCAAGCTGCGCGAGCAGGTCGGCGGCAGCGGCGCGTCTTCGGTGAAGCTCGCGCGCCTGAGCCTGTCCACCGCCGAGTGGGGTCCGCTGACGCGTGAAGTCAGCGGCGAGGGCAAGGTGGTCGCGGCCGTCAGCCCCACGCTTTATGCCGGCAATGCCGGCAGCGTCAGCCTGGCGGTGCAGGCCGGCGACCCGGTCAAGCGCGGCCAGATCCTGGCCCGCATCGCAAGCCCCGACCTGGCAGCCCGCCTGGCCCAGGAGCGATCGAACGCTGACGCGCTGAAGAGCGAATGGCTGCGCGCTGAAGCCGACGCCCGCCAACAGCGCGCCCAGAGCCAGAGCAATCTGGAAACCGCCACCATCGCCCAGCAAAGCGCGCGCAACGAGCTCAAGCGCCAGACCCAGGCCTTCGAGGCCGGTGCCACGGCACGCATGCAGGTGGACCAGGCCCAAGATGCCCTGGCCCGCGCCGACGTCGCCCTGCGCCAGGCCCGCGGGCTGCTGGACCTCAAGGACGAGGCCAGCAAGTTCGAACTGCAGGCCAAGCGCCAGGCCTTCGAGCGCCAGCAGCTGAATGTGCAGGACCTGAGCCGCCAGGTCGAGGAATTGGCCGTGCGCTCGCCGGTGGACGGCCAGGTAGGCCAGCTCTTCATCACCGACCGGGCCAGCACGGCCAAGGACGGCAAGTTGCTCTCGGTGGTCGACCTGAGCGCGCTGGAGGTGCAGATGCAGGTGGCCGAAAGCTTTGCCCGCGAGCTGCAGCCCGGCATGCCCGGCACCATCCAGGGCAATGGCCAGCAATGGAAGGGCGTGGTCAGTTCGATCTCGCCCGAAGTGGTCAACAACGAAGTGGCGGCGCGCCTGCGCTTCGAGGGCCAGCGTCCCGAGCAGCTGCGCCAGAACCAGCGCCTCTCGGTGCGTGTGCAGCTGGACCAGCGCGCCCGCGTGCTCAGCGTCGCCCGCGGCAGCTTTGTCGACGAAGGCGGCGGCCGCTTTGTCTACGTGTTGAAAGACGGCCAGGTGCAGCGCCGCGCCATCCGCCTCGGGGCCCAGAGCCTGGCACGCATCGAAGTGCTGGAAGGCCTGCAGGCCGGCGAACAGATCGTCAGCAACGGCGGCGAACTCTTTCAAGGCAAAGAACGGGGGACGGTGAGTGAGTGATTCGCTGGAGCTCAGTGAATGGTGAATGGCGAATCGTGGTTCGCCCCGGCTACAGCCCGATCACGATTCACCACCACCCGCTGACCACCGACGACTCACGACTCACGACTCACCAATCACGATTCACACCCCAAGGACCCACCCATGCTCAAGATGCAATCGCTCGCCAAGGTCTACCGCACCGAAATGGTCGAGACCTATGCCCTGCGCAACTTCAACCTCGAGGTCAAGGCCGGTGAGTTTGTCGCCGTGACCGGGCCCTCGGGCTCGGGCAAGACCACGTTCTTGACCATCGCCGGCCTGCTGGAGGCCTTCAGCGGCGGCCGCTACGAGCTGGACGGCGTGGACGTCAGCGCCATGGACGACGACGCCCGATCGCGCATCCGCAACCAGAAGATCGGCTTCATCTTCCAGGCCTTCAACCTGATCCCCGATCTGAACGTGCTCGACAACATCGAGGTACCGCTGCGCTACCGCGGCATGGGCGCGGCCGAGCGCAAAAAACGCGCCACCGAAGCCCTGGCTCGCGTGGGCCTGTCGGCACGCGCCAAGCACTACCCGGCCGAGCTGTCCGGCGGCCAGCAGCAGCGCGTGGCCATTGCCCGCGCCCTGGCCGGTGAACCCAAGCTCTTGCTGGCCGACGAGCCCACCGGCAACCTCGACAGCAGCATGGCCCGCAGCGTGATGGATCTGCTGGAAGAGCTGCACCGCGACGGCGCCACCATCGTCATGGTCACCCATGACATGCAACTGGCCGCGCGCGCGCAGCGCAATG
The DNA here is from genome assembly GCF_025717675.1 of Paucibacter sp. DJ2R-2. Classification (GTDB taxonomy): domain Bacteria; phylum Pseudomonadota; class Gammaproteobacteria; order Burkholderiales; family Burkholderiaceae_C; genus Paucibacter_A. The sequence continues at coordinate 230,669 of NZ_JAJIRT010000008.1, forward strand.
TCCATGTGATCGACGGCCAGGTGGTCGACCTCGCGGCCGAGCTGCGCCTGGACCCGCAGCTGCTGCATGGCCAGAGCACCGAGCACGCAGCGCAGTGAGCCACACGATGAAGCGATCACACCCGACCTGGCGCCGGCTGGCCGCGGCGGCGCTTGTGAGCATGGGCCTGGGCTTGACCGGCTCGGTGCGGGCCGAGACGAGCCAGGACCTGCTCCAGGTCTACGCCCAGGCCCACGCCGCCGACCCGCGCCTCGCTCAGGCCCAGGCCCTGCGCGGCGTTCAGCAGCAAAGCGTGGCCCAGGCTCGCGCTGCCTTGCTGCCGCAGTGGAGCCTGGAGCTGGCCGCCAGCCGCCAGCCCGGCGGTGCCCAGCAGCAGCAGTTGAGCAGCCGCATCAGCCAGGCGCTGTTCGACCTCAGCCGCCTGCGCGAATGGGACGCCGAAAGCCGCCTGCTCTCGGCCGAGGAGGCTCAGCTGCAGGCGGCCGAGCAAGCCCTTTGCGCCCGGGTCGCCAGCGCCTACTTCGGCGTGCTCTCGGCCCAGGCCGCCCTGCGCAATGCGCAGGCCAATGAGGCGGCCTTTGCCGGCCAGGTGGGGCAGGCCCAAAAGCGCTTCGAGGCGGGCTTGTCGGCCGCAGTCGATGTCGAACAGGCACGCACCTACCACCAGCTCTCGCGCGGCAACAGCCTGCAAGCATTGGAGGCCTTGGAAGACGCACGCGCCGCCCTGGCCGAGATCACCGGCCAGGCCCCGGCCACCCTGCAAGGCCTGAGTGCCGAGCTGCGAGCCCAGCCCCCGCAGCCGGCCTCGCGCGAAGCCTGGGTCGAGCAAGCCTTGCGCCAGAACCCGGCCCTGCGCGCCGAAACCCTGCGCCTGCAAGCGAGCGAAGACCGCATCGCCGCCAGCCGCGCCGCCCATCTGCCCAGCCTGAGCCTGGGCCTGGACAGCCAGCGCCTGCAGGGCGCGGCCGTGCCGGCGGCGCTGGAGGGCCGCAATGAGCACACCGTGGCCCTGCGCCTGACCATCCCGCTGCTGGCCGGTGGCGCCACCCGTGCGCAGAGTCAGCGCGCCGTGCACCAGCGCGACGCCCAACGCGAGCAGCTGGAGCAAGCGCGCCGCGCCCTGCAGCGCGAAACCCAGGCCCAGTACCAGGCCGTGCACTTCAGCGCCCAGCTCCTGGACAGCACCGCAGCCGCCGTGCAGGCCGCCAACGAAGCCCTGGCCGCCACCCGCGCCGGCCAAGCCCTGGGCACCCGCAGCATGACCGACCTGCTGCTGGCGATTCAGTCCCAAACCGCCGCGCAAGGCGCCCACGAGCAGGCCCGCCATCGCCATGTGCTGGCCACCGTGCTCTTGCAACAGGCCGCCGGTCAGCTCAACGAGGCCAGCCTGGCCGCCGTCAATCAACTGCTGCAAGCGCCTGGCAAAGCCAACAGCGCCAAGGAGAACTCCTGATGAATATGCTGGGCTATTACCTTGATCTCGCCCTGCGCAGCTTCCGCGCCTCGCGCGGCCTGAGCCTCTTGATGATCCTGGCCCTGGGCCTGGGCATCGGTGCCTGCATGACCACGCTGACGGTCTTCCATGTGCTGGGCGGCGACCCGATTCCGGGCAAGAGCGAACGCCTCTTCAATGTGCAGCTCGATCCCGAACCAAACGACCCCACCTTCAAGCCCGGCGACGAGCCGACGCTACAGCTGACCCGTTTTGATGCCGAGACGCTGCTGCGAGCCAAGAAAGCCAAGCGCCAAGTCATGATGACCGGCTCCCAGACCGCGGTGCTGCCCGAGGACCCCGCGCTCAAGCCCTTCATCACCATGGCGCGCTGGACCAGCGCGGACTTCTTCACCATGTTCGAAGCGCCCTTCCAGTACGGCAGCGGCTGGGACGAAGCCGCCGACCTGGCCGACGCCCGGGTGGTGGTGATCTCACACAGCCTGAACGAAAAGCTGTTCGGCGGCGCCAACAGCGTGGGGCGCGAGATCCGCCTGCGCGAGCAGGGTTTCCGCGTCGTCGGTGTGCTCAAGCCCTGGCGGCCCGTGCCGCACTACTTCGACCTGACTCTGGGCGCCTACAGTGCGCCGGCCGAGGTGTATGCGCCGATCTCGACCTCGCTGCGCCTGAATATGGGGGCCACCGGCAATATGAGTTGCTGGGGCGATCTGGGGGGCAAGCACCCACGCGATCTGAACGTGCCTTGTGCCTGGCTGCAGTACTGGGTCGAGCTGGAATCGGCCGCCCAGGCCGAGGACTATCGCAAGTACCTGCAGCAGTACTCCGAGGAGCAGGGCCGCGCCGGTCGCTTTGAGCGGCCGGCCAATGTGCGCTTGCGCCCGGTGATGGCCTGGCTGGAGCAGCAGCAGGTGCTGCCCAGCGATGTGCGTTTGCAGGTCTGGCTGGCCTTCGGCTTCTTGCTGGTCTGCCTGACCAACACCGTGGGCCTGCTGCTGGCCAAGAGCCTGCGCCGCTCGGCCGAGATCGGCGTGCGCCGCGCCCTGGGCGCCACCCGCCGCGCCATCTTTCAGCAGTTCCTGGTCGAGGCCGGTGTGCTGGGCCTGATCGGCGGTCTGCTGGGCCTGGCCCTGGCGGCCCTGGGGCTGTGGCTGGTGCGGCTGAGCCCGACCCCTTATGCCGCCTTGGCCGAGATGGACTGGCCCATGCTGGCCCTGACCCTGGGCCTGGCTCTCTTGGCCAGCCTCACCGCCGGCCTGCTGCCGGCCTGGCACGCTGCCGGCGTCAGCCCCGCCCGACAACTGAAAACACAGTGAGGTTTCGATCCATGGAACTGATGCCCATCCTCTCCACCCTGCGCCGCCACAAGACGGCCGCCGGCTTGATCGTGCTCGAAGTGGCCTTGAGCTGCGCCATCGTCTGCAATGCCCTGCACCTGATCCACCAGCGCCTGGAGCGCATCCAGGCCGACAGCGGCCTGGCCGAGGCCGAGCTGGTGACCTTTCGCGTCGCCGGCATCGGCGCAGTCGGCAATGTCGATGAGGTCACCAGCCAGGACCTGCAGGCCTTGCGCGCCATCCCCGGCGTGCGCGATGTCAGCATCAACAACCAGGTCATGTACGGCAACAGCAACAGCTTCAGCGGCGTGCGCCTGCAACCCAACCGGGACGCCAACAGCATTGGCTTTCCGCAGTACACGGTGGACGAGCATGGCCTGACCACCTTGGGTCTGAAGCTGGTCGAGGGGCGCAACTTCCGCGCCGAAGAAATCGTGCTCGACAACGCCTTCAACGGCCCCGGCGAGAACCCACCGCGGCCGCGCCAGATTGTGCTCAGCCAGGCCCTGGCGAAGCGCCTGTTCCCCGACAGCTCTGCCCTGGGCAAACAGGTCTACGTCTTCGGCGATACGCCGATGGAGGTGATCGGCGTGGTGCAGACCTTGGGCAATGTCCATCCGGGCCCGAGAACCCAGAGGCCAGGCGACGCCGAAGGTGCGGGCCAATACGGCATGCTGCTGCCGCTGCGCAACAGCTACCGCGGTGCCTATTACGTGATGCGGGTGGATCCGGCGCAGCGGGAGGCCGCGCTGAAGGCCGCCGGCACGGCACTGGAGGCCATAGGCGGCAAGCGCATCGTGCGCGAGGCCCGCACCTTGGAGGAGATGCGCAGCGCCTACTACGCGCAGGACCGCGCCATGATTTGGCTGCTCGGCGGCGTCTGTGTGGCCCTGCTGCTCGTCACCGCCTTCGGCATCGTCGGCCTGGCCAGCTTCTGGGTGCAGCAGCGCACGCGCATGATAGGCACGCGCCGGGCCCTGGGTGCCACGCGCGGCCAGATCCTGCGCTACTTCCAGCTCGAGAATTTTCTGCTCTCCACGCTTGGCATCGGCCTGGGCATGGCCGCGGCCTATGGCATCAATCTGGCGCTGATGCGCAGCTACGAGCTGCCCTTGCTGCCGGCCTACTACCTGCCAGTGGGTGCGCTCACGCTTTGGGCCCTGGGCCAGCTGGCCGTGCTCGGCCCGGCCCGCCGCGCGGCTGCTCTGCCGCCGGTGGCGGCGCTGCGCTCGGCTTGAGCCGCGCCAGCCTCGGCACAATCATCGATTCACGAGTTCACCGGTCGCCACTCCAACATGCCCCTCCCCGCCCTCCTCGTCATCGACATGCAGATCGGCATGAGCTGGCCCGCAGCCGAGCAGCGCAACAACCCTGGCGCCGAAGCGACCCAGCTGCGCCTGCTACAGCACTGGCGTGCGCAGGGCGCGCCGGTGGTCCATGTTCGGCACATCTCGCGCACACCGGCTTCGCCTTTCTGGCCGGGTCAGGTCGGGGCCGAGTTTCAGCCGGCGCTGAGCCCGCTGGCAAGCGAGCATGTGGTCGAGAAAAACGTGCCCGATGCCTTCATTCACAGCGGCCTGGAACGCTGGCTCCATGTGCGCGACATTCGCACGCTGGTGATCGTCGGCGTCAGCACCAACAACTCGGTGGAATCGACCGCGCGCAGCGCCGGCAATCTGGGCTTTCACACCCAGGTGGTGGCCGATGCCTGCTTCGCCTTCGCGGGCCAGGACTTCCATGGCCGGCCGCGCAGCGCCGACGAGGTGCACGCCATGGCCTTGGCGAACCTGCAGGGCGAGTACGCCACGGTGCTGAACAGCGAGGACTTGCTCGCTGCGACGGCCGCCTGAGCCGGTGCCTAAACAGGGGCCTGCCCCCAAGCTCCGTGCCCCTTGAGCACGGGCTATGCTCCCGCCCGATATGCGAACGATTCTGATCATTGACGACAACCCGGGCGTGGGCGAAGCACTGAGCCTGCTGCTCTCGCTGCACGACATCCGCGCCCTCTACGCGCCCAGCCCAGCGCAAGGCTTGGAGCTGCTCGCTCGTAACGAAGTTGACCTGCTGATCCAGGACATGAACTTCAGCGCCGACACCACCTCGGGCGAAGAAGGCCGGGCCCTGTTCCAGCGCGTGCGCGCCGCCCACCCCGACCTGCCTGTGATCCTGCTGACCGCCTGGACCCAGTTGGAGCAGGCCGTGGCCCTGGTCAAGGCCGGCGCCGCCGATTACCTGGCCAAACCCTGGGACGACCACAAGCTGCTGGCCACGGTAGAAAACCTGCTGGAGCTGTCGGAATCCACGCGCGAGCTGCAGCTGAACCGCCAGGCACGCAGCCAGCGCCTGGAACAGCTGCGCCAGCGCTATCGCCTCGATGACCTGGTCTGCCGCTCCGACGCCATGCTGGCGACGCTGGAGACCGCCTGCCAGGTCGCCCGCGCGCCGCTGCCGGTGCTGATCACCGGGCCGAATGGCAGCGGCAAGGAGCGCATTGCCGCCATCGTCCACGCCAACTCGGCGGTGGCCGGCGGGCCCTTCATCGCCCTGAACTGCGGCGCCCTGCCCGGCGACTTGCTTGAGGCCGAGCTGTTCGGCGCCGAGAGCGGCGCCTACACCGGCGCCAACAAAGCACGCGAGGGCCGCTTTGAGGCGGCCGATGGCGGCACCTTGTTCCTGGACGAAATCGGCAACCTGCCCCTGGCCGGCCAGATCAAGCTGCTGCGCGTGCTGGAGACCGGCCGCTTCGAGCGCCTGGGCTCCAACCGCACGCGCGAAACCCGGGTGCGGGTGCTCTCGGCCACCAATGCCGATCTGCAGGCCATGGTGGCGGCCGGCAGCTTTCGCGAAGACCTGTTCTACCGCCTCAATGTGATCGAGCTGCGTCTGGCGCCCCTGGCCCAGCGGCGCGAGGACATCCTGCCCCTGGCCGAGCATTTCCTGGCTGCGGCGCAGACCGCCGAGGGACGGCGACCCCAACTCAGCGAGGCCAGCCGCGCCGCCCTGCTCGCCCACCCCTGGCCGGGCAATGTGCGCGAGCTCAAGAACGCCATGGCGCGCGCGGCCCTGCTTTGCCGCGAGGGCCTGATCCAGCCGGCCGATCTAGGCCTGCTCAGCACGCAAGTGCCAGCGGCGGGGACAGGCGCCGGTGCCAACCACCGCAATCTCGATGAGCCCAGCCGCGCGGCGGTGCAGGCCGCGCTGAACGCCAGCGGCGGCGTGGTCAGCCGGGCCGCCCAGGCCCTGGGTTTGTCGCGTCAGGCCCTGTACCGGCGGATGGAGCGTTACGGCATCGCCGACCCGCTCTGAGTCCGGGCACGCCTCACCATGCATCTGCGTCTCTTCCTGGCCTTGCTCGTGGCCGCCTTGCTCGGCATGGCGGCCCAAGCGGCCGTGGCCCGCTGGCAGCTGCCGCCCGCCAGCCTAGCCCTCGTGCTGCTGCCCCTGCTCTGGCTGAGCGGTGTGCTGCTCGCGCCGCTGCGCCGCCTGCTGCGCGCGCTGGAGGGCGCGGTGCTGAACTACCGGGATGGCGACTTCAGCATGTCGATCGCCTCCGGCGGCATGGGCCGCCTGGGCGGCAAAGAGCTGGCGGCCCTGCTGCGCGCCCACCAGGAGCTGGGCCTGGCCCTGCGCGAGCAGCGCCAGCAGCTGGCCCGGCGCGAGCTGATGCTGGACACGGTGGTGCAGAACACGCCGCTGGCCCTGCTGCTGCTCAGCGAGCCCGAGGGCCGGGTCAGTTATGCCAATATCGCCGCGCGCCAGCTGCTGGACCAGGGACGCAGCCTCGCCGGCCGCAGCCTGGCCGAGTTGCTGAGCGAGGCGCCCGAGAGCTTGCGCCAGGCCCTGGCCAGCGAACAAGACCAGGTGTTCGCCATGGCCGAGGCTGGGCAAGACGAGCTTTTTCACCTCTCCCAGCGCCGCCTGCAGCTGCAGGGCCAGCCGCAGCGCCTGCTGCTGCTGCGGCGCATGACGCGCGAGCTCTCGCGTCAGGAAGTGGCGAGCTGGAAGCGGGTGATCCGCGTCATCAGCCACGAGCTCAACAATTCGCTGGCGCCGATCTCCTCTTTTGCCCACAGCGGCGCCGAACTGGCGCGGCGCGGCCAGATCGAGCGCTTGGAGGCGGTGTTCCGCAATATCGGCGAGCGTTCGCGCCATCTGCACAGCTTTCTGGCCGCCTATGCCGAGTTCGCCAAGCTGCCGGCGCCGCAGTGGCAGGCAGTGGACTGGCCGAGCTTTCTGGGTGGCCTGCTGGCCCAGCAGCCCTACCGACTGGACGGCGAGACGCCGACGCAAGCCGCCCGTTTCGACGCCGGCCAGATCGCCCAGGCCCTGCTCAATCTGCTCAAGAACGCGCAGGAAGCCGGCGGCCCGGCCGAGGAGGTCAGCCTGGCCGTGCAATGGCGGGCCGGCGAACTCTGCTTCATCGTCAGCGACCGCGGCAGCGGCATGAGCGAAGCGGTGCTGGCCCAGGCCTTGCTGCCCTTTTATTCGACCAAGCGCAGTGGCGGCCAGCAGGGCGGCACCGGGCTCGGTCTGGCCCTGGCGCGCGAGATCGCTGAGGCGCACGGGGGGTGCGTCGGCCTGAGCAACCGCGAGGGTGGCGGTCTGGAAGTGCGTTTGAGCCTGCCGCAGTGAGCGCCGCGTTGTGCGGGGTCTGAGCGAGGTCTGAGCGACAATCGCCGCCCCATGCGCATCGAAGACATCCGCCAGCGCCTGCGCGCCCTGGGCGCCAAGCCTCCCCATGAACTCCGCCTCCTGCGCGACTGGGTGCGGGCGCGCCCGCACGATCGCAGCCGGCGCAAGCCCGAGAACTTTCTGCCCCTGGCCTTGCGCGAAGGCCTGGAGGCGCTGGACGTGGATCTGCAAGGTCTCGCCCGTCTGGTTTCCAGCCACCCCGGTGAAGACGGCTCGGCCCGCCTGCTGCTGGCCCTGCGCGACGGCATGACGGTGGAAAGCGTGCTGCTGCCACGCGATGGCTTGTGCGTGTCCAGCCAAGTCGGCTGTGCGGTCGGCTGCCAGTTCTGCATGACCGGGCGCGAGGGCCTGATCCGCCAAGTCACCAGCGCCGAAATCATTGCGCAAGTGGCCCTGGCGCGCAGCCTGCGGCCGGTCAAGAAGGTCGTGTTCATGGGCATGGGCGAGCCGGCCCACAACCTCGAGCATGTGCTGGAGGCGATCGAGCTGCTGGGCCTGGAAGGCAATATCGGCCACAAGAGCCTGGTGTTCTCGACGGTCGGCGACCCGCGTGTGTTCGAGCGCCTGCCCCTGGGCCCGGTCAAACCGGCGCTGGCTTTGTCCCTGCACACCAGCCGCGCCGATTTGCGCGAACGTCTGCTGCCGCGCGCGCCGCGGCTGACACCGGAGGAACTGGTCGAGCTGGGTGAAGACTATGCCCGCAAGACCGGCTATCCGATTCAGTACCAGTGGACCCTGCTGGACGGCATCAATGACACGGCCGAGGAGATGGACGGCATCGTGCGCCTGCTCAAGGGCAAGTACGCCATCCTCAACATGATCCCCTACAACAGCGTGCCCGAGTTGCCCTTCACCCGGCCCAGCTGGGACAAGGCCCAGGGCATCGCCCGCGCCCTGCACCAACGCGGTGTGTTGACCAAGCTGCGTGACTCGGCCGGTCAGGATGTGGACGGCGGCTGTGGCCAGTTGCGCGCTCGGGCGCTGGGCGAACAGCCGCTGCGCCTGCAACGACAGCCTCGCTGAAGCAAGGCCGAGGCGGCCTCCCTACAATGCCCCCAGCCCCAGTTCGGGGCTGCTCTCATTTGTGCGCCCGCCATGCCCTCGTCCCTGCAGTTCCCCCTGATCCAGCCCGGCAAGAAGTTCAGCCTGCCCCGCCCTACCGGCTCGGCCGATGCGCTGCTGCTGGCGCGCTTTGCGCAGCAGCAACTGGGCGCCGGCCGGCTGACGGCCATCATCACCGCCGAGCCGGGCGACACCCAGCGCCTGGAGGATGAGCTCAAGTTCTTCGCGCCCGAGCTGCGCGTGGGCGTGTTTCCCGATTGGGAAACCCTGCCCTACGACACCTTCTCGCCCCACCAGGACCTGATCTCCGAGCGCTTGGCCACGCTCTGGCAGCTGCTGCAAAGCCGCGGCAAGCCGGCCGCCGAGCGCGAGCTGGACGTGGTGCTGCTGCCGGCCACCACGGCGCTGACCCGCCTGGCCCCGCCCAGCTTTCTGGCCGCCACCACCTTCAACTTCGCGCAGAAGCAGCGCCTGGACGAGGCCAGCCTCAAATCCCAGCTGACCCTGGCCGGCTACAACCATGTAGCGCAAGTCGTATCGCCGGGCGAGTACGCGGTGCGCGGCGGCCTGATCGACCTCTTCCCCATGGGTTCGTTGGTGCCCTACCGGGTCGACCTGTTCGGTGACGAGGTCGATTCCATCCGCACCTTCGACCCGGACAGCCAGCGCAGCCTCTACCCAGTGCCAGCCGTGCGACTGCTTCCGGGCCGCGAGTTCCCCATGGACGAGGCGGCGCGCCAGACCTTCCGCTCGCGCTGGCGCGAAAAGATGGAAGGCGACCCGAGCCGCTCGCGCATCTACAAGGACATGGGTCAGGGCATCGCCACCGGCGGCATCGAGTACTACCTGCCCCTGTTCTTTGAGCAGACGGCCAGCATCTTCGAGTTCCTGGGCGAGCAATGCGCGCTGGCCCTGCACGGCGAGATCGACGAGGCCCTGGGCCGCTTCTGGACCGACACCCGCGAGCGCCACCGCTTCATCCAGCACGATCCCGAGCGACCCATCCTGCCGCCCGAGGAGATCTACTTCAAAAGCGAGGAGTTCTTCGCCCTGACTCACAGCCACGCGGTGCTGGCGGTGCGCGGCCATGAGGCGGTGGACTATGCCCGCCCCCTGCCCGATGTGTCCGTCGAGCGCGGCGCGCAAGAGCCCCTGGCCCGCCTGGCCGCGCATCTGCTGAGCACGCCGCACCGCGTACTGCTGCTGGCCGAAAGCGAAGGCCGGCGCGAGAGCCTGCTGGAGCTGCTGCGCGACAACAAGATCGACCCGCCCTCAGTCAGCGGCCTGGCTGATTTCGAGACCAGCCCGGAGAAGTTCGCCATCACGGCGGCGCCCTTGGCGGCGGGCTTTTTCTGGAATGACCCCGAAGGCGGTCACCAGATTCAAATCTTCACCGAGACCGAACTCTTCGCCACCACGCCCACCACACGGCGCCGGCGCAAGCAGGAGCAGGTCTCCGACGTCAACGCCCTGATCAAGGACCTGTCCGAGCTCAAGGTCGGCGACCCGGTGGTGCACAACAACCACGGCATCGGCCGCTACCAGGGTCTGATCAATATCGACATCGGCGATGGCGCCAGCGAATTCCTGCATCTGGAATACGCCGACAAAGCCACGCTCTATGTGCCGGTGGCCCAGCTGCACCTGATCAGCCGCTACACCGGCGTTTCAGCGGACGAAGCGCCGCTGCACCGTCTGGGCTCGGGCCAGTGGGAAAAGGCCAAACGCAAGGCCGCCGAGCAGGTGCGCGACACCGCCGCCGAGCTGCTCAATCTGTATGCCCGCCGCGCCGCCCGCGAGGGCCATGCCTTCCGCTACTCGGGCCCGGACTACGAGGCCTTTGCAGCCAGCTTCGGCTTCGAGGAAACGCCCGACCAGCGCGCCGCCATCCATGCGGTGATCCAGGACATGATCAGCCCCAAACCCATGGATCGCCTGGTCTGCGGCGATGTGGGCTTCGGCAAGACCGAGGTGGCGCTGCGCGCGGCCTTCGTCGCCGTGATGGGCGGCAAGCAGGTCGCCATCCTCGCGCCCACCACCTTGCTGGCCGAGCAGCACTACCAGAACATCGCCGACCGCTTCGGCCGCTGGCCGGTCAAGGTGGCTGAAATGAGCCGCTTCCGCTCGGCCAAAGAAATCAAGGCCGCGCTGGAAGGCCTGGCCGACGGCACCATCGACATCGTGGTCGGCACGCACAAGCTGCTCTCGGCGGACTGCAAGTTCGCACGGCTGGGCCTGCTGGTGATCGACGAGGAACACCGATTTGGCGTGCGCCACAAGGAGGCGATGAAGGCCATGCGGGCCGAGGTCGATGTGCTGACGCTGACCGCCACGCCGATCCCGCGGACCCTGGGCATGGCGCTGGAAGGCCTGCGCGATTTGAGCGTCATTGCCACCGCGCCGCAGCGCCGCCTGGCCATCAAGACCTTCGTGCGCAGCGAGACCAGCGGCACCATCCGCGAGGCCATGCTGCGCGAGCTCAAGCGCGGCGGCCAGGTTTACTTCCTGCACAACGAGGTCGAGACCATCGAGAACCGGCGCCAGAAGCTGGAAGAGCTGGTGCCCGAGGCCCGCATCATCATCGCCCACGGCCAGATGCCCGAGCGCGAGCTGGAGCGGGTGATGCGCGAGTTCGTGGGCGGCAAACACAATGTGCTGCTGTGCTCGACCATCATCGAGACCGGCATCGACGTGCCCAGCGCCAACACCATCATCATCAGCCGCGCCGACAAGTTCGGCCTGGCCCAGCTGCACCAGCTGCGCGGCCGCGTCGGCCGCTCGCACCACCAAGCCTATGCCTATCTGATGGTGCCCGATCTGGAAGGCCTGACCAAGCAGGCCGCCCAGCGCCTGGACGCCATCCAGGGCATGGAAGAGCTGGGCTCGGGCTTCTACCTGGCCATGCACGATCTGGAAATCCGCGGCGCTGGCGAGATGCTGGGCGAGCACCAGAGCGGCAACATGATGGAGATTGGGTTCCAGCTCTACAACGAGATGCTGTCGGAAGCCGTGCGCTCGCTCAAGGCCGGCAAGGAGCCCGATCTGCTCTCGCCCCTGGGCGCCACCACCGAGATCAATCTGCACGCCCCCGCCCTGCTGCCCGATGCCTACTGCGGCGATGTGCACCAGCGCCTCTCGCTCTACAAGCGCCTGGCCACGGCCGAGAAGAGCGAGCAGATCGACAAGCTGCTGGAAGAGGTGACCGACCGCTTCGGCAAGCTGCCCGCGCAAGGCCAGACCCTGTTCGACACCCACCGCCTGCGCGTGCTGGCCAAGCCCTACGGCGTCAGCAAGATCGACGCTGCGCCCATGGTGATGAACATCAACTTCCGCCCCAACCCACCGATCGATGCCATGCGCGTGATCGAGCTGGTGCAGAAGAACAAGAGCATCAAGCTGGTCGGCAATGACAAGCTGCGCATTGACAAGGCGCTGAGCGACCCCAAGGACCGGGCACAGGCCATCCGCGAAGTGCTGAGGCTGCTCGGCCAACCCATCAAGCAGGACTGAGTTTTTTGATATGCAAGACCTCGTGACCCAGGGCTTCACGCCCCCGCTGCGCCAGAGCGATTTCCGCCTCGCCGCCTTCGACATGGACTCGACCCTGATCAATATCGAGTGCATCGACGAGATCGCCGCCGCCGCGGGCAAGAAAGAGGAAGTCGCAGCCATCACCGAAGCCGCCATGCGCGGCGAGATCAGCGATTTCAAGGACAGCCTGCGCCGCCGCCTGGCGCTCTTGCAAGGTGTGCCGGTGAGCGCGCTGGAGCAGGTGCTGCAAGAGCGCCTGCAGTTCAACCCCGGGGCGCGCGAACTGTGTGCAGCGCTCAAAGCCGCGGGCTTCAAGTTGCTGCTGGTCTCGGGTGGCTTCACGTTTTTCACGTCTTATGTCGCCGCCGAGCTGGGCATGGACTGGGTGCGCAGCAATGAGCTGGAAATCAAGGACGGCCAACTGACCGGCGCCCTCGTGATGCAGCCCTGGGGCGAGATCTGCGACGGCGAAGAAAAGCGCCGCATGCTGGAGCAATGCGCGGCCGAGATCGGCGCCCTGCCGGCGCAGTGCATCGCCGTGGGTGACGGCGCCAACGACTTGCCCATGATGGGCGCGGCCGGCCTGTCGGTGGCTTTTCACGCCAAGCCCAAAGTGCGCGAGCAGGCCATGGTGGCGATCAACGAGGGCGGGCTGGATCGCCTGCTCGAGATCCTGCGCTGAACCCCGACATCGCCACTCGACCTTGAAGATCTGGACCTATCACTACCCGGTCGACCTCGACGGCCAGCGCTACGCGCTGCGCCTCGAAACCAGCCTGGGCAGCTCGCGCCTGCTCCTCACGCATGAGGGGCAGACGCTGGAAGACCGGCAAGACTACGGCAGCGCCCCCTATCGCCTGCATCGGCTGCAGGTGGACACGGCACAAGGCCCGCTGCTCTTCGAGCTGGGCCCGCGCACGGTGCTCAGCTACGGTGTCAAGGTGTCGCGCCAAGGCCAGGTGCTCTACCGCTCTCACCCAGACCCCTTCGCCTATCTGGCGCGGGTGCAGGCAATGACGGCCAAGCGCCAGCGGGCCGCCTCGGCGCCGGGCGCGCCCGATTTCTCGCGCCTCAAGGGCCAGGCGCCCGCCATCGCGGTGGACATTGCGCTCGGCCTGCTCTTCTTCGTGATGGGCAAGCTCGGCGATCTGCGCACGGCCGCCCTGGTGACGGCCGCGGCGGGGCTGGCCTTGCTGCCCTTGCAATGGGCGATCCACCGCTTCGCGCCGCCTGAGCGGCGGGTCGATCTGCTCGGTGGCATGGCCTTGTTCGGCGTGGTGGTGATGCTGCTGTCGGCCGGCTTCTCTTGGTACTTCGAGTCGGAGTTCCTGGTGCAGCTCAAGGCCAGCGTGATCGGCGGCCTGGTGGCCTGCGCCTTTGGCGTTGACGCCTTGGCCGAAGGCCGCTGGCTGGGCAAGCGGGTGATGAACTATCTGGTCTACAGCGATATCGATGCACGCCGGCTCTCGGCCGGCATGTGCGTCATGGGCCTGGCCTTGGCCGGGGTCAATGCGGCCGTGGCCAGCCTGATGTCCAAAGACGCTTGGCTTTGGTACACGCTCTGGGGCGATTTGCTGCTGGTGATGGTGTTGTCGAACCTGGCCATCCACTGGGCACGGCGCAAGCCTGGAGCGCTGCGCCCGAGAAGCTCGTAGCCCTACTTGCCAGACCCGCGCGGCAGCCAGGCCGTGCTCACCTCCCGCCCCGCCAGAAAGTCGGCCATGTGCTCGGCCAGCACCGGGCTGGCCAGCCACAGATCGTCGTCATGGCCGGCGCCTTCGATCACCAGATGGCGGCTGTGGCGAAAGCCGCGCTGCAAGCGCTCGGCGTTGTGCAGCGGGGTGCGGCCGTCCAACTCGCCGCTGACGAACAGGGTCGGCACGGCGCTGGCGGGGAAGGCGCGGAAGGCCTCGCCCAGATCCTCGATGCCCAGGCCCTCGCCGATCTGCGGAAAGGGAAAATTCAGTGCCGGCCCGAGCAGGCTGCGCCCTTCTTCCGCGGCAATCTGGCGCAGGCGCAGCGGCGAGGCGCCCGAAGCCACATCCATGGCCACCGGCATCAGGCGCTGCTCGCCGCCGTAGCGGCGGATGTCGCGCACCAGGGTGGCCAAAGCGTCCCACTTGCCAGCCGCCAGCGCGTCGTAGAGCTCGGGCAACTGCAGCGCGCTGTCGCGCCGGGCCAGCCAGAGGACGGTGGCCAGTTGGAGATCGAAGGCGCCGACCCTAAGGCTGCTGTCCTTGCCGCCCTCCAGCCCCGGCGCCTGCAGCAGCGCCGGCTTGGCGGCCAAGCCGGCGATCACCGCGGCCATCAATGCCGGCAGGTCAGGCCGCTGCCGCTGGGCGGCGATCTGGCTGATCAGCCGGTCGGCGTCCAGCGGCAGCTTGAGCGTGTCGTTCGGGCCCTCACTGCCCATCAGGATCACACGCTCCAGGGTCTGCCCTTGGGTGCGCAGCGCGGCAAACGCCAGATGCGTGCCATAGCTCATGCCCCAGAGGCTGAGCCTGGGCACGCCCAGGGCGCGCCGCAGCAGGGCCAGATCGGCGGCGTTCTCCTCGGTGTTGAACGCATTCGGATCCCAACCCTGCTGGCGCCAGAACACCATGCAGCGGCGGGCATGTGCCTGGCTGGCCGCCAGCTGGCGGGCATGGTCCTGCAGGTCCTGGCTGGGCAGCTCCAGCACATGCGGGCAGTTCGGTGCCGCGCCGGAACGGCCGGCGCCGCGCTGGTCCAGCAGGATCAAATCCTGCTGCTGGCGGACACGGTCGAACAACGGCCAACGAGCACCCAGGGCCGAGCCAATGCCGGAACCGCCGGGCCCGCCGGCCAGGTACACCACCGGCGCCAGCCCGGCCACCGGCTGCACAGCCTTCAGCCGCACAAAGCGCAAGCTCAGCGTGGCGCCGGCCGGCTGAGCATGGCGGACCGGCACGGTCAGCGTGCCCAGCTCGGCCGCCACCGGCGCCTGGCCGCGCACGGGCAAGGCAAAAGGCTCGTAGCTCAAGTCACCGGCTGCGGGCGCCGCCATGGCTGAGCCACAAGCAAGCAAAGTCGCGATCAGAAAACCGCTGCAATAAAAAGTTATGGATCCCATGGTGGCCTCACTCACTCCATCAGTTGAACTGGAAGCCTCACTGTGCTCGCGGCGGCGACCCGCGCCGCGCCGCGGCCTGCTGAACTGCTCCAGCAGACCGCTGAACGGCTCCGCCAAGTGCCGGAGCCTCGCTACCATGCCGGCCATGACACTCTTGCTGCGTTCGATCTTGGCCGTGCTGGCCCTCTTGCTCTTGTGCGCGCTCTGGCAGCTCGGCGCCGCGCAGGGTCAACTGACCGGGGTGCAGATCCAGCCCGCTCAGATGCGAGAACTCAGCCAGCCCGAGCGACCATGGCAAAAACTGGACCGCCGCCTGCTGGCGCAATGGGCCGGCCCCTACGAGCTGCGCTTTGACATCGATCTGGACGAACAGGCAGCTCGGCAGCCCCTGGTGCTGGGCCTGCTCCTGCGCGCCGCCAGCGAGCTGAGCTGGGACGGGCAGGCATTGGCCGGCAATGGCCGCGTCGGCCTCAATCAGGCCGAGGAGCAGCCCGGCCGCGTGGACCACTGGGTGCCCTTGCCGCCGCAGAGAGCGGGCCGGCACCAACTGCACGTGCGGGCCTCCAGCCACTCGCCGCTGGCCATTCGTTCGGGAGAGGCGGAGCTGCGCATTGCCAACTTACAGACCCAGGCCACCGCACGCTATGCACCCTGGCTGGTCGCCGCAGCAGCCTTCGGTTGCCTGGCCCTGGCCTGGGGCTATTTCCTGCTCGCGGCCCACCATGCCAGACAGCAGACCGGGCGGCGCAGCGAGCAGCGCCTGCTGCTGGCCCTGGGCCTGGTCGGCCTCTTGCTGCCGCTGGCCGAGGCCTGGCGGCCATTGCTGGGCTATGCCTATCCCTGGCACCCTTTGCGACTGGGTCTGATCCTGGGGCTGACCGGCTTGGCCGCCTGGCTGCTGCCCCTGGCCCTGGCGGCTCGCTGGCAATTGCTCGGGCCGGCCCGCCGCTGGGTGCCGGTGGCTGGCCTGTCCTTCTTGCTGCTGGCCTGGGCCGGCCCGGGCTACAGCTACGACATTGCAGGCTATTTCGCCCATGTGCTGGGCCTGTTGACGGCCGCCCTGATGTGCTGGCGCGGCCGGGCACAGGAGCCCGGCATGGCCTGGCCACTGCTGGCCACCGTGCTGTGCAGCCTGGCCCTGGCCCTGATCTGGCCGGGGGCCTTTCTTGATGGTTTTTACTTTCTGGCACTGACCCTGCTGATGAGCCTCTTGCTGCTCGGCCATGCGCGCGGCCTGCTGCGCCTGGGCGAACAGGCCGCCCGCAGCGAAGCACAGCGGGCCGAGCTGCAGACCCGGCTGCTGCGCAACAGCATGCAGCCGCACTGGCTGATGAACACCCTGACCTCGCTGCAGGAGCTGATCGAAACCGAGCCCGCTCGCGCCAGCCGCATGGTGGACCTGCTGGCCGAGGAGTTCAGCCAGCTGCGCCAGCTCGGCGATGCGCCGCTGATCACGCTGGAGCAGGAGCTGGAGCTTTGCCGCGCACATCTGCGCATCCTGGCCCTGCTGCGCGGGCATGACATCGCGCTGGAGGTCGAAGGCCAGGCGACCGGCATCATGCTGCCGCCGGGCCTGCTGCACACCCTGGTCGAGAATGCACTGACCCATGGCGGTGAACTGCACGGCCAGCCCGCCTTTCTGCTGCAGATTGAGCCCCAGGGCGACGCCACCGAGCTGCGCTTCCGGGCGCCGCAAGGTCCGGGTCGCAAGAGCAACAAGCCCAGCGGCGCCGGGCGCCACTTCATCGAAACCAGCCTGGCCACAGCCTTCCCTGGGCGCTGGCAATTCAGCGACGGACCCGACGGCCAAGGCCATTGGTGCAGCCTGCTGGTCCTGCCCCAGAACGCCGGAGGGCAGCCCTGATGCGCCTGCTGATCGTTGAAGACGAACCCCTGGTGCGTCAGCGACTGCTGCGCCTGTGCGGCGAACTGGCCGGGCCGGGCGTGCACTGCCAGGCCGTGGCCGAGCTGGGCGAAGCACAGGAACGCTTGCGCACGGGCGGCTGCGACGGCCTGCTGCTGGACCTCAATCTGGCCGGCGAAGACGGCTTTCATCTGCTTCGCCAGGCCGTGGCCGGCGCTTTCCACACCGTGGTGGTGTCCGCCCATGCGGAGCGGGCGCTGCAGGCCTTCGAGCTGGGCGTGCTGGACTTCGTGCCCAAGCCCTTCAGCCGCGAACGCTTGCAGCAGGCGCTGCAGCGCCTGCTGGGCCAGGCCGAGGGCGCACGCCGCAGCCTGCGTCAGCTGGCGGTCTGGCGCGCGCGCGGCGTGGCCCTGGTCGAGCTGAGCGAGGTGCTGTGCTTCCGCGCCGACGGTGAGGCCAGCGAGCTGCGCCTGATCGACGGCCGCGTCGAGCTGCATGCGAAATCACTGGAACGACTGGCCGCCCTGCTGCCCGGCGAATTCCTGCGCTGCCACCGCTCCTGGATCGTCAATCTGAAGCAGGCACGCCGCCTGCATGTGGCCAGCGGCAGCCGCTACACGCTGGAGCTGAGCGATGGCAGCGAGCTGCCGGTCGGCCGCACCCAGGTCGAGGCGCTGCGAGCGCGGCTGCTGTGAGCGTTCAACGGCCGTGCAGAGCCTGCTCAGAGATCACCACACCGTCGGCATCGGCGTACAGCCACTCACCGGGACGCAGCGGCAGGCCATGCAGATGCAGGACCAGCTCGCTCTGGCCCTGACCCTTGCGGTCGGTCGGCATGGGCACATGGCCAAGGGCCAGGATGCCCAGCGGCGTGGCAGCCAGCTCGGCCAGGTCGCGCACGCAGCCGTGAATCAGCAGGCCGGCCCAACCGTTGGCCGCGGCAGCCGCCGCCAGATTGCCACCCAACAAGGCACGGCGCAGGGAGCCGGCGCCGTCCACCACAAGCACCTGGCCATGGCCCGGGCTTTCCACGGCTTCCTTGACGCGGCTGTTGTCCTCGAAACACTTGACCGTGCGCATGGGGCCGGCAAAGCGGGACAGCGCACCGTAGCTGCGGTAGACCCCAGGCAGCACGCGCAGGCGCCCGGACTCGTCGGACTTGAAGGCATCGCAAAAATCGCAGGTCGAGAATTCCATGGCGTGACGCTTGCTCCCCTGAAAACGGCGGCCTCAGACCGGCGGCAGCACCTTGATGCGGGCATCCTGGTACTGCACGACTTGGCCGGCGCGGATCTTGGCGGTCTTTCGCAGTTCCTCGCGCCCGTCCACCTGCACATGGCCCTCGCTGATGACCACGCGGGCACGGCCGCCGCTCTCCACCAAGCCGGTGGCCTTCAGCAGCTTGTCCAGTTCGATGAACTCGCCGCGCAATTCAAAATCAAGATGGTTCATGCCCTATTGTCGCCTGCGGGCCCAAGGCCTTGCGCTTTTGCGCCTCCCGGTCAAATGCGGCCACCACGAGGCAGATCGCGCACAAGGCAACACTGAACTCGGCGCCGCCATTGCCGAATTCACCGACGAACCAGCCCAGACGCAGGTGGATGAAAACAATGCCCGTGGCACTGATGCAGAACAAGCCCAATGCCACCCATTTGGCGAAGCGGTTGAAGATCAGCAAGCTTCCGCCCAGCAGTTCGATGGTGGTGGCGGCCAGACCCAGCTGATAGGCAAACGGCATGCCGAACTCCGACAAGCCGGCCCCCAGCCCCCTGAAATAGTTGGCCTCGGTAAAGCGCGCTCCGGCATGGATCATGAAGAACAGAGCCAAGGCCAAACGCAGGACGAAATAGGCCTGAGGGACGCTGAGAAACGGAAACGCGGCACATAGTTTCTTCATGTCGGACCTCATCCGCGCCTCGGCAGGGTTGGCAAGCCGAGCTGCGGCACCCGCACCAGCAGACCTGTTTCCCCTGGCTGCCTTTGCTCTTGCTGCGCTCGATCCACGGCCGCGAGGAACAGGCACATGGCACAGACAACAGCGCTGAACTCCATGCCTCCATCGCCGTATTCCGCCACCCACCAACCAGCATGCACCTGCACCAGCGCCATGGTCGCCACGCTGATCAAAAAGAAACCCAGGGCGATCCAGCGGGTGTACCGATTCAGAACAAGCAGGACCCCACCCAAGAGCTCAAACACCGTGACAAGCCAAGCCAGGGCCATGCTGAAAGGCACGCCCCGAATGGCCAGGCTCTCTGCACTTTGGGCGAGATCATGTTGCAGATAGAGCCGCATGCCCGCGTGACCGACGAAGACAGCGGCCAGGGCCAGACGGAACAGCATCAACGCCGTCTCCACCGTGACAAACGGAAAATCACCCAGTAGCTTTTTCATGAAAGTCTCGCAGCAGGATTCATGCGTGGCCCGTGCCCAGGCACAGACCCGGACAGCTGCTCAAGCTCAGCGTGGAGCAAGACAGCGCCGGCACGATAGGTCCTGCAGCACCGCCTGCCTAGCCTCATCCTGGGCATGTTGCGATCAAACGCTGTTTCCTTGCCTTGAACGACGGTGACGCAGGCGGTCTCAGCAAGCCTCCGGTGAGACTTCGCTCAAGCTTCTGCCTGTCGCAAGCGCTGCTCGGCGGCCTCGCGAATCGCGCTCAGCGTGCTGCGGCTGGTCGAGACATCGCTGGACAGGCGCAGATGGATCAGGGTCGGCTGGCCTTCGGCCGCCATGGCGGCCTGCAGTGCCGGCTCGAAATCCTCCGTCCGCTCCACCCGCGCTGAGCGCCAGCCATAGGCCAGGGCCAGGGCGGCAAAGTCAGGGTTGTAGAGATCGCTGCCCGAGACCCGGCCCGGGTACTCGCGCTCCTGGTGCATGCGGATCGTGCCGTAGGTGCCGTTGTCGACCACCACACAGATCAGGCGGCGGGCGCCATAGCCGGTGGCCGTGGCCAGCTCCTGGCCGTTCATCAGAAAGTCGCCATCGCCGGCGATGTTGACGACCCAGCGGTCCTCGGGCGCCGGGCCGCCCCAAGCCCGAGGCGCCCCCTCGGGGGGCAGGCGATGCCCTGCATCGGCTTGGGGGCGTGGTGACTGTTGAAGCAGGCTGGCGGCCACCGCCGCCGGCAAGCCATAGCCCATGGCACCGCTGGTCGGTGCCAGCTGGCTGCGGCCATAACGCTGCAAACCCGTGTAGCGGTGGAAGCGGTGCAGCCAGCCGCTGTAATTGCCCGCGCCGTTGGTGAACACCGTGCCCTCGGGCAGGCGCCGGCCCAGGGTCTTGACGACCTCGGCCATGTCCAGGGGGCTGACGGCCTGCGGCTGCAGATTGCCTTCGTAATCGACGTTCGCTTGCTGGGCCCAAGCGCTCCAAGCGAGCGCCTCGGGCGCCGGCAAGGCGGCCAGGGCCTGGGCGGCGCAGCTCATGCTGGCGTTGATCATCTGGTCGGCCGCGTAGACCCGGCCGAGCTCCTCAGCGCCGGCGTGGATGTGCACCAGAGTCTGAGCCGGGCGCGGGGCCTGCAGCAGGCTGTAGCCACCGGTGGTCATCTCACCCAGGCGCGGGCCCACGGCGATGATCAGGTCGGCGTCCTTGATGCGCTGGGCCAGCTTGGGGTTGATGGCGATGCCAACATCGCCGGCGTAGAGCGGGTGACGGTTGTCGAACAGGTCCTGAAAACGGAAGGCGCAGCCGACCGGCAGCTGCCAGCTCTCTGCGAACTCTTGCAGCGCGGCGCAGCTCTCGGCCGTCCAGCCGCCGCCGCCGGCAATCACCAGCGGGCGTTGCGCGGCCAGCAGGCGCTCGCGCAGCTCGGCCAGGGCGGCGGGGCTGGGATAACTCTGCGCCGCCTGCACACGCGGCAGCACCGGCGCCGTCGTGAACTCGGTCAACATGTCCTCGGGCAGCACCAGCACCACCGGGCCGGGGCGGCCCTGCAAAGCGGTGTGGAAGGCGCGCGCCACATACTCGGGCAGGCGGTCGGCGTCCTGCACCTCGCCCACCCATTTTGCAAAGCCCAGCGTGCCGGGGCCAAACATCTGGCGGTAGTCCAGCTCCTGAAAGGCCTCGCGGTCGCGCTGGTCGCTGGCCACCTGGCCGATGAAGAGAATCATCGGCGTGCTGTCCTGAAAGGCGGTGTGCAAGCCGATGCTGGCATTGGTGGCGCCGGGGCCACGGGTGACAAAACAGATGCCGGGTCGGCCGCTCAGCTTGCCTTGCGCCTCGGCCATGAAGGCGGCGCCCCCCTCCTGCCGGCAGGCGATGAAGCGTATGCCTTGTTCGCGGTGCTCATGGAAGCCATCGAGCACGGCCAAATAGGACTCACCGGGTACGCCGAAGACCTCCGTCACGCCTTGGGCGATCAAGGCTTCGACCAGCAGGTGGCCGGCCATGCGTGCTGAAGCCGCGGCGGGCGACGGAGTGGGATTGAGGCTGGGGCTGCTGTTCATGCGCCCGACTTTAAGCGCGGCCGGGCGAGGTCTGACTCTGGACTTACCCGCCATTGCCAAGGCGTCGCGATGAAGATCGCCCGGGCTTGCGCTGGGTCAAGCGCCGCGCACCCGCCGCACCAAGGCAGCCGCCGACATCGCCATCAGCAAAGACAGGGCCGCACCGCCAAACACGGCACCGGCATGGCCGCCATCGAGCAGCGCGCCGAAGACAGGTGCCGCAGCGGCGAAGCCGATGTCCAGGCCCGAGTACACCGTGCCATAGACCCGGCCCGTGGCGCCCGGAGGCGCGGCGCGCTTGATCAACATGTCACGCGAGGGGCCGGCCAGGCCGGTGCCGAAGCCGGCCAGGGCAACGATGAGGGCGGCAAGCGCCGGCGCCAGCCAGCCACTGGCGGCCAAGATCAGCAGGGCCGCTGCAATGCTCAAGGCGATGGCGATATTGCGCTCAAGGGATTTGCCCTTGGCCACCCAGAAGCCGCCGATCACCATGCCGATGGCGCCGCAGAACATATAGCCGGTGACCACAAAAGCCGTGGTCGCCAAGGGCAGGACGTAAAGGCTGGCCAGGGCCGGGCTGGCAAAGCTCTGGATGGCGCTCAGCGAGGCGGTGGTGAACAGAAAGAACGAGAAGCACAGCCAGACCGAAGGAAGGCGCAAGAAGGCCAGCGGATGTTCGGGCGCCAAGGTGGCCGCGCCGGCTTTCTCGTGGGCCCAGCTGCCGTGGGCATCGTCGATCGCCGCGCGCTGCCAGGCCAGCACGGCGATCACCATCAGGCCCAGCAGAGCCGTGCCCAGGTAGGCGTAGCGCCAGTTGCCGCTCCAGCTGCTCAGCCCCAAGGCGAACAGCGGCGCCAGACCCCAACCGATATTGCCCGAGATGCCGTGCACCGAAAACGCATGGCCCAGCCGCGCCGGCGAGACCCGCTTGTTGAGGATGGTGAAGTCCACCGGATGAAAAGGCGAGTTGCCCAGTCCGGCCAGGGCCGCCGCCAGCATCAGGCCGCCAAAGCCCTGGGCCAGGCCGGCCGCGGCCGAAGCTGCCACGAAGCAAGCGAGGGCCGCGAACAAAATCGGCCGGGCACCGCGGCGGTCGACGAGGAAGCCAGCCAAAGCCTGGCCGATGCCAGAAATCACGAAAAAGGTGGTGACCAAGAGGCCCAGCTGGGAATAACTGAGACCAAAGTCCCGGATGAAGACCGGGAACAGCGGCGGCAACAGCATGTGGAAGAAATGCGAGGTGCCATGCGCCAGGCCGATGAGGCTGATGGTGGCGATGTCGCGCTTCTTTTGCGCGGCGGCTTGCTCGTCCGGGCTCAAGGCCGGGCCGGATGCGGAGGAGGAGGAAAGGACTGCGGAAGAGTTCATGACCTCAATGTAGGCGGCCCGGCTGCGGCCGAGTTACGATAGTTCGCCAAAGAGTATTGAATTTCCGCCATGAGCCCTCCCCTCAAGAAAAGCCGGCCGCCGGGCCGCACCAGCCTGCCGCCGCTGGACCCGCTGCGCTACGCACCCAGCGCTGCGCGCCCGGTGCGGGCCAAGGCGCGGCAGATGGAAAACTGGATGGACATCCACGCCCATCAGCACGACTGGGGCCAGCTGGTGTTCTCCATCAGCGGCGTCGTGCGGGTGAACACGCCCGATGCCACCTTCTTGCTGCCGCCCTCACGCGCCTGCTGGATTCCGCCGCTGCGCGAGCACGCAGTCACCGCCGTCGAACGCGCCGACTTGCGCACGCTGTATCTGCACGCGGAACCGCCCGCGCCAGACCCACTGGCCTGGAGCCAGGCTCGGGTGCTGGAGGTGACACCGCTGCTGCGCGAGCTGGTGCTGCAGCTGGCCATAAGCAGCGAGGCGCAGCCAAACGCCCCGGCGGTCGAGGCGCAGCGCGAGCACTGGATCGCCAGCCTGGTGCTGGATGAACTAAGCCGGGCCAAGCCCTTGCGTCTGGGCGTGGACCTGCCTCAGGACACACGCCTGCGGCGACTCTGCGAGGCCATCCTGCAAGCGCCGCAGCGCCACACGGCTTTGGCCGACTGGGCCGCCGAGGTCGGGGCCAGCGAGCGCACCATCTCACGCCTGTTCCGCGAACAGCTGGGCAGCAGCTATGCGCAGTGGCGCCAACAGGTTCTGCTGGCCCAAGCCCTGAGCCTGGCCGCCCGCAAGCGGCCCATGAGCCTGATCGCCGCCGAGCTCGGCTATGCCAGCGCCAGCGCCTTCAGCGCCATGGTGACGCGCACGGTGGGCATGCCGCCGAGCAAGTTCTTTGCCGAGGCCTGAACCGGCCCCGCATGAACTCGTGGCGACTCAGCGATAGCGTTGCAAGATCTTCTCGATCGCACCGTCTCGGATCAGCTGCCTGAGCGCCGCCTTGATGCGCGCCGGGTCCTGCTGGGGCCGGGGCGCCAGGGCACAGGAGGTGTCCAAGGTGGCCAGGGTCTGCAGGGTCTTGATCCGCTGCGCTGCGGGCTGCTGCTTGTTGAACCAGTCGGCGATCAAGCGGTTGCTGACCCCAAAATCGCTGCGGCCACGCAGCATCTTTTCGAACACATGGGCTTGCGCGGGCGCGTCCTCGCGGCGCAGGCGGCCGCTGTTCAGGGCCTCGTCCAGGGCCGGGTAGAGATAGCTGACAACCAGGCCCACCGAGGCGCCCTGAACGCGGTCCAGATCCAGCTCATTGCCCTCAAAGTCCGGCCGGGCAAGCAGCACGTCGTCCATGCGCAAAACGGGCTCGGTCCAGCGGCTGGCGGGCAGCTCTTGCTGCAACCATTTGGGGCTGACCAGGCAGTGCAGATCCACCTCACCGGAAGCCAGCATGGCTTCCACCCGCTTGGGAGGAATGACGCGCGCACGCAGCGGCACATCGAGGCGCGCTGCCAGCTCCTGGCCAAAATCAAACAGGATGCCGCCTTGCAACTGCCCGTTGGCATAACGCGCAAACGGCATGGCCCAGGATTGGCTGACCCCCATGCGCAAGGCCGGCGGGCTCTCTGTCGGCAGCGCGGCACCCATCGAGGGCGCCAGACTCAGGGCGACACCGAGCACGACGGACAGGCACGCGGGCAAGACCTTGTAGGGACCGGGCATGTTTTCAGTGTACAAGCCCCCTGCCGCCGCCCGGCCCAGGCGCCTGAGCTACCATTTCCGCCATGAACACTCAGGTTTTATTCGACTACACCCGCCAGGACGCCCAGGGCGACAGCTGCACCGCCCACGCCTGGGCCAAGGTGCCCTCGCCGCTGAACCCCAGCCAAAGACAGACACTGAAAGCCCGCGCCGCCGAGCTGCTGCGCCAGCACAAGGCCGTGCTGGTGGCCCACTACTACGTCGATGGGGATCTGCAAGACCTGGCCCTGGAAACCGGGGGCATCGTCTCCGACTCCCTGGAAATGGCCCGCTTCGGCCGCGACCACGAGGCCCAAACCCTGGTCGTGGCCGGTGTTCGCTTCATGGGCGAAAGCGCCAAAATCCTGAGCCCCGAGAAGCGCGTGCTCATGCCCGACCTGGACGCCACCTGCTCGCTGGACCTGGGCTGCCCGGCCGATGAATTCGCCGCGTTTTGCGACGCTCACCCGGACCGCCAGGTCGTGGTCTATGCCAACACCAGCGCGGCTGTGAAGGCGCGCGCAGACTGGATGGTGACCAGTTCCTGCGCGCTCGAGATCGTGGCCGATCTGCATGCCAAGGGCCAGAAAATCCTCTGGGCACCGGACCGCCACCTGGGCCGCTACATCCAGGAACAGACCGGCGCCGACATGCTGATGTGGAACGGCGCCTGCATCGTCCACGACGAGTTCAAGGGCCTGGAGCTGGAGCTGCTGCGCGAGCAGCACCCCGGTGCCATGGTGCTGGTGCACCCTGAGTCGCCCAAGAGCGTGGTCGACAAGGCCGATGTGGTGGGCTCAACCTCGGCCCTGATCAAGGCGGTGGTCGAAGGCAAGGCGCAGGAGTACATCGTCGCGACCGACAACGGCATCCTGCACCGCATGCGCCAGCTGGCGCCGGGCAAGACACTGATCGAAGCGCCCACAGCTGGCAACAGCGCCACCTGCAAGAGCTGCGCCCACTGCCCCTGGATGGCCATGAATGGCCTGCAAAACCTGGTCGACTGCCTGGAGCAAGGCCTGGGCGAGATCCACATCGATGAGCCGATCCGCGTCAAGGCCCTGGGCTGCATCGACCGCATGCTGGCCTTCACCGCGGCACTCAAGGCCCGCCAAGCCGGCAGCCTGGTGCCGGGCATCGGCGCCGCCTGACGCGGGCTTGGAAAATGGCGGCGGCAGGCTGCCATTTCCGCCGCGCAGCCGGGCGAAAAGCGGCTATCGTTGCAAGGATCAACCCGCCTTGCTGGCGATACATGGAGACCCCAGCACCATGAGTCAAGATTTCAGCTCGCTCTACAACCACCATGAACGCGAGGTGCTGTCCGCCGTGATGGCGCTGGCACCGCAGTACCCGGCCATCCAGGCCGACAGCGACCTGCTCTGCGACGTGGCCTGCGTGGCCCTGAACCGCCTGCCGCCGCGCTACATCCGCCATGCGGTGGACTTCCTCTTCTACCTGACCGAACACGAACGCCGCGAGATCGACACCGCCATCGAAGAGTCGGTGGACTACGCCTTCAACTTCGTGCAGGCACGCACCGCGCTGCGTCAGCAGGGCTGAGCTTTTCACGCCAGCCCGGGCTAAGGCTTGCGAAATCCGTGTCGGGCCAGCACCGTCTGGCCGGCCGGTGACAGCAGATAGTCAATGAACTTGCGCGCTTCGGCAGCCTTGCTGCCGCCGCTCACGGCTGCGACCGGATAGCGGATCGGCGTCGCGGTGGGCACCAGCAGCACGATCTTGACCTTGTCCTTTTGCGCCAGGGCATCGGTGGCGTAGACAAACCCTGCGTCCACTTCGCCACGCGCCGCATAGTCCAGGGCTTGGCGCACATTGATGGCATAAATGGCCTTGGGCTCCACCACAGGCCACAGCTTGGCCACCTCAAGCGCGCTCTTGGCATAACGCCCTGCCGGCACGCCTTCCGGCCGACCCAGGGCGATGCGCTTGAAGCTTGGTTTCTCCAGATCAGCCAGGCCGGATACGGCCTGCCCTCCCTCAAGCGGCGTCACCAGCACCAAGTCATTGCCGGCGAAGTTGCGCCGGCTGCCGGGCTGCAAGAGCTTTTGGGCCTCGGCACGATCCATGGTCTCCTGGTCGGCCGCGGCGAATACATCGACCGGCGCGCCCTTGGCGATCTGGGCCAGCAGCGTGTCCGACGCGGCGAAGTTGAACAGCAGGCGGGTGCCAGGGTTCTGGGCCTCGAAGGCGGGAGCAAGCTCCCTGAAGGCATTGCTGAGGCTGGAAGCCGCCGATACGGTCAGATCCGCCGCCCGTGCCGCACCCAGCAGGGCGGTGAACACGGCAAACGCCGCCAGGCTCCGCGCCACGGACATCACTCAGCGCTTGGTGCGCAGGCCGCGCTCGGCCACCAGCACGGTCGGGAAGCTGACCGGCAAGGTGCGCGGGTAGTCGCGGCTGTAGTGCAGGCCGCGGCTCTCATGGCGCAAGAGCGCCGAGCGCACGATCAGCTCGGCGCAGTCGACCAGATTGCGCAGCTCCAGCAGGTCGCGGGTGACCCGGAAATTAGCGTAGTAATCGTCAATCTCAGCGCGCAGCAGATGGATGCGGTGCAGGGCCCGCTCCAGGCGTTTGGTGGTGCGCACGATGCCGACGTAGTTCCACATCAGCAGGCGGATCTCGTCCCAGTTGTGGGCGATCACGACCTGCTCGTCGGCATCTTCGACCTGGCTCTCGTCCCAGGCCGGCAGGGGCGCGGGCGGCAGATCGGGCAGGCCAAGGATGTGCTCGGCGCAGGTCTGGCCCAGCACCACGCATTCCAGAAGCGAGTTGCTGGCCAGGCGGTTGGCGCCGTGCAAGCCGGTGTAAGCGGTTTCGCCCACGGCGTATAGACCGGGCAGATCGCAGCAAGCCTGCAAGTCGGTGACGGCGCCGCCGCAGGTGAAATGCACGGCCGGCACGACCGGGATCTTCTGCCGCGCGATGTCGATGCCCAGGGCCAGGCAGCGCGCATGCACGGTGGGGAAATGTTCCTTCAGGAAAGCCTCGCCCAGATGGGTGGCATCCAGCCAGACATGGTCGACGCCATGCTTTTTCATCTCGAAGTCAATCGCGCGGGCGACGATGTCGCGCGGTGCCAACTCCATGCGCTCGTCATGCGCGGCCATGAAGCGGCCACCGCCGACATGGTCGGGCAGCACCAGATGGCCGCCCTCGCCGCGCAGCGCTTCCGTGATCAGGAAGCTGCGTTCTTGTGGGTGGTAGAGGCAGGTCGGGTGGAACTGGATGAACTCCATATTCGCCACCCGACAGCCGGCGCGCCAGGCCATGGCGATGCCGTCGCCGGTGGAGGTATCGGGGTTGGTGGTGTAGCGGTACACCTTGCCGGCGCCGCCGGTGGCCAGCACCACGGCGCGCGCGGCCAGGGCCTCGACGCGCTGGGTGTCGATATTGAGCGCGTAGATGCCGTAGCAGCGCGGCTCTTCCTCGCGCTGCACATGGCGTGAGGTGATCAGGTCCAGCGCCATCCAGCGTTCGCGCAGGTCGATGTTGGGGTGAGCCTGGGCGGCGGCCAGCAGCTGCTCGTGAATGGCCTTGCCGGTGGCGTCCGCCGCGTGGGCGATGCGGCGCACGGCATGGCCGCCTTCGCGCGTGAGGTGCAGGCCCAGCGGGCCTTCCTCGTCTGCGGTGAAAGGCACGCCCTGGTTGACCAGCCACTCGACGGCTTTGGCGCTGCGCTCGGCGATGAAGCGGGCCGTGTCTTCATCCACCAGGCCGGCGCCAGCGTCCTGGGTGTCGCGCACATGAGAGTCGATGCTGTCATCGCTGCCCAGCACGCCGACGATGCCGCCTTGCGCCCAGGCAGTGGCGCCCTCGCCCAGCTGGCGCTTGGCCAGCACGACCACGGGCACGCGGTCGGCCAAATGGAGCGCTGTGGTCAGGCCGGCCAGACCGGCCCCGACGATCACCACCGGCTGGGTGGATGCAGATTCGGCGCTCGTGCCTGCGGGAATGCCTGTCATGGATGGGGAGCCTCAAACGCCGCCGCGTTTTGTCACGCGGGCGTCATGCAAAAGAAGCGCCATTCTACGGAGATCAGCACGGGCCGCCGGCCGAGCCCGCCTTGTCCCCGTGGCGCTGCCATTCCGGCGGTGCCCACAGATGCTTGAGCGCCAGCCACAGGCTGCGTTCCCGGCGCATGTCCGCGAACATGGCCGCCCATTCGTGGGCATTGAGCCAGAACAGATTGTGGGTCTCGACCGGGTGCTGCAGGCCGTAGTCCACCGGTTCCTCTTCGGGCACAAAAGTACCGAAGAGCCGGTCGAACACGATCAGCATGCCGCCGAAGTTGCGGTCGATGTAGACCGCGTTGCGGCCATGGTGGGCACGGTGGTGCGAGGGGGTGTTGAACACCCACTCGAACCAGGCCGGCATGCGGTCGACCCACTGGGTGTGAACAAAGAACTGGTAGCCCAGATTGAGCGAGAGCGCGAACAAGACCCAGCGCGGCTCGAAGCCCAACCAGACCATGGGTGTGTAGAACAACCAATTGCCGGCGATGGGGTAGAACCAGCTCTGCCGCAGCGCCGTGGTGAAGTTCATCTGCTCCGAGCCGTGATGCACCACATGGGCGCACCAGAACCAACGGATGCGATGGCTGGCACGGTGGAACCAGTAATACAAGAACTCCACCGCCAGAAACAGGCCAATGAAGTTCAACGGCGTCACTTCGACGGTGAACAGCCGGTGCTGGTAGATCCAGCCCATGGCCGGCAAGACCCAGACGGCCAGCAAGACCAGATCAACGAACAAATAGCTGCCGCCGCTGTTCATGCTGTCCAGGGTGTCGCGCCAGCGGTAGACACGGCGCTGGCGCAGGCGCCAGGCCTCCAGGGCGATGAAGACCATGAAGAGGGGCGAGAGCAGCAGCAGGGTCAGGTCGCGCCAGTCGCCGTGGCGCAGGTAGAGCTGCTGGAAGAAGTCGATCAGGGCGTCCATGGTGGGTGCGCAAAAGGGAAAAAGCCGCGGCAGCCGCCATGATGCGCCGCCGCGCGCGCTGCTGCTTGACGCAGCGGGCCAATCGCTTGACGGATCACGCCAAAACCGGGTCGCCCTGGCGTTTGTCCCGACCGCAGCGTAGCGCTGCTCGGGCATCATCGCGGCCTGTTTTCCCATGAGTTTCCGCTCATCACCTCGCCCATGACCGAAGCCCGCGTTGCCGCCAGCTATGCGCAGCTGCTCTACGAGCATGTCGCCGCGCTCGGGCTTGACGCCCCCGCCCTGCTGGGCCCAGGCCCGGCTGCGGGCGAGCATTTCGTCGCGCTGAAGCGTTGGCAAGCATTGCTTCAACAGGCGCAAACCCTGGATCCCGGCCCGCCGGCCACCTTCGGCCTGCGCTTGGGCCGGGGCATCAGTCCGCGACATTTCGGCGTGATCGGCTATGCCGCCCTGGCCTGCGGCACCCTGGCCCAAGCCTTGCAGCGCCTGGAGCGCCACCACCGCTCGGTCTACGACGTCAACCAGGCTCAGGTCGAGCTGCGGCCGGAAGGCCTGCGCATCGTCTGGGGCGTGGAGCGCGGCCGGCCCGGTGCGCTGGTGGACGAAACCGCCCTGGCCGCCCTGATGCAGCTGACGCGCGATTTGAGCGGACGGCCGCTGCGCGCACTGGCTGTGGATTTCGTTAACCCCCGGCCAGCCGATGTGAAACCCTACGAGGCTTTCTTTGGCGGCCCGGTTCGCTTCGCCCAGCCACTCACAAGCCTGACCCTGGCCCACGAAGACCTGGCCCTGCCCTTGCGTGCCTCCGACAGCGCTTTGCTGGCCCTCTTGGACGAGCAGGCCGAACGCCTGCTGCGCGAGCTGGGCACGGCGCTCAGTGAGCCGGTGGCCTTGTGGCGCCACACCTTGATCGGTCTGATCCGCTCCGGCCGCACCGCTCTGGCCGATCTGGCCCAAGCTCTGCACCTGAGCCCGCGCAGCTTGCAACGCCGCCTGAGCGAGCAAGGCAGCAGCTTCCAAACCCTGCTGGACCAAACCCGCCAGCAGCTGGCGGAAGCCTATTTGCGCGACCCCGAGCTGGAGCTCAGCGAGGTGGCCGGCCTGCTGGGCTACTCCGAGCACAGCGCCCTGAGCCGCGCCTTCCGGCAGTGGACGGGGCAGACGCCGCAGGAATGGCGGCGCGCACAGAA
Organism: Paucibacter sp. DJ2R-2; assembly: GCF_025717675.1. Classification (GTDB taxonomy): domain Bacteria; phylum Pseudomonadota; class Gammaproteobacteria; order Burkholderiales; family Burkholderiaceae_C; genus Paucibacter_A. The sequence goes on from NZ_JAJIRT010000008.1 coordinate 261,398, forward strand.
CTTGAAGGTGCACAGCTCGTGAAACTCGAACACTTGCCCAAGCCGCCGGCCCGCCTGGTGCTGAACGGCGAGCCTGCCAACGGCCGTTTTGCCGGCCGGCTCGAAGCCGGCTTCGACTGGCGCGGATTGCAAGCCCCGCACACGCGCAGCTGGCTGTGGCGGCGCCTGCATCACAAGCGCTGGCTCTACCTGGGCCTCGGTGATGAGCGGCTGTTCATCGGCCTGGCCATCGTCGATGTGGGCTGGACCTGCACTGCTTTTGCCTATCTGTTCGACCGGCGCGAGCGGTCCATGCGGGTGGACTGGAGCCAAGACGGCCTGCCGGGCTTGCAGGCGCAGGTGTCCGACGACCCGTTTGCAGCAGGCAGCTCCACCTGGTTTCGCGGCATGCGCGCGCGGCTCGCCTTGAGCAGCAGGGATGGTCAGCGCATGCAGGTTCAGGTGGACACGCCGCAGCTGCAGATCGAGGCCGAACTGGACCTGGCGGCCATGGCGCCGCCCCTGCTTGCCATCGGCCCCATCGCCGGCGGCGTCGCCCATGCCACGCAAAAAACCAGCGCCCTGCCCTTGCGCGGCCAGGCCCGGCTGCGCGGCGCTGCCGGCCACGAAGACCTGGACCTGGGTCAAGCCTGGGGCGCGCTCGACGCCTCCAACGGCCTGCTCGCTCGCCACACCGCCTGGCGCTGGGCCAGTGCCCATGGCCCGGGTCTGGGCTTCAATCTGCAGCAGGGCTATTTCGGAGGCCAGGAGAACGCGCTCTGGCTTGATGGCAAGCTCATTCCGCTCGGCGCGGCACGCTTCGCCTTTGATGCGGCCCAGCCGCTGCAGCCCTGGCATGTGAGCACAGACGACGGGCTGCTGGACTTGCAATTCCAACCCGAAGGCGCGCGCCAGGATGCCCGCAACCTTGGCTTTGCCGCCAGCCACTATGTGCAGCCGGTCGGCACATTCAAGGGCTGGGTGCGTGCTGCACCGGACGCGCCCCGGCATCCGGTGGATCACTTGCTGGGCGTGACCGAGGACCATCGGTCGATGTGGTGAGCAGTCTCACGAGAGTCAGCCGGGATGACATAGAACGGCACTGAAGCGTCGTTCGCGAAGAAATTTCAGCACGCAGAGCTCGCAGAGGACCGCAGAGGACACTGAGACTAGAAATCCAGCGCTGTTCTCTGCGACCTCTGCGGTCCTCCGCGCACTCTGCGTTCGAACTGAAGCCTCAGCGAACGACCGCTACGCGCCCGTTAGCAGCCCCTCGCAAATCGAGAGGGGCCGCCCTCCACTCAATGCACCACGCGCCCGAACTGGAACTCGCCGTCCAGCACATCGACCGGGATCACATCCTTGGGGCCAAAGCGGCCTTGCAGGATGAGCTTGGACAGCGGGTTCTCGATGCGCTGCTGGATGGCCCGCTTGAGCGGGCGGGCGCCAAACACCGGGTCGAAGCCGACCTTAGCCAGCTCCGCCAGGGCGGCAGCGCTGACGTCGATCTTCATCTCCAGCTTTTCCAGACGCTGCTCCAGGATCTGCAGCTGGATCTTGGCGATGGAGGCGATGTTCTTCTCGTCCAGGGCATGGAAGACCACGGTCTCGTCGATGCGGTTGAGGAACTCGGGGCGGAAATGCGCCTTGACCTCGCCCCAGACGGCCTCACGAATCACCTCGCTGGACTCGCCAGCCAGACCCATGATCTGCTGAGATCCCAAGTTACTGGTCATCACGATCACGGTGTTCTTGAAGTCCACGGTACGGCCCTGGCCATCAGTCAGGCGCCCGTCGTCCAGCACCTGCAAGAGCACATTGAAGACATCGGGGTGGGCCTTCTCGACCTCGTCCAGCAGCAGCACGCTGTAGGGCTTGCGACGCACCGCCTCGGTCAGGTAGCCGCCTTCGTCATAGCCCACATAGCCCGGAGGCGCGCCTATCAGGCGCGACACCGAATGCTTCTCCATGAACTCGCTCATGTCCATGCGGATCAGGTGCTCTTCGCTGTCAAACAGGAAGCCGGCCAGAGCCTTGCACAGCTCGGTCTTGCCCACGCCGGTGGGGCCCAGGAAGAGGAAGCTGCCCAAGGGGCGGTTCGGGTCCGACAGGCCTGCGCGCGAGCGGCGGATGGCGTCGGCCACCGCGGTGATGGCCTCATCCTGGCCGACCACGCGTTGGTGCAGTTTCGCTTCCATCTGCAAGAGCTTGTCGCGTTCGCCCTGCATCAGCTTGGAGACCGGAATGCCGGTGGCACGGGCCACCACCTCGGCGATCTCCTCGGCGCCAACCATGGTGCGCAGCAGCTGCGGGCGCGCCGTGCCCTCCTTGCCTGATTTGGCCTTGCCGGACTCCTTGGCCTGGGCCTCCTTCAGGCCCTTTTCCAGCTCGGGCAGACGGCCATATTGCAGCTCGGCGACCTTGTTGAAATCGCCCTTGCGCTTGAGCTCTTCGATCTGCTGCTTGATGCGGTCGATCTCTTCCTTGACGTGGGCGCTGCCCTGGGCCTGCGCCTTCTCGGCGGTCCAGATCTCTTCCAGGTCGTTGTACTCGCGCTGCAGCTTGAGCAGCTCTTCCTCGATCAGCTCGAAGCGCTTGATCGAGCCCTCGTCCTTTTCGCGGCGCACGGCCTCGCGCTCGATCTTGAGCTGGATCATGCGGCGATCGAGCTTGTCCATCACCTCGGGCTTGGAGTCGATCTCGATCTTGATCTTGGCCGCGGCCTCGTCGATCAGGTCGATGGCCTTGTCGGGCAGGAAGCGGTCGGTGATGTAGCGGTGGCTCAGTTCCGCCGCGGCAATGATGGCCGGGTCGGTGATCTCCACGCCATGGTGGACCTCGTACTTTTCCTGCAGACCGCGCAAGATGGCGATGGTGGCTTCCACCGTCGGCTCATCGACCAGCACCTTCTGGAAGCGGCGCTCCAGGGCGGCGTCCTTCTCCACATACTTGCGGTATTCGTCCAGCGTGGTCGCGCCGATGCAGTGCAGCTCGCCGCGGGCCAGGGCCGGCTTGAGCATATTGCCGGCGTCGATGGCGCCCTCGGCCTTGCCCGCGCCGACCATGGTGTGGATCTCGTCGATGAAGAGAATCGTCTGGCCTTCGTCCTGGGCCACTTCCTTGAGCACCGACTTCAAACGTTCCTCGAAATCTCCACGGTACTTGGCGCCGGCCAGCAGCAAGGCCATGTCCAGAACCAGAACGCGCTTGTTCTTCAGGGAATCGGGCACCTCGCCGTTGACGATGCGCTGGGCCAGGCCTTCGACGATGGCGGTCTTGCCAACGCCCGGCTCGCCGATCAAGACCGGGTTGTTCTTGCTGCGGCGTTGCAGCACTTGGATGGCGCGACGGATCTCGTCATCGCGGCCGATCACCGGGTCCAGCTTGCCTTCGCGGGCACGCTCGGTCAGATCGAGCGTGTACTTCTTGAGCGCTTCACGGTTGCCCTCGGACTCCTGGCTGTCGACCTTCTGGCCGCCGCGCACCGCCTCGATGGCGGCTTCCAGCGATTTGCGGCTGAGGCCATGGCCACGCGCGATGCCGGCCAGATCGGTTTTGGCATCGGCCAGGGCGAGCAAGAACATCTCGCTGGCGATGAAATGGTCACCGCGCTTGGAGGCCTCTTTCTCGGCCGCCTGCAGCAAGGCCACCAGGTCGCGCCCGGCGCTGACCTGCTGGCCTTCGCCCTGCACCTGGGGCAGGCCGGCGATGATGCTGTCGAGCGCGGTCTTGAGCGCCGGTACCTTGACGCCGGAACGCTCCAGCAAGGCTTTGGGGCCGTCTTCCTGCGCCAACATGGCACTCAGCACATGGGCCGGCTCCATATACGGGTTGTCGCGGGTGACAGCCAAACTCTGGGCCTCGCCCAGGGCTTCTTGGAAACGGGTGGTGAACTTGTCTGCTCGCATGGTGTGAATCCTCCGTTGCAGGGACAGCTGAGGTCGATGACGCGGCTTTCAAGACAGCGGGGCTTGCGACCCAGGCTTCTAGGGGGACAGCTCCAGAGGACCGGCACAATGGCGCGCCGCACCCACGCTGCTCCTAAGACAAGCCCGAGCTGCCATGAACCCGCCCCTGCTCTACACCGCCAGCGTGCCCGTTTTTCAACGCTACCTCAGGCAGCTGGGTCTCATGCTTGATGCAGCTCAAGCGGAGCTCACAGCCGGCCGGCTGAGCGAGGCGCAGCTGCTGGAAGCGCGCTTGGCGCCGGACATGTTGCCCCTGCGCCTGCAGGTCGAGATCGCCGCTGGCTTTGTGCTGCGGGCCTGTGCGCCCTTGCAGGGCCAAGCCGTGCCGCCCTTGGGTACGCCCGACCCCGGCTTGGCTGGCCTGCAAGCGCTGCTGCAGGAAAGGCTGAGCTATCTCGACAGTCTCGTCGCTGAGTCTTTCCGCGAGGCCGAACTGCGCCAGATCAGCAGCGACGCCGGCCAAGCCCAGCTGCAACTGCCCGCCACCGAGTTCCTGCAGCACCTCGCTCTGCCCAACTTCTTCTTTCATCTGACATGCACCTACGCCCTGCTGCGACAGCTGGGCGTGCCCCTGGGCAAGCAGGATTTCGACGGCCTGCATCGCTACCGCTGAGGGCGCCAGCGCCCTGCTCTTGACGCCAAAAGCTGGGCACTGGCAAACCGCACCGGAGCCATATGACAGGGCCCTTGGGTCGCAGTGTCAGGCAGCACCTGTTCGCACGAAAAGAGCACCCGGCCCGCACATGGAGCCCATTCAATGGGCCTTCTGCTGTACTTGGAAACCCCATCGGTAGTTTCCATATTTCACAAATATATTTCTAGTATTCATTCAAAAAACATCTTCTAATGCGCAGCCATGGCGGGGCCTGTTGCTCGCGCCGAGCTAGGAAGGATGGATCGATGTCATCGCACGCTCTTGCGGCCTGGAGCCGCTTTCTTCGTCAAGCGCAGTCGCGTCGCCGGCCATGCGGCGCAGGTGGCAAAGCAGCCGACTCGCGGCGCCTAGGCCCAAGCTTGGCGATCCCCATTGCGCTGATGGCCGCGCTCAGCGGCGCGGCACATGCCGGCCGAACCGAGGAACATCGCCCACCCAGCAAACTCAACGCCGAGCAATCACTGGCCCGGACCGAGTTGCTACGCCAGAGCCTGCTGCCCAATGACCCGGGCCATGTGCGCCCGGGCGAACACGCTGCCAAAGTCGGCCTGCACCCGGCCCAATTGCCGCCGCGCCGCACCGACGAGCTCGTGCAGTACAAGCAGCGCCTGGGCGAGGAACAGGCCGAGCTGCCTTTCAGCGAACGCCCTGCGTGGGCGCGAGCCGCATTGCTGGTGCAAAACCCGCGCTTGAACGACAGCGGCTTGAACAATCTCAAGACGGCGACCGCCGGTGCCTCCTGCACCGGCCAGGACTTTGTGGGCAAGAGCGGCGCGGCCTTGATCAATTTCATCGACGCTGCGGACCTGCGCAACTGCATGTACCAGCTCTACTACGGCAGCGCAGCAGACTACCGCGCGGTGTTCTCCGACGCCAACATCATCCATGTCTCGAAGGCGCTGAAGGCCCGCGCCGCGCAATACCCCGGCAATGACAGCAACAAGGCGATGAATCTGCTGTCCTATCTGCGCACCGCCGGGTATTGGAGTTATATGTCCACCTACGGGGACCCGTCCAAGGGGATTCCCGCCGGCAGCCGCAGCATGATGAATGCGGCGCTCTCGGCCTTGCTGCAACTGAGCGCGGCCCCGCGCTTCATGGACCAGACCGAGGACAACGCCTACTTCGTCAGCGAGTTCTTCAAGACAGTACCAGCAGGCTGGGCCAAGTCCTATGCGCCGGTGGCCCAGCGCTGGCTGAACCAGGTGCAGCCTGCCACCACCAAGATCGGCTACTGGACCAACGACGCCATCTTGGGCGCGATGAACGTGCTGTATTACGGCGAGTACCAGGCCGACTACCGGGCCTCCGCTGGCGCCAAGCTCGACTACGCCCAAACGCTGAACGACTTTCTGACGCGCAATCGCTCGCTGGCCGGCAGCACCGAGGGCTACCACCTGGCCAATGCCATGGGCGAGATGATTCGCTTCGTGCAATACGCGGCGATGCAAGAGCAGGTGCGTTCGCTGGGCGTGAGCCAAGTGGCGAACTTCCCGGTCAACCAAGACAGCACGATTGAGGTCTGGATGCGCGCCGCCGCCATGGTGGACCAGTACGACGCCGAGCACTGCAGCGTCTACGGAACCTGCAATGGCTACGACACGATTGCGCAGCTGAAGCTGCCGATTCGCTATGCCTGCGGCAGCCAGTATGTGATTCGCGCCCAGGCGATGACGCCGGCGCAATTGGACAGCAGCTGCAGCAGCATCAGCCAGCAGACCGGCTACTTCCATACCCTGATGGGCACGCAAGCCGAACAGCCGGTGCCGGACGACCACAACAGCCGCTTGGAAGTGGTGGTGTTCAACAACTACGACCAGTACAACCGCTTCTCGGGTTATCTGTTTGGCAACAACACCAACAACGGCGGCATGTACCTGGAAGGCGACCCGGCCGACCCGGCCAATCAGGCGCGCTTCCTGGCCTACCGCGCCGATTGGTTGTCTGACTTCGAGATCTGGAACCTGAACCACGAGTTCACCCATTACCTCGATGGACGCTACAACCTGCGCGGCGCCTTCTGGGACTATCCGCTGGAACTGGGCGCTGGCGGCATCGCGAACTCGTCCGTCTGGTGGATCGAGGGCCTGGCCGAGTACGTGTCCTACAGCTATCGCCGCGCCTACGATGCCGATGCCACCTCGCGCGCCCAAACCGCGCCTGAGGCCCTGAGCACGGTGCTGAAGAACACCTACAGCAGCGGCCAAACGCGGGTCTACAACTGGGGCTATCTGGCGGTGCGCTATCTGCTGGAGCGCCAGCCCGAAAAAGACCGCAGCTTCTTGCCCCTGATGCGCGACGGCGACTACGCGGCCTACAGCCAGCAGATCAGCCAGATCGGCAACAGCCTGGACGGCGACTTCTCGCAGTGGCTGAGCGAATGCGTGGGTGGCGGCAAGATCGATTCGCCGCGCTGCCAGAGCTTGCGCCCGGGCACCCTGCCCTTGCTCACCCCGGCAGCCCTGGGGGAATGCAAGTTGGGCGCTGCCAGCCGCCTGGCCAATGGCTGCGCCAAGACCCTGGTTCCCGGCGCGACGATGCAGTTCTACATCTCCGCCAGCAGCTGGCCACAAACGCTGTTCACCCTGAGCCAAGTCAGCGGCAACGCCGACATCTACGCCCGCGCTTCCGGCTGGGCCAGCCCGAGCAGCTATGACGTGATGGCCAGCAGCCACGGCGACAAAGTCAGCATTCAGCTGCCGACTGGCCCAGGTGGCTGGAGCTATGTGACCGTGGTGCCACGCAGCGGCTTTGCCACTGCGACCCTGCGCGGCATGTTCAGCGAGCTGCCCTTCCCCGCCGGCAGCGCCCGTCCCAATAGCCAGACTGAGGCCGAGATCTCTGAGAGCTCGGTCAGCGAGAGCCCGTCAGCCCCTTGAAGCCAGCGCCGCCTCTACGGCCTCTCTTGGTCTGAGGAGGCGGGCGTCTCTCAACTCTCCGACATTGAAGAAAAACACAGCCCACCATGAAACTTCACACCCTGATCACCGCCCTGGCCACCACCGTCTTGAGCAGCCTGGCCGCGCAAGCCGATGTGCAGGTTTTCACCTCGCAAACTGCCTTTCAGGCCGCCAGCGGCTCACTGGGCATCGACCGCTTTCAAGACCTGAGCGCCGACGAAGCGCTGGACGGCCCGCTGCTGCGCCAAGCCGGCGCACACAGCTACCGCGTCAGTGCCTTGGACGGACTGGAAAACCAGTTCTACCCCACGGCCGGCGAGAACGGCGCGGTGTGGCTGTCAAGCAACCGCGTCGGTGCCCATCTGCTGTTTGACAGCTTTGCGGGCTCGCTGCGCGCCATCGGTGGCAATTTCTTGGCGACCACTTACAGCGGCGAAGCCTGGCCGGCAGCCCGCCTGACCCTCACCTTGACCGATGCCCAGGGCAGCACGACGCAAGAGCTGGACCTGAGCGGCCCCTCTAGCATCAGCTTTCTGGGTTTCGTCAGCAGCAGCAGCAGCCTGCTGAGCCTGGACATCTCGGTGTCCAGCAGCAGTTTGGCCGTTTTCCCCACTGTGGAGAACTTCCAGCTGGGCCTGGCCGCTGCGGTGCCCGAACCCAGCAGCGTTGCGCTGCTGCTGGCTGGCCTGCTCTTGCTGCCTGCGCTGAGCATGCGCAAGTCCATGAAGTGATGAACTCAGGCAGCCGGGCCCGATGCTGGAAGCAGCTCAAGCCGAGCTCACATCCGGCCGGCTGATCGAGGCGCGGCTGCTGGAACTGCCCGCCAGCGAGTCGCTGACGCACTTCGTGCCTGCCCAGCTTCTCCTTTCACCTGAGCCGCTCCGACACGCTGATACGCCGAGCCTTTATGGCACTGGGCCAGCAAGACTTTGACGGCTTGCCTCACTACCGCTGCCCCATTTCCCCGGGCAGCGCTGAATAGCGGCCGCCTCGGCCCTCCAGCGCGGGAGCGCTGACACCCTACTGCTTCTCACCCCTAACTTGAAGTTCGTCCGGCCCTGACGAGGCTGCGGCTCGACCGTCTCTGAGGGGTCGGCGCTCCACCTTCTACTGCCACTCCACGCCGACGCCCATCCGCACTGCCTTCACCACAGGGATCATCATGAGAATCGAAGCACGCATTCCATCTCACAATCCATCGAAGAAGCCGATGCCCATGCGCTTGAGCCCCGTGCTCCTGGCCTCCTTGCTGGCCTTGGGCAGCGCCGCCCCGGCTCACGCGCTGGACTACGTCTGGCTGGGCGGAACGGGCAATTGGCTCGATACGAGTAAGTGGTCCTTGCTGGGTCTGCCGGGCTCGGGGGACACGGCGACCCTCAACACTGGGAGCGCTGTTTTGGACAACGAGCGCTTGCTGGGTCGGCTGGTCCTGGCCGGCGGCAACCGCGGCGGCAGCGGCTTGCTCACCAGCGGCGCCCTGACCTTCGTCTCCGGCTCCCTCTTCGGCCCCGGCACCACCACCATCACCGGCGCCGCCAGCTTCACCGGCACCAACAACCAAACCGTCGATGCCACCCACACCCTCAACCTCAACGGTGGCGCCACCTGGTCCGCCGGCAACGGCACCATCTCCACCAGCACCGATGCCCGCATCAACGTCGCTACCGGCACCAGCTTCGTCGACGCAGGTGCGCTGAGCCCCTCCGGCAGCCGCTCTCTGGCCTACTACGGCAACGGTAGCTTCAACAACGCCGGCAGCTACGAACGCAACGGCCTGGGCACCACCAACGCCTATGGCTTCAACAACAGCGGCACGCTCAAGGTCAACGCCGGCAATCTGGTCATGCGCTCGGCCTCCACCTCCACCGGCCAGATCCAGATCGCCAGCGACGCCCTGCTCGACTACAACGGCGGCAACTCCACCATCTCCGGCAGCATCAGCAACGCCGGCCTGCTGCGCCAGAGCGGCGGCAACCTCACCCTCACCGCGGCCGCCACCATCAACGGCGCCCTGCAACTGGACTACGGCAGCTTCTACAACGAGGGCAGCCACGGCGTGGCCAGCCTCGGCCTGGCCGGCGGCAACCGCGGCGGCAGCGGCTTGCTCACCAGCGGCGCCCTGACCTTCGTCTCCGGCTCCCTCTTCG
>NZ_JAJIRT010000046.1 GCF_025717675.1 Paucibacter sp. DJ2R-2
GTGTTCTCATCCGTCCACGCTTGGGCCTGCTCGATCATGGGGGCGAGCATGGCCTGCTCCGAGCCCGAGCCCACCACATCGGCGGCGATGATGACTTGGTTGGCGCTGTCCACGGCTGCTTGCGCTGCGTAGCCTTGGATCACGCCTTTGTTCGTGGCCATCTTGGCGCTGTCGGGGTCGGTGATGTTGGACTTGAGCTCTCGGCCCTTGGC
>NZ_JAJIRT010000047.1 GCF_025717675.1 Paucibacter sp. DJ2R-2
GCCTGATCCGCGAAGCGCTCATCGCGCTTGCGCATCTGGCCGTCCGCAATCAGGGCTGGCGTGTTGTTGTCGTGCAGTTGCTGCACATTGGCATCGCTGTGGTAGCCCGCATCGGCGGTGACCAGGGTGTTCTCATCCGTCCACGCTTGGGCCTGCTCGATCATGGGGGCGAGCATGGCCTGCTCCGAGCCCGAGCCCACCAC
>NZ_JAJIRT010000009.1 GCF_025717675.1 Paucibacter sp. DJ2R-2
AACAACGCCGGCAGCTACGAACGCAACGGCCTGGGCACCACCAACGCCTATGGCTTCAACAACAGCGGCACGCTCAACATCAATTCGGGCACTTTTTTGCTGCGAAGCGCTTGGAACAACACCGGCATTACCCACATTGCCGCTGGCGCAAACCTGGCTTCATCGGAGTCCAACTTCAACAACCAAGGACGACTGCAGGGCGACGGCACCATCCGCACCGCAGGCCTGAACTACGCCTTGTTGAACCAGGGTGAACTGGCACCGGGAACCTTGTCCACCGTCGGCCGACTGGCTATCGACGGCGATCTGACCCTGGGCAGCGGCTCAGTGCTGGACATCGATCTGGCCAGTTTGAGCAGCTTTGATGCGATCAGCATCAGCAGCGATCTGCGGGTAGGTGGTGTGCTGAAGGTGGAAAACCTGGGCGGGTTCACCCCTCAGGTAGGAGACAGCTTCAAAATCGCCAGCTTCAGCCAACTGGTCGGCGGCAGTAGCTTCAGCCAGGTGCAATGGCAGGGCAACCCAGGTATGACGCTGAGCGTCGAGTACAACGCCAGCGACATCACCTTGCGGGTGGCGGCGGTGCCCGAGCCCTCGAGCTGGGTGCTGATGTTCTCTGGCCTTGCCTTGTTCGGCTGGTTGTCGTCGCACCGGCGCCGTCTGGCAGAACAGTAAGCAAGGAAGCGCGATCGAGCTCGCAACAAGTGAGCTCGATCGCTATCCCCCTGGTCGCGACTTCAATGGCCCAGCATGAGCCACAAACGCATCAGCTTCATACCCAGCGCCGCGCACGCCAGCGAGCCCACCACATGGGCCGCTGCGTGCAGCAAGGCCATTCCCATCTCACCCCGCTGCAGCAGCCCCAGCGATTCGCCCGAGAAGGCAGAGAAGGTGGTCAGCCCGCCGAGGAAGCCGGTGACCAGCAACAGACGCAAGAACTCGTCCGGCGTTCGGCCGAACCACTCCAGCGCCATGCCGATCAGCAGGCCACCGACCAGGTTGACCAACAAAGTGCCGAGCGGGAAGCCAGCATAGCTGCTGTTGAAGTACACGCTGGCGATCCAGCGGCACAGGGCACCCAAGGCTGCGCCGCCGGCGACGGCCGCGCCCTGCATCAGCCATAGAGGATTGCCGCTGCCGCTCATGCCGACGGCCCGGCATTGCCGGCCACCTTGAGGCCCCAGCGCGCCAGTGCCGCGTCGTCCGCCTCGCGTGCGTCGACCCACTGGCCGCCCTCGGCGGTGTATTCCTTTTTCCAGAACGGCGCCTGAGTCTTGAGGTAGTCCATCAGGAATTCACAGGCTTGAAAGGCCTGGCCGCGGTGACGCGATGTCACCAAGACCAGCACGATCTGATCCAGCGCGGCCAGACGGCCGACCCGGTGGATCACACGAGCACCGTGGATGTCAAAGCGTTGCGTCGCGGCATCGATCATTGCTTCGATGCTGGCCTCAGTCATGCCGGGGTAATGCTCGAGTTCCATCGCCTCGATGGCGGGCGCGTCGCCAGCGACATCCCGCACCGTGCCCAAAAAGCTGACCACAGCACCTGTGCGCCCATCGCCCGCACGCAGAGCGGCGGCTTCATGGCTCAAGTCAAAATCTTCCGTCTGGATGCGGACGCGGGCTGGGCGGGCTGTCATGGCGCGAATTGTGTCATCGGCGGGCGAGGTATCACATCCAGCTTGGGGAGCGACGGTGAATTTGACCCGGGCCGGCCAACAGCGGCTTCGGTACTTTGCCGCATACTGCCCGCCAAGCGCTGTCGGTTCGGGTCGAAGTATGGGCTTCGATGCTTGTTCGTGATCATCAACAAGTACCGGCAGCATGTGAACGGAGTGACAACAAGGAGACACGGCCATGGGCCTGATGGATTTCATCAAGAAGCAGTTCATAGACATCCTCCAGTGGACCGAGGACGGTGATGGCACGCTGGCCTGGCGCTTCCCCATGGCCGATATGGAAATCCAGTACGGCGCCTCGCTGACGGTGCGAGAGTCGCAGCTGGCCGTGTTCGTCAACGAGGGCAAGGTGGCCGATGTCTTCGGGCCCGGCACCCACACCCTGAACACCCAGACCTTGCCGGTACTGACCTACCTGAAGAACTGGGACAAGCTCTTCGAGTCGCCCTTCAAGAGCGATGTCTATTTCTTCAGCACCCGCCAGCAGGTGGACCAGCGCTGGGGCACGCAGCAGCCGGTGACCATCCGCGACAAGGACTTTGGTGCCGTGCGCCTGCGCGCCTTCGGCAACTTCGTCTACCGCGTGGCCGATGCGAAACTCTTCCACACCGAGATCTCCGGCACGCGCGAGCGCTACACCGTGCAAGACCTGGACGGTCAGCTGCGCGGCCTGATGCTGCAACACATCAGCGATGCGGTGGCCCAGAGTGGCATCCCCTTCCTGGACCTGGCGGCCAACCAGATCGAGTTTGCGCGCCAGCTGCAAGCAGCCACGGCGCCCGAGTTCGAGAAGATCGGTCTCAAGCTCGAAGGCGTGACCCTGCAGAACGTCTCCCTGCCGGAAGAGCTGCAAAAAATCCTCGACCAGAAGATCGGCATGGGCATGATCGGCCAGAACATGGGCCAGTTCATGCAGTACCAGACCGCGCAAGCCATCCCCAAACTGGCCGAAGGCGTGGGCCAAGGCGGTGGCGGTGGTGTGGCCGGCGACGCCATGGGCCTGGGTGCTGGCCTGGCCATGGGCCAGGTGCTGGCCCAGCAGCTGCAAGGCGGCCTGGCCGCTGCCGCTACTCCTGTGGTGGCCGCAGCCGCACCCGCTGTGCAAACGGCCGATGACATCGTGCTGCTGCTGGAAAAGCTGGGTGACCTCAAGACCAAGGGCATCCTGACCGACGAGGAATTCGCCGCCAAGAAAGCCGACTTGCTGAAAAAACTGAGCTGAAGCAGCGCGCGTCTTGACATCCGACACGACCCCGTCCGGCGCGCCTCAGCGCCGCTGGCAGGCGGCCTGCCCGAATTGCGGCGCCACGGTGGAGTTCGCTTCGGCGGCCTCCGCCAGCGCTGTTTGCAGCTATTGCCGCAGCAGTCTCTTGCGCGAGGGCGATGCCCTGCGCAAGATCGGACTCAGCGCCGAACTGATCGAAGACTATTCGCCGCTGCAGATCGGCGCCAGCGGGCGCTACGCCGGCGCGCCCTTCACGGTCGTCGGCCGCCAACAGATCGCCTATGCCGAGGGCAGCTGGAACGAATGGCATGTGCTGTTTGATGGCGGCGCCGCCGGGCCGCGCTCCGGCTGGCTGGCCGAGGACAACGGCAGCTATGTCATGGCCTTCGAGGCGCCGCTGTCCGAAGCCGCGCCCAAAGCTCAGGAGCTGATCCTCGACCGCATCCTGCAACTGGCCGGCCAGCGCTGGACGGTGGCGGCCGTCACCCTATGTCATCTGAGCGCCGCCCAGGGCGAACTGCCACGTCCACCCGTGCTCGGGGCCGAGCGGCAGTATCTGGTGGCCGAGCTGCGCGGGCCCGGCAATGAAGTCGGCAGCCTGGATTTCAGCCCCAGCCTGCAAGCGAGCAGCGCGGCGCCGATCTGGTCGCTGGGCCGCGCTATCCGCCTGGACGCCATGGCCATGCAAGGCCTGCGCGAAGAGGCCAGCAGCAACAAAGACCTGAAATCACGCAGCCTGGAATGCCCCAGCTGCGGCGCCGCCCTGACGCCCAGCCTCAGCAGCACCAAATCCATCGTCTGCGGCCAGTGCCATGCGGTGGTGGACATCTCTCAAGGCGCGGGGGCCGATCTCGAACACTATGCCCAGAACAACGGCATGGAGCCACAGCTGCGTCTGGGCAGCACGGGCATGCTGCAGACCGAGACCGGCCAGGCCATCAGCTGGCAGGTGGTGGGCTACCAAGAGCGCTGTGACCTGCCCGAGAGCAGCGAGGACGAGCAGACCTTCTGGCGCGAGTACCTGCTCTACAACAAGATCGAAGGCTTTGCCTTACTGGTCGACACCGAGGAAGGCTGGAGCCTGGTGCGGCCCCTGACCGGCGCCCCGGTGAGCAGCCGCGGCGAGCGCATCGACTGGGGCGGCAAGAGCTACAAAAAGCGCTGGACCTACCAGGCCAAGGTCACCTATGTGCTGGGCGAGTTCTACTGGCAGGTCAGCCGCGAGCAGCGTGCCCTGGTCAGCGACTACGAAGGTCAGGGCGAGGCGCGGCAGATGCTGCTGAGCCGCGAGCAGACCGACAACGAGGTGGTCTGGAGCCTCGGGCGCAAGCTCGACGCCGCCGTGGTGGCTCGCGCGTTCAAACTGGCACCCGAGCGCGCTGCGGCCCTGGGCCGCGATGCCAGCAGCCTCAGTGACGGCGGCGGCCTGCTGCGCAAGATCGTCATTGCTGTCTTCATCCTGCTGGTACTGGTCTTGCTGCTGCGCGCCTGCAGCCGGGACGACTGTCAGGCCTACAAGGACAGCTACGGCGAAGCCAGCGCCGAGTACCAGCAATGCCGCCGCAGCGGCGCTCGCATCAGTTCGGGCGGAGGTTCGTACGGAGGCTCATCGGGCGGCTCATACGGTGGCTACAGCAGCGGTGGCGGCGGCCACAAATGAACCCGCGACAAGGCAAGACTTCAGGAGAACACACCCATGGAACATGCATTTGAATGGCTCAAACCCGGCATCGTGCTGGGCTCCATCCTCTACGCCCTGATCGGCGTGCTGGTGTTCTGGATCAGCTTTGTCATCATCGACAAGCTGACGCCCTACAAGCTCTGGGAGGAGATCGTCGAACACAGAAACATCGCCCTGGCCATCGTGGTCGGGGCGATGTGCATCTCGATCGGCCAGATCGTGGCTGCGGCAATTCACGGCTGATGGGCGCGGCTGGCTCCGGCCAGACCGGCCCATCACTGGAGATTCAGGCGCTGCGGCGGCGACGCACCAAGCCAACAGCCATCAGGGCGACCAAGGTCAAGGCCAGCGACTGCGGTTCCGGCACATGGGTGGCGGTGGCTTGCACGCCATTGATGAAACTGGTGCGGTCATAGTTGCCCAGATTCCGGCTTCGGAATTCCAAAGCACCGGAGCCGCTGGCGGTGAAGTCAAGATTGCGCTGACTCCACTCCTGGCCGACCTCGGTTGAAAAGCTGCCCAGAATCGTGCCGGCAAACAAAACATCATAGGTTTGCACACCCGAAGACCAATTGCTGCGGCCGGCATCAAACCAGCTCAAAGCCACTTGCGTGCCCGCATCCAGGGTCAGGTTTTGCGACAGCGTGGCGCCGTCCATCTGTAGGCCCACCACAAAGTTGCCCAAGCCGGACTGACCGTTTGTCAAGCTCGACGGGTTCCCCCAGGGGCCGCTGCTGGCCCCGATCACAACGGCATAGCCCGAAGTATTCCAGTCGGCCAAGGTGCAACCCGCGTGCAAGCTTGTGTAGCAATAGTCGCCGTTAGGGCCGCCCATGGTC
Source organism: Paucibacter sp. DJ2R-2 (assembly GCF_025717675.1). GTDB lineage: Bacteria > Pseudomonadota > Gammaproteobacteria > Burkholderiales > Burkholderiaceae_C > Paucibacter_A. The sequence goes on from NZ_JAJIRT010000009.1 coordinate 5,427, forward strand.
TGAATTTCGAAGCCACCGTTCTTCACGACAGAGGTCACAGGGCCAGCCTGCACCGCAGCAGCCGACATCAGCGTCGCGGCAAAACACAAAGCGCTGAGGGAAGAGGTCGAAATCATCTGCCTTTTCATGGGACGTTCCAGGTAGTGAAGAAGTTGTGGCCGCAGTGTCTATGCAAAGAGCAAGACCTGACCCCTTGGGCCGCCCTGTCACAGTGACGCAAATCACGGCCCGGCTTGTCAGCCGCTGAAAACCCCCTCATCCGAGTGCCATTCATAGAGCTCTCATGGCGGCCCCGGTGCAGAGACAGGGCAAGCACAATGCAGCTGCCGATCGGATTCGGACACGCAGGCAAGTCGCCGCCATCGGTTAACCTCGCGGCCATGCCTTCCCTTGCTGACCCTCCCGCAACGCCCGTCGATTCAGAGCCCGCCGTCGGCCGCATTTCCCTGCACGAGGTCTTGCTTCTGGCCAGCGTCTTTGTGGTGGCAGCCTGCGGTCTGGTCTACGAACTGGCTGCCGGGGCCTTGGCCAGTTATCTGCTCGGTGACTCGGTGCTGCAGTTCTCCACCATCATCGGTACCTATCTGTTTGCCATGGGCCTGGGCTCCTGGCTGAGCCGCTATGTCGAGCGCCAGCTGATCGCGCAGTTCCTGAAGATCGAGCTGCTGGTGGGGCTGGTCGGCGGCCTGATGCCGGCCGCCCTCTTCCTGGCTCACAGCCTGCTGCCACCGGGCCATCAGGCCGCGTTTCGCGTGCTGCTCTATGGCCTGGTGCTGCTGGTCGGGGCCCTGGTCGGGCTGGAGATTCCGCTGGTCATGCGCATCCTCAAGAAGCAGTTCCGCCACCGCTATGCCTTGCGCGATCTGGTCTCACAGGTGCTGACCTTCGACTACCTTGGCGCCCTGGTGGTGGCCCTGGCTTTTCCCTTGCTGCTGGTGCCGCATCTGGGCCTGGTGCGCACCGGGCTGTTCTTCGGCCTGCTCAATGTGGGCGTGGCGATCTGGGCGCTCTACCTGTTCCGCAGCGAGCTGCGCGCCTGGCGCGGCCATGCCCTGGCCTGCGGCTTCAGCATGCTCCTGTTGCTGGTCGCCATGCTCCTGGCCGACCGGCTCAACACCTGGGCCGAAGACCGCTTCTACGGCGAACACATCATCGTGCGCGAGAGCAGCGACTACCAGCGCGTGGTGGTGACCTCGGGCCAGGCCGGCACACGCCTGTTTCTGAACGGCAATCTGCAGTTCCATTCGCGCGACGAATACCGCTACCACGAAGCCCTGGTCCACCCCGCCATGGCCGGCCACGGCGCGCCCAAGCGGGTGCTGGTGCTGGGCGGCGGCGACGGCATGGCCGTGCGCGAGGTGCTGCGCTACCCCAGCGTCGAGCGTGTCACCCTGGTCGAGCTGGACCCGCACATGACCCGGCTCTTCTCCACCCTCCCCTTGCTGCGCCAGCTCAACCGCGACGCCTTGCTCAGCCCCAAGCTGAAGATAGTCAATGCCGACGCCTTTGGCTGGCTGGAAGAACAGCCGGCCGACGAACACTTCGACGTCATCGTCATCGACTTCCCCGACCCCAGCAATTTCGCGCTCGGCAAGCTCTACAGCAGCAGCTTCTACCGACTGATCGACCAGCGCCTCAATGCCGGCGGCTACGCCGTGGTGCAGACCACCTCGCCCCTGATCGCGCGGCGCAGCTTCTGGACCGTGGTGACCACCTTGGAGTCGGCCGGACTCACGACCACGCCTTACCACGCCCATGTACCCAGCTTCGGCGAATGGGGCTTTGTGCTGGCCGGGCGCCGGCCCTGGGCGATGCCGCGACAGTTGCCCGATGGCTTGCGTTTCCTGAGCCCAGCCGGGCTACCGGCCTTGCTCGATTTCCCGCCCGATATGGCGCGGCTGCCGACCGAAGTGAACCGCCTGTCCAACCAGATTCTGGTGCACGAGTTCGAGGCCGAATGGGGTCAAGTGCATTGATGGCGCTGCGTCGTCGCGAACTGATGCTGGCAGCTCTGGCCGGTGGCGGCAGCGCACTCTTGCAAGGCTGCCAGGCACAGGCACCCGATTTGGCCAGCCTGCCCGGCGGCTGGCTGGGCGCGAGCGCCGAACGCGGTCACCGCCTGCGCCAACCCCTGCCCGCGGGCAGCAGCCACCACAGCTTGCCGACACAGCGACGCCAGGTCTTGATCGTCGGCGGCGGCATCGCCGGCCTGGGCTGCGCACGCGGCCTCAGCCAGGCCGGCATTGACGATTTCGCGCTGCTGGAGCTGGAAGACGAAGTCGGTGGCAACAGCCGAGGCCACCGTATGGGCGGCATGGCCTGCCCCATGGGCGCCCATTACTTGCCTCTGCCGGGGCCACATGCGCGCGAGGTCTACCAGTTGCTCGAGGAGCTGGGCCTGGTTCACCAGGAGCTCGGCCGCCCCGTCTGGGATGAACGTCAGCTCTGCCACAGCCCGCAGGAGCGCCTGTACTTCCAAGGCCAGTGGCTAGAGGGCCTGTTGCCGCCGGCGCGCAGCCCAGCGGCCAAGGCTCAGCTGCAGCAATTCGAACAGGCGGTGGAACGCGCGCAGCGCGAACTCGGCTTTGCCATGCCCAGCCATCGCCTGCCCTGGACCGCCGGCCATGCTGCACTCGACGCTCAGACTTTTGCCGAATGGTTGAACCAGCATGGGCTCGATGACCCGCAGCTGCGTTGGTACTTGGATTACTGCTGCCGCGACGATTTCGGCGCCGGGCCTGAAGCCGCCTCGGCCTGGGCTGGCCTGCACTATTTCGCCAGCCGCCACGGCTTCCATCCGCCGGGCTCGGACACCTCGGAGCGCGAGCCCGTGCTGACCTGGCCGCAGGGCAACGCATTTCTCAGCGAAGCCATCGCGGCCCCCTTGCAGCCGCAGATTGAGCGCGGGCGCACGGTGCTGCATGTCGAGACCGGCAAGCATGAGATCACGCTGCGGGTCTGGAACGAGGCCGCACAGCGCGAAGAGCGATGGCAATGCCAGCAACTGGTCCTGGCGACACCGCTGTTCGTTGCACAGCGCCTGCTGGGCCAGGCCGTTTCAGCCCTGAACGATGCCGTCGCATTGCAGCGTCATGCCCCTTGGTTGGTCGCCAATCTGCAGCTCAAAGGCCCCATGCTGCAAGGCCTGGGCGTGGCGCCGTCTTGGGACAATGTCATCTTCGGCAGTCAGGCGCTCGGCTATGTGGACGCCATGCACCAGAGTCTGAAGCCTGTGAGCGGGCCGACCGTGATCAGCGCCTATTGGGCCTTGCCGCAAGCTCGCCGCGGCGAGCTTCTGCGCTCGGACTGGCACCACTGGCTGACGCAAGTCTTGGCCGAATTGACCACCGTTCACCCCGATCTTCCCGAACTCTTGCAGCGGGCCGATTTGGTGCGCTGGGGCCATGCGATGAGCATTCCAAGCCCGGGCCTGCGCGGCTCGCGCGCCCTACAGGCCCTGCGACGACCGCAGGGGCGGATTCACTTCGCACACAGCGATTTGGCGGGCTACTCGGTGTTTGAAGAGGCCTACACCCGCGGCTGCGAAACTGCGGTGACGGTTGCGAAATTTGCATCCATCAAGTAACAAAACAAGAAAAGGTAGCAATATTCAAGACTCAACGACTGCATGCTGGCACCTGCACCGCAGGCCACGACACCGCAGCGAAGCCTGGTTAGAGTGCGAAGCATCTCCCGAGGGGGAGCTTGATTTCAACCGCAACTTTTCCCTGAAAGCAGTCCACACCATGAACAAATTCATCGCCGCCGCCGCCCTGGCCCTGATCGCCACCACCGCCTCTGCCGCCGACAGCAATTTCTACGTCGGTGGAGACATCGGCTCGAGCAAGTTCAAAGCCGATGGCGATTCCCGCTCTAAGACGGGCTTCGGCGCCACCCTGGGTTACACCCTGAACCCCAATGTGGCCTTCGAACTGACGGCACGCCGCCTGGGCAGCTTCAAGGAAGACGGCAGCAAGCTCAGCGTCAATGCACTGCAAGCCTCGGTGCTGGGCATCGCTCCGATCACCAACGAGTTCTCGATCTACGGCCGCCTGGGCATGGGCCGCAACTCCCTGGACTTGAGCGAAGGCGCTGTCAGCGCTTCCGTGCACAAGAACAAGGCCCTGGTGGGCATCGGCGCCAGCTACCAAGTGGCCAAGAACGTCGCACTGCGCGGCGAGTACACCAATCTGGGCAACAACAAGGTGGGCGACACCAGCGTCAAGATGCACCAGTTCAACGTCGGCATGACTTACGCCTTCTGAGCCCGCCGGCCTTGAGGCCGGTTCGCCGGCTCCTCTGAATGACAAGCAAGCCCCGCCACAGCGGGGCTTTTCCTTTTTCAGGAATCAGCGCAAGACCAGCGCCGCAGCCTGGAGATAACGGGCATCGCCATAGACTGCCATTTCCTCGCGGCAGGCGTGGACGAGCTTGATCGTGTGGTCGTCGCGGGCTTGCGTGGCAGCCTCAGCCAACTCGCTCCAGCTCAGGTCCTCTGTTCGGGCCAGCGCCGTCGCAGTCGATCGAGGCTGGACACGCCCCGCCATATAGGCCGCGACAAAAGCCTCGCCCAGCAGATTCTGAACGGCCGGGTCAGAGCGCAAGGCCTCCGGCAACCAAGGCAAGAGCAGGCGCAGGGCGCGCAGACCGGTGATCATGTGCAAGACGGTGAAGTTGGCGCTGTCCAGGTAGTAGCCCAATGCCAAATGCGCCAATTCAGCGAGGCGCTGCTCCAGCGAAGCAGCGGGTGCCAGACCATGGGCCAATTCGGCATACAAGGGCATCTGTGTCGCCGCTTCCATGCGCAAGAAGATCAAGGGCGCCTCACTGCGCCAGGACTTGGCACCGTCGACCAGCGCTTGTGACCAGCCCTCCTGCTGACGCAGCGAAGCGGGTCCGGCAGCCGGTGCCGGCAAGACTTGCCATCGGCAGGCCCAGTAGGCCAAGGCCGAGGCCAGTTCCGCAGCGTGGCCGGACTCGAGTGCATGAGCGGTACGGATGGCACCGTGAAAAGCCACGGCCGAGACACCGGGCAGCAGCACCGGCAAAACCTGGCGCAGCAGCACGTCGCGCCCCTGCTCGGCGAGAGCAGCCGCGAAACTGTGCCGCAGATCTGCAAAGGCCTCGTAGCGACCCAGTGCCGCTTGCCAGTCAGGCAAGACTCGGCCCTCGCCCGGGCTGCGGCGGCCCTCGAAGCGCTCGGTGTAGCTTGCGAAGAAGTTTTCGATGCGAACCTCATCGGCGCCCAGGCTGTGCAGGGCCTGCAGAGCCATGGGCAGGTGGCTGCTCAACTGCTGTCCATACTCGGGCGGGAAAGCAAGGCTGCGGTCCAGCCAGGCATGGAGCTGTTTGCTGCTGGAAACGGTGGAACTGGACATGGTGGAAACGCTCGGAAGTGATGCAAGGCTCCTATACTGAAAGTTCAAGTGAACTTGAAGTCAAGCGCTTTTTCGATCAAGTCGATCAGGATTCATATGCCAAGTAAATCCGCCACCAAGCTGCCCATCGACACCGCTCAGGCACGACCGGATCCGCGCGCCAAGGCCCCTGCCGCGGCGAGCGATCGGCTACCCATCGGGGAACTGGTGCGGCGCAGCGGCGTGGCGGCCAGTGCCCTGCGCTTCTATGAAGACGCCGGGCTGATGCAAAGCACACGCAGCGGCAGCGGTCGGCGCCAGTACGCGCGCGCCGATCTGCGTCGTCTGGCCTTTGTCCGTGCGGCCCAGGCGGTCGGTTTGAGCCTGGAGCAGATCCGCGCAGCTCTCGCCCAGCTGCCCGATGGCCGCACACCGACCGTGGCCGACTGGGAACACCTGTCTGCCTCCTGGCGGCCCATGCTGGACCAACGCATCGCCGAGCTCACGCGCTTGCGCGACACGCTGAGCTCATGCATAGGCTGCGGCTGCCTGTCCTTGAGCAAATGCGGTCTCTACAACCCCGATGACCAGGCCGCTCGGCATGGCGCGGGCGCCCGCTACTTGCTCGGCGACAGTGCCCCGGCGGCCATCCAACAAAAGCCGATGCGCCGCAGGCGCGCTGGGTAATCTTTCCATCAAACCTTGATGGCTCGATACAACAGCCGAGAAAGGACAAGGGGAAACCCTTGATAGGATGCGCGCCTCTCTCCGGAGGGAGAGTTTTTGTGATCCTAGAAAAGAGTTCCATTTCCATGAAGAAGATTTTTGCCCTGGCCGCTCTGGCCTTCGCCGCTTCCACCGCTTGCGCCGCTGACAACAGCTGGTATGTGGGTGGCGACATTGGTTCGAGCCGCTTCAAGATCGAAGGCGATTCGGGCTCCAAAACCGGTTTCGGCGCCAGCGTTGGCTATCAGCTGAACACCAATGTGGCTTTCGAGGCTTCTGTGCGTCGTCTGGGTTCGGACACCGAAGACGGCCTCAAGCTGTCGGTCAACGCGCTGCAAATTTCGGCACTGGGTATCGCCCCGCTGAACAAGGAGTTCTCGCTGTTCGCACGCCTGGGCGTGAGCCGCAATTCGCTGGACTTCACGGTCAGCAATATTGACTTGTCTTTGCACAAGACCAAGGCCTTCTTCGGCCTGGGCGGCGCGTACCAGTTCGACAAGGCTCTGAGCCTGCGCGCTGAGTATGTGAACCTGGGCAACAACAAGATCAGCGCTGGCGGCGAAAGCGCCGAGTTCAAGATTCACCAGTTCAACCTGGGCCTGAACTACGCCTTCTGATCTTCACCGGTCCGAACGCACCCATAAGAAGCCCCGCAGCCGCGGGGCTTTTTTGTTTGTGAGCCGCACCTTGAGAGACTGCGAGCGGCACAAAGCGGAACCCTAAATGCAACCACAGAGGCACGGAGGCACAGAGCTAAAACCAATTCAGCTTTGTATTTCTCTGTGCCTCCGTGCCTCTGTGGTTGCCTTTTGTATTCGGCTGCTTTGCGCCGATTCCAGCCGACCTCGTCAGCCGCGCACCAAACGCTGTTCGCGCCGTTCGCCTGGGTCAAAGGCATCACAAAGCATCTGCATCAGCCGTTCGGCCGCGGCGCTGTTGTCTCCCGCCAGGTTGCAGACATACACGTCGAGCGTGACGCCGCCCAGCTCGGGCCAGGTGTGAATGGCCAGATGCGATTCGGCCAGCAGAACCACGCCCGTGATGCCGCTCTGCTCACAGCCAGGCGCGACCTCAAAACGATGAAACAGCTCGACCACAGCGCCCAAACCAGCCGCCTGTACGGCATCGCGGCACAGGCGACCGAGAGACTCTGGGTCCAGCATCAACGGGGACTGCGGGTCGCAGCCACGCAAATCGGCAGTCAGATGCAAGCCCTGCACAGCAGCCTCATAGACTCAACCGCCGGTGACCGGCGGGAAAAAGGCCAGCTCGGCATCGGCCGAAATGCGGGTCTGGTCGCTTGCCACCATCTGCTGGTTGAGCGCACAACGAACGGCTCTCCCAGGCCCCAAGGCGTCCGCATGCGCCGCCGAGCGCCCACAGAGCTGCTCGCGCAAAGCGGCCACGCTGGTGCCGGCGGGAATCTCGAGTCGCTCGCCCGCCCCCAACTGCTCCCGCAGCGAAGCAAAAAAACGCAGTTGCACCTGGATCATGACCACGGCATCACTCATGACAGCAACTCACTGAAGGGCAGAAAGCGCACCGTGTCGCCGGGCGCGATGCTGCGGCCCGAGGGGTTGTCCACCAGGCCATCGCCCCAGACCGCCGAGCTGAGCACGCCCGAGCTTTGGTTGGCGAACAGATCCAAGCCGCCGGCCTCGTTGAGCCGGGCACGCAGAAACTCCTGGCGCCGATCGGCACGCGGCCAGGCGAAATCCGCACGCAGTGCATAGGCGCGCGGCTGCAGGCGGGTGGCGCCCTGCAGGCGCAAGATCACCGGCCGAACCAGCAGGCAGAAGGTCACCAAACTGGCCACCGGATTGCCTGGCAGACCGACGAACCACGCTGAACCGCCATCACCATCGCGCCGCACCGAACCGAAGGCCAAGGGCTTGCCCGGTTTGATGGCGATCTGCCAGAGCTCCAGCTGCCCTTCGGCCTGCACGGCCGGCCGCAGATGGTCTTCCTCGCCGACGGATACGCCGCCCGAGGTGATGATGAGGTCCGCCCGCGCCGCCGCTTCACGCAGCGTCGCGCGCGTAGCGTCGAGCCGGTCCGGCACGATGCCCAGATCCAGCACCTCGCAGCCCAGGCCTTGCAGCAGGCCGCGCAGGGTGAAGCGGTTGGAGTTGTAAATGGCGCCGGGACGCAGCGGCTCGCCGGGCATGACCAACTCATCGCCGGTGGAAAACAGCGCCACGCGCGGGCGCTGCGCCACATGCAGCTGTGCCGCACCGACCGAAGCGGCCAGGCCCAAGCCCGCCGGATCCAGGCGGCTGCCCACCGACAGCACGGTGGCGTCGCGCTCCACATCTTCGCCACGGCGCCGGATTGCATTGCCCAGCTCAGGCACGCTCAAGAATCGTACGGCGCCCAGGCCCTCGCCCGGTACGGCCTCGCATTGTTCCTGCATCAGCACGGTGTCGGCGCCCACTGGCACTTGCGCACCGGTGAAGATGCGCGCCGCCGTGCCCGGCTGGTGGGCCGCGCCGACCACGCCGGCCGGCACGCGCTGCGCCACCGGCAGAACCGTGCCCGGCTCGCGCACATCGGCGGCGCAAAAGGCATAGCCGTCCATGGCCGAGTTGTCGGCCGGCGGCACGTCGAGCAAGGACATCACGTCCTGGCTCAGCACCCGGCCCAGGGCCTCGGCCGTGGGCAGCACTTCGCTCAAGCCCAGGGGCTGAACAGCAGCCAGCAAGCGGGCCAATGCCTCGTCCAGCGGCAGCATGGCCGGCTTGGCCTGGGCGGCAGAGGACTCAGACATGGGTTTCAATGAAACGCTGGACTGCGGCCAGATCGACCGGCATCACCACCACGCGCTTGGGCAAAGATTCGATGTGCTCCAGACCAGCGGGCCGAGGTGGCGGTGTGCCCAGCGCTTCCTCGATGGTGGCCGCGAACTTGACCGGCAAAGCTGTCTCCAGCACCAGCATGGTCACACCGGGCTCGCGGCGCTCTTGTGCCACCTTGAGGCCATCGGCGGTGTGGGTGTCCACCACCACGCCGTAGCGTGCGTGGGTGGCGCGAATGGTGGCCAGGCGGTCGGCATGGCTGCTGCGGCCGGACTGGAAGCCATAACGCGCAATCTCGGCATGTTCGCTGGCGCTGATCTGGAAACGCCCTTCGCGGGCAATGGCCTCGCCAAACAAGCCCTTGACCCGCTGGCCGTCACGCCCCAGCAGATCGAACACAAAACGCTCGAAATTGCTGGCCTTGGAAATATCCATGGACGGGCTCGAGGTCTCGTGCGTCTCGGCGCTGCCGCGCACGCGGTAGACGCCGGTGCGGAAGAACTCGTCCAGCACATCGTTTTCGTTGGTGGCCACCACCAAATGCGCAATCGGCAAGCCCATCATGCGCGCCACATGGCCCGCGCAGACATTGCCGAAATTGCCCGAGGGCACGGTGAAGCTGACCCGCTCAGCATTGCTCGTCGTCGCCTGGAAGTAGCCGGCAAAGTAGTACACCACCTGGGCCAGCAGACGTGCCCAGTTGATTGAGTTGACCGTACCGATCTGGTACTTGCGCTTGAACTCGAGGTCATTGCTGACCGCCTTGACGATGTCCTGGCAGTCGTCGAACACGCCCTCGACGGCGATGTTGTGGATGTTGGCGTCCTGCAGGCTGAACATCTGGGCCTGCTGGAAGGGGCTCATGCGGCCATGAGGGCTGAGCATGAAGACATTGACGCCAGCCTTGCCGCGCATGGCGTATTCGGCCGCGCTGCCGGTGTCGCCCGAGGTGGCGCCCAGAATGTTGAGCGTCTGGCCGCGCCGGCCCAGCTCGTACTCGAACAACTGGCCCAACAGCTGCATGGCCATGTCTTTGAAGGCCAGGGTCGGGCCGTTGGACAGGGCTTGCAGGGCCAGGCCCGGCTCCAGGGTCTTGAGAGGAGTGATCTCGGGCGTGCCAAACACGGCCTCGGTGTAAGTGCGGCGGGTGATGGCGAGCAGGTCTTCGGCCGGGATGTCGTCGATATAGAGCGACAAAATCTCAAACGCCAGATCGGCATAGGCCAGGCCGCGCCAGCGTGTCAGGGTTGCATCGTCCACCTGCGGGTAGCGGACTGGCAGGTAGAGGCCGCCATCGGGCGCCAAGCCCTCCAGCAGGATGTCGCAGAAGCGGCGCTCGGTTTGGTCGCCGCGGGTGCTGATGTATCGCATGCTCGTCAAGCCAATTCTTCCTTGCGCAGGCGCACGATGGGCGCCAGCACGGTGTTCAGACCTTGCATCTGAGCCAGGGCCAGGTTCATGCGGCCTTCCTGGGTCTCGTGGGTCAGGATGATCAGGTCGGTCTGGCGCTCGCCCTCGTTGGATTCGCGCTGCAGCACCGCGTCGATCGAGATGTCGTGCTCGGCCAGGATGGTGGTGATGCGCGAGAGCACACCGGCCTCGTCGGCCACGCGCAGACGCAGGTAATAGCTGGTCAACACCTCGGCCATGGGCAAGATGGCGGTGTCGCTCATCGCGTCGGGCTGGAAGGCCAGATGTGGCACCCGGTGGTCGGGGTCGGCGGTGTGCAGGCGAGTGATGTCCACCAGATCGGCAATCACGGCCGAGGCGGTCGGCTCGGCTCCGGCGCCCTTGCCGTAGTAGAGCGTGGTGCCAACGGCATCGCCCTGCACCACCACGGCGTTCATCGCGCCTTCGACATTGGCAATCAGGCGGCTCATGGGCACCAGGGTCGGGTGCACGCGCAGCTCGATGCCCGTGTCCCGGCGGCGGGTCAGGCCCAAAAGCTTGATGCGGTAGCCCAGTTGCTCGGCGTACTTGATGTCGGCCGCTTGAAGCTGGCTGATGCCTTCCACATGGGCTTTGTCGAACTGCACCGGCACGCCAAAAGCGATGGCGCTCATCAGCGTCAGCTTGTGGGCGGCGTCCACGCCTTCGACGTCAAAGGTCGGGTCGGCCTCGGCATAGCCCAGGCGCTGCGCTTCCTTCAGCACGGTGGCGAAGTCCAGCCCCTTGCTGCGCATCTCGGACAGGATGAAATTGGTGGTGCCGTTGATGATGCCGGCGATCCACTCGATGCGATTGGCGGTCAGGCCTTCGCGCAAGGCCTTGATGATGGGGATGCCACCGGCCACAGCCGCTTCAAACGCCACCATCACGCCTTTGGCGCGCGCGGCCGCAAAAATCTCGGTGCCATGCACGGCCAGCAGCGCCTTGTTGGCGGTGACCACATGTTTGCCCTGAGCGATGGCTTCCAGCACCAGGGTGCGGGCCAGATCGCAGCCGCCTATGGTCTCGACAACGATGTCGATCTCGGGGTTGCGGATGATCTCGAAGGGGTCGGCAGTGACCACCACATCGGCATCGCCCACGATCTGACGCGCCTGGGCCAGATCACGGCGGCACACCATGCTCACTTCGATGCCGCGGCCGGCGCGGCCCTTGATCTCCGCCTGGTTGCGACGCAGCACATGGAAGGTGCCACTGCCCACGGTGCCAATGCCGAGGAGGCCGACTTTGATCGCTTTCATGCTGTCTGTCACTTTGCTGTTCACGTTTCGAAGAAAACAAACCCGGGAGGGCGGCTCAGGTGCCGTGGCGCTTGCGGTAATGGGCCAGGAAGCGTTCGATGCGGCCGATCGCTTCCTTCAGGTCGTCGGAATTGGGCAGGAAGACCAGGCGGAAGTGATCGGGCGCCACCCAGTTGAAACCCGTGCCCTGGACGATCAGCACCTTCTCCTCGGCCAGGAGCTCGTAGGCAAACTGCTGGTCGTCGGTGATCGGGTAGACCTTGGGGTCCAAGCGCGGGAACATGTAGAGCGCTGCCTTGGGCTTGACCACGCTGACGCCCGGGATCTGGCTCAGCAGCTCGTAGGCCAGATCACGCTGGCGGCACAGGCGGCCGGTCGGGGCCACCAGGTCCTTGATGCTTTGATAGCCGCCGAGGGCGGTCTGGATGGCCAGCTGGCCCGGCGTGTTGGAGCACAGGCGCAGCGAGGCCAGCATGTTCAGGCCCTCGATGTAGTCGCGAGCATGGCGCTTTTCGCCGCTGACCACCATCCAGCCGGCACGGTAGCCGCAGGAGCGATAGTTCTTGGACAGGCCGTTGAAGGTCACGAACAGCACATCGTCGGCCAGGCTGGCCATGCTGGTGTGGGTGTTGCCGTCGTACAAGGTCTTGTCGTAGATCTCGTCCGCGAAGATCAAGAGCTGGTGGCGGCGGGCGATCTCGATGATGCCCAGCAAGAGGTCGTCCGGGTACAGCGCACCGGTCGGGTTGTTGGGGTTGCAGACCATGATGGCGCGGGTGCGCGGCGTGATCTTGGACTCGATGTCGTTCAGGTCGGGCAGCCAGCCCGCGCCCTCGTCGCAGAGGTAGTGCACCGGTTTGCCGCCGGACAGCCCCACCACGGCGGTGTAGAGCGGAAAGTCGGGCGCCGGAATCAGCACTTCGTCGCCGTCGTTGACCAGGGCATTCATCGCAATCTGGATCAGTTCCGACGCGCCGTTGCCCAGGTAGACATCATCCACCGTCACGCCCTTGACGCCTTTTTCCTGCGTGTAGTGCACCACGGCCTTGCGCGGGGCGAACAGGCCCTTGCTGTCGGTGTAGCCGGCGGCATCAGGCAGGTTGCGGATCATGTCCTGCACGATCTCGTCCGGCGGCATCAGCCCAAAGGCGGCCACATTGCCGATGTTCAGCTTGATGATCTTCTGACCCTCGTCCTCCATCTGGCGCGCCTTGTCCAGCACGGGGCCACGGATGTCATAGCTGACGCTGGCGAGCTTGCTGGACTTGGCAATGGGCTTCAAGACGGGGACTCCTGGTGCTGTCGGGTAAAGGATCAGTGTCTGCGCTGCGGCCATGGGCCTTCGATACTCATGTTGCAGTGCAAAACCATACAATTTAATCACAGGGCTGCGGCTGCCAAGACGCCTGCCGCCTGAGAGTACAAGCAAGTGAGCCTTCGCAGGTCCCGGCGCTGTCGCCACCCCCTCCCCCGCCACGATGAAATTCCAACTCGACGAGCCGCAAGGCGGCAACATCATTTCGCGCCATGACGGGCAAAGCGTCCGGGTCAATGCCGACGAACACCGCAGCAGTGTGCTGGTGCCCTGGCGCGGCGATGTGCAAACCTGGGCGCTGACACGCTTCGAAGACTTGAACGAAAGCCACTTTGAGCAAATTCTGGCGCTCAAGCCCGAATTGGTGATCTTCGGCAGTGGCAGCCGCATCCGCTTCGCCAATCCACGCCTCTACCGTTGCCTGATCGAAGCCCGCATTGGCATCGAGACCATGGATCTGGCGGCCGCATGCCGCACTTACAACGTGCTGAGCAGCGAGAGCCGTGCGGTGCTGGCGGCCTTGCTGATCGAAGGCTGAGCTTCCGCGCCAAGCGCAGTCAAAGAGCCCCGCCAGAAGGCCACAGGAGCGGGGACGAGGGCAATCCCCCTAAATGACGAGCGGCCGCCTCCCGGAGGGGACTCGTCAAAGGCCGTATAATCAACGGCTATGCCCAGCCGGGCACATCATACATAGAACGCCACATGACGCCAGCGCTCAACAAACCTCTCCCGGAAATTGAAGCCCTTGCCACCGGAGGCGTGAAGTTCACACCACATACCTATCAAGGTCAAGCCGTGGTGCTGTACTTCTACCCGAAGGACAACACCCCCGGTTGTACTACGGAAGCGATGCAATTTCGCGACCGGCACAAGGACTTCGTGAAAGCTGGCGCAGTTGTGCTCGGTGTTTCACGCGACAACATGGCCTCGCACGACAAGTTCAAGCAAACGCTGGAACTCCCCTTCGAGCTGATCGCTGACACCGAAGAGAAGCTCTGCCATATGTTTGGCGTCGTCAAGAACAAGATCATGTACGGCAAGAAGGTCAAGGGCATCGAGCGCTCGACCTTCCTGATCGACGCTTCGGGCGTGTTGCGTGCCGAATGGCGCGGCATCAAGGTGGCCGGCCATGTGGACGAAGTGCTGAAGGAAGTGGGCGCGCTGAAAAAGACCGCCGCCTGATCCACAGGCCGGCAGCTCCGCTGCCGCCGATACGAAGCCGGACCGGGCCTTGCCCGCGCCGGCTTTTTTCATGGGCCAGGCGAGTCGCTTGGATTGCCACGAGTCGTCGTCGGCATTGTGCATAATGGTTTCATGCCCGAGAGCCACGCAGCCCAAGAACAAAGCCCATCAAGCCGCACAGCAGCCTGTGCGGCTTTTTGCTTTTTTCGCCGCTGCTGGCTTTTGCCGTCTCCCGATTCCGACAGCATGGCGGGCTCGCGCCCGTCAGAACACTGAGCACCATGCCACTGCCCAAGCCCCCGACCAAACGCGCCGCCCGCCTCGAGCCCACCGCCTTTGCAAACACCTTGGCGGTGAGCCCCAGCAAGGCCGAAGCCCCTACCCCCAAACCCAGTCGTAGCAGCAGCGCCAGCAAGGCGGTCGCCGCCGCGCCGCTGCCCGTCACCCTCAGCGCCCCCGCGGCCAAAGCACGCCCCGCCGCCCCCAAGGCAGCGCCTGGTCAGGCCCTGGACGCAATGACGCCGACGGTCTATCCAGCCGACAAGCCCAAAGCCAGTCGGGCGGCCCCCGCCGCCGCGCCGGCGGCCAAGCCGAGCAAGGCCGGCCGCTCCAGCAAGGCCGGCGCCGCCGCGCCCAAGCTCTTTGTGCTCGACACCAATGTGCTGATGCACGACCCGATGAGCTTGTTCCGCTTTGAGGAACACGACATCTACCTGCCCATGATCACGCTCGAAGAGCTGGACGGGCACAAAAAGGGCATGACCGAAGTGGCGCGCAATGTGCGCCAGGTCAGCCGCGAACTGGACAACCTGGCCGGCGGCCTGAAGAGCAGTGGCATCGAGGAAATGGCCAAGGGCCTGCCTCTGGACCACACCGGCCACCGCGAGGCCGGCGGCAAGCTGTTCTTCCAGACCCAGCTGATCGACACCCCCCTGCCGGCCGGCCTGCCCCAGGGCAAGGCCGACAACCAGATCCTGGCCGTGGTGCAGGCGCTGAAGATCCAGCAGCCCGAGCGCGAAGTCGTCCTGGTGTCCAAGGACATCAATATGCGCATCAAAGCGCGTGCCCTGGGCCTGCCGGCCGAGGACTACCGCAATGACAAGACGCTGGAAGACTCCGACCTACTCTACACCGGCGTACAAGCCCTGCCGGCCGACTTCTGGGAGCGCCATGGCAAGACCATGGAAAGCTGGCAGCAAGGCGGCCTGACTTTCTACCGCATCAGCGGCCCGCTGGTGCCCTCGCTGCTGGTCAATGAATTGGTCTACCTGGAAGCACCCGGCGCCGTGCCGCTCTACGCCAAGGTGCTGGAGATCACCGGCAAGACCGCCGTGCTGCGCACGCTCAAGGACTACGGCAACCAGAAGCATTCGGTCTGGGGCGTGACCGCCCGCAACCGCGAGCAGAACTTCGCGCTCAACCTGCTGCTCGACCCCGACTGCGACTTCGTCACCTTGACCGGTACGGCCGGCACCGGCAAGACGCTGATGACCCTGGCCGCCGGCCTTTCGCAAGTGCTGGACGAGCGCCGCTACAGCGAGATCATCGTGACCCGGGTGACCGTGCCCGTGGGCGAGGACATCGGCTTCCTGCCAGGCACGGAAGAGGAAAAGATGAGCCCCTGGATGGGCGCCCTGGACGACAACCTGGAAGTGCTGGCTCGTGGCGACAGCGCCGCCGGCGAATGGGGCCGTGCCGCCACCAACGACCTGGTGCGCAGCAAGATCAAGATCAAAAGCTTGAACTTCATGCGCGGCCGCACCTTTTTGAACAAGTTCGTCATCATCGACGAGGCGCAAAACCTGACGCCCAAGCAGATGAAGACCTTGATCACCCGCGCCGGCCCCGGCACCAAGATTGTCTGCCTGGGCAACCTCGCGCAGATCGACACGCCTTACCTGACCGAAGGCAGCTCGGGTCTCACCTACGCCGTGGACCGTTTCAAGGGCTGGGCCCACAGCGGCCATGTCACGCTGGCCCGCGGCGAACGCTCGCGGCTGGCAGACTTCGCTTCCGAAGTGCTCTGACCCAGTAATCCACGTGACTCACGGGCGGCCCAGGCCGCCCTTTTTCTTTCCCGCCGCCGATTCACGATTCACCTGTTCACCCGATCATCCGCCCGCGCCCCATGACCCTCTACGTCTCCGACCTCGACGGCACCCTGCTCGACCCGCAAGGCCGCCTCGCCGACAGCACCCGCGCCGGCCTGACCCGCCTGCTGGACCAAGGCCTGCTCTTCACCGTGGCCAGCGCCCGCCATGTCACGTCGATCCGCCACATCCTCGGCGATCTGCCCCTGCGCCTGCCCGTGATCGGCAGCAATGGCGCTTACCTCAGCGATATGGCCAGCGCCGAGCATGAAGTGGTCAACGCCATGGAGCCGGCCCTGGCTCAGGCCGTGTTCGCCCTGATCCGCCAGCATGGGCTGATGCCCTTCGTCTCCACCCACGGCCCGCTGGGCGACCAGCTGTTTTACCAATCGGTGCACAACGAGGCGCAGCAGGCCTTTGTCACCGAGCGTCAGCGCAATGCCGACCCACGCCTACGCCACAGCCCGCGCCTGCAAGACGAGCTGCGCGACCCGGCCGTGACCTTTGTGGTGGTGGAACGCGAGGCGCCGCTGGCGGCGCTGCAGGCGGACATCGACGCGCTCTGCGGCGATGCGGTGGAAACCCATCTGGCCGAGGACCTGTACAAGCCCGGCTGGCCCTGGCTGACCGTGCACGACCGCCGTGCCACCAAGGACCAGGGCATTCAGCTGCTGGCCCAGCGCTACGGCCTGCAGGAACGCGAGGTGGTGGTCTTTGGCGACCATGTCAACGACATCAAGATGCTGCGCGCCGCCCACCGCGGCATCGCTGTGGCCAACGCCATCGAGGCGGTCAAGCAGGAAGCCCACCAGGTGATTGGGCCGCACCATGAGGATGCGGTGCTGCGCTTCATTGAGAGCGACTGGCGGCGCTGAAAGCTGCCTCCTTGACAGGCGTCAGGCTGGGCTGATCTGCAAGCGGCCACCCTGCCGGCCCAGGCTCAGGGCCAGCAGGCGCGTGACGGCATAGATGGCGTCGAGATTGGGCGTCACGGTCTCGGTGATGCGGGCCAGCTCGACGACGGCGCCGAGCAAGGCCTCCAGCTCCAGCGCGCGGCCGGCTTCGACATCCTGAAGCATCGAAGTCTTGTGGGCGCCCACGGCCTCGGCGCCGGCGATGCGTTTGTCCAGCGAGATCTTGAACTGCACGCCCAGCTTTTCGCCCACCTGCTGGGCCTCGCCCATCATGCGCGCGGCCAGCTCGCGGCTGAGCGGGAAGCGGCAGATGTCTTCCAGCGTGGCGTGGCTCAGGGCCGAGATCGGGTTGAAGCTCAGATTGCCCCAAAGCTTGACCCAGAGCTCGGAGCGGATGTCCTTGGCCACCGGCGCCTTGAAGCCGGCGCGCATCAGCGCTTGTGACAAGGCCTCGATGCGTTCGCTGCGCTGGCCGTCGAGCTCGCCCAGGCTGAAGCGATTGCCCTCGATCAGGCGCACGCGCCCGGGAGCTTCCAGCTGCGCCGCCGGGTAGACGATGCTGCCGATCACCTGGGCCGCGGGCAGCGTGGCGGCGATGGCGCCGCCCGGGTCCACCGACTCCAACACGCGGCCCTCATGCGGGCCGGCCAGGCCCTGGAAATACCACCAGGGCAGGCCGTTGATCATGCTGACGATCAAGGTCTGCGGGCCGATCAGGGCCGGCAGCTCGGGCAGCAGATCGACCAGCTGATGCGCCTTGACGGTCAGCAGCACGACATCCTGCACACCGGCTTCGGCCATGCGCTGAACCGCATGCAAGTTCGGGCCGGCCGGCTGCGTCAGCTCGCGACCGTCTTCCTCGATCAGGGTGAAGCCCTGGGCCTGGATGGCGGCCAGGTTCTTGTTGCGGGCGATGAAGCAGACCTGCTCACCGGCCACGGCCAGGCGCACCCCGAGCAGGCCGCCGATGGCGCCTGCACCCACGATGGCGAACTTCATGCGCGCGTCCTCATTCCGCTCATATGGCCTTCACCTCTTGTTGTGCATCTGCCGCCGAACCGCGGGCCCAGCGCTTGGCCACATCGAACAGTGGCCAGAGCAGCATCAGCAAGGCCAGACCCGTGATGCCACCGACCAGGCCATTGGACCAAAAAATGCTGAGCTCGCCCTGCGAGAGCAGCATGGACTGGCGGAAGTTGGCCTCGGCCTTGTCGCCCAGCACCAGGGCCAGCACCAGCGGCGCCATCGGGTACTTGAGCTTCTTGAACAAGTAGCCCAGCACGCCGAAGCCCAGCATCAGGTAGACATCGAACATGGAGCCATGCACGGTGTAAGCGCCAATAGCGCAGGTGACGATGATGATGGGCGCGATGATGGCAAAGGGGACCCGCAGGATGGCCGCCCAGAAAGGCACAGTCGTCAACACCACGATCAGGCCGACGATATTGGCCAGGTACATGCTGGCGATCAGGCCCCAGACGAAATCCTTGTGCTCGGCAAACAGCATGGGCCCGGGCTGCAGCCCCCAGATCACCAGGCCACCCAGCAGCACGGCAGCCGTGGGCGAGCCTGGAATGCCAAGCGTCAACATGGGCAACAAGGCCGAGGTGCCGGCCGCATGGGCGGCCGTCTCCGGCGCCACCACACCGGCCAACTCGCCTTTGCCAAAGCCCTCGGGGTTCTTGGCCATGCGCCGCGCCACGCCATAACTCATGAATGACGCGGGTGTGGCACCACCGGGCGTGATGCCCATCCAGCAGCCGATGGCCATGGAACGCAGAAAGGTCTTCCAGTGGCGCAGCAGTTGCACCCAGGTCTGCCAGACCACGCGCGGGCTGATGCGGGCGCTCTGGCCCTTGAAGGCAAGCCCCTCTTCCATGGTCAGCAGGATCTCGCCGATGCCGAAGAGGCCGATCACCGCAATCAGGAAATCGAAGCCCTTGAGCATATCGGTGAAGCCATAGGTCATGCGCAGCTGGCCGGTCATGTCATCCATACCCACGGCGGCCAGGGCGAAGCCCAGCAGCATGGCGATCAGGGTCTTGACCGGCGCCTCCTGGCTCATGCCCACAAAGCTGCAGAAGGTCAGCAACTGCACCGCAAACAACTCGGCCGGACCGAAGCGCAGGGCAAAGCGGGCCAGCAAGGGCGCGAGAAAGGTGATCAGCAGCGTGGCGAACATGGCGCCCACGAAGGACGAGGTGAAGGCCGCCGTCAGCGCCTGCGCCGCCTGGCCGCGCTGGGCCAAAGGGTAGCCGTCAAAGGTGGTGGCCACCGACCAGGGCTCACCGGGGATGTTGAACAAGATGGACGTGATGGCCCCACCGAACAAAGCGCCCCAGTAGATGCAGGACAGCATGATGATGCCGGTGGTGGGGTCCATGGTGAAGGTCAGCGGCAGCAGGATGGCCACGCCATTGGCGCCGCCCAGACCCGGCAGCACGCCGATCAAAACCCCCAGCAGAATACCCACCAACATATAGCCCAGATTGGGCACGGTGGCAGCGACCGAAAAGCCGTGCAGCAGATTGGAAAAATCATCCATCTCAGAAGCCCAGCCAATGTTCGATCGGCCCCTTGGGCAGGGGCTGGGTGAAGGCACGCTCGAACAGCAGGAACAAGCTGACACTCACCGCCAACGGCAGACCGACAAGCCAAGGCCAGCGGTAGCCGCCGTTGCGCCACATGAACCAGGCGATCAGCAGGCTGGCCGCCAGATACATACCCAGCCAGGGGATGGCTGCGACAAACACCGCGGTGGGCAGCAGCACGGCCGCCACATCGCGCAGCTGCCCGCGCTCGGCAAACACCAAGCTGCGCAAGCGGGGCCAGCGCAAGAGCTGCTGGATCAGCAGCCAGGCCGAACAGCCCGCCAGAGCGACGCCGATGCGAAAAGGGAAGTAGCCGGAGCGCGGTCCGTCATCGGCCCAACCGATGCCCAGCCTCAGGCTGTCCTTGACCACCAGCCCCGCCACAATGAGCAGAAACAGGGCCACGCCCAGCTCCACCCAACGCAGCTGCCAGGCACCCGGCGCCGCCTCGCTCTGCAATTCTTGTTCTTCCTGCATCACCTCGCCTCCCAGTCGAGATGGACTCCCGGCTCACTGCGCCATGAAGCCCGCTTCCTTCATCAGCACCCGGTGCAACTGCTCGTTCTTGCCCAGCCAATCGACAAGCTCCGGGCCCTGCAAAGCGCTCTGCTTGAAGGCGCCTTTGGCCATGAAGTCCTTCCACTCGGGCAGAGCGCGCACCTTGGCCAGCAGCTCCTGGTAAAAGGCGGTCTGCTCGGCGCTGACGCCCGGAGGCATGAAAATGCCGCGCAACATCAGATAGCTGACCGGAATGCCTTGAGAGGTGCAGGTCGGCAGATCGGCCCAGCTTTGCGTCGCGGTGACCTTTTCCGGGTAGGGCATGCGCTGCTCGTCGAACACACACAGCGGCCGTAGCTTGCCGGCCCGCCAGTGCGACTCAGCCTCGATGGGATTGTTGACCGTCGAATCGACATGCTTGCCCACCAACTGAACCGCCACATCGCCACCGCCCTTGTAGGGGATGTAGATCATCTTCTTGCTGGTGGACTTCTCCAGCATCACCGTGATGATCTGGTCCTCCTGCTTGGAGCCCGTACCGCCCATCTTGAAGCTGTTGACGTTCTGAGTCTTGACCGCATTGAAATAGTCCTTGGCGGTCTTGTAAGGCGCTTCTTCATTGACCCAGAGCACGAACTGATCCAAAGCCATCATGCTGACCGGGGTCAGGTCACGCCAATTGAAAGGCACACCTGTGGCCATGGGCGTGGTGAACAAATTGGACAAAGTAATGACAAGCTTGTGCGGATTGGCCTTGTCGCCCTTGACGTCAAGAAAGCCTTCTGCACCGGCACCGCCGGCCTTGTTGACCACCACCACCGGTTGCGGACTCAGCTGATGCTTGCCGACCATGCCCTGGATGAAGCGTGCCATCTGGTCGGCGCCGCCGCCGGTGCCGGCCGGCACGATGAATTCGATCGGCTTGGTCGGAACCCAGCCCGCCGCCTGCGCCTGCCAGGCCGCCAGGCCCAACAAAGCGGCAAGCCAGAAGGGTTTGTTGTTCTTGTTCACACGCACTCCCATGACCCGCTCTCCCTCTTTCGCTGATTGCAATGAATATGTGCCGAGCTGCAAGCTCACCCCAGACCGAGCTTCTGCGCCAGCCCAATGCGCTGCAGCTTGCCCGTCGCCCCCTTGGGAATCTCATCCATGAACAGGATCTTGCGCGGCACCTTGAAGTCAGCCAGACGCTGGCTCACAAAGTCCTGCAGCTCGCGCTCGCTGGCCGCAGCGCCTTCGCGCAAGACCACCACAGCGGCGACGTCCTCGCCCAGCTTGGCATGCGGCATGCCAAAGCACACCACCTGCGCCACGGCGGCATGGTCCATCAAGGCCTCGTCCACTTCGCGCGGGCTGATCTTCTCGCCGCCCCGGTTGATGATCTCCTTGAGCCGGCCGGTGATGGAGACATAACCCTCGGCATCCATGACACCTTGGTCACCGGTGCGGAACCAGCCGTGACTGAACGCCTCGGCATTGGCGCTGGGATTGCTCTGATAGCCTGCCGTCACATTGGCGCCGCGAATGACGATCTCGCCGGTTTCACCGTTCGGCAGAAGCTGGCCGCCCGCATTCATGATGGCCACCTCGGGGCCGGCGGCCACGCCCACCGTGCCCGGTTTGCGGATGGCCGGGGGCAAGGGGTTGCAGCACATCTGATGGGTCGCCTCGGTCATGCCATAGGCCTCGATCAAGGGCGCGCCGAAGACCTGCTCCAGTTCGGCGATCACTTGCGGCGGCATCGATGAGGACGAGGAGCGCATGAAACGCAGCGGGTGGCGGGCGATCACCTCGGCGTTCTTGCCGGCCCGGCTCAGAATCGCCTGATGCATGGTCGGCACGGCCGTGTACCAGCTCGGCGCCGCCTCATCCATCCAGGCAAAGAATTTCAGCGCGTTGAAGCCCGGCGTGCAGAAGACCTGAGAGCCGGCCGACAGCGGCGCCAGCACCCCGGCGATCAGACCGTGGATGTGGAACAACGGCATGATGTTCAAGCCGCAGTCGCTGGGCTGGAACTGTAGGCTCTGGCGGATATTGCGTGCCGAGGCGCAGAGATTGCGCTGCGACAGGGGCACGATCTTGGGCCGCGAGGTCGTGCCCGAGGTGTGCAGCACCATGGAGATGTCGTCAGCCTGGGCATAGCCGCCCTGGAGCGTGGATGCCACAGTTGCGGGCGAGGCAGCAGAGCCAGCCTCCTGCAGGCTGAACTGCCCCGCCGGAGCACCCGCCTCCACCACCAACTCCAAAATGCGAACGCCGAGCTTGAGCGCCACCGCGACCGCAGGCGACTCACTGCCGCGCTCGACGATCAAGGCCCGCGCTTGCAGGTCGCCGAGATAGAACTCGAATTCGTCGGCACGATAGGCCGGATTCAGCGGCGCGCTGGCCACACCGCAGGCGCAGGCGAGGAAACAGGCGGCCATCTCCGGGCCATTGTTCAGCACCAGAGCGACCCGGTCATTGCGCCCCAAGCCCAGGCCATTGAGGCAAGCGACCGTGTCGGCCACGAGCTGGGTCAGCTGACCATGGCTCAGGGCCGGCCGGCTCGGCGCGCGCAAGGCGGCGGCCTCGGGCGAACTCTGACGCAGCATTTCAAACAGGGAATCTTGGCTCATCGTTGCATCTCGTTCAGATCCATGACCAGACAGCTTCAAGCCGCAGTGTCGCAGCGCAAGATGTCATTTCACATCCAGCCAAACACCGAGTTTCAGCAGTGCCGCCTGGTCGTAGGCTTCGAAGCCCTTCCATTTGGTGGGCTCCAGCTTCTTGCGGCCATCCTCGCTGCTGTCCAGGGCCAGGAAATAGCTGCGCACCTTCTCAAGCTGCTCCGCGCTGAGCTGGGGGCTGGCAATGATGTGCTTGATGGGCACAGGCTTGGAGGCCATCAGCACCTTGCCGCCCTTCTCCTGCCATTCCTTGACCAGTGCATTCGACGCCGTGGCACCGGCATGGGTCAGGCGGTTCTCGACAAAGAAGGGCACGGCGTCTTGGTAGCGCGTGTAGGTAATCTCCAACTGCTTGGGTGTCATGCCGTTGTCACGCAAGGTGGCTCGCACCATCATGGAGGTGATGGAATCCTCGTCAGGAGCGCCGAGGCGCAGACCCTTGAGCTCAGCCAGCGACTTCAGCGTGCTGTCCGCGCGCACCAGAAAGCTGGCTTTGTAGCCGGTGAAGCCCTTGGTGACGGCCACCAGGCTGTAGCCCTGGTCGCGGATGGCAGCGATCGAGATATGAGCCGGATGGACCAAGGCCAGCTCCCAGCGCTTTTCGGCCAGGCCTTGGCGCAGCGAGGGGTAGTCGCCGACCGGCTCGATGGTGACAGGCTGACGCAGGAGCTTGCTGAGGTCTCCTGCGATGCCCTCGTAGCGGGCGCGAATCTCGCTTAGGGGCACCCGATAGCTGACGCCTTCGTTGACAGCAAAGCTGAGAGCCTGGGCTGCCAGCGCGGGCAGCAGCAGGAGGCCAGACACAAAGATGGCACGCGCCGTGTGGTAACTCAAGACGGGAACTCCGGTTGTCACAAATTTTTCAAAAACACCGCAGAACCTGTCATCTGAGCGGTGCAATGTCCCCGGGCAGAAGGCCCCGATGGGCGGCATTGTGCGGGTTTCATATGACTCTCGACGTAACAATTACCCTGAGCTGCAAGCAAATGAAAAAACCCGTAACTCCATGAAAGAGTTACGGGTTGGCGGGGACCGTGGTGGCCGCAATTGCGGCGATGATCAGCGGCTCAGATAGTCGGCGAAGGCCTTGGCATTGCTGTCGCGCCGCAGAAAGTCGCGCACCAGTTCGGGCGCCGGCTTCTGCCCCCCCTGCCCGAGCACGCTGTTGCGGTAGCGCAGGCCGGTCTCCGGGCTCAGCTTGTCGGCCGCGAAGGCGGTGCGCAAATCCATGGCCACCACCAGGCTCCACAGATAGCCGTAGTAGCCGGCCCCATAACCGCCTGCCACATGGGCAAAGCCGGCCGGGAACTTGCTACCTTCCACATAGCCCTGGGGTGTCGCGCTCTGCATCTTGGCCCACAGGGCCAGAGGCTGCTGGTGCTCGGGCCCGTGCAGTGCCAGGTCATAGCTGGCGAACAGGTGTTGGCGGCCGTACTGCGAGCCCTTGCCGAACTCCTTGGCAGCCACAGCCTTGTCCACCAGCGCATCGGGCACAGGCTTGCAGCTGGGGCAAACCTCAGCCATCAGCTGGAGCACTTTTTTGTCGTAGACCCAGTCTTCCAGCATCTGCGACGGGGCTTCGACAAAGTCCATCATCACGCTGGTGCCACCTTGCAGGGCGTAGTGGGTGTTGGACAGGTTGTTGTGCACGGCGTGGCCGAGCTCATGCAGCAGCGTCTCCATTTCGCCCAGGGTCAGGCCCTTGCGGTTGAAGTTGACCACCAAGGCGGCCGTGGGCGTGCGGCCGATGCGGGTGGCGCTGGAGCGCAGCGACCAGACCGCCGCGTGGTTGTACTTGGCCTCGCGCGGGAACAGGTCCACATAAAGCGTCGCCAAGGCCTTGCCGCTGGCAGCGTCGCTGACGGCATAGGCTTGAGCCTCCGGATGCCAGAGCTCGGCCGGCACGCGGGTGTACTTGACTCCCATCAAGCGCTCGATCACGCGCATGGCGAACTGCAGGCTTTCCTGGGCCGGGAAGTACTCGCGAAAGGCCTCCTGGTCGACCGAGAACTGGCTCTGACGCAAGCGCTCGCTGTAGAAGGCACTGTCCCAGGCCTGTAACTGGGTGGCTTCCAGAGGCGTGCCCAGGTGCTCGGCCTTGGCGGCGCGAAGCTGCGCAATATCGGCCACTTCTCGCTCGCTGACCTGGCGCTTCACCTCATTGAGGAACTTCCAGGCCGTGGCCGAATCCTTGGCCATGCGGCGGCGGAGATTGAAATCCACGAAATTGTTGTAGCCGAAGAGCTTGGCGAAGTCCTGGCGCGCTTGCGTGATCTCGTCCAGCAGCTTCAGATTGGCATCCCCACCTTCGCTGTTCTTGGCTCGCCACATGCGCTCGCGCGCGGCCGGGTCCTCGGCCATCTGGATCACCGGGCCCGAGCTCGGGTAATCGACGCCCAACACGATGCGCCCTTGCTCGTCGCGCGGCGCCTTGGACCAGACGCCCTCGGGCACGCCCTTCATCTCTGCTTCGCTGAAACTCACCTTGACGCCGGCATCACGCAGGTTCTGACTGAATTTCTGATCCAACTCGGCCAGGCGCATCAGCAAGGTCCTGGCCTGTTTGCGCTTGGCGGGCGGCAGGGCCACACCGGCATCTTCAAAGCTGCCCAGACTGACGCGTTGCAATTCGCGGTCCAGGGCCGTGGGCGTGGGTACGCTCTTCAGGGCGCGGTAGATCTTCTCGTTCTGACCGAAAGCAGTGTTGTACTCGGACCAGGCCATGGCGCAGGCCTGGGCCGCTTCACGCACCGCCTTGTCCGGGTGCACATTGAGCACGAACTCGATTGGGTACTGCACATCCTCCTGCAGCGCGTAGTAGTCGTCGAACGCAGCCAGCCAGCCTGTGTCGAGCTTGCGGCGCTCCAGCGCCGCCAAGCGCTTCTTGGCGGCGGCCAGGCCGCTGGCACAGGCCGTCTTGACTTGAGCGGCCGATTGGAATTGCGGAAAAGCCGGGCCCGGCAGGCTGGCGGCGTGGGTGCCGCTCCAGGGGGAGGTGGTCAGCAGCAGCGCAACAGCGCCGGCGAACCAGGGGGCTTGCTTCATAAAGGGAGCTCCGAACGTGTGCAGATGGCCGCCGCAGCCCGGATCAGACCCGGCGGGAACGCGCGGATTGTGCCCCTTGAAAATCGACCATGCCTGCGGGTTTGCGACAGGCCAAAGCGCCTCCAGCGGCGCATGCAGCGCTGCACACGGGCGCAGGCCGTGAAACCTTGCCGCAAAGCAAGAGCAGGCGCCTCGGGCTGTGCGAGGATCTGTGTTCAAATTAAGGGTTAGCCCTAGGCTTTCGAGCCGTTTGGGGTCTGCTCTTCCGCCATCACTGCTATCTGCGCCGGGATTTCCCTCGGTCGCCTGCCACTTTGCTTGACACCCGCAACAGCCCCCCCATAAGCTCCGCGCCGAACACCATGCTCGACGCACGCCGCCACATCCCTGCCGCCACTGTCGCTCCGACCGGACGCGCCGTCTGTGCGCTGGCCGTTTGTGCGCTGGCTGTTTGTGCGACTGTGGGTCTGACTGTTGAAGCGCGGGCTCAGGCTCTGCCGCCGCCCGGCATGGTCACCGGAGCGTGGGGTCAGAGCCAGTTGTTGACGCCACCGGGGGCGCCAGCCGCGGGCGGCGCCGTGGCAGCCACCGCGGCCCTGGCCGCGGCCTCCGCCAGTACCCTGCCCGCGGCCACAGCCAACGATCCCGTCAGCCGCTTCCTGCAGGAACGCGGCCTGTTGGCCCAAGCAGAATCGAACAGCTTGTTGAATCAAGTGCGCGACACGGCTTCCGGCCTGGTGCTCTCGGCCATGAACTTCCTGGGCGTGCGCTACACACGCGGCGGCAAGTCGGTCGAAAGTGGCTTTGACTGCAGCGGCTTTACCCGCCACATTTTTGAACTCAGCGTGGGCATGGTGCTGCCGCACCGCGCCGACGAACAGGCGCGGCTCTCGAGCCTGCTGCCCATCAACAAGACCGAGCTCAAGCCCGGCGATCTGGTGTTTTTCAACACCATGAAACGCACCTTCTCCCACGTCGGCATCTATGTGGGCGAAGGCAAGTTCATCCATTCACCGCGCGTCGGTGGCGCCGTGCGGGTGGAAGATATGCGTGAAGCCTACTGGGCCAAGCGCTTCACCGGCGCACGCCGCGCCGACCTGAACGCAGCCGCGACCAAGGAAAAGTGACGGGGCAGCCATCGCTGTTCACCCGTTCACCTGATCACCAAATCAGCTGGCCCTCAGGGCCGCAAAAAGTCCTTGGCCACCCAGGCCAGCGCTGAGCTTTCCGTCAAGCGAAAGCCGGCATCGACTTTGAGCTGGGCCAGGGTGTCGCCATCGGCATTGCGCGCGGTCAGCGTGGCATAAGGGTTGTCTTCATCGGGCACGATGTCCAGCAGCACCTGGATGCGCCCCTGCTCGGTATCCACCTTCAAGCTCTTGTGCAACTGGGCATGGAGCTGCTGCTCATGGCGACGCAGCACTTCGGAAGCCGTCTTCACCAAGGTGTGAAAGGCCGGCGCCGACAAAGGCTTGGGGTTCTTCTTGTCCCGACCCATGGTCCAAGGCCCGACCAGGGCCGGCTCGGCCTCACCGGCCAAGGTCATGGCCACGGCCCAGCCTTCGTCGTCTTCGTTCTTGACCACCTGGGCGGTCCAGCGCTCATCGCGCCACAGCAGATCACTCTGCACCCAGGTGTCTTCTTCGTTCAGCACCGCGCTCTGAGCGGCTTGCAAATGCGTGTTCATGGCCGGCACGGTATCACGGCGCCGGCCCGGGCTTGTCAGCAGAGGACGCTCAAGCCGCCTTCTTGGCCACCAGGGTCAGGATGTCATAACTGGCCACCAGCTCGCCACGCTGGTTCATCACCTGCACATCCCAGGCCACCACGCCCTGCGGCGGCTGGTCCGGGCGATTGCCGCGGTCGATGCGGCGTTTGCAAGTGAGGCGAGCCTGGATGGTGTCACCGATCGCCACCGGGTTCACAAAGCGCAAGGTGTCGAGGCCATAGTTGGCCAGCACCGGGCCTGGAGCCGGCGACACAAAGAGGCCAGCCGCCGCCGAGAGTACGAAGTAGCCATGGGCGATGCGCTGGCCGAACTGCGTGTCCTTGGCCGCGACCTCGTCGAAGTGCATGTAGAAGTAATCGCCCGACACGCCACCGAAATTGACGATATCGGCCTCGCTGACGGTGCGGCGGTGGGTCAGCAGGGAATCGCCAACCTGGATCTCTTCGAAATACTTGCGGAAGGGATGGACGGCATCCTCCTGCACGCGACCACCGCGCTGGTATTCGCCGGTGATGGCGCTCAGCATGGTCGGGCTGCCCTGCACCGCGCAGCGCTGCAAATAGTGCTTGACCGAGCGGATGCCGCCCAATTCCTCGCCACCGCCGGCGCGGCCGGGGCCGCCATGCTTGAGCTGAGGCAAGGGTGAGCCGTGGCCCGTGGATTCCTTGGCGGCGTCGCGGTCCAGCACCAGCAGGCGGCCGTGGAAGGCCGCGGCGTGATAGACCGCCTGCGCAGCAATCGCCGGGGTCTTGGTGACCACCGAGCCGACCAGGCTGCCGCGGCCCTTGGCGGCCAGGCTCAGGGCCTCGTCCAGCTCCTGGTAAGGCATCAAGGTGGACACCGGGCCGAAAGCCTCCAGGTTGTGCACCTGCTCATTGGCAAAAGCATCGCGGCAGAGCAGCAAGGTGGGCGCGAAGAAGGCGCCCTCGCCCACGCCCTCGCCCACCGGCGCAAAGCCGTCCTTGGCGCCGAACACCACTTCATTGCCGGCACTCAACAAAGCCACGCGCTCGGCCACATCGGCCTGCTGGGCCTTGGAGGCCAGGGCGCCCATGCGGACGCCGTCCACGACCGGGTCACCGACCTTGATCTTGGCCAGGCGCGCACGCAAGGCCTCGGCCACCGCATCGATGTGTCGGGCAGGCACGATGGCGCGGCGGATGGCCGTGCACTTCTGCCCGGTCTTGGCCGTCATCTCGCGCGCCACCTCTTTCACGAAGAGTTCGAACTCAGGGTCGCCCACCTCCACATCGGGCGCCAGGATGGCGCAGTTCAGGCTGTCCGCCTCGCCGTTGAAGGGGATCGAGCGCGCAATCAGGTTCTTGTTGACGCGCAGCATGGCGGCGGTGTCGGCCGAGCCGGTGAAGGTGACCACATCGGTCTCTTCCAGGCGGTCCAGCAAATCGCCCGAGCCGCCCACGATCAGTTGCAAGCTGCCGGCCGGCAATAGACCGCTCTCATGGATCAAACGCACACAGGCCTCGGCCACGAAGGAGGTGGCGGTGGCCGGCTTGACGATGCAAGGCATGCCGGCCAGGAAGCTGGGGGCGAACTTCTCCAACATGCCCCACATGGGGAAGTTGAAGGCATTGATGTGCACCGCCACGCCACGTTTTGGCACCAGGATGTGGGAGCCGATGAACTGTCCTTCCTTGCTCAGCGGGATGGCCGGGCCCTCATGGAAGACATTGCTGGACGGCAGCTCGCGCCGGCCGATGCTGGCGTAGGCGAACAAGGTGCCGATGCCGCCTTCGATATCGATCCAGTTGTCGCTGCGCGTGCCGCCGGTGTGGGCGGAAATGGCGTACAGCCCCTCCTTGCGCTCCATCAGGTAATTGGCCAAGGCCTTGAGGCGGGCGGCGCGCTGCTGGAAGTCCAGGGCCAGCAGCGCGGGCAAGGCCTGACCCCGCGCATAGCTCAGGCTCTCGGCAAAGTCGATTTCATCCGCATGGGTCAGCGCCACCGGCCGGCCGTTGACCGCGCTGTGCAGGGCACGGGCCGCCTGGCTGCCGATCCAGCGGTTGGCAATCAGGCTTTGAAGAATGGGAGGGGTGGCGCTCATGGCGTTTGTGTTTCTTTGGATGGACTTCAAAAGGGGCCCGATCGGGCCCCTGACTTAAAAAATACTGTATCTAGCGGAAAGCTTGAAGGGGTTTTTCGTCGCGAGCGGCTGTCAGGCAAGGCGACCGAAGCGAAAGGACCGGAACGTACATCCTGTACGTGAGGATCCTGCAGCGCCGGTCAACGCAGCATGGCAGCCGCGCAGTAGAAAAACCTCAAGCTCAGGGCTGGTAGAGCCAAGTCCCTTTATCGATCTTCACCATCACCCGCGCCCGCTGATCCAGGCCCAGGTGATCGGTTGGCGACATATTGAAGACGCCGTGTGCGCCGGGCAGCTCTTTCACGCCCTCCAGCGCATCGCGCAGCGCGGCGCGGAAAGCCGGCGTGCCCGGCTGCGCCTTCTTCAGCGCCACCGGCAAGGCCGCCTGCAGCAGCAGACCGGCGTCCCAGGCATGGCCGCCGAAGGTCGAGACCGTGCCCTTACCAAAGGCTGCTTCGTACTTGGCGACGTAGTCGAGTGCGCTCTTCTTGACCGGATGATCGGCCGGCAGCTGGTTGGCCACCAGCACGCCGCCGCTGGGCAGGAAGGTGCCTTCCACATCCTTGCCGCCGACGCGCAAAAAGTCGTTGTTGGCCACGCCATGAGTTTGGTAGTACTTGCCGGCATAGCCGCGCTCACGCAGCGACTTTTGCGGTAGCACGGCCGGCGTGCCGGAGCCCGCGATCAGCACCGCATCGGGCTTGGCCGCCACCAGCTTGAGCACCTGGCCAGTGACCGATGTGTCCGTGCGGTTGTAGCGTTCGGATGCGACCAACTTCAGGCCCTTGAGTTCGGCAATCTTGCTGAACTCCTGAAACCAACCCTCACCATAAGCATCGGCAAAGCCGATGAATCCCACCGTCTTCACGCCCGCCGAAGCCATGTGCTGGGCGATGGCCAGGGCCATCATGATGTCGTTCTGCGGGGTCTTGAAGACCCAGCGCTTCTTGGCGTCGACCGGGTCGACGATGCGGTTGGAGGCCGCCATGGAAATCATGGGCGTGGCGCCCTCGACCACGGCGTCGATCATGGCCAGGGAATTGGGGCTGGTGGTCGAGCCGATCACGACATCGACCTTGTGTTCGGTGATCAGCTTGCGCGTATTGGCCACAGCCGAAGTGGTGTCGGAGGCATCGTCGAGCACGATGTAATTGACCTTCTGGCCGGCGATGCTGGTCGGCATCAGGCTCAAGGTGTTCTTCTCCGGGATGCCCAGGGAAGCGGCCGGCCCGGTGGCCGAGACGGTGACGCCGACATTGATGTCGGCCAGGGCATGGGCGCACAGCAAGAGTCCAGCGGCCAGGCTCAGCCAGGTCTTGCGGTGTGACGACGATGGGTGCTTCAACGAAGTGGCGTTCATGCTCGTTCTGTCTCCTGTGTGTTGTCCGTGAAAAGAGGCGTGCATAGGCAAGCCAGCCATGGTCCGCCGCCAAGCCTTCATCAAGCTTGCAAGGCCTGCGCCCCAGGCTCGGCTTGCACCGCGCCCAGTCCGCCAAAGAACAGATCGGCCACCATGGGGGCGACCGCCTCATAGGTCAGCTCACCATCGGGCTTGAGCCAGGTGAAGGTCCAGTTGATCATGCCGAATAGCAGCATGGTCAAGGGTTTATGCAACTTGACAGCCTGCAACTCGGGGCGCACGGCCGCCACGCTGTCGGCAAAGGCCGCAACCACACGGCGCTCAATCGCCGTCAGGCGCAAACGGTCGGCTTCGTCCAGGAACTTCACATCTTCCGTCAGCACCCGGTGCTCGTTCTGCGCCTCGCCATAGGCCTGCACGAAGCGGGCGATCAGGGCGCGCAGGCGAGCCTCGGGGGCCAGGTCTTGCGCCAGAACCTCCTGCACCAAGGCCTCCAGGTCCTGCACATGACTCTCGCAGATCTGCACCAAGAGCTCGTGCTTGTCGCGCACATAGTGGTAGAGCGTGGGCTTGCTCACTGCGCAGGCCTCAGCCACGGCATTCATCGAGGTGCCCGGATAGCCTTGATGCGCGAACAGTCGCGCGGCCTCGCGCAAGATCTGCTCGCGCTGGTTCTCGAAACCGGGGGCGCGTCCGCGTGCCATCAGCGCGCATCCATCGTTGAACGGAAGCGCAACATCAATTCAACGTTCATCGAAAGAAATCACCACACGTGGCGTCAGCGCATGGGCCTGGCAGCTGAGGATGAAGCCAGCAGCGACTTCATGCTTGTCGAGCGCGAAGTTCTTGTCCATGCGCACCTCGCCTTCGAGCAGCTTGCAGCGGCAGGTCGAGCAGACCCCGCTCTTGCAGGAGAAGGGCACATCCATGCCGGCACGCGCGGCGGCGTCGAGCAGGCTGGCATCGCTCTTGGCGAATTCGATCTCGCGGCTGATGCCGTCGCGAATCACCGTCACACGGGCACTGTCGGCGTCGCCGGCCAGGCTTTGGTGGGGCGCGGGCTGGCCCGCCTGCATCTCGGGCGTGCCGAAGCGCTCGACATGGATGCGAGCCTCATCCACCCCTGAAGCGCGCAGCGTGGCCTCGGCCGCCTCGTTCATCTCGAAAGGCCCGCAGACATAGGCATGGTCAATGCTGGACGGCGGCAAGACCGTGGCCAGAAAGACCGCCAGCTTGCCCGCATCGATGCGCCCCGCTTGCAGCGGCGCATCGACCTGCTCGCGCGAGAACACGGGGTGCAAGGAGAGCCGCGTCATATAGCGGTTCTTCAGGTCCTCGATCTCCTCCTTGAACATCGTGGAGGCCTGGGCCCGGTTGCCGTAGATCAGCGTGAAGCGGGCCTCGGGGTCGCGCGCCAGCACCGTCTTCATGATGGACAGGATGGGCGTGATGCCTGAACCGGCAGCGATGCCAACATGATGCTCGCCGCGCCCGGCCAGAGCCTGGGCGCCGAAACGGCCCTGGGGCGGATAGCTCTCGATCACCGCGCCGGCCTTGAGCTCGCCATGCACCCAGGTCGAAAAGGCACCGCCCTCCACCCGGCGCACGCCCACGCGCAGCTCGCCATCATCGGCGCCAGCGCAGATGGAATAGGAGCGGCGCAGGTCCTGGCCCTTCACCTCATGGCGGAGGGTCAGGTATTGCCCAGGCACAAACTGGAAATCGGCTTGCAGGCTGGCAGGCACCTCGAAGCTGAGGATCACGGCGTCGTCAGTGTCCGGGGTCACCGCACGAACTTTGAGGGGATGGAAATGCAGACTCATCGCAGGGATCCGTCTTTTGTATTCAGATGGGTTTGAAATGCTCAAACGGCTCGCGGCAGCTCAAGCATCGGTACAGGGCCTTGCAGGCGGTAGAGCCAAAAGCAGACAGCTTTTCGGTCTGCAGGCTGCCGCAGCGCGGGCAGGCCAGCTGGCTCAGCGAGGCGCGGTGCACCAAGCGGATCGGCTGCTCGGCACCCGCCGCCGCTGGCCCTGGTGGCGCAATGCCATAGGCGCGCAGCTTCTCTCGGCCCTCGGCCGTGATCCAGTCGGTGGTCCAGGCCGGCGCGCGCTGCAGGGTCACATGCACCGCGCCGAAAGCGGACAAGGCCGCACGCACATCGTCTTGGATCAGCTCGGTCGCCGGGCAGCCGCTGTAAGTGGGCGTCAGCACCACCTCCAGGCCCTCGACCCCGTCCTCGCGCAGGCGCAGATCGCGCACGATGCCGAGCTCGCAGAGCGAGATCACCGGCACCTCGGGGTCGGGAATCTGGCGCAGCACCTCCCAGGCGGCTTCGAGCCGACCGCAGGCGCTGCTTGATGGCAGACTCATTACCACTTGCCCCCGGGGTAGGCGCGCTGCAGGTACTGCATCTCGGCCAGCAGATGGCCCATATGCTCGCTGTGCACGCCACGGCGGCCGGCGGACACGTAGGCGCTGGGCTTGGGATGGGCCAGGGTGGCGTCGGCCAGCACCTCGTCCATCTGCGCCTGCCAGTCGGCGCGCAGCTCAGACCAAGCCGGGCCCAGGCCTTGGGCCACGGCGGAGGCGTCCACCGCGTCGGCGTCAAAGAGCTCATTGAACAAGGGCCAGAGCTGGGCCAGGGCTTCGCGCATGCGGGCAGCGGATTCATCCGTGCCATCACCGAGTCGCACCACCCAATCGGCGGCATGCTGCTGGTGGTAACGCGATTCCTTGACGGCCTTGGCGGCGATCGCAGCAACCTCCGCATCGCTGCTGGAAGCCAAACGACCCCAGAGCAGCTGCAGCCAGGTGGCGACAGCGAAGTTGCGCACCTGGGTAAAGGCGAAATCGCCGCGCGGCAGCTCCATCAGCACCGGGTTCAGGTACTGGCGCTCCTCGCGCAAGAAGGCGAGTTGGTCTTCGTCATGGCCCTGCCCGTCCAGATGGGCGGCATGGGTCAGCAGTGCGCGCGCCTGGCCGATCAGGTCCAGGGCCATATTGGCCAGGGCCAGGTCTTCCTCGAGGATGGGGCCATGGCCGCACCACTCGCCCAGACGCTGGCCCAGGATCAGGCAGCTGTCGGCGATGCGCAGCAGGTACTGCACTTGCGGGCTCGCGCCCACTTGAATCGATGCTTGGCTCATACCTCAGGACTCCCGCCGGGCCGCCCCAAGGGAGGCCTGCGCCCCCTCGGGGGGCTGTGCCCGCACCGAACGAGCGCCTGCGCGCTCGTTCGAGGCTGGCGAAGGCCAAAAGGCATGCAGGCCTTTTGGCAGTGAATGCAATGAACGTGGGAGCTTCATGTCTTACATGTGGTTGATGGCGTCGGGCAGCTGGTAGAAGGTCGGGTGGCGGTACACCTTGTCTTCGGCCGGATCGAAGTACATGCCCTTCTCGCCCGGGTCCGAGGCGACGATCTGGCTGGACAGCACCACCCAGATACTGCAACCTTCCTGGCGCCGGGTGTAGACCTCGCGGGCCATCTGCACCGCCATCTTGGCATCGGGGGCGTGCAAGCTGCCGCAGTGCTTGTGGTCCAGGCCAGCCTTGCTGCGCACGAAGACCTCCCACAGAGGCCATTCTTTGTCAGTCGAACTCATGCTGCTTGCTCCTTGTTCATTTGTTTGCGGGCGTGGGCCAGTGCCGCCTCGCGCACCCAGGCACCCTCGTCCCAGGCCTTGACGCGGGTGGCCAGGCGTTCGCGGTTGCAGGGGCCGTCGCCGCCGACCACGCGCCAGAACTCGGCCCAGTCGATGGCGCCGAAGTCATGCTCGCCGCGTTCTTCATTCCACTTGAGGTCGGGGTCGGGCAGCGTGATGCCCAGAATCTGCGCCTGGGGCACGGTGGCATCGACAAACTTCTGGCGCAGCTGGTCGTTGCTGATGCGTTTGATGCCCCAGCGCATCGATTGCTCGGAGTTGGGCGAATCCTTGTCGGCCGGGCCGAACATCATCAGAGACGGCCACCACCAGCGATTGACCGCGTCCTGCACCATGGCTTTTTGCTCGGCCGTGCCTTCTTGCATCATCACCAGCAGGGACTCATAACCCTGACGTTGGTGGAAACTTTCCTCGCGGCAGACGCGAATCATGGCTCGGGCATAGGGCGCGAAAGAGCAACGGCACAAGGGCACCTGGTTCATGATGGCCGCACCATCGACCAGCCAGCCGACCACGCCGATATCGGCCCAGGTCAGCGTCGGGTAGTTGAAGATGGAGCTGTACTTGGCCTTGCCGCTGTGCAGCGCATCAAGCATCTGATCACGGCTGGTGCCCAGGGTCTCGGCGGCCGAGTAGAGGTAGAGGCCATGGCCGCCCTCGTCCTGCACCTTGGCCAGCAGAATCGCCTTGCGCTTGAGTGTGGGCGCGCGGCTGATCCAGTTGCCTTCGGGCAGCATGCCGACGATCTCGGAATGCGCATGCTGGCTGATCTGGCGCACCAAGGTCTTGCGGTAATGCTCGGGCATCCAGTCCTTGGCTTCGATGAAGTCGCCCGCGTCGATGCGGGCTTCGAAGGCGGCCTCGCGGGCCGCGTCCTCGGCGCTCTTGGCCTTGGCGGCCACATCTTGTGGGCCGACGCTCATGGCTTGGGTGTACATCTGATTTGCTCCTGAAAGAGGTCGCCGCGGGGCTCAGCGCGGGCGCTTGTCGATCACCCGGCGGGCCTTGCCCACCAAGGTGCGCTCAATGGAATCGGGGGCACCGACATGGACCTTGGTGGACACGCCCACCAGGGTCTTGATGCGGTGCTGCAAGGACTTGGCCACCTGGGCGACCTGGCTGCCATCGGCGGCCGCGGCGGCCGGCTGCAGTTCGCAGCGCACCTCCACCTCGTCGAGCGTGCCCTCGCGCGAGACCACGATCTGGTACTGGCCCGAGAGCTGCGGCTCCTGCAGCACGAGCTCCTCGATCTGGGTCGGGAACATATTGACGCCGCGGATGATCAGCATGTCGTCGCTGCGGCCGACGATCTTGCCCATGCGCCGCATGCTGCGCGAGGTGGGCGGCAGCAGCCGGGTCAGATCGCGGGTGCGGTAGCGAATGATGGGCAGGGCCTGCTTGCTCAGCGAGGTGAAGACCAGCTCGCCCTCGGCACCATCGGGCAGCACGGCACCGGTCTCGGGGTCGATGATCTCGGGGTAGAAATGGTCTTCCCAGATCACCGGGCCGTCCTTGCTTTCGACGCACTCGCTGGCCACGCCCGGGCCCATGACCTCGGACAGGCCGTAGATGTCCACTGCGTCGATGCCGGCCTTGCCCTCGATCTCGCGGCGCATGGCCTCGGTCCAGGGCTCAGCGCCGAAGATGCCGATGCGCAGCGACATCTCGCGCGCATCCAGGCCCTGGCGTGCGAACTCCTCGATGATCACCTGCATATAGCTGGGCGTGACCATGATGATGTCGGGCCGGAAATCCTGGATCAGCTGCACCTGCTTCTCGGTCTGGCCGCCGGACATGGGGATGACCGTGCAGCCCAGTTTTTCGGCGCCGTAGTGCGCACCCAGCCCGCCGGTGAAGAGCCCATAACCATAAGCCACATGGACCAGATCGCCCGCTCGGCCACCGGCGGCGTAGATGGAGCGCGCCACCAGACCGGCCCAGGTGTCGATGTCTTGCTGGGTGTAGCCCACCACCGTCGGCTTACCCGTGGTGCCCGAGGAGGCATGGACCCGTGCCACCTGCTGGCGTGGCACGGCGAACATGCCGAAGGGGTAGTTGTCGCGCAGGTCTTTCTTGGTGGTGAAGGGAAACTTGGCCAGATCGGCCAGGCTTTTCAAATCGGACGGGTGCACGCCGGCCGCATCGAACGCGGCCTTGTAATGCGGCACCTGGTCGTAGGCATGTTGCAGGCTCCAGCGCAGGCGCGTCAGCTGCAAGGCTTGCAGCTCGTCCTGGCTGGCATTTTCGATCGCGTCCAGACCCAAACGCGATGCGGGGCCACTCTTGCTCTCACTCATGCCTCGCCCTCCGACGAATCCAGATTCGGGGCCAGCGGCAAGAGCACCACCGGCTTGCCCTTGATGCGGTAGCTCTTGCCGCGAAACACGGCCACCAGTTGGTCGGCCTGGTTTTTGACCGTGATGTCGTAGACGCCGGTGCGGCCGGCCAGCGAAACCTCGCGCGCCACCGCGGTCAGCCGGTCACCCAGGCGAGCCGGGGCGACGATGTCGATGCTGAAACCCGAGGCCACGGTCAACTCGTTGTAAGAGTTGCAGGCGAAGGCGAAGGTCGAATCGGCCAGGGTGGTGATCAGGCCGCCGTGGCAGATTTCAAAGCCATTGAGCATGTCCTCCCGCACCGTCATGGCCAGGGTGGCACTGCCGGGGGCAATCGCCAGCACGGCCATGCCCAAGCTTTGGCTGGCCCGGTCCTGGGCCCACATGCCGTGCCGCACGGCCTCGGCAATCTCTTGTGCATCCATGCTCATAGGCGGGCTCCGTCTTGATGCTGGCGCTTGATTGTTCAGCGGTCGCTGAACTTGGGCGCGCGCTTTTGCAAAAAGGCCGCGGCGCCTTCCAGATAGTCGGCCGAGAAGCCCAGCTGGCTTTGCGTCACCGCCTCCAGGCGCAGGGCGTCGTCAAAGTCCAGCAGGCCGGCTTCGTCAAACGCCATGCGGGTCTGCGCCATGGCGCGCACCGGCATCTGGCTGATCTTCTGCGCCAGGGCCTGGGCGCTGGCGGCCAGTTCTTCATCGGGCACGGCCTTGTAGATCAAGCCGATGGCCTGCGCCTCGGCGGCCGGCAGCTTCTCGCCCAACAAGGCGAGCTGCAAGGCCTTGGCGCGACCCACCAGGCGCGGCAGCAACCAGCTGCCGCCGCAATCGGGCACGAGGCCGATCTTGGCAAAGGCCTGGATGAAGCTGGCGGAGTTGCCAGCCAGCACCAGATCGCAGCCCAGGGCGAGGTTGGCGCCTGCACCGGCCGCCACGCCGTTGACGGCGGCGATCACGGGCACCGGCATGCTGCGCACGCGCTGGGCCAGGGGGATGTAGAAGCCGTCGAGCAAGGCACCGACGTCCTTGGGCGACTCGCCGGGCTTGAGATCGGGGTTGACCATGGGGTCGCTGAGATCCTGGCCGGCACAGAAAGCACGACCGGCGCCCGTGATCACCACGCAGCGCACGCTGGCATCGCTTGCGGCCGCATCCAACGCCTCGCGCAGCTCGGCCAGCAGGCCGGACGTGAAGGCATTGAGCGCCGCGGGGCGGTTCAGAGTCAGGGTGCGGACGGCACCGTCCTGCTGGCTCAGGAGTTGCGGTTCTTGCATGCGGCAGGCCTCGGGGCGGTTCGTTCGACGAAGGAAGGCAGCGAATCGATCAGCTCAAACACTCTTGACCGACCGGTCGGTAGATCGTAAGGTTGGTCTTGATTTGGCGCAAGACGGCGCTACTCAGCGTAAACCCTTGGAATGCAGTGAACAAGTGAATGGGTGAACAGGTGAATCAGCCACACCCGTTCACCCGTTCACCCGTTCACCCGTTCACGATTCACGATTCACGATTCACGATTCACGATTCACGATTCACGATTCACGATTCACGATTCACCCATCCCCCCATCCATGCCCACCTACTCCATCGACGGCGTCATCCCGGTCGTCCACCCCAGCGCCCATGTCCACCCCACAGCCGTGCTGATCGGTGATGTCCACATCGGCCCGGGCTGCTACATCGGCCCCTTGGCCAGCTTGCGTGGCGATTTCGGCCGCATCGAAATCCACGAAGGCGCCAATGTCCAGGACAACTGCGTGGTGCACGGTTTCCCGGATTCCCTGACCGTGGTCGAACGCAATGGGCATATCGGCCACGGCGCCGTGCTCCATGGCTGCATCGTGCGCCACGACGCCCTGGTCGGCATGAATGCGGTGGTCATGGACGCGGCCGAGGTCGGCGCCTACAGCATCGTTGCGGCCTGCGCCTTTGTCCGCGCCGGGCTCAAGCTGCCCGAGCGCTCGCTGATCGCCGGCCTGCCGGCCAAGGTCATGCGCGAACTCAGCGATGACGAAATCAGCTGGAAACGCGCCGGCACCGAAACCTATCAAGACCTGACCCTGCGCTGCCGGGCCAGCTTGAAAGAAGTGGCGCCGTTGCCCCAGGAAGAGGTTGAGCGGCCACGCCTGCAGGTCCGCGAGCACCGCCCCAAGAAAGAAGGCAAGACCGATCAACAGCGCTGAAGCTGCCGCTGGTCGCTGACCCAAGAAACAAGCAAGCTGGACGGCTGTTGCCGGGTAGACTCGGAATTGACAAACATCAAGATAGATGGGGTCTGCACCGATGTCGTTGAATCCACGATGTTTCTCAGGGAGAGAACCAGCATGCAGTTCCCGATGCAATCGGCCCGCGGGCGCCACGCCGCCCGCCCCAGGCGCGCCGAAACGGAAGTCGGTCTGTGGGCGCATCAAACATGAAGGCGGAGCCGGCTGACCACGCGGTACTCGACAGCCTGTTCGCCAGCGATCTGCCAGTCGGCTTGGCCGTGCTGGACCGGCAACTTCGCTACACACGGGTGAACCGGGCCTTGGCCGAGTTCAATGGCGTGCCGGTCGAGAAGCTTTTGGGGCGCAGCGTCGCCGAAGTGCTGCCGCTGGCCTTCGACAAACTCGAACCCCTGCTGCGCGCGGTGCTGGACCATGGTCATGCGCTGGAAAAGTTCCGTGTTCAGGTCCTGGTGCCCAGTCATCCAGACACGCCGTCCGACTGGGAAGCCAGCTACCTGCCCATACGCGATGCTGAGCAAGTGGTGGTGGGCATACTGGTTCAGGCTGTCAACATCACCAGCCATCGCAAGGCCGAGGCCATCCTGAGGGAGAGCGAGGAGCGCCTACGCCGGGTACTCAACGGTTTGTTCGCCTTTGTCGGCGTACTCAGCACCGAGGGCATCTTGTTGGAAGCCAACCGGGCGCCGCTTGAAGCCGCTGGCATCGGCATCGACGAGGTCCGCGGCAAGGCGTTCTGGGATACCTATTGGTGGTCGCACGACCTGGATCTGCAAACTTGGCTGCGTGGCGCCATGATCGAGGCCGCCGAAGGCAAGGTGATACGAAGTGACGTCATCGTGCGCATGCGTAACGACAGCCGCATGACCATCGACTTCATGCTGGCTCCGTTGCGCGACGATGGAGAGCAAGTCACCCACGTGATCGCCTCCGGCATCGACATTTCCGACCGCGTGCACGGCGAGCGGGCTCTGCGGGCCAGCGAGGCCCGCTTTCGCAGTGCTTTCAACGCCGCCCCTGATGGCATGGCCCTGGTCAATGGCGAGGGCCGTATCCTGCTCGCCAACACCGCCATGGACCGGCTGTTTGCCTGCCTGCCCGGGACGCTGGAAAACAGCGACATCAACGAGCTTGTGCCCGTGGCTTCACGCCCCGGTCATCCGGCACTGATCAGCCACTTCTTTGCCCATCTCCAGACCCGGCCCATGGCCAAGCGCAGGCGGCTGCAGGCCTTGCGGCATGACGGCAGCAGCTTCAATGTCGAGGTAGGGCTGAACCCGATTCCAGGCAGCGATCCTCCCGAGGTGTTGGCCACCGTCATCGATATCGACGAACGCCTGGCTGCCCAGGCCCAGATTGAACGCGCCCTGCAGGAGAAGACAGCGCTGCTCAGCGAAGTGCACCACCGGGTCAAAAACAATCTGCAAATCGTCTCCAGTCTCTTGCGCCTGCAGTCGCGCTACGTCGATGACTCGGTCAGGGCCGTGCTGCGTGACAGCAAGAGCCGGATCCGCGCCATGGCACTGACCCACCAGCTGCTCTACGAACGCAATGACTTCTCTGCACTTGAACTGGGCCCCTACCTCAAGCGACTGGCCACCTTGCTGCACGACAGCTACGCCAACCCCGAGAAAGCCCTGGAACTGAAGGTGCAGGCCGACGATGAAGGCATGGCGATCGATTTGCAGGCGGCCATCCCCTGCGGGCTGATCGTCAACGAGCTGGTCACCAATGCCTTCAAGCACGCCTTCCCCAATCGGAGCAACGGGCGCATCGTGATCAGCGCAAAGCGCGCCGACGACCACAGCCTGCAGATAGAGGTCAGCGATGACGGCATCGGCCTGCCCAGCGATCCTGACTGGGAAAACAGCAAGACATTGGGCTTTCAACTGGTCCCCATGCTGACCGAACAACTCGACGGCACGCTCCGTCTGATGGCCGGGCAAGGGACCCGTGTGAGAGTCAACTTCATGAACTCAAGGGATGCAAAGGAAACCACGACATGACGGACTCCATGGTTGTGCCGGCGGCGCCACGGCTGGCGCGCATTCAGATCGTCGAGGACGAGCGCATCGTCGCCTTGGACCTCAAGCAGGACCTTGAATCCCTGGGCTATGAGGTCAGTGGCATGGCCGCGTCGGAAAGCCGCGCCGTCGAATTGGCCCGCGGCGACCGCCCGGATCTGGTGCTGATGGACATCAACCTCGGCCACGGCGGTGACGGCACGCGCGCTGCCCACACCGTCATCAGCCAGCTGAAGATCCCCGTCATCTATCTGACCGCCTATGCCGAACCGGCCACCTTGGAACGAGCCGGTTTGACCGCACCTTACGGCTACTTGCTCAAGCCCTTCGAGCTGCGCGAACTGAACGCCACCATACGCATGGCCCTGGCACGGCGTACAGCCGAACAGCAGGCCGAACGGGCCGAGCAGCGCTACCGCCTGGCGCTGGATGCCGCGCAGCTGGGCGTGGTGGAGTTCCGGCCGGACTCCGATGACATCGAGCTGCACGGCCATATCAAACCCCTGTTCGCCAGCGAGCCGCGTGGCTTTGCGATTTCGCGCCAGGAATTTCTGGCTTGTATCGATGAGCGGGCGCGCCAGCAGATGTCATGCTTGCTGGCCCCCGGCGGATCCGTCCACTGCGTGACCCGCTGGCGCCCAGAGGAAGAGCCCCCCGTCTGGCTGGAGATCAAGGCCTGCCATTTTCCCGAGGAGGGCAAGATCATCGGCGTGTTCCGAGACATCAGCTTGCAGCGGGAAAGCGAGGCGCAGTTGCGCCGAGCTGCGGTCGTGTTCGAATCCGCCGCGGATGCCATTCTCATCCTCGACGAACAGTTGCGCGTGCGGGCCGTCAATCCGTCGTTCAGCCAGATGACGGGCTGGCTCTTGCATGAGATCGTCGGGCGCGATGTGCGCGGCTTTCTGCACGCGCAAAGAGTCGGCGATGCCGCCGGCTTTCACGCCCTGGGCAATCCGGCAGCGCCAATCAGCAGCAGCGCCGCCATCTGGCATGGCGAGACCATCTGCCGGCATCGCGATGGTCGCGTCTTTCCGGCCTGGCAGCATCTTGCGCCCGTGCTGGACACGCAAGGCCAGCTCAGCCACCAGGTGCTGACCTTCACCGACATCTCGGCCCTGCGCCGCGCCGAGACCCAGATCCAGCACCTGGCCTACCATGATGCCTTGACGGGACTGGGCAATCGCCATCATCTGGAGATTTGCCTGCGCCACTTCATCGCCGGCGATGCGCGCCTGGACTCCCCTGGTGAAGGCCGCGATGGCGCCCGCTTTGCACTGCTCTTTCTCGACCTCGATGGCTTCAAGACCATCAATGACACTTTGGGTCACAGCGTCGGTGACGAGCTCCTGATCAAAATCGCGCGCCGCCTTGAGCTCTGCCTGCGCCGTTCCGATGTCTCGGTGCGCCTGGGCGGTGATGAATTCATCATCCTGCTCAGCGATATCACTCGCACCGAGGACGCCACTACTCTGGCCGAGAAGCTGCTGGCCGAGATCCGTTTGCCGGTTGAGCTGGAAGGCCGTGAGCCCGTCTCCGTGTCGGCCAGCATCGGCATCGCCCAATTTCCTGACCATGCCAACACGTCCGACGCGCTGATCCAGGCAGCCGACACCGCCATGTACGAAGCCAAGGCCGGCGGTCGCAACCGCTACGAGGTCTTCAGCGCCACGCTCTCGGACAAGGCGATCGCCCGCATGCAGATCGAACAAGGCCTGCGCCGCGCGCGCCTGGGCCACGAGCTGGTGCTTCATTGGCAACCCATCATCGACATGGCCCGCCACCGCGTCATCGGTGCCGAAGCCTTGATGCGCTGGAACCACCCGGAATTGGGGCCCATCAGCCCCGACCGTTTCATTCCAGTGGCTGAGGAGATCGGACTGATCGAGGACTTC
Source organism: Paucibacter sp. DJ2R-2 (assembly GCF_025717675.1). Classification (GTDB taxonomy): domain Bacteria; phylum Pseudomonadota; class Gammaproteobacteria; order Burkholderiales; family Burkholderiaceae_C; genus Paucibacter_A. Next base: position 48,621 of record NZ_JAJIRT010000009.1, read on the forward strand.
GGCCGCTGGGCTCTGGACCAGGCCTGCCGTCTGGGCGTGCGCTGGCTGGCGAGCGGCCGCCCGCTGGACCGGCTGGCCGTCAATATTTCGGCACGCCAGCTGCAGCGCCCCGGCTTTGTCGATGTGGTCGCGCAAGCCCTGGCCCGCCACGGCCTGCCGCCGGCCTGCCTGGAGCTGGAGATCACCGAATCGACCCTGCAGTCGATCGACAGCGGCCGATTGATCCTGGGCGAGTTGCGACGCCTCGGAGTCAAGCTGGCCATCGACGACTTCGGCACCGGCTTTTCATCCCTGTCCCTGCTCAAGTATTTCCCGCTCGACCGGCTCAAAATCGACAAGAGCTTTGTGCGCGACATCGAGCGCGCCGGCAACGACCTGGCCATCGTGCGAGCCATCGTCGCTCTCGCAGACACTCTGGGCCTGGCCATCACGGCCGAAGGCGTGGAGACCGAGCACCAGCGCCAGGCTCTGCTGAACCTGGGCGTCAGCGATGCCCAGGGCTGGCTCTACAGCCCCGCCCTGCCCGAGGCGGGTCTGCTGGCCCTGCGCGGCACGCTCAAGCCGGCAGGCGGCGGCGACGCTTGATCTTGCTCAAGGGCGCGCGAGCCCGGCCTCGCTAGAGTGGCGCCATTCCACTGCCGGATTCGTCCGTCCACGCGCCATGTCCATCGAACTGTTCCGTCAGGGCTCACACCAATGCCTGATGTTCTCCAAGCTCAGCCTGGAGGACGGCGAGGCTGTGCAATCCAACCAGTTCTTGCTGGTCCATGGCAACACCGGCGCGATCCTGGACCCGGGTGGCAATATCGCCTACAACGAGCTCTACCTGGGCCTGACCCAGACCATGGCGCCGCACAAACTGGCCGCCATCCTGGCCTCGCACGCCGACCCCGACATCATTGCTTCACTGGACCGCTGGATGACGGCCACCACGGCGCCGGTCTATATCTCGCGCATCTGGGAGCGCTTCGCACCGCACTTTTGCAAGCCCGGCAAGACCGCCGGCCGCATCATCGGCCTGCCCGACGCCGGTCAGCGCCTGCGCCTGGGCCAGGGCAGCGACGACAGCTTCGAGCTCTGGGCCCTGCCCGCCCACTTCCTGCATGCCGAGGGGAACTTCCAGTTCTACGACCCGATCAGCCGCATCCTCTTCTCAGGCGACCTCGGCGCCTCGCTGGGCGCCAACCTGGACCCGGCCAAGCAGGTGACCGAGCTGGACGGCCACATCCGCCACATGGAAGGCTTCCACCGCCGCTATATGGTCAGCAACAAGGTCATGCGCCTGTGGGCGGCCATGGTGCGCGAGTTGCCCATCGACATGATCGTGCCGCAACACGGCAGCCCCATGAGCGGCCCGGCCGTGCAGCAATTCATCGCCTGGGCCGAGAGCCTGGCCTGTGGCATCGACTTGATGGGACCGGCCGACTACCGCATTCCCGACTGAGCGGGCTTCCGGCTCACCCAAAGTGCATTGCAGACGATGGACCCGCGTCAGCGCGGGGCGGCCGGCAGCGCTTGCAGTGGGGCCTCCTCTTCGGCAGCCCAGGCCTGAGCCCGGCGCAAACGTTCCTCGGTGCTCGGGTGGCTGGCGAATCCGTCGAGCAAGGAGGCACGCGACCCTTGCGCGAGTTCCTGCTTTTTGAATTGCTGCCAGGTCGAAACCAGGGTGGCAGCCGGCAGGCCGGCCTGGCGCAGGAATTCGCGCGCGTCGGCATCGGCCTCGCGCTCGTCATCGCGCGAATGAGCGCTGGAACGCAGCAGAAACACCAAGTTGGCTGCCACCGAAGAGAAGTCCCCCAGCACCGCCCCGGCCACACTGCCCAGGCCGATGGAGCGCAGGGTGCCGCGAAGGGCGTGACGATGCCGCAAATGTCCGAGCTCATGGCCCAGCACGGCCATCAGTTCCTCGTCGCTGAACTGGGCCACCAAGCCATCGAGCAGGACCACCGTGCCATTGGGCAGGGTCAGGGCATTGAAGCCGCCCTCCGCACTGTCGAACTGGGCCTCGCGCGCAAACCGCAATTTGGGTGCGGGATCCATGGGCGGCAAGCGCTTCATCACCGATTCGAAACGCGCCACAAGGCGCTGCTGCCGGTCCGACGGCACCTGGCTGGGCCGCCACTCCGCCTCCAGGGAGTCCTCGACCATCCGCCCAAGCCCGCGATCAACGCTGGGCGGCAGGAGCGGCATGGCCGCACTGGCCAGCTTGGGCGCCCCCCACTGATCAAAACTGACCAGCACGGCCACCAGCAAGAGCAGGCAGAGGCCCATGGCAGGCACGTTCGCGAGCAAGCGCTCCTCCCAGGCCGGCCGCAGCCCAAGTGCAGCCTGCAGGCGCGCGGCGTCTAGGCTCACGCAGAGGGTGCTGCCATCCGGCAGGTCAAGAGGCTGCCGCGCCAGACCCAAGCTGGGACGCAAACGCAAGCGCCGGGCCTCGAAAGGACCGGCCAACGGCGCCAACTCGGGCCGCGGCTTTTCGCCCCAGGCACAGAGCCACAGGCCCTGTCCATCCACACGCCAACGGACCGTCTGCCCTTGAGCCCGCCGACCGTCGAACCACTGCCCCCTCCCCTCACTGGAGCTCATGGTGCTCACCACCCCAGGTCCAGGCCGAACAGATCGGCCGAACCTTCAGCCACCGTCGAGCCGGCGGCGGTTCGTGGTGATCGCAAATCCAGCTCTGCCCATGGACGCATGGAACGAAGCTTGAGCGACTCGATGCGATAGCGCGCCAGCGTTACGGCGGCAAAGGGCCAGTAGAGGCCCAGGCTCAACACCACCAACAGCATCTGCGACAAGGTCATGCGCCACAAAGGCCAGGCCTTCATCTCCCCCACGAAGCTCACCGGCCCCAGCCGCGTGCGATCCCAGACCACCCGCTGCAGGCGGGCCGCGAAGAACGGCCAGACCAACAGCCAGACCACGGCGCCGACCAAGATGCCGACCCACACATTGGCATAGCGCATCCAAGGCGCTAGCCAGGCTGAAAATTCCGGCCACCGACTCATGCCCTGCAGGACGATGCTCGCCAGCAGGAACTGCAGCAACAGAGCCAGACAAAGCAAGCAGGTCAACAGGGCATAGAGCTTGTAAAACTCCCACATGCTGGAACGGTAGGCGAAGCGCCGCCCGCCAAAGCGGGCGCAGCTGTGCTGGCCCGCCTTGAGCCGGGCATGCGCCCAGGGGCCGACGATCGCGAAGATCAAGGCCAGCAGCAGCACGTTGCCGTGGTTGAAGCGAAGCTCGAGACCGAATTCTTCTGGCACGGTATTGAGCTGCCAAAGCAGCAGCACCGGCAGGCAGATCCAGTAGGCCCGGTGCCGCGGCATCTGAAAGCCGAAACGCAGGCCGCGCCAGCTGCTGTTGACCAGGCGGAAGCGCTGGGCACTGGCGAACAGCAACGGGCCCAGCAGAAGCAAGACGGCCACCATCAGCCAGCCGGCCGTCTTCGACCACATAAAGGCATAGCCATTGCCGACCAGCAAGAGCAAGGCCACCAGCCGGCCCAGCAGCAGACGACGCGGGTCGGCGTGGTAGTCGAAGTTGTCGTCGAGCAGCCAAGTGTGCTGGGCAAACCAGCGCGCCTTGCGCACCTTGGCCCAGGGCGAATACAAGCCCAGACTGAGCAGATTGAGCAAGGTGTTGAGCACCCAGATTCGAAAGTAGTCAGCACCACGGCCACTGAAGCGCAGATGGGTTTCATGCCAGCCAGAAGCGCGCAAATGTGGCGAAGCTGTCACGCTGGCTGCGGTGGAGCCTTCAAGAGCCGGCTGATGCGAAGAGACGCTCGGCAAGGCGAGCTCAGACCCGCTCACAGCCCCGATTTCAGCAAAACCCGCTCCGCCAGCGTGGCCACCAAGGCTTCCGAGGGCGGGCAAAAGCCCGCCGCGCCGCAGGCCGCGGCTTCGGCGGCCACGGCCCAGCGCAAATGCTGCTGCGTCGGTGCCGCCCGGTGGTGCAGGCAGCTGAAGATCAGACCAGCAAGACCGGATTCCCGCGCACCGACCGGGTCGACCGCCTCGTGGTCGGCAATCTGCGCATGCCATTCCTCGCGCCCGCGGTAGAGCGTGGCGTGGCCGGCCACGCCGTGCTGAAGCAGCAGCACAGCATCTGGGTTCCAGGCGCTGATCTGGGCCAGACCCAAGCGATAGTCCTGCGCGCGAAACAGGCCGCGCAGTTCGGCTTCGGAGACCTGGATCACATCAGCCAGGCGGCACATGCGTTCCAGAGTTTCGTCGTAGCGCGAGTCCATCTGCAGGCTGAACTCGGGCGCGTAGCTGAGTGTCTTGCCCTCGGCTTTCAAACCTTCGGCCAGGGCCAGCAAACGCATGGCCAGGGGTTGGCGCACCAGGCTCATGCCGCCGAAATGAGCCCAGCGCAAGGCCTTGAGCCAAGCATTGGGCAGGCCCTCGGGGCGGAAATGCAGGTCGGCACTGTCCTGACCGACAAAGAACTGTGGCGCTTCATCATCGCGGCTCAGGGCCAGCAAGGGCGGCTTGGGCAGTTGCTGGATGAAGCGCAGATCCAGGTTGGCGTCGCTGCTGTCGATCCAGATTTCCTGGCCGAACTGGTCCTGACTGATGGCGCCGGCAAAGGCGCTGAGTTCGCCCAAAGTGGACAGAGCCACGGCCACCTGCCAGGGCGCGCCACGGTTGCGGCTGCGCCAGAGATCGGGGCCGCTGCGGCTGAGCTCGGTATAGACGGCGCCAAAAGCGATGAAGTGAGGCAGGTCAGGATGGAGTACGCCGGTCATGCCTCGCATTCCAACTGTTGCGCGCGCTGAGGGCAAGCCCCCTCTTGGGGTGATAGTCACAGCTGTGCGCCAGGCGGCCCCGGCCGAGGCCAAGCCGGCCTTCGCCAGGCCTGGCTTCTGCGCAGCGGGCACAATGGCGCGCATGGTCAACAAGCCTGTGATTCCCATCGTCGATCTGCGCCAAACCGAGAGTTCGCCTCGGGTCGCCTCCTTAGGCGCGTTTTCCGAGCTTGCCGCCCCCAGCTCGGGCGAAGCCAGCCCGCCACACGATCTGCTGGGCCGCCCCCTGCGCGATCTGCGCATTTCGGTCACCGACCGTTGCAATTTCCGCTGCAGCTACTGCATGCCCAAACAGGTCTTCGACAAGCATTACGAATTCCTGCCTCATAGCGAGCTGCTCAGCTTCGAGGAAATCACCCGTCTGGCGCGCAGCTTCGTGGCGCTCGGGGTCGAAAAGATCCGCCTGACCGGCGGCGAGCCGCTCTTGCGAAAGCATGTTGACCGCCTGATCGCCATGTTGGCCGAGCTGCGCACACCGGCCGGCCGGCCCCTTGATCTGACCTTGACCACCAACGGATCCCTGCTGGAACGCATGGCCGAGCGGCTCAAGCAGGCCGGCCTGCGGCGCGTAACCGTCAGCCTGGACGGTCTCGATGACGCCATCTTCCAGCGCATGAACGATGTCGGCTTCCCGGTCGCCTCGGTGCTGGCCGGCATCGCTGCCGCGCAAGCAGCCGGGCTGGGACCCATCAAGGTCAATATGGTGGTCAAGAAGGGTGTCAACGACAGCCAGATCCTGCCCATGGCCCAGCATTTCCTGGGCTCCGGCGTACAGCTGCGTTTCATCGAGTACATGGACGTCGGCGCCAGCAATGGCTGGCGCATGGATGAGGTACTGCCCTCGGCACAGCTGCTGGAGCGCCTGGGCGAGCAGTTCGATCTGCAGCCGCTGTCGGCCAGCGCGCCCGGCGAAACCGCGCAGCGCTGGCGCATCAGCCGCCAGGGCTTGAGCAGCGAGATCGGCCTGATCTCCAGTGTCAGCCGCGCCTTCTGTGGCGACTGCAACCGGGCCCGCCTGTCCACCGAAGGCAAGCTCTACACCTGCTTGTTCGCCCACCGCGGCCAGGACTTGCGCAGCCTGCTGCGCAGCCCGGCCACGGATGCACAAATCGAGGCCACGGTGGCTGGCCTGTGGTCGCAGCGCAGTGACCGCTACTCGCAGCTGCGCAGCCAAGGCCTGGGCGAGCCGCCGGTTGGCGAGCGCCGCATCGAAATGCACTACATCGGCGGTTGAGCCATGGTGGGCAGCGGCCGTCCGGACGCCATCGAGAACATCACCGGCCTGGTGCTGGCCGGAGGTCTGGGTCGCCGCATGGGCGGCGTGTCCAAGGGCTTGCAAATGTTCAAGGGGCGGCCGCTGCTGGCCTGCGTGCTGGAGCGGCTGCAGCCGCAGGTCGGAACCCTGCTCATCAACGCCAACCAAGAGCTGCAGCAGCACGGCCGCTTCGGCTGCCCCGTCGTCAGCGATGCCGACTCCGACTTCGCCGGACCCTTGGCCGGCATGCTGGCCGGTCTGCGGGCCTGCGGCAGCGACTGGCTGCTCAGCGTGCCCTGTGACAGCCCCTTCCTGCCCCTGGACCTGGGCGAGCGCCTGGCCGCAGCCCTGGTCAGCAGCGGCGCCGAGCTGGCCTTTCCCAGCTGCGCCGGGCAGGCGGAGCCAGTCTTCTGCCTGATGCACCGCCGCCTGGCCGACAGCGCCGCCGAGTTTCTGGCCCGAGGTGGCCGACGCCTGCAACAGTGGCAAGCCGCACAGAACCATGTCGTGGTCGCCTTTGATCAGCCTGGCGACCCGCAGGCCTTTCTCAATATCAACAGCCTGCGCGAATTGCAGGAGTGGCAAGACCATGCTTGAGAACTCCACACCCTCGCCCCAGCGAAGCCAGCTGGACTGTCAGATCCGCTTGATGCGCGAGGCAGACCTGCCGGCCTACAAGCAGCTACGTGATGGCATGCTGGCCGGACACCCCGAGGCCTTCACCTCCGACGCCCGCACCGAGCTGCTACGCGATGCCGAGAGCTACCGCGGCCGCCTCAGCGGCGGCGACGGCGGCGCCAACCTGTTCACCCTGACGGCTTGGCTGGACGGACAACTGGTCGGCGCCATCAGCTGCGAGCATGAGGCGCGCGTCAAGGTGCGCCACGTCGCCCATATCGTCGGCATGATGGTCAGCGACGGCCTGCATGGCCGCGGCGTCGGCCGGCAGCTCCTGCAACGCGCCCTCATGCTGCTGGAAGGCGAGCCGGTGCTGGAGCTGGTCACGCTCAGCGTCACCTCCAGCAACCTGGCCGCCGTGCGCCTTTATGAGAGTTGCGGCTTCATCCGCTACGGCCGCCTGATGGGAGCCATCAAATTGCCGGACGGCCGCTTGGTGGACAAGGATTTGATGAGCCGAAGGTTGCGCTGAGACCTGCCCCGCTCAGAGCCCCTGTAGCGCAAATTCGACCAGCAGCTCGTCCTGCACCGCCAGCAGCCCTCCTGCCACCGAGAACGGTGTCAAGCCGAAATCACTCTGGCGCAGCACCCAGGCGCCGCTCAGACGCACCGACTGCGCGTTCATTTCCACTTGCAGCGGCACTTCGTACTGGCGCGTGCGGCCATGCAAACTCAGTGCCCAGCGTGCCACCAGCTTGGGCGCCTCGCCGATCAGCTGCAGGCCCTGGATGCGCAGCTCGGGAAAGCGCTCGGCCTGCAGGCCGGCCTCGCCTAACATATTGCGCCGGGTGGCGGCAACGGCCTCGGGGCTCAGCGGCGAGGCCCAGCCGGGGCCCAATGCGGCGCGCAGCTCGGGAGGATCGAGCTGCAGCTCATCGAGGCGCAGCAGCAGCTCAAAACGAGCCGCCCCGGCGCCACGCAGAGCCGGAGCTTGCGATTCGGCATCCAAAGGCCACCACAGCAAACCCCGGACCTGCGGCGCAGCCAGCACATGGTTGTGCCCGAGTCCAGCCGCACGGCCGGCCCGGAATACATGGATATGGACCCGGCTGGCGGCAGGGTCCAGTCGGTACAAGCGCCCGCCGGCCAAGCCCTCCAGCTGCGCTTGCGCCAGGGCGAACTCCGGCAGGCTCGCCGCCTCCGCCATGGGGCTCGGCGGCGCTACGGTCGCGCAGGCACTGCACAAGGCCGCAGCCGCCAAGCTCAGGAGCAGGGTGTTGCACCGACGGCGTTTCTCGGGATTCTTCAAGGGCTGAGGCCTCACAGCAGGGAACTTACAAGCTCATTCTGACAGTGCGATGGGCAGCGCTTGCGCTAGCATCGCCTTCAAGACGCATCTCAAAGGAGCCAGCCATGGCCGCCAGCCCATTCCGCCCCGCCATCGATCTGATGGCCCAATACGCCAGCTACCACCGCGACCGGCGCAATATCGCCACCCACTTCGTCGGCATTCCCCTGATCGTGTTTGCCGCCGGTGTGCTGCTGGCCAGGATTCAACTCGAAGCCTTTGGCCTGCAGACCAATGGAGCCTGGGCGGTCTGGGCCCTGAGCACGGCCTGGTACCTGACGCGCGGCAATCTGGTGCTGGGCTTGGCCGTCAGTGCCGTCAACGGCGTGTTGATGGCCCTGGCCGAGCCGCTGGCCGCCGGCAGCGGCTCGCAGTGGCTGGCCTGGGGGCTGGGCAGCTTTGTGCTGGGCTGGATCATCCAGTTCGTCGGCCACTACTACGAGGGCAAGAAGCCCGCCTTTGTCGACGATCTGGTCGGCCTGCTGGTCGGGCCCATGTTTGTTGTCGGCGAGGCCTTGTTCGCCCTGGGCTGGGGCCGCGCCATGCTGGCCGAAATCGAGGCTCGCGTGGGCCCCACCCATCTGCGCGACCTGGCCCACCCGGCCACCTGAACACGGCTGGGGCGCGCGGCTCAACGCAAGGTGAAGACCGCCACCGCCTGCTGCAAGGTATTGGCCTGCTGACGAAGGCTCTCGGCCGCGGCCGCGCTTTGCTCCACCAGAGCCGCATTTTGCTGTGTGCTCTGGTCCATCAAGGTGACGGCTTGGCCAATCTCCGCCACCCCGGCGCTCTGCTCGCCACTGGCGGTGCTGATTTCGCCCATGATGTCGGTGACCCGCTTGATCGAGGCGACGATCTCCTCCATGGTGGAGCCGGCCTGATCGACCAGTTGGGTGCCACGCTCGACCCGCTCCACGCTGTCATTGATCAACTGCTTGATCTCCTTGGCCGCTTCGGCGCTGCGCTGAGCCAGGCTGCGCACTTCACTGGCAACGACTGCGAAACCCCGCCCCTGCTCGCCGGCGCGCGCCGCCTCCACCGCCGCATTGAGCGCCAAGATGTTGGTCTGGAAGGCGATGCCGTCGATCACGCTGATGATGTCGGCAATGCGGCGCGAGCTGTCATTGATGCCTTTCATGGTGTCGACCACCTGGCTCACCACATCGCCACCCCGGATGGCGACCGAACTGGCGCTGACCGCCAGCTGGTTGGCACTGCGCGCGTTGTCAGCGTTCTGCCGCACGGTGCTGCCCAGCACGTCCATGGATGAAGCCGTGCGCTGCAAATTGCTGGCCTGCTGCTCGGTGCGCGCACTCAGGTCGTTGTTGCCCTGGGCGATCTCGGCGCTGGCGGTGGCCACACCGTCGGTGCCATTGCGCACCTGGCTGACCGCATCGGCAAATTTATCCACCATCTGGGCCAGCACACCCATCACGCTCTGTGCATCGCTGCTCTGGTTGCGCAGACGCTGGGCCAGATTGCCGTCGGCGATCACCTGCACGGCCGCGACGACCTCGAAGGGCTCAGCGCCCAGACGCTGATTGACCCAATGCTTGGCATACCAAAGCAGGCCCAAGGTCGCCCCCGCCAGCGCCAGCATCAGACCCAACACGACCTTGAACCAGCGCGACTCGGCTTGTAGCGCCTCGCTGACCGCGGCCTCGGTGCGGCCATCCAGCAAGCGCAAGAATTCGTCCACCGGCGCCATGATCTTGGCCTTGTACTGGTGGTAGTTCTTGTCATGCATCATGGCCTGTGCCTTGGCCAGATCGGGCTCCCCCTTCTTGGTGTAGCCGCCATTGCCGTCTTCATAGAGGCCCTTGACCAAATTCATGGCGATGGTCTCGGTCTTGACCAAGTCGTCCGAGTTGCCAGCCGCCTCCTTGAGCTTGGCAAACTCGGCCTCGGTGAAGCCGGCCTTCTTCATGGTCTGCAGCAAGGGTTCCATCGTGCCGCCCTTGGCGCCCGAGGCGGGATCGCGGCCAGCGGCACGGAAGTCCCAGTAGATCTTCTCGTAGCCGGCCGGGCGCGCCTTCTTGCCATTGCGAATGTCCAGCACCTCAAAGTACTGCTGCTCCCAGACCGGGTCACCGCTCATCACATAGGTGCGCGCCAGCCGGGTCAGATCGTCGGAACTCTGGCGCAGCTCATCAGCCAGCATTGATGACACATAGCGCGCCTCCTGAGCCTTCGACAGTGCAACGCCGGCAGCATTGAGCTCATAGACCGACGCCAGCAAGAGCAGTACCAGGGCCGCCAGCACCAGTGTGGCGGCAGAGAACATCTGCTTGATCGTTTTCATGCAAAACCCCTTGGACCGAGACCGAAACTCAGAGCGGATCGCGGCACCGGGCGGGGGGAGCGGCACGAGGCAGGTACGGCGTTGCCGGCGCGGCACCCTGAATCGGCCGCCGGCTGCATCGCCCACTGTCGTCCTTCCCTGTTCGCGCACCTGGCAAGCCGCGACAACGACGACCGCAGCGGCGACCCGCATCGTGGCGGGGCATCTCGGCTTGCGGTACTTACAGGCTTTCGGTCAGCCCGGCCCAGACCTGAGGGCATTCACGGCATGCGGGAAAATTCACCACCAAGCCAAGGGCCTGGCCGGCCGAACTCAGCTGTCCTTGGAGATCGAGATGGTCGGGAACTTGGCCGAGTAATCCTTGGCCTGAGCGGCAATCTTGACCGCCACCTTGCGCGCCAGGGCCTTGTAGAGCACAGCAATCTCGCCCTCGGGCTCGGCCACCACCGAGGGCCGGCCGGCGTCGGCCTGCTCGCGGATGGACAAGGCCAGGGGCAGGCCGCCGAGATAGTCCAGGCCGTACTGCGCGGCCATCTTCTTGCCACCGTCGGCACCGAAGATGTGCTCGGCATGGCCACAGTTCGTGCAGATGTGAACGGCCATGTTCTCGACCAGGCCGATGATGGGCACGCCGACCTTCTCGAACATCTTCCAACCCTTCTTGGCATCGATCAGGGCGATGTCCTGGGGCGTGGTGACGATGATGGCGCCGGTCACCGGCACGCGCTGGCTCAGGGTCAGCTGGATGTCGCCGGTGCCGGGCGGCATGTCCACCACCAGGTAGTCCAAGTCCTGCCAGCGGGTCTGGCGCAGCAGCTGCTCCAGGGCTTGCGTGGCCATGGGGCCGCGCCAGATCATGGCCTGGTCGTCCTCGACCAGGAAGCCAATCGACATCAGCTGCAGGCCATGGGCCAGCTTGGGCTCCATCAGCTTGCCGTCCAGGCTGTCGGGTCGGCCCGAAGCACCCAGCATCAGGGGCTGGCTGGGGCCGTAGATGTCGGCGTCCAGCACGCCGACGCGCGCGCCCTCGGCGGCCAGCGCCAGCGCCAGATTGGCGGCGGTCGTGCTCTTGCCCACCCCGCCCTTGCCCGAGGCCACGGCGATGATGTTCTTCACGCCCGGCAGCAGCTGCACACCGCGCTGCACCGCATGGGCGACGATCTTGCTGCCGATGGTGATGTTCACCTGGCCGACACCGGGCAAGGTGCGCACAGCGTCCTCAAGACTGGCACGCAGGGCGGCATGCTGGCTGGCGGCTGGGTAGCCCAGCTCCACCTCAAAGGCCACATTGCCGGCGCTCAGGCGCAGGTTCTTGATCTGCTTGCCCGACACCAGATCGCTGCCCGTGTTGGGGTCGATCACAGTCTGCAGAGCTTGCAACACGGTGGCTTCTTGAACGGGGCTGGACATGGCGGCTGGACGAGCTTCTGGAAAGGGGCCCGCAGTCTAGCCGAGCCAGGAAAACCCTCACCCCGCAAGGCCAGCAGGGGGGGCTCAGCTCACCTGCTTGAAGGCCATCACTGCCTGGTTGCGCAAGGTGCGCAGCAAGGCCAGCTCTTTCTCGCCAAGGTCGATGGCGCCGGCCCTGGCCTTGTCGGCGTAAATCATGGCGAAAGGCTGGCCCTTGAGCAGCATGGGCAGCAGCAGAAAGCTTGGCGCGGCCACCGGCCCCTGGTACCAGGTTGGCAAGCGCTCGGCGATATTGGCAGCCGAGGCGTCGGCAATCAAGGTGTCGGCGCCCTTGTGGCAGACCGCCGTGAACAGGTCCACCGCGCCGCCGCTGGGCAGGCGCAGCGGCACACGGAAGGCCGGCACCACGGCCTCCACTCCCTCGCCCAGGCCGAAGCGACCGGTCAGTTGTTCACTCTTGGGATCGCGCAGGCAGAACACCACGCGCCGGAAGCCGATGGCACGGTAGATGGTTTCCAGAATCATGCGCAGCACTTCATTGAGCTTGAAGCTGTCCACCATGGCATTGGTGATGTCCTGGATGCCTGAAGCCATCATCTCCACCGCCTGCTCGCGCGTCAGCTGTTGGCCGCTGAGGCTGAGCGTGGGCTCCAGCACCTGGGTGGCTTGCAGCTGGTGTGGGCTCAAGGAATCGTCGGGCGCCGGCTGCAACGGCGCCAGCAAGCGGCGCGCCGGCGAGCCCTTGGGCAGGGCGATGCCCATGGCCTCGGCCATCTCGCTCAGGCGGGCACGGGCGCGGTCGGCCGCCTGGTCGAAATCGGCGGCGCTGACACCCAGGGCCCGGGCGTGCCGCTGGGCCATGGCGTGGACCCTGGCATGGGCTTGCTCCGGCTCGGTGTGCAGGATCACGTCGGCCACCGCATTGGCCGCATGGGCGAGCCAGCGCTGGCGTTCGGACGGTTTTTCGACCCAGCGCTGCGGCGGCTCCCCGCCGGGCCGGCGCATGCTTTCCTGCAAGCCATCGGGCAGGCCCCATTGGCGGGCCACGCCCAGACCGAGCTGCTCATAGCTCATGCCCAGGACCTGGATGGAGGCGCTGGCCTCGCTCAGGGCCGGCAGCGGGCGTTCGCCGGCTTCGCTGGCTTCCGGCCTGAGCATGCGCCGGACCTGGCGTGCTTCTTCCGGGAAATAGAACTCGGTCAGCGAACGGCCCAGGTGATAGAACATGCCGGCCAGAAAGGCCTCTTCGCTTTCCGGGCTGTTGACACAGAGCTCGCGCGCCAGCGACGCGGCCATCAAGGAGCGCAGAAATTCCTCGCGCAAGGCCTGGGCATGGGCCTTGTTTTCCATGCGCTCGAGCAGGATCAGGGACAGGGCCAGATTGCGGATGCCACCAAAGCCGATCAGGGCCACGGCGCGCGAGACCGTGCTGATGCCGCCGCCTTGGGCGCCACCGCTGGTGTGGCGGAACTGCACGGTGTTGACCAGGCGCAGCAGCTTTTGCGTCAGCGCAACGTCTTTGAGAATCTCGTTGGACAGGCTGGTCAGGCTCTCATGCTCGGACTGCGTCAGGCGCTGGATGCGGCTGATGGCCTGGCTCATGGCCGGGAAGTCGCTTTTGATGCGCATGCGGCGCAGCAGGAATTCCAGGGCCGCGCCCTCGCCCTGGGCGGCGGCCGCTTCTGGCGCAGCCTCGGGGTGCAGCCAGTGCGCCAGGGCATCGTGCATGGCCTGGGCACTGGGCCAGCGCTGGGCCGGCTCGCGAGCCAGGCCACGCTGGACGATGGCGCGCAAGGCGTCGTCCACCTCGGGGCCCAGGCCCGGCGGCAAATGCAGCTCTTGCTCGCGCAGCCGGCGCACCGAGGCCCAGGGATCGGCATCGTGATTGAGGCGCTGGCCACTGAGCATCTCGGCCAGAAGGATGGCGGCGGCGAACACATCCATGGCGGGAGACGGCGCTTCGCCACGCGCCGCCTCGGGGGACAGATAGGCGGGCGTGCCGACGATGCGCTGCGGCGCCTGGGCCTGCGCGCCCTTCTCCGGCGCGCTCAGGCGCCCGGCGATGCCGAAGTCCATCACGCGCGGCCGGCCCTTGGCGTCGATCAAGATGTTGCTCGGTTTGAGGTCCCGGTGCACCACGCCGGCCTGGTGGGCCGCCTGCAGACCGTCGAGCAGGCCCAGGCTCAGCTCGACCGCCACACGGGCCGGCAAGGCGCCGCCACTGTCCACCTGACGGCGCAAGCGGTCCGCCAAGGAGCCGCCGGCAACATATTCGAACACCAGATAGGCCTGGCCGTCCTGGATGTCGGCCTCAAACACCGGCACGATATTCGGGTGGTGGAGGCGGCTGACGGCGCGCGCCTCGTGCAGCCATTCGTCGACACTGCGGCCGTCGCTGGGCGGGTGCAAGACCTTCAGCGCCACCTCGCGGTCCAGGCGTGGATCATGGGCCAGCCAGACCGTGGCCTGCGCCCCCTCACCCAGGCGCTTGAGCAAATGGAAGCGGCCCAGCTGCGGCACATGCAGATCGCTCAGAGACGCGGGCATGGTGTAGGCACCCGAGTCGCCAGCGTCGGCGGCATCTTCAGCAGGGAGATCGGGCAGCATGGCGGGCAATTCGGGGTCCTCAGGCGAGCAGCGCAGAGACGCGGGTGGGCTATGGAGCGGACTTCATTTGCTGCACCACGGCGTTCAAGCACCACCGCCGGCTGCAGGCGGCGCATTGCCACCGGTCAAGCGCTTGCGCAAGGCTGACGCCCGGGGCCCCTCGCTCAAGGGCGGAGGCTGTTGGGCATCAAAGGTGGCCGGGGGCGGTGTCTCGGGGTTGAGGGCCAGCTTGATGTCCTGCAGCCCCAAGCCCAGGGCGCGGGCATAACGACGGGTGGCCGCCTCCACGCTGGGCTGGCGGCGCGCCTCGACCTGGGTCAGGGCATCGACCAGCTCATTGGCCAGGCTGCAGGTCAGACGCAGCAGGTCGGCGTCATTGTTGGGGTGGCGCACGGCCGCTTCAGGCGCCTGGCGACGGATCATGTGGACCAGTTCCTCGCCCAGGCTCCAATGCTTGGCCACGGCCGCGCCCAGCGCCTCCAGATCGCAGCCCAGCACGGCATAGGCAGCGGCCTGCTCGCTCATGCCCTGGGGATGGGGCTGGTCCTCGGTGGGCTCAGGCGGCTGCATCAGCTGGCGGATCTGCTGGGCATCGTCCGGGAAGTGGTATTGCAGCAGCAGGCGGCCGAGGTTCTGCATCACCGTGATCAGGTAGACCACCTCGCCGTCATAGCCGGCCGGGCGCAGCACCTGGGCGATCTGGCCGGCGCGGTGCACGCGCTTCATCAGGCTGCGCAGCATGGTGGCCTGCAACTCGCTCAGCGGACCGGGCCAGGGCTTGAGTGCACGCGCCGCCTGCTGCACGCCGTCCAGACCCAGCATGGCGATGGCGCGCTGCATATTGAGCACCGTGCCATCGACGGCCGCACCGCTTTGCTTCAAGGAATTGTTGACCCGGCGCAGCAGCTCCAGACTGAGCGCCATGTCCTGCAGCACCAAGGCCGACAAGGCGCTGGTGTGCTGGCGCTCCATGCTGGAGGACTGGGCGATGCGACTCAGCCCGGGGCTGCTGCTGGGCAGATGGCCGATGCGCTGCAGCTTGTCCATCAGCAAGGCGATCGGGCCGCCCTGGTCGCTGGCCGCCGTGGTGCGCCAACCGTCCAGGGCGCGCAAGAGCGTGCGGGCGATGTGATAACGCTGGCGGGCCTGGCGGTCGGTGGCGCGGTTGCTGATGGCGCGCAGCGGGTCGGGGATGGGGTGCGGCGTTTCCCAACCCAGGCGCACCAGTTCGCGGCCCAGCGGCTGCATCTGCTGTACGACGGCCTGCAGATCGCTCTGCTCCAGCACGGGCCGGCCGCTGAGGATTCGATGCAGCAGCAGGCCGACGCAGAGCACATCCTCGGCCGCCGACTCGCGCACGGCGCGGCGGGTGACGGTGTTGAAGTCCACGGTCGCCGGAAACACCTCCTGCGCCACCTCCAGGCCCAGCACACGGACCTGGTTGTTGGCGCCGATGATCAGCGTGGCGCATTGGACATCGCGGTGCGCATGCCCGGCCTCATGGGCAAAGGCCAGGCCTTCGAGGTATTGGCAGATCCAGTCGGCCGCCTCCACCGGCAGCGGCGCGCTCTGGCGCGCCAGGCGCTCGTCCAGGGTTTCGCCCAGGGCGCGGTCATAGGCCACAAACGGCCACTGTTCGACCTGGCCAATTTCAATGGCGTGAGCCAGATTGGGGTGTTGCACGCGCGAGGCGGCCTGGGCCATCTTCTGCCAATGCGCAGTCGCCGCGGCACTGTTGGGCGCCACCCGTGGCATGCAGAGAAACAGCTCCTGCCCCAGGCGGGCGTCATAGACCACCCACAACATGCTGCGCGCGCTTTTGCTCAACAAGGCGCGCAGCTCGAAGCGCCCGAAACGGCGCATGGGCGCGGCCGCCACCGCGGGCTTGTCAGTCGATGAGGAAGAGGCAGAAGCGTCAGACACAGGAAAGCGGGCCCCAACAGGACATCATGGATCGTTATCGCCCTATTGGACACAAAGCCCGGCACGGCAGTTGCAGCAAGCTGGGTGGGAAAGGCGGCCTATTTCCCCACCAGGCCTCAGCCTTGCAGCTGTGCCCAGACTTTGTGGCTCCGACCTGGCATGCCCTGCGGGCAGATGTCAGTCTCGCCGCAAAGTCTGGACTCAGCCCTGCAGCTGTGCCCAGACTTTGTCCAGGCGCTTGACGCTGACCGGCTGGGGCGTGCGCAGCTCCTGAGCGAAGAGGCTGACACGCAACTCCTCCAGCTGCCAGCGGAAATCGGCCAGACGTGCGTCCGCCGTGCCCTTGAGCTCGATGACGCGGCGCAGATAGCGCTGCTCCAGGGGCTTGAGTTCGCTCAGCAACTTGGCGTCACGGGCCGCATCGGCGCGCAGCTTGTCCAGGCGGGCGGTCACGGCCTTGAGGTAACGCGGCAGGTGCTGCAGCTGTGCCCAGGGCGTGGTACTGACGAAGTTCTTCGGGCACAGGCGCTGCAGCTGGGCCGTGATGTCCTCGGCCGCCTCCTTGCCAGCGCGCGCGTCCTTGAGTTTTTTCTGCGCCGCATGCAGCTCCTGCAGCACCACGCCGGTCTGGCGCGCCACTTCCTGGGCGATCAGATTGAGGCGGCTGCGCCCCTCCTCGATGCGGGTTTTGAAGCTGAACTCGTCCTTGGGCAAAGGTTCGGCCAGGAAGGCCCGGTCCAGGGCCACGCCGATGATCTGGTCGCGCAGCTCTTCGGCCGTGCCCAAGCTCATGAAGAGCACCGACATTTTTTGCAGGTCGGGGATGTTCTTCTCCAGGAACTTGAGCGGCTCCTTGAGCTGCAGCGCCACCAGGCGACGCAGGCCCAGGCGATGTTTGGCGGCGGCTACATCGGGCTCGTCGAAGACCTCGATCTCGACATGCGCGCCACGGTCCAGCAGGGCCGGGAAGCCGATCAGGCTTTGCGCGCCGCGGCTGACTTCCATCAGCTCGGGCAGCTCGCCAAACGTCCAAGCCGTGTAGGTCTTGGCGGATTCCTGCACCGGCTTCTTGGCTTGCACCACCTCGGCGCGAATGCCACCTTTCGCCACTGGCGGCAGCGGCTCGGAAGCAGGCGCAGAAGCTGGCAGCTTGAGCGCCGCCAGTGCCTGGAAAGCCGAGCGTGCCTGGCCACCCAGCTCCGACTTCAAAGCCGCCAGATTGCGGCCCTGGCCGAGCTGGCGGCCATGTTCGTCGACGACGCGGAAGTTCATGAACAGATGCGGCTGCAGCTGCTCAAGCTTGAAGTCATTGCGCTGCACGGCCAGCTGGCTGCGCTCCTTGACCGCCTTGAGCAGCACCTCGACCAAGGCGCCCTGCGCAAAGGGGTTGCTGGCGATGAACTCGGCAACAAAATCGGGCAGCGGCACCAGGCGCGAGCGCGGGCGCTGGTGCAAGCTCTTGAGCAAGGCGGTGATCTTCTGCGCCAACATGCCGGGAACCAGCCACTCGCAGCGCTCCTCGCTGACCTGGTTGAGCGCGAAGATGGGCACATTGACAGTGACACCGTCGCGCGCATCGCCGGGCTCGTGCAGATAGCTGACCGTGCAGTCAACGCCGCCCAGGCGCAGGGTCTTGGGGAAGGCCTCGGTGGTGACGCCGGCCGCCTCGTGGCGCATCAGCTCCTCGCGGCTCAGATGCAAAAGCTTAGGCTCGGCCTTGCTGGCCTGTCGATACCAGCGCTCCAACGTGGCGCCCGAGCAGACCTCGGCGGGAAGCTGGCTGTCGTAGTAGGCGTAGATCAGCTCGTCATCGACCAGCACGTCCTGGCGGCGCGACTTGTGCTCCAACTCCTCGACCTTCTTGATCTGGCGCTCGTTGTGGGCCAGAAAAGGCAGGCGCGATTCCCACTCGCCATTGACCAGGGCCTCGCGGATGAAGATCTCGCGCGCCGCCTTGGCATCGACATTGCCGAAGTTCACGCGCCGGTTGGCGTAGATGACGATGCCGTAGAGCGTGGCGCGCTCGAGCGCGATCACCTCGGCCGCCTTTTTCTCCCAATGCGGCTCCAGCAGTTGGGTCTTGATCAAATGGCCGGCAATGCCGGGCAGCCACTGCGGCTCGATGGCGGCAATGCCGCGGCCGAACAGCCGCGTGGTGTCCACCAGCTCGGCGGCGACGATCCAGCGGCCCGGCTTCTTGCTCAGGTGAGCGCCGGGATGGCGCCAGAACTTGATGCCACGTGCGCCCAGGTACCAGTCCTCGTCCTCGCTCTTGAGGCCAAGATTGCCCAGCAGGCCGGCCAACATGGACAGGTGCAACTGCTCGTAGGTGGCGGGGCTGCCATTGAGGCGCCAGCCCTGCTCGGCCACCACGGTATGGAGCTGGGAGTAAATGTCCTTCCACTCGCGCACGCGGCGCGGGCTGATGAAGTTCTCTCGCAGCAGGGCTTCGTAGCGGCGATTGCTGAGCTTGTGCTCGCCGTGCCCGCCCTTGGCCTCCTCGATCCATTTCCAGATCTTGAGGTAGCCCAGGAACTCGCTCTTCTCGTCGTCGAACTTCTTGTGCTTCTCGTCGGCCGCCTGTTGCTGCTCCATGGGCCGGTCGCGCACGTCTTGGCCCGAGAGCGCGCTGGCGATGATCAGCACCTCGTTGAGCGCCTCGCGGTTGCGGGCTTCCAAAATCATGCGGCCGACGCGCGGGTCCAGCGGCAGCTTGGACAGCTCGCGGCCCAAGGACGTCAGCTCGTTCAAATCATCGACCGCGCCCAACTCCTGCAGCAGCTGGTAACCATCGGCCACGGCCTTGCGTGGCGGCGGCTCGATGAAGGGGAATTCATCGACCTGTCCCAGGCCCAGCGACTTCATGCGCAGGATCACGCCGGCCAGCGAGCTGCGCAGGATTTCCGGGTCGGTGAAGCGCGGGCGTTCGTTGAAGTCCTTCTCGTCGTAGAGACGGATGCAGATGCCGTTGCTCACCCGGCCGCAGCGGCCCGCGCGCTGGTTGGCCGAGCTCTGACTGACCGGCTCGATCTGCAGCTGCTCGACCTTGTTGCGGTAGCTGTAACGCTTGACCCGTGCGGTGCCAGGGTCGATGACGTAGCGGATGCCGGGTACCGTCAGCGAGGTTTCGGCCACATTGGTGGCCAGCACGATGCGGCGCTGACCATGAGGCTCGAACACGCGGTCCTGCTCGGCCTGCGACAAGCGGGCGAACAGGGGCAGCACCTCGACGCCGGGCGGGTGATGCTTGCGCAAGGCCTCGGCCGCTTCGCGGATCTCGCGCTCGCCGGGCAGGAAGACCAGCACATCGCCGCCGCCCTCACGCCAGAGCTCGTCCACCCCGTCGCAGATCGCGTTGTTGAGGTCGTACTCGCGCGACTCTTCAAACGGCCGGTAACGCTGCTCGACCGGGAAGGTGCGGCCCGAGACCATCAGCACCGGCGCCGGCCCCTTGGCAGACTCGAAATGCTTGGCAAACCGGTCGGCGTCGATGGTGGCCGAGGTGACGATGACCTTGAGGTCCGGCCGGCGCGGCAGCACCTCGCGCAGATAGCCGAGCAGGAAATCGATGTTCAGCGAGCGCTCATGGGCCTCGTCGATGATGATCGTGTCGTAGGCCTTCAGCAGCGGGTCGGTCTGCGTCTCGGCCAGCAAGATGCCGTCCGTCATCAGCTTGACGCTGGCGCCCGGCTGCAGGCGGTCTTGGAAGCGGACCTTGTAGCCCACGATCTCGCCCAGCGGCGTCTTCAGCTCGTCGGCAATGCGCTTGGCGACGCTGCTGGCGGCAATGCGCCGGGGCTGGGTGTGGCCGATCAGCTTGCCCGAGTTCGCGCGGCCGCGACCCAGGGCCAAGGCGATCTTGGGCAGTTGGGTGGTCTTGCCCGAGCCGGTCTCGCCGCAAACGATGATGACCTGGTTCTCGGCCAAGGCCTGGGCGATGTCATCGCGCCGGCTCGACACCGGCAAAGACTCGGGGAAGGTGATGGGCGGCAGCGGGTTGGCCGGCGGCAGCGGCCGCTCGTTCTCTGGCCGAGGCGGCCGAGGTGGGCGCGGGGCGCGCGGAGGGCGCGGAGCTTCCGAGGCCTGGGCGGCAGGCGCCGTTTGGCCCGTCTGCGCGGGCTGAGGTGGACGCGGCGGACGGCCCTGCCCGGCAGCACGGGCTGCGTTGGCTTCGTTGGGGGCGCGGCGGGCGGTGCCCGGCGGACGAGGGGGATGGGGGGGCTTGGCGTTCACGAGGCGCGGATTATCGTTGTCCCGCGGCGGCCGGCTCCAAACAAGGGCAGGCGCCTCCGAATCCACGAGCCTGTTTCTCGCCTGGGCGCCCCACCCCAGTTCAAGCGCAAGCCCCCCAGGGAAGACCCGGAGCTGCGGCACAATCGCGGGCCATGAGCCTTGTCTTTCCCCACACCTTCGTTCCCTGGTTTCGCTCCGTCGCGCCCTATATCCATGCCTACCGAGGTGAGACCTTTGTGGTGGGCATGCCCGGTGAACTAGTGGCGGCCGGCAAGCTCAATGCCTTTGTGCAGGACCTGTCCATCCTGCATGCCATGGGCATCAAAATCGTGCTGGTGCATGGCTTCCGGCCCCAGGTGAACGAGCAGTTGGCGGCCAAGGGCCAGCAGGCGCAGTACAGCCACGGGGTGCGAGTGACCGATGCGGTGGCCCTGGACTGTGCACAGGAAGCCGCCGGCCAACTGCGTTTCGAGATCGAAGCGGCCTTTTCGCAGGGCCTGCCCAACACGCCCATGGCCAATGCCACGGTGCGTGTGGTGTCCGGTAACTTTCTGACGGCCCGCCCGGTCGGCATCGTCGATGGCGTGGATTTCCAGCACAGCGGCTTGGTACGGCGTGTCGATGCAGCGGCCATCCAGCGCGCCATCGACAGCGGCGCCGTGGTGCTGCTCTCCCCTTTCGGCTTCTCACCCACCGGCGAGGCTTTCAATCTGACCATGGAGGATGTGGCCACCAGTGCCGCCATCGCTCTGCAAGCGGACAAGCTGCTGTTTGTCTGCGAAGTGGCCGGCGTGCGTGAGGACCCCAACGACCCGGACAGCCCGGTCGATACCGAACTGGCCCTGGCCGATGCCGTGCGCATGTTGGCCCGGTCGAACAAGCCGACGGCCGGTGCAACACCGCCGATCGACGTCGACTTCTACTTGCAGCACTGCGTCAAAGCCTGCCAGGCCGGCGTGGAGCGCTCGCACATCGTGCCTTTTGCCGTTGACGGCGCCTTGCTGCAAGAGGTCTACACCCATGACGGCATCGGCACCATGGTGGTCGATGAAAAGCTGGAAAGCCTGCGCGAGGCTGATTCGGATGACATCGGCGGCATCATTGCCCTGATCGAACCGTTCGAGCGCGACGGCACTCTGGTCAAGCGGGACCGGACCGAGATCGAGCGCGACATCGAGCTCTACACCGTGATCGAGCATGACGGCGTGATCTTTGGCTGCGCAGCCCTCTACCCCTATGTGGAAGCGCGCACGGCCGAGATGGCGGCGCTGACTGTGTCGCCCGATGTGCAAGGCCAGGGCGACGGCGACCGCATCCTCAAACGCATCGAACAGCGCGCCAAGGCGCAAGGTCTGAGCAGCATCTTTGTGCTGACCACACGCACCATGCACTGGTTCATCAAGCGCGGCTTCCACCCCGTGGACCCGGAGTGGCTGCCCGAAGAACGCAAGCGCAAGTACAACTGGGACCGCCGCTCCCTGGTTCTGGTCAAAAAGCTCTGAGCTCAGCCTCTCACAAACACAGACAGCCCACCCCGGTATTGCCGGCGCGCTAGAGTCCGCGCCACCCGGCGCAAACCCGAGCAACGCGCACACACCCGAGAAATGAAGGAATACACCATGGCACGCACCATTCACTGCACCCACCTGAACAAAGAAGGCGAAGGCCTGGATTTCGCGCCCTACCCGGGCGAGCTGGGCAAACGCATCTACCAAAACATCAGCAAGGAAGCCTGGGCCCTGTGGATGAAGCACCAGACCATGCTGGTCAATGAAAACCGCCTCAATCTGGCCGATCTGCGCGCCCGCCAATACCTGGCCCGCCAAATGGAGCAGTTCTTCTTCGGCGCCGGCGCTGAAGCGGTGGCGGGCTACGTCCCGCCAACGACCTGAGCGGCCCGAAGGCAAGAATTGCGGGGAGCGCTCACCTGCGCGCAGCGCAGGTGATGGGATCACCAACAATTCTTCTTCGGCGGCAGCGCCAAAGCGGTGGTGCGCTACGTCCCGCCGACGCCTTGATCGCAAGCACCAGCTGATGGAGTGATCCTCACCGGGCCATCCGCAAGCAGCCTCAAGCCGCGCTCCCGATGCAAGCGCAGAAACAAGCCCGCAGTGTTCGGGCTTGTTTTTCAATCACAAACAAGAATCATTCTTGTTCAATGTAAACTTCGCCGCACACACACAGTTTGGAGTTTTCTTTCATGCGAAACCTTGCCTCTTCACTGACCCGCCCGCTTCTGAGCCTGGGGCTGTGCCTGGGACTGGCCAGCACGGTCCAAGCGCAAGATCAGGAACTGAACCTTTACTCGGCCCGGCACTACCAAACCGACGAAGCCCTGTACGCCAATTTCACGAAAGCCACCGGTATTCGCATCAATCGCGTCGACACCGATGACGCCGGCCTTTTGGCTCGCTTGAAAAGCGAAGGCTCGGCCAGCCCCGCCGATGTGGTTTTGTTGGTGGACGCCGCCCGCCTGTGGAAAGCTGAAGAAGAGGGTTTGTTTCTGCCGGTGAAATCCAGCCTGCTGAACCAACGCATTCCTGAGCAATTGCGTGCCAAAGAAAGCGAACAAGGCACAGCTTGGTTTGGCCTTTCGACCCGTGCACGCGTGATCGTTTACAACAAGTTGAGTGTCAAGAAAGAAGACGTCCTCAATTACGAAGACCTCGGTGCGGCCAAGAACAAAGGCCGTTTGTGCACCCGTTCCGGCTCACATCCTTACAACCTGTCGCTGTTCGGCTCGGTGTATGAGCATTTGGGAGCAGCGGCCACCGAACAATGGTTGAAGGGCATGGTGCTCAATATGGCCCGCGAACCCAAGGGCGGTGATACCGATCAAATCAAGGCCGTCGCCAGCGGTGAATGCGCCATTGCCATCACCAACACCTACTACCTCGCGCGCATGATGCGCTCCGAGAAACCAGATGATCGCAGCGCTGTGGAAAAGATTGGCGTGGTGTTCCCCAATCAGCAAAGCTGGGGCACCCACATCAATATTGCCGGCGGAGCTGTGGCGCGCCATGCCAAGAACCGCGCCAATGCCATCAAGTTTCTCGAGTATCTGAGCAGCGATGCCGCACAGGCCTACTTCGCCAATGGCAACAATGAATGGCCGGCCGTGGCCTCGGTTCGCCCGGCCAACCCAGCACTCGAGGCCATGGGCCGTTTCAAGAGTGAAACCATTCCTGTGGCCGTGGTGGGCAGCCACCAGCCGAAGGTGCAACAAATCCTGGATCGGGTTGGCTATAAGTGAAGCCCTGCGCTGCACCGCAGCAGATACAGCGCGGCGGTGCAGCGCTTTACTATTTAGCCGCGCCAGCTTTGGCAAATAGTAGGCAATACTGCGTAGCAAACCACAGCAGGGTTTCATGGGGCTTGTTTGATTTAGGGCTTGTATGCCTATAATGATTCGAACCCTATGGTGGGACTCCAAACCTTGCGAGGATTTGCATCAATGTCATCCCTGAAAGACCTCCTGGCCCAACGGGCTGCGCTTGACCAACAAATTTCAGAAACCAAGGAACGCGAGCGCGCCGATGCGATCGCCAAAGTCCGTTCCCTGATGGCTGATTTTGGTCTGACCGCTGCTGACTTGAGTACTCGCGCACCGAAGCCGGCGAAAACCTCCAAAGTCGCAGTCAAGTATCGCAACCAAGCGACCGGCGAGACCTGGAGCGGCCGCGGCCTGCAACCCAAATGGTTGAAGGCGGCGATTACCGCCGGCGCTTCTCTCGCTGATTTCCACGTTTAAGAACGATTCCGGCGCCGCGCAGACATATTTCCTGCCCGGCCCGCTCGCTGTTCACGAAGCCGCCTTTCAATGGCGGCTTTTTCATGCCCGGACAAACCCTGAGCAACGGTTCAGGTCGATGGTTTCCCTCGAGTTGCGCCACCTGTTTGGAGGGGGCCGCGCTGGGGAGTTTCTGAGCCGGGCTGCTAGCATCAGCGCGCAGGTACGGGCCCATCGCAGCGCCCTGGGCTCCCAACGATCAATTGCTGTTCACCTCCCGCGCCCAGGCCGCCAGCCAGGCGATCGACTGCCTTGGACGACACCTCCCCACTCCACACGCCAAGCTACTTGCGCCGCAGTTCGCTGACCGCGGCGAGCCAGAGCCTGCTCAAGTCGCTGGCGCTCTTGCTGGTCCACCTGCTCTGGGCTTGGTGGGTGATGCGGCTGACCCCCGCTGCGGGCTCGGGGTCTGGCGCCCTCGTTCACCATGGCGGCTTGCTGTGGGCGCCCGCTGGTCTGGCGCTGGCAGCCCTTCTTTGCTGGGGCACGCGCCACCTGCCAGTGCTCTGGCTGGGCAATCTGATGCTCGCCCTGCTGCTGGACACCCCACCCCTGCTGGCCCTGGCCCTGGCTTGCAGCCAGGTGTTCGGCCCCTGGGTCGCCGCGCACTGGCTCAAATCGGTCGGCTTCCAGACGCCGTTGCAGCGCGGCCGAGACATGGTGCAGTTGATCGTCCTGGGCGGTTTGTGCGGCAGCGGCCTCTCAGCCTTGGGCGCCTGCCTGGCACTGCAAGCTGCCGGGTTGATGCCCGGCCACACTGCCCTGGCCCATCTCTTGCTGAGCTGGACCGGCCAAGCACTGGGCGCGCTCGGTCTGACGGCACTGCTGATGCGCTTGACCCGATTCAAGCTGGCGGGGATTGCAACTGTTCCAAATAGCTGGCTGGCACTTCTGCTCAGCGCCAGTTTGGCGGTGGCCTGCCTCGCAGCCACGGCCTTGTTGCTTCAAGAACCGCAACTCGGTGTCGCCAGCCTGAGTTGGCTGCTGCTAACGCTGGGCTTGTTCAGCGTCCTGGCCCTGCGCGGCCAGGGCAGCCTCGCCGTGGGCACGCTGCCCCTGATTCTGGGCGGCCTGAGCCTGGCCACCGCTCAGGCTCAAGGGCCACTGGCCCCGCTGAGCAGCATCGAGCAGAGCGCCGCTTTGACGCTTTACGGCTTCACCCTGAGCCTGCTGCCAGGCCTGCTATTTGCGCAGCGCGCTGAAATGCACGAAGAGCGGCGGCATTGGCAAGGTCTGCTGGCGGCCACCGGCATCGGCTTGGCCGAATGGCGCCTCGGCCACGGCCAACGCGGCCTGCGCAAGGTGCAACTCAGCAGCCAGGCCTGCCCGACCTGGGTACGCTACACCGGCGCACAACCCGAACGCGATGCCTGGCCCAGCGACTGGCTGGCCGTCGCTCACCCCTTGGACCGTGAACGCTGCCGCCAAGCCATCGAGAGCTTGCTGCCACCCGGCGGGCCTGATGAATTCCTCGAGCCCCTGCGGCTGAATACGGCGGCCGGCCAATGGCATTGGTACGAACTCAAGGGCAGCGTTCAGCAGCGCGATGCCCAAGGACACAGCTTGCGTCTGCTGACCCTGCTCAGCGATGTCAACTGGCAGCACCAGGCCGAAGAGCGGCAGCGCATGAGCGTGGCCTTGTTCCAGCATCTGCACGAGGGCCTGGCGGTCACCGACACCGACTACCGCGTGCTCGATGCCAACCCCAGCTTCTGCCGCATGCTGGGTTTGCAGCGCGACGACCTGGTCGGACAGCCGGCCCCGCCGCTGACCCTGCCGGTGCTGCGGACCTCGGGCCTGAACCCCGAGCATCTGCAGCAGCAACTCTTGAGCGAAGGTTTCTGGCAGGCCCGCGTACAGGCAGCCCGAGCCGATGGCAGCGCCTGCCAGCTGCAGCTGACTGTCTCCAGCATCCCAGAGCCCAACGGACCGCTGCGCTACCGCGTGATCACCATGTCCGACCTGACCCTGGCCTTGCAGCAGCAAGAGCTGCTCGACCGCCAGGCTCGCTTCGACCCACTGACCGGCCTGCCCAACCAAGATGAATTCATGCGCCTGCTGCGCCAGGGGCTGGACAGCAGCCAGCGCGAAGGTTTTCGCCTGAGCATCTGCCGCCTGGACCTGGACCAGTTCAAGCACATCAATGCGGAGCTGGGCCCGGAACGGGGCGACAGCCTCTTGCTGCAAGTGGCGCAGCGCCTGCAGTCCGCCCTGCGCAGCAGCCCGCAATGGTCGGATGTGGTGGCGCGCCTGGGCGGCGACGAATTCGGCCTCTTGCTGCGCACCGATGGCCCGGAGGAAGCCCAGCAGGCGCTGGAACGTTTGCTCTCGGTGGTGGCACAGCCCTACCAACTCGAGGCCTGCACACCCCAAAGTTTGGTTGAGCCCACCCCTGTCATCAGCGAACTCAGCGCCAGCATTGGCGCGACCCTGTTCCCGCAAGACGACAGCGATGCCGAAACGCTCATGCGCCATGCCGGTCACGCGCTCTACCGCGTCAAGCACGGCGGCCGCAAAGGATTCCAGCTCTTCGACACTGCCAAGCGCTTGCGCAATGAGGCCAGCCTGATCGCGCTGGCTCGTGTCCAGCAGGCGCTCGATGCGGGCGAGTTGCAGCTCCACTTCCAACCCAAGATCGATATGCAGACCGGCCAGGTGCTGGGCATGGAAGCCCTGCTGCGCTGGCAACACCCGGAGCGCGGCTTGCTCGGCCCCGCGCATTTCCTGCCCTTGATCGAAAGCACGGGCCTGGGTGTGCAGGTCGGCGACTGGGTGATGGAGCAAGCGCTCAAGCACAGCGAGCAATGGCTGGCCCTGGGCCTGCGCCTGAACATCAGCGTCAACGTGACCGCCCGCCAGTTGCAGATGCCGGACTTTGCGCAGCGCCTGCTGGAACTGATTCAGCGCCACAGCGAGCCGGTGGCCCGCCACCTGTGCCTGGAGGTGCTGGAGTCCGCCGCCCTGGCCGACATCAGCGCCACCCAAGCCCTGATCAAACGCTGCCGCGGCTACGGCGTCAGCTTTGCCCTGGACGACTTCGGCACCGGCTACTCCACCCTGACCTATCTGCAGCGCCTGCCCGTCGATGCACTCAAGATCGACCGCTCCTTCGTGCAGAACATGTTGATCAACAGCCAGGACAGCGCCTTGGTCGAAGGCGTGATCGGCCTGGCGCGCAACTTTGGCTGCACGGTGGTGGCGGAAGGCGTGGAGACCGCGGCCCATGCACGCGCCCTGCTGCGCCTGGGCTGCATCCACGGCCAGGGCAATGGCATCGCCGAGGCCATGCCGGCCGGTGAGGTCGAGGCCTGGGTGCGGCAGTTTCCGCAATCGGGCTGGATGCAGGCTCTGCGCGCCCGCGAGGCCGGTGGCAGCGGCAGCTTGTAGACTCGCCGCGTGATTCCTCCCGGCTTTATCCAAGATCTCCTGTCCCGCACCGACATCGTCGAAGTCGTGGGGCGCCATGTCGAGCTGAAAAAAGCCGGCATCAACCACAAGGGGCTCTGCCCATTTCACGGTGAGAAGTCTCCGAGCTTCATCGTCAGCCCGACCCGCCAGACCTACCACTGCTTCGGCTGCGGCGTGCACGGCAATGCGGTCGGCTTTCTGATGGAGCACAGCGGCCTGGGTTTTGTCGAGGCTGTGCAGGACCTGGCTCAGCAGGCCGGCATGCAAGTACCGCAGGACGAACGCTCGGCCGAGGAACGCGAACGCGCCGCCCAGCAAAAGCAGCGCCAGGCCACCTTGACCGATGTGCTGCTGCGCGCCAGCGACCATTACCGCGGCCAGCTGAAAAAATCGCCTCGGGCCATCGACTACCTGAAGAAGCGCGGACTCACCGGCCAGATCGCGGCCCATTTCGCCCTAGGCTATGCGCCCGAAGGCTGGCGCGCTTTGGCCAGCGCCTTTCCGGCCTATGACGACCCCTTGTTGGCCGAGGCCGGCATGGTGATTGTTTCGGGCGAAGAAGGCGAAGAACAAAAGCGCTACGACCGGTTTCGCGACCGCATCATGTTCCCGATCCGCAATGTCCAGGGTGAAACCATTGGCTTCGGTGGCCGGGTGCTGGACAAGGGCGAACCCAAGTATCTGAACTCGCCGGAAACCCCGGTCTTCAGCAAGGGCCGCGAACTCTACGGCCTGTACGAGGCGCGCGCCGGCCTGCGCCAACGCGGCTACGCCCTGGTGGTGGAAGGCTATATGGACGTGGTGGCCCTGGCCCAAAGTGGCTTCAACAATGCCGTGGCCACCTTGGGAACGGCCTGCACGGCCGAGCATGTCCACAAGCTCTTCCGCTTCACCGAATCTGTGATCTTCAGCTTCGACGGCGACGCCGCCGGCCGCCGCGCTGCCGGCCGAGCACTGGAGGCCGCCCTGCCCCACGCCACCGACACGCGCAACGTCAAATTCCTGTTCCTGCCGGCCGAGCATGACCCGGACTCCTATGTGCGCGAGCTCGGCGCCGAGGCCTTCGAACGTTGCGTGCAGGAGGCGATTCCACTGTCGCGCCAGCTCATGGAGGCCGCGGCCGAAGGCTGCGACCTGGGCAGCGTCGAAGGGCGCGCCCGCATGCTCTCGAATGCCCGTCCGCTCTGGCAGGCCCTGCCGCAGGGCCTGATGAAGCGAGCCCTGCTCGGCGAACTGGCGCGCCGCGCCCAGCTGAGCGATCAAGACCTGATGTCGGCCTGGCAGGTGCAAAGCGAAGGCAGCCCAGGTCGCAGCGGCACCCGTGAGGCCGGCCCACGCCAAGCCGCCCCCCGACGCGCCTTCGATGGCCCCGACGATGCGCCCGCCCACTATGACGAGATGGACTTCGCGCCGGCGGGCGGCGACTACGACAGCGCAGCACCACAAGCCCATGCCGGCGAGCCGCGCCCGGAGCGCAAGCCATGGAAGCCCAAAAAAGAATGGGTGGACGCCAAGGACTGGAAAGGCAAAGGCGGCTGGAAGCGCCGCGAAGGCGGCGAGGACTCGGGGCCCCAGTTGCCCAGGCGCGCGCCCAGTTCGCCGGTCGACAACGCCCTGCGCATGCTGCTGCTGAACTGTGCCTGGTGGGAGCGCCTGAGCGCCGAAGACCACCAGCTGCTGCACCAGCTGCCCGGCGTGCACGGCGAGCTGGTAGCCTGGCTGGAGCGCCACCTGGTCCACCACGGAGCCAGTGCCTGGTCGGTGCTGGAGGCGGCCATGGCTGAGGACGGTGTGCTGGATTCGGCGCGCGGCCTCTTGGTGGACCTGTTCACGGAAGATGAGCCGCACTTCGAGGTCTTCCAGATGGCCATGCGCCAGCTCTGGATGGCGCAGTTGGGTGCCGAAGCACAGCAATTGGCCATGAGCAACCCGCAGGGAGAGAGCCTGGAGCGATTCAAGCAGTTGCGCGCCCGTATTCAGAGCTTGCAGAGCACGGCCTTGACGCCCGGGGAAAGCGCCTGATCTGCAATATTTGACGGCAACCGCGAGGCCGCCCTGTCAATATCAGCGATAATTCAGGGTTTTCGCGCGCGTCTCAAGAGTGACGGCATGTGCTTCCGGACCCGGCCACCCAGCGACACTGGGCACCCACAGCGGTATCAAGGCCACCTGTATCCGCCAAGCCATGCATTGAAAAACGTACACGCTAGCTTGGTCGCGCCACGTTGCTGAAGGAGCCTGAATCGCAGGCACTGACGGCGGCGTCTGAATGCCACCTGGGTCGAGCTCCGCCTTGAAAAGCGCAGTGACCGCCCCCAGGTGGCTGCTGCATTTGCAAAACGCTGCGGCACACCGAGTTCAGCGAAAAATATTTTCAGTTTCCAGCTTTCCCTAGCTTTACGGCCCGCCCGCCACCATCCACCCGAGGATCTGCATGACTGCCAAGAAGACCGCGACCACCGCTCCCGAAGCCGAAGAGACCAAGAAGCCCGCAGCCAAGGCTGTCCGGGTGGTCAAGGCCGTGAAGGCCGATGCAGCAGCCGCTGACAAGGCCGAAAAGCCCGCCAAGGCCGTGAAGGCACCCAAGGCGGCAGCGGCCACGGTCGAAGACGAGGACAAGCCCAAGCGCGGTCGCAAGCCCAAGGCAGCCACGGAAACCAAGAAGGCCACCGGCAAGAAGGCCGCCGAGGTAGAAGAAGAGGACTTCTCCGATCTCGAAGCCGACCTGGAAGGCGAGCCGGAAGCTGAAGCGGAAACCGAAGTCGCTGAGGTCGCCGAAGACAAGCCCAAGGCCAAGCCCCTGCGCATGAAAGTCTCGCGCGCCAAGGAGCGCGCGCTGATGCGCGAGTTCGGCCTGGAGGAAACGGCACTGACGGAAGAAGAAGCCGCCAAGCGCCGCCACGAGCTGAAGACCCTGATCAAGATGGGCAAGACGCGTGGTTTCCTGACTCACCAGGAAATCAACGACCACTTGCCCGAGAAGCTGGTCAACGAGGAAATCCTCGAGGCCATCATCTCCATGTTGAACGACATGGGCATCGCGGTCTATGAGCAGGCACCGGACGCCGCTACCCTGCTGATCCAGGGCAGCGCCACCGCCACCTCGACCGAAGAAGAAGCCGAAGAAGCCGCCGAAGCCGCCCTGTCCACTGTGGACTCGGAATTCGGCCGCACCACCGACCCGGTGCGCATGTATATGCGCGAAATGGGCACGGTCGAACTGCTGACCCGCGAAGGCGAAATCGAAATCGCCAAGCGCATCGAAGGCGGCCTGCAGGCCATGATGCTGGCCATCTCGGCCTCGCCCACCACCATCGCCCACATCCTGGACCTGGCCGACAAAATCCGCGCCGGCGAGAAGACCATTTCGGAAGTGGTGGACGGCTTCGTCGCTGCCGACGAGGCGGACGACTATGTGGCCGAAGAAGACTTCGACGAATTCGACGAAGAAGACGACGACGACGGCAATGGCGGCTCCAAGGCCCTGACCAAGAAGCTCGAAGAGCTGAAGAATGCCGCCCTCGTCAAGCTCGATTCGCTGGCCGTCAATTTCGACAAGATGCGCAAGTCCTTCGAGAAGGACGGCTACAAATCAGCCTCCTACAACAAGGCTCAGCAAGCGATCAGCGCCGAGTTGATGACCATCCGCTTCACCGTCAAGACGATTGAGAAGCTCTGCGATCTGCTGCGCTCGCAAGTGGACGATGTGCGCCGCTACGAGCGCGAGCTGCGCAAGATCGTGGTGGACAAATGCGGCATGCCTCAGGAGTACTTCATCAAGACTTTCCCACCCAATGCGCTGAACCGCGCCTGGGCCGAGAAGGAAGTGGCCGCCGGCAAGCCTTATTCCAATGTGCTGGCGCGCAATCTGCCGCCCGTGCAAGAACTGCAGCAAAAGCTGATCGACATCCAGAGCAAGGCCGTCGTGCCGATTGATGACCTCAAGGACATCAACAAGAAGATGAACGAGGGCGAAAAGGCCTCGCGCGACGCCAAGAAGGAAATGATCGAGGCCAATTTGCGCCTGGTGATTTCCATTGCCAAAAAGTACACCAACCGCGGCCTGCAGTTCCTGGACCTGATCCAGGAAGGCAATATCGGCCTGATGAAGGCGGTGGACAAGTTCGAATACCGTCGCGGCTACAAGTTCTCGACCTATGCGACCTGGTGGATCCGTCAGGCCATCACCCGTTCGATCGCCGATCAGGCCCGCACCATCCGTATTCCGGTGCACATGATCGAAACGATCAACAAGATGAACCGCATCTCGCGCCAGCATTTGCAGGAATTCGGCTTTGAGCCGGATGCGCCTACCCTGGCCGAGAAGATGGAGATTCCTGAAGACAAGATCCGCAAGATCATGAAGATCGCCAAAGAGCCGATTTCCATGGAAACGCCGATCGGTGACGATGACGACAGCCACCTGGGCGACTTCATCGAGGACACCAACAACACCGCGCCGATCGAAGCAGCGATGCAAGCCGGCCTGCGCGATGTGGTGAAGGACATCCTCGACAGCCTGACCCCGCGCGAAGCCAAGGTGCTGCGCATGCGCTTCGGCATCGAAATGAGCACGGACCACACGCTGGAAGAAGTGGGCAAGCAGTTCGACGTCACCCGCGAACGCATCCGCCAGATCGAAGCCAAGGCCATCCGCAAGCTCAAGCACCCCAGCCGCTCGGACAAGCTGCGCACGTATCTGGACAACCTGTAAGGTTGTTGAGATGCGTAGCCCGCTGCGGCGGGCTGCCGCGCAGCGGAAACGCAGCTTGCGCCGCAGGCACAAGCTGCGCACATATCTGGACAAGCTGTAATCGGGTTGGCCTAAGGAGCAAAGGGCTGGAGCAATCCAGCCCTTTTTTTGTGGCCGAGCACCTGGCGTGCGACGCCGATCTGGCCATCTGGAACGCTGGCGCGTGCTTTCTCCCGAAATGGGCCTGCTCGGGCCCCGGCTACACTGCCAACTACTTCACGCTCGCCGCTCTCGCCCTGACATGACCCACATCCGGGAACGCACTGTTTTGTTTGCCGATCTGCGCGGCAGCACGGCATTGTTCGAGACCTTGGGCAATGCGGAGGCCTCGGCCCTGGTGACCCAGACGGTGAACCAGATAGCCCGAGCTGTGGACGAGTGCAACGGGCGCCTGATCAAGACCCTGGGCGACGGGCTGATGGCCGTGTTCGAGGTGCCGCGTGACGGCGTCAAGTCGGCCATCCGCATGCACGAGCAACTCGAGCGCCTGGTGGCGCGCGGCAAGCAGCAAGGCTCAGCCGGCCTGCGCGCCCTGCGCATGCAGGTGGCCCTGGCCCGCGGCGAGGTGGTGGAGCTCAATGGCGATTGTTTCGGCGACGCGGTCAATGTGGCAGCACGCCTGCTCGACCATGCCGGCGACAACGAAACCCTGATCACCGTCGAGGTGCTCAATGGCCTGCCCAGCACCCAGAAGCTGCGCTTTCGAAGCCTGGACCTGATCGCCGTGCGCGGCCGCGCCGAGCCCGTGCATGTCCATGTGCTCGACCAGCCCAACCAGGGCGATATGGCAGCCACGCAGTTCGGCGAAGTGGTCCATGCCGTGGAGCCGGACGGTATCCGCCTGGTTTGGATGGACCTGGACCGGGTCTTCGACATCGACAGCATGCCCATCGTGCTCGGGCGCAGCGTGCAAGCCACCTACTGCATCACCGACGCGCGCGTGTCGCGTTCGCATGCCCGTGTCGACTGGCATGGCGGCAGCTTCTCCATCACCGACCTCAGCTACAACGGCACCTTTGTGCGCTTCGGTCTGGACGGCGAAATCGTCAGCCTCAAGCGCGGCAGCTGTACCCTGCACGGCAGCGGTGCCATCGGCCTGGGCAGCCCGCCGGTCGACGCGACCTCACCGACGGTGCGTTTTGAAGTTCTGCATTTCGCCGACACAGAGCCCTTGCAACTCAGTCAAGGACGCAGCAGCGCGAGCCAGTCAGCGATTGACTAGACCTATCATGCCCGCATGAGCATGAAGCCTGAACCCGCCTACCGCCACGGTACGGCCCCCAAGACCGCCCTCCTCTATTGCAACCTCGGCACACCCGAGGCGCCCACGGCCGCCGCATTGCGGACCTATCTGGCCCAGTTCCTCAGCGACGCACGCGTGGTTGAGATCCCGCGCCTGATCTGGATGCTCATCTTGCACGGCATCATCCTGCGCGTGCGTCCGGCCAAGTCGGCGGCCAAGTACGCCACCGTCTGGATGCCAGAAGGCTCACCGCTCAAGGTCTGGACCGAACGCCAGTCCAAGCTGCTGCAAGGCCTGCTGGGCGAGCGCGGCCACCGCGTCAGCGTGCGCTATGCCATGCGCTATGGCCAACCTTCCGTCGCCGCGCAACTCGATGCCCTGCGTGCCGAAGGCGTCACCCGCGTGCTGGTGCTGCCGGCCTACCCGCAGTACTCGGGCGCCACCACCGCCAGCGTGATCGATGATGTGGCGCGCTGGAGCTTGCAGACCCGCCACCTGCCCGAGCTGCGCTTCATCAACCGCTACCACGACCAGCCACAGCACATCGCCGCCCTGGCGGACAGCGTGCGCCGCCACTGGGCCGAGCACGGCCGCAGCGACAAGCTGGTGATGAGTTTTCACGGCATGCCAGCGCGCACTCTGGCCCTGGGTGACCCCTACCACTGCGAATGCCTGAAGACCGGCCGCCTGCTGGCCGAGGCCTTGGGCCTCGCCCGTGAGCAATGGCTGGTGACCTTCCAAAGCCGCTTCGGCAAGGCCAAGTGGCTGGAGCCCTACACCGAACCCAGCTTGATCAAGCTGGCCCAGGAAGGCCTGAAGAGCATCACCCTGATCTGCCCCGGTTTCAGTGCCGACTGCCTGGAAACGCTGGAAGAAATCAACCAGGAAGCGCGCGAAGCCTTTCTGCACGCAGGCGGCCAGGCCTTCAGCTATGTGCCCTGCCTGAATGACGACCCAGCTGGCATGCGCGCCCTGGCCGACCTGGCCGAACAGCATCTGCAAGGCTGGCCCACGCGCGAGCTGGCCGATGCCTCAGCCCAGGCGGCACAGCGCGAACGCGCGCTGGCCCTGGGCGCCAAGGACTGATCAGGCGGTTTGTCGAAGATCAGGAGGTGTGCGCAGCATTGCGCTGCGCCGCCAGCCTCACCTCACGCCAGCGCACCACCCGCGGCCACAGCCGCGGCAACACCAGCACCAGCACCACCAGCGCCAGCAGGCCGGCCGACATCGGCCGCTGCACGAACACGCCCCAGTGGCCCTCGCCGATGGACAGGGCGTTGCGCATCTGCGCCTCGGCGATCGGACCCAGAATCATGCCCACCACCACCGGCGCGGTCGGGAAGTCAAAGCGGCGCATCACCACGCCCAGCAGGCCGATGGCCAGCATGACGACCAGATCGAACGCACTTTGGCGCATGCCGTACACACCCACGGTCGCGAAGATCAGGATGCCCGCGTAGAGCTGCGGCTTGGGGATCTTGAGCAGCTTGACCCACAGGCCCACCAAGGGCAGGTTCAGCACCAGCAGCATCACATTGCCGATGTAGAGCGAGGCGATCAGGGCCCAGACCAGGGTGGACGAGGTCTGAAACAGCTGCGGCCCCGCCTGGATGCCGTAGTTCTGCAGGGCCGAGAGCATGATGGCTGCGGTCACCGAGGTCGGGATGCCCAGGGTCAGCAGCGGCACCAGAGTGGCGGTCACCGCAGCATTGTTGGCCGCCTCCGGGCCGGCCACGCCTTCAATGGCGCCGGTGGTGCCGAACTCTTCGGGGTGCTTGCTCAGCTTGCGCTCGGCGGCATAGCTCAGAAAGGTCGGAATCTCCGAGCCACCAGCCGGAATGGTGCCGAAGGGGAAACCGATCACCGTGCCGCGGAGCCAAGCTGGCCAGGAGCGGCGCCACTCGCTGCCGGTCATGTGCACGCTGCTCATCTTGTTGATCTCTTGGGTGCTGCGGCCCTCGTACAAGGCGTTGTACAAGGTCTCGCCCACCGCAAACAGGCCCACGGCCACGAGCACCGTCTCGATACCGTCCATGAATTCCGGCACACCGCCGGTGTAGCGCACCTGGCCGGTGATCTGGTCCAGGCCGACCAGGCCCATGGCCAGGCCGATGAACAAGGCCGTCATGCCGCGCAGCGTGCTCTTGCCCAGCACCGCACTGACGGTGGTGAAGGCCAGCAGCATCAGGCAGAAATACTCCGGCGGGCCGAGCGTGACCGCGAACTCGGCCATGACCGGCGCGAACAAAGTCACCAGCACGGTGGCAATCGTGCCGGCCACGAAGGAGCCGATGGCCGAGGTGGCCAGGGCCGCACCGGCTCGGCCGTTCTTGGCCATCTTGAAGCCTTCCAGCGCGGTCACCATGGTGCCGGTCTCGCCGGGCGTGTTGAGCAGGATGGAGGTGGTGGAGCCGCCGTACATGGCACCGTAGTAAATGCCGGCGAAGAAGATCATCGAGGCCGTGGGTTCGACCTGGGAGGTGATGGGCAGCAGCATGGCCACCGTCACCGCCGGCCCCAAGCCCGGCAACACACCGATGCCGGTACCGATCACACAGCCCAGAAAGGCCCAGAGCAGATTGACCGGTGTGCCGGCCGTCATGAAGCCGCCGAGCAGCTGATTCCAGAGTTCCATCACATCGTCCTCAGAGCCAGCCGCTGGCCGTCAAGCCGGGCAGTTGGATGGCCAGCAATTTGGTGAAGAGCCAGAACACCGGCGCGGCAATCAGCACACCGCTGACGCCGTCGATCACGGTCTGGCGCAGATCGCCGCCGGGGCGGCCTTCCGACATGCGCAGGCCACGCACCGCCAGGGTGAAGCACAGGGCACAGGCCAGGATGAAGCCGATCACGGTGATCAAGCCGGCATTGGCCAATACCCCAGCCACCACCCAGGCCACCGCCTTCCAGTCACCCCGGGCCGAGCCCGAAGGCGTCTCCATGGCTCGGTAGCCACCGCTGCGCGCCTCCCAGATCAGCCAGGCTCCGCAAATCATCAGCACCACCGAGACCAGCCAGGGCAAGGCATTGGGGCCCACACCGGCGTAACCCGCGTCGGAGGGGATGAAAGTGGCCCCGTAAGCCATCAGCGCGCCGATCAGCAGCGCGCCACCGCCGACCAGACTCTGGTGCAGCACGGAGGAAGAAGTTTCGGTCGCCATAGGACCCTCGCTAACAAATGAACTCAGCGCCATCCCGCCAGACTCCCGCCTGGCCGGATGCGCATGCCGCGCCTTGCTGACGCGCCCTCGTTCAGATCATTCCGGACTTGACCATCACCGCACGCAGCATCGCGAATTCCTGATCCACGAAATCGGCAAAGGCTTTGCCAGTCAGCA
The DNA here is from genome assembly GCF_025717675.1 of Paucibacter sp. DJ2R-2. Classification (GTDB taxonomy): domain Bacteria; phylum Pseudomonadota; class Gammaproteobacteria; order Burkholderiales; family Burkholderiaceae_C; genus Paucibacter_A. The sequence goes on from NZ_JAJIRT010000009.1 coordinate 85,662, forward strand.
GCGCCGGCGTCCAGCCGTTCTTCTCCAGCGCTTCGATCCAGCTCTTGTTGCGGAACACCAAAGTCATCATGTCGGTCAGCGCCTTGTGTTGCTCTGGGCTGATGCCCGGGGGCGCGTAAACGCCGCGCCAGTTGCCGATCTCGACATTGATGCCCAACTCACGCAGCGTCGGCACGTTCAGGCCCTTGAGCCGGGTCGGCGCTGTCACGGCGATGGGGCGCATCTTGCCGCTCTCGATGTACTGGGCGAATTCGCTGTAGCCACTGCCACCGACGGTGACATTGCCGCCCAGAATGGCGGCCGTGGCCTCGCCGCCGCCACGGAAGGGCACGTAGTTGATCTTGGAGGCGTCCACGCCGACGTCACGAGCGATCATGGCCGCAGCCACATGCTCGGTGGAACCACGCGAGCCGCCACCCCACTTGACGCTTCCGGGGTCCTTCTTCATCTGCTCGACCACGTCCTTCATGGTCTTGAGCGGCGAGTTGGCCGGCAACACGAAGACGTTGTATTCGCTGGTCAGGCGAGCGACCGGCGTGGCCTGACTCAGGCTGACCGGCGGCTTGCCGGTGATGATGCCGCCCAGCATCACCGCGCCCATGACCATCAGCGCATTGCCATCGCCCTTGCTGGCGTTGACGAACTGGGCCAGGCCGATGGCACCTGCCGCGCCGCCTTTGTTCTCGTACTGCACCGAGGCCGCCATGCCAGCGTCCTGCATGGCCTTGCCCAAGGCACGGCCAGTGGTGTCCCAGCCGCCGCCCGGGTTGGCGGGAATCATCATCTTGATGTTGGCGCTGGCAGAGGCCAAATCCGGCAAGGCGCCGGCGGCAGCCATGGCGGCCAGGGATTTCAGAAAGGTGTCGCGACGCATGGTGTTTGTCTCCTGTGCTTTGATGTCTTGTTGTCAACCGGCGCCGCCCCAGCTCTGGTCCAGGGCGGCCCGCAGCGATCAGAACGAGTGGTAAATGCCCAGTTCCGTGCCGGTGGAACTTTGACCGGCCAGCACGGCCGAACCGCCGGGGATCAGGAACTTGCCCTTCGCGCTGTTCTGCACCCGAGATGCCGTGGCATAGATCGAGCTGCGCTTGGACAGGTTGTTGACATACCCCAGGGCCAGCAGCTTGCCACTGTAGTCGCTGCCGCTGGCGCTGTCGCGGTTCTTGGAGTGCACATGGCTGAAACGCAGCACATGGGCGCCCTGGGTGTAGCTGCCGCCCAGCACCCAGTTGGTCTGCTCACGTGTGGTCTGCTTGCTGACGTGGTACAGACCCATCAGCTTGAAGGCGTCGACCGTGTAGCTGGCGCCCAGATTGCTGACCTTGAACTTGGCATTGGCGGCGGTGTTGCTGGTCTCGGACCAGGCGCCGGCCACATCGAAAGCACCCGCCGCATAGCCCAGACGCCCACCTACATACTTACCGGTGGACCCTTCCCCTGCGGCCATCATGGCCTGGCCATAAATGCCGCCGAGATTGCCGGGTAGGAAGTAACCGACCGAGTTGTCGGAGCGAACCACGGTCTTGGACGTGCCGGAGGAGCCGTCAAAGCCATAGACCAGATTGCTGGCAGCGCCGACCCCATTGGTGCCGAAGGCATTGAACCGGCTGATGCTCCAGAAGGTGGGCGTGTAGTCGCGCCCCAGGCGCACCTCGCCGGCGGCCTTGTCGCTCAAGCTGACCGTGGCACGGCGGCGCCAGTCGCCGCCCGAGCCGACATCCGGGCCGATCGCGCCTTCCAGATGGAAACTGGCACTGAGGCCATTGCCCAGGTCCTCGGTGCCGCGAAAACCGATGCGGCTGGTCTGCATGCCGTCGATGCTGACCATGGACAGGCTTTTGCTGCCGTTCTTCAGGCGCTGCACGCCCACGTCCAGCACGCCGAAAATCGTCACATTGCTTTGGGCCGAGGCCAGGCCGGCACTGCTGCCGAGAACGGCCAGGGCCAGCCATGGGGCCCAAGACTTGCATCCACGTTTCATCGTTCTTGTCTCCGGTTCTAGGTTTGAGGTCACAACGCTGCGAGGGCGTTGCGCGCAAGGCGGGCGGAACCCGGCTGGCACCGACATGGTGCTGGGCCTGGCTGTCAAATGCCTGTCCAAAGCCCTGGGACAAAACCTGAGGCGCCCGAGCCGGCTCGGGGCCCAGGCGCTCTGCTATCGTCCCCGCCATGAAGCTGTTGGTGATCGAGGACAACCAGGCGATGCAGACCACGCTGCAGCGCTCGTTCGAGCGCCGTGGCTTTCAGGTCAGCACCTGCGACGACGGCGAGCGTGCGCTCTCGCGCTGGCGGGCCAGCCTGCCCGATGTGGTGCTGCTGGACCTGTCCATGCCGGGGCGGGACGGCCTCGATGTGCTCAGCGAAGCGCGCGCCGAAGGACTGAACACGCCGGTCATCATCATCACGGCGCGCGGCACCCTGGGCGACCGCATCCTGGGCCTCAATATCGGCGCCGACGACTACCTGCCCAAACCCTTCGACCTCGATGAACTCGAGGCTCGGGTGCGTGCTTTGGTGCGGCGCCGCGGCAGTGCCGCAGCACCGGAAGAACAGCGTCTGGCCGCGCCGGCTTTTTGTGGCTTGCGGGCCGACCCCGAGAGTGGGGCGGTCTACCTGCAAGGCCAGGTTCTAGACCTGGCGCCGCGCGAAGCCGCCTTGCTGCGCGCCCTGCTGGCCAAGCCCGGTCAGGCGGTGGCCAAGGAGCGGCTTTTCGATCTCGTGTTTGCCGATGCCAGCGAGGCCCTGCCTGATGCCATCGAGGTGGTGGCCTATCGCCTGCGCAAGAAGCTGGCGGCGAGCGGCAGCAGCGCCAAGCTGGCCACATTGCGCGGCCTGGGTTACTTGCTGCAGGCCGACGACAGCCATGGCTGAGGCCACGACAGAGGCCGCCCGCTGGAGCCGGCTGTCCATGCGCAGCCGCCTGCTGCTGGGCATCCTGCTGCCGGTCGGTGTGCTGGTGGCGATCAACACCGTGAGCCTCTACCGTGAGGCACTGGGTGCCGTGGACACCGCCTATGACCGCACCCTGCTGGCCTCGGCCAAAGCGATCGGCGAACTGCTGGGCGTGGCGAGCACACCGCAAGGCCCGCGTCTGCTGGCCAGCGTGCCCTACTCCGCCCTGGAAGCCTTCGAGTCGGGCAACAGCACACGCCTGTATTTCAAAGTGATCGGTTTCCAGGGCGAGATGGTCTCGGGTTACGACGACCTGCCCGCCTGGCATGGCAAGCTGCCCGACCGCAGCAAATACGCGGCACTGGTCGATTTCTACGACGACTTCTACCGCGGCGAACCGGTACGCATGGCCGTGCTGCTGCAACCGGTGGCGGGCGAGGCCGGGATCGGCCAGGCCACCATCCAGGTGGCCGAAACCCTGGACCTGCGTCACGCCCTGGCTCGCCAGGTGCTGCTGGACACCCTCTGGCGGCAAGCGACCATGCTGGCAGTGATTGCCGGCGTCGTCTGGCTGGTGGTGCAGCGCTCGACACGGCCGGTGCGCGCCCTCAGCGAGCTGATCGAAGCGCGCGAGGCCGACGACCTGAGCCCCATTCCTGCGCCGGGCCTGCCCACGGAACTGCAGCCCCTGATCGCCGCGACCAACGAGGCGCTGACGCGCCAGGCCAGGCTGCTGGAGCACCAGAAGCGTTTTGTCCGCGACGCCTCGCACCAGCTCCGCACACCGCTGGCCGTGCTCAAGGTGCAGGTGCAGTCGGCCCGGCAAGGCGATGTCGAGCCCATGCAGGCGCTGGCCGAGATCGACACCACGGTGGCACGCGCCACCCAGGTCGCCAACCAGATGCTAGCCCTGGCCAAGGCGGAGCAGATGCGCCAGCAAGGCGCGCAGTCCGACGCGGCGATGCCGCTGCAGGACTGGTCGGAAGTGACTCGCGCCGTGGCACTGGATCTGGCGCCGCTGATCGTGCAGCAAGGCCTGGACTTCGACATCGACACCGAGCCCGCGACCATCGCCAGCCATGAATGGGCCTTGCGCGAGCTGACCCGCAACCTGCTGCACAACGCCATCCTGCACACACCGGCTGGCGGCAGCCTGCGCATCCAGTTGGCGCTCTTGGGCCGCTGGGCGCGCCTGACCATCGCCGACAGTGGCCCCGGCCTCTCGCCGGCCCAGCAGGCCCGGCTCTTCCTGCCCTTTGCCAGCGGCGATTCGCAGTCGGGCTCGGGCCTGGGCCTGGCCATCTGCCACGCACTGGTGATGTCGCTGGGCGGGCGTATCGAGCTGTGCAACCGGGTGGATGGCGAGGCCGGTGGCCACGGCATCGCCGGCCTGGACGCGCTTGTGGACCTGCCGCTGTCCTGAGCGAAAATCCGGTCCATGAAATCACAAGAGTCGGCCAGCGCCGGCGTGCGCCTGGACAAATGGCTCTGGGCGGCGCGCTTCTTCAAGACCCGCTCGCTCGCAGCCGAGGAGATCGGCAAAGGCCGGGTGCAGATCAACGGCCAGCTGGCCAAGGCCTCACGTGAACTCAAGCTGGGCGACCTGCTGCGCTTTCGCCAAGGCGTGGTGGACCGCGAAGTCCGCGTGCTCGGCCTGAGCCCGCAACGCGGCCCGGCCACCCAGGCCCAGGGCATGTATGAAGAAACGCCGGACAGCGTCAGCCGGCGCGAGCAAGCGGCCGAGCGCCGGCGCCTGGCACCCGAGCCGGCCGCCACCATCAGCCAGGGCCGGCCCACCAAGCAGGACCGGCGTCGCCTCAGCGACTGGGAGCGCTGGTCTGCCGCGGCCGAGCCCGAATGAGACAATCAAGGGTTGACCCTTGTCATTCCGGCTGAAAAACCCCTCTTGAATTCCAGGGCATCACGCCCATCTGTCTGCCATTGCTTCTTTTTGCATCATGACCACAGCGACCCCTACCCCCCAAGAGCCGACTCCCGAGACCCCAGCCACTGAGGTGGGCAGCAACTCCGAGGCCAAACTGGCCGAAGTGGAAGCGCGCCTGGCCGAGATGTCGGATGCCTATCTGCGCGCCAAGGCCGAGGTGGAAAACATCCGCCGCCGCTCGGAAGAGGAAATGTCCAAGGCACGCAAGTTCGCCGTGGAATCTTTTGCCGAATCGATGCTGCCCGTGATGGACAGCATGGAAGCCGCCATCGCCCTGCCCGACGCCAAGGTCGAGACCGTGCTGGAAGGCGTGCACGCCACCAAGCGACAGCTGGCCGCAGCCCTGGAGCGCAACAAGGTGCTCGAGATCAACCCGGCCGCCGGCACCAAGTTCGATCCGCACCAGCACCAGGCCATTTCGGTCGTGCCGGCTGAGCAGGAACCCAACACCGTGGTGATGGTCCTGCAAAAAGGCTATTCCATCGCCGAGCGCGTGCTGCGCCCGGCCCTGGTGACGGTCACCGCGCCGAAGTAAAGAAAAGCGCATGCCCGGCTTGAAAGCCGGGCATGCAACCACAGCTAAGAAGCATCAGGCAGCCCAGGCTTCAACGAGGCAGGGCGCCGGCAACGCATCAAATTTTCAGGAGTAAGACCATGGGAAAGATCATTGGCATTGACTTGGGCACCACGAACTCGTGCGTCTCCGTCATGGAAGGCAACACGACGCGCGTGATCGAGAACGCCGAAGGCGCTCGCACCACCCCGTCCATCATTGCCTACCAAGAAGATGGCGAGATCCTGGTCGGTGCCTCGGCCAAGCGCCAGGCCGTGACCAATCCCAAGAACACCATCTACGCGGTCAAGCGCCTGATCGGTCGCAAGTTCACCGAGAAGGAAGTGCAGAAGGACATCGACCTGATGCCCTACACCATCACCGCCGCCGACAACGGCGACGCCTGGGTGGACGTGCGCGGCAAGAAGCTGGCACCGCCGCAAGTCTCGGCCGAGATCCTGCGCAAGATGAAGAAGACCGCCGAGGACTACCTCGGCGAGGAAGTGACCGAAGCCGTGATCACGGTGCCGGCCTACTTCAACGACGCCCAGCGTCAGGCGACCAAGGACGCCGGCCGCATCGCCGGCCTGGACGTCAAGCGCATCATCAACGAGCCGACCGCTGCAGCCCTGGCCTTCGGCTTGGACAAGCACGGCAAGGGCGACCGCAAGATCGCCGTCTATGACCTCGGCGGCGGCACCTTCGACGTGTCCATCATCGAAATCGCCGACGTTGATGGCGAAATGCAGTTCGAAGTGCTGTCCACCAACGGCGACACCTTCCTGGGCGGCGAAGACTTCGACCAGCGCATCATTGACTACATCGTCAGCGAGTTCAAGAAAGAGCAAGGCGTCGACCTGACCAAGGACGTGCTGGCCCTGCAACGCCTGAAGGAAGCTGCCGAGAAGGCCAAGATCGAGCTGTCCAACAGCGCCCAGACCGACGTCAACCTGCCCTATATCACCGCTGACGCGACTGGTCCCAAGCACTTGAACGTCAAGCTGACCCGCGCGAAGCTGGAGTCGCTGGTGGACGAGCTGATCGAGCGCACCATTGCGCCCTGCCGTACCGCCATCAAGGACGCTGGCGTGGCCGTCGGCGCCATCGACGACGTGATCCTGGTCGGCGGCATGACCCGCATGCCCAAGGTGCAGGAGAAGGTCAAGGAGTTCTTCGGCAAGGAACCGCGCCGTGACGTGAACCCGGACGAGGCCGTGGCCGTCGGTGCTGCGATTCAAGGCCAGGTGTTGGGCGGCGAGCGCAAGGACGTGCTGCTGCTGGACGTGACCCCGCTGAGCCTGGGCATCGAAACCCTGGGCGGCGTGATGACCAAGATGATCGCCAAGAACACGACCATCCCGACCAAGTTCAGCCAGACCTTCTCGACCGCCGACGACAACCAGCCGGCCGTGACCATCAAGGTCTACCAGGGCGAGCGCGAGCTGGCCCAGGGCAACAAGAGCCTGGGTGAATTCAACCTTGAAGGCATCCCGCCGGCACCGCGCGGCACGCCGCAGATCGAAGTGTCCTTCGACATCGACGCCAACGGCATCCTGCACGTCGGCGCCAAGGACAAGGGCACCGGCAAGGAAAACAAGATCACCATCAAGGCCAACTCCGGTCTGTCTGAGGCCGAGATCGAGAAGATGGTCAAGGACGCCGAAGCCAACGCTGGCGAAGACAAGAAGAAGGTCGAGCTGGTGCAGGCCCGCAACCAGGCTGATGGTCTGGTGCACAGCGTGCGCAAGTCGCTGAGCGAGCATGGCGACAAGCTGGAAGCCGGCGAGAAGGACAAGATCGAGGAAGCCATCAAGGCCGCCGAAGAAGCCATCAAGTCTGACGACAAGGCCGACATCGAAGCCAAGACCGAAACCCTGATGACGGCCAGCCAGAAGCTGGGCGAGAAGATCTACGCCGACGCTCAAGGCGCCCAAGCGGCCCAGGCTGCTGCAGCCGGTGCCGCCGGTGGCGAACAGCCCCAGCAAGCCCAGCAGGCTTCGGCCAAGCCGGCCGACGACAATGTGGTCGACGCCGAGTTCAAGGAAGTCAAGGACTCGAAGTAAGCAAGACCGTCGACGTGCCGGCCCCTGTTGGGTCCGGCCGTCATCGCCGCCGCGCCGCAGCCACGGAGTATTGATGCTCCCCACGCTCGACGCGGCGCTGTTGTTTTGAACCGCACGGACCCCGCCCATGGCAAAGCGTGACTATTACGAAATCCTCGGCCTCGCCAAGAGCGCCACCGAGGACGAGATCAAAAAGGCCTACCGCAAGCTGGCCATGAAGTACCACCCCGACCGCAACCAGGGCGACGGTGCAAAGAAGGCCGAGGAACAGTTCAAGGAGGTCAAGGAGGCCTACGAGATGCTGTCCGACGCGCAGAAGCGCGCGGCCTATGACCAATACGGTCACGCCGGCGTGGACCCCAATATGGGCGGTCGCGGTGGCCCGGGCGCGGAAGGTTTCGGCGGCTTTGCCGAGGCGTTTGGCGACATCTTCGGCGACATCTTCAATGGCGGCGGCGCCGGTGGTGCCGGCCGACGCGGCGGTGGCCAGCAGGTCTATCGCGGCAGCGATCTGTCCTATGCGATGGAGATCACGCTGGAGGAAGCGGCGCGCGGCAAGGAATCGCAGATCCGCATTCCGAGCTGGGAAGGCTGCGAAACCTGCAGCGGCACCGGCGCCAAGCCCGGCACCAGCGCCAAGAGCTGCGGCTCCTGCAATGGCTCGGGCACGGTCCATATGCGCCAGGGCTTCTTCTCGGTGCAGCAGACCTGCCCGCATTGCCACGGCACCGGCAAGATCATTCCGGACCCCTGCACCGCCTGCAACGGCCAAGGCAAGGTCAAGAAAAGCAAAACCCTGGAAGTCAAGATTCCGGCCGGCATCAACGAAGGCATGCGCATCCGCTCGGCCGGCAATGGCGAGCCCGGTGTCAACGGCGGCCCCTCGGGCGACCTCTACATCGAGATTCGCATCAAGCAGCACGAGATCTTCGAGCGCGACGGTGACGACCTGCACTGCACCATGCCGGTGGGCCTGACCACGGCCACCTTGGGCGGCAGCATCGAGGTGCCGACATTGGGCGGCAAGGCCGAGATCGAACTGCCCGAAGGCACCCAACACGGCAAGACCTTCCGCCTGCGCGGCAAGGGCATCAAGGGCGTGCGCTCGAGCTACCCCGGCGACCTCTATTGCCACATCAGCGTGGAAACCCCGGTCAAGCTGACCGAGCATCAGCGCAAGCTGATGAAGGAACTGGACAAGAGTTTCCGCGATGGCGGCGAGCGTCACTCGCCCAATGCCAAGAGCTGGACCGACCGCGTCAAGGACATCTTCAAGTGAGGCTTGAAGGCTCGGCGAGCCGAGCCTGACCCGCCATGACGGCGCCCTCGCTCCTCGGAGCCCGGGCGCTTTTTTACGCCCTCGTGCGGCCACACCCCGAGATCTGGCGGGCAATCACCTCCTTGTTGTCTTGTTCAGCAGGCTCAAGTCCAAGCGCCATGCAGCCGATACTTGCTAAGTGATACCCCATCAGCCCATCGAATCATCGCGCGCCCCAGGCAGGCCAGGCCCTGGGCCCGGCCGCGTACGCAAGGAGACAGCATGGCCCTGATGGACCGCGAGATCCAGAACGCCAGCGCGCTGATCATCGACAGCAACTCGACCTCGCGCAGCCTGCTTTCGGCCCAACTGCGCGACCTCGGCGTTCAGCAGGTGCGCCAGGCCTCGCGAGTCAGTGATGCGCGGGTGATCCTGGAGCACAAGACCTACGACATCGTCCTGTGCGACTACCACTTCGATGGCACCGATATGTCCGGCCAGGACCTGCTCGATGAATTGCGCCGTGAGCATCTGCTGCCCTACTCCACTGTCTTCGTCATGGTCACCGGCGAGGCCTCCTACGCCAAGGTGGCTGAAGCCGCCGAGGCCGCTCTTGACGCCTACCTGATCAAACCCTACACCAGCGCCTCGCTGGCCGACCGCTTGGCCCACGCGCGCCACCGCAAGCGCGTGCTCAAGGACATCTTCGAAGCGATCGAGAAGCAGGAGTTCGAAGCCGCGGCTGCACACTGCCTCAAACGCTTCAACGCGCGCGCCGAGTTCTGGCTCTACGCCGCTCGAATCGGCGCCGAGCTGCTCCTGCGTCTCAACCGCCACGAAGACGCGCACAAGCTGTACGACGCCATCATCGAAGCCAAGACCGTGCCTTGGGCGCGCCTGGGCGTGGCACGTTCCGAGCTGGCATCCGGCAATCTGGTCGCCGCTCGGCGCACGCTGGAAACCCTGATCGGCGACATCCCCGACCATGCCGACTCCTACGACGTCATGGGGCGCGTGCAGATGGAGCAAGGCGAGCTCAACGCGGCGCTGGAAACCTACCGCACGGCCGCCAAGCTGACCCCGGGATGCCTCTTGCGCCAGCAACGCTGCGGCAGCCTCGCTTTCTATGCCGGCCAACGCGACGATGCCCTGAAGATGCTGGAACGCACCATGGCCCAGGGCCTGCGTTCCAAGCTGTTTGACATGTTGACCCTGGTGCTGATCGGCCTGATGCGCTTCGACACCAAGGACAGCAAGGGGCTCAAGTATTCACATGACGCCATGGTCCAGGAGTTGGAGCGGCGCCCGCAGTCCAAGCGTCTGCAGCGTTTCGAGGCCGTGTTCCGCGGCCTGCGCTTTCTCTCCGAACACAAGGTAGGCAATGCCCTGGAACTGGCGCGCCAGCTGAGCCAGGAAGCCGATGCCGAGGACTTCGACCTGGAGGCCGGCAGCCTGCTGGTCGGCATCTGGATTCGTCTGTCCAAGCTGGCCATCCAACTCGATGAGATGGGACCCATCATCTCCAAGCTGGGCCTGCGCTTTTGCACCTCCAAGGCCAGCTCGGAATTGCTGGTCTCGGTGAGCGAGGACAACGAGACCGTGGCCAATGAGTTCCGCAGCTGCCACACCCGCATCTTTGGCGTGGCGGAAACCGCGATGCGGCATTCCATGCGCGGATCGGCCCGAACCGGCGTGGAGCTGCTGATCCAGCAAGGCGAGGCGACCCGCAACTCCAAGCTGATCGACATGGCCAGCCTGGTGCTCAAGCGCCACGCGGAAAAAATTGACGATGCCGATCAACTCGCCGAGCAGATACGCGTGCTGCAGGAACGCTATGTGATTCCGATAGCCAGCCTGAACAACCGCAACCGCGCCGCGGGCGGTCTGGCCCTGCGCACTTGACTAACTGAGCCGCCAGGCTCAGAACAGACTGCCTTGCTCGGGCTCGGTTGTGCTGCCGTCCGCCGCGGCACGGCCGGCTGGCCGGCAAAAGAGCGACAGATCGAGCGGCTGGCGTTCTCTCGACAAACCCAGACGCGCACAGGCCTTGTGCAAGCGCTGGGACAAGAGTTCGGCCCAGATACCCTCACCGCGCATGCGGCTGCCAAAGCGGGCGTCGTTGTCATTGCCGCCGCGCATCTCGCGCACCCGGGCCATGATGCGCGCGGCCCGCTCGGGCACATGGCGCTGCAGCCAGTCCTGGAACAGCGGGTTGACCTCCCAAGGCAGGCGCAGCGGGATGCAGAAAGCCGAGCGCGCGCCGGCCTCGGCGGCAGCCTCCAAGATGCGCTCCAGCTCAGGCTCATTCAAAAAAGGGATCAACGGCGACACGCTGACCCCGACCGGCACGCCTGCCGAAGCCAGGCTCTTGAGGGTGCGCAAGCGCCGCTGCGGCGAGGCCGCACGGGGCTCCAGGATGCGGGCCAGCGCCGGGTCCAGCGTGGTGATCGAGATGTAGCAAGACACCAAGCGCTGCTCGGCCATGGGCTGCAGCAGGTCCAGATCCCGCTCGATGCCCGAAGACTTGGTGAGCACCGAGAAGGGGTGGCGGTGCTCCTGCAGGACCTCAATCAAAGCCCGCGTCAAACCGAGCGTGCGCTCCACCGGTTGGTAGGCATCCGTGGCGGTGCCGAGGCAGGTCAGGCGTGGCACATAGGTCGGCTTGTCAAAGGCGGCCCGCAGTCGCTCGGCCGCATTGACCTTGGCAATGATGCGGGTCTCGAAGTCCAACCCCGGCGAGAGGTTCAGGTAGCTGTGCGTCGGCCTCGCGAAGCAGTAGATGCAGCCATGCTCACAGCCCCGGTAGGGGTTGATGGACTGGTCAAAGGGAATGTCCGGCGATTGGTTGCTGGACAGGATGCGCTGGGCGCATTCCTCGATGATCTGCGTGGCCGGCGGCAAGGCCTCAGGGTCGAACGATTGCGCCAAGGAACCCCAGCCGTCATCGAACTGTTCGCGCTGCTCGCCCTGAAAGCGATGGGCCATTGCCCAAGCGCTGCCCCGACCTTTCAGGGTGTCCGCGGCAATGTAGAGCGCTTGCGCCGCCTGAATGGGTGGGTTTGACCTGGATTTCATACTGTTTGTTTATACAGTATTCCAGGTTGACCCAGCACAAATAAACAGCCGCCGTTCAAGCAGCTGCGGACCGCACTCGCTCCGAACTACAGCACGCCTGCTTCGACCAGGAAGCGCGAAGGCGAATCAGTCTTGTAGGACAGGGTCAGGCGCTGGCGCGCACGCGTCATCGCGACGTACAGCAGATTGCGGTTTTCCGCGGCGCTGACATCGCCGACGAACTCGCCGCGCGAGAGATACGGGATCAGCACATGGTCGAACTCCAGGCCTTTGGCGGACTCGATGCTGGACAGAGTCACGCGGGTGTTCAGGCGCATGCGTGCTTGGATCTGATCCTGCAGATGAAGCACCCGGAAGGCCTCGGCCAGACCTTCGCCTTCGGCCACGATGGACTGAAGCAGTTGGTTGATGTTGTCCCGCACCTGCTGCACATCCTCTTTGCGCACCAGCACCGAACGCGCAAGGCCCTCGGGCTCCAGAGCGAGTCCGAAGCTGTTTCCGAAGTGCTGCAAGTCACCGGACTCCATCACCGCCATGGCCGCGCGCAGACGCTTCAAGGCGCGAGGCGAGGCATTGCGCAAGACCTGACCCTCGATGAAATCGTGCATGCCCTGCGGATGCTCCGTGGCCTCGGCAATGGCCTGACGCTGGGCGGTGACAGCGTCCACTTGTCGCAGCTCGCTGCTCTCGATCAAGGCGCCGGCGAACAACATCAGCGCGGCCAGGGTCTGCTCGCGCAGCGGCTTGCTCGCGAAGCCGCTGAAATCTCCGCTGCAGTAGGCGTACAGGCCGCGCACCAGCAAAACCTCGGGCCGGCGCAAAAAGGGCGCGAAGCCATCGACCCGGTAGTCCACCCCGAGCTTGAGCAACTCGCGCTCGATCAGGATGGACTGAGCCGGCCGCCGCAAGAGGATGCGCAAATCCTTTCGCTGCGTCTGGGCCATGTGCTCACGCGCCAGCCGAGCCACCATCTGCGCCATCACGCGCGGGGATTCGCAAGGCAGTGGCTCCACCTCGGTCGTGCAGTGCAAGGCGGCGGCATAGGGCTTGTTGTGCGCGAGGCGCCCGACCATCTGGGCCAGCTCCGAGCCGAAGCGGTGGCTAGCCGTCAGCGGCAAACGCAGCGGCTTGCCAATTTCCTGGACGAAGCAGTCATGCATGAAGGCCGCATCGGCGCCGGCCTGGGAGTGAATCACCTGGTCACGGTCGCCCACGCCGACAAAGGCCGCGCGCCGGTTGGCATCGAGCAAGCCCTTGAGCACGGTGAACATGGCACGGTTGGTGTCATGCATCTCGTCAACGACGATCAGCGCCAAACCCAGCGCCAGGGGCGAACCTTCGGGGGGAAGTTCTTCCATCAGCAGGGCGCGGGCCAGGTCGTAACAGGCGTCGCCCTCGAAGCGGAACTCAGGTCGGTCCGGATGGCCGCCTCGGCGAATGAACTCATAGGCCGAGCGCACCCGCAGGCTCAGGTAATCGAAACCCAGCTCCTCCGCCAATGCCGGGCTCATGGCCTCGTCAGCGGCCTGCAGCTCGATCAGCATCCGCCCTTTCAGCACCGCGAAAGTTCGCAGCAGTCCTTCGGCCAGAGCGGCAGGCGAACCGTCGACGCAAAGCTCATCGGGATGACGCTCACCCGGCAGGGTTTGCGCCCGCTCGATCGCCCGCAGCAGATAGGGCTTGACCTGCTCCAGGCGCTGCAGTGCCAGCGACCTGCCGCCTTCGAGGTCCTCCAGCATGGCCGTGCTGAACGATTCGAAGGTTTGGACTCGGATCGCATCCACCTGCTCGGCAGCCAGGCCGACCCAGCGCAGTTGCGTTCGCAAGGCCTGTACGGCCGGCTCGGTGTAGGTCAGCGCCAGAATCATGGCGGGGTCGGCGCCCCGCTGCAGCGCCTGCGCGATGCGCAGCGCCAGCGTGGTGGTTTTGGCGGCGCCTGCGTTGGCCTCGATCAGGACATGACGCGCCCGCGCCGCCTGTATGCGCTGCTGCTCCAACGTGGGCTCGAAACGCTGCGGCACATAGAGCAGATCCGGCAGGCTGGAAGGCTCGGTCACTGCGGGCGGCGCTGCCGCGGCGCCGCCGTCCTCAGTACTCGTCACCGACCGGGCTGACATAGTCCGGAGCCAGATTCTCGAACTTGGTGTGCATGCGCTGGAAGGCCAGCTTGATCGTGCCCACCGGGCCATTCCGCTGCTTGGCGATGATGATCTCGGCCACGCCCGGCTCCTTGCACTCTTCCTTGGTGTAGTACTCGTCGCGGTAGATGAACATGATGATGTCGGCATCCTGCTCGATGGCGCCCGATTCGCGCAGGTCGGACATCATGGGCCGCTTGTCGGGCCGCTGCTCCACAGAGCGGTTCAGCTGCGAGAGCGCGATCACCGGGCACTTCAGCTCCTTGGCCAAGGCTTTCAGGCCGCGCGAGATTTCGCCGATGACCGTGGCGCGGTTTTCCTCGTTGCCGCCGCCGTTGCCGCTCATCAGCTGCAGGTAGTCGATGATGATGAGGCCGAGCTGACCGCTGATGCGGGCCTGGCGGCGCGCGCGGGCACGCACCTCCGAGGGGCTCAGGCCTGGGCTTTCGTCGATGTAAATGGCTGCCTTGCCGAGCTTGTCCACCGCTTCCGAGAGGCGGCCCCATTCATCGTCAGCCAAGCGGCCCAGGCGCAAGCGGCTCTGGTCGATGCGGCCCACCGATCCGACCATACGCAGCGCCAGCTGAGCCGCGCCCATTTCCATGGAGTAGATGACGACGGGCAGGCCTTCGTTGATGGCGACGTTCTCGCCGATATTGACCACGAAGGCGGTCTTGCCCATGGAGGGACGCGCGGCCAGGATGATCAGGTCACCGGGCTGCAGGCCGGCGGTCTGCTTGTCGAGGTCGAAGAAACCGGTGCGCACGCCGGTCACGTCCTCGGCGCCGTTCTCGGCGAGCTCGTTGACGCGATCAATCAGCGCCACCACCAGGTTGTCCATGCTCTGGAAGCCCTGGCTGCTGCGGTTGCCTTCCTCGTTGATGCGGAAGATCTTGCCTTCGGCTTCGTCGACGATTTCCTTGACGGCCCGGCCTTGCGGGTTCATGGCCGCGCTGGCGATCTCGTCGCTGGCGGTGACCAGCTTGCGCAAGACGGCGCGCTCACGCACGATCTCCGCATAACGGCGCAGATTGGCGGCACTCGGCACACTCTGCGCCAGAGCATTCAGATAGGCCAGGCCACCGCACTCCTCGGCCTTGCCGAGCGAGGTCAGTTCCTCGAACACCGTGACCACGTCAGCCGGCTTGGCTGCGTTGATCAGCTTGCCCAGGGACAGGTAGATCTGCTTGTGCTCGAAGCGGTAGAAATCCGACTCGGTGAGCAGATCACCCGCCCGATCCCAGGCGCTGTTGTCGATCAACAGTCCACCCAGCACGCTTTGTTCGGCCTCGATGGAATGCGGCGGCACACGCAGGCGGGCCACTTCTTCATCGCGGCGATCGGCACCGCCGACGCTGAAAGAGCTCGAAGAGCCTGAAGAGTTGGGCAAGGGCGTGGGTGAAAAGGTCGCGCTCATGGCTGAAGGGGTCGCTGGTCGTACGGGATGGCGGGCTGCAAAGGGCTGAAAGCTGTGAACTGGAAACTAGGACCTGGAAACTGGGTACTTCGGGGCCAGACCCTCCACCAGCCTGCATTGTGGACAAGCCTGTGGATAGCCTGGGGGCAGCGCTGTATAAACCGCTGCCCGGAAACGCAAAAAGCCGACACTGCGGACAGCATCGGCTTTTTGACTGTCTGACCACTGACGGTCAGTGACGCCTGAGTTTACTCGGCGTCGCGCACCACTTGCACGCTGATTTCCACGACCACATCGGTGTGGGCAGCGACGCTGACGGTGAACTCACCCACGGCCTTCAGAGGACCGTTGGGCATGCGCACCTGAGCCTTGGCGATAGTGAAACCCAGCTTCACCAGGCCATCGGCCACGTCGGCGTTGGTGACCGAACCGAACAGACGGCCGTCCACGCCAGCCTTTTGGCTGATGCGAACGGTCTTGCCGGCCAGGGCTTCGCCCACGGCTTGTGCAGCGGCCAGCTTTTCAGCAGCGGCCTTTTCCAGTTCGGCGCGCTTGGCTTCGAACTCGGCGATCGCGGTAGCCGTGGCACGACGTGCCTGGCGTGTCGGGATCAGGAAGTTGCGTGCGTAGCCGTCCTTGACCTTGACGACGTCGCCCAGGTTGCCGAGGTTCGCGACCTTTTCAAGCAGAATGATTTGCATGTTGGGTTACTCCTCAGACCTTGTGCTGGTCGCTGTAAGGCAGCATGGCCAGGAAACGAGCGCGCTTGATGGCGACCGTCAACTGACGCTGGAAGAATGCGCGGGTGCCCGTCAGGCGAGCCGGCGTGATCTTGCCGTTTTCGCCGATGAAATCGCGCAGGGTGTCGATGTCCTTGTAATCGATCTGCTCAACACCGGTGACGGTGAAGCGGCAGAAACGCTTACGACGGAACAGCAGAGATTGGGTGTTGCGCTTGGGCTTCTTGTCTTTGGAGAAGCGACCCTTGCCACGTGGTGGTGCCATCGTATGACCTCTTTAATTTAATCCGGATTCGAACAATTCGGTGTTCAGTTGGGTGTCAGAGCGGTGAGGTGGAAGATCGTTCCACGGCCGTTCTTTTGAGCGCTGAGGAAGCCTGTGAACAGTGCATTTCCTCCCACTCCCAGCGACTGCAGACGTTTGCCGATTTCACCAATCGCGACCGCCTTGATTTCCATGGAAACCTTGCGGGGCTTGCCGGCTTCCTGCACCTGGGATTCATGCTTGAGCATGCAGTCCAGGGCCATCAATCCGGCCGGTGTGTATCTGACAAGTCCCAGCTCCAGCAGCTGTGCTTGCAAAACCAGTTGGTTCAAAGTGAAGAACGCTTGCCGGTCTTGGTTTGCACGCTGGTGGCCAGTGCGCTGGCAACCTTCATGAACACGGAGCTAAGCCTGATCAGGCCGTTGCGACTTGAGGCGCCTTGCGAGCGTCTTCGCGTTCCACGGTCTTCATCATCACCGAAGGCGTGGTCTCAGCCTTGGGCTTCACCACGGTCAGGTGGCGCAGCACGGCGTCGTTGAAACGGAAGCCGGTCTCGAGTTCAGCCAGGGTTTCCTTGCTGCATTCGATGTTGACGCACAGGTAGTGAGCCTTGGCCAGCTTCTGGATCAGGTAAGCCATCTGACGACGGCCCCAGTCTTCAATGCGGTGCACAGCGCCGCCATTGCTGGTGATCAGGGTCTTGTAGCGCTCCAGCATGGCCGGAACTTGTTCGCTTTGATCCGGATGGATCAGCAGAACGATTTCATAGTGACGCATAAATACTCCTTGTGGATTCCAGACTCGCCCGACGGTCGGTTGACCCTCTCGGTTCGCCTGAGGAAGCCGCGCCACAGCGTCAATTCACGTGGTCACGGCAAGGGGGAACTCGCGATTCTAGCGCAACTTGGTGGTTTGCGCCAGCTTTTGCCTCGGGAAGTTGCTTGAGAAGCTGGCGACCTAGGGCACGCCTACACCACCAGGCGCGGGGCTGCGCTGCGGCGGACTGCGCAGGCGATCGACCAACTGCGCTTGCTCCGCCGCCGGCCGCGGGGTGAAGCAGCTGACCAGCGCAATGGCCAGGAAACCGGCGGGTACCCCGAAGACACCGGCCGAAACCGGCGCGATGCCCCACAACAGCTCCGCCGGCCCCGGCACTCCCAGGGCGAGGCGCAAACTCGGGCTCGCCACCACCATGTAATAGAGCGTGACCGCCAGACCGGTCAGCATGCCGGCCACAGCCCCCCAGCCGTTGGCGCGCCGCCAGAAGATGCCCAGCACCAGGGCCGGAAAAAAGGTCGCCCCGGCAATCGAAAACGCCGAGGTGACGAGCAAGAGGATGTCGGCCGGCCTTTGTGCCGCCACTGCAGCGGCAGCCAGCGCTGTAGCCAGAAGCAAAGCCTTGGACAAGGTGACGCGCCGCGTCATTGAAGCATTCGGGTTGAACAGGCGGAAATAGACATCGTTCGACAGGGCCGCCGAAATGGTCAGCAGCAAGCCGTCGGCCGTAGACAGCGCGGCCGCGAGGCCGCCCGCGGCCACCAGCGCCGAGATCACGAAAGGCAAGCCCGCGAGCTCGGGCGCCACCAGCAACACGATGTCGCCGCTGAGGCGCAGCTCACCCAGCTGCAAGAGCCCATCACCATTGACATCGCTGACCGACAGCAAACCGGGGTCAAGGCGAGTCCACTGCATGATCCAGGTCGGCAGCTGGTCAAAGGCGGTACCCACCAACTGCGTGAAAATCTCGTACTTGACCATGACCGCCAAGGCTGGCGCCGTGAAGTAGAGCAAGGAGATAAAAAACAAGGACCACGCCACCGACTGGCGCGCCTCTCCCACAGTGGGCGTGGTGTAGTAGCGAGTCAGCAGGTGCGGCAGGCCCGCAGTCCCCACCATCAAGCAGAACACCAGGGCCAGAAAGTTGCGCCGAGACTCATCGAACTTGAGGCGATCGGCGGCATCACCCTCGGGATCGCCGGCAAAGGCCAACGCATGGGGCGGCATGCCCGCCAGGGGCTGGGCCAGGGCGGTATTGCTGGCGCGACCGCGCTGCCATTGCTCGCTGGCTTCGGTCGGTGTGCGCGGCAAGGCCGCCTGGCTCTTTTCGGCGGCCTGGATGGCGGCCAGAGAGGCGTCCTGCGCCTTCAACAACGCGACTTGCCGAGCGGCCTCCGCCCGGTCCGCGGCCAAGGCTTGGGGCACGTCGCTGAGCTTGCGTTCGAAGCTGGCGGCGCGCTCGATGAAGACCGCCCTGACCTGCAACTCGGCCGGGTCCTGATTCAATCGTTGTTCGGTGGCCGTGATCTGTTGCAGCTGATGGCCATAGACCCACTGCGGCCAGGGCACGCCGGTCTGCTTCAGGCACATCCAGATCACCGGCACCAGATACGCAATCAGCAGCACGATGTACTGCGCCACCTGCGTCCAGGTGACTGCGCGCATGCCACCCAGGAAGGAGCACAACAGGACGCCCCCCAGGCCGAGAAACACGCCGATCTCGAAACTGAAACCCGTCAAGCGAGCGGTGATCAGGCCGACCCCGTAAATCTGGGCAACGACGTAGATGAATGACACCAGCGTGGCCGCCAAAGCTCCCAACAGGCGCGGCGCCATGCCGCCGTAGCGAGCACCGAGGAAGTCTGGGATGGTGTATTGGCCGAACTGGCGCAGATAGGGCGCCAGACACAAGGCCACCAGGCAGAAGCCCCCCGTCCAACCCAGCACATAGGCCAGACCCCCATAGCCGCTCAGGTACAGAGTGCCCGCCAAGCCAATAAAGGAGGCTGCGCTCATCCAATCGGCGCCGGCGGCCATGCCATTGAAAATGGCAGGCACGCGCCGCCCGGCGACGTAGTACTCGTCGGCGTCGGTCGTGCGGCTGAACAGGCCGATGCAGGCATAGACACCCACGGTCGCCGCGAGAAAGCTGATGCCAATCGCGTTCTTCGACAAGCCCAGTTGCTCCAGCAGGGCCAGCCCCAACAGGAACAGCACAAAGCCCAGGGTAAAGCCCAGATAGATGCGCTTCAGGCGCGCGGCCAAAGGCTGCTGAGCCTTGGCGCCGCCAGGAGGGTGAGATCGAACAAGGGCCACGGACAAATAGGGGTCAGGTCTGCAACAGGGGAAAACTCAGGCCACATCATGCGAGCCAGCAGGGGCGACTGTCGATACCGGAAACCCGGCCCCGCAGCGCGACCGACATGCTGCCCGGCGCCACGCAAGAAAAAAGGCCCGCACGAGGCGGGCCTTTCAAGAACAGGGTTCAGCTCAGCTCAACGCTTGGCCAGACGCTGCCAGGTCTCGATCACGGTGTCCGGATTCAAGGAAATGGAAACAATGCCCTCGCTGGCCAGCCAGTCGGCGAAGTCCGGGTGGTCGCTGGGCCCTTGGCCGCAGATGCCGATGTACTTACCGGTGGCGCGGCAGGCGGTGATGGCGCGCGAGATCATGGCCTTGACGGCAGGATCGCGCTCGTCGAAGTCACCGGCCAGTTGCTCCAGGCCGGAGTCGCGGTCCAGGCCCAGGGTCAGCTGGGTCAGGTCGTTGGAGCCGATCGACATGCCGTCGAAATGCTCCAGGAACTGCTCAGCCAGGATGGCGTTGCTGGGCACCTCGCACATCATGATGACGCGCAGGCCGTCCGTGCCGCCATCAGCGGCACGCTTGAGGCCGCGCTCGGCCAGCATGCCGACCACGCGTTCGGCCTGGCGCACCGTGCGCACGAAGGGCACCATGATCTCGATATTGCTCAGGCCCATATCGCTGCGGGCGCGCTTGAGCGCCTCGCACTCCATGGCGAAGGCATCGGAGAACTCGCCGCTGATGTAGCGCGAAGCGCCGCGGAAGCCCAGCATCGGGTTCTCTTCATCGGGCTCGTAGCGCGAACCGCCGATCAACTTGCGGTACTCATTGCTCTTGAAGTCCGACAAGCGCACGATCACCGGGCGCGGGTAGAACGCAGCCGCAATGGTGGCGATGCCTTCGACCAGCTTGTCGACGTAGAAAGCGCGCGGCGAGGCGTGGCCGCGGGCCACCGACTCGACCGCCTTCTTCAAGTCAGCATCGATATTCGGATAGTCCAGGATGGCCTTGGGGTGGACGCCGATATTGTTGTTGATGATGAATTCCAGGCGGGCCAGGCCGACACCTGCGCTGGGCATCTGGGCAAAGTTGAAGGCCAGCTGCGGATTGCCAACGTTCATCATGATCTTGATCGGGCAGTACGGCAGTTCACCCCGATGGACTTCGCTGACTTCCGTTTCCAGCAGGCCGTCATAGATATAGCCGGTGTCACCTTCCGAGCAGGCCACGGTCACCAGTTGACCATCCTTCAGCGTCTCGGTCGCGTCACCGCAACCGACCACAGCCGGAATGCCCAGCTCACGCGCGATGATGGCAGCGTGGCAGGTACGACCACCGCGGTTGGTGACGATGGCGGCGGCGCGCTTCATCACCGGCTCCCAGTTCGGGTCGGTCATGTCGGTGACCAGCACATCTCCAGGCTGGACACGTTCCATTTCGCTGATGTTGTGCACCAGACGCACCGGGCCGGTGCCGATCTTCTGACCGATCGCGCGGCCTTCGGCCAGCACGGCGCTGTGGCCCTTGAGCTTGTAGCTGTGCTCGACCTGGCCTTCGGCCTGGCTTTTCACGGTCTCGGGGCGTGCCTGCAGGATGTAAAGCTGGCCATCGACACCGTCGCGGCCCCACTCGATGTCCATGGGGCGCTGGTAATGCTGCTCGATGATGAGCGCGTACTTGGCCAGCTCGATCACTTCCGCATCGTTGAGCGAATAGCGGTTGCGCGCTTCCGGCAGGGTGTCCACGGTCTTGACCAACTTACCCGAGGCGGCCCGCTCTTCCGGCGAGGAGAACTCCATTCGGATCAGCTTGGATCCGAGGTTACGTCGGATGATGGGGAGTTTGCCTCGGGCCAAGGCCGGCTTGTGCACATAGAACTCGTCGGGGTTGACGGCGCCCTGCACCACGGTCTCTCCGAGGCCGTAACTGGAGGTGATGAAGACCACATCCTTGAAGCCAGACTCGGTGTCGATGGTGAACATGACGCCGGCCGAACCGAGGTCGGAGCGCACCATGCGCTGCACACCGGCTGACAAGGCCACGTCGGCGTGGGCGAAGCCCTTGTGAACGCGGTAGCTGATGGCGCGGTCGTTGTAGAGGGAGGCGAACACCTCCTTCATCTTGTGCAAGACCTCTTCGATGCCCACCACGTTCAGGAAGGTCTCCTGCTGGCCGGCGAAAGAGGCGTCGGGCAGGTCTTCTGCCGTGGCCGAGGAACGCACGGCAAAGGACACGCCGGGGTTGTCGGCGGTCAGCTGCGCAAACGAGGTGCGGATCTCTGCTTCCAGGTCGGCCGGAAAGGGCTGCGCCTCCAACCAGCCGCGAATCTCAGCACCGGCCTCGGCCAGCGCGCGCACATCGTCGGTGTTCAGGGTCGCCAGGCGCGCCTCGATGCGCTTGTCCAGGCCTTCGTGCTTGAGGAACTCACGGAAGGCGTGCGCGGTGGTGGCAAAGCCGCCAGGCACGCGAACGCCCGAATGGGCCAGTTCCGAAATCATCTCGCCGAGGCTGGCGTTCTTACCGCCAACGACCTCGACGTCGCTCATCCTCAGATTCTCAAAGGGGACGACCAGGGCGGTCGGCTCATAGCGTGCAGACATGGGAAAACTCCGTGATGTTGAAAATTCCGGAGTCCCGCCGGGGCGCCCGCAGCGCCCCCCATGAATTGCAGCCACGCGGCATCCCGGCCGATTCTTTGTGATTCTGTTTGTGAGACGGGGATGGTCATGGCGCGAAGGCAGGACATTTCGCGCGATTCTACGGGCAGGCCCGACTTATGATGAAGAAAGACTCTAGAGCATTCCGACCATGCCCAATCGCACCGTGTACTTTGTCTCGGACGGCACCGGCATCACCGCCGAGACCTTTGGCAACTCCATCCTGGCCCAGTTTCCTGGCAAGCCGCGCCATGTGCGCCGGCCCTTTGTGGACACGGCCGAGAAGGCCCACCAGGTGGTGCACGAGATCAACCAGACCAGCGAGCAAGAAGGCCGGCGCGCCATCGTCTTCGCCACCCTGGTCAACCGCGAGGTGCTGCAGGTCGTGCGCGAGCATTGCAAGGCCCGGGTGCTGGACATGTTCAACACCTTCATCGAACCGCTGGAAGAAGAGTTCCAGGTCAAGAGCAACCACCGGGTCGGCCGCTTCTCGGATGTGGCACGCAGCCAGGAGTACCACGACCGCATCGAGGCCATCAACTTCTCGCTGGCCCACGACGACGGGCAGTCGGCCAAGAACCTGGAGTCGGCCGATGTCATCCTGGTCGGCGTGTCGCGCAGCGGCAAGACACCGACTTCGCTCTACCTGGCCATGCAGCATGGCATCAAGGCCGCGAACTATCCGCTGATCCCGGAAGACTTCGAGCGAAGCAAGATCCCGTCCATGCTGGAGCCGCACAAGCGCAAATGCTTCGGTCTGACCATCGACCCTGAGCGCCTCTCGCAGATTCGCAACGAGCGCCGCCCGGGCAGCAAGTATGCCGACCTGATGAACTGCCGCTACGAGGTCAATGAGGCCGAAGCCATGATGAAGCGCAATGGCATCGCCTGGCTGTCATCGACCCACAAGTCGATCGAGGAAATCGCCACCACCATCCTGCGCGACATCCGGCCGGATCGACTGATCTACTAGCCCTGCGCCACCAAGCGCTGGCGCGCCGACTCGTACAGGCAGATGGACGCTGCACTGCCGACATTCAGCGATTCTTCCCCACCAGGCTGAGGAATGCCGACCGTCAGGCTGCAGCGAGCCATCAGCTCCGCCTGAACGCCCTGCCCTTCATGGCCCATGACCCAGGCGCAGGGGCTGGGCAGCTGGATCTGGTGCAGTTGCGCTTCGGCATAAGAGCTGGTGGCCACCAGCGGCAGCTTCAAGGCGGCCAGGTCTTCGGGCGCCAGGCCCTCGATCAGACGCAGACCGAAATGCGCGCCCATGCCGGCGCGCAAGACTTTGGGTGACCACAGAGCCGCCGTGCCCTTGAGCGCCAAGACCTGGCGAAAACCCATGGCCGCCGCGCTGCGCAAGATCGTGCCGACATTGCCGGCGTCTTGCAGGCGGTCCAGCACCACGGTGTCCGCCTCGGGGGCCAGGTCTTGCCCGGCGTCCAAGGGCACTTCAAAGCCGATCTGCGCCGGTGACTCCAGGCCGCTGATCTGCTTGAACAAGGCCAGGGGTACGACCAACTGGCGCGGTGCCGCGTCACCCAGGGCGCGCAACACCGGGTCCGCCGCGGCCGCCTCGGTCAGCACTGCCTGCAGCACCGGATGGCCACGTTGCAAGCAGGCGCGTACCAGATGGTCGCCCTCCAGCCAGACGCTGCCCAGCTTGCGATAGGCGCTGCCGTCCTGGCTGAGTTTGCGCAGGCGTTGCAAGGCGGGGTTGTCCCGCGAGGTGATGTGAAGAATCTGACTGCTCATGCGCTCTCGATGATCTGGCGCACCGGGCCGAAGCTGCGTCGGTGCCAGGCGCTTACACCGTGGCTGCGCAGAGCCGCCAGGTGCTCGGCCGTGGGGTAGCCCTTGTGGCCGGCAAAACCGTATTCAGGGTGCAGTTCGTGCATGGCCATGCATTGGCGGTCACGCGCCACCTTGGCCAAGATGGAGGCCGCCGAGATCGCCTGCACCTTGGCGTCGCCCTTGACGATGGCCTCGGCCGGAATCTTGAGCACGGGCAAGCGGTTGCCATCGACCAGCACCTTGGCAGGCTTCAGGCGCAGGCCCTCGACCGCGCGCTTCATGGCCAGCATGGTGGCCTGCAGAATATTCAGGCGGTCGATTTCTTCGACGCTCGCTTCGGCGATGCAGCAGCACAAGGCTTTGGCACGGATTTCGTCGAACAGGCGCTCGCGCTTCTTTTCGGTCAGAACCTTGGAGTCGGCCAGGCCCAGGATCGGGTTGGCATCATCGAGGATGACGGCAGCGGCCAGCACCGGGCCAGCCAGGGGCCCGCGGCCAGCTTCGTCGACGCCGGCCAGCAAGCCGATGCCATCCCAGCTCAAGCCCAATTGCTGAGGCTCACGGGAATCAGCAGCCGAGGACTTGCGCGATCGCATCGCAGGCCTTTTGCGCGGTATTGCAGCGCAGCAGCTCATGTTGTTGCTGAAACACTGCCCGCGCCCGCTCGCAGCGCGGCGCGTCGTCCAGCCAGGCCAAGCCTTCATGCGCCAGCGCCTCGGGCGTGCACTGATCCTGGATCAGCTCGGGCACGATGAACTCACGCGCCAGCACATTGGGCAGGCCCACCCAAGGTTGGTAGTTCTTGCCCTTCATGCGCCACCAGTTGAGCGCGTGCATGCGATAGGCGATCACCATGGGCCGCTTGAACAGCGCCGCCTCCAGCGTGGCCGTGCCGCTGGCCACCAGGGTGATGTCGCAGGCGGCCAGGGCCTCGTGCGAACGACCATCCAGCAGATCAAGCTTCAAGCCCGACGCGTGCCGAGCCACCAGCGGATCAATCAGCGAGCGCAAGCCCGGCGCCACCGGCATCACAAAGCGCAGCTCGGGCCGCGCGCGTTGCATCAGGACGGCGGCGCGCAGCAAGGGCTCGGCGATATAGCGGATCTCGCTGCGGCGGCTGCCGGGCAACAAGGCGACGACGGTGTCAGCATCGCCTAACTTCAGAGCCGAGCGGGCCTGCGTTTGCGGTGGCTGCAGCGGAATCGCATCGGCCAAGGGGTGGCCCACATAGCTGGCGCCGATGCCGTGGGCCTGCAAAAGCTCAGGCTCAAAAGGGAACAAGCACAGCACATGGTCGGCCGAACGCTTGATCTTCTCGACCCGCTCGGCGCGCCAGGCCCAGATCGAGGGGCAGACGAAATGCACCGTCTTCACGCCCGCTTCGCGCAGGCGCTGCTCCAGGCCGAAATTGAAATCGGGCGCGTCCACGCCGATGAAGGCGGCCGGCGGCTGGGCCAGCAGGCGGTCGCCCAACTGGCGGCGGATGGCCAGCAGCTCGCGGATATTGAGCAAGGCATCGACATAGCCAAACACCGAGAGCTTGCTCGATGGCCACCAGGCTTCGAAGCCCCGGGCGGCCATGCGCGGGCCGCCAATGCCCTGGGTCTTGAGCTCGGGCCAACGCGCTTGCAGGCCCTGGATCAGCAAACTGGCGAGCAGGTCTCCGGAAGCCTCGCCGGCCACCAAGGCTAGGCTCAGCGAAGGCTCAGCCATGGGATCAGCGCACCAGACCGCGCTTGGCGCTGGCGATGAAGTCCAGCATCAGCTGCACATCAGCCTGAGAGTCCTCGCCCTGCTCGCCCCGCAGCACAGCGATCTGCTCGACCGACTGCTCCAGCGTCAGGCCGCTGCGGAAGATCAGCTTGTGCAGCTGACGGATCACGGCGATGCGCTCGTTGCTGAAGCCGCGGCGGCGCAGGCCCGTCAGGTTGACGGCGCGCACAGCCAGCGGATTGCCATCCACGGTCATGAAAGGCGCGACATCCTGCGACACATGGCCCTGGAAACCGATCATGGCGTGGGCGCCGATCTTGACGAACTGGTGCACGCCGGTCAGGCCGCCAATCACCGCCCAGTCACCCACATGCACATGGCCGGCCAGCGTGGCGTTGTTGGCCAGCACGCAGTGACTGCCCAGCTGCACGTCATGGGCCAGATGCACATAGGCCATGATCCAGTTGTCGGACCCGACCCGGGTGATGCCCTCTTCCTTGAGCGTGCCGGTGTTGAGCGTGCAGAATTCGCGCACGGTGTTGCGGTCGCCGATCACGAGTTCGGTCAGCTCGCCGCCGTGGCTCATATCCTGCGGCATCGCGCCGATGGAGCTGAACTGGTAGAACTGGTTGTCGCCACCGATGGTGGTGCGGCCTTCGATCACACAGTGCGGGCCGATGCGGGTGCCCGCACCGATCTTCACCTGCGGGCCGATCAGGGTGTAGGCACCGACCGTGACCGAACTGTCCAGCTCGGCAGCGGGGTCGATGATGGCCGTCGGGTGAATCCTGCTCGTCATGTCGCGCAGTGCCTCAGGCTTCGATACGGCGCATGGTGCAGATCAGCTGCGCCTCGCAAGCCAGCTCAGCGCCCACCATGACCTTGCCGCTGAATTTGTAGATGCCGGCCTTGGCGCGGTCCAGAGTCACATCCAGCAGCAGCTGGTCACCGGGCTCGACCACACGCTTGAAGCGGGCGTTGTCGATGCCAGCAAAGTACACCACCGTGTTCTCATCGAGCACGGTGCCATTGCTGTCCAGAGCCAGCAAGGTGGCGGCCTGAGCCATGGCTTCGAGCATCAGCACACCCGGCATGACGGGGCGGTGCGGGAAATGGCCGACGAAATAGGGCTCGTTGATGCTGACGTTCTTGATCGCCTGGATGCGCTTGCCCTTCTCGATCTCGATCACGCGGTCCACCAGCAGCAGCGGGTAGCGATGCGGGAGCTTCTTGAGAATTTCGTGGATGTCCATCATGTTGAATTCTTCTTCTCTAGTGCGCGGATACGGTCGCGCAAGGTATGCAATTGACGCAGTGTGGCCGCGTTCTTTTCCCAGCTGGCATTGTCGTCGAAGGGGAAGACGCCGCTGTACTGGCCCGGCTGCTTGATGCTGCGGCTGACCACGGTGGCAGCCGAAACATGGACTTGGTCCACCAAGCTCAGATGCCCCAGGATGATGGCGCCACCACCGACCGTGCAATGGGCGCCGATGCGCGCGCTGCCCGCCACACCGGCACAGCCGGCCATGGCCGTGTGTGCGCCGACATGGACGTTGTGACCGATCTGGATCAGGTTGTCGAGCTTGACGCCGTCTTCCAGCACGGTGTCCTCGAGCGCGCCGCGGTCGATGCAGGTGTTGGCGCCGATCTCCACATCGTTGCCAATGCGCACCGCGCCCAGCTGCTCGATCTTTTCCCAGCGCCCTTGCGTCGGTGCGAACCCGAAACCGTCAGCGCCGATGACCACGCCCGCATGCACGATACAGCGCTCACCGATCTGGCAATCAAAGCCCAAGGTCACCCGGGCGGCCAGGCGGCTGCCGGAGCCCACGCGGGCATTGCGCTCGACCACGCAGTGCGGGCCGATCTGGGCGCCATCGCCGATTTGCGCGCCGGCCTCGATCACCGCCAGAGCACCGATGCTGACATCCGCGCCAATCAGCGCACTCGCGTCAATCACGGCACTGGGATGGATGCCTGCCGCAGCGCGCGGGCGCACGCGCGCCGCCCACCATTGGGTGAGCCGCGCGAAATAGAGGTAAGGATCGGGCGTGACGATGGCGGCGCCGCGAGCAGCGGCGGCCTCGGCAAAGGCCGGAGCCACGATCACGCAGGCCGCTGAGCTGCTGGCCAGCTGCGCCTGGTAGCGAGGATTGGACAGAAAGCTCAGCGTGCCCGCATCGGCCGCTTCCAGCGGGCCGATGCGCGTGATCTGCGTTTCGGACGCACCATGAAGATCGCCGCCCAAGGCGGCGATCACATCAGCCAGTGAGACTGCGCCCACTGATTACTTCTGGGCGTTGAGCGCGTCGATCACCTTCTTGGTGATGTCCACGCGGGCGCTGAAGTGGATGGCATCTTGCAGGATCAGGTCGTACTTTTCAGCATCGAAGATCTGCTTGATGACCTTGTTGGCGCGGTCGACGACAGCTTGCAGCTCTTCGTTCTTGCGCTGCGTCAGGTCTTCCTGCCACTCGCGGCGCTTGCGCTGCAAGTCGCGGTCCAGCTCGACCAAGTCACGCTGGCGACGGTTGCGCTCGGCTTCCGACAAGGTCGGCGCTTCCTTTTCCAGCTTCTCAGCCGAATTGCGCAGCTTGGACTCAATGTCCTTGAGCTCTTTCTCTCGCTTGCCGAATTCGATTTCCAGCTTCTGGGTCGCAGCCTTGCCGACATTGGCTTCGCGCAACACGCGATCGCTGTTGACATAGCCAATCTTCAAGTCCTGCGCCTGCACGCCCAGCGTCGACACAGACATCATGGCAGCCAAAGCCACCGCCTTAAAAAGCTTGCTCTTCATCAGAATGCAGTCCCGATCTGGAATTGGAATTTTTCGATTCTATCTGTTGGATGTTTGCGCAAGGGCACGCCATAGCTCAGACGCAGCGGACCCATGGGTGAGACCCAACTCAAGCCGAAACCTGCCGAAGCCCTCAACATGGAGGTGCCGTTCTTCAAGGTATCGAAATTGATCTTTTCATGCTCTGCCCAGACGTTGCCGGCATCGACGAAACCGAACAGGCGGAAGGTCTTGTCATTGCCGCTGCCCGGAACCGGCAGATAGAGCTCAGCATTGACGTTGACGCGACGATTGCCGCCCGAGTAGGAGCCGGTCACATCAACCGGACCCAAAGAGCCCGCTTCGAACACGCGCACCGAACCGAGGCCGCCGGCGTAGAAATTCTTGAAGATCGGATATGGCCGGCCGCCAATGCCAGCGCCCCAACCGAGTTCACTGTTCAAGCCCAGAGTGATCTTGTTGGTGATGGGGATGTACTGCTGGTACTGAAGATTGGCACGGACATAGCGCGCATCACCAGCCGGGCTCATTTCCAGGTTGATGCGCTGGTACTTGCCAAACATGGGCGAGATGATGCTGTCGCGGCTGTCGCGCTGCCAGCCAATGGTCAGCGGCAAGGACAGGCTGTTGTTACCAAAAGCGCGACCGTAGAGCAGATAGCTCAAAGGCAGGCCCTGGTTGGTGGTCATCTTGGTGCGCTCGTAGCCGACCCCGAAGAACACCGTGTCCTGTTCCGAGAACGGCACGCCAAAACGGATCGAACCGCCATGCGTGACCATCTCAAACTGCTCGCCCAGGTTATTGAGCGGCTTCTGCGTGCGGTAGAAGACATCGAGCGCGCGCGAGACACCGTCGACCGTGAAATACGGATCCACCGTGGACAGCACCAGAGCGCGGCCGACCGAAGAGGTGTTCACTTCCACGCCCAGGTAATTGCCCGAGCCGAACACGTTTTCCTGCTTGATCGCACCTGTGAAGGACAGCTTCTGCTGGCTGGAGTAACCGGCACCGACCTGAATATTGCCGGTCGGCCGTTCTTCCACTGTCAAGATCACATCGACCTGATCCTGGGCACCGGCGACCTCGTTGGTGTCGATGGTCACTTCCTTGAAGTAGCCGAGGCGCTCAACGCGGTCACGCGAGGCCTTGATACGACGACCGTCGTACCAGGCCGATTCGAACTGCCGGAACTCGCGTCGAATCACTTCGTCCCGGGTGCGGTTGTTGCCTGCAATCAGCACGCGGCGCACATAGACACGACGAGCCGGCTCGGCCACGAAGGTCACCACCACTTGGCCGGTGGCCCGATCGATTTCAGGGCGGCTGTCGACACGCGCGAAGGCGTAGCCGAAGCTGCCATACAAATCGGTGAAGGCACGGGTAGTCTGGGCCACGGCCTCGCCCTGATAGGGCTGGCCAGGGCGCAACAGCACCATGCGGCGGAAATCTTCCTCGCGCCCGAGGAACTCGCCCTCCAACTTGACGGCGGTCACGGTGTAGGGCTGGCCTTCATTGACCGTGACGGCAATACTGATGCTCTGCTTGTCCGGCGAGATCGTCACCTGGGTCGAGGTGACGGCGAACTCCAGATAGCCGCGGTTCATGTAGTAGGAGCGCAGCGTCTCCAGATCGGCATTGAGCTTGGTGCGGGAATAGCGGTCGGTCTTGGTGTACCAAGTCAACCAGCCGCTGCTGGTCTGCTCCAGCAGACCCAGCAAGGTGCTCTCGGAAAACACCTTGCTGCCCAGGATGCGCACTTCGCCAATCTTGGCCGGCTCGCCCTCGCTCACGGTGAAGCTGACGTTGACGCGGTTGCGCTCCAGCGGCGTGATGGTGGTGGTGACCTCGGCACCGTAGAGGCTGCGCGTCAGGTACTGGCGCTTGAGCTCCTGCTCGGCGCGGTCGGCCAAGGCGCGGTCAAAGGGCTTACCCTCACCGATGCCCACGTCCTTCAAGGACTTGCTGAGCGCTTCGGTGTCGAATTCCTTCAAGCCGATGAAGCTCACATTGGCAATGATGGGCCGCTCTTCAATCATGATGACAACATCGTTGCCGTCAATATTGATGCGCACATCCTTGAACAGGCCGGTCGCGAACAGGGCGCGCAGTGCGGCCGCGCCCTTGTCGTCGTTGTAGCTGTCGCCGACGCGGAAGGGCAAGGAGGCAAAGACGGTGCCGGGGTCGGTACGCTTCAGACCCTCGACGCGAATATCCTTGAGAACAAAGGGATCCACCGCCCAGGCGGCGCCTGACTGCAGTGTGGCCGCAAGGGCCAAGGTCAGGATGGAGGGGCGCAGGGGCGCTCCCGTTCTAAAGAATGAGGACATGCAAGTAGAGTCAATGCAGGCCCGTCAAGCGGGCCACGTCGTTGGAAAGGGCCAAAGCCATCATCAGCATCAGGATCAGCGCGCCCGCGCGCTGCAGTTGCGTTTGCCACCACTCCGAGACGGGGCGGCCGCTCAAACCCTCGAAAAGATAATACATCAGGTGTCCACCATCGAGCATCGGCAGCGGCAGCAGGTTCAGCACACCCAGACTGACGCTGACCAGAGCCAGAAAGCCCAGATACTGCGCCAGACCCGACCGCGCTGACTGACCCGCGTAGTCCGCAATCGTCAGCGGGCCACTGAGGTTCTTCAGCGAAGCCTCGCCGACCAGCATACGGCCGAACATCTTGAGGGTCATCCATGAGACGTCCCAGGTGCGTTCGGCGCCCCGCAGCAGCCCATCCCACGGGCCGTAACGGACCATCACCATGGCAGGCTGCCCGCCGACCATGGCTTCGATGCGGCCAAACTTGCGGCCGTTCTCGGCCACCACTTTGGGCTGAACCTCTAACTCGACCAACTGATCGCCGCGTGCGACTTGCCAGCGCATCGTCGTGGCCGGCTCTTGCGCGCCGGCCAAGCGGATACGTTCACGCAACTTGGCGGCATCGGGGACGACAACACCATCGACCTGGCGCACCAGGTCACCCACTTGCAGGCCAGCCTGGGCACCCGCACCGCCGGGAGTCAATGGACCCAGCACCGGCTCGCTGTAGGCCGGACCCAAGCCGAGCTTGGTGATCACTTGCGCATCGATCTCATGAGCTCCCAGGCTCTCAGTGTCGAGTTGCACGCTGCGCCGGCCATGCCCTTGGGCGTCGCTGAGCTCCAGATGCAGCTTGCGACCCTGCTCCACCGCCTCGGTCAAGCGCCAGCGCAGATCGGACAAAGAATGCACGTCCTGCCATTGCTGACCATCCAGCGACACCGCCTGCACCCAATCCCCGGCGCGCAAACCAGCGCGCTCGGCCAGGGACTCTCGGGCCGGCGAACCGAGCACGGCCTTGGGCTCCTCTTGCCCGACCCAGTTGACGCCAGCAAATAGCAGAATGGCCAGCAGGAGATTGGCCACCGGGCCGGCAGCCACGACGGCGACACGCTGGCGCAGCGGTCGGTTGTTGAAGGCCTGCTCGCGCAAGCCTGCGGGCACGGGGCCCTCACGCTCATCGAGCATGCGCACATAGCCACCCAGGGGCAAGGCGCAGAGCGTGAACTCGGTGTGCTCCGGGCTGCGTTGGTGGCGCCAGATCACGCGGCCAAAGCCAACCGAAAAGCGCAAGACCTTGACGCCACAGGCGCGCGCCACGCGGTAATGCCCGTACTCGTGCACGATGACCAGCACCGCCAGAGTCAGGATGAAGGCCAGAACGGTGCTCATGCGCCCAGCTCCGCAATCAGAACCAGGGCCTGGCGGCGTGCGCGCTGATCCAGGCTCAGCAAGCCTTCCACGCTATGGCACTCACCGGCCTGTGGCAGTGTGCTTTCCAGACTTTGCGCGTTGACGCGGTGGATGTGGTCGAAACGCAGGCGACCATCGAGGAAAGCGGCAACAGCCTCCTCATTGGCCGCATTGAGCACCGCCGTCGAGCCCTCGGCCGCACGCAGCGCCTGCCAGGACAGATAGAGGCCCGGGAAACGTCGTTCATCGGCTTCCTCGAAGCTCAGAGACGGCTGGGTCAGCAGATCAAGCCGGCTGGCGCCTGCCTCGATGCGTTCGGGGAATGACAGACCATAGGCGATGGGCACACGCATATCCGGCGTACCCAGCTGGGCCAGCACCGAGTTGTCTCGACAGACCACCATCGAGTGAATGATGCTCTGTGGATGGATCAGCACCTTGATCTGCTCGGGCTTGAGCGCGAACAACCAGCGCGCTTCAATCACCTCGAGCGCCTTGTTCATCATGGTGGCCGAGTCGACCGAGATCTTGCGGCCCATCACCCAGTTCGGGTGCGCCACGGCCTGGGCCGGGGTCACCTCATGCAGGGTGGCCGGGTCGCGCTGGCGGAAGGGGCCGCCCGAGGCTGTGAGAACGATGTGATCGATGCGCTGCGCCCAAGTGCTGCGGTCCTCGGGCAGGCATTGGAAGATCGCAGAATGCTCGCTGTCGATGGGCAGCAAGGTAGCCCCGCCCTGCTCCACCGCCTGCATGAACAAGGCGCCACCGACGACGATGGCCTCCTTGTTGGCCAGCAGCAGGCGCTTGCCCGCTTGGGCTGCTGCCAGGCAAGGCGCCAGGCCCGCGGCGCCGACGATGGCAGCCATGACCATGTCCACGTCCGGATGCGCCGCCACAGCGGACAGTGCTTCAGGTCCGTCTAGGACTTCGGTGCGGCTGCCCTGCTCGCGCAGCAAGCCGCGCAGCTGGGCGGCCAGGGTGGCATCGGGAAGCACTGCAAAACGCGGCTGCCATTGCAAGCACTGAGCCAACAAGGCGTCGACCCGGCTCATGGCACTCAAGGCAAAGACTTCAAAACGCTCGGGATGCCGGGCCAGCACGTCCAGGGTGTTGACGCCGATGGAACCGGTGGAGCCAAGCACGCAGATGCGCTGCGGACGGGAATGAAGACTCATGGGAGAGAGGAACTCAGGGAACTCAGCGCCAGAGCCAGAGGGAATACCGGCAGCAAGGCATCGACGCGATCGAGCACACCGCCATGGCCGGGCAGCAACTGACTGCTGTCCTTGGCGCCGACCGCACGTTTGATCAAGGATTCGAACAGATCACCGACCACGCTCATGCTGGCCAGGAAAACCAGGGCCAGCAAGCCCGTGAACAGGCCTTGCCCTTGCAGCAGGCGCTGGTAGAGGCTGGCGGAATCGACCGCGAACTGGCGGTCGATCACAAAGGTCCAGAACAGACCCAGGGCCAACACACCAACCATGCCGGTCCAGACCCCTTCCCAGCTCTTGCCGGGGCTGATGGTGACGGCCAGCTTGCGGCGGCCGAAGGTACGACCACCAAAGTAGGCGGCGACATCGGCCATCCAGACCAGGCAGAAAATGGAGAGCAGGAAGTTGATGCCGGTGGCCTTGGCCTCCAGCATGGCACCCCAGGCAGCCCAGAGCGCAAGAGCACCGAGCAGCAAACGCAAGGCCTTGGAGGCCTGCGGCCAAGCCGCCGGGCCACCGCGCAAGGCATAGGCCCCGCCCAGCACCCAGATCAGGCCCGCCAGCCACCAGCACCAGGCCGGCCGCGGCGCCAGGCCAAACAACCAGAGCGTGCCTGCACAAGCAGCCGCCAGGGCGGCGCCGAATGCGAGAGCCGGCAGGCCACCGGCGGCATTGAGCCTGCACCACTCCCAGCCGGCCGCGCCAATCATCAGCAAGGTCAGCAAGGCAAAAGGCCAGGGCGAGGCGGCGAACAGAGCGGGCAACAAGACGGCCAGCAAGGCCAAGGCCGTGATGATGCGGGCTTTGAGCATGGGGTTCAAACGCCAGCCAGGGCCGGCGCCTCTTTGACGCCGCCGAAGCGGCGGTCGCGTTCACGGAAGGACTCGATGGCCGCGTCCAGCTGCGCCTCACCGAACTCGGGCCAGAGGCAGTCAGAGAACACGAATTCCGTGTAAGCGACCTGCCAGAGCAGGAAATTGCTGATGCGCACTTCGCCGCCGGTGCGGATGAAGAGATCCGGGTCCGGCGCATAGCTCATGGCCATGAACTCGGACAGGCGCGCCTCGGTCAGCTCGGCCGGCGGCACGCCCGCCTCCATGGCCGATTTGCAGGCCTGCACCACATCCCAGCGGCCGCCGTAGTTGAAGGCCACCGACAGAGTCAGCTTGCTGTTGTGCGCCGTGGCCGACTCGGCCTCGTTCCAGGCATTGCGCAGCTTGGGCGAGACCGCCTCGCGATCACCGACGATGCGGATGCGCACCCCCATGGAGCCCATGCGGGCCAGGTAGCGCGACACCGCGGCCAGCACCAGACCCATCAGGCCTGACACCTCATCGCTGGGGCGCTTCCAGTTCTCCGAGGAGAAGGCGAACACCGTCAGATACTCGATCTCCCGGTCGATACAGGCCTGGACCACCTTGACCAAGGCATCGACGCCTTGCTTGTGGCCAAAGAAGCGCGGCAGAAAGCGCTTCTTGGCCCAGCGACCATTGCCATCCATCACGATGGCCACATGACGGGGCACCGCCATCTTCTCGCTCGTCACTGCGTCTGTTCCGCTCAAACCGCCAGAATTTCGGCTTCTTTGCCGGCAACCAGGCGGTCGATCTCGGCGATCGTGCGATCGGTGAGCTTTTGCGCATCGTCGAGGCTGCGGCGCTCGTCATCTTCGCTGATCAGCTTGTCCTTGGTCAGCTTCTTGGCCTGCTCATTGGCTTCGCGGCGCAGATTGCGCACAGCGATCTTGGCGTCTTCACCGGCATTGCGCACCACCTTGGTCAGGTCGCGACGGCGCTCTTCGTTGAGCGGCGGCATCGGCACACGGATCAACTCGCCTTGCGAGGCCGGATTCAGGCCGAGATCAGACTCACGGATGGCCTTCTCGATCTTGGCGCCCATGCCTTTTTCCCAGGGCTGAACGCTGATGGTGCGCGCATCCAGCAAGGTCACATTGGCCACCTGGGAGATCGGCACCATGGAGCCGTAGTAGTCAACGCTGACCTGGTCGAGGATGCCAGGGTGGGCACGACCGGTGCGGATCTTGTGCAACTCGCCCTTCAGTGCCTCGACCGACTTGCCCATCTTGGTTTCGGCGTTCTGCTTGATGTCTGCAATGCTCATGATTCTTGACCTTGAAAACCTTTGTTTCTCAAACGTGCACCAAAGTGCCTTCGTCTTCACCCATCACCACGCGCTTGAGAGCGCCCGCCTTCAAGATGCTGAACACGCGGATCGGCAGCTTCTGGTCGCGGCACAACGCGAAGGCGGTGGCGTCCAGCACTTGCAGATTCTGGGTGATGGCCTCATCGAAGCTGATGCGCGAGTAGCGGGTGGCGTTCGGGTCCTTCTTAGGGTCGGCGGTGTAGACACCGTCCACCTTGGTGGCCTTGAGCACGATCTCGGCGCCGATCTCAGCACCGCGCAGCGCCGCGGCCGTGTCGGTGGTGAAGAAAGGGTTGCCCGTGCCGGCCGCGAACACCACGACCTTGCCTTCTTCCAGATACTGCAGCGCCTTCGGGCGCACATAGGGCTCCACCACCTGCTCGATGCCGATGGCCGACATCACGCGAGCGACGATGCCCTCCTGGCGCATGGTGTCAGCCAAGGCCAGGGAATTCATCACCGTGGCCAGCATGCCCATGTAATCGGCCGTGGCGCGGTCCATGCCGACCGAGCCACCCGCGACGCCGCGGAAGATATTGCCGCCGCCGATCACCACCGCCACTTCAACACCGAGCTCGGTGACCTCACGGATTTCTTGCACCATGCGCACGATGGTCGCGCGGTTGATGCCGAAAGCGTCGTCGCCCATCAGGGCTTCACCGGAAAGTTTGAGCAGGATGCGTTTGTGCGCGGGCATGAGGACCTCTTGATGGCTGCTGTTGCTGGAAATGGGAGTGTCTGGCTTGTGCCGCGTCAGCGGCGTGCCGTTTGAGCACCTGCGGCAACCCAGGGGATAGGAGCTGCCGACTTCAACGGGCACAAGTGTAAAGGGCGCCAGAGGCGCCCTTTGTTTGCTTCAGGGCTTATTGACCCTTGGCGGCGGCCACTTGCGCGGCCACTTCGGCGGCGAAGTCGTCCACCTTCTTCTCGATGCCTTCACCCACCACGTACAGGGTGAAGCTCTTCACCGTGGTGGCCTTGTCCTTCAGCATGGCGGCGACGGTTTGCTTGCCGTCAGCGGCTTTCACGAAGACTTGGTCCAGCAGCGAGACTTCCTTCAGGTACTTCTGCACGGCGCCGTCCACCATCTTGGCGACGATATCGGCCGGCTTGCCGGACTCGGCAGCCTTCTCGGCAGCGATCTTGCGCTCCTTCTCGACCAGATCAGCCGACACTTCGGCTGCCGACAGAGCGGCCGGCTTCATGGCAGCCACGTGCATGGCGACGTCCTTGGCGGCGACTTCATTGCCGTCGAACTCGACCATCACGCCGATGCGGGTGCCGTGCAGGTAGGAAGCCAGCTGGGCGCCCGAGTTGTACAGCTTGATGCGACGCAGGGTCATGTTCTCGCCGATCTTGCCGATCAGGCCGCGGCGCACATCTTCCACGGTCGGGCCGAAGCCTTCTTGCGACAGCGGCAAGCCAGCCAGGGCTTCCACTTCGGACACGGCATTGGCAGCAGCCACTTGGGCGCAGGCATTGGCGAAGGCCAGGAATGCGTCGTTCTTGGTGACGAAGTCAGTTTCGCAGTTCACTTCCAGCAGCGCGCCGGTCGTGCCCACCACGGCCGAGGCGACCACGCCTTCAGCGGTGACGCGCGAAGCGGCCTTGCCGGCCTTGTTGCCCAGCTTGACGCGCAGGATTTCCTCAGCACGGGCCAGATCGCCCTCGGCTTCGGTCAGCGCCTTCTTGCATTCCATCATCGGGGCATCAGTGCGAGCGCGCAGCTCAGCGACCATGCTTGCGGTAATTGCAGCCATTTGAATCTCCGTTACTCAATGGACTCGCCCGGTTTTGAATCAGGCGAACACTTCAATTTGCTTTGAAAAAAAGGGGCTGAACACAGCCCCTTTGCGTCGGCGTCAGCCTGGCAGCTTGAAACTCAAGCGCCTTCGCTGACTTCCACGAACTCGTCGCCAGCCGGGGCAGCGGCTTGCACGACTTCGTTGCCAGCGTTGGCACGGCCTTCGATCACGGCGTCAGCGACGGCGCGAGCGTACAGGGCCACGGCCTTGGCCGAGTCATCGTTGCCGGGGATCACGTAGTCGATGCCGATGGGCGAGTGGTTGGTGTCAACCACGCCGATCACGGGGATGCCCAGCTTCTTGGCTTCCAGCACGGCAATCTTGTGGAAACCCACGTCGATCACGAAGATGGCGTCCGGCAGACCGTTCATGTCCTGGATGCCGCCGATGTTCTTTTCCAGCTTGGCCAGATCACGTTGGAACATCAAAGCTTCCTTCTTGATCGCGGGCTGGGTGCCGGCGTCAACTTGGGCTTGCATGTCCTTCAGGTTCTTCAGCGAAGTCTTGACCGTCTTGAAGTTGGTCATCATGCCGCCCAACCAACGCTGGTCGACGTAAGGCACGCCGGCGCGCTGAGCTTCCATGGCCACCACTTCACGGGCTTGGCGCTTGGTGCCGATCATCATGATCGTGCCGCGCTTGGCCGACAGTTGGCGAATGAACTTCAAAGCCTCTTCGAACGCGGGCAGCGTCTTCTCGAGGTTGATGATGTGGATCTTGTTGCGGTGGCCGTAGATATACGGGGCCATCTTGGGGTGCCAGAAGCGGGTTTGGTGACCAAAGTGGACGCCGGCTTCCAGCATTTCGCGCATCGTAACGGACATGTTTTTAACTCCGAAGGTTGTGTCTAAAATCCGGCCCGAATTGCTCTGCTTTGTGGCCCCAGCCCTGCATCAAAACAGGGCCTGGCCTCTTGCAACAACTTGCAGCAGCAACACCTCTCAGTGGCCGGTTTGCGATTGATTCACCAGCACCAACCCCCTGCAACAATTGCAAAGGGGCGTCCGGCAAAACCCAAAGAGTATACACGACCTATGCCCCACGACCTGAGCAGCGCCTTGACCGCACTGCATGAAGGCCGCCTCCATGCCCTGGATGCCCTACGCACCAGCGAGCAAGCCGCCCACTCCGACGCCTGCCGTCACGCCTTCATCGGCGACTCCCTCGCCGCCATGGCGCCGAGCGCCGAGGCCGCTGCGTGCGCCAGCGACGCCGCAGCACAAGCCGGTGCACCTCGCCCCCTGCTGGGCGGCCTGTCCATCAGCATCAAAGACCTGTTCGACAGCGCCGGCTGCACCACGAGCGCTGGCTCCCGCTTGCTGCAAGGCCAGCCGACGGCCAGCAAGGACAGCCCCGCCGTCGCCCGACTGCGCCGAGCCGGCGCCGCCCTGCTGGGGCGCAGCAATATGAGCGAGTTCGCTTTCTCGGGGGTCGGCATCAACCCCCACCACGACACACCCGCCAATCCGGCCACTCACGCGATCGACGGACTGCAGCGCATTCCGGGCGGCTCCACTTCGGGCGGTGCGGTATCGGTGGCCAGCGGCGCGGCCTGGGCTGCACTGGGCTCGGACACCGGCGGCTCGATTCGAATTCCCGCCGCACTGCAAGGCCTGGTCGGATTCAAGAACACCGCCCGCCTGACGCCGACCGAAGGCTGCATTCCGCTCTCAACCACGCTGGACACGGCCTGCGCGATCACGCGGTCGGTCCGCGACGCAGTGCTGCTGCACGAAGTGCTGGCAGCGCGCGAGGTCCGGCTGAAACCCCGCCCCTTGCGCGCCACCCGGCTGGCCGTGATCCAAGAGCTGTTCCTCGATGGCATGGACAGCACCGTCAGCACCGCCTTCGAGGCCAGCCTGCGCCGCCTGCGCGAGCAAGGTGCGCAGATCGAGGAGATCCAACTGCCCGCCCTGCAAGACCTGCCCCCGCTGCAAGCGCAAGGCGGCTTTGCTGCAGCTGAAAGCTGGGCTTGGCACCGCCCACTGATGGCCCAGCATGGCGATACGTCCTACGACCCGCGCGTGGCCGCCCGCATCCGCCGCGGCGCGGCGATCAGCGCGGCCGACTACATCGACCTGATCCACACCCGCCGGTGCTGGATTGCCACCATGGAGGCGCAGCTGCAAGGCTTTGATGCCGTGCTCAGCCCCACCGTGCCGGTGGTCGCGCCATTGCTGCAGCCCCTGCTACTCAGCGACGAAGCCTTCTTCGCTGCTAACGCCTTTTTGCTGCGCAATCCTTCGGTGGTCAATCTGCTCGACGGCTGCGCCTTGTCCCTGCCCTGCCATGCACCCGACCAGCTGCCGGTTGGCCTGATGCTCTGGGCCCCGGCCTTGCAGGACGACGTACTGCTGAGCCTGGGCCTGCAGGTCGAACTGGCCCTGCGTTCAGCACACACTCACGGCGAGGAGCACTGAGATGCGCATCGCCATCATTGGCGCCGGCGTGGCCGGCGTCTGCAGCGCCTACGAGCTAGCCGCGGCCGGCCACCAGGTCACCGTGTTTGAACGCCGAGGCAGCGTGGCCGCCGAAGGCAGCTTCGCCACCGGCGGACATATCGCGCCCGCTCTGGCCCTGCCCTGGCTCGCGCCTAGCTTCCCGCGCCCCGGTGCCGGCCCGCTGGGCTGGCAATGGCAACGCTGGCGCAGCCAGCGCAAGCCGGCCATGCAGGAGGCGCAGGACCGCGTCTTGCACTTGGCACGTTTCAGCCATGAACGCCTGCAGCAACTGCGCCGCCACCTGCAGCTGGACCATGAGCGGGCCGAAGGGCAACTAGTGCTGCTGCGCCAGGACAAGGACCAGAAGGCCATCCAGTTCGGGCTGGAGCGCCTGCAGCGACTGGACATGCCCTATCGCTTACTCGATGCCGCGCAGTGCCTGGCCGTGGAGCCAGGCCTCAACCCCGAGATCGCTCTGCACGGCGGCATCCAGCTAGGCCTGGGCGAGGTCGGCAACACCCGACAGTTCTGCCACCTGCTGCGCAGCGAAGCGCAGCGCCTGGGCGCTCGCTTCCGCTTTCACACCACGGTGCGCCGCCTGGAGGCCGGGGCGCCCGCAAGCCTGGTGCATGAGTACACACCCACCGATGAGCAGCTGGGCCCGAGCACGCCCCAGCTGCGCCGCGCCGAGCCACCAGACGCGGGCGACACCCAACCCGCGCCGCTTGGTCCGCAAGAGGAGCGCTTTGACGCCGTGCTGGTGTGCGCCGGCACGGGCGCCGCGCCCCTGCTCAAGGCCTTGGGCTTGAAGCCGCGTTGGCGCGAGCTGCACACGCAATCCATCACGGCGCCGCTGCGCGTTCTGGAAGCCCACCCCCACCTGGGCCCGGTCGCCGGCCTGCTGGACTGGCAGCGCCAGGTCGGCATCAGCCGTATCGGCCAGCGCGTTCGCATCGCCAGCCTGCCAAGCCCGATTGCGCTTGAATTGAAGGCCAGCTCCCTGGCACCGCTGCACCAGGCTCTGAGCGACTGGTTTCCCGGTGCCATGCAAGGCGGGCAGGTGCAGAACTGGCAGGGCCGTCATCTGGCACTGGACGACGGCCTGCCCCTGCTGGGCGCCAGCGGCCAAACCGGCATCTGGCTCAATCTCGCTCAGCAATCGCTGGCCCATTCCGGTTGGACCCTGGCTTGCGGCGCGGCGGCCGTGCTGGCCCGGCAGATTGGCGGCGGCACCGCAGCCCAGGGCGCGCAAGACCCGACCCTGCCCGATATCGGCGGGCTGGACATTGGGCGCTGGGCCTGACAAGCTCGGCCCGTGCTGCAGCCCATTGACCTCCCCACCCACGCACTGACTTTGCACAGTGCCGCCCAGAGCCGCGCCCTTGAGGCAGCGGCTCTGGCCGGCCTGTCCAAGGGCGCCCTCATGGAGCGCGCTGGTGTGGCCCTGGCACGACTGATTCTGGCGCTGCCGCGCCGTGGAGAGGGCCCGATCCTGTTTGCCTGCGGCCCCGGCAACAACGGCGGCGACGGCCTGGTCGCAGCACGCCTGCTGCATCAACATGGGCTGGCGGTGCGAGTCCAACTGATCGAGGCCAGGAACGGCAGCAGCCAAGCCAGCGATGCCCGCGACGCACTGCAGGCCGCGCAGGCCGCAGGCGTCAGCATTCACGCTGGCTGGCAAACGCCGGCCCGCAGCAGCCTGGCCGTCGACGCCTTGCTCGGCCTGGGCTTGCAACGCGCACCGGGTGGCGCCTTGGGCGAAGCCATTCGCGCGCTCAATGCGCAGCAGATGTGCGAAGTGCTGGCGGTGGACCTGCCCAGCGGCCTGCTGGCAGACACCGGCATGCCCGCAGAAGGCGACGCTCACAGCCCTGCCCTGGCAGTGAAGGCCCAGCACTGCCTGAGCTTGCTGACGCTCAAGCCCGGTCTTTTCACCGGACAAGGCCGGGCCTTCTGCGGGCGCATCTGGCTTGACCGCCTCGACACCGACGGCATCAGCGTCAGTGACACCGTGACGGCCCGCCTGCTCGGCCACGACAGTCTCGCGCCATGGCACGGCGAGCCGGCCGGCGCACGCCATCTGCAGCACAAAGGCAGCCAGGGCGATGTGTTGGTGATTGGCGGAGCCACCGGCATGCGCGGCGCCGCGCGTCTGGCCGCACGAGCCGCCTTGGCAGCCGGCGCGGGCCGTGTCTACGCTTGGCTGCTGGGCTCCTCAGCGGACAGCGACATCGACCCGCAACGCCCCGAGCTGATGCGCTGGGCGGCCTCCGAGAACCCTGCCGATGCCAGCGCTTGGCGAGCTCGCACCGTGGTTTGTGGCTGCGGCGGCGGCGAAGCCGTGGAGGCCCATCTGGTGACGGTGCTGAAGCAAGCCGAGCGCCTCGTGCTCGATGCCGACGGACTCAATGCGGTGGCGCGCGCGCCAGAATTGGGGGCCCAATTGCTAGCGCGGGCGGCACGCGGCCAAGCCACGGTGCTCACCCCCCACCCGCTGGAAGCTGCGCGCCTGCTCGCCTGCAGCGTTGCCGAGCTGCAGTCAGACCGGCTGCATGCCGCGCAAGCGCTTGCGGACCGCTGGCACTGCACGGTGCTGCTGAAAGGCTCGGGCAGCGTGATCGCCAGCCCAAGCGGCGCTGCCGGTGGGGCAGCACCACCAGCCATCAACAGCAGCGGCAATGCGGCCTTGGCCACGGCCGGCACAGGCGATGTGCTGGCGGGCTGGCTGGGCGGGCTGTGGGCGCAGAAACCCGACATGCCCGCGCAGACCGTGGCCAGCGCAGCCTGCTTCTGGCACGGGCTGGCCGCCAAGCAATACAGCGGCGGGCCCCTGCGAGCCGCCGATCTGGTGGAGCGCATGCACGCGCTCCACCGAGGCTGAAGCCGCTGCTCAGCGACGCTTGCGGGCGGGCTGCTCGGCGACCTTTGCGGCTTTGCCTGCCTTGCTCGCCTTGCTTGATTTACTCGCCTGATTCTTGCGCGCCACCTGGCGCGCCAACTCGACCGGATGCGCCGGCTGGACCGAAGAAGCCGTGGCACGGCTGCGCCCCGCGGCACCGCGGCGAGCGGACTTTGCCACTGACTTGAGCTCGCGATCGCGGCTCAACAGCTGCTCCAACTCATCCTCGGCCGTGGCCGGCAGGGGCCGGGCATTGAGCCCCGCCTTGTCGCGCGCCGCACGAGCGACCAGCTTGGCCTCGCCACTTTCCTGAACCAGACGGAAATCGATCTTGCGGGCATCCAGGTCGACGCGGCTGACCTGAACCTGAACCTTGGCTCCCGTGGCATAGCGGATGCCAGTGCGCTCGCCGCGCAACTCCTGGCGCACTTCGTCGAACTTGAAATACTCGCCGCCCAGTTCGGTGATGTGGATCAGGCCCTCGACGAACAAGGCATCGAGCTGGACAAAGAGACCGAAGCTGGTCACGGCACTGACCGTGCCCGCGAACTCTTCTCCCAGATGCTCGCGCATATAGCGGCATTTGAGCCAGGCCTCGACATCGCGCGAAGCCTCGTCGGCACGGCGTTCGTTGGCGCTGCAATGAGCACCGACCACGTCCCAGCGTTCGATTTCGGTTGAGGCCTTGGCCGGGTCAATCGGCGCCGCGCGACCTGGGCGTTTGGCCGGCATGGGCACGTTCATCTTGCCGGCGTCGAGCTGGTACTTCTTGTCGACCAGCAGCGCCTTGATGACCCGATGCACAAGCAGGTCGGGATAGCGGCGGATCGGGCTGGTGAAGTGGGTGTAAGCCTGATAGCTGAGACCGAAATGGCCCGCATTGGCCGAGGTGTACATGGCCTGCTGCATGGAGCGCAGCAGCATGGCATGAATCTGCG
The DNA here is from genome assembly GCF_025717675.1 of Paucibacter sp. DJ2R-2. Lineage (GTDB taxonomy): Bacteria > Pseudomonadota > Gammaproteobacteria > Burkholderiales > Burkholderiaceae_C > Paucibacter_A. The sequence continues at coordinate 129,239 of NZ_JAJIRT010000009.1, forward strand.
TGGCATCCACCCGGTCCTTGGTGGCTGCCGCAATCGCCTGGTATTCGGCCGGCTTGGGATTGTCACCAATCGACAGCCCGAGACCCAAGGCACGCAGATAGGCCTGCAAGGCCACGCGCTTCTCGGGCGTGGGCCCTTCGTGCACACGGAACAGCGAGCCATGCTTGGAATGCTCGATGAAATCAGCCGCGCAGACATTGGCGGCCAACATGGCCTCCTCGATCAGCTTGTGCGCCTCGTTGCGCGTGCGCGGAATGATCTTCTCGATGCGGCCGTTGTCATCGCAAACGATCTGCGTCTCCACCGTGTCGAAGTCAATGGCGCCGCGCCGATGACGCTCGGCCAGCAAGGCCCGATAGACCTCGTGCAAATGCAGCAGATGCGGCACCAGCTCTCGTCGCTTGGCCGCCTCCGGCCCATGGGTGTTGCCCAGGATGGCTGCGACCTCGTTGTATGTGAAACGCGCTTGGGAACGAATCACCGCGGGGTAGAACTGATAAGCCTGGACTTCCCCGCTCTCGCTGACCAGCATGTCGCAAACCATGGACAGGCGGTCTTCATGGGGATTCAGAGAGCACAGCCCGTTGGAGAGCTTCTCCGGCAGCATCGGAATCACGCGGCGCGGAAAGTAGACCGAGGTGGCGCGCTCGTAGGCATCGCCGTCCAGGGGGTCGCCGGGCTTCACATAATGGCTGACATCGGCGATGGCCACCAGCAGGCGCCAGCCGGTAAAGGCCGTCTTGCCGCGCCCTTGCTTGTGCGGCTCGCAGTAGACCGCGTCATCGAAGTCTCGCGCGTCTTCGCCGTCGATGGTGACCAGGGCGACGTCTCGCAGGTCAATGCGCCCTTTCAAATCGGCGGCGCGCAGCTTCTCGGGCAGCTTGGCTGCCTGGGCCAAGGTTTCGGCGCTGAAGCGGTGCGGCACCTCGTACTTGCGCACGGCGATCTCGATCTCCATGCCCGGGTCGTCGATCTCCCCCAGCACCTCGACCACCCGGCCGACCGGCTGCGCATACAAGGAGGGCGGCTCGATCAGTTCCACGGCCACCACCTGCCCGGCCACCGCATTGGCAATGCCGTTCTTGGGAATCAGAATGTCCTGACCCATTCGCTTGTCTTCCGGCGCCACCAACCAGATGCCCGACTCCAGCAGCAAGCGGCCGATGATGGGCTTCTTCTTGCGCTCCAGGATTTCCAGCACCCGACCCTCGGGCCGTCCGCGCTTGTCATAACGCGTGATTCGCACGCGCAGTCGGTCGCCATGCATGACGGCGTGCATTTCCTGCTGCGACAGGTAGATGTCCTGTGCGCCGACATCGGGCAAGAGGAAGCCATGCCCATCGCGGTGCCCCTGCAAAGTCCCGTCGACTTCGCTGAGCAAACCTGCGTTCTCGGCGGGCGCCACAGCATTTGCGCTGCCAGCACTTGAGTTCTTAAAGTTTTTGATGATAGAATCCTTGCTTTCCTGAAACGTCAGGGCTTACTCAAAAGATCATTCTTGAGAGCAAAGCTTTGAACCTTGCCCAGGTGGCGGAATTGGTAGACGCACTAGTTTCAGGTACTAGCGGGTAACTCCGTGGAGGTTCGAGTCCTCTCCTGGGCACCAAATCCATCAAAGGCCAGTATCGAAAGATACCGGCCTTTGTCATTCTCGCGCCCCAAAAGCTAGGGGCAGCGCGGTCAAAAGAGAAAAGCCGGCCGACGCCGACCTGCAGAAGGTCAGCGTCGCCGGCTTTTTGCATGGCCTGCAGCGTAGGCTCAGACAACAAACTTCTTGGCCAGCGCATCAGGGCGCATGTCGTCGTACTCTTCGAAAGGCTGGTGGATCCAGGGGCTGGTGTCCAGCATTTCGACATAGTAGTCCGGCGTGTAGCTGGACACACCCTTGGTCCAGATCACGGCCGAACGCAGTTCGCTGATCGCCGGCATGCCGCGCAAACGCTCAACCACAGCCTTGAGCGTCACGCCGGAGTCGGCGAGATCGTCCACCAGCAGCACTCGGCCGGCCAACTCGCCCTTGGGCATGGTGATGTACTTGGCAATGTCCAGGCGCCCCTGGATGGTGCCGGCTTCGGCACGGTAGGAGCTGGTGGACATGATGCCCAGCGGCTTGTCGAACACGCGGGACAGCACGTCACCAGGGCGCATGCCGCCACGGGCGAGGCAAAGAATCTGATCGAACTCCCAACCGGAAGCGTGGATCTTGAGCGCCAGGCGCTCGGTCAGCATGTGGTATTCGTCCCAGGACACGTACAGATGCTTGCCGTCGTCGGTCAACATGGATGGTTTCTCCTGTGGAGTGGGCGGGTGAGGCTCAGAAAACTAAAGAAATGCCCAAAGCTAGGCAAGGGATCGGATCAAGCCGTGTAGGGATGACGGAGCAGGATGGTGTGCTCGCGGTCCGGTCCGGTCGAGACCATATCAATCGGCGCGCCAATGACTTCCTTGATGCGCTGCAAGTAATTGCGGGCATTCTGCGGCAAGGCATCCCAGGCCGTCACGCCGAACGTGGTCTCGGTCCAACCCGGGAAGGTTTCATAGATGGCCTCGCTGCCGACGATTTCATCACCATCCAGCGGCAGGATGTCGAGCACGCGGCCGTCGGCCAGCTTGTAGCCCACGCACATCTTGATCTCGCTCAGGCCGTCCAGCACGTCGAGCTTGGTGATGCACAGGCCGGTGATGCCATTGATGATGACCGAGCGCTTGAGAGCAGCCGCATCAAACCAACCGCAACGGCGGGCGCGGCCTGTCACCGTGCCACGCTCCTGGCCGACAGTGGCCAGATGATGGCCGACGGTACCCTCTTTTTCCCACTCCAACTCGGTCGGGAACGGGCCAGAGCCGACACGGGTGGTGTAAGCCTTGGTGATGCCCAGCATGTAGTGCAGCATCTGTGGACCAACGCCGGCACCGGCGGCGGCATTGCCGGCCACGCAGTTGCTGGATGTGACGTAAGGATAGGTGCCGTGGTCGATGTCCAGCAGCGTGCCTTGAGCGCCTTCGAACAGGATGTTGGCGCCCGCCAGGTGAGCCTTGTGAATCATGTAACCCACATCAGCCATCATGGGCTTGATCACCTCAGCCATCTTCATGGCCTGGTCGAAGATGGGCTGGAACTCGAGCGCGGTGGCGTTCAGGTAACCACTGAGTGCAAAGTTATGCAGGTCGAGCAACTCACGCAGCTTCTTGGCAAAGCGATCGGGATGCTTGAGGTCCTGCACGCGCAGGGCACGACGAGCCACTTTGTCCTCATAGGCCGGGCCGATGCCCTTGCCGGTGGTGCCGATCTTGCCGGCGCCGCTGCTTTCACGCAGGGCTTCGCGAGCTTTGTCCACTTCCACATGGAAGGGCAGGATCAGCGGGCAGGATTCGCTGATGAACAGGCGCGAACGCACTTCCACACCGGCTTTTTCCAGGCGCTCGATCTCGCCCAGCAGGTGGGTGGGGTCCACCACCACACCGTTGCCGATGTAGCAGGCCACGCCGTCACGCATGATGCCCGAGGGGATCAATTGCAATGCCGTCTTCACACCCTTGATGACCAAGGTGTGCCCGGCATTGTGGCCGCCCTGGAAACGCACCACGCCTTGCGCGTGATCGGTCATCCAGTCGACCACCTTGCCCTTGCCTTCGTCACCCCATTGAGTGCCCACAACAACCACATTGCGGCCACGAGCGATTTCGCTATTCATCTTGATAACCCGATGATCAAAAGTAAATCCTGGCGACACGCGGCTCAAAGCGCGCGCACCACCCACTGAGTGTCGACCAGCGCCAGTTCCCGGTCGCAGTCGAATTCGTCGCCTTCGTGCTCGTGCCCTGGCAGCACGCACACCACGGTTTCACCCGCTTCGCGCAGACGCCGCACCGCAGCCCGCAGCTCGGCATCTTCGCCCCAAGGCGCACGCACTGCCGCCCGCAAGGGGCTGGCAGGGCTCAAGGCCTCGAGTGTTTTCAGGTCCAGACTGAAACCCACGGCCGGGCGCCGCCGACCGAACACCGCGCCCACCTCGTCATAGCGTCCACCGCGCAAGACAGCATCGCTGAAGCCCGCGGCATACAGCGCGAAACGCACGCCGCTGTAGTAGGCATAGCCGGTGAGATCCGCCAGATCAAAGCCAATGCGGATATCTGGATGACTGTGCTGCAGATGCAGCGCCAACCATTGCAGATCATCGAGCGCCGCGGCGATCAAGGGGTGAGCCGGAAGCTGCTCGCGCGCACGCGCCAGCACCTCGACACCGCCGAACAGTGACAGCAGACTATGCAGGTACCCTTGTACCGAAGCGGGCAGATCCGCCGCCAAGGCTGCCAGCGCGCCCGCATCCTTGCTGGCCATGGCGGCCACCAGCGCATCGAGTTGGGCCGGTGCCAACGACACATCAGCCAGCACGCCGCGCACCAGGCGGGCATCACCCATGTCCAAGGTGGCCTGCTTCAGACCCGCGTGCTGGACGGCATCGAGCGCCAATTCCAGGACTTCAAGGTCAGCCTCAAGACCGGCGTGGCCATAGATTTCGATGCCGAACTGCAGCGGCTCGCGCGTGGCATGCAAGCCGGCGGGCCGGGTGTGTAGCACCGGGCCGCAGTAACACAGACGGGTCACACCGGCTCGGTTCAGCAAGTGTGCGTCGATGCGGGCAACCTGGGGCGTCGTGTCGGCACGCAGTCCCAGGCTGCGGCCCGAGAGCTGATCCACCAGCTTGAAAGTTTGCAGGTCCAGCGCATGGCCGGTCCCGGAGAGCAGCGAGTCCAGATGCTCCAGCAGCGGCGGCATCACCAGCTCGCAACCGTAGCTGCGGGCCATGTCCAGGAGTTCGCGCCGAAGTTCTTCGATGCGGCGAGCCTGGGAGGGCAGGACGTCAGCAATATGCTCGGGCAGCAGCCAAGCAGAGGCCATGGGGATTCGGGAGGGGGTTAAAAACGCATTGTACCGGCCTCACGGCCGGATTGCCCGTAAACCCAGCGCATTCGCGTGACAAGCGCGCGACTCAATCTGCCTTCACTGCGAAATCCACTACAGTGCCGTGAGCCCGGCCAGCAGACTGATCAGACCGACAAAGCGGATCTGCCCGTCACTCATGGCCAACATGCGCGCGAAGACCTGCCGCCAAGCTGCTGGGCTCAATAAAGGCAGCAAGCCTTCAATCACCAGCATCAAGGCCAGCACGGTCAGCAGGCTGTTGCCACCCACGGCCTACCCGCACTCACTTGCGCGCAGGTGCCGGCGCCTGACCCGCGCCGCCGGAGCCACGCATGGCCTTGAAGAAATCACTGCCCGGGTCAACCACCATCACATCGGACTTGTTGCGGAAGCTGCTGCGGTAGGCCTCGAGCTGACGGTAGAACTGGGCAAATTGCGGGTCACGGCCAAAAGCTTCGGCATACAGAGCGGACGCCTTGGCATCGCCCTCACCCTTGACCTTTTGCGCATCACGATAGGCTTCGGCGACGATCACCTCGCGCTGGCGATCGGCATCGGCGCGAATCTTCTCACCGTCAGCGCCGCCCGTGGAGCGCAGCTCATTGGCCACGCGCTTGCGCTCGGACTCCATGCGGCGATATACGGAATCGGTGATGTTGGCGGAGAAGTCCACGCGCTTGATGCGCACATCGACGATCTCGATACCGAACTGCTTGGCCTCGTCTTCCAGACGCTTGCGCACATCATTCATGACCTTCTCGCGCTCGGTGGCCAGCACCGCCAGCACGGTCCGCTTGGTCACTTCCTCGTTGAAGGCTGCCTGGACGATGGGGCTCAAACGGTTCTCGACATTGCGCATGTCGGAGCCGTTGTTGCGAATGAACTGACGCGGCTCGGAGACACGCCATTTGACCAGCCAGTCAATCACCAGGCTCTTCTTCTCGGCCGTGAAAATGGGGCGCGATTCGGGGCTGTCCAGGGTCTGCACCCGGCGGTCCAACAGCACCGCGTTCTGCAGCGGCGGCGGCAGCTTGAACTTCAAACCCGGTTCGGTGATCACATCCTTGATTTCACCCAGGGCATAGACGACCGCGAACTGGCGCTGGTCGACGATGAAGAGCATGGAGCTGGCCAACATGAAGGCGATCAAGGCGCCGACAGCGACGGAGGCAATACGGTTCATCTCAACACTCCCTGGTCTCAACGTCCGTCGCGGCTGCGCAAGCCGTCGCGCGAACGCATATCGGTATTGCCCACGGTAGCCGGGGCCTCGGTGGTCGGCACCGCAGCAGGCGGCGTGGCCGTGACCGTACCTCCGGCCTGCTGGATCAATTTATCGAGCGGCAGATAGAGCAGATTGGAGCCGTTGCGGCTGTCAACCATGACCTTGCTGACGTTGGAATAGACCTGCTGCATGGTGTCGGTGTAGAGGCGGTCGCGGGTCACGCCCGGCGCCTTCTGGTACTCGCTGAGCACGCTCTTGAAACGCTGCGCATCACCTTCAGCCTGAGCCACCACGCGTGCCTTGTAGCCTTCAGCCTCTTCGCGCAGACGCGCCGAAGTGCCCTGAGCCTTGGGAATCACGTCGTTGGCGTAGGCCTGGCCTTCGTTCTTCAGGCGCTCACGGTCGGCGCCGGCCTTGAAAGCGTCGTCAAACGCAGCCTGCACCTGCTCGGGCGCCTGCACATTCTGGACATTGACGTTTTTGATCAACACGCCGGCCTTGAGGCGATCCATCTGGACCTGCACCGACTTGACCAGTTCAGCGGCAATCGCATCGCGTTGCTCGTACAGCACCGAGTCCATATTGCTCTTGCCGACGATTTCGCGCACGGCCGACTCGGCAGCCAGCGTCACCGCCGCCTCCGGATCGCGGTTCTCGAACAGGAAGTCACGCGCATCCTTGAGCGTGAACTGCACGGTGAAGCGGATGTCGACGATGTTCTCGTCCTGCGTCAGCATCGATGAATCACGCAGGCCGGTGGCAGCCACCACCGAATTGCGCCCGACCTCGACCTGCCGCAACTGGGTCACAGCCACGACTTCGCTGGCCTGGAAGGGAAAGGGCAGCCGCCACTGGAAGCCCGCATCGACGGTCTTGCTGTACTTGCCAAAGGAGGTGATCACCCCCTGCTGGCCTTCCTGCACGATGAAGAAGCCGCTGCCCAGCCAACCCACCAGCACCACGCCGCCGATCAACAGTGCGCCGACACCCGCGCTCTTCATGTCCGGCTGGAAGTTGTTGCCGCCGCCAGCGTCGCCGCCGCCACCTTGACCGCCGCCCGAGGGCTTGCCGCCAAACATGCCGGACAGCTTGCGATTGAAATCGCGCCACAGCTCGTCCAGATCGGGCGGGCCGTCATTGCGACCGTTGTTGTTCAACGTGCGACCGGCCTGCCAGCCTTGCGGCATGAGGCCACGTAGCAAGGCGGCAGCAGCCGCCGCCAGAGGCTTGATGCGGCCGGCAGCGGGGCTGCTCATCACGGGCCGCTCGGGGCTCACGCGCTCGTAGGTGTTCATGCTCATGCCTGTGTGGATTGAGTGGCGGCGGGATCGTCAAAATCGACGTCTGCCTGCGGGTTGTCGGAGTCTTCGAAATCAAGCCGTTCGGAGTCCGCCGCTGTATCTGGGGTGAACTCTTTGGAATTCAAGTCGGCCGGGCGCTGCAGCAACAAGGCCTGGACGATTTGCTCGCGCAGGATGTCAAGACCGCTGCCATCCAGTGCACTGACGAACACGCGCGGCACACGCATACCGACGCTGTCTTCGCTCTGGCGTTCAATCCAGTCGAATCCGGTGCGCGGGCGCTGGCTCTCCTCAAGCATGTCCTGCTTGTTGTAGACCAGGATCTGAGGAATGTGAGCGGCGCCGATGTCTTCCAGCACACGCTCAACCTCGAGCATCTGCTCTTCCAAGACCGGCGAGGCGGCATCGACCACGTGCAGCAGCAGGTCGGCATCGGCGGCCTCCTGAAGCGTGGCACGGAAGGCCTCGACGAGCTTGTGCGGCAGATCGCGGATGAAGCCCACGGTGTCGGACAGGGACACGCTGGTCCCTGCTTGCTCCAGATAGAGCGAACGCGTGGTCGTATCCAGGGTGGCGAACAACTGGTCGGCCGCGTAGGTGCGAGCCTTGACCAGCGCATTGAACAGGGTGGACTTGCCGGCATTGGTGTAGCCGACCAGGGAGACGCGGAACACGCTGTTGCGGGCACGGGCCCGCTGCTGGGTGCTACGCTGACGCTGCACCTTCTTGAGCTTTTCCTTGATGGCCTTGATGCGGTCATCGATCATGCGCCGATCCAACTCGATCTGCGCTTCGCCAGGGCCGCCGCGCATACCGATGCCGCCGCTCTGGCGCTCCAGATGGCTCCATCGGCGCACCAAGCGGGTCGCCAGGTATTGCAGACGAGCGAGCTCAACCTGCATCTTGCCCTCATGGCTCTTCGCGCGCGCCGCGAAGATCTCGAGGATCAGGGCCGTGCGGTCGGCCACAGGCACGCCCAGCACCCGCTCAAGATTGCGTTGCTGAGCCGGCGAGATCGCCTGGTCGAACAGCACCGTATGCGCTTGGTGCATCTGCACCAGCAGCTTGATCTCATCGGCCTTGCCCGAGCCGACGAAGAGCGCCGCATCGGGCGCCTGGCGGCGAGCAATCACCCGCGCCACCGGCGTGTCGCCAGCGGATTCGGCCAGCAAGGCCAATTCATCCAGGGTGGGGTCGAACGTGGATGCAAACGAAGACTTGGCGTGGCGACCAAAATCAACGCCCACAAGAATGGCACGCGCCGCCTCAGAAGGCGGCGTCGTGTGGGTGGAGTCAGCGGAACTCAAGGTGAGGGCAAGGGGCAAAAGCCCAGGGTTCAGTTCGCTTCTTCAGCGCTGTCGGCGGTATGGAAGTTCACCGCGCGACCCGGCACCACCGTAGAGATGGCGTGCTTGTAGACCATTTGCGTGACCGTGTTGCGCAGCAGGACCACGTACTGGTCGAAGGACTCAATATGTCCTTGCAGCTTGATGCCGTTGACCAGGTAGATGGACACCGGCACATGCTCCTTGCGCAGCAGGTTCAGGAAGGGATCTTGCAGGAGTTGGCCTTTATTGCTCACGATATGCTCCGTGTTGTGAGAGGGATTTGAAGGGAACGCCGATCACCTTAACACAGGCCGACCGGCAACGCTGCCGCACCGCCCGGCCCCGTTTCAGCTGTCTTTGTCGCTGAAAGGATTCTTGGACGAACGCATTTCGATGCGCATGGGCGTACCCACCAGCTTGTAGTGAGCGCGGATGCGGCCTTCCAGGTAACGCTTGTAGACCTCGGTCACGCCTTCCAGGGAGTTGCCGTGCACGATCACCAGGGGCGGATTCATGCCGCCTTGGTGCGCATAGCGCAGCTTGGGTCGGAAATGGCCGCTGCGTTTGGGTGTTTGGTGCTCCACCGCTTCCTGAATCAAACGGGTCAGCACTGGCGTGGTCATCTTGCGGTAGGCCGAAGCATAGGCATCGGCCAGCGCACCCCAGAGCGGGCCCAGGCCCTGGCGCTTGAGTGCCGAGATGTTGTGGATCGGCGCGAACTTCAAAAACGCCAAGCGCTGCTCGATCGAGCGCTGCAGCTGCTCGCGCTGATAGCTGTCGATGGCATCCCATTTGTTGACGGCCAGCACCACGGCGCGGCCGCTTTCCAGAATGTAGCCGGCGATGTGCGCGTCCTGGTCGGACACGCCTTGGGTGGCATCCAGCAGCAGCAGCACGACATTGGCATCAGCGATGGCCTGCAGAGTCTTGACCACCGAGAACTTCTCGATCGCCTCAAACACCTTGCCCTTGCGACGCAGACCGGCGGTGTCGATCAGCTGAAACTGCTGGCCATTGCGCTCGAAGGGCACGCTAATGGCATCACGCGTGGTGCCCGGCATGTCGAAGGCCACCAGACGCTCCTCACCGAGCCAGGTGTTGATCAAGGTGCTCTTGCCCACATTGGGGCGGCCGGCCACGGCGAGGCGAATGACGCCGTCGTTCTCGGGCGTGGCCTCTTCGTCTTCCTCGAATTCAAAGGGCTCCAGCACCACTTCCAGCAGGCTGCGGATGCCTTGGCCGTGCGAGGCAGAAATCGGATGCGGCTCGCCCAGCCCCAACTCATGGAACTCACCCAGCAGAGGCGACTCGCTCATGCCCTCGGCCTTGTTCACAGCCAGGAAGATGCGCTTGTTGGCTTGACGCAGATAGCGGGCGATGTCGCTGTCCTGAGCCGACAGGCCCAGGCGCACATCGACCACAAAGACCACCGCGTCAGCCTCCGCCACGGCCTGGCGAGTCTGCTTGGCCATTTCCTTGACGATGCCTGTGGTGCTGTCAGGCTCGAAGCCGCCGGTGTCGATGACGATGAACTCACGGTCCCCGAGGCGGCCGTCGCCGTAGTGGCGGTCGCGCGTCAGCCCGGCAAAGTCGGCCACGATGGCATCCCGGCTCTTGGTCAGCCGGTTGAAGAGCGTGGACTTGCCCACATTGGGGCGTCCGACCAGGGCGATGACGGGTTTCATATTTTTATTGTTCTCACTGCTAGGGGTTCAAAGCCGGTCAAGCCGGGGTCTTACTCAGGCCGCAAGGCGAACAGGCCGCCATTGCGTGTGGCCACCAAAATGGTGTTGCCCAGCACCACCGGCGCCGACTGGATGGCCGAGCCATCGGTCGGCAGGCGCAACTCGGTCTTGCCACTCACCCGGTCCAGGAAATGCACCTGGCCCTCGAAATCGCCGACTACCACATTCTTGCCCACGACCAGCGGTGCGCTGAGGCGGCGGTTCTGGAATTGATCGGCCGTCCAGAGCACATCACCATTGGCCAAGCTCCAAGCGGTCAGACGGTCAGAGGCGTCCGCAGCCACCACGGCGGTGGCGTCGCCACCAATGCCATTCATGCCGCCGACATTGCGGCTCCACAGAACACTGCCGCGCTCGGCATTGACGCAACCGACGGCCGACTGAAAGGCGCGCGCGCAGATCAGATCGCCCTGACGGAAAGACGGCGCCACCAGATCGGCCAGGCGCTCGACTTCATTGGTGCCGCGCGGGTTGGCCACGCTGGCCTCCCAGCGCACGGTACCGCGCAAGGGATCGATACCTGCCATGCGCGGGCCCTGGCCGACGATCAAGGTGTCCTTGAAGGCAGCGATCACGCCAGGCTGAGCCAGGGTCAGAGGTTCACCGGGGCGGCGCAGGGTCCAGAGCGCGCGGCCATCGAGTGCGTCGAAGGCCAGCACTTGACGGTCCACGGTCAGCACGAACACGCGCTCGCCGGCGACCAAGGGCGCCGCCAGCACCGCGCTGGGCAGCGGCTTGCGCCACAGCACACGGCCAGCTTCAAGCACGACGACTTCGTTCTCGCGCGTCACCACGGAGGCGAAGCGCCCGTCGCTGCCGACGCCGGCATTGAGCTTTTGGCCCACTTCAACGCGCCACATGGAGCGACCGTCCTGCGCGTTCAAGGCCTCCACCACGCCGCCGCTGCCCGCGACCACGAACTGCTCGCCCCGTGCTGAGATCGACAAGGGGAACTGGACCGCGTCGACACGCGCACTCCAAACCACCCGTCCAGCAATGCTCGGGCTCAAGGTCTCCAGCGGCGCCGGCTTGGGCGCGTTGGAGGAGCCGAAGATCGAGCAGCCCGACAGCCCGGTCAGCACAGCAGCCGCGGCCAGCGCCAGCAGGCCGGCGCGCAGGCCCGGCAGCTTCAAGGCGCGCTTCACTTGGCGGCTCCCGCAGCTGCCGCATCTTCGGCGGCCGGAGCCACGCCCAGGGTGCTCAGCTTGGCTTCGATCAGGCGGCGATAGTCCTGGTTCTTTTCCAGGGCCGCATAGGCCTTCTGGTACTCGGCACGGGCCAAGTCAGGCTTGGATTGCAGGACCAGCAGGTCACCGCGGCGGTCGGCCTGCAAGGACAGGAAATCCGGCGACTTGATGGCATCCAGCGTCTTGCCCGCTTCGTCGTACTGCTTGGCATCCAACTGCAAGCCAGCCAGGCGCAGGCGGGCCAGATCACGCACCGCCTCTTGCGAAGCCGTGCTGGCAGCCCAGCTCAGGCTGGCACGGGCAGCATCGGCTTGACCCTTGTCGAACTGAGCCTTGGCTGCTTGCAGCGCAGCCTGCGCGGCATAGCTGGTGCCGGGATAACGATCCTTCAGATCGGTGAACACGCGGCCGGCCTTGTCGGCATCGCCGGCCTGCACGGCACGGTCCAGCTCGTCATACATGGCCGCGGCCTTGGCAGCCTGGTCACGCTGGTAGTAGTTCCAGCCGTTCCAACCCGCATAAGCGGCCAGAGCGATGGTCAACGCCCAGGTGATCAGATTGCCCCAGGTTTTCCAGAAAGCCTTCAGCTGGTCCAGCTGTTCTTGTTCTTCGAGATCGAGATGCGACGCCATGAATGAAAGATTCTCGGATTGCGGTGGTGAAAACGGGAGGAAGGCCGCGATTATGCGTTGAGCAGCTCGGCTGCCCAGTCGGCCGCCGACGAAATGCTGCGGGTGTACTGCGCCGCCCCCTCGGGTTGCATTCCCTGGCGGAGCGGCTTGACGGCCACTTCACCACGGGCGACTTCGTCCTCGCCGAAGATCAAGGCAAAGGCCGCGCCGCTGGCATCGGCCTTCTTGAACTGCGACTTCATGCTGCTCTGCCCCGGGTGCAAGACCACGCTGACGCCGGCGCCCCGCAGGGCCTCCAGCGCCACCATGACCTGGGCCAGGCCGTTCGCCGAGGGCACGATGGCGTAGGCATGCGGGGTCGGCGCAGCCGGCGCCACGCCCACTTCTTCGAGCAAGAGCAGCATGCGCTCCATGCCCATGCCGAAGCCCACGGCCGGCGTGGCCTTGCCACCCAGTTGCTCGATCAGGCCATCGTAGCGGCCGCCACCGCAGACCGTGCCTTGCGAGCCCAGCTTGTCGGTGACCCACTCGAACACGGTCAGGTTGTAGTAGTCCAGACCGCGCACCAAGCGCGGGTTGATGCGGTAAGCCACGCCTGCGGCATCGAGGATGGCGCGCACGCCGTTGAAATGCGCCAGCGAGGCCTCGCCCAGGAAATCGAGCAGCTGCGGCGCCGCATTGGCCATTTCCTGCAAGGCCGGGTTCTTGGTGTCCAGCACGCGCAATGGGTTGGTGTAGAGGCGGCGCTGGCTGTCTTCGTCGAGCAGGTCCTTGTGCGCCTCCAGGTGGGCGATCAAGGCCTCGCGGTGAGCGCGGCGCTCGGCCGCTTCGCCCAGGCAGTTCAGCTCCAAGCTGACATGCTCGCCATCCTTCAAGCCCAGCTCGCGCAAAAGGCGGCTGCCCATCAAGATCACTTCGGCGTCGACATCGGGGCCGGCAAAACCCAGGGCCTCGACACCCATCTGATGGAATTGCCGGTAACGGCCCTTCTGCGGCTTTTCGCGGCGGAACATGGGGCCGAAGTAGTAGAGGCGGCGGCCCGAGTCGCGCAGGAAAGAATGCTCGATCATGGCGCGCACCACGCCGGCCGTCATCTCCGGGCGCAGGGCCAGATGCTCGGCCTGGCCATGCTTGTCGGCTCGGTCTTCGAAGGCGTACATCTCTTTTTCGACGATGTCGGTCACCTCGCCGATACCGCGCACGAACAAAGCCGTGGGCTCGACGATGGGCGTGCGCACATTCTGGTAGCCGTAGCGCTGCAGCACGCTGCGCATCTGGGCTTCCAGCCATTCCCAGCGCGCCGAGTCCGGCGGCAGGATGTCGTTCATGCCCTTGACGGCTTGCAACTGGGGCAACTTCTTCGGTTCACTCATGGGTGTGGAATTCGCGGGGTTCTTCTTTTCAAGCAATGCCGGCACTCAAGCCGCTTGCACAGCGCCGAAGCGCTTTTCGATATAGCTCTCGACCAAGGCGTGGAATTCGTTGGCGATGTTTTCGCCGCGCAAGGTCAGGGCCTTTTCGCCGTCAATGAAGACCGGTGCCGCTGGCGCCTCGCCGGTGCCCGGCAGGCTGATGCCGATGTCGGCGTGCTTGCTCTCGCCCGGGCCGTTGACGATGCAGCCCATCACGGCGACCTTGAGGTTTTCCACGCCGGGGTACTTCTTGCGCCAGACCGGCATCTGCTCACGCAGGAAATCGTCGATCTGCTTGGCCAGCTCCTGGAAGGTGGTGCTGGTGGTGCGGCCGCAGCCCGGGCAGGCGGTCACGCTGGGGTTGAAGGCGCGCAAACCCAGGGACTGCAGAATCTCCAGCGCCACCACCACCTCTTGCGTGCGAGATTCGCCAGGCTGGGGCGTCAGCGAGACACGGATGGTGTCGCCAATGCCTTCCTGCAGCAGGATGGACAAGGCCGTGGCCGAGGCCACCGTGCCCTTGGTGCCCATGCCGGCTTCGGTCAGACCCAGGTGCAAGGCGTAATCGCAGCGCTCGCTGAGCGCACGGTAGACCGAGATCAGGTCCTGCACGCCGCTGACCTTGCAGCTGATGATGATGTTGTCGGGGTTCATGCCCAGCTCACGGGCATAGTCGGCCGAACTCAGGGCCGATTGGATCAGCGCCTGGTACATGACCTGCTTGGCATCCCAAGGCTCAGCGCGGGCGGCATTCTCGTCCATCATCTGAGCCAGCAGTTCGGAGTCGAGGCTGCCCCAGTTGACGCCGATGCGCACGACCTTGTCGTACTTGATCGCGGCCTCGATCATCATGGCGAACTGGCGGTCCTTCTTGTCGCCCTTGCCCACATTGCCGGGGTTGATGCGGTACTTGGACAAGGCTTGCGCCATAGCCGGGAATTCGGTCAGCAAGCGGTGGCCGTTGTAATGGAAATCACCGACCAGGGGCACGTCAATGCCCATGCGGTCCAGTTGCTCGCGGATGTGCGGCACGGCTTCGGCCGCCTCGGGCGTATTGACCGTGATGCGCACCATCTCCGAGCCGGCGATCGCCAGCTCCTTGATCTGTATGGCGGTACCGATCACGTCTACTGTGTCGGTGTTGGTCATGGACTGCACGCGCACCGGCGCGTCGCCACCCACAGTGACCACGCGCGAACCCCAACGAACCTGGGCCTGGCGCGAACGACGCGCAGCCGGCTGGGCGGCCGCAATGGCTTGGGAAATGGAAGGCTCCAGCGCTGGGCTGGGCAGGACGGGCGATGCGCTCATGGTGGGTGCTGCTGCTTTGCTGTTCATACCGGCCACACGCCAAGGGCATGGGCTTCGATCAGTTCATTCAATTGAGTTCCAGGCGGGCTACGTTGTCCTTGGAGCGCCCAAGCAGGTCCACCGGCTCGCCGCGCAGGATCAGTTCAGTGCCCGCGACATTACCCACGCGCACGCGCAGCGGCGGCAGACCTTGCAGGGTCTGGGCATCGCCGGGGCGCAGCAGTTTGGAGAGCAAGGTTCGCCCCGAAGAGTCGACCACTTCGACCCAGGACTCCGAACTCACCTTGACTTGCAAGGGCACCGAGCCTGGCGCCGGCGCTGCCACAGGCAAAGCCTCGGGCGCCGCAGCCACGGGGCGGGTCGGCGCTGCCGCGTTGGGTAGCGGTGCAGGCGTAGGGGCAGCACTGAGCGCGGATGGGAGCGGCACAGCACTCGCGACTGGCAGCGAAAGCAAGGCCGCCGTCGGCGCCGAGGCCGGCAGACTGGCAGTCGAAGCTGAAGCCGAAGCCGATGCCGACTGTTGTGTGGCCTCAAGCGCGGATGGCGGCATCAGAGTCGGTGTGGCTTCGACGGGCTCAGCAGTGCTGCTGCCGACACCGCCGCCGCTCGGCAACCAGCCCGCGGGCATCAGATAGACCGCCGCCGCAGCGGCCAACAACAGGGCCGGGCCCCAGACCACCGGACGCTGCACCAGCGCCAGCGAGAAGCCGGCGTCACCCGAGGAACGGTCCCGAAATGGTTGATTGAGGCCGCGCGACATGGTCAGCTCACGGTCCTCGCTGCTCGGCAGCAAGGCCAGCACCGGTGCTGCGTCCACATTGAGCACCCGGCAGATCGCCTTGGCCAGGGCCCGCACAAAGGTGGTGTCCGGCAGTTCTTGCCAGCGGTCGGCCTCCAGCGCCTCCAGCTTGGCTTGCGGCACTTTGAGCATGGCGGCCAAGGCAACGATGTGCAGGCCGCGCTGCTGGCGTGCCTCGCGCAGCCAGGCGCCGGCAGTCTGGCGCGGCGCGGCCGCGCCAGAGCCAAGTCCTGCCTCGCTCAGGATCGAAGACATGCGTTCTCCCTCTTCACTCATCGAAGCGCCCGTTGTTGAAGGCCTGCAGTTCTGGCGACTGCGGATGGCGGCGGCGCAGCAACTGGCTGAGCTGCTCCACGCCACTTTGATTGTTCATGCGTCGTTCAATGCGCAGCGCCAGCCACAAGGTTTGGGCATTGCTCTGCTCGGACTGGGCATTGACGCGATTGATGTAGAAGCGGGCCCGCTCGAACTGCTGATTGCGGTACAGCACTTCCGCCAGATTGACGGCCACGGCCGGATTGGCGGGATCAAACTCGAAGGCCTTGACCAGGCTGGCTTCGGCGTCGGCCAAGCGGCCCGCACGCGCTTCACAGACGCCCTTGGCCAGGTAGGTGCGCGCCGGCGCGCGGTAGCTGGGCGAGGCCAGGGCCTGGTCGAAGCGACTGTTCGCCTCGGCCCAACGCTGCTGCTGGCAAAAGAGCCAGCCATAGTTATGCAGGGTGTCCGGATCTTGCGGGTAGAGCGTCAGGGCGCGGCGGAAGTTCTCGTCCGCCAACTGGGGCTCACCCATGGCCGCGTAGACCAGGCCGCGCAAATTGATGGCCTCGCGCATGTCCGGTTTGACCGCCAGGGCTTGCTTGATCTCGTCCAGCGCCGTGTTGTGCTGACCGCGCGCGAAATAGCCGGCCGCCAATTCCAAGCGAACACCAGCCCGGCGATCCGCATCGGTCTGGTCAGAGTCGGTACGCGGCCCAGAACTGCTGGGCGCCGGCGCCGCACATGCAGCCAATACCAGCACCAAGCCCGCCAACAGCATGCGGGAGCCGGACCTCAGCATCAGAGACCCAAAACCTGTGTCATCAGTTTTTTTCATCGGGCTGTTGTCTTCACCAGGGCTTCGAAATTGAATGGCAATCAGGGAGAACTTGCGCCTTTTACCACCACCGGCGCACGCACCATGCGAATGTGGGCCTGGGTGCGGTCCTGCACCTCACCCGCCAGTTGCCCGCAGGCCGCGTCAATGTCATCGCCACGCGTCTTGCGCACCGTCGTCACCAGGCCGGCGTTGAGCAGCACCTCGGCAAACGCCTTGACGCGCTCGTTTGAGCTGCGCAACAAGCCGGAAGCAGGGAACGGATTGAACGGGATCAGATTGATCTTGCAAGACACATGACCGCGCAGCAGCTTGACCAAGGCATGCGCCTGCTCGGGCGTGTCGTTGACGCCGTCCAGCATGCAGTACTCGAAGGTGATGAAGTCGCGCGGCGCCTTGTCCAGATAGCGATTGCAGGCATCCAGCAGCTCGGCAATTGGGTACTTCTTGTTCAGCGGCACGAGCTGGTCGCGCAGCGGATCGGTCGGCGCGTGCAGGGACACGGCCAGGGCCACCGGGCAGTCCTCGCGCAGGCGGTCGATCATGGGCACCACGCCCGAAGTCGAGACCGTCACGCGGCGGCGCGACAGGCCGTAGCCATGGTCGTCCAGCATCATGCGCAGGGCCGGCACCAGCGCGTTGTAGTTTTGCAGGGGCTCGCCCATGCCCATCATCACCACATTGGAGATGATGCGTTCATCGCGGCCCAGGTCACGGCGCAGCTGGTGCTCGGCATACCAGAGCTGGGCAATGATTTCCCAGGTCTCGAGATTGCGGCTGAAGCCCTGGTGGCCAGTGGAGCAGAAACGGCAGCCCACGGCGCAACCGGCCTGGCTGGACACACACAGCGTGCCGCGATCACTCTCGGGGATGTAGACGGCTTCCACGGCATTGCCGGCGCCGACGTCAAACAACCATTTGACCGTGCCGTCCGAGGAGCGGTGTTCAGAAATCACCGGCAGCGCCTGGATATGCGCCCGGGTGGCCAGTTTGTCGCGCAGCGACTTGGCCAGGTCGGTCATCTGAGTGAAATCAGATGCACCTTTTTGATGGATCCAGCGGAACAGCTGGGTGGCGCGAAAGCGCTTTTCCCCCAGCTGCTCACAGTACGCAGCCAGGCCTTCCAGATCGAATCCAAGCAGGTTGACCGCGTCCATGATCTTGCCTCTATCTCTTGTCGTCAGGGCGGGTGCCGCAAGGGCGCCGCCCTGGTTTGCAAAAACCGCCGCAAGCCCGAAGGCCGGCAGGCGGTTCACAGCTCTAACTCACAGCCTCCAGGCTGCCAGCACAAGAGGCGTCAGACCGAATTAACGGCTGTAGACATTCATGCCGGGGAAGAAGAACGCCACTTCAGCGGCGGCCGTCTCGGCGGCGTCAGAGCCGTGCACGGCATTGGCGTCGATGCTGTCGGCGAAGTCAGCGCGGATGGTGCCCTTCTCGGCCTTCTTCGGGTCGGTGGCGCCCATCAGGTCGCGGTGCTTCAGGATGGCGTTCTCGCCTTCCAGAGCCGAGATCACGACCGGACCGGAGATCATGAAGTTCACCAGGTCGTTGAAGAAAGGACGTGCCTTGTGCACGGCGTAGAAAGCTTCGGCTTCGCCGCGCGACAGATGGGTCATCTTGGCCGCCACGATCTTCAGGCCTGCGCCTTCAAAACGGGCGTAGATTTGGCCGATCACGTTCTTGGCGACGGCATCGGGCTTGATGATGGAAAGGGTACGTTCGATCGCCATGGTATTTCTCCTGAAATCTAAGGGCTTGGCAAAACCCGCGATTGTACTGTGTGCCGGTGTCAGCGCTGTTTCAGCGGCCGCCGGAGCGACCACCGAAATGCGCCTTGCGGCACGGCAAATCAGCGCTTGCGGCCACCGAAGCCGCCACCACTGCGGCCGCCGCCACCACTGTTGCTGCCCTGCCCGCCTTGGCCACCGCGGCCGCCGCCGCCACGCCCGGTGCGACGCACAAAGGCATCGGCACCGATATAACCCACCGAGGTCTGCATGGGATCGGGTTGGCGCGGGCCGTCACCGCCTTGACCACCACGCCCGCCACGGCCCTGGCCGCCACGCGGCTCCTGGCTGCTGCTGCCACCGGCACCAAAACCCTGCGGGAAGCCACGGCCCTTGTTGCCCGCAAAACGGCGGTCAAAAGTTTGCTCCAGCGGGTTGATGTTGCGCGGAATCACATCGTCAAAATCATCATCGCCACGGTCCAAGTCGCGATCCCGGTTGGGGGCAGCTTCCTGGTTGCGCGGACGCTCACGATCGGGCCCGCGCTCATTGCGCTCCGGACCGCGAGGCTCGGGTGCCCGGCTGGGGCGCGGCCCAACACCAGCATGACGACCATCGGCACGGCGGCCACGCGAACGGTCGGCATTGCGGTCAGGGCCGGCACCGCGCTCGCCACCACGCTCATTGCCACGATCACCGCCGCGGTCATTGCCGCGCGGAGCACGCTCCTGACGTTCACCACGCGGTTCGCCACGATCGTCGCGACCACGCCCCTGAGACTCACCACCGGCCAAGCGACGGATGACACGCACATCCTCTTCGCCCAACTCAATCCAAACGCAACGCTTCAGGCCGCGCGGCAAGACCACGGTGCCATAGCGGATGCGGATCAGGCGACTGACGGTCAGGCCCACGGTGTCGAACAGCTTGCGCACTTCGCGGTTGCGGCCTTCGGTGATGACCACACGGTACCAGTGGTTCACACCCTCGCCACCGCCATCCTCAATGCTCTTGAAGGCTGCCTTCTGGCCTTCAACGATGACGCCATCCAACAGGCGCGCCTTTTGATCGGGCGTCAGCGTACCCAGCACACGAACCGCGTACTCGCGCTCCACGCCGAAGCGCGGGTGCATCAGCTGGTTGGCCAACTCACCGGAATTGGTGAACAGCAACAGACCTTCGGTGTTGATATCCAAGCGACCGACCGACTGCCACTTACCCTGCTGCAAACGCGGCAGATGGCGGAACACGGTCGGGCGACCTTCCGGATCGTTGAAGGTGACGACTTCACCCGCCGGCTTGTGATACGCCAGGATGCGGGGCGCCGGCGGCGAGATGCGCACACGGATCGGCTTGCCGGCCACACGAACCTGATCGCCAAATGAAATGCGCTGGCCGATATGGGCCACTTCGCCGTTCACCTCGATCTTGCCGTCGGCGATCATGTCTTCGATGTCGCGACGCGAGCCAATGCCGGCCTGGGCCAGCACTTTCTGCAGCTTGGGCGCGTCGGGCTCAGCGGCCAGCACGCGCTTGGTATCGACCTCTTCCTCGTCGGCTGCCACGGCAGCCTCAGGAACTTCGTCCTCGCCACCATCAAACTCACCCGCCAGCACTTCAGCAAAGCGCTCGCCCACGGCTGCCAGCACCTCTGGCGCCGGTGCCACGGCCTGCACCGCGACACGGGCCGGACGCTCGGCGCCCTCGCCTGCCGGCGCACCCTCGACACCTTCGACGCGATTGGGTCGGTCCTTGCGACCGCGACGACGGTTGCGATTGCGGCCACCGCGCTCGCCGGCCTCGCCAGATTCAGCATCGTCACCCGCAGAACCGCCTTCAGCCGATTCAACCGAGTCGGCCGACGCCGACGACGCCACCGCTTGCTGGGGCTCAATCTCGGGTGCCAGTGTGAACACCGGCTTGCGCTCGGCCGGCGCCGGCGCGACGGCGGCATCAGCCTCCGGCTGGGCTTGCACAGTCTTGGCGGCAGCCGTCTTGCGCGGGGCCCGGCGCTTGGGGGCTTCGGCTTCGCTCTGCACCTCGGCAAGCACCGGCTCCGCGGCGACCACAGCGACCTCTGCCTCAGCGGCAGGCTTCTTGGCTGCCGTCTTGCGCGGTGCGCGCAGCTTCACCGGCGCGGCTTCCGCCGCCGGCTCCACTGCCGCAGCAGGCGCACCGGCCTCGGCCGTCGCAGTCACCGCCGCCACTTTGGGCTTGGCCGGAGCGCGCTTGCGCTTGGGCGCAGCGGCTTCACCGCCTTCGGCAGCTTGGGTACTGGAGTCGGCTTGGGGATCGGTTTCGTTGGAATTCATGCGTCGGGTTGCACCGGTTCGGCGGCGTCAGTCTGAGGGTCCGGCAAGGCCGGAACGGATGCGCCGATATCGTTGCCGATAGGCGCGGAACTTGGTTCTGCTGGCAGATCCACAGCGGGTTCTGCCGATTCTTTTTCATTCACATCTTCGGAAGGTGGCTCACCTTCCAGCAACTGGCCTTGCAGCCCCGCCACTTCGGCCAAGGCCGCAGCAGGCAGTTGCCCGGCATCGAGCTCAGGCAGTTGCTCCAGGCTGTTCAAACCCAGATCGTCGAGAAACTGCTGGGTCGTCGCATACAAGGCCGGTCGCCCGGGCGCTTCGCGATGACCGATCACATCAATCCAAGCCCGATCTTCGAGCTGCTTGACGATCTGGGTGGAGACCACCACACCGCGAATATCCTCAATATCACCCCGCGTCACCGGCTGCCGGTAGGCAATGATGGCCAGGGTCTCCATCACGGCTCGCGAATAGCGCTGCGGCTTTTCGGGGTGCATTCGATCCAGGAACTCACGCATCTCGGGCCGACTTTGAAAACGCCAGCCACTCGCCACAGCCACCAACTCGACGCCCCGGCCCTCCCAATCACGGGACAACTCATCCAGCACCATGCGCAAGGTATCTGGGCCGACCGCGTCGACAAACAAGCTGCGCATTTCGCGCAGCGTCAAAGGCTGCTGGGCGCAAATCAGCGCGGTCTCGAGGACGCGCTTAGCATCCTGTGTGTTCATTGACTTTCGTCATCATTCCCGTTTCATGCGGGTGTTTACTTGTCCCGGCCTTGCTGGGTCGGGCGCTTGGCTTCAAGCCATGCCAGTTGCGCATTGACACTCGGGCCAGGGAGGCAGCGCCGGGTCGGCATTGCGTCCATTCCAACTGTCAGACAAGAGGCGGGCTGGGTTTGTGGCTGGGGGCTGCGCGGCGTCTGCATCGACATCGGCACGACATCGACCCCGAACCCGCGGCACCACCGCACCGAGCTTGAGACACGCGACGCGGGCCAGGGACTGCCACCCACGTTTCATATGCTGCATCATCAACTGTGCGCGATTGTAGCGCCCTCAATCGAAGATCGGCGGCAAGCTCAGCGGCGGCAGATCCAGCTGTTCCCAAGCAGCAGCCAAATCGGCCGGCAAGCCAGCCTCAAATTGCAAGGCGGCACCGCTGACCGGGTGGGCGAAAGAGAGCCGTGCGGCATGGAGCGCCTGACGCGTCAAACCCAGAGCCGGGACGCCTCCATACAGCGCATCGGCGACCAGAGGGTAGCCCTTGTAAGCCAAGTGAACCCGGATCTGGTGGGTGCGGCCGCTGTGCAACACACAGTGCACCGCACTGATGCTGCGCACCCCCTGCTCACCCATGCCCAGCAGATAGACATCGGTGCGCGAAGGCTTGCCGGTAGCCAGCACTGCCATCTTGATGCGCGAGATCAAGTCGCGACGCAGCGGCGCGTCCACGGTCATTTCCTCGGGCACCCGGCCATAGGCCAGGGCCACATACTCGCGGTGCACCTCGCGCGCCGCGATCATTCGGGTCAGCGCCGTCACGGCTTCACGGCTCTTTCCCACCATCATCAAGCCGCTGGTGTCCTTGTCCAGGCGGTGGACGATGCCAGCACGAGGCAGCGAGGCTGCGGCCGGGTGGTAGGCCAGCAAACCGTTCATGACGGTACCGGTCCAATTTCCGGACGCGGGATGAACCACCATGCCTGCCGCCTTGTTGAGCACGAGCAAATGCTCATCCTCATAGACGATGTCCAGGGGCAAGACTTCGGCCCGGAAGGCCCTGCTTTCTTCCGTGGGTTGCAACTCGACCCGCACGCGCTGGCCGGCCTGCAACTTGCGCGACGCGCTGGGCGCCGGTTGGCCGTTGATGCTGACGCAGCCCCGCTCAATCAGGCTTTGCAGGTGGTTGCGCGAAAACTCGGGCGCCAGGTCCACCATCCAACGATCCAGGCGCTGGCCATGCCAGCCGGCATCCACCAAAGCTTCGCGGACCTCGACGGTCTCGTCTGCCGCTACTGCGGGGTCTTGTTCGCCGTCCCATTCATCGTCGCCATCCACGGGCGCGAGGGTCGGACTTGCAGGCAGAGCCTGAACCATATAATCGTTGCTCCGTCTTCAGCTGAGGGCCGGTGATGAGCACCGGCCTGTAGGGATCATGATCGAAAATTGCGTGGAGCGCCGCCTGGCGCGGGCATCAAACGGCTTGCCAGCCCAATCGCTCCAAGAGCAGCGCCAAGAGGCTTCAGTGGCGGGATTTCCCCGGACTGTGGCTTGGCGTTCAGGCCTGATCGCGGCCCTCGCCCTGGCCCTGGCAGCCTGTTCATCGGCCCCCAAGGACGACCCGAATTCTCAGGCCAGTCTGGACAAATTGTACTCAGAGGCCAAGGACGACCTGAGTTCCGGCAGTTACGACCGCGCCATCAAGAGCCTGGAACGCATCGAAGGCCGGGCCGCAGGCACGGTGGTGGCCCAGCAAGCCCAGCTCGATCTGGCCTGGGCCTTCCACAAGAGCGGAGAGCGCGCTCAAGCGGTCAGCACCCTGGACCGCTTCATCAAGCTCAACCCGTCCAGCCCGGCCATGGACTACGCGCTCTACATGAAGGGCCTGGTCAATTTCAACGAAGACCTGGGCCTGTTCGGCCGCCTGGCCAGCCAGGACATTTCCGAACGCGACCAGCAAGCTTCACGCGATGCCATGTTGGCATTCAAGCAGCTGATCGACCAGTTCCCGGATTCCAAGTACTCGGCCGAAGCTCGCATCCGGGTGGACTACATCACCAACACCCTGGCGGTGTATGAAGTCCATGTGGCCCGCTACTACTTCAACCGCGGCGCCTATCTGGCGGCGGCGAACCGCGCCCAGCAGGCCGTGCAGGAATTCCAGCGCGCCCCGGCCGCCGAGGAAGCCCTGTTCATCCTCGCCCAGAGCTATGACAAGCTGGACCTGCCCGCCTTGCGAGACGACGCGACCCGCGTGCTCAAGCAAAGCTTCCCGGCCAGCCCATACCTGAGCGGCGACTACGACGGCGGCAAGAAGGCCTGGTGGCGCTTCTGGTGACACGCCGGCCACACAGCCTGCATCACTGAACATCGAACGCGTGCCAAGGCACGCGTTTTTCATTTCAGACCGGCAGACGCTCGGCGGCCAACTGCGCCAGCCAAGCCAGTGCCTGGCCCTCATCGTTCAAGGGCGTCATGGGCGGCAGGGCGGCACGCAAACGGCGACCGTAGTTCATGCCAGCCATGCGCGGGTCGCAGACCACCAGCAGCCCACGGTCTTGCTCGGTACGAATCAAGCGGCCGGCACCCTGCTTGAGGGAAATGGCGGCTTCGGCGATGAAGTACTCCGAGAAGGCATTGCGCCCCGCCGCCTCCAGCCGCTGCACCCGCGCCTCGACCAAGGGGTCATTGGGGGGCGGAAACGGGAGCTTGTCGATCAGCACGCATTGCAGCTTGTCACCGGGCACGTCAATGCCCTCCCAGAAACTCGCCGAACCGACCAGCACAGCGCTGGGGTTGTCGAGAAACTGCTGCAGCAGCAAACGCTTGGGCGCAGCGCCCTGCTGCAGCACCGCGATCGCATCGCAGCCGGCTTCGAACTCGGCGCGCAGGCCGTCGCCAATGATTTGCAGCGCGCGCAGGGTGGTGGTCAGCACAAAGGTGCGCCCACCGAGCGCGCGGGCACAGCGCGCAGCCATGGCGGCGACCTGAGGCGCGTGATCGGGCTCATTGGGCTTGGGGAAGCCGCGCGGCACATAGAGCCGCGCATTTTCGGCGTAATTGAATGGGCTGCCGACGCGCAGCACGGTGGCCTGCTCGAGACCAGCCGGCTCGGTGAACCAGCTCAAGCGCTCGTCTTCACCGAGGGTGGCGGACGTGAAGATCCAAGCCTTAGGGGGCCCCTGGAGCTGCTCCTGCATCGCCTCGCGGATATCAAGCGGCGACTGCACCAAGCGCGCCTGATGCGGGCTCAAATCGATCCAGCGCACATCACCAGGCTCGGGCTCCTGCGCAAAAGTCTCGGCCAGCTCGCGCAAGGCCACGGCGCGTTCGTGCAGCCTGAGGAAGTCAGGCGAAAGCTCGGTCACCGTGGCCAAGCATTCAATCGCCTGCTCGGCCGCCGCCGCCACTTCCTGCAATGCCGCGTCAAAGCCGGGCCGACCGGCGCGCTCTTTCCAGCTCAGCTTGAGCATGCCGCGCACCTCGCGCCCGGCGGTGGCCAAGGGACCAGCGCAAACCAGGCGCAGCTCGCGCGCAGCCAGCTCCATGCGCGCCTGCAAAGCCTGCCAGTCCTGCAAGCCGCGGGCCTGTGCCAGACCCAGGCCGAGCAGATCGCGGCCAAAGTCCAGCAGCTGCGAGCTGCCCAGCAAGGTGCCGAGAAACTGCACACCCGCCTCGGCCAGCTGATGCGCCTCGTCAAAGACGGCAAGATCGACGCTAGGCAGCAGCTCGGCGACACCGCTGTCGCGCAGCGTCAC
This sequence comes from Paucibacter sp. DJ2R-2, assembly GCF_025717675.1. Taxonomy (GTDB): domain Bacteria; phylum Pseudomonadota; class Gammaproteobacteria; order Burkholderiales; family Burkholderiaceae_C; genus Paucibacter_A. The sequence goes on from NZ_JAJIRT010000009.1 coordinate 154,724, forward strand.
GTCGGCGAAGAAAAGGTGGTGATTCACCACCACCACATCCGCCTCCATGGCCTCGCGCCGCGCCTTGACGACAAAACAGGACTTGAACTCCGGGCACTCCGAACCCAGGCAGTTGTCGCGGGTGGAGCTGACCAGAGGGATCACGGGTGAGCGCTCGTCCAGCCCATCCATCTCGGCCAGATCACCGCTCGATGTGCCCTGCGCCCAGCGCTCCACCCGCGCCAAGGCCATGACCGCACGACGATCGGGCAGCTCGGCGCTGTGGCGCGCCTGATTCATTCGGTGCAGGCAGAGATAGCTGCCCCGACCCTTGAGCAGGGCGATGCGAACCGGCACTTGCAGGGACTGACACAGGCGCGGCAGATCGCGCATATAGAGCTGGTCCTGCAAATTCTTGGTCGCCGTGCTGATCAGCGCGCGCCCGCCGCTGAGCAGGGCCGGCACCAAATAGGCAAAGGTCTTGCCGACCCCCGTGCCCGCCTCCACCACCAGGGTTTCGCGTCGGGCAATCGCCTGCGCCACCGCCTGAGCCATGGCCAGCTGCTGTTCGCGTGGCGCGTAGCCGGGATCACTGCGCGACAAGGGGCCTCCGACATCGAAGGCCGCCACCACCCATTGCTCAAGTTCGCTGGCCTGCAGAGTCGGCGCCACGTCTAGAGCAGCCACGAAGTCTGCGTCCAGCTCGCCGGCAGGAGCTTCGTCCATGACGGGCCATTCGGGCGGCATGTTGGCGTTGTCGGAAGGAAGATCAGCAGCGGTCACATCAATTCAGCGCGCAGGCTGTCTCGCTAGATTCAAAGTGGAGGCCACGCCCCCGAGGCCGGCAGAAAGCCCAGAAAGCGATCAGGCGAGCTCGTCCGGACCGCTGGCCATTTCCAGCCGCGAGATCAGGTCGCGCAGCTGCAAGCGTCGCTTCTTGAGCCGCCGCAAACTCAGCTCATCCAGCGGCAGCTCCAGCGCGACGCGATCAATCAACACATCCAGATCGCCATGTTCGATGCGCAGTTCGATCAAGCGGCGCGACTGAGAGTGAAGTTGTTCATCCATGAGGGCTTTGCCCGGGCGAAGTGGCGCAGTTTAACGTTTATAGTTTTCGGCATGACGCGCACTCCTCCAGGCTTTCGCCTGAGCGCGGCCACCGGCATTCATCGCGGCGACCGCCTGTACCAGCAAGATCAGGTTCAAGTCCTGACCCATGCCCGCCTGAGCGGCTGTCTGCTGGCCGTGGTGGCCGACGGCATGGGCGGCAAAAGCGGCGGGCGCAAGGCCTCCGACCAGGTCATGCTGACGGCCCAGCAACTGTTCGAACGCTTTTCACCCGAAAGCGAAATGCCGCAGACGCTGCTGGACCAGTTGGTGGCCGAAGCCCATTTGATGATCAAGCTGACCGCCTTGTCGGCGGAAGAAGAGCCGCACAGCACCGTGGCCGCTTATTTGATCGGGCCAGACCGGCATTGCCACTGGATCCATTCAGGCGATTCGCGCATCTACCATTACCGCGGACCCAATCTGGTCAAGCGGACCATGGACCATTCCTATGTGCAGCGCCTGGTCGATGAAGGCCAGATCAGCGAAGCCGAAGCCAGCAGCCATCCGCAGTCCAATCTGCTGACCGGCTGCCTGGGCACGGTGGCCGAGCCCACCATCAGCACCCACACGATTGAAAACCTGGTCGCAGGCGACACCTTGATGTGCTGCAGCGATGGCCTTTGGCACTACTTCAGCGCCAATGAGATCGGCACCGTGCTGCACAGTCTGCCACCCCGGGAAGCCGCCGAACTGCTGATCAGCAAAGCCCGTCAACGGGCACGCGGAGGCGGTGACAACCTGTCCTTGGCGATCACCAAGTTTGAGCCCTTGAGCTGAGGCGGCGCGGCACTTCTTGCGTCTGCAGCGCCTTTTCAGCGCGCCCCGCTGGCCGGCGCCGACGCCGCCCGCAATGCAGCGATCTCCGCAGCGCTGGGCACCGGCAAAGGAGGCGCCAGCGCTTTCTTACGCTGCTCCTGGCGCTGTTTCACATCCCGTTGATGCGCCTGCAAGATGCGCTCCTGCTCGGCTCGCTGTGAGGCGTGCCGTTTTGCCGTCTGTTCTGCTTGCTGCTGCTTGAGCTGCGCACCAGCCCCTGGCGACGCTTTACCCAGCTTTCGAACCGCCGCCGATGCGGCCGCCGGCGGCGCGGCAGACGCCTCGGGCCGCAGAAGCGCCTGGCTGCGTCGCTCAGCCTCCTCCGCGGCAAACTCCTGCTGTCGCTGTTGCACGCGTTCACGCTGCGCTTGCGCACGCGCACTGCGCAACTGGGCTTCGATTTCATCCTCTCGCTGCTTCAAGGGTCGCAGCTGCGCTTGGTGCTGCAAGCGCAGCTGCTCGATGCAATCATTGACCGCAAACTTCCGATGGCAATCGGCCACAGCGACAAGGTAGGCGGATTCAAGCCGATCTTGGGACTGCTTGAGGCGGCGCAGCTCGGCCTGCTCGGTTGCGTTGCCAGGCGAAGCAGGCTCCGCGGCTTGCGCCAACGACATGCCCCGAGCCAAGAACAGCGCCAGCATCAAAGGCAAAGCAGGCATCCAGCCCGCGAATCCAAACGGCGCCTTCATGTCAGCGAGGTATCGACATCACGCCGGGACAGCGACAGATACTCCTGCGACTGCATCTCTTGCAGGCGCGAGACCGTGCGCGGGAACTCATGGGCCAGCGGGCCGTCGGCATACAGCTGCTCGGGCGGCACGGCGGCCGAAATCACCAGCTTGACGCGGCGGTCGTACAGCACATCGACCAGCCAGGTAAAGCGTCGCGCCTCACTGGCCAGGCGCGGCGGCATTTCCGGCACATTGGACAGGATCAGGGTATGAAACTGGGTGGCCAGCTCCAGATAATCGTTCTGCGAACGCGGGCCGCCGCAGAGCTGAGCAAAGTCAAACCACACAACGCCCCCAGCACGGCGCCGGGCGCGGATCTGGCGCTGCTCGATCTGCAGACGCGGGTCTTCGTCGCGCGCCTCGGCCAGGGCCTCGAAGGTGGCGGTCAGAGCAGCTTCAGCCTCATCACCCAGCGGCTGGTGGTAGAGCTGAGCCTGGTCCAGGGTGCGGCGACGGTAGTCGAAGCCGTTGTCCACATTGATCACCTCCAGCTTGGCCTTGAGCAGCTCGATGGCCGGAAGGATGCGGTCGCGATGCAGGCCGTTCGGATACAAGCCGTCAGGGTGAAAGTTGGAGGTGGTGACGATGGAAACACGGTTCTTGAACAGGGAATCCAAGAGGCGATACAGGATCATCGCGTCGGTCACGTCCGAGACATGGAACTCGTCAAAGCAGATCAGGCGGAAGCGCTTGGCGATGCGTTTACCGAGCTCCTCCAGCGGGTCGGCAATGCCCTTGAGTTCCAGCAGCTCGCGGTGCACCTCACGCATGAACTCATGGAAGTGCAGCCGCGTCTTGCGCGTCAGCGGCACGGCCTGGAAGAAGCAATCCATCAGAAAGCTCTTGCCCCGCCCCACCCCGCCGAACATGTAGACGCCGCGCGGCAGCGGCGGGCGCACCAGCAGCTTGGTCACGGCATTGCTGCGCCGCGCCTTGTAGTCGGCCCATTCGTCCTGGCAGCGCTGCAGCGCCGCCACGGCGCGCAGCTGCGCGGGGTCGGCGGTGTAGCCGCGCTCGGCCAGGGTTTGCTGATAAAGCTCGGTAACGCGGGTCATGAGAGAAACACTACAACCTTCTTCGAGATGGACCAAGGGGCGACCACGGCCGCCCCTTGTTGCTTGCGAATTCCGACCGGAATCAGAAGTTCAGCGTGCGCTTGTCCACGGCCAGGGCCGCTTCCTTGGTGGCTTCGCTCAAGCTCGGGTGAGCATGGCAAATGCGCGCGATGTCTTCGGCCGAGGCCTTGAACTCCATCGCAACCACGGCTTCCGAGATCAGCTCAGAAGCCATCGGGCCGATGATGTGCACGCCGAGGATTTCGTCGGTCTTGGCATCAGCCAGGAACTTGACGAAACCGTTGGTGTCACCCAGCGCGCGGGCGCGTCCATTGGCCAGGAAGGGGAACTGACCGGCCTTGTACTCGACGCCATCGGCCTTGAGCTGTTGCTCGGTGCGGCCAACCCAGGCGATCTCGGGGCTGGTGTAGATGACCCAGGGGATGGTATTGAAGTTGACATGACCATACTGGCCGGCAATGCGCTCGGCCACGGCCACGCCTTCTTCCTCGGCCTTGTGCGCCAGCATCGGGCCACGCACCACATCGCCGACCGCCCAGACATTGGGCAGATTGGTCTTGCAGTCGCAGTCCACCTCGATGGCGCCACGCTCGTCCAGCTTCAGGCCCACAGCCTCAGCATTCAGACCGATGGTGTTGGGCACGCGGCCGATCGAGATGATCAGCTTGTCGACGGCCAGGGTCTGGGCAGCGCCCTTGGCATCGGCGTAGGACACCGTCACGCCGTCCTTGCTCTTGGCGACTTCGCCGATCTTCACGCCCAGCTCGATCTTCAGGCCTTGCTTCTTGAACAGCTTGGCGGCTTCCTTGGCGACCGATTCATCGACCGCGCCGAGGAAGGTCGGCAGACCTTCCAGTACGGTGACTTCCGCGCCCAGGCGACGCCAGACCGAGCCCATTTCCAGGCCGATCACGCCGGAGCCGATCACGCCCAGCTTCTTCGGCACTTCGCCGATGCGCAAGGCGCCGTCATTGGACAGGATCAGCTCCTCGTCAAACGCTGCGCCAGGCAGCTGGCGAGCGTTGGAGCCGGTGGCCAGCACCACATGCTTGGCCAGGATGACTTCTTCGCCGGCCTTGACTTCGTACAGGCCGTCCTTGGCCGCCACGAAGGAGCCGCGGCCGTGGAAGAACGTGACCTTGTTCTTCTTGAACAGGTAGAGGATGCCGTCGTTGTTCTGCTTCACAACGGTGTCCTTGCGACCGATCATCTTCTTGATGTCGATGCGCACGTTGTCCGCCGAGATGCCGTGATCGGCAAAGTGGTGGTTGGCGTGCTCGAAGTGCTCGCTCGATTGCAGCAAGGCCTTGGACGGGATGCAGCCGACATTGGTACAGGTGCCGCCGGGCGCCGGGCCGCCCTTCTCGTTCTTCCACTCGTCAATGCAAGCGGTGTTGAAGCCCAGCTGGGCGGCACGGATGGCAGCGATATAGCCGCCGGGGCCGCCACCGATGACGACGACGTCGAATTGTTTGGTGCTCATTTGATTTCCTTCCAACGCAAACCCCGCAGCAGCGGGGCGTAGCGAGCGGCTTCAGGGCAAGGCGCGGGTGCCGAGGCACCGGAACGTAGCGGCGCTACGTGAGGATGCCGAGGACGGGCCCCGCAACGCCGCCATGAAGCCGCGCAGTAGCCCTAGGCTCAGATGTCGAACAACAGACGGGCGGGATCCTCGAGGGCTTCCTTCATGGTGACCAAGCCCAACACCGCTTCGCGGCCGTCAATGATGCGGTGGTCATACGACATGGCCAGATAGTTGATCGGGCGCACCACCACTTGACCGTTTTCGACGACGGCGCGGTCCTTGGTCGCATGCACGCCCAGGATGGCCGATTGCGGCGGGTTGATGATGGGGGTCGACAGCATGGAGCCGAAGGTGCCGCCGTTGGAGATCGAGAAGGTACCGCCGGTCAGGTCGTCCAGCGAGATCTTGCCTTCCTTGGCCTTTTGGCCGAATTCGGCGATCTTCTTTTCGATGTCGGCGAAGCTCAGCTGGTCGGCATTGCGGATGATGGGCACCACCAAGCCGCGCGGCGAACCGACGGCGATGCCGATGTCGAAGTAGCCGTGGTAGACGATGTCATTGCCATCGACCGAGGCGTTCAGCACCGGGTACTTCTTCAGGGCAGCGACCGCGGCCTTGACGAAGAAGCTCATGAAGCCCAGCTTGACGCCGTGTTCCTTCTCGAACTTTTCCTGGAACTTCTTGCGCATCTCCATCACCGGGGCCATGTTCACTTCATTGAACGTGGTCAGGATGGCGTTGGTCGCTTGCGATTGCAGCAGACGCTCGGCGACGCGGGCGCGCAGGCGGGTCATGGGCACGCGCTGCTCGGGGCGGTCGCCCAGATTCAGGGCAGCCGGTGCAGCCACGGCGGGCAGCGGCTTGGCCACAGACGGAGCGGCGGCCACGGCCACCGGAGCGGCCACAGCGGCGGGCTTGGCGCCAGCGGCCAGGGCGTCTCCCTTGGTCACGCGACCGTCCTTGCCGGAGCCGGCCACATCGGTGGCCGACAGGCCCTTCTCGGCCAGGATCTTGGCGGCGGCCGGCATGGCCACATCACCCTTGGCACCGCCGGTGACGGCGGCCGGGGCTGCAGCAGCCGGAGCAGCGGCGGCCACCACGGCCTTCACTTCCAGCGGGCTGACTTGTGCCGTGCCATCGGTGTCGATGCGGGCGATGACTTCTTCGCTGACCACGCTCTCGCCGTCGTTCTTGACGATCTGGGCCATCACACCGGCGCTCGGTGCGGGCACTTCGAGCACGACCTTGTCGGTCTCGATTTCCACCAGGATTTCATCGATGGCGACGGCTTGGCCGGGCTTCTTCTTCCAGGTCAGCAGCGTGCCTTCGGCGACGGACTCAGACAGCTGGGGGACTTTGACTTCAACGATTGCCATGATCTGTGTTCTTTCAACGTGTTCGCGGAGCTGAGGCGCCGTCTTGCGGCGGCATCAACAACAACATCAACAAGGGCGGCAAAAAGCGGGCGCTGTCTTGGCAGACGCCCGCTCGGCCCTTCTTACTTGGTGAGGATGAAACCCTTGAGCTTGCCGAAGGCCTGATCCAGCAGCGACTTCTGCTGCTCCTGGTGCAGGTGGGCGTAGCCGCAGGCCGGCGAGGCCGAAGCGGGACGGCCCGCGTAGCCCAGCTTCTGGCCGTCCAGCATGTTCTCGTGCACATAGTGCTGGACGAAGAACCAGGCACCTTGGTTCTGGGGCTCGTCCTGGCACCACACCAGCTCAGTCGCGCCGGGGTACTTCTTGATCTCGGCAGCGAAAGCCTTGTGCGGGAAGGGATAGAGCTGCTCGACGCGGATGATGGCCACGTCGGTGGACTTCTTTTCCTCGCGCTTGCGAACCAAGTCGTAATAGACCTTGCCCGAGCAGACGATCACGCGCTTGACCTTGTCGGCGCTGATCGAGGCATCCTGCTCGCCGATCACGGTGCGGAATTCACCCTTGGTGAATTCGCTCAGCGCCGACGTCGCGTCCTTGGCGCGCAGCAGGCTCTTGGGCGTCATGATGACCAAAGGCTTGCGGAACATGCGCAGCATCTGACGACGCAGGACGTGGAAGATCTGGCTGGCCGTGGTCGGCTGGACGATCTGCATATTGTTGTCCGCGGCCAGCTGCATGAAGCGCTCCAGGCGAGCCGAGCTGTGCTCGGGGCCTTGGCCTTCATAGCCGTGCGGCAGCATCATCACCAAGCCGTTGGCCCGGCCCCACTTCACTTCGCCGGAAGCAATGAACTGGTCGATCACCACCTGGGCGCCGTTCACGAAGTCGCCAAACTGAGCTTCCCAGATCGTCAACGAGTTGGGTTCAGCCGCGGCATAGCCGTACTCGAAGCCCAAGACCGCCTCTTCGCTGAGGATGGAGTCGATCACCACGAAGGGAGCCTGTCCTTCGGCCACGTTCTGCAAGGGGATGTAGGCACCCTCATCCCAGTTGCTGCGGTTCTGGTCGTGAATGACCGAGTGGCGGTGGGTGAAGGTGCCGCGGCCCGCGTCTTCGCCCGACAGGCGGATCGGATAGCCGCTGGCCACCAGCGAGGCGAAAGCCATGCTCTCGCCCATGCCCCAGTCCACATTGATCTCACCCCGGCCCATGGCCGCACGATCAGCGTACAGCTTTTGCACCAAGTTGTGAGCGACCAGGTCCTTGGGCAGCGTGGTCAGCTTGTCAGCCAAGCGCTTCCACTCGGACACCGGCAATGCGGTATCGCAGCTGTCAGTCCACTTCTTGCCAAGGAAAGGCGACCAGTCGGTGGCGTACTTGCTCTTGAAGTTGGTCAGCACCGGGTCCACGGTGTGGCGGCCTTCGTCCATGGCGGCACGGTAGGCCTTCACCATCTGGTCAGCACCGGCAGCATCGACCACGTTCTGTGCGGCCAGCTTGTCGGCGTAGACCTTGCGGGTACCCGGGTGGACCGCGATCTTCTTGTACATCAGGGGCTGGGTCAGAGAGGGGGTGTCCTGCTCGTTGTGGCCCAGCTTGCGGTAGCAGACGATGTCCAGTACCACGTCCTTGCGGAACTCGGCGCGGTAGTCCATGGCCAGTTGCATGGCCCACACCACCGCTTCCGGATCGTCGCCGTTCACATGCAGCACCGGCGCTTCGATCATCTTGACGACGTCGGTGCAATAGGCCGTGGAACGCAGGTCACGCGGATCGCTGGTCGTGAAACCGATCTGGTTGTTGATGACGATGTGCACCGTGCCACCCGTGCCGTAGCCACGGGTCTGGGCCATGCACAAGGTTTCCTGCACCACGCCCTGACCACCGAAGGCCGCATCGCCGTGCACCAGCACCGGCAAGACTTGGCTGCCGTTCTTGTCACCACGACGCTCCTGGCGGGCACGCACGCTGCCCTCGACGACCGGGTTGACGATCTCCAGGTGCGAGGGGTTGAAGGACAGCGACAGGTGAACCGGGCCACCCTTGGTGCTCACGTCGGAGCTGAAGCCTTGGTGGTACTTCACGTCACCGGCCGGCAGGTCTTCTGCGGCCTTGTGTTCGAACTCGGCGAACAGGTCGGCGGGCATCTTGCCCAGGGTGTTGACCAGCACGTTCAGGCGGCCACGGTGGGCCATGCCGATCACGATTTCCTGCACGCCACGTTGGCCGGCGCGCTGGATCAGTTCGTCCATGGCGGCGATGAAACTCTCACCGCCTTCCAGCGAGAAGCGCTTCTGGCCAACGTACTTGGTGTGCAGATAGCGCTCCAAGCCTTCCGCCGCCGTCAGGCGGTCCAGGATGTGACGCTTTTCTTCGGCGGTGAAGGTCGGCTTGCCGCGCGACTTCTCCAGGCGCTCTTGCCACCAGCGCTTTTCGCCGGGGTCGGTGCAGTGCATGAACTCGGAACCGACCGAGCTGCAGTAGGTTTCGCGAAGGGCCTGGACAATTTGACGCAGGCTCATCGTCTCGCCACCAAAGTAGGTGTTGGAGGCCGAGAAGCTGATGTCCATATCGGACTCGGTCAGGTCGTAGAACGCCGGATCGAGTTCAGGAATTTTGGGGCGCTCTGCGCGCTTGAGCGGGTCGAGCTCGGCCCAGCGGTTACCGAGGAAGCGGTAAGCGGCAATCAGGCTCTGCACATGCACTTGCTTGTGCGCAACGGCCAGATCGGCGCTCGAGGCCTTGGCGGCAAAGGCGTTGGCCTTGGCGCGTTGAGCGAAAGATTCGATCACCGGCGCATGCGGGACATCGCGTCCTTCGCCGCCATCGGTGGCGGGCACATGCTGAAGCGCGTCAAAGTACGCACGCCAGTTGTCGGGCACGGAGCCCGGGTTGTCGAGGTAAGCCTCGTACATCTCTTCGACATAGGGCGCGTTGCCCCCGAACAGGTATGAATTGGACCTGTATTGCTGCATCATCTTCGCTCACCTCTAGCCCCGGCTTCCAGGGATTTGGCTGGTTGATAAACCTTCCGCGACACGGCTCGACCGGTTGGCGGATTGCGACCCACCTTCGCTGTTGCCAGGAAAAGGGACGGGAAGGACCTAAAGTCTCAAGGGCGCGACTTTAACACCCTTGATTTCCTTCCACCCCCGAATTACGCGGGAGTTACCGCAACCGCCAAGCTCGCAGACCTTCGGCTGTATCGGCTTCCCCACGCAGAAGTTGAGGCTTTGTGCACGGATGTCGATCACCCGCCTCGTCGGCTTGCCTGCTCTGCTTTCACACGAAACTGCGCTACCGGTGGCCAAAACAAGGCCAAGCACGCCAAGCAAACGTTTGCGAATCATTCTCGATTGGCGCTAGACTCAGCCCTGCGCGCCGCGGCCCCGCGATTGAATGGCACGGCGTCGGGACAAAGATCAGGAGATCCCATGCAAGTTCGCGTCGTTGACTACCGGGCGGCCGATGCGGCCGAAGCCTTCACCCGTTCCCTGCACGAAACCGGCTTCGGCGTGCTGGTCAACCACCCCATCCAGCAAGAGCTGGTCGAGAAGATTTACACCGATTGGCTGGCCTTCTTCAACACCGAAGAAAAACACCAGTTCACCTTTTCCAAGGAAAAGCAGGACGGTTACTTCTCCACCGAAATCTCCGAGACGGCCAAGGGCGCGAGCCAGAAGGACATCAAGGAGTATTTCCATGTCTACCCTTGGGGTCGTGTGCCCGCTTCGCTGAAGGCGGATGCGGACAGCTATTACGCAAAGGCCAACACCTTGGCGCAGGAGCTTTTGGGCTGGGTGGAACGCTATACGCCGCCCGAGATTGCCCAACACTACAGCGAGCCGCTCTCGCAGATGATCCAGGACAGCCAGCAAACCCTGCTGCGTGTGCTGCGCTACCCGCCCCTGACCGGCCAAGAACCGGCTGGCTCGATCCGCGCCGCGGCCCATGGCGATATCAATCTGCTGACCATCCTGCCCGCAGCCAACGAACCGGGCCTGCAGGTGCAAGACATGAACGGCAATTGGATCGATGTGCCCTGCGACTTCGGCATGCTGATCATCAATATCGGCGACATGCTGCAGGAGGCTTCGCGCGGCTACTACCCTTCGACCCAGCACCGCGTCGTCAACCCGACCGGCGACGGTGCCAAGAAGAGCCGCATCTCCCTGCCCCTGTTCCTACATCCGCGCAACGAGGTGGTGCTGAGCGAGCGTTACACCGCCCACAGCTATCTGCAGGAGCGTTTGCGCGAACTGGGCGTCAAGGCCTGAGACCGGGCGGCGCCACAATCGCGCCATGCCCGGCCCCGCCATCATCGAGATCCACCCCGAAGCGCCGCCCAAGCCGGCGCGAGGGCTGCCCTGCAATGGCTGCGGCCTGTGCTGCTTGAGCGAGCCCTGCCCGATCGGTGTGTTGGTCAGCCGAAAGCGCCAAGGGCGCTGCAATGCCCTGCGCTGGTCCGCTGAAGAGCGCCGCTATGTTTGCGGCATGCTGAGCACGCCTTGGCGACATCTGGGCGCTACTCGCCCCTGGGCCAATGATGCTGCGCGCCGCCGCAATCGCCTGCTGGCCCGGCTGTGCCGGCGCTGGATCGCCGCTGACGTCGGGTGCGATGCCGATCTTGAAGCCGAGGCCGCGCCGACATCCGGGCAAGCCACTACGAACGAGTCGGAACAGCAGGGCTAGCATGCGCGCTGAAACCGGCCCACCACCATCCCGTGTGGGCCGTGCTCGAAACTCGACAGGAGTATTCCTTGAAGCACGCATACAAGCCCCTGATCCAGCGCAGCACCTCGGCGCTGTTCGGCAGTTCCGCCCTGACCCTGGCCATGGCCTTCAGCGGCCTGATGAGTCTGCATAGCGCCACCCAGGCCGCACCGCTGCGCTGGGCTGCCCAGAATGACATCCAGACTCTGGATCCGCATGCGCAGAACCACTCGACCACCACCAACATCACCGGTTACGCCTACGAAGGCCTGACCCGCTACAACGAGAAATTCCAGCCCGAGCCTTCCCTGGCCAGCAAGTGGACGCAGATCAGCCCGACGCAGATCCGCTTTGAACTGCGCCGCGGCGTCAAGTTCCATGACGGTACGCCCTTCACGGCTGACGATGTGGTCTTCTCGCTGGCTCGCATTCGCCAACCTCAGGCCAATATGCAGATCTTCGTCAGCGGCATCAAAGAGGCGAAGAAGATCGACGACCACACCGTCGACCTGATGCTCGACGGCCCCAACCCGGTGCTGCTGCGCAACCTGACCAACTTCCGCATCATGAGCAAGGCTTGGGCGGAGAAGAACAAGTCGGTCAACCCGCAGGACTACAAGGCCAAGGAAGACACCTTTGCCTCGCGCAATGCCATGGGCACTGGCCCCTACCGCATCACTGCGTGGCAGCCCGACCAACGCATCAGCATGGTGGCCAACAAGGACTGGTGGGACACGAACAAGGGCAATGTCACCGAGATCAGCTACCTGCCGATCAAGAGCGATGCCACCCGCGTGGCCGCCCTGCTCTCCGGCGACGTCGACCTGCTGACCGACCTGCCCACCCAAGATGTCGCCAAGCTCAAGGCTGACCCCAAGCTCAAGGTCCTGGACGGCCCCGAGAATCGCACCATCTTCTTCGCCATGGACGAGAGCAGTGACGAGCTGCGCGGCTCCAACATCAAGGGCAAGAACCCCTTCAAGGACCGCCGCGTGCGCGAGGCGCTGAACCTGGCCATTGACCGCGAAGCGATCCGCCGCAGCCTGATGCGCGGCCTGTCGGTGCCGGCTGCCATCATGGTGGCACCTGGCGTCAACGGGCACACGCCCGACATCGACCAGCCGCTCAAGGCCGATATTGAAAAGGCCAAGAAGCTGCTGGCGGAAGCCGGCTATGCCGATGGCTTCGAGGTGCCGCTGAACTGCCCGAATGATCGCTACGTCAACGACGAAGAGATCTGCCAGGCTGCGGTGGCCATGTGGGCCAAGATCGGCGTCAAGGCCAAGCTCAGTGCCCAGCCCATGTCACAGCACTCGGTGCTGCTGCAGAAATACGAATCGCCCTTCTACCTCTACGGCTGGGGCGTGCCGACCTTTGACGGCCAGTACACGCTGCAAGACATCGTCCACACCAAGACCTCGGGCGTTGACGGCAAGGGCAATTATTCGCGGGTCAGCGATGCCAAGATCGACCAACTGGTCCAGGCCATGAAGACCGAAAACGATGTGGCCAAGCGCAATGGCATGATCCGCGAAGCGCTGCTGCGGGTGCGCGATGAGTACTTCTTCATCCCCATCCACCACCAAGTCCGTCCCTGGGCCATGCGCAGCAATGTCGACACCCTGCACCGCGCGGACGACAAACCCGAGGCGCGCTTCACGACGCTGAAGTAGAGAGGCCACAACGGCCAAGCGTCATGAACAAGCCACCCATCGGGGTGGCTTTTTTGCTTACTCAACGATGCGGCGAGCAACACCTATCGGCACTGAGCCGTCGTTCGCGGAGAAGTTTCAGCACGCAGAGTTCGCAGAGGACCGCAGAGGACGCTGAGAACGCAATCCTCGCTCTTCTTCTCTCTCTGCGACCTCTGCGAGCCTCCGCGCACTCTGCGTTCGTATTCAAATCTCAGTGAACGACGGTTCTGTGCCGCAAGCGGTCCACGGCACACCACTACGTCAGCCACTTCTTAAGCAGCCGATGCGAGGTCAACCCAGGCTCAAGCGCTTGCGTGCCGCCTGGTACTCGCTCGCCAAGCGCGCCACCAGCTCGGCCGCAGGCACCACGGCGCGGATGGCACCGATGCCCTGGCCACAGCCCCAGATGTCTTTCCAGGCCTTGCCGCCGGCGCTGCCGCCGAAGTTCATCGCACTGGGGTCGCTTTCGGGCAGGTGGTCCGGGTCCATGCCGGCCTTGACGATGGAGCCACGCAAGTAGTTGCCGTGCACGCCGGTGAACAGGTTGCTGTAGACGATGTCGTCGCTGTTGCTGTCGACAATCATCTGCTTGTAATCCTCGGCGGCGCGGGCCTCCTCGGTGGCGATGAAGGCCGAACCGATATAGGCCAGATCCGCACCCATGGCCTGGGCGGCCAGCACCGCGTCGCCGCTGGCGATGGAGCCCGACAGCGCCACCGGGCCCTGGAACCATTCGCGGATTTCCTGGATCAGCGCGAACGGGCTCTTCACCCCCGCATGGCCGCCAGCACCGGCCGCGACGGCGATCAGGCCGTCGGCGCCCTTCTCGATCGCTTTCTTGGCGAACTTGTTGTTGATGACGTCGTGCAGCACGATGCCACCCCAGGCGTGCACGGCCTGGTTGACGTCCTCACGCGCGCCCAGCGAAGTGATGATGATGGGCACCTTGTACTTGGCGCACACCGCCATGTCGTGCTCGAGCCGTTCATTGCTCTTGTGCACGATCTGGTTGATGGCGAAAGGAGCAGCCGGCTTGTCCGGGTTGGCGCGGTTGTAGGCCGCCAATTCGGTGGTGATTTCGTTCAGCCATTCATCGAGCAACTCGGCCGGCCGGGCATTGAGCGCCGGCATGGAGCCGACGATGCCGGCCTTGCACTGCGCGATCACCAGCTTGGGGTTGCTGATGATGAACAGGGGCGAGCCGATGATGGGCAGCGGCAGCTGCTTCAGGATCTCAGGGAGTGCCATCGTGCCGCGCCCGATCAGAAAGCGTCCAGGGCCAGGGCGGTGACGCTGTCGGCGCCCTCGACGATGGCATCGCGCGTGCCACCGGCACGGCTCAGGATGTGCTCGGCATAGAAGCGCGCGGTGGCGATCTTGGCCGACATGAAGGCGGTGTCTTCACCGGCCGCCAGCTTGTCCTCGGCCACCAGCAGTGAGCGCGCCAGCTGCCAGCCGGCGACCAGATTGCCAGCCAGCATCAGATAGGGCACGGAGCCGGCGTAGGTCGCATTCGGGTTGCTGCGGGCATTGGCGGCGATGAAGTTCACCACATCGACAAAGGCCAGGCGGGCCGCGGTCAGGCGCTTTTGCACCGCGCGGGCGGCGGCGCTGTCGCGCGTCAGCAGCTGCGCTTCGGTGGCCTCGACCATGGCCGCGATGGCGCGGGCAAAGGCGCCGCCGTCGCGTGCAGTCTTGCGGCCGACCAGGTCATTGGCCTGGATGGCGGTCGTGCCTTCGTAAATCGTCAGGATCTTGGCGTCGCGGTAATGCTGGGCGGCGCCGGTTTCCTCGATGAAGCCCATGCCGCCGTGCACCTGCACGCCCAGGTCGGTGACCTCCAGGCTCATCTCGGTGCTGTAGCCCTTGACCAGGGGCACGAGGAATTCGTAGAAGGCTTGGCTCTGCTTGCGGATCTCGGCATCGGCGTGGTGGTGGGCCGCGTCGTAGGCCGCGGCGGCCACGCTGGACATGGCACGGCAACCCTCGGTCAGGGCGCGCATGGTCATCAGCATGCGACGCACATCGGGGTGGTGGATGATGGCGCCGGCACCCGGCAGCGAGCCGTCCACCGGGCGCGACTGCACGCGCTCGCGGGCGAAGCTGGCGGCCTTTTGGTAAGCGCGCTCGGCCACCGCGATGCCCTGCACGCCGACGCCAAAGCGGGCGGCGTTCATCATGATGAACATGTACTCGAGGCCACGGTTCTCTTCGCCGATCAGCGTACCGATGGCGCCGCCATGGTCGCCGAACTGCAGAACACAAGTCGGGCTGGCCTTGATGCCCATCTTGTGCTCGATGGACACGCAGTGAGCGTCGTTGCGCGCGCCCAGGGAGCCGTCGGCATTGACCAGGAACTTGGGCACGATGAAGAGGCTGATGCCCTTCACACCTTCCGGCGCACCGGCCACACGGGCCAGCACCAGATGGACGATGTTCTCGGCCATGTCGTGCTCACCGTAGGTGATGAAAATCTTGGTGCCGAAGATCTTGTAGGTACCGTCACCTTGGGGCTCGGCGCGGGTGCGCACCTGGGCCAGGTCCGAACCGGCTTGCGGCTCGGTCAGGTTCATGGTGCCGGTCCAGCTGCCGTCGATCAGCTTGGGGATGAAGGTATTCTTTTGTTCGTCGGAACCCGCCGTCAGCAGCGCTTCGATGGCGCCATCGGTCAGCAGCGGGCAGAGCGCAAAGCTCAGATTGGCGCTGTTGATCATCTCGCCGCAGGCGGCACCGATGGTCTTGGGGAGGCCCTGGCCGCCAAAATCAGCGGGGTGCTGCAGACCTTGCCAGCCGCCTTCGGCGAACTGCTTGAAGGCCTGTTTGAAGCCGGTGGTGGTGAAAACTTCGCCATCCTTCCAGTAGGAAGGGGCCTTGTCACCTTCCCAGTTCAGCGGTGCGACCACGTCCTCGTTGAACTTGGCGCACTCTTCCAGCACGGCCTGAGCGGTGTCGATGCCGAAATCGGCGAATGCAGGGATTTGCTCGGTCAGGGCTTGCAGGCCAGCGAGCTCCTGCATATTGAACAGCATGTCCTTGACGGGGGCACGGTAGGTCATGATTTTGTCTCCAGCGATCTCAGATTCAGATACAACAAGGGCGCCGCGACCGTGAGTCGGGCGCCCTGGGGCTCACTCGATGGTGGGGGCTGAGCGCGAACTCAGAGGCTGTTCACCAGCTCCGGCACGGCGGTGAACAGATCGGCTTCCAGGCCGTAGTCGGCCACCGAGAAGATCGGCGCTTCGGCGTCCTTGTTGATCGCGACGATCACCTTGGAATCCTTCATGCCGGCCAGATGCTGGATCGCGCCGCTGATGCCGCAGGCGATGTAGAGCTGTGGGGCGACGATCTTGCCGGTCTGGCCGACCTGCCAGTCGTTCGGGGCATAACCGGCATCCACGGCGGCACGCGAGGCGCCGAGCGCGGCACCCAGCTTGTCGGCCAGGGGCGTCAGCACTTCCATGAACTTGTCGTTGGAACCCAGGGCACGGCCACCGGAGACGATGATCTTGGCAGCGGTCAGCTCGGGGCGGTCGCTCTTGGTCACTTCACGGCCGGCGAAGCTGCTCTTGCCGCTGTCGGCGGCGGCAGCCACGGTTTCCGCGGCGGCGCTGCCACCTTGAGCGGCTGCGGCGTCAAAACCGGTGGTGCGCACGGTCAGCACCTTGGTGGCATCGCTGCTTTGCACGGTGGCGATGGCATTGCCGGCGTAGATGGGGCGCTCGAAGGTGTCGGCGCTGATGACCTTGGTGACATCGCTCAGCTGGGCCACGTCCAGCAAGGCGGCCACGCGCGGCGCGACGTTCTTGCCCGAGGCGGTGGCCGGGAACAGGATGTGGCTGTAGCCGCCGGCAATCGCCAGCACCTGGGCGGCCAGGTTTTCGGCCAGGCCGTTTTCCAGCGCGGCGGAGTCGGCGTGCAGCACCTTGCTCACACCAGCGATCTGGGCCGCAGCAGCGGCCGCGGCGCCGGCGTTGAAACCGGCCACCAGCACATGGACGTCACCGCCGGCAGCCAATGCCGCGGTCACGGTGTTCAGCGTCGCGCCCTTGATGGAGGCGTTGTCGTGTTCAGCAATCACGAGAGCAGTCATTGTGTTTTCTCCGAATTCTTCTGATCTGGGTTCAGCCAATGACCTTGGCTTCGTTCTTCAGCTTGTCGACCAGGGCGGCCACATCGGCCACCTTGATGCCGGCGCTGCGCTTGGGCGGCTCTTCGACCTTGAGGGTCTTGATGCGCGGGCTCACGTCCACACCCAGATCGGCCGGCTTGACGATGTCCAGCTGCTTCTTCTTGGCCTTCATGATGTTGGGCAGGGTGACGTAGCGCGGCTCGTTCAGGCGCAGGTCGGTGGTGATGACGGCCGGCAGGCTCAGCTTCACGGTTTCCAGGCCGCCATCGACTTCACGGGTGACGGACACGGCGCCATCGGCCACTTCCACCTTGCTGGCGAACGTGCCTTGCGGCAGGCCGGTCAGGGCCGCCAGCATCTGGCCGGTCTGGTTGCAGTCGTCGTCAATCGCCTGCTTGCCCAGGATGACCAGCTGAGGTTGCTCCTTGTCGACCAGGGCCTTGAGGATCTTGGCCACGGCCAGGGGCTGCAATTCGGCATCGGTCTCGACCAGGATGGCGCGGTCGGCGCCGATGGCCATGGCGGTGCGCAGGGTTTCCTGGCACTGGGTGACACCGCAGGACACCGCGATCACCTCGGTGACCACGCCTTTTTCCTTCAGGCGCACGGCTTCTTCGATGGCGATCTCGTCGAAGGGGTTCATCGACATCTTGACGTTGGCGGTGTCCACACCGCTGCCGTCGCTCTTGACGCGCACCTTGACGTTGTAGTCGACCACGCGTTTGACTGGGACCAAGACCTTCATCGATTACTCCAAGGCTAATTGACGTTAACGTTAATCAGATTCTAAGGGGGCCACCCGAAGGCGGTTGGGGCATCTTTGCCAACATCGGGGATGCAGCCAAAAAAGCACGATCGTTCTATTCTAAGCATGAAGCCAGAGTCGCGTCGGGCTGCCGCTAGACTGCAGCCCCCAATGAGCATGAGCAGCAGCCCTCCCCTCGCCGCGGCACGGCCGCCCGCGCCCACCATCGGCGTCTTCGATTCCGGCGTCGGCGGCCTGACCGTGCTGCGCGCCCTGCAGCAGGCGCTGCCCCAGGCAGCCCTGCACTATGTGGCCGACGCCGCCCACGCGCCCTACGGCCCGCGCAGCCCCGACTTCATCCGCGAGCGCAGCCTGCGCCTGGCCGACTACCTGGTGAGCCAGGGCGCGGGCATGCTGGTGGTCGCCTGCAACACCGCCACGGCGCACGCCATCGGCACGTTACGCCAGCGCTGGCCCGAGCTGCCCATCGTCGGCACCGAGCCCGGCATCAAGCCGGCGGTCGCGGCCAGCCTGGCGCGCACAAACGGCCCGCGAGGCTCACGCATCGGCGTGCTCGCTACCGTCGCCACCATCGCCAGCGCTCGCTACCAGGACTTGATCAGCCGACATGCCGAGGGCATCGAGGTGTTCAGCCAGCCCTGCCCCGGCCTGGTCGACCTGATCGAGCGGGGACAGCTGGACACGCCCGAGCTTCACGCCCTGCTGGACCGGCTGTGCCAACCTCTGCGCGAGGCCGGCGTGGACACGGTACTGATGGGCTGCACCCACTACCCACTGGTGCAGCCGGCCCTGCAGCGCGCCCTGGGGCCGCAGGTGCAGCTGCTCAATATCGAAACCGCCGTGGCTCAGCGCGCAGCAGCCTTGTGGGGCACGCAGGACGTGGAATCCGAATCCCGCCCCGCCCTGCGGCTGGAAACGACCGGCGAGGCCGCCAGGTTGCAAGACTTTGTGCGCCAGGTCCTGGCCTGGCCGGACGCTCGGGCCGCCCGCGTGCAGGCCTGAGAGCCGCTTTCAGCACGCCGGAACGAAACAGGCCCGAGGACTACTTCACCTCGCGCGCCAGCTTCAGCATCTGCGAGCTGAGCATCAGGCCGCGCCGCTTGGCTTCGCTGTGGTTGATGCGAAAGGCCATGCCATTGGGCTCCAGCACCAAGGCGATGATGGCGCCGGCCCGGAAGGCCTCGGCGCTGGCGCCGACCACCAGCAAGGGGCTGTCGGCCAAAGCGTCCAGCCAGAGCTGCAGCTCCTGGCGGCCTGCAAAGCCCAACACCAGCACATGGCAGGGCCCCGCCTCGGCTGGCGAGCCCAACACCAAGACCCGCCCCGCGGCCTGGCCCATGGGCTTTTGCGCCACCACGCGCATGGCGTCTTGCAGCTCGCGGTCGCCCGCCACGCAGTAATTGAACTCGCGGCCCGGCGGCGGCGGTGGCCACTGCGTGAACTGAGCAAAGCGGTAGATGAAAGCCGCCTTGAGCTGCGCCTCCTCCTGGCCGGGATGCGCACGAGCGTCCCCGGCAGCCCACAGCAAAGGCAAGAGCAGGCACGGCCCGCGCCATGAGCGCAGCCAGCGCTTCATGATCCCACCCGATGGTTGAACTGCAGGCGCAGCACGCGGCCCTCCTGCCACAGCGGTGGTGCGCCCACATCAGGTTGGTCAGCATAGTGCTGGCCCGTGAGGTTGCGCAGTCCCAGCGACCATTCGCTGTCAGCGCTCTGGCGCCACAGCAGGTGCAAATGGTGCAAGGCATGGCCCGGCAGACTGCCGGCCGGAACTTTGCGGCGACTCATGGCCTGGGTCTGCCAGCCCAGCTGCAGGTCATCACGCCAGAGCAGCTGGCTGTAGGCCAGCTTGAACAGGCGGCGCGGCGAGTTGTCGAGTTCGGTGCCGCTGCTTGGCTCGCGGCTGTGCTGCAGCGACAAGCCCATTTGCAAGCGAGCTCCACCGTCCCATCGCTTTTCCAGGCCCAGCTCGAGGCCTCGGCTGCGCACACCCTCGCTGTTGATGAAGCTGAGACTCGTGTCCGGATTCAACACCTGGGTGATCAAGCCCGTCATGCGTGCGCGGTAAACCGAGGCGCGGTACTGCAGCTGCGGGGTCAGGCGGTGTTCCAGCGCCAACTCCAGGCTGCGCGTGCGCTCGGCCGCCAACGCCGGCAAGCCAGGAGCTTGGTTGCTGCTGAATTCGTAGAAATTGGCAGCGCGGTAGGCGCTGCCCTGCATCAACTTGAGATTGGCCTCCGGGCTCAACTGCCAGACCCAGGCCAAGCGAGGGTTGAGGCGTGCACCATCAGCCCGGCGGTCATGGTCCCAGCGCAGGCCCAGCACCAGGCGATGCTGGGCGTGAAGCTGCCATTCGTCTTGCACAAACACGCCCAGGCGCTCGGACGCCGAGGTGAAATCCAAATCAGGCGGCAGGCCTCTCGCACCCAGAGCGATTCGCTGCAGCCGGTCACGCTGCCATTCCAGGCCGCCCAGCACATAGTGCCCACGCCAGGCCGAGCTGCCCAGGCGCAGGGCGAACTCGTCCCACTGGCCTTCGGACAAGGTCTCCAGCTCCAGAGGCGGCCGCTCCGGCTGCTCCAGCGGGTCGCGCCTGCGGGATTGCGAGACCTTGCTGGAGGCCTCCACGGTCAAATCCCAATCGGCGCCCAGCGCACCTTCATAGCCCAGGGCCGCGAACTGGTTGAAGTAGATCGAACGGCCTTGGCCGATGCCTCCAGCCGGCCGTGTCGGGTCCAGCGGCACGGCATTGCCGCGCACGCGCTCACTGTGGCCGGCGCGAAAGCTCCAGCCCGCCATGCTGGCGCGAGCAAGCACTCGGGTGCCATGGTCCCAGTTGTAGTCGCGCAGGCGATCGGCCACCTCCGCGGGCACAGGCGTGCTCAGGGGGATGCGGTCCTGCTGAAAACCCGAAATCGAGATCCAGCCTTCAGCACCGCTGTCGAGCCGCTGACCCGCACTGGCCTGCCAGCTGCCGCCGCGCAGCGAATCGAGCGCCAGTCGGGCACGCAGGCCGGCCAGCTTGTCGGCGCGCTTGGTCTGCACCTGGATCACACCAAAAAAAGCGTTATTGCCATAGAGCGCCGAACCCGGGCCCGGTGTGAACTCGACCCGGTCGATCAGGTCCACATCGACATAAAACTCCGGTCCAA
The DNA here is from genome assembly GCF_025717675.1 of Paucibacter sp. DJ2R-2. Lineage (GTDB taxonomy): Bacteria > Pseudomonadota > Gammaproteobacteria > Burkholderiales > Burkholderiaceae_C > Paucibacter_A. Next base: position 175,794 of record NZ_JAJIRT010000009.1, read on the forward strand.
TCAGGGCTGCATCGAAGATGTTCTCGTTGACGCGTACCCCATCGATCATCAGCAGCAATCGGGCGTTGAAATCGCCCGGCCGCCCCAAGCCGCGCGCGGCCACATAGACAAAATTGCCATTGCTGGTGGTGAACAAGCCCGGCAAGCAATTGAGGATGTCGGCCATGCTGCGCAGGCCGTAAGCGCGTATCTCCGCATCGGTGAGCACATAGGTCTGCGCCGGAGCCTGCTCGGCACTTTGCGCGAAGCGCGAGGCGGTGGACACCTGCACCGCCTGCGGCACAGCCTTGAGCCCCTGGCGCAACAGGTCCTCCAAACCCAGATCCAAGCCAGCATTGACCTCCGCAGCCGCAGGCTGCGGGTCTGCGGCGTGCGCATTCGCTGCGAGCAGCCCACCACACAAAGTCGCGGCCACACCGGCATGGGCGACAGCGCGCCCAGCGCGCTGAGCCCACCCTGCAGGGTGCTCAGCTGCTTGCATGACTGGCGCGCCGATAGGTGTTCTTGCCCGCACGCTTGGCGGCATACATGGCCACATCGGCGGCCACCAATAAATGGGCGGCATCGACCTCATCGGTCGGGCAAAACGCCAAACCGACCGTGGCACCGACGGGCATCAGATGCTCGCCCACGTAAAGCGGCTCCCGCACCGCAGCGATCAAGCGCTCGGCCAGCTGTTCGGCGGCCGTGTCATTGGGCAAAGCCGGCAGGATCAGGCCGAACTCGTCGCCGCCCAGACGGCACAGCACATCATTGCCGCGCAGGACACGACTCATGCGCCGCGCCACCTCGCGCAGCACCTCATCACCGGCCTCGTGGCCATGTTTGTCATTGACGGTCTTGAAGTTGTCGAGGTCGATAAACATCAGGGCCATCAGCTCCACGTTCTGGCAGCTGGCGGCCATATGCCTCTCCAGCGCTGACTGGAAGTACAAGCGATTGGGCAGTTGGGTCAGGGCATCCCGATGGGCCAGCTGCTCGAATTGCTGGCCGGCCTCCTGCTCCTGGCGCAGGCGCAGATTCAGTTCGGCCTGAGTGGTCTCGACGCGCTGCAGCATCTGGTTGAAACGTTCGCTCAGCCGCCCCACCTCATCGGGCCAGTGGACGATGGCGCGACGGGTGAAATCCTGATCCGCAGACACCTGCTCGGCCAAACGCGACAGTTCCACAATGGGCGCCAATGCCCGGCGTTGAACACGGCGCAGGGCTCGCCAGGCTATGGCGATGGCGACTGCGATCAGCAAAGCGGCCGCGCTGACCATCTTCAGCACCAGCAGTTGCAGCTCCTGCAAGCTCTCGCGCAAGACCAGGCTGCCGACCCATTCGCCCTTGAGCTTCACAGGCACCCAGACTTCGACTTCGGCCAGACGCATGAAACGGATGGACTGGGACTGATCCAGACCGCTCGGAACACTGTGCACCTGCCCACCAGCACCGCCGGCCGACCACTGGACAAAAGGCGTCCGGGCTGCGCTCAAGGCCCGTACCTCCAGCACCTCGCCACGCCGCACGAAGGCCGCCAGTTCGGCGCTGGCGGCCGCGCGGTCCTCGAAGACCAGCATGGGCGCCAAGCTGTTGGCCAGCAACTGGGCGCTGAGCTCCGCACTGCGGGCCTGCCGTTCGCGCGCGCCCAACCAGAGCATGGCGGCAATCAAGCCGAAGCTCAGCACCATGGAGATGGACAGGACCTGCAGGTTCAGGCGCGTCAGGCGACGCACCAAGGAATGCTGAATCTCACCCCGAACGGGCGGGCTGACCGAAGCGGCAGCAGCCCCGGACTTGACACCACTGACAGATGGCAGCTCCGGACCCGCTGCGTGTGCAGGGGCATTCTTACTGCTACTTTCAACGCTCATCGATCATGCCCAACTGGCCCGGCGCAACATGCACCAGTCACAAGCGGCATTTTTTACCATTCAGCCGGCCCGGTCTATCGGGGAAACAGCGCGGTCAAAAGCCGGCTTTGCAAGGCTCGCCTAGGGTTGGCCGCCGCTCACTCACGAGCGCCCAAACCTCCACGCTGGCAGGGGGGCTCAGCTGGCGACCAAACCGTTGCGAATGGCGTAGACCGTCAGCTCGGAATTGTTCGCCAGAGCCAGTTTCTCCAGCACGCGGGCGCGATAGACGCTGACGGTCTTGGGGCTGAGCATCAGCTCTTCGGCGATGTCCGACAGGCGCTTGCCGGAGGCAATCATCACCAAGGTCTGCAATTCGCGATCGGACAACTTTTGATGCGCTTGCTCGCTGACTGGCGCGGTCAGGCTTTCGACCAGCATCTGCGCAATCTCCGGAGTCACGTACTTGCGCCCCTGGGCCACCGTGCGCACGGCCTGCACCAGCACCTGCGGATCACCGCCCTTGTTGACATAGCCGAAAGCCCCGGCCCGCAGCGCACGGATCGCGTACTGGTCCTCCGGATACATGGACACGATCAGGGTCCGGATCGCCGTGCCTTCGTCCTTCATCACATGCAGCACGTCCAAGCCGCTGCGGCCCGGCATATTGATGTCCAGCACCAGCACGTCGACCGCGGCATTGGGCCCAAGATCACGCAGCAGGCTGCGCAGCTCGCCGTAATCACCGGCCTCGCCGATCACCTCGATATCAGGCACATCGGACAAGGTGTCGCGAATGCCGCGGCGAATCAGGGCATGGTCGTCGCAGAGAATCACCTTAATCATGCGCCACCCCATGCCGACGGGTCATGCGCGACCGCCGCGCCCTCATCGCCGCCCAACTGATCCATGGCATCGGCCATCAACGGCACCGAAAGAATCAGGCTCGTGCCCTTGCTGTTGCTGCTCAAGTCCACCCAACCTCCTACCGTTGCGGCGCGCTCGTGCAAGCCGCGAATGCCAAAACTGCGCGCCTTGGCCAAGGCGCCTGCAGCAATGCCGACCCCATTGTCGCTGAGTTCCAGCGTTAGCACGCCGGAGTCCACGCTCAGCTCGATATGAACCCGCGTGGCCTGAGCATGCTTGGAGACATTGGTCAAAGCCTCTTGGGCCGTGCGATAGGCCACCAAGGGCACGCCGGCAGGCAGCTGCATCTGATCATGGCTGGTGCGCATGGTCGTGACGATGCCGGTGCGGCGCTCGAAGCGCGCCGCCATCCACTGCACCGCAGCCACCAAGCCCTGCTCGAGAATGGCCGGCCGCAGGTTGTGCATGATGCGCTGGCTGGCCTCAATGGCCGAGGTCACGGTCTCCAGCGCCGATTGCACGCGCTGCAACACAGCCGGGTCCTGGGCGTGGCGGTTGATCCAGGCCAGGTCGAACTTCAGCGCCGTCAAGGAGCCGCCGACATCGTCGTGAATCTCGCGCGCGATCGCTGCCCGCTCCATCTCAACACTGGTCTGCAGATGTCCCGCCAGTTCATGCAGACGTTGCTTCGACTTGAGCAACTCACGGTCGGCCTCGATGCGCGCTCGCTCCGACTCGCAGGCCTCAATGGCGTGCAGCAAAGCCGGCGCCAGCCGCGCCAGATCTTTCTTGAGCAAATAGTCCGAGGCGCCCGTGCGCATCGCCGCCACCGCCGTGTCCTCACCAATTTCGCCGGACACCAGCACAAAAGGCAGCAGGCGCTTGCTCTCTTTCAGCATGTCCAGCACCAGCAAGCCGGAAAAACCAGGCAAGTTGTAGTCGGAGACCACGGCGTCCCAGGGTTCATCGAGGGCCTGCCGCACTTCGGCCAGGGTGTCCACCCGGTGCAATTCCAAATTCAAACCGGCACGGCGCAACTGAGCCATGATCAATTGATGATCGAGCTCAGAGTCTTCTATATGCAACACGCGCAGCCGGCGATCAGCGGTAGAGATCGTCATGGGGGGCGAGTATGCCGGGAATGAATGAACTACTCGGTCCGCCACAGGTGCGGCATTGGCACGAATCAGCGAGGAAGCGACGCCAATAAAGGGTTTACCCTTATATTTACTTCGTCGCCGTTGTCGAATCACACAAATAGGCCGGTTATGCGTCCATTGTCCTGTCGACAGTTCTGCAGGAATTGCCGAAGATGCTCGCAAGAACCGGTCGCCCCGCTGGGCCGAGACACTGCCCCGAAACGGGGTCGGGTCTTGCGCTTGGCAGGTCCATAAGCGTGGAGCAAAGATGCTGATGAATGAAACGCCTGACCCGCCCGAACAGGGAATGACGCCGCTGCTGGCTGCGGCCGAGCTCCAGGATCACCTGATGACGGTCACCCATGACCTGGAGCGCCTGCAACGCCTGCTTGATGACGCAGGTGAAGCCCTGTCCACCCACTTCTACAGTGCATCCAGCCATGTACATGGCCTGCTCAACGAAGCCCAATCACCCGGTGACGGCCACGCCCCGGTGTTGCAGAAAGTCATGCTGGACATTGCCGGCGCGATCACCGCGCTGCAGTTCCAGGACATGGCCACCCAGCTGATCGCCCACACCAGCCAACGCCTGCGCAACTGCGCGGACCAGTTAGCACGCGATACCTTTGGCGATGACGAAGACGGTGCCGCCGTGGTGGAAATCGCCCCGCTGCGGCCGAATCCGGTCACGCAAGATGAGATGGACGCCGGTTCAGTCGAATTGTTCTAAAGAACCTCAGTAATTTTCCGAAACCAGCTTGATACCCGGAGAAACAACAATGCACTCAATTCTTGCTGTGGACGATTCGGCCTCGATGCGCCAGATGGTCTCCTTCACACTGAAGAACGCAGGCTTCAATGTGGTCGAGGCCGTCGATGGTCAGGACGCCCTGGAAAAGTCCGGCACGCGTGACTTTGACTTGGTGCTGACCGACCAAAACATGCCGCGCATGGATGGCATCAGCCTGACCAAGAAGCTGCGCGACAACCCGAAGTTCAAGACCACGCCGATCCTGATCCTGACCACCGAGTCCAGCGACCAGATGAAGCAAGCCGGCCGCGCCGCCGGTGCCACGGGTTGGTTGGTGAAGCCCTTTGACCCGGCCAAGCTGATCGAAGTCATCGGCAAAGTCATCCGTTGATGCCCTCACCACACTGGAGCAAAGCATGGGAGATATGACCTCCGAGGGCGCCAGCCTGAGCGCCGGCATCGACCTGAGCCAGTTTTACCAAGTCTTCTTCGAAGAGGCGGCCGAGAACCTCGACACCATGGAACAGCTGCTGCTGAACCTGAATGTCGAAACCGCCGACGACGAGGAACTCAACGCGATTTTCCGCTGCGCCCACTCCATCAAGGGCGGCGCTGCGACCTTCGGCTTCAGCGATGTAGCCGAGCTGACCCACCAAATGGAGACGCTGCTCGACAAGCTACGCCGCCATGAGCTCAACGCCACGTCGCCCATGGTCGACGTGCTCTTGCAGTCCGGTGATGCCTTGCGCGCCCAACTGGGCCGCCACCAGGGCTCCGGTGCAGCCGCCGTGGACACCAGTGATCTGCTAGTCAGCATTCGCAGCTTTGTCGAAGGCGAGCAAGCCGCCGCGCCTGCACCCGCGCCCAAAGCGGCTGCCGCCGCACCGGCACCGGCGCCCCGAGCAGCAGCGCCAGCCAAGCCGACCGCCCGTGAACTGGAGCTGCAAGTCGGCCCACTGAGCGACCTGAGCCTGGCCGACAATCTGGTCGAGCTGTTCAAGGAAATCACCGACCTCGGCACCATCGAGCCGCTGGACGGCGGAGTGGCCGCTGACGGGGTGCGTCGATTCAAGGTCCTGACCGGCAGCTCGGACAACGATCTGCTCGATCTGTTCACCTTCCATGTGGCCCGCGAACAGGTCAAGCTGACGCCCTTTGGCCCCGGCTTCGGCTTTCATGCCGACGCTCCGGGCGCTCCAGCTGCGGAGGAGAAAGACAACGACCCCGGCTACGGCTTCTTCGACAACGCACCGGGCGTGCCCGACAGCGCCGAAGCTGGCACCGAACTCAAAGTACAGGCCGAAGCGGCCAAGCCAGTGGTGGCGGCCGCCCCCGCCGTCAAGGCCGAGGCTCGGCCGGCTGCCGCAGGCATGGAGCAATCCACGCTGCGCGTGTCCATCGAGAAGGTCGACCAGCTGATCAATCTGGTCGGCGAACTCGTGATCACCCAAGCCATGCTGGCGCAGAACAGCCGCGATCTGGCACCTGGCCTGTACCAACAACTGGCCTCCGGCCTGGCCGATCTGGAGCGCAACACCCGAGATCTGCAAGAGTCGGTGATGTCGATCCGCATGATTCCCATGTCGGTCGTCTTCAACCGTTTCCCACGCATGTTGCGCGACCTCGCCGCCAAGCTGGGCAAGAAGGTCGAGCTGGTGACTCAGGGTGAAGCCACCGAACTGGACAAGAGTCTGGTTGAAAAGATCACCGACCCGCTGACCCACCTGGTGCGCAACAGCTGCGACCATGGCATCGAGCAACCGGCCGACCGCGTCGCCAAGGGCAAGCCCGAGCAAGGCACCATCACCCTCGTCGCTTCGCACCAGGGCGGCTCGATCGTGATCGAGGTGCGCGACGATGGCCGCGGCCTGAACCGCGAAAAGCTGATCAAGAAGGCCCGCGAAAAAGGCATCGACGCGCCAGACACCATGACCGACTCGGAGGTCTGGGGCCTGATCTTCGCGCCCGGCTTCTCCACGGCCGACCAAGTGACCGACGTCTCGGGCCGCGGTGTCGGCATGGACGTGGTGAAACGGAACATCACCTCGCTCGGCGGCACGGTGGAGATCGATTCCGCTGAAGGCTACGGCATGAAGGTCTCGGTGCGCCTGCCACTGACCCTGGCCATCATGGACGGAATGAGCGTGGGCGTCGGCGAAGAGGTCTACATCCTGCCGCTGTCCTCTGTGGTCGAGTCCTTCCAAGTGCAGGCCGACACCATCAAGACGGTGGCCGGCTCGGGCCGTGTGGTGGAGGTGCGTGACGAGTACATGCCCGTCATTGGCCTAGAAACCATCTTCAATGTGCCGCGCTTCGACTTCGAACATGTCTCGTCCATCATGGTGGTCGTCGAGGCCGAAGGCGGCCGGGTCGCCCTGCTGGTGGACGAACTGCTCGGCCAGCAGCAGGTGGTGGTGAAGAACTTGGAAGCGAACTACCGCAAGGTCACCGATGTGTCCGGCGCCACCATCATGGGCGATGGCCGGGTCGCGCTGATCCTGGACGTCGGCAGCCTGGTCCGCCGTTCGCGCCATTGATCCGGCTTCGGCCGGTTCTTTACCCAAGAAACTCAGAGGTATTCGATGAATTTGAGCGCCATGCTCCGAATGTTCAGCATCCGCACCCGCATGATCGGCGCCATTGCCATGGTTCTGGCCTTGCTGGTGATCGTGGGTGGTGTCGGCCTGTACGGCATGAACTCGCTGCGCGGCCAGAGCCAGCAGTTCGCGGAAAAGTCGGTGGGTGATGCCCATCACATGACCTTGTTGATCGAGGCCATGGGCAATCTGCGGCGCTATGAAAAGGACATGGTGATCAATCATGCCCAGGCCGATCAGGTCAAGACATACCACCAGAAATGGGATGAAGCCCGCAAGGCGTTGGAAGATAACGTCAAGGAGTTGATGCACGGCCACGAGGACGCCAACAACAAGGTGCTGGGCCAGATCCTGCCCTTGATGAACGACTACGTGGCCAAGGCTCAACCCGTCCTGGGACAGTTGGAATCCGGGAGCATGGCCAGCGCCAGCGACGCCAATGCCGCGCTGAAGGGGGCCAAGGAACACGCACAAGAGGCCGAGAAGCTGTTGGCCGAACTGCGCAAGTCACTGACCCAGGAATCAGACAAGGCCATGAAGGCCAGCGAGTCCACGCAAGGCACGGTGTTCACTGTGTTCATCGCCGTGCTGATTCTCAGCTCGGTGATCGTGGTGCCCCTGACCTTGCTCAATATGCAGAGCATCTGCACACCGCTGGCAGAAGCCGGCGCCTTGGCCGATGCCATTGCCAAGGGTGACTTGACCATGACCGCCAAGGAGGTGGTCGGACAGGATGAAGCCTCGCATCTGATGAACTCGCTGCAAAACATGCAGCAGGCCCTGCAAAGTCTGGTCGGTCATCTGCGCGTTTCGGCCGACAGCATCCGCACGGCCTCGGTCGAGATTGCCACCGGAAACCAGGACCTGTCGGGCCGCACCGAGCAGACGGCGTCCAACCTCCAGCAGGCGGCTTCCTCCATGGTGCAGCTGACCGGCACGGTCAAGCAAACGGCGGATTCGGCGCGTACCGCCAACCAGTTGGCCAATTCGGCCTCCACCGCAGCAGCCAAGGGCGGTGATGTGGTGGGCCAGGTCGTCGCGACCATGGACGAGATCAACACCAGCTCCAAGAAGATCAGCGACATCATCGGCGTGATCGATGGCATCGCCTTCCAAACCAATATCCTCGCCCTGAATGCAGCCGTCGAAGCGGCCCGTGCGGGCGAGCAAGGCCGTGGCTTTGCTGTCGTGGCCAGTGAGGTTCGTTCGCTCGCTCAGCGCAGCGCCGAGGCCGCGCGTGAAATCAAGACCTTGATCGGCGCCAGCGTCGAACGGGTCGAAACCGGCTCGCGCCTGGTGCAGGACGCCGGCACCTCGATGACCGAGATCGTCACCAGCGTGCAGCGCGTCAGCGACATCATTGGCGAAATCTCGGCCGCCGCCAGCGAGCAAAGCGACGGCATTGGCCAGGTCAATCAATCTGTGGTCCAGCTGGACCAAATGACCCAGCAGAACGCAGCCCTGGTGGAGGAATCCGCGGCGGCTGCCGAAAGCCTGAAAGACCAGGCCGAGCGACTGGCCGAAGCCGTGGACCGCTTCCGGGTCACGGCCGAAGCCAAGCCCGCACATGGCGCAGGATTCGGAGCAGGCAAGTCTCGCCCACATGCATCGGCCAGCCAGCAGGCCGCAGCGCCCCGCCCGGCCGCCAGCAAGATGGTCAAGCCTGCTGCTGCCAGCCCGCGCCCGGCAGCAAGCCAGGCCTCGCACTCACCTGCACCGGCCGCACGCCCTAGCGCCCCAGCTCGTTCGCCGGCTCCTGCTCCGGCACAAGCCGAGGGCGACTGGGAATCGTTCTGATCACCCTTCGTCTTCCTCCTCCTTCGCAACACGTCAAACCCGAACTTCCAACGAGGTAAGCCATGGAAACCACCCGAGACAATGTGCCGGCGCTGCGCCAGGACAATGGAAACCTTGCCCTGAAGGCGCACGGCCCGGCGAGCGGCGAGTACCTGACCTTCCGCCTCGGTGCCGAGGAGTACGGCATTGACATCCTGAAGGTCCAGGAAATCCGTTCTTATGAGCCGCCGACCCGCATCGCCAACGCGCCCGATTTCATCAAGGGCGTGGTCAATCTGCGCGGTGTCATCGTCCCCATCGTCGACCTGCGTCTGAAGCTGGGCTGCCCCAGCGCCGAGTACAACAGCTTCACCGTGGTGATCGTGCTCAATGTGCGCAACCGCGTGGTTGGCGCCGTCGTGGACTCGGTCTCCGATGTGTTGGAACTGAACCGCGACGCGATCCGCCCGGCACCGGAATTGAGCTCCGCTTCGGTCGACACCAGCTTCATCACCGGCATCGGTACGGTCAGCGACCGCATGTTGATCCTGATGGACATCGAAGGATTGATGAGCAGCGCGGACATGGGCTTGATGGACTCGCTGGCCATGTAAGTTTCACCCGCGCCAGCTTTGGCGACGGGATGTCATGCCCTGCCGGCACTGCCGGTGGAGGAACAAGTCTTCGAAGCATTCGTTGGAGCAGCCACTATGGCATCAGGTGTGACCTCGATCGCACGGCGCGTTTCGTTGGTGGGGGTGATCGCCCTGGCGGGCTCCCTGCTGACCGTCAGCGGCGCCGTCAGTGTTCTCTTGACCCGGGTGGCACATGAGCGGGTCACCAGCTGGGTCGGAGACAAGACGCAGTCCCTGGTCGATTCCATGACGGCCATGGACGATGTGGCCAAGACCATGGTGCAGCAGAGCTACGGCACCTTCCGCCAGGAATTCGGGCCGGTGTTCCAGCTTGATGAGAGCACCGGTGACCTGCGTGACTGGGGCCCCAAACTCAATGGAAACACCACCCAGGTGGACAAGTTTGCCGGCACCACCGGTGGCGCCGCCTCCATCTTCTCGATCAAGGGCGATGACTTCGTCCGCATCACTTCCTCGTTGAAGAATGCCTCTGGCGAGCGCAATACGGCCCCGCTGGGCAAGAACCACCCGGGCTATGCCAGCCTGATGCAGGGCAAGCCATTTGCCGGCCGCGTGGTGCTCGAGGGCAAGGTCTTCATGGCCTACTACGACCCGATCAAGAGCGAGGCCGGCAAGATCATCGGTCTGCTGGCGATCGCGCTGGACATGGAGGGCTTCCAAAAGGCCATGGACAAGATGGCGGCCGACGCCAAGTTCTTCGAGTCCGGTGGCACTTACGCCATTGCTGCAGACGCCGATGGCAAAAACGCCCGGCTGGTGTCACACCCCACGGCGAAGAACAAACTGGTCAGCGAGGTGTCACCAGAGTTCGACAAATTCATGACCGCGCTGATGGCCTCCAAAGACGGCTATGTCGCGGATGCGCCCGATGTGCTGAACGGCAAGGGCGGCAGCTATTTCGCTGTCGGCCGGCGCAATCCGCAAGGCGGCTTCTGGATCATCGCCCAGGTCTCACGCAGCGAGTCCATGGCTTCGCACTGGGCCACCCTGGTGCCGTTCTGGATCATGCTGAGCTTGACCACGGCCGGCCTGGGTTTCGGCCTGTTCTGGATGATGCGCAACTGGATCACCAAGCCGCTCGGCGACCTGACCGACGCCATCAGCTCAATTGCCCAAGGCGACCTGTCGCAATCGGTGCTCAGCCAGCGCAATGACGAAATCGGCCTGCTGATCCAGCAGACCGAATCCATGCGCGAGCGCCTGGCCGAAACCATCGGTACGGTTCGGCAGTCCTCCGATTCGATCGGCACGGCCAGTGCAGAAATTGCCTCCGGCAATCAAGACCTCAGCCAGCGCACGGAACAGACGGCCTCCAATCTTCAACTGGCCGCTTCTTCGATGACCGAGCTGACGGGCACCGTCAAGCAAACGGCCGATTCGGCCCAGACCGCCAACCAGCTGGTGTCGTCTGCGGCCACGGCCGCAGCCAAGGGTGGCCAAGTGGTCGGCCAGGTGGTCGCTACCATGGACGAAATCAATGCCAGCTCACGCAAGATCAACGACATCATCGGCGTGATCGACGGCATCGCCTTCCAGACCAACATCCTGGCTTTGAATGCTGCCGTCGAGGCCGCGCGGGCCGGCGAGCAAGGACGCGGCTTCGCGGTGGTTGCCAGCGAGGTGCGCTCATTGGCTCAGCGCAGCGCCGAAGCGGCCAAGGAGATCAAGACCCTGATCGGCGCCAGTGTCGAGCGTGTCGAAGTGGGTTCTCGCCTGGTGAACGAGGCCGGCAACTCCATGACCGACATCGTCTCCAGCGTGCAGCGGGTGCAGGACATCATCGGCGAGATCACCGCAGCGGCCAGCGAGCAGAGTGACGGCATCGGCCAGGTCAACCAGTCGGTGGTGCAGCTCGATCAGATGACGCAGCAGAATGCGGCCCTGGTTGAAGAGTCTGCGGCCGCGGCCGAAAGCCTGCGCGACCAAGCACAGCGCTTGATTGAGGCAGTCTCGGTCTTCCATTTGGCCAAGTCCAGCATGGTGAGCCAAAGCCCCGCTCGGTCCAAGCCGGCCAGCTCAAGCAAGACGGTGTCCGCATCGCCCGCCCCCCGGCCAGCCAGCACATCCACCAGCAAGCCCAAGCCCGCGATGAAGACGGCCAAGGCGCCTGCAGCTGCACCGAATGTCAGCGAAGCCGGCAGCCCACCAAGCCGAGCACCCGCACCGTCACGTGCGAGCAGCCCCGCCAGTCCGCCCCAGCAAGAGGGTGACTGGGAGAGCTTTTGAGGCGCAGCCGCCTGCCCCTACCCTACCCGCCGCGCTCCGACCATCGCAGAGGATCCCTCATGTTCGATTCCATCAAAACCCGCCTGATCACGCTCAGCATTGTGGTGGTGGTGCTCACCCTGAGTTTGGCCACGATCGCCAACTATGTGATCGTGCGAAGCCACACCTACAGCAGCGAGCTGGCCAGTCTGGACGCCCTTGCGGCTGGACGCGCGGCCACCATCAATCAATGGGTGAGCACCCAGCGCGACATCGTCAGCTCCATGGTGCCGGCAGCGGCCGAGGCAGATCCCAAGCCCTATCTGGTGCAGGCCGCCAAGTCAGGTCGGCTGGAAGCGGCCTATATCGGCCATGCCGACAAGCGCATGTTGTTCAACACGCCGCAGGACCTGCCCCCGGGCTATGACCCGACCGGCCGCCCCTGGTACACCCTGGCCTCCAATGCCAGCGGCCCCGTCATCACCGACCCCTATATGGATGCCGCCCGCAAGCTGCTGGTGGTGACTTTTGCTGTGGCGGTCAAGGAGGGTGGCTCAACCAAGGCCGTGGCCGCCACCGACGTGTTCCTGAACGAGGTCTCCACCACGGTCAAGGCCATCAAGCCGACACCCAATGGCTTCGCCTTTTTGATGTCCAGCAAGGGCAGCATCGTTGCCCACCCGAATGCCGAACTGGCGCTCAAACCGGTCAGCGAGCTCTCGCCCCAGCTCGATGCCAAGGCTTTGAAACAGTTGCAAGAGGCGGGAGCCCCCTGGGTGGACGCCACGATCGGTGGCAGCGACTTCCTGCTGCGCGGCGTGGCCATCGCCAACACCGACTGGGTGCTCGTCGTCGCCGCCGACCGCAGTGAGGCGCTGGCCTCATTGAGCTCGCTGCTGCGCACCGCCGCCCTGGTGCTGGTGGTGGTGATGGTGCTGGCCGGCGCCCTGATGACCACAGTGATCTCCACCATGCTGCGCGGCCTGGAGCGTGTGCGCGCAGCGCTGGACGAAATCAGCGCCGGCGGTGGCGACTTGACCCAGCGCCTGCCCGAAAGCGGCCGCGATGAAATCTCCCGAATCGCCGCCTCCTTCAATATGTTTGCCGAGAAGATTCAGCGCATCCTTCTTGACGTACGCTCGGCCAGCAACTCCATCACCACAGCGTCCAGCGAGATCGCCTTGGGTGCACAGGACTTGTCGCAGCGTACCGAGCAGACGGCCTCCAATCTGCAACAGGCCGCCTCGTCCATGGAACAGCTGACCGGCACCGTGCGCCAGACCGCCGATGCCGCGCAGACGGCCAACCAGTTGGCGTCTTCCGCGTCCTCGGCCGCGGCCAAGGGCGGCGAGGTGGTCAGCCAGGTGGTCACCACCATGGACGAGATCAACAACAGCTCGAAGAAGATCAGCGACATCATCGGCGTCATCGATGGCATCGCCTTCCAGACCAATATCCTGGCTCTGAATGCAGCGGTCGAAGCCGCACGGGCCGGCGAGCAAGGCCGGGGCTTTGCTGTCGTGGCCAGCGAGGTGCGCAGCCTGGCGCAGCGTAGCGCCGAGGCAGCCAAAGAGATCAAGGGCCTGATCGGCGCCAGCGTGGACCGGGTTGAAGTCGGCTCCAAGCTGGTGGAAGCCGCCGGCGCCTCAATGAACGACATCGTGTCCAGCGTTCAGCGTGTCACCGACATCATCGGCGAGATCACGGCAGCCTCCAGCGAGCAGAGCGACGGCATCGGGCAAGTCAACGGCGCGGTCGTGCAGCTCGATCAGATGACCCAGCAGAATGCTGCCCTGGTGGAGGAATCCGCCGCCGCCGCCGAGAGCCTGCGCGACCAGGCTCAGCGCCTGACCGAAGTGGTGTCGGTGTTCCGCCTGGGTGCTGACGAAGGACACGCTGGCCGTTCGGCTGCGCGCAGCCCGGCACCACGCAGCTCCAGTATGAACAGCTCCGCACAGTTCAAGAAGCCTGCCGCTCACAGCAGCCCAAGCTCCAGCCCCAAGCCGGCACCCAAGGCCAGCGCGGGCCGCCCTGCTGCCGGCACAAGCAGCCCGACACCGAGCCCGGCACCGGCCCCCGCAGCCAGCAAGGCCGACACGAACGACGACGACTGGCAGTCGTTCTGAAAGTGCGGGCTGCGGCCCGCCAGCTGAACCCAAGGCGCGCTCCCGCAAGGCAGCGCGCCTTTGTTTTTGGCGCCGCTTCGGCGTCCTGAAGAAACGCTTACTGGGTATCGGCCTCGCGCAAGGTTTGCATCACCGGACGGCGAAGCACGCCGCGCAAGCTCCACCAACCGGCGAGCTGGGCCAGCAAGGCGCCAGCCACCAGACTGAACAGCGGCACCCAGAGGTTGAGGTTCCAGGCAAAGCCGAAAGCAAAGCGCGCCAGCAAAGCCCCGAGCAGGACCGCCACAGCACCGGCCAGAAAGCCCGCCAGAGCACCAACGCCGAGCAGTTCAGCCCTCTGCACCTGGGCCAGCAGTCGCGAGCTGGCGCCCAAAGCCCGCATCAAGGCGAACTCGCGGGTGCGCGCCTCACGGGTGCTGCCCACCGAGGCCAGCAGCACCACCAGGCCCGTGGCCAGGGTGAAACCGAACAGCAGTTGCACCGCCTGGATCACCTGATTGAGCACGGTCTGCACCTGAGTCAGCTGGGCCGAGACATCGACCACGGTCAAGTTGGGCATGGCACTGCTCAAGGCTCGGTCCAGACCGCCACCTGTGGGCGCATGAAAGGCTGAGACCCAGGTGCTGGGCAGGTCGGGCATGTGCTCGCGCGGGAACAGCACGAAGAAATTGACCCGCATGGACGACCAGTCCACTTTGCGCAAGGAACTGATGCGCCCCTCCACCGGCACGCCGGCGACATCAAAGCGCAGGCGGTCACCGAGCTTCAAACCCAAGGTCTCCGCCAAGCCCTGTTCGACGCTGAGCCCGTCCGCCTCATCCTCGACCCATTGCCCCTGGACGACCGTGTTGTGCTGGAGCAGCTGGGCACTGTGGCTGAGGTTGAACTCGCGCTCGACCAGACGCTGGGCACGATCGTCGCTGTATTGCTGTTGCCGCACCGGCTGGCCGTTGATGGCCAGCAAGCGACCCCGGATCATGGGAAACAGGTCATAGCTGCGCACACCGGCCGCCTCGATCTGCGTGCGGAAAGCCGGCACCTGATCGGTCTGCAAATTGATGACGAAACGATCGGGCGCGTTGGCCGGCGTGGACTTGAGCCAGCTGTCGATCAGATCGGTGCGCAACAGCACCAGCAAGGCCAGGGCCAGCAAGCCCACGGCCAGCGAAGACACCTGGACCACGGCGAAGCCCGGTCGCGCCGCCACCTGCCGGGTCGCCAGCACCAGCCAACGTGGCAGCGTCGGCCCGGTGCCAGTGCCGTCACCCTGGGCAGCGCTCGCGCCCAAGGGCACCCAACGCTTGAGCAGCCAGACCGCCAACCAAGCCATGGCCGCGAACAAAGCCAGGGCCAGGGCGAAACCCAGGGCGGCAATCAGACCCAAGGTCAGCTCACCGGCCAGCACCATCAGGATGCCGGCAAAGCCCAGCACGCCCGCCACCAACACCAGGCTGGAGCCCGCCTTGAGGCCGCCCAGATCGCGCCGAATCACCCGCAAGGCCGGCACGGCTGCCAGCTGCAGCACCGGCGGCAGGCCGAAGCCCAGCAGCAGGCTCAAGCCCAGACCCAGGCCCAGCAGCGCGGGCCAGAGCGAAGGCGCGGGCAAGCTGACATTCAAGAGGCCTGCGAGCAGGCTGACAAAGGCGAAATGCAGCCCCCAGCCGAGCAAGATGCCGAGCAGACTGGCCGTCAGGCCGGCCAGGCCGAACTCGATGCTGTAGGCCCAGGCGATGCGCTTCTGCGCCTGGCCGAGCACGCGCAGCACCGCGCAATCGTCGAGATGGCGGGCCGCAAAATCCCGTGCGGCCAAGGCCACAGCCACGGCCGCCAACAGCGCCGACAGCATGGCCACAAGCTTCAGGAACTTACTCGCCCGGTCCAAGGTTTGGCGCATCTCGGGGCGGCCGCTTTCGAGCGAATCCAGGCGCACGCCGCGCCAGCCCGAGCGCTCAATCAAGGCCTGGGCACGCGTGACAAACTGCTTCACCGCATCCCCGGCTACAGCAGCCTGGCCGGACGCATCGGGTGCCGCCACCGCCAAGCGATAGGTGACGCGGCTGGCCGGCTGCACCAAGGCCGTCGCGGCCAGGTCGGCCTCGGCCAACATCAGGCGCGGCGCGAAATTCATGAAGCCGGCGCCGCGATCTGGCTCGGTGGCAATGACCCCGGCCACGGTCAGCGCGCTCTCGCCCAGTAAAAGCGAGTCGCCCACACGGATTTGCAAGGCATCGATGACCGCAGCGTCCACCCACACCGTTCCCGCTGCCGGTGCGCCCACTCGGCGCCCGTCCGCCAGCAGCAAACTGCCACGCAGGGGGTAGGCCGTTCCGACCGACTTCACCGCCACCAATCGGCTGCGTCCGCCCTGGGCCTCGGAAGCTCGAGCCATGCTGGGGAAATTGCTGCTCAGCGTGCTGGTCAAACCCTGCGTCCGCGCCAGGTCCTGCAAGGCGCCCGGGATTGGCTGGTCGGCCAGCAAGACCGCGTCGCCGCCGATCAGCTGAGCGGCATCGCGCCGCAGCCCTTGCTCCAGACGATCCGACAAGAAGCTGACCGCGCACAAAGCCGCCACCGCCAGGCAAACCGCCAACATCAGCAAGCGCAATTCGCCGGCTCGCCAGTCGCGCCAGAGCTGACGCCAGGCCAAGAGCCAGACCTGAGGCGGCTGGTGGCTGGCAAGCAAAGGCTGGGAGGACAAAGCGGGTGCGGTGCTTGAATTCATGCTGCGCACTGTAGCGAGTCCCCGCCAAACTTGCCGTTCGTCAGGCCAAGCCCCGTCACTGGAGTCCTCAGGCGCAGGACCGTGCAGGCAGGCTGAACGCTGCATTCAGGCAGTCGCAGCCCAAATGCCCGACCGCAGGCGCCCAATAGCGGCATGGACACCTCCAATCGCCCAAGCCCTCTGCCCAGTCTCTTCCTGTCCCATGGTTCGCCCATGACCGCACTGGAGGGTCATGAGACCGGCCAGTTCTGGCGCCAGCTGGGCGCAAGCCTGGATGCAAACTACGGCCGGCCGCGCGCCATCGTCGTCGTTTCGGCGCATACGTCGGCGCGCCAGCCCTTGCTGCTGGCTGCGGCCCGGCATGAAGCCATCTACGATTTCGGCGGCTTCGACCCGCGCTTGTACGAGCTGCGCTACGACGCGCCCGGTGCACCGGCCTTGGCGCAAGAAATCCATGGCCTTGCTGCCGCGGCCGGCCTGAATCTGCAAGTCCTGCCCCAGGGCGGTTTGGATCACGGCATCTGGGTACCCTTGCGCTCGCTCTACCCCGAGGCGGACATTCCAGTGCTGCCCCTGGCCTTTGTGGCCAGCCAGTCGCCTGCTCAGCAGTTTGCGCTCGGCGCGGCCTTGCGCTCACTCAGCGAGCAGGGTGTGCTCATCATCGGCAGCGGCAGCCTGACCCACAACCTGAGCCTCTTGTTCTCTTCGGGGCAGATGCCCGCCTACGACGCCCCAGAACTGCCGACCTCGGCCGAGTTCAGGACCTGGTGGTCGCAGCGGAGTACAGCGCTCGATTGGCCCGCCCTCCTCGACTATCGCCAGCGGGCGCCGCACGCCGTGGCCATGCATCCCAGTGACGAGCACCTGCTGCCCTGGTATGTGGCCGCAGGCGCAGGTGGCCGCGAGCACGCACCGCAGCGCATCCACAGCGCCCTCAGCTACGGCTGCCTGGCCATGGATGCCTATGCCTTCGGCCCGCAGGCTGAAGCGCTGGCCGCGCGCCTTGCGCCACCGTGAGCGTCGCGGCGAGATCGCTCGCTATACTGCCGCGCAGGCGGGCGTAGCTCAATGGCAGAGCTGAAGCTTCCCAAGCTTAAGACGAGGGTTCGATTCCCTTCGCCCGCTCCACATCTCTAGTAGGGTCAGGTCTTGCCTGATTCCTAAGGCAAGTTCAGGCACTCCCCCCAAGAGGAGGAGTCGGGCAAGCCTCAAACAGTGCTCTCCCCACCAGGAAGGATGGCCGTACGGCGCGCAAAGCCCGATGCTGACGGCATGAAATCCAAACAGCTCCACATGCAGCCCGCGGCCGCCGCAGTTGGCACGCCAGGTCTAAGCCACAGCACCGCGCCCGCCCAAGCGGGGCGGCTCTGGTCACTCAGCGACGACGCACCGGCCCGGCTCGATGGGCTCGAGGTCAGCGAATCCAGCTTCGACGACTGGGCCGCTGTTTTGGCCGAATTGGACGGCGCAACAGGCCAGCGCTGAGCCTCAGGCCAGGCCGGCCGCCACAGGGCCGGCCGTCATTGCTTGCGAATACGGCCCGACTCGATCTGAGCCATGGCTGCCACCGGGTTCTCCGACAGCCACTCCACCATGGCGTCGATGTCCACACCCAGAGGCACGCGGTCTTTGCCCTGGCGCAGCACGCTCAGGCCATCGCCGCCGTCGGCCATGAAGTTGTTAACGACCACACGGTAGTTGCGCTGCGGGTCCAGTGCCTTGCCGTCGACCTGCACGTCCAGCAGGAGAGGCTGGCCGTCACTGCCCTGGGTCCATTGGTAGCGCAGGCTGCTCGAGATCTGCAGCAAGCGCGCCGGGGCATCTCCCTTCGGCAACTGACGCAGCAGCAGCTCCTGCAGCTGCGCGCCGCTGATGCTCATGACCACCAGCTCATTGGCAAAGGGCTGGATGGCGAACAGATCGCTCATGGTCACCGGCCGGCCGGCTTCCACCGTCAAATCGGCCCGGATGCCGCCCGGGTTCATCAAGGCAATATCGGCGCTGCCGCGCTTCTTGGCATAGGCGAGCTGGGAATCGGCCACCAGATTACCTAGCGGCCCATCACCAAACGGCGCACGAGCGTTGCGCTGGGCCCCTTGGCTGAGCGTCGCCACCGGCTTGGTGCGCACCGCGGCCGTCAAGGCGGCAGCGCGCTGCACCAGGGCCACAAATGCCGGGTTGGGCTGGTAGGCCGACTGCAGCACCGGGTGATTGACGGCCTGCGCATCGAGCACCTTGCCCTTGGCATCCAGCGTCAGGCGACTTTCCGTCACCCAGCCACCGTAGCTGCCCGCCTGCACCAGCAGGCGGCCATTGATCTTGCAGGTGTAGGCCTGGTGCGTGTGGCCGCTGATGATCAAGGCATAGGCCGGGTCCAGGCGCTGGGCAATGTCGACACCGCGCCCCTGAATGCCTGGGCAGACATAGCTGGGGTCATTGGCACCGCCCGCCTGCGTGGCGCCTTCGTGCATGACCGCCACCAGCACTTGCGCGCCTTCGGCTCGCAACTGGGGCACCAAGGCATTCAGAGTGTCGGCCTCGTCGGCAAAGCGCAGACCGGTGATGGCCCGTGGCACGACGACCAAGGGCGTGTCGCGCGTGACGGCGCCCACAAAGGCCACCTTGTAGCCGCCCACGTCCTTGATCACATGGCTGGGCAACATCGCCTTGCCAGTGGCCGCGTCCAAAAGGTTGGCCGCCAGATAGGGGAATCCGGGTCCTTTGAACTCGGGCCAGGCGCAACCGCTGCTCGGGCATTCGCCGCGCGCCTTGCGCATCAGCTCGGGCAGACCGGCATCAAGCTCATGGTTGCCGAGCGCACTGGCCACCAGGCCCAGCTCACCCAAGGCGCTCAGGCTGGGCTCGTCCTTGAGCAGGGACGAGAGCTGGGGCGACGCGCCAATCAGATCACCGGCGGCGACGAACACCGAATGCTGGCGCGGCGCGCGCAGCTTTTGCATGGCATCGGCCAAATAGGCGACGCCACCGGCCGGCTGCGGCTTGATCTCGCCGGTCTGCGGGTCGGGCAAGCGCGGCATCAAGGGGGTCGGCGACTTGGGCTGGATGTGCCCGTGGAAGTCGTTGATCGAGAAGATGCTGAGTTCGCGCGAGGCGGCGCTTGCGGCGGCCGGCGGTGCGGAAGCATCGGGCAGGCGCTGGGGACCGGCGCAAGCGCTGAGCAAGGCAGCGACAAGCCCGAAGCTGCCCAGCAGACGCAGCCGAACAGGTCGAGGGGCATGCCGCAAGGCGTGTGGCAGGGGCTTGGCGATGGCAATGGCGGACATGGGCAAGGCGGACTCCAAAACGGCAGAAGGCAAACAGCGCAAGGGCGCGCCAGGAAGTGGGACGCGGCCATGCTATGGACATGGAATGACAGCGCACATGGACCCTGCTGTCACGGAACAGCAGTGGCCGTGGCAAATTCGCAACGCAAGATGCGAAGCGTCGCCGCTGTCACGGAACTTCAATATGAACTAGGCACAGTGCGGATCGGAGCCAGATATGCCCAGTAAGCCAGTGCTCTCCCCCCCCGATTTCCGGGTGCACCCGGATATCGCCCAAGTGGGCAAGCGCTGGAAAATTGGGCCCTGAGATCTAGTTTCTGAACGCCACCGGTCAGACCCTGGGTCGACAATTGAACATTCTGCCCGCTCTGCCGCTTTTTTTTGACTCAACGCGCAAACGTTTTCGAATGGAAACGCTGAAAGCGGAAAGTTGCGAAATGTGACAGGCACAAGGCCCGGATTTTGACAAGAAGGAATTTCTGCGAAGCCGCAGGTATGTGGCTTCAATGCGGAAAACAGGCGCAAGTAAACGTTTGCGGCCGCCTTCGATGTACATTTTTGTGACAGATTTTTTACGCGTATTTCAGCGCTTTTATTGGAGTGATCACGATGAGCAGCAGGCATTGGACAGATTTTTCCCGGACGGCGCTGAGCGTCGCGGTCGCCATCGTGGCGGCAGCCCCGGCGATGGCACAGAACACGACCTCGGCTGTGGCCGGTCGCGTCACCAGCGCTGACGGCAAGGCCATGGCCGGAGTGGCCGTTAGCATCCGCCACGAAGAATCGGGCTCGGTCAACAACGTGATCACCGATGCCGAGGGCCGTTATTCGGCCCGCGGCCTTCGGGTCGGCGGCCCCTACACCATCAGCATCAGCAAGGGTTCGGACAAAGATCTGCGTCAGGGCGTCTACCTGGCGCTGGCTGAAAGCCTGAATCTCGACTTCACCCTGGGCGGCAATGTGCTGAGCACGGTGGTGGTGTCGGGCAGCAGCGCGGCCAACAACAAGTTCAGCAACTCCACCATGGGCTCGGGCACCAGCGTCAGCCGCAAGGAACTGGACGCATTCGCCTCCATCAGCCGCAGCCTGTCGGACTACGCCCGCAACGACCCGCGCCTGTCGCAAA
Source organism: Paucibacter sp. DJ2R-2 (assembly GCF_025717675.1). Taxonomy (GTDB): domain Bacteria; phylum Pseudomonadota; class Gammaproteobacteria; order Burkholderiales; family Burkholderiaceae_C; genus Paucibacter_A. The sequence continues at coordinate 196,878 of NZ_JAJIRT010000009.1, forward strand.
CCGACAAGGGCAGTGGCGAAATCTCCGCCGCCGGCCAAAACGCCCGCTTCAACTCCATCACCGTCGACGGCGTGCGCGTCAATGACACCTTCGGCCTGGAATCCAATGGCTTGCCCACCCTGAAACAGCCGATCTCGGTCGACGCGATCCAGGCCGTTCAGGTCAACATCTCGAACTACGACGTCACCCAGCAGGGTTACACCGGCGCCAACATCAACGCCGTGACCAAGTCGGGCACCAACGAGTTTGCCGGCAGCGTGTACTACGTGTTCCGCAACGACAAGACGTCCGGCGACCGCTACACCCTGGCCAACAAGGCCTATGCCCGCCCTGGTCCGTTCACGGAAGACCTGAAGGGCTTCACCCTGGGTGGCCCGATCATCAAGGACACCCTGTTCTTCTTCGCCAGCTACGAAGAACTGAAGAGCAGCCGCACCGCCCCGAGCTTCGGCCCGGTCGGCAGCAGCCAGGCCAATGTCGGTATCACCACCGACCAAATCGCCGCTGCGCAAGCTCTCGCCAAGGATGTCTACAACATGGACATCGGCAGCTTGGCCGTACCCAGCGGCATCAAGCTGGTGGCCAAGGACACCCTGCTGAAGCTGGACTGGAACATCAGCGAAAAGCACAAGGCCAACCTGCGCTACACCAAGTCCGAGGAAAGCAACCCGATTTTCCCGAACCTGAACTCCACCACCCTGTCGCTGTCTTCGCACTGGTACAAGCAAGACAAGACCCTGGAAACCGTGGTTGGCCAATGGTTCGCCGATTGGACGGACAACTTCTCGACCGAGCTGAAGCTGTCGCAGCGCGACTACAAGAGTAATCCGGTCAACGCCAGCGATCTGCCTCAAGTCAGCCTGACCTGGACCACCCCGGCCCCAGCTGGCACCGCCACCGGGAACCGCACCCTGCGCTTCGGCACGGAAGCCAGCCGCCATTTCAACAGCCTGCAAACCAAGACCTTCGATGCCTTCGTCGCCGGCACCCTGGCGCTGGATAAGCATGAAATCAAGGCCGGCGCCGACCTGCAGCGCAACGAAATCTTCAACGCCTTCCTGCAGAACACCAAGGGCACCTACACCTTCAGCGGCAACGACCCCGTGGCCCTGTGGAAGGCCAGCACCGTGACGGGTTACACCGTCCAGCTGCCGCTCGCGGGCAACGTGTTGCAAGACGGCGCGGCGGACTGGAAGCTGACCAACGTCGGCCTGTTCCTGCAAGACACCTGGACTGTCAGCAAGCAGCTGACCCTGACCGGCGGCGTGCGCATCGACACGATGAGCACCAACGACCGTCCCAAGACCAACGCCAAGGCCTCGGGCCCGGTGGTGGCTGGCAATGTCGCCACCAACACCCGCCAGACTGGCGGCTTCGGCTACGACAACACCAACACCCTGGACGGCGAAAAGCTGATTCAGCCACGTTTCGGCTTCAACTACGCGCTGGACCCGGTGGACAAGCGCAAGTCGCAAGTCCGCGGTGGCGTCGGCCTGTTCATGGGTTCGGCTGCCTCGGTCTGGCTGACCAACCCCTTCCAAAACAACGGTGCGGCCACGGCCAACTTCAACTGCGGCAATGGCGCCACGCCTTGCTCCAGCATCAAGTTCACGCCGAACACCGGTTCGCAACCGACCGTGGACGGCACCCCGCCGGCTGCACTGGTCGATTTCGTGGCCCCGGGCGTAGGCCAGCCGTCGGTGTGGAAGAGCAATATCGCGTTTGACACCGAGCTGCCCTGGCATGGCCTGGTGGCAGGTGCCGAGTTGCTGAACACCCGTGTGGACAACGGTCTGTACTACAAGTTCCTGAATTTCGGCCCCATCATGTCGACCTCGCCGATCGATGGCCGCGAGATGTACTACAACGCGGCCGGCCGCTCACCTCTTTGCTACGCTGGCGGCAATGACTCCAGCCCCACCACCTGCGGCCGCCTGACCCGCGCCCTGAACAACAACGCGTTCACCAACGTGACCGTGGTGGAAAAGACCAAGAAGGGTGGTGGCAATGCCCTGACCCTGAGCTTGTCGCTGCCCAACACCCAAGGCTTCGGCTGGGGCATGGCTTACACCCGCACCAGCGCAACGGAAGTCAGCCCGCTGACCTCCTCGACGGCCAACTCCAACTTCATCAACCGGGCTGTGTTCAACCCGAACGAAGAAGTGGCAGCCAACTCGGCCACCCTGGTTCGCAACCGCTTCAACGCGCAAGCCAGCTGGTCCAAGGCCTTCATCGGCAGCTACAAGACCACCGTCGGCTTGGTCTACGAAGGTCGTGAAGGCCGCCCCTACAGCTGGACCTTCAACAACGACATGAACGGCGATGGCGTGGCCGGGAACGACCTGCTGTACATCCCCAAGGCCCCGGGCTCGGGTGAAGTGCTGTTCCGCCTGCCTGTCAGCGGATCGACCATTGCCAACCAAGCCGCGCTGGACGCTTATCAGAAAAGCACCGCCGCTGCGGCTGAAGCCAAGTTCTGGACCATCGTTGAAAGCGAGTCGGGCCTGCGCAATGCCAAGGGCGGTGTGACCGGACGGAACAACTCGTTCTCGAAGTTCACCAACAGCCTGGACGTGCGCCTCAGCCAGGAACTGCCGGGCCTGTTCGGCAAGAACAAGGGCGTGGTCACGCTGGACATCCTGAACTTCACCAACCTGCTGAACAAGCGTTGGGGCCGCATCGACGAAATCGGTTTCGGCACCGGCGGCAACGTTCGCAACTTCGTGAACTTCGCCGGTATCGATCCCGCCACCGGCAAGATGATCTACTCGGTCAACGACCCGACGGACTACACGACCAAGCAAACTCGCGGCGAATCCGCATGGGCAGCTCAGGTCACCCTGAAGTACGAGTTCTAAGCATCTTCGACCGCCCACCCCAAGACTGCAAAGCATCGGGGCAGGCAGCCAGAAACCAAAAGGGGCCGCTCACGCGGCCCCTTTTTCATGGGCGCTGAGCTCTTACCTAGCTCAGCGCTTCATTCGCTTCAGTCCAAGCGAGCTCTGCTCACTTCTGGATGTCCCCCAGGCACAAATACTTCGTCTCCACATAATCGTCCATGCCCTGATGCGCCCCTTCGCGGCCGAGGCCGGATTGCTTGACGCCGCCAAACGGCACTTCGGCAGTCGCGATCAGGCCGGTGTTGATGCCGACCATGCCGTACTCCAAGGCTTCGCCCACGCGGAAGATGCGGCCGACATCGCGGCTGTAGAAATAGCTGGCCAAGCCGAACTCGGTGTTGTTGGCCAAGGCAATCGCCTCCGCCTCGGTTTGGAACTTGAACACCGGCGCCACCGGGCCAAAGGTTTCTTCCCGCGAGCACAACATCTGTGCGCTGGCATCAGCCAACAGGGTCGGTTCGAAGAAATAGCCATTCGGTCCTTCGACGCGCTTGCCGCCCGCCAGCAGGCGCGCACCAAGAGCCAGTGCGTCGTTGACATGCCGCTCCACCTTCTCCAGCGCCTGCTCGTCGATCAGCGGCCCGATCTGCACACCCGACTCGAAACCATTGCCCAACTTCAGCGCGCTGACCTTGGCGGCCAGCTTCTCCAGGAAGGTCTCGTAGACACCGGCCTGGACATAGAGTCGGTTGGCACAGACACAGGTCTGGCCTGCATTGCGGTATTTGCTGGCGATGGCACCCTCCACCGCGCTGTCGAGATCGGCATCGTCGAAGACGATGAAGGGCGCGTTACCACCCAACTCCAGGGACAGCTTCTTGACGGTCTGCGCACATTGCCGCATCAGAATTCGGCCGACCTCAGTCGAGCCGGTGAAGGACAGATGGCGCACCACATCGCTGTCGCACAGCACGTGGCCAATAGCGATGGAGTTGCTGGCATCCGCCGTCAGCACATTGAGCACACCGGCGGGCATGCCGGCACGCTGCGCCAGCTCAGCCACGGCCAAGGCCGACAGCGGCGTTGCCTCGGCGGGCTTGATGACCACGGTACAACCGGCCGCCAGGGCCGGCGCCACCTTGCGCGTGATCATGGCGATCGGAAAGTTCCAGGGCGTGATGGCCGCGCAGACGCCCATGGCCTGCTTGATGACCAGATAACGCTTGTTGTTGTCGGTGGTCGGAATGGTCTCGCCATAGACACGCTTGCCTTCTTCGGCAAACCAGTCGATGAAGCTGGCGCCATAGGCCACCTCGCCGCGCGCCTCGGCCAGGGGCTTGCCCTGCTCGGCCGTCATGATGCGGGCCAGATCATCGGCATGCTTGTTGAGCAATTGCGACCAGCGCATCAGGATGGCCGCGCGTTCCTTGGCGGTCTTGCTGCGCCACGGGCCGAAGGCGTTGTGCGCGGCGGCAATGGCCGCCTCGGCCTCGACGGTGCCCAGGTTGGCGACTTCAGCCAGTTGTTGGCCGGTGGCGGGGTCGCAGACGGCAAAGCGGTCCGTGCCGGCCACCCATTCGCCGTTGATGAGTGCTTGCGTGCGCAGGAGGCTGGCGTCCTCGAGGGCGGCCAGCGGGGAAGTCAGGGCATGGTCCATTGCAAAAGCTCCACGTGTCTTGGGTATTTGATGGGTTCTTGAGGCCACACTCTACCCGCTTCACCCGAGCCGCCCTCGATTCCGGTGCGGCCCGCAACCTATAATCAAAAGTCCTCAAAAATCAAGCATTTACCCTGTTCGAAAGACAGGGCTGCCCGCAGAAAGCCACGGAATGAAAGCAGCTGAAATTCGCCAGACGTTTCTGAAGTTTTTTGAATCCAAAGGTCACCAGATCGTGGCGTCCAGCCCCGTGGTGCCTGGCGATGACCCGACGCTGCTGTTCACCAACGCGGGCATGAACCAGTTCAAGGACGTGTTCCTGGGCTTCGACAAGCGCGCCTACAGCCGCGCCACCACCAGCCAGAAGTGCATCCGCGCAGGCGGCAAGCACAACGACCTGGACAACGTAGGCTACACCGCGCGCCACCACACCTTCTTCGAAATGCTGGGCAACTTCAGCTTCGGGGACTACTTCAAGCATGACGCCATCTCCTACGCCTGGGAGCTGCTGACCACCAAGTTCATGCTGCCGGCCGAGAAGCTCTGGGTCACCGTCTACGCCGAGGACGATGAGGCCTACGAGATCTGGAACAAGGTGGTGGGCGTGCCCGCCGAGCGCATCGTGCGCATCGGCGACAACAAGGGCGGCCGCTACATGTCCGACAACTTCTGGATGATGGGCGACACCGGCCCTTGCGGCCCCTGCACCGAAATCTTCTACGACCACGGCCCCGATGTCGCTGGCGGCCCTCCGGGCAGCCCGAACGAAGACGGCGACCGCTATATCGAGATCTGGAACAACGTCTTCATGCAGTTCAACCGGACTGAAGACGGCGTGATGCACCGCCTGCCCAAGCCCAGCGTCGACACCGGCATGGGCCTGGAGCGCCTGGCCGCCGTGCTGCAGCATGTGCACTCGAACTACGAGATCGACACTTTCGTGGCCCTGCTGGCTGCTGCCAAGGCAGCGGTCGACAGCTCCGGCGCTCAAGATTGCGACAAGGACAGCGCCTCGCTCAAGGTCATCGCCGACCACATCCGCGCTTGCAGCTTCACCATCGTCGACGGCGTGATCCCGGGCAATGAAGGTCGCGGTTATGTGCTGCGCCGCATCGCCCGCCGCGCCATCCGCCACGGCTACAAGCTGGGCGCCCGCACCCCCTTCTTCCACAAGATCGTGGCCGAGCTGGTGAACCAGATGGGCGAGGCCTATCCCGAGCTGCGCCAAGCGCAAGCCCGCGTGACCGAAGTGCTCAAGCAGGAAGAAGAGCGCTTCTTCCAGACCATCGCCAACGGCATGGAAATCCTGGAAGCCGCCCTGGTCGAGATGGGCAAGAGCGGCAGCACCGTGTTCGATGGCGAAACGGCTTTCAAGCTGCACGACACCTACGGCTTCCCGGTCGACCTGACCGCCGACGTCTGCCGCGAGCGCGACGTGACGGTCGACCAGGCCGGCTTTGACGCCGCGATGACGCGCCAGCGCGAACAAGCCCGCGCCGCCGGCAAGTTCAAGATGGCCGCCGGCCTTGAGTACAGCGGTGCCCCCACCGCCTTCCACGGCTACGAGCACCTGAGCTGCGAGACCTCCAAGGTCACCGCCGTTTACGTGGACGGCGCCCTGGTCGAGCAGGCGAATGCAGGCGACGACGCCGTCATCGTGCTGGACCACACGCCCTTCTACGCTGAGAGCGGCGGCCAGGCCGGTGATGCCGGCGAACTGCGCAACAACACGAGCCGCTTCGCCGTGGAAGACACGCTGAAGATCCAGGCCGATGTCTTCGGCCACCACGGCCGGGTGCTGGAAGGCGCCATCAAGGCTGGCGACAGCTTTGTCGCCAAGGTCCACGCCGAAGCCCGCGCCAAGACCGTGCGCAACCACAGCGCCACCCACTTGATGCACAAGGCCTTGCGCGAAGTGCTGGGCGCCCACGTGCAGCAAAAGGGTTCCCTGGTCAACGCCGAACGCACCCGTTTTGACTTTGCCCACAACGCCCCGGTCACGGCCGAGCAGATCGCCAAGGTCGAGGCACAAGTCAACGCCGAAATCCTGGCCAACGCCGGAGCCAATGCCGAAGTCATGGCCCTCGATGATGCGCAGAAGAGCGGCGCCATGATGCTGTTCGGCGAGAAGTACGGCGAAACCGTGCGCGTGCTGAGCATCGGTTCCTCCAAGGAACTCTGCGGCGGCACCCACGTCAAGGCCACCGGCGACATCGGCCTGTTCAAGATCGTGTCCGAAGGCGGCGTGGCCGCCGGCGTGCGCCGCATCGAAGCCGTCACCGGCGACAACGCCCTGGCCTATCTGCAGCAGCTGGAAGGTACGGTCAGCCGCGCCGCCCAGACCCTGAAGACCGCGCCGGCCGATCTGGAACCGCGCCTGCATGCCGTGCTGGACCAGGTCAAAGCGCTGGAGAAGGAACTGGCCACGGCCAAGAGCCGTTTGGCTGCAGCTCAGAGCAATGAGCTGTTGACCCAGGCCGTTGAAGTCAAGGGCGCCAAGGTCCTGGCCGTCACGCTCGACGGCGCCGATGCCAAGACCCTGCGCGAAACCATCGACAAGCTGCGCGACAAGATGCACTCGGCCGTGATCGTGCTGGCCGCCGTCGAAGGCGAGAAGGTGCATCTGTCGGCCGGCGTCACCGCCGACTACATTGCCCGCGGCCTCAAGGCCGGCGAGCTGGTCAGCTTCGTCGCCCAGCAATGCGGCGGCAAGGGCGGCGGCAAGCCCGATCTGGCCATGGCCGGCGGCACGCAGCCGGCGGCTGTGCCGGCCGCGCTGGCCTCGGTCCAGGCTTGGGTGGCCGAACGCCTGTAAACCCCCTACCATCCTCTCCATACGCAAGGGCCCAAGCGAATGGGCCCTTGTTCTTTTCAGCTACACCCCACCAGGAGTCCGCATGAGCGACACCATTGACCACCAAAACGCCGAGCGCCTGGCCGCTCTCCTGCAGATCCTCGTGGCCGCCACCCCCGAAGAAGAAACTGCCGTGCCCATCGACATGCTGGACGGCTACCTGACCGCGCTGATCTGCGGCCCGGTGGTGGTCACGCCCATCCAGGCCATGGATGCGCTGTTCGGCGAAGACTGGGCCGATGCCCTGGACGAGCAGGATGCGACCGAGGAGTTCATGAGCGTGCTGCACGAGCGCTGGAACGAGATCGCTGACAGCCTCGAACCCGAAGCCCTGGCCGCCAACCCGGAAGCCATGCAACTGACGCCGCTGATCACCGAGTTCGACGAGGCCACCAAGGCCGACCTGCTGAGCCAGGGCGTGCTGACGGCCGAACAGCTGGAACAGCTGCCGCCCAACGGCCTGATGTGGGTGGAAGGCTTTATGCAAGCCGTCGATGACTTCGAAGAAGCCTGGTACATCTTCGACAGCGAAAGCGAAGAAGCGCAGATGCTGGACGCCATGCTGATGTCGGTCGCTGCCGTGGCCATGGCCCCGGGCGAGCAACGCGAGGCCTACATCGCCGAAGCCTATGACGAAGGCGAAGAAGTCGACCAGGACGTGCTGCTGGACGACGCCCTGTTCTCGGCCCAGGACCTGCGCCTGTTCTGGATTCAGCAGTCGGACGACGAAGCCGCCAACGACGACGCAGGCCCGGACGCCTGAGACCTGATTCGCAGCCGGCGGGCCTGAGCGGGGCCTCGCCCAGGCGCTCGCCCTGTCGCTGCCCCTCCGCTCACAAGCGCCCGGCGCAGTTGGGCGCGCCGCAGCGGCAGCGCAGCCGCCCTTCATGGTGGCTTTCGCCGTAATCGCAGCTCAGCTCCTCGCCGGCCGCGATATCGCGCAAGGCATAAAACTCCACCCGGCCTTGGCTGATGCGCAGCACCGCGTTCGCAGCACAGCTGTGGTTGATGTAGCGCAGCGCATCGGTGGACAAGGTGGCGTCCACCGCTCGGGTTTCCGAGACCTCGACGATATGGATGCGCTCGCGGCCCTTGGCCCGGCGACGCGCCTCGCGCACCGAGATCGCCTCGCCGCGCAGCTCGCCAATCTTGCGCCGCTGCGGAATCGGCTCGGCGGCGAACACCCCCATGCCATCGATGGCGCTCTCGCCCACACGCAGCGCAAAGCGCTCGGCCGGCAAGGGTGGGCGTTTGCCGACTACGGCGGGCTCGGCCTGAGGCGCGGCAGGGGCGGATTCGATGGGCAAGGTGGAAATTCGAGGCATGGTGCTGCGATTGTCGCTGCGGCACCGCAGTCCGCACAGCCACCCTCGCCTGCTACTTGACCCCACCGAGGGCCGGCCGACATACTGGCCCGCATGAGTTCCGCAGCCATTCAAATTCACAGCCAAGCCAGCCGCAGCTGCCATAAGCCGCTGGTGGTGCTGATGGCGCTGGCGCACATGCCTGTGCTGCTGGCGCAAGTCCAGCACGCGGAGACGAGCAGGCTGCAGCGGCCCCAGCTCTCGCCCTGAACTCACAGACGAGTCCCCCGAATCCCTCCAAGCCCGCTGCCCCCAGCGGGCTTTTTTATTGCCCCACTGTCCCCACCACCAGGAGCCCATCGATGGAGAAGATCACGATCCGACGCAGCCAGGTTTCAGACGCCGCCGCCATGGCCCGGCTGATGTCCCACCCCGAGGTCTTCTCTGGTCTGCTGCAACTGCCCTACCCCAGCGAGGAACTCTGGCGCGCCCGCCTGCAGGACAACGCCGCACCGGGCAAAACCGATCTTTCGCTGGTGGCCGAGGTCCAGGGCGCGGTGGTCGGCAGCGCCGGTCTGCATCCGGCCGGAGCTTCACTGCGCCGCCGGCACGCCATGGGCTTGGGCATCTCGGTCGCGGCCGAAGCCCAAGGCCAGGGCGTCGGCCGCGCCCTGATGGCCGCCCTGCTCGACTACGCCGACAACTGGGGCCAGGTCTTGCGCACCGAGCTGACGGTCTACGCCGACAACGCACGCGCGATCCGGCTGTACGAGCACTTCGGCTTCCAGCGCGAGGGTCTGATGCGCGCCTACGCCCTGCGCAATGGCGCGTTTGTCGACACCCTGGCCATGGCCAGGCTGCACCCGAAGCCGCCGCGCTGGGATTGAGGCCCACGGGGCTGCCAAAAAAGCAAAAGGCCGCGAACGCGGCCATTTTGCATATGGGGGGAATAAAGGCGCCTCGCGGCGCGTGTAGGCCTCAGATCGGACGGAACTGGGCACGGCGCAGGTCGGCCATGCGCATTTCTTCCGGTGTAGCCTGACCTTCAACCACGACCTTGGGCAGTTGCTTGGCGGGGGCTCGCACGACAGGTGCAGAGCTCAGGCGCTTGCCAGTCACCACCAGGCGAGCCAGCTTGACCACTTCACTGGCCTGAACCGGTGCCGGCGGAAAGGCCAGCCCCAGAAAAGCGGCACTCAAGGCCAGCGGTGCGGCCCAAGCGCGAGAAAAGGGACGGGCCCGTGTGGTTCTCTGCTGCATTTCCAAATCTCCCCCGCCTGCTTTGGGCGATGTGTATTCAATGGAGCGGAGTATCACCAAGCCACGCACTCGGCTCCAGCAAAAAGCGACGAACTGCAGTTTTGGGCGATGAGGCAGCGCTGCAAGCGCCTGAATTTCCCATCAACCCACTGCTTTCTAGTTTTGATCTGCCTCAAGCATACCGAAGCTCACTCGACTTTCCCCAGAATACCCGGTAGGCGAACCACGTGTAGATCAGGATGGCCGGCAGTGTGACCAAGACCCCCCACAGAATGACGGCCAGGGACTTGGGCGCGGCCGCCGCCTGCCAGACTGTCAGACGGTCGATCAGCACATAGGGATAGAGGCTGTAGGCCAGGCCCAGGGCGCCGAGCAACATGACCGCGACCATCAGAGCAAAAGGCAGCCAGCAGAGCTTGCCGAGCACCCGGTGCGAGTTCAGCAAGGCGCGCAAGGCCAGCAAGGACAGACCCGTCATCAGCGGGATGGGCAGCAAGGCGATCAGCTCGGGCATGCGGAACCAACGCTCGCTGACCGTGGCGCTGACCCAGGGCGTCATCAGGGACACGCCGGCCAGGCCCAGTACTACGGCCGGCCAAGCCAGCTTGGCTCTTTGCACGGCCAGGGCTTGCACGGCACCGTCCATTTTCATGATCAACCAGCCGGCGCCCAGCATGGCGTAGGCCGCAGCCAGGGCCAGGGCAATCAGCAAGGCAAAAGCGGTGTAGCCCGGGCCTTCGGCGAAGCCGGTGATGTAGCGCGCCAGCATCCAACCCTGGGACAGTGCCGCCAGGGCAGAGCCGGCGATGAAAGCACCGTTCCAGAACGGCTTCCAGTCGGCCGGCGCCTTGACGCGGAAGTCGAAGGCCACACCGCGCAGCATCAAGCCCAGCAACATCAGCGCCACCGGCAGGTAGAGCGCCTGCAGGATCAGGCCATGGGCTTTAGGAAAAGCCACCAGCAAGATCCCCACCCCCAGCACCAGCCAGGTTTCGTTGGCGTCCCAGAAGGGCCCGATCGAGGCCACCATCTGGTCCTTGTGGGCGTCGCTGGCGCCGATCATCAGCAGGCCGACACCAAGGTCGTAGCCGTCCAGGACCACATAGATCAGCAGCGACAGGCCCATCAGGCCCAGGAACACCAAGGGCATCCAGCCGGCGGGGGTGCTCAGGTCGGGGTTCGAGAGGTTCATCAATGCGTCCATCAGGCAAAACTCCGACTCTGGGTCAGGCGCACGGGCGTGCTCGGGCCATGCTCAAGTTGCTTCTCCGCCATGTACTTGAGCGCACCGATATAGGCCACGATCAGGAACAGGTACAGCGTCACATAGCCGGCCAAAGTCAGGGCGATATAGGGCGCCGGTGTGGTCGAGGCCACCTCGCTGGTGCGCAGCAGGCCGTAGACGATGAAGGGTTGGCGGCCGATCTCGGTGACATACCAGCCGGACACGGTGGCCAGCCAGCCCGAGAACGCCATGCCGGTCAGGCCCCAGAGCAGCGGCCGCGGCAGCTGCTCGGCCACCCAGGCGCGGCGGCGGTACAGCCACAGACCCGCCCAGCTGAAGGCCAGCATCAAGACGCCCGTGCCGACCATGATGCGAAAGCCGAAGAACAGCGGTGCCACCGGCGGATGCGCGCCCTTGAACTCGTCCAGGCCGCGGATCTCGCCCTCGGCTTCATGAGTCAGGATCAGGCTGGCCAGCTTCGGGATGCCCAGCGCGAAATCATTGCTGCGCGTCTTCTCATTCGGCCAGGCAAACAACAGCAAGGGCGCGCCGCGCTCGGTCTGCCAGACGCCTTCCATCGCCGCCACCTTGGCCGGCTGGTGCTTGAGCGTGTTGAGCCCGTGCATATCGCCCACCAGGATCTGCAGCGGGATCAGCACCGCGCCCAACGTCAGGCCCACCCGCAGCACGCGGGCGGTGCTGGGCTGGCTCTTGCGCTTGAGCAGCTGCCAGGCGCTCAGGCCGGCCAGCAGAAAGGCCACCGTCAGGCCCGATGCCAGCAGCTTGTGGGCCAGTCGGTACGGGAAGCTGGGGTTGAAGATCACCTCGGCCCAGCTCAGCACATGGAACTCGCCGTTGATGATCTCGAAGCCCTGGGGCGTCTGCATCCAGGAGTTCAGGCTCAAGATCCAGAAGGCGCTCAGGCTGGTGCCAAAGGCCACCAGGAAGGTGGCGGCCAGATGCACCCGCTCGCTGACCCGGCCATGGCCGAACAGCATCACACCGAGGAAACTCGCCTCCAGAAAGAAGGCCGTCAGCACCTCGTAGCCCAGCAGCGGCCCGGCGATATTGCCGGCCCGCTCCATGAAGCCGGGCCAGTTGGTGCCAAACTGGAAGCTCATGGTGATGCCGCTGACCACGCCCAGCGCAAAGCTCAGCGCAAACACCTTGGTCCAGAAACGGTAGGCATGGAGCCAGGCCTCCTGGTGGGTACTCAGCCAGCGCCAGCGGAAGAACAGCAACACCCAAGCCAGAGCGATGTTGATGGTGGGAAACAGGATGTGGAAGGTGATGTTGGCGGCGAACTGCATGCGGGCCAGCACCACGGGGTCGAGGGCATGAAGGGCGTCCATGGCATCAAGCCTCCGAAGCCGGCTTAGCCGCAACACCGCTGACGGCGCGGCCGATGCGGCCCGGCAACTCCAGCATCTTCTGCACCTTGGAGCCCATCTTCATCAGCTGGCCCAGGGTCTGCGAATCCATCTTCTGCACATCGTCGAACCAGGTCGTCATCAGCTCGATCAGGTCGTGCATGCCGCGCATGCGCTCCTGCGCCACACGGTCCTCCTCGCAGGTCGGTGCCTCCAGCAAGGCATTGCGCAGCATGGTCAAGGTCGGTTCGATCTCGCGCCGGCGGCGCTCTTCGGCCAGGGTGCGAAAGATCTCCCAGGCGTCCGAAGGCGCCTCGAAATACTCGCGCCGGTCGCCCGGCAGATGGCGCAGGCGCACCAGGCGCCAGGCCTGCAACTCTTTCAGGCCCATGGAGACATTGGAGCGGCTGAACTCCAGGTTCTCGGCGATGTCGTCGGCGTTAATGGCCTGGGGCGAGACAAAAATCAAGGCATAAATCTGCCCGACGGTGCGATTGATGCCCCAGCGGCTGCCCATTTCACCGAAATGGGCCACAAAACTACGAACCAAGGGACTCATGGCTTGCATGGCGGTTTGTCCTTGCGCCAGCGCAAAGCCGGCGACTTCTGAGGGTGGAGGAATTTGATCTGCTTCAAGATTTTGCTGAATTTTCAAGAATTACTGAAAATTCAGCAAGCCCACAAGTCCAAGACCGTGCGAGCAGCGAGGTTGCTGCGCCAAGCGCCGGCCAATAATGGCGCGCCCCTCCAACACCGCGGCGCCGCGATGCCCGCCCTTTCTTAGCTCTTCCCTCCATGCTGACCCGCCCCCGACTTCTTCTGATGAGCTGGCTGCTGGCCCTGAGCGCCGGTGCCCTCGCCAGCGATGCCGCCCACCGCGTCCAGATTGCCAGCCTGCCCCAGCAAGACGGCAAGCCCCTGGCCCTGAGCGGCTACTGGTTTCCGGCCGCAAACGGCGCCGAGGCCCAAGCCCAGACCCGACCGGCCGTGCTGCTGCTGCACGGCTGCGGCGGAGCCCTTGGTCGACAGGCGGACCAGCTGTCCGAGCGCATGCACAGCTACCGCACGCTGCTGAACCAGGAAGGCTGGCATGTGCTGGTGCTCGATTCCCTGAGCCCGCGCGGCGAGCGCGAGCTCTGCACCCAACGCATCGGCAGCCGCCAGGTCACCATGCGCGAGCGCCGCCGCGACACCTTGGGCGCCCTGCAATGGCTGGCCGCCCGCGCCGAGGTGGATCCGGCCCGGCTGGCCTTGCTGGGTTGGTCCAATGGCGGCAGCACCGTGCTGGCCAGCACGGCGGCCGACCATGAAGAGGTGCAAGCCAACCCAGCCAAACCCCGCGCGGCCGTCGCCTTCTACCCCGGCTGCGAAGCCGAGCTCAAGCGCGGCTATCGGGCGCAAGCACCCTTGCTGATGTTGCTGGGCGCGGCCGACGACTGGACACCCGCCAAGCCCTGCGAACAGCTGGCCGCGGCCGTGCCGAAGCAGCTCGGCACTGCCGCCATTCAATTTCAGAGTTATGCCGGTGCCTACCACGGCTTCGATTCCGCCGCGCCCATGCGCCTGCGCCGCGAGGTGCCCAACGGCGTGAACCCGGGCGCGGGCGTCCATGTGGGCGGCAATGCCCAGGCCTGGGCAGCCTCGCGCGAAGCCCTGCTGGGCTTTCTGCGGGAGCAGCTGAAATGAGCGGCAGAGCAGGGGCTGCGGCACTCCCCGAACTGCACAGCCAGCGCTTGCTGCTGCGTGCGCCCTCACCCGCCTTGCTGGAGGCCGTGATTGCCTTTCAGACGCGCAACCGCGAACATCTGGCGCCCTGGGACCCGCCGCAGCCCGCCGACTTTCTCGAGCCCGAGTTCGTGCGCGCTCGCCTGCAGCAAGGCGCCGATGAATTCACTGCGGGCACGGCGCTGCGCTACTGGTTCGCACGCCGGGAGGAGCCTGCCCTGTTGATCGGCCAGGTCGGTGTCTCGCAATTGGCGCGCGGCCCCTTCCAGAACGCCAGCCTGGGCTACAGCCTGGATGAGCAGGCCCAGAGCCAGGGCCTGATGCACGAAGCTCTGCAAGCCGTCATCGCTGAGCTGTTCGGCCCGCGCGTGCACCTGCATCGTCTGCAAGCCGCCGTGCGGCCCGAGAACCAGCGCAGCCGTGCGGTGCTGCAGCGCCTGGGCTTCAGCCCCATCGGCCTGAGCCGGCGCTACCTCTTCATCAACGGCGCCTGGCGCGACCACGAGCTCTTCGACCTGATCAACCCGGGCTGGCCCGACGGTCTGCCGCCCTGAGGCAAAAGGCACGCGGACCTGTCGGAGCGCAGGCGCGACACCGCTCATCCCCGCTCATCCCCGTCTATAGCCGCTCGGCACCTTTTCTCCCAAGGTGAGTCGCGGGTCGAGACACTGGCGGCGCCGGGTCACTGTTCATAACCATGGACAGCGCCGCGGCACTCGCCATGAAAGCCCACTCACCATGACTCCGATTCGCTTGCTCCAAGGCCGCAGCCTCGCCCTGCTGATTCAACTGGCCGCCTGCGCCAGCCCAAGCTGGGCTGCACCACCAAGTTCCGGGCTGGACCTGCCCGGCTTCGACACCGCGGTGCGCGCGCAAGACGATCTCTACCGTCACAGCAACGGCGGCTGGCTGCGGACGACCCGCATTCCTGAGGACAAGGCCGAGGTCCACGGCGCCGACATGCCGGCCGTGGTGGACCAGCGCATCCGCAGCATCCTGCAAGAGCTGTCCTCGCGCCCCCAGCCCAAGGGCTCCAACGCGAGAAAGATCGGCGACTTCTACACGGCCTTTCTCGACACCGCCGCCATCGACAAAGCCGGACTGGCGCCGATCCAACCGCTGCTGGCCGAGATTGCCGCGATCAAGACACCGCAGCAGCTCGCCGCCTGGGCCGGCCGCGCCCAAGGGCAGATCGAAACCCCGATCTGGCTCTGGGGCGGCTTTGCCGACTTCATGAACCCTGACCTGAACCGCGTGATGGCCTGGCAAGGCGGCCTGGGCCTGCCCGACCGCGACTACTACCTCAAGCTTGAAGACGCCCAGTTCGCTCAAACGCGCGCCGCCTACTTGGTTTATTTGGGCCAGTTGGCCCGCCTCGCCGGCCTGCCCAAACCTGTCGAACTGGCCGCACGCGTGCTGGCACTGGAGACGCGCCTCGCGCAAGCCCACACGCCTTTGAGCGAGGCGCGCAACCCCGCCAAGATGTACACGCCCAAGACTGCGAACGAGTTGATGGCCACAGCCCCTGGGTTTGATTGGCAGGCCTTCTTGGCCGCGGCCAAGATCTCCGCCGAGGACAAAGTCACCGTCACGCAATGGGACACGGCCGTCGCCACGGCCCAGCTTTTCAGCGAATTGCCCTTGGCTGACTGGCAGGCCTACTTTGCGCTGCGCAGCCTGGATGCTGCCGCGCAAGTCCTGCCCCAAGGCTTTCGGGCGGCCCACTTTGCCTTCCACGGCAAGGCGAGCACAGGGGCACAGTTCGAGCAGCCACGCCAGGACCGTGCACTGGACCAGGTCAAGCAAGCCTTGAACGAAGCCCTGGCTCAGCACTATGTGGCACGCCACTTTCCAGCCTCGCACAAGCAAAGGGTGGAGACCATCTATCAGAACGTGCTGGCGGCTTACCAAGCGCTGATGGCAGAGAACCACTGGATGGAACCCAGCACCAAGGCGGCCGCACTGGAAAAGCTGGCCAAGTACCGGGCCAAGATCGGCCACCCGGACAGCTGGCGCGACTACGCCGCGCTTGAGGTGCGTGCCGGAGATGCTTTCGGCAACCACCAGCGCGCCAGGCGCTTCGCCTGGGAGCACAAGGCCGCCGCGGCCGGCAAGCCCATGGATCGCAAGGCATGGCCCATGTCACCGCTGGAGGTGAACGCCTTCTACGACCCTATGGGCAACGAGATCCATCTGATGGCCGGCATCTTGCAAGCCCCGCTGTTCGATATGCAGGCCGATGATGCAGCCAACTACGGCGGCATCGGCGCCACCATCGGCCACGAGATCAGCCATGGCTTCGACAATATGGGCGCCCAGTTCGACGGCGACGGGAAGATGCGTCCCTGGTGGAGCGAGGCCGACCGCAAGGCCTTTGAAGCGCTCAGCGCCCAGCTGGTGGCGCAGTTCAATGCGATGGAGGCGCTGCCGGGCAGGTCGGTCGATGGCACCCTGACGCTGCCGGAGAACATCGCCGACCTGGTGGGCTTGCAAATTGCCTATATGGCCTACCAGCGCAGCCTGGGCGGCCAGCCGGCGCCGGTGATCGACGGCTACAGCGGCGCGCAGCGATTCTTCTTGAATTTCGCTCAAAGCTGGCGCGTCAAGCGCCGCGATGAACGCACGCTGCAGCTGCTGAGCTCCGACCCCCATTCGCCGCACGAGTTCCGTGCCAACGGGGCGGCGCGCAATGTCGACGGTTTCCACGACGCGTTCGGAACCCGAGCCGGAGACGCCATGTTCAAACCCGCCCAAGAGCGTGTGCGCCTGTGGTGAGGCGCCATCGCGCAAGCGACACGCCCCGGCCCCACCCGCCCGTCCAGCTAGCATCGCTGCCATGAAGTTCTTTCCCGACGAGCGTCAGTTCTGGCTCTATCACGGCGCCGCCATGGGCTTCATCGCGGCGGTGACTCTGCTCAGCATCCTATTGTTCGGCCGCTTGGACGCCCAGAACCTGGCGTCCACCCTGGCCTGGATGCCGCCCTACACCTTGGCGGTGCTGGGCTTTCGTTGGCTCTATCAGCGGCGCGGCTGGGACCGGCTGGCCATGGGGCGGCTGATTCCCATCGTCATCGCCTACGGCAGCCTGAGCGGCGTGGCCGTCATGGCGGCCGTGGCCGCCCTGGTGATGCCTTTTTTCTGGGACCAGATCAGCGCCGGGCAAAAGGACTTCAACGCCTTGAGTTTTCTGGTCCGCAATATTCTCAGCAATGGCTTGCAAGCCCAGCTCTTCATCTGCGCCTGGGCCTTCGTCTACATCAGCGCTGCTGCGGCACAAAGGGCCCGCGAGGGCGAGCTTCAGAACCTGCGCCTGCAGATGAGCTTGAAAGCCGCTCAGCTGAGCAGTTTGACCGATCAGCTCAAGCCGCATTTCCTGTTCAACGCGCTGAACAACGTCCGCTTCATGATCCATGAAGACCCTGAGCGTGCCGACGCCATGATCGTGGCCTTGTCCGAGCTGCTGCGCTACTCGCTGGAAAGCAGCCAAAAAAGCAAGACCCGCCTGAGCGAGGAACTCGCCATCACCGAAGCCTTCGTGTCCATCATGCGCACGCAAATGGAAGCGCGCCTGGACTTCCGGCTCAGCGTTGCGCACGAGCTGAGGAACTGCCTGCTGCCGCCCTTGGTCCTGCAGCTCCTGGTCGAGAACGCCATCAAACATGGCCTCGATCACTTGCCCCAGGGCGGCCTGCTCCATGTCGAGGCGCGCGATGAGGGCGCGCGCCTGCGTCTGATCGTCGGCAATGAATGCCCCTTGAACGCCGCCACGGCCGTGCCCGGGCTCGGCCTGGGTTTGCCCAATATCGAGCGCCGGCTGAAATTGCTCTACGGTGGGCGCGCGAGCCTGGACATTCAGACGAGGCCCGGTCATTTCCAGGTCGAGCTCAGCCTGCCCAAGGAGTACAGCTGATGGAGCCAAGCAAGCTCAGAGCATTGGTGGTTGAGGATTCGCGCCTGGCCCGCGAGGGCCTGGTGCGCATGCTGGCCGCCTTTCCCGAGCAGGTCGAGATCGTCGGCCAGGCTGGCGACGCAGAACAGGCGCTGGCCTCGATCGAACTCTTGCGCCCCGACCTGCTCTTTCTCGACATTCACATGCCCGGCGAGAACGGCTTTGATCTGCTGGAGAAACTTGACTACACGCCCCGCATCGTGTTCACCACCGCCTACTCCGAACACGCGATCCGCTCTTTTGATTTCAACACGGTCGACTATCTGCTCAAGCCGATCAGCCCCTTGCGCCTCGCCCAGGCCGTGGCCAAGCTGAGCCAGAACCTGCCGCCGGAACCGGCCTCGCGTGAGCCCGAACACGAGAGCGTCAGTGAGCCCAGACCCGTTCTGGACCTCGACAGCAAGATCTTCATCAAAGACGGCGAGCGCTGTCACTTGGTCGCCCTGCCCTCGATTCTCTACATCGAGAGTTGCAAGAACTATGTGCGCGTGCACTATGCCAACAAGAGCAGCGGCATGAGCCAAAGCGCCTACGTCAAGAAATCGCTGAACCAGATTGAGGAGCGCCTGCCGGCCCAGCATTTCTTCCGCGCCAGCCGACAGCATCTAGTCAATCTGCAGGCAATCACCAGCATTGCCGCCTCGATACGCGAGGGCTTTGAGATCACCATGAGCGACGGCAAGCGTCTGGAGGTTTCACGCCGCCATGCGGCCGAGCTGAAAGATCTGCTGAGTCTTTGAGGCGACCGGAGGCCAGCCGACGGTGCCGAGCCCTGCGCCCCTTGGCAGCGGACAAAGCCTTGGCGCGCTGCGCGACGATCAAACAGCTCTTGCCTGCCCCGGCAGCGGGGCGTCCGACGCCCCTCCAAGCATCGCCAGCCGATTCCATAGGAAATATTGATTTATTTCTATAAATTATTGTTTTACAGAAATTGTTTCGCGAGAATGGCGCCCATGCGCTCCCATTCCGACTCGCCCGACACGCGCCCGCCCAGCGCCGCGACTGGCCACCCCTCCGCCGCCCTGGACCGCGTCCGCCGCCTCGCGCGCTGGGTGCAGCTGCTGTGCATCGCCGGCGCCGCCATCGTCCTCATCGTCCCCGCCCAACTCTGGAGCCGGGCCGAATGGCTGGAAAAAGTCACCCGCAACTACTGGGTCACCGACGCCGACATTCCCCTGCAGCTGGACGCTGCCTCGCGGGCCTGGGGCTGGGCAGCCAGCTGCCTGCCCAGCGCCGTGCTGCTGTTCGCGCTCTGGCAGGTCTGGTGCTTGTTCGGCGCCTACCGGCGCGGTCAGGTCTTCACCCGCGAGCCGGTGCTGCGCCTGCGTCGCCTGGCGCTGAGCCTGATGGTTCACGCCCTGGCCCAGCCGCTGGGGCACACCTTGTCCATCCTCGCACTGACCTTCTACAACCCGGTCGGCCAGCGCCAGCTGGTGCTGGGCCTGGGTTTTGACCATTTCCTCAGTTTCTTCGTCGGCCTGGTGATCTGGGGCATTGCCCAGGTCATGCAGGAAGCGCAGGCAGTGGCAGCGGAGAACGCGGAGTTCATCTGATGCCCATCGTGCTGACCCTGGATGTGATGCTGGCGCGGCGCAAGATGCGCTCACGCGAGCTGGCCGAGCGGGTGGGCATCACCGAGGCCAACCTCTCGCTGCTGAAATCGGGCAAGGTGCGCGGCGTGCGCTTCGACACTCTGAGCCGCATCTGCGCCATCCTGGAATGCCAACCCGGTGATTTGCTGCGTTATGATCCCGGCCCCGAGCCTGCCGAACCCGAGGCATCGCCATGAGCGCCCCGGCTGCCTTCTTGGCCCCGCGCCGCAACAAGCTGGGGGGCTGGGCGATCGTGATGCTCGTGCACATCGTCCTGCTGGCCATGTTCTTCCACGCGCGCCAATCCAACCTGGTCGGTGTGCCCAAGCCTCCCGCACAGGGCCAATGGGTAAGCATGCGTTTGCTCAGCCGCCCCTCGCTGCTACCCATGCCCCCCAAGCCCAAGCGCGAGATGCTGCGCCGGGCCAGCCCGCCGGGCACAGCGCGCGCTCGGGCGGAACAAAGCCTGGCCGCGCCCCCCCACAGCCCTGTGCCTGCGACAGCCGAGCCCGGCCCGAATGCCATCACCTGGGTGGCGCCGCCGGCCGCGCCCGCTCCGCCGCAAGCCAAGGCCCTGGCCTCGCCTGCGCCCCTGCAGCTGGGCCTGCCCGGCCGAGCGGCCTCGGGCGCTCTGCCCGGACTGGCCGAGATGGTGCGCCGCGATCCCCGGGCCAACACCCAGCGGCTCACCGTGGAAGCGCGCATTGCCTCAGCCCTCGGCAATGCCGAGATAAGCGAAGAGTCCATCAAGCCCGGCCACACCCGTTTCCGCCAGGGCAGCAGCTGTATCGATGTGCAGGACGCCCGCGTCAGCGAGCTCTTCGCCTTTGACGCGGTCGCGCGCGGCGCACCCAAGCTGGTATCTGCCTGCAAGAAGTAGCCCTTGAACGCCACCATCCAAGCCCTCTGACACCATGCCCAACACCACACCTCGCCAGAATCTGCGCTACTCGCGGCCCTTGTCCTTGCTGCTGCTGGCAGCGGCGGCACTCGGCCACAGCGCGCAAGCTCAGCCCACGCCCACCGCCGCAGCCGCCAGTGCAGCCACGGACAGCCCGGTGCAACTGGAGACGGTATCCATGACGCTGCAGCGCGACGGCTCGCTCATCCCTTATGCCAAGATGAACGAGATCCTGGGCCTGATGCAAAAGCATGGCGAAGGCCTGTTCTATATGGAATTCAAGCTCGCCTTCAAAGAAGCAAAGCCGGCCAATTTCACGCCCAAGCTGGCGGTGCAACACAACGACGGCGTGCTGCCCGTCAAGCTGGCCGAGGACGGCACATTCCAGCTGCCGGTGCTGCCGGCCGAGCAGGGCAAGGATGCCGACCTGGCCCGCAACTGGAAGCGCGGTGCAGCCTCGCTGAGCGCCAGCCTCAGGCTGTCGATCCAGCCGGATCAGCTGACCATGGGCGCGGTGCGCCGCATCGCCCGACTGGCCCACAAGCTGCGCAGCGAGATGCTGCCCTGGTATTTGCGGCCCTTGTTCCCTCAGTTCGAAGGCGTGCGCATCTGCAGCAACAAGCCCGAATGGGAGCTGGAATGGCGCGAAAAAGGCCAGCTGCTGGCGCTGCCACTGACGGCCGACCCCAAGGACCGCGATCCCGATGCCGTCAAAGGCCAGCCGCCGCGCAGCTGCACCGTGCTCAGCGGCCAGGAAAGCTGGCCCGACGAGGCGCGCCTGATCGCGCCGCCGGACAGCCGGCTCAGCGTGCGCGTCTTGAGCAGCAAGTGAAGCCCATCGCGCCCGTCTCGCCCACCCCTACACTGAAGCCATGACGACATTGCGCCTTCTCCACAACCCGCGCTGCTCCAAGTCGCGCGAAGCCCTGGCCTTGCTGCAAAGCGGCGGCCATGCCGTCGAAGTGATCGACTACCAGCAGACCCCGCTGGACCTGCCGGCCTTGCAGACCCTGCTTGGCCAATTGGGCCTGGGTGCCCGTGAGCTGCTGCGCAGCGGCGAGCCCGAATACCAGGCCCTGGGACTGGAGCGGCCCGAACTGGGTGAGGCGGAGTTGCTGGCCGCTCTGGCGGCGCACCCGCGGCTGCTGCAAAGGCCTATCGTCATTGACGGACAACGGGCCTTGATCGCCCGGCCGCCCGAGCTGCTGCGGGCCTGGCTGCGCTGAGCGCGCCCGGCTGCTCGCCTCAAGCTTTTTTGTAGCGCTGCAGGTCCGGCCCCGCCAGACGGCAGATGCGCCACTCGGGCAGCACATGGGCGCCCATGCGTTCGTAGAAACGGATCGCGTCCTCGTTCCAGTCCAGCACGGTCCACTCAAAGCGACCGTAGTCGCGCTCGACGGCGATCTGCGCCAGGCGACTCAGAATGCCCTGGCCCAGTCCGCTGCGACGGTGGGCCGAACGGACATAGAGGTCTTCCAGATAGAGGCCCGGCTTGCCCAGAAAGGTGCTGAAGTTCGTGAAGAACAGTGCGTAGCCGACCACCTCACCGTCGATTTCACCGACCAGGGCCTCGACCACAGGCTTGGCACCGAACAAGTGCAGCTGCAGCTTTTCCACCGTCAGCTCCAGCAGGTGGCTGAGGTTTTCAAACTCGGCCAATTCCTTGACCAGGCCCACAATGGCCGGCACATCTCGGGGCTCGGCGGAACGCAAGGTGTATGAAATCATGCGCAGCATTCTGCCCGGGAACGGTGACACATCCGCCACGGTTCAAGTGCTCGAGCGAGCACAGACCTCGGCTCGCCTACAGTGCAGGGCATGAATGCCCCAGCCGCCCCCTCGATCTACGGCCCACGCCGCCCCCACGACAGCGATTTCCTGACCCTGCGCGGCCTGCGCCACCACCTGCTGCGCTGGGGCCCCACGGCGTCCGCCAGCCCGCAGAAACCCTTGCTGGTGCTGCTGCACGGCTGGATGGATGTCGGCGCCTCGTTTCAGTTCCTGGTCGACGCGCTCAGCGCGCTCAATGACGAACGCCCCATCCTGGCCATGGACTGGCGCGGCTTCGGCCTCAGTGACAACGCGCCCGGCAGCAATTACTGGTTTCCGGACTACCTGGCCGATCTCGACGCCTTGCTCGACCAGATCAGCCCGGAGCTGCCGGTCGACCTGCTCGGCCACAGCATGGGCGGCAATGTCGTGATGAGCTACGCCGGCGTGCGGCCCGAACGGGTGCGCCGGCTGATCAATCTGGAGGGCTTCGGCCTGCCCGAGGCCAAGCCCGAGCAAGCGCCCGGCCGCCTGGCCACCTGGCTCAAGGAGCTGAAGGAAGCACCGCAGCTGCGCCCCTACGCCAGCCTCGATGCCGTGGCCCAGCGCCTGATCAAGACCAACCCGCGGCTGAGCCCGGACAAGGCCGCCTGGCTGGCCCCGCACTGGTCACGCCAGCAGGCCGATGGCAGCTGGCAGCTGCTGGCCGACCCCGCGCACAAGCGCGCCAACCCCATCCTCTACCGCAAGGACGAGATCGTGGCTGGTTGGAAGCTGATCACGGCGCCAACCCTCTGGGTGGAGGGTGATGCCAGCGATTTGAGCCAGTTCTGGGGTGACCGCTATCCGCGGGCCGACTTCGAGGCCCGGCTGAGCGCCGTGCCGCGCTTGGACAAGCAGATGATCCGCGCAGCCGGCCACATGCTGCACCACGACCAGCCCGAGGCGCTGGCGCGCTGCCTGGAAGACTTCCTGCTCCAGTGAATGCCCGGGGCCTGGCACTCAGCCGGGCGGGGCGTACAGCTCATCGAGCTTGCGCATGGCCCGGGCATAGAAGGCCACGATGACGCAGAACACCGCCAAGGCGCCCTGGGCCGCCACCCAGAAACTGAAGGGCCAGCCGAAAAAGGCGAAGCTGAGTTCGCGGGCGAAGTAGGTCAAGCCGAAAGACACGGCCAGCCACAAGAGCAGCAGCCACGCGGTCAGCCGGCGCGTGCGCTGCCAGTATTGCAGCTGGCGCGAGCTGGCCGGCGGCGGGTTTGGCTGAGCCGCGGGGCGGTCGAAATCATGCAGATTCATGGCTGGGCAGTGTGCAGCATTTCCCCCGGCGCCCGGCCTGGGACAAGCGCTTTGCCGCCCGGGGCCCATGGCATGTGAAAATAGCGGGTTCGGATGCAGGTGCGCCCGGCCCCGACCCCGCTCAGGGCCGCGCGGCGCCCACCCACGCATTCCACCGCAAGCACTCCTTGGGAACCAAGAACATGGACATCGAACGCATCAACACCATCGGTACCACCCTGGCCGACCTGACAGCGCGGACTGCCGCGCTAAGGGGGTATCTTTGACTACGATCGCAAAGCACTGCGACTGAACGAAGTCAATGCCGCGCTGGAGAACCCCAGCGTCTGGAACGAACCCAAGCGCGCCCAGGAGCTGGGCAAAGAAAAGCGCACGCTGGAAAACGTGGTCAACACCGTCGACCACCTCGAGAGCAATCTGGCCGACAACGCCGAGCTCTACGACATGTCCAAGGCCGAAGATGATTTCGCGGGCCTGGAAGCCATCGAGGCCGATGCGGCCAAGCTGACGGAAATCGTCGAGCAGATGGAATTCCGCCGCATGTTCAACAACCCGGCCGATCCGCTGAACTGCTTTGTCGACATCCAGGCCGGCGCCGGCGGCACCGAAGCCTGCGACTGGGCCAGCATGCTGCTGCGCCAGTACCTGAAGTACGCCGAACGCAAGGGCTTCAAGGCGACGCTGGAAGACCAGACCGACGGCGACGTGGCCGGCATCAAGAGCGCGACCATCAAGGTGGAAGGCGAATACGCCTTCGGCCTGCTGCGCACCGAGACCGGTGTGCACCGCTTGGTGCGCAAGAGCCCCTTCGACAGCTCGGGCGGCCGCCACACCAGCTTTGCCTCGCTGTTCGTCTACCCGGAAGTCGATGACTCGATCGAGATCGACATCAACCCGGCCGATGTGCGCACCGACACCTTCCGCGCCTCCGGCGCCGGCGGCCAGCACATCAACAAGACCGACTCGGCCGTGCGCCTGACCCACATCCCGACCGGCATCGTGGTCCAGTGCCAGGACGGCCGCAGCCAGCACAGCAACCGCGACGTGGCCTGGAAACGCCTGCGCTCGCGCCTGTACGACCATGAAATGCGCAAGCGCATGGAAGAACAGCAGAAGCTGGAAGACACCAAGACCGATGTGGGCTGGGGCCACCAAATTCGCAGTTATGTGCTGGACCAGAGCCGCATCAAGGACCTGCGCACCAACTACGAAACCTCGGCCACCCAGAAGGTGCTGGACGGCGACCTCGACCCCTTCATCACCGAGAGCCTGAAGCAAGGCGTCTGAGACCCAGACGCCCGCCCGGCTCTTTCCCTGACCTGCCTCTGACCCCGCGCCACCCGCGCGGGGCTTCAAACCTCTTGCCACCCAAGGATGCCCGCCATGCGTGAAGGCACTGCCACCCTGATCCGCCGCGAAGACTACTGCGCGCCCGCGTTCTGGATCCGTACCGTCGACCTGACTTTCGATCTGGACCCGGCCAAGACCCTGGTCACCTCCAAGATGCAGCTGGAGCGCAATGCCGCCGTCGCCCACGGCGCCCTGCGCCTGCACGGCGAAGAGCTCAATGTGCTGCGCGTGCTGATCAATGGCGAGAGCGTGTCCTTCCGCCAGGAAGGCCATGAGCTGATCATCGACAACGTGCCCGATGCCGATTTCGCGCTTGAGATCCGCAACACCTGCGCGCCCGACAAGAACACCGCGCTCAGCGGCCTCTACACCTCGGGTGGCAGCTTCTTCACGCAGTGCGAGGCTGAGGGCTTCCGCCGCATCACCTACTTCCTGGATCGCCCCGATGTGATGGCGGTCTACACCGTGCTGCTGCGCGCCGACAAGGCCAAGTTCCCGGTGCTGCTGTCCAACGGCAATCTGCTCGACTCGGGCGATCTCGACAACGGCCGCCATTTCGCCAAGTGGCACGACCCCTTCCCCAAGCCCAGCTATCTCTTCGCCCTGGTGGCCGGCGATCTGGTGGCGCGCGAACAGCGCGTGCGCACCCGTGCAGGCAAGGACCATCTGCTGCAAGTCTTCGTGCGCCGCGGTGATCTGGAGAAGACCGAGCATGCGATGAACTCGCTGATCGCCTCCATCGTCTGGGACGAAGCCCGCTTCGGCCTGCCCCTGGATCTGGAGCGCTTCATGGTCGTCGGCGTGTCCGACTTCAATATGGGCGCGATGGAGAACAAGGGCCTGAACATTTTCAACACCAGCGCCCTGCTGGCCTCGCCGGCCACCGCCACCGATGCCGACTTCGGCCGCATCGAGTCCATCGTTGCGCACGAGTACTTCCACAACTGGACCGGCAACCGCGTCACCTGCCGCGACTGGTTCCAGCTCTCGCTGAAGGAAGGCCTGACCGTCTTCCGCGACCAGGAATTCAGCATGGACATGGCCGGCGGCGCCAGCGCCCGCGCGGTTTGCCGAATCCAGGACGTGCGCGCCCTGCGCGCCAGCCAGTTCCCCGAGGACTCGGGCGCCATGGCCCACCCGGTGCGCCCCGACACCTTTGTCGAGATCAACAACTTCTACACCCCCACCGTCTACGAAAAGGGTTCGGAAGTCGTGCGCATGTACCAAACCCTGGTCGGCCGCGCCGGCTTCGAGAAGGGCATGAAGCTCTACTTCGAGCGCCATGACGGCCAGGCCGTGACCTGCGACGACTTCGCCGCCGCCATCGCCGACGCCAACCCCGGCTCGGCCCTGAGCACACGCCTGGACAACTTCAAGCGCTGGTACTCGCAAGCCGGCACGCCGCGCGTGCAGGCCCGCGGCGTGTACGACGCGGCCGCCCAGACCTACACCCTGACGCTCAAGCAGCACAACCCCGCCACCCCGGGCCAGGAGCACAAGCTGCCCCAGGTGATCCCGGTGGCCCTGGGCCTGCTGAGCCCCGAGGGTCAGGCCTTGCCTCTGCAGTTGCAGGGCGAAGCGCAGGCCGCCGGCCTGGAGCGCGTGATCGTGCTGGATGAAGCCGAGCAAAGCTTCGTCTTCACCAACCTGGCCAGCCAGCCCGTGCCCTCGCTGCTGCGCGGCTTCTCGGCCCCGGTGGTGCTGGATGACGGCCTCAGCGATGCGGACCTGCTGGTGCTGCTGCAACACGATGCCGATGCCTTCAACCGCTGGGAAGCCAGCCAGCGCCTGGCTCTGAACCGCATCCTGGCGGCCGTGCGCAGCGGCAGCGCCTTGCAGCTGGACAGCGCCTTCATCGAGGCCATGCGCGCCGTGCTGCGCCACCCCGAGCTGGACGCCGCCTTCAAGGACCTGGCCCTGACCCTGCCCGGCGAAGGCTATATCGCCGAGCAGCTGGAGGTGGTGGACCCGCAAGCCATCCACGCCGCCGTGGAGGCCGCGCGCAGCCAACTGGCGCAAGCCCTGCGCGATGACTGGGCCCAGGCCTTCGAGGCCAACCAGATCAAGGGCGGCTACACGCCCGATCCGGTGTCCTCCGGCAAGCGCGCCTTGGCCAATCTGGCCCTGAGCATGCTGGTGCTGGACGCCGCCCGCAGCGGCGACACGGTTTGGCCCGGCCGCGCCTACCAGCGCTTCAAGGACGCCGGCAATATGACCGAGCGCCTCGGCGCCCTGAGCGCCCTGGTCAACGCCCATGCCGAGCTGGCCGAGCCGGCCCTGGCCCGCTTCCACGAGCTGTTCAAGGACGACCCCCTGGTCATCGACAAGTGGTTCGCCCTGCAAGGCCGCACGCCGGAGCTGGATGGCAAGAGCTTCGCCCGCGTCAAGCAGCTGACCCAACACCCGGACTTCACGCTCAAGAACCCGAACCGCGCGCGCAGCCTGATCTTCTCGCTGTGCATGTTCAACCCGGCCGCTTTCCACCGCGCTGATGCGGCGGGTTATGTGTTCTGGGCCGAGCAGGTGCTGGCCCTGGACGCCATCAACCCACAGATCGCCAGCCGCCTGGCGCGGACCATGGACCGCTGGACCACCCTGGCCCAGCCCTTCCGCAGCGCCGCCCTGGAAGCCATCCGCCGCGTGGCCGCCAAGCCCGACCTGTCCAGCGATGTGCGCGAGGTCATCGACCGCGCACTGGAATCCGACAAGTCGGCCGACGCCGCCGCCTGAACGGGCAGATGACAAGGGGCCACGAGGCCCCTTTTCTTCGTCTGCCGCGCTCCGACCCGATTTTTTACTTCCCCGAGAAAGACCGTCACCATGACACGTCGCATCAGCCTGACTCAATACCTGATCGAACAACAGCGCCAGCACGGCCACATCCCGCAGGAGCTGCGCCTCCTGATCGAGGTGGTCGCGCGCGCCTGCAAGCGCATCGCCATCAGCGTCACCAAGGGTGCGCTCGGCGAGGTGCTGGGCACGGCCGGCAGCGAGAACGTGCAGGGCGAGATCCAGAAGAAGCTCGACATCATCGCCAATGAGGTGCTGATCGAAGCCAATGAATGGGGCGGCCATCTGGCGGCCATGGCCTCCGAGGAAATGGAAGGCATCTACCTGGTGCCCAACCGCTTCCCCAAGGGCGAATACCTGCTGATGTTTGACCCGCTGGACGGCTCATCCAACATCGACGTCAACGTCTCCATCGGCACCATCTTCTCGGTGCTCAAGAAGGCCGAGGGCAGCAAGGGCGTGTCGGAAGACGACTTCCTGCAGCCGGGCAAGCAGCAAGTGGCCGCCGGCTACTGCGTCTACGGCCCGCAAACCACCCTGGTGCTGACCTTCGGCGCCGGCGTGGCCATGTTCACCCTGGACCGCGAGCAAGGCAGCTTTGTGCTGACGCAAGAAGGCGTGAAGATCCCCGAGGACACCAAGGAGTTCGCCATCAATATGTCGAACATGCGCCACTGGGATGCCCCAGTAAAGCGTTACATCGACGAATGCCTGGCCGGCGAAGAAGGTCCGCGCGGCAAGAACTTCAATATGCGCTGGATCGCCTCCATGGTGGCCGATGTGCACCGCATCCTGACCCGCGGCGGTGTCTTCATGTACCCCTGGGACCAGCGCGAGCCCAACAAGGCCGGCAAGTTGCGCCTGATGTACGAAGCCAACCCCATGGCCTTCCTGGTCGAGCAGGCCGGCGGCGCCGCCACCAATGCCCGCCAGCGCATCATGGACCTGACCCCCACCCAGTTGCATGAGCGTGTGGCCGTGGTGCTGGGCTCCAAGAACGAAGTCGAGCGCGTGACCGCCTACCACCTTGATTCGGCCAAATAAACCCTGCTAGAATCTTGGGCTTGATGCCGGTGTAGCTCAGTCGGTAGAGCAGCTCATTCGTAATGAGAAGGTCGGGTGTTCGATTCATCTCTCCGGCACCATCAAAAAAATCCGCAAAGCCCAGTTCGCAAGAGCTGGGCTTTGTTGTTTCCGGTAGCGCTTTCCTACTTCACCGGTCACCGTGAACCAGTCAGCCACTCCCCCCCCTCTGCTTGAACGCCCCGCCATCCAAAGAGGCCTGGCCCTGCTCTTTGTGCCGCTGATCCTGATCATCAGTTGGCTGGCGCTGAGCCCGAAGCCGCCCCAGCAGATGAGCCTCGGTTGGGACAAGCTCAATCATCTGTGCGCCTTCGGCTCCCTGTGCTTGCTCGGGAGTTTGGCCTGGCCCAGGCGCCAATTTGCATTGCTTCTGGCCCTGTTGGCCTACGGCGGCGCCATCGAGTTGCTGCAGACCCTGGTGCCCGGACGCAGCGGCGAATGGCCAGATCTCCTGGCCGATGCCCTGGGACTCTTGCTGGGCAGTCTGGCAACTTGGGCCCTGCGCCGCCTGCTGCAGCCATCCCCTCGCAAGGCGAATTGAGTTAGTCTCCCTCCAGCGGTCAGAGCACCCAAGGCCGGCCGCAGGGAGCGGATATGAAGCATGGCGACAAGCCCAGTGCCTTGGCTCTGGCTGTGCTGCTGGGCGGCTGCGTGCTGGCATGGGCTGGCACCGTCGCCTTGCAGCATCGGCAAGCGACCGAGGCGCAGACCCACTTCACCGAGCTGTCACAGCAAGCTCTGGGCCAGGTCCAAGACCGCCTGCGCAGCTATGAGTACGGCCTGCGCGGCGCTCGTGGCGCGGCGCTGGCGGCCGGCCTGGACCGACTCAGCCGCGAGAGCTTTCAGGAATACATGCGCTCCCGCGACCTGGAGCGTGAGTTTCCAGGCGCCCGTGGCTTCGGCCTGATCCGGCGCCTGCTGCCGCAGCAGGAGGCGGCCTTTCTGCGTCGCATCCGGCTCGACGGCCGACCCGACTTCCACATCCAAGCGCTCAGCCCCAACCAGAGTGAACGATGGGTGATTCAGTTCATCGAGCCGGTAGCGCGCAACGAGGCCGCCTTGGGCCTGGACATCGCCTCCGAGGCGACGCGACGCGAGGCCACGCTGGCAGCCGTGACCAGCGGCCAGGCGACCTTGACCCGGCCCATCACCTTGCTGCAAGCCAGTGGCAAGCCGGGCCAGGGCCTGCTCTTCATGCTGCCGATCTTTCGCAGCGGCAGCACACCGGCCACCGTGGCCGAACGCCAGGCCGAAGTTCAGGGCCTGGCCTATGCACCGCTGCTGCTGGAGGAAGTGCTGGCCGGTCTGGACTTCCAACGCAACAGCTTCGCCCTGCGTCTGCTGGATGCCGAGGCTTCGCCCGAGCCCCAGGCCTTCTACGACTCCAAGCCAGCCGCCGTCGCCGCGGCCGGGCTCCGTGTGCGTCTGCCGCTGCAGCAATTCGGTCGCCAATGGCTGCTGGAGGTCAGGGCACAACCTAACTTTCTAATTCAGCGCAACTTTATCGAGCCAAAGCTGGTCGGCATCGGCATGGCCGGCATCGCCGCGCTCCTGGCACTGCTCACGTATTTGCTGGCAAGCAACCAGCAGCGCAAGCAGCAGGCCGAGGCGCGCATCTTGCAACTCAACGCCAGCCTCGAGAGTCAGGTCCAAGCGCGCACCCAGGAGCTGGAAGCCGCCCGCCGGCGCCTGCGCAGTGTGATCGACGCCCTGCCCTCCATGATCGGTTACTGGGACAAGCAGCTGATCAACCAGGTGGCCAACCATGCCTATGCCAGCTGGTTCGGCGTTGATCCCGAAACCTTGCCCGGGCGACATATCTCCAAGCTGCTCGGGCCTGAGCTGTTCGAAGCCAACCGCAAACACATCGACGCGGCATTGCGTGGCGAAACCCAGACCTTCGAGCGCAGCATCCGCATTCCCGACAGCGAGCGCATGCGGCACGCCCTGACCCACTACCTGCCGGATTGCCTGGACGGCGAGGTTCAGGGCTTCTACGTGGTCGTGCACGACATCAGCGAAATCACCGAACAGCGCCTGCAGCTGCAGCGCGACGAGCGCTTTCTGCACACCCTGCTGGACATCGTGCCCGGCATGATCCTTTACTGCACGCCCGACCGGCGCTGCGCTTTTGCCAACGCCGCTTTCAAGTCCTGGCTGGGCCTGGGCCAGGTCGAGCTGCAGGGCCGGTCCATGCGCGAGCTGCTCGGCGAAGAACGCTATGCCTGGTACCAGCCCTATGTGGAACGGGTGCTGCAAGGCGAGCCGCAGCAGCTCGAGCGCCAGCTACTAGACGCCGAAGGCCACAGCCGCGACGCCTGGGTGCATTTCATTCCCGACCGCGACGACAGCCATGTGCGCGGCTTCTTCGTGCTGGTCACCGATGTCAGCGCCCTGAAGCAGGCGCAACAACGTCTGCAAGAGCTGAATCTCGAATTGCTTGAACGCAGCGAACAGGCGCAGTCCGCCAACCAGGCCAAGAGCGAGTTTCTGGCCAATATGAGCCACGAAATCCGCACGCCCATGAATGCCATCCTGGGCATGAGCTATCTGCTGCAGCGCCAGCCTCTGGAGGCCGGCGTGCTGCAGATGGTGCGCAAGATCGAGCTGTCCGGCAACAACTTGCTGGCCATCATCAACGACATCCTGGACTTCTCCAAAATCGAGGCGCACCGCCTGGACATCGAGTCCATGCCCTTCCGGCTCGACGATGTGCTGGACCAGTTGGCCAACCTGATGGCCACGGCCGTGGGCAACAAACCGGTGGAGGTGCTGGTCGGCGCAGCGCCGGCCGGTGCCCTGTTCCTCAAGGGCGATGCCTTGCGACTCGGCCAGGTGCTGACCAATCTGGCCAGCAATGCCATCAAGTTCACACCGGCAGGCGAGGTCGTGGTCCATGTCCGGCGCCTGACAGCGCCTGCGGATCGGGGCAAGGACTGGATCCAGCTGGAATTCAGCGTCCAGGACAGCGGCATCGGCATCAGCCCGGACAAGCTGAACAGCATCTTCCACGCCTTCAGCCAGGCCGACAGCTCCACCACCCGGCGCTTCGGCGGCACCGGCCTGGGCCTGACCATCAGCCGCCAGCTGGCCGAGCTGATGGGCGGCAGCATCACCGTTCGCAGCGAGCTGGGCCGCGGCAGCACCTTCACCGTCAGCCTGCCCTTCCAGCTGAGCGAGGTGACCGAGAGCTCCCTGCCCGCCATGGTGCACCAGCGCGTGCTGATTGCCGACGACCATGCCGTGGCCCGCCAGGTGATGTGCAACACGGCACAAAGCCTGGGCTGGTACGCCGACAGCGCGGACTCGGCCCAGCAAGCCCTGCAGCTGCTGCACGAGCGGGCACCGCAACTGCCCTATGACGTGATCTTGCTCGACTGGCGCATGCCGGTGGTCGACGGCCTGGCCGCTGCGATGCAGATCCGCGAGCTGCAAGTGCAGGCGCATGAGGCCCAAGCCCATGAACCGGGCCATTCAGATGATCCGGACGCGCCCATCATCATCATGGTCACCGCCTTTGACCGCGACCGCCTGCGCGACCAAGCCGGCAGCGAGCTCATCGACGCGGTGCTGACCAAGCCGGTCACCGCCTCCGGGCTCTACAACGCAGTGCTGGACGCCAAAAACCGCCGCGGCGCCCTGCTCGCCAGCAAGCCGGCCGCACCGCAGCTGCAGCGCCTGAAGGGCCTGCGCATCCTGCTGGCCGACGACAGCGAGATCAATCGCGACGTCGCCCAGGACATCCTGCGCGGCGAAGGCGCCGTCGTCACCCAGGCGCTGGACGGCCTGGATGCCATCACCCAGCTGCTGGGCCAGCCGGACAGCGTCGACGTGGTGCTGATGGATGTGCAGATGCCCGTCATGGACGGCTATGCCGCCACCGAGAAGATCCGCGCCACGCCGCAGCTGCGACACCTGAAGGTGATCGCCCTGACCGCCGGTGCCTTCAGCCAGCAACGCCAGGCCGCACTGGATTCCGGCATGGACGCCTTCGTGGCCAAGCCCTTCAATGTCGACGAGCTGGTGGGCAAGATCAACCAGCTGATGGGCCGAGCCAGCGACGGCCAGAACGGCAAGGCTGAAGCGAACCAGCCGGCGCCTGCGGCCGAGCCGCCCCCCAAACTGCCCGGCTTCGACGCCGCCGTCGGCCAAGCCCGTTTCAAGGAGCCGGAGCGCTTCCAGACCCTCTTGAGCCGTTTCCTGGCCGACACACAGCTGCGCATCCATGCGCTGGAGGACAAGGACCGCGCCGGCTGGCGCCAGCTGGCCCATGCCAGCGGCACCTCCTCGGGCTATCTCGGCATGGCCGAGCTGAGCGAGCGGGCGGGTGCTTTGGAGCGGGTCTGCAGCGAGGAGGCCGGCGACGCCCCAACCGCTGATTCGGCCGCTGATTCGGCCGCTGATTCAAGCGACTATTCGGCCGAACTGCAGGCCTTCCGCCAGGCCTTTGAAACCGCACGGGCGGCGGCGCAGAACTACCTCGACACGCGGCAGCCCGCGTCCTGAAGGGCTGTTCGGGCCTGTCACCAAGGCTTCACATCGCACCGTGATGCTGAGCATGCGCCCGCTGGCTTGCCGCCGGTGGGCGCAGCCCTCCGCACTGCATCTCAACCGAGCGAACGGAAAGAAAGAAGCCCCATGAGCCAAGAACTGAAGCAAGACCTGCCCGTCGACGCCAGCACGGAATTGCTGGAGCAAGACTTCGAATCGGTGGCCGACTACCACCGTCTGGCGGCACGGCATTTCTCGGCTGCAGCCGATCACCACCTGGCCGCCGCAGCCGCCGACGACGAAGGCGACCATGAAGCCACCGGCCGCCATGCGCACCTGGCCTATCGCCATCAGCTGCACGGCGTGCAGTACGCCGAAGTGGCCGTGCTGGACAACGACGAGCTCGATGACGAGCACGACGAACTGGAAGAAGACCACGCCCAGTGAATCGAGCCAGCCCGCCTGAGCCGAGCCGGTCGGGCGGCTGAGCCCAAGGAAAGAAAGAAAAAACCTGCGAGTGCCTCCGCATTGGCGGGGGAAGCACTCGCAGGCAAGGAGCAGCTTCATGCAGCGCGGGCTCGGTGTCATCCAGCACCCTGGCCCCCGCCCCGGCGCGACCGGCGCGCCTTCGGAGAACGGTCCCGAGCGAGCCCGCACACGGCGCCCGGCCACACCGCACCGGTCAGCGCGCACACACCCTCCCTGGCCGACATGCTGGCCACGATAGGCGCTCGGGTCACGTAACGCAATCGCGCGACGGCAGCGGCTGATCCCGGGCGGCGGCGTGGCCGGGGAAGACCGGCAGCGCCGATGGCATGGGCGTGCTGGTCCAGGCTCACTTTCCCCATGGATTCAGGCGCTTGTTACCTTACTTAACATGGCGCCCCCAAAGTCCGCGGTGGGGCCGACACGGAACGCCGCGAAAGCCCCAATCGCCAAGGCCTGCGGAGCGAGGAACAATTGTCACAACCGCCATCGCGCCGCCTGCCCGTGCCTTACACAAGCTCACCGAAGTCCAACAAAAGCAAGGCCTGCGCCGCGTGCCTGCAGGGCAAGATGCGGCTCATGCTCGCTCTTGTCGCTTCCTTCGCCATGCTGCAGCCGCTGAGCGCCGCGCCCACGGCGCCGGCCGCCAGTGCCTTGCAGGCCAACCAGGACCTGAACGTCCTGCACTGGTGGACCTCGGCCGGCGAGCGGGCCGCAGCGGACCTGGTGGCGGCCCGCATGGCCGAGCAGGGCTTGCGCTGGGTCGACGGCGCCGTGGCCGGCGGCGGCGGCGGCGGCGCCATCAAGGTGCTGAACGAGCGCACCCTGCGCGGCCAAGCGCCGCAGGTCGCACAACTCAACGGCCAGGCCCTGCGCGAATGGGCAGAGCTGGGCCTGCTGCTGCGTCTGGACGGCGTGGCCCAGCGCCGCGACTGGCGCAGCACCCTCTTCCCCCAGGTCATGAGCCAGCTCAATGTGCGCGAGCATGTGGTGGCCGCGCCCCTGGGCATCCACCGCATCAACAACCTCTACCTCAACCTGGCCCTGTTCCGCCAGCTCAAGATCGAGCCGCCCAGCGACTGGGCCGGCGTCATGCGTGCGGCCAGCGCCCTGCGCGCGGCCGGCATTACGCCCGTGGGCTTCAGCGACGAGCCCTGGCAGGTGGCCACGGTCTTCGAGGCCATGCTGCTTGGCGAGGCCGGGCCGGCGCTCTACCAGCGCATGGTGGTGCAGCGCGACCTGCAAGCCTTCGACGACCCGGCCCTGGAGCGCAGCTTCAAGCGCCTGCGCGAATGGCGCAATCTGGCCGCGCCGGTCAGCGCAGGCAGCGGCAGCAATCAGATCGGCAACGCCAACCCCGGCGAGCGCCGCTGGACCGAGCTGGTGGCCGACTTTGCCGCCGGCCGCACGGCCATGCTGATCAGCGGCGACTGGGTGCGCGGTGAGCTCGGCGCGCTGGGCCAGGAAGGCGGGCGCGACTTCGAATGCAAGGCCGTGCCCGGCACGGCGCAAGCCCATCTCTTCAGCATCGACACCCTGGCCATGCTCGCCGGCGACGGCAGCAAGCAGCCGGCACAAGAGCGCATGGCCGAGCTGCTGGGCAATGCCACGCTGCAGATCAGCTACAACCGCATCAAGGGCTCGGTGCCGGTGCGGCGCGATGTGCCGGTCGACGAGCTGGACCTCTGCGCCCAACGCTCCTACCGATTGTTCGCCAACCCCGGCACGCCGCGCGTGCCCAGCCTGGTGCACCGCATGGCTTTTGATGAAGTCGGCAAGAACGCCTTCATCGAAACCGTGCACCGCTTCGCCCTCGACCCCAACCAGACCCCTGCCGCCGCGCAGCGCCGCCTCCAGGCCCTGTTGCGCGCACTCGGCCCGCGCCCCCCGAAAGCCCTGCCATGACCCGCACCATCCTGCTCGTCGACGACGACCAGAAGATCCGCACTCTGCTCAAGACCTACCTCGAGAAGAACCAGTACGAGGTGCGCCTGGCCCACGACGGCGCCAGCTTCATGGCCGAGTTCGAGCGCTTCCGCGACGAGATCAGCCTGTGCATTCTCGACGTCATGCTGCCCGACACCGAGGGCTTCGCCCTGTGCCAGGCGGTGCGTCGCCGCTCCGATGTGCCCGTCATCATGCTGACCGCCAGCGCCGAGGAGACCGACCGCATCGTCGGCCTGGAGCTGGGCGCCGACGACTACATCGGCAAACCCTTCAACCCGCGCGAGCTGCTGGCCCGCATCAAGGCCATCCACCGCCGCAGCGGCCAGGAACGCAACCAGACGCCGCGCTACTTCCGCTTCAACGGTTTCACCCTCGATGTGCTGGAGCGCAGCCTGATCGACCCCGAGGGCGCGGCGTCGGCCCTCTCGGGCATGGACTTCCAGCTGCTCAAGCTGCTGGTCGAGCACCCCGGCGAGGTGCTGGACCGCAGCCGCCTGGCCGAGGTGACGCGCGGCCGCGACCTCGGGCCGCTGGACCGCTCGCTCGATGTGCAGGTCAGCCGCCTGCGCCAGCGCCTGCAAGACGACGGCAAGCAGCCGGCCCTGATCAAGACCGTTCGGGGCTCCGGTTATGTCTTTGCCACCACGGTCAACGCCTCGCATGCGCTATGAAGCCGCGGGTCTGAACGACACCCAGAGCTGGCCGCGCCGCAGCGTCGGCTTCTGGTTCGACAGCCTGCAGGGCCGCTTCACCCTGGCCATGCTGGCCGGCCTGCTGATCGTGCAGCTGCTGGTCAATCTGCTCTGGTACCGCCAGGTGGAGCTGCGCACCCGGCGCCAGGCCGAGCTGGCCGCCCACCATGTGGCCAGCGGCGTGCTCGGCGCGCTGCGGGCGCTGCGCGAGCTGCCGGCGCCCTACCGACCGCTGGTGATCGAGCAGCTGCGCACCATGGGCGGCACGCGCTTCCTGGTCTTTCTCAACAAGGGCGAAGTGCCGACGCGAGCCCTGCCCGATCTGCCACTGGCACGCTCGGTGGAAGCCATCGTGCGCCAGGAGATCAGCGCCCAGCTGGCGCCCGGCACGCCCATTCGTGTCGCCCTGGCCTCACCGCAAGGCCTGAAGGTGGCGCCCAGCGGCGCCCTGCTGGCCGACCTGCCCGACAGCTGGGTCGACCCCTCCCTGCTGGCCAGCGAGCGGCCGGCGCCTTTTTTGGTCATCCAGGTGGAGACAGAACCGGGGCAATGGGTCTACCTCAGCAGCGCCATGCCCGACCCCTATTTTCTGGAGCAGCTGGACTTCTTCACCTGGCAACGCCTGGCCCCGCAGCTGCTGACCCTGTGCCTGGCCCTGATCCTGACCGTGATCGCCGCGCGCGCGCTGACCCGCCCGCTGCGCGGTCTGAGCCGGGCCGCGGCCTTGGTCGGCCACCGCACCACACCACAACCGCTGCGCCTGAGCGGCACCTCGGAGGTGCGCCGCGCCATCCAGGCCTTCAACGACATGCAGGAACGCATCCGCCGCTACCTCAGCGACCGCGAGCGCCTGTTCGCCTCCATCTCGCACGATCTGCGCACGCCCATCACACGCTTGCGTCTGCGCAGCGAGCTGCTCGACGACCCCGCCGTGCAAGACGAGTTCCATGAGGACCTGGACGAACTGGACATGATGGTCAAGACCGCGCTGCAAATCGTCAAGGACACCGACATTCACGAGAACCGCGCGCCCGTGCGCATCGACCTGGTGCTGCAGAAGATGGTGCGCGACGCGCGCATGACCGGCCAGCAAATCGAGCTGAAAGAGCTGCCCCTGACGGTGTTCGGCAAGCCCCTGGCCCTCAAGCGCGCACTCGGCAACTTGCTGGACAACGCCATGTTCTACGGCGCTGGCGCCCAGCAGCACCGCACCGAGTTGGAGATGGCCTCGGGCGAGCCCGGGAGCGCAGAAGCGGGTCAGGTCTTGCTGACCGTGCGCGACCACGGCCCCGGCGTGCCCGAAAGCGCCCTGGCCAAGCTCGGCCAGCCCTACACCCGGCTGGACCATGGCTCCAAGCTGCGCGGAGAAGGCCTGGGCCTGGGCCTGTCCATCGTGCGCGACATCGTCGCCGACCACGGCGGCAGCCTGCGCTTTCGCAACCATCCGCAAGGCGGCTTCGAAGTCCGCCTGGCCTTGCCCGGACATGAAGCCGCTGCCGCGCCGCGGCCTGAGCCCGCTGTCCCTTCTACCCCTTCCTCTTCATGAGCACACCCTCGCCCGCTGCAGCGCCCCATTTCGTCATCGTCGGCGGCGGCACCGCGGGCTGGATGACGGCCTGCCTGCTGGCGCGCCAGCTGGGCCCGGCGTGCCGCTACACCCTGGTCGAATCGAGCGAGATCGGCACCATCGGCGTGGGCGAAGGCTCCACGCCCTATCTGCGCGACTTCTTCCGCCAGCTCGGCCTGGAAGAGCGCGACTGGATGCCCGCCTGCCACGCCACCTACAAAGCCGGCATCCGCTTCCCCGGCTGGTCCACGCAGCCGGGCTACGAAAGCTATGTCCACCCTTTCTTCAACGAAGCCGACCGTCCGCTCGGCCAGGCCTTCATCCAGCAGGCGAACCTGCGCCGCCGCGGCGAGGATGTGGACGCCAACCCGGCAGACTTTTTTCTCGCCGCTGAACTGGCGCGTCAGCGTCGTGCGCCTGTCTACGGCCAGCCCGAGCACAGCCCGGCCACCGACTACGCGTATCACTTCGACTCCGGCCTGCTCGGCGCCTTTCTGAAACGCCATGGGCGAGAGCAACTGGGCCTGCAGCACTGCGTGGACACCGTGGCCGCCGTGGAGCGCCACGCCGAAACCGGCGACATCATGGCCTTGCGCCTGCAAGACAGCGGCCAGCGCCTGGAAGGCGATTTCTTCATCGACTGCAGCGGCTTTCGCGGCCTGCTGATCAACGAGACTTTGGGCGAGCCCTTCATCCCCTGGGGCGACCGGCTCTTCAACGACCGG
Source organism: Paucibacter sp. DJ2R-2 (assembly GCF_025717675.1). Lineage (GTDB taxonomy): Bacteria > Pseudomonadota > Gammaproteobacteria > Burkholderiales > Burkholderiaceae_C > Paucibacter_A. The sequence continues at coordinate 235,755 of NZ_JAJIRT010000009.1, forward strand.
GCCATCGCCATCCCCACGCCGCTGGAGCCCGAGCAGGACATCTCGTCCGAGACCACCTCCACCGCCCTGGGACACGGCTGGGCCTGGCAGATCCCCCTGAGCAGCCGCTATGGCAATGGCTACGTTTACAGCTCCGACTTCATCAGCGACGACGCGGCGGAAGCCGCCCTGCGCGCCCACCTGGGCCCGGCGGCCGAGGGCGCCAACGCCCGGCGACTCAAGATGCGCGTGGGCCGGGTGGCCCGACACTGGCGCCACAACTGCGTGGCCATCGGCTTGTCCCAAGGCTTCATCGAACCGCTGGAGGCCACGGCTCTGATGCTGATCCAATTCTCGGTGCAGCACCTGATCGAGGCGCTGCAATCGGGGGGCGGCAGCGGCACGATGGAAGACTTGCGCCAGCGCTACAACGCCCAGATCAACCAGATGTTCGACGGCGTGCTGGAGTATGTGCAGACGCACTACCTGCTCAACACCCGCGATGACAGCGACTACTGGCGCGCCAACCGGGCGCTCAAGCCCTGCTCCGAGCGCCTGGCTGAGCTGCTAAGGGCCTGGGACCAAGGTGGCGACTTCGACGCCGTGTTGAGCCGGCATGAGGCCGCGCTGATGTATCAGCGCCCCTCCTGGTATTGCCTGCTTGCGGGCATGGGGAGGTTCCCGGCGAGCACGGCCACCAGTCTGGCCCTGCCGGCACCGGCCATCGCGCTCAGCGGCCTGCAGGCCCGAGCTTCTTTGATGGACCAGACCCGAAGGTTCTTCATGCCGCATCGGGAGGCCCTGGCACGCCTGGGTCCGGGCCAAGCCCTGGGCTTAGGCAACAGCCTTGGCCTGAATCGGTGAAACGTAGGACATGCCCCCCCGTAAGCCCTGATGCGCACCTGCAGCCGCAAGCTGGCCTAACACCAGGAATTGCTGGCAACATACGCTCCGATTTCTGTTGCCCAAGGCCGCACGCGATTCCCCGCCTGAGCAATTTGTAACAGACGCCGCTTTTGACGCCCAAATTAATGACCCTGCACACGCCCTCGAATCGGCAAAAAATGCAAGCCCCACAAGAACTTGGCGTCACTTCCGCACGCCCTGTTATTGCGACGTCAGCCGTGATAAACGGCGTTTGCTACCGATATACAACACGTTGGGCATCATGTCGTTGCGTTCCTTCCTAAGTAAAGAGCGCTCTCGCGATCGCACGTTGTTCGCTGATTGTGGCATCGGCTTCGTCGCCTACGCGGCATGGCACTTCTGGCGAGGTAGCTGGGGTGTTGCTTGCTTTCTTGGGGGCTTCGGCTTGCTCTCCCTGGCCGCTGGCGCATTGCTGAGCGAACAGCGCCTCAATACACTGGCCACGGCACTCTTACTCATCAATTTCGTCGCTGCCGCGGCAGCACTTGTCGCAGGGGTGGGCGTCCAATGAGACCTTATATGTACCGAGTCGCGATGACGCCCAACCAGTCGCTCGAGTGGACCTTCACCAGCTGGCCGCACTCCGCTCAGCAGGTAATCATCGCTTCGTGCGGCCAGCCGGTTCCGGCCACTCAGCTTCAACGTTATGGCTCATGAAATACCGAAGTCCCGTGCCTGAAGATTCGGAGCTCGGTTCCCGGATCCTGAAGGTGAACCATGCGGGTGAGCACGGCGCAATCTGCATCTACACCGGACAGATCATTGCCGCTCGGCTCACGGCGCGGGACATGGTCATGGAGCTCGAGGAGTTCAAGTCCCACGAGAAGCGGCATCGGTACGTCTTTTGGTCTGAACTTCAGCGCCGGGGGCGCCGGCGATGCCGAAGCTATTGGCTTTGTGCGTTGGGAGGATTCGTCCTTGGCCTGGCTACAGGGCTCCTGGGACGCAAGGCAATTGCTTCAACTACAGTTGCGGTCGAGCGAGTCGTCCTCCGCCACCTCGAGCATCAACTGGAGTTATTGCGAGGCAAAGACGAGGCGGCGGTCTTGGCCATCTCCTCGATAGTCGAGGATGAGAGGCGGCATCACGATCACTCGGCAGAGCACTTGCATGGCGGCAAGTTCTGGCCGAAGGTGCTTTCGCCGGTTATCGCAGCATCTACTGAGGCGGTCATATGGGTGGGAATGCGGGCGTGAGCCATAACCAGTCGCTCGAGTGGACCTCCGCCAGCCGGCCGCGCTATGCTGCCTGTCCATTTTCAGCTCCGCGCGGCCAGCTGGCTGCGGCCCCTCAGCTTCAACGTTGGGTTTCACAGGCTGCCTGTCGCGCAACACTAGCTATTTGCCCCCAGTCTCCAAGATCGGACGTAAGTCTATGCATCAAGTTCCCAGTCGTCGGCTTGCCACGCGAAGCAGGACCTTAGTCCGTCTCATCAGCCGCGCACTGACATCGGCTGCATTGCTGGGCGCGGTGATTGGATGCAGCGAGGAGCCTCCTTCGCCTGTCGTAAGGCTCGAAGTATCGGCAACCGGCGCCTACTCGCTTGCCGGTCAGCCTGTAGCCTCAGCCGAACTCACGAAGCAACTGCAAGCGCTCAGGAGTCAGACACCACGAGTCGAGTTGCATGTTCTCGCTGATCGCTCCGCGAACTATCAGTTTGTCGGAGCAGCCATCGCTGCCGCACAAGCCGCACAGATAGCCAAGCTTCGGGTAGACACCTTGCACGAAGAGCAGAAGTGAAACCCAACCCTGCGCTCAACCGGACCCGCAACGGCACGCCGCCTTCGGGCCTCATTTCATTCTGGCCCGCCGGCGTCCTGCCGTCGCGGGCCGGTTAGCTGCAACGTTAGGCGTCGAAATGCAGACCGTCGAACTCATCCGTGCTGAAGTAGGTGCAAAGAAGGTTAGCTGCACCACGACACTTCAAGCGCATTGCGGCCTCGGTCTTGCCGCCGCGAAGAAAGCCACCGACGCCTTGCTTGAAAAGAAGTGCCCGAGGGTCTCATTGCAATCCGCTGAGTCGGCAAGGTCGCTTATTGTTTCGTTGGCCGGGTTGGGTGTCGTCGCTCGTTTTGCAGAGGGGCCTAACTACAACCCCCAGGAACGCCTCACCTCGGCCTTGGCAACCGTGCAGGCGCTACTCGAGCCGGAAACTCTTCGCACGTGTGAGTCGCTGTCTACTCACGGGGAGTGGGAACTAGCGCTTTCGCATTGCCTTGCACACTTGTCGATGCGGACGAACGCCACTACAGCATCCGCCGTCAAATCACTGGGGCAACTGGCCATCGAATTTGGCATTGTGGGAAGTGGTCAAAAATGATGTGCCCTAGAATGCCGACGCCTAACCCTTCCATCGAAGGGACGCGCAACGGCATGCCACGCATGGCCCTCATTTCATTCTGGGCCAAGCGTGTCCCGCCGCTGCGCGCCCCTCATGTCAAACGTTAGGCGTCACAAAGAATGCGCAACCTTCGCAGGATGATCGAACGCTGGAAGACCGAAGGGTTAGTTCTGTTGCCCCCAGAGCCCGCGGCGGCAGTTTGCGAGACCTTCGCAAAGGTTGGTGCAAAGGCGACAGCGGATGTCGTTTCTATGTATGCAATATTGGGAGGAATGCCGGAGATGGACAAGGAGTACTGGCGCCTCTGGACGCTATCCGACATACAGATCGAGAACACAGCGGACGTTGCAACAGGAGTTCTCTTTTCTGACTACCTCATAAGCTGCTGGAGCTACAGACTGATTCCAAACGGAGATGACACAAGCGCAGTGTTCGCCGATTACTTCAACGACGACAAATGCATACGCGTAGCCGGCAGCCTCGAAGAATTCTTCGGCATGTACGCTGAGGATTCGTACCAAGTGCTTGAAGGTCCGCATCCGGGCCCGGATTCAAGAAGTGACGCCTAACCCTTCGCTCGAGTGGACCTCCGCCAGCTGGCCGCGCTACTCTGACTGTATATTTTCAGCTTCGCGCGGCCAGCTGGCTCCGGCCCCTCAGCTTCAACGTTGTGCGTCGCTAGATTGATGACCGAGATGATCGACCGTTTCATTCCGCAGATTGAGGCTGCTCAAGCGCAAGGAGCCGTTGTCTTGCTCAAGTGGGACGGGGAAAGGTCAAACCTTCGCTGCACGGTTGTCATCACGCGCCAGGACACGGACTATCTTTGGCGCAGAGACTGCGACGATATCGCGGCGGGATTGGCAGAAGCGCTGCACGACTACGAGGCTAGGCATGCTCATTGAATCTGGCGTGCTTTCACACGCAACGCACAACCTGTCATTGGAGCGGACCGCCTTCGGCGTCCGCTCACTTTCACGTTAGAGCGCACCATGCCTACTCGCGTCAACGGCGTAATCCCAGAAGACATCTCCCTTGACTCCATGTCCGGGCA